>NZ_JANUGZ010000009.1 GCF_024753205.1 Massilia aurea | reverse complement strand
CGATATTCACACAACCAAACAACCCGTGCCACCGACTGATGTGACGCAAAAAAAGCCCGCTGACTCACATCAGCGGGCTTTTTACATGCAGACAAGGATAAACCAAAGCCTGCTTACACACCCCAAAGGATATCGGTCTTGTTATCACGCGCAGAGCGAAGCATTTCCAGCAGCGGATACATGCGGGTCGAGAAGCTGACGACCTCGATCGCCTGATGGTCATGGTCGTCTTCATCGCGGTGATGCGCATGCACGTCGTGCGCCACCTGATCCGATACCTGATGCTTGCGGGACTCTTCGATCTCCTCCTCGACCAGCGAAATCACCTGCGTGGCTTCGGCCGAAGTAATCACGCCGCGTTCTGGCTCCTTGTGCAGCAGGTCAAGGATACGTTTGGCATGTTCCTGATACATCAGAACTTCTGGATACGTTTTGCATTTAAATGTAATCAACATAGCTATCTCTTGGTTTTGTTAGTAATTAAACGATATCACGACTGACGCGGCTTCACAGTGCGGTCGCGCTCACACTGGCCGAGGCCGCAACATCCATGCAATCCCAGGGACGGCAATAGCGAGAACCGCAGCCCCTGCTGCTGTGGCCATGCCCATGTCGTCGAGTTGTCCAAGCATGGCAGCCGACAGCAGCCATCCCAACGCGCCCCACGCCAGGCTGTTGAACAATTCAAGCACGTTCATCACGAAGCCACCCTTGCCACGCCCCTTGAAATTACTGCGCACACCAGGCCGCCCGCACCAGAACACCACCAGACCGGCACCCATGACGGCGCCGCACACGACCAGGAATCCGATCAGCCCGACCGCAGGCATCCGCACTGTCAGCCATAGCAGAGGAACAGCCACCAACCCCAGCACCGGCATCATCGCTGCTGCCAGCTTGGCGCGCCGTACGGTGCGCTGCGACGCGGGCGATACCAGCAGCAGATCCGGCGCATCCTCAGCAGACAAGGCAATCCATGCCAACGCACCTGTCAGCGAACTGCACAGCAACGCCAGGCCAGCGCCGATGGCTTGCACCTGCACATCGGCACGCTTGAAAATCAAGAAGAACAACGGCAGCAAAAACAGTATTTGCAGCATCACCTGCGACAGCAACTGCGGATCGCGCACGATCAGGCGCCATTCCTTGATGACCACCGTACGAAACAGGCTGCGCCCAAAACGGGGCCGCGCCGTCGTTGATGACGCCTTTCCCGCAGCGATCGAAGGCGTCGATGCAGCCAGTTGCAGTCCGCGCGCAAAGAAGCGATGCGTGCGCCAAGTCGTCAGCACGAACATGCCGCATGCGAGGACGCCGAGCAGCAGCACCGGGAACGGCTCGCCCAGCATCGCCCGCGCCGGCAGCCAGAGCAGGCTATCCGCTGCACCCTCCGCCTGCACCATCTCCAGCACGGTATCGCGAATGCCATTTTGCGTTTGTCTCGACGAAAGTGCATGCAGCTGCGACGCGATGACGAGCAGCGCGCCGGCCAGCGCCCCGACAATCTGCGCCACGACGCGCGTGCGGCGCGCACCGAGCAGGCGCACGAGGCCAAGCGTGAGCAGCATGGCGCCACAGCTGCACAGCATCGCAAGAGCGATCACGCCGGGATAGATCCCGAGCCAGCGAAATTGGCCCTGCAGTAGCCCCGCATGCGCGAACGGCGCCAGCAAAAACAGGTACAGCGCCGCCGTGCCCGCGCACACGCCCACCAGCCGCACCGTGAAAATGCTGCGCGAGGGCAGGGGTGACGACAGCAGCAGATCGAGGTCGCTGCGCTCGAACATCACGACGACGCACGCCTTGATCGCCGATGACAGCATGAAGGTCGTGGCCACGATCAGCAGCGCGGTCACCGCCAGCAGGATGCGCGGATCGTCGCCAGGCACCGCTGCCAGCTGGCGCACGACAAACCAGCTCGCGACATGCATGACGATACAGCCAGCGGCCGCCAGACCGAGCGCCAGATTGCCTGGCCGGCGCCGCCCGTCCGCCGCTTTGCCGCCGGCTGCATTGAACCAGGCAAGCCGCAGCTCGTGCCGCAGCAGCCAGCCGACACTGCCCGGCGCCAGCCTCATGGCGCAGCCATCAGGTGCAGGAACATATCTTCAAGGCTGCCGCCCGGCGTACGTTCGCGCAGCGCCTCCAGCGTGCCTTCGGCGATCAGCCGGCCCTGGCGAATGATCCCGATGCGGTGCGCCAGGCGCTCGGCCACTTCGAGGATGTGCGTTGTCAGGATGACGGTGCCGCCCTTGGCCACGTGCGCCAGTAGCAGGTCTTTCACCTGGCGCGCTGCTGCTGCGTCCAGGCCGGTGAGCGGCTCGTCGAGGATCAGGAGTTCCGGGTCGTGGATCAGGGCGCCGGCCAGCGCGAGCTTCTGCTTCATCCCGCGCGAAAAACCTTCGGTCAGCTCGTGCGCATGCTGGCTCAGGTCGAGCCAGTCGAGTAGTTCGCGTGCGCGCGGTTCGGCGTCCTGCGCCGGTACGCCCCACAGGCCGGCAACAAACTCGAGGTACTCGAACGGCTTGAGCTTCCCATATAACATCGGCTCGTCCGGCAGATAGGCCAGCTTCGCTTTGGCCGCTGCCGGCGCCGCAGTCATGTCCACGCCCAGCACCTCGATCGTGCCGGCGTCGGGCGCCAGCAGGCCCGTGACCAGGCGCAGCGTCGTCGTCTTGCCAGCGCCGTTCGGCCCGAGCAATGCATAGAACTCGCCGCGCCGGACCAGCAGGTCGAGACCATCGACGGCAGGGCGGCCGAACTGCTTGCGCAGGCCGACCAGGCGCAGGGCGGGGAGCTGGTCATCCATGGAAGACCTCAAAAGCTGGTGAAGGATGTGAGGAACTGCTCGACCTGTTCCGGCGGCGTCTTGCCTGCGGGGCCAAGCACGATGACCTGGTAGACGCGGTTGCCCTTCGCGGCGAAGCGCCCGCTCAGGTGCATCGGCGTACCCTGGCCGGCGCCCGTGGCATCCACGCTCAGGTCATCGGTGGAAGAGGCGTCGGGCGCGCCGATATTGCGCAGCAGCGCCAGGCGCATGGCCGGCAGCGCCGCCTGCGCACGCGCCGCATCGGGTGCGACGGCAGTACCCACGGCGAATGTCGTGTTGTCCACCTTGGCCGCCGTCATCGTCATCTCGACCTGCAGGCCATTCAGGTCCACCGTGCGGGTCAGAGTCGCGGGCTTGGTTGGAAACAGCGCTTTGAAGCGGCCGTCCTCGCTCGTATGGTCACGCCAGTTATAGGCCGGATTGCAACCGGCCAGCAGCGCGCCGGTCAGGAGGATCGGGACAATCTGCAGGGTACGCACGGTAGAGGGTCGCATGCGTCGATGGTAACAGCAGCGCTGCAGAACGCAACACCTGCAATTCAAGCTGCAATTTACGCTGCAAGTCACGCTACTACTCACGCTGCAACGCGCGCCGGTACCCAATGGCCTCGGCCACGTGCGTGGCTGCCACGTGTTCGCTACCGGCCAGATCGGCCACCGTACGCGCCACTTTAAGAACGCGGTGATACGCGCGCGCCGACCAGTGCAGATGCCGGGCCGTGGCATGCAACAGGCGCTCTCCGGCGTCGTCAGGCGCGCAGTAACGGTCGATGTCGCGCGGGCCGAGGTGACTGTTGGGCCAGCCCTGGCGCGCCACCTGCACCGCACGCGCCTCTGCTACCCGCGCTGCGATCACGCTGCTCGGCTCCCCGTCGGCGCGTGCGCCCATGCTCTCCGGCCCCAGCGCCGCGACCGGCAACTGGATATCGATGCGATCGAGCAGGGGCCCCGAGATCCGGCTCTGGTAGCGCAGCACGGCGGCCTCATGGCAGTGGCATTTGCCGCTGGCGTGACCGAGCCAGCCGCATGGACACGGATTCATCGCTGCAATGAGCTGGAAGCGCGCCGGAAAATCGGCCTGGTGCGCCGCGCGCGAAATCGTGATCTGGCCCGACTCGAGCGGCTCGCGCAGCACCTCGAGCACGCGCCGGTCGAACTCGGGCAGCTCGTCCAGGAACAGCACCCCATGATGTGCGAGCGAGACTTCACCGGGCCGCGGCACGCTGCCGCCGCCCACCAGGGCCACGCCGGACGTCGTGTGATGCGGGCTGCGAAACGGCCGCTGGCGCCAGCGCTGTGGCAAGAAGCCGCCCGCGAGCGATTGCACGGCGGCCGATTCGAGGGCCTCGGCGTCGCTCATCAACGGCAGCAAGCCAGGCAGGCGCGCCGCCAGCATGCTCTTGCCCGCACCGGGCGGGCCGACCAGCAAGCACGAATGCGCGCCGGCCGCCGCCACCTCGAGCGCGCGCTTGGCATGCTGCTGGCCCTTGACCTCGGCGAAATCGGGGTAACACACGGCATGCGCAAGGGCCGGCCCCACATGCCGCACCAGCTTGGGCGCATCGGGCGCATTGGCGAAGTGCGCGCAGACCTCGAGCAGCGTGCGCGCCGGCAGGATCTCGGCTGCTTTGACCAGCGCCGCTTCGTCGGCATTGGCCAGCGGCAGGATGAAGGCCCGGCCCTGTGCATCAGATCGTGAAGAACCCGCGCGCACCATCGCAAACGCCATCGCCAATGCGCCGCGAATCGGCCGCAGCTCGCCCGACAGCGACAATTCGCCAGCGAACTCGTAGCGCGCCAGCGCATCGCCCCGGATCTGGTGCGATGCGGCCAGGATGCCCAGCGCAATCGGCAGATCGAAGCGTCAGTCTAAGGATTAGTTGAATGTATGGACGGCAAACTAACCTTTGAATTCATTGGCGAAAAAACATTCTTAAAGTCCATGACTGATAAGAAATTTTCGATCTTCTACTTAGCTAACGTCCATGGTAATTAACCTATAAGACCGAACAACGCGCGTAGTCCTTCATACGCATAACGTTCATACTTCAGTAGTGTCTTAGTGAATGGCCAAATATACTTATGGTCAGGGAAATCTGAGACCGGAATGAGGTACACCTGTTCGGGCGCTCGTTGGACTGATCCATACGTACCCAAATCACGAAATCTACAGCAGGGTTGTGGACCAAGGTCACCTTCCAACATGGGTGACCGCGCTCATATCGACAGCGTGTGCAAAGCAGACGCACCGTGATATCTCTAACGCGCCACGTGCGCGGGCTGATTGCCTCCACCTCGGCCCTTACCTCCGTCATACAGCGGACTAGTTCGTTCGTCATGTCACGTGTTACGCAACGCAGTCGATTACGGGTAATGGTCGCATGAGGTATGGATGGCCAGCTAACGCCTGCTAGGCCCATGGCAGAGATGAGACCATTGAAGCGAAAAGCGTACGATTTCGCTGCAGGCCCTGGCCCAGCATCAATAAGTGCCGGTGTTACTTTCCCGTGCTCGATGAACATGCTAAGCAACGCGTCAAGCATCTCATCATCAGTCCATTGCCGTCGGCGCCGTTTGCGTTCGCTCGCTGCTTGATCGAACCTATCCCGCGACACGACTGCTTCGAACGCATTCTCTCGACGCACCCACTTTTCCGGATCGTTAGCACGACGGGTAGCCATGGTCAACTCGCTTCTAACCAACGTGAAGTGTTGTGGTGGGCTCGCGTATAACCGCCACTCTTGCAAATTGTAAGTGCCTCGAACACATAACGAGCCCACCGAGTGGATCGTAAAATCTGATGCAGTCGCATAGGGAGCTACTTCTCAGGTATCTCGCTATGGACTTAAACGATCTCGACGAAGACGAGTTTGCCCATCTTGCCCAGTAGATAGCAGTAGCTTCTCCACAAACGACGAATGATCGACGTACAGCTTCTCCGTGGCGGTTTGCACAGGCTAGGTTTAGCGATGTCTTATGCCATCGTGGGTTTCGCCCATTCGTAGATTTCAGCAGCAAGAACAGCCGGAGAGGCTAGGCTAACTACTCGAAAACCGTCGCGTTCCAGTTTCCATTCGTGCTCTTCAATGACCTCAGTGATGCGCTTGAATTCTTTCGATTCCAACGATCCAGTTTCTGGAAGCAGCAAGAACAAGCCAATGTCGTCTAATTGGCGAACGCGAGAGTAGGTAGTCAGGTCTCGGCTGGTTTTAAGCAAGTTCAACTCGACGCTTTGCGCAGTCTTATAGACGGCAGACGTAACGCTGCCGCAGGCCTTCGCAGTCAGCAAGTTGAGATCCAAGAAGTGCTTCGCGCCGCCGTATTCCAGCAGCAGGCCTTGATCGTCCGGACGGACGATCTTTTCGTAGTCCATCTGCGCAATCTTTTTGAGTTCGATGTTCACAAGCTTGCGCGCCCGGGGCGTGTCGATCGACTCGAACTCCCGCGGCTTTTTCTCGGTGATCGGCGACATGACGACTACCTCATTAAAGAGCCGTTCAACGGTCGTCTCTTGATCTTCCCCGGACGTGTAGCTTGGAGCGGCTAAGCTCAAACAGTTGGTCTCGAATAGGATTTCAGGAATCTGCGTTTTTGCCTGCACTGCGGCGCGCAGCGTTTCCTCGGCATGCGCCAGCAATTCTCTTGCCGAGCGTTGAGGAAATTGACCTTGATAAACGCATTCGAACTTTTTGAAATCGTCTAGAAGCTTGAAGTGCAGCCGGCCCCCGGGAGATTGAACGGCGACCCCGACCGTGAAGCGCTGCGGCACGAAAATATCCGGTTGCAGCTCGACCGTCGTCCACGTCCCTGCGAACGAAACTTTCGGTGGCGCGACTGCCATTTGGCTGAGGTGATCAAGATCGCCGAGGCCGAGGAACATGTTTTGCTGGCTCATGAAATCACCTTCAACTTGTCGGACATCCAACCTGGGGCGGAGCGCTCGCGAAGTGCGCCTTTGACGGCAGCGCCAAGCTCCAAAGCATGCGCGGGCAGCAATTTTACTATGATCTCATCAATGCTCTTTTGTGCAGTTTCAAGGGCCTGCTCATGGCCCTTCGCTGCGGCGGCCATGTCCAGTTGGAAGCGTTGGAAATCGCTGGATTTAAGGGCCTTTCGAGCGTGTTCGAGAAGGCTATGTTCAGTCCAAGTGGTGCCCGAGGGCGCCCAAAGCAGATCGTGCAAAAGTGTCTCATGATCGATCGCGACGTATCCGCCTTTCGAGGACTGTATGACATTCCCGAAATTTCGGTCGCGCAGGTCACTCCATTGGTCGAACGATGCGATCTTACGAGCATCCTTGCTGCGTAGGCAAGCGGCGCGTGCGAGGACGAAGGACATTTTGTGAACCTGCCGAACGGACTTTCCGGCAACGATCTCGCTGCACCAGGCGGGCGTCAGGGCGGCCTGATCGAACGCGGCAGGCAAGGGGCCATGACGGCGCAGCTCGGGCACAGGGACCAAGATAATTGCGGCGAATTCCGGGCATTGCACGCCAGCTGCCCGCGCCAGAAGCCAGCCAAGAGCTTCACAAAGCAGAGCGGGCGTGCCGGGCGCCATCAGCTTCACGAAGCAGTCACGTAAGCGCCCCGACTTGTCAGCGATTTTGGCCAGATGCGTGGTCTCATTGATGCCGGGGCTTGATGGCCTGCCTCTGTATTCGCGCCAAGCGGACGCATCAAGAATATCCACGCTCATGAGATTAGCCAAACCCGTGGGCCGGCGATTAAAATTTTGGTATCAAAATTATATATGAAGTTCTAGAGAGCAACGGTGGCAAAATTCTTTCGGCCGCAAACGAAGGCTATGCCTTGGATAATTTTGTGTTTATTATCTTTCGATAATGGATTGATATTGGTAGTCAACTGACAGGGCTCGGAAGGGATCGGATGGCGCGGATTGGCATAGCGGACAAGCTTTTAATCGAGGACGTGTTTGAGATGGGGGGCGGCTATGTGCTGGACTTCTCTAATCCCACATTTGTTCAATTTTTCATAGACGAGATTGGCGTCAATATCGATGAGGCTCAGTATTTAGCATCTGGCTCGTCCAAAGCCAAGCGATTGCGATGCTTCCTGAGTTTGGCCGACGACAAGACGGCGACAAAGGCGATCAAGGCGCTATGGGAATATCGCGAGTTGAAACGTCTGAGAGGCCGACACCCTGAGAGTGTCGAAGGCGCTCAGCCTCGCATGGATGCGCTTTTACAAAGTCTTGGCGGCGTGGTTAGGGCGCAGCAGCCAAGTCCCGCCAGGTTCGCTACTGTGATTGTGGACAATGAGGAGCTAGGCAAGCTCAAAAACGAACTGCTAGGACTGCATCAGCTCGCTGCGCAAGCGCGCGGCTACGCGTTTGAGGCGTTTCTGAAGGAACTGTTCGACGCGTTCGGGCTCGCCGCGCGCGAAGCGTTTCGGTTGCGCGGTGAACAGATTGATGGAAGCTTTCAGTTGGGGCATGAGACCTACCTCCTTGAAGCGAAGTGGCAAAACGCGCAAACAGGGGTCGCCGACCTTCACGCTTTCCATGGGAAGCTGGAGCAGAAGGCTTCCTGGACTCGTGGGCTATTCGTAAGCAACAGCGGGTTTACCGAGGATGGGCTCGCGGCGTTCGGCAGGGGCAAGCGTTTAGTTTGCGTGGACGGCCTCGATCTGTATGACATCATGCATCGAGGGATTCCGCTTGATAAAGCGCTCGAGAGAAAAATTAGGCGCGCTGCCGAAACAGGTCATCCATTTGCGCGAGTTCGAGATCTCTATCCAGAGTAAACGATTTAGTTAATTTATTTGGCAACCAGAGCGCTCTCACTCTATGAAGTTCTTGAACTAGAAAGGGGGGCTGCCGTGGGCGAGAGCCTCGCGGCTCTCCGGGTTATAACTGGAAGAGAGAAGGTGGCGATGGAAACTGCGCCGCTTCCGTGGCTACGTGCCCTGCAAACGCGGTGACAAATGTTCGAAGACTGCTCAACTGTGACAGCTCCGAATAAAAGCCGTCCCCCACCGCCTCCCGTGGCGTCGTAATCACCGCGGCGGATGTGTAATATTTTTCCCGAGTGAGCTTCTGGCACAGGATGTCATACCGTTTTTGGTAGGAGGCGCCTTGAAACTCTGGGAAAATTGGGAAGTGATTCGTGGCGTCTCGCACGGGGCTTCTTGACTCTGGAGCATCCTCAACCACCATGAGCCAGCCTACAAACGGAGCAAGCTGCTGTCCGAACGCCCCCTCGCGGTATGCGATCCAAAAGTCCGCTGCGGTGCCAACTGCCTCTTCCGTCCGGTTGTTGAAATTGTTGCCAAATGATGGCCCGACTTGGCTTTTCAACTCGATCGCGGCAACGAGCCGGCCTTGGTGGATGACGAGCAGGTCCCATTGCTTCGTCGGGCGAAAATAACCTGGCAATGTGACGAGTCGCTTGGTCAAGTGAACGTCCGCGGCATGCAAGCCGTTGGCTCGAACGATATCGAGAATGAGGGTGATGAAGCCGTCGAGGTTCTTGCCGCCAGTGACGCCGGCGCGTTCGCCTCGGTCGATGACGCCAGCCTCCATTTGCTTTTGTTGCGCCGCTGCGCGGTTGCCCCAAAAAGCTTTGATCGCTTCGCGCGCTTTGGTTTCGTAGTTAGCTAAATCAATTCCCATTTAGTTCTTTTCAGCGATCGCTTCGCGCTCGCGCTCAGTCAGTGAATAAAGTTCCGCAGCCGCCTCGTCGCACGCTGCGATGTCTAGCCGCTTAGCAGCGGCGATCAGCCTCTCGCGCACTTCGGCCGGCACGTCGTCCCACTTGGGAACCCTGATGCGGCGCAGATACTGGGCTTGGAAGCGCAGATATCCGCCGCGCATCTTGGTGGAGTAAGTTTCGACGAACAGCCGCGCGACCTTGGAGCGCAAAACGGCTTGCAAGGCGCGCAGGTCCCAAGTCTGCGACAGCACGAAGTAAAGATTGTGATGCGGGTAGAGCCGGCCTTCGTCGAAGACCACTTGCGCATCGCCGCGGATATCCGGAATCAGAAGCTTCGGCTTCCACGTCAGGGATGGGGTAATGCGGTCAATTGTGCGATACCACGCGGAGGCCGACTTCTTGGCGACATGACGGGCTTCGAGCGCCGCGCGATGCTGTTCAAAGTAGGCCTTGAGGCGCGGGTAGTCATCAAGGTTCACCAATGGGCCTTCGTCGGTGAATGGATTGACCACGCTGTAGCCGCGCCACTCGACGTGGCCAGTGCCCAAGTCGCGGCCCATGGCCAGCGGCACCTTTCGATCGTCCTCGACATCGAGTTCGTCAAACTTGCCGATGAAGATCTTGTCCGCGCCGGTGGCGACGCCAATGCCCACCTTGCAGCCGGCGTCCTCAAGCGTCGGAAAATCCGCTTCGAGGCGGCGGATCAATTCGATGCGAGCGGCGGCAATCAAGATCCACGGGGCGCTGCCTTGGACAACATTGTCCAGCTCGGCGAACAGGTGGGGTGCGCTGGCTTCGCCTCGCAACGCGGTCGACAGCTCAGAAAGCGTCGCTTCGTCAAGGGCGGGGCGGGGAGCGACGCGAGTGGGCTTGGGCTCTCCCTTGGCGATGACGTTGATTGCCGGGTAGGCGCTGACCTCGGAGTGGAACGCATCGGCGTCGACCATGTCGATGTGAGACCGCAACTGGAAGTGGCGCGAGACCAAGTCGCGCAACGGGCCGCCGTATTTGTTCTTGATCCAGCGATCGGAGCAAATGAAGCAAAGCTGCCCATTGTCCGCGAGAAGGATCAAAGAGCGCTCAATGAAAGGCACGTAAAGATCCGCGCGATCATACAGAGTCGCGAAGCGGCGTCGATATTCGTTCAGCAGTGGGGCGGGGATGAGCTCCTGTCGCACGTAAGGCGGATTGCCGACGACGAAGTCGAACTGCTGAGGGATGGCGGCCAAGAGAAAATCGCCATGGATTAGCCAATCGTGTGCGATCGACACTGCGTCATCTTGCGGCAGGCCGGCTTCCGCCAGCTTCTCAACGACAAGGCCGCGGGTGCTCTCGAATGATTCCCCGTGCAGCTCGACGGCGCGGATGCATGCCGACAGCGGTCCGACGCTTTCGCCGCGCGCGAGGGCGTCGGCGCGCGATTTCAGGAGGCGCTCGATGATGGGCAGGAGGAAGTCGCCGCGTCCAAACGAGGGCTCTAGCATGGCGCGCTGGTGCAACGGTTGATCCGGCGTGTATCCGACCAGGTCGAGCATGAAATCAACCACGGGCCGGCGGGTAAAAATTGCTCCGCGTTCATCGCTCCCTTCGGACTGCGAGAGGATCCGTATTGCTTCAGTGATTTCAGAGGACATCGCCGTGGCGGGACTATGCATCGATATGGGTTCTTGGTGCGTGAGGAACATGAATTTTGCGAATGAGGCAATGACTTTGCGTTTGACGCTGTCGCGTCGAGCAAAGCTCGATTTTACCAGTTGAGCACATTGAACTCGATGGATATTTGTTATCCTGATGCAAATGCATGCCTAGCTATGCACATGATTAAATCGCTGAGCTAACTAGGATGTGGCCGCTCTATAATCTAGAATCCTTCTCAGGCTGGACAGGTTATGGTTGTTCCGCTCCAACCGTTCGAAAACACATCTTAGGCTTGGCTTAGCGTAGTGCCGGCCTTTTCGAGCAGTCGGCATTGTCGATCGCTCGTAAGCTAAAGCAAGGGATGGCAGCGATGCTTTCACAGGAAAAATTAAAAGAAAACGCCTTGACTTCCATAAGGTTGGGCGTCGAGGACTTTCAACGAGCCAGCAGGGCGGCAACCGATGGTGGCGACCCTGAGCGCGCGATTTCTGCCGCGAGGAACCTTTTTGCTGGGTTGCTTTTGCTGTTCAAGTATGGGTTGGCCACCAAGGTCACGAAGGCCGAAGAGATCGATTCGTTGCTGTTTAACCCGCCCAGGCAGATTGTTCCCCATCCTAATGGCACTGGCGGTGTCCAATGGCGCCCGGTGGGAAAATTCGCGAAGCAAACCATCGACGTGGATGGTATTAAGTCTCGATTTGAAGCCTTTGGCATCGAGGTTAACTGGGACGCCATGCGGCAGCTCCAAGACGAGCGAAACAATTTAGAGCACTTGCATCCCACCAAGTCCATTGGCGCCATCGCTGGCTTCGTCGCCGAAACGTTCCCAATAGTGCAGCAATTCGTTGTCGAAGAGCTTGAGGAAGTTCCTGCGGATTTTTTGGGCCCCTGTTGGCGGATCATGCTCGAACATCGAGCATTCTTTGAAGGGCGTTTGCAGGAGTGCTTGGACGCTTGGCGCGCAAGCAGTGTCCCAAGTGGCATGCTGCCGTATCTGGCGTCTATCCGTTGCGGCGAGTGTGGCTCGCCGCTCTTGGCTCCTAGCCAAGATGACGACGGGGAATATACGTGCGTGGCCTGCGGCGAGAGCTCTCCGCTTATGTCAGAGCTTATGGAGGCGGTTACGGAGGCGGAGGCCGGCAGTTACGACCCATATGACGGCGATGAGCCGCCGTTGCGCGATTGCCCAAACTGTTCCGAGAACTTGTTTGTCGTTGCTGATGGAGAGTGCCGTTGGTGCGGCTATGAGCTTGAAGATTGGGAATGTGTTGTATGCGGCGAAGCGTTGGGTTTGGACGACCAGCACAACGGTGGCCTATGTGGCTACCACGCCTACCAACGGGACAAGGACGACTAGGCCGCGAGGTTGAGCCCAAACATCCCGTCAGCGATAGGCAACTTAGGCGAAGGCGTGGTCGCCTAGGAATTTCAGTTGCGCATCGCGCGAAAGGACGCTGTTTTCAACGATTTCCGGATGGCTCAGATAGAAGTCATTGCAGAAGTCCAAAACCGCAGAGGGAATGGTGTCGAACTTCGTGATCTTTGCCTGAAGCCAATGCAGCTTTACGCCGTCAAATGGCAGACGCATGAAGCGTCGATAGTTGTTGCCGTTCGCCGCGAACAGATCGAGAACAACTTCTCCGCGATACACCAATTGACGCAACTCGTCCTCCAGCTCGTCCATATACGAGTCTGGGCGAGCGCGATCGATCGAAAAACACACAAGGGTATCTTCGTTAACAACGCTCAGAATTTCGTAATGTCTGTTATCGCGCATGATCAGGTATCGCAGCAGCGGTCCTTTCAATAAGCTCTAAGACAGTGTGCAAAATAGCAGCAGCCTCTACTTTGTCGGGAAGAATGCGAGACATCTCAGGATTGGCGTCTGCGTGGAAGAGCTCATTGCGGTCGGTTTTAAGCATCGCATATCCATCTTCGATGGCCGTTGCCTCTTCTGGGGTCATCTTAGCACGAACGCCAATCTTAAGCTGCGCGTTACCTGCCGCGAGGTAGTTGCCGAATCCCGTGTGGTTCTGCACCGGGCAGCCATGCTTGGCCATGATCGCTTTGATGTAGAGCTCCAGGCCGCGAAGCGCATGGTAGGCGACGCAAGAATAGTCAGGCAGATCAATGTCGAGTTTTGCCAGCGCGAGGGCGGGCGAGATCACCGCCGCGCCGGTTTCGCCCAGCAAATTCATCGCGCTTGGAACGTGCTGACGCAATTCGGCAAACAGGTCCTCCGCCTTCACGTCTTGGACGTTGTAAGTCTTCAACTGCGCTTCCACAAGCTCTCGCTTGTCGGCCAGGTGATCCGACAAAACTTCGACGACCGTCGCGTAAACTTCGCGTGATTTGCCCTGCATGAGCAGCTTGCCGCTCTTCGTGTAGCGGTTCAAGTTGACGTAGTCATTGTGCGCCTTCTTCACATCGAAACGAACCCCATGGGGCACCGCGCCCTCCGTGACGGCGAAGCCGTAATCGTGCTCGAGATGCTCCAACAAAAACTTCCAATCGTCCTCGCTGATGCGCTCAAGGCTAAAAGGGCGTTGCTCGTATGCTTTGCGTTTGCATTTTTCGGCCACGTGCGCCGCGACCTGTTGAGACAGGGGCGTGTTCTTCCCTACCGAGGCCGACAACGTGAAGGTGCTGTCATTACAAGCGTAGACATGCAGCTTCGCGACTTCTTGGCCTTCGATAAAAATTTCATACTCGGTAAATTGCCCTCGGGCATTGGGGCCGATGATCTTGGCCACATCGGAAAAGCTGCGAACGGCGCCCTCGATCTTCGATTCGTCGAGAAAAAGCTTTTTGAAATTTTGGGTCATTGTGCGCGCGGCGTCGGTTGCTTCGACATCTGAAATGGCAAGAACTGATCCGAAAGATCGATGGTCGAGATGGAGGAATGCAAGGATAAATGGAAACTCGGGGATTCCGCAAGGGGAACCTTGGGTAGGCGCGGCTGTTATAGCCCAGCGCGCGCGGCAGCCAGAGCAAGCGACGCCTGCAAAGGGTTGGCTCGGAAACCACGCGAACGATCACTCGAAATGGAGCCCCCGCAGCGTCCATCATTGCAGCCGCTTTGCGACCACGTTGGCGCCAACTCCGTTCCACCGGACAGTAAGACATGGCAAGCGGATGCGGATTTACTTAAAGCAGAAAATCTTGGGGCAATGATCGCAGCAAGATGGCGCGCCACCCCAAGGGACGTTGAATTCATGGTCTTCGCACTACGGCGAAGCCGTCAAGGTCAGTGATACGGGCGAAGGTCCGCAATGGGTCGAAACCGGCCTGACAGCGACCGGCCGATTTCGGCCAAAAGCGGACTGTCGCTGTCCGGCAAGCCCGTAGTAGCGAACCTGTGGGCCAGTTGGTGCCCGTCGGCCGTCGAGAGACGACGGTCTTGGCCAAAGCGCAGGCAGGGCGTGGCGATGTCGTCTTCATCTTTGCTAATCAGGGTGGTTTTGCCCCGGCATTCAAATGCTGTCTTTCCCAAAAAAGCATGGTCCTGCAAAATGTTCTGATCGACCATATTGGCGCCATGGCGCGCTAATCAGGGGCGCGCGGCTTGCCGACAACACTTTTTTTCAATGCCAAGGGGACCAGCCAGTCAAACGCCGCAGGGGCGAGCTATCGCCGGCGACCTTGGCCAAGCATCTCGACAAGCTAGCCGTTCGGCGACAGCGCTGTCGGCCATCAGCATCGCGATGCCGTGGCCAAACGCAACGACCTCGATCCTCACGTTGTCGGCGCCTAGGTCATCCTGCGCATTACAAGTATTGTTGAGCGTCAGATTCCGTTTCATGGGGTTGGCGTCGCTCCCCTGGAAGACGACCCGCCATGCGGTGGCAGTCCCTGCGCCTGCAGCTCCAGAAAGGGTTCCAAGTGCACCGGGCGCTGCCAGGGCAAGCGATTGGGTCACGACCGCCCCGCGCGATGGTGCGTTATTGTCCATTTTGTCTAGGAATCGTTACCGCCGCCGTGCGACGCGCTGCACGCGGTACCTGAATATACTGAAACCCGCCGCAGGCCCACAATCCGGCGCTCATTATTTCTGCCAGCCCCACCTGGCAAAGATCGCGCTGCCTTGCGGCGATTGCAGGAATGCGATGAACTGCTTCGCTTGCGGGTTGGCAGCGCCATGCTCAGTCAACGCCACGCCGGTATCGCGGTAAATCGCATAATCAGGTTCGATTGGCACGACGTCGGCCAGGCGCGGGTTCGACACCTGCCAGATATTCCAGATAAGCCACGCGTCGATGTCGGTGCGCGCGGTCCAGGTACCGCGCGCGCTCGTGCTGTTGGGTGCGTAACTGGCAATATTTGCGCGTACCTTGCGCACCGACTCCATGCTGCCTTTGCGGCCAGCCATGTCTTCCCAGACGCCGTTCTGGCCGGCACCGTTGACCACCAACAGGCGCACGCCGGGCTGCATCAGGTCGGCCACGCCGCGCAGGTGCTTGGGATTGCCGGGACGCACCAGGATCGCCAGGGGACGCATATATAGCGGGGTAATGCTTGCCTCCTGTATCTTGCCGCCCATCGCTAACGTAAAGTCCGTCATCATCGTTTCCGAACCGCTGTAGATGATGTCCGCATCCTGTTTTGCGTGGTCGACCAGCTCGGCGTGGGGCCAGCCGTGACGGTGACTTTGATGCCGTTCGCGTGCTCGAATGCCGCCGCCGCCTCTTTCATCGCAGGAGCCGGTCCACCCGGGCCGTACACCAGCAACGGCTGCTGGGCACACGCGATACCAGCGGTGAGCGAGACTGCAACAACAAGGCTGCAGCGCGCCGCGGTCAAATAGTGATGTGATGTCATGGCGTTTTCTTTCGTTTTTGGAAAATGGATGGCGTACTGCTACGTCCTTAAACACCCAGAAATTTGATCAGGGCGAAACTGATGACACCAAGGCCGAGCAGCGAAAAAATGACAACCCCGGCAACCTTGCCGCCGGCACGCAGGACAGCGCGGGCATCGACGCCGAGGCCGAGCGCGGCCATCGACATAATGGTGAAGAAATTGGCGGCAACGTGCGCTGGCGCCAGCGCTGCCTGCGGAATCCAGCCCAGCGAGCGCAAGCCCAGCAATGCAAGGAAGCCGACGATAAACCACGGCACCAGGTGCGCGACGTTCAGGCGGGCGCCTCCCCGTCCGCGCCCTGTCAAGGACAACACCAGCACGACCGGGCCCAGCATCAACACGCGCACCAGCTTGACCAGGGTGCCAATGTGCACGCTGGCTGCGGACACCGAACTCGTTGCCGCCAGTACCTGTGGCACGGCATACACGGTCAGCCCGGCAAACACGCCGTATTGAACCGGCGTGAATGACAACAGCCCGACTAGCAACGGCAACCCGAGCACCACCACCACACCCAGCACCGCCGTAAAGGCGATGGAGGCGGCCACGTCCTTGCCATCTGCGTCGATCACTGGGGCCACCGCCGCAATCGCCGAGTTGCCGCAAATTGAATTGCCGCAAGCAATCAGGATCGCCATCTTTTTCGGCAGACCGGCGCTGCGGCCCAGGAAATAACTGAACAGAATTGCCAGCACGACTACCCCGGCAATGCCGCCGACCAGTCCCATGCCGTTTTCGAGCAGCGCGCCGGCGCTGACGGATGCGCCCAGCAGCACCACGGCAATTTCAAGCAGCAGCTTGGCGCCCATATGGATGCCTGGCTCGAACCGCTGATCGAGACGGTGCACGGTGCGCAGTCCGGTTCCGAGCAAGATCGCCAGGACCAGGCTTTCAAGCCACGCGCGTCCGAACAGATGGGCTTCTACAGCTTCCAGCCCATACGCGGCCAGCGTGACGGCGCCGCACAGTAACAGGCCGGGTACAAATGGAGCGCATTTTTGATAGTGGGATGTCATGGTCGACTCTCGTTCAGATATTTAGTGCATGCATTATTGAACGGCGATTTCGTTCGGTCCATCGTATAATTAATGACAAATCATTAGATTGGATCGAACGATGACATTGGACCAGCTACGCATTTTTGTTGAAGTCGCACAACGCCAGCACCTTACTCAGGCGGCTTCCGCGCTGTTTCTATCCCCGTCTGCCGTCAGCTCATCGATCAAGGCCCTGGAAGAGCGCTATGGCACGGCACTGTTCCATCGGATAGGACGGCGCATCGAACTCTCCGACGCCGGTTTGATTTTCTTGATAGAAGCGCAACGCACGCTGGCCAGCGCGCGTGCAGCGGAAAACACGTTGTCGGAGCTGGGCCAGATGCGGCGCGGCACGCTGGCAATCCACGCCAGCCAGACCATCGCGAGTTACTGGCTACCGCGCTTGCTCGTGCAATTCAGTCAAACCTACCCGGCCATCGACCTCACCCTGGAAGTGGGCAATACCGACAGCGTGGCGCAGGCCATCCTGCTGGGTGGCGCCGATCTCGGTTTCATCGAAGGCGATATCGACGAACCCTCCCTGGCCATCGAAGCTGTGGGGGAGGATCAGCTCGTTGTCGTGGTAGCACCCGATCATCCATGGTCCGCCGGGGTGCCGCTGGCGGCTGCCGACCTGGTGCAGGCGCAATGGATTTTGCGCGAAACCGGTTCCGGCACGCGTTCGGCGTTTGAGAAAGCGCTGTCGGACATGGGCGTGCCGGTCGCCGCAATGCAGGTTGCTCTCAGCCTGCCGTCCAACGAGGCGGTGCGCAGCGCGGTGATGGCCGGTCCCTTTGCCACCGCGATTTCCGAACTGGTCGTGGCATCGCATGTTCAGGCGGGCCTGCTGGCGCGCGCGGCGCTGGTCCTGCCGGCGCGTGGGTTCTCGATGCTGCGTCATCCTGAACGCCATCGCAGCCGTGCGGCGCTGGCATTTGAAGAATTGATGAACACAAAAAAATAAATACAAATACATGGAATAAAAACAGGGCAATGACGTTTGCACCTGTAGCAAGCCCGTTTTTCAACCTGACCTGTACTGGACCGCACCCATGAAAACCACCCACCTGATGTTCCTGTTGGCCAGCACCATCGGCATCGCCACCACGGCTGTTGCCGGGCCTGCGCTGGATATGGCGCAAGCCCACTTCGCCGCCATTGGCGCCGGTGAACACGCCGCCATCGTGCATGATTACGCCGACAATGCGCGGCTGACCTGGGTTGGTGGACCGCTTGACGGCAGCTACGACGGTGCAGCCGCCATCGGCGCCGTATGGAGCAAGTTCGGCGCGATGGGCCCGCTGCGCGTCACCGTTATGGGCGCGTCCGAGTCGGTCAATCCGAAGGGTGCGACCGTCACGGCGGCAGTGCAATTCGACGGCAAGGCCTCCATCAAGGTGCGCTACGTGCTGACCTACCGCGACGGCAAACTGGTCAATGAAACCTGGCAGATCGATCCGAAGCTGGCCGCCAGCGCGATGTAATCACTGGTTCCATGAGCGTCCTGCCCCTTCTTCCCGGCGCGGAGTTGCTGGCGTGTGTCCCGCGGCTGCGGCGCTACGCGCGCGCGCTCGTGGGCGAGCGCGCCGCGGCCGATGACCTGGTGCAGGACACGCTCGAACGCGGCTGGGCCCAGCGCGCCGCGCTACAACCCGGCACGGACGCGCGCGCCTGGCTGTTTGCGATCATGCACAATATGCGTATCGATCAGATACGGCGCGGCGCACTGGTCACCGAGCCGCTCGACGATGATACGCCGATGCCGGCCCTGGCGGATCGCAGCACGGTCGGCATCCAGGTGCGCGAGATGGATGCCGCGCTGCGCCTGCTGAGCGAAGAACAGCGCGCGATCCTGCTGATGGTCGGGCTGGAAGACATGCGTTATGAAGAAGTGGCGTCGACGCTCGGCATCCCGGTCGGGACCGTCATGTCGCGGCTCGCGCGCGCCCGCGAAAAGCTGCGCAGCCTGATGGACGGCGGCGCCCGCGTGAACTCGTTGAAAGTCGTGAAATGAACCTGCCCGTGACTGAAGCCGATCTGCACGCGTACGTCGACGGCGTGCTGCCGGCAGCACGCGCTGCCGAGGTCGCCGCCTACCTGGCAGAGCGCCCCGAGGAAGCTGCGCGCGTGCGCGCCTACGCGGCCCAGAACGACGCCATGCATCGCCTGTTCGATCCGGTGCTGGGCGAACCGGTCCCGGCGCCCATGGCAGCGGCCACCACGCCGCAGCGCAACCGGCACTGGCAATGGCAGGCGCTGGCGGCGGGCCTGGCAATCGCGTTGGTGAGCGGTGGCGCCGGCTGGGGCTTGCGCGGCGCGGCAACTGGCCAGTCCCTGGCGCGTATGGAGCAGCAAGCGCCCGCGTATCAGCAGGCAGCGTGGTCCGGCCTGGCACACCAGGCCGCAATAGCCCATGCCGTGTACAGCCCGGATGTGCGCCGGCCAGTGGAAATTCGCGCCGACCAGGAAGACCAGTTGGTGACCTGGCTGTCGAAGCGCATGGGCAGCAAGATCCGTCCGCCGCATTTGGGCAAGCTGGGCTATGAACTGATCGGCGGGCGCCTGCTGCCCGGGGCCAGCGGGCCGGTAGCGCAATTCATGTACCACGACGGCGCTGGCCAGCGCCTGACGCTGTACGTGTCGACGGAGCAGGCGCGCAACAAGGACACCGGCTTTCGGTTCGCCAAAGAGGGCGACGTCAACGTGTTTTACTGGATCGACGGGAAGTTCGGCTATGCGCTGTCCGCAGCCGTCGACAAGGGCGAACTGGCACGGGTTGCCAGCGCCGTCTATGAACAACTGGAGGGACCGGTTTGAAATTTTCACTTTTTTTGGGCGCCATGCTCTGGTGCTGCACCGCCACAGTCTCGGCGCAGCATGCTGGCCACCATGGCGCGACTGCGCCGCCTGCCTCGTTTATCGCCAGTAGCGACAGGCCCTATGCGTCTCTCGCGGATGATGCCATGGCGATCATGGATGACGGCATGCGACGCGCGCCGACAACCGGGGACCCCGCGCATGACTTCATGAGCATGATGATTCCTCACCATCAAGGCGCGATCGATATGGCCAAGGCCATCCTGGTGCACAGTAACGACCGCGAACTGCGCAACCTGGCACAAGGCATCATCGTCGAACAACAGAACGAAATCAATGTAATGCGCGCCTGGTTGCAACGCTACCAGGCAGCCCACGGCGCAAGAGCCGATTCCACCAACGCAGACACCAGGAAAGACTCTCATGCAACTCACTGAATTGAATAAGCTCACCTTCGCCATGACGCTTGCGGTCGCTGCCATGGGTACTGCGCAGGCTGCGCCAGGCACACAGGACCGCGTCTATACAGCTGACCAGAACAGCAACACCGTTTCGGTGATCGATCCATCCACCAATCAGTTGCTGGGACAAATCCGGTTGGGTAATCAGCGGCCCGACATCCTGTCTCCTTTGTACAAGGGGCAAGTGAATGTTCATGGACTGGGTTTTTCGCCGGACCATAAAACCTTGATTGCGATATCGAATGGCTCCAATTCGGTGACCTTCATCGACACGGCCACCAATAAGGTCAAGGGCGTTACCTATATCGGGCGGTCGCCTCACGAAGGATTTTTCACCGCGGACGGTCGCGAAGTCTGGGTCGTGGTACGCGGCGAAGATTACGTCTCGGTCATCGATCCTGTCACCTTCAAGGAAAAACGCCGGATCCAGACAACAGGTGGTCCGGGCATGGTGATGTTCCATCCCGATGGCAAACTGGCGTTCGTGGTATCGAGCTTTAATCCTGTCGTCGATGTCATCGACATGAAAACATCCAAAGTGATCAAGCATATTTCTGTCACTAGCCCGTTCTCGCCGTTCTTGCAGTTCACGCCTGATTTCAAGGAAGTCTGGATGACGCACAAGGACGTTGGCAAGGTCACCCGCATCGACGTGGCGACGCTGACAGTCAAAGGCGTCATCGACACCGGTTTTATTACCAACCACCTGGCGTTCGGGAAGAACGCTGGCGGCGCAAGAGCCTACGTGACAGTGGGCGGAGAAAATGTCGTCAAGGTCTATTCCACCGGTGATCAGCCACAACTGATGGCGACGATACCGACCGGGGCCTTGCCGCATGGCGCATGGGCGTCGGACGACGGCAGCAAAGTGTACGTTGGTCTCGAAAACGGCGATGGTGTCGACGTGATCGACACCGCAAGCAACAAGGTCGTCGCGCATGTGGCGGCCGGCCAGGCGCCGCAAGCGCTTGTCTACGTGTCCCATGCCGTGCCCACCGGTGCTGGTACCAGCAACCTGGTGCCGCGTGTGAACGGCGAGTCGAGCAATATCGCTCTCAAGTCCCGCGGCGACGCCAAAGGATTCGTGGTCGTGCGCAGCCTGGGCGTGACCGATGCACTGGAAGTGTTCTTGTACAAACTGAAACCGGAGACTGTTTACAACGTCTACGCCGGTGGTCAGCGCGCGCCGGTGGGTCGCTTCAAGACTGACGGCAAAGGCATGGCGAACGGTACTGCCATTGGGCCCATGCGCGACGTGCGGCCGGGCCTGGCGCAGCAGCCGGCTGGCGCCAGCCGGATCCTGGTGATGGAGGGCGACACGCCAGCCGGAGCGGAGCAGGCAGCGCTGGCGAGCAGCGAGTGACGTCTGGCGTGCCGGTGGCTCCCTTGCTGGACGATGTAGCCGAACTGGCACGCCGCGTCGAACTGCTGTCTCTTCCCCATGTGGTCGCGCTCAACCAGTGGGTCGACACGCACGCAGCCGTCCGCGCGCTGCCGTACTTCGATCCGCTGGACGGCGGCGCCGATGCGTCCATTCTCATCTTGCTGGAAGCGCCGGCGCGCCATGCGATGCGCCCGCGCTTCGTCTCGCGCGACAATCCTGGTCCTGCGCAGCGCAATCTTCAACGTTTCCTGGCGCAAGCCGCCGTCGCGCGTGCGCGTACCGTGCTGTGGAATACCGTGCCCTGGCTGGCCGACGAGCAAGCTCCGCCGGCGCGCCTGGGTGTGGCGGCGGTACGCGCAGGCATCGCCATGCTAGGCGATGTGCTGGACCTCCTGCCATGCCTGCGGGTGGTCGTGCTGGCCGGACGCACGGCCCGCCAGGCCCACGCTGCCATCGAGGCCAGGCGGCCGGGCTTGATCGTACTGGAAATGCCTCATCCGAGTCCGCTATCTGTTTGTACGTCGCCAACTGTGGCCCCGCAAATCGTCGCGACACTGGCGCGCGCGGCGCAACTGGCGCGCTGAACGTTGGCCTTCAGGGCCGGTTCATCGACGCAATACAGGGAGAGACGAACAGGTTGCCACGGTAAGCGCCGAGCGCGGTGCGCCATGCGACAACCAGCCACAGGCTTGCCAGTACCACTACCAGCGCGCTGCCGAAGACCTCGAAGAACAGCGAATCGAGCACCTTCGCCAGACGCAGCGTGGTGACCGCGAATACGCCGAGCGGAAAGGTATAGCCCCACCAGCCCAGGTTGAATGGAACGGCTGCCCTGAAGTAGCGCAGCGTAATCAGGGTTGCCAGCATCATCCACCACAGGCCGAGTCCCCAAAGCAGCAGGCCGCTCACCACGCCCATCCCGTTGGCCACGTGGCCAACCTCGGCCAGGCCAAACGGCGCCAGCGTCGCCGGCGCGGCGGCGCCGAGCACCAGCATGCCGAGCGCGCCGGTGCCCACTGGCCCGAGCGCCAGCCAGCTTGATGCCGCCATGCTTTCGTGCGGCAGTTTGTGCAGGGCCATGCGTAATAACAGAATCGCGAGAATGCTGAGCGCCACTGGCACCGAGTATGCCCACAGCACGTAGCCGGTGATCAGGACTGTGAAGCGCGCGCCACCATCCTGCAGGTGCGGCACAAGCAGCCCGGCGCTCGCCGCTGCAACCTCGGCAGCGACGACCGGCAGCAGCCAGACCGCCGTCATTTGGTCGATGCTGTGCTGCTGGCGCGTGAACATCAGGTAAGGAATGAGGACGCCGCAAGCAAGTGCCATGGCCACATCGATCCACCACAAAGCTTCGGCCACCGCGACGGCGGCGGCGCCCCAGCGCGACACGCCAAAGCTGAGAAATCCATTGATAATTGTAGCTAAGCCCATGGGAATGGTACCGAAGAACATGGAGACGGTCGCATGGCCGAACACCTGTTTCGCTTCGTCGAAAAACATGACCCAGCGCGCGCTGTACAGCGCGGCAAACAATACGAACAGCGCAATGTTAAAAAGCCAAAGTCCCTCGGCCAGGCGGGCCATTCCCGGGAGCGCGCCTGGAAGTTGGGCGAGCGCGAGCGACAAGATGCCGGTGCCCATCGTTGCCGCAAATGTGACTTTCCGAAATAGATGCGACGTTTTGGAAATTACTGCGACGACAGGGCATGAAGTAGCGAAATCCACCGCTTCTTGCTGAGTTACACTGGCGACGACGAACTTCTGCTTTCGGCCAAAAGCGGAAGTTCGGCATTGTGGAAATTCACGTATTTCTAAGATGCCGTACCTGCTAGGATGCAATTTTTCAATGTCCAAATGTCTATGAACCTCCTTGTTTGCAGCCGTCCGTTGAAGCAAAAATGCCACGACGCGCGCAGCAAAAATGCCACTACCCATACGCTGACCGCGAGGCCGCAGTCGCTAATTGGACTGACTGAAACCGACCTAGGCTGTGTAAAAACGTAGCGTCGTGTTAGCGGACGTCGCTCGGTAACGTTAAGTCAGTATCTCCATCAAGACGGATGCTAAATGAAGCGCTCACCCGCTGTCGCAAGCCCGGAAATTTCGCTTTAGTGTGGCTCGGTGCACTTGCTCGAGCTGTGACGCGCTCAGGAGGGATGCGTCACAGTTCGAATAGCCAGCTTCGCAGAAGCGATAGTTTTGGCTGAGTTTTGCATCCTGGGCACCCGCGTGTGCGGACACAAGAAGCAGCATTGAAAGCAAAAGGCGGAAGAGGTTCATTAGTCGGGAAGTGGGGAGAAGTTGCAATTAAGTGCAAGCGCAACATGATGTTGCTTAACACTATTACTTTGTTTGCACTTATGACAACTTTGGTTGGCCTGTAGCAGAATGTATGCATTTTTTCGGGGAGTCTACGATTTTTCTTGACCTTCCCCTTGTGGGAACCTGTATCGTTCGATTCAGGTCGTCTTGACGACATAGACGTCCGTGCTACACTCTCAACCAATGAATCGCACCCTGAAAACCTATCTGCTGTGGCTGCTGATTGCCGTGATGCCCTTCCAGGCATTTGCGGCAAATATGCTGCGCGCGTGCAGTTCTGGTCATCAGGGTATGACTATGGTCGCAGCCACCTTGATGGACCACGGTGACGCATCGGCAAGTTCACACGATGCCGTGATGGACCAGCAGTCAGGTGATGAGGAAGATTGCCCAGAAATGGCGTCCTCAGACGACCGAAATAACGATACGTCCAAATCGT
>NZ_JANUGZ010000008.1 GCF_024753205.1 Massilia aurea | reverse complement strand
TGCCGCAGGGAGTGGCCGAGACTGCCATTGCCGCGATCTGGCAGGAACTGCTGGGTCTGAAACGCGTCGGCCGCAACGACCACTTCTTTGAACTCGGTGGACACTCGCTGCTAGCCGTGCAAGTAGTTTCACGGGTGCGTCAGGCCCTGGGCATTGAGATCGCTCTTCGCGACCTGTTCGCCCACCCTGTCCTAAGTGACCTCGTCCTTGCAGCTGAATGGGTGGGCCGTGCTGCGCTCCCGCCTTTACTGCCTGCTAGCCGTAGCACTGAACTTCCCTTGTCGCTGACCCAGCAGCGTCTCTGGGTCCTTGACCAGCTCGACCACAATGCCGCGTCGGCTTACCATATGCCAGCCGCGTTGCGTCTTCAGGGATGCCTGCAAGTGGACGCCCTAAGCGCTGCACTTGACCGTATCGTTGCGCGCCATGAAATCCTCCGGACCTGCTTCGCCGATTGCCAGGGCCATCCCTATCAACAGATTGGCCCGACACACAGCGGTTTCAACTTATGTGTCGAAGACTTGCGCCACCTATATGGACACGAGCAGGAATCGGCGGTTTCCCGACGCGTCATTGACGAGGCGTCTGCACCATTTAATTTATCCACTGGCCCGCTAATTCGCGGTCGCCTATTGTGCCTGAGGGACGACGAGCATGTGCTGCTTGTGACTCAACATCACATTGTCTCGGACGGCTGGTCAGTCGGTTTGCTGATCCAAGAGACTTCCACTCTTTACACTGCTTTCAGCCAAGGGTTGGCCGATCCCCTCCCCCCTCTCGCGATCCAGTATGCAGACTATGCCGTCTGGCAGCGCCAATGGTTACAAGGTAAACTCCTCTGTGAACAGAGCCAATTCTGGCGCAGCCATTTGTCTGGAGCACCGGCCCTGCTTGAGCTACCAACGGACCGTCCTCGCCCACCAGTGCAATCCTATGCCGGTGGCAGTGTCCCCCTGCGTTTATCCTCTGCCATGGTCGAAGGCTTGAGAGGACTGGCACAGCGCCATGGTGCAACGATGTTCGTAACCTTGCTCGCAGGGTGGGCCGCCCTGCTTGCCCGCCTGTCTGGCCAAGACGACATCGTGGTGGGCACGCCAGCAGCCAATCGCAAGCATCGAGAGCTGGAATCACTTATCGGCTGTTTTGTCAATACACTCGCACTACGTGTTCGAGTCGATGCTATGACCAGCGGGGATATCTTGATTGAGCAAGTCAAGGCCACGTCACTGCAAGCATACTCCCACCAAGACCTGCCGTTCGAGGAAGTGGTCGAAGCGGTCAATCCGCCGCGCAGCCTGAGCCACAGCCCACTCTTCCAATCAATGCTAACACTGAACAGCGGACCAACTCGTCAGTTGAACTTACCCGGATTGCAGTTGTCGCTACTCCCCATAAGTGAGCGCAGTGTTCACTTTGACCTGTCGTTACGATTAAATGAGCACGACGATGTGATCGCAGGTGGCCTTGAGTATTCGAGTGAGCTGTTCGATCACACAACCGCCGAGCGTTTCGCAAATTATTTCCAAAATTTGCTGGCGGCAATGGTTACCGACCCCTCCCAGCCAGTGGCGCAACTCACAATTCTCAGTGCGGCGGAACAACAGCAATTGTTAGTCGATTTCAACGGCCCAACTGTAGATTACCGGCGTGAGTGCCTGATTCATCAGCCTTTCGAGGAACAGGCCGCTCGGCAGCCGGAGTCACCCGCTCTCGTCTACCGTAATCAGCGCTTGACCTATGGTGAACTAAACTTGCGGGCAAATCAATTGGCTCACTACCTCATTGCGCAAGGAGTCGTGCCAGAGACGCGGGTTGCTATCTGCCTCGAGCGTGGACTGGACATGATCGTCGGCCTGTTAGCGATCCTCAAGGCTGGCGGCGCCTACGTTCCCCTCGATCCGACCTACCCGCGTGCTCGCCTCACATACATGCTCCACGACAGCGCGCCAGCGGTTGTGCTAACCCAATCTTCACTGCTGGAGATAGTTGAGGGCGGTGAATCACACGTTCTTGTCCTCGATGATTCCACGAGCGCCGACCTCCTTGCTTCCCAGCCCCGGTGTAACCCTGATCCACACCACATGGCGCTTGCCCCGACGAACTTGGCCTACGTGATCTACACCTCAGGCTCTACCGGACGCCCTAAGGGAGTTATGGTGGAGCATCGCTCGGCGGTTAACTTCTGGTTGGTCCTGTCTACCACCATATACACCAACATGCCTCCCAACGCGAATGTCGCGCTTAACTCCCCCTTCTCATTTGACATGTCTCTCAAGGGAATATTGCAGTTGCTATCGGGACACTGCCTGACGATTGTGCCCGAGAGCGTGCGCGCCAGTGGGCTCGAGTTCAAGCATTTCCTTCAAACGTATGAAATCGACGCCTTCGAGTGTACCCCAACCCAATTTGAGGTACTAGAACGCGCTGGAATCATGACAGATACGTCCCACCATCCAAAGTTGGTGCTGCTCGGTGGTGAGGCCGTTAGCCTCCCACTCTGGAGAAAAATAGCAAATGCTCCTACCACCCGCTTTTTCAATATGTACGGTCCGACCGAATGCACGGTTGATGCCACTATTGGATTAATCGACAATACTTCTGAGCGCCCTCATATTGGGACTACGATTTCCAATGCTCATGTTTATCTTCTCGATCCATACGGTCAGCCTGTGCCATTTGGGGTAGCAGGCGAAATTCACATTGGTGGCGTCGGCGTTGCGCGTGGTTATCTCAACCGTCCGGAATTAACAGCAGAGCGTTTTCTGCCCGATCCATTTGCTCGTATACCTGGAGCACGCATGTACAAGACTGGGGACCTAGGCCGTTGGCTGTCTAATGGAAACCTCGAGTACCATGGGCGCAACGATACGCAGGTGAAGATCCGCGGCTTCCGAATCGAACTGCAGGAGATAGAAGCCAAACTGACCAATTGCGACAACATACAGGAAGCCGTGGTTATGGTTCGCGAGGATAATCCAGGTGATACCCGCTTGGTTGCTTACTTGCTGCCCAAAAATGGCACCTCGCCGTCAGTTACTTCGCTACGTGCCGCGCTCGCTGAAACACTGCCCAACTACATGGTGCCCTCCGCCTTTGTCACAATATATGCTTTCCCACTTAACCCAAATGGCAAGCTCGACCGAAAGGCGCTGCCCCCACCCGACTTATCGGCAGTGGCATGCCGGGATTATGAGGCGCCTCAGGGGCTTACCGAAACGATAATTGCCGCGCTCTGGGAAACGCTTTTGGGCATAGACCGTGTCGGCCGCAATGACCATTTCTTCGAGCTTGGTGGACACTCGCTGCTCGCGGTTCATTTGATTTCGCGCGCAAGCCAAGCCGGCCTTTCACTCACGCTCGGCGATCTCATCACCAACCCTGTGTTGTCCAAACTATCGGCGGCAATCAACGACAAAACTAAGCGCGTATCAACGCGCTTAGTCCCGGTGCGCACTAGCGGCACCCACAAGCCTTTGTTCCTGGTCCATGCGGCAGGGGGGACTGTCACTTATGTAAGCGAGCTCGGCCAATTGCTTGATATGGACATGCCAGTGTATGGACTGAGGGCAGCCGGACTAGAAGAAGGTGAGGTTCCACGCACGTCGGTCGAGGCCATGGCGGACGATTATCTGGCAGAAATGCGCCAAGTCCAGCCGGTAGGTCCGTATTTCCTTGGCGGTTATTCATTCGGAGGCTTAGTTGCGTACGAAATCGCTAACCGACTAATTGCTGCTGGCGAAAGCGTGGCGTTTCTCGGTTTAATCGACACTGCCCTACCGGTTCCACTGCATTATGACGAGGAAAAAGGAATTGACGAGTTCTTCAGTATGCTACGCTACTTCGGCAGGCAGAATCCTGAGACACTTGGGCAACTCAGGAAAATGGCAGAAACAAGAGATATTGAACGAATGCTCGACTATTGTTATGAAACTGGCTTGCTTCCTCGTGAAATCGAGAGGTCAACGATACGCCGTCGCTTAGCCACCCTAACGGCAAACCATATTGCCAAGGCAAAATATTGGGCGCCGAAAATCAATACTCATCTAACTCTGTTCAGCGCAGAGGGGGAATCGCGCCAGGACTGCTCTATCGGATGGAGGAAATTCTATAGTGACAATTTGTCGATTCATACGGTGCCAGGTAACCATGCTTCAATGATGGATTGGCCGAATATCGAGCATTTGGGTAACGCCTTGGGAAGGTCTCTTCAAACGGCATTGAACAATGAAGTCTCACATCCCGAGGCTGCATATCGCCCGGCCGTCGTGCTACAGGCAGGCCAAGCTGGTTTTGAGCCGATCATTATTATTCCAGGCGCAGGCGGAAGCGTCACGGCATTTGTCGACTTGGCCCAGCAACTTGATGCTCGCATCCCACTTCTTGGACTTCAACCACGCGGGTTATGTGGACAGCTCGCTCCATACCTGGATGTTGAAGTGGCGGCTACCGCATATCTTGCCGCGATACGCGAACACTACCCGCAAGGCCCCTACAACTTTGCAGGCCACTCTTACGGCGGTTGGATCGCCTTCGAAGTTGCTCGTCAACTTAGCCTCGCTGGAGAACGAGTAAATATGCTGATGTTACTTGACAGCCGTTCACCAAATGCCTCTCATATTGTTCGCGCAGTACGAACCCATGAGGATGTTCTGCTCGAGCTGATTCAATTGTACGAGATGAATTATGAATGCGACCTGAATATAGTCTTGGACGATTTGCGCAAGTGGGATAAGGATGAGCAAGTCGACGTCTTATTGGCTAGACTGGTGAATGCCGGAATTTTTCCTTCGCAGACACGCAGGGATGTTTTGGCCGGTATCATACGGGTATTCGAAACAAATATTAATACCCGATACACACCGAAGACGAAATACACCGGCGAATTGAATTTGGTTTATGCTTTCGAACCGACCCGGCACAATCCAGTGCAAGGGGCGCTTGCAAAGAAAAACACTGTCCGCTGGGACGAATGCAGCTTATCAATCAAAGAAATTCAGGTGGAAGCCAATCATATGACACTTCTTCGATCCCCACAAAACCATAAAGTTGTTAGACATATTCACGAAATTTATTTCACAAAATAAAGTGAGTTAGAAATCGCCGAGTAATGAAAAGCCATTTTTCGAGAAAACAAATTAAAATGAATATAAGACCTTTGTTTCAGCAAGCTCATCACCCTGTCGTGATATCGCCGACAACAGGCGGCACGACGGCCGCATTGTGTTCTCATATCCGGGAAAATCGCGCACAGATCGATGATATGATCCTTAGCCATGCAGGTGTACTATTCCGTGGATTTAACGTAGTCGAACCGGTCGATTTCTTGGGAGTTATTAATAGTTTTGGTCTCGCGCCGACGGCTTACATTGGCGGGAACTCTCCAAGGACACATGTCGGCAATAACATCTACACATCGACCGAATATCCATCGACCGAGAGAATTTCCCTGCATAATGAGATGTCTTACCTGCCCCGCTGGCCTACTCGTCTTTACTTTCATTGTGTAAGTCCCGCAGCGCGAGGCGGGCAGACTACACTTGCTCACGCTGCAGATGTCCTACAACAGATGCCTCAGCCAATTTGCGACGTCTTAGAGGAGAAGAAATTATGCTATGTTCGTCGTCTGCAACGCCACGATTTCTTGGGCAAAGGCTGGCAGTCCACGTATGGAACGAGCGAAAAGGAAGTAGTTGAGCAACGCTTACGTGGTCAGGGCGCATTCCGATGGCTCAACAATGATGTACTGGAAATAAAAACAATTTGCGATGCGATACTGGTTCATCCGATATCGGGACAAAGAGTTTGGTTCAACCAAGCCGAGCAGTGGCATCCGTCATCCTTGGCGTCGGACATGCGTCACATTATCGAGGACGCATTCGGAAAAGACGGCTTCCCACACAACTGCACTTTCGGCGACGGCACATCTATCAGCGACGAATTTATGGCTCAAATTCGTAGCGTGCTCTTATCCAATTCTCTGTTATTTGATTGGGAGCAAGGAGATGTATTATTGATTGATAACTTGCTTGCGATGCACGGTCGAGAACCGTTTGAAGGTACGCGTATAACTCATGTCTACTTGGCTTAGATTTAATGGCTTGGATTTACCAGCGCGCAGTCTTATTCAGGCCTGCTAAAAACATCTACACTGCATTGAATTATCTAGTGCAAGAACGGTCAGTACTAGCGTAGAAGGACCCAGCTACGTAGCATCGCGTTTTGAAGTGGTTAAAGAGCTTTTTTGCACAAACCTGCCTGTGCACCGGTCGGGTGTCAGCCGCGGGGTAACTGACGGCATGAGTCGGCAAAACCGAAGTACCTAACGACCAACTGGAAAGACTACAACACGGCGCTGAAGGCGCGCGGCTCCCTTCTTATCTGGTTGGACAAGGGCTTGTTCAATCTGGCTTTGCGCCAGGCGATGGGTATGGCGCAAAGCCTGCTCAAACTTGCTGGCATGGACTAGCAGGTGCCAGACTTCAGTACCGTCAGCCGGCCCCATAAGCATTTTCGGTGACAATCTGCGCGCAGCCGACAACAATGGGATTGCACCTCATAGTCAATAGCAGCGGCATCAAAATGTTAGGTGAAGGCGAGTGGAAGGCCAAAAAGCATGGGGCCGACTACCGCCAGCGGAGCAAGGTCGACCTTGGCATTGACGCGGCACACTGGAAATCCAGGCTATCGAGGTAACAGACAATGCTAACCGGTGGTGCGCTGGTGCTGCAGTGCCTACTCAACAAGATTCCAGCCGATGCGCTCGTCGCGAGCGCCAGCGACGATGATGCTTATGATACCAAGATTGAAACGAAGCAATTGCCGAACGTGGGACGCAGGGGATTATCCTACTCGCAAGAACGCCAAGCCATGGAAGGACCAGCGCCTTGGTGCCACAGTCTTCAGCGCCATCCTGGTGGCCACGCGCCGGCTTGGCAGGCAAATTTGGGAGAAGTGGAGCGCCTATCACTGGCGCAGCCTTGTTGAGACTAAGATTCGATGCTTCAAACTGCTTGGTGAACGGGTCATGGCGCGGGACATTGACCGCCAAGTCGCCAAACTGCGGGCTCTTGCCGCCATCCTCAATCGGTTCACTAGGTTGGACACAACTGCGACTGTGGCGGTGACGATGCCATAATTCCGGCTAGGGGTTTGGGGAATTACGAATTCCGCTGATTTATGCAACAAAGCCTGGCTAATGCCTTAACTTGACATGCTAGTATTGCGCTCATTAATGAGCCGATAACGAACATAAGCGGCGAAACGAGCAATACCATCAGCGATTTTTTCTTCGGAAGCGTAACTGAATGCAAGTCGCACTCGACGTCGCTGATGCGTTCCAAATGAAAAGAAGCTTAGTGGCATTACTAATACGCCGAACTGTTCGGCACATCGAGCCACTTCATCTCGGCCAAAATCAAATGGCAATTCCACGCAAAGAAAGAAACCACCTGCTGGAGCATTCCATTTTACATGGTCCTCCAAACCGTTAAATGCGTGAACCAAGTTTGCCAGCATGATGTCGCGTTGATGACGATATAATGCAATGCCTTTCCCCACGATCCGGTGCAGGCTGCACCCTTCACGCAGCAACACAGCACCTACAATAGCTTGGGTAATTTGACTTGTGTTAACTGTACCGAAACTTTTAATCTGCGACAGACGATCCAGGAGTGTCACCCCAATACCGCTCTGCCTCGATAATCCATCAGGTACCACCGCATAACCGATGCGCAGCGTCGGACATAGCGTCTTTGAATAGGTGCCAAGGAATATTACCGTACCCAGTCGATCAAGTGCGTACATCGCAGGCACATTCTCGCCCTCATATCGGAACAATCCATATGGATTATCTTCCAAAATGAAAATTCCTTCCTTCGAACAGAACTCGATAACCGCCTCACGCGCTTGGCGTGATAAAACGCTACCGGTAGGATTATCGAAATCGGGAACAAGATAGAGCACACGTGGTCGCTTTCCCGCTAGCCTGGCGCGCTTTACGCTATCGTATAATGCATCAGGCAACTGCTCTACGTCGTCACAAAGAAACGGTACCAAGTCAACGTGATTCAGCTTTGCGGCACCAGTAATGCCGATGTAACACGGGTCACGCACCATAATCACGTCCGTCGGCCCGTCACAAAGGGATGCGACGAGGATATTAATAGCCTCTTGGCAACCCGAAGTGACAATAATTTGAGCTGGCGTACAATTAATCGAATGGTCACACCCGATTTGTTTAGCAATCAATTCATTAATCAAGCCGTTCGTGCGTCCATATTGAGCCAGTAATGCGTATGTCTCGGCGGTAGACCTACCGCTGCGCTCAGCGTGATAAATTACGTATTCAGGCAGTAACGCTAGCCATGACTGGATATCAAATAGTGCCTCAGTTGGGCGCCCTGATGCGAACGAGATGGCGACCGGATAGCGTTCAGCCACCTCGTTAAGAAAGTTCATTACATTTAGTGGTGACGGATGCCTGCCTCCATCCTCTTGTAGTCCTGTTCTAAGCTTAGTAGGCACTAGACTTCTCCAATTGAGAGAACAATTCCTGAATATTCTCTTCAAGAAATTCCTGCTGGCTAGCGTCTCGCTCGATAAATTCAAAACTTAGACCGGAATTGAGGTCCCGCCTCGAAAATATTTGTTTCAGGCCTGGACCGCGAATTACGGTGGTATCGAACTGCAACCCATGCTTTTGTAAGATGTGAGCCGAATCTTCAGCGTTTTCCACAGCCAAAGCGATATGGGCGACTCCTGAGCCATGTTGTTGTATCAACCGTGAAACTTGAGATTCCGGCTCGGTGCCTTGACATAAAACAAACTTAATATTGTTGTGTTCCATCTCTGCAGATACCATGCCGGTAACCGCGCCCCGAATGTCACGACGTCGCACTAGATTAAACCCAAGGCAATTCTGGAAAAATTTAATCGCAGCATCTAGATCCTTCACGGCAATGGCAATATGGTCGATTTTTTGGTAACGAGGTCTTGCGCCGAGATCGTCTACTTTCGTATCCATGATTAATCCTATTTTTGATTATAAAGCGATAAAGATGCCAGTGACGGATCTATGACTGCCGAGGCAACTGCATGTCTACACGCATGGGGCAATATCGGTCGAACCACATACCTCAGAAACCGGAAAAATAAGATGGGCTATATAAGGGTTAAAGGTAGTAAAGGCAGTTATACCCAACCATTGTCGCATACTTCGAATTTTAACAACTGCTTGATTTTTCCGGAAATGCATGCAATAAGCATAAAATCGCAAGGCGCCCAGTTGCCAACAAGGTCATATGCCGCACGCGGTACAGCGGGACATCTCAGCGAATTTTGTGTAAAATAAACATGGCTCACTTCATTTCTTCGTCCTTAGAAATGCAACCGGCAATATAGGAATGACTGTATTTACTGAGCTTGGCCGTTCGCTTCAGTTAGCGGGTTGGCGCGCTGAAAAAGGTTCTGTCGCATTAGCGAACGGGCCGGGCCAGTCGGGTAAACTGTGGTGCCGAATCCAGGATAAATCGACATGCTCAACTTCAAAGGGATGCGCTTTCCGATCGATGTGATCCTAGTCTGCATCCGCTGGTATGCGGCCTATCCGCTGAGCTACCGGCACCTCGAGGAGATCATGCAAGAGCGCGGCGTTTCCGTCGACCATTCATCGATCAACCGGTGGGCGATTCGTTTCCTGCCGCTCATCGAAAAGATGGCCCGAAAACACAAGCGCCCGATCGGCGGCAGCTGGCGCATGGATGAGACGTACATTAAGGTCAAGGGCGTTTGGAAATACCTCTACCGCGCTGTCGACAAGCCAAGCAGGGCAAGACCGTCGACTTCCTGCTGACAACCAAGCGCGACATGGCTGCAGCGAAGCGCTTCTTCGACAAGGCCATGGGAACGAACGGCGATCCGGAAAAGGTCGCGATGGACAAGAGCGGTGCCAACAAGGCCGCGATCGACGCGATCAACGCCGGCCGCAACGTGCCGATCCTTGTGCGCCAAGTTAAATACCTTAACAACATTGTCGAGCAGGACCATCGCGCCATCAAGCGGTTGACTAGGCCGATGCTCAACTTCAAATCGTTCCAGTCCGCTGGCTCCGTGCTCGCTGGCATCGAGCTGGTCCACATGATTCGCAAGGGTCAGTTCGCAATCGACGGCGCTGATGCCATGTCGTTCGCCGACCAATTTTCTGCGCTGGCAGGAATGGTCCGTCCAGTTTGAGCGATACAGTGCCGTTCCGGAAAAATTCCGCTGCTTGATCAGCAACGCGACAGAACCCATGCGCCAGCTGCCGCCGACCGGACGCTTATGTTTACGAGCCATCTTCTCGATGAGCGGCAGGAAAGGAACCGCCCACCGGTTGATCGATGAATGGTCGACCGACACGCCGCGCTCTTCCATGATCTCCTCGAGGTGCCGGTAGCTCAGCGGGTAAGCCGCATACCAGCGGATGCAGACCAGGATCACATCGATAGGAAAGCGCATACCTTTGAAGTTCAGCATCTCGATTCGTCCTCGGTTCGGGCGCCGCAGTTTACCTGATTGGCCCGCCCGCGTTTGCTAATGCGACAGAACCCTTTACCGCGCTCAAGGGCCTCGTTGGAACCTCAGTTTCTCCTCGTCTGCGGTAGTTGCATTGCTAGTTATTAGACGTGGGTAGACGTACGGTATTTCCAGTAAAGCCGTATAACAGACCTCTGGAGATGGCTGAAGATTAACAGCAGAGTAATCTAAGCAGTTTCGACAGTCCGAGTCGGCCGTTGGCGTCAGCTTAGCAGGTTGCCGGGCTAGAAAAGTCATCGACTGTCTCAACCGACGAGGTCGAAATCACCGTTCGAAAAGCGGTAAGGCCATCGGGCCGACTTGTGTCAAACATTTACCATCCCAATTTGGTGCCAATCGTCGCGAGCAAATACGCGTATAGTTTCTGTAATCCCTAAAATTTGGTTTTAACCGTCGAACGTTTTCCCGTCACTGCGATACCTGCCACGGATCGATGAGGGACACCCCCGTTGGCGCAAAATCAGCGGTGTTGCGGGTAACCACCGTCATGCCGTGCACCAGAGCGGTTGCAGCGATGAGCGCATCGCGCTCGCTGCGCTTGTCGGGGACATGCAGCCGGGCGCAGCGTTGCGCCACGGCGGTATCAACAGGCAGCGTGCGTCTAGCGAACTCGGGCAATACGTGCTGTTCGAGCCAAGAACGCAACATGGCCCCTTGGGCGGCATCCTTTCTCTCAATCGACAGAACGCCTAATTCCAGTTCCATGATGGTGATAGCCGACACAAAGAGGTCAGCGGCGTCAACGCTCTCCGCCCATGCCGTTACGTTCGTATTGGCTTTGCCAAGCCGCACCTTGCGGAGTTCGGAAACCACGTTCGTATCGAGAACAAACATCATGAGAAATCAGGCGCCCGTGTTTCGATGGTCACACGCGGAGGCTCAAAATCGATGTCAGCGATACCCGGCATAGCCAGCGCATCAGCAATGTTGCGCCGCTGCTTTGTAAGTCGCTGATAGTCCTCAAAGCTCATCAGTACATGGGCAGGCCGGCCCCGATCTGTAATGAACACCGGCCCATTGGTTGCGGCCCGTTTTGCCTCGCTCGCTCCTTGATTGAACTCGCGGCTGGATATGGTGATAATGGTCATGGCAACCCCTCTTGTGCTTGCTTTATGTAGATATGTTACTACATGGCGCAAGTGAGTGCAAGCGGGAAGGACAAATCCGCAGTGTGGTCACAGAACCCCCGCGCAGGGTTTTCCTTGCCTATTCCATCTGTGCTGAAAGCTGCCGAGCTACCGCTTCATATCCCTCATGCGGGTAGCACGGCCAGCCTACTGGCATGTAGGAGCCCGGCCGCCTGTCGACATCAACAAAATTAGCGTGCCATCCATCACCTTGTCGGAATACCCACCCTCTAAGTCCGGTACTCTGGAACTGGTCGTGGGTCAAATCGATGACGTATCCGACGACCTCGTACCAAGAATGGGCTTTGGCTCGGCTTTAACTGCGGATGACGGTGCATGCGAACATACACACCTTCGTATCCAGCTTTCTCTTTCAAGATACGACCGACAATCTCAAGAATGGTCGGAAACACAGTCTGATTGCAAGCGCATAGTAGAATCGTTTGTAGAATTACTTCCAAGCCACTAAACAAAGAAAGATCAATCTATGACCAAGGTAAATCTGTCGGACTATAACCTCAGCGAGCTCAAGGGACTGCAAGCAGAGATTGAGAAAAATATCAAAGCTCGCCAACAACAGGAAATCACTAAAGCACGTGAGCAGATTATTACTATTGCTCAGACTTTGGGTGTCTCGGTAGAGGAGCTGCTTGCGACTGCTGGAGCAAAAGCGAAAGGAAGCGGCAAAAAGGTTCAAGCGCAGTACCAGAACCCAGCTGACAGTGCGCAGAGATGGACCGGCCGCGGCCGACAGCCAAAGTGGATTGCTGAGGGGTTGGCCGATGGGAAGTCGCTAGACGATTTCAGGATCTAACCCTTTTCGCGCACGCATGCTGCTCAGTAGAAGGCAGCGATATCCACATTTTTCGTGGATAACTGTGCTGATAACGTCGTTAGAACCAGTGTCCATGCGGTTCTTCGGTATTGCCTGATAATTAAGCAAACGCATGAGCGGCAGTTCCTGCAAAGATTCGATGAGGATACCCCTTATCGTCGAAGCAAAGGTGATCGTAACTCTTGCAGTTTCGGTCAGGTCTTCAAGATATACGCCAGGAAGTAGGCGGTTCGCCCGATACCTTGGCGTACTGGGTTTGCAACTAAAGCCTAAAGGTAGTTGAAAACTCACGGCGTGACCACCCTCGCGTCGCGCTAGTAGAATGCCTCAACTGGGTATCTGCATAGCACTATAGGATGACCGAGCGCGGCGACGTAACCTCGGAGCCCTCCCCTTGCCCGTCGCTTGTCGCATTGCAGTGCGGGGGTGGGCCGCACTTGCAGGCAACGGTTTCACGGGCATCTCCCGTGTCCACATGGTGCGTTGGAGAACCGTGGGCATGGCGGCACTTGATGAGACATACATCTTTCGTCACCGGGGATGAGCTAAAGGGTTCTGTTGCATGATGACGGAACCAGACGATCCGATAAGCTGTAGCTCCAACCCTTGATTAACCTACATGCTTAACTTTAAAGCAGCGCTTTCCAACCTACGTGATGATGGATGTGACGTACATCAAGGTCAAAGGCGTCGAGAAAATCTCGACCGCGCTGTCGATAAGCAGGTCAAGACCATCGACTTCCCTCTGACAGCCGAGCGCAACACGGCTGCAGCGAAGCGCTACTTCGGCAGCGATGTTGGCAGCTAACGTTAGCCATAGTAAGGTAGCGATGGATAAGAGCGGCGCTAATGAAGCGGCGATTGACGAGATCGGCGCCGGCCGCGAAGTGCTAATCACTGTTCGCCAAGTCAAGTACCTCAACAATAATGTTGAACAGAACCGTCGGGCGATCAAGCGCGTGACCAGGCCCATAGTCCTTCTCAAATCGTTCCGGTCTGCCAGCATTGAAGTGGGTGGCGTTGAGCTTATAGACATAGTTTGCAAAGCCCAGTCTGCCGTTGATGGCCTTATGTAGTTCGCTGAGCACTTCCATGCGACGGCGTCAACCCAAGTCTGAGCACTTTGCTACTGGCTGGCCCCGTGACTGGACGATCATCGAGGGAGAAGCTCTCCACCATCCACGCCGTGTAAATGTTCAATAACGACCTTTTTTAAACAGTAAGACTGCCGCACAAAAACTGTTCGTAAAATAGAAATTTTACTTTTGAACATGCTCAAATGTAGAATGAACGTTATTGAACGTCTTTTAACTTTGTCGAACAGTAGAGGGATACCAAGATGGCAATTTTCGGATACGGCCGGGTCAGTACTAAGGAACAGACGTTTACCCAACATCTTGATGCCGGTGCTGTCGACCAAGAGGTGCAATCCTATTGTTGTCAGCGGCGCACCGATCGTCACCGAACGATGCTTTTGGCGCCGGCTAACGGTACTGAAGTCGGGCACCTGCCAGTCTAGGCAAGCAAGCTTGAGCAGGCTTTGCGCCATGCCCATTGCCTGGCCCGGGGGCCCGGTTGAACAATCCCTTAATCGTCAAGCAGAGCTGGATCACTACCTCACTGTACTTCGGGCAGCGGCCCCACTTGCCGCTGGCATTGCAGTGCCAGCGGCAAGCCCTTATTCAACCAGATAAGCAGGGAGCCACGCCTTCAGCGCTGTGTATTCTTTCCAGTTGGTCGTTCGGTACTTCGGTTTTGCTGGGCACTCATGCCATTAGTTACCCTAGGCCAGACCAGACTGGTGCACAGCCGGATTTTTGCAACAAGGCCTCTCGAATACCTAATTTATTTCATCTTCCCGGACAATAGTTATACCAGCAGCAACGCATTCGTCAGAGGCTAAGCACCCAGGTACTATGAATGGTGCTATCGTTACGGCTTTATACCATCCATTTTGTCCAACTGTCTCAAATGCTTTAATGCTCCAGTTAATAAAAGGATCGTGCAGTTCCGCTAGATTTTTCAACGGCGGGAAACCATTTGCCATCTTAAAGTACCAACATTGATCCCCAGTTGGACATCCGACCCCGCTTACTCCCACTAATGAGTCTGGATCACCAAAAGAATTTAGAACAAGCTTCCCTGAATAGGCCAAAGCAGCTCCTTTAATTCCATCCAATAAAGAGCGTCCAACCGGCTGACCAGAGGCTACACCACTAGCAAAACTTGCAAATCCGGCTGAGAAAGCAGCATTCCCTGCAGTACCCTCAGCCAGTCCCAAAGCCAGTCCAATCTGACCTCCGCTAATACCCATTGCCACAGCAAATGCTACTCTAACAGCCTGGAAAGCTCCAGGCGTTCTTAAGTCAGAAAAATACCAGCTTGCTACAACTGTTTCGCCATCCGCATTTGAACCAAAGTTACCAAAATGGATATTTATCTGCGCCCAGCCATTTCTATTATTAAATACAATTTCTCCGGTACCACAGGAAGTATATTGCACGGCACACCCATTTACACGGGTAGCACTATTTACGAATTGATGTGCAATGACCCCTTCCCACACACGGGGATCATCATCAAGCCTTTCCATATACCAGGCATAAAAATCGTCATATTGCTCTACAGAATAAAGCGGGTAATTCTTAAAATCTTCCTGTCTGGTGTCATAATCTATTTGGGCTTGTACAGTTGAGATGCCAGCATAGGTTTGCTCTCTATCAATATCGGAACGAGGATCATACCAAGCTGCATATTGGACCTGCCGATTGTTGTCTCTCAATATTACAATTATTGTATCTCTATCTTTAATTGCTTTGCACTTCGCCTTAAATCCGTAACCATTACTGGCAGCGAATAGGAGCACTGTTTTTTTCCATTCATCCCACCGAGAGCCGGTAGCTGCCCCGCATTTCCATTCAGGATCAAGATATGTGCTCCAATCTGATACTTCAGTAGTTGGCAACGGTTGACAAAAAGCGGGAGCAGGCAGAACAATGATTAACAATAGTAGTAAAAATTTTTTTATCTCGGATATTTTCATTTTATATAATCTTTTAATGTTTATGCGGGAAATTGCGGAGTCGATAAGTATCCAAAATTTATCATTTCATTTTCTTGGCCAACTGAATTTAATTTTAAATTGGAGCGCAATAAATTTTCAACAAAATTATTGTTCAAAATATTATATGGTTTTGCAATACGTCGCATGCGGTACCTCCCAAAGAATTTGAATTTTTAGGATAGCAGCTTTTTATGCGCTAATCTCGCGTTTTTTATGCACTCATCATAATATTTGGCTCTTGATAGATAATTTTCGACAACAGCAAACATGTACAATGATATAAGAATGGAATTTTAGTATCCTTATAGAAACATCTATCCAGCTAATTTCTATTGTTGAGCATGCTTGTGTTCTTCCTATTATCCAAGCTCCCAAAGTTCTCACCTCAAGCTGTCAGTTCATCTATGACAAGCATTTTTCCTCTTATTGTCTAAGTTTCTAAAATTTATTGAATTATTAATTTTTTACATTTATATTTGATCTATGCAGCTTGACACATTCCAGTCATAGCCGCGGTACTAATGTATATCTTCAGGTTCTATTTTTCGTTTTTTGTACTTGTTCTCATTTATCATTGTGGAGTATTTAGTAATTTTATAAGTGTCTTTGCTAGAACTAACAAAACAATCTCAAAACGCTTTTACTATTGATAAAAAGCGTTATCAATAGTAGGGTGGATCTTCAGCCCGCATCGATCAAGAGCGCAGATGTAGACGATTTGCAAGTTGCCGATTAGCTAGTCCAGGCCGCGCCGGTGCCACGCGCGTTGACGAGTGCAGCCTTCCATCAGCTGGCCAACATGCCACCGGCGTTGACCTTGTTCGCCAACATCGACAACTGACAGACGCGCCGAGCCTACCAGAATGATTTCGAGGAATTCATGCGCTACGCCGGCATCACTGATCCCCCAGCGTTTCGCGATCTGGCGCTTGCGCACGTGCTGGCCTGGAGCTGCGCGATCTCATCGGTGCCACCATCCGTCGCAAGCTGGCAGCCCTGGCAAGAAGCGGATTGCGGATCTGTTAATCGTCGAATGGTCAACCGACACGCACGTTCTTCCATCATCTCCTTAAGGTGCCGGTAACTCAGCGGATAAGCGGCGTCCCAGCGGATGAAGACCAGAATCACGTCTATCGGAAAGCGCATATCTTTGAACTTGAGCATGTGGGTCGTTGTAGATTGGGGCAGTACAGTTTGCCCGACCGGCCGCCGTGTCCGCTAATGCGACGGAACCCCAGCGCCGCTCGATCCCCTTTTGCTGTCATAGCTAACAAACTTCATCGACTAAGCGAATGTTGACTTGCGAGATGAAATTCACGCTTTATTATAGATAAGTCGGCTAAATGTCGGCAGGCCTATTTTCAACAAACTCGGAAGAATAATAATGGAATTTATAACTGCAATTATGGATTTATCCTTGGCTCAAATCTTCGTCGCAGGCGCTACCCTGCTCATTATCTTTGGCGACAATTCGGCTGTCATCGAAGAAGAAGAAGATGGCAACAGCGATTACGAGAACGCGAGCTGGAACCCATCTAGCGTCAATTACAATGAGTGATCTATGCTTGCTGTTTGATACGTCTAGAATTAATGCTCTCGTGAAGATCAGGCAATGCCCTGCATTCCTGGTCCATAATTATTCGCAAGAGCGAAATTGGAAGCTGCACTAGGATCCATGACCTCGATCGGTCCCATGGCTTAATACTTTATATGGATTGGAGGTAAAAATGTCCCTTATTTCTCGATTGAAACGCATCGGGCGGCTGGCGATCGCGCTTTTTAGAGGATTCTTCACTTGGAAATCGACGATCTGCCCTAGCCCTCGTTTTGATCCTGTGCACACCACTTTGCTGACCCACTTGAAAGAAGTTGCACGCTACGACACAAACCTGTTTTTCGAGCCTTTTACTCTTGCAGTTAAAGAGTTCGAGAAAGAACGAGCGAAACCTTACTAGGAAATGCGCTGTTGACTGCCTAGTGGACAGCGCAAGATAAAGTAATTTTCCAATTGCGGCCCCCAATTGCTTCTGGATTGGGGGCTGTGGTTATATAAAGTTTTTTGGACGGGTGCTTGGCCCGGGTCTTGAAAGAAGCTACTGCATCGCGTAAGATCATCAATGCGTCTTTATGGGGTTTCTAAAATTATTAGAAATTAGACGAACATCTGTACTGAGCGGCAACGATTCTATATAGCCCACTAAACTGTCGACAGCAGTCCGTTTTTCGATAACGACCATTGGTGGTTCTAGTTCCGATCCCCAGTCCGCGAACTGGGCAGGACGTGCGTCCAGTATCACTGTCTTCACCCTTCTAAATCGACGCTTAAGGTCATCTACTACTTCTACCAGACACGTTGCGCCCAACTCTTTTGCCGTACTTCGCGGCGCTCCCACCGCCATACAAAAGCCAAATCACTTTGGTCGATGACTTGAGATGAATCCTCGTGCTCGTCAAGAAAAGATTGGACCTGTAAAACATCATCATCTGCCATCGAATCGGGGGCAAATATCAGGTCGTCTTTGTCTCCTGTCGGTGTTTCCTTGACCCGATCGAAGACATATACCATCCCGCATGCAGCAGCGTCATGCTGGCTAGCGCCTGCCAGAGTCAACTTAGACATCCATTCATACGCTGTCACCGCACACGCAACCTCGTCATATTTAGCGACGCGGATTTCCACTGAATACTCGTAGTAGGTGATCACATGGGTAGGGAGCTGGTGCCCGAACCCACTGTACGACTTCGCTTCTACCAATGAAAACTGCGCGACCTTCGGCGGCCTGATAAAAAACGAGAGCAGCGTTCGATCTGCTAAGGTCCGTGTCATTGTCTCCATAAGCACCATGGACACTTTCTCTACACGGTCTGGGTGCGCCATTGTTTCGCCCCAGGTTTCCCACGATTCAGCGCTTACCTCGGCAAACGCCTGCTCTAAAGAGGGAGGTTCGTGGCGATCAATTGCCACTTCCCGTGCAAGCGGTGCGACTGCCGCAGTACAGAAATCGTTACGAAGCATCGAGGCATTCACTTCTGTGCGACCGTTGACATCAGAGCGTAGCGTTTGGAATTCACTGAACTTCATTTTGAAATCTCTAAGGTCGGGAAGTGAAGGAGTCCGGAGGCCAGTCTGCGCTCCGAGCTAATCACGAGCGGCGACGTTTGTAGTGGTCTAATGTCCCCGGACACCTCGATAGGTGGATAATTCACCTTCGAAGGAGTTTACATGACCAGGCAGCGCCGCAATTTTGACCCCAGCTTCAAGCTCGAGGTCGTCCGTATGATTACAAAACAAGGCCTCAGTATCTCGCACGTCAGCCAGACAATGGATATCGGCGTGACGGCGATCCGTCGCTGGATGTAGCAGTACGAGGCCGAGCAAAAAGGCCAGCCCGGCATCGGCAAACCATTGACGGCTGAGCAGCAAGGCATTCGCCAGCTGGAGCAGGAAAACCAGCAGCTTCGTAGTGATGTGGATGTGTTAAAAAAGGCATCGGCCTTCTTTGCACGCGAGCTCAAGTGAGCTACCGACTCATCGACGAGCTGCAAATGAAGGCCGTTCCTATCGCACAAACCTGTCGCCTGCTCGGCGTAAGCCGGGGCGGATTCTACTAAGCGAAGCACCGTACTGCCAAGCCGGTTCTTTGCAAAGCGAGCGTGCATCTGCGTGCCGCGTTCATGAGCAGTGGTCAGAGCTATGGTAGCCGCCGGCTTGTCACGGCGCTGGCCAGTAGCGGCCTCCAGGTCGGCCGTTACAAAGTGCGCCGCATGATGCAACAGGCCGGCCTGAAGCCAGTATGGAAGCGTAAGTTCGTGCACACGACTAACAGCAAGCATGCACTGCCAATTGCATCGAATGTGCTTGCCCGGCAATTCAACCCGGCGGCGCCGAACGTGGCTTACGCCTTGGATAACACGTACATTCGGACCGGCGCCGGCTGGCTTTACCTGGCTGTCGTGCTCGACCTGTTCTCGCGCAGAGTTGTGGGCTGGGCGATGGCGCCGAGCATGCCGGCCACCCTGGTCTGCGATGCTCTGCGCATGGCAATCCACGCGCGTCGCCCAGCGGCCGGACTGGTCGTCCATTGCGACCGCGGCAGCCAGTACGCGAGCGACCAGTACCAAGCCCTGCTCGACGAACATGGCTTCGTCTGCAGCATGAGCCGCAAGGGCAACTGCTGGGATAACGCTGTTGCTGAGCGCTTCTTCCTGAACCTGAAGATGGAACGTGTCTGGCAACGCAATTACGCGAACCATGCAGAGGCCAAGCTCGACGTGGCCAATTAAATCGCCGGCTTCTACAGCTGCGAGCGCCTGCATTCTGTATTGGGCAATCTGCCGCCCAGCGTCTATGAACGCACAATGGCAGAGAAAGAACCTATCACCGTGTCCGAAATTACTTGACCACTACAGCCTGTAAGATCTTGCACGCCCTTACGAACTACCCGAGGCTACTCCAGCGGCGACTTGCACGATGCGGATCATTTCGGATGAGGCCGACTTACTTTTCGACGCCCTTATCACCGCCGACCGCGCACTGCACAGTCCCATGGCCGAAGTAGCAGAGGAAAACATGGGCCCGTTCCTACGTTCGTTCACCATACTGCGCAAGGAAGTGTTCGGCTTTCAGGGCGACAAGCGCCAGCCCTCGCTAGGCTCGACTGACACCGGCGATTAAGCTGAGTGGAGTCTGGTTGCGTTGCCAATGCTTACTCGAGCGCTGTCAACGATGGACACGGTGTCCATCACTCTAGTCGGCTAAGTTGTTGATTCCATTTAAAACACGTACCCCTGTCAAGCAATTTCGGGGTCGAGTTTTAGCTGCTCCCGCAGTTTCATCGCTTGCCAAACTTCATTGGCGCTGTACCTACTCGTATATCAATCAGGAGCCCCTTCATGCACAACATGGATTAGCTGGAAGCCGACTTCACCGCATTGATCAATCCTGACGTCCTCAAAGACGCCATGAAGGCCGCCGGCGCCGGCTCCAGCGACCTCTGGAAACTACCAGTGGAACAACTGCGGATTATTGAAGGCTTCAATATCCGCGTCCACAATGACGCATACCAAGCCAAGATCGACGAATACGCCGAATCGCTCTTCTAAGAAGGCTGGTTCCCTCACAAACCGATGTCGGGCACCCTCCAGTGGGACGAAGCTTCGGGCAAGACCTAATCTACATTTTCGATGGACATACCCGGCTCCTGGCGATTCCGATCGCAAACGCCCGCAGGGTTGCGGCAGGCCTGCCTCCGATCACTGAAGTAACTGTGATCGTGATCCCATCGAAGAAGGAGAAAGGCAAGAGCCTATTGACATGGAAGACCTGACAGTTGCCATGGTTCAGGGCAATAAGAGCAATCCACACTCAGCCTATGAGTACGCTATCGCGTGCAAACGGCCGGCCGATAAAGGCAGGCCAAATAGTGAGATCGCGCGTCGCTTGGGGTTGTCCGGTGAATGGGGCAAAAGTCTCCTGCTGCTGATGGCGGCCCCAAAGGAGCTGCGCGCTCGGGTGGCCAATGATGCTTTGACAGTCACGCTCGCGGTTCAGCTGTTGAAAGAGCATGGCAGCGAAGAGGCCGCAGAGATGATTGAGGAAGCGGCATCCGAGAAGGAGGCCCAAGGCAAGCCGGTCAAGCTCACCCGCAAGAACATTAAGCCCAACAACCCGTTCACGAAGGCGGTCAAACGTTCGGCGCCGGCGATGTATGACGCGCTTGCGAACGTCAAGAAGGACCCGGCTTTCGCGAAACTGAACGCGGCCACCCGCGAAAAGCTGCTAGAAATCATGGTGACGCTGGAGAAGGCGAAGAACGACGGCGCGGTCGACCATTCGAAGCAGACGACCATCTTCGACGCAGCGGCTGCTCACGACCCAGCAAAAACTGCTGCCTAATTTTTGTTGGGCCCGAAGCGACGGTGGCCCTTACCTATGACAGGTAAGGGCCACTTTGCTTTCTTATCCACAATAATTGTGGATATCTTTTTGTTCTCAGCCTACCCAGCTCCTGATGCGGCCTCGGTCCAGGTAGGTAAAACCTTTTGATGGATAGTACCCCACCCCTCCCCCGGCCAGGTATCGACCGAACCTGCTCAGGGCGGCAGGGCTGACCCCTTCGATCCGTAGGTCCAATGCCGCAGCCTGCATATGGAGACTGTTGCGCTTCCCACCTTCCCTAACGTTCGTCTTTGGACGAACCCTACGGGGCGTTGTCAGCGCATTGCTGACTTAGAAATGCGGCTGGCAATCTCGACGGACTAAAGCATTCCAGTAGAGACGTGCCCATCTTTGTACACAATGCTCGGGGTCGTAGTCAATTCCAAACGCCGCGCCAGCAGCAGATTTTTTTCCAAGGCAGTTCCATCACATTTCGCAAAGCTTGATGGTCTGCCTGCCGCGATTTCCTTCCACTCCTTCACTCGATCGTCCGCACACCGCACGTTCACGGCCAAGCGGCGGCTTGACTCGGTGGTGCCAGGAAGCATGTGCCTGTACACGGTGACGTTGTCGAGCTGATCCAGTTCAGGCTCGATCTGCCGGCAGAATGGGCACTCAGTGCTCAGGAAAACGTGTATAGCTCGCGATCCGTTGCCCAGGGTGGTCTTGAATGTGGCATCGGTCGTGATTGCGCTCATCGCCGACGCATCGAGCTGCGTTTCCGTTGCCGGGCTCAAAAGTAAGTTGACACAGAAGGCTGCGGCAACCAGGACTCCAACACGAGCGGCCAGCTTCTTCACGTTGATCGGTTTGTTGACTTGCGCCATGAAGTTTGAGGGTTACTATAGACATATAGATCGTACTTTACCGAACAGCATTTCTGGAGCACTAAGTGATGGAATTTTTTAACACTCTCATGAATACCAACCCGATCCACATCCTTCTGGCTGTGGGCGTACTCTTCATTATGTGTAACGGCAGTTCGAGCAGTAGCGTTGAAGACGATGAAGCCATCGACGATAGCGATTACCAGAACGCGAGCTGGAACCCAAGCAGCGTTAATTACAATGGCTGATCCGCGTCCTCTGACGGGGACGTCGCGAATACGCACTGGCGCTTTCCTGGTAATCGAAAAAAAGCCCGAGCGAATGTCGGGCTTTTTTCTATGTGTGCACGAGGCCAATAGTTGAAAAGACGGATCATGGGGGTGTATCGCATTCTGGGAGTAACTTGCAAGTAGTCGGGCAAGGAACCGGGCTTCGTTTTCCAGATTTCATTGCAGTTGCTTCCCTGGCGCCGCTATTCAACCTTGTCGCCGTATTTCCCACTTGATCCACGCGCAGGTGGGAATGAGGGCACGCTCGACACGTTGCCGCCATGGGAAGCCGCATCCCAGCTCCACCACCCTGATTTTCCGTATTGTTCGTCGTAGTGCGCGCTCTTCTCTTCTTTGTGCTGGAGGTACCGCGCGTCGTCACGACCAAAGACCTCCATTGGTACTTCCCGAAGCGTATCCGTCAAAATAAAGTCCGGCAGCACCAGGTCGGCGCTGGCCTGGTAGCACAGTGGTTTCATGCATGAGCGGCCCTGCATCACCAGAAAATCGGCCACTGTGCGTTCATAACTCGACTCTACTGGCAAGAACTCGGCCGTAATACTCATGAGCGCCATGTCGATAACGGAGGCATACACGCCCTTTCCGCCCTGTCTCAGTTCTACCTGCGCGATCGCAACTGTTCTACGTCCGCCGCGCCACGCCGCTATTGCGTTCGGGAACCGTCGGACAGTGCTGTCCCACAGGCCATTCTGCATGAACGTCATAGGAATCCCGTGGAAGCCTCCAATCTTCAACTGTCGAGCCATTGCATCAAAGCGCTCCCGCGTGAAACTGGCCAGCGGTGCGATTACAAGCATGCGATGTTTGGCCTGCAACGCCAAAGCAGCGCGCGTGCGATTGCGCTCCGCCTCACGTGCATCCGCACCAAATGCCGGCAACAGCAACTGGTCGACCAGCTTTACCTGCCCTGCCCAGACATTGTCGGCTGCATTGTTGATCCACCAGTAGGACAGCGAGGCCCTTCGCTTTCCCGCGAACGCTGGCTTCCACTAGTTCAGGCCGGCTTCTTCCCACAGATAGTGGAGCAACCCGAGCAGCTTCATTGACGACTGCTTGACCGAAGGAACGCGGTCCGTTGGCGCCCCGGTGGGTCCGGCCGGCCCGGCAGCATCACCGCGCTCGAGCATCCCGATTTCCAGGCGGATCTTGACTGAGCCATCCGGTTGCTGATCGATTACTCCGAAGTTATCCCCGCCTCCGCGACTCTGCGCAAAATTCGCGCTGTACTGGCAATCAGCAGCATGCTGCCCTCCGGTCAGACTGAACCGTGCGAGCGAGAATAGATCACTCCCCTCGTGATATTTCACCGTTAGGCGCCTCGAACCTTTTCCCTTGCATCCGCAGCCCAAATCTGCGCGGTCGTAGGCTGTTTTCAATACGGATTGCCAGCTGGGCGAGGCGCAGAAGCGATGCTTCCACGGATTGCTGGTGGCCCTTGAGGAGTCGCTGCAGTCCAGGGCCAAGTTGTCCGCGGCCGAGATCAGGGGCAGCAACGCGGGTGCGGATCCGATCGATCGTGCAAGCGCCGAGGAAGAGCACCAACTCGCGATTGCTGCCCGGGTTCGTGACGCGGCGCAGCTGCTCGACGTTCGCGCAGCGCTCAAGCGGATCGAGGCTGACGAGTTTGGATGGTGCGCCGAAACAGGCGAGATGATCGGCGTTGGCGGCTACTCATCTGTCCAACGACGACACTCTGCGTCAAAGCGCAAGAGCGCCGTGAGAGCAAGACGACTCGCTATAGGAGCTGATATGTACAAGTTCACTTACGAGGCAGTGCGACCAGACAATCCGCACTATAATCCCACACTACTTCTCGATACCCTAATGCAACTGCTGGGTGCCCGTAACGATCGGCAGCTCGCGACAAGGCTTGATGTCAATCCCTCGCAAATTTGCAAGGTCCAGAAGCGTCGGCTTTCCGTAGCGCCGGCCTTGCTTATCAGTATGCACGAGGAAACTGGCCTGACCCTGCGCCAGTTGCGGGCTGTGATGGGGGACTATCGCGAGCATACCGGCGCCAGTGCCAAGCACCCTGCCGTGCCGCAGCTTCAATATCTCAATGGTGTCCGCGAGCTTCAAGCGGTACAGTTGCAAACAAACGGGACTAGTAGCCTTGCAGCGTAAAGGCCCTACTTAACCCCGGCAAACGAATGCTGACCAACGCGCAAATCAGGCTCGAGGATGCGCGTAGCGCCACGACCGGCTAGCCTCTCGTACCATACCGAGTGGCTGTAGCTGAATCAAGCAAGAAGAAAAAATGCCTGGCCAACCCAGGCATTTTTTTGCTTGAAGCCTTATTGAGCGGTAGCGAAATGATTGGCAGCCGCTTCGAGAGCCGCGATGTTATGAACTCCCGGCACCAGCCAATCCGTGCAATGCCGGCTGCTGTGATGCTCCCACAGCGCTTGCGTCACACTCGGCTCGACAAATGCGCTGGCCGTCATCAGTTCCGCGGTAAGACGAATGCAATCATTCATCCGATCCTGCGGAACGCTTTTCAGCTTCTCCGCAGGAATCAATGGGACGGCAGCCGCGATAGCATCCTTAGTACGGCCTGGAGCGTCAGGACCATTGTCTCGACGGAAAGTGCCGTAATAAGCACCGGTTACGCTCTTTCGGGAGTGTCCGAGCAATTCGCTTACCTGGACTCTTTTGACGTCTAGAACTTCTCTAGGCATCTGTCCGCCCGACCCGCCCAGCGTAGGCGGAATCATATCGGCAATCAGAGCCGCGTTCTCAGCATACTGCGCGCGCATTCCATGGCCTGTGCAATTGCTTGCCTGCTTTGTTATTCCGACTTTGGCCAGCATCTTATTCCATTTCGAAAGTGAATATTCCAGACTGGCTTTACTGCCATCGCATTGCGTGAGCCAACCCATTCGTTCGTTCGGCTTTAGCAAAGCCTTGACATGGTCGAGCACTTTTCGCTGTTCGTTGGTATCGATATAAATATCGCGTGGGCGGCCACCCTTAGTTTTATAAGCCGCAAACTTGCTCACGCGATCTACCTTCCATGGAACGCATTGAACGACTTCCATACGGCGCAGACCAAATGCGACTGTCATCCTAAGCATCATCCCGAATCGCCAATCTATGGCATCGGCCTCGCGCACCTTCTCGGCTACGTCAATTCCATTCGCAGCCCAGCTTTTGCTTTTCTCCGCGATGGTTTTCACACGCAATTCCTCCCGAGGGACATCAGGCAGATAATGCGCCGCATCCTTCACCATTTCGCCTTTTCCGATCCAGCGGCAGAAGATGCGCAGCTGAGACAGGTTCCCTTGGATCGTCTTTGGCTTGTATCCATTCTCGTGCCAAAAATTGCACAGCGCCTGAATGTGCTTGGCACCTAGGTTTTCCGGGTTTTGGAGGCGAAACCCAAGTTTGACCAAGCGGGCGAAACTCGCATGCAATGAATCACGTGCAGCTTCGCTTGTCCGATCGCTGGCGACCGAGCCATTTACGCGCGTGCCAGCATGCTTCGCCAGAATAGCGTCTAGTTGTGTTTTGAGCGAGTCCATTGATATCTCCAGTCTAAGAAAAAGATGCGTTAGGGAAGCTGCATCCCATTGCGCATTTCGCTACGCATAAGGGGATACGGCCTCTTAACAAAGTGCTAACCATTGCTCATTGCCGGGGAGAGGGACCCAAACGTAAGAACCTTGATTTCGCCTTGTCTCCCCTCTTGGCAAAGAGACAATGCGCCGGCACCTTTCGGTCACCGATCGCCTGACTTGCTGCTGCCAGGCCCTGAACTCTCACGTGGTTTCTCACGTAGCGCTTCCCGCCCGTAGGCAGGTCTGTGGTGGCGCTCGCACCCGATGGTCTTACTCACACCCGTAGGTGTCGCGGAGGCTGCATTAGCACGGGCCGCAGGGCCAGCGATTCATGCGTCGGGGAGCATTCCCGATATCCGCCTTTCTTCGTCTCTTGGTATTGATGCGGTCCAGACCCGGACCATGGGCGCAGCTGCTGTCGAGCTGCTGTTGCTAGGACACTGAGAACCCTTGAAATGTGCCTCCCAAGTGAGTGGCAGTTCCAATCTGTGGGAAATCTGTGTTCCTAAATGTCTCGAAACGCTGATGTAGCCTAACTTTCGTCGACACTCTGTGTTCCACCGTATTTCCTGCACTGTGCCAAAAAAAAGTGGCAAGAGAGCCACGGGCGTACAAGGATATGGAGGGATTGCTTTATTAGTGCCAGGCCAAACTTCCCTGGTCAGGAGATGTGCCGCTAAGGCGGCGTACTAATTGGTGCTTTTCGATTCAACAGAACGGAAAAGGGGAGGTTTACAACAATGCCGCATAGCGACGAAAGGAATTCTATAGGTAGCGGCGACGAAAGTGCAAGCTAATCCTTGCAAAAAACATGGCGCTTTCGTCATAAAGTCATATCGTTCGCTGTGTAAAGTAGCAACCAATCCGTATATAGCACTAAGGTAGCAATGCGATAGCGTCGGTATGGCATCTTGGGAGCATTGCGGTAGCATCGAGATAGCATTTTCAATTCTGTGCCCCACAACGTCATCGTTCAAATCAAGCAGCTTAACGGCATCAAATAATGACACGTCTTTCCATTTCTCTAACTAAACCATTGCCGAAGGTGAAATCAAAATCTGCACAAATCACCGATCTGCTCCCGGAGATTGAGGCAGCCCTCTCGGCTGGGCACAGCCATACAGCAATTTTCGAAAACATCAAAAATACGATAGGACTCGACCTTACATTTGGATATTACAAAAATACAATACACCGGATCAGACGGAGACGCGATGTGAAGAATATAACTGTAGAAGTTCCTCTACCGCTCTATAGATCGAAGCAGGTTAAGGATGCCGTAGGGTCCGTCAAAGTAGTACCAACCATCGCCGCACCAATGAGTAAAGCGCAAAAGATTTTACTCGGGCCGATAGACGATTTTTTTTCATAAGGATGAGCAATGAATACTATTCACTTCGTAATGATGGGCAAAGGCGGCGTCGGTAAGTCACTAATCGCCGTGACGTTGGCGCAGTATTTGGCTAAGCTAGAACGTCCTTTGAATTGCGTCGACCTCGATCCGACCAGTCCAACCTTCAAGCAGTTCGGCGCTCTTAATGTCGAGCACATCAGCATTGCCGACAACGAAGCCAATATTGACCCAACTCGTTTCGATGTCTTGATGGAAAATATTTTGAAGTCGGACACGGATTGGGTAATCGACACTGGCGCACCTACGTTTTTGCCGCTGGTGAATTACCTTGCCGCGAACGAAGTCTTCTCATTCCTGGTCGAGTCGGGCCGCCGCGTCGTAATTCACTCGCCACTTGTTGGTGGCGTTGCAATGCATGAGACCGTCAGCGGACTAAAGGCAATCCTGCAAATGAGCGATTGTCCGATCGTGGTTTGGGAAAATGAATTTTTTGGCCCTGTTGCCTTGAACGGGAAGCGCTTCATCCAAACTACCGGGTACGAGCAGTTTAAAAGCCGTGTGCTTGGCGTAGTGTTACTGGAGAAGAAAGATCACAAAACTGCGGAAGCCGATTTGCGTTCGATGCATGCCCGCCGATTGACTTGGAACGAAGCAGATGAGGACGACGGATTTATGACGATGCAACGTAACCGCCTGAAGATCATGCGTCGCGATATCGATGGCCAACTCGACAAGATCGATCTGTAACGATGGGTGATCCCGCGATCCGCAAAGCGATCGTCCTAGAGCTGTTCACAACGACTGGCGAAAGCATTCCAGAAGACGATCCCATCGTCACGGGGGCAATCCTTTTTTCCCACAAGCTTAATGAGGTTGCCCGCCTGTCGGCGGAGGAAATGCAATCGGCTGGTAGGCTCGCAGCTGCCGCAGTGCATGAAGCCGGACGTAATGCCTCGCTGGTTCTCACCCAGGCCGGAGAGCGCTGCGCTTCCGAATCACTTGCGGCCGCTGCGAGAGCGGATGCCGCAGCACGCGCTGCAGCGGTGCAGCTCGAACTCCAAACGGCTGAGCGAGCCCATTTGTTGAAGGCCATCGACGCTCAGGTATCTAAGAGTGTGAAACTCGCGAACGCTAGCATGTCGGGTCCTGCCGTCCTCCGATACGTTCCTGCGTGGTATGCGGTTGTCGGTGCGTTGATTGGAGCGGTGGCGCTGGCGGCAGCGTGGAAGATTGGAATTGATCAGGGAACAGCCCGCTCCGAAGAGGCGGCAGTAGGCCGGGCATTCTCGCGTGTCGTCCCGTCACTTGATCCAAAGCTACGCGAGCATTTGATGGAACATCTGAGGAAGAGAGCTGGATAACCCTGACGGCGCAAACCCGACTTGGGCCGCCACTTTCCGTTGCTACTCTTGGCTTAACCACCGAAGGAGTACAGCATGTTTAACCGGAAGTCCAACAACGCCGACATCCACCAGCATGATTGGGCCCGCCGCGACCGCGCCACCTTGCTCAGTTCCCTACACGCTGGCTGTGCGCCGGAGGCGCCAGCCACTACCTCGAGCGGTTGGGGCGCCGACGCCGCTAAGAAAGACCCACGCTCGGTTCAGGCATACCTTGCTGGTACGGGTGATCTCCGCGCTACCTGGTGGAACCTATACAGCTCGGTCTACATGGCCACAGTGCCGGGCGCTACGCTTGAACTTGCGATGATTTCGTTCCATCGCCTTTACCATGCGCTGACTCTTTCCAGACTCGGTTTTGCGCAGTCGGTAGCGAGAGCAGCTGCAGATATCGAGGAGAAAGGTGTGCTTTTAGCTGCCTATAATTCGGTACTGCGAGAGATGAAACGCTAGAGCGCGTGTAGGAATACAGAAGGGAAAACACGCTGTCTTCCCTTTTTTCGTCGTAGTATTTGCCTACCGGGGAATGATGCACCGCTCAATCCAGAAGTTGATAATGTGCTGGATCTTTGCAGCATAAGCATCACGTTTGCTCGGGGTCTTGCTGTGATAGGTTCCGATCCCCTGCCAGTTATTACCCCGTTCATTGATCCTGTTTCGTAGGTGCCAAGCTCCCAAAAATACAGACTTGCAACCATCGCCCATGTCGCCGGTGCTAACGCCGTACCGAGCAAGGTCTGGCCCGTGCACGCTGTTAATTCCCATCATGCCTTCGTCTACCAACCCGTCTATATTGCGCGGGTGCTTGGCGGCTGGATTGAAATTGGATTCGACTGCAGCAATCGCGCGAAGAATCCACGGGTTGACATTGTGAAATCGGGCTGCGTCGTCGAAACAGTCGGCCGCCGCAGAGATCGGGGCAAAAAGCGCCAGCACCAGGGCGGCACCGGCGGTGAACGTTGGATGTATGTTGCGGTCGGAGAGCATTGCTTCTTCGGGCGGGAGCTTAATGCGTTATTTCTTGACTTGGCCTCGATGACATTGGCCGTGACGTAGCCAGGCGTCTTGCTGTTGTCCGGGAATAAAACGGCCGGTGTGCCAGTAATGCGCTGCTTCTCTTGCAGCGCGGTGTTGCGCTCGAATGGGGTTTCGCAACGCCCTGCCGGCGCTGCCGGTAGCGGCGCCTTACCGGTCATGAAACCAGTGCAAGCAGCAGACTGGTCCTTCGCGCACCAAATCGCAGTGGACTTAACCATCGAATCGGGCTCCAGGATCGGGATCAGGAAAGTGTAGATCGTCACGTTGTCCAGCTTTTCCACCTCGGTCATCTGCTTGCGGCAGAAACCGCAGTTGGGGTCTTCAAACGTGGCGATTACACGCGACCCGTTACCCTTAACCATCTTGATGATGTCTTTGAAAGGCAGGCCCTTAAAAACGAACTTGCTGAATTCCTGTAGTCGCTTTTCGGTTAGGTTGACTTTTGTGGCAGTGTCCACAATTGGACCGAAGCTCACGAACGAAGCCGTTTTGTCGGTATAGACAATGTCTCGGTGCGTAAGCACTTCGTATAGTCCTGCGTGAGCAGAAGGCATGACCTTCTCGACCATCTTGGGTCCAAGAATTGGTTCTAGCTTAGGAGCGAGCTGCTGGGTTAGCGTACCAGGCGCTGCGTGCGCGGGTAAGACCGTAGCTACGCTGCCGATCAACATGGCCACTGCCAACACGCTATACAAAAGGGGCATACGCATACTCGGAATCTCTCAATAAAAAAAGGCCTGCGCGTTTCGGCGCAGGCCTTGGTACAGCTGGATTAACGCACTTCGACGAGGATGTTCACGGAAGTACCGTTCGCATCACTGTAGCTGACGAATTTTTGTGCGCCACCGCCGATGCTGAATTCCGCAATCGTTCCGAGCGTTACCGTCACCGCGGAACCCGCGTCCGTGAACAGGGCGACGCCAGGTTTTTCGTTGACTGTGTTACCGCTGCCACCACCACGCGCGGAGACTGCCAAAGCGGTTGTAACAGCTGCTGCAATGGCAGCTCATCGGGTGGCGGTTGAAATGATGGTACGGCTCATCAGGACACTCCAATCGGAAAGGATATGTTGCACTGTCCCAATATCGAAGGTTTCTCAGTTCATGAAAGCGGCTCAGAAATCGATAGGATTTCCGACTCAATTGTCGGCTTGCATGTATCTGAAGCTGCCATATCATGGTTATAAGTTTCATCAAAGAAACGTACTGAACTTCTCACTAAAGGCAAGACCATGATGAAATTCAAAACTTCCGTTACCGCTGTCGCTATCGCTCTGACCCTCGTTGCGTGCGGCGGCGGCGGTGGAAGCGACGCTCCTGTGACTCCTCCCGTTGCGGTGATCCCTCCTGTGTGGACGCCTGCGCCAGCGCCGGTTCCGACGGTTACGCCTTCGGACATTCAAACCAGTGTCCCGGCTTTTTCCTATGCAGTTGCAAGCGAGGAGTACGTTTTCGTCACCGCGCTCAACAAATTCCGCTCTGATATCGGCCTAGGCTTGTTGGCGCAAAACACGTTGCTGGATACCGCAGCGGCGAAGCACTTGGACTACGTTCTTAAGAATGACATTCTGAACGGCGGCACTGTCAACATGCGTACCAATGACGCAGCAACTGGTCGGTCAATGTTCCACATCGAGCAGGGAGACAAACTGCTGTTCACTGGTATTCAGGAACTCGATCGTGCAAAGTTCGCTGGTTACGCCGGCTCCTATGTTGGCGAGGAACTTGCCTTCGCCGGCGGTAAGGGAGCCCAAGTAGCTTTTGATGGACTCGCTTCGACCGTGTATCATCGCGCAGGACTCATGATGCAAAGCGTCAATGATATCGGCGTCGCTGTTGGTAAAGACCGTTCGCAAACGGTAGTGATGGAAATGGGCACCACTAAGGCGCAGAGGCAAGCGGGCGGTTTCGTCGGCTTGTACCCTGCAGCAAACCAAACTGCCGTCGGACTGCATGTGGGCGTCGAAACTCCGAACCCATTCCCAGAGCTGTCGACGGCCAATGCCGACTTTCCGACCAAAACAGGTTATCCAGTTAGCGTCCTTGGCAAAGAAGGGGCGACTGTTGAAGTCGTCACCTTCACGCTCACGGAGGCTGGCGCGGCCGGGCCAATGGATGCTCGTATCGTGACCAAGGACAACGATCCTAACCGCTATCTGTCGTCAAACGTCGCGTTTTTGATTGCTAAATCGCCGCTGAAAGCAGGCACGGTTTATACCGCCAAATTCTCAGGCCGCGTCAACAACGTGGTAGTGAACAAAGAGTGGAAATTCACGACTCGTTCATGAGTGAATCTTTGCACGACGCGCAAATAGCCAGGTAGAGCGGCAGCAACAAAAGAAAACGCCCGGAGTTATCCGGGCGTTTTTCATTACGAAGGTGGACCTTGCGCCCCTGGCGACGATAGTCGGCCCCATGCTTTTTGGTCTTCCACTCGCCTTCCCCCAGCATCTTGATGCCCGGCTGTCGATCAGGAGGTGCAATCCCGTTGTCGTCGGCTGCACTCCGACCGTCACCGAAAGATACTTCTGGCGCCGGCTAATGGTACTGAAGTCGGGTACCTACCGGTCCAGGCCAGCAAGCTTGAACAGGCTTTGCGCCATGCCCATCGCCTGGCGCAGGGCGAAGTTGAACAAGCCCTTTATCGTCAAGCAGAACTAGGATCGCCGCCTCACTATACTTCGGGCGCCGGCCCCGCTTGCCACTGGCACTGCCGCGCCAGCACATGCCCTTGTCCAACCAGATAAGCAGGGAGCCGCGCGCCTTCAGCGCCGTGTTGCAGTCTTTCCATAAGCAGCGCGACGAGCGCTGCTCCGCCAACGATGTTCTTGAAATACTTTGTGATGGCGCAGAAGAATTCCGTTCCGTCGGCGGCAAATGCCAGTTGTGGCGACATCAGGACCGCGCCGAGTGCGACTCCACGCACGACGGATTTCACATATGACAGCTGGCCGCTTCGTCCTCTGTGACGTCGCCAGCTTTGGGGTAAAGGTCGTGGATTGCGCTGATGAAGTCATCGGCTTCATGGTCCTGAATGTAGATGTCTTCCTGACCTTCGGTCGAGATCGTCACTGCGCTCACGTCACGGTCGAGGTAAACGGCAACGTATTTCATGCGCTGGGCAGCATCTTTGATAACCGTGGACAGGTCAGTGCTGCAGCTCGTCGGACTGGTGCTGCCTGATGGATTGAAGATGTTGGCGAAAGTGCTGGTCAGACCAGGTGCCTGCGCAAATAGGGGTGCGAATGTGCTGCTCATGAATTGCTTTCAGGGTGATGGTTTGCGGGTTGAAGGGCCGGGAGCAGGATGCTCAGCTCAGTTGATGCTCCAGTTGGAGATGTCGAGGTAGTCGGAGATTTTGTCTTCGCATACCTGTGCGTGATGCTCACCTAACATGGTGGACAAGAGGTGCATTAGGCGCTTGAGTTCCTTGCGGAGACTACGGCCTACAATTCGGCGCACGCCGTTTGGGTCGAAGCCCAGCACATCGCAAACCCACTCGATGATGACAAGGCTCCCGTCTGGATTGAGACTGTAGAGCCAGACCAATGCGTCGAGACGATTCAGGTCCGATTGACTCGTTTTATGACTTGCCAACGAACTTTGGCCGAACAGGTCAGGTTCGACGTCTTCGGACTTGCCCTCGACGTCCCACATCATGCGCAGGAACATGCGTTTCGCCAGAATGGTCTCTGGCGTGTCGCTCGCTTCGATCCCTTCCAGATTGACCGAGATCGGCTCATCGGGGTCGACCAGCAACTCTTCGACAACCGGAGCCGGTGTCGCAGGAACGGGCGCGGCGGGCTTGGTCTGAACAACCATTCCAGGCTTGGCGGCCTTGACAGCTTTAGACGACGGCGCGGGAGCGTCGTGGAGTGGCGCGGGGCCGGGCGATCGTGCTTTGCTAGACTTCGATGGAGTGATGGCGATTTCGTCAACGTCATCGAAGAAATTCAACTGCAGGGCCACAGCCGGCTTGACACTAGCGACTGGGTTTGTTGGATACATGAGACCTCTAGTAAATGCCGCAGGGCGGCTATAGAAAGAGGTGTCCTGAGTAGGATCTGCGCTTTCGCAGGGCAGATACGGGGATGGGATGTCGACTTGCGTGACGCGCACCGGCGTCTACAATGGGGACATTATTACTTGAAGGAATTTTATGACGACAGATCTGAACAGCCTGCCAGAGGACGCATACGAGCGATTTTTGCGTGAAGCGGGAGCGCCGAGCGATCCGGACAGTCCATCGGAAGAAAATCTCGTGAACCTGTTCAGCAACACGATGCGCGAAACGGAACCAGAAATGAAGGCGAGAGGTTTCGTCGACGTGGCCAACATGGCGTTGGCAATGGGCGACAAGACCCTGGGTTGCCAGGTTCCTGTCGCCAAATGCTTAATGCTCGACCTGCACTAATCAGTTCAACAAGGCAAGCCTTGCGAAGCTGCGTGCTTGTTGCACGTTACGGAAAACGCGCTCATTCTCGATGCATGGTTCATTTTCGTTTTCGATTTCGCCGATCTCGTCCAGTACTTGCTGGGCGTTGATCGGCGATTTTGCGAGGGCAAACAGCTTCTGCCAAAACTCCAGCTCATGGACGGGAAATTTCGAGTAGCGTTGGCCGTCTTGAGGTTGTTCCAGGATGGACTGGTGTGCTGCTTTGGCTGCTTGGGTTAAGACTTTCATTTTTCACTACTCCTAATAGATTCCGCATAGCGGGTTAAAAAAGGAGTGAGTGACTCGCGTCACTTGTCTATGCAGTGCATAGACAAACGAGCTGTATTCTGGGTACAAAAATGCCGGAGGCCGACAGCGTTAATTTACAGCAACTTATTTGCCGTGTCCAGCATCCTGCGTTCAATTAAACGTCCCCTCGATCGGTTAAATGGATGCCGGGTTTAGCAGATCAAATTGCACAATCGCTTTGTATACAGCGACCTGCAACGGCGCCCCGATGGACACCGTGACCATTGACGGGCTAGCACGATCCTTTCGTTTGCGATGGAGTGGCCGCCGCCACCGGCTGTCGCTGCAGTGTTGAACGCCAGCGTTCGCCAAATCACGCGTTTAGTCAAAGACGGTAAACGCCGAAATGTGTCGCCCTCGGAAACTTAGTATGTCAAGCGTGGCAGCGTCCGCCCGATGTTGGTCATGGTGGCTACGAGGCTGCATCCACGGGCGGTGCGCTCGGCGCACTGGCGCGTATCTGATATTGCCTCACGACCAGTCGCAGCAGGAACCACCAGGTGTACAGGCCAGCAGGGCTTTCGCACTCCTCGGCGCCGGCGTGCCCATGGGCAACAGCGTTGCGCAAGTTGGGACCGCCCTGGACGCACATCAAGCAGCGGATTGCGAACGTCATATCCTCGCCAAACACCTCGCTCATCTGTGATCGCTCCGTTAGTGCTGACAGCGCCACTTCCATGTCGATTCCGTCCTCGTGCGTCGCGGTGATAGTTTGAGCGCCTTTAAGAGCCTGGCGCACGACGTGCTCGAACTGGGGCATTAGGATGTGCAGCGCCTGTTCGAGGTCGTGGCAGTAGCCTGCATACAGGGCCTTGCCAAAGATATCTGCTCGCTCGCGCGGCACAACGCCGCTGCACAGCGCCAGCGTCTGGAAGTCGCCGATCGTGAAGCCGTGGTCGATTTTGATCTGCGCAAGCGCCGGCATGATCATCGCGCGTGCAATTAGTTCGGCACCGCGGACGAAGTCGAGCATTGCCTCTTGAACCACGCGCGGGTCTTCTTCCGAAGCTGTATCAGCCGCCGGCGCCGTAGTGCGTACGACGGCACGGCCGTCGCCGTCAAGGGTGGTAACCCCGAATAAGCGCGCCACGAAACTTTCGCCCAAAGTGGCCTGCGCACGTGCCATATGCTCGGATTTCACAGGGGTGGTGTCGAGTTCACAGAAGGCGTACAACGCCTGCAACGAGTCCTCACGCTGGACATGTTCCGTCGCGGCGCGCACCAGGTCAGTAACATCGAAGGCTGGCATTGGGACAGAAATCATCTCACCTACAGAGTCGCGGCCGGCCTGTTCGTATTTCAAACGTGCTCGCTCGAGTGCAGCAGGTACATCATGTGCGTCTCGAAAGCGGCCAGCGACTCCGCGGTAGGCAACGATGGCATCTTGGTAGAAAGCATGCCGTGTCAGCGGGGCGGGCGTGGCGTCGCCGTGACGTTCCCAGGTTTCTCCCAGCAGCGCCAGCATGGCAGCTGCGCCTGCTTTGTCTCCTACCCTCTTAAACCAGTCGATTGCGGATTGCGAGTAGGCAGCGGCGTGGAACGCGTGGGGTCGGTCTGCTTCTCGACGAGCAAGGAGTGCCAGCTGTGCGGCAATCTGCTGCGCAGCAGACTTTCCTAACCGTTCAGCTTCGAGCGGTCGAAGATAGGCCAGCGCCACAACCCCTTCGTTATCCTTGTGATCGAAAAACGCATTTGTCAGCTCGGTGACCATAGCTTCAAGGCGCTCACTAGCGACGCTACGTAGCGAGACCGCTAGCTGAAGCGCACGGTGCCAGCTAGTGCTGCCATGCGTATGCCAGGTCGAATGATCCAACGGCGCCGCCCGGTAGTCGTCAATGGCGCGTAGTGCGAACCGGTTGCCATGCCGCTTGGCTTTGAGCCAGACAAGATCGCCTAGGCGAGCGCGTAGCGCGCGGTGCGTGATGACATCGGCCACGCTGGCAATGAAATCCAGGTCTTCAGGCTGCAGGTGTTCGGGCCCCATGCTGCCAGTGCCATCGCCCCAGTTGACGAAGGGAGCTAGTGGAGCAGTCTTCACAGATGGCTGCAGCGCCATCGAACAGGTCTCGCTCATCAGCTTAAGAATGGCCGCATGCGGACCACGACTGTCTGCGCTGGCCAGATTGGCGGCAATGTGTAGAGGATGTCGTAGGTCGTTGAGAACCAGGTGCGGATGGGCGTCTAGGATCGCGCTAACGCCGGCAGCATGGAACTGGTCGATGGTCAATGCATTGTGAAGCGTCGTTGGTTCAGACATAGCGGCTGCTGGAGTTAGATGATCGGCCATTTAGACACTCACAAAGCGCCACGGTGTGCTCAATCGTGCGCATCTGTCACTAAAGCCAGCGAGGGCCAATGACTGACGCTGGACCGGATCAGTGTACGAGCACACCAGTTTTCATACAACAGACGTAAGGGCGACGAGTAGATCAATCTCGGTCCACGCCACCTAAATCGCGCCAAAATTTGCCATGGATTTGCTCCATGTCCAGCATCGCGCCCCGTGCATTATTCTTCCCGCCCACATAGCGCGGCAGGCTATCGGTCGCATAGAAAGGTAATTAACCCACCAATAGTAAGATCAAACCTTCCCCTCCAGACACACCTCGGCTGTTCTAAGTCCGAACGCCCCTGGCCGCTCTTACAACCCCAGTGCTAAAAGATCTAAGAGAGAGAAAAGAGGAAAAAGAAAGCAAAGAGAGCCACACCCCTTAACCGGAGTCAGCAGCAGAAAAACACCTTGGGGTATCGGCGCTTATCCGTGGGTTAATTACCTTTCGTGATATACTTGGCGACAACCATACTTTGATTCTCGCCATGAAAAACCTGACTTCGTGGGACAGCGACCCTGTCCAGGCGTTCAAGGAATTCGTCGGCACCGAAGCCTTCGCAAAAACCGCCCAGCGTCTCCCAGCCGACGGCATGCTCCGTTTGGTCTCTGGCGAATCCGCCAGAATCTATATTTCTATGTTCTCCAACGTCTCCGCCTGGATAGCGGAACAGGGTAAAACGTTTTCGACGGTGACCCACGGCGACCTGGTCCGCTTCGTCAACCGCGTCGACGGCGGGAAGGTAGTCCTCAACAGCAAGATCGGTTACCGGTACCTGCGCCTCCTGGAACGCTGCTATCAACACTTGGGCGTCATACCCAATCCAGCGAAGCAGGCGATACTTTCCACCGACCGCACCGACCTGCCTAAAGACGACGCCGGCCGGACACTCTCGCCCGAGCAGCTCCAGCGATTCTTCGACGCCCTGCCGGCGGATCCACCGCGGCGCCGCCGCGTGACGGCGTTCGACGGCTGGAAGCGCCGGCGCGATCGCGCTATGCAAGTCATGATCGCGCTGGCCGGCCTGCGAGTGGCCGAAGCGATCGGTCTTCTGGTGCACGAAGTCGGCCACCAGGTGGCGCTGGACGGTTCGGTCGACCTGACCATCACGCCAGAGGAAAAGCATGACACCAGCTACGAACACATCACTCCCTTGCCCCGCGAAGGCGTGGCCGAGTTGCGACCGTGGCTGGACGAACGGGAAAGAATGGTTAAGGAGTTGGCGCTGCCCGGGCTCTTCGTGTTCCCGGCCAATGTCCTGGGCGGCAAGATGACGAACAAGACCGTCTACAAGCAGATCCGCGCGACGTTTGAGCGAGCCGGCCTGGACATGTCTCGAGCTGGCGGCCGGACATTGCGCAACACGTTCGCAAAAGGACAGTTGGACAACGGCGCCAGTCCAGACCAGTTGAAGGACGTGCTCGGCCTGGCGCTCGAGCGCTCCGCTGCCGATTACAAATTCACGCGCATCAAAGACGATCCGAAAAAATGAAGCTCTCCACAATCCTCGAGACGCTGGCCAGCGCCCGGCTGCCATCAGTCACAAGCGAGCAGCTGCGCCAGCTCGTCGGCACCGCTGACGGAAAGGCCTTTGCCGATGACCTTAGATGGTTCGCTGTCGGCGAGACCAAGCGCCGCCAGCAGCTGGCCGCCGTCGTGCACGCGATCGCCCCAGGAGTGCGCCGCACGGTCGAGCAGCTGGGCTTCCAGTTCGACCTGCCGGCGATCATTGCCGCGGCCAGGCTTGACGGCTGTGCCGGTATTGAAACGATCAAGGCTGCGAACGCGAATCCCGGCAACCGGGCCCGGGCTGTCGCCTACCTCCAGGTCGCTGGACTGCAGGTGGCCGCCCGCGCTGTTGCGGCGACACCGGCACCGGCCGCACCGATTGAAGCGCCCTACTACTCTTTCAAAATTTTCGGCGGCAGCGCCGCGCTGTGCGTGAGCGAAGCGCGCACGCGCTCGAGTAACCAGCACACGATCCAGATCGAAGGTGCTCTGGCGCTGGGCGCCGGCCGCCGTGAGTTCGACTGGCAGAACAAGATCATCGTTCAGCTCACAGTGCAGGAATCTTACACGGCACTGGCGCTTTTCGAAAACCTGATCCCCAGCGTGAAGTTCGATGGCCACGGCCCCGCACACGACAAGTCGTTACTCGTAGATTTCCAGCACTCGCATTACTTCGTCCGTGTGATCCAGCGGGGACGTGCAGCGATCGCGCTGCCCGTGCGCCCCGTGGACACGATCCAGATCATCGCCCTACTCTACCGCCAACTGCTAGCCAATGAACCTCATTTGCAGATCGGTGATATTCGGGCGCTCGTGGCAAGAATGGCTTCGATGGACGACAGCCACTGAGCGCAACAGGTATGGCGTCAGCGCGACAGCCGCAGGCCGTCGCGCTAGTTTTATCCCCGTCGGCGAATAGTCAGCTTTTTTCAATAGTATTTGAACCGTACGCTCATTCGTACAGTGCTACCTTCCTTTTTTCGTTATGAGGTCGCGTCACTTCGGTGCCAGAGGAGCGAAACCATACCTTTCGCGTGGACACTCACCCGTAATGACATTGATAGCCGTAAGGTACATTTAATGTGATTTCCGTTTGCAATGTTACCCCGCCGGCTGTATGATCAGTTGACACAATATTCAGGAGGTTCCATGTCCGCTCGCCCATTCGGCGTGAAGGCTCGTCTGGCACAAGAGTTGTGCGGCTTCACTGGCTCGCCTAAAGCGTTCAGGGAAAAGTACAACGTCGCCGATAAGGGTCAGTACCACCGCATATACACCGCGGAGGACATTCGCCGTATTCGGATGAGTATGCTGTCGCTCTCGGAAGATTCGTCTCGGGAAAAGACTGTTCCGCCGATCCTGAACTTCCGGATGGCCAAGGGTGGTACTGGCAAGACGACCATTTGCGGAAATGTCGCCTCTGCCCTGGCAATGATGGGCCACAAGGTCTTGATGATCGATGGCGATCCGCAGGCATCCTTGACCGGTTTGTTTGGCATCGACTGGGTTTCGGAAAACATCACCCATATCGGTGATTTGATGAATCGGAACGAGAAGAAGGAGAAAGACTTCGTCGACGTACAGGCCGCGATCTGGCCAATCTACGCTGGCGGCATGTTGGATATGATCCCGGCAGACATCACGCTCGCAGACAGCGACTCCTGGTTGATGGGGGCCACGAATCGCGAGTTCGTTTTCTCACGGCTGCTCAAGCGCTACGTCGACGTTTTCGCACATTACGACGTCATCCTGATTGACTCAGCACCTTCGACATCACTGCTCACGAACACCTTGATGACAGCCTGCAAGACACTGCTCGCGGTCGTCGTGCCGGAGGGGCCGAGTACGAAGGCCCTTGAGATCCTCGATTCAAACGTGCACGAGTTGAACTCGGCTTTTGCCGATGCCGGGCTTAATCTCGACTATCACGTGATCGTTAATCGCTATAACCAAACCAAGAAGCCGCACAACGACGCATTGTCCAAGCTGGTTAGCACCTATCCAGACCAGATCAACGACACCATCGTGCGCGACTTCATCGGATTTGTCCGTCAAAACGACGCCTTCGATGAAAAGAATAACGGCCCCGTTCTCGAGAAGGAGCCAAATTCGGTCGGCGCCCGCGACGTGCTGGACCTTACCAAGTCGCTGATCCGTATGTTTGACATCAAGCTGGCCGACGTCAACAGCCTGGCCCCACTTGCAAGCGTGGGGAGGGCGGCATGAGTCGTGCACCCATTAAGGTCAGCGGCCTGGTCGCGTCGGGGAGAATTGCAGCGCGTGAAGGCGACGACCAGCGAAAGCCGTTGGTCGGTGCTCGCACTGTCTCAGCTCCATCAGTGGTCGAACTGCCGAATCGTGCCGAACCTCCACAAACCGGCGAAACCCCGCCGGCTGCCGGCAAAAATGACCATCCCGATAGTCGTAAAGACGCGCGCAAAATTTCGGTTGCGGAAATTATCGACTCTCCGTACCAACCGCGCCTCAAGTATGACCCCGAAGAAATCGACCGCCTGGCTGAAACCATGGATACGGCTGCGCACGCAGACCCTATCAAAGTTCGCATGGTTAACGGCAAGTACGAGCTGATCAGCGGGCACCGCCGCATTCGCGCTGCACGTTCGCTCGGCTGGACCGAGATCGACGCGTACGTGGAAGAGCTGACCGATGGGGAAGCACAGGCCAAAACTTTGCTGCTTGCTGTTGGGAGTGTTGGGCTTACTGACTACGAGTATGCCTTGATGTTTGCTACGGCACTGAGGCAAGGTCTGTGCAAGACCCAACGCGAAGTCGCTAGTTACTTCGGGCAGAGCACCGTAAAAGTAAGTGGATGCTTGGACATGCTGAAACTGCCAGCAAAGATTGTCCGGATGCTGGATTCGAAGCCTGACCTGTTCGGGTATCAGACCGGAGCGGTTATTAAGAAACTGTGTGCCGATTACCCCGACAATCTCTTGGACATCGAGCGTGGCGTGCAACGTTTGATGGAAGGTGCCGCTCAAAACTCTTTGAAGTCGTGGGTGCTTCAAGCGATCAAGGGACAAGCTGAACGTGGCGGATCGGAACCGAACTTGATTACAAACGGGCGTCGCCTCATCTTCACGACGAAAATCAGCGCGGACCAGCGCTCGGTTGTCGTGAACTGCAAAGTACCGGATCTGGATATCGCGGCTTTTGAAAAGCATTTGCAAGCATGGCTTGAGCTCCAGGCCAAAGAGGTTAGCAGCTCAGCACCGGACGAAACCAGCGAATAGACCCCATGACACCAAAGCACCCCTACACCAACTGCCCTGCCCTGCCACTCGCAGCAGTTGGTGGGGTATTTTGGTTTTCGTTTAGTCAATCGTTGCTTGGGGCTACCGGCCCTGTCGGCCGTGGTTTCCAGGCAGTTGCTAAAAAAATTCATAATATGAACGCGTTTAACTCCTCAAAGGAAGCGGGTGTTCATATTATGAATTTTCTTACCGCCGATCAGAAGCAATCTCGCGCAATTCATATTATGAATTTTATCAACTCGCAAGTTGAGCCACCTTCTGTTCGACTGAAACTAAATGGCGCCGGTGTGACCGGAGCGCCTTCAACAAACAAAGGAGCTCGGAATGTAATGAGCTAAATAAAAAACCCCAGCTGAGCTGGGGTTTTCGTTTTCAGTCCCGCGCTAGCGGTGGACTCAGGTGACGACTAGAGAACTTCATCTTAGCCCCCTCCAGCACGGTAGTCAAACACTTTTGCGGTGCCAAGCACCACAGGGGCGGCTGTGCGCTTAAATTTCTATTATCCGGTCCTTTCGGAGGACACTGTATTCCCCGGAGTACTGGTATGTGACCACCTTAGTGGAGGTTTACGTGCTTAACCTCACCTATAACGACATGCTGAGTGCCTATGAGGACTACCCATCCCCGATACGCCCTTACCTACTTCGAGCTGAGACTCATCCCGATATCCGAGCTAAGTTGACGAAGTCCTTCATGAGGGTCTTTATCGACCTGGTGGCTAGAACCCGCATCCGGAAGCCGGCGAAGGAAATCAGCGTCAGCGTCCACAAGGTTGCGTCGCAACTGAGCGTGAGCACAAAAACGGTGACGCGCACGATTTCGCTGTGCTTGGAATGCGGCTGGCTCGATCCAGACCCGCTACATGACGGCCGTAATCGCTGGGGCAAGTTTTCGGCCAGGCGATACCTTGTGGCAGACCCGCTTCGCAAGCTTATTGGCCTGCCAACCATCGATGAGCAAGTTTCGTCATCCGGTCCAGGAAACCCGCCAGCACCAGTCGCGGTAACGGCCAAATCCGCTCCTCAATCAGAGACCGAAATGTCTCACGGCATAGGGGTTAACAACTGCCTTTATAAAAAAGAAGCTTCTTTTAACAACGAGGCTGAAAAACCAAACGGCCTACCAGCCGATCTCCGGCCATTGCAGCGTGAACTTGGCATAGACCTCTTCGGCATCTTTTCGCTAATGGGCTTGGCAAAACAAGTTGGCCAACGTCTCCAAGACGTGTGGATCGTTAAGCGGCACCTCTTGCTTAACTCTGGCATCACTGGTGGACGAGCTGTGAAGTACCTTCGGTCATTGTTGAATTCCGGTGATGACTTTGCGTATGTCGCTCGCAAACTAGCAAACGCTCCTGGATGCTCTGAGACACGCGCTACGCTGTCAGAGCCGCGCAGCCCGAGCGAGCGCCAGCATTCATCGTCGGAAGCGTCTGGCGGCCGCCTAGATGCAATTGCCGAGGCGTGCCGTTACAAGACGTTCCATCATGTCAGCCGCGAAATGGTAGTGCGGTTTTTCGATGGGTTCGCAGAAGTAACTCGTGGCGCAGTCCGTGAAACTTATCCAGCGTGTCACATGGAAGGTCTGTACAAGGGCGTAGCTGCAGGCAATTTGGTGGAGGTTTGAACATGATACGTTCCTGATCGCTTAGATTTCGAACCGGTCTCGCGAAGAGGCACGGGGGGGCGCGAGCCAATTTCGTTTTACCCGGCTGCCGCTGTCGATCGTGGTGGGCGGTGTTGCGACCTAGCATCAGAGCGAAGCCGATCTCGGGAGCATGCCGAAAATTCATAATATGAACGTAGGCAGCCACGACAGCTGCTCGCATGGGGATGCTCCCATCAGTCGTCAAAAGTTCATATTATGAATTTTCTACTGACGCCGGAGGATCCTGTCCTGGCAGAGCACGTCCGCATGACCAAGAATTCATAATATGAATTTCTGGCCGCGGCGATAGGCTAAAAGTTAGCCCCGGCACAAAAACAAAGCGGCCCGTAGGCCGCTTTTGTTGTAAAGGTAAGAGTCAAGGATTCGAGAGTTTTCGCAAATTAGCGCGTAGACCGGTACGAGCGCAGCCTTTCGCATCGGTCAGGGTGGTGGCTTCGCACGCAACGGGCGCGTCAGCTTTGATTGCTGATGCGACCGCTGAATCCGATCCATCGCTGGACGACGTCGAACTCGGTGTTGTTGTAATCTCGGCCTTCGATGCTTTAATTTGCTCCTGGCCGCGTTCGCTGGCAAGGACAGGTTGAACATCCCATACCCGCCCACCGTTTCTCAGAATAGTCCCGTCGAGGATAAAGCCGGCTTGCTCAGCCGCGTAGCCCAGTTCGATCAACCTTCGCAGTTCAGCACTCTTGTCCAGGGCAGGCCTTTGCAGCCGCTTCATAACAAGCAGTCCAACATCCGTGGGCCTGATCAGTACCTTGTACTGTGCTGTTAAAGCTTCCGGATTATCCTTCGCCATTACCTCGTCCTTTTATACAGATTCGACTGCGCTGGCACGCGTGGACTTGGCTGGAGCGCCTTTCGTTGCGGCCGGGGCCTCGATTGTACGCTCTGCATCATCCAGGATGTACATGCCAAACTTCCACATGCCGCGAGCGTTTGCATATTCTGGATCTATTGCGATAAAGCGCTTCCCCCTGTAGATCGATTCGAACGCCGTTGGTCCCAAGATGCTCTGGATCAGCGCGGTGCCGCCGCCGACAAAAAGGACAGCGCCAACGATAGATCCATCGCGAAGTTTGGACACGAAAAAATTCTTCACCCGCTCCAAATATGATTCACACGCCGCCGTGACGATCTGGCTGACGTCCACCTGCTCTCCGAATAGCTCGTATTTCTTGGTGCGGCATGCCTCCTCTACATAGGGCAAAGGAGGATTGTCATTCAGACGGAACTCCGACTTTATGCTTTCTGCGACCTGGTCGAGCAGCTGGAGGACGCCAATGTCCTTCGTTCCACTCTGGTCCTTGTACACCGAGCTGCCGTGTTCAGCGACAACAACTAAGTCCGTCGTCTTGCCGCCCATGTCCATCACAGCAATTGGCCGCCGCGCAATCAGCGCCTCGATCTCGGCATTGAACTCCCCATCGGGCTGGATCAGCGCATCGTAAAACGCGGCGATCGCCTCGCTGATAACGCTCTGCCCGACGATTCGGGCCAACGCCGGGCCTTTACCAACTCGTTGAGCCGGCTTCGCAAGACTTGCGATCTTTTGTCCGATAAGCTCCTGATTAGGTGCGCCGTTCTTGTAATACTGGTCGACTGGCAGGCCGGTGATCAGATGCACTTGAACATCGCCCAAGCCGCAAGCAGCCAACGAGTGATTTACGAGGGTGCGGTTTAGGTCAGATAAAGGGTACCCCTCCATGCGGGTGTCGAGCGCCTGGAGCAGATTCTGCGAGCCCGCTACGGTATAGCGCTTCCCACCGGTCTCGTAAGCGCCACCGGCGCCGCCAGGCCCACCCATCGACATCACCTGCTGGAGGCCTTCAACGGCACGCGATTTGTGGTACCCGTAACGCCAAGTTTGAGTTGCGCTGTCCCAGCCGTGACACAACTTGATCGTATCGTGGCCGTCATCAGCCCCGACCACTACTTGCATTTCTTTCTGCGAATTGGTGCCCATTTGCCCGTCCTATTGTGGAGTTGCCGCGTCAATGCTGCGGAGAATGCTTATCTACTACGCGCAGACTGTACATGAACGGATAGACCTAACCAAGGTCGAATAGGGTCTAACAGGGTCTCACAAGACGCGACTCTAGTTCGGGATTAGGAAACGGGCCGCGATTCGCTCAGGATCTGCAAGCATCTAGGGCACTGCAATATTTGAGCCTGGAAATGCGCCTGAATGTGGTGGGCGTGTAGGGAGAGGGGGAGGGTGCTCAGTCCGGATGGACTGAGCGTTAGGGCAGGGAAAACAAGATACTGCGGGCCATGCGTAGGCCACAACTGCGATCCAGTGCGAAACTTAGTTTCGCACCCGCCACAGCGTTGCTTTGGTTATTCCATTTCCTCGGTTTCGGCCCCGACTTTCGCTTTCAAACGCTTGACTTGCGCAAGGGTGCATTCGTCGCGGTTTTGATCGTCACGAACTCGAAGCAAGACCGGCTGGAATGGTGAACCGTTTTCGTACTTGTATAAGTACTGAATCTCGACCAGGTCGTTTGGCTTCGGGACAGGCTGATTTGGCGGGACGGTAACTTTTCCGACGTTCACCATTTCGCCATCGCTCGACAAGAGGCCAAGCCTGATGCTTCGCTTTCCATCGCTGCTGTCGCCCAAACAGATTGCAGTAGAGCTTTCCTTGAACTTGAACTTGAGCGCCGGCCCGCCGCTATTCGGACGTCCAGGTGCGTAGACCATATCGCGGCGCTTGAACACCACGCCCTCACCATTTCGACTTTCAATATGCTCGAATGCAGCGCGCTTGGCAGCCGTTCCGTAGAACGTTTCAACTGCCTCGATCGTGTCGAACACGCTGCTGGACAGGGCTTTGTTCCGCCTGATCAGCTTGGCGTAGTGCGCTGCGCGGGTTTCGTATGGCAAATGCCGCAGGTCCGCACCATCGATCGCGAAAATATCGAACACATGGTACTTGTCGCCTATCAACTCGCCGTCAGTTTCGATATAGAGCACAGGCCCCACATACTCGACGCTTGTCAGCGACTGGATTGCAGTGACGATCGGCGCCGGAATGCTGCATGCGCGGGCTGACTTGTTGGAGATGCGAAATGTCGGAAGCGCTGATAGCTGTGGCGATGCGCTTACCGTCCATCTTTTCTTCCATCACCCACTCGTCGTCTTCTATCAGCGCCATCGCTGCATCACGATCGATATCGTTCAGCAGCTGCGGTTGATGGAAGGCGCCGGTCGGGTCATTGGAGGCTGCTGGGGCGGCTACCGCAACGTCGCCTTCAAGCACGTAGTAGCTCTCTGCTTTCTTCTCTTTTACGACCCCGTCGTAGATTTTCATCGCAGCCTCCAGCGACACTGGTTGCTTCGTTTTCGTGCGCGGGGTCATCGAACCTCCACGGCGACCACTCTGGGTGTTGACCAGGTATAGGTCGCCGGAACGAACGACCACGCATTCGTAGATCTTGTCGCTGTTACCGGTGTTGTTGTGGAGAGTGACTTGGGCGACCGCTTGATTGTTCATGAAAGTTCCTAAGTAAATGCCGGGAGCCGGCGAGATAAAAAGGGAACCGTACGGGCTTGCCTCAAGAATTGAGGTAAGCAGTAAGCTGCATCCAGGAGGATGCAGCCGGGGAGGGCGCCCAGCCTGAAATGGCTGGACGGATTGATTGGCGAGGACTATTGGAAGTATCGACCTGGCAGGATCGTCGCGAACATTTCAGCCTTGTCGAGCACTCGAGCGAAACTGTGGGTGTGCCACCAGCCAGCCGTATCTGGTGTACGGGATATCGTTTGCGGCATGCAGAATTCGTCAGCGCTGCGCGCTGCGTGCAATTTGGCGATCAGCAGGTTTGTGTCGAGGCGGTCCAGGTTTGGCGAGCGCCGGTAGGTTTCGGCTGCATCCATGTCGAGTGCCACTTCGTGCTGGCGTGCTGCGTTGGATTGATTTGGGTTTGAAATTGCGTGCATTGTGCGCTCCAGTCATTGCCGAGGATCGGCGTTGTAAATGGGGCAGCCGGGGAGGGCTTGCGACATCAGCGATATCGTGAACCGATAGGAAAGGAGTGTGTCAGGGTGACCACGGTTGTGGCCACCCTGATGGCTCAAGTTACTTTGCGAGTTTATTTGTCATCTGGCAGTAGCCCTTCTTCGAAATACCGCAGCAGCAGGTGCGTGGCGACATTTTCGATGAGCTGCATGATAGGGACAGGACCGTCAGGTTCATTATCTGGGACGTAGCCAACATGGGTCTGATACCAAGAATTTAGTCCAGCCCTTCCATCGATTTCGATAGCGCCGACCGGATCGTTGACGCTGCCTTCGAGTAGTACGAAGGTCAGCCGATCGGTCTCTGGCCTATCGGCGATCCTCTTGCTCTCGGCGTCGTATACCAAGGCTATTAAGCCTGGTGCGTCGGGCTCCTTAAAGCGCCAGGCGGTGCTGCCCAAGCAGGTTTTATGGATATCCATCAGGCTGGATCGAAGCGGCGCATCGTCAGACGGTGCGCGATCTCTCGGCCCCAGTCATACGCTTCTTCTTGGCCAGCGCAGTTGCTGGTGAAGTCACGGCGGAACTCTATCATGCCAAGCCAGAAGGCTTTGAGGGTTGCGAAGGTGAATCGTTTCATGGTGTCTCTTTCCAGTATATGCCGAAGTCGGCGTGATAAAAGGAATGAGCGACATGGGCTCGCGGAACTTGTTGAGTTCGGTGAACCGGCAATAGGCAGGGAAGGGCGCTGACTGGGTTACCAGTCAGCGTAAGGTTGCTCTAGACGCGTTTAATCTCGCCGAGCGCCAGGTGAAGGGTTTCAAGGCGTTGCTGGGCCTGATCACGCCCCCAGCGCCGCTTCCAGCCAGCCTCAAGCTGGTCGATCATCTGTTGCGTATGCGACCACGGGTCGCTCAGGATGAGCGAACGCGCCGCATAGTGATCAGGATTGGCCCCAATGTGTTCCTTCAGGTGACTCAAGCCGCGCTCACGTGCGTGGGATGCATAGGTCACGATGACATAGGCCACGCCGGCTGCGGTGCGAACAATGTCATAGCCCCCGCGAGAATCGACGCCGATGGCTTCAAAGGTAACGAAGTTCGCACCTGGTGGCAGGTCGGCGCCATACAGGTGGCCATAACTGGTCGGCCCGATGTCGGCTTTGATCAGATACCCTGCGACTCGGGCATCGGGCGCGAATGGAAACGACGTGACGTACTGGATGCCGAGATGGTCAGCTTGGCTGAGTTCGCTGCTGGACTGCTCGGTGAGCGTTGGATTTTTTGATGCAGCCTGGCTTGGCTGCTGAGCCGATTCGATCAAGGCTCCGTGGATGATGTGCATAGATTCTCCCTGATGTCGAAGGTCGACGATGTAAGGTGGGGAGTCGGTAGGCGACTCGCTGGAGCAGGCGCTCGGACGAGTAGATAGGTGTTTGGAGATGCGGTTGAAGGCGCGCAGCAATGAGCGGGACCAGCCTTGCAGGAATTTTGGGAAAAACAGTGCCGCATGGCAACAGCGAAGTATGGCATTTTTATTGTGAATGGGCAAGAAATTGACCTCTCGGCCTGCGTAGCGAGGCTACGTTGTTGCGCACGCGCATGTCGCGAATACAATCAGTGGGGAAGGGTACAAGCCCCGCTCACCACTTGACAGCAGATTGATGAATTCTAATGCAGACCCTATTTGAAAAACGTGAAATCTACTTTACCGAATGCGCAGTGTTCCGTATCCCCACTCAAACGCTCGGAGATGTGTTCATGCGGGCCGAGCGGCCCAACTATGACGCCGATCGAAAAGCGGTCGTGGAAGTCGACGCGGTGCGTTTTTTAAACCTCTGGCGCCAGCCGCATAGCTCGCACCGCGAAATTGCCCTTGGCGATCCTGGAACGTGGTCGAGCGATTACAAATACCGTTGGGCGGATGATGGGTTTTCCAAAGGCGCCGAGAATCCAGTACCACTGGCGGAAGTGAATTGCGGCCATGCTGAACACGACCTTACCGAGGTTCGCCGCCGCTTCTTTCTATTCACGGAAGAGGTCGTGATCGCGCCGCGCGGTCTTCCCTGGCTGTCCTTCACAAACGGGATTACCCGCACAATATGGCTGTTGGCAAACGGTGCGCCGGTGTTCCCGGTCGAGTGTTCACTTGATCACGCGCAGGAATTGCAGCGATTAGCTGGTGTTGAAGGCGGACGGCCGGTGGCTCTTTCGGACCTCATTCCAGAGCGCGTACGCTAGCGCCAGCACGCACGATCCCCAACTCGACATTAGAAGATATATTGTCGAGTTAATAGCTGATCGAGAGGCGCCTGTCGTTCGGACGCTACAATAGCTTTTTTCTGTCGACCGCAGCCGTCTATGTCACTTCTTACTGAGTTGGATCGCCTTGACTGGCGCGAATTTGAACAACTCTGCCTAATACTTTTCGAGCGCTACTTTGATGCCCCGGACGCGAATTTCTACGGAGCGAATACTTTCGGCCAAGACGGCATCGACATCCGCCTGACCACGACCAAGGGCGAAGCGCCGGCCCGGGTGGTCATCCAGTGCAAGGCGATGCAGTCGCTCGATTGGTCTCATTTTTCACGTGATTTCCGGCGCGCGCTCGGCACCTTCGCGCGCAAGACGATTGGGGAGGGGCGAGCGTTCACGTTCATCGTGGCCACGACCGCTGAAATCGAAAATACGAAAAAATTCGACGCCAAGAGGGACGAATTGATCCAGGAGTTGGACCTGGGCGATATCGGGGATCGAATCCATTTCCATGTCTACACTGCCCCACGCTTGCAAACGATGGCCCAGCATAATGCCGAATTGCGAGAGCTCTTCTACCGCTCTGAACGGCCCGCCGACAAGCACATGACCCAAGAGCTCATCCGGTTGAATGTGCGCCTGACACGGCATGCCGATCGCAACGAACTCGCCAGTGCACAGCGTGACGTGGGAGCCTACCTGCATGCGGCAAAGCCCTCCGAGCCCGAGAAATACAACTGGGTGCCAACCGTCCTGTTCGACCAGATCGCATACCTGACCTTGGCAGCGGGCGACTTCGAGCGGGCCAACAAATTGCTCAACGCCGCGCTCGGCGCCGACCCGCTCTACGCGCGATACCAGCTCGGCTTCCTACGGGCACGGCGCGTACTACATGCGGCACCCTGTCACAATCTTTCGCGTGCCCATGTGTTCGAGCAGCCGGTGGCCATACCCTCTCCCGAGGAGGACGTCGAAGACATGGCCCCGCAGATGCTGGCCGCACTAGGTCAAACCGACGAGCAGCTGACGCTGGCACTTTGGGTGATCAGTTACGCAGGGAGGCAGGACTTGGCCGAGCAGGGACTCAACAGGGCGCTTGGCCTCGTAGCGCAGGCCTGGCCGAGCAACCTGGAACGTCTAAACAAGGACGCGCGCTACGTGCTCAGCGAGGAAGGCTACCTGGATCGGCTGTCGGCATCGCGCGCAAAAAAACGGCTACCGGCTTCCAGCGAACACCTGCGAGCGTGTGCGCTTGCGGTGGGCTACAGCTATATCCGGAGCGTGCACGTCGCGCGCTTCGGCTTCGAGTCTGTACGGCGCGTAGAAGACGCACACGAAGGCTGGGCGGAAGCGATTGAGGGAATTTCCCGAGACAACGCCACCACATTCTTTTCGGGGCTTCAGCCTTTGTGTCAGCGCGCGATGCGTACCTATTTCCCGTCGCTGCTGGCCGAGGGCGGTGGTAGGGAATTTGGGCGGGACCATGGCGACCGAATCACGCAGACAGTGCCGTCAAGGCTGGAGAGCCGCATGTATGCGGCCACACCCCAGTTCCTGCTGCGCGACTGCGAAGACCGGCTGGTGGGGCGCCGTGTCGACGAATTAGCGCACGGGGGCTTTATGGGCACGGGTGCCACCATCCTGATCAGCCACCTAGGGCTTGAACGCCTTATACAGGTCCAGCTCGGTGAACGCCTCGGTCTGAATGAGGGCCGCATACATCAGCAGGCAACCGCCATAGTTGAAGGTATCGCTGACATCCTTGGCCGCCTCAGGCGATGTGAGCCAGGGGGAGACCAACGCTTTGATGGCCAAAAGCGCCCGTTCGAATCGCGTCCTTGTTATTCCAACTTCGCGGCCGCCGAACGCGTCAATAGCGGCTTCGCTAGCATCGAGCTTGCCCGGAGCGTGCGCCTGCCATTCCTCGCCAGCTCGGCGAGCGAATGGCACCTAGCCGGGACGGAGCTGCCGAAAGCAGAAAAAAACCTGCTTTACTGGAAGCCGGTGTCGTTTCCCGCATGGACGTAGCGCAGCAGCAGGCGCCGATTCGCCGCAGGTCGACAGAAAGCTGGATTTCGGCAAGACAACAACCAGCCCTTCGGAGTGTTTCGACGGGTGTGGCTTCAGCAGGCGCAACGCCTGGCGTTCGGCGAAGTAAATGTGGTCAATTAAACGAAGTAAATTTGAAACTCCGCGGATGAGAGACAGTAAATTTGAAACAGGTAGAAAAAAGCACTGAAGAATCAGTGCCTTGCATATTTCATGAGCGACCACATTTACTTCACTGTACGACTGGAGACATGATAGCTGCGAGCTACGCTGGGCTCCAGCGCCTGGCGACAGGCGCGAGCGCCGGCTTGACGGCGGTGGCGTGGCAGGTTTCTGTTGCAAGCGCTAGGAACAAATTCGTGCAACAAGGCTGTTCCACGGCAAAAAACGCAGGGTCGGTTTAGATTCTTACTTAATATGTGCTAAGTAAGAATCTACACATTTACAGGTCTTTTTATACCTGTTAATGTACCTGTCATCTCATCCATATACTTGCCGCCATGTTCGTCCTTTTCCTCACCTTGCTCCTGCATTCCAGTCCCAGTCCCGTCCTCACCTCGAGCTCGACCGAGTTCACCAGCGAACAGTCGTGCAACGCGGCCGCGGCCAGGCTGGCCAAGGAATTGAAGTCTGCCTACGCTGAACACCTGCCGCGCGTGACCACGGTGTGCGTGCCCAAATGATGGTCGACCTCGGCTACACGGCACCGGCCCGGATCTGGTTCGTCAATACCGACATGCAGAGCTTTCACGAATTTCAGCGTGCGCCCGGCGACGTTTCTCCATTTGCCCACTGGTTAAAAGCTGGTCGGCTGTTCGTGACGCCGCGGCCCGAAAAACCCGGTAAATACAATAATGCGCTCGTTGCCATGATGCCCGGCGACCCGGTCTTCGCCTACGAGGACCGGCTCGGCTTCGTCGCCATCGGCTGGGTGTGCAGTCCAAAAGACCTGCAGGACAGCAGCGGCGGCACGGCGCTGTACCCCAACCCGGCCGAGATGGTGCGCTCGCTCGGCGTCGACTGGGATACATCGGTGACCCGGACCATGAGCGAAGTGTCTGCACGCACCCGCGTTCCCCAGCATGGCCTGCAGGCCTGCAACGCCGGCACCCCACTTCATGACCTCATGACCACGATGCTGCGGGAGGCGCAAGGGCGGCGCCAGCTGGACGCTGAAGCACAGGATGCGGACACGCTCAAGCGTATCAAGGCGGACCCGAAGTACGACAGCGTGACCAGGACGCAGCTCGTTCGCGCTCGCATCGGCCAGGGGCGCTTTCGCGACGGCGTGCTGGCCCGGGAGCCGGCGTGCCGGGTGACCGGCATCACGCAGTCGCACTGCCTCGTGGCCAGCCACATCAAACCCTGGGCGGTATGCGAAGACGGTGAACACCTCGACGCTGCGAATGGCTTGATGCTGGCTCCGCACGTCGACCACCTGTTCGACACGGGCCTGATCAGTTTTACGGATGAGGGCCGGATGATCGTCGCGCCGGCGCTTGACCCTGCCGTGCTGCAGGCCTGGCATATCGCGCCTGACGCGAATGTCGGCCAGTTCGCCCCCGACCAGGCGCACTACATGGCATATCACCGCCTTTACGTGCTTGGACAGCCGCGGCCGCGACGACAACGCAACGTCGTGGGCGACGCCGACGCAGGTCCGGTCGATATCGCTACGGCAGAGATTTCGTCAACCGTAACTCCTGGAGTGCTCTAATGCCCGCGCTCACGCTACCCTCCCGCAAGTCGGTACCTGGCCGCCAGTGCGATTGCGTCCATCACCTCGATACAGGTCCGATTCCCATGACGACCTGCGTGCGTTGTCTCGGCACCGGGCGGACCGACCCGCGGCGCGAAAGGACAATCAAAAAGAATCGCGAGCGCCGCATACCTACCCAGGAACAAATCGACGCCTTTAATGGGGCACATTGCAGGCTGCTCTATGCCAGCCTCGGCCCGCACTGGCGGTGCCCGGGCTGTCGTCGTACGAAGTACCAAGCGATCCGCTGGACCACGCTGTTTCGCAACAGCCCGAACAGCTATCAGGGATGGGCGTGCGGCCTGGCCAAGCACCATGATCATGGTCCAAGGCCTGCGCGGTTTCCCGAGACGGTGATGTGCGAACAGTGCAACAGCGCCGACGGCACGGCCAAGCGGGTATTGCGGCTGCCCGACGATTTCTCGTTCTCGCCGGCGGAAGTGAATCGGTTTGTGTTGCCGACGCCGCATGGATGGCACCTGATCGACTACCTCGCTGCGCAGAATCTGTATGCCGCGGTGCGCCGCCCTCTTCCGCCGCCCCCGCCGCTGATCTTCTGGCCACCAGGGACATCATCATGACTCGCCCACCCTTTAAACTTCAGGATGATGAGGCGCGTACTCTGCTTGCGCACCTGAGGATGATTGAAGCGAATCACCCTCTCGACCAGCGCGATCATCGCCCGTTTGTCCGCGCGTTCATGCGGGCCGTGCACAGCGCGACCGGCAAAACCTTCAGCCCTGCCATCTACCGGCGCCTGCTGTCCGTCTACGCGCCTGAGCGGCGCCCATCGACGTCGACGCTCGCGATGGAGAAAGAGAGACTACGCGACGAGCTCGCGCTCGAGCGCGATGGGTCAATGCAAGCGGCGGCGCTGGACGCGCCACGGCTTGGAGAGGCGATTCGCGCCGCGGTTACCGACGCGATCGGCGAGCGGCCGGCCAGGCACGCCGACGCTAGCGCCGGCGCGGCGGGGCCGGATGCCGGATTCTGGCGCGAGCGTGCAGCAGAGACCGAACATGCGTTGGCCGATGCGCGCGCCCACGCCGCACGGCTCGCCGGCGAACTGCTGGCAGCGCAGGCCAGTGTCGAAGTGCTGTCCGCCGAGCTGCAGGCCGCCAGGAACACGTTGAACAAGCAGGCTGACAGCATCGGCAAGCTGGCCGCCGAGGTCGAGGAATCGCGCCGGTTCACCATGCGCGCCATCGATGATGCCCGTGGCGAGACGAGATTGTGGCGCGAGCGCTGTCAGGTCATTGAGGCGCAGGCCGCAGCCAAGGCCAAAGAAGACAATATTTTGCTCGAGACATTCCGCCAGCTCGCCTACCAGCGCGGCGCGGCGATTCCCCCGATACTCCAGAAAGGATCGAAGTGAACGACATCATGATTGCCCCGCTGGCAGCGATCGACCTGATGGTACCGGTGCCGCAGCCCGATCACGGTCTGGGACCAGTCGAGGATGACTGGGACGCAGCCGCTGTTTGGTTGCGCTCGGTCGCTCGCAAGAGCAAGAATGGATCCGAAGAGACCGTCAAAACGTATGCGTTTCACCTGGCGAAATTGCGCTGGTATTGCGAGAACGTGCGCCGCGTCACGCCGTCGCGCTGGAACCTGCAGGATGTCGAAGCCTTTAAAGAATTTCTCGAAGAACTGCCATTCGAGGCGTTATGCGCTCGCATTGACGCGGGCAAAGGACGGCCGGGACGTTACGCGAAACAGGGCGAGCCAGGCCATACACCATTCAGGATCCAGCCGTCGGATGGAAGCCGCGCCGACATCGAGCGCTTCGTGCACGCGATGTTCAGGGCGTGGCACACAAGCGGGTATATTCGCCTCAATCCCATGGCGCTCGAGGGTGCCGGCACGCGGCGCACGATCAACGCGCATCGCGCGATCGACGTCGACGTCCACGCCCTGGTGCTGGCGACGATGGAGCGCGAGCGATGCGACACGCCGGCCGCACGCCAAATTAACTTGCGCGATCGGTTCATTCTCGTGGCCTTGCGCGAACTGGGCCTGCGCGCGAGCGAGATCGTCGGGTCGTCCATGAACGCTTTCGAGCAGCTCTCGGATCCTCAGACGAAGCGACGCTACTGGATTTTTCATGTCACTGCATCGGTTGCTAAAGGTGGAAAAGAGCGCTGGGTGCCGGTCACGGATACCCTTCTTAAAATGCTCGAGGGGTACCGTATGGAGTTTGGCCTGTCGCCGCAGCCGACGCTATCGGAAAAAGGCGCCCTGCTGCTTTCTCCTTACACGCGGGCCGTCCTGATCGCCGGCAAGCCGGTGCGCAGCGCCAACGACCGGCGCTATTTCGGCGCCTGGAAGGAACTGACGACGAGGCAGCACCTGTTTGCGCGCGTGAAAGCGAGACTGGCAACCACGGCCGCGATGCTCGACGCCGACTCTGAGACCAAACGACTCGCCGACGATCTTCGCAAGGCCTCGCCGCATTGGCTGCGCCACACCTTCGCCAAGTCTGCCTTGTTGCAGGGCCAGTCGATGCGCGAGGTCGCTGATCTGCTCGGTCATACCAGCATGGACACGACGATGGTCTACACCAAGCAGAAAGCGCTCGACGCGATCCGTGCCTACGAGCGCGAACACATGGGGCCGGCCAGCGAAACGTAAGAAACTTGCGGTCAGGAGACTGGCGTCTGTTTTGTCCACGGAAGCGGCAGACGTCGGATGGCAAGTCTGCCGATCAGTTGCTCCTAAATCCAAAATTGCGTCGATTTGGGGCTACAATTCTGCTGCAGGATCACCCGGTTAAATTTTTTAGGACATCTTATGACCCATTCCCTTGCTCATTCGGTCGCCGCACGGGGCGACTATCGAATCATTCGACGAAACGGCGCGGTTGTTCCTTTCGATCCCAGCAAGCTTTCGACTGCGATGACGAAGACGTTTATGTCGGTTGCAGGTGGCAAATCTGTGGCTGCATCGTCGGGTGGAAGCGTACAGGCGGATTCTGGAAACGGCGACTGTGGTTCGATAACGTCGGCCGGAGCTGATGGTGCAGCGCCAGGCAATTCTGGAGGCGACGATGATGGTGATGGTGATGGTGATGGCGACGGCGATGGGCCCCGACGTAGACCACGATCCCGCCTCAAATCTCCCCGCACTCGCGCCGCTCGGCGCCGCCTGCCCTCATCAAAACCAGAACCTGAGCGTGCCCATAGCCACGCCTTGCTTGTGTTAGCGTTTGTCTTAACACTCACACTAGCAACTGTTCTGACATGCGCCCTCATTGGGCAGCCGAACCTCGCCGAAAAAATCCTGCTCGCTATTGGCTCAATTGCGGGGTTAGCCTCTGCGTTTGTGCGACCAAAGTAGCCCGGCTGGGCTCGGGGGGGCCGTTGAAGTGCAGCCCCCTCTCCCCATCGCCGCCGGCCAAGCGCCCTTCCGATTGGTGACGCTCCAACGCAGGAACAGCCAGGTACACCGAATTGTATAAAATTGTCAAAATGCGCTTCGATGATAATACCAATTATCATTGAAGGGCAGAACCGTAACCCTTGGAGTTTCGATCTGTAATTTGGAGCTTTCTTGGGTGTGGAGCCCTTGGAAGTAAATTTGGTACTTTTTTGGAAGTAAAGTTGTTAGATATCCTACTCGGCAGATATCTAACAAATTCACTTCCAAGTGCATGGACGCTGAGGACATCACTCGCTTAGAGCAAGCGACCATTAGCTAAAAGGCGCGAACGGAGCGGTGAGGCCACTGGCCTAGCCTGCGTCTAGCTTATTTCGCATACAATGCCTGATGAAAATAGAGTCCTTACGGAAATTTTCAACATGCACCTTTCTAATATCAAGCTGTGGAACTTCCGCAAGTTCGGGACGCGCGCAGCGTTTGCGGTGGGGACGCCGCACCTCGACCTTTGCCTGAACGAAGGCCTCAATGTACTGATCGGCGAAAACGACTCGGGCAAGTCTGCCATCATCGACGCCATCCGCCTCGTTCTCAAGACGCACAGCTACGACTGGGCCCGCGTCGGCGAGGATGACTTCCACCACACGCAGTGCAGGATGAGGATCGAGGTAATACTGTCCGGCCTCGGACCGCCGGAAGCGAAGAACTTCACCGAGTTCCTCTGCTGGGAGCGTGGCGTGTCGGCGCCCCTGCCCTATCTCCGCCTTATCCTCGACGCGAAGAAGAACCCGCTTACCGGTCATGTCCTGCCATACGAGGTACGCGCTGGCGCAGACGCCGAAGGCAAGGCGCTCAGCCCTGAAGCCAAGGAGTACCTCAAGGTTACATACCTGAAGCCGCTGCGCGACGCGGAAGACGAACTGGTGGCCAGGAAGAACTCCAGGCTCTCGCAGATTCTCGTCGGGCACGAAGCGTTCAAGAACAAGGGTATCGGCCACGTGCTGATGAAGCAGCTCGCGGGCTTTAACGGCTCGATCGAAGGCTATTTCGACGGAAAGGACCATGCGGGGGCAACGATTCCGGACCAGCTCGGCAAGTCTCTGAAAGACGACATTGATGGCTATATCGCGGCACTCTACGAACCGGGCAAGAAAACCGGGCTTGCGGTCACGGAGCGCGGCCAGCTCAGGAACCTTCTAGAGAAACTGGAGCTTTCGATCTCTGGCGAAACGAAGCCCGGGCTGGGCACGCTCAACCGCCTTTTCATGGCGTCCGAGTTACTTCACCTAAACAAGAGCGGATGGACCGGGATACGCCTGGGGTTGGTGGAAGAACTGGAGGCGCATCTGCATCCTCAGGTCCAGATGCAGGCCGTCGAAATGCTCCAGAAGCAGGCAAATGTACAGCTCATTCTGACTACGCACAGCCCGAATATCGGATCGAAAGTAGAACTGAAGGATCTGGTTATATGCAGCGAAGGCAAAGCATTCCCGATGGGCCCCGCGCACACAGAGCTAGCAACCGACGACTACGTGTTCCTCCAACGGTTCCTCGACGTCACGAAAGCTAACCTGTTTTTCTCGAAAGGAGTGATCCTGGTTGAGGGATGGTCGGAAGAGCTGCTCGTGCCTGAATTCGCCAAGTTCCTTGGATATAACCTGACCCAGAAGGGAATCGCTGTTATCAACGTTAACAGTCTTGCCTTCATCCGGTACGCCAATATCTTCAAGCGCAAGGCCAAGCCCGATTTCCCCAAGCCGGTGGCAGTAATTACGGATTCGGACGTTTCTCCGGACAACGAGGACGGCGCGATTAAGGGAGACAAAGCGATGCTCGCGGCTGCCATCGCCGCCAAAAGAGTCAAGTACGACGGCCAGTGTGTTAAGTCCTTTATTGCGCCGCAGTGGACTCTGGAATACTGCCTATCGAAATCCGCCGCGTTCGGACCGAAATTTCAAGAGATAGCGAAAGCCGTTCACAGCGGCACCGAGTGGACCGACTTCGACGCGACCCTCACCAAAAAACTGGAGAGCCAGTCGCTGAAGAAGACCGAAATCGCGAGCCGGCTGGCTCAAGCGATAGCGAAGGGCGAAATTGATAGGTTGAAGGTCGCGGGCGACAAGCACGTCGAATACCTCGTGAACGCAATTAAATATGCCTGCGGCGTTTAGCGTTACGGACGAGGACATCGCCTACGCCGAGAGCATCCTCCTTCCGGCCGGTGAATCATTCGATAGCGAGCGCCGCGAATTCATCAGAAACCTGGACACCATCGACCTCCAGGCCGTACCCGGCAGCGGCAAGACGACAGCGCTACTCGCGAAGCTGCTGATCCTTGACCGCCACCTTCCCTTCGCCGACGGTGCAGGCGTCCTCGTCATTTCCCACACCAACGCCGCTATCGACGAGATAAGGGATAAGATTGGTTCCCGCTGCTCCAACCTATTCAGGTACCCGAACTTCGTCGGTACAATCCAGTCGTTCGTGAACGAATTCCTCGCCGTGCCTTACTACGCTAACCGCTTCAATAAGGCACCGCTTAGAATAGAGGACGGTATCTATGATCAGAGATTCTCGTGTCCGCCTTTCAAGATCAGGGACTTCACCGATGAGGAAAACAGGAACGCCAGGCGCTACCTTATGGCATCGAAAAAAGCCATCAGATGGAGTATGGAAAACGGTAAGGCCGTCCTCACGGACGGCTATGGCGGCAAAGCCATCGACTTTAGCAAGCCACGGGGCAACACCAAGCCACAGAACTACGCCGACTGGAATGAAGCCGAAAGGGCGCGCGTGGGATCTTGGGTGTCCGCGTTCAAGGCCCAGATACTGAAGGCCGGATACCTGTGCTACGACGATGCGTACTTCCTCGCAAGCCTGTCCCTACGGAAGAATCCGCTCGCAGGTGAGCTTCTCCAGAGAAGGTTCACTTACGTGTTCGTTGACGAGATGCAGGACATGGAACAACACCAGCATGACCTGCTCGAAGAGGCCTTTATGGCAAACCCTTGCTCACGGAGTACCTACCAGCGGATCGGCGACAAGAACCAAGCCATTTTCGAAGGTAGGGACGCCTCGGCGCACGCTTTCTGGAAGGACCGGGCGACGGTACTACAGCTCAACGGGAGCTACCGGCTGAGTCCGATGGTCGCGGGGATAGTCAGCCCGTTCGCGGTCTCCCCGCTGAAGATCGACGGGAGACAAATGCGAGCCAACGGCCTTCCCGTATCCGTCAAGCCCAGACTCATCGTGTACTCCGACACGACGAAGGAGCAGGTAGTCGCCACGTTCGCGTCCCTCATCCGAACGCTGCTCGACTCCGGAGAGATTCCGGACAGCCGGAAAAACAAATACAAAGCCATCGCTTGGGCAACACAGAAGGGGGACGGAAAAGTACGGCTCTGCGACTACTACCCGGGCTTTTCAAAGGAAGAACAGCAGCAGAAGCCTGACTACTCTGATCTAGCGAGCCACCTTGAATACTACGATAAGGAAGACCGCACCATGTCGTCGATCGAGAGCAGCATTTGCAACGCCCTGCTGCGCATTCTGAGGGAGGAGGCCCTTTTCAATCCAGAGGGGATGCCGTACTCGAGAGCGAGGATGCTGACATTCCTACGGGAGGACAAGCACGACTATTGGCCGACTTACCAAGCGCAGGTGTACGAGTGGTGCGCCGACGTCTTGGGGGGACAGGGCATAGCGGTGCTGAGGAAGATCCAAGCCGCCCTGCCCGAGTTCCTGCGGCAGTTTGGCGGTAAGGTGGACAGGAGTTCCGCGTTCATATCAACCCGGAACGAAGGCATGCCGGCAATAGCAATGAAAACCGGCAGCGAAGCAGCCAACTTTTTCAAGCACGACGGAGTCACAGTAGAGATTGCCTCGGTGCACCGGGTAAAGGGGGAAACGCATGCGGCAACGCTATACATGGAGTCGTTTTACGAACGGGGCGGCGGCGGCAATTACGAATCCGAACGTCTCGCGGAACAGCTGCAAGGCGACCCCCTGTCCGTCAAGCCGCACAACCTAGTTGTGCAGTCAGCCAAAATGGTCTATGTAGGGTTCTCAAGGCCTACTCACCTGCTCTGCTTCGCCGTGCACGAAGCGAGGTTTAAGAAGCTGGAGGCCAGTATGCCACTGGGCAGGTGGGAAGTCGTCCGCCTGTAGCAGGAGCCGCGCGGCAAGCAGCTTCCATTCCTTACGCCCCGCGATTGCGCCCTACTAACGGCCGCGTGATCAAGACGCGCTTCAAAACGCCTGGCTATCGCAGAGCGCCATCAGGCGTCGTAGCACCAGACATCGCGCCTGCTATCGAGCCGAAACCGGCACGGTCTAACAAATGTAGTTCATGCCGCAGTAAAGTGCCCGTTTTACTTCTAGTTTTCGGAAGTAAAAGTATGAGATCGGGATCGCAGATTGAAAATCCCTTCCATGATCCGGGCCTATAGCGATCTAACAACGTTGCTTCCGAGAGCTTGTGGCCCGCAGCGCCGGCGCTCCTGATGCGACAGGTTTATGGAGCGCTACCGTCCGTTGAAGCAAAAATGCCACGGCTTGCGCAGCAAAGTTGCCACATGTCGTGCGGTTACCGGCTAGCCACGTCGGCCAGTTGAAAGGCCGGTCTCGACCCAAAGAAGACAATGCAGATCTGCTCTCTACGACCCGGCTAGCTCCGGCAACAGGAGGCCTACATGCTTTTTATGGTTCGCTTGAGCCAGCTTAGACGTTCGGGAACCCGTTGAGAAGCTGCCCGATGCGATCCTTCGTCATTGTCGTTTTGCATTGGTTAAGCGCCATCGTGTATGCGGTCTTACTCTCTTCTATCTCAAACGCGAAAACTGCGCAGTTTGCATCACGGAACTTAATCCATGCAATCTGAGCGGACTTCAACTTGGAAAGCAGTTCAGTACGTAGTTCCGGTGCTGCCTTGTACGAACCCACGACCTGATCAATGGTTTGACGATAGACGACATTCAGTTCCCGATCTGCCTGTTTGAAATTTTCAGCAACGCAAGACTCGATACTGGCACTTGAACTCAAAGCACATTGTGTGTCGGCATTGGTTGTTCCGGCCAAGCAGAAAACGAAAAGACTTACGAAAAACTTCATCAGTTCCTTCATATCGATTCTGTTGGGAAAAGGGGAATGACCGCTTTTGGCCCAGGCTGTGTAAAAACTTAGAAGTAGGCCTTGGCAGGAGAACTATACCCGCCGATGCATTTGGTACGGCGCTTTAAGAAACTCAGGGAGCAATGCCGTGTTTTTGAGGTTACTGACCGGATCAGCAAGGTAATCGCTCCAAATACGCGTTGCAGGTCCAATAAAAAGGCATACGCCCTAATCGCTTCCATCATGCCAGCGACCCCAAGCAGCGACATCAACCGTTTGACGTTATAGGCGAGCACGTGCAGGCTCATTTCGGTCTTCACGCGTTCCAGTCCTTTTGTCAGGAAGTGCGTTGCCCCCATCCAGGACTTGATGGTCCCGAATGGATGCTCGACTGAGCAACGCCGGATCCGCATGGCATCTGGGCTCCGTCCAAGCTGCTCCTGCATGTCGTCGAGCACGTCCTGGTGCTCCCAGCGCGTCACCCGGCGCTGTTGGCTAGGCGTGCACCTGTCCTTGAGCGGGCAGGTCTTGCAATTCGAGCTCCAATAACGGTTGAGCGTCATGCCTTTTTCAACGCCGGCGAAACGCCAGATCAGTGCCTGACCCGCCGGGCAACGATACTCGTTCTTCTCCCGGTCATAGACGAAATCTGATTTGTCGAATCTGCCGTCGGCCTTGGCGTTGGATGTCCTGGTAGCCGGCACCAGCACGGCAATCCCGGCTTGCTTGCACGCCAAAATTTCCTCGCCCTTGAAGTAGCCGCGATCAGCAATTGCAGTCAGCGACTCTGTCCCGATTGCGGTGCGAGCCTTCTTTGCCATTCGCGACAGCTGATCGCGGTCGTTGCCGATGTTGGTTACCTCGTGTTCGACGATCAAATGGTGCTTGGCGTCGACTGCGGTTTGCACGTTGTAGCCGACGATGCCTGAGCCCCGCGTCATCATGGAACGAGCATCTGGATCGGTCAGCGAGATCTGCGTTTCGCCAGTCTCCTCCAGCCTCGCTTCAATTTCTCTAAGCGCGGCCATCTGCAATTTCATCGCTGAGATCTTCTCGTTCAGTCGGGCGCTGCGCGCTTGCTTTACCGCCGGCTCCTGCCTGTCAGCCGTGTCCAGTTCCGCCAAATAGCGGCCGATATTGGCCTCGATTTCTTCCATCCGGCGCTTGAGCTTTGCTTGAGTAAAGTTGCGATCGCTGCTGTTGACTGCTTGAACTTGCTGCCGTCGATCGCCACAACCGCGTCCGAGAACAGGTCCAGTTGCTGGCACAGAACGACAAACTGCCGGCACACATTGCGGATCGCTTTGCCATTATCTTTACGGAAGTTCGCGATCGTCTTGAAGTCCGGCGCCAAGCGTTGCGTCAACCACATCAGCTCGACATTACGCTGCGCTTCGCGCTCGAGCCGACGGCTCGATTGGATGCGGTTAAGGTAGCCATAAATGTAAAGTTTAAGAAGAACGGCGGGATGGTAAGCGGGCCGGCCCGTCTTTGCTGGTTGCACCCGAGTGAAGCCCAGGATGCCAAGGTCAAGTTCGTCCACGAATACATCGACCACCCGCACTGGATTATCTTCGGCCACGTAGTCGTCCAAGAGTTCAGGCAACAGCGTGCCTTGGCCACGATCCTCGCCTTCAATAAAGCGCTTCATTTTGCATCTGTCTTGATGAGATACTGGCTTAACGTTTACCGAGCCACGTCCGTTTACACGAGGCTACGTTTTTACACAGCCTGGGCCGATAGCGGACGTTGGGGGCTCAGTGTACGAGCTTGTTGCAACCTGGACAAGCCGCCGGTGGGCTGGTAGACAGGTTGTTGAGGCAGACTTTATTGTTTTGTGGCGAACTTTATTAGTTTGTGGCGGACTTTATTAGCGCGCCACACTCGATCCCAGGTGCGGGACAGCCCAATTATCAGCATCGTGTTTTCCGTCCTATCGGTTGCCCAGCTTTTGAACCTCAGCGATCAGTGACACGGCGACGAACATGCCGAAGGCCGGGGCAATTGCCGAGACCGGTACCCACCACCACGACTTGTCGGAAACCGACGTGATCCCAAGCATGCCGCCGACAAGTTTGACCCCAACCAGCACAGGCAACAGGGCTCCAAAGACCTGTAGGCCAAACATGGCAGCGCCGCGCCAAGTGCGAATACCGAGGTCTTTCAGGGCCTGGCTACGGTGATCTTGTCCCATGATGTTTTCCTCGACTAGGCAGCGTGCTTAAGGCGCCAAGCCTCAGTGTTCTTGATTGCGTCGTACAACTTACCTTCTACGCGATTGCTGTCTATTTCACCTAGCTCTACACAGTACTGCGTCCACCCATCGTGCCAAACGTGGCTCGTTGTAACCATAACAGGTGCAGTACCTTCCTCCGGAAACTGGTCCGCGGTTATGTCGACTATTAGGTCACCGCGCCGCAACCAGATATGAGATTTTTCAAGATGTTCGCCACGGCTCCCAACTACAAGTTCGAATCCGTTTTCCCCTGATTCCTTGAGTAGCGCGCCCAATACCCTCGAACAGTCGTCGCACCAACCTCCAGGGAAAAGGCCGTTGGGGTTCCAGATCGAGGGACTGACCTCTTCAACGATCGAACGCACTAGCGCTGCAATCCGGCCCACATTTGATTCTGACGTATCCATTAATGTTTTTTCCTCGTCGCCGGCACCGTGCCAGCTCTCAATGCACCAGGCCCGTCGTGCGGGCCATGGGGATGCAAACACCGCCAAGCGAAGAAAGTTTTCGATTAGTCGACGTGAATGATTAAGCTCACGCTGTTCGCTTCACGTAAGACATTGGTCGACGCGATTTTCATAAAAACATCTTCGTCTTGTGTGTTGCTCGCCGCGTTAACAGCCTTTTGAACGCTTGCTTTCGTGCCCATCACGAAAATCTCTGCGGTATCCGGCAAATCGTGCAGGAGAGCCAGGAGTTGCGCCTTTGTTGTGGTGCGTGCCATGTCGTACTTCCTTAGATCGGCTACCGGCCGGGTCGGGGTGCCGATCGGCACCAGGTTGTTTTCCTAGCGCTTCTTGTCGGCGGCCTTGATCTCGTCTTCTGTAAGCTGCAGACGATGGAGATACGCGCCTTTTGTCATGACAGGAACTGGTTTGAGGGTGCCATCGTCACCAGCTCCGACCAGCCCGTAGGTTTTACCTTCATCGGTGAGGCCAAATGCAGCAAGGTGCCATACTGTTGCGTCGTGTTTGAAGTACCAGTCCACTGCTGGCATGATCTGGATAATTTTCATTTTTAGTCCCTTTCACGGGCCGGCACTGCGCCGCCCTTCCAGTGCCGCAGCCGCGTCAAGCGCGGCGAAGGCGAACATGATAGTTGACGATGTATAGGAGAAGACTCTCCGAAATCCACACCGGCCGATCAACTAACTTTTCCTCGTTCGCCGGCACCGTGCCAGCTCTCAACGCACTAGGCCAGTCATGCTGGCCGTGGGTGCTGCTGTGCGGGTTTTCCGCTGCTAGTCGTTGCTTAGATGGTCAATCGGGCATGCCGCGCGTGCGGTCCTGAACCTCGCGACGTTCGATAATCTTTGTCAGATGAGGAACAACCTGCAGATCGTAGACCGCTTTCTGCTTTTCGGTAAGAGCGCTGTAGCCTTGATCGATACACGCCAACGCGACCCCATGTGCTGTGGACTTCTCCTCGATCACGCCCTCGTCCACGGCCTCTTGCAGCAGTTCATGCGATTCAAAGTCGTATTCCATGTCGTTCCTAATAAACTGTTTATACGCTATTTTCCTATTTATTCCAGCGAGTTAGAAGCGGCATGCATTGCGCTAACCAACTTTGGTACCGCCTCGGCAATGCCCGTCACGAGCTTCACCATTTTCTGGCTGCCTTCAGCTGCACCTAAACTCACGCGCCAATAGCTAGCCAATTTTTCGCGTAACGCAACTGGTGCAGCCTCAGCGACATCATCATGGCTGTCAATCACTTCGGCAGCGGCTTGCTTCGCTGCTTCACGCATCGCTTGACGTCCGCGAATGGGATAATCATCAATGCCGCGCACAATCAGATCTACTTGGTGTAGGACAAACACACGTACAGGCTCTGGAAGGTCATCGTCTTCGACAGTTTTACGAAAAGCGGTCAGAGCATCCATTAGTCGCTGGAGCTCTTCATGGGATAGCGCATCTTCACTTTCGATGGCTTGCGTGCACCAGCGAAGGGCGAGCATTTGATGTTCAGCAAGGTTGGGCCTAAAGTTGCCCCAGCCGGAAGATAGATTTGCTACCGAAATGACATTGAGAACTGCCATTAATGCCGGTTCATACAGATCACTTGAAAAACTTGTTGCCGACATTAGCTTTCGCAGCAATAACACCTCGTTACGTACCAGATTTAGTCTGCTACTGATGGCATGGGGATCTGCGTGAGCGTCATCTGCAGCTATGCCAAAGACACTGCCCCAAACTTCGAGCATCGGTGCTTGATCAGGCATGCGTGAGGTTAAGCTTAGTATGTGGATCAAACGTTTAGCAGGATTCGTTCGCTCTCGCTCTTCGTGGGCAGAGCCTGATTCTTGTTGGTCTTCTTGCGCTTGCATGTGTTTTCCTATCGTTTAGAGTTGCAGGCGTAGCGTTCAAATTTAAGTTCCGGCTGCTCTTGCGCAGGCTCAAACTTTGCATAAAGATGGTCCTGAAGTAGCACCGGAATACTTTCAAGACCGATACGAACCTGTTGATACATTGCCATCGCAAGCACTTCGCCAGTTGTCACATGCGCGATAAGTTTGTTCGCCGTCTCGATGATATTGACCAGTGACCATTCGATAACGGGTTGAGGCATATTGATAGCACCGAAAACGTCAGTTGGCGAAACCATCGACAAGCTTTTGCCATTGATCGAATAATGTTCGATAGCGATATCGCTGGAGTTGCGCTTGGTAAGCTGTACCAGTTTCCCTTTTCTTGCGCCTAGACCTAAGAACTCTAAGAGCGCCCTGGCATGAAGAAAACCGATGTCGATCAACGGGTCTGCGAAAGTTGACAAGCTAAGATCCATTGCTGGCTTACCAGCAATGCTAATGCTAATGGGCGTCGAGTCGTTGAATTTCTCACACAAATTCAAGACCGATAGCGTTCCCTCGATGGCACTGACCCGGCGGGGAAGCCAGACAGCTAGAACCTGGTCTAAGCTCAGAGGTTGACTGCGTAAGTCTTGGCGCGCTTCCATCACATTTCCTATACTAGCTGCCGGCCAGCTTGCGGGCGCCAACAGGGCGCGTTTTACTTTACCTGCGTTTTTCTTTAGATCGGCAATGCATCTACAGCGCTTTTGATTGCAGTCCGGTACTCCGTGGCTTCGTCCAGCGCTCGAACTTCGCTGCGGGCCGGGCCACGACCTGTCCTCGTAGTTGCGACACGCGACGCCTCCAAGAACGAGTGCAGCGCCTTCTGCCGCGCGTACGCATCGATGAGGTCGAGCAGGTGCTGTTTAGTGATTTCGGCCATGGCGCGTTTTCCTCGTTATCCCAAGCGTCGAGCGGCGGCGCAGTCTGGGCAATAACCTTTGTGCGCCGCTCATACCCATCCCTGTGTCGATGCATTGCTGCGAAGACTGGTGGTAGAACCAAGTTGGCGTCCTTGGCGGTGTCCTGATTGAATGCCTGTGATCGTGGGCATTTCATGCCACCGTCACACAACAACAGCATTTCCGTTAAGATCGACATCATATTTTCCTTTGCAACCGCCCCAGCGAAGCCAGGGCGGTATGCCACCTTAGTGACAGTGAGAGAGAATTAACATCACGAGCACGGCTACTGCCCACAATTTCCAGATTCCGTTCATTTGAGACTCCTTGCTTAAGTTCCAACCGGCTTGGTTGTCTCAGGTATAGGAAGCAGTCTCATCAATCTTTCTGATTTGAAACAATTTCTTACATTTTCTTAGCGAACCCGTTTTCCTTGGGGTTCAGGCACTAGCCAAAGCCCTGAAAATCGTTTCAAAGAGTTGCGCAGCATTCGCGCGCGTAGTTGAATCGAGCGGACGTTCGCCGCACTCATCCCCATCAAGCAACACCGCAAGAGTCATGGCCTTTCCCATTGGATGATCCGTCGCAGTGCGAAAGGCGGCTAAGACCGCTTCCGCACCTGCTTGGGCCTCAACTGCTGGCGGTGTCCGATGTAATTGTGCCTTGGCAGTTGCTGGGTAGGCACGAATCAAGCGGCCCAGATACCGGTCTTTGCTCATGGTCATTTCCTCGCCCAGCGGCCGGCCGGGTAACGGGCGCCGGAGCGCTGTTTCCCTAGAACGGCACATCGTCAATCAATGAGCCAACTTCCGGCGCCTCGTGCTGCCCCGCCATCTTTTCGAGCCGCGCTATGGCCCGTGACTTCATCTCTTTGATTTGAGGCGCGATCGCGTACATATCGACTCCAACTGCCGACGCGCAAAGTTGACCTAGCAGATCCATCTCTCGCTTTTCAACGGCCTGCGTCGGCACGAGTAGGATGGCACAAGCAAACGCTAACTCATCCGAAGTCGGTAGCGTGGCTGTCTTCTCCTCTACTGCTTCCAGGTACTGATCAACGACTGCCTCAGCGTCAAGAAACTGTTTGGTCGAGGCGTCATCTTCACCGTGCTTCAGTTCGACCTTGAGCCTTGCGAGCAAAACCTCACGGCCCCGTGCGATAGCTTGGTTCTTATCGAATTTGCGCGTCATGTTTTCCTTGGGCTAATCACTGGTGCGGAGCAATTCAGCAACAGTCGTCACATGCTGTTTGACATACATGACCTCGCCACTGCTCAGAGTCAGGCGGGTATGTGGGCTGCCAGATAGCTCATACGATGCGACGGATTCGTAAGAGGTTACATCGCTGGCGCGAATCGCACGTGAGGTAGTCGAAGCGGAGCCTTGACCTTGCATCATGAAGAGCGAAAGCAAGGGATTAATATCAACAGATACCGCGTCGAAGGTGACAAACTTGCTCATGGTGTTTTCCTCGGGTCAGGCAGCGTTGGCAGATGCCCAGCAATCGGCATCGGCTTCCTGCCAGCCTTCAATCCACGCTTGCCGCATCTGTGCATCATCCTCGCCATACGGGCAGCTCGTGCGGGCGGCGCCGCCGAAGTAGCAGGCGTTGTAGCCGGCTCTTTGATCCGTTGCTTGCCGCCGTTGGTGAACGCGACCAGGTTGAATGGAATTTTGTTCATGGGTCAGTTTTCCTTTAGAACTCTGGCAGTACAGCCGGCTTGAATTGCAGGGGCAGTTCGGGATCAGGAAACGACAGTCGATGCGTCATCGCCTCGCCGACGTAGACGATCAGCTTGTCGCCTTCCAGCAGAGCACGTGCCGACATCAGCGCAGCCTCAGGCATGCCGGCGATGCGGCCGTAGGCCCAATACCAACCCGGCGCCGTCGGCCAGGTAGCAGAAGTAGTGCTCATCATTTTCCTCGTTCGCCGGCACCGTGCCAGCTCTCAATGCGCCAGGCCCGTCATGCGGGCCATGGATGCTGCTGTGCGGGTTTTCCATGGTCATGCGCTGAAAGCGCGTGCTGACCGTAACCGGGCTCCCCCGCCGCCTGTGCACAAGGGTTAGCGGCCCGGTGCGATGTGTTTGTATAGCTGACCGTTATTGCACGCTGGGAGCTTGTCCAAGCTGCCTAATCGCCGCTCCAATCTCCTCCTGAAGACGCAGGCCAGTATCAACAACCAAATTATGTAGGTCACTGGCACGTTCGGCGTCGCGAGCATTTACTGTCGCCGCACCGTTAGATGTAAACGTCGCGATTTGAGAACGTAAAGATTCGTCTGCCACTCGGGACGCTAACAAGGCTACGTTCCTGAACGTCTGCCTCATAATTTCTTCATCAGGACGGTGTACTTCAAGTGCCGGCCAATTTGCCAGGAACGTCATCGATACCATACGAACTAGACTGTTGATTTCACCCTGTAGCTGGAGCAGGTTCTCACGCTGGAACTGCTGCTCTCTGATTCTGAGGTCGTGTTCTGCTGTCCGTCGATGAAGTTTTTCAGTGTTCCTTGCAGAGATCATCGTTGTCGTAACGCTGACAAGCGCGCCGACCACAGTTCCAATGAAACCCCATACGGCTGCATCCATGATTTTTCCTTCACCAGTCGGCGCCGTGCATCGAGCGCAAGATCGCGCCAGTCGGTTTAGCGAATTTGTATGGAATGCGGTAGCAGTCCAGGTAATGCTCAATCTGTGGCCATTCGAGATCGGAACAAACTTTTTCGGCAATGTGCGGGGTGGCTGCGCCACTGCCAAATGCACCGATCAATGACGACGGCAACGAACTGGCATCTTGTACAGCCAGCTCTAAAGTAACTGTGCTCATGTGTTTTCCTCTGATCTAACGTGGTGCGAAGCCAGCATCAGCCAGGGCTTTTCCCACGGCCATGACGCCAGCTTGCATTTGGTAGGCGCGTTCCTCGGCCTGCTCGTGGGAAAGATGAGGCTCAACGAATTGAGCAAAGGTATCGAGGGTCGACCGCTTCGCAAATTGCGCCAGCTGGAGCGCAACAGCTTCATCAATCGTGATGGTCAAAGTAACTTGTTGGTCTGCGCTCATAAGCTCTTTCCAGGGTTTCGGGATTGGCACCATGCCGGCGCTCTCATTGCGTCCGGCCCGTCATGCGGGCCGTGGATGCTGCTGTGCGCGTTTTCCTAGCTTCGAAGGTACCGATCCCGCAGCTCCATGAACCCTGCAGAATCTCGGGTCAAGTTGTAGCCTTCCGGGAGATCGCGTGCGATGCCACCAGAGCCCCAAAGCACGTCCCGTTCCGCGCCATGTTCGTTTGTCTCGACTGTTCCGCGGAACTTATCGATCGGATCGAGCAGCCGGAAATACTCGACCACCGCTGGCATGCCAGCTTCGGTCACTGTCCGCAGTGGCGGAACGATCTTAATTTCTTTCATTGCCTTTCATTTGGCGCTCACTCAGAACGTTCAGGCCATTTGACGAAGTACACATAGCGGCCGATCAACCAGATTGCGGCCAGGATCGAAAGCCCGCTCCCAGATAGAAGGAAGAGGCCAACCGTAGACCGCACTGGTTCAACCAGGGCCGAGAATTGCCCGGCACCGTCGCTATCGATGCCAGCCACCAGAAAGGCCAGGACCAGCAGGAACAAGGCCAGGAAGCCGTACCCTATAGCTTTGCGCTCCGATCGCTTCAGTAACGCCACACAGGGGTCAATAGAGTGTTTGTAGCCCATACCTAAACCTTCCGATGTGTGCAGTTCGGACCGCACTCATCCGCTAATACGTACATAAAAATCTCATGTTCCGGTAGGTCGCCGTAGGCTTGTCTGATGCGCCTAAATCGTAGCGTGGAAGAGACGGTTTCCAGAGCATCGCAGCGGCCGTTCTTGCACCGCGCCTCGTGTCCTTCTCTGCACCCGGTCCAGGCCTCGACAGCATTGCCCACAGTTTTTCCTCTGCCTTAGCGCTTTGCCTTACGGGCCAGGTCGAGTACCTGCTGCAAGACTGGACCGACACTCATTCCTTTGCGGGTCGCGCCGAGTAGTAGACGGTGCGCACCCACAACGCCGGATTGGTTCGGGCTGACGATCACACCAGCGTGGCCAGTGGTCCCTACGTCGGACAAGTTACTTTTTGCGGTCTTGGTCATAGTGTTCTCATGGTTGCGGGGCAGGCACTGTACCTTCCCTTTCAATGACATCGCCGCGTCGAGCGCGCCATTGGTACTGCTAGGCGTTTTCCGAGATTAGCCCTAGACAAGCTTGCCAAGCTTTACGCTGCGCTCTTTAGTGAGCCAGCGGTAAGCAAAGACATCGCCATTCTCGATCTGAACACAATCGTACATGCCGATAGCACGGCTTTTGTCCACCGTTATATCGAAACTGAGGACGGTCGGCTTACCACTCTCATCCAAGATTTCATACACCGGGGCGACGCCGGCTGGTCGAGGTCCGTCTATAGCACGAACATTCAACGAAACTTCACGCTGGTCAGCGGTTTCAAAGCTCAAATTCATCACTTTTCCTAGGTGCAGATTACAGTCGGAACACGCGCGTCTAAATTTTCTAGCTCGGCGTTAGCGACCATATTGGCTAGTAGATCGGAAACTTGACGACGATAGCTTTGCGTATCGGGGTGGATACAGTCCCTTGGGATATTGACCGGCTGCGTCCAGAAGAAACCCACCACCAACCACCTGTCGCTCTGACCAGGAATAAGGATCGATTCTTGATCCGGGTGAGGCTGCAGGTCGCTTGTTCGGCGAGTATGAAAACCCACGTGCACTGCGAAGTACTGAGGTGGATTAAGCGCGCTTTCCGGTGCTGGACCTTCGAGGTGGATCGTCGCGCTCCCTCCACCCCGATTCCAGTTGAACTGAACAATTTGTAGCTTCATGATTTTCCTCGTTCGCCGGCACCATGCCGACTTTCAATGGGCCAGGCCTGTCATGCGGGCCTTGGATGCTTCTATGCGCGGTTTTCCTTGGTCAAAGAGCGCGAGGCCGTGACGCTCGGCCAAGTCGTTCGCATACTGGTCGAAGTCAACCAAAGTGCCAGTGCTGTCGCGAACTACCCAACGCCCAGCCATCGGATTGCCTTGCGGAGTCTCGCAGAACTCGCGCTTCATGGATAAAGAGCCGTCTGCTGCACGGAACTCACCATCGCTTAGGCGCTGCATCACACGCTTCATGGACAGGCTCATCTAGGCAGTTCTCCTATCAAATCGGTTTATAAAATGCGACACCGTCCGCGCCAGCCTTTACGACGACAAAATCCTGTGACCAAAGATCCAAGATTCCAAATGCACCGTTTTTATTGATGTAAAGCCAATGTCCGAGTTGAGGGACACGAATTGAACCGTCATCAAATTTTTTAACCTCTTTAGCTGTTAACGGATCGATTTTCCACGGACTCGTCTCGGCCTGCTCTGCTGCTTGGACTGCAGCTGAAATATTTGACCAAGCCATCTGAACGCTAGATGCTGCCGCTGCACCCTTAATCGAATTAAGAAGACGCTGAATTCGGGCCTCGACCTCCGGAGAGCGCTTATGCTCTGTCATAAGATTTTTCCGCTGAGTTAGTTATACACAACCTGCACTGACATTCCGGTTTCTTCACGAAGACGCCGGATGACCGACATGTGCAGCGTGGTTTGTTGCTCGTTCAACTGACCGTTGACATAAATAGGCTTGCCTGCCCGGACCAGTGCGACGAGTTGCGAATAGATGTCGACTTCGTTTTGACCACCGTTGTCGATCGAATCCGCTGGACCGCTGCTGGCTTTTCCGGCAACGACTTGCTTGTAGCGACGCTCGAACTCATCAAATTCACTCATGTCGAAGATGAAGCCGCCGAGCGGGGTGTACCCCAGGATTTCTTGACAAACCACGTAGAACACGTCGTTCGGATTCCCGTTACTATGTTTGTTAATCGACTGACGGATCTGCTCGTCCGTGTACTGTTTGCGCATACTTTTCTCTCAATCAACGGCATCCGGCCGGATCGGGGGCGCCGTGCGGCACCAGGTTGTTTTCCGCTCTACGCGGCGATACGTTCAATAGCTGGCCGTTTGGCCTTTCCAGCTTGATGCAGATCGTACTGAAGTTGCATGCCTGCCCAAAGCTCGGGGCTAGTCCCGAAGGCTGCGCCAAGGCGATATGCCATGTCTGGCGAAACACCGGCTGCACCAGTCACGACGCGCTGAAGTGTCACACGGCCGACACCGAGTCGAGAAGCCGCCTCTGTCACGGTCATGTCCCCCAGGTACTCCCGAAGAACTTCGCCAGGATGGGGAGGATTGTGCATACGAGTCATAATGTCCCTCTGTTGTCAGTGATAATCAAGATAGTCAACGAGAATCGCATCACTACCTTCAAATGCGAAAATCATTCGCCAGTTTCCGTTGACCGTGATTGCCCAATGTCCTTTCAGGGCACCCTTCAACGGATGCAAACCCCACGACGGAGCCGACAAATCCTCTGGCCGGATTGCTTGGTCGAGAGCGGCCAACTGTAGACGCAATCTTGTCGCATGTGCCGCTTGGATTCCAGCCTTGCTCCCTGTCTCAAAGAACCGCTGCAGGCCCTTGTGTCTAAAGGTCTTTATCATAGATTAATTGTAGCGTGTATCGCTACTAGGTACAAGAAGTATTGTTGCTCCTGCGCGGCGGTGAGCTGGTGGAAACCGTTTCCTATCAACGTATCCGCTAAGCCACTCCTATGCTTGCAAATATATATAAAGGAACGGTAATGAACTCTGACGATATCGACGAGCTGCGGCAAATGCGGATTTGCTATGTATGCGTGGACGAGGCCTACCTGTCGAAGGAAATTCAGAACGACGGTGATCCGGTTCAGTGTTCGTATTGCAACGAGATAGTGAACACCTACAGCATTGGTGATGTCGCTGAATGCATCGAGACCGCGTTCGAACAACACTTCTACCTCACAAACCCGAATCCGGACGACGTCCAGCAAATGCTCATGGCGGATCGGGAATCACGCTACGAGTTCTACCGCGATGGTCTGGCGACTGCCGACGCGATCGAGAATGCAGGCGGTTTCCCCTCGGATGCTGCGCGCGTTATCCAAGAAATCCTAGCCGAAAAGCATTCGAGCCGGGAATCTGACGAGATGGGCGAGGAAACCCCGTTCTCGCCAGAGGCCCATTATTCCGAAGTGGATACCAACACTCGCGCTTGGCGAGAGGTGTGGCGGCAGTTCGAACAGTCGCTTCGGACCGAAGGGCGATTCTTTAATCGTGCCGCAGCCGCCCATTTAACCGCGATTTTCGGCGGCATCGACAAGCTCCGTACTACCGAGGACGATTCGTTGGTGGTCGAGGTCGGCCCCGGCTGCAAAATCGATCACTTCTACCGCGGAAGGGTTTTCCAGACCGAGGCGCCTCTGCTTGAGGCTTTGTGTCGTCCAGATCGTCACTTAGGGTCACCGCCGGCGAACTTTGCAGCGGCTGGGCGCATGAACGCTCATTTATTTACGACGGATGGTGAGCGTCATGACACACACCCTAGTGATATTGTAATAGCACGCGCTTTGACTGCCACTCCAGATGCACTGCTGTTGTTCAATTATTCGAACGGAACCTATGAGCGTTGGGCCAACCGACCTGCTGAGAGAGGCTATCCATTTGAGACGCGAGCAGGGAAAAAGGAAGAGGGCATTAGTATTCGCCTGGAGATGGGTCCAGGTGGAAGTGTTCGTGAGGTTAGCTGACGCAGCTGAGTACTACATTTCAACTCTGATTTTCATGCGTCGATCAAAGAAATGAGCAACATACGGTTGCGGGCGTCCGATTGTAAGTCACGTAAAAGGCTTATGAGGTGCAATAACCTCTACAGGCTATTTTTCGTACCGGTCCCAAGATGCCAGCCCAAAGCTGGCCGAATAGAGTCATAAAAAGGGCATACGCCTGGATTGCCTCGAGCATCGCTGTCGTGCGTCTTGCCGTCCGCCGAAGTCTGCACAGTAACAACGCGACCGTTGAATACTACCGAGGACAGCACGTACTGCAGGAAGTTCTCGAGGGCTTGCGCGCTCAGGTCTGGACAGCACGCCAAGGCATGGCCGACCATGCGGACGTGAGCAGCCAGAATCAGGCATGGGACACCGTTACGAAATGGGGTTCTGTCGCGTTGTTGATTAAGCGGCGGTATTTCGTTGAAATGGTACTGTACCGCTCAAACTGGACGGACCATCCCTGCCAACGCGGAAAATTGTTCGGCGAATGACATTGCATCAACGCCGTCGATCGCGAACTGGCCCTTGCGTATCATGTGCATCAACTCAATGCCGGCGAGTACTGAGCCGGCAGCCCGAAACGATTTGAAGTTGAGCATCGGCTTGGTCACACGCTTGATGGCGCGATGGTCCTGCTCGACGATGTTGTTGAGGTATTTAACCTGGCGCACAAGGATTGGCGCGTCGCGGCCGGTGTTGATCGCATCAATGGCCGCCTTGTTGGCGCCGCTCTTGTCCATCGCGACCTTGTTCGGATCCCCATTCGCTTCAATGGCCTTGTCGAAGAAGCGCTTCGCCGCGACTATGTCGCGCTTCGCTGTCAGCAGGAAGTCGGCGGTCTTGCCGTGCTTGTCGACAGCGCGGTAGAGTTATTTCCAGACGCCCTTAACCTTGATGTACGTCTCATCCATGTGCCAGCTGCCCCCGACTGGGCGCTTGTGTTTCCGGGCCATCTTCTCGATGAGAGGCAGAAAACGAATCGCCCACCGGTTGATCGAGGAATGGTGGACCGACACGCCACGCTCTTCCATCATCTGCTCGAGGTGCGGGTAGCTCAGCGGATAGGCCGCATACCAGCGGACGCAGACCAAGATCACGTCAATCGGAAAGCGCATACCTTTGAAGTTGAGCATGTCGATTCATCCAAGTTAGGGCACCGTAGCTTATCCGACTGGCCCTCCGACGTTCGCTAATGCGACAGAACTTGGGCACTCCCTCTATGGAAAGGGCCAAGAAGCAAATCCGCGAAGCCGAAGCAGTGCTGGTTGAGCTTGGTGAACCGTTCAAGCCATACGATTTCAAGGAGACCGAAGATGCCGGCAAATACTGAGCGGGAAATCAAGCTCGCAATTACCCGCATCCGCCATGGAAAGCAAAAGCGCATTGCTGCCGACCGCAAGTTCAGTATTGCAGCGGTCGCCGCAGAGGCGGGAGTTAGCAATGCGACCATTCACAATCGCTATCCCCAACTTGCTGAACATATTCGGAAACTGCAAAAGGAGGATATTAGGTCGGAGTTTACCGCCAGACGATCGGAGAATGACGCGTTGAAGCGGCAGATCAAGGATCTACGTGCTCTGCCGCTGGCAAGGGAAAACGAAGTGAAGAAAATCGCGATAGTCAACCTCCAAATGGCACAGCAAGTAAAATGCCTGAAAGTAGAAGTGGCGTCGAAACGATCGGCGCACAGTAAAATTGTACAGATGGGCTGATCAAATGAGCATGGCACGCGCAAAAGAGAATCTTAAACGACTTCTCGCTGAGACATAGCTTTACCCGGCAAGTTATGGACGGGCAAGCCCATGTGAGTGCTTGCGCGGGAAGCGGTCCAAGTTTCCTTGTTCGGCGACCTCGGTCGCGGAGCTCTGGCTTAAGCATAGGGGCGAACAATGTATATGAAGGATGTATAGTGCAAAAATCACGTATGATATTGCGCATAACAGCAAAGTTCGGGAGGCTAGTGGATGGAACAGGAATTTCTGTTAAGGTTTCTTGAGATTGGAGCTATCGACCTTAAAGGCGATGATTCCAAACTCGGTAGGCTTCGGTCCACGGCCAAAGACCTGTCAATTACTTTGCAAAAGGCACCTTCAAAGACCGCTAGCTTCACGATGGTGGCAGCCGATCCCAATATTTCGGCTACGGATCCAACCGTAGAAGAGGCAATGACATCCCTCCGCAAGCAATGGGAGACTGTAGCAAACGCGTTTTCCGGGCGACCTGTTGGCGTCTTGCGCGCTATCCTGCTAGACGCGATCGTACAGGCAGCTCGTTCGGACGATGCGATCGCCGTCGGTTTCGTTAATTCGGCGCGTAATGCTTTGGCCCACTCCGAGACGGCCGACGAGGCCGAGATTTGGCGCGAAGCAGTTAGCGAAATTGAAACGAAGGTTGATGCACGCGCCGAGGCAGAGTGGGCAACGCCGGAGATGATTACGCTCGAGCCGTTGAAGTACACGCTACCGGCCCCAGTGTCTGTGGACTATGAGGCACCTACTGTCGATCGCAGTGAGCTTCAGGCAAAAATCTTTTCCGCTGCGGGGCCATGGGGGACCAACAATCCGAATCGTTATCACTTCCCGAACAATCCCCAGCCGTGGGCGCAAGATTTTTCCGACAGGATGAGCATCGCCATAGCAGAGGCATTGAACGGGATGGCTAAGGAGCTTGCGCCAGCACCCGTCGATCTCTCTGGCCCGCTGTCTACGCTTGCGAAGGCGGTCACCGCTCACGTTGACAAGGCGTTAGCCAGCTTCAGCGGTGCGACGGCGGGCCTGCAGCGCCGTACGAACCTGCTTTGGTGGAAGGAAGCGCTGTATTCGCCGAGCGCTCATGCGAGCTACCTTGACCTGCCGCGGTTCGAGGCCTCTGCTTTGATGGCCCTCGACCTACACGAACGGGTACCAACCTATTCACCAGCGAGCGTGTCGGCCTTTCTGCGGGAAGCCATTCGCTGTCTTCCGGTTGAAGGAGATGATCAAGGGAGTGGCAGGCGTGACGTCGCTGACCTTTTACGTGAGGCCAGGAGTACTGCGGTTATGCAACCTTTCCGTGCACTGGCTGCTCAGTACGCGCCTGCACCACTTGGCAGAGGCCCGCTACTGTCGTTGATTGGGCACCCGAAGGATTCGGGCGCAATTGAAGCGACAACCCTGCGCGCCTTCGGTGGCGTGGACGCTTCCACCAAGATGACTCCGTCCGAGTGGGGAACGTACCTTTTCCGCGAGCTCCAAGCCGCACGCGCCACCAGCGAAAGCCCAACCAAGCGGGCCAAAAAGAAGTAACGCCCATGGACAGATGCCCCCATCCCAACTGCTTCGCTGACGACAACACTACCTGCTCGCTAGGCCACATTCGGCTCGATATGTGCCCCGAGTGGAAGCACGTCAGCAACAGCGTCGTCCCCCCCCCGTCTGACTCTGACCAAATGCTGCTTCCATGGAACGGCTTGGCGATGGGAGAGTCTGACCTCAACTTCGTCAGCGGCAAGGTCAAGCCCATCACTGTCTGTATCGTCGGCCCGGAAAGCTCAGGTAAGACGACCATCTTGGGTGTCTTCTATCTGCTGCTGGGTCGAGGTGCGTTGACTACTAACGCCAATCCTTTTAGCAACTCATACACGCTGGCGGGTTGGGAGGCTGTAGCAACATGTCTGCGCTGGAAGCCGGGGCAACCCCCGCGCTTTCCGCCCCACACCCCCAGCGGAGCGGCTCGGGCACCGGGCATGCTTCACCTCGGCTTTCGTCGTGAGGATGGATCCCTGCGTGACCTTCTTTTTGCCGATGCGCCTGGAGAGTGGTTTCAGAAATGGGCGATCAACGAGCAGGCTCCCGACGCGGAAGGGGCTCGTTGGATTGCCCGGCACGCAGACGTCACGCTGCTGATTGCTGACCGTCAGGCACTTGCTAGCTCTAAGATGGGGACCGCTAGAAACGATTTTCAGCTGCTTGCTCAGCGTGCAGTAGCCGAGGCCCGAGGACGGCGTCTGGCACTCGTGTGGACCAAGGGGGACGTAGACGTGGCGCCAGCCATGGAGACGCAGATCAGAAAAGCGGTTGCGTCGGTCTCATCAAGCGTCCCAGAGTTCACAGTCAGCGTTTACTCCCGTGGCGAGGTCGACGCTGCACACGGTTTCCGCGAGCTATTTGCCTGGATTCTTTGCACCAAGCGTGCTGTGGTGGATTTGCCCACGACAGAAGCGTCTGCTCACGACCCCCTTTTTCGATTTGGTAGGAGATAGTTGGTGACTTCTCAACGCACCATCTTGTTGGTCGGCGAGTCGAACGCCGGGAAAACTCACTTTGGGGCCCAGTTTTTGAAGCGGCTCATGGTTAAGGGGTGTGCGCTCAAGATGTCGGGTGCTCCAACGAATCTGGAGGCGTTCACTACAGCTCTCAGCTGCCTGACTGAGGGAAAGTCAACCGACCACACGCCTGCCAACGTCTACGTCGAGAGCGTCTGGCCCATTACTGACGAGGCCGGCCGCTACGCCGAACTGGTTTGGCCGGACTATGGCGGCGAACAGGTTCGCAACCTTGTCACGCAGCGCCGGATCCCAGCTGCTTGGCGCGAGCGCGTGCTCGAAGCCACGGACTGGGTTTTGCTCATCAGACTGCATTCGCTTCGGTCCGAAGACGACCTGTTCTCGCGGCCGCTGCAGTCATTTGCTGCGGCCGCGCCCCAAGATGAGCAATCCGGATACGAGCCGTCGGACCAAGCAAGGACAGTGGAGCTACTTCAAATGCTGCTCTACCTGGCGCATTTCCACTTAGACCGTCCGCTTCGAAAGCCGCGCTTAACCATCGTGCTGAGCTGCTGGGATGAGCTTGAAACGACGGAGCTGCCGCCTGACCTCCTGGCATCTCAACTGCCGATGCTGTGGTCGTTCGTGCGTAGCAATTGGGTCTCGCCGATTGTCATCGGCCTGTCCGCTCTCGAACGCGCGCTCAGCAAGACGGACCCGGACCTGGAGTACGCAGCCCGCGGGCCCGAGGAGTTCGGCTACGTGGTGCTACCCGACGGAGTGAAGAACACCGACATTACCCTTCCGATCCAACGCTTGATGGTCGACGGGACCTGAACGAATGCGAGTCGATCAGGCCGTCTATGGCGAGGTCCCAGGCCGCGGTCACGGACTCAGAACATCTAGTTCGGATTCGCCCGTAGCCGCTGCTATCGCATCAAAGCTAGACCTGCCAGATGCAGTGCCGCCAGGAGTCCACGCGTGGTCGCCGTTCGTTCGCGGTTTTCCCATCGACGACCACTACGTTCTTGCTCGCACGTTCGTGGATCCGACTGCATCTCGCGGCGGGATGGTGCTGACTCACGCGCTAATCGTCAGCTTGGACGATATTTGCGAGGTTGGAAGCCTGAGTGGGTTATTTGGCTTGCTAGCACCTTCAGTCACCAATTGCCCTTGTTCGGTAGCAACACTTGAGCTTGACACTGCCGGCAGCATCGACGCAGCTGCCGCTGACTTGATTGGTACAGCCAACGCGTTGACAGTCCAAGGACTAGCTCCCGTTGTCCGACTGGGCGTCGAGGGATTCGAGCACCTTATCGATTCACTGTGGAGGAATTTTTGGCCGACCTTAAGACGAGCCTTTGCGTTCCGGCTAAGCTTCGGTCCGAACGACGTGGTAGAGCAACCCACGCCGGCGCTTGTGTGCACGCCCGAGCAACTCCAAGGTCGCTGGACGAAGCACCGCATAGTCAAGCCTGACGATCAAAGCCCGGCTTCTGAATCCGCGAGGGTCCTCTGCGGCCATCGCGACGTGCAGCCAATCATCGCTCTCGCCAAGGACCTAGGCCTTGAAGTTCATACGCTTAGGGAACTAAGCAGGCTTGAGCGGCTGCACACTCTGCTCTCTGGCAACGACGGCTTCGATGATTTGCTGGCGGCCATACGCTTAGTAGACGGGCTCTCCACTCAACCGACGTTAGGCGCAAGCATCAAGGACGAGCTCATCGGTCGGTTCACTGCCTTAATTCCGAGCTCAAGTTGTAAGCAGCTGCTGCCAATGAGGAATTTGGCGCTCTCTGGTTTTGCCAACACGCGAGCTCTGTGGTCGGCCGTTGAGCTCCTCGTCAGCAACCTCAGATTCGCGCTAGCGGACGATAGCGACTTAATGGAGATGGTCGTTGCGTCAGTTGATGAGAATCTCGCATTGCCGCCTTGGCGCGCTGCGGTGACAGCCGGCTTGTCGACTGTCGCTCGTCGCGACGAGCCCGCCATCTACCAAGCAATCTGGAGATGGGCCGAGCATAGCAAAGCGGCGTTCGTCGCAGCCGTAGGCACCCTGCCGGCTGATGCGGCAGTTGAGCAGCGGCTGGCGGGCAAAGTGCCCAGAAAGCTCAACGTTATCACCTCGGCCGACCTGCTTTCGCCGCTGCTGAAGAAGCGTTGGCTAACCGCGTACGGCGCCACACTAGCTTCGACGTTGCCGCCTCTTGATGCCACAGGTCAGCAACTCAAGGTAGACAAAGATCCAGACCACAGTGATGGTTTGCGGTCGGCCCTTCGGTACGCGAGCCCCTCCCAGACTTTGGAATGCGTTTTCGCGCATAAGGACTCGCGCTTGGTCGGACTGTGCGCAGATATGGCTGCTGCCCATCCTCAAATGCTGTATAACATCCGCTGTGACGACATCACCGAGCAAAAGGTGTGGGGCGTCGCGATTGGCAGGGATTCGACCCTCTGGAACGCTCCTAGCAATGCCATCGGTGTGCGCGATACCGTTGTAGCTCAACTCGCCGAAGGACGGCCAATCGACATGGGATTACTCGAGGCACTGGGACAAACACCCTTGGCTGACCTCAGCGCCACTCCGGAGCGGGCGCGGCTCTGGTCACTTCTGCCCGCATCGCAGCATGACCACTATCTGCGGGCCACCGCAACCGGCTGGCTGGAAGCAGCTGGGAAAGGCGCGCTGCTAGCTCCCCCTGAAGCTCTGCTTGAGCGCGCAATCATCGCTAGTTCGAGCTTGCGGTCCGTGCTTGAACGATCATCGGTGGCGATTAATTCGCGTCTAGCAATCGTTAGTGCCCTTCCGTCGTTCCTGGAAGAGGTGTTCATCACATGGCTGAAGAACCTCTTGAGGGGTGTTCGCAATCTTTCTCATTCGGATTCTGAGCAACTGGGAGCACTTGTGTCATTCCGACGTTGGGAGAACGCGGCCCAATATCTTTCTGAACGACTTGCCGATCATCGTCCAGATCTCATGCCAGGACTACGGCTGTGTGCAGACTTGCTTAGCTTTTATACGCGCTGGACGCTTGGAATCTCAAAACCAACCGTTGCAGAGAAGTGGAATGCCTTCGAGGATGAGGCGCGTGACCTCTATCCGAGCGGTCCGGATAGCGGCGAACTCTGGTCACGCGCCGGAGGCAAGAATTCCGACCTGCCGGGATGGTCTCAAAACGGTGCAGCACGTTGGCACCTTGCATTGAATTTAATCCGTTACGGCGGCCGTCCGGGTACGCGTGCGCTCCTTGCCGTGATGTGCCAAGATTTCCCTTCGAACGAGAAGCTGCGCCTGTATTCCAACGACACGGACATCGTTGGCTGGCGTTGACGTTCCAATATACCCATCCTTGAAACATGAACCCAACTGGCTATCCACAAGGTCACGCACTTCTTATCGGCGTGGCGAACTATCAGCGAATCTCTAGCCTACCTGCTGCGATCCTGAACGACGTCACCGACGTCGCTGCAACACTCTCATCGCCCAACTACTGTGCCTATGCCCCCGCCAACGTCGTCACTCTCATGGACGCAAACGCTACTCGGGCGGCCGTATTAAAGGGTCTTGACGACCTGGCTGCTCGCGCGGACCCTGATGACACAGCCTGCGTGTTTTTCTCCGGCCACGGTGCCGTCTTGGGCAGCCCGGGTAATGAGGATAGCGTGTTGGCGACCGTGGATAGCGACCTCGCTGACATTGAAAACACAACCATTAGCTCGGATGAGTTAGCTGCGGCACTTGCGCAGATTAAGGCGAAGCGGCTACTGGTCTTCATCGACGCCTGTCATGCTGGAGGTGCCGCAATCTCGAAGAGATTGACCGATGGCAAAGGCCACGAGTTCAAGTCTGGCTATACCCAAAACACCTTCGCGAAGCTGGCTGCTGGGAGCGGACGCGCCCTGATGGCGTCGTGTCGTGCTGACGAAGTGTCAGCCGTATTTGTCGGCGCGAGGAACAGCGTTTTCACGACTGTACTGCTGGCAGGTTTGCGCGGAGCTGCCGACAAGAACGCAAGTGGCTTTATCAAGGTCTTTGACCTGTTTAACTACGTCTCCGAGGAGGTGCCTAAGCTAATCCCAGACAACCAGCACCCAATCTTTAAGGCTGACAATCTTGAAGTGAACTTCCCTGTTGCGCTGAGCCACGGCGGGAAGAAATCGCCGTACAGCTCGGAGGCCACGCCTACGGCGAAAGAGAAGGACCCTTGGTCGGTGCTAGAGGGGGTCCTGATCGAGCTCTACCCATTTGGGCCACGGGACCAGGAGGTGTGGAGCCGTGCCGGTGGTGATCTGTCCCGTCTCCAGTTTCATCCTACTGGCCAGGCTGCCTGGCATGCAGCGCTACGTACGCTGAAACAGGGAGGCGGAGGCAGGAACATCAACTTTGGCAGCTTGCTTAGGACAGCGAAGGACGACTTCTCCAACCATCCGCAGTTGGCAATACTCCAGGCGCCGTAAGTATGAACGTTTTTGAATCACCACGGCTTTCCTTGACACCCGAGAGCCGCAGTTGTAACACCAATTTTGTTTCTAGCCTAGCACTAAGCATCGATGCGGTGGTAGTAATGTAACACTCTCACTTACTTACATTTTCCTCGGAAAAGTGCTAGGACGGCACTCATTGATGGCCAAGCGACCGTTTCTCTTTAAGGACGCCAAATTCGCTTGTGCGCAGTCTTAGCGCCGTTCACTCGCTCGAAAAGTCGTGAATACGTTTGATCGGCATGCGCGTAGTAGAATCGCTTGTAGCATTAATTTTTCAAGCACCTAACGAAGAAAGAAGGATAATATGGCCAAGGTAGATCTGTCGGACTATAACCTCAGTGAACTCAAAGGACTGCAGGCAGAGATTGAAAAAGAAATCAAAGCCCGCCAACAACAAGACGTCACCAAAGCACGCGAACAGATTTTTGCTATCGCTCACGGCTTAGGCGTTTCGGTAGAAGAGCTGCTTGCGGATGGTGGAAAAAAATCGAAGAGCAGCGGAAAAAAGGTGCAAGTGCAGTACCAGAACCCAGCTGACAATGCGCAGACGTGGACCGGTCGTGGCCGGCAGCCAAAGTGGATTGCTGAGGGACTCGCTGGTGGGAAGTCGTTAGACGATTTCAGAATTTAACTATCGGTTTTCCCCTACTGCTACATGGAGTATCGCTAAACCTCTGAGCGCTCCAGTATTGTTCAGGGCAAGGCATGGATATCAACATTTTTAGTGGATAACCTTACTGATAAGTTCGTAAAAACCAGCGCCCATGCGGCTTTCAAAGGGGTGCCTGATAATTGGGCAGCCACCCGAATCGACGCTTGTTGCACAGTCCCTCAGACGATAATAATAATTATCATCGAAGGGACCATCCGCCAAAAACGGCCCGTGGGCCGTTTTCATCATCGTTTCGCTGCTTTGCAGCCGTCTCGTTAATGGATCATTACGCGCAGCGCCGGCAACGCAGCACTGTAGCCAGGGCGATGACGACGGCCAGCCAGCGGCAACGCAAGACTACCCGGGTTTCGGAACTTCGACGACAAGTTCTGTAAACTAGGCGGCAGAACGGCTGACGGTAAGATCCAGGATACTCGCGATTCCGCGTAGGCTATATCAGCAGCTCTACCTTAAGAATCCGGCTTCTTACACGGAGCCAGTATAATGGGGGATGGATATTACTTAATGCGATAGATTACGTCTACCTCTTGGCTCAATTTTTGAACGGCAACTAAAGTGTAGTCGGTCTCGGTCTCGGGCCGCCTTTCATTAAGGCGTTCCGAACGCTGAAAAGGCAAAGCCGCTGCAAGCCCAAATGAATTTGCAAGGTTCTTTAATGGAGAAATAGCAACAGCATTGACGGGGCCGACTTTTCCTCGAACTCCTTTTGCGATAATCAGGGCTTTTCTATAGGCTTCTGCAATAGCCTGATTAACAAGCTGAGATTCGATCTCGTTCTTGTTTGAAATACTGAAGGCAACAGCCATTGAATTAATATTTTGCATTCTCATCAGCGCGGTTACAATCTCCTGCCATTTGGACATCTCACGAACGGTAATGTGCACCGAGGTAAAAATTTCAATTGGAATCTGTTCGTTAGACACGTTTTGCTCAGCCGCCTTACGGCGGCGGGATTCAATATTCTGCACCGAAAGATCTTCACCTTTTACATTGTGATAGCAAAGCAACGCTTTGACGCTGGTAAGTGTTTCCTCAACCGTTTTCCAAGCTTGTTGCGAATCCAGATTACTGGACGTGATCTCAATATCAATCTCACCAATATCCGGACGAACATGAAGCATCGCACTCCCACTCACGTGTATGAAAGGATAATTAGGCAGATCATTAGCCTGAGCGAAAAACGGAAGGAAGGCTAAAGCCACGAACGCCAAAACTTTTCTCAACATGTTAATCCTATATAATTTGAATGTTAGATGTGATAATCAACAAAGATAGTCCGCTTGTAACAGAAGAATCTCTCGCATTGCTTCTAAAAATCCGACTTGCAATATCACACCTCTAGCGTGTTGCAATAGCAGCCAAAATCATCAATTCATTGTCGTGGTATTAAGCATCATTCGGCACTACTTGGAAAATTAAAGTCGATTCTACGGGCAGCCGAAATAGCGATGCACGCGACGCCAAGCCCGCTATTCATCGATGAAACCAAAAAATCCAGCTTTTCTCGAAACTTTAAAATTATCACAATTCAGCGTATGGTCTTTTTCGAGCATTCTATTTGAAAATCTGAAGACTTATAGCGCCTAAAAAATAGGCAAGCGCTCTGCACCCGTGACTACATCCCCGCAACGTTCGACCACCGCACCTATTCGCGCGGCCGGATAGGATCCGGTCTAATTCAAGTTCATCAGATAGTTCACCCAGAAATCTAGAGAATCGCCGATTAATTCATAATTTCCTAAGATTTCTCTCGTAAGCGCTTGATTTCTAATAGGGTGGATTTCCGGAAAACGAATTAATCAGCGCCACCCTAGCAACCTGTTTAAGAAATCCATTGTCACTCGCTTAACGGGACTAATCTCGATTCCACCAAAAAATTCCATAACTGACTAAAAAAACGAAGGTCGCAATCAGCACCGAATTACTCAATTATCAAAGTTAATGAATGGACATGCCGCCGACTAGATCAAATCATGCCCTTCTATCGAAATATCACGACGCATAGAAATCTTGTTATAAACACGCACCCTAGGAAAAAAGTTTAGTTCCGGGAAACTTTGTAGCCATACAAGTGAAGTAAACCAATACAAGTAAACTATAGAAAACGTTAAATCTCAATTTTGCATTAGATCGCAAAACTTGGCAATATTTATTTGGTGCAATTTAAAAAAATACCCTGGTAGCATAAGAACATTGGTGTCTGCCCCGACTTGGATCTCCGACGAACTCTCAACCTGCATGCCGATGTAATGAGCATAAATTTACAGAGCACATAGAGTTACTGCTGTTCAGTGTCAGCAAAACGCTCGGTGGCTGAATCAACGGTGAATATGCCTGAACAAGCTCTTCCGCTGACCGCAGTAGCATTCTGTCAACATTCAGATCGTCGAGCGGACGGGATCTGACCGCTGGAGCGCAGTTCGCCAAAGCACTGAAGGATTAGACGATCTAGCACTTGGAATTAAATCTGGTCGCCGCCGAAATTAAACAACTGCTGATTCAGAAGAACGCCAATCATCAACGCGAACGGGCCGTTAAACAGCCGCTGCATGCAGGTCGGGTACATGGCTTTGCACGGTCCACTACCGTCGCCAGCGCAGCGAAATATAGCTGCTACTACACCCGAAGCGCATCACCAAACTTATTCAGCCTCGCTTCGTGCTTATAGTCGGTTGAAAAATCATCTTGATCCCTGAAACTGAGTCAATTAGGGAAGCCACAATCGCCCATGCGAAACGGATTTGCTGCGGCCCTGAAGTTATTATCGCATGCGATCATATTTCTCGGACCGTTGTAACTAACGAACGACCGCTATCCCTGCGAAAAACACCGTGGATTATTTATGCACACGGGACTTTACTTTGGAACTCGTCGAACGCGCAGGATTGTGTACATTGCGTCGGAAATACATCGCTGTTATTTTGGAGACAGTATTGATCCAAATGCATTCGTCCAACTTGTAACTTAATTTCTAGGTCAGCGGCATCGTTTTAGTTATACTTTCCTTAATTATAGGTGGGGCTTTGTACGGTCGTGTTTTTCTTCGCAACGCGGCCGTTTCTAGTACAAAGACGTTGCTTAATTATTTGATCGTGCGTTTTCCGTCGCGACACCTTCACTGATTTCAAGCCGTCAGATAGAGAATCAAGATTTCCAAAATACTGACCTATAACGGAAAGCAGTTTTCGGATCGTCTTTACACGAGATATAAGAAGCCGAGCGGTGGTCATGCATTCGATCAGGCTTGCACGAGTATGATCATCTAGCACCGATCAGAGTTTCCATCATATCCATAAACCAACGGGATAGTGAAACGGTCGGCGTCCAAATGAGGCAAAATCCAATTTGACCGCAGTGCCGACCTGAGAAAGACCCTGCTCAGGTACCTCAAACTTTATAACCATGACATTTTACAGCGTGCCACCGGTATCAAAATACCAATTCCGGCTCAAAGACTGGCAACACGCCAAGCCGAAATTATTCGTTAAATGAGTTTATGAGCATGCGGAACTTAAAAATCAACTAAATCGGATGAAATTAATAAATTCATGAAGGAAAGAGCATGCATGCTAGTGCGATCCGGGAACGAGATTTTCTCTACTGATAGCTTTCACGTCTGAGAGACCACAGAGCCCCATTGTCAAATCGAGTTCGTTATGAATGATTTCCAAACATTTTGTAACGCCGGACTCGCCTAACGCCCCAAGCCCATAAACAAATGGACGACCTATGTGTACACCCTTAGCACCCAATGCCAATGCTCGCGCAACGTCCTGCCCGGAACGGATGCCGCCATCCATGTGTATTTCGATGCGATCTTTACAGGCATCAGCGATTAAACTAAGGGCTGCGATACTAGAGGATGTTCCATCTAGTTGCCGACCGCCATGATTTGAAACAATTAGCGCGTCGGCGCCGCAGGCGACAGCCAATTCGGCATCTTCAACGTCCATAATCCCCTTAACAATTAACTTTCCCGCCCACAATCTGCGTACCCATTGGACATCCTTCCACGTTAGCGACGAGTCAAATTGTTCAGTCGTCCAGGCTGCCAGTGAACTCATGTTCGATACATTGTCTACGTAACCCATGATGTTTCCAAACCCACGTCGCGATGTGGAAATCATACGCGCGCACCAAACCGGCCTACGCAACATGTCTACAATGTTCGCCCCGGTCATTTTGAGCGGTAACGACATACGGTTCTTTACGTCCTTATGGCGTTGTCCAAAGACAGCGACGTCTAAAGTTAGCACCAATGCGGAGCAATCGGCTTTTCGTGCTCGGTCGATCAGACACTTTACAAAGCTTCGATCCTTAAACATGTATAACTGAAACCAAAATGGGTTCACCGTGTGAGCTGCCACTTCTTCTATTGAACATATGCTCATAGTTGACAATGTAAAAGGAACGCCAAATTTCTCAGCAGCGCGTGCCGCCAAAATTTCACCATCAGCATACTGCATTCCTGCCAATCCGACTGGAGCGAGGGCCACGGGCATTGCAACCTCTTGGTCAAGCATCTTACTGCGCGTCGTCCGTTGGGCGACATTCAACCCGACACGCTGACGCAGTTTGATGCGAGCGAAATCCGCTTCGTTAGCAAGGTACGTTGCTTCAGTCCAAGAGCCTCCATCAACGTAATCATAAAACATGCGGGGAACACGCTTTCTAGCCAATTCTCGCAGATCTTCTATACATGTTATCGCGCTCATCTGATCAAACATTCCTTGTCAAACAGTACTAAGAAGCCAAAGTCATATATCCGAATTGCATAAATGAAGAACATGGCAGAGTACATCATATTCTTCCCGCGGCGGTTCTACAAGGAATGAGTAGCTAGAACAACCAGCGTTCTCCTAAAAAACTTCTTGACAGATAACTCGATTTTATAGCAATGTGATACGAAACCAATTCAAGCTGAGTAAATGCAGATGACTATTGCTCCGTCTATTTCGGGAATGCTCCGGCTACAAACAGTATATGTCAGTGCCGACCACATCCCAGTGCAACTGATTGAATTCGACCTCATGGAATTCCGAATGGACGCTTACCGACAGATGTCGATAGCATGCCCGGATCAGATTGCGCGTAGCGTATTTCGACGTCGGGTAGAGTTCTTTTTTGGTCGGCTCGCTGCAAGCTGTGCGCTCTCGCAGTATGGTGCCGCTCACATTCAACTTGAAATTGGCCCTCAGCGCGCACCTATATGGCCATCTGGTATAACAGGCAGTATCAGTCACAGCGACAGGTTTGCGGCGGCCGCGGTAATTCCTCATGAATTTGGAAATGGACTTGGCTTAGATATTGAGCGCCGTCTAGTAGGTACTGCTAAGCGAGACGTCGAATATGTTGTGCTAGACGAGGATGAGCGCAGACTGCTTGGTACTATCCCACTTAACCAGCGAGCAAACGCAGCAACACTTGCATTTTCGGCAAAAGAAAGCTTCTTCAAAGCTGTGTCGGCTTCTGTTGACGACATCTTTGGTTACGAGGTGATGCGAATTGACTCGATTGATCTCATAGCAAAAAAGATTAATTTCAGCTTGGTAAAAACAATAAGCGATGAGTTTCGCCAGGGCACAAAGGGTTGTGTTGACTTTCTAGAAATCGCAGACGATCATTACCTTACGCTCTATCGCAGACGGCCTTTTCACAATTGAGAAAACAGCTTTAATAGATCTACGTCATGAGCTTGTTAAACCGAATCAATACACGGAGTACGCGCCTATTTCCTCTCACAATTAAAGGGCTATCTAATCATTAAAAATGATAGAATTCTTGATCGCTAAAAGGAATAGATATGTTGAACACGTCAAAAATACATGTTAGTACTGTCGAGCGCGTGCTACAGGACGCCTCTTTACATTGGTCGTCAACCGATCTGCAACGCTTACGAGCAACGCTCGATATCTGGACAGGTAAAATCGTACCTGAACCATACCATGGTCAAGTCGCCAAGGGATTCTTCATGCCAGGTTTGAAAGATGAGGCCTGGATTTCCCCCTCATGTTTTAAGTTCGTTGATACGCTTCGTGAGAATTTTCTCAATATCAGAAGAGAGGCACAGCAGTTCGTGAACGGGACAATAGTTCCACCTCCCTACGGATTGGGTGGCAACGCGCCATCGAACGCGTTGCCGCTGCAAGGAAACCCCAAGCAGTGGCGCGAATGGAGGCTTTATCGCGCAGGCACTTTTTATAATGAACGGTGTCGCGCGTTTCCTGAGACAACACGCGTCCTACATGAGGTATTGAACCAGACGTCGTTCATGATGAATGCAATTTTTTTGATAATGGGGCCAGGGGAACATCTACGCCCACACACAGATCAGAACAATATTTTTGTAAATGTTTGGCTACCATTGGAAACGCCTTCCGGCTGTTATTTAACGATACGAGAGAAAACGATTAATCCGAAGGCCGGAGAAATATTTTCCTTCAATCATTCTTATACCCACTCGGCAGGCAACTTCGGTAACAGTAACAGAATAGTTCTGGCTCTTTCAGTTTTTCACCCCGAACTCACTGGAGCTGAACGTCAGGTAATTGCGAAACTTGCAGGAATGCTCACTGATTCCACCAATACTTTCCCCTATTAATGATGCGCATAGTGGTCTTTGTGGAGCGCAGTCTGAGTCTCATTATTCAGCACAACTTAGGACGACCACGCTTACGTGAGTAACCAAATTTCACATAAATTAATTTTTTGCTAAAAAGTTATCGAAGTATAGATAAAGAACGTACTACCACTCAAAATCTTGTCGTATTCGAATATGCCTATTTTGCACGGCTGATATCACCAGTGATAACAATAAAAAGCTGCTACGTGTCGATCAAAACTTTGATTCGTATTGAATTCGCCAGTTCAAATGGCCATCCACGATTCTTTGTCTCTCGAAGGTTCGCAGTTCGTCGGAATACAGATTTGATGAGTCGTTGTCTGTTTTTAAGGTATTGCGTAACGTGAAGCGCAACCTATTTGACGGGCTTATTCGATACACGAAATAAATATCCAGATCACGCTTCGCCGCCGTCCAGGTTGACTCTAGACGCGAGTTGCGGATTAATCCGCCGGCTACCACTGAGAGGCTTGCTCCATAGCCCCAAGAGCCTTTGATATAGTCAGCACCGACCGTGGCAGACCAAAGCGGTTGCTGGCTAAGACGGTTGTCAGGACCCGGGATGTTGTTCACTGTGGACCAGTTTCGGCTAGCGCTTAATCTTGTTTCTATCGCCGGCATTGTTGGCAGTAAGCGGTTCAGCGGAAACTTTGTTTCGAGCTCTAACGTCCGCACGGTGGCTCTGCCTAAATTTTCTGGTGTAGATATCCAGCGTTCGTCCTGAAGACGAAGTGTATTTTGAATAACATCTTTGATATCACGCGCGCCTGCGCTAATTGAAATCGTCGCTCCTTGCCCCCAGTTCCGCTCGTAAGATAGCTCAACACCGCTGGCTAACTCCGGTCTCAGCGCCGGGTTTCCAACCGTATCAGGCGTTACTGGAGTATTGATTGATGCATAGAAACGAGTTGGCACCAAGCGCGACAACTCGGGTGCTTTATATGTTCGCGTTATCGCGAGACGCAATTGGTCTTGTCGTTTGCCAGGAAGCTTCCACAAAGCTTGCATTAATGGACTGAATACTTGAGAACTTGATCTCGCGGAAATGTTTCCGCTTTCCGTTGTAACTTCGATCCGCTCACCTCGCATACCCAAGTATAGTGACCATTCCGGCCCAACTCTCCACTCATCCTGCAAATAAAGCGCAAGACGGCGGATGCTTGCATCGTAATTATTCTCGAAGTTAAACGGCATTCCCGTTGCGACGGCAGAGTCGCGCTGAACTTCTTCTTCTTGTAACTGACTATAACCACCGTCCCATCCGAAGTCGATCAAATGATTACTCGCAACCCCCAATGAGTATTTGCCTGTCCAAGTTAAACCTTGCTCACGGATGTCCGTGCCGTAATCTCGATTTAGCACAAGGATCGGTCCATCATATGCCTCTCGGTCGAAATCAAGCTGTCTACGAGATGCGAATAATCCAGCCTTGGTTTCCAACTTGGCCGCTTCCCCAAGATTTATAAGCCAGTTGAGGTCATTCCGAACGCTCCAGTTAATCCCACCAGCGTGCACGCTCTCCTCTGGATACGGATAATGGTTTCCAACTATAGTTTCAGTAGCAATACTTGAGCCACCACGATACCGACCAAGGTTGGCAAATCCTTGCCAAGTTAAACTATCGGCGCCTTCGCGCACCCAATTGACGCGCCCATTAAGATTAATGCCGCTCCTAGTATTGCTGTTCTGGCCTATGATTCGACGCAGACCAATCAACTCCCTGGAAGCGTTTTGCTCTCGCTCGGTAGTCGTCGCTGTCGGTGTACTGTCATTATGGTAAATCTGTGCGCCGAAATTATGTGAACGTTTGTCATGTTTGTCGGACCAAGCCAGGTTTGCGTTAGCAGAGCGTTCAGTCGGACCGCCGCCAAGTGCTCCCTTAACCTCCCCAGTAGCCTTATTTGCGACTTTTCTTAACACGACGTTAACTGTTCCAGCAATTGCTTGAGTACTGAACTCGGCTGTTGCTGAGCGTAAAATTTCAATCCGCTCAACTGCATCTGGAGCCAAGGTATCCAGCGAAAAACCAGCCGGTGGCCGCTCACCGTCGACTAACAGTTGCGTGTAACCGCTGCCTAGCCCGCGAAGTTGTACTTTCGAATCGCTTATCGTTATGCCAGGCAAACGTTTCAGTGAGTCAAGAAGAGACAAGTCACCGAACTTGACCAGCTCGTCCCGATTGACCACCGTTCGGCTTACCGGATCATCTCGACGGGCTGATTCAGCACTTCCACGGATCACTACAGTGGCTTTCCTGCTGGAATCGTCCCCACCGCTTGCAGGTTGCTGCTGAGCGACTGCTGTTGTACATGTTAGTAATGCTAATGTGGCTATACCCTGGCGTGGTGCTACAGAAACAATTCCCATCAGGAGGTCTCCCTTAACATTGAAGGTTAGTGCGCACTCAACTATTGAATAGAAGTTAGCATATGTCAACCACCTTATGCACAGGACATAAGCTTACGCACGAGGGAGCTTCAATTGCGGGATTATGCGCGCTAAGCTTCTTATGCAAGTCTCATAAATATGCGAAGTGCATGGTCTTCATGATCAGAATTTATTCTATTCGGGTAAGGTAAGAATGGGTTCAAGGGTGGTTGGCCTTAACTATAGAGAAAGTGAAAATACTTCCGCAATTAAAATATTTTAAGGTACACTCCTCACGTATGTGGTCTTTGTCAGATCTGTATTGACATACGTGGCGCGAGTCCAAAATCCTTTGGTTATTTTTACCTTAAGCACATCATGGGCAGAACGATCGGAATCCTTGGAGGAATGGGGACGGCTGCGGGCATACACTTCGCCCAAAGACTGGTCGACCTTAACCACACGGCGACAGGTGACAAAAGCCACCCGGCTTTCATCTTATATTCTAATCCGAGCATACCGGATCGCGGCTCCGCCTATCTATACGGGACCCATAGCCCCGTGACGAATATATGTTTCTCACTAAACAAATTGGCGTATCTAGGCGCTGATTTTGGTGTTCTAATCTGCAACACCGCTCATATTTATTTCGACGATATTGTGCAGAATTCAAAGCTTCCGTTAATTAACATGGTAGCTTCGGTAGCAGAAATGGTCGAGAAAATGCCTTTAAGTAAAATCGGCCTACTTGCAACCTCTGCTACAGTAAGTTCAAGACTGTATCATGATTATTTAGCGCCCAGCGGCATAGATGTGTTCACGCCCGACCAGAACGATCAGATTCATGTAGACCGTTCGATATACGACCCAGTCATCGGTATTAAGTCTACAGGGAATCGAATAAATTCGTTAGCGCTTGACCTGCTTGAACATGTGACTGAGCGCATGCATAGGGAATTTGGCATCGAGCATTTCATTCTTGGATGTACGGAGCTTTCAATGATTCCAATATGTGGCAGGCTAGAAAAATTTCAGTTTGTAGATCCGGTATCCTTGCTTGCCGAACGCTGCCTCTCGTCGGCGGGTTTCTTATGAGCGCACCTGACAGTCAATGGCAAAAAAAGCTTGTATCTTCACAACTTGCATTGCGTTTTATAATATTCTTGGTAGTCCCAGTTGTAATAATTTGCGTCACAATCTATTGGCAGTTATATAAAGCTCTTCCCCAGTCTGGTACGGTAACCTTCAACGGTGTCGGTCCAATTTCGGTCACTCGTGACCAACATGGTGTAACGTCTCTTCAAGCAAATAATCAACGCGATGTCTTTTTCGCAACCGGTTATGTGCATGCGCAAGACAGAGCGTGGCAGCTTGAAATTTTGAGGCGCACTGCGCAAGGTCGGTTGAGTGAGGTGCTCGGGAAGGGTAGCGTTCAACAGGACATTTGGTTCAGAACCTTGGGCATTTACCGCGCAGCGGCGTCGGCTCGGAAGGTACTTAGCCGTGATGCGTTCGCGTCATTGCAAGCCTATTCGGAAGGCGTCAATGCAGGACTTGATTCTCAGATAACCTTAGCGCCTGAGTTTCTCGTCTTTCGAGTAAAACCCGAGAGATGGACGCCAACAGATTCCCTAGCTGTAATTAAGCTATTTGCATTGACTATGGCCGGGAGCATGGATACTGAGCTCGAACGTTATGTAGCAAAACAGCTACTTGAGGCTGAGAAATTTGATTTGCTTTTCGGCCCGGCAGCTGCGCTAACACATGAAGCTGCTTTGTCTTTCCTCCCTCCCGCCGATGTTGTTGGTTCTATGTTGGATCGCTCACTCGTCGCCGGTACCTTGCTAGGTATCGGCGAAAAATATGCCGGCAGCAACGCTTGGGTTGTCTCCGGTTCACACACCACTGACGGTAAGCCGTTGCTAGCAAACGATCCACATATGGGGCTCTCAATGCCCTCTCCATGGTATGCCGTAAAGCAGACGGCCCCAGCTTTCGAGGCGGCGGGAATGACCATTGTTGGGACCCCGTTGGTAATTTTTGGAAAAAACAAGTCGATCGCTTGGGGCGGTACAAACATGATGGCCGACGTGCAAGATCTGTTTTTCGAGCAAGTTCGGGGCTCAGATTCACTGGAATACCGCGACGGAAGTGAGTGGAGGGCTTTTGAGGTCCGACATGAGACTATCAATGTCGCCCGTCCAAGTCCGTCTTGGTTACACGAAGAAATTCCTTCTATTCAGATTCGGGTACGTGAAACAGTACGCGGCCCTGTGATTAGTGATGTCCAATCCCATTTCGATCAACCGGTTTCGCTTAGATGGACGGGGCTAGACAGCGATGACACGTCCTATGAAGCTTTTTACCGCCTTAATCATGCTTCCAATTGGAGTGAGTTTCGCCGAGCGTTAGCACTTCAAGTCATCCCGACCCTGAATATGTTATATGCTGACAGTGACAATAACATCGGCTTTACCGCTGCAGGGAGGATTCCGGTGCGGGCGAAAGGCCAAGGCGCAATTCCTCAACCAGGCTGGACTCGCGAGTACAGCTGGACCAGCGTAATCTCGCCATTGTCAATGCCGTATATATATAATCCGGATCAAGGTTATATTGTGTCTGCCAACGATAAAATGGTCGAGGATATTTATCCCAGCTTTATTACGCTTGATTGGGCGCCAAGCTATCGTGCTATGCGAATCAAATCCCTGCTCCGCGAGGCAATTACAAGTCGAAAACCCATCGATAGTTCGCTAACTATGGCGATTCAAAATGATGTGGTCGCGCCTGAAGCGCGTGAAATGTTGCCGCTACTATTGCGTACCCAGCCGACGACGATGCTGGAGCGCGAAGCGCAGCAGTACCTACGCAACTGGGACCATCGCATGAGCCTTGACAGCCCGGCTGCGACAATTTTCAGCGTTTGGATGCAGCATTTCCAACAAGAACTTCTGGCTAGTCATCTAACCCATATTCATACACCGCGGCTGACAGCGCCGATGTTATCGTCATTAGTTGGCAATGTTTCGCCGGAGGTAATGATTCGTGCTATACATATGAGTGGTCCTGGCCTCTGTGCACAGTACGGCTGCCCTCAGGAGCTGCGTAAGTCATTCGAACGGACGCTACGAGACCTAACTAAACTTAGAGGCATGAAACCCGCTGACTGGCGTTGGGGGGGCGTTCATTCGTTACATTTACGCCATACTCCGTTCAGTCAAGTGCCCGTGCTTAGTAGTTTGTTCGATTGGCGTCATGAAAGCCCTGGCGGTCCTTATTCCCTGAACGTTAGCAACTCCAGATTTATCGGCTCGGGCGGTTATGAACAGACATTTGGTGCGACATTCAGACAAATCATGCAACCGGGTACCGGACTTCACCTGTTGATTGGCTCCTCTGGACAGTCAGGAAACCCATTCAGTTCCGATTATTCAAACATGAGCAAGCTTTTTGCGGCGGGGATGTATCTAGACATGACGAAATCTGCTCCATTTCCCGCATCGTCAGCGACATTTGAGCGAGTCCGGCATTGAGCTTCTTGGGCGAATTCGGCAGAAATGCGCCTAATAAGGTGTTTTTCTCGATTATATTTGGAGGCATCGCAGGATTAGCGTATTCCGCTTTGATTCCAACGCTACTTCTAGCAATTGAGATGCCTCAAACAGTAGGAGTATATTCTAAAGCTGAACCATATTACTTATTTGGATTAGAGATTTCTCATCATCGCACTGCAGCGTTTTTCTTAATGCTATGCATTATTATTTGGACATGTAGGACCTTGTCCCAGATACTCTTATTACAGGTGGCTAATGCGGTCTCCTCGGAGTTGCGTGAAAGACTGTTTCGGGCTGTGGCAGGCACTTCGGTTGAACGTCTAGAAAGGGTGGGGGTTGTGCGCGTAAATATGGCACTCACCATGGATGTCGGACGTATTGTAGTCGGTGCCCGTACGGCTCCAGACCTATTAATCCATAGTATTTCTGTTTTTGGCGTCCTTAGCTTCCTATTTTTCGTCAATACCGATCTGCTTATATTCATTCTGCTTATAATTCTGATTGGCGGTTTGTCCTATCGTGTTCCGATCTACATCGGCAGTCTATATCTTAAGCAAGCTAGGAAAGTCCAGGAACAACAGGGGGAGGCTACTTCCGCATTAATTCTTGGCGCAAAAGAATTAAAAATCAACGATGCTAAAAGAAGGCACTTTTTTAAGAACGTCCTCGTACGAAACGAGAAGTGCGCAGCTTCCTTGGAAATTCGTGGAGCGAGCATTACTCGTGCAGGTATAAGTTACGGAGACTTAGTCAGCGTTGGCACAATTGGTATTGTGTCCTTCATTTTCGTGAACTATCGTACCATTTCGCAAAACGAATTAACCGGTGTAATCATGGGTTTACTATATTTGGTCGGTCCGATTGCTGCCATTTTAAGTTCTGCCCCGCAAATTTCGCTCGCCCGTATTTCGCAACGGAGAGTAGACAGTCTGCTGCGCGAACTGCCGATTGAACCCGAGGACATCTCACCTAAAGAAGTGGAAGCTTGGAAGTGTATGCGTATTTGTGGCGCCACTTATCAGCACGCGGCGAGCGAGTCCGCTCGCAGTTTTTCCGTCGGACCTATCGACCTGGAACTACACAGAGGCCAAGTCACGATGTTGATTGGTGGCAATGGCTCTGGCAAGTCGACGATCGGAAAGTTGATAAGTATGCACTACCTTCCAATTACAGGCACGCTCCGATTCGACGATGTCGCCGTTTCCACCGAACTCGTCAGTTCGTATCGACAGGAGATTTCAGCAATTTTCCCTAGCTATTATTTGTTTGATCACCTTTTTGGCTTAGCGGAATACAATCAGACATTGATTGACAAATATCTGTCATTGTTAAAGTTGGAGGGTAAGGTCAGTATCGAAAACGGCCGATTCTCTACATTGAATCTCTCTGACGGGCAACGGCGGCGACTAGCGCTGCTAGCAACCTTTCTCGAAGATCGTTCGCTGTATGTCTTTGATGAATGGGCGGCGGACCAAGACCCGGAATTCAAGCACTTTTTCTATCAAGAGCTCCTTCAAGATCTTCGGAATGCGAACAAGGCAATTGTGGTTATTACACATGACGATCGGTATTTCTACATTGCAGACCAGCTCGTATTTATCGAGAACGGCCAGATAACGCATATGGAACACCGTACGCGTCTCCCCAATGATGTTCCGCACTAGAAGAATTTCAGTTCTTAAATTGCCGCCATGACACACAAAATTATCGAGCTTTCGCCGGTTCAGACCGAGATCTATCTGAATCAAGTCCAGGACTTGGAGAATCCTAGGTATAACGTAGGCGGGTTCATCCGGTTGAGTGCGGTAAACATCGAGCGCATTTCGAGTGCGCACGCGTTTTTAATAAGGACAAATGACGTCTTCGGAACTCGAGTCGCTAGGAGCGGTTTAGTGCACTACATTAGTTCGCAGCGTACGGACTCTTTACCATTAATTGACGTCAGTACGTGCTCTGACCCAATCGCGGCTGCCTGGCACCATGTCGATAAAATGTTTGAAGCGCCGTTTGTGCTGTTTGATTCTGAGTTGTTTCAAGCTCGATTATTGAAACTTCATACGAATGAATTTTGGTATGTTGGTCGAGCACATCACATTTGCATGGACGGCTGGAGTTTTGCGAACTGGGCTAAAAAACTCAGTCAGCTATATAACACTCTTCCCGAAGGGAATTTTGCGAGGCCTACCGGCGATCCTGTCGCACCGAAAAAAGGTAAACCAAATAACGCTCGGCTGCTCGCTCAGCAATCCTTTTGGCAAGAAACGCTTGAGAATCTACCAGAACCTTTCTTGGCGGGACGCCCTGCTCGACGAAGCGGACGGTTGACCAAGTCTCTGAGTTCGACCCAGCATAGCAGTGTGCTGGCTCTCGCTGCACAGTTCGACTCAAGCAATGCTCACGTCTATTCGGCGCTTGTAATCACCTATCTCTTCTTAGTGTATGGTCAAACCGATGTCGTTTTGGCGGTTCCATTCCATCACCGGACTACGCGTGCGCTAAAGGAGCTTTTGGGCACTTTCGCTGACATTGGTATATTACGTGTACATATCGATCCAGAGATGACATTCGAAGATTTGGTTCGCGAGGTCGGTATCCTTCAGAGGCGTAATTTGATGGGTCAGAGGTTACCATTAGTTCAACATCTCAGACAGACAGGACTACATCGCAGTGAGAGACCTGTCTATCAGGTCGCGTTTAATTATGTTCAGCTTGAAGCCTCTCTTCCGATCGGGACAGCCAACGGTCAACTGGTCTATTGCACGTCCTACCATGAGTCGACGCCGCTTTCCATTAATATATGTGAATATGGAGTCGATCTCGTTCCGGAATTGCAGGTCGATTACAACCTTGGATTCTTTGATAGCTCCGAGATAGCGCTACTGGCTGGCCGACTTGACCACCTTCTGGATGCCCTTTCAGCGATTAAGAACGTGCCTTTGCGTCAGGTTAACGCGATCCCTGAGCAAGAGTGGCATCGACTGCGGGAATGGCAGAGCCCGAGTCTGCTGACATCTGACAATGAGTATTGCTTGCATGAACTCTTTGAAAGGCGAGTGCGCGAGGATCCGCACGCGATTGCGCTCATTTGTGGAAACGAGCGCCTCACCTATGGGGAGCTGAATCGGCGCGCTAATCGACTCGCTCATCGATTGCTTACTTATGGGGTCAGACCTGATAAGCGCGTGGCGATCTGCCTTGGTCGCAACGTAGAAATGGTTGTGGGTGTACTCGGCGTCCTAAAAGCGGGAGGCTCCTATGTGCCACTAGACCCAATGCAACTGGATGAGAGACTTACCTTTGTTTTAGCCGATTGCAGTCCAGTCTTACTCCTCACTGAACGTGCCTTCTTTTCACGCTTCATGTTGGATATCCCAATCTTAGACATTAGTGTGCTTACGGTACAGGGGGCGGTTGGCGAATTGATCGAAGCTGACCTGCCCCGTCCCCAGGTCGGCCTTACGGCGTCCAATTTGGCCTACGTCATCTACACCTCAGGCTCGACAGGCACGCCTAAAGGTGTATTGGTAGAACATCGCCAAGTTGTCCGGCTATTTGATTCCACCGAACGACTATTTCACTTCTCAAATGAGGATACATGGTCACTGTTCCATTCGTTCGCATTCGACTTCTCCGTTTGGGAGATGTGGGGCGCTCTCGTTCACGGCGGGAAGCTGGTCATGGTGCCGACCGAGTGCGCACGTTCAGCTAGGGAATTCTATGAGTTGCTGTGTGCTGAAGGAATAACAGTTCTTAATCAGACGCCTAGTGCATTCAAGCAACTACAGGTAATGCAAGAGCAGACCCGGCGAGAGCATAGGCTACGCTACGTCGTGTTTGGCGGAGAAGCGTTGGACTTAAGAGGCCTACTCCCTTGGGTACAACGTAATCGACTCGAGCGCACCCAACTGGTAAATATGTATGGGATTACCGAAACTACCGTTCATGTGACTGTTCATTTCATTACGAATGACGATCTGAATCAGAACCGTAGCTTGATCGGAAAGCCGCTGAATGACCTGACCGTCTCAGTGCTGGACGCGGATTTGAGAACTGTCCCGATCGGAATTTGTGGTGAGTTCTACATCGGGGGAGCTGGGGTTTCGCGGGGCTACCTGAATCGTCCGGATCTAACGGCAGCGCGCTTCTTGCCTGTCCCATCTGAAAGAGTCGCCGATGCACGTTTGTACAAGACGGGCGATCTGGGTCGATGGCTTCCCAACGGAATTCTGGAGTATCTCGGCCGTAATGACTCCCAGATTAAGGTCCGAGGATTTCGCATTGAGCTTGGAGAGATCGAGGCGCACTTGGCGGCGATTCCCACCGTGTGCGAGGCCGTCGTTGTCGAACACACTGACCGTCAGGAAAATAGGCGTCTAATCGCTTACGTGAAGCCAGAGGCCGGCGCCATTCTTTACGCTGCCGAACTTCGTACCGAGCTCTCGAGAGTCCTGCCGGAGTATATGCTACCTAGCGCATTTGTAACCGTCGACTCGTTCCCGCTTACCTCCAATGGAAAACTTGATCACAAAGCGCTCCCTGAGCCGGGCACTAATGCCGTCGCAAGCCAGGCCTATGAGGCGCCGCGCGGCGGTACGGAAGCCGTTCTCGCCGCAATTTGGCAACAATTGCTGGGTCTTGAACGAGTCGGACGCAACGACCACTTCTTTGAACTCGGTGGCCATTCGTTGCTAGCTGTCCAGGTTGCGTCGCGCCTGCGCGCGGAACTCGGAGTTGAAATACCGCTACACGTTTTGTTTGCCGAACCTGTACTGTCGCGGCTTGCTGCGGTAGCTGGGCGTACTGCCCAACTCACTCTGGAAGGCCCACTGCCGGTCAACCGCAACCAGCCCCTGCCGCTTTCGCTTGCCCAACAACGCCTGTGGTTCTTATCCCAGCTCGACCCCACTGCCAGTGCTGCTTACCACATGCCGGCTGGTCTGCGCTTAGATGGCTGCCTCGATCGTCGTGCGCTGTGCTCTGCCCTCGACCGCATCGTTGCCCGTCATGAGATCTTGCGCACAACTTTTGCTAGTGGTGCTGGCGAAATCATTCAACGGGTCGGTACCACCGAAAGCGGCTTCGCAATGCAATTTCACGATTTGCAAAGCGTACCGGAACAAGAGCGGGTTGGACTATTCACGCAAATTTGTGCTGAGGAAGCGTCGGCCCCGTTTAACCTGGAGACCGGGCCCCTAGTCCGCGGACGTCTTTTGCAACTGGGTGAGCATCAACACTTACTGTTCTTCACACTGCACCATATCGTCACCGATGGCTGGTCTATCGGTCTGTTTATTAACGAGCTAGCGACCATATATCGTGCGTTCTCCAGTGGCTTGGCCGATCCGCTGCCGCCATTGCGCCTACAGTATGCTGACTTTGCCTCGTGGCAGCGTCGTGACGCACTTGCAGCCTCGATGGAGCAACACGCAATTTACTGGCGGAGGCAACTGCATGATGCTCCCGCCTTACTGCAGCTTCCGGTTGACCGTCCACGCCCTCCACAACAAGGTTACGCAGGTGCCACAGCACGAGTGAAGCTCGATTCTGCTCGTACGGATATGTTACTTCGCCTTGGCCAGCGCCACGGGACTACCCTGTTTATGACACTGCTTGCCAGCTGGGCAGTGCTTCTGACACGCCTATCCGGACAAGACGATGTGGTAATCGGGACGCCTATGGCGAACAGACGAAGTGTGGAGGCGGAAGAATTGATCGGGCCCTTTGTCAATATGTTGCCGCTGCGCGTTTGGTTTGCTGACGGACCAACTGTCAGCCAACTGCTCGCCCAAGTCAAAAAAACATGCTTGAGCGCACATGAGCACCAGGATTTTCCGTTTGAACGAATCATTGATGCGGTTGGTGCGGACCGTCATCCCAGCTACAGTCCGCTCTTTCAGAGCGCCCTGATATTAGACAATACGCCAACTCGAAAGCTGGAACTTCCGGGGCTGACATTATCGCCTTGGGAGCCAGTATATGTCGGGGCTAAACATGACTTGAGCTTGCACGTCGTCGAGGAAAACGGGAGTATTGATTGCACGATCGTCTATAACACTTCTCTCTTCGACAGCAACACTATTCAAGCATTCGTGCGTCACTGGTCTCAAATTCTTAGCGCGATGTGCGGCAACGACAACGCTAGTGTCTCAACACTTGGCGCGGATGATATCGAGGAGCTTGAAGTGGCATCGCTGCCGGATCACCCAATTATCCCATCGCCGTTGTTTATTCCTTTCGCTCCGCACGAAATCAACCAGACCATTGGAGAACGCTTTATAGCACAAGTACAGCAACATTGGAATGACACCGCCATCATGTCGATGACACGGAACTTAAGCTATGGCGAAGTATACATGATGGCCCAGCGGGTAGAACAATCTATAGTAATTGCACAAGCAGTCGAGGCTCCAGTAGGCCTGCTGCTGTCGCATGGCGAAGAGATGATCGTAGGAATTCTTGGCACCCTCTTAGCCGGTCGATGCTACGTCCCGTTGGATCCGGAGTATCCGCAATCAAGATTGGCATTCATGGTTCGTGATTCCGGCATGACCCACATCATTGCGAGTACTACTCACCTGACGCTGGGCAGACACATCGCAGGCACTTCGCTCCAAGTGGTAACAATGGACCAAACGCCATTACTAGACAGTAAGGCATACCCGCCAGCAATGCGGCGATCACTAGGTGTGCCAGACGACATCGCGTACATTCTGTACACGTCCGGCTCGACAGGTCAGCCCAAAGGGATCGTACAAAACCATCGAAATGTTCTGTACTTTTGTAGTTGCTACACAAACAATCTTGCCATTTCAGCATCTGACCGCGTGGCTTTGGTTGCATCATTTAGTTTCGATGCCGCCGTTATGGACTTGTTCGGTGCCTTGCTGAATGGCGCGTGCTTAGTACCAATCCACCCCAAGGCGCTCGATGCCGAAGGTCTGCGGGGCCACCTTTCCAACAAAGAAGTAAGCATTTACCATTCGACCCCGACGCTTTTCCGTCATTTGTTCGCGGCTGAGGCCAGCGTTCGTCTACCGAAGGTGCGAGCCGTTGTCCTCGGCGGGGAATTGGCAAGTCGAACGGATCTCGATATCTATCTGAAGGCATTTTCTGATACCTGCGTTTTCGTAAATGGTTATGGACCAACCGAGTCCACATTGGCGCTACAGCGCTTCCTCGACAAGCCGAAAGCTCGGCTGAACGGTCCAATCACCGTCGGCTACCCGGTAGCAGGAACGACAGTCAGGATCGGAGATCCGAATACACCCCTTACTGCCTTCAAAACTGGTGAAATCTACATCCGAAGCGGCCACCTCGCCGTCCAGTACCATGGTCGTCAAGAACTCACTTCGACTGCTTTTGGAACTTCGTCGGATGGAACGAGATATTACCGCAGCGGCGACATCGGGCGGGTTCTCGCCGATGGCAGCGTCCAGATACTTGGTCGCGCCGATAACCAGATCAAGCTGCGTGGCATACGTATTGAGCCAGGTGAAATCGAATTTCAGCTCAAGCGCTGCCATGGCGTTCAAGATGCGATCGTTGTGCTGCGCGAAGATCAACCTGGCGACCAACGTTTGGTTGCTTACATTATCGCCGATGAACGCTGGGAACAATCGGACGTACTCGCCAATCTGACACAGACTTTACCGAGTCAGATGATCCCGTCGTGCTTTCTTCAGTTAAAGCAACTCCCATTGACACCAAGCGGGAAGGTAGACCGGCGTGCGCTTCCAGAGCCGCCTGTGGCTTGTTCAGCGTCATTTACACCGCCTATTACCGGTACCGAAATCGCGCTGGTTCGTATCTGGAGCGACTGCGTGGGAAGGACCGCTATCGGCGTCACCGACAACTTTTTCGGAATCGGTGGCAACTCCCTTGTACTGATACAAGTATATTTTCGCATTAATCAAGAATTCAATCTGAATCTTTCGCTGTCCTCGGTGATGAAACTTCAAACGATAGAAATACTCGCAAGAACCATCGATGAGCTGCTGGTTCAACGAGCCGCTCATAATCGGATCATGGAAAGCGCCCCTCAGAAAACTGGAATCAGGATCTAATCAGACAATGAATCTCCATCCAAAAGACTTACTTGCAAGTCTGCACGCAGCCGGCGTGACGGTCACCCGTGACGGTAACGACCTCATTCTTCATACGGAAAACGAAGTCGTGCCTGAGCATTTGATCGACGCCGTGTGCGCTTTAAAGCAAGCACTACTAGGGTATCTTGATACCTTGGTTGCCCCCAAATCGATCACGGCGCAACGGGATCGATGGCTAGCGCCGAATCGCTGTCCAGCATCTCCGGCACAGAGACAGTTATGGCTGGCGCACCGCGCCTCCGATAGTCCCGCGACGTACAACCTGACCACTATTTTTCGTGTGTTTGGATCATTCGACATCGCTCGATTTGAGCTGGCTGTCGACCAGGTCATCGAGCGGCATGAAGTATTGCGCACAACTTTCCACGAATGCCCTGATGGACTAATCCAGCAAATCGAACCAGACCTGAAAATTGGAGTTGCTCGTGCATTAGTTAATAGCGTTGCGCACGAACTGCAATCCCGGTCCTACCTAAATGAATGGACCTCTCAAGAGTTCGATCTCAACCACGGGCCGCTGCTACGAGTTGGGGTCGTGGCAGAAGCGCCGGATCAGTATGTCGTATCTCTGGTCGTGCATCATATCGTTTTCGACGCTTGGTCTGCTCATGCTCTTCTCTACGAAGTGCTCACGACTTACGCCGGTATCGCAGCAGGCAGAACAGACAAAGGCAGTGTACAACCGCTCCAGTTTGCTGACTACGCTTTCTGGCAGCAGAATCTGCGTGATAGCGGTCGTACGCAAGAGCAACGAAATTTCTGGTCGAGGACATTGTCGCAGGCTCCTGCAGTAACCACGTTGCCTTACGACTTCCCAATCACCGAGCGCCCTACTTCGGAAGGCGCAGCCGTCAATCTCGCTTTCACCCCTGAGCTTTCAGCGGCCGTATTAAAGTTCGCCACAGCACACAATACCAGTCTTTTCAATGTCACTGCGACGGCGCTTATTGCGCTCCTTGCCAAATACACATCGCAGGAGGACCTTTGTATTGGCGTGCCCGTTTCGAACAGAAACAATGCAGAACTCCAGTCGTTAATCGGCTTTCTTGTCAACACGGCGGTGTTACGTCTCACCTTTCCTCCAGACGCCACATTTATCGGCCTGTTAGAACAGTGCAAGCACGCGATGCAGGATATGTACGCTAACAGCGACCTGCCCTTTGAAGATGTTCTTCAGAAAGTTAAGCCTGATCGCAGCGCCATTCACTCCCCGCTGTTTCAAGTAATGCTTTCAGTCTTACACACACGGGAGGTAGAGATGGGTTCAACTGGTCTGCGTTGCGAACTCGTCGACCCGCATACGGGGAACGTGAAGTACGATCTAGTCCTGAACCTTCGGGAGCATCATGGCGCTCTGACGTGTCGGCTGGAGTACCGCACCCAACTCTATGAGAGAAGTACCGCAGTTCGATTTCTCGCCAATTTCCAGCACCTACTAAGTCAGGTCGTCTCAGCAGCAAACTGCAAACTCGATCAACTATCGTATGTTTCCCCTTCCGAGCTAACGCTCCAGCACGACACCTGGAATGCAACTCAAACGCCGGTGCCAGAAGAGTGCATCCATGCGCAGTTCGAACGCCAAGCGCACGCATTCCCTAGCGCAATCGCAATCGTCACCGATACGCGGTCATACAGCTATGAGGAATTAAATACCCATGCGAACAAATTAGCATTCGAGCTGCTTGAACGTCTCGTCAAACCTGGAGATCGGATCATGATCTGCATGCCGCGCAGCGTAGATCTGATTGCCCTCATTCTCGCGGTGGTCAAGGTAGGTGGCATTTTTGTGCCCGCCGATCCCGCCGAACCGACCGAACGACTCAAGCAAATTTTTTCCAATGTAAAACCGTCACTATTTATTGTGACTGATTCTATTGCGCACAGGATTAATCAGGCTGCGACGACTGTAGCGTATGAAGCGTTCGCGCACTGCGCCGCACGCCACGCTAAAAATAATCCTTCGATTAAGGTCAGCAGCGGGGACAGCGCTTATATCATGTTTACGTCAGGTTCAACCGGTACACCAAAAGGCGCGTTAGTCAAGCACCGCGGACTAATCAACCGTTTTAGATGGCAGACGCGTGTCCATGGATATACGAAAACCGACATTTTCGTGCAAAAAAGTCCGATTACATTCGATACCGCTGTTTGGGAAATTTTTATCCCGTTATCAATTGGAGCTCGGCTTGTGGTGGCCGATCATGATGGCCATCGCGACCCGGAATATCTGGCAAACCTAATCGCGCAGCATGGAATTACAGTTATTGATTTCGTACCGTCGATGCTAGCCGTTTTCCTAAATTATTGTGGGGTGCGCGGCGAAATGATTCGGACCCTCAGACACATCATTCTGGGTGGAGAACCCCTTCCGTTGCGCTTACTGTATGAGTTAAAACGGCGGTCGGCGGCTCGCGTTTATAATCAATACGGGCCGACTGAGACATCAATCGGTGTGACGGCGTGGATAGGAGACGCAAACGCACGCCAGGTGTCCATCGGCCGGCCTATCGACAATACGCGCATCTATATTTTGGACGTCAGGCAGCAACCCTTACCGGTCGGTGCTGTGGGCGAACTCTTCATTGGCGGTACACCGGTCGGAGGGGGGTATTTTGGACGAGACGACCTTACCAAAAAGGCGTTCCTGAGCAATCCGTTCCTTGAGAACGATGTGTTGTACCGTACTGGTGACATTGCGCGGTATTTACCTGACGGTGAGATTGAGTACCGGGGTCGCGTCGATAGCCAAGTCAAGATCCGCGGCATTCGCGTGGAACTTGGGGAAGTGGCTCGTGCTTTACTCGATCACGCGGCCATCCGCGAAGCATTCGCAAAGATGACTGATGGTGAAGGAAGAAGCGAATTAAGTATCTACTACGTGAACTCAAGTCCAGTAACTATTGCGCAATTGCGACAACACTTAAAACAGCGTTTACCTCGCCACATGCTACCGACGCATTACGTCGCACTCGAAATTTTTCCGCTGACCCGCAACGGCAAAGTCGACGAAAAAGCATTGCCTATTCCAGTACACACGCCATCCACTGTAATTCGGGCGCTTAGAACCCCAACTCAACACGCACTTGCCCGAATCTGGCATTCCTTGCTCTCGGTACTTCCTTCCAGTCTCGATGATGATTTCTTTGAGCTCGGAGGACATTCGATCATAGCAACGCAGTTGATCTTGGCTTTACGAGAGCAACTACAATCCGATCTATCCCTCAAAGATGTATTCGAATTTTCTACCGTAGAATCGATGAGCGAGCGGATTGAGCAGATGCGTTACCTCATCGAGACCTTCGAGATCTAAACAGTAAACTGACGTGAACCCAACGATGATGAACTTGTCCGACTTGATTGCCTCACTGCGTGCCAAAAGCGTGAATTTCTCCATCAATGGTGACAAGATAAGCTTCGATGCGCCAGCTGGTGTGATATCGGCTGATCTGCTTGATCAGCTGCGAAAGCATAAGTCAGAATTACTCGAGTATCTAATGAGAACGCCCCAACAGGAGGATGTCTCCCTATTGCCAAAAACTGCGCCCGCGTCCGCCGCTCAGCAAAGGATGTGGTTTCTTAATCGTGTCGGCAATAGTAGTCAATACAATATTCGCTCACTCTTTCGTCTTCAAGGGTCTTTCGAGCTCGCTACGTTCACGGACGCGCTCAACGAGATTATTTGTCGACATGAGATATTGCGAACGTTTTTTACGTGGGAAAACGAGGTCCTCGTTCAGCATATCTTGCCAGAGCTCAGCATTCCGATTATTCCGCACGATGCGCAACATATGGACGCGGTGGACCGTAGCGATAAAGTAATGGAGATGGCAAAGGTGGAGGCGGACAAACCTTTCGACTTAGAACACGCCCCGCTAATGCGCTGCAGCATATTCCGGCTACGCCCTGATGAACACCTCGTTCATTTCACGATACACCATATCATCGCGGATGGTTGGTCTATGGCAGTCCTGATCAAGGAGTTTGTCCGGACTTACGCTGCTCTAATGGACACCGCTAGCGCCCCCTTACCGCCACTAACCCTGCAGTATTCGGATTTCGTCCGATGGCAGCGCCAATGGCTAACGGAAAAACGCGTTAGCGACCAGCTTGCTTATTGGTCCGCGCAGCTAAATGGCGCGCCTCCGCTCTTGGACTTACCAACTGATCGCCCGCGTCCCGCCGTCTCTTTAAAGAACGGCGCGATCATTGAAATGAGCGTCCCGAGCGATCTAGATTTCTCGCTTGATCTGTATAGTAAGGACGAGCGCACGACCGTTTTTATGGTTTTCGCTACGGCGCTCAAGATTCTCTTTGCCCGCTATACCGGCCAGGATGATATCTGTATTGGGACCACAGTAGCTGGAAGAACGCGTGCCGAATTTGAACCATTGATCGGTTTGTTCCTCAATACGATTGTCCTACGCACGCGCGTCGTTTTGGACAAGACGTTCTCAGAAGTGCTCCGGGAGGTCCGCACCAACGCCCTGAATGCTTATAGCAACCAGGATGTGCCATTTGAACAGGTAATCGAAGCGCTGAATCCAGCACGTCATCCGAATCATTCGCCTTATTTTCGGGTTATGCTCGTGCTGCAAAATACACCCACAGCGGAACTGAAGTTACCCGGACTTTCTATGTCTCCTGTCAAGCTGCAGGAGGCGTTCGCAAAGTTCGATTTGACTATTAATGTAAGGGAAGAAGAAGGGCGGCGTGTCGTTCAGTTCCAGTATAACGCAGACCTTTTCGACGCAACGACGATCGATCGGCTTGGGAGGCATTTGATTGCTGTGCTACGCGCCGCCGCTGCGGCCGATCCGCTTCCGATACATGACATTCAGATCCTGTCTCACTCGGAGCGTCATCAGCTGCTCGCGGTGTTCAACGACACTGCTGTGCCCTACCCGCGTGAGCACCTGCTGCACCAGCTGTTCGAAGAACAGGCCA
>NZ_JANUGZ010000007.1 GCF_024753205.1 Massilia aurea | reverse complement strand
CTTCATCTGCCGTTTGCTTCGAATCGTTTTGTTCGCTGCAGCAGAGGAATGAGATTATGCTCGACCTGCTGAGCTTCGTCAACAGCTTATTTTTCAGTTGTGTGACAAATCCGGCGCGTTTTCACCCTCGCTGCGGATGAAGTCGACGAAGGCGCGCAGCGGCGCCGGCACCAGCTTGCGGCCCGGGTAATACAGGAACGGCCCGGAGAACTGCGGCCACCATGGCTGCAGCACGGGTTCGAGCAAGCCTTGCGCGACATACGGCGCCAGCCAGTCCTCGAACAGGTACACCACACCCAGCCCCTGCACGGCCGCATCGATCGACAGGTCCAGCGCGCCGCCGATCTGTACCAACAATTGTCCGTTGGGTTCAACGGTGATGGTCTCTCCATCGCGTTCAAACACCCACTGGATCATCGCCCCGCTGGCAAAGCGCGCCCGGATGCAGGCACCTGGCGGCAAGTCACGCGGATGTGCAGGCATGCCATGCCGGGCCAGGTACGCGGGTGATGCCGCCGCCGCCATGCGCTGGATGCGCGGCCCGATCGGCACGGCAATCATGTCCTGCTCGAGCCGTTCTTCATACCGGATACCGGCATCGCACCCCGCGGCCAGCACATCCACGAAGCTCTCCTCCGCGACCACCTCCAAGCGGATCTCCGGATACCGCGCCAGGAACCGTGGCACGATGGCGGGAAGCACCAGGCGTGCTGCGCTCATCGGCACGTTCAGGCGTAACAGGCCCGTCGGCGTGTCGCGAAAGCCATTGATCACATCTAAAGCAGCGTCGATCTCCTGCAATGCCGGATCGAGCCGTGCCAACAGGCTGCTGCCCGCTTCGGTCAGCGTCACGCTGCGCGTGGTCCGGTTGAGCAAACGCACGCCGAGCCGCGTTTCAAGACGCCGCACTGCTTCGCTCAGGCCGGATGCGCTGCCGTCCGTCGCGCGCGCCGCCTCACGGAAGCCGCCGGCACGCGCCACTGCGACAAAAGCAGACAACTCTCCCAAATCGGTTTTCATTGTTCGTTTTTTCGTACAACCTGTGTGGATTTGCCTGGATTGTCACACAGACCCATGCGTCGTATCGTGATTCCACTTACCCATAAGAAGGAAAACTATGTCCAACATCGAACAGGCAGGCACCTATACACTCGGCGACCGCACCGTACGCCGTCTTGGCTACGGCGCCATGCAACTGGCCGGCCCTCACGTGTTCGGTCCGCCGAAGGATGCAGAAGCTGCCCGCGCCGTGCTGCGCGAAGCGGTCGAGCTTGGCGTGAACCACATCGACACGTCCGATTTTTACGGTCCGCACGTGACCAATCAATTGATCCGCGAAGCACTACATCCTTATCGGAACGATTTGGTGATCGTGACCAAGATCGGGGCGCGCCGCGGTCCGGATGCCAGCTGGCTGCCGGCCTTCTCGGCGCCCGAACTTGAACAGGCCGTGCATGACAATCTGCGCAACCTGGGCCTGGATGTGCTCGATGTGGTCAACCTGCGCGCGATGTTCGACATGTTCAAGCCGGCAGAAGGTTCGTTAGAAGCACAGCTGACCAAGCTGGCTGAGCTGCGCCAGCGCGGCCTGATCCGCCATATTGGCCTGAGCAACGTGACGCCGCAGCAAGTAGAAGACGCCCAGCGCGTCGCACCAATCGCCTGCGTGCAGAATATGTACAACCTCGTCCACCGCCAGGACGACGCCCTGATCGATGCGCTGGCCACGAAAGGGATTCCGTACGTGCCCTTCTTCCCGCTAGGCGGCTTCACGCCACTACAGTCGGATGCCCTGTCCGGCGTGGCGCAACAACTCGGTGCGACACCGATGCAGGTGGCGATCGCCTGGCTGCTGCGTCGTGCGCCGAACCTGCTCCTGATCCCCGGCACCTCGTCCGTAGCGCACTTGCGCGAGAACCTGGCCGCTGCGCAACTGGTGCTGCCGGACACTGCGATGACGGCGCTGGACGGTATCGCTACTCCCGCAGCGTGACGGTCGTGTAACTTGGGTCGGCCTTGATCTTCTCTTGCGTAAAGGGAAGGCTTGGCCAGCTCTTGCGTGAATACAGCAGCGTCTGGTCGGCATACCACGGCGAGGCGGGATCGACCGACTGCCCATAGGTCAGCATCGCCTGCGCCACCGGGCCCTGCTCGTCGAACGTCACGGTCTGCAGATAGCTCTGGCCCCAATGCGCGCCGACATAGCCTTGTGCCGTCAAGCCACTGCGCATCGTCAGTGACCCATAGGTACCTTCCTGATTCCCATTGCCGCCATGCAGTGGAATACGCACGCCATTGCGTGGCTCGACCTGATAGTCACCCAAGCGGCCATCAAGCGGCACGCCGAGCGACTGCAGCTTGTCGGCCGCTGTCCTGAGCGCCACCAGCATGGCGGGCATGGCCGCCGGTGCCACGCTAGCCGGCGTATTGACCGGATCCGCCGGATCGAACGGCCGCGCCCATTTGTTCGGGATCGCCGTTGCCAGCGCCCAGAATTCGCGGAACAGCACCGCGCCCCGGCTATCGAGATCGGCGCGCCGATCCCACGCTTGCAGCGTCGTGCAGGCTTGCTGCATCAGCGTGCTGCTCGCGCTGCTGCAGGCGGTCAACAACTCGGGCAACACCAGCTCGGCCGCATAAACGCGGTTCGAGAACGCCAGCGCCTGCATGTCAGCGAGGTTCAACTTGTTGCGCTGTGGCAGCAGATCCTCGACCTGGCGGAACCCGATCCGCGTACGCAGGCTTTGCTCGGCATTCACGCGCCCGTACAGCGGCGAATAGCCCAGCGGCGCCGGACCAGTGAGCAGCGCCTTCGGATTGGTCAGCCAGTAACTGTCGTTCGAATTGCCGACGTAATCGGTGCGCATCATCCACGGCGCCGTGGCCGGCGCGTAAATGCCGGCCGGCGCGCCCACGTCCTGCCCCCAGCCGCAGCTGCTCTTTGACCCGTCAAACAGCAGCGCCGCCTGCAGCAACAGGCAACCGTTGACGAACTTGTCCGCATTCATGTGCGGCACGACACTGGCGTCCGCATACAGCGTATTGCCATCGCGGTCGGCCGCCACCGTGTTCACCCATGGCAGCCCCACCACCTTGTCGAGCGAATCCTTCAGCGTGCGCACACTGGTGGCGGTGCCGATGCCCAGCCACTGCTCGAGCATCCGGGTATTGCTGCGGTTCGGGTCGGCCAGCACATAGGCAGCCTGAGCGGTCCACGTCAGACCCGCCGCCGGCCGGCTGATGACGGCGCCCTGATGGCTGAAATAAAAGGTTTTGGTACGCCGGCTGACCAGGCCATCGGGCAGCAGCGCCTCGACCGTCACCGTTTTCGACGTCATCGTGCGCCGCGCTCCGTCATACAGATAGGTGGTGCCAGTGGCGTCGCCGGGATCCAGCGCCAGCCGGAACGTGGTGAAGTGATTGGCGAACGTGACCGTGTGACTCCAGGCCACGTCGCGGTTGAAACCGATGACGACGGCCGGCACGCCGCCGATGATCACGCCCATCGCGTCGTAGCGCCCCGGCACGGTCAGGTGGGCCTGATAGAAGCGGTCGGTTGTGGTCCACGGATAGTGCGGGTTGCCAAGCAATAGCCCGCGCCCATTGGCGGACAAGTCCTTGCCCACCGCCAGCGCATTGCTGCCGAAGCCTTGCCGGTTGAGCAGATCGAGCTGCGCGACCAGCGACGACGCGTCGATCTTGCGCGGCGCCGCCTTGGCCAGCGTCACGGTGGCGCCGGGAACCCGACCTGCCGCAACGAAGTCGCGGGCAAAGGCCTGGCCCGATGCGTGCAGCGCCTTTTCCGCCACCACCAGCATCATGTCGTCGAGCGAAATCGGCCTCACCCATTTCGTGTTGGCACAGGCCGCCGGTAACTTGCTTCCCGCATCCTTCAGGTACCGGTTATAGCCTTCGACATAGCCTTCAAGCAGGTCGCGTGGCTCACGCGCGCCGCTGGCATACCCCGCGCGCAATTGCTCAATGTCGAGGTAGCCCTTGAAGAAGAAGTCGCTGTCCTCGTTGTTCAGGTCCATGAACCCGCTGCCGCCGCCATACTCGTCGCCCGTGCGCTGGCGTGGCCGCGCGTCGGCGCCGAAGAACAGCGAGCGCTCACCGCGCACGGTCAGCACCGCATCGGCGAACATGCAGACATTGTCCTGGGCATAGGCATACGCCAATCCATACCCTAGGCTGCGGAAGTCGTCGGCCCGCACATGCGGCACACCATGCGCGGTGCGGGCAACGTCGACGTTGATGCGGGCGGCGGTGGCTGGGGGCGGCGGCTGAACTGCCGGATCGTCATCATGATCCCGACCACAGGCGCCCAGCGCCAGCAAGAGTGACACGACAAGGAGGCGACGGTACGCAGCAGGATGACGACGTTGCATGAGAGACGCTTTCTGCGGCGGGCGCCGCACGATCGAACCATGACGAAGTAAAACTATTGCAATACTTTAACCCTAAAATAGTGCCGACGTGCTATTTCTCTCGCATGGATGCGGCATCGACGCGACAAACCCGGCGCGACAAAACGACGCCGCAAAGCAAAAAAGCCCACCAGACACCTGGTGGGCTTTCTCTATATAACTAGCCTGACGATAAACTACTTTCACACTGGTTGCAGCACTATCATCGTCGCAAAATCGTTTCACGGTCCTGTTCGGGATGGGAAGGGGTGGGACCGATTTGCTATGGTCATCAGGCATAACTTGCTGGAAAACTGTTCCTCTACTGGGCAACAGGCTTCCTGAATTCCGGCTCGCATTCTAACAAGCAATTTCCGATACCGCCAGCTTTATCGCACACCCCATCAAAAACGCGGCAACGCCTGCACCGGGCCAGCCTGCAAGCCCGCCTGGCGCATCGCCGCCTGCACGGCATCGATACGCGCAGCCATCGACGGATGCGACGCCAGGTAATGCAGCACGGCCGGTGTCTTGCCCTCCTCACGCTGCAAGGTGGTGAACAATTCGGTGGCGCCGCCAGCATGGCCGTAGCGACATTGCAAGATGGCCAATGCCTTCGCATCCGCAGCGGCTTCGCGGCCCCGCGAATAGCCCGACTCACCCAGATGCTGCGCCGGCGCCAGCACGCCCGCCGTCCCGCTACCGTCGCCCGTGAGCACGGTGGCAGCGGCAATCAGCACCACCCGCCGGCCAACTGCACGCAGGTGATCGCGGTTGGCCATGTGTGACAGCTCATGGGCGAGCACGAACGCCATGCCGTTTTCGGATTGCACACTGTCGAACAGCGCCGAGAACACGATCACCACGCCGCCTGGCGCCACCATCGCATTGGGCGTGTCCGAGCGGTTCACACGCACGGTGACCGGCCCGCTGACGCCGGCGCAGCGGCGCATGCCATCGACGAGATCCTGGGCCCAGGCTTCGCGCGTGCGCATCGCCGGCTCGCTCGCTGGCGGCGTCCATGCCATCATCTGCGTCAGCTGCGCCTCGGTCTCCGGCCCCATCCGGTCCACCACCACATCGACCAGCCAGCCCAGCACCAGATAGCCGACGATCACTGCCGCGGACAGCCCGGCCAGGATCAGCGCAAAATCCTTCAGTGGATGGCCGGGCGTGACGTTGTCGTTGTGCTCGGGCAGCGACGCCTGGTATTTCATGGTGCGGTGCTCTGTTCCATGTAATAGATGGCGGTGCCGTAGGCCAGGACCTCGACGCCATTGATCTGCCGCTGGTTGCCGGTCAGCGGCATCGTTTCGAGGCGCACGTTGACGATCTCGTGGGCGCCCGGGCAGCTTTCCTTCAGGCGCAGCACCGCTTCACGCTTGGCGCGATCGAGCAGCGTTTCATACGACTGCACCGGCCCGCCCACCAGCGAGCGCAGCGCCGACGCCGCTTTCTTGAAGTGATCGACCGCCACCACCACGCTACCCGTGACCAGCTCGGTGCGCGCCACTGGCGCAGACCCGAGCAATGTCTTGAGCGATGTGGCCGGCAAGTGCAGCCATGTTTTTTCTCTGGCGATGATGGAGCGGTAATGCCTGGCTTCGGCCATGCGCCCGAAGACGTAGCCCAATCCAATCGGCACCGTCCAGAAGACAATCAGGAAAATCAGGTCCATCAGTCCACCGTCACCGCGGTGCCGTAGACATAGATCTCGGCGGCGCCGGCGGCCACCGACGAGGTCGAGAAGCGCACATTGACGACGGCGTTCGCCCCCATCTGCGTGGCTTGCGCCTGCATACGCTCGGTGGCCTGCGCGCGCGATTCTTCCAGCAACTCGGTGTAGCCCTTGAGCTCGCCGCCAACCATGTTCTTCAGCCCCGCCATGATGTCGCGGCCCACGTGCTTGGAGCGCACCGAGCTGCCGGAGACAACGCCGTGGCACGCCGTGATGGTCTTGCCCGGAACGGTTTCGATATTGGTCATGAACATGGAAGGCACTTTCTAAAGAAGGAGTCGTCGATTGTAGGCGCCGATCTTTATTAGAAGCAATGTCAACTGCATAGTCGCGCGAATGACTGCAGCATCACAGTAAAATACCGCCTTCAAATCCCCTCCTCCTGCCGCCACCATGTCGATCCTGCTCACCACCCTGAATGCCCGCTACACGCACGCCTCGCTCGGACTGCGATACCTGCTGGCCAATATGGGCCCGCTGCAGGAGCAGACCCGTATCCAGGAATTCGTCACCGGCGCCAAGACCGCCGACCTCGTCGAGCGCATCCTGGCGCACGCGCCGCGCATCGTCGGCTTCGGTGTGTATATCTGGAACGTCGAAGAAACCACGCGCCTGGTGGCAATGCTCAAGCGCGTCGCGCCCGCCGTGAAGATCATCCTGGGCGGTCCGGAAGTCTCGCACGAGACCGGCGAACAGGAGATCGTCGGGCTGGCCGACTACGTCGTCACCGGCTGGGGCGACGTCACGTTCCCCAAGCTATGCGGCGAGATTTTGAATGGCCCGAAGCCTTTGATGAAAATCCACGCCGGCGTGCAGCCGCCGATGGACGCCATCGCCCTGCCCTACGCGCTGTACAACGACGACGACATCGCCAACCGCACCCTGTACGTGGAAGCCTCGCGCGGCTGCCCGTTCAAGTGCGAGTTCTGCCTGTCGTCGCTCGACAAGACCGCCTGGCCATTCCCGCTCGACGCGTTCCTGGCCGAGATGGAAGCAATGTACGTACGCGGCGCACGCCTGTTTAAATTCGTCGACCGCACGTTCAACCTGAACGTCAAGACGAGCCTGCGCATCATGGACTTCTTCCTCGACAAGATCGCGCAGTATCCGGACGACCCGATCTACGCCCACTTCGAGCTGGTGCCCGACCACCTGCCCGATGCGCTGAAGGACACCATCGCCAAGTTCCCGGCCGGTGCGCTGCAGTTCGAGATCGGCATCCAGAGCTTCAACCCCGAAGTGCAGGCGCTGGTGAGCCGCCGCCAGAACAACGAGAAGGCGGCCGAGAACATCCGCTGGCTCACGCAGCATGCCACCGCCCACCTGCACGTCGACCTGATTGCCGGCCTGCCCGGCGAAGACGTGGCCAGCTTCGCGCGCGGCTTCGACCAGCTGGTGGGCCTGGGCGCCGAAGAAATCCAGTTCGGCATCCTCAAGCGCCTGCGCGGCACACCGATCATCCGCCACACCGAAGCCTTCGGTATGGTGTACGACCCGTACCCGCCGTACACCGTGCTGGCGACGGACAAGATCGACTTTGCGACCATGCAGCGCCTGGTGCGCTTTGCGCGCTACTGGGATCTGGTGGCCAACTCGGGTCGCTTTGCCAACACCACGCCGGTGCTGCTGGGCGAGGCGCCATTCGACAACTTCATGGCATTTTCGGACTGGATCTACACGCGCACCGATGCGACGCACCGCATCGCGCTCGATCGCCTGGCCAAGCTGGTGGCCGAGTACTTACAGGTGCGCGGTATGGCGGCGCATGAAGCGGCCAGCCTGCTCGCCAGCGACTACGCCGGCAAGGTCGACGCGCCGGCGCGCACGCCGCAAGCGGTCGTGGGCACGGGCCCGGATACGGCACGCGCCGTGGCTCCGTCACGCCAGGCGCGCCACCTCGCGGCCTGATCGCGAAACCAACAATGTGGCAGCGGGCGCGATTCTCTTTTACACTGCCGCAATGCAGATTGAAAATGCGCCAACATTAACCATTCAACAGGCCGGCCAGGGGGCGGGCCAATCTGTCATCGCCAGCGGGGTCTGGCAAGTCCACGGCCTGTCGCAACACGGTATATTGAAAGGCATCACGCGCCAGCTCGCGGGCCTGAAAGACAAATCCGCCTGCACCTGGGACCTGTCCGGCGTCGATAGCCTGGATCACATCGGCGCCCAGATGTTCTGGAATACCTGGAACAAGCAGCGCCCACCGCGCCTCACGCTCGACCCGCGCCAGGAAGACCTGTTCAAGCGCATCGAAGCAGCCAGCAAGATCACCCTGCCGCGCCAGCGCGTCAGCCCCTTCGACTGGCTGATCAAGCTTGGCGCCGGCATGCTCGACTTCTTCGCGCACCTGCGCAGCTTCATTGGCCTGATCGGTATCGTGATCCAGGACCTGTGGCGTTTTGCACGCCGCCCTGCCACTGGCCCATGGCGCGAAATCTCGGCCAATATCTATCACTCCGGTTTTCAGGCGCTGGGCATCACGGCGATCGTGGGCTTTTTGATCGGGATCGTGCTGTCGTTCCTGTCGTCGCAGCAGCTGCGCATGTTCGGCGGCGACGCCTACCTGGTCAACATCCTCGGCATGGCGGTGATCCGCGAACTGGGCCCGCTGCTGGCCGCGATCCTGGTCGCGGGCCGCTCCGGCTCGTCGATCACGGCGCAACTGGGCGTCATGCGCGTGACCGAGGAACTCGATGCGATGCTGGTGATGGGCGTCTCGCACGGCTACCGCCTGATCCTGCCGAAGGTGATCGCGCTGGCGATCTCGATGCCGCTGCTGGTGGTCTGGACCGATGCGATGGCCCTGCTGGGCGGCATGGTGTCGGCAAAAATCGAGATGGGCATGTCGTTCCGCTACTTCCTGCAGAAGCTGCCCGATGCGGTGCCGTTCGTGAACTACACCATTGGCCTGCTCAAGGGCGCGACCTTCGGCGTGCTGATCGCGCTGATCGCGTGTCACTTCGGCCTGCGCATCAAGCCCAATACCGAAAGCCTCGGGCGCGGCACCACGACCTCGGTCGTCACCGCGATCACGGTGGTGATCCTGGCCGACGCGGTCTACGCGATCATCTTCAGCAACACGGGATTCTGATGGCCGACACCCAAGCACAATCCCCCCAGCGCCTGAACCTGCGGCCCGACGAAGATGTGGGCAAACCCGTCGTCGAGATCCGCAACCTGTGGACCCGCTTCGGCCGCACCGTCGTGCACCAGGACCTGAACCTCGAAATCTACGATGGCGAGATCCTGTCGATCGTCGGCGGCTCGGGCACCGGCAAGACCGTGCTGCTGCGCCAGATGCTGGGCCTGGAGCGCCCGTCGCAGGGCAGCGTGCACGTGTTCGGCGAAGACATCAGCGCGGCCAAGCCCGAGCAGCTGCAACGCATGCGCAACCATTGGGGTATGCTGTTCCAGCAGGGGGCGCTGTATTCGGCACTGAACGTCTTCGACAACATCGCCCTGCCGATGCGCGAGCTGCATGCGCTGCCCGAGGACGTGATCCGCGACGCGGTGCTGCTCAAGATGGACATGGTGGGCCTGGGGCCGGAACACGCGGCCAAGATGCCGTCCGACCTGTCCGGCGGCATGGTCAAGCGCGCAGCACTCGCGCGTGCACTGGCGCTCGAGCCGCAGCTGCTGTTTCTCGACGAGCCGACCGCAGGCCTGGACCCCGACCTCTCGGACGCCTTCGTCACGCTGATCCAGACGCTGCACCGCGAATTGAAACTGACGGTGGTGATGGTCACGCACGACCTGGACACGCTGTTCGCGCTGTCCTCGCGCATCGCGGTGCTGGCCGAAAAACACGTGCTGGCAGTGGGACCGTCGTGCGATGTGCTCAAGGTCGAGCACCCGTTCATCAAACACTTTTTCCTGGGCCCACGCGGCCAGCGGGCACTGGAAGTGCTCGACGAGCGCCGGGCCCAGAACGAATCGGAGACACACTAGTATGGAAAACAGGTCACATGCGCTGATGACCGGCATCTTCACGATCGCCCTCTTGGTGGCGACGGTGCTGATCGGCCTCTGGTTCAACCGCGACAAGACTGAACTGGTGCAGTACGAGATCGTCACCACGCAGTCGATCCCCGGCCTGAACCCGCAAGCCACGGTGCGCTACCGGGGCCTGGAAATCGGCCGCGTCGACACCATCGACTTCGATCCGCGCGTCACCGGCCAGATCCTGATTCGCCTGTCGGTCGACGAAGCCTCGCCGATCACCAGCACCACCTATGCCTCGCTTGGCTACCAGGGCGTGACGGGCATCGCGTTCATCCAGCTCAATGACGAGCGCACCGGGTCGCCGCGCCTGGCCACCGGCGGCGAGCGCATTGCCCGCATCCCGCTGCGTCCCGGCCTGCTCGACCAGCTCGAGGACCGCGGCCTGGCAATCCTCGACAAGGCCGAGCAGATCACCACCAGCCTCGACGAGCTGCTCAGTCCCGAGAACCGCGCCACGATGCTCGGCGCGTTCGAAAGCGTGGACCGCGCCGCCGAGGCGTATGCGGCGATCCCGCAGCGCCTCGATCCGGTGCTCGACCGCTTGCCGTCACTGGTCACGAAAGTCGACCGCAGCATGGACTCGATCGACACGCTGGCCACCAGCGCCACGTCGATGACGCGCAACTATGACAACCTGGCCACGCGCCTGCAAGCCCCGGACGGCCCGATCGAACGCCTGAACGGCACCATCGGCGCGCTCGGTGCAGCCACCAGCGAGCTGGAACTGGAAACGCTGCCGCACGTGGTACAGATGACCGATGAAGCACGCGCCTCGCTGCGCGCCGTGCGCCGCACCGCGAATTCGTTCTCCGACCGCCCGCAAAGCATCCTGTTCGGCACACCGGGCGATGCGCCCGGACCGGGCGAGCCGGGCTTCGCGCCCCCGACCAAATGAGGACCACCGTGAATCTCCGCCCCTACCGCCTCGCCGTTGCCGTGACCATTGCTGGCGCCGCGCTGCTGGCCGGCTGCGCCAGCAACAAGGGCGCGCCCAATACCATCTATGACTTCGGCGCGCCATCGGCCCAGCAATCTGCGCCCGCGCAACCGGCGGCATCGCTGCCCCCGATCGTCGTGATGGACGCCACCGGCGGCGCTGTCCTCGACAACGAGCGCATGGTCTACCGGCTGAATTACGCCGATCCGCTGCAGGCCCGTACCTACGCCGGCAGCCGCTGGAGCGGCACGCCGCTCGACCTGATCACGCGGCGCCTGAAAGTGCGCCTGGCGCAGGCCGGTGTCACGGTGCTGTCGGCCACCGACGCCGCCAACCGCGTGCCGATTCTGCGCATCGAGGTCGACGACTTCGTGCACGCGTTTTCCAGCGCCAGCGCAAGCGAAGGGCAGATCCTGCTGCGCGCATCGGTCCTGGCCGACCACCGCCTGGTGGCCCAGAAAAGCTTTGCGCACAACGCCCCTGCCCCAAGTCAGGACGCCGCCGGCGGCGTAGCCGCACTGGCCGCCGGTACCGACCGGATCGCGCTCGATCTCAAGAACTGGCTGTCGACCCTCGACCTGCAGGGCAAATGAGCGACGAGGCCATCTCCGCCGAAGTCGCGGCCGGGCGCTCGCGCGGCTCGCCGATCGTGCGCGCCGCGCTGATGGCGTATCTGCTGCTGATCATCTACGCGAGCTGGTTCCCGTTCACCGGCTGGCGCGATACGGGCGTGGCGCCGCTGGCGTTCCTGAATCTGGTCAAGCAGCGTTACTTCACGGGCTTCGACGTGGGCGTCAATATCGTCGGCTACATCCCGTTCGGGATGCTGCTGGTGCTGTCGTTCTATCCCCGCGTGCGCGGCGTCTGGGCGGTGCTGCTGGCAGCGCTGATCGGCATCTTCACCACCGGCGTGATGGAAACGGTGCAGAACTTCCTGCCCAGCCGCGTGCCGTCGAACCTCGACTTCGTCACCAATGCGGGCGGCGCGCTGCTCGGCGCCGTGCTGGGCGCCCTGTGGGCGCCTGGCCTGCTCGATCGCAGCCGCCTGTTCAAGCTGCGCCAGCGCTGGTTCGCACCCCATGCGAGCCAGGGGCTGGTGCTGGTGGCCATGTGGCCGCTGGCGCAGATCTACCCGCAAAGCTACCTGTTCGGCCATGGCCAGGTGCTGCCGATCGTTTCCGGCTGGCTGTCGTCGTGGTTCGATACCGACATCGACCTGGTCGCGATGCTGCGCCCCGGCGTGACGATGAGCGTCGAGCAGTACTGGCTGTCCGAGACCATCATCACTGCCTGCGGCATGACTGGCGCCGCGCTCACGCTGATGTGCCTCGTGCGCCGCGGCGCCCCGCGCTTCTGGCTGATGATCGCTTTGCTGGCATCGGCGCTGGTGCTCAAGGCGTTTGCCAGCTCGCTGCTGTTCCGGCCCGATAACGCGTTCGTCTGGATCACGCCGGGCGCCGAAGGGGGCTTTTTGATCGGCATGATCATGCTCTCGGGCCTGGTGTTTGCGCCGCAGGTGGCGCAGCGGCGTCTGGCCGTGGTGACGCTGATACTGGCGCTGGTGGTCGTCAACACGATCCCGGTGAACCCGTATTTCTCGTCCACGCTGCAGGGCTGGGTGCAGGGCAAATTCCTGAACTTCAATGGCGCGGCGTGGTTCCTGTCACTGAGCTGGCCATTCTTCGCGCTCTGGTTCCTGCTGCTGCCGTCACATAAACTCAATCGCCAGTAAGATAATACTTCTGCCTTTTTCGACGAGAACGCCATGACCGACCAACCGTTTTACCAGCACCACGTCTTTTTCTGCATGAACGAGCGCGAAGGCAAGGACGCGCGCCAGAGCTGCGGCAAGTGCGGCTCTGAAAAAGCCCAGAAACACGCCAAGAAGCGCATCAAGGAACTCGGCCTGAGCGGCGAAGGCAAGGTACGCATCAACCAGGCCGGTTGCCTCGACCGCTGCGAAGAAGGCCCCGTGCTCGTGGTGTACCCGGAAGGCGTCTGGTACACCTACGTCGATAACGAAGACATCGACGACATCATCGATACCCATCTGGTCGGCGGCAAGGTCGTCGATCGTCTCAAGATCTGACCATGAACATCCACTCGCAAAAATTCTATCTGGACGGCGACGCCGGCAAGATGCAATGCCTGCTCGACCTGCCCGACGAGGCCCCGCGCGGCATCGCGCTGGTCGCGCACCCGCACCCGCTGTACGGCGGCACCATGGAAAACAAGGTCGCGCAGACGTTGGCGCGCACCTTCGTCACGCTGGGTTACGCCGTGGCGCGCTTCAATTTCCGCGGTGTCGGTGAATCCGAAGGCGTGTACGACGACGGCAAGGGCGAAGTGGACGACATGGCGATCATGTACGAGCACATGCGTGCGCGCTACCCCGACCTGCCGGTGACGCTCGCCGGTTTTTCGTTCGGCACCTTCGTGCAGGCGCAGTTCGCGCTGCGCCTGGAAGCCGAAGGCCGTGCGCCCGAGCGCCTCGTGCTGGTGGGCACCGCGGCGGGCAAATGGCCGATGCCGCCTGTGCCGCAAGACACGATCCTGATCCACGGCGAGCAGGATGACACCATCACGATGCAGCAGGTATTCGACTGGGCACGCCCGCTGGATCTCCCGGTGATCATCATTCCGGGCGCCGACCACTTCTTCCATCGCCGGCTCGGCCACATTAAAAATCTGGTCGTTCAACTGTGGCGCCGTGACATTTAACGGTCACAGTCCCCTATAATCATTCCCTTCTCTTGAGGCAGTGCCCCCGGGCATTGCCTTGCGCTCTACCACCGCTCCACCTTTTACAATGACGAACGTTTCCATGAAAAAACTGTTAGCGGCCTTTGCCGCCAGCCTGGTAATGATCTCGGCCAGTGCGCAAACCGTGCCGGCTCCATCCATCGCAGCCAAGTCGTGGTTACTGCTCGACACCACAAGCGGCCAGGTCATCGCGTCGCAAGACCAGAACATGCGCATCGAACCGGCGTCGCTGGCCAAGATCATGACCGCGTATGTCGCGTTCTCGGCGATCCGCGACAAGCGCCTGTCGATGAACCAGATGGTCAATGTGTCCGAGCGCGCCTGGAAAGTCGACAGCAGCAGCTCGAAGATGTTCATCGACCCGCGCGTGCCAGTCTCTATCAGCGACCTGCTGCATGGCCTGATGATCCAGTCGGGAAATGACGCCGCCGTCGCGATCGCCGAAGCCGTCGCTGGCGACGAAGCCACCTTCGTCACGCTGATGAACCGCGAAGCGCAGCGCCTGGGCCTGAAGAGCACACGGTTTGCCAACCCGCACGGCCTGCCGGACGCGAACAACTACTCGACCGCCGCCGACCTGGCCAACCTGGCCTCGCACGTGATTCGCGACTTCCCCGAGTTCTACAAGATCGACTCGATCAAGCAGTTCACGTACAACAAGATCACCCAGCAGAACCGCAACCGCCTGCTGTGGCTCGATCCGACCGTCGATGGCATGAAGACCGGCCACACCGATTCGTCGGGCTACAGCATGATCTCGTCGGCGCGCCGGCCGAATGGCAGCACGGGCGAGCGTCGCCTGGTCGCCGTCGTACTGGGCACCAGCTCGACCGAGGTGCGTACGCAAGAAAGCCAGAAGCTGCTGAACTGGGGCTTCCAGAACTTCGACACCGTCAAGCTGTACTCGAAAGGCCAGGCGATCCAGACCCCGCAGATCTGGAAGGGCTCGCAGCCGACCGTCAAGATCGGCTTCACGCGCGACATCCTGGTGACCGTGCCGAAGGGCGTGGCCGGTAAGCTCAAGCCGGTGCTGGAGCGCCGCGATCCGCTGGTCGCGCCGCTGGCGCGCAACGGCGCGGTCGGCACGCTCAAGATGACGGTCGATGGCAAGCCGCTGCTGGTGTTACCGGTCGTCGCGCTGGAAGAAGTCCAGGAAGCGAGCATTTTCGGCCGCGCCTGGGATTCGATGCGTCTCTGGATGCAGTAATCCGGTCGCCAGATCAGGCAAGCCCGCCCGCGCAGCAGCGCCGGCGGGCTTTTTTCATGGGACGGCGACAAGTGGTTGGCGGTGGCAGGGCTATAATCGTGTAATCCTGTCATGACGAAAGAAACACGATGTCGCCTACCCTGCCTGCCGATCTGCGCTGCCCCCGCACCCTCACGCGCGAAGGCGGCCCGACGCTCTCGCGCATCGTCGCCGGCATGTGGCGCATGACCGAATGGGCGATGCCGGTCGCGGCGCGCGTCGAGTTCATCGAACAATGCATCGCGCTGGGCGTGACCTCGTTCGACCATGCCGATATCTATGGCGACTACGGCGTCGAGATGCTGTTCGGCGAGGCCCTGCGCGCCCAGCCTTCACTGCGCGCCCGCATCGAACTGGTGAGCAAGTGCGGCATCCGTCTCATGTCGGCCAAACATCCGGGCCACACGATCCAGCACTACGACACCGATGCGGCGCACATCATCGCGTCGGCCGAAGAATCGCTGCGCCGCCTGCACACCGACCACCTCGACCTGCTGCTGATCCATCGGCCCGATCCATTGATGAACTTCGACGAGATTGCCGAAGCCTTTACGCGGTTACAGACGGCCGGCAAGGTGCGGCACGTGGGCGTCTCCAATTTCACGCGCCACCAGTTCGAGTCGCTCAATCGCCGCGTCGCCCTGAGCACCAACCAAGTCGAGTTCTCGCCGCTGGTGACCACGCCCCTGTTCGACGAAACCTTCGACGGCCTGCAAGACCTGGGCATCGCGCCCATGGTCTGGTCGCCGCTGGGTGGCGGGCGCCTGTTCGACCCGGCCAACGAGCGCGCCGCCGTGCTGCGCCAGACGATCCAGGGCATTGCCGAGCGTTTGAACCAGCCGTTTGCCAGCGTGGTGTTCGCGTGGATCATGCGCCTGCCAAGCCGGCCGATTCCACTGACCGGCACCGGCCGCATCGCGGCGATTGCCGACGCGGTGGCCGGCACGACGTTCACGTTGTCGCGCGAGGACTGGTTCCAGATCCTGCGCGCCGCGCGCGGCCACGAGGTCGCCTGATGCTCGAGGCCCACGTCAAGATCGTCGAAGGCAAGGCGCTGACGGCGCCGCAAAAGAGGGATCTGCTGAACCGGCTGGCGCGGATCGAGGGCCAGCTGCGCGGCGTGCAAAAACTGATCGCGCTGGCCGACACGCCACTGGACTGCGACGCCGTGGCGCAGCAAATGGCGGCAGCGCGCAAGGCGCTCGACCGCTCGTTCGTGCAGCTGCTGACAGCGTCGATCGTGACGCAGACGAGCGGCGCGGCCGACCTGCCCGAGGCCCGCGAACGGGCCGCACACCTGGCGGCAATGCTCGACAAGTTCGCCTGAACGAAAAAACGGCCCTTGTCAGGGCCGCCGGTTCACTCTTCGTCGTAGACTTTCGGCTGCGCCACCCCGCGCCAGCCCATCTTCCAGCCGATATTGAGCAGCAGCGTCAGGCTGATGTACACCAGGAAGAACAGCACGAAGAAGCGCGTCTGCAGCACGGCCAGCAAGGCTGCGCAGACGGCGACGATGACGATCATCAGCTTGCCGCTCGGGTGCTTGGAGCTGGGGAAGCGGATGGTCGAGACCATCAGCGCGCCAACCACCACCATCAGGCCCGCCACCATGAACGCCTGGGCCATCTGGGTAACCGGATCGGGCCAGGCCACGACCACGGCCGACACGCAGGCCGCGCCGGCGGTGATCGGCATGCCGACAAAGTAGCGCGGGTCGGTGCGGCCCTGGCTGATATTGAAGCGCGCCAGACGCAGCGCGCCGCAGGTGACGAACACGAAGCAGGCCAGGCCACCCATGCGCACCAGCGTCGGATGCACGTCGTTCAGTTGCGTGAAGCCGTAGCAGTACAGCAGCAGGCCCGGGGCGCAGCCGAAGTTCATCACGTCGGCGATCGAGTCGAGCTGCATGCCGAAGCTGGACTGGGTATTGGTGGCGCGCGCCACGAAGCCATCGAGCGCATCGAACACGCCGGCCAGCACCAGCAGGATGGCGGCCAGGCGGAAGTCGCCCGGGTCGCCCACGCGCGCATTGTCTACCGAGATCACGATACTGGCGAAGCCGCAGGCAATCGACAGCAACGTGACGGAACTCGGCAGGGCGAACTTGGCGCGTGCGAGGCGTTGTTGGTTAATAGGCTTCAATGGACGACTCGACAAGATAAATGATGGCTTATTCTACAGCCTGCAAAACAAGGTGGTTGCGCGTTGACGTCACCACCCGCCGTCACATCCGGATTTGCCCTAGAATATCAAATTACACCCCGTATTGACAGGAGTTGCAAGATGAGCTATACGCTCCGTTGGCAGTTAATGATCCCAGCCCTGGCTGCCGTCCTGGGCCTGGCTGGCTGCGGCAGCAGCGATAGCGACAGCAGCCCGTCCGCCCAGGTCACCGGCGGTACCGCCGTCAATCCGGATTCGTCCGTTGCCCCCGACCCCACCGGTATCGCGGCGCCAGCGCAGACCGGCAATATCGCCGTCGACGGGCGCAACTGGATCAACTACCGGCGCGGCCAGATCGGTGTGCCGCAGGTACCCGAGAACGCGCAGATCAACAACGCCGCGCTCGGGCATTCCGAATACCTGCGCGTCAATAATCTCATGAGCCACGACCAGGTTGCCGGGCGCCAGGGCTTTACCGGCGCCGACCTGGGCGCGCGCCTGAACGCAGCCGGCTACACGTTGCGCGCCGATCGTGGCTATGCCTACGGCGAAGTCATCTCGGGCAGCCGCAACGGCTCGGGCTTCTACATGGCCGAAGAACTGATCACTGCGATCTACCACCGCTTCGTGATCTTCGAGCCGATGTTCCGCGAGATCGGCACCGGCGCGGCCACGGCCAGTAGCGGCTACCGCTACTTCACGGCCGATTTCGCCAGCCGCGACGGCTTCGGCCCCGGCATCGCACGCGGCACGCTCGTCACCTGGCCATTCAATGGCCAGACCCAGGTCGTGCCGAACTTCTTCAGCAATACCGAGCAGCCCGACCCGGTCCCCAACGCCAACGAAGTGGGCTATCCGATCAGCGTGCACACCAACCTCGATGCCAACGTCACGGTCACCAGCTTCACCGTGCGCCCGCGCGGCGGCAGCGACCTGACCGTGCTGCGCATCCTGCCGCTGTCCGACAACAAGCCTGCTGCAGCCATCATCCCGCTGCAGCCGCTGCGCGGGGCCACCATCTACGACGTCAGCTTCGCCGGCACGGTCAATGGTGCTGCCGTCACGCGCACCTGGTCGTTCACCACCCGGTGACGGACGCCCCGAGCGGCGACGCCGCCGCCATCATCGACCTTGCGGCAGCCCTGGACCGGGTCATGGGCGACCGTGCGATGTTCCTGCGCCTGCTGGCGCGCTTTGCCGGCGACTACCGCGACGTGACTGCGCGCCTGCAAGCCGCACTCGATGCCGGCGACGCCGTGCTGGCGCAGCGCATCGCTCACACGCTCAAGGGCGCGGCCGGCATGATCGAGGCCCTGCCGCTGCGCCGCCTGGCGCTCGACGTCGAACTTGCGCTCAAGACCGACGGCGCGGTGCCGGCGGCGCTGATCGGTGCGCTGGACTTCGCGCTGGCGCGGGTAATGGTGGAAGTGGATGCGCTGCTGGTGACGCCGGATGCGGCGGCTTTGCCGGCGCCGCCATCGATGCTGCCGGTCGATGCGCGCGACCTGATGAGGCTGCGCAAGATGCTCGACATCGGCGATGGCCGCGCGCCCGAGCTGGTGGCATTGCTGCGGCCTCGCCTTCTGGTCACGCTGGGCGCCAACCGCATGGCCTTGCTGGAGACAGCCATCAGGCATTTCGATTTCGAGCATGCGTTGCTGTTGCTGTCCGACCACGGCGCCGCATCGGCGCCCGACCTCAACGCGTGAATTCGGCCTCTTCGTCGAAGGCATCAGCGCAGGGCTTGCCGCAGAACCGCCGCACGCTGTCGAGCGGCTTTTCACAATACCAGCACGAGCCCTTGGCGGGCAGGTTGGCGCGGGTGGGCGTGGCGCTCACGGCGGCGGCAACCGAGACGGGTGGCGCCTGCAACGGCCGGCCACTGTCCGGAAAACTTTCATAAGTCGTTTCCAAGATCCACCCCCTGATACGGCAACCTGAAGTCAGAGAAAGATTACTTCAGTGGAACTCCATGCCCATGAGAAAGCGCAAGCAGGGGTCCAACTGGCGAACCCATCACTGCGGTTCTTTGCGTATCAGTGTGCTCCCAATGCAATGCGGGTGCAATCCCTGATCTGCCGTGCTGATGCAATTTGACGCAACTGCAACATGCGGATCGGGTTGCGTTACTTCGCCGGCTCGAGCGTGACCAACAGGCCCGTGCGTGTGGTCTGAATGCGCGTCGGGACGAACTGCACGCCGGCGTAGCGCAAGTCGCTCTGGTCGAACGCATACACAGGCATGTCGCGCGCGACGGTGTCGATCAGCGTGTTGGCCACGCGCGTCAGCTGGCGTTCGGCGTCGGGGTTCCCAAGCTGCAGGCGGTCGACGCGCGGCTCGGCCATCATGACGGCGGCGCGCCCCGGATCGATATACAGGCGGCCCGAGAACGCGACATTGCCGGCCCAGGCGCGCGCAAACGGCGGCGCAACCGAGGCATCGACGGCGAGCGCAACCCGGTCCTGGTCCGGCACCAGCGACAGCTGCGGGCGCGTGAGCTGGACGTCAAAAATGTCGAGCAGGCGTTCGTTGATCGGGAAGCGCTTGTCGAGGCTGGATTGCAGCTTGTGCAGCGGCAGCTCGACCTGACGCGGGCCGAGGACGCTGGCGCAGGATGACAACAGAGTGGCGCCAGCCAGCATGGCGGCGAGCCGAAACAGCGTGCGGCGCGCAGGATGGGGGGCAAGGGTCGTGATTCGCGTGTTCATAGCAGCAAGCCTAGCATGCCCGGCGGTGTTGGCGCGCGACGCGTCGCGACAACAGCGGTGAGCGATGCGCAAATGCGAGCCGTTGCGCTTTGGACAGCTACCGCTATTCGCACAGGCATTTCACACAGTTGATGCGCTGGCGATGCGCAAGACCGTCCCAAGTTTTGGACAACACAATACCCACTCACAATTCATCGGAGGTGGATATGGCGAATCGTATGAGGTGCGCAGTTCTATGCGCTGTCCTGACGCTGATATGCGGCGTGGCGGCACAGCCGCTTGGCACATTCACATGGCACCTGTCGGGCGATAGGTGCGTGGCAAAGGTGGCCGGACAGCCAGGCGTGGATAAATGGAGCCAGCAGCCCGATGCGGCGTTCCAGCAGCGGTATGCAGAGGGCTATCAGGCCGGGGTTGTCGATGCAACGCAGGGGCGGCTGTGGTGCGCGCCGCCCGGCATGAAGCCGCTGGAATCGATGATCGTATATGGGACGAGCTGCGCGGGCGCGCTGGCTCGATGCCGGGCAATGCAGCCGCCGAGCTGATAGCGCTGTATGTGGCTCGCTTCCCTTGCGCTGCTGAAAAACTACCCGAGTAACCGCGTCGTCAGCCGCGACACGTTGTTCCAGCAGATCGGGTGGGATGACCTGATCAAAAATCCCCGCTACGGCAATACCTGCGCGATCCGCGTCAATTTGGCGCTGATCCGGTCGGGCGTCACAATCCCCGGTGGTCGCCTTCCTATCAAGAGGATCGAGCCGGGACAGGCATCGAATCCCCCATTGGCAACTATCTATCGATACAGAAGCTCGTGACTGGCCCATCGAGCCCATACCGGCACGCTTTCCGCAAGAATCGATCAGTTTGTGTACTAACTTGTGTACTAATGGATCAGTTCGACCACAGTTTTGCTTGCCCCTGGAGGCATGTGCGCGGCAACCAGCTCTAGTCGTGCGGGCCTCTGCACAATCGACGCGAGGCCGGTTGAGGGTGAAGCTGGCGCTGGTCTGCGCTGCTGGGCAGTGTGGCTAGCTAAGTGTGTCGGTTGCTGATAGTGGCGAGCGTGCTAGCGCTGGTCGGCTCCTTACGAGGTGAAAGTGCTCGTCGGGTAACGTCGCGCGAGTCGTCGTTTAATTGCAGTGTGGCTTAGCGTGGCCAGAAGCAAAAACAAGCGGGTCGACATCAACCAGTAGCACAACCCGATCGTAACTTTGGCGAAAGCAGCAATCAAAGAAAGCAACGTCCACATCCTGAACCACAAACCCTTAAACCCGCATGGCTGCTTGGTTTTACGTTTTAATATTCTGTGGATGCCCTAAAGCTCTCGCGCACGCACGCGCACGCCCGCGTAGCGTAAGAAAATTCAACTAAGACGTAACTTTGGTTGAGGCGGGGGAGCCGGCGCGGTTTGATTTCGTCATCCGTAATTCTTCTTCAGAACTTGCAATCAATATTTAGATTGATGCAACAAAGCCATTCTAATGCGTCTCAAACACGTTTGTTGCTCCATCCGTTCTCTCCTGGCAACAATGTCATCACGACTAAGTACGACTAACAAAACCCTGAAGTTGCCCCAAGGGCAACAGCCGGGTACGCTGAGCCGTGCCGACCGTCCGCTATCGGCCGTGGATTCAACTGGTGAACGCAACGCTCTAAGCCTTATGGAGGAGTGTTCACATGAAGCAGCGACCTCGAATTTATTACACAGACAGTCAAAAGGCGCTCATGTGGGAGCTATGGCGCCAAGGCGATTCGCTGCAAAAAATTGCCCAGCTGTTCGACCGTAACCACTCGTCTGTTATGCGGATTCTGGCGAAAACAGGTGGCATCCGTCCAGCACAACGATGCCGATCCAGATTGGTACCTGCGCCATGCAGTGCCCGTTAGGGGCGGCCTGACAGCGGCCGGCGCGACACCGGCACGCGGCGATGCGCAAGACGGCGCACGGGCGTAACCCGAACAGGTTATGCTCAGCTTTCGCGCCTTCGCGCTTGTGCGCGCAGGTCCCCACTCACTGCTACGACAGGACCGCGCATGTTCGCAACCGCCGAGGCATTCCAGGACGTCGTAGTGCGGCTGTCCGTGCTGCGCTACGTGATCACCTCCAACACCGAGCGCGGCAAGAACGATATTGCCACCGACGCCGAGAATTTCTTCGCCGGGTTACTCAACCTGCTGTGCGGCTGGGAGCTGGTGAACCTGAACGTGACGGAATACCAGAACTATCCGGCGATCGACCTCGGCGACAAGAAGCACATGGTCGCCATTCAGGTGACGGCGGAAAACAAGGTCGAGAAGATTAAGGACACGATCCAGGCTTTCTACGAGCACGGCCTGCGCCCGTCGTACCGCAGGCTGATCGTCCTGATCCTGTCGAGCAAGCGCGCATACACCACCGACTTCGAAAGCCTCAAGCGCGACCTTGACCACCTCGACATCTGGGACATCGACGACGTGTTCAAGCTGATCGAGCGCAACCTGGTGCAGGACGACCTTGACCACAGGGATTACAAGCTGATCGAGACGCTAGAGGCGTTCACGAGAACCCAGCTGCCGTCGATCGTGCGGAGCCTGTCCGCCGGCTTTGGGACCACCCGTGGCGGGCTGCTCGGCGAGCTTGAAGTCGTAATCGGGCACCCGCCAAGACCATGCCGACGCTTCATCGACGCGTTGCACGTGGCGGACGCCGGCGAGGAGGCCGTGGCGCTGCAGGCGATCAATGACCTGTACGTGCAGCTCAAGGACTTCAGCTACATCGGTACTCGGCAGGTGCTGGCCCACGCCATTCAGTACTCGATCGGGTCGGACGAGTTCAAGCAGCGTTTCCCGTACTATTACGACCATTACATTTCCGATCACATGCTGATCTTCGCGCCGCACGTCGCCAGCCACCACATGGGCTATTTGCGTAGCGAAGTGTTCAAGGAACAGGTCGGGGGCCTGCAGTTCCGCGACTGGGCCATGCCGCTTGAGAACAGCAGTTTCATGAGCATCCGTTTGCCGTTGCGCACGCTCGATGTCAACCTGTTCTACGAGCTCAAAGTCTTCCTGGCCAACGACATCGAAAAGCTGCGCTCGCTGCTGGTCGACCTCGATTTCCGGCATCTGGACTGACGTACCGACGTTAGTCCCGCCGATGGACGAGGGGAAGGTCAAGAGGGCGTATTCGGTTCCGGCGTCAATGTTCAGGCGGCCCGTGTATTCGGAATGGTCGATCATTTGCGAGCCATTGCTGCAATCTCGAGAATCACGCACGGGTGTACAGAAAGTGGTTGCTCTTTGTGCAATTGGTGGGAAAATGGTTGCTGAGCGCTCTTAGAAACAGGTGCGCGTGCGAGTTCACCTCTACGCTCGGTGCTTGTAGCGCATTTCTGACCTGCCATGGCAAATCAAGACCTTTCTCCTCCATCCGCCCGCCCATCGAGATTGATGGTGGTGACATCTGTTCTGGTTCCATCACCCGTCCAGATGCAATGTCTCAAGGATATTTTTGGATTCCACATTCAGGTGCAAGAACTCATCGCCACCTTCGGTATCGACGAAGCGATAAACGCGGGGGCAGAGCAGTTCTATAAGCGCCATCGAACCGATTTGGAACCTTTGCTACAACGCCTTGGTCAAGAGAGCGAAAAGCGCGCGGTCGATCTCATCAATGATGTTTTTGTCGCGGGTCCAATCGGTTTACGCCATGCGGTTCAGGGCCATGCATGCGTCGCCGGCGAGATGGTGTCCCTTCCAGTGCCACAGCTGGGGCCAGTCAGGATGCGTTTTTACAATGGTGCGTATGCCAGGCCTTCGCGTAATTACAGCCTGCTCGAAGGATCGTTCCTGGTATATCACAGTGATCGGTTTGAAGTCGAACTGCACTGGTGGAATCTTTCCCCTAGATCGAATGCGCCTGAACCGATCAAGCTTCGCATTTTCAAAACCGCAAAACAACCGGCCGCACCCAAGCCTCCAACGCTGGCAGTGCTAGCATCGCAGAAGAGAGCGCGAGAAAAGGCGGTTGCGGAGCCGAAGGTGAAAACCCGGAAAAGCAAACGGGCAAAACCAAAGATAGCTTCGGAAACCACGTCCGCGCCGCTGGTAAAACAGAAGCATATCTCGCCGCAGAAGCCTCAAAATGCAGGCAAAATAAAATCTGGCTCCCGTCTGGCCGCTTCTACTAACCGAGCCAGAACGAGATTCTCCGGCGTCTACATGCCACCGCAAAACTTCGCCCCTCAGGAGAGCGCGGTTCCGATGATATCGGTGGACTGTTCCTGCATGGGCAACAATGCGACGTGCTTCCGATGCGATGGCCGCGGTTACTACGAGAAGAAATCGCCCATCAAGACTACCTCGCAAACTGTCTCGCCTGAAATCGGTGCCAGATCGATTGTCCGTCATGAGAGCGACAGCCGGGGTGGCAGCTATGGGGTACGCGAGAACGGACGGTTCCTCAGTAATCCGGATCATGACGCCTACGACGACGAAGCAGGAGCTTAAAGTCTCTTCACGTCATGTGAGCAGAGTCCGCTTTGGGTCGGTTACGGTCGTTCACCAGTTGAATCCACGGCCACAAGTGGACACTTGGACGACAGCGAGCGGCACTGCTGTGTCTCGGAGGCTGTATAAGAATGGTTTGAAGGCTACGTAGTTCGGCAAGTGGTAGCCGGTAGGGGCTGCGCAATCGCTCAGTCGTGAAGCGACTGAGGGAGCAGAGCGAGCGCGCTCGGTAGTGCATCTCGGATTTTTCACGGACGCGAAAAAATGTCCTCGCCCTTCTACAATAAAAAATGCGGCACTCGACATCATTCATGTTAGTGCCCTTGTTCTTCTCCGCCGGAAAATGTAGACTAATTTATCACTACAAAGCGGAGAAAGTGTGGAAAATAATCCCCCCGAATTTGTTTATAAGTACCGTGCTGCGAAGAGTGGGAAAGACCTGGTTCGACTACAGAGAATGATTGAATTCGGTGAGATCTATTTTGGATCTTCTTTCGATTTCAACGACCCGTTCGACTGCAAACCGGCATTTGAGCTGGACTGTGCTGACGATGAATTCGTGCAGCGTAACCTTGAATATGTAAGAGTTAAAAAAGGTGCGTTCGCCGCAGCAATATTAGAGCCTCAGATTAGAGCAAGAATTGACACAGAAGACGACCCACGACATCCTAAAAATCGAGTACGTCTTCAAGACAATATGGGGAAAATTCTTGAAGGCTGGGGGGTTTTCTGCGCATCAGAGGAAGGTAATAATATCCTAATGTGGTCGCATTACGGTGCAAACTTTAGTGGAGTATGTATCGAGATCGATACCAAGGAGTTTGATTACTTAGAAAAGGTTAACTATGTGCCGTCACGTCCGAAAATAAACGCTCTGCCGTTTGGAGAGAGTAGTTCATCGGCCGTTGACAAAGCGCTGTACACGAAATATGAACAATGGGGCTACGAGAAAGAGTGGCGTGCGCTTGACGATATTGGTTGTAAGCCGCTTTCAAACACTGGAATAACACGGGTTATCTTCGGACAACGATGCCGTTGCAAGATTCGAGAGAGAATTATCGAATTTATAAAGAATTCTGGAAAGCGCATCGGGACCGCTGAAATCAGACCAGATGAGACCACATTCAGATTGAATATCGTTGACCTTTAAGGTGAATAAGGCGTATAGCAATAGCTCTTGCTGGCATGCGAGAGTGTCATTGCGTCTTTCCGCAGTAGTTGTGCAGGTCTAATGTTAATTTCCACGCTCGCGAAGTATCGACACCTCGTTCTCGAGGGTAGCAATCTTCAGGTCGGCGTTCACGAGTTCGGTTTGTGAAAAGGTTAACTGTTCCTCGATCGAATCGAACCGGCTTCTATTCAGAAAGGTCGTGGTGATGACAAAGCCAAAGAAGGCACTTGCCCACAAACTCATGTCAGTTAGCGCATAAACAAGCGCCCCACTCACAACGGTACCAAGCGCCTCTTTGGACAATTCGCCCCACATCGATTTATTTTTCATATCTAATATGATCCGCCTAGGGCAGATTAATTTCAACAGCATCGAGCCGTACCGTTGCGTGGACAAGTCTCCGCAGCTTTTAGGTTCGTTGTCAACACAAGACATTATTATACTTTCACTGCGGAAACGATTGTTGTCTTGTTGAAGAAAAGCAACGGCATAATACGAATTGCTCGACGTAACCGAAGGAGATCGCATACGGCACGGGCTGTACAGTACCCGTAGCGGTGCCGGACCGTCAGACTGATCGTCTGCTTCGGGGGGCGATAGCGGACCTGCGCAGGCTCAGTCAGGGCACTGACATGGCGTCCGGGTTTGTAGACGTACTGATGCCATGGCCCGCGCACTTCTTCCCGAAGACCTGTGGTCGTTTATAGCAGCTCATCTTCCGACCCTTCGCCCATCGCCGAAAGGCGGCCGCCCGTGCATCGATGATCGCGCGGCCCTGGCTGGAATCCTGTTTGTTCTCAAGAATGGAATACCGTGGGAGTACCTGCCGCGCGAATTCGGCTGCGGCAGTGGCATGACATGCTGGCGTCGCCTTCACGAATAGATGCTAGCCAGCGTTTGGCAGCATATCCATGAGGCGATTCTTCGACGGCACCGAGAGCACGACCAGATCATGTGGGATCGAGCTTGCGTTGACGCCGCAAGCGCACCGGCATCTGCCGGAACGAGCACACGTGCCGAAAACCAACCGATCGCGGCAAACTCGGAAGCAAACACCATTTGCTGGTCAATGAGCGTGGCTTCCACTAGTAGCCCAGATCTCGGGCGCGCAGGTACACGACTCGCATTTCCTCATCCCGTTGGTAGAGTCAACCCCGGCAGTTAAAGGGCTGGCAGGCCGTATCCGCAAACGTCCAGGTGAACTGCATGCCGATCGAGCGTACGCTTCGATAGCCCATCGGGCTTGGCTGCGCAGTCGGGGCATCGCCGCTCGTATCGCGCGCTACGGCGTAGAGTCGCGCGAAAGGCTTGGACGGTGGCGTTGGTCGTCGAGCGAACCTTAGGTTGGCTACACCGCTTCCGCAGATTGCGCATCCGGCATGAGCGGCGAGCAGACATGCACCAAGCGTTCCTGTCGCTTGCCTGCTCGCTCATCTGTTGGCGGTATGTCGAGAGGTTTTGTTAGGCGCTCTAAGCAACCTTTGCCCTCGGCGCGCGCTATCTCGGCGAGTACCACTTCAACCTATACAAATATGTCAGAGAGAAAACTCATTAAGTTGACTAGCAATCCTGCGTAACAACAAGACCACAGATCCGGCAGCCAGGATTAGATGTCGCTCATTTCATACATGCAAAGAAGCAATTTCTGTTACCCTTTCTCGCAAGCTTTTTTATAATAAATTTTATATAGATATAAAAATTCGCTCATCCATCCGAGCTGTTTCGCCCTTAATATCCGAATTTGCTTGGGAAAGACGAGTGGCACGCCTCTTGCTCTACTGAAGAACGAGTAAAAAGAGAGTACTTATGCCCAATGACTTTGCCGCAGTACAAAATCCCTACCGCATGGCCAATGCTTCTGTCTCGCCAGATTCGCGTTTTATATTAGGAAACCTTAGGACAGACGCCCCCCACCTAGGGTTAATGTTGCCTCGTTTTGCCCCTGCAATCTCTCAGCTTTCGAACACCCAACTTTCCGGGCTAACACCTTTAGGCCGGGACCTACAGCTGTTCCGTGACGGCGACCTCGAATGCTGGTACACCCCGTTTGAGCATATCAACGTAGCCGCCAAAATCGTGCTGGTTGGGATCACTCCCGGACAGACCCAGCTGCTGAACGGGTTACGAGAGGTAAGAGCGCAGCTTTGCCGCGGCAGCAGCGTTGCGGATGCATTAGCCGCGGCCAAGCTGGTCGGTGCGTTCAGCGGCAACCTGCGTCAGCACCTCGTTGCATTACTCGATAACGCTGGCTTTCACACATGGCTGGGTCTTCCCAGCGCGCTCGACCTGTTCGGTAGCGCGCATGGACTCCTGCATACGACCTCGGTCTTGCGCCATGCAGTGTTTTACAAGGGGAAAAACTACAACGGCACACCCAACATGCTGCGCCATCCAGTGCTGCGGCGTCACCTGCTCGAACATTTCGCCGTCGAGGCCGCTAACTTGCAACATGCAATGTTCGTCCCCTTGGGAGACAAGGCTGCAGCAGCTTTGGAGTTCCTGTCAGGCGAAGGCGCGTTGTCGCGTGCGCAGATTTTTGCCGGCTTGCCTCATCCGTCGCCAGCCAACATCGAACGCATCCAGTTTTTCACCGGACAGAAGCCACAGTCGGCGTTGTCCGGCAAGACTAACGCAGCAAAACTGATTTCCGCACGCACGAGCTTGCAGCAGCGCCTTCGCGCACTTTCTGTTCCCGGCGCTCAGCTTTCCTGAGTACCTTCCACTTTCCTCAATATCTCCTGCCCGCTTTTCACCTGGATCTCGATCAATGACTACCCCAGAAATATGGCTGACGCAGTTTCTGCGCCAGCGCACCCTCCAGCAACCCGACGGCCGGATGTTGTACGCATATCGTCTTGAGGAACATGAGTACGTCAGCCTGCGCGACCTGGTCGGCACGTGGCTCAGCAAACATGTGCTGCGCACGACCGGCCACTTAGCGCACGGAGCTGCGGAATTGTTCGTACTGTACGGGGCCGCGTGGTGGCAGCGCGAATACGCGGGAGGCGCATGGCGTTGGGATGACGTGATCAGCTCGTTCGGCGGCAATCCAGATTGGCCCACGCAATTCCGATCCGACTGCGTGCAAATTGGACTGCAATACTGGAAGCAGCAGGTCCCCACCTCCGGGAAAAGATACTTTGGCGTGCTGGTCGAACAGGGCGGATTGCCGCGCGTCCTTCTGGCAAAGTCCAAGGGGAATATTTATGGACTGATTCGGGCCGTCCTCAAGCGTGCCGCGCGTCTCGGGGCTGAAGTCGACGAAATCGCCGTGATGGTGGCTGATTACCAGGACAAGCTGCCGCGGAGCCTACAGAACGAGACTGTTCACCTGTTGATTGCGCAAGTCGTCGGCACGGTGCTAGACCTGAAGCGCGAATTTAAGTTGAACAAAGGCGACAACGCGGTGGCGCGGCTTGACCAACTTGAGCCGCAATGGCGCGAACGCTTTCCCGTCGCCCTCGACGACCATGCAGCCATCGTCTTGCTGGGCGACCTCGTCGGCGAAGCCGCGGCGATCGAAGCCGAAACGCGCGCCGCGCCCGTGGTTGCCGAACGCTTGCTTGTGGAAGAATCAGGCGTCTACACCCTAGTCTCGCGCGTCGATTTCCCCAAGCTACTGTTGGCCGAAGCGCTCGCGGGGCTGGCCGGTGTCGAGGAAAGCGCCCTGCCGTTCCGTTTCGCAGTCGACCTCCAGCTGGACAAGCGGCACTCCGCGGCAAATGTCCGCAAGGCGTTGGGGGCGGGCTTGGCGCGCTACCAGTTTGCCGTCTCGTGCTCGCATTGGCGTGGGGATGTGGCGATGCACGAGCACTTGCTGTGCATCGCGTTGCCGGGCCGTGAGCCGGCCAGCGTGCCGGTACCCGGGGGCATGCAGATGGACCCGGGATCGCCGTGGGTATTCGTCTCCAACGGCGAGGAGTGCCCGCTAGTCGCGCAGGGTAGCACCCGGATTCGCCAGGATCATGCCTACCTGGTCATCGAAAACAGTTGGGAAATTGTCGCCGAAGGCCCGGATAGCCTGGTCGAGCGCCTGGGCCGGTTCGCCAGTGAGTCACTACCCCGGTCGGTGTTCAAGGCCCGTGGCGTGGTGCTTGTGTCGGACGGCGCGCACACATTCCGGATCCGTACCGGACAGGCCGGAGCTGAAGCTGAACGCCCGGTGTGGGAGGGGCGGCGCCTGCCGTTTTCCTCGTCGCCGTCCTTGGCTTTTTATGGCTTGCCCAAACTATGCCGTTACACTGCCGACGGCGCGCGCGCGGTAATCCCCGCCCACGAACTAGAGTGGCGCGTGGCCAGCACCGCTCGCGTGGTCACGGCTGGTGCCGCCCGCGGAACGGTTGACGTGCTGTGGCGGGTCGACGGCGAACTGCGTCTTCGCAGCAGGATGGTTATCCTCGACCGCCAGCCGCTGCGGTTTCAGTCCGGCGAATCGGTGACCCAAGGACGCATAAATGTACCCACCGGATGGGCGGTGGACGCGGTAACCTCCGAGGACCCGGCGTTGCATCTGCGCTGCACTCGCGATGCCGACTGGCTGTCGGTCGATCTGAAGACCACTGACCAGCCGCCCGAATCGGTCAAGCTGACTCTGGACTGGAAAGCATCGCCGGTGCCGTGCCGCATCACAGTGCCGTTCCCGGCCTCGGGCGGACGTTTTGTCGACCACAACGAGAACCGTCTGGATGCCGACGGCGCGATCACGCGCGACCAACTGCTCGGCATTCGCCTGCGCTTGTTCGATTCCAATCCGGATCATCCGGTACAACATAAGCTGGCCTTCTCTTTGCGCAACGGCCTCGAACGACTGGCTGCCGCCGTGCCCTCAATTGAGCATGTTGTCGCGCTGCAGGATAACCGTGCTGAAGTGCGCTTGATCGATCACCAGAACGACATCAACTCGCTGCTCAGCCAGACCGATGCGCTCGACGCAGTCGTGACTGTCGCGTTGTGGGCAGGCTGGAAGCAGGCCGCTGCACTGCAGGTGAAGCGCTATGAGTTTTCTCTGATTCCGGACGACATCGAGATCGTCGTTTCCCCATCGGACCTGACACGCCTGACCACGGCCGCCCTGTCAGGCATCGAATTGTTCGCTGTTCCGGTCGAGTCGATGCATAGCGACCGTGGGTTCAAGCTGGTGCAGCAACTGTCCGAAGGCGTGCCGACCGGGCGCTGGCCCCTTCCGCCGAACGTCCTCGACCATCAATGGCTCGTCTATCCGGCTCCCACCTCAAGCCACAATTTCAGGGCGGTCCTGGTCGATCCGGGCCAGACCCAGCTGCCTGTTCCAGTTGGCTATGCCCCCGCCCCGGCTTCGATCCTAGAAGTGCTGCAGATCGGCGAACCGATCCGGCGCCGCGACATACTGGCGCGTCGCCTCGACGCATTGGCGGATGATTACGCGCACCCCGACTGGCGGATCGTGGACGGCATCTGGAGCAATCTCGGGCACCTGACACTGCCGACGCTGGATCTCTGGCGCGCGTTCGCCATGAACCCCGCCGCGCTGGCCTCATTCGCATGTCGCTACTGGGAGAGTACCCCGCTGGACGAGGTGCTGGCGATGTGCGGCCGTTTTCACAGCGAACTGGGGGTACTCTGGGAGACGGTATCGATCAACATTTGGTCGTCCGCCTGCGTCAAGCTCGCCGCCCAATATCACGCCCTGATGCCGGCGGTGGAACCTGCAGTCCGGACGGCACTGATCATTGACCGGGTTGGTGCAACGCTGCGCTGCATCCGCCTGCACTTCCCTGCTCTTGACACCCTATTGGCGTTTGTCGCGTTCCGGCAGACCGGCCAGGAGGCGGAAACGGTGGCGCCGCTGATGCGCGCAAGGCTACAAGACTTGAAAGCACGCTTGTGGCAGGGCGAGGATGCAGCCCTCCAGACGATCATGCTGCGCAACTCCGCGGACCGCCTCCCGCCGCCCCTGTCGTTCTATGAGGATCTCGCCGGCCTAGAAATCTCGCCAGCGATGGCCCAGACGGTGTATGGCGTGCTGTGGGATCCAACCAACCTGAAGGCAGGTGTGGCCAACGTACCCGTGCTGCTCGCACTGTGCACCTGCAACGGTCTTCTTCGCAGCTGGTGGAGCGACCCCAAACGGCTGATTCAGCTGCGCCAATATCGCGACTTCGACCGCGACTGGTTTTCCCATGCCTTCGACCAGGCCGTGGCGATGTTCATCGCCGCCGGCGCTGTGTCAACCAGCCACCAGACAACCGACTGATCACTCATGAAGCCATTCTATTATTCGAAGCTACTGCCCGACATGGCAGAGCGGGCTAAATACGCCACCATTAGCCGCCTTGGTTTCAGCAACCCTGCGCTACGCAAGCATCTGCTGAAGGAATTCAACGCGCCATTCGGGCAGCCTGGTAGCTTCCTGGGCGATCCCGTTTTCGAGGCGACGTTCGGCTGGGAAGCGTCCACCGAAACGATGTCTAGCCTGGCCGGCGGCCTGCTCTCGCCAGCCCTGGTAGACGCCATGGACACGCCGCCGAAGGAGCTGCGCGACGATTACCGCTTTCCCAAAACCGCCACCCCGTACGTGCACCAATTGCAGGCTTGGCGCCTGCTGGCCAGTGAATCACCTCAGTCGGTTGTGGTCACCAGCGGCACAGGCTCCGGCAAGACCGAATGCTTCATGGTCCCAATCCTCGACCGCCTATGCCGCGAACAGCAGGTCACCCGCCGCCCGCTGGTCGGCGTACGTGCCCTGTTCCTGTACCCGCTCAACGCACTGATCAACAGTCAGCGCGACCGGCTGCACGCCTGGACTCATGCGTTTGGCGATTCGGTGCGCTTTTGTCTGTACAACGGCAACACGGAGCACAAGCTTCCCCAGCGCGAGCGCGACCAGGTTCCTAACCAAGTGCTGGACCGCGAGACGCTACGCGAGCTGCCACCTCCGATCCTGGTGACGAACGCCACCATGCTCGAATACATGCTGGTGCGCGCACAGGATGCGCCTATTCTGGAGAAGTCGAAAGGAACGCTCGAATGGATCGTCCTGGACGAGGCGCACAGCTACATCGGTTCGCAGGCGGCCGAACTGGCCCTATTGCTGCGGCGTGTATTGCACGGCTTCGGGGTTAACGCGGGCAACGTGCGCTTCGTCGCCACCTCGGCGACGATTGGCGATCCATCGGGCGAGGCCGGCAGCAAGCTGCGCGCCTTCCTCGCCGACCTGGCGGGGGTGGGTCTTGATCGAGTGCACGTGGTTTCGGGCCAGCGGTCGGTGCCCGCCCTACCGCCGGCAGACGATCGCCACCGCCACTCTTCGCTGGAAACGCTGCAGGCCCTGGCCGCCGAAGCGGACAGCGGTGAACGCCTGTTTGCCGCACTGGCTGGCAACGACACCGCAAGAACACTGCGAAACCGTTTCGCGCACCCATCGGACAATAAACCAGTCGCGCAGTTGTCGGCACTGTGCGACCTGTTGCCGACGCCGGGCCAGGCGGACACCGCGGCACGGCAAGCACAGGCTCTGCAATGGCTCGACCTGCTGAGCGGCACAACCAGGGCCCTGCCCGCGGGACGGCGTGAACCGTTCCTGCCGCTGCGGGCGCACCTGTTCCACCAGGTCCTGGCGGGTTTGTGGGCGTGTGCCGATCCGCAGTGCCCATGCAAAAGCGGCAGTCTGCTCGACGTTCCAGAGTGGCCCTTCGGCATGGTCTACATGGAACAACGCAAGCGATGTGAATGCGGCGTTCCAATGTTTGAAATCAATTCATGCAGCGACTGCGGCGAAAGTTTCCTGCCCGCGATCATGGGCCTGAAGGAGGACGGCTACTTCCTGGAAGCGACCGATAGCGATTCGGTGGACGAATTTACGCTAGAAACCGAAACGAACGATGACGACGGCGCCGAAGAAGATCCCGACACCGCCGTCAGCGCCTACAGCACTAAGGTGCTTATCGCGAACCGAATGCTGGACGGCGACGCCGGGACCAGGATCGACCGCACCACATTGCAGCTTGAGCCGGACGACGGCGCTTCCTGCCTGCGCCTGGACATCCGCGATGAGGAAGCACAAAAGGACGGCAGCATGGCACTGCGCTGCCCGTGCTGCAAGGCGGTCGACAGCGCCAGGTCGCCGCTGGGCCGCCGGGCCATCTTGGGCGCCCCCTTCCTGCTCGGACAAATCATTCCCACATTGCTCGAGTTCTGCGAGGACGGCGAACAACCGCTCACCAAGCCGTACCGCGGCAAGCGGATGATCACGTTCACCGACAGCCGCCAAGGCACCGCACGCATCGCCGCCAAGATCCAGCAGGACTCGGAACGGAATAGGATCCGTGGGCTCGTCCTTGCACGGGTTGCCAGCGCGGCCGGGGGGCCGGTGAACCCGGTCGTCCAGCAGAAGCGTGATCAGATCGCGCTGATGCAGGGCATGCTCGCGGCAGGCCCGAACCCCTTAGCGTCAGATCTGATTCGCAGCTTCGAGCAGGAGATCCTGGCGGCCAGCGCGTTCAAGCCAGTGGCCTTTAACGACATGGCCGACCACCTGACGACCAATGAACCGGACGTCAAGCGCATGCACGAGTTCTACGTGGGCCTCGACCCGGAACTCTTTAGCGGCCCGCAGGGTCTGCGGGAATTCGCAAAGATGCTGCTGGCGCGGGAATTTGCGCGTCGGCCGCGCCGAGTCAACAGCTCGGAAACGATGGGACTGGTCGCCGTGCAGTACCCGAAGTTGGCTGCGCTCCAGGCGCCGCCGGTGCTTGGCGGCATGACGCTGGACGAATGGAAGTCGTTCCTTAAGATCGCGCTCGACTTCTACGTGCGTGAAAACACCTGCATCGATCTGCCTGCCTCATGGATGAAGTGGGGCGGCAACAAGGTCCCGCGCAAATATCTTCTTGGTCCACAGTCGAAGGAGTCGGCTGGCCACCCCTTCCTAAAGTGGCCGCAGGTATCAGGCGCACGCCGCGATCCGCGCCTAGCGCGGCTGCTGGCGTATGGCCTGAAGATCGACGCGCGCACCCCGGACGGGCGCGACACGATCGATACCCTGCTACGCAAGGCGTGGGACGACCTGATTGCTTGCGGGGTCCTTCAGGGCAGCCTGAGCGGGGGCTATTTCCTGACCTTCGATGCGATGGGATTCGCGCCGATCACCCACGCTTGGATCTGCCCGGTAACACGGCGCATCCTAGACACGACATTCAGAGGCGTCACGCCGTACCTGCCGCGCGAGGGCCCAAGCCCTGCAACGGCCGAGTGTCGCGTAATTACATTGCCAAACTGCGCCTTGCTGTCACAGGGCTTTTCGTCGGAAAGCGAACGTCTAGAGGCAATCCGGGGCTGGCTGGCGACGACTCCCGAGATTACCAGCTTCCGCGAGGAGGGCGTGTGGTCTGACCTGAGCGATAGGATCGTCGAAGGCGGCGCCTATTTCCGCACGGCCGAGCACTCCGCCCAACAGCCGGCGCGCCGGCTCGGCACGTACGAACGCGAGTTCAAGTCTGGTTATCTCAACCTGCTGAGCTGCTCCACCACGATGGAAATGGGCGTCGACATCGGCGGCATTTCGGTTGTCGCAATGAACAATGTGCCGCCGCATCCTGCCAACTACCTGCAGCGTGCAGGCCGCGCCGGCCGCCGCAGCGAAACCAGATCGGTTGCACTAACCGTCTGCAAGAACAACCCGCATGATCAGTCGGTATTCGACAATACGCGCTGGCCCTTCGACACCAGCCTGCCCTTGCCAGCCATCTCGCTGTCGAGCAGCGCGATCGTGCAGCGCCACATCAATTCGATGCTGCTGTCGCACTTCCTGCGCACGCGGGCGGGCACCGGCGGAATGGACCTCAACAAACTCGATTGCGCCTGGTTCTTCCTACCCCACGGCGCAGCGCTGGTCGATCAGTTCTGCACCTGGGTCGAGAATTTCCTTGAGAAGAACGAGTCGGGACTGGCGCAGGGTCTGCGCTCGCTGATCCGGAATACCTGCTTCGACGGCACCATGGCTCTCGCCGGACTGGCGCAGGTGGCCGCAGCCGAGATGCGACGGGTACGCGACGGCTGGCACGCCGAATACGCCAGCATCGACGCACGCATTGCCGAGTTTTCGTCGACGGCGACGCAAAAGGAAGCCGCGTGCAAGGCTCTGAGCATCCAGCGCAGCCGTCTGGCCGCCGAATACCTGTTGTCCGAACTGGCATCGGAGGGCTTCCTGCCCGGCTATGGATTCCCGTCGCACATCACCTCCTTCGATACGCTGAACATAGAGGAAATCAAACGCAATAGGCAACAAACCACACACCGCGAGGACAACCGCATGCGCCACCGCGACCTGCCCAGCCGCGACCTCATTACTGCACTGCGCGAGTATGCTCCGGGCTCCGACGTAGTGATGGATGGCATGGTATATCGCAGCGCGGGCATCACCCTCAACTGGCATGCACCTGCGGCCCAGCAACAGGTGCGAGAAATACAGAACATCCGCATCGCCTGGCGTTGCCGTTCGTGCGGTGCGAACGGCACGGAACCGAACGTCGATTCGGCCTTGCATTGCGCCGAGTGCGCGAAACCGATCTCAGCCGATGGCATCCGAAAATACCTTGTGCCGGCAGGCTTTGCAGTCGACTTGTACGCGGACATTCACAACGACGTGACGCAACAGCAGTTCATCAAGCCACAGTCGCCCTGGATCCACGTGGCCGCCGAATGGGCATCGTTGCCGAACGCGCGCCTTGGCCGTTTCCGCGCCAGTCCCGAAGGCTCGGCTTATTTCCATTCGTCGGGCGAGCATGATCGTGGCTATGCGATCTGCCTGAAGTGCGGCCGCGCGGAACCGATGGGGGATGAGAGCGCCGCAACGGTAGCCAACGGCCACCTTCCGGCCGTGTTCCGACACCCGCACAAACCGCTGCGCGGCAAGCGCGGTGGAGAAAGCGTCCTCTGTTCGGGCAGCGACGAGCCGTGGTCGATCATGCCGCGCCTGCATCTGGGACACGAAGTACGCACCGACGTGCTTGAGTTGCAGCTCAAAAGCGTGGAAGGCGACCTCCTGCAGGATGAAACGGTGGCCTTCTCGCTGGCGGCCGCGATGCGCGCCGCGATCGCCGACATGCTGGGAATTCAATCCGACGAACTCGGATGCGCCACCAAGGAAGTGCGCACGGATGGCCGCGCCATCTGCCGCTCGATCCTGGTCTATGATAACAACGCGAGCGGCTATGTCAGTGCGGTCAGCGGCCGCATTGATAGCGTATTGCGCAACGCGGCGCGCGCCCTGCACTGCCCAAAATCGTGCGACAGCGCATGCCAGCATTGCCTTGACGACTACGGCACCCGCTTCCAGAAGGAGCTGCTGAATAGGCACGCGGCATTGGCCTTCCTTACCGACAACTGGATCCGTAACCTGCAACTCCCCGCCGAAGACGCGTTTTTTGGCCCCGAGCGCAGCTGCGCCGAATACCAGCCGCTCGCCGAAGCGATTTGGCGCGAGCTGGCCGCACCGGGCAGTACGTCGCTCCAAATCTACCTGCATGGCGATGTCGCCGAGTGGGATCTGGCGGTCTCGCCCCTGCGCAGCTACCTGCACCGCTGGATCGGCAAGAACAAACCGATTACCTTGGTGCTCGCGGAGTCGGCCCTGCACGCGATGTCATCGCAGAATCGTCAGATTCTCGGTGGGTGGGCCAGCCTCGAGGCGGTCAGCATTGCCACCTGCAAGGGAGCCCTGTCCATTAGCGGCGGAGCCTTGCTGGCCCAGGTGGGCGGCGCCAACGGCACCGTCACATGGGCCACCGGGGAGGCTCTGACGGGACGTCCCGACCCGCACTGGGGTGCAAGCCTGGGGCGGACGCTGGTGCGCGGCCTCGGGCTGGTGCCGGTTGCATCTTCCACGGTGCCGGTTAGCGAATTAATGCCTGCAAGTCAGGCCAACAGCTATCAGCTCCGGATTGCGGACCAATGGAACGGCAGCCTGCAGGGTTTCGGCGACCGCTTCTGGCGCGACCTGTTCGACGCCTACCCAGAATTGGCCTTGCCTTTCGAGCGATCGCACAACAGCATCGTCGGCGTCTCGTATCGAGACCGATATCTGAACGCGCCGTTGCCGGTGGCACTGCTGTTAGAGGTGATCAACGGCTTGAAGCGGCGCTTCGCCGATCAGTGGGAGCCGCAGCAGATCGCGATTGAAACCGTTCCACTGGGCGTTGCTAAGCCCGGCGCCCCGGTCCCGCGGCTAGTCTGGGTAGACTGGACCGACGAAGCGCTACGCAAAGCAGCCGTAGAAGAAGCGTTCGCGTATTGCGGCATGCCTGACATCACGTTTGCGCTGATCAAGAAATACGATGCCGAGCACGCACGGACGCTGGACATCGCATTCCACGACGGATCGGGAGTGGTGATTCGGTTTGACCAGGGGCTTTCGTACTGGAAGGCGGCCACTTCGCGTCCCGGCGCGGGGGACGCACGCGACCACAACAACGAGTTCGATTTTTCGCAGCCGTCGGCGCAACAGGGGGGAAAAATCGCGGAACTACGCACTGGTTTGGTTAACCCCAACTACCCGACCTTCCTATACGCGCACCGGCGCTGACCCATCGAAGGCGCCCGTCGGAACTGCTCGGCGGGCGCCCACTGCGGCGCCCGCTTTTCTCGTCTCGCGCCTATCCCTCATTCTCGTCAAACGTCACGCCTAGCTTCTCGGCGCGGTTACCAAACGTTTGGTAGTGGATGAATCCCAGCAGTTCAGCCGCGCGTTTTTTCTTGTTCCCGCATTGCTGAAGCGCGCGCCGGATGTAATGCCGAGATACTTCGTCCAGAAGCGCTTGCAGATCAAAGCCCGGCCCGAGCGAGCGATTGAGAACGTCTCCATCACGGCCGCGCACGACCAGAAGCGAACGCTCGATGTCGATCTCCTCAATGACAGCGCTTCCCGACCAGATCACAGCGCGCAGCAGCGTATGGTAAAGCTCACGAATGTTCCCAGGCCAATTGTGGGTGTGCAGCAGCGCTCTCGCGCCTGACGAAATCTCTTTATGATGAGCCTCTGGTCGTTCTGCTACGTCCGCATTGATCTTTGCCAAGAGGTAGTCGACAAGCAGGTCCAGGTCGCCTTCGCGTTCACGCAAAGGCGGTAGCCGCAAAATACCGACTGCCAGCCGGTGGAAAAGATCCTCGCGGAAGCGGCCCTCCACAACGTCCCCGGCAAGATCGCGATGCGTCGCGGCGATGACACGCACATTGACCTTTACCGGCGTCGACGCGCCAAGCGGTGTAACCTCCTGCTGCTGTAGCGCACGCAAAAGGCGCACTTGCGCATCGAGGGGAAGATCGCCGATCTCGTCCAGGAACAGGATGCCTCCCTCGGCCTCCCGGAAATGCCCAAGACGATCGGCCACAGCGCCGGTAAACGCTCCTTTCTTGTGACCGAACAGTTCGCTGTTCACCGTTTCCTTCGGAATCGCACCGCAGTTGATGGCGATGAACGGCTGATGACGGCGACTGCTGGCACAGTGGATTGCTTCTGCAAACAGCTCTTTGCCCGTACCTGTCTCGCCCAGGACCAGAACTGGTACGTCGTGTGCAGCCATCTTGTGGGCGAGCGTGACTTGCTCCCGCATGGCGCGGCTGCCATGGATAATCTTGCCGAATTCGGGCGCGGGTTTCGGCTCGTCGTTGCTCAGACGTGAGATCCGTTCACTGCTTCGCTGGAGGAACTCGGGCAGGAATTCGTTAGCGAGATCGAAGAAGAAGTCGACTCTTTCCAGTCCCTTTTCTTTCGATGTCTGGATTAACTTCGCCGGGAAGCGCGTTTTTGCCAGGATGATCCATACCGCAGCCATCGCAGGCGTACCCGGACTCAGGTGATAGGTAAGCTCGACCTCCTTGCGCGGAAGCCCCGATTGCTTGAGTTGGGCACAAACCTGCGAATAAACGCTCGAATAATCAATCGGGCTTGAAAGGTCAACGTGGTAGAGATCGGTACCGACGCAGCCTGTCACTTTCTCCATCCACTGGGCATATTGCCGCGTACGCTCGTAGTCGTAATTGGTCAACAATACGATTCGGTCGAACGCCGGCTCGTGCAGGATTACTGCTGAAGCGATGGGCCCGAGTTCGTTGGCGCGCTTGCCTTCCGCAGCTTCATGATCCGCGTTGCCCACCCAAGAAATCAGCCATGATTGAGTGCTCATTCTCGCTACTTCAACGGATTTACGACTGGCACCAAACGTCCGTCATTTTGCTCGATCACAATTGTCGTAATCCTCAAGGGTTCCTGTGGAATTTTCAGCTCAAAATTCCTGTATTGCCCTTCGGCGCATAGAACCTGTTCCGGTAAGTTAGCCTCTAATCGATTGATCAGCGCACCAAACAACTGGGCGTGCGAATCCGGATCCAAAACCTCATTAGTGGTTGCGACGCCCCGCTCCTCACCGTGGCCAAGATGGATTACTCCATAGTTATCCGGAACCGGCTCCCACTGGGCCGTCAAAAAATCTGATTTCGCCAGGGCGCGCAAGACTGACAACTTGTCAGCATCATTCCCGTGCAGCGCATAGCATTTACCAGCAAGTCGCCGTATGTAGCCTTCGTCATCCGAATAAGCCCAAAGGTTTAGCACAATCTCCGCTTGCTCATGTGAAGGTCCGAGCACAGAATCCTCTTTAATTTCTAATATGATGAACTGTATCGGTTCTCTCAGCGCCACTTGAGGTACAAATTCAGTCATGGCATTTGCGATAGACAAAAGCCTTTAGTAATACTGCCGGATGTAGCTGTAGGCATTTTCGAACAGCTCCTCGTCGGCGTGCAGCTTGTACTTGAAGAGGGCCTTGCGCAGTGCCTTTTTCACCTCACGCTCACCAGCTTGCGTCCCCTGCCAACCGGGGAAGCGTACCAAACGGACGATCTCGTCGATGTCCACGACCACCCGCTCAACAATAATTGGCGTATCGGCGGTCTTGACCTCGTTGAACAGCTCGGTCAACGCCGCCTTGCCGCGATTCTCGTCCTCTTCCGGCGGGATTTCCTTCTCCGCCTGCACAGTTTCCTTGGCGATCTCTAGCAACTGTTTCAGGAATTCCACGCTGTTGATCTGCCCGGACTCGAAGCGGTCCTTCAGTGCATCGAGCCGTTCCGACAGTTGCTTGAACTTGAGATTGCCGCCATGCCCGCGAAGCCGGCGCTGGAGCTTGATCTCAATTTCCTTAGCTTTCTTCGGATCCGGATTCGAGAGCACTGCTTCTAACAAATCGGCATCCAGCACCAAGGTATCGAGGTCGTCACGCACGGCATCCACGTGCACGTGCTGATGGATCAGTTCAATGGTTTTGGCACCGAGCGAATGCCAGATCAGTTTACCGTGGCCGCTAGAGGGTTGTACCGACTGGTACACCTGCGACAGCCACTTGTAATCTTTCTCGAAGGGCCCAAGCACTGGGCCTGGTGACAACGCTTCCCAAATCCTGTTGAGAACGCTGTATTCCGCGGCAAAGTTATCGCGCACCTCGTTATTAGGCAAACACTGCTGAGCGGCGATCAGGCCCTCATAGCCTTGCACGGTGCGGTCACAGCCGGCAAAAAATGCCAGGCACTTTTGCATGGCCTCAGGCAGTTTGTCCTTCAATTCCTGAATGTTGCTGACCACCTGCTTGACGCTCTGGTCGTCAAACTCGAGCGCCGCCGCCACATCATCAAAGATGCCGAGGTAGTCCACGATGAGGCCGTGCGTCTTCTCTTCGGAGTATGTGCGGTTCACCCGGCAGATCGCCTGCAGCAGCGTGTGGTCACGCAGTGGCTTGTCCAGGTACATCGCCTGTAGGATCGGTGCGTCAAAACCAGTGAGCAGTTTGGCGGTAACGATAATCAGCTTCAGCGGGTCGGCTGGGTCGCGGAAGCGGTCCAGCAATCGTTCTTCCTCGTCACGTGAGCGGTCATAGGGCGCGTACTCCGGATGTTCCTTCTTGTCGGTTGCCTGCACCGACATTACGATGTCCGACGCCTCCGGCGGCAGCAACTTGTCCAGTACCGCCTTAAATAGCAGGCACGACTGACGATCAAAGGCAACGATCTGTCCCTTGAAGCCGTTCGGCTCCACCTTGGTCTGGAAGTGGTGGACAATGTCCTCGCACACTTTCTGGATGCGTTCTGGCGTCTTCACCAGCACTGCCATCTTGGCAGCAGTCTTGGCGAGGTTGTCTTTGTCCAAGTCCGACAGGCCGCCAGTTAAATCCTTGTAGGCCGCATCAAGGGCGGTCTTGTCGATGTGCAGATCGATAAGGCGCGGTTCGAAATGGAGCTCCAGTGTGGCGCCATCGCGGATCGACTCCTCGAAGCTGTACCGACTCATGTAGCCCTTTTCGTCCTCGTCGGCACCAAAGGCATAGAAGGTGTTACGGTCGGCGCGGTTGATTGGCGTTCCGGTGAGTCCGAACAGAAACGCGTTGGGCAGGGCCTCGCGCATCTTGCGTCCCAGGTCGCCTTCCTGTGTGCGGTGGGCTTCGTCCACCAGCGCGATGATGTTGCTACGGTCGTTCAGGCTACCGGTGGCCTCGCCGAACTTGAAGATTGTCGTGATGATGATCTTGCGGGCGTCCTGCGCCAGCAGTTGCTGAAGCTTCTCGCGCGTGTCGGCTTTTTCGAGATTGGGGATGTCCGCGCCGGTAAAGGCGCTGGTAATCTGCGTATCCAGATCGATCCGGTCCACCACGATCAGAACGGTAGGGTTTTTCAGACCCGCGTGCATGCGCATCTTTTGCGCCGCAAACACCATCAATAAGGACTTGCCCGAACCCTGGAAGTGCCAGATCAGCCCCTTCTTGGGATAGCCCGCCAGCACGCGCTCGACCAGCTTGTTAGCGGCTTCGTATTGCTGATAGCGGCAGATGACTTTGATACGGCGCTTTTTCTTGTCTGTCGCGAACAATGTGAAGCTACCGAGGACGTCCAGCACCACATTCGGCCGCAGCATACTCTCGGCCGACAGCTTCAGCGACTTGAGCGGATGCTGCTGCGCATCGCCGCCATCCAAATGCCATGGCCCCCAATCCTTGACAGGCAGTCCGATCGAGCCGTAGCGGTACGCCTTGCCCTCGGTTGCCACCGAGAACACGTTGCAGACAAACAGTTCGGGGACGAATTTCTCGTAGTCTTCGTGCACCTGCACCGCGCCATCGAACCAGCTGATGGATTTCTTGACCGGGGTTTTGGCCTCGATCAGCACCAGCGGCAAGCCGTTGACCAACAACACCAAATCGGCACGGCGCTCGGTAGGTCCCGCGCGGAAGGTGAACTGCTGGGTGACGATGTACTGGTTCTGTGACAGGTCGTCCAGGTCGATCAACCGTACGGGTACATGTTGGTTGTTCTGACCGAAGGGCATGGAGCGCTCGCCGCGCATCCAGGCGGTCATTTCCTCATTCGCGCGGATCAGGCCGTCCGAGCGCACTGACAATACAATGGCGCGCAGTTTGTGGAGCACTTCGTCGGCGCGGTCGGGCTGGGCGGCGATCTCAGGGTTCAAGCGAACTAACCCTTGATACAGCCAAGACTCGACCAGCACTTCGTGAGTCTGGCGCGGCACGTCAGCCGAGGCTTTATAAAGCCAGCCAATGCCTTTGGGACTCGGGCCGTAGCTGGCGAGAGGTTGCTGCACGGCGGTGGCCGGAACGGTTTTGACTGCACCGGCCAGCAGGTCACGGACATACGCCTCTACGCTATTTGCTTCGTTAAACAACCATGCCTCCATTAAGTGCGTTTTGCCGAGCAATAGCGAGTTGGCGAACGACGTCGTTCTTGCGAGCAACTATAGATCGAATCGCATGATCGATTTCTTCCAGTTCGTCAGCAAGTTCGATCTGCTGGGCCAGATCACATGCAGGAATCGACACTTTGCGGAGGTCGCCCAAGTTAATTCCTTGTACGGCAAGACCCATCGTGTTGGCTTTAACTTGGGCTACGGCATTTGGTGACTCAAGCATGTAACGCACATATCGGGGATCAAAATGAGAACTGATCGTTAATCGAGCCGTATCTTGCGTAATCTGCGCACCCGAGAGCGTATCAGGCACGAATGCCATGCGACCAACAGTACCTCTAATGGAAAAGAGCAAGTCACCAGGAAGCAGTCTTGATCGCTTATAGCCTTTTTCAATCTCAGGAGACGTCAACAACAGGTCCCCTTCCAACACAACGCCGTTAGGAAAATCTCTCACTTTAATAACAGGAATACCACCAGCATAGGCCAGGCCCGGTTTCACAATCCCATAAGTGATCGGCCTCCCATCCGCTACCACAGAGTCAAGAGTGACAGTCTTCCCTTTCCTAAGCGTCTCAGCCCTATCAAATAGAAGCGATTTTTGGAGCGCTCTAGCTGATGTCTCCAAACTTTGTAGCGCATCTATTGCGCCCACGTATCCTTGAAGAAAAATCGTAACTTTCTTCTGCGAGGCTAAATCTGGCAGTGCGAATTCAAAGTCCGCCAAGCTCGTCCAGTTAGTACGCGGGCTCAACGATCCTGCAGATGTACCCACTGCATGTTCAAAAAAGGCGTCGGTCTGGCAAATAAACGGAAGCAATTCAGGCAGCAAAACCTGCGCGTCTTTGGCTTCCATTACATATATGTCGCCAGAACACACGCCAGCAAAATCCGCGACAGCCACCTTGCGCTGGTAGGCGCGCCGCTTCCCAAACAGCACCTGCCCAGGCTTAAACACGCTGGTGAAACTCACACCATCCGTGACATTACCCCAACTGCGGATCCGCAAGTCGCCTGGCTCTAAATGCTCCAGCCCGAGGTATCGTTCGAAACCGTCAGACAACGGGTCTTGGCTACGGGCTTTTTCGAGTCGGACCACATCGCCAAATTTCACCCGTTGCCAGCTTGGCTCCAAGGCCCTTTCGATCTCGTCATACACTCTCAATGCCCTCCGTGATTGGTCCATTCAGTATTTCTACTAGCGCGTCCATCTGCTGCCAGAAGGCGCGGCTATCGGCTTGCCATCCATCCCAGGCAGAACGCATTGATTCCGCGTCACCGTTGTTGTCGATTGCAGGCGCGACTACATGACGCTTCACATAGAGCGGGATCGAGAGATTACCCTGGTTGGCGCCGATCTGGGCCAGTGTGGCGACCTTGGCGAAACGCGGCACATCCTCAAAATTTTTATAGGCGGCTAAGATGCTCAGCTGATGTTCGGGTTTCAGGAAACTCTGCGCACGTTCCCGCGTAACCTTATTCACCGCATCAATAAAAATCACCTTGTCTTTGCGCGCAGCAGGTTTATTCCGGTTGCAAATGACGATGCAAGACTCCATCGGGGAGTTGTAGAACAGGTTGGGACCGAGGCCGATTACGGCCTCCACCCAGTCCTGCTCGATCATCTTGGCGCGCATGGACTGTTCTTCGTTGCGGAACAGCACGCCGTGGGGCCAGAGCGCGGCACTACGCCCCTTCGATGTCAGGCTAGCCAGGATGTGCTGCTGGAAGGCATAGTCAGCACGGCCTTGCGGCGGTGTGCCCAGCAAATTACGTCCCCACTTGTCGCTGCGCCATGCGTCGCGATTCCATTGCTTGATGGAGTACGGCGGGTTGGCCAGGATTACGTCGAACTGGCGCAGACAGTCGCCTTCAATGTGCTTCGGGTCCGCCAGCGTGTCGCCCCGAATGATTTCGAAGTCCTCCACGCCGTGTAGGAACAGGTTCATGCGGGCGATGGATGAGGTAATGAGATTGCGCTCCTGCCCGTAGAGCTTAAGTGTGCGGTATTCGCCGCCGGAGCGTTTCACTTCGTCCAGTGCCGAAATCAACATGCCGCCAGTGCCGCAGGTGGGGTCGTAAATAGACTCGCCAGCCTGTGGGGCCAGCAGTTGCGTCATCAGGTGGACGACGGTACGGTTGGTGTAGAACTCGGCCGCCGTGTGCCCGGAATCGTCCGCGAACTTCTTGATCAGGTACTCGTAAGCGTTGCCGAGCTCGTCCTCAGGCACGTTCGCCACCGACAGCGTCTGCGTCGAGAAGTGCTCGATAAGGTTCTTCACCGTTTCGTCGGGCAAGCGCTCACGGTTTGTCCAAGGTGCATCGCCGAAGATACCGTCGAGCATATCCGGATTGGCCGTTTCGATGGCGCGCATCGCCTTCTGGATGGCGGCGCCGACGTTCTTGGGTGCGTGGCGCACGTCGCTCCAATGCGCGCCTTCCGGGATTTGGAAGCGGTGGTTCTCAGCGAACTGTGCATAAGAGAGGTCACCACCTGAGCTAGCCAGCGCCGCCCGATATTCCTCTTCCCATACGTCCGAGACGCGCTTGTAGAACAACAGCGGGAAGATGAATTGCTTGTAGTCGCCCGCGTCGATGAGGCCGCGCAGCAGGACGGCGGCACCCCAGAGATAGCTTTCCAGCTCTTGCTGGCTGATTCGTTTGCTTGGGTGACTCATTGCAGCCATCCCCCTTCAGTCATAACCTGCGCGAGGCGCTCTTCGGCGTCACGACAACGGGCGAGCGCGTCCTTGAACGCCGCGATGGCGTCAGTTAGCGGCGGAATGTCGTCTTGTAGCGGCGGCAGCACGTAGCGCGAGATGTTCAGGGTCCAGTCTTCGGCTTTGATCTCGTCGAGGGTCACCACTCGCACCGCGTCCTGCACATCGGCCAAGCCGCGATACCAACCGAGGATGCTTACCGCATGCTCCGGCTCGAGATAGTTTTGCGCGCGACCGCCTCGGAACAGGCGTGACGCATCGGCGATCAGCACCTTTTTCTTGAGCTGTGCCGGCTTGCGCTTACGTAGGACGAGGATAGAGGCGGCAAGGCTTGTGCCGTAGAACAGGTTGGGGGCAAGTCCGATCACGGCCTCGATCAGGTCCATTTCGAGCAATTTCTGTCGGATGCTGCCTTCCGTCCCCTTGCGGAACAGCGCGCCTTGGGGCAGAACGACCGCCATCCGGCCGGTTACGTCGGCCATAGATTTGACCATGTGCTGCACCCACGCGAAGTCCCCGCTCGACGATGGGGGCAGTCCCGCAAAGTTTCGGCCGAACGGATCGTTGAGCCACTGCTCCTCGCCCCACTTTTCAAGCGAGAACGGCGGGTTGGCGATCACGCAGTCGAAGGTCGCCAGCCGGTCGCCTTCGAAGAACGCCGGGTTGCGCAGCGTGTCCCCGCGCACGACCTGAAAATCCTCAATCCCATGCAAGAACAAGTTCATCCGCGCGATGGCTGAGGTCGTAAGGTTCTTTTCCTGTCCGTATAACTTGCCCCACAGGCGCTTTACATCGCCGTGCATCTCCTTGACGTGCTGCACCGCGGCCAGCAACATGCCGCCGGTACCGCAAGCCGGATCATAGATGGTCTCGGCTTCTTTCGGGTCGAGCATGTCGATCATCAACCGCACCACGCTGCGTGGGGTGTAGAACTCGCCAGCCTTCTTGTTCGTCGCGTCGGCAAACTTCTTGATCAGGTACTCGTAGGCGTCGCCGAGCAGGTCCGAATCGACGTTCTTGTTGCCAAACGGCAGCTTAGAAAAATGCTCGATCAGGTCTTTAAGCAGCTCATCCGACAGGCGGTACTTGTTCGACCACTGCGCATCGCCGAAAACGCCGTAAAGGCTTTCCGGGTTCGCTTTCTCGATCTCGCGCATGGCGCGCTGCAAGGCGGAGCCGACGTTGCTCGCCTTGGCGCGTACATCGTTCCAGTGGCAGTCTTCGGGGATCTGGAAGCGGTGCGACTCCGGGAACCAGGCCAGCTGCTCATCACCAGTGTCATCGACGATCTCCTGGTATTCCTCGTCCCACACGTCACAGATGCGTTTAAAGAACAGCAACGGGAAGATGTACGTCTTAAAGTCAGCAGCATCCACTGGACCGCGCAAAATGTTGGCGGATTCCCACAAGTGACTTTCCAGCTGACCCAACTTGATTTTTTGGTCGCTTACTTGCCCTTCTTGCCCTGGATTTTTCTGCTCCGGAACTTCGAGACTTTCGTCCAGCAAGTCTTTTTGATAGGTTCGATACATGTTCATCGTCGAGGTAGAATTTCAGTATGGCATCATATATCAGCTGGCCAGGCTATTCCGGGGTCAACGAACAAAAAACAGCGCATCCACCAGCCTTGCAGGCCGGCGCGGCCACCTTCAGGCCAAAGTGACTCTCGAGTGTCCAAACATTGCCATCGCCATGGCTAGGCGCGGGCTTCGCAGCACGGTTGAACTTCCTCATCGTACTAGCCACAGGTCGGCACTAGGAACAAATCCGTGATTCCAGCCGCAGTACAGGCACCGCTCGGTACGCCCGGTATGTAGCATCGTTGCCGCTGGTACAGCGCCTCCCTGGAGATTGCTGCAGTGCCAGTTTGACAACCGAACTGAATCCATTCACTCGGCACTAGAATTTCAACACCAGATGGTGAATCTAAGAAGGTGTACGCTAGCCGTATTAGAGCAAGCGAAAAAAACCCCGTTTAAGTACAGCTGGCGTACCTAAACGGAGTTTTGTGGCGCCCTATAGTACGGCTGGCGTACCTAAACGGTGTACTACTGGTACGGATCGCGTACTGGGCTCTTTATTTTTTAATGGTTCGTTTTTACGCCAGTTGCTAAGTGCAGTTCTGGTCGCGCTCATCTCAAGCTTTCCCTCGCAGTAATCGACCGCGTAAAACGTAACGGCGTATAGGGAGCATTGATGCAAGCCGCGTTGGCGCGTCAGCAAGATAAAGCCAGCCTCAATTAGTTCAAGGCGGGCCTTATTGAGCGTGTCTTTACTTTTCCACCCGCGCGGCCTCATTGTCTTTTCAAAGCTCATGGACAAATCGCCATTGTTCCTTAAGTTGTACTGAGCAAGTAGATCGAAAAGCAGCTTGTTTGCTTGCGGAGATAGCGCGGCAAACGATTGGCTGCGAAGCATAGCGAAGGGCACGGCAGCAAAGGTGCCCGGCTCGCGCTTCAGCTTCGCCGCCTCACGCGCGGCCTTTTTGGAATAACTCACGCATCAGCCGCGCAGGTTCGTTACGAATTGTGGCCGGCCCGTCCGTGCTTCGGCCACAAGCTCACCAGCGCGCCCAACGTCATCGGCCAGATCGAATGCAAGCCAGATGAGGTTTTGCTGATTGTCTTCGGACAGGCTCTTAAAAGCGGCGAAGCCTTCGCCGGAGAGCAGCGTCAGAAGCGAGCGCAACTTTGCTATAGCAGCATCGAACTGATCCCGGCTGGCCAATTGGTCAGAAATGGAAAGGGAGACGATAGATTCAGAACTCAGTTCCATTATGGCTTTGCCTCCTCGGTCACGAGATTAACAACAGCGCGGTAATTCACCGGATCGGCGAAGAACTTGTGCAGCTCTCGATTTTGATATGCCGTGCAGCACTCAGAGAGTTTGATTGGCTGAGGTGCCTTGCCTGCAATCACCAACTGACGGAACTTCTCGCGGCTGAACGGCGCGAAGGGGGCTATCTGATTCCAACGGCTCATGCCATCTGCTGGGAGGGTTTGACTTGCTGGTGCTGCAGTTACTGGTTGTTGTGCCATGTTTGCCTAACTTTGCATGTTGCCGCCTTAATTCAGCGGATTAGTGCAAAGGTTAGGGATGTCAATGAGCGGCGAATAGCCAGGTAGGTTACGAAAACTCACCCCTTAAAACGCAGCAATAGGTGGGTAGCCTCCGAGGTGGAAGAGCCGCAAAACCTAGCGCCCATGCGGCTCTTGGGGGTGGGCAGGTTACTCGCTCGGGGTCTTCGGGGCGCCACCTCCGGGCTTCCAGTTCGCTACTTTTGCGACCTCCTCAATTCCAGTTTCGTTTGGTCTGCCCTCATCATCGGTCAGGCCAAATGTGGCCGCGTTTTCTCTCAACCATTTCATAAGTGCCTGTTTTGGATGTTTGCCGTTCGGGTCGGTTACAGCCTTCCAAGCCTGTACTGCCGCCGCAAGCTTTGGAGCATACCGATCATTGCCCGGATCAAGGTAGTCCGTTGGCTCTAGAGCAGGGAAGAGGAAGCCCTTTCTAAAACCTCGTGATACAAGCCACTCCTTCACCGAACCGACCGACACAACCGATGCATCCACATCAACGGAACCTGGAATCGCTCCAACTGAATTACCATATGAGTCGTTTTGGTAAACCTTCCCTCTGATCTTGCCCGATTGCAAGGCGTCGCTAATAGCTATCTTCGCTGGCGCATAGCCTTTGGGTTGTTCGGAATAAACTGTGCGCTCGCAGGAAGCCCCTGCCTTCGATGTTGGATCAATGCCGACAATTAAGAGTGCGGCCTGAACTATGGTTAATTCGTCGCACCATCGCCAGTTCTCCGAAATTTCATCTGAAACGTCCATCTGTTCCTTTTTTTTAAGTAATGATAGGTATCGCCGTACGGGCAATGGTTTCCCAGTGCTCGCCGTCGCGGTAGGCATGGCCCAACTCGTGGATAAATTCGGCTAGCACTCGCGGCGCGTCATGCTGCGGCCCTGCCGAATTTGCCGGCGATTACCTTGTTTCCGTCGTTGATCTGCGCTTCCACGAACGAGGCCCACAGTTGCAGAATCTTGCTACGCTCGTCCGCATACTCAGCCCGGTTGTACACTCCCTTGATACCTTTGATAGAGTGCGCTAGCGCCTTTTCGATTGCATCAGACGACATCCCCATCTCGTGAAGATGGGTTGAAGCGGTGCGTCGAAAGTCGTGAATTACGAAGTGTTGAACGTCCGTTTTCATTGCGCGAATTGCTTGGTTGAGCGTCGATTTGGCGATGGGTCGGTCGTCATAGCCGCGCCGCATTGGGAACAGGAACCGCTGGCTATGCGTCAACGTTTGCACCTCGCGTAAAATTTCGACTGCCTGAGCCGACAAATACACCCAGTGCTCAATGTCCTTCTTCATACGTGCAGCCGGGATGCGCCAGATGCCGGCCTCAAGGTCGAACTCAGACCACTCGGCCTCGATCAGCTCGGATTTGCGCACCATCGTGATGATCAGCAGGTGCAGCGCTAGTTTGTAGGCCCGGCTCATATCGGATGCGTACACCGTTCGCATGACCCTACCGATTTCATCGGGCGAAAGGACGCGGGTGCGACTTTGCGGCGTGGCGATAAACCGCGCCACTAGCTGCTGTGCGGGATTGATGGTTACCACTTGGCGCGCGATCGCATACTCATACATGCGCTTAATCACATTTCGGGTTAATAGCGCCATCTGCGGTGCCTCCCGCCCCTTGATCTTGTCGCAAATAGCCAGCACGTCTCCCGCATTGACGTCGGCGAGCGGCTTGTTACCGATGGCGGGATAGACGTCCTTATCGAGCGCGCGGCGCGTCACGGTGCTATATGACTTGGATTTTTCGGCAATTCCGCCGCAAACCACAAATCGCCGAAAGCACGAACGGAATCATGTGGCTGTACGACCCCTCGATCTTTTTTGGCAGCGGCGATAGGGGACACGCCCGAGGAAACTGTCTCGCCATACTTGCGCGCCCGGTCCCGCGCGTCCTGCAAGCTGATCGAAGGGTATTCACCAATCGTCAAAAGAGGCTGTTGCTTTCCTTGCAACGAATAGCGGTAGCGCCATATCTTGGCTCCTGACGTCATCACCTCCAGCGCCAGGCCGCCGCCATCCGCGATTAGGTAGCGCTTGGCCTTGGGCTTCATCGCTTTGATGCGCTTGTCATTCAGGGGCATTGCGGTTCTTGGCATAGTTAGTACACAGAATTAGAGACAAGACGGCTCGTGTACTTAAGTGTGTACTAAAAGATTTTTGCCTTCAAATAACTTAGTTCGCCAAACTTTGCCTACTTTCCTATGAAACACCGCTAAATCTTGGCAAGCAGGGGCACTAGTTGCCGACTCGCTACTTTCCGATACAGAACCGCCCGAAAATCACCCCCAGCAAATCATCCGGCGTAAACTGCCCGGTAATGCTGGAAAGCTGATCCTGCGCCAGCCGCAGCTCTTCGGCAAACAAGTCCAGCGACTGGTCATCCTGCATTGCATGCTGGCGCGCCAGTTCCAGATGGTCGCTGGCCGCGCGCAGCGCAATCAGGTGCCGCTCGCGCGCTAAAAACAGCGACTCGCCCGTCTGCTGCCAGCCGGCGATGCGCAGCAGTTCGGCGCGCAGCAGGTCGATGCCGAGCTTTTCGTGCGCCGACAGATACAGGTGCACGGCGTCCGTGCTTTCATCCTTCGACGGCTTGTGGCCCGACAGGTCGATCTTGTTCCAGATGCGCACCACCGGCACGTTGGCCGGGAACGCCGCGACAATGGCTTCGTCGGCCGCGCTCGGACCCAGGTTCGCGTCCAGCAGGTGCAAGATCACGTCGGCCTTGCCCACTTCGCCCCAGGTGCGCTCGATGCCGATGCGCTCGACCACGTCGATCTCGTCGCTAATCGCGCGGATGCCGGCGGTGTCGATGATGTTCAGCGGGATGCCCTCGATCTGGATCGTCTCGCTGACCTTGTCGCGCGTGGTGCCGGCAATCGGCGTGACGATCGCAACGTCGGCCCCGGCCAGTGCGTTCAGCAGTGACGACTTGCCCACGTTCGGCTGCCCGACCAGCACGACATTCAACCCTTCGCGCAGCAGCGCGCCTTGCGCCGCCTGGCGGAACACGTGTTCCAGCGCCGTGATGATCCCGGCCAGCTGGCCGCGCGCGTTCGATTTTTCGAGGAAGTCGATTTCTTCTTCCGGGAAGTCGAGCGTGGCTTCGACCAGCATGCGCAGATTGGTCGTCTGGTCCACCAGCGTGTGCACCACTTGCGAAAACGCGCCCGACAGCGATTGCGACGCCGACTTGGCGGCAGCTTCAGTGGAGGCGTCGATCAGGTCGGCCACCGCCTCGGCCTGGGCCAGGTCGAGCTTGTCGTTGAGGAACGCGCGGCGCGTGAATTCGCCCGGTTCGGCCAGGCGCAGGTCCATGCTGCTGCCCGCTTCGAGCACGCGTCCCAGCAGCATCTGCAGCACGATCGGGCCGCCGTGACCCTGCAGCTCCAGCACATCTTCGCCGGTGTACGAATGCGGGCCCGGGAAGTACAGGGCCAGGCCCTCGTCGATGATGTCGCCGTTGGCGGCCTTGAACGGAATATAGGTTGCATGGCGCGGCGCGAGCGTCGCACCGGGGAACAGCGCGGCGATCAAGGCGCCGAGCTCCTTGCCGGAGGCGCGCACGACGCCGATGCCGCCGCGGCCCGGGGCGGTGGCGATGGCGGCGATGGGTGAGGTATCGAGTTTCATGGAGCGATTGTAAGGGATTCGGGTGATGGGTATGGGGGATGACTTGGGTTCCCGCCTCCGCGGGAACGACGGTTTTCAAGCTGCGGGCTGCGACACAACCCATGACCCGTAAAGCCAACACGTCATTCCCGCGCAGGCGGGAATCCAAGTCCATCGCACACGCCAAAAAAAACCCGCGCACAAGGCGCGGGTTTTTCGCAAGGACCAGGGCAGCTTACTTCGCTGCGGCCGTCTCGAACTTGCGCGTGATGACCCACTGCTGCGCGATCGACAGGATGTTGTTGACCACCCAGTACAGCACGAGGCCGGACGGGAAGAAGAAGAACACCACCGAGAACGCGATCGGCATGAACAGCATCATCTTGGCCTGCACCGGGTCGGTCGGCTGCGGATTGAGCTTGGTCGTGATGAACATCGACACCGCGTAGATGACCGGCAGGATGTAGAACGGGTCAGGCTGCGTCAGATCCTGGATCCAGCCGATCCATGGCGCGCCGCGCATCTCGACCGAGGCCTGCAGCACCCAGTACAGCGCGAAGAACACCGGCATCTGCACCAGGATCGGCAGGCAGCCGCCCAGCGGATTGATTTTCTCGGTCTTGTACAGCTCCATCGTGGCTTGCTGCATCTTGACCGGATCGCTCTTGAAGCGTTCGCGGATCGCCTGCATTTTTGGCGTGACCACACGCATCTTGGCCATGCTGCGATAACCTGCCGCCGACAGCGGGAAGAACGCCAGCTTGATCAGGATGGTCAGGGCGACGATGGTCCAGCCCCAGTTGCCCAGCATCGCGTGCAGCTGCGTCATGACCCAGAAGATCGGCTTGGCGATCACGGTCAGCATGCCGTAGTCCTTCACCAGCTCGAGGCCCGGGGTGATGGTTTCCAGCGTGCGCTCGTCCTGCGGACCCGAATACAGGCGCGAGTCAACCGACACGGTCGCGCCAGGCGCCACGGTACCCATCGACTGCACGGTACCGATCGCATACAGGTTGGTGGCGATCTTCTTGGTGAAGATGTCGCGCGGCGTACGGTCGGCAGGAATGAAGGCCGAGACAAAGAAGTGCTGCGAAATCGCGACCCAGCCGTTGTCGGCCTTCAGCGCGTGATCCGCACTGCCCTTTTCGATCTTCTCGAAGGTCAGCTTCTGGTACTTGTCGGCGTTCGTATAGAGCGTCGGGCCGGTGTAGCTTGGCATGAACCACGAATCGGTGGCCGGCTTGGTGCCGTCATGCTGCAGCTGCAGGTACAGCGACGGCTGGACCGGCGCGGTGCCGATATTGGTCACGTCGTGACGCACGCCGATCAGGTAGTCGCCCTTGCGGAACGTCAGCGTCTTGGTCAGGCGCACGCCGCCCTGCTCCGCATCCATCACGACCTGCACCTGGCCATTCGCGCCCAGCGTACGCACGCCAGGACGCACGGTGAACGGCGTGGTGTGGTTCGGCAGCACGCCAGCGGCAGTGGTGCCGATCAGGCCAGTCTGGCCCAGGTACACGTTCGGACCATTCACGCTGAACAGGACCTGGTTCTTGGTCTTGTCGAAGTGATCGCGGTACTGGAGCATCTCGAGGCGCTTGATCACGCCGCCGACCGGGTCGATGTCGACCTTGACGACGTCGGTGGTGACGGTGACGAGCGGGCTCGCCACGGCGGCCACTGGCGCGCCGCCAGGAACAGCAGGCGCACCTGGCGTGGCCGGTACACCTGGCACGGCATTGCTGCCCGCTTGCGGTGCAGCCGGCACATCGGATGGCTTTTGCTGGGCAACCTGCGCCGGACGCGCCGGCGAGAACATCGACTGTTTGCCGTTAGCCACCATCCAATTGTTCCAGAGAACAATCAGGGAAATGGCGAACACGATCCACAGGACAGTACGTTTATTGAATTCCATTGGAGTCTTCAGGAGTGGTTGCAACCGCAAGCGGCTGAATGGGATTCCTTGGCGCCGTGAGGCGGCACCGGGTCGAGGCCGCCGGCGTGCCACGGATGGCAGCGGCCCACGCGGCGCGCGGCCAGCCATGAGCCGCGTGCAGCGCCGTGGACGCGCAACGCTTCGATCGCATAATTGGAACAACTGGGGTAGAAACGGCAGCGCGGCCCGAGCATCGGCGAGATCAGCAGTTGATAACCGCGCAGGATCCCGACAAACAGCGAGACGAGCAGCGTTTTCATGCCGCGTCCACCGGCGCCGGGCGCCGCAGCTGCGACGCAAACAGGCGCGTCAGTTCCACCTTCAACGCGGCCTTCAGGGCCCGGTTCGTGGCCGGGCCATCCTTGCCGTTGACCGGCCGCGACAAGCGGACGATGCAATCGACAGGCGGCAGGCCGGTGGTGCGGAACAGTTCGCGCGTGATGCGCTTGATCGTGTTGCGCGTGACCGCGCGCGGCGCAAAGCGCTTGGCCGCAACGACGCCCAGCCGCGCATGCGGCAGTGCGTTCGGTCGCGTATAGAGCACGAAATGCGCCGTTTTTTGCGCCGGCCGCAAACGAAAAACGGATGAAAATTCATCCGTTTTAACGATGCGCCGAACGCGCGCGAAGTCGTGCGAACCTTCGCCTGTCATCACTGACCGCAACGTGCGGTGTGTGACTTAGACAGCCAGACGCTTGCGGCCTTTGGCGCGGCGAGCGTTCAGGACTTGACGGCCACCACGGGTAGCCATACGTGCGCGGAAGCCGTGCGTGCGCTTGCGACGGACGACGGAAGGTTGGTAAGTACGTTTCATGGTGGTCTCGCTTAAAGCAAAATAAGATGCAAAATCGGGTCTGACTTGAGTCAGATTCGGCGCCGATGACAATTTCGCAGATTAAGCTCGCGTCATGCCACAGGTCTCTCTTCGCCCGACTACCAGCCGCTGAAATTATCAGCCTGACACGGTGCACGGACGGGGAACCCTGAATTAGACTCTAATTCGCGCATCAGTGTCAAGGTGGATGTTGTTTCGCAGGCCGCCTTCATCGCCCTTCCCTGCCCCGCTGCCGGGCACCCCGACAGCCCGTTTCGGTGGAAAATATGTGTAGCGCCTGTGGATAACTTTGTCCGGTGCGGGTAAAATAGCGTGTTACGTATCAACAAGCGAAGTAATGGAAAATTTTTGGCAGACCTGTTCCGCGCAGCTAGAGCTTGAGCTCACGCCACAGCAATATAGCGCGTGGATCAAACCGCTGGTCGCCCTCGACTACGAAGACGGCAAGCTGCGCGTGGCCGCACCGAATCGCTTCAAGCTCGACTGGGTCAAGACACAGTTTGCCACCCGCATCACGGAGTTGGCAGCCCAGTACTGGGAAGCGCCGGTCGAGGTGCAGTTTGTGCTCGACCCCAAAACACATCCGTCGCGCAACACGGTGAGCGCCGGTGCGTCCGGCTCCACCGCGACCGTCGACTTCAACGCCCCGCGCCCGGCGCCCGGCGCTGAACACCCGAGCCCGAACAGCGGCAACGGCCCGAGCCACAACCAGAATCTGAACATCGCCAACTCGCCGAAACGCGAGCAAAGCCGCATCAACACCGAGCTGACCTTCGACAGCTTCGTGACCGGTAAGGCCAACCAGCTGGCGCGCGCCGCTGCAATCCAGGTGGCGAACAACCCGGGCGTGTCGTACAACCCGCTGTTCTTCTATGGCGGCGTCGGCCTGGGTAAGACTCACCTGATCCATGCGATCGGCAACCAGGTCATGGCCGACCAGCCGAACGCGCGCATCCGCTACATCCACGCCGAGCAGTACGTGCGCGACGTCGTCACCGCCTATCAACGCAAGGGCTTCGACGATTTCAAGCACTACTATCACTCGCTCGACATGCTGTTGATCGATGATATTCAGTTCTTCGGCGGCAAAAGCCGCACGCAGGAAGAATTCTTCTATGCGTTCGAAGCGCTGATCGCCGCGAAGAAACAGATCATCATCACGTCGGATACCTATCCGAAAGAGATCACGGGCATGGACGACCGCCTGATCTCGCGTTTCGATTCCGGCCTGACGGTGGCGATCGAGCCGCCGGAGCTGGAGATGCGCGTCGCGATTCTGCTCAAGAAAGCGCAATCCGAAGACGTGACGCTGTCGGACGACGTCGCCTTCTTCGTGGCAAAACACCTGCGCTCGAACGTGCGCGAGCTCGAAGGCGCGCTGCGCAAGATCCTGGCGTACTCGCGTTTCCACGGCAAGGACATCACGATCGACGTCGTCAAAGAAGCGCTGAAAGATCTGCTGTCGGTGCAGAACCGCCAGATCTCGGTGGAAAACATCCAGAAGACGGTGGCTGACTTCTTCAACATCAAGGTCGCGGACATGTACTCGAAGCGCCGGCCGGCCAACATCGCTCGCCCGCGCCAGATCGCCATGTACCTGGCCAAGGAACTGACGCAAAAGAGCTTGCCGGAAATCGGCGAACTGTTCGGCGGACGCGACCACACGACCGTGTTGCACGCCGTGCGCAAGATCGCGGGCGACCGCCAGAAGAATCCCGAATGCAACCACGAGCTGCACGTGCTGGAACAGACCCTGAAAGGGTAATCCGGCAGCAGCCGGGCAGACGCCTTGTGTTTGCCGCAGGCAATGGCACAATATCGTTTTAGTAATAATTAACCAATCAAACGTACTGAGGATAAAATGCAACTGGTCAAATCCACCCGAGATACGCTTCTCCGGCCACTGCAGATCGTGAGTGGTATTGTCGAGCGTCGGCACACTATGCCGATTCTGGCCAATATCCTCATTCGCAAAGATGGCCAGAACGTGTCGTTCCTGTCGACCGACACCGAAGTACAGATCACCACGCACGCCAATATCGGCGCGGGCGATGAAGTCGCCGGCACGACGGTCGCGGCGCGTAAACTCCTCGACATCCTGCGCGCGCTGCCGGAATCGGGCGACGTCACGATGACGCTGCAAAACAAGCGCCTGGCCGTGCAGAGCGGCAAGTCGCGCTTCGCGCTGCAGACGCTCGCGGCCGAAGAGTTCCCGACCGTCTCGATCGCCGACACCTACAACGCATCGGTCACGCTGCCGCAAAAGACGCTCAAGCACCTGTTCAACATGGTGTACTTCTCGATGGCGCAGCAGGATATCCGTTACTACCTGAACGGCCTGCTCTTGGTGCTCGACGGCAGCAATATCATTGCCGTGGCGACCGACGGTCACCGCCTGGCCTTCTGCTCGGTAGAAACCGAACAGCAGTTCGAGCGCCAGGAAGTGATCATCCCGCGCAAGACCATCATCGAACTGCAGCGCCTGCTCGAAGAAAGCGATGAGACGGTCCGCCTGGACATCGCCGCGTCGCAAGTGAAATTGACCTTCGCCGACATCGAGCTGGTCTCGAAACTGGTTGAGGGCAAGTTCCCTGACTACACGCGCGTGATCCCGAAGGGTTACAAGAACGACTTCACGATCAGCCGCGATGAGCTGCTGCGTTCGCTGCAGCGCGCCGCGATCATGACCAGTGACAAGTTCAAGGGCGTGCGCTGCATCATCGAGCCGGGCGTCATGAAGATCAGCTCGACCAATGCCGACCAGGAAGAAGCAGTCGAAGAACTCGAGATCGACTACGGCGGCGATTCGATCGACATCGGCTTTAACGTGACTTACCTGCTCGACGTGCTCAACAACCTGAAGTGCGACCAGGTCAACATCGCCCTGGGCGACTCGAACTCGTCGGCGCTGATCTCGATTCCCGAGGTCGGCGACTTCAAGTATGTCGTCATGCCGATGCGTATTTGATGCCTCGAACGGGCCGCTCCGGCGGCCCGGATGCAGCGTACCGCACGCTTCGCGTGCCGGTCTGAAATACTCAGTTTTAAAGAAAGTAGTCCATGTCCGAGAATACCCCAGCAGAAAATATCCCCGCCATCCCGGTGGATGATTATGGCGCCTCCTCGATCCAGATCCTGGAAGGTCTGGAAGCGGTGCGCAAGCGCCCGGGCATGTACATTGGCGACACGTCCGACGGCACCGGCCTGCACCACCTGGTCTTCGAAGTGCTGGACAACTCGATCGACGAATCGCTGGCCGGCCATTGCACCGAAATCCACGTCACGATCCACTCGGACAATTCGATTTCGATCACCGACAACGGCCGCGGCATTCCGGTCGGCCTGAAAATGGACGACAAGCACGAGCCGAAACGCTCGGCGGCCGAGATCGTCCTGACCGAGCTGCACGCCGGCGGCAAGTTTGACCAGAACTCGTACAAAGTCTCCGGCGGCCTGCACGGCGTGGGCGTCTCGTGCGTGAACGCACTGTCAAAACTGCTGCGCGTGACGATCCGCCGCGACGGCAAAGTGCACCAGATGGAATTCGTGCGCGGCGTGCCGCAAAACCGCGAACTGGCGATGGTCAATGGCGTCGAAGTCTCGCCCATCAAGGTCATCGGCGAAACCGACAAGCGCGGCACCGACGTGCACTTCTGGGCCGACGAGACCATCTTCAACCACGTTGAGTTCCACTACGAAATCCTGTCCAAGCGGATTCGCGAACTGTCGTTCCTGAACAATGGCGTGAGCATCAAGCTGACCGACCAGCGCTCGGGCAAGGAAGAAATCTATGCATTCGAAGGCGGCACGCGCGGCTTCGTCGAATACATCAACAAGACCAAGAACGTGCTGCACCCGACCGTCTTCCAGGCGACCGGCGAGCGCATGTCGGACCAGAATACGAACATCTCGGTCGACGTCTCGATGCAGTGGAACGATGCCTTCAACGAGCAGGTGCTGTGCTTCACGAACAACATCCCGCAGCGCGACGGCGGCAGCCACCTGACGGGCCTGCGCGCGGCGATGACGCGCGTGATCAACAAGTACATCGACGAGCACGAGTTCGCCAAGAAGGCCAAGGTCGAAATCTCTGGCGACGACATGCGCGAAGGCCTGACCTGCGTGCTGTCAGTGAAAGTGCCGGAACCGAAATTCTCGTCGCAGACCAAAGATAAACTGGTGTCGTCCGAAGTGCGCGGCCCGGTCGAAGAGATCGTCGCCAAGACCCTGACCGACTTCCTGGCCGAAAAGCCGAACGACGCCAAGATCATCTGCGGCAAGATCGTCGAAGCCGCCCGCGCCCGCGAAGCCGCGCGCAAGGCACGCGACCTGACGCGCCGCAAAGGCGTCATGGACGGCCTGGGCCTGTCGTCGAAACTGGCCGACTGCCAGGAACGCGACCCGGCGCTGGCCGAACTGTACATCGTCGAGGGTGACTCGGCAGGCGGCTCGGCCAAGCAGGGCCGCGACCGTAAATTCCAGGCCATCCTGCCGCTGCGCGGCAAGGTGCTGAACGTGGAAAAGGCGCGCTTCGAAAAGATGCTGTCGTCGGAACAGATCACGACCCTGATCGCCACGCTCGGCACGTCGATCGGCCCGGACGAATTCAACGTCGAGAAATTGCGCTATCACCGCATCATCATCATGACCGATGCGGACGTCGACGGCGCCCACATCCGCACCCTGCTGCTGACGCTGTTCTACCGCCAGATGCCGCAGCTGGTCGAGCGCGGCCACATCTACATCGCGCAACCGCCGCTGTACAAGGTCAAGGCCGGCCGCGACGAGCGTTATTTGAAGGACGACATCGAAGAAGCCAGCTACATGATGACGTTCGCGCTCAACACCGCGTCGCTCATCCCGCGCGATGGCGCCGAACCGATCAGTGGCGAAGCGCTGGGCGAACTGGCACGCCAGTACAACCTGGCCAACACCATCATGATGCGCCTGACGCGCGTGATCGACCGGGCCGCACTGACCGCGATCTTTAGCGGCGGCGTGGCACTGGACCTGACCACGCTCGAGAACGCCGAAGCATCGGCGCAGGCGATGGAAAAATCGATCAACGACCCGGCCGTGAAAGTTAAAGTGCGCTCGGACGACCTGTCCGAAAAGCACGCGCTGCGCATCGAACGCATCTACCACGGCAACGTGCAGGTGACGTCGATCGATGCCGACTTCGTGGCGGGCGCCGATTACGCCGTGCTGGCCAACTCGGCAGCAACGTTCCAGGGCCTGATGGGCGAAGGCGCGATCGTGCGCCGCGGCGAAGGCGAGCGCATGAAGGAATTCGCTGTACGCGACTTCCACGCAGCGATGCTGTGGCTGCGTGAAGAAGCCGAACGCGGCGTGTCGAAGCAGCGTTACAAAGGTCTGGGCGAGATGAACCCGTCGCAGCTGTGGGAAACCACGATGGATCCGACCGTGCGTCGTCTGCTGAAGGTGCAGATCGATGATGCGATCGCGGCGGATCAGATCTTTACGACGTTGATGGGGGATGACGTGGAACCGCGTCGGAACTTTATTGAGGCGAATGCGCTGCGGGCGGGGAATATCGACGTTTAAGATGTTTGCTTGAACGATCGTCCAGAAAGGGCCAACCATTCGGTTGGCCCTTTTTCATTGGATACGCGACAGGCACCGTTACATGGCGTGCAACCCGTGCTAGTATTGACGCTGGGCAGTGCAGGCCGCCCAGCTCTCGCGAAAGCCAACGCACCTGCTCAGGAAAATCCGTTTCAGGAGTCATACCTGTTCAATCACAGTCGCCGTAGCGAGAGCGGCAACATCATGTGAATAGGATCAGGCATGCGCCCCCAAACTCAGCAACAAATCCCGCTCGACACCAACACCGACTTTTTGCGCCGCCACGCCCGTGGCATGTTGCGCAGCGCGCACTCGGACCAACCCAGCAAGGCGCTCCCTATCGTCCGCCGTGTCCACACGGCCCGCGCGTTTTCAATGCCACGCCTGACCGAGCTTTACCATGCTCGCGCCAAACTACAACTCAAGCATATGTTTCGCACACTGGCAGCAGAACTCGGCTATGCGAGTTGGGATGCCTGCAAACGCGACATCGATCGTCGCCCGAGCGAGATTCTGGATCGTTTCCGGCTCGACCTTGGCACGTTCGGCGACCATGAGCATGTCTGGTTTGCAGACCAGCCTACGGCAGCTGCGTGGCAGCGCCAGCACGGAGGCCGGATGGTCTTGTACGGTACTCAGGCTGTCATGATGCCGGCTTGAACGGTGAGTATTGGGGATGGCCGGCCGTCTGAGCGGCCATCCTGGTGGTTTCTTTTAACGACCACGACGACAATTCGCAAATGTTGTTGCTGAGATATTGAACAGTCGATAGACTGGGGAGAACATTATGTTCTTCCCGTCATGTCCGAATCCGTCCACGAGTCACCCGTTATCAGTAACAGTCCATGGACGGACGATGAGTTGTTGCGTGCCATCGAAGCCTACCTCGACATGCTGCGGGCCGAATTGAATGGCCAGCCATACAGCAAGGCCCAGATAAACCGTGATTTACGGGCCGGCCCACTTGCGATGCGGACCAAGGGCTCCATTGAGTTCCGTATGCAGAATATATCGGCGGCGCTGTATGAGCTGAAAATGCCCTGGATCGTGGGCTATCTACCTGCGAAAAATATTGGCACCACCGTCAAGGAAAAGATGATCACGCTGCTGCATACGAGCGGCATCGAATTTCTTGAGCCGTTCGTTGCAACAGCCGATCCGGCAAGATTGGCCAGGAACGTGACGGCATTGCGGCAGCAAACGCTTGCTACGCGTCCACTCGGCAGCTTTCAACCAGCCATGGTGTCGACGATTGCGACCTCTTACGTGCGAGACCCGGCGGTGAAAGCATGGGTGCTGCAAGTCGCAAACGGTCGCTGCGAAGGTTGTGATGCTCCCGCACCGTTCATGGGCGGAGACGGCCTGCCCTACCTCGAAGTCCATCACGTCATGCCACTGTCGAGCCACGGTTCTGACACTACAGCAAATGCGGCCGCCCTCTGCCCAAATTGCCATCGCCGATGCCACTCGTCGATCGACCGCGATGAATTCAAGCTCGCCTTGTATCAAAAAATTGCTCGGCTGATCGTCGAGGTGCCGGCGTTGGATTAACGTGCCACCGAACGCTGATTGGCTCGCGGCTCGATCTGTTCGTCGTACACGTTCAGCCGTTTTTTCACGTTGGCATCGCTGCCATATTTCTTTTTGAGCGAATGCAGTCGCCGATCGGTACCGCGACAGCGTTTCTCGATCTGGCCAGTGACTTCTCGCATCCGCTCCGCCTCTTCAGGATCGGGTAGCTCGCCGCGAAAATGATCGCACGCGTCGCGTTGCGCAATGAACTGTCTGACATCGTTTGGCAGCTTTTCCGCTGCGAAAACGGGCGAGAAGGAGAACAGAAGAAGAACAGGAACCAGGCCAAGCGTCTTCATAAATCTCCCTATCGCTGACGTGCTGCTTACCGCAGCCGAATCTTGACCACCGCATTTCCCGACGTCACATACAGCAGCCCTTTGCCGTCCGTAACGATGCCGCGAATGTCGCCCAAGCTCCCTGGCAGATCCCCCACTCGCAACGTCGTCGCCCGCGTCGTCCCCGCCACCGTCGTCACCACACCCGCCGGCGTAATCTTGCGAACGAGGTTATTCACCGCATCCGCCGCATACAGATTGCCTTGAGGATCAACGGTCAGCGCCACGACCTGCTCGAAGCGCGCCGCGTTGCCGGTGCCGTTCACTGCGCCGCGCGCATTCTGCGCACCAGCAATCGTAAACAGATTGTCCGACCCAAAATTGGCCGTCGGATTCCAGCGACTGATCTCGCGCTCGAGATCGAACAAGTAGACGACATTGCTGCTGTCGACCGCCACGCCGCGCGGCGCCAGCGTGCGCGTGCCGAACAGGTCATTGACCGTGTTCTGCCCTTCCAAAATCCCCGTCCCACCTGCGCCGATGGCAGAGCGGCGCGTGCCGTAATTGTTGGTGATGTAGAGATTGTTGTTGGCGTCGACGGCAATCGCGCCTGGCGTGACGTCAGGCCGGCTCGCTGTCGCGACGTTGCTGCCAACCGGGATCGTGGTCACCGTCGCGACCTGGCCACCCGTTGTGATGCTGCGGATATTTACATCATCCGCCACATACACCGTGCCACCGCTCCCGACCGTCAACGCGACCGGATTGACGAAGCGCGCATTGGCGGCGGCGCCGTTGGTCAGCCGGCTCTGCCCTGCGCCGCCGGCCAGCGTGGTCACCACCCCGTCTGGCGTGATCTTGCGGATGACGTAGTTGCCGCGATCTGCCACGTAGACGTTGCCGCTGCTGTCGATCGCCAGCCCGTGCGGATTATTGAAGCGCGCTGCCGTGCCGGTGCCGTCCATCGTCCCGTCGGCAGTGGGGTCGCCCGCGAACACCGACAGCGCCGCCGTTGGTGCTGGTGGCGGCTTGTCATCGTCCTTGTCCTTGTCCTTCGGGATGCCGTCACCGCAACCGGCCAGCAGCGCCATCAAACCAAGGGCGCCGAGCAGATTCAGGCGCGAACGGGACACATCATTAACAGGGCGGCGCATTGGCAAAATCTCCAGAAAGTATCTCGAACGATGCTATCACGGGCCTTTGCGCGCGGTGGTGCTGCCGGTGATGGCTGGTGCATAAACTGCGTCGGACCTTCCCCTGCGGCGTGTCAGATGCAGGCGACGTACTTGGGTTCCCGCCTTCGCGGGAACGACGTTTTTACGTTGACTGGAAAATAATGCCACCCCGAATTCCCGTACTTTCTTTTCCACACGCGCCTATTGTCCGCTTGACATACGGCGCCGAGTTCCTTAAAGTCGAAATTATGTCTTTCACCCTGCATCTGTCAAACACTCTCCCAGCCGCTGGCGCGCTATCGCTAGCTGCACTGCTACTACGCGCCTGATCGTTCGGCCGTACGCCCGGCACACGCCGGTCTCCACAGCAGCAGGAAAGTCGCAGATGTCTACCACGCCAATTTTCGCTTCATCGTTTTTCCTCACCGGGTCCATCCTGGCGGCGAGCGCTTGCGTTCCATCCGCAGCGCTAAACCTACCGACCGGTTGCCGGGCCTCGCGTTTCGTGGCCCGCCCGGCAGCCTCCGCCACCCGCAGGCGCATCCGCGCCGCCCAGTGACCAAACCAATCAGGAGCACCCGATCATGTTGACCAATCCCGCCGCCAAGTACCGCCCCTTCCCTGCCATCGATCTGGCAGACCGCCAGTGGCCAAGCCGCACCATCACCACGCCGCCGATCTGGATGAGCACCGACCTGCGCGACGGTAACCAGGCATTGATCGAGCCGATGAGCCCGGAGAAGAAGCTGCGCTTCTTCAAGATGCTGGTCAAGATCGGCATCAAGGAGATCGAGGTGGGCTTCCCATCCGCTTCGCAGACCGACTTCGACTTCGTGCGCATGCTGGTCGACGACAAGCACATCCCGGACGACGTCACCATCATCGTGTTGACCCAATCGCGCGATGAGCTGATTCGCCGCACTGTCGAATCGGCCGTTGGCGCCAAGCGCGCGATCGTCCACGTCTACAACTCGGTCGCGCCGGTGTTCCGCCGCGTGGTGTTCAATATGGAGCGCGACGAGATCGTGCAGATCGCGGTCAAGGGCACGCATCTGATCAAGGATCTGACGTCTCAGCATCCGCAGACCCAGTGGGGACTGGAGTATTCGCCGGAATCGTTCTCGACGACCGAGCTGGATTTCTCGAAGCAGATCACCGATGCGGTCAGCGCCGTCTGGCAGCCGACGCCGGCCAACAAGATGATCGTCAACTTGCCGTCGACCGTCGAAGCGGCCACGCCGAACGTCTACGCCGACCAGATCGAGTGGATGTGCCGTAACCTGAACAACCGCGAGTCGCTCGTCATCAGCGTCCACCCGCACAACGACCGTGGCACTGCTGTCGCCGCTGCCGAACTGGCGGTGATGGCCGGTGCGGACCGCGTCGAGGGCTGCCTGTTTGGTAACGGCGAGCGCACCGGTAACGTCGACCTGGTCACGCTGGCGATGAATTTGTACACGCAGGGCGTGCACCCGGGCCTGGACTTTTCGGACATCGACGCTGTGCGCCAGCTGGTCGAGGATTGCAACCAGCTGCCGGTGCACCCGCGCCATCCGTATGCGGGCGATCTGGTGTTCACAGCGTTCTCGGGTTCGCACCAGGATGCGATCAAGAAGGGCTTTGCGAAGCAGCAGGCCGACGCCATCTGGGAAGTGCCGTACCTGCCGATCGATCCGGCCGACCTGGGGCGCAGCTACGATGCGGTCATCCGCGTCAACAGCCAGTCAGGCAAAGGTGGCATGGCGTACCTGCTCGAGCAGGAATACGGCCTGCAACTGCCGCGCCGCCTGCAGATCGAGTTCTCGCGCGTTGTGCAGCGCCAGGCCGACGAGAGCGGCCGCGAGATCAACCCGGCCGACTTGCACGCGCTGTTCGCAAGCGAGTACCTGGACCAGCAAGAGCCGTATCACTACATCGCGCACCGCATGACCGAAGACAGCGCGCATGACGTGCAGCTCGAAGTCGATGTGGCGCGTCACCATGCGCCGCAGGTGTTCTCGGGCCGCGGCAACGGGCCGATCGACGCGTTCGTCACGGCGCTGGGCCTCGAGATTCGCCTGATGGATTACCACGAGCATGCAATCGGCTCGGGCGCCGATGCACGTGCCGCGTGCTATGTCGAGCTGCGGGTGGGCAATGGGCCGACGTTGTTCGGTGTCGGCATCGACAGCAATATCGTGACGGCGTCGTTCAAGTCGGTGCTGTCGGCGGTGAACCGCCATGTGGTGAGTGCCGAGCCGAATTCGGACGCTCTGGCGGCATAACGATGCCACTTGGGCTCCCGCCTTCGCGGGAGCGACGGTGTTCAGGCTGAGGCCCCTGCATTAAGCACGTCGTCCCCGCGAAGGCGGGGACCCAAGGTCAGCCACCGACGCCGCAACCGCAACTCACCGCCCACTCATCCGATCCACAATCTGCAACGACGCGCGCTCGCTCATCACCAGCACGAGCTTGAGCCGCGCGCGCGTCATCCCCACGAACAGCTTGCGCAGCGTCTGCTCGTCGAGCGCTTCGAAATCGATCTCGGTAAAAATCAGCGCCGGCGCCGACTGCCCTTTGAAGCGGTACACCGATTCGGCCAGCAGCCCGCCTTCGCGGAACACCGGTGTGCCGAACAAGTCATATGCCCCCGTGAACGAACGCAGCGAGTGCGCGTCGCTCAGGCGATCAAGCTGTAAAATCGCCGACTTTTCGCGGCCGCGAAACGCGCAGATCGCGATGTCCTGGCGCCCGAAGCCGGCCGCCAGGCACGACGTCACGGCGCGCCGCGTCTGCGCCAGCATCGCTTCGACGTCGCCTTCGGGATAGGTCAGCTCTTCGATGTCGGCGCCCTTGAACGGGCTGCCCGCCTCCACCGGCTGGTGCGATGCGCCAATCGACGTGAGCATGTCGACGATCTGGCGCGGGCTGCGGTAATTGACATGCGAATGCAGCGTCACCCAGCCCGGCAGCGGCACCATCCCGCGGCCGTACAGGTTCTGGTCCGGGTCTTCCATCCAGATCGCGCGCCCGCCTTCTTTCAGCATGCGCAGCACGATGTCGCGCCACGCCACCGAAAAATCCTGGCCCTCGTCGACGATGACGACGTCGAACTGCCAGGTCTCGGGCAAGGTGGCGTCGGCCATCGATGCTTCGATCTTTTCCCACACATCCGCCGCCGCGTAATCGGGCGTGATGTCCTGCGCACGCAGCCAGGCGTCCGACAGCATGTGGAAGGTCGCGACCCGGCCGCCAGCCGGCACCAGCCGTTCAATGTGGTCGGCCAGCGGCCGGTTGAAGCACACGTACAGCGGACGCAGGCCAGCGTCGATGGCGGCGCTGTATTCGGCCAGCGCCAGCTGGGTCTTGCCGCTGCCGGCGGTGCCGATCACGTGCAGCCGGAATGGCGAGAAGTCGAGCCGCCGCGCCCAAGTGGCCAGGCCGCCCGAAAGTTTGGTGACCATCGCCTCGGCGTTGCCGATCATGGCGCTTGGATCGGGCCGCAAATTCAGCGTGTCGCCCAGGAAGCGCGTGACCTTGTCGAAGTCGTCGGTGCGCTCGGTGATGGGCAGCGCCTCGCGGATCACGCGTGCGAGCTTGGGTTTGTTCGATGCGTCGATGATGTGGTCGGCGTCGATGCCGGCCAGCGGCTGGTCGCGCACGATGTAGTCGGGACAGTACAGCAGGTAGTCGATGGACAGCTTTCCCTGAAAACGCTTGGCCAGGCCCTCGATCGTGGCCAGGATCTGCGTGCGGACCTTGCGCGGCTTGCCCTGGTAGCTTTTGACCAGGCCTTCCGGCGTCTCGTTCAGAAAGCCGGCGACCTGCTCGATGACCACCATGCGGCCATTCGGCGCGAGCACGATGAAGTCGACGTCGCCATACACCGAATAACCCTGCTCGACATTCGTCCAGTGCACGCCGTGGTAGATCACGTAGGGCGTGTCGGCCAGGCGCTGCTCCAGATAAGCGAGCGTCTCGATTTCGCGGGCGGCGGCGCCGGTGACAGACAGTTCGCGCCAGCCGCTTGGTTGGATATGGGCCATGGTGTCCGCTAACGTTAATAAGGTGGAAACTATTGTAAGACTGTTTGCACGATGGCCACACACCGTTGTCCATAGCACGCACCCGGTGCGCGGAAAGCTGTCGAATGGTTGCCTGAGTGAAAAATCTATTGTGGCTGTACGGCAATCCAGTGCACACTTTCGTTCATTCCGTTTCGTGCAGGTTTCCTTGTGTATTTCACTTCTCCGTTCTCGCTGATCCTGCGCACGGCGCTGGCCCTGTTCGGCCTGCTGCTCGCAGCCGGCGCCGCCCAGGCTGGCACGACGTACCGCTTCGGCGGCACGGCGGTGTATGGCTGCTCGCTGTCGGGCAAGATCTACACCTGCCCCAGCAGCGCGGGGATCGCCTCGGACGACCGGATCGTCATCGACTCGGGGTACACCGTCAGCGTGCGGTCCGATTTCACGTTCGGCTACAACCAGGGTCTGACGATGTCGGGCACCGCGCGCCTGACCAGTACGGGCAATCTGAGCATTGCCGATCTTCCGCCTGGCAACCTGAATGTGTCCGGGGGTTCCTTCAGCGCTGCCAAAACCTTCACAGCGGGTAACCAGGTGCAGACCTTCAAGGCCGACATCAGCGCCGCGTCGCTGGTGCTGGGCAGCGGGTCGACCTTGCAGATCACCGGTACTTTGGCGTCCACCGGGCCGGTCACCATCGGATCGAACACGACGATCACCGGCCCCGTCACAGGCACCACGGTCTCCATCGGCACGCCGGTCAGGATCACGGGCGACGTCAACGCGTCCACGAGCCTGTTCCTGGGCTCGGGCAGCACGATCGACGGCAACGTCGACACCGGTCAGATGACGCTGCAAGCCTCGGACGCGCTCATTACGGGCAATGCAGCGGTCGACTTTGCAAAGCTGGACTGGAATGGCCGCGTGGCCAAGAAAATCATCTGCAAGACAGGCACGCGCCCTGGCGAATGCGACTGCGTGGACAACCAGAGCGGGAATCCGGTCAACACGCCCAAAGGGCCGACCTGCGAGTCGGCCAAGCCGGCGACGGCCCCCTTGCACCACTTTCAGATCACCCATGACGGCAGCGGCCGCACCTGCGCGCCGGAAAGCGTGACCGTGACGGCCTGCGCCAACGAGTCTTGCAGCGCCTTGTACAAGGGCGGCGCGCAAATCACGTTGTCGCCGGGTGCAGTGGCTGCCACCATCGACAGCTCCGGTACCACGCTGGCGCAGGTGTCGCGCAACACGGCTGGCACCGACACCCTGCAACTGACGCAAGGTGGCGCCAAACCGGCCACCACCTGCTACAACAGCACGAGCAAGAGCACCAGCTGCGCGATCACATTTGCCAGCGGCGTGAGCTTCCGGATCGACGCAAACCACCACAAGGCCGGTGACAGCGCGGGCGCCATTGTCACGGCGCTCGCGCCCGACCCTGCTACCGGCCAGTGCGTGGCGGCCTTCAAGAACACCAGCAAGTATATCGCGTACGCCTGCCAGCATGTCACGACCAGTGCCGACACCAAGGGGTTGCAGCTGACTGACAACACGACCAAACGTGCCGCCACGCTGGCTTGCGCCACTGGTGCGGCGCAAGCCGTCAACAGCCGGTTCGATGCCGACGGCAAGGCGCAACTGACGCTGGTCTACCAGGATGTGGGCACGCTCAAACTCCTGGCGTCGTTCGACGACGCCCAGGGCGACACCACCGTGACCGTCGCGCCCTACACCTTCGACTTTTCAAAATTGCCCTCCGCCCCCGTCCGCGCGGGCGACAATTTCCAGGTCACCGTCACGGCAGTCAACAAGGCAGGCGTCACCACGCCAAGTTTCCACCGCAGTGCCCTGGCGGCTGGTGCCACGCTCACCGACATTGGGCTGTCCTGCGTCGGCAAGGGCAGCGCCGGCCTGTTCACTGGCACCAGGACGGAATTCAATAGCGGCGTCGCTGTGGCGACGCTGGCGTGGGGCGACGTCGGCATGCTGGACCTGAAGGCGACGTTGAGCGATTTTTTAGGTAGCAAAGTAGACGTGCTGGGTACCAGTGGCGAGACAACGACATGCACGCCGACCGTCGGCCCCTTCATCCCCAAGTATTTCAAGGTCGATTATCCGGCTGCGATCAAGACACGAACGTTCTACTATGCTGGCGAGCCAATTCCTGTCGAGGTGGCGGCGATGAATGCGCAAGGCGCCATTACCACGAACTATTCGGGCGACCTGGGCCTGAGCGAAACGGTGACGCTCACTGCGCTCAATCCGGCCGACTATGCTGCAATCAAGGACACCAGCGCCGAACTGAAGGACTTCACCGTGCCGGCGAGCGCCTTCAAGGCCGGGCTCGCACAGGCCAAGCCGGCCTACGGGCCGACAACCGCAGCGCCGATCGCTGCCAGCATTTTGCTCAGGGCCAGCAACAGCGGGGGCGTGGTGACATCGGGCGATGGCAAAGGTACATATGAAAAAGCCCGGCCTGCAGTCCACAGTGGCCGCCTGCGTATCGCCAATGCATTCGGTCGCATCAACACGCCACTGCCGATGCGCATTGAAGCCTATTACTGGACCGGCAAAAGCTGGCTGTTCAATCAGAAGGATGACTTCACCGTGATTCCGGCCAGCGCGTTTGCGCAAGTGGCCCGTCCAAAAGTGACGAATGGCGTGGCGCCGACGATTGGCGCTGTCAAGAGTGCCGTAGTACTGGCCAGCGGCCGCGGGCAAGTCGACCTGACGGGTGACCGGCCCGGCTGGATCGACCTGGCGATCAATCTGGGCAATGATACGCAGCCCCTGCCGTGCAACAAGGCCGCGTACCCCACGAACAGCGGCGCCCGGCTTGCCTGGCTGCGCCTGCCCACGGGCTGCGCCGATCCATCGGCACGCGCGACCTTTGGCGAGCAATCGGCCGAAGAGCGTCGCATCATCCACGTGCGCCAGGTGTTCAATTGAGCCGCCAGCAGGGTTTCACGATGGTTGAACTGATCACGGTGATGGTGCTGATCGGCGTGCTGGCAGCCTTCGCCCTTCCGCGCCTGATGGGAGACAGCACGACCGGTGCGGCCCTGTTTGGCGACCAGGTGGCCAGCGCTTTGCGCATGGCCCAGAAAAGCGCGGTCGCGCGTCGCCGCACGGTATGCGTAACCATGACGGCAACCACGCTGACGCTGCGCGTGCGTACCGCCGTCGGCAACGGACCCTGCGACGTGCAGCTGCAGGGCATCACCGATGGTCTGTACGACAGCAAGGAAGCAGGCATCGTCATGAGCGGCGCGCCCCCGCTGCTGCTGTTCCGCCCCGACGGCACCATCGATGACGGCAACGGCGTACGCCTGGGCAGGGTCGACATCGCCATCAAGGGTGCAAACGCCATCCGGCGCACCATCACGCTTGACGGAGGCACTGGCTATGTCCATTAAACGCATGGCAGGCACCACGCTGATCGAACTGATCGTTGCGATCGTGATCGTGGGCACCGCCCTGGCGGGACTCGTGGCTGCCTACAACCGCGCCAATATCGCCTCCACCGATCCCTTGATTACCCAGCAAATGCTGGCGATCGCCGAATCGATGATGGAAGAGGTCATGCAAAAGCCGTTCGTCGCGCAACCAAATCAGGCAGGCCGCCTGTTTTTCAATGACCTCATGGACTACAACGGCTACGGGCCTGTCGCCGTCAGCGATGTCAACGGCGCCCCTGTTCCAGACCTGGGACGCTATACCGTACAGGTGCAGGTCAACCAGCAGGGCATCACCGGCGTGGCCCCTGCCAACGCCATGCGCGTCCAGGTCATCGTGCGCGCACCCGGCGCCCAGGATCTGCGTCTGGTCGGCTGGAGGACGCGTCCATGAGCCATTGCATGCGCCATTCCATGCGCCAGGGCGTGCAGCGCGATGGCGGATTCACGCTGGTCGAGCTGATCCTGGTCATCGTCCTGATCGGCATCATCGGCGGCGTGCTCACGATGCAGCTGGCTCCGGCCATCCAGAGTTACCTCTTGATCAGCCAGCGCGCAGGCCTGACGAGTCAGGCTGACACCGCGCTGCGCAGGATCACCACCGAGGTGCGCGCCGCCGTGCCCAATTCGCTGCGCCTGAATAATCCGCAATGCCTGGACCTCGTGCCGACCCGCGATGGCGGCCGTTATCGAATGGGGCCCGACACAGTCAATCCCGACGACGTCCATATCAACGATGCCGAAACCGGTACCGCGTTCGATGTGCTCACGCCGCTCAATGCGATGCCGACGCCAGGCGATGCGATCGTGATCGGCAACCGCAGTCCGGACGATGTGTATAACGACTCAAATGTCGGCACGGTCAGCGCGCTGGCCGGGCCATCGCCGAATGCGCAGGCCGGCATCAGCCGCATCATGCTGAACGCGCCGATCCAGATTCCCCAAGGGTACGATGGCGGCCGCTTCCTGGTCGTGCCAGGAAACGAGCGCGTCGTTACTTACGTCTGTACGCAGGGCGTCGACAACGTAACTGGCAACGGCACAGGCTTCCTGACACGGTTTTCCCGCACCACGTCTGGCGCAACGACGTGCAATGCGCCGGCCGGCACATCGGCCATCGTGGCCACCCGGGTGTCGGCCTGCAGCTTCGTCGTCTACACCAACCAGGGAGCGACCCAGGACAGCGGCTTCGTACAACTCCAGCTCACGCTGACCGAGCGCGGTGAATCGGTCCCGCTCACGATCGGCACCCACGTCGACAACCTGCCATGATCCGCTTCCCCATCCTTCCCCGGCGCCAGTCAGGCTTCGCCTATATCGCTGCCGTGATCTTCCTGGTGGTGATTGCCGGCGTCGCGGTCGTGCTGTTGCGCCTGACCGATACCCAGCAGAGCACCGTCAACCAGGCCTTGCTGGCTGCGCGCGCCAGCCTGGCGGCACGCGGCGGCCTTGAATGGGTCTTCAACAACCCGGCGCAGCGCTGCTCCCAGGCCCCTCTGTCGACCAGCAATGCAGCGCCAGCGGGGGCGTTAAATCATCTCACTGACTTCCGTGCCGAGTCCGGATTCCTGGTCAGTGTCAGCTGCTCATTCCGGGCCTATAACGAGGGCGAGACGATCGATGCCAGCGGTAACTCGTCACCGGTTGTCAAACGCATCTACCGGATCGAGGCCGTGGCCTGCAATGGCACTGCCACCACCTGCCCGGACTCTGGCAGCGTGCCACGCGCCGATTACGTCGAGCGTGCGCAAGTGGCCACCATCTGCCTGCTGACAGACGGCACGCCCTGCGTGTGAGTGTTGTCGGCAGCGGCTGCCTTGCCGGAGGATTGTGCAATCTTCCAGGACCATCGCACGCCCCGTCGGTGGTCTAATGCACGTTGTTCACCGACCTGAGAAACTGTTCATGCAAGCGATCCGCGACCTCGCTACCCAGATTGCGCAGCACGCCCCCGGCGACGGCATGCACCAGAGTCCGATCCCCGGCGTGTGGCTGATCCGCAGCGGCCAGACGACCGAACCGCTGCGTGTCGTGCACACGCCGGCGGTGTGCATCATCGCGCAGGGCGCCAAGCTGGTCTCGCTGGGCGGCACTGACTACCGCTACGACACGGCCAAGTTCCTGGTGGTGTCGGTCGATTTGCCGGTGACCGGCTGCGTGACGCTGGCGACCGAGGATGAACCCTATCTGTGCCTGCGGGTCGATCTCGACGCGCAGTTGCTCGCCGCGCTCGACCTCGAACTGCCGGCGCGGCCGGCCGCGCGCGGCACGCCCCCGGCGCGCGGACTGTTTCTGAGCGAGACCACGCCCGCGCTGCTCGAGGTCGCCAACCGCCTCGTGCGCCTGCTCGATGCACCCCACGACATCGCGGTGCTCGCGCCGCTGCTGCTGAAGGAGTTTCACTATCGCCTGCTGACCGGCGAGCATGCCGACACCGTGCGCCATTGCGCGCGCGGCGATGGACGCATCGCGCAGGTCACCCGCGCCATCTGCTGGATCAAGGATCACTACAACCGGCCACTGAGCGTCGAGCGCCTGGCCGGCGAGGTGGGCATGAGTTCGTCGACGCTGCACGAGCACTTCAAGACCGTGACTTCGATGAGTCCGCTGCAATATCAGAAGCAGCTACGCCTGCAAGAAGCGCGGCGGCTGATGCTCGCCGGGTCGATCGACGCGGCGCGCGCCGGCCATGCGGTGGGCTACGAAAGCAGCTCGCAGTTTTCGCGCGAATACGCGCGCTTCTTCGGCCTGTCGCCAGGGCGCGATGCGACGCGGTTGCGCCAGTCGCTCCAGGCGGGCGGCCTGCAGGCGATGCGCTGACAGGTGCGTGCCGACGACATGCCGGCGCGGCGGTCTCTATAATCGCCGCATGACTTCTACTCCACTGACCCGCGCATGAGCTATCGCCTGGCGATCTTCGACTTCGACGGCACGCTGGCCGACTCGTGGCCTTTCTTCATGAGCGTGTTCAATGAGATCGCCGATCAGCACGGTTTCCGGCGCGTCGACGCGGCGCAGGCCGAGCAACTGCGCCACTACGGCCCGCGCGACATCATGCGCCATGTCGGGATGCCGGCCTGGAAGTTGCCGATCGCCTCGCGCTCGTTCATCGACCGCATGCGCGGCGCCACCGGCCGCATCGCGCTGTTCGACGGCATCGCCCACACGCTACGCGAGCTCGACCGCAATGGCGTGCGGCTGGCGGTGGTGTCATCCAATGCCGAAGACAATGTGCGCCACGTGCTGGGACCGGAACTGGCAGGCCTGATGGGACAGTACGAATGCGGCATGTCGATCTTCGGCAAGGCGGCGCGCATCCGCAAGGTCGTGCGCCGTGCCACGGTGCCGGCCATCGAGGCGTTGTATGTGGGCGACCAGACCACCGATGGCGACGCCGCGCGCCGGGCCGGGATCGCGTTCGGGGCGGTCGGCTGGGGCTATGCGTCGATGGAAGCGCTGCGCCGGGTGGCCCCGGAGCGCGAGTTCGGGACGCCCGCGGATCTGCTGTCGCTCGCAAGCCAAACGTGCCCGCCACGGAATTGCCCGGACGCATAGGCCAGTTGCTATACTCGGCAGCAACTGCATCAATGAACAACGGACCTTTCATGCGCCTTCCCCTCATCTTCCTGGCTCCGCTGCTGCTGAGCGGCTGCTTCATCGAGACGTCGACGTACGTGATCGACCTGAATACCGATCATGCGATCACGCTGAAGGTGGAGAAGGACAATTTCTGGACGAAAGAAGGCACGCTGCGCGTCGTCATGTCGCGCCTGCCGGATTGCCAGCGCCAGTACGAGCTGGGCTCAGTGTGGCTGGCCGACTTGCAGGTCGAACTGTTCGGCAACGGCAACAATGTCTACACGCTGCGCGCAGACGACCAGGCATGGCAGATCGACACCACGACCTGTAGTGAACTGAAGGCGCCCGACCCCGATGCCGTCACCGGCCTGCCGCTGGGAAGCTTCACGCTGAACAGCGACAACAAGCTCAACTTCGAGAAGCCGGAAGCGGCCAGCGAATAACGCTCAGTAGCGCTGCGTCAGCGCGCGCAATCGCGCGAGCTCGATCTCACGGCCTGATTTCTCGAGCACGCTTTCAAGCAGCGACTGGCCGTTCTCGCGTTGCATGGTCCACTGCGTGAAATACTCGTGCACCGTGCGCCACGGGGGGAAATCGGGTGGCATCGCGCGCCAGGTGGCGCCGGTGTGCAAAAAATACAACACGGCGCAAAACACGTCGTACAAATCGTGCTTGCGCGGGCGCGTCTTGCGGCGCGCCGCTTCAAGCATGGCGCGCACGACCTCGAAGTGTTCGCGGGGGATATCGCTGGGGTAGACAGCTCGGTCCATGGTGACCTCCAAAACAGCTTGGAGGCCCGCATCTGGAACAGGTTCCCTAGCTGTATTTACAGTCTACCCGGAATAGCTGAACCTAGCTAGTCCCGTGCCAGCGCCAGGAACTCGGTTCGCAGTGCCAGGTTCGGCTGCAGCTCGCCCAGCAGGGTCGAGGTGATGGTTTCTTCGCCGATGGCGCGGATGCCACGGCTTTCCATGCACAGGTGGCGGCACTTGATGACCACGCCGACTGCTTTTGGTTCCAGCACTTCCATCAGCGCATTGGCGATCTGCATCGTCATGCGTTCCTGCACCTGCAGGCGCTTGGAAAAGATATCGACCAGGCGGGTCAGCTTCGACAGGCCGACGATTTTGCCGTTCGGCAGATAGCCAACGGTGGCCTTGCCGAAGAACGGCGCCAGGTGGTGCTCACAATGGCTGTAGACAGGGATGCCACGCACGACGATCAGCTCGTTGTATTCTTCGGCGCCGTCTTCGAATGCCTTGAGCACTTCCACCGGATTCTGGTCATAGCCCGACGTCCAGTGCTTCCAGGCCTTGGTCACGCGCGCAGGCGTTTCGATCAGGCCGGGACGGTCCGGATTTTCGCCCAGCGTCTTCAATAGACGACGCCAGTCGTGTTCGGTGAAAGCTTCTTTGTCAGACATGGTGCACCCTAAAATAACGATTGCCGCCAGTATATAGAAAACGTCTGGCCCCGGTCGGGGTAGGCCTATTCTTGCGCTAAATCATCTGCTGCATGCGACATATCTCATAACGTTGAATACATTACCCATTCACGGAGAGCGCCATGTTCAGCAGCACGGTACTGGAAGTGGTCATCGGCATGGCCTTTTGCTACGGCTCCCTGGCGCTGACCGTCACCACCTTGCAGGAGTCCTTGTCGGCCGTGTTCAGCCTGCGCGCTCACATGCTGCGCGCCTGCATCCAGCGCATGCTGCGCGACCCCGAGTTCACTGGCGCCGCACGGGCCTTGTACGCACACCAATTGATCAGTACGCGCACCGATTTCGCCGACCCGCACGCGCCACCGAACCCCGGTCCATCCTACATCCAACCGGCCAACTTCGCGCTGGCCCTGATCGACGCCATCCGTACCGGCGGCGCAGCGCTCGACAGCGCCATTGCCGCCGTGCCCGATCCGCAATTGCGGCGCACGCTGGACACGCTGTACGTGCAAACCGGCGGCGACATGCAGCGTTTCCAGGCGGCGCTGGGGGGCTGGTTCGACAGCACCATGGAGCGCCTGGCAGGCACCTACAAGCGGCGCCAGTTGCTCATGTCGTTCCTGCTGGCGCTGCTGCTGGCGATCCTGCTCAATATCGACAGCATCCACCTGTTTCAGACACTGTGGCAGCATCCGACCCTGGCTGCCGGCATTGACGCGGTGCCTGGCGCGGTGGATGCAAAGCTGGCAAATGGGCTGGCGGCGCTGCCGATCGGCTGGACCAGCTTCCCGCCGGTGCTCGACGCCAGCTTCGCGCTGCAGGTATCCGGCTGGCTGATCACCGCCAGCACGACGCTGTTCGGCGCGCCATTCTGGTTCGACATCCTGCAGAACACCATCAACCTGCGCAGCACCGGCACCAAGCCGGCTTCGGTGCAGCCAGGGCAGACCGTGGCGCGCTCACCTGCTCCGGGCGATGGCCGGCCGGCGGTGGCCGGGGCACCGGCGCCGTAACGCCACGCCAGGCGTTACGTGCCGGGTGGCCGGTGCGCGTCGATCAGCACGCTCGAGATCGACATCTGCGGTATCCGCTCCGGCCACTCGTCACCCGGGCCGAACCAGCGCGCCTCGGCGATTTCAGCCGGGTCCACGCGGATCTCGCCGTCGAGATAATCGGCCGTGAAGGCCAGCATCAGCGAATGCGGGAACGGCCACGACTGGCTGGCGAAATAGCGCGGATTGTGCACACGCAGTCCGACCTCCTCGAACACTTCGCGCGTGATGCATTCTTCGATCGACTCGCCCGCTTCCAGAAAGCCCGCCAGCGGCACGAAGCGCTGCGTGGCATGCAGTACGTGCTTGGCCAGCAGCACCTGGTCGCCCTTGCGGATCAATACCATCATGGCCGGCGAGATGCGCGGATAGGCCATGTGACCGCACTGCGGACACTTGAAGCAACGCTCGCCGGTGGCCAGCACCGTGCCGCTGCCGCACACGCCGCAGAAGCGATGGGTACGTGCCCATTCCGCGACCTGGGCGGCGCGACCGGCGAGGCCCACCAGCGACTCGTCCATCACACCAAACAGTGCGCGCAGGCCGCGCCACGCATAGCCTGCCGGCAGCGCGGGTTCGGCATCGAGCCAGCCGGTCTGGCAATACCGGCCATCGAGCAGGCCGAGCGGCTGCAGGTGTTCGCGCAGGGCGCCGACCTGTTCGAGCACGGCGACGTCGGGCAGCGCCGGCCCGTCTTCACGCACCAGCAATTGTCCCTTGTGGAACAGGAAGTTCAGCGGCGCCGGATCGGGATGCGGCGCAAACAGTGGCGTGAAGGAAGCAGGCGTATGCAGCATGGTCGATGAGGTGGTCAATGAGATCGCTAAATGATACTGCCTTTCACGGTTCGGGATTTGGTGCCCCCATGCCCGTTGACCGACCCGGCCAACGTGATGGACGCAGGCCAGCGCGCCTTCAATAGACGCGCTATTTCAATTGTGGATGCTTTACATCGGCGTTGCCGGCATGCGACGCACTGGCGCCTTGAACTGCTCTTGACCCGATGTCATTAACGAAATCGCCCTGGAAGTTGTCTAGTCAGGTTATGTTGCAATTTGCCGACGCGCGCTCTGACTTTTGCCTCATTGATTGTTGTGTAAGTCATTAATTTATTAGGGAAAATAGTTGGACTCTGGCGTCTAGAAAGCGTTGTATTCGCGCTGAAAATGTCACCAATTTCCACACAGAAATAGCGCTTTTCGTCCAGAATAGATAGCTATCTATCTAAATCGTACTGTCATGGACAAACTGTCATCACTGGTCGGTCGCCATTCATTCAACGCCCGTATTTTCTATAACGGCGCGTTTTGCGATACCAATCAATTCACCGAAAACGGTGTCTCCGGTCAGCTGCACGTGGTGCGCGAAGGACCGGTCGATTTCATCCATGACGATGGCGAGGTCATCACCGTCACCGAACCGTCGCTGCTGTTCTATCCGCGCGGCGCCAGCCACCGTTTGCACGTGCATCCTGGCCACACCGCCAACCTGCTGTGCGCGCACATCCAGTTTCAGGACGAAATGAGCAATCCGCTGTCGCGCGTGCTGCCCAACTGCCTGGTCATGCCGCTGAGCGAAATTGCCGGACTGCGCTCGACGCTCGACCTGCTGTTCAGCGAAGCCAGCCAGGCCGAGCCGGGCCGCGAAGTTATCCTGGATCGCCTGTGCGATGTGTTGCTGATCCAGGTGATTCGGCGCGAATTCGACAGTGGGCGCCTGTCGCTGGGCCTGCTCGCCGGCCTGTCGGACCGCCAGTTGTCGCTGGCCCTGACGGCCATCCACGAGCGCCCGCATGAGCCATGGAGCCTGCAATCGCTGGCCAAGGTAGCCTGCATGTCGCGCGCCGCATTCACCGAACGCTTCCGCGATGTGATGGGCATGCCGCCGGGCGAATACCTGACGCGCTGGCGCATCGGCGTCGGCAGCCGCCTGCTGCGCCAGGGCATGCCGGTCAAGCAGGTCAGCAGCCGCGCCGGCTATACCAGCCCGTCCACGTTCACGCGCGCCTTTACGACCATGATGGGCGCCTCGCCGCGCGAGTGGCTCAAGCAAGCAGCGGGCTGATCCAGAAACGACAACGCAGACGGGCCTTGCGGCGCCGTCTGCGTTTGTGTTTGCAGCTCATGCATGCGGCCATCCAGGCCGCAGCGCACGCAACTCACTTCAGCATGCGGGTGCGGCACGCCACCATTGCGATCACGATCGACAGGCCGCCGATGTAGGCAATGGCTGCCTGCATGCCAATAAAGTGCGCGACGGCGCCGATGGCAGGCGGGCCCATGAGGCTGCCGCTGTACGCCATGCTCGCCACCGCAGCCAGGGCTGCAGGGCCTTGTGCACCAGCCGCGCTGAACACGAACGGGAACACCAGCGCCAGGCCAACACCCGCAACAGCGAAACCGATCAGCGCTACATAGGCGTTCGGGGCCAGCACCGCGAAGAACAGGCCGGCGGCCGCGATCATGGCGCCGGTGCTGACCAGGCGCTTGGCGCCATGGCGTTCTTTCAGTTTGTCGCCGAACATGCGCGAGATCAGCATCATCACCGAGAAAGCGGACAGCGACAGCGGCGCCAGACCATCCGACGCACCAAAGTGTTCTTTGAGGAACATGCCGCTCCAGTCAGCGATACTGCCTTCAGCCATCGAACCGAAGAAGCCCAGCAGACCTAGCAGCACCAGCGGACCGCGTGGCAATGCAAACGATTTCTTCTCGACCTGGACACCGACTTCATCCGCTTCCAGCACACTGTAGGCCATCCACAGCACGACGGCCAATGGACCGGCCAGCATCAGGAAATGGGTTGCCGGTGCAATCTTGAGGCTGGCCATCAGGCTGCCCAGCGTGGCGCCCACCAGACCGCCAGCGCAGCACAAGCCATGCAGGCGCGACATTTCCGACTTGCCGCTGACTTTTTCGCGGCGCGCTGCCGCCGAATTCATTGCCACATCGAAGATGCTGGCGGTCACGCCAAGCATCAGCACCGACATCATCAGGCGCGGCACGGTCGGCGCCATGCCGATCGACACCAGCACGCTCAGCAGCGCCAGGCCCGCGAGCAGAATGGTCTTGCGGGCGCCGAAGCGTTTCATCATGAACGACGAGACCGGATACGACAGCACGGCGCCCAGGCCACCACAAACCAGCACCATCGACAGCGCCGCATGCGACACATTGACGCCGGCAGCCAGCGCGGGAATGCGGCCAGCCCACGATCCCATGATCAGGCCAAACAGCGCGAAGACGAGTGGCAGGGAATATTGCTGGGCTTGTACAAGGACAAACGACGAACGGCGCGGCGCAGAAACAGAGGTGTGCATGAAAGCGGTGAAATGTTAAATTTATTGAGGTGTCAAAGGATTGGCAAAGTGCTCTTCAGACGCCAGCCGCGCGTAGAATATTTACTTGAGGCATCTGATGGACCGCAATTCTAAACACCTTTTTTCGCTATGGTTTTCTGAGCGGAAAAATATTTTCAACCGTTGTTTTGCACTCACACATAAAAGTCGAAACCATTAGCTTGAACACATCAGACGATAGCGATTACATATCATTTAGCAGGCGAAAAGCTTGTAAAGCAAAGGATATGCAACGATTTATTGCGCTCCTTGCGTTGCAAGGCGATTGCAGTTTGCAGGCAAGCATTTGATGCATCGCACCAAAATGCGCCGGATATCGATGTTTTTGCGGTGTCTGAATCGCCTGCTCAGCAAAGCAAAGAGCCACATGAAGATTTTTGTTGGGAAATAAAATGATTGTGTCAGGTCAAACAGACCATGCCTGCACCAATTGTTAAATCACTGCTTGAAAGTACCGCATATTTTTCGTGCAGCGGCACAAAAAAAGGCTGCCCTCGGGCAGCCTTTTTCGTCATCGACACCATCCTGGTTTCCCAGGCAGCCATGTCTTACACCAGTTGCAGCGTCACATCGATATTGCCGCGGGTCGCGTTCGAATACGGGCACACGATGTGCGCGCGGTCGATCAGCGTTTGCGCTTCATCGGCCGGCACGCCTGGCAGGCTGATCTTGAGCAGGACTTCGATGCCGAAGCCGGTCGGGATCGGGCCGATGCCGACCGTGCCTTCCACCGCGACGTCCGGCGAAATCTTCAGCTTGTCGCGGTTGGCGACGAATTTCATCGCGCCCAGGAAGCAGGCCGAGTAGCCTGCAGCGAACAGCTGCTCAGGGTTCGTGCCAGCCAGGCCATTACCACCGAGTTCTTTTGGGGTGGTCAGCTTCACATCCAGTGCGCTGTCCGACGACACGGCGCGGCCTTCGCGGCCACCCGTTGCGGTGGCGTTGGCGCGGTAGAGAACGTTTTCGATTGCCATGATGAGACTCCTTGAAAGGGTGGCGGATGCCCGCCGAACTGTTTAACGCTATTATATAGCGCGCTATTTAAATGGGTTGCTGCCTTGGCCCGCCGACCCGCTCGCCCGTTCCGGGGTACGTTCGGCGCTGCCATGAACAGCATATTACATAGCTCGCTATTTAATAGCAAGCTATTTTTATGAAGTCACTTGAGCAAGCCTGCAAAATGGCGCTTACACCAGCCGCACCGACTCCCGCACAACAAGACTCAACCCCGGCACATCGGCCGCCGGTTGCTGATGCCCCAGCATCGCCAGCATGCGCCGCCCGATCCCGGTGCCGACTTCATACAGCGGCTGGCGCACGGTGGTCAGCGGCGGCGTCGTGTACATCGAGCTTTCCAGATCGTCGAACCCGACCAGCGAGATGTCTTCGGGTACGCGGATATTGCGGCGGTACAGGGCCAGGCGCGCGCCATATGCAGTCAAATCGTTGGCCGCGAAGATCGCGCTGAAACGGACATTGGCCACCAGCAGGCTGTTCAGCGCCAGCAAACCGCTGGACTCGCTGAAGTCGCCCGTCACGACCAGCCGTGGGTCGCTTGCGATGCCGTGTTTGGCCAGTGTGTCGTTGTAGCCCGCCAGGCGTTCGCGTGCGTCGCGATGATCGGGTGGCCCGGCAATATGGGCGATGCGCCGGTGCCCCTGGCTGATCAGGTATTCCACCGCTTCGCAGGCGCCGCCGTAGTTGTCCAGGCAAAACGCCTGTGTGCGCTCGCCCTGCACTTCGCGCCCGAACGCCACGATCGGTACGCGGCGCGAAAAGTCGAGGATCTGCTTGTCGCTCATATTGCCGGTCAGGATCGCCACGCCATCGACGCGGCGCCCGATCAGCAGTTCGACCCGCTCGGCTTCCTCGTCGGCATGCCAGTGGCCACTCATGATCAACAGCGCATAGCCAGAGGCCTTGACCGCATCTTCGATGCCGACCATGGCGCGGTTGAAGTAACCACTCTCGAGCGACTGGGTGAGTACGCCGATGGTGTTGGTGCTGCCCATCTTGAGGCTTTGCGCCAGACGGTTGGGTTTGTAGTTGAGCTCATCGATGACACGCTCGATCGTGCGCCGCTTGTCGTCCGACACCTTGGCGGTGCCATTCAAAAAGCGCGAGACGGTCGCCGGCGACACGCCTGCCCTGCTGGCGACCTGGTACAGCGTGGTGATACCGCTATCGATGTTTTTCATGAAGCGTTCTGGACAGGTCCGGGGCAATTTGTTGCTTGAAGTATATCACGCAGCTTTCACATAAAACGGCCGCTGGAAGATGCTTATGAAACGCTTTCATGAACAATCCGTCGTTGACCTGCAACAAACCCGCTACTCCCTATCATAAATACTAATTGACATTTTTTTACCGATGAAATTACTATGAAACCGTTTTCAAGATTGATGAAACCGATTTCTTATCAGTCCTAACGCAAGCAGCATCCATAAAACTATATCGGAGACAAGCATGACAACCATGACGCCCCAACTGGCAGGGGTCCGTACGCCCTCGTCCGCCCCTATCCGCCTGGCCATCCTGACGCTGCTCGCCAGCATCGGCACGGCGCAGGCCCAATCGGCTGCCGATCCGGCGTCGCCTGCCGCCGCCACCCCGGCAGCAGTCGTCGACAATGGCCGCATCGCCGAAGTGGTCGTGACCGCCACCAAGCGCTCGACCTCGCTGCAACGCACCCCGATCGCGGTCACCGCGCTGACCGCCGCCACGCTGGCCGACAACCATGTCCAGACCCTGCTCGACGTCGTCGCACTGGTGCCGGGCTTCCAGGCCACGGCCCAGGGTGACCACGGCGTAACCACGATGACGCTGCGCGGCATCGGCAACGACAGCGCCAAGACCGAATACGCCGATCCTGAAGTCGCTTCGTTCGTCGACAACGTGTATTCGCCACGCGCCGAAGGCGCCACTGCCCTGCTGTTCGACGTCGAAGGCATCGAAGTGCTGCGCGGCCCGCAAGGCACGCTGTGGGGCCGCAACTCCACCGTCGGCGCCGTCAATATCCAGACCGTCAAGCCAGAGCTGAACAGCCGCTCGGGCTATGTTGAAGGCGGTATCGGCGACTACAACCGCATCGGCACACGCGGTGCGGTCAATGTGCCGCTGTCCGAAACGGCAGCACTGCGCTTTGCCGTCGTGCACGAGCGTCATGACGGCTACGTCGATTACCAGCAATTCCCGAACCCGTCGATCGCGCAACAGCGCGCTGCCTACCTGGCCGCCGGCGGCGCCGCTGCCGGCTTCCGCCCGATCAATCCGAACAATTACGTCTCCGGCGGCGACAAGTACAGCGCCCAGGACCAGACTGCAGCGCGCATGTCGCTGCTGTGGCATCTGGCGCCGAACCTGCGCTGGAACATCGCCTACGAAAAATTCATCGACCGCGGCACCCCAAGCGCCAACCTGATGCAAACGCCACGGGCGGGCCAGGACCACTGGTCGACGCTGTCCGATTCGTCGCCATGGGTCAACCGTGACAGCGACAACGTGCGCAGCCGCCTGAGCTGGGACATCAGCCCTGACCTCGCGCTGCAATACGTGGCCGGCTGGTCCAAGTACAGCGGCGACATGCGCTTCGACCAGGACGGCGGCACGATCCTCCCGACCTCGATCATCTCGGGCGGCAAGTTCCAGGAACACACCACGACCGACTCCAACTACCGCAGCTACAGCCACGAAGTCCTGCTGCAGTCGGTCGGCGCGCGCGTCATCGACTGGCAGGTCGGCGCCTACTACGGCAAGGAAAAAAACAATATCCGCTTCGACATCGGCGGCATGAACGGCACCGAAGACGGCACCGTGGCATGGCAGGGCTCGTTCATCCAGCCTGACCAGACCGTGGAAAACTCGGCCGTCTTCGGCCAGGCCACCTGGAACATCACCGACGCCTGGCACCTGACCGGCGGCGTGCGCTACACCCACGACAAGCGCGTCCACATTGGCGGCCGCGGCTACACCTGGGCGTACGACGCCAGCGCGCCACAACTGCCGCTCAATCCGCAGATCGATCCGCGCGATCCGGTCAACGGCTACCAGGCCGGCGTGCCGAACGATGGCCGCTACAGCGACAACAAGGCCACCGGCCTGGTGCGCGTGAACTACGACATCGACCGCAGCAATATGGTGTATGCGAGCGTGTCGACCGGTTACAAGGCCGGCGGCGTGCAGGATCGCGGCTTGCCATACCAGCCAGAGACGCTGACCAACTTCGAGATCGGTTCGAAGAGCACGTTCATGGACGGCGCACTGCGTATCAACAACGCGCTGTTCTACATGGACTTCAAGGACTTCCAGTTCAATTCGCCGGTCAGCTTCTCCGACGGCAGCCGTGGCCTGGCCATCGAGAATGCCGATGGCGCCAAGGTCACGGGCCTGGAAACCGAGATCGCCGCCCGTATCGGGAAAGACGGCCGCCTGTCGATCGCGCTGGCAGTGCTCGACACCAAGCTGGGTCACCTGGTCGCCGGCTCGAACGACTATGCGCTGCCACCGTGCACGGTCGACACCCGCATCGAGACCTGCCTGGACGTGAGCGGTCACAAGCTGCCGCACGCACCGAAGTTCTCGACCACGGTACAGTACCAGCACACGTTCCGCCTGGCTGATGGTGCTACCCTGGTGCCGCGCATCACGGCGCGCTACGAGGATGAAGTCAGCCTGAGTGTGTTCGACCTGGGTCCGGAAGACCGCCAGAAAGCCTACGCCAGCGCCGACCTTGGCCTGCGCTACGCGAAGGACAAATGGTGGGTCGACGCCTTCGTGCGCAACGTCGGCGACAAGAAGATCAAGACCAGCGCCTTCAACGGCTTCGGCCCTTGGCTGGCGCAGTACAAGCCACCCCGTACGGTTGGCGTGAATACCGGCTTTGATTTCTAAAAGCTGAAGCATGGCAAGCGCGCCCGGTGGGCGCGCTGCTTTTTTTGTTTGACCTGAATCTGCCCCAGCAGTGATCCGAGAGTTCCATGACCAACAGCCCCGACTTCGACTTCCGCAACAACTTTCCTTCCGACTTCACCTGGGGCGTGGCCACCAGTTCCTTCCAGATCGAGGGCGCTGCCGCCGTCGATGGGAAGGGGCCGTCGATTTGGGACACCTTCTGCCTGGACCAGAACAATATCAAGGACGGCAGCGACGGCATTGTCGCTTGCGACCACTACCACCGCTACCAGGAAGACGTCGGCATCATGGCCTCGATCGGCGTGGACGCCTACCGCTTCTCGTTCGCCTGGGCTCGCGTGCAGCCGGATGGCAAGGGCGCCTGGAACGAAGCGGGCTTCGATTTCTATGACCGTCTGCTGACCGAACTGGCGAGCAAAGGAATCCGCGCGCACGCCACCCTGTACCACTGGGACCTGCCGCAAGGCCTGCAGGACGATGGCGGCTGGCTCAATCGCGAGACCGCCTACCGCTTCGCCGATTACGCACGCGAAATCGCGCGCCGCTTCGGCAACCGGTTAGAAGCCATCGCCACCCACAACGAACCGTGGTGCACGGCCAACCTGGGCTACGGCAATGCGCAGTTCGCACCCGGCGTGGCCGACCTGAAGCAATCGATCCAGGTCTCGCACCACCTGCTGCTGTCGCACGGCCTGGCCATGAGCGCAATGCGCGAGGTTGGCAGCAGCGCGCAGCTGGGCATCGTATTGAACCAGTGGACGGCCGATGCGGCCACCGATTCGCAGGCCGACCGCGACATGGCCGAGTTCGAGTATGCACGCTCGGTGCAGTGGTTCATGGACCCGATCTTCAAGGGCCGCTATCCGGAACTGGCGCTGCGCGGCCATGGCGAGAACGCCCCCGTCATTGCTGACGGCGACCTGGCCATCATCCACCAGAAGATCGACTTCCTCGGCTCGAACTACTACTTCCGCTCGTGGTGCAGCGCCAGCACGCCGCCTGTACCGGCGCCGGCGCGCCACGGCGTGACCGACATGGGCTGGGAAATCTTCCCTGAAGGCCTGTCCGAACTGCTGCTCAAACTGAAGGCCGAATATCCCGACCTGCCGCCGGTATACATTACCGAAAACGGCATGGCCAATCCGGACGTGCTGGAAAACGGCCGCGTGCACGATGCGGCGCGCATCGCCTACGTGCGCAGCCACCTAACCGCGCTCAAGGACGCGATGGATGCGGGCGTCGACGTGCGCGGTTATTTCCTCTGGAGCCTGCTCGACAACTTCGAGTGGAATTCGGGCTACGCCAAGCGCTTCGGCATCGTGCACGTGGACTATGCGAACCAGCAGCGCACGCTGAAGGACAGCGCGCTGTGGTACCGCGAATTCATCGCCAGCCGCATCAAGGCTTGATCAACGGGATCGATCATGCGTCCTGCCAAAACCGTATCACCGCTGCTGTGGGTCCCGACCGGCTACTTCACGATGGCGCTCGGCTACGTGATGCTCACCAGCGTCACCGCCATCATGTTCAAGAATCTGGGCATGGACAATGGCCGCGCGGCCCAGTATTCGAGCCTGTTGATCCTGGCCTATACGGTCAAGCCGCTGTTCGCGCCGTTCGTCGAGATGTACCGCACCAAGAAGTTCTTTGTCCTCTGTTCGCAGCTCGCCATCGGCGCCGGCTTTGCCGGCGTGGCGCTGCTGATGGAACTTCCTGGCTACATGACCTTTTTGATGGCGATCTTCTTTGCGCTGTCGTTCATCGGCGCGACGCAGGACATCGCCAGCGACGGCGTGTACGTCACATCACTCGACGCGCGCGCGCAGTCGCTGTACTGCGGCATCCAGAGCCTGTCGTGGAATATCGGCCCGATCGTCGCTGCCGGCGGCATGGTCTACCTGAGCGGCTACCTGCACACCCACGTGTTCGGCCATGACCCGGGCGTGTTCGGCCCGGACTGGATCGACGCCTGGCGCATCATCTTCCTGCTCGTCGGTGGCCTGACGCTGCTGATGGCGCTGTGGCACTGGCGCTTCATGCCTGAGGGCGCGCGCGCCGCCGACACGCCATCGAGCGCGAAGGACGCCGGCCGCATCCTGGTCGATGCCTTCGTCACGCTGTTCCAGAAGCGCGGCGTGTGGCGCATGATCGCGTTCGCATTTCTGTTTCGCTTCAGCGTCGGCCTGCTGGAAAAGATCGGCCCGTTCTTCATGGTCGACCCGGCCTCGAAAGGCGGCCTCGGTCTGTCCAACGAGATGCTGGGCCTGATCTACGGCACCTATGGCCTGGCCGCGGTGCTGGTCGGCTCGCTGCTGGGCGGCCTGTATGTCGCCAAGCGCGGCCTGAAGTCGACGCTGTTCGTGCTGTGCTGCGCGATCAACATCCCGAACGTCGCCTTCCTGGTCATGAGCATCTATACGCCATCGAGCCTGGTGCTGATCACGCTGGGCGTGGCCATCGAAAAGTTCTTCTTCGGCTTTGGCGCGGTCGGCTTCATGATCTATCTGATGCAGCAGCTCGCACCAGGCAAGTACACGACCACCCACTACGCGTTCGGCACTGGCCTGATGGGCCTGTGCGGCATGGTTACGGGCGTCATCAGCGGCCACCTGCAGGAGATGATGGGCTACGTCGCCTACTTCGGCCTGGTAATGGTCGCGACGATCCCGTCGTTCATCGCCACCTGGTACGCGCCGTTCTATCACGACGACGGCAGCACGCCGGCGGCGGGCGTCGGCACGGATGGCAAGACGGTGCCGGCATGAAGCGCACGGTATTCGCCACGGCGCTGCTGACGCTTGCTGCCGGCGCCGGATCTGCAGAGATCAAGGTCAATGCGGTGGGCTTTCTGCCGCAATCGCACAAGCTGGCCGTCATCCCGCAGGCGGTCGGTGCAAACCGGTTCGAGGTCGTCGATGCTGACGGCAAGGTCGTGCTGGATGGCGCGCTGGATGCGGCGAGCCGCTGGGCGCCGTCGGGCGAGACCGTGCGCGTGGCCGACTTCAGTGCGCTGACGCAGGCCGGCGCCTACCGCGTCCGCGTGGGCAGCCTGCTGTCCGATCCGTTCACGGTCGCCCAGGATGGCTACCGCGCGCTGGGCGACGCGGCCCTGAAGGCGTTCTACTTCAACCGCAGTGCGATCGCCCTCACGCCGCAATTTGCCGGCGCGTGGGCGCGGCCCGCCGGCCATCCGGACGACAAGGTGCTGGTGCACGCGTCGGCGGCATCAAAAGCGCGCCCGCAAGGCGCGGTCATCGCCAGTCCCAAGGGCTGGTACGACGCCGGCGACTACAACAAATATGTGGTCAACTCGGGCATCTCGACCTACACGCTGCTGGCCGCGCTCGAGCACTTCCCCGATGTCTTCAAGCGCGACATCGGCATTCCCGAATCCGGCAACGGCGTGCCCGACATCCTCGACGAGGCGCTGTGGAACCTCGACTGGCTGCTGACGATGCAGGACCCGGCCGATGGCGGCGTGTACCACAAGCTCACCAACCTGCGCTTCGACGGGATCGTGATGCCGCATGCGGCATCCACCACGCCGCGCTACGTGGTGGCCAAGAGCACGGCGGCGGCGCTCGATTTCGCCGCCACGATGGCCACCGCCAGCCGCGTGCTGGCGCCGTACGACGCAAAGTGGCCCGGCCTGTCGCAGCGCATGCTGGCGGCGGCGCAGGCCGCGTGGCGCTGGGCCGAAGCGCACCCGAATGTCGTTTTCAAGAACCCGAAGGATGTCGTCACCGGCGAATACGGCGACGCGCAGCTGGCCGACGAATTCGCCTGGGCAGCGGCCGAACTGTTCATCGCGACCGGGCAGGATGGATATGCGAAAGCCTTCATGCAGCGTGACGCCGCACTCACCACACCGGGCTGGGACAATGTAGCTGCGCTGGGCTGGATGTCGCTGGCGCACCATCGCGGCCGCCTGAAGCCCGGCATCGACCGCGCCCTGATCGATCGCCGCATCGACGCACTGGCCAGCCAGCTCGCGGCCACGGCCGATGGCGGCTACCGGGTGCCGCTGGCATCAAAAGACATCGTCTGGGGCAGCAATGCGGTGATCCTGAACCAGGGCATGATGCTGCTGCAGGCCTACCGCATCAATGGCACGCCGGCCTATCTGCAGGCGGCGCAGTCGAGTCTCGATTACGTATTGGGCCGCAACGCCACCGGCTACACGTTCGTCACGGGCTTTGGCGCGCGCCCGGTCATGCATCCGCACCACCGGCCATCGATGGCCGATGGCGTGGCTGCGCCGGTGCCAGGCTGGCTCGCCGGCGGCCCCAATCCGGGCCAGCAGGACGCCAAGGACTGCCCGCCGTATCCGAGCAAGCTGCCCGCGCTGTCCTATCTCGACCACGCATGCAGCTACGCCGCCAACGAGGTCGCCATCAACTGGAACGCGCCGCTGGTGTACGTGACCGCGGCGCTGTCCGCGCTCACGCCCCATGCCATGACCGACACTGCCACCGTCTCGCTTGCCGCGCTGCTGCGCGAAGAACAGCAACTCCAATTCGACCGCTTCGACGATGCCACCGCGCGCGCCGTTGGCGCACAGCTCGTTGCGCGCGCCGAGCGCGAACACAAGACGGTGACGATCCAGGTCACGCGCGGCGACGCCGTGCTGTTCAAACAGGCGATGCCGGGGGCGTCACCGGATCACGCCGACTGGATCCGCCGCAAAAACAATCTGGTGGGGCGCACCGGCCACAGCTCGTTCTATACCCACAACGAAGTGCGCCAGGGCGGGGGCGACCATGATGCGCTGCCGGGCCTGGACATGCGCGACTACGCGGCTCACGGCGGGGCCTTCCCCGTGATCGTGCGCGGCCAGGGCGTGGTTGGCACGGTCACCGTGTCCGGGCTACCGGGACCGGACGACCATGCGCTGGTGGTTGCGGCGCTGAAGGACTACCTGGCGCCCGGTTCGCCGTAACGGCGCGCGGCTTCCTGGCGGTACCACTGCCAGGCAAAGCGCCACACCACCACGGTCACGATCACCAGCTTGCTCCAGATGAACAGCCAGACCGGGGTGGGCAGGTCGATGCCAAGGCTGGTCCAGCGCACGACGCCGGTGGCGATCATGATCAGCACGACCGGCGCCAGCGCCAGCAATAGCGGCCGCACCAGTTGGCGCCGCGTGCGGGTACAGGGAGACGTCATCATGGCGGGGACAGGGTTGGTTGAATCGGCCATGCAGGATTGAGCGGGACGAGCCTGACATCCTACCAGCCTGCGTGTCGAACCAGGACGACTACCAAGAGGCCGGCTTTACGCCGCTTTACATTTGTCGCCCTGTTGCGCAGTCGGTCTCAAGCCGTTAAAGAGATACGATTCGCCACAGGACAAACATCATGGTTTCCAGCATCAGCAGCAGCACCGCAACCCAGGCCACCTACGCACCGGCCACCAGGAAAACGCCCGATGAGACCGTTGCTACCCCTGGCCCGGTCCCCACGACGGACGAGCAGGACAGCGCTGCGCCGCCGACCCAGAGCGCCGAATCGGCCGCCAGCGCGCGCCTGGGCGACCAGCTGAATGCCCAGGCCGATGCGTCGCGCGTGCAGCGCGCGGTAGCCGAAGCAGGCACTGAAAGCGACACGACAACGGCAACCGGGAGTGAAGCGTCGAGCGAGGCAGCCACAGGAGCAGCAGCGGCCCCGACCGGCGGCGCAGCGCCCGCCGCATCAACGTCCACGTCCGCCACGTCTTCAACGACCAATGACTACGTCGCCGAGGCAGACACCAATTCGGACAAGACCGTCAGCGACGACGAGCAAGCCGCCTACGACACCAAGCTGCGCCAGCAGGCCGAAGCGGCTGCCGCGACGAAGGCGGCGGCGGCAAAAGAAGCCGCGCCACAGGATGCGCTGACTGCCGAAGTGCGCGCCACGTATGGCGTCGATGAAGCCGCTGAACCGGTGCTGAACATCACGGCCTGATGCCCGAATTTGTTGCGCTGCACCCGAAGTTACAAGCAGTAAAATCGAAATAAACGACGAAACGCGTTGTAGTCAGGTCGTCAACTACGGTAGAGTGTCGCATTCCGAGAAGTATTTCACGAGGCGGCGCATGCCAGAATTTAGCCCAACTACGCCCCCCGGATCGTTGATTGCCAACCATCTGCACGCCTGCTTTGCCGGGCTGCCGGATGCCATCTGGCACGCAACCAACCAACAATCACCCTCGCCGGTGACCACGACGGTACGCAACGTACCCGTGGCGCCGGCGACGCACGCCCATGGCGCGGCGCATGCAGTACGCACGCGCGCGCCGGAGAACACCATGAACCAGCCCCAACCTGCCCTGCGCCTGTGCGCACGCCGTTACATGTCGCACTGCCCCGAAGGATGATGTCGATGACCTCACTGCCACTGATCCTCCTCGTCCTTCTCCCCTTCGCGGGCGCCATCATTTCCGCCTGCCTGCCCAACACATCGCGCAACCGGCCCGCCGCCGTTGCCGGCGTGTTCACCCTGGCGGCGCTCATCATCGCCATCTCCAAATTCGACGAACTCGGCGCCGGCCAGGTGGTATTGGAGCGCTATGAGTGGCTGCCGCTGTTCGGCCTGGACTTCATCATGCGCATGGACGGCCTGGCCTGGCTGTTCTCGATCATGGTGCTCGGCATTGGCCTCCTGGTGATCCTGTACGCGCGCTACTACATGTCCAAGCAGGATCCGGTGGCGCGCTTCTATGCCTACATGCTGGCGTTCATGGGTTCGATGATGGGCGTGGTCCTGTCCGGCAACCTGATCCAGCTGGTGGTGTTCTGGGAACTCACCAGCCTCACGTCCTTCCTGTTGATCGGCTACTGGCAAGATAGTAACGATGCCCGCCGCGGTGCGCGCATGGCGTTCACCGTCACCACCGCCGGCGGCCTGTGCCTGCTTACCGGCGTGCTGATCCTGGGCCACATCGTCGGCAGCTACGAGCTCGATGCGGTGCTCGCCGCCGGCGACCAGATCCGCGCCCATTCGCTGTACCTGCCGGCCCTGATCCTGGTGGCGCTGGGCGCGCTGACCAAGAGCGCGCAGTTCCCGTTCCACTTCTGGCTGCCCCATGCGATGGCTGCGCCCACGCCCGTATCGGCCTACCTGCACTCGGCCACGATGGTCAAGGCCGGCGTGTTTCTGCTGATCCGCCTGTGGCCGGCGCTGGGCGGCACGCCCGAATGGACCTGGCTGATCGGCGGGGCCGGCGTCATCACGCTGCTGCTGGGCTCCTTCTTCGCGATCTTCCAGAACGACATGAAAGGATTGCTCGCCTATTCGACCATCAGCCACCTGGGTCTGATCACGGTGTTGCTGGGCATCGGCTCGCCGCTGTCGGTGGTGGCGGCGATCTTCCACGTGATGAACCACGCGATCTTCAAGGCGTCGCTGTTCATGGCGGTCGGCATCATCGATCACGAGACGGGCACCCGCGATATGCGCGTACTGCGCGGGCTGCGCCGTGCAATGCCCGTCACTGCCGCGCTGGCGATCGTCGCATCGGCCTCGATGGCCGGTGTGCCACTGCTGAACGGCTTCCTGTCGAAAGAGATGTTCTTTGCCGAGACCGCGCACGTGGGCGGCACCGAAGACTGGAAGATGTCGTATGCGGCCGTGGCGATGGGCATCTTCAGCGTGGCGTATTCGCTGCGTTTCATCAGCGTGTTCTTTGGCCAGCTGGCCAAGGACCTGCCGCAGGAACCGCATGAGCCGGTACGCTGGATGCGCTTCCCGGTCGAATGCCTGGTGGTGCTGTGCATCGCCGTGGGCGTGATGCCCGAGCGCGTGGTGGGCGACATCCTGGCCGTGGCGTCGAGCTCCGTGCTGGGCGCGGCCATGCCGGCCTACGATCTGGCGATCTGGCACGGCTTCAACCTGGCGCTCGGGATGAGCGGCGCGGCGCTGGTACTGGGCGCCCTGCTGTACTGGGTGCTGCTGCGCCGCCACGACCTGCGCGAACGCACGCGGGTGCCGGTGCTGCACCGCCTGAAAGGCGCGCAAGCCTACGAGAGCACGATGCTGGCGCTGTCGCTGGGCGCGACCTGGATCATCCGCCTGACCGGCACCCGGCGCCTGCAGCCGCAACTGCTGGTCCTGATGTCGTTCATGATCGTCGTGCCGCTGCTGCTGGTCGACCCATGGTTCAGCCTGCCACCCGTGAACCTGCTGAATATCGAACCGCTGTTCGCCGTGCTGTGGCTGATCGGTGCCGCCTGCGCTGCCGGCGCGGCCTACAAGGCCAAGTACCACCGCCTGGCGGCGCTGAGCATGGTCGGCGGCACCGGCATCGTCACTGCGATCACCTTCGTCTGGCTGTCGGCGCCCGACCTGGCGCTGACCCAGCTGATGGTCGAAACCGTGACCACGGTGCTGATCCTGCTCGGCCTGCGCTGGCTGCCGCCGCGTCTGGTGCCGAAGGTGCTCAAGCTGACGAAGGCGCCGCCAAGCACGTGGTTCCGGCGCTCGCGCGACAGCCTGATCGCCGTCGGCGGCGGCCTGGGCATCGCTGCGGCCAGCTACGCGGTGCTGATGCGCACCCCGCCGCCGTCGATCGGCGAATTCTTCGTGCTGCGCGCCCTGACCGAAGGCGGCGGCTCGAACGTGGTCAACGTGCTGCTGGTTGACTTCCGCGGTTTCGATACGCTGGGCGAAGTGACCGTGCTGTCGGCCGTGGCGCTGACCGTGTATGCACTGCTGCGCCGCTTCCGCCCTGCGACCGAATCGATCGCGATTCCCGTGCAGCAGGCCAGCGACGTCGATCCGACCAAGGACCAGGCACCGGCCGCGCAGGCGCGCCACGGCTACCTGATGATCCCGGCCGTCTACCTGCGCCTGCTGCTGCCGGTGATGGGCGTGATGGCAGCCTACTTCTTCATGCGTGGCCATAACCTGCCTGGCGGCGGCTTCGTCGCCGGCCTGATTTTTGCCACCGCGCTGATCGTGCAGTACATGGTTGCCGGCACCGACTGGGTTGAATCGCACCTGCGCCTGCGCCCGCACCGCTGGATTTCGTGGGGCCTGTTCTGCGCCTGCTTCACCGGCATCGGCGCCTGGTTCCTCGGCTACCCGTTCCTGACCAGCCATACGGCCCACCTCGACCTGCCCGTGCTGGGCGAACTGCACGCGCCGAGCGCGTTCATGTTCGACCTGGGCGTGTTCCTGGTGGTCGTCGGGTCGACCATGCTCACGCTCGTCGCGCTGGCCCACCAGTCGCTGCGCAGCCACCGCCTGGCCGCCGACGCCACGCGCGTCACCATTCCACCTGCCAAGGAGATCCTCTGATGGAGCTTGTTCTTTCGCTTGCCATCGGCATCGTGTTCGCCTCCGGCATCTGGCTTGTCCTGCGTCCGCGCAGCTTCCAGGTGCTGTGCGGCCTGATGCTGATGTCGTACGCCGTCAACCTGTTCATCTTCGCGATGGGGCGCCTGTGGATCGATGCGCCGCCGCTCACCCCGGCCGGCACGCTGCCCAATCCGGCCATCCTGGCCGACCCGCTGCCACAGGCGCTGGTCCTGACCGCGATCGTGATCGGCTTTGCCACCACTGCCCTGTACCTGGTGGTGATGATCGGTTCGCGCGGCCTGACCGGCACCGACCACGTTGACGGCCAGGAGCCCGATTTATGAGTCTGCACTGGACACAGCACCTGATCCTGGTGCCGGTAATACTGCCGCTGCTGGTCGGCGCCGCACTGGCCCCGCTCACGCAGGGCTGGCACCGCCTGAAGTTCTGGCTCAGCTACGCGTCGATCCTCGGCCTCGTGGCCAACGCACTGGCGCTGGTTCACTTCACTGACGGCGGCGCCTGGCAAGACGGCATGGGCATCTACCTCGCCGGCAACTGGAGTGCGCCGTTCGGCATCGCGCTGCTGGCCGATCGCCTGAGCAGCATCATGCTGCTGCTGACCGCCCTGCTGGGCCTGGCCTCGCTGCACTTCACCAAGCAGCGCTGGGGCCGGATCGGCGTGCACTTCCACACGCTGTTCCAGTTCCTGCTGATGGGCATCAACGGCGCGTTCCTGACGCACGACCTGTTCAACCTGTTCGTGTTCTTCGAAGTGATGCTGGCCGCCTCGTACGGCCTGGTGCTGCACGGGTATAACGCCGAGCGCATCCGCGCCAGCATGCAGTACATCGCGATCAACCTGGCCGCCGCGCTGCTGTTCCTGCTCGGCCTGGCGCTGATCTACGCGACCACCGGCACGCTGAACATGGCCGATGTGGCGGGCCGCGTGCCGCTGCTGGCGGGCGACGACCTGGCGCTGTTCAAGATCGGCGCGACGATGATGGCGCTGACCTTCCTGACCAAGAGCGCGATGTGGCCGCTGGGCTTCTGGCTGCCGACCACCTACGCCGCCGCATCGCCGCCGGTGGCGGCCATGCTGGTGCTGATGACGAAGGTCGGCGCGTATGTCGTGCTGCGCCTGTGGCTGCTGATCTTCTCGGACGACGCCGGCGCCGCTGCCGGCTTCGGCCAGGACGCGCTGCTGTACGGCGGCATGGCCACCATCGTGTTCGGCGCCGCCGGCATGCTCTCGACCGACACGGCCGGGCGCATGGCCGGTTACGCGGCGATCATCTCGTCCGGCACACTGCTGGCGGTGATCGGCTACGGCCAGCCGAACCTGGTCACGGCCGGCATCTACTACCTGATCGGCTCGACGCTCGCGGTGGCCGCGTTCCTGCTGTTGATCGAGCTGATCGACCGCATCCGCACGCCGCGCTCGGCGATGCTGGCGCTGACCATGGAAGCCTACGCGGTCGAAGATGCACCGGTCGAACCGGTCGGGCGCGGCGTGCCGGCCGTCATGGCGTTCCTGTCGCTGGCCTTCGCTGCATGCGCACTGATGATCGCCGGGTTGCCACCGCTGCCGGGCTTCATCGCCAAGTTCGGCATGTTCCATGCGGTGCTCCACCCGCAGGTCGTGGCCACGGCCGCGAACGGCGTCATGACGGGGCCGACGACGATCCCGACCGCCGGCTGGGTGCTGATCGCGCTGATCGTGCTGTCGGGCCTGATCGCCGTGATCTCGATGATGCGCTTCGGTGTGCGCACCTTCTGGGCCAGTGGCGTGTTGGTGCCGCCCAAGCTGCACCGCACCGAAGTGATGCCGATTATCTTCTTGCTGGGACTGGCGATCGGGATGACGATCCAGGCCAATGCGCTGTTTGGCTACCTGGCACGCGCCAGCGACGCGATCCATCGCCCGGCAACCTATATCGGCCGCGTACTGTCCGAGCCGAGCCTGCCCGGGCCGGCCTCATCGCCCGCCCCCACCATCAACCTGACACCGGAGGCGCCATGAAGCGCTGGCTCCCCCACCCCGTCGTCTCGCTGCTGCTGTGCGGCCTGTGGCTGTTGCTGAACCAGACGTTCTACCCAGGCCACGTCCTGCTCGGCGCCCTGCTCGGCATCGCCGCGCCGATCCTGACGCGGCATCTCAACCCGCTCGGCTACCCGCGCATGCGCGCACCCGTCGTGGCGCTGCGCCTGCTCGGCTTTGCATCGGTCGAGGTCGTGCGCTCATGCTTCAACGTCAGCCGCGTGATCCTGTTTGCCGATTACGCCAATCTCAAATCGGAGTTCATCCGCGTGCCGCTGACGATGCGCGACGAGTACGGCCTGGCCGCGCTGTCGTGCCTGATCAACATGACGCCGGGCACGGTATGGACCGAGATCCAGCCCGACACCCATGAACTGGTCCTGCACGTGTTCGACCTGCACGATGCAGCCTGGTGGGTCGACACCATCCAGACCCGCTACGAGCAACCCCTGATTGAAATCTTCGAGAAGAAAGGCCCCCATGGCGACCCTGCTTGAACTGTCGATCGGCTACGCCCTCGTGTGCGCCATGGCGGCAATGCTGCTGTGCGCCATACGCCTGCTGATCGGGCCCTCGGCCCACGACCGCGTGCTGGCGCTCGATACCCTGTGGATGTGCGGCATGCTGCTCGCGCTGGTGCTGGGTATCCGCTTCGGCACGCAAATCTATTTTGAGGTGGCGATGCTCATCGTGCTGGTCGGCTTCGTTTCGACCATCGCGATCGCCAAGTTCCTGATGCGCGGGGAGATCATCGAATGAATGGCATCGAACACTTGCCCGACTGGGCTGCCCTTGTCGTCTCGCTTCTGTTGATCGTGGGCGCGAGCATCGTGCTGATCGGCGCGCTGGGCCTGCTGCGCCTGCGCACCTTCTACCAGCGCATCCACGGCCCGGCCATTACGGTCACCATCGGCGCCGGCAGCCTGCTGCTGGCCTCCATGCTGTACTTCACGGTCGCGCAATCGCGGCCCGTCGTGCATGAAGTCATCATCACGCTGTTCATCCTGCTCACGGCGCCCGTGGTGTCGATGATGATCATGCGCGCCGCCGTCTACCGCGACCTGCGGGCCCGCCGGCCCGATGCCGGCGCCACCGCCGGCGACGTCTACTCGATCGTCGACGAAGAATAAGTCACGGGCCGGGGCCGATACGCGCCCCGGCCTTCCTCTTTCGTAGAGTAAATACAACACTCCAGTCATGACGTTGGCGCATCGCAGCAATGATAGCGCTATCAAGTCACGTCTTTGCACGCCGAGTCAGCGCCCCTGAGCCACCGCGAAATTTCCGGCAAGACACCCACAATCCCCTGTCAGATTGCATTGCGTTGCAACATCGATATCTGGTTTACAAATTCTGCAACCTCGACAACACTGAAAAAAAGCGCGATGTTAGCGCTAACGAATTGAGGAGATACGATGTCGGCAAGCAGCACATCCCCGGCCCTGCGCTGGGTCGTCATGGGGGTCAGCGGATCGGGCAAGAGCACCGTGGGGGCCATGCTGGCCGCCCACGACGGCGTCCCGTTCCTCGAAGGCGATGCCTATCATCCGCCCGCCAACGTCAGCAAGATGAGCGCCGGCATCCCGCTCGACGACGATGACCGCGCTGGCTGGCTCGCCAGTCTGGCCGGCGAAATCCGCACGGCGCGCGAACAGGGTCGTGGCCTGGTGCTGTCCTGCTCATCGCTGAAGCGGCGCTACCGCGACCTGCTGCGCGACGCCGATCCGGCGCTGCGCTTCGTCCACCTGGCCGGCTCGCGCGAGCTGATCGCCACGCGCATGACAAGCCGCCCCGGCCACTACATGCCGCCATCGCTGCTCGAGAGCCAGCTGCAGATCCTCGAGCCTCTCGAGCCGGACGAAACCGGCCTGACCCTCGACATCACACTGGCGCCGCAGGCGCTGATCGAACGCATCACGGCCAACGCCTGATTCTCAGCGCAGCCTTTACCCATTTGCCAGCAGGCGCAGCCACCCACCCATAGAGGCGGCGCGCTTTCAACCAACGAGCATCGAGGAGACAACCATCATGCGCACACCCGTTCAACGCACTCTCATCAGCCTGGCCGTGGCCAGCGCCTGCTGGATGGTCGGCGCCGCCGCCCACGCCCAGCAGGCGCAAACCGAGCCAGCCGCCGACACCCTGCCTGAGGCCACACCGGCAGCGGCAGAACCGGCCTCCACGTCCGTGGTGCGCATCTCGGGCTCGCGCATCGCCGCGCGCGGCTTCTCCCAGCCGACGCCCACCACCAGCCTGAGCGCGGCCGACCTCGAAAAGGCGGCCAAGCCGAACCTGTTCAATACGCTGACCGAACTGCCAGCACTGCAAGGCAGCACGGGCCGCACAACCAGCACCAACAGCACCAGCAGCGGCATTCAGGGCCTGAGCTCCCTGAGCCTGCGCGGCCTGGGCACCATCCGGACCCTGACGCTGCTGGACGGCCAGCGCGTCGTCGGCGCCAACGTCACGGGCGTGACTGATGTGAGCCAGTTCCCGCAGTTGCTGGTCAAGCGCGTCGACGTGGTGACCGGCGGCGCCTCGGCGTCGTACGGCTCGGACGCGGTGGGTGGCGTGGTCAACTTCGTCACCGATAAAACCTTCACCGGCTTCAAGTCGAACGTCCAGGTAGGCCAGACCAAGTACGACGACGACCGCGGCGCTACCGTGCAGGCTGCCTGGGGCCGGGCGTTCCTCGACAACCGCCTGCACGTGACGGCCAGCGGCGAATTCACAAAAGAGAACGGGATCGAATCGCCCGGCATCGGCGGCGTGGGGCCGAACGGCCGCACCTGGTACCAGAACCCGGCCTATTCCGTGCGCCCCCTGAACCAGACCGGCGACGGCCTGCCGCAATACCGCGTGATCTCGAACGCGCAGCAGTACCAGTACTCGAAATACGGCCTGATCACGAACGGCCCGCTGCAGGGCACGGCATTCGGCGACGGCGGCTTGCCGTACCAGTTCCAGTATGGCTCCAACGGTCGCCCCACCGGCACGGGCGCGGTCACCAATTGCGTCAATCCGTTCTGCATCGGCGGCGATTTGAGCGGCAGCGTGGGCTCGGGCACCAACCTGGCCATGAACTTCAAGCGCCAGGTGGCGTACACCCGCGTCTCGTACGACCTCGATGCGGACAACCAGGTCTACTTCACTGCCAACTACGGCCAGGTCGCTTCGCGCTTCTCGCCCAACCCGGGCGCGGCCAAGAATGCCAACCTGAACATCCAGTGCTCGAACCCGTTCCTGCCGGCGTCGATCCTGGCCGCCTGCGCGCAGAACAACATCACCAGCTTCCAGTACGGCACGGCGAACGCGATCTTCCCTGAAAACATCGACGTGCAACCGACCCGCACCCAGCGCCGCTTCGTCATCGGGGCCGAAGGCCGGTTCGACCTGTTCAGCAAATCGTGGGCGTACGACGCCTACGTCACGCATGGCGAGAACAAGACCAATCTCGATGCGAACAACATGACGATCAACCGCCGCTACAACGCCGCGATCGACGCCGTGCGGGCGCCGAACGGGCAGATCGTCTGCCGCAATCCGGTGGCCGCCGCATCGGGTTGCGTGCCACTGAATATCATCGGCAACAACCCGGTCGATCCGGCCGCCTGGGCCTATATCGCACCCGAGAACGGCCCGCGCCAGCGCACCACGCAAAGCCAGGACGTCGGCAGCTTCAATATCAATGGTGAATTGTTCGAGGGCTGGGCCGGTCCGGTCTCGCTGGCCACGGGCGCCGAATACCGCCGCGAGAAGTACCGCGTGCGCGGCGATGCCTACGGCAACGGCGTGTCGCCTGCTTCGCCAAACAACGCCATGTATCCTCTCGACCCGCTGCTCGACACCACGGTCGGCAACAACTGGTACGCCGGTAACTTCCACAACGGCGACGGCAGCTACAACGTCCGTGAAGCCTACGTGGAGCTGAATATCCCGCTGTTCAAGTCCGCAACCTGGGGCGAAGCGAACCTGAACCTGGCCGACCGCGAAACCAAGTACAGCACCGCCGGCAGCGTAGGCAGCTGGAAGATGGGCGCCACCTGGCAAACCCCGATCGACGGCCTGCGCCTGCGCGGCGTGACGTCGAAGGACGTGCGCGCACCGAACCTGAGCGAGCTGTATGCGGCGCCGGTGGTGGTCAACAACGTGGTGCAGTACCAGGGCAACACGATCAGCGTGCAGGAGCGCACCGTCGGCAACACGGCGCTGCGGCCCGAAATCGCGCGCAACAACTCGTTCGGCATCGTCCTGAGCCAGCCGACGTGGGCGCCCGGCTTCTCGGTGTCGCTCGACTACTTCGACATCAAGGTCAAGGGCGTGATCGCGGCGCTGACGATCCAGCAGGAAGTCGACCTGTGCGTGGCCGGCAACCAGGAAATCTGCGCGGCGATGGTGCTCAACAGCCCGGGCAACAACTACGTCACGCTGCAGAACTTCAACCTCGCTTCGCTGCAGACCAAGGGCTTCGATATCGAGACCTCGTACCGAACAGGACTCGAACGAGTGAACCTGCCGGGACGCTTCACGTTCCGCGCGCTGGGCACGCGCAACCTGCACTTCATTACCGATACGGGCGTGGTCGGCACGATCCCGGTAGACGCCGCCGGCTCGAACATGAGCAACACGCCGAAGTGGAAAGTGCTGGCGCAGCAAAGCTGGGAGCACGACAAGCTCAGTCTGACGCTGACCGAGCGCTGGGTCAGCGACGGCACCTACCGCAACGACTTCATCGAGTGCCAGACCGGTTGCCCGGTGTCGACGCTGATCCACCCGACCATCTACAACAACCGGATGAAGGGCGCGACCTACTTCGACCTGGGCGGCAGCTACAACGTGTCCAAGCAATTGCAGCTCTACTTCAAGATCGACAACCTGGCCGACAAGGACCCGGAACCGGCGCCGCAGACCAATGCCAGCTACGGCATCAACCCGGCGCTGTACGACGTGGTCGGGCGCACGTACCGGGCCGGCCTGCGCTACGGCTTCTGACCGGCCGGCGGCATGCTCGATATCGTCTCGGTACTGCTGGCGGTGGGCCTGCTCACGCTCTTGATCGCGTGGGGCAAGGTCCAGCCCCTGCTGGCCTTCGTGGCGGCGTCGCTGCTGGCGGCGCTGCTGCTGGGGGTGCCGCTGGCGCGCATTCCCGGCGCCATCGAAAAAGGCATCGGCGACCTGCTGGGTTCCCTGGTGGTGATCATCTGCCTGGGCGCCGTGTTCGGCAAACTGATCGCCGACAGCGGCGCCGCGCGCCGCATCGCCACTTGCCTGGTCGATGCGCTGGGGCCGCGCCGCCTGCCGATCGCGCTGACGATCACCGGCTTCGTGGTCGGTATCCCGCTGTACTACAACGTCGGCTTCGTGCTGCTGGTGCCGCTGATCTTCTCGCTCGTCTACAGCTCGGCGCGCCCGGCCGTGGCGCTGGCAATTCCGCTGCTGGCGGGCCTGTCGATCGCGCACGGCTTCCTGCCGCCGCACCCGTCGCCGGTGGCGCTGGTGGCGGCGATCCACGCCGACATGGGCACCACGCTGCTGTACGGGATCCTGGTGGCGGTGCCGACGTTGATCATCGCCGGGCCGGTGTTCGCCATGACGCTCACGCGCATCCAGGCCAGGCCGGCCGCCATCTTCCAGGAAAGCCAGCAGGCACCAATTGCGCAGCTCCCCGGCGCGTTCAACAGCTTCGCCACCGCGCTGCTGCCGGTGCTGCTCCTGGGCGCGACGACGCTGCTGACGATGGCGCGGCCGGACCTCAATGGCGTGCTGGCGTTCTTTGCCAATCCGCTGGTCGTGATGCTCGTGTCGTATGCCGTGGCGATCGTCTCGCTCGGCCTGGCGCAGGGCCGCTCGTTCGTCACCGTGATGCAGGGCCCGGCCGAGGCGATGCGCGAGATCGCGCCGATCCTCCTGATCATCGCCGGCGCCGGCGCGCTCAAGCAGGTGCTGGTCGAATCGGGCGTCAGCGCCGATCTGGGCGCGCTGCTTTCGGGCTTGCCGGTGTCGCCGCTGGTGCTGGGCTGGCTGGTTGCCACCGTGATCCGCATCTGCCTGGGCTCGGCCACCGTGGCCGGCGTGACGGCCGGCGGCATCGTCGCGCCGCTCGTCCAGAGTTCGGGCGTCGACCCGAACCTGATGGTGCTGGCCATCGGCGCCGGAAGCCTGATGTGCAGCCACGTCAACGACTCCGGCTTCTGGATGTTCAAGGAATATTTTGGCCTGTCGCTGCAGGACACGTTCCGCTCATGGACGCTGATGGAAACGCTGGTCGGTGTCTTCGGCCTGCTGTTCGTCCTGCTGCTGTCCCAACTTTTATCGCTGTGATCCGTTTCAAGGAAACCACCATGATGACAAGGCTGTTCGATCTTCCCCGTGCACTGGCCTTCTTGCTGCTGCTGGCCGCCAGTGTCTCCGCCGGCGCTGCTTCCCTCTCTGCCTACCCTGCCATGCCGGTCGACCCGCGCGCGATCGTCGTGCGCGCCACCGGCGACGGCGTCACCGACGACAGCGCCGCGCTGCAGGCGGCGATCAACAGCGCGGCCAACGGCGGCCAGGGCGGCGTCGTGTTCCTGCCGTCCGGACGCTATCGCATCACGCGCTCGATCCTGATTCCGCTGGCGGTGCGCGTGTATGGCGTGGGCCCGACGCGCCCCGTGTTCGTGCTGGCTGAGAACACGCCCGGTTTCCAGAAGGGCGTCGCGAACATGGTGATCTTCACCGGCGGCGACCAGTACAGCGTGGGCAAGGTGCCGATGCCGGTGCCGAGCGCCGTGCCGTTCAGTGCTGAAGATGGCAAGGCGGTGCGCAATGCCAATTCGTCGACCTTCTATTCGGCGCTGTCGAACGTCGACTTCGAGATCAAGGACGGCAACCCGGCCGCTGCGGCCGTGCGCATGCACACGGCGCAGCACTCGAACCTGAGCCACATCGATTTCCATATCGGCTCGGGCCTGGCAGGTGTCTACCAGGTGGGCAACGTGGCCTACAACCTGCGCTTTCACGGCGGCCGCTACGGCATCCTGAGCGAGAAGACCTCGCCCGCCTGGCAATTCACGCTGCTCGATTCGACCTTCGACGGCCAGCGCGACGCCGCGATCCGCGAACATGAAGCGAGCCTCACGCTGGTTAATGTCGACATCCGCAATACGCCGGTGGGCGTGGAGATCAACCGCGGTTATGGCGACTGGTTGTGGGGCAAGGACGTGCGCTTCGAGAACGTCAGCCGCGCCGCGCTCATCGTCAGCAACGAGAACAATGTGTACACGCAGGTCGGCATGGAAAACGCCAGCGCGCGCAACGTGCCGACGTTCGTGCGCTTTCGCGACAGTGGCAAGACGCTGGCCGGCAAGGGCCGCGACTATCTGGTGAAAGAATTCAACTACGGCCTGTTCATCAAGCAGATGGGCGAGCCCGGCCAGTTCTCGACCAACTACAAGACGGCGGCGCTGCCGGCCAGTGCGGCGCCAACGCGCGCACTGCGCGCCCTGCCGGCGTCGAACGACTGGGCCAATGTGCTGGACTTCGGCGCGAAGGGCGACGGCAGCACCGACGATACGGCGGCGCTTCAGAAAGCCATCGACAGCAAGCGCACGGTGTACCTGCCGCTGGGCTTTTACGTCGTCAACGACACGATCCGCATGAAGCCGGACACGGTACTCATCGCGCTGCATCCGGGCCTGACACAACTCGTGATTCCGAATGGCGCGTCGCAGTACCAGGGCATCGGCAGCCCGAAGGCGCTCCTGGAAAGCGCGCGCGGCGGCGACGGCATCGTCTCGGGCCTGGGTCTGGCCACCGGTGAAGTCAACAACCGCGCCGTGGCGCTGCTGTGGCGCGCGGGTGAGCAGTCGCTGGTGGACGACGTGCGCATCCAGGGCGGCCATGGCACGCGCCTGTACGACGGCAGCCGCGCCGACCCGTACAAGAAGGACGCCAAATTCGACACCACCGCGCACTGGGACCGCCAGTATCCAAGCGTCTGGGTGACCGACGGCGGCGGCGGCACGTTCTCGGGCATCTGGTCGCCCAGCGGCTATGCGCAGGCCGGCTTCTACGTCACCAACACCACGACGCCCGGCAAGGTCTACGAGCTCTCGGCCGAGCACCACATCCGCGCCGAGATCGTGCTGGATAACGTGCAGAACTGGGAATTCCTGGCGCCGCAGACCGAGGAAGAAGTGCGCGACGGCGCCGACGCGGTATCGGTCGAGATCCGCAACTCGAAGAACATCCTGTTTGCCAACTACCACGGCTACCGCGTGACGCGTTCGTACAAGCCAATGCCGGCCGCGATCCTGATCACCAATTCCAGCAACATCCGTTTTCGTAACGTGCACGTGAACGGCGAGAGCGGCTTTGCCAGCTGCGACGATGCCGGTTGCGCCACCTATCTGCGCGCCAGCAAGTTCGCCTACGAGAACGCGATCCGCGACGTGACCAACAAGCTCGACGTGCGCGAACGCGAGTTCGCCGTGTTCGACTACAGCGGCGCGCAGCGCAAGGCGCCTGCGCCGCTGGGCAAGGTGGCCAAGCTTGAAAGTGGCTTCTATTCGATCGCCGGCGGCGCTGTCGATGCAGAGGGCAAGCTGTACTTCGTGGACCGTCACTGGAAACGCATCTTCAGCTGGACGAAGGATGAAGGCCTGGTCGTGGTGCGCGATGCGCCGCTCGATCCGGTCAACCTGGCGATCGACAACAGCGGCAACCTGATGGTGCTGTCGTCCTATGGCCCGCAGGCGAGCGTGTATGCGTTCGATCCGCGCAAGCCTGGCCTGGACATGACGATGATCCAGCCGACGCCGGTGGCGGCGCGCAGCATTGCGTCGAGTCGTGGCCGCATTGCGGTGCCGGTCAACTTCTGGCAGAACGGCGAATTCAAGGACCAGCTCAATCCCGATACCTACGAATTCACGACGCTGGCCGAGATGTTCGCCCGCGACGTGGCGCTCCCGAAAGCCAATGAATACGTCTCGCCCGACGGCAGCCTGGCGCTGCCGGCCTACCGCGTTCTGCGCCAGGGCGCGGCGGACCACCTGGGCTGGCGCTGGGCCGACTCGCTGCAGACGCACGGTTTTGTCACGGCCCCGGTGGGTGGCCGCGTCGTATTCACCAACGGCTCGGAAAACCGCACCTTCAGCGGCGTGGTGGGCGCCGGCGGCGGGATCACTGACCTCAAGCTCGTGGCCAATCGCGGCGGCGAAGGCGCGGCAGTCGCGCCAAATGGCGACGTGTACGTGGCCAATGGCCAGGTCTTCATCTACGGCAAGGACGGCAAGCAAAAGGGGCGTATCGACGTGCCGGAGCGTCCGCTGCAACTGCTGTTTGGCGGCGCAAACAAACACACGCTGTTCATCCTGACCCACCATGCGCTGTACGCAACGCAGATCAACTGAGGACACCACTATGAGACGCATCACCAGGGCGCTGGGCGCAGCGCTGCTGCTGGCAGCGGCAGCGGATGGCATGGCCGAGGACCAGTTCAAGCTGCTGGTCCTGGCCATGCCCGGCAAATATCATTACGAATACATTCCGATTGCGCGCGACAGCCTGGAGCGCATGGCCAAGCTGCATGCGTTCGAACTCACCTACACCAACAAGCCGCAGGTGTTCGAGGGTGATCTGACCCAGTATGCGGCCGTGATGTTCCTGAACACGCCGGGCGAAGAGCTGAACGCGGCGCAGCGCGCCAAGTTCGAGGCCTATATGCGCGGCGGGGGCAACGCGATCGTCGTGCACCGCGCCGCGATCACGCCGCCGAACGACTGGGTCTGGTACGAGAAGATGGTGGGGCGCTCGGTCGGCCCGCACCCGAAGCTGCAGACGGGCGTGGTCACGGTCGTCGACCAGAACTTCCCCGCCACCTTCGGCCTGCCCGCGCGCTGGATCTGGAGCGACGAGTTCTACGTCACGACCAATCCGTACCAGGTGAAGATCGACACGGTGCTGAGCGTGGACGAGTCGAGCTACGACACGACGAAGATCTGGCCGGGGCAAACGGTCAAGGGCATGGGCAAGGACCACCCGATCGCCTGGCACCACCGGTACGAACAGGGGCGCGTGTTCGTTACCACGCTGGGCCACAACGGCGAGATGTACCGCGATCCGCAGTACCTGAATCATCTGCTGGGTGGGATTTACTGGAGTGCGACGGGGCTGGGGCAGAAGCGCTGATCACGCGTGCAAACCGAGCTCGCTTTTGTGGTGCAGTAACGGCCATTGGACGCGTCGACGTGAAACCCGCCTCGCCGGCCGCGTCCACCCTACGTTGAGTCGCTCCGTAGAAATGAAAAAACCGGCTTGCGCCGGCTTTTTCCCCCGCGCTCCAGATGGTCTAGCCACACCGGTGTCGCGGATTAGTTGTTGGACCAAGTTTAGCAGACTTCATCGGCATCATCCAGGCCGTGGAAATCTCGCAACAAGATGATGCTCACCGGCGCTTGCGCAGACGCTTCCAGCCCAGCACCAGCCCTGTCGACGTCAACGCAGCCCCCAGCGTGCACAGGGCAATCACGGCCACATCCCATACCGGCCGGTTGCGCAGGAACGCGAAATCCATCTGGTGCATGCCGTTGAACAGCCAGCGGTTCCAGCGCGTGTTGCGGTCGACGAAACCGGCCACGCGGCCATGCACCGCGTCGATATAGAAGACCGGCGCATCGGGCAGCGCGAAGCGTGTGCGCAGCACCGGAAAGGTGGCTTCGCGATGGTGGCCATAGTAATAGTCGTCGGCATCGCCCAGCATCGTCGTCGTCATCGCCACGCCGGGCCGGATGGCTTGCGCACTACGCAGCAGCAGCGCTTGCGGCAGCACGCTGGACACGGCGCCATCCTGCGCGCGCAGCAGCGTGCGCACGGTGCGGCCCAGGGCGCTCAGGTACAGCGTGCCGCCCACGCGGCGCCATTCCAGTTCGAGCGTGCCGGGATGCGCGCGCAGCAATGCGGCCGCATCGATCGCAAGGTCATCGCTGGCCAACGCCCCGCCTGCAAATGCGAGGCGATCCTGCGCGGTCGCGCCAGGGTCGGAAGGAAAGCCGAACGGGCCGACCGACAACCAGCCGCTGAACAACCAGGTGATGACGAGCACACCGCCGCTCAAGCCCAGCCAGTGGTGCCAGCCCTGCCAGCCTTTGTACGGCGACATGCGCCCGCCCGCGTAGCGGCGCTGCACGCGCAGCCGCTGGACGCCCAGCACCATGCCAGTCACGGCCAGCAGCAGTGCGACGCCGGACGTCGACATCACGGCCAGGCGCCATGCTTCGTTCTGCTTGCGCAGCGGCGTGACGTAGATCCAGTGGACGACGGCGCCGACCCAGTTCCAGGCACGCTCGCTGCGTATCGTGTCGCGCACCAATTCGCCGGTGCGGCTCGAGACATACACCACGCTGCCAACGTCATCGTCGGCCGTAACGCGCAGCAGCGGCTGGTGCACGCGCACTGCGCCGAACGTCCACTGGTCCACGTCGATGGCTTCGAACGACAGCGAACGCGCATCCGGCGCTGCGCTGCGCGCACTGCTCGACGCTACCTGCTCGTCGACCACGAGCACCGCGCCGTTGTCGGCCCACACCGAGCTCCAGGTGGCGTCATGGCCAAAATGCCAGGCCGGGCGGCCCGCCACCGTGTTCAAGCGCACCGCATCGGGCATGCCCTTCAATGCCGTCTCGCGCCAGGCCGCATCCGCGCTCACCTGGACCCGCGCCGGATCGAGCGGCGCAAGCCACGTGCGGCGCTCCGCCTCGGTCAGCTCGGGATACGGGACATACATCATCACGATGCCCGAGCCAAACCACAGCAGCACCAGCAGGCCGATACCGATCCCAAGCCAGCGATGCCACAGGTGCAGCTGGCGCTTCATCGAAGCCATCGCAATCCCGATCAGTAGCGCCAGTGGACCGTCAGCTCGGCATGCCGCTCGTCACCCAGCAGCGACTGGGTCGGACCGTAGCCGGTGATCGCATACAGGCGGTCGGTCAGGTTGCGCAGATTGAGCTGCACCTGCACGTTGTGGTTCACGGTCCAGCCGACCGACGCGTCCAGCGTCGTGTACGCCGGCAGCGTTTGCGTATTGGCGTTGCTGATGAAGCGTTCGCCCACGTATCGCACGCCCGCGCTCGTGCGCCAGGCACCGGCGCGGTGCGTCAGCCACAGGTTGGATGACAGCTTCGGTACGTCGGCAGGCCGGTTGCCGGCGCGCGAGACGCTGCTTCCTCCACCGCCCGGCTCGAGCAGCGCATCGAATTCGGCCTTCGTGTACGCCAGATTGCCCTCGATCCGCCAGGCCTGCACCAGCCGCACACTGGCACTGACTTCCGCACCCTGCGACGTTTGCGACCCGCCCTGCCTGGAGATGGCAGCGTTGTCCGGGTCGCGCGTGATGATGTCATCCTTCTCGATGCGGTACAGCGCTGCGGTCCATTCGGCCGCGCCGCCATCCAGTATTCCCTTGATGCCCGCCTCGACCTGGCGCGCGTCGGTGAGCTTGAAGCGGCTGTTGGCCAGGTTCATCGACAGGAGGCTCGTCACCGGGTCGCTGCCGGTGCTGAACTGGCCGTACAGGGATGTGGACGGGTCCAGCTTCCAGCTCGCACCCAGGCGCACGGCGGTCGAGCGCAGCATCGCGTTGTGGTTGCCGCTTGCAGCACGCAAGTCTTGAAAGTCAACCTTGTAGCGGTCATGGCGCGCACCGGCCGTGAGCAGCAGGCGTTCGTTCACGCGGTAGGCGTTTTCCACGTAGAACGCGTGCGTCAGCGTGTCGGTCGCGAAGTTCGGCACGAAGGCATCGGTCGTGTCGCTGAAACTGCCCGGATCGAAGCCGGTCGGCGCCACGGTCGACGCGCCGCCGTACGGCGCATTGTTCGTGTGCCGGAAGTTGATCGTCGAGACTTCCCAACCTGCGACGATCTGATTGGCGCCGTGCTGGTAACGCGCTTCCAGACGGTTTGCGGTCTGCTCCTGGTTGTGGCGAATGCCGATGTAGTCGCTGCGATCGACCACGTTGCGCACCGGGTTGTAAGAATACGATTCGATATTGCGCCAGTCGCGGCGCGCCTTGAAGTACGCCAGCTCATTGCTGATGGCAAGGTTTGGGGCTGCCTGCCAGTCCAGGCGCGCGACGGCCTTGTCGTCGACGTAGCGCAGCACGGCGTCGCCGGCATTGTAGTTCTCGTCGCGCAGCGCTTTGGCCAGGTCACCGTTCACCAGCGGCGTGCCAAAGTAGCGCACCGGTTCCTGCTCGGCGTGATCGAGTTGCGCCGACAGCGTCATGCCTGGCGCGAGCGTCGTGGTCATGCTGGTCAGGACCTTGCCGTGGCGCGCTTCGCCGCGTTCGATGAAGCCGTCGCTGCGGCCGGCATAGGCATCGATGCGAAACGCGCCCTGCTCGCCCAGTGCGCCGGTGGCGCCCACGCCGGCGCGCAGCGCCTGGCCACCGCCAACGCCGCCCATCACTTCAAGCGACGCTTCACGGCGCGGCGCCTTGCGCACCGCATTGATGATGGCGCCGGTCGTGCCGCTGCCATGGACCACCGAACCGGGGCCACGCAATACCTCGATGGTCTCGTAACCCCATGGATCGGACGGATAGGTGGCCGTGCCGGAACCGACCAGCAGGCGCTGGCCGTTTTCCAGCAGCGCGACCGAGTTGTTGCCGTTGAACCCGCGCGCCGAATAGCTGATGCCACTGCCGGGCGAGCTACTGTCGGTCAGGCCGGTGGTGCGGGTCACGGCGTCCTTGACCGACAGGTCGCCGCGCGCTGCGATCGTCGCGGCGCTGATGGTCTCGGCGCTGGCCGGCAGGTCGAGCGTGCTGATATCCAGGCGGCTGCCGGTGCTGTTGAATCGGTCGAGCGCCAGGCCATCGTCGCCCGCGCCGGCGTGGATGGTGACGGTGGGGACGGCCTGGGCGAAGGCGCCGGTGGCGCACAGCAGGCCGATGGTGGCCGGCAGCGCGCGCAACAAGGTTTGTTTCATCATCTACTCTACTTTTTTACTGGGGTTGCCGTGGGCTCGATCAGCACCAGCTTGCCGGTCTTGGGATCGCGATAGACTTCGCCGACGCGGTCGTAACCGCTGCCGTCTTGCGTCACGCCGCTCGCAGGGCGCTCGATCTGGCGGCCTTTCTCGACCGGTTGTGACGGTTTGATGGCGCCTTGCGAGCCGGCGATCGCCGCGATCAGGCCGCAGGCAAAGACCAGCATCACGTCGACCAGGTTGACCAGGCTCGCGCGCGGGTCTTCGTCACTCTGGTCGAAGCGCGCGTCGAGATGGCGGTACAGGCGCAGGCGGCCACGTGCCGGGGCGCTCATGCCAGCGACTCCATCGCGTCGAGCGTCTCTTCGTACCAGCGGCGGCGCAGCTTGCCGATTACCAGACCGGCGATGCCGGCAACGAGGCCCAGCACGGTCGCGTCGAAGGCAACCGTCACGGCGCTGGCCAGCTTGGCGGGATCGCCTTCACCCAGCGCGGCCAGGCCAGGCCCGAGCGGAATGATCGTGGCCATCAGGCCGAGCATCGGCGGGATGCGCGCCAGCAGGTCGGCGCGCTCCAGACGGTGACGGGCCAGCTTCTGCACATGCTCGACGTTGCCGGATGCGCGCAGTCGGGCCAGGCCGTGGAAGCGCTCGCCGACGGCGATGCCCGATTCGACCAGCGCAATGGCGCAGCCGGCCAGCAGCGCCACCAGCGAAGGCGTGAGCAGCCAGCTGACGGCGTCGTGCAACCAGGCATAGGACAAGTGATCAATCATGGAGTACTCCTTACAGGTTGAGGGATGCTGCGGCCGCGCCACAGGCCGAGCGCAAACAGGGCGAAGCAGGCGACGAGAATGACCAGGACCTGCACGATGCGCAGGCCAGGGTGCGGCGCGGGTTCGGGTTGTTGGTTGAGCTCATACACGCGCATGGCTGGTGGGGCCGCCGGTGCGGGAGCGGAAGGCGCCTGCCCTTGCTGTGCGTCAGCGCGTGGCGGCGCCGCGGCCGGTGATTCCGCCGCTGCCGGCGCGCCGGCCGGGGCCGGGACCGCAAGCGCCGGCAGCATCTCGCCGCGCGCTTTTGCCAGCGTCACGCCGAGCTGCTGCGCATCGCCACGATCGAGTTGCGGCGCCAGCCAGCCCCACATCGGGTGATCGGGCGACGTGTGGCCGCTGCCCGGTAAGCCGTTGGCGGCCACCAGGCGTGCCAGCTCGCCGCCCATCGTGCGGATCGTTTCCGGGTCGGTCTTCCAGAAGCCTTTTTCGGCAGCCACCATGAACACGGCCAGCATGTGCGCCTTGACGTGCGCGTTGTGGCGCTGGCCCAGGAATGCCGGCAGGCCGAGCTTGTGCGCATCGTCGAAGTAGACGGCCTTGACCTCGTCCCAGGCCCAGTTCTTCACGAGGTCCGGGCGCGTGACCTGCCAGCCCCACAGGTTCTCGATGAATTCCTGGCCCATCGTGCGTGCGCCCGAGTAGCCGTTGTTCATCAATGGGCGCAGCCACGCGGGATTCAAAAAGCGCCCGCGCAATTCGCCCAGCAGCGCGGTGGCCAGCGGCTCGACGTCCGCCTGGCCCGGCCGCCCGTGCTGCAGGATCAGCGCGTCCGGCACGCGACCGGTGCGCGTCTCGACGGCCAGCGACAGGCCGCCCAGATAATCGAAGGCATCGTTGTTGTCGAGCAGGCCGTACAGATTGCTGGCGCGGCCGTGGTAGGTGCGGTGGATGCCGTCCAGCGCCACGTCGAAGGCGCGGTGCTGCGCATCGCCGTCGGCGTCCAGGCCGTACGCGTGGCCCATGCGGTTGCGATACGCGCGGCCGATTTCCTCGCGCTCGCGCCAGGCGCCCGAGCGTTCGGTCAGGCGGTTCACGCCCGTGCCGTACGCGCCCGGCGCATCGCCGAACACGCGCAGCGCAGCGCCCTGCCCCGCTTCGATGGTCGATGCACCGCCGGCGACCAGCGCGCGCTGGCGCACCAGCCATTCGCGCGCGACCCGGTTGTCCTGCACGGCTTCAGTGCCCCAGGCGGCGCCCTGGAGCGGCGCCAGCGCCGCTTGCAGCGCCTCGCGCAGGGCCGGGTCCTGGCGCGCCATCGTCTCGGCGGACGCCGCCAGCGCCAGCCGGCCGGCGCGGTCGATCAGGCGGATCAGGTTCGGGTACAAATCGCGGAACAGGCCAGACGTGGTCACCAGCGCGTCGCGCCGCACGGCGCCCGGCGCCAGGCGCACATCGGTGACGATGCCGCGCGCATTCCAGACCGGCTCCGCGCCCATCATGGCCAGTGCGAAGCCGACCATCACGCCCTCATCACGCACGGCGTCCGACGCCCACAGGATGATGCCTTCGCTGCCTTGCTCCCGCGCGGCGTCGCCCCGGCTGCGCGCCATCGCCTTGGCCGCCATCTTTTGCGCCAGCCCGAAACCCAGGCGCGTGGGCAGGATATCGCCATCGACCGCGTGGAAGTTGCGGCCAGTCGGCAGCGCCTCGGGCGAGCGCAGAGGATCGTTGCCCTTGCCCGGCTCGATGTAGCGGCCATCCAGGCCCGCGAGCAAACCCACCATTTCGCGCCGCGGCGAGTCGCGCAGCTTGTCGGCGATGGATGGGTCGTCGATGCCGCTCTTGGTCATCGAATCGAGCATCAGGTCGTGCGACTTCTGATCCCACGGCCGGCCAAACACGTGCAGGCCGAACGGCATGAACTTCTCTTGCAGCTTGGTCAGGTAGTGGCCGACCTCGTGCGCCAGCAAATCGTCATCGGCAGCATCGAAGCCGATGCCCCGCACTTCGAGCACGTCGGACATCGACGCTTCGAGTTCGGCGCGCAGGTTCAGCGCCACGACGCGCTCGCGCATCAGTTGCGCGGCCTGCGTCTTGAGTGACTCGGACGACGCAGCTTCGAAACTCTCGACGATCTGGCGCAGCGACAGCAGCTCGTCGTACAGCGGCGTCGTCGCCAGCGGTGGCGTCAGGTGGTCGACGATGATCGCCAGGCCGCGGCGCTTGGCCTGCGTGCCTTCGCCCACGCCGTCGACGATGTACGGGTAGATGCCCGGCAGGTCGCCTGCGATCAGGCTGGGATAGTCATCGCTCGACAGGCCCACTGCTTTACCAGGCAAAAATTCAAAGGTCGAGTGGCGCCCTACGTGCACGACGGCATCGGCCTTGAAGCGGTCGCGGATCCAGTGGTAGAAGGCCAGGTACTGGTGTGGCGGCGTGATGCTGGTATTCGCGTGCAGCAGTTCTTCATCGACTTCCCAGCCGCGCGGCGGCTGCGGGCCGATGAACACATTGCCGAACGTGAGGCCCGGCACCAGCAGCTTGCCGCTGTCGACCATCACCTTGCCCGGCGCCGGGCCCCAGCCGCGCATGCCTTCGATGCCGTAGCCGATCAGGCGCCGATACAGTGGCGCGAGCGCCTTGCACGGACTCGGCTTGCTGTCATCGAGGCAGGCGCGGTAGCCGTCTTCGAGCGCATGCAGGTCGCGCGTGGCCTGCACGCGCTGCGGATGGTCGACGCCCTCGACCAGGTGCAGCAATTCCTTGATGATCGTCTCGACCTGCTTGCGGCCCGGCGCGCGCTCGCCCTGCGCTTCGGCGACCAGCACGTCGGCATGCAGGCGGCCCAGCATGCCGTCCTTCATCTCGCCCTGCACGCGCGGTGCGAGCGTCGCGAACCAGCGCGCGTAGTCGGCCGCGCTGACACTATTGACGGTGGCGCTCATCTCGCGCAGCGCGGCGCGGTCTTCGGGCAGGTTCACGCCATGCGCCATGATCATGTCGAGCAGCGCCTCGGGCGTGGCGGGTAAATCGCCGACCGTGTAGCCGGCTGCCTTGAGCGCATGCAGCATGTCGAACAGCGACGCCGGCACGTTCAGGTTGTCGGCGCCGATGTTCTGGCGGCCCGGCGGGTGGTTGTAATAGACCATCGCGACGCGCTTGTCGCCATTGCGCTTGGCGCGCAGCGCCAGCCAGCGGCTCACGCGCGCCGTCATGCGATCGACTTCGGCCGGCAGCAGCACCGGCGGGCGGTTCTCGATGCCGGTCAGGCGGTCGCGCTGCGACCCGCCCAGCGCCGCCACCACCATCGGCTGGCCGATGCCCTGCAGCTCGGGCAACGCGACGCGGTACTGGACCGAATCCGGCGGCAGGCCATCGGGTGAAAGCTGCCACTGAATGGCGGTGCGGTCCGACAGGCGGATCGCCTTGAACACGGGGATATCGAGGCGTTTGAAGGCTTCGCTGACGACTTCGCGGCCTTCGGCGGCGCCGACGACGAAGTCCTGCAGCACCACCAGCGCCGCGGGCTTCGCTGGCGCGATCAGCTCCGGCAGGCGCACCAGCGCTTCGCGCGAGGCGCCGCCCCAGCGCGTGAGCAGCTGCACGCAGGCCTGGCCCTGCTCTTCGATGCGGCGGCACAGCGCAGCCGGCACCATGCCATCCATATTCGCCAGGTCGAGCACGACGACGGTCGGGCGGTCCTTCAGACCCAGCTTGGCGGCGTTGCCCCAGGCAGCGGCATCCTGCAGCTCGTTCTGGCCGACGCGCAGGCGCAGCGTCGGTTCTAGCAGCGGCGCGCCCAGCGCTGTCGACGGATGCAGCAGGTGGGCGATGAGGGCCGTGGTGTTGTCCACGCCACCGGCTTGCCAGACGCGCCGCGCCGCGAGCCAGTGGCGGGCGGCGGGATTGGCCTCTGCCGCCTGCAGCGCGGCCGCCGCCGGCGCTTCGGCCGCCAGTTCGCGCAGCAGCTCGGGCGCGAAACCGGCCAGGCTGCCGTGCGCGGCGCGCGTCATCAGGTTCAGGCTTGCTTCGCCATTGAACGCCAGCACCGCGGTGTTAGGCTTGGCGTGGCGCGCCAGCGCATCCTTCATGCGGCGCGCCGGATCGCCGAACAGCGACACCGCCAGCACCGTGTCGGCGCCCGCGATCCATTGGCCCACCTCGCGTTCGCTGGCAGCCATCAACTGGGCCGGTGTGCGTAACTGGATCCGGTCGCGCGGGTGGCTGGCCAGGTGGCGGTGAGCGGCTTCGATCGCGCCCGGCGCGGCGCGCTCGGTGACCACGGCGAACATGGTGGCGGCGTGGCCGTGGGCGCAGGCAAGCAGGGACGCGAGCAGAAGCACCAGCGCAGTACAGGCGCGGGGGAGCGAAGCAGTGTTCATGTGAACGTCGACCTTTCAGCTGCGCGCCAGGGCGCGCATGACAACGGGCAGACGTCTTCCTTCCACGCTGGACGCGACAAGCCATGCGCATGCGCACGTGCGAACGCCTGCGCGAGCGCAGTAGCAACACGGAAGGAACGACGAATACCAACCGGCACGCCCACACCCCGGGACGTACGCAATGCATCGTGAAGGCCGGTCTTCTGGCTTGCCGTCATCCTTCCCGGGTCCTGCCTTCCCGTGCACGGGGCACAGTGGCGTTCGACGAGGGTCGTCAGGCATACAGCAGCGGGGGCTGCGCCGGACTGGCGTGCGATGGATTCGCACACGTCACCGGCTTCCCGTTTCACCTTCCTGCAGACGAGCAGGACGGCACCATTCACTTGATTGGGCGCGATTCTACAGCCCGGGTGCGCCACTGTCACCGCATTCTTTGGCCTCTAGGGAAGCACTGATTAATTCATGGAGGCGGACTTGGCACGGAAAATAGCCACCCTGCGGCGTTGCAAATTCTCGCAATAGCTCGCGATTGCTGCGATTTGCGCCTTGCATGGCGGCTTTTTCCGCAGCCAATTCCATCCCCCAGAATAAATCAGTGCTTCCCTAGCCTAGAATGGCGGTATCGTCCGGCCAGGCCGGCACCCACTACTTCTTCGCGACCGTTCACATGATCACACGACAAGACTGCCTGGCCCTCGACGCGGCCGACCCGCTGGCTCCCCAGCGCAATGCCTTTGCGCTGCCGGACGGCGTGATTTACCTCGATGGCAATTCGCTCGGCGCCCGTCCCCGCGCAGCCCTGCAACGCGCGCAGGACGTGATCGCCGCCGAATGGGGCAATGACCTGATCCGCAGCTGGAACACGGCCGGCTGGTACGACCTGCCGCAGCGCCTGGGCACCCTGATCGCGCCGCTGATCGGCGCCGCGGCCGATGAAGTGGTGGTCACCGACTCGACTTCGGTGAACCTGTTCAAGGCGCTGGCTGCGTCGCTCAAGATGCAGGCCGATGCGCCGGCGCACGCGGCCCGCCGCATCATCCTCACCGAGCGTGACAACTTCCCGAGCGATATCTACATGGCCGAAGGCCTGATCGGCTGGCTCGAGCGCGGCTACGAGCTGCGCCTGCTCGACAGCTGGGCCGACCTGCCGGCCGCCCTCGAAGGCGACGCCGGCGCCCAGGTGGCCGTCGTGATGCTCACGCACGTGAACTACCGCACCGGGCGCATGCTCGACATGAAGTCGATCACGGCGCAGATCCACGCCGCTGGCGCGCTGGCGATCTGGGACCTGGCCCATTCGGCCGGCGCAGTCGAGGTCGACCTGAATGGCGCGCAGGCCGACTTCGCGGTGGGCTGCACCTACAAATTCCTCAACGGCGGACCGGGCGCGCCGGCATTCATCTGGGTGCCGCAGCGCCATCATGCGCAGTTCACGCAGCCGCTCACCGGTTGGTGGGCGCACCGCCAGCCGTTCGCGATGCAGCCGGCGTTCGCGCCAGTGGCCGGCATCAAGCGCGCGATGTGCGGCACGCAGCCGGTGGTGGCGCTGGCGCTGATCGAATGCGGGCTGGCCGTGTTTCAGGGCGTGACGATGGCGGCGCTGCGCAAGAAGTCGCTGGCGCTGTCGGACCTGTTCCTGGCGCTGCTCGAACAGGAATGCGCCGCGCATCCGCTGGAGCTGATCACGCCGCGCAATCATGCGGACCGTGGCAGCCAGGTAAGCGTCACGCATCCGCACGGCTACGCGGTGATGCAGGCCCTGATCGCACGCGGCGTGATCGGCGACTACCGCGAGCCGCAGGTGATGCGCTTTGGCTTCACGCCGCTGTACACGGGATATGACGATGCGTGGCAGGCGGTGATGGTGCTCAAGGATATCCTGGACCGCAGCGACTATCAGGTCGATGCCAAGCGCACGGCGGTGACCTGAGCGATTTTCGAGCGATTCTCAAGAGAGGACACGATGCCCTGCCCTGTCAACCCGGATTCGTCCAACAACAATGTGGATGTTGGCGGCTGCCCTGTCTCGCAGCCCGGCTACCACGGCGCCAAGCTCGATTTCAGCAAGGACATGAGTTACGGCGACTACCTGTCGCTCGACACGATCCTCAACGCCCAGCATCCGTTGTCGCCCGAGCACAACGAGCTGCTGTTCATCGTCCAGCACCAGACCAGCGAACTGTGGATGAAGCTGATGCTGCACGAGCTTCACGGCGCGCGCGACAACATCGCGCGAGGCCAGCTGCCGGCGGCGATGAAGATGCTGGCGCGCGTGGCCGCAATCATGAACCAGCTCGTGCATGCATGGGATGTGCTGGCGACCATGACGCCGCCCGAGTACACGGCGATCCGCCCGTACCTGGGCGCGTCGTCGGGGTTCCAGTCGCATCAGTATCGCGAGATCGAATTCATCCTGGGGAACAAGAACGTCACGCATTTGCAGGTGCATCAGCACAAGCCTGAAGCACACGCAGCGCTGCAGGACGTGCTGGATAAGCCGTCCCTGTATGACGAAGCGATCATGGTGATGGCGCGCAGTGGATTGGCGGTAGATGCGGCGCGGCTTGCCGGGCCGTGGCATCAGGCGACGCAGTCGGATCCGTCGGTGAAGGCAGCGTGGATGGTCGTGTATCGCGACACTGACCGGTACTGGCCGCTGTATGAGCTGGGTGAGAAGCTGGTCGATATCGAGACGGCGTTTCGCTTGTGGCGCTTCCGGCATATGACGACCGTGCAGCGCGTGATCGGTTTTAAAACTGGCACCGGTGGCACGGACGGCGTGGGGTATCTGCGCAAGATGCTTGATGTCGTGCTGTTCCCGGAATTGTTCGAGTTGCGTACCGAGTTGTAATCATCTTCACTCAAGGACCGCCTGCCATGATTTCCCACCTCGACCATTTAGTGCTGACCTGCACTGATCTCGATGCCACGAAGCATTTCTATACGAAGGTCATGGGCATGGGGCTGGAAACCTTCGGTGCGGGGCGGATCGCCTTCACCTTCGGCAACCAGAAGATCAACCTGCACCAGCGCGGGGCGGAGTTCGAGCCGAAGGCGCACCTGCCGGTGCCAGGGGCGCTGGATCTATGCTTTATTGCATCGGTGCCGCTTGATCAGGTCATTGCACGTCTTGGCAACTGCGACTGGCCGATTGTCGAAGGGCCGGTCGAGCGGACTGGGGCGACCGGCAAGATCCGCTCGGTGTATGTGCGCGATCCGGATCTGAATCTGATCGAAATTTCAGAGATGATTGGCTGACGGCTTCGCTGCATGAGCAGCCGTAAACGCCGACTATACGCGGCGTCATGGGCGTACGGTAGAGCAGTTTAAATCATGTATATAACGTCCAACCGTTAAACACTCGGCAGTCTTTGGGCGCTGCAAGTAAACGTGTAGAGGAGGTTGCATCCGGTTAGAAGTAGTCACTTCCGTCGACATCTGGTCTAGCTCTCTTGCCCCCGTGATCCATCTGCCACAACGTTATATCGAGCTCCGGTACGGCGAAGGCCAGCACACCTAATATGTTGAGCGCAGCTAGATACAGCGCTGCATTCACGTTGCCCTCGCCGTGCTCCATCCTGACCAAGGTAGGACGGGAGATATCCAGACGCTCACAAAGGTCTTGAGCAGTAATGTTCTGCGAAACTCGCTGCTTACGGATGCATTTGCCCCAAATTTTGAGGCGTTCTGCCACGAGAGTTGGTATCTCAGAAGTAGGTCGGGCACGCTTAATCATATCATCCTCAATCATAATTTTTACATTAAACATATTAATGTAAAAATTATGATTGCCTTGGGACGAGCGGTCACAGTGTATACAAAGGCAAAACGTTATGGCATGCCAGAGGAAACGCGCCAGGTCATGGATTCCGTTAGTCCTCTACAAAAAAACCCACTCCTCAAAGAGGAAGTGGGTTTTTGTTTTAGTTCCTTGAAACTTCTATATCAGAATGGTTATACCCAACAAAAACCGTAAACAGCCGAGCGAGTGAGTGAGTGACTGACGTTTTAATGAAGCCTCTCAAAAAAAAGTAAACAAAGTGCCGTTCTTGGTGCTGTTGTTTACACTTTTCCCATGACTCCCTGTCCACTAAGCTTACCCACGATGTAGGGTCACAGTCGGCTGGCTATGGCATTCAGCTAGTGAAGGTACCTTACCCTACGCAGTACTGGATGCTCCAGCTCCTCGGCGGCCACCGCTGGGGCGACATACGGACCAGCAGTCAAACAATCCTTTTGAGACCGCTCGTGACCCTGGTTCGGTGCCGGGCAGGTCCCAAAGGCTTGAACGAGATACCTATCCTTCTCCTTGGTCGGTTGTATTTGTTCAATGCAAGGACCGTCCTCTTGCATCGATTCCACCTCAACCTTAGGTTGTCCAGAGTTGCACTTCGTTGTTTCAGTCATCAGGCCTCCTGTTTGTTACTGCACATGCACGAATCTAGCACGTTCTCATCTAATTCTACAGTTGGCTACAATGCTGGTCACACACCTGTTAGCTGGCTTGAAGGGTCGCAAAAGCTCCTGTGAGCAGGGCTCTACGTAGGGTTCGCTTGCTGTGTACACCCCATTTGAACTGACATATCGCGTTCAGTAACGTACTTGGCGCTCTCCAGGTTACAAAGAATCAACATTTAGACCACGAGATACATTTCTTCCTTTACAATTCCTGCGGAACTGTTTGTAACGGGCTGACATATCTTTAGCGCATGAACGACAGTGATACGGCATCACAAGAACACTAAGCTACTAGGGAGAGCACGGTGCAAAAGTCACTGACTGCATTGCTTGCAGACACCGCCAACGACGACAATGCAGGGCAAGTTGCGTCGCAAGGTTTCACATTTCAGGAATGGTATGCTGTTCTGCTTATTACCGAGCTCCTCGAAAAAAAAGAAGATTTTGCAATAGGCATCGAAGTAAAAGAAGATATATCAGTTCTCGACTCCCCAACTGACCCAACGAAAATCGAATTCTGCCAAGTAAAGACTAACGAACAGGTCGTTGCCTGGACGCTTTCCGAGCTTCACAAGAAAGGTAAGAAACTCAAGGATGGGACTTATCCGCCATCAATACTGGGAAAGCTCTACAAACGCCGGCATGAGTTCAGCGGATATCCCTCAAAGCTGCGATTTGTCTCCAATACCAGTTTTAAAATCAAAGACGGCGTGGATGACGCAGTTAACTCTCATGACTACCATCTCAACAGTTTGAGTGATGGCGGTAAAAAGCTAATCGCTAAAGCGCTAGCAAGCCAGCTCGCTCTAGCTGAAACCGATATCGACTTGACAGACGTAAGACTACACCGGTCGGACCTTTCACTTGGTCAACAACAATTGTTTATTAGTGGAAAGCTCAGTGACCTCGCATATAAACAGCTAATCCCGTTCCAAGTTCCACAGCCAGTTGTCGCGGCTTTAATGCTTGCTTCAGAAGTACGAATCAAAGGCTCAAATACTAGCTATGCTGCGACGTTTGAGGAACTGCGAGCCAAACGACTCATTGCCCGCAGCGATGCCTTGGCAACGCTTTCTCTTCTTTCAAATCCTTCAAAGTCGACGGCTGACATCTTTGACGAAGGAGTAGAGCTTCTGCGTAAAGAGCCTGGCCACGATTATGGTGAAGTAGAAGAAATTCAGGACGAACGGGCTGCAGTGATGCTGGCACTTGCAGACAGGACAAATACTCAGGTCAAAAGACAGTTAGTGACCCTCGTCGAATGCTATAAAATTATCAAAATTTCTAGCAGTCCAGAGAAGAAAAAACTTAGCAGTTACATGAAACGAGTAGCTAGTGACGCGCTCATCATAAACCCTGAAGCATTTTCGATGGCTACCCCACCTTTCCTCCACGCACTTGTCCTCATGGTTATCCGCAATGGTATCGACATCAACGTATTCACTTCTACGGCTAATCCGCAATCTGAGGTTACAAAATGAGCCGCAACGTGACCTTCAAGACGCTCTGGCTCGTATCGGAGAGCGAACAAAAAGCGAAAAAACAAACTTTCTCGAAAGCAAAGACGATTCTGTACGGGACGAACGGAACAGGTAAGTCTCGCATTACAAAAAATCTTTTCTGGACACTCGGTTGTTCGCCAGAGAAGCATATCGCGCCACGATGGGACCCAGATACCATCGGCGCCTTGGAGCTAGAGTTCGCCGGAAAGAATTACTTGGTCGTCCGTCAAAGGAAGGACTTGGGTTTGTTTTCATCTGAAGGCGAACTCATCGCCGCTGCCGACACATTAGGCGAGTGGGACAAAATCATGGCCAACTTATTTGGCTATAGGCTGATGCTCCGCCGGAGTGCGAACACGACCCCATCACGGGTTGGAATTGACTACCTTACCCTGCCGTTCTACATTGACCAAGACGGCGGCTGGGGTGCAACGTGGAGTTCGTATTCTACCTTGAGCCAGTTCCGGAAGTGGCAGAAGCCTGTATTTGAAGCGTTCATTGGCCTGCGGCCTAACGGCTATTTTACCGAGTATCAACGCTGGGAAGTCGCGAACGACCAGTTAAAAGTGATGCAAGATAAGTTTGAGACCCAGCGAACTGCGTTCTCCCGTGTACGCCAAATCCTTCCGAAAACTGTACCAGTGCTTAACACTGAAAGGTTTGAAAACGAGCTGGTTGACCTGGGTGAGAAGGCGCGTGACTTGCAAAGGCGGCAGAGCGAACTTCGTGAAAAGCTTGTCATAGCTATCAACTTAAAAGAAAAAATTGATGCTGAGTTGAGGCTCGCCGTAGAGGCTCACCGTGGACTTACCGATGACCTTGGGTTCATCAGCGAGTTCGACCAAGCAACAATTGAATGTCCGACATGTGGGACTCAACACACAAATTCTTTCCACGCCCGACTACAGTTGACACAGGATGCTCATTCGATGTCCCTCCTTGTTGGCGAGCTTCGAGATGAACGAAACACTGCGAGCAAAAGACATCAGACCATTTTCAAGTTATTGCAGGAGACTGAGGGTGAGAGCAGAAAAATAAAGACTGCTCTTGAAGAGGAGCCTGAACACATTGAGTCGAAAGACCTGCTACTGGCTGCGCACAGTGCCCAAACGCTGGATAACGCTTTTGACAAGGTCACCTTGGAGTTGACAAAGGAAATTCAAACGTTAGCTGAAGAGGTTGATAAATATCGTCTCGCTTACAAGAAATATGAAGACTTACATCGATTGAAGACTGTAAAGGGATATTACAACGGAAGCATTTCCTACTATTCCGACAGACTCAACATACCTCCTGAAGAGCAAATTATTAAAGCTAAACCAGGAGAGCGTGGCAAGGTCGGAGGAAGCTCCGCGCCTCGCTCATTATTAGCCGTTCACATGGCAATGTTGAAAACTAATACGGAACATGGCGATATGCCTCATTTCCCCTTCGTTGTAGATACGCTGCAGCAGTCTGGTCAAGACCTGGACAACTTGTCATCGATGATTGAAATTTTGAATGGTTCTATAAGCCCAGCACATCAAACTATCCTCGCTTTGGAGATGTTGCCACCGTCAGTTAACATTTCGGGTTTTGACGTCGTTCATTTGACAGAGAAAAGGCAGCTGCTCAACGAAAAGGACTTTAAGGAAGTGGAATTCCTCTCAGCTCACCTCCAGTCAATGCATAAGGCGATTGCAACGAAAAAATCGGAACGGAAATCGGAACGAAATTCCGATTCAAAATAATTGATAGCGCAACACGTGGCCACAGTGCCAGTATAGAATTATTGAGTTTAACTCTAACTATATGAAAGAAATACCCACATGCTTGACGGCAAACTTCTTGAGCTTCTAACTGTAGCGAAATACTTGATTGCGCAGATTGCAGTAAATGGCAACAATGCCGAAGCGACTCCAGAGGATTTAATCAATACTAGACTTCCGTTCACTCTGCCTGTGACCCTCGGCGAACTTATTGGATACGTTGAGAAAGAAATTGAGGATATTCATTTCGAAATCAAACGGCTGATTGGAAAGGAATATTGGGATTCTATCATCAAGGCTTACGATGACACGCTTACAGACTATATGAGCCGGAAGTACGATAGAACTCCAAGGCCAAGATAAATTTGCAGTCTCACTGTTCGCACTTCAAGTTTTAAAAAGTTTTTCAGGGCTCGGTATTCAAAAAACTAGACTTTTGTGAGTGTTCGAACAAAGGCCGCGTAAGCGGCCGATTCACGCTAGCTGTGGTATTCCTATCGAGTATCAATGGTGAGCCCGCCTTTTACGATAGATAAAATGCTAGCGCGAGACACGGAATAGCTGCGAGCTAATGAACTAACGCTATCCCCTTCGTTGTACTTCCTAAGAATGTCTGTACGCTGGACGTTATTTGTTTTCAAAGGGCGCCCCAGAGTTTTTCCTTCACTCTTCGCGCGGGCTAGCCCGGCCTGAGTGCGTTCGACTAGCAGGTCTCGCTCTAGCTCTGCCACCGCAGCAAGCATGCTCAACATCAGTTTGCCGGCCGGTGAGCCAAGGTCCAGGTTGCCCAGCTGCAGAACGACGACGGCAATCTCGCTTCTAGCAAGCATCCGAATTGTCGCCATGATGTCTTGCGCATCGCGTCCCAACCTATCCAGCTTGGAGACAACCAGGGTCTCGCCTCTACGTATCTTGCCTAGCATCACCCCGAACTGCGGGCGCTGAGTAGCACACGTTTTGCCAGTGATGGTATCTGCGTACCAGTAATCGACACTGTATCCAGCGCGCTCAATTTCAAGGCGTTGATTTTCTGCTGTCTGCTCCTTAGTGCTGATGCGTGCGTAACCGAAGGTTGCCATGGAAGTCCTGTCAAAGTGTTAGAAATGGGTGACAGAATGTAGCGACCTGTTATTAAACGCAGAGGCTATTTTTCTAACGGTTCGTTCCAGTTGGTCCCTCGACTGTTAGAAAACGGACGTTTTCTAACACCGCTCATGCTTCACCTCCGCGATGTTTACAAGTTACATGGCAAGAGCGACTTGATTTTACCGTCGCTTTGTACGTTCTTTTAGAGATGGCCTAGAACGTTCGCGACTCACCGCTACTGCTGCCTTGACATAAAGCTCTAAGGCTCCTCTGTCGTGCTCCGGCGCCGCTGCTTGGCTAAAACCCTCATGACGGCCAATACCTTTGATGATTCCAATGATTACCAACGGGTCACCAGCTTCCAGTCGCTGAAGCGTGGGGACTGAGACACCCATGCGGCTTGCCAAGTTTGTAGCGATTCCCTGCATCGCAGACGGGCAACGACTAGGTCGGCGCCGAGCCTGTTGAGAGCTGCCGCAGTTTCGGGTGAAAGCTGCGTAATAGCATCGGAACACATTAAATACATATCACGCGATATGGCTCTCAAGCAAACATAAGTGTAATCTCAGGATTACATCGAAAGATAACGCATAAGGAAAGCGGCCGCCATCACAACAAAAAAAACCGGCGTTGCAATATATATTACTATCTCAAGTATGCGCACAAGTTTTTTGCGGCCAGCTGAGGTGAAAAAGTAAGTTTCGAGGAATTTTTCCATGTCTCAATCTACCTTTGCCTTATCTCGTTAGGTCAGGCCTTCGCAAACCTAGTCTTCAAAGCCGGCGTCAGCTAATGTAAGCTACTCACTGCTAGATTGTGCTCCAATCCGGACGCGCACAATTGCGGAAATCCCATCAGCCGTTAATGGGGAAATAGGCGCCGCATGATTTGTAAGCTCGCTTCTTGCACAGGAATTCTTGGTTTATAGAGAACTTTATCTAGCGTCCAATTGTCTTTGAAGTATTTTTCGCGCCGTACGTAACTTAGGATGCGTGAAGCCAACCCACGCATCACAAAAAACGGTTTTATCTTCTAGCCAAGAGTCCAATAATGCCCACCCTGATACGTGGTCATCGATGATGACATAGGTAGCGCGACCTTCCGACGCATGCTGTTCGAGCCAGGCCTCAATCTCACTCAACCTGCCGGACACCGAATCACGAGGTGTACACCAGTGCTCACTTAGGTTTTCTACTACAAATTTCAGACCCGTGCGGCTGAGCACCTCGCAAATTTGGTCGCGATTCAGGTGCGATGCCCAAGACGAAGAAACCACATAGTTGGGTTCAAACTCCTCATGCAACGCGAACAGATTTTTTCGAGCGCCGGCGTCAAAAACGCTAGCCCATAGCTCGGGCATCACCTCTATCCCGTCACCAGCAAATGCATCCAAAACCCGGTGGCCGTTGTGTACCTGGTGGACTGCAAGAACATCGTCGAAGTCTAGAAAGACAGTTGGCTTCACGCTTGCTCCATTGTGCTGGCTGGTTACTGCATCCGCAGCTGAACTAGTTCGCGAACTCAGTATTCTAGTTCGCGAACTCAGTATTGAAGGGACGTGCGAGCCCCCGGGTATTGATAATCGCAAGGTCAAGCCTCCATTGAGGCTATACATACTCAGTTACAGCCATATGAGATTTTCAGTATAAACTCAAATCACGTGACCGTAAAGTGCGTAACCTCAAAAGCTGTGACCTCATAGGTTGCGGACTTCCGTGCAGCAAAAGCACGTAGGGAGAGTCGGCCGGCAACGCTATCCGTGCGCCTTAAGCGTTGTCACGCGTGACATGACCCTCACTGCAGACAAAGTGCGCGAGCCGCTTCGATACACGAGGAGATAGTTCACTCGACAATTGAGCTGAACTATCGTGCATACGTCCTCACAGGCAGCAGGTATCAGTAGCCAGTTGAAATCGAACGCCCACTCATCAACGCCGAGCGCGGTGACGGTCACTAAACTTCGCTGACCGGAAGAGCCCCGGTTAGCGAGTACACCCGTGTGTTAACTCGACTCAAACGTTGGCGTGGTAAATTGCTCACTTTTACATCTCACCAAAGGTCAACCATGCCAACTTATCAGGAATACCAAGAGCAAATTGCGAAGCTGCAGACGCTAGCCGAGCAAGCGCGCCAAGATGAGCTCGTTGAAGCCCGCCGCAAAGTTCGCGAACTCATGGATGCGCACAATCTGTCACCATCTGACCTTGACGAATCAAATAAGAAGACAACGCAGGTGAAGAAGAAGGGAACGGTTCAGGCTAAGTATCGAGACCCGGACACTGGAGCAACCTGGACGGGACGCGGCCTGACACCACTTTGGCTCGACGGCCGAAACAAAGAGGACTTCCTCATAAAGTGATGGCCCTAGCTCTTGTATGTGAGTGGGCCCTCTAATAGGGCGCCGTTCCCGCAAAGACTAGCGGGTGAAGCTCGCGTATCACTTCCTAGATGCGAAGGGCGGCGGGTCGTCTACAGCTAGGAAGCGCAGCAAAGTCATTTGCATTTATTCGCGCAGCAGCCCGTCCCATCTACCGCTGCACTAATCGCGGCCACCTTCGTAGCCACTTCTTCATCGCCCAGACTGTAGAACGGTGCGAACCCGCCGCCCGGGTCCTGAAGTTCGTAGTTTGGCCTTGGCATACGCGGGCCGCAGTCCACTGAACCCGGCTGTTGTACACGTAGCAGCGCAAGTCGATAGCCGCCTCCTGACAAAGCTAAGACGTGATATACCGGGACCTCAGCACTATTTTCGATTAGCTCTTCATTAGCATTCATGCTAAAACTCTCCCGAAATTCATTGCTTAAAAACAACGTTTATCTAGTGAATACACAACATATAGTATCGAGCTGAAGAAATTTACTATATGTAGTGTAGCACAGCCGTGTTTTCAGAAGACAAGCTGTATATAAAAACAGTTGAGAGTTCAGCTACTAACGGTTGGACAGGTCTTGTCAGAGCTTAACGATTACAAGAAATGCAAGAAGTCCAAAGACTTGAGTAACTGTTCAAGCGAACTTGACTAAGTACGGTAGGGAAGAAAGAAGAAGGTTCTACTAGAGGAGGAAGCCACGTAGTAGACAGCAAAACACGATGCCGACGAGAGACGTCGACCTAACTGACCAGTGGTAAGGAGAGTCGAAGTAGCTAGTACTACTAGAAGTGAGAGGCTCGCAAACTACATGCAGCTACTAACGAACAAGCGAGCCGTAGCTCGCTTGTTGTGAGATGTTAGCTTGCTAAGACGATTCCTAGCACTACCAATGTGAATCCGATGACACTTGCCGTGACACCCAGGCCAGACAGGGTCGCCAAAGCGCTCTCTTTGCTATCGAAACGACTCTTTATCCATGTTGACATAAATCCTCCTAGCTGCTAACAGGCTTCAGTAGCCAGTAGTGTACTACTGTGTAGGCACCACCTGCAAACACTGTTACGACTATGGAGGAAGCTAGCGTTTTATAGTGTTGGTACCAACGCATCCCTCCAAGGAAGGGCCCCACGGGGAAGACCGTCCCAACAGCCGCCATGAGCGCAGAAGCGCTGATGAGGATGACGAATCCTCCATCTAATGCGTTTGTAGCGCTTTGACTCAGGATAAGCCCTTGGGTAGCAATCTCGTACTTCGCTGAGACGCAAAATCCAAGTGCAGCCCAGCCAAACTGCCCATCTTTGACCAGGCTCAGTACGCTGGTCAACGCAGGTAAGTTCAGGCACTTCAGGAACAGCATTGCCAAGATAGGGGCAAAAATCGGCACAAAGAGGTTGACGAAAAACCAGCCCATCTTTTTCTCGGGAAATATAAGAGGACTGAATATATAAGCAACATCGCACTCATGTCAATGTACTAATTTTTATTTTATGCTTAAAACGGATTTATCAAGGGGTGCTAGCTCACTTGCATGGAAGCCCTACTCTCTCCGCATGAAATTAAACACTCAGCCTAAGCTGACACTCTGGACCGTCCCTTGTTAGTAAGTAGAACTATTGTTCTCCTGGCTAGTCAGTGTCAAACTAGTTCTGTTGTATGTAAGTGGGTCCTCTAGTGGGACACCGTTCCCGCGCGGACTAGCGGGTGAAGCTCGTGTATCACTTCATAGATGCGAAGGGCGGCGGTTTATCCCCAGCTAGGAAGCGCTGCCGAGTCATTTGCATTCACTCGCGCAGCAGCCCGTCCCATCTACCGCTGCACTAATCGCGGCCAACTTCGTAGCCACGTCTGTATCGCCCAGACTGTAGACCGGTGCGAACCCGCCGCCTGGGGTCCTGAAATTCGTAGTTTGGCCTTGGTAAACACGGGCCGCAGTCCATTGGACTTGGCCGTTGTACACATAGCTGCGCAAGTCAAACTTCAAAGTTTCAGGATTGTCTGCAGTACCGGCGACTCGAACCCCAGGAGTGACTACTCGCTGAGCGATGTACTCGCCCGACAAGATTTCCTGCCAAACCCGCTTCGTTACCTTGTCGCCCCGGTAGGCGGCTCTCCCTCCGTATCCAGCGATAGGCTTGAAAAACAGATTGCGTCGCTCGTTCCACAATCGTTCAGCGTTATCGCTCGTGACGCTCTCGGTAAAAGGCACGTTGGCAATCAATATGTCGATAGTCGCCTGGGGTACTCCGAGTGCTTCGAGTGCGGTGGCATCACTCAATATCGTGAGGTTTCGCTTGTTTGCATAGACGGCATGAGCGTGCGGGTGCGGAGTGAGTACAACCGCGTCCTGGCAGTACGCGTCATGCAGAGCGCGCGACTCAGGCGCCTCGAGCATGAAGTCGGTAAGCCGGTTGTAGACCAGGTCAATCTTCATCTCACCAAACCACAGCACGCTGTCTTTGAAAGTAAGTTCGCCCGGGTCTGCGATGACGGCGTTGATGTCGTTCTTGGCGAACAGCCGCTGAAACAGGAGGAATTCAGGGTAGAGGAACTGTTGCTGAGGTTGCGTGTCGACTATTGCTATCGTTCGCAGAGGCGCAGTTTGTCCCGCTGCTGCCCATTCTGCCCGGAACATCTGCACTATCTTGTCCTCGAACATAGCGCTGGAAAGGATAGCTTGTGCTAGCTGCTTATCGTCCAGACAGCAGGTTCGATGTGCCCTTGCCATAGCAGCGTTGAGCATCGCGCCCCCAGCGTTTGTGTTTATTTCGATAAGGCCGAGATTCGCGCCGTCCGGGTGAAAGTCATATCCGAAAAACACTCCTCGCGCACCGCCGGCCCCTCTCTTGGCAATATCGGGCGCATCGGCCAGTACAAGCTCTCGGTATGCGGGCAGCTCAATGACAGACTCAAGGGCACGTACTACTTCCTCGATTCTGTCCGCCTGCGTGCGCGAAATGAATACTGGCCGTGCGGAGAACAGGAACGGACATCGCTCCTCTATCAGTTCAAATAGCATATCGTCATGCACTTCACCGGACAGCGCCGACTTCAAGGCAGACTTGTCCAAGCTGCTGCAAAAGCAGGAACTGTTGAGCTGTTCTGCTGGCAACCTGGTCGAGTCATAGTTGCTTGCCGGGTTGTCAGTAACGATGTCGGAATTTCGCATACGGTTCCTATCCTTGGTGCGAGCTTATGGCTCGGGTACTCGGCGCCGCCTGCCCGCGAAGGCGTGACGCGTTAGTAATTACGGAGACGGAGCTGAGGCTCATGGCAAGGGCGGCAACCATGGGAGACAGCAGCTGTCCTGTGAAGGGATACAGCACCCCGGCCGCCAGTGGAATCCCAAGCGCGTTGTAGACAAATGCAAAGCCGAGGTTTTGCCACATGTTTCGCACCGTCTGGACAGAAATGGAACGAGCGACCGCAATGCCGCGTAGGTCTCCCTTCACGAGGGTGATGTGGGCACTATTGATGGCCACGTCCGTTCCGGTACCCATGGCTACGCCAACGTTTGCTTTGGCGAGCGCCGGCGCATCGTTGATACCGTCGCCAGCCATTGCGACAACCCGCCCCTCTTTCTGTAATTTGTCTACCAATGCAAGCTTGTCCTGCGGCTTCACCTCGCCATAGAACTCGTCTATCCCGAGCTTTGAGGCAACCGAGCGCGCTGTGGTGATTCCATCCCCGGTAGCCATCACAACAGTTATCCCATCGTTACGGAGATTCGTCAGCGCCTCTATTGTCGTGGCTTTGATAGGGTCAGATACTGCCAGGAGGCCTACCAGCACGCCTCCCTCGGCGAGGTACATTACGCTGGCACCCTCGGCTCTCAAACTCTCAGCAGGCCCCGTGAGGGCGTGCCAGTTGACACTCAAAGACTCCATCAGTGCAGTATTTCCTAGTGCAACCCGTTTTCCGTCTACGATACCGGTCACCCCAATACCGCTGGCAGACTCGAAGGTTTCGGGCTTCGATAGCAAAATACCTCTCGTCTTTGCCTCGGCTACGATAGCGTGAGCCAACGGGTGCTCACTGCCTTGGTCGAGGCTGGCGGCGAGCTGAAGGACGTACTCGTCGTTGTACCCTGGCGCCGCGACAACGGTGTTGAACGCCGGCTTTCCTTCTGTTAGCGTGCCCGTCTTGTCGACGATAAGGGTATTAACCTTTCGAAGGTCTTCGATAGCTGCAGCGTCGCGGAATAACACACCCTGCGATGCCGCACGGCCGGTTGCCGCCATGATGGACATAGGCGTGGCCAAGCCGAGCGCACAGGGACATGCAATGATAAGCACTGCCACCGCGTTAACGAACCCAAAGACCCAGCTTGGTTCCGGGCCGAACAGTCCCCAGACCACAAGGGTCAGAAGCGCAATTGCCGCGACAACAACTACGAAGTACCCCGCCACGGAGTCAGCCAGGCGCTGCATTGGCGCGCGCGAACGTTGAGCCTGCGAGACCATTTGCACAATCTGGGACAGCATTGTTTCTGACCCAACCTTCTCTGCGGTCATCACGAGGCTTCCGCTTGTGTTAATCGTTGCGCCTATCAGCCGGTCGCCAGGTCGTTTTGTTACGGGCACGGGCTCGCCTGTAAGCATCGACTCGTCGACCGCGCTTTCCCCTTCCGACACCATTCCGTCTACCGGAACCTTTTCGCCTGGGCGAACTCTAAGGGAATCTCCGACGTGTACATGGGTTAGGGGAACATCTTCTTCGCTCCCGTCTGAGGCAATACGTCGCGCCGTCTTGGGCGCCAGACCCAGCAACGATTTGATGGCAGCAGAGGTTTGCGAGCGCGCACGCAGTTCGAGGATTTGGCCAAGCAGCGTCAGCGAAACGATTACTGCCGCCGCCTCGAAGTAGACACCGATACGCCCGTGGCTTGCAAAAGTGACCGGAAAAGCGTTCGGGGCTAACGTGGCTACGACGCTGTAGCCATACGCAGCCATGACCCCTGAGCCAATAAGCGTCCACATATTCGGGCTCATGCGCATGAGGGACTGGAACCATCGCACGAAGAATGGCCAGCCGGCCCAGAGAACGACCGGTGTGCTTAGCGCTAACTCAATCCAGTTTTGCCCAGCTACGCCTGCCGGGAAAAGGACATGACCGAACATTGCCAGCGCAAAGACAACTGCTGTCAGAGGTAGGGTCCACCAGAAGCGCCGACGGAAGTCGACTAGTTCCGGGTTTTCTTCGTCGTCCAAGGAAGGAAGTTCAGGCTCCAACGCCATGCCACAAATTGGGCAGTTACCTGGCACGGCCTGTCGAATCTCGGGGTGCATCGGACAGGTGTACATCGTCCCTGTAGGAGCGTCCGTTGAACGAACATCTGCCGGTTTCGCGGCTGCCAAATAACTCTCCGGCGCAGCTCTAAACTTCTCCATACACTTTAAGCTGCAGAAGCGATAGACCTCGCCCCCAAACGTAATTTCTCGTTCAGGGTTTGGACCAACCTTCATCCCGCATACTGGGTCAGTGAACGGTTTCGCGTCTGTCGGCTGGTTAGGAGAAGGCATTTTGTCTCCTACGTGAACATGACCTGTGAGCTGCACTCCAGAGTGCTTATGCGCTTTGTGGTCGCCATGCGTTTCGGTCGTCATACGTAGCTCCTAAAGACTTGCAGTTAGCTCATTGAACCAAAGCGTGAAGACTCACTGTAAACCCTCCCATAGCTGGAAGGTCAAGCGGTTTTCAGACATTCAGATACCGCGTGAGATGCGGTATCTGAACTTCCTATTTATGAGAGGGTTTAGCTTTAAGCTGTCATTCGCTGGCATTCAGTCGCGCACTGTCGGCAGGCTTCTGCACACTTTTGGCAATGGTCCATTTGATGCTGTCCGCACTCATCGGCGCAGGCTTCGCAGATTTCTGCACACATGCGGCAAGCTGCCGCCGCGTATGCGCTCCCACGCGCCATCAATCCTGCAGCGAAGCGGCAGGCCTGGGCGCAGTCCATGTCCAAAGCGATGCACTTTGCCATCGCGGCGACGTGCTCTTCCTTTAAACACATTGCTGCGCAGTTGTCACATGCGTTGGCGCATGCGTTGCATGCATCGATACAGCTTTGAAAAGAATTCATTTCCATGTCGTTCTCCAAATGTGAGGGTCAAGTTACTCGTAGTACGAAATTGGGTCGCTTCGGAAACGACCCAAGCGGGGTGACAGTTAATCTAGTCTGCGTACGTTTGCAACGGGTACGAAGTCACAGTCACGGAACTGCTTGCACAGCATTTCCCTCATGTCGTTAATTGAGTTCTTCTGCATCGTTACGATGTTGTCGCAGTACCGGCGAAGACCATCGTGAGACAGGTCGCTTTTGACCTGGCATTCGAGGCTAGGGCTTAGCGCAGCAAAGTGGTGGCTGCTAAATACCTTGAGAAATTGCTCATCAAACTGGCGTCCAGCAGGGGTACGCTCAAGCATTTGAATCATCTGCATCCCGGAGGGGGCGAGCTTAGGCACGTACGAGACGCCGTACCACTCACGCAGCATTCGCTGGGCCTTTGCAATTTCCTCACGCTGACCGCGGTTGGCTTGGCGCGACATCGAACGAATTTCTTCGGCGGATGCCTTAGGGATGCTTTCTGCGTAGCCTGGCGTAGGTGTCGTACCTTCGTCAGGGTTAGTGATGGCCGGGTCGCGGACACGGTCACTACCTGCCGCAAGTTCAGTCATACGTAGGGCCGAGTAGTGGTGGTCAATGATGAAGGTTAAATAGTTTTTTTCAAATCGTGCCGTTCTTCCATCGCCTGGGCCTTCAGCGGACGCCGCGGACGAGAGAAGAAAAGCGCCGGCAGCCGTGACAGCAACAGCCGCCTGACTCCAGCCTGAGCGATGGGCGCGACCTGCCCTTCCGGTATTTGCGGAGAGTTTGGAATTCATGATTTCCTCTTAACGTAATGAAAGCGATAAGTGCATGCAAGTTCGACGGCCGTCATAACGAAAACGGCAGCCAGGGACAAGCTGGAATGCTTACAGGATTACGGAGAGGAATTTCGGCGGTCGCTCTAAGCCAGCTGAGATGTGGCTTGCGAATATGCCAAGGGGAGTTACTACGTGGGAGTCGCTTTTGAAGGACGGAATTTTGGTCGAGTGCACTGACGGGGGAGCACCTGCTCCTAGACAGCATGCTGCGCAAGGCTTGCATGAGCCGGTTTTCTTTAAATGCAGTTGGGAAGGTTCGCCGGTCGAGTCATCCTCAACCATCTGCATGGTGCCTGTGTCTTCGCACGGCATCTTCGAATTTACTCTCGCTTCACCGCCACCAGGCGCCAAAATCATCGACTGTGTCTGTGCGCGTACGCAGCACCCTCCTACCACAGCAGCTAGTCCCTGTAGAGGGACCGCCACCAGTAGGAGCCAGAGCACGCACACGCGGGAAAGACCTTGTTTCATGTTGGCAGTCTAGCAGCGAGAAAAAACCTGGGGCACACCGTACTGTCAGGAAAACCTAGATACGAAAACGCTAGGTTGAAGTCCGTCCTTTGAAGCTAGACTGGCGCCAGGCAACTACTTGGCGAGTACTCGTCGCTTACTGTGAACTATGCGCCTCGCCCGCCAAGCAGCCTGCTGCCGTCTAACGTCACATGGCCGCTGGTGGCTGCTGTGAGGTCAGGACAGCCGCCGCAATTAATGCGGCTAGTAGAACAACGCTCTCAACAATCAAAACAAGTCTCACAGTCCGGAGCCCCGGCGTAGAGTGCCGTGCACGTGCAAGCCCGAACACCTTGTTATATCCACCGAGGACAAGTGCCACGCTTACAAAGCAAAGCTTCACTAAGAGTGCAGTCGTGTACAGACTACTGGCAAGCAGATTGTCCACGGTCCCAACCCTGTTCCAAGCGTTGAGCAGCCCAGTTACGAACACTGCTACGACTGCGACCATAGCTGCTGCAGACATCGATTCCAGATAGTGAGCTATTCGGTTCAAGTCAGGTTGCCCTGCGCCGCTGCCCATCGCTTTCCACGCTGAGACAGCTACTAAGCCCGTCCATGCGCCCATAGCAGTGAGGTGGATTACCTCAACTGCGAAAGGAAGCGTCCAGAAACCGTTTTCACCGGCATGCCCCATTGATGCGCGTACAAACGCGAAGAGACCTAAGGCGGCAAGTACTGTCAACTCACGCCACTTCGCTGTCGAATGAAGTAGTCGAAAGACCAGTACCAGGCTAATCGCAAAAAACGAGATATAGCCGGCGCGTCCAATGCTCGTCATGGTCAACATCTGCCAGACGACGTCCTTGGCTTCCTGTAAGCCAACACCGCCCATAACCGCAGCGGACACCCACACCATGGCGCCAGTCGCTAATACCCCAAGTACAGCGGCGGCAATATCTCCGGACCGCAGTAAAGCTTCAGCGTCAGCGCGCGGAACCCCGGATGCCGAAAACCAACGGCGGGCAAGCCATGAGCCAACAAGCCACGCGAACGCGGCGTTCAAGGCGACGACTGACCCAACCTGAAGGCTCAGGACGCTATCCACTTATTTCACCGAGAATGAGAACGTGCCCGTACGGCGGTGACCGTCATGGCCGGCAACGGCCCATTTAACGGTATAAGTGCCTGTGGACAGGCCTCTGGTTTGGAGGCGTACTATTGTCGGGTTGGCGGCATCGACCTTCGCCTTCTCGGTCTCGACGACCTTACCGTCGGTGTAAGTCAACGTAACGGTGCTAAACGCTTGCTCGACTTTCTCGTTGAAGGTCAGGGAAATTTCGGCCGGCGCCGCTTCCAAAACAGCTCCTGGTGTCGGGTTCGAAGCTGCGAGCTTCGCGTGTGCCATCGCGAGTGGGGCTGCGATGGTAGCTGCTGAAAAAACGCAGGCTGCGACGATTTTTTGGATAGTTTTCATGTTCAACCTCTAGTAGTTATTGATTACTTAGCTTTACGGGAGGACCAGTGGACGTGCGTGATGAGCCACTTGTCGCCCTGCTTTTCTAGTACGGCAGTCTCTGTTCCAAACGAGTGGACGCTCGTTCCTTTGAACTTGCCCTTTGTCTCCGTTTCGCGTGTGACGATGGCGATATTTCCTTCCACTCGCTCGTTCTGGCGAATGACCGTCTGGCTCGTCGCTTTAGCAAAGGCCATGTCACTTGGGAGATGGTGACCAGCATATTCATCGCGTGAGCGCTCAACATAACCAGACTCGAAAATCTGGATAGTTGGGGAAAGGAAGACGGTAGCCGTGTCGGCCTTCCCCGCTGACAACGCTTCATGAAACGCAGAGACGGTTTCAAGTGGGGTCGCAGCGAGTGCCTGGAAGGACGCGGCAGAGAGCGCAATGGCAAAAAGTGTTTGGCGCATAGATTTTTATATGTCTGTGATGGTCGGGGACAGCCGACAAGCCGATTTTCGATTACTAGACTTGTCGTGCTCTTAACTGCTCTCGAACTACTTACTTCGTCGGCGCTGCCCAAGATTTTTTCATCTCGGCCATGTGCGCCACTTCCTTCTTCTGCATTTCGACGAGTCTGTTCGCGAACTCCTTAACGTCGGCGTGCTGGAGCTTTGGAGCTTCGGTCTGCGCCATCTTGATGGCGCCTTTGTGGTGCTGGCTCATCATGTCTACAAACATGCGGTCAAACTGCTCACCCTTGGCTGACATCAGCTTGTCACCGCTCATGCCTTTCATTGACTCGGGCATACCAGGCATCTTCATGTTCATCGCTTCTGGCTTCCCGGGATACCACTGTTCTTTCCACCCTTTGAGCTGGGCAATCTCTTTTTCCTGCTCGGCCATCATCTTCTTGGCCATGTCCTTAAGTTCTTGGTTGGCTGAGCGACTTTCAACCAAGCTGGCCATATGCATTGCCATCTGATGG
>NZ_JANUGZ010000006.1 GCF_024753205.1 Massilia aurea | reverse complement strand
GTGACCCCGGCTTTTGCCAAGTTCTCCAAACGATGCGAGGTGGCAGAAACAAAAACGGCGGCCTGCAGGCCGCCGTTTTTTTATTGCTGCGCAGCGTTGTTACTTCACGCCGTGCATCAGCTTCTGGATCACCGGTGCCAGCAGCACCAGCAGGATGCCACCGCCCAGCAGCGACAGCAGGCCGAAGTTGTAGCCGTCGAGTGCCGATGCCACCGTCATGCCGGTTTCACCCGAGACGTGCGAGGCGAAGATGCCCGACAGGTTGTTGCCGATACCGGTCGACAGGAACCAGCCGCCCATGCCCAGACCGACGAGGCGGGTAGGGGCCAGCTTGGTGACCATCGACAGGCCGATTGGCGACAGGCACAGCTCACCGACCGACTGGATCACGTACACCGCGAACAGCGTCCAGAACGGGATCTTGCCGTTACCGTCGATCAGCTGCGACAGGGCGTAGACCAGCAGGCCGAACGCGATGCCGTTGAAGATCAGGCCCAGGCCGAATTTGCGCGGGATCGATGGGTTGGCGTTTCGTTTGCCCAGCCACACCCAGACGGCGGCGATGATCGGTGCGAAGACGATGATGGCCACCGAATTCACCGACTGGAACCAGGCGACAGGGAAGGTCCAGCCATTCAGGTCGCGGTCGACGATGTTATCGGCCAGGAAGGTGAACGAGCTGCCGGCCTGCTCGAAGAAGCACCAGAACAGGACGTTGAAGAAGAAGATGATCATCATCGCCCAGGTCTTGTCGCGCGCGACCTTGCCTTCGCGGATACCTTCGATGATCAGCATCGCGGCCAGGCCGATGAACAGGACCGTCAGCAGGATCTGCAGGTTGGCGGCGCCTGCTTGCAGCAGCATGTACACGATCGGGATCACGATGAGTGCGCCGACGATGACGACGGCCAGACGCTTCGGGCTGGCCAGTGCGCCGACCGGTGCGCCGATGCCCTGGAGCGTCTTGCGGCCGATGAAGAACCAGACCAGCGAGATCAGCATGCCAATGCCCGAGGCCAGGAACACGATCTTGTATGCCGGCATGGCGGCAGTGCCGAACACTTTTTCAGCCAGCAGCTGGGTCAGGATCGGTGCAAAGAATGCGCCGACGTTGATGCCCATGTAGAAGATGGTGAAGCCGGAATCGCGACGCGTGTCATTCAGCGCGTACAGCTGGCCGACCATGGCCGAGATGTTCGGCTTGAACATGCCGTTACCGACGATGATCGTGGCCAGACCCAGCTTGAACACGTCCTGATTCGGAATCGAAATCATGAACAGGCCGGCCGCCATGAAGATGGCGCCGACCAGGATCGAGCGTTGATAACCGATGACGCGGTCGGCCACGTAGCCGCCGAAGACGGCGCCGGCATACACCAGCGCGAGGTAGGAACCGTAGGTGAGGTTGGCACTGGCCTGGCCTGCCGCGTCGCCGGCATAGAACTGGCCGACGATGTAGAGGACGAGTGCCCAACGAATGCCATAGAAAGCGAAGCGCTCCCAGAATTCCGTCATGAACAGCATCCACAGCGGTGCTGGATGGCCCATGATCTGCTTGAACTCTGGAAGAGGTCCCCGAGCTGGGGTAGTAGCTGCACCGCTCATGCGGTTCCTCCCGAAAATGTAATGACAAGGTAATTGTTATATGGCGCTATTCGACGGGCGAACGTTCCAATAGGCACGCATTCTAGTGCATATCCTGCATCATACGAAGCTTTTTTGCCGGTGCGCCAACGGGTCCCGAACATGGTGCACTGCACCCTGTTTTGGGGCGCGCATGCGCCATCGGATTGGCGTATATTGCTGTACAGGACGGTCAGATTATTGGCAGTCCGCATCACAGAATCGAACGAGGACATCAGACCATGACGCAAGCAGCAAGTGAATTACCCGTAGTAGATACCGAGCTGTCCCCCGAAAGCCGGCAAGTCGTCGACACGCTGATTTCGCCGGAAGGCCAGCTCGAAGTGCTGTCCAAATCCGAAGTCAGCAAGCTGCTCGACACCGGCCGCACCGGCCTGTACGACGTGTTTCGTAAATGTGCGCTTGCAGTACTCAATAGCGGCAGCGACATCGACGACGGCAAGGAACTGCTCGAGCGGTACGAGAGCTTCGATATCAGCATCCTGCAGCGCGAGCGCGGCATCAAGCTCGATATCCGTGGCGCGCCGGCCAGCGCGTTTGTCGATGGCAAGATGATTCGCGGGATTCACGAGCACCTGTTCGCCGTACTGCGCGACATCGTGTTCGTCAACTTCGACGTCACCGACAACCCCAAGTTCGACCTGACCCGTACTGACGGCATCACCGACGCGGTATTCCACATCCTGCGCAATGCCAACGTGCTGCAGGCGCAGCGCAATCCCAATCTGGTCGTGTGCTGGGGCGGCCACTCGATCTCGCGCATCGAGTACAACTACACGAAGAAGGTCGGCTACGCGCTGGGCCTGCGCGAACTCGATATCTGCACCGGCTGCGGCCCGGGCGCGATGAAGGGGCCGATGAAGGGCGCCACCATCGGTCACTCGAAGCAGCGCCTGGCGGGCGGGCGCTATTTGGGCATCTCGGAGCCGGGCATCATCGCGGCCGAATCCCCGAACCCGATCGTCAACGACCTGGTGATCATGCCGGACATCGAAAAGCGCCTCGAAGCCTTCGTACGCACCGGCCATGGCATTGTCGTGTTCCCGGGCGGCGCGGGCACGGCCGAAGAAATCCTGTACATCCTCGGCATCCTGCTGCATCCCGATAACGCCGAGATACCATTCCCGCTGATCTTCACCGGCCCGGCATCGTCGCGCGATTACTTCACGCAGATCGACGCCTTCCTGGCGCTGACGCTGGGCGAGGCGGCGCAGAAGCGCTACCAGATCATCATCGACGATCCGGATGCGGTGGCGGTGGCAATGGTCAAGGGCATCAGCGAAGTGCGCGCCTTCCGCAAGGCGCACAGCGACGCCTACTATTACAACTGGCGCCTGAAGATCGACCACGAATTCCAGAAGCCGTTCCGTCCGACGCACGAGAACATGCGCAACCTCGACCTGCACCGGGGCATCCCGACGCACCTGCTGGCGGCCAATCTGCGCCGGGCGTTTTCGGGTGTCGTGGCCGGGAATGTGAAAGAAGAGGGGATCCGCGCGATCGAGCAATTCGGCAAGTACGAGATTCGTGGCGAAGCCGCGATCATGGGGCCGATGGATGCGCTCTTGGCGTCGTTCGTCGAACAAAGCCGCATGAAGTTGCCGGGCAAGGCTTATACACCTTGCTACACCATCGTGCAGTAACCATAAAAAAAGGCCACCCGAAGATGGCCTTTTTCATGCGGGCGTCAACGCCCTGACACTCAGTCTTCCTTGCGCAGGTGCGGGAACAGCAGCACGTCGCGGATGTTCGGCGAATCGGTAATCAGCATCATCAGGCGGTCAATGCCGATGCCGCAACCACCTGCCGGCGGCATGCCGTATTCGAGCGCGCGGATGTAGTCGGCGTCGTAGAACATCGCCTCTTCATCGCCCGCATCCTTGGCTTCGACCTGCGCCAGGAAGCGCGCTGCCTGGTCTTCAGGGTCGTTCAGCTCCGAGAAGCCGTTGGCGATCTCGCGGCCGACCATGAACAATTCAAAACGCTCGGTCACGCCGGCACGGGTGTCCGATGCGCGCGCCAGTGGCGAGACTTCGGCCGGGTAGTCGACGATGAAGGTCGGTTCCCACAGCTGCGCTTCGGCGGTTTCTTCGAACAGTGCCAGTTGCAGCGCGCCCAGGCCGGCGGTAGCGAATGGCTTGACGCCGAACTTCTTCAGTTCGGTCTTGATGAACTCGGCGTCGTTCAGCTGCTCCGGCGTGTAGCCCGGCGCGTATTTGTCGATCGCTTCGATGATCGTCAGGCGCTGGAACGGCTTGGACAGGTCCAGCTCACGGCCACCGTACGACAGCACGGCGCTGCCATGGGCATCGACCGCCGCCTGACGAATCACCTGTTCGGTGAAGTTCATGATCCACTTGTAGTCGGTGTACGCCGCATAGAATTCCATCATCGTGAATTCAGGGTTGTGACGGACCGAGACGCCTTCGTTGCGGAAGTTGCGGTTCACTTCGAACACGCGGTCGAACCCGCCGACCACCAGGCGCTTGAGGTACAGCTCCGGTGCGATACGCAGGTACATTTCCATGTCCAGCGCGTTGTGGTGCGTGACGAACGGCTTGGCCGCGGCGCCGCCCGGGATCGGATGCAGCATCGGCGTTTCGACTTCCATGAAGCCGTTGTCTTCCATGAAGCGGCGCATCGACGACATGGCGGCGGTGCGCGCCTTGAACGTGCGGCGCGTGTCCTCGTTCATGATCAGGTCGACGTAACGCTGGCGGTACTTGGTTTCCTGGTCGGCCAGGCCGTGGAACTTGTCCGGCAGCGGGCGGATCGCCTTGGTGATCAGGCGCAGCCGGCTGACCTTCACCGTCAGTTCGTCGACCTTGGTCTTGAACAGCGTGCCTTCGACGCCCAGGATATCGCCCAGGTCATAGCTGCGCAATTCGTCCATTGCGGCTTCGCCGGCGCTGTCGAGCGTGATGTAGATCTGGATGCGGCCGCTGGCCGACGGGCCCGAGCTGTCCTGCAGCGTCGCGAACGCCGCTTTCTTGCCCGCTTCGCGGCGCAGCATCATGCGGCCTGCCAGCACCACCGGAACCGGCTCGGCTTCGAGTTCTTCGCGCGTTTTTTCGCCGTACGCCTGGACCAGGTCGGCCGCCTTGTGCTGCGGGACGAAGTCGTTCGGGAACGCGACGCCTTTTTCGCGGATCGCCGCCAGCTTGACGCGGCGCTCGGCCATGATCTTGTTTTCGTCGGCGCCTTGCAACGGTGCCTGTTCTTGGTTCTCGGTGGTCATAGTGGTTGTTGTTGATATTGGTTGAACGTGCCTGCGATGCATTCAGCAGTAGTTAGGACAGCGAGAGCAGCGCTTCAAAGTCCAGCTGCGTGAAGTCGTTGACGATCGCGATGACGTTGTCGAATTCGGCAAAGGCCTCGGCTGGCAGCGTGGTGGTGAGCACCACGGCGCGCATGCCGGCGCGGCGCGCCGCTTCCACGCCCAGCGGCGCGTCTTCGAACACGATGCAGTGCGCCGGCAGTACGCTGCAGCGGTCGGCGGCCTTGAGGAACACGTCGGGATGCGGTTTGCCGCGCGGTACGTCCACGGTGCCGACGACGACCGCGTCGAACTTGCGGTGCAGGTCCATCTCGTCGAGGATGAAACTTGCGCTGCCTGGCGAGGCCGACGTGGCCACTGCCAGGGCCCAGCCATATTCGCGTGCGCGGTCGATGAAGGCGTCGAAGCCGTCGATCGTGCGCCGGTGCGGGCCATACAGCTCGCGGTACAGCACTTCCTTTTCGTGGTTCAGCGTGGCCAGTGCGTCGTCGTCCAGGTCTGCGCCCAGATAGTGACGAAGGATTTCCTTGCCCTGACGGCCGGCCGTGTCGCGAAAGAACGCATCGGGTTCGATGGTCTGACCCCGCCGCGCGAAGAACGTGATCCATGCACGGGTGTGGAAGTCCATATTGTCGACGATGGTGCCATCCATGTCGAAGATCAGTGCGCGGGCGGGTGTCGTCATGAGGGGTAGGCCTTTATACGTTTTGCTTCAGGGACGCCGAAATGAAATCATCGAGGTCACCGTCCAGGACATTCTTGGTGTTGCCGGTCTCGAAGCCGGTACGCAAATCCTTGATGCGCGACTGGTCCAGCACGTACGAGCGGATCTGATGGCCCCAGCCGACGTCGGTCTTGGAGTCTTCGAGCTTCTGCTGCTCGCTCATCCGGTTGCGCAGTTCGAGCTCGTACAGCTTGGCGCGCAGCATGTCCCATGCTTCGGCCTTGTTGCGGTGCTGCGAGCGGTCGTTCTGGCACTGGACCACGATGCCCGACGGGCCGTGCGTCAGGCGCACTGCGGAGTCGGTCTTGTTGATGTGCTGACCGCCAGCGCCGGACGCGCGGTAGGTATCGATGCGCACGTCGGCCGGATTAATCTCGATCTCGATCGAATCGTCGACTTCCGGATACACGAACAGCGACGTGAACGACGTGTGGCGGCCGTTGGCCGAGTCGAACGGCGACTTGCGCACGAGGCGGTGCACGCCGGTTTCGGTGCGCAGGTGGCCGTACGCGTACTCGCCGTCGACCTTGATCGTGGCGGTCTTGATGCCCGCGACTTCACCGTCGGACTGCTCGAGAATTTCGGCCTTGAAGCCTTTGCGTTCGCAGTAGCGCAGGTATTGACGCAGCAGCATCGAGGCCCAGTCCTGCGCCTCGGTGCCGCCGGCGCCGGCCTGGATGTCGATGAAGCAGCTCGCGTGGTCCATCGGATTGGAGAACATCCGGCGGAATTCCATCGCCTCGATGATCTTCTGGATCGCCTCGACGTCGCCCGCGACGGCTTCCATCGTGTCTTCGTCGCCTTCCTCGCGCGCCATCTGGAACAGGTCCAGGGCGTCGGCGAGATCGGCCTTGGCTTTCTCGAGCGTCAGCACGACGCCCTCGAGCGCCTTCTTCTCTTTGCCCATTTCCTGGGCGCGCTTCTGGTCGTTCCAGATGGCCGGGTCTTCCAGCTCCTGGTTGACCTGTTCTAGTTTCTCTGACTTCTTATCGAAGTCAAAGATACCTCCGAAGTTCGGCCTCACGACCCGTCAGGTCGTTCAGCAGGGCGGAAATGGCGTTGATGCGTTCGGCTTCCATGATATCGGCAGTCTCAATGTGGGTTGAATCGAACCGGGGATTATACCCGACGCGTAGCCCAATGTAGCGCTATGGCTTGCCCGGCGGCAGGGCAAGGGGTACCATCGCGCGGTCTCGTTACCCGGATTCCCCATGAACCGCTCCCTGCGTCATCAGATCAGCACCGCGCTCGTCACTACCTTCGCCCCATTGGTCCTTATTGTTCCCGCCCACGCTGCTACCAAGGCGCCGGCCGGCGCCACCGCCGTGCTGGCCGTGCTGGAAACCTCCGACCTGCACGCCAACGTCGTCGGCTACGACTACTACAAGCTGGCCGCCGAGCCGTCGATCGGCGTCGACCGCACCGCCACGCTGATCAAGGCCGCGCGCAAGGAATTCGCCAACACGCTGTTGCTCGACAACGGCGACACGATCCAGGGCACGGCGTTCGCCGACTACCAGGCGCTGGTCAAGCCGCCCGCCTGCAACGAGGTGCTGGGCATTTACAAGATCATGAATGCGCTGGGCTACGAAGGCGGCACGGTCGGCAACCACGAATTCAACTACGGCCTGCCATTCCTGAACCGTGTCACCGGCAGCCAGTTCCAGGTCAAGGGCGTCGACAAGGGCACGCGCTGCGCCGGACCGGCGTTCCCGATCGTGCTGGCCAACGTGAACAGCCTGCAAACAAAAGCGCCGCTGTTCGCGCCGTACCAGATCATCGACAAGAAGATCACGGCGCGCGGCCCCGATGGCAAGCCGGTCGAGACGCTGGTGAAGGTCGGCATCATCGGCTTCACGCCGCCGGACATCATGGCGTGGGACAAGCGCTGGCTGGAAGGCCGCGTGGTCACTGCGGGCGTACGCGAGACGGCCGAAAAATACATCCCGGAGATGCGCAAAAAAGGCGCGCAGCTGATCGTGGCGCTGGCGCACGGTGGCCTGGATGACGCGCCGTATTCTCCGGCCATGGAAAACGCCAACTGGCACCTGGCCAAGGTGCCGGGCATCGACGTCATGCTGATGGGGCACGCGCACCAGCTGTTCCCGAACGCCGACAGCACGGTCTCGCAATTCAACCTGCCGGGCGTGGACAAGGCGCGCGGACTGGTGCACGGCGTGCCGACCGTGATGCCGAGCCAGTGGGGCAAGCATCTGGGCGTCGTCCAGCTGCACCTGGCCTACAACGGCAAGACCTGGTCGGTCGACAAGGACAAGACCGTCGTGGAGGCACGCGCCACGCAGACGGGACCCAAGACCTTCGTCGAACCGGACGCCGAGGTAGTCGCCCTGGTGCGCGCCGAGCACGAAGCGACAATCGCGTACGTGAAAACGCCCGTGGGCCGCTCGGCGTTTCGCATGACGAGTTATTTCGCGGACGTGGGCGATCCGTCGGCGCTCGAAGTCGTCAACCGCGCGCAGGCCGAGTACGTGAGCAACTACGTCAAGACCAACCTGCCGCAGTACGCCGGCGTGCCGGTGCTGTCGGTGTCGGCGCCGTTCAAGGCGGGCTTTCCGAGCGTAGCGGATTACACCGACGTGCCGGCCGGCGACCTGGCGCTGAATAACGCGGCCGACCTGTACCTGTTCCCGAATTCGCTGTATGCGGTGAAAGTCGATGGTGCAGGTCTGAAGGCGTGGCTGGAGACGGCGGCGCAGCGCTTCAACACGATTGACCCGGCGGTAGCCGCGCCGCAGGAGCTGGTCAACACGCGCTTTCCGAGCTTTAACTTCGACACGATCACGTCGAAGGATGTCAGCTACGAGATCGACGTGACCAAAAAGCCGGGCGAGCGCATCGTGAACCTGACGTATCTGGGCAAACCGGTGGCGCCGGCGCAGGCATTCCTGGTGGCGACCAACAACTACCGCGCCAGTGGCGGTGGCGGCTTCCCGGGGCTGGATGGCAGCAATGTCGTCATCGCGTCGCCCGACAACAACCGCGACATCCTGATCGCGCACATCCGCGCGGCCAAAGAGCTGACGCGCGCGTCGCACGGCGCGGCGCGCAGTTGGCGTTTTGCGCGGGTCGAGACGAAGGGACAGGTGGTGTTTCACTCGGCGCCAGGCCTGGAAGGGCTGGCGCGCGAGGCGGGGCTGAACAATGTCAGCCAGGTGAAGGCCGATGATGGCAGCGGCAAGGGGACGGCGCTGTACGCGGTCGATCTGTCGAAGTAAGCCGTTTGACGGCGGTGGATGCCGGCCCGGGGGCCGGCATTTTTTATTGGCTGTCCCGTGCGGCGTTACTGGCTCAACTGGGTCAACTTGCTCACCATGTCAGCCAGGTCGTGCAGCTTGAACGGCTTGGGCAGGATTTGCAGGTCGGGCGCGGAATCAGGCCGTTCCAGCGCGTTTTCGGAGTAACCGGTCGCGGCCAGTGTGGCAACGCCGGGGTAGGTGCGCCGGACAATGTCGATCAGTTGCAGGCCGTTCATCCCGCCCGGCATGATGACGTCTGAAAATACCAGGTCGACCGTGGTCGATTCGAGCATGACCAGTGCCGCTTCACCGCTTTCCGCCTCCATTGTTTCGTAGCCGAGCGAAGAGAGGAACGCCGCCGACATTTCGCGCACATCCGGATTATCGTCGACGACCAGTACGCGCTTGGGTGCAACGCCTGGTGTCTGATCATCAGGCGCAGGCGCAGGGTCGTTTCCGTCTTGCAGATCGTCTTGCACATGGCTGACCACCGGAAAGATCATGCGTACCTGGGTGCCCTTGCCGACTTCGCTGTCGAGCTCCAGCCGGCCATGGGATTGCTCCGCGAAGCCATGCACCATGGCAAGACCCAGACCGGTACCCGGGCCTTTCGTGGTGAAGAACGGCTCGGTGGCGCGCGCCATGACGTCACGCGACATGCCTTCGCCAGTGTCGGAAACACAGATAACGACATACTCATCGCCCAGCAGGCGATGTGCTTCGATTTTTTGCTTGTCACGCAGCACCGACGTACCGATGGTGATGGTGCCGCCCTTTGGCATCGCGTCGCGCGCGTTGATCAAGGTGTTGAGCAGGGCCACTTCGAACTGGTGCGGGTCGATGCAGCACTCCGGCAGCGCAGGGCGCAGATCCAGGCGCAGCTCGATCTGTTCGCCCAGCGTGCCGACCAGTATTTCACTGAATGCAATGACGTGGCTGTTCAGGTTGACCAGACGCGGCTCGAGGCGCTGCTTGCGCGCAAACGCCAGCAACTGCTGCGTGAGCTTGGTCGCCTTTTGCAGCGCCGCCTGGCTTTTCGCCAGCATCTTGCCGGTCAGGTCTGGATTGGACAGACTCTTGAGTGCAATTTCCTGGTTTCCGATCGCCACTTGCAGCAGGTTATTGAAGTCATGTGCCAGCCCGGCAGTGAGCTGGCCGATGGCTTCCATCTTCTGCGCCTGCGTGTAGGACATCTCGGTAATGCGGCGCGAGGTAATGTCGAGCTGTGACGCAAAAAAGTAGAGCAGTTCGCCGTCCTTGTCGAAGACCGGACCGATAAACAGCCCGTTCCAGAACGGGGTGCCATCCTTTTTGTAATTCAGGATATCGACTGCCACCGCCTTGTGCTCTGCCAGCGCGGTGCGCAGTTCGTCGATCACAGCGCGGTCGGTATCGCGCCCTTGCAGAAAACGGCAATTGTTTCCCAGAATCTCGTCAGGCGTGTAGCCAGTCAGGTCGAGAAATGCCCCGTTGACGAACACGATCGGGTTGTCCTTCTGGCGCGGGTCGGTCACGACCATCGGCATGCGCGTCATTTCGACCGCCGCGAAGAAAATATTGTCCTGGTTGGCGAACCCCGACTGGGAAATTGAACTGGACTTCCAGTGCTCCACGCCCGGGTTGCCCATCGGATTGTAGGCACTACCTTCCACGTCGCCGCCAGCCTTGACACCCACGCTGCCGTTTGCCTTCACCAACTCGTCACCGTCGTCGCGAGAAAATGCGCTAACCATGCGAAATCCTATCAAAATAATAACTTAACATAGGCGCCGGATTATTGTAGCCATGCAGTCACGGGTGCCTCCGGCGCTTCAATGCACCGGCTTCTTCTCATCCTGCACCAGCACGAACGGGCTCACCACCGATGCCCACAGCGTCGCATCCGTCGCCAGCCAGGCCTGGGCCTGCGCGTCGCTGACCTTGGCCACCTGGCCGTCGCCCATCCAGCGCGTGATGCTGTCACGGTCATCGTGCGCGATGCGCAGCGCGACATCGATCAGGTCCAGTGCGCCTGACACCCACACCACGCTGCCGCTGGCAAAGTGGCGTTGCAGCTCGCTCCATGCGACGCGGCCGGTTTCTCGGTTGATCTTGTCGTGCAATTCGGTGTCGTTCTCGGGTTTGGTCTTCATGTGCATGTTAAATCTGGTCAAAGAATCTCGACCGCAGGTTGCGGCGAACCCGCCCATGTTAACCGATAGGTGTGCGCCTTGCGCACGTTGCCCACCAGCGCCGGCCGGAAGCACGCCAGGCACGTGCCGCCGGCATGCCGCACGCTGGGGAAGATCACGCCAAGCGAGCCGGCGCCAAGCAACTCGTTGGCCAGCGCCTGTGACGCGACGTAGCTGGCCGGGTCGAGGCAGGCCTCGAAGGCAGCGATGCCGCGCAGGTCATGAAAGGTCGCACTGAAGTCGGCCAGCAGGCACTGGTAGCTGACGCTGTCATCGAAACGGTTGATCTCGGCGTATTCGACGGTCTTGTGGAAAATGACTTCGGCCAGCGACGTGGCCGCGTCGAACCCGCAGTACCAGGCGCCACGCTCGCCGTCGTTGAAACGGCTGCCTTCCGGGCGCGCATAGGTGAACGCGGCATTGATGATCCGAAAGTTCGGCACGCCGAACACCAGTTCGTCCATGCCGATGCCAGGCGCCTGGCCGGATTCGGCGCGCAGGCGTTCATTGGTGGCGTTATCGAGGTCGAACAGGTCGCGCAGCGCATCGTCGCTGTCGGCCAGGGGGGCGAGCACCGAGTCTTCGACATCGGCGAAGCGCGACGGGATCAGGCGGCAGGTGTCGAGCTGGCGCAGCAGCGTCAGCCTTGGCGTGACGTGCGAACTCACAGGCCGCCGCGCCGTGCGTCGAGCAGCTTGCGCACGGTCTGCATCGCCAGCAGGCCGCCGGCCTGCATGAAGGCGAGCGGCGTGCGGCCGGCAAAAATCGGGTTGGTGTTGGGCAGGCGCACCCATTCGTCGGCGAGTTTGTCGCCATACAGGATGTGCAGGCTTTTGTAGATGCCGAGCAGGTACGAGATGCGCGTGATGCGGTCGACTTCGAGTACCCGGTCGGGGTTTTTCTTCCAGTCGTAGAACGACGACGAGGACAGGCCGCCGAGCAGCTCGCGTGCATCGTCGTCGCGCAGGCCCCAGGCGGTGGCGAGCCGGAAAAAGCCGGTCAGGGCCGAGCGCGACAAACGCTCGCGTTCGGCCTTTGAGGTCAGGTCGACCAGCGTCGCCGGCTCGAAGCGGCTCTTGGGGTAGGCATAGGCAAGGCTCATGATTTCTCCGGTTTTGGAGTATTTATACTCCAATTCTGGGTCAATCGCAAGCCATGCATCGGAAATGCGCACCGGGCCGCCCGGGCGCGAGGCGTGAATCAGTCGGCGCCCACGGCGGTGACGATTGCGCCAGCGCCGGCACTGAGCATCCAGCCCGTCATGAGCAGGTAGAACATCAGGAGCGTAAACAGCACTGACACGCGGCGTGCATCGAGGCCGGCAAACAGCGGCTTCTTGTCGTAGGCGACGCCGACGAAGTAGGCGCCGAACACGGTGGCCAGGTAGTGCACGGCGCCGAACGTCTCGCCCAATTCACCCTTGCGCGGATGGTCGATCAGCAGGTGTGACAGGATCACCAGCACCAGGTATGGAATCGAGGCGGCCAGCGGCGGCAGGTACAGGCCGAAGCGCTCGACGAAGGTGCGCACCGCCGGCCGCTTGCGCGCCAGCAGGGGCAGGAACAGGTTGTGGATCAGGCCCGAAATCAGGATGATCTTGAGCAGCACGGCCTTGTGCAGGCTTTCCTCGCCAAAGCCCAGGTTGTGCAGATTGGTTTCAGCCTGGCGGTTGTTCTGCACGAAGAACTCGGGCGACTGGATTTGCAGGATGCGCTGGAACCAGCTGATTTCTTCCAGCGCAGCCACGGCGACCAGGCCAGTCAGACCAAGCAGCACCAGCACTTCGAGCCGCATGCCGCCGTTCTTCCAGCGGTCCACGGCCACGTAGCCGAGCAGGCCCGACGTGAGCGAGAACGCCAGGAACTGCATCCATTCGACGATGCCATCCTCGACCAGCAGGCGCGAGAGTTCGTGCGGATTGCCCGACCATGCCAGCGCCAGCAGCAGCACGAATGCATTGATGATGGTGGCCGACATGATGACCGGATGTTTGTACCAGGGATGATTGACTGCTAACTTATTGACCACCAACTTGCTCCTTCAGAGACGTAAAATGTTCAGCCGCGATTGGCTGCAGCACGGGACCCGGTGCGGGATCGGGATCGCCATGACTTGATGGGCTGCGCTCAGCGGCGCGGCGCCCCGTACGGCGCAGCGCGCCGGCCAGCAGCGCGGCAATGGCCCAGCCAAACAGCAGCGGGTCGAGCAGGGCGTCCCACAGGTTGCCGCTTGGCAGGCGCAGCACCGAGAACAGGACGACGGCGCCCAGCACCGCTGACGCAATCCCGCGCCCATGATTGCGTACGATCGCCAGGGCACAGGCGCAGGCGATGATGACCGCGACGACCGGCGCCAGGACGCCGCCGAAACCGGCGTAATAGTAACCGCTCGTGAGAAAGCCGACTGCGTCGAGGTACAGCAGTGTCCCGGCGACGGCCAGCACGCCCGCCAGCGATGGTGGCATGGCCGCGCTGCGGCGGGCGCCGTTCCAGCGCTCCGTCAGACGCACCAGGCAGCAGCCCACCAGCAAGCCGCTGGGATACTGGAACGCCAGACCCAGGTACCAGGCGGGCGACAGGTTGCCGGGCAGCGCCATCAGGGCCAGTGCGCCAGCCAGGATGGCAGCCACCCCGGTGCGCGCGAGCGGCGCGGCACCGCGCCACAGCGCGCAGGCCACGGCGGCCGTGACAATCGCCCAGCCAATGCGGCTGTACACGATCTGGCTTGCGAGATCCGGCAGTGTCATCTAGGTGGAACCTTCCGGTTGAATACGGTAGCGATGGTGCGCAATCGCCTGGCGCTGCCATGTGTAGGTAATGTGCAGCTCGTTGCCGACCTGCTGCATCGACGGGTACGAAAATTCGTCACCGGCCGGCCCCTTGGCGATATCGGCGATCGTGCGCCAGGTGCGCATGTCGTCCGAGATCGACAGGCGCAGGATGCTGCGCGCCGATGCGCCGCCTTCGACGTGATTATGCAGCATCAGAAACTGACCGCTGGAAAGACGTATCGCGGCGACCGACGTGCTGTAATTGGGCAGGTCGAGTGCAGGCAGATCGCGCCAGGTGGCGCCGCCATCGAGACTCGCTGCATGCTGGACCAGCTGCTGTTCGCTGTCGTCGCGCATCAAGGCGCGCACCTCGTTCTTCGAGATGGCGACGAGGGCCGGCTGCAGTGTCGTGGTGCTGTTGCCGATGCGCGCCAGCGTGGTCGGGTTGCCATCGGCGTCGAACGCCATCAGCATCGGGTACTTGTTGCCGATCTCGAAATACACAGGGAGCCACCAGCCGCCATCGCTCAGCATCAGCGGCGCGGTGCGCACCAGCGCGCTCGTGTTGAACAGGGGCGAGGTCGGCAGGATGCGGCGCACGTGGAAGGTGGCGCCCTGGTCGTTCGACACCAGGTGCGCGATGCGCGCCGCGGCCCAGCCGCCCAGGCCCGTGGCCACTACGTACAGGTGGATCTTGCCGGTGCGGTCGGTCCAGGCGACGGGGTTGCCGATGCGGCGCACGCCGAAACCCAGTTCGGCGCCCAGCGTATCGCGGCTGGCGACCATCCTTGGCGCGCTCCACGCACCATGGCCCCAGGTCGAGGCAAAGACTTTGACATCCGGGCCGCTCTCACGGCTGCCGGCCCACCAGAACGCGAGCATGCGATTGCCTGGCAGGGCGGCGAGCGTGCTGGCGTGGGCCGATGGCATGCCGCGCGGCGCGGGGATGTGGGCGTGCGAGAGTTCGGTGAGCGTCACGCGGCCAGGGCTGGTCGTGTTCAGGGTGGGCACAGTCGGCACGGCAGCTGCCATGGCGGCTGCGCCAGACGTGGCGCGCCAGCGCAGCGCCTCCGCCGCGATCACGAGCACCAGCACGGCAAGCAGCAGGCCGCCGAGAAGGATCGCATGATGTCTAGGCGGCCGGGGGATCGCGGACTTCTCCATTCGCTTCCAGTCGAGGAACCCGGCAAGTGCGTTGCGCACGGGGTTCGGGCAATGAATTTTTCACCGGTAAGGTCATGCCAATGTCGCGGGCGCCAGCGTACGATCGTGACCGGGAAAAGGCGCTATCCTACCGTAAAGCAGCGAGAAAGAACATTGGGCGTTCATAAAAGACGCGTCGTTACGCGCCGAAACGACGCGGCGATTCGCACCCCACGCGCGGTTGGCAACGCGGCCTGAACACCGCCTATACTGGCTTTTTTGACGCCTCTAGCATTGCCGCATGCACACCATACTGACTCCCTTGCTGTCTGCTTCCGTCCTTGCGTGCGCGCTGTTTGCGAGCGGCTGTGCGCACCGCAATCCGTATTACGACGCCGCCAAAACCCATCATCGGGTCGAGGGTTTTGTGAACAACTATCCCTCCAACCCGGCGTATCAACGGCCGCCGCGCGGCTTCTTCGAGGGCTGGGCGGCGCGGATCGCCAACTGGACCGAGGACGCCGCCGTGCGGGCGCCGCTGGCGCCGATTGCGCCGGTGGCGCCCGATCTGGCCTTCATTCATGCCAACCGCAGCGAGCCGGCGCTGACCTGGATCGGCCATGCGACATTCCTGTTCCAGAGCGGGACGGGCGTGAACATCCTGACCGACCCCGTGTTCGACGAGCGTGCCTCGCCGCTGCCGTTCGCGGGACCCAAACGCCATCAGGCGCCGGGTGTGGCACTGGCCGACTTGCCGCGCATCGACGTCGTCCTGCTCAGTCACTCACACTATGACCACCTGTCGAAGGCATCGCTGCGCGCGCTGTACCGCCAGCCGGGCGGGCCGCCGCTGCTGGTGGCGCCGCTGGGCGTGGACGTCTGGCTCGAGAAGAACGTGACGGGTGGCGACCGCTCGCGCACCGTCAAGCTCGACTGGTGGGAAAAGACGGTGTACCGGGGACTGGAACTGCACCTGCTGCCGGTGCATCACTGGTCGGCCCGCTCGCTATGGGACCGCAATGCGACGCTGTGGGGCGGCTTTGCCGTTACGCGTCCGGGGTTTGCATTCTTCTTCTCGGGTGACCTGGGCTATTCGAAGGACATCGGCGACATCGACGCGCGCTTCGGTGGCTTCGACCTGGCGGCCATCGGTATCGGCGCCTACCAGCCGCTGTGGTACCGCAATTCGCATGTGAGTCCCGACGAGGCGGTGCGCATCCACCGCGAGCTGCGCATCAAGCGCAGCGTGGGCATGCATTGGGGGACGTATCCGATGGGACAGGAGCACCTTGACCAGGCGCCGCGCGACCTGGCGCTGGCTCGCGCGGCGCAGGGCGTGGCGGATGATGCGTTCTTCGTGATGCGGCACGGGCAAACGTACAAGCCACCCATCGCGCCGTGAGTGGCGGCGGGGTGGTCGTACGCCCAGGTCAGGGCTGGGCGCGCAGGGTCAGCTTGACGATCTCGCCCGGTTGCCAGAGCCGCATGCGCGGCCCCCAGCCACCGGCGCCGCGGCTGACCACCAGCTGCATGTGGCCGATGCGATACCAGCCCACCAGGTAGGGAAACTCGCGCTGGGCCAGATAGGTGAATGGCCAGACCTGGCCGCCGTGGGTGTGCCCCGAGAGCATCAGGTCGATTTCCTTTTGCGCGGCGCGCTCGATCAGGCCGGGATCCGGGATGTGCGAGAGCAGAATGGTCGCGCCGTCCAGTGGCTTGGGGAGCGTGCGTTCGAGACCGGCATTGACGTCGCGCCCACCGCGTCGGGCACGCCCGATATCGTCCAGGCCCGCCAGGTGCAGGCCCGGTGCGATCTCGACGTGCTGGTCGCGCAGCCATTTGACGCCGCCGGCTGCGAACTCGTGAATCGTGCCGCCGGCGTCGCCATAGTACTCATGGTTGCCGGTAATGGCCCAGACACCCATGGCGGGCCGCAGGCGTTTGAGGACAGGTGCGAGCCGGGCGTCGTTGATCGGCTCGTCTTCGACCTGATCGCCCAGCATCACGACGGCATCCGGATCGACGGCATTGATCTGATCAACCCGCGCGCCAAGCCACTCTGCGCGGCGCTGGGCCCCGAGGTGCGTATCGCTGATCGCCACCAGCACGGTGCCATCGAGCGCCTTGGGCAGGCCGGGCAGGGTGACTTCCTGCTCGACGATCGCTGGTGCACGCATCGCCTGGAAGATCGCGAAACCGCTGACCGAGACGCCCGCGATCGCGCCGAGGGCCAGAATGCGCGGGGCCCAGGTACGCAGCCAGAAGCCGAAGCCCGTGATGATGTCGGCCAGCAGCAGATACTGCGTCATGCAAAACAGCACGCCCAGCCACGTCATCGAAAACTGCCCCGGCCACCAGCGCCAGTCAAGCGCCGCATCGCCGAGCTGCACGCCCCACAAATAAAACGCCCACAGCACCACGGCGCCCACCCACCAGACGCGCGCCGGCACGCGCGCGCGAACCGGCCCCAGCGCGTACAGGCGATGCGCCACATAAAAATGCATCAGCGAGCCAACGAAATTGATAATGATCGAAAACATGCATGCTCCCGCCAGCAGCCAGCCAGCGCACAGGGAATGAAGGGGGAATGGCCAAACCGGCAAACCGGCTCATCATAGCGAACACGCCAGGATCATGTCGCCTGTAAGTATCCCGCCCGCAAATAGTTGTCAAACAATTTGACTCTGACCCTAATTGTTACGTTTGCTGCAGAGCCCGCCTGATAATTAGGGTCAGAGTCGAACTATTGGGCAATTGCCCCAATTCGAGCGACCTGCAATTAGGGTCAGAGTCGAATTGTTTTGCAATTGCTCAGGGGCTTGGCCTGTACTGTCAGGCGGATTCGGCGTGCTCGACCAGGAGCTGGACTTTGGTGACGCCGTTGTACTCGTTGGCGTCGAGGCGGAAGGCGACGCGGGCGCGGTCGCTCAGGCTGTCGGTGTGGCCGAACCAGATGGCGTCGTAGCGGCGGCCGTTCTTTTCCAGTTGCAGCTTCAGGTGGCGTTCTTTCAGGATGCGCTGGCTGACGACGCGGAATTCGTCGCAGAAAACCGGTGGCGCGAAGCCCTGGCCCCAGACCTGGCCGTCCATCAGTTCGATGAACTGGGTCGAGTAGAACTCGTCCTCGAGCGGCCCGTCGGTTTCGATGATGCGTTCGAGCTGCGCTTCGCTGAGCCAGGCCTGGCCAACCGCTTCGAACGCCTGGCAGAAGGTGTCGAAATTGTCGTGGCGCAGCGAGAGTCCGGCGGCCATCGCGTGGCCGCCGAACTTGTCGATCAGCCCCGGCACGCGCTTGGACACCAGGTCCAGCGCGTCGCGCAAGTGGAAGCCCGGAATCGAGCGGCCCGAGCCCTTGATCATGCCGTCGCCCGCTGGTGCGAAGGTGAACGTCGGGCGATAAAATTTTTCTTTGAGGCGCGAGGCGACGATACCGATCACGCCCTGGTGCCAGCCTTCGTCGAACACGGTGATCGTGCTGGCGCCGGTCGGCTCGAACGTGTCCAGGTGCAGTAGCGCGGTGTCCTGCATCTCGGCTTCGATTTCGCGGCGCTTGAGGTTGATCTCGTTGAGTTGCTGTGCGATGGCCCAGGCGCGGCCTTCGTCGTCGGTGGTCAGGCATTCGATACCGAGCGCCATGTCCTGCAGGCGGCCGGCCGCGTTCAGGCGCGGGCCGACGGCAAAGCCCAGGTCGAACGGCGTGGCGCAGCGCGCTTCACGGCCGGCGACCCGGAACAGCGCCGCCACGCCGGCATGCATGCGGCCCGCGCGCATGCGCTTCAAGCCCTGCGCGACGAGGATGCGGTTATTGGCGTCGAGTTTGACGACGTCGGCCACCGTGCCCAGCGCAACCAGGTCGAGCAGGCTGTCGAGCTTGGGCTGCGTCTGCGCGTCGAACACGCCGCGCCGGCGCAGTTCGGCGCGCAGGGCCAGCAGCACGTAGAACACGACGCCCACGCCGGCCAGGTTCTTGCTCGGAAAACCGCACTCGGGCTGGTTCGGATTGACGATCACGCGCGCCGCCGGCAGCACATCGCCCGGCAGGTGGTGGTCGGTGACGACGACGTCGATGCCCAACTGATTTGCCGCGAGCACGCCATCGACGCTGGCGATGCCGTTGTCGACCGTGACGATGATGTCGGGCGCATTTTCGCGCGCGGTGAGCGCCACGATTTCGGGCGTCAGGCCATAGCCGTATTCAAAGCGGTTCGGGACGATGTAGTCGACCTGCGCCCCCATCGCGCGCAAGCCGCGCAGCGCGACGGCGCAGGCGGTGGCGCCGTCGCAATCGTAGTCGGCGACGATCGTCATGCGCTTGCCGGCGCCGATGGCGTCAGCCAGGAACGCGGCGGCGGCGTCGATGTGCTTCAGGCCGGACGGCGGCGACAGGGCCGCCAGTTCGCTCGAAAGCTCACGCGCATCGAGCAGGCCGCGCGATGCGTAGATGCGCGCCAGTACGGGGTGCACGCCATCCTGGCGCAGCAGTTCGGAGGTGCGGAACGGGCAGGGACGGGTGGAAAGTCGGGTCTTCAGTGTCAATGTCTGTCTCGGTCGAGTTGTATCAGTGCGCTTACTTGAGTGCGTCGAGCGTCGGGTTGCGCCAGAATTTGCGCTGCGCCAGCGCGCCCGTCGTCGTCTCGAGCAGGCCTTCGCGGCTGCTCAGCACCAGCGTCAGCTTGCTCACGCGGCCCGCCTTCACGGCAGCCAGCAGCGGCGCGAACAGCGTTTCTTCCAGTTGCCCCATCACCTGCAGCCAGACGCCCCAGTCGGCCGCCTGCGCCGCTTCGGCCAGCGGACCGACGACCAGCGTGCGGTCGGTCGACAGCAGATCGGCCAGCCGGTCGAGCGTGTCGAGCCGTTGCTCGCCGAGCGCGCCCAGCCAGCCCGGCACCGCGACACTGGCCAGCGGCTGCTTGAGTGCCGGCGCCGTCCGGCCCGCGCCCCAAACCCAGAACGCGTTCACGATCGGCAGCCGCCGCGTTTCGCGCGCGGCGTTCACCGGATGCGCATGCCACGCCATCTGCACTTCGTTCTGCAGGCGCCGGTAGGCCAGCGCCTGCTGGCCTTTCGGCATGAAATCCGTCAGGTCCATGTTGACGACCGTGTCGGGCGTGGCGGTCTCGAAACCGGTCCAGTCGTCGGCGCGCAAAAACCACGTCTGCGCATCGCCATAGCGCAGCGCATGGCCAATGCTTTCGCAGAGTTCGGCCGCCGTGGCGAACAGCGCGCGGCTGTCGTCATCGGCCAGCGGAACCTGGCGCGTATCGGCCATCGTCAGGTGCGTGCGGGCGATCTGGATGTGACCGGGGGACACGATGTACCAGTTGCCGCCCTCGGGTTCCAGCCCGAACCCGCGCATGGCGGCAACGGCCACGTCGACCCGGCCCGCGGCGCCCAGGCCGAGCGCGCGCGCCAGCCAGGTTTCGTGGGGCAGGGCGTGGGTATGTTCGGCTGTGCGGGCGCGGGTGGCACTCGACGTACGCGAGAGCAGCAGCGCCAGCGCCGGCGTGTTCATCGCGCGGATCAGGTCGGGAGCAAATTCAGGAAGCGGCAGAGCGAACGGCAGGACGAGCGTAATATGAGCCATCCCGCTATTCTAGGGCAAATCGTCGCCGCCAGCGGATCGCCAGCCTGATTCTCCACCCGCATGCCCGCTGGAATGCCCTAGTGAGTTTTTGATAATTGCGCCACAATCCCGGTTTGTCTGGCAAACTGCCGGGCTGATGCAGCCCGGCGCTGCGCCACAATACAAAAATACAGCGGAATACAGCGGATCGGTCGACACGGACAGCATGAGCATCACCCACAAACTCCCCTACGAATGGCAGATCGGCCTGCGCTACACGCGCGCCGGCAAGCGCAGCGGCCGCAACAGCTTCATCTCCTTCATTTCGATGGCCTCGGTGGCCGGCATCGCGCTCGGCGTGGCCGCACTGATCGTCGTGCTGTCCGTGATGAACGGCTTCCAGAAGGAAGTCACCAACCGCATGCTGTCGATGCTGGCGCACGTCGAGATTTTCGACAGCCGCGGCGCGCTGCCCGACTGGCGCGCCACCAGCCTGCAGGCGCTGCGCAACCCGGAGGTCAAGGCCGCCGCGCCGTTCATCGACGCGCAATCGATGCTGCTGGTCGATGGTGTCATGAAGCCCGCGCTGCTGCGCGGCGTGGCGCCCGTCGAAGAAGCGCAGGTATCGGACATCACGCGCCAGATGAAGGCCGGTAATTTCGCATCGCTGCGCGTCGGCTCATTCAATGTGGTGCTGGGCCGCGCGCTGGCCAAGTCACTTGGCGTCGATGTGGGCGACCGCGTCACGCTGCTCGTGGCCAGCAGCGGTATCCTGGGCGGCGCCAGCACGCCAGGCGAGAACCCGCTGCCGCGCACGCGCGCGCTGACCGTGTCCGGCATTTTCGAGGCCGGCCATTTCGAGTTCGATTCCACGCTTGCCCTGATCAATATCGACGACGCCCAGGTGGCCACGGGCGCCACGGCGCCGGCCGGCATTCGCCTGCGCCTGCAAGACCTGCACCAGGCGCCACGCGTGGCGTACGAACTGCAAACGTCAATGCCGGGCGAATTGATCATGCGCGACTGGACCAAGGTCAATACCGTCTGGTTCGCCGCCGTGCAATCGCAAAAGAACATGATGTTCATTATCCTGACGATGATCGTGGCGGTGGCCGCGTTCAACCTGGTCTCGACGCTCGTCATGACCGTCAAGGACAAGCAGTCCGACATCGCCATCCTGCGCACGCTGGGCGCCTCGCCGCGAGCGATCATGAAAATTTTCATGGTGCAGGGCACGTTGGTCGGCCTGCTGGGCGGCCTGCTCGGCGTTGGCTTGGGCGTGCTGGTGGCGCTCAATGTCGACGTCATCGTGCCGGCCATCGAGCGCATCTCGGGCGTGCATTTTCTGTCGCAAGAGGTCTACCTGATCAGCGAGATGCCGTCCGAACTGCTGTGGGCCGACGTCGGCTGGATCGGCGGCGTGGCCGTGCTGCTGTCGTTCCTGGCCACGATCTACCCAAGCTGGGCCGCCTCGCGCGTGAAACCGGCAGAGGCACTGCGCTATGAGTAACCGCGCCTTTGTCGTTTGCCCCGATTCCAATCTGACGCACGAGAATTCATGAGCATCATCCACAAACTGCCGTACGAGTGGCAGGTCGGCCTGCGCTACACGCGCGCCGGCAAAAGCAGCGGTCGTAGCAGCTTCATTTCGTTCATCTCGCTCATTTCCGTGGCCGGCATCGCGCTGGGCGTGGCCGCCCTGATCATCGTGCTGTCGGTGATGAACGGCTTCCAGAAACAGGTCACCGACCGCATGCTGTCGGTGCTGGCCCACATCGAGGTGTTCGATGCATCGGGCAGCATGCCGGATTGGCAGGCCAAGGCAAAGGAAGCGGCGCAGAATCCGGCCGTGCTGGGTTCGGCGCCATTCGTCGAGACCCAGGGCCTCTTGGTGCGCGACGGGATCATGCGCCCGTCGATCGTGCGCGGCGTTCTGCCGGGCGTCGAAGACAATGTATCGACGGTGGCAAAGCAGATCCGCGCCGGCAGCTTCGATGCCTTGAAGCCCGGCAGCTTCAACATCGTGCTCGGTTATGCGCTGGCGCGCGCGCTGGGCGTGGGCATGGGCGACAAGGTCACCATGGTGCTGGCCCAGGGCCAGGTGACGCCAGCCGGCATGGTGCCGCGCACGCGCAGCTTCACGGTGGCCGGCATCTTCGAGGCCGGGCACTTCGATTTCGATGCGGCGCTGTCGTTCGTGCACATCGAAGATGCGCAGCGCCTTGAACGGCAGGGGGCGCCATCGGGTTTGCGCCTGCGCATCGCCAACATGCGCGAAGCGCCGCAAGTTGCGGCCGAGTTGAAGGCCTCGATGAAGGGCGACCTGGTCATGCGCGACTGGCCCAAGCTCAATGCCAACTGGTACGCTGCGGTGCAGACCGAAAAAAAGATGATGTTCATCATTCTGACTTTGATCATCGCGGTGGCCGCCTTCAACCTGGTCTCGAGCCTGGTGATGACGGTAACCGAGAAGCAGGCCGACATCGCGATTCTGCGCACGCTGGGCGCCTCGCCCGGCTCGATCATGAAAATCTTCATGGTGCAGGGCGCGGTCGTCGGTGTGCTCGGGACGCTCGCGGGCGTGGCCATGGGTGTGGGCGTGAGCAAGAACATCGGTGTCATCGTCCCGTTCATCGAGCGCTTGCTGGGCGTGGAGTTCTTGTCGAAGGATATCTATTTGATCAGTACCGTGCCGTCCGAGCTGTACACGCCGGACGTCGTCACCATCGGCATCGTGTCGGTGGTGCTGGCCTTTGCGGCCACGATCTACCCAAGCTGGGCCGCCTCGCGCGTGAAACCGGCGGAGGCGCTGCGCTATGAATAATGTGAAGAACAATGCGATGAACGACGTGAACAAAACGGACGACGTACCCGTGCTGGCCTGCCGTGGCCTGGGCAAGACCTTCAACCAGGGCGATGCCATCGTGCGCGTCATCGACGGCATCGACTTTGCCGTGTACCGCGGCGAGCGTGTGGCGATTGTGGGCGCGTCCGGTTCGGGCAAGTCGACGCTGCTGCATCTGCTGGGCGGCCTGGATACGCCGAGCAGCGGCACGGTGAGCCTGCGCGGCGAGGATTTTGCGAGCCTGTCCGAATCCCGGCGCGGCGAACTGCGCAATACGGCGCTCGGCTTCGTGTACCAGTTCCACCACCTGCTGCCCGAATTCACGGCGCTCGACAACGTCATGATGCCGCTCCTGATTCGCCGCATGCCGCGCGCCGAAGCGCTGACGCTGGCGCAGGCGATCCTCGAGCGCGTGGGGCTCGGCAAACGCGTCATGCACCGCCCGGGTGAATTGTCCGGCGGCGAGCGCCAGCGGGTCGCGCTGGCGCGCGCACTGGTCACGCAACCGGCCTGCGTGCTGGCCGATGAACCGACCGGCAACCTCGATCACACGACCGCGCAGATCATCTTCGACCTGATGCTCGAACTCTCGCGCACCCTCGGCACCGCGTTCGTGATCGTCACGCACGACATGGAACTGGCGCGCCGCTGCGACCGTGTGTTGCGCATGACCGAGCACGGGCTGCAGGCAGCGGAGGGCTGACGCCATGTGGATCGATACGCACGTTCATCTCGACGCCCGCGAATACGGTGGCGATGGCGCTGGCGTCGCGCGCCGGGCCGAAGCTGCCGGTGTCTCGATGATCGTCATGATGGCGGTCGAGCGGGGCAATTTCGATACGGTCGCGGCCCTGGCTGCAGGCAGCCCGAACGCCTGCTACGCGCTGGGCATTCACCCGATGTGCGTGCCGCAGGCAAGCGACGACGACCTGGCGTACCTGCGCACGCGCGTCGAAGCGGCCATGGGCGATCGGCGTTTTGTGGGCATCGGTGAAATCGGCCTGGATTTCTTCATCCCCGAACTCACCACGCCCGAGATGCGCGAGAAGCAGGCGCGGTTCTTCCGCGAACAGCTGCGCATCGCGCGCGACTTTGGCTTGCCAGTGATGACGCATGTGCGCCGCTCGCAGGACCAGGTGCTCAAGCACTTGCGCCAGATTCGCCCGCCGAGCGGCATCGCGCATGCGTTCAATGGCAGCTTCCAGCAGGCGCAGAATTTCATCGACCTCGGGCTGCACCTGGGCTTCGGCGGTAACCTGACTTTTACGCGCGCGCTGCAGATCCGGCGCCTGGCCACCGAGTTGCCGCTCGACTGGATCGTGCTGGAAACCGACTCACCCGACATCGCCCCCAGCTGGATTCATCCGGGCCGCAACAGCCCCGAGAACCTGCCAGGCATTGGCGCGGCGTTGGCCGAATTGCGCGGCGTGGACACGGATGTCGTGCGCATCGCTGCCCATCGCGCCTCGCTGGCCGCCATTCCGCGCCTGGCCGGCTTGTGCGCCGCCGTCTAGCCAGGCGGCCCGGCGAAGTTCCCGAAACGGCGTCTGGCATTTCTGACACCTGACAAAACGCCATCAGTACGGCGTGCCAAGATGTGCTTCCCCGAGAAGCGCATTGCATGGACAGGAGATTCACGTGGACAGCGCCAGCGAATTCCTGCGCATGCTGCAGAACGACCGTTCGCTATCGGGGACGCACCGACCCATCCGGCTGCGTCTTGGCCATGCTGATCATCCACTTGCTGCTGTGCTGTTGCCGCAGCGTGTTACGGGCAGCGAAGCCATTTGCGGCGGCCTCGAGTACACCGTCACCTGCGTCGCGTCCACACCACGCCTGCCGCTCAAGGAACTGATCGCGCTGCCGGCCGAGGTCGGGCTCGTCACCGATCGTGGCGGCTTGCGCAGTGTGTGCGGCATCGTGGCCGAAGCACGCGCGGGCGATTTCGACGGCGGTTTGGGCGTGTACCAGCTGGTGATCCGCGACGCGCTGGCGATCATGGAAAAGCGCATCAACAGCCGCGTGTTTCGCTATCAGAACGAACTCGAGATCGTGCAGGTGCTGTTCGATGAATGGCGCCTGTCGAACAGCGTGCTGGCCAGCGCCTTCGACTACGAACTCGATCCGCTGTTCGACCCGCGCCAGTTTCCGCCGCGCGAGCAGACCATGCAATACAACGAGTCCGACGCCGCGTTCGTGCGCCGCCTGCTGCGCCGGCGTGGCGTGGCCTGGACCTTCCGCCCCGGCCACGCGCGTAGCAGGGCGCCGGGCAGCGAACGTGACGCGTCGCCCGCCCACACGCTGGTGCTGTTCAACGATCCCAGCACGCTGCCCCGCAACAGCGCCGGCGCCGTGCGCTACCACCAGGGCGGCGCCAGCGAAGAGCGCGACACGATCGTCTCGTGGTGCGCCGCGCGCCGCCTGCAGGCCGGCAGCACGACGCGGCACAGCTGGGATTATCGCAATCCACTGGGCACCAGCTTCATGACGGCCACTGCGCGCGGCATGGCCGACCAGGGACCCAGCGGCAACGGGCTGGCGGCCAGTCTGGACGACTATCAGGTCGAGATGCCCCATGCCGGCAACGACGTCGAAGACCACTGGCGCCTGGGGCAGCTGCGCATGAACCGGCACGAGCTCGACACCAAGTGCTTTCATGGCGCGGGCACCGTGCGCGACCTGCGCGCCGGCGAGTGGTTCACGCTCAGCGGCCATCCCGAGATCGACACGCATCCGGCCGCCGAACGCGACTTCGTCATCACCGCGCTGCACGTTGAGGCCGAGAACAACCTGCCGGCTGACGTTGCGCAGCGCGTGCGGCGGCTGATGGGAACGGCGCTGTCTGGCGCCGACAGCGGGTTTGCGGCGTCGGCGCTTGGGCCCGCGCCGGCGCACGCGCCCGCATCTTCGCTTGCATCCGGCGCCATGCGGGTGCGGGTCACCTTCGACGCGGTGCGGCGCGGCATCCCGCTCGCCCCGGGTTTCGATCCGCGCACCGATCTGCCGCATCCGCAATTGCAAAGCGCCATCGTGACCGGTCCGCCCGGCGAAGAAGTCCATTGCGATGCACTGGGCCGGGTCAAGATCCGCTTCCCTGGCATGCGTACCGACGACCACCGGCATGCGCATGGTGCAGGGGCGTCGGGTACGCCGGCCGACTCGGCCTGGGTGCGCGTTGCGTCCAACTGGGCCGGGGCTGGCGCCGGCAGCCAGCAGCAATCGGGCACGCTCGGGATGCCGCGCGTGGGCACCGAAGTCCTGGTGGCGTTCATGGGGGGCGATCCTGATCGGCCCGTGATCCTGTCGCAGTTGTACAACGAGCGTTCACAGCCGCCGGCGCTGAGCCGCGCGGGTGGTTTGCCGGGCAACCGCTACCTGGCCGGCATGCGCAGCCGTGAAATTGGCGGTGCGCGTGGCGGGCAGTTACTGTTCGACGACACGCCCGGTCAGATCGGCGTGCAGCTGGCCAGCGACCACGCTGCTGCCGAACTCAATCTGGGCTGGCTGTCCGACCCGCGCTCGAATGGCACGGCCGGTGCACGCGGTGAGGGCGCCGAACTGCGCAGCAGCAAGGCCGTTGCCGTGCGCGGCGGTGAAGGCATCCTGCTCAGTGCCGGGGGCAGCGACGCCGATGGTGGCGCCCAGCTCGAGCGCGGCGCGCTGGTCGGCATCGCTGAGGTGATGCACGGCGTACTCGACGAACTGGGGCGGCTGGCGGGCGCGCATGGCGAAGAGCATGCGGCCAGCCCCCGCCTGGCCGAGCTCACCGAGCGTTTGCGTCACTGGCACGACGGTTCGAATGTGGCCCCAGGCCTGGCGCAGGGCGGCGCGCCGATGGTGGCGGTGAGCGCGCCGGCCGGGGTGGTGCTGGCCAGCGACGACGCCATCGCGCTGGGCGCGCGGACCAAGATCGACATCGTCTCGACCGGCGATACGGAACTGGCGGCCGGGCGCAGCTTGTTTTTGCGGGCGTCGCGCGCGCTCAGCCTGTTCGCGTATGACCTCGGCATGAAGCTGATCACGGCGCGCGGCGACATCGTCGTCGAAACGCACAAGGGCGATATCGAGATCAAGTCGTCCAACCGGATTCGCCTGATCGCCGCCACTGGCATCGAGCTCGAAGCGCCGTCGGTCAAGGTGGTGTCGCAGGGTACGCAAACCGACTGGCACGGCGGCGCGATCACGCACCAGAGCAGCGGCAACCACGTCATCAAAGCCGCCAGCGTCGACTACCTGACGGGCGGCGGTGGCATGCCGGCTGGCCTGCAGCTGCCGGCCACCATCCTCGAAACCGATGAGCGTGTGGTGGTCATCGATCGCCAGACCAATCTGCCGGCCAGGGGACAGCGCTATATCGCACAGCACGAGGACGGCACCAGCATCGAAGGCATCACCGACGATGAAGGCCGCACGGGCATCCTGCACAGCTACGCGATGGGCGACATCGAAATCCGCCTGCTGGCTGATGACCAGTCCAGCAATCCGACGCCCGCCGGCACGGACAGAGCATGAGCGAACCAACCCGGCCCATCCACCAGCCCACCGTCGAGCGCGACGGCAGCCTGGTAGCCCACACAGTCGCCACGCCGGTTGCATTCAAGGTGCGCGCCCGCGTGACGATCGGATCGCGCAAGGTCATTCCCGTCATTTTCGTTCCCGGCAGCATGGGCTCGAACCTGCGGGCGCGTGCCAATTTGAACAAGCGTGACGACGACGCGCTGCGCGCGGGCGAGCCGGCATGGCGGCCACCCAATCACCTCGCCGGCAAATACCGCGAGGCCGACGTATGGGAAACGCGCGCGCCTGCACTGCGCCAGCGCATCCTCGATCCCGCCATCCTCGAGGTGGACCCTGACGGCGAACTCGACTTCCCGCTCTGCGGCCTGGAGCCCGACGTCATGCGGGAGCGGGGCTGGGGGGAAATCCACGCCGACTCGTACGGCGCGCTGCTGGTCGACCTGCAACGCAACCTGGACAAGACGTTCCAGCTCTCGCCCCAGGGTGCACGCCTGGTGCGCCTGCACTGGAAGCGGGTCATGCAATGCGACCCCGAACGCTGGGGCGTGCGGCAGATCGAGCATGTCACCGAAGCCGAACTTGAAAAATACGCCGGCTACCAGTATCCCGTCTATGCCTTCGGCTACAACTGGCTGGCATCGTGCGACGTGGCGGCAAAAAGCCTGCGCGCACGGATTGACGGGATACGGGCCTTCTGGACCGACCGCAAGCATGCATGCCGCCACGTGATCCTGGTGACGCACTCGATGGGCGGGCTGGTCGCGCGTGCCTGCGCGCGCCTGAGCGAGGGCGCAGGCGGCGCCTCGGACATCGCCGGCATCGTGCACGCCGTGATGCCGGCGCTGGGCGCGCCCGTGGCATACCGGCGCATGGCCTGCGGTACCGAGGCAGGCAATTTCAGCAACGGGCCACTGGTGAATTTTGCGGCGTCCGGATTCGCCGACATCGCGGGCGACACGAGCGCCAAGACGATGCCGGTGATGGCGGTATCGCCCGGCCTGCTGCAACTGCTGCCGAATCATCTTTATCCGGCGCCGTGGCTGGTGATCAAAACGTTGCGCGGCGTGAGCGCGCACGAGGATATGCGCGACATGGTGTCGCTACCGGATGGCAATCCCTATGATATGTATCGGGACATGACGTCGTGGCACCGGATGATCGACCCGGCGTTGGCGGACCCGGCGCAGCGCTACGCCAAGCTACATGGCGGGCCTGTCAAGAAAATTCTCGACGCAATCAACGAGGCGGAACGCTTTCATCGCAAGGTTCTGGGCGTCGAAGGCAAGGGCGGCAAGAGCACGCCGTACTATCACCGCCACTCCTACGCCTTTTACGGCGCGGACAAAACGCTGAAAGCCTACGGCAAGATTCGCTGGGTGGCGCGCATGCCCTCGACGTCGCCGGCAGTGCTCACGACCGCAAACGTGCGGGCGGCAAAGCTGGTCGCCGATGGTGGAAAAGGCAGTGCTGACACGCGCGAGGTAGAAACCGCGAACGGTGTCCGGCTGCGCTTTGTCTTGTGGCCGCAGGACGAACAAGGCGATGAAACCGTGCCGCTGCAATCTGGCGCAGGGGCGGCATCGCACGTGCGCGGCGCGTTCGCACCAACGGGTTTCCGGCACCAGGACAGTTTCCAGCACGAAGACATGCTGCTGCTGACGCGCCATCTCATCGTCAAGATCGTTCAGGAAGTCCGATGAAGCGGCTGAAGAGCCGCCGTGTGCGTTGGGTCGGTATAGCGATGGCGTCAGCCCTGACGCTGGTGTCCTTTCTCGCGAACTCGTTCCAGACCGACGAGGATAGGCAAAAGGTGGCAAAGATGACCGGCACGATGAAGACCGTCTGCGTGGGCCGTTTCCTGATCGACCTTCCCGCCGAGGCGACGGTGCGTCTGCGACGTGGCTTCGTCGGCGGTTACGATGTCGCCAGCACCGACCGTGAAACGGATGACGATTTCGCGGAACGTCTCGGTGCATTTGAGAACACCCTACTCGACGGGAAAGACGAGTATGGCAAGCTCGAGTCGGCGAAGGACTTGCTATCTGCGACGGGGCAGGGCAAGGTGTTCGTGCACAACCGGCGCCCGGCCCAGACCATCGAAAACGGCCACATCTTGGCGATCGAAGACGTGGACGTGCATGGCCTGCTGAGACTCCCCCACGTCAGCATTGACGCGCAGGCGCAGGGCATGGCGCCGGGCAGCGAGGCCGGGCTGGTACGCGTGCTGCGGCGGTTTCGCGCCATGCGGCCCGGTGAGATACCGCGCGAGCCGGGATTCTGCCTTGGGCACGCCATCGTACTCGACCCGTATGACGACGCCGACACGGAAAGCGTCGTGCTGTTCGCCGGCCTGCCGGGCCATCCTGACGTCAGTATCGTGCTCTCGTCGATGGCAGGGGTGACGCCCGCCCCGCGCCTGCTCGAACGGCATGCGATCACGGCCGACCGCCGGCCGCTGTTCATGCAGCTTGCGTTCTCGCATCTGCGCGAAGCGGCGCGCGCCATCAATGGCCTTGACGGCGATGAACTGGTCATGCGGGTGCGCGAGCCCAATTTCACAACCGGCTATTCGTTTCAATGGGAAATGCCCGGACGCCAATCCGATCTCAACATGCCGTTCATGACACTGGAACTGGCCGCCGGCACCAATCCGACGGGTGGCGGCAAGCCGGTGCAGTCGACGTTGTCCGAGCAGGCGCTGATCGATTTGTGGGACCGGATCGCCGGCAGCCTGCGGCTGCGGCCAACTGCACTCCAGGCGCCAGCGGCTGTTGAAGCGCCGGCCACTGCGCTCGGCGCCATCGCGCTTGCCGGTGACAGTTGTCCGCACACGGGCTGGTGGCAATGCACCGAGGTCAACGCCCGCGTGCGCGTCTACAACGGGCAACGCCAGTTCATCGCCGAAGGCAAGCGCATGCCGCAAGCGCTGCTGCTGCCGCAACCAACCGTCTGGCAGCGGGTCAGGGGTTTGCAGCCCAGCTATGAAAGCCGGAGCCCGACCCGCTGGCGCCTGGCGGACAAGCGCCACCGTCCGCGCGTACCGGTTCAGGCCGCACCAGCGCCTGCCGTGACCGGGTTAGCCGAGCCCGATCTCGTGCCCAATCTCGCGCCCCTTGATGCGTCTGACCTTGGGCCCGGTCTTGCGACCGGTCTGGAGCCTGATTTTACGTCCGGCGTGACGCCCGAAACGGACCTGATGCCACATCGCGACACCCTGATCGGCAGCGTCGCGCAAAGCAGTGCACCTTGTCCGGCCAGCGGATGGTGGCGCTGTGACGACAGCGATGCGCTCGATGGCACGCGCTGGTTTGCCGCGGGCAGCCTGCTGCCACGTGCATCGTTCGCACAACGCGTTCGCCGGCACAGCAGCTGGACACTGGTGCGGCTTGCCAGCGAGCCTTGAGTGCATCGATCCGATCCGGACAGCCGCTTGATGCGAAAACACGAAGGAGATGTCATGGACGGAGCGGTGACGCGCCAGAAAGACTGGATGGTCCGCCCGACCGCAGCGGCAACGGATAGGTTCGTCGTCGCTGCAATGCCTATCTTGCACAAATTGGGCGTCAGCCGCCCGGCCACCTGACCGTCGCTCGTCCGCCAACCCATGCGCAGCGCCATTCTTGCCTTCACCGCAGGCGCTGCCTGGCTCCAGACCAGGCCCGCATTGCCGGAACCAACCAGCCTCGCAGGCTGCGTGGCCACGGCCATCGTCGTTTGCGTGATCCTGCGCGGGTTGCCCCGCATGGTGATTGCCGGTGTCCTGCTCGGCGCCTGCTGGGCAGCGCTCCTTGCCCACACTGCGCTGAACGACGCGTTGCCGCTTGCGGACGAAGGCCGCGAGATCGCCGTGACTGGCGCCGTCGCCAGCCTGCCGCACCGCTTTGACGGCGGCGTGCGCTTCCAGTTCGACGTCGCGCATGTCGACACGCCTGGCGCTACCGTGCCGGCCAAGATCATCCTGTCCTGGTACAGCGTCAGCGCCGCCGATCCGGCGTTCGTGCAGCCGGGCGAACGCTGGCGCCTTGTCGTACGCCTGCAGCGCCCGCACGGCAACGCCAACCCGCACGGCTTCGATTACGAGGCGTGGTTGCTGGAGCAGGGCGTGCGCGCGACGGGCTACGTCCGCCCGGCCGGCGCGCGCAATGCCCGCCTGGCGGCATGGACGCCGGACCCCGGCTATGCCGTGGAGCGGGCGCGCGGCTGGCTGCGCAGCCGCATCCTGGCGGTCCTGGACGTCAAGCCGTATGCGGGCGTGATCGTCGCGCTGGTGATCGGTGACCAGCGCGGCATCGACCAGGGGTCGTGGGACGTGTTCAACCGGACCGGCATCAGCCATCTCGTTTCGATCTCCGGCCTGCACATCACGATGCTGGCGGGCCTGGCCGCATGGGCGATGTCGTGGCTGTGGCGCCGCTCATTCTTCACCGGTGCGAACCTGCCATTGCACGTGCCGGCCCAGAAGGCGGCAGCACTGGCGGGCGCTCTGGTGGCGCTGCTGTACGTGCTGCTGGCCGGCTTCGGCGTGCCGGCCCAGCGTACTTTCTACATGCTGGCGGTGGTTGCGCTGGCGCTGTGGTGCGGGCGCATCACCTCGATGTCGCACGTGCTGTGCCTGGCGCTGGGCGTGGCCGTGCTGCGCGATCCCTGGGCGATGCTGTGGCCCGGCTTCTGGCTGTCGTTCGGGGCGGTGGCGGCAATCCTGTATGCGTGCAGTGGCCGCCTGGGCGTGCCCACGCGTGGCTGGCGCGCCGGTCTGTTGGTGGCGGCGCGCACCCAGTGGGCTGTCACGCTGGGCCTGGCGCCGCTTACGCTGCTGCTGTTCGGGCAGGTGTCGCTGGTCAGCCCTCTTGCCAATGCGGTGGCCATTCCCGTCATCAGCCTGTTCGTGACGCCGCTGGCACTGGCTGGCAGCGTACTGCCATCGCCGCTGGCCGATCTGGTGCTGGGCAGCGCGCACCTGGGGATCGTCGTCCTCGTGTGGCCGCTGACGTGGTTGTCCGCGCCCGCACTGGCCGTGTGGACTGCGCCCGCGCCAACGCCGTGGATCCTCGTGCTGGCCCTGGCTGGCACCGCATGGATGCTGGCGCCGCGCGGCTGGCCGCAGCGCTGGGCGGGCCTGGCCGCGTGGACGCCGCTGCTGACCAACATGCCGGCCGCGCCGGCGGCAGGGCGGTTCGACATCACGGCTTTTGATGTCGGCCAGGGCATGGCGCTGCTGGTCGAAACGCAGCACCACCGGTTGCTGTACGACACCGGCCCGCTGTACGCGCCCGGCGCAAGCGGCGCCACACGCGTGATCCTGCCATACCTGCGCGGCCGGGGCATCGGCCGGCTCGATGCGCTGGTGATTTCGCACAGCGACCTCGATCACGTTGGCGGCGCCGAGGCAGTGCTGCAGACGGTGCGGGTAGGGCAGTTGATCTCGTCACTGCCCGATGGCCACCGCGTGCTGGGCAAGGCCACGCGCCCGGCCCGCTGCAGCGCCGGCCAGGCCTGGCACTGGGACGGCGTGCGCTTCGAGATGCTCGCGCCCGATAACGCCAGTTACGCCAACCCGCGCCTGAAAAGCAATGCGCGCAGCTGCGTGCTGCGCATCAGCGCGGGCGGCAAGGCGCTCCTGCTGGCTGGCGACATCGAAGCGGCGCAGGAAGCTGCGCTGCTGCACCTTGATGCCGACCGTCTGCGCGCCGACGTGCTGCTGGCACCGCACCACGGCAGCGGCACCTCGTCGAGCGCAGCGTTCCTGCAGGCGGTTGCGCCGACAGTCGGGATCTTCCAGGTAGGCCACCGCAATCGCTATCGCCACCCGCAAAAGCTGGTCTACGCACGCTACGGCGCCATGGGCATCGAGCGCATTCGCACCGATGAACGGGGCGCCGTCACGCTGGCGTTCGGGGCCACTCTCGACGTGACGACGTACCGCGCGACCCACGCCCGCTATTGGTACGGGCGCTGAGCCGCAGGCTTCATCGTCCGGTCGCAGGCAGTGTGATCGTCACCCGCAGTCCCCCACCATCGCGATTGGCCACCACGATCTCGCCGTCATGCGCCTGCACCACACGTTGCGCAATGGCCAGTCCAAGCCCGTGCCCGTCGACACCAGTGCGCGACGCGCCGGAGCGGAAGAACGGCTGGAAAATCGCCGGAAGATCCTCGGGCGCAATGCCCGGCCCCCGGTCGCACACCTCAACCCGTGCCACGTCACCCACGGCGCGCACGGACACCGCCACGACGCCGCCCGGGGCGCCATGTCTGGCCGCATTGCGCACGACGTTCTCGAGTGCGCTCCAGAGCAGGTCCGGGTCGCCGCTGACGTTGACGCTGTCGTCGGCGTCGAACTCGACGCGCAGTGGCACGCCGTGATCGTCCGCGGCCTGGGCCTGGCCGGCTTCAAAGCGTGCATCGGCGACAAGCCCGTCGACCAGCTCCACCAGATCCACCGGCTCGCGCCGCAGCACGTCGGGCGACGCTTCCAGGCGCGACAACGTCAAGAGTTCGCCGATCAGCTTGTCCATGCGGTTGCTTTCGCGCTCGATGCGTTCGAGCGTGATGCCGATCTTGTCCGGCTGCTGGTGCGCCAGACCCAGCGCCGCCTGCATGCGCGCAAGCGGCGAGCGCAGTTCGTGCGAGACGTCGTGCAGCAGGCGGCGCTGGCCATCCATCAGCGCGCGCAGGCGTGCGCTCATGCGGTCGAAGTCGCGGCCAAGGTCGACCAGTTCGTCGCCGCCTTTGGCGCCGGGACCGAAGCGCGGCGCCAGGTCGCCGGCGGCGGCGGCCTCGAAGGCGCTGCGCAGCGCGCGGATGGGGCGCGAGAAATACCAGGCCAGCAGCGCCGCGAACAGCAGGCTGGCCAGCACGGTGGCGCCGATCACGACGCTCTGGCCGATACGGCGGCGCGGGCCGGGGCCGGGGCCAAGGCCCGGCGTCAGCGTATCCGGGCCGGCGCCGTCGCGCAGCCCGTCCTGGCGGCCGGCTTCACGACCGACACGGCCGATCTGGCGCCCAAAGTCGCGCGACACGAACGCGATGTACTGCTCGCCGTCCGGACCGACCAGGCGCCGCGCGCCACGCCACACGGCGCTGTCGCCACCCTGGGCGCCGTCGCGCAGCTCGCGTTCGACTGCATGCATCAGTTCGGCCGGCACCGCGCGGCCCAGCAGTTCGTGGCGCGCTGCGTCGAGCACGAACAGTTGGGGGCGCCGCATGTCGGGCAGCAGGCTGCGCAGGGCAGGCAAGCCGCCGTGGCGCAGCGTGGCGGCGGCCGCGTCCAGCGCGATCGCTGCCGGCGGGCCGCTGTCGAGTGCGGGCGTGGCGCGCTGGCGCGCCTGGTCGCGCAGCCAGAACACGCCACCCACGCCGATGGTCGCGGCCACCTGCGCCAGCAGGATGCACAGGAAGAACTTCCAGAACAACCGGCCCATGCTACTCCTTGATCAACTGGTAGCCCTGGCGGTAAATCGTCTGCAGGCACGAGCGGCCGTCGGCCAATGGCCCCAGCTTGTGCCGCAGGCTGCTCAGGTGGACGTCGATATTGCGATCGAACCGCGCCAGTGGCCGGCCCAGGCCCTGTTCGGACAAATCATTCTTGCTGACCGGGCGGCCGGCATTGCGGGCCAGGACTTCGAGCAGATTGAATTCGGTACTGGTCAGGTCAAGATGCTGGCCGTCCCAAGTGGCGCGGCGCTGTTCGGGCAGCATCGTCAGCTTGCCGACGCTGAGCACGCCCCCCGGGCCGCTTTCGGGCACGGCCTGGGTGCGGCGCAGGATGGCGCGCACGCGCGCCGTCAGTTCGCGCGGCGTGCAGGGCTTGGCCACGTAATCGTCTGCACCCAGTTCAAGGCCGAGGATGCGGTCGGCGTCGTCACCGCGCGCCGTGAGCATCAGCACCGGCATGCGGCTGCCGGCGCGGATCTGGCGCAGCGCTTCGATGCCGCCCGCGCCAGGCATCATGACATCCAGGACCGCGATGGCATAGCCGCCGGTCAGCGCGGCGCGCGCCCCGTCCTCGCCATTGTGCATGCAGGTGACGGAAAAGCCTTCCTGTTCGAGGTATTCGGCAAACATGCCGACCAGTTCGACGTCGTCGTCGATGAGCAAAACGTGGTTCATGGCGACAGGATAGCGCAGCAGGTCGGCGTCGTCTGCGGTGCTTTACGCGGATTTACCTGGCTTAGACGCGCTTTACACGCCACCGCCACACAATGCCCGCTCTGACAACACGAGAGGTCTTCGATGACACGAGCAGCTGCACCGACGAGCGAATTAAGCGGCCTGCGCGCCGCGACCGCGTTTTCCATCTGCCTCCTGGCGGCGCCCGCCGTCCTGGCCCAGCCGATGCCACTGCCGCATGGTCCGATGCACGGCGGCCCGCCGTTCGGCCAGATGCACGAACCCGATGGCGAGCCGGGTCCGTTCGGCACGCCGCCATTTCTGCGTGACCTGGGCTTGAGCGATGCGCAGAACTACCGGATCTTCACGATTCTGCACAGCGAAGCACCCCGACGCCGCGCGCTCGATATCGCCGAGCGCAAGGCCGATGAGGCGTTGCGCGCGTTGGCGGCGGCGCCAGCACTTGACCAGTCCGCCGCGTCCGCCGCAGCGCAGGCGCTGGGTCAGGCCATCGCCGGCCAGGAACTGCTGCGCCTGCAAACGCGTGCGCAGCTCAAGGCAGTGCTGACTTCGGAACAGCGCGCACAGCTCGACGCGCTGCAGAACAGGGGCCGCAAGGCGCACGACGAACGAAACAACGTCCCGCAGGGAGGGCCATCGAAATGAATGCAGCACGCCACGGCCAGTCCGCCCACGATGCGGACCATCACGACGAGACCGATCAAGGCCCCGACCACGACGTTGACCACCACCGTGGCCTGGCTGCCGACCTCGCGCGCCTGCTGACCCGGGCGGCCACCCGGCGCCAGTCGCTGCGCTGGCTGTTTGTCGGCGCGGGTAGCTCGGTCTTGCCGCTGGCCGGGTGTGGCGGCGGCGTCAGTGCCGATGACGGCTTCGGTCTCTCCAGTTCCACGACGACCACCGGCGCGGCCAGCACAAGCAGCGGCAGCGCTGTCTGTTCGGTGATTCCCGAAGAAACGGGCGGTCCGTATCCGGGCGACGGCACCAATCGCAATGCCAATGGCGTGGCCAATGCGCTGGTCCTGTCCGGCATCGTGCGCAGCGATATCCGGAGCAGCGTGGCCGGCGCCAGCGGCGTGGCGGCCGGTGTGCCGCTGACGATCCGCCTGAAGATCGAGCACGTGGCGCAGGGTTGCGCGGCCGCCGCCGGCGCCACAGTCTATCTGTGGCACTGCACGCGCGAAGGGGGTTACTCGATGTACAGCAGCGGCATCGTCGGCGAAAACTACCTGCGCGGCGTGCAGGAAGCCGACAGCGAAGGCTACGTCACGTTCACTACCATCTTCCCGGGCTGCTATGACGGGCGCATGCCGCACGTGCATTTCGAGGTGTATCCGTCGCTGGCCAGGGCGACGAGCGCCGCGAACCGCGTCAAGACATCGCAGTTCACGTTCCCGCTGGCGATCGCCAACGAGGCCTACACCAGCAGCGGCTATGCGAGCAGCATCGGCAATTTGGCGCGCGTGAGCTTCGCGACGGACAACGTGTTCAGCGACGGGACGGCGCTGCATATGGCGAGCGTCACGGGCACGGCCAGCCAGGGCTACAGCGCCACGCTGACAGTCGGCGTAAATTGGTGAATACGCTCTAAACGCGGCCCGAAGATCGGCGCCGGGGCAGGAGACGCCATTACAATGGGCCGCACAATTTGACCACCATCGCTGACCATGCCCAAACCGCTGCTGCACTTCGCCCACGGGAACAGCTACCCGGCTGGCACCTACAATCGCCTGCTGGCGCAGCTCGCCGAACACTACGACGTGCGTACGCTGGACATGCACGGCCACGATCCGCGCTACCCGGTGGGCGATGGCTGGAACACGCTGACCGACGAACTGATCGCGCACCTCGAGGGCTATGGCCAGCCCGCGATCCTCGTTGGCCATTCGCTGGGCGGCGCGCTGTCGACGATGGCGGCGCGGCGCCGGCCCGATCTGGTGCGCTGCGTCGTGATGCTCGATTCTCCGGTGGTGGCCGGGTGGCGCGCGCTGGTCTGGCGCCTGGCCAAGCTGGCGGGGTGGGGCGCACGGCTGTCGCCGGCGCGCTTTTCGTACAAGCGGCGCGAGCACTGGCCGGACCGCGACGCCGCCTACCGCCACTTCCACGCCAAGTCGATCTTCCAGGCCTGGGCGCCGGGCGCGCTCGACGACTACATGGAGCACGGCCTGGCGCCGCATCCCGATGGTGTCACGCTGCGCTTCCGGCGCGACGTCGAATCCGCCATTTACCAGACGCTGCCGCACCACATGGGCGCCGTGATCCGCGCGCCGTTCCCGGTGCCCGTTGGCTTCATCGCCGGCACCGAGTCGGAAGAGATGCGGCAGGCAGGGCTCGCGTTCACGCGCAAGCTGGTGGGCGAGCACCTGGCCATGATCGAAGGCGGCCATCTGTATCCACTCGAAAAACCGGCGGAGACGGCGCAGCTGGTCCACGCGATGGTGGGGCGTCTGCTCGGCGGCGCCAAAGCAAACGGGTAGGAAATCAATCATCATCGGGCCTCACGGCCAGCGCCTTTTCGCGTAAAATCGCGTGATTTTCTCCCTGCTGGAAACCCACAAATGACTATCAAGAGCGACAACTGGATCCGCCGCATGGCGCACAGCACTGGCATGATCGAACCCTTCGAGCCGCAGCAGGTGCGCGAGCAGGATGGCCGCCGGATCATCTCGTTCGGCACCTCGTCCTACGGCTACGACATCCGCTGCGCCGATGAATTCAAGGTCTTCACCAACATCAACAGCACGATTGTAGACCCGAAAAATTTCGACTCGAACTCGTTCGTCGACATCAAGAGCGACGTCTGCATCATCCCGCCGAACTCGTTCGCGCTGGCACGCACGATCGAATACTTCCGCATCCCGCGCAATGTGCTGACGATTTGCCTGGGCAAATCGACCTATGCGCGCTGCGGCATCATCGTCAACGTCACGCCGTTCGAACCCGAATGGGAAGGCTACGTGACGCTCGAGTTCTCGAACACGACGCCGCTGCCGGCCAAGATCTACGCGGGCGAAGGCTGCGCGCAGGTGCTGTTCTTCGAAAGCGATGAAGTCTGCGAAACGTCGTACAAGGACCGTGACGGCAAGTACCAGGGCCAGGTCGGCGTGACGTTGCCGAAAGCCTGAGCAACTGCACCACCACCATTCTGCATTCAGTCGGGGCAGTGTGACCGCCGCAGGGCGGCCAGACCTGCCCCGCACACCACGGGCCTGACGCCCTGTCAGGCCTGCATCCCCGCTCCCTTACCTCCAAGACGCATTCCCCCCATCTGCCTGTAACACCGCGCGCGACCTGGCACGCCTGCGCACACCGTTTCGATCTACAATAAATCACACAGTGATTTTTGGTTTCGCTGTGCAAAACTAAAATCATGGAGACAGTGTTGATGAAAACGCAGCTTGCACCCTGCACGTCCCGCCGCATCGCGGCGCGGGTAGTACCGTCACTCATCGCCGTCCTGGCGTTGTCCGCCTGTGGCGGAGACGACGACGATGTCGGCGCGCCGCCGCTGGCGACCACGCCGCCGGTTGCCATCCAGCCCGAACCCCTGCGTCCGCAAGACGGGCGCACCTACGCGGTCATCGAAAGCAACCTGCCATTTGCCGCAATGGCGAATGCGCCGGCGACCGACCGCTGGTGGGGCGTGCTGAACAAGGCGGGTTACCAGATCGAAGTGCCGAAGAACTGGAACGGCATGCTGGTCATGTACGCCCACGGCTACGGCGGCACGGGCCCGGCGCTGGAGGTGGCGCCGCCAGCGATCCGTCGCCACCTGATCAGTCAGGGCTATGCGTGGGCCGCATCGAGCTACAGCACCAATTACTATGACGTGCGCGCCGGTGTCGAAGACACGAACGCGCTGGCGCTGGCCTTCCGTGACATCGCCGGCAAGAACGGCCGCACCCTGGCAGCACCGAGCAAGACCTACATCATTGGCAATTCGATGGGTGGCCATGTCACGGCAGCCGCTGTGGACGAGGAAAACATCGAGACGGCCGTCAACAAGATCCGCTATCAAGGTGCGGTGCCGATGTGCGGCGTGCTGGGCGACACGGAGCTGTACGATTATTTCGCCGCTTACCAGACCGCCGCCATGGTGGAGGCCGGCATGCCGGCCACGCGCTGGCCGCCGGCCGACTGGGCGAGCATTGGCCCGCAGGTGAGGGCGAAGATGTTCTCGAGCTTCCCGGGTGGCAGCACCCCCACCGCGCCGGCAGTGCCGACCGCGCAAGGCCTGCGGTTGAAGCAGATCGTTGCCAACCTCAGCGGCGGCACCCGTCCGCTGTTCGACTACGCCTATGCCAGCGCGTACCAGGCCACGGTCTGGGGCACGTTCGGGCGCGACGGCAAGATGCAGGGCATCCTTCTCGATGACGTCGTGACGACCAATGACATCTTCTTCCAGCTCGATGCTGACCCGGCCATCAGCGCCGACGAGGTCGCCTACAACGCGAGCATCTTCCGCGTGCCTGCCACGCCGGGCGCCAACCGGCTGCGCCGCGACGGCCTGCGCTGGGTGCCGAAGACCAACGCCCGGATCACCGTGCCGGTGGTGACCATCCATACGCTGGGCGACCTGTACGTGCCGTTCAAGATGGAGCAGATCTACAAGCGCCGCGCCGATGCACTCGGCACGTCGAACCTGCTGGTCCAGCGCGCCATCCGCGGGATCGCGCACTGCGACTTCACGATTGCTGAACAGGCGTCAGCGTTCGACGCGATGGTCAAGTGGGAGCAGCAGGGCGTCAAGCCCGAAGGTGACGACGTGCTGACGCCGTCCATCGTGGCCGATCCGCAGTACGGCTGCAGATTCACCGACAACACGCCGTCAGTGGACGACAGCCGTGCGTTGCTGGCCACGCGGGCCGCCTTGCCGCAGTGCGCGCCGCGCTGAGCATGCACGCTTGATGCAACAACGCCAGCCGGTTGGCTGGCGTTGTCTTGACTAGCTGGCTGGCCTGACGGCGCAGCCTGCGGGATCAGTCGTCCTGCTGCACGCAGTCGACGAAGTAGCCGCGCTTGCCATCGACTTCGCGCTTGACCAGGCCGTGCACGTCGGTCTCGAAGCCCGGGAAGCGCTCGTTGAAGTCACGTGCAAAGCGCAGGTAATCGACGATCGTGCGGTTGAAGCGCTCGCCCGGGATCAGGAGCGGGATGCCCGGTGGGTAGGGCGTGAGCAGGATCGCGGTGATGCGGCCTTCGAGTTCGTCGATCGCCACGCGCTCGATCTTGCGGTGCGCCATGTGCGCGAATGCGTCCGACGGCTTCATCGCCGGGATCATGTCCGACAGGTACATCTCGGTCGTCAGGCGCGCCACGTCGTGCGACTTGTAGAACGTGTGGATCTCGGTGCACAGGTCGCGCAGGCCGTGCATTTCGTAGCGCGGATTGGCCGCGGCGAACTGCGGCATTGCGCGCCACATCTGCGCGTTGCGGTCGTAATCGTCCTTGAACTGCTGCAGCGCCGTGACCAGCGTGTTCCAGCGGCCCTTGGTGATCCCGATCGTAAACATGATGAAGAACGAGTACAGCCCGCACTTCTCGATGATGACGCCGTGTTCGGCCAGGTACTTGGTGACGATCGAGGCCGGAATACCGGTTTCGCCGAACTGACCCGACAGGTTCAGGCCTGGCGTCACGATGGTCGCCTTGATCGGGTCGAGCATATTGAAGCCCGGGGCGAGGTCGCCGAATCCATGCCACGATTCTTCGGCGCGGATCATCCAGTCGTCCTGCGTGCCGATGCCTTCTTCCGAGAATTTGTCCGGGCCCCAGACCTGGAACCACCAGTCGGTGCCGAAGTCCTGATCGACCTTCTTCATCGCGCGGCGGAAGTCCAGCGCTTCCAGGATCGACTCTTCGACCAGCGCGGTGCCGCCTGGCGCTTCCATCATCGCGGCAGCGACGTCGCACGAAGCGATGATCGAGTACTGCGGCGAGGTCGACGTGTGCATCAGGTAGGCTTCGTTGAAGGCATCCTGGTCGAGCTTGACCGACTGCGATTCGCGCACCAGCACTTGCGAGGCCTGCGACAGGCCAGCCAGCAGCTTGTGTGTCGACTGCGTCGAGAAGATCATCGACTCTTTCGCGCGCGGGCGGTTCTGGCCGATCGCGTGCATATTCTTGTAGAAGTCGTGGAACGTCGCGTGCGGCAGCCACGCTTCATCGAAGTGCAGCGTGTCGATTTTACCGTCCAGCATTTCGCGCAGCGTCTCGACGTTGTAGACCACGCCGTCGTAGGTCGACTGGGTGATGGTCAGGATGCGCGGCTTCTTGTTGACGGCTTCGCGGGCGAACGGATTGGCTTCGATCTTGCGTGCGATCGATTCGGGCGTGAATTCGGACAGCGGAATTGGGCCGATAATGCCCAGGTTGTTCCGGGTCGGCATCAGGAACACGGGAATCGCGCCGCACATGATGATCGAGTGCAGGATCGACTTGTGGCAGTTGCGGTCGACGACGACGATGTCGCCCGGCGCGACGGTCGAGTGCCAGACCATCTTGTTCGAGGTCGAGGTGCCGTTGGTCACGAAGTAGCAATGGTCGGCGCCATAGATGCGCGCAGCGTTGCGTTCGGATTTGGCGATCGGGCCCGTGTGGTCCAGCAGCTGGCCGAGTTCTTCGACCGCGTTGCAGACGTCGGCGCGCAGCATGTTTTCACCGAAGAACTGGTGGAACATCTGGCCGATCGGCGACTTCAAAAAGGCGACGCCGCCCGAGTGGCCAGGGCAGTGCCACGAGTATGAACCGTCGTAGGCGTAGTTCACCAGCGCGCGGAAGAATGGCGGCGCCAGGCTGTCCAGATACGCTTTGGCTTCGCGGATGATGTGACGCGCGACGAATTCGGGCGTGTCTTCGAACATGTGGATGAAGCCGTGCAGCTCTTTGAGCACATCGTTCGGGATGTGGCGGCTGGTGCGGGTTTCGCCATAGATGTAGATCGGGATGTCCGCGTTCTTGTGGCGGATTTCCTTGACGAAGGCGCGCAGGCCGACCAGCGCCGAGTCGGTGTCTTCCAGCGAGCCGCTGCCGAATTCCTCGTCATCGATCGACAGCACGAATGCCGATGCGCGCGACTGCTGCTGGGCGAACTGGGACAGGTCGCCATAGCTGGTCACGCCAACGACCTCCATGCCTTCTTGTTCCATCGCCGCCGCGAGGGCGCGAATGCCAAGGCCGGAGGTGTTCTCCGAGCGGAAGTCCTCGTCGATGATGACGATGGGGAAACGAAATTTCATGGACAGCTCCAAAGCGAAGCGCCGTGGGGAGCAGCCGCGCCAGCCCGGATCATTCCGAAGTGGCAGAAGGCCGCCGCGCACGGCACCGTAGAAAATGAGTAGCGGATTTTCGCAGAAATTGCGGGCTCCGGTGCAGGTTTTTTTGCCGGCCTGTGTGCCAGCTTGTTTGCTACATTAACCACTCGTGCAGTTCAGTGTCGCACCCTAGCTGTCCAGGTGACGCCCGGCGCGCCGGACCCCCTCGGTCAGCAGCGCGGCAGCCAGCGCCGCGCCTAGCGGCACTGGCGACAATGCCGTCGTGTTGCCTTCCAAAAACGCGAACAGCCCCAGCGTGATGCCGAAGGTGGCAACGGCGCCGGTCAGCGTCAGCAGCCACGTGCGGCGCGCCAGCAGTGTGACCGCAGCCAGTGAAATCGCGATCTGCTGCGCGACTGACGCGGCGGCCCACTGGCGCTGGCGGTGCAGCGCTTCTTCGGAGCGCCGGTTCCAGTCGCGCGATGAGGCTTCCCAGCGCTCGGCTTCCTTGCGGATGATGTCTTTCTCGACGCGATAGCGCTCCACCTCCTGGGTGTAGCGGCCGGCATCGACGCCGGGCAGCGTGGCGGCCAGTTCGGCCAGGTTCTGGCGGCTGGACTTGGCCTGGTAATGGGCCCAGGCGTTGGCCGCGCTGGTCTTTTCCATCGCTGCCGTCGTCTTGAACAGGCTCGCGTCGTTGTGCGACGAGGTGCCAAGAAAGGCAAACAGCGTGCCGATCGTGGCCAGCACGGCGATCAGGACGGCGACGCGGCTTGCAAAGCCGTCGCCGCCGCGTGAACCAGGGGGCCGGAGCGGCCTGCTCATGATGCGCCCTTGCCGGCGCTGCGCTGGTAAGTGACGTAGGCGTAGTCGAATCCGGGCTGGTCGTCACGCTGCGGCTGATGGTGCGTGTCGCGCGCGGTTTCGGTCCACACGGCAGGGTCGATCGGCGGAAAGAACGTGTCGCAGGTGAAGCGGTGATCGATATGCGTGACGATCATGGCGTCGGCCAGGTCGATCGCGGCATTGAAGATCTGCGCGCCACCGATGATGCTGGCCGGCGCGCCGTCCAGCAACGCGATGGCGGCGTCCAGCGAAGTGGCGCGTGCGGCGCCGTCATGCGCCCAGTCGGCGTTGCGGGTAATGACAATATTGCGCCTGCCCGGCAGCGGGCGGCCGATCGAGTCGAAGGTCTTGCGGCCCATGATCACCGGCTTGCCGAGCGTGACGCGCTTGAAGTGCGCCAGGTCGTGGGGCAGATGCCATGGCATGCGGTTGTCAACGCCAATTCCGTTGTCACGGTCAATGGCTACCACCAGGGTCAGCTGCGCAGTCATGGCAGGGGGCGCGTGACGGTCGCGGCGTAGGGAGCTGGCATCGGAGGTTCCTGTGATGTCTGGGGAATCGAGACCTTGCATGATACCAACATTCAGACGGTTTATCGACGCTCAACGCACCAAACTGCAAGGTGTGCGCCGTACTGACAACATAAGAGTACGCTGCAATGCATTCGACCCATGGTTCGCTCCATGGTGTCAGTGGACGCACATCGCGGGAGCAGCACGGCGATCGGGGAACAGTAATAAAAAGTAAGCAGTATGTACCGTACCCGTTTGTCGCGGTAAGGTCGTCGCCGGGTTGGGGTTACCGGCGAATGCGCGCTTCATGCGCATTTCCTGACCGTGAGGCGGCGTGGAATGCAGACGCACGTGCTGCCGTCACCCCGTGTCATTCCGGGGCAATGTGCGAAAGAGGGCGGCTTGCAAAAAGGTAAATTCCGTTGCTAGTTGTCATTTATATATTTTGCTGCGTCGCGTCAAAAACTAATGACTTTGAAGCTGAATTAGCATATAGTCTAGTTATGTTATTGATGTGCATCAAATGATGCAAAGTTTTTGTTGCCATATTCTTTGATGAAGTCGGTTTCATTTTTTTCTTTTTGAGTAGTACGCGTTGCGCGACGCTGCAGCAACAATTGGATAGGGCGGGCAAATCCAGCTTTCATGGCATGCGTGGAAGCGGTTTCCGGCAGCAGCGGGGCTGGCTGCGCAAAATGGCCATTTGGCCTTTGTCGTGGTCGCAAGCGTTTGCGGTGGTGCTCGCAACACGGTGCGCCTGCCGGAAATATTTGCGCACCTTATTCCATTCATGATGATTGGATCTGTCACGATGAATAACTTCGACCCTGCTGCCACTGTCGGCAAACACGATAAGCATCGATCGCGCGATGCCTCCGGCGAACTCGGTTCACTGCTGAAGAAGAGCAGTGCGCAGTCATCGGCCAGATACTGGCTGCCGTTCTTCATCAATCTCCTCAAAGTCTCCGATGTCGTCGTCCTGCTGCTGGCCGGCTTCGGCGGATTCTTCGTGCGCTTCGGCCTCGACGCCAAACTGACGACGGCCGGCCATCTTTTCATCTATTTGAGCACGCTCGTCATCATCGTGTCGCTGCACTGCGCTCAGGCCTACCGCGAGCGCGAGATCCTGTCGCTCAATTCTCTGCTGGGCAAGCTGGGTCTGGGCTTCTTCAGCGGTCTTTCGCTGATCATGATTGTGGGCTACCTGTCCGGCACCTTGTCGGAGTATTCACGCGTCTGGGTGGCAACCAGTGCCTGCGCCTGGTTTGTGCTGTTGCTGGCCAATCGCCTGATCCTCACGCGGCTCATTTACCGCGCACGCATGGCAAACCTGCTCGACGAGTCGATCATCATCGTCGGCGCCAATGAGCGCGCCGAGCTGATCGTCAATGCGATCAGGCGCAGCGGCCACGCGAATATCCGGGTGTTGGGTGTGTTCGACGACCGCGTCGAGCGTGGCATTCCGTCGAGCCTGCGTCCCCACATGCTGGGTTCGACGTGCACGATGCTCGACTATATCCGCACGAACCCTGTCGACCGTGTCGTGGTAGCGCTACCTTGGCTCGCAACGGAGCGGGTCGAGGCCTTGCTCAAAAAGCTGCGCACCGTGCCGGTCAGGATCGATCTGGTCCCCAACAACGTGGTCTGGCAATTCCCGTCCATTAATATGGAGCGTCTTGCGGGTGTTCCCGTTCTGACGATCGCCAACAGCCGGATCGGCGAGCAGATGGGGCGTCTCAAGCGTGCGGAAGATCTCGTGATTTCCAGCATCCTGCTTGCCCTGGTCAGTCCGGTGCTGGCAATCATTGCGCTTGCGGTCAAGCTCGACAGCCCGGGCCCGGTGATCTTCAAGCAACGGCGCCATGGTTTCAATAACCATGAATTCGAAGTCTGGAAGTTCCGTTCGATGAAGTTCGACGATTGTGCCAGCGCGGACGTAAAACAGGCGACGCGCTTTGACAGCCGGGTCACGCGTGTTGGTGGCTTCCTGCGCCGCAGCAGTCTGGACGAGTTACCGCAGCTCTTCAATGTATTCTTTGGTCACATGTCGATCGTCGGCCCGCGGCCGCATGCGATCAAGCACAACCTCGAATTCGGTGCCATCATTTCAGAATACTACGCTCGCCACAACGTCAAACCGGGCATTACCGGCTGGGCGCAAGTGAACGGATTCCGGGGCGAGACAGACACGCTGGACAAGATGCAGCGCCGCGTGGAGCATGACCTGCACTACATCGAGCACTGGTCACTGACGCTGGATTTGAAGATTCTCGTCATGACAGCATTTTCGGTCTGGTTCCACAAGACGGCATATTGACACCCCAGCAGTGCGCTGCCTGGTCGTTACAGGGTGCGCTGGTTGGAGCACGCGTATCGAACGCGTGTTTCTGAGGTCATGTAGTAGAATTGCAACTTATCCTGATTAAAAGACATGTTTGCCCGCTGGGTCCATGCAGTCTTTATTGCGCTGATGAAAAAGTGTATGGCGTGCATGTGTTGCAAGCAAGCGGGAAGAAGCGTGAAAAAATATTATTTGGGATGGGATTCTTCTTGTACTTACTGCGAACCAGCGAACGTCGTGATGGCTCCAGCGCTGCGCGGTCGGCAAGCCGGCTGCCGGCCAGTCGTCTTTGCCTGAGGTTGACGGCGGCAGCTTGCGTCGTGCTCGCTGGTTCCTCCTCCGGCACGACCGCGCTGGCCGGCACGCTGCAGCCGTTTGTCAGTGCTGGCGTTGAACATGACGACAACTTGTTCCGCTCATCAAGCGACGAAGCAACCCGTTCGGCCGCGCGCGGCGATACCTATCGCAGTGCAGGTGGCGGTGTGCGCTTTGAGCGTCCAGTCAGTCGTCAGATCATCACCGCGTTTGCCGACTTTTCGTCGGTGAAATTTGACCGCAACAGCCAGCTGGATTATCTGCGCAAGGACATTCGCGGGGACTGGCACTGGTTTGTCGCGTCGCGTTTTGACGGGCACATCGGCGGCTACTACCGCCAGGAACTGGCCTCGTTCGCCGATTTCGACGTGGTCCAGCGCAACCTGCGGGTAAGCAAAAAGCAGTATGCAGACGGCCGGTGGCGGTTTCACCCCAGCTGGCAACTGCGCGGCGAAGTGTCGAAAGAAGAATACGCCTACGAGCTGGCGTCGCAGCGCGCCAGCGATCGCACCGAGGATTCGTGGGTGGCGGGCTTCGACTACCTGGCGCGCAGCGGCAGCACGGCCGGTTTCCAGCTGCGCCGGCTGGAAGGCAAGTACCCGAACTGGCTCACAGTCGGCAACACGAGCACCGTGCTCAACGGCTATGACCAGGACGAAGCGAAGCTCAACGTTTTATGGCTGGCAACGGGGAGCACGCAAGTGCTGTTTCTTGGCGGCTGGGTACAACGCAAGCAGATGGGCCAGTCGACGCGCGACGACAGCGGCACCAATGCACGGCTGATCGTCAACTACATGCCGGCAGGGAAGGTGAAGGTCACCGGCCAGGCCTGGCGCGAATTTGCCGCCATCGACGGCGCGCTGATCGGCAGTGCATTGGCCAATGGCGCCAGCGCCCAGGTGACCTGGGAAGTTTCGGCAAAAATCCTGGCCGAGGTGGATGTGCGGCACGAACAGCGTGAATTCAAGCCGTTCGGTGGGGCAGCCCAGCCAGTTGTCGCTGCCGATCTGGCCAGCGATAGCCGCGATACACGGTCGGTGGGACTCGTGTACAAGCCGCTGCGCAATATCACCATCAAGGCGCGGGCATTCCAGGAGCAGCGCTCGGGAAGCCTCGCCGCAGGAACGAATAGCTACAAGGCAAATGGCGGATCCATCAACGCCACGCTGCAATTTAACTGACTGATGGCGTAGAACTGTAACGAACTGGCGAACAGCGGGCTGTATCGACGTTCAGCCATCGCCGGCGCCAATGATCGATCTGATGCGCACTATTGACACTTTGTGAATGGAATGAACTTAACATGAAACAAATCTTGCTTGGTATCTTCGCCGTCTTGCTGGCATGGAGCATGGGGAGTGCGCACGCCGAAGAGCTGGTGCTCGGCGGCGGGGACGTCGTCAAGATCTCCGTGTTCGGCAACCCCGATCTGGCCGTGGAAACGCGCGTCAGTGAATCTGGCTTCATCACCATGCCGCTGGTCGGCCAGGTCGCTGTCGCCGGTTTGTCGAGCGCTGCGGCAGAAGCGAAGATTGCCAGCATGCTCGAGCGCGGCAATTTCGTGAAAAAGCCGCAGGTGAACCTGTTGATCACGGCGCTGACGAGTCAGCAGGTGTCGGTGCTGGGCCAGGTCAAGAAGGCAGGGCGCTATGCGATCGACGGTCGCCGCAGCGTGCTGGACATGCTGGCGCTGGCCGGCGGCATCGACACCAACGGTGGCGACATCGTCACGGTCGTGCGTACCCGTAACGGCAAGGTCATGAAGGACGCGCTGGATACGGCCGAGGTGATGCGTACTGCCGACATGGCGGGCAACTTCGATCTGCAGGGTGGCGACGTCATCTTCGTCGAGCGCGCGCCCCGTTTCTACATCTACGGCGAAGTGCAGCGGCCGGGCATGCTGCGTCTCGAGCGTCAGATGACGGTGCTGCAGGGCCTGTCGGCCGGTGGCGGCCTGACGGCGCGCGGTACCGAGCGCGGCCTGCGCGTCAAGCGCCGCGACGCAAGCGGCAAGATGCAGATCATCAGTGTCAAGGGCGACGATCTGCTCCAGCCCGACGACGTCGTGTACGTCAAGGAAAGCCTGTTCTGACCATGCGCCGTTGCCCAGACCAGAAAGCGGCGCACGTGCGCGCGCCATTGCACCTTATAGAAAGCCAACCATGAACCCAAGCCTGTTGTTACTCGCCCTGCGCGCGCGCTACAAGATCGTGCTGCTCGCGCTCGGCGTGACCGTGCTCGCCGCCGTCGTCTTCAGCATGATGCAGCCCAAGAAGTATGAAGCCACCGTGGCGATGGTCGTCAATTACAAGGGCGTCGATCCGGTCACCGGCCTGAGCGCACCCGCGCAGCTGATGCCCGGCTACATTGCGACCCAGGTCGATATCATCAAGAGCAAGAGCGTGGCGCTGAAGGTCGTCGACGATCTGGGGCTGGCCAATGCGCCGGACGCGCAGGCGCGCTTCCAGAATGCCACCGGCGGCAATGGCGGCACGCTGCGCGAGTGGCTGGCCGATTCGCTGCGCGGCAATGTGGACGTGGTGCCGGCACGCGAAAGCAGCGTGCTGACGATTAATTTCCGCGGCACCGACCCGCAGTTCGTGTCGAAGGCGGCCAATGCGTTCGCCAATGCCTATCTGGACGTCAGCGTCCAGCTCAAGACCGATCCGGTACAGCGCGCCAGCACTTACATCACGGATCAGATCAAGACGCTGCGCAACCGCTACGAGCTGGCGCAATCGCGCCTGTCGAAGTACCAGAAGGACAACAACATCTACAGTGCGGACAACCGCCTGGACGTCGAGACCGCGCGCCTGAACGAGTTGTCGAGCCAGCTGGTGGTCGTGCAGAGCCAGAGCATGGACGCCGCCTCGCGCCGCAGCCAGGCTCAGGGCAACAGCAGCAGCTCGCCCGACGTGATGAACAACCCGGTCGTGCAGAACCTGCAGACGAGCCTGTCGCTGGCCGAAGCCAGGTTTGCCGACATTTCGCAGCGCCTGGCGTCCAACCATCCCCAGTACATGGCGGCCGCGTCCGAAGTGGCCAAGCTGCGCTCGAACCTGGAACAGCAGAAGCGCAATTCGTCCAGCAGCGTGGTGGCTTCGGCCGACATCAGCGAGCGCCGCGAAGGCGAGCTGCGCGCAGCCGTGGCAGCGCAAAAGGACCGCGTGCAGTCGCTGAACGGCGCCCGTGACGAATTCAACCTGCTGACCAACGAAGCAGAAAACGCCCGCCGCGCCTACGAGTCGGCCAGCCAGCGCCTGAACACGATTAGTCTGGAAGGCGAATCCAAGCAGGCCGACATCGCCGTGCTGAGCGCGGCTACGCCACCGCTGCAGCCATCCGGTCCGCGCGTCTCGCTCAACATCGTGCTGGCCATCATTGCCGGGACGATTCTGGGTCTGGGCGCGGTGCTGGTGCTCGAATTGCTGGACCAGCGGATCCGTTCGGCCTCGCATCTGGTTGACGCATTCGGTCTGCCGATGCTGGGCGTGATTCAGCAGCCCCGCGTGTCGTCCAAGGGCAAAAAGCCGTTTTCGAAGCCGCCTGGCGCCAAGGGCACGGGCAACATGACGCTGCCAACGTAATGGCGCATCAGCATAATGATCAGCATGGAGCGTCCACGATGAATTCCACTACCCCAGCCGTCGCAGTGACGGGCCAATCCGCACGTGGCGAGCGCGCCGCCAGTCACCAGTCGCACGACTCGATCGGCGCCATCCTGATCCGCAACGGGCGCCTGTCGGTGGCCGACGCCGACAAGGTGATGCGTGCCTCGATCGAACGCAATCTGCGCTTTGGCGACGCCGCTGTCGAAATGGGTCTGTTGACCGCTGCCGACATCGAGCTGGCCTTGTCGCGCCAGTACGATTATCCGTATCTGCTGGCCGGCCAGAGTGCCATCAGCGACGAAGTCGTTGCCGCGTACGAGCCGTTCACCGCGCGCGTCGAATCGCTGCGCGCGCTGCGCAACCAGTTGCTGTGGCGCTGGTTCGAAACGGGCGACGAGCGCCGCGCACTGGCGATCACCAGTGCCGAATCAGGCGATGGCCGCAGCTTCCTGGCCGCCAACCTGGCCGTGGTGTTTTCGCAGCAGCACCAGCGCACCTTGCTGATCGATGCCGACCTGCGCGCGCCGCGTCAGCACGCGCTGTTCGGGCTGGAAAACCGCGCCGGCCTGTCGGCCGTGCTGGCTGGCCGCAGCGGGCACGAGGCGATCCAGCGCGTGCCGGCGCTGGTCGACCTGTCGGTGTTGACCGCCGGCGCGCTGCCGCCGAACCCGTCCGAACTGCTGGGCTCACCGGCCTTCGGCCGCCTGCTGCGCGAACTGGGCGCCGATTACGACGTGATCCTGATCGACACGCCGGCCGGCGCCGAGTACGCCGACGCCCAGGTGGTCGCCAGCCGCGCCGGCGCCGCCGTGATGGTGGCGCACAAGAACCATAGCCACTACAAGAAGATGCGCGATCTGGTCGACCTGTTGACCGACGCGCGTGTGCATCTGGTGGGAACGGTGCTCAACGAGTACTGATCGATGATGACGATGCCCCGCTTCACTAGCCGCCGCGTGCGCCCCCGAGTGCCGATGTTGCCCCTGTTGCGTTGTGCCTGCCTGGGCATGGTGCAGGCTTGACTGTGCGAATCGCGTACCTGATCCTCGCGCACGACCAGCCGGCGCATCTGCAGCGGCTGGTCGCGCGCTTGAGCGCGCCCGGTGCCGCGTTCTTCGTGCACATCGACGCGAAGTCGGACCTGGCCGCATTTGCCGCACTGGCCCCGGCGGTCACGTTCTGCAAGCGCCGCGTCAACGGCGCCTGGGGCGATATCTCCCTGGTCAAGGCGACGCTTGAATTGATGGCGTGCGCAGCAGCCGCGCCAGGCGGCTTCGATCGCTATGTGTTGCTGAGCGGCGCCTGCTATCCGCTGTACACGCCCGCGGATATCGAGGCGTTTTTCGAGCGCCATCGCAGCACCGAGTTCATCGAGACGTTCGCGCTGCCTGACACCAGGTATGGCAAGCCGCTCGAGCGCATTACCCAGGTGTCGATCCGCAAGAGCAAGCCACTCAGGCGCTTTCGCTGGCCGCTGCAGAATTTTCTGAACAGGGTGCTGCCGCTGCGCGACTATCGCAAGGTATTGAAAGGCGAGCTGGTCACCGGTTCACAGTGGTGGTGCTTGAGCGGCGACGCCGTGAAGTATGTGCTGGACGTGACGGCGCGCGCGCCGCAGGTGTACCGGTTCTGCAAGCTGGTCGATTGTCCCGATGAATTCTATTTTCAGTACATCCTGTGGAATTCGCCGTTCAGGCAGAACATCAGCCACAGCCTGACGTTCACCCGCTGGTCGCCTGGCAAGACGGGCCCGGATGTGCTCGATGCGGGTTATTTGCCCCGGTTCGCGGGGCCGGTGATCCACGCATCGGAGTTCAAGAACAGCCCTGGCGAACGGCGCCAAGTGCTGTTTGCGCGCAAGTTTTCCGCAGCATCTGCGCCCGTGCTCGACGCGATCGATGCGATGGCGGCAGGGCGCCAGCCGGCCATGCGCGGCGAAGAAGAAATCAGCTCTAAAAAATCAGCTTTAACTAAGGTAAAGAATGGCACGAATTGATATTTTACTGCCAGTGAAAAACGGCAAGGACTACCTGGCGGAAGCGATCGACAGTGTCATCGCCCAGACCTACACCGACTGGCGCCTGCTGGTCCTTGATCACGGTTCGACCGATGGCAGCGTCGAGATGGCCCAGGCGTATCATGCGCGCGACCCGCGTATCGAAGTCCATTCGTTCCCGCAGGCAAAGGGCTTGTCCGGCCTGTTAAATTGCGGCATCGACATTGCCGACTGCGAATTCATCATGCGGCATGACGCCGATGATATTTGCCTGCCGGACCGCATGGCGCTGACGCTGGCCGCGTTCGAGGCGCAGCCCGAATGCATCGTCGTCAGTGGCCAGGCCGACGTCATCGACGCTGCTGGTAACAAGCTCGACGATTTGCGCCTGCCGGTGGGCACGGCCCGCATCGGCGCGGCCAGCCTGTTCCGTAATCCGGTGTCGCATCCGGCCTCGACATTGCGCTTTGACCCGGTCCAGAAGATGGGTGTGCGCTACGGCATCGACATCCTGAAAATCCTGCCCGAGGACCAGCGCATCGATGTGCCGTCGCTGGCGGAAGACTATTTCCTCTTCGGTCAGCTCGCGATCCTGGGCAAGGTCACCAATCTGCCGCAGAAACTGCTGAAGTACCGCTGGCACGGCAAGAACGTCAGCATCACCAGTTTCACCGAACAGATGGAAGTCTCGCTGGCGATTTCGCGCTCGCTGACGCGCTCGTTCTGCACGATGCACAACTTGCCGTGGTTCGATCCGGCGCCGTTCTGCAACCACGGCGGCATCCTGATGGACGTCGGTGGCAAGCGCAACTTCGACGCGGAATTCGAGAACATGGCGCGCAGCGTGCGCAAGGTGTTCGGCGCGTCGCCCGAGATCGAACGCGAACTGCGCTACCGCAAGGCGATTTCCACCCGCAACTGGGCGTCGCTGCTGTGGCGCTTCAACCGCTTCCGTTCCGGCGATATCACGGAAACGGGCGAGTGGCACGCGGTGCGTGGCTGGCTCGTGCGCCGTTATCCGGGCAAGCGCCGCATCCGCGTCGCGCCGCAACTGGTCTAGTGGCAGCAGGGAATGGTGAACAGATCAGTGCAACTGCTTAACTGGCTGAGGGAACCCTTCGGCGTTCCGACCTGGACCATCATGGCCCTGGTCGTCCTGAGCCTGTCCGTCGGCGCCGTGATCCCCATGTTTGGCGACAGCATGGGGTATCAGTTCGGCCGCCTGGCGGCGCTGCCTGCCTTGCTGTTGCTGGGTGTGCTGCTGATCTACGACTATAAAAAACTGGTGATGCTGATCCTGTTGTTCCGGTCGGTCGGCGACATGGTGCTGGAATCGACGCAGTTCGGTATCGGCAGCGTGCGCATGGGCATTGGCGGCCTGATCAACCTGTTCGTGATCATCATCGCGTGCATGATGGTGATGGAAAAGCCGAAGGCGTTTCCTGGCCGGCTGGCGCGTTTCTGGTTGCCATTTGTCCTGATGATGAGCGTGGGCCTGGTGTTGTCGTACGAAAAGACCAATGCGCTGAAAATGTATCTGGGCATCGTGTCCAACTTCGCGATCTTCATGATTGCGATTTACATCGTCCGCTCGAACGAGGACTTCAACAAAGCCATCCGCCTGGTGATGTATTCGTCGCTGCTGCCCACGCTGTATGCCGTCGTCGATATCGCGCTGCATATGCGCGGCGGGGATTTTCGCCTGCAGTCGACGTTCTCGCATCCGAACGTGCTGGCCTTCTACCTGACGCTGGTGCTGGTACTGGGGCTGTATATGCTCAAGAGCCCGCTGTACAACATCACGCCGCGTGGGCGCATCGCTATCTGCATTTATATGCCCATGCTGATGCTGCAGCTGTTGCTGACCCAGACCCGCAGCGCCTGGCTCGCGACTTTCCTCGTATTCGTGCTGTATGCGCTGATTTTCAAGCGCAGCTATTTGTTGTACCTGCTGTTGCTGCCGCTGCTGCTGTTCGTGCCGTCGGTAAACGAACGCCTGATGGACCTGGGGCAGGGCAACGAAGTCGTGCGCAACGCGCAGCTCAACTCGTTCGCGTGGCGCGTGATGCTGTGGGAATCGGCCATCGGCTGGATGGAAACGAAGCGCATGCTCCTCGGCTATGGACTTGACGGCTTTGGTTACCACGTGGGGACATTCTTCCCGATGGACCGCACGATCCGGTGGGATGCCCACAATGTCTATGTGCAGTTCTTCTTCGAGATGGGCGCCGTTGGCTTGCTGTGCTACCTGTGGCTGTACGCCCGCGTGCTGGGCACGCTGCGCGCACTGGCCCGCATCGATCCCGTGTCCGGGTTCCTGATGCTGGCCATCGTGATCCAGTATCTGATCGTGTCGTTCTCGGACAATATGTTCCGTTACCTGGTATTCAACTGGTACCTCTGGTTCATCGTCGGCGGCGCATGCGCGCTGGTGAACCTGCATCCAGGCAGCAAGACGCGCACGGCCAGGGCCGGCGCAGCGCGCCACGGGGCCGGTCTGTCTGGCCTGCCGGGCAATCATGAAGGAAAAGTATGAACATCGCGTACCTGGTGAACCAGTACCCCAAAATCAGCCACAGTTTCATCCGACGCGAAATCCTGGCGCTCGAGCGCCAGGGCTACAAGGTGCAGCGCCTCGCCATGCGTGGCTGGAAAGACGAATTGCGCGACGAGGAAGACGTCCGTGAGCGCGCCCTGACGCGCTATGTACTCCAGGACGGCGCCGTGGCGATGGCCATGGACGTCGTGCGCATGGCCGTCAAGCGGCCAGTCCGGTTTGCGAGGGCGCTGGCGCTGGCCTGCAAGATCGGCATGCGGGCCGATCGCCCGTTGCCGCTGCACCTGATCTACCTGGCAGAAGCCTGCCGGATCGTGCCGTGGATGGCGGCGCATGGCGCACGCCATCTGCACGCGCACTTCGGTACCAATTCAACCGAAGTAGCGATGCTGGCGAGCATGCTTGGTGGCCCGGCCTACAGCTTCACCGTGCACGGGCCGGAAGAATTCGACAAGCCCGAACTGCTGTGGCTGGGCGAAAAGATCCGCCGTTCGGCGTTCGTGGTTGCCGTCAGCTCGTTCGGGCGCAGCCAGCTGTTCCGCTGGGCTGCATATGCCGACTGGGCCAAGGTGCAGGTGGTTCACTGCGGCATCGACCCGGGTTTTCACGCGGTGCCGCCGCGCCCGAGTCCGGCTGCCCCGCGGCTGGTGTGCGTCGGCCGCCTGTGCGAGCAAAAGGGCCAGATGCTGCTGGTGCGCGCGGTCCAGGCCGTGGTGGCAAAAGGGATTCCGATCCATCTCGTGCTGGCCGGTGACGGCGAAATGCGCGGCGAGATCGAGGCGCTGATCGCCGCCAGCAATCTGGGCAGCCACATCAGCATCACTGGGTGGATCAACGGCGACCAGGTGCGCGAAGAAATGCTGTCAGCGCGCGCCATGGTTTTGCCGAGCTTTGCCGAGGGGCTGCCGGTTGTGGTGATGGAAGCGATGGCGCTGCGTCGCCCGGTATTGACTACCTACATCGCCGGCATTCCCGAGCTGGTGCGCCATGGCGAGACGGGCTGGCTGTTCCCGGCTGGCGACGTGGAGGCGCTCGCTGCCGCGCTGGAAGCGTGCCTGGCGGCGACGCCGGCGCAGCTCGAGGCGATGGGCGAGGCCGGTCATCAGCGCGTGCTGGCGCGCCACGCTGTCGACACCGAAGCGGCGAAACTGGCGCAGTTGATGCGCCAGACCGGGGCTTGATGCACATGCTGGCGGGCCCGTTGGCCCGCTGGCGCCGCTCGCTCACGACCGCAATTTTTTGGCACTCCGAGAACACGATTCATGATTAGCTGGACAAGAGATATCTACCTCAAGCTGCGCTGGCGTTTGAAAATGCTGGCGCTGCACACCAGGCGCGAACTGGACTGGCTGACACAAGGCCGGCGCTATGCGCGCCGCCAGCGTGCCGGCACCGGCGTGATCGTCTCGCTGACGTCGTATCCGCCACGTTTTGGCACGCTGCACCTGACACTGAAATCGTTGCTGTCGCAGTCCCATGTGGCCGATCGCACCATTTTGTGGATCGCGCGCGGGGATATGGCAGCGCTGCCACCGGCAGTGACGAAGCTGCGCGCCGCCGGACTGGAAATCATTCCCTGCGACGACCTGAAGTCGTACAAGAAAATGATCCCGTTATTGCAGCAGGGCTGCAACGCGCCGATCGTGATTGCCGACGACGACGTCCATTACTGGCCGGACTGGCTGGCGCAACTGATGGCGGCGCGCGATCCGGCCCGGCTCGAGGTGATCTGCCACCGGATGCACCGCGTGAAGCTGGGCGCCGACGGGCTGCCTGTCGCTTACAACGAATGGGAGTTCGAAACGGCCAATCGCGAATCGAGCACATTGAATTTCCCGACCGGGATCGGCGGCGTGCTGTATCCGCCGAATGTCTTCGGTCCTGAAGTACTGAATGTCGACGCCTTCACGGCCCATTGCCCGCGTGGTGACGACATCTGGTTCTGGTGGATGGCGCGTGCCAATGGCGCCACCTTCAAGCGCGTGCCGCATCAACAAGACATCCATACCTGGGAAGGTACCCAGGAGGTCGCACTATGGAAAGACAATCTGGGCGCCATGATGAACGATAACCAGATCCGGGCGATGATCGGTGCCTACGGCTTTGATACAGAAAGAAAAACAACATAATGTCTGCAATGTCCAATGCGCGATGGCTGACGCTGTCGCAGGCTTCAAGAATCGTCTTGCAGCTCATCTCGCTGACCATTCTCTCGCGGCTGCTGCCGCCTTCCGAATACGGGTTGCTGGCAATGGCAACCGTCGCCACCAATTTCGCCTTTCTGCTGCGCGACATGGGCACTGGCGCGGCCGTCGTGCAAAAGGAGAACCTGACCGAGCAAACCACGAGCACCGTGTTCTGGCTGAACATGGCGATGGGATTGTTCCTGACGCTGGCCCTGGTCCTCGCATCGCCATTCCTGGCGGCTTACTTCCGTATCGACCGGCTCGCACCGGTTCTGTGCCTGTTGTCGATCGTGTTTCCGATCACCAGCGCCAGTGCCGTGCACCAGTCGCTGGTGGAGCGCCGGTCCGGCTTCAAGACGCTGGCGCGCATCGAGATCGTGTCATCGGTCGTCGGTCTCACGGTCGCGATCACGCTGGCCTATCTGGGCTATGGCGTGTACAGCCTGGTGTGGAATTCACTGGTCTCGGCGGCGCTCTCGTCCACGCAATTGTGGCTGGCGAGTCCCTGGCGGCCCAAGAAAATCTGGAGCGCGCCTGAACTGCGGTCCTTGTGGGGCTTCAGTGGCAATCTGACCGGTTTTAATTTCATCAACTTTTTCGCCCGCAATGCCGACAGCCTGGTGATCGGCCGCGTCCTGGGTTCGGTGCAGCTGGGCATCTATGGCCAGGCCTACAAAGTGATGATGTTCCCTTTGCAAAGCATGAGCTATGTCGCTGGCCGGGCATTGTTCCCGGTAATGAGCCGACAGCAGGCCGAGCGGGACAAAATGGCGCACCTGTATTTCCGCGCCCTGGCCATGATCGCCACCTTGACGGCGCCCATGATGGCGGGTCTGTGGGTTTTGCGTGAGCCGTTCGTTGCCATTGCACTGGGCAAGCAGTGGGCGCAGGTCCCGATCATTCTCGCCTGGCTGGCGCCGGTCGGCTTTCTGCAATCCTTGATTTCCACGACGGGTTCGGTGTTCATGTCGACCGGCCGCACCGATCTGATGATGCGGCTGGGCTTGCTTGGCTCGGTCCTGCAGGTCGGCAGCTTTTTCATCGGTGTCAATTGGGGCATCGAGGGCGTTGCTGCCTGCTATCTGGTCGCCAATATCCTGAATGGTGTTCCGCACTTCTATTACGCGACGCGCGAATTGCACACCAGCCTGGCCGGCTTGTTGCGCGTGATCTGGCAGCCGGTGATGTTCTCGATGGTGATGGTCGCGGTGATTTATCCGCTGTTCAACATGCTGTCGAACGGCGGCCATGCGCCACAGACGATCCTGATCGCGGTCACCATAACGGGCGCCGTGATCTACGGGGCATTGACCATGCTGTTTTCGAAAGCAGTGGTACAGAGCTGCAAACAAATGATTGGCATGAAGGCCGGGTGATCGTGCCCGGCATGCTGCCCATCCCGCGCTGCTACACCTTATCGAGATCGACGACGTGCATATGGAAAACCTGATTACCGTTTATATACCCACCAAGAACCGCCTCGATCTGTTGAAGCGCGCCGTCAATTCGGTGTTGTCGCAGACGCATCGGCCGATCGAACTCATCATCGTGTCGGATGGGTCGACCGATGGCACGTGCGACTATGTGAACGGGCTGGACGAAAACATCGCGATCACGCTGATTCACAACGACACGTCGGTGGGCGCCTGCGCGGCGCGCAATCTGGCCATTCAGGTGGCGCGAGGGGAGTTCATCACCGGTCTGGACGACGATGATATTTTTCTCCCGCACCGACTGGCGACCTTTCTGGCAGCCTGGCGACGCCAGCAGGAAAGCGGCCTGCGCTTCTCGTGCCTGTTCGACCGGCGCATCGTCAACGACGGCGACAGCGTGGCGCTGTGGGACACGCAGGCGTCGGTCTCGGCCGAAGAGATCGTCCAGTCGAACGCTGTCGGCAACCAGGTGTTTACCACGCCGCAGCGCATGAAGGACGCCGGCGCCTTCGATCCGGCGATGCCCGCGTGGCAGGACTGGGATATGTGGGTGCGGCTGATCAAGACCGGTGGCCCGGCGTACAGCATTCAGGCCAATACCTACATCATGGATATCTCGCACGAATTCGAGCGGATCACCAAGAAGTCGTCCGAGAAAATCGTTCGCGCTGCTCACCTGTTTTATGAAAAGCATTGCCAGCCCGGTGACCGGGCCGGCTTGCTGTATTCATTGGCAGGGTACGACCAGATACGGCTGACGCTCAGCGATCTGGGTGTCATGCTGCGTTCAAAACATGCCAAATTCGCGCTGAAGAAAATCAGGGCCGGCAAGTTCAAGATGTCGCTCGCCAATTCGATCCGCTAAGCTAAGTCGGTCGACCGATCAGTTTCTTCAGCTGGCGCTTGATCAGCGCCTTGGTTTGTACTTTGAAGTGGCGCAGCTTGCCGACGACGGTCCAGAACGTATTGAGCCTGACGATCGATTCCGTCAGCCGGTAATAGTGGGATGTGAACAGCTTGGCGTGGCTGCGCTGATTCAGGATCGAATACACGAGGCCACTCTCGCGGCTATCGATCAGCCGGTACGGCTCGGTCGCGGTCAATGGATGAATCGCCAGTGTATAGGCGACCGGCCCGGTCAGCCTGAACGTGCCATGCGCACCGGTGTCGTTGCGCCACGGCAGATAGCGATCGATATTGGCCAGCACCGACAGGATCACGGCGCGCAAGAAGGGGTGGCCCGGCGCGCAGATGATGTGCCATTGCTGGTATTCGCCGCGGTCGATATGGGCGAGTTCGCGGTGGATGCCCCAGCCAAGGCGGTCCAGGTTATCCGGATCGTCCCATTGCCCCAGCAGATAGCGATCCGACGGCTTGATGAAGTCGTCGAATGGGCGCGTCATCGTGCTCTTGATGTCCAGGTAGGCGCCGCCGACTTTATACAGCAGCAGATAACGGAACAGGTCAGCGCGCGCTGCACCGTAGTTTGGATTGATGCGTTCGTAATAGCGCAGGATCTTTGCGCCGTAGTGCTCCAGAATGAATTGCTTCATCATGGGCTCGTCGTACCGGGTGTGTGTCCAGTCCGGATTAAGCCGCTTGATGAAGTCGACGTTGTTCGCCAGCTCTTCGGTAAAGGTCCGTGCACCAAAAAAGCATTGGTGGATCTGCTTGGGAATGGCGTCCCCCATCGCGAAGACAGGGATGTCGTATTTCTCGGTGCGGTTAGCCATAGCGTGCTTCGTGTTCAATAAATCTTCTCCTGATGCGGTCTGCTGCCTTCAGGCGCAGCCATCCATTGCCTGCAACAGCGCGGCGTCACTGTCGCTGAATTTGCGCGCGAACATCATCGGCCCACTGCCGTAGACATCGTCGGCGCCAAATTGCGGTTTGGTGCGGAAGTAGTCCACGTGTCGTGCAGACATATTGGCCGGGCTGGCGCCGCCTGCGCTCCAGTCGGTGTAGGTCAGATTGCGCCTGACGTTGGCCATCAGCGGTGAATTGCCCAGGATCGTATGCAGGAATGTTTCGTCCGCATATTGGGTCCCCTTGAAAAACCGCACCAGTGCCGGATGCCCGTCCGCGTAGTCGACGAGGTATTCGCACGCCGCCCGCGTGAGCGCCCACCAGGTCGACCCGCCATACGGTTTCAACGCTCCCAGCGCAGGCTGATAATCGCGTACGCGCGGGATGATGCGGGCTTTGAGCAAGACGCGCAGGGTCAGGCGGTGCAGGGGCGACAAGGTCGGGCGCAGCGTGTAGGTGGTCAGGCGCGCCAGTGGTTTGCCGGCTGCTGCAGAGGGCATTGGCACGAGATTGATGTATTCGGCGGCCGGCTGGTCGGCGAAGAACGCGTTGATGGATGCTGTTGGCCACAACGGATAATCCACGCCACTGAGCAGGACGAAACGTGTGAAGGGGCCCGCCGCCAGTGCGTTTTTCATCAACAGCAGAATCGCTTCCACCTGAGAGAAGTCGCCCCAGTGCACGGCAACTGGCGCCGGCAATAGCGTGACGTCATCCGCCTTCAGGTGTGCAAATGCACGCTGGTCGGCTTTTTTGTCGACGTGGATGAAGAACGCCGTTCCATCCGAGCGCAGGCGCGCGATCAACCGCTGCAAGTGTGCGGGGTTACCATGCGCCAGCAATAAATAAGCAATCAATTCGGTCTCCGTGTACACCACGATGAAATAGTCGTCCAGACGCGGACGCCGGCACGTTGTTCAACTTCCAGGGTCAAGTCAATCGCGGCGTGGCTGCCGACTGGCCAGTTGCGTCATCAACTCAGTCAGGCGCGCGGCGGCCGCCGGGAAGGTGAATTTGTCGAGCGACGCCTGGCGCGCATTGCGCGACAGCGCGCCCCGCAGTGCGGCGTCTTCCCAGACCGTGCGCAGTGCGTTCACCATGGCCGGTACATCGTTCGGTGGCACCAGCAAACCATCGACGCCGTCGACGACATAATCATTGGTGCCGGCGCAGTCAGTGGCCACCATGGGCACGCCGCGCATCATCGATTCGATCACCGTCACCTGGCCGGAGGGCGCATTCACGTCCGCGATCGGAATGACGTTGACGCGCGAGTGCAGCGCCAGCTGGTGGCATTGCGCCAGCGTCAGGTTGGAGCGAAAGCTCACGCAGGGCGGCGCCTGGATATGGGCGGTAGCGTGCGTCCCGGCGACGATGATCGTCTTGTAGCCCAGCTGCCCGGCGGCGTCGGCAAGCAGCGCGTAATCGCGGTTGGCCGTGCCCAGCGCAACGATATACGGGTCGTCAAGCTCGTCCGTCCAGATGGCGGTATCCGGCAATTCTGCGCTGAGCGGCACGAACACGAAGCGCTCGCGCGGCAGCTGCAGCCAATTGCTGTAGATGTCGATTTCGGCGCGCGAATGCACGACGAACAGGTCCACAGCCGGCAGGCAGAAGCGAGCCAGCTTGCCCTTGATCCCGCCATAAGGCTGGGCCAGGTTGAAGCACCACGCGATCAGCGGCACGTTCTTGCGGCCACTGAGCGTTTTGAGCAACGCGACAATGACGGCCAGCTGCGGAAATGCCGTGACGATGCCGGTCGGGTGCTTGCCGAACGTTTGCCTGAAACCCCGCCAGCCGTGGCGCAGGTAATCGAACCACTCGCGGCGCGACGACACGGCGCGCGAACGGTCGTGATCGTAATCGGCCGGCACCTGCCGGGTGCGGTGCAGGCGCGCGTCGATGAACGGCATCAACCAGCCAGGCCAGGTAGTCTTAACGAACGGCGACAATACGAGCCAATCCATGCTGCACGATCCAATCAAATGAAAACCAAGGGTTGCCGGTATCAGGCCACGGAACCAGGAAGGCCACGGAGCAGGAAGTCGACATTCTGCAGGCGCATCGTGCGGCGCAGCGAAGCGCTGCCAGCGTCCACGTTCAGGGCCATGCCTGTTCTGCTCTGATGCCCGTACAACAGCAGCAGCAGGCCAAGCGCAGCGCTGTCGAGGCTGCAATCTTCGCGCAACACGATATGCATCCGGCGTGGCTGCGCTGTAGCGCGCGCGAGGGTAGTGCGCAGTATGCCGAGCGCGGCGTCGCGCCAGGCGCCGCCCAGAGTCAGCGTGTACAACTGACCATCGTCGCTTTCCTGCAGGACAGGCGCAACGGTGGCCGCGCGCAGACGCCGCGCATCCAGTGCCGCTGGCAATGCGCGCGTGGTGAGCAGGCGCACGAGCGCCATGCCGTCGCTCCAGTAGCGCCGCCAGAGTGCGGGTTCTTCCTTGATGCGCCACAACCACTCCAGGCCCAGCCGGCCCACGAGCGAAGGAGCGCGGCTGACGGTGCCTGCGACAAAGTTGACCACCGCACCCAGATGACTGACGAGCGGCGTGTCCAGCGCGGCCAGATTGTGTTCGATCCACGCCTGACCGCGCTTGGCGCCCAGCGACACGACGAGCAGGTCGGCATGGCTGGCGTTGATGCGTTCGATGATGGCCGGCGTGCTCATGTCTTCGATCGTCCCGAAGCCTGGCGAATACGCGCCCACGCAGCGCATGCGGCCCTCACCGGCGTTGAGTACATCGGCTGCCTGCTGCGCGACGCCGTCCGGCCCACCGAAGAAAAACACACCCAGCGGCATGGCGCGCTGATCGCGCAGGCGTTCGAAGACGGTCGCCCCCGCAACGCGGTCCGTAAACGGCAATCCCAGCAACTTTGCCAGCCACACGACCGGCATGCCGTCCGCGAGCGACAGCGACGAGCGCAGCACCGAGTCGCGGAACACCGGATCTTGCTGGCTGGTGATCAAAAAGTTCAGATTGGGCGTCGAGAAAAAGCAGCGCTCGCCACTGCCAGCGCGCGCCAGCAGCAGATCCACGGTTTGCTGCATATCCAGCGCGTCGAACGGCAGGCCCAGCACGCAATACACGGGGCGCGTGAAGTCGGTGACGACAGGCGCACGGTCGTGCGGGGTCAGCACAAAATTATTCACTGTCACGTTTTGACCTCACCCATGAAACTTGACGACGGAACAGAAAGCGGAAATACAGCGGTATTTTCGCCAGAACATACACGACAGCCAGTGCCAGTTCTTTGCCGCTCAGCACCGTGCGGCCATGGCGCCACCACGACAGCAGGATCGCCACGCCAAGCGCGGCGCCTGCCAGCACGCCCAGCAGCAGCGGCGCTATCGATCCCCCGGCCAGGGCGAGCAGCAGGCTCAATCCCGTGATCGCGCAAACCAGCAGCACCAGCAGCGCCAGCGGCGGCACACACAGGTCGAGGCCGAACGCAAACAGGCTGGCACTGCGGCGGCGGATGGCGCCAAGCAGCGCAGCCGGGGCGGCGCTGGCAATGACGCTCAGATGACCGTGCTCCCAGCGCGTACGCTGGCTCTGTACGCCTTCGGCGCTGCTCGGGAAATGGCTGTATACCAGCGCGTGCGGACAGAACATCGGCGGGGTGCCGGCCAGCGCCAGGTCCAGTCCGAGCTTCATGTCTTCCACGATATGGCCGGTCGCGAGATTGGCACTGCGGATCGTTTGCCATGGAAACGCCATGCCGGTGCCCATCAACTGGCATGGCCAGCCGAGCCGGAACCAGCCCAGCGGTCGCACCTTGTTCTTCACCAGCCAGGCAAATTCGGCGATTTTTTTCAGCGGTCCGCTACCGGCCGGCGCGTGCATCAGGTACAGCGCCTGTACGGGCCGGCCATGGTGGGCGGCCAGCGTTGCCAGGCGCGCAATCGCGCCTTCGCCAACGATGCAGTCGGCGTCGACAATCACGACAACGTCCGGCGGCGCGTCGGCCAGGGCAGTCACGCCGAAGTCCAGGGCATAGCCCTTGCCGCGCAGTTGCGCGTGGCTGCGCTCGATGACCTGGGCGCCGGCCTGACGGGCCACCTCGGCAGTACCGTCGGAACAATTGTCGGCAACGACCAGGATGCGGTCTTTGGGGCTGAGCTGGTGTTGCAGGCTCGACAGGGTAGCGAGCAAGCCCGCTTCTTCATTGTGGGCGGGTATCAGGACTGCAACGCTGGGACGCGAGCCGGGCACGGATGCTGCGCTGCGCACGGGCCGCCAGGCCAGTACTGCCTGAGCCAGCAGGACTGTCACTGGCACCAATATGATGCACAGCAACATCAGCAAGGCGATCGAAAACGCATGAATCAAGGGAATGTTTTCCTAAAATGGATGGCCGTGGCCCACGAGGCTGGAAACGGTGGCTGCGACATCAACGCCGCCAGGCGGCCACACCCGCAACCGTGGGGCTGGACGCGCTATTTGCCGTTATTATGATCAACAGCAATATCATAAGCGAAATTTCAGATGCATGAATAGTAACGAACACACATTCCGCGTTATATCGGGGGCGTCAGCGCAGCCACGCGGCCCCGGCCTGCGGTGGGCATGTTGATCGATGACGGACATTGACGAAAAAAAGCCGCGCTATCAGCGCGGCTTGTGGGAGATAAATTTAGGGTCAGGTTGACGGAACCAGTTCAGCCTTGACAGTCGACGGACCATTGGTGCCGCTGGTCGCGATCAACACCATCGAGGCATTGGCCGGCCACAGGATGCGCACCGATTTTCCATCGACGAGGTCCCAGGTGTCGTGCGTGAACGTGTTGCCCGATTTGACCTGCAGTCGCAACCTCGCGCCGCCAGTAGCACGCACCGTGAAGTTGACATACGTGCCCGCTTCCGGCCTCGCCCATTTCACCGGGGTCAGACCAGTGTTATTGGCGTTCACGTAGACGGTTGACGTCGTCGTTGCGGCGAACGAGAAATTCTGCGCGATCGGATCATAGTCGCCCGTGCCCGTACCGGACTGCCTGTACCACCCGCCGCGCATCGAGAGGATGTTCATGCTCTGCTGCGTCGCGCTCCTTGCGGCCCTGATGTCGCCGTTGCCGTCGACCCAGGCTTGCGCCGAGGTCACCTGACGCAGGCTGGCGCGGATTTTGTCGAGCTGATCCGCAATCGAATTGTCCCAGCCTTTCGGCATCAGGTTGAAACCGGCATCGTTTTCGACATAGATCACGAATGGCGTGCCTGTATTCCGGTCGACGACGTAGGCGCCGTACAACTTGAGTGTTTCGACAATCTTCTTCAGGTCCGGGTTGACAATCGCACTGCTGTCGAAATTCGGTGGCAGCATCAGCAGGGAGCCCTGTGGAATCGTGCCGGTGTTGGCAGACGCCGAATTGTCCGCTGCCGTCGCAGGAAACACATAGGCGGGATTGCTGACGCCGTCGGCCAGGGCGTTGAACGTCAACGACATGGCGAGCGCATGAGGATAGGCGGCCAGGCCGTCCTTGATTTCATGCTTGCGGATCAGCCCTGCGGAAGCGGGGATACCGACTGCGCGTGCACCCTGGTAGTAGTGCGAAGGATCGCCCCAGCCAGTCCCGCCCAGTTTGCTCCAGGAGTACATCGCCGCAGTCCAGCGGCCATTCTGCTGCTTCAACTGCCAGAAGGAATGGACGATATTCGTGACCGGATCGACGATATCGGCGTGGCCATCGCTGCCGGATGCCGGCAACACGGTCGCCGGCCAGCGAGGCAATGTGATGACGCGCTTGGTGCCACTGTCAGGGTCAGCAACACCGACCGTATTGGTCTCGGTCGAGCCCGTCCCGACGACAGTCATCGGCGAGTCCGTCGCCGCGGCGAGGAAGACGCCCGTGGAGTAGGCGCCGGAGGCCACCGTCGGGAAATAGCTGGATTTCGGAATTTCCCACGTACCGAATACCGGATTGAGCGGGCGCGAATTCCACAGTGAATTTGCTGCATATGGACGCAGATATGTGCCAAAAACGCCATCCCGCGCACTCGACGAGGGCGCTTGTGCGGAGGAAGGCTCGGTCGCAGGCGCCACGGATGGACTCACCGTGGACGATGCGGGAGCGGTGACCGGCGATACCACCGGTTCGCTCACGGGCAGGCTGGCGCTGGCTGCTGGCGCGCTCCCGGCAGGCGCGGCTGTCGAGGAGCCACCAGTGTCGGTGACTGGCTTCGTCGCCGCAGCGACCGGCGTTGGGATGTTCGATACGCTTTGTGCTGCGGTGGCAGAGCCGCTGCCCGTACCGCCGCCGCCACAAGCCACCAGCGACGTGCAAATGAGTGTGGAGACGACCTTGACGGTCACCGTACGTGAAAAGAGTGTCATATGGGTATCTTCAATATCAGGGAGTATCGGATGCGGTATCAGGCTCTTCGCTCTCAGCCTGTTAGATGACACCAATATTACTGTAGGGAAAACAATTCCACACGGCAAAAAAGATTTTTATGAGAAATTATTGGGGATTTGCAACAGAAGATTGACCATATTGCTATGGGCATTAAGAAAGTATTACGGATCGATGTGATCGAATTGAAACGAGATGCCGCCGGGGCTTGTGTTTCTCATAAACGACTTTGCAAAGACGTCAGCACTGGCGATAACGAATGCAAGCGCGTTAATACGCAGCGTGGAATTGTAATGACAGACAATTTTATTTCAGCGCCTGGCGCGGGGGTGCCGGCAATACCGCCAAGATGCCAGAACGGCCATCATCAGACGCGGCAGGCCAATCATTGGTATTGCAATCCGCCAAAAACGTGCTGGCTGCGGCAAGCGTAACGCGCTAAGATGTAGAATTGACAACAAACTGGCAGGGCCGGATTGGCCTGAGCGTGAGGAAACCATGTCGCACCCGAAAAAACCCAATGTAATCCTGATGTCTGCAACGATCACGCCATCGAAAGACATGCCTGGTTCGACCCGGATGGATCCTGCCATCCGCATGAACGACTATATTGAAGCCCTTCGGTATTACGAAACGGTGGCGCCGCACGTCGCGGACCGGATCGTGTTTCTGGAAAACTCCGATACTGATTTGACCCCGCTGAAAAACGCATTACAGCGCAAGTCGCACAAGAACGTGGAGTTCATCAGTGTCAGTTCTGACTATCCGCCATCCAGAGGCAAGGGATATGGAGAATTCCGGATGTTTGATGAAGGCTTGCTCGCCAGTAACCTGATCAAGGCGGACGATCACGTATGGAAGGTCACCGGGCGATTGAAAATTTTGAATATCGAGCGATTGATCTGCTCGGCGCCAGCCGACTACGAAGTGTATTGCGACCTCAGGGATGTACCGCTGATTGGCGAGTCGTTGGGTGGTAATCTCTGGATGGAATTGCGGACCTTTGCATTCCGTCGCGATGCCTACGACCGGTATTTCCGCGGAGAGTTTGATAAATCATTTGTACTGGAAAAGAAATTCTTCCAAACCATGAAAGAAGAATTGCAAAAGCCCAATAAGCAGATCATTCCGCGTTTTCGGGTGCAGCCGGTGATCGATGGTTATTCCGGGTATTCCAACGCGAATTATCGCAGTGCCAGTTACAGGGCAAAAGAGAAACTGCGCATGGTCGCCCGCACCATCGCGCCGGGCTTATGGTTGTGATGGCGGCCGCTCTCAAGGCAGCCTGGTCAGCGACGCCTTGACGGACGACGCGCCGCTGGCGCCGCTGGTCGTGGTCAGGGTCAGCTTGGCGTCCGCAGGCCATACGAACCGCCGGGACTGCCCGTTCCCCAGGTCTTTGGTCTCCTCGGTCACGGCGCCATTGCTGCTGACCTTCAGGCGCAACGTGGCGCCGCCCGTCGCACTGACCGACAGCTCGACCTGAGCGCCTTCTGGCGGCTTCGCCCACGTGACGCGGGTGAGGCCCGCATTACTCCCATTGACATACACGGTCTTGCCGCTCGCCGGTTCGAACACGAGACGCTGTCCGGCAGTGTCGTAGGTGGCCGTGCCGGTGCCCGACTGGCGCGACCATGGGCCCCGCATCGACAGGATATTCATGTTCTGCTGCGCCTTGATCGCCGCATTGGCCGGGTTGCCGTTGCCATCGGTCCAACCCTGGACCGCCGTTACCTGGCGCAGGCTGGCGCGAATCTCGTCGAGCTGGCTGGCGATCCTGCCATCCCAGCCCGTGGGCATCAGGTTGAAGCCGGCATCGTTTTCAACATAGATCACGAACGGCGTGCCGGTGTTGTAATCGACGACATAGGCCCCGTACATTTTGAGCGTCTCGACGATCTTCTTCAGGTCGGGATTGGTGATCTCGCTGCTGTCGAAATTGCGTGGCAGCATGATCAGCGCGCCCTGAGGAATGGCGCCGGTATTCGCCGCTGCCGTGTTGTCGGCCGAGGTCGCGGGAAAGATGTACGCAGGGCTGGTGACCCCATTGGCCAGGCCATTCTTCGTCAGTGACATCGCCAGCGCATGCGGGTAGGCGGCCAGACCATCCTTGATTTCATGCTTGCGGATCAGGCCAGCCGACGCCGGAATGCCCACCGCCCGCGCGCCCTGGTAATAGTGCGCGGGATCGCCCCAGCCATTGCCGGACAGCTTGCTCCATGAATACAGCGCTGCCGTCCAGCGGCCATCCTTCTGCTTCAACTGCCAGAACGAGTGGATGGTCTGCGTCACCGGGTCAACGATGTCGGCATGGCCATCCGTGCCCGAGGCCGGCAACACGCCTGCAGGCCAGCGGGGCAGGGTGATGACGCGGTTGCCGCCATTGTCCGGGTCGGCAACCCCCACCGTGTGCGCATCGGTGGAGCCAGGCCCGACGATGGTCATGGGCTTGTCCGTCGTCGATGCAAGGAACACGCCGGTCGAATAGGCGCCCGACGCGACGGTAGGGAAGTAACTGGACCTGGGAATCACGAACGTGCCGAACGTCGGATTGACAGGCCGCGCATTCCACAAGGACGTGGCTGCGTAAGGGCGCAGATAACTGCCAAACGGCGCAGCGCTTGCACTCGTACCTGTGGATGCTTTTGCCGCGCTCGCGTGCGCCACGGTGGCGCCATGCACGGACGCCCCGATGGGGCCGGCTTTCCCCTGCACGGGCAGGTTGCCGCTTGCCGGCGCTGCATCGGACAGGCCGCCGTGCCCGCTGGTCGCGGGACCGGATACATCACAGGCGGTCAGCGCAGTACAGACCAGGGGAGCAAGCAAGCGCAGCATCAGCGCGTTCGGTGGAAATGTCATGGGGATCCCGTCAGGTTGTGGTGGCGGGCGCCATGGCGCCCGCCTGTCAGGCCGGTCGTCGTCAGACAGCGACCGGCGCCTTGATGCCAGGATGCGGGTCGTACCCGGTGATCTCGAAATCGTCGAAGCGGTAGTCGAACAGCGAGTCAGGTGTGCGCTTGATGACCAGTTGCGGCAACGAGCGCGTCTCGCGCGACAGTTGCAGGTCGACCTGCTCCATGTGGTTGGCGTACAGGTGGCAATCGCCGCCGGTCCAGATGAAGTCGCCGACTTCCAAGCCGGCCTGCTGCGCCATCATGTGGGTCAGGATCGCGTACGAGGCGATATTGAATGGCACGCCCAGGAAGATGTCGGCGCTGCGCTGATACAGCTGGCACGACAGCTTGCCGTCGGCCACGTAGAACTGGAACAGTGCATGGCAGGGCGGCAGCTTCATCGACGGCACGTCCGCCACGTTCCAGGCCGAGACGATCATGCGGCGCGAATCGGGCGTGGTGCGGATCTGCTCGAGCACCTGCGCGATCTGGTCGATGTGCTCGCCGGTGGGCGTGGGCCAGTTGCGCCACTGGTAACCGTACACAGGCCCCAGATTGCCGTCGGCGTCGGCCCATTCGTCCCAGATCGATACACCGTTTTCCTTCAGGTAGGCGATATTGGTCGAGCCCTGCAGAAACCAGATCAGTTCATGGATGATCGACTTCAGGTGCACTTTCTTGGTCGTCAGGAGCGGGAAGCCTTCCTGCAGATTGAAGCGCATCTGGTAGCCGAATACCGAGCGGGTGCCGGTGCCGGTGCGGTCGGTTTTGGTGGCGCCATGCTGCTGGACATGGCGCATGAAGTCGAGATATTGGCGCATTGCGGATTGTGTGATGAAGGAACTAACAACCCGTCATTCTATCATCCGGTGCAAACGGGGTCGCTCGGGGCGCCGTGGCCGGTAGCCGGTGGCGCGGCCAAGCGGTCGACAAAGCGCTGCAACGCCAGGCGCAGCGCGTCATCAGGCATCGCCAGCAGGTTGTCTCCCACGTAGATTTCGACGACGCTGGTGTCGGGCAGCGCGCCATGGGCGGCGCGGTTGTACATCCAGATACCATGCTCGGCCGCCAGCGCGTCGCGGATCGCCAGTGCGGCGTCGCGGGATACGGGCAGGTGCAGGTGCAGCATATTCGCCTGGGGCGCGGCCGGGTTCACGCGGATCGCCGGGTGCGCCCGCAGCGCGGCATACAAGTGCTGCGTGCGCCTGAAATAATCGGGCATGGCCGCCAGGCGCGCGTCGAAGTCCATCGCGGCCGCCACCACGTACGGCGAGCGGTGAATCACATTGCCGCCCTGGCGCCGGAACCATTCGGCGCAGCGCGCCACGAACTCGCTGCTGCCGGCCAGCATCGCGCCGCCCAGGCCACCCAGGCCCTTGTACAGCGACACATACACCGAATCGAAGCCGGCCGCGATCTGCGCCGGGCTGCGCCCGTAGCCGGCTGCCGCTTCCCACAGGCGCGCACCGTCCATGTGCAGGTGGATGCCCCGCTCACGGCAGCCGCGCTTGATCGCCTCGAGTTCGTCCCAGGGCGAGAGCTGCCCTCCAATCTCCCGCATCGGAATCTCGAGGCCCACGGCGCCCAGGCGGTCCGGCACGTCCAGCAGATCGGCGGCCGTCCATGGCCGGTGCCGGTCGCCCACGGGCAGCGCCTGGAAGTGGTCGAGTAACTGGTAGTTGGCGCGTTCGTGGACGAAGATATGCGAGGTCGGGTGCAGCGCCACCAGGCGGCTGGCGCGCTCGAGGCAGGCCAGGCGCAGCGCCGTCACCTGCGCCATCGTGCCGCTGACGCAGAACACGGCGGCCTCGAAGCCGAGCGTGGCCGCAACCTTGGCCTCAAACGATTGAATCAGGTCGCCATTGCCATACACGTCGTGGTCGATGTCGTGCTGCTCGCACCAGGCGGCCATCGCTGCGAAATGTTCGGCAGGAAGGCGCTGGCGATGGCCGGGGAAGATCGTGTGGCAGCGGCGCTGCAGGGCGGTTTCTGACAAGGGGCACTCCGAAGGAACAGGAACGCTACTCTACACCGCGCCGGGCCGGCACAGGAAGCGCCCGGCCGGATGGCCGGGCGCAGAATGGTCAATCAGCTGTGGGCCAGCGCCGGGCGGCGTGGCGTCGATGCAAGCGCATCGTGGCCGAGATTTGGGCCGTCTTCGGCCAGGCGGAAGCTGCGCACCGAGCGGGCGAGGGCGTCGGCCTGCTCGTGCATCGCCTGCGCCGCAGCGCTGGCTTCTTCGACCAGCGCGGCATTCTGCTGCGTGGTCGTGTCCATCTCGACGACGGCGCGGTTGATTTCCTCGATGCCCTGGGTCTGCTCCTGGCTGGCGTTGCTGATCTCGGCCATGATGGCGGTGACGCGCTGCACGCTCGTGAGCACTTCCTGCATCGTGGTGCCGGCTTGCGCCACCAGCGCGCTGCCGGCGCCCACTTCCTGGTTCGATGCGTCGATCAGGCCCTTGATTTCCTTGGCCGCTGCGGCCGAACGCTGGGCCAGGTTGCGCACTTCGGATGCCACGACCGCAAAACCGCGACCCTGTTCACCGGCGCGCGCTGCTTCGACGGCCGCATTCAGCGCCAGGATATTGGTCTGGAACGCGATGCCATCGATGACGCTCGTGATGTCCGAAATCTTGCGCGACGCAACCGTGATCGAATCCATGCGGGCGACCACTTGCGACACGGTGTCGCCGCCTTTCTGGGCCACGTTCGATGCGGTTTGGGCGAATTCATTGGCCTGGCGCGCATTGTCCGCGTTCTGGCGCACGGTCGTGGTCAGCTCGTCCATCGACGACGCGGTGGTGGCCAGGCTGGCCGCTTGCTCTTCGGTGCGGCTGCACAGGTCCAGGTTGCCGGTCGAAATTTGCTGCGAGGCGGCGGCAATGTGCTCGGCGCCGTCGCGTACCTCGCCGACCACGCCCGACAGGTTCTCGCCGATCTCGTTGATCGCGACCGTCAAACGACCGATTTCATCGTTGTTGCGCGGCGCGATCCGGGCGGTCAGGTCGCCGCCGGCAATGCGGCGTGCGATGTCTTCGACGGCGGCCAGGGGACGCGTCACGGTCGAACGCACCAGCAGGTAGAGCAGAGTGGCCAGCACGCCCAGCGCGCCCAGGCCCAGCAGGATGAAGCGGTTGCGCAGCTCCGTGGCGGCGGCCGTGATCTCGTCGATATAGGTGCCGCCGGCGATGACCCAGTTCCAGTCCTTCATATAGCTGTAGGCCGCGAATTTTTCGCGCGAGCCGCTTTCGCCCGGGTTTTGCCAGTCGTAGCGGACGGTGCCTTCCTTCTTCTCCAGCATTTCCTTGACGAACTCGTGACCGTTGGCCGACTTGCTGTCGAGGATATTCTTGCCTTCGCTCTTCGGATGCACGAGCAGGTCGCCGTAGGTCTTGCCAGGCGCTGCCGACAGCACGTAGAAGTAGCCGCTGTCGCCGACCTTGATCGCCTTGATGCGCTCCTTGAGGAACGCGATGTCCTGGCTGATGTTCACGCCCACGTACAGTGCGCCGACGACCTTGCCGGCAGCGTCGCGCACCGGCTCGTACTGCGTGATGAACTGCTTGCCGAACAGGGACGCCAGGCCGACATAGGTGCGGCCTGCGCGCAGCGCGGCGTAGGCCGGCGCGCTCTTGTCCAGGGCCGTACCGACGGCGCGATCGCCGTTTTCCTTCTTGACCGACGTGGTCACGCGCACGAAGTCGTCACCGGCGACGGCGAACACCGTGGCGTTGGCGCCGGTGCGTTCGGTGAAACCGTCGGGGACGGCGAAGTCCAGGTTCAGCGCCTTGCCATCCAGGCTCAGGGTGGGTACCTGGCGGCCGCCGATGTCCACAGTGGTTGCCTCGTCGAGCGCATACGCACCCGGCAGACCGGCACTGAAGATGCGGCCAAAGCTGACGGCCTGGCTCGAGACCGTCTTGTTGAACAGTTCGACCGTGTTGGCCACGCCTTTGAGCTCGCTCGTCACGCTCTCCATGGCGCGCTTTTCCAGCATGCTCGATGTGGACAGCGTGATTGTGCCAATCAGCACGGCGATGATGACCCCTGCCAGGGCGAAGGTGACGGCGCTGATCCGGGTGCCGACATTCCAGCTGGCTAAACTATATTTGTGGTTGCTCATGAAAGTCGAGTAATGATGGAGGGTATAACCCCGGATCATACGCGCCAACCTTTTCACAAGGCAACATTTAGTGAGTTTCGACAGTCTTTACGCTGTATCGATACAACGCCGCAACGCAATGTGACGAGAAGTCACGATTCGATCGCCAACACCCTTGCTATTTCTAACGCTGTGGTCACGCCGCCACGGGCGCATGCGCCTGAAACTGCAGCGCGGCCAGGTTGGCGTACACGCCGCGCAGCGCGACCAGTTCGTGGTGCGTGCCCATCTCGACGATTTTGCCGCCGTCGAGCACGACGATGCGGTCGGCGCGCTGCACGGTGGCCAGGCGATGGGCAATGATGATCGTGGTGCGCCCGATCATCGCGGCTTCGAGCGCCCGCTGCACGAGGCGCTCGGATTCGGCGTCGAGCGCACTGGTGGCCTCATCGAGCAGCAGCAGCGGTGGGTTCTTCAGCAGCGCGCGCGCGATGGCGATACGCTGGCGCTGGCCGCCCGACAGGCGCACGCCGCGCTCGCCCAGGAACGAGCGGTAGCCTTCCGGCAGGCGCTCGATGAATTCGTGCGCGGCGGCCATGCGCGCCGCGGCGATCACTTCGTCGTCGGTGGCGTCGGGGCGGCCGTAGCGGATGTTTTCCATCGCGTCGAGCGAGAACACGACCGTGTCCTGCGGCACGATGCCCACCGCACCCCGCAGCGTTTGCAGCGTCAGGTCGCGCACGTCGACGCCGTCCAGGCGGATGCTGCCCGATTGCGGATCGTAAAAACGCAGCAGCAGCTGGAACAGCGTGGTCTTGCCAGCGCCGGACGGGCCGACGACGGCCACCGTTTCGCCGGGCTGGATCTCGAGCGCCAGGTGCGACAGCGCCGCTTCCTGCAGGCGCGATGGGTAGGCGAAGGTGACATTGTCGAGCGTCACGCGCGCGCCATTGGCGGTACGCGCAGGCAGGGCAGCCGGGTGGGGCGGATCCTGAATGTCCGAGCGCGCGCCCAGCAGTTCGAGCAGGCGCTCGGTGGCGCCGGCGGCGCGCTGGGCGTCGCCCATCACTTCCGACAAGGCGCCGACCGAACCGGCGACGATGCCGGCGTACAGGATGAACTGCCCCAGCTCGCCGCCGGTCATGGTCCCGGCAATCACGGCGTGCGCGCCCAGCCACAGCACGAACACGATCGCCCCGAAGATCAGCACGATGGCCAGCAGCGTCAGTGTCGCGCGCGCGCGGATGCGGCGCATGGCGGTGGTGAACGCGCTTTCGACTTCGACGCCAAAGCGCCCGGCTTCGTAGCCTTCGCGCGTGAACGCCTGCACGGTGGGCATGGCGTTGAGGATTTCACCGGCGACGGCCGAGGCATCGGCGATGCGGTCCTGCGAATCGCGCGACAGCTTGCGCACGCGGCGGCCGAACAGCACGATCGGCAGCACGACCAGTACCAGCAGGCCAAGAATGATCGACGTCAGGCGCGGGCTGGTGATGAACAGCATGATCAGGCCACCGACGAACAGCAGCGTGTTGCGCAGCGCGAGCGAGATGCTGGTACCGACGATCGCCTGGATCAGCGTCGTGTCGGTGGTCAGGCGCGACAGGACTTCGCCGGTGCGCGTGGTCTCGAAGAACTCGGGACTCTGGCGCACCACGTGGCCGTACACCGCGCTGCGGATATCGGCCGTCACGCGCTCGCCGAGCCACGAGACCATGTAGAAGCGCGCAGCCGTGGCCACCGCCAGCACGGCGGCCACGCCGAACAGCGCCAGGAAGGTCGCGTTGACGTTCTCGATGCCGCGCGCGGTGGCCGAGGCGCCGAAGCCCAGATCGATCATCTGCTTGAAGGCAGCCGGAATGGCCAGCGTGGCGCCGGCCGCGAACAGCAGCGCGATGCCGGCCAGGATGAACTGGCGCCGGTAGGGCGCCATGAACGGGATCAAGCCCTTGAGGGTCGAGAGGCTGCTCTTGCTCGGGATGTCTGCGTCGGGGGAGGCGGTGGAGCTGGTGGTACGCGTCGTCATCGTGTCTTCGTGGGATTCTTATAATTTCATCGGCTGCACATAGCCGGTCATTTCGAGGTAGCCGCGGCCGACGCGTCGTCCGTTCTGCTGGATCGTGACTGCGCCTTCCCAGTACACGGCGCCCGTCGAGCGGCGCGAATCGAGTTCCTGGTCGTTCTGCAGCGGGACGATCTGCCATACCTGGTCGCCGGTGGTGATCGTGGTGGCGATCGGGTAGGTCGCCTGCGTGCGTGGGGACGTCCACAGCGTCTTCGGCGTGAACGTGATCTGCTCCGGCGCGTAATGCGTGACCTTGCCTGCCTTGTCGCGCCGCGTGGCGTGCGCCCATAGTTTACCACCTTGCTTGTCGCGGATCTGGAAAGCCATCAGCGCGCCGCCGTCGTCGAGGTTGGCGCCTACCCAGTTCCAGCCCACGGCGTCGGGTTGCAAGGCTTCGCTCGACCACTCGTGATCGAGCCAGGCGCTCCCGGTGACGGCCGTGGCGGCCATGCCGGCGCGGCCCACGCTGCCCGTGACGGCCAGTTGCGGTTCGCTGTAGTAGTAGCTGGCATGCTGCGCGCTCGGGCCCTTGCGCGAGTAGCCGCCCTGGCCCTGTGCCAGCACCGGTTGCGTGGGGCGCAGGCGCAGCTCCAGCGTCAGCTGGTTCGAGCGAATCGTCACGCGGTAGGTGCCGTCCTGGTCGCGCACCATGCGCCAGTCGTCCAGTTTCAAGTCGGTGTTGCCGGGGCGGGCCCAGGCCAGGCCGAAGCCTTCGCGCGCGCTGCGCTGGTCGTGCACGAGGCGCCCGACCGCCGGATCGGACAGCGCCGCATGGCCGATCACCAGCTGGCGCGGCGTGAAGTGGCTTGGATTGGCGCCGTCGACGCCCGTGCGGCTGCGAAAGAACGTGACCTGAAACCCCAGCGGGCGCTTGTCGGGCGTCTCGACCCAGCCCGTGACATACCACCATTCGGTGCGAAACTCGGGATGGGCGCCGTAGTCGCGTGGGAACGTCAGCGCCGCGCCGGGCGTGACGGGCGCAAACACGGGTGGTTCGGCGCGCGTTGGCAGCGCCAGCAACGTCAACAGCGACAGCAGTACACCCAGGATGAAACGCATTACCAATCCTCTCTGACAGCGCGCACCGGACCGCCCGACAAGGCCTGGCGGCCTGACACGAGCGCAGTGGCGACGGACGCGATCACCAGCACCGCGGCCACGCTGCCCAGCAGTGGCCAGGGCAGGTGCAGGCCCATGGTCCAGTGGAACGACTGCGGGTTGATCACGAATACCAGGATCAGGCTGATGGTCAGCCCGAGCACGAAACCGGCGATGACGCCCAGGCCGGTGAGCAGGCCGCCCTCAAAGGCGAGCAACTGCAGGACCTGGCGCCGCGTGACACCGACGTGGCGCAGCATACCGAATTCTCGCGCCCGTGCCAAAGTCTGGGCCGAAAAACTGGCGGCGATACCCGACAGTCCGATGGCGATCGCGATCGCCTCCAGTAAGTACGTGACGGCGAAACTGCGGTCGAAAATCTTCAGGCTCGCGGCGCGGATGTCGCCCGGGCGCATGAAAGTGAGCGCCGCGCCGAACGGCAGCGCGCGCAAACGGGTTTCCAGCGCCGCCGCGTCGATTCCGTCGCCGGTCCACAGCGCCGCGTCGGTGACATCGCCTTCGCCGGTCAGCTTGCGGTAGTCGGCCAGCTGGATGACGACCGAGCCGCTCTGGTTCGCGTAATCGCGCCAGGCGCCGGCCACAAAGAACGGCGTCTCGGCGCCTCCCAGCGGCAGGCGCAGCGTCTGGCCGACGCGCGCGCCATACAGATCCAGCAGCGCCTCGGACACCCAGGCCGGCCGCGCGCCGGCAGGAATCGGCGCGCTGGCGCCCACCAGATACAACAGGCGCGCCGGATCGCGCACGTCGATGTCGCGCGCGATGACGACGACCGGTGGCCGCTCGGGCGCCAGCGACACGCGCCGCGTGCGCAGGAACTGGATCTGCTGCACGCCAGGCAGCGCCGTCAAGGCGGCCTGCTGCGCCGGGCTCAGGTAACCGGTGCCGCCAGCATCGATCGTGCGCACATACAGGTCGGCCGGCAGGATGTGGCCCATCCAGTCATCGACCGAGACCCGGAAGCTCGACACCATGATCCCCATGGCCACCATCAGGCTGAAGCTGGCCAGGATGCCGCCCAGCGCAATCGAGGCCTGGCCCGGCGCATTGGCGAGCCGCCCCAGCGACAGCGCCAGCACGGGCAGCGGATGCCGCTTTTTTGCCAGCAGCGCTTCGAGCGCGCGGAACGTGACGGCGGCAAAGCGCGGCATCAGGCCGATGCCGCCCACGAGCAGCAGCGCAATCGCCAGGTAGCCAAACAGCGGCAGCTCGAACACGGGCGGCGCAAAGGCGAACAGCGCGGCGATCGCCAGACAGGCAAGCGACGGCCAGACGCGCGCCAGGCGCGACAGCGGCGCTTCGTCGGCGCCGGACTTGATCGCCACGGCCGGCCGGGCACGCGCCGCTTCCCATGCCGGCGCCAGGCAACCGAGCAAGGCGACACCGAGGCCCAGCGCGAAGAAGACGACGGCGGCGCCCGGCGTGAACGCGACCTGCGGGCGAATGCCGGGGAAATAGCCGGCGCCCAGGTCGCCGCCAAAGTAATGCAGCGCCGTGGCGGCCAGCGCGTAGCCGGCGCCGATGCCGAGCAAGCTGCCGGCCACGCCCAGGCTCGCGCCTTCGAGCAGCACCTGGCGCAGCAACTGGCCCCGTTCGAAGCCCAGCACGCGCAGCAGCGCGAACTGGCTGCGCCGGCGCATGACCGACAGCGCCTGGGTCGAGAACACGAGGAAGGCGCCGGTGAACAGCGCGACCAAAGCCAGCACCGTCAGATTGACGCGGTAGGCGCGGCTCATGTTCGACGTGCGGCTTTCCTGGTCGGCATCGTTCGGCTGGCCGACGGTAAATCGGCCCGGCCAGGTGCGCTCGAGATCGGCCGTCAGTGCGCGCTGGAACGCGGCGCGGTCGACACCGCTGCGCAGCTTGAGGTCCACGCGCGAGAGCTTGCCCACGCGTTCGAGGCGCCATTGCAGCGCGCCGATGTCCATCACGGCCAGGCGCTGGCCGCTGCGGGCCCGCTGCACGGGGCCGGCCACGCGCAGCGTGATGACGCCGGTGCCGGCGCGCAGATTGAGTGTGTCGCCGCGCCGCTTGCCCAGCCACGCTTCGGCGGCCGGGGACAGGAACAGCGCATCGTCGGCCAGCACGTCCAGCATGCGGCCGTTGCCCGGCACGCCGGTCAGGTCGGGCGAGATGAAGCCGGCGCGAAAGGCATCGATGCCGATGATGCGCAGCGGCGTGTCCTGGCCGGGCACGCCGGCCTGCACTTCGAGAATCGGCGCGGCCACCGCGACGTCCGGATGGCTGGCCAGCTGCGGGTACACCGCTTCGTCAAACAGCAGTTCGCGTCCCTGGACCTGGATGTCCGCCTGGCCCGACAGGCTCTTGACGGCGGCCGAGAATTCATTGAAGGCCGCGGCGTTGATCAGATGGATGGCAAAGCCCATCGACACGCCGACGGCGATCGCCGCAATCGCCACCAGCGCACGCACCGGGTGCGCACGCCACTCCCCGAGCAGCAGCCAGCGCGTGAGCCGGCTCAACCCGGGCATTCGACCGCCAGTGTTTCGGCCATGCGGCGCGCCTTGACGCGTGCGATGGCTTTCGCATCATCGCTGCTCTTCGCCAGGTCTTCACCGGCCCAGCGTGCTTGCAGGCGCAGCTTGTCGCAGCGCTTGCGCAAGGCCAGCGCGGCACGCCCGGCGCGCTCGAATTCATGCGCGTCATGTTCAGCCTGCGCGGCGCGTGTCCGGTCGATGGTCGCCAGTGCGGTGCGGGCGGCAGCGAGGCGCGCGGCCTGCACGGGATCGGGCTGCGGGGCGGGCGGGAGCGCGAGCGGCGCACCGGCGCCAGGACAGGGTCGGTCAGCGTAACTCACGTGCGTTCCCTCATGGCATTTGTAGACCGCGCCGGCCGTGGCCAGCCGGCACATGGCGCAGCACGTCGCGCACAATACAAAACACCACAGGCAACGCATGGCAGGCTCCCGGTCATAAGATTTTCCCGGGATTCATGATGCCCAGTGGGTCGAGCGCGGTTTTGATGGCACGCATCATGCCAAGTTCGACCGGCGACTTGGTGCGCGCCAGTTCGTCGCGTTTCAGCGCGCCGATGCCATGCTCGGCCGAGATCGAGCCGGCAAACGCGACCACCGCGTCGTGGACGATCCGGTTGACCGCATCCTGCTCCAGCAGGAACGCTTCGTGCGCGACACCCAGTGGCGGCGCGACGTTGTAGTGCAGGTTGCCGTCGCCCAGGTGGCCGAACGTGACCAGGACGCAGCCCGGGAACGCCCGGTCGAGCGCGGCGTCGGTGTGCGCGATGAAATCCGGAATCGTCGAGACCGGCAACGAGATATCGTGCTTGATGTTTTTGCCCGCAGCCGCCTGTGCCAATGGGATGTGCTCCCGCAGGCGCCACAGGCCCAGCGCTTGCTGGCTGGACGTGGCCACGACGGCGTCGCGTGCGATACCGTCTTCCAGCGCGGCGCCAATGCTTGATTCGAGCAGCGCCTGCGCATGCGCTTCGGATTCATTGCTCGACAATTCCACGAGCGCATACTGCGGATGGTGCGCGGCGAATGGCTGCGGCAGGGCAGGGAACTGTTGCGCGACCAGATCCATGCAGACGGCTGACATCAGCTCGAAGCCCGTCAGCGCGGCGCCGCAGCGCGCCTGCAGCAGATTCAGCAGTGCCAGCGCCTGGCGCGGCGAGTCCAGCGCGACAAGGGCCGTGAGCATGCCGCGCGGCGCCGGAAACAGTTTCAACACCGCGGCTGTGATGACGCCCAGCGTGCCTTCGGCGCCGATGAACAGGTCGCGCAGCGCGTAGCCCGTGTTGTCCTTGCGCAGGCCGCGCAGACCATCCCACACTTCGCCCTGGACGTTGACGACTTCAAGGCCCAGGCACAGGTCGCGCGTATTCCCGTAGCGCAGCACGGCGGTGCCGCCGGCATTGGTCGACAGGTTGCCGCCAATCGTGCATGACCCTTCGGCCGCCAGCGACAGCGGATACAGCATGCCAGCCGCTGCCGCCGCGGCCTGGATGTCGGCCAGAATGCAGCCGGCTTCGACCGTCATGGTACGGTTGGCCGGGTCGATCGCGCGGATGCGGTTCAGGCGGCGCAGCGACAGCACGATGGCGTCGCCGGACGTATCGGGCACGCTGCCCATCACCAGGCCCGTGCGGCCGCCTTGCGGGACGACGGGGACACCGGCGCCGGCGCACAGGCGCACGATTGCAGCGACCTGATCGGTGTCCAGCGGCAGCACGACAGCGCGTGCGCGGCCACTGTAGCGGCCGCGCCAGTCGGCCAGGTAGCCCGCCATGTCGGCCTGATCCGTGATGACATGGTCGACGCCCACGATAGAGCGCAGCCCTTGCAGGAAGGCGGCCGCTGACTGGTCAACCATGCGGGACTTTGACCTTGTCCAGCAATTCCTTGGCCATGCGCTGCGCTTCCTTCTTGAACGGGCGCAGGTACAGAAGGGCGCAGACGTAGAACACGACCACCAGCACGACTTCACCGATGGCCATCTGGCGCGACAGCGGGTTGGTATCGGCCCAGGCCCGCACGGCGCCTTCGGCAAAGTAGATCAGGATCAGCATCGACGACCATTGCAGCGTGTACAGGTCGCGCTTGATCACGCCGCGCAGTGGCAGCAGCAACGGCAGCGCTTTCAGTGCCAGCAGCCAGCTGCCCGGCTGCAGCGGTGCGACGAACGCTTCCCACGCCACCAGCCAGCCGATCAGCCAGACCAGGCTGAGTACCGCGCCGATATGAAAGACTCTGCCTTTGCCCATTATTGACCTTCGTGCAGTTTGAGCGCCGCGGTTGCCAGGCGGCGACCGAGCGCGATCGACAAGGCGCGCTCGTCCTCGGTGATGGCGCGTTTGCCATCGACGCCGGCCCAGTGGGTGGCGCCATACGGGCTGCCGCCACTGGCGGTGTTCATCAGTTCAGGGTGCGTGTACGGCAGGCCCATCACGAGCATGCCATGGTGCAGCAGGGGAATCATCATCGACAGCAGCGTTGCCTCTTGCCCGCCATGCAGGCTGCCGGTGGACGTGAACACGACGGCCGGCTTGCCCGACAGCGTGCCATTGACCCACTCGGCGGCGGTGCCGTCGAGGAAGTACTTCATGCTCGAGGCCATATTGCCAAAGCGCGTGGGCGAGCCCAGCGCGAGGCCCGCGCATTCGGCCAGGTCGGCCGCCTCGACATACGGCGCGCCATCCTCGGGGATCGACGGTGCAGTCGCTTCGGCCACCGATGACACGGCGGGCACGGTGCGCAGGCGCGCCTCGGCGCCGGGGACGCTGTCGACGCCCTGGGCGATCAGTTCTGCCAGCTTGCGCGTGGCGCCGTGGCGGGAGTAGTACAAAACCAGGATGCTCAAAGGGTTCGTGTTCATCCTTGGTATTATAGTGCGCTTTGTTGAAGTGACATGCCCGGGTTGACGCCCAATTCGTGGCCTGAATCGGGTATTTCCATGGCCATGCCGAACCAACCGCCGCAGCATCCTTCCCACACTGTTACCGACAGCGCCGACGGCAGTCTCGAACGTAGCCTGACGCGGGCCGAAGCCAAGGATCTGGTGCGCTTTGCGCTGCGCCGCCTGCGCGAAGAGCGCCTGCCGCAGGTTGCCGGCAGCCTGACGTTTACGACCACGCTGGCGCTGGTGCCGCTGCTCACGATCGTGCTGGCCATTTTCACGATGTTCCCGGCGTTCGGCCAGGTGCGCACGATGGTCGACGCCTGGTTCGTGCAGAACCTGATGCCGCCGGCCATTGCCAGCACGATCAGTGGAAACCTGACCCAGTTCGCCAGCAAGGCCAAGGGCCTGTCGGCGCTGGGCGCCGTGGCGCTGCTGTTTACGACGGCCGCGACCATGAGCCTGATCGAGCGGGTCTTCAACCAGATCTGGGGCGTGCGCCAGCCCCGTCCGTGGACCCAGCGCCTGCTGGTGTACTGGGCGTTGATCACGCTGGGTCCGATCCTGTTCGGCGCCTCGCTCAGTTTCACGTCGCAACTGGTTGACGTCACCGGCGGGCTGGAACGCGATGCCAGCGTGCTGGCCACGCTGGCCTTCACGCTGGCATCGATTGCCGCGACGACAGGTGGTTACACGCTGCTGTACGTGGCGGTGCCGAATCGCCACGTCGCCTGGCGCGACGCGTTCTGGGGCGCGCTCGCTGCCGCGATCGCGTTCGAAGTGGCCAAGCGCGTGTTTGGCCTCTTCATCCGCCAGTTTCCAACCTACGCCATCATCTATGGCGCGCTGGCCGCGCTGCCGTTGTTCCTGGTCTGGATCTATGTCACCTGGATGATCACGCTGGTGGGCGCCTTGTTGACGGCGGCGCTGCCGGTCGTCAAATACGAACGCTGGTGGTACCAGGCCGCGCCCGGTGGCGCCTTCGTCGACGCGATGTCGGTGCTGAAGGTCCTGCACGGTAGCGCCAAGCTCAGTGGCACGGCGCTCGTGTCCGGTAGCACCATCCGCCATCACACGCGTATCGGTTACAACGAACTGGCGCGCCTGCTGCACCGGATGGTGGCCGAAGGCTGGGTCGGGCGCGTGCACGACCAGGCGCCGGCAAAGATCAGCTGGCGCCACACCAAGCGCGCCAGCCAGGAGCACTGGGTGCTGCTGGCTGACCCGGATACGCTGCGCCTGGCCGACGTGTATCGCCTGTTCGTGTTCGACTTTGCGGTGGAGGAGGCCGTGCAGCGCGAGGAAGAGGCCAGCCCCGATACCGCCCTGTCGCTCGACACCGGCGCGCTGGCGCGCCGGGTCGAAGAGGCGGTCGAGGCCGGGCTGGGCGAAACCCTGCGTGAGCACTTCGGCGACACTGGCGATGCCGGGGACGCCGCCGCCGACGTCGACGCGGCTGCCGAGCCGGTCAGCTGATCAGTCGTTCAGCCTGCGCCAGCAGCGCGTTCGACACCGCCTCGGGCGCTTCCTGCATCATCGCGTGGCCCGTCTCGACCGTGACGATGGTTGCATGGGCGATCGCGTCGGTCAGCAACCCGGCCTTGCGCGGCGACGTCATCTTGTCCTGCGCTCCCTGCACGAACACGACCGGACAGGTGACTGTCGCGGCGGCCGTCATGCCGTTGGCGTACGCATTGCACGCGGCCAGATCGGTGTGCAGCAGTGGCTCACTGCTACCGGCTGCCAGTCGCTGCATCATGTCACGCGCGGCGTCGGCAACTGATGGGTCAGTCGCCGGCGCATGCGACCAGGCCACGACCATGTCGATGGCGGCGTGCTGATCTTCCAGGGTAGTAGCGAGCAGAGCGTCGGCCACCTTCATCGGGAACGTGGCGCCCAGCAAGGCCAGGCCGGCGACGCGCTGCGGCGCCCGGTACGCCGCTTCCAGCACGACCAGTGAACCCATGCTGTGCCCGGCGAGCAGCGCACGCTCGACGCCAGCCGCATCGAGCAGGGCGATCAGCCAGTCGGCCAGCGCCTCGACCGAGCGCAATGCCGGCCCGCTGCTGAGTCCATGGCCCGGCAGGTCGGGCGCCAGCACGGCAAAGCCGCGCGCGGCCAGCGCCCGGCTTTGCTGCGTCCACACCGCGTGGTCGTTCAGGGCGCCGTGCACCAGCACGACCGTGGGCAGCGCCGGGTCGAACGGGTTGTCGCCGGTATGGCAAAAGGCGATATGCCCGTCGATCGTGAGTTGCATGTCAGATAGCCTGTCTGGATGGAAGAGCGCCATCCTAGCAGCGTTGGCCGTTTGCGCAATCTGCACTGCACCATTCTGCGGCCGTGCCCGCACCTTGAGGTGGCGCAATGCTGGATTTTTTACCGGGCATAGGCTACAGTCGGCGTTATGCCTTATACAAATTTATCCAACAGCAGTATTGACCGCGCGGGGGTGGCCAGCATGAAAGTTTCGGAAATCCTGCAAGTGAAGGGCAATATCCTGTACACCGTGACGCCTGACCAGCCCCTGGTCGAGGCCGTAACCACGATGTCCGAGAACGATATCGGCTCACTCGTCGTCATGGAATACGGCGATCTGGTGGGCATGCTGACGTTCCGCGAAGTGCTCAAGACGCTGCACGCCAATGGCGGCGCGGTGGGCGCCGGCACGGTGCGTCGTCACATGGGCGACAGCCCGATCACCGTCACGCCGGAGACTGAAGTCAACGAGGTACGCCGCATCATGCTGGAAAAGCATGCGCGCTACCTGCCCGTGATGGATGCACGCACGCTGCTGGGCGTGATCTCGTTCTACGACGTGGCGCGCGCCGTGCTGGAAGCGCAAAGTTTTGAGAACCGCATGCTCAAGGCCTATATCCGCGACTGGCCAGCCGAGCAGAACGCGCCGGACTGACCATGTCACCGGTCACGCCGCGCGCGTGACCGGTCTGTCGGCCAGCCAGGCCAGCAGGTTTTCTGGCGACAGCGGCCGCGAATACAGGTAGCCCTGGGCCAGCGGACAACCGAGTTCGCGCAGGATCTGCGCCTGGCGCTCGTCTTCCACCCCTTCTGCAATCACCGACAAGCCCAGGTTGCGGCCCAGCTGCACCACCATCTGCGCGATGCTGCTGCCGCGCGCCGAGCCGGTAATCTCGGTGACGAACGTGCGGTCGATCTTGAGCCGGTCCACCTGCAGCCGCTGCAGGTGCGACAGCGATGAAAACCCGGTGCCGAAATCGTCGATCGCGATCGACACGCCGGTGCGCTTGACGTGCGCGAGTTTTTCGACGAGCGCGGCCGGCTCTTCCATGGCCATCGATTCCGTGATCTCCAGTTCGATGAAGTCGGGCGGTGCGCCCGTATCGGCAAGCGCGCGGCGCAGCATGTCGAGAAAGTGCGGATGCCGCAGCTGTACCTGCGAGACATTGACCGACATGGTAAATGCCGTGTGGCCGGCGGCGCGCAGGCGCAGCAGCTCCGCGCAGGCTTCGCGCAGCACCCATTCGCCGATCTCCACGATCAGGCCCGAGTATTCGGCAATCGGGATGAAGCGGTCGGGTGGGACCAGCTTGCCATCCTGCTGGCGCCAGCGCAGCAGCGCTTCGGCGCCGATGGCGCGGTTGGTGGTCAGGTCGATCTGCGGCTGGTAATCCAGGAACAGTTCGCCGCGCTGGAAGCCGCTGCGCAGCGCATGCATCATGCGCACCCGCTCGCGAATCTCGACGCCCATGCTGCGCGAAAAATAACAATGGCCGGCGCGCTGCTGCAGCTTGGCGCGCTTGAGTGCGATGTCGCCGTCCTTGAGGGCATCGGCGCCGCTGCCATCGTGCTCGCGGAGGCAAACGAGACCGAGCGTGGACGACACCTGGACGTCCTGGCCATCGATGTGGAATGCGTCGAGAAACAACGTCTGCAGCGCGGCCGGCTGGACCAGCTCGGCACCGCCCAGCACGCAAAAGATGTCGCCGCCGATGCGGCCGATATGCAGCGTCGGTGCGAGACCGGGCGCGACTGGGGACGCCAGGCGCGTGCACAGGCGCCTGGCGACGGCGGCCAGCAGCAGGTCGCCGAAGCGGTGCCCGAGTGCGTCATTGGTTTCGGCGAAGTGGTCGATGTCGACCAGCGCCAGCACGGCGTCGTTGTCGGCGCCCGTGGCCAGCGTGGCGTCGATCAGCTCGATCATGCGCGTGCGGTTGGGCAGGCCGGTGAGCGGATCGTGGAACGCCGACTTGTTCAGGTCGGTGACCAGTTCGCAATTGTCCAGGCTGACAGCCACCATGCCGCAAAAGACCTTCAGCAGGCGCGTCTCGACGTCGCTGATCGGGCGTTCGAGCGGCATGCAGGCCACGAAATCGCGTCCGGCCTTGCCGGGGAAGAACAAGGTCAGCATGCCGTCGTCGGTCGTGCAGCCGCGCTGCACGAGCGTGCGCTCGGCGGCCAGTGCGAGCCGGGTCACGTGCGGATCGTCGTATTGGGCGCCGAGCTCGCAGCCGTCGAGGTCACGGCTGTCGCCGCAGGCGGCCACCACGCACAGCGCGCCGACTGCGCCAGTGCCATCGCTGAACTCCCGCGTGCAGAGCACGCCGTCGACCGGCTGCCCGACCAGTCCGGCGGCCTGGGCCAGGATCCCATATGCCACGTCACGCACGCCGTGAAGGGCCAGCAGCTGCGCGCAGGCAGCGACAATGTGCTCCATCCCGACCCGGTTGGCTTCGAGCGCGCAGAGTTGCTCGTACGAGCGGATGGCAGCTGCCACTGCCGTATAGAGCTTGGTGCGGGTCAGTTCGGACTTGGTGCGGTAATCGTTGATGTCATAGCCGCGGATCGCCTCCATTTCGGGCGCATAGCCAGGCTGGCCGGTACGCAGGATGATGCGCACGTCATGCAGGTCCAGCTCTTCGCGAATGCGGCGCACCAGTTGCAGGCCGGCGTCGGCGCGCTCCATCACGACGTCCAGCAGAATCACGGCAATATCGTTTTCCCGGCCCAGCAGCGCAAACGCCTCGGCGGCCGAGTAGGCGTGCAGGAACGCCAGCGGCCGCCCCTGCATGACGACATTATCCAGTGCGAAGGTGGTCGTCGAATGGACATCGGCATCGTCGTCGACGACCAGGATGCGCCACGGTGGCCGTGTAGTGACGGTTGCATCGACTTCGTCGGCAAATACGAGGTCATCCGTCATGGGGTCATCCTGCAGTGGGTCGGCGGGCGGCGTCGAAGCTGGCATGTGCTACGTCTCCAGGGAGGCTTGGCATGTATACGTCAAGTATATAGGCATTTGTAAATAGGAAAGGAAACCAGCAGTTATTCAACAGAGAATATATCTTGTTAAATATAGCCTGATAGAAACATTTTGGCGAGGGTCGATTGCAGATTGTCGGTTTCTGCTTGCCGGATGGCCTGTTAGAATGCCTTTTCGATCAAACCGCACCCCTTCATATCCATGTCCGGCAATACATTTGGCAAGCTGTTTTCCGTTACCACTTTCGGCGAGTCGCACGGTCCCGCGATCGGTTGCGTCATCGATGGCTGCCCACCCGGCATGGCGCTGACCGAAGCCGATATCCAGGCCGACCTCGACCGTCGCAAGCCGGGCACGTCGCGCCACGTCACGCAGCGCCAGGAGCCCGACCGGGTCGAGATCTTGTCCGGCGTCTACCAGGGCGTCACGACCGGCACGCCGATCGCGCTGCTGATCCGCAACGAAGACCAGCGCAGCAAGGATTACGGCAATATCGCCGAGAGTTTCCGGCCCGGGCACGCCGACTATACGTACTGGCACAAATATGGCGTGCGCGATCCGCGCGGGGGCGGGCGTTCATCGGCGCGCCTGACGGCGCCGGTGGTGGGCGCGGGCGCCGTCGCCAGAAAATGGTTGCGCGAGCAGTACGGCACCGAGTTCCTGGGCTGCATGCGCGCGCTGGGCGATATCGACGTGCCATTTGACGGCTGGGAGCACGTGCACGCCAATCCGTTCTTTGCCGCCACGGGCGACGCCGCGCTGCTGGCGCGCATGGAAGATGCAATGGATCAGTTGCGCCGCGATGGCGACTCGATCGGCGCGCGCATCGACGTCATCGCACGTGGCGTGCCGGTGGGCTGGGGCCAGCCGATCTACGACAAGCTCGACGCCGACATCGCCTACGCGATGATGGGTATCAATGCCGTCAAGGGCGTGGAAATCGGCGCCGGCTTTGCCTCGGTCGCGCAGCGAGGTTCCGAGCATGGCGACGAGCTGACGCAAGAAGGGTTTGTCGGCAACCATGCCGGCGGGGTGCTGGGCGGGATCTCAACGGGGCAGGACATCACGGTGTCGCTGGCGATCAAGCCGACCTCGTCGATCCGCGTGCCACGCCGCTCGATCGACAAGGAAGGCAATCCGGCGCTGGTGGAAACCTTCGGGCGCCACGACCCGTGCGTGGGCATCCGCGCAACGCCGATTGCCGAAGCGATGCTGGCGCTGGTGCTGATCGATCACGCCTTGATGCACCGCGCGCAGTGCGGTGACGTGAAGGTCGCCACGCCCCGCCTGACGTAACCGTCCGCAGCCGGGATGGCCAGCACGGCCAACCCCGTTTGCTCAGGCGCGCGTTGCGCTCGCGTCGAGCTGGTGGCGCCGCTCCACCGTGCGCACGACCAGCGTGCGCAGGTCGTTGAGCAGCGCAAACTCCGTCTGGCTCAGGATCACCTGTGGATAGGTGCCATCCCAGTCGCCATAAATGAAGCCGGCCGGCTGGCCGTGTGCGCACAGCGGAATCACGATGAAGCAGCGCGCCTCTGACAGCGTGTCCTTCCACCAGTCCGGCAGCTTGGCCGCGAACTTGGCGTCGTGCGCATTCTCGATGAAAATCACGCGGTCGCTCGCCAGCGCCGCGTGGAACACGTTTGCTTCGTAGGCGTCGTCGAAGGTCAGATCGGGCTGCAGCGCCTTGGCATTCTCGCCCAGCGCCAAACGCGCCGCGTAGCGTCCCTCGCGCCGGTTGCGCAGGAAGGCAAACGAGCGGGTGAACGACAGCCCCTCGTGCATCGTTTCCAGCGCCAGCGACATCATCTGGCCGGCGGTGGCGTCCGGGCCCGCGTCGCGCATGTCGGCCACGCCGCCCATCAGGATCTGGTTGCCGGCGATGCGCTCGCGCGTGGCCGCGGCCAGGCGCGCACGTTTCTCGGCCGGCCGGGCCAGCGGCGCGATCGACAGATCGGCTGCCGCCTCGATCCGGGCCCGGTCGATCGAGGCCAGGATGCCGGCCGGCGAGATGCCCAGCATCGGCGCGAACTGCTCGGCCAGTTCGGCCACCTTGTCGGCGCCGGCCGCGTCGTCCGCCCACAATGCATCGGCGGCGCGGGTGGACATCGTGCCCAGCGCCGCCAGCCAGTCATCGTGCTCGAAGCCTTCGCCCCGTTCGCCCGGTTCGACGCGGCGCATGCCGGCCACCAGGTTGCCGGGTAGGCCCCAGTGGGCGGCGGTGGCGCGGCCCAGTTCCTCGAGATGCAGGCCGAGCACGTCATGGGCCGCCGCCGTGTCGTCGCCGCCCGCCGCCCCGGCCTGGATCAGGGCCCAGCGTTCGGGCATGTAGAACGTGATCATCATGCGGCCCAGCGAGTGCAGGATCGAGCACACCACGGCTTCTTCGGGATTGCGCACCTGGGCGCCAGTGGCCAGTTGCTGCGCCACCATCCCGGCCAGCACGGCTTTTTCCATCTCGATGTGCGCGATCTCGGTGTCGGGCGTGCTGCGCCCGAGCTCTTCAATCAGTTTCAGCCCCAGCGCCAGGTGGCCGATGCTTTCGGTGCCCAGCACCAGCACGGCCCGGGAAATCGTGTTGACGTGCTGGCCGAACGCTGCGTACATGCTGCTGTTGGCCAGGCGCAGGACCTTCTGGGTCAGCACGGGGTCGGACAACACGGTCTGCGTCATCGAGAAGTCGCGCTCGTCCTCGCCGCGCATCGACGCCAGGATGGCATTGATGGCCTTGGTAAAGCCGGGCATGTCACCCTGGCGGCGAATGCGTTCCCACAGCAGGGCGAGAGTGGCTTGCGCTTTCGCCGAGCGCGTGGTGGTGGTTGGTGTGGTCATGGTTTCCCTGTCCGGGTGTCGGCCGGCAGAAGAGCGGTATAAAGGTTTTCCTTGAGGGCCGTAACGGCCACGTTGGCAGGCATCGGCTTGCCCGTCAGGTAACCCTGGACATAGTGGCAACCCTGTTCGTCCAGCCAGGCCAGTTGGTCTTCGGTTTCGACGCCTTCGGCCACGACGGCCAGGCTCAGGTGGCGGGCCAGGTCGAGCACGACCTTGCAGATGGCTGCGTCCTTGTGCGCGCCGGGCAGGTCCTTGACGAATGCGCGGTCGATCTTGAGGACCGAAATCGGGAAGCGTTTCAGGTAGGCCAGCGACGAGTAGCCGGTGCCGAAATCGTCGATCGCGATGCGCACGTTGCGCTCGACCATTTTTTCCATGACGGCTTCGGCATGGGTCGGATCGACCATCAGCGTGCCCTCGGTGATTTCCAGCACCAGCTGGTGACCCTGGGCTCCGGACATTGTCAGCGCGTCGTCGAGCTCTGACAGAAACCGGTCGCTGCGGAACTGGCGCGGGCTGATGTTGACCGAGATATACAGCTCGCGGCCCGCCACTTCCTGGAACTGGCGGATCTGCATGCAGGCCGCCTTCAGCGCCCAGGCGCCCAGCAGGTTGATCAGGCCATTGTTTTCGGCAATCGGGATGAAGCGCACCGGCGGCACCATGCCAAGCGTCGGGTGCTTCCAGCGCATCAGCGTCTCGAAGCCTTCGATGACCTTCGTGCGGGCGTCGACGATCGGCTGGTAGTAGAGCAGGAACTCGCCTTCGCGCACGGCCTTGAACATGGCCGCCTCGAGCGAGATGTCATGCTCGGGCGGGCCCTGGTCGCGCGGGCTGTAGAGCACCACACGGCCCTTGCCGGTCTCCTTCGCGCGCGACAGCGCGGCGTCGGCCAGCGTCACCAGGCGTACTTCGTCTTCGGCATGGTCCGGATACACGGTCACGCCAATCGACGCGCCCAGGTAGATCGTGTGGCCACCCGTCTCGAACGGCGACTGCAGCGTGGCCATCAGACGCCCGGTGACGAGCTTGATCTGGGCCTCGCTGAAGGTGCCTGGTAACACGGCGACGAATTCGTCGCCACCGACGCGCGCCAGCGTATCGCTGTCGCGCAAGACCCGGCGCAGGCGTGTGGCGGCCATCTGCAGCACGGCGTCGCCCAGCGGGTGACCCAGGCCGTCGTTGACCTTCTTGAACCCGTCCATCCCGACTGCGACAACCGAAAAACCCTGGCCCGACCGGCGTGCGTTCGAAATCACGACGCGGATGCGGTCGGCCAGCAGCAGCCGGTTCGGCAATTCGGTCAGCGCATCGTGGGTCGCCATGTGACGCAGCCGCTCTTCGGTCGCGTGCTGCGCCGACATGTCGCGGCCGATCACGAGGATTTGCGCATCGTCGCCCGTGGTCAACTGGGCAATGCGCAGTTCGAACCAGATGTCACGCTCGCCACTGCGAAAACGTGCCTCGACCAGCGCTGCTTCCTGCGCGGTCGCGGCGCTGTCCAGTGCGTGGCGCAAGGCTGCCTGGTCGACGTCGTGCACCAGTGAAACCAATGAGCAGCCCGGCATATAACCGTGCAGGCGCTGGGCACGGGTGCCTGCAGCCCGGATCGTCCCGCAGGGCGCGACCCGGAACACGGCGTCACCCGCGCTTTCCAGCAGGCCGTCGAGCAGCATCGCAGGCGGCAGGTGCGCCGTCGGCGAATGGGGCGCTGCGGAAGGAGGGGTCAGCATGGTCGGTCAGGGTTCTCGTTTCGCGGCATGTTCAAACCATGCCGGTGTCATCTTGTTATCCGTGCCGGGCAACAAACCAGGAACGAGTCTATCACTGAAAAATTCCATACTGCATCACAATGAGCAACGTACGGTGCGTTTACCCCGTGGCTGCAATGATCGGGTGGGCGCACCGCGCGAGCAGCCGCCAACGCCGCCCATTGTGGGCGGTCAGCACTGTATTGTCGCTGATTATTGCTGAGTAGAAAATGTTTATCGCGCAATTCAGTGCTTTAATGCAACCAGATTTGTGTCATCTTGACACATTCGCGGGCTTGACCCGGTTGCATGGGTCATCCAGTGAGCGCAACATGGACGCAGGACCGTTGACGGGCAGGGCGCAGCAGACGGTCGGCCACCGCGCTCTGCTAGCGTCGACCCGGAATTATTTCGGCCAGAGCCGGGACAAACCACGTTGTGCCTGTGATAATGCTGGCTTACAAGCTTCATCGACTGCGTCGAACCCCGCCATGAACCAAGATCCGCGCTTCCCGAACCTCTTCATCCTGAACCACCCGCTGATCCTGCACAAGCTGTCGCACATGCGCGAGCACGACACGTCGACGCGCACGTTCCGCGAGCTGCTGCGCGAGATCACGCTGCTGATGGGGTACGAGATCACGCGCGACCTGCCGCTGACGACGCGCCAGATTCGCACGCCGCTGGTGACCATCGATGCGCCAGTGATCGCTGGCAAGAAGCTGGCCGTGGTGCCGATCCTGCGCGCCGGTATCGGCATGAGCGATGGCCTGCTGGAGCTGGTGCCATCGGCGCGCGTCGGACACATCGGCGTGTTCCGCGATCCTGAGACGCATGAGCCGGTCGAGTACATGGTCCGCTTGCCGGACACGACCGATCGCACCTTCATCCTGTGCGATCCGATGATTGCCACTGGCAACTCGGCGGTGCACGCAATCGACGTGCTGAAAAAGCGCGGCGTGCCGGACGAGCAGATCCTGTTCCTGGCGCTGGTTGCCGCGCCCGAAGGGATCCAGGTGGTGCAGGACGCGCATCCGGACGTCAAGGTCTACGTCGCCTCGCTCGACTCGCACCTGAACGAACACGCCTACATCATCCCGGGCCTGGGCGATGCGGGCGACCGTATCTTCGGCACCAAGTAAGGCCGGCATGACCATGACGCAGCCGGCTGACCAGCAATTCTTCGCCCGCCTGGCCGAACTGAACGACAAGTTCGCGGCGCGCCTGCCATCCACGTTCGGGCGCCTGGCGCAGTTGTCGCAAGAGCTCGCACCGGCCGGTGCGCCCGGGTTCGACCCGGCGGGGCCGGCCGGTGAGCTGCAGGCGATGCTTCACACGCTGGCCGGTTCAGCGGCGACCTTCGGGTTTCGCGGCCTGGGCCATCATGCGCGCCTGCTCGAACAGCGGCTGCGCGTGCTGCGTGCGTTCGACGCCGTCGCCGCGGGCGAGTGGCAAGCCTGGCGCGCCGAGCTCGACGACTATATTGCCGCTGCGCTGCGCGACCCCAAGGCACTGACCTGAACTACCGGCAGCGCAAGCCGCGCGCGCAATTGTCGAGCACACCGGAATTTGATCAAGCGCAAACAAATTAACCGTCCTTGCCTCTATTCTTTGCTGCATACCGAATTAAAAAATCCCGCTGTCGTATTTATTGGCATCAGGAATCGTAGGGCTACTTACGTATTTTTATTCAACGAACAGGGCATGCGCGAGAAATATTCGGTATAATGTGGGATCGTTGGGTTCGAGGTAGTAGTGCAGTCTGTCTGTCATTTCTTTCTTGCTTCTTCAAACGATCTAAAACGGGCGCAAGCCCAACTAACCGAAATAGGAAATTGTAATGGCAACTGGCATCGTTAAATGGTTCAATGACTCGAAGGGCTTCGGCTTCATCACCCCTGATGAAGGCGGCGAAGATCTGTTCGCGCACTTCTCGGCTATCCAGAGCAACGGCTTCAAGTCGCTGCAGGAAAACCAGCGCGTCTCGTTCGACGTGACCACCGGCCCTAAGGGCAAGCAAGCCTCGAACATCCAGCCTCTGTAATCGCCTAACAGGCGTTGCGAGACCAAAATCCCCGGAACTGCCGGGGATTTTTTTCGTCTGTACCTTTCGTGTTGTTGCCTGGGGGCCGCGCGTCAGCGTTGACGCCAGTAGTCGGGGGCTGCGTAGCTGCGGCGCAGGAAGTCGACAAAGGCACGGATGCGCAGCGGCAGATGGCGGCGCTGCGCGAACACGGCATGGATGTCGTTACCGGGCGCCGCGAAGGCGTCCAGCACCGTGCACAGTTCGCCACTGGCGATCTGCTCGCCCACTTCCCACATCGAGCGCCACGCCAGGCCCTTGCCGGCCAGCGCCCACGCGTGCAGCACGGCGCCGTCGTTGCACACCATATTCCCGCTGACTTTGTGCGTGACAGGTTGGCCGTTCTCGAGAAAGGTCCAGCCGCGCTGGCTGCCTTCGCTGCTCATTGCTAGGCAATTATGGCGCGCCAGGTCCGCTGGTGTACGTGGCGTCCCGTGGCGCTTCAGGTAAGCGGGCGCGGCAACCAGCACGCGCCCGTTGTCGGCCAGTTTCACGCCCACCAGGTTCGAGTCGCCCAGGCGGGCGATCCGGATGGCGACGTCGACGCCATCGCCGATCAGGTCGATGACGCGGTCGTTCAGATTCAGGTTGACCGTCACGTCGCGGTGCTCGGCCAGGAACGAGGGCAGCAGCGGCGCCACGTGCTGGCGGCCAAAGCCGGCCGGGGCCGACACCGTCAGGTGGCCCGACGCCCGACCGCTGCGCTCCGAGATCGCCGATTCCGCCTCGTTGACCTCGGCCAGAATGCGCTGGCAATCCTCGAGAAACGCCACGCCTTCGTCGGTCAGCACGAGCTTGCGCGTCGTCCGGCGCAGCAGTTTCACGCCCAGTCGCGCCTCCAGCGCGTCCAGTCGGCGGCCAATCATCGCCGGTGCGATGCCCTCGGCGCGCGCTGCACCCGACAGGCTGCCGCGCGCCACGACCTCCACAAAGGTTGCCATCTGGGTGAACTTGCTCATGCAAACGATCCGGTTGCGCAGATTGATTTAATACAAAAACACACAGATGAAGTGCGTATTTGTCTCGTTTAGCGTTACGCGGGTGAATATACTGGATGCCAACAGGAACGCCAAGCAGGGCCCGTCCCGGCGCAGCGTCGCACGTGATTTTCATTCATCTTCAGGAGTCGATATGTCCCTCAGCATCCCCCAAGGCATGGAAATTTCCGGCGCGATTCAGCCGGCCTACGAGCAGATCCTGACGCCCGATGCGCTGGCGCTGGTGGCCACGCTGACGCGCGCATTCGAGCCGCGGCGCCAGGCCTTGCTGGCCGCACGCGCCGAACGGGCAGCGCGCCTGGATGCCGGCGAGCGCCCGGATTTCCTGCCCGAGACCGCCTCGGTACGGGCCGGCGACTGGCGCATCGCGCCGATCCCCGCTGCGCTGCATTGCCGCCGTGTCGAGATCACTGGCCCGGTCGAGCGCAAGATGGTCATCAACGCGCTGAACTCGGGCGCCGACAGCTACATGACCGACTTCGAGGATTCGAACACGCCCAACTGGGATAACCAGATCAGCGGCCAGATCAATCTGTTCGATGCGATCCGCAAGACCATTTCGCTCGAACAAAACGGCAAGTCGTACAGGCTCAATGACAAGGTGGCCACGCTGCTGGTGCGCCCGCGCGGCTGGCATCTGGATGAAAAACACGTACTCGTCGACGGCAAGCGCGTCTCGGGCGGCATCTTCGACTTCGCGCTGTTCATGGTCCATAACGCAAAAGAACTGCTGGCACGGGGCGCCGGGCCGTATTTCTACCTGCCCAAACTCGAGTCGCACCTGGAAGCGCGGCTGTGGAACGACATCTTCGTGATGACGCAGGATCTGCTCGGCATCCCGCAGGGCACGATCAAGGCGACGGTGCTGATCGAGACCATCCTGGCTGCGTTCGAGATGGACGAAATCCTGTACGAGCTGCGCGAGCACAGCGCGGGCCTGAACGCAGGCCGCTGGGATTACATTTTCTCGTGCATCAAGAAGTTCAAGCGCGACAGCGATTTCTGCCTGGCCGACCGTGCCAAAGTGACGATGACGGCGCCGTTCATGCGCGCCTATGCGCTGCTGCTGCTCAAGACCTGCCACGCACGGGGCGCGCCGGCCATCGGCGGCATGGCCGCACTGATTCCGATCAAGAACGATCCGGAGAAAAACGAGATCGCGATGGGCGGCGTGCGCAACGACAAGGCCCGCGATGCGACCGATGGCTATGACGGCGGCTGGGTCGCGCATCCGGGGCTGGTGGGTCTGGCGATGGAAGAATTCACCAAGGTGCTGGGCGAGCGGCCGAACCAGTTCGACAAGCAGCGGCCCGATGTCGTCGTGACCGCCGCGCAATTGCTCGACTTTAAGCCGGAAGCGCCGATCACCGAAGCGGGCTTGCGCTACAACATCAACGTCGGCATCCACTATCTGGGCGCCTGGCTGGCTGGCAATGGCTGCGTTCCCATCCACAATCTGATGGAAGACGCCGCGACGGCCGAAATCAGTCGCTCGCAGGTGTGGCAGTGGATCCGGTCAGCCAAGGGCGTGCTGGAAGACGGCCGCAAGGTCACGGCCGAGATGGTGCGGGCGATGATTCCCGAAGAGCTGGAAAAAGTGAAGCAGGTGGCGGCCGATGGGACGCACGCGAGCTACGAACGCGCCGCCACCATCTTTGAAGAAATGTCGACGGCGAATGCATTCGCGGAATTTTTGACGCTGCCGCTGTACGAAGAAATCTGACGCCGCGTCAGAACGTATTCTTCCACTCCCGCAGCGCCGTGAAGACCTCGAGCGGCGCTGCCCCTTCAGCCACACGCCCGGCAGCCACCAGGCTGCGCACGATCGGCGCACTCGTCGTGCGCAGGAACGGGTTGGTGGCTTTTTCCAAAGCGATCGTTGAAGGGATGGTCGGCTGGCCGGCGGCGCGGCTGGCCCCGTCGGCCTCCAAGCGCGCAGCCAGTGCCGTATTGGCGCCATCGACCGCCTGCGCAAACGCCAGGTTCGACATCGTGTATTCGTGCGCGCAGTACACCAGCGTCTCATCCGGCAACTGCGCAAGTTGCGTCAGCGACGCATCCATCTGTGCCGGTGTGCCTTCGAACAGGCGGCCGCAGCCGGCGCCAAACAGCGTGTCGCCGCAGAACAGCCAGTGTGCATCCGCATCGCGCCGCACATAGGCAATGTGTCCGAGGGTGTGACCCGGCACGTCCAGCACGTCGAGCGCGAGATCGATGCCCGGCACGGTGATCCGATCGCCCTGCACCAACGGATGCGTCACCAGATCGATCCCATCGTGCTGCGGGCCGAACACCGGCACATCCCATTCGGCCAGCAGGGCGGGCACGCCACCGATATGGTCAGCATGATGATGGGTGAGTAGAATGGCAGTCAGGCGCAGGTCGTGCGCGGCCAGTGCCGCGCGTACCGGTGCTGCGTCGCCCGGATCGACGATGGCCGCATGCGTGCCGTCGTGAACCAGCCAGAGGTAATTGTCTTTGAAGGCCGGCACTGTCAGTACCGACAGGGCCGGCTGCCGTGGAGGTGTCATGGTCATGTGTATGGTCAAGAGGTGGCATGGATAGCGCTGCCGAGAAATCCATTATAGCGCTCGACAACTGGCTGCAATCGCCAGCCGGCGCGTACGTGCGCGCGTTCGAGCAGGCCTGCCTCGAAGAATTGACGGCGGATATTTTTGGCTACAACGCGCTGCAGATCGGCGTCCCGCAGCTCGGTGCGCTGGCCGCCAGCCGCATGCCCAACCGGTGGCAGGTTGCCACGCGCACGTCGAATGCCGACGAGCTCGCGTTCGCGTCAAACGGCCGCCAGATTGCCGCCGCGGCCGATTTCACCGAGCTGCCGTTTGCGTCGAGCAGCATCGACCTGGTCGTGCTGCCGCACGTGCTCGAGTTCACCGCCGAGCCGCACCAAGTCTTGCGCGAAGTCGAGCGCATCCTGATCCCGGAAGGGCAGGTGATCATCTGCGGCTTCAATCCGGCCAGCCTGTGGGGCATGCGCCAGGGGATCGGGCGGGTCACGCGCAATGGCTATTTGCCGGACACGGGCGAATTCATTTCTATGCCGCGCCTGAAAGACTGGCTAAAATTGCTCAACCTGAGCGCCACGCGCAGCCACTTCGGCTGTTACGCGCCACCTTGCCGTACCGCCCATTGGCTCAGCCGCTTTGCGATGATGGAATCGGCCGGCGGGCGCTGGTGGCCGTATCTTGGCGCCGTCTACGTCGTGCATGCGATCAAGCGCGTCAAGGGAATGCATCTGATCGGCCCCGCATGGAACAAGAAAACCAGCAAGCGACCGGCGGCAGTGCCGGCGGCGAACCGCATTGAACGAATTGAAAGTGAATAGCAGGGCATGAGCGAAACAATGGACGACGCAAAAAGCGCAACAAACAACGACGTCAACCCGACCCGGGTCGAGATTTTCAGCGACGGCGCCTGCAAGGGCAATCCGGGCACGGGCGGCTGGGGCGCGCTCCTGGTGTCGAACGGGCACGAAAAGGAAATCTTCGGCGGCGAACCCAACACCACCAACAACCGCATGGAATTGCGCGCCGTGATCGAGGCGCTGGGCGTGCTGAACCGGCCATGCGAAGTCGTGCTGCATACCGACAGCCAGTACGTCCAGAAAGGCATCTCTGAGTGGATCCACGGCTGGAAGGCGCGTGGCTGGAAGACAGCTGCGAAAGAGCCCGTCAAAAACGAAGACCTGTGGAAGGCCCTCGACCTGGCCCAGCAGCAGCACGCCGTCGAATGGCGCTGGGTGCGCGGCCACAATGGCCATCCGGGCAACGAGCGGGCCGACGTGCTGGCCAACAAGGGCGCCGCATCGGTACGCCGGTGATCAGTCCGGAGTCCCGCTCTGCGCAGCACGCCGCCGCAGTTGTTATACTGCGCCCGCACCCACTTTGAAGAATTGCACCATGCGTCAGATCGTTCTCGATACCGAAACCACAGGCCTGAACCCCCGCACCGGCGACCGCGTCATCGAAGTCGGCTGCGTTGAAATTTTCAACCGCAAGCTGACCGGCAATAACTACCACTGCTACATCAATCCCGAACGCGAGTCGGACGAGGGCGCGCTGGCCGTGCACGGCCTGACCACCGAGTTCCTGAGCGACAAACCGAAGTTCCACGAGATCGCGCACGAACTGCGCGACTTCATCCAGGGCGCCCAGGTCATCATTCATAACGCGCCGTTCGACCTGGGTTTCCTGAACGCCGAATTCACGCGCATGGGCCTGCCGCCGTTCGTCCAGTATTGCGACGGCGTCATCGACACGCTGGTGCAGGCGAAAGAGCTGCATCCCGGCAAGCGCAACTCGCTTGACGCGCTGTGCGACCGCTACGACATCTCGAACGCGCACCGCAAGCTGCACGGCGCACTGCTCGACTCGGAGTTGCTGGCCGATGTGTACCTGGCGATGACGCGTGGCCAGAATTCGCTGACCATGGATGTCGAAGAAGAAACCACCAACGACGGTGAAGCGCTCGAGATCGTGCCGCTGGGCGAGATCATCGTCGTGGCGGCCAGCAGCGATGAACTGGCCGAGCACGATACGGTTCTGGCTGGCCTGGACAAAAGTGTGAAGGGCAACTGCGTCTGGCGGACCTATGCGGCCTGATGATGTGCGCTGATTACGCGGCGCAGGGGTGACGCCAAGAAAATTTTGTGCCATAATATGCCTCGCTTCGGGAGGTTAGCTCAGGGGTAGAGCACTGCATTCACACTGCAGGGGTCGCAAGTTCGAAACTTGCACTTCCCACCAAGAATTTTCAAGGCCAGCAACCATGCTGGCCTTTTTCGTTTCTGCGCTGGTTGTTACGGTGCGCTGTTCGGACGCACGCAGTCGATTGCCATTTGGCATAATTTATCGGCTGTGGCATAATACGGCCTCGCTGGGAGGTTAGCTCAGGGGTAGAGCACTGCATTCACACTGCAGGGGTCGCAAGTTCGAAACTTGCACTTCCCACCAACGAATATGGTTGACCAAAAAAAGGCTTGCACATCACTGTGCAAGCCTTTTTTGCATTGTGCCTTTCCCTTTGCGCCGGCCCGCCCGCCAGCCCGCCAACTGTCAGGCATCTTTTTGACACGAGTAATTGTCAAAAAAACGCGGTCAAACAGGTCACAAGACGACCTGAATTCAACCGCGCCCGTGGTTTCGCCCTGTACACTTGTCGGGTAACCACGCGGCATACACTGTGCCTTCAGGCACGCGCCGGCATCTGAAACATTCAAGTAACGAAGCTTTCATGGTAAATGGGCATTACCAACCCTTGCTGGTCGTCGTCTCGATTCTGGTCGGCATACTGGCGTCGTACACCGCACTGAGTCTGGCTATGCGCGTCAGGCAGGCGCAGCGGCGTGCTCGGTATGTCTGGGTGGCCGGCGGGGCCATGGCCATGGGCAGCGGCATCTGGGCCATGCACTTCGTCGGGATGCAGGCATTTCGCCTGCCGCTGCCGATCGGCTACGACACCACGACGACCTTCGTCTCGTGGCTGTTGCCAGTGGTGGCATCCGGCCTCGCGCTCTGGCAACTGCGATACCGCACGGTGCGCCCGCGGCATCTTGTCGCCAGTGCGCTGCTGATGGGCCTTGCCATCAATGCCATGCACTACACCGGCATGGCCAGCATGCAGATGCATCCTGCGATCAACTATTCGCCGTGGCTGTTCGGACTGTCGGTCGCGATCGCGATCGGCGCGTCCGCGCTGGCGCTGCAGATCGGCATGCGCATGCAGGAGGGCGGGCGTTTGCATCGCACGCGGCAACTGGCGGCCAGCGTCGTCATGGGCGGCGCGATCGCCGGCATGCACTACACCGGCATGGCTGCCGCGCACTTCGCGCCGGGCAGTGTCTGCGGCGCGGCGCTGGTGGGCGTCGACCAGGATTACCTGGCGGCGCTGGTAACGATCACGACGGTGGCGCTATTGAGCATCACGCTGCTGGCCACGATTTTCGATGCGCGCCTGGAGGAGCGCAACCAGACGATCGCCGCCTCGCTCGTCGCCGCAGCCGAGCGTCAGAAGCTGTTCCTGATCGAGCAGCAGGCGCGGCTCGACGCAGAAAACGTCAGCCAGATGAAGGATGATTTCCTGGCCACGCTGTCGCACGAGCTGCGCACGCCGCTCAACGCCATGCTCGGCTGGTCGCAATTGTTGCTGCAGGGCGGGCGCGATGACGCGTCGCTCAAGCGCGGCCTCAGCACAATCGAGCGCAACGCGCGTGCGCAGTCCGAACTCATCGAAGACATGCTCGACATGAGCCGCCTGCTGGCCGGCAAGGTACGCATCGATAATGTGCCACTGTCGCCCCCGGACTTCATCAACGCTGCGCTCGACACGACGCGGCCGGCAGCCCTGGCGCGCCAGGTGACGCTGCTCGCCGATCTCGACGCCGGGGACGGGCGCATCCTCGGCGACAGCGGCCGCATGCAGCAGGTGATGGTGAACCTGCTGTCCAATGCCATCAAGTTCAGCGAGCCGGGCGGTGTCGTGACCGTCACGCTGCGCACCCTCGGGGACGCCAGCGTGATCACCGTGGAGGATACCGGCGCCGGCATCCCGGCCGCGTTTTTGCCATTCGTGTTCGACCGCTTCCGCCAGGCCGATGGATCGTCGTCACGGCGTCATGGTGGCCTGGGCCTGGGACTGGCCATTGCGCGCCAGCTGATCGACTTGCAGGACGGCGCGCTGAGCGTAACCAGCGCGGGCGAAGGGCAGGGGGCAGCCTTCACGCTGCGCATGCCGCTGGCAAGCGGTTGCGCGCCGGCGTCCGCGGTAGCAGCCCCTGCGCCAGGCTTGCCGCTGACGGCGCTGGCACTGCAGGGCCTGACGGTGCTGGTGATCGACGACGCGCTCGACTCGCTCGAACTGGTGCAGGCGGTGCTGGCGCCCAGTCAGGCAAGGATCCTGACCGCCACTGGCGCCCAGGAAGCCCTGCACCTGATCGCGCTGCACCGGCCCGACCTGATCATCAGCGACATCGGCATGCCGGTCATCGACGGGTTCGATTTCATCCGCAAAGTGCGCGCCTTGCCGGACCGCCTGATCGCCAGCGTGCCGGTGATCGCGCTGACGGCGTTTTCGCGCAAGGAAGACGAGCAGAAAGTGCTGGCAGCGGGGTTCGATGAATTTCTCGCCAAGCCGCTGGTGCCGGCAGCGCTGCTGCAGACCGTGGCGGCCGTCAACGCGCGCCGCACGCCGCTGCCGGTCTAGGTCCAGGTCCAGGTCCAGGTCTAGTCCAGGTATACCTTCAGGCAGCCACGCCCGGCAACACCAGGTCGAGTTGCAGCGCGCCTTCCGGCCGCCGCAGGCCCGCCACGATATACGCGCGGTTGCGGCCCGCTTCCTTGCCCTTGTACATGGCGCGATCGGCCAGGGCAATGGCTTGCTGCCAATCCATCGACGGCGCCGGCGCCTCGTCTTCACCGATGGCAAACGGCAGCGCCACGGCGCCGGCCGTGGCGCTGATCGCCAGCAGTGTGCCGTCCGCCAGCAGGATCGGGGCACTCGCCAGCGCGTCGAGGATGCGCTGCACCAACAGCGGCCGCTGCGCCGCCGTGACGCCCTGCGAATACACGAGGAATTCTTCGCCGCCCCAGCGCAGCACCATGTCCGACTCGCGCAGCGTAGCGCGCAGGCGCTTGCCCACTTCGACCAGCACGGCGTCGCCGGCGGCGTGACCATAGTCGTCGTTGATGCGCTTGAAATGGTCGATGTCGAGCAGCGTGAAGCAATCCGCGGCGTCCGGCTGCGGCGCCGCTTCGCCGGTACGGCTGCGCATGCGGTCCTGGAACGAGCGCCGGTTGTGCAGCCCGGTCAGCGGGTCATGCGCCGAATGGTGGGCCAGTTCGGCGTTCAGTTCCGACAGGCGCTGGCCGGTGCGTTCCGATTTGCGGTACAGCCACAGCACGCCCGAACACAGCAGCAGCGCCAGCGCGGTCCCCAGCGAGGCGGCCGTCTGGATCAGTGTGCGGTGACGCAGTTCGGCATCCTTCGCGGTGTTTTCCAGGCGCAGACTGTCGATCTGGGCAACGCGCTCGCGCGATTTAAATTGTTCCTGCAGCGCCGAGATCGCCTTGTTGCGGTCATTCACGGCCAGTTGCTGCATGACGGCGTCGCGCTCGCGCAGCGTGGCAAGGGCCTCCTGGAAACGGCCGGCCCGCTCCAGCGCCTGGCTTTTTTCGGCCAGCAGGCGCCCCAGCGTGGACAGGGCGCCGGCGCGGCGCATCGCGGCGCTGACCTCGTCGACCAGGCGCATGCCTTCCTGATAGCGGCGCTGGCCGAACAGCGCAAAGCCCAGGTTCGCGGTCGCCATCTGCAGGCTGATCCTGTCTTCGCTGTCTTTGGCAGGGATCAAGGCGGCGCGCGCGGCCGTTTCAGCCTCGGCGTAGCGGCCCAGTTTGAGATAGGCGTTGGCCATATTGCCCAACACATTAGCCTGGACCGACAGCAGTTGATGCGTTTGCGCCAGCCCGAGCGCCCGCTCGAGCGCCACCAGGCCGGCATCGGGCTGGTCTTGCGTGATCAGCGCGCGGCCTTCAAAAAACGACGCCGCCGCATCCAGCCGCGGCGGCAGGTTGGTCTTGCTGGCCCGCACTTCGCGCAGCGTCTCGAGCGCGCGCACGGGATCGCGCGCATTGACGTACATGCGCGCCATGGCCAGCAGGATGTCGGCTTTGCGCGGGCTCCACAGGTCGGGATGGTTGTTGACCAGTTCGAGCGCGGGCAAAAAGCGCTGCAGCGCGCGATCGTACTGGCCGACGGCGCTGAAGGCGGCGCCCTGGAGTGCATCGAACCCGGCCTTGAATTCCAGACTGTCGAGATCACGGTAGCGGGCGCCCAGCGTTTCCAGCAAGGCCAGCGCAGCGGCGGGATCATTGTTTTCAATCAGGCGATATACGCGGCCCAGGCTGGCCAGTGCCAGGTTGCGCGGATCGTGCGCAGTCGTGGCCAACTTGATGATCTGTTCGTTGGTCTCGTACGCCTCGCGGTAATTGCCGCCATCGACCTGCACCCGGCGAAGCAGGAACAGGTAACGGATTCGCACCGCATAGGGCGCGCCGGCGATCAGTGCCGGGCCTTCCTGCACCAGGAGGGTGCGGGCCTGCGCATGATGTTGTTCCGCGATGATGGCAATGTCGTCGAGGCGCGACGCCGGGTGCGGTGCTGCCAGTGCGCCGCCAAACACTACTGTGAAGCCGCAGGCCACCAATGCGCGGCGCATTCCATGCCGCAGTTCGGGCCACCCCGACGCGTGCGCGGGCAGTCCGGTAATCAAGTGTCCTGGGGTGACATTCATGGCGGGGGAACAGCGGTGTCCAAACAGCGGGAGGCGGCCCATGCGAGCTGGGGCGGTGACTACCGCCCATTATCGAATGTTGCACCTGGGAAATCAAGAACGCTCGACGCCAGCGCGCTGTTTACGCAACGCTCCTTTGGATTTGCCAGCAGGCACGTAAATTGCACTTGTTTCCGCAGATTGCTTTGATTCGAGACAACATTCTGGTTATATTGGCACACCTGCAAAAAAGCTGGAGATGACAGGTACAAGCAGCAGCGGTTTCAAGGTCAGGCAAGCCGGCCCACCAGGCAGGATCCCGGGAGTGTGCCCGCCCATCAGGCAGGCGCAGGAATGACAAGACGCGGGACCACACCATTATTTGATTGGAGAACACGTAGTGAGTATTTTTAGAACCAAGAATCTGGATGCGATGATCGCCGCAAGCGCCAAGCCGGGCGGCCTCAAGAAAGTGCTCGGCCCGACCGACCTGATCCTGCTCGGCATCGGCGCCATCGTCGGCACCGGTATCTTCGTGCTGACCGGTACCGGCGCCGTCACGGCCGGCCCCGGCCTGTCGCTGTCGTTCGTCATCGCGGCCATGGCGTGCTGCTTCGCCGCGCTGTGCTACGCCGAATTCGCCTCGACCGTCCCGGTCGCTGGTTCCATCTATACCTACAGCTACGCTACGCTGGGCGAATTCGTCGCCTGGATGATCGGCTGGGACTTGCTGCTCGAATACGGCCTGGCTACTTCGACCGTTGCGGTCGGCTGGTCGGGTTATTTCCAGTCGCTGCTGTCAGGCTTCGGCCTGGTGCTGCCTGACGCGCTGACCGCCGCCCCCGGCGCGCGCCCTGGCGTCGAGACCCTGTTCAACCTGCCAGCGTTCCTGATCATGATGGCCATCACGTTCCTGCTGTCGCTCGGCATGCGCGAGTCGGCCCGTCTGAACAACGTGATGGTGATCATCAAGATCAGCGTCGTGCTGCTGTTCATCGCAGTCGGTGTGGGCCACGTCAAGCCGGAGAACTGGCAGCCGTACATGCCATACGGCATGACGGGCGTGATGAGCGCCGCCGCCCTGGTGTTCTTTGCCTTCATCGGCTTCGACGCCGTCACGTCGGCCGCCGAAGAAGTCAAGAATCCGGCACGCGACCTGCCGATCGGCATCATCGGTTCGCTGATCATCTGCACCATCCTGTATGTCGTGGTCGCTGCGATCATGACCGGCATCGTGCCGCACATGGACTTCAAGGGCGTCGACCATCCGGTGTCGCTGGCGCTGCAAGTGGCCGGTGAAGACTGGGTCGCGGGCTTCGTCGATCTGGCCGCGATCCTGGGCATGAGCACCGTGATGCTGGTGATGGCCTACGGCCAGACCCGCATCCTGTTCGCGATGTCGCGTGACGGCCTGATGCCGGCGCGCCTGTCGAAGGTGCACCCGAAATACGGTACGCCATTCTTCGCGACCTGGCTGGTGGGCATCATCTTTGGCCTCATCGCTGCCGTGGTGCCACTGACGGTGCTGGCCGAGCTGGTTAATATCGGCACGCTGGCCGCGTTCACGCTGGTCTCGATCGCCGTGATCGTGCTGCGCAAGAAGCGGCCTGACCTGCCACGTGCATTCCGCTGTCCGGCCGTCCCGCTGATCCCGATCCTGGCGATCATCTTCTGCCTGGTGCTGATGTCGTTCCTGAGCTGGCATACCTGGGTCGCGTTCGCGATCTGGCTGAGCATCGGCGCGGTTGTGTACTTCGGCTATGCACGCAAGCACTCGCTGCTGAACAATACGCCGCAGTAACCTGCATGTGTTGCGCCCCTGCCAGCGCGGGGGCTTCATGGTAGGCTCTCGTTGGCGACGCTGTCATGGCGTCATGTGAACGAACAGCAAAGGAAACAACCATGAGTGCCATCGTGCTGGGTGGGGGCGACGCCCTCCTGATCGTCGACCCGCAGGTCGACTTCCTCCCCGGCGGCAGCCTGGGCGTCCCGCAAGGCGACGCCGTGCTGGCTCCGATCAATCGCCTGATCGACCTGTACCGCACGCATGCGTTGCCGGTCTACGTGTCGCGCGACTGGCATCCCGCATTGCATTGTTCGTTTGCCGACCAGGGCGGGCCGTGGCCCGTGCACTGCGTCGCGGGCAGCGATGGCGCGCGCTTCGCCGACGCGCTGCAGCTCGATGACGCCGTGGTGGTCTCCAAGGCCACCACAGTCGAGGTCGATGCCTATTCGGCATTCAATGGTACTGGCCTGGCAGAGACGTTGCGCGAGCGCGGCATCCGGCGCCTGACTGTGTGCGGCCTGGCAACGGATTATTGCGTGCTTAATACGGTGGTCGATGGGTTGGCGGCGGGGTTCGAGGTGCTGCTCGCGACGGAAGCAATACGCGCCGTGGGCGTCAATACGGGTGATGGTGAGCGTGCGCTTGTGCGCATGCTCGATGCCGGGGCAATGCCGGTACAGCTATCAAACAGTGGCTTGGTTGCAGAGCGGGCGCTGGGCGCAGCAGCGTAATGACCTGCGTCACTCGATAATATTTTTGTAATCCCTATCTTACAGGCCGACAGCACGCCTACCGATTCTCTCGACATGCCTGAGCACGGATAATGCGGTACCGTCCATAGAACGCATTTCAAGAATCGAGACATGAGCCCAATGCTGTTAGCCGACGCGCCAGGCGTCCAGAGTGCCCCGCTGCCTACCGGCCAGGGTGCCAGGAATCTGTACTTCTCGCTGTATGCCGACCCGGCAGCGCAGCCTGCTGCCGCCAAGTCGTTCATCGACGACCAGCTCGCGCTCGCACGCGAGCTGCCGGTCGACCTGCCATCGAATATGAATGACCTGCAAGCGTGGATCGAAGAGCGCGCCGACGTCGTCGGGCAGGAATACCGCGAATACCTGGCTGCGCGCAAGAATGGCGCGCCGCGCCGTTACTTCAGCACCCGCGCCCATGCGCTGTACTTCATCAAGGGCGTGGCCCCGACCAAGCTGGTCGATGGTGCCTGGCTGTATGGCCTGGTGCGCCAGTGGGATGATGTCGCCTTCCACCCGCTGATCAAGACCTACCTCGAAGAGCTGGGCGATGGCTTGCCGGACAAGAACCACGTCACGCTGTACCGCAAGCTGCTGGCCACGCACGGCTGCGACAGCTGGGCAGGCCTGAGCGATAGCCACTTCCTGCAGGGCGCACTGCAACTGGCGCTGGGTCATAACGCCGAACATTACCTGCCGGAGATCATCGGCTACAACCTCGGCTACGAGCAGTTGCCGCTGCACCTGTTGATCACGTCCTACGAGCTCAACGAGCTGGGCATCGATCCATATTACTTCACGCTGCACGTCACGGTGGATAATGCTGGCAGCGGCCACGCCCGCAAGGCCGTGCAATCGGTCCACGACCTGATGCCGCGTGTGGGCGACCGCGATGCCTTCTGGCAGCGCGTCGTCAATGGCTACCGCCTCAACGAGCTGGGCGCGAGCACCACGTCGGTGATCGGCGAGTTCGATCTGCAGGAAGAACTGGTCAGCATCATGGCCGCGAAAAGCGTCGTCGGCAAGAACATGCACTCGGACTACTGCCGTGTGGCCGGGCGTTCGGTCAACGACTGGCTGGCCGAGCCAGCGCAGGTTCCGGCATTCCTGGCTGCGCTCGAAGAAGCTGGCTGGATCAAGCGCGGTGAATCGGTCGAGCACAGCCGCTTCTGGCGCCTCGTCGAAGGCGAGCGCGCCGAGATGTTCGGTGTCTTCAATGCCTACGAATTGCAAGTGCTGCGTGACTGGATCACGAGCCACCCGGACGGCGGGCAAGCTGCCGGCCCGCGCGTGCTGACCGCCCGCGCCCGCCAGCGCACGCTCGACCAGCATGGCCTGGGCACCGAGCGCGGGACGGCATTCCCGGTGCGTGGCCTGATCCGTCGCCACACGGGGGCCGACGCGCAAGATACAGGTAACGAGTTGCGCGTGCTGGAACAGCAAGTGGCGGCGAGCAGCGGCAAGCAGGAAGCCATGGCACTGCTGTCGCGCCTGCTGTCGCCGGAAGTGCACCACACCACGGTGGGCCTGATGGCCACCCGGATGTACACGCAACTGTTCGACGCCTGAGGCGTCCGCACAGTGCGCAAAGCGGCCGGTACACGTAGAGAGCGTGTGCCGGCCGTCGCTTCATCAACACGATAACAAGGGAACACCAACGTGCAAATCCTGGAACAACGCTTTCTGCGCGGACCGAACGTCCACGCCGATTCACCCTGCCTGCTGTCCGTCCTCGATCTGGAAGACCTGTACGGCCTCTCGACGCGGGATATCCCTGGCTTCAACGATGCGCTGCTGGACCTGCTGCCGGCACTGCGCGGCGAGCGCCTGTCCGATGGCGCCACGGGCGGCTTCGCGCAGCGACTGGCGGCCGGCACCTACCTGGGCCGCGTGATCGAAACCGTCGCCCTCGAGCTGCAGTCACTGGCCGGCGCACCCGCAACCTTTGGCCGTACGCGCCCTGTGAATGGTCATCCGGGCCAGTTCCGCGTGGTCGTTGCGTACACCTGCGAAAAGCTGGCCGAGCCGGCATTGGACCTGGCGGTGGGCCTGGTGACGGCGCTGGCGCGCGGCGAAGCGTTCGCACTCGAGCCGCGTCTGGAAGAACTGCGCGGCATCGCCGGGCGCTATGCGATCGGCACCAGCACGGCGGCTGTGTTAGCGGCAGCGCACGAGCGGGGTATCCCAACCCAGCGTATCACCGAAGAAGCGAACCTGTTCCTGCTCGGTTGGGGCGTGCGGCAAAAGCGCCTGCAAGCGACGACGACGGGCGAAACCAGCTTCATCGCAGTCAAGATCGCCAGCGACAAGCAGTTGACGAAAGCATTGTTGAAGGAAGCCGGCGTGCCGGTGCCCGAGGGCGACGTGGTCACCACCGTCGAAGCGGCGCAGCGCGTGGCGCGGCGCCTGGCGGTGCCGGTCACGCTCAAGCCGCTCGACGGCAATCAGGGCAAGGGCGTCACGGTGGCCTGCGCGACGCCGGACGATGTAGCGCTGGCCTTCGAATTTGCCCGTGGCTTCGGCCGGCGCGTGATCGTCGAACGCCATGTCGAAGGACGCGACTACCGCGTGCTCGTGGCCTGCGGCCGTGTTGCCGCCGCCTCGTGCCGCCGCCCGGCGCACGTTGTCGGCGACGGCAACCTGACGGTGCGCCAGCTGGTCGAGATCGAAAACGCGAACCCGGCGCGCGGCGCGGGTCATGCGACCATCCTGACCCGCATCACGCTCGATGAACACGCAAACGACATGCTGGCGCGCCAGGGTTTTGACGTGGACAGCGTGCTGCCGGTGGGCGTCACGGCCGAACTGCGCGGCAATGCGAACCTGTCGACCGGCGGCACCGCCGAAGACGTGACCGACCAGTTGCCGGAATCGACGCGCCTGCTGTGCGTGCGGGCCGCCGCCAAGATCGGCCTGGACGTGGCCGGCATCGACATCGTCTGCAAGGACATCGCGCAGCCGCTCGCAGCGCAGCGGGGCGCCGTCATCGAAGTGAACGCCGCGCCGGGCATCCGCATGCACCAGTACCCGAGCGCCGGTGAGCCGCGCGATGCCGGCGACGCCATCGTCGAAGGCTTGATGGGCAATACGGACGGGCGCATTCCCGTCATCGCGCTGACCGGCACCAACGGCAAGACCACCACCACCTTGCTGGTCGCGCACGCGGCGCGCATGGCAGGCAAGGTGACGGGCGTGACGACGACCGAGGGCGTCTTCATCGACGGCAAGCAGGTCGTCAAGGGCGATTGCACCGGCTACTGGTCGGCGCGCACGGTGCTGGGCGCACCGGAAGTCGAGGTCGCCGTGCTGGAAACGGCGCGTGGCGGCATCCTCAAACGGGGCCTCGCGTTCGATCGCTGCGACGTCGCGATCGTGCTGAACATCGCGGCCGATCATCTTGGCCTGGATGGCGTCGACACGGTCGAAGATCTGGCGCAGGTGAAGGCTGTCGTGGCGCAGTCGGCCTCGAAAGCGGTCGTGCTCAACGCGGAAGACGCGCTGTGCGTGCAGATGGCGCGCCGCGTCAAGCCGGGCGCCGAAGTGCTGTTCTTCTCGATGGATCCGGAAAGCCCGGTGATGCTCAAGCACCTGGAAGACGGCGGGCGTGGCGCCTATCTGCAGGATGGCGCCGTGGTGCTGGCCGACGGCCACAGCCAGCAAGCCGTGCTGCGGGTGGAAAGCATGCCGATCTCGTTCGGCGGGCTGGCACGCTTCAATATCGCCAATGCACTGGCGGCCGCCGCCGGCCTGATGGCCGCCAACTTCAACCATCTGCACATCGCTGCGGGCCTGTCGACGTTCGTCTCGAACGGCCGCACGAACCCGCTGCGCACGAATATGTTCGATGTGCGCGGCGTGACGGTCATCGTCGACTACGCGCACAACCCGGCTGCCTACGCCGCCATGGCCGACATGGCGCGCGGCATGCTGCCCGGTCAATTGATCGGCATCGTGACGGCGCCCGGCGACCGCCGCGACACCGACCTGGAACAGGTTGGCCGCGTCTGCGGCGAGCGTTTCGACGAGCTGGTGGTCTACGAATCGCAAAGCCGCGGCCGCGAACCGGGCGAAGCGGTCGACCTGATCCTGTCTGGCGCCGAAGAAGTGGTGGGCATCAGCGACACGCTGCACCGCGAGCTCGACGTCGGCAACGCCATCCGTCTGGGCCTCGACCTGTGCAACCCGGGCGACGTCCTGATCTTCGCCTGCGGCTCCTCCCTGCAAGTGTTCATCGACGCCATCCGCGTCACCGACCCCGAAAGCGCCGCCCTGATCGCCGCCCAAACCGCCTAACCCAAAGATCCCGAACAATTAGGGTCAGAGTAGAATTATTGAGCAATTGCTCCAGATTTAAACGGACTCAGCTAATCGAGTCCGTCCAATCTGGAAAAGTTATCAAACAATTCGACACTGACCCTAATTGTTCAGTTTCTAATGGCAAATCTGCGGCAAACGATTTAATTAGGGTCAGAGTCGAATTGTTGAGCAATTTCTCCCAAATTTAGCAGTCTCATCTTATGCAGGCTTGCTGATTCGAAAAAGTTGTCAAACAATTCGACACTGACCCTAATTGTTCAGTTTCTTTAGTTAGGGTCCTAGTGCAATGTTTAATTGGGGTCAGTGTCGAATTATTGGGTAATTGATTCGGAGCACTGACGGTGCGTAAAAAAACGGCCCTTTTGGGGCCGTTTGTCGTTGGGGCTCAGATTGCGGCGGCCTCGATTTTGTTCGCCAGGTCCGGACGGGTGGGGCGGAGGGCTTCCGTGAGTTCGGAGATGGATGAGCCGCACCCGAAGACCAGGACGTCGCCCGGGACGCAGCGTGCCAGGCCCAGGCGGATGGCGCAGTGGACGTCATGCTCGATCTGCAGGTGGCCTGGCACAATCTTTGCCAGCTGGGCGCCGCGGGCGATGAGTCTTGCGGATTCACCCGCGGCGCGGCCACGCGCTTCGCTGTCGTAGACGACCAGTTCGTCGAAGCCGGCGGCGCAGGTGCGGCCGATGTCGATCAGGTCGGCGTCGCGGCGGTCGCCCGGGGCGGCTACGACGCCGACCAGGCGACCGGCCGTCATGGCGCGCGCCATCTCGGCCAGCGCGGCGTAGGCGGCGCAGTTGTGGGCGTAGTCGACGACGACGGTCACGCCATCGACATCGTACAGGTTCGAGCGCAGCGGATTGTGCTTGTTGTCCGATACAAAGCCGCGCAAGCCGGCGGCGATGTCGCGGTTGCTGAAGCCGCTGGCCATCAGCGCTGCCGCTGCCGCCATCGCGTTGGCGATGTTGTAGCGCGCACGACCTCCCAGTGACACGGGCATGTCGCGCACATCGAGCAAAGCCTCGTGCCTCACGCCCCCGGCCAGTACGATCGTCGAATCCTGCAGGTAGACGCCGCGGCCACCGTGTTCGATGTGCGGCACCAGGACCTGGTCTTCGGCGTCGAGCGCGAAATAGATAATCTCGACGCCGTCGGCCAGCGTGTCCGCCATCTTCACGCAATACGCGTCTTCGGCATTGAGCACCACCGCGCGCGTCGCCCTGGCCGCGACGACCGCCTTGACCCTGGCCAGATCCTCGATCGTGTCGATGCCATCCAGTCCCAGATGATCGGCCGAGACATTCAGCACCACCGCCACGTCGCAATGATCGTACGCCAGGCCCCGTTTGAGGATGCCGCCGCGCGCCGTTTCCAGCACGGCGAAGTCTACCTCGGGCGAACCCAGCACGCTGCGCGCCGAATGGTAGCCGGTGCAGTCGCCTTCATACGCCAGCTGCCCGTCCAGGTACACACCGCTGGTCGTCGTGACGCCGGTGCGCAGGCCGGCCAGGCGCACCACGTGCTCGATCAGCAGGCTCGTGGTGGTCTTGCCATTGGTGCCCGTCACCGCGACCACGGGAATGCGGCCGTCGTCGTCGCCGAACAGGGCACGGGCGATGGCGTCACCCGCATCGCGCGGCGCGCCGCGGCTCGGATACTGGTGCATCCGGATCCCCGGCGCGGCATTGACCTCGATGACGCCCCCGCGCTGATCGCGCAAGGGCAGGGCGATGTCGTCGCAGATGATGTCGATGCCAGCGATGTCCAGGCCGATCGTGCGTGCGGCGCGGATGCAGATGTCGCGCGTTTCTTCCGGCAGCAGATCGGTCACGTCTTCGGCGGTGCCGCCAGTGGACAGGTTGGCGTTGCCCCGCAGGTCGGCGCCGATGCCGGCCGTGAGCACCGTATCGAGCTCGTAGCCCTGGCTGGCCAGCGTCTCGAGCGCCAGTGCGTCGAGCGGAATCTTGGTCAGGATGTTCGTGTGCCCGTCGCCCCGTGCCGGGTTGCGGTTTTCAAGTTCAACCAGCTCGCGGATCGTCGAGTGGCTATCGCCCGTCACGCCAGGCGGGCGCCGCCACGATGCCGCGGCGATGCGGCCGCCCGTGACCAGCACGCGGTAGTCGCGTCCACGCAGGTACTGTTCGACGATTACGCGGCGACCGTGCCGCCGCGCGTGCTCGAATGCCCGTTCGACGCTGTCAGGCGTCGCGCAATCGACCGTCACGCCCTTGCCCTGATTCGCGTCCAGTGGCTTGACCACCACTGCGCAGCCCAGGCGCCGTGCGACGCGCTGAGCCGCCACGCTGGTCGTCACGACCTCGCCACGCGGCACCGGCACGCCGGCCTGGGCGAGCAGGGTCTTGGTCAGGTGCTTGTCGCTGGCGATGCTCACCGCGATCGAGTTGGTGGCGCCGGTGATCGTCGCCTGCAAGCGTTTCTGGCGGCTGCCCCAGCCCAGCTGGAACAGATTCGCGTCGTCCGTCAGCCGGCGCGATGGAATGCCGCGCCGGTGCGCCGCATCGAGCACGGCGCCGGTACTGGTGCCGATCGCATGCTCTAGAGCGATCTCGCGCAGCGCCGCAACGGTAGCATCGAGATCGAACGCTTCATCGCGCGTCAGCGCGGTCAGCAGCTTGACGCCGGCCCGCAGCGCTTCGCTCGCCACCTGCTCGACGCCGTAACCGCACACGATGCGCCGGCGCTGTTCATGCCCCGTGACCGCCAGCGTCGCACCTTGCACACCGGTCGCACCCGCGAGGCGCTGCAGTTCCATGATCACGGGTTCGAGCGCGTCGACAGGCAGCGCATCGTCAGACAGCCGCACGGCCGCTGCCGCGGGCAGCTCCGGCATCAGCGCCAGCAGGCGCGCACCGAAGCCACGTCCCTTGGTATTCAGATTGTCGACCACCGCCATCAGGCACGGCGTCTCGGCATACAGGTTCGGGCCCCGCAGCAGGCGCTTTTCGATCACTTTCATGAGAGAGGCGTGCGCTTCGTGACGATCTGCAGGAAGTCCAGCAGCGACGCAGGAATGCGCCTGCCCACCTGTTCATCGCCAATCGGCAGTGAATACTTGGCGCCAGCGGGCAGCAGGTGCAGGCGCACGTCGATCAGTTCCGGGATGGCCCGGTCCTTGATCTCGGCCACGTTGCTGCTCATCGACCGGCCGTCGACGACAGTCACCGCGCCTTCGCCCAGCACCTCGATGCCCACGCCGCGCTCGATCACGAGCGCCGTGTCTTCATCGATGCCGATGCCTTGCAGGTACGGGTTCTGCGCGACGATCGACAGCAGGCGCGACAGACGCTGACGCTCCGAGAAATGCTGGTCGACGACCACGCGGTGCAAAAAGCCCAGGCCCGCGCCCAGACTGACCGAGCCTTTTTCGGGCAGCAAGTCGGTGCGGCCCTGCGCGAGCATGTGGCCCGACATCGCCGATGCACCGGCGCTGGTGCCGCCAATGGTCGCGCCGCGCACCTTCAGCGCGGCGTGCATTTCGGCGTCCAGCGCCGTGCCGCCGATCAGCGCGAGGAGGCGCTTCTGGTCGCCGCCCGTCATGAAGATGCCATCGGCTTCGGCGACCTGGCGCACGAAGTTTTCGTCGTTGGCGTCGTCGCGGCTCGTGATTTCGAGGTGGCTGTGGCGCGTTACGCCCAGTGCGCCGAAGGCATCATCGTAGATGTGCCACATCTCGTCGGCGATCTGGCTGGCGGCCGTGATCACGACGATGCGCGCGTCGGGGCCGCCGGCCAGTTCGATAAAGCGCGACAGGATCTGCATGTCGTGCTGGCGGTCTTCATGGCCGCCGATGATGACGAGGTGGCCGTTGCGCGGTGCGTTCATTTCCTGGTTCATCGTTGTACCATTTTCGAAGTGGGCATATCACTGTTGCTGAAAGCGCCGGCGTCCGTGCGGCTCACCGCAATCAGGCCGACCTTGATGTCCGGGGTGAATAAAGCGACGCCGCGCTGCAGCGCATCGGTCAGCGGGATGCCATCGGCAATCCAGCCGTACACGGTGCGCGCCAGCAGATGGCGCACGATCTGTTCACCGATGCCGGTGGCAGCGACGGCGCCTTCCGGGCCGGCAAAAAAGCCGCTGCCGATGATCGGCGCGTCACCAACGCGGCCCAGCAGGGCCGGCGCCGAGCCGCCGCTCGAACAGGCCACGGCAAAGTGGCCATCGGCGCCGCGCACGACGGCGCCAACGGTGTCGCAGGCCACGCCTTCGGGCAAGCGCACCGGCGTATTGTAATTCCAGTAGTGGTCGATCAGGTCGCGGTCCAGGCCCGGCATCACCGGCATCGAACCGGCCAGTTGCGCGAGCAGCTTGCGGTGCGCCGTGCGCTGGCGTTCCGTCACCGGAGCGGCGTCCGGCATGCCGATCGTGCGCGCGAAGCGGCTGGCGCCTTCGCCGACGAGCAGCCAGTGCGGCGTGTCGGCCACCGCGCGCGCCAGGCGCACCGGGTTCTTCACCGACTGCACGCAGGCGACAGCGCCAAGGCGGCCGCGCGTGTCCATGATCGCCGCGTCCATTTCAACCGTGGCGCCATCCAGGCCCAGCACCGAGCCGCTGCCGGCATTGAAGCGGCCATCGTCTTCCATCGTGGTCACGGCGCCGATGGCGGCGCCGAGTGCGTCGCCATTGATTTCCAGTTGCGCCAGGGCGCGGCGCGCGGCGAGCACGCAACCGTCTTCATGGTCGCGCGACGTGCCGGCGCCGCCATGAACAACGACGGCGCCAGCGTGGGGGGTATTGCTCATGCGGTCAATCTTTCTGCTTTATTGTTGTCGTGGCCAGCGTACAGCACCGGCAGTGCATTGCCCGGCGATTATCCGGTGTTCACCAACCACACCATATCGGTACGCCTGCCGCCTCCCTGTAAGAGCTTGCTTACAGCGGGAAGCGGGGGAGCGATACTCGACGGAATCTGTTACCATACCGCCCCTTCAAGATAAAGGTTCCTATGGTGCACGCTTGCGGCGTTGACTTCGGCACGTCAAATTCCACGGTCGGCTGGTATCGGCCCGGCATGATGCAATCCGCCCCGACGGCGCTGTTGACCCTCGAGGACGGCAAGCCCACGCTGCCGTCGGTGGTGTTTTTCAACGCCGACGACGACCGCGTCAGCTATGGCCGCGCCGCGCTTGCCGAATATCTCGAAGGCTACGAAGGCCGCCTGATGCGCTCGCTGAAAAGCCTGCTGGGCACGAGCCTGATCGATGGCCAGACCGAGGTCGCGGGCCGTTCCGTGTCGTTCCGTTCGCTGCTGGCCCAGTTCATCGGGGAGGTCAAGCACCGCGCCGAAACACAGGCCGGCCAGCCGTTCCAGAGCGCCGTGTTCGGGCGCCCCGTGTTCTTCATCGACGACGATGCCCAGGCCGACCAGCTGGCCGAGGATACGCTGCTCGACGTGGCGCGCTCGGTTGGCTTTCGCGACATCGGCTTCCAGTACGAGCCAATCGCCGCCGCCTTCGATTACGAATCGCGCATCGACCGCGAAGAACTGGTCCTGATCGCCGACATCGGCGGCGGTACGTCCGACTTTTCGCTGGTGCGCCTGGGCCCCGAGCGCGCCGGCCGGCCCGACCGCCGCGACGATATCCTGGCCAACGGCGGCGTGCACATCGGCGGCACCGATTTCGACAAGTACCTGAGCCTGGCGAGCGTCATGCCGTTGCTCGGCTACGGCAGCAAATTGCGCTCGGGCGCCGAGATCCCGTCGAGCTACTACTTCAATCTGGCCACCTGGCACACGATCAACCAGGCCTATACGCGAAAGAGCGTGACGCAACTGGCCGACCTGGCGCGCGACGCGGCCGAACCGGCCCGCATCGCGCGTCTGCAGAATCTGATCGACGACCGCGCCGGCCACTGGCTGGCGATGCAGGTCGAGGGCGCCAAGATTGCGCTGTCCGATGCCGACATGGTCAATCTGCAGCTCGATCGCCTGTCGCCACCCGAGTCGCTGGACATCGCGCGCGCGCAGTTCGAAGCGGCGATCGCGCAGCTGGTCGAGCAGGTCGCCACGACCGTCGGCAAGCTGTTCGCCGATGCCGGCGTCAGGCCGGCCGATGTCGACACGGTCTTTTTCACGGGTGGTTCGAGCGGCGTGGGCTTGCTGCGCGCGCGGATTGGTGCGATGGTGCCGGATGCGCGCCGCGTCGAGGGCGACCTGTTCGGCAGCATCGGCACCGGCCTGGCGCTCGACGCGCTACGCAAGTTCGGCTGACACCCCGCTGGAAAAGCACACAAAGGAGCAAGGATGAGTATGTACGACCGACCGCTGGTGATGCTCGACTTCGAGACCACCGGCCTGTCGCCCGACATGGGCGACCGCATCACGGAAGTGGCGGCGCTGCGCATCGTTGGCGGCGAAGTGACCGAGCGTTATGTCTCGCTTGTCAATTGCGGCGTGCGCGTGCCGTCGTTCATCACGGCCCTGACCGGCATCACGCAACAGATGGTCGACAGTGCGCCGCCTTCGCACCAGGTCGTGCCTGAGCTGCTCGACTTCATCGGCGGCGACGTGCTGTCGGCGCACAACGCCAGCTTCGACGAAAAGTTTTTGAAGGCCGAAGGCGCGCGCCTGGGCCGCACGACGCAGCACGTGGGCCTCGTGTGCTCGCTGAAACTGTCGCGCCGTCTGTTCCCGGGCCTGGTCAGCTACAAGCTGGGCCAGCTGTCGAGCCAGCTTGGCATTCCCTTTGTCGGCACGGCCCACCGGGCCGAGGCCGACGCCCAGGTCGCTGCTGACGTGCTGCTGCATGCCGCGCGGCATCTCGGCCGCACCTGCGGCATCGAGCGCGTCGAGCCGAGTCTGCTGGTGTCGATCAACAAGGTTGCTGCCGCCAAAATCCCGGTATTTCTGGAAAAATATGCGGCCACCGTGCGCGAACGCCGGATGGCTGCCGAGGCGCATTGCAGCTAATCTCAGCTGATTTCGCCTGACGCCTGATTGTGCGCTCGCAAACCGCGTAGCCCCGATCTACTTAAACTTTTGGCAATGGAATCGGCTGCGCCTGCGGCCGTTCGCACGACTTGCCGAAAGGATCTGGATGAGCTCCGACCATGCCGCCCGCGCCGGCGCCGCGACGTTCTCCTGGTATCACCGCGCTGCCTGGCAAGGCAACCCGTACGCCCAGTTCAACCTGGCCCAGCTCTACCTGCGCGGCCACGGCGTCGAGCGCGACGACGCGCAGGCCGTCGTCTGGCTGGCGCGCGCCGCCTCGCACGGCCTGGCCTATGCGCAGAACCATCTCGGCGCCTTGCACTACAGCGGCCGGGGCGTGCCGCCCGACCACGCGCTCGCTGCGTGCTGGTTCCGCCGCGCCGCGCAGCAGGGCGATCGCTCGGCGCAATACAATCTCGGCCTGCTGTACCGCAAGGGCCGTGGCGTGACGCTGTCGCATCCCACTGCAATGAGCTGGTTTTACCGTGCGGCCGAGCAGGGCATGGCGCGCGCGCAGGCGCAGCTGGCGCACGGCTATCTGCACGGGCTGGGCGTCACGGTCAGCCATCCGCTGGCGATGGCGTGGTACCGCAAGGCCGCCTTGCAGGGGCACGTGGCCGCGCAGGTCCAGCTGGCGCATATGTACGCGCGCGGTCTGGGCGTGGCGGCCAGCAGTGCGCGCGCCCTGTACTGGTACCGCCATGCGGCGGGCGCCGGCAATCTCTCGGCCAAGCGCGCCCTTGGCCTGATGTAGCCGTCGCGGCGGGCGGTTTGCACTGTTGTCGTTTCGCGCTATGATGCCCTGCGGCCACAAGCCGACCTCATCATTCACAGACCGAGAACAACATGCACATGAAACTTGCCACGCTTGCCGCCGTGTTGGCCACGACCTTCAGCGCCAATCCGGCGCTCGCACAAAGCTGTTCCACCAAAGGCACCGGGCCGACCTATCCGGTGACGAAGAAAGTCGACCAGACGGACAATTACCACGGCACCGTCGTCGCCGATCCGTACCGCTGGCTCGAAGACGCCAACAGCGCCGAAACGAAGATGTGGGTCGACGCCCAGAACAAGGTTACCCAGGCCTACCTGGCCGCAATCCCGCAACGCGAAGCGATCCGCCAGCGCCTGACGCAGTTGTGGAACTACGAGCGTTACAGCGTGCCGGGCAAGGAAGGTGGCCGCTACTTCTATACGCGCAACGATGGCCTGCAGAACCAGGCGGTCCTGTACACTCTGAAAAACCTGAATGACGAGCCGCGCCTGCTGCTCGACCCGAACAAGCTGGCCGCCGACGGCACTGTGGCCCTGGCCGGCACCGAAGTGAGCCCCGACGGCAAGCTGCTGGCGTACAGCATCGCCGCGTCGGGCTCGGACTGGAACGAGATCAAGCTGCGCGACATCGAGACCGGCAAGGACCTGCCGGATCACATCAAGTGGGTCAAGTTCTCGAGCACCGCCTGGACCAAGGATGGCAAGGGCTTCTTCTACAGCCGCTACGACGAGCCGAAGGAAGCGACCAAGCTGGCCGACGTCAATTACTTCCAGAAGCTGTACTACCACCGCGTCGGCACGCCGCAAAGCGCCGACACGCTGGTGTATGACCGCGCCGACCAGAAGGAATGGGGCTTCGGCGGCCGGACCACGGACGACGGCCGTTACCTGATCATCACCACCACCAAGGGCACGGCGCCGAAGTACCGCGTGTCGTACAAGGACCTGTCGAAGCCGGACGCGAAAGTGGTCGACCTGATCGACAACTTCGACGCCGGCTACGACTTCATCGACAACGTCGGCAGCGTGTTCTATTTCAGCACCGACCGCAAGGCGCCCAAGAAGCGCATCATCGCGATCGACGTGAGCAAACCGGCGGAGGCCAACTGGAAAGAGGTCGTTGCCGAAAGCGCCGACACGCTGGCTGGCGCCGACATCGTCAACAACCAGCTGGTGCTCGAATACCTGAAGGATGCCCGCAGCGTCGTGCGTGTGGTGTCGCTCGACGGCAAGCCGGTGCGCGAGATCGCATTGCCGGGGATCGGTACCGTTGCCGGCCTGTCGGGCAAGCGCGGCGACACCGAGACCTTCTATTCCTATACCAGCTTTACCAGCCCGACCACGATCTACCGCCTGAACATGACGACGGGTCAGAGCACCGTGTTCCGCCAGCCGAAGGTCGCGTTCAACCCGGCCGACTATGAAACGCGTCAGCAGTTCTACACGAGCCGCGACGGCACCAAGGTCCCGATGTTCATCGTGTCGAAGAAGGGCCTGAAGATGAATGGCCAGAACCCGACCTACCTGTACGGCTATGGCGGCTTCAATATCTCGCTCACGCCTGCCTTCTCGCCGGCCAATCTGGCATGGATGGAAATGGGCGGCGTGTATGTGGTCGCCAATCTGCGCGGCGGCGGCGAATACGGCGAAGCCTGGCACCAGGCCGGCACCAAGCTGCAAAAGCAGAACGTGTTCGACGACTTCATCGGCGCGGCCGAGTGGCTGGTGGAGAACAAGGTCACGTCGCCGCAGAAGCTGGCCATTGGCGGCGGCAGCAACGGGGGCCTCCTGGTCGGCGCAGCCACGACGCAGCGCCCGGACCTGTTCGCGGCCGCGATTCCGTCGGTGGGCGTGATGGACATGCTGCGCTTCCACAAGTTCACGATCGGCTGGGCCTGGACCTCGGATTACGGTTCGTCCGAGAACCCGGACGAATTCAAGGCGCTGGTCAAGTATTCGCCGCTGCACAACCTGAAGGCTGGCACCTGCTATCCGGCCACGATGGTCACGACGGCCGACCACGATGACCGCGTGGTCCCGGCGCACAGCTTCAAGTACGCCGCCGCTGCCCAGGCGGCGCAGGCCGGCAGCGCGCCGATCCTGATCCGCATCGACACCAAGGCGGGTCACGGTGCGGGCAAGCCGACGAGCAAGCAGATCGAGGAAGTGGCGGACCGCTGGGGCTTCCTGTCGCGCGAGCTGCACATGAATGACGCCGCCGTGACGGCCGCCGGCGCCAAGTAACAACAGGCGCATGCAAACATGGCCGCCGGAGCGATCCGGCGGCCATGTTGTTTTGTGTGTCTGTCGCTTGGTGTTTCTACTAACGGTGCACGACCACCAGCACCGCCTTGGCCTCGGTCTTGCCCGTATTGCGGATCACGTGATTCTGGTCGGCCGGGTAGCGCGCCGTCGCGCCGTGGCGCACCTTTTTCTTTTCAAGCCCCACTTCCAGCTCCACGGTCCCCGTGATCACTGTCAGGTGTTCGCCCGTGCCGGGATCATGCGCCTGCGATGCCAGTTCGCCACCGGGCGCCAGCGTCAGCTCATACCATTCATACTTGCCGGCCAAATCCATCGGGCCGAGGATGCGCAGCGAATAGCCGGCGTGCGCGCCCGGCAGCGTGGGGATTTCGTGCGCGTCCACCAGCCGGATGAGTTCCGTCGGACGCACGTCGGACGACAGCAGTTCGCTGATCTGCACGCCCAGTGCATTGGCCAGGCGCCAGGTGATGGCGATGGTGGGGTTGGCTTTTTCGCGTTCGATCTGCGACAGCATCGATTTCGAGACGCCGGCAATGCGCGACAGGTCTTCGAGCGTCAGGCCACGGGCCAGGCGCAGGCGTTGCAGTGTGGCGCCGACTTCGGGTGGCGCGTTGTTGGTTGAAATTGTATTCATTGCCGCATAAGGTGTTGAGGACCGGCTTGCCAAGTCCATTGGGCGCGGGTAATATCCACTATATTGAATCTTTGTTCGATATACAGGATAAGTCTTCTACATCGAACAAACCCACGGTACAGCATCCGCCAACTGCCGGTCAAGCCGGACCATCCACGGAACAGGAAAAACACCATGAGCGACCAGACTTTCTACAGCGGCCTGCAGCAAAAACTCGACACCTTGCGTAGCGATGGCTTGTTCAAGCCAGAACGCGTGCTGGCTTCGCGCCAGGGCGCTGAAGTGGTCGCGCAAGATGGCCGCACCCTGATCAATATGTGCGCCAACAACTATCTGGGCCTGGCGGGCGATCCGGAAACCCAGCAAGCCGCCGCCGCCGCGCTTGAAAAGTACGGCTACGGCCTGTCGTCGGTGCGCTTCATCTGCGGCACGCAAACCGTGCACAAGGAGCTGGAAGCGGCGCTGTCGACATTTCTGGGCACCGAAGACACGATCCTGTACGCCGCCGCGTTCGACGCTAATGGCGGCGTGTTCGAGCCGCTGTTCGACGAGAACGACGCGATCATCTCGGACGCGCTGAACCACGCGTCGATCATCGACGGCGTGCGTCTGTGCAAGGCGGCGCGCTACCGCTATGCCAACAACGACATGGCGGATCTCGAAAAGCAGCTAATCGCGGCCACCGAAGCGGGCAAGCGCCACAAGATCATCGTCACCGACGGCGTGTTCTCGATGGACGGCACGATTGCCCAGCTGGACAAGATCGTCGCACTGGCCGAGCAGTACGGCGCGCTGACGATGATCGACGAGTGCCATGCATCGGGCTTCATGGGCGCGACCGGCCGCGGCACGCACGAACACTGCGGCGTGATCGGCAAGATCGACATCATCACCGGCACGCTGGGCAAGGCCCTGGGCGGCGCGATGGGCGGTTTCACGTCGGGCAAGAAGGAAGTGATCGAAACGCTGCGCCAGAAATCGCGCCCGTACCTGTTCTCGAACACGCTGGCACCGATGATTGCCGGCGCATCGCTCGCGGTGCTTGAGCGCATCTCGAAGTCGACCGAACTGCGCGACCGCCTGATGGAGAACACCGCGTACTTCCGCGCCGAGATCGAGCGCATTGGTTTTACCATCAAGCCGGGCACGCACCCGGTGGTGCCGGTGATGCTGTTCGACGCACCGGTCGCGCAGAAATTCGCCGCGCGCATGTTCGAACTGGGCGTGCTGCTGTCGGGCTTCTTCTATCCGGTGGTGCCGATGGGCCAGGCGCGCGTGCGTGTGCAGCTGTCGGCAGCGCACACCCGTGAACAGCTGGACATCGTGCTCAAGGCATTCGAACAAGCCGGCCGCGAGCTGGGCATTATCAAGCAACAATAATAAATAAACACGCAAGGAATCACAGCATGGAACGCATCCTCATCATCGGCGCCAACGGCCAGATCGGCAGTGAACTGGTCAGCGCGCTGGCCGAGCGCCACGGCGCGCAGAACGTCATCGCGTCGGACATCGGCGAGACCAACCTGTACGGCGCCGCGCGCTACACCCGCCTGAACGTGCTGGACAACGACGCGCTGGCAAGCCTGATCGCCGACGAAGACATCACCCAGGTCTACCAGCTGGCTGCCATGCTGTCGGCCACTGGCGAAAAAGCGCCACTGAAGGCCTGGAGCCTGAACATGGACGGCCTGCTCAACATCCTCGAGATCGCGCGCGAACGGGGCGACGCCGGCAAGCCACTGAAAGTCTTCTGGCCATCGTCGATCGCCGCCTTCGGCCCGAACACGCCGGGCGAACAGACGCCGCAATTCACGATCATGGACCCGACCACGATCTACGGCATCAGCAAGCTGGCCGGCGAGCGCCTGTGCGAGTACTATCACAGCAAGTATGGCGTGGACGTGCGCAGCATCCGCTATCCCGGCATCATCAGCTACAAGTCGCCACCGGGCGGCGGCACCACCGACTACGCGATCGCGATCTTCCACGCGGCGCTGCGCGGCGAGACCTACGAATGCTTCCTCGGCCCCGAGACCACGCTGCCGATGATTTACATGCCCGACGCGATCCGCGCCACCATCAAGCTGATGGAAGTGCCCGCTGAACAGGTCGCGATCCGTTCGTCGTACAACGTGGCCGGAGTCTCGTTCAACCCGCGCGAACTGGCCGCCGCCATTCAAAAGGCGCGCCCTGATTTCGGCATCGCCTACGCCCCGGACAGCCGCCAGCAGATCGCCGATTCGTGGCCGAAAAGCCTGGACGACAGCCGCGCGACCGCGGACTGGGGCTGGCAATCGCGCATCGGCATCGATGAAATGGTCGACTCGATGCTGGCCAATATCGATGTCGGCATCAAGGCAGCAGCGTAAGACCTCGCCTTAAAATAAAAAAGCAGGAGACACAAGATGGACATGAGCGTGTTTGATTTGTTCAAGATCGGCATCGGCCCGTCGAGTTCCCACACGGTGGGTCCGATGGTCGCGGCGCGCCGCTTTCTGCTGGAGATCGGCATGCTGGACGAAGCGGTCGGCGTCGAGGCGCACCTGTACGGTTCGCTGGCGCTGACGGGTGTCGGCCATGCGACCGACAAGGCGGTGATCCTGGGCCTGATGGGCGAGACGCCGCAGGAGCTCGATCCAGCGTCGGTCGACGACAAGCTCGACCTCGCCGCGCTCGATGGACAGATCGCACTGCTGGGCATCAAGACCGTGCCGTTCGACGCCCGTGTCCACTTGGTGTGGCACAAGGCCTCGACGCTGCCCGAACACCCGAACGGCATGCGATTCGTGCTGCAGCTGCGTGACGGCAGCATCATCGAGCGCATCTATTACTCGGTCGGCGGCGGCTTCATCACCGCAGCCGGTGAAGCGCAGGCGCGCACCGTGGAACCGGTCGGCACGCCGGTGCCGTTCCCGTTCGACACGATGGTCCAGCTGCTCGAGCATGGCCGCACGCACGGCCTGACGATCCCGCACATGCTGCGCGCGAACGAGCGCGTGCGCATGAGCGACGCCGATCTGGATGCGGGCCTGGATCGCCTGTGGCGCGTGATGCGCGACTGTATCTGCCAGGGCCTGAAGACGGAAGGGCGCCTGCCGGGCGGCCTGAACGTGCGCCGCCGCGCGGCAGCCCTGTGGAAGCAGGCGCAGGAAACCCAGCCCCAGAACGCCTTGCCGCACGACGCCGTGCAGCAGGTCAGCTTGTACGCGATGGCCGTCAACGAAGAAAACGCCGCCGGTGGCCGCGTCGTCACGGCGCCGACCAACGGCGCCGCCGGCATCATCCCGGCCGTGCTGCGCTACTACGCCGAAGACTGCCGCCCGATCGATCCGCAGCGCGGCGTGCGCGACTTTTTGCTTACGTCTGCGGCGATTGGCATGCTGTGCAAGAAGAACGCATCGATCTCGGGCGCCGAAGTGGGCTGCCAGGGCGAGGTCGGCGTGGCGTGCGCGATGGCCGCTGCCGGCTTGGTCGCCGCACTGGGCGGCACCAACGAGCAAATCGAGAACGCGGCCGAAATCGGCATCGAACACCATCTGGGCATGACGTGCGATCCGATCGGTGGCCTGGTGCAGATCCCGTGCATCGAGCGCAACGGCATGGGCGCGATCAAGGCGATCACGGCGGCCTCGCTGGCGCTCAAGGGCGACGGCGTGCACTTCGTGAGCCTGGACAGCGTGATCGAAACGATGCGCCAGACTGGCGCGGACATGCAGGTCAAGTACAAGGAAACGTCGCTGGGCGGCCTGGCGATCCACGTCGTGACGGTGAATCACGCCGCCTGCTGAGCTTATTGCTGATTCAGGCAAGTTCGGCAATGGCGCAGTCAGCATTACGTATTGATGACTCTGATTGCGATGTGCAGCAATTGTTCTGGTGAACGTACTCTCTCGCCATCCAGAGCCCAGCGCCAACCCAGATAGTTGGCGAGATAGCGCGACGCCACACCGCGAAAGCCCCGCAACCAATCCTTGAAGCGCTGATGATAGGCATTCACGTTTTGCACGTGAATGGCCAGGCTGCCCAGGCGACTGGCCCGTACGCCCGCACGCAGATTGACGGTCTCATGCGTGATCCCGTGCTTGCGTGCAAAAGCCCTGTAGGCCAAATGGCTATCGCTGACCAGAAAGGACTGGGGATCGAGTCTGGGCAGCAAGTCGCGTTCGAGCTGCGCGGCTGTCAATGCGCCGCGGCCCGTGACGGCATCGACCGTGCCTCCGTTGCGGTCACGCGCCACCAGAATGCAGTCGAGTTCTCCGGAAATGCCGGGCCTGGCGGCGCGGCCACCCCGCCGCCGCGCGGGCCGGTCGAGCGCGCGCGAACCTTTCTGGGATTCGAGCAGAAAGGTTTCATCGGCTTCGACGATGCCATTCAGGGTCGTCGGCCGGTCGAGCTTGATCCAATGCAGGAAGCGGTGGCGCCAGCGGAACGCCGTGTTGCGGTGCACGCCAACCAGGTCTCCCGCCTTGCGTACAGGCAGTGAATCGAGCAGAACTTGTGAATAGGCGAGCCACTTGGCCTTGTGCCTGAGCCTCGCCAGAGGCGTGCCGGTGAGGTCATTGAAGGTGCGTCCGCAATCGCAGCAGCGGAAGCGTTGCAGGTCGTTGGCGAACCCGTGCCGGTTACAGCGCACGCTGCCACAGCGAGGGCAACAGCGGCCCGGCGACCTGGCGTGCGCGATGAGTGCGACGACCTGGCCGAGCCCGTCGGCAGGATGCAAGGCATCCAGCACCTGCCGGCGCTGCGGGACGTTCAGCAATGGCAAGTTGGCGAACCAACGCGTGAAACGGGGTGCTTTCATGCTCGACTCCTGGCGCTGACGACAGGGGTTGGACCACAAAAGTGCTCATCAGTTCACAGCTCGGCACTATTTAACGTTGACTGCGCCTCGGCAATCGTTGGGCGGCCAGGGCAGCGGCCGCCCAATTTTATTGGGTGACATGACTTTTTTGCAGCACAGCATACAATTTCTCTGGCTCCCACTATAATTGACGATCCACCCGAGCCAACTGGATCTACAACCGTATGCACTATGTGTCCACCCGCGCGACGAGCGCGTCCGCAGCACGCAATCCCGAGAACTTCTGTGACATCCTGCTCGGCGGCCTCGCCCCGGACGGCGGCCTGTACCTGCCAGCCGAGTACCCACAGGTCACGAGCGCCGAGCTTGACACATGGCGCACGCTGTCGTACGCCGACCTGGCCTTCGAGATCCTGCGCAAGTTTGCCACCGACATTCCAGATGCCGACCTCAAGGCCATCACGACGCGCACCTATACGCCCGCCGTGTACTGCAACGCGCGTGCCGGCGAGTCCGCCGCCGAGATCACCCCGCTGCGCGTGCTGGAAGACGGCCGCAATGGCAAGCTGATCCTGCAGGCGCTGTCAAATGGGCCGACGCTGGCGTTCAAGGACATGGCGATGCAGTTGCTCGGCAACCTGTTCGAGTATGCGCTGGCCAAGCACAGCGATGAACTGAACATCTTTGGCGCGACCTCGGGCGACACCGGCAGCGCCGCCGAATACGCGATGCGCGGCAAGAAGGGCGTGCGCGTGTTCATGCTGTCGCCGCACGGGCGCATGAGCGCATTCCAGACCGCGCAGATGTTCAGCCTGCAAGATCCGAACATCTTCAATATCGCCGTCAAGGGCAACTTCGACGATTGCCAGGACCTGGTCAAGGCCGTGTCGAACGACCTGACGTTCAAGGCGCGCCAGAAGATCGGCACCGTCAATTCGATCAACTGGGCACGCGTCGTGGCGCAGGTGGTGTACTACTTCCGCGGCTACCTGGCCGCGACGACGAGCAACGACCAGAAGGTCTCGTTCACCGTCCCGTCGGGTAACTTTGGCAATATCTGCGCCGGCCACATCGCCCGCATGATGGGCCTGCCGATCGACAAGCTGGTGGCCGCTACCAACGAGAACGATGTACTCGACGAATTCTTCCGAACAGGCGTGTACCGCGTGCGCAAGGCGGCCGAGACGTTCCACACGAGCAGCCCGTCAATGGATATCTCGAAGGCATCGAACTTCGAGCGCTTCGTGTATGACCTGGTCGGGCGCGACGCCGAGCGTACGCACGCGCTGTTCCGCAAGGTCGACACGCATGGCGGCTTCGACCTGTCCGGCAAGCCGGGCAGCGATGGCGACGAATTCAAGCAGGTGGCGCGCTTCGGCTTCGCTTCTGGCCGCTCGACGCACAACGACCGCCTCGACACGATCCGCGATGTGGCCGACGATTACGACATCACCATCGACACCCACACCGCCGACGGCATCAAGGTCGCGCGCGAGCACATGGCGCCGCGCGTGCCGATGATCGTGCTCGAGACGGCGCTGGCCGCCAAGTTCAACGAGACGATCCTCGAAGCGCTGGGCACCGATGCCGAGCGTCCGGCCGGTTTCGACGACATCGAGGCGCTGCCGCAGCGCTACGTCGTGATGCCTGCCGATGTCGCGCAAATGAAGGCGTATATCGCCGACCACACGGGGTTGTAGCATGAACGCACCAGGACAACGACCGCCCATGCTGACGGTGCGCGAGGCGCTGGACGTGCTGCTCGCCGCCGCGCGCCCCGTGACGGACATCGAAACGATCCCCACGCTGGACGCCAATGGCCGCGTGCTGGCGGACGACCAGCTGGCCACCATCGACGTGCCATCGGCCGACAATACGCAGATGGATGGCTACGCTGTGCGCGCCGCCGACTGCGCGAGCGGCGAGGCGACGCTGCGCGTGGCCCAGCGCATCCCGGCCGGCCACGTCGGCCAGCCACTCGAACCCGGTACAGCAGCGCGCATCTTCACCGGCGCGCTGATTCCGCCGGGCGCCGATGCGGTCGTCATGCAGGAGCAGTGCGAGGCCGCGGGCGAGAACGTCACCGTGCGCCACGCGCCCGTCGACGGTGAGTGGATTCGCCGCAAGGGTGAAGATATCGGCGCCGGCAGCGTGATCCTGACCGCCGGCACCCGCTTGCGCAGCCAGGAGCTGGGCTTGGCGGCCTCGGTCGGCCTGGCCACGCTGCCCGTGCACCGGCGCCTGCGCGTGGCCGTGTTCTTCACCGGCGACGAACTGGCGATGCCGGGCGAGGTGGCGGCGCAGGATCTGGCGCCCGGCGCGATCTACAACTCGAACCGCTTCACGCTGCGCGCGCTGCTGGAAAACTTCGGCTGCGAGATCACCGACTTCGGCATCGTGCCCGACACGCTGGCCGCGACGCGCGCCACCTTGCGCGACGCTGCGCAGGCGCACGACCTGATCATCACGTCGGGCGGTGTGTCGGTGGGCGAAGAAGACCATATCAAGCCGGCCGTCGAGGCGGAAGGGCGCCTGTCGATGTGGCAGATCGCCGTCAAGCCGGGTAAACCGCTGGCGTTTGGTGAGGTGCGCCGTGAGGTCGAGGCCAACGCCGCTGACGCGTTCTTCCTTGGCCTGCCAGGCAATCCGGTGTCGAGCTTCGTCACCTTCCTGCTGTTCGTGCGGCCGTTCCTGTTGCGCCTGCAGGGCGTGCGTGGTCCGGTCGAGCCGCGCAGCTATCTGGTGCGCGCCGATTTCGACCTGCCCAAGGGCGACCGCCGCAACGAATTCCTGCGTGCGCGCTTCAATGCAGGCGGTGGTCTCGAACTGTTTGCGAATCAGGGTTCCGGCGTGCTGACGTCGACCGTGTGGGGCGATGGCCTCATCGACAACCCGCCGGGCAATGCGATTGCCGCGGGCGACCTGGTGCGCTTCATCCCGTTCGCCGAACTCCAGCATTAGGATAGTCATGAAGATCAACGTGAAGTATTTTGCCGCGCTGCGCGAAGCAGTCGGTACGGGGCACGAGCAACTGGACCTGCCCCCAGACGTGGCGACCGTGGGCGCCGTGCGCGAATTGCTGCGCGCGCGCGGTGGCGTCTGGGCCGAGGCGCTGGCGCCCGAGCGGGCAGTACGCATGGCCCATCAGCAAGTGATGTGCGACGGCGCCACACCCGTGGCAGCTGGCGCCGAAGTGGCGTTCTTCCCGCCCGTGACGGGCGGTTAGGTAAGGCTTTTCCCGCCCGTGACGGGCGGGAAAAGCCAGCGCCTGGCTAGATCGCGGCGATCGACTGCTCGGCCAGCGCCATCAGTTTGGCGCAATTGCTGTTGCGGGCCGCGAAATCCTTCCACGCCGTATTGCGGGCGACTTCCTGCCAGCCGCGCAGCGCGTCGGGATTCAGGTCGACCACGCGCGCGCCAACGCCGCGGTAGACGGTCGCAACCTCGGCATCGTCCATGCGCGCCGAATTCATCGCGAACTTTTCCAGATCGGCACCCACCGTCATCACCGCCTGCTGCTGCGCCTTGGTCAGGCGCTCGAACACGGTGCGCGACATCAGTAGCGGCTCGAACATGAACCAGTACGAACCGGCGCGCGCCGTCGTCAGCGAACGGGCGGTTTCTTGCAGGCGGAACGAGATCAGCGACGTCGATGACGTGAGCGCCGCATCGAGGGCGCCGCTGCGCAGGGCGTTGTAGATTTCATTGGATGGCATGTTGACGACCGTGGCGCCGGCGTTTTGCAGCAGCATGTCCATCTCGCGCGAGCCGCCGCGTACTTTCAGGCCGCGCGCGTCGTCCGGGGTGATGATCGGGTCGCCCCGCGACGCGACGCCGCCGGCTTGCCAGATCCAGCTGACGATGACCAGGCCCTGCTCGCCAAGGATGCGTGATAGTTCACGCCCGACTGGTGCATTGCGCCACCCGTAGCCCTGTTCGTACGACGTGACCAGTGCCGGCATCAGGCCGATATTGGCTTCCGGCGCCTCGGCGCCCGCGTACGACAGCGGCACCAGTGCCATGTCGAGTTTGCCGCTACGCAGCGCGCCGAACTGGGCGGCCGGCTGCATCATGGTCGAGTCCGGATAGATCGAGAACTTCACGCCGCCACGCGTACGCTTTTCGACTTCGGAAGCGAACATGCGGCACAGGCGGTCGCGGAAGTCGCCCTGCGCGATGCTGCCGCCGGGGAACTGGTGCGAGATCTTGAGATTGTTTGGCTGGGCCCACGCCGAGCTCATCCAGAGCGGGCTGGTGGCGAGCGCACCGAGTACTGTCCTGCGCGTAGCGAACGATTCGATTTCTACCGACATATACATCCTCCAAGATGTTGTAACGGACTGCCGGGCGAATCGTGGCGTGCCTCGTCGGTGCGGGCGTCATCGTTCGCAGCTGGCCACGACAAGAATATGCCTGCTGCGCGGCATGTCAAGCAGAATATTGCAGATCTGACAAACCGAACATGCTGGAGGAATAGCGTGGCCGGTGGCGATCAATGCGCCTGCTCATCCTTGCAGACGGCGCAGGCGATTCCGCGGCTGGCCTGGCGCCAGCGCGAGCCGACAAAGATCGCCGCGGCCGCGGCCGACCAGCCCAGAGTCGCGGGCCAGGTGGCGGCCAGGCTGTCGCCGCGCATCAGGTCGACGGCGGCGAGCAGCAGGAACATGGTGCCGGCGGCCAGCAGGAACTGGCCGATCCAATAGGTGACAGGGCGCATGAAAAACTCCTTATCAACGACGGTCGAAAAAGCGGCGCAGGATGCCGGCCAGGACCAGCGGCTGGTCGATCATCAGGAAGTGCCGGGACGGCGCGATTGGTACCACCTCGACCGAGGGAATGCCCTCGACCAGGCTGCGGTAATGCGCGACCTTGTCGTCGGCCGTCATCGTGTCCTGCGCCCCATCGTACTGGTAAAACGGCGCCACCACCAGCACCGGCGCGGTGATTTTTTCGAGGCCCGGGCGCAGGTCGAGCGCCAGTGCATCGGCCACGTAGGCGCCGACGGCGGCGCGGTCGCTGCGCAGCAGCAGCGGCGTAATGTCGTCGGCCTTGCCGATGTCGAGCACGCCCTGGCCGCGCATGTACTGGCGCTGCTGGGCGGCCCAGGCGTTGGGGTCGTTGACGGCCATCGTGTCGCGCACCCGCTGCGCTGCTTGCGGGCGCTGTGCGGGCGGCATGTTTTCAGTGCCGGGGAACACCGGCAAGCCGTCGAGCGCCACGACGCCGCCGATGCCGTTGCCTAAATCCTGCGCGACGGCGTAGGCGAGCGTGCCGCCCAGGCTGTGACCCACGAGGATTGGCTTGTTCAGCTTGCGCTGCGCGATCAAGCCCCCCAGCGCGGCGCGGGCGCCTTCAAAGGGTTCGCCAGTTGGGGCCGGGCGGCCATCGAAGCCGGGCAGCGTCACGACATACAGCGTGAACTCATCCTTGAACTGGCGGATCACGTCCTGCCACACCCACGGGCCACTGGCCAGGCCAGGAATCAGGATCACCGGGCGGCCCTTGCTGCCATGGCGCTCGACCAGCAGCGTGCCGGATTCGAACGTTTCGGCCGGCTTGATGCTGGCGGCAAAGCGGTTCGCGCTCTGGGTTGCCGGGGCCGCAGACTGTGCTTGGGCGGCGGCAAAGGGGGCGGCGCCAAGCGCCAGGGTCAACAACAGTGCAGCTTTCATGCGGTCTCCTGATCAGGTGTGAAGATGGCTTCGACCGGCAGGCCGAACAGCCGGGAAATGGCAAAGGCAAGTGGCAGGCTGGGATCGTAACGGCCCGTTTCGATCGCGTTGACGCTCTGGCGCGAGACGTCCAGGCGCTCAGCCAGGTCGGCCTGGCTCCAGCCCTGTGTGGCGCGCAGTTCGCGGATACGGTTTTTCATCGCGTCTGCAGCTTCTCGTGCACCGAGCGTACCAGGCAGACGAGCATGGTCGCGCCGCACAGCACCATCCAGACCGAGAACATCGACATGCGCGGATAGCCGGCGGTCTCGAGGAACCCGTAGCTGAAGGTGAGCCCGGCGGTCAGCCCGGCGGCCAGCGCGAACGATTCCAGCAAAAACCTGCGCAGGTATTCGTCGACCCGGCCCAGATGGCGCGCGATGGCCCACAGCGCCAGGCAAAAGCCGAGCATCGGCGATAGCAGCACCAGGATGCGCAGCAGGCCGTCGTCCATTGGCCTGCCGAAGCGGATGGAGGCCATCAGCAGCACAGCATAGACCAGGAACGCGCCGGCCATCTCGCGCAGGTACGCCGTGTGAACCCGCTTCTCGTGCTTGCTCGCAGCCATCTGGTGCCTCTCGTGGTTAGTAAAGGATGCTTTACATCGTAGGCCCGTTATTTTGTGATGTCAAGCATCCTTTACATGATTTTCTGGGGTCCGAAACCGACTACAATGCGGGTCCCGCTTTTTCTCGCTCATCATCATGACCCAGCCCGCCAATCCTGCCGTTTCGCCCCGTGTCGTCGTGATCGGCGGCGGTCCTGCGGGCCTGATGGCGGCCGAAACGCTGGCGGCAGCGGGCGTGCAGGTCGACGTTTATGACGCGATGGCCAGCGTCGGGCGCAAGTTCCTGCTGGCTGGGAAGGGCGGCATGAACATCACACACTCCGAACCGTATGCCGACTTCGTGGGGCGCTACCGCAACCGCCAGGTGCACGTGAATGGCTGGCTTGAAGCGTTCGATGCCGACGCCGTGCGCGCCTGGATCCACGACCTTGGCATCGAGACCTTCGTCGGCACGTCGGGCCGCGTGTTCCCGCTCGAGATGAAGGCCGCGCCGCTGTTGCGCGCGTGGCTGCATCGCCTGAAGGAAAGCGGCGTGCGCTTCCACATGCGCCATCGCTGGCTCGGCTGGCAGGATGGTCAGCTGCGCTTTGCCACGCCGGATGGCGAACGGCTGGTCGAGGCCGACGCGACGATCCTGGCGCTGGGCGGCGCGAGCTGGGCGCGCCTGGGTTCGGACGGCGCATGGGTGCCGCTGCTGCGCGAGCGCGGTGTCGAGGTGGCGCCGCTGGTGCCGGCCAACTGCGGGTTCGACACCGGCTGGAGCGCACATTTCAGCAGCCGCTATGCTGGCGCGCCGCTGTTGACGGTGGCGGCCGGCGTGCGTGGTGCGGACGGCGCCATCGCCTGGCGCAAGGGCCAGTTTGTCGTCACGGAGGGCGGCGTCGAAGGCAGTCTGGTGTACGCGTTGTCGGCACCGCTACGCGACGAGATTGCGCGCGATGGCAAGGCCACGCTGTGGCTCGACCTGGCGCCGGATCACAGTGCGCAGCGGGTGTTCGATGAGGTCACGCGCGGGCGGGGTTCGCGCTCGATGTCGAGCCACCTGCAAAGCCGGCTCGGGATCAAGGGCGTCAAGGCGGGTCTGTTGCACGAGTGCCTGTCGAAGGCGGATTACGCCGATCCGGCGCGGCTGGCCGCTGCGATCAAGGCGCTGCCGGTGACGCTGCTGCGCCCGCGCCCGATCGACGAGGCGATCAGCAGCGCGGGTGGCGTGCAATTCGATGCGATGGACGGGGCCAGCACCATGCTGCGCGCGCTGCCCGGCGTTTTCGTCGCCGGCGAAATGGTGGACTGGGAAGCGCCCACCGGCGGCTACCTGCTGACTGCCTGCTTTGCCAGCGGACGCGCGGCGGGGCGGGACGTGCTGGCCTGGCTGGATGCTGCGCAGCGGTGACATTCCGTGAATTAGTCGGCTCGCGTGCTTGGTAAGATAAGCGCTTCATCAGCGTTCCGCGCCACGGCCCCTTCATGACTTCTCTTCGCGTACTGACGCTCGCAACTCTTCTCGCCGTTGTGCATGTCGCCGGCGCCCCGAGCGCCCATGCAGACGTCGGCTGTGGCCAGCCGTGCCGTGGCCTGGTGCTCGAAGCACAGGCGCTGGAGGGGCGCGCCCGCTACCAGGAAGCGCTGACGAAGTACAAGGCGGCCGAACAGGCCGATCCGAATGCGTCGATCCCCCTGTCGCTGGCGGCTGGTCTGGTGCTGAAACTCTCGACGGTGGCGCCGCAGGACAAGGCGCCGCAGCTGCGCGACATGGCGCGCGCGCTGGCCGAGCGGGCAACGCTGCTGGCAGCCGACGATCCGGTTGCGCAGGAAGTCTTGCGCATGCTGGACGATCCGGCGCCACCGCCGCTGCATCCGCCCAACGCCAGTGCCGCGAAGCTGATGGCCGAAGGCGAGGCGGCGTTCGCGCGCCAGGACATCAAGGCCGCGCTGGCAAAGTACGAGGCGACGATGCTGGCCGATCCGCAGTATTCCAGCGCCTGGGTCGCTGCGGGCAACTGTCATTATGTGCAACGGGACTGGAAGGGCGCCGAGGCGCTGTTTCGCCAGGCGACCCTCATCGAGCCGCACAATTCGCAGGCATGGCGCTATTTGTCCGATGCGCTGTTCTACCAGGACAAACGGGGCGCGGCCGAGGCGATGCTGTACAAGGCCATCGAGGCCGATCCGTCGCAGCGGCCCAACTGGAGCAAGCTGGCCAGGTATCGGGCTGGCGCCGGCTTGCCACTGAAGGCGCTGGGCCTGCGCCGCGGCGTGCGCGTGGCGGAAAACGCGGACGGCAAATACGTGATCAGTCTCGATTCGAAAACGGATGCCGAGAAGACGCCCGATCACGCGTTCCGGCTGGCGCTGGGCATGACGGAAGTAGCGCTGCGCACCGGCGACAAGGACAATCGCAAGTCGGCGTTCGAGATCGAGCTCGAAACGTGGCGCCAGGCCTTGAAGATCGCCGACGAGGCCGAGGCCAATAGCGGCGCAGGCATGCTTGATCCGGGCCTGCTGCAGGTGCGGGCGCTGGCGCGCGAAGGGCAGCTCGAACCGGCGATCCTGCTGCTGATGTTCAGACAGGCGTACCGGCCGGCGCTGGGGGCGTGGATGGCCGCGAATCCGGGTGGGGTCAAGTATTTCATCGACCGCTATGGCGTGATGCCTTGATGATCCTGCAGCCGGGCGCTGGCATCCCGGGCCGGCGAGTATAGTCGACGCCATGCCTTCTTCTTCCCGTTATCCGAACACACCGGACGGCCGCTACTTTGTCGTCAAGGGGCGCCTCTGGCGCAGCAGCAATCCGCATCTGGCGCCGGACGAGCGGCAGCAGTTGGTGAATCGGCTGATGGATGCACGGCGGCAGGTCGGAGCAGCGCTCAAGGCGAACGATGAGGCGGCCGAGCGCGCGGCCCGCGCCGGGGTCGACGAGGCCAAGCGAGCGTTGGGAGAGCGGGGGCCGGTCTGGTGGACCGATGGCGCGCCGGATTACAACCGGCGCATGGCGGTCAATACGCCGTATGCGGCGTGGTATGCGGCGCTGGACGGCGTCGAGTCCGGGACTTTGGACGCTCCCGCGTGACGTTCAGTCAGTAACCTTGCCCCGCAGCGCCTTCGTCTGGCTGCTGCGCGTCTTGCCATCGAGACGCCGCAGTTGCGAGCCGCGTGTCGGCCGGGTCGGGCGGCGGGTGACCGGCACGATCGCTGCCTTGTCGACCAGCTCCTGCAGACGCCGCAACGCGTCTTCCTTGTTCTGTTCCAGGCTGCGCGACTGTTGCGCCTTCAAAACCAGCACGCCTTCATGCGAGATGCGCGTGTCACGTAGCGCCAGCAGCCGCTCCTTGACCGCTTGTGGCAGCGATGATGCCGGGATGTCGAAGCGCGCATGCACGGCGCACGAGACCTTGTTGACGTTCTGCCCGCCCGGGCCCTGAGCCCGGATCGCGCTGAATTCGACCTCGGCTGGATTGACATGTGGAGTGAGTGCGGCCATCTTGGTTCTGGTTTAGTCCTGGTTGCATGATGCGCCGTGCAGGTTCGCAGCAGCTGGCACATTGTAAGCGCTGGCGTGCTGGCCTGCTGTTTGCGGTGTCTGCGACGCGCAAACTGGCGGGTTGCCTGCAATGATTGTCAAAAGCGACGACAATACCGGCCTACTTTCATTTGCACGGTCCCTGTCATGTCCAATTCTTCCACTCTGTCGATGGCGCCCCGCGTCGACCTCAATGTGCGCCCGCTTGGCGTGGCGTTGTTCCTGCTCGTGCTTGGCGCGTGGTATCTCGCGCAGGCGGTAAGCGGTCGCCAGTCGGCGCTATACATCGTCGGCGCGCTGCTCGGCGTGGCGCTGTACCACGCGGCATTCGGCTTCACGTCGGCCTGGCGCGTGTTCATCGCCGACGGCCGCGGCGCCGGCCTGCGCGCGCAGATGGTCATGCTGGCCGTCGGCGTGGCACTGTTCTTCCCGGCGCTGGCCGCCGGCACGCTGTTCGGCACCCCGGTCACGGGCCTGGTGCAGCCGGCCGGCACGTCGGTGATCTTCGGCGCGTTCATTTTCGGCATCGGCATGCAGCTGGGCGGCGGTTGCGCCTCCGGCACCCTGTACACGGTCGGTGGCGGCAGCACGCGCATGATCGTCACGCTGCTGTTCTTCATCGTCGGCTCATTGATCGGCACAGCGCACATGCCGTTCTGGACCTCGATGCCGCAACTGGCCCCGCTGTCGGCCGTCAAGGAACTGGGCCTGGCGCCGGCGCTGGCACTGAACTGGGGCATCTTCGCGCTGATCGCGTTCATCACGATCGTCGTCGAAAAGCGCCGCCACGGTAAGCTGGTGCCGGCCCACGTGCAGCCGCCGCATCGCTCGCCTTGGCTGCATGGCCCGTGGCCGCTGCTGGCCGGCGCGCTCGCGCTGGTGGTGCTCAACTTCGCGACGCTGGCGCTGTCAGGTCGTCCGTGGGGCGTGACGTCGGCGTTCGCACTGTGGGGCGCGAAAGCGGCCGCTGTGATGGGCATCGACACGGCCAGCTGGGCGTACTGGTCCACGAAAGCCAATGCCGCCGCACTGGCCTCGCCAATCTCGCAGGACGTGACGTCGGTGATGGACATCGGTATCGTGCTGGGCGCGATGCTGGCAGCGGCGCTGGCCGGCCGCTACGCGCCAGTCTGGCGCCTGCCAATGCGCTCGCTGATCGCCGCCATCGTCGGCGGCCTGCTGCTGGGCTACGGCGCCCGCCTGGCCTACGGCTGCAATATCGGCGCGTATTTCAGCGGCATCCTGTCGGGCAGCCTGCACGGCTGGCTATGGCTGGTCGTCGCCTTCATCGGCAACGTCGTCGGCACCCGCCTGCGCCCCTTCTTCGGCCTCGAAGTCGAGCGCATGAAACCCACCGCCTGCTAAGCAAAAAGTAGGGTCAGTGTCGATTTATTAGCCAATTGATTAACTGAAGTTGTCAAACAATTCGACTCTGACCCTAATTATCCAAAAGACAATTGCCCAACAATTGGGGTCAGAGTCGAATTATTGAGCAACTGATTTACTGAAGTTGTCAAACAATTCGACACTGACCCTATTTGTATGGGGGGTTATTCTTCGTAGGTGACGCTGCCGCTGCCTGTGCGGCTGGTGCTGCGTTCGGCGGGGTTGCCGTAGACTTCGACGTCGCCGCTGCCGCTCAGGGTGATGCGGATGGTGTCGCGGGCCTGGACGACGCTGTCGCCGGAGCCGGTCTGGCTCAGCGTGACTTCGCTGGCGCGCAGGTGTTCGGCGTCGAGGCGGCCCGAGCCTGTTGTGTCGGCTTCCAGCGCGCGGGTGGTACCTGAGACCGTGATGCTGCCGGAGCCCATCAGGCGGGTTTCGACGCGGTCCATGGCGGCGCCGCCATTCACGTCGAGGTCGCCGCTGCCCGTCAGGCCGACCGTGGCGTCGCGGTAGCGGCCATTGAAGCGCACGCTGCCGGAGCCGTTGAGCTGGACGGCGATGGCGTCGCCCGAAAAGCCGTTGATCGTGCTGTCTCCGCTGCCTTCGATCGTTACCGATGTCAGTACCGGCAGCACCAGTTCGACCACCAGCGGCTCGCGGTGGCGCAGCACCATGCCGCGGATGCCGATGCGCAGGATCTTGCCGTCGCCCGTGACCTCGACGTTGCCCAGCATGCGCTGCTCGCCGCTCACCCGGAGCATCGGCGTGGCGCCATAGCGCAGGTTCAGGTCGATGGGGCCGTCGAGTTCGACGATCTCGACGCCGGCCGGCACCGGGCGCGTATCCTGCGCGACGGCGCGGCCTTCGGCGGCGCTGACCGTGCCGCTGGCCTTGAGCATGCTGTAGCTGAGCGCCACGAGCACGGCTGCCAGCAGCAGCAGGCTGAAACCCACTTTCATCAATGAGCGCATGACGGCTATCCCTTCAACAACGACATGTTCATGTTCACGTAGCGGCGGATGCCGGCGATCGTGTATTTGCTGAACACCAGCGACAGCAGGAACAGCGCGATGCCGCCGAGGATCAGCCCGCACCCGAGCACTACCTGCGTCGTGCGCGAATCGGGATCGAGGTCGGTCGTGATCTGGATGCGGCGTTCGGCCACGGCTTCGGCGCCGCGCAGCACGCGCGAACGCTGATGCCGATTCTCGCTGTCGGTGGCCGATCCGCCATCGCCGGCTTCCGGTCGCAGATCCGGGCGCAGCATCGGCTCTTCATACACCTGGATCCCACGCTCGCCGATCGACACCCGGGTCTGCGTTTCGCTCGCGCCGTCGTCGTTCGTCATCTCCAGACGGCTCAGCGGGGCACTCAGCACCAGCTCGTTCGAGCCAGCCAGGCCGCTGGCGGTCACCGCAATCCCCGACACATAGACGCCAAACGCCGACATGTACAGCGCCATCAGCAACGACGCAAACACCGCGGCCGGAATCAGCATGAACAGGTTGAACACCAGCAGGCCAAAGCCCGACACGACGGTGCGCGCCACGGAGCTCGCCGGGGACGCCGGCTTGTGCGCCAGCTGCGCGAAATGGGCGTTGGTGCGCAGCGTCAGCGCGACGTCGCGCGGGTCACCGAGTTCCTTGGCCACATCCTGTTCGGATCGTCCGACTGCTGCGCCATCGACGAAGCGCTGCTCGTACCACGCGAGCGTCTTGGCCTGCACGTCGGGCGGCAGCCCCATCAACGCGCGCTTGAGCGCGTCGAGGTAGTCGAGCTTGGAGAAAAAGTACGCCATACGATACGCGCCGGCCTAGTGATGACCGAGGACCGGCATCGCACCGATCGCGCTGGCGGTGCCGTGCGCGGCGCCGCCGATCAGTTCCGGCATGACGAGTACGAGCGTGCTGGCCGCCACGAGAAGCAGCAGGGCGACCGTTCGCAGTCCGAGTCGGGGTGTCATGGTGGTGTCCATCAGGCGTGTTTCGATGGTGTTACTGTACGGCGCTGACCGACGATGCACCATCACCGTGCGACAGGCTGCGCTTTTCGCGGGGCAGGGCGCCGTAGGCGAGGATGGCCGTCGCTGCCGCCTGGCCGCTGCGCACCGCCGTCTCCAGCGTCGCCGGGTAGTCGCTGGCCGTGTAGTCACCGGCCAGCACCACGCCCGGGAGTGGCGTGACGTTGGCTGGCCGGACCAGGCCGGGCGCGCAGGTAAATGTGGCCCGTTTTTCCGTGATCAGCTGGGTCCAGACCGGCGTGGCCAGTTCGGGCCGGCCAAAGTCGTGCGCCAGTTGCGCCGCGATGGCGCCCGCGAGCGCCTCGCGCGGCAGCGCTGCAGCCTCGGCGGCGGCGCTGACCACGACGGCAAACACGCCATCCTGGCCAGGATCAAGCTGGGCACGGTCGAACACGAACTGGCCCCAGCGGCCCGCCTGCGGATCGTCCAGCAGCGCGTAAAACGGCAGCTCCAGGCGCGTGCCCGCTGCATATTGCAGATAGCAGGTCGCGATCGGCTCGTACGTGAAACCATCGAGTTGCGCGCTCAGTGCGGCGCAGTCGGCAAACGGCGCCAGCAGCGTGGCGCTGGTGGTCGCCGGCGTGGCCAGCACCACGGCATCAACCTGCTCGTCGCCGGCGCCCGTCGTCAGGCACCAGCCAGCGCTATCCACGTTGCGCGCGATCGCGGCAACCTTGACGCCAGCGCGCACCGCATGGCCTTCACGCGCCAGCCAGGCACCGGCAGGCTCCGGAAACAGCGCGCCCATCGCCACGCGCGGCAGCAGCATGTCCGAGGCCGCGCGCCGGCTGGCGCCCAGGCTGTCGCGCAGCACGGCCAAAAACACATTGGCCGACGCGCGCTCGGGCGGCGTATTGAGCGCCGCGATGCACAGCGGGCGCCACATCAGTGTGGTGAGTCGCTCGGTCTGGTCGAAGCGTTCGAGCAGTTCGGCCACCGTGCAATCGACGTCCAGCGCCCAGCCCATCCAGCGCCCCGCGCTGTTGAAGCGGGCCAGCGCGAGCTTGTCGGCGCGGGCCAGGCCCTTCGCGCGCAGCAGCGCGAACGCCAGATGCAGCGGCGCTGGCAGGCGCGGTGCGACGAAATCCATGCCGGCGCCACCGGGCGGATAGCGCATTTGCACCGGCAGGCGCAGCAGCGCCGCATCGGGATTGACGCCCACCTGGCGCAGCATGCGCAGCGATTCGGCGTACGCACCCAGCAGGATGTGCTGGCCGTTGTCCAGCGCCAGGCCGCGTACGTCGACGCCGCGGGCGCGCCCACCAAGGGTGCGCGCCGCTTCGAACAGGATGACGTCCGCGCCCTTGCGCGCCAGCGTCACTGCTGCCGCGCAGCCGGCCCAGCCCGCGCCGACGACTGCAACGCGCAGCCTAGGTGCGGACATACGTCTTCCACGCCAGCCACAGCTTGCGTAGCGGCGTGAGCGAGATGCGCTGGTTCAGCACATGGTAGCCGTCGCGCTGGATTTCATCGAGCAGCGTGCGGTAGATCGACGCCATCATGAGGCCCGGACGCTGGGCGCGCCGGTCTTCCTTTGGCAGCAGGGCCAGCGCTTCGTCATAGATGGCTTGCGCGCGCTTGGCCTGGAACGCCATCAGTGCTTCGAATTTCTCGCTGTGCTGGAGCTTGAGCAGGTCGTTTGCCGTCACGCCGAACTGCTGAAGTTCGTTCACCGGCAGATAGATACGGCCCTTGCGCGCGTCGTCACCCACATCGCGGATGATGTTCGTCAGCTGGAACGCGAGGCCCAGTTTTTCGGCATATGCCAGCGTTTGCGGATTGGTGTAGCCGAAAATGCTGGCCGACAGGATGCCCACGACGCCCGCCACGTGCCAGCAATAGCGCTGCAGGCCCGGGTAATCGAGGTAGCGGCTCTGGTCGAGGTCCATCTCCATGCCGTTGACGATCGCCTGCAGGTGTTGCTCTTCCAGCTTGTAGACGGCGATATGGGGCTGCAGCGCCAGCATCACCGGGTGCGTCGGGGTGCCCGCATACATTTTCGAGACCTCGGTGCGCCACCACGCCAGCTTGATGCGGGCGACCGAACCGTCGGTGGCTTCGTCGACCGTGTCGTCCACCTCGCGGCAAAAGGCATACAACGCCGTGATCGCGCGCCGGCGTTCGGGCGGCAAAAACAGGAAGCTGTAGTAGAAACTGGAGCCGCTTTGAACGGTCTTTTGCTGGCAGTATTCGTCTGGAGACATGAAAATCGTCGTGGAGTGCTGGTTGGGCGGCTGCGGCACGGCTGTGCCGTCAGGCGAGCATTCTAGCAGGGTAGACAGCGCTGCCGGCGATGTGCGCCGTGACTTTTACATGCGCAGCGCGCCCCAGCCGACGGCGACCCAGTCCGCGGTGCCCAAGGTCGGGCGGCGCCGGTACACGTCGTAACCTGCGCGCTCGATCCGGTCGAGGATGCGCAGGCCACCCTGGACGATCATGCGCAGCTCCCAGCCGATGCGGCCCGGCAGCCGCCTGGCCAGTGGCGCACCCGACAGCATCAGCGCGCGGGCGCGCTCGACCTCGAAGCGCATCAGGGCCTGGAACGGCGCATCCACGATGCCCGCCTTCAGGGCCGTTTCGCTGACTTTGAAGCGCGCGAGGTCTTCCAGCGGCAGGTAGATCCGGCCCTTGGTCAGGTCGATTGCGACATCCTGAATGAAATTGATCAGTTGCAGCGCGCTGCAAATGGCATCAGAGTCGCGCAGATTGACCGCGTCATCGGCCTCGTACAGGGCCAGCATCAGGCGCCCGACCGGATTCGCCGAGCGGCGGCAATAGTCGAGCAGGCTCGCGTATTCCTGGTAGCGCGGCGTCACGACATCCTGCCGGAACGCCGACAGCAGGTCGCGCATGGGCTCGACCGACAGCCGGTACTGCGCCACGACATGGGCCAGCCGCGCGAACATCGGCTCATCGGGAACGCTGCCAGCCTCGATGCGGTCCAACTGCTGGTCATAGGCTTGCAGCGCCGCCAGCCGTTCACCGGGCGCGGCGTCGCCTTCGTCGGCCAGGTCGTCGGCACTGCGCGCAAAGGCGTAGATTGCCTCGACCGCCGGCACCAGGCGGCGTGGCATCAGAATCGACGCAACAGGAAAGTTCTCGTAGTGATCAACAGCCATGTTTAGAGGGAAGACGCTAAAGTCGTCACATTGTCTATTTGCATGATTATAATTGCTGAATTACAAACTGGCGCCAACGCAGCACTCCACGCGCCGCCAGCTTCGGCTTGAGACGCCGCATGCCCAGTCAAAGGATCACCACCGTGTTTGTCCGATTTTCTTCCCCAACCTTGCGGGCGGCCGTGCTCGCCTTCTGCGCTGCCGGCGCCCTGGCCGCGTGCTCCAAGCCGGCGCCGCCGGTCGAAGATATCCGTCCGGTGCGGGTGATCCAGCTGGTGGCGGATGCGGGCGCCGAGCGGTCGCAGTTTTCAGGCGACGTGCGGCCGCGTTACGAGTCGCAGCTGGGCTTTCGGGTCGGCGGCAAGATCATCGAACGCAAGGTGGACGTGGGCGCGACCGTCAAGCGCGGCACGGTGCTGATGCGGCTCGACCCGCAAGACATCCGGCTGGCCGAAACCCAGGCGCGCGCCACGCTGCGCGCCGCCGAAACCGAGCGCGAACTGGCTGCCGCTGACTACCAGCGGCACGTCAATCTGCGCTCCCAGAATTTCGTCAGCCAGGCCGTGCTCGACGCGAAGCAAAGCGCGCTCAAGGCCGCCCAGGCCAATGTCGATGCGGCGCAGGCTGGCTTGCGCGGCCAGTCGAACCAGGCCGATTACACGACCCTCGTCGCCGACGTCGATGGCGTCGTCACGGCCATTGATGCCGAAGTGGGGCAGGTCGTCCAGGCTGGCACGCCGGTGGTGCGCGTGGCCCGCACTGCAGAAAAGGAAGTCGTGATCGGCATCCCCGAAAACAAGGTGGACGGATTGCGCCAGTCGGCCGACGTGGTCGTGCGCCTGTGGGCCGATGCAGAGCAGACCATCCCGGGCAAGATCCGCGAAATTGCACCGATGGCCGACGCCGCGACCCGCACCTATACCGTGAAAGTTGCGCTACCCGCCCGCGCCGATGCGCGCCTGGGGATGAGCGCGACGGTGGAGCTGGCCACGGGCGCGGCGACCACCGGCGGCCTGCGCGTGCCGTTGAGCGCGCTGGTCAACAACAAGGGCGCGAGCAGCGTCTGGGTCGTCGACAACGGCGCCGTCAAGCTCGTGCCGGTGCAGGTGGCCGGCCAGGTCGACAACGACGTGCTGGTCTCCGGCGCCGTGCGCGCCGGACAGAACGTGGTCACGGCCGGCGTGAACCTGCTCAAGCCTGGCCAGAAGGTGCGCATCCTTACCGCCGATGTCGCGCGCCGGGCGGACGCTGAAGCGGCCATGACGGCCAACGGCGGGGCCGCACGATGAAGGGCTTCAACCTGTCGCGCTGGGCGCTGGAGCACATCCCGCTCACGCGCTTTTTGATCGCTGCCTGCCTGCTGTTCGGCATCCTGAGCTACTTCGAACTGGGCCAGGACGAAGACCCGCCATTCACCTTCCGCGCGATGGTCGTGCGCGCCGTGTGGCCGGGCGCCACGGCGCTGCAGATGGCCGAGCAGGTCACCGACCCACTCGAGCGCAAGCTGCAGGAGACACCGTACGTCAACACGATCCGCAGCTTTTCCAAGCCGGGCGAAACCACGATCCTGATCGAGCTGCGTGAATCGACGCCGCCCAAGGAAACGACGGCCGCCTGGTATCAGGTGCGCAAGAAAATCGGCGACATCACTGCCACGCTGCCGCAGGGCGTGATCGGCCCGTTCTTCAATGACGAATTCGGCGACACCTACGGGTCGATCTTCGCGTTGTCGGGCGATGGCTTCACCTATGGCGAAATGCGCGACTACGCCGACTTCGTGCGCCAGCAGCTGCTGCGCGTGCCGCTGGTGGCCAAGGTCGAGCAGTTCGGCGTGGAGAACGAAAAAGTGTATATCGAGTTCTCCAGCAAGAAATTCGCCCAGCTCGGGGTGCCGTTCGAGCAGATCGTGAACCAGATCGCCACGCAGAACGCGGTCGAGGCCAGCGGCGTGCTGGTCACGCCCACGGACAATCTGTCGGTGCGCGTGACGGGCGCGCTCGGCACGCTCGACCAGATCGAGGCGCTGCAGCTGCGCGCCGGCGGCACCACGTTCCGCCTCGGCGACTTTGCCACCGTCAAGCGCGGCTACCAGGATCCGCCGGCCGACAAGATGCGCTTCAACGGCAAGGAAGTCATCGGCCTGGGCGTGTCGATGGAAAAGGGCGGCAATATCATCACGATGGGCAAGGGGCTGGCCGAGACGGTGGCCCGCATCCGCGCGCAACTGCCGGTCGGGATCGAGCTCGAGCGGGTGGCCGACCAGCCGCAGGCCGTCAAGGAATCGGTCGGTGAATTCGTCAAGGTGCTGATCGAGGCGGTCGTGATCGTGCTGGTCGTGTCGTTCCTGGCCTTGGGCCTTCACACCAAGCCCAAGTGGCGCATCGATATCTACCCGGGCCTGGTGGTGGCGCTGTCGATCCCGCTGGTGCTGGCCATCACGTTCCTGGCCATGCGCATGCTCGATATCTCGCTGCACAAGATTTCGCTGGGCGCGCTGATCATCGCGCTGGGTCTGCTGGTGGACGACGCCATCATCGCCGTCGAAATGATGGTGCGCAAAATGGAAGAGGGCCTGTCGCGCTTTGAGGCCGCCACCTTTGCCTACACGTCGACGGCAATGCCGATGCTGACCGGGACCCTGATCACGGCGGCAGGCTTCCTGCCGATTGGCCTGGCCGAATCGGCCGCCGGCGAGTACACGTTCACGATGTTCTCGGTCAATGGGCTGGCGCTGCTGATTTCGTGGGTGGTGGCGGTGATGTTCACGCCCTACATCGGCTTCATGCTGCTCAAGGTCAAGCCGCACGCCCATGGCGAGAGTGGCCACGACGTGTTCGACTCGCCGGCCTACCGGCGCTTCCGGCGCATCGTGACCTGGTGCGTCGAGTGGCGCAAGACCACCATCGCGCTGACGCTCGCCGTGTTCGCGCTGGGTATCTTCGGCTTCAAATTCATCGAGAAGCAGTTCTTCCCGGATTCGAGCCGACCCGAATTGATGGTCGAACTGTGGTCGCCCGAGGGCACGAGCTTTGCCGCCAACGAGGCGACCGTCAAGCGCTTCGAAGCGTTTCTGGCGCAGCAGCAGGGTGTGCGCAGTGTGACGAGCTATGTCGGCACCGGCAGCCCGCGCTTCTATCTGCCGCTGGACCAGATCTTCCCGCAGTCGAACGTCTCGCAGGTGGTCGTGCTGCCTGTCGATACCAAGGCGCGCGACGCGCTGCGCCTGAAGATCGTCGACATCTTCAAGCATGATTTTCCCGAAGTGCGCGGCCGCGTCAGGCTGCTGGCCAATGGCCCGCCGGTGCCGTACCCGGTGCAGTTCCAGGTATTGGGGCCGGACATCGGCGTCGTGCGCGGGATCGCCGACCAGGTCAGGGCGACGCTGCTGGCCAATCCGAACACGCTGGGCGTGAACGACAACTGGAACGAATCGATCAAGGTGCTGCGTCTTGACCTGGATCAGGACAAGCTGCGCGCGCTGGGTGTGACGTCGCAGGCCGTGCGGCGCGCGGTCAACACGACGCTCACCGGTACGGCGGTCGGGCAGTTGCGCGAATCGAACCGCCTGATCGACATGGTCGTGCGCCAGCCACTGGAAGAGCGCTCGACCATCACGCGCCTGTCCGAAACGCTGGTACCGACCACCGGCGGGCAGGCAGTGACGATTGGCCAGGTGGCACGCGTGCGCTTCGTCTGGGAGCCGGGCGTCGTCTGGCGTGAGGGCCGCGAGTGGGCCATCATGGTTCAGGCCGACGTGGTCGACGGTATCCAGGGGCCGACCGTGACGGCGCAAGTCGACAAGCAATTGACCGAGCTGCGCGCGAAGCTGCCGGCCGGCTATCGCCTGACAATCGAAGGCGCCGCCGCCGACAGCTCGGAAGCCGAGGCGTCCATCGCAGCCAATGTCCCGCTGGTGCTGTTCATCGTGTTTGCGCTGCTGATGCTGCAATTGCACAGCTTCTCGCGCTCGCTGCTCGTGTTTTTGACCGGCCCGCTGGGCGTGGCGGGCGCTGCGATGGCGCTGCTGATCCTCGACCGGCCGTTCGGCTTTGTCGCGAATCTGGGCGTGATTGCGCTGTTCGGCATGATCATCCGCAACTCGGTGATCCTGGTCGACCAGATCGAGCAGGACATTGCCACCGGCAGCCATCCGTGGGATGCGATCATCGAAGCGGCCGTGCGCCGCTGCCGGCCGATCCTGCTGACGGCCGCTGCGGCGGCGCTGGCGATGATCCCGTTGTCGCGCTCGACGTTCTGGGGCCCGATGGCGGTGGCCATCATGGGCGGCCTGATGGTGGCAACGGCATTGACGCTGTTATTCCTGCCGGCCTTGTATGCAGCGTGGTTCCGCGTCAAAAAGCCGGCAGGGGCGGGCGGCAAATGAATGCACGTACCCCCGCACTGGAAAAAATGATGCCCAATAGTGTCAGAAATTCCAGTAAAATAATCGATTGAAGTTGTAGCCCCTAAACAATGGAGTGCAGGGCGGCCGGGATCTACTGTCGGGCGCCCTTTGTTTTTGAGGCGATATTGCAATCCTGAGCGAGGATGGCGAAATTGGTAGACGCACCAGGTTTAGGTCCTGACGCCAGCAATGGTGTGGGGGTTCGAGTCCCCCTCCTCGCACCACGAATAATTATTTTTTTGGACGATTTTTACAATGGCAACTGCAGTCGAAACCCTGGGTAAACTCGAACGTCGCTTGACGATCTCTTTTCCGGTCGCTGACGTCCGCACTGAAGTCGAGAAGCGCCTGAAACAGCAGGCCAAGACCGCCAAGGCGCCTGGCTTCCGTCCGGGCAAAGTGCCGCTCAAGATGGTCGCTGCCCAGTACGGCTACCAGATCGAATCGGACGTGCTCAACGACAAAGTTGGCCGCGCATTCAACGAAGCCGCTGTCGCCAACGAACTGCGCGTTGCCGGTTTCCCGAAAATCGAGCCAAAAGACGACGCCCCTGAAGGCGTCCTCGAATTCAACGCCACCTTCGAAGTCTATCCGGAAGTTGTCATTGGCGACCTGGCAGCCGTTGAAGTCGAAACCGTCGTGACCGAAGTCTCCGACACCGAAATCGACAAGACCATCGACATCCTGCGCAAGCAGCGTGTGCACTACCACACCAAGGGCGAGCAGGGCGAACACGGTACCGGCGGCGAGCCAGTCGCAGCCGAGGGTGACCGCGTCACCGTCGACTTCGTCGGCACGCTGGACGGCGTCGAATTCGACGGCGGCAAGGCTGAAGATTACGCGTTCGTGCTGGGCGAAGGCCGCATGCTGCCTGAGTTCGAAGCCGCAACGATCGGCCTGAAAGTCGGCGAAGCCAAGACCTTCCCACTGGCGTTCCCAGAGGACTACCATGGCAAGGATGTGGCCGGCAAGACCGCCGAGTTCACCATCACGCTCAAAGCACTCGAGTGGGCGCACATGCCTGCCGTCGACACCGAATTCGCCCAGTCGCTGGGAATCGAAGATGGCTCGATCGAGAAAATGCGCGAAGACATCAAGGTGAACCTGGAGCGCGAAGTGCGCGCCCGCGTCAAGGCCCGCAACAAGGAAGCCGTGATGGATGCACTGGTCAAGGCTACCGAGCTGGACGTGCCGACCGTGATGGTCGAGCAGGATTCGGAGCGTCTGGCCGAAATGACCCGCCAGGACATGGCACAGCGCGGCATGGACGTCGCCAAGCTGCCGTTCCCGTCCGAGATGTTCAAGGACAAGGCCGAGCGCCGCGTGCGCCTGGGTCTGATCCTGTCGCAACTGGTTGCTGACAACGATCTGCAAGCCACGCAAGACCAGGTGAAAGCCCAGATCGAAGATTTCTCGCAGAGCTACGAAGACCCGAAAGAAGTCCTGAAGTACTACTTCAGCGATCGCCGTCGTCTGGGTGAAGTCGAAGCCCTTGTATTGGAAGAAAACGTCGTCAACTACGTACTTGGCAAGGCCAAGGTCTCGAACAAGACCGTCGCTTTCGATGAACTGATGGGCAGCGTCCCACAGGCTTAAGAAAAGCAGGCCGGCCCCTCGAGGCCGGCTTTTTTCAATGGCCCATTTGACCAACCCCTAACAAGGAACGAGACAGGTATGATGCACAATCCAGCACTGGATACACAGGCACTCGGCTTGGTGCCGATGGTCGTCGAGCAAAGTGGTCGCGGCGAACGCGCCTACGACATTTACTCGCGCCTCTTGAAAGAACGCGTGATTTTCCTGGTCGGTCCCGTCAACGACCAGATGGCCAACCTGATCGTCGCCCAGATGCTGTTCCTGGAAAGCGAAAATCCTGACAAGGATATCTCGCTCTACATCAACTCGCCGGGTGGCTCGGTCTCGGCCGGCCTCGCGATCCTCGACACGATGAACTTCATCAAGCCCGACGTTTCGACGCTGTGCACGGGTCTGGCGGCCTCGATGGGCGCCTTCCTGCTGGCAGCCGGCGCCAAGGGCAAGCGTTTCTCGCTGCCGAACTCGCGCGTCATGATTCACCAGCCATCGGGCGGTTCACAGGGCATGGCCTCGGATATCGAAATCCAGGCCAAGGAAATCCTGTACCTGCGCGAGCGCCTGGCCCGTATCATGTCCGATAACACCGGCCAGAGCATCGAACAGATCCACCGTGACACCGACCGTGACCGTTTCATGTCGGCCGAAGAGTCGGTCGAATATGGGCTGATCGACAAGGTCCTCACGCACCGCGGTTAAGAAATTGCCCGAGCATCCAGCGTGATGTTGGAAAAAAACGCCCGGACGCGAACACGTTCGGGCGTTTGTTTTTTATTTCGGGTAGCATGTTCGCATGCGCGCCAGTTGCGCCCTTGGATTCGCCCTTGTTGCGTTTCCGGTTAAGCGTTATATTCATAGCAATTCAATAGAGTCCTGCCCCCATGTCAGAGAAAAAATCCTCCAGCGGCGAAAAACTGTTGTACTGCTCGTTCTGTGGAAAGAGCCAGCACGAAGTCAAGAAGCTGATCGCAGGACCGTCAGTGTTCATCTGCGATGAATGCATCGACTTGTGCAACGACATCATCCGCGATGAAACTTCGAACGTTGAAACGGTCACGGGCGCCAAGTCCGACCTGCCGACGCCCCTTGAAATCACCGAACTGCTTGACCAATATGTGATCGGTCAGCAAACGGCCAAGCGCATCCTGTCGGTGGCGGTGTACAACCACTACAAGCGCCTCAAGCACCTGGGCAAGAAAGACGAAGTCGAACTGGCCAAGAGCAACATCCTGCTGGTCGGTCCGACCGGCTCCGGCAAGACGCTGCTGGCCCAGACGCTCGCACGCATGCTGAACGTGCCGTTCGTGATCGCCGATGCGACCACGCTGACCGAAGCCGGCTACGTTGGCGAAGACGTCGAGAACATCATCCAGAAGCTGCTGCAGAGCTGCAACTATGAAGTTGAAAAGGCGCAGCGCGGCATCGTCTACATCGATGAGATCGACAAGATTTCGCGCAAGTCCGACAACCCGTCGATCACGCGCGACGTGTCGGGCGAGGGCGTGCAGCAGGCGCTGCTCAAGCTGATCGAAGGCACGATGGCCTCGGTGCCGCCGCAGGGCGGGCGCAAGCACCCGAACCAGGACTTCGTCCAGATTGACACGACCAACATCATGTTCATCTGCGGCGGTGCGTTCGACGGCCTGGCCAAGGTGATCCAGAACCGTTCGGTCAAGAGCGGCATTGGTTTTGGCGCCACGGTCAAGAGTCTCGATTCCGGCTACAACGCCGAGATCCTGCTCGAAGCCGAACCCGAAGACCTGATCAAGTTCGGTCTGATCCCCGAGCTGGTCGGCCGTCTGCCGGTGGTGGCTGCCTTGTCCGAGCTTACCGAAGAAGCGCTGATCCAGATTCTGATCGAGCCGAAGAATGCGCTCATCAAGCAATATTCGAAATTGCTGGAAATGGAAGGCGCCGAGCTGGAGATTCGTCCGGCAGCGCTGCATGCGATTGCAAAGAAAGCACTGGCCCGTAAAACCGGCGCACGTGGCTTGCGTTCGATTCTCGAACATGCGCTGCTTGATGTAATGTATGAATTGCCAGGCCAGTCGAATGTTGTGAAAGTCGTGATCGATGAAAATACGATCACGAACGGCGCGAAACCTTTGCTGATTTACAGCGAAACGGCAAAAGCTTCGGGAGAAAACTGAAAAAATCCGGGCGCAAGCGACAAATTGCTTGCCGCACGGATTCAACTCGGTACAATCAATCTCAATAAGAGATCCCGGCTTCATTCGAAAAGCCACTCGCGGTACGCCGTGCGGTGGCTTTTTCATTTTCCGAGAGTCTTTTATTGGAACGGCTATATGCTCTGACAAGTATGTTTTCTTTTACTTACAGAATATATTTTTGCCGGACGGTCTTGTGTTTTGGCTGTCCAGTGCCCAAGTTCAGAACACGCTTTTTATAAGGTATGCCATGACAACTTCGAAATTAACCGAGCAAACGACGCTGCCACTTCTGCCGTTGCGCGATGTGGTTGTGTTCCCGCATATGGTGATACCTCTGTTCGTTGGCCGCCCTAAATCGATCAAGGCTCTGGAAGCCGCGATGGAGCAGGGCAAAAGCATCATGCTGGCCGCCCAGAAGGCTGCCGCCAAGGACGAACCGTCCGCCGCAGACATCTACGAGATCGGCTGCGTCGCCAATATTCTGCAGATGCTGAAACTGCCCGACGGTACCGTCAAGGTCCTGGTCGAGGGTTCGCAGCGCGCGCGCATCGATACGATCAATGACGGCGCCACGCACTTCACGGCGCAACTGACGCCGGTTGAATCGGAAATCGGCGACGACTCCGAAGTCGAGGCCATGCGCCGCGCGATCGTGCAGCAGTTCGACCAGTACGTCAAACTCAACAAAAAGATTCCACCAGAAATCCTGGCCTCGCTCGCCGGCATCGATGACGCAGGCCGCCTGGCCGATACCGTCGCTGCGCACCTGCCGCTCAAGCTCGAGCAAAAGCAAGTGATCCTGGAAATCTTCAACGTCGCCAAGCGCCTCGAGCACCTGCTCGGCCAGCTAGAAGGCGAGCTGGACATCCTGCAGGTCGAGAAGCGTATCCGTGGCCGCGTCAAGCGCCAGATGGAAAAGTCGCAGCGCGAGTACTACCTGAACGAGCAGGTCAAGGCGATTCAGAAAGAGCTGGGCGAGGGCGAAGAGGGTGCCGACATCGAGGAACTCGAAAAGAAAGTCGTCGCCGCCAAGATGCCGAAAGAAGCCATGGAAAAAGCCCAGGCCGAAATTCGCAAGCTCAAGCTGATGTCGCCGATGTCGGCCGAAGCCACCGTCGTGCGCAACTACATCGATACGCTGGTGTCCCTGCCATGGCGCAAGAAGTCGAAGGTCGCGATCGATCTGGCCAGCGCTGAAGCCGTCCTTGAACAGGATCACTATGGCCTGGACAAGATCAAGGAACGCATCCTGGAATACCTCGCAGTGCAACAGCGCGTCGACAAGCTGAAAGCGCCGATCCTGTGCTTCGTCGGTCCTCCAGGCGTCGGCAAGACGTCGCTTGGCCAGTCCATCGCCCGCGCAACGAACCGCAAGTTCGTGCGCATGGCCCTGGGTGGCGTGCGTGATGAAGCCGAGATCCGTGGTCACCGCCGCACGTATATCGGCTCGATGCCGGGCAAGGTGCTGCAATCGCTGGCGAAAGTCGGCGTGCGCAACCCGCTGTTCCTGCTCGACGAGATCGACAAGATGGGCGCCGATTTCCGTGGCGATCCGTCGTCGGCCCTGCTCGAGGTGCTGGACCCGGAACAGAACCACACGTTCTCGGACCATTACCTGGAAGTGGACTTCGACCTGTCGGACGTGATGTTCGTGGCGACCTCGAACTCGTACAACATTCCGCCAGCGCTACTGGACCGTATGGAAGTCATTCGTCTGTCGGGTTATACCGAAGACGAAAAGACCAGTATCGCGCTGCGCTACCTGTTGCCGAAGCAGTTGAAGAACAACGGCCTGAAGGAAGAGGAAATCAAGGTCGAAGAGACCGCGATCCGCGACATCATCCGTTACTACACCCGCGAAGCCGGCGTACGTTCGCTCGAGCGCGAAGTGTCGAAAATCTGCCGCAAGGTCGTCAAGATGCTGCTGCTGAAAAAGCCGGGCACCGGTGTCGACAAGCGCGTCATCGTCAACGGCAAGAACCTGGACAAGTTCCTGGGCGTGCGCCGCTATGACTTCGGCGTGGCCGAGAAAGACAATCAGGTCGGCCAGGTGGTCGGTCTGGCGTGGACCGAAGTCGGTGGCGATCTGCTGACGATCGAAGCCGTCAACGTGCCGGGCAAGGGCGCCATCATCCGCACCGGTACGCTGGGCGACGTGATGAAGGAATCGATCGAGGCTGCCCGCACGGTGGTGCGTAGCCGCGCCGCACGTCTCGGTATCAAGAACGAGGCGTTCGAGAAAGCCGACATCCACATCCACGTGCCGGAAGGCGCGACGCCGAAGGATGGTCCGTCGGCCGGTATCGGCATGACAACGGCGCTGGTCTCGGCCTTCACCGGCATCCCGGTGCGCGCCGATGTGGCGATGACTGGCGAGATCACGCTGCGCGGTGAAGTCCTGCCGATCGGTGGCCTGAAAGAAAAGCTGCTGGCGGCGCATCGCGGTGGCATCAAGACGGTGTTGATCCCGGAGCAGAACGTGAAGGACCTGGCCGAAATTCCGGACAACGTCAAGAACAAGCTCGAGATCGTGCCGGTGCGCTGGATCGAGAAAGTGCTGGAGATCGCACTGGAGCGTCAGCCGCAGCCGTTGGTGGAAGATCCTGCGGTGGCCGTCGCGCCAGCGCCGGTGGAAGCCAAGCCTGAAGTGGTCAAGCACTAAATCGTATCGAGCTTCTTGCAGTTTCCTGAAACAGGCGCCCGTGTGGCGCCTGTTTTTTTGGGCTGTCGCCATGGCGCGTCTTATGCCACAGATGAACCTGCATTGACGCGGCCTCGCTTGACAGCGCCATGTTGCCCTTGTTTAATACGGCCTGCACTTTTGCAGCAGCGGCGCGTGTGCGTCATGAACGGGAAACGAGGGAACGAGTGAACAAGGCAGAACTGATCGAAGAAATCGCGAAGTCCGCGGACATTACCAAGGCATCGGCAGCGCGTGCCCTCGACGCCGTCATCGACGCCGTGACCGAGACCCTGAAAAAGAATGACAGCGTTACCCTGGTTGGCTTTGGCACGTTCACGGTCGGCGAGCGCGCCGCACGCACTGGCCGCGATCCGCGCACCAAGGAGCCCATTAAAATCAAGGCCGCACGCGTCCCGAAATTTAAGGCTGGTAAAGCGCTGAAAGATGCTGTAAACTAATGCCTTCTTCGCGGTGACAAGCGAAGGAAAGCAACAGGGGTTGTTGTGTAGTCCCTGATGTTCGTTGGTGTGTTTTTTGCTGGAGCGGTAGTTCAGTTGGTTAGAATACCGGCCTGTCACGCCGGGGGTCGCGGGTTCGAGTCCCGTCCGCTCCGCCACAAAAAACGCACAGACACCATGTCTGGAGCGGTAGTTCAGTTGGTTAGAATACCGGCCTGTCACGCCGGGGGTCGCGGGTTCGAGTCCCGTCCGCTCCGCCAGAATTGCGTAAAATAGGGGTGGCTCGCAGAGCCGCCTCATGATGAGAAGAGGCGAACGCGAGTTCGCCTTTTTTTTTAACTTGTGCTGTTATTGCATTCTCAACCTTGAATGGCTGACCATGTTTGAATTTATTCGGAACAACAAGCGTTGGATGTACGGGATCCTGCTTCTTTTGATCGTCCCATCGTTCGTGTTTGTCGGTTTGGAGAGTTACCAGAGCAACGATGCCGGCACCCACGTCGCCACCGTTGGCGGCGAAAAGATTTCGCGTCAGGAATGGGAAGATGCGCAGCGTCGCCAGATCGACCAGGCACGCCAGATGATGGGCGCACAGTTCGACCAGAAGATGTTCGAGACGGCCGAAGCGAAGAAAACGATTCTCAACAATCTGGTCGGCGAACGCGCCATCAGCACCGAGATCGCCCGCTCGCACATGAACGTCAGCGATGCAACGCTGCAAAAGACCATCATGGAGATCCAGCAGTTCCGCCAGCCGGACGGTGGCTTCGACATGGAAGGCTACAAGGCCGCCCTGGCAGCGCAAGGCATGACGCCGGCGATGTTCGACCAGCGCCTGCGCCGCGATCTCACCGTGCAGCAACTGACCGGTTCGATCCAGGCCACGGCATTCGCACCACGCAGCGTCGCAACGCGCCTGTCGAACATCAACGATCAGGAGCGTGAGGTGCAGGAGATCGTGTTCCCGATCGCGACCTATCTGCCACAGGTCAAGGTTACCGATGCGATGGTCAAGGCGTACTACGACAAGAACGCAACGCTGTTCCAGATTCCGGAGCAGGTTAAGGCCGAATACGTCGTCTTTAACGCTGCCACCGTCGAAAATCAGGTGCAGGTGTCGGACGCCGAAATCAGCGACTTCTATAACAAGAACCTCAAGAACTACACGACGCCCGAGCAGCGCAGCGCCAGCCATATCCTGATCACGGTGGCCAAGGATGCAAAGCCAGCCGACCAGGCTGCGGCCAAGACGAAAGCGGAAGCCGTGCTGGCGCAAGTGCGCGCGGCGCCGGCCAATTTCGCCGCGATTGCCAAGGCCAATTCGCAAGACCCGGGTTCGGCCCAGGCTGGCGGCGATCTGGGCGTGGTCGAGAAGGGCTTGTTCGTCAAGTCGGTCGAAGATTCGATCTATGCGTTGAAAGAGGGCGAAACGAGCGGCCTGGTGCAGTCGGAATTCGGCTGGCACATCATCAAGCTGAACTCGATCAAGCCGGCGACGCAAAAGTCGCTCGACACAGCGCGTGAACAGATTGCAGGCGACCTCAAGAAGCAAAAAATGGCCTCCAAGTACACCGAGCTGGCTGGCGTGTTCACCGAGACCGCGTATGACCAGTCCGACAGCCTGAAGCCGGTGGCCGACAAGCTCAAGCTGCAGATTCAGACCGTCGACAACCTCACTCGTACGCCGAATCCGGCGCTGGGCGATGCACCGTTCAACAACGCCAAGTTCCTGACTGCGCTGTTTGGTAACGACGCGCTGAAGAACAAGCGCAATACCGAAGCAGTGGAAGTCGCGCCAAGCGTACTGGTGGCAGGTCGCGTGGTTGAACTGCGTCCGGCAGCCAAGCGTCCGCTGGCCGAGGTCGAGGCGCAGATTCGTCAGCGCGTAACGATCGAAGAAGCGGTGCGCCTGGCACGCCAGGCCGGCGAAGCCAAGCTGGCGGCAGCCAAAGCAGCGGGCGACGCAACCGGTTTCGGCGCACCAGTGGTGGTTTCGCGCACCACGAAGCCGACGATCAACCAGCCCGGTGCCATTGCCGTGCTCAAGGCTGATGCGACCAAGCTGCCGGCGTATGTCGGTGTCGATGTGCCGGGCCAGGGTTACGCGGTCTACCGCATCAACAAGGTCTCGCAGCCGGCGCAACCCGATGCGGCGCGCCGCAAGCAGGAAGCCGACCAGATCGGCAACATGATGGGCCAGCAGCAGATGGTCGATTATGTCGAAGCGCTGAAGGTCAAGGCAAAGGCCAAGGTGACGGCTACGCCGTCGCAGCTGGGCACGAATACCGACGCGCAGTAAGTCGTCGCCCCTTCGCTCCTGATTGAAAAAGCCCGGCCGCGCAAGCAGCCGGGCTTTTTGCGATGTGCTTAACCGACCCGGCGCACGGTATCTGTAACACTGGACGGATCAGCTACTCTCACTCATGAAGGGACTGTTCCAATGACTACTGCCACCACGAGCCGTCAGCGCGCCCAGGACCTGGTTGCGCGCATGACCGAGGACGAGAAGTTCGCCTGGCTGTCCGGCCCGATGGCTATTCCTCTGACGGACGAGCTCAAAGCGCAGCGCGCCATCGGTTCGGCGGCGTTCTATCCTGGCATCCCGCGCCTGGGCATCCCTGCCATGCAGCAGGCCGACGCCAGTCTCGGGACCAGCAATATCGGCGGCGTGCGCCCGGGTGACCATGCGACGGGCCTGCCCAGCTCGCTGCTACTGGGCGCGACCTTCAACCGCCAGCAGGGCTGGACGTGCAATCGGGCGCCAATCTCGACGATGCGCATTACTTCGGTCAGGCGCTGCGTGATGCGGTGCGCGACGGCCAGGTGCCGCAGGCGCGCATCGACGATATGGTGGCGCGCATCCTGACGGGCCTGATCGACGTCGGTGCACTCGACGCAGAGTCGATTGACGACCACGCGCAGCTGATCGACTTCAGCCACCACAAACTGATTGCGCAGCGGCAGGCCGAAGAAGGCATCGTGCTGCTCACGAACCGGAACGCGACGCTGCCGCTGCCGCAGCGCCTGGCCCGGTTGCTGGTCGTCGGCGAGCATGCCGACCATGGCGTGCTGTGTGGCGGTGGTTCGTCGGCCGTGACGCCCATCGGCAGCCTGCAACTGCCCGGCACCAGCATCATGGGGATGGACGTGGCCAAGATCGTCCAGCCGTCGTCGCTCGTTACTGCGATCAAAGAGGAAAGCGCCGCACGCGACGTCGTGTTCGTCGACGGCGCGGATCGCCAGCAGGTACTGGACGAAGCGCGCAAGGCCGATGCGGTGATCGTGTTTGCGCAGGAGTGGCGCTCGGAAGGCCTCGACGCCGTGGGCCTCGCGCTGCCCGACGACCAGGATGCGCTGATCGAGGCCATCGCCGGCGTCAACCCGGCGACGATTGTCGTCATCCAGTCGGGCGGCCCCGTCACGATGCCGTGGCGGGACAGCGTGGCCGCAATCCTGGCGGCCTGGTACCCGGGATCGGGCGGCGGGCCGGCCGTGGCGGGCGTGCTGTTCGGGCGCGTGAATCCATCGGGCCGGTTACCTGTGACGTTCCCGGCCAGCGAGGCGCAGTTGCCGCGCCCCGCGCAGATCGATCCGGAGACCACGACGTCGAATCCCGCCACGCCGCGCCAGGGCGGCATCATCGCGCTTGACTACGATATCGACGGGTCGGATGTCGGCTACCGCTGGTTCGCGCGCGAAGGCCACGAGCCGCTGTTCCCGTTCGGGTTCGGCTTGTCGTACACGACGTTTGCACTGAGCGGTCTGCACGTGAATGTCGACGGGCGTTACACCGCGAGCGTTGCGGTGGCCAATACCGGCGCGCGCACGGGTGCGGTAGTGGTGCAGATCTATGTCGCCAAACCCGGCGCCGACGGCTTCGTCAAGCGCCTGGCCGGGTTCACCAAAACGCTGCTGGCAGCTGGGGGGCGCGCCAGCGTCGAGATCGACCTCGAGCCACGCATCGTTGCACGCTACCGTGTGGGCGGCAACGCGCCGGGCTTCGTCATCGAGCCCGGCGTCTACCATGTGTGGGCGGCGCAGCACGCCGGCGACGACGCGCTCTGGCAGGATGTCGCGATCGACGAGGCGCGCCGCATCGCCCCGTAGCCTCATGCCGGCGCGTCGTGCAGGTGCCGTGCCGCTGCCAGAAAATCGCTGGCGCCGATGTCGGCCAGTTCCACCACCTGCGCCTGCGGATACTGGACGAAGTTGCGGTCGATCGAGCGCAGGTAGGCCGGGTCGTAGTGCTGCACCAGCAGCTCGTCGACCAGCGCCGGCAGCGCGCCGCCTTGCGCCATCGCCTGCCAGTCGGCGATCTTCGCGCGGCCATGCACCAGTGTCAGGTGCGTCAGCTGATCGGCCAGCACCGACGGATCGGCGCAGAAGTGCTGGTAGTCTTCCATCAGCAGGCGCACGCGCGCGGGGCGCGCCAGTTGCAGGTCGATGCAGGGCGCCGCGCGCATGCGCGTCATCACGGCATCCGGCACGCGCAGGTTGCCGACCTTCTTGCTTTCGGCCTCTACGAATACGGGACGGGCCAGGTCGAAGCTGCGCAGCCTGGCCAGCACCAGCGTCTCGAACATCTTCTGGCTTGGCTGTGGTTCGTTCGGCAAGTGGCCCAGCACCGAACCGCGGTGCGCGGCCAGTTGTTCCAGGTCGAGCACCTGCGCGCCGATGCCGTCGAGCGTTTCGAGCAGGCGGCTTTTGCCGCTGCCGGTCGGGCCGCAGACGACGCGGAAATCGACGGCAGGCGGCTCGGCCAGCGCCGCACTGACCCAGGCCCGATAGTTCTTGTAGCCGCCCTCGAGCTGCGCCACCGGCCAGCCGATGCGCGCCATGATCAGCGCCATGGCCCCACTGCGGTTGCCGCCGCGCCAGCAGTACACCAGCGGGCGCCAGTCGCGCGGCTTGTCGTGAAACAGCGTGTCGATGTGGCGCGCGATATTGCGCGCGATGATCGGCGCGCCGGCCTTCTTGGCGTCGAATGCGCTGGTCTGCTTGTACAGCGTGCCGATCAGGATGCGCTCGTCATTGTTCAGGACCGGACAGTTGATCGCGCCGGGGATATGGTCGAGTGCGAATTCGGCTTCGCTGCGCACGTCGATGATGGCGTCGAATTCAGCGAGGCGCGGGAGCAGGGCGTCGAACCCTGCGACTTCCGGGTACTTCATGGTTGCTTCACCATTTTCTCGAACGTCGGCCAGATATTGTTCAGGATGATGGGATGCGCCTGCGCGGTCGGATGCAGGCGGTCTTGCTGGAACAGGGCCGGTTTGTCGGCCACGCCCTCGAGCATGAACGGCACCAGCGGCGACTTCGTCGACGTCGCCACGGTCTGGAACATGCCGAAGAAGCGCTCGGTGTAGGCGCGCCCGTAGTTCGGCGGCATGCGCATGCCCACCAGCAGCACGCGTGCTTTCTGCGCCTGCGCTGCAGCGATCATCGCGCGCAGGTTCGCCTCGGCCGACGGCACGGGCAAGCCGCGCAGGCCGTCGTTGGCGCCCAGTTCGATCACGACCAGGTCCGGCTTGTGTTGGCCCAGCAGGGCGGGCAGGCGCGCCTTGCCGCCGCTGGTGGTCTCGCCGCTGATGCTGGCGTTGACGACCCTGGCGTCGATTTTTTCGCTCTTCATTTTTTGTTCGAGCAGCGCGACCCAGCCGGCGCCACGGGCGATGCCGTATTCGGCCGACAGGCTGTCGCCCACCACGAGGACGGTTTTTGGTGCAGAATAAGCGTTCGCCGTCGCTGCCAGGGACAGACTCAACCCCAGTGCAGCGCCGACAATTAATTTACCAAGAACTGCGTTCTTAAGAAAAGCAAGCATGCGTGATCATCCCGAGGCATTCAAAAATGACGTCACTGACGTCGGTGTAATGACAGGCCGGCCGCCCGCGATTGAAGTCAGCGGCTTGTCGAAGAAGGTCGCAGACGCCAGCGGCGAGCTGACCATCCTGCAAGAGATTGATTTTACCGTGCAACCGGCAGAGACGCTCGCGCTCGTCGGCGCTTCCGGCTCGGGCAAGTCGACGCTGCTTGGGCTGCTGGCAGGCCTGGACACGCCATCGTCCGGCACCGTGCGCCTGGATGGCACCGATATCTTCGCGCTCGATGAAGACGGTCGCGCGGCGTTTCGCAAGGCCAAGCTGGGCTTCGTGTTCCAGTCGTTCCAGCTGCTCACGCACCTGAACGCGCTCGAGAACGTGATGCTGCCGCTCGAATTGCGGGGCGAATCCGGTGCACGCGAGAAGGCTGCCGACATGCTGGGCCGCGTCGGTCTGGGCAGCCGCCTGAATCACTATCCCAAGTTTCTGTCGGGTGGTGAGCAGCAGCGCGTCGCACTGGCGCGTGCATTCGTTACGCAGCCGCCGCTGCTGTTTGCCGACGAGCCCACCGGCAGCCTCGATGCGGCCACTGGCGAATCGATCATCGGGCTGATGTTCGAACTCAATCGCGAGCGCGGCTCGACGCTGGTGCTGGTCACGCACGATCCTGGCATGGCCGCGCGTTGCGGCCGGACGATCACGATCGCCGCCGGCCGCCTCATTGGCTGATTAATTCTCCGCCTGGGCGGCAGCGCGCACCTGCGCGTTGAGTACCTTGCGCACGGCCGCCGGCAGCTCACCCGCGGTCAGGCCGATCGGCCCCACGCCATCTTCCACCAGCGCGTCGGCCGCTGCGCCATGCAGCCACGCCGCCGCCGCTGCGGCTTCCTTGCCCGGCCAGCCTTGCGCCAGCAGCGCGCCGCAGATCCCCGCCAGTACGTCGCCACTGCCTGCCGTGGCCAGACCCGCGTTGCCCGTCGGGTTGATCAAGACCGCGCCGTCGGGTCCTGCGATCACGGTGCCCGACCCCTTGAGAATCACGACTGCATGCATGCGCTGCGCCAGTTCGCGGGCGCTGGCCAGGCGGTCGGCTTGCACCACCGACACTGTCATGCCCAGCATGCGCGCCGCTTCCAGCGGATGCGGCGTGAGCACGCTTGGGGCACTCCGCTGCGCCAGGCGCGCCTGCAGATCGGGACTGGCGCCGACCAGGTTCAGCGCGTCGGCGTCGAGCACCAGCGGGCAGTCGCTGTCGAGCGCCTTGGCCACCAGCCGCATCGCATCGACCGAGTCGCCCATGCCCGGCCCGAGCACCAGCGTGCGGCCAAACAGATCCAGGTCGTCGGCCGCGCGGAACATGATTTCGGGCTGGCTGCTGTCGTAGCCGGGCGGCGTGTTCAGCGCCGCGACATACACGCGCCCCGCGCCGGCATACAGCGCACCGCGCGCGGCCAGCACCGGTGCACCGGCCATGCCATGTGCGCCACCGATCACGGCGACGTCACCGAAGCTGCCCTTGTGCGAGTTCTGGCGGCGTGCCGTGAAGCAGTGTGCAAAGGCCGGCAACCCGTTCATCGCTGCCGTCGTGGGCGTGGCTGCAGCATCCACGCCGAGCGTGTCCACGCGCACGAGGCCTGCGTGATCGCGCCCGTCGGCCGTGTGCAGGCCCGGCTTGTCGGCGATGAACGTGATCGTGTGCGTGGCGCGCACCGCGATGCCGTCCGGGCCGATGACGGCGCCCGTGTCGGCATCCAGACCACTCGGCACGTCCAGCGCCAGGACCGGGCAGCGCACGGCATCCAGGCCCGCGACCACGTCGCGGTACTCGCCGCTGAGCGCGCGCGTCAGGCCGATCCCGAACAAGCCGTCAACGACAAGCGCCCACTGGCCATCGGGCGGCAGCATGTCGAGCCAGCCGACGGTGCCCGAACGCGCACGTTCGTAGGCGGCGGCGGTTTCGCTCGAGGCGTCGTCGTTGCCGTCGCCCGGCAAGTGCAGCACGGTGGCGTTGACGCCGGCTTCGGCCAGGTTCGCCGCTACCTCGAGTGCATCGCCGCCATTGTTGCCGGGGCCGGCGAGTACCAGCACCGGTGCGCCACGCAGGTCGTCCGGAGATGCACCCGCTGATGCGCGCAATAACTCGAGCGCATAATCGGCGGCGGCCTTGCCTGCGCGGGTCATCAGGGTGCCCGGCGCCAGCGTGCTGCTGGCCGCTTGTTCGATGGAGCGCAGCTGCGCGACTGTGTAGAGAGGGTATGCCATGGTCGTTTGCGTGAATGAGAATGCGACCATTGTCGTGCATTCGCGCCAACGTTGGCGCGCCGTCCGCACTACAATGGCTCCCATCATCTGGTCAGCACAGGGAGTGGGTATGGATTGGCAGTTCTGGATCGACCGTGGCGGCACATTCACCGATATCGTGGGGCGTCGCCCGGATGGGCAACTCGTCACGCACAAGCTCCTGTCCGAGCACCCCGAACAGTACCGCGACGCGGCGGTTGCCGGCATCCGTCACCTGCTGGGCGTCGCCGCGGGCGCGCCGCTGCCAGCGGCCGGCATCGAGGCGGTCAAGATGGGAACGACCGTGGCCACCAATGCGCTGCTCGAGCGCAAGGGCGAGCCGACCGTCCTGGCGATCACGCGCGGTTACCGCGACGCGCTGCGCATCGCCTACCAGAACCGGCCCCGCCTGTTCGACCGCCACATCGTGCTGCCCGAGCTGCTGTACGCGCAGGTGATCGAGATCGATGAGCGCGTTGGCGCGCACGGCGACGTCGTGCAGCCGCTCGATGAAGCGGCCACCCGCGCCAGCCTGCAGGCGGCGTTCGACGCCGGCCTGCGCTCGCTGGCCATCGTCTTCATGCACGGCTACCGGTACACGGCGCACGAAGCGGCGGTGGCCCGCATCGCGCGTGCGATCGGCTTCACGCAGGTGTCGGTCTCGCACGAAGTGAGCCCGATGATGAAACTCGTCGCGCGCGGCGACACGACAGTCGTCGACGCCTACCTGTCGCCAATCCTGCGCCGCTACGTCGACCAGGTGGCCGACGAACTGCCTGGCGTGAACCTGCAGTTCATGCAGTCCAATGGCGGCCTGACCGATGCACGCGCATTCCAGGGCAAGGACAGCATCCTGTCCGGTCCCGCCGGCGGCATCGTCGGCATGGTGCGCGCGAGCCGGCAGGCCGGCTTCGAGCGCGTGATCGGCTTCGACATGGGCGGCACGTCCACCGACGTGTCGCACTTCGCGGGCGAGTTCGAGCGCGTGTTCGAGACCCAGGTTGCCGGCGTGCGCATGCGCGCGCCGATGATGAGCATCCACACCGTGGCCGCCGGCGGCGGTTCGATCCTGCACTTCGACGGCAGCCGCTATCGCGTGGGGCCGGACAGCGCCGGCGCCAACCCCGGCCCGGCCAGCTACCGGCGCGGCGGCCCGCTCGCGGTCACCGACTGCAACGTCATGCTCGGCAAGGTACAGGCCGATTATTTCCCGCGCCTCTTTGGCGCGCGCGGCGATGAAGCGCTGGACGTGGCCACCGTGCGCCGCCGTTTCGACGCGCTCGCGGACGAGATTGGCGTCGCGACGGGTGAACGGCCCGCACCGGAAGCCGTGGCCGAAGGCTTCATCGCGATCGCGGTGGGCAATATGGCCAACGCGATCAAGCAGATCTCGGTGCAGCGCGGCCATGACGTCACCGACTACGTGCTGACCAGCTTCGGCGGCGCCGGCGGCCAGCATGCGTGTCTTGTCGCCGATGCCCTCGGCATGCAGACGGTGTTCATCCACTCGCTGGCCGGCGTGCTGTCGGCCTATGGCATGGGCCTGGCCGACCAGAGCGCGATGCGCGAACAGGCCGTCGAAGAACGCCTGGCCGATGCGGTACTGCCGGCGCTGGCCGAGCGTCTCGGCGTGCTGGGTGAGGCCGCACGCGCGCAGTTGCATGCGCAGGGCGTGGCGCCCGAGCGGATCACGCTCGTGGAACGCGTGCACCTGCGCTATGAAGGCACCGACTCGGCGCTGGTGGTGCTTGCGGGCGACATGGCAGCGATGACGGCGCAGTTTGAACAAGCCTACAAACGCCGCTACTCGTTCCTGATGCCGGCACGCGCGCTGATCGTCGAAACCGTGTCGGTCGAGGCCATCGGCCAGTCCGATGCGCCGCCGGAGCAGGTGGTGGCGACGACCACCCCAAGCGGCGAAGCGGCCCCGCAGGACACCCTGCGCATGTACAGTGCGGGCCGCTGGCACGACACCGGTGTCTACGCGCGCGGCGCCCTGCTGCCGGGGCACGCGGTGCGCGGCCCGGCGATCATCGCCGAAGACAATGCGACCACGGTCGTCGAGCCGGGCTGGGAAGCGCGCGTGACGCCGTATGGCCACCTGGTGCTGCAGCGCGTGGAAGCCTTGCCCGAACGCCGCGCGATCGGCACCACGGCCGATCCGGTGATGCTCGAGATCTTCAACAACCTGTTCATGTCGATTGCCGAGCAGATGGGCCTGCGCCTGCAGAACACGGCGCACTCGGTCAACATCAAGGAACGCCTGGACTTCAGCTGCGCGATCTTCGACCAGGACGGCAATCTGGTGGCCAACGCACCGCACATGCCGGTGCACCTGGGCTCGATGGGCGAGAGCATCAAGACCGTGATGCGCGAGAACGCCGGTCGCATGCATGCGGGCGACGTCTACATCCTGAACGATCCGTACAACGGCGGCACGCACCTGCCCGACGTGACGGTGATCTCGCCCGTGTTCGACGAGGCCGGCGCCGAGATCCTGTTCTACGTCGGCTCGCGCGGCCACCACGCCGACATCGGCGGCACCACGCCCGGCTCGATGCCGCCCGACTCGAGCCACATCGAGCAGGAGGGCGTCCTGATCGACAATTTCAAGTTGATCGACGGGCAGGACGGCGTGCTGCGTGAAGACGCAGCGCGCGCGCTGCTGGTGGGTGCGCGCTTCCCGGCGCGCAATCCCGACCAGAACCTGGCGGATCTGCGCGCGCAGGTGGCCGCGAACCAGAAAGGCGTCGAAGAGCTGCACAAGATGGTCGCGCACTTTGGCCTGGACGTCGTGCGCGCCTACATGGGCCACGTGCAGGACAATGCCGAGGAAGCAGTGCGGCGCGTGATCTCGGCGCTCAAGGACGGCAGCTTCCACTACCAGCTCGATAACGGCGCGCACATCGATGTCGCGATTCGCGTGGACGCTGCCGCGCGCAGTGCGGAGATCGACTTCACGGGCACATCGGGTCAGCTGCCGAACAACTTCAATGCGCCGTCGGCCGTGTGCATGGCGGCCGTGCTGTACGTGTTTCGCACGCTGGTCGACGATGAGATTCCGCTGAACGCCGGCTGTCTCAAGCCCCTCAAGGTGATCATTCCGCCTGGCTCGATGCTCAATCCGCACTATCCGGCATCGGTCGTGTCGGGCAATGTCGAAACCTCGACCTGCATCACCAATGCGCTATATGGCGCGCTGGGCGTGATGGCGGCGGCGCAGGGCACCATGAACAACTTCACGTTCGGCAATGACCGCTACCAATATTACGAGACCATCTCGGGCGGCTCCGGCGCGGGCGACGGTTTCGACGGCACCGACGTGGTCCAGACCAATATGACCAACTCGCGCCTGACCGATCCCGAAATCCTCGAATTCCGCTTCCCCGTGCGGCTTGAGCATTATGAGATTCGTCTGAATTCGGGCGGGGCGGGGCGCTGGCATGGCGGAAATGGCGGCGTGCGCCGCGTACGCTTTTTAGAGCCGATGACGGCGGCGATCCTGTCGAACAACCGGATTCACGCGCCGTTCGGCATGGCCGGTGGCGGGGACGCAGAGCGTGGCCGGAACAGCGTTGAACGCGCCGACGGCCGCATCGAGCAGGTGGGGCATATCGGCAAGATCGACATGGCCGCGGGCGACGTGTTCGTCATCGAGACGCCCGGCGGCGGCGGCTACGGCACGCCGTAGGATGGGGCGGCATATTGTGGCGGGACCGATCGCCCTGTATGCTGCACCAGCACCGATTTTCACCCCAACTACTACGAGAGAAACCATGAAACGTGTACTGACCTGCTCCGCCCTGGTAGCGGCAATGCTGCTGACGGTCACCGCCTGCAAGCGCGCCGAAGCACCGGCCACCCCTGCGGCTGCCAGCGCTGACAGCACTGCCACTGCGCCGGCCGCCGCCTCGCAACAGATCGACACCGTCGTCGGCACCGGCAAGGAAGCCACTGCCGGCGCGACCGCTGTCGTCAACTACACCGGCTGGCTGTACGAGCCGGCGGCGCCGCAGCAGCGCGGCAAGGAGTTCGATTCGTCGATCGGCCGCGAGCCGTTCAAGTTCCAGCTCGGCGCCGGCCAGGTCATCAAGGGATGGGATGTGGGCGTGCAGGGCATGAAAGTCGGTGGCAAGCGCACGCTGATCGTGCCGGCCGACATGGGCTATGGCGCCGGCGGCGCGGGTCCGATCCCGCCAAACGCCACGCTGGTGTTCGAGGTCGAACTGCTCGACGTGCTTTAATTCACTGCCGGCGCCGGTGCCTGCGCCGGCGCCGGTGCTTTGTCGGGCGCCGGTGTTTTTTCGGGTGCCGGTGCTGTCTGTAGCACCGGTGCTGTCCGCAGCGCTGGTGCTGGTGTCAACGGCGGCGCCACGGTCGTCTTGCGCGGCGGACTTGCTACCGCATCCTGCTTGGCTCCCGGTGCTTCGCGATCCCGGATCCGGTACCAGGCAAGGCCCAGCAGCTCATAGGTTGCATACCACGAGCGCCGCATGCCTTCCGCGCTTGGCAGCCACGCGTCGAATCCGTAATTCGGGTTGTAGACGAACATCGTCGGCGCCTCGACCACCTCGAGGCCCTCGCGCTCGAACACATTGCGCGCGCGGTGCATGTGCATCGCATCGGTCACGAGCAAAATCCGTTTGATCCCCGCCGGGCGCAGCAGCACATTGCTGTAGATGGCATTCTCGCCCGTGTCGCGCGAGCGCCGCTCGATCCACTTGACCGGCACCCCGAAATCCTCGCGCAGCGCCCTGGCCATGGCGTCGGCCTTGGTGTACCCCATGTCGATCTGGGCAGGATCGACGCCGCTGCCGCCATTGCCACCCGTGACCAGAATGGGCAGGCCAGTGCGCCGCTGCAGGTGCGCGCCGTAGCGCAGGCGCGCCAGTGCGGTGTGGTCGGGGATGTCGCGGTTGTCGTATTCGCCCGCGCTGCGCAATCGGCCCGCTGCCAGCACGACGATGGCCTGGGCGCCGGCGCTTTCCGGCCGGGCCAGTGGCTTGGTCAGCTGCTCCAGCGGTCCGACCAGGAAGCTCGATCCCGCATTGCTCGACATGAAAGTCAGCAGGGCGAGCCCGGTGCCGGCGATGATGCGCCCGGCCCTGGGCCGGAAACGCCACAGCAATAAACCCAGCGCGATGATCAAAAACAGGCTGGTGGGAGGCAGGAAAAGGTTGCGGGGAAGGGCGTTAATTAGGTCGAGCAAAATGGAATGCGAACGGGCCGCTGTAGTAACAATGACATCGACAGTAGACCGTAACTTGTGCAGTGCGTCAAGTTTGCGGGCCTAGACGCGATAGCCGGCGTTGAGCACGTACAGTTCGAGAGGCATGGCAACGATGGCCAGCAGCATGGGCAGCATCCACAGCAGTTTCCGACTCCGGCTCACGCGCGGTTGCCGTTCTAGATGTGCGCGATACGCCCGATAACCGGCATACGCGCCCAGCGGTGGCAGGATGAAGATCGGGATGGCGAGCCAGAAGGTCAGGGCCGACAGCAGCGTCAGAGCGAGAGAGAGCAATGCCATGGTAGGTGATCGTGGTCCGGTTGCAGGATCATTCGAAGCGCGGCTGCAGTGCGGGGTCGGTGCTGCACCAGCGTTGTCGCTGTGCCCAATGCGGCGGATGGCTGTCCCGGGGATCGGCCACCAGCACCGCAGGCCGCAATTGCACATATCTGAGCACGGCGTCGCAGTTGCGCTGCGCGGCGGCGTGCTGGTACAGGGCGACCGCCAGCGCTTCTTCGCCGCGCTGCTCCAGCAGCAGCCCATACCGGTAGAACGCCGTCGCGTGGCGCGCTCCCATGGCGCGCTCGTACAGGAGCGCCGCCTCATCGTCAGCCTGCGGCTGCGCGCGCAGCGTATCGAGCAGGGCGCCGAGGGCAGTCTCGGCCCGCCCGTCGCTACGGCCCAGTGCCTTGCGGTACAGCGCTGCTGCCTCGACGTCGTCCTGCGCATTGCCGAGGCCCAGCTCGTACGTGCGGCCCAGCAGGTACAACCCGGATGGGTCATCCTGCGCCGCAGCGCGCGCCAGCCAGCCGGCAGCGGTATGGCGTTCATCGTCGTTGACTGCACTGCGCATCAGCATAGTGCCGAGTCGTACCTGGGCGTCAGGAAGGCCGCCATCGGCAGCTTGCGTCAGCCAGTACGTGGCCAGTTCGGGGTCGAGGTCGTTGCCCAGGCCATGCTGGTAGCTCCAGGCCAGGTTGGCCTGGGCCCAGCCATGCCCCTGTGCGGCCGCCTGTGCGTACCACCAGGTTGCCTTCTGCCGATCGCGCGGTACGCCAGCGCCGCGCAGGGACAGGACGCCCAGATTGTTCTGTGCATGGGCATTGCCGGCCCGCGCCGCCCTTTCGTACCAGAGCGCGGCTTGTACAAGATCGGTCTTGACGTGGGTACCGCGCTCGTACCAGGTGCCGAGCCGGTTCTGGGCAGCCGGATCGCCGCCGCTCGCCTGCGCCTTAGTGGCCGCCAGCAGCGACGCGTCGGGCGCGGCGAATGTGCCGTTGTATGACCATTTGAATTGCGTCTTGAGCCAGCCGCCCGGCGCGTCGCCCGTGGACACCACCGCGTGATAGGTGCAACCGCGCGTGCTGTCGAGCGCAGCCTCGTCCAGGTCGGCCCGGCCCGCAGAACCGGTCACGCGCGCGTCGAGGAGATAGCCTTGTTCGTGGATGCGTAATTCGAGCGTGGTGGTGCCGCTGGCGTGCTGGGCCAGCGCGGCAGCGGGCCAGACGGGGCGCTGGCAGGCGTACAAATCGTACTTGAGTGCCGACTGCGCGTCCGCGGCGCGTGCCGTGCCGGTTCCGATGACGGCAGTCGCGCCGATGGCAACGTACAGCAGTACGGCTTGCATGCGGGTCATGAGCACGTCGTTCAGCCGGCCGCGATACCGTACTTGCGCCGCGCCGCCTGGTATTCCTCGGTCAGCGTCGCCAGCCGTGGATGCTGCGCATCCTGGGCCCGGATGCCGTCCAGCAGACCGGCGGCGGTCTGGCCCAGCGGATGGTCCCAGCCCAGTTCGTTAATTTGGCGCAGGATGCCGCCAGCGGTGGCGGCCATCACCTGCAGATTGCGCGGCGCCAGGTGCAGCGCTTCGCGCAGCGTCTGGACCGCGCCGCGCACGTCGCCCATATTGCGTTTTTCATCGGCCACGCCCAGCAGGATATGCGCCTGCGCCTTGAGCTGCTGGTCCATGTTGTCCAGCAGGTCGGTGCGGCCGGCGTTCACGAACACCGTCATCGCCTGGTCGGGCGAGACGCCGCTGCTGGCGTCGTTCACCACGGTCAGCATCACGCCGGCGGCCTGCTCGTCGAGCCGGTGCGCCAGACAGGCGCGCGCCAGTTCGAGTTTCAGGCTGGAAGACAGCGCATTGTTGGCGCGCACCGCCGACACGGCGTTCTGCAGGCCGGCCACGGCGGCGCCGCTGTTGCCGGTCTTGTCGTGCAGGAGCGCGTTGGCATAGGCGTGGCAGGCATCGTAGCCCGGGGCCGCGCGCAGCGTGCGTTCCAGGTCGCGGATTGCGCCGCTGGCCTGCAGCAGGTCGCCGCGCGCCACCAGCGTCTTGACGAGGCTGACGTGGTCTTCGGGATCGCGAAACGCCGAGTAGCGCGCCTTGCCCACGACCTGGCGGAACGACGTCTCGGCCACGGCCATGTCGCCGGTGGCCAGTGCGAGCTCGCCCAGCTTGCGCAGGCGCCCCACGACGTGCGGCGAGATGGCCACTGCATCGGCCAGCACGGTCTGGGCCAGTGCCGGCTCGCCGTCTGCTTCAAGGCAGCGCGCGAGCAGGTCGTAGCCGGCCATCAGGCGCGGGTTGGTCGCCAGCAGTTCTTCGAGGATCGCGCGGGCGTCATCACCCTGGCCCAGCGCGAGCAGCGTGCGCGCCAGGCCCAGCGCCGCCCAGCCCAGCGGGCGTTCGGCCAGCACGTCGCGGTAGACGGCGGCAGCCTCGGCGTGTTCGCCCAGCGTCGTGTGCAGTTCGGCGCGCACGCGTGCGAGGTCGGCCGCGAAGCGCGGCTGCGCCTGGGCGCCGTTGGCGCACGCAAGGATCGCCTCGCGCAGCCTGCCTTGCGCGGCCAGCTGCCAGGCCGGGAGCAGGGCGCCGCGCCGATCAAGGGCGCGCTTGATGCGCGTGCTGATCAAGTCCACCGTGAATGGCTTGAGCAGGTAATCGGTGGGAGCCAGTTCGGCGGCGCTGACGACCTTGTCGCGCTCGGCCTCGGAGGTGAGCATGATGAAAATGGTCGACGGCGTAATCAGGCGATGCTGGCGCAGGTCTTCCAGCAGTTGCTGGCCGTCCTGGCCTTCGCCCGCGCCGCTGGCCAGGTCGTATTCGCACAGGATGATGTCGAACGCGCGCTGCTGCAGCTGGCGGATCGCCGTGTTGGCATTGACCGCGTGTTCGATCTTCGTGATGCCGGCCAGGCCCAGCATGTTTTGCAGGCTGGTGCGCATGCCCGGATTGGGATCGACCACCAGCACCGCCAGGTTCGCGTTTTCTTGCATCGTCGCTCTCGTCTGCTCTGGCCGCGTACGCCGGACGGCGCACATCGCAAGATTGTCCACCGTTAAGATACCGGCAAGTGCCGAATCGATCAAGGAAACCGACTCGCTGCGTGCGCGGGGTGGCTGTCGGTCGTCGATGGCGGCCCGGCCAGAGGGGCGAGGCTGTATAATACCGGCCTATCTTCCACCCTAGCAGCGACGCTGCATCAACCGACTGTCCAAGCCATGTTGATTCTGCCGGGTTCCAATGCCCTGTCCGCCTTCCGTAGCCAACGCCTCCTGAGCCAACTGCAAGCTGTCGCCCCGTCGATCGCCGCCGTCCAGGGCCGTTTCTACCATTTCATCGACACCAGCGCGCCTTTGTCCATCGACGATACGTCGCGCCTGTCGGCCATGCTCACCTATGGCGAGCCTGCGCCGGAGACCCTGTACGAAGGCGTGACCGAAGCATTCTTCGTCATCCCGCGCCTGGGCACCATTTCACCGTGGGCCTCGAAAGCGACCGATATCGCGCGCAACTGCGGCATGGGCCATGTCCACCGTATCGAGCGCGGCATCGGCTATACCGTCGTGCTCAAGACCGGCATCCTGGGCAGCAGCTTCGGCGCGCCCAAGAAGCTGGCGGACGACGAGCTGCAGGCGGTCATCGGCCTGCTGCACGACCGCATGACCGATACCGTCCTGCGCAACGCCGACGACGCGCAGCACCTGTTCAATGAACTCGAAGGCAAGCAGCTCGAGAGCATCGACGTGCTGGGTCTTGGCCGCGCCGCACTGGTGCGCGCCAACACCGAACTCGGTCTGGCGATGTCGGACGACGAAGTCGATTACCTGAACGACGCGTTCACGAAAGCGCAGCGCAACCCGACCGACGTCGAGCTGATGATGTTCGCCCAGGCGAACTCGGAGCACTGCCGCCACAAGATCTTCAATGCCGATTGGGTCATCGACGGCGAGAAGCAGAGCATCTCGCTGTTCGGCATGATCAAGAACACGCACCAGCTGAACCCGCGCGGCACCGTCGTTGCCTACAGCGACAACTCGTCGATCATCGAAGGCGCGACCGTGACCCGGTTCTTCCCGCGCGACGGTGAAGAGTACGGCCCGTCGACGGAGCTCGTGCACACCCTGATGAAGGTCGAAACGCACAATCACCCGACCGCGATCTCGCCATTCCCGGGCGCCTCGACCGGCGCCGGCGGCGAAATCCGCGACGAAGGCGCAACGGGCCGCGGTGCCAAGCCGAAGGCGGGCCTGGCCGGCTTCACGGTCTCGAACCTGGTAATCCCTGACGCCGTGCGGCCGTGGGAAAACGCGTCGGACGTGACGAGCCAGGTGCGCTCGGATGCGCTGTATGGCAAGCCGGAACGCATCGCCTCGCCACTGCAGATCATGATTGAAGGCCCGATCGGCGGCGCCGCATTCAGTAATGAATTCGGCCGGCCGGTCCTGGGCGGCTACTTCCGTACCTACGAACAAAACGTCGGCGCAGCCGGCGCGGTCTACGGCTATCACAAGCCGATCATGATCGCCGGCGGCATCGGCAGCATCTCGGCCGCGCACACGCACAAAGATGAAATCCCGGTCGGCAGCCTGCTGATCCAGCTGGGCGGCCCTGGCATGCGCATCGGCATGGGCGGCAGCGCCGCGTCGTCGATGGCCACCGGCACCAACACGGCCGACCTGGACTTCGACTCGGTCCAGCGCGGCAACCCGGAGATGGAGCGCCGCGCACAGGAAGTGATCAACGGCTGCTGGCAGCTGGGCGCGCACAATCCGATCATCTCGATCCACGACGTGGGCGCGGGCGGCTTGTCCAATGCGTTCCCCGAAATCGTCAACGACGCCAAGCGCGGTGCGATCTTCAATTTGCGCAAGGTGCCGCTCGAAGAAAGCGGCCTGGCGCCGAAAGAAATCTGGTCGAATGAATCGCAGGAGCGCTACGTGCTCGCGATCGCCCCCGAGAGCCTGGCGAAGTTCGCCGCGCTGTGCGAGCGTGAGCGCTGCCCGTTTGCCGTCGTCGGCACCGCGACCGAAGAGCGTCAACTGCGCCTGCTCGACGAAGAGCAGGCCGGTGGCCCGAATGCGTCACCGGTCGACATGCCAATGGACGTCCTGCTCGGCAAACCGCCGAAGATGACGCGCGACGTGCAGCATGTGCAGAACACGTTCCCGCCAGTGGACCTGACGGGCATCGAGCTGGTCGAAGCGGCGCGCCGCGTGCTGCAGAATCCAACCGTGGGCGACAAATCGTTCCTGATCACGATCGGCGACCGCACGGTTGGCGGCATGACGGTGCGCGACCAGATGGTCGGCCCGTGGCAGGTGCCGGTGGCCGATTGCGCCGTCACGGCAATGGCGTACGACGGCTTCCTCGGTGAAGCGATGGCAATGGGCGAGCGCACGCCGCTGGCCGTCATCGATGCCGCTGCGTCGGGCCGGATGGCCGTGGCCGAGTCGATCATGAATATCGCGGCCGCCGCGATCGACGACATCTCGGACATCAAGCTGTCGGCCAACTGGATGGCGGCCTGCGGCCAGCCGGGCCAGGACGCTGCACTGTTCGACACCGTGAAAGCCGTCGGCATGGAACTGTGCCCGGCGCTGGGCGTGTCGATCCCGGTCGGCAAGGATTCGCTGTCGATGCGCACGACCTGGAACGACGAAGGCGCCGCCAAGGCCGTGATCTCGCCGGTATCGCTGATCGTCTCGGCGTTCGCGCCGGTGGCCGACATCCGCCGCTCGCTGACGCCGCAACTGCGGACCGATGCGGGCGAGACCGCCCTGATCCTGGTCGACCTGGGCCGTGGCAAGAACCGCCTGGGCGCGTCGATCCTGGCGCAAGTCACGCAGCAACTGGGTGACTCGGTGCCGGACGTCGATTCGCCGGACGACCTGAAAGCGCTGTTCGGCGCGATCCAGGCGCTGAACAAGGATGGCAAGCTGCTGGCTTACCACGACCGTTCGGACGGCGGCCTGTTCGCGACGCTGGCCGAAATGGCCTTCGCTGGCCGCACCGGCGTGTCGGTCAACCTCGACATCCTGACGATGGAGAGCGGGCACGGCGCCGACTGGGGCGATGCCAAGAACTGGGCTGGCCAGGTAGCCGAGCGCCGCAACGAAATGACGCTGCGCGCGCTGTTCAGCGAAGAACTGGGCGCCGTATTCCAGGTACGCACGGACGACAAGACGGCCGTCATGAACGTGCTGCGCGAAGCGAACCTGGGCGCCTGCAGCCATATCATCGGCAAGCTCAATGACCGCGGCGCCATCGAATTTACGCGCGACGCGAAAGTCATCTACAACGAAAAGCGCAGCAGCCTGCACCGCCTGTGGAGCGAGACCAGTTGGCGCATCGCGCGCCTGCGCGACAATCCGGAGTGCGCGGACGCCGAATACGACCGCCTGCTCGACGAGCACGATATCGGCATGACGCCGAAGATCAGCTTCAACCTGGACGAGGATGTCGCTGCACCGTTCATCGCAACCGGCAAGCGTCCGCGCGTGGCGATCCTGCGCGAGCAGGGCGTCAACTCGCACATCGAGACTGCGTGGGTCATGCATCAGGCGGGCTTCGCGGCCATCGACGTGCACATGAGCGACCTGATTGCCGGGCGCGCCAAACTGGACGACTTCCATGGCGTGATCGCTGTGGGCGGCTTCTCGTACGGTGACGTGCTGGGCGCTGGCGAAGGCTGGGCCAAGACCATCCTGTTCAACCCGCAGCTGTCGGATCAGTTCGCCCGCTTCTTCGCGCGCCAGGACACCTTCGGCCTGGGCGTCTGCAACGGCTGCCAGATGATGAGCAACCTGAAATCGATCATCCCGGGTGCACAGGCATGGCCGAAGTTCACGCGCAACAAGTCGGAGCAATTCGAAGCGCGCTTCGGCATGGTCGAAGTGCTGGACTCGCCATCGATCTTCTTCCGGGGCATGGCCGGCACGCACGCGCCAATCGCCATCGCGCACGGCGAAGGCTTCGCCGACTTCTCGCTGACGGGCGACTACGACGCATCGATCAAGGCGATGCGCTTCGTCGACAACCGCGGCCAGGCCACCGAGACGTACCCGTTCAACCCGAACGGCTCGCCGGGCGGACTGACGTCGGTGACGACGGCCGACGGGCGCTTCACGGTCCTGATGCCGCACGCCGAGCGCGTGTTCCGCGCCTCGGTGCATTCGTGGGCGCCGGAATCCTGGGGTGACGAGTCGCCATGGATGCGGATGTTCCGCAACGCGCGCAAGTGGGTTGGCTGATCGGTTGACTGACATGAAAAACGCCTCTTCGGAGGCGTTTTTTTTCGTCCTGTAGCACAGCCGGGGTCAGGTCTGACATTCGGACACGACCTCAGCTTTAACCACTTACAATGATGGCTTATTCAGATCCGACATGGGCGATGCCAGCTAAGCCGGACCGGTTGACTGTCGAGATCGCGTCCAATTGTCAGACCTGACCCCAGCTTTGTTAAGTTGAATGTCGAGGTCGTGTCCGAATGTCAGACCTGTCCCCGGTTTTTTGCTTCCAATGATGGCTTGTTTAGATTCGACATGGGCGATGCCAGCGAAGCCGGACTGGTTGACTGTCGAGATCGTGTCCAATTGTCAGACCTGACCCCGGCTTTGGTAAGTTGAATGTCGAG
>NZ_JANUGZ010000051.1 GCF_024753205.1 Massilia aurea | reverse complement strand
AATCGGGACCGCAATTCAGATGGTCGCGCAAGGCGTTTTGCGTAAGCAGGACTGCTGGCTGGCTGTCGGCGAGCATGTAGGCCAGGCGCTCACCCGCGTAGATTGGGTCGAGAGGAACATAGGCCCCGCCTGCTTTGAGAATGGCAAGCAAGCCGACAATCATGTCCAGGCTGCGTTCGACGCAAATGGCCACCCGTGCGTCGGGGACCACGCCCTGG
>NZ_JANUGZ010000050.1 GCF_024753205.1 Massilia aurea | reverse complement strand
CTTGCCTCCACTCACACTCCAGTATGCCGATTACGCGGTTTGGCAGCGCCAGTGGCTGCAAGGTGACACACTACGAACCCAGCGTGCCTACTGGTGCGAACATTTGGCAGGAGCGCCTGTTCTGCTCTCCCTTCCAACCGACCGACCACGTCCGCCTTCACAGTCCTATGCCGGCGGCAGGGTGGCACTGACTCTGTCTGCCGAACTGACCGACGGTTTGCGT
>NZ_JANUGZ010000005.1 GCF_024753205.1 Massilia aurea | reverse complement strand
TGGACACGATCTCGACAGTCGCGCAGTCGGAACTAGCTGGCCCATAGCCATGCTAATTCTGGCAACGCGGTGTTAGAAGCGACTAAGGCTGAGGCCGTGTCCGAATGTCAGACCTGACCCCAGCTGTTGAAAATGGCTAAGGCTGAGGTCGTGTCCAAATGTCAGACCTGACCCCAGCTGTTGCTCTGGCGGACTGCGTGTCCCGGTCCGCCCTACTTCACCGGCTTTTCACGCGCCACCCAGAACAGCAGCCCAACGATCACCGCGTATGGCAGCATGCTCAGCACGTTCGCGCTGTCGCCCGCGAAGAATGGGTTGTACGCTTCGGCCCAGCGCGCCGCAGCGGCGTCGAAGTCCGTCAGCACGCCCGCAGTGATCGCAATGATGATCCCGGCCAGCGCCCCGCCGGCGATATAGCCTGATGCCAGCAGCACGCCCGAGCTGCGGTCGTTCGCGGCCTGGCGCTCTTCTTCGTTCAGGCCCAGGTTCTGCGGCAGCTTGTTGTTACGGCGGTCTGCCAGCCAGCGCACCGTACCGCCAATCGCGATCGGCAGCGTCGCCACAAGCGGCAGATAGACGCCCACCGAAAACGCCAGCGATGCGATCCCCGCCATTTCGAGCACGATCGCGATCATCACGCCGAACAGCACCAGCGTCCATGGCAGCTCGCGGTCCAGGATGCCCTTGATGATGTACGACATCAGCACGGCTTTCGGCGCATCGTATTTCTTAACTTCAGTGCCGTCGGGCCGCGTCTTGTGGTGGCCGTTGATGCCCGGGTCGACCAGGTACACGGCCTTGCCTGCGTTGTCGACAAAGTACTTGCCGGCCGGGCCGCCAACCGTGTCGGTCTTGTGCCAGACTTTATAGGTGTTCTTGTCGGTCTCGGCCTGCGGGCCATGCAGCGTGCCGGTGTCGGTCAGCCGGGACGCATCGACTGTCAGGCCTGGCGCCACCTGCGCTGCCGGCACGTAGACGGTACCCGCGTCGTTCAGCTTGAGCAGCACCGGTCCCAGGATCAGCGCCGATGCAAACGCGCCGCACAGGATCGCGTACTGCTGCATGCGCGGCGTGGAGCCGACCAGGTAGCCGGTCTTCAGATCCTGCGACGTCGTGCCGGCATTGCTGGCGGCGATGCAAACGATCGCGCCGACCGACAACGCGGTCACGTAGTACTGGCCGCCCGTCCAGCCCATCAGCAAAAAGATCAGGCAGGTAAACAGCAACGTGGCCACGGCCATCCCGGAAATGGGATTGGACGACGACCCGATCTCGCCCACGAGCCTTGACGACACGGTCGCGAACAGAAAGCCGAACACCAGGATCAGCACCGCGCCAAGCACATTCATGTGCAGCGGCGCGGCCAGCGAAATGACGGCGACGATCGCGAGGCACCCGATGACGACCCACTTCATCGGGATGTCGCGGTCAGTACGCAGCGAAGCGTCGGCGCTGCTGCCGTTCTTCATGCCCGCCAGGCCGCCGCGCAAGCCGTTCCAGATCGTCGGCAGCGAGCGTGCCAGCGAAATCAGGCCGCCCGTGGCGACGGCGCCGGCGCCGATGTAGAGAATGTAGGCGCTGCGGATATCGTCGCCCGTCATGTCGCGGATCGGGATCGTGCCGGGCGAGAGCGGCGTGCTGGCCAGCTCGCCGAAGAACTTGATCATCGGGACCAGCATCAGCGACGCCAGCACGCCACCGGCGGCCATCGTGAAGGCGATGCGCGGGCCGATGATGTAGCCCACACCCACCAGCTCGGGCGAGATCTCGGCGCCGATGCTGCCCGTCTTGAGCGGCGCGCCGAACTCGAAGTTGACCGTATCGCGCCAGCCCTTGAACGACACGCTGAGTGTCTTGTACAGGATGCCGATGCCAAAGCCCCCGAAGATCAGCATTGCGCGGCGCTTGGCGATGCGCACCGCGTCGCTGCCGGCGATGCGCACTTCGCCTGCCGCGTCGCGCGAGACGTCGGTGGCCGCAGCCTTGAGCACTTCGGCGCAGGCCGTGCCTTCCGGGTATTTCAGTTCGCGGTGCTGGTCGACGATCAGCGTGCGACGCAGCGGGATCATCATCAGGATGCCCAGCAGGCCACCGAGCACACCCACCAGCAGCACACGCGAGATTTCCAGGTCAAAGCCCAGGATCAGGATCGCCGGCATGGTCACGCCCAGGCCGAAGGCCAGCGATTCGCCGGCCGAACCGGCTGTCTGCGCGATGCTGTTTTCGAGGATCGTCGATTCGCGCGCGCCCAGTTGCTTCGCCACGCCGAACAGCGTGATGGCGATGACCGCCACCGGGATCGAGGCACTGACGGTCAGGCCGACTTTGAGCACCAGGTACAGCGACGATGCGCCGAAGATCATGCCCAGGATGACGCCCATGATCAGGGCGCGTGGCGTCATTTCAGCCAGTTGGGCATGGGCGGGAATATACGGTTTGAAGCTTGAATCGGGCGGCATGGTGTCCTTGGTTGCGGGCGCAGCTCGCCGCTGCGGACGAACCGAAAGCAGGAATATCGCACATGCACGTACGGAAAGAAAGCGCGCGCTGAAAGCGGACTATAATCGCCCGATCCTGGCCCACCACGTGGCCTGCAGCAACTTTTACAGTGAGAGTTCGGCAGTGAAAGCGACCAACCAACAGTCCGGAAAAACCCTGCTGGGCATGAAGCGCGCGTACGCGTACATGCTGATCTTTTTCGCTGCGCTGGTGCTGATTGCGGCCGGCCTGGCCATCGGCGTGTGGAGCGCGATCAGCTCCAAAGTGCCTGCGATCGACGCCGTCACCGACTACCGGCCCAAGATCCCGCTGCGCATCTACACGCAAGACAATGTGCTGATAGGCCAGTTCGGCGTCGAGCACCGCGACTTCGTCCCGATTGCGAAAATCCCGGCGATGATGAAAAGCGCCGTGCTGGCGATCGAGGACACGCGCTTCTATGAACACGGCGGCATCGACTTCATCCGCGCGATAGGCGCAGCCCGCGCCAACCTGCGCGGCGGTTTTCGCCAGGGCGCATCCACCATCACGATGCAGGTCGCCCGCAACTTCTTCCTTACTAATGAAAAGACCCTCTCGCGCAAGCTGACCGAAGTCGCCCTGGCCTACAAGATCGAAGGCTCGCTGAGCAAGGACCAGATCCTCGAGCTGTACATGAACCAGATCTACCTGGGCCAGCGCTCGTACGGTTTTTCGAGCGCCGCGCGCAGCTACTTCGGCAAGACGCTCGATCAGCTGTCGCTGGCCGAGACGGCGACGCTGGCCGGCCTGCCGCAAAATCCGGCGCGCACCAATCCGGTATCGAACCCGAAACGCGCAGCGGCGCGCCAGCACGCCATCCTCAAGCGCCTGCTCGAACTGGGCACGATCACCCAGGCGCAATACACCACCGCGCTGGCCGAACCGCTGCGCGTCAAGCGCGACGCCGGCCAGAAGTTCGACACGCCGGCCCAGTATGTCGCGGAGCTGGCGCGCCAGGCGGTCTACGAACAGTTCGGCGAAGAAGCCTACACGCGCGGCATTGTGGTCACGACGACGATCCGCGCGGCCGAGCAAAAGGCCGCGTATGAATCGGTGCGCCGCAACGTGCTGGCCTACGATGGCCGCCATGGCTACCGTGGCCCCGAGGCGCGCGTCGAGCTGCCACCTGACCCGGAGCAGCGTGACGAGGCGATCGCCGATGCGCTGCAGGCGCGCCGCTCCAGTGATGGCTTGCTGGCCGGTGTCGTACTGGCGGCCAGCACGAGCCAGGTGCGGGTAACGCTGCTGTCCGGCGAAGACATCGTCGTCAAGGGCGCCGGCCTGAAGTTTGCCAACCCGGGCCTGCAGCCAGCGGCGCGCGAAGCGCTGCGGATCACGCCGGGCGCCGTCATCCGCGTCAGCAAGGACAAAGCCGGCGACTGGTCGATTGTGCAGGTGCCGCAGGTCGAGGCGGCGTTCGTGGCGATCGACGCCGATACCGGCGCCTACCACGCACTGGTCGGCGGCTTCGACTACAACCTGCAAAAGTTCAACCACGTGACGCAGGCGTGGCGCCAGCCGGGATCGAGCATCAAGCCGTTCGTCTATTCGGCTGCGCTTGAAAAAGGCTATTCGCCCACTACCCGCATCCTGGATGCGCCGATCGAACTGCCCGGCGCCAGCGAAGACAATCCGTGGCGGCCACAAAACGACGATGGCGTGTTCGACGGCGAAGTCACGCTGCGCCAGGCGCTCGTCAAATCCAAGAACGTGCCGACCGTGCGCGTGCTGCGTGCGGTGTCGGTCGATTTCGCGCACCAGTACCTTGAGCACTTCGGCTTCGACCTGGCACGCCATCCCCGCAACTACACGATGGCGCTGGGCACGGGCGCCGTCACGCCGTTACAGCTGGCCGGCGCGTACTCGGTGTTTGCCAACGGCGGCTACCGCGTCAAGCCCTACCTGATCCAGCGCATCGTCGACGGCAATGGCACCGTGATTGCCGAAGTCCCGCCGTCCCAGGGCCCGCAGGAAGACAACCGCGTCATCACGGCGAGGAATGCCTTCGTCGTCGACAGCATGCTGCGCGACGTGGCCCGCTTCGGTACCGCCGCCGGTTCGGCCAAGCAGCTCGGGCGCACCGACCTGGCCGGCAAGACCGGCACCACGAACGATGCGATCGATGGCTGGTTTGCCGGTTACGCGGGCAAGGTGGTGGCGGTATCGTGGATGGGTTACGACGAACCACGCTCGCTGGGCGGCCGCGAATTCGGCTCGACGCTCGCCATGCCGATCTGGATCGACTACATGCGCGTGGCGCTGGCCAAGGTCCCGCCGCAGGAGCGCACGCCGCCGGACGACCTGGTCAACGATGGCCGCGACTGGATCTATCCCGAATACGCGGATGCGACCGAAACGCGCACCATCGACATTGCGCTCGCACCGCCGGCGGCGCCCGTCGACGAGTTCCAGCAGCCGCTCGACGATGCGCCGCTCGAAGGACCGTCGCCGCTCGAGGCCCTGCCCAATGTCGCGCCCCCAACACCGCCGGTGCAGCCGCCGCAATCACCGCCGCAGCCTGCGCCGCTGCCCCCGCAACAGCCCCCGCAAGCACCGGCACCCGACAACAGCCTGTGGTAGCCTGTGGCTTCCGACACCACCGTCGGGAACCTCGTGGGCCGTGTACTGGTGGGTCACAGACGCGCGCCGCGCATCCAACCGTCCAGGGAGATCCACATGGCATATGTCGATGGTTTTGTCCTTCCGCTTCCTACCTCCAGCATTGAAACGTACCGCGCCCAGGCGCAGCTGGCCAGCACCGTCTGGCGCGAGCATGGCGCGCTCGAATACCGTGAATGGATCGCCGACGACGTTTCGTCCGGCGAACACACGTCGTTCCCGCAAAGCGTACAACTCAAAGAAGGCGAAACGGTGATCCTCGCCTGGGCCGTCTATGAATCGCGGGCCCACCGCGATGCGGTCAATGAAAAAGTCATGAGCGATCCACGCCTGGCCGCCATGATGCAACCGGGCGGCGTGCCGTTCGACGTCAAGCGCATGTTCTTTGGCGGCTTCGAGAGCTTCGTCGCGCTGTAGCCGCGTACTCGCCGCTAGACGTCGCTGTCGATGATCCAGTCGGCCAGCTTGCCGCTCGCCCCACGCGGCAGGCGCGGCCCGAACGAATAGGCCGCCGGACATTCGGGCGCCGTCAGGCGCTCGCTCAGCCAGGTGTGCAAACCGGCCTGCAGACCGGCATCAAGCGTAACGCCGTCACGCACCACCACGAAGGCCTTGAGGCGCTCACCTTCATCAGGGCGCATGCGGCGCACGCTGGCCTCCAGCACGGCCGGATGCAGCCGCAGCACATCGGCCACATAGCCCGGAAACACATTGACGCCACCGACCTGCACCGCCTGGTCGATGCGCCCGTCTGGCTGGAAACGTCCGTCGTCACGCCACGCCAGCCGGTCCTGCAACAGGGCTGGCTGTCGCGTCCCGTCCGGACACTGGCGCACCAGGCCATCGCCCTGGCCAGTGCGTGACCAATACGGAAACAGCGTATAGCCGCCCTCGGGTTCGTCGCGCCAACCGACGCCAGCGGTCTCGGAGCTGCCATACACCTGCACCAGCTGCGCCAACCCCGTGCCGAGCGCAGCGCGGGCCACATCTAGCGGACACGGCGCCGTCGACGTCACGCCGACGACGTCCGGCGCCAGCGGCCCGGCAGCCTGGCCGAACGCGCGCCACAGATCGGGATGCCCAATCACCAGGTCACCCGCAGTCAGCCGGGCCGCCAGCGCCGCCGGTGCATGGCCGCGCAGGTCGCACACGGTGTCGATCCCCAGGCGGCGCGGCAGCAGGACGGTAAACAGGAAGCCATAGATATGGTGCGCCGGCACCAGGCTGACGATGCGCCGGCGGCCAGGCAGCAATGTGGCAAGCGCCTCGACTTCTTGCCACAGCAAGGCCAGCCGATGCATGCATGGCTTGGGCGCGCCGCTGCTGCCCGAGGTGCGAAACGTCAGCGCGCTGCCGTGGGCATCCAGGCCGGCGCGCGCCGCGTCCAGCCAGTCTCCCAGACGAGTGTGCTTCAGCAGCGGCGCGTCGGCCGTCCCCTGCAGGTGCAACTGGGCTTCCAGCGCCGACGCCAGTCCCATCAGCTCGAGGGAATCGGCGCCCAGGTCCGCGCGCAGATCGAGCGACGCCGGCCAGGGTTGCGCCAGCGTCTGCCTGCCGGGCCGCAGCGCCGCCAGTTCGGCGCCCAGCAGGTCGGCGACCACGCGCCGCAAACCCGTGCCGTCGCGCCACCAGCAGGCCGTATCTTCCGGTGTATGTGTCATGAAATGTGAGAACATGAAGAGGGAGGCATGGTGACGTTGAAACGGGAGGCTGTCAATTTGCAACTACGTGTGAAGAAATGCGCATTCTCGCAGTAAAATAGTGAATTGTTGCAGATGGGCAATTGACACACCTTCATTGCACATGGCAACATCATTGACCAATATCCACTGGCCGCGCGTCGGCACCCAATTCATGACTTTTGCTTTTGACTTCCCCGAGATGGCCACCCGACTCGACGCGTGTTCTTCTGAAGAACTGGACCAGCTCGATTTCGGCGTCATCGGTTTCGACGCCAACACCGAGGTCAACCGGTACAACGCGTTCGAGTCGCAAGCCGCCGGCCTGTCGCCGCAGCGCGTCCTGGGCCAGCCGCTGTTCACCAACGTCGCACCGTGCATGAACAACTTCATGGTGGCGCAGCGTTTCGATGACGCGCTGGAACAAAACGTCGCGCTTGATGAAACCATCGACTACGTCCTGACGCTGCGCATGCGTCCGGTAAAAGTCGCCCTGCGCCTGCTGTCCACCCCGGGCAACGCAACGCGCTACGTTCTCGTCAAGCGGCAGCCAAAGTGACTGACGACCTCGCCCAGCTCAGCGCGGAATACGAGGCGCTGATCCAGTTCCTGTATCTCGCCCCGGTTGGGCTGGTGCAGCTCGACGGCGATGGCGACATCGCCATGATCAACCCGATCGCGGCCCAGCTCCTGATGCCGCACTCGCGCAATGGCGGGCTGGACAACCTGTTCGTCGCGCTCGAAGACATTGCGCCCGACCTGCGCAACCTGTGCCAGCAAAGCACGGTCCAGAGCGGCAAGATCTGCGACGGCATGCACGTGCACCTGCATGCCGGCAGCGGCTGCAGCAAGCGCATGCCGCAGATCCTGTCGATCACGCTGCTCCGTCTCGACGCCAGCCGCATCATGGCGGTCATCGACGACATCACCGAGCAGGTGCGGCGCGAATGCCGCCAGCGGCAGAACGACGCCTGGCTCAATGCGGTCCTGACCGGCATCACCGACTATGCGCTCGCCAGCCTGGACGCCCACGGCCGCCTGTGCGAATGGAACCCGAGCATCGGCCGCGTGACCGGCTTCGGTCCTGAAACCGCCGGCCAGAGCTACACGATGTTCTATCCAAACGATGCGATCACGCCCGAGCGCGCGCTGGACCGCCTGCGCGAAGCCGACGCCGACGGCTGGGCGCTGGACGAAAGCCGCCTGCTGCGCGCCGACGGCAGCGCATTCTGGGGCAGCGTGATGATCGCGCCGCTGCCGGAAGCCGACCGCGAGGCCGCCGATGGCGCCCCGAGCCTGCCTTGCGAAGAGGGTCCGGCCTACTGCCTGATCCTGCGCGACGTGAGCGACAAGCGCGACATCGCCGAGCGCCGCAGGCGCGAAGCGTTCAGCGACCACCTCACTGGCCTGGCCAACCGCCGCGCGCTGTTCGACGCCGCCAGCCAGGAGTTCGAACGCAGCCGCGCCGCGCCGCGGCCGACGGCGATGATCATCCTCGACGCCGACCACTTCAAGGCCATCAACGACCGCTACGGCCATCCGGGCGGCGACGCCGTGCTGCAACACCTGGCGGCGATCCTGCTCGACTTCTTCCGCGAAGTCGATGTCGTGGCGCGCATCGGCGGCGAGGAATTCGCCGTGCTGCTGCCGTCGACCGACCTGGCGCATGCGCTGGATCTGGCCGAACGCCTGTGCGCGCGCGTCGCACTGGACGCCAAGAGCTTCGACGGCCAGGCGATCGTGTGCACGATCAGCGCCGGCGTGGCGGTCTCGGTCGACGGCCAGTGCGGCGTCGACCTGCTCATCAAGCAGGCCGACCAGGCCCTGTACACGGCCAAGCGCGCGGGCCGCAACCGCGCCCTGGCCTGGCAACCCGAAGCCGTCGCCGCCCCGCAGGAGGCGCTCGATGGAGCCTAAAGTGCAGCACGACGCGGTCGACGCTTATGAAGCGCTGGTGCAGTTCCTGTACCGGGCGCCGATCGGCCTGGCCCAGACCTCGCTCGACGGCACGGTCGACATGCTCAACCCGATGGCGTCGCGGCTCCTGATGCCGCTGGCCACCGCACAGGGCCTGGACAACCTGTTCGACGTGCTTGCGCCGGTGGCGCCGCACCTGGCAACCATGGTCGAGGCATTTCTCGAACCATCCGGCATGATCTGCGAAGGCCTGCGCCTGCCGGTGGGCGTGCCGCACGCCGCCAGCGGCAGCCTGCAGGTGCTGGCGCTGAACCTGATGAAGCTCGACCCCGAGCGCCTGATGGCGACCGTGGCCGACGCCACGTTTGAAGTACAGCGCGAGCAAGAGGTGCTGTCGCGCCGCCTGCGCAACGCGGCGCGCACCGATAACCTCACCCGCATGCCCAACCGCGAGGCAGTACGCGACGCGCTGCAGCACCTGCTGGCGCAACCGGTGTCCGACGTCGGCTTCGCGGTACTGACGCTCAATTGCGACCGCTTCCGTCAGCTCAACGACAGCCTGGGCCAGGCCGTGGGCGACCATCTGCTGATGCACATGGCCGACCGCCTGCGCGGCGCGCTGCGCCCGGCGCTGGGCCGTATTGAACCTGGTACGCAGGCCGGCCAGCTGGCAGCCCGCACCGGTGGCGACGAATTCGTCATCCTGCTCGACGGTCTGCGCGGACGCGCCGATGCCGAGCGCATCGCGCTGCGCCTGCTCGATGCGCTGGCCCACCCGTATCTGGTCGATGGCCACGACATCGTCTGCGGCGCCAGCGTCGGCCTGGCCTGGAGCCTGGACGACCCGGAGATCGTACTGCGCGAGCCGGACGACGTGCTGCGCGACGCCGGCATCGCGATGGTCGAGGCCAAGCGGGCCGGCGGCAACCGCCACGTGGTATTTGCGCCAAGCATGCGCGAACGCGCTGCGCGCCGCGCCGGCATCGAAGCCGAACTGCGCCAGGCCCTGGTCGAGGAACAGCTGTTCGTCGTCTACCAGCCGGTCGTGCGCCTGCTGCCGTGTGGTGGCGTCGATTACGCCGCCGGGGTCGAGGCGCTGGTGCGCTGGCGCCATCCGGTGCGTGGGATCGTGCCGCCGATCGACTTCATCGAGGTGGCCGAGGAATGCGGCCTGATCGGCATGCTGGGCGACTTCGTCCTCGAACGCGCCTGTCGCGACTTTCTTGACTGGCGCGCGCGTCTGGGCGACCGCGCCCCCGGCCTGATGGCTGTGAACCTGTCGCGTGCGCAGCTGGCGCAACCGGGGTGGATCGACGGTGTACGGCGGATCCTGCACGACACCGGCATGCCGCCGGGCTGCCTGCAGCTGGAAGTGACCGAAAGCCTGGCCGCCCAGGACCAAGATATCCAGCAGCGCCTGCACGACCTGAAGGGCCTGGGCATCCAGCTGGCGCTGGACGATTTCGGTACCGGTTATTCGTCTCTGTCGAGCCTGCACCTGCTGCCCGTGGACACGGTCAAGATCGATCGCTCGTTTGTCTGCCAGGCCGATACCAGCGCCCATCATCGCGTGCTGATCGAAGCCACCGTCAAGGTTGCCCGCAGCCTGGGGATGACGACGGTGGCCGAGGGCATCGAAACGCAGTCGCAGCTGGACGTGGTGCGCAGCCACCTGTGCGACAAGGTGCAGGGCTATTTCTACAGCAGGCCACTACCGGCTGCCGAGCTGCTGGCCTGGCTGGCCACCCACGAGGCAGAAGTTCATTGACGACTGTACTGACGCCTGCGCTGACGTGCGCTGGGCGTGTCGTCCTACAAGAATGAACTCTCCGTTCCTATTCGTGTGAACCCGCGGTTGCTTGATGATAAGACAACTTAATCATCACGGAGACAACCATGACACGCACCCTCGGAACCGCACTGATCGCAGGCATGATGGCATTTGGCCTGGCAGCATGCGACACCCCAAGCAAGACGACCGACAGCATGTCGGGCTCGAGCAGCACGATGTCGAGCACCGGCTCGGTGCAGACCCCAAGCACCACCGCAGGCCAGGGTAGCTGGAATTCGGGCGCCACCGGTGCTACGGGCGTGAACAGCGCCTCGGGCACCTCCAGCAACAACGAGCCAGTCACCAACTCGGCCACCGGTCGCTGATCCATAGGCAGAAGTAGAAGCACGAACCCACAGCTGCACAACGTGCGCGTGGGCAGTCAGTCGGTCACCCCCGGGTGGCCGCACCTGACCATGTCATTCCACTCTCAAGGAGCAATGCTATGAAATCTCTTCACACTGCACTCATCGGCGGCATCATGGCTCTGGCCCTGGCCGGTTGCAACACCACCGACACCATGGGCACCAGCAGCAGCGGTTCGTCCTCGATGGGCTCGACGGCAGCTGGCTCGACCGGCAATTCGACGGTCGATGCCCAAATGGGCATTACCCCGACCGAAGGCGCGAGTACCGGTACGCCGACCGCGACGGGCAACGCCAGCACACCGACCAACACGGGTCACACGACCACCGGTTCGGATACAAAGTAACAAGCTGATAGACGCATGGCCGGCCTCCCGGTCGTGCGCCGGGCTGGCGCGGTAGAATCGCTCCATGCCCATACCTCTCCAGATGTCCTCCCCATGAAGCGCTGGCTTGCACGCCTGTTTGGCAATGCACCCGCATCGCCTGTCGACTACCCGCTCAACTCGCGTACCCTGCCGCCATCCGCCGAGGCCACCACGCCGATCGCCTGTGAATCCCCCTTGCCTGACCTGGATCTCGCCTTTTTCCATTGGCTGGCTGGTCCGCATATCACGGGCGCAGCGGGCGACGAAAGCCTGGTGCTCGATGAACTGGCGCGGCTCGTGCGCGATCCGCAGGCGGCCAGCACCCTCGTGCCGCGCGTGCCGGCCGTGATCCCGCAAGTACTGCGCAGCCTGCGCAGCGATATTGCTTCATCGGCCGACCTGGCGCGCCAGGTGGCGCAGGACGCCGTGCTGGTGGCGGAGGTCCTCCGTGAAGTCAACAGCCCGTATTACCAGCCAAGTTCGCCCGTGCGCAACCTGGAAGGCGCGCTGCTGCTGCTTGGCCAGAACGGTCTGCGCATGCTGCTGGCACGCGTGGCGTTTCGCCGGATTATCAGCCTGCAGACCAGCCGCCTCGCACGCCTCGTCGCGCCGCAGTTGTGGAGCCAGTCCGAGAAATGCGCGCAGGCGGCCAGCCTGCTGGCCCCAAGCCACGGCGCCGATCCGTTCGAAGCTTATCTGGCGGGGCTGATGCACAATGTCGGCCTGATCGTGGCGCTGCGCGTGATCGATGGCCTGTTGCCCACCGGCGGCCTGCCCGACAGCGATGCCTTCGGCCTTCGCCTGGTGCACGCCGCGCGTCTGATTTCGGCCGGGATTGCCGGCGAGTGGGAACTGCCACCGGCCATCGGCCACGCCATCGCGCATCTGGGCGACGCCGCGACCGTGTCCACCAGTCTGCCCGCCGCGCTGGGCGGGGCCGACCGCCTGGCCAAGCTGCACATGCTGGCCGGCGGCGGCCAGCCGGCATTCGTGGACGCCGTAACAGCCCTGCCCGCAGGCCTGAGACAGGTCTACGATACCTTCAACGACACCGACAACGCCAACCGGCAGGACACCTGAATGCCCTTTCCCATCGAAGAAAAACTCGTGATCGGCGTCGCTTCCAGCGCGCTGTTCGACCTGTCCGACTCGCACCAGGTGTATCTGGACGAGGGCCCGGAAGCCTATCGCAGCCACCAGGCGCGCCAGCGCGACGTGATCCTGGCGCGCGGCGTCGCGTTCCCGTTCATCCGGCGTTTCCTGAGCCTCAACCGGTGCTTCCCGCAACAGGCGCCCGTTGAAGTGGTGCTGTTCTCGCGCAATTCGCCCGAGACGGGCCTGCGTGTGATGCGTTCGATCGCCCACTACGGCCTGGACATCTCGCGCGCCGTGTTCATGAGCGGCAAATCGCCTTATCCGTATCTGCCCGCATTCAATACCGCCCTGTTCCTGTCCGCGAACGAAGAGGACGTCAAAAGCGCCATCACGGTCGATTACCCGGCCGGTCTCGTGCTGCCGTCCGCGATCGCCGACGAAGAAGACGACATCGAGCTGCGGGTGGCGTTCGACTTCGATGGCGTCATCGCCGACGATGAATCCGAAACGGTCTACAAGCGCAACAACGACCTGGGCGAGTTCCACGCCCACGAAACCCTGCACATGGCGCGCCCGCACCAGCCAGGCCCGCTGGCCGGGATGTTTCGCAAGCTGGCCATGCTGCAGCAGCTGGAACACGACGCACAGCAGGCCGACCCGGACTACCGCCGCATCGTGCGCATTGCCATCATCACGGCGCGCAGCGCGCCGGCGCACGAACGCGTCGTGACCACGCTGGGCAGCTGGGGTGTCTCGGCCGACGAGACCTTCTTCCTGGGCGGGATGGACAAGGCGCGCGTGCTGTCGGTGTTCAAGCCGCACATCTTTTTTGATGACCAGCTCACGCATCTCAAATCCGGCCCGGGCGGCACGATCCCGATGGTGCACGTGCCGTTTGGCGTCGCGAACCGGCGCGTTGTCGAAGGCTCCTAAAGCCGCGGCAGCGCCATCAGGCGGTCGAGCTCAGGCTGCATCGCCTTCGCCCAGATCGCATAGCCTGCTTCGTTCGGGTGCAGCAGGTCGGGCATGATCGTCTTGCTCAAGGTGCCATCAGGCGTGAGGAACGCGCGGTTCACGTCCAGGAACACGACCCGGTTGCCATCGGCCAGCGCCGGCAATTGCGCATTGATCGCTTCGTTGGTGCGGCGCAGTGCGCTCTCGGGCGTCGCATCGCGCGGGAAGATCGCCACGAGCAAGATGCGCGTGCGCGGCAGCCGTTGCTGGATTTCGTCCAGATTGCGGCGGATGCCCGCCACCGTATTCGCCGGGAAATCGCCGCGCAAGCCCGTGTTGTTGGTCCCGATCATCAGCACCGCCACCTTCGGATCGAGCCCGTCGACGGCGCCATTCTGCAATCGCCACAACACGTTTTCGGTGCGGTCGCCCCCAAAGCCGAGGTCCAGCGCATCGAACTTCGCATAGTGCGTTTGCCAGACGGGCGCCCCTTCCTTCTCCCAGCCCTGTGTGATCGAGTCGCCGATGAAGACCAGTTTCGGGCTACGGGCTTCGCGCACCAGCTGCTGCGCCTCGTCCAGTTTCTGGCGATGGCGGGGCAGCCACCAGTCGATCGACCAGGCTTCGTCGAGCTTGGCCGGCGTGACGGCCACCGTGCGCCAGTCAGGGCACGCCGTATTGGGCGTGCCGCCCGCTGCGATGGCCACGTTGGCGATGCCGACCTGGCCGCTGCCCGTGCCTTCCAGCGCAAACGGCCTGGCGACCTGCGAGAAATCGTCGCCATCGCGGGCGAAGCACGACAGCGCCAGCACGACGCGCTGCCAGCCCTTGCCCTGCGCGGCGCGCCCCGGGAGAACGAACGGCACCTGGCGTTCGCAGGACGGACCGCACCCGACCTTGACCATAAGGCCACCGGCGTCGAGTGCATCGACCTTCAGGTCGAACGCCAGCGTGCCGCGCGCCAGGAATGGCCGCAGGTCCTGTGGGGCCGTCTGCAGCGCCACGCCGCTTTTCCAGATCTGGCGCCATTGCAGCGTGAGCGCCGCGCCGCCATCGGGCCGCTTGCTGCGTGCGAGTTCGATGGCGCTGTCGGGGAACGTCGTGCGCAGCGCGGCGTCAGCGGTGACCTTCTCGCCATCCAGCCGGTGCGTGGTATCGGGCGCCAGCGCCAGGATCTCGACGCCGGGTCTCGGCGCATCGCCCAGCAGGACCACCGGCGCTGGCGGCGCCGCGCTGGCTGCTGCGCTCAGCAGGCATGAAACAAGCAGTGGCAAGGCGGTAAAAGAAGGGCGCATCGTATCTCCATCGTTTTTATGTTAGCGCAAGCATGCCCGCGATTCGGCTTTGGGACAAGCTGCCTCTCTCCACGCGGCGCGGCGGGCGGACACACGTTCGACTATAATTGGCGACCACTTTCCAGCGCATTTTTCACGGATATCTTACGCACGCGGCATGCCTTTCGACCTCGAGAAACACCTCCCCAAAGCAGGCCATCGTTTCGTCCTGCCGCTCCTCCACGGTTCGTCCGACGCCTACGCGCTGGCGGTTGCCGCCCTTGCTCTCAAGGCCCAGGGCCAGATGCTCACCGTCGTCGTGGCCAATGCCAGCGACGGCCAGCGGCTGCTCGATGAAATCCCGTGGTTCGCCGATGGCAAGCTGGCCTGCCACCTGCTGCCGGATTGGGAAACGCTGCCATACGATGCGTTCTCGCCGCACCAGGACCTGGTGTCCGAACGCCTGGCCACGCTGCACGAGATCCGTAACGGCCAGTGCGACGTGCTGATGGTGCCGGCGACCACGGCGCTGGTGCGCCTGGCGCCGCCGTCGTTCCTGGCGGCCTACACGTTCTTCTTCCGCCAGGGCGAACGCCTCGACGAAGTACGCCTGAAGGCGCAGCTCACACTGGCCGGCTACACGAACGTGTCGCAGGTGATGTCGCCGGGCGAGTACTCGGTGCGCGGCGGCCTGATTGACCTGTTCCCGATGGGCTCCGCCCTGCCCTACCGCCTTGACCTGTTCGGTGACGAGATCGAATCGATCCGCACGTTCGATGCCGACACCCAGCGCTCGCTGTACCCGGTGCGCGAAGTGCGCCTGCTGCCGGGCCGCGAATTCCCGATGGACGAAGCGGCAAGAACCGGCTTTCGTGGCCGCTGGCGCGAACGCTTCGAAGGCGACCCGTCACGCTCGCCGATTTACCGCGACATCGGCAACGGCATCGCCGCAGCCGGTATCGAGTACTACCTGCCGCTGTTCTTCGACTCGACGTCGACGCTGCTGGATTACCTGCCGGACGGGGCGTCGCTGGCACTGATCGGCGATATCGAAGGCGCCATCAACCGCTTCTGGATGGACACCGAGTCGCGCTACCGCTTCCTGAAAAGCGACCGTGAACGTCCGATCCTGGAGCCGACCGAACTGTTCCTGAGCGCCGAGCAGTTCTTCACCTGCATCAAGCCGCACGGCCGCTGGAATATCGCGCGCGACCCGCTCGCACCGGCCTCCGAACTGTCGGCGCCGATTCCCGACGTCGCCGTCAACCGCCGCCTCGACGATCCGCTGGCCAGTCTGCGCACGTACCTCGAGCGCAGCGACACGCGCGTGATGATCTGCGCCGATTCGGCCGGCCGGCGCGAAACACTGCAGCAGTACTTCAGCGAATACAGGCTCGATCTGGTGCCGGTCGAAGGCTTCGAGGGCTTCCGCGCGAGCGACGCCCGCCTGGCGCTGGGCGTGGCGCCGCTGCAGGCCGGCTTCGAGCTGCTCGATGCGGGCGCCGGCCACCTGGTCTTCATCACCGAGACCGAGCTGTATGCCGGTTCGGGCCGGCGCGCCGGCAAGAAGAAGCAGGAAGCGACGAGCCAGGTCGAATCGATGGTGCGCGACCTGTCCGAGCTCAAGATCGGCGACCCGGTCGTGCACATCAACCACGGCATCGGGCGCTACATGGGCCTGACCAGCATGGACCTGGGCGAAGGCGAGACCGAGTTCCTGCACCTGGAATACGCGAAGGACACGAAGCTGTACGTGCCGGTCTCGCAGTTGCACGTGATCGCGCGCTACTCGGGCACGGCCGCCGAAGACGCGCCGCTGCACTCGCTCGGCTCGGGCCAGTGGGAAAAGGCTAAGCGCAAGGCCGCCGAGCAGGTGCGCGATACCGCCGCCGAACTTCTGAACCTGTACGCGCGCCGCGCCCTGCGCCAGGGCCACGCGTTCGAGTATTCGAACGTCGACTACGAAAACTTCTCGCAGAGCTTCGGCTTCGAAGAGACGCCCGACCAGGCGGAGGCGATCCACAACGTCATCAAGGATATGACGTCGGGCCGCCCGATGGACCGGCTGGTGTGCGGCGACGTCGGCTTCGGCAAGACCGAAGTGGCGCTGCGCGCCGCCTTCATCGCCGTCATGGGTGGCAAGCAGGTCGCGATCCTGGCGCCGACGACGCTGCTGGCCGAGCAGCATGCGCAGACTTTCGCCGACCGCTTCGCCGACTGGCCCGTGAAGATCGCCGAGCTGTCGCGCTTCCGGACCGGCAAGGAGATCAACAACGCGATCAAGGGCATGGCTGACGGCACGCTCGACATCGTCATCGGCACCCACAAGCTGCTCTCGCCCGACGTGAAGTTCACGCGCCTGGGCCTGGTGATCATCGACGAAGAACACCGCTTCGGCGTGCGCCAGAAGGAAGCGCTGAAATCGCTGCGCGCCGAAGTCGATGTGCTCACGCTGACCGCGACGCCAATTCCGCGCACGCTGGGGATGGCGCTGGAAGGCTTGCGCGACTTTTCGATCATCGCCACCGCGCCGCAAAAGCGCCTGGCGATCAAAACTTTCGTACGGAGCGAAGACGGCTCGATCATCCGCGAGGCCTGCCTGCGTGAACTCAAGCGCGGCGGCCAGATCTACTTCCTGCACAACGAAGTCGACACCATCGAAAACCGTCTCACGATGCTGCAGGAGCTGCTGCCGGAAGCCCGCATCGGCGTGGCGCACGGCCAGATGCACGAACGCGACCTCGAAAAAGTCATGCGCGACTTCGTGGCGCAGCGCTTCAATATCCTGCTGTGCACGACCATCATCGAGACCGGCATCGACGTGCCGACCGCGAACACGATCATCATGCACCGCGCCGACAAGTTCGGCCTGGCGCAGCTGCACCAGCTGCGTGGGCGCGTTGGCCGCTCGCACCACCAGGCGTATGCCTACCTGCTGGTGAGCGACGTGCAAAACCTGACCAAGCAATCGCAGCGCCGCCTGGACGCCATCCAGCAGATGGAAGAACTGGGCAGCGGCTTCTACCTGGCCATGCATGACCTCGAAATCCGGGGCGCGGGCGAAGTCCTGGGCGAGAACCAGTCCGGCGAAATGCTGGAGATCGGCTTCCAGCTGTATTCGGACATGCTCAATGAGGCAGTGCGCTCGCTCAAGGCCGGCAAGGAACCCGACCTGGCCGCGCCGCTCTCGTCGACCACCGAGATCAATCTGCACGTGCCCGCCCTGCTCCCGGCCGACTACTGCGGCGACGTGCACGAGCGCCTGTCGATCTACAAGCGCCTGGCCAACTGCGAAAGCGCGGACCGTATCGACAGCATGCAGGAGGAACTGATCGACCGCTTCGGCAAGCTGCCCGAGCCCGTGAAGGCGCTGGTCGAGACGCACCGCCTGCGCATCGCCGCCAAGGCCGTGGGTATCGTCAAGATCGACGCCCATGGCGAAGCGGCCAGCCTGCAGTTCATGGAAAAGCCGCCGATCGATCCGATCAGGATCATCACGCTGATCCAGAAGAACCGCCACGTCAAGCTGGCTGGCCAGGACAAGCTGCGCATCACGGCCAGCATGCCCGACCTGTCGGCGCGCGTGAACCAGATCAAACAGACCATCAAACAACTACTCGCATGAACACGACGATGAATCTGGTGCTGCAAGGCCCGCAGGCCGATCCCGCCACACTGGCGCGCCTGGCGCAACTGGCCAGTCCGCAGCGCACCACGGCCCTGGGCGCGCATGCGCTGCGCTGCGAAGGCGTGGTGTTCAGCACTGACCTGAAAGAGCGCATTGATGCCGCTGCGTTCGAGGCAGGCGTGGACGCGACCTTCATCGCCCCCGGCCGCTCGCTGGCCGACGTGCGTCTGGTGGCGATGGACATGGATTCGACGCTGATCACGATCGAGTGCATCGACGAAATCGCCGACATGCAGGGCCTCAAGCCGCAAGTGTCCGAAATCACTGAAGCAGCGATGCGGGGCGAGCTCGATTTCTCGGAAAGCCTCAGGCGCCGCGTGGCCCTGCTGGCGGGGCTGGACGCGCGCGCGCTGCAGCGGGTGTACGACGAGCGCCTGCGCATCTCTCCGGGCGGCGAGGCGATGCTCAAGGCCGTACAGGCGGCCGGCATCAGGACGCTGCTGGTGTCGGGCGGGTTCACGTTCTTCACCGAGCGCCTCGGGGCGCGTCTGGGGCTCGATTACACACACGCGAACGTGCTTGAGATCGCGGATGGCAAGCTGACCGGCCGCGTCATCGGCGGGATCGTCGATGCAGAGGAAAAAAAACGTACCGTCGAGCGCGTGTGTGCTGAACTGGGCATCGCGCCATCGCAGGCGGTCGTGATGGGCGACGGCGCCAACGACCTCAGCATGATGAGTATTGCCGGGCTGTCAGTGGCATTTCGCGCCAAGCCGGTCGTGCGCGCGCAGGCCGATGTGGCACTGAACTTTTCCGGTTTGGATGGGTTGCTGACGATCCTGGCCTGACCAGCGCTCACGCATATGTACCGGTTTTTTTCGCGCTGTAACGAGGTGTAAAACCGTGCGCCACGTTGTCAGCAAGCTCGTATGATGGCTTCATGAGGAGGAGCGCCATGAAAAATCTTGCCATCATTATCGTGTCTCTGGGCGCGCTGGCCGGCTGCGCCGCGCCGGGGCCCTACTACAGCAATCAAGGCTATGCGCAACCGGCAGACTCGAGCCAGTGGCGTGTCGTATCCGTAACTCCAGTGCCAGTCGGCACCGGTGCACGTGTGGCGTCGTCTGGTGGCAGCACAGTCACATCGACCCCAGTGCCTGCAACAAGCTATTCGACCCCGTACTACACGCCGCAACAGCCGGTGTATGTCCAGCAGCAGCCGGTGTATGTGCAGCAGCCGGTGTATGTGCCGCAGCCGGTGTATGTCGAGCAGCCAAACTATTGGTATCCACCAATCTCGATCGGGCTGGGCTTCGACTTTGGCCGCAGCAGCTGGCGCGGCCATCGTGGCCGGGGATGGGGCGGAAGTATCGGGACGCATTTCCCGTACCGCAGATAATGTCCAACGAAGCCGGCCGATGCCGGCTTTTTTCATGCAGAAAAGCCGGGGTCAGGTCTGACATTTGGACACGATCTCGACAGTTGGCTGTCGAAACCAGATGGCACCAAGCCATTCTATTGCTGCTCAAGACGCCATTGAAAGTGGACAAGGCTGAGTTCGTGTCTGAATGTCAGACCTGACCCCGGCTGTGCCACATCCTCGCGCTTACGACAAATCGTGCAAATCTTTCTGCAGTGCTGGCTGTACGGAGAACTTGCTGAACAGTACCTCCAGACCACCACGCTTAGGAGTGCAGCACATGGGGCCGACGAGGTAATGGCCCGCCACGGGAAATGGTGCCAGACGCAGCAATGGCCACACGATACCATCGACCGAATACTGCGCCCTTACGGTGCCGGAACCAATGGTGACGCGGATCCAGAACCCGTCGCAGATAAACGGCGCAGGCATTACCGCCCAGTCGGACTTTTCGTTCGTCAACACGGTACTGAGCATCAATTGATCGTCTGAGAACTCGACACCGATCTTGATCCAGCGAGTCTCGTCGATCCTTACCATCAAACCCGCCTGGTCGTACAACGCCTGAAAGTCCGCGCGTACGTGCAGTTGAGCGGTGAAAGCATGATCGACAGGCCTGCCAAAGAAATGGCCATTGTCGTGAATAAAATCGTATTCGGTAATGCGCCAGAAGTCCGTGTTTTCACTGGTGATGACTTTTAGTGCGTCATGGTCGATCTGATGTTCGGGTGGCGTTTGAAGCCACGTGCATTCGTTGAACATGTAAGCTCTCTTTCATACTGTTTCGCTGCTTCACTAAAACGCATGTGCTTGGCAAAAAGCGGGGATCAGGTCTGACATTCGGACACGATCTCGACAATCGGGTAGCCAAAACCCGCTGGCACCGGGCAATGATAATACTGGTCAAGGTACCATTTTAAGTGTCGAAGGCTGAGGTCGTGTCCGAATGTCAGACCTGACCCCGGCTATACAATCAGCCACGCAAGCGCGGTTTGTGGATCAACTGCCGAACAGATCATGTGCATCGAGAATCGCCCAGGCGATCTCGGGCCGCATGGTCAAGCACCTCCGCACCGCTGCCGGCACGGATTGCCGTACCTTCTTGCACAGACCGGGCCGGTCTTCGAGCACGATCACGATGCCGCGCACGCTGCGCACTTCGTTTGGCCCCGGCGCGATGTGCAGCGTGGCGCCGATGTTCTTGTGGATCAGTCCCTGCACGTGCTGCAGGTCGGCGAGACTGTCGACTCGCTCGATCCGCTCGATCAGCTTGAGTTCTTGCTGGCGCGTGATCGTCAACGGGCGCTGATCCAGCTGCGGGTCGGCCAGGACGCGCGCCCGATCGCAAACGCAGGCGCCGGGCGGGCACTCGACGCGCAGGGGCACGGCGGCGGGCTGCGGGCCTGCAGTCGGGCCCGGCTCTGACTGGACGGCGGTGAATGAGTTCACTCGGATTGCGCAGTGACGTTTGGACTCGCTGATTCTACCCCGCCCTGGTCGCCCGACGGACCTACTTCATGCCCCATCAGTTCGAGCGCATTGGGCACGGCCGCGCCCTCGGCTGTATTGTCGAAGATGCACCATACCGTGCGGCCTGCCGCGACCTCGCGAGCGATGCGGCTGCGCCAGCGGGCAATCTCGTCGCCCGGATACGCCGAGTAATAGATGCGCGGCGCGCCGTGCAAGCGCACGTAGACGTGGGTATCGCTCGTCGGCTCGTGCGCCCCTGGCTGGCCGGCAGCAGGATCCGCGATGACGCGCACAATGCCGCACTCGCGCAGCGTCGCCGTGGCAGATTCCGAGAACCAGCTGGCGTGACGCGCTTCGAACGCGATGCTGCACCCGAAACGTTCACGCACCTGCCCAAAGAACGCATGCGCCAGTACGTCATCGAAACCGAAACGCGGCGGTAGCTGGACCAGCAGGCAGCCCAGCTTGTCGCCCAGCATGCCGGCTTCGCCCTGGAACCGGTCAAGCAGCGCGTCGACATCGCGAAGCCTGGCATCATGCGTGATCGCGCGCGGCACCTTGACCGCGAAGCGGAAGTGTTCGGGCACGCTGGCGGCCCAGCGCGCGTAGGTTTCGGGTTTGTGGGGCCGGTAGAACGACGAATTGATTTCCACGGCCGGAAATACGGCGGCGTAGCGTTCGAGGTGGCTTCCCTCTGCCGGAAACGCGGCGAAGTCCTTGCTCCCAAGGCTCCAGCCGGCACAACCGACCAGCAGGCGGCCAGGCATATTCTGCTCAGGCATACGATCGTCTCATTTGTATTATTGCAACCATTCTAGCGAGCGGAGGCAGCGGGCGGCGCATGGAAGCGCTGGCGACGTCGAGACCAGGCCCCGCTTACAATAAGAACATCGTATCGAACGGAGGAAGCCAGCATGACCGAACCAACCCACATCGTTTGCCCGCACTGCGACGCCGTCAACCGCATGCCACAGTCGCGCCTGCAGGACGCGCCGACCTGCGGCAAATGCACGCAGTCCCTGTTCACGGGGCGTCCGCTGGACGTCGACAGCGCGCGTTTCGAGCGCCACATCGGCCGCAACGATATTCCCGTACTGGTGGACTTCTGGGCCGAATGGTGTGGCCCGTGCAAGATGATGGCGCCAGCGTATGCCCAGGCGGCCGGGCAACTCGAGCCAGCCGTACGCCTGTTGAAAGTGGACACCGAGCGCGCGCAGGATCTATCGGCGCGCTTTGCGATCCGCAGCATCCCGACACTCGCGCTGTTCAAGGGCGGCCGCGAAATCGCGCGCCAGTCCGGTGCGATGGATGCGATGCGCCTATCCGCCTGGGTGCGCCAGCACACTGGGTAAAGCGGCGCGATAGCGACCGCTGATGGTGCTGCTACAATGGCAACAAAGGGGGTTGTCCCCGCACGAGGAGACGGTATGTCGCAAGAACTGATTCTGGAACGAGGCGTCGAAGACAACAAGCACTGGGCGCGCATCCTGTATGTGATCCACGCGCTGACATTCTTCTTTTCGCTCGGCATGCTGTCGATCGTGCCGGTGATCGTCAACTACGTGAAGCGTCCGGACACGGCCGGTACGATGGTCTACACGCACCACACGTGGATGATCCGCTCGTTCTGGTGGTACGTGGTGTGGATGGCGGTTGGTGCGGTGCTGTTCGCCACCATCATCGGCATTCCTGCCGCGTGGGTGGTCTGGCCCGTGGCATGGGTCTGGAAAGCCTATCGCCTGATCCGCGGCTTCATTGATTTGAACAACAACCGCGCAATGCCGGTGTAAAGAAATGGGGCCAGCGGCCCCATTTTTCATGTCATAACGCGTCGAAGGCCTGGGCCAGATCGGCGATCAGGTCGGCAGGGTCTTCCAGGCCCACATTGAAGCGCACCAGTACCCCGCCCTCCCACCGATCCCGCAAGCTGTTGATCCGATATGGCATCACAAGGCTGTTGGGTCCGCCCCAGCTATAGCCGATGCCAAACAGCGTCAGCGCATCGACCATGCGATCGACCTGCGCTTCGTCGAAGCGTGCGTCGAACACCACCGAGAACAAGCCGCCCGCCCCCGTGAAATCGCGCTGCCAGAACGCATGGCCCGGGCAATCCTCGAATGCCGGATGCAGCACCTTTGCGATCTCGGGCCGCGCCTTGAACCAGGCTGCCAGTTCGCGCGCGCTGGCGTCGTGCCGCTCGAAGCGCATCTTCATCGTCGGCAAACCGCGCTGCACGAGATACGCATCGTCGGGGCTCACACCCAGGCCCAGGCGCATGTGCGCCAGCGCCAGCCGGTCGTTCAACGCGCGGTCGCGCGTGATCACGGCGCCCATCAAGAGGTCGGCGCCGCCCGACTGGTACTTGGTCAGCGCGTGCATGACGATGTCGGCGCCAAGATCGAACCCGCGCAGCGCCAGGCCCGCCGACCACGTGTTATCGAGCGCCACGAGCACGCGCCGCTTGTGGGCTGCATCGCACAGCGCCGGCAGGTCGGGCACTTCCATCGACACCGAGCCTGGCGCCTCGGCCCACAGCAGTTTGGTGTTCGGCTGGATCAGCGCGGCGATGCCGGCGCCGATCATCGGATCGTAGTAGCGCGCGGTGACGCCGAAATCGGCGCTCAGCCAGCGGCCCAGTTCACGGTTCGGGTTGTAGACGTTCTCGGGCAACAGGACATCGTCGCCGCTTTTGAGCAGCGCAAAGTCGACCATCGCGATCGCCGCCAGGCCCGATGGCGTGAGCAGGCAATGGTTGCCGCCCTCGATCTCGGCCAGCTTGCCTTCGAGCGTGAACGTGGTCGGGGTGCCGTGCAAGCCGTAGGTATAGGCGGTCTTGTCTTTCCACTGGCTCGCGCGCATTGCCGCCGTATTCGCAAACAGCACGGTCGACGCGCGGTGCGTCGCCGGCGGGAAGGCATCGAACCCCGCCGGCGCGACATAGTCGCTATGCACCAGCGTGGTCTGGATCGACTTGGCGCTCATGAGCTCAGCTGCTTAGACGGGGTTAGCCCACAGGTCGTGCGCATCAGCCTTCGTGATGACGACATCGGCGAACTGGCCGACGACCAGTTTGCTCTTGCCTGGCACGAGTGGCCGCTTGATGTGCACGACGCCGTCGATCTCGGGCGCATCGGCGCTCGAACGGCCGATCGCTTCGCGGGCGCCGACTTCGTCGATCAGCACGCGCAGCGTCTTGCCGACCTTGGCCTGCAGGCGCTTGGCCGAGATCTCTTCTTGCAGCAGCATGACGCGCGCGCGGCGCTCTTCACGCACTTCTTCCGGCACCGGATTGTCGAGCAGGTTCGCCGTTGCGCCTTCGACCGGCGAATAGGCAAAGCAGCCCAGGCGATCGATCTGCGCTTCTTTCAGGAAGTCGAGCAGATACTCGAACTCGGCCTCGGTCTCGCCCGGGAAGCCAGCGATGAAGGTCGAACGGATCGTCAGGTCCGGGTTCATCGAACGCCATTTCAGGATGCGCTCGAGGTTGCGCTCGCCGCTGGCCGGGCGCTTCATGCGCTTCAGGACATCCGGATGCGCGTGCTGCATCGGAATGTCGAGGTACGGCAGCACGTGGCCATCGCCCATGAACGGGATCGCATGGTCGACGTGCGGGTATGGATAGACGTAATGCAGGCGCACCCAGGCGTCGTACTGGCGCGCGAGCTGGCCCAGCGCTTCGACTAGCTGCGTCATGTGCGTCTTGATCGGGCGGCCATTCCAGAAACCGGTGCGGAACTTGACGTCCACGCCGTAGGCGCTGGTGTCCTGCGAGATCACGAGCAGTTCCTTGACGCCCGATTTGAACAGGTTCTCGGCTTCGACCAGCACTTCGTCGATGCGGCGCGAGACCAGATCGCCGCGCATCGACGGGATGATGCAGAAGCTGCAGCGGTGGTTGCAGCCTTCGGAAATCTTCAGATAGGCGTAGTGCTTCGGCGTGAGTTTCACGCCGTGGTCCGGCACCAGGTCGATGAACGGATCGTGCGGCTTCGGCAGGTGCAGGTGGACCGAGTCCATCACCTCGGCCAGCGCATGCGGGCCGGTCACGGCCAGCACCTTCGGGTGTACCTTGGTGATGATGTCGTCGCCCGCGGCGTCCTTCTTGGCGCCCAGGCAGCCGGTGACGATCACCTTGCCGTTTTCGGCGAGCGCTTCGCCGATGGCGTCGAGCGACTCCTGCACGGCGGCGTCGATGAAGCCACAGGTATTGACGATCACGAGGTCCGCACCGTCATACGAGTTGGCGGTTTGATAGCCTTCGGCGCGCAGCTGGGTCAGGATCTGCTCAGAATCGACCAGCGCTTTCGGGCAGCCAAGCGAGACAAAGCCGACCTTCGGCGCGATCACGCCGGGCATGGGCGCCGGAATGATGACGCCAGGCGCCTTGGCTGCGGCAGCCAGGCTGCTAGAGTTGGCGGAAGGACTACGACGAAGTTCAGTCATGGGCAGCGGAAAAGTGTTTGGGCAATCCGCGATTGTACCTGAACCGGGCCTCGAAGGTGAGGCCCTGCTGCCCCAATACCGGGTGGTTTATTTCTTGTCGGTCGGCGGGGGCGTCATGCCCGGGAATGGAAACACACCGAACATCGCCTTGCTCTGACTCTGCATCTGTTCCTGCATCTGGATGAACAGGTTCTTGCTCTGGTCGATATAGTTGTTCATCATGCCCTGCATCATCGGACCCTGGACGTTCATGAACTGGGTCCACATCTCGGGGCTGAATGGCTTGCCCTCAATGGCGCCGGCGGCGTTGCTGGTGAATTTGTGCTGGATGTCGGTGAATGCCTGGACGTTCTTTTCCAGGTACGAACCCATCATGCCCTGCATCGCGTGGCCGTAGTAGCGGATGATTTGCGAGAGTACCGAGCTCGAGAACATCGGCACGCCATTCGCTTCTTCTTCAAGAATGATCTGAAGCAGGATCGCGCGGGTCAGGTCTTCGCTGCTCTTGGCGTCGACCACCGTGAAATCGTCGGCGTCGAGCACCAATTGCTTGACGTCCGACAGCGTGATGTAGGAACTGGTCTGCGTGTCGTACAGGCGACGGTTCGGGTATTTCTTGATCAGGCGTTCTGCACTCTTCTTCACACTGCTCATCTCTGGTTCCATGGTCTGCGGCGCTGCTTCGTGAGCCGCGCACTTATGATTATTCTGGCCGGCGTGGCCGGCCCGTCTCCACCCGACCCACGGCCAGATCGACCGTGGGGGATAACAGACACCTTACCATGCAATTGTGGCGGTTGCAGCAATTACCAGATGCATCACAAGTATGGCTTTTATGTCAATACGTAGCATCGACTGCTAGTCGGCCCTGACTTGCACATAGCGCCCCGGCGCTGGCTCGGATGGTGGATAGTCGCTGCTCCCAGCGGCGGCTGGGGCCGGCACTTGCGCGCCGCCGTTCTCCGCCAGAAATTTTGCCCACTCAGGCCACCAACTGCCTTTGTGCTCTGCAGCACTCTCGAACCAGGCAGCATCCGTCTTGGGCCGCGACTTGCCGCCCTTGTCGTTGGCCCAGTAACTGCGCTTGTTTTTCGAGGCCGGGTTGATGACGCCGGCGATATGGCCCGACGCACCCAGCACGAAGCGGTTCGCTTTCGGGTTGCCGGGATTGAGCAGCTGCATCGAGGCGAATGCCGCCGTCCACGGCACGATATGGTCTTCTTTCGAGCCATACACGAACACCGGCGCGTCGATGGCGCCCAGATTGATCGGCACGCCGCACACCGTCAGCGCGCCCGGTTGCTTCAGCTTGTTCTCCAGGTACATATTGCGCAAGTACCAGCAGAACATCGGGCCCGGCAGATTGGTGCTGTCGGCATTCCAGTACAGCAGATCGAAGGCCGGTGGTTCCTTGCCCTTCAGGTAATTCTGCTGGACATAGTTCCAGACCAGGTCGTTCGGGCGCAGCGACGAGAACGTCGTCGCCAGGTCGCGGCCCGGCATCAGGCCGCCAGCGGCGAGCTTCTGCTCACGCAGCGCCACCTGGGTTTCGTCGATGAATACTTCGAGCACGCCGGCATCCGAAAAGTCCAGCAACGTCGTCAGCAGCGACAGGCTGGCGGCCGGCTGGCGTCCACGCGCCGCCAGCACGGCCAACGCGGTGGCGGCGATGGTGCCGCCGACGCAGAAGCCGAACACGTGCGCTTTCTCCTGCCCGGTAATTTCGGCGACGACGTCGAGCGCGCGGATCGCGCCATCTTCGACGTAGTCGTCCCAGCGCAGGTGCGACTGGCTGCGATCCGGATTGCCCCAGGAGACCATGAACACGGTATGGCCCTGCTCCACCACGTAGCGCACCAGCGAATTCTCGGGCTGCAGGTCGAGGATATAAAACTTGTTGATGCACGGCGGGATCATGACCAGCGGCACGCTGTGCACGTTCGCCGTGGTCGGCGTGTACTGGATCAGCTGGAACAAATCGTTTTCGAATACGACCTGGCCAGCCGTATTGCCGACATTGCGGCCCACTTCGAAGGCTGTTTCGTCGGATTGCGAAATGCGGCCCTTCTGCATGTCGGTCAGCATATTGCTCAAGCCCTTGGTCAGGCTTTCACCCTGGGTCTCGATCATGTGCTGCTGCGCTTCCGGATTCGTGGCCAGGAAGTTAGCCGGCGACATGGCGTCGATCATCTGCTGCACCGAGAAGCGCAGCTTCTGGCGCTCGCGCGGGCCAACCTCGACCGCATCGGCCATGGCCATCATGCATTCGGCGTTGAGCAGGTACGAGGCGGCCGAGAACGCCGACAGCGGATTGCCGCGCCATTCGGCTGCGGCGAAGCGCCGGTCGCTCAGCTCGGGCGTCTTGCCCAGCATGACGTCTTGCCACAGCTGAGTTGCTTTCTTGAGATAATCGTCACGGATCGCTTCCATGCGTGCCGTGTCGATGCTGGCGCCGGCATCTTTCAGGAAGCCGGCCAGCGGACTGGCGCCGCCCGGGGCTGGCATGGCAGGCATGGCTGGCATGGTGGACATCATCGTCATCCAGGGTTGCCAGGCGGCAGGGTCGGACCATTGGGACAACCAGGCAGCGGCAAGCGCTTGTGGATCAGGCATGTTCATGTGGGCATCCGTTGTTAGAATCGCGTCTCTTCAACCAGGAACTACAACAAGGAACTACTGCATGTGGATCGTTGCCATTGCCTGGATATACGTTGTGGTGCTCATGGCGGCGACCGAGCCGACCGTCGTGGCCGGCATCATGACGTTCGCGTTTTATTGCGCACTGCCATTATCCATACTTTTTTATATCACTGGCGCGAAACGGCGCCGGCAGCGCGGGCAAAAGCCGCAGCCACGGCGTCAGGTCGGTACACGGCGGGAGTCGCCCGCTGACGACATGGATGACGGCGGCGGTGACGGCGACTGAGCCGTACCGCATCGCACGCCGGATCTAGTTGAGCCAGATGACGCTGGCCTGGCGGCCGGTGACGCCATCGCGGCGATAGGAATAAAAGCGCTCCGGCGCACTGGCCGTACACAGCCCGCCACCATGCACGCGTTCGACGCCGTCACGCGCCAGAGCCAAACGTGCCAGCGTGAACATGTCAGCGAGGTATTTACCGGGACGACCCGGATAGGCAGAGAAGCAGGCACGTATTGCGTCGCCCGGCAGCACCGCGGCAAATGCCGCCACTACGTCGTCGCCAACCTCGAACGCATCGGGACCGATTGCCGGCCCCATCCACGCTGTGATCTCGCCCGCGCCGGCCGCACGCATGGCGCGCACGGTGGCGCCCAGCACGCCGCCGGCCAGTCCGCGCCAGCCGGCGTGCGCCGCGCCCACCACCTTGCCATCCAGATCGGCGAACAGCACCGGCAGGCAATCGGCAGTCAGGATGGCGCACACGACGCCAGGCATCGTGGCGATGCTGGCGTCGCCCGTGCGCACCGGCTGGTCGGCGCCCACGGTGCCGGCGTCGACAACGTCGGCGCCATGCACCTGGGCGATCCAGGCCGGACGGCCCGGCAGCCAGGCCTGCAGCAAGGCGCGGTTGGCGGCGACAGCGTCTGGCGCGTCGTTCACGTGCAGGCCCAGATTCAGGCCCCCGCCACCCTTGCCGTCGTCGTACGGACCGACCGAGACGCCGCCACCGCGGCTGGTCGCCAGCGCGCCGACGGTTGCCGGCAAGTCAGGCCAATCGGGCCAGACCAAGGCCGACCGGTCCAGCGCGGTCATGCGCGGTAAGTGACGACGCCGTTGTCGTCGTCAGCGGCAGCCTCGATCGCCGTGCCGAACTCGCCCAGTTCCGGCTCTTCGATACCTGCCCGCGCGATCAGCTCGGCGAAATCGTCGGCCAGCGGCACGGTCCATTCGCACTGCTCACCGGTGGCCGGATGCACGAGGCCGAGGCGACGCGCCTGCAGCGCCTGGCGCGGGAACACCGGCGTCAGGTGACGCTTGCCATAGACGGCATCGCCGACGAGCGAAAAGCCCAGCGACTGCATGTGCACGCGAATCTGGTGGGTGCGGCCAGTCTCCAGGCGGCAACGCACCAGCGTGACCGGACGCCGATCGAGCTCGCCCGAAATGACGCGCTCGTAATGGGTGATCGCCGGCTTGGCAAACGGGCTGCTCGAGACCGCCATCTTGACGCGATCTTTTGCGTCGCGCCCCATCGGGCTGTCGATCGTGCCCGACAGGCGCGGCGTGCCCCATACCAGCGCAAAGTATTCGCGCTTGACGGTGCGCGCCTGCAGCTGGCGCACGAGATCGGTTTGCGCGGCGAGCGTCTTGCCGACGACCATCAGGCCACTGGTATCCTTGTCGAGACGGTGGACGATGCCGGCGCGCGGCACGCCGACCAGTTGCGGGCAGTGATGCAGCAGGCCGTTGAGCAGCGTGCCGGTCCAGTTGCCCGAACCCGGGTGCACGACGAGGCCCGCCGGCTTGTTGACGACCATGATGTCGTCGTCTTCGTACACGATGGTGAGATCCATCGCTTCCGGCGCGAACGCCGTGTCTTCAGGCGCAGCTTGTGGGACGACGACAATGGCTTCATCGCCATAGGCCGTGTCCTTGCCCCGGGCCGGTTTACCGTCCACCGTGATGTGGCCGCTTTCGAACCATTGCTGCAAGCGGCTGCGCGAGAACTGGGGCACCAGGCCAGCCACTACCTTGTCGAGGCGCTGGCCGCAGTGTTCCTCTTGCAGCGCCAGGGTAATGGGCGACAGATCGGTGCCTGGCAACGGGACGAACCCGATCTCCAGTTCATCGTCAAAATCAGGGTCAATCGGTAAATCCGCCGGATTCGGCGCAGGAGTTAATATCACGTGAGTCCCATCGGCTATAATCAGCCGTTCGTTGAATCTAGGTAAAACATTTCTTGCAAAAAGCTATGCAAAAAAAATTGTCTGTGTTGGTCGCTACTTGCGCCCTCGTCGGTCTGTCGGCATGCAGTATGCTGCCAAAGGCCAAGGACGAGTCCAAAAACTGGTCGGCGGAGAAATTATACGCTGAGGCGCGCGAAGAGATGGCAGGTGGGCACTACGAAGCCGCAATCCCGTTGTTCAACCGGCTCGAAACCAACTTCCCATTCGGCGTGTACGCAACACAAGCGCAAATGGAAGTGGCGTACGCCCACTACAAGTCGGCTGACCAGGCGCAAGCGCTGGCAGCGGTCGAGCGCTTCATCAAGCTGCACCCGAACCACCCCCAGGTCGACTACATGTACTACCTGCGTGGCCTGATCAATTTCAACGATCAGCTCGGGTTCTTCAGCTTCGTGTACTCGCAGGACCCGACCGAGCGCGATCCGCGTGCAACGCGTGAAGCGTTCGCGGCGTTCAAAGCACTGGTCGACAAGTACCCGAACAGCAAGTACGCGGCCGACGCGACCGAGCGCATGAGCTATCTGATCAATGCGATGGCCCAGTACGAAGTGCACGTGGCGAACTATTACTACCGCCGCGGCTCGTACCTGGCGGCGCTCAATCGTGCCCAGGATGCGGTGACCAACTACACCGACGCCCCGGCGCGTGAAGAAGCACTGTTCATCATGATCCGCTCGTACGACAAGCTCGGCATGCCGCTGCTGCGCGACGATACGCAGCGTGTGTTCGCGCTGAACTATCCGGACAGCTATTTCCTGAATCCGAACGCACGCGGCGATGCGCCGTGGTGGAAGTTCTGGTCCAAGGGTGGCGCCAAGGCAGCGCCGAAGGATGCGGTCCAATAGGGTGGACGGCTGTGCCGTCCACGCGTTCAAACCAACCTCGCGTTGTGGTATGCGAAGGCGGGTTGAACGCGTGGGCGGGAGACCCGCCCACCCTACGATGTTTACCCGATAGCGTCGGCGATGCGGCGCCGAAATACCCACGAGCGCTCGTTTGACGCCGCCGGCTCGAATGCGTAGCCATCCATATCAAAGTCCTTGAGACCCTCGGGATCGGTAATGCCGTTCTCGGTCGCATAGCGCGCCATCATCCCCCTCGCACGCTTGGCATAGAACGAAATGATCTTGTACTGGCCGTTCTTCCAGTCCTGGAACACGGGTTCGATGACGGGTGCGGCCAGCAGCTTGGGCTTGACCGACTTGAAGTACTCGGTCGAGGCCAGGTTCACCAGCGCCGTCGAGCCGTTCTCGGCCAGTTGCTGATTCAGGGCGGCGGTGATCGTCTCGCCCCAGAACGCATACAGGTCCTTGCCGCGCGATGTAGCCAGCCGGGTACCCATTTCCAGGCGATACGGATGCATCTGGTCCAGCGGGCGCAATACGCCATACAGGCCCGACAGGATGCGCACGTGGCGCTGGGCGAACGTCAGCGCCTCGGTGTTCAGCGTGCGCGCATCGAACCCCGTGTACACGTCGCCATTGAACGACATGATCGCCGGCCGCGCTTGTCCATGATCGGCTTCCCAGTGGGCATAGCGGCCGACGTTGAGCATCGACAGCGCGTCGGACAGGTCCATCAGTTCGCTGATCGATGCAGGCGAATGGCCGCGCAGGACCTCGATCAGTTCGCCCGCATGGGCAATGAAGTCAGGCGTGGACTGGTGCGGGGTGGTCAGGGGCGATTCGAGATCGAGGGACTTGGCGGGAGACAGGACAATCAGCATGGCCGTACGAAACTTTTCCATAAATAAACAACCGACATGATAACCGCTCCAGCCCCAACCATCGTCATCGACACCAATGTGCTGCTCGACCTGTTCGTGTTCCACGATCCGCGCTGGGCCGACCTGCTCGCCGCCATCGAGGCGCGCGAGATCGATGCCATCACGCGCGCCGACTGCCGCGCCGAATACCTGGCTGTGCTGCACTACCAGCACCTGCCGCTCGACGACGACAGCCGCCTGGCCGCCGCCGCCCGCTTCGACGCCCTGCTGCGCCTCGTCGACGTCGATTCGAAAGCGATCCGCCTGCCCGTGTGCACCGACCGCGACGATCAGAAATTCATGGAGCTCGCGCGCGACGCCGGCGCGTCGATCCTGATCAGCAAGGACAAGGCGCTGCTCAAGCTGGGACGCAAGACCGCGCAGGCGGGTCTCTTTCGCATCATGCTGCCCGAGGTGTGGGTCGCCATGTGGCGCCAGGCCAGGGCCGAAGGCACGCTAAAATAAGGCTTCACCCCAACTGCTTTCGATCAGGATGCATTCATGAGCCTTCCACCGCTGGTCTCCCGCCTGCCGCACATCGGCACCACCGTGTTCACCCGCATGTCGCAACTGGCCATCGACCATGGCGCCGTCAACCTGGGCCAGGGTTTTCCCGATTTCGCGTGCGACCCGGCGCTGGTCGAGCTGGTGACCGACGCGATGCGCGCCGGCCATAACCAGTATCCGCCGATGACCGGTCTGCCGGCATTGCGCCAGGCGATTGCGGCAAAGATCGAGACCACCTACGGCCATCGCTACGATGCGAACACAGAAATCACCGTCACCGCCGGCGCCAGCCAGGCGATCCAGTCGGCGATCCTGGCCGTCGTGCACCCGGGCGACGAGGTAATCGTCATCGAGCCGGCCTACGATTGCTATGCGCCGGCCATTGCGCTGGCGGGCGGTGTGGTGGTGCCGGTGACGATGCGGCTGGACGCCGATGGCTACCGTGTGGAATGGGCCGACGTGCGGGCCGCCGTCACGCCGCGCACGCGGATGGTCGTTATCAACACACCGCACAACCCGACCGGCACGATCCTGCGCCAGGCCGATCTCGAGGCGCTGGTGGCGATCGTGCAGGACACGCAGATTCTGGTGCTGTCGGACGAAGTATATGAACACATGGTGTTCGACGGCGAGCCGCATGCGTCGGTAGCGCGCCATCCGGCGCTGGCCGAACGTGCATTCGTCGTGTCGAGCTTCGGCAAGACCTTCCACGTCACCGGCTGGAAGATCGGCTACGTGGCCGCGCCGGCCGCATTGATGGTCGAGTTTCGCAAAGTCCACCAGTACAACGTCTTTTGCGTCAACGCGCCGATGCAGCATGCGATTGCCGGCTACCTGCAGGACCCGGCGCCGTGGCGCGATCTGCCGGCGTTCTACCAGGCCAAGCGCGACCTGTTCCGTTCGGGGTTGGCAGAGTCGCGCTTCACGCTGCTGCCATCGGACGGCACCTACTTCCAGTGCGTGCGCTACGACGCGATCTCGGATGTGAGCGAAGCTGAGTTTGCCGAATGGCTGACGCGCGAGATCAAGGTCGCCGCCATTCCCGTCTCGGCGTTCTACAGCCAGCCGAAAGAATCGCACGTGGTGCGTTTCTGCTTCGCGAAAAAAGACGAGACGCTGCAGCTTGCGCTGGAGCGTCTCGTACGGTTGTAAAAGAAACCTAGTGGGCGGCAGGCGTCGCCGCCCCGAGCGCCTTCTGCCCCGGGTCGAGGCGCTTGACCAGTATCTGGTCGATGCGGTGATGGTCGACGTCGAGCACCTCGAAGCGCATGCCTTCGTACTCGACGCTGTCGGTCTGCTTGGGCACCTTGCGCAGCATGAACATCATGAAGCCGGCCGCCGTCTCGTAGCGCTCTTCTTCGGGCAGCGACTGCAGGTCGATCACGCGCTTCATCTCCGCCACCGGCGTGCTGCCGTCGATCAGCCACGAACCATCTTCGCGCTGCATCGTTTGCTGGTCGGCTTCCAGCGGACTGCCCCAGCGCCCCATCACGGTCACCATGATGTCCGACAGCGTGATCACGCCGACGACAAACGCATACTCATTGATCACGACCGCGAAGGTCTCCTTGCTGGAGCGGAAGCGGTCGAGCAGCTCGGACAGCGTCAGGCTGTCGGGAATGATCAGGACCGTGCGGATCGTCGATTCGCTCAGGTGGAAGTGCGACTGGTTGTTCAGCAGGCGCACCAGGATGTCGCGCGTGTCGACATAGCCGACCACGCGGTCGATCACGCCGTCGCAGACGGGGAATTTCGACAGCGAGTGCGCAGCGATCTTCTGGCGCACGCTCTCTTCGGGCTCGGTCAGGTCGAAGAACACGATGTTTTCGCGCGTCGTCATTGTCGACGTCACGGCGCGCGACTCGAGTTCGAACACGTTCTCGATGAAGTGCTGCTCCTGCTTTTGCAGCACGCCGGCCTGTGCACCCGCTTCAACCACGGCCGAGATTTCATCGAACGTGATCCGGTCTTCGCGCGTCATGTTGATGCCAAACAGCTTGAACAAGCCGTTGGCGATCACGTTCAGCGTCCACGAAAACGGCTTGAACAGGCGGATGACGAACAGCACCGGGCGGATTACCGCCATCGCCGTCGTCTCGGGCGAGATCAAGGCCAGGCGCTTGGGCATCAGGTCCGAGAACAGCACGAACAGCGTGGTGACGAACACGAACGACAGCGTGAAAGCGATGTTTTCGCGGCCCGGCCCCGCGTAGAACACCGACAGCCACTCGAGGAAGAACGGGCGCAGAGCCCCTTCGCCCAGGATACCGCCAAGGATCGCAATGGCGTTCAGGCCAAGCTGCGAAGCGGCGAAGAAGTCGGCCGAATGCGCCTGCAGCGCCATGACCTTGCGGGCACGGTCGTCGCCCGCCTCGGCCAGCAATTTGAGTTTAATTTTGCGGGCGCCAGCCAGCGAGATTTCGGTGAGCGACAGGAAGCCCGCCGCAAGCACCAGCACGGCCAGCAAGGCCAAATGTTCGAACAAGTTCATGGGACACCCGGGGTACTGTTATTGGGTCACGCTCGTTGACCGGGGAGCTGCGCAGGGGTACCTGCGCAGGCATGACACTTTACCATGCCCGCCCTCCCCGGCGGCGGCCTCAACGACCGAGTTGACCCAGTCGGCGCTCGACGAAGGCCTGCAGTTCGGGCGACAGCGTCCCGCTGGCCTGCGCCTGCGTGAAGGCAGCGCGGCTTTCGGCGTCGCGCTTGTCGGCCTGCAGCGCGATGCCCAGGCCCATCCACCACACGCCATTGCCGGGCGAGCGCTTGAGCGCGGCCTGATAATGGTCAGCCGCTTCATGCACACGACCTTCACGCTGCAGCACGCCGGCCAGGAATGCGTGGTACTCGCCGTTGCCCGCCGCATAGGGTAGCGTGCGCATCAAGGTATCGATGGCCGGCCCGCCCCGTTCGAGCTGCAGGCGTGCCAGCAGCATCGCCAGCGCCGGCTGGCGCGCATCGATCGCGAGCGCGGCCTGCAACTGGCGCATCGCATCGTCCGGACGGCCCGCTTCGATCAGCAGGCCCACCAGCGTCTGGCGCGCTGCTTCGTGGCGCGGATCGATCTGCAGACCTGCCTGCAGCGTGGCGATCGCCTCGGTCACACGGCCGTCTTCCAGCACGCCGAGTGCACGCCGGTAGGCGTTTTCGGCCCGTTGCGATGGCGTGTCGGTGCGGCCGGCTGCTGGCGCAGCCGGTGTGTTCTTCGCCACCGAAACCGTGCGTGGTGTGGGCTTGGCGGTTGGTGCCGGAGCGACCGGCCTGACACGCTTGGGCGCCGGTGCTGGTGCTGGTGCTGGCTCCGGTGTTGGCTCCGGTGTTGGCTCCGGCGCTGGCTCTGGCTCCGGTGCTGGCTCCGGCTCCGGTGCCGGCGCTGGAACGGCTGGCGCCACAGCGACCACCTGCACCGGCGCTGCTGCCGGAATGTCCACCACCACCGCCGTGCGTGCGGCGACTGGCGCAGCCGCCAGCACGGCAGGCGCCGGTGTCGGCGTGGGCGCCGTCTGCATCGTCTTCCAACCAACCGCACCAGCGCCGACCGCCAGCAGCGCGCCACCGACCAGCGCCGCGCGCAGCACCGGCCCACGCCGCTCGGGTGCAACTACGGGCCGCACGTCAGCCGGCAGCGGCGCCGCGCCGGGCTGACCTGCGCGCGCGTCGAGGTCCTTGAGCATCTTGTTGATCAGGCTCATGGCGCCACCACCCAGGCAAACACGCCAAGGGCGCCCATGACGATTGCGCCGCCCGTCAGCCACTGGCGGATCGCGCGCCCAACGCCCACCGTGTCACGCGCGGCGATGGCGACATGGCCACCCGCGACCTGCTGTTTGCCCTGGCCATAACTGAGCATCATCGCCTTGTGCGCCATGATGTTGACCAGGCGCGGCACGCCGCCACTGGCCTTGTAGAGGCTGCGGATCGCGGCGCTGGAAAACAGCCGCGCGCCGGTGAAGCCGGCCACGCGCAGCCGGTGTGCCACATAAAAATCGATGTCGTCGCGGTTCAATGGTCCCAGGTGGTAGTGGAACGTGATGCGCTGGGCCAGCTGGCGGATCGAGTCCAGTTGGAGCTTGCGATTGAGTTCGGGCTGCCCGAACAGGACGATCTGCAGCAGCTTGCGCTTCTCCGTTTCCAGGTTCGTCAGCAGCCGCAGTGCTTCCAGGCTGTCGACAGGAATGGCCTGCGCTTCGTCCAGGCACAGCACGACACGCAGGTCCTGCGCGGCCAGTTGCAGCAGGCGCAGGTTGATCGCCTTGAGCAGCTGATGCTGGTCGACATCGCGTTCGAGCACGATCTCCAGTTCGTCGGCCAGCGCCAGCATCAAGGTGCGCGGTTCGAGGTACGGGTTCGGAATGTAGGCCGTGACGAATCCTTCGCCGAGCGTCGCCATGAACTTGCGGCACAAGAGCGTTTTGCCGGTGCCGACTTCACCCGTGATCTTGATGAAGCCTTCGCCGCCGCGCGCCGCGACCAGCAGCGTGTTGAGGGCTTCCTGCGAGCGCGGGCTGCCGAAGAAAAAGCTGGTGTCCGGCGTGATCCCGAACGGCAGCTCGCGCAGGCCAAAATGCGCCGCGTACATCAGTCGCGCCCTCGCATACGGGGATCGAGCTGCTCGATGCGGCGGCTCGCGTCCATCATGTCTTCGCTCCAGTCACTGGCGCCTTCGACGATGGTCGGCTTGATCAGCACGACCAGCTCGCGCTTCTGGTTGGTCCGGTTCTTGTTACGAAACAGGTTGCCCAGGAGCGGGATCTTGTCGGCGCCCGGCAGCTGGTCGGTGTCGCCGGTAGATGCCTGGCGCATCAGGCCGCCGATGGCCACCACTTGCCCGTTGCGGCCGCGCACGATGCTGTCGAGTTCCGACGTGCTCGATGCCGCCAGCGGCAGGCGCAGCGTGCCGCCCGAGCCCAGATCGACATCCTTGTTGACGGTGGTGACCTGGCTGACCGACGGGTGCACGTGCAGCAGGATGTTCCCGTTGGCGTCGATCTGCGGCGTCACGTCGAGCACGACGCCGGAGAAGAACGGCTGCACCGTCACGCTCGGGCTGACGATGCTGCCGTTGTCGCCCGTCGTGATGTTATTGGTCACACCGGTGACAAAGAATTCATCGGTGCCGATCTTGAGCACGGCCTTCTGGTTGTTGACCGCCGCGATGCGGGGGCTCGACAGCACGTGCACGCTGCCCTGCGATTCGAGGAACGTGATCAGCGCTGCGAAGTTATTCGTCTGGAACGCAAAGCCGAACAGCGAGCCGGCCGCCGTCGCGGCATTCGACAGCGAGAAGCCGGTGCTGGCCGCGAGGCCCTGGCCGCTGTTGATGACAGGCGGCTGACCGCCCGTGTAAGGCAGCGGCGCCAGGTTGGCGCCGGGCGAGATCAGGCCGCCCGAAACGCGGTTGGGGTGCGAGCCGCGGAACGAGGCGAATGAGGCCCAGTTGATGCCGCTCTGGAAGCTGTCGTTCAGCTCCACCTCGAGGATCTTGGCTTCGAGGATGACCTGGCGGTCGACCGACAGCTGGGTGGCCTTCAGGTAAGCGTCGACATTGCGCAATTCGTCCGGCATCGCGCGGATCACGAGCACGCCCGATTGCGGGCTGACGACGACGCTGCGGCCGCCTTCAGTCGAGCCGACGATGGCGGCAATCGACAGCTTCAGATCGCCCCAGAAGTCGTTGTCCGAGCGCGTGCGAACGTCGGTGCTGTTGGTCTGGGTCTGGCCGTTGCTGTTGTTGCCGTTGTTGCCGTTGTTGTTACCGTTCTGGCCGCCGTTGTTCTGGCCGCCGTTGTTGCCGCCACCGTTGTTATTGTTATTGTTGTTGCCGTTGCCGGCGTCCGCCACCGACGTCGATGACACGCGCAGATTCGACGTGCCGCTGCGCTGCGCTGTCAGGTAGTTCACATGGAACATGCGCGTCTGCATCGTCAGCGGGCGGATCGCGATGCGGGCGCCGTCGATCTTGTAGTCGTAGCCATACATGTCGCGCACCGCTTCCAGCGTTTCGACCAGCGTCACGTCTTTCAGGTTGGCGCTGATATTGCCCGTCACGTCCGGGTGCACCAGTATGTTGTAGCGGGTGCCGGCCACGATCGAGCGGAAGAACTGCTGCGCCGGGACGTTGTTGAAGGCGACGTTGAAGCGCTCTTCCAGTGCGGGCCTGGCCTTGGGCAGCTGGCTGGCCAGCGTTGCCGCCGGCGGCAGCAGCGCATTGGCCACCGCGTCGTCCACCGCAGGGCGGGCGCCCTGCTGGGTGCTGGCTTTCGTCAGCTCTTTCGTGATCGCGTCATAGGTGGCGTTCTGTGGCGCGCTCTGGCAGCCGCCAAGGAGCACGGTGACGGCAAGCGCCACGGCCAGAGCGCGCGGCGCCATTACAAACTTGGGTGTCATGGTGGGTACGTACTTCATTGGTTAGCGGGCAACCGGCGTCATGCCGGACAGCGGTGCATCCATGCGCAGCACCTGGCGCGCGTTGCCGCGCATGAGGATGACCTCGCCAGGCTTGATACTCGTGATCCGTGCGCCTTTGTAAAGCTCTCCCAGACGCAGCGTTTCGCCGTCGATCACGGCCACGTGACGCCCGCCCGCATGCGGCGCGATCAGCACCGATTGCAGGCGCGGGACGCTGGCCTGTACGGCCGGATCGAGCGCGATCCGGTCCATGCCGGCCGGTGGGCGGGTCGGGTCCTGCAACGGCTGCGCGACGGCAGGCAGCTGGCACAGCGCGAGGCAGGCCAGCACGGTCTTGGTCAGGTTCTTCACAGCTTCATCCATTGTCGGTCCAGGCTGAGCGTATGCAGCGTGAGCGTCAGGCGCGCGGTCGGATAGGTTTCGACGTCGAGCTGGGCGCGGCCCCAGAACATCCGCGTCGGCATCGCGTCGAGTGTGCTCATGTAGTCGACCATGTCGAGGTAGTTGCCGCGCACCGTGACTTCGACGCCGTGCCGGTACAGCAGGGGCACATCGCCCCCCGCTGCAGGCGAAGGTGTTGCCGGCGCTGCCGGTGCTGACGGTGCTGCCAGCGGTTCGGCCGGCAACGTGCGCATCGAGACCAGCTTGAGGCGGCCGTTGGCGCGCAGGATGCCTTCGACCAGTGGCCCCATGCGCTCGGGCGGCACCAGGCCATGTTCGAGCGCCAGCAGCTCGCTGCCCAGCTGCCCCATCTCCTGCTGCATTGTGTTCAGGCGCGTGCGGGACTGGGCGTCGGGGTCGATCCGGGAACCCTCCACGCGCGCCGTGATTTCGGCATCGATGGCGGTGCTCGCGGCCTGCTGTTGCTCGATTTGCGTGCGCAGGGCTGCCTGTTTCGCGTCCTGCGGCGTCAGCACAAAGGTGTGCCCGGCAAACGCCAGCACCGCGATGGTGGCGCCGAACACCATGCCGCGTTCACGCAGCGACAGGGCGTCCATGCGCGCCGCCACATCGAGCACGCGCTGCTTGATCGAGGCGCTCATGGCTGCGGCTCCGTGGCAACCGACTGCAGGCTGAATTCGACATACGGCGCGGCGCGGGTCGGTGCCTGGCCATCCGCGCCGGGCACGGCTGCCGGCACTGGCAGCGGCGCCGCTTCGCCGATCTGCAGGCTGGCGAACGACTTACCCTGCATCAGGGGCTCGCTCGTCAGGCGATTCAGGTAGCCAGGCACCATGGCCGGGTCCATCGCGCGGCCGCGGATGCCGATCTGCGCGCCGCCCGCACCGACCGTCACCCCGGTCAGCCACAACCCCGGCATGCTCTGGCGCGCGAGCGCCTTGAAGTAGCCACCGAAGCCGTTCGTGTCACCCAGTTCGCCCCGTGACAACGCACCCGATACGTGGCGCATGGCGGCCAGCTTGCGGTCGGCGTCAAGGAGCTGGTCCGCCATCGTCGCGTCTTTCGCGCGCGGCACGAATTCGGTGTTGACCGAGGCCAGGCGTGCTTGCCGCTTGTCGAGCTGAACCGCACCAGCATCCGCCTGCTGCTGCAGCTCGGCCGTGCGCATGCTCCCCAGCAGTGCCAGGCCGGCGATGCCGACGACGATCACGCCGGCGGCCAGCGCCAGCTGCGCTGCCGACAGCACGTGCTTTTGCGGCTGGAACGCCGGATTGAACAGATTGATCTGCTGGCTCATGCGCCCTCCCCGTCCCGCAGCGCGGCGCCGATGGCCAGGAAAAAGCGCTGCTGCTGGGCCAGGTCGGCCAGCTCGGGCGTGCGCGACAGGTCGAACAAAGCGGCCAGGTTCAGCGTTTCAACCGGCGTGTACAGATTGCTGGACAGGTATTCGTCGAGCCCCGTCACGGCCGAGGGGCCGAGAATGAGCTTGGCGACGCTGATGAACGAATACTGGCGCTCGAAATGGTCGAGCGAGCGTTGCAGTTCGAGCGTAATCTTGTCGAAGCTCGCATGTTTGCGGTCGTGGTCCGGTTCGAGCAATTGCGCCAGCGTGACATCGAAGCGGCGCGACAGGTACAGCTCGCCGCGGTAGGACACCGTCAGCAGTCCGCCATCGTCGCCAAACGACAGCATGGCGATGCCGCGGCCTTCCGGCTCGAGCATGGCCGACACATTGCGCTGGGCCATTTCAGGGATATCGATCGCCGTCAGTTCGACCTTGGCATCCAGGAACAGTTTCTGGCGCGGCGCGATGATGCTGTTTTTCGCCGCGACGACGAACACCGATTGCTGGGCGCGCGAGTTGGCGTCTAGCGCAATGTCGAGCACGTCGATGGTCGCTTCAGCGGCCGGAAAGTCGAGAATGTCCTTCAGGCGCCAGCGCACGGCCGTTTTCACTTCGTCGGGCGGGACGTTCGGGGCTTCGACGTTGAGGATCTGGTAGTCGCCGCCGGTGAGCAGCGTGGTGCAGTGACGCACACCCGCCTGACCTTCGCGGCCTGCTTTTTCGATGGTTTCGACACCAGAATTACCCGGAAAGAATTGCGCGAAATGCACGAGTGGCTTGGCCTCGGGCGCACGCTTGACGCTCGTGATGGCCACACCGTCGCGCCCGATGGCAACAGCGAGCCAGCCATCTTTTTTCTTCGCTCTTTTAAACAGACGCATGCAAGCAGCCAGTGTTGATCGCAGAGTAAGTCGATACCGACAGAAGTCTTGATTATAGACAAGAGTGATTGGGGGCAATTACAAAAAGACGTAGGACACGTGAAGTAATCGTCGGCGTGTGGCTACCTAGCCACCGATTTCGCCCCCTCGGCGTTCCTCGCTTGGTGTCATTCCAAGCTAACGAGTACACCACCATAAAAAAAGCGCTGCCTTAGCAGCGCTTTTCTGATCAGATCACGACGATTATTCGCACTTCGTGCTGACCACCTGAATGACCGGTGCCGGGACAGCGGCGGTCGCTTCGGTGTAGCGCACGTTACAGGTGGTATCCAGGGCTGGCGGCATGTTCAGTGGCGTGAACGTCACGGTTTGACCATTGATTGCCGACTTGTAGTCCTTGTCGCTCAGGCCGGCTGCCGCGCCGATCGTGGCCACGCTTGGGTAGCCGTTGACCATCTTGATGGTCTCGCCTTCAACAACGATATCGGTCGTGTTGGTAATCAGAAACTTGCCACGCAACATCGACGACGCGGCGCTCAAGGCACCGCGGGCGCCCTGCAGCGACGCTGCACGGGCATCGCCGCTCAGGCTGGCGAATTTCGGCAGCGCCGTTGCTGCAAGAATGCCCAGGATCACGATCACGACGATCAGTTCGATCAGGGTGAAACCGCCTTGCGCGCCTTTGTTGAAACCTTTGTTCATCGCTACTCTCCGTATGATTGAAAGGATGAAAATCCTTTCGACTGTATGATTGAGGACCGGTGCACCAAGGCACGCAGCAGACCGATCCCTCTGGTATCTTTGCCCTCATCCAGGCCTGACGGCGGAGAGCGCACAAAGAATTCTACATTGGCCTAGGGAAATTTCGATATACAGGAAGAACTTTCCACAAAGTATTTTGCGCTAGCGCGGATTTTCTGCTCGGCAACCCCTGATTTGGTGCCATTACGCAACACTCGTCTGTGACCCGTGTTATTTCGGATGCAATGCCGCCTGTCCCAGATCCCAGATCGGCAGGAAAATACCCAGCGCCAGGATCAGCACCATGATGCCCAGGAAGGTGATCAGGATCGGCTCGATCTGGCTCGAGAGCGTCTTGAGTTCGTAATCGACTTCGCGCTCGTACATCAGGGCGATCTCGTCCATCAGGTCATCGATCGAACCGGTTTCCTCGCCCACTGCGATCATCTGCAGCACGATCGGTGTGAACACGTTCGCGGCGGTCGATGTGCGCAGGATGCTCTCCCCGCGTTCGACGCCGTCGCGCATCTGGTCGACGCGCGAACTGAGATAGGCGTTGTCCGCCGTCTGCGATACGACCGTCAGCGCTTGCACGATCGGTACGCCACTGCGCAGCGACAACGCAAAGCTGCGCGCAAACCGCGCCATCGTCCCTTTATGGATAATCTTGCCGGCAACTGGCAGGCGCAGCTTGACGCGGTCCCAGACCAGCCGGCCATTCAACGTGCGGGTCCAGGCCTTGAAGCCAATGATGGACGCAACGGTCACACCGGCCAGTGCCGGCCACCAGGCGATGGTGAACTGCGAAGTCGTCAGCAGCACACGCGTCATCAGCGGTAATTCGGCGCCAAACGACTGGAACACCGATGCAAACTTGGGGATCACGAAAATATTCACGACGACCATCGCCAGCACCATGGCGATGACAACGAAGGTCGGATAGCGCAGCGCCGTCTTGACGCGCTCGCGCATATCGCGATCGAACTCGAGGTGGTCGAACAGGCGTAGGAACACTTCTTCCAGGCGCCCGGTCATTTCACCGACCTTGACCATCGACAGGTAGAACGGCGTGAACACGAGCGGGTGGCGGCCCATTGCGATGGACAGCTCGCGCCCGGCGTCGAGCGACTCGCGCAGGTCCTTGATGATGCGCGCGAATGCCGGGCTGATGGCCGACTCCTGCAGCCCGGCCAGCCCGCGCATGATCGGCACGCCTGATTTCAGCAGCGTGTAAATCTGGCGGCTGAACAGTTGCACGTCCATCGACGTGACCTTTTTCTCGAACAGGCGCTCGCGCCAGCCGAGGCTGCTGCCAGCGCCGCCGCTGGTCGCGCGCCGCTTGGTCACGCTGATCTCGAGCGGCGTCACGCCGCTGCCGAACAGTTGGTCCGCGACCGCGCCGCTGTCGACGCCTTCAAGCACGCCCTGCAGCAACTCGCCGCGTCCGTCGCGGCCTTTATAGGCAAAAAATGGCATCGTTTATCGGCTCTCGCCTTAATCGTCGAACTGGTTACTGACCCGCATCGCCTCGGAGATCGTGGAGCGCCCCTGCACGGCCAGGCTCACCGCATGGCGGCGCAGCGTGTCGCCGCGCATCTCGGCCTGGGCGACTTTCAGAAAGTGCCCCGGATCGGGATGGTTGACGGCCTCGGTCACGGCGCGCGTCATTTCCAGCAGTTCGTAGACGCCGGTGCGGCCCCGGTAGCCGGTACCGTTGCAATGCGAGCAGCCCTTGCCGTGGAAGAAGCGCGTGCTCGCGGCCAGCTCCTTCAGTTCGGAGCGCAGCCACTCGACTTCGTTTGCGGCCGGCTGGTAGTCGACCGTGCAGCTCTCGCAGATCACGCGCACCAGGCGCTGGGCCAGCACGGCCTGCAGCGAGCCGCCGACCATGTAGCGCGGCACGCCCATGTCCATCAGGCGCAGCGGCGTGCTGGCCGCATCGTTCGTGTGCAGCGTCGACAGAACCAGGTGACCAGTCATTGCGGCGCGCAGGCCGATCTGCGCCGTTTCCTGGTCACGCATCTCGCCCACCAGCACGATGTCCGGGTCTTGCCGCAGTGCCGAGCGCAGCACGCGCGCAAAGGTCAGTTCGATCTTGTCGTTGACCTGCACCTGGTTGATGCCCGAGAGGCGATACTCGACCGGGTCCTCGACCGTGATCAGCTTCTTCTCGACCGAATTGAGTTCGGCCAGCGCGCTGTAGAGTGTCGTCGTCTTGCCGCTACCGGTCGGCCCGGTGACCAGCACCAGCCCGTTCGGGCGCGCGACAATCGCGCGGAAGCGCTCGACCAGGCGCGCCGGCATGCCGATGGCGTCCAGGCGCAGATTGGTGCCGCCCTGGTTCAAGAGACGCATGACGACCGATTCGCCGTACTGCGTCGGCATGGTCGAGATACGCACGTCGATACGCTGGTTGCGCACCTTGACGGCAAAGCGGCCATCCTGCGGCAGGCGCTTTTCGGAGATGTCCAGGTCGGCCATCAGCTTGAGGCGCAGCGCCAGCGGCGTGGCCACCTTCAGGTCGGCCTCGGTCTGCAGGTGCAGCACACCGTCGATGCGAAAACGGATCTGCAGGCGCCCGTCCTGCGGTTCGATGTGGATGTCGGATGCACGCACCTGGGCCGCATCGTCGAACACCGATTGCAGCAGCTTGACGATCGGGGCCTCTTCGAGTCCCGGGTTGGCCGCCAGCGCGCCGAAGTCGATGGACACGTCGCCCAGGTCGGCCTCGACTTCGCGCGCCAGGCCCGTGATCTCGCCGGTGCGGCGGTAGATGCGGTCGATCGCGCCCAGCACCTCGGTCTCGTTGACCACGGCCAGTTCGACGCCCTTCTTGATCAGCCGCGCGATTTCATCGTAGGCGAACAAGTCGGTAGGGTCGGACACGCCCACCAGCATGGCGTCGCCACGATCTTCCAGCACCAGAGCGCGAAAGCGGCGTGCAGCGGTCTCGGGCAACAGCCGCACCAGATCGGCGTTGATGTTGTAGAACTTGAGGTTGATATACGGGATATCGAGCTGGCGCGCCAGTGCGCCGGAAATCTGATCCTCGGTGACGAAACCGCTCTCGACAAAAACGCGCCCGAGTTTGCGACCAGTGCGCTTCTGGTCAGCAAGGGCCTGCTGCAGCTGTTCTTCACTCAACAGCTTTTGCTGCATCAATACTTCGCCGAGACGCACTTTCTCTGGCCGTGCCATACCGTTCCTTGGTCTAATTCTTGCAGCGTAGATTCTATGCCAGAAAGAATAAAAATTGACTCAAGGAATTAAAATGTGTCGGCTTTTGGCGTCAGTCCTGCTACCTGGCAGTAGCGAAACGACATCAAACACGGCATTCGCAGCATTCCAGAGTGACAAATCCGCGCTCGGCCAGGATTGCGGGCGGGTCAGCTCCCGCGATCATGTGTTCTGTACAGTTATCGACATCATCCACAGAACATGTTGACTACGCCAACAAAAAAGGCTGCATCCGAAGATGCAGCCTCGATCAGGCAGCGCGATACTGCCGCGCTTCAGGTACGACGCTTACTTGGCATTGGCACTGGCATTGGCGGTGACAGCGCCGCCTGCTGGTGCGACGACCATGTACGGCATCACGCGCGACGCCATCCGCGTGTCCGTCTTGAGCATGCCCACCTCATCGGCGAGGATGTTGGCCGTCTCTTGCAGCATGACGTCCTTGGCATCCTTGGCCGCTTTTTCAGCTGCCAGCTCGGACTGCAGATTGCGCTCGTCGGCCTGCAGACCGTCATCCTGACGCGGCGTACCGCGCACGGCGACGACCGATTTCTTGGCCTTGGTCGGGTCCGGCGCTTCGGCGCGCTTTTCCTTACTGCCCGGACCGCTGGCAGGTTCGTCCGGCGTTGCCGACGTGCCACCCAGGCGGGCTTCACGCAGCTTCGAGCGGGCATCCTGCGTATCGCGCTCCTTGCGGCGCACGGCCTCGTTCAGCGAAATCACGTTTTCCTTGCGCAGCTTGAGCACCTCGGCGATATCCTCTTGCAGGAACTGGAAGTCCTTGTCCTTGGCAATGCGCGCTTCATGCCGTTGCTGCAGCGGCGCCACCAGTTCCTTCAGGTCGCCCGCCGGCATGTAGGTAGCAGGCTTGATTGCCACCCATGGCAGCGCATTGTCGTACGACGATTCGCCAAAGCTGTCGAGGTCGGTCATGACCGGCAGCTTGATGTCCGGCGTCACGCCGCGCAGCTGCGTGGTGCCACCATTGATGCGGAAGAACTGGGCGATCGTCATCTTGAGCTCGCCGTAGCGGGCTTTTTCACCCGGTGCGAAGCGGTCGAGGTCGATCAGTGTCTGGACCGTGCCCTTGCCGAAGCTTGGCTCGCCGATGATGATGCCGCGGCCGTAATCCTGGATCGCCGCCGCAAAAATCTCGGACGCCGAGGCCGAACCGCGGTTGATCAGCACGCCCATTGGGCCATCCCACGCCAGGCCGGCCTTGACATCGCTTTCGACTTCGACGCGGCCTTCGGCCGTGCGCTGCATGACAACCGGGCCCTTGTCGATGAACAGGCCCGTCAGTTCGACAGCCTCGGTCAGCGAACCGCCGCCGTTGTTGCGCAAGTCGATCAGGACATTGTCGACCTTGTCTTTCTTGAGCTCGACCAGGATGCGCTCGACGTCGCGCGTGGCGCTGCGGAAGTCTTTTTCACCCTTGCGGCGGCCTTCGAAGTCTTGATAGAAGGTTGGCAGCGCAATGACGCCGATGCGGCGCTCGACGCCGTTTTCCTTGACCTTGATGATCGACTTCTTGGCGGCCTGCTCTTCCATGCTGATCTTGTTGCGCACCATCGACACGCTCACGTGCTTGGCGTCGATGCCGCCGTCGCCCGGAATCACGTCCAGGCGCACCGTGGTGCCCTTTTCGCCGCGCACCAGCGCGACGACGTCGTCCAGGCGCCAGCCGAGCACGTCGGTGAACGGTGCATTGCCCTGCGCGACGCCGACGATGCGGTCACCCACCTTGAGCTTGCCGGATTTTTCAGCAGGACTACCAGGAACGACTTCGCGGATGATCGTGTAGTCGTCGCGCGACTGCAGTACGCAGCCGATGCCTTCGAGCGACAGGCGCATCGCGATATCGAAGTTGTCGGCCGAGCGCGGACCCAGATAGTTGGTGTGCGGCTCGATAGCGGTGGCATACGCGTTCATGAACATCTGGAACACGTCTTCGTTGTTCAGCTTGCCAATGCGGTTGACGTAGTTCTCGTAGCGCTTGTCGAGCGTTTCGCGGATCGATTTATCGTCCTTGCCGGCGAGCTTCAGGCGCAGCCAGTCGTTCTTGACGCGCTTGCGCCACAGATCGTGAATTTCATCGTCGCTCTTGGCCCACGATGCTTTTTCGCGGTCCAGTTGCATCGTTTCTTCGGTCGAGAAGTCGAAGTTGCCCTTGAGCAGACTACGAGCGTACGCCATGCGTTCGCCGAAGCGCTTCTGGTACATGTTGTAGATCGAAAACGGTGCGCTCAGGTCTTCATTGTTGATGGCGTCGTCCATCTTCGTGCGCAGGGCGCCGAAGCTGTCGAGGTCAGCCTGCACGAAGTACAGTTTTTCGCTGTCGAGGCCTTCGAAGTATTTATCGAAGATCTTCGCTGACATCGCGTCGTCGAGCGGGACCGGGCTGTAGTGGTAGCGGCCCAGCACGCGCGAGGCCCACAGCGCGGCCTGGGTCTGGGCGGCGATCGGCTTCATGTCGGCGGGAATGGCCGGGGTGGCGGATTTGCCGGCGGGCTTGGCAGCAGACTTCGCCGAATCGGCGGCCTTGGCCGGAGCCGGTGGCGTTGCGACGGCAGCGGATTTCTCGGGCTGCGCGGTCACCACATGGGCGGACATGGCAAACGCCATGGCGGCGAGGAGCACGTGCTTCTTCATTCTGCGATTCTCCGAACGGGATTCCTGTTGCGGTTGCGGCATGGCGCAAGGCAAACCTGCCATACCGCGCTTTTCGGTTCATTCTACAGGTAGATGACCGTGTTAGCGCCGGCCTGACCCGCTTGCGGCAACGCAAACGCTGACAATTAAGGTTGCCGTAAGCCTGCTCACATCCCTGTATTTACCCTTTGACAAGCCTCAATAGCGCGTCGCCGTAATACCAGAGCGCGGCGAGCAGGATCAGCAGCGGCGCCCATGGCCACGAGCGGGCGGCCAGCTTCCAGTCGACCGGCGACGGCCAGAACGACAGGAACTGCGGCGCGAGAAACACCATCAGCGCGAGGTCGACCGGCTCGAAGGCCAGTCCATGACGCGTGCGCCACCAGGCCACGCCCAGCGGCACGAACAGCACCAGGAGCGGCGCCAGCGCGGCTGGCGCCGCGTTGTACCAGCGCAGATTGGCAAACGTGACCGAGCCCAGTTCCCAGTTGTGCCCGCCCGCCTTGCTGCCCTTCGCGCGCTTGATGCGGCGCGGCAGCACACTCATCCCGACCGGTTCGGCATTGGTGAGCAGCCCCACCGAGAAATGCGCCAGCTCGTGGCACAGCGTACCGGCAGCGGTGAACACGAAAAAGACGGGGTGCGCGGCCGAGGCAATCCACAGCAGGAACGCCAGCGCCGCCGACGGAATCAGGTAAATCAGGATGTCGAGCGACGCGGCGGCCATGGCGCAGGCGGCGGCGGGGAGCCAGGCGCTGCAGCCGGCGAGCATCGCGTCAGCGTTCGTAGAAGCAGCGCCCGCACGCCTGGCGGTAGCTTTCGTTGCCGCCGATACTGACCTGCTCGCCTTCGCGGATACGGCGCCCCTGCTCGTCGACGCGAATATTCATCGTCGCCTTCTTGCCGCAGGTGCAGATGTTCTTGATTTCCTCGATATCGTCGGCCAGCGCCAGCAGATAGGCCGAGCCGGGGAATGGCTCGCCGCGAAAGTCGCTGCGCAGGCCATAGCAGATGACGGGCACGCCGCGCAGCTGGGCCAGCTGGTGCAGCTGGCTGACCTGGGCCGCCGTCAAGAATTGCGACTCGTCCACCAGCAGGCAGGCGACGTTCTCGACCTGGTCGAGAAAGTTGGTATCCGCATGAAAGACTTCAGCGGGCCGCTGCGCGCCCAGGCGCGACGTGATCACGCCAACGCCATAGCGGTTGTCGATTGCTGCCGTGTAGAGCTTGACCTGCTGGCCCTGCTCTTCGTAGTTGTGCGCGACCTGCAACAGGGCCGTCGATTTGCCGGCGTTCATCGCCGAGTACCTGAAATAAAGTTTGGCCACTGCCCTGTCCTGCCTGTCTATCCGATGCGACGAAGGCTGCGATTATAGCGTGCCGGCAACCTGGATCGCCAGCCCATCGCAGCACGATCACAGCCCGATTGTCACTTGCCCGGATGGTATTTGCGCTCGAGATTGCGCTCGATATCGTCCTTGTAGAACAGCACGTCCTTGAACTCGCCGCGCGCATACATGGCGGCCTGATCGTTGAAGTGCGGCGAGCGGGGATCGCTGCTCTGGCCACCAGCGAGAATACTCTTGGCGCGCACCTTCGGGCCGAACTCCACGGCAGCGACAAAGCTGTTGCCGCGGTCGCCATAAATGCGCTTCGTCGTTTGCTTGGCCGTCATGCCGAACGATGCCAGCGAACCCCAGTTGGCCGATGTGAACGGCACCGGAATGCTGGGCTTGCTGTCGTCGTATTGCTGGTCGACCGCGCCCGAGAGACGTTGGAAGCGGTTGATCTCGCCCCATGGCGTGCGCCAGTCACCGAAGTCGGCCATCAGTTTGTCCGACGCGCGCAGCAAGCCGTCGAGGCGGTCCGCCGGGGTCAAGCGCTGGGCGATGTAGTCGACCGGCGGGATCGTCTCGCCTTTTGCGCGCGCGCCGTGCTGGGCCACCAGGTCCTGGCCCCAGTAGACGGCCAGCGACGTGGGGACCGAGTCGATGGCGTAGCGCATGTTCCAGCTGCGCAGCGCGTCGATCTGTTCGGCCAGCGCCGCCTTGCGCGGGTCTTCCGGCGGCAAGGCGTCGTAGTCGGCAACCACGGCCGGCACGAGCGGCTCGAACGCCTGCAGGCGCGTGTCGTACGAGGCCGCGATCAGGCCGTCGATGTCGAGGCCCTTGGCCTCCTTGAAGACGCGCGCGGCATTGCGGCCACGCGCATTCTCGGGCAGCGACCACATATAGGCCGGGTAGTTCGCGCACTTGGGACTGCTCACGCCGGCCGCCGTGCAGGGCCAGTTGTTGGTATTGAAGATGTAGCCGCTGGCCGGGTTGAACAGCGTAATGGTCTCGTCGATCTCGTGCAGGCGCTGCCATTCGTTGGCGGGATTGCTGCCGTCCACCGGGCGGGTCCAGTCCACGCGCGGGTCGCGTTTCGGGATGAAGTTGCCGTGGAAGTAAGCGATATTGCCCTTCGCATCGGCGTACACGGTGTTGTTGGACGAATTGGTGCGCAGCTCCATGGCCTTGTAGAACGCGCTGTAGTCACGCGCCTTGGTGCGGGTGTACGACTGGGTCAAGGCGTTCAGCGGGTCGTCCATCAGCTTGACCGACACCCACTTGCCGCCCTCGGCGCGCACGACGGGGCCGTGGTGCGTGAAGTAGGCAGTGACGCTGCGGCTGGCCATCGTTCCATCGGGCATCTTGTACGGCAGCGCGATCGCGACCTTGCGCATCGGCGCCTCATGCTTGCCGTATTTATAGAAGTACTCGCCGTTGCGGTCGACGACGGTTTCCAGGTATTCGTCGATGACATCGCCGCCACCGGACGTGTGCATCCAGCCCAGCTTGTCGTTGAAGCCCTGGTAGATGAAGAACTGGCCCCAGGTCACGGCGCCATAGGCATTCAGGCCCTCTTCGCTGACCATGTGCACTTCGGGGCGGAAGTAGAACGACGTGTGCGGGTTGATCATCAGCAGCGCGTGGCCATTGGCGCTCAGTTTGGGGGCGATGGCAAAGCCGTTCGAGCCACGCGGTTCCGGGGCGAAGCCGCGCGAATCCAGGCGCTGCGCGTTCAGTTGCGCCACTGCAGGGCGCTTGCCATAGAACGCGGCCAGGTCGGCCAGCTCGATCGATTCGATGTCGCCGCCGATGCTGCCTTCGCTGAACGTGAGCGCCATCCACGGCTCGAAGTGGGTCAGCAGCTTCGGCTTGACCTCGGGGTGCGTGTACAGGTAATAGTTCAGGCCATCGGCAAACGCCTTCATCAGGTTCTGCAGCCAGGCGGGACTCGCGGCATATTGCGCCTGCATGGCGGCCGGCTGGACGTACAGCTTCATGCGCAGGTCGCGCCAGATCTCGGCCTCACCCTCGACTTCAGCCAGGCGCCCCATCGCATTGATGTAATTGAGTTCGATGCGATTGAAATCGTCCTCGGCCTGCGCGTACAGCGTGCCGAACACGGTGTCGGCATCGGTGCGGCCGAACACGTGCGGAATGCCCCACTTGTCGCGCATGATCGTCACGCGCTCGGCCGTTGCCTTCCAGCGCGCGACCGTGGCCGCGCTCGGCGCAGCTTGCGCGCTGGTGGCCGCGATCGGTGTCTTCTTGGGCGCAACAGCGAGCGATGGCGCGGCGGCGCCGATCAGGAGCAAGCCGAGCAATGCCGGCGTGAACGAACGTGACGTGGGCATGGGGGCTGGCTCCTTGAGGACGTGGCGAGGTTCAGTCGGCGCCGAGACCGGCGTTGACGAGGCGTTGCTTGAGGCGTTCGTTTTCGGTCAGCAGCGTGGCCAGGCGGTCTTTCATCGCTGCGCGTTCGCTGCGCAATGTGGCCAGCTCGTCGGCCGGATCGACCACTTCTTTCTCTTTGCGCGGGCGGGCCGCGCTTTTCTGTTCACGCACCTGGCGCGCAGCCTGCTGCAATTCCTTGCGACCGCCGGCCACGGCGGCCAGCTGCGCCGACTCGGGCAACTGCGCCACATTGGCGGCGGCATTGATCGAGATGGTGCCGGTACGCACGGCTTCGCGCAGCTCGGGCGTCGCCGCTTTCTGGATGCGTTCGATCTGGCTGATCGTATTGCTCGACACGCGCGCCGCACGCGCGACGTCTTCGCGCGTATTCCATGGCGGCGAGGCGGGGTCCAGCGCCGCGTCGGCATCGCCTGCCTCATCGGCAGGACGCTCGGCCACGCGGGCCGAGACGATTTCTTTTTTCTTTAACGCCAGCACGCCGCGCTGGAAGTCCGACACGCTGCGGCGCGCCAAGTGGTTATCGATCATCCACAGCATGACGTCCTCGATCGACTCGAAGGTGTTGTTGTGGACGGTGCGGAACGGAATGCCGTGCTTCTGGCACAGCTCATAGCGATTGTGGCCGTCGATCAGCGTATCGCGCCAGAGTACCAGTGCGTCGCGGCAACCTTCGGCGAGCAGGCTGCGCTCGAGCGCGGCTTGTTCGATCGGGCTGAGCGGATCGACGAAAGAGCGCAATTCGTCGTTGATCGTGATATTCAATTCGGGTCCTTGCATGTCGTGCTGGGGAGTGTCGTGGTGCGGCGGCCGCATCGAGGTGCCGAATGGCATGCTACACCATCCGGACGAGGCCGCTGACCTGCGCTTGCCATAACGGAACGTATGGACAGTCGCATATCGGAGTGAGTGCATCGGCGCTGTCGCGCCATGATTGGCGTGGAGCGCCAGAATAATTCGTGGTGCGGGCAGCCGGAATCGAACCGGCACGCCTCACGGCGGCAGATTTTAAGTCTGATGCGTCTACCAATTTCGCCATGCCCGCGCCGCCCGGATTGTACTACGTGGAGCAACCCGGGTGTTAGTGGCTGAGCTGCGCTGCCAGATATAAACACGTACTCTCAACATGGCTATTACACCAAAGTGCTTCAGGTTTCAAGGGAGCGCGGCCTTAACGCGAGCTGACATAAAATCAACGCATTATCTTGTCATTTCTTTTCGCCTGGGCGGCGCCATCGTATCGACGCCAACATCACGGTGAACAACGTACTGTATAGAAGGAACTTCCAAACATGGAACAATTCAGGGAAATCAAGCTGTCCCGGCGCGATGTATTGATCGCCGGCGCAGTATCGGCTTCGGCCGTGGCAATGCCGGGCGCAAACGCGCAGACGGCCGCCAACGCCCCGGCCGCCAACCCGGAGCCGGTCAAGGTCGGCGTCTCCTTCAACGTCAACGGCAAGGACGTCACGCTCGAACTCGACACGCGCACGACGCTGCTCGACGCGCTGCGTGAGCACCTGCACCTGACCGGCTCGAAAAAAGGCTGCGACCAGGGCCAGTGCGGCGCCTGCACCATCATCATGGATGGCCGCCGCATCAACTCGTGCCTGTCGCTGGCGATCATGCACGACGGCGCCAAGATCACGACGATCGAAGGCCTCGGCACGCCGGACAAGCTGCATCCGATGCAGGCAGCCTTCGTCAAGCACGACGGCTACCAGTGCGGGTACTGTACCCCGGGCCAGATCTGTGCCAGCGTGTCGGTGATCGAAGAAATTCGCGCCGGCATGCCGAGCCACGTCACGGCCGACCTCAACGCCAAGCCACAGATGACCGTGGAAGAAATCCGTGAGCGCATGAGCGGCAACATCTGCCGATGTGGCGCCTACTCCAACATCATCGACGCCATCAAGGAAGTCGGAGGGGTCAAAGCATGAAGGTCTTTACTTACCAACGCGCTACCACGCCTGCACAGGCAGCGCAAACCGTCGCCCGCACGCCAGGCTCACGTTTCATCGCCGGCGGGACCAACCTGCTCGACCTGATGAAGCTCGAGATCGAAACCCCGGGCGCCCTGGTCGACGTCAATAAACTGGGCTTCGACAAGATCGAGCCAACCGCCAACGGCGGCCTGCGCATCGGCGCCTTCGTGCGCAACACCGATCTGGCATCCGACCCGCGCGTGCGCAAGGACTACGCCGTGCTGTCGCGCGCCCTGCTGTCGGGCGCCTCGACCCAGTTGCGCAACAAGGCAACGACGTCGGGTAACCTGCTGCAGCGTACCCGCTGTTCGTACTTCTACGACACCGCGCAAAAGTGCAACAAGCGCGAGCCGGGCAGCGGTTGCGCCGCCATCGGCGGCTTCACCCGCAACCTGGCCGTGGTCGGCACGAGCGATGCCTGCATCGCCACGCACCCGAGCGACATGGCCGTGGCCATGCGCCTGCTGGACGCCGAAGTCGAGACCGTGCGCGCCGATGGCAGCAAGCGCACGATCCCGATCGCCGATTTCCATCGCCTGCCGGGCAACACCCCGCACATCGAAACGGTGCTCGAACCGGGTGAACTGATCACCTACGTGACCCTGCCAAAACCGCTGGGCGGCGTGCACGCGTACAAGAAAGTGCGTGACCGCGCATCGTATGCGTTCGCGCTGGTGTCGGTTGCCACCGTGATCCTGCCGGACGGCACCGGCCGCGTGGCCGTTGGCGGCGTGGCCCACAAGCCATGGCGCGTCGAAGCCGCCGAGCAGCAGATGGGCGCGGGCGCCAAGGCCGTGGCCGATCGCCTGATGGCCGGCGCGAAGACCACCGAAGAGAATGCCTTCAAGGTTCCTTTGGTACACCGTATTTTGGCCGCAGCAATGCAAGACGCAAAGAAAGCCTAAGCCATGAAATTCCTGACTCCAGCAACCACCAATCCGATTGACCGCATGCGCTATGTCGGTCAGCCGACCAACCGCATCGACGGCAAACTCAAGACCACCGGCACGGCGCCGTACGCGTACGAGCATCACAAGGACGTACCGAACGCCGCGCAGGGCTTCGTCGTCGGCTCGGGCATCGCCAAGGGCCGCATCGCATCGATCGATATCGAGGCTGCACGCCGCGCGCCGGGGGTACTGGCCGTCGTCACCGCCGAGAACGCAGGCAAACTGGGCAAGGGCGACATGAACACCGCCCACCTGCTGGCCGGCCCGAACATCCAGCACTATCACCAGGCCGTCGCGCTGGTGGTGGCGGAAACGTTCGAACAGGCGCGCGCTGCTGCGCACCTGGTCAAGGTCAAGTACACGGTCCAGAAGGGCCGCTTTGACCTGGACGCCGAAAAAGGCAATGCCGTGAAACCCGAGGGCGAGTCGGATCCGCCGGATACCAAGACGGGCAACTTCGCGCGCGGTTTCGAGACCTCGCCCGTCAAGCTCGACGCCACCTACCACACGCCCGACCAGTCGCACGCGATGATGGAGCCGCATGCCTCGACCGCCTTCTGGGAAGGCGACAAGGTCACGGTCTACACGTCGAACCAGATGGTCGCCTGGTGCCGCGGCGACCTGGCCAAGACGCTGGCCATCCCGAAAGAAAAAGTGCGCGTGATCTCGCCGTACGTCGGCGGCGGCTTCGGCTCGAAGCTGTTCCTGCGCGCCGATGCGCTGCTGGCAGCGCTGGGCGCGCGCGCGGCCAAGCGTCCGGTCAAGGTGTCGCTGCACCGCCACCTGATCTTCAACAACACGACGCACCGTCCGGCAACGATCCAGCGCATCCGCATCGGCGCCGGCCGTGACGGCCGCATCATGGCCATCGGCCACGAAACCTGGAACGGCAACCTGCCAAAAGGCAGCGCCGAAGTGGCGACCGCGCAAACGCGCCTGCTGTACGCCGGGACCGACCGCATGACCGCCACCCGCGTGGCCGAGCTCGATCTGCCGGAAGGCAACGCGATGCGCGCACCAGGCGAAGCGCCGGGCATGATGGCGCTCGAAGTGGCGATGGACGAGATGGCCGAAAAGCTGAACATGGACCCGGTCCAGTTCCGCATCCTGAACGACACCAAGGTCGATCCGGAAAAGCCGATCCGGAAGTTCTCGGAACGCCGCTACATCGAGTGCATGCGCATGGGCGCCGACAAGTTCGGCTGGGCCAAGCGCAATGCGAAGCCAGGCCAGGTCCGTGAAGGCCGCTGGCTGATCGGCCATGGCGTGGCATCCGCCTTCCGTAACAGCCCGGTGATGAAATCGGGCGCCCGCGTCAAGCTGGGCACGGATGGCCGCGTGACGGTGGAAACCGACATGACCGATATCGGTACCGGCAGCTACACGATCATCGCGCAGACCACGGCTGAAATGCTGGGCGTGCCACTCGATCGCATCGATGTGCGCCTGGGCGACTCGGACTTCCCGGCATCGTCCGGCTCGGGTGGCCAGTGGGGCGCGAACAGTTCCACATCAGGCGTGTACGCGGCCTGCGTCAAGCTGCGCGAGCAGGTTGCCGCCAAGCTGGGCGTGAACGAAGCCGACGCCGAATTCGTCGACGGCACCGTGCGCGTGGGCAGCAACAGCCAGCCACTGGTTAAAGCGGCGGCAGGTGGCGAACTGGTCGGCGAAGACACGATCGAATTCTCCGGCGGCCTGGACAAGAAAAACCAGCTGTCGACGTTCGGCGCGCACTTCGTCGAAGTCGCGGTCGATTCGGTCACGGGCGAAACGCGCGTGCGCCGCATGCTGGCCGTGTGCGCAGCAGGCCGTATCCTGAACCCGATGCAGGCACGCAGCCAGGTCATCGGCGGCATGACGATGGGTATCGGCGGCGCGCTGATGGAGCACCTGGTGGTCGACAAGCGCCTGGGCTTCTTCGCCAACCACGACATGGCCACCTACGAGGTGCCGGTGCACGCCGACGTGCCGCACCAGGAAGTCATCTTCCTCAAGGAAGAAGACGAAATCTCGTCGCCCATGAAGGCCAAGGGCATCGGCGAGCTGGGTCTGTGCGGTGTTGCTGCGGCAGTTGCCAACGCAATTTACAACGCGACCGGCGTGCGTGTGCGCGAGTATCCGATCACGCTCGACAAGCTGATCGAAAAGATGCCGCTGTCGGTTTGATGGTCGTTTGATGTTCCAGTGGCGGCGGCATGATGCCGTTCGCCACATTGCCCTCGTGGCCCCGTCCCTGGCGGCCATGAGGCGCTCCCCTCTTTTTCCGGTGCACCGAACCCCTCCCCCGCGCCATGCGGAGGCGAATAAAGGCCGAGCCCATGAAATTTACCACCCCCGCTACCACCAATCCCATCGACACGCTGCGCCACGTAGGCAAGCCGTACGACCGCGTCGATGGCCCGCTCAAGTGCACCGGCCAGGCACCGTATGCCTATGAACACCACGCGGCCGTACCGGACGCCGCCCACGGCGTGATGGTCGGCGCCACAATCGCCAAGGGCACGATTCTCGCCATCGACGACGCGGCAGCCCGCCGCGCGCCCGGCGTGCTGGCCGTTGTCACTGCCGCCAACGCCGGCGCACTGGGCAAGGGCCAGAAGAACACGGCCCGGCTCCTGGCCGGACCCGAGGTGATGCACTACCACCAGGCAGTCGCCCTCGTGGTGGCCGAGACGTTCGAGCAGGCGCGCGCTGCAGCCTATCTGGTCAAGGTCAGCTACAGCGAGGCCAAGGGCAGCTTCGATCTGGCCAGCGTGAAGGACAGCGCTACCCCGCCCAAGGGTGAACGCAACTCGCCGCCCGATACCCGCGTCGGCGATTTCGAGCACGCATTCGACAGCGCCCCGGTCAAACTCGACGCCACCTACACGACACCCGACCAGGCGCACGCGATGATGGAACCGCACGCGACCACCGCACGCTGGGACGGCGACAAGCTCACAGTCTGGACCTCGACGCAGATGGTCGACTGGTGCCGCACCGATCTGGCCAAGACGCTGAATATCGGCAAGGACAAGGTGCGCGTCGTCGCGCCCTACATCGGCGGCGGCTTCGGCGGCAAGCTGTTCCTGCGCACCGACGCCGTGCTGGCCGCGCTGGGCGCCCGCGCTGCCGGCCGTCCGGTCAAGGTGGCCCTGCAGCGCCACCAGATCTTCAACAACACGACGCACCGGCCGAAAACCATCCAGCGCCTGCGCATCGGCGTGGGCCGCGATGGCCGCATCCAGGCCATCGGCCATGAAACGTGGAACGGCAACCTGCCGGGCGGCCGGCCCGAGGTCGCAACGCAGCAAACCCGCCTGCTGTACGCGGGCGCACACCGGATGACGGCGACCCGCGTGGCCGTGCTCGATCTGCCAGAGGGCAATTCGATGCGCGCACCGGGCGAGGCGCCGGGCATGATGGCGCTGGAAATCGCGATGGATGAACTGGCCGAGAAGCTCGGCATGGACCCGGTGCAGCTGCGCATCCTGAACGACACGAAGGTCGACCCGGAAAAGCCGAACCGTCCGTTCTCCGAACGGCGCCTGGTCGACTGCCTGCGCACCGGGGCTGAACGCTTCGGCTGGAAGGCGCGCAATGCCAAGCCCGCCCAGGTCCGTGAAGGCCAGTGGCTGATCGGGCACGGCGTCGCGGCGGCCTTTCGCAACAGTCCCGTGGTCAAGTCGGCCGCCCGCGTGCGCCTTGGCACGGATGGCATCCTGACGGTGGAGACGGACATGACCGACATCGGTACCGGCAGCTACACGATCATTGCGCAGACCGCCGCTGAGATGCTCGGGTTGCCGCTCGATCGCGTGAAGGTGAAGCTGGGCGACTCGGAGTTTCCCGTGTCGGCCGGCTCGGGTGGCCAGTTCGGCGCCAACAGTGCGACGGCCGGCGTGTACGCTGCCTGCGTCAAGCTGCGCGAACAGATCGCGGCCAAAATGAACATGACGGACCCGGTGTTCGCCGACGGCGTCGTGCGCGCTGGCGGCGCCAGCCAGCCGCTGGCCAAGGCGGCCGAGGGCGGTGAGCTGGTGGCCGAGGATGTCATCGAGTTCGGCGAGCTGGCGAAAAAGAACCAGCTCTCGACCTTCGGCGCGCATTTCGTCGAAGTCGCGGTTGATTCGGTGACGGGCGAGACGCGCGTACGGCGCATGCTGGCCGTCTGCGCGGCAGGCCGCATCCTGAACCCGAAGTCGGCGCGCAGCCAGGTGATCGGCTCGATGACGATGGGTGTGGGCGGCGCGCTGATGGAGCACATGGTGGTCGACAAGCGCCTGGGCTTCTTTGCCAATCACGACATGGCAACCTACGAGGTGCCGGTGCATGCCGATATCCCGCATCAGGACGTGGTTTTCCTGGACGAGGAAGACGAGTATTCGTCGCCGATGAAGGCCAAGGGTGTGGGTGAACTGGGGCTGTGCGGCGTGGCGGCAGCGATTGCCAATGCGGTCTACAACGCCACTGGCGTGCGGGTGCGCGAGTATCCAGTCACGCTCGACAAGCTGCTGGAGAAGATGCCGCTGCCGGTGTAGTGCTCTGGGGCCGACGCTGCAGCCGGGACCGGCGTCAGCGTCGGCGTCGCCACCCGGATCAGGCTTGCTGGCCGAGCATGTGCCAGGCCATGGCGCAGCAGAGGATCACAACGCAGCACAGCAGGCCGTAGACGAAGATGCGCATCGACGTGGCCAGGCCGGTCACGGCGCGGTTGGCGTTATCGCCAAGCTTGCCACGCTTGCGCGCGCTGTTCATCAGCATCGAGAAGAAGATGAACAGCGTCGCGCAAATCAGGACGACTTTCATGACGGCCTTTGTTTAACTAGGTACGTACGGCCACGAGCACGAGCGCCACGACCGACAGCAGGCCGGACAGCGCTGCGGTCGCGCCCATCCACGTCATCTTCTGGCGCTGAGCATCCATCTTGGCGATGAGCTGCGCATTCTGGTCGGCCAGGTTGGCGATGATTTCGGAGGCCGAACGCATCTGGTTGCGCAGATCGGTGATCTCGGCATCATTGCGCTCGACGCTGCGGATCAGGATATCGAACACGTCTTCTTCCTGCCCCGCCATCCCGGGCGCCACGCCCATCGGCTCATCGGGCATGCCCTGCCGGTTGCGGTTGACCGTGTCCCACAGCCGCCGCGCGCCGTTGGCCACCTGCGGCGCTGCGCTGATTACGTCGCTCCAGGGAACGGTTCTTAATACTGTCCACCAACCTGCTGCCATACCTGCTCCTCATCAATCGTTGTATTCCTGAGCATACCATTGCGGCGTGCTGCGGCCAAATGCCACACGCGTCGCGCGCGGGCAGAACACGGTGCGACGCGTCCAGCCGCCTTGCGCTACCATTACCCGCATGTGTGGACGAATTGACCAAAGCCAAACGGCCCGTTACTACGCCAGCGTCATGGGCTGGCTCGACGCCGTGTATGACAGCGAATCCGAACCGGCTTACAACGTGCCGCCCGGCACCTATCGCCCTGTGCTGCATCTGCAGGACGGCGAACGGCGCGTGGACGACGTGTACTGGAGTTACCAGGCGCGCTGGGCCAAGGGCAAGGTCCCGGTGACCATCAACGCGCGTATGGACAAGCTGGACAACCGCTACTGGCGCGGCCTGCTCAAGTCGGGGCGCGCGCTCGTGCCTGCCTCTGGCTGGTACGAGTGGACGGGCGAAAAAGGCAGCAAGCAGCCGTGGCATATCCACCGCAAGGATGGTGCACCGCTGTTCATGCTGGCGCTGGCGAACTTCGGCAGTTTTACCGAAAACCGCGCCGAGGCCGGCTTTGTCATCGTGACCGACGATGCTTCGGGCGGCATGCTCGACATCCACGACCGGCGGCCGGTGGTGCTCGACGCCGAGGATGCCGAGCGCTGGCTCGATCCGGCGCTCTCGAGCGAAGAGGCGCTGGCGCTGGCCCGCTCGGCTGCCCTGCCCCCGGACGCATTCGTCTGGCACGAAGTCAGCACACAGGTCAATCGCGCCGGCGCCGGTGGACCTGAGGTCGCGCAACCCATCGACAGCAACGCCTGAGCCATCCCGCCGCACAGTCCGGCAGTACGAATATCCTGGAACCCGGCCGTTGTCTGATCTGGATCGAACCGGGGATGCAACCAAACGTCGTGTTCGCCAGTCTTACCGGACTGCTACCACACGTGAGGTGAATCCATGGGCGAATACATGCAAATCCGGGGCCTGCTGCAAGAGGGTGAAGAATACGCTGGCCTCATCCTGGGCAAAGACGATCCCGACTACCACCTGGTCCTGCTGCCAGGCGACAGCGCGGACGTAAGCTGGCCCACGGCCGCCGACTGGGCCGCCAGCCAGGGCGGCGCCCTGCCCACGCGGCGCGAGCTGGCGCTGCTGTTTGCCAACCTGCGCGAATCGTTCCAGCGCGACTGGTACTGGTCCAGCGAGCCGCATGCCACGCGCGCCCAGCTGGTCTGGGGCCAGAATTTCGCCAGTGGCATCCAGACCATCTACGGCCGGCCATACCGCGGGCATGCGCGCGCGGTACGGCGGATCAGTACAGCGGCCTGACCCGCGGCCTGACTCGCAGCCTGACCTGCAACCTGACCCGCATCACGGCGCCGGCACGCTGGAGCGGCCAATTGGCTGCTCCATATTGGCCAGATACCAGGCCGTCGCCGCCATCAGCGCGACGTTGCGGCGCAGGCTGTCGGGATCGACCTTGTCCAGCGTGTCGGCCGGCGTGTGGTGGATGTCGAAATAGTTCGCTGTATCGACGATGGGCGCGAAGCTTGGCACGCCTGCGCGTTCCAGGCCGGCCAGGTCGCCCGTTGCCAGCACGTCCTGGCGCTGGAACACGCCGGCGCCGATCGGCTGCAAGGCCGCTTGCAGCGGCGCGAACAATTTCACCGACTGCGGCGTCACGCTGGCGCGCAAGCCGAACGGGCGGCCAACGCCATTGTCGCTCTCGATCGCGCCAAAGTGTTTGGCGGTGTTCGCCTGTTCGGCGGCAAGATAGGTGCTCGCGCCGCGCATGCCGTTCTCTTCGTTCATCCAGGCGATGAAACGGATCGTGCGGCGCGGCCGGTAATCGAGTTTTTTCAGCACATCGAACACGGCCATCGCGCTGGCCACGGCGGCGGCGTCATCGTGCGCGCCGGGCGACAAGTCCCACGAATCGAGGTGGCCCGAGACGATGACGATTTCTTCCGGCTTGTCCGTGCCCGGCAGATCGGCGATCACATTGAAGCTGTCGGCGTCGGGGAGGTTTTTCGGGGTCAGCACGAGTTTGAGCTTGACCGGGCCGCGCTTGGCCAGGCGTGCCATCAGCATCGCGTCTTCGGCCGTCACGGCGGCTGCCGGGATGCGCGCATCATCCGACAGGCCGGACGAGCCCGTGTGCGGCAATCGATAAGCAGCGCCACCGACCGAGCGCACCAGTGCGCCGACAGCGCCCAGCTCGGCCGCAAGGCGTGGACCATTGCGGCGGTAGTTCGAACCCGCGCCATAGGCCGGCCCGGCCAGGCCGCGGTCGGCCATATGCTGGTCGAAAGCGACATCGAACAGCACGATCTTGCCCTTCACTTCGGCTGACCGCGCCTTGAGTTCTTCGAAACTACTGAGCACGAGCACAGGCGCGACAAGGCCGTCGACTGGCGTGGCGCCCGAGCCGCCCAGCGCGGTCAGCACGATGCGCTGCGTGATGCCGGCTGGGCGGCCCGTGTAATCGACCAGTTCGCCCGTCTCGATCCCGCGCACCCAGTGCGGGACCTTCACCGGCTGCAGCGTCACCTTCGCGCCAAGTTTGCGCATGGCGTCGGCAACCTGGGTCACCGCCGCCGCTGCGCCTGGCGAACCCGACAGGCGCGGGCCGATCAGGTCGGTCATGTCTTCCGTGCGTTGCCAGGCGTAGTCGCTCGTCATTGCCGCGTCGCGGATCTTGACCAGCGCAGCAGGATCGTTGCCGGGGCTGGCGGCCAAGGCCGGTGTGACGATCAGTGTGGCGGCGATGGCGCCCAACATGGGAAGACTGCGAAGACGGCGAACGGGGAAGTTCATGCGGGAATCCTTGCGGTATTGAAAGGATTCAAACAATAGCGCATCCGGCAAGGTTTCGCCCCGACTTTCCTGATGAAGTGGCCGGGGCCAGGCCCGGTTGTCAGGCCGCCACCAGGCGCACCAGCGTGATTTCCGATGGCGCGCCAAAGCGCTTCGGCGGCCCCCAGTAGCCGGTGCCACGGCTCGTGTACACCCACATCTCGCGCACCCGGTTCAGGCCAGCCACGAACGGCTGCTGCAGCGGCACGAACAGGTTCCACGGGAAGAACTGGCCGCCGTGCGTATGGCCCGACAGTTGCAGGTCGAACCCCGCGGCCGCTGCCGCCGTCGCGCTGCGTGGCTGGTGCGCGAGCAGCACGCGCGCGCCAATGCCGGCCGGCGCACCGGCCGCAGCGCGTTGTGGATCGCTCTTGTGCTCGGGATGAAAGTGATGGGCGTGATAGTCGGCCACGCCCGCGATCATCAGGCGCGCGTCACCCTTGTGCACGATCACGTGCTGGTTCATCAGCACGTTCAGGCCCAGGCGCCGCACTTCGGCAATCCACTCGAGCGCGCCCGAGTAGTACTCGTGATTGCCGGTCACGAAATACACACCATCGCCCGCGCGCAGGCGGCCCAGTGGTTCCGTGTGCGGCGCCAGGCGCTGCACGCTGCCGTCGACCAGGTCGCCCGTGACGGCAATCGCGTCCGCTTCCAGCGCGTTGACCTTGTCGACAATGGCATTCAGGTAGGCGCGCTTGATGGTCGGGCCCACGTGCACGTCCGAAATCTGCGCGATCGTGTAGCCGTGCAGTGCCTCCGGCAAGTCGCGAATCGGCACATCCACCTTCACGATGCGCGCGACCCGGCGTGCGTTGGCATAGCCGATCAGCGTCACCGCCAGCGCGATCAGCGGCACCGCCAGCGCGCTGATATACAGCACCGGGGCGGTGACTGCGCCAATGACCATCAGCCCCAGCAGTATCAGGTCGCGTAGCACCGTCGCCACCAGCAGCGACGAGAACAGGCCCATCGACAGCAAGCCGAACCAGGCCACGGCATCGGACCAGCGGCGCCGGCGCATCGAGGCCGACATCAGCCCCACCGGCACCAGGATGCCCAGCAGGCACAACAATAATCCGGCGATCAGGTTGCCGACCATGCCAAGGGCCAGGTCGGGCAACAGGCGCATGCCGAGATACACCAGCAGCATGACCATGAGGAGCAGAACAACGAGGAAGCTTCGGCTTGGACGCATGAGGGGGATAGATGAAAAGCAATAGGAGCTACATGGGGCACATGGGCCGAGATGCAAGCGAGGATGTTACAGACCGGGCATCACTTGTAAAAATCTGTATTAGCAGATGGCACTATCAAGAACCAAGAATATAGTGATTCCTACCCGGTGAGCGAGAACATCATTCCGATCTCCGCCGGGGTAAAAAGGAAAAAGCCATGTTGAAATCGAAGACCTTTGGTGCTGTGCTGCTGGCCGCCGTCGCCGTATCGCCGGCGGCAATGGCCGGCGATCGTGGTACGAATACGGCCATCGGCGCCGTGCTCGGTGCAGTCGTTGGCCACACGGTTGGCGGCACCGGCGGCGCAGTGGCAGGCGGTGTGATCGGCGCGGCAGTGGGCAACTCGGTCCACTCGCGCGATGACCGTCGCCACTACGGCGATCGCGGTAACTATTACGACAATCGCGGCGGGTATTACCAGTCGCAACCGACCTACGTGCAGCAGCGCCCGGTGTATGTGCAGCAGCGTCCTGTGTACGTCCAGCCACGCCCGGTGTATGTGGAATCGCGTCCGGTGTACGTGCAACCACGTCCCGTCTACGTCGAATACCGTGACGGTGGCCGCGGCTGGGACCGTCATGACCGCCGCGACCGTTATGACCGCCACGACCGCTGGGACCGCGATGACCGTCGCGGCTACGGCCGCTAACCACGAAAGCCGCGCACTGCGCGGCTTTTTCTTTGCCCACAGCCGGGGTCAGGTCTGACATTCGGACACGACCTCAGCTTTAGCCACTTTCAACGGTGTCTTGCCCAGCATTAGCGTGGCCTTTTTTCCAGCCAGGTCCGATGTCCAACTACGCGACTGTCGAGACCGTGTCCGAATGTCAGACCTGACCCTGGCTTTTGCCCCGCGCTATTCCACTCCTTTCTGCTTCCCCCCGCTTTGCTTCCCCATCGGCGCGTTGCGCCATGCTCGGGGGACACCATGTACGATGCAGGCACCGTCATTTCGCTCACCGGCGGCCAATACCGCCTGCGCGAACCGCTGGCCGGGGCTGCTTATGGCGTCGTGTGGCGCGCCGACTGCCTGCATGCCACCGGCGCCGTTGCTCTCAAGCTCGTCAACCTCGACCAGATGGCGCGCGCCCCGGAAGCATTACGCGCACGCTGGCTGGACAGCGCCAACACCGAGATCGCGTTCCTGCGCAGCCTCGCGCCATGGGATGGCCGCCACATCGTGCGCCTGCTCGACAGTGGCGAGCATCTCGGGCTGCCGGCACTGGCCCTCGAACTGCTCGATGGCGACCTGGCCGCTTACCTGGCGGAAGAAACCGCTGCCGGCCGCACGATCGCCCCGGTCCGCGCGCTGGCCTGGACCGGTCAGGTCAACCAGGCGCTGGCCAAAGTCCACGCCAACGGCTGGCGCTACCTCGACCTGAAACCGGGCAATCTGCTGCTCGATCGCGCCGCCGACACGCTCAAGCTGGCCGATTTCGGCACCAACCGGCGCCTGGACGACCTGCGCGCCCATACCTATGCCGGCACCGCCAACTGGCAGGCCCCCGAGCAATTCTTCCCCGACGCCGACGGCTACGCCACCGAAGCGCGCACCGACTATTTCGCCCTGGGTGCCCTCTTCTATTACCTCGTCTGCGGCCGCCTGCTGCGTTACAGCAGCACCTGCGGCCAGGCTTGGCAAACGCATGGCCGCGATGGCGCAGCCGCGCTGCTGGCCACGCACCAGGCACGCCCGCCCGTGCTGCAACTCGATGAAGCGGCGCTGTTTGCCAACCACCTGGGCCAGGCCGCTGTGCCGGGCCTGGCGCTGCTGCGCCGTCTGCTGGCCGACAGCCCTGCCGAGCGGCCGCAGCATGCACTGGACATCAGCCGCTTGCTGGGTCAAGCGACCAGCCTGCTTGGCGTCCCGCCAGCCAGGAGCGCAGCATGACATCCAGCCGCCAACGCATGTCCTCCGGCGCCGCGACGGCATCGGTCCTGCTCGCGTTGCTGTGCGCCGTACAGTTGCTGGCCGTCTTGCGCGCGCCTGCCGCCTGGCTCCCGCGCGAGATCGCGGTCACCCTGCAGCCGGGTACATCGATCGTACTGGGCCGCGCGGAGCTGGGCGCGCCGCGCGCCGCCACGCGCCAGCTGACGCTGCGCCGCGATGCCGGCGGTGCGTGGTGGCTGCGCAATCTGGAGCCGGTCCAGCCGATCGTGCTGCGCCGTGGCGACGTGCGCGTGCGCAGCAGCGACGTGCCGCTGGAGCGCGGCCAACAGATTCAGACCGGCGCCGCGCGCTTCGAAGTGCTCGCGCAGGATGCCGGCAGCGTGACGCTGTCGAACGGCGAGCGTACCTGGCGCTACGACGGCGCCACGCTGCTGCAGGACGGCGCACTGCAGCCGGCCTGCCCCGATGCACCCCTCGCCAGCCGCGTGCTCGCACTGTGGAACCGGATCACGCCGTACCCCCTTGGCCTGGCGCGGCCCGTCAGCCTGGGCGGCCTGCTGTATTGCGGCAACCGGCTGGCCAGCAGCACGTTCGAGGCAGGCACGGCAATGCTGGGGCGCATGCCCGATGGCCGTATCGCGCTCTCGGTACGGGGCGACCAGCCGGTTCTCGTCTCGACCGCACAAGACTGGGAAGATGCCGCCCAGCGCGACCAGCCGCTGGCGGCCACCGATGCGGTTGCCGTCGGCCGCACCGTCTTCACGCTGGTCCCGAATGGCGACATGCTGCACTTGACGCCATCGGGCCAGGTCGCGCTGTCGAACGTGCCGCAGGTCCAGTTGCCCGACGCCGTGCGCTGGCAGTGGCAGGAACGCACGCTGTTTGCGCTGCCTGCCCCCCCGCCGCTGGCCTGGGCCGCCGCGATTGGCGTGCTGCTGCTGGGTGCGGGCAGCGTACTGCCCCTGCTGCGCCAGCGCGTCGCCAGCGCACGCCTCGCCATGCCGCTGATCGCGGCGCTGGTCGCGGCCACGGCCACCCTGCTGCTGATCGCCCAGCGCAGCAGCGGCGCGCCCGGTGTGGGCGTCTCGCTGCTGCTGGCCTGGGCCACGCTGTGGCTGACCCTGCGGTTTCACGCGCGCATCAGTCTGCTGTCCGCCGCCGCCGTGCTGCTGCTGGGCACCGGCCTGCTGGTGCAGCTCGAGATGGGCCTGGGCGCGAGCGACACCGCCTGGCTGCGCCACTTCCAGAACTCCACCGCGCTGCTGGGCCTGGGCTTGCCCGGCATGCTGCTGCTGTTATCGAGCGTCGGCCGCAACAACCTGTCGCGCCCCGTCACCGAACGCGTGCTCCTGGTCCTGGCCGGGATCGCGCTCGTCGGCGTGCTGCTGCAGGTCTGCTTCGGCAGCGAGACGGGCGTGTTCGACATCCAGCCGTTCGAGTTCGCGAAGTTCGCGCTGGCCGCACTGAGCGCCCACTGCCTGGCGCTGGTCGCAGGCGGCGCAACGCACCAGCAGCGCAACTGGCGCTTCTGGCTGCGCATGGCCGCGCCCGTGCTGCTGTTCGTGTTTTTGCTGGGTGTTGCGCTGGTACGCGTCGACGACTATTCGCCACTGGTGCTGCTGCTGGTCTGGAGCAGCGCGATGGCGCTGGTCTGGTGCGCGAGCCGTGGCCGGCGCGCCGCCCTCGTCACGGCCGCCGTTGCCATCTGCCTGCTGGTGGCCGGCGGCGCAGCGATGCGCAGCGGCGGGGCCGTCCTCGGTGCGCTGGGCTTTTATCCCGAGCGGTTCCAGGTCTGGAGCGCCCCCACTGTCCACCCGCACACGGGCCAGCAGATGCTGCTCGGCGCGCGCGCCATCGCCCAAGGTGGCTGGCTGGGGGCCGACAAGGCCTTCGGTCTGGCGGCGCTGGGCGGCGCGGCCGGCGACGCGCTGGCGATCCCCGCGATCCAGGATGACTTCGCGCCGGCCTTCCTGCTGCAGCGCCACGGCCTGGCCGCCGGCCTGGCGTTGTGGACGCTGCAGGCGCTGTTCCTGGTGGCGCTGGTGCGCGTTGCCGCCGGTGCCTGGGGCCGGGCGCTGGCCGCCAACGATTTCCGGCGCGCCTGGCTGGGACGCTTCCAGTGCTTCGCGCTGTGCGGCGGCGCCGCCTTCGTCGCCGGCCACCTGCTGCTGGCGTGGGGCACCAACCTGGCGATGTTCCCGATCATGGGCCAGCCGATGAGCTTTCTGTCGGCCGGCGGCTCGCACCTGCTGTTTTTCATCTGCCCCCTGCTAGCGTTCGGCATGGCAAGCACCCCATTCAACGAGGAGATTCAATCATGCCGGTCTATGTCCAACACGAAGTCCTGGGCAAGGTAGAAGACGTGTTCAACGCCGACGCGCTGTGGCAGGCGCCCGGTCTGTCGCTGTTCTCGCGCCGCACGCTGCTGCGCGACCTGCTCGAACGCTCGCCGCGCGAACTGCGCGGCCGCGCCGCCACCCGCTGCTTCTCGCATGTGACGCTGGTGCTGCCGCAGGACGACGTCGACGACGACCGTCACCTGACCCGCGGCGCGCGCGTGCGCGACCTGGCGCAGTCGCTCGCCGCGCTGCATCAGAAGGATTTCGGCGACCTGCTCGGCGGCGATGAGGTGCGCTATTTCATTTCCGGCGACGAGCGCATCGCGCCGGGCGAAGTGCAGGTCAAGTTCGGCCACGCCGTCTACTTGCCGGCGCCGGGCGAACAGGTGCAGTACACGGTGACCGCCTCGCGCGACAGCGCAATCTGGCAACCCGTGTGCGCGATCTACCCGAACCAGCGCCTGACCCTGGTGGGCATGGACCCGGCCAACGCCACGTTCGCGGTGCCGGGCTGGCCGTTTGGCCCGGACGGCGGCCTGCTCCTCGTGAACGACGGGCCGGAAGCGCCCCTCGAACTGCAGGTGCGCCCGAAAGACAGTTTCGACTGCGTCTTTGACGCTGCCAATGGCTACTACGTCCTGCGCGGAAAAGGCGCGAGCGCTCAGCGCCTGCTGCTCAGAATCAGCCGCGCTGGCGCAGCCGTTAAGCCGCCTGTCTCCGTGGCGGCTGCGCCTGCCGCCCCAGCCACCACACCCCAGCGCAGCCCCGCCGTCTGGAAGTCGCGCAGCAGCACGCCGCCGGCCGACCTGACCGCGATGCCGCTGGCAGCGCCAACGCCCGTGGCCACCCCGGTGCCAGCACCGACGCCGGAAGCCGACGCCACCTACGCGCCCGTCGCGCGCCATCGCATCACGCTGGCCGCGCTGGCCTTGCCGCGTCTGAGCCGCTACCGCGACACGGGTGCGCAGGCGCTCGAAGTGGGCCTCGACGCCCAACTCGTACCGGCCGCGCCGGGCAAGGACAACGTGATCCGCTTCGCCATCGACGATGCCGACGAGCTGCACGCGATCACGCCGGCCGGTCGCCAGCGCATTGCCGTGCCCTCGCAGTTCTCGCCGATGGACGGGGCCAGCATCGGCCTGCTCGCCGCACCGCAGTCGATGGCGGAGCGCTACAGCGCCCTCCTGGTGCTGCCGCAAGGCCCGTCGCAACCGGCGGCCGGCGGCTCGCGTCTGACGTTCGGACGCGGCATGCCGTCACTGGCCGCGCTGCGCGTGCTCGATGCGCCGCAGTTCGTGCGCCAGGCCGACGGCGGCGCCGCCAGCGCCGACCGCCTCGGCCTGTCGCGCAGCGCCTTCAGCTGGGAAGCGTCTAGCGATGGCCTGCGCGTCGTGCGCCTGTCGCCGAGCCAGGCGCTGTATCACCTGGATGCCGAACTGGCCCTGGTCGCGCAGATCGACGTGGCCACGCAGGATGCGCCGTATCTGATCCCGCCCGGCCACCACGTGGTGGCGGGCCACTACGTACTGCGCTTCGACGCCTGAGGCCAGCATGCCATCGTCGACCCACATCGCAGCGCATTTCGCCACGTACATTGGCGCGTTTGGCGCAGCCCTCGTGCTGACGCTGTGCGCCTGCGCGTGGCTCACGCCCCGCGCGTGGTGGCGCCGGCCCAACGCCCGCGCACTGGGCGTGCTGGTCGCCGGTACCGCGGCCGGCGGCGCGCTGCTGCTGGCGCTGTTCGGCATGCCGGGCACAATGCCGGCGTCGGTCGAGCTGGCCGAGGCGCCGCTGCTGGCAAACGACGTGCCCGTGGCCGGCGCGCCCTACCGCGTGCGCGATGCGCTCAACTTGCGCGTCGCGGGCGGCATCGGGGCCGAGCGTTTGCTGGTGGTGCCGGGCGGTGCACGCGTGATTGCGACGGGCCAGCGCGATGGCGACTGGTGGCAGGTGCGCGCCACGGTCGATGGCAAGGATGTCGAAGGCTGGGCGAGCAGCCTGTGGCTGCGGCGCGCGGACGAACGCTGATTTTTCCGGATCACAACCGCAGAAGCGATCCACTGATCGTGCCTTTCTTATCGAGATTGACCGATCATAATCAGCTGGCTTCCGCAACATCGAATCGTTGTGACAGTGAGAATTCAAGCATTTCCCACTTGAAACCGCCTGTACACTCCAGGTCTTCGACATTTAAATTACATACCCAGGGAGTACATCATGCATATGCAGCTATCCACGCCTGGTACCCTTCGCCGCGTTGGCACTCGTTCTATCGCTGCTATCCTGATCGCAGGCTCCATCACTGGTGCGATAAGCGCCAATGCAGAGCCAGTGGCCCCTGCGCCGACGTATATGGTATCGATGGCACTTGAAGCAGACGGTGAGAAATCGATTCCGCGTGTACTGGCCAAGGCGGGAGAACAATTCGCGGTAGCCTCAGGTAACTGGCGAGTCGAGATGACAGTGCGTCCAGGAGAAACACTCACTGACGTATGGGTGTCCAGTAAGATTTTCAAAGATTCTACGTTGATTAGTACGCCAACCTTGGCAGCACACGTTAACGAAAAAGCTGTTATTAAAGTTGGCGACGGCAGCGATGCTTTCAGCTTGGCTACGACGGTATCGCCGCAGCCGTAACCTGACTAAACCGTCGATTTCTCCCATGAGTCGACTTGGTGCTTGCGACCACTATTACGATTACGTCCCGGTTGATGAAAAAAATAGCAGTCGCATTCACCCTTCTTTCGTGTTTCAGTTTCACGAAAGCGCATGCACAACATGTGCCGCCACCATGCAATGATTATGAGCGAACCTTGGAAGCCATGAGGACTGCTGACCAAGCACTGCGGCATCGTATTGGCGAGCTCACACGTTTTCCACAAGCCGATGCAATGACTATCAAGAAGGTCACAGGGCATATTATTCTGGTCGATCGGACCAATACAGCGAAGCTCGTTTCTCTGGTCAAGCAATGTGGCTGGCCACGTCCCAAGATCCATGGAGAAAAGGCCGTTGATTACGCCTGGTTGATTGCGCAGCACGCTGACATGAATCAGACCGCGCAGCGTACCTTTCTCAAGCACCTGAAACAGGCCGTGGATAGCGGCGACTCGCCTGCTTACACCTATGCGTTTCTTGCTGACCGCATCGCGTTGAATGAAGGGAAACCCCAACAATATGGAACGCAGGTCGAAAACAAAACAGAGTGTGATGTCGTGATCGTCCCTCTCGACGACTATGCCAAAGCCGATGCGCGCAGGAAGACTGTCGGATGGCCATCGCTAAAAGATTATGTGTTTTTGCTGACGAAACATTTGAAGGAAAAAGGGTGTCCAGCGCCGCACGTTGCGATCGGCACTGAGTTACCGCCGCCTTTGTATCGTTGACGCGACCTGCTTTATCAGAGCAAAGCGATCCACGACGCTTGAGCAACCGACGACATCCTACGATCGTTCCAGAGACTTGCTCGTCAATATCGAGAAGGAGCGTATGCCTGGCTCGATGGCAAGGATGTCGAAGGCTGGGCGAGCGGACGAACGCTGGTCGCCGGTTGCGGGACGTACCGCCAGTCGGCCTCCGTCGCTGCCCACCTGTATCCCTTTCGGGTTCGCCCAGGGCCAGACATGTGGCCCCATCGTCCAAACAGACGCGGAAACAAGCAGCTCCTTCACTTATTGCCAACGCATAGCGGGGTTATGATTGCACATCATTAATTATTTCCCTAAGGCATGTTTTCCAGACTCGACCCCAGCCTTAAGGTATTCGGCGCCCTGATCATCATCATCGTTGCCTGCCTCGCCACGCTGCCCTGTATCAGCAGCTACCAGGCGAACGCTACTTTGCGCGCGCTGCAGGACGGCGCGAAAAAGGAGCGTGCATACAATCTCGCGCTCAGCCTGCTGAAGGATGCCGAGACCGGTCAACGCGGCTTCCTGATCGGCAGCGACGAAAGCTTCCTCGACCCCTACAACGTCGGCGTTGCGGGCATTCCTGCGGCGCTCGAGGATTTGCATCGACTCGCCAGTTCGGACCAGGAGCGAACCCTGGTGGCACGCATTGCCAGTCTCAGCCAGGCCAAGGTCCTCGAGATGGACAGCAGTATCCGCCTTAAAAGGGCGGGCAAGACGCAGGCGGCCATCGACGCCGTGGCGAGCCAGAAAGGCAAGCTCCTGATGGACGAGCTGCGCACCCAGTTCGGCCGCCAGATTTATGTGCTGGCCGAGCAGCGCAAGGTGCTGCGGGACGAACTGACGTCAACGCTGGGATACAACTCCGCGCTTGGTATCGGCGCCGCCCTGGCCAGCCTGGTCGTGATCGTGGCAACGGTGCTCATCGTGACCAGGAGCTTGAACAAGCAGGCGGAAGTGGCCAACCAGTCGCAGTTATTGGCCGAAAACAACGCGCTATTGGCGAAGCAGTCGGCCGTGCGCGCAGAGCGTCTGTCGGTGGCAGCGGAGATGTTGCACGCGCTGGACAGCGTCAAGGCGCCGTCCGAACTTGCCCGCATGCTGCCGGTATTCCTCCGCAAGCTATTACCGGACACGGCTGGCGCGGTATATCTCTACCGCAATTCGCGCGATGCACTCGAACTCAATGCGTCGTGGAATCTGACCGACGAAGCGCCCCCTGCCATCGCCCGCGATGAATGCTGGTGTCTGCGGCTGGGCAAAATGCATGTCGCGACGGCGCAGCACGACCTGTTCTGCGATCACGGCACGCCCTGGATTGGCAAGTATGCATCCCAGACGTGCGTCCCGATGATCTCTCAAGGCGATGTCGTGGGTGTTCTGATGGTCCTGGACGACCGGCACGAAGACAACCAGAGCGACAGCATGCACATCATCGCACTGGCGGAACAGCTGAGCCTGGCGATCAGCAACGTCTCGCTGCGCGACACGCTGCGCCACCAGTCAACGGTCGATCCGCTCACCGGCCTGTACAACCGGCGCTTCTTCGACGAATCGCTCAAGCGCGAGCTGGCGCGCGCCCAGCGTAGCCAGAGCGCCTGTTCGGTGGTGATGATCGACCTGGACCATTTCAAGCGCGTCAATGATACCTACGGCCATGAAGGCGGCGATCTGGTACTGAAGGCCGCCAGTCACGCCATCTTGCAACGGGTGCGCGCAAGCGACGTCGTGTGCCGCTACGGTGGAGAAGAACTGGTGCTGATGCTGCCGGACTGCAGTGCCGAGGAGGCGGAGAAGTGCGCCGAAGGCATCCGTTCGTCGATTGGCGGGATCGTCATCGAGCACGCGGGACAGACCATTTCGGGTATTTCAGCATCGTTCGGTGTGGCGCAATGGCCTGGTCATGGCAATGGCGAACAGGCTCTGCTGTCTGCCGCTGACCGCGCCTTGTACGCGGCAAAAAAAGGTGGGCGCAACCGGGTGATGGTGGCTGACGTCGTCATGCCGGCGCTGGAAGACGCCTAGTCGCCAACGGGCCGGGAAGCAGCGTTGCCGCTGACCGGCTCAGTCACGCGCAGTGCGCCATTCCTGCTGCCGGGCTGGCTCTTCATCCTTCGGGCAGGTCGTGATGCGCTGCTTGCCGTGCTTCTCGAACATTTCGACATCGGTCGTCGGCGCGCGGTCCGTCAGGCAGTAGGTGCCGTTTCCAGTAATGACACGGGTGCGCCGCGCGCCGTCGCCCGTGTTGTTGACCAGTTCGGCGACGCGCGGCGCCTCCCACAGGCGCGGGAGCGCCATCTCGCGCGCATGCTCGATGCCACGGCGCAGGCGCAGTTGCGGGCTGTCCGGCGGCAGCACGATCGTCGGCTGGCGCTCCTTGCGTAATGCCCGATCGATGTCGCCGATGCTGCGGCGTGCGCTGTCCATGATGGCGGCGGTGCTGGGGATGGCCGATTCAACCGGTACTGGCGGCGCATCCGGCACTAGCGCGGTCACCGGTGACGGAATTTGTACGGGCGTTTCTGCCTGCACCGCAGGCACAGGCCGCAACGGCATACTGGGCTTTGGCGTTGCCGCCACCTCCCGCTGGATCGGCTGCACGACAATCATGCGCGGCACCGGCGCCGGCACACGCAGCCACAGCATCGCGGCATCGTCCCCCACGACCGGCGCCGGCAACGTACGCGCCATCTGCCACCCCAGGATCAACAAAGCATGCACGAGCAGCGTGGCCACCAGGCCCGCGCTGCGGGGGTCATTCAAACGGTAACGCCAGGTGGCCCGGTTCATCTCCGCAGTATAGCCACCCCGACGGCGTCACTTACTCAACAATTCTCACCGCGCCCGGCCGCGTCCCCTCACGCGGCGGCAGACACCGGCACCTTGGCAGCGTGCAGCGCCATCAGCGACGTCACCAGGTGCGCCGGCAACGGACGGCTGACCAGGTAGCCCTGGATCTGGTCGCACCCGTGCGCCAGCAGGAAGGCCTTCTGCGCCGACGTCTCGACGCCTTCGGCGACGACCTGCACGTTCAGGCTGTGCGCCATCGTGATGATCGCGTTGACGATGGCGGCGTCGTCGGCATTCGTGGTTACGTCGCGAATGAACGCGATATCGATCTTGAGCTTGTCGATCGGAAAACGGCGCAGATAGGCCAGGCTCGAATAACCGGTGCCGAAATCGTCGACCGAAACCTGGATGCCGTGTGCGCGCAGATTGCTCAGACACTGCATCGTGCGCTCGGTGTTGATCATCAGCGACGTCTCGGTCAGTTCCAATTCCAGCAGCGCGGCCGGCACGTCATGCTCTGCCAGCGCGCGCAGGACATCGCCTTCAAGGTCACCCTCGGCGAACTGGCGCCCGGCGATATTGACCGACACCTGCATCGGCCCGGTTGCATGAAGCGTCCAGGCCTTGATCTGGCGGCAGGCCGTGTCGATCACCCAGCGGCCGACGCGCACGATCAGCCCCGTCTCTTCGAGCACCGGCACGAACAGGCCCGGCGACACCAGCCCGTGACCGGGCCGGTCCCAGCGCAGCAGCGCTTCGACACCGACAATGGTGTCTGCGCCGAGCAGCAGCTTGGGCTGGTAATACAATTCGAATTCCTCGTTCTCGACCGCCTTGCGCAGCGCGTGCTCGAGATCCTGGCGCTGCAGCGCATCGGCATTCATCTGGGCCGTGAAGAAGCGGTAGGTGTCGCGCCCGGCCTGCTTGGCCTCGTACATGGCGGTGTCGGCATACTTGATCAGCACCTCGGGGTCGGCGCCATCCTGCGGATGAACCGTGATGCCGACGCTGGCCGTGACGATGACCTCGAAGCCGCGCAGATTAAACGGCGGATACAGCACCTCGGCGATGCGGCCGGCTACGGTGGCCGCGTGCGCCGGGTCCTGGTCGAGCATCAGGATCAGGCCGAATTCGTCGCCGCCCAGGCGCGCGACGGTATCGCGCTCGCTCACGCAGGTGGCCAGGCGCGCGCTGAACTGCACCAGCAATTCGTCGCCCATGGCGTGACCGAGCGTGTCGTTGACGTTCTTGAAGCGATCGAGGTCCAGAAAGACCACCGCCACACTGGGACTTTCGCCATGCGTTTCCCGGACCGTGCCGTGGAGCGCCTCGTAGAACCAGGCGCGGTTGGGCAGGCCGGTGAGCACGTCATGGCTGGCCTGGTATTGCAGGATTTGCTGCGCGACCCGGCGCTCGGTGATGTCGCGCACCACGCTGACGATGATCCAGTCATTGCCGGACAACAGGGCCTGACGGTGGATCTCGACGTCCACCGACCCGCCATCCTTGCAGTGCAGTGTGACCTCGCTCAGCCTCGGCTTGATCCGGCCACCCGGCGTGGGCTCGAACATCGCCTCCAGTTCGTCGTGGGTCGCCGCGCCCAGCGCCACCGGGCCCAGGTTCAGCATCTCGGCGCGCGTGTAGCCCAGCATGGCGCAGGTGGTGTCGTTGACTTCGACGAAGCGCATCGTGTCGCGGCTGACCAGCATGAGCGCATCCGGCGTCGCATTCATCGCCGTGCGAAAGCGCAGCAAGTCGGCGGTGCGGGCAGCGATTTTCTGCTCGAGCACGAGCACCTGGTCTTCCAGGTCGCCCATATCTTTCAGGCGCAGCAGATTGCGCACCCGCAGTCCGAGCTCGGTAGGGTCGACGGGTTTGCTCAAAAATTCTTCGGCCCCCGCCTCCAGTCCCGCCTGGCGCGTGCCGGTGTCCTCCACGCCGGTGACCATGATGATCGGGATATTCTCGGTCGCCGGATCGGCCTTGAGGATGCTGGCCACCTGGCAGCCGTCGATGCCCGGCATCGTCTGCGCAATCAGGATCAGGTCGGGCGCTTCGGACGCGACCGAGGACAATGCCTCTTCGCCGCTGGCAGCGCTCGTCGTCTCGTAGCCGCCGGGCGCCAGCAGGCAGGCGAGCCGGTCGCGGCTCCTGGCTTCATCGTCGACGATCAGGACAGTCGGGGCGGAGGTGGTCATGAGGTACTATCCTTGGAAAAAACGGGCATGCGATCACACCTTCACCAGTCGCACCAGATCGCTGTGGGCGGTCCATTCGTCGATGTACGTGGAATTCTTGCCGTAACTGTTGTCGATCACGGTGTGGTGCTTGTCCATCAGGCACGCCAGGATGTGGCCGTGCAGGCGGTCGGTCACGATGTGGTCATGGCGCGCAAACAGCGCCACGGCCCTGGACGAAAAGCGCTGCGCGACCGGTATCCAATACCATGGCCCGATCAGCTTCTTGCAGGTTTGCCAGCCGCGCTTGATAAAGGCGGCCTGGATGCGCCAGGCAAAATCGATCAATCGCTTATCCTTGCCCACGACCTCGATCCAGTCGGTTCGGGTATCGAATTGCGCATCCTTCAGCGACGCCGGCACGACCGGCTTTTCCGTGTCCACGCGCTCGATGCGCAGCACGCCACTGGCCTTGCCGCCGCTGGCGATCGGATACAGGTGATGCGCCATATCGGGCGCCAGATACACATTGTCGGAAAACCGATTCGCAATCTGCTGCGACGCTTTATCCCGCACAAAAATGTGGACATCGGCATGGCGCCGGAACACGGCGACCGACCGGTCACGCGCCGCTTCACTCGCAAAGAACACGGTTTGCGGCAACATCACGATGCGGTTAGCCGGAAAGCGCGTGATGATTTCTTCGCGTATCTCGTTGATGTTCGCGTACAGGTCGCCGAAATTGCCGCCCCCGTGAAACACCAGGATGTCGCCCGGCCTGACCCATGACGGATCGAATGCCCACGACGTCGATATCGTTCGGGGAGACAAGCGCTTTTTTTTGAAGAACGCCAGCGTGCCCTGCATGATGAGCAGATCGCCGATATTGTCGTGCATCGGAATATCGATGTAATGAAAGTCTCTGCCCTTCAGCAAATCATGAATGGTGTCATGCTTGTTTTGCAGATCCTGCATCATCAAACGATGGTTACTCAAGGCTACTCCCGAAAAATCAGGTTACTTGGCGCGCGTCACCAGCCGGCGCAGGATGGCAAGATCGCCGCGGGTCGGGATGAAATCGGGCATCGGCTCATTGAGCCGGCGCACCCCGAGAATGATCGTCGTGATCAAGCGCAGACAGGCCCCCGCCAGCATCAGCCCCGCCAGCCAGACATACGTATTTTCCTGCGGCAGAAACGGGATGGCGATCAGCACCGGAACCACGGCGATGATCTGGCGCGCCAGCACCAGCCCCGGTTGTCCGGCGGCGGTGAAACGCTGCGCCAGCGTCCAGCTGGCGCCACCGATCACGCATTCGAACAGCAAAATCGCAAACGGCATCGTCATCGCTGCAAAGGACTTGCCATAGATGAGGTTGAGCAACCAAGGCGACAGCGCACCCCCGATCGCGGCCAGCACCATCAGTGGCGCGAACGTCACGCGGAAGGTATTGCGCACTGCCTGGCTCAGTGCTTGCTCATCCCGGCCGGCAAAGCGCGAAAACAACGCAACCGACGCCGATTCCTGCACCGCCCCGATCAGGCGTGACGTCGTGAATGCCAGCGCATAGAAACCATATTCGCGGATGGTGCCGCGATTGAGCAGGAACAGCTTGTCGAAATTGACCAGAAACAAGCTCAGCAACCCAATGCCCTGCTGGTGAAAGCCATAGCGCAAAACAACCCAGGGCTGAACCGGCTCCTTGACCTCGACTTTCAACTGCCAGACCCGGTGCTTGCGCGCCCACCACAGTCCCATGACCGTGACGCCAATCAGCATGAGCAATTGCGTGGCCAGGATCTGTTCAAAGCTCACCACGTCGAACCACAGCACCAGGGGCAGCATCAGGACCAGATTGCCGAACACCTGCGTAAAGCGCAGGATATTGAAGAAATGCAGATCCGAATGCAGTTGGGTCAGCGTGAAGATGTACATCTGGCTTGCCATGAACGCGGCAAACGCCAGGATCAGCCACATGAACCGGTGCAACTGCACCGCATCGCTCAATTGCAGCCCGGCGGCGGCCAGCGCAGTGGCAAAGATGCTGATGCTCAGCAGCGACAGCAGAAGGAAGCGCAGATACGGAAACTGCCGCGCCGCCCCGAAGTGATACAGATAGCTGCTGCCCATGCCGCACTGCGCGATACCGGCGGACAGCGAACAGACCAGGATGGCCGCCGACAGCAGGCCGCGCCCTTCCGGGCCCAATATGCGGGCGGTAATGACGGATGAGATGAATCCCACCACGGTCATGCCCATGGTGGTCATCAGGGTCTTGCCGAACGCGCGCGAAATGGATGGCATCGACGGCGCTGTCGCGCTCATGCCCGTGCCTCCCGTGCTGCCTTGGGCAGGACGGTTGCAGGAAGTGTGCGGATCAGGTTATGCAGAATCATCATCATCAAAACTTGTCGAGCACGGCGCACCAATGCGCCGCTCACGCCCGGTCAATACGGACGACCACCATTGTAACCTGCTGCCAAAACGAAAACTTTTGTCGCGAGGCAATATATACTGAAAGTGCACAGTACGTTACATGGCCGGGACGTGGGTCAGGCAACTGGGTCAATCCCCCGCCCAGGCAAGGTGCATCGGATTGAACGACAGTCCCTTGACGCACTGGGTTGGCGCCACCCGCACGAAGCCAAGCCGTTCGTAGGCCGACACGGCGTAGTTCGACGCATTGACCGTGAAATTGCCGTCTCCGCCGCGCGCAATGGCGGCGGCGCGCGCTGCGTGCCACAGGCGCCGCGCCAATCCCTGCCGCTGCCAGGCCGTGCCGACGAACAGGTGAAACAGATGGCTGTTGTCGCGGATCGCGATGAAGCCGGCCAGCCGCTCGCCATCGAGCGCCACATGGCAGATGTGCCCGCGCGCCAGGTAGCTGCGGATGCCATGCTCGTCATTCTCGGCCAGGAAGGTCGCGGCGCCGAGCGGCGTTGATTCGTGCACGATGAATTCCAGCGCCAGGCTGCGCAGCAGCGCGGCCATGGCCGGCGCCAGGACCGGCACGTCGGCAGAATCGAGGGGGCGGATGACCATGGCGCGTTCCGAAAAAGGCGGTGGTAGAAACGTCAACATACCATGACCGGTGTACCGGCTTGCAAATTCATTGCCTTTGGGTGGCGCGAATAATGGCATCTGTTCAACGCATGACTTGCCAACAAACAGTAGTACAGTGTCATCATCCCACCATCCCCCCAGCCCATGCCTTCGACGCTTGCCGACTTTCGCTTTGCCCCCTCCTTCGATGTCGCCGTCGCGAGCCGTGTGGGCGCAGGGCCCGCCACCCGCAGCGAAAACCAGGATAACTTTGTCGTCATCGATTTCGATGGCCGCGCCTGCCATCTGCACGACCAGCTGCCGGTCATCACAACGATTGCCGGCTGGCCCGCCGGGCATGGCCGTCTGGCAGTCCTCGACGGGATGGGTGGCCATGGCCACGGGCGCGAAGCGGCCGAAGCGCTTGCCGCCGGCCTTCTTGCCATGCCGCCCTGCACCGCACTCGCCGCGTTGACGGCCAACCTCGATGTCCTGCACGCCATGTTGCAGGCGCAGTTTGCCGATGGCGCCGGCGCGACGGGCCGGCCCGGCACGACGCTGACACTGCTCGAACTGCCGCCCGGCGCCGCGCCGCTGCTGTACCACGTGGGCGACTCGCGGCTGTATGAACTCGATGCGCAGCAGGCCACGGCGCTGACAGTCGACCACGTACCGACCACCGGCGCCGCAATCGCCGGCCGGCTTGGCGAAGCCGACTGGTGGCGCGAAGTCCACGGTCGCCACGCGCCGCAGATTGCCCAGGCGTTCATTCTTGGCAATGCCTTTGCCGATCCCTCGCGCCTGTCCGATGGCTTGTTTGCCCTCACGCCCGCGAACCTGCCATGCTGGCTGGCCCACCTGCCCGACCGCCGCGCGCTGCCATTGCGGACCGACGCAGCCTATTTGCTGGCCACCGACGGCTTCTGGTCGTGCGCCCAGCCGGACATGTTGGTCGCGCGCTGGCCGGCGCTGCTGGCCGATGCGCCAGCGGCGGCGACGCTCGTCGAACGCTTGTTCGCACTGATGGAGAACGAGCCGCCTGCTGGTGTGCAACCGGATAATCTGACGGCGCTCGTGCTGCGCCCCCTGCCCCGCCACGCCGACGAGACCGCCTTGCCGCTGGACGACGACGCCACGAATTATTGAACGTTGAAAAGATAGCAAATTATTTTGATGCTTTAGGAAAATAATGTTGGTAATCAACGAGCTCGGTGCGCCGTGCCTGCTGAAAACAGCGTAAGCTTGCAACACCGTTTTCGAACTTTCTAAACTGATCAATCTGACATGAATCGCTGCCGCAATCCCGCGCATCCGCACTGCACCGTCTGGGTCACCCCCGGCGAGGTGCGGTGCGCGCACGGGCATGCCCAGCCTGAGGCGGCGGCCGGTGCGTATCAGGCACACGCCGCGCCGTTGCCGCCGTCGGCAAACCCGGTAGTCGATGGCTTGCCAGCCAGTTTCGATACGATCAGCGCGGTGCGCACGCGCCGGGACACGGTCGTCCCGACACCGGCACCTGAGTCGACCAGCCTGCAGCGCCCGCAACTGCACATCAGCGGGTTCGATCCGCGCGCGGCAGGCGGCCGCCAGGCCCTGCGTCTCGAGCTGCGTGGGATGCCTATGGATTGCGCGCCCGACGTGCGCATGCTCGTCCATTCGGCGCTGCGCCTGCACGGCGGCGAAAGCTATTGCTTCCAGCGCACCTCGCGCGGCGACTGGCGGCCGCTGTTTCTCGAATTTTCGTCGCGCGGCCTCGAACACGGCCAGTACCGCATCGAGATCGAACTGCACAGCCGCCACGCCCATGCGCCCGACGCCAGTCGCACCTGGACCTGCTCGCCCGTGATTCTCGTGCCGCGCCAGGATGCCAGTCTGGGTGAAATCCACCAGACCTTCCTCGCCACGCACAAGAACGTGCGCGTCACGGCCGACGACGCCGGCATCGCCCGCGTCAATGCGCCAGGCGGCGGCCGCATCGATATCGACGTCGTGGCCCGCAACGCGTCCATTGCCCACCTGAACCTGGACGGCGGCAACGGCACCGGCAAGATCGACATGGGCATGACCACCATTGCCTGGGACGAAGACCTGATCGAAATCGACCTGCCGGCCCAGCCTGCCGCGCACCCATGCCTGACCGACAGCGCGTGCCTCGTGCACGCCGAAGCCGATTCGGCCACGCAGCGCCACGTGCGCCTGTTCGCGCTCGACGAATTCATGCTCGGCCGCTTCGAGCTCGATGCGCCCGACGCCGACGTGCTGCTGGCCCACCATCGCGAAACCGGCATGGACATCGGTGGCCTGACGCGCCGGCTGTCCGGCCGCCACGCCATCATCCGCCGCAGCCGCGCCGGGTTCGAGATCGAAGACGTGTCGCGCTATGGTTTGCTGCTCGACGGCGTCTGGCCCGGCAAGCACATGCCAGTGCAGCTGCGCCTGGGCATGCGCATCGAAATGACGGCCAGCATCAAGGGCATCGTCACGCTCGAAGTGACGGCGCTGCTGGCGCATGCGGTCGTGCTGCACCGGCTCGATGCGGGCGCACGCGCCGAATGCTTTTATCTGATGGCGCCGGATGCGGTGCCGCCGGCCGGTCAGGCAGCACTCAACGGCGCTGGCGCCCAGCCGATGGCGCTGCCGCGCGCCGCCGCCCTGCCGCTGCTGTTCCACCGTAATGGCGGCTTTTGGCAACGTGACCGGGCGAACGGCCGCGACGCGCCGCTGGCGATCAGTGGCACGCTCGACCGGGTGCAACAACCCGGCATCGGCATGGCGGCGCGCTTCGTCCCCACTGCCTATCCCGAGGCGCGCGCCGACCGGCGCAGCGTCGATCGCCGCAGCCTGATTGCAGCCGCGCTCAGCGCCTGATCAGCCGTACGACGGCACCAGCACCAGAAAAACCAGCGCCGCACCGGCCAGCAGCACGGCCTGCAGGGCGAACACGATCGCCGGCGCACGCAGGTGGTCAGGAATTTTCATGGCATCACCTCCCTCGTATTGACACGCACAGAGTGATGCCAGATTACGCCCGCCCGCACTGACCGGGCGCGCGTTAGCCGCGCGGCAAGGTCAGTCGCGGCGCCAGGTTGGCGGCCACTGCGGCAGCGGGATGCGTTCATTGTCGCCCGCCAACGGCACGAAGCGATCGTTTTCCCAGTCGCGCGCCGCCTGTTCGATGCGCTCGCGGCTGCTCGAGACGAAGTTCCAGAAAATGAAGCGCTTGCCGTCGAGCGGCGCCCCGCCGATCACAACAAAGCGTGCGCCGGCAGCGGCGCTCACTCGCACCGCCGCCCCCGGCTCGAGCATCGCCATCGTGTTGGCGGCGACGGGCTCGCCGTCGATCTCGATCGTGCCGAACGGCGCGTACAGCGCGGTTTCATCGGGCAAGTCATCCAGTTCGATGGCCGCGCCGGGCGCCAGTTGCACGTCGAGGTACAGCGTCTGGCTGAAGGTCGGCACCGGCGACGTCTGGCCGAATGCGCTGCCCACCAGCAGCCGCACCGTGGCGCCCGGCAATGCGATCTCGGGAATCCGGTCGGCCGGTGTGTGGCTGAACGCAGCGGGCGTTTCTTCGTGCTCGCGCGGCAGCGCCGCCCACAGTTGCAGGCCGTGCGTGCGGCGCGTGCGTTCGAGCAGATCTTCAGGCGTACGCTCGGAATGCACGATGCCGCTGCCGGCTGTCATCCAGTTGACGGCGCCCGGCTCGATGCGCTGCTCGGTGCCCAGGCTGTCGCGGTGCATGATCGCGCCCTCGAACAGGTACGTCACCGTGGCCAGCCCGATATGCGGGTGCGGCCGCACATCGTGGCGGGCGCCGGCCGGCGCTTCCACCGGCCCCATGTGGTCGAAAAACAGGAACGGCCCGATGGATTGGCGGGCCGCAGCGGGCAACATGCGGCGCACGGTGAAACCGCCGCCCAGGTCTTTATCGTGGGATCGAAACAGGTGCGCGATGGCCATGGCAGGTGTCGTAAACAAGAAAGGGAATGCCTCACTGTACACCGGATCGCCCGGCGCGTTCCAGTCTTGCCTACATCAGTTCGCGCACCACGCGCAGGCCGACGATATCGTTGGACAGCACGGCCGAGAAACCGTTGCGCAGCGCCGAGCGCAGATAGCGCGGGTTGTACAGCCACGAGCCGCCGCGCAGGATGCGGCGCACCTGGTCGCCGCCCGTTTCCCAGGCGCTGCCGTCGTCCGGCGCGCCGTCGTAGTTCTCGTGCACGACGTCCTGCACCCATTCCCAGACATTGCCGTGCATGTCGTGCAGGCCCCAGGCGTTCGGTGCGAAGGTATCGACCTTCGTGGTGCCGTGCCGGAACTCGCCGCGCGGCCCCCCGTTGTAGGTGAACGTGCCGTCGAAATTGGCTTGCGTCGTGGCGATCGTGTCGCCCGTGTTGAATGCGGTTTTGGTGCCGGCGCGGCACGCGTATTCCCATTCGGCTTCGCTTGGCAGGCGATAGCGCTTGCCGGTCGCTGCGCTCAGCCACGCGACGTATTGCAGCGCGTCGAACCACGTCACGCCGACCACCGGATGATCGTCGGTTTGCGGAAAGCCCGGCGCGGCCCAGTCGACCTCGCCGGCCGGCTGCCAGCTGCTTGCCTGCGCGAAGGCGCGCCACTCGCCCACCGTCACCGGATAGCGGCCCATCGCAAACGGGCGCTCGATGCCGACCCAGTGCTGCGGCGTTTCACGCGCGATCCAATTCTTTTGCGAACCGGCCGCCATCGCGATGCGGCGCTCGTGCTCGGGAGAACCCATCTGGAAGCGCCCCGTCTGGATCAGCACCATCGCCGGGCCACTGCCACTGCCGTCGATGAAGGCGTCGCGCAGGATGCCGGTGTCGGCGACCGGCGCCGCCGCCGTCGGGACATCTGCCAGCGCCACGGCGGCCACTGCGTCGGGCGCCCGTTCCTGGCTGACAGGCTCGCCCACAGCGCCCGCTGCGGCGTCCTCGCGCGCCTTTTTCTGCTGCGCCAGATAGGCTGCCGCAGCTTTGAGTTGCGCGGCCTTGCGCGCCGCTTCTTCCTTGGCCGCCTGGGTCTTGGCGACTTCTTCGTCGCGCCGGGCCAGCAGTTGCTGGCGCAGCGATTCCTTGCGCGCCAGGCGCGCCTGTTCGGCTTCGAGCCGTTCGCGCCGCTGCTGTTCGCGCAGCTGCACGCGGCGCTGCTCGTCCTGTTGCGCCTTGATGACAGCGGCCGCCTCGGCCTCGATTGCGCGCCGCGCGGCCAGTTCGCGCGCCACGCGTTCCTGCTCGACGCGCTCGCGGGCGTCCTGCGCCGCCTGTTCGACGGCAGACGGCCCGGCCGCCGCGCGGATCGCTGCGAGCAGCGCGTGCACGCTGGCCGGGCGCGCCGCCGGGTCGCGCCCGAAACCACCGCGCAGCACCTCCCACTGGCGCGCGCCCAGCGTTTCGGGCACCGTGCCGCCCGGTTCGCCTGGCAGCACGCCCGTGAGCAGCTGGTGGATCATGACGGAAACCGCATACACGTCCAGCGTGGGCTCCGGTGTACGGCCTTCGATCACGGCTTCCGGCGCGCGGTAGCCGGCCGTGCCGGAGGTGGCCGGGGCATCGAGCTTCGACGCCGGGCCGCTGGCCCGCGCGCGCGCCGCGATGCCGAAGTCGAGCAGCTTGACGTCGCCCTTGGTCGTGACGAATACATTGCCCGGCTTGATGTCACGGTGAACCAGGTGATGCCGGTCCCACGCATAGTCCAGCGCAGCGGCGACCGGATCGAGCAAGGCCAGCACGCGCGCCAGTGGCAGGCGGCCTTCGCGTGCCAGCACGGCGTCGAGGTCTTCGCCTTCGAGATACTCCATGATCAGGAAAAAGCTCGACGTGGCCGGGTCCTGCGCCCATTCGTAGACGCGGACGATGTGTTCGTGCGCCAGGCGCCGCGCGCGCGTGGCTTCCTGGATCAGAAGCTTGGCGTGACTGGCAGCGGACGTCGCATGGGCGGGCAGGATCTTGAGCGCCACCTGGGCGCTGTGCCCCAATTCGGCGTGCGTAGCCAGGTCGGTCGCCTGCCACACCTGGCCCATGCCGCCATGCGCGATCAGGCGTTCGAGCCGGTAGCGCCGGTTTTGCGGGCCGATTTCCTGGCCCGTCATCAGGCCGATTTCGGTGCCGGGGCGAACTGCAGGCGCAGCGGCGTCGTAGAGCGCATCCGGATCAGCGGGCCGCTCGCCCGGCTGGTAGGACGCGTCGAGGATCGCGTTCTTGCGCAGCTCGAACTCTTGCCGGCTCAGCAGGCCGTCGTCGTGCAGTGCGCGCAGTTCGCGGATCTTGTCGATGGCTGTTTGCATTGATCGATCAGGCAGACGGCGCCCCGCCGCAGGCGGCGCACACGCGATCGTCGCGTTGCAGGGCGTGGCCATGCACGCACTGGCGCGAACCCGCCACACCGGCTTGTGCATGCAAGGCCGCCTTGTTCACGTCGTTCTGCAGTCGCAAGAGGTCGAGCTGATGGCGCCGGTCCTTGTCCACTTCGTGTTCACGGCGCGCCTGTTCGTCGCGCACCAGCTGCGCCGCCGCGCGCGCCGCCTCGCCCATGTCGACCTTGCCGGCGCCAGCCACGCCGGCCAGCGCCGTCAACTGGTCAGCATCCATGTCGGCATGCACGCGTGTTTTGAGGTAATCGGCCAGCACGACGGCATTGGCGGCATCGGCCAGGGCCAGCTTGGCCGTGTCGTCCATCGCGCCCAGCGCCGCGGCGCGTTCCATCGCCAGCCGTGCGAGGGCGATCTCATGCGCCCGCTCGCCGGCGCGCGCCGCCTCGCCCAGGCCGGCGCGGCGTTCGTCAGCATGCAGCGCCACGTCCTGCAGCGAGCGCGCCTGCAACGCTTCGAGTTCGATCGTGCGCTGCAGTTTGTCCTGCTGGGCTTCGGCATCGAGCTTGCCGGCGCCGCGCCGTGCGCCCTCGATGCGCTGACGCGCCTGTTCGTCTTCCCATTCCTGCGTGCGGCCGGCCTCGCGCAGGCGCGCATCGTTGGCCAGCTTCAGGGCCTGGTAGCGCGCCTGGTACTCGGCTTCGTCGATATCGCGCATGCGCCGCGCCGCTTCGGCTTCGCTCTCGCGCAGGCGAATCAGTTCGTCACGCTGGCGCGTCGCGTCCTCGATCAGGCGCGCCTGATCGATCTTGTGGCGGATCTGCTGCTGCAGCAACTGCTGCGAGAACCGCTGCTGCGCCGACTGGCGCGCATGCTGCGCTTCCTGCTGGGCGCTGGCGACTTCGGCGCGCATGTGCACGCCGGCCAGCGCGCGCAGGTGCTGCCACTGCGCCGCTTCGTCCGCGCGCTGCGCCCCTTTTTGCGCGGCCTCGTGCTGCAGCTCGGCCAGCACCTGGCCAGCGCCCTGCGCCATTGCCTGCTCGCGCGAGGTGGCTTCGAGGATGCGGCCATACAGTTCGATCTGGCGTGCACGCACGCCGTGTGCGCGGTCGGCGCCCTGCAGCGACATCTCGGCGCGCGCGATGGCGTCGTCCTGGCGCAGCTCGGCGCGCCGGATGCGCAGGCGCGCTTCTTCTTCACTGCGCTTGATGCCCTGCCATTCTTCGGCCGTGTACAGCTCGTCCAGGTGGCGCTTGTGCGCCAGTTGCACGTGCTGCTCGTCGGCCGCCAGCCACATGCTGCCCACGCGCGCGCGGTTGGCGTCGTATTTGTCGTGGCGCAGCTCCACCGTCTGCACGCTCGTCACCGCCAGGCCGTAGTCGGCCAGCAGGAGCTTGAGGCCGCCCTGCAGGCGTTCGTCGAGTTCTTCGCGCAGCGCGCCGCCGGCCGCCATCTCGCGGATAGAACGCGCGCCGATGAATTCCAGCGCCAGCTGGCGCACCGGATGGGCCAGCAGTTCGCGCAACTCGGGCGTGCCGATGGTGCCGGGCGTGGTCATGAAGTGGCGCGCAAAGGCCGGGACGTTCTCGATTTTGATGCTGACCGTGAAGCGCACCGAAATGGCAAGCTGCTCGCAGGTGGGGATGTCGTCGAACTCGAATGGCACCGGCAACGCCGTCGTGCGCGTGACGAGGATTTCCGCGTGCTGGTCGCGCAGCAGATGGTTCAGGCGCGTGAAGAAGCCTTCGAGTTCGTATTCGCCCTGCGGCACTTCGGTCGCCTTGTCGCCCTGCAGGATGAAGCCGCGCGCCGTGGCGGGCACGCGCAGCGTCTTGACGAACAGCCCGGACAATTCGCGCAGGCCAAAGAACACGGCCAGTTCATCGGGCGCCGGCACCCAGCGGTTCTCGACCAGCACCGGCTTGCTGCGCGGCGCCCCCAGGATCACGCCGCAGCCCGCACAGTAGCGTGCATCGACCCCATTCTTGCGCTCGCACCGCGGGCAGCTGGCGCCGTTTACTCCGAACATGTGCAACATAGCTGACTCCGTTTTCTCTCTTGCCTTCTGCTTGCCAACCTGCCGTCCAAGCCACCGATTCTAGCAGCGCACTGTCTGCGGCCGCGGTGCGCTCGCGCACGCCCGTGGCTTCAAAATCCGTAATCTCAAATGATGCCGATGCGCTCGACACACGCGAGGCTCGCGCCGCGCGCGCGCAGCGCTTCGCGCATGCCCTGCGGCAGCGCGCCTTCCCATGCCTTGGGAAGCAGGATGCGGTCGCCCGGCCCCGCTTCGCGCAGGATCAGCGCGCACTTCGGCGCCAGCGCATCTACGGTCTCGACCTTGCCCGCATGCCAGGCGCTCGACGTGCCGGTGGCGATTACCCGGCCCCGCGCCATGAATTCGCGGCCACGCGCAATACGGTCAGCCATCACCAGCGCCAGACCATACGAGTCGCCCGAAAAGCCCGTCTCGCCAAAGCGCACTGTCGTTTTCCACTGACCCTGGCCACGCCCGTCAAAATGCCGCGAGCCGGCCAGCACGGCCCGCACCTGGCCCTGGCGCAGCGCGTCCAGGTCGGGCACGCTGATGGCATCGTCGTCGGCGTCAAGCGCACCGGCCAGCGGCCGCACGCTCACGTCGACCCAGCCGAGATCATCGTGGTCGCCGCCGCTGTGCAGCGGGAACCAGGCGCGCGCGCTGGCCGTGGCTGCGCCCGGATTCGGCTGACCCGTCAACGCGCCCAGGTGCGGCAAGGCGTCCGGACCACCGGCCAGCACGCCGTCGGGCACATTGACGAGCGCGCGGCCGTCGATCCGCCCCAGATGCCAGTCGTCGGACCAGCCATTGGCCACCACGGGTCGCACCGCTTGAAACACGCCGCGCACGATGCGGTCGGCCAGCACGGCGGCCAGTTCCCAGTCGCGGGTGGCCGGATCGAATGCGCGGTCGGCACTGAGCACCACCTGGTCGCGGCTGTCATAACGCGGCTCGGTATGGCGCGCCAGGCGCACCACCTGCTGCATCCGCTCAGCCTGCGCCGGTACGCCGGGCACGCTGCACTTGACGTCGGCGCGGCCCGCGCGCGGGCGGCGCGTCGCGGTGATGGTGAGCATGCTGCCGTCCGGCAGAATGCTGCGGCAGCTCGCCTCAAGAAGGGGCGCCGTCATGCCGTCACCTCGTCCTGCACCTGCGTGAGACGGCGCGCACCAGTTTCAACCTCGAGATTGGCAACGATGCGGTCGGCTTCGTCGAACAGCACGTCGAGCGGACCTTCGCCGGCAACCTTCATGCGCGCCAGCAGCGCCCAGGCTTCGTCGAGCGCTGCCGCGGCGCGGCGGCTGTGGCGTGCGCGGCGCAACTGCTCCTCGGGCGCCAGTGGCTGGCCGGGCGCGGCCAGTTCGAGCGCCGGCATCGTGCCAACCGACAGGCTGACCAGGTCGAGCCGGCGCAGCAACTCCTGGTGCTGGCGGAACCGACCCTGATCGGCCGGCAGTACCGCCATGCGCACCGCGCACATCAGGCACGGCAGCTCCAGGAACAGGCGCCGCAATGCACGGGCATCTTCGCAGGCCGGCACGAATGCTTCGGCTGGCATTGCAGCCGCTGGTTCGGCCGATACTGCCGCAGTCACTGGCACGACCTGCGCCGCCAGGCGTGCTTCGAGCAACGCCGGATAATCGTGCGCCGCGCCCAGGTCGACCGGCACGCAATCGTCGACCGTCACGCCAAAACGCGTGTACATCAACTGGTTGAACCCGGACCGGAACGTGTTCCACTCTTCGAGCGTCGTGCAGGGTGGCAGTTCGAGATTGCCCTGGGCCAGCTCGCGCTGCAGCGCCGTTTGCGCCAGCGCGCCAAAGCCCGCGAGGTCGACCACGCTACCCGCTTCGCTGGCCAGGAACAGGTCGAAACGCTGGTGCGTGGCGCGCGGATCGCTGGCATCGACGGCAAAGCTCACGTGCAGGCCAATCTCGGGTGCGCCGGCAAACGGGACGAGGTCACAGGTGTACGGCCCCGGATGGACGCACCAGGCGGTTTCCCCATCGAGGGCTGCGATGCGGCTGCCCAATGCCAGGCGCCGGCTGCGGCCACCCCGGTCGACCAGCACGGCGGCGCACGGCGCAGGAATGGTGATCCCGGCTGGCGCCGGCAACGCGATTGCTACGCTGCCAAGCAGGGTCGCGTCAAACGCGTCCTGCCGTGGCGGGCGTCGCAGGGGATTCCTGAACAGTGAACCTAGCATCGTTATCCTTGAGCGAATTCGGGAACTGCACTATGTGGATGGGGGCACGGGCATCACATCAAAGCGCGCCCCGTGCCGTTGAAAGTGTGAGGAAGGTGAGGCTGCAAACGGCCACGGGCCTTCGCACTCGCCGTCCGCGTCCAGGCTGCCCTGCACGATCACGCTGCCGGCGCCGTCGCGCACGGCGATCGCCGCGCGCGCTGCCAGCAGTTGCGCGGCGCCCGGCGCGTCCAGATCGAGCTGGACCACCACACCGGGCACGCCGCCCTGGTCGACGAAGTGCAGGCGCCACATCCGGTCGTCCGTGCGCAGCACCTCTAGAGGTGCGCCGCTGTCGGCCGCGCGGAGCAGTCCCGCGCTGCCGGTCCAGCTCATGTGCTGGGTGCGGCGCACATCGGCCAGATGGCGCATGCGGCGCAGCGTCAGGGGCGATGCCTGCAGCGCCGCGCGTTCACCGTGCGTCAGCGGCCGGCTGCCGTCCAATGCCTGCAGCAGGATGGCGTCGGCCAGCATCAGGCCATCGCCTTCCACGCGGCGCGCCAGCAGTGCGCCGGCCTGCAGTTTGCGATCCAGGTTCGTCATGCCCATCGTTGTTCCTCCTGTAGTCCAGCCACCTCGTTCAGACGCAGTATCGCGGCGTCGCGCCGCTTGCGCAGGGTTGGCAGCGAGACGCCGTCGAGCTGAGCCAGCTGGCCCATCGTCGGCAATTCGCCCGTGGCGGGGTCGCACCACTCGGAAGGGAAACAGTCGTCGAATGGCCCGAGCAGCTTGAGGTACACCGCCAGGCGTACCGGCAAGCTGTCCTGCGCCATCCGGCGCGCTGCCCAGCTGGCGCGGTCCTCGACCGTCGCTGCCACTACCAGATAGTTGGGGGGCAGTGAAACGCAGGGCGCGATGGAGGTCAGTGGTGCAGTCATTGGCGCTTCGATATCCGGCTCTGCATCCAGGTCGATGTCCAGCGCTTCCTGGCGCGCTTCGAGGATCTGATCCGGGCCGGGCGTGCTGCCCTGCTCGGACTCGTTCAGCACGCGCCAGTAATCGTCGAGCCAGGCGTCGGCCGCGCTGGCGTCCTGCAACCAGTCGCTGTCGCGGTTGGCCGACAGCGCGTCGTACTCGCCGATTTCGCGCAGCATCGCGCCGATCTTGTCGGGACTCGATTTGAGGCTGGCGAAGCGTTTCGAGCGCGTGTGCAACGGCCCCGGCGCGCCCGTGTGCGCTTCCAGGCTCTCGCTCCAGCGCATGATCCATTCAGGTTTGCAGTCGCCGATCGAGCGTAGCTGGCGCGCTTCAATCGGCATCGCCTCGACACTGCGGCCCAGGATCGCGCCGACCTGCGCCGCGTGTTCGCGCCAGCTCTCGAACAGTCGCGCGATGTCGTGGTACGCCGTGTCGAGCATCCGGTAGGCGTACATGCGGTTCGGGCTGCAGGGCCGGCCGCACGCCACCTGGTAGTGATCGCTGTCGACCTTGTCGCGCAACACCGCATACAGGTCATTGAATTTCTTGCGCAGCAGCGCGTCGCCGCCAGGTTGCGTCCAGAACGGACCGATGCGCGCGTATTCGGTGGCCACGGCCGTGCACAGTGCGACCCAGTCGGCGGGGCGCGCCTGCAATTCGTAGACGAGGCTCAGGGCCAGCTCGGCGGTCGTCTCGCCGTAGCTGTTGCCGGGGGCATGCGCGCGGCTGCCGCCCGCGTGCAGGATCGGTGCGACCGCCTCGACGTACGCGGCCAGCGACCCGTCCGTATCGGCGCCCTGCAGACTGGCGGGGTCGATGCGGGCGAGCGCCTGCAGGGAACACTGACCCAGCAACTTGCGGACCTGCTCCCAGCCGTGCTCCTGATACCGGGTGCCCGGTAAACGCATACCTTCCTCGTCCTCGATTTCGCTGCGCACGTGTTGCACAGTGAAATAGATGATGCCATACAACTACAGCATTCAGGCGCGATGGAGACCCCTATTTGTGCCTCTTTTCCAACGACTGCCCCGCCATGGATGCCAGCAGGGCCGCCACCACCGGCGCCGCATGGCCACCGCCCGTCAGCGCCGAATGGCTGACAAAAACGGCAAATGCCAGCCGGCGGGTCTGACCCGGCAAGCTGCCCTGCTCCAGATAACCCATGAACCAGACCGTGGCCAGATCGTCATTCCCTACCGGCGCGGTGCCCGTCTTGCCATACAGTCCGGGGCGCAGCGCAGCGAATGCAGGGCTGCGGAATGCACCGGCCGCCGTGCCGTAATCGATCACGCCCTTCATGCCGGCGCGTACGCGGTCCAGCCGCACGCCAAGCGGCGCGCCCTGGCTCGACGCTGCGTCGCGGTCGTCGAGCGCGAGCAACAGGCGCGGCGTCACGCTGCGCCCTTCGCCGACGCTTGCCGCCACCAGTGCCATTTGCAGGGGCGTGGTCTGCATGCGCAGGCCAATCGCCATCTGGCGCAGTTCATGACGGCTGTGGACCGGATCGAGCTGTGACGCGGATGCCGACAGCGCATCCCAGTCGCCCCAGCGGTAATCCGGCGGCAGCAAGCCGCCGTCCAGCCGCAGCGGCTGGCCAAAGCCCAGGCGCGCCGCCATCGCGGCCACCGGCCGCGCGGCGTCGAGCGCACCCGGCTCCAGCGCGGTGGCGCCAGGCATGCCGCCGTCGGGCTGGCCGAGCAGCGTGCGGTCGCTCAGTTCACCGGTCCAGGCAAACCACGTATTGACACTGTGCGCCATGGCGCCGGCCAGGCCCAGGCGCCCGTCCGCAGCGCGCGCGCCGGTGATCTGGTCGCGGAAATTGGTGATGCGGGCACGCGTGCCGCCCGCCGGGTAGCTGGGCGCATCGGTGCGGAAGTCGTAGCCGCCATCGCGCGCGATGCGGTCCACCTGCGCCAATGGCAAGCCGCCCAGCAGCGCATCGAGCTTCTTGTCACCGCGCGCGGCCTGCTCGAGTCCGAGCGCCGTGATCACCTTGAACGTCGAGCCAGGCGCGCGGTGGGCGCCGCCGTCATGCTGGAATGCGGCGATGCGCAACGGGCTGCGCGCCGGGTCGGCGCGGTCGAAGTCGCGGACCTCGGCCCAGTTGTCCGGCGCAGCAGTATTTCCACCACTCGATGCGGCGGCGAGGATGTCGCCCGTGCCGGCGTCGAGCAGCACCAGGCCGGCGCGCCGCTCGACGGGCGCGGGCTGGGCGCCACGGCAGACGCGCCCATCCCACTGGCCGCCCTGCTGGCCAATGCAGTCGAGCAGCACCTGGGCGCGCGCTTGCAGCGTCAGATCGAGCGTCAGGCTCGCCGCATGGTCGCTCCCGCCCAGGCGCGCCAGCATGCCGGCCACACTGCCGTCGTGCTGGCGATGCACGCCCAGCAGCGGCGCCAGGCCGGCCAGCGTGGCCTGGACCGACGGCGCGCCATCCTGCCAGAGGGCCTCGCCATTGCGGTCGACCAGGCGCACCGCGGCGCCGGCGGGCCGCACGCTGCGGCTGCCAGCAGGCAGCGCCTGCCACGCGAGCACGCCCCGCTCGACCTTCAGATGGCGATACGCCGCGTCGGCGCCGCCGGACAGTCTGGCCAGGTCGAGCGGCTCGATCTCGACCTTGACCGACGTTGCGCCCGGCAGCGGCGACAGCAGCAGGTGCGCGACGGCGCCCGCATCCGGACAGGCGCGCCCGTCGCAGACGCCACGGGCCGCCACCGTGGCGCCCAGTACACTGCGCACACGGCCGGCAACCAGCAGCTCCAGCGGCTTGCCTTCTGCTCGTGTGCTGAGGCTTACCAGACTGTCACGCCGCCCACCCTCCCAGCCGCCGACACGATTCCACGGCGCCCAGTCCTGCGGCAACTGCGCGAACAGGCGCATCGCCGCCAGTGGCAAGCCGGCCTCGCGCACGGCCGCGCTGCCTGACACTGCCGCTTGCCAGATTGTCGCTGCGCCGGGCCGCACGCGCCACGCCACTAGCCGCCGTTCGCTATTGAACACGCGCACCTGTTCGCGCACGAAGGCGCCGTCGGCCCGGTGATGCAGGCGTTCGAGCAGGCGCCGGTCACCGGCGTCGAGCTGGAAATGCTGCCACCCGGGCAGCGGCGCGCGTACGGATTCGTCGGCCTGGAGCCAGGCCAGCAAATCGCGCGGCGCCAGTTCGATCAAGCCGTCGCGGCCAAGGCGCAGCAAGCCGCGCGCCCGCAGCGCCTCGAACAGCGCCTGGTCTTCCAGGCCGGTACCCGGGACCAGCGGCACGGTCCAGACGCCGGGACGCAAGCGCAGCGACACCGGCGCGCCGGATGCCGGGAAGGCCTGCACGAGCGCTGCCGCCGCAGCCTGTTGACCAGGCTGAAAATGCTGCAGCACCAGTTCACCGGCCTGCGGGCAGGCGCTGCTCGGCTGACGCGTGAAGCGCAGCGCTTCGCCGCGCCACAACAGCCAGCCCGCACTGCCCAGCGCAGCCTGGCCCTGGCGCGCATGCGTCGCCACCCCGCCCGTCGCGTCGCTGATCCAGCTCGCGGTTTCAAACCCTGCGTTCCAGGCGATCGCCAGCCCCGCGCCCGCATTGCCCGTGATGTCGATGCGCGGCATGGCCGAACCGTCGCGCGCCAGCAGCACGCTGCGTGCTGGCCCATTGCTGCTGCGCGCGAGCGCTGCCGCTTCGCCAAAGGGATAGCCGACGCGCAGCGGCAGCAGCCGTCCGTTCGTCGGATCGAGCATTTGTGTGCACAGGTCGACCCGGACCGCCGGCCCGGCCTGCATGCCACTTGCAATGACGAGCGCCAGCGCGCCACGCTGCGTCAGTGACACTCCGCTGTCGGGCGGCACGACGAGTTCCAGGCCCGGCGCCAGCGGCTGCAGCGCTGCCAGTGCCTGCGCGCCGGGGACGTCCTGTGCATCGTTCGGCAACGCGCGCGCGTGCAGCGCCAGCGCGACCGCGCCGCCCATCACCAGCGCCAGCGCGGCCCAGGCCCAGGCCGGACCGAGCGAAATGGTCCAGCCCCGGCGCAGATTGCGGGCGCGCCGCCGTGCCGTGCGTGACGCGGCGATGTTGCGGGTCAGGGTGGCGAAGGGGCCGGTCATGCACGAGTCCAGTCGGTAGCGTGGCGCCCATGCGCCCTTGCGCAGGACTAGCGGAGGGCTGGTGAAACCGCTGAGCGCTTCAAGGCTGCGCGCACAGGTCCAGGGCCGTCCTGATGCAGCTCACCCCCCGTTTTCTGCCACTCGTCGCACGCCGCTGGAAGCGGTGCGGGGACGCGCCTACAGTACATACATCGACACACCACTCACCCACCAAGGAGAAGCAAAATGAACGTCCTCAAACACATGGAAGCCGTCTTCATCGCCGCCGCCCTGATCGCTGTTCCAGTCGGCTATCTGGCCAAGGTATCGGACGCCAATGCCAACTCGCTCATCGCCTTGAACGCAAGCAGCGCGGCGATTGCCAGCGGCGCCAAGGTCGCCACCGTGACCGTCACCGCCAAGCGCCTGAGCAACGCCGAGAAGTCGCAATTGCTGGCACTGGACACCGTCACCGCAGCGAGCCGGCTGTGACCGCGGTCGGTCGTCGCGGCGCCGCCAACGGGCGGCGCGCGGCGGCCAGGTGGACGGCAAACGCCACCAATCTGTGTCAGATGTAATAACTTGCTTCAGGCTTCGCGTCACCGATCCCGGATTGCTATATTCCGCTTATCCGCTTACGGATCTGGAGACGAACATGAAATCCCCGCTTATTCTTGCAGCCCTGATCGCCATTGGCGCGGCTGCCACCATCCCGCTGTCTGCACAGGCCCAGCCACATGTCTCGGTCGTGATCAGCAACGCCCCGCCCGCCCCTATCTACGAGCGCATTCCCGGTCCGCGTCACGGCCACGTCTGGGCGCCCGGCTACTGGGAATGGCGCGGCCATCGCCATGACTGGGTGCCCGGCCACTATGTCGTCGCGCGGCCCGGCTATGTGTACGCGCCGCCGAGCTGGCACCATCGCGGCAACCGCTGGGTGATGGAACCGTCGCGCTGGAACCGCGGCCCTGGCCACCACTACGGCCCGCAGCCCGTGTATGTGCGCGGCCCTGACGGCTATGACCGCGACCGCGGCTATCGGGACCACTACCGCGACCGTGATCGCGATCGGCATCACGGCAATGGCCGCGGGCGCGGACCGGACTTCGACCGCGACGGCGTCCCGAACTACCGTGACCGCGATCGCGACAACGACGGCATCCGCAACCGCCACGACCGGGACCGCGATGGCGACGGCGTGCGCAACCGCCACGACAGCCGGCCTGACAATCCTTATCGCCGTTAATTGACGCTGTTAATTCACGCTGTTAATTCACCTCCTGGCGTTTCAGGTGCTTGTCCAGAAACGCCAGGATCTTCGCGCTGGCCTCGGTCTGGTTTTTCTTCTTCGAGAAACCATGGCCTTCGTCGTCGAACACGACGTACTCGACGTCGACCTTGTTCTTGCGGACCGCTTCCACGATCTCGTCGCTCTCGGGCCGGATCACACGCGGATCGTTCGCGCCCTGGATCACCATCAGCGGCTTGATGATGCGGTGCGCGTGGAACAGCGGCGACGTCTCGACTAAAAATGCCTTGTCCTTGACCGGGTCGCCGATTTCGTCATACAGCGCCTTGCGCTGCGCTTCCCAATACGGCGGAATGCTCTCGAGCGTGCGCACCCAGTTACTCACGCCAAAGATGTCGATGCCGACCTTGAATGCCTCGGGCCGGAACGCCAGCGCCGCCAGCGTCATGTAGCCGCCATAGCTGCCGCCCATGATGCCGATGCGCTCGGGATCGATGTACGACTGGCTCGCCAGCCACGTCTTCGCTTCGATGCAATCCCACAGCGGCTCCATGCCGTGCTTGCGATCGTCCGCACGGAAGAACGTCTTGCCATAGCCTGAGCTGCCCCGGTTGTTGATGCCCAGGACCGCATACCCGTGATTGACCAGGTACTGGATCTGCGCGCTGTAGCCACGCATCGTCTGTCCGCCCGGCCCACCGTGCACGTACACCACCGCCGGCACTTTGGCGTTCGGCGCCGCGCCTTTCGGCTTGTAGTAGATCGACGGGATCACCGTGCCGTCGAACGACTTGAAGCGCACGACTTCGGCTTCCACCAGGTCGTTCGGATCGATGGCCGGGTTCAGGCTGCGCGTGAGCTGGGTCGTCTTCTTGCTGCCAAAATCGTGCACGTACAGGTTGTTCGGCGAGCGGTCGCCATTCAGATAGAACGCCATCAGGCGGCCGCTGGCCGACAACGTCACCTGGCGCATTTCGCCGCCCGGCAGTTTCGGCAGCGTGACCGGTTTGCCGGCGGCGTCGAACACGCGCACGTCGATGCTGCCGTCGCGGTTGACGATGCTGACCCGGTTGGCGCCATTGCGCGAGTAGCTGGTGTCGAGCAGGTCCCAGTCGGCTTTCTCGACATCGCTCGTCGCGCCGCTGGCCAGATCGTATGCGGCGATGCGCGTGAACTCGCCGCCGGCATTGGTGGTGAACAGCAGGCGTTTCGATTGCGGATCGAACGTGGCGGCCGAGTGGCTGGCCGGCGCCGTGTGCGGCGTGATGTGCTTCATCGTGCGCGTCGGCAGGTGATACACGTAGACGTCGCTGTCGGACGTGGTGCTGGACTTGTCGAACGCGAGCCAGTTGCCATCGCGGCTGATGTCCGAGACATTCATGCCGCTGTCGTTCTGGTACACCATCGTGCGGTCGTAGCTGCCCGCGTCGTACAGGTAGATGTCGAAGAATTTCGGATCGCGCTCGTTGGTGGCGACGTAGAAGCCGCTGCCATCGGGCTTCCAGCCGGCGAACGAAGCCTTCAGTTTGCCGGGCGTCAGGTCGCGCTCCTTGCCGCCCGGTTCGAGCACGTACAGGTGATTCTGCTCGTCGCCGCCCGTGTCGCGCGTAATCAGGATGCGGTCGTCGTTGTAGAAGTAGCCCACCGCGTAGGTCGAATCGCCGGTGGACGTGGTCAGCGCGCGCGGCGTGCCGCCGCCCACCGGCAGCGTGTACGCATTGAAGATGCCGGATGCGTTACTGCTGAACAGGATCTGCCGCTCGTCCTTGCTGAACGAGGCGCCGGTCACGGAGGTCGTCGCCATGAACTGCTCGATGGTGTAGCGCTTGACGTGCTTGCCCTGTTTGAGCGGTGCTTTCGCCAGCGGCTGCGCGCCGGGTTTCTCAACCTGCGCGCTGGACTGCAACGGCATCGACGCGGCGCCGACCAGCACGGCGAACAGGGACAATCGGACTGCATGGCGGAACGGACGCATCGCTTCTCCTCAGGTTGGACAGCATCGGTCCAGTGTTTCAAAAGTCTTAACTTCTGTCAACGAATCAAGATCGGTTATGCTCTCGCCATGAACGACCTGAGCCTTCTGCGCGCCGCCGCATTCAAGACCGAACTGGCGGCCAGCCAGCGCCTGATGGCGCGTGCCGGCCTGAGCGAGCTTGAGGCCCTCACCCGCACGCTGACGCACAGCGCTGGGCTGGCCGGCCTGAAAAATTTGCTGGCCGAACGCGCGGCGTTGCGCCTGCATGCGGCGCAGCAGTCAGACCGACGCGCGGCGCTGGCCAGTGCATCGCGCACGCGGGGTACTGGCGCCGGCAAGACGGCGTGGCGCGCCTGGTTCGACGGCTCGGCGCGTCCGAATCCGGGGCGCTGCGGCATCGGCGCCGTGCTCGAAGGCCCCGGCGGCGTGCGCGTCGCGATCTCGCACGCCGCCGGCTACGGCAACAGCAGCGAAGCGGAATATCTGGCCCTGATCGCCGTGTTGGACGCCGCCGTGACGCACGGCGCGCACGACGTGCTGGTGGTGGGCGACAGCCAGGTCGTGATCGACGACGTGAATGGCCCTGCCAGCGCAAGTGCGCCCAGCCTGCGTGACTACCGCGCCCGCGCCTGCGCCCTGCTCGAGCGCCTGCCGCAGGCGCAGCTGCGCTGGATCCCGCGTCATAAGAATTTCGAGGCCGATACGCTCTCGCAGCGCGCCGTGCCGCCTCTTTTACCGGAAACATCAACATGTTAGAACGTACTCCGACCGACTTCGCCGCCTGGCGCACACAACTCATTGCGCTGGCGGCGCAGGATGCCGGCACCGACGGCGCCCACGACGGCGCCCACCTTGACCGCGTCTGGCGCAACGCCCAGGCCCTGCTCGCGCACCACCCGGAAGCCGACCGCCTGGTGGTGCTGGCGGCCAGCTATCTGCACGACCTGGTGAACCTGCCGAAGAACGACCCCGCGCGCAATCAGGCGTCGCGCCGCTCGGCCGAACTGGCGCGCGAGTTGCTCGCGCCGCTTGGCTTCCCGCCCGAGAAGCTCGACGCGGTCACCCATGCCATCGAAGCGCACAGCTTTTCGGCGGCGATTCCCGCCACCACGATCGAGGCGAAGATCGTGCAGGACGCCGACCGCCTCGACGGCCTGGGCCTGGTGGGACTGGCGCGCATGTTCTACATCGCGGGGCGCATGGAAAGCGGCCTGGCGCATCCGACCGATCCGCTGGGCGACGACCGCGCGCACGACGATCGCCGCTACGCGCTCGACCACATCGTCGTCAAGCTCGACAAGCTGCCGGACATGATGCAGACGGAAGCTGCGCGCGCCGTGGGCCGCGAACGCCTCGAACAGCTGATAACGTTCCGCGCGCAGTTCGCAGCCGAATGGAGCGGTATCTAACCGTTCTTAACGGCATGCAGGCGTTGCCGCAATGCTAAGATAGGCGACCGCCAACCGCCGAGGTGTCCATGACCAGTACGACCACCGTGCCGCAAGCGTCCAGCGGCAACCTCAATTTCGTGCTGGTCTGCGTGTTCATCGACATGCTCGGCATTGGCCTCATCGTGCCCGTGCTGCCGCTGCTGGTCGGGCAGTTCGTCGAAGGCGCCGACATGCGCGCGCTCTGGTACGGCGTGCTGGCCACGGTATTTGGCCTGCTGCAATTCCTGTTCATGCCGGCGCTGGGCGCGCTGAGCGACCGCGTCGGCCGGCGCCCGGTGCTGCTGTATTCGATGGGCGGCATGTGCCTGAACTTTCTCGTCACCGCCTGGGCCCCCAGCCTGGCATGGCTGTTCCTCGGACGCGTCATCGGCGGCATGTCGTCGGCCAGCATGTCGGTGGCCTCGGCCTACGCATCCGACATCTCGACCCGCGAAAACCGCGCCAAGAGCTTCGGCAAGATCGGCGCCGCCTTTGGCCTGGGCTTCATCTGTGGCCCGATGCTGGGCGGCGTGCTTGGCGAAACCAACCTGCACTTGCCGTTCTACGTCGCCGCCGCGCTCTCTGGCGCGAACCTCGTATACGGCTACTTCTTCGTACCCGAGTCGCTGGCGCCCGGCGCGCGCCCGCCCTTCGCATGGGCGCGCCTGAACCCGTTCACGGCGCTGCTGCGGCTCGTGCGGCGCCAGGACATCCGCGGTCTTGTCGTCGCGGTGTTTCTGGCGACCTTCGCGCAGATGATGCTGCAATCGACCTGGGTGCTGTACACCACCTTCCGCTTCGACTGGACGCCGCGCGACAACGGCCTCGCCCTCTTCTGCGTGGGCCTGACGTCGGTCATCGTGCAGGCCGGGCTGCTGGGCATCCTGATCCGGCGCTTCGGCGAACTGCGCCTGGCCCTCCTGGGCCTGGGCTCGGGCGCCGTGACGTATGCCGCTTACGGCCTGGCGACCGAAGGCTGGATGATGTATGTCTTCATCATGTGCAATGTGCTCGCTTACGCTGCCGGCCCGGCGCTGCAGGGGCTCGTCTCGAAATCCTCGCCGCCCGACCAGCAGGGCGAGTTGATGGGCTCACTGCAGGCGATCGGCAGCCTCGCCGTCATCATCACGCCACTGCTCGGTACGGGCATCCTCAGCGCCGTGAGCCACTTGCCGCAATCGGACTGGCGCGTCGGCAGCAGCTTCTACCTGTGCGCCTTCATGCAACTGCTGGCACTGATCGTGGCCTGGCGCTACTTCCGCAACCACAAAAAAGAAGAAAGCCGGGGTCAGGTCTGACATTAGAAAGCCGGGGTCAGGTCTGACATTCGGACACGACCTCGGCATTAAGCACTTGCTTGGATGATGATTGCGCAATTTTCGACGTGGGTTCAGATACCAGTGCGTGAATTAGTACCTTTTTGAAGAAATAGTGCTGAGGTCGTGTCCGAATGTCAGACCTGACCCCGATGTTTAGACCTGACCCCGATGTTTAGACCTGACCCCGATGTTTAGAGCCATTAAAACGTCAGCTGATACGTGAGCGTGGCGCGCAGCGGGCCGGCGAAATAGAAACGACGTCTTTCCAGGCCTGTCACCGGGTCGGCGTACGACGGCTCGAAGCCTTCATTCTCGCGCAGCAGATTGGCCAGCGACAGCCGCAGCAAGCGCTTCGCATCGATGCGCCAGGCGGCGTACGCGTCCAGGTCAGTGCGCGGCGCGGTGTAATAACCGCGATTGGCCGTCACGCGCACCTGGCCATTGCGCTTGTGCGCCACGCTGCTGCCCAGCGTCAGTGCGCCGCGGCGGTAATCGATCCCCAGGTTGGCCGACAGTGGCGTCTGCCGTTCGAGACGGTTATCGGGGCCCGGTACGGATTCGACGCGCGACCAGTGGCGCGCCACGCCCGCCCGCACGTCGATCTCCGGCGCGTCCGCAAACAGGGACTTGAGCGGAAACTTCGTTTCCAGTTCCACTGAGCGGGTCTCGGCGCGGCCGTCGTTCACCGGCGTGAAGATCCAGCGGTAGCCGTCAAAATAAATGCGGTTGCTCGTGTAATCGTCAATGCGGCGCAGCGAGGTGGCGATCGACACCATCGCGTTCTCGGCCCAGTAATGCTCGTACCCGGCGTCGATGCCCCACGCCAGTTCGGGTTTGAGGTTCGGATTACCCTGGAAGTCGGCCTCGGTGGCGCTGTTGTTTTCAAACGCCTGGCGACGCGGCAGCAGGTTCCACAAGTCCGGCTCCTTGTAGGTGCGCGTGAGTGCAAAGCGCATCTGGTCGCCCTTGCGGCCCGGGATCTTCCACAAGGTCTGCATGACCGGGCTCCAGACCCCGGAACCGGAGCGGGTCGAGGCAAACGAATTGCCGGAAGCGCGCGTGCGGATGCCCTCCCAGCGCAGTCCCAGGTACATCGACCAGTGCGGCGTGATGTCCCACTCGTCCTGGGCATACATGGCCAGCCGGGTCACGCGCGCCTCGAACGTTTCGTCCAGCGCCAGCCCGGACGGAAACGTGCGCACGCGATCCTGTTCGATGCGCGTCTCGTCGCGCCAGGTGACGCTGCCGTCCCAGCCAGTGGCAAGCGCGTGACCGCTGCCGAGCTTGCGCATCGCCTTGCCGGTCGAATTGATGCCGCGGTCACGCCGCGCACCGTCGATACGGCCATCGGTCTCGGGATTGCCGGCCGCGTCGCGCCCATCGCGCAAACTCACATTCTCGCTGCGCTCACCCGTCAGGCCAAGCTTGGCTTCGATGCTGGCCCCGGACGGGAAGCCCCGGCTCCAGCGCAGGTCGGTGCGCGCCGTTTCATCATCAGCGCGGTAATGCGAGACCAGGTCGGGCGCAGGTGGCGGGCCGCCGATCAGGGTGGTGACAAGAGCATGGCCACGGTTGCGAAACCGGGTCACGTTCACAAACGTTTCGGACGTGATCTTGTCGCCGCCAGCCAGTGTCCACTCCAGGCGCGGCGTCAGGTTCAGGCGTCGCATGCGGCCACGTTCATCGGTCGCCGTCGTGCGCAGCAGGTCGATGGCGCCGTCGGTTCCCGTGTTCTCCAGCACCATCCCATTGACGCGATCGAGCCGTTCGCTCACGCCATCGCCGGCCAGCGACCAGGCGAAGCCCTCGCGCCGGTCACTCAGTTGCAGGGACGCGTTCGGCCCCCTGAACACATCCGAACCGAGCATGCCCAGCTTGAGTTCGCGCTCCCTGGTTTTGGCCACGTGGCGCAGGACGATGTTGACCGTGCCGGCCACCGCCTGCGTCGACAGGTCTGCCGTCGCGGCGCGCAGCACCTCGATGCGCTCGACCACCTCGGGCGACAGCGTGTCGAAGCTGAAGTTGCCGGGCGCCCGTTCGCCGTTGATCAGTACCTGCGTATAGCCGGCACCCAGGCCACGCAGCTGGATCGTTCCGCCCTGACCACTGCTGCCGTCGATCGTCACACCAGGCACGCGCCGCAGCGCATCCAGAATGGAGCGGTCACCGTAGCGCGTGAGTTCGTCGCGCTTGATGATGGTCCGGGTGGCGGTATCGTCGCGACGCGCATCGTAGCCGGCAGCGCTGCCCCGGATGTCCACCTGCGGGATGCCAGGTTCAGTCTGGGCAGCCGCCGGTATCGGGACGCTTGCCGCGATCAACAGAGACACGGTGTAGTGCATTGGCAGTTTCATCACGGCGGCTTCTCCAGGTTATTGAACAGGCCGGGTCAGAATATGCCACTTCATAGCAAAGTGTAAACGTAAATATGGAAATTTTTTATTCTTTCAAATCGCAGACCTTATTGCTAGCGGATGGAACTTATAAATAACAGGGAAGCGCATGCTTGCGCTGTCCGCCATCCCTCGGCTACCTGCGGTACACTCGCCTCAACAGTGTTAAAAGCGGCAACAGAATTTCCGTCTGACATGCCCAGCTATAATGCGCACTTTTCCGCGAAAGGCGATCGACCGTGTCCAGACTCAAAGTCCTGCCCCAATATGTGATGCCGAAGCAGGCAATGACCAACCTCGCCGGCCGCGTTGCCGGCCATCGTGGCGGGTCGATGACGACTGGCCTGATCCGTTGGTTCGTGGGCAAATATGGGGTCGACATGAGCGAAGCGGTCAATCCGGACATCGCCAGCTACCCGAGCTTCAACGAGTTCTTCACCCGCGCCCTGCGCGATGGCGTGCGCCCGCTGGCGCAGGCCGATTATGTGTGTCCGGTCGATGGCGCGATCAGCCAGTTCGGCGATATCGACGATCACCAGATCTTCCAGGCCAAGGGCCACAAGTTCACCACGGCCGAACTGGTCGGCGGCGACCAGACGCTGGCGGCGCACTTCCAGCACGGCCACTTCGCCAACGTCTACCTGAGCCCGAAGGATTACCACCGCATCCACATGCCGTGCGACGGGCGCCTGACGCGCATGATCTACGTGCCGGGCAAGCTGTTCTCGGTGAACCCGACGACGGCGCGAGGCGTGCCGGGGCTGTTCGCGCGCAACGAGCGCGTCGTGTGCGTGTTCGACAGCGACGAATTCGGGCCATTCGTGATGACGCTCGTCGGTGCAACGATCGTCGGCAGCATGGCCACCGTCTGGCATGGCGTCGTCAATCCGCCGCGTATGGCGCGCATCTGCGACTGGCAATATGAGCCGGGCCAGGTCACGCTGAAAAAAGGCGACGAGATGGGCCGCTTCCTGCTCGGCTCCACTGTCGTGATGCTGTTCCAGAAAAACGCGATCCGCTTCAATCCGGCTTGGGCGCCCGAGGGCAAAGTGCGCCTGGGCGACGTGATGGGCAATCGGCCGCTGCGCTGATCGGTCTCAGGCAGCGTCCGACGCGCCGTTCTCCAGCGCGGCCTTCGCCCTGAAGGCCGCAGCGATCTGTTCCGGCCCATGACCATGGGCCGTACAGGTCTCTTCCATCATCGCCAGGAATGCGCGCGTCTTGGCTGGCATCAGCTTCCGGCTTGGGAACACCGCCCAGCCATTCGCGGTCGGCATTTCCCACTCCGGCAGCACCCGCACCAGTTCCCCCGTCTGCATATACGGTTCGGCAAACAGCGTCGAGCTGAGCGCGATCCCGGCGCCACGTGCGGCAATGCGCGCCAGCAGGTCCGGCGAATTGGCGGTCAATCGGCTTGGCAGCGCGCGCTGCCAGCGCACCTTCCCGCGAATCAGCGTCCACGGCATCGGGCCGCCGCTGCGGCTCAGGATGCACAGCACATCGTGCGTGGCCAGGTCATCGGGATGCTCGGGAATCCCGTGCCGCGCCAGGTAGGCCGGTGATGCGAACAAGCCCGGCTGCTCGAGGATGAACGGGCGCGCACTGAGCGTGGCGTCGTCCGGCAAGTCACCCATGCGGATGGCGATGTCGAAATTCTCGGCCACCAGATCGACGCGGCGCGGCGTCAGATCCATCTCGAGCGTGACGGCCGGATAGCGTTCGAGAAAGCGCGCGATCACGTGATTCAGCGTGCTGTTTGCGAAGTCGCCCGGCGCCGAGATGCGTAGCTTGCCACTTGGCTCGCCCTGGCGGTGCTGAGCCAGTGCGCCGGCCGCCTCCACTTCATCGGCCAGGCGCCGCGCGTGTTCATACAGGCTGGCGCCGAATTCCGTCACCACCAGCTTGCGCGTCGTGCGCTGCAGCAGCCGCTCACCGAGGGTCGTCTCGAGCAGCGCCAGGCGGCGCGACACGGTCGACTTCGGCAAATTGACGCGGTCGGCTGCACGCGTGAAGCTCCCGGCCTCGACGATGCGGGCAAATAGCAGCAGGTCATTCGGTTCGACATCCATGATTGTCCCATTAGCAGAATAATGTTATCCATTTTACGGGCTTTCGCATTGTTTTTGGAAAGACTAAAGTAGACCCATCGCTACTCCAACCACGAAGGGACCACCACCATGAACATCCTGCACATCACCTCGAGCATCCGCGGCGACGCTTCCGAATCGACCCGCGTCACGCAACAGATCGTCGACAAGCTGGTCGCGGCCAATCCGGGCGCGACCATCGTGCGCCGCGACCTGGGCGCGGCCCCGGTGCCGCTGCTCGACGGCGCTGCTCTGGGCGCGCTGTTCACGCCGGGCGAGCAGCGCACCGCCGCGCAACTGGCGCGCGTGGAGCAGGACGACGCGCTGATCCTCGAAGCGCAGGCGGCCGACGTGATTGTGCTGGGTGCCCCGATGTACAACTTCTCGATGCCGGTGCAGCTGAAAAGCTGGTTCGACGCGATTGCCCGCGCTGGCGTGACGTTCCGCTATACCGAGACCGGTCCGGAAGGCCTGCTGAAGAACAAGAAGGTCTACGTGGCGGCAGCGCGCGGCGGTGTCTACGAAGAGGCGCAGGATCCGCAAGTGCCGCAGATGCGCGCGCTGCTGGGCTTCCTGGGTCTGGTTGACCAGACCTATATCTACTCGTCGGGCATGGCGATGGGGCCGGACGCCGTGGCTGCGGGTCAGGCAGCGGCCAATGCCGCCATCGAAGCGGCGCTGGCATAACATCCGCACTACCCCGGCCGCCATCAGGCGGCCCAACCATCAGGAGAACAGATTGACCACTACCGTCACGCAGCCAGTCACCAAAGCGCCTCTCGTCAAAAGCCGCGGCGTCGAACGCATCATCAACGGGCAGTTCGTGATGGATGGCGCGGGCGTACGCATCAACCGTATCCTGACTGGTCCCCTGCAGCGCCGCCTGGACCCGTTCCTGATGCTCGACGCCTTCGGCAGCGACAAGCCGGGCGACTACATCGCCGGTTTTCCGGAGCACCCGCACCGGGGCTTCGAGACCATCACCTATATGCTGGCCGGGCGCATGCGCCACCGCGACAGCGCCGGCAACGAAGGCCTGGTCACCGATGGCGGCGTGCAGTGGATGACGGCCGGGCGCGGCGTGATCCATTCCGAAATGCCGGAGCAGAACGCCGGCCTGATGGAGGGCTTCCAGCTGTGGCTCAACCTGCCCGCGAGCGACAAGATGACGGCGCCGTGGTACCGCGACATCCCGCTCGAGGAAGTGCCGCGCCTGACGACCGCCGACGGCGTGAGCGTGCAGGTGATCGCCGGCCGCACGCACGGCATCGACGGCGCGGTGCAGCGGGCGCATACCGAGCCGCTGTATCTCGACCTCGAGATTCCCGCCGGCGTGACGTTCGAGCAGCCAATTCCGGCCGGGCACAATGCATTCGTCTATGTGTTTCGCGGTGAAGCCGTCATCGACGGCAAAGGCGTGCCGCAAACGCGCATGGCGATCCTCGACAATGCCGCCGGCGCGGACGGCGTGCGGATCAAGGCGATCGCAGCGACGCGCCTGCTGGTACTGGCCGGGCGCCCTTTGAGCGAGCCGATCGCGCAATACGGACCGTTCGTGATGAATACCCAGGCCGAGCTGCATCAGGCGGTCGATGATTTTCGCGCCGGGCGTTTCGCGTAAGCGCTTCGTCAGCGGCCACCCTGCGTACCTGGCAGGCATGCGCTACACTCTCGGGATGACACAAGCGCAACACAGCCTGCCATGGCACTGCTAGACACCCTGGGCGACCTGCTCGCCCGCGCCAGCTACGCGCTGGGGCTGGAAAACGCCGACCGCTTCCCGCGCGGTCACGCTTCCCCGTACACCCGCTGGAACAAGGCTTACTTCGACATCCCGTCCGACCTCAAGGCCGAGCGTATGGAAACCATCATCTGCGCGGCCATCGCCAACACGCCCTATGTGTTCGGCGAGATCCGCAATCCCACGCCCCGCATGCAGCGCGCGCTCCTGGCCATCATCGAAGCGCGCCTGCGCCGCGCCGACGCGCCGGCCGATCTGGTGGCGCTGCTGATCAGGGCGTACCGTCAGCCGCATACGCCCGACATCGTGCCGGGCCTGCGCGCGACGATCGCGGCCAATGCGCAGTTCGATGCGAATATCCAGGCGCATGCGGTGCTGGCGTATCTGGGCGATGCGCCGGCGGGGTTTGGCGTGATCGAGGCGCGCGGCTAGTGCAGCCAGCATGCGTCAACGCTGGCATTTACCGATAAAATACCGCCACCCATTTTCTCTTCAATCACACTGCCCATGACTTCGCCCCGCCAGTTCCAGTTCAAATCCATCAACTACACCGGCCTGCAGCCGGGCCCGCGCGTCATCATCATGGGCGCGACCCACGGCAACGAGGTGTGCGGCACCAAAGCCATCCGGCGCGTGATGGACGAGATCGACAGCGGCGCGCTGCACATCGCCGCCGGCAGCGTGACGTTCGTCCCGATCGTCAATCCGCTGGCGTACCAGCAGGTCACGCGCAATGGCGACCGCAACCTGAACCGCGACCTGTTCCCGAAGGCGAACCCGCAGGATTTCGAAGACCAAATCGCGAACTGGCTGTGCCCGCTGCTCGGCCAGCACGACGTGCTGCTCGATATCCACTCGTTTGCCGCCACGGGCGAGCCGTTCGTGATGGTCGGTCCGCTCGACAATGACGGCACGCTGCAGCCGTTCCGCCACGCCGAAAAAGAACGCGCGTGGGCGCGCCGTCTGGGCGTGCGCCGCTTCGTCGATGGCTGGCTGGCGACCTATGGCGACGGCGTGCAGCGCCGCAGCCGCAGTGCCGACGAACTGGAAACCGTCTTGCGCTACGGCGTGGGCACCACTGAATACATGCGCAGCACGGGCGGCTACGCGCTGACGCTCGAAGCCGGCCAGCACGACGATCCGGCCGCGCCCGATGTGGCCTACCGCGCGATCATGAATACGCTGGCGCACCTGGGCTTGATCGCCGCGCCCGACCCCGTGCCCGTTGATTTTGACGCCATGGAAGCGCTGTCGATGGTGGTCGTGCACGACAAGCTGCACGCGGATGACGCGTTCTCGCGTGCGTGGAAAAGCTTCGATCCGGTGGCCGAAGGTGAACTTATCGGCACGCGCGCCGACGGCACGCCAGTCACCGCCGAATTCGGTGGCCGCATCCTGTTCCCGGCCGCCAGCGCCGCCGCCAATACCGAGTGGTATTACCTCACCCGCACAAACCCCCTGTTCGGACGCGAGCAGGGCTGAGCTTCACGATGCCGCTGATGATCAGCGCGTTCGGCAACAGGCGCAGCGCGCCGGTCCAGATGGCGTAGGCGGCACCCTGCGGCGAAAATCGGACCCCCGCCAGCAGACTTTTTTTGAATATCGTAAGATGACGATATTCGGATCGAAAGATCCCGATATAAGGAACCAACCGATGGACATCGACGCGATCCACAAAGCCCTGGCCAACCCGGTGCGGCGCCAGATCCTGCAGTGGCTGAAGGATCCGCAGCTGCACTTCAGCGAGCAGGAACATCCGCTCGAGATGGGCGTGTGCTGCAAGCTGATCGATCAGCGCACCGGCCTGTCGCAATCGACGGTGTCGGCGCACCTGACCACGCTGCAGCGCACGGGCCTGGTGGGCACACGCCGCGTCGGCCAGTGGGTTTTTTATCATCGCAACGAGGAAGCCATCGCGGCCTTCCTCGCCCAATTGAACGACGCAATCTAGGAAAACAAGATGACTACCATGTTTGATCCGATCAAGGTCGGCGCCCTCGAGTGGCCAAACCGCATTGTGATGGCCCCGCTGACCCGCTCGCGCGCCGATGCCGGCCGTGTCCCCAATGCCCTGATGGCCGAATACTATGTGCAGCGCGCGTCGGCAGGCCTGATCCTGTCCGAAGCCACCTCGGTCACCCCGATGGGCGTGGGCTACGCCGATACGCCGGGCATCTGGTCCGACGAGCAGGTCGAAGGCTGGAAGCTCGTGACCGACGCCGTGCACGCCGCCGGCGGCCGCATCTTTTTGCAGCTGTGGCACGTCGGCCGCATCTCCGACCCGTCGTTCCTGGACGGCCAGCTGCCGGTGGCCCCATCGGCCATCAAGCCGGACGGCCACGTGAGCCTGCTCCGCCCGAAGCGTGAATATGTCACCCCGCGCGCGCTGGACCTCGAAGAAATCCCGGGCATCGTGTCGGCCTACCGCAAGGGCGCCGAGAATGCCAAGCTGGCCGGCTTCGACGGCGTCGAAATCCACGGCGCCAATGGCTACTTGCTCGACCAGTTCCTGCAAGACTCGACCAACCAGCGCACCGACGCGTACGGCGGCTCGATCGAGAACCGCGCACGCCTTCTGCTGGAAGTGACCGATGCCTGCATCGACGTCTGGGGCGCCGACCGTGTCGGCATGCACCTGGCGCCGGCACGCGACTCGCACGACATGGGCGACTCGACGCCGGCCGAGACTTTCGGCTACGTCGCGCGTGAACTGGGCCGCCGCAAGATCGCGTTCATCTTCACCCGCGAAGGCGAGAGTCAGGATGAACTGGGCCCGATGATCAAGAAGGAATTTGGCGGCGTGTGGATCGCGAACCAGCAGCTGAGCAAGGAAAAGGCCGAAGAACTGATCGCCAGCGGCACGGCCGATGCCGTCTCGTGGGGCCAGCTGTACATCGCCAACCCGGACCTGGTGGAACGCCTGCAACTGAACGCACCGCTCAACAAGCCGAACCCGGACACGTTCTACCATCCGGGCGCGACCGGCTACACCGATTATCCGGCGCTGCCGGCCACGGTGTAAGCATCCCTTTCTCCGCGCCCTCGCCCGCTGTCGCCGGCGAGGGGCGGCGCTTCTTCGAACAGGACCTGCGGGTCCTGTTTTTTTTGGCGCAGTCAACGTTAAATAGAGCCGAGCGATGAACTGATCAGCGGTCCCATGGTCCAACGCCTGTCCCCAGCGTCAGGAGTCGATCATGAAAGCGCCCCGTTTCAAGAACTGGTTTGCCAGGTTGCCAGCGCTGAATCAGCCACAGCGCCGGCAAGTGCTCGACGCCCTGCATCCCGCAGCTGGCCTCGACCAGGTAGTCGCACTGATCGCGCAAGCCAGAGCGCCTGCGCGCTGCTGCCCCAGTTGTGGCAACGAACGCTGCAATCGGCACGGATTCGCCAGCGACCTGCAGCGCTTTCGCTGCTGCGCCTGTGGCCGCACGTTCAACGACCTGAGCGGCACGCCGCTGGCGCGACTCAGGCACAAGGCCAAATGGCTCGCGTACTCGCAGGTGCTGCTCCATTCACTGTCCGTACGCAAGGGCGCAGACCAGGTCGGCGTGCACCGCAACACGGCATTCAGGTGGCGCCACCGCTTTCTCGATTGGGTCAAGCTCGACCGGCCTGCATCGCTCAACGGCATCGTGGAGGCCGATGAAACATTCCTCCTCGAATCGCAAAAAGGATCACGCACACTCGACCGCCCGCCACGCCGACGGGGTGGCCCCGCGCCCAAGCCTGGTATTTCCCGCCATCTCGATTGCATTCTGGTGGCGCGCGACCGGAATGGCCGCACCATCGATGCCGTGACTGGCCGTGGCGCACTGACAGCCACCCAACTCGAACGCGATTTGCTGCCCAGGCTTGATCCGCAGGCGCTCCTGGTCAGCGACAGCCACGCCGCGTACCGGGCCTTTGCACGCAAGCACAGGATTGCGCACGAGACCGTCAATCTGCGCGCCGGCGTGCGCGTCAGGCATATGGGCAGCCGCGCCATCCACGTACAGAACGTGAACGCGTATCACGGGCGTTTCAAGGACTGGCTACGAGGCTTTCGCGGGGTGGCATCGCGCTACCTGCCCAATTACCTGGGGTGGCGCTGGGCCCTGGATAGTGGGCGGGTCAGTTCCGCAGAACAGTTGTTCTGCATCGCAGTCGGCGTCATCAACAGATAAGGTTGACTGAGCCTTTTTTTTCGTATTGACGCTTGAATGAAGCATATGTATGCCATATGCATGCGTGAAAAAGGATCATCGTGATGGGTGTCCAGCCACGAACGTTAGTGATATTCTTGCGCGATTGTTAGATTGTTACTGCGCGCACGTGTCGATGCGCCTACCGAGAGAGGATTTTCAGTGAACGTTCCAGCACACCGCGCCATGGCGCTTGCCATCGCTTCCGCCATCGCCTTGGGCGGCGCCGTCCACGCTGCGCCGGCGGCCCAGGGCGCGCGCGCCGAGACACCGTTCCTGTCGCAGGTCGACGCCTTTGCCCGCTCCGCACGCGTATCGAACGTGGACTATGTGCTGGACTTCACGCTGACCGGTAAGGAAACCTTTGCCGGCACCACGACCGTCACCTTCGACCTGAAGGATGCCGACGCGCCGGTCACGCTTGACCTGAAGGACGCCACTGTCAAATCGGTCAGCGTCAACGGCAAGCCGGTCGCCACGCGCTACAACAAATGGTTCGTCACGCTCGACGCGGCCAGCCTGGCCAAGGGCCGCAACACGGTCGTCATCGATTACGAGCGTCTGCACAGCACCAATGGCGAAGGCCTGCACCGCATGGTCGATCCCGCCGATGGCCGCATCTATACCTATTCGCACTTTGAGCCGGTCGCGGCCCAGCAGATGTTCGCCGTATTCGACCAGCCCGACCTGAAGGCCAGCTACACGGTGTCGGTCACCGCGCCGCGCGACTGGCACGTGGTCACGACCACGCGCGAGACCAAGATCGACGAGCGTGGCGCGAACCGCCACTGGACCTTCAAGACCACCAAGCGACTCAGCCCGTACAACTTCTCGCTGCACGCCGGCCCGTACCAGGTCTGGGAAGACAACAGCGGCAAGTACCCGATGCGCCTGTTCGCGCGCCAGTCGCTGGCCAAGCTGGTGGTCCCGGCAGACTGGTTCCGCCAGACCAAGGCCGGCCTCGGCTTCTTCGAAGAATACTTCGGCGTCCCGTATCCGTTTGAGAAATACGACCAGCTGATCGTGCCGGACTTCCTGTACGGTGCGATGGAAAACGCCGGCGCGATCACGTTTGCCGAAGCGCGCTACGGCGTGGGCAATATGACGGCCGAGCAGAAGCAGTCGCTGACCGAAGTGATCATGCACGAGATGGCGCACCAGTGGTTCGGCAACCTGGTGACCATGAAGTGGTGGAACGGCCTGTGGCTGAACGAAAGCTTCGCGTCCTTCATGGGCGTGCTGGCGACGGTCGAATCGACCGAGTTCAAGGATTCGTGGCAGAAGTTCTACCAGAGCGGCAAGCAGCGCGCCTACATCCAGGACCAGACTGCCAGCACGCACCCGATCGAAGTGCCGGTGCCGTCGTCGAGCAATGCCTTCGACAACATCGATGCGATCACCTATTCCAAAGGCGGCTCGACGCTCAAGCAGCTGCGCCACCTGCTGGGCGAAGACGTGTTCCGCAAGGGCGTGCACAATTACCTGGTCAAGTACTCGTGGAAGAACGCGACGCTCGACGATTTCATCGGCAGCCTCGGTGAAGCAGCAGGCCGCGACCTGTCCGGCTGGACCAAACAGTGGCTGTACAACGCCGGCGTGAACACCATCGCCGCGAACTACAGCTGCAGCGGCGGCAAGATCCGCAACTTCACGCTGACGCAGACCGCGCCATCGAAGGACCTGCCGACGCTGCGCGAACAGCGCGTGCAGATCGGCGCCTTCAAGATCGACGGCGGCAAGCTGACGCTCGTGAAGAACGTCCCCGTCACCTACACGGGCGCCAGGACCGCGGTGCCGGACATGAACGGCACGGCCTGCCCGGATCTGGTCTACCCGAACTACCAGGACTGGGGCTACGCCAAGGTCAAGCTCGACAAGCGCTCGTTCGCCACCGCGCGCACCAGCCTGGCCAAGGTCGACGATCCGCTGCTGCGCGCGATGCTGTGGCAGAGCCTGTGGGATGGCGTGCGCGACGCCGAGATGCCACTGAACGACTTCCTCACCGTGGCGCTGAACAATGCGCCGCTCGAGAAGGATTACACGCTGCTGGGCGATGTGCTGGGCAAGGTCAGCGAGTCGAAGGCCTACCTCGATGCGATGAACCTGGATAACGCCTACACGCGCCAGACCACGCTGGCACTGGAAAAGATGGCATGGGACGGCGTGCTGGCCAACAAGGGCAATGCCGACTTCCAGCGCCGCTGGTTCAACCAGTACGTGAGCGTTGCCAGCAGCCCGGATGCGCTGACACGCCTGGCCGGTATCCTGGGCGGCCAGGTCGATGCGGGCGGCGTGCCCGTGGGCCAGCCGCAGCGCTGGTCGATCATCGCGCGCCTGAACCGCTACAACTATCCTGGCGCGTTCGACCTGATCGCGCAGGAGTCCGCACGTGACAAGTCGGACGCCGGCCAGATCGCGGCCGTGGCGGCCACGGTCGTCCGCCCCGACGCCGCAGTCAAGGCGGACTGGGTCAAGCAGATCGAAGACCAGAAAACGGCGTTGCCGTTCTCGCGTATCCGCACCGCGATGGGCAGCATCTTCCCGGCCGAACAGGGCGCGCTCAACGAGCGCGATGCCGATGCGCGCCTGGCGCGCTTGCCGCAGGTGGACAAGACGGGTGGTCCGGTCTTCATGCGCGCATATGCGGGCACGATGATCCCTGCCACCTGCACGCCGCAAAGCGTGGCGCGCCTGAGCCGCGCAGCAGCCACGATGACGGACCTGTCGGCGTTCACGCGCCGCACGTTGCTCGACACGCTGCAGGACGATCAGCGCTGCGTGGCGATCAAGGCAAAGCTGAGCGCACCAAAAGGCTGATCGCCATATGCTGGGTGAAGGGGTCCTGACGCCGCGCCGCACGCCCGGCTGGCCGCTTGTGGTCACCGTTGGCCTGCACCTGCTGCTGGGCTGGTGGTGGTTGCAGGCGACGGGCGTGCGGGTGCTGCCGGCGGTTGTGTCGGCGCCCCGTGAATTCATCGTGGTGGCAGTGCTGGCGCCGGCGCCTTCACTTTCTTCCACTGCCCCCGCCGCCGCATCGTCATCACGACCGCGCGCAGCGCAAGCATTTCCTGCGCGCGCTGCCCCACCGGCGCCGCCAGTAGCGCCACAGCCCATCACGCCAGCACCTGCAGACAGCGCGCCGCCTGCGGCCACGAGCGAACCCGCCGCAGAACCGTTCCCGACCCCGCCCGGCTCAGCACAAGACACCGCCGTCACAGGCGACGACAGCCTGGCCAGCCGCGGCAAACGCACGGCAGGCGCGGTCGATCACGAGCTGCGCAAAGGGAAGCTGGCGCCGCTCGACCCAGGCGACAACAAGTGGCAGCGCTTCGCGGAGGCTGTCAGCAATGCCCGTGTGGACACCTCGCGCACGTTGGTATCGGAAAGTTATACGGCGCCGGACGGCGTCGTCGTGTACCGCTTCCGCCTGGGCGGGCGCACCTGGTGCCGCACCGGTGGTGGCATCAGGCCGAGCCCGTTCGGCGCCCAGGTAGGCGGCGCAACCTCGTTCGACACGGCCGGCGGCGGGGGCTTCGCCGGGACGATCGAGTGCCCGACCCGGGTGCAGTTCAAGCGCGACTGAGCCGCTGACAAGCCGCGCGCGCTCGCCATCCACCGCCATCCTGCCCTGCCGTAAAATGGCCGGACTTGCGGCCCCTTGCCGCTCACGGAGACAACACATTGGACTGGGATTACCCGCAACCGTTCATCCTGGCGGTGACGCCACAGGCCGGCGACATCGATGGCCTGAACCATACCAATAATGCGGTGTACGTGCGCTGGTGCGAGCAGGCCGGCTGGGCGCACTCGAACAGTCTTGGCCTGTCACTCGACGACTACCGGCGCCTGGACCGGGCGATGGCGATCCGGCGCGGCGAATACGATTACCTGCTGCCCACATTTGTTGGCGAAGCCCTGCGCCTGGCCACCTGGCTCGTTGGCGGCGACGGCAAGCTGTCGATGGAACGCCGCTTCCAGCTCGTGCGCGACAGCGATGGCGCCACGGTGCTGCGCGGTCGCTGGGACCTGGTCTGCATCGAACTGTCGAGCGGCCGGCCGCGCCGCATGCCTGCTGAGTTCCTGGACACCTACATGCCCGTGATCGTGGGCGGCCCGCCTACAGTATCTCGTGCACGCGTGTGAACGGCCGGCATAGCCGCACGCCGTTGGGTGTCACGACAAATGGCCGCTCGATCAGGATCGGGTGCGCGGCCATCGCGTCCAGCAGCGCAGCGTCGCTGATGCCCGGCTGGTCCAGCCCCAATTCGGTGAAAACCGCTTCCTTGCTGCGCACGGCCTCCCGCACTGAGATACCCGCATCGGCAATCAAGCGGGTCAGCGTGTCTCGTGTTGGCGGGTTGACCAGATAGTCGACGATCTGCGGTTCGTGACCGGCGTCGCGAATGGCGGCCAGCGTGTTGCGCGATGTGCCGCAGCGGGCATTGTGGTAAATCGTGATGGCCATGGTCATAGCAACGGTGTTTTTCTCATCATAGTGTGGCGAATCGGACAACGACATGATAACCACAGCGCATACCCGTCACCACTATTTTGCTTGTGACCCCTTCCGGCGCGGGCTAGAATCGCACGCTTGATTTTATCGAGCGTGAGAACTGCAGCCCTTGCAGATGACTGACGCCACCCTCCGGAGACCCGATGACTGACTACCTGCTGCGCCCTGCAGCCCTGCCCACCCTGCGCCAGCGCGCGGCGCTGCGCGTACTGCAGTGTTTCGGCTGGAAGGTGTTCTTCAAACCGTTGCCAGGGCCGCACGGCGTCTGCGTCATCTATCCGCACACGTCGAACTGGGATTTCCCGATCGGCCTGCTGGCGACGTGGGCCATGGGCACGCAGTTCAAGTGGCTGGCCAAGGACACGCTGTTCCGGGGGCCGATGGGCCGCCTGATGCGCCACTGGGGCGGTGTCCCGGTCGATCGCAGCGCGCCAATGGGCGCAACGCGCCAGCTGGCCGACACCATGCTCGCTGCGCCATCGTTCTGGATCGGCATCACGCCGGAAGGCACGCGCGCCTACCGCCCCAACTGGAAGAGCGGCTTCTACCACCTGGCCGTCACGGCCAATGTGCCGATGGTGCTGGTGCGTTTTGACTATGGCAAGAAAGAGCTGAGCCTTGTCGACACGATGACGCCGACCGGCGACGTCGAGCGCGACATGGACGCCATCCGCGCCGTCTACGTAGGCAGCCAGGCGCTGTACCCGGAGAATGCCGCGCCGATCGTGCTGGCCCCGCCACGCGACGAGCAATCTGCGCAGCGCAAGCGCGCCTGACACCGTTCAATGGCGGTAAAAAGGTTCAGCCTTGTAGCGGGAACTGGCCAAGCTGCAGGAAGAGACCAAACCAGTCCTCCATGTGCCAGGTGGTGGTGATCAGGCCGCCTTCGAGCGTGTGAAACTCGTGCAACCGGAAGCTGACTTTCTTGCCGGTGGGCGCGATGCCGAACAGCTCGCCCAGATGCGTCCCGCTGATCTCCGCGCGCACCGCGACCTTCCCGGGTTCCTGAATCGTGTCATGGATAGTGATGTGCACGTCCGGAAATGCGGCCGCCAGCATCCGGATGATCGGCTTGATGCCAGCAGGACCGGGGCCCTGGCCCGGGGCCAGCGGAATGTCCTCCCACGCCGGGGCGAGCACGGCATCGACAAGATCCGGGTTCTGTTCGCTGAATGCGCGGTACAGCGTTTCCACGACGGTGAGTTCGGTGCGTAGCTGGTGCGACAAGGCGGTCGTTGATATCGTCATCGGAAGGATCTGCTCGAAGTTGAATGAGGCGCCAGTGTGTTCTGCGCGACTCAATCAGTCCAACAAATAAGCGATATACCGTATTATTCGCTCCATGGATTTTCATGGCCTGGATTTGAATCTGCTGGTCGCATTCGACGCGTTGATGAACGAACGCAATGTCACGCGTGCTGCGACCCAGGTGGGCGTCAGCCAGCCGGCAATGAGCGCCGCCTTGTCACGGCTGCGCACCTTGTTGGGCGATCCCCTGTTCCAACGCAGCAGTGCCGGCCTGGTTCCCACCGCACGCGCACGCGATCTGGCATTGCCCGTGGCTGCGGCCCTGCGTCAGATCGAGCTGGCGATGCTGACGCAGCCTGCGTTTGAACCCACGACGGCGTCGGTGACGTTCAGACTGGGCCTGCAGGACTACCCCACGCTGGTCCTGCTGCCGGCGCTTGTGGAAGCGCTCGAACGCGCCACGCCGGGCATATCGTTGAATGTGCTCGCGTATAACGACCGGGATACAGCGGTCGATCTGCTCGATGCCGGATCGATCGATGTTGCCATTGGCGTGGCGCCGACCGTGATGGATGCCCGCGTCATGACCCGGCCACTCATGCGCGATGCGTTTGTCACGATCGTGTCGACCGACCATCCGGCGGCTAGTCATCCGATGGATTTGCGCACCTATCTAGACCTGCAGCACGTGCTCGTGTCACCCGAAGGGCAGTTGCATGGTCTTGTCGATCAAACCCTCGCGCAGCAGGGCAAGCAACGCAAGCTTGCCTTGACCTTGCCACAACTGTTTGCCGTGCCTGCGGTCATTGCGCGCACCAATATGGCTGCCACCATCCTCAAGCGCGTAGCGGATGATTCGCTGGCCAGCCATCGGCTTGTCATGTTCACGCCACCTTTGGTGCTGCCGGAAATCACGTTTCACCTGATATGGCATCGCCGTAGCGACAGCAACCCCGCACAACAATGGTTCAGGGAATTCATCGCGCAGCAGTCAGCCGCCTTGTAATCATCCGTTGCGTTGAAGGCAGCAGCGCGCGAACTGCTACGGCTTACCCGCCGGCTGCGCGGCCGCGGCCGGCGTGCCGGCAGCACGCGATCCGGCCAGCTGGTCCCACGCAATGGCGGCGCTCAGGAACACCTGGCCGTTGAGCTTACCCAGCAGATCGCTTTCCTTGAGCCGGTCCATGACCGGCCCCTTCACTTCGGCCAGGTGCATCAGCACGCCGCGCCGGTTCAGCGAACTGTTCAACTCTTCCAGCCCGAACAGCGCCGACGTGTCGATTGCATTCACGGCCGACAGCACCAGCACCAGATGGCGCGTGCCCGCATGGGCGACCAGTTCTTCGTCGATGCGCTCGTTGACTGCATCCACGTTGCCGAAGAACAGACCGGCATCGACGCGCAGCATCAGCAGACCCGGCGTCGTCTCGGCCGAATAGCGCTCGACATTGCGGAAGTGTTCGGTGCCATGGATGCGGCCCAGCACCGCGATGTGCGGCCGGCTGGCGCGCCAGATCAGCACGACCATCGACAGCGCCACGCCCACTAGCACCCCCGCTTCAACGCCGAGGATCAGCACCCCGCCGGCGGTGGCCAGCAGCGCCAGCGCATCGGCGCGGTCGTAATGCCAGGCGGTGCGCAGCGTCGACAGGTCGAGCATCCCGAGCACGGCCACGATGATCGTCGCAGCCAGCGTCGGCAGCGGCAGCAGCGCGAGCCAGCCGGTGGGCAGCACGAGCGCCAGCGCCAGCAGGCCGGCCGTGATCATGCTTGCCAGTTGCGTGTTGGCGCCGGCCGCGAAATTTACGGCAGAACGCGACATGCTCCCGGTGACGGGAAAGCCGCCCGTCAGTGCACTGCCGATATTCGCCGCGCCCAGGCCGACCAGCTCGCGGTTGCTCACCAGTTTCTCGCCGCCCCGCTTGAGCGCCAGCGCCTGCGCGCCGGACATGCTGATCAGGAACACCATGAAGCCGATCAAGAGCGCCGGTTGCAGCAAGGCTTGCCAGTGCTGCGACGACGTCGCCAGGTTCAGGCCCGGCAAACCGGTCGGCACGGCGCCCGTCGTGGCCACCCCCATCTGCACGAGACCCAGCTGCTGCACGAGGGCCATCGCGCCCAGCACGACGGCAATCGGCGCCAGCTTGGCCCCGACGTCGGCCGCCGCTGTCGGCACGCGCAACCGGCGCAGCAGCGGTGCGAGGTGGCTGCGCGCGGCCAGCAGCAGCACGAGCGAGCCCACGCCCAGCAGGATGCTCGGCGGGTGCGGCGTCATGCCGATTTCGATGGGGCCGCCCACCAGCGTGCGCAGTTGCCCCCACGCGATGACGATCGCCGAGCCGATGGTGAAGCCGCTCATCACGGGGCGTGAGAAAAAATTGGCAAGAAAGCCGATGCGCAGCAGCCCGCACAGCAGCAGGACCAGGCCGGACAGCAAAGCCAGTTGCGCGGCGAGCACGCCATACAGCGCGGTGCCGGGCGTGGCCAGGGGCGCCAGCGTGGACGCCGTCATCAGGGAAATGATCGCCATCGGCCCGACCGATTGCGTGGTGCTGGTGCCAAACAGCGCATACAGCAAGGGCGGGATGATGCTGGCGTAGATGCCGACCGCCGGCGGCAAGCCCGCCACCAGTGCATAGGCCATGCCCTGCGGGATCATCATCATCGCCACCACGATGCCGGCGCTGATATCGCCCGGCAGCGCGGCGCGCCGGTACGGGCGCAACCACTCAAGCATGGAAAGTCCTGGCCGGGACGGCCGACGGTAAAAAGAGCGCTAGCGTAGCATAATTACCCGTACCGGCAGGGCATCAGCCGGCCAGTGCCACGAGCCAGATGCCCGCCGCACCGATGGCCGCAGCCAGTGGCCGGCGCAGGCGCTCGCCCGGGATCGCGCCCAGCAGCATCAGCCCGGCGCTGGCCAGGATGAAGCCGGCGCCGCTGGCCATGCCGGTCAGTTCATTGCCGTGCGCGAGTCCATGCACAAAGGCGCAGGCGCCGACGGTGAGTACGGCCATCTGAGGCTGCTGCAGACGAGGCGCATACGCCGCCAACCCGCCCAGCAGCAGCACGGTCGCCGCGATCGACAGTTCGAGGGCCGGCAACACGACGCCGCCACTGCTGGCCGCGCCCAGCGCCATCATCACGAGGAACGTCGGCGCGAGCAGATAGCGGTGCTGCTGGCGGCTCCAGAGGCCCACGGCCAGTAACGCCAGCAAATGGTCGACGCCCGTTACCGGGTGCAGCAGGCCGGCCATGAAGCCGCTGTTGGGCGCGTGCCCGGGATGCGCGGCTGCCGGCAGCGCCAGTGTCAGGGCGGTCACGGCCACGCCCGCGCGGACGAAGTGGTGCCGGATGGTGTGGCGCAGCGCGCGCAAACTTGTCGTCATGGTCATCTCCCTGGTGTTATTGGTGGACTGCGTCGAGCAAGCCCTGCTCGCGGATGAACGCGACCACTTCTTGCACGCCCTCGCCCGTACGCATATTGGTAAACACGAAGGGCCGCTCGCCACGCTGACGCCGTGCATCGCTCGCCATCACCGACAAGTCGGCCCCGACATGCGGTGCCAGATCGGTCTTGTTGATGATCAGGAGGTCCGAGCGCGTGATGCCCGGCCCGCCCTTGCGCGGGATCTTCTCGCCGCCCGCGACGTCGATCACGTACAGCGTCAGGTCGGACAGCTCCGGGCTGAAGGTTGCAGCCAGGTTGTCGCCACCCGATTCGACCAGCACCAGCTCCAGGTCCGGAAAATCGGCCTGCAGGCGCGCGATGGCTTCCAGGTTGATCGACGCGTCTTCGCGGATCGCCGTGTGTGGGCAGCCGCCCGTCTCCACGCCCATCAGGCGTTCGGGCGCGAGCGCGCCGGCGCGCAGCAGGATGTCCATGTCCTCGCGCGTGTAGATATCGTTGGTGATCACGGCCATGTCGTAATCGTCGCGCATGTGGCGGCACAGCAGCTCGCACAGCGCGGTCTTGCCCGAGCCAACCGGCCCGCCAATGCCGACCCGCAGCGGATTGGATGTTGTCATGGTTCCTCCTTCGTCAACAATGATCAAGACCGGTACAGGCGGCCATGCTGGACTTCGTGGCGCATCGACAGCATCGACAGGCCGGGCGCCCAGTTCGACATTTCGTCGTCCGGCAAACCCCGCGCCAATTGGGCGGCGCGCTCGATGTCGGGCCGCAGCGACAGCAGCAGACGCTGGCCGGCGACCTGCCCTAGCGGCACCGATTTGACGCACACCAGCACCTGGTTCTCGACCCATGCGAACACCATCGCCAGCAGCGCTTCTTCGTGCGGAATATCGAGTCCGTCGACTGCGCAGGCAAACGCCAGCGGCAGCGTAACGTCCTCTCCGAGCGCGCGCGTGTCGGCCACGCCCAGCTCTGCGATCAGGCGACTCAGCGAATAGCCCATCTGGACCGATTCGGCGCGCAGTTCGGCCGTGTCGCGCGACGCCAGAAAGCACCCGCCCCACTGCGCGATCGTCTCGCTGTCGCGCGCGGCGAACGCTTTCAAAAGACGCCACAGCACAGGCGCATCCCAGCGCGCCACCACGTCATCGAGGTAGCGCACGATCCACGCGCGGGCGCTGTCGGCGTCCGTGACCAGGCCTTCTTCGAGCGCCGCTTCGAGACCCTGCGAATAGCTGTAGCCACCGATCGGCAAAGCCGGGCTGGCAAACTGCAGCAGGTGCAGCAGGCTGGCGGCGTTCATGCCGGCCCCGGTTCAACCGGCGTCACGTCCGACGGCCGGTGGATCTTCTGGCGCAGCGGCACCGGCGCCAGCAAGCCGCCCGGCCCCTGCTCGTGATGGTGACCGTGACCGCCACCATACGCGCCCGCCTCCGGCTCGAATTTGGCCAGTTCTTCACTGACCTCTGCCCCCAGCCCTGCGACCATCTCGCGCAGCACGGGATCGACACGGATGCGCAGCCAGCCCGCCCCCACCTGCGTCTGCGTATGGCGGTTCCCCAGGTGGAATGCGCAGCGCGCCAGCAACGTCGGGTCGCCGCAGCAGACGACATACGTTGGTTCCAGCGCAGCCTCGACGCGCACGATGCGCCCGCCTTCGCCCAGCAGCAGGTCGCCATCGCGCAGCACGGTGCCGCGCACGAGGAACAGCGCGACCTCTTCGCCCGAGGCCAGGCGTGCGCGCTGGCGGCAGCGCTCCCGTTGTTCGAACGGCAGCACCAGCGTGTCATGCACGACGTCGGCAGCAAGGATGCGGGTATGCAGGGAAATCATGGATGGCCTCTAGAACAGGAAGTAACGCTGCGCCAGCGGCAGCACGCTCGCCGCTTCGCAGACCAGCAGGCGGCCGTCGGCCCGCACTTCATAGGTTTCGGGATCGACTTCCATGTGCGGCGTGGCGCCGTTGTGGATCATGTCGCGCTTGCGCAGGCCGCGCGTGCCACGCACGGCGATCGTCGTCTTGGTCAGTCCCAGCGTGCCTGCGATGCCAGCGTCGAACGCACTCTGCGACACAAACGTAAACGATTTGCGCAGGCCGCCGCCGAACGCGCCGAACATGGGCCGGTAATGCACCGGCTGCGGCGTCGGGATCGATGCATTCGGGTCGCCCATCAGGCTTGCCGCGATCATGCCGCCCTTGACCACCATCGATGGCTTGACGCCGAAAAAGGCCGGCCGCCACAGCACGACGTCGGCGATCTTGCCCACCTCGAGCGAGCCGACGACATGCGCGATGCCGTGCGTGATGGCGGGATTGATCGTGTACTTGGCGATGTAGCGCTTGACGCGGGCATTGTCGTTGCGGCTGCTGTCGCCCGCCAACGCGCCGCGCTGGGTCTTCATCTTGTGCGCCGTCTGCCAGGTGCGCTGATCGTCTCGCCCACGCGGCCCATCGCCTGCGAGTCCGAAGACATCATCGAGATCGCGCCCAGGTCGTGCAGGATGTCCTCGGCGGCGATCGTCTCGCGCCGGATGCGCGACTCGGCAAACGCCACGTCTTCGGCAATCGCCGGGTCGAGGTGATGGCAGACCATCAGCATGTCCAGGTGCTCGTCGAGTGTATTGACCGTGAACGGGCGCGTGGGATTGGTCGACGACGGCAGCACGTTGTCGTAGCCCACGGCCGCGATGATGTCCGGGGCGTGGCCACCGCCCGCGCCCTCGGTGTGGAAAGTGTGGATCGTGCGGCCTTTGAACGCTGCCACGGTCGACTCCAGAAAACCCGCCTCGTTGAGCGTGTCGGAGTGCAGCGCCACCTGCACGTCCAGCCGTTCGGCCACCGACAGGCAGTTGTCGATCGCCGCGGGCGTGCTGCCCCAGTCCTCGTGCAGCTTCAGGCCCACGGCGCCGGCATGGACCTGCTCCTCGAGCGGGCCGGGCTGGCTGACGTTGCCCTTGCCGAAAAAGCCCAGGTTCATCGGGAACGCGTCGGCCGCCTGCAGCATCGAATGAATGTGCCAGGCACCCGGCGTGCAGGTCGTGGCGGCCGTGCCGACGGCCGGCCCGGTGCCGCCGCCCAGCATCGTCGTGATGCCCGAGTACAGCGCTTCGTCGATCTGCTGCGGGCAGATGAAGTGGATGTGCGTGTCGACGCCGCCGGCCGTGACGATCATGCCTTCGCCGGCGATGATCTCGGTCGCCCCGCCGATGGCCATCGTGACATCCGGCTGGATATCCGGGTTGCCGGCCTTGCCGATGGCCGCGATCAGGCCATCCTTGATGCCGATGTCCGCCTTGACGATGCCCCAGTGGTCAATGATGACGGCGTTAGTGATGACCGTGTCCATCACACCCTCGCGCAGGCGCTGCGACTGCCCCATGCCGTCGCGGATCACTTTACCGCCGCCGAACTTGACCTCTTCGCCGTAGGTCGCGAAGTCGCGTTCGATCTCGATCACGAGGTCGGTGTCGGCCAGGCGAATGCGGTCGCCCGTGGTCGGGCCATACATGTCGGCGTAGGCCTGGCGGCTGAGCGTGACCATCATGCGTCTCCCGATGACGCAGGCGCGGGCAGTGGCCCCGACACGCGGCCCTGGAAGCCGTGCACGATCCGCTCGCCCGCCAGGTCGACCAGTTCCACCGTGCGGCGCTGGCCCGGCTCGAAGCGCACTGCCGTGCCGGCCGCGATGTTCAGCCGCATGCCGAGCGTGCTATCCCGCTCGAACTGCAGCGCAGGATTGACTTCATGAAAGTGGTAGTGCGAGCCGACCTGCACCGGCCGGTCGCCCGCATTGGCCACGACCACAGTCAGCGTGCGCCGACCGACGTTGAGTTCGATGTCGCCGCCCTCGAGAAAGTATTCGCCTGGGATCACGCTGGGCCCCGTCTAGGGAATCGGATGGTGGACGGTCACGAGCTTGGTCCCGTCCGGGAACGTCGCCTCGACCTGGATATCGGGGATCATCTCGGGCACGCCCTCCATCACGTCGCCGCGCGCGAGGATCGTCGTGCCTTCGCTCATCAGCTCGGCCACGCTGCGGCCATCGCGCGCGCCTTCCATGATGGCGGCCGTGATCAAGGCCACGGCTTCGGGGTAATTGAGCTTGAGACCACGCGCACGCCGGCGTTCGGCCAGCAGCGCGGCAGTGAAGATCAGCAGCTTGTCTTTTTCGCGGGGCGTCAGGTCCATGGCGGGTCGGTTCCAGGTGAGCCAGTCTAGGTGAGCCAGATGCGCGGCGGGCACGCCGGGCGGTCGAGCAGATGGGGGCGCAGCAACGCCCACACCTGCGCCATGACGGCGCGCGCCGCTTCGCCGTCGTCGCCGAGATAACGCGCGACGAACACCGACTTCACCTGGCTCGAGGCCAGCTGCGGGTCGAGCGCGCGCACGTGCGCCTGCAGGGCGGCGGGCACGGGCCGACCGACAGCGAGAAAGGTCGCGCACACCGCATGGCCTCGCATGCCGAGGGGGCTGGCGATGCCATCCGGGGTCAGGATGCCCTGCTCCCACCACAGCAGACGGCCGTCCTGGCGGATACGCGTGCGCTGGCGGATCCGTCCGCGCGTAAACGCTTCACCAGCGGCAACGCGGCCAAAGCACAGCACTTCGCTGCCGATATAGGTGCTGCCGGCGGCGAGATCGACGTCATGTTCGAGGTCGACGCTGGCCGCGTCATAGAAGATGGTTTCCTGCGGCAGCCATTCGATGGCAGCGCTCGCGCCAACGCGCAGGCGCACCGCCTGCTGCGACACGCGGCCGTTGGCGCGGTACCACTTGGTCGCGCCGGGACTGGTGGCGAGCACGCTGCAAGCGGGGCCGGCGTCGACGTCGATCTCGAGCCGGTCGCCCCCGACCACGCCACCCGGCGGGTGCACGACGATCACGTGGCAGGCGCCCGGGCCTTCCGGATACAGCGCCTTCTGGACGCGCAGCGGCCCGCGGTGCGTGCGGCGCACGAGGCGCGTCGTGGCGCCATCGCGCACGAAGCCCAGCGCCAGGCTGGCTTGCCAGGCGGGGAAGACGGTGGGTGCATCGGTGGAGGTACAATCGCGCATGCTTGATGAAACAGCACGATGCGTGCCAGCGTCCTTACGTGGCGTGGGACGTCTGTTTTGCACGCGCCGCGCACTGCGAAGGTGCGCGCTGCACCCGAACGCGTCAGGACATCGCCAGCTCGATGCAGTTGCGGCCCGCCCGCTTGGCGCGCGCCAATGCAGCGTGGGTACGCACCGCCATCGAGTCGCCGCTCTCGCCCTCGCCCAGCTGGGCCACGCCGAGGCTGATGGTGACGTGGTCACACCCCGGTATCTCGACCTGCTCGATGGCCGCACGCAGCTTCTCGGCCATCTTCAGCGCGTCAATCGCGCTCGTGTGCGATGCGATCACCTGGAATTCCTCGCCGCCCGAGCGCACCAGCACATCGCTCCCGCGCAGCAGCGCGCGCGCCGTATCGGCCACCGTACGCAGTACCAGGTCGCCCACCGGGTGGCCGAAGGTATCGTTGATCTGGCTGAAGCGATCGATATCGAAGAGGATCAGCGCCAGCGGCAGCCGGTAGCGGCGTGCGCGCTTGATTTCCTGTTCCAGTAAACCTTCGCCGTGGCGACGGTTGGCCAGGTCGGTCAGGGCGTCGGTGGTGGCCAGGTGCGTGATGCGGGCCAGCAGCGCCTCGTTTTCGCGCGTGACCTCGGCCATGCGCAGGCCATGCGCGGCCAGCCCGGCCAGATCGTCCAGTGCCTGCAACTGCGCGGGCGAAAAAGGCTGCGCGTCGCCGAACAGCAGGCACAGGGAGCCCATCGGCCCGCCCGGTCCCTGCCCCGGGATCGGCACGCCGACGACCATGCGCGCGCCAAAGGTGTCCAGGCGCGCCGCCAGCGCCGGTTCTCCCGCCTTGTCGAGCGTATCGAGCAGCGTGAATTCGCCGGTCGCCGCCGCCAGCAGGCCGGGGAACGCATGGCGCAGGGGCGAGTGCAGCAAGCGGCCATCGTGCGCGAGCAGCGCCATCAGGTGCAGCCCTTCCACGCCCTGCTCGGCCTCGAGATGCAGGTCGCCATCGCGGTGCTGGAACAGCGCCGCATGCACGACGCCCGGCCAGCCGGCCAGCGCGGCGCACAGGTGCTCGGCAAAGCGCGCGCTGTCGTCGGCATCGGCCAGTGCCTGTTGACAGGCGCTGCGCACTGCCAGCAGCGTGCGCAGTTCAGTTTCCGATGGTGTGGGCAAGCCTGGGGCCGCGACACTGAAACCAGCGCGCATGCGCGCGGCCAGCAGCGCGCGGGTCTGCTGCGCGCGCAGCGGACCGATGGCGTAGTCGAGCGGACCGAAGGCCATCAGCGCCGGCAGCCAACGTGCATTCGTGAAAGGACACAGGACCAGCACCGGCGCGCCGGCGCGCTCGGCGACCAGGGCGCCCAGCGCCGCCAGGTCGATGGCGAGGTCGCAGCGTTCCAGGTCGAGCACGAGCAGGTCGGCCGGTTCGCGTGCCAGCAGCGCGCGCGCCTGCTCGGCCCCTGCCGCCACGCGCAGATTGGCGAACATGCCATCGCAGCCGTGCTGGAAATCGGCGCGGCGCTGGCCGACGGGATTGACGAAGACGCAGGTAAAGTCCTCGCGCGCGCCGTCTTCTTGATGCATGGTGATTCTCCAGAGGTAGGTCCAGCCGCGCCCTGTCGGCATGGCTGCACGGCAAGTTTGCCATAAGCGGGCGTGCCAAGCATAGCAATTGTCGTCCTGTGTGTGGGAGCGCACCGTCGCACCAGGGTGCGCGCCGAATACTCTTGCAAACGAAACCACACTCACGGGAGAACCACCATGGCACATCAAGACGACGTGGCAGCAAAGCAGCGCGCCATCCAGGAAGAGCAGGACGCACGCGACGCCAGGAAGAACGACTCCGAGAGCAAAGAAGCCGTCCAGACCGGGGTTGACCAGCCGGCGCCGCCGATGCCGGCGCAGCACCTGGCCAAGCCGGGACTCGAAGCCGATATGGAAAGCAAGCCGAAGTTCATGGCCGAGGGCTACAAAGGTAGCGGCAAGCTTGACGGCATGGCCGCCATCGTCACCGGCGCCGACTCGGGCATCGGACGCGCAGTCGCGGTGCTGTTCGCACGTGAAGGCGCCGATGTCGCCGTCATGTATCTGAACGAAGATGTCGACGCCGCAGAGACCAAGCGCTGCATCGAGGCCGAAGGCCGCCGCTGCATCACGATCGCGGGCGACGTCAAGGATCCGGCGTTCTGCAACGACGCCGTGCAGCAGGTGGTCAAGGAATTCGGCCGCCTGGACGTTCTGGTCAACAACGCCGCATTCCAGGAACACGCCGATTCGATCCTCGATATCACCGAAGAGCGGTTCGAGGAAACCTTCCGCACCAATATCTTCGGCTACTTCCACATGGCCAAGGCCGTCGTGCCGCACCTCAAGCGCGGCGCGTCGATCATCAATACGGGCTCGGTCACCGGCCTGAAAGGCTCGGCCAAGCTGATCGACTACTCGTCGACCAAGGGCGCGATCCACGCATTCACGATGTCGCTGGCCGGCAGCCTGCTCGACCAGGGCATCCGCGTGAACGCGGTGGCGCCAGGCCCTGTCTGGACGCCACTGAATCCGGCCGACAAGGGCCCGGACGACATCACCGAATTCGGCGCCAGCACCGACTACCGGCGCCCGGCCCAGCCTGAAGAACTCTCGCCCGCCTACGTGTTCCTGGCCTCGCCCGTGTGCTCGGGCTACATCACGGGCATCGTGCTGCCGGTGACCGGCGTCGTTGGCGAATAACGGACCCACAGCGAGGAGCAGGCAATGGCACGCAGCATGTGGAAGGGCGCGATCAGTTTCGGACTGGTCCACATTCCGGTCGATATGTACCCCGCGGTCGAGACCAAGGGGCTCGACCTGACGATGCTCGACCGGCGTGATTTTTCGCCGGTCGGATTCAAACGCTACAACAAGGGCAATGGCAAGGAAGTCGTCTGGGACGACATCGTCAAGGGCTACGAGTACGAGGACGGTGAATACGTCGTCCTGTCGGACGAAGACCTGCGCCGCGCCAATCCGGAAGCGACGCAGACGATCGACATCCAGGCCTTCGTCGACGCTGGCGATGTGCCGCTGATCTACTACGACCAGCCCTATTACCTGGCGCCCGGCAAGGGCGGCGCGAAAGTCTATGCGCTCTTGCGCGAGACGCTGCGCGAAGCGGGCAAGATCGGCATCGCGCACGTGGTCATCCGCGTCAAGCAGCATCTGGCGGCGCTGATCTGCGTGGGCGACACGATCGTGCTCAATACGCTGCGCTACCCGGACGAAATGCGCGACGCGGGTGAACTCAAGATCCCGTCGCCCAATTCCAAAACGGCTGCCGTCACCGTCAAGGAACTCAAGATGGCGATGGCCCTGGTCGAGGGCATGAGCGAAGACTGGGCGCCGGCACAGTACCACGACAGCTACCGCGAAGACGTGCTGGCCCTGGTCAAGAAGAAGATCAAGGCCAAGCAGACCAAGACCATCACGCAACCCGAGCCTGAGAAGGAAAAGCGCACCACCGGCAAGGTCATCGATCTGGTCGCCCTGCTCCAGGCCAGCCTTGGCAAGAAGCCGGCCAAGGCGGCGCTGGCCGACCTTGACGACGACGATGATGACGACGATCCGCCACCACGCAAATCGCGCAAGCCGGCCGACGACGAGGATAGCGAGGATGACCAGCCGCCGCCACGTGCGCGCAAGGCGGCGACAACGTCAGGGGCCCGTGCCACTGCTACCAAGGCAGCAGCTAAGCCGGCAGCCAAGAAGGCAGCGGCGAAAGCCAGCACCAAGGCGCCTGCGCGCAAGAAGGCGGCGTGAGGATGGACGGATTCATCGACTTTCTCCAATGGCCTGCGATGGCCGTCAGCCTGATTGCCGCCTACCTGGTCGGCGCCAAGCGCGCCGAGCGCCGCATCCTGGGCTTCTGGACCTTCATCTTCAGCAATGTGCTGTGGATCGTCTGGGGCCTGCACGACGAAGCGTGGGCGCTCATCGCGCTGCAGGTGGCGCTGATGGCGATGAACGTGCGCGGCATCTTCCGGAACGAAGCCTAGCGTACCGCGCGTTCCCTCACCCTCAGGGCACGAACCCGAGCTGCTTCATCGCTTTGGTCAGTGTCTTCGCCGCCGTGGCATAGTCCTGCCACGGCGTATTCCCCACATCCAGCCGCTCGTGCACATTGGCAATCGTCCACTGGTCGCTAGAAGTCAGTTTATCCAGCTCATCCCAGCCCAGCGGCACTGAAATCCCCAGCCCCGGGCGCGAACGCGCCGACCATGCCGCCACCGTCGTTGCCCCCTGCCCGTTGCGCAGGTAATCGATGAAGATTTTACCGACCCGGTTTTTCGGTCCGCTCTTGAAGGCGAAGCGCTCCGGTAGCGTTTGCGCCATGTGGTGCACGATCGCCTGCGAGAAGCGCTTGACCGTGTCCCAGTCATGGTTGCCCTTGATCGGCACCACGACGTGCAGGCCCTTGCCGCCGCTGGTTTTCAGGAACGCAGGCAAACCCAGTTCGTCGAGGAAGGCATGCATCAGCTGCGCTGCTTCCTGCATCTCGGGCCACTTGATGCCGTCGCCGGGATCGAGGTCGAACACCATCCGGTTCGGTTTCTGGTAACTGCCCTTGAACGCGTTCTGGGTATGGATCTCCACCACGTTCCACTGGGCCGACGACAGGATACCCAGCGGCGTGGCCACTTCGAGCATGGGCGGGTGCTCGGTGTCGAGCGCCTGGTCCAGGTCGCGCAGACCGGGCATCTTGCGCACGTCGACGTGCTTCTGGAAAAACAGCTCGCCGCCCACGCCCTCGGGCGCACGCACGAGCGAGACCGGGCGCCCTTTCAGATGTTCCATCATCAGGTCGCCCACCAGCGCGTAATAACGCACCAGCGCCAGCTTGGTGGTGCCCGACGCCTTGTCGATTACACGCTCGCCGTTGGTGATCTTCAGCGATGCGGGCAGCTTGCCCTGTGCGGCCACTGGCTCGTCATCGGTAACGACGTCCTCCACCGGGAGCGCCTGCTCCCGGGTGATGTTCCTGGCCGGCTTGTCCTTGCGCAGCCCCTGAAACACCGGATGGCGCACGGCGCCGCCGCTCGTCCAGTCCGAGAAACTCACTTCCGCCACCAGCACCGGCTTGACCCAGTGGTGCGCGCGCCCCGGCACGGCGCGCGGCGGGAACGGGCTCGTGTCGGTACGCAGGGCTTCGAGTTGTTCGGCGATGCTGGTCAGGGTCGCGTGGTTGAAGCCCGAGCCGACGTTGCCGGCGTAGCGCAGCACGCCGTCTTCGTCATGGACTCCGAGCAGCAGCGCGCCGATGCCGGTGCGCGCGCCCTTCGGATCGGTGAAGCCGCCGATGACGAATTCCTGGCGCCGGCCGCATTTGAGCTTGATCCAGTCGGGAGAACGGCGCGACACATAGCGGGCGTCGCGCCGCTTGCCGATCACGCCTTCGAGGCCGATCTTGCAGGCGGCGACGATCAGTTCGTCCGGCTTGGCGCCGAATTCGGCGGAAAACCGCACCTTCTCCGATCCGGCATTCTGAAGCACCTGTTCAAGCACCGTGCGCCGGTCGACCAGCGGCATCTCGCGCAGATCGTGGCCGTCGAAGTACGGAATATCGAACAGGAAGTAATCGATGTCGACGGCGCCGTTGCCGTCGAACGCTGCCTGCAGCAGGCCGAAATCGGGTTTGCCGGCGTCGTCATGGACGACGATCTCGCCGTCGTACCAGCCGTCAGGCAGCGCCATGCGTTCCAGCTCCTCCTTCAGCGGCGTCAGTTTGTCGGTCCAGTCGTTGGCGTTGCGCGTGATGAGACGCACGGCGCCCTCCTCGATGCGCGCGAGCATGCGGTAGCCGTCGAACTTGACTTCGAACAGCCAATTTTCGGGGTCGGGCGGCGGTGCATCGACAAGGGTGGCCAGTTCAGGCGAGAATTTCGCAGGGAGCGGCGACGTGGCGTCTTGCGTCGCCGCGCGCTTTGCCGGCTCCTTTTTTGCTGCCGCTTTTTTGGCGGGTGCTTTTTTGGCGGGTGCCTTCTTTGCAGGTGCCGCCTTCGCTTCCTCGCGCAGCGCCTCGACCTTCTGCGCCGCGCGCTTCGGCATCGACAATGCCTTCACGCTGTCGGGCAGTTCGTCGACCAGCGAGAATTCTTCGGCCGGACGCGCGTAATCGTCTTTCTCCTTGATCAGCAGCCATGGCGGCTGCTTTTCGCCACGGCCCTTCATCCGCACGAGCGTCCAGCGGCCGTGCATCTTGTGACCGTGCAGCGCGAACTTGATGCTGCCCTTGGCAAAGCCCGCGCGCGGATCTTCCAGCGGCTCCCAGGTGCCCTTGTCCCAGATGATCACCTTGCCGGCGCCGTACTGCTTGGCCGGAATCGTGCCTTCGAAGTCCGAGTACGAGATCGGGTGGTCCTCGACCTCCACGGCCATCCGTTTGTCATGCGTGTCGTAGCTGGGGCCTTTCGGCACGGCCCAGCTTTTCATTGTGCCGTCGAGCTCGAGCCGGAAATCGTAGTGCAGACGGCTGGCCCAGTGCTTCTGGATCACGAAGGTGAGCACGTCCTGTCCCGCCTTCCCGCCATCGGCCGGCTCGGTCGTGATATCGAAATTGCGTTTGGCTTTGTAGGCTTTGAGCGCGTCCGTCATGGCAACCTCTGGGAAATTCGATGATTGCCAGCGTAGCCCCGTGGCGCGCCGCGGACTGTACGGCAACTCACGCTGACAGGGGCTGTTATGATTACCGCAAGCCGCCAACCGCGAAAGGACACCATGCAGCGAATCGTTTTTCTCGACCGTGACAGCCTGCGCGCCAATGTCCGCGTGCCCGCCTTCGAACATGCATGGGAGGACCATGCCGCCACCGCCGTCGAGGATGTCGTGGCGCGTCTGGCCGGGGCCACCGTGGCCATCACCAACAAGGTGCCGTTGCGGGCCGACGCCATCGCCCGCCTGCCCGACCTGAAGATGGTCGCCATCGCCGCGACCGGCACCGACAATGTCGACCTGGCGGCCTGCCGCGCGGCCGGCATCGTGGTTTCAAATATCCGCAATTATTCGCTGGTGTCGGTGCCCGAGCACTGCTTCACGCTGATCCTGGCGCTGCGCCGCAATCTGCGCGCCTACGCGGCCGACGTCGAGGCAGGCAAGTGGGAAACCTCGAGCCGCTTTTGCCTGCTCGACCATCCGATTGGCGATCTGGCCGGCACGCGCCTGGGCATCGTCGGCTACGGCGCGCTGGGCCGGCAAGTGGCCAGCATCGCACGCGCTTTCGGGATGGAGGTCGTCGCCACCTCGCGCTCGCCGATCACGGACACGGACGTCACGGAACTGCCGCTGGACGAATTGCTGGCCACCTCGCAGGTCGTGAGCCTGCACCTGCCGTTGACCGACGCCACGCGCCACATGATCGGCGCGCGCGAACTCGCTCTGATGCAGCCCGGCGCGCTGTTGATCAACACGGCGCGCGGCGGCCTGGTCGATGAGGCGGCGCTGGCCAATGTGCTGATGGAAGGCCGCATCGCCGCCGGCTTTGATGTCCTGAGCGAAGAGCCGCCCTGCTCGAACAATCCGCTGCTGCGCCTGCGCCTGCCGCACTTCCTGCTCACGCCGCACATCGCCTGGGCCAGTTTTGGTGCGATGCAGACGCTGGCCGATATGCTGGTCGATAATATCGAGGCGTGGCATGCCGGCACGCCGATCAACGTCGTCTAGGGCGCGGGGCTGACCGCGGGCGCCAGGGCCTCGGGCGCTTTTTGCGGCAGTTCGAGCAAAAAGGCGGTGCCGGCATCCGGCAGGCTCACGACGCGGATCGTCCCGCCCATCAGCGTGGTGACGATGTTGTAGACGATGTTCAGTCCCAGGCCGGTGCCGCCCTGGCCCATGCGGGTCGTGAAGAACGGATCGAAGATGCGGCCCAGGTGGGCCGGGTCGATGCCGCGGCCGTCGTCGCGGAACGTGAGCGCGACGCGGCCGTCGGTTTCCAGCGCCGTCAGCGTCATGACGCCGCCCGGGCCGTCGAACGCATGCAGCATCGCGTTGTTGACGAAGTTGATGATCACCTGGCCCAGCGGGCCAGGAAAACTGTCCATCGCAATCCCGGCCGGCACGTCGATGTCGAGCCGGTGCCCGGCGAGGCGCACCGTATTCATCAGGGTCGCGCCGATTTCATGGCAGGCCTGGGCCAGGTCGAACCGGCGCCGCTGGGCACTGGCCTGGTCGACCGACACCTGGCGGAAGCTGCTTACCAGCTCGGCCGCATTGTGCAGGCTGCGCACGATCAGCTGCGACGCGTCGCGCGCCGCGCCCATGTAGTCGGCCAGGTCGGACCGCTTGAGCGTGGTCGCCTCGAACTGCGCCGCGACCGCATGCGTGCGTTCCTGCAGCGTGCTGGCCATGAGAAGACTGTTGCCGATCGGCGTATTGAGTTCGTGCGCCACACCGGCCACGAGCGAGCCCAGTGATGCCAGACGTTCCTGCGCCGCCAGCTGCACCTGGGTTTCCTTCAGGCGCGCGTAGGCTTCGGCATTGTCCATGGCCACGCCGACGTAGGCGGCGAGTGTACCGAGCATGTCGAGGTGGACCTGGCCGTAGGCGCTCGGCTCCAGGCTTTGCACCGTCAGTGCGCCCAGCACGCGCTCGCCCGCCGTCACCGGCACGCATAGCAGCGAGCGCGGCATCGGCAGCGCAGTCGCCGGTGCGGTCAGCGCCACCCCGGCAGCCAAATCGGGCGCGCCGGGCAGACATGCGGGCAATTCGGTGTCGACGTCCGCCAGCAGGAATGCCCGGTTTTCGGCCACGCAGCGCGCCAGCAGGTGCCCGGCCGGGTCGAAGGCCAGCTCGCGCGGGGTCTCGCGCCGGCCGAACGCCATTGCGAACGGCAGCTCGAGCACACCGCGCTCGCCCTGGCGCAGCGCGACGGCAAACAGCGGCGCATCCATCAGCGCCTTGACGTGCTGGTACAGCGTCAGCATGATCGCCTCGTGGTCGAGGTTCGTGGTCAGCATGCGTCCCATCTCGGACAGCAGCGCGATATTGCGGTGCGCGCGCTCGACCGATTCCTTCTGGCGTTCAACCTCGCGCTTGCCCCGTTCGGCCGCTTCCTTCTGCAGCAGCAGCTCGCCGGTGCGGGCGTCGACTTCGCGCGCGAGCAAGCCCTGGCGCGTCACGAGCGCGCCGATGCGCAGCCGATAGGCGAGGTACGACAGCGTCACCACCAGCGCCACGGCCAGCGTACGGAACCACCATGTCTTCCAGTACGGCGGCGTGATCGTGATCGCGAGCGTGGCTGCCTCCTTGCTCCAGAGCCCATCCTTGTTGCTGGCCCGGACCCGGAACACGTAATGCCCGGGATCGAGATTGGTGTAGGTGGCAAAGCGCCGCCCCGCTCCGGTATTGACCCAGTTGGCGTCGAAGCCTTCGAGCTGGTAGGCGTACAGATTGCCCATCGGGTCGGCGTAGTGCAGCGCCGCGAATTCGAGCGAGATCACGGTATCGCGGTGCGACAGCGTGATCTCCCGTTGCGCCGTCAGGTTGTGGATGCCGCGCGAGCGGTTCAGCACCTGCAGGTCGGTAATCGCCACCGTCGGCGGGAACGGATTGTCGTGCACATCGGCCGGGTTGAACGAGGTGACGCCGCTGACACCGCCGAAGTGCAGCTGCCCGTCGGCGCCGCGCCGGCCGGCGCCCACGAAATAGGCGCCGTCGATCAGGCCATCCTTGGCGTTATAACTTTTGGTCTGGCCGGTGACCGGATCGACGCGCGTGATGCCGGCGGTCGTGCTGACCCAGATGATGCCGTCGTTGTCTTCGAGGATGGCGCCGATCGACTGCGCGTCCTGGCTGCTGAACGGGTAGTAGCGAAACGACGTGCGTCCGCCAGCCTGCCCCATCCGGTGCAAGCCCCCGGCAGTGCCCACCCACAGGTCGCCGGCCCTGGACTCGAGCAGGTGATACACGCGGCTGTGGCGCAGGCTCGTGCTGTCGTTCGGGTCATGGCGAAAGCGGCTGAACGTGCCGCTGACGGGGTCGAAGCGCTCCAGGCCCGATTCGGTGCCGATCCACAGCACGCCGCGCCGGTCCTCGACCAGGGCAAACCCGTAGTTGTCGCCCAGGCTCGTCGCGTCGCCCGGCACGTTGCGCCAGTTGCGCGCGATCGTGGCGCCAGGCGCGACGGCCGACAGGCCATCGCGCGTCATCACCCACAGCGTGCCGTCGCGGCCCTCACGCAGTGCCTGTACATGGTTGGCGCCCGGGCTCTGGCCCAATTCGACCCGCCCCATGCGCCCGCGCGCATCGCGCCACGCGAGGCCCGTGGGCCCGCCGATCCAGAGCCGCTCGCCGGCCTGCGCCAGCGCGGTGACGACCTTGCCCGTGAACGCGTCGGTGCCGAAGTGGCGGGTCGTGCGCGAGGCCGGATCGAGCAGCATCAGGCCATCACCGCTGGTGCCCAGCCACAGGCGCCCGGCCGGGTCGTCGACGATCGCGCGCACCCTGGCGCGGCCCATCCCTTCCGTTTCGCCAAAACGCGCAAAGCCCCCGCTGGCCAGGTCGGTGCGGTTGATCCCGCCAAAATACGTGCCGACCCACAGCGTCCCGGTGCGGTCGACCAGCAACGCCGACACCATGTTGTCGGACAGGCTGTGCCGGTCCTGCGGCAGATGACTGTAGCCTGTGAACCGGCCAGTGGACGGATCGAGCCACTTCAGGCCATCGGCCGAGGTGCCGACCCACAGCTGCGCGCCGTTGTCGTGGTACAGCGTGCGGATACGCGCGCCGCGCATGCCGTCGGCAGCACCGATCCGGCGCCGCTGCGGCACATCGCCCTCGATGCGCCACGCCTCGAGGCCCGCTGCGGTACCGATCCACAGCGTCTGGCGCGGCCCCATCGACAGCGCCAGCACGGCATTGCGCTCGGCGTCATCGGGCGGCGCCATCGTGAAACGCGTGACCTGGCCGCTCGCCGGGTCGAGCCGGTCCAGGCCTGCGGCAGTGCCGACCCATAGCGCCCCGCGCCCGTCGAATGCCAGTGCGTTGACGCGGTTGTCGCGCAGGCTCGCCGGGTTGTCCGGATCGGATACATGGTTGCGCTGCTGACCCGTGTGCGGGTCGAAGCGCACCACGCCGTCATTGGTTGCGAGCCACAGCGCGCCATCGGGCCCGGGCACGATCGCCGCCACCGAACGCTTGACGGTGCGACCCGGCTGGGTGAGCGCAAACCGCTCGAAACGCCCGGTCGCCGGATCGTGCCGCGCCAGCCCGCCCTTGGTACCGAACCAGAGGCGCCCGGCCGGATCTTCGTACGAGGCCGAGATGAAGTTGTCGGGGATGCTGGCCGGATCATTGGCGTCGTTGCGGAAGATGACGAGCCGGTAGCCGTCGTAGCGGTGCAGGCCGGCCTGGGTACCGAACCAGATGAAGCCCTGGCGGTCCTGCAGGATGCTCATCACCGAGTGCTGCGACAAGCCTTCTTCGACCGACAGGCGCTCGAAGCGCAGATTGCGTTGGTTGGCGTCGGCCGGCAACGCCAGCGCGAGCAGCAGGAAGAAGGTGAAACGAAACAGGCCGCTACAGGCAGCCCAGGTAGAACCTGGCATGGTCATCCGATCGATTTGCGCTGCAACCAATCTACCAGAGGACTTTGTTGCCGTGAAATAATTTGAGTCTTCCCGAAATAAAATGTCGCTGCTATAATGCGTGCCTCGGGCGGCTGTAGCTCAGCTGGATAGAGTACTTGGCTACGAACCAAGGGGTCGTGGGTTCGATTCCTGCCAGCCGCACCAGAAGATACGAAGGGCCAGATCGCGAGATCTGGCCCTTTTTCTTGGTCGCCGTATTTGTTGCAGACTGATGGACATGTCTGGCGGAATATGGCTTCCGACAGAGCACCTACTGACTGGCAGATGAATCAGCATTACATGAGCATAATCACCCTTTGCCAAGATGCTCACTGCCCGCTATAATGCTCGCATTGGGCGGCTGTAGCTCAGCTGGATAGAGTACTTGGCTACGAACCAAGGGGTCGTGGGTTCGATTCCTGCCAGCCGCACCAAACCTTTTCAAGATAAGGGCACTTCGCAAGAAGTGCCCTTATTGCATTTGGGCTCGTGTCACACGCTTCTCCCAATACACTCCCCGACAATGACCACCCTCCATCCGCAACCCGATGAACACGGTGCGCCGGTACGTCTCGCGCACCCGTCAACGCCAACAACCACCGCCACTTGGGATGACCCGGCCAGCATCGCCACCGTGATCCCACTCGGCGCCCTGCCCCCGTCGCTGAACGACGTGCCGTTTGCGCCCTGGCTCGACATCCCGGCCAGCACCGCCGACTGGCAGGTGGTCCCCGGCCAGGCCGACATCGACGAGCCACCCTTCGCCGTGCCCGCAGGATTCGCGCCTGCTGCAGGCGTGGTGATCGTGGAAGACGATGGCCGTGTGTGGGCCGTCGCTCCCTCCAATGCTTTCGGCGGATATGACGCCACCTTCCCCAAGGGCCGTGTCGACCCGGACATCAGCCTGCAGGCAACGGCCATCCGCGAAGCGTTCGAGGAATCCGGCCTGCGCGTGCAGATAGTGCGGCATCTGATCGACTGCCGGCGCACGCAGACGGTAACGCGCTACTACCTGGCGCAGCGGCTGGGCGGCAATCCGGCGCTGATGGGCTGGGAAAGCCAGGCCGTGCACCTGGTGCCGATGGCGCTGCTGGAGACGGTGCTGGGCAATCCCAACGATGCAGTTATCATCGACGCCCTGCGACGAATCTGAAGCCTCGCCGACGCCGGTAGAAACAAAGTCCCGATAGAAGTTTGCCAAGATCAGCACACCCCGCTATAATGCGTGCCTCGGGCGGCTGTAGCTCAGCTGGATAGAGTACTTGGCTACGAACCAAGGGGTCGTGGGTTCGATTCCTGCCAGCCGCACCAAAGTTTCAAAGAGAATGGCTCAGAAGAAATTCTGAGCCATTTTTCTTTTGCGCGTCAGTTTCTGCTACTTCCAGATCGGTCGAGACGTTTCCCGGTGCGGGACCACACTGAAACACGGCAGACTTTGCCAATCCGGCACATGCTGCTATAATGCGTGCTTCGGGCGGCTGTAGCTCAGCTGGATAGAGTACTTGGCTACGAACCAAGGGGTCGTGGGTTCGATTCCTGCCAGCCGCACCAAAGTTTCAAGAGAATGGCTCAGAAGAAATTCTGAGCCATTTTTCTTTGCGCCCTGGTTTTTTACATCGCCATCGACATCACCACGTCATCTAGAGGACAGGCTTGCCCTGCCCCGCCAGACGACGCATCACACTCAGGTACGCAGCTTCTTGATGATGCTGCGGCTACCCAGGATTTCCTCGATCTGCTCGAAGCGCACCGGCTTGACCATGTGGTGATCAAATCCCGACTCGAACGCCAGCTGGCGGTCTTTTTCCTGACCCCAGCCCGTGACGGCGATCAGCACGGTCAGCGCCCCGGTCGGCAGCTTGCGGATCCCGCGCGCCAGGTCGTAACCGGACATGTGCGGCAGGCCGATATCCAGGAAGGCGTAGTCCGGGCAGAAACGCGCGGCGGCGGCCAGCGCATCGGGTCCGTTGTGCGTGATGACCACGCTGTGCCCCATGGCCGTGAGCAGCGCGCCGATGCTGTTGACGAAATCGACGTTGTCGTCGGCCAGCAGGATGCGATAGCTCTCGGCACTGATGAACGCGGCCGGGGTCGGCTTGGTGGGCGGCTCCGGTTCAACGACGATCGGCAGGCGCACGACGAAGCGACTGCCATGGCCGAGGCCTTCGCTGTGCGCCGTGATCGTGCCGCCATGCAGCTCGACAAGCTTGCGCGCCAGCGACAGGCCCACGCCCAGGCCGGCATTGCTGCGTTCAAGCGTCGAGTCGACCTGCACGAACATGTCGAACACCGAGTCGAGCATCTCCGGCGCCAGGCCGATGCCGGTATCGGCCACTTCGAGGATCAGGGTGTTCTCGTCCACCTCGCCCTTGAGCACGACGCGTCCGCCCCGGTTGGTGTACTTGGCCGCATTGTTGAGCAGGTTCGACAGCACCTGGGCCAGGCGCGTCGCATCGCCATGCAGGAACACGGGGCGGTCGGGCAATTCGAGCACCAGCTCATGCCCATGCAGTTCGATGTAGGAGCGCACCACTTCGAGTGCATCGTTGACGACGGCCTTGAGTTCCACCCGGCCCATCTTGATCGTGAACTTGCCGGTATTGATGCGCGAGACGTCCAGCAGGTCGTCCACCAGACGCACCATCTGGCGCAGCTGGCGTTCCATGATGTCGGTCGCGCGCTGGGTTGCCTGGGCGTCGCCGCTGCGGATGCGCAGGATATCCAGCCCCGTGCGGATCGGCGCCAGCGGATTGCGCAGTTCGTGCGCCAGCGTGGCGAGGAACTCGTCCTTGCGGCGGTCGGCCACGATCAGCGCGCCCTCGGCCTTCTGGCGCACGTCCATCTCGTGCTCGAGCGTGCGGTTGGCCGTCTGCAGCGCGTCCGAGCGACGACCGATCTCGGCCAGCATGTCGTTGAAGGCTTCGACCAGTACGCCGATTTCGCCCTTCTGGTGGCCCGGAACGCGCAGGCTGAAATCGCGCCGCAGCATGACCTGGCGCGCGATATCGGTCACCGCTTCGAGCGGGCGCGTGATCGATGCTTGCAGGCGCGAGGCCACGATGGCGGCAATCACGAGTGCGCCCAGCAGCACGCCGCCAAGGATCGCACCATAGCTTAGCGCCCGGTCCAGCACGCCGTAGCGTGAACGCAGGTAGACGGTCCCGACCCGGTCGCCATTTTCGACGATGTCGTGGTACATGACGACTTCGCCGCGCTCGATGCGATAGCCGGCTGGCTCTGGCCGCTCGGGCAGGCTGGCCTTGACGCCGCTGCGCACGTAGGTGGCAAAGCGCGTGCCATTGGCGGTGAATACGGCCGCGGCCACGATCTGCGGGCGCACCCGCAGCAGGGTCAGGCTCTGCGCCACGTCGGCCGGGTCGTTGAACGAGACCGCCGGTGCGGTTACGCTGGCGACGATGTCGGCCTGGGTGGTCAGATCGTCGATCCAGTAGCGCTGGAAGGTGCGCAGGTCGAGCAACAGCATGGCGATACCCGCGCACAGCAACGCCACTGCGGTGGTGGACACCGCCATGAGGATCAATTTGCTGCGCACGGAGCCGGTATCGTGCATAGACATCACGTGGCTCCTTTTTGCACACGGTTCGCTACCGTCAGCAGGCGCGAACTGAGCTTCACATTCTTCTTTTCCGCCGCATCGAGGGAGACGTCGAAACGCACCCGATCATCGACGATCGTAAAATTGATGACGCTGCCGCTGCGCAGCCCGCCATCGCACTCGGTCACGGTCAGCTGCGCATTGGCGGCGCGCAGCAGGCGCGCGGCGCGTGCGTTATCCTCGCCGGCAACGAACAACACGTGCAGCGGCTGCGCCAGATCCTGCTCGCGCAGCGCGCGCACCGTGATCATGCGCCCGGCCACCAGGCGCCCGGCGGCGATCCGGGTCAGCTCGGCCGCCATGTCGTCGGCGCCGACCACGCCAATGCTCACCGGCGTGGTCGCATCGGCAAACGAGCCGGCCGGAAAATCGGCATACCCCAGAAACTTGTACAAAAAAGCGGCCTTGACACGTCGTTCGAGTACGGGCGCAGCGTCGACCACGATCGCGTGCGCAGGCTGGCCAAGGCCGAGGCTGGCCAGCAGCGGCAGCATCAGGGCCAGGCACGCCCTGCGGCGCGGCAGACAAGCTGGTTGATTGATAGTCATGAAATCCATTCGCACGTCAAAAACGCAGCGTGGCGCTGGCAAACACCGTGCGCTCGAGCAACTGGCGGCTGCCTGCCGCGACAAATTCGGCGTGGCGGGCATGCAACAGATTGCGCCCGGCAAGGGCGAGCTCGAGATCGGGACGCACTTGCCACGCGATCCGCGCGTCGAGCTCATGATAACTTGGCACGGCCAGCTGCGGCAGTCGTGCGACGTAACGGAGTGAAAAATCTGCCCAGATGCGCTCGCTCAGATCGTGCGCACTGCGCAAGGTCCAGGTCAGGTTGGGATCATTCCCACCCAGACCGGACAACCCGGTGGTGTCGCGACTGGCCGGCTCGCGCCCCATGTCGACGTCCTGCAGCAAGCCGCCGGCGTGCAGGCGCCAGCCGCGCGCGGCTTGCCAGCTGGCCCAGAATTCGATGCCGCGCAGATTGCCCTTGCCCAGGCTGCTGATGACGTACGGCAACCGTACACCGGGCGTCGCCGGCTCCAGGGAACGCAGTCGCTCGAAGTCGGTATAGAACAGCGTGGCCGAATACGACAGCGTCGGCATGGGTTGGGCGCGATATCCCAGTTCGGCCACGCGCGCCGTTTCCGCCACCGTGTCGGCGCCGCCGGCAATCAGGAACTGGCGCGGCGAGGCCGGATTGACGAGAAACAGATCTCGGTCGATGCGCGACGGCGCACGCACCGTGCGCGACAGGGCCGCCCACAGCGTTGCCTGGTCGCTCGCGTCCCATGCCAGGCGCAGATTCGGCAGCAACTCGCTGCCTGTATACACATTGTGTTCGACGCGCATGCCGGCCACGGCGCGCAGCGTCGGTGTCAGGGTCAATTCATCCTGCACGAACAGGTGCGACCAGCGCAGGTTGCGGCGCGCCGGCGTGAAGCGCAACACCGGCCCGCCGTCGATCTGATCGCGGCTGTTGCGATAGCCGCCGCCCCAGGTGATGCCATGTGCACCGAAGCGCACCAGGTGCTGGGCTTCGACGTCAACCGTGTCGATCTGCTGCATCCCCACGCCCGGCTTGCTGCGCCGCGTCTGATCGAGCCACGCATGCATGCGCACCTGGCCGGCATCAGCGAGGTCGCGCTGGACTTCTGCCCGCAGATTGGCGCCGGACATCGTTCCGCTCGATAACAGGGACGTGTTGCGCAGGCGCCCCTGGTACACATCGCCGCTGAGCGTGACATCCTGCTCGCTACCTTCCCAGTCGAGACGAAAGCCCGCCTGCTCACGCGCCATGCGATTGTCGGGGGCGTCAGCTGGCGTGCGATCGGCCTCGATCCGGGCTTGCCTGGCATACACGCGCCAGTGCGGGCCGTTCTCGAACTGCCCGCCGTAGCGCACGCCGGCGCCATGCTCATCAGGTCCGGCGTACGCCGTGACGACGCCGCCGTGTGTCTGGGCCGCGCTGCGCGTGATGATATTGATGACGCCATTGACGGCGTTCGTGCCCCACACCGTACCGCCCGGCCCGCTGACCACCTCGATGCGCGCGACGTCTTCCAGCCCCACATCCTGCATTTCCCAGACCACACCCGAAAACAGCGGCGAATACACGCTGCGGCCATCGATCATCACGAGCAGCTTGTTGGCCTGAGGCGACAAAAATCCGCGGGCGCTGATCGCGTATTCATGGGTATTGATGCGGGCGACCTGAAGATTCGGCGCCAGCCGCAGCACTTCGGGCAGCGTGGTGGCGCCCGAACGGGCGATGTCAGCAGCGCTGATCACGAACACCGACGCCGCCGCGCGCGCCAGCGGCTCGCTCTGGCGCGAGACAGACGTCACGGCGATATCGGATAATTGTTCGAGCGAATAATCGGCCCACGGCAGCGGGCCCGAGCCATCCTGCGCGCTTGCATCAAGGGAATAGGCGGTCGACAACAGTGCGGCGATGGCGCAAACGTACAACGAAAAAGGTGGCATAGTTGCCATCGTAGAACATTTTCTCGATCGCACCAAGTGCGCACACGCCACAACGCGGTTCTTCACAACATCCCCGGGATATTGATTAAACCAATGACGGTTATTGGAAATATAAATTGGACTGATTTGACGCAATGCAGCATGATTGCACTGTCTCCTCTATTCTCCTCCCAGGAAATAGATTCAGCCCGCCTCTCACGAAGCGGGCTTTTTTTTGCGCGCACGGTTGCCCGAGCAGGTGCATCCTGTTTGGTGTAGGATGCCGCCCATATTTTCGTTTTTACAACAATCCATGCCAGACCTCGACCTTTCCGCCCGGAGCACCGCTTCCTACGACTGGAGCACGACCGCCCTGGGCGACGCTGCCCGCTGGCCGTTGCCGCTGCGGTTGTGCAGCGATCTGTTGCTCAATTCGCCGCTGCCGACCCTGCTGGTATGGGGACCGGAAACGGTCCTGGTATTCAATGAGGCCTACGCCGCCCTGGCCGGTCCTGGCTACGGCCGCGTGCCGGGCGGCTCGGTCCCGCCCGTGATGCCGCCACCGCTGGCTGCGGCCGGTGCGGCGCTGGCTGCGGCCTGGCGCGGTGAGGCCGGTGTGCTGGCCGACACCGCCCTGACCTTCCGCCGCCTCGATGGCAACGCGGACAACCGTTTCGACCTGCGCCTGTCCCCGGTACGCGACGAAACCGGCACTGTGCGCGGCGTGCAGATCGCCCTGGCCCCGGCCACCGCGCAGCCGGCCCAGGAAGCGGTCGACGATGCAGGCCTGCGCATCCTCGTCGTTGAAGACAATGTCGACTCCCAGTACCTGGTGTGCGAGATGCTCAAGGCCTTCGGCCACGAAGCCGACGGCGTCGCGCATCCCGACGATGCCCTGACGCTGCTGGCGAGCCAGCGCTACGACGTGCTGTTTTCCGACGTCAGCCTGCCCGGCATGTCCGGCGTCGAACTGGTGCAGCGCGCCATCAACGACGACCCGGCGCTGTCGATCATCTTCGCGTCGGGATATGGCGACACGCTGCTGCGGCACCTCGAGTTCCCGTACCAGTCGCTGCAAAAACCGTATGAAATCGACCAGCTGCAGGATGCGCTGGCCAAGGTAGTGCGTCAGCCGGGCCGACGCTGACCGAGGGGCGAAACGGTCCGCATTCACAAAGTGTGAGTCGGACCCGCCCGGCTGGTCTACAATGAAACGCATCCTGCCCGGCTTCGGGCGCATGGCAACCCCGGCATGAACTCTTCATCACAACACGTCCGCCGCATCGCGCGCCACCTCCGGAGGCCGGCATGAGCACTGCCCGCGACGTGTCCGGCCAGGATCTGGTCGCCGCACAAGAGGCGCTCCAGCACGCCACCGAGCGCATGGAAAACATGCTCGAAAGCCTCACCGACGGCTTTTGCGCGGTGGACCGCAACTGGCACATCACCTATATCAATGGCCGCGCCCTGCAGATGGTCGAGCCGCTCAACAAGCGGCGCGGCGATCTGGTCGGGGCCAAGCTGTGGGATGAGTTCGAAGACCTGCACGGCACAACGGTCGCCCTCGATTGCGTGCGCGCCATGGAGGAGCGCGTTACCGTCAATCGCGAATTCTATTACCGCCGCCTGAACGCCTGGCTCGACATGCGGGTCTACCCTTCCCCCGAAGGCCTGACCCTGTATTTCCAGGACATCACGGCGCGCAAGCTCGACCAGCAGGCGCTCATCGACAACAACAACCGCCTGCAACTGGCAATTGCCGCCGGGCGCCTGGGCGACTGGCGCTGGGATGCGGCCACCGACCGCGTCACCTTCGGTGCACGCGCGGCCGAGATCCTCGGCTTGCCGGCCGATGTCGCGCTCGCCTGGCCAAGCCTGCGCGAGCGGCTGCAACCCGAAGACCGCAAGGTCGTGCGGCGCGCCGTGCTGGCCGCCTTCTCGCAGGGCACCGACCTCGATCTCGAATGCCGCCTGCTTGCACGCGGCAACCTGCCCGGCGGCGCGGCGCACTGTGTGGCCCTGGTCGGCCGCCCCGACTACGCCAGCGCCGTCGACGGCGGCGGCGTGCTGGGCATGACGGGCATGGCCCAGGACATCAGCGCCCGGCGCGCGGCCGACGACCACCTGCGCCAGAGCGAAGAAGAATTGCGCGCGCTGGCCAACACCATTCCGCAACTGGCATGGATGGCCGATCCGGACGGCTCGATCGTCTGGTTCAACGAGCGCTGGTACGAATACACGGGCATCACGCCCGAAGAATCGACGGGCTGGGGCTGGCAAAAAGTGTACGACCCGGCGGTGTTGCCTGCCGTGCTCGAACACTGGGATGAATCGGTGCGCACCGGCACGGCGTTCGAGATGGAATTTCCGATCCGCGGCGCCGACGGCAATTTCCGCTGGTTCCTGACGCGGGTCGAAGCGGTGCACGACCGCGACGGCAACGTGGTGCGCTGGTTCGGCACCAATACCGACGTCGACCAGGTCAAGCGCGCCGAACAGGCGCTGCGCGACGAATCGCACGTGCTTGAACTGCTCAACAGCACGGGCAGCATGCTGGCCTCGACGCGCGATCTACGCGCCGTGATGCAGGCCGCCGCCGATGTCGCCTGCGGCGTCTGCAGCGCGCGTCATGCCGCCTTCGTCCATTACGGCCAGGATGGCGCAGGCACGCTGTATTCGCTGTACACACTGTCGGGCGCCACGTCGGCCCAGTTCCAGGACTTCGCCGAACCGGGCGCCAGTGCCCTGTTCGGTCCGGGCCTGCGCACCACCCGCCTGCAGCGCGTCGCCGACCTGGCGGCCGATCCGGTCCAGGCCGGCAGCGCGCTGCGCTTTGGCCTGCCGGATGGCCACCCGCCGGTACGCAGCTACCTGACCGTGCCCGTCATGGCGCGCTCGGGTGAACTGCTCGGCACGATGTTCTTCGGGCACCCGGAACCGAACGTCTTTACCGAACGCAGTGAACGCATCGTCAGCGGCATCGCGGCGCAGGCCGCCATCGCAGTCGACAATATCCGCCTGTACGAAGTGGCCAGCCGCGCGGCTGAAGAACGCAAGGTGCTGCTCGAGAACGAGCGCGAAGCGCGCGCCGAAGCCGAGCGCACCAGCCAGATGAAGGATGAATTCCTGGCCACGCTGTCGCACGAGCTGCGCACGCCGCTGTCGGCCATTCTTGGCTGGTCGCAGGTGCTGCGCCGCGGCAGCCGCGATGGCGCCGACCTGCAGCGCGGCCTGTCGACGATCGAGCGCAATGCGCGCGCCCAGGCGCAGCTGATCGAAGACTTGCTCGACATGAGCCGCATCACGTCCGGCAAGGTGTTGCTCGACATGCAGACGCTGGCGCCGGGCAGCTTCATCGATGCCGCTATCGAAACGGTACGTCCGGCGGCCGACGCCAAGGGCATCCGTATCGAGCGGCGCTATCCCGAAGGCGTTGCCATCCCGTCCGTCGCGGGCGACCCGGGGCGGCTCCAGCAAGTGGTCTGGAACTTGCTGTCGAACGCGATCAAGTTCACGCCGCGCGACGGGCTGGTCACGATCGAGCTGGGCTACCACGACGGCCAGGTGGCCATCACGATCCGCGATACGGGTTCGGGCATTGCGCCCGAATTCATCACGCACGTGTTTGAGCGCTTCCGCCAGGGCGATGCCTCGATGACACGCAGCCATGGCGGCCTGGGCCTGGGCTTGTCGATCGTGAAACACCTGATCGAGCAGCACGGCGGCACTGTACGCGCCGAGAGCGCCGGGCCTGGCCAGGGTGCGAGCTTCACGATTGAACTGCCGGCGGCGCTGTCAAGCATGCCACGCGCGTCTCGCCAGGCGGGCCTTGGCGCTGGCGCGCTGCCCGAGATGGTGTCAGCTACCCTTCCTGCCGCGCCAGAGGCAGCACCCGAACCGATGGTGCGCGACATGCGCGGCATGTCGGTGCTGGTCGTGGACGATGACCGCGATGCGCGCGAGCTGATTGCCCGCATCCTGTCCGATTGCCATGCCAACGTGCGGCTGGCCGGCAGCGCACAGGACGCCATGGCGCAGCTGCGCGCGAGCCCGCCCGACCTCCTGATCAGCGATCTGGGCATGCCCGATGTCAATGGCCTCGAGTTCCTCGCCTGGGTCCGCGCCCTGCCGCGCGATGCTGGCGGCCTGATTCCAGCCATCGCGCTGACGGCGTTTGCACGCTCCGAAGACCGCTTGAAGGCGCTCGAGGCCGGTTTCTCGGCCCATGTGTCCAAGCCGGTTGAACAGAGCGAATTGATGGCGGCAATCGGCATGGTCAGCACGCCACCCGCCGTCCCAATGCTCGCGGAAAGCGGTCGCGGCCATAGTCGATGATGTTCCTACCTTCGGACGCGGCGCTGTCCTACAAGAAATTTTATGGTCCTTGCTACACTAATTAGAGGTAAGGTATCGTTAGATTCCACCCCGAAATGGGGCGCCGCCCAGTTTCGATAAAGAGATAAGCATGCCGAGCAGACAAGACATTTTGAACGCCAAAATTCTGGTGGTAGACGATTCGCCCGACAATATCGAGCTGATGGAAGAGATATTGCGCGAAGAAGGCTACACCTGCGTCAGCTCGACCATGCTGCCGGAGCAGGTGTGCCCGCTCCATCGCGAACACAATTACGACCTCATTCTGCTCGACCTGCAAATGCCGGGCTTGAATGGCTTCCAGGTCATGAAGGGCCTCAAGGAAATTGAACAGGGTGGCTATCTACCTGTGCTTGCCCTGACGGCCCAGCCAAGTTTCAAGATCGCCGCGCTCGAAGCCGGCGCCCGTGACTTCATCAGCAAGCCGTTCGACCTGCTCGAGGTGCACAAGCGCATCCACAACATGCTCGAAGTGCGCCTGCTGTACAAGGAGCTGGCCCAGTATTCGAAGGCCCAGCAGGAGCTGGCGCTGCACGACGCCCTCACCGGCCTGCCAAACCGTCGCTTGCTCGAAGACCGCATCGAGACGGCGCTGCAGCACGCCAACCGTACCCATGCCAAGGCCGCGATCATGTATCTCGATCTGGACGGCTTCAAGGCGATCAACGACACCTATGGCCATGCCTACGGCGACGAGATCCTCAAAGCCGTGTCGCAGCGGCTGCTGGCCAGCTCCCGCAAGGAAGACACCGTTGCCCGCCTGGGTGGCGATGAATTCATGGTCGTGCTGGGCGATATCCATGGTCTGGTCGACGCCCAGGGCCCGGCTGCCAAGCTGGTTGAGTCCCTGTCCGAGCCATTCTTCATCAACGATCTGACGCTGCGCCTGTCGACGTCGATTGGCATCAGTATCTATCCAGACGATGCCGAATCGGTCGACGCCCTGATCAATATCGCCGATTACGCACTGTACGAAGCCAAGCGCGCTGGCAAGAACCGTTTCTGCTCGCCGGCGGCCAATCGCCAGGCAGCGTCCAAAACCAGCGGTGCACCAGTGCCGGCGCCAGCGCCCGAGCTAGCAACGCCGCATCGCTGACACGTCACCTTCTTTCAGTTGACTAAACCGGGGCTCTCGCGCAAGCGAGCGCCCCGGTTTGTTTTTGCATTGGCTGCGCGAATAAAAAGGCTCAGTCAGCGTTATCTGTTGATGACGCTGATGGCAATGCGAAGCAACTGTTCCGGCGAAATAACCCGCTCGCCATCCAACGCCCAGCGCCAGCCGAGGTAGTTGGGCAGGTAGCGCGACGCCACGCCACGAAAGCCCTGCAGCCACACCTTGAAGCGCTGGTGGTAGGCGTTCACGTTCTGCACGTGGATGGCAAGGCTGCCCAGACGTCTTACACGCACACCGGCGCGCACATTGACCGCTTCGTGCGCGATCCTGTGCTTGTGTGCAAACGTGCGGTAAGCGGGATGGCCGTCACTGACAAGCAAGGCTTGCCTGTCAAGTCTGGGCAACAAGTCACGCTCGAGTTGCGCAGCCGTGAGAGCACCCCGGCCAGTGACGGCATCGACCGTGCGACCCTCGCGGTCGCGGCCGACCAGAATGCAATCGAGTTCGCTGGAAATGCCCCGTTTGGCAGCATGGCCGCCGCGGTGGCGCGGTGGTCGATCAAGCGTACGCGAACCTTTTTGTGATTCGAGCAGAAATGTTTCGTCAGCCTCGACGATGCCATTCAGGAGCGCGGGCCGGTCGAGCTTGATCCAATGCAGGAAGCGGTGTCGCCAGCGAAAGGCGGTGTTGCGGTGTACGCCAATTCGATCTGCTCCCTTGCGTACGGGGAGTGAATCGAGCAGCACCTGCGAATACGCGAGCCATTTGGCTTTGTGCCTGAGCCGCGCCAGTGGCGTGCCGGTGAGGTCGTTAAAGGTGCGGCCGCAGGCGCAGCAGCGGTAGCGCTGCAAGTCGTTGGCGAAACCATGCCGGTAGCAGTGCTCGTTGCTGCACCTGGGGCAGCAGCGGCCTGGCGTTCTGACCTCAGTGATGAGCGCAACAACCTGATCAAGCCCAGCTGCAGGATGCAGGGCATCCAGCATTTGCCGGCGCTGCGGCTGGTTCAGGGAAGGCAGTTTTGCGAACCAGCCCTTGAAACGTGGCGCTTTCATGATCGACTCCTGACGCTGGGGACAGGGGTTGGACCACTGGACTACTCGTCAGTTCAAAGCTAGTCTCTATTTAACGTTGACTGCGCCAATAAAAAAACAGGCCACGGAACCTGCGTTCCGTGACCTGCTCCATCCTGCCCTGCCGTGTGCTTAACGCTTCTCGGCTGGCGGGCAATCGCGAATCGTGCTCGTTTCTTCGATCGAACGCGCGTTCTGGTGATCGCGGCCTGCGTCGACCATCTCGGGCGGCACTTCAATGCGGGTGATGCCGGCATCGACCGAAATCGGATCGCTGGCCGGGAACGTCATTTCGACAGCGTCATCGAGCAGGGTCTCTTCGGCCTGCTCTTTGCTCGACTGCGTCTCGCTGCCGGCCAGCGCCTTGATCGCGACAGCGAAGCTGACTGCCTGCAGGCTGGCCAGATCGCCAATGGTCTTCACGCCCAGCGTGTCAGCCAGCGCAGTGGCTTGCTGCTCGCCGATGCCGCGCAGTGCCGACAATGGCGCGTCGGCCAGTTCACGGAAACTCTTGCCACGGAACTGCTCATTTACGATGTTATCGATATTCATGGTGTGTCCTCTCTTATATAACGCTCCCGTCCGCTATGGAACCGGCTAGCTTTCACTATCGCATACCAGCAATAGCACGTATGTGCGGCAGCGAACGTCTTGACTGCCCGCACCGTCGAATTCTTAGTTAAATGGAACGGGCGTAAAAAAGCCGGCCCCGGGGAGGCCGGCCAGTCTGTCAACGACGTTTTAAACCGTGGCGAGAATTTCGTCGCGGCGGGCTGCCATTTCAGCGCCCATGGCTTGCAGGTCGAGGTCGAGCTTGCGCACTTTCGGGAACATTTCTTCCTCTTCCTCTTCGACGTGGTGCGACACGTATTCGCCCAGCACCTTCACTTTGGCATCATAGTAGTCTTCGTCAGGCTCCATCTCCTGCACCTGTGCGATCAGGTCCTTGGCCGAAGCATGTTCGACGAACGCTTCGTCGAGCATGTCTTCCATTTCCTTCGACGTCTTGCGCAGCGCCGGATAGAAGATTTCTTCTTCGATCGACGTGTGCATGATCAGGGCTTCGCAGATTTCATTGGCCAGCTTCTTCTTGCTGACGGTGGCACGCTCGCCCAGCTCTTCGAACTTGTCGAACATGTCTTTCACTTCGTCGTGCTGGCTTTTCAACAGTTCCAGCGCATCCTGCGGGCCGCTCGTCTTTTTGGTCGTTGCTTTGGTCATGGTGTTACCCCCGTATTGTTCGTTGAATGATGACTCGTTGGCCACATCGCCAGAGTGCGCCTGCCACGCGATCGGCACTGTTCGCGACCTCACACTCGGGAGAACAGAACGAACCGCTCTTGCAGCACCCAATGCGCGACGGATAAATGACAATTGTTGTATGATTTGGGAAACATTTAATTGAGACCCTGATGACTGAACCGGTCCTACCGCATCCCGACCCGGAGCTGGAACGCCTGGTCGCGGCGCGCACTGCTGAACTCTCCGACATGGTGTCCTGGCTGGCCAACAGCTGGGACCAGGAGCGTCGCCAGCTCGCGCGCCAGTTGCACGATAGCCTGGGTTCGTCGATGACGGCCCTGACGATGCACCTTGCCCTGCTCACCCAGCGCCTTCCGGCCGAAGACAAAGCGCTGCGCGACCGCGCCGCGCAGATGAAGGTCCTGCTCGGGGGCGTCATCGAGACTAACCGCCAGATGCAGCTCGCGCTGTGGAACGACAAGCTCGAGTTTCTCGGGTTGCGCACTGCGCTGGCCGAGCTGGTGCCTGAATTCGGCGCCGAGCACGGCATCCAGGCACAAGCCAGCCTGCCCGAGGAAGACGGCGCCTGGTCGCGCGAGCACGCCGTGCTGCTGCTGCGCTGTGCCGAAGAAGGTTTGCGCAACGCCGCGGCGCATGCGCAGGCGACGCGCGTGGACGTGATCCTGGATGACGACGGCGAGATGGCCATGCTGACCGTGCGCGACGATGGCGTCGGTCCCGGCGCCGATCCGCTGGCTGCGGATGAACGCCATGGCCTGCGCCTGCTGCGCGAACGCGCCCGCACGCTGGGTGGCAACCTGATCCTGGTGCGCACCGAGCAAGGCGGCGCCATGCTGCAGATGACGCTGCCGCGCGAATTGCCGGCCTAGACAGCGGTAGGGTCTTTAAAAACAACAACGGCGGCCACTGGCCGCCGTTGTTGTTTGTGCCCTGACGACAATCCCGTCAGTGCAGCTTGACCAGCGGCGTGCTGCGCCGGATCAGGAAGCGCGCCACAGCCAGGAGGCCCGTGCGGGTATTGCCCATTACGGCCCGGTGGTGCATCAGGTGCAGGCTGGCGTACATCAGGCGCGCGATGCCGCCCTGCACGAACCAGCTCGCGCCGCGAAGCGAACCCATCAGGCTACCGACACTGGTGTTCTGACCGACCGACACGAGCGAACCGTAATCGCGGTACTCGTAAGGCTCGGTCAGGGGCGGCTGGCCCTTGTCCATGCGCAGGAAGGTCGTGACGAGGTAATCGGCCTGCTGGTGCGCCGCCTGCGCGCGTGGCGGCACCGGCAAGCCGTTGCCGTCGATGCAGACCGCGCAGTCGCCCAGCGACCAGATCGCTTTGGCGCCCTTGACGCGCAGATGCGAATCGACATCCAGGCCGCCGCCACGTGCGGTCTGCAGGCCGAGCTTGCTGAGCATCTCGGGGGCGCGGATACCCGCCGCCCAGACGCACAGGTCGGCTGGATACACATTGCCATTGGCATCGAGCACCTTGTCGCTGTCGATCGCCGTGACGCGGCAATCGCTGACGACGCGGATGCCGCGCTTGTTCAGCAGGCCCAGCGCCGCATTCGACACGCGCTCGGGAAGCGGCGCCAGGATGCGCGGCGCGCCTTCGAGAATCGTGATGCGCACGTCGCGCTTGACGTCCATCCGTGCAAAACCATAGCGCGCATACGCGCCCGACGCTTCGCGCAGTTCGGCAGCCAGCTCAACGCCGGTGGCGCCGCCACCGATGATGACGACGTCCAGTCCGGTTTCACGGCCCTCTTCGCGCTGCTGCTCGACCGCCAGCATCAGGCGCAGCATGCGCAGGCGGAAGCGTTCGGCGTCTTCGGTCGCATTGAGCGAAATCGAGTGCTCCTGCGCGCCCGGCACGCCGAAGTAGTTCGAAGTGCTGCCGATCGCGATCACGAGCGACGTGTACGCCAGGCGACGCGCCGGCAGCACTTCGTCGTGTTCGGTGGCCGAATACACGGCCCCGATCTCGATCGCCTGGCCTGCCTCGTCCAACCCGGTCATCGGACCGAGCACGAAATTGAATCCATTGTCGTGCGCGAGCATCGCGTACGACAGACCTTCCTGGTGGATGTCCAGGGTGCCCGCCGCGACTTCATGCAGCGACGGTTTCCAGATGTGGTACAGGCGGCTGTCGACCAGCGTCACCTTTGTCGGGCCGAGTTTACGGCCCAGTTTGCATGCCAGCTCCAGACCGCCAGCGCCGCCACCCACGATCACGATATCGCTACGCAAGCTTGCCTCCTTCTTGATGCCCCAACCGGCAACAACGCCGGCCTGATGGCCATCTGAGATTTTACTACGGCAACGTATCGCGCGCTGGCCCGTGCCTACATGTGACGAAAGAGCGCCATGAACGGTTGACTGACTGTCAGCGTCTCGGGCCGGTTGCGCAGGCGGATGACGCCCTTGCCGCTGTCGTCGCGCGTGACGCCCGCCACCGCCCGCAGGTTCACGATCGTCGAGCGGTGCACCTGCCGGAACATGGCCGGGTCGAGCACCTCGAGCAGGTCGCGGATGGGCTTGCGCAACAGCGATTCTCCCTCGGCCGTCATGACCACGGTGTATTTCGAGTCGGACTGAAAATACGCCACGTCGTCGACCAGGATCAGGCGCGTTTCGACGCCGCGGCTGGCCGTCAGCCAGACCAGTGGCTGGGCGCGTGGGGCCGGCGGCGCGACGCTCTGCAAGCGCGCCAGCAGCGCCGCCAGCTGTGTCGTATCCGCCACACCGCGCGCCAGCCGATCGCGCAGCCGGGCCACGGTTGCGGCCAGGCGTTCGCGCCCGATCGGCTTGAGCAGGTAGTCGACGGCGCCCCGGTCAAAGGCGTCGAGTGCGTACTGGTCATAAGCGGTCACGAACACGATCTCGGTGCGCAGTCCCGCCGCCAGCACGCTCGAGGCTACCTCGAGGCCCGACAGCCCCGGCATGCGGATATCGAGGAACGCGACCTCGGGCCGGTAGCTGGCAATGGCGTCGAGCGCGCTGCCGCCATCGTCGCAGGCGGCCACGATCTCGAGGTCCGGCCACACCTCGCCCAGCAGTTTGACCAGCTCTTCCTGCAGCAGGAGTTCGTCTTCGGCAATCACGCAGCGGGTCATGTGCGCACCCCCGCACCCTGCAGCGCCAGCGGCACTGTGATGGTAGCGGCCACACCGCTCGGGAAGTTGGCGACGATGGCAAAGCTCGCCATGCTGCCGTAGCCGAGGCGCAGGCGCTCGCGCACATTGCGCAGCCCGATGCCGGTGCCGGTATTCTCGAGCGAGAAACCGCGGCCGTCGTCGGCCACCGTCACGGCCGCCGCATTGTCGATCGCGCGCGCCAGGATCCAGACGGTGCCGCCACCCGGCTTGGGTTCGAGCCCGTGCTTGATGGCGTTCTCGACGAGCGTTTGCAGCATCATCGGCGGAAACACGAGCCGGCGCAGTTCGTCCGGCACATCGACCTGCAGCGCCAGGCGCGGTCCCATGCGAATGGCGAGGATATCGAGGTAGGCACGGGCACGTTCCAGCTCTTCGCCCAGCGTCGACGGCGCATCCTCGGTGCGTGGCAGCGAGTGGCGCAGGTACTGGATCAGGTTACCGAGCATGGCGTCGGCGCGCGCCGGATCGGTACGCGTGAGTACCTGGGCACTGGCCAGCGTGTTGTATAAAAAATGTGGTTCTACCTGGGCGTGCAGCAGATTCAGGCGCGCCACCGTCAATTCCTTCTCGGTCGCACTTTCGCGCACGGCCTGTGTTTCGAGGCGGCGCCGTTCGGCGATGCGGCGCGTGATGGCGCGCACGATGGCGTCGGCATTTTCCAGATTGCTGCCCTGGTCGACCAGGAACCAGTCGATCCAGGCCGGGTCTTCCGGTTCGCAGATCAAGGTCACGCTGCCGGCCGCGTCGCCATTGGGCGTGATCGTCGCGCGGATCTGGTTGCGCCAGGTCGACAGGCGGGCCAGCGCAGCGCCGGCCGACGCATTGCCGCCATACAGATCGGTGCGCTCGACCTTGGCGCGCACCTGCAGGCTGTCGCGGGCGCTGTCGACAGCAGTGACGCCGGGCAGTTCGCGGATCGCGGCGTCGATCATGTCGAACGCTTCGCCGGCCTCGAACGGGATCTCGATCTGGCGCCGCTGGCGGTTTGCCAGCGTGGCCGCGTTCACGGTGCCGGCCAGCAGCCGCACGCGGCGCGTGTGCGAGAACGCGATCAGGAGGACCCAGCCGACCAGTGCAAACCCGAGCAGCGTGACATACGCCTCGATATCCAGATCGATATCGTGCAGCACGGTTTCGCTGATGAAGATACCCAGCGCCAGATACACCGCGCCCCAGGCAACGACCAGGCGACCGTGGTGGAAAAAACTCGACATCATGATGGGCTTTCAAGCGTTGAAGAATGGCGCCAGCATAGGCACGCCGTGGTTCGCAAGACAGCATTATGCGACGAAGCCGCGGCTGGGCCGACGAAACCGGCCCCGGCGACGTTGACGTGGCGTTTGCCAGGCCACTCGCCTGGCCGTTCCCTGCATCAACTGCTACTTCCCAAGGCGGTCGCGACCTCGTACACTGTGCTGTATTTACAGCTCAACCGTAGTTAGTCGACACCAGATATCGTTACCCGGAAATTCTTGCAGAACATGATGCGCAGTTTTTTTGCGCTCTTCCAGGAGGGATTGAGCGACATGACTGACAACCCAAACAACGAGCATGCGTGGCTGGTGTCGGTACTGATTCCGGCAAAGGATGAAGCCGGCAATATCGGCCATCTTGTGGACGAAATCCACCACGCCCTCGCCGGGCATCTGACGCACGAGGCCGTGCTGGTGGACGATGGCAGCAGCGACGACACCGGCGCCGTGTTCCTGCAGCATTGCCAGCAATGGGGCATGCCGGCGCGGCTAATCCGCCACGCACACAGTGCCGGCCAAAGCACGGCCTTGTGGACCGCCGCGCGCCACGCCACCGGGCGTTTTCTCGTCACGATCGATGGTGACTGCCAGAACGATCCGGCCGACATTCCGGCGCTGGTGGCGCAGGGACTCACCCTGAGCGAAACGCACCGGCATTTTTGCATTGCCGGCTTTCGCGCCGACCGGCGCGACACGCGCTGGAAAAAAATCCAGTCGCGCATTGCCAACGCCGTGCGCCGCCGCATCCTCGACGACGGGGTGCCTGATACCGGCTGCGGCCTGAAGCTCGTGCCGCGCGCCACCTGGCTGTGCCTGCCCTATTTCGACCACATGCACCGGTTCGTGCCAGCGCTGGTCAAGCGCCTGGGCGGTGTGATCGCCATCGTGCCGGTGCGCCATCGCCACCGTACTGCCGGCGTGTCGAAATACACGGCGTGGAACCGGCTGTGGGTGGGCATCGTCGACATGTGGGGCGTCAGCTGGCTGATCCGTCGCAGCAAGCTGCCGCTGATCGACCGCATGGAAGTGCGGCATTGAAACCCGCGCTGGCCCTGCTGGTCAAACCGCTGCTGCTAACTAGCGTGCTGACGCTCGGCTTCGTGTCGCTCCATTTCCAGTGGTGGGGGTCATTTACCGAACTGGATCTGCTCAACCGCCTGTTCGAGCGGCACTGGGCCGTTGCCTGGCCCGTGTTCGCGATCACCGGCATCATCTACACCGCGCTTGGCGGTCCGCGCCAGGTGCTTGCCTTCGCCTGCGGCTGCGTCATCGGTGGCGTGCCGGGCGCGTTGCTGAGCACTCTGCTGACCGGCTTCGGCGCCCTGCTGGCAATCTGCTGCGTACGCCACATTGGCACGGCCTGGGCCAGCACCCGCTATGGCGACTGGGTTGCCATCATCCGCCAACTACTAGCCCGCGACACCTGGCTGTGGATCTGTACGCTGCGGCTGATGCCGGTCGGCAGCAACCTGGCCACCAATATTGCCGTGGGACTGGCCCGGCTGAGCATACCGGCAGTGTTCTGGGGCAGCCTGCTGGGCTACTTGCCGCAAATGCTGCCGTTCAGCTTTGCCGGCGCGGGCCTGGCCTTGCACGACGAACAGCAGCTTTGGCTCGGTCTGCTGACGCTGGCGCTGTCCACGGCGCTCGCGCTCTATCTCTATCATCACGGCTTCAAGCAGCGTCTGCAGCACATCCGGGGACAAATGCATGCCACGCCAGCACACCGGCAACCTTGATCAAGCCCCAAGCTGGTGGCCGTGGCTCGTCGGGCTGACGCTCATTGTGCTGTTCGCCGGCATCGGGCTGCGCGCGCCCTGGCCAGCCGATGAGCCGCGCTTTGCCCAGGTCGCACGCGAAATGGTGGAATCGGGCCAGTGGCTGTTTCCCACGCGGGGCGGCGAATTCTATCCGGACAAGCCGCCTGTCTTCATGTGGCTGATTGCCCTCTTCTATCAGCTGACCGGACAACTGAAGATCGCGTTTCTGCTGCCCAGTGCGCTGGCGGGGCTGGGGACGCTGTGGCTGGTGTTCGACCTGGGGCGCCGCTTGTGGGGTGAACACGTCGCGCGCTCGGCCGTGCTGATCCTCGTGTTCACGCCCCAATTCCTGCTGCAGGCCAAGGGCGCGCAGATCGATGCGGTGCTGTGCTTCTGGATCACGCTGGGCTGCTATGGCCTGGTCCGCCACTTTCTGGTCAGTCCCGCCTGGGGCTGGTATGCCGCCAGCTGGGTGGCGATGGCACTGGGCGTCATGACCAAGGGCGTCGGGTTTCTCCCGGCATTGATGCTGATCCCGCTGGCGATCTGGCACCGCCGCTTTGATGAATCCGGGCACCAGGCCTGGCGCCTGCGCGCGTGGTGGGGGCCCGCGCTGATGCTGGCCACGCTCGCGCTGTGGCTGGCGCCGATGTGGCTCACGGTCGAGCGCGTGCACAGCCCCGAACTGCTGGCCTACCGCGACAACATCCTGTTCAGGCAGACGGCCGAGCGCTATGCCAATGCATGGCACCACATCCAGCCGTGGCACTACTACCTGACGACTGCCTTGCCGACGATGTGGTTTCCGCTGGTCGTGCTGTTCGTACTGCGGCTACGCGGCATCATCGACCTGTGGCCGCGTGACGCAGCGCTGCGCATCCTGCTGAGCTGGGTTGCACTCGTGCTGCTGTTCTTTTCGCTGAGCCCAGGCAAGCGCGAGGTCTACATCCTGCCGGCGCTGCCGATGTGCACGCTGGCGCTCGCCTGCGTGTGGGAGCAGACGCCGGCCGCGGGCCGCCACGCCGCGGCAGTCCTGTTGCGCGCAGTGCTCGTGCTGATGGGCGTGCTGCTGATCGCGCTGGCGGGCGTCGCATGGCTGGCGCCCCACCGGCTGCCAGCCCGGGCCGACGACTATGCCGACGCCGTCGCGGCACTGGCGCCCGGTGTGCTGCTGCTGGGGCTGGCGTTGGCCGGCATCCCCCTGCTGCTGCGCAAGCGCGCCCTGTTCGAGCAACTTGCGCTGGCCAGCCTGCTGACCTGGCTGTGCATCGCCTTTTGGCTGTGGCCAACGCTCGACCCGCATCGCACGCCGCGCGCCGTCTTGCAGGAACTCGAGCGAAAGATCGAGCCCGGGACGCAGGTCGGCATGCTCGAATTCAAGGAGCAGTTCCTGCTGTTTGCCGACCGGCCGCTGGTGCATTTCAGCTATCTGGCGCCGCTGGCGCAGCAAGAGTCGAGCGCATGGCACTGGATGCGCGCCGATCCTGCACGCGTGCTGCTGGTGCCCGACCATCTGGCGCTGCGCTGCTTCGATCTGACGCGACAACGCGTGCTTGGCCAGGCCCATCGCCGCGACTGGGTCGTTCTGGATGCCACGGCGCTGCGTGAACGCTGCGACGGACCAGTCGGCCACGCACTCTATCGCTATGTTCCCGTCAGGAAGGACATGCTGTCATAGGCCGCCAAGGCGCGCCAGTGCGCGCCGGTCCGGCGTATGATGGTCGTCTGCTACCCGGAGGATTCATCATGCAACTACGCACTTATTCCGCCGCAGTACTGACCATCGCCTGCCTGATGCTGGGCGGCTGTCGCGAACACAATGCGCCGGCCCAGCCGATCGCCCCGGCCGCGCAAACGGCCCCGCACACGCCAGCGTCGTCCTGATCCTGCACGAACGAGCACGGCGCGCAGCCTTTGCAGCGCGCCGATGATCGCCATGCCGGCGCCGGCAGGTTACACTGCGGCCTGTCCATTTTCGTCGCAAGGTGTCCTGCCCATGTCGTTTGCTTCCCTCGGCCTGATCGAGCCGATCGTCCGTACCCTGGACGCCCTCGCCTACCACACGCCCACCGCCGTCCAGGAGCAGGCGATTCCCGCCATCCTGGCTGGCAACGACGTGATGGCCGCCGCCCAGACCGGCACCGGCAAGACCGCCGGCTTCACGCTGCCGATCCTGCAGCGTCTCGTCATGGGTGGCAAGGTCGGCAACAACGCGGCGCGCGCGCTGATCCTGGTACCGACCCGCGAACTGGCCGAGCAGGTGCACGAAAGCGTGCGCACCTATGCCGAGGGCCTGCCGCTGCGCTCGATGGTCGCTTATGGGGGCGTGAGCATCAATCCGCAGATGATGACGCTGCGCAAGGGCGTGGACGTCCTCGTCGCCACGCCGGGCCGCCTGCTCGACCTGCACCGGCAGAACGCGGTGCACTTCAACGAAGTCAAGACGCTGGTGCTGGACGAAGCCGACCGCATGCTCGACTTGGGCTTCGCGCGCGAGCTCGACAACATCCTGAAACTGCTGCCGAAGAAGCGCCAGACGCTGCTGTTCTCGGCCACGTTCTCGGACCCGATCCGCGCGCTGTCGAACCAGATGCTGCGCGAACCGGTGCGCATCGAGGCAACGCCGCGCAACACGACCGTCGCTGCGATCCGCCAGTGGGTGATCCCGGTCGACAAGAAGCGCAAGGCCGCGCTGTTCGTGCACCTGCTCGAACGGCGCGACTGGACGCAGGTGCTGGCCTTCGCCCGTACCCGCAAGGGGGTCGACGAGCTGGTCGGGCTGCTCGAATCCAAAGGCATCCCGGTCGACTCGATCCACGGCGACAAGCCGCAGCCGGCGCGCCTGCGCGCGCTCGACCGTTTCAAGGCCGGCGAGGTACGCGTGCTGATTGCTACCGACGTCGCCGCGCGTGGCATCGACATCGACGACCTGCCGGCCGTGATCAATGTGGATCTGCCGATCGTGGCCGAGGACTACGTGCACCGCACCGGGCGCACGGGCCGCAAGGGCGCGAGCGGCGAGGCGGTGTCGCTGGTGTGCGCCGACGAAGTCGAGCAACTGGCGGCAATCGAGGTGCTCACGCGCCAGACGCTCGACCGCGTGGAAGAGCCGGGCTATGCACCCGAGCACCGCGTGCCGGAGACCGATGCAAAGGGTCAGATCGTCAAGAAGCCAAAAAAGCCGAAAAAGCCCAAGGGCAATGCGCCCGTGGTCAGTGAGGACGTGCGCTTTCGGCGTTAAGAGCGCCTGACGACGCCGTTTGGCATACCGCGAACAGATGAGCGAACAGGCAAGTGAGAGAAACGCCTGGTGGATGTCTGCTCGTCGCTCATGTTGTGCGCGCAGTCTGCGACAGCCGTGTAGTCAGCACAAGGCGCACTCGACGACCCGCCGCCATCGGTGGAGCCGTCCGCGCATTTCTACGCAATCGCGCGCGATTCGAGCAGCAATGGCCCGATGGGGCAGTCAATCCCGATGGCCTCTCGAAGGATATGATCGACGGCATGCAGCTTGCCTGGGCGTTTTCGACCACGGCTTGCTCATCCTTTCACTGCCGGGACAGACGCTACCAGCGGAATGAGGAAACGCGCGTCGTGTACTCGCCCGCCCGGTACCGCAGCTGAGTTCGCGCGGCAGGTGCTACCTGTATGTCGAAATTCTTTACAGTGCAGCAGCAAAATTCTAGCCAACAATCCTTAAATGCTTGATTAGAAAGAAAGTTTTGTTCTGGCACGTTTGTTGCTTAATAGATTGCATTAGTAACCCATGACAATTCAGGAGATTTACCCAATGAACGCCTTCAAGAAAACCATCGTCGCCTCATCGATCGCAGCTGCAACCATCTTCAGCGGTACTGCCGCAGCAGCAACTTTCAACCCCTTCACCGTTGACCCAGTCAACGGCAGCCAGGCAAACTTCGTTGCTGACAAGATCACCGGTAACTACACCGAAACAGCGACCTTCAACCAAGATGGTACCTTCAACGTCTCGCTGGTGTGGACTGCTGGCCAGTTCGTCGGCAACGGTGGCAACACCGCATACGAAGCTTTCCAGACCGGCCTCGGCGCAAACTACGGCCTGTTCGCTAACTACTCGGCAAGCGGCACTTACTCGGTGAGCGGCTCGACCACCACGTTCAACTTCCAGCCAGGCACCGGTAGCCTGGACCTGTTCATGGACACCACGCTGGGCGTTGCAGGCGGCAACGTCCTGCTGGGCTCGGGCAACCCAATGGCTGGCCAGGGCACGCTGAACCCAATGCTGAGCACCTGCTCGAACCCAGGCAATCCAAGCGGCAACGGCATCAACTGCGGCAGCTTCGGTGCATCGAGCTCGTTCGCGCTGACCGCAGCAGGCAGCAACTTCTTCGTCCTGCCTAACCCGTTCTACTCGATGTCGTTCCAGTCGGGCCAACTGAACAACTTCACGCCATCGGGCACCCAGACCATCAATGGTTCGCTCGACGTCGTGTTCGAAAACGCAGCTGAAGTGCCAGAGCCAGCATCGGTTGGCCTGCTGGGCCTGGGCATGCTGGGTCTGTACGCAGCACGTCGTCGCAGCAAGAAAGCAGCCTGAGCACTGTAGACCCGCCTTGCGGGCCTGTTTTTGCATGAAACCTTCAAACAAAAAACCACTGCCCGTAAAGGCAGTGGTTTTTTTACTTTTTCGCGTGTTCCGTGCTGTTTTGCCAGCATAAACGCTGTGACTTTCTGAAATGGGTGTGACGAAAGTTACTACGGCATCGAGCTGCGCCCACCAGATTTTGCTAATCGCTGCTACGATTTTTCGCTGAATAGCTGCGACGGACCCGTACGCATATCGAGATAGCTGCGACCCACTTCGTCCTGACCTGACAACCGTCGTAATGCCACCAGCAGGGACCGGAATCGGCTGCTTCCGACCCAGAGCAATGGGATGGACTCCTTCTCCCCTGAGGGCACGTTAGTGCCAAACCAGAGTTTCGACAAAACCGGTTTGGAAAGAAGGAGTCCGCCATGAAGCTTATCCGCGTTGGAGTCGATTTGGCAACGAATGTCTTTCAACTGCACGGCGTAGACCGCTCGGAAAAAACGGCCTGGCGGCGCAAGCTGGTCCGTGGTGATTGGATCGAGGAACTGCTCGACAGGATTGAGCCGGGTTGCGAGATCGGAATGGAAGCATGTAGCGGTGCACACTACCGGGCCAGCAAGCTGCAGGCTCAGGAATATACGGTGAAGTTAATCGCTCTGCAGTTCGTTAAATCCTACGTCAAGAGCAACAAGAACGACGCAAACGATGCAGAAGCGGTCTGTGAGGCGATGAGTCGGCCGAGCATGCGTGTCGTGGCCATCAAAACCGTCGAGCAGCAAGATATCCAGGCCGTACACCGGGTGCGCTCAGGTTTGATGGATGAGCGCAAGGCCAAGGCAAACCAGCTGCGCGGCTTAGCATCTGAAGATGGGTTGGCGGCGTCGAAAGAACTGCTGCACCTGAGGTCAGCGATCCCACGCTGGCTTGAGGATCAGGAAAACGGTTTGACCGACGTTTTCGTCGGCTCTTGCATGGGCTGTAGGGAGATCTGAAGACACTCGATGAACGAATTGAAGAACTCGACCGGGAGATTGAACAGATTGCTCGGCAAGACCCGGTCGCTATACGCTTGCAGCAAGTACGTGGTATCGGGCCGCTGACCACAACGGCTCTGCTGGCGACAGTAGGTGACGCCAGCCAATTTGCTAGCGGGCGCGAGATGGCTGCTTCGTTTGGGCTCACGCCCAAACCAACCAGCTCAGAAGGAAAAGAGCGATTGCTCGGCATTAGCAAGCACGGCGACGCTTATCTGCGCAGTTTGCTCGTGCATGGAGCCCGAATATCGCCGCAGTGGCGTTAGCGAATAAGACCGCGCGCATCGCCTGGGCAATGCTGACCGAAGGCACCGATTACCGATCTCAAGCCGCGTAAGCATAGCTTTAAAACTACTGAAGTAGTATCCGAACCACGATTGCATAATAAGCAGCATGATGGCCAACAGGTCGACCCGGCGCTGACAGAACCCGATAAGGTCTGAGGCTTCCGAGCCCGTCAAAGCGATAGGGAGTCAGCGCGCGAATAGCCCATCAGGGTCCAGCGCCTTAAGCAGGTGCAGCAGCACGAGACCGGATATACGTGAGCAGTCGTACCTCACGGCCTGAAGACGGATTGCTTGCAAACGAGGAGGAGTCCATATACGGACCTTCGATAAGAGCAGCGGTGCCTCTTCAGCACCAAGTTAGTGGTCGTCTGGCAGGATAGGTGCTGCTACCTTAGCTTTGTGCAGTAACCAGTCTGTTGATAACGCATCCGGATCTTATTAAAGCAAAACCTCTTTGACCACGACGACTCTGCCAGGACAATTTGTCGGTGCTGTATTTCACAATCTCATCTCCAGGTCGAAACATCGATTTCAGTGTCAGCCAGTGGGAATTCATATATCCGAACAATACATTAGGCGTATTAAGTCCTTGCTGTTGCCAAGATAAAAGATCAGCCGCTGCTTGCTTCTCGATTTCCTCGATAGTTAGAGGAGATGAGACCTCATCCGTGAGCGAAAATGTATCGCACCGTTCACTTACCGTACCTGCTATGGAAACCGTACACCCAATCATCATAATCAAAGCGGCAAGAGTTTTCACAAAGACCTTCCTTAAAATTGAATGACCGCTTCTGGCCGATCTCGGCCGTTCGGTCCACATAGCAGGTTGCCAAGTCGGAAAAATCGCAGACTATCACGACAGGCTGCTGCCGACCCTAAGCCGCCGTTCGCTAGCTATCGGTATGTAGCTGCGCGTAGGCTTCAGCCTCAACGCGACCATCGCCACAAATAAGATCGCCGTCTTCATCAAGCACGCGATAGCTATGTTGGACGCCGCCAATGCTTGCGGCGCCGTCGAGGCCAAGCAGCAAGGTATAGAACGTGTCCGTGAGCGCGAGGTTCAGTACATCGCGCAGTGCAATGGTCTGCTGTTCGCTAAGGCCCATCGATGCGATCCTTTGGGAGACTAAAGTTTCGCCGGCCGTACTCATGAATAGCTCAAGCAAGCCATCCTTTTCCGTCTGCCAGTGCCTCACAAACTCGGCAGGAGTCACTTCGTGTTCCTTCTAAGTCAGCACAGCATGGTGTACGTCCGCTCCTGGGCCGAAAGTGGACGGTCGGTATAGCTAACTGTACGACCATGTTACCGCCAGAGCAAGCAACAGGTTTTATCAAGCGTTCCAGGCCGGCATTGCGCCGCGCCTGGTTCAGACACCGCTGCGCGCGGGCACCGGGCTACGCCGGCGCGCCAGGCCCCGTTCGCACAGCGCGCCGGCGGCATATAGCAGCACGAAGGCCGGCGTGACGAACAGGCCATACGCGTCGGGCCAAGACAGGAATTCGATGGCGCGGCCAAGGCCCAGCGCCTGCACCACGACCAGCTGGCCGGCAATCGGCAATTGCAGGAAGACCAGCTGCGACGCGTCGTCGCCAGCACCGAGCGACACGATGCCGACGCAGACCAGAATGAACACGGCGTACGGGGCGCACAACAACAAACCGAGTCGGGACATCGCAGGAGCAGGGTCGGGCCCTGTTGACAAAAGGCGGTACAAATCGTCACGACGTGACAGGGCGACAAACACCGCCACCTTACCACCGCAAACCAGCCCAAAATCCTCCGAATGTCACATGGTGCGTGAAACGGTTAACGTAATGCGAGGCGCATGTTTCGGGTGCCGTCCTCGCGGTCGATCGTCACGTCGAAGCCCAGTTTTTTCACCATTGCGACGATGCGCGAATTCTGCGGCAGCGCTTCGCCGACGATCTCGCCGGTGCCGCGCGCGCGGCAATACCGGATCAGCTTTTCCATCATGATGCGCCCCAGCCCCATGCCTTTGAGGTCCGAGCGCACGGTAACGGCAAATTCAGCGCTCGTGTTGTCGGGGTCGGCCACGACACGGGCGACCGCCAGCGTCTCGAACACCCCGTCCGCGTTCTTGCGGGTGGCGATGAAGGCCATCTCGCGGTCATAGTCGATCTGCGTGAAGCGCGCCAGCTGCGACGGCTGCAGCTCGCGGATGCGCACGAACATCCGGTAGCGCACGTCGTCGGGCGTGAGCGCGTCGAAGAACGCCAGGTGCGCCGGCCCGTCCTCCGGACGGATCGGACGCAGCAGCAGCGGCGCGCCCTGCCACTCGATGGTCTCTTCCAGCTCGCGCGGATAGGGCCGGATCGCCAGCCGGTCGAGCGTGCTGCCCGAACGGTCGGCCAGCGCCAGCCGCATGCGTGCGTCGAGCACGATCGCGCCGCGGCTGTCGACCACGAGCGGGTTGATGTCCAGCTCGACGATTTCCGGAATATCGGAGATCAGGCGCGACACCTGGATCAACACCGCCAGCACGGCGTCGAGATTGGCGGCCGGCCGGTTGCGATAGCCGGCCAGCAGCCGCGCCACGCGCGTGCGGTCGACCAGGTCGCGCGCCAGCACCAGGTTCAGGGGCGGCAGGCCGACCGAATAATCATCGAGCACCTCGACCGCCACACCACCCTGGCCAAACACCAGCACCGGTCCGAACACCGGGTCGAGCGCGGCTCCCACGATCAGTTCGTGGCCGTGCGTGCGGCGGCACATCGCCTGCACCGAAAAGCCGTCGAAGCGCGCCTGCGGGAACAGCTCGCCCAGCCGCGCGCGCATGCGCAGCGCAGCAGCGCGCACGGCGTCTTCCGAATCGAGGTCGAGCGTCACGCCGCCGACATCGGACTTGTGCATCACGTCGGGCGTGAGAATCTTGACGGCGACCGGGAACCCGATCGCGCGCGCCGCCGCCACGGCCGCATCGGCGTCCACGGCGGCGCGCGTCTCGACCAGCGCCAGGCCGTACGCGCGCAGGATCGCCTTGGTCTCGGGATCCGACAGCAAGAGGCGCTTGGCGGCGATCGCCTCGCGTACCAGCGCGCGCGCGGCGCTGCGATCGGGCGCCATGTGGCCCGCCATCGATGGCGGCACTTCCATCAGCAGGTTCTGGTTGCGCCGGTAGTTCACCAGTTGCAGGAAGCCGTTGACGCCGTCTTCGGGCGTGCGGTACGTGGGCATGCGCGCCTCGGCCGCAATCGCGCGCGCAGCCACGACCGAGGCGCCGCCCAGCCAGCACGACAGGATGGGGCGCGAGGCGGCGCGCGCCAGCGGTGCAATCGCATTGGCCACGTCGCGGCTGTCGACGGTCGCAGTCGGCGAATGCACGATCAGCACCGCGTCGACCTGCGGGTCGGCCAGCAGCACGTCGAGCGCCGCGGCGTAGCGCTCGGGAGGCGCGCCGCCCAGCAGGTTGACCGGGCTGGCACGCACCGGATTGCCGGGCTGCGCATTGTTCCAGCCAGCCGGCAGCGCGGCATCGAGCCGCATGACCGATTCGGGCGACAGCGTCGCCGCCACGCCACCGCCATAACGCAGCGCGTCGCGCGCCAGCACGCCCGGCCCGAGGCCGTTGCTGACGATGGCCAGGCGCTCACCATGCAGCACGCGGGCATAGGCCAGCGTCTCGACGGCCGCGAACAGCTGCTCGGTGGTGTGCACGCGCAGCATGCCGGCGCGCCGGATTGCGGCGTCGAACACGTCGTCTTCGGTCGCCAGCGCGCCGCTCTCGCTGGCCGCAGGCCGGGCGCCGTCGGTATCGCTGCGCGACTTGAGCACGATTACCGGCTTGCTGCGCGCGGCGGCGCGCGCCGCTGACATGAATTTACGCGCGTAGCGCAGCTGGTCGACATACAGCAGAATGGCGCCGGCATTGCCATCGCTGGCCATGTGATCAAGCACGTCGCCCAGGTCGACGTCGGCCGAGTCGCCCAGCGAGATGAAGTGCGAAAAGCCGATCCCGCGCGTGCGCGCCCAATCGAGTACGCCCGTCATCAATGACCCGGACTGCGAGACAAAGGCAATCCGTCCCGGCAGTGCGCCGCTGTGGGCCACGCTGGCGTTCAGGCCCAGGCCCGGCACCAAGAGGCCCGCGCTGTTCGCGCCGAGAAGACGCAGCAGATAAGGGTGCGCCGCGTCGAGCGTGGCCTGGCGCAGGCTGCGCCCGCGGGCATCGCGCCCGCGCGCCAGGCCGCTGGTAAGCACCACGGCGGCGCGCGTGCCGCGTTCTCCCAGCTGGCGCACCAGCTGCGGCACGGTGGGGGCCGGCGTGCAGATGACGGCCAGGTCGGGCGCCTCGGGCAAGTCGGCCACGCTGGCGTAACACGGCAAGTCGCCCAGCTGCGTGTATTTGGGATTGACGGCAAACAGCTTGCCCTTAAAGCCGCCGCCCTGCAGATTGGCCAGCAGCGTCGCGCCCATGCTGCCCGGGCGCGCCGAGGCGCCGATCAGCGCCACCGATTTCGGCGCGAACAGGTGCTGCAGGTTACGGACGCTCATGAAAGCACCGGGGAAGTGCGCGGCATGGCCGGGCGGTTCAGGTGGCAGGCGGCATGCGACATGGATGGGACCTTTGCGTCAGTGGCGTCAAGTAACACCAGCATACCGCCACGGCGCACTGCAGCGCGCACAAAATCCGCGCCGCGGCTAGCGGAAGGCGAACACGCCGCCGATGCGCCGCTCGGGCAGCGCCCGCAGTTCGGCCGAACAAGCAAGCAATTCGCGCATCAGGCCATCGGCCAGGCCCTGCGTATGACATGCCACGACCTCGGCATCGAAGGCGACGTCGGCCATGCAGCTGCGCATGTGCTGCGCTTCAGCCAGCTCGCACAGCGCGATGGCCGCCAGCATGTCGTCGGATGCCGGCGGCAGCACTGCGTAGAAACGCAGGCGAAACTGGCGATCCAGCAGCATGCTGCCGTTCAGGAAGCGGTCAACACCGACGTCGAACAGGACGTGCGCGATGACTTCAGCCGCCCTGCCGGCTACTTCTTCCTGATTCTTCCTGCGCCGCAGAGCGAGCAGTCGCTCGATCAACACCATGCCTGCCCTTGTCATTGAATTGTCATTGAATCAACCCTGCATGCTATCAGCCGGGCACCTTGCCCCGCAAGGTTTCCGGCCGTCATCATGACAGCAGTGTTGCGCGGACGCCATGCTAGAATTACCGCGTGAATTCAACTGTCCATGTCTGCCTGCGCCACGCGCTCGTGTGGCTGCTGCTGCTGGCGATTCCCTTCCAGGGCATCGCTTCGGCAGGCATGCTGGCGTGCACCCATGCGGCCATGCAGCACGGCGGCGTTATCGCCATGGCTGCCTCGCACCACATGGATGCCGGGGCGGATCACTGCCACGATGCCGGCCCGCAGCTTGCCAAAGCCACCGACCATGCGCCGACAGACCACGACCAGGAGCGCTGCAGCGCCTGCGCCGCCTGTTGCATCGGCGCCGCCATGGCCGGCGCACCAACGATTCCCGCCGCGCCGCAGACTTTGTCGACCCGGCTGATCGAGGCAGCCACCGGCCGCCCCGAGGCCGTCGATCTCGCGTTACCCGAACGACCTCCCCGCTTCCCGCTCGCCTGAATCAGCACACCACCGCGCCACGCTGGCGCGGCATCATTGCATTTCACCGAACGAGGAACCATGTCCACCTTTACCCGACCACAGCTGCTGCTGGCCTGCGTGCTGGCCGGCGTTCTGACGCCTGCCGTAGCGCAGAGCGGCCACCGGACCACGCCGGCCGCCAACGCCACCGCCCCGGACGCCGCCGTACCGGAAATCCGCTATCAGCCGGCGTACATGCCACCGGCACGCGCCGCCGCGACGACCACGCCCGATCGCGCGTGGCAGGAACACAACCGCATCGTGGCAGCCCAGCCCGGCCACGATGCGCATGCCGGGCAAGGCAAGCCGGCGCCCGATCCGCACGCGCACCACCACACCCCTGCCCCTGCACAGCCAGACCACAAGGAGCACCACTGATGGCAAGTCCAATTTCTTGGCATGCGACGCTGGCCCCGAGCCTGGCCGTTAGCCTGGGCCTGCTGCTTGCCGGCTGCGCCAGCGTCGCGCCCGAGCGCGCCTTCGAAGCCAGCGCCACTGCCGCGCAGGCGCGCACGGGCGTGGATGCGCGCCTGCTGCGCAGCGATGCCGACCGCCAGGCCTTGCAGGCGGAGATCGACACGCTGCTGCAGGCGCCGCTGACGCAGGACGCCGCCGTGCGCATCGCCGCGCTGAACCACCCGGGCCTGCAGGCCACCTACTGGGAAGCCGGCATTGCCCAGGCCGACGTGGCCCAGGCCGCTCGCCTGCGCAATCCGGGCTTCGGGTTCTCACGCATGGACGGCGGCGGCAACCGGGAAACCGAACGCTCGGTCTCGATCGACCTGGCGGGCCTGCTCACGATGCCGCTGCGCCAGCGCATGGCCGCGCGGCGCCTTGACAAAACGACACTGCGCGTGGCGGCTGCCATCGAGCATCACGTCAACGCTACCCGGCGCGCCTGGATCGAGGCCGTGGCGGCGCGCCAGGCGGTAGCCTATGCGCGCCAGGTGGCAGACGCCGCCGACGCATCGAGCTCACTGATGGCGCGCATGACCCAGACCGGCAATGCCAGTGCGCTGGACCTGGCGCGCGAGTCCGCCTTCCACGCCGAAGCCGGTGCCGGCGTACTGCGCGCCGACCGCCTGGCCAACGCCGCGCGTGAACACCTGACGCGCCAGCTTGGCCTGTGGGGCGCGCAGGCGCTCTACGCACTGCCCGAGCGCTTGCCCGACCTACCGGCGGCGCCCGCCGAACTGGCCGGCATCGAACGCACGGCACTGAGCCAGCGCCTGGACGTACAGGCCGCGCGCGCCGCTGCAGCCGGCACCGCCGCCGATCTGGGCCTCACGCGCACCACGCGCTTCGTCAATGTGCTCGACCTGGGCTATGCCGACAAGCGCGAGACAGGCGAACCGAAAAGTGATGGCTACGAGATTGGCCTGGAGCTGCCACTGTTCGACTGGGGCGGCGCCCGCGTGGCGCGCGCCGAAGCGGTGTACATGCAGTCGCTCGGCCAGGTCGCGGCCGTCGCGGTCAATGCCCGCAGCGAAGCGCGCGCGGGCTACCTCGGCTACCGCGCCAGCTACGACGTGGCGCGCCACTACCGCGACCAGGTGATCCCGCTGCGCAAGCAGATCGCGGACGAGACGCTGCTGCGCTACAACGGCATGCTGGCCAGCCCGTTCGAGCTGCTGGCCGACGCGCGCGAACAGGCTGCCGCGGTCCACGCCACCATCGAAGCGCTGAAGGATTTCTGGCTGGCCCAGGTCGACCTGGAAACCGCCATCGGCACGCGCCTGCCGGCGCCATCGATCACTAATATGAAGGACACACCACAATGACCAACCGCAGATCGTTCCTGACCGGCGCCGGCGCCGGCATCACGGCACTGGGCGCCTCGCTCGTGAGCCGTGCCGGCGCGGCGTCGCTGCCGGAAGCCACGACCCATACGTCGAGCGCCACCGCCGCGCCGCTGGCCCCGACGGGCGGACGCCCGTACAACCCCGTCGTCACGCTCAACGGCTGGACGCTGCCATGGCGCATGAAGGACGGCGTCAAGGAATTCCACCTGGTGGCGGAACCGGTCGTGCGCGAATTCGCGCCCGGCATGCAGGTCAATCTGTGGGGCTACAACGGCCAGAGCCCGGGCCCCACCATCGAAGTGGTCGAGGGCGACCGCGTGCGCATCTTTGTCACCAACAAGCTGCCCGAACACACGAGCGTGCACTGGCACGGCCAGTTGCTGCCGTGCGGGATGGATGGCGTGACGGGCCTGACCCAGCCCGGCATCCAGCCCGGCAAGACCTTCGTCTATGAATTCGTCGCGCGCCATGCGGGCACCTTCATGTACCACCCGCACGCCGACGAGATGCAGCAGATGGCGATGGGGATGATGGGTTTCTGGGTCACGCACCCGAAGAACCCGCGCCAGCACGCCGTCGACCGCGATTACGTGATGCTGCTTTCCTCGTACGACATCGAACCGGGCAGCTATACGCCGCGCACCAACACGATGCTCGACTTTAATCTGTGGACCATCAACAGCCGCGTGTTCCCGGGCCTGGATCCGATGGTCGCGCGCCTGGGCGACAAGGTGCGTATCCGCGTCGGCAACCTGACGATGACGAACCACCCGATCCATCTGCACGGGCACCGCTTCGAGGTCGCTGGCACCGATGGCGGCTGGGTGCCGAAATCGGCGCGCTGGCCCGAGGTGACGACCGACGTCGCCGTCGGCCAGATGCGCGCCATCGAGTTCGTGGCCGATGCACCGGGCGACTGGGCCTTCCACTGCCACAAATCGCACCACACGATGAATGCGATGGGCCACGACGTGCCCACGCTGATCGGCGTCGACCATCGCGGCGTGGCGGAGAAGATCAACAAGCTGGTGCCGGGCTATATGGTCATGGGCGACAAGGGCGGCTCGATGGGCGACATGAAGATGCCGCTGCCGGCCAACACGCTGCCGATGATGAGCGGCGACGGCCCGTTCGGCAACCTGGAGATGGGCGGCATGTTCACGGTGCTGAAAGTGCGCGAAGGCCTCAAACGCGGCGACTACAGCGACCCTGGCTGGTACCGGCATCCAGCCGGTACGGTCGCGCGCGAATGGACCGGTGACGGGGCCGAGGCGCTACCGCCAGCGCCACGCGCGCCGGATGCCCGCCCTGCACCGGCGCCCGCCGACCAGGCCATGGATGCGCGCAAACCCGGCGCGAACGACATGACGGGGCACGAGCACCACTAGGGGGCTGCCGGTGTCTCTGGCACCTCGGGTACCTTACGTAGCAGCGCGATCAGCTGCTGTGGTGCGACCGGCTTCGTGAAGTGCTCGTCGAAGCCGGCCGCCAGCGAGGCGGCCCGGTCTTCCTTTCTGCCGCGCCCCGTCACGGCCACCAGGTACGGGCGCGGCGCATCCTGGGCCAGCATGCCCGCCAGTTCCAGGCCATCCAGGTGCGGCATGCCCAGGTCGAGCACCGCGATCCGGGCCGGCCGTTCGCGGTGCAGGCGCAGCGCTTCTGCGCCATCGTGGGCCACCATCACGGTCGCGCCTTCGGAGCGCAGCAGCCAGGCCAGCGATTCCGCTGCGTCCACATTGTCGTCGGCGACCAGGATATGCTTGCCCAGCGCCGCGCCATCAGGCACGGGGAGCACCTCGCCCGGCGCCATGGCCGGCTCCTCGCACAGGCGCAGGCGCACGAGGAAGGTCGCGCCGCGGCCCGGCCCGTCGCTGTCAGCGCGGATGCTGCCGCCATGCAGTTCGACAAAGCCCTTGGCCAGCGACAGCCCGATCCCCAGGCCGCCCTGCGCTAGGTGACTGGCGCTGCCGGCCTGCACGAATGGATCGAACACGCGTTCGAGCATGTCGGGCGCCAGCCCTACGCCGCTATCGGCCACCCACGCCACGGCCTGATTGTCTTCGCGCCGCAAGCCCAGTTCGAGACCGCCGCCGGGCGGCGTGTACTTGGCCGCATTCGTGATCAGGTTGGCGAACACCTGCGTCAGGCGCAGCGGATCGGCGTCGACCCACAGCGGTTCGTCAGCCACCCGCAGCGCCACCTGATGGCGCCCGGCCTCGATCAGCGGCATGCTCGTCTGCAGCGTTTCGCGCAGCAAGCGGCCTAGGTCCACGCGCACGCGGCGCAGTTCGATCTTGCCGCGGCTGATGCGCGACACGTCCAGCAGGTCGTCCAGTAGACGCGCCATCTGGTCGGTCTGGCGCGCCACCATGGCCGCGATCCATTCGATGCGTTCCGGCGCCAGCGCCTTGCTGCGTAATAGTGAGGCCGCATTCGCGATCGGCGCGAGCGGATTGCGCAGCTCGTGCGCCAGCGTCGCGATATAGACGTCCTTGCGCCCGTCGGCCTCGCGCAGGCTGTGCATCGCCGCTTCGCGCTCGGACACGTCCAGCACCAGCGAGAACACGGTCTGGATCTCGCCTGCCTCGTCGACCAGCACCGAGTTGTACCATTCGCAGCACAGCGCGCGCCCGTCGCGGGTGCGGTTGCGGTTGGCCGACTTGGCGTAGCGCGTGCCGGAGTCGATCAGGCGCGCGATCATCGTGTCGACCTGGTTGGCATCGCCCTCGTGAATTATGCCCATGCCGTCGATCCGCTGGCCGATGGCCTCACCTGCGGACCAGCCGAACAACTCTTCGGCGCGGCGGTTCCACAACGTGATGACCAGGTCGCGGTCCCACTCGATCACGGCCAGCGGCGTGTTCTCGATCAGGTAGCGGGTCTGGTCGAGCGCCCGTGCCAGCGCTGCACTGGCCTCGGTGCGCTCGGTGATGTCGTCGATGACGATCACGGCGGCGGCCAGTTCGGCGGCGCTCTCGCGCAGCGGTGCGCCGCTGACCGCGAACACGCGGCGCGCGCCGCCCTGCACGCTCTCGATCATGGCATCGTCAAAGGCCCGGCCACTGATCGCACGTGCGACCGGTTCGCAGATCAGGTCCAGCATGCCCTTGACGCCGTCGGCTCCGAAGTGGCGCGCCATTTGCGTGGCCTGGTCGTTCGCCATCACGCAGCGGCCCCGAGCATCGACGATCAGCACGCCGTCGGGCAACTGGCGCAACACGGTGCCGAGCAGGCTTTGCCACTGCGCATGGGCGCGCGTTTCGATCATTTCCTCGAACGTTGCATGCAGGCGCGCGTGCAGCGCGATATTGTCGATCGCCAGCGCGCCCAGCACGAACAGCGACGTCGATAGTCCGTACAGGCGCCCGGCATAGAACCCGAGGTCGTAGAGACCCGTATTGAACACGCAGGACAGACCCACTTCGAACACCCAGGCCGCCATCGCGACGGTCAGCCAGACATCGAGCACGGTGCGCGGGCGCTTTTGCACCGTGGCGTACAGCACGTAGACCGACAGCGCCAGTATCGCGACCGAGATGCCATGGTAGAGCGGCAAGGTGCGCGTGCCGTCGATCAGCCTGGGCAGATACGGCGCGCCGGTCGTGCCCACCAGCACCAGCAGCGAAACGAACAGCGCGGTCAGCAGCGCGCCGATGCGCATGAAGTGTGGCGGCAGCGGCGCCCCGGCCAGGCGTCCGCGCGCGCTGCGCGAATAGCCGAGCACGAACAGCGGATACAGCGCGTGCCAGGCCGCGTGCAGCCAGGCGGCGGTCTGCGGGTTACCGCCGAGCACGCCCTCGTCGCCAAGCAGCCCGTGGAACGTGAGCATATGGGCGCCGGCAATCAGCGCCGTGAACAGGTAGCCAAGCGCAAGGATGCCCAGGGCGAGCGAGCGCCGCGTGTGGACATGGCCGAGCAGCAGGATGCCGGTGACGAAGTTGCTGGCAATCAGCGTCGACAGATAGATTGGCAGGAATTCCGGCGCGTGCGGCAAGGGCACGCCGGCTGCCGGCACCAGAACCGCAAACAGCAGCCCCAGCGCCGCCAGCACCATGACCGCCCGGCGCAGCTGGGCTCTACCGGGCGGATGCTTGACCAGGTCGATCGGTTCTGCGAGCACACCATCTCTCATGAGGATTCCGCTGACGAGGTCGGTCGGGGATGCCAGTGTTCGGTATTGTTCTTTCTACAAAATATAGCCTAAATGAATATTGTTTGGGGGTGTATTTATCCGCTTATCGTCCAGGAAACACATTGGGCCGTGTGACCGGTCTGCTTCAGGCGCCGGCCGTCACCGGATAGCCAGCGCTGTCGATGGCCGCCGCCAGCGGGGCCACCTCAAGCGCGCTGTCGATGCGGACCTTGCCGCTGGCCAGATCGATGTTCACCGTGGCGGCCGGGTCGACGGCGTGGACAGCGGCCGTCACGCGGCCAACGCAGTGCTTGCAGGTCATGTCGGCAACAGTCAATTCATACATGGGAAGTTCTCCTTTGGTTGGGGGTGCAGGAATGGGGTCGGACTCGGGTGCAGGCGCCCCGGTGACAGGGGTGGCAGGGGTGGCAGGGGTGGCAGGGGTGGCAGGGGTGGCAGGGGTGGCATTCGGCGCGGCGCGCCAGCGGCGCAGCAGCAAGGCGTTGGCCACGACGCTGACCGAGCTGAGCGCCATCGCGGCGCCGGCCAGCACCGGATTGAGCAGGCCGAAGGCGGCCAGTGGCACGCCGATCAGGTTATACACGAAGGCCCAGCCGAGGTTCTGGCGAATCTTGCGCCAGGTACGCTGCGAAACGTCGAGCGCGTCGGCCACCAGCATCGGATCGCCCCGCATCAGCGTGATGCCGGCGCTGTGCATCGCGACATCAGTCCCGGTCGCCATCGCCATGCCGACGTCGGCGGCGGCCAGCGCCGGTGCGTCGTTGATGCCGTCGCCGATCATGGCGACCGTGTGGCCAGCCTGGCGCAGTGCCGCGATGACGTCGGCCTTGTCGGCCGGCAGCACCTCGGCATGGACGCGCGTGATACCGAGTTCGCGCGCCACGCCCTGCGCGGCGCCGGCGCTGTCGCCGGTCAGCAGCACCGGCGTGATGCCGCGCGCCACCAGCCTTGCGACGGCGTCCTGCGCGCCGGGTTTGAGCCGGTCGCCGAACGCGAGCAGGCCAAGCACGGTGACGGCGTCGCCGCGCCGCTCGGCCAGCCAGGAGACGGTGCGCCCGGCCGCTTCATGCGCCTCTGCCCCACCCGCCACGACGTCGAGGTCGTTCATCAGGCGCCGGTTGCCAAGCAGGATGGTGGCGCCGTCGACATCGGCTTGCACGCCACGGCCCGGCAGAGCGCGCCCGTCGGTCGCGTCCGGCACGGGCAGCGCGCGCCGCGCCGCTTCGTCCAGCACGGCGCGCGCCAGCGGATGGGCGCTGGTTTGCTGGACCGCGGCGGCCAGCGTGAGCAGGCGCGTCGCGTCTAGCCCTTCCAGCGCCAGCAATTGCGGACGGCCCTCGGTCAGGGTGCCGGTCTTGTCGAACACGACGACGTCAACGGCGTGCGCTGTTTCCAGTGCCTCGGCGTCCTTGATCAGAATGCCGTAACGCGCAGCCACGCCGGTGCCGACCATGATCGCGGTCGGCGTGGCCAGGCCCAGCGCGCACGGACAGGCAATCACCATCACGGCGACCGCGTTGAGCAGCGCGCCCTGCCAGTCACCCGTGCCCACGCCCCAGGCCAGCAGCGTGACGAGCGCAATGGCGAGCACCACCGGCACGAACACGGCGCTGACGCGGTCGACCAGGCGCTGGATCGGCGCCTTGGCGGCCTGCGCGTCTTCGACCATGCGGATGATCTGCGCAAGCGTCGTGGCGCTGCCGACAGCGCTGGCGCGCACCAGCAGTAGGCCGTCCGCATTGACCGCGCCGCCCACGACCGCGTCAAGCGGGCCCTTGGCCTGCGGCAGGCTCTCGCCGGTCAGCAGCGATTCGTCAACGTGGCTCAGGCCCTCGAGCACGACGCCATCGGCCGGCACCCGTTCGCCGGGCTTGACCACCATGACGTCACCCACGCGCAGCGCTGCCAACGGCACACGGACATCGGCGCCGTCGCGGCGCACGAGGGCGTCGGCGGGTTGCAGGCGTTCCAGCGCGCCCAGTGCCTCGATCGTCTGACGCCGGGCGCGGCCTTCCAGCCACTTACCCAGCAGCACCAGGGTGATGACGACGGCCGACGACTCAAAATACAGGTGGGATACAGCATGCCCGCTCTGCGTCAGCAGCAGGTACAGCGACAGGCCGTAGGCGGCGCTCGTACCGATGGCAACGAGCAAGTCCATATTGCCAGCGCCGGCGCGCAGCGCGCTCCAGCCAGCGCGGTAGAAACGCGCGCCGAGCCAGAATTGCACGGGCGTAGCCAGCAGCCACTGCACCCAGCCTGGCAGCATCGCGTCGATGCCAAACGGCGCCAGGAACATGGGCAACACCAGCGGGATGGACAAGAGCGCGCCGACAGCGACCGGCCACCAGGTGGCGGCGCCGGTCTTGACGGGCACGGTCGGCGCGTCAGTCGTCTCGATGCGGGCCGCGTAACCGGCCGCTTCGACGGCGGCCATCAGTGCTGCCGGTGGCGCAGCGCCGTCAATCCGGGCCTTTTCGGTGGCCAGGTTGACACTGGCGCCCGTGACGCCAGGGACGTGTGCCAGGGCTTTTTCGACGCGCGCCACGCAGGAGGCGCAGGTCATGCCATCGATTACCAGTGTGACCGGCGGCTGTGCGGGAGAGAGTGTGTTGGCATCCATCCGACAAGGATAAACCTTCCCACTACGGGAAGGTCAACACCTTGGTAAAGTGTGCCTGACCTTAGCTGCCGAACTCAGCTGCCAAAGTTGAACAGCACGCCCACCGCAAGTTCGACCCACAGCGCGGCAAACACCAGCGCCAGTGCGCCGATGACGGCGACGCGCTGCCACAGGAGCAGGCGCGCGACGCGGCGGCCCGTGCGCAGGCACGTCCAGCCGGCGCTGGCCAGCAGCACCGCAGCCACCGCGAAATCGAAGCCGGTCCACTGGACACCATGCGCGAACTGCATCCCTGCCAGCGGCACCAGCAGGATCATCGCAGTTGCCAGCGCGACGCGCACGGCATCGATACCCATCGACGCGCGCAGTGCGACGTCGTTCGAAGGGGCGTTTCCGCCGCCTGCCATCGTCATGAAATACTCCGGTGAGTCACCGGCCAATCGTGCCGGAGCCGCCAGTGTAATCTTATTGTCGTGCCGACAACAGAAATAAGTCCAACAATCGCCTTCTGACGAAACATTCTGTTACATTCGTGTCACACCAGACTTTATATACTGATCTAAAGTTTCTCTGGACCAGTCATCATGCGCGCCCTGCCGCCAGCTCTATTCCTGTCATGTCTGTTTGCCTCGGGCGCTGCGACCGCACACGTGCCACTGCGCGGCGCCCCGCCCGGCCTCGCCGTTACAACTGCGCAGTCGCCACTGCTGGTGTCGCTGCGCGATGCCGAACGGCACCTTGCCGAGGCCGTCGCCACACGCGATGTCGATGCCCTGCGCGACCTGATTGCCACCGACTACTATCACGTCGAAACCAATGGCCGCGTGCGCACGCGCAGCGAATTCATGCAGGTGCTGGCGCGCGACGAATACGAGTTTCGCTCGTACAGCAATGTGAGCATGGAAATCCAGTTGCTCGACAGCGGCCACACGGCCATCGTCCGCGGTCGCATGCAGGCCGATCTGCAGCCAGTCGGCGTGCCGCGCGAGTTTCGCGGACGCTATGTCCGCGTCTGGCAGCTGCAGACCGACGGCTGGCGCAACACGATGATGCAGAGTACCGAGATCCGGCCAGCACGCTGATAACTACCTTCGCGCTCGCCCTGCGCGGCAGCCAATTGCAGATGCTGGTATTCTGGACAAGTCAGGGCGCACGCTGAACACGTTTCGGCGGGTGCCCCGGGGTGTGCGTTGCCCATCCCACGTTGACCAGCACATGCACGACGCCGGGCCGTGACGAACATGGCCCTGGTGCCTCGCTTCATACCGGAACAGTGTTCCCAACCATCTGAACGGAGAATGATCATGCCATACACATTGCCACCACTGCCTTACGCTTACGATGCCCTCGAGCCGCATTTCGATTCGCGCACGATGGAAATCCACCACACGAAGCACCATCAGGCTTACATCACCAACGTCAACAACGCGCTGGGCGAAGCCGGCGTCGCCGAGATGCCGGTCGAGCAGCTGATCGCCGATATCGGCAGCCTGCCGCAAGCCGTCCAGGGCGCCGTGCGCAACAATGGCGGCGGTCACGCCAACCATTCGCTGTTCTGGACCGTGCTGACGCCCGAAGGCGGCCAGCCAACCGGCAAGGTCGCACAGGCGATCGAAGACGACCTGGGCGGCTACGAGAAGTTCAAGGATGCCTTCACCAAGGCGGCGCAGACCCGCTTTGGTAGCGGCTGGGCCTGGCTGACCGTCGGCAAGGACGGCAAGCTGCTGGTCGAAAGCAGCGCCAACCAGGACAGCCCGTTGATGGGCCAGTTCGCCGGCATGTCGGGCGGCACGCCGATCCTGGGCCTGGACGTCTGGGAACACGCGTACTACCTGCAATACCAGAACAAGCGCCCTGACTACATCGCGGCCTTCTTCAACATCATCAACTGGGCGGAAGTCGAACGCCGCTACGAAGAAGCGCTGGCCAAATAAGCCGGTGCCCGGGCCTGCCATGCAGGCCTTGCTTTCCACGCGAGGCCGGCCATGACGCCGGCCTCGCGCCGTTTACGCCGACTAAAGGACACCCATGAAACTGCTGCTGGTTGGATCGAGCGGGCTGGTTGGCAGCCACGTGCTGGAGATGGCGCTGGCCGACCCGAAGGTGACATCGGTGGTGGCGCCCACGCGGCGCCCGCTGCCGGCGCACCCGAAACTGCAGGCGCCCATCGTCGACTTCGACGCCTTGCCGCCGGACGCGGCGTGGTGGCAGGCCGACGCTGTCATCTGCACGCTGGGCACGACGATGCGCAGCGCCGGCTCGCAAGCTGCTTTCCGGCGCGTGGACCATGATTACCCGCTGGCCGTGGCCAGGCTCGCGCGCCAGCACGGCACGCCGTGCCATGTGCTGAACTCGGCCATCGGCGCCGATCCGGACGCACGTTTTTTCTATAACCGCGTCAAGGGCGAACTCGAACGCGACCTGGCAGGGCTGGGATTTGCGTCGCTGACCCATGTGCGCCCGGGCCTGATTGGCGGAGAGCGCCAGGAACAACGCCTAGGCGAACGCGTGTCTGGCGTCATACTGGGGCTGCTCGGGCCCGTGCTGCCGCGCCGCTGGCGCATCAACCCTGCCCCGCGCATTGCGCACGCCCTGGTCGACGCCGCGCTGCAATCGCGCCCGGGCGTGCACATCGTCCCCTCCGAGCAACTGGTCTGAGCAAACTACAACTTCACATTCAGCGAAATATAGGCGGCCCGGCCATTACCCGATGAGAACATCGGCTGCGCCTGGCTTGCCGGCCAGAAGAAGTTGTCGTACCACGCGTATTCGTAATTGCGGTCCGCGATGTTCTTGACCTGGACATCGATGCTGGTGCGCGGAGAGATCGCGTAGCGCACATTGGCGTCGAACAGCACGAAGCCGCCGAACTTGCCCTGCTCGTTCGGATTGTCGATGTAGTAGCTGCCCTGCGAACGGCCCTGCAAGCCGAAGCGCCAGCTGTCCGAATGCTTGTAATCGAGGCTCACGTTGGTGATGTGGCGCGGCGTCGAGAACACCTCTTTGCCGGCCAGCGAGACGCCATTCGCGCCCGTGGCCTTGAGCACTTCCGCTTTTTGCAGCGAGTGCGACAGCGACAGTTCGAGCTTGTCGGTGACCTTGCCCGACAGCTGGAAGTCGAGACCTTCGCGGCGCGTCTCGCCCAGCCCGACCGTGGTGCCGGTGGCCGGCATGTTCGCCACTTCGCCGGTGGCATCCTGGCGCCAGATGGCCAGGCGCAGGTCGCTGCGTGTGGTGGGCTTGAGCTTGACGCCGACTTCCTTGCCGGTATTGACCGACGCATCGAACGGCGCCTGGCCCGGCACCAGGTAGGCCGGCCCCACGGAACCGGTCAGGATCTGGAACGTGCGGCCCCAGTTGCCATACACACTGATGTCCGCCGCCGGACTCCAGACCATGCTGAACTTGGGCTGCTTGATCCAGCCGTAATCCTGCAATCCTGCGCTCGCCCCGCCCGCCAGCGGCTGGTTGCCCGTGAAGCGGTCGACCCGGTAGCCCGGTACGAGCTGGATCGTGTCGGTCGCCTTGATCACCGCCTGGACATAAGCGCCGACATTGTTGAACTTGTAGCGGTCGTCGTTCTGGGTGCGGGCCGGCGTCGTGAAGTCCGTCGGGATGGCGAAGTTGTAGCGCAGGCGGCGGTAGCCGTTGTCCTGCCGCTCGGTGTTGACGCCGCCATCGACCGTGACGCGCTCGTTCGCCCGCCACGTCAGGGTGCTCATGAAACCGATCTGTTCTTCATCCCACAAACGGCGCTGGCGCGGTGCATTGCCTTCGGGATTGCTGGTGAAGGTGACGCGGCGGTCATCCTTGTACTCGTTGTAGTACAGCTTGTTGCTGAGGAACGCGTTCGGCGTGATATGCCAGTCCAGATGCGCGCTGGCATGGTGCATGTCGCGGTCGGTCTTGTCATTGGCGTTCTTGCGCGGCGACTGGCGGCGGTCGGCAGCGAGCTCGGCCGCGGTCAGAAAGCCCGGCTCGCCCGACGTGTGCTGGTAAGTGCGCACAACCAGGCCAGCCGTGACCGCCTTGTCGTTCGACGTAACAAACCACTTGCCGCCGACCGTGTATTTGTTGGAGTCGCCATTCGCGCGGTAGCTGTCAGTCAATTGCCTGGCCACAAAATAGTTTTGCGCAAAGCCATCGGCTTCGCGGCCATATGCCGCCTGCACTTCGCGCGTGTTGAAGCTGCCGTAGGTGAACCGGCTGTCAAAGTAATTGCCGCCCTGGCGCGTGCCGATATTCAGGTTGCCGCCGATATTGTGCAGGCCATAGCGCGGGTCGTTCGTGCCGCGCACCACTTCGATGTAGTCGACTTCGAGCGGGAAGATCATGTCGATGAAGCGCTGGTTGCCGCTGTTGACATTGCTCGGGATGCCGTCGATCAGCACCTTGATGCCATTGATATAGCCTTCGCCGTTAAAGGCGCGAAAACTCGCCTTGCCCGATTCGGCGCCCATCCGCGTTTCGGTCAGCTGCACACCGGGCAACTGGCCGACGAGCTCCCAGCTATTGGTCACGTTCTTGTCTTCGATCTTGTCCGCGCCCAGCACGTCGACCGATGTCAGGACGCGGCTCGAGCGCAAGGCGCCGGCATCGCGCTGGGCGCTAACGCGCACCTCGCCCATGACGATTGCGGGATCGGCAGCGTGGGCCAACGTGGAACCGAGGGTTGCCAGAGCAAGTGCATGGGCAACAGGAAGGAGCTTGAATGTCATCAGAAAGACCTTGTCGTGGACAGCGCAAGCGGCAATGCTTGCTGAGTCAATAATGATAAACCATTATCAGTAGGGATGGCAATATGCACGGTGGGGCCAAGTCGGACCACACACGCGCTGCCGTTGGGTACGACAAAGCAGAAGGCGAAAAAAAGCCGCAGCGCGAATGACGCCAGGCCTGGCATCATCCGCGCTGCGGCGGTTGCTTCACACGACGATCAGCGGTTCGGCGCCACGCGCCACACCGTATTGGCCAGGTCGTCGGCAATGATCAGCGCGCCGCGCGGATCGACCGTCACACCCACCGGACGGCCGCGTGTCTTGCCGTTGGCATCGCGGAAGCCGGTGGCGAAGTCGATTGCCGCGCCGGCTGGCCGGCCATTCGCGAACGGCACGAAGATCACCTTGTAGCCCACTGGATTGTCGCGGTTCCAGCTGCCATGTTCGCCAACAAACGCGCCATTGGCAAATTTTGCGCCCATGGTCGGCAGGGAGAAGTGCAGACCCAGCGCCGCGACGTGCGAGCCAAGGCCATAGTCCGGCTTGATGGCAGCCGCCACCTTTTTCGGGTTCGGCGGCATTACGCGCGGATCGACATTCTGGCCCCAGTAGCTGTACGGCCAGCCATAGAAGCCGCCCTCTTTCACCGAGGTCAGGTAATCCGGCACCAGATCCGGACCCAGTTCGTCGCGCTCGTTCACGACCGACCACAGCTGGCCCGTTTCCGGGTTCATCGCCAGCGCCGTCGGGTTACGCAGGCCCGTGGCGTACGGCTTGTGGGCGCCCGTCGTCACGTCGATCTGCCACACCATTGCGCGGTCGACTTCGGCTTCCATACCGCGCTCGGTGATGTTGCTGTTCGAACCGATACCGACGTAGACATAGCGGCCATCGGGGCTGATGGTCATCGCTTTTGTCCAGTGGTGGTTGATCTCGGCGGGCAGCTGCGTGAGCGTGACCGGCGCTGCGGCAGCCTTGGTCTGACCCGGCTGGTAATCAAAGGTGACGACCGCATCCTGGTTCGCCACGTACAGCTTGTTGTTGGCAAACGCCAGGCCGTACGGCGCATTCAGGTTCTCGGCGAACACGGTCTTGAGCTCGTACTGGCCATCACCGTCCGCATCGCGCAGCAGCGTCAGGCGATTGCCGCCCTTGACCTTGGTATTTCCCTGCGCCTTGATGTAGCCGGCAATGACGTCTTTCGGCTTGAGCTTGGCCGCGCTGCCGCCACGCCCTTCCGCCACCAGGATATCGCCGTTCGGCAGCACCAGCATCTGGCGCGGGATCTTCAGGTCGGTCGCGATGGCCGTGATGCTGTAGCCCTCTGGCACGGTTGGCTTCTGATCGCCCCATGCTGTCGGCTCGGCAATCTTCATGCTCGGAAACAGGCCGCGCTCGGGCGCCGGCAGTTTCGGATCCGGGCCGCTGGCCAGGTTGGTATTGGCTTCGTTACTGCAGGCGCTGGCCAGCAGGGTCATGCTGAACAGGGCAAGTGCGCTCGAGCGATTCATTTCAGTCCTCCCGAACGTGGGTTAAGGCCTAAGACAGCGGTAATGCAAATCAGGATAAAGACGATGGCCGATAGCAACAGACCGGTCGGCATGAGCGCCCAGGCATCCTTGGCATGCTGGAAAGCGTTGACCAGGCCAATCACGAAGGTCAGCAGCAGCAGCACGAAGTAGTTCAACGGCCGACCGGCCATTGGCCTGGCGCGCAGCAGATTGACCAGCGCGAACACGAGCGCCAGTCCGGCAAACAGCAAGGCACCGGCGTTCAGCCACGAAGCGAAATTGCTCCACTGGATCTGGTAGGTGTTGTAGTAGGTGTAATCGCTGAGCAATGCGCCGAGGAACAGCGACACACTGCCGGCAAGCAAGATCGTGTGGAGCACGCCTGGCGCGCGGACATAGCCTGCGCTGGCCGTGGTGACAGTAGACATGGGGTTGACCTTATTGGTAATTTTGATAACGCAGACTATAGCGGCTATGCCAACTGACTGTCGCCTCGTTGAGCACGCCGCGCATCGCGCGTCGTCGTCATGCCAATCGCCCCGTCCGTACATCGATGGTGAAGACGGTATTCGCCCGTAGCACCGGGCTTCAATAAAGCGCTCAATGAAGCCTTCAATGAGGCCGTTGCGCCGCCAGTGCGATCCGGTACAGGGCGCATGCGCCGTCGGGCGCCGGCCGGTGGTCGATCTCGACCGTCAGCAACGGCCGGCGGGAAGCGCCCGAGCCAGCCAGGGTCTCGGGCTGCATCTGCGCCTCCCCGGCAGCGCAGACATAGCGCAGTGGGCGCGCCACCGGCCAGTGGGTACAAGATTCCAGCCGGGCGTTGCGCGTGAATACCTGGAACACCAGCGGCAGCACGACGACACACTGTGCTGCCGCCGCCTGCGCGGCATCACACCACAGTTCGGCGCCATCGGGCGTATGGCGCAGCAGCAAGCCGTCGCGCAGCATCAGCGCCGTCGTCTCGAGGCTGGGGATGAAGCGCAGGTCGATGGCCCTGCCCACCAGATGCGGGTGGCTGATCACGATGGCCAGCATGGGCTGGTACCTGGCCATCGGTTTATGGCGTCCGCAGGAGAAGGCAACGGGGCAGGTGCTCCTGCAGCGCTGCCATGCAGCGCGCGGCCATCTGCTCCTGGTCGCCGATGGCGTTGTCGCTCTCCAGGTCGCTGTCATGGGCACGGTCGAACTGCGCATACCACAGCACTGCCCCGCCTGTCCCCTGCCGCAGGATCAGGGAGACCCGCAGTAGCAGGGCATCCTGGCGCACGGCACCCTCGAGCAGATAGAGGGCGCGGGGCCGCTCGGCCGACGGCGTCGCGCGGTCCGCGCTTGCCAGACTGAGCGAGTGGAGTTCACGGTACAGCCGGAATCCCAGTTCGTCGTTCAGGCCTGCAGTAAAGTGCGCGGCCTGCGCGTCGCCGCACAGGCAGATGAGTGGGCTGAACAGCAACAGCGGCGCGGCGACCAGGCTTGCGGGGCCTGCCGGCTGGCTGTCGGCGAGTACGATGCGCGCGTGGTAGCGGCCTTGCGGCACCGTGATGCGCAAGGGATCGGCGGCCCCCTCGTCCGCGTAATACGCCGTCAGGCGCAGGCGCAGGCGCCCGGCCTGGACCCGGACGATGGGATCGTCTGCGGGGAGATACGCTGCCGGATCGCGGCCGAACACGGCAACGCCGATTTCGTGTTCCGGCGGCGAGGCAGCCGTCTCGTCGCACACCAGCACGCGCTCGACCAGATAGCTGAGCAGCGCCGTGCAACGGCGTGCTTTGACAAATCGTTTGCTCGTCACCACACGTTGCAAGGCCTCGCGGACGACGTCATCGGAGCATGGCCGTGGCGCATTGGCGACGGCCGGCGTTCCGGTGATGAGTGACAATGCGGGGGGGTTCATCGTGCTCTCCTCTGGCGCGCGTCGTACGCACTGTGCCGACGCATCCTATGGCAACCCCGGCGTCGGTGCCTTCCGGTTACCTTCCCGCGCCTGCACATACCGCAAGTCCCTGATTCGACTGAGTAAGTTGGCGGCCCTACCCCGCCCGCTCCCGCGCCTGCAGCCAGCGGAGCGGCGCCCATCCAGATAACCACCATTAGTGCAACCGAAAGATTGTCAGGTTTACAAAACCGTCTTTCACGTGAGATATTTACAGCCTCAAGTCGGCAGGCCGGTCCCGCCTGCCCCGACCGACCGGGATGCGCTTCATCCACCCCCAGGGAGTGATCTTGAACCACGCATCATCACCGGAATTACGTGCGCTGCGCGAGGGCGACCCGATGATCAAGGGTGGCCGGTTCCTGCTTGGCGACTGGACGATCGACGTGGCGGCGCACCGGATCGCGCGCGGCGACGACGTGATCGCACTGGAGCCGCGGCCGATGGCCGTGCTGGCCGAGCTGTGCCGCCGTAGCGGCGAGGTCGTGACGGCCGATACCCTGCTCGATGCCTGCTGGCCTGGCCAGGTGCAGGGCGACAACCAGGTGCACAAGGTGATTGCCGGCCTGCGCCGGGCGCTGCAGGACGCGGCCTCCAACCCCCGCTACATCGAAACCATCCGCAAGCAGGGCTACCGGATGATTGCCCCGATCCGCGTATTGTCCGATGGCGGACCGCGCAGCCTGAGCGGCGCCTGGCGCGGCGCGTCGCCGTTTCGGGGACTGGAACCGTTCGGCACGGAACATGCGGCCGTGTATTTCGGCCGTGATGAGGCCATCAAGCAACTGCATCAGCGGCTTGGCGAGCAGCAGGCGCGGGGCCATGCGCTGGTGGTGCTGCTGGGTCCCAGCGGCTCCGGCAAGACGTCGCTGGTACGGGCCGGCCTCATTCCCGCCATGCTGGCCGCGCCCGCGCCGGGCGATGCGCGCGTGCGGGCTTGCACCGCGACGGTGCTGGATCTGGGCGCGCTCGACGAGACCGGCCCCTGGCACGCGCTGGCCGGCGCCCTGCTCGATTGGGAGATCGACAATGTCGCGCTGTTGTCGGGCCACAGCATTGCCTCGCTGGCGACGCTGCTGCGCGCCGAGCCGGACGACGTGCTCCGGCTGCTGCGGATCGGTTTGCAGGCGCGGCGCGCCAGCACCCAGGGCGCGCCGCTGCTGGTACTGGACCGCCTGGAAGGCCTGTTCGGTCCGGCCATCGCAGCGGGCCTGCAGGATTTTGTCGACTGTATCGGGCGGCTGGTACGCAGCAGCCTGGTACTGGTGCTGGCCGTGTGCCGCAACGATGTCTATCCCAGCCTGTCGTCCCACCGCCTGTTCATGCACGACAAGGAGCACGGCGCGCACATGGACCTGGCCCCGCCTGACGCCCAGGCGATCATGCAGATGATCCGCCTGCCCGCACGCGCGGCCAACCTGGTCTATGGCAGCGATGCGAGCAGCCTGAACCGGCTTGACGACCGCCTGTGCGCCGATGCGATGCAGGCCGGCGACGCCCTGCCGCTGCTGCAGTACACGCTGCAGGCGCTGTACCTGGCGCGTGCGCCGGGCGACGAGCTGACCTGGACCGCATACGATGCATTGGGCGGCCTGGAAGGCGCCATCGGCAGCCGGGCTGAGGCGATCCTGGCGGCCTTGCCGGTCGCCCAGCAGGCGGCGCTGACGCGCCTGCTGCCGCGCCTGGTGACGCTGTCGGCCGACGGCGCCTCGCCCAGCAGCCGCTCGGTCACCGCCGCTAGCCTGGCCGACGTGCACGAGCGGGCATTGGTCGATGCGCTGATCGAAGCGCGCCTGCTGGTGGCCGACCGCCTCGGCGGCGGGGAAATCGGCTTTCGCGTCGCGCACGAAGCCTTGCTGCGCCGGTGGCCACGGGTCACTGCCTGGATTGCGCAGCACCGTGCAACGCTGACCGCCCGCGCCGAGCTGGGGCCGTGGGTGCGCCGCTGGCTGGACAGTGACCGCGCCAGGACATGCCTGTTGCCGCGGGTGCCGTTGCTGTGGCAATCACGGGATGCGGTGCGCGCCGCGCCACAACTGTTCGGGCGCGACGAGCACGACTTCGTGACGCGCTCGCAGGCGCGTCTCACGGCGCTGGCGCGCTGGCGCGTGGGCGCGCTGGTCGGCGCACTGGCGCTGGCGTTGACCGCCGGCCTGGCGGCCGTGCACAACGCACAGCTGGCCGACACCGTGAGCGCACGCGAGCACCAGAGCCGGCGCCTGGCCACCTTCATGCTGGGCGAGCTTGCCGACCAGCTGCGGCCGATCGGCAAGCTCGATCTGCTGGGCAGCATCGGGGAACAAGGCTTGCAGGTGCTCAACCCGCAGGATGTCCGGGACGAGCTGCCGGCCGACACCCTGCAGCGCGCCAAGGCGCTGGTGGTGATCGGCGAAGTCAATAGCAGCCGGGGAACGCAGCAGCTCGCGCTGGCCGGCACGGCGCTGGCGCGCGCCTACGCACTGCTTGCGGCCATGGGACCGGCGCCGGGCCTCGATCCTGGCGAGTATTACAAGACGCTGGGCGCCAGCGCGTTCTGGCTGGGCCAGATCGCCTATGACGCCGGCCGCCTGGACGACGCCACTACGCAGATGAACCGCTATCGCACGGCCAGCCAGGCCTGGCTGGCCGCTGCGCCGGCGCATCCCCAGGCCAGGGCCGAGCTCGGGTATGCGCTTGGCAGCCTGAGTTCGATTGCGATGCGGCGCGGCCGCTGGGCTGACGCGCAGCGCGGCTTCGAGGCCTCGCTCGCGCTCAAGCTGGCGGTGCTGGCCGACCATCCGGATGATGTCGACGCCCAGGACGCGGTTGCCAGCGCGCGCGCATGGCTGGGCCAGCTGGCGCATCTGAAAGGCGACAGCCGGCGTGCGCTGGCGCTGTACGACACCGCGCTCGGCGTGCAGCGGCAACTGCAACAGGCACGCCCCGGCGAAGCGGTGCGGCTGCGCGATCTGGGCGTCATCGAGAGCCGGCGCGCCGAGGCACTGCAGGCGCTGGGCCGGCCCCTTGACGCCATCGCGGCCAGGCAGGCAGCAGCGCACTGGATGCGCAAGGCGCTGGTCGCTGGCGCCAGCAACGCCTTCTGGCAGGCCGAGAGCCTGCTGGCCGACAGCGCCCTGCTGCTGGCGCAGTCGGACGCCGGCATGCCCGTCACTGCCGAGATGGCCGCATTGCAGCGCCGCCTGGCGGGTCACGACCAGGCCGGCCAGTCCATGCGCGAGTGGCGCCAGGGCGCGGTGCAGGCGCGCCTCGTGCTCGCCGCGCAAGCGCTGCGAGCACGCGACCCCGCCAAAGGGCACGCCGCGGCCAGCGCCGCGGCGCAGGACATCCGCGGCCTGATGGCGCAATACCCGTATCTGTGGCAGGGCCGGGAGCTGCAGGCACGGGCCGCCATGCTGCTGTTGCAGGCCGACGCCGGCGCGGTAACCCATTCCCATCCGGCCGCGCAGTGCAAGGCGGCGCGCAGCGCCTTGCAGCCGGCCATCGACACTGGCCAGGCGGGATTCGTGCGCGAAGCCTGGCTGGTGGCACGTGCATGTGCAGGGGAAGGCGCCATCACCGGCGCCGATGTGCAAACGCTGACGCAAGGCGGCTACCGGCCGCAATCGCCAGCATTTCTTAACGCAGTTTCAACCAGGATCGCACCATGACAACAGCAGCGCCGGTCTCCATTGCCGCATCCGTGCCAGGCAGTGCCCCCATCTTCTTCGTGGTGCCCGTCATTCCCGACGACGGCAGCGTGGAAAACGTGTTCTATTACGCGCAGGCTGGCAGCGAGCAATACTGGGAAAAGATCTCGCCCAAGGACCTCGACGCCAGGCGTGGCGGGGGCGACGCCAATGGCGTCATGCTGTTTCAGCCTGATATCGAGGCCATTCTGCAGCACACGCACCTGACGGGCGACCGGCTCGACCGCAGTGTCACCCTGTACGCGGGCGTGGCGCGCACCCTGTCGGTGAGCGCCGATCCCCTGCCGAGCGCCTGCCTGTTCGACGCCAACCGGTTCATGGTCATTCCGGTGGTTCCCCACACCACGCGCGGCGTGATCCTCGTGTTCAGCAAGCAGTCGACCGGCAAATCGCCCACGCCCGTGTTCGAACTGATTGCCACCACGGATCCCGAAATCAAGAACGGCGTGGGCAAATAGACCGGGAGGGATTAACCGGACGCACCAGGGGCGCGCGCCGCGGCGCCCCGCCAGTAGAACTGCGCACGGCTGCGCCAGATGATCAGCAGGGTTGCGCACAGCGTTGCCGTGGCGGCCCAGGCAAACGACCCCGCGCCGAAGTGGCCCAGCAACATGCCGCCCACCACGCTGCCGGCGAAGATCGCGAGATTCCACACCGTCGTCATCATCGACTGCGCCACGTCCTGGCCAGGGCCCGATGCATTCGACAGCGACGTCACGAACAAGGTCGCGGCGCCGCCGAATGCCAGCCCCCATACCGCAATCGCCACGTACACCACGGCCTGCACGCCGGGCCACAGCGCCAGCATGACGGAGGCCAGCAAGAACAGACCCGTGCTGGCCATGACCAGCTGGCGCAGCCAGCGGTCGACCAGCGTCCCCACCAGAAGCAGGCTCAGTAACGCGGCGCCGCCGAACAGCGCGAGCAGGAAATCCACGCGCGGCGCGAGCCCGGCCAGCGTCACGAGCGGCGCGATATACGTGTACAACAGGTTGTGCGTCACGACGTACAGCAACAGCACCGCCAGCACGGTGCGCACACCGGGCAGCGCGAACACCTGCGCCACGCTCTGGCGTTGTTGGCTGGGAATGGCGCGCAGCGCCGGCAGCCGCAGCACGATCCACAGCATCAGCAGCGCCGCCAGCGCACTGAGCGCGCCGAACGCGATGCGCCAGCCAACCAGATTGCCGACATAGGTGCCAAGCGGGATGCCGACCGTCAGCGCCAGCGGCGTGCCCGCCATCGCAATGGCGATCGCCCTGCCCTTGTACTGCGGCGCGACCATGCGCGCCGCGTAGCCGACCAGCATGGCCCAAGCCAAGCCGGCCGCCACACCGCCCAGGAACCGGGCGACAAAGATCAGCGCCAGGCTGGTGGACAGCGCGGTGATCGTGTTGGCAATCACGAAGCCGGCCAGCGACGTGAGCAGCAAGGTGCGGCGGCCCACCCCTTGCGTGGCGGCGGCCAGCGGGATCGCGGCCAATACCGAACCCAGCGCGTAGATGCTGATCAGCTGGCCCATCACGGACTGCGAACTGTCCAGGCTGGCAGCAAGCTGCGGCAGCAGCCCGGCGGGCAGGACTTCGGTGAGGATGACGACAAAGCTGACCATCGTCAGCGCCAGCAATGAGGTCAGTGGCAGCTTCGGGGCGGCGGGTTGATCACGGAGTTGGTCGGGGTTCGTTAAGGTATCTGGTGTCATGGGTAATGCAATGGCGAACGCCGCAGCGGCGACGCATGGTTGACACACGAACAGCGGGGGTCAGGTCTGACATTCGGACACGATCTCGACAGTCGGCAGTCGTAACTAGCTAGAATCGGGCCATCCTGATACTGGGCAAATCACCATTGGAAGTGGCCAAGGCTGAGGTCGTGTCCGAATGTCAGACCTGACCCCGGCTGTAATTGGAAGTGGACAAGGCTGAGGTCGTGTCTGAATGTCAGACCTGACCCCGGCTGTACAAGCGTGTCGTTCGGTTGATGCGAACGCAAAGAAAAAAGCCACCTTGCGGTGGCTTTTTTCATCGTTCTTGGCGGAGACGGTGGGATTCGAACCCACGATACAGGTATAAGCCGTATGCATCCTTAGCAGGGATGTGCCTTCGGCCACTCGGCCACGTCTCCAATCAACACCAACGTTTCGGTCAGCGCTGAGTGCAAGCATCTTAAGGGTTGGTGCTCATTTGGTCAAGAAAACACACCCAAAAAATTGCAAACTGGCTTAACTTTGTTCGAGATTAAACGACTTGTGCAGGGCGCGCACGGCCAGTTCCATGTACTTCTCGTCGATCAGCACCGAAATCTTGATCTCCGACGTCGAGATCATCTGGATGTTGATGCCCTCTTCCGACAGCGTGCGGAACATGTCCGAGGCCACGCCGACGTGGCTGCGCATGCCCACGCCCACGGCCGAGACCTTCGAGACCTTGGCGTCGCCGACGATCTTGGCCGCGCCCAGGATGTCCTTCTGGTCTTCCAGCACCTTCATTGCCTGCACGTAGTCGTTGCGCGAGACCGTGAAGGTGAAGTCGGTCTTGCCGTCCACCGACTGGTTCTGGATGATCATGTCGACTTCGATATTGGCTTCGGCGATCGGGCCCAGGATGTGGAACGCGACACCTGGCTTGTCCGGCACGCCCAGGACGGTGATCTTTGCTTCATCGCGATTGAAGGCGATGCCGGAGATGACGGCTTGTTCCATATTGCTTTCTTCCTCAAACGAAATCAGGGTGCCGGAGCTGGCTTCTTCGGCCAGGGGCATCAGGGGATCGGTCAGCGACGACAGCACACGCGTCGGCACCTGGTAGTTGCCGGCAAACTCCACCGAGCGGGTTTGCAGCACTTTCGAGCCCAGCGAAGCCAGCTCAAGCATTTCTTCGAAGGTGATCTTCGACAGGCGGCGCGCCTCGTCGACCACGCGCGGGTCGGTCGTGTAGACGCCGTCGACGTCGGTGTAGATCAGGCATTCGTCGGCCTTCAGCGCGGCTGCAATCGCCACCGCCGAGGTGTCCGAACCGCCGCGGCCGAGGGTCGAGATATTGCCGTCCTCGTCCATGCCCTGGAAACCCGTGATGATGACGATCTTGCCGTTGGCCAGGTCCCGCATGACGCGCGTGTCGTCGATCGACTGGATGCGCGCCTTCGTGAACGACGAGTCGGTGCGGATGCCCGCCTGCCAGCCGGTGTACGAGACCGCGTCCTTGCCGATGGCCAGCAGCGCCATGGCCAACAGGCCCACGGACACTTGCTCGCCGGTCGAAGCGATCATGTCCAGTTCGCGGGGATCGGGCTGGTCCATGATCTGCTTGGCCAGACCGATCAGGCGATTGGTTTCGCCCGACATGGCGGACGGCACAACGACGATCTGGTGACCTGCGTCGTGCCACTTGGCCACACGGGCCGCGACATTCTTGATACGGTCCGTCGATCCCATCGACGTCCCGCCGTATTTGTGGACAATTAAAGCCATATCAGGAAGGGTTCCAGCTAGGGGTAAGGATCAAAAAGGGACCCTTACTCTAGCATGGTGCAGCGCGGCATCACAAGGCTCGTTGGCGTAAAAGCTATACGAAAAGAAAATAACCTAATGCTTTTCGCAACGCAGCCGACTGTACCCGTCAGGCCGCGTTCGCTTGCCAGCGCAATTCGATCCTGTCCTCGCCGTCTTCCAGCACATGCGCGCAATCCATCCCGATGCCGGCGGCGAACAACAGCTCGCGGCCACGGCTGACAGTGGGCAGGCGCTCGCGCTCCCAGGCCGGCACGCCCAACGCCTGAAAATGCGCCTTCAGGCCGCGCGTGGGCCGGTTGGCCGCCGTCTTGAGGCGCTCGCCGCCCTTGCGGAAATCGATCATCAGCGGCAGTGCGCGCAGCCAGGCGGCGTCGAAGCCGCGTGAGGCCGGCACGAAGTGCAGCACGCCGCCGTAGGCCGGAAACGCCATCGACGCTTCGCCCTGCCAGCGGAAGCGCTGCCCTTCCTTGACAAAGATGCCAAGGTCGTCCGGATCGCGCATGCCTGCCAGTTCGGGCAAGTGCGGCGTCAGGTACAGCTTGCCGCGATGGCGGCGGATGTGGCAGTCGGGATGCGTAACCTTCAGCTGCGCATCCTCGCGCGCCGAGAACAATTGCCAGACCATCTCGGCGAGCCACGCGGTCGACGGCATTGCCAGCCCCCGCACGGCAAACAGATGGCGCAGGCAGTTGTCGATACGGTCGGCGCTGAGCGCGCCGAGCACCGCGAGGTCGACCGCATCGCCATCCAGGCAGGCGGCCAGGTCCTGCGCCGCCAGTTCTTCGAGCATGCGCTGGGCCGACGCCACGTGCGCGGCGCCGCGCGCCAGGCGCGCCTGAAAGCCGGGGAAGTTCGCGGCCAGCGCCGGCATCACCTGATGGCGCAGCGCATTGCGGGCATAGCGCGCATCCTGGTTCGATTCATCCTCGACCCAGCGCAAAGCGTGCGTCGCGGCGTAGGCCTCGAGCGCCGCACGCGGCTGCGTCAACAGCGGCCTTGCCATCACTGTGACGTCGTCGCCCAGCAAGCCGGGCGAGCGGTTGGCCGCTTCCATGCCGGACAAACCGGCCGGGCCCGAGCCGCGCAGCAACTGCAGCAGCACGGTTTCGGCCTGATCGTCGAGGTGATGCGCGGTCAGCAGCAGCGTCGCGCCATGCTCACGGCACATGGCGCCCAGCGCCGCATAACGTGGGCGGCGTGCGGCAGCTTCGACGCCGGAACCGTCGACCGGGATCGTCACGCGACGGTGGTCGAACGGCACGCCCAGCGCTGCGCAGCTGCGTTCGCAATGCGCGAGCCAGGCATCGGCATTCGGGCTCAGGCCGTGGTGGACATGGAAGGCAAATAGGGGGATGCCCTGCTGCGCGCACCAGGCATGGGCCAGGTGCAGCAAGACCATCGAGTCGAGGCCGCCGCTGCAGGCGATCGCGATCGAGGTGGGCGTGTAGGTGATGGACAGGCGCGCAAGCGCCTCATTGCATGCTGCCGGGACCGATCCGGCTGGATCGGTCCCGCGATTGGTTCTGCTCACTGTTGAGACTCACTTACTATTGTTGCTTACTCTTCGCGCGGCGGCGTTTCCTTGAACTTGCCGTACGCCATCAGCTTGGCGTGACGGGCTTCAAGCAGGTCCTTGGTCTTCATGCCCTGGAACTGGCGCAGCGTGTCGGCCAGTGCGCGCTTGAGCAATTGCGCCATCTGTTTCGGATCGCGGTGCGCGCCACCCAGTGGTTCGTTGACGATCTTGTCGACCAGGCCCATCGCCTTCAGGCGGTGTGCGGTCAGGCCCAGCGCGTCGGCGGCGTCGGCCGCGCGCTCGGACGTCTTCCACAGGATCGATGCGCAGCCTTCCGGCGAAATCACCGAATAGGTCGCGTATTGCAGGATCAGCACGGCGTCGCCCACCGCGATGGCCAGCGCGCCGCCAGAACCGCCTTCACCAATGATGGTGGCGATGAGCGGCACCTTCAGTTCGGCCATCACGTACAGGTTGTGGCCGATGGCTTCGGACTGGCCGCGCTCTTCCGCTTCGATGCCAGGGAATGCGCCCGGGGTGTCGACGAAGGTAAAAATCGGCAGGCCGAACTTTTCAGCCAGCTTCATCAGGCGCATGGCCTTGCGGTAGCCTTCGGGCTTGGGCATGCCGAAGTTGCGCATCGCGCGCTCTTTGGTGTCGCGGCCCTTCTGGTGACCGATGACCATGCAAGGCTGGCCATTGAAGCGGGCCAGGCCGCCAATGATCGACTGGTCGTCGGCAAACGTGCGGTCGCCATGCAGTTCATGGAAATCGGTGAAGATCGAGTTCACATAGTCCATGGTGTACGGACGCTGCGGGTGACGCGAAATCTTCGACACTTGCCACGGAGTCAGCTTGGCGTAGATGTCTTTGGTGAGCTGCTGGCTTTTCTTGTCCAGGCGATCGATCTCCTCGGAGATATCGACGGCGGAATCATCTTGTACGAACCGCAGCTCTTCAATCTTGGAATCGAGCTCGGCGATCGGCTGCTCGAAATCGAGGAAAGTTAATTTAGTCATTGTCACTCCGGGTAATGTCTTGGCCGTGCTCTGAGGCTGCGCGGCGGATCAGGGCGCTATTCTACCGTAAGCCGGTGGCGTGTCGGGCGGATCGGAGCTCAGGCCGCAGGGGCGACCGGGTCCAGGCTGCGCCATAAATACCAGGTCGCCACCGTGCGCCAGGGTTCCCAGTTGGCCGACACCTCACGCGCATCGCTGCGCGAAACAGGTTCGCCCGAGAAATAGTTTTGGCTGATCCCCTGAATCAGGCCGGGATCGTCCAGTGGCAGGACGTTCGGCCGCAGCAGATTAAATATCAAAAACATCTCGGCTGTCCAGCGGCTGATGCCGCGAATGCGGATCAGCTCGGCAATGACGGCTTCGTCATCCATTTCGGACCACAGGTCGGCGTGGACCCGCTTGGCCTTGAAGTGGTCGGCCAGGTCGAGGATGTATTCGGTCTTGCGCTTGGACAGCCCGCAACCGGACAACTGGACTGCGCCCAGCTTGATGATCTGGCTCGGGCCCAGGGTCGGGCAGACGGCAAGCAGCTTGCCCCAGGCCAGATCGGCTGCCTTCGGCGTGACTTGCTGGCCGACGATCGAGCGCGCGAGCGTCGTGAACGGATCGGGCTGGCCGCGCAGGTGCAGGTCGCCGAACTGCGGGATCAGCTTGTTCATGATGCGGTCGCGCTGCATCAGCTCGCGCTTGGCTTCGGCCCAGTAGATCGGCACGGCGAGCGCATCGTGCGCCGGCGACGTGCCTGCCAATGCAGCCACGCTGCCCGACTTGTCCTTGTTCGCTGGCATTATGTACGGCGCCAGGTCGTTCCGTCGGCCTTGTCTTCCAGGACGATGCCCGCCTCCGTCAACTCCTTGCGGATGGCATCGGCGCCAGCGAAGTCGCGCGCGGCCTTGGCGGCTGCGCGGCGTGCGATCGCATCCTGGATCGCTGCTTCATCCAGGCCGCCCTCGCCCGCATCCGGACTGCCCGCCTGCAGGAACGCCTGCGGTGACCGTTCGAGCAGGCCGAGCACGGCGGCAAGCGCCTTGAGCTGGCGTGCAGCATCGATAGACCTGGTGCGGTTGACTTCGCCGGCCAGATCGAACAGCGCGGCCACTGCCAGCGGCGTGTTGAAGTCGTCGTCCATCGCATCGCGCACGCGCCGGGCGTGGGCTTCGTCCCAGTCGATGGAAACCGGCTCATTACCCAACTCGATGCCGTTCAGCGCCGTGTACAGACGGGTCAGCGCCGCCTTCGCGTCGTCGATATGGACATCGGAATAATTGAGCGGGCTGCGATAGTGGGCGCGCAGGATGAAGAAGCGCACGACTTCGGCGTCGTACTTCTTGAGCACATCGCGGATCGTGAAGAAGTTGCCCAGCGACTTGGACATCTTTTCGTTATCGACGCGCACGAACCCGTTGTGGATCCAGTAGTTGACCATTGGCGCGCCAAACGCGCCTTCGGACTGGGCGATCTCGTTTTCGTGGTGTGGAAACTGCAGATCGGCGCCGCCGCCATGGATGTCGAAGTGTTCGCCCAGCGTCGCGCACGACATGGCCGAGCATTCGATGTGCCAGCCCGGCCGGCCCTGCCCCCACTGCGAATCCCATTTGGCATCAAGCGGCTCGGATTCCTTGGCGGCTTTCCACAGCACGAAGTCGAGCGGATCGCGCTTGCCGGTGTTGACATCGACGCGCTCGCCGGCGCGCAGGTCGTCGAGCGACTTGCCCGACAGCTTGCCGTAGCCGTCGAAGCCGCGCACCGCGTAATTGACGTCGCCGTCTTCGGTCTTGTAGGCCAGGCCTTTTTGTTCGAGCTTGCCGATGATCGACAGCATCTGCGGGACGTACTCGGTAGCGCGTGGCACGACGGTCGGCGGCAGGATACCCAGCGCGGCCGTGTCTTCGTCCATGTACTGCACGAAGCGGCCGGTCAACGAACCAATGGTTTCGCCATTCTCGACAGCGCGCTTGATGATCTTGTCATCGATGTCGGTGATGTTGCGGACGTACTCGACCTCATAGCCAGACGCGAGCAACCAACGGTATACGACATCGAACGCCATCATCATGCGTGCGTGGCCAACGTGGCAGTAATCGTAGACAGTCATGCCGCAGACATACATGCCGACCTTGCCGGCGACCTTCGGGACGAAAACCTGCTTGTCACGCGCCAGCGTGTTGTAAATCTTGAGTTGGCTCATTGAATTTTCGGTTCGCACGAGGATGGCAAACGCTCGCCGGCGCCGCAACGACCATCCCGGCGCGGCATTGCATGCGCGCCAGCCGGATGGGTGCGGCGTGGGGTGCGCCTGGGGCCTCGGTGTTATTCTTATTTGATAGAATGGGACGTTGTTTGTAAGCGCTTCTCTTGTGCGCTTCAAGGAAAGTATAGCATTGATAAAAACCCGGCTGGCCCCATACGGACCAGCTTTATTTTTGGGACAACCCTTGACAGCGCCACGTGCGCGGTCCATCAGAGGAAGCCAGATGTCATCGTCATTCAACCGCCGCTTCGCCCTCGTGCGCGTCGCTGGCGCCACCGCTGCCCTCGCCTGCGGCCTGCTGTTCTCCGGCAGCGCGCTGGCTGCCGACATGCCGCAGTATTCGATCAAGACCAGCATGGGCGAGATCGTCGTCGAACTCGATCAGGAGAAAGCCCCCAAGACCGTGGCCAACTTCGCGGCCTATGCCAAGTCGGGCGCCTACAACGGCACGATCTTCCACCGCGTGATCGAGGGCTTCATGATCCAGGGCGGCGGCATGAACGAAAAGTTTGAAGGTCGCAAGACACTCAAGCCCATCAAGAATGAATCGAACAACGGCCTGTCGAACCAGCCGTACACGATTTCGATGGCGCGCGAAGACAATCCTGACAGCGCCACCTCGCAATGGTTCATCAACGTGGCCGACAATTCGGGCATCGATTTTCCGTTTGTCGGTGGCTCCGGTTACACGGTGTTCGGCAAGGTGGTCAAGGGCCAGGAAACGGTCGACAAGATCAAGGCCGTCGTGGTCGACGACGTGCGCGGCATGCAGAACGTGCCAGTCGTGCCGATCAAGATTACGTCCGTGACGCTGCTCAAGGGCGACAAGCTAGTAAAATAAGGGTTCCGCCGCGCCTGCATCCGGCGCGCATGCCCATCAACCAATTACAAGGACACCACATGACGAAGATTCTCATCACCACCAACCAGGGCAACATCACCGCTGAACTGGACGCTGAAAAAGCACCGAAGACCGTTGCCAACTTCATCGACTACGTCAACAAGGGCCACTTCAGCAACACGATCTTCCACCGCGTGATCAAGGACTTCATGATCCAGGGCGGCGGTTTCGAGCCAGGCATGAAGCAAAAGCCAACGCCGGCCACCGTCGAGAACGAAGCCAAGAACGGCCTGAAGAACGACAAGTACACGCTGGCCATGGCCCGCACGTCGGATCCGCATTCGGCATCGGCCCAGTTCTTCATTAACACCAAGAACAATGCCTTCCTCGACTACCCGGGCCAGGACGGCTGGGGTTACGCCGTGTTCGGTAAGGTCACCGAAGGCCAGGACATCGTCGATACGCTGAACAACGTCAAGACCAGCCGCGGCGGCATGCACTCCGACGTGCCAGTCGATCCAGTCATCATCGAGAAAATCGAAGTTCTGTAATGCCTGGCGCGCACCAGCCTCAGTCGGTCTCATGAGCGTTCAGTTGAGCGCTCCCATGACGCTGCCTGCGCGCCCGTTCGCGCTGTTCATCTCCGACCTGCATCTGCAGGTCTCGCACCCGCGTACGCTGGAAGCGTTTTTACGTTTCCTGGCCGAGCGCGCGGTGCATGCCGAGCAGTTGTATCTGCTCGGCGATATCTTCGAATACTGGGCCGGCGACGATGACGTTGCCGATCCATTCCACCAGACCATCATCACGGCGATCCGCGCCGTTGCCGACGCCGGCGTGGCGGTCTATTGGATCGCGGGCAACCGCGACTTTCTGGTCGGGGCAGGCTTTGCGCATGCCGCACACCTGTCCCTGCTGCAGGAACCCCATGTCATCGAGGCCGGCACGCGCCGCATCGCGCTCGTGCATGGTGACGCGCAGTGCACGCTGGACACCAAATACATGGCGTTTCGCGCCCAGGTGCGCGCCCCCGACTGGCAGGCACAATTTCTTGGCATGCCGCTCGCGCAGCGCAAGGGCATCATTGCCGGACTGCGCGAAGGCTCGCGCGAAGCCCACACGGGCAAGTCGTACGAAACGATGGACGTCACGCCCGAGGCAGTGGCCGATGTGTTCGCCTCGCTTGATGCCGACGTCATCATTCACGGGCACACGCACCGGCCCGCCGTGCACGCGCACGGCGACAAGCTGCGCTACGTGCTGCCCGACTGGGAGCTCGACGAGGTACCTGCCCGCGGTGGCTGGCTCGCGTTGTACCCGGATGGCAGCCTCGTGCGCCACGACGTCGACGGCGCCACTCTCTAAGATCCTTCCACGCTCTACCCGCCGCGCATGATCTCGCGTCTGCATATTGACCTTTGCGCGACCACTGTTATACTCAACTACAACACCACTTCAACACACCACCATGAGGAGGCAGGCATGCGCATCACAATGACGCCGCACCGAACCACCACGGAGGCCCCCGATGACCGTCGGCTGGAACGATAAGACCCCGATTTACCGCCAGCTCAAGGAGCGCGTCGTCGGCATGATGCTCGACGGCGATCTCAAGGCTGGCGACGCCCTGCCCTCGGTGCGCAAGATCGCCGCCGACTATCAACTCAACCCAATCACCGTGTCGAAGGCCTATCAGGAACTGGTCGACGAGAATCTGGTGGAAAAACGAAGGGGAATTGGCATGTATGTCACCGAAGGCGCCAGCGAGAAACTGCTGGCAAGCGAGCGCGCACGTTTCATCAGTGAAGAGTGGCCGGCGATGCTCGAGCGCATCCGCCGCCTGGGCCTGGACGTCAAAGAGCTGCTGACCAACGCCGACCACGGAGGTGCCGCATGAGCGCCGTCATTTCCGCGCGGGGTTTGAGCAAGCACTACGGCAAGCGTGTCGCCGTCGACAGCATCGATATCGAGATCGCCGCCGGCCGCATCGTCGGCCTGATCGGCCCTAACGGCTCGGGCAAGACGACGACGCTCAAGGCGGCCCTTGGCCTGATCCAGTGCGAAGGCGAGCTGTCGGTACTGGGCCTGGATCCGCGCACCCAGCGCGACGAGCTGATGAAGGACGTCTGCTTCATCGCCGACGTCGCCATCCTGCCGCGCTGGCTGCGCGTGAAGGATGCAATCGACTTCGTGGCCGGCGTGCATCCGCGCTTCGACCGCAGCAAGGCCGAACGCTACATCGCCAATACCAAGCTGACGCCGACGATGAAGGTCAAGGAAATGTCCAAGGGCATGATCGTGCAACTGCACCTGGCGCTCGTGATGGCAATCGACGCGAAGCTGCTGGTGCTGGACGAGCCGACGCTCGGCCTGGACATCATCTACCGCAAGACGTTCTACCAGAACCTGCTCGAAGACTATTTTGACGAACACAAGACGATCGTCATCACGACGCACCAGGTCGAGGAAGTCGAGCACATCCTGACCGACCTGCTGTTCATCCGCGACGGCAAGATCGCGCTGGCGGCGTCGATGGAAGAGATCGGCGAGCGCTATGTCGAAGTCATGGTGGGCAGCGACAAGGTAGCCGCGGCCAGAGCGCTGCAACCGATCGACGAGCGCACCGTATTCGGCAAATCCGTGATGCTGTTCGACGCACTGCGCGCGGGCGGCCTGTCCCGCACCCAGCTGGCCGCACTCGGCGAAGTCCGCAACCCGAGCGTGGCCGACCTGTTCGTCGCCACCATGAAAGGAACCTACGCATGACTACGCCAATGAGCACCATGAAATGGCTGATCCGGCGCGAACTGTGGGAACACAAGGGCGCCTTCTTCTGGGCGCCGCTGGTCGTGGCCGCCGTGATCGTGCTGCTGTTCGGTGGCGGCTTCCTGTACGCCATCATCGCCAACCCGTCGTTCCACGTGCAGGTCAGCGGGGAACAAGTCATGACGGTCAATGGCTTGCCGCCCGCGGTGCTGGCCAAGCTGGCCGCTGCCGCCGCGTCGAGCTACCTGGTGATCACGGCGCCGCTGTTCTTCGTGCTGCCGGTAGTCGTGTTCTTCTACTGCATGGCGGCGCTGTACGATGACCGGCGCGACCGCAGCATCCTGTTCTGGAAATCGCTGCCGATGTCCGATGCGCAGACCGTACTGTCGAAGGTCGCAACGGCGCTGCTGGTCGCGCCGCTGGCGACGATCGCGATCGGCATTGCCGCCTCGCTGATCCTGCTGGTGATCGGCCTGCTGGGCGGCGCCATCAAGGGCATCAACCTGATCGCACCGGTGCTGGCCAATGTCGACTTTTACCTGGCGCCCGTGTATCTGATCAGCTTCCTGCCGCTGTACATCCTGTGGGCGTTGCCGACAGTGGGCTGGCTGCTCCTGGTGTCGAGCTGGGCAAAGTCACGCGTCTTCCTGTGGGCCGTCGGCGCGCCGCTGGTGGCGCTGGCGATTCTGGCCTGGTTCGATTTCCTGGCCGGGCGTTTTGCCGGGGTGTCGATGAACGTCAAGTGGTTCGGTGAAGAGATCGTGGCGCGGGTGCTGCTGGGCGTATTCCCCGGGATCTGGTTCGGCGAAGTCAATGGCGCGGCGCTGGCGCAGCAGCAACAGGCCGGGCTCGATGGGCCGCTGCTGCTGGGCACATCGTATGCCACGCTGCTCACGCCGGGTGTCTGGATCGCGGCCGCTGCCGGCTGCGCGATGATCTACGGCGCGATTCGCCTGCGTCGCTGGCGTGACGAGGGGTAAGCGCGATGCGACTTCCCTTCATCCTGATGCTGGGCATGTTACTGGGTATGAACACCAGCGCCAGCGCTGCCGACACGCCACCGGACAGTCCCGAGACCATCCACGTCAACGCGATCCGCAAGCCGGAAGTGCGCAAGTACACGGCGATCGTCGCGGGCCTGGACGCCTTCGAGCGCCATCACCGCATGGCACCAGGCGCCGAGGCCCTGCGCTTTAAGGTCGAGCGCCGCGCCTGGACCGACAAGACACCCAAGCCGGGCGAGGCGCCACTGGCGCTGCGCCTGGAAGGCAAGGACGGCTTCGTGCTGCCGCTGACCCTGAACGATGCGGTTGAGACGATCGTGCCGCGCAGCAGCGCGGCGCTGGCGGCGGACAGCGAACTGGTGCTCAATCGCAAACGGCGCATGTACCGTGTGACGCCGCTGGTGCGCTCGCCCGGCCTGCCAGAGAACGTACGGCGCCTCGGCGACCTGCGGCTTGAATGCCAAGTGTTGGTCGCGATCGGCAAGGAGGAACTTGGCCTGATGCGCACGCTGTTCGTCAACAGCGTGCTGCTGACGCCCAACTGGTGCAACTTCTTCAATGCCGAGCGCGAGGGCTTTCAATTCGAGGCGCCAGAGCGCCTCGCACGTGCAACCTTGCGTGAAGGTGATCGCACGAAAGACCTGCCGGTCGAGGGGCAGAGCTTTCGCACCGCCATGAACGATCCGGACTGGAGCGACGACGCGCTGATCGAACTGGCGTTCGAGCCGGTTACTGAAACTGCTGGCGAAACGCCTCGAACTGGCCCTTGAGGTCTTCCATCTCGCCGCGCAGCGCGGCGACTTCTTCTTCGAGCTGCGCGATGCGGCCGCCCTGCGTCAGGTTGCTCGCGCTGCTGGACGTCTGCTCGCTACCGGCGACAATGGTGATCTCGCCGCCCAGCAGCTGGCCGTAACGCGATTCCTTGGTACCCGGCGCGCGCTCGAGTTTTACGACCAGCGGCGGGTATTTGTCGATCAGGAACTGCAGCGCCGTTTCGACATCGGCCACCGTCTTGAATTCGTGCAGGCGCCCGCTGCGGGTGCGGATCTCGCCGGCGGTCTGCAGGCCGCGCAGCATCAGGATGGTGAGCACGGCCAGCTTGTCCTGCTCGAGCGTCCACTTGATGCGCATGCGGTGTTCGTACTTGACGACGCGCGCACCGGCCTGCGAGATGGCGTTCACGAGCTTGCGCTCGGCCAGCCGCTGCAGCGTATCGAGCACGACCGCTTCGCTGATCTGCATGACCGGATCGCGGCTCGACAACTGGTTGCAGCCATTGACGATCGCGTTGAGCGACATCGGATAATTATCGGGCGTCAGGCCTTCTTTTTCGGCCAGCACGGCCAGCACGCGCAGCTCGACCGGATCGAGTACCGCCACCATTTCATTCGTCATGCGTTTCCTTGTTATGCCAAACGGTTCAGTTGTTCGACGCGAGTTTACCACCGTCGTTGGCGCAGGATGGCCTGGCGTGTTTCGTCGCCGATTCGGGAGGAGCATTACTGGGTGGGGATTTGGTACTGCGGAGGGATGAAAACTGCCCGGATTACCGCGAGCGCGGCAATCCGGACATGAAGAACAATTAGCTTTCGCGGCCGATACGCTGGCGGCGTGCTTCGTACAGGCAGACGCCCGAAGCCACCGACACGTTCAGGCTTTCGACCGAACCGAACATCGGAATGCTGACCAGCACATCGCAGGTCTCGCGCGTCAGGCGGCGCATGCCCTCGCCTTCCGAACCCATGACCAGTGCGGCCGGGCCCGAGAAGTCGGCTTCGTACAGACCCTTGTCGGCGTCGTCCGTGGTGCCGATCAGGAGAATGTCGCGCTCCTTCAGCTCGCGCATCGTGCGCGCCAGGTTGGTCACCGTGATGTACGGGACCGTCTCGGCGGCGCCGCTGGCGACCTTGGCGGCGGTGGCATTCAGGCCGACCGCACGGTCCTTCGGCACGATGACCGCGTGCGCGCCGACACCGTCGGCCACGCGCAGGCAGGCGCCCAGGTTGTGCGGATCGGTGATGCCGTCCAGGATCAGCAGCAATGGCGGACCTTCGATGGCGTCGAGCAGCTCATCGAGATTGCGCGCCAGCGCGAGCTGGCTGGCAAACGCGATCACGCCCTGGTGACGACGGGTACCGGTGATCTTGTCGAGACGCGCGGCCTCGACCGGCATCACGCGCACGCCGGCCGCCTTGGCGTTGGCGATCAGGTCCTTCATGCGGCCGTCGTTGCGCTCGGCATCGACGAAGATTTCTTCCACTGACTGCGACTCGTGACGCAGTCGCGAGGTCACGGCGTGGAAGCCGAAAATCATTTTATTTTTCATTTGCTACTTTTCGAATGCTTTCAGGGACTTACTTCTTGCTGGTTTTGGCTGCGGTCTTTGCTGCAGTCTTCGACGCGGTCTTCACTGCGGTCTTGGCCGGGGCCTTGACAGCTTTCGGTGCGGCCGGCTCAGCGACAGCCTTGGCTGCGGCCTTGCGTGGTGCAGCTGCCGCCTTTTTGACTGGTGCTTTGGCAGCGACTGCCTCGGCCGGGGCCTTGGTGGCTGCTGCCTTGGCTGGCGTTTTGACCGCTGCTGCCTTGGCCGGGGCCTTGACTGCCGCTGCCTTGACCGGCGCCTTGACAGCAACGGTTTCGACCGGAGCCTTGACTGCTGCTGACTTGGCTGGTGCCTTGACCGCTGCCTTTTTCGCTGGTGCCTTGACCGCTGCTGCTTTGGCCGGTGCATCAACTGGAGCTGCGTCGACTGGCGCCTTCACGGCAGCCGTCTTGGCAGCAGCTTTTTTGGCTGGCGCCTTGACCGCTGGCGTTGCCACGACAGGTGTAGCTGCAGCTGGTGCTGCTGCAACTGGCGTCGCAACGGCTGGCGCTTTCGCGACCGCTTTCTTTGCCGCGGCTTTCACTGGCTTGGCGTCGGCAACCGGCGCTGGCGCAGGAGCTGGTACAGCCGCGACCACGTCGTTGACGACGGCCTTGGTTGCACGTGGCTTGCGCGCTGGCGCTGGGGCAGCGGCTGCGTCGGCAGGCTTTGGCGGCGCGACCGGTGCTGGTGCTGCTGCAACCGGTGCTGGTGCTGGTGCTGGTGCTGCAACCGGTGCCGGCGCTGGCTTCGCCGCCTGCACTGGCGCTGGCTTCTGCGCCTGCACTGGCGCCGGCTTCGGTGCCTGCACTGGCGCCTGCGGCGTCGCTGTCGTCATTGGCGCTGCTGCTGCTGCCGCAGCGCGCTCAGCCGCCTTGGCCTTCTGACGAGCTTTGCGCGATTTCGGCTTGGCCTGCTGCGGCTCGATGCCATCCTGACCAAGCGGACGTGCAATCTCGAGTGGCGACTGCTGTGGACGACCCTGGTCGTTATTGCCGCCGTTGTTGCCTGGCTTCGGACCACGCGAACGACCACCGCGCGAACGCTTGCCGTTACCACCGTTGTTGTTGCCGTTACCGCCGTTATTATTACCGTTACCGCCGTTGCCGCTGTTGTGATTGCCGTTGTTGCCACCACCATTGCCGCCATTGTTCTGACGACCATCGTTCGTGCGTGGCTCGTTGCTGCGCTGTTCCTTGTTGCGGCCACCCTGATTGCGCTCGCGCCCGGCATCGTCGCCCGACGACTCGGCGCCAGGCGCGGACGCCAGCGTCAGGTCGATCTTGCGCGATTCCAGATCGACGCGTGCCACCTTGACGGTCACCTTGTCGGTCAGGCCATAGCTCTGGCCGGTACGCTCGCCACGCAGCACGTGGCGCGCTTCGTCGTACTGGAAGTAATCGGCGCCCAGTTCGGTGACGTGCACCAGGCCTTCGACGAACAGCTCGTCGAGTTGCACGAAGATGCCGAAGGTGGTCACGCCAGCGATCGTGCCGGTGTACTCTTCGCCGATCTTGTCCTGCATGAAGAAGCACTTGAGCCAGTTCTCGACATCGCGCGACGCTTCGTCGGCGCGGCGTTCGTTCGCCGAGCAGTGCACACCCAGGGCGTCCCAGATGGTCAGGTCTTTTTCGTTCTTCGGCGCCTTGCCGTCAGCCTTGTCTTTCGCGGCCTGCTTGCGGGCCGAGTTCGACTGCGTCGTGTTCAGCTTGGCCAGATCGATGCCCTTCGGCTCATACTTCTTGCCAAGCAGGATCGCCTTGATCGCGCGGTGCGTTAGCAGATCGGGATAGCGACGAATCGGGCTGGTGAAGTGCGCGTACGCCTCGAACGCCAGACCGAAGTGGCCGACATTGTCCGGGCTGTAGACGGCTTGCTGCATCGAGCGCAGCATCATCGTCTGCAGCAGTTGCGCATCCGGCCGCTCCTTGATCTGCTGCATCACGGCGGCGTAGTCGCGCGCGCTCGGCTTGTTGCCGCCGGCCAGGTTCAAGCCCACCTGCTTGAGGAAGGTGCGCAGCTGGTTCAGCTTTTCTTCGGTCGGCGTCGCGTGAATGCGGAACGTGCCCGGGTGCTTGTGGCGCAGCAGGAAATCGGCGGCGCACACGTTGGCCGACAGCATGCACTCTTCGATCAGGCGGTGCGCATCGTTACGGGTGCGCGGAATAATCTTTTCGATCTTGCCCAGCGCATTGCAGACGATATAGGTTTCGGTGGTTTCGAAGTCGATCGCACCGCGCTCCTGGCGCGCCTTGAGCAGCGCGCGGAACACCTGGTTCAGGTGTTGCAGATGCGGCACGATGCCTGGACGCTTCTTGGCTTGCTCGCCGTTCTCGTCAGCCAGGATGTCGGCCACTTCGTTATAGGTCATGCGCGCAGCCGAGTGCATCACGGCCGGGTAGAACTGGTACGCAGTGACTTCGCCATCTTGCGAGACCACCATGTCGCACACCAGCGTGCAGCGGTCGACCGCCGGGTTCAGCGAGCACAGGCCGTTCGACAGCTTCTCGGGCAGCATCGGGATCACGCGGCGCGGGAAGTAGACCGACGTCGAGCGTTCGATCGCGTCAGCGTCGAGCGAGTCGTTCGGCTTGACGTAATGACTGACGTCGGCGATCGCGACCAGCAGGCGGAAACTGTTCACGCCCTTGATGGTCACGGGTTCGCAATAGACGGCATCGTCGAAGTCGCGTGCGTCTTCGCCGTCGATCGTCACCAGTGGCACGTCGCGCAAATCCACGCGGTCGGCCAGATCGGCATCGATGACTTCGTTCGGCAGGCGCCCGGCCTGCTTAAGCGCGGCTGGCGAGAAGATGTGCGGCACGCCGAACTTGCGCACGGCGATTTCGATTTCCATGCCCGGGTCATCGAGCTCACCGAGCACTTCGACGATACGGCCGGTCGGCTTCTGGAAGCGGCCTGGCTGCTCCAGCAGTTCGACACTGACGATCTGCCCTGCACGGGCATTGCCGGTCGGGCCGGTGACGATCACGTCCTGGGCGATGCGCTGGTCTTCGGGCGAGACGATCCACGCGCCCTCTTCATTGAGCAGGCGCCCGATGATGTGCGTATTCGCGCGCTGAACGACTTCGACGATCGAGCCTTCGGGACGGCCGCGGCGGTCCATGCCCGTCACGCGCGCCATGACGCGGTCGCCGTGCAGCACTTTCTGCATTTCGCGGTCGGACAGGAACAGGTCCGGACCCGGTTCATCGGGAATCACGAATCCAAAACCGTCGCGATGCGCGCTGACCTTGCCGGCCACAAAGGCGGAATGATCGGCCAGCATATAGGTGCCACTGCGGTCGGAACGGATCTGGCCGTCACGCTCCATCGCGTTCAGGCGGCGGCCGAGGACTTCCTGCGCTGCGGGCTGAACATCAAGGGCATGCGCCAGGGCGGCTGCATCGAGCGATTCAGCGGCGTCGCGGAAGACAGCGAGGATTTCCTCGCGGCTTGGAATGGTATGAGTAGGTTGCTTCAAATCGATTCTTTTTTCTTTGGCCAGTAGAGCGCCGCACATCACATAAGGGCGGCAGCGTGGTTAATTGACACCATGACAGGCGTAGTGTAACGGAGGTCTATCCGATTCGCCTAACATGATGTGCGCCAACGACCTGCGCCCGTTACGGGATGCATGCGCAAAATGCTTGCGCGGGGTACTTGCACGGGAGTCCTTGTCGAGAACTTCACCTTGGGTCTTTGACTATTGAAAATGATCCGCTATAATCTCGCTCTCTTCAGCAACGGCGACAACGCCGGAGCGATGAAAAGCAGTGGTAGCAGAGGATGTTTGATGCGCCGGTCAGCTATGTTTCACGAATAGTTGATCTGGCGGAAAATGACAAACCCTGCTATTGTAGCAGAGATGTTCTTGCAGTGCCCACGTGGCGGAATTGGTAGACGCGCATGGTTCAGGTCCATGTGCCGCAAGGTGTGGGGGTTCGAGTCCCTCCGTGGGCACCAAAAAGTTCATCGGTTGTAAAGTTCGTGTAGTTGCAGTGCCCACGTGGCGGAATTGGTAGACGCGCATGGTTCAGGTCCATGTGCCGCAAGGTGTGGGGGTTCGAGTCCCTCCGTGGGCACCAAAGGTTTCAAGTAGTAGTAAGTAGTGTCGTTGTGAGTAGTCCCAGTGCCCACGTGGCGGAATTGGTAGACGCGCATGGTTCAGGTCCATGTGCCGCAAGGTGTGGGGGTTCGAGTCCCTCCGTGGGCACCAAAAGTCTATCTCGTAGTTAGTAGTCAGCAGTATCGTTGTCAGCAGTTGCAGTGCCCACGTGGCGGAATTGGTAGACGCGCATGGTTCAGGTCCATGTGCCGCAAGGTGTGGGGGTTCGAGTCCCTCCGTGGGCACCAAAAAATGTTGTGAGTTTGTGGACCCCGTGTCCCGCAAAACGCCGTAGCCTTCGAAACAGGGTTACGGCGTTTTGCGTTGTACGCGCTGTTTTCTGACGCGAGTTCAGTGCGTCGCCAGATCGTCCAGAATCGGGCATGCCGAGCGCGCATCGCCATGGCACGATGCCGCCAGGCTCACGAGTGTACGGCGCATCGCCGCCATCTCCGCGATCTTGCGGTCCAGTTCCTCGATATGCGTCTGCGCCAGCGCGCGCACGTCGGCACTGGCCCGGCCCTTGTCTTCCCACAGCGCCAGCAGGTTTTTGATCTGGTCCAGCGAAAAGCCCAGCGCCCGCCCCCGATGGATGAATTGCAGCACGCGCACATCGCGCCCGCTGTAAAGGCGATAGCCAGCGCCGGTGCGGCGTGGCGCCGGCACCAGGCCGATCGATTCGTAGTGGCGGATCATCTTGGCCGTGACGCCCGACGCGCGGGCGGCGTCGCCGATGTTCATGTTCGATGGGGTCGCTTGCACGGTGCACTCCGGTTGTCGTTCACGCACCAGCTTACACCTTCCCACACTGGGAAGGACAAGTGCATGCTTGACTTGCGCGCCGGAACGGTCGAGCATGGGCGGCATGCAGATTCTTCGCTCGGCCGTCCTCGGGACGGCGCTCCTTGTCGTTCTCTCTTCCAGCCTGGCTGCGCCGGCGCCGTATTACCAATGGCGCAGCAAGCTCACGGGCGAGCTGGCCTGTTCGCCGACGCCACTGGGTGAAGGCTGGGTCAAGGCGACCGGCCCCTATCGTGACGCGCGTTGCGAAAAACCCATCGTTGTTAAATAATGAATCCGGCAGACGTCGTTTATCTGTCATTGTTCAGCTTTCAAAAACAGCTTACCCACTGAGGAGACACCCCATGTTTACCAGCCCGGAACAGTTTGCCAACGCCACGAAAACCCTGTTCGACCTGCAGATGCAGACCTTCAATGCGCTGGCCGGCAAGACCGTCAAGGGCGTCGAGCAGGTCGTCGCCCTGAACATGAACGCCATCAAGAGCACGATGGACAGCACGATGCAAGCGAGCCGTGACGTCGCCCAGGCCGGCAATCCAAAGGCCGCGTACGAGTCGCTCGCGGCGCGCATGCAGCCAGCCGCCGGCGTGACCAACGCGGCCGAGTACACGACGCAGTTGAAAGCGATCATCGACGACATGCACAACGAGTTCCGCGGCGCGGCCGATGCGCACGCCGTCGAAGCGAAAAACACGCTGTCGGCGCTGATCTATGACGTCACGCAGAACGTCAAGCCGGGGTCCGAGAACGCGGTCCAGATCATGAAGGCGGCGATCGACAATGCCTTCAAGGGCTACGAGCAGGTAACGGCCGCCACGCGCCAGGCAGTGCAGACGGTCGAAGCGCAGTTCGAACGCGCCAGCACCATCGTCACGCCGGGCGGCGGCAAGCAGGACAAACCCGAGTAAAGTCGTCCCCCAACAACCCGGCCCCTCAGGGCGCCGGGTGTTTCATCGGCTGGTCCGCCTGGTCGTCGATCCCCAGCAAGTCTTCCAGCCGCGCCAGCGACACCTCATCCTTGATTACCGAACGCAGCCAGGCGTGTAATGGCTGTTCGCCCCAGCGCGCCGCTTTTTCCGCCAGATACGCAACGGGGCTGTGCGGCTCCGTGCGCCGGAAGAAATCGGCGACCTGGCGAAGCTGCGCCAATGCCTGGTCGCGGTGCCCGACCGGTCCGTCGATGTGCGCCGGCCGCGCCACGGCGATGACGCCGCCCTGCCCTGCCGTCGATGACGCAGCGCTTGTCACCGCTACCGGCAGGCTTGGTGAAATCAGGTCGATGACGTCGCGCAGCGTCGTGCGGGCCACGCTGTAGCTGGGGCCGTCGTTGCCCAGTTGCGCGTCGACGACGCGTTCCAGTTCGCTCAGGGCCGCGACAGCCGCTTCACAATCAGCCAGCAGCGCCTGCACGAACGCCGGCTTGCTGCGTGCACGCAGCACCTCCAGTTCGGCCACCGCGTCCGGCCCCCGTGCGCGCGCCACTTCCCATGCCTGCAGCGTCAGCGCGCCGCTCTCGTCCAGCGCGACACCCTTGGCCAGCGGCGCCACGCGGCTGGCCAGCCAGGCCAGGATGCCGATGCGTCGCTCGACGCCGTCTTCGTCGGCCTGCGGGTGCACGCCGTCCCAGTAGCGCGCGCACAGCGCAGCCACCAGGCCCAAGCCATCGGCCAGGCCGCGCATGCCGCCGGTCCGGGTGCTTGCCTCGGCCAGCCAGACGGCCAGTTGCAAGTCCTTGCTGCGCGTTTCGAGCAGGGCGGCGCAGCGTTTGCCGACGAACTTCCAGTCGGCTTCCTTGAGCGCCGTGACCCAGGCGCCCTGCTCCAGAGACGGATCGTCTGCCAGGCGCGCGCGGGCGATCTCGTCGACTTCGGACGCAAAGGCCAGGTCGGCGCCGCACGGATTGTCCGGCGTGATTGGTGTGAGCAACAGGTCGATAGCGAGCATGGTGTCTCCTTGGGGTCAAGTCTGCAATCAAGCCTGCACCGGTTCGATCAGGTATTTGAACTTGCCGGCGCGGGTAGCGCCGACCTTCACGCGGGCGATGGCGCCGCCTTCCATCATCCGCGCCAGCACGTTGTCGGCGATCTCGGGCAGCAGCGTGCCGCCCAGGATGTTGTCGATATTGCGCGCGCCGGAATCGACTTCGGTGCAGCGGCTGAGCACTGCCGCCACCAGGGCGTCGTCGTACTCGAAGCTGGCCTTGTGGTTCTCGAGCACGCGCGCACCGATGCGCGCGAGCTTCAGACGGATGATATTGGCCAGCACCTCGTCGCCGATCGGGTAGAACGGCACCACACTCAAGCGGCCCAGAAAGGCTGGCTTGAAATGCTTCATCAGGCTTGGGCGCAGCAGCTCGGCCAGCGCGTCGGGTGTGGGCAGGTCGGCTACCGGCTTGTTCAGGCAGGCAGCCATCAGCTGGCTGGCGCCCACGTTCGACGTCAGGATGATGATCGTGTTGCGAAAGTCGATGTCGCGGCCTTCGGCATCGTCCATCACGCCCTTGTCGAAGACCTGGTAGAACAGTTCGAGCACGTCGGGGTGCGCTTTCTCGGCTTCGTCGAGCAGCACTACGCTGTACGGATTGCGCCGCACCGCTTCGGTCAGCACGCCGCCCTCGCCATAGCCGACATAACCGGGCGGCGAGCCTTTCAGGCCCGAGACGCTGTGCGCTTCCTGGTATTCGCTCATATTGATCGTGATGAGCTTGCGCTCGCCGCCGTACAGGATGTCGGCCAGCGCCAGCGCCGTTTCGGTCTTGCCCACGCCCGAGGTGCCGACAAACAAAAACACGCCCTTCGGCTTGTTCGGATCGTCGAGGTTGGCGCGCGCCGTGCGCACGCGCTGGGCCACGACGCTGCTCGCGTGGCGCTGGCCCAGGATGCGCTCGTCGAGCATCGCCTGCAGATTGACGACGGTGCGGATTTCATCCTTGACCATGCGCCCGAGGGGGATGCCGGTCCAGGCGGCGACGATGGCGGCGACCGTGTGCCCGTCGACCCGCACCGGCACCAGGGGCGCGTCGCCCTGCAGGCCGCGCAGGCGCTCGCCGAGCGCGCGCAGTTGCGCGCCGCCGTCCCCCGCTGCGTTTGGTCCCGCCGCTTCGAGTTCCGTGCGCAGCGTGCCGATCTGGTCCGCCAGCACCTGCTCGTCGGCCCAGCGGCCCTGCAGCGCAACCTGCTCGGCCGCCGCACTGGCGCGCTCTTCGCCCAGCGACGCCAGCGCGGACGCGTGATCCTCGCCGGCGCTCGTGTCGCGGCTCAGGGCTTTGATACGGGCGTCCAAACGCTCGATGCGGCGCCCGCAATCTTCCAGCAATGCCGGCGTGGCGCTCTGGCCCAGCGCCACCCTGGCGCAGGCCGTGTCCAGCACGCTGATGGCCTTGTCCGGCAACTGGCGCCCGCTGATGTAGCGGTGTGACAGGCGCACGGCCTCGGTGATCGCCTCGTCATAGATGCGCACGCCGAAGTGCTGCTCCATCAGCGGCGCCATCGCGCGCAGCATCGCCGCCGCCGTGTCTTCGTCGGGCTCCTCGACCTTGATCACCTGAAAGCGCCGCGCGAGTGCCGCATCCTTTTCGAAGTATTTCTTGTATTCGCCCCAGGTGGTTGCGGCGATCGTGCGCAGTTCGCCCCGCGCCAGCGCAGGCTTGAGCAGATTGGCCGCATCGTTCTGGCCGGCCGCGCCGCCGGCGCCGATCATCGTGTGCGCTTCGTCGATGAACAGGATGATCGCGTGGGGGCTCTGCTTGATCTCGTGGATGACATTCTTGAGGCGGTTTTCGAACTCGCCCTTCACGCTGGCGCCGGCCTGCAGCAAGCCCATGTCGAGCGTGTGGATCTCGGCGCCCTCCAGCACGTCCGGCACGTCGCCCAGCGCGATGCGCAGCGCCAGGCCCTCGACGACGGCTGTTTTTCCGACGCCCGCTTCGCCCGTCAGGATCGGGTTGTTCTGGCGCCGCCGCATCAGGATGTCGATCGCCTGGCGAATTTCCATGTCGCGCCCGATGACCGGGTCGACCTTGCCGTCGCGCGCACGCGCCGTCAGGCAGGTCGTGTACTGATCGAGCGCCGGCGTGGCGCGGCTCGCAGACTGCGCGAGTTCGGACGCGGCGTCCGGCCCGGGCTCGCTGCTTTCCGCCGCCAGATCCGTTTGCTCACCCGAGCCGCGCGTGAGGCGCTCGAGATCGTGCTTCAGGCGGTCGAGCGGGAAGCGCGCAAACAGTGGCGACGCACGTTGCGCCAGTTGCGCCAGCGACGGCTCGGTCAGGAGTGCAAGCACCAGATGGCTGCTGCGGATTTGCGGGGGCCCGCCGGTGCCGAGCGAGGCGATCAGCCAGGCATGCTCGAGCAGCAGCGGCAGATGGCGTGAAAACACGGGCGTGCGCGCGCTGCCGGTGGCAAAGCGCGCCACTTCGCGGCGCAGGTCGGCTTCGAGGCCGGTGAGACTGATATCGCAGTGGCGCGCGATCGCGGCCAGGTCGCTGCCCGGCTGCTCGATCAGGCCAAGAAACAGATGCTCGACGTCGACTTCGTACTGGCCCAGTCCGACGCAGATGCTGGCGGCGCGCGTGGCCGCCGCGCGGGTCGTGTCGTTGAGCTTCGAGATCAGCGTCTTGAGATTGATGTCCATCGTGCCTCCTGGTCAGGTGGGGTCGCAGCCTTGGCAGGCCGGACGGTACGGTTGACGTCGTAGTGCAGCGACGACGGTTGCAGCACTGCGTTGAAGTTGATCGTCTCGTCCTGGCCACCCAGCGCGCAACGAGCGTGAATGACAAACTGCAGGCGGTTGACGTCGCCCGCATCCGGCGCAAACGCGGCGCGCACGTCGGACAGGCGCGGCTCGTGAAACGCAAGCGCCTCTTCGATGCTGGCGCAGACGGCGTCGCGATCAAGGCTGCTGGTCAGGCAAAACCCGGCGAAGTCGATCAGGCCGTAATTGAGCAGCGACACGCGCGCATGCGGGTAGCCGGCCAGATCGGCGGGATCGAGCGCGAGGCGGGTATTGAGCAAGGCTTCGAGGTCGCGCGCGATGCTGTCCTTGACCCGTTCGATGCCGAGCGCGCCGGGCGCAAGATCGCGGCGTTCGTCCATGAGGCGGTCGAGCAGGCCAGGCGTGCAGCCTTTCATGGTGTCTCCGAGGGGGGGTAATTACAGAAAACACGCGGCGGCGCGTGGCCGCCGCGTGGCAAGCGGCGGGCGCCGCTCAGACGATCTTGTTGGCCGCCAGGTCCCAGCCGCCCGAGGTGTTGCCGCCGGCGCCGCCGGTCACCTTTTGCTGGGTGTATTTCCACTTGATCTTCGAGAACTTCAGGCCCACCGCTTCGTGGATGATGCTGCCTTCGGCAACGCTTGGCTGGACACCGCCGATCAGCACGTTTTCAAGCTCGATCTCGAAGTACTTGATGCGCTCGCCCTGGCCATCGGCGCGCATGAATTCCAGCTTGGCCTTGGGGATGGTTTTGCCTGCCGAGCAGGTTTGCAACAGGATGGGCGAGGCCAGGTCGGCGAGCTTGGTCAGCGCAATTTCCTGATGCTCGCAGCGCTCGGCGGTGTGACCGCCGCCGGTGGATGCCGTGGCCGACCGGGGCTGGCTCACGCCCCAGTTCACCGAGGTGCACTCGATCCAGTCCTTGTGCCGGTCATCCTGCGACTCGCCTTTGATCCCGTCGATCTGCAGGTACACGTCAATTGCCATGTTCTACTCCAAGTGTGATTGAAACGTCGGTTGAATAACAAGTTGGTTACAGCAGTCAGTTCTTGGTCGATTGCGGCAACTCCGCGACCAAACGGAGCGAAACGGACAGCTCATCGAGCTGGAAATGCGGTCGGAGAAATGACACGGCGCGGTACACGCCGGGCCGGCCCGGCACCTCGGACACCTGCACACTGGCTTCGCGCAGCGGGAACTGCGCTTTCTGGTCCTGGCTCGCGTTATCGTCGAGCAGGACGTACTGCGTCAGCCAGCGGTTCAGGTAATCCTCGACATTGGACGCTGCCGCGAAGCTGCCGATCTTGTCGCGCATCATGGATTTCATGTAATGCGCTATACGCGACACAGCAAAGATGTATTGAAGTTGCGACGACAGCACCGCATTCGCATTGGCCGCCTCGTTGTTGTACTTGCGCGCCTTCTGCGCCGACTGCGCCCCAAAAAAAGCGGCGTACGAGGTGTTCTTGCAGTGCACGAGAGAGATGAAGCCCAGGTCCGACATTTCCTTCTCGCGGCGGTCCGTGATCGCCACTTCGGTCGGGCACTTGAGCGCCACCTCGCCCTCGTCGGTCTTGAACGTGTGGGTCGGCAGGTTCTCGACCAGCCCTCCACCCTCGACGCCGCGGATCGCCGCGCACCAGCCGTAATCCTCGAACGCGCGCGTCAGGCGCGCGCCGAACGCATATGCCGCGTTGCACCACAGGTAGCGTGAATGGTCGCTGCCGTCGACATCTTCGACGTAATTGAAGCCTTCAGTGGTCATGCCGTCGGCCGGGTGGTACGGCAGCCGGCCCAGGAAGCGCGGCAGCGTCAGGCCCACGTAGCGCGCGTCTTCCGACTCCCTGAACGCCTTCCACTTCGCGTATTCGGCGGTGTCGAACACCTTGGCCAGATCGCGCGGCTTGCCCAGGTCGCCGAAACTTTCGACGCCGAACAGTTCGGGACTGGAGGACGTGATGAACGGCGCATGGCTGGCGGCGGCCACGTGCGACATCTGTTCGAGAAAATAGATGTCTTCGGGCTGGCGCGTGATTTCGAAGTCACCGATCAGCGTGCCGTACGGCGCGCCGCCGAAGGTACCGAATTCTTCTTCGTAGATTTTCTTGAACATCGTGCTCTGGTCGAATTCCATGGCCGACTGGAAGTCTTTCACCAGCTCGCGCTTGGACGCGTTGAGCATGCGGATCTGCAGGTTCGCGCCCGTCGTGCTGTTTTTGACCAGGTATTGCAGGCCCGTCCAGCTGCGCTCGAGCTTCTGGAATTCGGGCGCGTGCATCACGCTGGATAACTGGTCGGAGATCATGCGATCGAGCTCCGCCAGCCGGGCGTCGATCGTGGCCGACAGGTTCGACGACATCACCATCGTGCCCTGCATGACCTGGCTGACCAGCTCCGAGATCAGGTCGCGCGCCCGCACATGCTCGCTGCTGGACGTGGCCACGCGGCTCTGTTCGACGATCTGGTCGAGCAGCGACGCATCCAGTTCGGGGGCGCCCGGCTGTGCACCCGTTGATTCGAGGACTGCGGCCATCTCAACCCTCCTTGCCGGTGTCGCCCTGCTGCTTGCGCAGGCTGTCGAGCTTCTCGGTATTGCCCAGCACGTCGGTCAGGATGTCTTCGAGCTTGTCGTTCCCGGCCAGCTTGTTGCGCAAATCGGCCAGCTTGGTGCGCGCCTCGAGCAGCCTGGCCAGCGGCGCCACCTGGCGCACCACCGATTCGGGCCGAAAATCCGCCATCTCGCGAAACTGCAGCTGCACGCCGAACTCGCCGCCTTCCGGCGACAGGTGGTTGTCCACCTTGAAGCTCGCCACCGGCGCCACGCCCCCTAACACTTCGTCGAAATTGGATGCATCGACATTAACGAACGTGCGGTCCTTCAGGCGTTTCCTGTCGACCTGGGGATCGGTCCCAAAATCGCCGACCACACCGACCACGAACGGCAGCTCCTTGTTCTCGGTTGCGTCGCCGATCTCGACGTCATACGTCATCTGCACGCGCGGCGCGCGCACTTTCTGCAACCGTTTTTGTACGCTTTCGTTCTTGGCCATGTCGACTCCAGTGGGGAAATGGGATGGCCGGCGTGGCCGGCCACTGGTAAGGAATGCCGCGTTATTTCAGGACGTCGAACGGGCTGCCGCCCGCAGCAGCAGGTGCAGGCCGCGACGGCGCCGCCGCCGTCTGGGTGGCGGGCTTGCGCACCGGCGCGCGCGCAGCCGGTCGCGTACTGACCAGCACTTCTTCGCCCAGACTGGTGCGCAGCAGCTTGGCCAGGTCCTGCGCCTCGCTGCGCACCGACCCCTGCAGATTGTTCTTGCGGGTCAGGTCGGCCAGCGCCTTGCTGGCCACGCGCAGGCCGCTGACGGCCAGGATGCTGTAGGCCAGCGTGTCGTTGGGGTCGCGCGCCAGGGCTTCCTGGGCATGACTGATTGCCTCGCCATACTGGCTGGCGTCGAAACGGATCTGGGCCATGCGCACCCACGGTTTCTTGTCGACGGGATGGGCCACGCTGGCCGATTTGAGCAATGCGATCGCTTTTTCGGGCTGGCGCGCCGCCAGCGCTGCATCGGCCTGCACGTAGATGTTCCCGGACACGGCGGCGCGCGGGGCGTCCGCGCCACTGACCGTACTCGTACCGTCAGTGGCGCACCCGGCCAGGACGGCAACGCCGATCAGCATGGGTAACAGTCGTTGGCGAATCATGTTCGGCTCCGGTGGGTAAACAAGCCACCATTATTCGCATCGGCATCTCCACGAAGTTGCGCACGGTCAACGGCAAGCGGATTCAGCAAGCAGGTGTGGGATCGATGCGCGAACGGGCGACGCCTTGCGCTGGCGCAGCGTATGCGGGCGGGAAACGGATTCAATCCAACGCTGGCGTTCAAGAAACTGCACAGGAGAACCGGATGACCCCAACCCACCGCTGCGCGCTGTCGATGCTCGCGTTCACGTTCACGTTCACGTTCACTGCAGCGCTGACCGGCTGCGGCAACGCCCCGCATGGTTCGTTTGCCAATGCGGCGTTGGGCGCGGTGGGCCTGCGCAAAGCGGCCGGGCTGCCCGAATCGCAACAGCCGCCCCGTAACGTGCCGCTGCGGCTGCACGCCGCCACACGCCTGAACGTCAACGAGCGCGGCCAGCCGCTGGCGCTCGCGGTGCGCCTCTACAAACTGCGCCAGAAGGACGCCTTCGAAGAGGCGCCCTACGCCGCCTTCCTCGACCCGCAACAGGAGCGCGAGCGGCTCGGCGCCGACCTGCTCGATGTCCGCGAAATCATGCTGGTGCCGGGGCAACGCTACGAAGTGACCGAAAAGGTGGCGCGCGAAGCCGGCCACGTCGGCATCGTGGCGCTGTTCCATAACCCTGCGGCCGGGCATTGGCGCACGACAGTCAGCAGCGCGGACGCCGAGCGCAACGGCGTGAATATCGGTCTGCATGCCTGTGCAATGAGTGTGGCCGGTGGCGCCGTCAGCGGCGCGAGTACGCTGGGGTCTGTGCGCTGTCAATAAACGTCGAAAACTTTCCTGCAAGCTAAACAGTTTCGGACACCAAGCGAGGCCGCCGTGAGCATGCCATCCAAGGTCTTATGGGACGAAGGATTGTTCCTGCGGCCCCAGCATTTCCAGCAGCAGGAGCGCTACCACGATGCGCGCCTGAACCAGACCGCGTGCGCGCTGCATCCGTATTGCTGGGGCGTGCGCAGGATGACGATCGACCTGGACGCGCTCAGGAACGACGTGCTGCGCCTGGAGGCGCTGTCGCTGCTGTTCCCCGAGGGCGAGGTGTACCGGGCGCCCGATGGCGACATCCTGCCGCCCCAGGTGCGCCTGGCCGACCTGCCGCCCGAGCTGCAGACCGTGACCTATCACGCCGCCTTGCCGGCGCTGCGCGCGCATGGCGAGAACTGCGAGAACAGCGCCGGCCCCGGCGACGGCGTGCACGAGCTGCAAGATGCACTGCGCTTTTCCCGCCACGAACGCGAAACGTCTGACCTGTACAGCAGTGCCGCCGAAGCCCCGGTCACGTATCTGCGCAAGACGCTGCGGCTGGTGGCCGACGGCGACGCGCTCGAAGCCTTTGAAAGCTTTCCACTGCTGCGCCTGCGCCGCGTGGCCACCGGCGGCTTCGAGCCCGATCCCGGCTTCATGCCACCAAGCCTGTCGATCGACGCGGTGGCCGGCCCGGGCATGGGCCTGCACGGGGCGCTGGCGCGGCTGATGGAAAAGCTCCTGGCCAAGGTGACCGCGCTGTATGGCGACCTGCGCGAGCCAAGCCGCAACGTGGTCGAGATCCGCGGCGGCGACGTGTCGGCGTTCTGGCTGCTGCACACGGCCAGCGCCGGCTATGCGGCGCTGGCTCATTACCTGCACCACCGCGAGCTGCATCCCGAGCGCCTGTACGGCGCGCTGCTGCACCTGGCCGGCGGCCTGATGACCTATTCGCGCAGCTACCGGCTGGACGACCTGCCCGCGTATGTCCACGCCGATCCGGGCCCGCCCTTCGCGCGCCTGGACGGCATCATCCGCGACCTCCTCGACACCGTAATCTCGTCGCGCTACTTCACCATCGCGCTGCGCCACGACCGGCCGTCGTACTACCACGGCGCGCTCGATTCGGGCCGCATCACCCCGCAGACCACGCTGTACCTTGCCGTGGCCGCCGACCTGCCGGCGCTGCGCCTGGTCGAATCCGTGCCGCTGCAATTCAAGGTCGGCGCGCCCGAAGACGTCGACCGCTGCGTGCTGTCGGCGCTGCCGGGCGTCAGGCTGCTGCACGCGCCGCAGGTGCCCAGCGCGATTCCCGTACGGCCCGACATGGTCTACTTCGTCCTCGACGTGCGCGGGGCGCTGTACGAGGCCATGCTCAAGGCGCAGGCGATGTCGGTGTACGTCCCCAACGGGCTGCGCGAACTGCGCCTCGAACTGATCGCGGTGTCGGCATGAGCGCCTTCATCGAGCGCCGCGCCGCGCCCAAAGGCGATACGGGCGAGCGCGCCATCCGCACGCAACGCCTCAGCGACATCATGTACGAGGGCTTCTACGCGCTGTTCCTGCTCAAGACCGGGTGCGGGCCGCAGGACAAGGTCGCGTTTGCCGACAACATGACGAGCTTTCTGATGGACGTCGACCGCAACGCCAAGGCGCTCGGGATCGCGGCCGACGACATCCTGGCCGCCAAGTACGCATTCTGCTCGGCGGTCGACGAAATCATCCTGCGCTCGACCTTCGACGTGCGCGACGCATGGGAGACCCGGCCCCTGCAGCTGCGGGTGTTCGGCGACCAGCTCGCGGGCGAGCATTTCTTCCACCGGCTCGAGGACCTGCGCGCACGCGGGGCGCAGCAGGTCGAGGCGCTCGAAGTTTTCCATATGTGCCTGCTGCTGGGTTTCGAGGGCCGCTATGCGCTCGATGGCAAGGACAAGCTCGATTACCTGGTGGCGCGCCTGGGCGACGAGATTGCCCGCATGCGCGGCCGCACGCGGGGCTTCGCGCCGCATGCCGAGCGGCCGGACCAGGTGGTCAACCGCGTACGCAGCGACCTGTCGCTGTGGGTGCTAGGGGCGGTGTTTACGGTAGCCGGGCTGGGTGCGTACGTGGGCTTCCGGACCGTGCTGGGCAACGACACCGGCTATGCGCTGGCGCATTACAACGATCTGGTAACGCTGCCGCCGAAAGCGGCGAACGTGACGATCACATTGCCGTGAGGCGCCGACGGCCCCGGCCGGGAGGCCGGGGCGCTTTACTGGAGTACCTTGAACTCGATGCGCCGGTTGCGCGCCTTCCCTTCCGGCGTGCGGTTGTCCGCCACCGGCCGGTCGGGCCCCTCGCCCGATACCGCGATCGAGTCGGCCGCAATGCCCTGGGCCACCACATACGCCTTGACCGCTTCGGCACGCGCCTGGCTCAGTGACAGGTTGCCGGCGCGCGAACCGGCGTTGTCGGTGTGACCAATGACGCCGACCTTGACGCCCTTGATCTTGCGCAGCGCGACGGTCATCCCGTCCAGCACGGCGATGCCGGTAGGCGTGAGCGTCGCCTTGCCCGATTCGAATTCGATGATGCGGTCGGCCAGCGCCACATCGAGCACCACCTGCTGCGACACCTGCACCCGCAAGCCGTTGTTGACCGTGTAGGTGGGATTCAGACTCGCCGCGATGTCGCCTGCGATCTTCTGACGCTGCTCCTCGCTGGCCACATCGCCGCGCAGGCTGACGCTGTTGCCGTCGATGTGCAACTGGCCGCCTTTCACCAGGCGCAGGTTGGGACCGATCAACCGGCCGACATACGTGTTCCAGTTGGCGGGCGTCGACACGGTGCCGACCGCTAGCTGGTCCACCACGCGCGCGGCGCCGTAGACGCCGCGCAGGCGTTCGAGCAGCGCCGCCCTGGTCGCCTCGTCTGCCACGGTGCCGGTCACCAGCACCGGTGCGTCGGTCTGGGCCTGGACCTGGGTCTGGGCCTTGGCTGCGCCCTGCTGCAGGCCCGTCAGGCACAGCATGACGATCAGTGTGCGAAGTATCACGTCAGGCTCCGATGAAGGTTGTCATGAACAGCGTGCGCGCCAGCGCCAGCGGCAGATCGGGCTGGGCCAGCTGGCTGGCCAGCGCGCGCACGTCGGGCTCGAGCTGCAGCTGCTCGTCGATCCAGGCCGTGTGCTGCAGGCGTACCTGCAGGTCGGCGCCCACCAGCGGATCGATCATCGCGCGCAGCGTGTCGGCCAGCGCGGCGCAAAAGCCCACTACCAGCACCGGCCGCGCGTCCTGGTGCGTGATGAACAGCGCCAGGTCGAACCCGGCGCGCCGCAGGAATGGCGCGATCAGCCCGAGCCAGAACGCCGCCACCGGATAGCGCGCCGCCGGGTCGGCCGGCAGCGGCAGCACGAGACTCTTGTCGAGCGTACGGGGCGGGCTGCGCATCACGGGCTGCAGCAAGAGGCCAAGCGCCAGCACGAGTCGCGCGACACCACAGTCGTCCAGCAGCGCGTCGAGCGAACCCACCGTGCCGGCATCGATCCAGGCCGTGCAGGCGCCAACATCCCCCAGGCCAATCGCGCTGTCGGCGATCGCCTGCAACGACGCCGTGGGATCGGCATCTGCCAGCACGTTCGGACAGATCTCCTGCAAAAACGTCCACAGCGGGGCAAAAGCGACGGGACAGTGCGCCACGAACGCGGCCGGATCGGCCACCATCAGCGTGCGCGTGGCCAGAAACGGAAAGCGCCGCCCGGACTGGTCGCGGCTGGCCAGCAGATGCCCGGCCACCGCGTGGTGGCGCGCCGGGCCGACGAGGGCGAAGCTCACCGGCGCCATGGCGTCGTAGTGCACGCGCCAGCGCGCATCGGACGGCAGCAAAGTCATCACCTGCGCCAGCCAGGCGTCGAGCATGCCGATCGTGGCCGGTTCGTGCGCCAGCTTGACGAAGTCGGCGCGCGCAGGCAGCTTGCCGAAGTAACCGATCCGGTCGGCGCGCATCACTGGCCTCCCGTGCTGGCCAGTGCGGGCGTCGCCGCATCGAAGCGGCCAACGATCGCCGGCGGCAGACGCATGCCACGAAAACCCTGGCCCTGCGCCTGCCCACCCCCGCCCCCACCCGCTTGCGGACTGCTGACGATCTTCAGGTCCACCGCCACCGTCACATTGTTACTGCTCCAGCGCAGCTCGAACACGCCGCCGTCCTTCTTCGTGCGCTGCGCCGATTCGAACAGGCGCTGCAGGCCGAACTGGCCGGGCTGGTTGAACAGTTCCACGGTGCGGCCGTCGAACGTCACGGCCGACACGCGCGCACCCGATACGCCCTGCGGCCCCGGATGCACCATATTGCTCCAGCTGGCCGGGGTGTTGCGGTAACGGAGTTGCTGGCCATCGATCTCCAGTGTGTATTCGAGCGTGCCGGGCGCCGTGAGCGGCAGCACCTGGAACACGGTCTGCGCCGCCGTGCCGGCCGCCACGCCGTTGTTCGACAGCGGCGCGATCCAGGCCGGGAATGCGGCCACCGCCTGCGGCGCGAGCGAGATGCCGATGTCGGCCCAGGTGCGCGCGGCCAGCACGTCGCCGCGCCGCACCACGAGCGGGCCCATGGCCGTGCCCACGAACTTGGCCACTGCGCCGTCGGGCCCGAACACCTGGCCGATCTCGCCTGGCGTGGCCTCGATGCTGGCGCCTTGCGCGAACGGATACTTGGCCGCCAGCGTGCGCGTGAACGGCTCGACGACCTGCGCCTGCCAGGTCTTGTTGATCTCGGCCTCGGACGGCAGCACGATCATGGCGAAGGTCTGCGTCAGCGGCCGCACGAGCAGTGGCCGCAGCGCGCTTTTCTGGCTTTCGCTCATCCCGGTGAGCATCTGCTCGTCGACGTAGCGCAGCGCCTCGGCCAGTTCCGAGCCGGTCCCTTCGAGCGTCTGCTGCATGAACTGCTTGGCGCCCGGCCCCGGGTCGCCCTGGTTCTTCAGCGTATTCAAGCGCGTGCGCAGGCGCGACAGCGCGTCGAGGTAACCCGTCATCAAGGACGCCTCCTTCTCCCTGGCACCGACGAGGCGCGCCACGCCGGCAAATTCGCGGCCGATCGGGCCCGCGCTTTGCGGCCCGCCGGTCAACTCGGCGGGATCGATGGCATCGGCCAGCGTGCGTGCATCGGACGGCGCCCGGCGCAGGATCTTCTGCTTGATCCACTCGGCGACGCCGCGTTCGGTCTTGCTCGCGGGCTGGCGCAACCCGCCCGGATTGTCCCACGCGGTCTCTTCATGGATCGTGCGCAGCAGCCGGGCGATGGGCGACGTCTGCGGGTCGCCCAGGCGATTCATTGCCTGTACGCTGGCGTCAAAGCCGCGCAGGTCGGTGATCGCCACGCCCTGCACGAACTTGACCCATTCGCGTGCATAGTCGGCCTTGTACAGGTCGATCAGGGCCTTCTGGATCTGCTCCGGGCTACCCTCGAGCGTCAGGTCGTCGCGCGCCGTGGTCTTGAGCACCCAGTCGACGGTATTGAGTTCGCGGTTCGACGCTTCGCGGATCGCGCCCAGCACGAACTTGTCCCACGCCGCGCGCGTGAACGCGCCGCTGACCGCATGGCTGCCGGCCACCAGGGCGCTGTCCTGTTCGCCGACGATGCGCGCCACCGTCACCGCCGGGAAGCGCGTGGCGGCGCGCGTGCGGATGTCGGCGTACACGCGCTCGCGCGCCGGCGTGCCGCGCACCACGCGGCGCAGGTGCTCGCGGGTGGTGTCGAGCAGGCCCAGCTTGAGCGTCATCTGCGGCCAGGCCGGGTCATCGATATTGGCCAGGTGGAAGCTGAGCAGGCGTTCGGCGCTGCGGATCATCTGCTCGCGCGGCATCGCGCCGCGGTGGGATTCGAGCCAGCCGCGCCAGTAGCGCGTGAGCTGGTCGTTCAGGTGTCCCGGCTCGGCGTGCGTTTTATCGCCCAGCATCAGGTAGGTCTTGAGCGCGTTGTAGGCGTCGCCGACGCTGGTAGGCGACGCGTCCTGGTACGGCTGGCCGGGCCGGGCCGCCGGCGTGGCCGCCTGGCGCGCCGGATCCAGGCTGGCCGCATTGTTGTTCACTTCGGTCAGCATGGTCTCGAGCGCGCCCGTCACCGGTTCGACCATCACCGCGCGCACGCCGGCGAAGTATTCGTCGCGCAACTTGCGCGACAGCTGCCCGCCCTGGTACAGGCCGAAGCCCAGCGCCCACGGCTTGTCCTGGCTGTAGCCATCGAGCAGCTCGATGCGGTCCTGCAGGATATCGAGCGCTTCGAGCCGCGACTGCAGGTCGATGCGGCCGGCCTGCAGCCGGGTCACTTTGTCGAGGTCGGCCTGCACATTGGCCACCAGCTGGCGGTTGCCCATGTAGGCCCAGGACCAGCCGCCCATCGCGCAGCCCAGCAGGATCGTGGCCGCGAAGAACACACCCAGCTTCCAGCGCGCCGCCGCCGGATGCGTGTAGCGCCTGACCAGGTCGCGGTCGGCGAAGATCACCTTGCGAAACAGGTCCAGCAAAAAGTAGCCCGACTGCCCGGCTGCCGGCTCGGCCACCGCGCCTTCACGATTGCCCAGCGCCAGGTCGAAGCGGCTGGCCACGCGCTGGCTCGACAGGTCTTGCACGCTGCCTTCCTGCAGCGCGCTGGTGAAGTAAAAGCCGCGAAACACGGGCTTGAACTGGTAGGTATTCTCGTCGAACAGCGTGGCCAGAAAGGCGCGCAGCGGCGTCCTGATCGCCGCAAATTCAAGGGGGAACGTGAACACGCCGGGGCGCATCAGGGTGCTGCGGTTGGCGCCCATGCCGGCCAGGCTCATCTCTTTCAGGCCATCGACGAGCGCCTCGAACTCATCGTCGAAAAAGGCCAGCACGTCCTGCGGCGAGCTGCGGCGGTTGTAGCGCAGCGTGGCGCCCCAGATGCGCTCGCGCTCGGCCTGTTCGCTGCCATGGAAAAAGTCCACGAAGCCCGCCACCAGATCGACCTTCGTGAACACGACATACACGGGCGGATGCACGCCCAGGCGCTCGGTCAGCTCCTGCATGCGGGTGCGCAGGTTCTTGGCCAGCTCGTGCGATGCCGTGGCCGGGCCAGCCATCAGTTCGGCCACACTGACGGCGATCAGGATGCCGTTGACCGGCGCGCGGTGGCGATGGCGGCGCAGCAGATCGAGAAAGCCGAACCACTCGTCGCGGTCGTCTTCCTGCACCGAGTAGCGCCCGGCCGTGTCGAGCAGGATGCCGTCGGTGGTGAAGAACCAGTCGCAATTGCGGGTGCCGCCCACGCCCTGCACGGCCTTGTTGCCGGGGATCGGAAACGTCAGTCCCGAGCGGACGATGGCACTGCTCTTGCCCGCCGCCGGGTTGCCGATGACCATATACCACGGCAGTTCGTACAGCGCCGCGGCGCCACGCGTCAGGCCCAGCTTGGACGTCTTGATGGTGCTGACCGCATCGAGCAGATTCTTGCGCAGCACGGCGACGTCGCCCTTGCCGTTGTCGTCCATCCCATCGTCCGTGGCGTGACCACCGCCCTCGCCCTCGGCGATGGCAGACGCCAGCCGGGCGCCCTCGCGCGCGCGCCAGGCGCGCCGGATCATCCAGCCGGCGCCCCAGCAGCCAAGCAAGGCCAGGCCCACGATGGCGGCCCAGACGATGGCGATGTCCAGCGCCACCGCGCCAAGCACCAGCAGCGCCGCGACGGCGACCACACCGATCAGGATCAGCATGCGGCTGCTGGTCAGGAAATTCCAGAATCGCGCCATGGCGGGGCCCAGGTCCGTTGAAAAAAGAGTCTCACAGGAAATGCTCGCACGCGCATGGCTGCCGCCGCTTGAGCGGGCGCAACACGGTGGACTTGGTGCAACGCCGGTGCTCGCCGCCTCAGCGCCGCATCACCCCGCGCAGGCGCAGCTCGGTGTGGCCAAAATCCATCATCTTCCAGCGCCCGCCCCAGGTCAGACCGAGCGACTCGGCAACCTGTCCGTAGGCCTGGTAGCCGCGCATCGCCCACGGATCTTTTTCGGAAATCACCAGCTTGCCGTCGCGCAGGAACGCGCAGTCGCCCGCCAGGCCGTACTGGTGCCAGCTCTGGAACGCGCGCGCATTGGTGACGTTGCTGCCACTGGCCGCCAGCGCATCCTGGCGCGCCGGGCTGCGGTAGCCTTCGAGCAGCGCCATCTCGTAGCCGTGCTGCTCCTTCATGATCTTGAAGGCCAATAGCAGGCGCGCGCTGAAGTCGGGGTGCAGCAAGCCCCAGTTGCGGCTCGCGCCCACGAGCATCGGCCGTATCAGTTCGACTTCGGCGGTCGTAAACACGTCGGGCGGCAGCGCCACCGGGGGCGCCAGTTGTTCGCCGGCCAGCAGCGCCGCCACCTGTTCATCCGGCATGGCGGCGCTGCCCTGGTACACGGGCAGCATGGCGGGATTGCTCAGCGCCAGCGCCAGCAGCGACGGGATCAGGATCACCGGCGCGACAATGGCGAACACGACCCGATGCCGGCGCAGGAAGCGCAGCAGGCGCTCGCGCAGTGTGAGCGCGGCCGCATCGCGCGCGGCGCCCAGCGCCCGCCCGCCCGCGTGCCCCCAGGCGCCGGCATGCCGCACCAGCGCGCGCAGGCGACCGATGCCGCGTGTTGCCAATGCGCGACCCGTCGGGAACACGGCCAGCCAGATCAGGCCGGATGCGCCACAAACGTACAGAAGCGCGATAAAGATCAGCATCGGTACCTCCAGGATTGTTTCTAATCGGAACTGGAAAAACCCCATCTTAGGAGTGCTGCCGTGCGTTCATCAGACGAACATCAAGCGAACCCCACGCAACCGCATCTGCGGCCCGATCTGATGTCATCGGCGCGGCACGGCGGCAACGAAGACAGCATTCTCGCCAGGCTCGAACGCGAGCCGGCGCGCCGCACGGCGCCCGGCGGCACGGGCGTGCGGGTGGCCTGGTATGGCGGCGCCGTGCTGGTCGCGCTGGGGTTGACGGGCGCCCTGGCCTGGCTGGCGGCGGGGCAGGACAGCCCGCACAGGGTCGAGCCGGCGCACGCGGCGATGGCGGCGCGCGCAATCGTGGCCGATGAACCTGCTGCGCCGCTGGCGGCGGCCGTGATCGTCGACGCTGCGCCGGCACTGGCGCCAGTGGCAGCGCCAGTGACAACGCCAGCACCCGCAGTCAGCACGGCGCACGTCCTGCAGCCGCCGGTGCCACCGCTGCGCCTGTTGCGACCGGCGGACGGGGTGCGAGTGCCCGTCAAGCCGACGCGCACGGCTGCTGCGCCCGAACGCAGCGCGGCCAAGTCCGTGGTCCCGGTGCCGGCCCCGCTCCAGGCGCGCGCAAACGTACCGCGCCAGGCTGCGCGGCCAACAAAGCATGCCGGACCGGCGCGTGTGACCGAAACGCCCGACAGCGATGTCGCCCTGATCTCGGCCGTCATCTATCACGCCAATGGCCACGCCCTGCCCGACCCCGAGATGAACCCGGATCGCTGCGCCGGCGACGCCTGTCGTCCACGGCCAACGCGCTAGCACCGCGCGGGACGATCGCGCCGAAACTGCTGGATTCCCCGTCCGCCCGGGCTTATACTGTACATAAGAACAGTAACGCGGGTGGTCATGATCAGGTTGTTGGAAAACGAGTTTTATTATCTGGACAACTTTCAGCGCGTTCTCGACTGGATCGGCGAACGCTATGCCGACCTGCTCGACGCGCAGGAGCACGCGTTCCTGGCCGCCTTCCCTGCCCTGCCGCACGCGGCGCGCGCGCTGTTCGTGCGCATGGTCATGCGAAAAGGCACGCTGTTTCGCGCCAGTAAACTCCGCTACGCCGAGATCGGCTGCCCGGTCGAGGCGGCCGGCCACTTGCTCGGCACCGGCTGGATCGAGGCCGATCCCGAACTCTCGCTCGACGAACTGTTCGACCTGCTGTCCAAGCCCGAAGTCGCCGAGGCCTTCCCGCACCTGCGCCAGAAAAGCGCGCGCAAGGGCGACCTGCTCGAAGCCTTGCGGGCCGACTGCGCCGACCCTCGCCGTTTTTCGGGCTGGTATGGCGACTGTCCCGACGTCGCGTGGCGCATCCACGTCAAGCCCCTGTGCGATCGCCTGCGCCTGGTTTTTTTTGGCAACCTGCGCCAGGGCTGGACCGATTTCGTGCTGTCCGATCTGGGCCTGTTCCGCTACGAGCAGGTCGACATCTCGCCGGCCTCGCGCGGTTTCCGCCAGCGCGCCGACATCGACCACTACATCCTGCTGCACGCGTGCCGCGAACGCTTCGCTGCCGGCGAAGCGGTCGAGGATGTCGTGCGTGACCTGCCCGAGCATGCGTTCGACAACGACTGGCTGGCCAGCCGGCGCGAAAAGCTCGTGTTCCAGATCGGCCAGCACTACGAAAAGCAGAAAGACTGGGATGGCGCGTTTGCCGCCTATGCCCGCTGTCGCTACCCCGGCGCACGGGGCCGCGCCATCCGGGTGCTCGAAAAACACGAGCGCTTCGACGACGCCTGGGCCCTGCTGACCGAGGCTCAGGCCACCCCGGAGAACGACGCCGAGCGCCAGCACCTGGCCCGCATCGCGCCGCGCCTGGCGCGCCGCCTTGGCCACGCGCGCCTGGGCCGGCTGCCGAAAACCGAGGTGCAGCGCATCGACCTGTGCCTGGCACCGCCGAACGGCGAGCGCTGGGTTGAGGGCGCGGTGCGCGACCATCTGGCGCAAGATGATGCGCCCGTGTTCTACGTCGAAAACGCGCTGGCCAATACACTGTTTGGGCTGCTGTGCTGGCGCGCCATCTTTGCCGCCATCCCCGGCGCCTTCTTCCACCCGTTCCATCGCGGGCCGGCCGACCTGTACAGCGCCGACTTCCACGCGCGCCGCCTGGCCGAATTTTCCGCCTGCTTCGATGAACTCGATTCCGGCGCCTACCGCGACACCATCCGCGCGACCTACCGCGACAAGGCCGGCCTGCAGTCTCCGTTCGTGCACTGGGACGGCATCAGCCTCGAGCTGGTCGAACTGGCGCTGGACTGCATCCCGGCCGCGCACCTGCGCAAGTGGTGCGAGCGGATCCTGGCCGACGTGCGCGAAAACCGCACCGGCTTTCCCGACCTGATCCAGTTCTTCCCCCACGAAAACCGCTACACGATGATCGAAGTGAAGGGCCCGGGCGACCGCCTGCAGGACAACCAGCAGCGCTGGATCGAGTACTGCGCCGCGCATGCGATGCCGGTGGCCGTCTGCTACCTGGTCTGGGATCTGGCGCCCGAGATGGCGGCCTGATTTGACCGGTACCACGCAACCCGCCTACACGATCGCCGTGCGCGCGCTGTGCGAGTTCACCGCCAAGGCCGGTGACCTCGACCTGCGCTTCACGCCCTCGCCCAGCGCCCAGGAAGGCATCGCCGGCCACGCCGTCGTCGCCGCGCGCCGGGGCGACGGCTACCGCGCCGAGCTGCCGCTGTCCGGCGAATGGAATGGCTTGCGCGTGCGCGGCCGCGCCGACGGCTACGACGAAAACGAAAACCTGATAGAAGAGATCAAAACGCATCGCGGCCGCCCCGAGTCCATCCCCGACAACCACCGCCACCTGCACTGGGCGCAGGTGCGCGTGTATGGCCACCTGCTGTGCCAGGAGCGCGGCCTGGATGCGGTCAACCTGGCCCTCGTCTATTACGACATCGGCAGCGGCGTCGAAACCGTGCTGCGCGAGCAGCGCGACAGCGCGTGGCTGCAGACCCATTTTGCAGGCCTGTGCGAACGCTTCTCCAGCTGGGCAGCACAGGAGAGCGCGCACCGCGCCGCGCGCAACGACGCGCTGACGCACCTGCGTTTTCCGCACGCCGACTTCCGGCCCGGCCAGCGTCACCTGGCCGAGAGCATCTACCGCGCCAACACCAGCGGGCGCTGCCTGCTCGCGCAAGCGCCAACCGGTATCGGCAAGACGGTCGGCAGCCTGTTCCCGACGCTCAAAGCCATGCCGCAGCAAGGCATCGACAAGGTGTTCTTCCTGGCCGCGAAGACACCGGGCCGGCGCCTGGCGCTCGATGGCGCGGCCAAACTGTGCTCGGCAACTTCAACTCCGCTGCGCGTGCTGGAACTGACCGCGCGCGACAAGGCCTGCGAGCATCCGGATAAAGCATGCCATGGCGAGGCATGCCCGCTGGCGCGCGGCTTCTATGACCGTCTGCCTGCCGCACGCGCCGCTGCGGCCGAGGTCCTGGTGCTGGACCGCGAAGCGCTGCGCACCGTCGCCCTCGAACACGACGTCTGCCCATACTACCTGGGCAGCGAGATGACGCGCTGGGTCGACATGATCGTGGGCGACTACAACTATTATTTCGACGGCGGTGCGATGCTGTACGCGCTGGCGCAGGCCAACGGCTGGAAGGCCAGCGTGCTGGTCGACGAAGCCCACAACCTGGTCAACCGCGCGCGCTCGATGTACAGCGCCGAGATCGACCGCGAGCTGCTGCGTGCCGCCCGCGCCGTCGCGCCACCGGCGGTCAAGAAAGCGCTCGAGCGGGTCGGCCGCGCGTGGACCAATGTCGACAAGGGCGCGCCCGCGCCGTACCAGCTGCTCGAGTCGATGCCTGCGAAACTGGTCGATGCGCTGCAGGATGCGTCCAGCACCATCAACGAACACCTGGCCGCCTTCCCCGGTCCGCTCGACCCTGACCTGCAGCGCTTCCACTTCGACGCGCTGCAATTTGCGCGCCTGGCCGAATCGTTCGGGCCGCACTCGCTGGTGGACCTGTCGCGCGACGCCGACCGCCCTACCTTGCGCGATTCGACGATCTGCATCCGCAACGTGGTGCCGGCGCCGTTTCTCGGCCCGCGCTTTGCCGCGTCGCATTCGAGCACGCTGTTCTCGGGCACGCTCGGCACCTGGCAATACTGCACCGACACGCTCGGGCTGCCGGCCGACACGGCCTGGGTCGAAGTAGATTCGCCATTCACGGCCAATCAGCTGGACGTGCATGTCGCCAAAGGCATTTCGACCCGCTACCAGGCCCGCGCCGCGTCGGTGCAGCCGATCGCCGAACTGATCGCCCGCCAGTTCCACGAACGTCCCGGCAACTACCTGGCCTTCTTCAGCAGCTTCGATTACATGGACCAGGTAGCGGGCGCGCTGGCTCGATTGGATCCGGGCGTGACGGCCTGGCGCCAGGAACGCCGCATGAGCGAGACCGCGCGCCAGGGCTTCATCGACCGCTTCGCGATCGGTGGCGCCGGCGTGGGCTTTGCGGTGCTGGGCGGCGCGTTCGGCGAAGGGGTCGACCTCCCGGGCGAGCGTCTGATCGGTGCGTTTGTCGCCACCCTCGGCCTGCCGCAGGTCAATCCCGTCAACGAGCAACTGCGCGAGCGGATGCAGACGCTGTTTGGCGCCGGCTACGACTACACCTACCTGTACCCCGGCATCCAGAAAGTGGTGCAGGCGGCCGGCCGCGTGATCCGCACCGAGCAGGATCGCGGCGTGGTGTGGCTGATCGACGACCGCTTCGCCCAGCCGGGCATCCGCGCGTTGATGCCGGCCTGGTGGGAACTGGGCGCGCACAACTCGCGCTGAACGCCTATGCCAGCAGTTCGCGGATACGCTGGTAGCCGCTGCGGCTGATGGGCAGCTTGACGCCGCTTTTCAGCACGGCGCAGTGATTGTCCTTGCTCACCGGTTCGATGCGCGCGATTGCGCCCAGGTTGACGATGTGCGAACGGTGGATGCGCACGAAGATGGCGGGATCGAGCTGCGCCTCGAGTTCGGCCAGGCTGCCAAGCTTGAGGTACTGCCTGCCGTCCGCGCAGACCGCGACGTAATCGTCCTGCGCCTCGATGTAATCCACGCTCGCTGTTGGCACCACGTGCACGCGCGCGCCGTCGCGGATCAGAATGCGTTCGAGCGGCGTATGGCGCGCGGCTGCTTCCTTCACCACGGCTTCGATCTGCGCCGGCTGGGGCGTGCGCAGGCGTGCCTGCGCCAGCGCTTCGCCAAGGCGTGCGCGTGAAAACGGCTTGAGCAGATAGTCGATCGCATGCACTTCGAACGCCCGCAGCGCAAACTGATCGTAGGCGGTCGCGAAGATGTAATGCGGCTTGCTGCCGGCCAGTTCGACCACCTCGAAGCCGTCGAGCTTGGGCATCTGGATGTCGAGGAAAACCAGTTCGGGGTCGAGCTCCGCAATGGCCTTGACTGCCTCGAAGCCGTTCGCGCATTCGCCGACGATCTCGACGTCCGCGTGCGTCGTCAGGTACTCGCGCAGCACGGCGCGCGCCAGGTGTTCATCGTCCACGATCAGAACCCGCATGCTGTCAGTCTCCCATGTCTGCGGGCAGGATCAGGTCCACCCGAAACCTTGCGCCGTCGCGCGTCGCATGCACGCTCGCGTCGATGCCATACGCGGCGTGCAGGCGCTGGCGCACGTTCGCCAGGCCGACGCCGCCGCCCTTGCCCGCCGGCCCGCCCTCCGGATCGACGTCGTTCTCGACCCGCAGCTTCAGTTGCGAGCCGGCGCGCAGCGCGTGCACGCGCACCACGCCGCCCTGTGGCAGCTGGCCGATCCCGTGCTTGACCGCGTTCTCGACCAGCGGCTGCAGGATCATCGGCGGCAGCAGACAGCGCGCCGCGTCATCTGCCATCTCGCACGCGAACAGCAGGCGCGGGCCGAAGCGCACCTGCTCGATCGCCAGGAAGCGCTGCGTCAGTTCGACTTCGTCCGACAGCAGAACCTTGCGGTGCGCCTCGAGTCCCAGCGTATGGCGAAAGAAGCCGGCCAGCTGCAAGGTCATGTCGCGCGCGGCGTCGGCATCGATGCTGGTGAGCGCGCTGATCGAATTGAGACTGTTGAACAAGAAGTGCGGATCGATCTGCGTGCGCAGCATGCGCAGTTCGGCGTCCTGCGCGAGCAGCTTCAGTTCGAGTTCGCGCGTTTCCAGCCGGCGCGCGCGCTCGAACTCCAGCGCCAGATAATGCGCGCACGCAGTCATCCCGTACAGCAGCACGCCGACACCAAACATCACCGCGGCGACGGGTGGCGAGAGCTGCACGCCGCCCATCGATGGCGCCAGCCAGCGCCACAATGCCGCCCACGCCACCGCCGCCGCGCACCACAGCAAGGCGGCGCTGGCAGCCGTGACAAAAAACACGACCAGCACCGAGCGCAGCGGCTTGCTTGCCAGCGGATAGGCGCGGCACAGGTAGTAGCTCGAAAAGCCGCACACGCTCGCATACACCAGCATCAGCGGCAGCGCGAACAGCAGGCTGGCCGGGATGCCGGCGCCGGTGGCCGCGTTCAGCAGGCCCGCAAGCATCAGCCCCAGCATCAGCCAGGCCGCCAGGTACAGCGCGGCGCTGCGCCCCGCCCAGAACATCCGGCCCATCAGTTGCGGATTTCCACACCGCCCATGATGGCGTAGCCGCGAATGACGAGGCGCTTGCTGCCATCGGGCGGCGCGATGGTCTTTTCTTCGAAGCCGCCCAGGATCGGCGTGCCAAGCAGGATCACGGTCCAGTCGGGCGGACACTTGATGGTCACGCCGCCCCAGAACGCGAACACGTTGATCACCGCCTCGCCCCGGATCGAGGCGCCGCGCATATCGAGTTCGCAGCCGCCCATGACCGCCGTGATTTCACCTCCGCGAAAATCCTGCGTAGTCACGCGGCGCTCGTAGCCGCCCAGGATCGCCGTGATGTCGACGGTCTCGCCGCTGCCCGTATCATCGAGCATCCCGGCACCATGATGGGCCACGCCACTGCCCGGCATGCCGCGGCTACGCAGCGCCTTGGCAACCAGAAAACCGCCCAGGCCAATCAGGATCAGCGGCCACAAGGTGCGCACGCTGAAGTTGATGATGTCGAGCCGGTCGAGCATCATCAGGATGCCCACGCCAACCAGCGCAGCGCCAAGGAGCGTGCCACCCTGGCTGCGTGTGTCGCACAGCTTGACCGTGCCGACGATCACGAACAGCATCGGCCAGAAGGAAACCGCGCGATGCATGTCCACCAGGCCGAGGTTATCGAGCAGGAACAAGAGGCCCATGCCGATGACCAGCACACCAAGCACCACCTGGCCCGTCACGCCCCTGTGCAAGCGATCATTTTTCATAGCGGCCCACCTTCTGGTTATTCAGGAAACGACGGGCGATGAATGGATCGAGCACCAGCTTGATGCCCCACATCAGGATGAACAGCGGCCAGCTATTACGGAACGTCAGGCCGAAGGCATTTTCGAGTACTGCAAACAGCCACAGGCCGGCAAACACCGTCCACAAGCCGTTGCCGAATTCCTTGGGACTCGGGTAGCCGATGGTCTGGCTGATACCGACAGCGACCAGCAGCAGCGGCGCGTAGTGCCAGTAGTCTTCGGCGTTGATGTAGTACAGGCGATCGAGCAGCACGACGGCGCCGACGACGATGAGCAGCAAGCCCCAGACGATTTGCTTGCGCCAGCGGTAGGATTCTTCGGATTGCATGGTGCGGACCTCCTTGTGAACGAATAGGAATCACGATAGCAAGGGTCGGCACAGTGGGGAAAGTAGTTTTCGGCGAATGGCGAATCCATACCGGTGAACGGCGAATCGACGCCCTTGATAACCATACAGGCGAAAAAAAACCCGCCGTAAAGGCGGGTTCAATGTGCAGCGCAGCAGCTATCAGGCAGCGCTGGCGGCTTCCTGGCGCTTGATCAGGCCTTTTGGCACGTTGCGGTACTTGGCGCGTGCTTCGGCCTGGCGTACGGCTTCACGCGCGATGTTGGTGCGCTTGATCTCGATGCGTTCTGCCTTGCCGCGATGTTGAGCGATGTGCTTGCTTCCGATTCTCTTGGTCATAACGGTCTCCTTGGTTGAACTATGCGCCGCGTCCTTGACAGGACGTCGACGCGAAAACGTGTGCGAAGGCTAGTTGCCGGTCGGGGCGATCTTGAGCGCCGCCGGGATCAACGTCGCCCAGCCAAGCTGGCGCCGGATTTCTTCTGGCGCCGGTGGCGGCTTCGGATCGCGCGAGCGGCGCGCGAGATATTCGCGCACCAGATGCTTGGCTGGATGCTTGACATCGTACATGGCAACCTCCGCTTCCTTGCTGCCCGGTGCAGCCACGAGGCCCGCACCGGTCATGAAATTGGTGCCGATCCTCGAGGCGACCGGCTAACCTGTTGAGGTGTCGGATGGCTGCGAATTACTTCGCGCGTTCCTCACTCAGACAGGAGCATCTTAACGGCTGCGCCAAGGATTCACCGTTAAATGCCGCACACTTTGGGCGTCAATACGGATGAGTTCGACATACCCATGTAAAAAGGGGGCTGCAGCCCCCCTCCCTTTTGCGTCATGCCGCAATCAGAACTTGTAGCGCAAGTTCAGATAATACTGACGACCGCTGACGTCGAGCTTCTGCTGCTCTTCTTCGCTGTAGCGATACTGCGCGCGCTTGGCGTTGGTCAGGTTGGTCGCGCTGAACGCGAGCTCCAGGTTGTCGGTGAAGTAGTAGTTGGCCGACAGCGCCAGCGTCGTCACTGCATCGGCGTACGTTGGCGCGGTTGGCATCGCCACGCCGTTGATCACGGTCAGGCCCTGGCTGTTGGCCGTTGGCGCCGGCGCGGTCGTGCTGTTGACGTACTCGCCGCGGTAGTTTGCGACCAGACGCGCCGACAGCTTGCGGTCTTCATAGTACAGGCCCAGGTTGCCTGTCCATTCGGATGCGCCCACCATCGGCCGGCCATCGTCGACCTTCGTCTTGGCGCGGCTGATGTTCGACGTGAAGCCGAAGTTGGTCTGGCCGAACGGCTGCTCGTACTGCAGCTCGATGCCGTTGATCTTCGCGCCCTGCTGCGAGGCGGTGTTGATGAAGAAGGACTTGACGGTCTGGTCGCGCGGATCCTGCAGGTCGATCGTGGTGCTGCCCACCGCGCCCGTTTTCGGATAGCCGTTGATCGACGAATGGAACACGCTCAGCGCGACGATCGAGCGCGGTGCGAAGTACCACGACCATGACAGGTCGACGTTGTCGGCCGTTTGCGGTTCGAGATCCGGATTCGGCCCCGTGACGCGGCAGCCATTGGCATCGCAACCCGGCGTACCGAAGCCGCTGCCCAGCAGGTTGTAGTTCTGGCGGCCGATCGTGCGACTCACGCCAAAGCGCGCCAGCATGTCGTTGCCCATGTCGTAGCGCACGTTCAGGCTTGGCAGCCAGTTGTCGAAGGTGCGCTTGGTTGGCGTCTTGTAGTAAATGACGCCGGCCAGTGGATCGAATGGCGTGCCGTCGTAGAACGGGGTCGCGTCGCCGGCATCGGTGATCGCGCCCGGATACGCGGCGCACGTCACAGGCGGCTGGCCCGGTGCGACGCGCCGGCAGGCGCCAACCGGAATCGGCGTGGCGATATTGGCTTTCACTTCGGTGCGCGTGAAGCGCACGCCGACGTTACCCGACCAGCGATCGCGTTCCAGGTTGGCCATCAGGTAGGCGGCGCTCTGGCGTTCCTGCATGTCGATCTCGGAACTTACGCGGCGCTCGAACGCGTCGCTCGTGACCTTGGTATTGCCCGCGATATAGTCCTTGATCGCTTCCGGCGTGTAGGTGAAGCCGGTGTTGTCCCAGCCCGCCGGACCGTCCAGGCCATTGCCGAAGTCGCCGGGGAACGCTTGCCAGCCGGTGGTTGGCGTGGGCGTATTGGACATGACGCGGCCCGTGGCTGGGTCGAACGTGATGCCATTGCGGAACGCCGGGCCGCGGCGCGCGCTGGTGCGCTTGTGATCCGAGAAGCGCACACCGCTTTCCAGCGACTGGAAGATGCCGCGGTCGACGCGGTATTCGGTGTCCAATTGCGCACTCCATTCCTTGTCGACGGTGCGCACGCCCGAGGCGGCGCGGTCGACGACGGCGTAGCCGCTGCCGTCGGCGTTCAGGCCGGGCTGGTTGCCGCCGGCGTTCTGGTACCCGACGAACGGCGCGTCATGCAGGTTGCCGAGCGCGTACGAAATGCCGGTGCCGTAGCGGGCCAGCGTCACGCCCTGATCGAGTTCGGTCGTGCCCACGCCGCGCGTGGTCGAGAGCAGCGTCTTGATCGTGAGGTCATCGTTGACGCGGTACTTGGCGTCCAGGTCGAGGAACGAGCTCTCGGCCTTGGCGCCGTCGCGGTAGAAGCCTTCCGAGTTGCCGACGTACTGCGGCGTGGTCCCGTTCGGGAACACGATGTCGGCGGCTTTCAGTACCTTGAGCTGGTTGCCGTAGACGGTGGTTTCGTTGACGATGACCGGATTGCGGATCTGCGCAAATACCTGCTGGCCGTTCGAATTCGTGTTGGCGGCAGCGGCGACGGTACTGCCCAGCGGCGCGTTCTTCCCGAGCAGCATGGAGTAGATGGCGCTCGATGTCAGGCGGCCGTGGTTGTCGGCATCCATCGACGAATGAAAGCCAGTGAGCGTCACGTCGAGATCGCGGTTCGGCTTGAACTGCAGCGACAGCATGCCGCCCTTGCGGTCGCGCACGGATTCGACGAACTCCGAGCTCATCGAGCCCGGCAGGCGCACACCGTTCAGGTCTGCTGCCGTGTAGCCGGTGCCGGCAAGCGATGCATCCGTGATGCCTTTCATCGTGCTGCTGTTGATCACATCCCAGCCGCTGTTGGTGCCGTAGGCGAAACGCGAGACCGAATCGCGCCGCACGTAGCGCTTCTCGGCAAACAGCGCGGCCAGCACGCCGAAGGTGCCGGCCTCGTTCTTCCAGTTGACCGAGCCATTCATGTCCGGCGCGTAGCGCCCCGGCAGGTCGGCGTAGCTGGCGCCGACGCTGATCACGCCCGACAGGTTCTCCTTGGCCGACAAGGGTTTACGCGTGGAGACGTTGATGGTGCCGGCCAGGCCGCCATCGACAATATTGGCCTGCGATGTCTTGTAGACCACCGCCTGCTGCAGCACGTGCGACGGCATCAGCGACAAGCTGGTCGAGCGCGAGCTCGAGCCCTGGTCGGCCACGTACCAGTCGGCGCTGCTGACGGCGTGCCCATTGAAGATGATCAGCGACATGTCCGGATTGGTGCCGCGCATCGAGACCTTCTCTGCCTCGTCATAGTCGGTGCGCACCGCCACGCCGGCCAGGCGCTGCAGCGAATCGGCCAGGTTCTTGTCCGGCATCTTGCCGACGTCTTCGGCCGTGATGACCTCGACGTTGGCCGACGCATCGCGCTTGACCGCCAGCGACCGGGCCAGCGACGCGCGGATGCCCGTCACTTCCACGGTCTGCATCGGCACTGCGGCTGGGGTCTCCTGGTCCTGCGCTTGCGCCTGCGCCAGCACTGGCAACGTGGCAAGGCTCCAGACGGCCATCGATACGGCCGCGGCAAGCGGCTTCTGCTTGAACATCATCTCTCTCCTGGGAAGGTGCGATTCTTGGTAAATTAAGGCAAATTTTTAAATGCTTGTGGCGAGTATTGATGATGAATTGCCATGATGAATAATCACTTGTGTTCGCTTTCGTATAACTGGGAGGAATGCATGTTTCCCATGGATCGCTCAGGTTATGGGCACATACGCAGAATTCATTATCCCCAGCGCACACGCCAGATTAGCGTGACACTTTCCCTTCTCCCGAGATGACCGCCATGCGCCTTGCCTGCCTGCTTCTTGCCAGCGCCGTCCTGACCGGCTGCGCCAGTCCCCCTGCCGCCACGCCGCCGATTCCGGGCGCGCCACCGCCACCCACGCCGCTGGCGGCCCTGCTGGACAAGCCGATCTACAAGATGACGCCGTTCGAGACCGGCCAGTACATCCCGCACATGCAAAGCGCGCAGCCCGACCTGCGCAAGCGCATCGCTGCGATCGGCCGCCAGAACATCGGCCAGCCGTATTCGCTGAACCTGCTGGGCGAGTTCCCGTTCGAGATCCACGACAGCTTGCCGATGTACAGTCTCGAACAAAGCGATTGCGTCGTCTTTGCGGAACACACGTATGCGATGGCGCTGTCGCAATCGTGGGAAGAATTCTTCTGGATGCTGCAGCGGATCCGCTATCGCGACGGCGTGATCGGCGTGGCCACGCGCAACCATTACACCGAGCTGGACTGGAACGTGGCCAACCGCTGGCTGGTCACCGATATCAGCGCCGACCTGGCCGGCCCGAACGGCCCCGGCTACGATATGCGCGTCGACCGCGCCCGCTTCCTGCGCACGCGCCACAACACGGTGCGCGACATCCCCGTCGAAACGAGCCGCCAGACCTACGTGCCGAAAGACGGTGTGGCGGCCATCCTCGAGCAGTTGCAGGAAGGCGACTTCGTCAACGTGATCTCGACCCGCAACGGTGAATACTGGGCCTCGCACGTGGGCCTGGTGGTGCTGGGACCAAACGGCGAGCGGCACTTCCTGCATTCGTCGGCGCCGAAGGTGCGCGAAGAAACGTTTGCGTCGTACATGGCGCGGGTGGCAGGACGCGAAGCGGACAATGCACGCGCCGGCAAGCCCGGCCAGATGCTGGCCGGCTTCAAGTTCCTGCGCCTGAACGAGACAATCACGGTGCCGCCAATGGCGCCGCAGCCGCGGCCTGGCCGGCCCGGCGCGTAATACATTGCTTTGCGTTCCCGGCTTGCCGGGCCGGGAACGTTACTCTCCTCCGCTCGAATCTTCATTCAAGAAATAGGGAATTAGAAATTTAATTCCCTGATTCTATTTCTATTCTCATTAAACCGTTTGAATAACGCTCCATCGCTACTATCCCTGAGCGCTGTTGAGTGACCTCAATCCCGACATGCAGCCAGGGTCGGATAATCAACTCGCAAATAACGGGCGATCAAATCCGTGGTAATTCGATCCGTATATCGGCGCAATCGTGGCGCTTTTTTCTGGCATTTTCTCGAATCAATTTCTTGGAGTGCAGTGCGGCCTGACGGCTCTTCTTCGTATAGCGTGGTGTCACATCAAAACTGGCAACGGCGCTCAACGCAGACGCCTCGCTTATTTTCAAACATCATTTCTTCCTTTCGATCGGGTTATTTATTTTCGCATTCTTTTTATTCGCTTTTTGCCGTGCTGTTATTCAGTTGATGCAAAGTCAGTCACGCCTTTGATATCCCAGGCAGTACAGCGGCAATAACACGCTGCTGCACGATCAGCCTGAGAAATTGCCGGTTTTGATTTACCTGTTGTTGCCACTGTCACTGTCGAGGAAACCATGCGAGACGAGATCAAATCAGTTCACCTGGAGCAGCTGCTGACCCGGCTGCGTGAGCGCCACGCCGTGATCGGCATCATTGGCCTTGGCTACGTCGGGCTGCCACTCGCGCTGCGCTATGCGGCCGAAGGCTTTCACGTACTGGGGATCGACATCGACGCCGCCAAGGTCGACCAGCTCAACCGGGGCGAGAGCTATATCGCCCACATCAAGGGGCCGACAATCGCTGCGGCGCGCGCCGCCGGGCTGGTCGCCAGCAGCGACTTTTCGCGCGTGGTCGAAGCCGATGCGCTGATCATCTGCGTCCCTACGCCGCTCACCGCGTACCGCGAGCCCGATTTGTCGTACGTGATCGGCACGGTCGAGTCGCTACTGCCCCACATGCGCCCCGGGCAGTTGCTGTCACTTGAAAGCACCACCTATCCCGGCACCACCGAAGAAGAACTGCGGCCGCGCCTGGAAGCGCGCGGCCTGCGCGTCGGCCACGATGTGTTCCTCGTGTTCTCGCCCGAACGCGAAGATCCGGGCAACCCCGACTTCCACACCCGCACCATTCCCAAGATTTGCGGCGGCTCCACCGACGCCTGCCTGGAAGCCGGCCTGGCCCTGTACCGGCAGGCGATCGACACGGTCGTGCCAGTCAGCTCGACCCGCGCAGCCGAGCTGACCAAACTGCTGGAAAACATTCACCGCGCCGTCAATATCGGGTTGGTCAACGAGATGAAAATCATCGCCGACCGCATGGACATCGATATCCACGAAGTCATCCGGGCCGCGGCCACCAAGCCATTCGGCTTCACCGCCTATTATCCCGGCCCGGGCCTGGGCGGGCACTGCATCCCGATCGACCCGTTCTACCTCACCTGGAAAGCGCGCCAGTTCGGGCTGCACACCCGCTTCATCGAGCTGGCCGGCGAGATCAACAGCGACATGCCGGCCTGGGTGATCGCCAAAGTGGCCGACGCGCTGAACAGCCGCAGCCGCGCCGTCATGGGTAGCCGCATCCTCGTGCTGGGTATCGCTTACAAGAAAGACGTGGAAGACATGCGTGAGTCGCCCTCGGTGGCGCTGATGGAACTGCTGCGCGCGCGTGGCGCCGTGGTCGAGTATTCCGACCCCCATGTGCCGGTCTTCCCGCGCATGCGCGAGCATCACTTCGACCTGTCCAGCGTCGAACTCACACCAGCATCGCTCGCCTCGTATGACGTGGTGCTACTGGCCACCGGCCACAGTGCGTTCGACTATGAACTCGTGCGCCAGAACGCCAGCCTGATCGTGGATACGCGCGGTGTGTTCCCGAACCGTTCGCCTAACGTTGTGCAGGCCTGAGGCCAGGGACAGAGCATGCAATCCATCGACCCGCGATCGCAGGACGAGACGTCGCGCAGCCTGATCAACAGCCGCATCCAGGCCGTTCTCGACCACGGCCAGACCATCATGGGGCCTGAAGTTGCCGAACTCGAGCAACGCCTGGCCGACTACACGGGCGCGCGCCATTGCATCACTGCGTCCTCTGGCACCACAGCACTGGCGATCGCCCTGATGGCGCTTGGCGTCGGGCCAGATGACGACGTCATCACCACGCCGTTTGCCGCCAGTGCGGCGGCCAAAGCGATCGTGCTGGTCGGCGCCAGGCCCGTGTTCGCCGACATCGAACGCGCTACCTGTACGCTCGATCCGCAGCTGATCGAAGGAGCGATCACGCCGGCCACGCGCGCGGTCATCCCGGTTTCGCTGTACGGCCAACCGCCCGACATGGACGCCATCAACGGCATCGCCGCCCGCCACGGGCTGGCCGTGATCGAAGACGGCGCACAGAGTTTGGGCGCCACCTACCGCGGGCGCCAGAGCGGCAATCTGTCCACGATCGGCTGCACGAGCTTTTTCCCGACCAACCCGCTCGGTTGCTATGGCGATGGCGGCGCCCTGTTCACGAACGACGATGCGCTCGCGGGCGCGATGCGCGACATCCGCATGCACCGTCAGGCGCGGCGCCATGCGGATCACCGTTTTGGCCACGACGCGTGCATGGAGACGCTCCAATGCGCGATCGTGCTGGCCAGGCTGGAACGGTTCGATTGGGACATCAGGCAGCGCCGCCGCATCGCGGCTGCGTACGACGAGATGCTGCAGCCGCATTTACCAGTCATTGGCTGCCGCTCCGACCGCACCAGCGCCTGTGCGGGGTATGCGGTGCTGGTCGAGCAGCGCGAGCAGGTGCGCGCCATCCTGGAGCATGCCGGCGTCCCGACTGCCGTGCACTACCCGGTACCGTTGCACCGGCAACCTGCCTACGCCCGGCTGGCGCCCGATACGTCATGCCCCGTCGCTGACGCGATGGCATCGTCCCTGCTGAGCTTACCGATCGGACCGCACCTGGCGGCGGCAAATGTCCGTCATGCCGTCCAGTGTCTGCTGCACGCGAAGGGGCCGCTGCAAGCTCGGGGCGTGGAATCGGTCGAGCTGTAGAGGTGATGCGACAACGATCGACCAGATGGCGTCAGCGCATCTCTTCGACGAGCTTGAGTCCTTCGGCAAAGCGCCAGACACGGCGGATCTCGATCACATCGAAGTTCGCGGCGACGTTCGGCGGAAACGCGGCGTAGCGGGCGTTCAGGCGCACGAAGCGGCGCACGGCATCGTCCATCTCGGCGCGGCCGCTTGAACGCACGATCGTGATCTCGTCGATGCTGCCGTCGCTGCGCAGCGAGACGCTCACCAAGGGATCAATGCGTACGTCGCGCAGCGACAAGCGCGCGCCGCCGAGCACCGCATTGCGCTCGAGTTTCTGGCGCACGCTGTCGACGTACAAACGCAGCGGCGCATCGCGCTCGCCGCCGTCGGCCACCACGCGGCGGTTGCCGGCCGGCCGGTCGCGCGGCAAGCCGGAGGCGTCCACATTCGGGATCGTGACCCCCCGCAGCAACTCGCGTGCGCGATTGCCCGGCAAGCCAGCCATGGCGCCCGGCCCCGCTTGCATGCCTGCCCCGCTCCCGGTGCCCACGCCAGCGCCAACGCCAACGCCAGCGCCGTCCGTGCGCGCGGCGGCAGCGGCGCCAGCGGCTGGTCCTGCGCCTGCCCCCGCAGCTGGCCCGGAAACCTGCATCTGCACGCGCTGCGCCGCCTGACGCGCCGCTTCTTCGGCAGCGCCCCTTGCCAGCCGCTCGGCGTCCACGCGCGCCTGCTCGGCCGCTTGCTGGCGTGCGCGCTCCTCGGTGAGCCTGCGCTGCGCCAGGTCCTCGACGCGCTGGCGTTCAGCCGCTTGTTGGCGCGCCAGTTCCTCGGCCAACCTGCGCTGTGCGATGTCCTCGTTGCGCTGGCGCTCGGCCGCTTGCTCGCGTGCGCGCTCCTCGGTCAGTCTGCGCTGTGCCAGTTCCTCGCTGCGTTGCCGCTCAGCCGCTTCCTGCACCACGCGCTGCGCGGCATCTTCGGCGCGCTGGCGTGCCTGTAACTGGGCTTGCGCCAGGGCTTCCTGCGTCGCCGCTTCCTGCGCCGCGCGCTGTGCAGCCAGATCGCGCGCAGCAGCGGCCTGTTGTTCACGCTGCACCAGCGCTTCCTGGTCGCGCAGCGCTTGCTGCTGCACTTGCTGCTGCTGCTGCTGCTGCTGCTCGGCGAGCCTGCTTGCCTCGGCGGCGTTGCGTTGTGCATCCACCTGTGCCTGTGCCTGTGCCTGTGCCTGTGCCTGTGCCAGCCGCGCCTGCTCCTGCTCGCGCTGCAAGGCAAGCTCCTGCTGCAGTGCTTGCTCCCGCGCTGCGCGCTGCGCCTCGGCATCCACGACAGGTTCCGGGGGGATGGGTATCTCGCTGGCCGCCACCTCTTCAGGCGCCTCAAGTGGCTCGACAACCGTCGACGGCGGACCCGCGTCAACCTCTGGTAACGGCACCGCCACAGCGAATTCGGATTCCGGGTTCGCTTCCATGGCAATCACAGGCGTCGCCACGTCGCGCAGAACACGCTTGGGCGCGACTGGCGCCGGCCGAGGCAGACGTTTCTTTGGGGCCGGTGCAATCTCCGCAACCGGCAGCGGTGGCGGTGGGGGCGGCAGATCGACCAGCCGCAGGCCGCGCGCAGGCGCCGGCGCTGGCGGGACAGCGGCGACGGGCAGCACCGGCGGCGGCTGGACAGGCGTTGGCACCATTGGCGTTGGTACAGCAGCGACGGTTGGCGCCGTCTCTGGTACAAGTGCCGGCAAAGGAAGAGACGCTGGCGCGAGCACAACGCTGAGCGGTCCGCCACCGCCGGCATCGCCGCCCGGCACGCCGAACTGCAGCGACAATAGCAAGGCATGCAGCAGCACCGAAATGGCAATACCGCCAACCAGGCGCCGGTTGCTGCGGGCGTGGGCGGCCTGGCGCGTGCTGGCGGTCGCAGGATGCATGGCGTCGTTGGGAGGTATTGTCAGGCTTGCATCTTAGCGTTAACGCGGCCGTATGGCGATCACGCCGCCTTGCCGGGCGTCCGGCTATTCGACGTGCCCGGCATACCACCCACCAGCGCCGCCAGGCTGGTGCGTGCCTGCCACCACGGCGTGCCTTCCAGTGTCTGACTGCAGCTCGGACATTCCTCGAATGGATTGCAATCGTGGTCAAGCGCCACGTAATTCACGCCAATCACCGTCTTGCCCTGGTAGCTGTCCACCCGACCCGAACCCGACTTGGCGCCCGGCCTGGCTGAACCGCCAGCCGCGGCAGAGGTGGAAGTCGATGCAGAAGCCGATGCAGCATCGATCCACTTGGCAAACGGCTCGGTGGCGACACCATCGGCCACATACCAACGGCGGCGGGTGGGATTCCAGCGGGCGCCGAGCGCCTTGGCGGCATCCTTTTCGGCATAGGGGACGGTGAGAAAAACCATGTGCGAACTGCTCCGGGATCGATGTGCTTGCGGATTGCTATTCTACCGCGCCGGGCTGAGCGCCGGACCGAGCCAGGGACGCCATCCAGCACGACATTCAAGGTTCCTTCTGGCGCCGCGCCCAGGCGGCGTCGCTGTCGCGCTGCTCGCGCCGGTCCTTGCGCCATGTATACAACAGGTTGCCGACGGTGCTCAGGAAGGCGCTGAACATGGCGATCAGTGCGCCGATATCTGTCAGCGTCAAGTCGGTGGCCAGTCCGGCCAGGTTGGCGTCCATCAGACGCTGCAGTGTTTCAATCATCATCGTGTCTCCCCTCTTCTTGCGGCGATACCTGCACCGGCAAGCCCACGCCTACCCTGCGCTACATCAATGTGATGCATGAAAGTATAGGAAAACTATACCACAGCAGTAAAGAAAAGCTATACTTCAATGTATAGATTTCCTTTACCATACGAACATGGACCTTCAAACAATGATTGCTAACTGGGTGAAAGAAGCGCGCACCGCGGCCGGGTTGTCGGGTACGGCGCTCGGCGCCCGTCTTGCGGTCGAACTCGGGACCGACCGTGGCCATACCAAGGCCAATATCTCTCACTGGGAAAATGAAAAGCACAGCCCTAACCTGAAGCAGTTGCTGGCGATTTCCCGGGTCACGGGCTGCCGCCTGCCGGCCGACATTCTGGCGCCGCTGGGCGGTGGCCCGGCACATGACGGCGGCGCCCTGCCCGGCTTGCCCGGATTGCCCGGACTGCCCGGCTTGCCCAACCTACTTCGCGTGGTGGCCGAAGGCGATGACGATGGCTTCGTGCCCATTCCCATGGTCAAGCTGCGCCTGTCAGCGGGCATCACCGGGTACCGGGCCGAGCCGGAAGCGCGCGATGGCGGCACGCTCGGCATGCGCCGCACCTGGCTGGAACGCAACCAGTACAGTCCCTCGCATCTGATCGCGATCTACGTCAAGGGTGAAAGCATGGAACCGTCGCTGTACGCCGGCGACATCGTTGTCATCAACACGCTCGACACCAAGCCGGTCGCTGGCGCCGTGTTCGCGTTCAATGTTGAGGGCGAAGCCGTCGTCAAGCGCCTGGCGCGCGAGGCAGCCCAGTGGTGGCTCACCTCCGACAACCCTGACCAGCGCACCTACCACCGAAGGCTATGCCAGGGCGACGAGTGCATCGTGATCGGTCGTGTCGTGCGCAAGGAAAGCGACCGCATCTGACACGCATCGCCCGCTGTCAGGCGAACACCTGCGGCGCCCGTTCGAGGATACGGCGCAGCGCCGGATGGTGTACCCGGCGCTCGACGGTCACGGCATAGACCTGCTCGACAATGGCGTCGATCACGCCCACCGGCGTCAGCCCGTATTGCTCGCACAATGCGTCCGCAAGCACAGTGGGCGCCGCCATGAAGCCCGCACCGGCGCCGGCAAATGCGCCCAATAAAGCACCGTCATCGAACTCGCCGACCACGATCGGGCGCAGGCCCTGCGCCTCGAGCCAGGCCATCAGCTGGCTGTGCAGGGCCGCGCCCTGACCCGGCATCAAAAATGGCGCGCCTTTCAGGCGCTGCGGAAAATCGCCGGCCCAGCGCTGGCACACGTCAGGGTGCGCCACAACCGTCACGGTGCTCGATCCGAGCAGATGACTGTGGCCACGCACGGCGCCGCCAGGCGGCAAACCCTGGTCCGAGATCAACAGGTCGAGGCGGTGCGCGCTGAGATCTTCCATCAGGTCGCCAAATTGTCCTTCGCGACAGACCAGGTGCATGGCGAGCCCTGCATCGCGCGCAGGCTGCAGCAGCCGGAAGGCCATCGTCTTGGCGATCACATCGCACAGGCCCACCCGCAGTGTTTCGGTCTCGGTGAACAAGCCACGCCGCACCGCCTGCTCCAGTTCATTGCCGAGGCTGAAGATCTGGTCCGTATAGCGCAGGACGGTCTTGCCGGCTTCGGTCAGCACCAGCCCGCGCCCCTTCTTGCGCAGGAGTTCCTCGCCAAACTGGTCTTCCAGCACCTGCAATTGCGTACTGATCGCTTGCGCCGAGACGTGCAACTGCTCGGCCGCGCGCACGACGCTACCGGCCGTGGCGACCGCATGAAAGTACTGCAGGTGCTTGTAGTTCATTCGCCGTTACCACCAAAAATATTGAGAATTGCTAAAGATTATTCGATTTTACTTTAGCATTGCGCAACCGTATATTGGTGACTCAGTTCACATGAAGCGAGGAAGCAATGAGAAATTACCCAACCGACAGTCCCAAGGCCATGAGCCGCCTGCTGGCCCTGGCGATGATCGCCGACGGCCGCCTGGCGCCCCAGGAGCTCAAAACGCTGCACCGCAGCGGCGTACTCGAGGTGCTGGGCGTGAGCGAAGACACGTTCGACGATGCCGCAGGCGAGCTGACCCAGGATCTGCTGGCCCACAGCACGAACCACGCTGCCGGCATGGTCGAAATCGAACCGGCGACGATCGACGCGCTGCTGGACGAAGTGCAGGATCCGGCCCTGCGCGCGCTGGTGCTCAAGGGCATGCTTGAGATCGTGCGGGCCGACCAGATGATCGATCACCGCGAGCGCCGCCTGTTGCGCCGCGCGCTGGCAGCCTGGGGGGACGGCAGCGAGGCGTTCCCTTCGGCGGCTTGATGACCACGCCAATGGACACGTACAAAGCGTGACCATGTCGGCATATTGGTCTTCGTGCTCTACACCACTCTCGGTATGGCTACACGGTACAAAGCTGTAGCTACCGAGAGTCGTTCCTGCTACGCATTGACAACAGCGCCGGCAATGCGATTGCTGCGGATGATGGTAGCGATACCTACGGCTCCGATTTGCATTGCGTTGACTTCACCAACCTTACACGGCGTCTGTACGAATGACGTCATCAATCGTGGCGCCGGCATCGATATCTTCGTGCCGCAAGATCAACACAACAACTACGCCGTCCGTCCACGCGATGGTTCGATCAGCATCACCGACCTGATAGGGTACAACGAGCCGATGTCCAGCACAGCGTCATGTGTTTATCGATCAGCGATGGCATCTTTATCACGCAGGTCCCTGATTCACTAGCCAGTACGGCGCCGCGCTGCCCCTCCCTGTTTAGAAGCCCGTTGCTCCAACGACTTTCTCGCTCATCTGATCAAAATAACGCAATCGCTCGCCCGGGCTATGTGTTCCTAATTGTCACCATCTATTTGTCTGCCCGGATCTGCGCTTCGCTGCGCGCCGACAGGGCAATCTCTTACAAATCACTACGCTCTAACGCAAAGCTGTTGTTAATTCATTCTTTTCACCACAAAAACATCAAGCTGACAAAAAAGACATTGGATATCTTGTAAAAAAGTCTATAATTTTTCAATTTTTTTAAGATGCTTTTTGGATGGGATTTCGCGTTTGCTCCTTCATGCGCGCTTCTTTCAGCCAAACCGGAGAATAAATTGGTATTGAAGATGAATGGCCACATTGCTGGCTACAGAATGCGGCAGATGGGTGCCTCAATTGAAAACGATCTGGCTGAACAGGTTCCTGCAGTATTTCTGATGCGCGACCCCGCGCGGCAAGGTTGATCAATGCCGACTTGGTTAGCCTTACGTGCTGAGCGTCCAGCGTCCTACCGGAATACGATCGCGCTGGTCATCGCGTTTATTGTTTTAGGATTCATCTATTTCAACCTGCTGCACGGCGATGCCGTCTTTCTAGGCAGTCACTATAAGCCGCGCATCGACAGCTTCGTCATTATTACGCTTTCAGCGCTGTGCATGGTGTTCGCATCACTATTTGTTGGTGCGCCTCGTCTTCCTGAGCAACATCGGTATTCATTGAGCACGCTGCTGATATTGACCATGGTGTTTTGCGCTGTTGTCGGATTTTATTCGTTTACCAACCATGCCTGGTGTGCAGATGAGTATGCTTATTTGTTCGAAGCTGACACGTTCAAAGCACTTCGGCTCTGGAATGCGCCGCCGCCCCTCGGTGATGCGCAATCGACGTATTACATCTGGGTCAAGGACGGCAAGTGGGTTGCACAGTATCCCCCTGGCTGGCCTCTGATACTGGCTCTTTTCGGTGGATCGTTCCCAACCGGGCGCTTGGCCAACGGCGCCTGTACCATTATTGCAGCCTATGCTGTCTATGAACTTGTGAAAGCTCGCGCGAATCGCGAAGCTGCCTGGCTGGCCGTTTTGTTTTTTGTTGTATCCCCATTTGTTCTCTTTCACGGTGGATCGCTCTTTTCTCATACATCGGCCGCCGCCCTCGCTGCTGTGACGATGCTGGTTTCGCAAAAGGTCACGCAAGCGCCGCGCGCTGGTCTGCTGATAGCGCTTGGCGTATGTATTGGCATGCTGGGCCTGACACGCAATGTTGCAGCTTTGGCAGTCATCGTCGCTGTCGCGGTGGAGCAAGCCCGCGGTGGAAGACTGGTATCCAAAGCCATGCTGATTATCCTTGGCGGTGCGCCGTTCCTGATTGGGTTACTGGCCTATCAGTACGCTATCACCGGTCACCCCACGATGCCCGTGTACTGGTATGCAGGACGTACGGTAGACCACTTGTATTTCGACTTGCCTTCCATTCTGATCGGGTTGCGGCACACCGCAGTCCACCACGCGGAATTGGCACTATTTACGAGTCCCCTGATACATGTGATTTGGCTGGCAGCACTCTGGAAAATTATCAGGAACAAGCGGTTTACGGGATCTGACCTGATCTTTCCGATCGGTATTCTGATCTTCGTTTTCTACCCCCTCCATCCCGGGTTTCGCATCGGCCCTCGTTACTATCTCGATTTTTGGCCACTGGCAGTCGTCACAATCGGGGCAGCCATCCCGCTGTTTCATGACACTTGGAGCTGTCTCTATCGAAAAGCCTTGGTACTTTCGATCATCTACGCTGGAGTCATGTCCGTTTTCCTCGTATTTGCATTGCGGGATATAACGCAGAGCAAGTTCGAAATGTATGAGCGGGTGAAAGCCGATGGCTTAACCAACGCTGTCATTTGTGTCGATACACGCTCGGATCGGGAAGATGTCTACGCTAAACTGGAAGGCTACAACGCAGCCCGCAATGGCATTGCACTTGGTGATCCGAAGAAAGCGGCATTATTGGACGTCATCTACGTGTCCTGCGACAAAACAACATTATCCGAAGTGAGGGCTGCATATCCAGAGCGCACATTATGGGTATACAAGAGTGCATCATCCCGACAGCCGGGAATTCTGCAACCGATGCAACCCTGATTCATTTGCCTCTCGATGCTTGCATCGAGAGGCACCGCCACTGGCCCCACTTCGTCACTGCGCATCGAGAGCTTCAACTCGTTTTCGCAGGAAGGAGCATGGCATTCGCCCAACCACCCCGTACTCATCAATTATTTCTGGAACTAAGTCATGTTTATTCAAAGCGCCGCTACGGCCACTGCGGCTACCGCCATCGGCACGCGTTTCAAGGGACTGCGCATCGCCGTCATTCTGCCTTGCTATAACGAAGAGGCAGCCATTGGCACAGTTGTGGCCGATTTTCAAAAGGCGTTGCCGGAAGCACGCATTTACGTGTACGACAATAACTCGATGGACCGTACATCGGCCGTCGCAGCAGCTGCTGGTGCCATTGTGCGCAGCGAGACATTGCAAGGCAAAGGCAATGTGGTACGGCGCATGTTCGCGGATGTTGATGCCGACATTTATCTGATGTGTGATGGCGACATCACCTATGATGCGGCCAGCGCTCCAGCTCTGGTGGACAAGCTTGTCGATGAAAACCTGGACATGGTCGTCGGCTGCCGCGTCGATCAGTCAGTGGCTGCCTATCGCACTGGCCATCGTTTTGGCAATGCGTTGTTCACCGGTTTTGTTGCCAACCTGTTTGGCAAACGGTTCACCGATATCTTGTCTGGTTACAGGGTCTTCTCGCGTCGCTATGTAAAATCGTTTCCTGCACTGTCAAACGGTTTTGAAACCGAAACCGAGCTGACCGTACACGCGCTGCAACTGCGCATGCCAATTGGCGAAATGAGCACACCGTACGGTGCTCGCGTAGAAGGTTCCACCAGCAAGCTGTCCACTTACCGCGATGGCTACCGAATCATGATCATGATTCTCAAGTTGTTCAAGAACGAACGTCCACTCGCATTTTTCGGTTCGATTTTTGCCATTCTCGCCCTGATTTCAATCGGGCTGTCGATTCCTCTGCTCCTCACCTACCTCGAGACCGGGCTTGTGCCACGGCTGCCAACCGCAGTGCTGGCGGTTGGAACGATGCTGCTGGGTTTTCTCTCGATGACGTGCGGCCTGATCCTCGACACGGTGACCCATGGCCGCCGTGAGCTCAAGAGACTCGCCTACCTCACCGTTGCATCGACAATCGCCCTGGCCGAGGAACGCCGGTGAAGCAGTTTCAACGCTTCCTGCTGGTCGGGGCTCTTGGCTTCGTGGTTGATTTTTCGGTATTGTATTTAGCGGTCAATGCCGCAGGTCTCGATACACTGGCGGGACGCCTGCTCTCGTTCATCGTCGCTGCCACAGTGACCTGGAAGGCCAACCGTCATTTCACATTCGTCCGCACAGACGCAGCCGTGCCCGACGCCGCGGCTCGCCAGTGGCTGCGTTACCTGTTGACGACGGCCATCGGCGGCGCGATCAATATCGGTGTCTATCAGCTATGGCTCCGAATGACTGACCACAGCAATCTGAACTTGTTTCTTGCCGTCGTTGCAGGTTCAGCAGTGGCCTTATTCGTGAACTTCACGCTGTCCAAGTACGTGGTATTTGGTCGCTGAGCCGGGCAATTCCTAGAGGCTTCTCGCTGGGCTGCGAACAGACCACCACGTGAACTCGAGATGTGTACGATGTATCGTGGTCATATCCGCTTCAGGCGTACATAACCGCCTGAAGCAATGCAGATGCCTTGACACATCTCGAACGTGGCGGTTTGGTGCTCAAAATGCGGTGGTTGTCGCGCACTTAATAGCAGCCTAAAGCAACGCGATTTGGTTTCTGGAGAGATGCGCCAACGGCGGCGGTCCACTTCTTGGGGATTGCCCAGGCGAGCACATATCAGTGCCTAGTCAGATGTTTTTGATGCCAGAGTATTTGTGGCCCGCCCTGAGGGAATCGAACCCCCGACCCACAGCTTAGAAGTCAGATGCTCCAAAGCTTATTTGTGCCAATTAATCAAAAACTTGCAAGCCCTGGACTGCGCTATTGATTCACTGGTTGTGGGCGTATAAGTGCTTGATTAGATTGAAAGTGGTCGCGTTGAATAGCGCAGCAATTCAGTCCTTCAGGCGCGACTGCTCTTGAATAACTGGCTCGTCTTCGAGCATCGTGCGCAGCGAGTCGGCCAGGATGAGTGCCGTCGACGACGAGCCTTGGCGGAAGTAGTCGTGCGTCCGGAGCGCCAGCGCACGCAACCGCGCCACCTCCCACAGCAGCGCGCGCACGTCAGGCGAATCCGGGCTGCGATCCTGGATCGCTTTCAGATCGTCCTTCGTGAGCGCGGGCTTGAACCGCATGGCTGGATTACTGCTCATCCATACAGTGTATCAGCGGTGTCATGCAGCCTAACTAATTTTGGCTTGCCACGGTCGCCAGCAGCCCGCCCTGCCATACTGAGCGCATGGAAAAACGAACAGACCATCTCACCGCGACCTACGTCGATCTGGCAGTAAATGTCGCGGCCGTATTCGGACTCGAGGTTGGCCTGCGCGTGCTGCAAAACACGACGCCTTTGCACGTGGTACAACGTGTTCTAAGCGATGGCGGGCCGCGCCGACGCGGGGCTGCACCGATCAAACCTGACTAAGGATGATGATGGACAACGAGATCGATGGCGACATGGAAGAGCTGCCAGGGCAGCCTAGGGTGGACGTCCCGGAGTCCGACCTGATACTGCTGCAGCGAGCGGCGCACGCGATCGGCGCGGTGCGCTTTGAGGTGGTCGTCGGCGAGGGCTATGTCAACTTGCACTTCGCCGACGGCTCGGTCATACACAGCTGGAACCCGCTCATGTTTAACGGTGACGCGCTCGACCTAGCCGTGCGACTTCGACTTGAGATTTACATACATGAGCACGACACTTCGGCGATGACCTCCGATCGGAAATTGGCAAACGAGCCGCACGGCGGCGATGCGGGCGCCGCTACCCGCCGGGCCATCACCCGCGTCGCGGGCGAGATCGAGAGCTAGCACCCTTATTTCGGCCAGGCCTGGACTGTCTTCGCGTCGCGCGCGCCTCACTTCGAACTTGGAAATTAAATCAGCCTTCCCGAAGAGGAGCTGCTGCTGGCGTGGCTCGCTTGCTTCGCTCGTGCAGCACTCGACTGATCGGATTTTCGACAATGACATAGAAGATACATCCAGACGCCAATGCCAAACCTGTAAGCAAAAGTCCGGTCAGATCATTTTCCAGCGCAGCCACTCCGATGAACAAATGTTTCCAATGAGCGATTAATGCATGGATTAAATAAATACTATACGACGCGCTGCCGAGAAATAGTAGCGGTTTCGTTAAACTTCTATTTTCAAATTCTGCAAACAAAAATACGAGCACGATTATACCGGCAGGAAGACCCAAACTTAGAATACGGGGCAGTCCAAATTTCGAGAGGAACAGCGACACTACGGTAAGCAGTAGAGCAGTTCCAAGTGCAGTCCAAAAAGAAAATAATGCACGCCCATATTTACGCCATACGAAATAGCAAACGCAGCCGATCACGAAGTTAAACAGGAGCGTATCGCCCACGATGTACTGGAAGTTTGACCATTGGAGCCGGTCACCTTTTAATCCGAACAGATTGACCAACGTCACCAGCAGCACGATCGTTACGATAACGGTGTAAATCGCTCGGTTTTTAGATCGCGACGAGAACATCGCCACAGCAAACAGGACGTAAAAGAAAAGTTCATACGTGAGCGTCCAGGCCGGACCCACCAGCATTCGATATTCCGGTGAGCCTAAAAACGATGGCGATAAAAGTAGATTGCCAATGATCAAGAGTGGATCAACAGGTACTTTTGCTTGGCTGAGATATTGAATCAAAAAAGGAATCAATACCAGGAGGTATATTGGGTAAACCCTGTATACCCGCTTCTTTAAGAATTGAACACTATCACTGGCAAGAACACGATCCTTCAGCGAATAGCACATAATAAATCCGCTGATGACAAAGAAAATATCTACACCGAGGCCTCCGATGCGGCTAAATCTAAGGGTCGATGAAATCACCCCAACGCTCCAAAGATGCGTGACCACGACAAGCATCGCGGCGTAACCCCTAAGGATTTGTATACCTTCTAATTTGTTGGAAGACATCTGACTACCCACCCATACGTTAGCAAAAATAGAACCTTATTGCCGAAGTGTAAGGCACATCACGGTAGTCAGCGACAGGTTTCTGCGGGGGGTGTCGCTATTTCGGCCACGCCTGCACCGTCTTGGCGTGGCGCGCCGCGCATTCTGCATACTGGCCCAAGAGCTCGATCGCCCAGGCCTGCCACACGTCATAGTCGGGCGCGGCCGGGCGCTCGACTAGCGGGCACGGCGCGGCCAACGCGCTATCGAGGGATGCTTTTGTTGGCGGCTTCGATTGCGGCGTCGAGGTTGCGCACGCGGTCAGCATCAGGCACGCAACCAGCAGGCAGAGGTTTCGCATTGCGCAGCTCCTTGGTGAGCGCCGACATTCGCGGCGCCAGGGTGGATTGAATGGCGGCGAACTCGGTGGCCGCCGTGGAGATGCGCACGGCGTCGGCTTGCAGCGTGGTCAGCGCCAGCTCCGACTGGCTGCGCATGGTTTCCGCGTGCGCGCGCTGCAGCTCAGCGATCTCGGCGTCGTGCCGCCAGCCGTTCGTGAACCAGCCGGCGGCGCCCGCCAGCGCCATCGCTAGCAGCAGACCCAGGCCGGCAGCCAGTGCGCGGTACTGGACCGGGATCATGGCAGCCCCTTCAAGCACAGCTCGCGCTCGGCCTGGCGCCGGCGCGTGAGGCCGCGCACTTCCTTGCCGCCGACCTTGTTCCACATCAGCAGCGCGTTGCAGGCGCCGACCATGTCGCCCGCATTCGTGCGCCGCGCCATGCTCGAGCCACAGAAGCCGCTCACTCCGATGTTGTAGGCGATATCGACGAAGGCCACCTTCTGGCCATCGGTCAGGCGCGCGAGCGGGATGCACATGGCGATGCCGGCGGCGTGCCGCTCGAGGTCGCGGTCGAGCTGGGCGCGGCACTGCGCGGGCGTGTACGTCTTGCCCCAGGCTGCGTTCTCGGTGGCGCCGGTGCAGTACGTGAGCACGCCGCCCATGTCGCGGTAGGTGGAAAGCTCGGTGCCTTCGAAGACGGGCGTGAAGCTGAGCAGCGCCGTCGCGGCCACGGCGCCGACCAGCGCGACCAGGCCGCGCCGTTGGGTGGGTGCACGCTTATTCATCGCTGGTCAACGCCGGTTGTGCCACGACGCGCGCGATCGCGGCGCCGAGCGAGGTCAGGCCGGCGGCCACCACCAGGAGCGGCGCGGTGCCGCTGGCATACAGGTTCATGCCGGCCTCGATGGCCGAAGCGATGGCGGCCAGCAGTGCAAAGCGTACCGACCAGAGTTTCGGGAACTGCTTGCTTGCGTCGTCGATGAATTTCATGGTTTCTCCAGTGGTGGGCAATACGGCTTTACTTCGGACGCCTGCAGCTGCGCGAGGAATTGCGCCAGACGCACTTCCCGTTCGTGGCACTCGAGCTCGGCCAGCCGGTTCTCGCGCGAGTTGCGCTGGTGCGTGTACCAGGCGTTCAGCAAGAACGTCAGCAGCGCGGTGAGGATGCCGACGATGACACCTACCTGCGTCAGGGTCAGGGAGGTGGCAACCGTTACTGCGGCGCCGGCGTAGCTGCCGACTTCCGGCGGGGTGGTCTTGCTGATGCTCATTGGTGCCTTTCGATGGGCGTAAAAAAAGCCGCTCGAGGCGGCGTGGCTGAGTTGCGTGTATGTCAGATTTCTTCAACCTCGAGCGTGGTCGCGTACGCGTTCATGAACTGGTAGGCAAGGTCCGAGTCTTTCGTGCGCCGGCCGTACACCATGAAGTCGCGCTCGAGCTCGACGTCGGCATGCATCGGGAACACCGACAGCAGGATCGGATGCGCACGGCTGTTGCGCATCAGGTTCAGGAACGTAGCGCGATCTGCCGGCGGCATGGCGCGCAGGTCGACCGGAACCTTGCGGCTCATCGTGCCCGGGTCGGCCAGCTGGCCGCCGGCGGCGCTGCGCGTGATCTCGGTGCGGTCGACCATCGTCACTGACGCGGCCGAGGCGTTGTAGGTCAGCGACCAGAACGAGCTGGCCACCATGCAACCGGCTTCGATGTAGCCCTGCAGGTTGTCCGGATCCGTGATGTCAACCGCCACGGCGCGCGCGACGATCTCGATCGGCAGCCAGTGGCGCGCGTACGCACCACCGCCGTAGGCATATGCGCTTGCGGCCTGCGCCGGCGTGAAGCCACGCAGCCGAACCGCCGGCGCCGGGCACGCCAGCACCAGGCCGCTGTCATAGTCGTACGACTGCCAGCTGTCGATGTGACCTGCCGGGCGCGTCGCCGCAGCGCTCGTGCTCGGGTAGTACGACCCGGCTACGGGTCCGGCCACGCCCATCGCACCCCACAGCAGGATCCCGGCCGTGCCATTGCCAGCATAAGCAGCCCCGTTGGTCGAGCGATTGGTGTAGACCTGGACGAACGAGGTGGCCGCCGACGTGGCCGACGCCGTGATGCTGCAGCGGTACCAGCCGCCCGGGCGCGCATCCACCCGTGCGGTGCAGTTCGAGGTTGCGACCACGTCACCGGTGTCAAGGTCGAAGTCCGCAAACGAGTTGGTGAACCCGGTACCGAACTGCAGGCGCAGGTACCGCTCCCCGGTGTCGCGCTTGGCGAAGAATGATTCGGTGTGCAGCCCGTTGAGCGCCACCGCGCCGATCGACTGTTGGACGTAGTGGGTGCCGCTGGTGGTAGTAGCGATGATGCGATCGGCCGTGACCGCACCGTCGGGCGCCGTGCCCGCGTTGGCCGCCACCGTGACCGCGCTCTTCGTCCAGGCGGCGTTGTCGAATGCCTCCGTGTAGGTGTGGTTGTTCGTGATGGCCGCCTCGCCCGACACGCGCACGCGCAGCCGCGCCGTCGGCGACAGGTTGCAGAACGGTAGGCCGACGAAGCCGATCGGTTCAGCATCCGCGAATGCTGCAGTGACCCGGGCGTCGCGGCCGGTGGCGCGCCACACCGGGTAGACCTGCGCGGCAGCCAAGTTGCCAACGGCCAGCGCGCCGGCCGTGCTAGATGCGGCCAGGGTCGCGCGCTCGATGGCGTTGTCGGAAACGATTCTCAGATTGGGCATGCGGTCTCTACCAGGTGATTGCTTCGATTTCAGCCGCTGTGGTGGCTGCTTCCAGCTGGGCCTTCAGCAACTGCGCTTTCTTGAAGTGCGCCGTACCGCGATCTGCTATTGCGACATTGAACTCGACCCACGCTGCGACATCCGGTATCGGGACCCAACCGTTGTCAACGGTCTTCCAAGCTGCCGGCCAGTCAGGGTTCGTGGGCATCGCGTTGGTGAGCATGACGACATTGTTGATCCCCTGAATATCGACACGGTCGGATTCGCTATAAGCAATGCGCGCTCCACGGTATTCGAAGTAGCTGTTATTGGCGTCAAGCCACCACGTGTTTATCTGTTCGCGTCGGGCGGCCCGCAGGAATGCGATGCTCGCTGTCTCGACCCAGGACAAGCCGCCCCCTGCGCTCCAGTGCAGCACCGATGTTTCGGTCGGGCCGCGCCAGTCGATCGGACCGTCCAGCAAGATCGGCGCACCCTCGGCGTGCTGCACGACCGGCGGCCCGACTTCCGGCGCTTCGCAGGAAAGGCAGGCGCGCACGCGGCCATCCGGCATCACGTCGGCAAAATGGAAAGTGACTGTCATGGTGGCGTTCCGTGATTCGCATTGATTGAGGTGCCCAGGACAATCGTGCGCTGGTTACCGTCGGTAACTGCGCAGGTCACGGTATATGTCAGCGTGGCATTTGTACCCGACCCGCTAAACGATGCTGATTGCGACGTGGTTTCGCTGATTACCATGTTGCCCGCGCTACCTGTTTTAGTTTCGAGGGTCAGCGTCCATCGGTAAGTGTACGGCGCCTTCCCTCCTGACACATTCGCTTTCAGGAATCCATATCCTGCCGAACCATTCGGATAGCTGCCGCCCGCACTGCCGGTGAGCCATGCGGTGTAGGATTCGAGTGATGCTTGATCAATACGCAAACCTTCTTCCGGGCTATATCGCATATTGGCACCGCCCGCAGTCCCGACAAAGAATTTTGGTGCGCCGCCAGGTGCCCCGATAAAAATCCCCGATCCGGTGTTATACGCATTACTGCCTTGATGTAGCGCGCCATCTGGCCCGAGAAGGACGTCGCCTAATATTGCCGACACTGCCGATACGCGGTCGACATTTATCAAGTCGGCCGTTAGGGATTTAGTCTTGATGTGCCGCGCCTCGAGCACGCCGTCGCCGACCAGTGAGCCATCGGCCACCCGTGTGACGCTGAACGAGCCGACCTCTGCCGTGCCGACCGTATGGCTGCTGCGCACGCGAATCATGCCCCGGCCAGTTGCGGCGCCGAGCGGGACTGTGTAGGTCGTTGAGAACGTCGAGAACCCCTTGGGCGACAAGTTGTTCAGCTGCACCGCAAGGTTATCCGCCCAGCGCTGCCCCGTGTCATTGTCAAAAAATGGATACCAGCGATCGCCAGCAATGAGCAGGTAAGCTGACAGTCGACCGTTGAAGTCGTTGCTCAGGTAGGCCTGGCCCTCGATCCGGTAGGTGGCCCCGGGCGTCAAATCAAAATAGATAGTGTCTCGGGTAAGCTCCGGGCCGCTCGTCGGCAGCAGCATCGACGCGCCACCCTTCCAGCCAGTCGTGCTGCCGTTCTCTGCCCACTGGATTACTGCTGCATCAGGGCGGCCCCACCACGTAAGGTCCTTGAAGCGCGGGTCGGGAACAACGTTATCAGGGGAGCCGACGACCAGGTTGCGCGCCGTTACCGCGCTGCCCGCAATCTTCTCGGCCGTTACAGATTCCGCGCCCAAGTGTGTCGCCAAAACCGATTTTTCGACCAACAGACTTCCCGGAAAGAAGGCCCCTGGGTAGAACCACTTCGAGCCGTCCCATTCTTTCGGCCAGCTGGAAACGCCATTGCTGATGATCACAATGTCGCCGACCACGTTCCCGCCTGGGGTGGCTGCGTCGGCGATGCCATCACTCCAAGCGTTCCCCGTCGCGCGGTAAAACCCGGCGCCGCGCGATCCGGACCCGCCAGCAGCACCATCGCGCAGTGTCGTCACAAGGAACCCCTGTGAGAAGGTTTCGCCACCTGCGGCGATACTTGCCGTCACCATCGCAATCGACCCTTGCATGTCGGCGTACCGTACCGTGGCGCTTTTCCCGGTCACTTGAGTAAGGGTCGCACCCTCTGCAGCGAATGTAACGTCGCCTTCCAACCCAGTCAAACTTGCAGTGATCGTCATGGCTGGTACATCCAGGTCACCAGCGGAGTTCATATGGAATGCCAGCGGAAAGGCATCGAGCCGCACGTGGGCATTCTTCGGGTTGACGATCCGCACCGAGGCGGCCTGCAGGATCGCATCGCGGTCGTTCAGTGCTGTGCTCATACGAGGAATCCAACGGTAACCCGGCCGGTTTCCCAGTCAGGTGCGAGTGAAATAACGATGCCGCTCACGCCTGCGTCCATGCCGAAGCGCGGTGCGTAGACCGTGACGGCCTGGCCCAGCTCGAGCGAGAGCAGTTCCGGCACGCCCTCGAACTCGTACGTGGTGCGCGGCACCTTCCACAGATCGAGCCGGCGCTGGGCTTCAGCGTCGGCGTCGGCGCGCGTGAGCAGCATGGTGTCGATCTGCACCGGCTCTGCGTTCAAGCGGTAGGTGGCCAGCGTGGTCGCGTCGGTTTTGGTGGTGGTCAGCCACTCTTCCGCGAAGAGCCCCTTGTGCACCTCCGGCAGGTTGGCCAGCGTGCCGGCGTCCTGCACGGTCCATGCGCGCGCGAAGCCGAGCTTGACGGCGCCGACGACGTCAGTGCGTGCCGCCGGCTGCAGCGTGCCATCGACCATGTGCTCCGGTCGGATGACCACCGGCGTGCCGGCGCCTGGCAGCGCGACCTTGATCAGCCGCGCCAGGCCGAGGCGCGACATCACCAGCTGGGCGCCGACGCTGCCGAGAAGCATCTGGCAGGCAGCAAGCACGTTCTGGCGCGCGGTCGAGTACACGCCCAGCGACTGCTGGTGCGCGGCGTCGAACGCGGCGATGTTGGCCAGGTCAAGATCGGCATCAGCGAATCGGTCGGATTCCTTGCCGTAGCCGGTGACCAGGCGCTTGACCAGTTGCGCCGCGGTGTCGACGTAGCCGCCGGCCGCAGCGCCACGCACGGACGCGGTGACCACGCCCGCCGGCGCCGACTGCAACTGGAACGTGCCAGCCGCGAGGCCAGGGGTGAACGCCACCGGCGCACCGTTGTCGCGAACCTCGATGATCGAGTCGATCGCGCCGGCGTGCACCTGGTACTTCAGGATCGCCGCATTGATCAGGAGCGGCGTCACGTTGAACGCCTGGCCCAGCGCGATCGGCAGCAATGCATCCCGCTGCTCGCTCGTGCCGCCCAACTTGGCCTCGCTGACCGGTGTGTTCAGCCGCTGCATCTTGTCGCGCAGCTTAAGCGCCAGCGCCTGGCGGCCGCGCGGCGCGATGTCGGCCACGATGCCGTTGAAGATCATCCGGAAGTCCGCGCGCCCCCAGCGCACATCGCCGATGTACGCCTTGATCGCCCGATTGTTCCAGATGTACCCAGGCCCGGCCCAGGCATCGCGCGCGCCGCCGACGTTCTCGAGTTCGAGTTCGCCTGCCGATAGCCCGCCCTCGCCGTCCAGCAGCAGCCGCTCAGTGAACAGCCTACCGACAATGGCGATGGGCAGGTACGTGGTGTTCGCCGGCGCGTCGCCGGGCCCGGTGGTGAATGGTTTCGTCGCCAGGTACACGACGGACTCCACACCACCGATCTGCACAGCCGCCTCGATGAGCACGACACGATAGGCGGCCGAGCTTTTCAGCCAGGCCAGGACTTGAGCATCAGTCATGCGAGTGCAACCCTTTGTTCGCTGTTGGTGACGGACTTGAACCCCGTCGTGGTGGCGCCTGCGACATGCTCAGCGCTCTCACGCGCCGCCCGTGCATTTGCCTCGATCACGTGCCCGGTCTGCACGGCCTGTTCCGCGCGCAGGCTGGCCAGCTCCTGGCGCACCGACTTGAGTTCAGCCACCAGGGCGACGGTGTTGTCTGCCCCGTACGAGGCATACATCACCGGGGTCGGCATGTTGATCGGCGGCGCGGCCATGGCGCCCGGTGTCAGCGGGGCCGTCGTACCCATGAGCTGGCGCACCTGCAGGATCGCATCGCGCACCGACAGCACCGACTTGTCGAGCGTGATCAGGCCGTTCACCGACAGCTTCAGCGCGTCCAGCTGCGCCTTGCCGACGTCGACCTGCGCGCCTGCCCAGCGCTCCGCCTCTGCCGTGAATGCTTGCGCATACGCGAAGTCAGCCTGGTACTGGCCACTGCTGGCGAACACCGCGCGCGACGCCGTGAGGAACGAGTTGAACGCGGCCGAATAGTTCGACTGCGCCGACTCATCACCACTGCGCGCCGCCGCCAGGACCGTCTCGTACTGCGCTTTTGCCTCCGCGTATTTCTCTTGCGGCGACAGCGGCGACAGGCCGCCCAGCAGCGCATTCTGGCGCAGGTTTTTCAGGCTTGCGGCGAACGAGCCCATGCGGTCGATCGTTGAACTGATGGCATCGTTCTCGGCGTTATATGCATCGGTCAGTTCCGAGCGCGCATCGGCCAGGGTCTTCGTCGCATCCTCGATCTCCGGATACAGCTTGGCGTACGCTTCCTGCAGGTCCATCAGCGCAACGTACTGCTCGCGCTGGGCCACGTTCGTGAGGTCGAGGCCCAAGACGTATTGCTTGAACGAATCGCGCGAGCGCAGCGCCGACAGGCCCATCGATGCCAGCTGGTCGGTGACGTACTTCTGCACCGGTGCCAAGCGCTCGGACTCGGACAGGAAGTTCTCGGCAAAGCTGGCCGTCTGGCTGGCCAGCTCGTCGATGCCGCCCGCCAGCGTCAGCAGGTCCTCGCGCGCGCCGAGACTGGCCACGCCGGTGGCGCCGAACGTTTTACCCACGCTGGCCAGGACAGCATCCAGGCTCGCGTAGTTCACAGCGACCCGCGCCAGTGTTTCCAACGCACCCTCGCCCACCTTCTGGAACTGAGTGATGCCGGCCACACTGAACGATGCCAGGTCGTCGCCCACCTTCGAGAAGATGGCCGATAGTTCTTCCTGGATCTGGTCGCCGGTTTTGCCTTTCAGGCTGACCTTGCCGATATCGACCACGAAGCTGTTCAGCTGGTTCGCGAACGCATCGCCACCGATGCCAAGCAGGCTGCCGGCTTCGAACACGGTGTCGTAAAGCGAAGTCAGGATCGTGCTGATCTGACGGTTGCCCTCGGCGCCGATGCCCTCCAGCTGCGTGCTTTTCTTGTCGCTCCGGAACCAGCCGCCGTCCTTCTTGATGTCGGCATACTGCGATGCGCTGACGCCACCGTTGATGATGCTGCCGAAGCTCGCGCTCCCCATCGTGAAGCCGGTGTCTTCCACCGTCTGCTTGCCGCCGAAGATTTTGCTCAGGCCCTTGCCGATGAACGTCTTGCCGATGACAGTACCGAGCACCGCGCCAATGGCCATGCCGACCGGACCACCCAGCATTGCGCCGATGTAGCTGGTGCCCATGCCGACATACGCACCGCCGGCCGCGCCAGCGATGCCACCAAGAGCAGCGCCGCCAATGCCGATCGCCTTCGAATCGAACACGTTCTTGCCCATGTCGGCGCCGAACTTGCCCGTCACGCCAGTGGTGCGCACCAGCAGCGACGCGAACTGGTCAATGCCGGCTTCGATATTGCGCAGCGATGCCAGCATGCCAGTGCTGATGTTCAGCTCCTTCGACGTCGCGCTCTCGATCAGGTCCAGCGAATTGGCGATCGAGGCCGACTTCTCGTCGGAGCCGAGAACCGAACCGGTGCCCTGCGCCTTCTGCCGCTGCTCGGACAAAGCGATGCTGCCCCCACCGATCCCGCCAACCATCTTTGCGCCGATGGCCACCACCGCCGCCAGCGTCGCGGCGCCGGCCGCCAGATTCAATGGGAACGGCAGCGATGCGATGGCCTTGACCACGGCAGTCACGCCCCAGGCGCTGGCCTCGGTTGCGGCCAAGCCGGTCGATGCAGCACTTGCCGCAGCCTCGCCGGTCAGCTTCGTCGCGTTCAGCGCCGTGTTTGCGACCACTTCACCCTGCTTGAAGAAGATTTTCTTCGTCATCGCCTGCAGCGCCAGCGCCAGCTCGGCCGCGCGGTAGGCCTTCTCGGCACCCGACAGTACGGTGTAGCCCTTGCTGCCTTCAGCGAAGAAGCCCTTGGCCGCTGCGGCCATGTCGCCGTAGCCACTCAAGCGCGACTTCAATTCTTTCGAATTGATGGCTGCGGTAGCATTGGCCAGACCCTTGGAATCGGTCGCGTACTTGATGGCAGCGTTCTTGCGCGCATCGTCAACCTCTGCCTGGCGAATGCGGTAAGCATCCAGCGCCGTGACCAGTTGCGTCATCGAATCGCCGGCCGCGCCAAACGCACCCTTGAGCGCCTCGCCGAAAGTCTGCGCCTTCGTCGGGTCGAGCAGCTTGTCGAGTTCCTCGCCGGCCTTCTTGGCTGCGTCAATACCTTCCATCTTCGCGATCGAGCCGGCGTTGCGTTTCTTCGCGTCGATCAGGTTCTCGAGGCTTTCGATTTCGTCCAGGGTCAGCCCCAGCGTCGAACGTTGCGCCAGCTGCTCCTGCAGGCGCGCCAGCTCCAGCGCCTCGATCGCCGATTTGGTCAGGCCGTAAGTACTGGCCAACTCTTCGTTGCGCTTAGCCTCGTCCTCTGCGTCCTGTGCGCGCTTTGCGTAGACAGCGCTCGTCGCTTCCAACCCCTTCGAATAGCTGTCTTGGAAGTCGCTCAGCTGCTTCGCGGCATTGAGTGAATACGGTTGAAGCTTATTGTATTTCTCGATGGTAGCGGTGTACTCGGCGAGCGACATCTTGCCGGCTTTATAGCCAGCGGCAATACTTTTCACATTCTCTTCGTAGTCCTTATCGAACTCCGGGACCTTGCCGTTGATGCGGTCGATCAGCGCCTCGTATTCTTTGACCGCCTTCGCGGCTTCTTGGGCGGCCTTCTTCGCCGCCGCCTCGTCAACCTCTCGCGGCAGGGATGGCTTCGGCTTGTCGCCTTCTGCCGCATTTGGCGTGACGACCGGCACAATCCGGCTGGCCAGGCGTGCACGGTAGGCTTTTTCGAACTGTTCGGAAGGCGCGCTGTTGACTTCTTCGACGCTTTTCCATCCGTCGGCCACAGTTTGCTTCAAGTTGCCGAAAGCTTCCTTGATGCTCTTGAACCCGTCTCCGCCGTTAAGGGCCTCATATCCAGCCGTCAGCGAGTCGAACTTCCCGACAGCATCCACCAACATAAAACCAGAGCGCACTGCCTTGAACGCGTCCCAGGCCACATTGGAATACCGCGCGAAGTTCGCGACGGCATCTGATGCCTTCGCAAAGCCAAGCCCGAGATCGTCAGCCCAGGACGACCACTCACCTTTTTTAATCGAAGTCTGCTGCTTGTAGACGTCTGAGAAGGCGCCGGCCAAGTCTCTCAGCGCTGGCGCCAACGCAACGGCAGCTGACGTGGCGAGGCCTTTCACCTCGATTTTCAGGAAACCTATTTGATCCTGGAAAGCGGCGGCTGCGGCTGCGGCCTCGCCCGAGGTGCCCGCGACCCCGCCATAGTTTTCTGCCAGGTCGTTCAAGAATGGGAGGAGATCGGCCCCGGACTTGCCGACCAGGTTGTTCATCAGGGCCGTTTTGCCTGCGTCGTCGCGGTAGTTCTGGAGGCTTTTGGAGGCCTCAACCAGGACAACGGACGGATCGCGCAAATTACCTGCCGCGTCTCGCGAAGAGACGCCCAGCGTCTTGAGTGCTTTCTGGACTTTGTTGCTGTCGTCGTCCAGGCCCGCCATGCCGCGCGAAAGCTTTACGATCGCAGCGTCGACGCCGCCCATATCTTCGCCAAACACTACGGCAAGCTTCTGGATCTTGGAAAGGCTTTCGACCGATGAGCCGGTTTTTTGGGCCATGCCATCGAGATCCGCCAGGTCGTTCAGAGCATCACCGACCATCACGGCGCCGGCGGCGGCGGCCGCCGCAACGGCTGCAGCAACAGCCAGAAAAGCGACCTTGGCGCCCTCTGCCAAATCGGCCAGACTGCCGAACGACGATTCGCCAGCCTCTTCTTGCTCGCGCAGCTTCTGGATCATTTCAGCTGCGGCGTCGCTGACGCCCAGCTGCTCGGCGCGCAGTGCGGCCAGCTGGGATGCGGACTTGCCGATGCCCTCGGTGCGCAAACGCAGGCTATCGAGGAACCGGGTCGAATCGTCGAGCTTGCGCTGGGCATCGGCCGCGAGCGCGCTCTTCTTCGTCATCTCGTCCAGCTGGTCCAGGTATGGACGCAGGGCGTTGACGTTCAGGCCGCGCGAGTTCGCCAGCGCCTCGTAATACTGCGCCGATCCTTTGGCGCCGGCATTCATCGTGGCCAGCGTGCGCTGGATCGAGTCGGCCATGTTCTTGGTGGCGCGGTCCATGCGGCCAGCTGCCACTCCGGCGCCGTCGCCGGCCGTCTCCATGCCTGGCGTGTTGGCGACGCCCTCCAGAGCAGCCGTCGTCTTCTTCGCGCTGGACTCGAGGTTGTCGAGGTTCCGGCCCGTCTTGGCCGTTGCATCATCGACCTTGCGCAGCCCTGCCTCGACACCGCTCGCGTCGGCGGTGATCATGATTGTCGCGTTGTTGACGATATCGCTCATGTCCCGCCCATAAAAAGTGCCACCTGAAGATGGCTGTGAAACTGGTTATTCCTTGCGCATGGCGTGCAGAGCCGCTGACTCCATGACGCGAACGTCGGCCATCAGCTGCTGCCAGTCGGTGCGCGGCGCGGCGATCATGCGCAGCGCCATCGGCAGCGCGGCATAGTCCAGGCCTGTGGGCCCGGACATGCCGATTCGCCACTGCGTGTCCATCGTGCAGAACAGCAGGTAGGCCTGATAGTTGTCAGGCCAGATCTCGACCGACGTTGCCACCTCGTCCCGAGTCAGGCCCGCGATCGCCAGTTCGGCGTCGGTGGGCCCGGCTTCGTAGAGGGCGGTGGCAACGTCGCTCAGTTTTTTGCGCGCGCGCCCGTCAGCTCACGGATGTAGACGTCGAGCACCGCCTGGGCCGAGCCCATGTAGCGCTGGACCAGCTTCTCGATCGATTCCTTGCCGAACGGTTCGTCCAGATCCCAGCCGCTGGCGATGTCCATCAGCGCGTCGACGTCTTCGGCGCCATGCAGGCCATCGACGAATTCCTTGAAGTCGTCGCGGGTGCGGTGCTTGAAGATGAACTCGACGTCGGCAGCCTTGCCGCCCGCGACCGGGATCGACACGTTCGCTTTGAAGGTGGCGGCGATGGCCAGGGAGAGTTTTGCTTTTGCCATGATGTTTTTCTTTCAGTGGGGAAGTAAAAAAAAACCCGCGAGGCGCTACCCCGCGGGCTGGGAAAAGGCCAGCGCCGATCATTCGGCGCCAGCTGGCAACACGGATCAGTAGCGGACGACCTTGTTCTGCAGCGAGAACATCGACTTCACCGCCATGACGCTGCCCTTGGCCATGCTCGGCGAGTCGTTGAACGAGCAATAGCCCGCGTACAGCAGGATGCCGCCGCCCGGAAGCGTGCCGCGCAGGCAGGTCAGCGTGACGCTGTCCGAGACCTTCTTCAGCGCAGCATGGTGCGGTAGCGACTTGTCGTCGGCGGTCGTCATGGTGACGGTGGTGGCGGTGAAGCCGTCCGGCAGCATCACAGGCATATCGGTGTCCACAAGCGGGACCTCAACGTTCTTGCCGTCACCGCCCGAGATTTCGACGCCGGTCACGCCGACGATCGGCACCCAGGTGGTGATCTTGCGGACGCTGCCGGTGCCGGCGCCGGCCGGGAACAGGCTGGTGTCGGTGGTGTCCAGGCCCTCGGCCGTGAACGAGGTAGCGGTGGCCGCCTTCAGGCGGAACACGCGGCCGTTGGCCTTGCCCCAGCCGCCGGTGTACTCGACAAAGTCGCCGGCGGCGAAGGTGTTGGTGGCCGTGAACACGGCTTCCGAAGCGTTGCTCGCGGCGCTGATGAGAACGGCGGCGGAGAATGCGGACGCAAGAGCGAACGCGATGTTATTTGGCAATTGCATATCGGCCTTTCAGGGGTAAAGCCCGGAAGCCGGGCAAGAAAAAAGCCGCCTGGATTTCTCCGGGCGGCCTGGGGTAAAACTGGTACGGGTCAGCAAAACAGCATGAAGTCTTGCATGACGCCGCGGCGATCTGTTCCTTCGTCGTGGGTCGCCACGCGCCCGGTCGCCACTTCGACCTGCAGCGCGCTGGCGGAGCGCAGCGTATCTTCTACCAGCATGCCGATCTCGGATGCTTCGATGCGGCGCGTGGCCCAGACGTTGACCTGGATGCGCACGCGCTGCTTGTCCGGACGGTCGCCCGTGAGGAAGTTCAGCGGCTCCCCGCCCACCACCTGGTAGGTGATGTATGGAGTCGGCGTGTCGACCTCGGCCAGGTCGGGGAAGACCCGGCCGTCGGCCAGGTGGCTCAGTGCGCCGTGTACGTGTTCTTCGGGTGTCATGATCCTGTGCGGTTCCTCGCAAGTTGCTGGGTCAAGGTGCTCGTCATGGCGTCGACGGCAACCTGCTTTTTGCTTTCGTACGCCGGGCGCATGAACGGGTACGCGGGCGCGCTGGCCGTGCCGTACTCGAGCTCGGCAGCGCGGCGGTGCGCTTCCCACCCCGTCGTCTTGCCGGTCTTCTTGCTGACCTTCTTGTTGCGCGGCACGAACTTGTGGCCGCGCTCGACGAAGCGCCAGTAGAAGGCATCGGTCCCGCCGTACGTGCCGGCGCGCACCGTGACCAGGTAGACCTGGCGCCGCGCGCCGTCCGATTCTTCTTCGAGCCGCTTGACGATGATGTTGTCGTGGATCGTGTAGGTCTTGGCCCGCGCACGCGCGTTGCGCTTCGCTTCGTCACGGAACGGCTCGGCGCCGGAGAACCCGACCGCGCGCAGCCCGTCCTCGTCGATCGCGCTGGCGACCTGGTCGACGGTCTGCTGCACAGCGGCCATCAGCTGCGTTGTGTCGAAGCGGATCATGACGTCGACTCGCAGACCAGGAACATGAACGCCGAATCCCGGCTATCTGGCAGCGCCGACTTGACGTCGTAGACCTTCGCCTTGAACAGCACCCGCGCGCCGGTGTCGACGTCGGCCCGCGCGCGGATCCGGATCGAGCACTTGACGATCGCCGTGTCGGCGCCGGCGCGCATCACCTCGGCGCCCGACTGGAACAGGACGTCGGCCCATACGGTGGCGATATCGGGCCAGCTCTCGATCGGCTGGCCCAACGCGTCCTTGCCGGCGCCGCGCTGCTGCAGGGTGACTCGGTCGTTCATCATAGGTACAACCGCGCGCGATCGAGCAGGCCGCCCAGAAATTCACTCTTAGGCGTGCCGGCCGGCGCGAAGTGCTCGGCGACCTTGCCCAGAATGTAGCCCTTGATCTCGTCCGGCACCGTGCTGTCGTCGACGCCGTAGCCGCACGAGTACTGCACCTCGACCGCGCTGATGCGCGCCTGCGTCGCTGGCCAGGCCCGGCCCGGCGCCGGCACGATGTAGCCCGGCTCGCTTTCGTTGTCGACCAGGTAGTCGTCGGGATGCAGGATCTGGCGCACGCCGGCGGCGTCGTAGAACTTGATGTGCTCGACGCCCAGGATTGGCGGATGCTCGAGCCGGAACGCCGGCGGAAAAGCGTCGAGCGTCAGCCGGAAGGTCTGCTGCACCAGCGCGCGACCCGTCTCGTGCTCGGCGTCGCGCGTGTGCTGGCCGATGACCTGGCGCAGCTCGACGTCAGCTTCGGGCCCGTCCAGCCGCGCCGACAAGCGCGCAGCTTCCAGCGACACGGCCAGCGCTGCAGGCGGGGTGATCAGTCGCAGGCTCATCGAATGGTTCCTTGTGTTGCCGGTGGCCGGCCGGCGCCGTGCGGCGCGCCAGGCGCTGCCGGCGCGCGCGCGTACTCGACAGCGGCCTCTTCCTGCTGTTTCAGCAGCTCGCTGTTCGGCACGCTCGGCAGTTGCGATGCATCGATCATCAGTTGTCCACCCTGTTGAATTGAATGGTTCGGTAGAACCGCTCGCTGTTGGCGCAGTCGATGCGCAGGTCGCAGTAATTGACGCCGGCCGGCAAGGTGTCCATGCCGCCCAGCTTCACCAGGATCAAGGCCCCCTGGATCACCGCCGGCACCAGCACGCTCACGCCCACCGGTAGCGCCAGCACCGCGCTGGCAGAGGTGTTGCTGTCCGCCAGGTCGTTGCTGATGTCGGCCACGAAATAGCTCTCGTCGTCCGCGTCCTTCTCCAGCGACCAGGATCCGACCTGCTGCTTGAACCAGATGGTTCGGTCGAACCGCTCGCCGTTCGCGCACGTGACGCGGAACGTGCAGAAGTTGACCGCGCCGGTCGCTGCGTTGAACCCGCCCAGCTTCACCGGGATCAGCTTGCCCTGGATGACGGGCTGCTGAAGCACTGTCACGCCAGCCACGATGGCCTCGACCGAGACGGCAGTAGTGCCGCGCTCGGCCAGGTCGACCGTGATGTTCGCCACCCAGTAGCGCTCGTCTAGCGGGTGCTTCTCGCTCCACCATTTGCCAGCCTCGAGGTACGGAGCGTTTGGCGTACGCGCGCCCGGCACGCTGCCGAACGCCACCACGCGGGTACCGCCCGGGAATGCGACCCGGCGCGATTCGGCAATCGTCGAGGCCACCACAGCATTCTGCGCAGGCGGCTCGGCCAGCGTGGTGAAGCTCGCCGACAGCGGCGTGGCGCGGTTGCCAGCGGCATCGAAGGCGCGCATGCGCACCGCGTGCGCAGTGCTTGCAGGCCGGCCAGAAACAACTACCGACCGGGCGGCATTGGCAATCACGGTGTAGTTCGTGCCGCCGTTGATGCTGTATTCATAGCCAGCGACGCCGACTGCATCGGTCGCTGCCGCACACGACAACGTAGCGCCCGACGTGGTGATGGCGGACACCGTAATGTTGCCGACCATCTCTGGCGCCGTGGTGTCGCCCCCCGGAACCGGCATTTCCCAAATAACCGAAGTGGGCTGCGCCTCAAAGTCAGGCAGCAGGCGCAGCTTATTGTCCAAACGGAGCGCAGCCTGGTCTATGTAAGCACCGCTGTACGCGCCTGCCGGGTGCGTGATCGCATACTTTTTCCACGTCGCACCAGAGTCGGTGGTGGTGAAAAGGTACAGTTGGTTTGCAGTGCCCAGCGTGGCCGGCACGTTGTCGTCGGTCGTCGCAGCGGTGACGAAGATCTTCCCGTCGTGATATGCAACGTGCGGCGTGCCTGCATCCTGCAAACCGTTGTGCGCCATCAGGCGCGTGCGCACCCACTTGTTGGTTGTGGTGTTGTACTTGGCCACCCACATACTGCGGAAAGCTTCGTCCGGGTGCTGCCAGCTTGCAACCAGCAGCGGCTGTCCATCGGCACCAATCGCAATGCGCGCGACGCTGGAGTTGTGGTTGAGGTTGTTGTTCGGAAATGCGATGTCGCTATCATCCGTGCCGCTGACAAGCGGAAGATTCAGCGCCTTGCCGCGCATGGTCGTGAAGGTAGCCCCGCCGTCTGTCGACTTGATCATGCTGATGTTCTGGCGCGGGTAGCCCGACATCTCGAACGGACCATTGCCTTGCAGGAATTCCGTCGTGACGTAAAGCGTATCGACGCTCGAAAATGCAATTTCCATGCCGTAAGAGCCAAGGTACGAGGCGGCATTGCCAGCGAGAAAATCAGCGCCTTTGCGGTCAAACGTGGCGCCATTCCACTTGAAGATGCCAGCCAAGTAGCCGTTACCACGCGCGCCCATCCACATGCTGCCGTCAAACTGGTTGCGGAAAAAGCGACGGTAGGAGCAGTTCACGTCCAGACCGGTAGGTGCGGTGGTCGCAACCAGTGCCGAAATGTCTTCGGTAGGCGCCGACAGGCCCTTCCATGGGGTGTGGTGCGCTTCGCCATACGTGATGACCTTGCCGTCGTCCGTCACACAAACGCTGCCGTCGCGGTGCCCGATCGTGGTGTCGTGCGTGCCGGTGCCGATCTGCACGTCCTGGATCATCTCGTAGGTGTTCTTGTTCAGCTTGGCCAAGCGCGATTGCTGCACGCCGCCAACGGTCACAGGGGCAACGACATAAACAGCATTGGCCGTCGTCCAGATAGGCGTGTACAGCGACAGCAGCGAGATCACCTTGGTGCCTGAGTACGGCGTGTTGAAGCTCGCCGGCGACAGGTTGCCGGCAGGCGAGACGCTGGCCTCGACTAGATCGGGAGTTGGTACAAGCTCGAACCCGCGGATCCGCATCGTGCCGCCAACGGTGTCCTGCTGGCGGCCCATCTTAAAGTGCGAAATACGTCCGGCATCTTCGCGGGTGAATGAAAACGGCAGTTGCGACCGCTCGACAATCCCGGACGCTTGAGGCGGGACGAGGTTGATCACCTTGTTCGCAGCGACAGGCTTCGAAGACTCAGTCCACGGCTCATAGGCACCGTAGAATTTAACCGATGCAGGCGATGGCTGACCGGGTGTACCGGCCATTGACCACAGCATGTAGACGTCATACTTTTGCCCCACAACCGCGGTATCGGCCGTGAAATGAATTTGCCCTTGCGCGTTCGGGAAAGCGTATGCGGCCGCCCCGTCGACGTCCGTGGCGGTATATGGCGAACCGGTGTTAACTGCCATTTTAGTTGGCAGAATTGTGATCGTAGGGTTCGCCATATTTTTATATTGCTTTGCTGAGGGTTTCGAGGATGCCGTCTATTTCGGCGCGTGGCATCGTGGCCTATTGCTCGGCGCTCACGTCTTTGCTTCCAGCTCGATGGTTTTCATTCGCCCGCGCCGCTCGTACATCACCGTAGTGATGCCGCGCTCGCGGAGCATGTCCAGTGCACGTGCATGCGTCGCGCGGTCGATCTTGCCGACGGCGCCGTGCACATACACGGTGCTGCTTGTCAGGTGGGTGACCGTGATGATTCCGTCATACGGCCGGCGCGCCTCGTAGCCGCCAGGCTCGGAGTACGCGCGGATCGTCGAGACCTCGGGGGTCATGTGCAGGTGGGTCATCGCGGTCTGCCCTGCTGTTACTGCTCGAACGCCAGCGATTCGGCGTAAGCGACTGCCTCCGGGCTGGTATCGACCACGTCCGGGATTGCCTTCGCCAGCGTCGCATCGATCTCGATGACGTCGTTGGGCTGTCCGTACGCGCTGGCCGCCAGGACGCGGGCCTTGACCAGTTCAGGCAAGGCTTCGGGTTCGCTTGCATCCAGCGCCAGATCTGGGCTCGGGGTATCGACCACGTCCGGGAGCGGTTCGCCATCGGCCAGCGTTTCGACCTGGTCAGACGAGGTGGGCGTGATTGTCGGCAGATCCGAGTTCGTCGCCTCGGTGCCTGCGGTTTTTGCTTTTGCCATCGGTGTTCTCCGGTGAAGTGGCCAGCCGAAGCCGGCCACTGGTTACGATCAGGTCGCGCTGTTCTGGTAGTACTTCACGGCGCCGCCGACGTCGATCAGATTTGCACCCGAGCGGCAGAACGCCAGGAAACCGACTTGGCCGTTCTCGGTGTACTTCGAGTCGGTCATGCGGAACAGGGTGAAGTCCATGACGTCGCGGACCATATACTTCGAGAAATCACCGAACAGGACCGACTTGGCATTTGCCGCCATCACCGGCATGTGCTGGTTGATGACGATCTCGCGACCCAACAGGCGATCGGGGGCGCCGCCCGCGTTGCCGGTCTCGTAGCCGGGCACGAAGATCGGGCGACCTTGGGGATCCTTCACTTTCCGCAGAATCCGCAGGGTGTCATCGTTCATCATCCACTTACCGGCCGGGCGGTAATACGGGTCGACCGAGTGCTCCAGATCGACCAGATCGTCGTACGTGATGGTGACCGTCTGACCGGTTGCGCCGACCTTGCCCGCGCCTGCTGCCGGCACGAGGCCGCGAGGCTGGCCGGTGCCGGTACCCAAGGTATGGTGGCGGTTCTGGATGCGGCCGAGGCGCAGCTGAAGCAGATTCTGGATATACGACTCGATGTTGAAGAACGAATCCTGGATCAGCTCGAATGGCAATGCGATCGACTTCGACGAGTACTTGTACACGTCCAGCGATACCAGGCCAAAGCTGGTGTCTTGCTTGGTCACGGCAGCGTTTTGGCCGACGATCTCGCCTTCTTCCGACGTGGCGTCAGCGGTCGGGAACGGCAGCTGGGCGCCAGTCGCGGTCTGGAATTGAGTAGCCACGCTGCGCACAGCAAAGGCGGCTTTCATGGCTTGAATCAGCGTCGTGCTGAACTCCGGAGCGACGGTATAGCCGCCTTCCGAGCCGGTGGTGGTCGACATGGCAGCACGAATGTCCGGGCTCACGCGGGCGCGCATCGAGCGGCGCTGATCATCGCTCAGGGCCGACAGGCCGCCAGAGAGCATCGCGCGCAGAGCGGTGGTTTCTTCGGTCTGCGCGCCGCCGGGGCGAGTTGCAGCAGCCAGTGCAAGGGCATGCTGGCCTTCCGACGTCTCGCCGGCCAGCTGCGCGATGCGGTTTTCGCGTGCGATCTCGATGTCGATCGCCTCGACTTCGGCCAGGAACGTGTCCAGCTGGCCAGCTTCGGCTGCCGGCATGCGCTGATCAGTCGGGTACTTGTTGTTCAGGTCGTGGACTTTCTTGGCCACGGTGTCGCGTTGTGCGCGCAGGTCTGCGAGCTTGGTCATGTAAAACCTTTCGAAGGGGGTGGTCCGCTCTCGCGGCCGTTGGGCATAAAAAAAGCCACCCGGAGGTGGCTGGCTTAGTGGCGCGAGAGAGCGTCAGCTAACTTGGAGGCGGGCCATCGTGGCGATGCGCTGATGCTGGCGCGCGCGGTGCTCTTCGGTGGCGGCCGGGTCGACCGGATCAGGATCAGACGGCGCAGCCTTCGGGGCGTGCGCGTAGGCGCTCATGTCCCACGACGATTCGACCTTCTTGCCTTCAGCGATGCGATCGACGAGGCCAGCGGCCACTGCCTCTTCGGCGGTGTACCAGGTCTCGGCGTCCATGGCGGCGCGCAGGTCTTCGACCGACATGCCGCTTTTCTTGGCGTACTGGCCAGCAAGCGAGGCGTCGATTTTCGAGAGCAGGCCCGCGGTCGACGTCATGTCGTTCGCGTTGCCCATCGCCCAGGTCCAGGCGTTGTGGATCATGTAGAAGCCGCCGTCGGCGATCTCGACCTCGTCGGCCGCAGTGGCGATGACGGTGGCGGCACTGGCCGCGTAGCCATCGATGTGCGCGATGACCTTGGCGCCGGTGTCGCGGATGGCCTGGCAGATGGCCTGGGCCGCGAACACGTCGCCGCCCGGGCTGTTGATGCGCAGGTGGATCGTGCCGCCCTTGATGTCACGGATCTGCGGCACCAGCGCCTCGGCCGAGACGCCGCCCATCCAGTAGGCGGTCTCCTCGTCCGACACGATCGCGTCGTAGATGTATATCTCGACCTCGTCGGCCTTGGCCACGATCTTGGATTGCGGTACGCGCTCAGGACGCTTCTTGTTGCTCGCCAGGAGCTTGGTCAGACTTTTCGACACTAGTGCCTCCGTTTACTTTAAGGTTCGTGTTGGACGGCATGTTTTCGCGGCGGCGAACTTCGTCTGCGGTCATGAATGGCATTTCGCCGGCGCGGCCCAGCGCGATGCGGTAAGCATCGTATCGGGCTTTCAGGTCGCCACGCTCGAGCGCCGCGGTGATGTATTCAACGAAGTACCGCTGGCGAACTGGCCAGAGCTTGCTGTTGAGCTCTTGCTGGATCGGCGTCAAATGCCGCTGCAAGGTGTAGCGCGTAAAGCCAATACCTTGTTGCTCCACGCCAGTCCCGTAGTTGGAGACCGCAGTGCCGTGTCCGACCATTACAGGCGGAACGCCGAAGACGCGGCAGATCTCTTCCACCGTGAATAAGCGGGTGGCCAAAATCTCGGCATCCTTCGAATTCACACTGACTTGGGCCGGCTCCAGACCGCCGGACAAAATCAACGGGCCGCGGCCGCCGTTCTGCGCGCGCGCGATGAGCGATGCCTTGAGCTGCTCTAGCTGGGCCTTGTCCAGTTTCGATGCGGTCTTAAGCGCGTAATCGAAATTGCCGCCACCAGCGAGAAACCTCCCTGTATATTCCTGCGCTGCCAGCGCGGTGCCGATCGCTTCCAGCGCCGCGTATGTCAGCGGACTTGGGCTTGTCAGCCCGTCGAATCCCAGGCTTGGCAGATGAATGACGTCGGCGCGGTCGAGGACGTACGACGGCCCGTCGTCCGGACTGATCCGGTAGTACACACTTTTGCCGTCCTTGAAGGGCTGTACCGACTGCCGCTTGAGCGGCTTCCAGCCGATGACGCGATTGCTATACGGGCTCGCCCGCAGCCACTCGCCAAAGCCATCGCCATGCGACAGCTTCGACAGCATGACCGCCTCCCAGGCTGCGGATGCCGTCCAGCCATCGCTGGCCAGCTCATTGAGCATCCACCAGTATTCATGGTCAGCCGAGTCGCGCTCATTGCCCATACGCTCATAGATGCCGATGGGCAGGGTTGCAATTGCGCCAGCCACGAGCGACATGCAGCCGTAGGCAGCCGAGACGCGCATGCCCGTTTCGGCGGTGACGGCCGCTCCGGACGATGAGCGGTGCGCAGCACCCAGCAGGTTGGCCAGCTCGCCCATCGACATGCTGCCACTGGAGTTTTCGCCCAGCGCCACGATGCCGGCGCGCTCTGCAGCGCCATCGCGACCGGCCATCCAGGAATCAAGCACTCGCGATTTATGCGGGGTCGCCTCCAAGTTCAACAGTTGTCCGGTCATCAAAAGTCCAATACGTGAATTTCCGGCGCCGCCGCCCCGGCGGGGTTCAGCGCCATCAGCGATACCGCGCAAAATGCGGCCATCAGCGGGTCGATCTTGGCCTTGCCGCTGGCCTGCTTGGTGATCAAGATGGCGTTGCCCTTGTCTTCAATGCGCGCATTGCCGACGCACCAGGCCATCATCGGGCGGCCAGCGTGCAGCAGTTCGCCGCCGGCGACCTTCCGCTCGGTGTCCTTGATAGCGCCGTTCAGTTTGTAGCCCTGTGAGATCGCGACGATCTGCGTCATGTCGATGTCGCGCTCTTCGGTGATCAGCTCGTCGACGATTGCGCCGATTCCGGCGGCGTCGACGCCGATGCCCTTCACTTCCGGCAGGAGACCTGCGTCACGCACCTGGCAAATACGATCAGCCACAGCCATGACGTCATCGCCTGGGCGCTTTACGATAGTGAGGTCGCCCTGCTTCTGGAAGTCCAGCAGCCGCGGCGCGATCTCCTTGCGCCGCTCGAGCGCAATCTCGTGGACCCAGGCGTGACACCACAGCAGCCACTGCCCGGTTTCGCGGTCCCGGCCCAGCACGGCCAGGCCGAGCATGTCGTCCAGGCCGCCGCCGTCAATGCCAACCACAGCCACGTCGGATCGTTCGATGATCGATTCCAAGGTGATGGTCTTGTCGACTGCAGCCTCCCAGAAGTCAGCCCCGGCCCAGCGGTCTGATCGAAGGTTCAGGCCGATCTCGACGTTCGCGTGCTTGGCCATGAAGCCGCGAAACGATTCGCCGCCCGATAGATTCGCTTTGCTGAACTCGCGCTCGAGGAATGACTGGTCAACCGAGAAGCCCATGTTCGGGTTCACCATTGCCATGTTTTCGAGCAGCAGGCAGTCGCCCGACGCCACCATTTCAGGTGGATGCTCGAAGATGATCGGGACGAAGGCGGGGTCGACGATCTCGCCATCGCGCACCTTGCGCGCGTAGTCCAGCTTCTGCTTAAACACGCCCGCCGGTGGCTCATCCGACTGGGTAGTCAGCCAGATCACAAAGCCCTCGGGGCGCGACGCCAGGCCGCCCAGTGCCTCACGAAACATGTTCTCCGCGCTCGGCATTTTGCCGAACAGGTGCAACTCGTCGACCAGCGTACCGACGGCCTTCTTGCCGCCGACCGTGTTCTGGTCCGCCGCCAGCACCTTGAGGATTGCGTTGCTCTCTCGGTGCGTGATGGTTTTCACATGCGACTGAACATGCATCAGGGCGTCGAGCTCGTCGTCCTTCTGCACCATGTCGCGCGCCGGCGTGTAGGCGTTGTTTGCCACCTCGACGGTCGGCGCCAGCACCGAGAATTCCGCCGACTGCCGCCAGTTCAGGATCAGTGCGGTCAGCATGATCCCTGCCGCGACGGTGCTCTTGCTGTTCTTCTTTGGCAGCAGCACGAAGAATTCGACGATCAGGCGCCGGCCGCTCTCGGCATCGTAGGCACCGAAGATGCAGCGAACCAGGTCGAAGACCCACTCGGCGCAGGACTCGCCGAACGTCGGGCTGCCTGGCGCGTCTACTATCTTGAGCTGCTTGAAGATCGCGAGGGCATGCTCAGCCTGATCCGGGAAGATCGGCGGGGGAATGATCGATTCGCCCGCGCGCAGTCGCACCGCCCAGTCAGGGCAAGCAGTTGTCCACTCGGGCATTTAGACCTTCTTTCCACCAGCAGCGACCAGCTTCGGAGGCGCGGTAGGCGAGAACTTGCCGCCGCCGGCCGCCTTGGCCGCGTCAGCCTTGATATCTTTCTTGCCGCCCTCGCCCAGCTTCTTGTGCTTGAAGGGCAGCATCGCTTTAGCCGCGTCGATTCGTAGCCGCAAATCTGCCGCCGGCTCGTTCATGACTTTGGTCAGGAATTCGACCGGGTCCTCGGTCGGGGGAATTTCGATCGTGTCATCGCCGGGGTCTGGCGGAGGCGGCGCCTTTGGACCTGCGACTGCCGCCGGTTGGCGGCGCTGATCGAGGTACGCTTTAACATCCGGGTCTTTAACATTTCGAGACCCTGCAGCCGATGCCGTTTTTTCACTGAAGCCGGCACGAATTGCCGCTTCCTTATTGGAGAGCCCGGCCAAAACGGCATCGGCGAAGGCTCGCTTTTTGCCTGTTAAAGCCATTAACAATTTCCTCCAAGGGGGATTTTTTCTGCGCGTGCGGAACTAGTCGGTGTCTGACAAAAGATGATTCCAAGCTTTTTGCCCCCCCTCCCCCTGCCGGGGCAATGAGGGTCAGCCCCGCGCGCGGGCGCGTGCCTCGCGTGCCGACTTCGCGTCGTGGCACGGCACGCACAGCGTTTCCTTGTTGTCGTCGTCATCGGTGCCGCCGTCGGCTAGCGCGATGATGTGGTCGACCGGGTAGCCGATGGTGGTGCGGCCCTGCCGCTTACACTCTTGGCACAGATCGCAGTCACGCGCCCGGATGCGGCGGCGGTCCAGCACACCGCCATAGCCGCGCTTGCGCTCGACCACGACACCAGGGCGTGCGGCCAGGGTGGCGACGCGCGGCGCTGCCGTCTGTAGCCGGGACTTGAGGGCAGTCAGCTTCATGGCTTGTCGGGCACCAGGGCGGCCAGCTCATCAAGCAGCAGCCCGGTCCCGCCGTAGCCCTTGGCACGAAGCAGCGCATGCGCGCGCTCGGACTCGGCAAGCCGATCGGACAGACGCCGGAGCGCAGTCTCATCGACCACGCGGAATACCATCGCCGGCTGGTTGCCGGTGACAGCTCGAATGATCTGGTCGCGGTAGACCTCGACAGGCATGCTCATCGTTTACCCAAGATGGCGAGGTGCTCGCGCGCGAACTGCACGAGCACGCGCATCCAAATGATTTCGGACTCGACGCTCATGCGTACCTCGAAAAAAAACCGCCCCGGCGCATGGATGCGAGGGGCGGCGAAGGTCCTGTTGGCACAGGACTGGAAAGGGGGCAGACGGCGGGGCTCTCACCCGCGGCTTGTATGATAGACGATTCGTGTCCATACAGCTGCATCCGCATTGATTAGTGGCCCTTACGCGGGCGAGACGGCGTGCCTCAGAGCTATCTGCTGAGTGGGCCGCAAATAGAAAAAGCCCGAACGTTTAACGGTTCAGGCTTTTCTTCAGACGTGCGAAAGCACCAAAGGCTGGGGTGCTGTCGCGAGTTCCGGTTATCGGTGGCGCTCTCGCGCACTTTACGAGGCCGGAAGAATGTAGGTGCTTAGTTTACACGAAAAAGCTGTGCGTATACACAGCATTTTTTCATTCCCATCAGTTCGCTAGCGCGCGCAGCTTGGCACCGGCGCGGGTCGCATGGCTATCGGCGATGCTGTGCAACTCGCTCACCATGTTCAGCGTGTGTTCACGGACAAACCCAGCCGCCATCACCAGCGGGGCCTTGCCTGATCCGGCGCAGCACTTGCATGCGCGCGCCTCCGCCACTCCGGTACCACCACATGGATCGCACAGGCCATTCAGCCAGTAAGCCAGAGAATTCTCTGCGACAGTACGGTACAGCTTGATCGCCGCTTCCGCATCCCATGCCGTGTTCTCTGGCACCCATCGGCGCGCGCGGCCGCGCTTCATCACTTCGGCCGTCCATAGGGCTAGCAAACGGGCCAAAAGCAACACTCCGCTCTCCAGTACAATTGCATCACCCTGCAGCGCCTGGCGGCAATCAGCCTCGCGGTTCGCGTCCTTCTTCCGGATTGCATGGACCAGCGCTTTCTCGACCAGGTCGCGCATTGCGACCGCGTGAGCCATGTTCTGGGTCGCCGTGCCGGCGTACTTCGCACGGTGCAGTAGCGCGCCTAGGTCGCCTGCCGAAGTCGATGCCAGCGCCGACGCAAGAAGCGGCTCTGCTTGGCAATGGCGCTCATCGTCCTGCAGGCTCGATGCGCTCAATGCGGTGATATAGCGGTCAACGAACCCCATGATTTAGCTCTTCTATAAAGGACGACCAAGCGAGCGTAGCATATGCCAACAAGAAATTTCCGGATTGAATTTTTTTTTACGAGGTACGTTTACAACATAGAAGCCGGCAGGATGTCCGCCGGTGGCCATCACCTTCACTGGTCCTCCGGGGTCTCTGAATACCGCCGCTCCAGCACGATGCGCACCACCTGCGCTTTTCGCAGCGCCGACGATCCGGCTCTGGCGTAGTCCCCATCCTACATACGAGCAGCGCCTTGCTCGGTTACGTATTTACGACTATTCGTATAGCATTGAGTGTTGACTAAAATTAAGGGCATTTCCGAATGAAAATTGCTCTCGTAGTCGAGGACGACCCGGTGCGCGCATCCACGCTTCAGATACAGCTGAAGCTACTTGGCTACGCCACGTTCATTGCATCAACATCTGCTAGAGCATTGAACATCGTCAGAATGTGCGGTATCGACGTAATCCTGATTTCAGCCCCTACTCGCTTAAGTGAGAGACGGTCCTTTGCCGGCGAACTTAAAAGCTTTCTACGAACCGCGACCGTTATCCTAATAACAGAGTGCGACATCGTCCACTCACATGCGAAATCTCTTCGCTACTCTGGCCTCACTGCTGTTTTGAGAGGCCCATCGACTCTCCTGGCGCTCTGGCGCGCTCTTGAATACGAACGAGACGGCTTTGGATGCCATCCTGGCTGGGTTCCAACTTCAGAAGAACGGCGAGTGCCGCTACGAATTTCCCTGGCACGTTGATTGCGCCAAATCGGTGAGTATCAGCAAGCTTGCCGGGTGATTGCTTCCGCCCTCGAAGTGCTCAGCAGGTTACATCAGGCGCAATGCCAGATTCTCCTCGCTGCTAACTGATATCATGTCGGCATGAGCCAAAAGATATTGTTGATCGAAGACTCTCTCCTCGACGCTGAACTCACAATCCACGCGTTAAAACGTTGCGACTTGCATAATGAAGTCGTTCACGCTGTAGACGGTGGTGTTGCGTTATGGCATTTAGCAGTAGACCAAAAAATTGCACTAATTCTGCTTGATCTTAAGCTAAGGGTAGTCAGCGGCATAGAATTTCTGACCATGTTCCGCTCAGATCCTAAAAACACCGCTACCCCGGTAATCATTTTGTCAGGGTCGGTGAACCCTGAAGATCGTGCTCATACTGAGCAACTCGGCACTTCAGGTTATGTGGTCAAGGATTCAGACCCGGAGAGATTCCGCGACGCTTTGTGCCGAGCCTTGACGCCGTTTCAAACTAAGCTTTCATGACAATTTGCCGCCTACTTGGTCCGATTGTTTCCAAGGAACGTTAAGGCTCCCTCTTCATCTGCTTAAGTTTAGCCGCGTATTTGTCCTTGATACGCTTGGCGTCCTCAATCGTGTATTTCGCCGGCGGGTGCTCGCGCTCCAGAAACTCCAGCCGCTCGTCACCGATGCGCGTGCGCAGGCCGATGCGGTACTCGATGGCGTTGCCGCCCTTGTGCTGGTTGCAGGGCACGCATTGCTTGTGCGTGTTGTCCTCGTGGAAGCGGAGCGCCGGCTGAGCGCCGACCGAGCGATAGTGCCCGGCATCCCACGCGCCGGTGTGATGCCGGCCGCAGCTGATGCACGGCAGCGCCTGGTCGCGTGCCCGGATGTACCGGTTGAACACGGCCTGGGCGTCGGCCAGATGCTCGGTGCGCGTTTTCAGCTTCGCCTTGGCTTCGCGGGTTTGCTTGGAGTCCAGGCGCTGCCGCTCGGCCACGGCGAACACAGCACCGCATTCCGGGCCGCACACCTTGTGCGTCATGTTGCGCGGCTGGAAACGGTTGCCGCAGCCTTTGACGGCGCACTTGCGGGTGCGCGCGGGCTTGAGGGTACCAGTGCGGGAGATGGGGGAGCGGATCATGCTACGATTCCTTCGCATTTAGGAGAATAGTGATGGGCAGGGTTGAGTACGGACGAAATCTGATGTACTCCATTGACGGCATGTATGACGGCCATCTGATCGAGTGGGCAACAGCCCCGCACCGCACTTTTAGGGACAGATCCGTCGGATACTTCCGTGTTCGCAGACCAGGCGTGCAAACGATCTTTGGCGTGGTTGGCGAAGCCTACAAAGACCCTGCTGATGCAAAAACTGCGGCAATTGAAATTGCAAAGTCGGTGGTTCGTGGCAGACGAATGCCGAGACTGTCGGGCTGAGTGATTCACTTGGACACTTGATAGCATCACGCGGCCTTCAGCATCGCGGTGATGACGTCGCGCGCGGCTGGCGGGCACACGGCGTTACCGAGCATGTGCACGGCGTCGGTATGCTTGGCGGGCAGGATGTAGGTGTCAGGGAATCCCATCGCCGCGCGGCACTCCTGCGCGGTGAGCATGCGTGTGCGATCGCCGTCGACAACGCCCCAGCGGTCCCGCGTGGTGACGGTGCCGAGTGGCCGGTTCAGGCATCGCCCGGTCAGGCCCGATCCGCCTCCGTAGTACGGCATCACGAAGCGGTCGCCGTGCGCGCGACGGCCCGCCTGCACGCGGCGCAATGTCGCTGCGGCGCGGCCGGGCTTCTCGATCGGTTGCCAGCTCCCGGCGCCAAAGTCGATGAAGCTGCTGGCCGGCACGTGTGCGCGCTTCTCCAGGCTGATCATCAGCGGATGCGCGGCGCGCGCAGCGACGATGAACAAACGCTCGCGGTGCTGCGGCGTGCCGTGATCGGCCGCGTCGACGATCATCGGCGTCAGCGCGTAGCCCAGCGCGTCCATCGCGGCGCACCAGGCCGGGTACAGCGCCCAGCGCGTGAACTCGGGCACGTTCTCGATGACAGCGAAGGCCGGGCGGTGGTACTCGGCGGCCGACACGACGGCCCAAGCGGTCGAACGGCTGGCGTCGTGCTGCGGGTTGCCGTTGGCCTTGCCGCGCGCCTTGCTGTGCCCCTGGCAGCACGGCGATGCGAGCAGGATGTCGTGCGCAGGCACGTCGCGCCAGTTGGCCTGCTGCAGGTCCTGGCACAGGTGCGCGGCGCCCGGGTGGTTCTGCTCGTGGATCGCCACGGCTGCCGGCCAGTGGTTCGCGGCCCACACGACGTCGACGCCGGCCATGCTGGCGCCCGTGCTGAAGCCGCCAGCGCCAGCGAATAGGTCGATTGCTTTCATGCTGCCTCTTTCTGTTTTTCGTCGATGGCCTGCTGCTGCGCCACATACCGCGCACGCGGCGCCCGGTCGCGCGCTTCCTTGAACAGCACGCCGATCTGGCCGTTCCACGGGGTTGCGCGGTCCCATGCCGTGCACCAGCCATAGCCGGGCGCCAGGTCGGTGCGCAACGTCGCCTTGAATCGCTCGCACATGGCGCAGGGGTCGTGGGCGGTGGTCATGCGGCGAGCTCCCATGGCAGCAAGATGCGTTGCTGGGCGGTGGCGAAGTGCACAGGGTCCTGCTCGATGCCGATGAACGTGCGCCCCGTATTGCGGCAGGCCACGCCGGCGGTACCGCTACCCATCGCGTTGTCCAGCACCACGTCGCCCGGGTTCGAATAGGTGCGCACCAGGTAGTCCATCAGCGCGACGGGCTTCTGGGTCGGGTGGTAGTTGCCTCGCTGCTTATCGCTGGAGAACGGTTGCACGCTGCGCGGGTAGCGGCTGGTCGAGTCGTATTCCGTCAGCTTGATCGCCTTCCCGTAGCATTCGCTGTTGACCGTGCGCCGCGACGTCTTCTTCCGGGCGTGGCCCTGCGTGAACTGCGGGTTGTATGTCGGCTGGCCAGCGCAGAACACCAGCACCGACTCGTGCGCGCGCAGCGGCTGCTTCTTCGCATTCAGGAAACCGGTCGCGTTACCCTTCTCCCACACCCAGTCGTACCGGAACCAGTCGGGCTTGCTCATGACCAGCGTGCTGGTGAACGGCTGCATCGCGGTGAGCAGTACTGCGCCTCGCTTCTTGAGCACGCGGCAGTACTGCTCCCACAGCGGCGCCAGGGGGATGATCGAATCCCAGGAGCAGCGCGTGGTGCCGTATGGCAGATCGGCCAGCACCAGGTCGACGGTACCGCTCTCGATCTCGCGCATGCGCTCCAGGCAGTCGCCCAGCATCAGGGTCACCGGCATCATGCGGCCACCTCGGCGCCCGCGCGCTGGCGCAGCGCCACCTGGTGCTTTGCCCACTCGCCCGCAATCCAGGTCACGCCCTTCGGAGTGAAGCGAGCGGCGTTGTAGGCGTGCCCGCTGACCTGCGCCGTGCCGGCCTTGACGCAGAAACGGCCGGCGTCGATGTGATGCGCATGCGGGGTCCACTCCCCTCCCAGCGGGTACATGATCTTCTGGCTGTGCAGGAACCGGCGGAATTCCGGCTCTTTCACTCCGAGCAGCTTGGCCACCTGGCGGAAGCTCTTCGTGCCGGTCGAGTCGGCGTAACGCTCGACGAAGTCCAAGGCCGGCGCTGCAGCGGCGAGCTGGGCGGCCTGCGCGTCGATCACATCCTGCTGCTCGGCGGCCAGACGCAGCGCCGCGGCGAACGACTGCGGGACGGCCAGCGCCTGCGCCTGCGCTTCCAGCTCTTGCCAACGGTCGACCAGGCGAGCGGTGAACTCGGGCGACAGCTGCGCGACCACCACGTACGAATCGCGCTTGCCGATCCGGTATTGGCCGATGGCGCGCGGGCCCGGGCCGTCGCTCGAGACTTCCTCAAATTGAGGGAGTGTGATCGCGCCACGCGCTGCCAAGGTTTCGACGGTCCGAAGCACGTTGTCGTGCCGCTTCTCGACCAGGTCAGCGATCTCGCGGCTTGACATCGTCGTTTCGGCAGCGCCAGGGTTTTGCAGGGTCAGCATGTTGCCTCCAGTGGTGTTCGTGGTCATGGGTTCAGGGCCTTCCGCCGCGCGGCCTCGTGCGCGTCAACCCGGGCTTGCCACTCGTCGTAGCTTTCGTCCGTGCCTTTCGGCTCATTGCCCTGCGGCTTGCGGATCTGGATCGGCGCGGCGGGCGGCTTGCCGTATCCCTGCGCTGCCGGCGGCGGGTTGAGCAGATCCTCGACGATGCGGACCAGGTAGTTCGGCGGGATCTTGGCGTCGGGGCCCTTCTGCTCGCGGGCCGTGGCAACGGCGGCGTGCAGCACCGCCATCGGGACCTTGCGGGTCGACCAGTCCTGCACGGTCGGATGCGTGAACGTCGCGTTGACGCCCAGCTTGCGCAGAGCCACCGACAGGACGACCGCAGGGTCAGTGCTTTCCGGCAGGTCTTCGCGAGGCGGCATCGCGGCGGCTCGTGGGCTGTCGGGCTCGGCAGGGTCAGGATCGACGACGACGACATCGGCGCCAGCCGCAGCGCTCGCGCTGTCGTCGTTGTTCTTCTCTTCTCTTCTCTCCTCTTCTCTAGGCGTGACTTGGCGTGACATGGCGTGACCTGACGTGACACCAGCATCAGCACCAGTGTTTGCACTGTCACGCTCACGTTGTTGACGCTTGCGCTCTGCAGCCGTTGTGTCCACGCGCTCACGCTTTGGCTGACGCTCTTCCCATCGGGTGACGCGTTCGCCATCGACCAGCGCGCGGCCCTGCATCGCTTCCAAGATGCGGGCCGTGGTGCCGTCGTCGGCGCCGAGCAGGAAGTCGGTTGCCTCGCAGTCGATTGCGCCGAACAGGCCGCGCTCAGTGTTCGCGCTGGCCTGCTCGAGGATCAGTGCCCATACGGCGATCACGTCACCGACGCGCGCAGCAGCCTTCCGGGCGACCAGGCCGAACTTCGGATCGTTCACGCTGCCGTGGTGCCAGCGGAACCAGTCGATACCGTTGGCCATCAGTGCGCCCCCTCGATGATCGAAAACTGGCGCGCGTTCACCGGCTTCTCCACGTAAATGAAGCCGCGCTCGCAGTGGTCCAGTTCGGCGCGCTGGGCGATCTGGCACGCGCGGTTGCAGATGGATGAGTGCTGTTTTTGGAACAGGCAGCCGCGGCAGCTCTTCGCCGGCCGTGTGGTGAATTGAATGGCTTCGGGCGCCAGCGGGTCACCGCCTTGGCCCAGCCATTTCTGGATGGCGACAACTCGTGTCATGCAGCCACCATCGCAACGATGCAGCCGGCCTGGTGCCCGGTGCCCTGCTCCATGTGGCAGCGGGTGCAGCACGGTGCGCTTTGCTGCTGCGCGCGGCGCTCGGCCGCCGGTGCTCCGAACAGCGCAGTCACCAGCGGGTCGCGACGATCGATGGCCGGATAAGCGGAACTCAAGATGACGCGGCGCTCATCGGTGGCGCGGCGGCGCGGCAGGTCTTTCGCGTCGTACGAGGCTTGATCTCCCGGCCCTGGGCCCAGCTGCCAGTTGTTGACGAAACCGCCGCGCTTGGAGTCATCAACCCTCCCCGCGTGGATCAGGCCCAGGGTGCGCAGGTAGTCCAGGCGCGTCGAGACTTGATCAGACTTCACGTTCAGGTGCTTGGCAATCTCGGCCGTGCGATGCATGCCGGCGCCAATGCAGTCGAGGATGGCGTTGCGCAGTTCCACGCTGCCGCGTTTTGGAATGAAGGTAATCATTTTTCAGCCATCCCATTCAGGCGCGCCAGCAGCTCCATCATCGGGCGGATCGAAACGAAGATCGCTTTCTCGATGTGCTGCACTTCGTTGGAGTCGATGCGGCCGTCGGCAAGCGCGGTGTGCACGAGGGTGCCGACCTGGCCCAGGCTGCCCCAGATGTCCGTGACCGACTCCAGCACCGCCATGTCGCTCGCCGGCTGCGCGTCGATCTTCGTGCACACGAAGCCGTGGCGGCGCGCCAGCGCGTGCAGCACCGCGTAATCCTCCGTCAGCTCCATCACCCGCGATGCGTCGTCCATCGTCAGCACGTTGGTCGTGCTGTTCGGGTTGGCCTTGTTGCGCAGCAGGCCGGCGGTGTAACCCATGCGCACGGCCAGCGCCTCACAGCCGCCAGGGGTGTCGTGCACGGTCTTGTAAAAGGCGTCTTTGTAGTTCATGTGATGTTCCTGCAAACAAATGGTGCGTGGAAAGTTTTTGAGCGCGACAATGCAGTTATGGAAACTTCGATATCACTTCGTTTTAGCGGGTCGACAGCGAGGCAGCGCCGGCAGCGGGCCGTAGACGTCGTCGAACGTGATCGCGTGGCCGAGGCCGTGCGCGTAGGTGATCAGCTTTCGGGCCACTTCCGGCGGCATCTGCTGCCCTCGCTCGTAATTTGAGACGTTGCCTTGGGTGACACCGATGCCGGCGGCCATTGCTTCTTGGGTCACGCCGAGGCGTTCCCGGAGGAGTTTGATCGAGTTCATTCACCTATATTAGTCCGACTAATAGCTGATGTCAACAGTCTGACTAATTGCTTTTCATTAGTTTCACTTATATTCTCGCGCGCATGCCTGCCCAACCACTTACCCAAGAGCAGCTCGACGACGCTGCTCGCCTGAAGCAACATTTCGCCACCTGGCAGAGAGCCCAGCGCGATGCGGGACTTCCTTCGTCTCAAGAAGCGATCAGCGAAAAGCTCGGATTCAACCAGAGCTCGCTGAGCCAGTATCTGAACGGCCGTATACCGCTGAACATCGATGCCGCGACCAAGTTCGCGAACCTGATCGGCAAGCCTGTGGCCGAATTCAGCGCCACCTTGGCAGAACAGATCGGAAGATATGCCGGGCCGGCTGATCCAGTCGACTCCAGCGCGATGCTCCGCCGGGCAAGCCAGGTCTCCTTGGACGAGCCCGACCCGAGTGGCCTGATTTCGGTGCCGATGGTGACCATGCGCGTTGAGGCGGGCGTGCCTGGGTTTGAAGCCGACCTCGAGTTTGAGGATGGCGGCGTGATCCAGATCCCGCGCGAAGCTGTCGAATCCGAAAATTGGGCGCCGCAGTGCCTGCTGGCCGTCAAGGTGCGCGGTCTGAGCATGATTCCGGTCTTCGCCGACGGTGACACCATCGTGCTCAACGTTGCCGATCGCAAGCTCGTGTCGGGCGAGGTCTACGCCGTGAACTGCGAAGGCAAGCCCGCCGTCAAGCAAATGGTCTTCGAGCGCCAACAGTGGTACATGCGCTCGTTCAACCCTACCTTCGAGCCGAAGCCGTTCCGCACACCGGATTCCGACGTCATTGGTAAGGTCGTTTATCAGCCTGGCCGAGTAGTGTCTGGGCGGATGAAGTGAATAGAAGGTTCGCCGTCGCCGATTGGCTCGGAACTTTCGTAGCCGCAGAGGTTGACCCCTCGGAGTTCGACGGGCCTCGCGCGGTCGACGTGCTGGAGCGGGTTGCCAAACACTTTTCGGGAGTGAATATCGCGATGATCACGCCGGACTGGGAAACGCCTACAGGCATCCGTGTGCGGGGGCTGCATGCACCCGCAGATATCCTCGCGTCCCCGGACTTGATCTGGCGCGACTTGCATTTACCAGAAGAACCTGACTTGCCATTTTAAATTCTATTTCCAGGAGCGCTCATGAAAAACCTTGTGGCGGGATCCGCCTTCATCCTTCTTTCGATTCCAGCGTTGGCGGGAACGTGCGTGGCACTCGACTATCAGGAGATGAAAGATATGTCGACAGTTGACGTGACAGTCGAGGTTTGCAAAGCGCGCAAGGCTGCCGGCGAATATTTGGACCAAACGATCGAGAACATTGGAGGGCGCGGACCCAAGCCATACCCAAATGCCCAAGCGGATTTCGATCAGTGCATGGGTCAAGTCACTAGGATCGAGCGCGTACTCGAATCAAAAGGGGTGCCTAAAGAATCTGTGCCCGAACTTTGCAAGCAGGCTGCAGCGAAGCCAGTCACCCCTTAAGGCGCTACGGTACGCCTGGATGCCGCATGATAATAACGAAATAAGATGGATCCTAAGCCGAGTTGCGAAGATGTAAAAGCGTTTATGGCGCTCAAGAAAGCCATTGTCCGAGAAATGGAATGGGTTCCTAGTCCAAGCAAAAAATCAGCTGGGTGGGCTAAGTTCGAGAGCAGGTGTTATCTAGGCTCGGAGATTTCCGAAGAGGTAGATTTTCGCGCTCAATTTAGGAGGCGCACAATTAAGCGACGCGGCGCGGCAGAAATCGAGATACCCGAGGCCTTCTATGTCTCAATCTGGCTCCGCAACTATCGGACATACGGGATAGACACGAATCCAGACCAGACGCATACGAACGCCATTGTTGCGGGGCTTCCCTACTCCGGGACTGTCATCACTTCGCACACCCATGAGCACATATGGACGGTTGCGGGAGCTAATTACGTTGAGCCAATTGAGCCACCTATCCTCGAACTGCATGACGCGATTGCTAAATTTTGCGAACGTGTTAACCTCTATCTAAACGGACCATTCTTACACCCCTTGAAGGGGCAAAACGAGCAACTCTTATGAACTGCGCTGCCCTCGAATCGATCACGCAATGGCGTTGCCAGCCCTCCGGGCAGGCTTCCATACGCGCGACAGCGCCGTTCACCTTGGGCGAAAGCGGGCCACACGTCGCCTTCTATATCGCACAACCAAGCCCTGATAGCTTTTACATCACGGATGCTTGCGAGACTGCTATATACGCAGAACAAATGGGCATCGCACTAAGGAAAAATCGCCTTGAGTCCCTTAACCAGACGACCGGCGTGACACTGGCAACATTCGCAGAGGACTGGAGTATTGAATCCAGTGGGCCGATTGCCCTCTTGCAGCGAGCGTTATGGGACGCCGCTAAGCTGGCTCTTGCGCTTTCGTTCAAGACGAAATCTTGGCAGCCAAAGTTCGCACAGGCGAAGTTCCAGGCGACCGTCGTTAAAGAACTGGAGGCTCAGCTTGGTGCTGACCAGATCATCCGGCAAGCGAAAGTCCAGGGCATCAGCGGCCACACCATCGAATTCCCGGCGGCGATCGTGAGTCCGAAGAGCGGGCAGCAAATCTACGTTCAGCCTGTTGCGATGGAGAACGGCAAGGTCAACTGGCCGAGCGTGTACGAGTTCCACGGTAAATTGTTTGACGTCAAAGCAGCCTCAAACGTTTCAAATCGAATCGCTGTAATCGAGCGAGGTGCTACTCCGGTCGAATTTGGACGAGCTGCTAGCTTCCTTGGTGGCGCAGCAAAGGTCATCACTATTGACGGGATTGCTGAGCTGCGGCGTACCGGCTTGGCCGTGTAGCGCGAAGTCATTGCCTTGCTCCGGGATCGAGCTTAAGTCCTGCCTCGGACGACCTCAAAGGACCAGGGATTGCAACCCACTGTAGCAACAATCTAGCCACCTTCGGGTGGCTCTTGTTTTTACGCCTCACCCGCCCAGCGCGGGTATTTTTTCGCTCGACCATTCGAGTAAGGATATTTTCGTTCGAATATCAGTCCGACTGTTGACATACTTAATTAGTCGGACTAATATAGAAATATGCGCTCACCGATGAGGTGACCACACAGCGCGGCTTGGGAAGCATACGACCAACCATCAGTAATTCAAGGGACCGAGTCGCGCTGTGTGGTAGCTGGCAGGACTCAGGCGCCTGCATCGTCTCTGAAGTACGAGGCCTGGCAGCCGCCACACCAACAACACAGCCGCTGAGCGGCACGACTGGAGAAGATCATGAAACGCAAAACTACCGAACTGCAGTGTGCTGGCCTGGTGGCATCCATCGGCTGCCCGCGCCGCCTGGAGATCTGCAACGAGCTCGGCCGCCGCTCGCTGCCGGCTGGGCCACTGCGCTACCGGACGGAGCAGCAACGTGCTGCCGAGTACAGCGCCATGGCACTGACGTCGGGATGGGCCTTCGCATGACCCAGCAGTACGATCAGGACTACCTGAAGAAGGCGATCGCCGAGGAGCGCGAGGTCGCGCGGCTCGACCTGCGTGTGCGCACCTCGACGCCCGGCGGCCTGGGCCTGTCGATCGACTCGAACGTCTACCTGATGACGGGTCACATCGGCAGCGGTAGCGGCATCCGCACCAGCGAGATCCTGCCGAAGTGGCGCCGCCACCCGCGCGCTGCCGGCGCCCTGGCCATCAAGCACGCGTTGAACATCAAGCACGACTTGGAGGAATGCACGGTCACCGTCGGCTACGGCCCCGGGCGCCGCGGCATCGTCGAGCACTACGGTGCGCACCCCGACCACCAGGCCGCGACCATGGCCGCGATCGTGCGTGCTGCCATCCAGATGCTGACCGAGAAGCGCGACGAGGCTGCCGCGCTCAACCCTACCCGCGCACCGGCCCGCCGCCGGGTTGCTGCGCGCCCGAAAACGAAATGAGGACCGCCATGAGCTACCGCATCACCGCCCGCACCAGCGCCGGCAGCACCACCTACACCGCCATCGGCGACCGTGATGCGCTGATCGATGCAGCGTATGACGACGGCGCCCTGGGCGTCACCGTGATGGCTCAGGGCTGACCATGGCCACGAAGAAGCGCACCCGCGCGCTGACTGCCGACGAGCAGAGCCTGACGCCGGCCGACCGCGCAGCCATCCGGCAGGCGCGCATCAACTCGCAGTCCAGCCGCTACCAGCGCGAGGTGGCGATCGAAAAAGCTCACGCTGCAGCGCGCTCACCCGAACCAAGGAAATGACCATGACCGACACCACGCAAGAATCGGCGCCGCTCGCGCCGGCAGGCGTCATCTATCAATATCGCGCCCTGTCCTGGTGCGATCGCCGCTGGCGCGACATCGTATCGATGGACGAGCTGAACTTGATCAAGGGGTCGCCCGACATCTACGCCGTGCGCGCGCTTTCCGAGATACCGCTTGATGACCTGCTGCGCGCGCCGGCTGCGACCGTCAGCACGGCCGTGGCCACCATCGCCCAGGCACGCCGCGACCGCGACGTCATCGGTGGCCAGCTCCGCCGCGCGCTGGCCGCGCTGGAAGGCATGCCATGAGCGAGCACCGCCTACGGGTCATCAAGTGGAAGTGCGCGGTGGTGGTCGCGTATTGCGCCGCGTGCGCCTCGGCGATCGCCCATGGGTGGCCGCTGTGACCTTCGAAGAATTGCGCATCACCTACCAGTGCCCCGAGCAGATGGCCCGCGACCTCTTCGCCCAGGTCGCGCTCGAGCAGGCACTCCGCGCCAAGGCCGAAAACAAACTGAACCCGCCGGCACCGCGCCGCGCCCACCGAGACCGAGAGGAAAACTGATGGAACAAGCACTCCCCCGCCGCACCGCCGGCACCCCGCGCACCTGGGCGCTGTGCCTGACCAGCGAAAACCACGGAACCGTCGGCCCGGCCGGCTGCACCTTCAGCCACGCACCCGAGAAGCACGAGCGTGTGCTGGTGGTCGAAGCGCCGGCCAGCGCGTACGCGCCGGTTGCCGAATTCAAGGGCTACGTCGACGGCCAGCCGGCTGTGACCTGGTTCGATCGCGACAACATGCCGCGCGTCGGCACCAAGCTGTTCGCCGCGCCGTTCGATTTCCATGAGCATCTGGCGCGCCAGGCCGCGTGGTCGGCAAGGACTTTCGGCCCTGGTGCCCGAACCAAGGGCGTGTGCGACCACATCCGCAAAGAGCTGCTGGAGATTGAGTCCGACCCGCTCGACCTGCGCGAGTGGATCGACGTCGTGATCCTCGCCCTTGACGGCGCGTGGCGCTGCGGCGGCACGCCGGAGCAGATCATCGCAGGTATCGTCGCCAAGCAGTCCAAGAACGAGGGCCGCATCTGGCCTGACTGGCGCACCGCCGACCCGGACAAGGCGATCGAGCACGACCGCACCTTCGATGCCGCCCCATCGCCAGCAAAGGAATCGAAATGAGCAATCCAACTGAACTGCGCCGGTACAACATCGGCACCAACGGGCTATCCTTCTACGATCCAGATGGCGTATGGGTTGCATATGAAGACGTGACCGCTGCTGCTCGCCGCGCCCAGCCAGAGGGCATCAGCATCGCCTTGCGCGAAGTGACGGACAAGCTCGCCGCCACGGCAGCCGAGAACCTGTCGCTGGGCATGGAAAACCGGCAGCTTCGCGAGCAGCGCGCCGAGCGCGCCCAGCCAGAGGGCGAAGCGCCGCAAGCCGATCGGCCGAAGCTTACTGTTTGGTATGGCAGTCTTCCCGAATCGAATGGCAAAATGAACTTCACCGCCACGCTCCTGCGAGCGGGAAAGACCATCATGGATGGGGGCGAATATACGTTCGATACGTCCGAGTACCCGGACCGCGTGCGCTATTCCGCGGATTGCATGCGCCATTTGATTGGTGAACTTGCGAACGAGCCTGACATCCTCGACTACGACGACGAGAAGCACAGTGGTTATGTCGCCCCTGCCACCTCTTTGTCGCCTCTTTGTGGCGCCCAGCATGCAGAGAGCGGCAAAGAGGCAGATGCTGCCGAAAAGGCGGCTGCATATGACGAATTGAACCGGATCGCTGAGCTTCACGGGTTCGCAAGTGCAGCGGCAGCAATCGCTGCAGCACGTCGCGTAACCCAGCAAGCCACCCCGGCGCCGCGCATCATCGGCGGCCAGCCTTGGTCGAAAGAAGCCGAGATGACGGAAGGATGGCTCGCCGCCCAGCAAGCCGCAGCACCGGAGCAGTTCTGCGATGCCAATTGCGTATGGACTGACCATCACAAGGACTGCACGATTAGCGCCCCCGGCACACCGGAAGCACCGAAGCCACCATTCCCGATCAGCGATGACGAGATCGCCGCGCTGCGCCGGTTCTGGGAATGTGCGACCGATGGCGAGGGCTATGACGTTGAGAAGTCGATGATGCAGCGCTTGGCGGAAATGGGCCTCGTGCAGCGCAAGAGCGGCGCGTATTACATGGCGACGGATTTCGGACTGTACATACTTGGCGAGTACACGATCCAGCGCGCCGCCCAGCTCGACGGCGGCCAGGAAGGGAGCGAATCAAATGGCTGATACCTACCATGTCAAAGATCACGTCGTGCGCGAGGTCGTGAACCGGCTGCGCGACACGGCGCTGGAGTTCCACGCACACGGCAGCTTGCGCGAGCGCCTGGCGCGCGAACTGGAGCCGCTGCTGGTTGCTTCTCGCCCTGCTGAGGTGGACGACGAGATCCCGCGCGAGAGCAATGATGCGCTGATCGCTTTGGCCAGGTACTGGAAGCTCAACGGCGACTGGATGACGTGCAAGGGCTGTCGGCGCAGCCTCATCGCATCGCGCGACGGCGAAGAACTGGCGCACGGCGACGGCTGCAAGTATTGGGACCAGCAGCATCCATGGGCACAGCTGCGCAAACTGATCACACGGCGGCCAGCGCCAGCCGGTGCTTCTCAATGAACCTGGACAGCATCACACACACGGCGCGCCGCGATCACCTGTGCGCCTTCTGCGGCATGACCGTGCGGAAGGACGAGCAGTACGTCCGCGCGCAGTCGCCGGGTGGCGCGCAGGCCAAGAAGGCGTTTCACAGCGGCTGCTATCGCGGACTTCTACCCGGCGCCGCAGAATCGGAAAAAGGATCGAGGGGAAAATGATGGATCAGATGTTTCTCGATGATGATGAGCTGAAGAGCATGACCAAGCGCGTACAGCGGCCTGCCCAGGCGAAGATGCTACGCTCGATGGGGATCGCGTTCAAGCACCGCGCCGACGGCACGCTGGCCGTGCTGCGCGCGCACGTCGAAAAGGAATTCGGGGCCGGGAAGGATCGACAGCTGAAGACGAAAGAATTTGTACCGAACTGGGGTGGGCTGAATGCCTAGAAAGCGCAACAAGGAGAACGTCGGGCTGCCGGCGCGCTGGAAGATCGAGCATGGCGCGGTCTTTTACCAGGTGCCGACGGGCCTCGAGGATCGATGGGACGGAAAAAGAAAGTTCCGGCTCGGCGCTACGCTGCCCGAAGCCTACAAGGAGTGGGCGGCGCGCCTGGAGTCGGTCGACCAGGCCAAGACGATCGGCGCCCTGCTCGACCGCTACGCGCTGGAGGTGATCCCGAAGAAAGCGGTGCGCACGCAGGTCGAGAACCAGCGCGCCGTGCGCTCGCTGCGCGCCGTCTTCGGCGCCGCGCCGCTGAACTGGTTGCGGCCGCAGCACGTCTACCAGTATGCGGACAAGCGCAAGGCCACGCCGGTAGCAGCCAATCGCGCTATCGACGTTCTCTCGCACGCGTTCACGATGGCTGTGATGTGGGGCTACATGGACCGCCACCCGTTCAAGGGCGAGGTCCGGCTCGAGGGCGAGAAACCGCGCGAGCGCTACGTTGACGACTGGGAGCTAATCGAATGCCTGGCCCTGGCCAGCAAGCGGAAGAAAGGGAGTGTGCTCGTTCTGCAGGCGTACATCCGGATCAAGCTGCTGACCGGCCTGCGCCGCGGCGACCTACTGCGCCTCACCAGCGCCGCCCTGCAGCAGGACGGGATTCACGTCACCCCGAGCAAGACGCAAGGCAGCACCGGCAAGCGCGTCATTATCGAGTGGTCGCCCGAGCTCACCCAGGCTGTTGCGACGGCGAAGGCAGTCCGGCCCGTCGACATATCGCCCTGGCTGTTCTGCACGCGCAAGGGCGACGGATATTTCAATGAAGACAAGGGGACCGCAAGCGGCTGGGATTCAATGTGGCAGCGGTTTATGGAGCGGATCTTGGCCGAGACGAACGTCAAGGAGAGGTTCACCGAGCACGACCTGCGCGCGAAGTGTGCGAGCGATGCGGAGTCGCTGGAGCACGCCCGCGCCCTACTCGCGCATGCCGACAGTCAGCTCACGCAGCGCGTTTATCGGCGCCGGCCCGAGCGTGTGAAACCGGGAAAACTGGCATTTGAATAGCGCAAGCCGAATTGAATAGCGCACTGCACAAAATGTAGGCAGCAAACGGGAGCGGCAAGCGATTGAAAGTAATGAGGAATCTGGCCCGCCCTGAGGGAATCGAACCCCCGACCCACAGCTTAGAAGGCTGTTGCTCTATCCGACTGAGCTAAGGGCGGTGCAAAACGATGAGACCGGAAAACAAAACAGGCCGTCGATGACGGCCTGTTCTGATGAATCTTGCTGGTCGGAGTACAAGGATTCGAACCTTGGACCCCCTGGTCCCAAACCAGGTGCGCTACCGGGCTGCGCTACACTCCGCCGTGGGCAACATTATATGCCAATCGTTCGCGAAACACCAGCCCTTGTCAGAGGCTCAATGCGTCGCCAATTCAGACGCCCAAGTGACCCCAGTCAGACCGACAACTTGGCAGCAATACGGCGCGCTAAGCTGTCGGCAAGTTCCGCCTCTTTCGCCTCGACCATCACGCGGATCAATGGCTCGGTGCCCGATGCGCGGATCAGGACTCGACCGTTGTCGCCCAGCTCGCGCTCGACCGCTTCTTTCTCTGCGACCATCGCCGCATCTGCGGTCCAGTCGAAGCCCGGCGCGACTTTCTTGTTGATCAGGGTTTGCGGGAACAACGTCAGCTCGTTGCAGCATTCGGCCAGCGACTTGTTGCCGCGTACCAGCGCCGACAGCACTTGCAGGGCCGAAACGATGCCGTCGCCGGTGGTGTGCTTGTCCAGTGCCAGCAGGTGGCCCGAACCTTCTCCGCCGAACAGCCAGCCACGCTCCCTCATCACTTCGAGCACGTAGCGGTCGCCCACCTTCGCGCGCGCAAAACCGATTCCCATTTCCTTGAACGCCACTTCGAGCGCCATATTCGTCATCAGGGTGCCCACGGCGCCGGCGACGGGGCCGGTGCTCATGCGGTCGCGCACCATCACGTACAAGAGCTCGTCGCCGTTGTAGACGCGGCCGGTGGCGTCGACCATGATCAGGCGGTCGGCGTCGCCGTCGAGCGCGATGCCCAGGTCGGCCTTGTTGGCGACGACGGCTTCCGACAGCGCCTGTGGTGCAGTGGCGCCAAAGCCGGCGTTGATATTGAAGCCGTCCGGCTGGGCGCCAATCGAAATGACTTCGGCGCCCAGTTCATGGAACACGTGCGGAGCGATGTTGTAGGCGGCACCGTGGGCGCTGTCGACGACGATCTTCAGGCCACGCAGGTCGAGTTCGTTCGGGAACGTGCTCTTGCAGAATTCGATGTAGCGGCCCTGGGCGTCGCGCAGGCGCGATACGCGACCCAGCTTGTCCGACGACACGCAGCCCATCGGCTGGTCGATCGCATCTTCGATTTCCAGCTCCACTGCGTCCGGCAGCTTGGTGCCATGGCCGGAGAAGAACTTGATGCCATTGTCCTGGAACGGGTTGTGCGACGCGGAGATCACGACGCCGGCCTGCAGGCGCAGCGCGCGCGTCAGGTAAGCGATGGCCGGGGTCGGCATCGGGCCGGCCAGCATCACGTCGACGCCTGCAGCCGAGAAGCCCGACTCCAGCGCGGCCTCGAGCATATAGCCCGAGATGCGCGTGTCCTTGCCGATCAGGACGACGGGCCGGCCGCTGCTCGATTTTTTGCCCTTTGCCAGCACGGTGCCGGCAGCGTAGCCAAGGCGCATGACGAAATCAGGGGTGATTGGTGCTGCGCCCACGAGGCCGCGAATGCCATCGGTGCCGAAATATTTCCGTGCCATCTAGTTCTCTTTTCTCTTATTGAAACGAATTTTTATGGATGCATGGCCGCGTGCCATACCTTCAGCGCATCGACCGTCTCCGCAACATCATGCACACGCACGATTCTAGCGCCCTGCGCTACCGCAGCCAATGCCGCGCCGACACTACCGGCGGTGCGCTGCTCGACCGGACGGCCAGTAACGGCGCCGATCATCGATTTGCGTGACATGCCTGCCAGCACCGGCAAGCCAAGTTCATCCCGGATGCGGCCCAGGCCGCGCAGCAACGCGAAGTTATGCTCAACCGTCTTGCCAAAGCCGAAGCCCGGATCGACGCAGATGCGGCTGCGCTCGATGCCGGCCGCGGTCATCGCATCGACGCGTGCTTTTAGGAACGCAATCACGTCATCTACGACGTCATCATACCGGGGCGCCTGCTGCATGGTGGCTGGCGTGGCTTGCATGTGCATCACGCACAGGCCGCAGTCGCTGTCCTGCACCGCCTCCAGCGCGCCCGGCGTGCGAAAGCCATTGACGTCGTTGATCATGTCGGCGCCGGCGATCAGCGCTTCGCGCATGACCTCGGGTTTCGTAGTGTCGACCGACAAGGCGACGTCCAGCGTGCGCAGCGCGTACAGCGTCGGCATCACGCGGCGCAGTTCTTCATCAAGGGGCACGCCAGGGGAACCAGGACGGGTCGACTCGCCGCCGATGTCGATCATGGTGGCGCCATCGCGGATCATCGCTTCGGCGTGCGTCAGCGCGAATTCCAGGCCCTGGTAGCGGCCGCCGTCGGAAAACGAGTCCGGCGTGATATTCAGGATGCCCATCACGACGGGCTCGAGGGACGCGGCGCCATCGAGCGCGAAGCTGAACTGGCCGCATTGCAAAGTCTTGTTCATGGTGTCAGTCGTGCGGGCGTTGCAGGCTGCTCAGTAAGTCAAAGCAGCAAGCGGACGCCGTCATGAAAAAAGGCACCCTTGCGGGTGCCTTCGTGGGGTAGCGCGAGCGTCAGGCTGGTGCGGTGGCGTTTGGTGCCACACCACCAGGGCCGCTGTCGCCTGGCGGCGTGCGCTTGGTCAGCACCGTCGTTGGCTTGCGTGGCTCCTGGCCGGCCATGATGTCGTTGATCTGGTCGGCATCGATGGTTTCCCAGTCGAGCAGCGCCTTCGTCATCATCTCGACCTTGTCGCGGTTCTCTTCCAGCAAGCGACGCGCCAGGGCGTACTGCGTGTCGAGGATCGCGCGGATTTCGGCGTCGACCTTTTGCTGAGTCGCTTCCGAAATGGTCTTGGTAGCGCCGCCGAAGAAGCCTTCATTCTCGCTGTCTTCGTAGACCATCACACCCATGCTGTCGGACATGCCGAAGCGGGTCACCATCGAGCGCGCCAGCTTGGTAGCACGCGAGAAGTCATTCGATGCGCCAGTGGACATCTGACCGACGAAGATCTCTTCGGCGATACGGCCACCGAACAGGATCGAAATTTCCTCGAGCATCTTGTCTTTGTAGCCAGACAGTGCATCGTGCTCAGGCAGCTGCCATGTCAGGCCCAGCGCATAACCGCGCGGCATGATCGTGACCTTGTGCACCGGATCGGCTTTTGGCAACAGCTTGGCGATCACCGCGTGGCCAGACTCGTGGTAGGCCGTGTTGCGGCGCTCTTCCTCGCGGATGACCATCGACTTGCGTTCCGGACCCATGAAGATCTTGTCTTTCGCATCTTCGAAATCGATCATCTCGACCAGGCGCTTGCTGCGGCGGGCTGCGAACAGCGCCGCTTCATTGACCAGGTTCGCCAGATCGGCGCCCGAGAAACCAGGCGTACCGCGGGCCAGGATGTCGGACTTGACGTCGGTGCCGATTGGCACTTTGCGCATGTGCACGTTCAGGATCTGTTCGCGGCCGCGGATGTCCGGCAGGCCCACCATCACCTGGCGGTCGAAACGGCCCGGACGCAGCAGCGCCTTATCCAGCACGTCGGCGCGGTTAGTCGCAGCGATGACGATCACGCCCGATTGTGCTTCGAAGCCATCCATCTCGACCAGCAACTGGTTCAGCGTCTGCTCCCGCTCGTCGTTGCCGCCGCCCATGCCGGCGCCGCGATGACGACCGACAGCGTCGATCTCGTCGATGAAGATGATGCACGGCGAATGCTTCTTGGCATTCTCGAACATGTCGCGAACGCGGCTTGCACCGACGCCGACGAACATCTCGACGAAGTCGGAACCCGAGATCGAGAAGAACGGCACTTTGGCTTCGCCAGCGATGGCGCGGGCCAGCAGCGTCTTACCGGTACCTGGAGGACCGACCATCAGCACGCCGCGCGGGATACGGCCGCCCAGCTTCTGGAACTTGGTTGGATCGCGCAGGAAGTCGACGATCTCGGAGACTTCTTCTTTCGCTTCATCGCAACCGGCGACGTCCGAGAACGTCACGGTGTTATTGGTTTCGTCGAGCATGCGTGCCTTCGACTTGCCGAAGGAGAACGCGCCGCCCTTGCCGCCACCCTGCATCTGACGCATGAAGAACACCCACACGCCGATCAAGAGAAGCATCGGGAACCACGAGATGAAGACCTGTTGCAGGAACGAAGGCTCTTCTGGCGGCTTTACGTCGAAGCGCACACCGTATTCGCGCAGGTCGCCGATCAGGCCACGGTCGAGACCGGTGGCGGTCGCGCGCACTTTAGTGTCATCAGCGCGTGTGGCGGTGATGTTCGTGCCCTCGATCAGGACTTCCTTGATGCGACGCGACTTCACTTCATCGAGCAACTCGGAATAAGCGATGGTCTTGCTGCCGCCAGCGACGCTGTGGGTGTCAAACTGCTTGAACAGCATGAACAACAGCAGCGCGACGACCACCCAGATGGCGGATTTGGAAAACATATTATTCACGAGCACTCCTCCGATGCGTACGCATCTCTACCGATTTCAGTATTCTGATTTTACCCGCAATAGGCCAGCGCTGCCACGCAACTCCAGCCGTAGTGTCGAAATACCATCGAATGACTGTCTTATTCATTCCCGACATCGCCGACTGCCCGAAACGCAGTCGCAATACAAGGGATCACGCGGCAGATGTGGTGGCCGCGCGGCTGAATTTCAAGGGGCGATCTGTCGCCACACGCCAATTACACGCTTGGATTTTTCAGACCTCTGCCCAGCAGGAAAATCTCGGACGATTTGTCGCGGCTGGCCTTCGGTTTGATTTGCTTCACGGTCGTAAACTCGAGGCGGAATTTTTCCAGAATCTGGGTAAACCCCATGTCCTTGAAACACTTCACCAAGAGCGCCCCGCCCGGCTTCAGATGCGCCTGCGAGAATTCGATCGCCAGATCGATCAGATGTTCCATGCGGGCGGCGTCGGCGTGGCCGATACCCGACAGGTTCGGTGCCATGTCCGACAGCACCACGTCGACCTTGCGATCGGCCAGCACGACGTCGAGCTGCGTCAGCACGTCTTCTTCTCGGAAGTCACCCTGGATATATTGAACATCGGCGACCGGTTCCATTGGCAAAATATCCAGACCGATGATGGTGCCGTGGATGCCGCCGCCGTCCTTGCCGGCCAGCCTGCGCCGCGTGTACTGGGCCCAGCTACCTGGCGTGCAGCCAAGGTCGACAACAACATTGCCCGACTTGATGAGTTTCTCGGCCTCGTCGATTTCTTTCAGTTTGTAGGCGGCACGGGCGCGGTAGCCCTCTTTTTGCGCGAGTTTGACATAGGGATCGTTAATATGGTCGTGTAACCAGTTTTTGTTTAATTTGTTCTTGGCCATTCGCGTAGAATACTGCTTTTATAGGTCCATCAAAAATTTATTATGCTTAAACTCACTCCGGCCGAGCGCAGTGCTCTGCGCGCAGAAGCCCACGGGCTCAATCCTGTTGTCATGATCGGCGCCGACGGCCTGACCGAATCCGTGATGAAGGAAGTCGCCAACAGCCTCGACTCGCACGGCCTGATCAAGGTGCGCGTGTTCGGTGACGACCGCGAAGCGCGCGTTGCCATGTACGACAAGATCAGCGCCGACCTCCAGGCGGCCCAGGTCCAGCACATCGGCAAGCTGCTGGTGCTGTACCGTCCGAAGGTCGAGACGGCCAAGGAACGCAGCAGCAAGGCTGGCCCGGGCATGCGCGAAGTCACGATCGTCAAGGCCAGCGCCAGCGGCACCAAGAAGCCGAGCGTCACCAAGGTCATGCTCAAGGGTAACGAGCGCGTCACGGCAGGCGGCAACATCAAGCGCGCCAAGCCGCGTCAGACCAGCTCCAAAAAGAACTCGCTGAACAAGTAAAAAAAACCGGGGCAACCCGGTTTTTTTATATCGGTGTCGCGTACGGCGGGCTAAAAATTACCGCAGCTTGACGAGCAACCACGCCCCTAGCACGCTCTGGATCATGTGAAACACCTGCGACACGCCATGCATGACCGCAAACTGCGTCCAGTACGGCGACGCACGCACCCCGGCCTCACCAGCCAGCACGCGCAAATGCGCCATCCCGGGCTGCAAGCCCACGAAAATCACCAGCGCACACGCCAGCATCGCGATCACGAGCCAGCCCAGAAAGCGCCGGCGCTGCGGGGCAAGATCGGTCGAGCGCCACAGCAAGAGCGCCAGCACAACCGCACAGCCAATCGACAGCCACGCCTGGCGCGTGAGCAGCACGGCAACCAGATCACCTGCCTGCACGCTGCCGAGCACCTTGAACGCCGCTGGCGCCGCGATATAGCCCAGCGCCCACAGGCTGCCGGTCCACAGCGCGGCCACCAGCAGGCGTGCCGCCGGCAAGCGCCCTGCCCGGCCTGGTGCCTGACCTGCTGCGAGCCCCTGCGCGCCGCTGTCCATCAGATGTAGCGCACTTCCAGGATTTCGTATTCGCGCGGGCCGGACGGCGCCTGCACTTCAACGACGTCACCGGCGTATTTGCCGATCAGCGCGCGCGCGATTGGCGACGTGATCGAGACCTTGTTCATCTTGAGGTCGGCTTCATCCATACCGACGATCTGGTACGTGACCTTCTGGCTCGAATCGAGGTCTTCCAGGTCGACCGTGGCGGCGAACACCACGCGGCCTTCGGCGTCGAGCGTGGTCGGGTCGATCACCTGCGAGGTGCTCAGCTTGCTTTCCAGCTCAGCGATGCGGCCTTCGACGAACGCCTGGCGCTCCTTGGCGGCGTCGTATTCAGCGTTCTCGGACAGGTCGCCATGCGAACGCGCTTCGGCGATCGCGTCGATCACGCTGCGGCGTTCCTTCGTCTTGAGCTGGTGCAGCTCTTCTTTCAGGAGTTCTGCGCCGAATTTGGTCAGTGGTGTGGTCATGGTTCTCTGCTTGGTTTGTTTGACGGGTCCGCCAGGGCGGATAGTACCAACGCGACAAGAAAGCGAAAACCACAGAGGCACGCGGCGCCAAGGCCGCGCGAGCTCTGTGGTTGACTGGACTTCCAGTGTGACGGGTACTGCGTCTGCTTAGTTTAAGGTTTTATGCAGACCTTGTAAATCATACACACGCAGTTCGTCGATATGCGGCATGCCTTCGATGGCCGCTTCGGCGCCGGCGATCGTCGTGTAGGTCACCACGTGGGCGGCCAGTGCCGACGTGCGGATCGCACGCGAGTCGACGATGGCGCTGCGCTTTTCTTCCACGGTATTGACGACCATGACGATTTCGCGGTTCTTGATCATGTCGACGACATGCGGACGGCCTTCGAGCACCTTGTTCACGGCGCGCACCGGAATCCCGGCGGCGGCGATCACGGCAGCCGTGCCCTTGGTCGCGACCAGGTCGAAGCCCAGCGCCACCAGGTCACGCGCCACACTCGTTGCGCGCGGCTTGTCGGACGACTTCACCGACAGGAACACGGTGCCCGAACGCGGCAGCTTGATGCCGGCTGCCAGCTGCGACTTGACGAAGGCTTCGCCGAAGGTCATGCCCACGCCCATCACTTCACCGGTCGATTTCATCTCGGGGCCCAGGATGGTGTCAACGCCCGGGAATTTCACAAACGGGAACACGACTTCCTTCACGCTGAAGAACGGCGGGATCACTTCCTTCGTGATGCCCTGCTGCGCCAGCGTCTGGCCAACCATGCAGCGCGCGGCGATCTTCGCCAGCTGCAGGCCGGTGGCTTTCGACACGAACGGCACGGTACGCGACGCGCGTGGGTTCACTTCCAGCACGAACACGGTATCGACGGTCTGGCCGTTTTCTTCCTTCTGCTGGATCGCGAACTGCACGTTCATCAGGCCGACCACGTTCAGGGCCTTGGCCATCAGCGAGGTCTGGCGCTTGAGCTCATCGATGGTCGCCTGCGTCAGCGAGTACGGTGGCAGCGAGCAGGCCGAGTCGCCCGAGTGCACGCCAGCCTGTTCGATGTGTTCCATCACGCCGCCGATGAAGGTGGCTTCGCCGTCCGAGATGCAGTCGACGTCGACTTCGATGGCGTCGTTCAGGAAGCGGTCGAGCAGCACCGGCGAATCGTGCGAGACCTTGACCGCTTCGCGCATGTAGCGCTCGAGGTCACGCTGCTCGTGGACGATTTCCATCGCGCGGCCACCCAGCACGTACGATGGACGCACGACCAGCGGATACCCGATTTCTTCGGCCAGCGCCAGCGCGTCGGCTTCGGTGCGGGCGGTACGGTTTGGCGGCTGGCGCAGGCCCAGCTCTTGCAGCAGTTGCTGGAAACGCTCGCGGTCTTCGGCGGCGTCGATCATGTCCGGCGAGGTGCCGATGATCGGCACGCCGTTCGCTTCCAGGTCCAGCGCCAGTTTCAACGGGGTCTGGCCGCCATACTGGACGATCACGCCCACCGGCTTTTCGAGTTCGACGATTTCCAGCACGTCTTCCAGCGTCAGCGACTCGAAGTACAGGCGATCGGACGTGTCGTAGTCGGTCGAGACGGTCTCTGGGTTGCAGTTGACCATGATGGTCTCGTAGCCGTCTTCGCGCATTGCGAGGGCCGCGTGGACGCAGCAGTAGTCGAACTCGATGCCCTGGCCGATGCGGTTCGGACCGCCGCCCAGCACCATGATCTTCTTCTTGTCGGTCGGGTTCGACTCGCACTCTTCGTCGTACGTCGAGTACATGTACGCGGTGTTCGTCGAGAACTCGGCCGCGCAGGTGTCGACGCGCTTGTAGACCGGACGGATGTTCAGCGCATGACGGCGCGCGCGCACTTCTTCCGGCTTGACCTTCAGCAGGAAGGCCAGGCGACGGTCAGCAAAACCTTTTTGCTTGAGCTTGTACAGCAGCGGCTTGTCCAGACCTTCGAGCGTCTGCGTCTCGAGCCACAGCTCGATGTCGACGATTTCCTTGATCTGCACGAGGAACCACGGATCAATCTTGGTCAGGTTGTGCACTTCTTCGAGCGTGAAGCCCTGAGCAAACGCGTCGCCGACGTACCAGATGCGGTCGGGACCAGGCTCGCCCAATTCTTCTTCGATCTTTTCGCGGTCGCGCGTTTTTTCGTTCAGGCCATCGACACCCACTTCGAGGCCGCGCAGCGCTTTCTGGAACGATTCCTGGAAGGTGCGGCCCATGGCCATCACTTCGCCCACCGATTTCATCTGCGTGGTCAGGTGCTTGTCGGCGGTCGGGAATTTCTCGAACGTGAAGCGCGGGATCTTGACGACGACGTAGTCGATCGACGGTTCGAACGAGGCCGGCGTGGCGCCGCCCGTGATGTCGTTGCGCAGCTCGTCGAGCGTGTAGCCGACGGCCAGCTTGGCTGCGACCTTGGCGATCGGGAAGCCGGTGGCTTTCGAGGCCAGTGCCGACGAACGCGAGACGCGCGGGTTCATCTCGATGACGATCATGCGGCCGTCTTTCGGGTTGATCGCGAACTGCACGTTCGAGCCGCCCGTGTCGACGCCGATTTCACGCAGCACGTCGATCGACGCGTTACGCAGGATCTGGTATTCCTTGTCGGTCAGAGTCTGCGCCGGTGCGACGGTGATCGAGTCGCCCGTGTGCACGCCCATCGGATCGAGATTCTCGATCGAGCAGATGATGATGCAGTTGTCGTTCTTGTCGCGCACGACTTCCATCTCGTACTCTTTCCAACCGAGCAGCGACTCTTCGATGAGCAGCTCCGAGGTTGGCGAGGCTTCGAGGCCGCGCTTGCAGATCGCTTCGAATTCTTCTTCGTTGTAGGCGATGCCGCCGCCGCTGCCACCCATCGTGAACGACGGACGGATGATGGTCGGGAAGCCCATCTCGCGTTGCACGACCCACGATTCTTCCATCGTGTGCGCCACGCCCGAGCGCGCCGAACCCAGGCCGATCTTGGTCATCGCGTTCTTGAACTTCAGGCGGTCTTCGGCCTTGTCGATCGCTTCCGGCGTCGCGCCGATCAGCTCGACATTGTATTTCTCGAGCACGCCGTGGCGGTGCAGGTCGAGCGCGCAATTGAGCGCGGTCTGGCCGCCCATCGTCGGCAGGATCGCGTCCGGACGCTCTTTCTCGATGATGCGCTCGACAACCTTCCAGGTGATCGGCTCGATGTAGGTCACGTCCGCCGTTTCCGGGTCGGTCATGATCGTGGCCGGGTTCGAGTTGACCAGGATGACCTTGTAACCCTCTTCGCGCAGGGCCTTGCAGGCTTGCGCGCCGGAGTAGTCGAATTCGACGGCCTGGCCGATGACGATCGGGCCAGCGCCGATGATCAGGATGCTTTTAATGTCACTACGTTTTGGCATATTATTTTTTCTCCGCTGCTTGCATCAGGCCGATGAAGCGGTCAAACAGGTAGGCGACGTCGGTCGGCCCAGGCGAGGCTTCAGGGTGACCCTGGAAGCAGAACGCGGGTTTGTCGGTACGCTCGAAACCCTGCAGCGAACCGTCGAACAGCGACACGTGCGTGACGCGGCAGTTGGCCGGCAAGGTGGTCGGATCGACCGCAAAGCCGTGGTTCTGCGACGTGATCAGGACCTTCTTGGAATCGAGGTCCTGCACCGGGTGGTTCGCGCCGTGGTGGCCAAACTTCATCTTCATGGTCTTGGCGCCGGAAGCCAGCGCCATGATCTGGTGACCGAGGCAGATGCCGAAGGTCGGGATGCCTTTTTCGATCAGCTCGCGCGAGGCGGCGATGGCGTAGTCGCATGGTTCCGGGTCGCCCGGGCCATTGGCCAGGAAGATACCGTCCGGGTTCAGCGCCAGCGCGTCGGCGGCGGTGGACTGCGCCGGCAGCACGGTGACCTTGCAGCCGCGCTCGGCCAGCATGCGCAGGATGTTGCGCTTGACGCCGTAGTCGAAGGCGACCACGTGGTACTGGGGGTTGGTCTGCTTGCCAAAGCCTTCGCCCAGCTTCCATTCGGTTTCGGTGAATTCGTAGGCGTTCTTCACCGAGACGACCTTGGCCAGGTCCATGCCGGCCAAGCCCGGGAACGAGCGCGCCAGTTCGAGCGCTTGCGCGGTCGATGGCTCGGCGCCTTGCGCGGCGGTGAGGATCGCGCCGGCCTGGGCGCCCTTCTCGCGCAGGATGCGGGTCAGCTTGCGGGTATCGATGCCGGCAATCGCGACGACGTTCTCGGCCTTCAGGTAGTCGCCGAGCGACTGCGTCGAGCGGAAGTTGGAGGCCAGCAGCGGCAGGTCGCGAATGATCAAACCAGCGGCATGCACTTTCGATGCTTCCACGTCGGTCGTGTTGACGCCATAGTTACCGATGTGCGGGTAGGTCAGCGTGACGATCTGACGCGAATAGCTCGGGTCGGTAAGGATTTCCTGGTAGCCGGTCATGGCGGTGTTGAACACCACTTCGCCGGTCGTGTGACCGACGGCGCCGATGGAATAACCTTTGAAGATGGTCCCGTCAGCAAGGGCCAGAATGGCCGGAACAGAGGGGCCGGAAAAGAATGGCGGCAAGGGCAACTCCCGTAAAAGTTGCCGTAGCTGCGCCACGTCAGACCGACATCCAGCTAACCCCGCTGCACTGCTTGCGCCGGGTGTTGGAGGTCATGTTGAATGAGGGTTGGTGGGTATGCGCTACGGCGAAGTTTGAATTAGATAAACTTCCGAATTATAGCGCGTACAACGGCATTCGGCAATGCGGCGTTGCAGCAAATACGGGCGTAAATGATGTGCCCGTACGCTCCATTTACGCCGTGCCCAGGGCGGCGATACCGGCTTTGGCGATCTGCACATCCTCGTGCGATTTCACACCCGAGACGCCGACCGCGCCGATCACGTGACCATCGACGATGACGGGCACGCCGCCCTCGAGCATGCCTTCGAGCTTCGGCGCGCTGAGGAACGACATGCGGCCACCATTGATCACGTCTTCATACACCTTCGACTCGCGGCGGCCGAGCGCGGCCGTATTGGCCTTGCTGGGTGCGATGTGCGACGAGATCGGCGGCGCGCCGTCCAGGCGCTGCTGCCACAGCAGGTGGCCACCATCGTCGACGATGGCGATCGACACGGCCCAGCCATTGGCGAGGGCTTCGGCTTCGGCGGCAGCGCCGATCTGTTTGGCGTCCGCCAGGGTCAGGTAAGGTTTGGTGTTCATCGTGGGCTTTCTCAGGGAACTTGCTGTTTGAGTTTTAGTTTGGCCTTGATCTGCGGCATGGCGGCGGCAGCGGCCTGCTCGCCCGCCAGGATGGCCAGGTTGCGGCCACCGAAATCGCTCGATCCCATATTGCCCAACGCGGGCGTAATGACCACGTCGGCATCCTTGAGTTCGAAGTGATTCAGGCGCTGGCCCATGATCGAGAAGGTCTGCATCAGCACGTCGAGCGAACTGGCGGTGGCTGCGCCCTCGGTCGCGCTCGAGATATTGACCGCGATGATGAAATCGGCGCCCATGTCGCGCACGTAACGCACCGGCACCGGAGCGACCAGGCCGCCATCGACATAGCTCTTGTTGCCGATGACGACGGGCTGGAACACGCTCGGCACGCTGGAAGATGCGCGTACGGCCATGCCCGTATTGCCGCGGCTGAACAGGATGGGCTGACCCGTTTTCAGATCGGTGGCCACGGCGCCGAAGCGCAGTTTCAACTTCTCGATCGGCACGTTGTTGACGGCCTTGTTCACATAGCTCTGCAGCGCCTCGCCTTTCAGCAGGCCCGTCGATTTGCTGAACAGCGGCAGCGCCCAGTCGGAGATGGTGGCCTCGTCCATGGTCATGGCCGTCTTTTGCAGCGCAAAGCCGTTCACGCCCGACGCATACAGTGCGCCGACGACCGAGCCGGCGCTGGTGCCGACGACGATTTCCGGGTAGATGCCCTGGGCTTCGAGCGCCTTGATGACGCCGATATGGGCGAAGCCGCGCGCGGCGCCGCCACCGAGGGCCAGGCCGATACGAATTTTCTTGGGAGGCAATGGCGCCGCCTTGGGGGCGGCAACGGGAATGACGGGAGCCGGGGTCGGGGTGCTGCCGCAGGCGGCCAGCAACAGTGCGGCGCAGGCCACGAGGGAAGTACGTCGAGAGAGCATAGAGGAGGCCGATAAGAACGAGGCACGATTGTACATCGGCGCGTTCTTGCTGGCATGCCTCGGCGGGCACGACGGGGAGCCGGTGATTCGCTCCGCGCGGAGCAGTTGCAAAAATGTTTTGAAATGAGAATGATTCGCATTATAATTCCTGTCGCAATACTGCCCATCTGATCCGATCAACAACCACAAAGCGCTTACCATGACCAAAATTCTGCTCTCCTCCCTCGTCGCCATGCTGGTCGCCGCGCCTGCCGCACAGGCCCACCAAATCTGGTTCGAGCAGGACGGCAAGGCGGTCAAGCTGCAATTCGGTGAGTTCGCCCTGAACCAGCGCGAAACCACGCCGGGCCTGCTCGACAAGTTCGGCGCCCCGAGCGCGACGCTGCTGGGCGCCAAGGGCGAACGCACGCTCAAGCTGGACAAGACTGCCAAGGGCTATCTGGTCAGCGGCGCCACGCCGGCGGCGGGTGACGCGATCGTCGCTCAGGACAATGCCTACCCGAGCTGGGAAACAGATGAGAACGGCAAGAAGCTGAACCACATCTGGGTGCCGGCCGCGCGCATGGCCACCAGCTTCGCTGCGCAGCAGCCGAAACTGACGCTCGACCTCGTCCCGACCGGCAAGGCCGGCGAATTCAAGGTGTTCTACAAGGGCCAGCCACTGCCAAAAGCGAAGGTCAATGCCATTGTCCAGAGCGGCTGGGCCAAAGAAGCGGAGTCGGATGACAGCGGCGTCGTCAAGTTCGACATGCCATGGAAAGGCCTGTATGTGCTGGAAACCGAGCACACCGACAAGACGGCGGGCGAGCGCGCCGGCCTGCAATACGCAACGTCCAGCTACACCACGTCGCTGAGCGTCGTGCAGCCGAAGGGCATCGCGGCCGTCGCGGCTGGCCCAGCCATGGCGCCAAGCGCCGAACACTGATCCGGCTCACCGTGTATCCAGTGACGCCATCCGTCGTCTGAAGAAAGGCCCGGGCTCATGACCACGATCACCTGGCGCTACCGTGGCGGCGTCACCGCCCGCGCGGTGGCCGCGATCGGCGGCGGCTACGTGCTCGCAGCGCTTGCCGGCGCACTGATTGCACTGGCGCTGCCGCTGCCGCGCGCCGATGCCGTCACCATCGCCACGCTGCTGGCGTTCGTCATCTATCCCTGCGTGATCCTGTGGGTATTTGCCACGCGCAGCGCGCTGCGCGCCTGCGTTGGCGTGGCTGCAACGTGCGCGGTGCTGGGGATGGTCTTGTGGCTGGTCGGAGGAACGGCATGAAGGACGGCTTGCGGCAATCGATGGCGTGGGTGCATACGTGGGCTGGCCTGCTCGTCTGCTGGCTGCTGCTGCTGGTGTTCATGGGCGGCACAGCGGCGTATTACCGGCACGAGATCACGTTCTGGATGAAGCCCGAGCTGCACGCGGCAGCCGCTGCGCCGGCCACGCTCTCCCCGGCGCAGTCGGCGCAACTAGCGGTGCGCACGTTGCAGGAGCGCGCGCCCAATGCGACGCGCTGGACGATCGACCTGCCCGACGAGCGCAATCCGCTGATCCAGGCCGCCTGGCAGAATCCGCCGAAAAAAGACATGACGCGCCAAGAGCGCCGCAATGCGCTGCGCGACCAGAATGTCACGCTCGATCCGTCTAGTGGTCTGCAAACGACCAAACCGCGCGACACCCGTGGCGGAGACTTCCTGTACCGCCTGCACTTCGACCTGCACTACATGCCGGCGATCTGGGGCCGCTGGATTGTCGGCATTGGCGCGATGTTCATGCTGGTGGCGATCATCAGCGGCGTGATCACGCACAAGCGCATCTTCAAGGACTTCTTCACGTTCCGGCCAAAGAAAGGCCAGCGCTCGTGGCTGGATGCGCACAACGCGACCGCCGTGCTGGCGCTGCCGTTCCACCTGATGATCACCTACACGGGCATCGTGACGCTGATGTTCATCTACATGCCCGCGCCCACCAAGGCGCTGTACGGCGCCGAGCAGAACACCATGTTCAGCGACGTGTTTGGCAACTTTGAGCGCGGCAAGCCGGCGGACATCGCCGCGCCGCTGGCCGATATCGCACCGATGCTGCAGCAGGCCGAGCGGGCGTGGGGCGTGACGCCATCGCGCGTGGCGATCAGCCATCCGAACGATTCGGCCGCGCGCGTAGAACTGTATCGCCCGTCGGGCCAGCAGTTGTCGAACCTCGAACCGGCAATGACGTTCGATGGCGTCAGCGGCGCTCTGGTGTCGGCAACGCCGCCGCTGAGCACGGCGCTCGCCACGCGCGCCGCCATCTATGGCATGCACCTAGCGCACTTTGCCGATCCCCTGCTGCGCGCGCTGTTCTTCGTGTGCGGCCTGGCTGGTTCTGCGATGGTCGCCACCGGCGCGCTGTTGTGGGGCGTGCGGGAACGCCAGTCGTACGCCAAGATCGTGGCCAACGGCGGACGCGTCGGCTTCGGCGTGCGGCTGGTCGACGCACTGAACATCGGCGCCATCGCCGGCCTGCCGATCGCGTTAGCCGCCTTCTTCTGGGCCAACCGCCTGCTGCCGATGGACATGGCCCAACGCGCCAGCGCCGAAGCCAACTGGTTCTTCATCGCCTGGGCCGCCGCCGCCCTCCTCGCCCAGATCCGGCCGACACGCGCGATGTGGCGCTTCCAGCTAACGGTGGGCGCGGTGATGCTGGCAGGCATCCCTGTGCTGAACGTGTTCACGACCCATTCGCACCTGGGCGTGTCGCTGTTCGGCGGCCCAGGCCTGCGGCCGGTGGCGGCGTTCGACATCGTCGTCCTGATACTGGGCACATTGCTGGGCTGGGCCGCCTGGTGGCTGGGGCACAAAGCCAAAAAGAAAGCAGCGAAAAAGCAGACGGCGGCTGACGCCGGATCGACCTCGACCATGGAGCCCGTATGAGCATGCTATTCCTCAGCAGCGTTTCCCTCGCCTTCAGCGCATTCGCCGCCAAAGGCATCGTGATGGACCGCCACTACGCCGACCTGCACGGCCGCGGCAAGGAGCCAGCGCCAGCGCTGAGAATGCGCATGCGCACACTGGCCTGGTTGGGCCTGGCACTCTCCTTCGCCGCCTGCATCGCCGCCCGCGGCTGGCACGTCGGCCCGGTGCTGTGGTGCGGCATCCTGTCAGTCGCCGCCTGGACGGTGGCCGCCATGCTCCAATACGCCCCCCGCAAAGTCGCCCAAGGCGCCTGGATCGGCATCCCGGCAGCCGCCCTGACCACCGCCCTCCTCCTGCTACCCTAACATCCGGAACAATTAGGGTCAGAGTCGAATTATTGGCCAATTTCCCACTCGCACCACGACGTTTTACCGAGCCTCAATGTCCTAGCCTCAGCTTGCCCAAAAGACAATTAGGGTCAGAGTCGAATTGTTTGACAACTTTCGAAGTTGCTCATTAATTCGACTCTGACCCTCATTTTTTTCCGGTCAAAAAAGCCGAAAAAAGTACCTCAATCTATTGAGCGATGGCTTTGCTTGCTCGTGCCCATCGTTCTAGTCAAAATCAATTGTTCTTCTCACTAAAACACCGAAAAAACAATGAGGGTCAGAGTCGAATTGTTTGACAACTTTCGAAGTTGCTCATTAATTCGACTCTGACCCTCATTGTCTCAAACAAACGTTTCCGTTCAATTTGTGGTCAACCGGAAGATCTCCCCAGCATGTCACAAAGTTGTCAAACAATTCGACTCTGACCCCAATTGTAGGGCAATTGCTTTTGGGGTCGGAGGGTTATGCTGGCAGGGATGTGTTGGGGAGCGTGGCGGCGAAGGTGCTGCCTTTGCCTGGTTGGGAGGTGATCGTCAGCTTGCCGCCGTGGCGCAGCAGCACGTGCTTGACGATGGCCAGGCCCAGGCCCGTGCCCTGCGTTTCGCGCGAGCGGCTCTTGTCCACGCGGTAGAAACGCTCGGTCAGGCGCGGGATGTGTTCCGGGTCGATGCCGATGCCGCAGTCGGTCACGGCAAACGCCAGCGCATCGGGGCCGCGCGACCACGCCAGGCGGATCGTGCCGCCGTTGGGCGAGTAGCGCACCGCGTTCGACGCCAGGTTGGCAAAAGCGCTCCGCAGCTCTTCCATGCTGCCCATCACGTCCGGGCCATCCACCGCCACCTCGATCGTGTGCCGGCCGCCCGACAGCGCGCGCGCTTCGGCGGCGATCGATTCGACCAGAAGCTTGATATCCACCCGCTCGCGCTTGAGCGGGAATTCGTCCGACTCCAGCCGCGACAGGGTCAGCATGTCCTGGATCAGCCGCTGCATCCGCTGCGCCTGCTCGGTCATCAAGCTCAGGTGCGCCGTGCGCGTGGTCACGTCCAGGCCCGGATCGGCCATCGCGATTTCGAGGAAGCCCACGATCACCGTCAGCGGCGTCCTCAGCTCGTGCGAGGCGTTGGCAATGAAGTCGCGCCGCATCGCTTCGATCCGCTCGGTATCGGTCGCGTCGTGCGTGACCAGGATCTGGCGCCGGTTCTCGAACGGGATGATGCGGCATTCGATCTTGCGGCCCCTGAACGCCAGCGTCAGCGGCTGCTCGTAGCGGCCCAGGATGATGTAATCGATGAAGTCGGGATGGCGCACCAGATTGGTCACGCGCAAGCCCTTGTCGCGCTCCATCGTCAAACCCAGATGCCGCTCGAGCGCCGGGTTGCACCACTCCAGAAACAGTACGTCGTCCATGATCGCGACGCCTTCCGGCAGCAGGTGCATCGCCTGGCGGAAACGGGCCAGCCATTCGGTGAGTTCAGCCTGGTGCTTCTTGTCGTCGCGCCGCAGGTGGTACAGGCGCGCGAACGCTTCCGTCCAGGCGCCCCACCCGTCCGGCAGGCGCGTCTCTTGCGGATGCTCGAGCCATTCGCCCAGCTTTTGCAGATAGGACAGCTGCACGATGATGGCCGTGACAGCAGCAGCCAGCGCCAGCGACAGCCCGACCACCAGCCCCATCCACCACCAGACGAGGCCCGCAAAGGCAAACAACAGCCCCAGGCGCAACAGCGCCGGGACCCAGAACAGCAACTTGGGATTCATCGCGTCCTTCGACACAGACTATTTTTCGGACAGCATGTAGCCGACGCTGCGCACCGTGCGGATCAGGCCATCGGCCGATTTCAGCGCCTTGCGCAGTCGTAGCACGTGCACGTCGACCGTGCGCTCTTCGATCACCGCATGGTCGCCCCACACCTTGTCGAGCAACTGGGCGCGTGAAAACACGCGCTCGCGGTGCGCCAGCAGGTACTTGAGCAGCTTGTATTCAGCGTTGCCGATGTCGATCTGCTGGTTCTCGACCGTCACGGTGCAGCTGTTCGGATCGAGCGTTACGCTGCCGGCGCGCAGCGGCGCTTCGGCCAGGTGCGGGCTCTTGCGGCGCAGCAGCGCGCGCGAACGGGCCAGCAGTTCGCGCGGCGAGAACGGCTTGGTGATGTAGTCGTCAGCGCCGCTGTTCAGGCCCGCCAGCTTGTCTTCTTCCATGCTCTTGGCGGTCAGCATGATGACCGGCAGCTCCTGGAAATCGCGGTCGGCGCGAATACGCGACAGCAAGCGCAGGCCGCTCTGGTCGGGCAGCATCCAGTCCAGCAGCAGCAGGTCAGGCTTGCCCCGGCTGATGCTGTCCCAGGCGCCGGCCGCCGTATCGGCCGTGCGGATTTCCCAGCCTGCTTCGCGCAGCGAATAGGTCACCAGTTCGACGATCGCCGGCTCATCCTCGACCACGAGGACGGAGGTGGTGTCAGCCATGCTCACAGTACCGGCGGCTCACCGAGCGTCGGCTTGCTGTGGCGGATGTCGCGGCCTTCGACCACGTAGATCACGTATTCGGCGATGTTCTTGGCATGGTCGCCGATGCGCTCGATGGCCTTGGCCACCCACAGCGTGTCGAGCGCCGACGAAATCGTGCGCGGGTCTTCCATCATGAACGTGACCATCGTGCGCAGGATGACGCGGAACTCGTGGTCGACCACTTCGTCGCCCGCGATGATCTGCAAGGCCTGCTTGCCGTCCAGGCGCGCGAACGCGTCGAGCGAATCGTGCAGCAGTTCGGACGTCGCCTTGGCGATCGTGCGGATCATGTCGAAATGGGCAAAGCCCGTCGCGCCCCGCTCGTGCAGGCTTTTCGCCGTGCGCGCAACCTTGGTCGCTTCGTCGCCAATGCGCTCGAGGTCGGTGATCACCTTGATGGTGGCCATCACGGTGCGCAGGTCGTTCGCGGTCGGCTGGCGTTTCACGATCAGGTGGCTGCAGGCGTCGTCCAGCGCGACTTCAAGCTGGTTGACGGCCTGGTCTTCGGCCATCACGCGCTCGGCGCGTGCGATGTCGCCGATGCGGAAGCATTCCAGCGCTTCTTCGAACTGGGTTTCCACCATGCCGCCCATCAGCAAGACCTGGGAACGGATCCCTTCGAGTTCCTGGTCGTACTGCTTGGATGAATGCTCGCCTGTCATACAAACTCTCCGTCAATATTCTTGTGAAGCCGTCCGCAGGGACGGCCGAAAAAGGTCAGCCAGCTCGATCAGCCGAAGCGGCCGGTAATGTAATCCTGCGTTTCCTTGCGCGCCGGCTTCATGAAGATCTGGTCGGTCTCGCCGAATTCGACCAGTTCGCCCAGGTACATATAGGCGGTGTAGTCGGAGCAGCGCGCGGCCTGTTGCATATTGTGGGTCACGATCGTGATCGTGTAATCCTGCTTGAGTTCGCTGATCAGTTCTTCGATCTTGGCGGTCGAGATCGGGTCCAGCGCCGAGGTCGGCTCATCGAGCAAGAGCACATCGGGCTTGACTGCCACGCCACGCGCGATGCACAGGCGCTGCTGCTGGCCGCCCGACAGCGACAGGCCGCTCTTGGACAGCTTGTCCTTGGCTTCTTCCCACAGCGCCGCCTTTTTCAGGGCCCACTCGACGCGCTCGTCCATCTCGCCTTTCGACAGGTTTTCGTACAGGCGCACGCCGAACGCGATGTTGTCGTAGATCGACATCGGGAACGGGGTCGGCTTCTGGAACACCATGCCGACCTTGGCGCGCAGCATGTTCACGTCGACGCCTGCGTCGAGGATATTGCCGCCGCGGTACATGATCTTGCCTTCGGCGCGCTGGCCCGGGTACAGGTCGTACATCCGGTTCAGGGTACGCAGCAGCGTCGACTTGCCGCAGCCCGACGGGCCGATGAAGGCCGTGACCTGCTTGGCGTGGATGTCGAGGCTGACATTCTTCAGACTCTGCGTTTTACCGTAAAAGAAGTTCAGGCCTTCGATTTCGATCGTCTTGGCTTTGGCCGCAGCCGGGGTCGGAGTCGTATTGAGCATGGCTTGGTTCATCACTTTATCGTTTATCAGAGTGAATTAATTCGGGGTTTTTTGGCTGAACAACGTACGCGACAGGATGTTCAGCAACAACACGGTCGTGGTCACAAGCAATGCACCGGCCCAGGCCAGCGAGCGCCAGTCATCGTACGGGCTCATGGCGTAGGTGTAGATCACCACCGGCAGGTTGGCCAGCGGCGCATTCATGTCATGGCTGTAGAACTGGTTGTTCAGCGCGGTGAACAGCAGCGGCGCGGTTTCACCGGTAACGCGGGCCACGGCCAGCAGCACGCCAGTGACGACGCCAGCCTTCACGGCGCGCAGGCGCACGGTCAGAGCCACTTTCCAGTGCGGCGCGCCCAGCGCATACGCCGCTTCGAGCAGGCTGGGGGGTACCAGGCGCAGCATATTGTCGGTGGTGCGCACGACGACCGGAATCGCGATCAGCGACAGCGCGATCGTGCCGGCGTAGCCCGAGAAGTGCTGGACCTTGGCGACGTAGATCGCATACACGAACAGGCCAATCACGATCGACGGGGCCGACAGCATGATGTCGGTCACGAAGCGCGTGACTTGCGCGAACTTGTTGTTCTCGCCGTATTCGGCCAGATAGATACCGGCCAGGATGCCGACCGGCGTGCTGATCAGCGTCGACAGACCGACCATCATCACGCTGCCCAGAATCGCATTGCGCAAGCCGCCACCAGGCGTGCCCGGGGCCGGAGTGTCGGCCGTGAACAGCGTGGCCGACAGGCCGCCCAGGCCGTTGTACAGCAGCGTGAACAGGATCCAGGCCAGGAAGGCCAGACCGATGCCCATCGCGCACACCGACAGCGTGATGCCGATGCGGTGCGCCAGCAGGCGCCGGCGGTATACCGGGTTCTTGGAAGGGGTATTCATCTCAGTTGCCATCTTATTTCGTGCCTTCGTTACGGGACATACCGAGCAGCATGATCTTGGCCGCCGACAGCACGATGAACGTGATGCCAAACAGGATCAGTGCCAGCGCAAACAGCGACGACGAGTGCAGCGTGCTGGCCGCTTCGGCAAATTCGTTGGCAAGCGTCGACGAAATCGAATTGCCTGGCGAGAACAGCGAGGCCGACAGCGAGTGCGCGTTACCAATCACAAAGGTCACGGCCATCGTCTCACCCAGCGCGCGGCCCAAGCCCAGCATGACGCCGCCCACCACACCGTTGCGGGTGTATGGCAGCACGACCTTGCGCACCACTTCCCAGCGGGTGCAACCGAGGCCATACGCCGATTCCTTCAGCACGGTCGGCACGATCTCGAACACATCGCGCATCACCGAGGCAATGAACGGGATGATCATGATTGCCAGGATCAGGCCGGCGGTCATGATGCCGATGCCCATCGTCGGACCCTGGAAGATAACGCCGATCACCGGCAACTGGCCGATGGTTTCTTTCAGCAGCGGCTGCACGTGGTCGGCGAACATCGGCGCGAACACAAACAGGCCCCACATGCCGTAGATGATCGACGGCACGCCGGCGAGCAGCTCGACGGCGGTGCCCAGCGGGCGACGCAGCCAGGCCGGGCAGATCTCGGTCAGGAACAGTGCGATACCGAAGCTGATCGGGAAGGCCACGGCCAGCGCGATGATCGAGGTGGCCAGCGTGCCCCAGATGGCGATCATGGCGCCGAACTCGTCGTTCACCGGATCCCACTCGACGCGGGTGATGAAGCCCGGGCCAAACTGCGAGAACGCCGGCGCGGCGCCGATGGCCAGCGAGATGATGATCCCGATCAGCACCGCCAGGACCGTGGCAGCAAACAGCAGCGTGATTTTGTGGAAGAAGAAGTCCTGGATACGCTGGTTGCGCATCGTCGTGCGCAGTGCAGCGTAACGACGGGCGTCTTCGGCTGCAGCCTGTTCAGGCAGGTCCTGCACGGACAAGGATGGGTGGGCGCTCATATGTGTGGAAGACTCGCTATAAGACTCGTAATCAATATCGTTTTGTCAATATCGCTGGCATGCAGAAGGACCGGTCGGGCCGGTCCTTCGATGGTGAAGAGGTATGGATTACCAAAGCGCCTTGCCGGTGGTGTCTTTCAGATTGGTACGCCAGGCGTCCTGCACGAGCTTGATGACCGGCGCAGGCATCGGCACGTAGTCGAGTTCAGCGGCCGAGGCGGCGCCATTCTTGTACGACCAGTCGAAGAACTTCAGCACTTCCTTGCCCTTGGCCGCGTCCTGGGCCTTGTGCACGAGGATGTACGACGCGCCCGTGACTGGCCAGCTGTCCTTGCCCGGCTGGTCGGTCAGGATGACCGCAAAGCCCGGGGTGCCCGACCAGTTGGCGCCAGCGGCGGCGGCCTTGAAGGCGTCGTCGCTCGGTTGCAGGAACACGCCATCCTTGTTCTGGAGCTGGGTGTGCGACATCTTGTTCTTTTTGGCGTAGGCCCACTCGACGTAGCCGATGCCGCCCTTGATGCGCTGCACGTTGGCGGCCACGCCTTCGTTGCCCTTGCCGCCCACGCCCACTGCCCACTTGACGGTGGTGCCGGCGCCGACCTTGGTCTTCCATTCCGGGCTCGACTTCGACAGGAAATCGGTCCACAGGAACGAGGTGCCCGAGCTGTCAGCGCGGCGCACGACGGTGATGTCGGCGTCCGGCAGTTTGACGCCCGGGTTCAGCGCGGCGATCTGCGGCGCGTTCCACTTGACGATCTTGCCCATGTAGATGTCGGCGATGACGGCGCCGCTCAGTTTCATCTGGCCAGGAGCGATGCCCGCCAGGTTGACGATCGGCACGACGCCGCCCATCACGGCCGGGAACTGGAACAGGCCGGCGGCGTTGAGTTCAGCGGCTGCCAGTGGCATGTCGGACGCGCCGAAGTCGACGGTCTTGGCCTTGATCTGCTTGATGCCGGCGCCGGAACCGACCGACTGGTAATTCAGGCCATTGCCCGATGCTGCCTTGTACAGCTCGGCCCATTTGGCGTAGATCGGATAAGGGAACGTCGCGCCTGCGCCGGTGATGTTGGCGGCTTGGGCGGTTGCGGTGAATGCCGAAGCGGCGACGGCGATCGAAACGAAGAGATGCTTCATGCGCATATCTGATCCTCTGAAAATAGAACGACGGGACGATCCCGCTGACGATGAAGCGCAGTCTAGCGGGCGAATATGACAAGTTCATGACATATTCTGAAATGTGACACGAACATGACACGGCCGCAAGCATGGCATTGCCGGTGGGGACGCGGCGCGCGGCTGGGCGATCACCGATATTTTCGAGCGTCGCCAGCCTTGTAAATACCGTATCAGCTGCTACCCTGAAGTGTCGTTTTCACATGGAGGGGATGCCCAACGGCGTTGATGATTGTATGCTGGACATGATGGTCATGGGGATTCTGGGCGGGCTGGCTGCACTGGTCGCGTTCGAGATCTACCAGGAAGTACGTGGAAGTTCCAGGCAACTCGAAGACCGCTATCACGAATAGCGACAAACCTGCTCAGCGGGTCAGACAGCAAGCGGTGAGGCCCCAGGGTGCTCGCCGCTTGTAGCATGGTGCGTCGAGATCAGCGCAGGAAGCGCGCCAGCGCCGTCACGGCTGCCAGGTCAAGGCTCTGGAACTTGAACCCCACCTTGTACTCACCGCCGCTGAAAATGCAGTGCAGCGCTTTGGCATGGGCGTCGATCGTCGTGAAGCGGCCGTCGATCATCAGGTCGAAACGCAACTGGCCGGCGAGCCCGACCGGCACCGGGTCGGGAATGTTGACACTGATGCCGTTGGTGCTGACATCGACGCTCTTGCCGGTGAATGGTGCCCGGCCGTCGATGGCCAGCAAGACTTTGGTACGCAATACTTTGCGCGGGGACTGCCTCTGCTCTTGTAACACGTGTTTCCCATGATGCCTGATAAGGGACACTATTATAAGAACATCCACGGGTTCCGGCACGGCATTGTTGGGCCGGGCCGGTTGGCCGGTTGGCCACGCGCCTAGTCGAGTTCGCGCAGTTTGTTGAACGCTTCTTCGATGCGTTCGACGGCGATGATCGTCATGCCCTCGATTTTCTGCTTCGGCGCATTCGCCTTCGGGATCACGGCAATCGAAAAGCCCAGCTTGGCCGCTTCGCGCAGGCGCTCCTGGCCACGCGGCGCCGGCCGGATCTCGCCAGCCAGGCCTACTTCACCGAACACCACGAGCCCGCGTGGCAAAGGTTTGCTGCGCATCGATGAATTGATCGCCAGCAGCACGGCAAGGTCGGCCGCCGGTTCGGTAATCTTCACGCCGCCGACCGCGTTGATGAAGACGTCCTGGTCGAACGCGGCGATGCCGGCATGGCGGTGCAGCACTGCCAGCAGCATCGCCAGGCGGTTCTGCTCGAGGCCAACCGACAGGCGACGCGCATTGGGCAGGTGGCTCGTGTCGACCAGCGCCTGGATCTCGACCAGCAGCGGGCGCGTGCCCTCCTGCGTGACCATGACGCACGAACCCGGCACGGGCGTGTCGTGCTGCGACAGGAACAGCGCGGACGGATTCGACACGCCCTTCAGGCCCTTTTCGGTCATCGCGAACACGCCCAGCTCGTTGACGGCGCCGAAGCGGTTCTTGATCGCCCGCACCAGGCGGAAGCTCGACTGCGTGTCGCCCTCGAAATACAGCACCGTGTCGACGATGTGTTCGAGCACGCGCGGGCCGGCCAGCGCGCCCTCTTTCGTCACGTGACCGACCAGAATGATCGTCACGCCGGTCTGCTTGGCCACGCGCGTCAGTTGCGCCGCGCATTCGCGCACCTGGGCCACCGAGCCGGGGGCCGACGTCAGGGCGTCGGAATACACGGTCTGTATCGAGTCGATCACCGCCACTTCGGGCTTCAGGTCGGCGATCGTGCCGAGAATTTTCTCGAGCTGGATTTCGGCCTGCAATTTGAGGTCTTGCGCGTCGACCGCGAGCCGGCGCGCACGCAGCGCGATCTGGGCGCCGGATTCCTCACCGCTCACATATAACGTGGAGCGCGTTTTGGACAGGCTGGCCAGCGCCTGCAGCAGCAGCGTGGACTTGCCGATACCCGGGTCGCCGCCAATCAGCACGACGCCACCGGCCACCAGGCCGCCGCCCAGCACGCGGTCGAATTCCTCGATGCCGGTACCAAAGCGCGGCACGTCGATCGCCTCGATATCGGCCAGCGACAGCACCGGCGCGGTCTGCGCCAGCGCGCGGTGCGGGGTTTGCGACATGCGGTTCACGCCCGGCGCCTCGACGACGGTTTCGACCATCGTGTTCCAGGCCTTGCAGTCGGCGCACTGGCCCATCCAGCGGGTGGCGATCGCACCACATTCGGAGCAGGTGTAATTGGTTTTTGCTTTTGCCATGTTCTCTATCGGTTATCCATCGGTGCCCAGGCGACCTTCGGCAATGCGCACACGCGGCGCGACTGCGCACATCAATTCGTAGCCGATCGTCCCGGCGGCGTGGGCCACGTCGTCGATCGGCAAGCCATCGCCCCACAGCGTGACCTTGCTGCCGATGCGCGCATTGGGCACCGGCGAGAGGTCGACCGTCATCATGTCCATCGAGACGCGGCCAATCAGCCCCGTGCGCACGCCATCGACGATCACCGGCGTGCCGTGGGGCGCGCTGCGCGGGTAGCCGTCGGCATAGCCGCAGGCGACGACGCCGATCGTCATCGGGCCTTCGGCCACGAAACGGCTGCCATAGCCGACCGTGTCGCCGCGCTCGATGTGCTGGATGCCGATGATTTCCGAGCGCAGCGTCATGGTCGGGCGCAGGCCGAAATCGCCCGCGCTGCGCCCGCCCGGCGTGCCGCCGTACAGCATGATGCCGGGGCGGACCCAGTCGTTCTGCAAGTGTTCGCTGATCATGGCCTGATGCAGCACGCCACCCGAGTTGGACAGGCTGCGCTCGCCGGGCAGGTCGGCGGCGCCGATCTGGAAGCGGCGCACCTGCTCGGCGATGGTCAAGAGCGGATGTTCCAGCTCGTCGGCGTTGGCGAAGTGCGTCATGTGCGTGATGTTGCGCACGTCGGGGATGGCGCGCAGCCGCTTGTAGGCGGCCGCGTATTCGTCCGGGCGCAGGCCCAGGCGGTTCATGCCCGTGTTCATTTTCAGGTAGACATCGATCGGGCGGTAGAGCTGGGTATATTCGAGCAACTTGATTTGTTCAACCGAGTGCACGGCCGTGACGATATTGTGTTCGGCCAGCAGGGGCACGTCGGCCGCTTCGAAGAATCCCTCTAATAACAGGATCGGCTTGATCCAGCCAAGTTCGCGCAGGCGGATGGCGTTTTCGAGCTCGATCAGGGCCAGGCCATCGGCCGTGGCGAAGCCGTGCATCGCGCGTTCCAGGCCGTGGCCGTAAGCATCGGCTTTGACGACCGCCCAGATCTTCGCCATAGGCGCGCAGGTGCGGGCCTGCGACAGATTGTGCTGCATCGAGTCCGGGTGGATGGTGGCAAAGAGTGGGCGCGGCATGGTCGGCGATCGGGATGAAACCGGTACAAAAAGTGGGAGTGGCTATTCTACCGGAGCAGGCCCGGAGGCGTTGCCGGTGCAGTCACGGTGCATCGTATTGGCTTCGCCACGCCAGCCATTCATGGTATAAAGCAACCCGGACCGAACTTTAGAATTTTAGAATGAACCGTGGTTTTTATACCATCATGGCGGCGCAGTTCTTCTCGTCGCTGGCAGATAACGCGCTTCTGTTTGTCGCGATCAGCCTGCTCGTCGCAATGGACGCCCCGGCATCGCTCACTCCGCTGCTGAAGCTGTCGTTCGTCCTGTTCTATGTGTTGCTGGCCGCCTTCGTCGGCGCCTTCGCCGACGCGCTCAACAAAGGCCGCGTGATGTTCATCGCGAACATCATCAAGGTGTTCGGCTGCGCGCTGATGTTCTTCACGGTCCACCCACTGATTTCATACGCCGTTGTCGGCTTCGGCGCGGCCGTGTATTCGCCCGCCAAATACGGCATCCTGACTGAACTGCTGCCACCGGAAAAGCTGGTGCCGGCCAATGGCTGGATCGAAGGCCTGACGGTGATGTCGATCATTCTCGGCACAGTGCTGGGCGGCACGTTGGTCAGCCCGCGCGGCTCGGGCTTTTTGCTCTCGTTCGACCTGCTGCCGCGCCTGGGCATCGACACACCGGCCGAGGCCGCAATGGCCGTCGTCGTCGCAATCTATATCCTGGCCGCCATCTTCAACCTGCGCATCCCGGACACCGGCGCGCGCTACGAGCACCAGGAACGCAACCCGATCAAACTCATCACCGACTTCGCCAATTGCTCCACCACGCTGTGGCGTGACAAGCTGGGCCAGATTTCGCTGGCGGTGACGACCTTGTTCTGGGGCGCCGGCGCCACGCTGCAATTCATCGTGCTCAAGTGGGCCGAAGCATCGCTTGGGCTGCCGCTGGACCAGGCAACGAACCTGATCGGCGTGGTCGCGATCGGCGTCGCACTGGGCGCCGCGATGGCCGCCCGCATGATCCCGCTGCGCAAGTCGCTCACCGTGATCCCGATGGGCATCATCATGGGCCTGGTGGTGACGAGCATGGTGTTCGTGAAATCGGTCACGCTGGCCTACCCGCTGCTGGCCTTCATCGGCTTCCTGTCGGGCTTCTTCGTGGTCCCGATGAACGCACTGCTGCAGCACCGCGGCCACGTCCTGATGAGCGCCGGCCACTCGATCGCGGTGCAGAACTTCAACGAAAACCTGTCGATCCTGACGATGCTCGCCGCCTACGCAGTAATGATCACGCTGAACCTCGACCTGAACATCATCATCGTCATCTTCGGCCTGTCCGTCGCCGGCATCATGCTGCTGATCCAACGCCGCCACCTGATGAACCAGCGCGAACACGACTCCCTCGGCCTGATCGGCGAAGGCAAACACTAAAACTAGGGTCAGTGTCGAATTGTTTGACAACGTTTCGCCTGACCCCTTTCCATGAAGCCTGCCCTTCTCGGCATACCCAGCAGGCAATAGCTCAGGACAGGCACTCTGTCCCCACTTTCTCCGCATTCGCGAGAAATTGCTCAATAATTCGACTCTGACCCTAATTGTTTGGCAGGCCTGAACTTGCTGGCCGCTACGCCTTTGTCAGCGCTTTCCGAACCGGTTCAGTCATCGGCTGAATTTGATGCCGACAGTCATACCAAACGAATCCAGCAAGCAAAAAAACAATTAGGGTCAGAGTCGAATTGTTTGACAACTTTGGGGAATTGCCCAATAAATCTACTCTGACCCTACTTTGTTTGACGGGCTCATCGGCGGGGTTCGAGGCAGGGTCGGGGGCTATTTATTGGGCAATTCGGGAAATTGCTCAATAAATCGACTCTGACCCTAATTAGCCCTGATTAGGGGTTAGGGGTGGGTGGTTTGGGCGCGGGTGCGCCAGTCGTTGGGGACGATGAAGCCGCGGTCGGCTTCTTCCAGTGCGTTTTCTTGTGGGCGGACGCGCGCGATCAGCGCTGGGGTGTTTGATATGGCGAAGCGGTCTGTCAGTTCGGCTGCCAGTTGTGCGCGGGTCATTGCCCAAGTCGGTGAAGCGGTGCGCAGTGGCGCCAGCCATTCGAGTTTTGACAGGATGACGTAGATGTCGTCCGGGAGATTGTCCAGCTCGCTCAGTGCGCACCAGAAGCCGCGGCAATGGCTTTGCGTGATGCCTTGCATTGCCGGCCAACTGCCGGCGGGGTAAAACAGCCAGCCTTTCACCAGGGCGCCCGCTTTGTTGACGGGACGTGGCAGTTGCGCTTGCGCGGCCGGGTGCTGGCCCAGCGCGAGCTGACGTTCGAAGATTTTGCGCATCTTCAGGCCCAGCGTGTCGGCCAGGTTGGGGCCGACCAATGTGTCGAGGCCCCCTACGCCGCTTTCGCCCTGCAGATAGAATTTCGTTGCGAACTCGATGTGCTCCAGCGCATCCGGGCCGTTTTCGAGCAGAAAGTCGAATTCGCCGACCGTGTCGTTGCGGTTGGCGCGGATTTGCAGGCCATGCGCGACCAGCCGCCCCTGCTGCGCAAAATAGAACGCCATCAGCTTTTCGGCGTACAGCCCCAGTCGCGTGTACGGTTTCTCGCCGAGCGCGGCGTTCAAGGCTGATGGGTCGGCATCCAACTGCGCCAGCCAGGTGGCGACCTCGTCCATGACGGGCCCCAGCGTCGCCACGCGCCCGGCCCATGCCGGTGCGGCGCCATCGAGCAGGTCGGGGGAGTCGAGCAGCCAGGCCAGCGCGCGCACCGGTGGCAGCGTCAGGTGCCGCCAGCGCGCGTGGAACGCGGCCTGATAACTAGGTGCGGGGTTCAAGCGAGCGCGTCCGGCACAGGTCGGCCCAGGCGAGCGCCTTGTCGGCGCCGCGCAGCAGCAATTCACCCGGATGCAGCGTGGCGACCAGCGGCACTTCGCCCAGCGCATGCACCTGACCGCGCACGCCGGCCAGCGGCTCGTTCAGCGCGCGGCCCAGCAGGCCATTGGCGGCGACCTGGCCCATCGTCAGCACGGTCATTGCGCCCGTCAGCGCCAGCTCGCGCTCCAGGAACGGCCGGCACGCCGTGATTTCCTCAGGCGTCGGCGCGCGCTCGCCACCCCTGGCGTTGACCGGACGACACTTCACCAGCGGCGTGACATAGGCATCGCGCTCGCGCGACAGGCCGACCGCGTGCAGCATATTGCCCAGCAACTTGCCCGGATCGCCCGTCAGCGGCTGGCCGGCCTGCTCGTCGAGCGCGCTCGGCGTACCGGCGGCGATCAGCCAGCGCGCCTGGCGCGGTCCATCGCCATACACGGGCTTGCGCCCTTCCCCGCATGCGCAGTCCTTGCAGCCGGCAATCGCCTGGCGCAAGCCCGCCCAGTCGAGCGTCGACACGTCGGGCGCGGCCGGCGCGGCGTCACTGCCGTCGTCCCACGCAGCGTCAGTGGCGGCGGGCGGCGGATTGCGATACGGCGGCGCCGACAGCGGCGTCATCCCGCGCGCAACCGGCGCGGGGTCAGGCACCGGCACCGGTGCAGAAGCAGGTGCAGCAACAGGCGCAGAGGCCGGCACCACCGCCGGCGCAGCATCGACCGCGGCGCCAGCATCGCTGTCAACAACCTCGTCACCAGCAGCATCCGTCGACGGCGCAGCCGCCGCCCGCAACTGCCACAACGGCCCGATCCCCATCTCGTTCAGGAACAGCGCATCGCGCCCGCTCACGGTCTTCATAAATCCAGCCTCATCACGATGGCATCTTCACGGCCTGCAGCGCCGGCCGGATAGTAGCCCTTGCGGCGCCCGATATGGACATAGCCATGGCGCCGGTACACGTCCAGCGCGCGCTCGTTCGACGGCCGCACCTCGAGCAGGATCGACGTCATGCCCTGACTGCGCGCGCGCGCCGCGAGCACGTCCAGCAAGCGCCGCCCCAGTCCCTGGCGCTGGCGATTCGCCGCCACCGCAACGTCGAGCAGGTGCGCTTCGTCGAGCGCATACATCAACAGGTAGTAGCCGGCCAGCGTGCCCTCCGCATCACGCACGGTCCAGCAATCGTAGCCGCTGTTGAGCGAGTCGATGAAGTTCCCGCGACTCCAGGGAAACGGAAACACGCTCGCCTCCAGCGCGCATACCTCGCCCACGTCGGCCGCCGTCATCGGCGCCAGCTGCAGGCCAAGCTCTTGCAGGTCGCTCATGCGGCGGCCTTGGCGGCATTGATCACCAGGCGCTCGGCCGTGGTGAACGCAATCTTGTTGCGCAGGTAAATCGGCTGCGCCTGCGCTGCCGGTACGCCCTGCCCGGCCGCCAGTGCGTCAACGGCAAGGGACGCCATCTCACGCGCATGCGGCACGATGTCTGCCATGGCGCCGACAGCAAAGGCCTGCCCGGCAAAGGCATCGGCATACGCCTCGAAGCCGTTGCCGCACGCCTGCAGACCAGCGACCGCCAGCGGCGCCACGGCCTGCGGCGCGCTTAGCGTGGGCGCCACGACTTCGCGCCATGCGCCATCGAAACGGTACTGGGCCCAATAGACTTCGCCCATGCGCGCGTCGAGCACGGTCAATACTTCGGTCGCGCCGCAGCGCGCCCGGCAGCTTTCAGCCATCGCGGCCAGCGTCACCATCGGCAGCACGGGAAGATTGGCGCCATATGCCAGACCTTGCGCGACGCCGCACGCCGTGCGCACACCGGTAAACGAGCCGGGACCGGCCCCGAAGGCAATCGCGTCGCAGTCCGCTAGCGCAATGCCGGCTTCGCGCAGCAGCTCCTGCACCATCGGCAGGATCGATTGCGAGTGGCTGCGCACGCCGGCCGTGGCACGGGAAATAACGGTGTCGTTGACCAGGAGCGCGCAAGACGCCAGCTCGGCCGAGGTTTCAATGGCAAGAATGATAGGCATCCCGTATTTTAACCGCTTGGCCGGGCGCCATCCATGCCGCTCGGCCTTCCCCGCCACATTGCAGCGCAACACGGAGTAAAATGCGCTCCATGCATAGCCTGACCCTCGATTCTTCGACCCTCGACGCCGCTGTCGCCGCCGTCCACGATGACGCCTGGACGGTCGCCTGCCTGTGCGCCGCCTGGTGCGGCACCTGCGCGACCTACCGCGCCACGTTCGAGAGCCTGGCCGCGCGTCACCCGGACAAGCACTTCATCTGGATCGACATCGAAGACCAGGCCGCCCTGGTCGGCGACCTCGATGTCGACAACTTCCCGACGCTGCTGCTGCAGCGCGGCGACACCGTGGCGTTCTTCGGCACGATGGTGCCCGATGGCGGCGTGGCCGATCGCCTGATCCAGGCCCAGGCCGAGATCACCCCGGCCGAACTGGCGCGCCTGGCCCAATCGAGCGACGAGCGCCGCGAATGGCAGCGCGACTGCAATCTGCGGCTGCTGCTGGGCGGCGCGGACTAAGCCTGCCCACCCCAGCGCGCCAGAATCTCACCCGCCGCCACCGGCTTCCCATACAAATACCCCTGCGCCAGATTGCACCCATGGCGCAGCAAGAACGCCGCCTGATCCGCGCGCTCGACACCTTCAGCAATCACCGACAGGTTCATGCTCTTGCCAAGCTGGATGATGGCCACCGCAATGGCCTCGTCGTCCGGACCCTGCGAGATATCCTTGATGAAGCTGCGGTCGATTTTGAGCGTCTGCACCGGCAACTGCTTCAGGTATGCCAGCGATGAATACCCGGTGCCGAAGTCGTCGATCGCCAGCCCCACGCCGATCGCGTGCAGATCCTTCACGTACTGCAGCGCGTCGCCCGTATTCATGATGATCGACTCGGTCACTTCCAGCTGCAGGCGATGCGGCGCCAGGCCGGTCGATTCCAGCACCTCGGTCACGATCGCCGCCATGCCGCCGCGCTCGAACTGGCGCACCGACAGGTTCACGGCGATCTTCGGCATGCGCAAGCCCTGCGCTTCCCACGCGACCATCTGGCGGCAGGCCTCCTGCAGCACCCACTGGCCAAGCTGGCCGATAAAGCCGGTTTCTTCGGCCAGCGGGATGAATTGACACGGGCCGATCTGGCCCAACTCGGCACTGTGCCAGCGCACCAGCGCTTCCACGCCCGTCAAGCGGCCGGTGTCCATTTCGACCTGCGGCTGATACGCCAGATAGATCTCGTTTTTGTCGATCGCGCGGCGCAGCAGGCCTTCCATGCGCAGGCGCTCGACGCCGTCGCCACTCATCGACTCCGCATAGAACTGGTAGCCGTTGCGCCCACGCGCCTTGGCCTGGTACATCGCCACGTCGGCGTTGCGGATCAACATGTGCATGTCCTGCGCGTCCTGCGGATACAGGCTGATGCCCACGCTGCCGGTGACGAACAGCTCGTAGCCGGACACCATGAACGGCTGCTCGAACATCGCGATCAGCTTGGCCGCCACGCGGGTCGCGCCGGCGACGCCGCCGATATCCTCGAGCAGCACGATGAATTCGTCGCCGCCCAGACGCGCGAGCGTGTCGCCTTCGCGCAGACAGCGGGCCAGCGCGAAGGCGGCCTGCTTGAGCAGCTCGTCGCCGACGTGGTGCCCCAGCGTGTCGTTGACGTTCTTGAAGCGATCGAGGTCGATAAACAGCACCGCAAGCTGCTGGCCGTCACGCTGCGCGCGCGTCATCGCGTGGCGCAGGCGATCGTGGTACAGCAGGCGGTTGGGCAGCGCGGTCAGGGGATCGTGGTGCGCCAGGTGATCGAGCTGGTTCTGCGATTCGCGCGCGCGCGTGATGTCACTGAAGACCGACACATAATGCGTGATCGCGCCGGCGTCGCCCCGCACTGCCGTGACGGTCAGTGACTCCAGATACGCTTCGCCATCCCGGCGCGTGTCCCAGATCTCGCCGCGCCAGAAGCCCGTCTCGTCCAGCTCGCGCCACAGCTTGTGATAGAAGGCGTCGTCCTGGAGCCGCCCACGCATCATGCTCGACTCGCGCCCCACCGCCTCTTCTTCGCTGTAGCCGGTGATGCCGGTGAAGGCCGGGTTGATGGCGACGATCCGGCCCGACACGTCCAGCACCATCACGCCATCGGCGATGTGCTCAAGCACCGTGGCCGACAGGCGCAGCTTTTCTTCGGCCAGCTTGCGCTCGGTGATGTCGGCGAACACCCAGATGCTGCCTTCGTCCGGGTACGCCGGGTCGAGCGCCGAGCCGCTCACCAGGCACCAGAACAGGCTGCCGTCGCGATGGCGCAGCTGGTGTTCCTCGCCCAGGTCCATGCGCCGCGCCAGCAGCGGGTATTGCGTCATGGCGGTCTGCTCGTAATCCTCCCGCGTGGGGTACAGGATCTCGGTCGACTGGCCGACCATCTGGCCCTCGTCATAGCCGAACAGCGTTTCGCCGCGCCGGTTGCTCGAGACGATGCGGCGCTGGCGCACGAACAGCACGCCGAACATCACGTTGTCTAGGATCGCGCCCTGCTCTGTGAGCAGCGCTTCGATGCGCATCTCGTTGTGTTTGCGCTCGCTGATATCCGAGATGATGCCATCGATCCGCACTGCGCCGTCCAGCGCGGCCACGCCCGCTAATCCCTGAGGCTGGCCGCTTTCCTGCACCCAGCGCTCCACGCCGTGGGCATCGATGATCCGGTATTCCAGCTGATAGGCGTCGCCAACGCGCGCGGCGTGGCGCACCGTGTGGCTGTAGCGGCGCCGGTCTTCCGGATGCACGATATCGCTCCAGTCGTCGGTCGTGGCGCGCATCAGATGCTCTGCCGAGTGGCCGGTGATGTCTTCGATCGCATCACTCACGAATTCGATGGCCCCGCCCGCGCGCACGCGAAACACGGCGCCGGGAACCTGATTCACGATGCTGCGAAATTGCTCTTCACGCCGCGCGATATCGGCGAACAGATCGCGGATGGCCAGGCGCATATGCTCCATCTGCCGGCCCAGGCGCCCCAGCTCGTCGGCCGCCGATAAGGCCAGCGGCGTATCGAAGTCGGCGCGCGCCAGCCGGTCGGAAAACCCCATCAGGCGGCGCAGTGGCGAGAGCAGGCGGCGGCGCAGCAGCAGCGCAATCAGCAACAGCGAAACCGCCACCTGCCCCGCGACAACCAGCGCATAGTTGCGCTGCTTCCTGCGCAACTCCTGCTGGCTGCGGTAGTCGTCCATTTCGAGGCGCACGGTGCCGATCGTTTCGCCGCGCATCACGACCGGCCGTTCGGCGCTGAACACCCGACCCAGCGGACGCGTGGGCGAGCGCGCCCGCAGCGCGACCACGCCTTCCGGACCACGGACCTCGACCATGACGACGGCCGGGTCGCGCAATATCGCATCGAGCAGCGGCCGCGCCGTTTCCGGGTCGAGATTCCAGAGCGGCTCCTGCACGCCGAGCGCAAGGATCTCTGCATGGCGCTGGAGGGATTCGTCAAGCGCCGCGGCCACCGCAGCGCGCTCCTGCACCCCGATCAGAAGATAGCTGCCCACGGCCGCCGGCCCCGCCAGCCCGACGAACACCACCAGCAGCAAGGCGCGGTACAGCGAGCGGCCATACAGGCTGCCCAGGCGCGACAGGATGGTGGGAGTGGCGGATGACGATGTGGACATGGAGTTGGCACCGCTGGCGCTGGTTTTACTGATTTGATGTAAAAACGCGATTATGCGCCGTCGCTTGCTAAGCGTCACTAGCTAACGGCGCATAACCAACCGTCGGCAACGCGCGACCAGACTTGCTATGATGGATTGTCATGAACGCGTTTCTAATCGAGGAGAATCTGATGAGTCATTCCCTGTACGCCGCTTCGGTGCCGGTGTTTCGCCAATTGCTCGACGCCCTGGCCGGCGTGCTCGAAAAAGCCGAGGCCCATGCGCTGGAGCGGCGCATCGAACCGGATGCCCTGTTACAGGCCCGGCTGTTTCCCGACATGTTCCCGCTGGCGCGCCAGATCCAGCTCGCCACGGATTTCGCCAAGGGCGCCGGGGCGCGCCTGGCCGGCATCGAATCGCCGCGCTATGAAGATGGCGAGCGCACCTTCACCGAACTGCAGCAGCGCATCACGCGTACCGTCGGCTTCCTGGACAGCCTGGAGCAAGCGGACATCGACGCCGGTGCAACCCGCCCGATCACCCATGGCAGCGGCGAACGCGCACGCCATTTCGACACCGGCGCGGTCTACCTGACCCACTTCGCGATGCCGCAGTTCTGCTTCCATGTGACGACCGCATACGCGATCCTGCGCCATAACGGCGTGCCGATCGGCAAGCGCGACTTTATCGGCAGCTATTAAATAAGCGACAGGCCGCGGTTACTTGTTCCGGCGCGGGTAACCCTGCGCCAGAATGCGCTGCCAGACGAGCTCCTTGGCGTCGGCGCTCATCGACACCCAGTGAGCCACCTCGGCCACAGTGCGGCCACAGCCGCGGCAGACTTCGTCGAACGTGGTCGAGCATACCGCCACGCACGGCGTGTCCGGCCGGCCGGCCGGGGTGCCAGGAGTTACTGGTGCGGGGCTGGCCCCGCCTGCTTCACGCTGGTCCGACATGGAGCTTGTCCCAACCGTCGTGTCCAAGCTGTTGCATCGTCTCGATATTCTTTTCGAAGATCTCTTCCGCCTGTGGGAAGGCTGCCACGGCACGCTCGATGCTCTCTTCGCGCAGCAAGTGCAGGATCGGGTATGGCGCGCGGTTCGTGTAATTCGAGATATCGTTGATGTCGGTGTCGGCGAACTGATATAAGGGATGGAAGCTGGCGACCTGCAGCTCACCGTCCAGCTGCATGTCCTCGAGCGCGGCATCGGCCACGTCCAGGAACTCGTTGTAATCCTCGAAATCGCCCAGCACGAACGGATGAATGATCAGCGTGGTGTCGATCTTGGCGGAGTCGGTGTCGGAGAGATGCTGCAGCTCGTCCATTAAGGTTTCAAGCAATTGCTCGGGCGTGGTCGCGGTGGCAACGACATAGCGCACCTGCTCCTTGACGTACACGGCCTTGGCAAACGGGCACAGATTCAGGCCGATCACCGCGCGTTCGAGCCAGTTGCGGGTCGCGCCGATGATGGCATCATCGTCAGCGTTGAGGTTGGGAGTGCTCATAGAAGACTTTCAATAGCAATGCAGACTGCAAAAGCCGGATTGTACGCACTCTTTGCGTGTGCTCATAGATCGGCCCCGCCCCGGGGGTAAGGTTGGCCCGATGCGGTCATATGCGGAGTGGATGGCGCCGCCAAATTCCGGCGTTGCTGACCAAAAATACCGACGGTTCATTAATTTCGATGATCCTGATGGCATCTTCTGTTTTCATGATGTCAACGTACGCGATTCTAGAGGGCATTTTTATTGTAACGAAGGCGTCATACATCTTGACGCGCTCGACAATCCCTACGTACTATGCCTCCTTGTCCTCGGTCCGTTCGTTCCTGAACGCAACACTGGAAAGCTATGCACAACACGAAACGTCCTACCTTCGCACTGGCTGCATTGGCCTTCCTGGCCGCGTCACCCCTCAGTTTCGCCATGGACGCAGCCTCGCTGCCCACAGTCCAGTCTGCCGCAGTCGGCAGCCGCACTACCGCAGCACCCTCGCAAGTCCAGACCAAACTCGATGAATACCGCGAAACCGACGTCTGGGGCCGTATCCGCAGCGGCTACGCGATTCCCGATCTGAACAACGCGCTCGTCACCCGTCATACCCAGGCCTACGCCAATCATCCCGCCACGCTGTCCCGCATTTCCGGCCGCGCTTCCCCTTATCTGTACCACGTGGTGTCCGAGCTCGAAAAGCGCGGCATGCCGACCGAGCTGGCACTGCTGCCGGTGATCGAATCGGCTTTCAACCCACAAGCCATGTCGAGCGCCAACGCCGCGGGCCTGTGGCAGTTCGTGCCGGGCACGGGCAAGGATTTCGACCTCAAGCAGAACATGTTCAAGGACGAGCGGCGCGGCGTCGTGGCCTCCACCGATGCAGCGCTGAGCTATCTGCAGCGCCTGTACACGATGTTTGGCGACTGGCCGCTGGCTCTGGCTGCGTATAACTGGGGCGAAGGCAATGTCCAGCGCGCCATCAAGAAAAACCAGGCCGAAGGCAAGCCGACCGATTTCGAAAGCCTGGCCGACCTGATGCCGGCCGAAACGCGCAACTACGTGCCAAAGCTGCAGGCGGTCAAAAACGTGATCGCCAATCCGGGCAACTATGGCGTCGTGCTGCCAGCCATCGACAACCAGCCCTACTTCACCACGGTCGACAAGACCAGTGACATCGATCTGGCAGTCGCAGCCCAGCTGGCCGAAATGTCGCTCGACGAATTCAAGGCGCTCAATCCGCAGTTCAAGAAGCCGGTCATCATCGGCGGCGCCCAGACCCAGATCCTGCTGCCGAAAGAAAACGCCGAGAAATTCCACCTGAACCTCGCGCAATGGGGCCAGGCGCTGTCCACCTGGACCACGCACAAGATCACTGGCGCGCGCGTGAGCATTGCTTCGCTGGCCTCCAAATTCGGCACCACGCCGGAAGTCATCCGCCAGGCCAATAACATCCCGGCGCAGTCGCTCCTGAAAGTGGGCTCGACGATCCTGGTGCCGAAAATCTCGACCTCGAGCCATGGCGACATCGCCGAGAACATCATCGACAACGCCGTAGTCGCGTTCGAAGCCGACCGCGGCATCGTCAAGCGCGCCACCAGCCGCTTCAAGACCAAGGCTGGCGTGAGCAAGGACAGCAAGCGCATCTCCCGCAATACGTCGTCCAAGCGCAAGCAGCGCTGATCTCCCGCCGGCATCCCCCCACGGGGGTGCCGGCAGTCGTTTCGCACGCAGACAGTTATACGATTTTCAAAGGGTCCGTGCACGAAGGCCGAAAAACCTGTATAGTTCGGTTTGTGCACTGCGACATCGCGCCCTGCTCTGAATACATTCAGATCAGGCAGCAGCAAGGCAGTCATCCAAGCAGCACCGCAAACCCCAGGCAGCTCATTAGAGCGCCTTTCTAAAGCCCTCCCGCCCTGTGTGTCGCTTTCAGACACCGTCCCGGCGCAAAGCTTTTGTGCCGAAATTTCTTTCATTCTGAGTCATTTCGTATGTTGGTTCGCGTTGCATTTTTTCGTTCGCGCCATCCGTGCGAGCGTATTTGATTTATTCCGAAAGTACAGATCACATGAGTTTTGAAGCCCTAGGCCTCCACGCGTCCCTCGTCCAGGCTGTTGCCGATACCGGTTACACCACCCCTACGCCAGTCCAGGCGCAAGCCATTCCTGCCGCCATCGCCGGCCGCGACCTGCTGGTCTCGTCGCAAACCGGTTCGGGCAAGACTGCCGCCTTCATGCTGCCAGCACTGAACAAGCTGGCCAACGCCGAAGAAACGCCAGCCGGCAAGACCGCTGCGCAAGAAGCACAGGCTGCCCGCGCCAAAGGCGAGCGCGTCCGTTTCAAGGCTGCCCAGCCAAAAATGCTGGTGCTGACCCCGACCCGCGAACTGGCCCTGCAAGTCTCGGCTGCAACCGAACAGTACACGGCGCACATGCGCCGCCTGCGCTGCGTCTCGATCCTGGGCGGCATGCCGTACCCGAAACAGATGCAACTGCTGGCCAAGAATCCTGAAATCCTGGTCGCTACCCCAGGCCGCCTGATCGACCACATGGAATCGGGCAAGATCGATTTCTCGCAGCTCGAAATCCTCGTGCTCGACGAAGCTGACCGCATGCTGGACATGGGTTTCATCGACGACATCGAGAAAATCGTTGCCGCGACCCCGTCGGCCCGTCAAACCATGCTGTTCTCGGCCACGCTGGATGGCGTCGTCGGCAACATGGCGCGCCGCATCACGACCGATCCGATGACGATCCAGATCGCCAGCGCGACCAACCGCCACGAGAACATCTCGCAGCGCGTCCACTTCGTCGACGACCTGTCGCACAAGAATCGCCTGCTGGACCACCTGCTGCGCGACGAATCGATGGACCAGGCCGTGGTCTTCACCGCCACCAAGCGTGACGCCGATACGATCGCCGACCGCCTGAACATTGCCGGTTTCGCTGCTGCTGCACTGCATGGCGACATGCACCAGGGCGCGCGTAACCGCACGCTGGACAGCATGCGTCGTGGCAGCATCAAGGTGCTGGTCGCGACCGACGTCGCTGCGCGCGGCATCGACGTGCCAAGCATCACGCACGTCGTCAACTACGACCTGCCGAAGTTCCCGGAAGACTACGTCCACCGCATCGGCCGTACCGGTCGTGCAGGCCGTAACGGTGTCGCCGTCTCGCTGGTGAACCACGCCGAAAGCATGAACGTGCGCCGCATCGAGCGTTTCACGCGCCAGCCGATCCCGGTCGCTGTCGTCGAAGGTTTCGAGCCAAAGCGCGCTGCAGCACCAGCCCGTGCTGGCTGGAAGCCAGGCGACGGCCGCAGCCCGTCGGCCAAGCCGGCATCGCGCGGTTTCTCGAAGCCATCCGGCGCGCGTGAAGGCTATGCCGACCGCGCACCGAGCGGCGCCCGTGGCGCCCCGTCGGAAAGCCGTTACGCTGACCGCGGTCCGCGTGAAGCCGGCCCGGCCCGTGCACCAGGCGCCGCACCACGTGCGCCAAGCGCGCCACGTGACGGCAACCGTTTCAGCGCCCCGCGTGAAGGCCAGCCGGCCCGTCGCGAAGGCGGCTACAAGGGTGCCCACCCACGTTCGGCGGACGGCGTGCGTCGTTCGTTCGGTGAGTAATCCTCCTGCGTGAATCAAGAAACGGCTGCTTCGGCAGCCGTTTTTTTATGGGCGCCGAACGCAAGGGCTTGAACCTTACGATGTAGGGTGGACGGCTATGCCGTCCACGCGTTCAAACCAATCTCGCTCTGTGGCATGCGAAAGCGAGTTGAACGCGTGGGCGGGAAACCCGCCCACCCTACCCGGCAGCGGGTTTTCATGGGCGCCACTTCCATTTCAGGCGCCCTGCCTGGCACGTCCACGCCACATGGTGGATAATCCTAGACGATCAACGATTACCGGACATCCCATGAGCACCAGCGACCAACCCATCAAACTCACTTCGTTCTCGCACGGCGGCGGCTGCGGCTGCAAGATCGCGCCCGGCGTGCTGGCCGAGATCCTGAAGTCGTCGCATGGCTTCCCCGTGCCCAAGGAATTGATGGTTGGCATCGAGACCGCCGACGATGCCGCGGTCTACAAGCTCAACGATGAACAGGCCCTGATCGCCACCACCGACTTCTTCATGCCGATCGTCGACGACCCGTTCGACTTCGGCCGCATCGCCGCCACCAATGCGATTTCGGACGTGTATGCGATGGGCGGGACGCCAATCATGGCGCTGGCGCTGGTCGGCATGCCGATCAACAAGCTGCCGCTCGACACGATCGGCCAGATCCTGCGCGGCGGCGAGTCCATTTGCGCCGAAGCGGGCATTCCCATTGCCGGCGGCCACACGATCGATTCGGTCGAGCCGATCTATGGCCTGGTCGTGCTGGGCCTCGTGCATCCATCGAAAGTCAAACGCAATGCCGATGCCCGCGATGGCGACGTGCTCATCCTGGGTAAACCGCTGGGCGTGGGCGTGCTGTCGGCAGCGCTCAAGAAAGACAAGCTGGGCGCTGACGGCTATGCGGCGATGATCGCCAACACGACCAAGCTGAACAAACCCGGGCGCCTGCTGGCCGACATGCCGGGCGTGCACGCACTGACCGACGTCACCGGCTTTGGCCTGCTGGGGCACTTGCTCGAACTGTCGCGCGGCGCGAAGCTGCATGCCACGCTGGACATGCCCAACATTCCGCTGCTGCCAGGCGTGCTGCAACTGGCGCAGGATGGCTACTTCACGGGCGCCTCGGGCCGCAACTGGGAAGCGTATGGCAAGGACGTGCAGCTCGACGCGGCGATCCTGCCCGAGCAGCGCGCGCTGCTGACCGATCCGCAAACCTCGGGCGGGCTGCTGGTGGCGTGCGACCCGGCAGCCGCCGACGAGGTGCTGGCGCTGTTCGCGCGTGAAGGCTTTGCCGACGCCGCGATCATCGGCCGCATGGCTGCCGGCGAGCCGGGCATCAGCGTCAAGCCATAACGACAGACATGGCGCGCATTAAACAAACAGCTTGTCGCGCGCCAGCGTACTGATCGCCACCGTGGCCGGATGACTCATCCGGCGCTCGGTGGTGATCGCATACACCTGCTCCACCACTCCATCGATCTGGCCCAGCGCCACCACCTGGTATTGCTGGCTGACCTGCGCCGCAATCACCGTCGGCACGAAGAACACCCCTGCCCCTGACTGGCCGAACGCATTCATCATCGCGCTGTCGTCGAATTCGCCGACGATGTGCGGATGCACCTCGGCCTGCTCCAGCCAGCGCAACAGGCGCTGGTGGATCGCGAAATCCTCGCCTGGCAACAGCATCGGCGCATTGTGCAGGCAGGCCGGAAACGGCTGGTCGAACGTGGCCGCCAGCGCCTGCGTGCACAGCGCCGTCATCGGACTCTGGCCCAGCAGGTGGTTATAGGCCCGTACGCTGAAATGCCCAGGAATCGGCCGGTCGGCAATGACCAGGTCGAGCCGGTGCACGGCCAGGTCGCCGATCAGGCCGTCGAGCCGCCCTTCGCGGCAGATCAGCCGCACCGGCTCCTTCAGCTTCAACGCCGGCTCCACCAGCTGGCAGGCAATGAGTTTCGACACAGAATCGGCGCAGCCAATCCTGAACGACATCGTGGCGAAGCTTTTGTCGCGCACCAGTTCGAGGAGTTCGTCGCCGGTGCTGAAGATCGTCTCGGCGTAGCTGACGATGCGGCGGCCCGTGTCGGTCAGCTCGAGGCTGCGGCCGGACTTGCGAAACAGCGCCACGCCCAGCGCTTCGGCGAATTCGGACAATTGCCCGGAGATCGAATGGGGCGTCAGGTTCAGCTGTGAGGCTGCCTTGGCGATGCTGCCGGTCTTGGCCACCATCCAGAAGTAACGCAGGTGCTTGTAATTCAGCGCAGACATGGATTCTCCAATAACATGGACCTAATACATCGTTAAATTCGATGTTATATGAAATTATATTCGATTTGTACGATGCTTCGCAGTCCCCTATAGTCAAGCCTTCACCACAAACTATAGGTGCCATACCAATGACACATCCTGTCCACCATTCCTGCGCACGTGCGCAGGACAACCGGCTGCACGAGCTGCGCCATGAAGGGAGCAACCCATGAACGGTCTGGAAACCATTGCAAGCCCCATGATGTGGGCTGGCTTCGTCGGCTTCGTGCTGGTCATGCTGGCGCTCGACCTGTTCGTCTTTGGCGGTAACAAGGCGCACAAGGTCAGCGTCAAGGAAGCAGGTATCTGGTCGCTGGTCTGGGTCAGCATGGCCCTGCTGTTCAATGCCGGCCTCTGGTGGTATCTGAAAGGCAGCGTCGGCTCGGAAATCGCGGACCAGAAAGCGCTGGAGTTCTTCTCCGGCTACCTGATCGAGAAAGCACTGTCGGTCGATAACGTCTTCGTGTTCCTGCTGATCTTTACCGCATTCCAGGTGCCGCAGCAATACCAGCGCCGCGTCCTGATCTACGGTGTGCTCGGTGCGATCATCATGCGCGCCATCATGATCAGCGCAGGTGCGTGGGTCGTGAGCGAATTCAGCTGGGTGCTGTACCTGTTCGGCGCGTTCCTGCTGTTCACGGGTATCCGCATGCTGGTGGCCGTCGATGCCGAACCTGACGTGGTCAACAACCCGATCCTGAAGTTCGCCCGCAAGCACCTGAAAGTGTCCGACGGCGACCACGGCGAGAAGTTCTTTGTGCGAATCAACGGTGTGCGCTTTGTCACCCCGCTGTTCCTGGTGCTGATCCTGATCGAAGTGACCGACCTGGTGTTCGCGGTCGACTCGATCCCGGCCATCTTCGCGATCACGACCGATCCGTTCATCGTGTTCACGTCGAACATGTTCGCGATCCTGGGTCTGCGTGCGCTGTACTTCCTGCTGGTCGACGTGGCTGACCGCTTCCACCTGCTCAAGTATGGCCTGGCGATGGTCCTGACCTTCATCGGTGTCAAGATGCTGATCATGCCGTGGTACCACGTGCCAGTGCAGGCTTCGCTGACCGTCGTGGCTGTGCTGATCGCCGGTAGCTGTATCGCCAGCGTGTTCATCACCAAGAAGGACGACAAGTAAGCTAGCGGCTGGCCAGTAGCGCCCCCAACGGCGCCAGGAGCACCCGGAACTTACCGGGCTGCGTCTGGCGCCGTTGTCATTGGGTCTTGCGCCGCATCGTCGGGCACCAGGCCGACCCGCTCGTACTCCGCGATCACCTGCGCGCCCAGCAGCAGCAGCGTGGCTGCGATCTCGAGCGAAAACATGACGACGATGGCCGTCGTCATCGAGCCATACACCAGGTTCACCTGCGATAGCGTCGAGAAATACCAGACCAGAATGTGACGCGCCGCTTCCCACAGCAGCGCCGCCGTCACGCCACCGATGGCGGCGTGCCATATCGACAGCCGGCCCACCGGCATCACCAGGTAGATCGACGTAAGCACGAGAATCTCGCCGATCAGCCCCAGCAGATACAGCAGCGCACCGGACACGCCGTTCAGCGACCATTCATAGTTGAACAGCCATACGCTTTCGCGCCCCATGACCTGCAGCGCGCCCGCTACCAGCGTGACGACCATGATGCCCACGCCCAGCGCCAGGATGTAGCAGTACGGAAGCACGGCCGACACCAGGTAATGCCGGCGCCGGATCGCCACGCGGTGCACGAAGATCACGCTCATCGCGTTTTCCAGCACCGTGAAGGCAAGCGAACTGAAGAACAGCATCGTCACCGCCAGTACCCAGGTGATGAGTTGGCGGTCTTCCAGGAAGTGGGCCACCTCGGCCACGATCGGCGCCGACTGTCCCGGCACCAGCAATTGCAGATAGCGGCTGAGCGTTTCCAGCAACTCGGCGGGGTTGATGAAGTGCGACAGCACCACCATCACCAGCATCAAAAACGGCACGATGGACAGCAGCGCGTAATAGGCCACGGCGCCCGCCAGCAGCAAGCCCTGGTTGGCGCGGAACCCCTTCAGGACTTGCAGCGTGAACTTGAGCGGATGATTCAGGATGTAGACATTGGCGCGCTGATCCTTCAGGCGCGCCGTCCAGTCACGCCGACGACTCATCGGGCGAGGCGAATGCCGGAAAATTGCCAGCGCGCGCCTGTCGGGAAGAAGTTGCGGTAGCTGGGCCGTGCGTGACCGCCTGGCGTGGCGCAGGACGAGCCGCGCAAGACATACTGGTTGATCATGAACTTGCCGTTGTATTCACCGATGGCGCCCGGCGCCGGGGCGAAGCCGGGATACGGTGCGTAGCTGCTGCTGGTCCATTGCCAGCAGGCGCCGAACATCTGTTGCAGGCCGGCGCCGCTGGCGGCGTCCGGATGATGGGCCGGGCCGCTGCCCAGGCAGGCCTGGCGCGCCGCGAATTCCCATTCGAACTCGGTTGGCAGGCGCGCCCCCGACCAGCGGGCGAATGCATCCGCCTCGTACATCGAGACGTGCGTGACGGGCCGCTCGTCGTCGAGCGGTTGCAGGCCGTGCAGCGTGAACTCGTACCAGCCATCGGCCTGCTCCACCCAGTACAGCGGCTGGGTAATCTCGCCACTATTGACGCGGTCCCAGCCTTCGGCCAGCCATAGCGCCGGATCGCGGTAACCGCCCGCCTCGATGAACGCGCGGTATTCGCCATTGGTGACCAGGCGCGAGGCCAGCGCGAACGGCGCCACATAGGTGCGGTGGCGCGGCAATTCGTTGTCGAAGCAAAAGCCCTTGCCGCCATAACCAGCTTCGGCCAGGCCGCCTTCGAAATCGAGCCAGGCCAGCGGCTCGGCCGGTGCGGACGGCGCCATGGCGTCCGTCGCATACGCCGGGTACAGCGGATTTTGCGCCAGCAAATGCTTGACGTCGGTGAGCATCAGTTCCTGGTGCTGCTGTTCATGCTGCAGGCCCAGTTCGATCAGCGTGGCCAGCGTCTCGTCGATGCCGCCGGCCAGCAGATCGGCGATGCGGCGGTCGACATTCGCGCGGTAGTCCCTGACGACACTCATGCCGGGTCGCGTCAGCAGCCCCCGCTGGGCACGCGGATGCTTGTTGCCCACGCCGTTGTAGTACGAATTGAAGAACACCCGGAACGCCGGATGAAATGGCGCGAAATTGGCTTCGCGCGGCTCAAGGATAAAGGTTTCAAAGAACCACGTCGTGTGCGCCAGATGCCATTTCATCGGGCTGGCGTCCGGCATCGACTGCGCGACGCAGTCTTCGTCGGACAAGCCCTCGGCCAGTTGCAGAGAACGGGTACGTACCTGCGCAAAAGCGCGTGGCAAGCTGTCATCGCGCATCATGTTCATGATGCGATCGCCTGTGCGTGGATCACGGCGAACCAGCGCTGCGGATCGGTCCAGACGCGCGTGGCCTCGAAACCGGAGCGTTCCAGCAACCCGATCGCGTCGGCCTGCTGGTATTTGTAGCTGTTCTCGGTGTGGATGCGCTCGCCCGCCTCGAAGCGGCGCTCGCCGCCGCGCCAGTGCACGGTCTGCGCGCTGCGCGCCTCCAGGTGCATCTCGATGCGGCCCATGGCCGCGTTGTAGGCGCCCCGGTGCTGCCAGCCCTTGATGTCGAAGTCGGCGTCGATCAGGCGGTTCACGTGGCGCAGCAAATTCAGGTTGAAGGCCGAGGTGACGCCCAGCGCGTCATCGTACGCGGCGTCGAGCGTGGCGGCATCCTTGGCCAGGTCGATGCCAATCAGCACGCCGCCATCGTTGCCGCACTGCGCGCGCAGGCGCGTGAGAAAGCCCTGCGCTTCGTCCGGCGTGAAGTTGCCGATCGACGAGCCCGGATAAAAGAACAGGCGCCGGCCGGCATTGACCTGCGGCGGCAATTCGAAGCTTGATGAGAAATCCATGCCCAGCGCTTCCATCGCGATCTGCGGGAACCGCTGGCGCAGGCGCGCCAAGGCGTCGTGGACGAAGTCGGTGGAAATGTCGATCGCCACGTACTGCGCCGGCTGTAACAGCGGGAACAGCGCCGCTGCCTTGGCGCAGTTACCGGCGCCGAGATCGATCAGGGTCGCGCCGGTGCCCGCGGAACGGGCGATTTCGGCGCCATAGCGCTCAAAAATCGACGCTTCGGTGCGCGTTGGGTAATACTCTGGCAGTTCGCAGATCGCTTCGAACAGTTTCGAGCCAAGCGCGTCATACAGGTATTTGGGGGAGATCCAGGCGGCTGGCGCCTGCAGACCGGTGTGCAGTTCGTCGGCTTCGTGCGCGCTGTGACGGGGCGCCGCGACGTCTTCAGGTGTACAGGATGTCAGCATAGGGTTTATCATTCGTGCCGCCACGACGCACCATGCGAGATGGCCTGTGAGTTTTGCTTCGCGTAGTTCTGGTATTTCTTTGTTTATTTCTCTGTGTATTGCTGTTTTAGCTATCATAGCGGATTCCCCGGATTCGCCTAGTCTGCCTCACGCCAAGCGTGCTGCCCCCCGGGTCAGCCTCGTTTCATTACTTTTTAGACAAGAGCCACCATGACCCTGTCCTTCCGCCGTCACGTTCTCAAAACCCTGTGCGCCGCCGCTGCCGGCACGATGCTGATCGCGGGCGCCGCCCACGCACAGAGCAACGGCGTGCTGCGTGTTTCGGCCATTCCCGACGAATCGCCGACCGAACTGCAGCGCAAGTTCAAGCCATTGGGCGACTACCTGGCCAAGGCCACGGGTTTGAAGGTTGAATTCACTCCGGTGACCGACTACGCTGCTTCGGTGGAAGGCCTGGTCAACCGCAAGATCGACATGGTCTGGTTCGGCGGCTTTACTTTTGTGCAGGCGAATGTGCGAAGCAAGGGCCAGGTCACCCCGCTGGTGCAGCGCGTGGAAGACGAAAAATTCCGCTCGGTCTTCATCACCACCGTGCCAACCATCAACAAGCTGGAAGACCTGAAGGGCAAGACCCTGGCCTTCGGTTCGGAATCGTCGACCTCGGGTCACCTGATGCCGCGCTCGTTCCTGCTGGGCGCCAAGATCAATCCGGACACCGACCTGAAGCGCATCGCCTTCTCGGGCGCGCATGACGCCACCGTGGCTGCCGTTGCCGGCGGCAAGGTCGATGCGGGCGCGCTGAACATCTCGGTCTGGGAAAAATTGGTCGAGGCGAAAAAGGTCGATCCGAAGCAAGTGCGCGTGTTCTACACGACCCCTGGCTACTTCGACTACAACTGGACCGTGCGCACCGACATGGACCCGGCCCTCAAAAAGAAAATCACCGACGCCTTCCTGGCGCTGGACGATTCGACCCCGCAGGGCAAGGAAATCCTCGAGCTGCAGCGCGCGACCCGCTTCGTGCCGACCAAGACCGCCAACTACGGCGCGATCGAAGCGGCAGCGAAAAACGCTGGTCTGCTGAAGTAATCGTACGATGGCGACCTTTCGCCTGCGCGGCGTGACCGTGCGCCACCTGACGGGCAGCCGCGCGGCTGCCCTGCACGCGCTCGACCTCACGATCGGCGCCGGTGAACAGGTTGCCCTGATCGGCCCGTCCGGGGCCGGCAAGACTACGCTCTTGGCCACGCTGGCCAGCGCCCATCAACCGAGCGAAGGTACGCTGGAGATCCTGGGCCAGGAGCCGTGGCACCTGCCGCATGCCGCGCGCCATCGGCTGCGTGCGCGCCTGTTCCTGGCGCCGCAGACACCGCCACTGCCGGCGCGCCAGCGCGTCGTCACGGCCGTGCTGGCGGCGCGCTTGCCGCACTGGACGCTGTGGCAGGCCTTGACCTCGCTCGTGCGCCCGCAAGACCCCGACGCGGCGCATGCTGCGCTGTCGCTTTTTTCACTGGGCGACAAGCTGTATGCACGCGTCGACCGCCTCTCCGGCGGCGAACGCCAGCGCTGCGGCCTGGCGCGCCTGCTGCTGTCCGATGCCGAAGCCTTGCTGGTCGACGAGCCGATTTCAGCGCTCGACCCGGCGCTCGCGCGTCACACGCTGGCCACGCTGCGCCAGGAAGCCGCCCAGCGCAACGCCACGCTGGTGTGCAGCCTGCACCAGGTGGATCTGGCGCGTGAACAGTTTGCCCGCCTGGTGGGCCTGCGCGACGGGCGCATCGTGTTCGACGCGCCGCGCGAGCAGGTCACCGACACCATGATCGCCGAGCTGTACGCCAACGAACACGTCGAGCCGCACGTGGCGCCGCCACACGACACGCCCGCACAAATCGCCGTCGGCGCCTGTTTCTAGGCATGACGAGCAAGGCAGTACTTCATCCCGATCCGGCCTGGCGCGCGCGCCTGATGGGCGCCGTCGTCTTCGTCCTGCTGCTGTATCCGCTGCTGGTCGCTGCCGAATTCAAACCATGGCTGCTGTTCGACGCGCAAAGCCTGCGCGCGGCCGGCGGCTTCCTGCGTGATTTTCTGACGCCCGAAACCGATCCCGCCTTCCTGGCGATGGTGCTGCGCGAGACCTGGCAGACGGTGGCGATTGCCACCGCCGGCCTGACGCTGGCGCTGATCGTCGCCATTCCCGCTACCTTCGTCATCAGCGAGCGCCTGTCGATTTCGCGCCTGGGCACGGGCCGCATCCGTCCGCTCGCCGGCGTCGTGCGCCAAGTGCTGCGCTGGATCCTGATGGTGCTGCGCTCCGTGCCCGAGCTGGTGTGGGCGCTGCTGTTCGTGCGCATCGTCGGCCTGGGGCCGACGGCCGGAGTGCTGGCGATCGCGCTGTCGTATTCGGGCATGCTGGCCAAGGTGTATGCCGAAATCCTCGAATCTTCCGACGCACATGCCACCGACGTCCTGCTGGCCAATGGCAGCGGGCGCCTGCCGGCCCTGCTGTATGGCGCCCTGCCCGATGCCAGCGCCGAACTCGTGTCGTACACTGTGTATCGCTGGGAATGCGCGATTCGCGGCTCGGCCGTGATGGGCTTTGTCGGCGCCGGCGGCCTGGGCCAGCGGCTGGATGAATCGACCAAGATGATGGCCGGCGGTGAAGTGGCGACCATGCTCATCATGTTCGTCTTGCTGGTGGCCGGCGCCGACCTGGTGTCAAAACTGCTGCGCCGGAGGATCGGATGAAGGTGGATAACTCCCCGCGCACTGCGATCCCCGCCCCGCCGCCACGCCAGTCCGGCACCTGGCTCATACTCGCCGGCCTGCTGGCGCTGATTGTCGCCAGTTTTGCCTCGCTGCCGCTGCAATGGAGCGCCTTCTTCACGCGCGAAGCGATCGATTCGGCGTCCGAATTCCTGGCCGGCTTCGCGCCGCCCGACACCGCGCCGGCGTTTCTGGCCAAGACACTCGTCGCGTTCTGGGAAACCCTGGCCATGTCGGCCATCGGCACCATCCTGGCGGCGCTCGTCGCCATGCCGCTGGCGCTGGCCGGCGCCGGGCGCATGGGCCGCGCGGCGCGCGCCGTAACGCGCCTGGTGCTCAATGTGCTGCGCTCGATCCCCGAACTGGTGTGGGCCGCAGTGCTGCTGGTGCTGGCCGGCCTGGGGCCACTGGCCGGCACGCTGGCGCTGGCCGCGCACACGGCCGGCGTGCTGGGGCGCCTGTTTGCCGATGCGCTGGAAAACATCGAGCCGCACGCCGAGCAAAGCCTGCGCACGAACGGCGTGCGGCCGCTGGCAGCGTTTTTGTACGCGACGCTGCCCCAGGCGCTGCCGCAGATGCTGTCATACACGCTGTACCGCTGGGAAAACAATATCCGCGCGGCGGCGGTGCTGGGTGTGGTCGGGGCCGGGGGCCTGGGCCAGATGCTCAAGTACCACCTGTCGCTGTTCCAGATGCCCAGCGCCGCCACGGTCGTGATCGCGATGCTGGTGCTGGTGGCCCTGGTCGATGCGGCCAGTTATGCGCTGCGCCGCGCCCTGATGCGTTGATACTGATGCGCTAACCCTACTTGCGGACACCTCACCCGATGCTCGAACTCGACCAGCTCACCAAATCGTATGGCGGCCGCACCGTGCTGGCCGAACTCTCGCACGTGTTCAAAGCCGGCGAATTCGTCGCGATCATGGGCGAATCGGGCGTCGGCAAGTCGACGCTGCTGAACCTGATTGCGGGTCTGGACACGCCCGACGGCGGGCGCGTGATCATCGACGGCACGCCGATCTCGAACCTCGACGACGACGCCGCCACGCGCCTGCGCCGCACCCGCATGGGCTTCATCTTCCAGGCTTTCCACGTGCTGCCGCACCTGACGCTGCGCCAGAACGTCGCCCTGCCCCTGCTGCTGAACAAGGCGCCACTCGAGCGCGCCGATGCGATGCTCGACGCGGTCGGGCTGCACGGGCGCGGCGGCGACTTCCCGCGCCAGCTGTCGGGCGGCGAAATGCAGCGTGTGGCGATTGCGCGCGCGCTCGTGCACCGCCCGGCCCTGCTGCTGGCCGATGAACCAACCGGCAACCTCGACCCCGAGACTGCCGGCAGCATCCTGCAACTGCTGCGCGACGAGACGCGCGCGCATAGCGCCGGCGCCATCATGGTCACCCACTCCCACGCCGCGGCCGCCATGGCCGACAAGGTCCTGCTGCTGACCCACTCGGGCCTGAAATTAGCGTAAGTTCCGAGCAGAAACGCTCGATTACGGCGAAATTAGTTAAACGACCCGACGCGTGCGCGACGCAATCGTAGTAATATCGCAACGACCTGCCGCAAACAGCTGTCAAAAAAGGCAAGGATTATCCAGAACGACCGGTCTGTCCTGAATCATGTTTCATCAGGGAGAATTGACATGACCGTACGCCAGAAAAAACAGGAATTGCTCGAAGCGATGCAACGAGCGCGCGAGCTGGAGCCGTCGAGCTTCGTGCCCAACATGCTGCTCGACACACTGATCGAGCGCATGCAGTTGAAGAATGACGCGGAGCTGTGCCGCGTGCTGGAAGTGCAACCACCGATCATCAGCAAAATCCGCCATCGCAAGCTCAATGTCGGCGCGACGATCCTATTGCGCATGCACGAAAAATCGAACATCCCGATCCGCGAGCTCAAGGAACTCAGCAGCGCCGCGGCGCTCCACTGACGGTGCGCGACGCCCTGGCCGTCATTCCTGTGCCGGTGGCCGTCCGGTCTTGAGCTGGGGCAGCGCCGCCAGCACGCCCTGCAAGGTCGCGACGTCGAGCTGGCCCAGCAGGGCCACGCCAATGCGCAGCAATTCGCTCTTCTTGACGTCGACACCGGCGCGCAGGCAAGCCTGTTTTACTTCCAGCAGCACTGCATACTCATTTTCCGGCATCGTGAAGCTGTCGCGCACCAGTGCCGGGCGCGCTTCTACCGCGGGCGCACGTTCGACGATCGGCACCATCGGCACCACCGGAGGCTTGGCGGCAACGCGTGGCGCGGCGGGTTTGCGGGCCGGGCTGCTGGCCAGCGCCTTGGCGGCCAACTTGACCACCGACTTCACGCTGGTTTTTGCGGCGGGCTTGGCGGGCTTGGCGACAGCCTTCACGGGCTTGGCAACCCTGGTGGTTTTCGCAGCCGCAGGCGCGGCGCGGGATGCTGATTTGGCGGCAGGTGTGCGGGGCATGGGCCGCTCCGTCGTTGAGAAGGCAAACAATATAAACGATTTGGCAGTATGCTGTCGGACAGGAATGCAGGCTGGGTAAAGACGTCCCGCCGGCAGCCGACGCCAATCCGGGTGACAATAGGGGCTTCATAGAGCGAGGTTTCTGTTTTTCCGAAGTAAAGCTTCGGCAAACTCCTCTTTTGCAGGAGGTACACCTGAATTATCCTGCCAAGGCGACGACTCTGCTGTAAACTTGTCGGCGCCGCGAGCTTTGTCTCGCTGGCCCCTGCGCACCCCAGTAATTTATGAACCCGACCCAGGCCAGTATGCGCACCAAGACTCAATGGATCCTGCCGGTGCTGTTTGCCACCGCGCTGGCCCTGCTGCTCCAGCACTTCCTCGGCTCGATCGCGTGGGCCGGCCTCCTGGCCGTGATCACGTGGCCGCTGCACCAGCGCATGCTGCGCCGCGGCTGGCCACCGCTGGCCAGCGCCGCTTTCATGCTGATTCTGCTGATCGTCAGCTTCGTGGGTCCGTCGGTCCTGCTGTTCCACACGCTCAGCAGCGAACTGGCCAGCCTGCAGCGCCTGCTCATCAGCTTCAACCAGACCGGCGTGCCGGTACCGGCCTGGCTGACCGGCCTGCCGCTGGTGGCCGAACCGGCCGTCACCTGGTGGCTCGAGCACCTGGCCGTGCCGGGCGGCCTGAACGCCCTCGTGCGCACCACCCTGGGCGACTTCATGCCGCATCTGACCGATACGGCGCGCGTCTGGGGCTCGACCATCCTGGCCAATGCGCTGTACCTGTTCCTGACGCTCCTGACGCTGTTCGTGCTGTACCTGCACGGCGCGGCCGTGATGCATTACATCGACGGCGCCGGCCAGCGCCTGGCGCCCGTCCAGTACGCGAAACTGCGCCGCGTGCTGCCGCTGTCGGTGCGCGGCACGGCACTCGGCCTGGGCTCGATCGCGATCCTGGAAGGCATCGTGCTGGGCGTGGCCTACTGGATCGCCGGCGCGCCGGCCCCGGTGCTGCTGGGCGTGATCACCGGCTACCTGGCCCTGATTCCGGGCGGCGCGCCGCTGTCGTTCACGATGGTGTCGCTGCTGCTGTTCGGTCAGGGCAATTCGGCCGAGGCGCTGGGCCTGTTCACCTGGGGTGCGGTCGAGCTGTTCCTGGTCGATAAATTCATCCGCCCGAAACTGATCGGCAAGCGCGTGAACCTGCCATTCCTGGCGGTGCTGTTTGGCCTGCTGGGCGGCGTGTCGACGCTGGGCGTCATCGGCCTGTTCGTCGGCCCGTTGATGATGGCGATCCTGTTCGGCTGGCTGCGTGACAGCACGCCGGCGGCGCCGCTGGTACTGGCCCCGGTGGCGCTGGAACCTTTAAACGATCCCCAGGGGATCCGCTAGCGGTCACACAGCGGCCCCGGCGCGCTGGCGCAGGTCCCACAGCGCGCCGACGCGCAGACCGGCCGCCACCGGCGTGACTGCCGCAATCTCGAGTTCTTCCATCAAGCCATATAGCAGTGCCAGCCCGCCGGCCAGGTGCATGCCCTGGCGGGTGGCGATGAAGGCATCACGCAGACCGGCGAGATCGGCCCGTGTGAGCGGCGTGCCCGCGTTCCCGCCCCGGTGCGCGTGGCCAGCCAGCGCACGCACCGTCCCGCACGCCCCATACGCCATGGCCCAGCCGCGTGCGCCGAAGCCTGCTTCAGCGAAGCGGCTGCGGCTCGAGCGCACGGCGGCGTCGAAGCCGGCCGCGTCAATCTGCCCGTTCGCGAAGAACGTCAGGCTCTGGCGCACCGCGCCGAGCGCGAACGATTCGATGCGCCGGATCGTGGCGCCCTCCCCGATCACCAGCTCCGTCGAGATGCTGCCAATGTCGAGCACGAGCCGCGGCGCAGGGTCGGCTGCGCCCAGGGTATTGGCCACGCCCAGATAGACGAGGCGCCCGGCTTCGTCGCCCGCGATGATGTCGACCGGGTAACCGAGCGCGCGCCCGGCCGCCGGCAAGAACAAGGCAGCATTGCGCGCCATGCGCAGGGCTGCGGTGGCGACGACGCGCACGGCGTGCGGCTTCCATGCGTCGAGCGCACTCCGGAACTGCGCCAGGCAGGCCAGGGCACGCCGCAGCGCCGCGCTGTCGAGCATGCCGTCTTCGTCGAGCGACGCCGACAGCTCGACCCTCTCGCACATGGTCGCGACGAGTTCGAGCACGCCATCATTGAAACGGCCGATGTGCAGGCGAAAACTGTCCGAGCCAAGCTCGACAGCGGCATAGATGGGTGATTCCTGATCGATGGTCGGCATGGCGCATGAGCATAAGCGGCCACCGTGACCGGCGCATTACATGATGCTGCGAGGCGCGCCCGCGACTAGATATCGGCGACTGCTTCGCTGGCAGGCGCTACGCGATTGCGCCCGGCCCGCTTGGCTTGCTGCATGGCCTCGTCGGCGCGCTGGAACAGCGATGTCGTGCTGTCTTCGGGCCGGATCGTCGTCACGCCGAAGCTGGCCGTGAGCTTGATCATCGCCCGCTCGCTCTTGACCGGGGTCGTGTCGATCGCGGCGCGGATGCGCTCGGCCACCATCACGGCTTCATCGAGGCTGGTGCGCGGCAGCAGGACGGCGAATTCGACGCCCACTACCCGCCCCAGCTGATCGCTGTCGCGCAACTGGCGCCGGCACAGCGCGACCATCTGGTGCAGCACGACGTCGCCAGCCGGATGGCCGTAGCTGTCGTTGATGCGCTTGAAGCCATCCAGGTCGAACACGATCAGCCCCGTCGGCAGGCCGGGCCGGCGCGCCAGCGCCAGCCATGGGGCGAGCAGCTGGAAGAAACCACGCCGGTTCGGCGCGTCGGTCAGCGGATCGATGGTTTCGAGCCGCTCGAGCGTGTCCTGCAGGCGTTCGCGGGTCAAGAGCAGCACGCCGAAGGCATTGCCGAGCAGAAGCAGGTAAAGGGCGCCGCTGGAGAATTGACTCAGCAGATCGTTCGAGAGCCAGCCCCAGCCACGTGGCAGCAGCAGCACAGATAATCCACGCGCCGCGACCACCAGCGCCAGCGCCCCTGTGGCCAGCGACAGGAAGCGCTGCAGCAGACTGGCATCACGCCAGCGCCAGCCAAGCGCCACCGAGCCGGACAGGTAGAACGCGCCCAGCAGGAGCGATGCGGCCACGCTGCGCAAGCCTTCTTCGTCGATCAGGTAGCACAGGAAGAACACGAGGACGGCCACGCCGCCCAGAATCAGGGTCGGGGTGCGCCAGGCCGGCCGGCGCGCCGCTTCCCACGAAGCGCCCGACTCGATCGCCACGCCGGCAAACAGCAGCGCATAGCCACCGGGAATCGAGATCGGGGCCGGCACCACGCCAGAATCGCCCAGCGCCAGCAGCAGCCAGGCGCCGCCCTGGATCTGTTTCGACAGGCTCCAGAACGTCATCGCAGGGGCGCGCACGGGGCCGTGATTGAAAAAAGTCAGCAGCGCGCACAGGGCCAGGTTGCCCAGCGCGAGCACCAGCACCATCGTCGACGCATCCAGCATAGGCATGTTGTTACTCATGTTCGGCGTTCCGGGGTGCCGGCACCAGGCTCGCAGGCCTGGGTGCGGGGGGATTGATTCGCGCCTGGGGGCCGGCAGACGGCGCACGGGCGGCTGAGGACCAGCTTATCAGAAAGAACTACCTTGCAACAAGCCAACAGTACCGTCAGCCAACGAAGCGGTTGACCAGTTCACGCACAGCCAGGCCACCACCGCCAATCAGCACGCCGAAATAGATGATCGTCACGACGTTGCTGATGTGACCCAGCAGGATGCAGACACCGTCGCGCTGCAGCAGGCCGATGGCCAGGAACAGGATTGCCACGGCCGGGAACGTATTGCTGAACGGGATCAGGCCGAACGGCATCATCAGCAGCACCGCGCCCAGAATCAGGGCCGCGTTGTTGAAGAAGGCCACCGCACCGGCAGCGACCAGCCACTGGATGCGATTCGGCTTGCTGACGCGCTCGAGCTTCTTGAGCCACGAGAGCGCCTTGCGCAGCAGCGGACGCAGCTTGCGCGTGCCGATGACGCGGTGTTCGAGCTTGGAGGGAATCCACAAATCGCGGCCGATCAGGCGACTGACGCTGATGAGCAGGATCGCGGCGCCGAACACGGTGCTCACGCCCGGAATCGAAATCGGGATCAGGAACACCAGCGTGAGCAGCGCCACCAGGATCAGGAGGCCGTCGTTGCCGACGCTGCGGATCAGTTTACTGAGGGTGATGCCGGTGCGCGGCATCGAGCGGACCAGCGCGCGCAGGCGCTGGGAAACGGGTGGTTCACTGTGCATGATGTGGTCTTGTCGTGCGTTAGGATAGCCGAACAGGGTGGCTTACTGGCCAACGCAAATGATCCGGGTCTCGTACTCGGCCGCTTTGTCTTTCTTGGTCGTGGCCCAGGCAATGACTTCGTCCGCTTGCGCGATCGTCATGATCGTCGCTTTCTCCTTGTTCTTGATGAAGGAGACGCCTTCGAACTTGCCTTCCTTGCTGCGCATGACCTTTGCGAAGACGGGTGGTTTCTTGCCGTCGTCCGACCGTTTGTCCTGGCGGACGAGATAACGCTGCTCTGCTGGTTCCATAAAATAATCCGTGCTTGATCGATCAAACCGCTATTTTACGGTGCGCGCATTGCGGACACGTGAAAAGTTCACCGCCCCACGACGCCGATCACTTGCACCAGCACGATCTTGAGCACCGTCATCGACGGGAAAATCATCGCGTAACCGATGTCGGGCCGGTCCGTCGGCGCGATCCGGTTGGCAAACGCGAGGATGGCGGGATTGCCCGTGGTGCCGGCCACGATGCCGACCACGCTGTCGAACGGCAAGCGAAACACGAACAAGGCAATGACCATCGTGACGACGACAAGCGTGGCCGCAATCGCACTGCCCAGCAGCAGGTACAGCAAACCATCGTTGGCGATCGCCGCGGCAAACGTCGCGCCCGACGAAATGCCCACGACCGCCAGGAACAGTGTCAGGCCGAAATTGCGCAAGACCAGGTTGGCCGGGATCGGCATCGCCCACTGGAACATCCCGCTGCGACGACGCCAGCCAAGCACCAGCGCCACCAGCAGCAGCCCCGCAAACCCGAACGAGAACTGCCCGATCAGCGGCAACGGCCAGACGATCGCGCCGAACGCCAGCCCGAGCGTCACGCCGACGCCGATCCCGATATAGCTCACCTCCCCCGTGCTGCGCACCGAGTCGCCGAACAGCTTGCGCAGCGCGGGAAAGCTGCTGCGCGGCGCGAGCACGCCGACGCGGTCGCCCATTTCGAGCAGGCGCCCCGGGTTCAGGACCAAGTCGGCATCACCACGCCGAAGGTGCAGGACGCGGGCATTGAGTCCGGCCGGCAGCGCCAGCGCGCTCAGTGGCAAGCCGGCCATGCTGGCAGCGGAGATGAAAAAGCGGTCATAGTCGAGGTCGCTCCTGTCGTGCAGCATGCCGCCCGGATGCGCCGGGCCAAAGCGCGTGGCGACTTCGTGCAGTACCGCCTGGTCATTGCCTGCGACGAGCAAGCGGTCACCCGGTTCAATGCGCATCGCGCTATCGGCGACCAGATTGTGCTCGCCGCGCCGCAGCGCAACGATGGCGACACCGTCGGGCAAGCGAGCCGCAGCTTCAGCCAGGGTCATGCCCAGCACGGAAAATTCGGCCACGTCGATTTCTTCCAGGTGCAGCGCGGACGACGCCGGCGCGGCGGTTTTAGGCTTGAACACGGCGTTGTACAGCCCGAGCAGCAGGATCGGCACGGCCACGCCGACCGGATACGCGACCGAATACCCGGTCGCGGCAGACGTGCCAAACACGGCCAGCGCCGCTTGCAGCGCCGCCGTGCTGGTGCCGGCGCCAGCGAAGGCGCCCAGCGATTCAGGCAGCGCAAAGACCGGGAACAGCCACGCCACGCCAACCGCCAGCGCCAGCGCCGTGAGGACGGCCAGCACCGCCGCCAGATTGGCCTTGATGCCGTCAGGCGTCGTCAAGCCGCGAAAGAACTGGGCGCCATAGGCGATGCCGACGCCGTACAGGAACAGCAGCAGGCCCAGGTTGCCGAGCATGCCGGGCAAGACCAGGTCAGGTACAGCCGCGCCAACGGCCAGGCCGACGAACAGTACCGTGCCGGAACCGAGTGACAAGCCTTTCACGCTGACCGCCCCCAGTAAGTAGCCCGCAGCGATGGTGAAGAACAGCGCAAACATCGGCTGGTGGCTGAAGAACGTGGTGATGGCGGTCATCGGCTTTGCCTGGTTGCATGTGTGTGATGCAGTGTACGGCATGGGTGTAATATACGACGTTAAATATTTATGGCGTTCATATAAAACTATTCCCCGATGGTTTGATGATTAGAAATCGTACCCAAGGCACTCGCTATTGTAGTCGCATTGCCACTCCAAAAGTCCCTTGCCAGTCGAAAATAGCAACAGTAAGCGATCGTAATAGATTTTTAGAATTTCAAGCTAATACGGATAGGATCATTAAAAATTTTATATTTTTAATAGCAGTCCAATTTAAACGCCTCGCTAGCACAATATATCAGCAAAATCTGATAATCGTGCTATGCAGGTGAATAATATAAAATCTTCAAAAATCTTAAGTTGGCATGAATTGTGCATATTAGTGATTATCAAGCAATCAATGCATCGCATCTGAGAATTAAATTCTCTGTCAACAATGTAAGACATATATGGACAAGAGCTGATCGCCGACACGAAAAATTTTTGCAATAGCGCTCCAAGCAAGCTCTGCCTTTTTACTGCAAACATAATCAGGGAATTTTAAAATTCGATACTTACACAAGTATAAACACACAAGATTTTCACATAGGCAACTTGCGCGATGGTGAGAAAACTCGGCCCCTGCATTCTAAGGTGTACTTGAACAAGAGTAAAAATTCACTTATTATTGACAGGCGGAGACGGACTGGAGCTTTCAAGCAATCGCTTATGGTGAAACAGCATAAATCCAACTTATTACGCCCAAAATTTTCTGGAGCAGCTAAAAGCTAGCATTAGCCTGTTAAGAAATTTTAAAGATTTCAGATTACTCCAATTCAAATTAGTAGCCGCTATTAGATCTTTGATGTGGCGGCAACCCATATTCTCGATCGCAGCCCTGGGTGTACACAAAATTTCTTAACTCTGACTCACTCATTTTAATTACATCCCGCTCCTTATTTCGAAGGCAATTTATATATGCTATCGCACTAAAAAGATTCACTCTCTCTGCAACTCTACATTTTAACATTGATGAAATTATAAATCTCAATCCTGCATTATCGACCTTGTCATATATTTGACTGAAAATTAATCTATCTAACGCTTTTGAGTATATTAGCTCACAATATTCACCAACCGAGTCAGCAATTTTTAAAGACTCACCCGTGTATATCCGATATAACAACTGCCCCATTGCCCAACAATCGAAAGCCTGAGACCCTTTCAAGGTCGCAATAAAGTCTCGAAGGAAGAATTCCGGAGCTACGCAAGAAAATGCGCCATTAAATGTCCGGCCTGCATCCAAAAACCACTCCGTATCAAATGAATCCTCAAACTCAAATTGCATTGGTATTAGAGCTGAGCCAAAATCCAGTATTCGGACGAAAGAGCTATCGATAGAAGATTTTCTTATCTTTTCGCTCCATTCTGCATTACTCATTTCAAAAATTATATTTCCAGGATGAAGATCCTTATGCACCTGTGCCGCGCGCATCGAATTATGGCGCGCCCATCCAATTCGATAAAAGGTAGTAAGTGTAGAATCCATATCGCCAGGCGCCATAGTTTCAAGTACTTGCCAGAGATTTTCCCCTTCAACAAAGCTCATTAAAAATCCGACAATCATTCCATTATCAGCACTGAACTCATCGATAAATTCTGGAGCAACATTTCTCTCATCACTTGAAAATTTCGCCATGAATTTCAGCATTTTTATCTCACGATCGCAAGCCCTATCACCACGCCCTTCCGGTCCTGAAAAAAAGAATTTAGCAACGACTCTTCTGTCACTGTTGCCATATTCAGCAGTAAAGTTAGTTCCACCTCCAGATAATGTTTTTATGTATGTGTAACCAAGGATAGTTAAAAGCCCCATACTTCGCAGAAAATTTTCAACATCAGCCTCTTTAGCATCTCTGGGCGGCGCGAATACGTCATCGAATTTTGTCACTCAGAGTTCCTCATGTTGATATATAAATTCTTGCGCATACATCATAATTTCACAACCACTTTGCAATGCCCCGGCCCACAACTCATCACTCCCAACCATGTAATCTAAAGAATCTAATTCAACAAATACCTTTTCACGCGACCATGGGTGCCGACCAATGGCTTTAAAATGTTCATACATATCTACGCAGTTCGGCGAGTAGCAAATTGTAAATTCTCCTCGCGGCATGAGAGAAATCGCACGATGATCCGCATCTACGTATTTTGCAACTACACTAGAATTTCCGTTACCAAATAAAGCAGCACTTCTAAATCTAATTTTAAATTTGGAGAAAAACCAGTCATCAGCTAATCTATGAAGTTCGATCGAAGAATCCCTAGGATTTCGAGAAACCGAGAGGTAAGGGTTACGTAGCACCCCTGAAAATGGCACAACTTCATTTTTATTATGTGCTCGGTATAATTTGATATGATTCTCCTATATTTTAAATATTTTATTTGAGCAGATGCTGATTTTTTCAGCAGAATTATCAGCGCTCCCGCAACAACTTGAACTGCCTCGCCTGCCGATGATACGTATCCACCGACTGCTTGACATACCGCGTGAGCGCATCGCCCGTCAGCGCAAACGGATACAACCCGGCCTGCGTGCGCATCTCCGCAAACGCAGGCGAACTTTCGACCCCATCGAATGCCTTGACCCAGCGGCGGTAATCCGCTTCGCGCACATCCGGCCCCATCCAGACGCCGCGAATCACCGGCCAGACCACGTCATACCCCTGCTCGCGCGCCGTGCGCACGCCGGCCAGTGCGCCCGGCAAACGCTGCTCGGACAGCACCGCCAGCACGCGCACATTGCCGGCTCTGGCCGCCAGCAGCGCTTCCGACGTATCGCCCGACACCGCCTGCACGTGCCCTGCCCCCATCGCGATGAATTGCTCGCCGCCGCCTTCAAGGGCGACAAAGCGCAGCTTGCGCGGGTCGACGCCGGCCATCCGGGCCAGCAGCGCCATCTTGATCCAGTCCTGGCTGCCGACGGTGCCGGACATGCCGATCAAGACCTGCTTCGGATTGCGCTTGATCGCGCCCAGCAGGTCGGACAGTGTCTTGTAGGGGGAATCGGCGCGCACGGCGACCATGCCGTAGTCGGCGCCGAAGGCCGCAACCCAGCGCACGTCGTCGACGTCGGCCTTGCCGAATTTGCCCAGCGCGAGATTCAGGACGGAGCCGCCCGAGAACGTGACGAGCGTATTGGCTTCGCTGCGGCGCTGCGAGACAACGGAGTGCCAGGCCACGGCGCCGACACCGCCCGGCAGGTAACTGAGCGTGAGTTCAGGCGCGCCCGGTTGGTCGTGCAGCGCTTTTTGCGCCAGCTTGCAGGTGAGGTCCATGCCGCCGCCGGGTTTCGACGGGATCAGGCATTCGGCGGCGCCGGCGTGCGGCAGGCCGCCGAGCGCCAGGACGGTCAACAGGAGGACGTGCGAAGGTTTCATGGCGCCCATGATACCGCCGCACGGTGAGACGTGGAATCAGAAGCGGTGCTGCATGCCCGCGGTGATGCCGCTCTGGGTCGACCCAAAGCCCGGATCGTCGCGCGACAGGCCGATCAGCTGGCCGTTGTCCGCCTTCGCGTGCGCCAGTGACAGGTACAGGTCCGTGCGCTTGGACAGCGCCAGCATGGCGCGCGCGACAAACATCGTCGGGTCGGCGTCCAGGTTTGCAGGCAGGTTCTTCGTGTTGATATGATAGACCGCGCCCGTCAGCGTGACCGCGTCGATCGTGCGCGTGATGCCGCCCCAGTAGGTGTCGCCACGCAGGTCGGCCAGATTGGTACGGCCCTGCGCCATCTTGTAGCCGCGCTTGCCGGCCGTATAGCGCCACGGGCCGCTGCGGTAATCCACCGCCACGTGGTACGCCGTCGTTTCGTCCAATCCATTCATGGCGGTGCCCTCGATCGGCGTGCCGTCGATCCGCTCCCACGACGCCATCATGCCCAGGCCGTCGCCGAACCATGAGCCGCCCAGCGCCAGCTTGCGGCCTTCGCGCGAGCTGCCCGACCGTTCGCCCAGCCCGACCGTGGCGCCGTAGGTGAAGCCGCCCGTGCGCCCCGTGTACTTGATCAGGTTATCGAACTGCGTCGTCATGCCGTAGCGCGATGGCCTGGTGGCGCTGCCGCCCGTCGCCCATGAATAGTTCGGCGCAAAGCCCAGCGGATCGAACTTGATCACCAGTTCATACACGGTGGTAAACGAGCGGCCGATGACGATCCGGCCCAGGTCGTTCTCCAGTCCCACGTAGGCCTGGCGCTTGAAGACCGCCCCGTCGCTGGCGCCGGTGTCCAGCAGGATGCCGCCTTCGAGATTGAAGACGGCTTTCAGGCCGCCACCCAGGTCTTCGCTGCCGCGAAAGCCCCAGCGCGACGTGTTCTTGCCACCCGAGATGACGCGCACTACGTTGCCGCCGTCTTCGCCTGCATGGTTGACGAATTCCGCGCCGGCGTCGATCAGGCCATAGACCTGGACGTTGCTCTGGGCGAGGACGGGTGCGGAAAGGGACAGCGCTGCCAGGACGGCAAGCGCGAGGGCCGATTGTTTCATGTGTCTCCGAACGTTGTTATGGGTATCTGCTGCAGCTGGGTCGCTGCTTGTGGGCCGACTATATGGGCGCGCGCCTTTCAGTTCGCTTTCAGTGGCGCTTTTCCCAAAAGCCGCTTTGCGTTTACACTGGCGCGATGAGAATCCTGCTCGTTGAAGACCATGTCGAACTGTCCCACTGGGTATCCAAGGCCCTGCGCGACGCCAAGCTGACCGTCGAATGCGCCGCCACCGGCGCCGACGCCGACGCCCTGCTGCACACTCAGGACTACGCCCTGGTGATCCTGGACCTGACGCTGCCCAAGATGGACGGCCTGGACGTGCTGCGCCGGCTGCGCGCGCGCGGCGGCGCGCGGGGCGGCACACCGGTGCTGATCCTGACTGCGCGCGGTGGCCTCGAAGACCGCGTGCAGGGCCTGAACCTGGGCGCCGACGATTACCTGCCCAAGCCGTTCGAGCTGGCCGAACTCGAAGCGCGCGTCAAAGCGCTGCTGCGCCGCCGCAGTGGCAACGAGGCGCTGGTGCACGAATGCGGCGGGCTGCGCTTCGACACCGTCTCGCGCATGTTTACCATTTGCGGCGAAGCGCTCGCACTCACGCCGCGCGAGCACGCCGTGCTCGAAGCGCTGATTGCGCGCCCGGGCCGCGCGCTGTCGAAAGAAAAGCTGTTCGACGAAGTGTTCGCGCTAGCCGACGACGTCAACCTCGACGCCATCGAGCTGTATATCCACCGCATCCGCAAGAAGCTCGACAAGTTTCCGGATGCCCGCGCGATGATCGTCACGCTGCGGGGCATCGGCTACCTGATGCAGCAGCGGCCCGATTGAGCCCCCGCACGCGATGACCCTGCGCGCATCCCTGCTCCAGATCACCGCCGGGCGGCCATTGGGCAGCCTGCGCGGGCAGCTGCTGCGCTGGCTGATCCTGCCGCTGGTGCTGCTCGTCGCGCTCAATGCGGTGTCGCTGTACCGCGATGCCTTGGAGGCGGCCGATGTCGCCTACGACCGCTCGCTGCTCTCGTCCACGCGCGCGCTGGCCGAGCGGGTTTCGGTCCAGGATGGCAAGGTCGTCGCCAACGTGCCCTACGTGGCGCTCGACAGTTTTGAGACCGACACGCTGGGCCGCATCTATTACAAGGTCACGGGCCTGCAGGGCGAAACCGTGTCGGGCTACGACGACCTGCCGCCCGTGCCAAAAAACGTGCCGCGTACCGACCTGTATCCGGCGCTGGTGCGGTTCTACCACGCCACCTACAACGGCGAGCGGGTGCGCATCGCGGCGCTGCTGCAGCCGGTGTACGACGATTCGATGCGCGGCATCGCCCTGATCCAGGTCGGTGAAACGCTCGACGCGCGCCAGGCGCTGTCGCGCGACATTCTATTCAGTACCCTGCTGCGCCAGGCCCTGCTCGTGCTGGCGGTGGCGGCGATGGTGTGGTTCGCCGTGCGCCTGGTGCTGCGGCCCCTGATGCTGCTGAAGAACGAGGTGGAAACGCGCGCGCTGTCCGACCTGTCGAACATCGACCCGGCGCTCGTGCACAAGGAAGTGCGGCCGCTGGTGGCGGCGATGAATGGCGCGATGGCGCGCACGCAGGACCTGATCGCCAGCCAGCGCCGCTTCATCGCCGACGCCTCGCACCAGTTGCGCACCCCGCTGGCGGTGCTCAAGACGCAGGCCGAACTGGCCCTGCGCGAAAACGATCCGGCCGCGATGCGCGCCATTGTCGGCTCGATCGCCGGCACCACCGATGGCGCGATCCACCTGGCCAATCGCCTGCTGACGCTCGCACGCATCGAGCATGGCAGCGGCAGCACGCCCGACGCACCGGTCTCGCTGGCAGAAGTGGCGCGCCAGGTCGGGCTGGAACTGGCGCTGCCGGCGGTACAAAAAGGGATCGACCTGGCGCTCGAAGCCGATGCCGACGACCTCACCACGGTGCCGGGCCAAGCGCTGCTGCTGCATGAAATGGTGTCGAACCTGGTCGACAATGCGATCCGCTATACGCCCGCTGGCGGCAGCGTGCTGCTGCAGGTCGGGCGCGAAGGCAACCAGGTGGCGCTCGCGGTCAGCGACAGCGGGCCCGGCATCGCAGCGGCCGACATGGACAAGGTGTTCATGCCGTTCTACCGCGCCCAGGCGACGCTCGAAGCCAATCCGGGCGGCACCGGACTGGGACTGGCCATCGTGCGCGATATCGCCAACCTGCACGGCGCCGGCATCACGCTGGGCCAATCCGGCGATGGCCATGGCCTGAGCGTGCGGGTGATATTCCCCGCGCCGGCAATCGTTGAAGCGTCAAGTGCACTGAAAGCCAATTGAAAGGCACGCACGCCTATAGTTGGTGCAAACAGCAGCACACCAACGACAACGATCGGAGACACCATGCACTTCCCTGCCCCCGCGCACGCCGCCCTGGCCGCGCTTTCCCGCCCTTGAACCGCGCCTGACAAACACGGCGCGCGATCGACCGTGCATCGGTCTGCATGAAGCAGCCCTGCACCACAGCCCCACGCGCCACCTGCACCAACACCCCGGGCCCCAGCGGCCCACACACCGCGTGCGGCAAGCGCACCGGCAAGGAGAATGATGATGATGTTGACCATCCTGGCGTATTCCATGGTCGTCGTGTTCATGTACCTGATCATGACCAAGCGCCTGCCGGCGCTCGTGGCCCTGATCGTGGTGCCTATCGGGTTCGGCGTGATCGGCGGCTTCGGCCCGCAACTTGGCCCGATGATGCTCGACGGGATCCGCAACCTGGCCCCGACCGGCGTCATGCTGATGTTCGCGATCCTGTACTTCGGCATCATGATCGATTCGGGCCTGTTCGACCCGGTCGTGCGCCTGATCCTGAAGATCGTCGGCGGTGACCCGTTCAAGATCGTCGTCGGCACTGCCGTGCTGGCGATGTTCATCTCGCTCGACGGCGATGGCGCCACGACCTACATGATCACCGTGGCCGCCATGCTGCCGCTGTATGTGCGCCTTGGCATGAGCCGCCTGGTGCTGGCCTGCGTCATCATGCTGGCGGGCGGCGTCTTCAACATCCTGCCATGGGGCGGCCCGACGGCGCGCGCTGCCACTGCCCTCGGCGTGGACGTCAGCGACATCTTCGTGCCGATGATCCTGCCGATGGCCGTTACCTCCCTCTGGGTCGTGTTCGTGGCCTGCGTGCTGGGCATGAAGGAGCGCAAGCGCCTGGGCATCATGACGCTACCGACGCAAGCTGAAAAAGCGGAAAAAGCTGCCCAGGCAGCGCAGAATGTCGCCGTGCTGCAGCCGGCCGTGGCCGCTGAAATGAACGGCACCACCGGCCACTGGAGCCCTGCCGCTGCTGCCTCGGCACGCGACGGCAATGTGCACCAGCTGGCGGGCGGTCGCGTCGAATCGACCGTAACATCACTGGGCGAGCCGGCGCTGGCCACCGGCGGTGGTAACGGCGGTGGCGATGACAGCGACGTCTCGAACGCCGCAATCAAGCGCCCACGACTGATCTGGATCAACTTCGCGATGACGACCCTGTTGATGGTATTCCTGATCAAGGGCGTGCTGCCACTGCCCGTGCTGTTCATGATCTTCTTCGCCGTCGCAATCATGATCAACTATCCTGGCCTCGAAGAGCAGAAGGAGCGCATTGCGCACCATGCAGCGAACGTGCTGCCGGTGGTGTCGCTGATCTTCGCCGCCGGTATCTTCGTCGGCATCCTGCAAGGCACCAAGATGGTCGATGCGATTGCGCTGTCCGTCATCGCCGGCGTGCCCGACTGGATGGGTCCATACCTGGCGGTCGTCACGGGCCTCTTGAGCATCCCGTTCACGTTCTTCATCTCGAACGACGCGTTCTACTTCGGCATCGTGCCGGTGCTGGCCAAGGCGGCCGAAGTGTACGGCATCACGGCGGCAGAAATCGGTCGCGCCTCGGTGATCGGCCAGCCGGTCCACCTGCTCAGCCCACTGGTCGCATCGACCTATCTGCTGGTCGGCATGTGCAAGGTGGAGTTTGGCGACCACCAGCGCTTCACGCTGATCTGGTCGATCTCGGCGGCACTGGTCATGCTGGTAGCAGCACTGGTGTTCGGCGTGGTCCCGCTGATGGGCAGCGCCGCGTAATACGGCGGGGCGGCGGGCGCGGCGACATATACTTGCCAGATGCCCGCGCCCCACGATCTTCCTGAATCTCCTGCCGCCGCCGCGCCTCTGGTCGTGACCGACGGCAAGCGCCGCACCCTCGCATTCACACCTGGCGATGTCCAAAGCGAGATGCTGCTGGCGCGGCCCGACGCCCTCGTTCTCGATTATACCCGCGCCATGATGTGCTTTGCGCTGTTCGCGCCGCGCCCGCGCCACATCGTGATGGTGGGCCTGGGCGGCGGCTCCCTCGCCAAGTTCTGCTACCGCCACTTTCCCCAGGCCCGCATCACGGTGCTCGAGATCCGCGCCGACGTGATCGCGCTGCGCGACCTGTTCTGCCTGCCGCCGGACGATGTGCGCCTGTGGGTGCTGCATTGCGACGCGGCCGATTATCTGGCGCGCATGCCCGGGGACGCCGATGTGTTGCTGGTCGATGGCTTCGACCGGGCCGGCTTGCCGCCGGCGCTGGCCAGCCGCGCGTTCTATGCGGCCGGCCGCCGCGCGCTGCGGCCTGGCGGCGTATTGGTGGCCAATATCTTCACCTACGATCCCGATTATGTGTCTTTCTTACAACGGCTGCGGGATGCCTTCGAGGGACGCGTAGTCTGGTTTCGGGACATCGCCGGCAACAACCGGATCCTGTTTGCCGTGCGCCCCGGCACAACGCCTTTACGCGGAGAACGCCTGCTGGGACGCCTCGCACGGCGCGGCCGGGACCGCAGCGGCATCGGCTTCGGCTGGGCCAACCGGCTGCTTGCGCGGGGTGTGGTGGCCTGGCTGGCGTGGCGCCGGGGCTAACACGGTTTTACCCACGACGGGCAGATTGTCCCTCACAATACGATAAGTTTGCGGCGCCAGCCTCTTGTATGACACACTGGCGCGCATTCATGCTCGTCGGCAAGAACCGTCTGCCGCGTGCGCTCCTGACTCATTTGTACGGATTGACCTGGACCTTTCGATAACATGCCGCGCCGACTGCCCCGTTCACTGACTCTCGCGGCAGCCCTCACGCTCGGGGGCGGCATGGCCGCCTCCTTCGGCCTGTTCATCGGTGTCAGCCACCTCGAATATGACAATATGGCGCTCGCCTTCGGCCAGCGCGCCGACCAGCGTGTGGCGGCGGTGCGCCAGGGCATGGGCCAGGCCTTCGAAGTGCTGGCCGTGACCAACCAGCTGTTTTCCAGGGGCGAGCCGGTGAGCCGCGAGCGGTTTGCCGACTTCACGTCGGCCCTGCTCGAGCGCCACCGCTTTATTCAGGCGTTCAATTTTCACCGCGTCGTGCCGGGCAATGAGCGCGCGTTAATCGAAGCCGAGCTGCAGCGCGTGCGTCCCGGCACCATCCTGACTGAGATGACGCCTGTCGGCCTGGTACCTGCACCGCTGCGCACCCGCTACCACGTCATCGAATATGTCGAACCGATGGCCGGCAACGAAGTGGCCCTGGGCCTGAACCTGTCCCACAACGCCGCCGTCATGGACGCGCTCGAGCTGGCGCGCAGCACGGGCCAGCCGGCCGCCAGCAGCCTGTTCGCGCTGGCCCAGGCGCCGAGAAGCCAGGCCAGCTTCGATCTGGTGCAGCCGGTATTCGACAAGCAAGGCGTCATGCGGGGGAACACGGCCGTCGTCCTGCGGGGCAAGGAACTGGTGCGCGAATCGCTTGCCGCCGCTGGCCTCCTCGATGGCAGCGACATCTTCGTGGCGGTGTATGCGAGCGACCATGCCGATCCTGCGGCCCTGCTGTTCTCGAACGGCCCCACCTCAAACGCCTCGCGCCATGAATTTGCCGGCTGGCTGCGCCCCGACCATGGCATGCAGAACACCATACTGCACGCGGGCGGCCGGTCCTGGCGCGTCGAGGTCGCTGCGGCGCCGCGGCCGTTTCTGGCCGACCATCTCGCCTCGCTGTCACTGCTGTTTGGGGGCATCCTCGTTACGCTGATGGGCACTGCCTTCGTGCAATCGGCCGGCGAACGGGCGCGCAAAGTGCAGCAACTGGTGCGCCAGCGCACGTCGGAGCTGCGCCGCAGCAACCGCCAGCTGATCGACGACATGATCGCGCGCGAGCGCGCCGAAAAAGCGCTGCTGCACAGCGAGCAGCGTTTCCGCCAGCTGGTGTCGATGTCGTCGGACTGGTACTGGGAACAGGACGCCGAACTGCGCTTCACGATGATCACGGGCGGCTTCACCGAAAAATCGGGCGTTGCCGTGCAGGGCCTGATCGGCAAGACGCGCTGGGAATACGTGCCGGGCCTGCTCGACAGCGAAAGCGGCCGCGCGCACCTGGCGAAAATGCAGGCGCGCGAGGCGTTCAACAACCTCGAGTACCAGATCGTCGATGACGATGGCAACGCGCGCTGGTTCTGCGTGAATGGCGAACCCGTGTTCGACGAGACGGGCGCACTCACCGGCTACCGCGGTACCGGCAGCGACATCACCGAGCGCAAGCTGACCGAGCAGCGCGTGCACCACGTGGCCCAGCACGACGTGCTCACCGGCCTGCCCAACCGCTCGCTGCTGCAGGACCGCCTGAGCCAGTCGATTGCGTTTGCCAGCCGCAGCGAGCGGCCGGTGTGGGTCATGCTGATCGACCTGGACCGCTTCAAGTTCGTCAATGACAGCATGGGCCACAAGGCCGGCGACGTGCTGCTGGTGACCGTGGCGGCGCGCCTGCGCGCGGCGCTGCGCGATGCCGATACCGTGGCGCGCCTGTCGGGCGACGAGTTCGTCGTGATCCTCAACGAGCATGCCGACGAGCCGCTCTCGCCTGCCGTCGTGCAGCGGATCATGGATGCCGTCGCCCAGCCGGTCATGCTCGGCAACAAGGAATTCTTCGTGACCTGCTCGGTCGGCGTGGCCGTGTTCCCGACCGAAGGCACGCTGAGCGAAAACCTGATCGAGCACGCCGATATCGCGATGTACCGGGCCAAGAAGCTGGGGCGCAACAACTTCCAGTTCTTCACGCCGAGCATGAACGACGAGGCGATGGAACGGGTGCGCATCGAAGGCGCGCTGCGCAATGCACTTGAACGCGACGAATTCGTGCTGCATTACCAGCCGCAGGTGGACATGAAGACGGGCCAGATCGTCGGCATGGAAGCGCTGATCCGCTGGAACCATCCCGAACTGGGCATGGTGCCGCCGGGGCGCTTTGTCGGCGTGGCCGAAGAAACCGGCCTGATCGTCCCGATCGGCGCTTGGGTCATGCGCACTGCCTGCGCCCAGAACAAGGCCTGGCAGGTTGCCGGCTACCCGCGCCTTCGGGTAGCCGTGAACCTGTCGGCGCGCCAGTTCGGCGCGGCCAACCTGATGGCCAGCCTGGAAGCGACGCTGCAAGAGACCGGGCTCGATGCGGCCTGCCTGGAGATCGAGCTGACCGAAAGCCTGTTCATGAGCGACGTCACGCCGGCGGTGGAATTGCTGCACCGGATGAAGGCGCTCGGGGTCAATCTGTCCATTGACGACTTCGGCACCGGCTATTCGAGCTTCTCGTACCTGTCGCGCTTCCCGATCGACGTGCTCAAGATCGACCGCTCGTTCGTGGCCGACATCACGCACGACGCCAACGACGCAGCCATCGTCACGTCCATCATCGCGCTGGCCCACAACCTGAAGCTGGCCGTGATCGCCGAAGGCGTCGAGACGCTCGCACAGCTCGATTACCTGCGCAGTCACGGCTGCGATGAAATGCAGGGCTATTACTTCAGCAAGCCGGTGCCGGCCGACCAGTTCGAGGCATTGCTGGCCGAAGGCCGCTGCTTGCCGGCGCCAACGCCATCACCAGCGCCTGAGACCCTACCCGCCTAGCGTACGATCAGTTGCATGCCCGCCACGCGTGGCGGGACGAAGCCGTGTCATTACATAGCCGGCAGAACATTTGTATAGCTAAATAAACATTATTGGTCGTACAATCATCGGGCCAATGGCACAACCCCGAGACCTGGACCCCACAATGAACATGAATGACATGCCCGACCTGGCCATGACACCCAATACGACCACAACGCGCCACCAGCGCGTCGATGGCCGCACGTCCGATCTGGTCAACCAGGCGATCGCCTCGATTCCGACCCTTGGCCTGCAGCGCGCAGCAGAATTTCTCGCGACGATGAACGTGCCGGCCGAAGTTGCGGTGCGGGCGCTGGTGTATCCAGCCCGCCGCCGCGCGCACTAACCACGCGCAATGCTGCAGGCCAGCTGTAACTGAGGACTCAGAAAACAGCTGACAGGTAATACAGTGGCCGTCCGCAAGGGACGGCCGGCGCGGTCAGCGGCGCTCTTCGTTCAGGGCGATATCGGCCAGCGATTCACGGCCCTTGTCGCTCAGGCCATGGCCACCGCCTTCGAGCGGCACGATATGCGATTTGCGGTTCAGGAAACGCAGTACGTCTTCGTCGAGCACCACCTGCGGATCGGCCGCCAGTGCGCGCAGACCCGTCACGCAGCGGCGCAGGAACAGCACTTCTTCACCCTTGTCGGTCAGCGTCAGCCGCTTGTCGCGACCATAGGACATCAGCTTGATGCCACACAGGCGCTTCGAATTGCGCCCGACACAGGCGCTGGCCATCTCTTGTTTACCGCCGCGCCGCACCATCTCGAGTGCGTCGTATTCGTCCGTCGTGAGCTTTTCGTTTTTCATTACCGCGTTTCGTTGACCAAAGGGCGCATGGTACGCGTCGCAGCGCGCCGGGGCAACCTTCAGCGCAGCGAACGCAGGATCAGCCAACCCAGTCCGGCGCTGGCCAGTACGCCCAGCACGAGCGCAAGCTGCACGCTACGCGAGCCCAGCACCGAGCTGCGCCCCAGATAAATCTTGTTGTACAACGTCGAGCCCATGATCTCCTCCTGTTTTTCATGTTATCGACATTATAGAAAGCCCATTGTTGCCGTTCTGTGACAGGAAGCACACGTACCCTGTACACGGACGAAAAAGCAACAGTTTTCACCATGGCCTGCCGCGCGACATGGCCGCCCCGGGGCTGTTAGGATCGTACAACATTGATAACGCTATTGGAGCCCAGCATGACTGACACACCCAACAACGTCGACCCGAAAAACAAGGATCGCGCCATTTTTGATGAAGCCGACATCGGCAGCGGCGAACGCTCGCCTGGTCAGCACGACACCGAGCAAATGATTCGCGAGATTCCGGGACTGCCGCCGGCAGGCAGCGATGACAAGCAAGAAGACAAGGAAGGTCAGCGCCAGGGACCTGGCGCTTGATCAAGTAATATTAGTTTAGTGAGCCCGGATCGGTGGTTCGGGCATGCTCGGCTCTTCGACCGGGGCATTGACGGGATCGGGCACATCGTCCGGCACCGGTGGTTGCGGCGGCGGCGCCAGTGGGTCGTTCGGCGCATCCGGATCGGGTGTCGTGTGCGCATGCAGAATGACCGGTTCGCGCGAGGCGTTGTTGGCATGGAATTGAATCATGGTCGCCTTTCGGTAAGTGATGGAGTCATGGGCAGACTAGCATGGCCGTCACCCCGGGGCCGTACGATTGCCCGGCAACCGTCGGCCGTCATTGCCGCATGCTGCTGCGGCGTGGCGACTCGGCTATAGTGATGTTTTCACCACCTTCACCGCCCCGCCATGCGCTTTTCCAGCCTGCTGTTTGCCCTCGCGCTTGGCGCCGCCTCGAGCGTCCACGCCGCCCCGATGAAACTCGACGACTATCTGGCCCTGCGCGGCCCTGCCCCGACCACCAAACTCGCCTATGGCCCCGCGCCGTCCCAGTACGCGGAACTGTTCGTGCCGCCCGGCGCCGGCCCGTTCCCCGTGGCGGTGCTCGTGCACGGTGGCTGCTGGAACAGCAAGTTCGGCGGCATTACCCAGTTTCGCAATATGGCCGGCGCGCTGGCCGCACGCGGCATTGCGGTCTGGAACGTCGAATACCGGCGCATCGATGAACCGGGCGGCGGCTATCCCGGCATGTACCTCGACATGCACGCCGCGCTCGACCTGCTGGCAACGCATGCACCTGCGCACAAGCTCGATCTGAAACGCATCGTCGCTGTCGGCCATTCTGCCGGCGGCCAGCTGGTGCAATGGATCGCGGGCCGCGCGCGCATCCCGGCCGGCAGCCCGCTGCACCATGCCAATCCACTCAAGATCGACCGCATCGTGAGCCTGGGCGGCCTGGCCGACCTGCGCCACGAAGCGGCGCTGATCAAATCGAGTTGCGACCGCGATCTCGCGCAGCTGGCCGGCACCCCGAGCGCTGCGCGGCCCGATGTGCTGGTCGATACCAATGCCGCCGACCTGATGCCCAATGGCAGCCGCACCTGGCTCGTGACAGGGGCGCTCGACACGATCTCGCCGCCGCGCGTGGCGCACGACTACGCGGCGCGCGCAGCCAAGCTGGGGGATGTGGCAGACGTCGTGATCCTGCCTGAGGCCAGCCATTACGATGAGGTGGCAACGAGTTCGCCGGCGTGGCCGACGGTGCTGAAAGTGATCGAGGGGGCGCTGGGCTTGAGTACAGAAACGCCGTAGGACAGGCGGTGCGCGTCGCCGGGAGGCGACGCGGTGATGCAGGGTCAAACTGAGTTTATTGCGTATGGCTTACTGCTGGTTTGCTGCTGGCTTACTGCTGGCGCGACTTTTCTTCTTTCTTGACCTTCTTGGCTTCCTTCTTTTCCTTCATGGTCTTGGCCGGTTCCTTCTTGGTCGTCTTCTTTGCATCCTGACTTTTGCTCATGGTGGTGCTCCATTCATGGTGATTACTGCGGATGTCATCAGAACGTGCCGGACAGCGCGTCGGGCATCATGCGGATAGTACCACCATGCTAATCGCGCCCGGTAGCGACGCGCCGCGCCAGCGGGACGTCCAGCACCAGATCGTCGCGCGCCAGCGCCACGCAGGGCAGGATGTCGCCATCCCGCCGCTCATCGACCGACAGGCCCGGCCACTCGACCGTGTACACCACCTTGCCGGCACGCAGGCGGCACAGGCAGGTCCGGCAGGTTCCGTTGCGGCATGAGCTGGGCAACTCGATGCCGGCAGCCTCGAGTGCGTGAAGCACGGTCGTGGCCGTGCCAACAACGACGCTGGCGCCGAGCGGCATGACAGTAACGGTAAAAACAGGCTGATCCATCGTGCAATTGTAGCCTCAATGAAACAGTTGACCTGTTGTGAGTACGCTGACGCACAGACCCGGACGATGCATTTCACTACTCTACAGTTTTCCAGAAGCAAACCCGGAGACCGCATGAACAAGATAACCGCCCTGACCCTGATCGCCGCCCTTGGAGGCACGCTGACCCACGCCATCGCGCAACAGCCTGCCCCGCTGCCGCCAGCCGCCCAACCGGCGACGACAGCCCAGAACACGACGATGTCGACGGCGGTAACCGCTGCGCCCGGCGCCGTGCAGGATCCGGCCATCGCCGAACAGGCAGAATTTGAAAAACTGCTGCGCGCCCAGGTGCTGCTCGAACGCATTTACCTATCCCCGGGTGAACTCGACGGTGCCTACGGCTCGAACATGCGCCAGGCCCTGAACACGTTCCAGGCCGTGCGCAAGCTGCCGGTCACCGGCAAGCTCGATGACGCGACCTGGAATGCCCTCGCCACCGACACCACGCCCACGCTGGCCGAATACGCGCTGATTCCCGAAGACGTCGAAGGCCCGTTCCAGCCAGTGCCCGACACGATGATGGAAAAGTCCAAGCTGGCCCAGCTGGGCTACGCCAATGTGCTCGAAGGCCTGGGCGAGAAATTCCACGCCAGCCCGGAACTGCTGCAGCGCCTCAATCCTGGCAAGACCTTTGCCCGCGCGGGCGAACGCATCATGGTGCCGAACGTGAGCGGCAAGGAGCCACTGGCCCAGGCGACCAAGGTCGTCGTGCGCGATGGCGCCAAGACGCTGCAACTGTTTGACGCATCGGGCCGCCTGCTGGCCCAGTATCCGGCCTCGACCGGCAGCAGCCGCGATCCGCTGCCGATCGGCACCTGGAAAATCGAGGGTGTGCACGCCAATCCGGTCTACAACTACAACCCGAAACTGTTCTGGGACGCCAAGCCGGGCGACAAGGCAACCCCTGTCAAGCCAGGCCCGAACAACCCGGTCGGCGTGATGTGGATCGACCTGTCCAAGCCGCACTACGGCATCCACGGCACGCCAGTGCCGGGCCACGTGGGCAAGACCGAATCGCACGGCTGCATCCGCCTGACCAACTGGAGCGCCGCTGAAGTGGGCGCCGCCGTGTCGGCTGGCACCGAAGTGATCCTGCAAAAGTAACGAGCGCCCCAGGCACACACGCGGCGCCCGTGGCGCCGCACGGAGAACAAGATGAAATGGTTGATCACGTTTATTCTCGGCGTGCTGGTCGGCGCCGCGATCCTGTTCGTGGCCTTGCAGGACGTGCCTGAAAAACCAGCGACCGAGGTTGCAGCGACGGCGCCGGCAGCCCCCGGCATTCCGGCATCGCAGATCGAGGGCCAGCTGCCGCCGGCGCCGGTCGTGGTGCCGAACCTGGAAGACGCCGACCTGCCACTGCGTCCGACGCCCGACGCCAATGCCACAGCAGGTGCCGCTGCCCCGATGACGATGCCGGGCAAGCTGCTGGTGCCGGTCCAGGGCATCAAGTCGGCCCAGCTGACCGATACCTTTTACCAGCCACGCGGTGAACAGCGCCAGCACGAGGCGCTCGACATCATGGCCCCGACTGGCACGCCCGTCCTCGCCGTGGCCGATGGCAAAGTCGCCAAGCTGTTTCACAGCAAGCCGGGCGGCCTGACCGTCTACCAGTTCGATCCGACAGAACAGTTCGCGTATTACTACGCCCACCTGGACCGCTACGCTGACGGCATCGCCGAAGGCATGGAGGTCAAGCGCGGCACGTTGATCGGCTATGTCGGCGTGACCGGCAATTCCGATCCGAACGCACCGCACCTGCACTTCGCTGTCGTCGCCCTGACGCCGGAGAAGCAATGGTGGAAAGGCACGCCGCTCAATCCGTTTCCACTGATGAGCGATCAGTAATTACTGCGGTGATCGCGGCGGCGGCCGGTCCGGCAACGGACGCGGTCGCCAATTCGTCGATGTCGGCCCCGACATTGATTGCTGCATAGGCGCGCGTGACCGCAACGACTTCGCGGCTGCCCGTCCCATACAACTCCCCCGCCGACTCGATCATCTTCGCCCGCGCATCGGCGTAATTGGTGCTGGCCGTGAACTTGGTCGTGTTCGCACGGAACCAGATCCGGAACGCCTTGTCGATGCCGATGCCCGTCATCGCCAGCGGGCGCCGCTTCAGGTAGCTGCTCCATGCATCATTCGTCTTGTCGGCCGCTGAACCCCGCGCCAGGAAATAAAACATCCGGTTGTTCGGGCCACTGCTGTAGTGCACGTCCAGGCGCTTGAGGCTTGTGCTCCAGGCGTCGCGGCTGCTGCCATCCTTGCTGGGCTTGATCATCCAGCGCAGCGGTTTGCCGTCGCGGACGATCTCGCTGCCCAGCATCCAGTCGTTGCCCAGTGCGGGCACGACCTCCCCCTTGCCACCGGCGCGCGCATAGGCTTCGACCACTTCACCGGCGATGTCCGAACTGGATTCGTTGAGCCCACCCGACTCGCCCGTGTAGACCAGGTTTGACGTGGCGGCCGTGATGCCATGCCCCATTTCGTGGCCGACCACGTCGATTGCCGCCAGGTTCGTGAAGAACGTGCCGTCGCCGATGAACATGCAGCGGCAGGTGTCGCTGTAGTAGGCATTGTCGTAGCCGCGGTTGACATGCACGGCGATGTGCGACGCCGTATCCTGGCCGTCGAGCGCGCGCCAGCCCAGCACGTTCAGGTGCAGGTCATAAGTATTCATCAGGCCCCACATGGCGTTGACGGCCGCGGTCTGGCCGTTGGCGCCTGTCGTGCTGCCACCCTCGACGAACTGCTTGCCGTCGCCCCAGGTGTTGCTGCTGTTGGTGTAGACGCGCCCACTGGTGGTGGCGTGGTTGGCGTTGGTGATTGCCATCGCACCGAACACGCCGCCCTTGCCGCGCTGCGGATCGAGCATCTTGTAGACGTTGCCTTCAAATGTCGTGCTCAGCGGCACATTGCCGCTGTACTGGCTCCGGCCGACGCCTTCCACCGTTTGCAGCGCATTCCAGCGGTCGATCGTATCGCCCGTGCGCGCATCGACGATGACGTCATAGAAGATCGGCTGCTCGCCGCTGCGCATGCGCACGCGCACATGCCAGGCCAGCGCGTAGTGGTCGACCGTTTCGACCAGGTCGAGCGCATTGAGGTCGCTATCGGGCTTGGCAATGGCGCTCGGCGCACGCTCGTCGCGCATCACGGGGTAGATCACCAGTTCGGCGGTGGGAAGCTTGACGTTGACGGCGCCGGACGGACTGCCCTTGGCGGCGGCGCTGATGGCAGCCTTGCGCTTGACGACCGGCGTGGTGTCGAAGCCGGTGGTGACGGGACTCAGCGCGCCGGCTGCGCCGCGCCCCAGCTGCAGGCGGCGGGGCGAGGCGCTTTCGGACACGATCTGCTGGCGCGCATCGAGCACGACGACCGATTCAGAGCCGAAGATACGCACGCCCTTGTACAGGTGCGCCGCGCGCACCACGTGCGTGCCCTGCACGCCGGGATGCTGTGCGACGACGCGGTAGCCGTGATCGGCATCAAGGCCGATGGCCGGCCGGCGCGCAGTGAGCTGGCTGATGACCTGCGTCTGCGCCTGCGTGTCCAACTTCAGTGGCGCGCTCATCATCGGCGCGCCGTGGACGCCGGGCGCCAGCGCGATGGCGGCACCCAGCAGAACTGCCCTGAACAACGGTTGAGGAATCATCTCGGCTCCATCCGGTATGCCGGGCCAGGTGGCGCCGGTCATCGACCATGATGGACGTGCAAATAAACGAGTATTTGCTTGAGAACAATGTCCCCTACCTACGGCGCTTCATCAGATACACCGCCGTGCCAACCACGGCCACGCCCAGTGCAACTTTTTTCGCCAGGCCCGCCTTGTTGTGCTGGAACTCGGCCTTGATACCCATCTCGGCCAGCACGTTCGGGATTTTGCCGCTGGCAAGATCCTCGCCGATGCCCTCGACCATGTTCACGCGGTCAGCCACCAGCAACAGCAGCCAGTGGCGCACGTCGTTCTCGGTCAGCTTGAAGGCCTGGCGCCGGATCATGCCAGAGAGGCCCGATGGCGGCTGGACCGTGCCGAACAGCGGTGTGCGGCCCGGGCGCTCGGTGGAGACGAGCACCTCGACGTGTTCTTCCTGTGGCTTCGGATCCCCATCCGGCACGTTGATGAAGCGTGGCGGCGTGCGTTCCATCGGCACGCCGGGCCGGTCCTTGCGGTCGAGGTCGGCGCCCCAGCCCTGGATGTGCGCCAGTTGCGCGCGGGTGGGCCGCCGTGGCGCGATCGCGCCGTGGACGTGGCCGACGTGGCCATCGTTGTCGTGTTCGCCTGGCGCGTGATCGCCGTCGTGCTGGTCGTTGGCGCTCACGATGTCGTTACGTGTCTGCATAATGTGTCCTCGTATTGATCTGCTTCAGTAATCTGCATCAATGATCTGCATGGCAGTTACGCTGCGATGCTGGCCTTGACGGCGCGTACTTCGTTCGCACGCGGCGGAATCAGGATCGTCTTGATGCAGTTATCGAGCTTGCTCGAGAAGATGTGATACGCATCCGACACTTCTTCCAATGGCACGCGGTGCGTGATGATGGCTTTCGGGTCGATGCGGCCGGCACGGATGTGCTCGATCAAGCGCGGCAAATGGCGGCGCACGCTGGCCTGGTTCATGCGCAGTGTCAGGCCCTTGTTCAGCGCATTGCCGATCGGGACCGCATTGAAGGTTGGCCCGTACACGCCGACGATCGACACGTTGCCGCCCTTGCGCACCGAGTTGATGCACCAGTGCAGCACAGTCGCCGCGCCAGCTTGCATCATCGTGTAGACGCCCGTGATCGTTTGCATCGTATTGCCCGCCGCTTCGCAGCCGACGGCGTCGATGCAGACGTCGGCGCCCATCCAGTCAGTCATTTTCTTGATGTGCAGCGCCATGTCGCGCACTTCCTTGAAGTTCACGACTTCACACTGCGCGTAGTTCTTGACGAATTCGAGACGGTATTCGATCTCGTCGACGACGATCACGCGCCCTGCGCCCATCAGCCAGGCCGATTTGGCGGCAAAGATGCCGACCGGGCCCGCGCCGAACACGACGACCGTGTCGCCTTCCTTGATGTCGCCCATTTCGGCGGCCTGGTAGCCAGTGGGCAGCGCGTCGGTGAGCAGCACGGCGTCATCGTCATGGATGTCGTCCGGGATGATCATCGGGCCGACGTCGGCCATCGGCACGCGCACGTACTCGGCCTGGCCGCCGTCGTAGCCGCCGGCCGTGTGCGAGTAGCCGTAGATTGCGCCCACGGCGGTCGATTGCGAATTTGTGTTGTGGCAATTGCCGTACAGCTCGTGCTGGCAAAAGAAGCAGGAGCCGCAAAAGACGTTGAACGGCACCAGCACCTTGTCGCCCACCTTGAGCTTATGGACATCCGATCCGACTTCTTCGACGATGCCGATGAATTCGTGGCCAAAGGTGTGGCCCACGCGGGTATCGGGCACGAGGCCGTGGTACAGGTGCAGGTCTGAACCGCAGATGCAGGCGCGGGTGACGCGCACAATGGCGTCACCGGGGTGCTCGATGACGGGCTCGGGCTTCTGGTCGGCGCGGACTCGGTATGGTCCGCGGTAGTTCATGGCAAGCATAAGCACTCCTTGGCAAGTTCTGTAAGGTGATGTCGGCGCGCGTTGGATAGCGTGCTGATCTAACACTAACTTAGGTCAAGTTACCAAGAATTGCCATACGCGCACGGTAACGAACACGCATTTTTATGCACTTACGCCGAATTAACGTCCGCCTTTATACCCGACAGGAAACTTTCTCTCGCCTTTTATAGATTTTTGGCATCAAAAGTATTGCATGAGGCCACTTCACCACTTTCCAGGCCACGCTCGAACCAGCGCACCCGCTGCGCCGATGTGCCGTGCGTGAACGAGTCAGGCACCACCACGCCGCGCGATTGCTTTTGCAGGGCATCGTCGCCGATGGCGCTGGCAGCGTTCAGGGCGGCCTCGACGTCGCCCTGCTCCAGGATCTTCGCACGCTGATCGGTGCGCTTGGCCCAGACACCGGCGAAGCAGTCGGCTTGCAACTCGAGTTTGACTGACAGGACATTGCCCTGCTTTTCCGACGCGTTCTGCTGGGCTGCGTGCACTTTGTCGGAAATCCCGAGCAGGTTCTGGACGTGGTGACCGACCTCGTGGGCGATCACGTACGCCTGGGCGAATTCGCCGCCAGCGTTGAACCGTTGCTGCATCGTGCGGAAGAAATCGAGGTCGATGTACACGGATGCATCCGCCGGGCAGTAGAACGGCCCGGTCGCGCTCTGACCGACACCGCACGAGGTGTTCGTGCGACCGTCGAACAGTACGAGCTTGGCCGGCTGGTATTGCGCATTCTGTTCAGTGAAGATCTGGGTCCATGCATCTTCGGTGTAGGCCAGCGTGGTGCGCACGAACTTGCTTTCGCGGTCGTCGGCCGGCGCCGCGCGTGGCTGCGACGATTGCTGCACCTGTGGCGCGCCGCCACCCGACAGCAGGCTCAGGATCGTGGCCGGCGAAACGCCCAAAAAGTAGGACCCCACCAGTGCGATGACGATGGTGCCGATGCCGATCGAGCGCCCGCCCATGCCGAAGCCACCACCTCCCCCGCCGCTGTCGCCCCGGCGGTCTTCGACATTGCTGCTTTCACGGTCACCATCCCAACGCATATGTTCTCCTGATCGTTCAGTTGTTGATTCAGCGGCTGTTGCGCTTGAGGTTTGAGGTATCGGCGCGCTCACGCGCATCCTTGCCGCGCAGGTCGTCGACAGGCGAGAGGCCTGCACGCTGCTCGTCGTTCAGCGCGCGCTCGCGGCGTTCGCGGGCGATTTCGCGGTCCATGCGGCCGCGCGGAACGTCGTCCATGTCAAAGCTTTTCATTTTGTGTGCTCTCTCTCGTTATCGTTGTCGTTTGACTATGTTGGCAAGTATGGTTGGTCGCCGTCATCCGGTATGTTCGAGTGATCACATAGTGCATCAAATTCCATCGGCATATGACCCGATTCGTGCGCGCCGCTCCACGCGATTCATGCGATCCTTGCGCCATGACACTTACCCAAGCTGCTGCCCTGCTCACCCTTGGCACGACCCTGCGCCAGGCCGGTTACCGCTTCATGACGGTCACGCCATCGACGCATCGCCGCATCAATGGCCGGCCCGGCAACGAACAGGCACGCGACCTGCGCGACGTGTTCGGCTGGAGCCGGCCGTTTGCCCCCGCAGTACTGCCGCCCGGCATGCTCAAATTGATGGCGGATGCCGGCGTACTGGCTGGCGAAGGCAACGCGCTGCGTTCGACCGTGCGCGCCTCGACGCTGGACGACCTGCTGCTGTTTCACTCGGCCTTTCCGACGCACGACGACGATGCGGTGTTTTTCGGGCCGGACACCTACCGCTTTATCGGCGCCATGCGGCGCGCATTCGCGTCAGCCGACGCCGCGCCCATGCGCGCGATCGATGTCGGCTGCGGCAGTGGCGCCGGTGCGCTGACGATCGCGCGTGCCTTCCCGGCTGCCGAGGTCATCGGCGCCGATGTCAACATGGCCGCGCTGGCGCTGTCCCGGGTGAATGCACAGCTGAACGACGTGACGAAATTCACGGCCTGCGAAAGCGATCTGTTCAATGGTGTGGCGGGCGAGGTCGACCTGATCGTGTCGAATCCGCCGTTCGTTCTCGATCCGGACGCTCGCCGCTACCGCCACGGTGGCGGTGAACGTGGCGCCGAGCTGTCGCGCCGCATTGTCGAAGAAGGCCTGCCGCGCCTGCGCTCCGGCGGACGGTTGCTGCTGTACACGGGCGTGGCGATCACGGGGGACAGTGACCATTTCCTTGAGAGCCTGCGCGCGCAGCTGGATGCGCAATGCGCATCGTGGTCGTACGAAGAACTCGATCCCGACATCTTCGGCGGGCAGCTCGGCGAGCCCGGGTATGAAGAAGTTGAGCGGATTGCTGCAGTGTGGCTGCAGGCGCGCAAGCGCTGAGGCCCGGTCGGCCCGGATTGTTCCTGCGCCGCCGCCAAAAAAGCCGATTTGCAGTCAATGGAACGTAGAGTGGGCGGGTTTTTCCGCCCGCGCGTTCAACGCACCGTTGCACCGTCGCACCGCGGAGCGAAAAGCGGGGGTCAGGTCTGACATTCGGACACGACCTCGACAATCGGGTAGTCGTAACCAGCTGGCACCGGGCCATGCCAATACTGGTCAACACACGATTGGAAGTGGATAAGGCTGAGGTCGTGTCCGAATGTCAGACCTGACCCCGGCTGTTCCCTGACACGCCGCGAAATGAAAAAAGCCACCTTGCGGTGGCTTTTTTTTGCTACTTGGCGGAGAGGGTGGGATTCGCCTACATGCCGCAGGCCGCGCCATCGCGAGTACGCGATGGCCTTCTCATCCCACACGCAGGGCGCGCAGGCGCCCTGCTCCTCTGATACGCCGCGGAATGAAAAAAGCCACCTTGCGGTGGCTTTTTTTTTGCTACTTGGCGGAGAGGGTGGGATTCGAACCCACGGTACGCTCGCGCGTACGCCTGATTTCGAGTCAGGTACATTCGACCACTCTGCCACCTCTCCAGATTCGGTCGTCTCGCATCGCTGCGAGAGGCCGCATTATACCGACAGCTTGGCGGATCTTGCAAGTAATGCCGTGCAACTTATTCTCATGACGGCGACTTGCTGTCCAGGTTAGCTCATGCACGGATGGCCAGGGCGGTGATCGCCGGGCCGTCGAGACTGAAATCGAACACGATGCGCGCGGGGCTGCCGGGGAAGTTACCCGTGACTTCGGCCTGGACGATACAACCGGGCGGCGTCATTTCGCACGATACCGGATGCGCTATTGCACCGTAGCGGGCGCTGGTCGTGCGCTTCCAGGCGTGGATCGCGTCGCGCCCGCGATACACATGCCCCTCGTCGCGTACCTCGGCATCCTGGCTGAAGCACGCTGCCCCCGCATCGGCATCGCGTGCATTCGCGTGCAGAAAGTAGTCTGCGACCGGGGTGGGGATGGGGATGGGCATTGGGATTGTCATGGTATCTCCTGAAGGTCAATGGAAGTCCCCATCCTGCCAGCCTTGATTACCTGGCGATACATACAGTTAGCCGATAGACTATCAACTCCAAGTTCATGATCGCGGCGATGAAACATACTTCTCTGGATGCCATCCGCATCTTTCTCGCCGTTGCCGAAATGAAGAGTTTTACCGCCGCCGCCATCCGCATCGGCGTGACACCTGCCGCCGCCAGCAAGGCCGTGAAACTGCTCGAAGCGCAGCACGGCGTCATCCTCCTGACGCGCAACACGCGCCGGGTCATGCTGACCGAGACGGGCAGCGCGCTGTACGCCGACCTGCTGGCGGCGACGTGTCAGATCGACGACGCTTTTTCGAGCCTGGCGCGCTTTCGGGACAAGCCGGCCGGCACCTTGCGGCTGACCGTCCCGCGTGCACTGGGCACGCTGGTGCTCAGGACATTGATGCCGCAGTTCCGGCGCGCGCATCCCGACGTGGCGCTCGATATCTCGCTCGATGACGGCGAGGTCGATTTGCTGGAACGGGGATACGACGCGGGCATCCGTCTCGGCCAGTCAGTCGCGCAGGGCATGGTGGCGGTGCGGCTGACGCCCGACCTGCGCTGGTCGGTCGTCGGCGCCCCCGCTTACTTCGCCGAAGCCGGCCGGCCGCGCATACCGGAAGACCTCGTGCGCCACGCGACGATCCGCTACCGCTTCCACACCTCGAACATGCTGGCGCGCTGGCAGTTCACGCGCGATGGCGCCGCATTCCACGTCGAGACCGGCCACACGCTCGTGGTCAACGACACGGGCCTGATTGCCGACTTCGCCCGCTCGGGCCTGGGCCTGGCCTACCTGCCCGACATCGAGATCGCGCACGACCTCGCCAACGGCCAGCTCGAACAGGTCCTTGCACCGTTCGTCCCAAACACGTCAGGCCTCTACCTGTACTTCGCCACGAAAGCGCAAGGCCAGCCCAAGCTGCGCGCCTTCATCGACATGGCCACCGCGCTGCGCGACGCAGCCGCCTGATCGTCCGCTGTACATTCAATGCCGCGTTTACACGGCATTGACAGGTGCGCCCTGCTCTTTTGCCCTGTTTTTACGGCCGGGTCGCTACGCTGGGCAGATCGAATCTGTTCAGGAAAGCCAGCCATGATCATCGCTATCGTCAATCAACACAGCAGCCCCGAGCGCACGGTCGTCGCGCGCAACCTGGCGGTGCTGCGCGCGCGTGCGGGGCGTCGCGTATGCCTGATGACCACCGCCGGGAATGGCAACAGCGACTGGTCCGAAGAACGCAACCAGGCCGGCGTGCAGCCGTGGATCGAAACCCACCAGGTGGGCAGTCGCGCGGTCAAGACGCGCCTGGCCGCACTGCGGCCGCTGTTCGACGACATCCTGATCGACGCGGGCACGCGCGATACCGACGGCTGCCGCTGCGTGCTGGCCGAGAGCCGGCTGGTGGTGGTGCCTGTGCGCAGCGGCGCGCTCGAGCTTGACCTGCAATACCGCCTGCTGGCGCGCCTGCATGGCGCACGCACGTTCAACCCCGCCATGCGGGTGATGTTTGTCGCTGTCAGCGGCGCCGCCGGCCCGGGCGTCAGCGAGCGCGCCGCCGTGCTCGCACACGTGGCGCGGGTCGAGGACGCCACACTGACCGCGACGGTCCTGCATGCGCCGGCCGCGCGCGACTACGGGCCTGGCCGCTGTGTGTCGGACGCTACGACCTGCGATCCCGAAGCGGCCGCCGAACTACGCGCGCTGTACGACGAGGTGTATCCGGCGGCAGCGCCGATGGCATGCGCCGTGCAGGCGATGATCAGTCGCCAGGAATCTTTGACACGCCGGATGTCACGGTAACCGCAGGAGAAATCACGATGAAACACGTTACGCTTTACAGCCCCGCCCTGCGACGCCAGCCGCCGGCCGATCACACGATGCTCGTCTGGCTGCAAGTGGACACCGCATCGGCAACGAGCTTGCGCGAAGCGGTGATCCGCGCGGGGCTGGACGCGGTGCGATTCCTGCGCATCGACGCCTGTCCGAGCGGGTGCACGGTGCGCGCCTTGCTGTGCGTTGAGCGCGACGCCGCCCCGGCATTGCAAGCGCAGCTGTTGCAGCGCCTGCCCGGCTGCCAGTGGCACGCTGCGCCACGCCGCCACGCTCAAGCGATATCGAGGCGCTCGTGCGGCGCGAACTCGTGATAGATGTCGGGCTGGTGCGTCGGGATATAGACGCTCAGGCGCTTGCCGCGATGGAAGACGCCGCGCAGGCTGTTGCAGGCGGCCCACGCGTGCTCGTACGAGTCGGCGATGTGCAGCACGGCCCAGGGGCTGTCAGGCGAGCCTTCCCGGATCATGTCCACCTGCGTGATGTGAAAGTACGGGGTGAAGCTGTCGATGATGGCGCTTTCACAGGCATCGGCGTGCAGGCCCGACAGGATGACTTTCATGGGTGTTCTCCAGGTTCAGGCAAAGGTGGATCGAGCATGTCACGTGTATGGCGCGCGATCATCAGTTCTTCGTTGGCGGGCACCAGCCAGACGGCGACCCGGCTCGACGCCAGGCTGATGCGGGCCGGGCCGGCGGGCAGCGCCGCGTTCGCGGCCGGGTCGAGCTCGACGCCAAGCCAGGCCGCATCACGGCATACCGCGGCGCGCAGCTGCGCGCTGTTCTCGCCGATCCCGCCCGAGAACACCAATGCATCCAGCCCGCTCAGGCTGGCCGCCAGCGAACCCAGTTCGCGGCCGATCCGGTACACCAGCAGGTCGATCGCCAGTTGCGCGCGCGGCTCGCTGCTCGCTTCCAGCACGCGCATGTCGGACGACACGCCGGACACGCCCAGCAAGCCCGACTCGTTGTACATCATGCGCTGCACGCTCTCCACCGTCATGCCCAGTTCGTCAATGAGGTAGATGACCACACCAGGATCGAGCGCGCCGCAGCGCGTGCCCATCGGCAGGCCGTCGACTGCCGTGAAACCCATCGTGCTGGCCATGCTGCGCCCGCCCTGCATCGCGCACATGCTGGCACCGTTGCCCAGGTGCGCGGCGACCACGCGCGCGCCGGCCAGCGCCGGATCGCACAGCGGCAGCGTGGCCGCGATATATTCGTAGGACAGCCCGTGAAAGCCATAGCGGCGGATGCCCAAATCAGTGATCGCCTCTGGCAGCGCGAACGCCTGCGCCAGCGCCGGCTGCGCCGTGTGGAATGCGGTGTCGAAGCAGCCGACCTGCAGCAGGCCGGGACGCAGCGCCATCAAGGCGCGTACCGGCGCCAGATTGTGCGGCAGGTGCAGCGGCGCCAGCGGAATCAGGCCGGCCAGCCGGTCGAGCACGGCCTCGTCCAGCTGCACCGGTCCGCTGAAGTCGACGCCGCCGTGCACGATGCGGTGACCGACCGCGCACACGCGGTAGCCATCCAGGTGGCCCTCGGCGAAATCGATCAGGTATTCCATGCCGGCCTGATGGTCGAGCGGCGTCGTCCAGGCATGTTCGCCAACCGTGTCGCCAGCGGCGTCGCGGGCGATGAAGCGCGCGGCGCCCCGATACAGCCCGTCGATCTTGCCGGCGAAGAGCGGCGCCAGATCGGGCAGTGCATGCAGCGAAAACTTGATGCTCGACGAGCCGGCATTGATGACGGCGATACAGTCCTGCGTCGCCATCAGCGCCCCGCCACGCTGGCGCTGGCCGTGGCGCTGGCCAGCTGATGCCGCGCCAGCAGCACGGCGACGGCGCACGACGCCAGGCGCGCGGCGACCGAATCGGCGCGGCTGGTCAGGATCAGCGGCACGCGCGCGCCGAGGACGATGCCGGCCGCCGCCGCCCCGGCCATGAAAGTCAGGCTCTTGGCCAGCATGTTGCCGGCTTCCAGATCCGGCGCGACGAGCACGTTGGCGCGCCCGGCCACGGGCGAGTCGAGCCCCTTGACGGCGGCAGCCTGCGGGTCGATCGCATTGTCCATCGCCAGCGGGCCATCGAGGATCGCGCCGGTGATCTGGCCGCGATCAGCCATCTTGCACAGCGCCGCCGCGTCGATCGTCGAGGGCATCTTGTCGCTGACCGTTTCCACCGCCGCCAGGATCGCCACGCGCACGCCCTCGAAGCGCAGCACGTGCGCCAGGTCGATCGCGTTCTGCACGATGTCGCGCTTCTCGGCCAGCGTCGGGATGATGTTGATGGCGGCGTCGGTGATGATCAACGGTTCGCTGCGCCCCGGCACGTCCATCACGAAGCAGTGACTCAGGCGCCGCGCCGTGCGCAGGCCGGTCGTGGCGGCCACCACCGCGCCCATCAGTTCATCGGTGTGCAGGCTGCCTTTCATCAGTGCGGCAGCCTTCCCTTCACGCACCAGTTCGACGGCGCGCGCGGCCGACGCGTGGCTGTGCGCCGTGTCGACCAGGCGCAGTGCGCCGATGTCCAGGCCAGCCGCATCGGCCGCAGCGTGGATGCGCGCCGCCGGGCCGACCAGCAGTGGCGTGATCAGGCCGATGCGGGCTGCGTCGAGCGCCGCTTCGAGTGCGTAGCGGTCGCACGGATGCGCCACCGCCACCGTCACCGGGCCATTGGCGCGGCCGGCTTCAATCAGGCGGTCGTAATACGGATGTGGGGTCGCAACTACTGTCGGCACTGCGGTCATCTATCTCTCCTTGAACGTGGGTACATCACCAGTACCCGAGCAACTTCCACCACAGGCCGCCGACGACAGCAAACACCGCCAGCTCGAACAGGCACATGATGAAGCCGACTTTCCACCACAGCCCCATGCTGACATACCCGCTGCCGAAGATGATCGGCGAGGTGCCGGTGGCGTAGTGGGTCAGCGTCATCATGATGCCCGACGACGCCGTCATCATCAGCAGGAACAGCACCAGATACTGGCCTGGCACGAGCGCGGCGCCCACCGACAGAAACGCGAACATCATCGCGCTGATGTGGGCCGTGGTGCTGGCAAACAGGTAGTGCGAGAACACGAAGGCCAGCACCAGCACGCTCGCTGCGGCGCCCCACCCCATGCCGCTGGCGACGATGGCGTCGCGCATGCCGTTCGAGGCCCAGGCGATCACGCCCATCTTGTTGAGCTGCTCGGCCAGCATGACGAGCGCGCCGAACCAGATCAAGGTATCCCACGCGCTTTTCTCGGACAGGATATCGTCCCAATCAAGCGTGCCAGTGATGATCAGGATGAACAGGCCGACAAAGGCGACCACGGTCGGGTCGAGCGTGAACGCGCTGCCAAAGAGCATGGCCGGTACGTTCGCCCACAGCACCAGCAACAGGCCGAAGGTGCCGAGCATCACGCGCTCACTGGCCGACAAGGGCCCCATGCGGGCGAGCTCGCCCCGCGCGAAGCCGATCGCATCGGGTGTCTGCTTGAGCTCTGGCGGCGCCAGCAGGTAAATAATCAGGGGCATCAGAAACAGGCACACGAGGCCCGGCAATACCATGCACAGCGCCCACGTGGTCCAGCTGAGCTGAAATGTCTAGCCGCTGGCGCGCGCGACGAAGTCGACCACCAGCGGATTGGGCGCGGTGGCGGTCACGAACATCGTCGAGGTGATCGGATTGGCGTGGTAGTTGACCAGTGCCAGGTAGGTACCCACCCTGCCCTCGGTGCCCTTGGCCGGATCGGAATCGAACGACGCGGCGATCGATTTCATGATCGGGTGGACGATGCCGCCGCCGCGCGCGGTATTACTGGGCGTGAACGGCGCCAGCACCAGTTCGCAGACGGCCAGCCCGTAGCCAATGCCGATCGTGCGCTTGCCGAGCAGCGCGATGAAGTTCAGGCCGATACGGTTGCCCAGGCCCGTCTTTTTCAGGCCGCGCGAAATCAGCACGGCAACGACGATCAACCAGATCAGCGGGCTGGAAAAGCTGCCCAGCGCGTCCGCCATTGCGCCCTTCGATGACCCGGACGTCACTTGCGACAGCGCCACGATCACGATCGCCATCAGCGCCATGACGCCAATCGGCATGACCTTCAGGATGATGGCGACGATGGTGGTCAGAAAAATCGCCACTAGCGTCCATGCACCCGCGGTCAAGCCAGCCGGGTGCGGAATCGCCAGTAGCGTGAGCAGTACGGCGGTGGTGATCAGTGCAGGAATCAGGCGAAACGGCACGGCCTGATTGAAATAACGAAACGCAGCCTGCAAGCGCAACAGCATGAACTTCCTTCTACGTAACCGACCAGCCAACGAAAATATTGACTACTGGTCTGATAGTAACAGGAATATATTGCACCGCATCAATCATCGAGCGGTTTGGTCGGGTATTCACGCAGATCGTGGTTTATGGCTCAGCTTGTCCTATGATGCATCTTTACATGGCCTTGCACCCGACGATGACCACAATTCGCCCCGCATGCCCGCTCGACGCCGCCCGCATCTGCGCGATCTACAACCACTACGTCGACGGCACAACCATCTCGTTCGAGGAAGCGCCGGTGAATGCCGACGACATGGCCGCGCGCATTGCGGACGTGATCGACGGCGGCCTGCCCTGGCTGGTGCTGACAGACGGCGACGCCATCATCGGCTACGCCTACGCTACCAAATGGCGCGCCCGCCCCGCCTACCGCCACGCGGTCGAGAGCACGATCTATCTCGATGCCACGCTGGCCGGCCAGGGCCATGGCATGCGCCTGTATGCCAGCTTGCTGGACGAGTTACGTACGCGCGGCCTGCATACGGTCATTGCCGGCATTGCGCAGCCGAACGCGCGCAGTGTCCGGCTGCACGAACGCCTGGGTTTTGCCAAGGTCGCGCACTTTTCAGAAGTGGGCTTCAAGCTCGGGATGTGGCTCGATGTCGGGTACTGGCAGATGCGCCTGACGCCAGGCTAGACTTGCTCGGCGGGCTCAACCGGCCGCCGCGCGTAACGGCCCGCAATCACCGCGCAGACGATCAGCTGGATTTGGTGGAACAGCATCAGCGGCAGCACCACCATGCTGATGCTGGCGGCGGGGATCAGCACATGGGCCAGCGGGATGCCGGTGGCCAGGCTTTTCTTGGAACCGCAAAACACGATGGTGATTTCGTCGGGCTTCGAAAAACCGAAGCGCCGCGCCAGCCACGTCACTGTCAGCATGACGACGGCCAGCAGGAGGATGCAGACCAGGATCAGGTTGCCCAGCATGGCGGGTGGCACGCGTGACCACAACCCTTCCACTACTGCCGCGCTGAACGCGGAAAACACCACCAGCAGGATCGAGCCCTGGTCGACGCCCCTGACCAGGCTCTTGTGGCGATCGACCCAGCCGCCAATCCAGCGCCGCGCGATCTGGCCGGCAACGAATGGCAGCAACAGCTGATAGACGATCATCAGCACCGAATCGAGCGATGCGCCGGCGCCGGACGACGCTGGCATCGCCACGCTCACCAGCAACGGCGTGAGGACGATGCCGAGCAGGCTGGACACCGAAGCGCTGCAGACCGCAGCCGGCACATTGCCACGCGCCGCGGCCGTGAACGCGATCGACGACTGCACGGTCGAGGGCAGCAGGCACAGAAACAGGATGCCGAGATACAGCTCAGGCGTGAGCAGCAGCAGGATGGCGGGCTTGAACAGCAGCGCCAGCACGGGGAACAACGCGAAGGTGCACAACAGCACCAGCAGGTGCAGGCGCCAGTGGGTTGCACCGGCAATGATCGCAGCGCGCGACAGCTTGGCGCCGTGTAAAAAGAACAGCACGCCGATCATCACCATCGTGACGACCTTCAGCACGGCGGCGACGTCGCCCTGCGCGGGGAAGATGCTGGCTGCGGCCACGACGGCCAGCAGCATCAAGGTCATTCGGTCCGGCAGAAATCGGGATGACATTCGGGCGAGCATACGAGGATCCTGGCAGCGTTCGGGAATGAAAAAAGCCACCTTGCGGTGGCTTGTTCCATGCTACTTGGCGGAGAGGGTGGGATTCGAACCCACGGTACGCTCGCGCGTACGCCTGATTTCGAGTCAGGTACATTCGACCACTCTGCCACCTCTCCTGATTCGGTCGATTCTTGCTGTGAGCTGCAAGAGACCGCCATTATAGCGGATTGCCCGGGAAATGGAAGGGAGAAAATGCGCGGTGGCTGAATTTCCCTTCCCTCACCCATTTCAAGCCGCCGGGCTCAAGCGTTCAAGACCACCCATGTACGGGCGCAGCACCTCAGGCACGATCACGCTGCCGTCGGCCTGCTGGTAATTCTCGAGCACCGCCACCAGCGTGCGGCCTACGGCCAGACCCGAGCCATTGAGGGTGTGCACCAGTTCGAGCTTGCCCTGGGCATTGCGGAAGCGGGCCTGCATGCGGCGCGACTGGAAGGCTTCGCAGTTCGACAGCGACGAAATCTCGCGGTAGGTGTTCTGCGCCGGCAGCCAGACTTCGATGTCGAAGGTCTTGGCGGCCGAGAAGCCCATATCGCCCGTGCACAGCAGCATGACGCGGTATGGCAGGCCGAGCGAGGTCAGGATGAACTCGGCATGGCCGACCATCTCGTCGAGCACGGCGTAGGACTGCTCCGGATGCACCACCTGGACCAGCTCGACCTTGTCGAACTGGTGCTGGCGGATCATGCCGCGCGTGTCGCGGCCGTAGCTGCCGGCCTCGGAGCGGAAGCATGGCGTGTGCGCCGTCATCTTGAGCGGCAGCGCGTCCAGCGCGAGGATCTCGTCGCGCACGACGTTGGTCAGCGAGACTTCTGACGTCGGGATCAGGTAGAAGGTTTCGCCCTCGCCTTCGACGCCACCCTTTTTCACCGAGAACAGGTCGGCTTCGAATTTCGGCAGCTGGCCGGTGCCGCGCAGCGAATCGGCGTTGACCATGTACGGGGTATAGCACTCGGTGTAGCCGTGGCGTTCGGTGTGCGTGTCGAGCATGAACTGCGCCAGCGCGCGGTGCAGGCGCGCCATGCCACCCTTCATCATCGAGAAGCGCGAGCCGGTAATCTTGGTGGCGGTTTCGAAGTCCAGGCCCAGGCGCTCGCCGATGTCAACGTGGTCGCGCACGGCGAAGTCGAATGCCGGCACATCGCCGACCTTGCGCACTTCGACGTTGCCGCTTTCATCCAGGCCCTGCGGGGCGCTCTCGTGCGGCAGATTCGGCACGGCCGCCATGAACTGGGCCATGCTCTCCTGCACCTTCGCCAGCGCCGCTTCATTGGCCTTGAGCTCGTCGGCCAGGCCCGCCACTTCCGCCATCACGGCCGTCGTGTCTTCGCCTTTGCCCTTGAGCATGCCGATCTGCTTGGACAGCGCATTGCGCTTGCCCTGCAGTTCTTCGGTGCGCGTCTGGATGGCCTTGCGCTCGGCCTCCAGTGCACTGAAGGCGGACACATCGAGCTGGTATTTGCGCGTCGCCAGGCGGGCGGCAGCGGTATCGATGTCTTTGCGGAGAAGTTGGATGTCAATCATGTCGGGTTGGACCAGGCTGTGTGTATCGAAACCACAATTGTACCAAGCCGACTGGCATTCCTTGCGAGATTTGGCAGTCACTCTGCCGGGCCCTCGCCTGCCCACCGGTTGGCGGCGAGTTACAGGGTGGCGGCCAGGCGCGGCGCGCTTACGACGACGGTCTGGATGCTGGCCATGTCGAGTGCCGGCGCGGTCGATGCGGCCGATGCAGCGATCATGATCGGCCGTTCGCTGGCGGTGACGTAGCTGCCAACCAGGCCCAGTGCAACAACGGCCAGGAACAGGGCTTCGAAGTTTTTACGGATGTTCATGACGGCTCCTCGGTGGTGGTTTCAGGGTTCGCAGAGGTGCTGCGGTATGGTGGTACTGTAGCCACCGATCCCCTGAACCACCATCGATTTGCGACGAAGCACACGAACCGCGGCGCAGAATGCACCGCCATGCGACCGACGGCTACGCCGCCCGCCAATCAGTGGCGGCGCGCCATGGACCCGGGCGAAACACGCCGGGCGCGAACCAGGCGTGGTGCATCGTGGAACATCGCGGTATCCACGACCATCGTGAATGCAAGCTCCAGATGACCCATGACTGAGAGGCTTTGGTTACAATGTCAATACACCGACAGACGCGGGATTAAAACCAGGCGGATGTTTCCTGAGGCAGCAACTCACTGGGCGTAGCACCAATGCAACAAACTTCCCCGGGATGGGGCACGGGAACTCGATGAGTCACGAAAAACCACTGACGCGGCCGGCTGATATCTACCTGCGCTTCCTGCATCTGGTCGATGCCCTGCGCACGCTGCCCACGCTGGGGGCCCTGGACGCGCGCGAAGAGCGCGTGCTGACCGTGGTCGCACGCGCATTGCAGGCGCACGAGCGACTCTCCGTACGCGACCTGATGGCGCAGGAACACCTCGGTGCGCCCGCCACCATTCATGCGCGGGTCACAGCGATGCGCAAGAAAGGCTGGCTCATGCTTACCGACACCGAGGACAGCCGGCGCAAGCAGGTCGACCTGACGCCGGCGGCGCTGGCATATTTCGATGAGTTATCCGGCCTGCTGGTGAAGGCGGCCGAGGGCGGCTAGCGGCGCGCCTCGTCGTCCAGCCCGCGCAGCCACGCCATCTTTTCGGCGATCTTGGTTTCGATCCCGCGCGGCACCGGCTGGTACCAGCCCGGCTCGGGCATGTCGTACGGCAGATAGGTCTCGCCCGCCGCATACGCGTTCGGCTCATCGTGGGCATACCGGTAATCGTGACCGTAGCCCAGTTCTTTCATGAGCTTGGTCGGCGCATTGCGCAAGTGCACCGGCACCTCGCGCGACTTGTCCTTGCGCACAAAGGCCATCGCCGCATTGAAGGCGTTGTAGCCGGCGTTGCTCTTGGCGGCAATTGCCAGATAGATCACTGCCTGACCCAGCGCCAGTTCGCCTTCCGGCGAACCGAGCCGCTCATAGGTGGCGGCCGCGTCGTTGGCCAGCTGGATCGCGCGCGGATCGGCGATGCCGATGTCTTCCCAGGCCATGCGCACGATGCGGCGCGACAGGTACTTGGCGTCGGCCCCGCCGTCGAGCATGCGGCACAGCCAGTACAGCGCGGCATCCGGGTGCGAGCCGCGCACTGACTTGTGCAGCGCCGAGATCTGGTCATAGAAATTGTCACCGCCCTTGTCGAAACGGCGCACGTTCAGCGTCAGCGCATTTTCGACGAAGTCGGCCGTGATGTGCGTGATGCCGGCCGTGTCGCTGGACGTCTTCGTCTGTTCGAGCAGGTTCAGGAAGCGGCGCGCGTCGCCGTCGGCATAACCGATCAGCGTGTCGATGGCGACCTCGTCGAATTCGAGATGCTGCAGCACGGATTCCTTGGCGCGCGCGAGCAACTGGCGCAGTTCGTCATCGGTGAGCGCCTTGAGCGTGTACACCTGCGACCGCGACAGCAGCGCCGAGTTGACCTCGAACGACGGGTTCTCGGTGGTCGCGCCGATCAGCGTGACCAGCCCACTTTCGACGAACGGCAGCAAGGCATCCTGCTGCGATTTGTTGAAGCGGTGGATTTCGTCGATGAACAGGATCGTGTGCTTGCCGCGCGCCAGATACTGCTCGGCCTGGTCGATGGATGCACGGATATCCTTCACGCCCGACAGCACGGCCGACAGCGCGATGAACTCGCAGTCGAACGCGTACGCGGTCAGGCGCGCCAGCGTGGTCTTGCCCACGCCCGGCGGGCCCCACAGGATCATCGAATGGGGCTTGCCCGACTTGAAGACCAGGTTCAGCGGCTTGCCGGGGCCCAACAGGTGGCTCTGCCCCACGACCTCGTCGATGGTGCGCGGGCGCAGGGCCTCGGCCAGCGGCGCCGCCGGTTCGGTCTTGAACAGGTCATCCACTGGCGCTCTCCGGTGCGGCTCTTACTGGTTGACGACGTCGGCGCCCTTGGGCGTCTCGAACTTGAATTGCTGCGCGCCCAGGGCCGGGTTGCGCTGGAAGTTGGTGAACGTCAGGCGCGAAGTCTGGCCGAACGTGTCCTTCAGTTCCATCGCCAGCGGCACCCCGCCCTTCAGGCCGATGCTGATCTGCTCGAACGATGTATCCCTGGCTTTCGGGACGGCGTTGAGCCACTCCATGCCGTCGCGCTCGCCGGCTTCACTGAGCGTGAAGTTTTCTTCCAGCTTGTTGCTGCCAAACAGGATCGCGGCCGGGGATGAACCCAGCGCGTTACCCAGTTTGCGCACGGTGACCTGGTTCAGGTCCTTGTCGTAGATATACAGCTGGTCGCCATCGGCTTGCAGGACCTGCTCGTACGGTTTCTGGTAGGTCCAGATGAACTTGCCGGGACGCGCAAAGACGAAGCTGCCGCTCGATGCGGGGCTGGCCTTGCCACTTTTGGATTTGCCCAGCTGTTGCTGGGTGAATTCGCCCTTGGCCGATTTGGTGCTGGCGACGAAGGATTTGAACTGGTCGAGTGCGGCGGCGCTGGCGGTGGTCGAGAATGCGAAGGCGCTCGTGGCCAGGAGTGCGGCGATGGTGAATTTGGTTGATTGCATGCTTGGGGCCTTTTCTTGTTGTTGGGCTTGCTTGGGCAGGTTGGACGCGTGGACGGCGGAGCCGTCCACCCTACAGCCGACGAAGGCAGATGACCCGCCCACGTAACGAAAGCGAATGGCCGGCGCGCTGTTATTCCGCGCTGGCTGCCGGCACCAGGATGTCGCGGTTGCCGTTCGACTGCATTGGCGAGACGACGCCGCTGTTTTCCATCTGTTCCAGCAGGCGTGCGGCGCGGTTGTAGCCGATGCGCAGATGACGCTGGACCAGCGAAATCGATGCGCGGCGGTTCTTGAGCACCACCTGCACCGCCTGGTCGTACAGCGCGTCGGCCTCGCCACCACCCTCGCCTGCTGCGGCCCCGTCGGCGGCGCCGCCTTCTTCCAGCGTGCCCCCTTCGAGGATGCCTTCAATATAGTTCGGCTCGCCCAGCGATTGCAGATGTTTTACAACTCGATGCACTTCCTCGTCGGACACGAAGGCCCCGTGCACGCGCACTGGCAGGCCGGTACCCGGCGGCATGTACAGCATGTCACCCATGCCCAGCAGCGCCTCGGCGCCCATCTGGTCAAGAATCGTGCGCGAGTCAATTTTTGACGACACCTGGAACGCAATGCGGGTCGGGATGTTCGCCTTGATCAGGCCCGTGATGACGTCGACCGACGGGCGCTGCGTTGCCAGGATCAGGTGAATGCCGGCCGCGCGCGCCTTTTGCGCAATACGGGCAATCAGCTCTTCGACCTTCTTGCCGACGACCATCATCAGGTCGGCCAATTCGTCGATGATGATGACGATGGTCGGCAGCTTCTCGAGCGGCTCCGGGTTGTCCGGCATGATCGAGAACGGATTCGGGATGTGCTCTTCGCGCTTGTCGGCCTCGAGGATCTTGTTGTTGTAGCCGGCGAGATTACGCACGCCGAGCTTACTCATCAACTTGTAGCGGCGCTCCATCTCGTTGACGGCCCAGTTCAGCGCGTGCCCCGCCTGGCGCATGTCGGTCACGACCGGTGCGAGCAGGTGCGGAATGCCTTCGTACACCGACATTTCCAGCATCTTCGGGTCGATCAGGATCAGGCGCACATCGGCCGGGTCGGACTTGTAGAGCAGCGACAGGATGGTGGCGTTGATGCCGACCGACTTGCCGGAACCCGTCGTACCCGCCACCAGCAAGTGGGGCATCTTGGCCAGGTCGGCCACCACCGGCTTGCCGGCGATGTCCTTGCCCAGCGCCACGGTCAGGCTCGATGCGCTGTCGCCATACACCTTGGAGCCGACGATTTCGGACAGGCGCACGATCTGGCGCTTCGGGTTTGGCAGCTCGAGCGCCATGTAGTTCTTGCCGGGGATGGTTTCCACGACGCGGATCGAGGTCAGCGACAGCGAACGCGCCAGGTCGCGCGCCAGGTTGACGATCTGGCTACCTTTTACGCCGGTGGCCGGCTCGATTTCGTAGCGCGTGACGACCGGGCCCGGGTAGGCAGCCACGACCTTGGCGTCGACGCCGAAGTCGGACAGTTTCTTTTCGATGAGGCGGCTGGTGAATTCCAGCGTCTCGACACTGACCGTTTCGGTCACAGGCGGGGCTTCATCGAGCAGCGCCAGCGGCGGCAGGCCGGTATCGCCCCGGTGATCGGAGAACAATGGCGTCTGGCGCTCTTTTTCGGCGCGCTCGGACTTGGGCACGCTGACCATCTGCGGCTCGATCTTGATCGGTTGCAGCGCAGGTTGCGCATTTGGCACGACATTCGGCGCCCCACCTGGAACAACGCCCGGCGCAACACCTGGCGCCGACGACGCGGTCGACTTGGCCATGGAAACCGGCGCCGGTGCTGGCGGCATGTCGAGCGACGGCTCGGCCTTGACGACCGGAATCGGCTCGTTCGAATGCTTTTCGGTGAACTTGGCGCGGCCGTGATCCACGACCTCGTCGCGCTTGACGGCCGCGACTTCGCCCTGCTTGCGGTCTTCGATGTCTTCCATGCGCAGGCGGAACCAGTCGAACGCATCGTCGAACACGCCGCCGATGCGCTCGGCCACGGCCAGCCACGACACCTGGAAGAACAGCGAGAAGCCCAGGCCGAACAGCAGCAACAGGAGCAAGGTGGCGCCGGTCGCGCCGAACGTGACCTGGCTGGCATGCCCGATCAGTTGACCCAGTACGCCACCCGGTGCGCGCGGCAGTTCAACATCCCACGACCACATGCGCAGGTATTCCAGGCCGACACTGCCGGCGAACATCAGCGCGAAGCCGATCCAGCGCACATAGATTTCACCGTGGTGCACGGGCTCGGCGGCCGCGGCCGTGCCGAGCTTGTCGGTCAGGCGCCGCCAGCCGCGCCAGACCTGGCGCAGGAAGATGACGCTCCACCACCAGGCCGAAAAGCCGAAGATGAACAGCAGCAGGTCGGACAGCCAGGCGCCGGCAGCGCCGCCCAGATTATCGATGCGCGGCACCGAATTGGCGTGCGACCAGCCGGGATCCCCCTTGCTGTAGCTGAGCAAAATCAGGACGAAATAAAGGAACGCGACGGCGCCGGCGATCCAGCGCGCTTCGGACAGCAGGCGCGACAGGCGGCCTGGCAGCGGCGCGCGGGCCGTTTGCTTGGTGCGGGTATATCCGGAGGTGGCGGCTGGACTATTCTTGCTCATTGCAGGCACTGCGTGGTAACTACGAATCGACGATCCGGTCATTCTAAGCGATATGTGGTCGCGCTGGCCCCACGATTCATGCCCGCGCGCTGCATCGTCTATAATCTGCCCTCTTTCGCACACCCCGACCGGCGCCCGCGTGGGCCTTGATTCTTCTCAAGGTGCCCCCAATTGCCGTGTGTCTATTAACAATCATTGAAGCGCCGCCATGACTACAACTAAACACGCCAAAGTCCTCATTCTCGGTTCCGGTCCTGCCGGCTACAGCGCCGCTGTGTACGCCGCGCGCGCCAACCTCAAGCCGATGCTGGTGACGGGCGTCGAGCAAGGCGGCCAGCTGATGACCACCACCGATGTCGAGAACTGGCCGGGCGATCCGCTGGGCGTGCAGGGTCCGGAGCTGATGCAGCGCCTGCTGCAGCACGCCGAGCGCTTCAATACCGAGATCGTGTTCGACCAGATCCACACGACCTACCTGAACGAAAAGCCAATCCGCCTGGTGGGTGACAGCTTCACGTTCACCTGCGACGCCCTGATCATCGCCACCGGCGCCTCGGCCCAGTACTTGGGCCTGCCGTCCGAGCAGGCGTTCATGGGCAAGGGCGTCTCGGCCTGCGCCACCTGCGACGGCTTCTTCTACCGCAACCAGGAAGTCGCGGTCATCGGTGGCGGCAATACTGCTGTCGAAGAAGCGCTGTACCTGGCCGGCATCGCCTCGAAGGTCACGCTGATCCACCGCCGCGACCGCTTCCGCGCCGAGCCGATCCTGGTCGACCGCCTGATGCACAAGGTTTCCGAAGGCAAGATCGTGCTGGAATATAACCAGACGCTCGACGAAGTCCTGGGTGACAACAGCGGTGTGACCGGCCTGCGCCTGAAGTCGTCCCAGACGGGCGACGTCAAGGACCTGACCGTGCACGGTCTGTTCGTGGCCATCGGCCACAAGCCGAACACGGGCATCTTCGACGGTCAGCTCGAGATGCACAACGGTGGCTACCTGGTGACCAAGTCGGGCCTCGAAGGCATGGCGACCGCCACCAGCGTGCCGGGTGTGTTTGCTGCCGGCGACGTGCAGGATCACATCTATCGCCAGGCGATCACCAGCTCGGGCTCGGGCTGCATGGCCGCGCTCGACGCACAGCGCTACCTCGAAGCGCTGGAAGACGACCCACAGTAAATTCTCACCAGGGACCGCATTCGATGGCAGGCATGAAAGACTTCGCTGAGCTCAAGGGCCTACGCGACCAGCTCAAGGAAAACGAGCGCGTGCGCGCCATCGAACAGGCCGAGCGTGAACAACGCGAACGCCTGGCGCGCGAACGGGCAGTCGAATTTCGCAGCTCGATGCAGGGCGTGCGCAAGCTGCCCGAATCCGACCGCTACGTGCACCGCCCGGTGTACGTCGCCCCGAACCGCCCCATCCAGCGCGGCCCGGTGCTCTCCGCTGAAGAAGAAACCGAAGCCGTTCTGCGCGAATCGCTGTCGGACCAGTTCGATGTCGAAGGCATGCTCGACGAGGACCCGGCCCTGAGCTACTCGCGCGACGGCGTCGGCCCGGATGTCGTGCGCAAGTTGCGCAAACGTCACTGGCCGATCCAGGACGAACTCGACCTGCACGGCCTGAACCGCGACGCTGCGCGCGACTCCCTCACCGACTTTTTGCACCGCGCCAACCGGCGCGGCGTGCGTTGCGTGCGCATCATTCACGGTATCGGCTACGGCTCACCGGGTGGCGAACCAGTGCTGCGCGGGATCGTGCACAGCTGGCTCGTGCAAAAAAACGAGGTGATTGCCTTTTGCGCAGCCGGCCGGTCCGACGGCGGGCATGGCGCGCTGATCGCTTTACTGCGCGCTGCACTACTGGAATAACACGCGTCTGTATGGGTAATGCAACATGGTTGTGTAACAATTGCAATGTTCGTGTTTGCAGTTTCCACGCCTTTTGCCGGTTGATTGTAGAATTCCTCTCGGCCGGTCTTTTGCCGGTCATTCGACTAGGGGTGGTGTGATTTGAAGGCAATGCAAGCGGTCATCATGGAGCATGGGCAGCAGGTCGATTTGTCGTCCTGCGCCGCAGAGCCGATCCATATCCCTGGCTCGATCCAGCCCCACGGCGCAATCCTGTTCTTTACCGAAGATGCACGTCTGGCAGGCTGGAGCGAAAACGCGCCCGGCATGCTGGGTGTCGTCCCGCAACTGGGCCTGGCCCTTGGGGACCTGGCGCTGCCGGTGGCCGCCTTCGACGCCATCTCCGACTGCATCGATGCGCTGCACGACGACGATGCCGGTCCGATCGTGGCCGGCCTGTCCATCGGCGCGGCCGAATACGATTGTGTCGTGCACGCCGCCCACGGGCGCGTTACGGCCGAATTCGAATTGCGTGAAGCTTCGACCGAAGAAGTGTCGCAGTTCGCCGTCAAGGCGCACAGCTCGATCGACCGCCTGCGCCGCCAGAAAACCATCGAAGGGCTGCTCAGCGTCGCCGTGACCCAGGTGCGCGAGTTCACCGGGTTCGACCGCGTGATGGCCTATCGTTTCCGCGCTGACGACAGCGGCGACGTGGTGGCCGAAAGCCGGCGCGACGACCTGGTGCCGTACATCGGCCAGCGCTATCCGGCCGGCGACATCCCGGCCCAGGCGCGCCGGCTGTACACGCTCAATACGCTGCGCATGATCGGTGACATGGACTACACCGCCGTGCCGCTGTGCGGCGCACCGGGCGCCCTGCCGCTGGACATGAGTTTCGCGGTACTGCGCAGCGTCTCGCCGGTCCACATCGAGTACCTGAAGAACATGCACGTGATGGCGTCGATGAGCGTGTCCATCGTCATCAACGGCCGCCTGTGGGGCCTGATCGCCTGCCACCACATGTCGAAGAAGCTGGTCCCGTACGCGGTGCGCCTGGCGGCCGATGTGCTGGCACAGGTGATGGCCTCGACCATCCTCAGCATTGAAGCGCGCGCCGACGCCACGCTGGCCGAGCAGTCGGCCCGCGTGCGCACGAGCATCGTCGAATCGCTGCTGCTCGACGACGACCCGATCGACGCGTTGGGCGAGCACAGCAAATCACTGATGGCGGCTGCCGGCGCCCAGGCGATGATCGTTGCCCAGCATGGCAAGGTGGTCGTGCATGGTGAACTGGCGCCCGAACTGGCCAAGGCCGTCATTGCGTCGCTGCCGGACAACCAGCATGACTTGCTGGTGCGCGAAGGCAAGCACGAATGGCCGGGGGCGCTTCAGGAACAATTGGGGAAGTGGGTCGGCATGCTGGCACTGCCCTTCGATCCGATGGGCCAGGGCTGGTGCGTGCTGCTGCGCGTCGAACAGATCGAAACCGTGGCCTGGGGCGGCCGCCCCGAAAAGATTGCCATCTTCGGCCCGCTGGGCGAACGCCTGACGCCGCGCGGCTCGTTCGACGCCTGGCATGAAACGGTGCGCGGCTGCGCGCACCCGTGGGAACCCACCGTATTGGGCAATGCCCGCCTGACGCTGGCCGAGCTGGTGCGCGCGATGAACTCGCACCGCTCCCAGACCGAAGCGACCCGCGCGCAGTTGCTGGCGATGCTTGGGCACGACCTGCGCGATCCGCTGCACTCGATCAATATGGCCGGCATGGTGCTCGAACGCACCGGCAACGGCGGCGGCAATGGCCAGCCGACGCTGGGCAAGCGCATCCAGTCGTCGACCAACCGCATGCAGCGCATGATCAGCCAGGTGCTGGACATGAGCCGCATCGACAGCGGCATGGGCCTGGGCGTCTCGCTGGTGCCGGTCGACCTGAAGGAATTGCTGATCGACCTGATGGACGAGGCGCGCATGGCGTACCCGTCGATCCCGCTCGACCTGATCTGCGACGACGACGCCACCGTCAAGGCCGATAGCGGCCGGCTGGGTCAGGTGTTATCCAACCTGATGAGCAATGCGCGCCATCATGGCGAGCCGGGCACGCCGGTGACCGTGTGCCTGCGCGCCAACGAGCGTGACGCATCGGTCGAAGTCGCCAACGCCGGCCAGGCGATCCCACCCGAAACCGTGGCCACGCTGTTCAATCCGTTCAAGCGCGCATCGATGAACAACCCGCGCAACCGCACCGGCATGGGCCTGGGCCTGTACATCGCGCAACAGATCGTGCGCGAGCATCAGGGCGAACTGGCCTACCGGTATGCGGACGGGCGGGTTATCTTTACGCTGCGACTGCCACTGCTGACGCAGTAAGCCCCGGGGCGATCGGCACATCGGTCACGTCGTGGGGTGGGTAGTTGAAGTAGCCGTTGCCCACCCAGTCATTGTCGGTCACGAAGAAGGCGCTGAATGGAATCTCCATGGTGCCGATTGCCGGTGGTTTGAGCGTCGTGAAGATCGTGCCCTTCAGCGCCAGCGCCTGCGTCGCCGGGCCGAACCCCATCGAGCGCACCTGGCCAGTGATGTTGGAAACGCTCAGTTCGCCATATGGTGGCGCCAGGGCCTGGGTGATCTCGCCCTTGCCCTGCACGGTGCCATCGGCCGGGTCGATCATCAGCGCCATTCTCAGGATCGGGGCGCCGGGCATGCCGCAGTTGCCGGCGGTCAGCGTGATCACTCGTACGGACTCGAACGTATTTGCCATCATCTACTCCTTCATCTGGGTTGGCTTGCAGGATGCCCCGGCGCTCGCACTGCCCGGGTCATGGCTACTCTAGGCAAACCCGGCTGCAGTAACCTTCCGGTTGCCTTCCTGCCCGCCAGACGAACGTTCGCCGCCGACGCAGGGTGCGCATAATTCTCTTATGCAAGCGTCGTGCCCGTGGTAATCTCACAACAACATTCCCTGACCTCTGCTGCATGACGCTCATCAAGTTCATCGAAATCATGGCGATCCTGGTCGGTGCGTTTTCCGGCTTCATCGAAGCGCGGCGCAAGCGCATGGACCTGGTGGGCGTCTTTACCGTCGCGTTCATCACGGCATTCGGCGGCGGCACGCTGCGCGACATCCTGCTCGACAAGCGTCCGCTGTTCTGGGTGACGCACCAGGAATATGCGATCGCGATCTTCGTGCTGGCACTGGTTGCCTCTCCCCTGATCCGCACGCTGCGCCAGATCGTCTCGGAACGCCTGATCGTGATTGCCGATGCGGTGGGCCTGGGCCTGTTCTCGATTGCGGGCGTGTCAGCCGCGCTGGCAGCGGACATGCCGATCTTCATCGCCTCGATGATGGGCGTCATTACGGGGATTTTCGGTGGCGTACTGCGCGATATCGTTTGCAACGAGGTGCCGATGGTGTTTCGGGATGGCAAACCGTATGCGATCTGCGCCTTCATCGGCAACTGGCTGTTCCTGCTCATGGGCAAGTACGGCGTGCCGGACGATTTTGCGCTGTGGTCGAGCTGCCTGTTCATCAGCGGCCTGCGGCTGCTGACGTGGAAGTTCGATATGCGAATGGGGCGGTAACGAAGCACCGCCCCAGGGGTTTAAGCAGGCAGGCTTAGACGGCGTCGGGGCCGGTCTCGCCGGTACGGATCCGGATGACTTGCTCGATGTTCTGTACAAAAATCTTGCCGTCGCCGATCTTGCCGGTGCGCGCCGCCTTGATGATGGCGTCGACGACGCTGTCGGCCATCGGATCGTCGACCACCACTTCGATCTTCACTTTTGGCAGGAAGTCCACGACGTATTCGGCGCCGCGGTACAGCTCGGTGTGGCCTTTCTGGCGGCCAAAGCCCTTTACTTCGGTAACGGTCAAGCCGGTGACATTGACTTCGGCCAGCGCTTCGCGCACTTCGTCGAGCTTGAACGGTTTGATCACGCAGGTAATCTGTTTCATGGTGGTAGTCCTTTCGATGAGTCGGGGATATTTGCCAGGTCGTCGAGCCAGACGGTGGCCTCGGAGTCGGACGGCGCGCGCCAGTCGCCGCGTGGCGAGAGGGAGCCGCCGTTGCCGACCTTCGGTCCGTTCGGTACGCACGAGCGCTTGAACTGGCTGGTCTTGAAGAAGCGGAACAAAAAGATCGACAGGTTGCGCTTGATGGCATCCAGGTCGTATTGGTTGCGCGTGCCGGTCTCGTCCGGCCAGCGCCCCGCGGCGCTGTCGTGCCAAGCCGAATACGCCATGAACGCGACCTTGCTCGGCTTGAAGCCGTAGCGCAGCGTGTAGAACAGGTTGAAGTCTTGCAGCTCATAGGGGCCGATGCGTTCCTGCGTGCTTTGCGCGGGCTTGGCATCGGCGCCGTGACTGACTGCACCGCCGGGCACCAGCTCGGGGCTGATCTCGGTATCGAGAATGTCGATCAGCACTTGCGACTGGCCTTCGGCAACCACGGTGCCCGTCTCGGCCACCCAGCGCACCAGGTACGAGATCAGCGTCTTGGGCACGCTGGCGTTGACGTTGTAATGCGACATATGGTCGCCCACGCCGTAGGTGCACCAGCCCAGCGCCAGCTCGGACAAATCGCCCGTGCCGATCACGATCCCGTTGTGGAAGTTCGCCAGCCGGAACAGGTGGTTGGTGCGCTCGCCCGCCTGCACGTTTTCGAACGTGATGTCGTAGTCCGGCGTGCCCTCGCTATACGGGTGGCCCAGATCCTTGAGCATCTGGATGCAGCTCGGACGGATATCAATCTCTTGCGCGCTGCAGCCCACGGCCGTCATCAGGTCGCGCGCCTGTTTGAGCGTGCGCTCGCTGGTGGCAAAGCCCGGCATCGTGTACGCCAGGATGTTCGTGCGCGGTAGCTTCAGGCGGTCCATCACCTTCGCGCAGACGAGCAGCGCATGGGTCGAGTCCAGGCCGCCCGAGACGCCAATGACAACCTTCTGGATGCCGCTCGAGGCCAGGCGCTGGATCAGCGCCTGCACCTGGATGTTGTAGACCTCGGTGCAGCGCTCGTCGCGCAGGGCGCGGTCGGCCGGCACGTACGGGAAGCGCTCGATGCCGCGCGCCAGCGGCAAGGTGTGCTCTACGGGCAGCGCAAGGTCGAAGCGCACGATGCGAAACGCCGCGACTTCGGCCGCATGGCGCTGCGCAGTCTGCGCAAACGTGGTGGCCTTCATGCGCTCGGTCGACAGGCGCTCGAGGTCGACGTCGGCAAAGATGATGTGCGATTCGTCGGAAAAGCGTTCGGATTCGGCCAGCAGCTCGCCCTTTTCATAGATCAGCGACTGGCCATCCCACGCCATGTCGGTGGTGGACTCGCCCCGCCCGGCCGACGTGTACAGGTAAGCGGCCATGCAGCGCGCCGATTGCTGGGCGACCAGCTGGTGGCGGTAGCCACTCTTGCCGACGACGACGTTCGATGCCGACAGGTTGACCAGCACCGTGGCGCCGGCCAGTGCCGCGAACGACGACGGCGGCACCGGCACCCAGACGTCTTCGCAGATTTCGAGGTGAAAGCGCAGCAGCGGCAGGTTGGCGACCTCGAACAGCAGGTTCACGCCGAACGGCACGGTCTCGCCAAACAGGTCGATCTGGTCAACCGGCGCGCAATCGGCGGGCGTGAACTGCCGGGATTCGTAAAACTCGCCATAATTAGGCAAATAACTTTTCGGCACCACGCCCAGCACACGCCCATTGGCAATGGCGACGGCGCAGTTGAACAGCATGTGGTTGACCCGCAGCGGCATGCCGATAACGATGGCCAGCGGCAGGCTGCGCGAGGCATCGAGGATGGTGTGCAAGCCGCCCAGGCAGGCGTCGAGTAGCACGCGCTGGTGGAACAGGTCGTCGCAGGTGTAGGCGGACAGGCCCAGCTCGGGAAACGCGACAAGCGCCGCGCCTTCGCTTGCCGCCTGCTGCGCCAGTTTGATCGTCTGTTCGACGTTGTAGGCCGGGTCGGCCACACGGATGCGCGGGATGGCGACCGCAACGCGTGCAAAATGGTGCGAATAGAGATTGAAGAATCGGCTGGTCATAAGGGTCCCTCGCAGTGCCGACGCGGCGAATCGCTGCCCGTCGCACTCACTTCTTGGAAATGGAAGCAATGTTGAAAGCAATGACAGATTATCGCACGCATATCGTCTCGAGCCTGTCCGAAGTCGGGCAGGCACCATGGGATGCGCTGGTCCAGGCCCAGGCCGCGCCGACGCCGTTTCTCTCGTACGCCTTCCTGCACGCGCTGCACGCGTCGGGCAGCGCGGCGCCCGAGAGCGGCTGGCAGCCGCAATTTTTGCTGCTGTACGACGCGGCCGATGTGCTGGCGGCCGCCCTGCCCCTGTACGTCAAGGGCCACTCGTATGGCGAGTACGTATTCGACTGGGCCTGGGCCGATGCCTACGCGCGCAATGGCCTCGACTATTACCCGAAGCTGCTGTCGGCGATTCCGTTCACGCCTGTGGCCGGCTCGCGCCTGCTGGCGGTCGACGCCGCCGCGCGCGCCGCGCTGATCGAGGTGCTCACGGCCACGCAGTCGGCCACCGAAGTCTCGTCGACCCATATCCTGTTCCCGCCCGAGGATGAAGCGCAGGCGCTCAAGGATGCCGGCTTCCTGCTGCGCAGCGGCGTGCAGTTTCACTGGCTGAACCGGGGTTATGCGAGCTTCGATGACTTTCTGGCCACGCTCGAGCCAAAGAAGCGCAAGAACATCCGCGCCGAGCGGCGCAAGGTGGTCGACGCCGGTGTCACGATGCGGCGCGTGCGCGGGGCGGATGCGACGCGCGAGGACTGGGTACTGTTCAACCGCTGCTACCGCAACACGTACAAAGACCACCATTCGACGCCGTACCTGAACCTGGACTTTTTCCTGCGCATCGGTGCGACGATGCCGGACAATATCCTGCTCGTGATCGCTGAACTGGAAGGCCGCGCGGTCGCCGCATCGCTGGTCATCCACGATGCCGACACGCTGTACGGCCGTTACTGGGGCGCGCTGGAACACGTGCCGTGCCTGCATTTCGAGGCTGCGTATTACCAGCCACTGGAATTCTGCATCGAACAGGGTATCGCCACATTCGAAGGCGGCGCGCAGGGCGAGCACAAGATGGCGCGCGGCTTCCTGCCGACCAAGACCTGGTCGGCGCACTGGCTGGCGCATCCGTCGTTTGCCAATGCGGTGGAAAATTTCCTGCAGCGGGAGGCCGGCGGCATTGACGACTATCTCGATGAGTTGAACGAGCGTAGCCCGTTCCGCAGTCAGCCATAAGACGACGCTCCTGGATGAAAAAAAAGGCCGGCCCGCAGTACGGGCCCAGCCTTTTCATCAGTCCGCCAGGGAGTGGCGGTGCTTACTGCTTAGTTCCAGCCGCCGGCGTTCAGGCGGTAGTCAACCTTCGATGGCTTGATGGCTTCAGCGCGCTTGCGCAGGGCATATTTGGCGCGGCTGCCGGCAGCGGCGACGAGTGCGTGGACAATCTTTTTCACGTAGAGCTCCTTCGATTGCATCGCCCAGATGGGCAACGCCTATGATTTCAGTTGGTGTACCACTGTTATATAGGCGACTCAGCGTGTTTTCCAATTCTGAGTTGCAATATCAGACATCAGCTTCGTGAATGTCAGTCGAGCTGCCTCTCTAGCCAGGCGCGTATCCCGTCGAGCGAGCGAAATTCCGTGACCGAACGGCAAGCGATATTCGGGTTGCGCGACTGCAACATTCGGGACAGCGCAGCACCAGGCCCCAGTTCCAGCGCCACGGTGACGCCGGCTTCGCCCAACGCATCCATGCAGTCGCGCCAGCGGATCGGCTCGGCGACCTGGCGCGGCAGTTCCGCCAGTGCCTTGGCCGTATCGAACACCGGTTCGGCCGTGATACCGGACAGCACGGGGAATGCAGGTACGCGCCATTGCGCATCGGCCAGCAAGGCCGCGAACGGTGCGACCGCGCCCGCCAGCAACGGCGTATGCGATGCGACCGCGACCGGCAACACGGTGGCGTGGCCACCGGCGGCGATCGCGGCGCTGGCCAACGCATCACGCTGCGCGGCCGGACCACCGGCCACCAGCGCATCGTCGCCGGTCACGATGGCCGGATAAAAGCCGGCCTCCGCCAGCAACGCGTCAACCGTCCCGGCCGGCATGCCGGACAGCGCCACCATGCCCTGCTCTGCGCCATCGATCACGCAAGCGTCCATCAGGCGCGCCCGCTCGATGGCCAGCTTGATCACGTCATCCGGTGCCAGCGCTCCGGCCACGCCATAGGCCGACAACTCGCCGATGCTGTAGCCGGCCACCAGCGCCGGCGTCGCGATCGTGGTTTGCAACGCGCGCCACATGGCCAGCGTGGCGGCGACGATGGCCGGTTGCGCGATCCGGTTGGTGAAGCGCTCTTCACCAAGGCCGGCCTGGAGCGTTGCGCCCAGCTCAGGATCGGCGCTCCATTCCTCAAGCAGCCGGCTGGCCGCAGGATCGCCGCGCGCCATGTCGAACATCGCCGGATGCTGCGCGCCCTGCCCCGGGCACAGGATGGCCAGACGCCCCGCCATCAGCGCGTCGTCACCGCGTGCACGAGGCACACAGCGCCCAGCAAATCGGCCGCGCCGCCCGGCGACAGGCGCGCCGCCACGAAGCTGCGGTGGCTGGCCAGCGCACGCGCTTCCCAGTCCGGCGCAGCCGTCCCACCGCGCGCGACGAAGGCGCGTGCCTGGCGTCGCACGGTCAACGCACCTTCGATGCCACCGCGGTGGTAGACATTGGTATCGCTGATATGTGCCATCAGCGCAAACAGTGCGTCGATGCGGGCTTCGCGCATGCCACGCCCCGCGGCCACTGCACGGCGTAGCGCCGGCAGGCCGACGTCGAACACCGACGGAAAGCCAAGCGCACCTTCTTCGCGTGCACCGCTGGCTGCGTAGCGCAGCACGGCACGGGCGCCGTGCGAAACAGGCGCGCCGTTGACAACGCTGTGCGCGCCCAGCGCCTGGCCCCAGCATGCGCGCAGCAATTCGCCGATGCGCGCCGGGGTCAAGGCGTCGCCGAGCGCCTGGCAGCGGCCGATGGCCGCGCACAGCATGCCCAGGCAAAAGATCGCACCGCGGTGGGTGTTGATGCCGCCGGTGGCGCGCAGCATCCGCGCTTCGGCGTCGATTCCCAGTTGCTTTAAGACGTGGAACGGCGCATCCTGCATGCCGGCACGGGTGATGTCGCCAAAGTAGCGCCGCAGCGCAAACAGGCTGCGCACGAAGGTGGCGGCCGTCATGTCGGTATGGCTGCCGTTGTCGATCTTTGAGACCAGGCCTGGCTTCGGATACAACACCAGCTCCGCATACAGGCTGCGCACGGCCACGCGCGCGATGCGCTGGCACAAGGCGCGCTCGCCGGTGTCGCCCTGTTTGCGCCGGCCAGGCGCGCCCACAGTCTGTACGGGGTTCAGGTTATCCATGTTCTTCCTCCAGCGTGGCCATCAAGGCTTCGGGCAGGACCAGCGCGATGCGGTCCAGCCCCTTCGTCAGCACGCGCGTGCCCGGCGCACCGGCAAACGCCGCGCGCAGTTCTTTCCACGCGACCGCGCGGCCATCGGGAAACACCACTTCGCCATCCAGCGGCAGGATGCCCGCATGCCACGACAGCAGATCGAGCCCGATCATCAGCTGGCGCCGCGTCTGCGGCTGCAGCAGCACGTCGATATCGGACAACGGCGTCAGATAATACTGGCCAGTGAGCGCGGCCAGCGCCACCGAGCCGTACACGGAGAGGCTCACGCCGGCATCGGCCGCCTGGCGTTCGAGCGCTTCCAGGCCTTCACGCCACTGCGCCGGCACGGCGTCAAGCGCGCCGACCAGCGGCAAGGCGCGCGTGCGCCGGCCGATATCGGACATCTCGACCGCGCAGCCAAATTTGAGTTTGCCGCCGTCTTCAGGTCGTGGCGGCAATGGGAAACCGATCGCCACCTCGCCCGGCAGCATGCCGGCTTCGGTGCGCCGCACAACCGCTGGCCAGCCGCCGTCACGCCAGCGATCCAGCGCAGACAGGGCGGCCTGCGGCGCGCCGTCGCGCACGCGCTGCCAGCCGCGGCTCGTCAGCCAGACCAGGTCATGCCGCGCGAACATCGCTGCCCACCCTGACCGCCTGCGCCACCGGGTGCGCCATCAGGCGGCCGCCCCGCGCCAGGCCCAGCGCCATGCGCCCGTCCTCGGCCTTGGCATCGGCCAGTGCGCGGATCAATTCACCTGCCAGATCGCCATTCCAGATGCCGTGCAGCCCACCCATGCGCAGGTAGTTTTCCGGCCCTGGTGCGAACACGGGATTGTCCTTGGCCAGTTCGGTCAGGCGTTCCTCGGGCACCTTCGTGATGCGCGCCATCGCCGGCAAGCCCATCACGCGGATGGTCGCCTCGGGCAGCGCGTAACAGGCGCTGGCAATCAGGCCACTGGTGATGAAGCCACCCGACAGCGCCTGGTCGTACACGAGGCCGATCACCGTGTGGCCTTCGCGCCGCGCCAGGTCGACGCATTTGCCAAGATGGGCCATGTAGCTGTTAATACCCAACATCTCGTCGCGGTGGCGCAGGCGCTGGCCTTGCGTGTCGACGAGGATCAGGATCGGGCGGCCCGGATGATCGCGCACCGTCCGGAGGATTGCCTGGGCCTGGGCCAGCGCGATCTCGATGCCGATCGGCGTGTGGTCGGTGGTGCCGATGACGGCCACCGGCTTGCCATCGACCTGCGCGCTGCCGCTTAAAAAGTTGTCGGCTTCGGTGATGGTATGCCCGCCGGGGAAAAGTTGTGCTGCTACCGTTTGCCAATCCATCATCGTTCTCCCAGCGTGGGCGTGGCGCGGTGCTGCGCCGCCAGTGTGAGGAAGGCGTCGGGTTCCAGCATCGGCACCCGCGCCGGGTCTGGCATGCCCAGGCCCTTCCAGATATCCATCGGTTCGGTGAGGCCCTGCGTGTCACGCAGGCGCCGTTCCAGCATCGCCTGCTCGGCCAGCAGGCCGTCGAGCGTCAACGGTGCGCCACCCACCGGAATATCCGCGATGGCTTCGAGCGCCGCAGCGCGCAGCGCCTCTGTGTCGTCTTCCACCAGCACCTGGCAGTCGCCCAGCAGATAGCGGTGCTTGCCACCCGTCGTGCGCCATACCAGCGCGCGGTCGCGCGAATCGAATTCTTCCACACCGTTGGCGGTCTCGATGACTTCGGGGCCCGACATCGCCAGGCGCCCTTCTTCGGACATGATGACCGTGTTGGCGCAGCGCGCCGCGATGCCCATGCCGCCAAAGCACCCGTTGGCGCCACCGACGACGGCGATCACGGGGATGCCGGCTGCGCGCACGTCGAGCATCGCGCGCATGACTTCCGACACGGCGATCAGGCCCGCATTGGCTTCATGCAGCCGCACGCCGCCCGATTCGAGCAGCAGCACGACGGCGTGCGCCCGTTCGTCGATCGCGCGCTGCAGCATGCCCACCAGCTTGGCGCCGTGGACTTCGCCCACCGCGCCGCCCATGAAGCCGCCCTCCTGCGCCGCGCCGAACACGACCTGGCCACCGAGCTTGCCGCGCCCGACGACAACACCATCGTCGAACGAGACCGCCGCATCGAGGCGCGCCAGGTGCGGACTGACGATGCGCATTGACGGCGGCAAGAATTCTTCAAACGTGCCGGCGTCGAACATGGCCGGAATGCGCTGGCGCGCCGTAAGTTCCTGGTAGCTGCTCATGGCGCGCCTCCGGGAAGAGCGGCGATCGACTCGACCGCCTGGTCCAGGCGCAGGCTCACGACGGCCGGCGTGGCGCCCATGTCGTTGACGCTCACGCGGGCATCGGCCAGGCTCCAGCGCGCATGAAAGTCGGCCATGACGGCCTGCCACGTGGCGCCGAAACCGACGGCCGCCGTGCGCACCTCGATCTCGCACGCGCCCTTCAGGTGCGCCGGTTCGATCAGGATTTCGAGATTGCCCGAGCCGACCACGCCCACTAGCTGCGGCATGCCGCTCAACGGGCGCTGCCCGCCTTCGAAACGATAGTTCAGCGTTTCCATGATGTTGTTCCTTACCAGTTCCTGAAGCGCTTCGGCGGGTCGTACAGCCCGCCCGATGCACGCACCAGGCCCTTCATGTTCTTGGCGGCCAGCAGGTCGCGGGTCGCCATGCGTTTGTCGATGCCGAGATCTTCGGGCCGGCGGATGATGCCCCGGTCGCGCAGGTTCTCGACCATGCGCTTGTCGCGCGCCATGCCAACCGGCGTGTAGCCGGCCACGCCGCGGATCGCCTGTTCGCGCTCTTCGTCCGTGCGGCACAGCAGCAGGTTGGCGATGCCTTCCTCGGTCAGGATGTGACTGACGTCGTCACCATAGATCATCACGGGTGGAATCGCCATCCCGGCCTGCTCGGCCAGTTGCCAGGCGTCGAGCTTGTCGACGAAGGCCGGCGCCATGTGCTCTCGGAAGGTCTCGACCATCTGCACCACCAGCTTCTGCCCGCGCGGGATCACGTTGCGGCCCGCGCGCGCTTCTTCACCGGCTTTCAGCCAGGCCTTGCTGGGGTGGCGCCGGCCACGCGCATCGGCGCCCATGTTCGGTGCGCCGCCAAAGCCCGCGATGCGCCCCAGCGTGGCGGTCGATGAATTGCCCTGCAAGTCGATCTGCAGCGTCGAGCCGATGAACAGGTCGCAGGCGTAATGTCCGGCTGCCTGCGAAAAGGCGCGGTTGCTGCGCATCGAGCCGTCCGGCCCCACGAAGAACACGTCGGGCCGCGCGCGGATATAGTTTTCCATCCCCAGCTCGGAGCCAAACGAGTGCACCGATTCGACGAAGCCCGCTTCGATCGCAGGGATCAGGGCCGGATGCGGGTTCAGCGCCCAGTGACGGGCGATCTTGCCTTTCAGGCCAAGGCTCGCGGCGTAGGTTGGCAGCAGCAGTTCGATGGCGGCCGTGTCGAAGCCGATGCCGTGGTTCAGGCGCTCGATCTCGTACTCGGCATAGATGCCCTTGATGGCCATCATCGCCATCAACACCTGGATCTCCGAAATCAGGGCCGGATCGCGCGTAAACAGCGGCTCGATGTAGTACGGCGTAGGCGACTGCACGACGTAGCCGACCCAGTCGCCGGGAATGTCGATGCGGGGCAGCTTGTCGACGATCTGGTTCACCTGCGCGATCACGATGCCGCTCTTGAAGGCCGTCGCTTCGGCAATCGCCGGCGTGTCTTCGGTATTCGGGCCGGTGTACAGATTGCCTTCGCGGTCGGCCATCTCGGCGGCCACCAGCGCCACGCGCGGCGTCAGGTCGATGAAGTAGCGGGCGAACAGCTCGAGGTAGGTGTGGATCGCGCCGATATTGAGCTTGCCCGACTGCGCCAGCTTGGCCAGGCGGCCGGCCTGCGGGCCCGAGAATGAAAAGTCGAGCTTGGAGGCGATGCCCTTCTCGAACACGTCAAGGTGTTCGGGCAGCGAGAGCACCGACAGCAGCATGTGCAGGTCATGCACGCGCGCCGTGTCGACGCGCGTCAGGGCTTTGCCAAGGAAGTCAGCCTGCTTCTGGTTATTGCCTTCGAGGCAGACGCGGTCGCCCGGTTCGAGCACCGCGTGCAGCAGCTCGACGATGTGCGAGGCCTGGACGACCTTGCCGTCGAGCGCCCCGCCAAGGGCGGCGCCGGCGCGGGCCAGGCGCTCGCTGCGGTTACGTTGCTGGCCGGTCCAGCGGCCTTCAGCATGATTCATGATAGTTCCTAAAATTTGCGTGGCCTTACAACACCACGAACAGCAGCCACACGACGATCGGTGCGACCAGCGTCACGATACCGCCATAGATCATCAGCTGGCGCAGGAATACGTCGCGGTCAATGCCCTGAGCACTGGCCAGCACGAGTGCGCCATTGGTCGAGAACGGGCTGACGTCGACGATGGTCGAGGCGACGGCCATGGCGGCGATGAAGCCGATGGCGTCGACACCGGTGCCCGATGCCAGGAACGGCACGGCCAGCGGAATGAGCGAACCCAGCACCGCGGTCGACGACGCGAAGGCCGAGACGATGGCGCCGACGAACAGCAGCAGCAAGGCCACCGTCAGCGGCGAGGTCAGGCTGGCGACGCTTTCGCCAACCCAGGTAATGGTGCCCATTTTCTGCATGACGCCGACATACGTGCTCACGCCGACGATCAGCATGATCTCGGGCCACGACACCTGGCCGATGGCGCGCTTTTGCACCTGCGGCGACAGGATCGAAATCAACAAGCCAATGGTGAGGGCAACGAAGCCGATATCGAGTTTGTACAGCAGCGTGAGCACGGCCAGCGCGACCAGGCCGACAACGGTGAACATCTGGTGGAAGGTCGGCCCGGCATGCAAGTCGATGTCGCTGGTGCCCAGGCCCGAACCTGGGCCACCGTTGCCGACTGCGCCGACGGCGGCAGTCGAACGCTGTGCAGTCAGGCGCTCTTCGCTGCCGGTTTCATTTTCGGCGTCGCCGTAGATCTGCGGGCCCTGCGCTGCCACTGCCACGGGTGGCGTGAATGGCGTCATCGGACGGATGCCGGCGCCGGCCTTCGGCATTTGCTGGCGCATCAGTTTGGCGCCGCCGAACACGAAGAACAGGATGATCGACACGGCCAGGTTCACGCCCAGGCTGGTAAAGGCGGTGGTCAGCGGCGAAATCGGCAGGCCGGCTTCCATGACGACCTTGTTGGTAATGCCGCCGTAGATGCTGATCGGCGAGAAGCCGCCGCCCTGTGCGCCGTGGATGACCAGAAGGCCCATCATCAGGGGATTGATCTTGTACTTGGCGGCGAAGCCCAGCGCGATCGGGGCGATGATCGCCACCGCGGCCGGGCTGACAGCGCCGACGGATGTGAGGAGCGCGGTGACTGCGAACATGACCCACGGAATGGCGGCGATGCGCCCGCCGACAGCGCGCACGGCCAGTCTGACGAGCCAGTCGATGGTGCCATTGTTCTGGGCCTGGGCGAACAGGAAGGTGATGCCGACCAGGGTCAGGAACAGCTCGGCCGGGTAGCCGGACATGATGGCCTTGGTCTCCATGTTGAAGACGATGGTGCCGACCAGGAAGGCACCGACAAACGCGATGACGCCCATATTGATGGGCATGGCGGTGGCGACGATGAACATGAGCGCCAGAACGCAGATTGCAATGACATGAGAGGACACAGGGTGGCTCCTACGAGGTGCGAAGGCCGGTTCCACCCGGCGCGTCGCTGGTGATACGTCTCCAATGCATGGCCTGTCGCCATCGCCTCCTCGGACCGTGGTCTCGGGACACTGCGGGGCCGGCCATGCTCTTTTGTTATGCAGGTTGTGCCGCCAAGGTAAACCCGATCGCTGCCGAGATCAATTACGCTGAGTCGGTAACGTTTACTGTCAGCGGAAGTGTTACATTCCTGTCTTGGCAAATTCAGACGAAGAACCGGAGAACAAGTTGACAACGAGTGCGACACCGACATCCAACAAGGCACCGATCGTGTTCGACAAGGTCGCCCGCTGCGTGCTGGTCACCGGGGCCACGGGCTTCGTCGGCCAGCACCTGGTACGCGCGCTGCTGCAGGACGGCCATCAGGTGATCGCGCTGACCCGCGACGTGGCGCGCGCTGCCGCGCTGCTCGGCGCGCAGGTGCGCACCATCGCCTCGATGGACGATCTGCCGCTCGACCACCAGGTCGACATCGTCGTCAACCTGGCCGGTGCCCGGATTCTCGGCCAGCGCTGGACCGCCGCGCGCAAGGCGGCGCTGCGACAGAGCCGCGTCGCACTGACGGAAAAAGTCGTCGACTGGATCGGCCGCGCCAGCCACAAACCGCGGCTGTTGCTGTCGGCGTCGGCGATCGGCTACTACGGCATCCAGCGGATCGGCGACGACGCCAAGCTCGACGAAGCCGCGCCGCCCCAGCCGATGTTCATGTCGGACCTGTGCCGCGAGTGGGAAGCCGCCGCGGCCGGCGCCGTGCGCCACGGCGTGCAGGTCGAGTGCATGCGCTTCGGCCTGGTGCTGGGCGAGCAAGGGGCGCTGCCCATGATGCTGCTACCGATCCGGCTGGGCATCGGCGGCCGGCTGGGTAGCGGCCGCCAGTGGCTGTCGTGGATTCACATCGACGATCTGATCGGGGGCATCGCGCATCGCTGGAAGCAGGCGCTCAGCGATCCGTCTGCGCCGACGTTTGGCGCAACCAACTTCACCGCGCCGATTGCGGTGTCGCAACTGGAATTCAGCCAGGCGGCCGCGCGCGTCTGGAAACGGCCATGCGTGATCCCGACGCCCGGTTGGCCGATGCGGCTGGCGCTGGGCGAGCAGGCCGATTTGCTGCTCGAAGGCCAGCGCGTAGTGCCGTTGCGGTTCGCCCGTGAAGGGTTCGAGTTCACCTATCCGGCGCTGGAAGCGGCGCTGCGCAGCCTGAAGTAACGACGCCGCCAGGGGTCCCGGGACCTGTCGGTCCGGTCCTGAATCCGGTATCATTCGGCATGCTCAGTTTTCCTTTTCAACCGTTTATTATTGGCGTCGCGGGCGGTAGCGGCAGTGGCAAGTCCACGGTGTCCAGGCAAGTGCTGTCCACATTCGGCACCGAGATGGTCTCGGTCGTGATGCAGGACGATTATTACTGCGACCAGACGCATCTCAGCCCCGAAGTGCGTACCCAGCAGAATTACGACCATCCGCAAGCGTTCGAGTGGTCGCTGCTGGTGCAGCACGTCCAGGCGCTGCGCCGGGGCGAATCGATCGACATGCCCGAGTACGACTTTACGCTCCACAACCGCTCCGACCGCACCATCCGGGTCAAGCCCGCCCCGGTGATCGTCATCGAAGGCCTGTTTGCCCTGTATGACCCGGCCCTGTGCGACATGATGTCGCTGAAGATCTTCGTCGATACGGCGTCCGACATCCGCTTCATCCGCCGCATGCAGCGCGATATCACGGAGCGCGGCCGCTCGGTGGAAAGCGTCATCAGCCAGTACCTGGACACCGTGCGTCCGATGCACAAGCAGTTCATCGAGCCGACCAAGCGCAACGCCGATGTCATCATCCCGCACGGAGCGAACAATCCGGCGGTCGACATGATCACCACCAAGGTCGCCAGCGTGATCAACCAGCTGAAGCGGGCTTGACCATGTTGAAGCAGTGCTGTCGCATCACTCAGCAGCATTGCCCCCATTCGCTGAATCGCCTGTCTCTCCTTACGGCTGCTGCGCCCTTGCGCATTGTGCCTCGCTACCTGACAATCAGGCGGCCAAACGCCGCATTCAACTGCCAGTTGTTGAGGTCGGTAATGTCAGGTGCATCAAGGCCGATGCTGGCGTAACCAACACAACTTTGCGGCAGGTCAAATGTACTCGAAATCGATCAGCTAACGTAGGTTCTCTACCCAAGCGTTATTGATCAACCTTCGAGGAGTCATCATGCCTGACCGCCGCTCTTGCTTGCACCTTGCTTGCCTGGCTCCCCTGCTCTCGTTTCCTGACATCGCGTTTGGCATGCCCTCGGCACCCGTCAAAGAGGAGAACGCCATTGCGGACATGATCAACGCGTGGTGCAGCGATGACAAAAACAAGAAGTACCTCGAATTTTCCAAACCCGGCACCAAGGGCTCGCTCAAGCTGGCGCCCGAAGATCTACGCGTGCGTGAGGCCGCCAGGTTCCTCGCCGCCGTACCGAGGACCCTTACGCCGCTCGACGTAGCGAAGCACATGATCGAGAACCTGCCTGAGAATCAGCGAATGGAATGGCCGGCCGACCGGCCGAACGACCCGCAGCCAGCCAATCCACTAATCATCGCGTTTTTTGCAGCCACGCATACGGCCCCCACCGCCGGTGACCAGACCGCATGGTGCGCAGCATTCGCCTGCTGGGCCTTGCAACACGCCAGCATTACCCCTGAGCATCCCCACAACGCAGGATCGCGCGCGTTTCGCACATGGTCCAGCAAGACGACCGATCCGCAACCTGGCGACATCGCTGTCTTTCGCAGCAAACGGATGGCGAAAAGGGCCATGTGGGCTTTTTCGACGGTTTCGTCGACGGGAGCAAGAGCCGGATCTATCTGGTGGGGGGCAACCAGTCCAACCAGATCAACCGCCTCGCGTGGAATCTGGACAAGCCCACGCTGGCGTTCGATTCCTTTCGCACTGCGCCAGGCTTGCGCAAGGTAATGGCATGAGAGCCGCGCGCAGTTGGCTATGGATACTGGCGGCGATAGGCGCTGCAGCGCATGCCGGGAATACACCATATTATGTCAGCCCACTGCCGGCGGCGCAGACGGCGATCCTCGCACGCGATCCGGATAATCAAGTGCATACGCTGTACAGCGAGAGTCACGCAATCCTGATCGGGCAGATAGACTATACAAACTGGGAGCCACTGAACACCAGCAAAACACGCATCCTCGAATTGCGCGACGCGCTCGAGAAGCATCGTTTCAAGGTCGAGGTGTACTTCGATATTGGGGCCGACCAGTTTGCCAGTGTGCTGGATAGTTTCATGCGACGCCGTGCGACGGTGCCGGACTCACGCATCTTCGTTTTTGTCAGTGGCCACGGTTTCAGCCGCACGCCGCTCGACCGGCCCGTCGGCTATCTGGTGCCATTCGACGCGCCTGCAGAAAACGCTGGCAGACAGTCGCTGGCGGCGGCGTCGTTGGCAATGCCCTACTTCACGAGCTGGGCGCGACTACCCGACCCACGCCATATGCTGTTCGTGTTCGACGCCTGTTTTTCCGGCAGCTTCTTTGGCCGGCCTGCCCTGGGTGTCACGCCGCCGGAAGGCATTCCCAAGAAGCGCGCGCCGCGCTTCGTCCAGGCCGCTCCACCGACAACACGCGGTCCCGAGGTCGACGACTATATTTTCCAAGCAAAAACGTTGGGAAAGGGGCGCCAGTTCCTGACTGCAGGTTCGCAAGGAGAAGTGGTGCCGGCGGACAGCAAATTCACAAGACTGCTGATTGACATTCTGAATGGGGGACGCGCGGCGGAAGCCAGTATCAATTTCGATCACTGGACCACCGGTTCCGAGCTTGGCACCTGGCTCGAGCAAAATACACGGCGCCTCTACGACGGTGCCGAGAACGCCACCTCTCCGGTATTTGCGCCGCTGCGCGACGAAACCTACGAGGGCGGCGACATGATCTTCACGCGCCTCGATATCGATAATGATAATCTGATCGCCCAGCCTGAAAATCCCGCTACACGTACCCCGGATGACAATGGCCCTGTCGTGGGCGTGCCTCGCTTCGAGCCACCTGCATCCGGGCCGGTAACGCAGGTTCCTTCCGGTTCTGAACCTCCCTCCGCGTCGCCATCCCCGCCAATCAACGCCGGCGCCATGCCCGCTTCCACCGAACTGCGGATTCAGCAGCAGATCAATGCCCTGTCATCATCCGACGCGGTAACACGGCGCACGGCCAGGGCAGCACTGTCCGATACGCTGGCCGGCCTACCCGAAGAACAGCGTAGCAGTGCGGTACAACGCCTGCTGCGCCAGTTCAGCACGAAAAGCTACCGCTTCCAGCTCGGCATTTCGAAAGCGATTGCATCTCAGCCAATGCAGGTACGCACCTTCGACTCCCCCGATGTGCGCGAAGAACTGCTGGCCGCGCAGGCAGCGAGCAAGGACAAAACGTTGCTTGCGACGGTGAAAAGCGCGCTTGAAAAAATTGGTCGCTGATTCGAAAAAGCAGTATGGCAAGCGCATTCAGCCCGTTGGCGTGCGGTGTTTCAGCATCCGGCACACCGCCGCCAGCGCCAGCAGGTTCGGGTCCCGCTCGCGCACCCGCAGAAAACTCAGGCCGATGGTCTGACGCATCAGATAATCGTTCTTCAGCGGGATCAGCTGGACCTTGTCGCCAAACGCATGGCGCACGCGGCCAGGCAGCAGCGTGTAGCCGATCCCCGCCCCCACCAGATTCATCAACGAGAAAATATCGCCCACGCGCGTGACGATGCTCGGCGCATACCCGGCGATGCGAAATGCTTCCTGGAACCCGTTGAAGGTCACGAAGCCATCCTTCAGGCAGACGAACTTTTCGTCCGCGCAGGCGCGCAGATCCACCTCGGCCATCCCAGCATAGGGCGAACCGGCCGGCGCCGCAAAGAAAATCTCGTCCTCGAACAGCGCGATCGATTCGATATCCGGATCGGGTTCGGGCACCGCCATCAGCGCTGCATCGATCGCGTTCTGCTTGAGCTTGTGCAGCAGGTCCGCGTTCGAGCCCAGCACCAGTTCCGTTTCCAGTTCCTGCTTGCGCAGCTTGATGCCGATGATGACATCGGGGATCGTGCCGGTCGTCAGCGAATACAGCGAGCCGATCTTCAAGTGATCGGCTGAATAGCCGGCGGCCGAGCGCGTCGCTGCAATCCCGTCCGCCATCAGCCGCACCACGTCGCGGCTCACGTCCGCCAGCACCTGCGCGGCGTCGTTGGGAATCAGGTTGCGGCCCTGCAGACTGAACAGCTGACAACTCATCCCATCTTCCAGCGAATGCAGCGCGCGGTGCACGCTGACGGCGCTGATGTCGAGCATGCGCGCGGCGGCGTTCAGGTTGCCGCCCTCCATGTAGGCCAGCAGGATCTCGAGCTTGCGGAAAGTGATGTCGTCGCTGATCTGGCTGCGCATGGGGGCCCTCGTGAAATGGATACATGACGAGGATACATCAACCGCCCCTACTGGGCCTCAATCGCCAAGGGGCCGGCACGCTTGGTAATGCAACACGCATGAGTTCGACCATCTGTTGCAACGCCGCCATTCGAACTGCGTATTCATGGGAGCGCTTGTTGATGCGCAAGGCGACGCATGGTGCGCTCGGGCACATTCCCCCTTTGAGCGACACATCCACCGTGGCGACGAACAATAAGGAGACATCATGCGTCCGATCAGAAAGATGAAGCTGCTGCATCCGTCCACGTGCGCCCTGCTGGCCGCTTGCAGCGGCGCCATCGGCGCCGTCCATGCCCAGGAAGCGACCGGCGCCCCGGCTGCGGCGAACACCGACGACAACATGTCCAGGGTGGTCGTCACCGCGCGCCGGCGCGAAGAATCGCTGCAGGATGTGCCGGTGTCGGTCACCGCATTCTCGGCCGACCAGCTCTCGAAACAGGCGCTGCCCGATGTGACTGCCCTGGCGCTGTCGCTGCCCAACACGACGCTCAAGGCGTCGCGCGCCACCAACAGCACGCTCACGGCGTTCATCCGCGGCGTCGGCCAGGCCGACCCGCTGGCTGGCTTCGAGTCGGGCGTGGGTATCTATGTCGATGACATTTATTTGGCCCGGCCGCAGGCGGCCGTGGCCGATATCTATGACGTCGAGCGCATCGAGGTGCTGCGCGGCCCGCAGGGCACGCTGTACGGCCGCAACACGATCGGCGGCGCGCTCAAGTACGTCACGCGCAAGCTTGGCCCCCAGCGCGATGTGCGCGTGCGCGCCACGGTCGGCAATTACGGGCAACGAGACGGCGTGCTCACGGCCAGCACGCCGCTGACCGACACCGCGCGCATTGGCGGCACATTCGCGCGCTTCACGCGCGACGGTTTTGGCGACAACCTGACCACCGGCAAGGGCAACTACGACAAGGACGTCACCGCCGGCCGGGTCTCAATTGAACTCGTGCCGAACCAGGACCTGTTCGTCCGCCTTGCCGGCGATTTCACGCAGGACGATTCCAACCCCAAGAATGGCCATCGTCTGATCGTCGGGCGCACCAGCCGCGCGCCCATCCTGGACGACGTGTTCGACACGCGCGGCAATCTCACCAAGGCACTGGGCCGCGACCAGGAAGTGCGCTCGTACGGCGGCTCGGTCACGGTCGAATACACCGTCGACAGCGCGTGGCGCCTGAAATCGATCACCGCCGCGCGGCGCGACAAGTCATGGGCGCCGATCGACTTCGACGCCCTGCCCGTCGTCGACATGGAAGTGCCGGCGCTGTACACCAACCGCCAGTTCAGCCAGGAGCTGCAAGCGACCTACAGCGGCGCGCGCCTGCAGGGCGTGGCCGGCCTGTACTACATGGACGCCAACGCCTTCAACCAGTTCGACACCATCCTGGCCGGCGCGGTTCCCACATCGACCTTCACGCTGGGCGACATCGACACGAAGGCTTGGGCCGCTTACGTTGACGGCAGCTACACGCTTGCCGAGGGCCTGAGCCTGTCGCTGGGCGGACGCTACACGGTCGACCAGCGCGAAGCCGATGTGCTGCGCCAGATTTATTTCGGGCTGGCCGGCTCGCCCCGGATGGGCAATCCGAACGCGATCCTGTTTCGCACCGACACCGATCTGCGCGGCGGCCTGCTCGAGCGCAAGGACAAGAAATTCACGCCGCGCGTGGCACTGAGCTGGAAGATGAACGATGCCCACAACCTGTACGCGTCGTATTCCGAAGGCTTCAAGGGCGGCGGGTTCGATCCGCGCCTGAACGTGGTCGGCACGCGGCTCCCGATTGCCACCGCGCGCGCCGGCTATGCGCCGGAAACGATCGAGACGACTGAACTCGGTCTCAAGTCGGCCTTCAATGGCGGGCGCATCACGACCAACCTGGCCGTGTTCCACAGCGATTACCAGGACGTGCAGATTCCGGGCTCGATCGCCATCGACACCAACGGCGACGGGCGCGACGACAGCTTCGCCGGCGTGACGACCAACGCCGGCAAGGCGCGGATCAAGGGCGTCGAACTCGAGGCGGTCGCCAATATCACGCCCAGCTTCATGGTCGCCGGGATGTACAGCTACATCGACGCCAGCTACCGGGAATACATCGTGGCCAATGTCAATGTGGCCGGCCAGCGCACGTTCCAGAACACGCCGAAGAATTCGGCCAACCTGCGCGCCAGTTACGACATCCCGCTGCCAGTCATGGGCCACAACGGGCGCGTCTCGCTGATCGGCAGCTATGCATACAAGGGCGCCACCAGCCAGTTCGAAACCCCATCCATCCTCGACCAGGACTCGTACAGGATCTGGGACGCGAGCATCGTCTGGACCCGCGCGGATGGCAAGGTACGCGCCGGCCTGCATGGCAAGAACCTGGGCGACGAGCACTATAAAACGGCCGGCTACCTGTTCCCGACGCTGGGCAATGAGGGCACCCTGACCGCCTTCTACGGCAACCCGCGCACGGTGTCAGCGACGCTCGAACTGCGCTTCTAAAAACATCACGAGGAGACCGCATGCGCCATTCGATCAGATTCTTCGCCCTGCTGCGACTGGCCGCATTGGCCGCATGCGCATTGGGCGCCGCGCCGCAAGCGGGCGCACAGGGCAAGGAGTTTAAAGTTGCCCTCATCGCCGGCAAGACTGGCCCACTTGAAACCTACGCGCGCGAGACCGAGAGCGGCTTCATGCTGGGCCTCGAGTATCTGACCAGGGGCACGATGACCATCAACGGCCGCGCCGTCAAGGTGATCGTCAAGGACGACCAGAGCAAGCCCGATCTGGGCCGTACGCTGCTGGCCGAAGCGTATGGCGACGACCGCGTCGACATCGCGGTGGGCACCACCTCGTCCGCCTCGGCGCTGGCCATGCTGCCAGTGGCGAAGGAGTATAAAAAAATCCTGATCATCGAGCCGGCCGTGGCCGATGCGATCACGGGCGACAAGTGGAACAAGTACATCTTTCGCACGGCGCGCAGTTCGATGCAGGATGCGCTGGCCGCCGCCAGCACCCTGAAAAGCGGCAGCGTGGGCTTCCTGACCCAGGATTACGCGTTCGGGCGCGATGCGATCAAGGCCGGCAAGGAAGCCTTGATCGCCATTGGCAGCAAGGCCAGCGTCGTCCACGAAGAATACGCACCGCTCGCGACGACTGACTTCACGGCCTCGGTGCAGCGCCTGTTCGATGCCCTGAAAGACAAGCCGCAGCCGCGCGTGCTGGCCATCGTCTGGGCCGGTCCGAGCCCGATGAATAAGATCGCCGCCATGAAACCCGAACGCTACGGCATCGCACTGGCCCCGGGCGGCAATATCCTGCCCGTGATGCAAACCTGGAAGGCGCATGCAGGCACCGAAGGCACCATCTATTACTACTACGATTTCCCGAAAAATCCGATGAACGACTGGCTGGTGGCAGAGCACAAGAAGCGCCACAAGACCCCGCCCGACATGTTCACCGCCGGTGGCATGGCCGCCGCCAGCGCAGTCGTTGCGGCGCTGGGCAAGGTCCAGGATGGCGATGGCGACCGGATGGCCGCGGCGATGGAAGGCATGCGCTTCGAGACGCCGAAGGGCGCCATGGTCTTTCGCAAGGACGACCACCAGGCGATCCAGCCGATGTATCACTTCCGCATCAAGAAGGACCAGAAGAACGAATGGGATCTGCTCGAACTGGTGCGCGACATCCCGGCCGACGAGATGCCGCTGCCGGTGCGGAACAAACGCTGACATGGCTGACATGGCTGCCGCCAGCGCATGCGCCGCGCCGTCCCTGTCCACGCGCGGCCTGACGATCCGCTTCGGCGGGCACGTTGCCGTCAACGCCGTCACGGCCGACTTTTATCCGGGCACGCTGTCCGTCATCGTCGGGCCCAACGGCGCCGGCAAGACCACGTGGTTCAACCTGATCTCGGGTCAGTTGCGCGCGAGCGCCGGCAGCGTGCACCTGCATGGCCGCGACATCACGCGTCTGGGCGCCGCGCGCCGCACGCGCCTTGGCATCGGCCGCGCCTTCCAGCTCACCAACCTGTTCCCGCTGCTGTCCGTGGTCGAGAACGTACGGCTGGCGGTCCAGAGCCGCGCCGGCATTGGCCTGGACTTCCTGTCGGTCTGGTCAAGCCACCGGGACCTGATCGAACGCGCCGACTATTACCTCGAGCGCGTGGCGCTGGCGGCGCGGCGCGACATGCTGGTGGGCGCGCTGTCGCACGGCGACCAGCGCAAGCTCGAAGTCGCGATCCTGCTGGCGCTGCAGCCGTCCGTCATGATGTTCGACGAGCCCACCGCCGGCATGAGCGCCGACGACGTGCCGGTCGTGCTCGACCTGATCCGCGAAGTCAAGGGCGACGCCGCCCGCACCATCTTGCTGGTCGAGCACAAGATGGACGTCGTGCGCCAGCTCGCCGACCGCATCGTCGTGCTGCACAACGGCGCGCTGGTGGCCGATGGCGAACCGCGCGAGGTCATGGCATCCGCCATCGTTCAGGAGGCTTATCTTGGAACGTCCGACACCGAACATGCTCGCGCCTGATCCTGCGGCGCGCCAGCCGCTGCTGCGCATGACCGGTGTGCACACGCACATCGGTCAGTACCACATCCTGCACGGGGTCGACCTGCAGGTGGCGCGCGGCGAACTGGCCGTCCTGCTGGGGCGCAACGGGGCCGGCAAGACGACGACACTACGTACGATCATGGGTCTGTGGCGCGCCAGCAGCGGCAGCATCCATTTCGATGGCAGCGACATCACCCGGCTGGCCACATCGGACATCGCGCGCGCCGGCATTGCGTATGTGCCCGAGAACATGGCGGTGTTTTCCGACCTGACGGTGCGCGAAAACCTGGTGCTGGCCGCGCGCAACGGCCCGATCGACACCGCGCGTGTCGACTGGATCTTCGGCTTTTTCCCGGCGCTGCGCACGTTTTGGCACCGCCCGGCGGGCAACCTGTCCGGTGGCCAGAAGCAGATGGTGGCCATTGCGCGCGCCATCGTCGAACCGCGCAAGCTGCTGCTGGTCGATGAGCCAACCAAAGGCCTGGCACCCGCCATCGTGCACAGCCTGATGGCGGCGTTTCGCGAACTGAAGGCGCAAGGCGCGACGATCCTGCTGGTCGAGCAGAACGTGCACGTCGTGCGCGTGCTGGGCGACACGGCCAGCGTGATGGACGGCGGCCGCGTGGTGCATGCCGGCCCGATGGCCTTACTGGCGGGCGACGCCGCGCTCCAGCAGCGCCTGCTCGGCCTGTCCCTCGACACCCAACCCTAGGAACGCCCATGTCCCTCGCCCCCGCCGTCCCGTCGGCCGACGCCCAACTGCCGGCCACCCGCCGCGATATCGCGCCGCTGCTGCTGGTACCGGCGCTGATGCTGACCATGCTGCCGCTGGTGGGCAGCTGGTCCACCTGGGTCACCCTCACAGTCGCGGGCCTCGCGATGGGCATGATGATCTTCATCATGGCCAGCGGGCTGACCCTCGTGTTCGGGCTGATGAACGTGATCAATTTCGGCCACGGCGCATTCATCGCGGTCGGCGCGTTTTCCGCCACGCTCGTGCTGCTGCCGCTGCGCAGCTGGCTCGAGATGGATTCTCTGCCCGTCAATCTGGCTGTGCTGGCGCTGGCGATCGTGGTCGCCATGCTCGTCACGGCGCTGCTGGGCTGGGCCTTCGAGCGGCTGCTCATCCAGCCCGTCTACGGCCAGCACCTCAAGCAGATCCTGGTCACGATGGGCGGCATGATCGTGGCCGAGCAGCTGATCCACGTCCTCTGGGGCGCCGGGACGATCGCCGTGCCGCTGCCCACCGCCCTGCGCGGTGCGTTCCTGCTGGGCGACGCGGCCATCGACAAGTACCGCCTGGTGGCGGTGGCGGTCGGACTGGTGGTATTCGTCGCGATGTACCTGATCCTGAACCGCACGAAGGTCGGCCTGCTGGTACGCGCCGGCGTCGAACATGGCGAGATGGTCGAAGCGCTTGGCTACCGCATCCGGCGCCTGTTCGTGCTGGTGTTCGCGGCCGGTGCGGGCCTGGCCGGCCTGGGCGGCGTGATGTGGGGCCTGTACAAGGAAACGCTGACGGCGTCGATGGGCGGCGAGATCATGGTGATGCTGTTCATCGTCATCATCATCGGGGGCCTGGGGTCGGTCGGCGGCTGCTTCATCGGCGCGCTGCTGATCGCCCTGGTGGCCAACTACACCGGCTTCCTGGCGCCCGGGATCGCGCTGGTGTCGGGCATCGTCCTGATGATTTCGGTCCTGCTGTGGCGGCCCGCCGGGATGTATGCGACGGGACGGGGCTGACCATGCTGCGGCAACTGTTATCGGACGACCTGCCCCGCAGCCGCATCCTGACGGCGCTGCTGGTCGTGATCCTGCTCGGGCTGGCGCTGGCGCCGTTCCTGACCTCCGGCGCGAGGCCACTCAACACGGCGGCCACGATCTGCGTCTACATCGTGCTGGTGGCGTCCTACGACCTGCTGCTGGGTTATACCGGCATCGTCTCGTTCGCCCACACGATGTTCTATGGGATCGGGGCGTATGGCGTCGGGCTGGCGCTGGCGCGCGTCGATGAGCCGACCTGGGGCATCGCCATGACCGGGCTTGGCCTGGCGCTGCTGCTCGCGCTTGCCCTGGCGCTGGTGGTGGGCCTGTTCGCGCTGCGCGTGCAAGCCATCTTCTACGCGATGATCACGCTGGCCGTGGCCTCTTCGTTTGCCGTGCTGGCGTCGCAACTGTCCGACTTCACCGGTGGCGAGGATGGCGTCACGTTCAGCGTGCCGCACGTGCTTTCTCCTGCCTATCGGCTGATCGAGCATGAGGTATTCGGCCGTCATCTCGATGGCCGGGTGCTGACCTATTACGTCGTGTTCTTCGGCTGCCTGCTGCTGTTCCTGTTCCTGCTGCGGCTGGTCAATTCGCCGTTCGGGCGGGTGCTGCAGGCGATCCGCGAAAACGCGTTTCGCGCCGAAGCCCTTGGCTACCGCACGATGGTGTACCGGATCTGGGCCAATGTCCTGGCGGCGCTGACGGCAAGCCTGGCTGGCGCACTGATGGCACTGTGGCTGCGCTACGTCGGCCCGAAGACGTCGCTCGGCTTCGAGGTCATGACCGACATCCTGCTGATCGTCGTGATCGGCGGCATGGGCACGATGTATGGCGCGGTGGTGGGCGCGACGCTGTTCATCCTGGCCCAGAACTACCTGAAGGACTGGATGGCGCACGGCGCTGCCGCGCTGGACGGCGTGCCGCTGCTGGCCGCCGCCCTGCACCCGGACCGCTGGATGCTGTGGCTGGGGCTGCTGTTCATCCTGTCCATTTACTGGTTTCCGGTCGGGATCGTCGGCAAGCTGCGGCTGCAGGCGTGGCTGGCGACGCGGCCCTGACCTACGCACCTTGCGACCTCGGCGACTTTTTTTGGTTCCCCCTCCTCCTTTGCGTCGCGCCGGACACCTGACCCAACAGCCCCAACGCACCGCAATACCGCGGCGCCCGCCGTTTCTATGATGAAGCCTCGATCCACGACGCGACGGCTCACCATGCAACGACTCAACTACATGCTCGCCGCCGCAGCGGTCCCAACCTCCTGCGCCCCTCACACCGCCCATGCGGTTGGGACCGAGGTGCTCAGCGAAGACTTCACCAACTTGGCCACCGCCCCCGGCTGGGCCCGCATCAACCGCAGCATCCAGCCCGGTGCGCCGTGGTGCCAGGGTAATCCCGACGTCTTCCCTGCCCAGGCAGGCGTGCCGGACGCGTACGCCGCCGCGAGCTGCCTCAGCGCCGCCCACGGCATTGGCCGCGTCGACAACTGGCTGATTACGCCCACGCTGACGCTCAGCGGCCTAACGACGCTGTCGTTCTTCACTAGCCGCGAGCGCGTCAACGGCTTCGATGATCTGCTCGAAGTGCGCTTTGGCAGCGGCAGCGGGACCGCTGTAGCGTCGTTCGACACGCTGCTGGCCAGCATCGGCGGCGCGGCCGACTTCCCCGCACAATGGCAGCCATGGCACCTCGACCTGATGGTGGACGGTCCAGGCCGCTTCGCATTTCGCTACCTGGGCGACGCGGCCAGGCTGAGCCATGTCGGGCTCGACACGGTGCGCGTGGTCACGCGCCTGCCGGAACCGACCAGCCGGCTGCTGCTGGTAGATGGCCTGGGCGTGCTTGGCCTGCTGCGCCGCCACGAGCGCCACGAGCGCCACTGACGTAAAAAAAACCGGCAACCCTCACGGGCCGCCGGCTTTCGAATACTGCCTGCGCGCTGGCTTAAGCCTGGGCGCCCTTGTTGAACGCTGCCACGCCGGCAACGATCTCGGCCTTGGCTTCATCGATGCCAGCCCAACCTTCGATCTTGACCCATTTGCCCGCTTCGAGATCCTTGTAGTGCTCGAAGAAGTGCTGGATCTGCTTCAGGCGCAGCTCTTCCACGTCGTCCAGCGACTGGATTTTCTTGTACATCGGCAGCACTTTTTCGATCGGCACGGCGATCACTTTGGCGTCGCCGCCGCCGTCATCGGTCATCTTCAGCACGCCCAGCGCGCGGCAACGGACCACGACGCCTGGTGGCAGCGGGAACGGGGTGATGACCAGCACGTCGCATGGATCGCCGTCGTCGGCGATGGTTTGCGGCACGTAGCCGTAGTTGCACGGGTAGTGCATGGCCGTACCCATGAAACGATCGACGAAGATCGCGCCCGTGTCCTTGTCGACTTCATACTTGACCGGATCGGAGTTCATCGGGATTTCAATGATGACGTTGAAGTCGTTCGGCACGTCTTTGCCGGCTGGGACGTTGTTCAGGCTCATGATGGGATCCTTGGTTGCTAAAGAGTCAAAATTAGTCCGCCATTATAGCGAAAGGCACGCGTTACAACACAGTCGCCAGTGCGCACTGCCGGTAATGCTTTGCAGCCAGCTCGTCCTGCCCCAGCGCTTCATGCATCTGGGCCAGTTTCAGATGCGCTTCGCGCACCATCGCCGCTTCAGTCGCGTCCGACAAGGCTTGCTCCAGATAGCGCTGGGCCTTGCCCCACAGCTTCTGTTTCAGGCACAGCGTGCCGAGCGTGAGCGCCAGTTCGGCGTCCTGCGGCCGTTCACGGCGCCACGTTTCGCACGCTTCGATCTGGGCCAGCAGCGAAGGCGAGCCGGCCGGGCTGGCCGCGTCGCGGTAGGCGCGCACGACACGCTCGTCCCAGTTGGCCTTGAGCGACTCTTCGGCAATTGCGCGCGCTTCGTCGTGCAGGCCGCGCGCATTGAAGGCGCCGGCGGCGCGCGCGGCGACGTACGGCACCGTGCGGTCTTGCGGGGGCACCGTGGCCCAGGTCCAGCGGATCGATTCGGCGTCGTGGTCTTCGCCGCCCAGCAGCGCTTCGTAGGCCATTTCGCGCAGGCGCCGGGCCAGGGCCGGATGCAGTGCATTGCGCTTGTCGAGGATGCGCACCAGGCGCAGCACCTCGGGCCAGTTGCGCGCCTGCTGATTCGCCTTCATCGCCCACTGCAGCGCGTGGATATGGCGCTGGCCGCTGGCATTGAGTTCGGCCACCGCTTCCAGCGCCGCTTCGGGGCGATGATCGTCCACCAGCAGTTCGGTCAGCGTCATCAGGCGCGCCGTCTTGAGCGTGGTGTCATGCGAGATGCCGGCCAGCCAGGCGTCGCGGCGCGCCGGCTCGCGCATGCGGTGCGCCGCGCGCGCGCCGATCAGCGCTGCCAGGCCCGTGTTCTCGGGCAGGTCGGCGGCGCGCATCGCGGCTTTTTCGGCGTGGCCGAAGCGGCCTTCGAACAGCGCCTTGAGCGCGTCGCGCAAGCCCTTGTTGCCATCGCGCTCGCGGCGGCGCTGGCGGTACGCTGCCACCCGCTGCGGCATGCGCGCCGTTGCGTAGAAGGTGCGCACCAGCACGTACAGCGTGGCGAACAGCAGCATCAGCACCACGACAAACAGATTGAGCGACATGTCGATCCGGTGCGGCGGATAAAACAGCACCACATTGCCCGGATTGAAGCGCGCCGTCACCGCAATGCCGATGGCCGCGGCCATCAGCGTAACCAGCCAGATGAGTAAGCGCATGGTTATTGCTTCGCTTTGTAGTTACGCACTGCGCCCAGGCTCTCGGCCAGCGTCGGCAATTCGATCGTCAGGTCATTGGCCTGCACCTGGCGCAATGCCGCCTGGGCCGATTGCGTCGTACGGGCGCGCGTGTCGAAATACATGGCCAGCATGGTCTGGGCCGTGGCCAGGTCGTCGCGGAACGTGGCTTCGTTACGCGACAACAGGGCCAAGCGCGCATTGAGCAGGCGCAGCTTGAGGTTTTCGCGCACGAAGAAGGACTCGCTCGGCGACAGCATCAGCGCCTCGGGGTCGTCGACGCTGCGCACGCGGATCAGCTGGCGCACGTCGTCCCACATCTCCTGGCTCCACTGGCTCCAGGTTTGCAGCAGGCGCTGGCCCACGCCCAGCGACTCGGGAGGGACGGCCGGCGCGGCAGTTTTGGCAGGCGCTGCGGCGGCCTCGAGCCGGCGCGTCGTGCGCACCGGGGCCACCGGCAGCAGCGGCTTTTCATCGGCCAGCATCGGCAGCGTTTCGACCTGGACGATCACATTGTCCAGGCGCAGCGCGACACCGGCCAGATCGACCGCCGGCAAGGCCTTGAGCCGGTCGATGTCAGCCGCGATCGCGCGGCGGATGGTCAAAAATTGCGGCGCGTTCGAGCTCGAGACGGCGCGGTCGGCGTTTTGCAGCGCGATCAGGGCGCCCTGCACATTGCCCGCCAGTTGCAGCTGCTGGCTCGCGGTGGCGAGCACCTGCTCGATTTCGGACAGCGCCCACTCGTCGCGGTTCTGCGACAGATCCTTGTACAGCTGCTCGAGCGCGACCTGCTGGCTCTGCGCTTCGCTCTGGCGGCTCTCCAGCACGCCGACCTTGATCTGCAGTTCCTTCGACTGGTCGGCCACGTCGCGCGCGAGGGCCGCCGTCTCGGCATTGACCGCATTGCCCTTCTGCAGGCTACGCGCCATGTCCTGGCGCAGCGAATTGATGCGGCTGTGCGACGAGAATGTCTGCACGGCCAGCAGCGCGGCCAGTACGATGACGGCCAGCGGCAATGGCCGCGCCACGCGATCAAACAGGCCACGCGTGGCAGGGCCGCTCATGCGCGGCGGCGCAGCAGGCGGCACCTGCGCCTCCTCCGGCTTGGCAAGGCTGGGAGCGGGCACACTGGCCTGGGGCTGGTCTGGGTTGTTCGGCAATTCGTTCATTCTTGTGATTGTAACGCTGCTAATAGGCGTGCATCGCCGGAACCGGTGAGGCGCACGTGTTCCAGGCCCAGATCGCGGGCCGTCTGTGCAATCCGCGCATGGGGCACGATCAGGCGCTGCTGCTGCAATCGCGCCATCAGCGCATCGTCGTCGATGGATTGCACCAGCCCGGCCAGGCCACGCAGGGCTTCCGAACTCGTGATTATCCAGTCGTTTGGCTGCGCCAGCAAGGCGCGCAATCGTGTGGCCAGTTCTGCCGTCAATACCGGCGTCGCACGGCGATACGCGGCCACCGGCTCGACCCGGGCGCCGGCGGCGCGCAAGGCGTCGGCCAGCAGCTCGCGCCCGCCGTCGCCGCGCACGATCAGCACGCGCTTGCCGGCGTACGACGCCAGATCGAGGCGCTGCAGCAGATGTTCGGAATCGCTGTGCGCGCTGTCGGCCGGGCTGAAGATCGTGCACGCGTCACCGGTCACCCCGTGGCGCGCCAGCGCGGCGCGGCTGCCATCGCCGACGATCGCCACCGGCACGCCCACGGGCCATGCCTCGATGTGCGCGAACGTGGCGTCGATGGCATTCGGAGAGACGAACGCCACCAGCGCAAAGCGGTCGAGTTCAGCCAGCGCCGCGCGCAGCGGCGCCGCATCCTCGACCGGGCTGATCTCGAGCAGCGGCAGCAGCACGGCCGTACGGCCGCTGGCGGACACCGCCTGCGCCAGCGCATCGGCCTGTGCGCGCGGGCGCGTGACGACGACGACGCGCGCCGTCTCAGGCATGTCAGGCATCCTGGTTTGCAGCGGCATCGAGACGGCACGCCGCCAGGATCGCATTTGCATCCTGCTGGGCCAGCAACTCGGACACCTGCTCGCCCAGGTACTCGGGCTGCTCGACCGGGCCGCTCACTTCGGCGTGCGCGCTGCGCTTGCCGTCGGGCGTGGCAACCATCGCGCGCAGGCGCATCTGGCCGCCCTGCACGGTGGCGAACGCCGCCAGCGGGATCTGGCAGCTGCCGCCAAAGATCCGCGAGACCTTGCGCTCGGCCAGCACAGCGCTGGCGGTGTCGTCGTGGTTCAGCGGCGCCAGCACGGCGCGCAGGTCGACGCCGTCGCTGCGCGCGCTGCTCAGGATCTCGATCGCCATCGCGCCCTGCCCGGCCGCCGGCAAGCTCATTTCGGGTTCGAGCAGTGCGCGAATGCGCTGCGGCAGGCCGAGGCGCTTGAGGCCCGCAGCGGCCAGGATGATGGCGGCATATTCGCCGCGATCGAGCTTGCCCAGGCGCGTATCCAGGTTGCCGCGCAGCGGCAGGATGACCAGGTGCGGATAGCGCGCGGCGATCAGCGACTGGCGGCGCAGGCTGCTGGTGCCGACGATGGCGCCAGCCGGCAGCGCATCGAGGCTTTCGTAATCGTTGGACACAAACGCGTCGCGCGGGTCTTCGCGTTCGAGCACGGCGGTCAGTTCGAAGCCTTCGGGCAGCTCCATCGGCACGTCCTTGAGCGAGTGCACGGCCAGGTCGGCGCGGCCTTCGGCCATCGCGACTTCGAGCTCCTTGACGAACAGGCCCTTGCCGCCGACGGCCGACAGCGTGCGGTCGAGAATCTGGTCGCCCCGTGTCGTCATGCCGAGAATCTCGACGCGGCACTGTGGATATAATGCGACGAGCCGGTCGCGTACGTGCTCCGCCTGCCACATGGCCAGGCGGCTCTCGCGGGATGCGATAATGAGTTTTGACGGCATCGTTGGCGCCGCTGGTGCCGAAGTACCCTGCTGTATAGCTGCTAACACACGAATTCTTTCACTGTCATTGGGCCGATCCGGCCGGTGCCGGTAACCGCTCCCTGCATAAGATCACAAATTTTATCATGGGGGCCTCTTGCAGACCGTGGCCAACCGCCCTCGCACAACGCTTACTTGTGGTCGATATGAACAATCCTGCTCTCCCTGACGTAACCGCCGGCGCCGACAAGGACGCGCCGCTCAAAGAAGACATCCGCCTGCTTGGTCGCCTGCTGGGCGACGTACTGCGCGACCAGGAAGGCGCCGAGGTCTTCGACCTGGTCGAAACCATCCGCCAGACTGCCGTGCGTTTCAGGCGCGACGACGATCCCGACGCCAGCAAAGAACTCACGACGATGCTGCACGGGCTCACGCGCGACCAGACCATCTCGGTCGTGCGCGCGTTCTCGTACTTTTCGCACCTGGCCAATATCGCCGAAGACCAGCACCACAACCGCCGCCGCCGTGCGCACCTGCTGGGTGGCTCGGCGCCGCGCGCGGGCAGCATCGGCTATGCACTGGACAAGCTCGCCGGCGCCGGCATTGGCCGCGACGAAGTGCAGGCATTCTTCAACGACGCGCTGATCTCGCCGGTACTGACGGCGCACCCGACCGAGGTGCAGCGCAAGAGCATCCTGGACGCCGAACACGATATCGCCCGCCTGCTGGCCGAGCGCGATACGCCGCTCACGCCGCGCGAGCGCCAGCGCAACGAGCAGATGCTGCATGCCCGCATCGCCACGCTGTGGCAGACGCGCATGCTGCGCTACTCGAAGCTGACGGTGGCCGACGAAATCGACAACGCCCTGTCCTACTACCGCATCACCTTCCTGCGCGAACTGCCGGCGCTGTACGACGACATCGAGTTCGAGATCGCCGAACAATATGGCCCTGACGACGGCGCCCAGGATGACGCCCCTAAACCCCACGCATCGTACCTGCAGATGGGCAGCTGGATCGGCGGCGACCGTGACGGCAACCCGAACGTCAACGCCGACACGATGCGCCACGCGCTGACGCGCCAGTCGACGACGATCCTCGACTTCTATCTCGACGAAGTCCATGCGCTGGGCGCCGAACTGTCGGCTTCCACGCTGCTGGTGGACGTCACGCCGGCGCTGGAGCTGCTGGCCCAGAACTCGCCCGATGCGTCGCCACACCGCAGCGACGAGCCTTACCGGCGCGCGCTGATCGGCATCTATGCGCGCCTGGCAGCCACCGCGCGCGAACTGGGCGTGGGCCATATCCTGCGCAAGGAAGTCGGCCACGCCGCGCCCTACCTCGACCCCGAACTGTTTGCGGCCGACCTCGAAACGCTGGCCGACTCGCTGCGCCAGAACCACGGCGCGATGCTGACCATGCCACGCTTGGCCGGCTTGCTGCGCGCGGCGCGCATCTTCGGCTTCCACCTGGCCTCGCTCGACATGCGCCAGAGTTCGGACATCCACGAGCGCGTGCTGGCCGAACTGCTGGCCCGCGCCGGCGTCGAGCCTGACTACGCCGCGCTCGACGAAGACGCCAAGATCGCGCTGCTGCTGCGTGAACTCGACAGCGCCCGGCCCCTGATTTCGCTATGGGACACCTACGGCGAAGAGACGACGTCCGAACTGGCGATCCTGCGCTGCGCGCGCGAGATCCGCCTGCGCTACGGCCCGCGCGCGATCCGCAACTACATCATCTCGCACACAGAGACGGTGTCCGACCTGCTCGAAGTGCTGCTGCTGCAAAAGGAAACCGGCCTGCTGCGCGCCAGCAGCACGACCGGCGAAGTGATGGTGATTCCGCTGTTCGAAACCATCCCCGACCTGCAGCGCGCGGCCGGCATCATGGATGCGTGGATGGCGCTGCCGTTCGTCGCCAACGTGATCGCCAAGCAGGGCCACCTGCAGGAAGTCATGCTGGGCTACTCCGACTCGAACAAGGACGGTGGTTTCCTGACATCGAACTGGGAGCTGTACCAGGCCGAGCTGAAACTGGTCGACGTGTTCGCGCAGCAGAAGGTCAAGCTGCGCCTGTTCCACGGCCGCGGCGGCACGGTCGGCCGTGGCGGTGGTCCGAGCTACGACGCGATCCGCGCCCAGCCGCCGGGCACCGTCAATGGCCAGATCCGCCTGACCGAACAGGGCGAAATCATCGCGTCCAAGTTCTCGAATGCCGAAATCGGCCGGCGCAACCTGGAGCTGCTGGTCTCGGCCACGCTGGAAGCGAGCCTCACGCCCAACACGGCGAGCGAAGCGCAGACCGGCCGCCTGCACCGCTTCGAGTCGGTGATGGCCGAGCTGTCGAATCGCGCCTACAAGGCCTACCGCGACCTGGTCTACGACACGCCCGGCTTTACCGACTACTTCTTTGCGGCCACGCCGATCGCCGAGATCGCAGAGCTGAACCTGGGTTCGCGCCCCGCTTCGCGCAAGTCGACCCGCCGCATCGAAGACCTGCGCGCGATTCCGTGGGGCTTCTCGTGGGGCCAGTGCCGCCTGCTGCTGCCGGGCTGGTTCGGCTTTGCGTCAGCGGTCCATGGCTGGCTCGGCGAAGGCGAGCGTGAGGCGAAACTGGCCGAGCTGCGCACGATGTTCCAGGAATGGCCGTTCTTTGCCACGCTGCTGTCGAACATGGACATGGTGCTGGCCAAGACCGACCTGCCGATCGCCCGGCGCTACGCCGAACTGGTGGCCGACGTCGAACTGCGCGAGCGGATCTTCAAGCGCATCACGGCCGAACACGCGCTCACGCTGACCATCCTGGAAGACATCACCGGCACGGGCGAGCGCCTGCAGGGCAATCCGCTGCTGGCGCGCTCGATCCAGAACCGGTTCGCCTACCTGGACCCGCTGAACCACCTGCAGGTGGAGCTGATCGGCCGGCACCGGGCGCTGGCGCTCGATCCGGCGAGCCAGGTCGATGCGCGCGTGCACCGGGGCATCCACCTGTCGATCAACGGCGTTGCGGCCGGTCTGCGCAATACAGGCTAACGGTCTAGGCCAGTTGCAACACGCCGGTCTGCCGGCGCCGATCCACCGGCGCCAGCTGTACCGGCGCCGCCTGACCCAGCTTGAAATTCCCGACCAGCGCACTGAGGTTGGCGGTCTGCTCCTGCATTGAGGCCGCCGCCGCTGCGGCCTGCTCGACGAGCGCAGCATTCTGCTGAGTGACGGCGTCGATTTCCCCGATCGCGCTGTTGACCTGCGCGATGCCCTGTCCCTGCCGCTGGCTGGCAGTGGCAATCTCGGCCACGATATCGGTGACGCGCCGTACGCTGGCCACGATCTCGTCCATCGTGCCGCCGGCCGCCGCGACGAGCGAGATCCCGTTGTCGGCGTGCCGCACCGACTCGTCGATGAGCACCTTGATTTCGCCGGCCGCGGCGTTGGCGCGCTGGGCCAGGTTGCGCACCTCGGACGCCACCACGGCAAAACCGCGCCCCTGCTCGCCGGCGCGCGCCGCTTCCACCGCTGCGTTGAGCGCCAGGATATTGGTCTGGAACGCGATCGATTCGATCGTGCCGGTGATGTCGACGATACGGCGCGACGATGTATGGATCGCGCCCATCGTATCGACCACGCGCGCGACCGCCTCGCCGCCCTTGACAGCTACCTGGGACGCCGATGCCGTCAGCGTGTTGGCCTGTAAGGCGCTGTCGGCATTCTGCTTGACCGTCGCCGCCAGCTCCTCGATCGACGCCGCCGTTTCTTCGAGCGCACCGGCCTGCTGCTCGGTGCGGCGTGACAGGTCCAGGTTGCCGCTGGCGATTTCGCCGGACGCCGTTTCAATGGCATCGGTGCTGCCGCGCACCTGGCTGACCACCCCATGCAGATTGGCGCGCATGCGCTGCAGCGCCACCTTCAGGCGCCCAGTTTCAGTCCTGTCGTCGGCGTTGCAGTCGAGCGTTGCGCCCAGGTCGCCGTCGGCGATGCGGCCAGCGAACGCCACCGCTTCTTCAAGCGGGCGCCGGATGGCGCGTGCCGACAGCTGGCCTACGACCACCATCAGCATCACGGAAATCAGGGAGGCCAGCAGCAGCAGGCGTTCGGAGCGCACGACCAGTTCATGGCCTCCGACGCGTGTGGCCTCGGCGCTGGCCCCGATGGTGTCGCTGAGCTCGCCCATGCTCGTTTCGAGCTTGCGGAAATGCCCCATGAAGTCCGCCTGCGCCTGACGCGCTGCGACCGGGTCGGTGAACGCCATGTCGATCATCCGAGCCACGCTCTTGAGGTAAGCGTCGACGTCGGCGCGCACGGCGGGGATGGCACTTTGCAGGGCTGCGTCGGTATCCTCCTTGGCCAGCGTGTCGATCAACCCGGCCAGTGTCGCAGCGTGCTGCGCATGATCGCGCCGGACCTCGGCCTGCTTGCCTGCGTCATCCGGCCCGGCGATCAGCGCGGCCAGCACGTCGGCGCGCAAGGCATCGTGCGCCATGTCGGCCTGCAGCTGCTGCTTCAGCGCGCTGCCGTTGACGGTGATGGCGTTCATCGCCGTCTCCAGCGACAACATCGCGCCGTAGCCGATGCTGGCCACCACGGCGGCCAGAAAGACCGCTGCCAGGTTCGATAGAAACAGCCGGTGCCGGATGGTCAGATTCATGGTGATTTCTCCCTACAGTTTGAACGATAGCCCGACCGTGAGCGCGGCATCGGGCGTGCGCCGGTTCAGGCCCAGCGCAAGCATGGTGTCGAGCTGGCAGCGGTCCGACAGCAACCACGCCATGCCCGTATCGAACGTGGCCACGGTGCCGCCGTTGGCGCTGCGGGCGATCTGCGGCGCCGCCACTTCGACGAATGCGCGCCAGGTTGGCGTCAATTCTTTACCCAGCACCACGCCGAGGATGCCGTAGCCATAACGCTTGCCATCCTCGGTGCGCTCGCGCCCGACGCCGGGCATCACGCCCAGCGACCAATCACCCGGCAATTCCCATTCGGCGGCCACGCGCAGCGACGGGCGCACGCCCTGGCCGCGCCAGGCCCGCGATCCGCTGTCCAGGTCGGCATGCAGCAGCACGCCGACCGAAGGCCGGCCCGGCGCTTCGTCCTGCACATGCCACTTCACGCCGAGCGCCGTGTCGGCGTAACCGGCGGACGTGCCCTCGCCGCCCGCATGCTGGACCGTACGGCCGTCGGTCTCGAGCCGCAGTTCGAGCACGTCGCCCACGCCATAGCGCAGCAGCGTCGGCATGCTGTAGGTTCGCGCGCGCACGCCATCGGACTTGTCCCGCTCGGCCAGCACGCTGGTCTCGATCTGGAACCGGCCACGGCCGACCACATTGCTGGACTCGACGAAATCGGGCCGGTCGGTGACGATCCCGTCATCGTCGCCAGCGACGGCGGACAGCGGGGCCAGCAGCGCCAGGCTGGCAAGACAGGTAAAGGTGAGGCGTGGGTATGGGGAGGTCGGCATGTTGCGGTCTTTCAGGAAAGGAGGTCTGCACTTGGAGTGCAGATCGAGTATTGCAAAAATTTGTCGGCGTAGAACACATGTCTGCATTTATTTCTTGTGTTCAACAAGTGATGTGTATTGACAGCCACGGCGGGCTTGAAACCGAGATAATGAACTGCGGCTTTTGAGGAATCACGACGTATTCTGGAAGGTCGTTCGCAGAAACAGCGCCGCCGCAGATGGGGTCGACAACGCGAAAAAAAGCCGCCCGGCGCGAACCGGACGGCTTTCATGTCGACAGCGTCGACGCGGCATGTGCCGGCTTACTGATTGTGCAGGAACGTCTTGAGCTTGTCCGAGCGCGACGGCTGGCGCAGCTTGCTCATCGCCTTGGCTTCGATCTGGCGAATGCGCTCGCGGGTCACGTCGAACTGCTTGCCCACTTCTTCCAGCGTGTGGTCGTTCGACATTTCGACGCCGTAACGCATGCGCAGCACCTTTGCTTCGCGCGGCGTCAGCGAGTCGAGCACTTCCTTGATCACGTTGCGCATCGACGCGTGCAGTGCGGCGTCCAGCGGGGCCAGCGTGGCGTTGTCTTCGATGAAGTCGCCCAGCTGCGAATCGCCGTCCTCGCCCATCGGCGTTTCCATCGAAATCGGCTCTTTCGCGATCTTCATGATCTCGCGAACCTTGTTCTCTGGCATTTCCATCTTCAGGGCCAGCGTCGGCAGATCCGGCTCGCTGCCCGTTTCCTGCATGATCTGGCGCGAGATGCGGTTCATCTTGTTGATCGTCTCGATCATGTGCACCGGCACGCGAATCGTGCGGGCCATGTCGGCGATCGAACGCGTGATCGCCTGGCGGATCCACCACGTCGCATACGTCGAGAACTTGTAGCCGCGACGGTATTCGAACTTGTCGACCGCTTTCAGCAGACCGATATTACCTTCCTGGATCAGGTCCAGGAACTGCAGGCCGCGGTTGATGTATTTCTTGGCAATCGAGATCACCAGGCGCAGGTTGGCCACGGTCATTTCGCGCTTGGCCTGGCGTGCACGCTTTTCGCCCGCCGCCATCTGCTTGTTGATCTTGCGCAGGTCGGCCAGCGGCAGCGCCACGCGCGCCTGCAGGTCGATCATGCGCTGTTGCAGTTCCTTGATCGCCGGCAGGTTACGGCTCAGCACAGCGCTGTACGGATACGCGCAGTCGACTTCGCGGTCGCCCCATTGCAGATCGGTTTCATTGCCCGGGAAGACCTTGATGAAGTGGGCGCGCGGCATGCCGCAGCGGTTCACGCAGATGTCCAGCACGGCGCGCTCGATCGAACGCACTTCGTCCATCTGGCCGCGCAGCGTGTCGCACAGCTTCTCGACGACCTTGGCGGTAAAGCGGATGCCCAGCAGCTCGTACGAGATGACGGCTTGCGCATCTTCGTACGCCGGCGAGCCATAGCCCTTGTTCTTGAACGCGTGGCCCATCAGGTCGAACTGCTGCTCGATCAGCGCGAATTTCTCGAGCGCGCTCTTCTTGAGTTGTGCGAGCTGCTCGGGCGAGTAGCCGGCAGCGGCGCCGCTGTTGACGTCGCCCTCTTCTTCTTCGACTTCTTCCTCTTCTTCTTCGTCGTCCTCTTCGCTGATCGCAGCGGCGTGGGCGACCGAGGCAGCAGGCGCCGGGGTGTCGTTCATGTCCACGAAGCCATCGACCACGTCGTCGATCTTCAGTTCATCGTTGGCGATCTTGTGCGACAGCGCGATGATTTCCGAAATCGTCGTCGGGCACGCCGAGATCGCCTGGACCATGTCCTTCAGGCCCTGCTCGATGCGCTTGGCGATTTCGATTTCGCCTTCGCGCGTCAGCAGCGACACGGCGCCCATTTCACGCATGTACATGCGCACCGGGTCGGTCGTGCGGCCGAAGTCCGAGTCGGCGGTCGACAGCGCGGTTGCGGCGGCCGCTTCCACTTCGTCTTCGCTCGTCGGCGTCACGGCCTGGTCCGACAACAGCATCATTTCGGCTTCCGGCGCACGCTCGTAGACGGCGATGCCCATGTCGTTGAAGGTCGCGATGATGCCTTCGATCGCTTCCGGATCGATGATGTTTTCCGGCAAATGGTCGTTGATCTCGGCGTGGGTCAGGAAGCCCCGCTCCTTGCCCATATTGATCAGGTTCTTCAGCTGCTGGCGACGGCGCTCGAGTTCGGTCTCCGAGAAGCCTTCTTCCTTCAGCAGCGCAATGCCTTTGGCCTTGCGCTCACGCACTTTCGATGCGGCCTTCATTTCGGCGCGCTCGACGGCGTTCAGCGCCGCGACTTCGTCGTTCTCCGGCACGAATTCGCTTGGCTTGCGGCCACGGCGGCCAGGCACCTTCACCTGCGGCAGCAGGTAGCCCGACGTGTCGATCGCCGCCAGCGCAGCGGCGTCGGTGGTCTTGCTGACGGTGCCGACGGCATTGGTCTGGGCGACTGGCACCGAAGCCGGGCTGGCATCGACGCGGCGCGCGGTGCGGGTGCGCACGACTTTCGGCGCTTCCTCGGCCACCGGGGCAGGCTCCGCAACGGTGGGGGCCACGGCTTCGGCTGGTACAGCCTCGGCAGCGACGTCGCTTTCCGGCTCGGCGTTTTTCAGCGCTGCCAGACGGCCGCGCTTGCGCACGATGACCGGTGGCGCGGCTGGCTTGGCCTGCGTTGGCATGTAGTCGTCGGCGGGATCGTGCGCGTCAAGCGCGGTGTCGGCTGCGGTGTCTGCTGCAGCAGCGACAGCAGTGACGACAGACTCGGGCGCGCTGACCTCGGCTGGCGCGGCAGCTTCCGCTGGCGCGGCCGCTGGCGCCACTGCTGCAGGTGCGGCTTCAGCGACGGCTGGGGCGGCAACCGGCTCGGCTGCGGGGCCACCGGCGGCCAGGATCGCGTCGGCCTGGGCTTTGAGCGTCGCCAGGCGCGAACGGGTCTTGACCACCGTGACCTTGGCCGCCGCTTCCGTTTCGAGGAAGTAGGAAGTGGCGGTTTTAGGCACTGCCAGCGGGGCCGATGCCTTGGCCGGGGCTTTTTTCGCTGTCAGTGTCAATGTCTTGGCGGTGTTTTTCATAGCTTAAAACTCTCCAGTCGAGGCGAGTAGCGCGCCTGCGAAGTCAATAATCCAGCGGGCCCCGCGTACGGGACCTGGGAATGGGGAACGGAAGTGGCCCTACCTTAGGGCGGACATGCCAGACTTCAAGCTCGACCTGCCCTTCGGTGCGCGCGCCGGCGTAATATCGGGGCTGCGGGCAGGTGGCGTTGGTCGCTGTTCAAAGTCGTGCTGTGCATGTCGGAACGAAAAAAAGCCCGCTAACACGGGCTTGCATCTATTTTTCTAGAAGAATAGGAGATGGGGCCATTACGCCCCAATGCAAGTTTTGGTGATCATTGCTCGATCCGGTGAGGGATCTGCACGTGTCACCGGGTGCATTGCCCCGGCATGATGACCTTCTTGCTGGTCTGCGCCGGCGCAAGCCGGACTCAAGGCAAGAGGCGGATCATACACGATTTCGCGTTTCAATGCTTCATCGCAGTGCGTCTTTCTCAACATTTATTAGTGGAACTAGTACAATGCGGCTTTTAGCGCCGTGCTATCCTTCGCAATCCTGTTCTTACCATGAAGTCAATGAATACCAATACCCCTGCAGAGTCCGTCGACACCACCGCCGCGCCAGCCACCCCGGATGCACAGCAGCCAACGCAGTCGCCAGCCGAGCCGGCAGCGCCAGCAGCCCCGGTTGCCGCACCTGCTGCGGCCCCGGCATCGGGCCAGTCGGCGCGCTCGCTGCTCAAGCAACTCCAGCAGGAGTATCCCGCCTTCCGTGACTGCCTGCCACTGTCGATCGGTATCGACAAGCAGTTGCAGGCACGCATGCCGGGCCTGGACAAGAAAACGATGCGCGCCGCCCTCGGCATCCACACCGGCTCGATGCGCTACCTGCGCGCGATGGAAAAAGCCAAGGTCCGCTATGACCTCGACGGCACTGCCGGCGCCGAAGTGCCTGAAGCGCACCGCCTGCATGCGAAAGAGCAGTTGCAGCAGCGCTTCAAGAAAGAAGCCGACCGCAAGAAGGCCGAGCGCGACGCCGCCCTCGAGGAAGAAAACAACCGCAAGCGCCAGGAAAAGCTGCAGGCGCTGGCGTCCAAGTTCTCGAAGACTTGAATTCGGGCGACGCATTGAAGGACGTGGTGGCAGATGGCCTGCAAGCTGGTCTGCCACCCGAGCTGCCCGCCTACATCGGCATCGACCCGGCCCATGTGCGGCTGGTGCGCTCCGATGCGGACGCGCAGCAGGCGCTCGCGGCGCTGCTCGCGGCCGACGTCATCGGCTTCGATACCGAATCAAAGCCCACCTTCGCCAAGGGCGAAGTCTCGACCGGGCCGCACCTGGTGCAATTGGCCACCGACGACTTCGCCTTCCTGTTCCAGACCGCCACGCCCACCGGCAATGCCCTCGCTTTCACCGTGCTGGAACCCGTGCTGGCCTCTGGCAGCATCCTCAAGGTGGGTTTTGGCCTGGGTGACGACGTCAAGCGGCTGAAGTCCAAATTCGGCATTGAGCTGCGCAACGTGCTCGATCTGTCGACGGCGCTGCGCCGGCGCGGTGAAAAGAATCCGCTGGGCGCAAAGAGCGCCGTGGAACGCTTCTTCGGCCAGCGCCTGCAGAAATCCAAACGCATCACGACCACCAACTGGTCGCTGCCGCACCTGTCGGACAAGCAGCTGCAATACGCGGCAGACGACGCGCATGCGGCACTGCGGATCTACCGGCGCTGGAAAATGGAAACGCCGGCAGGCTGAATCCCGCGCGGCGTTCAAGATTCGCGCTATCATCGTCAGCGTCCATGCTGCCGGTGAATCCATGCCATCTCGACGCTTCCGTTGGCCCGCTGCTGCGCTCCTGTGCGCGGGGACATTCGTCGCCAGCGCCGCGCCACAGCCCGTTCCCGACACCCTCACCCAGCGCCTGCGCGCCTGCGCCACCTGCCACGCACGCGTCGATGCGCGCGGCAACCCTGTCAACGACAGCTTCTATCCGCGCATCGGCGGCAAGCCGGCCGGCTACCTGTATCACCAGCTGCGCAATTTCCAGGACGGCCGGCGCCACTATCCCGTGATGACGTACCTCACCGAGCACCTGCCCGACGCCTACCTGCGCGAAATCGCCGCGCACTTTGCGGCGCAGGCGCCAACCGTGCTGCCGCCCACGCCGGTCAACCTGTCGCCCGCACAGCGTGACCGGGGTCGCCAGCTCGTGCATGAGGGCGACCGGGGACGCAGCATCCCGGCCTGCATCGCCTGCCACGGCGCGCGCCTGACCGGCGTGCAGCCCGCGATCCCGGGCCTGCTTGGCCTGCCGCGCGACTACATCAACGCGCAGTTCGGCGCCTGGCGCAACGGCGTGCGGCGCGCCCATACTCCCGATTGCATGGGGCAAGTAGCCGCGCGCCTGTCGCCCGACGATGTCGCCGCCGTCTCGGGTTGGCTGGCGGCGCAGCCAATGCCGGCCGACCCGCGACCGGCCGATGCCGTTGCCCGGCCGCTGCCAATCCTCTGCGGCAGCGCGCCATGATGAAGACCGTGCGCCTCGTCCTGCTGGCGGCGGTCGTCATCGTCGGCCTCGCGATCGCACTGGCATGGCCGCGGGCCGACTTCGTCCCGGCCAGTTCGCCCGCTGCCTGGGCATCCGCGCCCGCCAATATCGCGCGCGGCGCCTACCTGGCACGCGCCGGCGACTGCATCGCCTGCCACACGGCGCGTGGCGGCGTGGCATACGCCGGCGGCCGTCCGCTCGATACGCCGTTCGGCCACTTTTACGGCCCTAACCTCACGCCCGACCGCGACACCGGCATCGGCGCCTGGAGCGCCGACGACTTCTGGAATGCGCTGCACAACGGCATCGCACCAAGCGGCCGCCTGCTGTATCCGGCCTTCCCGTACACGAACTACACGAAGGTCACGCGCGCCGATGCGGATGCGCTGTTTGCCTACTTTCGCAGCCTGCCGCCGCAACGCCAGGCGAACCGGCCGCACGATATCCGCTTCCCGTACGACCAGCAGGCGTTACTGGCCGGCTGGCGCCTGCTGTATTTCCGGCCTGCCGAATATGCCGCGCAACCGGCGCGCAGCGCCAGCTGGAACCGGGGCGCGTATCTGGTCGAAGGCCTGGGCCACTGCAGCGCCTGCCACAGCACCCGCAACAGCCTGGGCGCGGCGGATGGTGCGCTGGCTGGCGGCATGATCCCGACCCTCGGCTGGTATGCCCCATCGCTGACGGCCAACCACGAGGCGGGCCTGGGTGACTGGCGCGAGGCGGATATCGTGGCGTTGCTGGGCACCGGCATCTCACCGCGCGGCGCGGCGACCGGGCCGATGGCCGAAGTGGTGGCGCGCAGCCTGCAGTACCTGACACCCGACGATCTGGGCGCGATGGCGGGCTACCTGAAGTCGCTCGCCGCCACGCCCGTGAGTGCGCAGCCCACGCCGGCATTGCTGCCTGCCGCTGATCAGGTACTGGCGGAAGGCGGCCGGATCTACGCGGCGCAGTGCGCGGCATGCCATGGCGACGATGGCAAAGGACGCATGCCGGCCTACCCGCCACTGGCCGGCAACCGCGCCGTGACCATGACGCCGGCCGTGAACGCGATCCGGATGACGGTCAACGGCGGCTTCCCGCCCGGCACGCATGGCAATCCACGGCCGTACGGGATGCCGCCATTCGGGCATGAACTCGATGATGCGCAGGTGGCGGCGGTACTAACCTGGATCCGGGCCAGCTGGGGCAATACCGGCGCGCCGGTGACGGCGACCGAGGTCAATCGCTATCGGGCGGTGTCGCTCGACTAAGTCGCGGGCGAGTCACACCATATCGGCAAACGCCACCCGATCGGTGGTGGCATTGCGTGCATCTTCCAGACGCACCTTGTGCGAGGCCAGCAAGCCTTCGAGCGACGCATTCATCGTGTGGCAGCCGGCATCGATGCCGCGATTCATATGCGCGCGGATGCTGCCCAGGTCCCCTGCTTCGAGCATGCGCACGACGGCCGGACTCGGGGTCAGGCATTCGGTGGCGAGGTGATAGCGGTTGCCCTCCACCGATGGCAGCAGCGCCTGGCACAGCACACCGCGCAGCGCGTGGGCCAGCGCTTGCGCCTGGGCGTCCGTGTTGCCTAGCAGGCGCAGCATCTTTTGCAGGCCCAGCTCGGTCGAGCGCGCATGCAGCGACGCCAGCACCAGCGGGCCGGATTCGGCCAGCGCCAGTGCTTCCTGCGCCGTCTCGGCGTCGCGGATCTCGCCGATGACGATCACGTCCGGCCGCTCGCGCAGCGCGTCCAGGGCGCCAAGATAGTAGCTGTCGACGTCGCCGTCCTCGCCCACTTCGCGCTGGGTGATGATGCACTTGCGCTGCGGGATCAGCGTTTCGACCGGGTCTTCGATGGTGATGATGTGGCCCGAGCGGTGGCGGTTGATCTCGTCGAGGATCGACGCGATCGTCGTCGACTTGCCCTGGCAGGTGTCGCCAATGATCAGGACCAGGCCACTGGCCAGGCTCGCGAATTCGCGCTCGTCGTCCCACAGGCCCAGGTCGGCCAGCGGGATCGGCTCTTTCGGAAAGCGCCGGATCACGCAGCCGATCCGCTTGCCGCCCTGGAAGCGGAAGCAGTTGGCGCGGATGCGCGCCGTGTGCAGGTCAATGGAGCGGTCGAACGCGCGCGAGGCGATGCGCTGCGGCCAGTTTGGCTCGATCACATCAAAAAATTCTTCCAGCTCTTCCTTCGTGATCGGCGAATCGGTCACCGCCACCAGGCCCTTCGGCTGGCGCAGCATCAAGGGGCTGTTCTGGTGGATGATAATGTCCGAAAACACCAGCTTCGAGTTCAGCAGATGCAGGATCTGCTGGACCAGCGTTTCGAATACCGGATGGTCTTCGTTCTCGATATACGACAGGGTGGGAATCTGCGAGGACTGGTGATGTTCCATCTGGCCGATGCTGGTAAAAGATCAAGTGTCGACCATTATAGAACCCAAATATTGCAGAAAAGAAAAAAATCTTCAGCGTGACATACTAGCAACAATGCGCTCGCCGAACACCGTAATCGTCACCCCGAGCACGACCACCAGCGCACCAGCAATGCGCACGCCGGACACCTTGCGCGTTGCCATATTGATCAGGCCAAAATGGTCGATCGCCATTGAGCTGAGCAGCTGACCGGCAATCACCAGCACGATCAGGCTGAGCAGACCGATGCGCGGCGCCAGGAACACGGTCCCGAACACGAACGCCGCACCGAGAAAACCGCCCAGGAATTTCCAGGCGGGCTGCGACGGCAACGCTGCCAGCGTCGCGCCCAGGCCGCCGACGCCGCTCTTGGCCAGCGCCACGGCCAGCAACACCGCCGTGCCGCAGGTGAACGACACCAGCGCCGCCATCATCGAATTGGCCCCGATCGAATGGGCCAGCTGGCTGTTGATCGCCGCCTGCACCGACATGGCCATGCCCACACAGAAGGCCATCGCCAATAAAATCACGTTCATCGCACTACTCCGTTGCAAAAAGCGCACTATCTTAGTGCATCTTGCGTGGGCGTGTTGGATAGTCGGAGCGCGCGGCTTAATCCGCACAGTTGCATTTCACACCACGGCGCGCGCAGTCTGTCGCAAACGGCTCGGCAGCACGGGACCGTCCTGCCAGGATGGGCACCATTCCCACCGCCTTTCAAGGAGCCCCACCATGTCGCGTAACGCCTATTCCATCCCTGCCCTGCGCGCCCTGATGCTCGCCGCCGCCCTCGCCTGCACCGTCGCGCCCCCTGCGGCCATGGCCTGGCCATTCGGCAGCGAACAAGTCGAAGGCAATGGCAACGTCACGCGCCAGGCGCGCAAGGTCGAGTCGTTCAATGGCATCGCGCTGGGCCTGCCGGGCCGGCTGGAACTGCGTACTGGCAACGTCGACAGCGTCACGGTCGAGACCGATGACAATCTGCAGGCTCTGGTCGAGACGCGCGTCGAAGACGGCATGCTGCGCATCCGTCCCGCCAAGCGCAACCTGAACCTGCGCACCCGCAACCTCAAGATCGTCGTGACGGCGCGCCAGATCGAGCGCCTGTCGCTGGGCGGCTCGGGCACCATCGATGCGGATGTCCTGCGCGGCAAGCGCCTGGACCTGGACGTCGGCGGCTCGGGCAAGATCCAGATTGCACGGCTGGAAGCAGAGACGGTTGCGGCCAGCGTGGCCGGCAGCGGCGACCTGCGCGCCGATGGCGGCACGGTACGCGAACTGTCGGTGTCGATCGGTGGTTCAGGCGATGTCGACATGGGCAAGATCGCCGCCGATTCGGCGCGCGTGAGCATCGCCGGATCCGGCGACGCGACGGTGTGGGCAAAGAATGACCTGCGCGCGAGCATCGCCGGGTCGGGCGATGTCGGCTATTATGGCGATCCCAAGGTGAGCCGCAGCGTGGCGGGCTCGGGAGAAGTGCGGCGCATCGGAAACGCGCCGCGCTGAAGTGGTGAAGTCGCTGGCTGCGCTCAGTGGCCAGTGTGACCCGCGTGCGCATCCTGCGCTGCCGGCTTGCCGCTGTGCGTCAGCGGCATGACCGGTAGCGACACCTTCACTTCCTGGCGCTTGGCGGCGGCGTCCTGCACCACCAGGGTCAGCTCAACATTCTCGCCTTCTTTCAGCTGGCGCTTCAGGTCCAGCAGCATCACATGGTAGCCGCCCGACGCCAGCACGACTGGCTTGCCGGCCGGCAGATCGATGCCCTTTACCTGACGCATGCGCATCACCTGGCCTTCCATCGCCATCTCGTGGATCTCGGCGCGGCCAGCCACCGGCGTGCGCACTTCGAGCAGGCGTGCCGGCGTGGCCGACTGCAGCTGCATGAACGCACCCGTGCTTTTCTGGGCCGGCACGGTGGCGCGCACCCAGGGTTCGGTCACGGTGACCTGGGCCAGCGCGGAGACGGAAAACAGGCCCGCGGCAAGCGCGGCGATCAGGTGACGGGTCATGGCAATCCTTGGCTAGTTGAAGTCAGTGAAAAATACAATCTTACACTGCGCCGCGCAAGGCTTCACGCTCGACCAGCACGGTGTCGGTGCCGTCGGTCAGCCACACCTGGCCATCCTGGATCGTGCATTGCAGCGCCATCGAGCGCGACGCCATTTTTTCGAGCTGGGCGCTGATCTCGGCCGGGATGTTGATCACGCTGACGTTTTTCGCGCGCTCGATCTTGTTGGCGATGCCCTTGAACCAGATGCTGCTCGTTGCGCTGTAGCTGTAGACGATCACTTTCTCGGCGCGGCCGGCCGCCTTCAGCAGGCGCTTTTCATCGGGCTGGCCCACTTCGATCCACAGGTCGATGGCGCCGGTGAGATCCTTGAGCCACAGGGCCGGTTCGTCGACGTCGAACAGGTCTTTCGTGAACGCCAGCGCCGGATCGGCGTGCAGCGCATAGGCCAGCACGCGGATCATCACGCGTTCGTCGGTCTCGGACGGATGCCGGGCGATCGTCAGGCTGTGTTCCTGGTAATAGTTGCGGTCCATGTCGGCAATCGACAGGTCAGCCTTGTAGATGGTCGCTTTGATAGCCATTGGTGCGGTGCTTTGAACGGATTGATCGGTAGAGGAACCCGCTATTGTCGCATGCGCAGCGCGCGCCGGGCGATGGCGCGGTATAGACTTCCTGGCACAGATCATCCAACCAGCCAGGAGACCCGCATGACCGACACCTTTCCACCCAATCAGCAATTCCTGCTCGCTGCCCGCCCGGTCGGGCTGCCGCAGGCCCACGACTGGAAACTGCACGAACAGGCGGTGCCGGCGCCCGCTGAGGGCGAGATCGTGGTCAAGGTGCTGTACCTGTCGCTCGACCCGGCCATGCGCGGCTGGATGAACGAAGGCAAATCGTACATCCGACCGGTTGCCATCGGCGAAGTCATGCGCGCCGGCGGTCTGGGCGTCGTGGTGGCGTCTCGCTCGCCCCGCTTTGCGGTGGGCGACCATGTCGCTGGCGGCACCGGCGTGCAGCGCCACTGGTCCGGCCCGGCCGACGACAAGAACGCCGGCTTCGTCAAAATCGATCCACGCATCGGCAACCTTACCGCGTGGCTCAACCTGCTGGGCATGCCTGGCATGACGGCGTACTTCGGCCTGCGCGACGTGGGCCAGGCCAAGGCCGGCGACACGGTCGTGGTCTCGGGCGCGGCCGGCGCCGTCGGCATGACCGTGGGCCAGGTCGCCAAGCGCATGGGCTGCCGCGTGGTCGGCATTGCGGGCGGCGCCGAGAAATGCCGCTTCGTCGTCGAGCAACTGGGTTTCGATGCCTGCATCGACTACAAGGCGGGCGGCCTGCACGCGGCGCTCAAGCAGCATTGCCCGCAGGGCGTGGACGTCTATTTCGACAATGTCGGCGGCGACATCCTCGACGCCGTCCTCACGCGCATCAACATGAAGGCGCGGATCGTGATCTGCGGGGCGATCTCGCAATACAACGCCACCGCGCCCGTGAAGGGCCCGACGAACTACCTGGCGCTACTGGTGAACCGCGCACGGATGGAAGGCATGGTGGTATTTGACTATGCCGCGCGCTACCACGAGGCGGTGGCCGAACTGGGCGCGTGGCTGGCGGCCGGCGAGATCGCCAGTCACGAACACGTGGTCGACGGCTTCGAGCAATTCCCGCAGGCGCTGTTGATGCTGTTCGAGGGCCGTAACCTGGGCAAGCTGGTATTGAAGGTAGCCGACGCATAAAAGCACTGACCTGCCTCTGCCCCGCCCTGACGTGAAAATGGCGGAACTAACGCTCACCACGTTTCTCTAAACACGAGAGTGCATCCTGTGTGCGCTCGTGGCATCGGGCACGACCTCTTCCACTGACAGCCCCACGGGCACAAGGAGATCGACATGGCGACGAGCAAAGAGAACGGCAGCAAAGAGACGGCGACCGGCAGTGCCCAAAAGAGCGGGCAACCGGCCAAGCGGGGTTTCGCGGCAATGGACCAGAACCAGCAGCGTGAAATCGCCAGCAAGGGTGGCCAGGCGGCGCATCAAAAAGGGACGGCGCACGAATTCGATTCCGAAGAAGCGCGCCGCGCCGGCCAGAAAGGCGGCGAAGCCGTCAGCCGCAACCGCGCGCACATGGCCGACATCGGCCGCAAGGGCGGCGAAAGCCGGCAGTCGGCGCAGCGCGCGGCGGCAGCAGCCATGGCCGACAAGGGCAATCGCCAGAGCAGCAAGGACAATTAGCCTCTGCAGCGTCGTTCCCAGCCGGTGCGGGAACGACGCTTTTCCGTGGCATCGGCTGCATCGGCTGTCCCGGCCGCAGTCGCCCGCTCTATATATCCCCCAGGCACGGCGCCACCCCCTGTGGTACATTGCCCGGCTTATGCACACCCTGAAATACCTGACCGCCTATCCCGAGCAACTGCGCACGCAGGTCAGCGGCCTGATCGCGCAAGACCGTCTTGGCGACACGCTGCGCCAGCGCTATCCGGCACCGCACGGCATCCGCACCGACCGCGCCCTGTACGACTACGTCCAGGACCTGAAGGACGAATACCTGCGCCAGGCCGCGCCGGTCTCGAAGGTCGCCTTCGACAGCAAGATCCAGGTGGTCCAGCATGCACTGGGCCTGCACACGGCCATCTCGCGCGTCCAGGGCGGACGTCTCAAGGCCAAGCACGAGATTCGCATCGCCAGCCTGTTTCGGGATGCGCCGCTGCCATTTCTGCGCATGATCGCCGTACACGAACTGGCGCACCTGAAAGAAAAAGAACACGACAAGGCGTTCTACAAGCTGTGCTGCTGGATGGAACCGGCCTATCACCAGCTGGAATTCGACGTGCGCCTGTACCTGACGTGGCTCGATCTGGCAGGCGCACGCCTGTGGAACGCCGAACCAGCACCGCTTCCGCGTTGATGTTACCATGTGCAACTGTCGTTGCGCATACGCAACAAAAACCATCGTCAGTCGCTTGTCTTGTCGTGCTCCGCTCGACTTTGCAGGAGCGCTTCGCTAGAGTCGTCAGGTTCTGGCCCGGCGTCACCCGACACCGCTCAGGCCCATGGCGCCAACATCACATCACATGCTTTCGCACTATTTTCCCGGCACGCTATTGCCTGCCGCATTTGCCACTTGTGTGCTCGCCTGCACGCCGTTGTACGCACAGGCGCAGACACAAGCAGAAGCACAGGCCGCCGACCCGGCGCCTGACACCGCCGCAGGTCCCACGTGGAAGCTGTCCGGCTTCGGCACGCTCGGCGTGGTCCATTCGAACAACCGCGAGGCTGATTTCAGCTCGTCCATCCTGCGCGCGAGCGGCGCCGGCGTGTCCGGCTCCTGGAGCCCGGACGTCGACAGCCGCCTCGGCGCCCAGCTCGACGTGGGCCAGGGCGCCTGGTCAGGCGTGCTGCAGGTAATCAGTGAGCAGCGCCTGAATGGCAGTTACCATCCGCGCGTCGAGTGGGCCAATATCAAGTACCAGATGACGCCCGACCTCGCCGTACGCGTCGGTCGCATCGCACTGCCCGTTTTTCTTGGCGCCGAATCGCGCAAGGTCGGCTACACCATTCCGTGGGTCCGCACGCCGGTCGAAGTCTATGGCGCATTGCCGATTTCAAGCAGCGACGGGGTCGACGCGACCTGGCGCTGGAACGCCGGCGCCGTGCGCCACGCAACGCAGGTGTTCTCGGGCAGCACCGACCAGGACCTGGGCTTTGGCCTGCAGATCGATGCCGAAAACATCCTGGGCCTGTCGCACAGCATCGACTATGGTCCCCTGACGGTACGCCTGTCGGCCGCGCGCGCGCGCCTGAACACCGACATCGCCGCCGACCTGTTCGCGGGCCTGCGCATGTTCGGCCCGCAGGGCCAGATGCTGGCCGAGCGCTACGCCATCGTCAACAAGCGCGTGTCGATGATCAGCGCGGGCGCCAGCTATGACCCGGGTGCATGGTTCGTCACCGCCGAAACGGGACGTACCCGCACCGACTCCCTGCTCGGCGGCGGCACGTCGGTGTATGTCGGCGCCGGCTGGCGCCAGGGCGCATTCACGCCCTACGTCGGCTATGCGCAGATCCGCGCCGACGTGGCCACGTCCGACCCCGGCCTGTCACTGCAAGGCCTGCCCCCGCCGGTCGCTGCCGGCGCCGCCCAGATCAATGGCGCGCTGAACACGCTGCTGGCAACGATTCCGATCCAGACCACCTGGAGCACCGGCGTACGCTGGGACGTCGCCACCAACGTCGCCCTCAAGCTGCAGTTCGAGAGCGTGCGGCCGCGCGGCGGTTCGCGCGGCACCCTGATCAATTCCACGCCTGCGTTTCGTTCGGATCGCACGACTAGCGTGACCAGCATTGCGCTGGACTTTGTCTTTTGACGCCGATGAAAACACGCCTCGGTAATTATTCCCGCCACCTGCTGGCCCTGTGCACGCTGTGCTTCGTCGCCACGAACGCGTCGGCCGAACTGGTCGTCATCGTCTCGAGCCGCAACCCGAACCCGGTCCTCAATGCCGAGCAGGTCAGCGCCATCTTCCTCGGCCAGACGGGCAGCTTCCCGGATGGCGCGGCCGCCGTCGCCATCGACCAGGGGCTGGGCGCAGCGCAGCGCGACCTGTTCTATCGCCAGCTCACCGGCAAGACCCCGGCACTGCTCAAGGCCCACTGGTCCAAGATGGTGTTCACGGGCCGCGGCCAGCCGCCGCGCGAAGCCCCAAGCGATGCTGCCGTGCGCCGCATGGTGGCCGACAACCCGTCGATGATCGGCTATATCGAGCGCGCCGCGCTCGACCCGTCGGTGCGCCCTGTGCTGGTGCTGCAGTGAGCATGCCATGAACATGCTCGCGCGTTCCAGCGGGCCGTCGCTCACGGGCGACGGCGAGCCGTCGGCAGGCGCGCCGCGCACGCGCGGCCTGCTGGCGCGCTGGCTTGGCCTGGCGCTCGAGACACACATCTCGCTGCCGCTGTTCGCGCTGGCGCTGCTAGGCGCAATGTGGTTCGGCACGCTGCACGTGATCGAATCGGAGCGCCGCGCCGCTGTCGTGGCCACACGCGACGCGACCCAGGAACTGCTCGACACGTATGAAGCGCAACTGGCGCGCAGCCTGAGCGCGATCGACCAGACCCTGCGCGTGCTGAAGTACGCGGTCGAGCAGAATGGCCCGACCGGCGCCCTGCCCGCGCTCGAAGCCAAGGGCCTGCTGCCGCCCGGCCTCGTGTTTCAGGTGGAGATCAGCGACGCCAGCGGACACATCGTCGCCAGCAATCCCGCGTCGAAGCGGCATGACCTGGCACGCACCGCATGGTTCGAATTTCACCGCCAGACCAGCGACGACGTGCCGTTCGTCAGTCTGACCAGCCTGAGCGAGTACTCAAGGGAACCGACCGTCCACTTTTCGCGCCGCATCAACGATGCGGCCGGGCGCTTCTCCGGCGTGGCCGTCGTTGCCCTCGACCCGGCCTATTTCACCAGCGGCTACGAGCGCTCGCGCCAGGGCGATCGCGGCCTGCTCGGTATGGCGGGCACCGACGGCATGCTGCGCGCGCTGCGTGTGGGCGAAACCGTGTCATGGGGCCAGCGCTTCGTGCCGGGCGCAAACGGCGGCGTGGCAGCCGGCACGACCGCGCACGGCGCACCCGTGCTTGAATCCGAGGCCCGCACCGTCGCCAGCCGGCCGATGAACAGCTTCCCGCTGGTCGCGGTGGCCGGCTTGTCCGAAACCGAACAGATGGCCGGGTTCTATCAGGGCCGGCGCGCCTGGCTGCTTGGCGCGGGCGCGGCCAGCGCGCTCCTGATTGCCGTCGTGATCCTGGTGAGCGCGTGGTCGTGGCAGCTGGCCAAGGCGCGCCGGCGCGAACGGCTGGCGCAGGAAACCTACGCCGCTGCATCCGAAGCCAGTCCCGATGCTTTCTTCGTGCTGCGCACCGTGTTCGGTCCGCGCGGCGAAGTGCGTGATTTCGTGGTCGCCACCACCAACAGCCGCGCCGAGCGCTTCACCAGCCTGACCAAGCAGCAGATGGCCGCCAAGCCAATCTCGGGCCTGCTGCCACCGTCGATCAGTCAATCCGTCTTCGACGACCTGTCGGCGGTAGCGCGCGACGGCATTGCGCGCGAGACGGAGTGGCAGGCGCAGACCCTGCCCCAGCCCGGGGTCTGGCTGCACCGCCAGGCGGTGGCGGTCGAGGATGGCGTCGTCGTGATCGTGCGCGACATCACCGAGCGCAAGATGGGCGAGCAGCGTATCCGCCATCTGGCGCACCACGATGACCTGACCGGCCTGCCCAACCGCAGCCTGCTGCGCGAGCGCCTGGGCGAGGCGATCGTCACCGCGGCCGAAGCGGGCCGCGCGGTCGGCCTGGCGTTCATCGACCTCGATGGCTTCAAGCTGGTCAACGACACGCTGGGCCACAACGCCGGCGACGAACTGCTCAAGGTGGTTGGCGCGCGCATGCACCGCTGCCTGCGCAGCGACGATACGCTGGCGCGCTTTGGCGGCGACGAATTCGTGATCCTGCTGCCGGACCTCGCGGGCGACCCGATGGCGATCGCGCCGCTGCTCGAACGCGTGCGTGAAGCCGTCACCGAGCCGGTGCTGGTCGAGGGCCAGGAAGTGCAAGTGAGCTGCAGCGTCGGCGTGACGTTCTACCCGCGCGACGGCGCCAGCGCCAACGCCCTCATGATGCACGCCGATGTGGCCATGTACCGCGCCAAGGAACTGGGCAGCAACAACGTGCAGTACTACGTCAGCGAAATGAACGAGAGCGTTGACGAAAAGCTCGTGCTGCTCGAAGGCCTGCGGGCGGCGATCGACACCTGCGCCGAAGACTATCCGGGCCCGTGCCAGTTCCAGCTGCTGTACCAGCCGAAGATCGACCTGCGCACGAATTGCCTGTTCGGCGTCGAGGCGCTGATCCGCTGGCACCACCCCGAGCAGGGCCTGGTCTCGCCGCTGCGCTTCATCGGCCTCGCCGAAGAGAGTGGCCTGATCGTACAGATCGGCGACTGGGTGCTGCGCACCGCCTGCGCCCAGGCCCAGGCCTGGCGCACGGCTGGCCTGCCCCCGGTCAGCGTGTCGGTGAATGTCTCGGCGCGCCAGTTCGAAGACAAGCGCCTCGTCGAACGCGTCGCCGATGCCCTGCGCATCAGCGGCCTGCCGGCCGACGGCCTCGAAGTCGAGGTCACCGAAAGCCTGATCATGCGCGACCTGGGCCGCTCGATCGACAAGATGCGCGAACTCGAAGCGATGGGCGTGGCGCTGTCGATCGACGACTTCGGCACCGGGTACTCGAGCCTGTCGGCGCTCAAGTCGTTCCCGATCAGCCGCCTCAAGATCGACAAGTCATTTGTCGCCGATCTGGCCGACTCGCCCGACGACCAGGCAATCGCGATGGCCGTGATCTCGCTGGGCCACAAGCTCGACCTGCGCGTGATTGCCGAAGGCGTCGAGACCGAACAGCAGCGCGACTTCCTGCGCGCCAACGACTGCGACGAAATGCAGGGTTACCTGTTCAGCCGGCCGCTCCCGGCCAGCGATATCGCACGCCTGCTCGCAGGCAGCGCAGGAGACGCCCATGACCTCTGCGCCGAGTAGCACCGATAGCAAGGGGACGACCGCCGCGCCGGCCCATGCGGCGCTCATGCTGCGCCGCATGCGCAACTACTGGATCGCCACTGCCATGCTGTATGTGGCCACCATGGGCCTGCTCGCGGCGCAGGTCGGGGCCGGCTACACGCCGCGCGGCCCTGCGCTGGTGCTGAGCATCGTCGCCGCATGCGGCACGCTCGCGTTCTACGCCCTGATCCATTTCAGTGCGCGACTGAAGATCGCGCCCGACATGCTCGCGGCGCTGCAATCGCTGTTCGCGATCGGCTGCACCATTGCCGGCTATGCGATCGCCGGCCCGCTGCGCTCTTCGCTCCTGAGCATGCTGGTGGTGGCCATCGCCTTCTGTACGTTCGCCATGCACCCGCGCCGCGCACTGCTGCTCGCCGGCGCCGCCCTGGCCGGCATGGCCGGCATCATGTGGTATTTGCAGGCAATCGATCCGCTAGGCCATCCGCCCGCCGTCGAGGCGATGAGCTTCGGCTACCTGGCGGCGGCTTTGCTGGCGACTACGCTGCTGGCCAGCGAAATGACCAAGCTGCGCCGGCGCATGAAGGCCAGCAAGCAGGAGCTGCTGGCGGCCCTCGACACTATCCGTACGCTTGCCACCGTCGACGAATTGACGTCGCTGGCCAATCGCCGCCACATGAACGAGTTGCTGGGCGCCGAAGAACGGCGCTCAGCGCCCGCCACCAGTTGCGTGGCGCTGCTCGACCTCGACCTGTTCAAGCAGGTCAACGACCAATATGGCCACGCCGTGGGTGACGCCGTGCTGCGGGGATTCGCCGGCGCCGCGCATGGCGCGCTGCGCGAGCACGACACGCTGGCGCGCTGGGGCGGCGAAGAATTTCTGCTGCTGCTGCCGGACGCCACGCCGCAGGCAGCGCGCCAGGTGCTCGAGCGCATCGTCACGCGCGTGCACGCACTGCAGATCGACGGCATGACGCCGGAGCGGCGGATCAGCTTTTCGGCCGGCCTGGCCGAACGGCGCGATGGCGAACCGTTCACGGAAGCGATCAGCCGCGCCGACAAGGCGCTGTACCGGGCCAAGGCGGCCGGACGCGACCGGATCGAAGTCGCCTAGCCTTTCAATTGGTCGGCCGCCGCCGCTGGCAGACTCGATTCCAGCACGACCGGTACCACCGCGCGCAGACGCTGGATCAGCTGGTCGGGATCGCTGTCGGCGATCATCAGGTCTTCGTGTTCGGGCCGCACGAATCCTTCGGCCACCTGATGGCCCACGAAGGCGCGCAGGCCGTCATAGAAACCGTTGACGTTCAGGAGGCCAATCGGCTTGGCGTGGATGCCCAGCTGGGCCCAGGTCACCATCTCGAACAGCTCTTCCAGCGTGCCCATCCCGCCCGGCATGGCGATGAAGCCTTCGGACAGGTCGGCCATCATGGCCTTGCGCTCGTGCATGTCCTTGACGACGAACAGGCGCGTGAGGCCCGCGTGGCCGACTTCGCGCTCGACGAGGGCGCGCGGGATGACGCCGGTGGCTTCGCCGCCCAGGCGCAGCACTTCATCGGCGATCACGCCCATCAGGCCGACCTTGCCGCCGCCGTAGACGAGGCTGATATTGTGGTCGACCATGGCGCGCGCCAGCAGGCGCGCCGCATCGGCGTAGACGGGGTTGACGCCGTGCGCGGCGCCGCAGTAGACAGCAAGGGTTTTCATCGTGTGCATTTTCAAAGGAAGTCGGCGCCAGGCCTGGCGTCGGCCGACAGTTTTTTAAGATAGTCGTCAGACAGCTTCTCGAACAGGACGCGCGTCTCGCCATTCAGGTAGGGCCCGACCATCGACAGCACCTGGTAGCAGCCGCGCGCGAGCGCATCGGCAATCGCCTGCTGCTCGCTGTATTTGCGGGGATTGCGCACGTATTCGAACGACAGCCAGTAGGTCGCCACGACCACCATATTGGTCGCCATGGCGCCGATCTGCTGGTCGGACGCGTCAAGAGAGCCTTCGCTGCGCAAGTCTTCGCACAGCTGGCGCGCGACCTTGATCTTGTGCGCGTGGATTGCCTTGAAGTGCAGTTCGAGCTTGCGGTTGCGCGACAGCAGATCGTTCAGGTCGCGGTAGAAGAAGCGGTAGCGCCAGATCAGCTTGAACATATGGTGCAGGTACAGCCACACGTCTTCCATGTTCGAGCGGCGCCCGGCCGGCACCGTCAGGATGCGCTCGATCTCCGCCTCGAACTGGACGAAGATCGAGTTGACGATATCGTCCTTGTTGCGGAAATGGTAGTACAGATTGCCGGGCGAGATATTCATCTCTTCGGCAATGACGGTGGTCGTGATATTGGGCTCGCCGAACTCGTTGAACAACCTGAGCGAGAGCTCGAGGATGCGTTCACGGGTCCGGCGCGGTGCTTTTTGTTGCATGTAGGCCGCTGTTCGTGTTTGTTCCCGCAAGGATATCATCGAACGGTCGTTCTATCGAGCCATCTGCCGGTTGACTGGCCGGGGATTCGTGTTATCCGGTCCTGCGCGCGCTCTGCAGGCGGAACGCTTCGTCGAGCTGCTCGCGCAGCGCCCGCGCGCCGAGCGGCTTGATGTAATGGCCATCGGCCACACCGCTCTTGATGGCCGCTTCGATATCGGTCAGGTCGGGCTGACCCGACAGCATCAGGCGCACCGTCTTTGGATACCGCGCCGCCGCCTCGGCCAGCACCTCGGTGCCGCGCATGCCGGGCATGGCCTGGTCGCACAGGATCACCTCGACTGGTTCGTGCGACAGCACCTGCAGCGCTTCCTCGCCCGAGCAGGCGCTGAGCACCCGGTACGGCTGGCCGATCAGCATGTCGTTGAGCACCCCAAGCATGAAGCGGTCATCGTCGACCAGCAGCAGCGTGCGTGCGTCGGTGGCCGGCGTGGCTGTGGCCTCGGTTGACGCGGCAGACTGGGGCTGGGGCTGTGCCGGCGGTGTCGCCATTGCCGGCGCCGGCGCCGACGCTGGCGTAGGGGTCAGAAAGGCTTCGAGCTCCGCGACGAAGCTTTCGGGCTCGATCGGCTTGCTGATATAACCATCGAAGCCGGCGGCCAGCACTTTTTCACGGTCGCCCGTCATTGCCAGCGCGGTCACGGCCAGGATGGGCACGCCGGCCAGCGCCGGGTCGCCCTTGAGCTCGGCGAGCACGGCAAAACCGTCCATCCCGGGCAGATTCACGTCGCACGCGATCAGGTCGGGGCGCTCGCTGCGCGCAGCGGCCACGCCGCGGGGGCCATCGGCCGCGCTCAATGGCGCGTGGCCATAGGCGCTGAGCAGGAACGACATCAGTTCGATGTTCGCCGGGTTATCTTCGATGATCAGGATGCGCGCCACTGGGTGCTCCAAAAGATGCGTTGTTGATATCACTGTACCACGCTCGGGCGAGGGGTGGATTCACGCTGCGCCGTGCAAAACAGGGGGTGCCGGACAGGCCGTTGGCACGCGCCCGATCTCGTCCATGACAAGCGCCAGCACGCGCCGGTTGCGGCCAAGCGCGACGTGACCAACGCCGCCCAGTTCGAGGTTGCGCGCCCCTTCAAGATGCCCTGACGTCTGGGGCGCCACGATATTGTCGTGGTGCGTGTAGATCGACGTGATGCACGCGCGTGTGGCAGCGTCTTCATGCGCAGCAAGCTCGCGCAACCATGCGCAGGCGGGCCCGTCGACACCCGCCCGCCGCATCTGCGCCGCGTTGACGCCGATGCCGAACGCCGCCAGGCATGTGCCGTGATGCGGCGTGCCAAGCGTGATGACGCGCGCCGCCTGCGCGCCGCCATGGCGCCGCAGCCAGGCGCGCGCGGCCAGCCCGCCCATGCTGTGGCCGACGACGATGACCTGCTGCGCGCCGGCCGCGCGCAGCAACCGTGTTGCGCCCTCTTCGATTGCATCGGCAAAGCCGTCGATGTCGCCCGTGAGCGGCTCCAGGTCGAGTGTGGCATGGCTGATGCCGGCCGCGTTGAGCCGCGCCGTCAGGTACGCCCAGTAGCCGCTGTTGCAGCCGTAACCGTGCAGCAGCAGGACCGGCGGCGTGCGGCAGTCAGGATGGATGCGTGTATGGGGCCGCGCGCGCGGCATGTGCCAGGAACTGACCAGCATGCTGGCGCCAAATTCTTCGCCGAGCATGCGCACCGCAGCGGCTGGCCCGAGCTGGTACTGGGGCGGCGTGTGACTGGCGACGCGCCGGCTCATCACGAAATTGTTCATGTTGATCGCCAGGCGCACCAGCACCACACTCATGACGCCGATGGCAACGGCTTGCCACGGCCCGGCGCCAGCCCGGGCGGCGCCGGCGGCGATGGCACAGGCGATCAGCACCTGTGCGAGCAGGACCAGGCGTAGCAGCAGGCGCGAACTCATGCCGGCGCCCTGTCTGAACGGTCGTCGCGGTACGGGGCCGTATCGATGCGGTCAGTGTCCATGCGACGAGTATAGGCTTGCTGCTGCGCGGGCATCAACGGGGTGGCGCGTCCTTCAGGATCGCGCGGGCAATGCCGCGCAGGATGTTGACTTCTTCAAGCTCCAGACCACCGCGCGCGAACATGCGCTTGATGCGCGGCATGAGCTTTTTCGGGTTGTCGGCATTCAAAAAGCCGATGGCGACCAGGGCCTGCTCGAGGTGCGCGTACATGCCGTCGATCTGGGTCACGCTGGCAGCGTCGCCCTGGAAGCCGACGCCGCGCGTATCGGGCGCGCCGCTGAGGCAGGCCATGCGCGCCTCGTAGGCCAGCACCTGGGCCGCCTGCGACAGGTTCAGCGACGAATAATCGGGATTGGCCGGGATGTTGATCAAGACATTGCAGCGCTCGACGATGTCGTTCGGCAGCCCGACGCGCTCGTTGCCGAAGACGATGGCGGCGCGCAGCTCGGGCGCGGCGCCAGCATGTTCGGCGAACGCGCGCGGGGTCCAGACGGGGGGCGAGAATTCGCGCAATCTGGCCGAGACGGCAGCGGCGAAGTTGCAGCCGTCAAGGGCCGCGCCGATGTCAGGCACGACCCGTGCGTTGTTCAGGACATCGCCTGCGCCGCTGGCAAAGGCGACGGCTTCAGGATCATTGACGAAGTCGGCGCACTTCGGCGTGACCAGCACCAGATCGGTAAAGCCCATCGTTTTCATTGCACGCGCGACCGAGCCGATGTTGCCGGCGCGGCTCGTTTCGACGAGGACGAAACGCAAACGGCCGAACAGCGGCTGCGCTCTGAAAGAAGAAGTGTCGGTTTGGGTCGGGTTCATTTACAATAGCGACCATCGCGTGGTGCGGACGGTTTTGCGGTAGCGGGGGCAAGCCCCGGATTGTAACGGGTTCCGGCGCCACCCTGCTCTTTAATCACTCTTCAATAGCTGATCGTTCACGGCGCCCCATCGGTGCGTGAGTGGGCGTTCGCGTTCTTACGGAAAAGCCTCCATGCACCCAATGCTCAACACGGCCATCAAGGCCGCCCGCCGCGCCGCCACCGTCATCAACCGTGCGTCCTTCGACATCGACCGCATCGTCGTTTCGGAAAAGCAACACAACGATTTCGTCACCGACGTCGACCAGGCGGCGGAGCATGAAATCGTCGAAACGCTGCTCAAGGCGTATCCGGGCCATGCCATCCTGGCCGAAGAAAGCGGTGCATCAGCCAATCTGAACGACGAGAGTGAAAATGTGTGGATCATCGACCCGATCGATGGCACAACCAACTTCCTGCACGGCTACCCCAACTACTGCATCTCGATCGCGCTCAAGCAGCGCGGCGTGATCACAAACGGCCTGGTCTACGACCCGGTCCGCAACGACCTGTTTACCGCCACCAAGGGCGGCGGCGCCTACCTGAACGACAAACGTATCCGCGTACGCAGCACCGAGCGCATCGGCCGCGCCCTGCTGTCGTCGGGCCACGGTCCGGATCCACGCGCACTGGCCGAATACCTGCGCATGTACGAAGTCGTTGCCTCGCGCAGCCACGGCGTGCGCAGCGGCGGTTCGGCAGCACTGGAACTGGCCAACGTGGCCGCCGGCCGCATCGACGGCTTCTTTGAAAAGAACCTGAAGATCTGGGACATCGCCGCCGGCGCCCTCTTGGTGACCGAAGCTGGCGGTATCGTCGGCGAGTTCAGCGGCGAGTCCGATTACCTGAACAAGGGCGACGTGATCGCCGCCGGCCCGAAGGTTTTCGGCGCGCTTGTCCCGCTGTTGTCGCCTTTCGCGTAAAATACACGTTGTAACAATCAGGCCACTCGCAGGCGGTGCTTGCCAGTGGCCTGTGTTTTTGTACAATACGTTACAGAGTTCTGCATCAAATACTTTCTACAGTGAAATACACTTCACTATAATCCCTGCCAGCCGCCTTTGCGGCAGCGTCCGGGCGCCCGCTAGCTTGCGCGCCTGCATCGATCAATCCGATTCCAGGACTGCCGCCAAGCATGGCGACGGGCCGCTTTTTTACTGAAAAAATCTATGTCATTTTCTTCACTTGGTCTTTCTGACGCGATCGTGCGCGCGGTAACCGAACAAGGCTATACCGCCCCGACCCCGATCCAGAGCCAGGCCATTCCAACCGTGCTGAACGGCGGCGACCTGCTCGCCGGCGCCCAGACCGGTACCGGCAAGACGGCTGGCTTCACGCTGCCGATCCTGCATCGCCTGTCGACCGACACGATCGGCGCAGCGCAGAAAAACAAGACCTCGCCACGCGTGATCCGCGCGCTGGTCCTGACCCCGACCCGCGAACTCGCGGCACAGGTCGAGGAAAGCGTGCGCCTGTATGGCACGTACACGAACCTGAACTCGGCCGTCATCTTTGGCGGCGTCGGCATCAATCCACAGATCAAGCTGCTCAAGCATGGCGTCGACATCCTCGTCGCCACGCCCGGCCGCCTGCTGGACCACGCTGGCCAGGGCACGGTCGACCTGTCGAAAGTCGAAATCCTGATCCTGGACGAAGCCGACCGCATGCTGGACATGGGCTTCATCCACGACATCCGCAAAGTGCTGGCGCTGCTGCCGGCCAAGCGCCAGAACCTGCTGTTCTCGGCCACCTTCTCGGAAGAGATCAAGACGCTGGCTGACCGCCTGCTGAACAACCCGCAGATGATCGAAGTGGCGCGCCGCAACTCGACCGTTGAAGTCATCGCGCAAAAAATCCACCCGGTCGACCGCGACAAGAAGCACCCGCTGCTGTCGCACCTGATCAAGTCCAACAACTGGACGCAGGTGCTGGTCTTCACGCGCACCAAGCACGGCGCCAACAAGCTGGTCGAGCAGCTGGGCAAGGACAGCATCGGCGCGATGGCGATCCACGGCAACAAGAGCCAGTCGGCACGTACCAAGGCGCTGGCCGAGTTCAAGGACGGCAGCCTGCAAGTGCTGGTCGCCACCGACATCGCCGCGCGCGGCATCGACATCGACCAGTTGCCACACGTGGTGAACTACGACCTGCCGAACATCCCGGAAGACTACGTCCACCGCATCGGCCGTACGGGCCGTGCCGGCGCGACGGGTGAAGCCGTATCGCTGGTGTGCGTCGACGAACACCAGATGTTGAAAGACATCGAAAAGCTGATCAAGCAAACGCTGCCACGCGAAGTCATCGAAGGCTTCGAGCCAGACATGAACGCCAAGCCACAGCCAATCCAGCTGCGCAGCGGCGCCCCAGGCCACACCGGCCGCGGCGGTCGTCCGGGCGGCGGCAACGGCGGTGGCCGTGGTAACGGCGGCGGTGGTGGTAATGGTGGTGGTAACGGCGGCGGCGGCAACAAGCCCCGCGCCCCAGGTGGCGCCCCCGCAGCCGCAAAACGCAGCGGCCCACGCCCCGCCTCCGCAGTACGCCGCGACCGCTAACCCAATCAGGGTCAGAGTCGAATTATCGAGAAACTTTGTCACACCACTCGGTAATTCGATGTCACCTGAAGGTTAATATCGCCAAAGCTCTTACCCAACAATGAGGGTCAGAGTCGAATTGTTTGACAACTTTAAAAGTTGTCATTTAATTCGACTCTGACCCTCATTGTTTTTGTTGCCACTGATCCCCAAAACTGCAAGAACTTCGCCGATCAATGTTCGCTAGAACATTGATTACTCGGCTCGCGCCTATTTATTTCCGCCTAGGTGTTTTTGGCCTTGTATTTAATGAGGGTCAGAGTCGAATTATTGAGTAACATCCGGGAATCAATTTGCCAGAAGATTGTTGCATTATCGACTTCCCCAAAATCAATTACTAATCAATTAGGGTCAGAGTCGAATTGTTTGACAACTTTTAAAGTTGTCATTTAATTCGACTCTGACCCTCATGTTTATTTTGGTGGTGTTAATGGGTGGATATTGAGGAATAACAAAGTTGTCTGGCGGGTGGGTGGGAAGAATGGGATTTTGGGGTGCAGGAGGTCGTATGGCGCGCAGGGTGCTGGTGCTGGTGGGGCTGTTGGTGGCCGGGTGTGCTTCTACGGGGCAGGTCAGCCTGGGTGAGGTGCGGGAGTTTGCGGATGCGTCGGCCAGGCTGGGTGGGTATGCGGAATTGTCGCGGCGATATCGGGACACCTATGATCGCGAGTCGCCGTATTTGTCGCCGCAGGCCGAGCGCGTGGCGCGCGATACCGATGCGCGGCGGCGGGCGGTGTTTGATGATTTTGTCGCGATTCAGAAAACGCTCGTGCTGTATATGCAAACGCTAAGTTCGCTGGCGGGCGATGGCCGGTACGACTTGTCCGGGCGCATCGATGACCTGGGAAGCGGCCTCAAGGCGATGACGGACTCGGGCTTGCAGCAGCGGCACGTGGCGGCCTATACAGGAATGACCCGACTGCTGACGCGGGTGATCACGTCCCGCTACCAGAACCGCAGCGTCGACACGATGGTGCGCGATGGGAATGCCGATGTGCAAACGCTGATCGACGCCATGATCGTCCTCACCCGCATTTATGAAAAGGCCAACGAGAATGAACGGAAGACCGTGCTCGGCCTCTTCAATGCCGAAATCCCAATGGCCAACCGCAATACCGATCGCATGCTGGTGACGCTGGCCAAGGTGCACCTGCAAAACAAGACTGCCGAATACAAGCTGATCGACCGTCGTTACAAGCTGGCCCAGCAGGGCCTGACCAAGGTGGCACTGGGCCACCAGAAAATGCGTGAGAACATGGATAAGCTCAGCAGCGAGGAAACACGCCACATGCTGGCGGGCTATGTTCACGACCTGAATCTGATCCGCGACGCGCTCAGCGGCGAATAATGGGGAATATCATGGCGACATCTTCACACAGCAATCCCGACCAGGCATCCGACGACACCGGCACGACGCCATCATCGGCCACTCCGCGCCAGCAGGCGGCATCGCCTCTGCCAAACCAGCCATCCATGCCCGACGCCATCGTTAACATAGTGACGCCTGGCATGCCGCCAGCTGCCGCAGACGGACACGATGTGGACGGTCCCCCTCGCGCCAACGCGCTATCAAATATGCAATGCGTCGTTGACCTGGCCGACAGCGTGGTCTGTATCGCCGATGACCTGCACGAACGTATTCTGCAAGAGATTGCTGGCTACAACGATCGCACCATGCCGGATGCGCAGAAGGCCCTGATGCGCGTATTGACCGACGATGAGCGATTGCTGCGCCAGTACGCCCATGCGCTGTACGCCGACGCGGCCACATTCGTGATCCAGGATCTAAAAGAGCCACAACATCGCCTGATGTCACTGACGGCAGATGCGGCCGAAAAAATCCGCCGCATCGGTGTCATCGGCGAAGTCACCGGGCTGGTTGGCGGGATTCTGTTACTGGTCGGGAGCATCGCCAGGGGCCAGTTTTCGAAAGTAGGCGCTGCGCTGGAGAAAATACAGCTCCACAACGCCGCACTCAAGACGCTCAAGCCGGGCTCAACAGCCAAGACCTGAATCCTGCTGGATGCAGATGCACAAAGGGCGTTAACCGAGCCCCACTGGCTCGCTCAGGCAATCACGTCCGGCAGGCTCGATGGATCGAAATCGGCCCAGTCCCCAGCCACGATATTGCCCTGCGCACGCTCGATATGATGCGCGCCGAGTCCGCGCAACAGATCGATCGCGCGGGCTTCCAGCGCGGGATCGGTGAACGCAACCGCCACCAGCATGCCGGCCGTGCGCGGCGCCACCGCATTTTCGCCCCCCTCTTCCGGCTCGCCCCGGTCTTTCATTTTCGAAAAACTGAACAGCGAACCGATGTGCCCGCCCACGAGCCCGCCGACGATCGGACCGATGGGGCCGGTGATCGGCGACGTTGCCGCACCGACCGCCACGCCAACCGCACCCCCCGTCGCCATGCCCTGAACGACGCCTTCGGGCGTGTCCTTCGCACCGGGCGACTGTAAATTGTCGCCGCCGATGGGCGTCATATCGTGCTGACCGGGCTGGCTCAGATAAAAGCCGCTGATGCGATCGGCTTCAAAACCGGCGTCGACCAGTGCGCTGCGCGCGCGGTCCACCTCGTCCTGAAGCTGGAAACGTCCTGCGATGATCATAGACATGGGCAAGTTCTCCTGGATAGAGAGGCCAGCATGCGCCCGCAGCAGCGACCCATCTGTACGGCGCCGCACGCACCCTGTCACGGGCGGTTGCCATCAATTTGACGACGTCAGCGTTCAGCGCCACTGACCGTAGACCACGCCATACTGCGGCGGTTCCTCCACGGGCGCAGGTGGTGCGCTTTGCCATTGACGTGGATCGATCCTGTAATACTTGAGGAATTCGTCGTACAACGCAGGATGGCGCGCAGCGAGCTGGTGCGGTTGCTCAAAGAAGCTTTCCGTGGCGACGGCGAAAAATTCGGCGGGATTGGTGGCGCCGTAATGGTCGAGCACTCCCTGCTTGCCCCACATGGCATCGTGCCGCAAGTTCGCGTAATCGCGCGACAGTACCTCAGACCAACTACGATAGCGCTCGCTGCTGCCCAGATACGGCGCACCATTGGTGTTGCCGGACTCGCTATCGAGCTGATGCGCAAACTCGTGCAGTACGACGTTGTGGCCAGGCGCATCAGCCGTATCGCCACGCCGGACATGATCCCACGACAGGATCACGCGCCCATCGCCCCACGATTCACCCAGCAAGTCTTGCCGTTCTTCGGTCACCACGCCGGACGCATCGATCTGCTTGCGCGGCGCCAGAAACGCTCCCGGATAGACCAGGACCATCTCGAGCGTCGGATAACTGACCGGCTTTTCGTGGCTGCCAACACGGCCCAGCAGCAGCAAGCACGCCTGGCCCGCGATCGTCACGCGCATTTCGTCAGTCAACTCGAGACCGGCGCAGCCGACAAACTTCTTTTGATGCAGAAAATGCTGGACCATCCGCGCCAGTTGTTGCCGCTGCAGATCGTCCATGCCGCTGTATTGCATGACATTGCGCGCCAGGATCGCGACATGCTCTGGCGGAAGCGGCCGGGATATGGCGCGGCGCAAGCGCCACTTGGGCACCAGCCAGGCGGCCAGGATGACGACGCCCAGCAACCCGACAGCAAGCGCTTCCATCATCAGGTCCGGTTGGCGAGCCAGGTTTGCACGTCGTCGGCGCCGCCAATCAATTCACCACCAACAAATACTTGTGGCCACGTCATGCGGCCTGTGATGCCGCGCAAGACGATCGAATTGATCTTCTGGTCTTCGGAAATGTCGGTGAAATGGATGTCCTTTTCCTGCAACGCTTGCCTTGCGCGCGCGCAATGTGGGCAACCGGGCCGCGAAAACATCACCACCGGCTCGGGTACCTGCGCCTGTGGCGCAACGTAGTCAAGCATCGTGTCAGCATCCGACACCTCGAACGGATCGCCTTCCTTGTCGGCCTCGATGAAGATCTTGTCGATCACGCCGTCGCGCACGAGCATCGAGTAGCGCCACGAGCGGCTGCCGAACCCAAGGTCACGCTTGTCGACCAGCATGCCCATCCCGGTCGTGAAGTCACCATTGCCGTCCGGGATAACTGTGATGTTTTCCGCATCCTGCCCTGCTTTCCATTGGTTCATGACGAACGCGTCATTGACCGAAATGCAGAGGACCTCATCCACGCCATGCGAGCGCAGCACGGGCGCCAGCTCGTTGTAGCGTGGCAGGTGCGTCGAGGAGCAGGTTGGCGTGAACGCCCCCGGCAGTGAAAAGACTACGACCGTTCGGCCCTTGAACAATTCGTCGGACGTCACATCGCGCCACTGATCGTCCGGGCGCGCCTTGAATATCACGTTTGGTACAGGTTTGCCTTCCAGCGATTTGGCACTCGGTAACATCGATACTCCTATCTGGTTGATTGTGCATCGCGCAAACACAGCGACATGGCACGTCAGTTGAGGACTATTGATTTGTTTTCAACACATACGGTGCAAAAAACGCGGCCCAAAAAACAAAACCGCGCAAAATGCGCGGCGAAGGACGACAGCGTTCGTCAGGACCGTGGCCAGTGCGGGTCTCGACCGCACCAGCCCGGGGGCGCAACTACGGCGCCTTACTTGACTGCAGGTTGGCCTGGTGGCGGGCCGAACAGTGCTGCAACGAGTGGATCGCGTGCCACAGGGCTGCGATTGACGCGGATGGCGTAGTGGGTATCATCGGCCAGGATGTGGAAATGACGACCGCTGCCAGCCATGTTCTGCTCACGCAGGCCCGGACGCTCCTTGCGTGGTGCAACACCTTCGCGCTTTGGCTGGCAGATCGCTGCCAGGAACGCCTTGACGCGGTCTGGGTCTGGCGAAATCTGGTACACGGCCTTACCCAGGTAGGTAGCGGTGCCTTCGATGTAGCGGGCCAGCTCGATCACGCCTGCTTCACGCAGATCGCGGATGTACTTGCGGGCGCCGGACGGCGAAAACTTGAGGAACCAGGCGATTTCATCAGCCAGCATTTCATGGCTAGAGAGCTCGTTGATCAGCTTTTGCATGTTTTCAATGCGGCGCTGGGTGGCAGACGTCGAACGCACGCGCTCGATTGGGGCCAAAGAAATCGGTGCGCGCTCGGTTGGCTGTGGTGGGACGCGTTCAATCAGCGCCGAATTGCCGGAGGTGTGCACTGCGCCGGTCTCGCCATGTACCGCGTTGTGCTGTGTCGTTGCATGCATATTGATTAGCTCCAATAGAGAGTGAGACTGTGTGGTCCGGGTCGCTGTGTGTCGTGTGACACCCTGACAACATCTCGGTTCCGCTTAACTAGCCTCAAGATTGCCTGCATCAGACACCATGGTCTGTGCGCCATCCAACATTCGACAAGATTCCTGAAAGCACCATGGTGCAGAGCACAAAACACGTTGTTTTGACGCCGCTGGTGGAACTCTTTGCAATCTTGTAAACTCTCTAAGACATGACGACGCTGCCGCATCATGTCATCTGCACAAACAACACTATACCTGCATGACTGCAACATGACATTCTGCAGTGTGCACCCTCTTCATCTGCAACATGACAGCGTCGTTACACTTAGTTTCACCTTAGAAATGTGCGAATTTGACCACTGTTGTAAAATCGCACAGCGTTTTTGCATTAGGTGCGGTAGCGCACCGAGGATTCGGAACTGGCACTGTTAAGCTTTATCCAACTTAGCTGCTGACGCATGCTTTGTCATCAATTTTAACCAACGGGAGTTACCTGTGAACAACACCAAGAAAATCGCCCTGGCTGCTGCACTGCTGTGCGCATCCGGCGCCACCCTCGCTCAAGAGATCAACCCATCGTGGTATATCCAGCCTAGCGTGAACCACGTTAAGCCGGATGCAGACTTCGGCGTTGATGACCGCGACACGGGTGGCGGCCTGAAGTTCGGTAAGGCGGTCAGTCCAAACTGGGACATCCAGGTCGGCGCCAGCCAGACCCGTTTCGAACAGGGTCGCAGCGAATACCGCCAGACCCTGCTGGGCGCGGACGCTCTGCTGATGCTGAGCCGTGAGCGTTTCCGTCCATTCGTCCTGTTCGGTCTGGGCGTGGAGCGTGACAAGGTCAACAACCCACTGCGCAACGTCGAGAAGAACTCGCCGTACGGCACCGTTGGTATCGGTTTCCAGGCAAGCCTGACGCCGCAATGGTCGCTGCAAGCCGACCTGCGCACCGTGCGCGGCTTCCTGCGTGATGACGAACTGTATGGCTTCAAGCGCAGCAACAACAAAATGCTGACCGTTGGCCTGAACTACGCGTTCAACCCGCCACCAGCGCCACCAATGCCAGCACCGGCACCAGTGGTCGAAGCACCAGCTCCAGCACCTGAGCCAGTCGCACCACCACCACCACCAGCACCACGCTTCCAGAAAGTCACCCTCGAAGCGACCAAGATGTTCGCCTTCGACAAGGCCGTCGTGATCACCCCAGCACCTAAGCTGGACGAAATCGCTGCTGCTCTGCAAGCTGACACCAGCGTCACCAACGTCGAAATCACCGGTTACACCGACCGTCTGGGTTCGGAAACCTACAACCAGAAGCTGTCGGAGCGTCGCGCCATGGCCGTGCGTGAATATCTGATCGGCAAAGGCATCGACGGTAACCGTCTGCGCGCTGTCGGCAAGGGCGAAGCTAACCCAGTCGTCGAATGCAACCAGAAAGGCCGCGCTCAGCTGATCGCTTGCCTGGAACCTAACCGTCGCGTCGAAGTCGACCAGATCACGGTTGAAGTCCCAGTGCAGCGTTAATACCTGAAGCTGTCACTGCCGCATGCCGGTGGTGACTATGCGAGATCGAGGGGGCTTCGGCCCCCTTTTCTTTTGGAGAAGCGGTTATGGCAGTGAATAAATGGTTCCCGTACACGCACCAGATTTACCAGGTACTGCGCGCTGCAGTCATGGATTGGATTGATCACCGGGCGTCCAGCAAAGGAGCCGCCCTCGCGTTCTACACGTTGTTTTCGCTGGCGCCGATTCTGGTACTGGTGATTGCCGTTGCCGGTTTTTTCTACGGTGCAGAAGCAGCCCAAGGGCAATTGCTGAATGAATTGCGCGGTCTTGTGGGCGCCCAGGGCGCCGACACCATCCAGGCCATTCTGGCTGGTGCGCAAAACAAGGAAACGGGCATGTTTGCCACAATCGTGGCCACATTGCTGCTGATCGTCGGCGCAACGACGGTGTTTTCAGAACTCAAGGACAGCCTGGATGAAATCTGGAACCTGCCGGCGCCACCAAATGGCGGCATCTGGAACCTGATCCGCACCCGTCTGCTGTCGTTTGGCGTGATTCTGGTGCTGGGTTTCCTGCTGATGGTGTCACTGGTGATCAGCGCCGCCACAACGGTGGCTGAGAAATTTATCAGCGGTATGTGGCAAGACGCTGCGATCGTCATGGGCTGGATTGCCTCGGGCCTGGGCTTCCTGGTCATCGCCACCCTGTTCGGCGTGATCTACAAGCTGCTGCCGCGCGTGAAACTGTCGTGGCAAGACGTGGCCATCGGCGCGCTTGGCACGGCGGCGATGTTCACGCTGGGTAAGTTCGGGATTGGCCTGTACATTGGCAACAGCGGCACCACCGACAGCTTCGGCGCCGCCGGTTCGCTGATCGCCCTGCTGTTGTGGGTATATTACTCGGCGCAGATCTTTTTCTTGGGCGCAGAATTCGCGCGCCAGTATGCGTTGCAGATGGGTAGCTTGCGTAACAAGCCAAAGTCGGTAACGGGCGTGGACCCGAAACCCAAGGCGGAATAACGTTATACCCTGAAGGTCGGCGGCCTGGCTGCCGACCTTATTCTCCCAGCAGTTCCGATACGACTTCCATGCCCTCGACGCGCTCGGCCACGACCTTGAGCACCATCACGAGCGGCACGCCCAGCAGCAAGCCCCAGACGCCCCAGAGCCAGCCCCAGAACAGCAGGCTGACGAAGACCGCCGCCGGATTCATGCGCGCGATCTTTCCGGTCATCCAGGTTGCCACGACCATGCCGACCAGTGTCGCGATGCCCAGCGATGCGCCCGCCACCAGCGTTACCATGCCCACGGTCTCAAACTGCAGGAACGCGGCCATGCCGGTGGCAACCGTGATCACGAGCGGACCAAAATACGGCATCAGGTGCGCCACGCCGGCAAACGCCGCCCAGGCGCCGGCGTTTTCCAGACCGATCGCGCGCAGCGTGCCCCACATCAGCAGCGCCAGCAGGACGTTGGTCACCAGCAGCATGAACATATAGCTCTGGATCGACGTATTGATGTCGTCCAGGATGTGGACGGTAACTTTCTTGCGTGTAAGCGATGGCCCGGTGAGCTTGACCAGCTTGCGCTTGAACGTGTCGCCGGCCAGGAGCAGGAAGAACACGAGGAAGATCACCATCGTAGCCTGCGACATGAATGCCGCCAGGCTCATCGAGCCGGCCAGCACCCAGTCCATGACGCGGATCGGGGAGCTCGACGAAGAATCGCTCACATTCTGGCGCCGCTGCTGCGTCACGCGGCGCGCGTCCGAGCCGACATTGCTGGCGGCGCGCTCGATCTCGGCGGCCGCTGCCTGCATCTGCTGCAGCGTCGACCGCTCGCCCGTGGTATTCGACAGGATGCGCGTGACTTTCGAGGTCAGGGTCGGAAGATCGTCGATGATATTGAAGAATTCACCCTGCAGCCGGTACACGGTACCGGCCATTGCGCCCACGATCACGACGGTGACCAGCGTGGCGCCGACGATGCGGCGGATATGCCAGCGCTCGAGCCAGCGCACGACAGGATTGAGGGTGTAAGCGATCAGAATGCCGAGCAGAAGCGGCACGAAGAATTTTTGCGCCCATTGGAGCGCGAAGACGAAAGCGATGGTAGCGAGGACGCCGAGCGCGAGGCCGCGGGCGTTGACGTGCAGTGGTACGCGTAGGGCACCGATGTGGAGTGCGAGATCGTCGCCGGTGGAACGCACCTCGGGATGGAGGGCGTCACCGTTGCTGCTTGGGGGCAAAGCCCCCAGGGCGGCAGTATCAGGCGGGGTTGCCGGCATGGCCGGATCAGATTGAGCTAGCTGCATATGTGTGCCTGAACAAGTGACCGGGCCGCCCCGGCGATCCGACTATTACTTCACGCGGATGTCGTTCTTGACCGCGGTCACGCCTTTGACGCCACGTGCGATCTCGACAGCGCGCTGTGCATCGCGTGCATCAGCAACAAAGCCCGACAGCTGAACGTCGCCCTTGAAGGTTTCGACGTTGACTTCGCGTGCTTTCACGTTAGGGTCATTGATCAGGGCAGCCTTGACCTTGGTGGTGATCACTGCGTCGTCGACGTATTCGCCGGTGCTGGCTTGCTTGTTGGTCGACGAGCAACCGACAGCGGTAATAGCGACGGTAGCGAAGATGGCAGCGGAAATGATGCTTTTAGCGATTTTCATGATGGCTCCTAATAATGATCATGTTTAAAACTTACCCTTGCGGGCGGATTGCGCGGCGCCGGCAAGCCGGCCCGCAGGTTTATTTGCCGTATGCCGTCCGGGCGGTGCTCACGCACCCGTCCTTGACGGCGCCGGCGAAGGCATCGCACTTCTGCAGTGCGACGCGATATTCGGCTTCGATCTTGACGTCATTGGCATCCAGACGCGCTTCAATCGCCTTGCGGTCGGCCCGGGCATCTGCCTGGAGCGCGACCAGTGTCGCCTTGGCCTGGGCCAGGCAGACTTCGCGGTCATTCCCTACCAGGGCACCGCAGCGCGTCTTGTCACGCTCATGGAACGCGGTCGCGATGCGCATGCGTGCCTGGGTATAGGCCGCGAGCGTGTTCTTCTGGGCTGCCGTCGCCTCTTCTTCGATCCGGACCCGCGCTGCGCGGGCATCGGCAACGCAGATCTCGTGCGGCACACCAGCCAGGGTGTCACACCTGGCCTTGGCCGCATCATAGCCGGCTTCGGCAGTGTCCATCGCGTATTGATAAGCGGCCTTCGCATCCTGCCCTGCGCCTTGCGCCAGAGCCGGAGCAGTCCAGGCCATGGCAACAGCGATCAGGAACAGCACATGCGGGGTCTTCATTATTTTTGTTCACCATTTGTCAACACTGGCGCTATCTTTACATGCACTACACCCGTCTTCTGTACGCTGGCGAACACAAGACGCAGAGTGTTGGGCTGTGTCACGGAAACAACGCTAATTGCCTGACATATTTACCGTCCCATGGCGAAACAGCGGAGGTAGTAGCAGAACAAGGTAGGTGCGGCAACGCACAGACCCCCATCTCCAGCGTGTCTATTCTGAGTAAAACCTTTTGTCAGGAGAACAATATGAATGCAAACCGTAAACTTATCGCTGTCGTCCTTGCCACCGGCGCCCTACTCACTGGTTGCGCCAGCAACACCCAGCAGCCATTCGGCGGCGGCTACAACAATGCCAGCAGCAGCGCCTCGGCCGGCTACGGCGTGATCGATTCGATCCAGGTCGCCCAAGGTGAAAACCGCACGAGCGGCGCCGGCGCCATCCTGGGCGGTGTGGTCGGTGCACTGGCCGGTAACCAGATCGGTAGCGGCAGCGGCCGCACTGCAGCCACCGTGGCTGCCGGTGTTGCCGGCGCTGCGCTGGGCAACAATGTCGAAAAGAACCGCAATGCACAGGGCCCTGAGCAGTACCAGATCAATGTCCGCATGGATAACGGCGAATACCGCGCCGTGATGCAGGACAGCGTCTACGACCTGCGCGTGGGCAACCGCGTTCGCATCGTCGACGGCCGCGTCTACCGTTACTGATCCACGCATCGACCAGGTACAGCAGGAGCGGAAGCGGGGCATCACGCCCTGCCCCGCTCTTGCCTCGTCAGCACGTCCATCTGTTGCACCGCTTCAGGAGACCATCATGGCCCACCTCATTCGCTCCACCAGCGCTTGCGTGCTCGCCCTCGCCACTTCCCTTACTTGTTTGACTGCTGCCGCGCAATCGACGCCTGCCACCGGTGGCGACGCGAATGTGAGCCAAGTCGCCGCCCGTCAACAGGCCCAGGAAATTGCCAATGGCGATCCGGCACGCTGGTACCGCAACGATTCCGAGCAACAGACGCTGCGCAAGGAACTGCGCGCCGCATTGCAGGAAGCGCAGAACGCTTGCAAGCAACAGCCTGCCGCCGATCGCAAGGCCTGCGTGGCCGAAGCACGTGCAACGTTCCAGCGCGATTCGGGGCTGCTGACCAAGGCGCCATCGAACTGAGGCAGAAGTTCGCCAGCGCCAACTAGCTTTAGCGCTTTTTCTTGCGCGACGGTAGCGGATACACGTCCGCCACCAGCGTACTCTCCCCGATCTGGCGGCTCGGCGACGCCGAATCGTGCACCACCAGCAAACCCTCATCGGCCCCGTCGCGACTGGCAAACAGCGCGATACCTTCCGGGTGATCCACGCCCTGCCCGAACGGCAGGTTGAGAACGTGCTCCAGTACCTCGGCAGACACGACTGTTTCGCCATCCGGCTCGGCGCCGCCAACCCATCTGAACAGCGTTACAGGACCGTCCAGATCCATCGTCGGCCCGGCCAGGATCAGCAGATCCCTGCCCTGCTTGCACAGGTCGCGAATGCCCAGTCCACCCAGGTCAAGGAAGTGCTTGCGGTACAGACTGCCATCGGCATCGAGCGGCGTCAGGCGAAGCGAACCCGGCATCTCGTCATCGACGGGGGCCACTTCGATGATGGTGGCCCAGCCCCGCAGCACCGGCCCGCGCAGGCCCAGCAGCACGTGCTTGCCCGCCAGCGCGATGCCCTCGATATCAAAACCGTTGTCCTTGCCGGGAATGGCCAGGAACGGGCCGAGGTGTTCATCCTGCTTCAGCTGCGCTGTGAGCTCGTTGCCGTGCGCATCGCCGCGCAGCAGCGCGGCAGTGCGGCGCTTGCCCTTGTGCTCGACTTCCTTGAGCAAGGTGGGCACGCCATCCTGTTCGCCCATCGGAATGCGGCCGAGCAGATAGCGGTTGCCGTCGGCGCTGACTGTCGCCAGGCGCTTGTGCGTGCGCTTGTTGCCATCGAGCGGGTCGGGCTTCTTGCGGCGCAGGCTGTGCGAGCCGGTCACCCACATATATTTGCCGTCGCAGGCCAGCCCTTCGACATCGGCCTCATTGATGCGGCCTTTCTCGACATCGAACGCCGGCAGCGGCAGGTCGAAGAAATCGTGCAGCGCGAACTGGTGGTGCTCACGCGCAAAGCTGCTCTGGCCGCGGCTGTCCTCTTCCACCAGCGTCAGGCGCTCGATGCTCACGGACTCATCGTTTGCCAGCCACAGCGTCTTGCCCATGCGCAGTGCCACCGACAAGCCATTGCGCAACTCCTTGTCGGGACTGAGGTCATCGCGTTCCGGATGGAATTCGAGCAGGACAATATTCGAGGGATGCATGGGGTTCTCGCAGTAAAGGGACGGGTGCAGCATACTGGATGGGAGGGAAGCAGGCGGACAAAAAAAGACGGCGTCCAACTTGCGATTGGAACGCCGTTCAAGCCCCACCAAAGCCGGTACAACGTACTACACTGCAGCGTTATTCGTGATCGTTACGTCGTGTGCCGGCGCTCGAAGGCGCCGGCACCGATTCATGCTCATGTTCATGCTTCCTTGGCTGCCTTGGCCTTGCGGGTGCGCCGGCGATTCAGGTACCAGCCCAGAATGCCAACGCCAACTGCGGCGCCCGCTGCCTGCTTGCCCATACGACGCTGGCGCACGAAGTTCACCGCGGTCATGGCGTACGGCATCAGCATCGACACATTGGTGCCGGTCGGCTTGAGCAGTGCGTCGGCCCGGGTGCGCAGCGCCACGGTCGTGTGGTCGAACGCCGAGCGCAGCATCACCTCAGGCTTCATGCCATGCTGGATGCTCGCCTTGGCATGGGCCACGCCAGCGCGGAAGAACTCGCCTTCACGCAGCAGTTCCTGCTTGCGAATTGCCGGGTCCAGGCTGTGTTGATGACCGGCCAACCCGGTCGTCTTGTCGTGTTTGTGCATGTTGGCCTCTTTGGGTGCGCCGCTCACAGCAGCATCTCGCGGTCGTTTTTCAGTTCTTTCATCGTCGCCGGGAAGCCAAGCTTGTTCTGCTTGATCAGCGCCATGCCCTTGGCCACGAGAATGGCCGTGATCAGTGCAAACACCGCGAACATGATCAACAGGATGGTCCAGCCCATCGATTCCCATGCCAGCGCGACGATGGTCATTGCACCGAAGGCGATGGCAAACCAGACCGCCAGCGCGGCCACGGCAAAGATGGCCACCAACTCGATGATGTGATTGCGGATGTCGGCCAGCTCCAGCGCCGCGAGTTCGACGCGCGAGACGGCAAGGCCGAACAGACTCTTGAACAGACTGGAAATGCCGGCGAATACGCCGGGGTTATGCACGACTGCTTCTTCTTTATCCACGTAGCCCCCAACCTTAATGTTTGCGGCTAATTAGCACGCCAATGAGCACGCCGACACCTGCCGCTACTGCCACGATGCGCCACGGGTTGTCCTTGACATAGACATCAGCGGTATGAACCAGTTCCTTGCCCTTGACCACGGCCTGGGTCGGGACCAGGCTGGCGCCGCCCAGGACCGTGTCAAGCAGCGCCATGCCACGCTCACGCAGCTCTTCGGCTTTCTCGCCGGTGAGCGATGCGGCGGCGGTCAGCATCGACTGCGCGTCACGCACGAGAGCCTTCATGTCGGACTGGGTGGCATAGGTGCTGCCGCTGATCGGGTGCATGCTGCCGTTGCTGTTGCGGGAAGTGTCTAGCATGTTCTACTCCTGTCACTAATCAATCGTTGAAACTGACCCGCACGGGGCGGGTCACGGTCAAGCTCAGGCCATCAGGTCGCGCATGTCGTCGGCGTGTTCTTCTTCGACGGCCATGATTTCAATCAGCATGTTGCGGGTGGTTGGATCCTTGTCACCGATCGCCACGATCATCTGGCGATACGATTCGATCGCCACGCGCTCGGCGATCAGGTCGGCGCGGACCATGTCCTGTGCTTCGAGCGATTCGTCGTATTCAGCGTGGCTGCGGGCAGCGAACGTGGCCGGGTTGAAGTTTGGCGAACCGTTCAGTTGCACGATGCGTTCGGCGATGCGGTCGGCGTGTTCCTGCTCTTGCTGCGCGTGCTCGAGGAACTCGGCCTTGATCTGGCCGGTGCCTGGACCGCTGACGGTGTAGTAATGGCGCTTGTAGCGCATCACGCACAGCAGTTCGGTGGCCAGTGCATCGTTCAGCATCGCGATGACTGCTTCACGGTCGGCCTGATAGCCCTCGGTCACGGCGCCGTCGTCGAGGTTGGCGGCTGCCTTGCGGATTGCCGAGACATCAAAGCCGTGGCCGAGGTTGTTGGTTTGTTCCATTGTCATTCCTTAATTCAGAGTCGGTTCAAAAACAGGTTCAACGCGCTGCTGCGCGTGGCGGAATGGCAGCGCCTTCGTTCGACAGAACGATTTCGACGCGACGATTCTGCTGACGGCTTGCTGCGCTGTCATTCGATGCAACAGGGAAGGCTTCGCCGTAGGCACGCATTGCAATGCGTTCGCGTGGCACGCCCTGGCCGGCCAGCGCGGTTGCGACGGCGCTGGCGCGACGCTCCGACAGTTGCTGGTTGTGGCTCTCGCTGCCGGTGCTGTCGGTGAAGCCTTCGATCAACACGGTGCGGTTCGGGTTCTGGGCCATGACGTCGGCCAGTTTGCGCAGCGTCGACATGCCATTCGCATTCAGCACGGCCTGGTCGGTCGCAAACAGGACGTCGCCGATCGTGACGACAAAGCCGCGTTCGGTTTTCACGGCCTGCAGGTCAACCAGCAGCGCTTCGAGCTTGGCCGTGCGTTCGGCCATGGCAGCCGTTTCAGCCTGGGCTGCCTGTGCCTGCATCTGGGCTTGCTGCGCCTGACCCTGGGCCTGCTGGGCAGCAGCCTGGGCGGCTTCAGCGTCGCGCTTGGCGCGATCGGCTTCGGCGGTGCGGGCATCCAGGCGGACCATGTCGCGCTGGCGCGTTGCGTCGGCGATATTGGCTTCAGCGGCCTTGCCCTTGGCAACTTCTTGCGCCGTGGCGATGCGCTGCTTGGCCACATAGGCCAGACGGTCGATGTCGCTCAGGCTTTCGCGGCGGGCCGCAGCCTGGTTGGCCTGGTCGAGGGCCTCGCTGGCCTGCTTGAATTCGAGTGGTGCGTAGGTCGAGACCTGCGAATTATTGTTCGCGCTGACAAAGTCGGCACGCGCCTGGTCGAGCGTTGGCGTGGTCATCGGCGCGCTGGCGCAGGCTGCCGCCAGCACGGCGGCGGCCAGGATCGATACGGCGGATTTGCGGTTTTTCATGTTGTTATTCCTTTTATTTTCCAAGCGCCGGATCGTCGGCGCGAACTCCTGTCCGGAGACAGGAAACAGTGCAATGACTCAAATGACTCAGTTAGCTCAGTTGCCTTACTTGGTGTTGGCGCGATCGACTTCTTCACGCAGCACGCGCAGATCGTCATTCAGCTGGGTTGAAGCAGCCGTTGCCTTGCTCGACACAGCCTTGCTCTGGGCCAGCTTGGCGTCGGCCTGGGCCTGGACTGCCAGTTCGCGTGCCAGCTTGTAGTCACGCGCGGCCAGGGCCTGGTTGGCCTTGCCCATCTTTTCACGTGCCGCCGTGATTTCCGCTGGCGCCAGGTCAGCTGCACCTGCCGACACGGCATTCTCGATCGCGTTGCGCGAGACAGCCACATCCGCCGTCGCAGGCGCCTTGTCAGGACTTGCGCAGGCCGTCAGTGCCAGCAGAGCGGCAACGCAGCCAAGGCGGGCAAACCCGGTCATCGATTGATGTTTATTCATTACATTTTCTCCTCGGAAGTGGTGTAGATAACGTTATAAACCTGTTATGGAATGCGCTCAGTTCGGTGACGCACATTGCCTGCAGCGATGCACACCCCGGCTGCATACGTCGCTTATCGCCGGCACTGGGTGCGCCATCGCACGTTGACACAGACCAGCGTAGGCTACCCTCGCCGCACGAATCACATCCACTACTGATAAAGGACTTTCATGGCCGAGACAATGCCGCTGCCGGCGCAGCGCCCACCGGGGCCGCGCCGCAGCAAGAAGAAGATCGGCTTGTGGATCCTTGCCGTGCTGATCGCGCTGCCCGTCATTGCCATCATCGTCATCGCGACCTTCGACTGGAACCGCGCCCGGCCGTGGATCAACGACAAGGTCAGCGACGCCATCGATCGCCCGTTTGCCATCCAGGGCGACCTGACTGTGTCGTGGGAGCGTCCCGCGGCGCGCATGGCGCCAGCCGAGCGCACGTGGCGCGACCACATCCCATGGCCCTACCTCGTGGCGCGCAACACCACGATCGGCAATCCGGCCGGCATGGCGACCGGGAACATGGCCAGCGTCGGCCAGTTTTCCTTCTCGCTCGATCCGCTCGCGTTGCTGGACAAGCGCATCGGCATCCCGCTGCTGCGCTTCGACGCGCCCCGCGTCAACCTGCTGCGCCTGAACGCGGCCACGAATAACTGGACCTTCCAGCGCAACGAACAACCGTCGCGCTGGAATCTCGACCTCGAGCGCGTCGTGCTGACCGACGGCGTCGTCCACGTCAAGGATGCGGTCACGAAGGCCGATGTCACGGCCCGGGTGCGCACGCTCGAACGCGATCCGGTCTATGGCGTGGCGTTCACGCTGGACGGTGACTACAACGGCGCGAAAGTGGGCGGCGGCGGCAAGCTCGGCTCGGTGTTTTCGCTGAAGGACGAGACCGCGCCCTACCCGATCCAGGGCGAATTCAAATCGGGCAAGACGCGCATCGCCATTGCCGGCACCGTCACCAATCCGGCCCGGCTCGCCGCGCTGGACGTGCAACTCGAACTGGCTGGCGCCAGCATGGCGCGCCTGTATCACTTTACCGGCGTGCTGTTACCGGAAACGCCAGCGTTTTCCACGTCGGGCCGCCTGACCGGCCGCTTGGCCAAGGATGCCAGCCGCTGGGTGTACGACGGCTTTGCCGGCAAGGTGGGCGCGAGCGATATCGGGGGGCGCCTCGAATACGCCACCGGTGGCGCGCGTCCGGTGTTGTCGGGCAATGTGCGCTCGCGTCAGCTCGTGTTTGCCGATCTGGCGCCACTCGTTGGCGCCGATTCGAACGCCAGCAAGGCGGCGCGCGGCGTCGAGACGAAGCAGCCGACCGGCAAGGTGTTGCCGGTGGAAGAATTCCACACCGAACGGTGGACAGCGCTGGATGCAGACGTGCGCTTTGCCGCCGACAATATCGTGCGTGACAAGGCACTGCCGATCAGTAAGCTCAGCAGCCACATCAAGATGGACAACGGCGTGCTCCGGCTCGATCCGCTCGAATTCGGCATGGCCGGCGGCACCGTGCGCACCACCATTCGCCTCGATGGCAGCGGGCGCAGCGGCAAGAATGCCATCAAGGCGATGGCGGACGTGCGGGCACGCAAGATCGGCATCAAGCAATTGTTCCCGAAGATCGAGCAGATGCAGGCGACGGCTGGCCAGATCAATGCGGATGCCAAGCTGTCGGCCACCGGCAACTCGGTCGCATCGCTGCTGGCGACATCCAATGGCGAACTCAAGGCGCTCGTCAGTGAAGGCACGGTGAGCAAGATGCTGCTGGAAATGGCGGGCCTGAACGTGGCGAACATTGTCGTCACCAAGCTGTTCGGCGACAAGCAGGTCGAACTCAACTGCGTGGCGGCCGACTTTGCCATCCAGGACGGCGTCGCGCGCACGCGCAGCTTCATTGTCGACACCGAAGAGGCCATCATCAACGTCGACGGCGCCATCAACCTGGCGGGCGAGCAGATGGAACTGCGCATCCGGCCCGAGACCAAAGCGCTGCGCATCTTTTCGCTGCGCGCCCCAATCTATGTGCGCGGCCCGTTCAGCAAGCCGGACGTCGCCATCGACAAAGGTGTGCTGGCAATGAAGGCAGGCGGCGCCGCAGCACTGGCCGTCGTGGCGGCGCCGCTGGCTGCCCTGCTCCCCCTGATCAATACAGGGCCGGGCGAGGACAGCGATTGTGCGCGGTTGCTGGCCCAGGCACGGCAGGCGCCCAGTGCGCCGCCACCGGGCCAGCGTCAGCGTCGCTGAAATAGCCTGACGGATACAACCTGTAACAACCTGGCACCGGCTTTGTGTGTTGCCGAACAGATCAATTTGGCAATCCTGTCTATGATCGTGTTCAGGTCATCAAGAAAAGAAACACCCGCATGAACGGATCGAGCATCAAGCGTTTTGGCAGCATCCCCGTTTTGCTGGCCGCACTGGCCGGTGGAGCACTGACGGGATGCACGTCCGGATTACCCGGTTTCGGCAAGGTCGAAGCGGTCCAGGACGATGTCATCACTGCCGGGGTGCACAGCGCCATCAGGCGCGATCCCGACCTGAAGGTGTCCGATCTGGATGTCAATACGTACCAAGGCATTGTCCGGTTGCAGGGATTTGTTTCCTCGGCCGACAGCGTCGCCGCAGCGGCTTCGGCCGCGCGAACCGTCAACGGCGTGAAATCGGTCAGGAATGACCTGCGCCTGAAATAACCCCATCAAAGGAGAACTTCATGAAACTCATCAAAAACCTGGTAGTGACGGCAACCCTGGCGACCGCCGCTTTCGGTATGGTCGGCTGCTCGAACATGTCGAAGCAAGACCGTAACACTGCAGTCGGCGCTGGCGCCGGTGCTGTGATCGGTGGCGTCCTGACCGGCGGCAGCGCAGTCGGCACCGTTGGCGGCGCAGCTGTCGGCGGCGTGGTCGGCAACCAAGTCAAGACCACCAACTGATTTCCGTTCGCTGGCAGCAATGCCAGCGCACTGTCAGTGAATGCAAAACGCCCGGCTTGCCGGGCGTTTTGTTTTTGGTGCACCGCGTTACCGCCGGGACCAATCAGACCGTATCGGTGGCTGGCGCAGCCCCGGCTTCACGCACGATCTGGTAGCAGGAGCACGCCGCTGCCGTCAGGCGCTCCGGGTCGAGGATCTCGATATTGCCCCGGCTGTAGTTGATCAGGCCCTGCTGCTGCAGCGCGCTGGCCGCCTTGGTCACGCCGACCCGGCGCACGCCCAAAGCATGTGCAAGAAACTCGTGCGTCAGATGGAATTTATCCGATTGCAAACGGTCGCGCGTGACGAGCAGCGACCGGGCCAGGCGCGCCTCGAGCACGTGAAAGCGGCTGCACACAGCGATCTGGATCGCCTGGGCCAGCAAGGAATCGGTGTAGCGATACAGCACGCGCTGCAATGCCGGATTGCGCGAGACTTCGAGGCGAAAACGACCACCCTCCATCCGGCTTGCGCTACCGGCGCGCTGGACGACGGCGCGCACTTGCGTGATGTCGTGGCCCAGCGCCGTGGTGGCGCCGAGCATGCCTTCGCGCCCGACCTGCCCAACCTCGAGCGTCATGCGCCCTTCGGCTACACCAAGCAGGGACACCAGGCAATCATGGGGGAAATAGATATGAAGAATAGGGTCGCCCGCTTCGCACAAGACCTGGCCAGCTTCCACCCTCACCTCGTCGAGCTGCGGCAGCATCTGGGCGAGGTCGTGCGGGGGAAGTGCTGCGAGTAACAAATTACTGTTGGGCTCGAAGACAGGCGGGTGGACGGCAGAATTCATCATTTCCTCACAAGTTGGTGCGTGGGCCAGCCGGGACCGCTACGACCAGTTACATTTACAAACAATGTGATGGAGCCTAATCGCACAGGCTGCGCAGGTATGTACGGTGACGCACGGAAGCATTAGTTGTTCCTGAGGACAATCATCGGACATCCGGCTTAATGCCTATACGAAAGGAACAAAAGATGACAACCCCTCCAACCATGCCGGTGAAGAACCGCACCCACCCGCTGCTGCTGCTGGCCGCTGCCGCTGTCGTGCTGTTCTCACTGGTGGGCACCGCCGCCATCATGGGCTGGCTGCCATCGTCGGTCGGCGGCACGGCGAACCGTCAGCTGACCGAGGCCGATCGCCTGGCGCTCGCCTCTACCCTCCCGCAGGGTGCGCCGCAACCTGGCTACGCCTACCCTGCAGACGCCCAGGCGCCGCAGCAAGCCTATGCCCCTGCGCCGGTTCCCGTACCGGCACCGGCACCTGTAAAACAAGCTGCACCTGTGACGCAGATCAAGGAAAGCGAGCCGACCCAGGTGGCAGCAAAGAGCAACTGGTGTGAAAACTGCGGCAACGTGGAATCGGTGCGCGCGATCAAGCAACGTGCCGAAGGCAGCGGCCTGGGCGCAGCCGGTGGCGCCGTCCTCGGCGGCTTGCTGGGTAACCAGATCGGTGGCGGCAATGGCAAGACGCTGGCTACCGCGGCTGGCGCCATCGGCGGCGCTGTCGTGGGCAACCAGGTCGAGGGCAATGTGAAGGCAACGACCAGCTATGAAATCCGGGTGCGCCTGGATGACGGCACGCTGCGTACCTTCCGCCAGACCAGCCAGCCACAATGGGGCAGCGGCGACCGCGTGCGCATTGTCAAGGGCCGTCTGCGCTCGGTGGCCTAACCAAGAATCAGCTTTTTTGCAGCAACATCAATGGCCGGGATCGCGCAAGCATCCCGGCCAAATTTTTTCCTAATTGCAATGTGTGCCATCGCACGGAATTATTGATGAGCTAAGGCGACAATTGTTCCCATGCTGAATCGATTGGCGAACAGCATTCATCAGGGAGCCGCGCATGAACACATTGACCTGGATCGGCATCATCATTTGGGGAATGGTACTGACTCTTTTCGGCCTGCTGTCGGCCGGCCCGGCGCCAGCTGTGCAAGGGCTGGTAGAGGCGCATGACGTGCTTTTCCTGATCGCTGGCGGCCTGTTGACGTGCCTGATCGGCTTTACTGGGCTGATCGGGATGATGGGCTGGATCCCCGGCGTGCAAAAACAAAAAAGTTGCGTTTAATGTACGCCATCGTACGGTAGTCGCTCTCAGGAAACAACATACTGGTCTCACAGCGCAACCGGCGCACCCCTTCTAGGAGATTCATCATGCTGTACACAATTGCTGTTGTCCTCGTTATTCTCTGGCTGCTCGGCTTGGTGACCTCGTACACCATCGGCGGTTTCATTCACATCCTGCTCGTCGTCGCCGTCATCATGATCCTGGTTCGCCTGATCAGCGGTCGCGGTATATAGCATTTTTATGGCAAGTCTCTGCTTGTCGTAAAATTCAATCCGTTTCGCGGTCGCGCCCTTTGATGGTGTGACGGCGAAACGGATTTCTTACTTTTAAGGAGTTCCACCATGAACAAAAACTTCATCAAAACCACCGCAGCAGTTGCCATCGTCGTCATGACGGCCACCGGTTGCGCAGACATGACCGGCACCCAGCGCGGTACCGCAACCGGCGCCGGCATTGGCGCAGGCCTGGGCGGCCTGATCGGCGGCACGACCAGCGGTGGTGGCGGCGGCCGTGTGGCAGGCGGCGCAGCGATTGGCGCAGCAGCCGGCGCCGTGATCGGCAATATCTGGTCCAAGCGCATGGAACAGCAAAAACAAGCCATGGAACAAGCAACCCAGGGCACTGGCGTGCAAGTCACCCAGACCTCGGACAACCGCCTGAAACTGGAAATCCCGAGCGACATCTCGTTCGACACGGGCCGCTCGGACATCAAGGGCAACTTCCAGCCAGTGCTGCAGCGCTTCGCTTCGACGCTGCAAGAGAACCCGAACACCAACGTCGTGATCATCGGCCACACCGACAGCACCGGCAGCGACAGCATCAACCAGCCCTTGTCGGTTGACCGCGCATCGCGCACCCGTGACTACCTGGCAGGCCGCGGCGTGAACCCGAACCGCATCACCATCGAAGGCCGCGGTTCGCGCGAGCCAATCGCGTCGAACAACGACAACGCAGGCAAGGCGCGCAACCGCCGCGTCGAGATCTATGTCGCGGAACCAGCACGCGGCTAATCGCCACGTAGCGTAGCAATGCAAAAGGCCGGCAATTGCCGGCCTTTTGCATTGGCACAGACCAGGACCGCTTACGCGGCCTGCGTGAACGCCAGATACAGCTCGCGCGCCTGGCTTGCGACCGGCCCGACTTCCAGCACGTGGTCTTCATAGCGGGTACATGGCGTGACCTTGCCATAGTTACCGGTGCTGAAGATTTCACGCGCGGTGCGCAGCTCGGCTTCTTCGACCGTGCGTTCTTCGACCTCGATGCCGACACCGGCCAGCAGCGCCATCACGCGCGCACGCGTAATGCCGGCGAGGAAGGTGCCGTTCAAGCGGGGCGTGACCACCTTGCCGTCGGCCGTGACCAGGAACAGGTTCGAGGCGCCGAATTCGGCGACATGGCCTTCGCCGTCGAGCATGATCGCCTGCTCGAAGCCGCGCGCCTTCACTTCGCGCATGGCGCGGGTCGAGTTGGCATACAGGGCCGATGCCTTGGCATCCGTCGGCGCCATGCTCGGCTGAGGCCGGCGCATGGTCGACAGGCCGGCCGAGAACCCGACGAACGGCGGCAGCGGCGCATCGAACAGCGTCAGCGCGAACTGGCTTTTCTCCGCCACCGGAATCAGGAAGCCTTCCGTGCCGAATACGAGCGGGCGCACGTACAGCTCGGCATCCGGCGCAAACTTCGCGACGCCTTCATGCACCAGCACTTCCATCTCGTCCACGCTCAGGGGGCAGGCCAGGCCCAGCTTCTCGGCGGAGCTGATGACGCGCTCGAGGTGCGGCCGCAGGTCGGGCAGCTTGCCGGCAAGCGAACGCGCGCCGTCGAAGACGGACGAACCCAGCCACAGGCTGTGATCCATCGCGCCATACAAGGGCACATTGCCCTCGGCCCATTGGCCGTTGAAATACGTGAGGTACATGGTTTCCTTCGTCACTGCAACATTGCAAATCCAGTCCAGTGTAGCGGGATTGCCCTGCCCTCGTCCAGCCGCCACCATTGCCAGTTCGGGCATTAAAAGTGCCATGCGGACATTTCCACGACGTTATTGTTCGTTGCCACACCATCCAGGCTGGACGCCTCGCGTACACTGAGGCTTTCCAGTATCAATTTTTTTCATGCTTTCTACGCTCGAACGAATCGACCCCAACAGTGACAACATCGACCTGCTGGTTGAGTTGGTGTGCCATCTGCGCCCGCGCCAGCGCTGGGTGTGGCAAACCGTGGACGATCCGGCCCAGTCCGTGCGTACGCTGACCCAGCTTCTCAAGGGCAATCCCGACCAGGCCTGGGCGCTGCGCCGCTACATCACCACGCTGCTCGAAAAACGCCGCCACACCAGCCTGTACAGTGACATCGGCATCCTGTCGAACGATGGCTTCGTCACCGAGCTGAAAAGCCGCATCACGTATCGTTTCCTGCCGCCGGCACTGGAAGACCTGTACCTGTCCGACGCACTCGATCAGGTGCTGTACCGCCAGGACGATTTCGAGTGGATCCGCGCGGTGCCCGACACTGACTGGATGGCGCTGTTCCATGTGATCGAAAGCGCGCCGGTCCCGGCCGATGCGAACCCTGGCCGCGCGCGCGTGGTCACGCTCAAGGGTCTGCTCGATGCGATCCGCACGCTGTCGTGCCGCGTCTGCGCGCTGGGCCTGGAGCCGCGCCTGGTGCACAGCTACAGCCAGATCGAGAACTTCGATTCGCCGTTCCTGATGCAAAACATCGAGGTCAACCGGTATCTTGATGAATACGCGCGCTACCTGAATGGCGACATCCCGCGCCCTGACGACGCGCGCCACCTGCTCGTGATGCTGGACCAGTGCGAAGACGTGGTGCTCAAGATCCGGCGCCTGGCGCTGAGCAGTGGCACCAGCATCGCACTGACCTATCTGCTGGTCGCGCTGCAGCAGAGTATCGACCGCCTGCAAAAGCTGCTGTTCCTGGTGGACGTGCCCGAGGTTGCCACAAACGCCGACACTGCGGCTGACACGGAAGCCGCCACCCAGGGCGTGCTGAGCGCCATGGCGGCCGGCACGCCACAGCTGGCCGGCGCGGCCGCATCGGCCGTCACGCTGACGCCGCAAGGCAATGTCGCCGTCTTGGCTGACCAGCCTCCGCCCGAATTGACTGCGCGCGAGCGCGCCGTGATCGAACTGGCCGAAGAACTCATCGAAGCGCACAACACCAAGTACCAAGTGACGAACCTGGTGCGCGACAACGTCGACCTGCTGGCGCGCAACGTCACCGAAAACGCCAGCCGCACCGGCGAGCACTACATCGCCGAAGACCGCAAGGGCTTGCGCAAGATGCTGTGGTCGTCGTCCGGGGCCGGTTTCATCGTCGGCTTCATGGCGCTGCTCAAGATCCTGCTGGGATATCTGCACTCGCCGCCACTAGTCCAGGCCTTTTTGTTCAGCATGAATTATTCGTTCGGCTTCGTGCTGATCCACATGCTGCACTTTACCGTGGCGACCAAGCAGCCGGCCATGACGGCCCAGCGCATCGCCGCCTCGCTGCATCGTTCGGCAACCGGGCGCGGCCTCGACGTCGACCGGCTTGCTGAGCTCGTCAACAAAGTGTTCCGCACCCAGATGGTGGCGGTGCTCGGTAACGTGCTGGTAGCGTTCCCGGTGGCCTGGGCCATTGCCGAGGGCGTGCGCTGGTACCGGGGCGAGCATCTGGTCGACCCGATCAAGGCGCTGCACCTGCTTAACGAGATCGATCCCGTCAACAGCCCTGCTCTTTTCTATGCGGCGGTGGCCGGTGTCTGGCTGTTCGTGGCCGGTCTGGTGTCGGGCTACTACGACAACAAGGCGCTGTACACCCGCATGGGCCAGCGCGTCCAGCAGTTGCGCGGCCTGCGCACGCTGCTGGGTCCGGCACGGCTGGCGCGCCTGGGCGCGTATGTCGAGAACAACCTGGGCGGCCTGATGGGTAACTTCTTCTTCGGCATCCTGCTTGGCACCACCGGCACGGTCGGCTTCCTGCTGGGTCTGCCGATCGACATTCGCCACATCACGTTCTCGGCCGCCAATTTCGCGACCGCGCTGGTGGCCCTCGACTACCAGATGACCGTGCCGCAGCTCATCAACGCTGCGTCCGGCGTGCTGCTGATCGGCACGGTCAACCTCCTGGTCAGCTTCGGCCTGGCGCTGTGGGTTGCGCTGCGCGCACGCAAGATCCGCTTCAAGCGCGGCATCCTGCTAGTGCAGGCACTGGGCCGCCGTTTTGCGTATTCGCCGGTGGAGTTCTTCCTCGGCCCCAAGCACCGCCAACTGGCGCCCCCTGATGCAGAACCCGTACGAGGATCAAAATGATCAAACAGCGCTTCGCCGCCTGGTGTGCCATCGCCGCTCTCGCCTGCGCGGTGACGGCCTGCAAGTCACTGCCCGATGCGAGCACGATGACCGGGGCGCCTGGTCAATCGACGCCGACGGTCACGACGCAGCATGGCGAACTCAAGCAGAAACAGGCGGCAGCGCTGCTCAAGCGGCGCTGGGCGCGCGCGTCGACCGATCTCAAGGGGCTGGCGGTACTGGAAGAACAGGCTACCGGGGTGCCGATGATCGCCGGCAATGCCGTCACGCTGCTGTTCGACGGCCCGGCAACGATGCGCGCGATGATGGAAGCGGCGCGCGCGGCCAAAAAATCGATCAATCTGGAAACCTATATCTTTGACCACGACGAGATTGGCGGGCAGTTTGCCGAGATCCTGATGCAGAAACGCAGCGAAGGCGTGGTGGTCAATATCATGGTCGACGGGGTCGGCACGCTGGCCACACCGAAGGAATTCTTTGACCGGCTGCGTCAGGCGGGCGTGAACGTGCTGGTCTTCAATCCGGTTGACCCGACCAAGCGCCCCGGTAAATGGGCGCTGAACAACCGCGATCACCGCAAGATCATGATCGTCGACGGGCTGGTGGCCTTCACCGGCGGCATCAATATCAGCAGCACCTACGCCAACAGCTCGCTGTTCCGGTCCAAGAAGCGTCCGGACGACGTGAGCCAGGACAAGGTCGGCTGGCGCGACACGCACATCAAGATCCAGGGCCCTGCCGTCGGCGCGCTGCAGTGGGCATTCATCGACAACTGGGTGCACCAGGACGCCGGTGAATTGCCGCAAATCGATTATTTCCCGCAACTGGCGCCAGCGGGCGACAAGGTGGTGCGCGTGCTGGCCACGTCGCCAGACCACGATTCATCCATCTACAAGTCACTCGTCGTCGCCATCGGCGAATCGAAGAAATCGATCTACCTGACGGCCGCCTACTTCGTGCCGGACCGCCAGATCGTCGACGGCCTCATCGCTGCCGCCAAACGCGGCGTGGACGTGCAGCTCGTGCTGCCGGGCGTGTCCGATCACGGCTTCATCCGGCATGCGGGCGAATCGTTCTACGAAGAGCTGCTCGCGGGCGGTGTGCGCATCCACCAGTTGCAGGTGGCGGTCCTGCATGCCAAGACCACAGTGATCGATGGCATGTGGTCCTCCATCGGCTCGGCCAATATCGACCGCCGCAGTTTCATCCACAACTACGAAGTCAATGTGGTCGTGCTGGATCCGGCCTTCGGGCGCGAGATGGAGGCGGCGTTCAAGGAGGACGTCGTCCATTCGAAGGAAATCAAGCTCGACGCCTGGAAGCGGCGGCCATGGTCCGACCGCCTGCGCGAAGCGATGGCGCGCCTGACCGAATACTGGATCTGAGCGCGCCTGGCGGGGCCTCAGAGCCCCGCCGCCAGCATGCCGTCGGTGTGCGGCGACCAGACACTGCCTGCCTGCATGAACTTTTCGGTATTGACCACTTCAAACTTGCCGCCCACCGCGTCCCACCCGTAGCGGTCGATCTCGACCCGCTGCGCGTCGACCCGCACCACATTGAATGAATTGACTTCGCCGCGCCCACGCGTCGAGGTTGCCGTGCCGGCCTGGATCACCAGCGCCGCGTAAGCATCGATCTGGTAACGCGCCGCCGTGCTACCGGCGTGGCTGGCATGCATGTGCCCGGCCATCAGGATATCGACGCCGGTTTCGGCAAACACTTCCATCGCCAGCGGCGCGCGCACGACCAGGTCGCGCTTTTCGAAATGATCGGGCAAGTCGAACGGGTGGTGCGTGACGACGATGCGCGTGACGTCGGGGCTCAGGCCGCTCAGGCGCTCGCGCAGCGCGGCGATCTGCTCGTGGCTGACGCGCCCGTCCTTGATGGTCAGCGAACGGGCCGTGTTGATGCCAACGACGGCGATCTCGTCGTCGATGAAGACCGGCTCGAGATCGTCGGTGATGTAGCGGCGATAGCGCGACAGCGGCCGGGCGAAACGGCGCAGCACGTTGTACAGCGAAATGTCATGGTTGCCCGGCACGACGATCTGCGGCCCCGGCAGCGAATCGAGAAACGCGCGCGCCTCCTCGAATTCTTCGACCTTGGCGCGCTGGGTCAGGTCGCCCGAAATGACGACGACGTCGGCCGCGATGCTGTGCACGAGCTCGCGCAATGGACCGAGCAGGGCCTGGTCGACGCGGCCAAAGTGCAGGTCGGAAAGGTGAACGAGAGTGCGCATCGAAAAATTCCTTACATGTCTTGAGGTGAGGTCGCGCCGGACTGGCGCCGTTCACGGGCCCTGCGGCGGCGATTGAGGGTGGCGGTGCCGCCGATGCAGATCGCGAGCCAGCCGCAGCCCTCCGTCAGTGCGGCGAGGATGTCGGTGAGATAGTGCGCGCCGAGATACATGCGCGAAAACGCCACGGCGCCGATCATCAGGGCTGCCAGCACGAACGGCAGCACCCTGCCCGGCCATGTATGGGCGCGGCGCGCAAAATAACAGGCCAGCACGCCATACAGCACGGTGGCGGCCATCGTGTGCCCGCTGGGGAAACTGTAGGTGGTCAACGTAACGATCGGCTCGTCGAAGTGCGGCCGCGCGCGCTCGAACGTGTGCTTGAGCGCGACGTTGAGCAGCATGCCGCCGGGCACGCTGGCGATGACTGCCATCGTCCAGTAACGGTGACCGCTGCGATACAGCCACAGCGCCGCGCAGAAGGCCATGATGAGGATGCCCGGCGTGCTGTGGATGTGGGTGATGAGCAGGAGCACATCGCGCAACAGCCCGCCCTGGCGCGCATGAAGGTGCAGCCAGTTGGCGATCTCGGCGTCGAACTGGGTAATTGGCGCGCCAGCCACGACGGCGCCTGCAAGCTGGGCGAACACGGCCATCGCAGCGAGCAGCAGCGCCACGCCGATGGTCAGGTGCAGCCCGTATTCGCCCTCGGCGGAGAAGCGGTTGGCGGCAAAGCGCTGGAGGCGAGGCAGTGTTTTGGTCATGATGACGCGATTATGACTGACTTGGCGAAAATACCACACACAGCAAAAACTACTGTATGCCCGAACAGTAACTGTTGATTCATACAGTAGTTATGGTATTCTTACCTCACTGCATAACCACTCGATACGAGGAAACGAACATGACCACGCTCAATAGCTCTTTTGGTATGGAACACGCCCCGACCCCTTTCATGGTCCGCATTGGCCGTCGTGAAATCCTGGTGACCCGCGACTTCCGCAAGCGTTTCTACGCCGTGAATCCGGTCATCGAGTGCGATACGGGCGTCGAAGCCGGCCACGTTGAGATCCTGCTGTTCCGCCGCTGGCTCGTCATCCTGTCCAAGGCAAACTGAGCCGCACCTGTGCCGGCGCAGAAATCGTATAAGGTTGCTTGAATTTATTCGTTTTCTTTCTACAGGCCGAGACCGTACTCTACCGTCTCTAACCTGAAGAAAGACACTCGATGCTTCGCAAAACCTTCATCAGCTCGCTGGCAGCCCTGACCCTTTTGGCGCACGCGCCTGTATTTGCCGCCGACATCAGCCTGCTCAACGTATCGTATGATCCGACGCGCGAGCTGTACCACGAGTTCGATGCGGCATTTGCCAAGCACTGGAAAGCAAAGACCGGCGACAACGTCACGATCAAGCAATCGCACGGCGGCTCAGGCAAACAGGCGCGCTCGGTGATCGATGGCCTGCAGGCCGATGTCGTCACCCTCGCGCTGGCATACGACATCGACGCCATTCGCGACAAGGGCCTGATCAATCCAGGCTGGGAACAAAAGCTCAAATACCGCAGCGCGCCGTACACGTCGACCATCGTGTTCCTGGTGCGCAAGGGCAATCCAAAACAGATCCGCGACTGGGGCGACCTCGTCAAACCGGGCGTCTCGGTGATCACGCCGAATCCAAAAACGTCGGGCGGCGCGCGCTGGAACCACCTGGCGGCTTACGGCTACGCGCTGCGCCAGCCGGGCGGCACCGACGCCAAGGCGCGTGACTATCTGGCGCGCCTGTACAAGAACGTGCCAGTGCTCGATTCGGGCGCCCGCGGCGCCACCACGACCTTCGTCGAGCGTGGCATCGGCGACGTGCTGCTGGCCTGGGAAAACGAGGCACTGCTGGCGCTGCGTGAACTCGGCCCGGACAAGTTCGAAATCGTCGCACCGTCGGTCAGCATCCTGGCCGAGCCGCCGGTGGCCGTGGTCGACAAGACCGTCGACAAGCGCGGCACGCGGCCGGTGGCGCAGGCTTACCTCGAATTTTTGTACGGCGACCAGGGCCAGGACATCATCGCCAAGAACTACTACCGCCCGTCGGTCGAGAAATTTGCCAAGAAATACGCGTCGCAGTTCCCGCAGATCAAGCTGTTCCAGATCAGCGATTTCGGCGGCTGGACCGCAGCGCAGAAAACCCACTTTGCCGATGGCGGTGTGTTCGATCAGATTTATTCCAAGAAATAACCTGCTCGCCTGCTCGCCTGCTGTACCTGCAGCCGCGCAGTCCTCTTGAAACGCCGTTCCCGCATCGTGTGGGAACGGCGTTTTTTGTCATGGAACGTCTGCCTGCACCGCCCCGTCACCCGCGCGCCACGTTTTCTCTTGAAATATCACTATGCAACACGAAGTGATCATTTCAATAACTCCCTCCTCGACCAAATCAAAGCAAAAAAGGATCATCCATGTCAGTCAAACTGAAGAAAATCAATGAGCAAGTCATCGTCATCACGGGCGCCACCAGCGGCATCGGCCTGACCACGGCGCGCATGGCCGCCGAACGCGGCGCCAAGCTGGTGCTGGCGGCACGCGCCGACGACGCCCTCGCCCACCTGGCGGAAGAACTGACCACAAACGGCGCCGAGGTCGTCACTGTCACGGCGGACGTGGGCAATATCGACGATGTGGCGCGCATCGGCGACGCCGCCATCGAGCGCTTCGGCCGTATCGACACCTGGATCAACAACGCGGGCATCTCGATCTTCGGCCGGATGGAAGATGTGGCGCCCGAAGACCACCACCGCCTGTTCCAGACCAACTTCTGGGGCGTGGTCAATGGCTCGATGGAAGCGGTCAAGCGCATGAAGCTGCGCGGCGGCGGCGCGCTGATCAACCTGGGGAGTGAGCTGTCGGACCATGCGATTCCGCTGCAAGGCATGTACGCGGCGTCCAAGCACGCCGTGAAGGGCTTCACGGATTCGCTGCGCATCGAACTGGACAAGGAAGGCGCACCGATGTCGGTCACGCTGATCAAGCCGACCGGGATCGACACGATGTTTGCCGTGCACGCGAAAAATTATATGGACAAGGAACCGAAGCTGCCGGCGCCGGTCTACGCGCCAGAAATCGTTGCTGATGCGATCTTGTATGCGGCCCAGCATCCGAAGCGCGACGTGTTCGTCGGCGGTGCGGCCAAGATGAATTCGACGGGAGCGCGCCTGCTGCCACGCGTGTTCGATAAATTCCTGCAGGCGACGATGTTTGTGAACCAGAAGCTGGACGTCGACACCGACCCAAGCCGGCGCGACGCCTTGCACAAGCCCGACTACACGCGTGAACTGCGCGAGCGCCAGGGCTCGCCACATCACGTCATCGAGCACAGCGAATACACGGCGGCGGCGCTGCGCTCGAAATACATCAACGCTGCCCTGTTGGGCAGCGGCGCCTTGTTAGCGGCTTACGTCCTGACCCGGCGGAAGACTCGTTAAGAAGTCGGTGTCATCCTCGGTCAGCGGCAGATCGGGGATGGATTCGATGCGGTCGGTGTCGATGTCGGCGCCGTCCCTGACAACCGCGTCGCGCCCGGCTGCGGCGCGTTCACCCGTGCCGCTGCGATCGCTGTCGCCCGAGAAATCGGCGTCGCCCACATCAGGCCCGGCCGTTTCACCTGCGTGACCGGCTTCGAGGTCGGACGTGGTGCCGCCGTCGAAGTCGAGCGTCTGCTCAGGATCGATATTGCTGGCAAAGCCAGGGCCGCCCACGACGTCGCTGCCGGTGTCCGACAAGTCGCTCGGGCCGAGTGCGTCGACGCCATGGCCCTTGCCCAGGCTGCGGTCTGGTGCTTCAGGGAAGTTATCCGGATCAAGTGTGCTGGTACCAGTCATAAGGTCTCCTCAATAGTTAATGAACCATGGAGACACATTACTGAATTTTGCCGATTCCTGTCGCAACGCAGGGCCGGCGCACGAACGGGCACGCTGTGATCAGAACGAGCGTCGCATCCCGACGTTGAGCGACGAGCCATTGCCCGGCTTGACGCCCAGATGCACGCCGGCCAGATGCTGGATGCGCGAATACGCGGCGTAGAAATCCATGCGCCGCGAGACGGCGTAGCTGGCGCCGACGGCGACCTGGCGCGCATCGCGGTTGGACAGGTCGCGATCATTGCGACGGATGTAGGAGGCCAGCAGCGTCGTCGAGTGACTCATGGGCACGGCCACGCCGGCCAGCACGTCGCGGCTGTTGGTGGAACGCGTGGCGGCCACGCCCGCGCTGTAGGGATTATCGGGATTGAAAAGCGGCGAGCTGCCCCAGCCGCGGCTGGCGCTGTAGGCGGCGTACGCCGTGCCCCAGTCGAAGCGCATATTGGCGGCAACGATGGAATTCTTGGCCGCCATCGTGATGTCGACCTGGTCGTAGCGCGTGACCTTGGCCACATTGCGGTTCTGATGGGCAGCGCGAAGCGTCAGCGGTCCCAGATTGACGCCGACCGACATGCCCCAGGCGCGGCCCGACGGCGAACCGTCGACGTCGCCCTTGCCCCACTTGGCGCCGGTCGACACGCCGGCAAGCTTGCCTTCGTAGGCGACGCTGTCGTCGGCGCGGGCGCCGCGTGGCGCAGCCTGGGCGGCCAGGCCACCGTGAAACGGGTCGCCAACGTCATTGAGCGTCGTGTAATCGATATTGAATTGCCGGCCAACGGTGAGCGTGCCGGCGCCGACGCGCTCGGCGGCCTGCTGCGGCTCAGTGGCAGTTTCATGGGTAAAGATGGCAGTGCCGGTGGGCGCATTCGCGTCATCGGCGCGCACGGCCAACTGGAGTTGGGCCAGACAATCCTGCGCGCACACGGTTTCAGGGATCGCAACACTACCGGCGCCCCTTGCGGTGGCCGCCGACTCCTGTGCCGAAGCACATACCGCACTTGAACCCAGCACGGCCATAGCGATGAAAGACATTTTCATGGCGTCACTCTCTCCCTGACACCTACTATCCGCGAAATGTCGCGAACCCATCTGTCTATTACTTCACATTACTTCACAGAATCGCCTGCTTCCGCTCCGCTCCGGTACTGTGCAGCAGATGCAATCGATCATACTCTACCGGCGCAGCTCCGCAAAGCCTGCTGGCTCCCATTCGCGCAGTGCAAGCAGCAAGCCGGTACCACGCCGCTGCGCAAGCGGCGCGGCCAGGCTTTCGTCGTGCAATTGCGCAAAGCGGCTGCGCAACTGGCGCAGCTCCTGCTGCAGCTTGGCGCGCGCGCTTTCCGTCAGCATCCCATGCGCAAAATCGAGTGACTCACCCACCCCGCCGAACGCGCCGGCCACGAATTCAGGCAAGCCCTGCTCCCGAAAGTAGGCCCGGATCGGGCCATCCGGCAGCCAGTCAAAATCGCGCGCCACGTTCACGCGGATGCGGTTACCCGGCAAGAGCGAGATCAGTTGCAGGCGGTCAAGATGGAGCAGGTGCTGCACGCATTGCGCTTCCGTCAGGGCATAGGCGCCAAGGATGTCGAGCATGCGCCAGTGGTTCAGCGCGCAGACGGCGACGAGCAGCAGCTTCGGATCCGACACCAGCTCGGCTTCCTGCCCGGCGCTGAGCGTACGCAGGCGGCGCTGGCCGGCCTGGGCTTCCTGCGTGATCTCGGCCAGCGTGAAGCCGAGCAGGCTGCAGATTTCGACGATCCGGTCGAGGGTAAATTGCTCGCTGGCGAACAGGCGCTTGACGCTCGGCTCGGACAAGTCGAGCGCAACGGCAACATCACGGTAGGTCAGCCCCTGCAGTTTCAGCTGACGCTTGATGGTGGCAATGATCTGACTGATCTGATTCATGGAGGCTACTGGCAATCGCAAAGGACAACTTGGGGCGTGAAGGCCAGCCTGCGCCTCATATTGGTACGGCAGCCAGCGCCACCGCATTCTCGCCGCCGCGCTTGGCGGCGTACATGGCATGGTCGGCGCGCGCCAGCCAGGCATCGAGATCGGGCTTGTCGCCCGGCGCAAACACCGCGACGCCAATGCTGGCGCCCACGGTGACGTCGGTGGTGCTGAGCGCATACGGCTCGCGCACGCGGTCGAGCAACTTCCAGGCAGTTTCCTCGGCATCGGTGCGCGAGGTCAGCATTTCCAGCACGACGACGAATTCGTCACCCGCCAGGCGCGCGACCATATCGGTCATGCGGATCGACTCGGCAAGGCGCGCGCCAAACTGGCGCAGCAGCTCGTCGCCTTCTTCGTGACCGTGGTTGTCATTGACCGCCTTGAAGCCATCCATGTCGATGAACAGCAACGCCGCCGGGCGCCCGCCCCGGCTGGCGCGGCCCATGGCTTCGGGAAGCGTTTCGAGCAGCGCCCGCCGGTTCGGCAGGCCCGTGAGCACATCGCGCAGCAGCAGTGCCTGCAATTCAGCCGTACGCTGCGCCACCTTCGATTCCAGGTGTTCATTCATCTGCTGTAAGGCGCTCCGGTATTGCTCTTCGCTCTCGACCAGGTTGCGCATCGTGCGCGACAGCATATTGGCTTCGTAGAAGCCCTGGATATGCGGAATCGTCGGCAACTCGTGACCACTGGCAGTGGCCTCCGTCACCCGCTCGATCGCTTCGCCCAACCGCGTCATCGGACGCGCCAGGCGCTGCGCCAGCAAGGCCGCGACCACGGCCAGCACTGCGCCCAGCAATCCGCTCCACATCAGCATCCGGTGCTGCAGCAGCTTGGCGCTCTGTAATGCCTTGTCTTCGTCCTGGCGCACCAGCACCGCCCAGTTCAGCGACGCCTCGTTGCCGATCTGGCCCGTCTGGCTATAGCCGGTGAGATACGTATGACCATCGGGCCAGGCTTCGCGCAGCGCGCCCGTGTCGCCCAGCCTGGCGCGGCGCAGGCTTTCCGTTGAAATCTTTTTCTCGACCAGTTCTTGCGGGCCAAGCATGACCGTCCCGTCATTGCGCACGACCAGGATCTCGGCGCCGTACTCGCGCAGCGCTGGCGTCAAGAGCTTGCGCGCCTGGCGCCGTGCCCAGTCCCAGCTCAGGTGCAGGCCAAGCACGGCGAACATCTCGCCGTCGTGGCTGAACACGGGCGTGGAGACATCGACAAAGCGCCATGGATCGCTACCATGGGGCATGAGCTTTTCGAGCATGACGGCAGGATGGTAATCGGTGGCGCGCACGCCCACCTGGCCCGACTTGAACCACGGCCGGGCGCTGACGTCCGCGCCTTCGAGCAGGCCTTTGGTCGAGGCCGTCACCTTGCCATCGATGTCGGCCAGGCCGATCCAGGCGTAATCGGGGAATGTCTGCTGCAGGCTTTCGAGCGCAATGCGCGCGGACGCCGGACTGCGCGCGTTGCGCACTTGTGGCAAGGCCGCCAGCAGGCGGGCATCGCCCGTGGCCTGCTCGACCACTCGGTTGAGCGAATCGCGCATTTGCCATGACAGCTGTTGCAGCCGCAACTGCGCTTCAGCATTGGCCTGGCGCACTGCAAAATGGTTGACCACCGCCAGCAGCAGAGCGACCGTCAGTGCCACTGTGGCGCACACGGCCAAGGTCATCAGGGTGGAAAGTCGAAATCTACAGAGCAAACCTTGCATGTGCGGTATTGGCAAACGGGTAATAGCTCATCATGATAGCGCCGAAACCGGTAGTGAATAAGGATTACTGCCGATGCGCCTTGGAAATACATTTCCGGTCCGCTATTTTGGATGAATTGCAACACTGTAACGGAGAATCGGAGGCTGGACCACCTCCAGGACAAGATTGCCTCCGGCCGCTTCGCTGGTGGTCATCCGTACCGCCTTCACTGTCACAGGTCGATTACTATCTGCTAACACCCTTTCAACTATCCGATCAAGAGGCCCCATTCATGTCGCATCGTTCCCTGCTTCCCCTGCTTGCCGTATCCCTCGTCGTGGCCGCGCCGGGCGCGACTGCGTCGCCAGGCACACCCGTGATCACCATCGACACTGGCAAGGTGGCAGGCTCGACTGATGCAGGCATCGCCAGCTGGAAAGGCATTCCGTTTGCCGCGCCGCCGGTGGGCACGCTGCGCTGGCGCCCGCCCGCGCCTGCCAAGCCGTGGCCGGGCGTACGTCAGGCCACCGCCTACGCGGCCGACTGCATGCAAGTGCCCTTCCCCAGCGACGCCGCGCCACTGGGCACGACGCCAAGCGAAGACTGCCTGTACCTGAACGTCTGGAAGCCGGCCGATGCCAAGGGCAAATTACCCGTGATCGTCTGGATCTATGGCGGCGGCTTCGTCAACGGCGGCGCGTCGCCCCCGACCTATTCCGGCGCCGAGCTGGCAAAACAGGGCGCGCTTGTCGTCAGCTTCAATTACCGCATCGGACGCTTTGGTTTCTTTGCCCATCCACAGCTGACGCGCGAGACGGGCACCAGCGGCACTAAAGGCGTGGTTGGCAACTACGGCTTCATGGACCAGATCGCCGCGCTGGAATGGGTCAAGCGCAATGTGGCGGCGTTTGGCGGCGATCCGACGAATGTCACGATCGCCGGTGAATCGGCGGGCGGCATGTCGGTCAATACGCTGCTGACTTCGCCGATGAGCAAGGGCTTGTTCGCCAAGGCAGTCGTGATGTCGGGTGGCGATGGCGGGACGGCGCCGACGCCGCTGGCCGACATCGAACGGATCGGCGTGCAGTTTGCGACCGGCAAAGGCATCGCAGCGGACGATCCAAAAGCGCTGGAGAAACTGCGGGCGCTGCCGGCAGACGCGATTGCCGATGGCTTGAACCTGGCCAACTTCATGCAGCGCGACAAGCCGACGTACCACGGCCCATATGTCGACGGCAAGCTGGCCATCGATTCACGCGCCGCATTTGCCGAAGGCCGGATGCACAAGGTGCCGGTGATGATCGGTGCGACCAGCGCCGATATCGGCGGCAAGACCGGGTATATGGTGGCCGGTGCGCGCAGCCTGGCTGGCACGCTGGCCGGGCACGGCGCGCCCGTGTATGCGTACCGCTTTTCGTACGTGCATCAGGCAAACGAGAAGCCGGACGCCGGCGCTGGGCATGCAACGGATATCCCGTTCTTCTTCGACACGGTGGCGATCAAGTACGGCGCGCAGGCGACGGCCCGCGATCTTGGTATGGGCAAGACGATGAGTACGTATATGGTGAATTTTGCGAAGCGCGGGGATCCGAACGGGGCCGGACTGCCGGCATGGGACCGCTATGCGCGTTCGGCCGATGCGATCATGGACTTCACTGCCAACGGCACTGCGGTGATGGGCAAGGATGCCTGGGGCGCCGACATCGATGCGGCGCAAACGACGCCCGCCAAGGCTGGCGAGCGTCGCTAAAGCGCCAGTTTCTGGCGCTCGGATTTACATCAGGCCAGTTTCGCCTGGAACGTAATCGCGTTCGGGCGGCGCGTCGTGACAGCCTGGGCTGGGGCTGACACGGCGGCCGGCGCGACCTTGAATACACTGACGCGATCGGCCAGCCCGGCAGCGCTTTCCTGCAACGACGTGGCAGCGCTGGCAGCTTCCTCGACGAGGGCAGCGTTCTGCTGCGTCACTTGGTCCATCTGGCTGATCGCGTGGTGTATCTGCTCGATGCCCGAGCTCTGCTCGGCGCTGGCCACACTGATTTCACCCATGATGCCCGCCACCCGGCGCACGCTCTGCAAGATTTCTTCCATCGTTGCACCGGCCTGGTCGACCAGGCGCGTGCCCGCATCCACCTTGCTGACCGAGTCGCCGATCAGTTCCTTGATTTCCTTGGCGGCACTGGCCGAACGCTGCGCCAGATTGCGCACTTCGCTCGCGACGACGGCAAAGCCGCGGCCCTGCTCGCCGGCACGCGCCGCTTCGACTGCCGCATTGAGCGCCAGGATATTGGTCTGGAACGCGATGCCATCGATGACGCCGATGATGTCGACAATCTTGCGGGCCGACGCATTGATCTCGCCCATGGTACCCACGACCTCGGTCACGACCGAACCACCACGGGTGGCGATCTGCGTGGCCGATGCCGCCAGCTCATTCGCCTGGCGTGCATTTTCTGCATTCTGGCGCACGGTGCTGGTCAGCTCTTCGACGGACGCGGCGGTCTCCTCGATCGCGCTGGCCTGCTGTTCGGTACGCGCCGACAAGTCCATATTGCCGGCGGCGATCTGGGTCGACGCCGTGGCGATCACTTCACTTTCACTGCGCACATCCTTGACGATACCGGCCAGCGACGCGGTCATGTCACGTAAGGCAGCCAGCAGCTGACCGAATTCATTGGTCGACTGGACCGGCGTCTGGACACTCAGGTCACCATCGGCGACACGGCGTGCCACGGCCACGGCTTGCATCAGTGGCGTATTGATCGCACGGACCAGGTAGAACGCGGCACCGATGCTGAGCAGGATCGCCACGACGATGGCGGCAATCACGACCGTGTTGAGCACGGCGAGTTCCTGGTGCAGTTCCTTGCCTTGGCGGATGTTGCGCTCGCTCATCAGCTTCTGCAGTGCCGCAAATGCCTCGGTCGACTTGTTGTAGGTCGGGTTGATCTGCTTGCCGAGCATCAGGTTGGCGTCATCCCACTGACCCGATTGAATCGCGCGCATGGCATTGCCGATCATGTCGATGCCCAGATTGTCGCTGGCCGTCATCCATGCAGCAAAACGCTCGCGCGTTTCGGGGAAGCGCAGACTCGCCTGCAGCTCCTGCTGCTCCTTGCGCATCTCTTCGCTGTTCTTGGCGATGAAATCGCTGTGGAACGTCAACGGGTGGTTGTGCAGCGCCGCATGCTTGTTTTCAGGATTGTGCTGCAGCGCCTGCAGGATGTGGCTGCGGTTGGTTTCCATGCGCATTTTCAGGTCGGACATGCCGATCTGCTGGTTGGCCGTGGTGAGTGCGAGGTTTTCGAGGAGGTCAACAGAGCGCTGCGTGGCGTGGTAGCCAAGGGCGCCGACGGTGATCACGGCAAGGATGAGCAAGCCGATGACGGCGGCAATCACGTACTTGATGCTGAAGTTTTTCATGTCGGATGGGAAGTGGGGCGCGAACGATGTCGCTGAGGGGGTCGATTATCCACAAATTTCGACCAGATTTCGAACAAGAAACATGACTTTCCGTCTTACAATGTTTACAGTTGTTGTTCAGGCAATGCGCTATGTCTGATGCGAGTGCCTGGACTTGTGGGACCATATAGCTAGCCATAGCTGGTGCTCTTCAAAGGCCAGTACGGTTCGCGTAATCTGTTCGGCCCTGAGCGTGTACCGGCATCCAGATGACCCACTCCCTGCCCCGTCAGGTATGCACCATCAATTTGTTCGCTAGCGATGCGCAGCGATACCGAAAACAGAAGTATTGCTCACCAGTGAGTGTGAGGAATCCACTGAAAGGCGCTGTTATGAATTGCATGAAAGCGCGGGCTGATCTGTTAGATCGTCTATTCCCACGCGATACGGGTGACTCGGCGGTATGGCTCGCCGTAAGCGGCTGCATCGAGGCGGACGACGACAATTTTTCGCCGTTGATAACGCAACAGATCATCCATGTTGCAAATTGCCGATCATGTCAGAAGTGGTTAGATTTTATCGACCCCAGTCGAATAACTGCGAGAGAAAGGGCGGAGAAATTCTGCTGTGCTCAAATGCAAGGAGCGGTGGACGGCGATGATGGGACAAAGTTCTCGTTCGAGATGTTCAGAAATGAAGATCCCTGTTGGTGCATCAACGACGACTACGCCTTCGCAAAGTTTTGTCCATGGTGCGGTAAGGTGCTGCCTGATGGGTCATTTTAGTAATTCGTCGCGACACGAGCGCGTCACGAATTCACGCTTTGCATGGTGGACTGGCTTGCAGTAATAGGTGACAGCGGCCCACGGCGGAGGGTCGAAGAGGTAGTCGAGCCGAGTAGATAAGGCAAATGTTGCAAAACTGCGTTCCGCAACCTGTTAAATAATGAGTGCAACCCGTCACAAGCAGGCTGCCAAATTACAGGCTCCAAAAACGAAAAAGCCGTTGAAAAATCAACGGCTTGTTTCTAATTTCTGGCGGAAGCGGTGTCCGTATAACGTTCTGTCTAGCATCATCTTCACTCATCCCTAAAAGCATCTTCTTCATAGGGAAATCTCTTTTCCGTTTGTCTAACACTGTCCAACTCGATATACTTGAATCTGACATTGGATTGGGGGTAGGAACGTGGGTAGACGTGAGTACGACAGATTGACGGCGATGGGTGTTAAGAAGGAAACGACGCCCGGTTATCACGCTGATGGACGCGGCCTGTATTTACAGATAAGCCCTACGGGGTCAAAGTCGTGGATTCATCGATACAGCCTTAACAAGAAGTCGCGGGAGATGGGTTTGGGATCGTATCCTGACGTGTCGCTTGCACAGGCTCGGGATCAGGCTACTGTGCAGCGCCTACTCCTCAGAGACGGCATTGACCCACTAGAAGCCCGCCAAGCTCGACGAGCAAGTATGCAGCCACAGCGAACGTTCGAGCAGTGCGCAATCGAGTACCACGAGACACACAAGCATAGCTGGCGGAATGCGAAGCATGCATCCCAGTGGACAAATACGCTTAACACCTATGCCTACCCGTTCTTCGGCTCCAAAGGTATCTCCGACATCAACAAAGCCGACATCCTCGACGCGCTACTGCCGATCTGGGCATCGAAGCAAGCAACTGCATCAAGACTCAAACAGCGCATTCACGCCGTCCTAGACTGGGCAGCGGCCAAAGACTACCGACACGGACATAACCCTGGCATTTGGGATGAAATTGCCCGTGCACTGCCCAAGGTACGCGACACCAGCAAACATTTCGCCTCATGCTCATACCGGGAAATAAACGCTACCATCAATGCATTCAAGTCGTCAGGCTGTGCCGACACCGTAAAGTTGGCGCTGGAGTTCATTATCCTAACAGCTGCAAGAACTGGCGAAGTTCGACAGGCCCGTTGGTCGGAGATCGACTTCGATACTGCTCGCCGCGTGATCCCTGGAGAACGGATGAAGTCAGGCAAAGAGCATCGTGTTCCATTACCACCGCGAGCGATGGAAATTTTACAACTCCAAAGAAACAATGGGTCAGACCTGATCTTCCCGAACCCTAAGGGCAAGCCGTACTCAGATATGACGTTCACCCAAGCCCTTCGTCGGCTCGGCCTGGACTTCACCGTACATGGCTTCCGCTCCACATTTCGAGACTGGGCAGCAGAACAGACCAGCTATCCACATGCAGTATGCGAAGCGGCACTTGCCCATACAACAACTGACAAGACAGTTGCCGCATACTTCCGCTCTGACCTGTTCGACAAAAGACGGGAACTGATGAATGACTGGGCAATCCACTGCGCAACTGCAAGGTAATCAAGGATTCGCAAGCCAGCCGAACTGTACTTACAGTCGCTCTATCCAGCCGGATAGAAAACTATCATCTTGTTAAGTAAATACATGCGCTTTTATCGGTGGTAGAGAAATAAATTTCATTCGATCGATTTATTTTGGCCCTAGCATAACTAAGACTCGGCAATGCCTCTAGGAACGGCCAGATCAAGCCAGGATCGATTTTACCGCATCGCACTGTGCAAACCACGCCTGCCGATAAAAACGCCTCCTGGGCCGCCTAGAGCGATCTGCATCTTGCAAAAATCAACGCTATGCGTAACATTGCACATCCGAGCCAACCGTGGTAATATTCGGAAGTGCGGGAGTTCGTGATTCTCTACGTCTGGACGTTTTACAATCAAGTTTCACGAAGCAACCTTGCCCGCTGAAGGCCGCATGCCTAGTGGCGCTCTGCGATTTGGCGTCTTAGAAGCGCCAAGACTCCCAAGGGCGTGGATCACCGTTACTGTAGTAGCAGGTAGCGATAGTGTGATATCCCAAGTTGTATGCCACCGAAGCCATCGTACCAGGCAAGGTTCCGTAACACTGCACGTCTTCCGGTAGCGCATCGACTACCGCTTACTATGCCCAGTAATCATTCGTCCCTCCCACGGGACCAAGGAGAGCTACACCCACAAGAAAGGGAACACCAAATGCCGAAGGCAACCACTACGTATCCATCATCCGTCGTCAACGGAAAGCGCCGCAGTAACTCAGGATGGCACCCTAAGGGTAAGCGTGCTTATCGCAATGCAGAACGAACAATCATCAACTGCCTTGCCTCTTACCGGGACGCTCGGCTCTACCATGTGGTTTTCTCAGGCGGTACAGCCCGACAACACCGAACGATGCTCACCGCCCTGTGCCTTCGTCTGACCCGAAAGGGATATGAGCATGAGTGGTTTGCAGGAAGAGAGAAGAGCGTGGACAAAGGTGAGCATCTTCACATCTTCATTCTGGTAGACACATACGGCAAGCAGGTGCACAGCGTGCTGAACACCTTCGATGATTGCTGGCTCACGATGACTTGCAGACAGCGGCAACTACACAAACCCTACGTAAACGGACCGCAGGATAGCGAGATTCATGGCAGCAACCGCTATGCCCAGCTACCATACCTCGGGCCAGCAAACAGAGCCACTGAACAGGGGATCGCACGACTTGTCGATGCGCTCGACTGGCTAAGTTACATTTACAAAGCACGAGACAAGCATGAGGGGGAGTGGGAGAAAGAAGGGCAAGTGTTCCCCGCCTCTCGACCGCACAGGAGCAAGCAGATTATTACTCCTAACCTCGGCCAGCAAGCTAGCACAGTACCGATGGTAAAAATCATCACTGGCGATGGCCTTCTTGACCAGTTGATAGCAACGACACAGCATCAAAAGGGCGAGCGAGCACACCACCGCCACCCATGATGAGGTAACGATAACGTCCTCGGCTTAGGACAGGGGATGACAAAAAGTCAATGTAAGATGCTATGCTGGCGAGTATCGACACGAAGAAGACTTTATGAACCAGCTAGATGACAACAAGCAGTCCGAAGATAGACAAAAGCCATGGCTGCCACCCCTTGTCGGAGCCATTAGTGATGGGAAGGTAACGTGGCAGGGGATTAAGGGAGTCGATTTCGAATTGTTGGGCTACTTCCTGTCATGCCATCTTGTAATCGAACATTACATGGATGAATTCCTTAAAGCAACATACCCGATGCTCTCCTGGGAGGCAGCCAAGCCGACATTCACGCAACGGGTTGCTTTGCTTACCGATATGCGCTTGCCCGACAGATTCAACTGCATCCCCGCGATCAAGCACATGAATACGATACGGAATAAATTAAGTCATCGTATTGAATTCAAGATTGACGCTGAAGCGCTGCTGCCACTACAACAGTATGTGCAGAAAGCCTCCAAACAAGCCTTGCAACCGTTAGGACCCAAGGAGTTGCTCGAACATTTCACTTCGTTATGTTGTGCTACCTTTGCTGGGAGCATATCGATGACCGTTCACCAAACAAACTACACACGTCGCTAATGTCAAAGGGAACAGTCTAAGTCGCATTAAAGGACTAACAACCGTCCATTGATATTTTGGAAAGCCGGGTAGAAGGCAATAATACCCGGTCATACCTGTTAAGCCGGGTAGTGGCTATTGCGAATTTTTTATTTTTTAAGATCACTCACGCAGTAGGCACAGTCGAATCACCAAGTATCTGCGCTCTCTTCGAGTTTAACATTAGCTCAACTTTGTCGTAATCATCCTTAGAATGAATTGGGATAGCCCCACGCTTTGCAACAAGCTGAACAGGCAACGATGACACAAGATTTAGTCCAGACGTACTTTCATTTTGTAATACAGCGAAGAGATGTCGACGATTCTTCAAGCAATATTCGGCCTGAGTTCTAGTACCACTCTTCTCTTCGCCTTCAACAATAACAGAACCGACGGACAGTCCAATCTGAAGTCTGTTACGCAGAACAAACTGCTCGGGCTTCGGCGGTATGCCAGCAGGATACTCAGATAGAAGAAGGCCTCCATTCGCTAGAATGTCATCAGCAAGCACGGAGTTGGCTTTTGGGTACACAATACCCAGACCGTGAGCCATCACCGCAATTGTCTTTCCACTGCCTAGCAGAGCGCCGCTATGAGCAGCAGCATCGATCCCCAATGCCAGCCCACTCACGATCACCCAGCCCTTCTCTGCAAAATGACGCCCGATCCGCTCAGCAATGACAAGGCCATTCCGGGTTGCTTTTCGAGTCCCAACGACTGCAAGACCTGGAACCTGAGCTAACGTTGATAACATCCCCCGATAGTAAATAACCGGCGGGGCATCATCGATAAGTGCCAAACTCCTTGGATAAGCCGCAGATGTTACCGGAACAGCGACTATGCCCAATCTTAGTGTCCGTTCAACAAGTTTGCTGCCCATTTCCAAATCAGAGCTACTGAAAGGTGGCAGCGTTGGATATAGCTCGGCGTACATGCTTACAACCGTAGCACGCGATGCACCTGCCGCACCTAATGCACTGAGCACGACCGATGCCAACTTGGGAGGCATCCGCAACTGATTTACCAGTGCAGCCCCCACGGAAGCAAAGAAGATCGAATCGTCCATCACTTTGTCCGCCCTAATACGACGGGGAACACGCGAGCAGCGCCAGCTGCATAGATAAGATCAGTACAAGCAATGATCGAATTGCCTGTCGTTCCGATGTCGTCCAATAGCAGTACAGCCCTCCTTCTGCGATTCATAGCGATATCAGCCCTAATTGATTGCGTATGTACAGACGTAGCTCGATTCCCACCACTTGCCAATTTTTCAATTGTCTTCGTACGCGTCAAAATCTGCGGGCGAGGTAATACAAAACGCTTATCGAGCGCCACCAGCCGCTCAGCTACCCCGATAAGTCCCGGAGCCACCCGACCCGCCTCACTTTTCGGGACAATGGCAATATCGATGCTTACATATTGAGCAAAAGGCTTGAAATCCCTCAGAGTCTTCGCTAAAAGATTACCAAAAGCAGTTACGGAAGGAGCAAAGCTCCGGCCATTCTTGTCGCCCTTAACGTCGAGCAACTGACCGCAGCGCACGTCGAACTCAGGATTCTTTACCTTTTCGTTCTCCTCATCGTACACCCAATATTTATGGTAATCGATGAGACAAATTGTCTCGTGCATTACACCGTTTCGAGCAAAAACAATACTCATGGTCGTCTCGTTATGGAAGCTATGGGCAGATTCAGCGAGTGCTTTTGCTGACTCCGATGTTTCCATAATCTAACACATTGCTGCTCGCTTGGAAACTTACCCCCAATCGATATAACTTGCATGAGACGATCCGACATGGTAGAGTGCAATCATGGTGGCAAACCACTGGCGGATCTGCACGCCTATTGCAAACACACACATAGGAGGCTTCGGCTTTAACCGTTTCAGAAGGAGGTAGTAAATGATTCACAGCGACCGTTTTATTTCAGTAAAGCAAGTTTCGGACATTCTTGGAATCGGCGTCAGTACAACATGGCACTGGCTCAACAACATTCCTGAATTCCCACGATCAATCAAACTGTCCACCCGGTGCACAAGATGGTCGCTTAGCGAAATCAACTCCTACGCGGAAAGCCTAAAGGCAACACGGCATTGAGGGTAGAAGTGCGGGTAACCCTGCCATGAAATAGAAAAAGCCCTTAATAATCAAGGGCTTAATCGAAATATATGGCGGAAGCGGTGAGATTCGAACTCACGAACGGCTCACACCGTCGGCAGTTTTCAAGACTGCTGCCTTCAACCACTCGGCCACGCTTCCTGTTGCACGGCATTATACATAATCATCGGCTGTGTGAGGGAGTTCTGCCCCCCTCACCCCACTAACGCCCAATTCTCCCGCAACGCCTTCTCAAACGCATACGCCGGCAACGGCGCCGCATACAAATACCCCTGCACCTCGTCACACCCTGCCCCGCGCAGAAACGCCAGCTGGTCCAAGGTCTCAACACCCTCCGCAATCACGCGCAAACACAACTGTCGCGCCATGCTGATGATCGTCCCGGCAATCGCGCAGTCACTCCCATCCGCCGGTATCCCCATCGTGAACGACCGGTCGATCTTGAGCGTATGAATCGGGAACCGCTTCAAATACGACAGACTCGAGAACCCGGTCCCGAAATCATCCAGTGACAGCGACACGCCCAGCGCCGTGATCTGGTCCATGATGGCCGTCACGCGATCCACGTCGTGCATCAGCGTGCTCTCGGTGATCTCCAGCTCCAGCCACGATGGATCGAGCTGATAGCGGCGCAGCGTGGTGGCCACGCGCTCCGGCAGCGATGGCGTGAACTCGCGGGCCGACACGTTCACCGCGACGCGGAACGGGGCGATGCCCGAGCGCTGCCAGATCGACGCCTGCGCGCAGGCTTCTTCCAGCACCCACTCGCCCACCTGCACGATCAGGCCCGTGGTCTCGGCCAGCGGGATGAATTCGCCGGGCGGCACGATGCCGCGTTCGGGATGCATCCAGCGCACCAGCGCTTCCGCGCCCACCAGGCGGCCGCTCGCGATTTCGAACTTCGGCTGGTAGTACAGCACCAGCTCGCCGTTACCCAGCGCGTGGCGCAGGCCGGATTCGATGCGCATGCGCTCCTGCATGCCCTTGTTCATGTCCTGGCTGTAGAACGCGACGCTGCGGTCCGGGTTGGCGTCGTCGCCCTTGGCCCGCTCCATTGCAATGTCGGCCAGCGCCAGCAGCGTTTCGGCGTCGTTGCCGTCCTGCGGGTAGACGCTGATGCCAATGCTGGCGCCCACGCGCAGGTCGTGACCGGCAATCATGAACGGTGCGTCGAGCGCGGCCTGCAGTTTCTGCGCCACCGTGGTGGCTTCGAAGTGCTGGCGCACGTCGGCCAGGCCCACCGCGTATTCGTCGCCCGACAGGCGCGCCACCAGGTCTTCGTCGCGCAGCGTGGCCTTGAAGCGCTGGCCGACCTGCTTGAGCAGTTCGTCGCCGATGCGCCGACCCAGCGTGTCATTGACGCGCTTGAAGCGGTTCAGGTCGATGAACAGGATGCAGCCGGCCGTCTCGTTGCGCTGCGCCACCATCAGGGCCTGGTCGACCAGGCGCGCGAACAGCGTGCGGTTCGGCAGGCCGGTCAGCTCGTCGTAGTAGGCCAGGTGGTGTAGCTGTTCTTCGGCCTGCTTGCGTTCGGTGATATCGGTCAGGTAGGCGATCAGGCCATTCGGGCGGCCGGCCAGGTCGCGCAGCGGCGAGAGCGACAGGCTGGCCCAGAAGATGTCGCCCGACTTCTTGCGGCGTTTCACCTCCATCATGCGCCCGCCATGCTCGGCGAACAGATCGGGCAACGCGCCGCCCTCCTCGTCGCCCAGGTCTTCGTCGGCGTACAAAAACAGGATGTTGCGGCCCACCGCTTCGAACGATGTGTACCCGAACAGGCGTTCGGCGCCCCGGTTCCAGCTGGTGATGTAGCCCATCTGGTCCATCGTCAGCACCGACTCGTGGATCTGGTCGAGGATCTGCGACTGGTGCGCCAGTTGCGCTTCCATCTGCGCGTAGGCGTGGGTCGAGCGCTGCGCCAGCGAGTGCATCTGCATCAGGCTCGCCGTCAGCTGTGCGAGCGCGGCGAGCGCGTGGGCGCTGGCCTCGGCATGGTCGCTAAAGCCGCTCACTTCATACCAGCCGAATTGTTCGAGGCCCACGGCCACCGCGTGGCGCAGCACGCGCCCGCCGGGTTGACCGGGATCGACCAGGCCCGGGCCGGGCACGAAGCGGCCCTGCGCGCTGCCCGTCAGAATACGCACCAGGCGGCTCAGCTCCAGCACCAGCGCGTCGCCGCGCAGGCGCAGGACGGCGTCGCAAACGGCGCTCGTGCCCTGGACGAAGGCGGTCGGGGCCAGTTCGCGCACGTCAGACATTGCGGCCTACCTCGATTGCCCAGTGGTAGGCGTGCAGCTGGCTGCTCCACCAGTGCTCCAGGCTCACGCCGGCGGCCTGCAGCACGGCCTCGGTTGGATTGGCGTCGACCAGTTCGAGCCACGCGCCCAGCTGGCCGCTGTGGTGCACGAGCGCGCCGTAGACGTCCTCGGGCAGGTAGAGTTCGGCCGCGATCTCGGACATCGGCATGTGCAGCAGCCGGTCGAGCAACGAGAACACGCCGGTCATGAAGGCCAGGTCCTGCGCATCGCGGTCGTCGCCCTGCAGGCGCGCGAGCGCTTCGAGCTGGGCGCCGCGGCGCGCGGCCAGCGGTAGCAGCAGGTTGGGCAGGCCATCCGGTTGCTGGCGCGCGTACAGCAGCAGTTGCAGCCAGCGCTGCAACTGGCGCCGACCGAGTACCGTGATCGCTTGGGCAAAGCTGGTCACTTGCGTGGCGACGGTGAACGCAGCCGAATTGACCAGTTTGAGCAGGTTGTAGGCCAGCGCCGGATCCTGTTTGACTTGCTCTTCGAGCTCGCACGAGTCGGCGTCGCGCGCCAGCAAACCGAGCAGCGTGAGGATGCGGCGGCGCGAACTGCCGTCGTCGTCGGGCGACGGCGCGATGTCGGGATCGTAGGCGTAGTCGCCGATAAACCAGTCGAAGCCGGCGATCTCGCAACCGAAGAAGCGGCGCGCGCTGTCGACGCCGTAGGCGATGTGCGGGGCGAACAGGGCCACCAGGCGCCCGGGCGGCAACGGGGCAACGCGGCAGTTGCGCGCGACCGAGCGCAGCGCGGGCGGCGCGGTGACGCCGTCAGGGATGTCGCCGTCCAGCCAGATTCGGTAACCGCAGGCATGCAGTTCGACGAGCTTTTGCGCCACGCCATCGGTGGCCAGCGCGTTGGCGTCGATCACGAAACCAACGCGATCGGCGGGCAACAGCGCCAGCACCTCGGCGGTCAAATGGAACGGGTCGTCCAGCGTCAGCAGGCAGTCGAGTGGCGCGACAGCGGCCAACAGGTCGGGCGTGCCGAACACGGTGTGCAGGCGCTGCGGCAGGTCAGCGCCCGGCGCCAGGCGCACGTTGAGCGCGACCCATTCATTTTGCGCATTCGCGACCGGCTCGATTGCCACCAGTGGATATGTTTCCTGCTCTGCCATGGAAAGTTTCAAAGTAGTATCCAGGCAATCTTATTGCACCGAATGCCATAAAGCAAATCGAAGTTTCCTACCGGACAGCCCTTATTGACCATCAGTTACCGCCGGCGCGCTGGACCGCGAACCGGATCAGTTCTGCCTGGCCTTCGATACCCAGCTTGCGCTTGATGTTCAGGCGGTGCGTTTCGACCGTGCGCACCGACAGATCGAGGTCGCGCGCGATCTGCTTGTTCGACTGGCCGGCAGCGATATGCCCCAGTACTTCGTGCTCGCGCGCCGTGAGCTGGTCGCTCGGCACGGCCGGGTTGGCCAGCTGGCGCGCCAGCGCGGCGCTGTAATAAATGCCGCCACCCATGACGGTGTCGATGGCCAGCACGATGTCCTTGCCGGGCGCATCCTTGAGAACGTAACCGCGGGCACCGGCGCCCATCGCCTGACTGACGTATTCAGGTTTGTCGTGCATTGACAACATCAGGACTGCAATACCGGGAAAACGCGCGGTGAGCTGGAACGTGGCTTCGATACCACTGCCGCCGCGCATGTTCACGTCCATTAGTACCAAATCGGGATGGTATTCGCCGGCGCGTTCGAGCGCCTCGGCGCTCGAACCGGCTTCGGCCACGACGTTCAGGTGCGGCGCCGACTCGAGCCGCGCGCGCAGGCCGTCGCGCACCAAAGGGTGGTCGTCCACCAGCAAAATCTTCACTTCTTTCGTTTCACCGTTCACTGCCCTACTCCTTCAAGTCGATGCTGGCCACCACGCTGGTGCCGCTGGACGTCGAATTGACCGACAGTCGCCCGCCGATCGCTTCCATCCGTTCCATCATATTCCTCAAGCCGATGCCCCGCTTCGGGTGCACGGCCACGTCATCGGTGTCGAAGCCCACGCCATCGTCGGCGATCGACAGGCTGACGCGGTTGGCCACGCGCTCGAGCGAGAGCTCGATGGTGCCCGCCTGGGCGTGGCGTTCGACATTGGTCAGCGCCTCTTGCGCGATGCGAAACAGCACCGTGCCGACCATGTCGGGCAACGCATCCACGGCGCCGGCCGCGCGAAAGCGCACTGGCGTACCGGCGTCCTCGCCAAATTCGCGGGCCAGGTATTCCAGCGCCGGCGCCAGGCCCATGTCGTCGAGCAGCGTCGGGCGCAGGTCGTGCGAGATACGGCGCACTTCGCCCAGCACCGCGTTGACCTGGTCGACGGTGCGCTCCAGGCCGGCGCGCGCCAGTTCGCGCTTGCCGGCGTCGCCGTCGAGACGGATGATGCCCGCCTCCAGCTGCAGCTTGACCGACACCAGCGCCTGGCTGATCCCGTCGTGCAGGTCGCGCGACAGGCGCGCCCGCTCTTCTTCCTGCGACTCCACCACGCGCTGGGCCAGCGCGCGCAGCTTGGCGTCGGCCAGGCGCCCTTCGCTGATGTTCAGCGCCAGCCCGCCACCGGCCACGCCGATTGTCGCCAGCGTGGCCAGCACCGCCATCCAGAGCAGCGTCTGGTCGCTGTTGCGCGACTGCTGGGCCTCGACCAGTTCGAGCGCCGCCTCGACATCGTCGAGGTAGATGCCGGTGCCCATGACCCAGCCCCAGTGTGCAACCGGCACCACGTAGCCCAGCTTGGGCGTCGCCGTCTTGCTCGATGGTTTGGCCCACGTGTAGCGCAGGAAGCCGCCACCGCCCTGGGCCAGTCCGATCAGGCGCTGGATGGTCAGCGAGCCGGTCGAGTCGCGCCAGTTCCACATGTCGGTGCCGACCAGTTCCGGCTGGCGCGGATGCGCGAGGTTCTTGCCACGCGTGTCATACACGAAAAAGTAACCGTCGCCGCCGTAGCTCAGCGACGACAGGATGCGGATGGCCTCGGCCTGCGTGGCCGGGTCGCTGCGCCCGCTCTGGGTCAGGTGCGCGATCGAGCGCGTGGCGAGTTCGACGTAGTGGCGCAGCTCGGCCTCCTTGCTGGCCAGGTAGGCGCTGCCGATCGTGTCGCGCTGCTGTTGCGCCAGAGTGACAGCCTGCTGGCGCACGTAGAGGGTAATCGCGCACAGGGCCACGACCAGCGGCGCGACCGCCAGCATGATGACTTTTTGCTTGAGCCGCATGGGCCGACTGCCTTCTGATGGGGAAAGCAAGGCATTTTACGTGCGTTACGGGCATGCGTCCTACGTAGTGGTACGTAGCCCCTGCGTAATTGTTACGCTTGCAGTCCTGATAATTGTGCAAGATACTCATTGCCATGCTGTAAAGAATGGCGCCGGCATGTACTGGCGTACGAAGCATCAATCCATATCGGAGGAGTCACCAATGAAGAAAATGACGAGCATGCTCGGATGGATCGCCTTGTCCATCCTGGGCGCGTTTTCGCTCGGCTACATCGCGCTCAAACGCGGTGAAACCATCAATGCCATCTGGATCGTCGCGGCCGCCGGCTGCGTCTATCTGATCGCTTACCGCTTCTACTCGAAGTTCATCGCCAACAAGGTGCTGGGGCTCGACGCCACCCGCCAGACACCCGCCCACAAGTTCAACGATGGCCTCGATTACGTGCCGACCAACAAGAACGTTTTGTTCGGTCACCACTTCGCCGCGATTGCCGGCGCCGGTCCGCTGGTGGGCCCCGTGCTTGCCGCGCAGATGGGTTACCTGCCCGGCATGATGTGGATTCTGGCCGGCGTCGTGTTCGCCGGCGCGGTGCAGGATTTCATCGTGCTGTTCATGTCCACGCGCCGCGACGGCCGTTCGCTCGGTGACCTGATCAAATCCGAAATGGGCGAGATCCCCGGCATGATCGCGCTGCTCGGCACCTTCATGATCATGGTGATCATCCTGGCCGTGCTGGCGCTGATCGTCGTGAAAGCGCTCACCGGTTCGCCGTGGGGCACCTTCACCGTGATGGCCACGATCCCGATCGCGCTGTTCATGGGCATCTACTCGCGCTATGTGCGGGTCGGGCGCATCGGCGAGATTTCGCTGATCGGCTTCGTGTTGCTGATGCTCGCCATCATCGGCGGCCAGTGGGTGCACGATTCGCCAGTCTGGGGCCCGATGTTCACCTTCACCGGCACCGAACTGACCTGGATGCTGATCGGCTACGGCTTTGTCGCCGCCGTGATTCCCGTGTGGCTGCTGCTGGCGCCGCGCGACTACCTGTCGACCTTCCTCAAGATCGGCACCATCCTCGCGCTGGCGATCGGCATTCTGGTCGTCGCACCTGACCTGCGCATGCCGGCCGTGACGAAGTTCGTCGATGGTTCGGGCCCGGTCTGGTCGGGCGGCATCTTCCCGTTCCTGTTCATCACCATCGCCTGCGGCGCCGTGTCGGGCTTCCACGCGCTGATCGCCTCGGGTACCACGCCGAAGATGCTGGAAAATGAAACGCAGGCGCGCTTCATCGGCTACGGCGGCATGCTGATGGAAAGTTTTGTCGCCATGATGGCGCTGATCGCCGCGTCGACCATCGACCCGGGCGTCTACTTCGCCATGAACAGCCCGGCCGCCCTGCTGGGCACCACCGCGCAATCGGCCGCCGCTGCCGTCTCGCAGATGGGCTTCGTGATCACGCCGGAAGCACTGGAGCAGATGGCCCGTGACGTCGGTGAACACACGATCATCTCGCGCGCCGGTGGCGCACCGACGCTGGCGGTGGGCATGGCCCACATCCTGTCGAACCTGGTCGGTGGCCAGACCATGATGGCGTTCTGGTACCACTTCGCGATCCTGTTCGAGGCGCTGTTCATCCTGACCGCGGTGGACGCGGGCACCCGCGCCGGCCGCTTCATGCTGCAGGATCTGCTGGGCGCGTTCGCACCATCGCTCAAGCGCACCGATTCGCTCCCGGCCAACCTGCTGGCCACCGGCCTGTGCGTCGCGGCCTGGGGTTACTTCCTGTACCAGGGCGTGGTCGATCCGCTGGGCGGCATCAACACCTTGTGGCCGCTGTTCGGTATTGCCAATCAGATGCTGGCCGGTATTGCGCTGATGCTGGGCACCTGCGTGCTGTTCAAGATGAAGCGCGGTCAGTACGCGTGGGTCACTGCGCTGCCGACCGTGTGGCTGCTGGCCTGTACGCTGACGGCGGGTTACCAGAAGATCTTCCATGACGACCCGCGCATCGGCTTCGTGGCGCACGCCAACAAGTACCAGGCCGCGCACGACGCCGGCACGATCCTGGCGCCGGCCAAGTCGATCGTCGAGATGGAACGGATCATCTTCAACGACTACGTGAACGCCAGCCTGGCCGGCTTCTTCATCTTCGTCGTGCTGGCCGTGCTGTTCTATGGCCTGCGCACGATGATGGATGCCCGCAAGGCGAATGGCGCGACCGCAAAAGAGTCGCCGTACGTCGCCATGCCCGCACCGCAGGTGACCTGATGTTCGGCACCCTGAAGCAGGCCGGCAGTTACCTCGGGCAGTCGCTGCGCCTGATGGTCGGCCTGCCCGAGTACGACACGTACCTGGCGCACATGGAGCGTACGCATCCGGATGAGCCGGCGATGACGTACGAGGAGTTCTTCCGTGAGCGTCAGGAGGCGCGGTATGGAGGGAGTCGGGCTTCGTGCTGCTGAGCCTGTAGCAGCTGGGCGTCGTCAAGACGACGCCGCGTGAACTGAAAACCCCAAAAGTTGGATGTCAACTTTTGGGGTTTTTTCATGACCGGGGATTCGCTACCAGGAACGCGGTCAGGCCTTGCAAGCCAGCGCTGGCAGAACGCGAGAGGTCTGAGGCTCCCTCAGTCGAGCAGGCCAAGGTTGTACGCTACGAAGGCCTCTTCGCGTGCCCAGCCAGTTTCCTGATACAGCGTCTGTGCAGTCTCATTGGCTTTTGCGGTGGATAAGCCCAGGCGGATCGCGCCAGTCGCCTTGCCATGCCGTATCGCAGCGTCGATCAGCGCCTTGCCGATACCGCGACGGCGAGCATTTTCTGCAACAAACAGATCGTTGAGTATAAAAGTTCGGGCCATCGATACGGATGAAAAGCTCGGATACAGCTGAGTAAATCCAAGCGCCTCCTCGCCATCCTGCGCAAGAAACACGACCGAATCACCATTCTTTAAACGCTCTGCCAGGAACGTTCGCACTGCGGCGGGATTGCTGTCTTGGTCGTAAAACTGGCGATATTGGTCAAACATCGGAACGAGCAAATCAAGATCCGCGAGGTTGGCCTGACGGACCCGGACGCTGGCAGATTTAGCAGGTAATTCGTTATGCACACTGGCTCCAGTATTTGAGAATGAATGTTGCCGCTTGGCCTGACCAGCGACCAGAATCACAGCCGGGGTCAGATACCGTCTTGAATTGCAAGCCGATTCGATAAGAAATTTGCGTCGAA
>NZ_JANUGZ010000049.1 GCF_024753205.1 Massilia aurea | reverse complement strand
CTTCGTAGCCGCGGCTAGCCACGGCCGACTGGTCCGGGGCCGGCAAAGCCTTGCGATCGAGTTTACCGTTGGGAGTGAGCGGGAAGGCGTCAAGGGTGACGAAGGCTGCCGGCAGCATGTAGTCCGGCAGGCTCGCAGCCAGCGAGGCGCGCAGGCTGGCTGCGTCGAGCGCGGCGCCATTCCGGGAGATCACATAGGCGATCAGGAGCTGGTCGCCGGGGCTGTCTTCACGCGCGACGACGACCGCTTCA
>NZ_JANUGZ010000048.1 GCF_024753205.1 Massilia aurea | reverse complement strand
TGCTGGCAGCCATGCTGTCCGAGCCGGCGCGACCGCTAGCCACGTTGCCACTGATTGGCCAAGCGGAACGGGATCGCCTGCTGGTCGCGTTCAATGCAACAGCGGCAGACTATCCGAGTGAAATGCTGCTGCACCAGCTGTTCGAAGAGCAAGCCGCGCGCCAACCGGATGCCACGGCCATCGTCTTCGAAGACCAACACCTGAGCTATAGCGAACTGAACCGCCGTGCCAATCGTCTGGCGCACCGTCTTATAGCCCAA
>NZ_JANUGZ010000047.1 GCF_024753205.1 Massilia aurea | reverse complement strand
AGACAACCTTCCGCGATCCGTCCCCCCATCGCATCATACGACGGTGCAGGAATATTAACCTGCTTCCCATCAGCTACGCATCTCTGCCTCGCCTTAGGGGCCGACTCACCCTGCTCCGATGAACGTTGAACAGGAAACCTTGGGCTTACGGCGTGGAGGCTTTTCACCCCCATTATCGCTACTCATGTCAGCATTCGCACTTCTGATACCTCCAGCATCCTTTACAAGACACCTTCGCAGGCTTACAGAACGCTCTCCTACCATAT
>NZ_JANUGZ010000046.1 GCF_024753205.1 Massilia aurea | reverse complement strand
CGATTGCGCACACAGTATGGGCACCACGACCAGACGGCCACCGTGGAGCAAAGCACCGAAGATTTCCCAGACCGAGAAGTCGAAGGCGAACGAATGGAACAGGGTCCAGATATCCTGTGCGCCAAAGCTGAACTTGTCCCGGGTCGCGGCTAACAATTGCGTGACTTGAGCATGTTCGACCATGACGCCCTTGGGTTTGCCGGTCGAGCCCGAGGTATAAATCACGTAAGCCAGGTGGTGCGTTTGCAGGCTGGGCACGACAGGGTCTTGGTCGGGCCAGTCGTCTGTCTCGGGGGAGTCTAAGAACAGGACAGGAA
>NZ_JANUGZ010000045.1 GCF_024753205.1 Massilia aurea | reverse complement strand
ACATACAGGCTCATCCCATTTCGCTCGCCACTACTTTGGGAATCTCGGTTGATTTCTTTTCCTGCAGCTACTTAGATGTTTCAGTTCGCCGCGTTCGCTTTGCATACCTATGTATTCAGTATGCAATGACCTATAAAGGCCGGGTTTCCCCATTCGGAAATCTGCGGATCAAAGCTCGTTTGCTAGCTCCCCGCAGCTTATCGCAAGCTACTACGTCCTTCATCGCCTGTAATCGCCAAGGCATCCACCATGTGCACTTATTCGCTTGTCCCTATAACGTTGGCCTCTGCTGACAACAGAGATCGTCACAGGTACAAGAGTACAGCTGTGTTGCAATGATACAAATACTACTACCCAAGCA
>NZ_JANUGZ010000044.1 GCF_024753205.1 Massilia aurea | reverse complement strand
CCTCGCTTTTGGTCTTTACGAACCTTCATCACGGTGAACATGCCTCCCATTTCCACTCCGCCGAAGGGGCCTTGGCCGCCCATCATCGGAAGAGTGTTTTCTGGCAGCGGCATCTCCATTTCACCCATCGAGCCGCCCGTAGAGCCCATTGCCATATAGTCTGGAATGATTGAACTAATCTTCTTCGCAGCGTCACGCTGGGAGACGCCAATCATGTTGGGAACGTCGTGACCCATTGCGTTCATGGTGTGGTGGGACTTATGGCAGTGGAATGCCCAGTCACCTGGGTTGTCCGCGACAAACTCGATGGCACGCATCTGGCCGACGGCAACATCAACGGTCACTTCTGGCCAACGCGATTC
>NZ_JANUGZ010000043.1 GCF_024753205.1 Massilia aurea | reverse complement strand
CGACGAATCGCTCGGCGGTCAGTTCCGGCCGGTTCAGGTAGCCGCGTGCGACGCCGGCACCTGCCACATACAGTTCGGCCGTGACGCCGATCGGTACTGGCTGACGTGACTGGTCGAGGATATAAAGGCGCAGATGGGGAAGCGGTTTGCCGATTATGCTGCTATGCGGTCCGAGGATGTCATTGCTAGACAGTTCCTGGAACGTGGCGTGTACGGTGATCTCGGTAATGCCATACATGTTGAGCAGGCGGGTACGCTGTAGATCATGGCGTGCGATCCAAGGGGCCAGCATGTGCAGTTCCAGTGCTTCCCCGCCGAAAATGACGCAGCGCAGGCAGTGCGACAGGTCGCTTTGCGCATCGGCCGCAATCAAGTGACGGAATGCGGTCGGGGTCTGGTTGAGTACGGTGACGCGTTCGCGGCACAGCAGGGCGTGGAAGTTCCGCGG
>NZ_JANUGZ010000042.1 GCF_024753205.1 Massilia aurea | reverse complement strand
GCGCGGAACTTCCACGCCCTGCTATGCCGCGAACGCGTCACCGTACTCAACCAGACCCCGACCGCATTCCGTCACTTGATTGCGGCCGATGCGCAAAGCGACCAGTCGCACTGCCTGCGCTGCGTCATTTTCGGCGGGGAAGCACTGGAACTGCACATGCTGGCCCCTTGGATCGCACGCCACGATCTACAACGTACCTTACTTGTCAATATGTACGGAGCCACGGAAACAACAGTCGTTGTTACCGAGTCCAAGTACGTGAACGGATCGGAACTCGCGTCTGGCGCGATACCCATCGGTCAGCCTTTCCCGCACACGCACATCTATATCCTCGATCCGTACGGTCAGTTGATGCCGATCGGCGTGGCCGGCGAAATCCACATCGGCGGCGTACAGGTCGCACGCGGCTACCTGAACCGGCCGGAACTGACCGCCGAGCGATTCGTCGCCGATCCGTTCAGCACCAA
>NZ_JANUGZ010000041.1 GCF_024753205.1 Massilia aurea | reverse complement strand
GCACTGGCCAAGCGCCACGGCGCCACCTTGTTCATGACCTTGCTGGCACCGTGGTCTGCATTACTGGCGCGCTTGTCCGGCCAGGACGACATCGTAATCGGAACCCCAGTCGCCAACCGACGCCACCGGCAGCTCGAGCCTCTGATCGGATTTTTCGTCAATACCCTCGCGCTGCGCGTCTGGCTGAGCGATACAACCAGCGCCGACGAGCTGATCGAGCAGCTCAAGGACATTTGTCTGAAGGCGTTCGCACACCAAGACCTACCGTTTGAGGAAGTGGTCGAAGCGGTCAATCCGACGCGTAGCCTGAGCCACAGCCCGCTATTCCAATCGATGCTGTCGCTCAACAATACGCCACGCAGCCGATTTGCCTTGCCCGACCTGACCTTAACGTCGCTGGCAGCGCCCGCGCGCTCGACTCAGTTCGATCTGTCGCTCAGCCTGACGGAGTACGATGATGTGTTGTCCGGCAGCCTCGAATACGCAAGCGATCTCTTCGACCATGTCACCGTAGAGCGTTTCGCAGAGTATTTTCAGACCA
>NZ_JANUGZ010000040.1 GCF_024753205.1 Massilia aurea | reverse complement strand
CGCAATCCGGGCTTTTCATTTAGCCGGATGCGTGGCGGTGACGAGGTTGAAATTGAACGTAGCGTGATGTTTGACCTGATTGGTCTGCTCACTATTCCACTGCGCAGCACTATTGAAAGTAGCCGGTTTGAACAAGCCAAGCTGACCGCAGCATCCGAAGCAGTCCGCTTGGCTAGCGAAACCCGTCGTTCGTACTTCAGCGCCGTCGCAGCTGCTCAGACAGAGAAATTCTTGAGTCAGGTTGTGACGTCAGCCGAGGCTGGAGCCCAGCTCGCGCAGGAGCAAGCCAAGGTTGGCAACTGGAGCAAACTGGACAGGGCACGTGAGCAGGCTTTCTACGCGGAGGCGACTACGCAGTATGCCCGCGCCCGCCACTCGGCTACGGCAGCGCGTGAGCAACTTGTCAGGTTACTAGGCCTCTGGGGTTCGAACGTCGACTTCAAGATACCCGACCGCCTGCCAGACCTCCCACAAAAGCCGAATGAGCCGGGAGCGCTCGAGGCTCTTGCGATGGAGCAGAGACTCGACATCCAAATTGCCAAGCGGGACGTTGACGCTACCGCTCGGTCG
>NZ_JANUGZ010000004.1 GCF_024753205.1 Massilia aurea | reverse complement strand
CTCATCAAACGCCCACACTTATCGACTGTTAATTTTTAAAGAACTTTATTCGGTGCATCTTGCTGCTGGTAGCGAATCGTTTTGTTCGCTGCAGCAGAGAAGAGAGATTATGCTGTGTTTCTGAAATCTCGTCAACTCTTTCTTTTCGCTTCGCCTCAGATTTCTCTGTAGACTTTGCTCTCGTAACCACTTGATTACGTTAACTTTTTCGGTCAGTGCCGAAGCGGAGGCGAACTATACCAAACCTGCCGCGCAGTCCGCAAGGGACTACAAAGAAAAGATTTTGTCCTACAAGAGCCAGTCGATCGGCAGCCAACCCAGCCCATGCACCACCGCCCGCTTCCACCACGTCGTTCCAGGCTCGACGTCGTGCCGGACGATCTTGCCGTCGCGGCCCTCCAGCCAGTAGACATTCCCCTTCTCATCCAGCAGCACTTCATACGCGCGCATTGGCAAGGTCTCGTCCAGCGTCGTACTCAGGCGATGGGCCAGCTCGACGCTGTCGATCACCATCCCCATTTCGGTATTCAGGTGAATCGACCGCTGGTCGAAGTTGAACGAGCCGACGAAGATCCGGTTACCGTCCACGCCAAACGTCTTGGCATGCAGGCTCGCATCCGAACTGCCAAAGCCGGGACCACTGCGCTTCTTCTTGCGCGATGGTTCGTCGGTCGACGCACGGCGCAGTTCATACAGCGCCACGCCGGCCTCCAGCAGCGGCTTGCGCCACTTGGCATAGCCCGCATGGACGGCAGAAACGTCAGTCGCCTCGAGCGAATTCGTGAGTACCCGGATTTTTGCGCCCTTCTTGGCCATCTCGACCATTGCGGCCGCCCCATCCTTGCCCGGCACGAAGTACGGTGAAACCAGGTCCAGATTGCGTTCCGGCTGGCCAAACAACACCGCCAGTCTGGCTGCAATATTCTCATCTGGCGACGACTGGTTCAGCACCTTGGCCGGATCGTCGCTCAGGAAACGCGCATGCGCCCATTCCAGCGGCAGCGTCCCGCTCATGACTTTGTTCAGGAAGGCCGATTGTCCGATCGCATCCAAATATTCTTTGGTCTCGGCATCGACCGTGGCAGGCGGCGGCGCCTTCGCATCCTTCACCATCAGCGCCAGCGGATACGCCGACGGACAATTCCAGTACAGGTCGAAATCCGCGGAAACTTCTTTCACCACCGGACCGGTAGCGATCACGTCGAGGTCGGCGAACGAGATATCGCCTGCTGCGCCGAAATACTCGTCGCCCACATTGCGGCCGCCGATGATCGTGGCCTTGTTATCGGCGGTGAACGATTTATTGTGCATGCGCCGGTTCATGCGCCAGAAATCGGCGACCATGCCGAGCGGACGCATCGAGCGAATACCGTTCGGATTGAACAGCCGCACTTCGATCTGTGGATGGGCGTCGAGCTGCGCCAATATCGCGTCCAGGCCACCCGTGTTGTTATCGTCAAGCAGCAGGCGCACCCGCACGCCACGGTCCGCCGCCTTGCGCAAGGCGTTGAACATCAGCATGCCGGTCGTGTCATTGCGCCAGATATAGTACTGAACGTCCAGGCTGCGATCGGCCGCCTGCGCCAGCACGGCGCGCGCGGCGAACGCATCGCGCCCATCGGGCAGACTGTGAATGCCGACCAGGCCGGGATGCGCCGTGGTCAGTGGCAACAGCGCCTGGCCGAGCCGGGTATTGTCCGTATCGGTCAAGGCGGTGCTGGCAACGCGCCCCTCAAGAGGTGGCAGCGTTGAGCAACTCGATAGCGTCAATGCGCCTGCAAGCAGCGCCGTTGGCAAGAGCAGCCACAATTTGGCGCGCTTCTTCATGGTTCAATGTCCTTCGAAGTCAGGTTTGCGTTTTTCAAGGAATGCCGACATGCCTTCTTTTTGCGCAGGCGTGCCGAAACCGGCGTGGAAGTAGCGGCGTTCGTAGGCCACGCCCTGGCTCAGCGTCATTTCATAGGCCTGGTTGACGCAGTCCTTGATCTGCATGGCAACCGACACCGGCATGTCGGCAATGCCCTGGGCGATCTTGATTGCCTCGTCCATCACCTCGGCCGCCGGGTACACGCGCGACACCAGCCCGGTCCGCTCTGCCTCGGCGGCGTCGATCATGCGCGTGGTGAGCAGCATGTCCATCGCTTTCGACTTGGAAATGGCGCGCGGCAAGCGCTGGGTGCCACCGGCGCCTGGCGTGACGCCGACCTTGATCTCGGGCTGCCCGAACTTTGCGCTGTCGGCGGCGATCAAAAAGTCGCACATCATCGCCAGCTCACAGCCACCACCCAGGCAATAGCCCGAAACCACGCCGATGACCGGCTTGCGGATATCAAGGATGTGTTCCCAGTTGCGGCCAATATAGTTATTGCCGTAGGTTTCCTGGTAATCGTACTGCGCCATGGCGGCGATGTCGGCGCCGGCGGCGAAGGCCTTCTCGCTACCCGTCAACACGATGACGTTGATGGCCGGATCCTGGTCGAACGCGCGCAGCGCATGGCCCAGCTCGTTCATCATATTGTCGTTAAGCGCATTCATCGCCTTCGGACGGTTCAGCCGTACCACGGCGACCTTGCCGTGGTTCTCGATCAACAGGTCAGCATATTCCATGGGAAACCCTCATCTGGTTGGATAGTATCGTCGCGATTGTAGCGCTTTCCGTGTACGTCAAGTAGAGCGCCCCGATCGGCCAATATGCATGCGACGCCGGCCATCACGGCCCTGCCGGCGGCAGCACGACCGGCAATTCCGGGCAGCCCATGGCCTGGCAGCCGTTGGGCAAGGTCCGCAGCCAGGTCACGATCGACTCCACCGAGACGGTCTGGATCCTGCCCTTCCAGCGCAAGCTGGACGGATGGTCGTCAAATGCAATATTCGCCTTCGATATCCGCGCGCCCAGGCGCGTCATCGTGCCCAGCGCCAGCTCGGTTGGCTGGTAACCGGTCGACGCCAGCCAGGTCTGCGCCGTGGCGCGGGTCGTTGCCGCGCCTTCGGGGGCGATGGCGTAGGCCAGCATTTCAAGGACCCAGCCGTTCGAATTCTGATAGCGCGTGCTGAACGGATAGGCAGCCAGGCTATAGTGGGGCTCGTGATAGTCGCGCGCCTTCGTGCCAAGCAGTGCGTTCTTGAGCCGGGCTTGCACGGCAGGCGCCAGGCGCCAGATGCCGGCCTGATACCGCACCGGCGCGTCAGAGAAGAAATTGATCAGTCCTTCGTCGTACAGTGCCGACGTCGCTGTGCCACACGTATTGAGCTTGTGCACCACCGACCAGGCGCCGGCAGAATGTGCGCGCACGGCAAATGCCGCGTGCGAATAGGTCAGCCGATAGGCCGACAGATCCTGTCCCACGCGCGCGATCAGTACGACATCGTCGCCGATGCCTTCCAGCGCCGTGCGCGTGAGATCGGCCATCTGCATGCTTCGGACCAATAGCTCTGGAGAAGCGACCTGCTCCTCGCAGGGGGTGCCGGCGAAGGCCGTGGGCACCGCCAACGCCAGTGCGGCCGCAGCAACGGCGCGGCGCATCCTAGCTGCGCGGGCGCGAGTGGGCCATGCCGGTGCCTGGTTCGGCCAGCAGAGCAATCGTCGCCTTGCCTTTCTTGACGGCATAGCCAGCCTTGCCGATTGCTTCAATATCAATGCGATCGCCGGCCTTGATTGCCTCGTTCTGCGCGATCCGGGTCTGGATTGCCATATCGATCTTCAACTGCTGGTCGTCGCTGTGCAGTTCGAGCGCAGTCTTGTCGCCCTCGGGCTGAACCGTCACGACGCTCCAGCGCCTGGAGACGTCGATTGCAGCCTGCGAGCCTTCCGCTACTTTCTTCGCGCTCAGATAAACCACACTGAACGGCACCAGCAGCACGATGCTGCCCACCGACAGTACGGTATCGGAAGGACCAGGCGCGGCGGCCTGGCTGGGCGCGGCAATGGCAGCGGCAAGGGTAATGGCAAGAAGGGAATGCAGACGCATGAATAGAACCTGTCAAAAATGAAAGCACCACCACGTCACCGCGCATCAACCACAGCGGAAAATTGCAACGTGGAAATTGAATCAAAAGTCAGAGTAGCCCGATTCTCTCATTAATGCAACGAAGGTTCACTTCGGCAACAACACCCACATCGTCCCACTTTGCTTCATGAGTCCGGCATTTTCCGTCGCTTCCGGCCCGAAGCCGAAGAAGAAATCGGCCCGCACCGCGCCGCGAATCGCGCCGCCGACGTCCTGCCCCATCACCAGACGCTGCAGTGGTGCGCCATCCTTCGGCATGGTCGTCGACAGCCACACCGGCGCGCCCAGCGGCAGGATGGTACGGTCGATGGCAATCGAGCGGCCTGGCGTCAGCGGCACATTGAGCGCGCCACGCGGCCCGACGCCCGGGTCTGCCACCTTGGTTTCCGTGAAGAAGATATAGCTCGGGTTCACATTCAACAGTTCCTGGCGTCGCGACGGATTCGCCGCAATCCAGGCCCGGATCGACTGCGCCGACACCTGGTCCGGCGTCATGATCCCCTGCTCCACGAACCAGCGTCCGATGGCTTTATAAGGATGACCATTCTGGTCGGCATAGCCCACGCGCACCGTTTCACCGGAATCAAGCTTGACGCGACCCGAACCCTGCACCTCAAGGAAGAACGCATCCACCGGATCGCTTACCCACAGCAACTCCTTGCCGCTCAATGGCGCGCGGTCGATGTCGGCACGGCTCTGGTACGGAATCACGGTCTTGCCGGACAGACGGCCCCGCAGGCGCCGGTTCTGCAGATCGGGATAGATGCTGCCCAGGTCGACCGTCACCAGATCGTCCGGCACCCGGTACAGCGGCGTCTGGAACGCCCCGCCCCGCTTGCGCGAACCGTATAGCATCGCTTCGTAATAGCCGGTGATGAGCCCGGTATTGGCGCCATCCGGGTTGCGCACCTGGTTCGGCACGAAATACGTCTCGAAGAAGCGGCGCACGGCCGCGACGTCTTTGGCATCCACCGCGCCAGCCGCAGCACACGGTGCTTTCCACGGCGCCTGGCGCGACGCCAGTACGCTGCACGATTGCAGGAAGGCCGGCCAGGCCTGACGCACGTCGTCCTGCTGCCAGCCCGGCAGCGCGGCAAAGGTGGTGGGCGTGAGCGGTGCTGTCGGCGCGGTCGGCGCTGGCGGCTGAACCGGCGGCGGCACTACCACCGGCCCGACCGGCGGCGGCATCGTGACCGGCGGCGGCGCGGAGGGCGCCGTGGGCTTCGGTTCGGTCGAACAGGCACTCAGCAGGCTGACGAGCGCGATCAGGACGGGTACACTGCGGCGTATTGTATACATGGGAACCATGGGGACCGATATGTGGATCTTGATGGTGGAAGCCGGCGTTGCGCTGTTCCTGTTCGTGTTCATCGTCTGGTGGACCATGTTCGCCGGCCGCAAAGATAGCGACCGGGACGACGGCGACGACACCCCCGCCCCGTAGGCTCAGTGCAGGGAGCGCGGCGGCGACAGCACGAATTCAGGAATGGTGGCCTCGAAGCGGTGGCCATCCTCGGCCACGCAGAAGTATTCGCCGCGCATCGAGCCCTGCGCGGTGCCCAGGTGCGTGCCGCTCGTGTACTCGAACTGCTCGCCCGGCGCCAGCAACGGCTGGTGGCCAACCACGCCCAGGCCTTTGACTTCCTGCATCTGGTTATTGGCGTCGAGAATGACCCAGTGACGGGAAATGAGCTGGGCAGGAATGCTGCCGGTATTCTTGATCGTGATCGTGTAGCTGAACACGAACTGGCTCCGGTCCGGGTCGGACTGCTCCGCCAGGTATTGCGTTCTGACGGTGACAGCGAAATCGTAGGCGGGCATCGAGGTTCCTTGCGTGATCGTGGACTCGGCCGCTGCGCCATTCGCAGGGGCCGGCGCGCCATGTGGCGCAAATAACAATCATACCGCCTGTGGCCGCCAAGCGCCGACGCGCCACGGCATCGTCAACGCTGGAGGCGCCAGCGCGACCGGCGTAGAATAGCGGATTCCCACCAAAACACGCATCGTCGCCCCATGACCACCTACCGCATCGCTCCCAGCATCCTGTCCGCCGATTTCGCCCGCCTCGGTGAAGAAGTGCGCAATGTCGTTGCCGCCGGCGCCGACATCATTCACTTCGACGTGATGGACAACCATTACGTCCCGAACCTGACCATCGGCCCGCTCGTCTGCCAGGCGATCCGCCCGCACGTGGACGTGCCGATCGATGTGCACCTGATGGTCAAGCCGGTCGACCGCATCATTCCCGATTTCGCTAAGGCCGGCGCCAACATCATCACCTTCCACCCGGAAGCGTCAGAGCACATCGACCGCACGCTGCAGCTGATCCGCGATCACGGTTGCAAGGCCGGCCTGGTCTTCAATCCGGGCACGCCGATGCATTACCTCGAGCACGTGATGGACAAGATCGACATGATCCTCATCATGTCGGTCAATCCGGGTTTCGGCGGCCAGTCGTTCATCCCCGAAGCACTCAAGAAGATCGCCATCGCGCGCCGCCTGATCGACGAGTCGGGCCGCGACATCCTGCTCGAAGTCGATGGCGGCATCAAGGCCGAGAACATCGCCGCCGCAGCAGCTGCCGGCGCCGACACGTTCGTGGCCGGCTCGGCCATCTTCGGCAAGCCAGACTACAAAGCCGTGATCGACGCCATGCGCGCCGAACTGGCCACGGTCGCGCGCTGATGCGGGCCGGCGCAGCACGTATCCGGGCCGTCATCATCGACCTCGATGGCACCATGCTCGACACGGTGCCCGACTTCGAGGCGGCGCTGAACGGCATGCGCCACGACCTTGGCCTGGCGCCCATCAGCCAGGCCATCATCAAGCCCCTGGTCGGCAAGGGCTCCGAAAAACTGGTGCGCGATGCGCTGCTGCTCGACTGGGACGCGGCGCGGGTCGATGCGGCGTACGTCGACGCAATGGCCGGCTACCAGCGGCACTACCTGGCCATCAATGGCGATCGCAGCACGCTGTATGACGGTGTGCTGGACGGCCTGGCGGCGATGCAGGCGCTTGGCCTGCGCCTGGTCTGCGTGACCAACAAGCCAATTGCATTCGCACTGCCGCTGCTGGCCCAGAAAGGCCTCGCGCCGTATTTCGAGCACGTGTTCGGCGGCGACTCGTTCGCCAAAAAGAAACCGGACGCCATGCCGATGCTGGGCGCCTGCGCCGCCCTGGACATTCCGCCAACGCAGGTGGTGGCCATTGGCGACTCGTCGAACGATGCCGAAAGCGCCCGCGCCGCCGGCTGTTTCGTACTCACGGTCCCGTACGGCTACAACCACGGCCGTCCTGTACAAGAAATTCAATCCGATGGTATAGTGGATTCGCTGCTGGATGCAGCACGCCGCATCGGCGCGCACAATGCAACGGCCAGCTTAACCAACTAACTTCTCTCACCATGTTTTTCACCAAAAAACTCACTGTCAACCAAACCGGCGCCCCTGAGGCCTGGGTCTGGCGACGCTGGCAATCCTGGGCTGACTAAGCCGTACCGATTGCTGCCGGGTGTGCGTGCGACTGCACGTCACCGGCGGGTTTTTTGAAGCACACCACCGCCCTCTTCCCCCGTGGCGGTCTGGAGAAAACATGACCGAACTCGAATTCAAGTCCCTGGCAAACCAGGGCTACAACCGCATCCCCCTGATCGCGGAAGCCTTCGCCGACCTCGAAACCCCGCTCACGCTGTACCTCAAGCTGGCGCAATCGCAGAACACCGGCAAAAACACCTTCCTGCTCGAATCGGTGGTGGGCGGCGAACGCTTTGGCCGCTACTCTTTCATCGGCCTGCCGGCGCACACGCTGCTGCGCACGACCGGCAACCTGACCGAGATCGTCAAGAACGGCGAAGTGATCGAGTCGCACGAAGGCAATCCACTCGACTTCATCGAGGCGTATCAGGCACGCTTCAAGGTCGCGCTGCGCCCTGGCCTGCCGCGCTTTTGCGGCGGCCTGGCCGGCTACTTCGGCTACGACACGGTGCGCCACATCGAGCACAAGCTGGCCGCGAGCACGCCGCGCGATGAACTGGGCCTGCCCGACATCCAGCTGATGGTGACCGAAGAACTGGCGGTGATCGACAACCTGTCGGGCAAGCTGTACCTGATCGTGTACGCCGACCCGGGCCAGCCCGAAGCGTATTCGCGCGGCCGCCAGCGCCTGAAAGACCTGCGCATGATGCTGCGCCGGAGCGTCGATGCGCCCGTTACGTCGGCCTCGGTACGGACCGAATCGGTGCGCGACTTCAGCAAAGAGGATTACCTGAAGGCCGTCGCCAAAGCCCACGAATACGTGATGGCCGGTGACCTGATGCAGGTGCAGATCGGCCAGCGCATCCGCAAGCCGTATGTCGATTCGCCACTGTCGCTGTATCGCTCGCTGCGTTCGCTGAATCCGTCGCCGTACATGTACTACTACAACTTCGGCGACATGCAGATCGTCGGCTCGTCGCCCGAGATTTTGGTGCGCAACGAGACGCTGCCCGAGGGCGGCCGCAAGGTCACGCTGCGCCCGATCGCCGGCACGCGCGGGCGCGGCGCCACGCCGGAACGCGACGCCGCCCTGGCTGCCGAACTGCTGGCCGATCCCAAGGAAGTGGCCGAACACGTGATGCTGATCGACCTGGCGCGCAACGACATCGGCCGCATCGCAGATACCGGCAGCGTCAAGGTCACCGACCGCATGGTCATCGAGAAATACTCGCACGTGCAGCACATCGTCTCGAACGTCGAAGGCAAGCTGAAAGACGGCATGTCGAACCTCGACGTGCTGCGCGCGACCTTCCCGGCCGGCACCCTGACGGGCGCGCCGAAGGTGCGGGCGATGGAAGTGATCGATGAGCTGGAGCCCGTGAAGCGCGGCATCTACGGCGGCGCCTGCGGCTACCTGAGTTTTGGCGGCGAGATGGACGTGGCGATCGCGATCCGCACCGGCGTGATCAAGGACGGTAACCTGTACGTGCAGGCCGCCGCCGGCATCGTCGCCGATTCGATCCCCGAGATGGAATGGCAAGAGACCGAACACAAGGCGCGCGCCGTGCTGCGCGCGGCCGAGCAAGTGCAAGATGGCCTGGATGGAGAGTTCTGACATGCTGCTCATGATCGACAACTACGACTCGTTCACCTACAACATCGTGCAGTACTTCGGCGAACTGGGTGAAGACGTGCGCACCGTGCGCAACGACGAGATCACGCTCGAAGAGATCGCTGCCATGAAGCCTGACCGCATCTGCATCTCGCCGGGCCCGAAGGCGCCGAAGGATGCCGGCATCTCGCTCGACGTTCTGCGCGAATTCGGCGGCAAGCTGCCGATCCTGGGCGTGTGCCTCGGCCATCAGGCCATCGGCGAAGCGTTCGGCGGCAAGGTCATTCGCGCCAAGCAGGTCATGCACGGCAAGACGTCGACGATCGCGCACATCGGCGAAGGCGTGTTCCAGGATCTGCCGAGCCCCTACACCGTGATCCGCTACCACTCGCTGGCGATCGAGCGCGCGTCGCTGCCGGCCTGCCTCGAAGTGACGGCATGGACCGACGACGGCGAGATCATGGGCGTGCGCCACAAGACGTTCGACATCGAGGGCGTGCAGTTCCACCCCGAGTCGATCCTGTCCGAGCACGGCCACGCGCTGCTGAAGAACTTCCTGACGCGCTGATGCACGTCATTCCCGCGAAGGCGGGAATCCAAGTCAGCACCGCAGCCTGTCCGTCATCAGCACCCCGGACACGCAACAAACTTGGGTTCCCGCCTGCGCGGGAACGACGTACGAGCGAATACTGACACCATACTGGACCCCGCCATGGCGATCACCCCACAAGAAGCGCTGCTGCGCTGTATCGAACACCGCGAAATCTTCCACGACGAAATGCTGTCGCTGTTCCGCCAGATCATGTCGGGCGACGTGTCGCCGACCATGGTCGCGGCGCTGACCGTCGGCCTGCGCGTGAAAAAAGAAACCATCGGCGAAATCACCGCCGCCGCCCAAGTCATGCGCGAGTTCTCGACCAAGGTGCCGATGGCCGACACCACCGGCCTGCTCGACATCGTCGGCACCGGCGGCGACGGCGCCAACACCTTCAATATCTCGAGCGCGGCGATGTTCGTTGCCGCCGCTGCCGGCGCGCGCGTGGCCAAGCACGGCGGCCGCAGCGTCTCGTCGTCGTCCGGCAGCGCCGACCTGATCGAAGCGTTCGGCGCCCACATCGACCTGACGCCCGAACAGATCGCGCAGTCGATCGCACAGACCGGGATCGGCTTCATGTTCGCACCGAACCACCACGCGGCGATGAAGCACGTGGCGCCGGTGCGGCGCGAGCTGGGCGTGCGCAGCATCTTCAACATCCTGGGCCCGCTGACCAATCCGGCCGGCGCGCCGAACATCCTGATGGGCGTGTTCCACCCCGACCTGGTCGGCATCCAGGTACGCGTGCTGCAGCGCCTCGGCGCCCAGCATGCGGTCGTGGTCTGGGGCCGCGACAATATGGACGAAGTCTCGCTCGGCGCCGGCACCATCGTCGGTGAACTGGTCAACGGCGAGATCCGCGAATACGAAATCCACCCGGAAGACTTCGGCCTGCAAATGGTCTCGAGCCGCAACCTGAAGGTGGCCAACGCCGAAGAATCCAAGGCGCGCGTGCTCGAAGCCCTGCGCGGCGAGCCCGGTCCGGCGCACGACATCGTGGCGCTCAACGCCGGCACTGCCCTGTATGCCGCCGGCGTGGCCGACTCGATCGGCGCAGGCCTTGAGCAGGCGCGCGCCGCCATCGCCTCGGGCGCGGCGGTCGCCAAGCTCGAACAGTTCGTCCAGGTCACGCGCCAGCTCGGCGCGGCCAACTGATACCGAAAGCACCAGCATGTCCGACATCCTCGACAAGATCCTGGCCGTAAAGGCCGACGAAGTGGCCGCCGCGCGCAAGCACCGCGATCTGTACAGCCTGCGTAATGAGGTGGAAAGCGATGGCGACGCGCGCCGCAGCCTGCGTGGCTTCGAGCAGGCTTTGCGCGCAAAAATCGCCGCAGGCCAGGCCGGCGTGATCGCCGAAGTCAAGAAAGCCTCGCCATCGAAGGGCGTGCTGCGCGCCGACTTCCAGCCGGCCGCGATCGCGCAGAGCTACGCCGAACATGGCGCGGCGTGCCTGTCGGTGCTGACCGACGTGAATTTCTTCCAGGGTTCGAGCGAGTACCTGCGCCAAGCGCGCGCCGCCTGCGACCTGCCGATCCTGCGCAAGGATTTCATGGTCGACCTGTACCAGGTCTATGAAGCGCGTGCGATGGGCGCCGATGCGATCCTGCTGATCGTGGCAGCACTGGACCACGGCCTAATGGCCGAACTGGAAGCGTGCGCGCTGGAGCTCGGGATGGACGTGCTGGTCGAAGTGCACGACGGCGCAGAACTCGACGCAGCCCTGCAATTGCGTACGCCGCTGGTGGGCATCAACAACCGCAACCTGCGCACGTTCGATGTCACGCTCGATACCACGCTCGGCCTGCTCTCGGCGATTCCGCCAGAGCGCCTGGTGGTTACCGAATCGGGCATTCTCGGACCGCAGGACGTGCAGCGCATGCGCGACGCAAATGTGCACGCCTTCCTCGTTGGCGAAGCCTTTATGCGCGCTGAAAACCCGGGTCAGGAACTGGCGCGCCTGTTCGCCTGAAAAATCGAACGCTTAACGCACATTGCACGGCGCAGGCGCCGCGTGACTACCGTCATGCCGCGTACGCGTCGTGCAACGCTTGCAGAACCGGCGGTTGCGCAGGTGCGCGTACAGCAGCATGAAACCACTGAGGACAGCAACAGCCGCCTCGGCATGCTCGCCCAGCAGCGGGCTGACAACGAACACGGCCGCCAGGAACAGCGCCAGGCCCGCGCAGCCGATCAGCAGCGTTGTCTTGTCACGGTGCCGCAGATAGCCAGGCACCAGCGCCAGCAGCACCGGCAGCGTGATCGCTGCGATCAGCGTGTCGTGGAACGTGTCGTGCGCGTGGGCGAGCCCCAGCATCGGAAACGCCAGGATCACGAGCGGCATCGCCAGGCAATGCAGCAGGCACAGGACGGATGCCGTCATGCCGGCGATATCGCCGAATTTGATCAGTGCAGTTTTGGTCAGAGCGTTCTTGCCTGGGTGGTTCATGGCCCTGTTCCAATCATCATTAGAATCTAATGATAACCCATTATCGTTAGCGATTCAATCTGCATGGCGAATCGTGCGTGCGATGCCAGAGCCCAAACGACAAACGGCGCACGGCAATATCTGCCGTGCGCCGCTTAGGATCCTTCAATCAGCCTCAGAACATCACGCGAATCCCTGCCGTGACATTACGGCCGGTGAGCGGCGCCGCATTCTTGATGAACGATGTGTGGCTGAACGCCAGTTCGTCGGTCAGGTTGTTCAGGCGCGCATAGAACTGCGTCGGCACGCCGCCGATGCGGGTCGAGTAGTGGGTACCGACATTGAGCATGTTGTAGCCGCCCGTTTCGGTCTCGTACTCGGCCAGCTTGTCCTGCTTGCCGACGCGGTACAGCTCGACCATGCCATGCAAGCCATTCCACTCGCCATCGAGCTTCACGCCAATGCGGCTGGCCGGAATGCGCGGCAGGTTGCGGCTGCCGTCACCACCATCGAAACGGGCGCGCACATAATCGCCGAACACGGTTGCGCTCAGGTTGGACGACAGCTTCTGGCGAAGTTCGCCTTCCACGCCGGTGAACAACGCGTCACGCTGCGTGTACTGCACCAGCTGGAAGCCATCCTGGCTGTCCAGCGTGCGCGCATAGATGTAGTTGTCGACCTTGTTGCGGAACGCGCTCACCGAGAACGTCGTGTCGCCGTCAAACTTGCGCAGCGTGAGGTCGACGTTGTTCGAGGTTTCCTTATCCAGTTCCTGATTGCCGATCTCGTAGGTGGACGTGGCCAGGTGAGCGCCGTCCGCATACAGTTCTTCGGCGGTCGGCAGGCGATGGCTGCGCGAGAGCGAAGTGCCCAGCGAATAGCCCGGCGTGAGCTTCCACACCGCGCCGACCGATGCCGACGTGCCGCGCGCATCGGCGTTCAGCAGGCCCGGGGCATCGACCTCGATGTCCTGCCACTCGTGGCGCAGGCCGGCCTCGAAGCGCCAGTCCTGCAGCTTGTATTCCTCGGTCAGGAACGCCGCATGCTTTTTGGTGAGGGTCGGCGGCACATACGCTTCTTCGCCCAGCGCCGAGAAATCGCGGCGCGTGGTCTGCAGGCCGAACACGCCGCGCACACCGGCAATCGGCGCGTGCACCGCTTCGAGGCGCGCATCGATGCCCTTGTTGCGGAACGACGTCGAGACCACGTTCTCTTCCAGCTCATCGTGGACGTACTCGGTGAACGAGGCGCGCATGCGCACACGCTCGATGCCGGCCACCGGATTGCGGTACTCGCCGCGTACATCCCAGCGCTCGCTGTCGAGTTTCACGACCGGGACGTCGCTGTGCTCGTGTTCATGGTCGTGGTCGTGTTCTTCTTCCTCGTGGTCGTGCCCCTCTTCTTCTTCATGACCGCCGCAATGCAGCTGGGCGCCATGCGGATGGCAGCCTTCGAATTCGTGGTTGTGGCCCGGGATGCCGTATTCGGTGCGCTCTTTCGTGAAGGCCGCGCCAAGGTAGCCGTTCTTGCCGATCCACGACAGGCCGACCGTCCCGGTCTCGCCTTCCTTGTAGCTGCCCAGCACGCGGCGGCCATCGACCCAGTCCTTGCCGACACGGTAGTCGCCCGCATCGCGCTTGACGCCTTCCAGGTGCAGCGCAACGTTGCTGCCGGCCGCCGTGGTGAATTCAAACGCGCCGGTCTTTTCGCGCGCAGCCGAATTGGCGCGGATTTCGGCGCTGCCCTCCAGGCCGTTTTCCGGCATCGCCGTCGGGATCTTGCGGTCGATGATGTTGACGACGCCGCCCACCGCGCCGCCGCCATAGGCCAGCGCCGACGGGCCGCGCAGCACTTCGATGCGCTCGGCCAGCACGGGTTCGAAGGCGACAGCGTGATCGGGGCTGATGGTCGAGGCATCCTGGATCTCGGCGCCATCCGACAGGATTTTCACGCGCGGGCCATCCATGCCGCGGATCACCGGACGGCTGGCGCCAGCGCCGAAGTGGCTCGACGTGATGCCCGGCTGGTGGGCCAGCGTTTCGCCCAGCGTCGATTCGCGCGCGCGCACTAGTTCAGCGCCGCCGAGCGACGTCACTGGCGTGATCATGTCGTCGTGCACCACGCCCAGCGCGCTGGCCGACACCACGACGGTCGGCACGCTGTCCGGATCGGCCGCCATGCGGCCCGTCGTCGTCTGGGCATGGACGGCCAGCGGCGCGCCGAAGGCCAGCATCAGCGCCAGGGTCAGTGGCGTGCGCTTGCAGGTGAAATGCGACATGGTGAAATCCTTGGTGATGAGATGAACGGCAGGCGGCAGGTCACCGGGCGCGAACGCGTCTAGTGATAAGCCATTATCATTAACGTCGAGATGATAGGCCATTATCAATAAGGATTCAAGCCCCTTCTGGCCGAAGGGTCGCGCTTTCAGGTATTCTTCGGCTATGCAACGCAATACACGCCAAAAATCAGCCATCCTGCACGCGATCGAGCATGCACGCCGTCCACTGTCGCCACAGGAGATCCTGGCCGAAGCCAGTCAGGCCGTCAGCCAGATCGGCATGGCCACGATCTACCGCAACCTCAAGTCGCTGGTAGACGACGGTGCGCTGAAAGTCGTCACACTGCCGGGCGACGGCGCCCGCTACGAATCGACCAGCGTGGCCGAGCACCATCACCATCACTTCCAGTGCACCAACTGCCAGCGCGTGTTCGACGTGCACGCCTGCCCGGGCGACATCGACCACATGGCCCCGAAAGGCTTCAGCGTCGAGCGCCACGAACTCACGCTATACGGCCGCTGCGCCGATTGCATCAAAGCCGCGCCGTAACAGCAGCGCGGCCCGTGACGGGCCGCGTGGTTTCTCTTATTTACCCAGCACGTTCAGCACCGCCAGCGTCATTGCCTGGGCGCTCGTCTTGATCGACGGTTCCGGCACCGGCGCGTAGAACGGCGAGTGGTTGAACGCGATCGGCTTGCCGCCGGCCTGTTCGGCTGCGGCGACATCCTTCGGGTCATACACACCGGTAAAGAAGAACATCGACGGTACGCCTTCGTTCGCGTACAGCGAGAAGTCTTCGCTGGCCGTCATGGCTGGCATGCGATGGGCCTTGTCGGCGCCGAACGCTTCCTTGAACACCACCTCGGTCTTGTTGACCAGCTCCGTGCTATTGACGATCGCCTGACCGCCACCGCTGATCTGCATCTCGGGCTTCGGTGCACCGGCCATTGCGGCCGACCCTTCCGCCACGCGGCGCACGCCCTCGAGCAGCTTGGCCCGTACCTGCGGGCTATATGAGCGAATGGTGCCGCGCACCTGCACGCTGTCGGGGATGATGTTGCCCACCGTGCCGCCCTGGATCGAACCGATGGTGACGACGCCGAATTCCTTCGGGTCCTTCTCGCGGCTGACGACCGTTTGCACGTCGACGACGAAGCGCGCTGCAATCGCGATCGGATCGACGGTCTTGTCGGGCGCCGAACCATGGCCGCCACGGCCCTTGAAGGTGATCTCGAGCGAGTCGGAATTGGACGACACCGGGCCGTCGTTGTAGCCGATCGTGCCATGCGCCAGCGGCCACGAATGCAGCGCGAACGCGTAGTCGGGTTTCGGGAAGCGCTTGAACAGGCCGTCGTCCAGCATGGCCTTGGCGCCGGAGACGATTTCTTCGGCCGGCTGGCCGATGAACACGAGCGTGCCCTTCCACTGCCCTTTCAGTTCGACCAGCGTGCGCGCGGTGGCGAGCCAGCTGGTCATGTGGATGTCGTGGCCGCAGCTGTGGGTCACGAAGCTGTCGCGGCCTTCGCTGGTGGCGCGGGCGCGGCTGGCGTACGGCAAGCCGGTTTTTTCTTCCATCGGCAAGCCATCCATGTCGGTGCGTACCAGGACCGTGGGGCCGGCGCCGTTCTTGAGCACCGCGACGATGCCGGTCTTGCCGACCTTCTCGGTGACGGTGAAGCCAAGTTTGCGCATCTCGGCTGCCAGCTTGCCAGCGGTGCGCACTTCCTGGAAGGCGATCTCGGGATGCGCATGCAGGTCCTTGTAGATCGTGTCGAGCCACGGATACATGGCGTCCACGCGCGTGACGACATCGTTCTTGAGCGGAGCGGCCGGTTGGGCCAGGGCGGAGGTTGCGGACAGTGCCAGGAGCGGCGCACAGGCTGCGGCGGCGATGCGGGTCAGGATCGGCATGGGCTCTTGCGGTCGTGTTGAACAGGCCACAACGATAGCATGCTGCACTGCGATATGGTACGGGCGGCGGGTCGTGCCCGCCGCCCGGTATGGCTAGACGGGCTAGACGGCGCTCGGCCGCTTGAGCGCTGCCGGCTTGCGCCCCGCCGCTGCCTGCGACAGCGTGATGACCGGCACCCGGTCGCCCTGCAGCGTAACGTCGAACGCCATCAGTTCATCGCGCCGGAACGCGTGGACGGGTACGCGGTCGCCGACGCGATAGCGCGCCAGCAGCGCATCGACATTCGACGGATTGCCGTTCACGCGCAGCCCGTCGATCGCAATGACCACGTCGAGCGCCGACAAGCCGGCCAGATGCGCGGCGCCGCCTTCGTGCACTTGCGTGAGCCTGGCGCCCAGCGGATCGCGCCCGATGCCGGCGTCGAGCGACGCCTTGCCGGTCTTGCGCTCGTCGACCAGCTTGACGCCGAACGGCGCGTACAGCTTGGCCAACGGCAGGTCTTCCACGCCGCGCACGTAGCGCTCGAACAGGTTCCTGAGTTTCAGGCCGCTGACTTCATCGAACAGCGCTTCGACTTCGTGCTCGGTCACGCCGCGCCCGACGCTCGGATAAAAGTCGCGGCCGTAGCGGTCCCACAGCGCCAGCATCACGTCGTCGAGCGACTTTGCGCCGCCCGTCTTCGCGCGGATCGTCAGGTCGAACGCCAGCGCGATCAGCGAACCCTTGGTGTAGTAGCTGATGATCGCATTGGGCGAGTTCTCGTCCTGGCGGTAGTACTTGCTCCAGGCGTCGAAGCTCGACTCGGCCACGCTCTGCTTCAGGCGCCCGCTGCCGCGCAGCACGCCGCACATGGACTTGGCCTGCAGCTTGAAATACGTCGTTTCGCCGATGATCCCGGCGCGCACCAGCATCAGGTCGTCGTAGTAGCTGGTGAAGCCCTCGAACAGCCACAGGAGCGGCGTGTAATTCTCGACCTGCAGGTCGTACGGCGCGAACACGGCCGGCTTGATGCGCTTGACGTTCCAGGTATGGAAGTACTCGTGGCTGCACAGGCCCAAAAACTGCAGATAGCCCTCGCCCGGCTCGCCGGATTTCTGGTTTGCGGTGGTGGGCAGGTCGGCGCGCGCGCAGATCAGCGCGGTCGAGGCGCGGTGTTCGAGGCCGCCGTAACCGTCGCCCACGGCCATCGTCATGAACACGTAGCGCTCGAGTGGCGCGCGTTTGGTCAGCGGTTCGAAGAAGGCGATCTGGGTTTCGCAGATGGCTTTCAGGTCGGCCTGCAGGCGCGCCATGTCCAGGTTGGGCACGCGGCCCGTGATGACGATGTCGTGCGGGATGCCGTGCGCCTCAAACGTCGCCAGTTCGAAGTCGCCCATCTCGACCGGATGGTCGATCAGCTCATCGTAGTTGGCCGCGCCGTAGGTGCCGAAGCCGTAGCGCTTGGCGCCCGCTTCTTTCATCGAGGTCGCCACGCGCCAGGTGCGGGCAGCTGCATCGCCCGGCCGCTGGATGTCGACGTGGTGCGCCGTCGCTTCCTGCCCCACCACGCGCAGGAACACGCTGGTGCCGTTGAAGAAGCCGTGGGTCTGGTCCAGGTGCGCAGCGCGCACTGACAGGTCCCACGCGTACACCTCGTAGTGCAGCGTCAGCAGGCCATCGCCAGGCGCGCCACGCCACGTGTGCTTGTCGAGCTTTGTCAGTGCCACCGCAGCCCCGGCCCGCTCGGCGCGGATGCGCACGATATTGCGCGCGAATTCGCGGATCATGTAGCTGCCCGGGATCCAGGCCGGCAGCGCGAAGGTCTGCCCGTCAGGATCGGGATTGGCCACCGTCAGCGTGACGTTGAACAGGTGACCGGCCAGGTCCCGCGGGACGATGGTGTAGTGAAGTGCGCTCTGTTTTTTTTGCGATGGCTTTTTCATGATCTGGGGTTGGTCTCGGGTCGCGCCGTATGGACAGTAGTGTAAGCGGATTCAGGCTGGCAGATCGCCCTGTGTATCGATGTCGCGAAGGATGCCGGGGTCGGGCACGGCGACTGTGGTCACCGGCCTGCTCGCGAGCAGGCGCCGCGCGCCCTGGTCGCCGTCCAGCGCCAGCAAGGCGGCGTGGTGGACGGCGCCAAACGCAACCGGATTGCCGCGGCGGCCATCGAACAGCGGCGCCGCAATCCCGGCACCGTCGCCAATCGCGCGCACCAGCGCCTGCAGCGTCGCTTCGGCCACGAACGGCATGTCACCCAGCGCCACCAGCCAGCCGTTGGCACCATGCGTATGGAGCGGCGCATGGCGAATCGCATGCGCCAGCGACAGGCCCATGCCGCTGTCGGCGTCCGGGCACACGGTGACGGTGCAACCGAGCGCGCGCAGCGCATCGGCCACGCCACCATCGCTTGGTGGCACCACCGCCACCACGTGCGGCAGCACCGCCAGCAGCTTGCGCGCACTGGCCACGACGACGAACTCGCCGCCCGGCAGGCGCTGGAGCAGCTTGTTCTGCACACCGGCCGGATCGAAACGCCGGCCGCGCCCTGCGGCCAGCAGGATGCCGGTGAGCGTGATGTCCTCGCGCGGCGGCACGCCGGTTACTTCCCGGCCTTGCCTTCGAGCGAATCGAACTTGCCTTCGAGCGCCTTGAGGTCGATCGCGCCCGGGATGCGCGAGCCGTCGGCGAAGAAGATCGCCGGCGTGCCCGTAATGCGCAGCTTCTGGCCCAGCGCGAGAACCTTCTCGTTCGGTGATTCGCACGCGGCCGGCGTGGTTGGCGGCACCTTGCCGGCGATCATCCAGTCATCCCAGGCCTTGTTGCGATCGGACGCGCACCAGATGTTCTTCGACTTTACCGACGAATCCTCTGACAGGATGTTGTACATGAAGGTGTAGATCGTGACGTTGTCGATCTCCTTGAGCGTGGTCTGACGCAGGCGCTTGCAGTAGCCGCAGTTCGGATCCTCGAACACCGCGATCACGCGCTTGCCGTTGCCCTTGACCTGCTTGAGCGCCATCTCGAGCGGCAGATCGGAGAACTTGATCTTGTTGACTTCATCGATGCGTTCGCGCGTCAGGTTGCGCGAGCTTTTCACGTCGTAGACCTGGCCGATGACGAGGTACTCGCCCTTCTTGTCGGTGTACAGGATGTCGCCTGCGACGCGCACTTCGTACAGGCCCGAATACGGGGTTTCCTTGACCGACTCGATCTTCGCGCCGCTCAGGCGTGGCTCGAGCGCCTTCTTGATGGTCGATTCGACGTTGGTCTGCGCATCGACGCACGATGCGAGAAGGCCAGTCGCCAGCAGGACGGCGATCTTCATTTTAAGCATGCTTGTATTCCTCAGCGTGTATTTCTCAGATTGATGACTTGCCCATGGCATGGGCCATCAGGCGCCGCTTCAGTGCCGGCATGTTATTGAGCAGGTTCAGGCCGATATTCCGGACCACGCGCAGCGGTTCCAGGTTCGCGCCGAACAGGCGTTCGAGTCCATCGGTGGCCAGTTGCATCAGCAGCACCTCTTCCTTGCGCTTGCGGGCATAGCGCGCCAGCACCCGCTCGTCGCCGATGGCGCGCCGCTCTTCGCGGTCACGCACGATGGCCAGCAGGTCGACGATGTCGCCAAACCCCAGGTTCATCCCATGGCCGGCCAGCGGATGCACGGCATGCGCCGCGTCGCCCACCAGCGCCACGTGCGGCGCCACCATCGCATGCGGCTTGATCAGCGCCAGCGGCACGGCGGCCACCGCATCGGGTTGCAATGGACGCAGCGTACCCAGTTTGTCGTCGGCGTATTCGCCAAGCCGGATCGCCAGCTCGCCCAGCGACTCTTCCATCAGCGTGGCGGCCAGGGTTTCCGGCGCCGACCACACGAGCGAGACGCGGTTGCCCGGCAGCGGCAGCAGCGCGATGATGCCGTCCGAGCCGGTGAACCACTGGTGCGCGACGCCATGGTGCGGCTTGTCGCAGGCGAAGTTGGTGACGATGGCGCTCTGGTGATACATGCGGTAGTCGACGCCGATATCGCACTGCCCGCGCACCCACGATTCGCGCCCGTCCGCGCCGACCAGCAGCGCGCACTCGACACGGCGGCCGTCTTCGAGGCGCACGGCGGCGCCGCTGTCGCTGCAGGTCAGTTCGCAGGCGCGCCCCTCCACGCGCTGCACATTGTGCGCGAAGCGGAGCGCGGCATCGAGCGCGCCGTTCAGGTTCTGGTCTTCGACGATCCATGCGAGCGTGCCGACACGGGCGCCGAAGGCATCGAAGCCCAGGCTGCCGCCATCGGCGCCGTCGCCGTGCACGTCCATCGCATCGACCGGCGCAATGCGCGCCATGTCAAGGGCATCCCATACCTTCAGTGAGTCCAGCAGGTCATGCGCCGTATGGTTGAGCGCATACACGCGCACGTCCCACGGTCGCTCGACCGCCGGCGTAGTCGCTGCAGCTGGCGCTTGCCGGGCCGACGGCGCCAGCAGCGTCACGCTGTGGCCCGCCTGGGCGAAGCCGAGGGCTGCCGTCTTGGCGATGGCGCCATTGCCGACGATGCAGACGTCGGTCCGGATGGTGGAGGTCGTGGGCGTGGTCATGGAGGCATTATAGCGATATGCCGGTGCCGGGGGCCGGGCGGCGGGTTCACGCCGGTGCAGGTGAGCGGGACAGGCCGATGAGCCCGACAGCCACGCACAGACCACGTTTGCGCGGCCGCGCGCGCAAGAGCACTTGCGCAACTGAAAATCGATCGCTATAATCGTGCCTCTCTTGGCCTGGTAGCTCAGTTGGTAGAGCAGAGGATTGAAAATCCTTGTGTCGGTGGTTCGATTCCGCCCCGGGCCACCAAGAATTCAGCAACACGCAAAAAACGCCACCACCGAGTGGCGTTTTTGCATTCCAAGGCCACTCATGCATACCCTTCCGCCCTGCCCCCTCTGCCAATCGGCCTACACCTATGACGACGGCGCCGGTCAGTACGTCTGCCCGGAATGCGCGCACGAGTGGCCGATCGCGGGTGCTGCTACCGCCGAGACCGCGCGCGTCTACAAAGATGCGTCGGGCAACATCCTGCAGGACGGCGACACCGTCACCGTGATCAAGGACCTCAAGCCAAAAGGCTCGGGCGGCGTGATCAAGCAGGGCACCAAGGTCAAGAACATCCGCCTGGTCGACGCCGACCACGACATCGATTGCAAGATCGATGGCTTCGGCGCCATGAGCCTGAAGACGGAGTTCGTGCGCAAGGTGTGATGGCGTGGTGCTGTAAACCATGCGACATCATGGCGGTTTTGTCATTATTCTGTGAACCTTGAAGATCACAAGAGGTTCCCATGTTTGCCAAGCCATCGTTCCTTGCCGCGTGCGCCACGCTCGCCCTGTCTGGCCTCTGCGCCGGGTCGGCATTGGCTGCTGACGCCGCCAAGCCATTGCAGCCGATCGAATCGCTCGCGGTGCCCCGCTATATGGGCGTCTGGTACGAAATCGCCAAGTTCCCGAACGAGTTTCAGAAGAAATGCGTGGGCGACACCAGCGCAACCTACAACCTCGACAAGGACGGCCGGGTCAAGGTGATCAACCGCTGCCGCACTGCCGACGGCAAGGTCGATACCGCCGAAGGCGTCGCGCGCCAGCCGGGCGCGGCCACGTCGCCCAAGCTTGAGGTGCGCTTTGCACCGGCCATCCTGTCCTTCATCCCGATGGTGTGGGGCGATTACTGGGTGATCGATCTGGACAACAAGTACCAGCTCTCCGCCGTGAGCGAACCCAAGCGCGAGTACCTGTGGATCCTGTCGCGTACACCGCAGGTCCCCGCGGCCGAATACAACGCCTTGCTGGCACGACTGAAGGCCCAGGGCCTCGACACCTCGAAACTCGTGCTCACGCCGCACACGCTGGCGTCGCAAGCCGGGCAGTGACCGGCCGGTGAAGCGATCAGTCATGCGCGCTGCCCTCTTCGGGCTCGGCCTGCTGACATCGATCGCGCCAGCCTGGGCCCAGTCGCTTGCTGCCGATCCGCTGGCAGCACTGATCAATGCCTATCGCGCCAAACCGGCTGACTGCGACGGCGCACCGGTCGCGCCCGTGACGCCGCTGGTCGCCGAGCCGGCCCTGGCGCAGATCCGGATTGGCTTCGGGACCTTCATTGAATCGGCCCTGGCGCAGGCCGGTTACGCCGCCGATAACGCGGATTCCGTCGACGTCACCGGTCCGGAAGATGCCGTGGCCGCCATGAAGGTGCTGCAGCAGAAGTACTGCAAGGTGCTGCGCAGCGAACAATTCTTGGCCGTGGGCAGCTACCGCGAAGGCGCAACCTGGACCGTCGTGCTGGCCCGCCCGGCGCCGCCCCTACCCTCGACTACTTACCCGGACTGGCGTGACGCCGGCCGCGCGATCCTCGAAGCGGTCAATCTTGCACGCGCCAGCGCACGCATGTGCGGCGACCGCGCATTTGCGGCGGCGCCGCCCTTGCAATGGAACGCGGTGCTGGGCGAGGCCGCGCTGGCCCACAGCCACGACATGGCCACCCGCCGCTACTTCAACCACTATGCACAGGACGGCAGCGACCCGGCCGATCGCGCCACGCGCGCCGGATACCGCTGGCACCGGTTGGGTGAAAACATCGCCTTCGGCCAGCACTCGCCGCAGGAAGCGGTCGACGGCTGGATCGACAGCCCGGGCCACTGCGCCAACATCATGCAAGCGGACTTCACCGAGATGGGCGCGGCCTACGGCGTCACGGCCGACCGACAGGCGGGCATTATCTACTGGACCCAGGTGTTCGGCACGCCGCGGTAAGGTGCCAGTAACTCGCCCTGCCCCGCTTTCGACCCTGGTTCCAACCCCAGGCGCGCTCTTCGTCAACGCTGCTTCGGCTAGACTTGCCTGCACCATGACCCTGATCGCCACCCAACCACACCTCGGCCTTGTCTGCATCACCGTCTCGAAAGAGGTGCGGTATCGCACGATCACGCGCAAGCGCCTGCTCGACCTGTCCGAAGAAGGCCAGCAGCGCGCGCTGGAAGACATCTACCGCGACAATATCCAGACGCTCGACAACGCCCTGCGCTACTGCGAGCGCGAAGGCATCAAGCTGTACCGGATGCCGTCGTCGATCTTCCCCTTCGCCGACGAGCCGTTCGGCCTGGCGATTCTGGAAAAATTCAAGGAAACGCTGGGCCGCTCGGGCCGGCGCGCGACCGAACGCGGGATCCGGCTCGTGATGCACCCCGACCAGTTCGTGGTACTGAGCTCGGACTCGGAGAACGTCGTCGCCAACAGCGTCAAGATCCTGCAGATGCACGCCGACATCATGGATTTGCTGGAGCAACCGCGCTCGCCCTGGGCGCTGCTGGAGATCCACGGCGGCAAATCCGACCGCGAAGACCAGCTGGTGGCCCGCATCGCCGAATTGCCCGAGGCGATCCGCAGCCGCCTGTGTCTGGAGAATGACGAATACGCCTACAGCGCCGACGAAATCCACGCCGTGTGCGTGCGTGCGGGTGTGCCGATGGTGTTCGACGCCCACCACCACATCGTTCATGAAAAGCTCGACAGCTACGACCACCCGAGCGTGGCCGAGACGCTGGCCAAGGCCCGCGCCACCTGGCCCGATCCCGCGCACCAGCTGGTGCACATCTCGAACGGCCGCGAAGGGTTCAACGACCGCCAGCACTCGGATCTGATTTCGGTGATGCCATCGTCTTACCTGCAAGCGCCATGGATCGAGATCGAGGCCAAGCACAAGGAAGACGCGATCCGCGGCCTGCACGGCTGGTGCGAGAAAGTCACGCCCGCCGCGGCATAGTCGTTCAGCCGGCGCGCAAGGCTGACACGCTTTCCAGCCACGGCACCAGCACCTCTGCCAGCACCTGCGGCGCTTCGATCGGGATCATGTGACCGCTGTCCTCGATGACGGCAAACGTGGATCCGGCGATCCCTGCATGCAGCTCCTGCGATTCTTCCAGGCTGCGCAAGCGGTCGTGCCGGGCCGCGACGATCAGCGTCGGGCACCGGATCTGGTCCAGCAGATGCAGGTCACCGGGCCGCTCGACCATCGACTGGTGGCGAAACGCCTCTGCCCCCAGCCGCACACCCATCTGGCGTACACGCTCGATCAGTGCCTCGTCGCCCGCACGCGCAGGATGCAGCGATGTCGCGATCGCCGTGCGGCTCAGGCCCGCGAACGACACCGACGGCGCCGAGCGCGCCACCGAGCGCTTGCCCTGCTTGACCGCATGGGTATCGGGCCGGGTCGAGCTGGCGATCAGGGCCAGCGCCTCCACCCGTTCGGGCGCCTGGCGCACGATCTCGCGCGCGACATAGCCGCCCATCGAAAAGCCGACGAGGATGAACGAGGGCGGTGCGTCGCGCAGTACGCGCGCCGCCATTGCTTCGAGCGACGTGTCATGGCGCAGGTCGGCATGAACGAGCGGACCGAATGGCGCGAGCGGCGCGCGCAGGTCGTCCCATAGCGTGTCATCGGCCATGTAGCCGGGTACCAGCAGGATCGTCATCGCCGGTGTTCAGGTATTACGCATCTGCGCTTGCGACACATTGCTGCCCGGCGGGACGCTTTGCGTGAGCCAGACATTACCGCCGATGGTCGACCCGGCGCCGATGGTGATTCGGCCCAGGATGGTGGCGCCGGCATAGATGACGACGTCGTCCTCGACGATGGGATGCCGTGGAATGCCCTTGACGAGGGCGCCGCTGTCATCGACCGGGAAGCGCTTGGCGCCCAGCGTGACCGCCTGGTACAGCCGCACGCGCTCGCCGAGGATCGCGGTTTCGCCGATCACGACGCCGGTGCCGTGGTCGATGAAGAAACTGCCGCCGATCTGCGCGCCGGGGTGGATGTCGATGCCGGTGAGCGAGTGGCCGATGTCGGCCACCACGCGCGCCAGGAACGGCACGCCCAGGCGCGTCAGGCAATGCGCGATGCGGTGGTACAGGATGGCAATGGTGCCGGGATAGCACAGCATGATCTCGGCCACCGAGGTGGCCGCCGGGTCGCCCGCGAGCGCGGCCTGCACGTCCGACACCAGCAACGCGCGCAAGGCAGGCAGGCGGGCCGCGAACTCGCGCGTGATCGCGCGGGCGCGCTCGGCCAGCACGAGGTCTTCACGCTGGGCGTCCGCACCGGTCAATTCGGACGGCGCCGCCGGCGAAAACCGCAGCGCGCGCCGTACCTGCTCGACCAGGCGATCGAGCGCGACGTTGAGCGTATCGGCAACGTAGTAGTCGATGCTCTCGTCGTTCAGGTCGGGGCGCCCGTAATGCGTGGGGAACAGCGCGGCCGACAGGCCATCGACGATCTGGCGCAGCACATCGCGCGACGGGAGCTCGCGCACGCGGCCCTGGTGCCGGATATTGTGGGTCGACTCGCGCGAGGTGCGCAATGCATCGATAACGGGACCAAGGTGCCACTGCACCGATCCACCTTGGTATGGGAGTTCGCTGTTCATTTGCCGAGCCTAGCGGGTTTGCATGGTGATGCCACGATTTTATGGGTATTTCGGTCAGCGCGTTTGTCGGGCTATCTTTTTGTCGCCGGGGCAGCAGATCACGACGGCCACGGCTGACCTTGCCGCGCAGCAGTTTCTGAGGCAACATCAGCACTCGCCTAGCCACTTGTATTGATTGCAACCATGAACCTGCCCTCCCACCAGCTCAGCATGACAGTGCTGATGACGCCCGACACGGCCAATTTCTCCGGCAATGTGCACGGCGGCACCATCCTGAAACTGCTCGACCAGGCAGCCTATGCCTGCGCCAGCCGCTATGCCGGGCGCTACGTGGTGACGATGAGCGTCGACCAGGTGACCTTCCGCCAGCCGATCCACGTTGGTGAACTGGTGACTTTTCTGGCCGCAGTGAACTTTACCGGCCGCAGCTCGATGGAAATCGGGATCAAGGTGATCGCCGAAGACATCCGCAGCAAGGCCGTGCGGCACGTGAACAGCTGCTTCTTCACGATGGTGGCGGTGGGCGACGACAAAAAGCCGGCCTCGATTCCGCCGCTGGTGCCGTCAACGCCGGATGAAGTGCGCCGCTTCGAGGAAGCCAAGGGGCGCCGCGACCTGCGCCTGGCGCTCGAGCGCGATCATGCGCAGCGGATCAGCAGCAAGGGTTGAGGATCGGCGCGGAAGGATTGTCTGCTTGCCACAAACGCTGCTATAATTGCGCGCTCTTGGCCTGGTAGCTCAGTTGGTAGAGCAGAGGATTGAAAATCCTTGTGTCGGTGGTTCGATTCCGCCCCGGGCCACCAAGAATATAGTTTACGCAACGCCCACTCATCGAAGTGGGCGTTGTCGTTTCTAGGATTCATAATCCTCGGCTCCGGTCGATTTCCGGTAATCAAGCACATTCCTAAGTCCGACACGACTATGGTACTCCCGATCGCTGTTTCATCCACCCCAAGCAGCGGTGATCCCAATTTTCAGAGTTTGCTAAAAGTAGCGCAATTTTCTGTTTTAGCGTGCTGCCACCGAGTGCCATGTTGGGCCGGTAGTTCACGATTGAATTACCAATGACGTTAAACAATCGAATGCTGCGTTGGTCGGCAGGCTAACCATGCATGAGGTCCCTCGACCGGCTCTGATTGAACGCGGTTGGCACATACACTGGCAGCGGATTCTCACGCATTAGTTAGTGGAATGGCTTTTTTTTGATCCGCAGATTCAACGCAGTTGCCGCACAACCGGTACACCTTCTGTGATCCACTGAAATTTTTCGACGACGCGCAGGAAGCAGATCCGGAACCCTCAAATGCTCGGTCGTTCTTCAACTGCACCAGCCAGTCAGCAGGCAGGCCTTTTCTCGCGTCCGGCTAATCTTGTGAAGGTAGAATGCCTGGCTGATGCAAACTCTCGGCACGCTTGCATGGCAGTAACTTACCGCTCTTTTGCAGCTCACTGCGCCAGCACTCACCGTTGAGCCGGCGCTGCCATTCTTTGAGCGTCTCGGCAATGATCTCAGTGCCTTGTTCACACGATCAAGTTTAGTGCGCTTATCTTGAGCGTGGCATTGCTGGTTTCGTGCTCGCGGTAAAGCTCTGGAACGGAAGTTCCGGTTTCAACCTGCTTGAGAATGGCGATAGACTGATCGTCGTTGAAACAGGACGTCTTCATTTAAGCGTTCTCTGCCTAAAGTAGGAGATTCTACTTCTCAAATCACTTTTGCGCGGAACCACTGTCCGACATTCTGATTGCGCCATCCACATTTCTCCCTTAAAGTGTTGCTTCCTCAGCCCCGGATTAAAAAATGAACACAACTACCATCGGCAACGATTTTCGAGATCACGTATTAGCTCTCCTCCGATGCAAATTTCCGGATGCTCGTCCTGAAGGGAAAGCAAGTTGGAAGAATGCCGATGTAGTTTTTACTATGATGGAACTGGGCAAACGTGTAACAATCGCAGTCGAGTGCAAGAAATATTCACGAGCTTTACAGACAGGCGATTTAATTAGCATTGTAGGAAATTACCAGAGCGCGCTAGATAATAATGAGATAAACTTGCTACTCATTGTTTCAAACCATCCAGTAGGTGCGGCTTCCAGACAATTTATTGAAAAATCTCGCACGCTAAGATTTATGACACTAAGCGATTTGGAGAGTTGGCTTGTTGGACTGGAACCTTATGTAAAAGCGCTTGCTGATGAATTTACATCTGATGAAGTCCATAAGTATTATGTCGAAGGTCGCTTCCAAAATGAAAACGATATTGCATACAATTCGGTTCACGCTTGGATTAATTCAAAAGAATTCGGCGATACCGGAATGGCAGTTCTCGGCGGTTATGGCATCGGGAAGAGTAGTCTAGCGAAGCGAATTGCTTCTGCACAAGCCCAGAAGTATATTAAAAGCCCTGCCAACGAACGCTTGCCGATACTTATTCCATTAGGTCAGGTAGTTCACGAAACAGAGTTAGCGGGCCTATTTGGAAAACATTTCACCTCTCGATTTTCATTGGAAAATTACTCATACAAAGCTTTGATGCAGTTAAACTATGCTGGCCGGCTGCTGATTATTCTCGATGGTTTTGATGAAATGAAACATGCTATGACGGAGCATGACTTTCGAGCCAATTTTCGTGAGTTCAACAAGCTGCGCGCTCAGAACTCGAAAGTACTGCTCTTAGGCCGTCCGAATGCCTTTACGTCAGAATCAAGTGATTTACTCATTCGCGGCCTGAACAGAGTTGCAGACCAGGATTTTACAGACAGTGACTTTCCGGCATGGCAGGAAAAAAAATTAGCATTTTTCACACCAGATGAGCAAATTCGCTTTCTAAACGGATTCCTAAAACACCGTAACCCCGCCCTTATGGATGAAGAAACGCGATCACGACGAATTTCCGAAGTTACCAATGATTTAAATGACGAAATTCTTCAGAGACCAGTGCAAGCACGTATCGTAGGGCTTTTAGCGGCTGATCCAAGTTACTCTTTTAAAAAAGCCAACCGTTACAGTCTCTATCGTGACTTTGTTCGCGAAGTTATTCATCGAGATCAGGAAAAAAGAGCAAGAAGCATCATTCCTGCTGCTGATCGACACAAATTTCTTAGAAATTTAGCATGGTGGGCATGGACTCGGCAGGGCGTGTCTCAAGGCACTTTCAGTCGCGAAGAGGTTCCGACAGCGCTCTTTGAAGGCCTTTCTGATGGTCAAGCCATTGATTGGCGCGCAAAACGGATGGAATATTTAGTCTCATCATTAACTGAAGAAAAAGATTCTAGTTTCCTGTACTTTGCGCACCGATCATTCCAAGAATTCTTGGTTGCCTCCTATATTAATTCACTCACCGATATTACAGACGAACAGATTTCGGAATTAAGTTTTGCTTTAAATGAGGAGATATGCAATTTCCTTATAGAAGCAGGCGATTCCAACTACCTAAAAGTAATATATGCAAAATTTCGCAAACAAAACAACATCAAAATCAGCTTTGAATTACTACAAATATTAGCCTTATCGGGCGAACTTAACTTCGAACTATCCAAGAAGCCACTGGACAGTTTGGTGCCCTTAGACGTACTTATTATAGGCAGCGCACCCAACAAACAGGTTTTTCTAGCAAACGTCAGCCGTTTAGGATCTATAATTCTTGGTGCAGATCAATCAACTGCTGATGCTGCTGCTTTCATCCTTGCAAGACGAGCGCACGACTCCAATGAGGTCGCAGGTAAAGATATTGCGATAGAGATACTCTTACAAGCTTGGGAGCGAATGCTATCAAATGAGGTTGCGTCCGAGGACGAGAAGATTCTTATCAACGAAGACAGATTTGGAAATTTGGGCGCGGCGATTAAATCGTCTTCACTCAAATTAAGATTATCAAACGGCGATTTTTTAAACTTTGGAATAACCAAAGCTTATAACGTTCTACAAAAGCGTTTGAGTGAACAAGGCTTGACAGTAACCGGAAAAAATCTTAGCGTTCAATTTGTAGAATGCGAAAAATCATTTTTAATAGAGCGAATGAGCAAAAATAACGCTTTGCGCTTCAAAGACATATATGCCATGACTGGGGATGAATTCAACATTGCATCACATCGGAAGAGTCCAGTAAGACGCAAAAAGCTGGCTAAAATTTGATTTTCTTAAAAATTCACTGTGAGCATATCGATCACAGTTGACGCAAAGCCCCGGATGCCCCAACGACCTTCTCAGCTAGCTCTGCGGCATACGGTAGGCTTCACATTAGAGATTCCTAAAAATCCTTTAGGCATGAAACGAGTATAAGCTTTGGTTTTGACACAAATGCAGTTTCTGATTTCGGCAACATTACCACGTCATCAGGGCCCCTCCTCCCCGCACGATCGCCTCAAACAGAATTCGTCTCCGCTTGGGCTAATCCACGCTGCGATCCGGTTAACCTGAACAAGCTCGGTAGCGGTAGTTCGATTCTTTATGAATTGCCTGCAACTGCACAACCAGTTCGCCGTCGACCACCTCATTTTGCCGGCCAGTGAACATGTGTTCCTGCGCTCCCCCGAAGTTACCTTTAGCACCATCTTGCTCGCGGATCAACTCTCACCCTTGGCTTAGCCGCACAGTTGGTGGAGTAGAGGATTAAAATCCTTGTGTCGGTGGTTCGATTCCGCCCCGGGCCACCAAGAACATACCTTGCACAACGCCAATCCATCGTGATTGGCGTTGTCGTTTTTGGAATTCGCATGCCTCGGCGCCTGTCAATGTCCACTTCGCTTATCCATCAATACAGCACGGCAAGCTCATGTGTCTAGGCCGGGTCAGGTCACCGAAGCATCGTCCGCGAAACAGCCGCGAGGGAAGTATTGCGCAAGGCGGGTGAGACGTTCACGCAGCGGATAGAAGGGAGAATTCTGTCGGCGAGCCTGGTTCATCAATGCGAGCGAATCATGGGTTTGACAAGCGTCCAGCCCGATCTGCACGGATTGCGGATAATCGCGACAGCCTGTCTGTACCGCGCGTCGGGGCCAGCAGGCGGCCGACGGCTGCGTGATTCTCCGCAGACGCCACAACGACCAATCCGATGCAATCCCAACCAAGGATGAACAACATGCCTCGCCCCTCCTTCATTGCTGCATGGGCAGCTTCGCATCGAATTTATGACCCCGTCAATTCGGGCGCCAAGGTAGCAAAGGTGATAGGAGGAAATGTTGAGAAGAATATTAATAATTCCACTGCCGCACAGCGCTGGAATAACACCTGCGCCGTGCGGATGAGTTATATCCTTGGCGAGGCAGGCCTGATGATTCCGAACATCCATGGACAGACAGTATCCGGGGCGGACGGGCGAAAATACTTCTTCCGTGTACGGGACCTGATTGGTTTTTTGAAACAGCAATGGGGCAAAGCTGAGGTTGGGAAATATCCCGCTTCCGGCGGCGGCACGTTGGTTGGCAAAAAGGTGTCATCCTGTTTGAGGTATCTGGCTGGTCGGATGCGCAGGGGCATGCCACCCTTTTCAACGGCCAATCCTGCTATGACCACTGTTATTTCAATGAGCCGGAAGCGAAATATCGCACTGACCGTGCGAACTTTTGGAGCTTGCGATGAAGTCGATCCCGTTGTGCCTGGCGCTGGTCACCTCCACATTGCTGTCATTCACAGTCCACGCCTCCGATCAAGCCCTCATTTCTCCACAGGCTGGCGCCCGCACCTATGCGCAAAATTATAAGGACATGGTGCTGGCAACCTGTATGACACAGGCTTACCGGAATGAAACCGGTGCGGCCACTGATGCTGGAAGCAGTGCCAGTGCCTTGCGTGATTGGACCTACTTCGATATGGAGAAGAGTCCCGATGCGGTCAAGTCGCTGGTGAACCGCTATCTGGCGCGGGACTATGCCAATCCGCTCGTCGAATCGGAAATCAAGGGAGTCAGGTTCGATTTCCTGAAGTGTATGGACCTGTACCATAGCAAAGCGCTGGAAGACCTGGTCAAGCGGTTGGTCATTCAACCAAAGCGTACTTATAGGCAGGAAAATCCTTCGCGGGCAAGGGCTCCTGGCGCAGCCGCCAGGTAACAACTGGCTAGCGACGAACACCGTCATACCAAGATCAAGTGCATGCGTTATCGAGGCGACGCTGGCCGCAAAGGTACTTACCGCATAGACTAGACCAAGCGGGCTTTCTGGCATCCGCGATCCTTGTGTCCGGCCCAGGAAATAATTTCCCCGGCTAGTTCCCAAGAGAAACAACTATGCTATCGTGAAATTTCAATGTCATTCCATCGCGCGACCGTCAACCTGTCGCAGCGGCGATGTTCCGTTGGAGAATCGTCATGAGCGAGTTATCGTCTTTTTTTCATGCAGTAAAATTGCCCGTCATTTCAGAAGTTGCCCATGCATTGATCAAAACCCTCGATGATGAGGATGCGTCGGCCACTCAAATCAGCGCGATCATCGCGCGCGATCCCGCCCTCACCGCCAAGCTGATGCGCCTGGCCAACAGCGCCCGCTTCGGCGCTGCGCGTGGCGTAACGTCACTCGACGATGCCATCGCGATGGCGGGCCTTGGGCACGTGCGCACCCTGGCCCTGGCTGCCTGCTTCGCCGAAACTTTCCCGGACCTGCCGGGCCTCGATAGCGACGAGTTCTGGAAAAGCAGCATGGCCTGCGCCGGCTACGCCAAGTGGCTGGCCCTCTGCCTGGGTGACGATGGCCAGGATGCCTGGCTCGCAGGCATGATGATGCGGCTTGGCGAACTGCTGATTTACCAGGCGGCGCCGGCAACGTTTGCCGAGATCGAGGCGCAACCCCACCTGCCGGGCGGCCGGTAGGAACGCGAGACGCGACTGCTGGGCTTTTCGGAGGGGCACATTACCGCCGAACTTTGTCGTCGCTGGAATTTCCCAGTCGTCATCGTGACCGCATTAGAAAGTGCATCCGATCCAACGGCCGCCCACCCGTTCAGCAAACTCGGTGCGATCATCCACCTGGCCAGTCTGCTGGCCGACACACCGAGCGACGATCCGGCCATTCTCGAGAGCTTGCCGCAAGACGTCGTCACCGCTTTACAGCTGAACCGCGAGTGGATGCACAAAAAGTTTCCATCCCACGCATCCTTCTCGCCCGCGCCATGAATCGCCTGGTCGCGCTCACTGGCAAAGCCGTTTGGCGATGCGCGCGACCGGCGGCTTGGGCAGTCGACTCGCAAGCCTGCTTGCGATCCGCGTTATTCAGGTCATCGGCTATGCGCGACTGAAACGCCACGCCTCCTGGCGTCCTGCAGGCCCGGCGCCGCGTGGGTAAAAGTGTATGCTCTTGCCATGCCCACTGTCCCAGGAAGGTGCGCCATGACTGCCCCCACACGACCATCCCGCCGCATTGCCCGGCCATGGCGCACACGACAGCTGATCGGCCTTGCCTGCGTCCTGGGGCTGTCGCTGGCGTTGCTGCCCGCAGCCAGCCACGCGGTCGAAGAACCCGCCTACACCATTGTGCGGTCCTACCCCGCATTCGAGATTCGCCAATACGCGGCCTATACCGTTGCCGAGGTGGTGATGCCGCCGCCCGCCGAGGATGCGGGGAACCGCGCCTTTCCTATTTTGGCCGGCTACATCTTTGGCAAGAACAAGGGCGAACGCAAGCTTGCCATGACCGCCCCGGTGACCCAGGCGCCGGTCCCGGCCAAGCTGGACATGACGGCGCCCGTGACCCAGAGCACGGGTCCCGACGGCATCCTGGTGCAGTTCGTCCTGCCCAGGGAGATCAATATGGACAATGCGCCGCTGCCGCTCGATCCAACCATCAGGCTGCGCGAAGTGCCGCCCGCACAGGTAGCTGTAATCCGGTATTCCGGCTTCTGGTCGCAAGCCAATTATGACGAGCACCTAGCGGAACTCCAGGCGGCGCTGCGTGCGGCCAATATCCGCTGGACCGGCGAACCGGTACTGTCGCGCTACAACAGCCCGATGACGCCATGGTTCATGCGGCGCAACGAGATCTGGCTGAAACTCGACTAAACGGCGCCGCGCCGGCCCTTGTTACCGACGCGCGGGCATGCGCCGCCATTTGACCAGGCCGACAACCTCGGCTTGCGTTCGCCGAACAGGGCTAGCGATCGAAACCTGACGGCTGAACGGAACGTGGTCGGCAAGCGCCGGTTGTAGCGTGCCCGCCCTCCCTACCCCGCAATCATCCTAACGGACGCAGTCGTTATGCACGCTGCGGTACGCTTGCAGCCTACGCACACCCGTGCGATGGGAGATCGATCATGCATCACATTCGCTGCGGCACCGGCAAACCTTTGCTTCTGATTCATGGCCTCGGTGGTCATTGGCAGAGCTGGAATCCCATCCTGGCCGATCTCGCGACCCGGCGCGAAGTCATCGCGGTGGACCTGCCCGGCTTTGGCCAGACACCGAGACTCAATGGCGAAACCTCGATCCGCACGCTGGCGGATGAAACGGCGGCCTTCGTCCACGCCCAGGGCTTGACCGGCATCGACGCAGTCGGCAGCTCGATGGGCGCGCGACTGGTGCTGGAACTGGCGCGCCGCGGTGGCGTCGTTGGCGGCGTGGTGGCGCTCAATCCGGGCGGGTTCTGGCAGGGCTGGGAGCGTCACGCATTCTTCAGCTCGATTTACTTGTCGATCCGGCTGCTGCGACTGCTGCGCCCCGTGTTGCCAGAAATCTGCGCCAACCCGATTGGCCGCGCGCTGTTGTTGGCGCAATTTTCTTCCCGGCCAACCAAGCTGGCGCCAGACATCGTGACCGATGAATTGTGCAGCTATGTGGCCTCGCCGGTGTTTGACGAAATGCTGGCCCAGCTCGCGTATGGCGAGGAGCAGCAAGGCGCACCCCGCAACAGCATTACGCAGCCGCTTGTCATCGGCTGGGGGCGACGTGACCGGGTCTGCTTTCCATGGCAGGCCAAGCGGGCATTAGCCTTATTTCCGGATGCCCAACTGCACTGGTTCGAACGCTGTGGCCATTTCCCGCATTGGGATGCGCCAGCGGAAGCCGCGCAGCTGATCCTGAGCGCACTGGCCGGCACGTACGCCACTGCTGCTGCCGGACTTGCTTATGCGGGCGATGGACCCCATCTTGAACAATCCCTGAGTCTGCAACTGCCCGCCCGCTGATGTTCACGGCCCGACACGTCGATGTGTCAATCAGCGTCGTCCGCGCCGTTGCCGGGCTCCGTTAAATGCAGCAGTGCCGGTGGGCTGCAACGCTGCCATTTGCCAAAAATGGGGCAGGTGCGACGACGAATGCATCAACGTGGGAAGATAGACGTTATCGACTCATGACTCATCCAAGCAAAGGACATCAATGACACAACGAACTGAAACCGCGATCCTGGCCGGAGGTTGCTTCTGGGGCATGGAAGATCTGCTGCGCCGCATGCCTGGCGTGCTGTCCACGCGCGTCGGCTACACCGGCGGCGACGTACCCAACGCGACCTACCGTAACCATGGCACGCACGCAGAAGCGCTCGAACTGGTGTTCGATCCAAGCCAGATCAGCTATCGCCGGATTCTCGAATTTTTCTTCCAGATCCACGATCCGACTACCCCGAACCGCCAGGGCAATGACCGGGGCATGAGCTATCGCTCCGCCATCTATTATCTCGACGATGCACAAAAGCAGATGGCCGAACAGACCATTGCCGACGTCGACGCATCCGGCCTCTGGCCCGGCAAAGCTGTTACCGAGATCGCTGCAGCAGGGCCTTTCTGGGAAGCCGAACCGGAACACCAGGATTATCTGGAGCGCATTCCGAACGGATACACCTGCCACTTCATCCGCCCGGACTGGAAGCTGCCATCGCGCCAGGAATCGACGTAATCCCGGTACCGCCCGGGCATGGAGTTGCCAGACGAGGGTGCAATATCCTCAGCCCGGTAACTCCATGTAAAAGCTGATGTGGCAACGTCAAGTCAAACCATATCGGATTGATCCCAACCATCGGTTGCACGCTGAAGCGGAACTCCAGCGGATGAACTTCAGTCCAAAAAGGACGTTCATTCCGGAGGTGCAACCATGAGATCTGTCTTGAAGTGGCTGGGTGCGTTGAGTTTGGCGGTTCTTCTGTCGTCCTGTGGAAGCAGTGACGACGATCTCGGCAATGTCGCCGAGGTCGCTCAAAAAAATGGTTTCACAGCATTGCTGGCAGCGGTCGACAAGGCAGGTATTGCCAGTACCCTGACCGCGGCAAATGCCGACCTGACGGTTCTGGCGCCCACCGACGCGGCCTTCGGCGCACTGGCGACGCAACTTGGCTTTACCAATGCCAGCGCCATGGTGGCGGCACTGCCAGCGGCCGACTTGGGCAAGATACTTCGCTACCATGTGATCCCCGGCGCCAGGTCATCGGCAGCGTTGAGCACTGCCGGCGCGACTCTGGCGACAGCCTACGTCTTCGACGGCGCCGCTGCCCGGCTCGCATTGAACACTTCAACCGGCGTGGCATTCACCGACGCCGTGCTGGCCAGAGCCAGCGTGACAACGGCCAATGTGTACGCCGACAACGGCATCATCCACGGGATCGACAAAGTCCTGATACCGCCCGGCGTGCTCAATATCGTGCAGATGGCTCAGGCCAATCCGGCATCTTTCAGCTCGCTCGTCGCGGCAGTCGTGGCGACCGGCCTGGCGCCTGCGCTCAGCGCAAGTGGCCCCTTTACTGTCTTTGCGCCCACCAATACCGCTTTCGCTTCGGCACCCACGGGCCTGACAACATCACAGCTCACATCGGTCCTGACCTATCACGTGTTGCCGGCACAGGTTCTGTCCACTGCCATACCGTTTGGCACGCCGGTGGCGACACTGGCGACGACAGCCCTCGACGGATCGACGGTTCCGGCCCAGACCATTACGATCAACCGCAATTTGACGATCACCGACACCACGGCAGCACCGGCCACCATCCTGGCAACTGACGTACGCGCCAGCAACGGCGTCATTCATGTCATCGGAAAGGTATTGATTCCCAAATAGATGCACTATCGGTCTTGGCAACACCCTCCTTCCAGGCGAGAACGGCACAGTCAACAAGTACGGCAAGCTCCTCCACGACAGCGTCCGGGCCTATCGTACAGGCCCGGGGCGCTGTCCAGCCAGACAGCATGAGCCAGGCTTCCCGCCTGTACTGACGCTGCCGGCTGCCAGCGCCCATAACGTTGACGACACCCTTGCGCCCGGCGATACTCGTTGCTCTTCGATCAATGCCATGCACGATGCATGCTCGTCATTGGTCCCTGACGCGAATAACCTGGAGCGCGCATGCCGCCTGTTTCTGCTGCCATGATTACCAACGACGCCGTCGTCTTCGGTATGCTAGCCGCCATACTGGGTACCGTCCTGTGGACCGCGGCGCGCCCGGATGGTTTCTGGAAAAAGTTCTACAGCTATGTACCCGCCCTGCTGCTGTGCTACCTGCTGCCTTCGCTGCTGAACACGCTTGGCATCATCGACGGCGCGGCCTCACGTCTCTACCCGATGGCGCGCGACTATCTGCTGCCCAGTTCTCTCGTGCTGCTGTGCGTGGCAATCGACTTCAAGGCGATCGTGCGGCTCGGCCCCAAGGCAATCATCATGTTCCTGACCGGCACGGTTGGCGTCATGCTCGGCGCGCTCGTCTCGTTCGAGGCCATGCGCGTGATCCATCCCGAGACAGTGGCCGGCGACACCTGGCGCGGCATGACCACCGTGGCCGGGTCCTGGATTGGCGGCGGCGCCAACCAGGCCGCCATGCGCGAGGTCTTTGACGTCGATGCGACGATGTTCGGCCAGTTCGTCGCTGTCGACGTGCTGGTCGGTAATCTGTGGACAGCCGTGTTGCTGTTCCTTGCCAGCCGGGCCCAGGTATTCGATCGCTGGACAGGCGCGGACCTGACGGCGCTGAACCGCTTGCGTGACAGCATCGAGCAATACCAGGCGCAGCACGCGCGCATCCCGACGCTGGCCGACATCATGGTGATCCTTGCCATTGGCCTGGGCGCAACAGGCCTGTCCCATTTCCTGTCGGAGCTGCTGGTCGGGTGGATCACGTCCCTGCCGGCCGAATGGCGCCTGCAGGATTACAGCCTGACGTCGGGCTTTTTCTGGATCGTCGTGATCGCCACCACCATCGGTTTGCTGCTCAGCTTTACCAAGGCCCGCACGTTCGAGGGTGCCGGCGCGTCGCGCATCGGCTCAGTGATGCTGTACGTGCTGGTCGCCACGATCGGCATGCAGATGGACCTGAGCGCCCTGGTCGATCGCCCGTGGCTGTTCCTGCTTGGCCTGATCTGGATCGCGTTCCACGGCGGCTTGATGATCCTGATGGCCAAACTGATCCGGGCACCGCTCTTCATGATGGCGGTCGGCTCGCAAGCCAATATCGGCGCGGCAGCATCGGCGCCGGTGGTTGCCAGCGCCTTCCACCCGGCGCTCGCGCCGGTCGGCGTGTTGCTCGCCGTGCTGGGCTATGCGCTGGGCACCTATGGTGCCTACATCACGGGGATTTCCCTGCGCGCGATCGCTGGCGGGTAAGCACGGGCCGCTGGCGCGCGCGGCTTAAGGATGACATCGTCAGCGTGCTGTTAGAATTTGCGACAATCTTTCCCTGTTCTTTCCCTATTTATTTGCAGGAGTATTCAAATCCTCGGCTTTCTCGTCAAACTGGCAATCGGCAAGCCAAAACTGGTGCTTGCCCTGGTGGTGGCGCTGCTGGCAGTGTTGGCCGGCACGATCACCTATACCGGCTACCTCGTGATCGGGGTCGTGGCCGAGTATCTCGGCACGGGCCGGTTCGTGGCCGGCTTGCTGCTTGGTATTCTGTTTGCCAGGTTTCCTTCGGTTAGCCAGGGCAAGCTGCGCCTCGTTGGCCTGCTGCCCAAGCCTGTCCGTCGCCCGCTGATGGTGACCCTGGTCGCACTCTGCCTGCTGCACTTCGTCTGGCAAGGCGAGTACGTGCCAGCCCTGTTCACCGGGTTTGTGACGACGTTTCTTGTTGCCTTTCCCTGGTTGCGCAAAACCCTGTTCGATCGGGTGTCCTCGTCGTTCTTCAGGTTCATGCCTGGCCGGCGCCCGCCTGAACGCAGCGACGATATGGTCATCGAGGGTGAATTCAAGGAACGCAAAGAGTAAGGGCTGAGCGTCACCGGCAAGGGGCGACGACGCGTGCAGAAGGTGAAACCGCATCCTTCTTGCATGCAAGCCGTATGGCGCTCAGTGGTATGCTGCGCCCTTAAACTCCGAAGCCAATGCCATGACCAATAAAAAACAGCCTTCCACCCGCCAGCCAGCCGAGACGCCCGCCGGCCGGACTGAAAATCCCTTCCTCGACCTCGAGTTCTATCAGCGCATGCGCGACTACACCGAGCGCGACGCCGCCTTTTCGAAGGAGCTGAAGGCCATCGGCGACAGCGGCGCAGGCAAGCACAGCACCGACATTCGCGAGGCGCCGTCACTGGCATTGCTGCGCGCCGTCGTCAAGAAAGGCTTGTCGCTGGAGACCATGCTGGGCCGCATGGCGCAAGGTGTGGAACTGGGCTTGTGGGAACCATGGATGAGCGCATTCGGCATCGAGATCCGCGGCGTCAACTACGCAAAAACAGAGCAGCGCAATGCCCGCCTGGCGCTCGACATGAGCCTGGCGTGCAAGGTCAATTCGGTGTTTGCCAATGCAGGCGTCGTCAACTGGCGCAGCCTGGTGGCGCAGGATTGCGCACAGATCCAGATCGACAAGCCGACCGAGAAATCCGGCGCCAAGGTCTACGCCATTTTCTTCCTGGATGCGCCAGCGAAATAATACGCACCACCTGATCATCCAACCCAACTGCCCCAGCCACCAAGAGCCCCATGGACCGACGCCACTTTCTCGCCGCATTGGCGGCATGCGCAGCGCCCGTTGCCGGGGCCGCCTCATCACCATGGCCGCTGCTCCAGCGCGGTGGCTACGTCATCCTGATGCGCCATGCCGCCACGGTGCCGGGCATTGGTGATCCGCCCGGCTTCAAGCTCGGCGTATGCAGCACCCAGCGCAACCTGTCGCAGGCGGGTCGCGCGGACGCCACCAAAATCGGCGCAGCTTTTCGCAAGCATGCGGTGCCGGTCGGCCCGGTGCTGTCGAGCCGCTGGTGCCGCTGCGTCGACACCGCCCGGCTTGCGTTCGGCCGGGTCGAACCCAGCGAGATGGTCGACTCGATGTTCCAGGATGAGGACGCGGCGCGTGAGCGCAAGCTGGCGCAGCTGCGCGCCTACCTGGCGGGATACAAGGATCCCGGCAACCTGGTGCTGGTGACCCATGACGTGAACATCCGCGCACTGGTCGGCAAGTACGTCGAACAGGGCGACATCGTCATCGCCACCCGCAGTCCCGATTGCACCTTGCGCATCGAGACGACAATGCCGGTGGCACAGCTGACGGGCTGACCGGCCCTACCAGGGCAATTCAGCGCCGTTGTACGACCTGAACGAACCGCTGTCGGCCGGCGTCAGCGCATCGAGTACCTGCAGCATGTCGGCAGCAGCGGCCTCGGCCGGTCGCCCGATAATCTCACCACGAAACGGTTTCGACAGCCGTGAATTCACGGTCCCCGGATGCAGGGCGACCAGCACGCTGTTCTTCTGCGTGCGCGCCACTTCGATCGCCGCGGTTTTTATCAGCATGTTCAGGGCCGCCTTCGAGGCGCGGTAGCTGTACCAGCCACCCAGGCGGTTGTCGCCGATGCTGCCCACCTTGGCGGACAACATGGCCATGATGGCGCGCTCGCCTGCCAGCAACGGCGCGAAATGGCGCATGACCAGCGCAGGACCAAACGTGTTCGCCATGAAGGTCGCCTGCATCTGCGGATAGTTCAGATCGGCCAGGCGCTTCTCGGGCATCGTTGCGCCGTCGTGCAGCACACCGGTTGCATTCACGATCAGGTGGTAGCGCGGCCCGTCGGCGAGCGCCTGCGCCGCCCCGGAAACACTGGCCTCGTCCGCGAAATCGATCGCGGGTTCTGACTGCCGGTGCAGCCCCCGCACCGAAGCGCAGTGCGGCGACTGTTCCAGCAGATCGACAAAGGCCGCGCCGATCGTCCCCGAGGCGCCGATGACCAGCGCATGAAATTGATCCGGCAAACTGTTCATCATGATGTCGTGCTCCGCCGTTGTACGTGCATCGAGTGTACCGAAGGCAGGTCGTGCCATCACCGTCATGCGACGACAACGCCGGGTCAATACGCGGGCTGACCCGCGCTGCTACGCGATCATTCCCTGGCAGCCCCATGCTATTCTTGCATCGCCCCGACCACCACGAGACCCCATGACCCGCTCGCTTCCCCTGCTCCTGTGCACCCTGCTGTGCGCCGCCCTCCCCGCCATGGCCCAGGTCAAAACGCCGGCCACACCGGAAAAAATGAACCAGCTGTACGCCGAATACTGGGAAGACTATCTGCGCGAAAATCCGATCGCCGCGACCTTCAATGGCGACGCGCGCTACAACGATCGCTTCGGCCCCGTTTCGTCGGCCGAGGAGCGCAAGCAAAGCCGCGCGCTGTCGGAAAAATATCTCGCCGCCAGCGCCAAATTCGATCCGGCGCCGCTGCCGGCCGAAGACCGCATCAGCTATGACTTGCTGCGCTACCGCCTGCAGCAGGTGCTCGACGGCCTGCGCTTTCCGTCCGACCTGGTGCCGGTGGACCAGTTCTCGGGCCTGCACCTGATGATGGCGCAACTGGGTTCCGGCGCCTCGACGCAGCCGTTCCAGACCGTCCAGGATTACGACAACTGGCTGGCGCGCGCTGCCGGCTATGCCCCGGCGGTCGACAACGTGATTGCCGACATGCGCCTCGGTATCAAGCAGGGCATCGTGATGCCGAAGGCCTTGATCAGCCGCGTCTTGCCGCAGCTCGAGAATGTCGGCAGCGACGATCTGGCGACCAGCACCTATATGGGCCCGGTGAAGAAGTTCCCGGCTTCGTTCAGCGCCGCCGACAAGGCGCGCCTGACGGACGCGTACGGCAAGCTGGTGCGCGAACAGCTCGCGCCCGCCAACCGCAAGCTGCTCGCGTTCATGCGCGACACCTACCTGCCAGCCGGCCGCACCACGGCCGGCATCGGCGCCCTGCCCGGTGGCAAGGAATGGTATGCGTTCCGCGCGCGCCAGTCGACCACGACCGACCTGACGCCGTCACAGATCCACGACATTGGCCTGTCCGAAGTAGCGCGCATCCGCGCCCAGTTCGAAGAAGCCAAGGTGCGCGTGGGCTTCAAGGGCACGCTCAGGCAATTTTTCGATCACCTGAACAATGCGCCTGAGCTGCGCTTCAAGTCGCGCGAGGAAATCCAGGCGGCCTATGAAGGCGTGCGGCCGCAGGTCGAGGCCAAGGTGGGCCAGCTGTTTGCGAATGTGCCGAAGGCGCCGTTTGAAATCCGCCCGGTCGAAGCGTTCCGCGAAGTGAGCGCGGCGCCCGCGTCGTACCAGCGCGGCTCGGTCGACGGCAAGCGGCCTGGCATCTTCTATTACAACGCCTACAAGCCCGAGACGCGCACGCGCTTTACCACCAATGCGTTCTTCCTGCATGAGGCGATTCCCGGCCACCACTTCGAGCGCAGCCTGGCGCAGGAAACGACCGGCCTGCCGGCCTTCCGCCGCTTTGGCGGCAGCACCGCGTTTTCGGAAGGCTGGGGCCTGTACAGCGAAATGCTGGGCCAGGAAATCGGCATGTACGACGATCCGTGGCAGTGGATCGGTCGCCTGACGGCCGAAATCTGGCGCGGCGTGCGCCTGGTGGTCGATACCGGCATCCACGAGAAAGGCTGGACACGCGAACAGGCCATCGCCTACTTCATGGACAACGTGCCGCAGAACGAAGTGACGGCAGTACAGGAAGTCGAGCGCTATATCGCGGTGCCCGGCCAGGCGCTCAGCTACAAGATCGGTGAACTCAAGCTGCGCGAACTGCGCGCACGCGCTGAAAAGACGCTGGGCAAGGACTTCGACCTGCGCGCCTTCCACAACGAGGTGCTGTCGCACGGCGCGGTGCCGCTCGACGTGCTGGAAGCGGCGACCGATCGCTGGATCGCGGCGCAGAAGAAAAGCTGAACTGGCTTTAGTTGCCGCCCTGCGCCTGCGCCATCTCGATCGCGGGCAAGGTGACCGTCAGGAATGACGACACTTGCCCGATGAGTTCGGCAGCCTGCTGCCGGACTTGCCCCATTTGCAGGATCGACAGCTCGGCCTGGCGCACTGCCTGCTGGAGCAGCGTACGTCGCTGCACGAGCGCGTCGAGCAAGGCGATATCGGCCGAGTCGCCGGCCAGTGTCGACACCACTGCCAGCGTGGCCGAATGCAGGCTCAGGTTCTGCGCCGACGCTTCCAGATTGCGCGTGGCGACATCGCTGTCGGCGATGAGCTGCACCAGTTGCGCGCGGGCAGAGGTCAACGCTGGCTTGAATTCAACGGGCGACGTCGCGCGCCGAAACAGCTTGCCGAACATGCCCGCCGGCGCACGCGTGGTCTCGAGCGCCGCGTCGAGCAACCCCGGCACCGCCATCTGCCTGAACGACAGCACCAGCTCCGTCACGGGCCGCAGCAACGCAGCCTGCTCCATCAGCGGCGCCTCGCCCCATTCCGTCACCAGCGACAGCTTGACCGGCAGGATGCGGCGGAACAAGGCGGCAAAGCGTTGTTCGGCGTGCGCAAACAAGACGGGATAATCAGTCCGGGCAATGGCCAACGCGTCACGCACCGCCGGGTGATCTTCACTGTCGAACAGCGCCCTGGGCGCAGCCTTCGCAGTAGCGCCTGACACCGCCGGGACGGCTGGCAGGTCGTCGAATGACAGCGGCTTGGGCGGGCTATTGCGCACGGGAGGCGCCGATTGGGCATGCGTGTCGCCGAAATCGAGCGCGCGCGGCGTAGCCGGCACCTCGACCGGATCGGAAGGCGCCCCGGCCGCCTCACCGAAATCAAATGGCTTGGGCATCAGCGAACGGTGGGCGAGCAGCGCGGGTGGTCGGCCTCAGACCGTGCCACCCAGCTTGCGGATGAACGTCGCCAGATTGAGCTTGAAACCGGCGCCGACCGCCTGGAAGCGCCATTCGCCATCCCGGCGGTACAGTGAGCCGAACTGCAGCGCGGTCTTGTCCGAGTAGTCTTCGTTCAGGTCGTACTGCGCGATCGTCTCGCCCGTGTCGTCGTTGTACACCTTCACGTAGGCGCCACTGACGCGGCCGAAATTCTGCTTGCGCACCTCGGCGTCGTGGATCGTGACGACAATCGGCATTTCCACCACGGCCGCTTCGACCTTGGCCAGATCGACGATGATGACTTCGTCGTCGCCATCCTTGTCGCCCGTGCGGTTGTCGCCTGAGTGCACCACCGCGCCGTCGGGCGACGTGGTGTGGTTGTAATAGACGAAGTGGGCGTTGCTGATCATGACCGGGTGGTCGTCCGCGTCCTTCTTGCACAGAAAGACCGATGAATCGAGGTCGAACGCCTGGCCTTCGGCCGCATTGACCTTCCAGCCCAGGCCGATACGAACGCGCTTCAGGCCCGGCGCCGTCTTTTCGAGGTTAATGCGATGGCCGGTTTCGAGCGTGGTCGACATGGATATTCCTTTATGAATGTGATGGGTCAGTTCGTGATTACTGCGCGCCGGGCGTTGACGCCGACGAGAAGCGCGTGATCAGTTCGCGCTCGAGTTCCTGCAGCTTCGGCAGCTCGTCCTTGCGGCGCTGCTGGCCTTCGTTCGAGATCTGCTCGAGCTTGTCGAATGCGGTCATCAGCTGCGTCTGCACGTGCTGGGCGGTTTCCAGGCTGACGATCGAGCGCTGCTTGACGCGGGCCACGGTCTCGGTATTTTCCAGCAGCATGTCGGCCTGGGTGCGGAAGGCGGCGTCGGTCGCATCGTAGGCAGCATTGGCCACAGCTGCGCTCTGCTTGGCTTCGAGCTGCAGCAGGTACAGCGAGAACACATTGCGCCAGGCCGGGATCGAGACGTTGACGATATCGGTGAAGGTGTCGGTCAGTGCGCGTGCATTGTCTTGCGACAGCCGGATTTGCGGCACCATCTGCGTGGCCATCAGCATCGCCCGGCGCAGGTCGTCGATGCGCTTTTCGAGCCGCTCCAGGCGCCGCCGCAGTTCGGTCGCCTGCTGCGCTTCGAACGCATTGGCCGGGGCCGCCTGCTGCGCGACAGCCTGCTGCAATTTGGCGGCCCATGCTTCGCCCTTTTTGACGTCGGCGTCCAGCCCCTGGTAATAGATTTCCAGGCCCTTGTACATCTCGTCGAAATCATTGATGCGCCCGCGGTGCACGTTGGCATGGCGCGTCATTTCGGCCACCAAGGTGTCCATGCGCGATTCGACCACCTGGTACTGCGACAGCATCTTTTCCTTGACCGAGCCAAACATGCCCGTCACGCGCGCCATCAGGCCGCCAGAGCGCAGCTTGGCCGGGTCGAGGCCCTTGGCGGTGGCAATCAGTTCGTTCAGCTGCGCGCCGAAGACGTCGGCGTCGGATGCACGCACGGTGCCCAGCAGCTTGGCCGACACCTTGGCCACGCTCGCACCGGTCGCGCCGCCCAGGGACTCGATGGCCTTGTCGTCGATGCCGGAGATATCGACGCGCACCAGCGGCGCCGCGCTCGCCTCGGGACGCAATGCCGGCAGCGCGTCGGTGCCGGCAGGACTGAACAAGGGCGGCAGCGCCGGGGCCGGGGTGGATGGCACTGTGGATGGCACTGCGGATGCTGCGTTCGCTTCTTCTTCGGCGGAGAACAGCGGCTTCATGGCAATCCTTCAGGTGTGAGGTGACGATGTTGATAGCTTACCACCGGTCAAACCGGCTGAGCGAGTGTCACCTGACGACTGCGCCTGACGTCGTCGTCACGATACGGATGCCGTGTGTCGGCGCGCGCCCGCTACCGCTACAATCCCTCCATGAAGATGCGCAAGAAATCCGAGCTGCCCACCAAGACCTGCGCCCACTGCGCGCTGCCGTTTACCTGGCGCAAGAAGTGGGCGCGCGACTGGGAGCAGGTCAAATATTGCTCGGAGCGGTGCCGACGTGCAGCGCCCCCGGACCGGTCACCACCACAGTCCGGCTGACAGTCGCCCTGCGCCCGTCGCGCGCCACGACCGTCGCCGTCACCGCATACACGCCGGCCGTTGAAAAGCTGTGACTGGCGCTCGCACTGCCGCCGCCGCCCTGCTCCACGATCTTGCGCGCCGCCCCGCTACTGCCGTCACCCCATGCCCACTCGACGCTGCGCGTGCCGGTCCGGTCGCCATCGACGAAACTGACCGACGCCTGCAGCGGCACGCCGGCCTCGGCCTGCGCAGGCAGGACCAGCGGCCCCAGCGTGTGACCGCACATGCATTCCCGATCTGGCCTCAGCAGTACCAGCCCCGCATTCGAGCCCGCCACGATCGCGCCGTTGTCACCGATCGCCAGCGCCTGGTCCAGCACGAGGCCCGGCGGCGCATGGCGCAGCGCCCGGTTCAGGTCGAGCATGCCACCTCGATCGCTCCAGACGAAGGCGCGCATGGCACCAAGCCGGTCCTCGGCAAAACCGACGATCTGGCCCCGGGTGTTGACGTCGCGCGCGGCGGATGTCCGCCCGCCCAGCGTGCCGAGTTCGCGCATCCCGCGCTGGCGCGTCCACGACATTGCCCTTTGACGCCCATCCGGATACCCGATACTCCCGGCGATGTGCAGACCGGGCGTCATCGCAATGACCGATGCGGTGGAACCGCGGCCGGTGCCAAGGTCGACCATGCCGGTGGCGCGCGTCCAGAGAAACGGCCGCGCGCCGCCATCGTCGAACGACGCGAACCGGTTGCCCGCCACCTCGCCCCCGGCCCCGACGGCCACCGGTGACGATTCGACGCTGCCCAGCGTGTCGATGTCGATGAGCCCATCCGAACGTGTCCAGACGAAAGCGCGCGTGAATTCGTCATCGATCGTCGTCACGCCGGCAACCAGGCCGGCGTCGTTCAGCACGCGGCCAGCTGCCGGCGCCGGAATCCCGGGCGTAACGTTCAGGTCTTCGACACCGCTGGCGACGCTCCAGAGAAATGGATGCGCTGCATCGCCTGCTGCGCCGGTGACGACGCCGCGTTTGTTGATGGCCCAGCCATATGAGCGACCACGGGATGCGTCGGCGCGCAGGTCGAGCATGCCGCCGCGCACGCTCCAGACGAAGGCATTTTCGATGCCAGCTTCATTGAGCGACGTGCCGGCGACCTGCCCGGCATCGTTCAGGTCGTTTGCATACACGGTACGGCCGCCCAGCGAACCCATCTCCCGAACGGCATTGCCATCGTAAAAGTAGCCGTCCGTACGATCGCCATGGATCAGCGAGAACGCGACGTGCCCTGACGCATTGATGCGCGGGTAGGTCGCGATCTCGCCCGTGCCCAGGTTGATCACGCGGTAGGCGGCTGGCGATGCGCCCGCGCCGCCGCTGACCTGGATGGACGCTGGCGCTGGCTGTGCCAGCGCGGGACTGGCCGCCGCGAGGACCAACAGGCCTGCCCACAAGCCCATGCACGCCAGCCACCGCATGGCGCTGGCAACCGACATCATCTTCCTCCAACCCCAATACATGATCTCTCCAGTCAATGTTAAACAGCGCCACGCTGCCGACACCCGGCGCCACTGGCGATGTCAGGCAGCGCGCCAATCATGCACGGCGCCGCACACGCACGGTACGGCGCGCACCGAAATCTCACGATGGTTTGTGCGGCGCCAATGCGCGCGGCGGCGGTCAATTTTCTCCAGACACGAGGTGCGCCGCTCATGGAACCTCGCGCGGCGCAGGGTGTCCTATTAACACCTGCGGCCTCCGACACTGCCACCACGTTCTCCACCGGTATCCGCTGCTGTCCGCTGCTGTTTCACATTGCAATAGTGATCCGAAGGAGACCACAATGAAAATTTACGGCGCCGAGTTTCTCGGCACATTCTGGCTGGTAATGGGCGGGTGCGGCAGCGCGGTGCTGGCCGCTGCATTTCCCGAACTGGGCATCGGCCTGCACGGCGTCGCCCTCGCCTTTGGCTTGTCCGTGCTCACGATGGCGTACGCGATCGGCCACATCTCGGGTTGCCACCTGAACCCGGCGGTTTCGATCGGCCTGTGGGCCGGGGGCCGCTTTCCCGCGCGAGAACTGTTTCCTTATATCGTCGCGCAGGTCGCCGGCGGCATCCTCGCCGGCGGCGTGCTGTATGTGATTGCCAGCGGCGCCCCTGGCTTTGACAGCGCCAATGGCTTTGCTGCCAATGGCTATGGCGATCATTCGCCAGGCGGTTATTCGCTGCTGGCAGGGCTGCTGAGCGAAGTCGTCATGACCACCTTCTTCCTGCTGATTATCCTGGGGGCGACCGACCAGCGCGCGCCCAAAGGGTTTGCGCCCGTCGCAATCGGTTTGGCACTGACCCTGATTCACCTGATCAGCATCCCTGTGACAAACACGTCCGTCAATCCTGCGCGCAGCACGGCCGTTGCCGTGTTTGCCGGCGACTGGGCCGTGGGGCAGCTGTGGCTGTTCTGGATCGCGCCCATCGCCGGCGCGTTACTTGGCGCCGCGCTCTACCGCGTCATTGGCGCGCAGGCGCCGGTGTCGGAACCGGTCGACGCGCCCGCCTACGGCCATGTGGAGCGGCGCCAGCGGCAGGTACGGGGCAGCGGCGTGGGCCGCGAGCAAGCCCAGCATTGACGTCCGGGTACCTGATCGACTGGGGCGGCGGAACGCCGGGCCGCCGAGCCACGCCGTCTTTCGGCGGCGTGGTTTGTTGTTTTTCTGCACATTTATTGAAGCCCCTGGTGCCCGCGCCAGGGGCGTAGCAGGCGCGTATCCTAGGGGGCGCACACGATATGAGGCATTGTCTTACATGATTAAACCCACATCGCATTTACTGTTAGATTGTTAATACACCTTCACCCCAACCCTTCTATCAGTGCTGCTATGAAAACCTTTCACTGCGACAAATGTTCGCATCAGATCTTCTTCGAGAACACCCTTTGCTTCAATTGCGAAAGCACCCTGGGCTACCAGCCTTCCCAGCGTTCCATCAACAGCTTCGAACAGGCTGAAGACGGCCTGTGGCGTAGCCTGAACCGCAAGGATGAAGGCAAGCTCTACAAGCAGTGCAGCAATTATGTGCAGCACAATGTGTGTAACTGGATGCTGCCGGCCGACGATCCGCATGAGTTGTGCGAAGCATGCCAGCTTACAGTGGTGATCCCGGCGCTGACGTCGGAGAAGAACCGGGTCCTGTGGTCGCGCCTTGAAACCGCCAAGCGCCGCCTGCTGTTCTCGCTGGCGCAGCTGAACCTGACTCCGGCCTCGAAAGAAACCCAGCCCGACACCGGCCTGGCATTTCAGTTCCTCGAAGACGGCGTGACCGACCAGTGCGTGATGACCGGCCACGACAATGGCCTGATCACGCTGAACATCGCCGAAGCCGATCCGGCCGAGCGCGAGCGCACGCGCGAACAGATGCACGAACGTTACCGCACGCTGCTGGGTCACTTCCGCCACGAGAGCGGCCACTATTATTTCGACCGCCTGGTTGCCGATACACCATGGATCGACAGCTACCGCGCGCTGTTCGGCGACGAGCGCCAGGATTATGGCGACGCACTCAAGCGGCACTACGAGAACGGTCCGGTCGCCGACTGGGAAGAGCGCTTCGTGAGCAGCTACGCCGCATCGCACCCATGGGAAGACTGGGCTGAGACCTGGGCCCACTACCTGCACATGATCGATACGCTGGAAACCGCGCACTCGTGCGGGCTGTCGCTCAAGCCGGCCAAGGCCGACGAGCCGGAACTGGACAAGATCACGCTGCCGACAAAATCCGGCGCGTTCGAAGAAACACTGAGCGACTGGTTCGCGCTGACCTACGTGCTCAATAGCCTGAACCGCAGCATCGGCATGCCGGATTCGTACCCGTTCAAGCTCAGTACGCCTGTGCTGGAAAAGCTGGAATTCGTGCACAAGGTCGTGCGTGATCAGATGGGCAAGCCGTCACTGGCTGCGCAGGCGGCGCAGGCACAAGCGGCTGCACCAGCACCGGCGGCTGCGCCAGCACCGGCAGCACCTGCAGCACCGGCACCAGCTGCCGTCTGAGCTTGAGTAGGGTGGACGGGGGCGCCGAGCCGGCTATGCCGTCCACGCGTTCAAATTGACGTGATTTTGTGGCGCGCCAAGGATCGTTGAACGCGTGGACGGGAAACCCGTCCACCCTACTGGCGGGGGATCGTCAACCTGGCGCCCCCTCCAGCAACTCCACCGTCACCTGCATCTCATGCAGCGCCAGCGCCGGCCCGAACTGCGTGAAGATCGCTACATCGGCCGCATCGCGCCCATACCCGATCGTCACGCGGCCGCCGCGCGGTCCATCCTGGCTCGCATCGAACGTGTACCAGCGCCCGCCCACATACGCTTCAAACCACGCATGCAGGTCCATCGGCACCAGGCCATGCAGATAACCGGCGACAATGCGCGCCGGAATGCTCAGCGCGCGGCACAGCGCAATGCCCAGGTGCGCCAGATCGCGGCACACGCCTTCGCGATATTCATTGACCTCGGTTGCTGCCATCTGCGTGTGATTCGCCGCCGGATTGAAGCGCACCTCGCGCCGGATCCAGTCGGTGATGCAGGCGACCTGGTCATACCCTGGCGCGACACCCGCCACAATGGCGCTGGCCATCTCGGCAAACCGGTCGGATTCGCAGTAACGGCTTGGCAGCAGATACAGCAGCACGTCCGCCGGCAAGGTCGGCACCTCATCGAACGGCGCACCGGGTGCAACACTGATGACCTGGTCGGTCAGCACGTCGGCCGACGTCTGGATTGAAAACTCGCCGGGCGGCGCTGTCAGCCGCTGGCACAGGTTGCCGTAGGCATCCGTATATTCAAGCACTTGCACGCTCGGGGTGAGCGTATAGGATTCGCGCGCCACCCACTGTTGCGCACCGCTGCGGGGACGCAGCATCAGGATGAATGGCGTGGGGTAGTCGACGCTGAAACTGAGCTTGCAACCGGTTCGCAGCCACATCGCAGGCCCGCCTTCCTTCGTTAAAGTGGGCGCACCGCCATGACGCAGGCTGGCCATGACGGTGCGCCGCGCCATTGTTTGGTGCGCGAGTTGGTCAACGCGTCTGCGACTGTGTTTGCGACTGGGTCTGCGTCTGCGATGAGGTCTGCGATGACGTTTGCGACTGCGTCTGCGACTGGGTCGGCGCCGGCACAGGCACTGGCACCACTTCCGGCAACTCCGGCGCCACCGGCAGCAGGAAGTCACGCCCGATACCGTTACCCAGCTCGCCAATACACGCCAGGAACTTGGTCAAAAATTCGTGCAAACCTTCGTCGAGGATCTCGTTGATCTCGGCCGACTTGAGCGACGCATGCAGTTTTTCCGCCAGCCGCTCGGTGTCGTGCGACAGCTCGTTGCGCACATCTTGCAGCACGGCGACGACCGCGGCCATGCAGGCCACCAGCGAGCGCGGCATCTTGCCCTGCAAAATCAACAGTTCGGCCACGCGGGTCGGCGTGATCGCGTGGCGGTATACCTTGCGATAGGTCTCGAACGCAGATACCGAGCGCAGCAGCGCGACCAGGTAATAGTATTCGCCTTGCGCGCCTTCCTGGATCGTGTCCGACGCCAGGAACCGGAACTTCACGTCGAGAATCCGCGCCGTGTTGTCGGCCCGTTCCAGAAAGGTGCCCAGGCGGATGAAGTTGAACGCTTCATCCTGGAACATCGTGCCCAGCGTGACGCCGCGCGACAGGTGCGAGCGGTACTTGACCCATTCGAGGAACTGGCCGGGATCGCGTTCGAACATGCGCTCGCTCAGGTGCTTTTGCAGCACGAGCCAGGTGGTGTTTTCGGTTTCCCAGACTTCGGTGGTCAAGGTGCCGCGCACGGCGCGGGCATTTTCGCGCGCGGCGCGCAGGCAGCTGGCGATCGACGACGGATTGTCCGGGTCACGTACCATGAAGTCGATGACGTTTTTTTGCGTCAGTGCGTCGTACTTGGCGTCGAACTGGGCTTCGAGTTCGGACACGCTCAGCATCGTGCGCCAGCCTTGCTGCTCGGCCTGGACCGATTGCGGCATCAGCGAATACTGGACGCGCACGTCGAGCATGCGCGCCGTGTTTTCAGCCCGCTCGGTGTAGCGGGCCATCCAGAACAAATGATCTGCGGTGCGGCTCAACATGCTAGTTCTCCAGTATCCAGGTGTCCTTGGTGCCGCCGCCCTGCGACGAATTGACCACCAGGGAGCCTTCTTGCAACGCCACGCGGGTCAGCCCGCCCGGCACCATCGACACGCTCTTGCCCGACAACACGAACGGGCGCAGATCGATGTGGCGCGGCGCGATGCCCGATTCGACATAGGTCGGGCACGCCGACAGCGCCAGCGTCGGCTGGGCGATGTAACCGTCCGGATTGGCCAGCAGGCGGCGGCGGAAGTCTTCGATCTCGGCCGTCGTCGAGGCCGGTCCGACCAGCATCCCGTAGCCGCCCGCGCCGTGCACTTCCTTGACCACCAGTTGCGGCAAATTCGCCAGCGTGTACTGGAGGTGTTCTGGTTTCCTGCACTGGTAGGTCGGCACGTTGTTCAGAATCGGCTTTTCGCCGAGATAGAACTCGATCATGTCCGGCACGAACGGGTAGATCGACTTGTCGTCCGCCACGCCGGTACCGATGGCATTGGCCAGGCCAACGCGGCCGGCGCGCACCGCATCGAGCAGGCCCGGCACGCCCAGCGTCGATTCGGGGCGGAACGCGCGCGGATCGAGGTAATCGTCGTCGATGCGGCGATAGATGACGTCGACCTGCTTCGGGCCGCGCGTAGTGCGCATATAGACAGTGTCGTTGCTGACATACAGGTCTTGCCCCTGCACCAGCGCCACACCCATTTGCTGGGCCAGGAACGCGTGCTCGAAATAAGCCGAGTTGTGCATACCCGGCGTGAGCACGACCACGGTCGGATCGTCGCCGCCATGCGGCGCCACGGTGCGCAGATTGTCCAGCAGCAGGTCGGGATAATGATCGACTGGCGCCACGCGGTTGCGCGCGAACAGTGCCGGGAACAGCCGCATCATCATCTTGCGGTTTTCCAGCATGTACGACACGCCCGACGGCACGCGCAGATTGTCTTCGAGCACGTAGAACTCGCCCTCACCGGCGCGCACGATGTCGACGCCGGCAATGTGGGCGTAGATATCCAGCGGCACCTTGACGCCTTGCATGGCCGGCCGGTACTGCGCATTATTCAAAATCTGTTCAGCGGGGATGACGCCTGCCTTCAGGATATTCTGGTCGTGGTACACATCGTGCAGGAAGCGGTTCAGCGCGGTCACGCGCTGCACCAGGCCGGCCTGCAGCTTGGCCCACTCGGCGGCGTTGATCACGCGCGGAATGATGTCGAATGGGATCAAGCGTTCCTTGCCGGCGTTGTCGCCGTACACAGCGAACGTGATCCCCACGCGTTGGAAATTCAGCTCGGCTTCTGCCCGCTTCTGCTCGATCAGATGCGGGGGTTGCTGGGCGAGCCAATCCGCGAACGCCTGGTAATGAGGTCGTACGGTTGCTGCAGTGGAATACATTTCATCGTAAAAGTTCGACATCATTGCCTCCTGTGCCAGAATACTAACAAGAAACGTGCCAGCCACCCCGTCCGACTCGCAAGTCAAACGAACGCAGGTATGAATCATGCTTAAATGCTTCTATCTTGCGCATACATAGTTGCGCGCAAATTAACACGACCAAATTCAGAGCGCCGGCATCGATCGCGCCCCAATCGAAAGGCACTACCGCATGGCTATCCGCGTTGCGCTTCATCACAAGACCAGCTACCGTTACGACCGCCTGGTCAATCTGTCACCGCATGAAGTGCGCCTGCGTCCGGCGCCACATGCGCGTACACCGATCCTGTCGTATTCACTGACCGTCCTGCCAAAAGAGCATTTCATCAATTGGCAGCAAGACCCGTACGGCAATTACATCGGCCGTTTCGTGTTCCCCGAACAAACCGACGTGCTCGAGTTCACGGTCGATCTCGTTGCGGACATGACGGTGATTAACCCGTTCGACTTCTTCGTTGAAAAGTACGCCGAGACCTTCCCGTTCACCTACCCGGACCTGCTGCAGTCCGAACTGAGCCCATATACCAAGTCGCAAGAGCCCGGCCCGCTGCTGACCGAGTGGGTCGCCAGCGCGCGGCGCGAACTGCTGGCCCAGCCGATGGGCACGAACGACTTTTTGGTGGCCATCAACCAGCGCCTGCAGCGCGACATCGCGTACCTGCTGCGGATGGAACCGGGCGTGCAGGAGCCGGAAGACACATTGCAGAAGCGCTCCGGCTCGTGCCGCGATACGGGCTGGCTGCTGGTGCAGATCCTGCGCGAGATGGGTCTGGCGGCGCGTTTCGTGTCCGGCTACCTGATCCAGCTCACCGCCGACCAGGAAGCGCTCGATGGCCCGAGCGGCACCACCGTCGATTTCACCGACCTGCACGCCTGGACCGAGGTGTATGTGCCGGGCGCCGGCTGGATCGGACTCGACCCGACCTCGGGCATGCTGGCCAGCGAAGGCCATATTCCGCTGGCCTGCACGGCGATGCCGTCGTCGGCCGCGCCGGTGACCGGCTTTACCGACAAGGCCGAGGTCACGTTCGTCCACGAAATGACGATCACGCGCATCCACGAAGATCCGCGCGTGACCAAGCCGTACACGGAACACGACTGGGACAAGATCAACCGCCTGGGCCAGCAGGTCGATTCCGATCTGGTAAACCAGGACGTGCGCCTGACGCAGGGCGGCGAGCCGACCTTTGTGTCGATCGACGATATGGACGGCGCCGAATGGAACACCCTGGCGCATGGCGACAAGAAGCGCGAGCTGGCGGGCAACCTGATGCACCGCCTGAAGAACCATTTTGCACCGGGCGGCATGATCCATTACGGCCAGGGCAAGTGGTATCCGGGCGAGCCGCTGCCGCGCTGGGCGCTGAACATTTTCTGGCGCGTCGACGGCCAGCCGATGTGGTTCGATCCGTCGCTGTTCTCGGACGAGCACATCGATGATGGCTACGGCAGCGAGGACGCCGGCCGCTTTGCTGCGGAGCTGGTCAAATCGCTTGGCCTGCCGGCCGGCAGCGCCATCCCGGCCTACGAAGACGTGCTGCTGCAAGCCCAGCGCGAGCAGGCGCTGCCGCGCAATCTCGATCCGCTGGACGCTGACCTGAAAGCACCGGAAGAACGCCGCCGCCTGGCGCGCCTGCTCGAACGGGGCCTGGGCCAGGTGGCCGGCTACGTGCTGCCGCTGAAAGCCCGCGAGCACGATCCGTCCGTCATGCTGGGCACCAGCTGGCGCACGTCGCCGTGGCCGCTCAAGCGCGAAAACCTGTACCTGATCGAGGGCGATTCGCCGATCGGCCTGCGCCTGCCGCTGGCCACGCTGCCGTGGGTGCTGCCCGAAGAGCGCGATCCTGATTTCGATGTCGACCCGTTCGCGCCGCGAGGCCCGCTTCCGGTTGGCAAGAAGGACCGGCGCCCGGTCCTGAGCGTGGCGCCCGGCAAATCGACAAACAAGGCAACGGCTGCACCGGCTGACCCGGAAGCGCGCGAAGTCATCCACACCGCGCTGTGCCTCGAAGTGCGTGCGGGCCGCCTGTACATCTTCATGCCGCCGCAAAAGCGCATCGAGGATTACCTGGCGCTTGTCACGGCGGTCGAGAACACTGCCGCCAAGCTGAAAATGAAGCTGCGCATCGAGGGTTACGCGCCGCCGCGCGACCCGCGCATCAAGCTGCTCAGCGTCACGCCCGACCCGGGTGTCATCGAGGTCAACATCCATCCGGCCGCAAGCTGGCATGAGCTGGTCCACAATATGACGACGCTGTACCAGGAAGCGCGCCTGACCCGACTGGGCACCGAAAAATTCATGCTCGACGGCCGCCACACCGGCACGGGCGGCGGCAACCACGCGACGCTGGGCGGCGCCACGGTCGAAGACAGCCCGATGCTGCGCCGGCCAGACCTGTTGAAAAGCCTGATCACGTACTGGCAGATCCACCCAGCGCTGTCGTACCTGTTCTCGGGCACCTTCATCGGCCCGACCAGCCAGGCGCCGCGCGTGGATGAAGCGCGCGACGACAACCTGTACGAACTGGCGATCGCGTTCCAGCAAATGGACAAGGTGCTGCCGACCATGCACCCCGGCGACAAGCCGTGGATGGTCGACCGCCTGCTGCGCAATATGCTGGTCGACCTGACCGGCAACACGCACCGCTCGGAGTTCTCGATCGACAAGCTGTATTCGCCGGACGGCCCGACCGGCCGCCTGGGCCTGGTGGAATTCCGCGCCTTCGAGATGCCGCCGCACGAGCGCATGAGCCTCTTGCAAATGCTGCTGCTGCGCGCCCTGGTCGCGCGCTTCTGGCGCCAGCCACTGCAGGCCAAGCTGGTGCACTGGGGCACGGCGCTGCACGACCGCTGGATGCTGCCGCACTTCGTCGCGCAGGATATCCGCGACGTGGCGAAAGACCTGCGCGCGGCCGGCTACGCGTTCGAGGATCACTGGTTCGAGCCGTTCATCGAATTCCGCTTCCCGCGCTTTGGCACCGTCGTCTACGAAGGCGTCGAGATGGAACTGCGCCAGGCGATCGAGCCGTGGAACGTGCTGGGGGAAGAAGTCAGCGCCGGCGGCACCGCACGTTACGTCGATTCGTCGGTCGAGCGCATGCAGTTGCTGGTGCGCGGCCTGACCGACGGGCGCCATGTGGTGGCCTGCAACGGCCGCATGCTGCCGCTGCATCCGACCGGCGTGCCTGGCGAATACGTGGCCGGTGTGCGCTTCCGCGCCTGGAGCCCGTGGTCGGCGCTGCATCCGAGCATCCGGGTGCAGGCGCCGCTCGTGTTCGACCTGGTCGACACCTGGAGCGGGCGCTCGATCGGCGGCTGCACCTACCACGTCGTGCATCCGGGCGGACGCAGCGAAACCGGCTCGCCGGTCAATGCCAATGCTGCCGAGGCACGCCGTTTTGCCCGTTTCTGGCCACACGGTCACACGCCGGGCCCGTTCACGGTGTACAAGGAAGACCTCAATCCGAGCTTCCCGATGACCCTCGATTTGCGCTGGCAGCCGATGTAACGCTGGCATTCGTTTCAACCGTAAAGCTGCACGCCAATGCCCAATCAACTGCTTGCCCACTATCTGGCCGCGCCGGATGGTTTCGATGAAATGCTGGGCGCCGACAAGGCGCCGCGCGCGCACTGGCGTGCGATGCTGGCCAACCTGGAGCACGAAGCACCGGACATGATGCGCCAGCGTCTGGAGATGGTGCAGCGCCAGGTGCGTGAAAACGGCGTCAGCTACAACGTGCTGGCCGACGCCGGCACCCGGCCGCGCCAGTGGGACCTGAACGTGCTGCCCCTGATCCTGCCGCACGAGGAATGGAGCGGCATCGAAGCGGCCGTGATCCAGCGCGCCACGCTGCTCAACAAGATCCTGGGCGACGTGTATGGCGAGCAGGCGATGCTGCGTGAAGGCCTGCTGCCGCCGGCGCTGATCCATGGCCACGCGGGCTTTCTGCGTCCGTGCCACGGCATGCGTCACCACGACGACGTGGCGCTGCATTTCTATGCGGTCGACCTGGCGCGCGCGCCCGATGGCCGCTGGTGGGTGATGGCCGACCGCACGCAGGCGCCGTCGGGCGCCGGCTATGCACTTGAAAACCGGTCCATCATCGCCCCTACCTTCCCCGACCTGCTGCGCGAACTGAAGGTGCAGCCGGTGTCGCCGTTCTTCCGCACGATGCACGACAGCCTGGTGCACTGGGGCCGGTTGTGCGCGGCCCATGGCGACAAACCGGCGCCGCTGCGCGAGGGCGAAATGCCGCTGATCGTACTGCTCACGCCGGGCCCGCGCAGCGAAAGCTATTACGAGCAAGCGTACCTGGCACGCTACCTGGGCCTGACGCTGGTCGAAGGGGGCGACCTGACGGTGCGCGACGGCGTCGTCTTCATCAAGACCCTGGCCGGGCTGCACCGGGTACACGTGATCATGCGCCGGGTCGACGACGAATCGTGCGATCCGCTCGAGCTGCAAAACTCGCTGCTCGGCGTGGCTGGCCTGACGCAGGCCGCCATGCGCGGCAATGTGGTGGTGGCCAATAGCCTCGGTTCGAGCCTGCTCGAGTCGGGCGCCCTGCTCGGCTTCCTGCCGGCGCTGTCCAAGCGCCTGCTGGGCGAGCCGCTCAAGATGCCCTCGGTGGCCACCTGGTGGTGCGGCGAACCGGCCGCGCTCGAAACAGTAGTCGCCAGGCTCGATCGCCTGGTGATCAAGCCAAGTGGCGCGATGCCGGGCCAGCCGGCCGTGTTCGGCCAGGATCTCGACGGCGAAGCGCGCGCGGCGTTCATTGCCAATCTGCGCGCCAATCCCAACCATTACATCGCGCAGGAACTGGTGCGCCTGTCGCAGGCGCCGGTGTGGAAGGATGGCCGCGCGCCGGGCCTGCAGGCGCGCGCGGTGGGCTTGCGCGTGTTTGCCTGCGCCACGCCGAATGGCTATGTCGTGATGCCGGGCGGCCTGACCCGCGTGGCCACCGGGCCCGACGCGCGCGTGCTGACGATGCAGATGGGTGGCGCCAGCAAGGACACCTGGGTCCAGGCGCGCGCCCGCGTTGAAACGCACCGCCTGCAAAAGAGCAGCATCACGGGCGAAGACCTGGTGCGCGAAGACAGCAACCTGTCGAGCCGCGTGGCCGAAAACCTGCTGTGGTTCGGGCGCCATGCCGAGCGCAGCGACAATATCTGCCGCCTGCTGCGGGTCGCACTGAATATCCTGTTCAATGTGCGCTTCGACCAGCGCGGCGCCGAGTGGCCCACCGTCGAGGCCCTGTGCATCTGGTTCGGCCTGCTCGATGCGCAGCGCAAGCCGGCCGCGCCGGGCACGCCGGCCGTGGTGGGCTCGGCCAAGTTGCCGGGCACGGCCAGCGCCCTGCCGGCCCCGATCTTCACCGATGCCGAGATCGAATCGGCGCTACTGCTGGCGGTCGTCTCGCCTGCCGTTCCTGGCCTCGCGCGCCAGCAGCAGCAATTGCACCGGATCGCCGGCCAGCTGCACGAACGCTTCTCGGTCGACAACTGGCGCGCCCTGAATCGCATGGTGCAGCCGGTCGCCCCGCCAGGCGAGCGGCCGTCGCAGTCGGGCGTCATGACGATTCTCGACGATGCCGCCGCGGCGCTGATGACGCTGGCCGGCTTTGCCCTCGACGGCATGGTGCGCGACCTCGGCTGGCGCTTCATGTCGATCGGCCGGCGCCTCGAGCGCCTGCAGTTCCAGGCGGTCGTGCTGCAGCGCGCACTGGCGATGGACGAAAACGGCAATCTCGACTGGGTGCTCGAACTGTCCGACAGTATCATCACCTACCGCGCCCGCTACCGTGCCCAGCCCGAGTGGCTGCCGGTGCTCGACCTGCTGCTGCTGGACGAAACCAATCCGCGCTCGATCGTGTTCCAGTTGAACGGCATCATCGGCACGCTGGGCAAGGTCACGCAGGCCCAGGGCGCCGGGGGCCTGGACCTGCTGGCACCACTGAAGGCCGAGCTGACGGCGCTCGATCCGGGGGTCGACCTGAAGCATGGCAACGCGCTGCTCAGCGACCTGCTCAGCCGCATCGGGCAGGCCAGTGCCGCCTTGTCCGAACAGATCGGCGTCCAGTTTTTCAGCTATACCGCCAACGGCCGGCAAAGGAACCGTACCTCATGACCGATTTGCTGCCGGGCGCCGTGGGCGCCGATGTGGTCGCGCGCTATCGCGTGGTGCACGAGACGCGCTACAAGTACAACAGCATGGTCACGCTGTCGCAGCAATACCTGCACCTGACGCCGCGCTCGTTTTCGTGCCAGCAGACCGAGTCGCACCTGATCTGGCTCGACCCGGTCATCAACGACAGCAACGAAGGCGTCGATTACTTCGGCAACATCACGCGCCACGTGGCGCTGACCGTGCCCCATGACAGCCTGCTGGTGCACGCCGAATCGACGGTCTCGCTGCGCGCGCGCTACACGCTGGCGCAGATCGCCGGCACGCTGTCGTGGGAGAGCGTGCGCGACATGATGGGCAAGGAAAAAAGCGCGGCTACACTGGAAGCCTGCCGCTACCTGTACGCGTCGCCCCACGTCGCCCTGTTCCCGGAACTGGAAGCCTATGCGCGCGAGAGCTACGTCCCGGGCCGACCGCAGCTTGACGCGGCGCTCGACCTGACGCACCGGATCTTCGACGACTTCGAATTCGACAGCAAGGCCACCGACATCTCGACGCCGCTCGACCAGGTGCTGCGCGGCCGGCGCGGCGTGTGCCAGGATTTCGCGCAACTGATGATCGGCTGCCTGCGCAGCATCGGCCTGCCGGCACGCTATGTCAGCGGCTACATCCTGACGCACCCGCCGGAAGGCAAGCCGCGCCTGATCGGGGCCGACGCCTCGCACGCGTGGGTATCGGTGTTCTGTCCGGCGCTGGGCTGGGTCGATTTCGATCCGACCAACCGCTGTCTGGTGCAGCATGAACACATCACGCTGGGCTGGGGGCGCGACTTCAGCGACGTCACGCCGATGCGGGGGATCGTGCTGGGCGGGGGCAAGCAGGAGCTCGACGTGCAGGTGACGGTGACGCCGCTGCCGCTGCCCGGCGCGGCGTGATGTGAACAACGCACCGGCCATGCCACCTGCGGGCGAACGGCCGGTGGCGTAGCAATTACATTGGCAATTCCGTACCGCGGTACCCGATCGCGCCTTCGCCGCTGTAGGTCATGCCGCCATGCAGGTTGTTACCCTGGTTGCCGGACGTGACATTGAGCGCCACGCTATGCTGGCCAGCGCGGCAGCCGATCAGCCAGACGCCGCCCGGATGCCATGCCGACGACGTATCACCCCACTGGTTTTCGACCTGGTAGTTGTTGCCAGCGACCGCCGTGGCGCGCACGCGGATGGGGCCTTCGCCTGCATACGTCATGAGGCCGGTCAGGGTCTTGCCGCCATCGATCGACGTCAGGTCGACCGCGAGCACGGCCTGGTCGCGGCTACCGAGCACGCAGATGCCGCCCTGGTGCCAGGGCGCGAACCCGCCGCCCCACTGGTTTTCGACAGCGTACACGGCGCCATCGCTCGCCTGGCTCTGGAAACCGATCGGCCCTTCACCGCTGTAGGTCATCGTTCCCTTCAGCGTGGCGCCGTTGTCGCCCGACTCGACATGGATGGCGACCACGCTCTGGCCAGGGCGGCAGCCGATCACCCACGTGCCGCCCGGATGCCACGGCGCCGACGAACCGCCCCACTGGTTTTCGACGATGTACGTGTTGCTCTGGGTCAGAGTGGCGCGAAAGCCGATGGCGCCTTCGCCTGCGTATTTCATTTGTCCGGTGAGCGTCTTGCCGTTGTCGCTCGACGTGAGGTCGAGCGCCACGACGTGCTGACCGGGCCGTGCGCCGATGATCCACATGCCGCCTTCATGCCACTGCGTCGACGTCCCGCCCCACTGGTTCTGCACGTGATGCAGATTGTTCGTGGCCTTGCTTGTTTTGGACATGCCTGACTCCTTCTTGACCTGCGCAGCAGAACGGCGCTGCCCCGATGATGCGCAGGCTGGCTGCGCCTGACGACCCTGTCGATGGTGTAGTTTTGAAGTGGATAAACATCCTGTGCGAACTTTATTTTGCGCTAGTCAGCTGCCTGAATTGCTATCAGATCAGCAAGCTTCTTCGAAACCGGAATACTCCTACCGATGTCTTTCGTGATTACCTGAACGGGCATCCCATACACATGACCCCGCACCCGTATTGACACGCCATATTTCCAGATCAAATGTCATTTAGAATATGTTCATGGAATACACTGTCCGCGCCCCGATTGCCAACTTCACGGACCTGCTGCTCGACGCCGTCTGCATGGTCGACGCCGGTGGGCGGTTCGTGTACGTCAGTGCGGCCGGTGTGAACATCTTCGGCTATACACCGCAGGAAATGATCGGCATGCGCGTGGTCGATCTGGTCGCTCCCGCCGACCGCGAGCGCACGCTCGCTGCGGCGCAGGACATCATGAATGGCCATGCCCATACCGACTTTGAAAACCGGTATGTGCGCAAGGACGGCAGCATCGTCCATATCATGTGGTCGGCGCGCTGGTCCGAGGCCGACCAGCTGCGCGTGGCCGTCGCGCGCGATGTGACCGCCCTCAAGAAGGCGCAGGCGATGCAGTCGGTGCTGTATGCGATTTCAGAAGCGGCCCACGCAAGCGATGACCTGGCAGACCTGTTCGAGCGCAGCCACGCCATCGTCCACGAGCTCCTGCCTGCCTGCTGCTTTGCGGTAGCCCTGTGCGACAAGGCCGGCCAGGACATCGACTTCGCCTACCTCGTGGACGACGGCGCTCCGTGCGACGCCACCCTGATGCCGCTGCTGTGCGAGGCAGTGGCACAGTGTGCTGCGCCACTGCTGCTTGCGCCCGATGTCCAGGACGCCCTGCCGGCGCCATTGCGGGCTGCCGCCGCGACCCTCGCAGGCGGCGCGCTGGCCGTACCGATAGCCACGACCGACGGCGTCGTCGGCGTCATCGCGCTGCGCAACGGCCCGGATGACGCGCCGTACCGGACGCAGGACCGGGACTTGCTGGTGTTCGTCGCCGATCAGCTCGCCGCAGCCATCGGACGCAAGCAACTGCATGTGCAACTGCGTTTCATGGCTCTGCATGACGAGCTGACCCGCCTGCCCAACCGGCGCCTGTTCCACGACCGCCTCAACACCGCGCTCGCGCATGCCCGGCGCCAGCAGGAGCGCCTGTCGCTGCTGTTCATCGATCTGAACCGGTTCAAGCAGGTCAACGACAGCTTCGGTCACGCCTGTGGCGACCGCTTGCTGCAGGAGGTCGCGCGCCGTGTTTCTGCCTGCCTGCGCAACAGCGATACGCTGGCGCGCCTGGGCGGCGATGAATTCGTCGTCTTGCTGGAAGACATCGTGCTGGCGGCCGATGCAGAGCGGGTCCTGGACAAGATCCACCTGGCGCTGGCGGCGCCGGTCGATCTGGGCGACGGGCACCGGCTGCAGATTTCCGTCAGCGTCGGTGTCGCGCATTATCCCGAGCACGGTGGCAATCGTGAAGAACTCATCGCGCATGCGGACAAGGCGATGTATGCCGCCAAGGCGGTCGCAGCGCTTACCGGATCAGGGGCGCATCAGCCGGCCTGATCGGCATCCCTGCGGCCCAGGCCCGGCCCCAGGCCCATGGCCATGCCACCGCCGCCGCCGCCATCGGCATTGCCGCCGCCATTGCCACCGCCCCGGTTACCGCCCGCCTCGCCCTTGCCACGCGCCGCGCCGCCCTGGGTGCGCGTCGGTCCCTGCAGCGGAATCAGCACATCGGCCGGCATCGGCCCCAGGTCCAGCGCGCTGCGGATGAAGCCGCGCAGGCTGATCACCAGATCCGCCGTGTGGATCGGCCGGCCAGCCGCCATGTCGGCTGCAGCCTGCCCCGCCAGCCGGCAATGCTCTTCGGTCCCCAGCAGCAGGATGTCCGCCAGCGCCGCCTCGACGGCGTCGCGCATGCGGCGTGACCGTTCGGAGCTGAAGGTTTCCTCGGCCGTTGCTGGTGCCCCCTCCCCGGCCCGGGCGCGCTCGTGCAGGTCGCGCAAATGGGTCGGGTCGACCGTCAGCTGGCCGGTGAACGAGCCGCCCAGCGTGCGGTAGGCCGCGATCAGCGTCTTGAGCCGCTCGTTGATCTGGCGGTTCATGCGCTCGCGCCGCTGCTGGATCGTCTGCATGATGATGAGGCGAATGCCCACACCCAGCAAGGTGATGACGGCAAGTCCGATGATGGTCGTCATCGCACCTTGCCACGAACTGAAATCCATGGAACGCATGCTTGCCTCGATAAGGTCTGGAGGATGCCAGTGTACCGAGTCGGTGTTCGCCACACGCCGCCCAGCAGTGCGTGTGTAAGACTATCGCCTGATGACGCAACCGCTTCCCGGGAGATGAACGATGACGATCAAGCATGTATTCATTGTCGGCGTCGCCAAATGCGGCACCACGGCGCTGTCGGAATGGATGGTCGTCAATGGCCTGGCCGAAGACCGCGTGCCCGGCGAAAAAGAACCGTATCTATACGCAAACGACGAGCCGCACGCGGCGCGCTCGCGCAAGGCCAGTCTGCCGCTGCTCGACGCCAGCGCCGGCTACGCCTTCGATCCGGCCACCGTGCAGCGCCTGCCGCAGCACGATACGCGGCTGGTCCTGTGCCTGCGCAACGGGTTTGAGCGGATGTGGAGCTTCTACAAGATGTTCAAGCTCGACTCGCTGGGCGGAGATCAGGCACGGGACTATTTTTCATCGTATCAATCCGAACACAGCGGGACAGGTCGCGCGCCGCGTGAGGCCAGCACGTTTTCGGCCACCGTGATCCGTATCTACCAGGCCTACTTTCCACGGCGTTTGCACGTGATCGTGGAAGGCTATGCGCGGCGCGAACTGGAACATCTTCGTACGCACACTTTCATGCAGCGCATCGAGTACGAACTCGCGTTCTACCTGTCGCGCAAACAGTTTCCATTTTTTTCCATCCTCTCCAACAGCTTTTACTACACCCCGCTGCGCACGCTGCTGGAACGCTACCTGCCGTCCGACCTGTCCGTCATCTGCGTCAGCCGGCTTGACGATGCCGACGCGCGCCGCCGTTTCGTCGACGCCGTGTTTGGGAAATCGATCGACACGCCGCCCGTTCCCGTCGTCTTCAGCAGCACCGACATTGCCATCGACGAAACACGGCCCGATTTCAATGACCGCGCATTCGATACGCTGCGCGCCTGCCTGCGGTACGACCTGGTCCAGGCACGCGGCCTGATCGCCACGACACGTCTGGGCGACAGCCTGCTGGACCATGCAGAACTGGACCGTTACCTCGCAGCCACGTAAGCAAGTCAGCACGCTCGTTGTCATACCCCTGTCATGACAGCATCCGATGATGGTGCACAGTGAGCACCGGCAGGGTTGACAGGCCGGTCCGGTCAACGGCATCGGGAGCGCTGCACATGTACAACAGCGATAAACGGCTTCTCATTCTCGACGCGGATGGCACCACCATCGATGCATTTTCCGCGATCGCCATGGCCTTCAACCAGCATGGCTGCGTGCTCGGCGCCGAAACGGCATTCCAGAAACGGCACCACCTGCTCAAGTACGTGGGCGGCCTGAAGCAATTCCCGTCGATTATCAAGAAAAACCTGCGCAAGAACAGCCGCGCCAAACTGGTCGACACGCTGACCGACATTTACCGGCAAGAAGCCCGGCTGTATGACGGCATCCCCGACCTGATCCGCGAGCTGATCGCCGCGCCCGGCATCACGGTGGGCATCGTCACGCGCAATATCACGATCGAGCCCCTGGAAACGCTGCGCCAGCTATTCCTGCGTCACGACATCGATATCGGCGCACTGGATTTTCTGGAGCATATTCCGTTGAAGGACAAGAAGACGGCATCGTTTCGCGCCGTGCGCGAGCGCTTCGGCGTCAATCCGGCGCGCGGCTATATCTGCGGCGACGAGCACAAGGATTTTACGGCGGCGGCCCATACCGGCATGCACCCGTTCATGGTCTCGTACGGGTTTGAAGATTACGATCGCCTGACGAACAAGTTCGCGATTCCCCCGGAACTGATTTCGCGCACCTCGGGCGAGTTATGCGATCGCGTGCGCCATGCACTCGACCTGGCTCAGGCGCCGTACCAGAACAGCACCGCGCTGATGGCGCCAAACAGCCAGTAATCGATCGGCGCGCCCAGCGCCCAGCGCTTGTGCCACGCCACGTGGACTTGCTTGAAGCGGCGCCAGCCGAAGGCCGGATTGATGACGAACCACAGATAATCCTCGACGATCCAGAACAGCATGATCGACGCCATGATCGTCGCCTCGAGCTGCCACGACCACTGGCCCATGAAGAACAGCGGGAAGTGAAACACCAGTCCGATGAACGAGAACATCCACAGGTGGTAGCCGGTCAACGCGCGCCCGCCCCAGAAGATGTCGAGCAGCAGATGCTCCTCGATGCGCCAGGTCGGCAGGTTCGCCGCCCAGCCGGCCTCGCCTTCGATTTCCACTTCCACGCGCGCGAACAGATACGCCAGCGCCAGCACGGCGCACACGGTCGCCACGAGCCTGGCGCCATCAGCTAATTCAAACATGGGCAACATCACTTTTGCGGGCGGCTTGCACCAGGACAGTCTCGACAACGTGGCGCGCAGCTTGCGGGCGGCCCAAGGCGCGTGCACAGGCTGCCATCCGGGCCAGCTTTTCCGGGTGCGCCATCAGGTAGCGGATGCGGTAGTCGAGCGTGGCCAGGTCGACCGCCTTGAGCGCGGCGCCATGCTCGAGCAGATAATTGGCGTTGTGTTCTTCCTGGCCAGGGATCGGTGCATTGACGATCATCGGCACGCCCATCGCCAGGCATTCGGCGGTGGTCGCGCCGCCCGGCTTGGTGATCACCAGATCGGCGCACGCCATCAGGCGCTCGACGCGGTCGGTGTACCCGTGCGGCGCCAGCCGGCCCGGGAAGCGCACGGCCAGCTGCTCCAGCGCGGCCAGTTCGGCGGCGTTCTTGCCGGCCAGCGCGATCAGCTGAAAATTGCCCGGAATCGCCAGCAACTGCTGCGCCACGCGGTGCAAGCCGCCCAGGCCGGCGCCCCCGCCCATCAGCAGGAAGGTCGGCAGCGCCGGATTCAGGCCCAGTGTTCTGGCGCAGTCGGCGCGGTCGTGGGTGGTTGAAAACGCCGGCATCGTGGGAATGCCGGCGACATAGATGGCATGCGCGGCGACGCCCTGCTCGTGCATGCGAAACGCCACCTCGTCGTTGGCGGCAAAATAGCCGGTGACGTGCGGCTGCAACCACATGCGGTGCAGGTCGAAATCGGTCACTTGTACCCAGAGCGGGCACGTGAGTTTTCCGGCAGCGATCTGCTGCGACAGTACTTCGGCCGGCTGGAAATGGGTGCAGATGATCGCGTCGGGTTGCAGTGCCGCAATTTCATCGGTGAGCATGCGGCACGCATGCCGCTCGATCCGGCGCCGCAGCCGGCTGACCAGGCCATCCGGCTTGGCCGCATCGGTCCAGCGGTAGATATAACGCCACAAGCCCGGCGCGCGGGTGATCAGGCGCAGATAGAAGTCGGTATAAACCTTGCGCAGCAGCGGCGTGGCAAACGCCATCGCATCCAGGTGGATGACGGTGGCGTCCGGGTGTTCGGCTGCGGCGCAGGCGCGAATCGCCTCGGCGATCCGGGTGTGGCCGGCGCCAGCCGGGACGCTGAGCAGGACGATGGTCTTGCCGGCCATGCTGCGCTGGAGTTCGCCCTCTTTCACGAGGGGCGCTTTCCGGCCTGCGCCAACGCTGCCATCCGGTCAGGCGAAGATTTCTGCTTCATGCACACTCCATCGCAAGGTGATGCGACGAAGTGTGAAGGCCGATTATGACCCGGCCATGACGCCTATGCAGTTAGACGACGCTGTTCCACGGCTTGGACAGGCGCATCGCACAATTGATCAGACCAACCATCGAATACGTCTGCGGGAAATTGCCCCACATTTCGCCGGTGTCCGGATGCGTGTCTTCCGACAGCAGGCCCAGGTGGTTGCGCGCCGCCAGCATCGCTTCGAACACAGCGCGTGCTTCGTCCTCGCGGCCGATCCGCGCCAGCGCATCGATGCGCCAGAACGTGCAGATATTGAAGGCCGTTTCGGGCTTGCCAAAGTCGTCCGGCGCTTCATAGCGGCGCATGTACGGGCCGTCGCACAGTGATTTTTCCAGCGCGTCGACGGTGGCGACGAAGCGCGGATCCATCGGATCGATGAAGTTGATCTCGGCCATCAGGAGCACGCTGGCATCGAGGTCGCGTCCACCCAGGCTTTCGGCAAACGCCTGACGCTCTTCGCTCCACGCTTCGGTCAACAGGCGATTGCGGATGATTTCCGCGCGATCGCCCCAGAACGTGGCGCGCTCGGGCAAGTCCAGTTCTTCGGCGATCTTGGCCAGGCGGTCGCACGCTGCCCAGTTCATCAGCACCGACGAAGTGTGGACGCGGGCGCGCGTGCGCAGCTCCCACATGCCGGCGTCCGGCTCGTCGTACAGGCGGAACGCCTGTTCACCCACCGCTTCGAGCTGCACGAATTCGGCATGCCCGGCACGGCGGAACAGGCGGTGATCGAAGAAGGCCTGCGCCGCGCCGAGCACGATATTGCCGTACACGTCGTGCTGGAAGTGCTCCTGAGCCTGGTTGCCCACGCGCACCGGCCCGTTGTTGCGGTAGCCGGGCAAGTGCTCAATGATCGATTCGGGCAGCTCTTCTTCCAGCCCGATGCCGTACAGCGGCTGGATATGCCCGCCCTTGGCGCGCGCCACGACATTGCTCAGCCAGCGCAGATAGTCTTCCATCGTGCCAACTTCCGACAAGCTGTTCAGCGCGCGGATCACGAAGAATGCGTCGCGCAGCCAGCAGTAGCGGTAATCCCAGTTGCGCTCGCTCCCCGGTGCTTCCGGAATGCTGGTCGTCATCGCTGCGATGATCGCGCCGGTGTCTTCGTACAGCGACAGCTTCAGCGTGATCGCGGCGCGGATGACCACGTCCTGCCACTCGAGCGGCAGGGCCAGGCGGCGCGACCAGGTGCGCCAGTACGAAATCGTCTCGAGCTCGAAGCGGTGCGCGGTGTCCTTGATGCCGTCGGCCAGCGTTTCGTCCGGTCCGAGCATGAAGTTCAGCGGCCGATCGAGCAGGAAGAACGATTCGGACATCACATAATTAAGCGACGCGTCGGTGTTCAGGCGCAGCGTCTGGTCGGGACCGACATAGCGGATGTGGTGGCTGCCCTGCGTGATCTCGGGCTTCTTGGCGCCATACTGGAAACGCGGACGCATGATCACGCGCACGCGCACGCCGCTGCCCAGCGGACGCACGCGGCGCACCAGCATCAGGGGGCGGAACATGCGATCGCGGCTCAAAAAGCGCGGCGCGAAGTCGGTGATCTCGATGCCGTTGCCGCCGCTGTCGAACAGGCGCGTGCGCAGCACCGCCGTGTTCGGCTCATACACTTGCTCGCTGCGGGCGAAGTCTTCCAGCTCGACGCTCCACAGGCTGCCCTTCTCGCTCGGATCGAGCAAGGCATTGAAGACCGGGTCGCCGTCAAAGCGCGGCAGGCAGCACCAGACCATCCGGCCCATGCGGTCGACCAGGGCGCTGAAGGCGCAATTGCCGATCACGCCGCAATCGAGCGAACCGGTGGGGTCGATGGCGCCCTGTGCTTCGAGGACGTTCGGTAGTGCTGTACTCATTGTCGACTCGTGGGAATCATCATTCATGGGGTATGTCCTTTCCAATGGTTGGCGCGGCGGCCGCTTGCGACAGTACGATGCGCAATTGTTCCGCCGACGCGATGCGGCACTGGGCCACGGTGGGGCCCGGGCCGACCTTCAGGCCGATCCCGCCAATACTTTGTACTTGTGCAAAACCTGCTTCGTCGGTGGTGTCGTCGCCGATGAACAGGGGCCGGTAACCGGCAAACGGCGCGTCGGCCAGGAAGTCGCGGATCGCCGTGCCCTTGCTGACGGCGTTCGACTTGACCTCGACGATCATCTTGCCTTCCATGAGCAACAGGCCCGGGCTGGCGCCCACCGCCACGCGCATCGCGTCGGTGCACAGCGCCTGCAACTCGGGCGCCTGGCGGAAGTGCAGCGCCAGCGCGCCATGTTTTTCTTCGACCCACAGGTCGGGATGGCGCGCCGCCAGCCCCTGCGCGGCCTGGCGCACCAAAGCGAAGTCGGGCGGCGTCAGGCGGCGCACGACGCCATCGATGCCGCGCCGCTCCATCCCATGCACGCCGGCCGCAGGAAACGTCAGCGGCGCCAGCAGTTTGTCGAGCTCGTTGATGGGCCGGCCGGACACGAGGGCCAGCCGCCCTTCCAGGCGCGCCTGCAGCAGCGGCAGCGCGACGCGCAGCATGTCGGTGACGATCACCTGGTCGGGTAACGGCGCAATATCCACCAGCGTGCCATCGAAGTCCAGAAACAGCGCGCAATCGGGCGCGGCCAGCAAATCGAGTGCGGCCTGCAGATTGTCATTGGCAGCGATCATGCTTCCCCCCTGCGCACGCGATCCTGGCTGAGCGAGACGATGCGCGACTTGACGCGCTCGCGCTGGCGCAGGCGCGCTGCATCCTGCAGCATGCGACCGGCCCAGCGGTACACGTTGAAGTCGCGCACGCGGCGGCGCATGCTGCGCATCCGTTCGCGCTGCTCGTCGCGCGGCATGCGCAGCGCCTGGTACAGCGCTTCGGCGCCTTCTTCGATGTGGTACGGATTGACGATCAGCGCCTCATGCAGCTCGCGCGCCGCGCCGGTGAACTGGCTCAGGATCAGCGCGCCGCCTTCGTCGTCGCGGGCGGCGATGAATTCCTTGGCCACCAGGTTCATGCCGTCGTGCAGACTGGTCACGCTGCAGACGTCCGAGGCGCGGAAGTACGTGCGCAACTGGCGCTGTTCGTGGTGCTCGGTTTTCAGCACGATCGGCAGGTAAGTGCCGCTGGCGTAGCGGTCATTGATCCGCTGGGCCAAGCCGCGCACGCGCGTTTCCAGGTTCTGGTATTCGTCCAGCGACGAGCGGGTGGGCGCGGCGATCTGCACGAACGTGAACTTGCCGATCATTTCGGGATATAGCTCGAACATGCGCTCGACCGCTTCGAAGCGCTCGACGATGCCCTTGGTGTAGTCCAGACGGTCGACGCCGATGCCCAGCAACTGGTCGGCCGGCAGCGACAGGGCCTGGCGGATCTCGGCGCGGCAGGCGGCGATATCGGGTTCGCCCGGGATTTCGTCAGGCCACGCGATGGAAATCGGGTACGGCTTGACCTGCGTGAGCTGGTTGCCGTAGCTGACGGTCGAGGCTTCATCTTCGATGCGGGTTTCCAGGTAGCGGTCGACCGTGTCGAGGAAATTCTTGCGGTGGAACGGCGTATGGAAGCCCAGGATCGTGCTGCCCAGCATGCCGTCGAGGATTTCTTCGCGCCATGGGCAGATGCCGAACGACTCCGGATTTGGCCATGGGATGTGCCAGAACGTGATGATGGTCGCCTTTGGCAGCACCGCACGCACCATGCGCGGCAGCAGCGCGAAGTGATAATCCTGGACCAGCACGACCGGGTTGTCGGAGCGCGCTTCGGCGATCACGGCATCGGCAAAGCGCTGGTTGACGCGCACGTATTCAGCCCAGTCGGTCGAGCGGAACACGGGGCGCACGTGGGCGATATGGCACAGCGGCCACAGGCCTTCGTTGGCAAAGCCGTAGTAATAGCCCTGCTCTTCTTCTTTCGACAGCCAGACGCGGCGCAGCGTGTAGCTCGGGTTGTCGGGCGGAACCGGCACGTGGTCGTTGGCATCGACCGTTTCGCGGTCGGCCGAACCGGCGCCATGCGCGATCCAGGTACCGGAGCAGGCGCGCATCACGGCTTCCACCGCCGTGACCAGGCCACTGGCCGGGCGCTGGACTTTCACGCCACCCGGTGTGGCCACGTGGATATAGGGCTCGCGGTTCGATACCACGAGGATCTGGTCGCCAGCCAGGTCCTGGTTCAGCAGCAGCTTGAGCGTTTCGGGACTCCAGGTCGTTGACTCGACCGGACTGGCAGCCAGCTCGCGCTGGTAATCATTGAGCATGGCGCGGAACTCGCTGGCCAGCGGCGCCATGTCGCCTTCGGCCGGCACGGGCTCGGTCGCACCGGGACGTGGCGAGCGCGGCAACAGTTCGCCGCGCAGCATTTCACGCATGCCGGCCACCCAGCCATGCCAGCTCAGGTGGGCGATGATCACGGTGATCATGGAAATCGCGCCAGCCATCAGTACGAACAGGCCGAGGATGTATTTCTTGGTATCGGCGCTGCGGCGCTCGATGAAGCTCATGTCCTGCACCAGCACCAGGCGGCCGGCAGACACGCCGTCCTGCAGCAGTTCGCGCGTGGAGACATGGACCGGACCCTCCGCCAGGCGCACGACCGGATTGGACGTCGAGCCATCTTCTTCGTTACTGACCTGCCCCTCGCGGCAACCGAGCGTCGCCGGATAGGTCGAGGTCTTGTACAGCAGCATGCCGTCGGTCGAGCACAGGGCCAGCGCATACAGGCGCTCATCCTGGATTGCACGCTCGAACGCGTCGTTGATGCGTTCGCCGGAGCCATCTTCGAGATAGGTCAGCAGGGGCTGTTGCAGCGTGCTCGACACCAGACGCGAGCGCGTGTCCAGGTCACGTACGAACCAGCGCTGGGTGAGATTTTCCATCCACGGAATGGCAAAGTACCCGAATAGCGCCAGCACCAGGGCAAGGGGAACGATGAACCGCAGGGATAATTGAATGGATCTGAAGCGCATGAAGCTCTTTCAATGGGACGAAGACGCCGACCGATTGATTATAGCTATCTAAAAATTATCTTGTCGCTATGGCATGCAACGGTGTCGAACCGGGTGGGATCGTCGTTGAATACGCTTATTTAATCAGAAAATTTCCTATCCACATGCAGCGCTGACAAAAAATCAATTAAACCTACCTCATAGCAACAAAATTGCGTGATTGCGGTAAATGAAAAATAAAGTGTCGTTATTTATGTGACAAGCGTATGAAATTTGTCGGAAAATCTTACAATTAATTACGAAATAATCATCTGTAAAAATATTCTTCAAAGAAATCAACGCCTTGTTTTGCTGGCACGCAATGTGCATAGGCTCTTACAGTCGTCGAATGATCGTTACGACATCCGATACAGGGGCTGTGACACGAATACAGCGCCGTTCATCGAACACACTTGGAGCACATCAGAATGAAGAAAGCACTTGTTGCATTGCTGGTTTCCGGAATGATGTCCTCGGCATTTGCCGGGGTCGTGATTAAAGAAGGTTTCGAGGATGTAGGCAGCCTGCAAGGCAAAGGCTGGGTTGCAGAGAACAAGAGTTCTCCGGTCGGCGCCACTGGCTGGTTCCAGGGCAGTGTCGGCTTCAACGGCCAGGGCGCAGCTGAAGGCTCGGACGACCGCAGCTATGTCGCCGCGAACTACAACAACACGACGGACGGCGGCACGATCAACAACTGGCTGTACACCCCCGAATTTTCGACCCTGATTGGCGCAACCGTCTCGTTCTGGCTTAACGCCGATGAAGCCGCCACCTACGACGACAACATCGCATTTGGCTTCGTTGACGCCGCTGGCGCCATGATCGATCTGATGCCGAGTATCAGTGTCGGCTCCGGCTGGACGCAGTATTTCGCTTATATCGGCCCAACTGCCGGCAGCGCCCGCTTCGCCTTCCAGTACACCGGTGACTATGCCAGCGCGAACTATGTCGGCATCGACTCCCTGGTCGTCGACGTACCTGAACCGTCGAGCATCATGATCCTGGCCGCTGGCGCCATGGGCCTGGTTGCCGCACGCCGCCGCAAACGCGCCTGAGCGCTCCACGCCACGTTGTCCGCCGAAGCGCGCTGCGCTTCGCACATTTTGCATCGAATATGTTTTTCCAGGAGATTGTCATGTTCCAGAAACAACAAACCGGCCTGCGCGCACTGCGCGCCGCCGGCATTGCCCTTGCCCTGATGGGTTTCGCTGGCCAGTCCGCCATTGCCCAGGAAGCTGTCGTCTCGAATGAGTCGCAGACCGTCGTGCGCGATGCCGAAACGGGCAAGCTGCGCGGCGCCACCCCTGCCGAAGCAGTCGCGCTGAAAGCGCAGTCCGTCAAGGCCAACGCACGCATCGCACCGAAAGCAACGCTGCAAAAATCCCACAGCAGTGGCGCGCGCGGCGCCCGCCTGACCGATGAATTCCTGACCTCGTCGGTAGCGGTTCGTAACGCCGACGGCAGCATCAGCGTCACGCACGGCGACACCCAGAATGCCGATTCGACCGGCCACGTTCACACCATTACGCCTGTCACGGAGTAATCATGCGCACACCATCCTTCTCGCTCACCGCTGCACGCACCGTGCTGGCCACCGCCAGCATCCTGACCTGCATCGCCGCACAAGCTGCAACCATCACCATCCAGAGCCGCGATGCGGCCGGTTTCGGCTTCAACGATCCGACCCCGGTGGCGCCGGTTGGCGGCAATAACGGCACCACGCTCGGCCAGCAACGCATGAACGTGTATCGTTACGTTGCCGATATCTGGGAACGTAATCTCCAGAGTAACGTGACGATCACCGTGTCGGCCGGCTGGGAAGCACTGAACTGCACCGCCACCTCGGCCACGCTGGGCAGCGCCGGCGCCTGGAACATCTGGAATAACTTCCCAGGCGGCAAGCCAAACACCTGGTATCCAGCGGCACTGGCCAACAAGCTGGCCGGTGTCAACCTGACCAATGGCATCCCTGACGATGGCACCGGTTATGGCAACGTCGACATCAAGACCCAGTTCAACGTCAACCTCGGCCAGCCGAACTGCCTCGCAGGCAGCAGCTTCTACCTGGGTCTGGACGGCAATGCCGGCGGCCAGGTGAACTTCGCAGCAACCCTGCTGCACGAACTGGGCCACGGCCTGGGCTTCTCGGTCGTCAGCGTGCAGACCTCGACTGGCTACCGCATCAGTGCAACTGGCTCGGGGTATGTCGCCAATGGCGGCCTGCCAAGCGTCTGGGAAGAGTTCATGTACGACAACACGGCCAAGAAGAGCTGGCTGAACATGACGTCAGCCGAACGCCGCGTCTCGGCCATCAACCCGCTGGGCCTGGCCTGGACCGGCGCCAATTCGGTCGCCGGCGCCAGCATCCTGCGCTCGCAGCCGATTCTGAAAGCGGCTGCGCCAACTGGCGTGCTGCCGGTCATCAGCTATACGGCGTCGACCTTCGGTCCGACCCTGCCTGCCGTCGCCTCGCTCGGCGCTCTGGCCACGATCACGCCGCAAGATGGTGAAATCGGTCCTGGCTGCGAACCGTTCAATGCCGCCAATGTCGCAGCAGTCCGCGGCAAGGTGCCGATCATCAGCCGCGGCGCGTGCGGCTTCGCCGTCAAGGTGAAGAATGCACAAAACGCTGGTGCAGTCGGTGTTCTGCTGGCCAATAACGTTGCCGGCGACGTCGCACCGGGCGGCACCGATCCAACCGTTACCATCCCGTCGGCCGGCATTACGCAAGCTGCTGGCGATGCGCTGAAAGCCGCAGTCGCTGCTGCCAAGCCATACGGTACGCGTTCGCAGCCTGGCGTCGTGATCGCGTCGCTGGCGACCGATCCAACCCGCAAGGCCGGCGCCGATTCGCTTGGTCGTCCGCTGCTGTACACCCCAGCCACGCTGGCGCCGGGCTCGTCGGTCTCGCACTGGGACGTGACGGCATCGCCAAACCTGCTGATGGAACCAAGCATCAATTCGGACCTGACCCTGTCGGTGTCGCCACCGCAGGATCTGACGCTGCCACTGCTGAAGGATATCGGCTGGTAATCGTTGGATAAATTGCTTCACGGCGCCAGGCGCCGTGAAGCGTGCAAACAAAAACGCCACCTCGAAAGGTGGCGTTTTTTTTTGCTGCTACCGCGATCGTCGATTAGAAGATCAGGTACAGGATGACCAGTACAACGACCGGGATGCCCAGGAGCCAGCCAATGAAAAATTTACCCATGATAGTGTTCCTTCCGTGTTTGCAGTGTCGATGGGTCCATCTTGCGCCCTGCAGCGTTCCCGTTCAGTACGCTACTGCACGTCCACCAGTAAATTGATCCATTTGGTATCTCGCCACCTCGTCAGGCGCGCACGGCAGGAACGCGGTGCGACGTGGATTTTTTGACAGGGCTATACTAAATCATCACTTGTCGCCAGGCAGGGAACGCGGGCCGATGCTGTGCGTCGTTCGTGTCCGTTACTGCCGGCGATGGCCTCCACGCGCATCGCGCCAGCCGGGGCCCGGGCTCCGCAGCGCCAGATGCGCTCACTCACCATTCAAACAGGAGACTCTATGCCTACAACCTGGATTATCGCGGCCAATGCCGGTCGTGCACGTATTTTCGCCGATGCCAAGTCTGCCAAGTCGCTGCAAGAAGTGGAAGACATGGTCAATCCTGCTGCGCAAGGGCGCGTCAGCGACATCGTGACCGACCGCCTGAGCCCACGCTCGGCCGGCAATAGCGGCCATAATATCGGTGGCGGCCAGGGCGGCGGCTTCGAGCATGCGGCACAAGCAGGCGCGCCGGGCAGCGACTATCAGCCAGCCGTCACGCCAGCCGAACACGAAGCGCAAAAGTTTGCCAAGGACGTCGCCGCGTACCTGTTGCAAGGCCACCAGAAGGGCCAGTACCAGCATCTGATCGTGTCCGCATCGCCCGAGTTCCTGGGCCTGCTGCGCACCGCAATCGATCCGCAGGTCAAGGCGCTGATCACGCATGAGCTCAACAAGGATTACACGCACTCGAGCGGTCACGAACTGCGCGGCCAGCTCGCTTCGCATCTCGAAAAAGCCTAAGCTCTAAAGACCGCAAGGTAGTTCCATCCTGACAGGCCCGCCACTCTAGCGGGCCTGTTGCGTTATGGCCGTGCGTGTTCGACCGGTGAGAAGATCTCGCGCAGGTCCTCGGCCCCGATGGCGGGCGCCAGTTCGGTATCGCCAGCCAGCAGGGCATTGGCCAGATCGCCTTTGCGGCGCTGCATGTCCTGGATTTTTTCTTCCAGCGTGCCGCGCGCGATCAGCTTGTAGACGAACACCGGCTGCGTCTGGCCAATGCGCCAGGCGCGGTCGGTGGCCTGGTTTTCGCTGGCCGGATTCCACCACGGATCGTAGTGGATGACGGTATCGGCCGCCGTGAGATTGAGGCCCACGCCGCCGGCCTTCAGGCTGATCAGGAACACGCCCACCTGCCCCGCCTGAAACGCAGCGACCGGTGCGGCGCGGTCGACTGTGCTGCCGGTGAGTTCGACGTAGGCGATGCTGCGCGCGTTGAGTTCATCGGCAATCAGCGCCAGCATGCTCGTGAACTGCGAAAACACCAGCACCCTGCGTCCTTCGCTGATGAGCGTATCGAGCAGTTCCATCAGCGCCTCGAGCTTGGCCGAGCCACCCGCCGCGCCCGTCTTGAGCAGGCGCGGATCGCAGCATACCTGGCGCAGCTTGAGCAGCGCCTCGAGAATCACGATGTGGCTGCGCGCCAGGCCCTTGCGGTCGATCTCGTCGCGCACCTTGCGGTCCATCGCCACGCGCACCGTTTCGTACAGGTCGCGCTGCACGCCACCGAGCTCGACCGGCAGGATGATCTCGGTCTTGGGCGGCAGTTCGGTCGCCACCTTGTCCTTGGTCCGGCGCAGCATGAACGGTTTCAGGCGTCGCACCAGCAGGTCCTTGCGGCCCATGTCGCCGCCCTGCTCGATCGGTTTGCGAAACACGGTGTTGAAGCCCCGCTCGTCGCCCAGCAAGCCCGGCATCAGGAAATGGAACTGCGACCACAATTCGCCCAGATGGTTCTGCACCGGCGTGCCGGTCAGGCACAGGCGATGGCGCGCGTCGAGCAGGCGCGCCGTCTGCGCCGCCTTGCTGCGGCTGTTCTTGATGTACTGCGCTTCATCGAGGATCAACAGGTGATAGCGGTGGCCGCGCAGCGCCACTTCGTCGCGTCCGAGCAGCGCGTAGGTGGTCAGGACCACGTCGACGTCGCCAATGCCATCGAACAGCGCCGTGCGCTCCTTGCCGTGCAACAGCAGCACGCGCAGGCCAGGTGTGAAGCGGGCCGCCTCGGCCTGCCAGTTGGGCATCAGGCTCGTGGGCGCCACGACCAGCGCCGGACGATCGAGCCGCCCCGCTTCTTTCTCGACCAGGATGTGGGCCAGTGCCTGGATCGTCTTGCCCAGGCCCATGTCATCGGCCAGGATGCCGCCGAATTCGTACTCGCGCAGGAACTGCAGCCAGGCCAGGCCGCTGCGCTGGTAGGGCCGCAGGTCGGCCTGCAGGCCAACAGGCAGTTCAACTGGCCGGATGCCGTCGAAATCGTTGAGCTTGCGGCCCAGTGCGCGCAGGCGCTCGCCGCCCATCCAGCGCAGGTGCGCGGCGCGCTCGAGCTCGGCCAGGCGCGCGGCATCCATCACCGGCAGGCGCACCCGGCTGCCCATGCGCTCGTTGAAATACAGCTCGCCCAGCGTGACGAGGATGGGCTTGATGCGGCCCCAGGTCACGGCCACACGTGTTTCGTCGTCGAGTTCGATCACGAGGTCGCCCTCGTCGGGACGTGTAGCCAGGGCCACCGGGTCGAACTCCTGCGGTGCAGCACGGATCATCTTGAGCAGCAAGGGCAGCAGCGCGTGCCGCTGGCCGTTCACCACAATGCCCAGCTCGAGCGCGAACCAGGCCTGCCCGCCCTCGCCTTCTTCATCGAGTTCGGCATACCAGTCATCGACCTCGGCCAGATCGTAGCGATAATCCTCATCGATCTCGACCTGCCAGCCGGCCGCCTCCAGGCGCGGCAGCGCATCGCGTACGAAGCCGACCCAGGCCGCCTCGTCGGCAAGCTGCAAGGCGCCGGGGAGTTCAAGCAGTGGCGAGTCGGGTGGCGGTTCGGCAAACCCGAGCCCGGTCAGCAACGCCCGCGCTGCCGCCTCGAGCGCGGCATTGCGCACGATGAGCTGGACCCTGGTGTTCTCGACGCGGCGCAGCACCGGCCCGTCGTCGGGCTCCGCGATCCAGCCGTCGTAGTCGAACATCAAGGTGGCATGGTCGTACCAGCGGTAGTCGCCGCGCTGTCTGGCCAGCATGCTGTCGAGCACCAGCAGGGGCACCGGCGCCACGTCGCTGCGCTCATTGGTTTCCAGCACCTGGGGCAGCGGGAACACGCCATCCAGGCCAAGCTCGGCCATGCGCGTCGCCACGCTGGCGCGGTGCTCGGGCCACAGCAGCGGCGCCTGCTCTACCGCGCCAAGCAGCATCTCCAGCGGCAAGGGCGCCAGTAAAGCCGGCAGCGTCAGCTCGCCGATCAGGTCGCCATCGATGTAGCAGGCCGGTTCGGTTGGCAGTACCTCGTTGGGAATCTGCTGCTCGCGCGCGCCGCCGCCGGCAAATTGCCAGCTCAGCTGAAGCGCATCGGGATCGCCGTCCAGTGGATGCCAGTCGATCACGGCCGCGCGCTTCGGGCCGGCCAGCAGCGGCGCGACCCGGCCGCGCGCCAGATCCTCTGGCGTGTGGGCGCGCAGCAGCCGGTCTTGCGCGACCAGCTGGGCCAGCAGGCGTGCGCCCAGCGCGCCTTGCGGCCGGGCGACACCCAGGCCACCCGACGCCGCCGCCAGGCCGGCAAACTGGCGCAGCAGCTCGACGTCACCGGTCGCGATCCAGGCTGGGGGATCGCGCAGCAGGCCGTGATGGTTGACGTCGCCCGAGCTGGCGCCGATGCCGCCACGCTTTCCCTGGCGGCCCTTGCGCAGGTGCAGCCGGGAGTGGCCGTGCAGATCCGGCACCAGGACCCAGGCCAGTATGGTCACGGCGCCCGTGCCCGACAGCGCCGGCTGCGTGATCTGGCTCAGCTGCGAGAGCTGCATGAGCCAGTGCTGTGCGACGGCGTTGGCCGCGCCGGGGGCCTGCCGGGCTTCGCGTTCGCGGCACTCGATGTCCTTGATCAGGACAGCCACCACGTGCTTGCAGTTGTAGCCGACAGGGCAGGTGCAGCGGCCGTCGAAGTTGATTTGCTCGCGGCGCGTGAACACGCGGATGGTCTGATGGTAGATCGCCCCGCCACTGCCGGCGACTTCGCCAATCAGCCGGTCGGCCTGCCACTGCGCGACCAGGACATGGCCGTCATCGGCGTAATCGTGACCACGCTTCAGGGCGCCGGAGTCAAAGTTGTGCGTCAGGTCGGCGTAATCGTAATGCATGGGCGAATCGGACAATCATGGCGGCGAAGCCACCATTATCGCCCGAACACGTCAATTCTTACTGCGCGACGACCTTGATCTGCTCGACGTCCACGGTAGAGTCGCCAAACATTTCCTTGTCGAACTCGCCGGTGAGTTCCACCAGCGTGTTGTGATCGACCGTCACGCCGGCCGGAAATCGATCAGCGTCGATCTCGACGGTGATCTTGCCGCTGGCGTCGGTGAACTCGTAGTTCTCGTCGCCCTTGTGGCTGGTGAGCTTGCCCTTGAGGCGCACGTACTGGTCATCCTTGCCATTGGCCAGCAAGTCCTTGGCGGTCATCAACGGCGCGCCCGATGGACCGGCGTAGCCCGCTGGCGCGGCCTTGGTGGCCGGGGCGGCAGTTGGCGTTACGGTGGCGGTTGCAGCCGGCGTTGCAGTCTGGGTTGCCGCGGTCTGGGCGACAGCAGCGGCCGAACCGGTGATCAACAGGGCGATGCAGGCGATGTGCGAAATACGTTTCATGGTCAGTCCTCGGTAGTTGGTGGGTCGTTGCCTGCACAGCGTTGGCAGGCACAGACGCATTACACCGGCGGGACATTAAACCGATCTTAAGGACGGGTCGAAGTCGAGCGTGACACCCAGGCCGCGTCCGTCCAGGCCCATGCCAAAGGTCAGCGCGATGCCATGCAGATCAGCGATGCGTCTGACGATCGACAGCCCGAGCCCGCTGCCCGGCTGGCCCTTCCCCAGCACGCGAAAGAACCGCTCGCTCAGACGCGCACGGCTGGCTTCATCGACTCCCGGGCCATTGTCGCGCACGGCAATGCGGTCGGACCCGCCGTGCCGGCGCGCATCAATGGCGATGCGGCTGCCATCCGGGCAATAGCGCAGCGCATTGTCGAGCAGGTTGCGCAACACGATGTCGAGCATCTGAGGGTCGGCCTCCACGTAGTCGAGCTCGCATTGCACGTCGATGATGATGGCGCGCTCTGCCGCCTCGTGCGCATGCGCGCCGACGAGGCGCTCAAGCAGCGCCGGCAAGGGCACTGGCTGGCACACCAGCTGTTCGCGCGCCAGCGGGTCCAGGCGCGCCAGCATCAAGAGGCTATCGACCAGCCCGGTCGTGCGCGCGATATCGTGGCGCAGCTTCTGGAACGGCGCGGCCAGTTCGGGATGCTGGCGCTGCAGCAGCTGCACGTGCATGTGCAGGCCCGCCAGCGGTGTGCGCAGCTCGTGCGCAGCGTCCGCAGTAAAGCGGCGCTCGGCCTGCAGCGCCGCTTCCAGACGACCCAGCACGCCATTGAGCGCCTGCACGATCGGCAGCACTTCGCGCGCCTGACCGGCGGTGGGTACTTGCGTCAGGTCGTGCGGCGTCTTGGCCGCAATGCTTGCCGCCGTCTGGCGCAGGGGTTTGAGCACGCGCCCGGTCAGTACCCAGCACACGAGCGCCAGCAGCAGCAGGAAGCCCAGCACGGGCAGCCACAGCGATTCGGCCAGCTCTTCCAGGATGTCGAAGCGCTTGCTCTGCTGCTGGCCGACCTGGACCTCGACGCTACGCGCCGCGTCGCGCACGACGAACACGCGCCACGGATCGCCATTGTTGCGCACGTCGGCGAAGCCGTCCTGCTCATCGAAATCCGTCACGAACGGCTTGGCGGGCGCGCCGCCGGTGCGCTGGATGACGCGTCCGTCCGCCACGATCTGGTACTGCATGTCGACCTTGCGGCCAGGCCGGCTCTCGAGCCCCGGCCGCAGCAACAGGCCGCGCTCGTTCCAGTCGGTGGTGGCTGCCATAATCATATGGCCCGATTCTTCGAGCGCATCGTCGAACACGTCATTGGTTTCCTGCCAGGCGATGACGGTGACGATGCCCAGGCTGGCCAGCCACAGCACGGTGCTGGCGGCCACGATGGCGATCAAGAGGCGCCGGCGCAGCGACCACGGCTGCACCGCGGCATCAGGCTTATTCGTCATCGTTCTTCATCCGGTAGCCCAGCCCGCGCACGGTGACGATGCTGTCGCTGCCGAACTTCTTGCGCAGGTTGTGCACGTAGACCTCAATGGCATTGCTCTCGACTTCGTCGCCCCAGCCATACAGCGTCTCTTCGATCTGGGCCCGGGTGACGATGCTGTTCTTGCGCAGCAGCAGCGCGTACAGCACGTTGTACTCGCGCGCCGTCAGCGCGACGGGCACGCCGCGCAGGCTGGCCGCCTTGGTGTCCAGGTTCAGCGCGATCTCGCCATGCACGAGGTCATTGCTCATCTGGTTCGCGCCACGGCGCACGGCCGCGCGGATGCGGGCCGACATTTCCTCGAGTTCGAACGGTTTGACCAGGTAGTCGTCGGCGCCCAGGTCCAGGCCTTCGACACGATCGGCCAGGGCGTTAAAGGCCGTGATCAGGATGACGGCCACGCCGTTGCCGGCCGCGCGCAACTGACCCAGCAAAGCGTCGCCGGACAAACCCGGCAAGCCGCGGTCGAGCAGCACACAGTCGTAGCGATGGGTCATCAGGGCCGTCTGCGCCGAGTCGCCGCGTTGGACCCAGTCAACGGCGTGGCCGTCAAGGCGTAACCAGGCCTGGATGGTGTCGCCAAGGGAGAGGTCGTCTTCGACGAGCAGAATGCGCATGGTATGGAATCAATAGATGGAATGACTTAACTTGCCATGCTTGCGCCGCAAGATGAACCGAATCTTAAAGTATTGGCGCCGCGGATGAGAATGCGTGAGTTTTGAATGATGTCGATGCCGTAGACTGGCAATTTTCCACATTCGACTTCAAGCCATGACATTTCGACTTGCATTGACTCGCCTTGCTACGCCGGCAGCGTCGCTGATAACGTGCCTCGGCATGCTGGCAACCGGCTCGGCGCTGGCTGCTGAAACGAATTTTTGTACATCGATGTGCGAATCGACGCAGCGCGAATGCCGCGTCGAGGCCAGCTCGGGTGGCAAGGAACGCTTCGTGCCACCGCCTGAGACCGCTGCCCGTAATCCGCTGGCGCGAACGGCCGAGGGTGCAGTGCCGGGCCAGGGTGCACGCGCCCTGCAGGCTGCTGGCGACACGCATCGCCGGCTCGACCGCGCTGGCGCCTGTGACAAGGCGTATCAGCAGTGCACGCGCAGCTGCCTCGTCCAGACTGAAACGAAACAGCAGGCAGCACCGGCGCAGCGCTGATTGTCGAGCCCGCGTGGGCTTTACGCTTTCTTCAGCGCCGACGCCTTGTGCGCCGCCTCCGCCCCGGTCTTGTCACTGACCACCAGGTATTCCGGATGCTCTTTGGACGCCGCGACATGGTGACTCTTGATGTCGGTTGGCGCCGTCAACTGCTTCTTGACCTTGCCGGTGACCGTGCCCTGGGATGACTCCCATTCCAGCTTGTCACCGGCCTTGAACGTTGTCGTCATGGCCCTGCTCCTTTCAGCAATGACGTGAACCGGGCTGCCCCGGTTCACGTTGCAACTTACTGGCCTGGCTTGAGGATCACCTTGGTCCAGCCATCAGCGCGCTCGTCGAACTTCTTGTACGCGTGCGGCGCCTCGTCCAGCGACAGCTCGTGCGAGATGATCTGCGATGGCTTGGCGCGGCCGGCGTGGATCAGCTTGGCGAGGCTGCGGTTGTAGGCCTTGACGTTGGCCTGGCCGTTGCCGATGCGCTGGCCCTTGAACCACAATTTGCCGTAGTCGAACGCCAGCTTGCCTTCCTTGGCCAGCTCGTCCTTCGCACCAGGATCTTCGGGCAGGAACACGCCCACCACACCGATGCCGCCGGTTGGCTTGACCGCTTCGACCAGATTGTTCATCGTCAGGTTCGGCACTTCCTTGCCGTGCTTGTCGCAGCACTGGTAGCCCACGCATTCGCAACCGCAGTCGGCGCCCTGGCCATCCGTCAGTTCCTTGATCTGCGCGGCGCCATCGCCTTCGATGTCATTGATGCCGATCGCGCCCATCTTCTCGGCCAGCGCCAGGCGGTCCTTGTTCGGGTCGACCACGAACACGCGGCTCGCGCCCTTCAGGAAGGCCGACATTGCCGCCATCAGTCCCACCGGACCGGCGCCGTAAATGGCTACCGAGTCGCCCGGCTTCATCTGCGCCAGTTCGGTTGCGTGATAGCCAGTCGGGAAAATATCCGACAACATCACGTAATCGTTTTCCTTTTCTTGCGCATCCTTTGGCAGCACCAGGCAATTGAAATCGCCGTATGGCACGCGCAGCAGTTCAGCCTGGCCACCGCTGTACGGACCCATGCCGGCAAAGCCGTAGGCCGCGCCCGCGCTGCCCGGATTGCAGGTCAGGCAAAAACCGGTCAGGCCGCGCTCGCAGCTTTCGCAAAAGCCGCAACCGATATTGAATGGCAGGCACACCATGTCGCCGACCTTGACGCGGTCGACGGCCTTGCCGACGGCGATGACTTCACCCATGTTCTCGTGACCCAGAATGCGGCCCGTTTCCATGCTGGTGCGACCTTCGTACATGTGCAGGTCGGAGCCGCAGATGTTGGTGGTCGTGATGCGCACCAGCACATCGGTCGGCTTCTCGATCGTGGCGTCCGGCACGTTCTTGATCTGGACATCGCATGGTCCGTTGTAGACAAGTGCTTTCATTGGGTTCCCTTCGTGAGGCGTTCGGTGAATAAAACACCTACTTTGGGAGTCGCACGATTGATGCTCTGTTCGCCAAGTCACAGACCGGGCGGCAGCGGCGCATGCGCCTACGTGACATTGCCCGTCAGCGCGCCAAGTCGATAACGATAGGAAATTTGACAGCGCGTCAGAGCATCGGCGCCCAAGAAAAACGGCCAGCCCGCAACTGCGGCTGGCCGTTCGTGTCGTACAAGATGAATGCTTACTTCTCGACGATCTGGCGCACGCGCCGGCGCAGTTCGCGTTCCTGCTTCTCGTGCGCAGCCCAGTCTTCGCGCACCCCGCGCCACAGCGAAATCAGCATCAGGATGATCACCAGCGAAAACGGCACGGCAAACACGATGGTCGCTGTCTGCAGCGCCTTCAGTCCCCCTGCCAGCAACAGGCTGATCGCAATACCGGCGATCAGGCCGCCCCACAACAGCTTGGTGCGGGTCGACGGATTCGGATTACCACCGCTGCTCATCATGCCCAGCACCAGCACGGCCGAATCACCCGACGTGACAAAGAACACAAGCACCAGGATCGTGGCCACGCCCGACATCAGCATGCCGAACGGCATGGCGTCGAACATCGCGAACAGCGCAGTGGCCGTATCGGCGCGCACGGCGTCGGCAATCGGGATCTGCTGCCAGATCTGCATGTGCAGCGCGGTGCCGCCAAAGATCGAGAACCAGATGAACGCGGCCAGTGTTGGCGCCAGCATCGTGCCCAGGATGAATTCACGGATCGTGCGGCCACGCGAGACGCGGGCGATGAACAGGCCCACGAATGGCGACCATGAAATCCACCAGGCCCAATAGAAAATGGTCCAGCTGCCAACCCAGGTGCTGTCGCGGAACGGCGTCGCGCGCAGGCTCATGCGGACGAACTCGGTGACGTAGTTGCCCAGCGTGCTGGTCAGCGTGTCGATGATTGCCACGGTCGGGCCAAGGATGAACACGGCCAGCGCCAGCAGCGCAGCCATGATCATGTTGGTGTTCGAAAGGATTTTCACGCCGCGCGTGACGCCACTGACGGCCGAGCCCAGGAACATCACGGTAGCCAGCACGATGATGCCGATCTGCGAGGCCTCGCTTACTTGCACGCCGAATACGGTATTTAGGCCATTGTTGATCTGCAGCGCGCCCACGCCAAGCGAGGCTGCCACACCGAAGGCGGTCGCGACCACGGCCAGTCCGTTGAAGAATCCGCCCATGTGCTTGACGATCGGCCACGGCAGCGCGTCCGTCACGGTGCTGACCAAGGCGACACCGCCGCGCCGGTACTGGAAGAAGGCGATGGCCAAAGCCACGGCGCTGTACACGGCCCACGGGTGAATACCCCAATGGAAGAAGGTGTAGCGCATGGCGGCGCCCGCTGCTTCCGGCGTGTTCGACACGGTGCCGGGTGGCGCTTCGATGTAGTGCGAGATCGGCTCGGCCACGCCAAAGAACACGAGACCAATGCCCATGCCGGCGGCAAACAGCATCGAAAACCAGCTGCCGAGCGCGAATTCCGGCTCGTCGTCATCGCCGCCAAGTTTCAGGTTGCCGTAACGGCTGAAGGCCAGGAAGGCAACGAACACCACCATGCCGAGGACGACCCAGAGGTAGAACCAGCCAAAATTGCGGGTAACGGTAGCAAGCGCGGTGTCGAAGACCGGGCCCATGGTGTCGGGCGAAATGACACCCCACAGAACGATGGCGAGGATGAAGCCCGCCGATAATGCTGTCTGCATAATTTCTCCAGAGACAGAACGCGCGGGGCGTTTTGATAGTTAAATGACCACGCAATTGTAAATGAATTGCCAACTTGCTGCGGCGCAACAATTCTCCCGTGCTAGCTGTCCATACGTGCCATTATTGTATTTTCCAGGCTACACATAGTTCGCCATGGCAGCGGGTTTGGTCGCATAATTCATCAACGCTGTCATGACGAGCCGCGATATGCCACCGACCCACGCCGCCCTTGCCCACCGTATGCCACCTGCCGCCCCCTGCGTGGCGCCCCGGGTGCCGGTGTCGCGTCTGTCGCGCCTGTACGAAGTCATGGACCTGATGCTCGACTCGGTCGGCGATCCGCTGGCCTTGGGCAGCCTGGCCGCGTCGGCCAAATATTCGAGCTACCACTTCGACCGCATCTTCCGTGAGCTGACCGGCTTTTCGGCGGTGGAATACCAGCGCAAGCGGCGCCTGCGCCGCGCCGCGCACCTGCTGCGCCACGAACCGGACGTGCCGGTCGGGCGCATCGCGCAAGATTGCGGCTTTCCGTCGAACGCGGCGTTCGCCAAGGCCTTCCGCCAGCAGTTCGGCATGCCCGCCAAATCCTGGCGCGACGGCGGCTGGCGCATCTATATGGATGCCCAGGTCGGGCGCGAAAGCGATGTCAGCTTCTTTGTCGCCGAGCCGGGCGAACTCACCGCGCTGAACGCCCCTTATTGCGCGCCCGCGCCTGGCAGCGTTGCCGCGCGCGTCACGCTGCGCCAGTTACCGGCCCTGCAGCTGCGCTACCAGCGCTTCTTCGGCCAGTCCGGCGCGGCGCTGTCGCTGGCCTGCAATGCCTTCATCTGCGCACAAGAAAGCGCCGGCATCCCACGCGGGGCGCCGTGGTACGGCGTATTCGACGAAGATCCGGGTTTTACGGGCGAGCGCGAATACTGCTACGACTTCGGCTTCGACGCCAGCGTGCTGGCCGACCCGGGGCTGGGACTGCGCGTGCTGCCGGCCGGGATGGTGGCGATCCTCGAATTTCGCGGCGAGTGGCCGCGCTTTCGGGCGATGTACGAAGACTGGCTCGAACACCAGAGCGTGTGGCGACTCGATGCGACGCGGCCCCATGTCCAGAAGGTCGCGCGCACCGAAGATGGCGGCTGGCAGGGCTGGCTGGCCCTGCCGGTCAAGCGGCGCTAGTTTTTCTCCACCGCGTTATCGGGCGCCTCGATGCGCATGAAGCGGCTCAGCACCAGCACCGGCAGCGCCGCCACCAGCACCCACAGAAAGAAATCCCGATAACCCAGCGCCTGCTGGATGTCGCCGCTGATCGTGCGAAACAACACAAAACCCAGTTGCATGAAGCCGGTGCCCAGCGCGTAGTGCGCCGCCTGGTACGGGCCGCTGGCGACGACCTGCATGATGAACAGGATCACGCCGACAAAGCCGAAGCCATAGCCAAACATCTCGAGCCCCAGCGCGCTGACGATCAGCGGCATCGAGACGGGCTGCGCGTCGCTCAGGTACCAGAACACGGCATTGGGCAGGTTCATCGCCAGGATCAGCAGCGGCAATGCGCGCTTGAGGCCCAGCCACGCCGTGAAGTAACCACCCGCAATGCTGCCGATCAAAAAGGCGGCGGTGCCAACCGTGCCGTACACCCAGCCCACCTGGGCGGTGGTCAACCCCAGGCCCCCGGCCTCACGCGCGTCGCGCAGAAACAATGGGCCAATCGACTGGATCTGCCCTTCCCCGGCGCGAAACAGGATGATGAACAGGATCGCCATCCAGATGCCGCGTTTGGCAAAGAAAGTCTTGAACACGTCGGCCAGAGTGGCCCCAATGTCGCGCGCATGACGAATCCGCCCCGCGAGCTTGGGCGTGGCCGGCAGCGCGTGCCAGTGGTACAGGCCCAGCGTCACCATCAGGCCACCAAGCAGCACGAACACGACGGTCCAGGCGGAAGCGATGCCGAAGCGTTCCTCGAGTTCGCCCGCCAGGATCAAGAGCCCGCCGAGCGAGAGGAACTTGGCGGCGTTGAAGAAAGCGCCCTGCCAGCCGGCATACGCCGCCTGCTCGCGCGATGTCAGGCTGCTGATGTAGATGCCATCGGCGACGATGTCATGGGTGCTCGAGGCCAGCGACACGATCGCCAGCAGCGCCAGGCACAAGGAAAACCACATCGGCAGTTGCAGGGCCAGCGCGACCAGGGCCAGGCAGGCGCCACCAAAAATCTGGCAGGTGACGACGGCCATGCGCCGGCTCGGGGCCAGTTCCAGGAACGGACTCCACAGCGCCTTGAAAGCCCAGGCCAGGCCAAGAAGCCCCGTCCAGCGGGCGATCTGGTCATTCGGCACGCCCATGCTCTTGAGCATCTGGCCGGCGACCAGCGCCACGGCATAGAACGGCAAGCCCTGCGCCAGGTACAGCGTGGGCACCCACGACAGCGGATGGCGCCGTGGCGCATGGTGGACCGGAGCAGCGACCAGCGTCTCGTTCATGGCGATTCCAGATGTAAGGTGACGATGCGGCTCACGCGACCGTGCGTGTCGATGCTGGCCAGTTTCACGATGCGCGCGCCGCGTACAGGCACCGGGTCGGCGTAGCGCGGGCTGGTGGCATCAGGGTCGCGGCCATCGATAGTGTGATGCAGGCCCAGGCCGGGAAAGGCGGTATTGGCCTGCAGCATACCGTTCTCCACGCGGGCGCCCGGCGGCGGCAGGCGGTAGTGCCAGCCATGGCGATCGAGCCGCGGCAATTCGCGCCGACCGAGGCGGTTGGCAAATTCGTTCCAGTCCGGATTCGTGTCCTGTGGCGACCACGCGCGTTCGGCCAGGCCGAGCAGGCGCGGCATCGCGAGATACTCGAGCCGCGCGCGTGAGCACACGTTCTCGCCCCAGAGCTGGCCCTGCAGGCCCGTGACGCCGGCGCTCGGCGCCAGATCGAACGCATCGCGCGTGCCGACGAAACCGGCCCAGTAGTAGCCCGGTTCCAGCGGATGCTTGGCATGGGCGAAATCGAAATACAGGCTGGTGGCATTGGCCAGCACGACGTCGAAACCGGCGGCGGCCAGCTCGGTCGCGCAATCGCGTTCGTGCGGCAAGCCGCCGTTGTTCCAGACATAGACGTGGAAGTCGCGCCCGGCCTGACGCCGGTCGGGCGCCAGCACGCCATCGGCGCGGGGTGTCAGCGCCGTTTCTTCCCAGCCCGCAAACGCGATGCCATGACGCGCCAGGATCGCGCGGCAGCGCGCCTGGAAGTCGTCGCGCAACTCGCGCACATCCGTCCAGCCATGCGCGCGCATGCTGGCCTGGCAGACGGGCGAACCGACCCAGGCGCCGCCAGGGACTTCATCGCCGCCCGTGTGCAGCACGGTCAGCGGCACCTTTGCTTCCCGGTACAGCGCCGCCACGGCAGTGACGACGGTGTCGATGAAGCGATCGACCGATGGCAGCGCAATGCACATCACGTTGTCGTGCCACAGCTGCACCGATTCGTAGGCGGACGTGTCGGCCGGATCGCTGAGCAAATACTCGTCGGCGCCGGCGAGGTCGCCCGCCGCCATCAGGCGCGCATGCCGCACGCGCATCGCTTCGACGGCCGCGCGTGCGTGGCCCGGCAGATTGAATTCGGGGATGACGTCGATGTGGCGCGCTTTCGCATGGCGCAGGATCGTGATGAACTGGTCGGCCGTATAGAAGCCGCTGCCGCTGGATGCATCGACGGCTGCCCCGGAGCCAAACGACGGTGGTAAACAATCTCCGACGCCGCGCTGCGCACCGACCGCCGTCAGTTCGGGCAAGGCGGCAATCGCCAGACGCCAGCCCTCGTCATCGGTCAGGTGAAAATGGAAGCGGTTGAGTTTATACGCGGCCATGCAGTCGAGCAGGCGCAGCACGGTGTCGACGCTGGAAAAGTGGCGGGCAACGTCGAGCATCATGCCCCGGTAGGCGTAGCGCGGCGCATCCTGCACCACTCCCAGTGGCAGCGTGCCATCGGGTGCGACCAGCTGCGACAGGCTTTGCAGGCCGTTGAAGACGCCGTGCGCGCTGGCGCCCGTGAGCACCACGCGCTGACTATCGATGTCGAGCGAATACGCTTCATCCCCCGCTTCAGCGACCGGCCCGATGGCGAGCGTCACCGCGCCCTCGCCCGGCGGCAGGTCGGCCAGCAGCGCGCGCAGGAACCGCACTTCGTTGTCCAGGCCTGGCCCGTGCACGACCGACGCGTCGCGCCCCAGCCGGTACTGACCGCCCGTGAATCGCGCCGAGCGTGGGCGCGGCGTGATACGCCCGACCTCGGCCTCGGGCAGGGTCGACAGCGCCGTGTTCTGCGCAAAACGCCAGGCCGCATCGGCAGTGGGCACCGCGTCGCCCCGGTTACGGTGCCGCTGCTCGGGGCGCACGAACGGCGCAATGATCGGGTCGCCCAGGTCGACGGCCATCCCGCCCTGCCCCGGCAGCAGGTAAAACCCCAGCGGCGCATCGGTGATGCTGATCGCCCAGTGCAGCGCCTCGTAGTCGAGCGTGTGTGTCTGCCCCGGCAACCAGGCGTCGCCACCCGGCATCGACAGTGCGAACAGGTCGCCATTGACGTGCGCAATGGCGTAGCCAGCGCTGACTGTCTCGGCCAGGATCTTGCGGCAGGTGTTGAAGCACAGCGTCCAGCCAGGTGCGATGGGCACACCGCCATCGTTGCGCAGCACGAGGCGCGCGGCAAACGCGTCGTCGCGTATGAAATTGCTCAGGCACTCCCAGGCGATGTGGATCGCCGGGCCGCCATCGGATCGGTCCGTCATGGGTGTCCAGGTGAATGCGGGGCGGCCATTGCCGCCCCTGGGCTGATTACAGCTTGCCGCGCAGGCCGAGGTAGAAGGTACGGCCGTTCGAGTAGAAGGCGCGTGGCCGGTCCTCGTTTTCGGCGTACATCTTGATGGTCTCGTTGGTGAGATTGAGCGCATCGAACGTGAGCGTGAAGCGTTCGCTCAGCTTGACGTTGACGGAGCCGGCCAGCGACGGCATGTCGTCCACGTGCTGGCTCGCGCCACGGTCCACGCCCGCCTTGTACTTCGATCGCCAGTTGTAGGCCAGGCGCGCCGAGAAGCGTTCATTCTCGAAGTAGCCGGTCACGTTGTAGGTGTTGCGCGACGAGTTGATGAGTTCACCACCATCGTCGAGTTCACCATCGGCGAACGTGTAGTTGACCAGGAAACCGAAGTCACGCGCCACCGGCTGCTGCCAGCTCAGCTCCACGCCGCGATTGCGCCCGCTCGTGTTGTACGGCGACGTGATCTGGTACTCGGTCAGCGTACTGCGCTTGTTGTTGTAATAGGTGCCGGTCGACGTGCCCTGCGCCACGATCGAGCGCAAGTCCATGTAGAACAGGCCTGCCGAGATCAGCGCTTTCGGCGCGTAATACCACTCGGCGCCGATGTCGAAGTTGGTCGAGCGCACCGGCTCTAAATTGACGTTGCCGCCGTTGCCGCTCAGCGCGTCGTCGTTCAGCGACACCGAGCCGCCCAGCGCGCTGTAGTCGGGGCGCGCGATGGTCTTGGCCAGCGCCGTGCGCAGCACCAGATCGGGCGTCACGTTGTATTTCAGGTTGGCGCTTGGCAGGTAGTCGCGGTAGGTACGCTTGAACGTCGTCGGCGTGTAGGCGCCGAAGGCCGAACCGGTGATCGGCGCCGGGCCGCCCGGCAGGTTGACAATCGTGTTCTGGCGCGTCTCGACGGCGCGCAGGCCGACATTGCCGCTCCAGCCATCGCCGCCGAAGTCGACCATGCCGTACAGCGCCGCCGTCTTCTCGCCCACTTCGAATTCGTTCATCCAGTTATGGCGCAGTACGTAGTCGAGCAGCCGGTTGCCGGGGATCGCGCCCCACGCGCCCAATGCTGCGCCGTCGTACTTGAAGTAGTTCGACGCGAGATTGCCGCCCAGGTCATTGGCGAAGTCGCTCGGGTACAGCTGGCCGTTCCAGGCCGGGCCCGGATTGCTGAAGCCCAGCGGGCCGGGACGGGTTTCCAGCGGATGCTCGGCGTTGCGCTGGTGGTCGGTCCAGCGCGCGCCGAAGCGCACGGCCTGGAACGTCGGATTGTCCAGGCGCAGTTCGCCGTCGAGCTGCGCGTACTGTTCCTTGTCCACCGACTGCGATTCGCCGCCGCCGGCCCACGCGGTCGAACCGGGCGAGACCGTGTTGCCGCCGGGGTAGCTGACCGATGCCGGCGAAAGACCGTTCAAGCCATACACCATGCCGCCGTCGACATTGTTCTGGTAGTAGACGTCGTCGCGGTCCCAGCCCACGCCGTGGGTCTTGCCGAGCTTGCCCGACAGCGAGAAGCGCTCGTTGACGCGCCACTTGCCGTTGAAGTCCAGGTACCACGATTCGCCGCCCGCATCCGGACGGTAGATATTGTCGACCTCGCCCGCGTTGCGCGTGAACCCGGCCCCCACCAGTGTGTTGTTGCGCACAACCGGGTTAATTGGAATCAGGTTCAGGCTGTTGATCGAGTTGGCCGGCGCGGCCAGCCAGTTGGTGTTCTGGTGCGGCGCTTCGAGCTTCGAATAGAAGCCGTTGACGTCCAGCGTCAGGTCGCGGTTCGGGCGCACCTCGACGTCGAAGGCGCCGCCTTCGCGCTTCTTCTCCTGCTCGAACAATGCGGCGCCGATGAAGGTCGGCACAACCACGCCGGCCAGCGCCGGATTGGCGAGCGCCGCCGCGCTGGTCGCGCTGATCGGGGTGTAGCCGAGGATTTCCTGGCCATCGCGCCGCACGGATGATTTCTCGGAGAACCCCTGGATCAGGATGCCCGCCGTGTTGGCGGCGTTCTTCCAGTTCACGAGGCCCGACAGATGCGGCTTGGTCTCACCCGACAGGTCGTTGTAGTTGGCCTGGACCGAGCCTTCGACAGTGAGCTGCTGGCGGAAGTCGAGCGGACGACGCGTGATGACGTTGATGGCGCCGGAGACGCCGCCTTCGACCAGGTCGGCCGTCGGGCTTTTCTGAACCACGATCGAGCCGACCAGCTCGGACGGCAGCAGCGAGAAGCTGCTCGACCGGCCGACATTGCCGCCGATCTGGTTCAGCACGAACCAGTCGCCGGTGCTGATCGCGTGGCCGTTGAACAGCGTCTGCTGCAGGCTCGGGCTGGTGCCGCGCAGGCTGACGCGGTCGTTTTCGCCGAAGCCGCCTTCGCCGCCGGCGGACGATTGCGTGTTCACGCCGGGCAGGCGCTGGATGGCATCGGCCACGTTTTTATCGGGCATCTTGCCGATGTCTTCGGCCGTGACCACCTCGACGACGGCGTCGCTGTCGCGCTTCTGGCGCAGCGACTGTTCGAGCGCAGCACGCACGCCCGTCACCACAACAGTCTGCGGCGCCAGCACCGGCGCTTCCTGCGCGCCTGCCCCGCTCACCGCCAGGATTGCCACCGCCGCTGCGATCGCGGTCCGCTGATACTGCCGTGCCTTCAACTCATTCATGTGCGCTCCAAACCAGGTTGGCCATCGGTTGTTGGAGCCAGTCCCAAGCAATCCGGACAGGCTCTCAGTGAGCGCATTGTGGTGGCATCCGGGATGCCATGTTTGTCAAATCTTGCTATCCGGAAGAGGAATTCATCACACTGACATGTGACTGTGGCAGGCGGAACCTGGCGGCAGATTCAGGGCGCCGGGAACGGCACCAGCGCCAGCCCGCGCTTGAGCGCATCGAAGCAGGCCGGGTCGAGCGCGGTGCCGACGGTCTTTTCCATCATCTCGAGCGCCTGCGGGATCGGGATCGCGCCGCGGTATGGGCGCTCGGCGGTGATGGCGTCGAAAATGTCGGCGGTGGTGATGATGCGCGTCTCGAGGCGGATGTCGTCCGCATGCAAACCGCGCGGGTAGCCGTTGCCGTCGAGCCGCTCGTGGTGGGCGCCGGCAATCGACGCCAGTTCGGCAAACGCCGCGATGCGGCCCAGGATCGTTTCGGTGTATTCGGCGTGCTGGCGCACGGCGGTCCATTCGTCGCGGTCGAGCGAGCCTGCCTTGTCGAGAACGCTGTTGCTCACGCCCAGCTTGCCGACATCGTGCAGCAGCGCGCCGCGCTTGAGCCAGCGGCGGCGCTGCGCCGACAGCCCGAGGGCCTCGCCGATCATGTCGGTGTACAGCGCCACGCGTGCGCTGTGGCCGCTCGTGTACGGGCTCTTGGCATCGACCACCTGGCCGAAAGCGGTGGCGATATCGTCGAGGTAGTCTTCGTCGAGCGCAACTTCGTGGCCCGCCGGCTCCAGTGCGAAGACAGCGCGGTCCAGGTCCGGCGCGGCAAGCTTGCGCCAGAAGGCATCCTCCAGCGCGACCTGTTCGAACGCGGCGACCAGCTGCGGATCGAACCAGCTGCCGGCGCGCGCGGTGGCTTCGTGCAGCGCAGCCTCGCGCCCGCCATCGGTGTGGAACACGTCGATCACCTGCGCCAGCAGCGCAATGCGCGCATACACGGGGATCGCGTCGCCCGCGAGCTGGGCCGGCTTGCCCTTGCCATTCACGTGTTCATCGAGCGAATAAATGCCTTCGGCCACGCCCTCCGGGAAGCGCAGCAGGCGCGCGATGTCAGCGCCGCGCTGGCAGCGGGTGGCGATGAGGCCCTGCGCGATCTCGGGGCCATCGCGCAGAATGGTCATGACGCTGCGGAACCGCTCGGCCAGGCCCGCTTTGAGGCCCGTGTGCTTGAGCACGAAACCGAGCACCTGCGGCAGGCTGTCGCCCACCGTCTTGAAACTGCGCTTGAAGTCGAGATCGTCCGTCAGGTACAGCTCGCAGATGCGGGCGGCATTGCTGCTGCAGCCAAGGTCTTTCAGCAGCAGCGTGTAATACAGTTCCCACAGCTGGTCGTCATTCAGGCCCGCGGCACGGCCGATATGCATCCCGATCCAGCAGCAGCGCACGCAGTGGCCAGCAGGCTGGCCTTCGGTAATGTCGAGCGCATAGCTCAACGCGCCAATCAGCTCGGAGAGCTTCATGGCGCTGGGGGCCAGCATCTCCTGCGGCGCGTCGGGGTGCATCATAATTAGTTCCGTAAGGCAATAATTATGAATGGTACGCCACAACCTTCGTGGAAAATCACCAGCCCCATAATATTGACCACGGATGCGGCGCGGATACCACAGATAAAACGACAACACCGGCGCGAGGCCGGTGTTGTGCTGGTGGCGGCTAAGCCACCCTTATTGCTGACGCATTGCTGGTGCTATCAATAACCGCGGCCGGTGGTGCCCGTAGTACCGGTGCCGGTGCCGGTAGTGCCCGTTGCGCCGGTTCCAGTTGTACCCGTTCCGGTAGTACCAGTGGTGCCCGCGCCTGCTGCGCCGCTGGTACCCGTGCCCATTGAACCGCTCATACCGGTGGTGCCAGCAGCGCCGGTGGTACCGGTAGCGCTGCCGGTTGTGCCGGTCATGCCGCTGTTACCCATTGCGCCGGTGGTGCTGCCGTTCATGCCCGTGGTGCCGCTGGTGCCGGTGCGGCCCGTGGCGCCGACCGTGCCTGCACGGCTGTCAACGACGCCCGCCGAGCCGGTGGTGCCGGTCATCGGGCTGGTGCTGCTGCGGCGATCGTTCTGCGGGTTCATGCTGCTGGTGCCGGTGGCGCTCATCGACGAGCGGCCCGTCGCATCCTGCATGCTGCTGCCGGTCTGGCTACCAACCTGGCCCGAGGTACCCGCCATGCCCGTGCCGGTCGTGCCGGCGGTGCCCGTTGCAGTGCCGGTGCGGCCGGCCGCGCCTGCCGTGGCGCCCGTTTGTGCATGAACTGCAGTAGCGCCCAGCATGGCAACCGTCAGCGATGCGCCGATCATTCCTTTGAGTAGCTTGTTCATGGTGTTCTCCTGAATATGTTTTGTAGTGCGTTCTCGACACATCAGTGCGTCAAGTCAGGAGTCCAGTGTAGGTCGACAGCAGATATGGGCGCGCACGGTACCGCGCGGAAACAATTAATCGTCGCCCAACGTCATCTATTTTGCGCACAATTGCACGCATTTTTTTGTTTATTGTTGAGCTGATAATACGGCTTCTGCCGATAGCGTTCCCAGCTCGGCGTAGAGCGGCAGGATGCTGTTGCGGTCGTCCGGATACACTCGGTTGGACAGGAAAACATAAAAGCTTTGCGACTGTGGGTCGATCCACAGGATGCAGCCGGTAAAGCCCGTGTGCCCGTAGCTGCCCAGCCGGTAATGCCGGCCCCGTGGCTGGCGTGCAAATGGCGAATCGATGTCCATGCCCATGCCGCGCAGTGCGGCAATGCCTGGTGGCGACTGCGCGGTGCACAGCAGGCGCACGCTGTCGGGATGCAGCACGCGCACGCCATCGAGTTCACCGCCTGCAAGCAGCATGCGGGCAAAGCGCGCGACGTCCCGCGCGGTCGAAAATACACCGGCCGAGCCCGCCACGCCGCCCATCCGGCGCACGGTCGGATCATGGACCTGGCCTTGCAGCACGGCGCCGGGCGCCAGGCCACGCTGCGCTTTCGACAGCACCGCATTTGCCTCCACCGCACCACGCTGGGTGGGCGCAATTGTCCGCCCGTCGCCGCGCGCCAGCGGCCGATAGCCGGTGTCCTGCATGCCCATTGGCGCAAAGATGCGCTGCTCGGCAAACGCATCGAGCGGCATGCCAGCCACGCGTTCGATGATCAGGCCAAGCAGGATGTAATTGATGTCGGAGTAGCGAAAGACACTGCCCGGCACATGCGTCACGCGCTCGAGCGAGGCCAGCAGCAACGCTGCCTCCCTGCCCTCCCACGCCGGACTGGCCGGCAACCCGGCCAGCAAGCCCGACGTGTGGGTCAGCAACTGGCGCACTGTGATCGCGTCCTTGCCGCCGCCCGCACAGTCAGGCAGGTAGCGCAGCAGCGGCGCTTCGAGGTCGATCTGGCCGCCCTCGTGCAGCAGCAGGATCGCCGGCGCCGTCACCAGCACTTTGGTCAGCGAAGCGACGTCAAACACGGTACCCACGGTGACCGGCGCGGCAGCCGGCCCGAAGTGGAGCCGCCCATACGCGCGCTCGGCATGTGCGGCGCCGCGTTCGAGCCAATACACGGCGCCGGGCAGCGAACGAGCCGTGATGGCAGCGCCGATGGCAGCGTCGATTGCCGCCAGATGATGCCCGTTGAAGCCATGTTGCACACTCATAACCACATATTGTATTGACAAGCGGCCGGTGCAGTTTTGGGCACCCTTGCACGCGTTTTTTCGCATCGGCGTATCATTGTTCCATGATCCCTTTATCGATACTCGACCTCTCGCCGATCGTTCAAGGCAGCGATGCGGCAACTTCCTTCAAAAGCTCCCTCGACCTCGCCCAGCATGGCGAACGCTGGGGCTACAACCGTTACTGGCTCGCCGAACACCACGGCATGCCAGGCATTGCGAGCGCCGCCACGGCGGTACTGATCGCCCATGTGGCGGCCGGCACGTCCACGATTCGCGTGGGCGCCGGCGGCATCATGCTGCCGAATCATTCACCGCTCGTGATCGCCGAACAATTCGGCACGCTCGCGTCACTCCATCCGGGCCGGATCGACCTGGGCCTGGGCCGCGCGCCTGGCTCCGACCATACCACGGCCCGCGCGCTGCGCCGCAACCTGGCGTCGGACGCCGACGAGTTCCCGCAGGACGTCGTGGAACTGATGGATTACTTCGCAGGTTCAAGCCGCCGGCAGGTGCTGGCGGTGCCGGGCGCAGGCCTGGACGTGCCACTATGGATTCTCGGTTCGAGCCTGTTCGGCGCGCAACTGGCGGCGCACCTTGGTCTGCCGTATGCATTCGCGTCGCACTTCGCGCCGCAGATGATGATGCAGGCGATCGACATGTACCGCAGCAATTTCCGTCCATCGGCGCAGCTGGCCGAGCCGTATGTCATGCTCGGTTTCAATGTGTTCGCGGCCGATACCGACGAAGAAGCGCATCTGCTGGCCACCTCGATGCAGCAGGCGTTTGTCGCGCTGCGCACGGGCAATCCGGGCAAACTCAAGCCGCCCGTCAGCGGTTACCTGGAAGCGCTGGACACGCCCGAGCGCATGATGCTCGACAGCGTGCTGGCCTGCTCGGCAATCGGCTCGCGCGACACCGTGGCCGCCCAGCTGCACGCGTTCATCGACAAGACCAAGCCGGACGAGATGATGATCACGTCGCAGATCTACGACCATGCAGCGCGCCTGCACGCGTACGAGATCACGGCTGACATCCGGCGCAACAGCTGACACCAGCACTGATGTTTTAACGATGAAAAAGCCCACCCGGCGCGTGCCGGGTGGGCTTTTTTACGTTCGTACCACGTGATTACAACGCCTTGCCATCCGCATCGATGCGGCGCACCTCGCCCAGGTTCAGCGCGCGCACGTCCTTTTCGACCTTGCTCATGTCACCGACGACGACCCACACCAGGCGATCGGTCAGGAAGCTGCGCGTGGCCAGGGTGTTGGCCTGCTCTGGCGTGAGTGCCAGCGCCTTCTCGGTGTAGGTGTTGTAGTAGTCGTCCGGCAAGCCGTATTGCAGGATGGTCGTGTAGGCGCCGCCCAGCTGGCCGGCTGTCTCGAAGCTGCCCGGCAGGCGCAGCGTGCGGTTGTCCTGCGCGAATTTCAGCTCGGGACCGGTGATCTGGCGCTCACCTGCCACGCCCTTGTATTCGCGCACCAGTTCCTTGAGCGCATCGCCGGTCTTGTCGGTCTGCACCGGCGAGATGCTCATGAACGTGCGCTGGCCGACGGCCGGCTGCACCAGGCTGCGCACGCCATACGACCAGTGCTTGTCTTCACGCAGGTTCATGTTGATGCGCGAGCTGAACGTGCCGCCGAACACGTCGTTGACGATTTCCAGCGGCAGCGACTCGGGGCTGTTGCGCGGCGGCGCCAGTTGCGCGCCGACGATCACGCTTTGAAGCGCGCCGGGCCGGTCGACCAGGTACACGAGCGGCTTGGCCGGTGCAGGCACGGTGGCGATCACTTTCTTCGGCACCTCGCCGCCCTTCCAGCCGCCGAACGTTTTCTCGAGCATCGGCGTGATCTCGGCCAGCGTCGTGTCGCCCACGACCAGCAGCGTCGCGTTGTTCGGCTTGAACCAGGTCGCGTGGTAATTGGCCAGGTCGGTTCGGGTCATGCGGCCCACGGCGTCCTCGGTGCCGTTGGCAGTGCGCGCATACACGTGGCCCTGGCCGTACATCAGGGCCGGCACGACGCGCAGCGCAATACCCTGCGGATCGACCTTCTCGCGTGCGATCGCGGCCAGGCGGTCTTTCTGCAGGCGCGCGAATTCGTTCTGCGGGAACGCCGGATTGCGCACCAGGTCCGCGTACAGGCCGAGCGCCTGCGGCAGCGTCGCCTTGAGCGAATTCATGCCGACAAAGGCGCCATCGAGATTGATGCTGGCGCCAAAGGTCGCGCCCAGGCGTTCGAGCTCTTCGCCGATCTCGAGCGACTTTCGCGTGGCCGTGCCTTCTTCGAGCATGCGCAGCGTGAGGCTGGCCACGCCCGGCAAGGCGGCGCTGTCGGCCGCGTAGCCGCTGTCGACCATCATCTGCAGATTGACGACCGGTGCTTCATGACGCTCGGCCAGCACCACCTTCAGGCCGTTGGTCAACGTAATGCGCTGCATTGGCGGCAATTTGAGGGACATCGCCTTGCCGGCGACCGGTTCCTTGCTGCGATCGAGCCCCGTATCGGTGGCGGCCAGGCCGGTCGGGAACGGATCGATCTGCAGCACGTAGTCGCCGTCGCTGAGCCAGTCGTTCATCGCTTTCTTCACCGTGGCCGGCGTGGCGTCCTTGATGCGCTGCAGATAGACCTTGTAGCAGTCCGGATTGCCGGTGAAGGTCTGGCACGAGGCCAGCAGATCGCTCTTGCCGCCGAAGCCGCCAACGCGCTCGATCATGCGCGTGTACTGCGCCAGGATCGTGGTCTTGGCCAGGCGCAGCTCGGCGTCCGTCGGGCCGCTTTTCATCAGCGCGCGCAATTCGTCGTCGGCAGCCTGCTCCATCTTTTTCACGTCGGCGCCGGGACGGGCCGTCAGCGTCAGGTCGAACTGGCCGCCAATCTCGGACGCATCGTCGCTTGCGGTCGCGCTGGTGGCCAGTTGATCCTTGTAGACCAGGCGCTTGTACAGGCGCGACGTCTTGCCGCCGCCCAGCACGCGCGCGCCCAGGTCGAGCAGCGCTTCTTCAGGCGTGTGCGCACCCGGCACGTTCCAGGTGCGGTAGATGCGCGTTTGCGGCACGCGGTCCTGCGCCAGCGTGCGGTGCGTGCCGGTCCGCTTGGCGATCCACGCATCGTGCTTGGCCAGCGGCGGGCCCGGCGGAATCGCGCCGTAGTATTGCTCGACCTTCTTGCGCGCTTCTTCCGGCGAGATATCACCCGACAGCACCAGCACCGTGTTGTTCGGGCCATAGTTCTGCTTGAACCAGTCCTGCACGTCGGTCATCGAGGCCGCGTCGAGGTCGGCCATCTTGCCGATCACGGTCCAGGAATACGGGTGGCCGACCGGATAGGTGTTTTCGACCAGCAGCTCGTAGGCGATGCCATAGGGCTGGTTCTCGCCCTGGCGCTTTTCGTTCTGCACGACGCCGCGCTGGATATCGAGTTTGGTCTTGTCGACCGTTCCCAGCAGGTAACCCATGCGGTCGCTCTCGGCGAACAGCGCATAGTCGAGCATCGAGGTCGGCACGTTCTGGAAGTAATTCGTGCGGTCCTGGCTGGTGGTGCCGTTCAGGTCAGTCGCGCCGACCTGTTCCATCGCATTCAGGTAGGTCTTCTTGAAGTTGTCGCTGCCGCTGAACATCAGGTGTTCGAACAAGTGGGCAAAGCCGGTCTTGCCTGGTTTCTCGTTCTTCGAGCCGACGTGGTACCAGGTATTCACGGCCACCACCGGCGTCTTGCGGTCTTCGTGCACCAGCACGGTCAAGCCGTTCTTCAGCGTGAACTTGGTGTACTTGATGTCCGGGATCGGGATATCGGGCGTGCTGGCAGGGGCAGGCGCGGCCTGCAGCGCAGATGCGCCAAAGATCAGCGCAAGTGCTGTCGCGAGATGGGTGATGCGACGAACGGGAACTGCCATGCTGCGCCTCCTGAATGGGTCGGGAAAGGACCATTCTAGGCACGTTTCAGTTAGTCAACAAACAAAACAGCGTATGCATGTCTCGCAGAGCGACAAACCATGCGGGGCGCATCGCGCGTTACGCATGGAGCATGGAATCGCCAGCGCGCGAGCCTTGTTCGACATGGCCGGTTTTCGGATCGAGCGCCAGGCCCTGCACTTTAGATGACCGTGGCTGTGAATTCTGGCCAGACGGTTGAGCTGCGCTTGGGCCGCGCCGGTCCCAACCGGCTTGCCGGCGTCAGCATACGCAAATCTCTCAAAAACAGTTAAATACTTGACATCGTAGCTGAAATGTCGCGATTTTCTGTACATTGTCTGCACGATTGCGGCAAATGGCGTATCATCGATTGCTCACTGAACCAGCGCAAGGACTCCCTTCAATGATTCAACGCCGTACTATCCTCAAAAGCGGTCTCCTCCTCGCAGCATCCTCCCTCAGCCTTCCCACTCTTGCCAAAAATTCATCGATTGCCACCGGCGATTGCTGTCTGCGTTTCTACAATACGCACACGGGTGAAAAGCTGACGAGCACGTTCTGGGCGCAAGGCGAGTTCATCCCTGATGCGCTGGGCGACATCAACAAGGTGCTGCGCGACCACCGCACCAACAAGATTGCGGACATCGATCCCGAACTGCTGCTGCTGCTCGGCCAGCTCAATGGCAAGCTTGGCAACAGCAAGGAATTGCATATCATTTCGGGCTACCGCGCGCCGGAATCGAATGCGTTCCTGCGTGGCCATGGCAGCGGCGGCGTCGCCAAGCGCAGCCTGCACATGGAAGGCAAGGCCATCGACATCCGCCTGCCAGGCACCGACCTGCGCAATCTGCAAAAGGCGGCCATGTCGCTCCAGGGCGGCGGCGTCGGGTATTACGACAGCTCGCAGTTCGTCCACATGGATACCGGCCGCGTGCGGTATTGGTAAATCCATTGATGCGGCCGTCCATCGTCCGTGTCGTTGCCGGACTGGCCATGAGCGGCCTGTTCATGGCTGCGGCCGCAAGCCTGCCGGCGCATGCCGCCGGCCAGAGCACCGTCACCGTCAAGTCCACCCGTGACCCGGTCGACAAGTCGTACCGCAAAATGATCCGCGGCATGGAGCGCTTCGAGCGCGAGCGCGCCTTCGCGCCGAACGCCTCCCTGCGCTTCCAGTTGCTGCCGCGCCTGCCGAACGTCGACATGCGCGGCATCACGCTGCGCGTGGCGGGCGATACGGTATCGGTGCCCGTCCCTGTCGACGACAACAATTTCTTTGTCCTGCCGCGCAACGCGCAAGCCTTGCAGGAAGACGCTGCCGTGCTTGCCCGTCGCAAGACGGCCAGCATGACCTGGCGCGCGCGCATCGAAACGCCGGGCGTCCCGGCCGGCATGCGCCGCCTGGGTGACCTGCGCCTGGAATGCCGCGTGGGCAAGGAAGCTGGCCTGGTATCGAACAGCTCGCCGCTGTTCGGCTGGATCTCGGATGCGCTCGATTCGCCCGAAGGCGTCTGCACGAGCCCGGATGGCAATTACCTGTTCTTCGCCGAGCGCCCGATCTTCGCGGTCACGCTGCGCGCCGGTGAGCGCATTGAAACGCTGCCGTTTTCGATGCTTTACGCGGGCGGCGACCAGACGCCCGACATGCTGCCGTTCTGCGATTGCCAGGTGCTGCTCGACCGCACCTATTACGTGCCGTTGTGGGATGCCAGCTGGCCGGACGACACGCTCGTGGAATTCACCTACATGGTCGATCCGCCAGCCGGGGTAACGCCATGAGGGCGCCTCTGATCCTGTGCGCTGCGCTGCTGACTGGCTGCGCCACGCAGAATGCCGCGCCGCCCGGCGCGCAAGTGCCGGCCGAGCGGCTGCAACAGACCGTCATCGCCGGCCAGACCACCAAAGCGCAGTTGCTGGCCGCGTTCGGGCCGACGAAAAACGTGCGCTTCGACAGCGGCTTCGAGACCTGGGTCTACCAGTCACCGGCAGGTGCTGGCCAGTTTGCCGAGTTCGTCGTGCTGATCGACCCGGCCGGCGTGGTCGCCAAAACACGTACGCGCGCGCCAGCCCCGGCACCCTGATCGTTTTTGTTAAGGCGCTGTCAACGTTAAATAGAGACTAGCTTTGAACTGACGAGTAGGCCAGTGGTCCAACCCCTGTCCCCAGCGTCAGGAGTCGATCATGAAAGCGCCACGTTTCAAGGGCTGGTTCGCAAAACTGCCTTCGTTGAACCAGCCGCAGTGTCGGCAAGTGCTCGATGCCCTGCATCCTGCAGCCGGGCTCGATCAAGTGGTTGCGCTCATCACTAAGGTCAGAGCGCCAGACCGCTGCTGCCCCAGATGCGGCAACGAGCACTGCTACCGGCATGGTTTCGCCAACGACTTGCAGCGCTACCGTTGCTGTTCCTGCGGCCGCACCTTTAACGACCTCACCGGCACGCCGCTGGCGCGGCTCAGGCACAAAGCCAAATGGCTCGCGTATTCGCAAGTGCTGCTCGATTCACTCCCCGTGCGCACGGGCGCAGATCGGGTCGGCGTACACCGCAACACCGCCTTTCGCTGGCGACACCGCTTCCTGCATTGGGTCAAGCTCGACCGGCCCGCGCTCCTGAATGGCATCGTCGAGGCTGACGAAACATTTCTGCTCGAATCACAAAAAGGTTCGCGCGCGCTCAATCGCCCACCGCGCCGCCGCGGTGGTCGCGCTGCCAAACGGGGCATTTCCGGTGAACTGGACTGCATCCTGGTCGCGCGCGACCGCGAGGGGCGCACCATCGATGCCGTCACTGGCCGCGGTGCGCTCAAGACTGCGCAACTCGAGCGTGACTTGCTACCCAGGCTCGACAGGCAGGCCTTGCTGGTCAGTGACGGCCATCCCGCTTACCGCGCCTTTGCACGCAAGCACAGGATCGCGCACGAGGCAGTCAATGTGCGCGCCGGTGTGCGAGCGAGGCGTCTGGGCAGTCTTGCCATCCATGTGCAGAACGTGAACGCCTACCATCAACGCTTCAAGGCCTGGCTACAGGGCTTTCGTGGCGTGGCATCGCGCTACCTTCCCAACTACCTCGGCTGGCGCTGGGCACTGGATGGAAGGCGAATTATTTCGCCAGAACAATTGCTTCGCATTGCTATCAGCGTCATCAACAGATAACGCTGACTGAGCCTTTGTTAACGAGTGACGCGCAAATGTGTCATACCTAACAAACGGTACCCATCAATTCTGCCATTCTGGTTGCACCTATTCACCAGCGGAGAATTTCATGGCAACTGCAATCGACGACAATCTGAACGACTGGCTACGTGACGCCCATGCAATGGAAGAGCAGGCAGACAAGATGCTCAACGCGCAAGCGGACCGCCTCGAACACTATCCGGAACTGCGCGCACGCATCGTCCAGCACATCGAAGAAACGCGCTGGCAGCGTGGCGTGCTGGACGAGATCCTGGCGCGCCGCGACATCAGCAATTCGGTGGTCAAGGATATCGGCGCCAAGCTGATGGCCTTTGGCCAGGCCGTGGGCGGCATGACCGTCAGCGATGAAGTGGTCAAGGGCGCGATGGCCGGCTACGTGTTCGAGAACCTCGAAATCGCCACCTACACATCCCTGATTGCAGCGGCCAAGGCGGCTGGCGACAGCGCCACTGCCGCTTCGTGCGAACAGATCCTGGTGCAAGAAAAGGCGATGGCGGCCTGGCTGCTGGAGCACCTGCCGCAAGTCACACAGGCCTTCCTGACCCGCTCGGCAACGCCGGGCGTGGAAGCGAAAGTCTAACTCCCGCACCACCCGCGGTCGGGGCGGCGCAGTATGCGTGCGCCGTCCTGTATCCTGTCCATCTATCCCGCCCATCACCAGGATGGCCCATGCCCCGCGTACAACTCGACTTTCCCGCCGACCAGTTCTACTTTTCGACCGTGCTCACGGTGCGGGCCACCGACATCAATGCGGCGAATCATGTCGGCAATGAATCGATGATCGCGATGGTGTCCGAGGCCAGATCGCGCTTCCTGTTCGAGTTCGGCGTGCCGGAAACCAGCCTCGATGGCCCTGGCATCATTGTCACCGACCTGGCCACCATCTACCGCGCCGAAGCGTATCGCCGCGACGAACTGCTGTTCGACGTGGGCGTCATGGACTTCAACAAGTATGGCGGCGACCTGATCTACCGTGTCACGCGGCCGCGCGACGAAAAGCTGATCGCCATGGCCAAGACCGGGTTTGTGTTCTACGACTACAAGGCGGGCCGGGTATGCCCGATGCCGGACGACTTTCACGCCAGGTTCGAGCGTGTCAACCGGGTCGATTAGGTCACAACAAAACGGCGCCCCGCAGGGCGCCGTTTTTTTACATGCGCGATAAAAATGGCTCAACCGCCGCGCTTCTTGCCGATGATCGTTTCGTCGAACCACTCGTCGATCATGCGCTTCTCGGCGCGCAGGCTGTCAGAGTCGCTGAAGCGGCCGATGCGCTGCATGTAGTTCATGTCGGCCAGGCGTGCATCGCCGCCCTTGAGCACCTGCCCGTTTTGCGTCAGCGAATAACGCAGGTTGATGATCGGCCAGTCGGCCGTGCCTTTCAGGATGCGCAAGTCGCGCCCGTTGCTGACATTCGGGTACTCGCGCCCGGCCAGGTCGATGTCGGTCACTTCGATCACCAGGTCCTGACCCGCAGGGAGTTTCTCGCCAAGCTTGGTGAAATACGTGCTCAGTTCTTCCAGCACCTGCTTGCGCTCCCATGGGGCAAATGGCAGGTCGGAAAATTTATCGGACTCGATGTAATTGACGGTCACGCCCGCCGAGGCGGCGCCGGCAGACAGTGCGAACAGGCCTGCCAGGGCGGTTTTTATCAATATGGATTTCATTGCTGGAACTCCTTCTCAATGCATCTTGTGTGCGATCTTCGCTTACCAATATACGCCGCTTCGCCCTGCTCTGCTCGTGGCGAAACGTTGGAACTTGTATCCAAATGTTAGGTCCCGAACATGACCAAAAGATGGTGCCATATAAGAATGCATCAAGGAGGCAACCATGCCAGAAGGTCCAACGCTGTACATGCTCAAGGAACAGACGACGCGCTTCGTGGGGCAAACCATCGTGCGCGCCAGCGGCAACCTGAAGACGCTCGATCCGGCACGCCTCGTGGGCCAGCGCATCACCGGACTACATACCTGGGGCAAGCACTTCCTGATCGAGACACCCGACGTCATCCTGCGCGTCCACTTTCTGCTGTTTGGCACCTACCGCGTCGACGAGGACCGCGACAAGCCGCCGCGCCTGTCCATCGGCGTGGAAGACGGCGGCGCCATGAATTTCTATGCCTGCGCGATCCGCGAGATCGACCGCGCCACCTTCGACGCTTATGACTTCAGCGCCGACGTGATGGGCGCGACCTGGGACCCGGTCAAGGCGCGCAAGAAGCTGCGCGCCGCGCCCGATATGCTGGCCTGCGACGCCCTGCTCGATCAGGAGATCTTCTCGGGCGTGGGCAATATCATCAAGAACGAGGTGCTGTTCAGGATTCGGGTCCATCCCCTCTCGACGATGGGCGCGCTTCCCGCACCCAAGCTGCGCGCCCTGGTGGACGAAGCGCGGCAGTACAGCTTCGACTTCCTGGGCTGGAAAAAAGCGTTCACGCTCAAGGAACACTGGCTGGCCCACGCCAAGAAGATCTGCCCGCGCTGCGACATACCGTATTCAAAAGCCAAGCTCGGCACCTCGGACCGGCGCAGCTTCTACTGCGAGCGTTGCCAAAAACGCTATACCTGACGCGTTCTGTCACGTCGCTGCAACATCCTCACTGGCCCATGGGGCCAGTTGTTACATCCCCCTCTCAAAATTTAATATTGCTTCTTGTTAAGGGTCATGCGCCGTACTACAATCGACTTGACTCCGAGCTACTTTTGTTGTGAAAAACATAGTCTGCTCGCTTAACCCTGGCCTCCCCCACGAATCGGAATCGTCCATGTCCTTCTTGTCGTCCGCTGCGCCCAAACTCGCACCCTGGAAAGTCTTGCTGGTGGACGACGAACCCGATATCCACGACATCACCAAGCTGACCCTGACGCGCTTTCGCCTCGACGGCCGTGCGCTCGCCTTCATACACGCCTACAGCGGCGCCGAAGCCAAGGAAATCCTGGCGCGCGAGAAGGACATCGCACTGGTGTTCCTCGACGTGGTGATGGAGCGCGAAGACAGCGGCCTGGAAGTAGCGCGCTGGATGCGCCAGGACCTGGACAACCAGTTCACCCGCATCGTGCTGCGCACCGGTCAGCCGGGTCAGGCGCCGGAAGAACGGGTGATCGTCGACTACGACATCAACGACTACAAGGAAAAGACCGAGCTCGATCGCACCAAGCTATTTACGACGACGTTCGCCGCGCTGCGCGCCTACCGCGACATCATGAAGGTCGAGGAATCGCGCCGCGTCCAGCAAACCTACCGTGAAGGCCTGGAACGCGTGATCGCCGCGTCTGCGCACATCTTCCAGCAACGCAACCTGAAGGACTTCGCCAACGGCCTGTTGCTGCAGGTCGTGGCCCTGCTGCGTCTGGAACAGAGCATGCTGCTGCGCCTGAAGGCGGCCAGCGTGATCACCGGCCAGAGCCAGTACGAAGTGCTGGCCCAGATCGGTGACATGGAGGGCGACGAAATCGGCCCGGAACTGGTGGCGCAGCTGGACGATGCGCGCCACAACCGCATTTCACGCCTGCACGGCGACACCTATGTCGGCTACTTCCCGAACAACAGCGGCAAGGCGTCGCTGCTGGTGCTCAAGGGTGTGGACGAGATCTCGGACATCGATGCGCAAATGCTGGAGGTGTTCTGCTCGGGCGTGGCCATCGCGTTCGACAATATTTTGCTGAACCAGGAAATCACCGATACCCAGGCTGAACTGATCCTGCGCCTGGGCGACGTCGTCGAATCGCGCTCGCACGAGGCCGGCAACCACGTGCGCCGCATGTCCCAGGTCTGCCACATGCTGGCCCAGGCTTCGGGCATGCCCGAAGACGAGACGGCGGTGCTGATGCACGCCGCGCCAATGCACGACATCGGCAAGATCGCCACGCCCGATGCGGTGCTCCTCAAGCCAGGCAAGCTGACTGATGCCGAGTGGACCATCATGAAGCAGCACCCGACCGTGGGGCTGCAGATCCTGGACGGCTCGCAGCGCCCGATCCTGAAGGCAGCGGCGGTGATCGCGCACCAGCACCACGAAAAATTCGATGGCACCGGCTATCCGCAGGGGCTGCGCGGGCAGGACATCCACCCGTACGCGCGCATCGTGGCGGTGGCCGACGTGTTCGACGCCCTGAGCCACGCGCGCTGCTACAAGGAAGCGTGGCCAGCCGCCAAAGTGACCGAGCACCTGCGCGAGGTGGCCGGGCACCACCTCGACCCGACCTATGTCGACCTGTTGATCCGGAATATGGACAAGGCGCTGGCGATCAACGCGCAGTGGCCCGACTGAGCTGCGCTCCCTATGAGCCTATCGATTACTTGAACGCAGCGCGCAGCGCCGACGCATCGAAATAGATTTGACGGATCACCGGATGCTCGGCGGCCACTGCAGTTTCGATGCGGCCGATCGCCGCCTCCACCTTGTCGATCGACAGCCCCCGACGGAACTGAACCGACGCGGCCAGCAGCACTTCTTCTGGTCCCAATTGCATCGTGCGCAGGCTGGCCACGCTGTCCAGCGCCGGCTCGCGCAGGAACAGCGCTTTCAATGCGGCCAGCTCATCATGGTCGATCGCTTCGCCCACGAGCAGGCCGCCGGTCTCGCGCGCCAGCATGAAGGCGGCGCCGATCAAGAGCAGGCCGATCACGATCGAGGCGGCCGGGTCGATGTACGGATTATTGAAATAGTGGCCCAGCGCAATGCCCGCTGCGGCAATTCCAAGGCCCAGCAGCGCGGCGGAATCCTCGATGAAAATCGTGAAGACCGATGCATCCTTGCTCGCACGGACCGCTTGCCACAGCGTCGCACCGGGTTTGCGCGCTGTGTTGAGTTCCTTGCGCGACACGTTCCAGCTATACCCTTCGAACAGGGCAGCCACGCCAAGGACGACGTAGCTCCACATCGGGTCTTCCAGTGGCGGCGGGTTTTGCAATGCATCGACGCCGTGGTAGATCGATAATCCGCCGCCCAGCGAAAACACCGACAGCGCAACGATCAGCGCCCAGAAATACAGCGACTTGCCGTAGCCGAACGGATGCTTGCGGTCGGGCGCGCGGGCGCTGCGGCGTTCGCCCAGCAGCAACAGGAATTCATTGCCGGTGTCGACGGCCGAGTGGATGCCCTCGGCCACCATCGCCGCACTGCCGGTGATGCCGGCGACGATGAATTTGGCCACCGCGATGCCCAGGTTGGCGGCGATTGCCGCATAAATGACTTTTTGCGAGCCCTGGCGTGGCGCGTCTTGCTTGTTTTCGTTCATGGACTCTCCAAATGGGGAGCCCAGCGTAAAGAACCTGCAGCAACGCATCTGTACGGCGACGCACGTGCCCGCTCGATCGTGGCACTAGGCCGCCAGTTTTTCCTTGCGCTGCGAACGGGGAAAACGCAGGTGGTACGTCAGCCCCTGCCCCGGCGCGCTCGTGGCCCGTACGGTCCCGCCCAGCGCGCCGGTCACCAGGTTGTACAGGATGTGCGCGCCCAGGCCGCTGCCGCCGGTGCCGCGCCGCGTGGTAAAGAACGGATCGAACAATTTGTCGAGCGTGGCTGCATCCATCCCCGCCCCATCGTCCGCGTACTCCATGATCACCCAGCCATCGCTGCCGAGCGCGGCGCGCAGCGTGATGTTGCCGGCCTGCTCGTGCTCGAAGCCGTGCACCAGCGAATTCATGACCATATTGGTGAGGATCTGCGACACGGCCCCGGGAAAGCTGTCGAGCAGCAGGTCGGGCGGGCAATCGACCGCGACCTTCACCGGGCGGCCCTTGAGCTTCGGGTGCAGCGACAGGAGCACCTCGTTCAGGTATGCGCCCAGGTTGAAACTGCGGATATCGTCCGACGACTGGTCCACCGCCACCTGCTTGAAGCTGCGCACCAGGTTCGCGGCGCGCTGGGTGTTGGTGGTCATGATGCGCAGCGACTGGTCGACGATGTCGAAGAAGCTCGCCAGGCTCTCTGCCGTCATCTCGCCTGCCGCCAGTTCTTCGCGCGTGAGTTTCAGCTCCTGTACCAGGTGGCTCGTGGCCGTCACGCAGATGCCCAGCGGCGTGTTGATCTCGTGCGCCACGCCGGCCACCAGGCGGCCGAGCGAGGCAAGTTTTTCCTGCCGCACCAGTTCGGACTGCGCCTCCTGCAGCGCGTGCAGCGCGTCGTTCAGCGCCGCGTTCTGCTGCTCGAGGGCTTCCTTGGTCTTGCGGATCCGGCGGTCGGCCTGCATGCGCGCAATCGCCACGGCCACGTGGCTGGCCATGAACGCCAGCAGGTCGAGGTCGGCCTTGCTGTAGACGATCGCCGGGTCGTAGCTCTGCACGACGATCACGCCGTACGGCTGGTCGTTGACCAGCATCGGCGCGCCCATCCAGCTGGCAATATCGGTGCTCCCCATCGGCTCGGCCACGGTGCCGGCGTCAACGAGCGCCCTGAAGCTGGCCACGTCGTGCAGCTGCGCCTGCTTGGTCGACAGGATGTGCGAACACATCGCCTTGCCGAACGGAAAGCGCAGCAGCGGTGGCGCGCTGTCTTTCTGGTCGACGAAGTACGGGATGCTGATCTCTTGCGTGCGCTGGTGGTACAGCCCGATCAGGAAGTTGTCGGCCACCATCAGCTCGCCGATGATGCGGTGCAGGCTGGCGCTGAGCTGGTCGGTGTCGAGCGCCTGCGCCGACAGGTCGGCGATCTCGTACAGCGCGTGCTGGATCTTTTCGGCGCGGCGACGCTCGGCAACCTCGTGCGCCAGCGCGGCCGTGCGCGCCGAGACGGCGCGTTCCAGCCGGTCCATGCTTTGCAGGCCCTGCAGCGCGTTTGAGACATGGTTGGCGATCAGCCCGAACAGCGCAATGTCTTCCTCGCTGTAGGTCTGCTCGGCAGAGTAGCTCTGGATGACGATCGCGCCCAGCGCCTGGTGGTTCTGGTCGAGCAGCGGACAGGCGACGAAATGCTCCGGCGTGCTGCCGTTGCCCCAGCGTCCGGCCGCCTTGCGGTGGCGCTCGTTGAATTCGGCCGCCGTCAGCACCAGCCTCTGGCGGTTGAGCAGCACCCAGGCCGTGGGCGACTGATCGGGCGAGGCGAGCCGGATGCGTTCGAGCGGATCGCGCGCGCCGTCGGCTTCGTCGACAAAATAGGGAAAGCGCACGGTGCCGTCTTCACGGTCGGCCAGCGCCACATAGAAGTTGGCCGCATACATGATGCGGCCCAGCGCGCCGTGTACGGCCCGGATGAATGCGGTGATGTCGCTGCAGCTGGTCGAGAGTTGCCCGATATCGAGCAACATCGACTGCACCGCTTCCAGCCGGTCAAGACGTTCCATACGTTCCCCCACCTGTTCACAGAATGCATCTGATGATGCGCAGAGGAAATAGTAGCAGCTTGGGGCAGGACGCAGCAGCTTGCCGCGCCCGGCTGTGGCTTTTTAGCGCGGCGCGCGGAAGTCGTTCTCGACCCAGGCCTGCGCCGAACTCGGCGTGAGCTTGAAGGTGGGCGCCACGCGCACGCGCGCAACCTGCTCGCCCATCTCGTCGGTGGCGGCCAGCATCGCGTACGGGTCGTCGTCGTCCGGGACGATATCGAGCGTGACCTTCAGTTCGCCCTGCTCGGTGAAGATGTACAGGTTCTTGTGCAGGATCGCGTGCATGTGCTGCTCGTGGCGGCGAATGACTTCGGACGCCGTCTTGATCAGCGTGTTGAAGGCATTGGTGTCGAGCGGCTTCGGGTTCTTCTTGTCGCGGCCCATGGTCCAGGGACCAACCAGCGCCGGTTCGGGCTCGCCATCCTTGTACATTGCCACGGCCCAGCCTTCATCGTCGTCGTTCTTGATCACGCGCGCGGTCCAGCCATTGCCCTGCCACAGCCGGGGTTGCTGCACGGGGCCGGTGTCCTCGCTGCCGTCGTCGCTGTCGGGGTCCAGCATCTGGTCGTTCATGGGTCGGTGTCCTCGGCGCTTGCGCGCCCAAAACCACGATCATAGAGGAAACCGGCCCCATGAAAAAGGCCGCACGCCACTGCCGCGAGCGATTGACTGAAATAGTCGGTAACTAAGCCGGACAATCATCGACGATGCGCGGACAGCGCCACGACGGGCCGGGTGGTGGCATGATCGGCGGGCCAACGGGGATCGGGCGCGGATCGCCGTTGGGCGCCGGCGTATCGCGGTTGAACGGCGTGATGATGATGGGCGGAATGGCCGGTGGCGCCGAGGGCGGATCCTTCGGTCCACCGGACGCGCGGGCCAGGTCGTGGAAGGCGTTGGGCACAGCGTACATGGGGTCCCCCTGAAACAGAGCAGGCTGTCAGTATAGGAAACGCTGCCGTGATTACAAGGTTGGAATTGGCAGCGATTCTGCCCGACCCGGCGCATGCACATTTCATCCCGTTAAACATGCAGCCTGTCGCACGCGAGTGGCAGCGCACGTGCGCCGCGCCTACAGTTTGAGCATGCAAGACCGACACGCTCAACCCAACCATTCACGAGGACTGCCATGAAAAAATACGCCCCCTACGTCATCCTGTTCCTGTTTGCCGCCATGCTGTGGAATCTGTTCGACTGGAGCGGCGACATGACGGTCAATCTCGATGGCGACCAGATCGACGGCCCGCTGGGCTTCCTGCTCGCCACGCTGTTCACGGGTGGCGGCATGCTGCTGGCCGTGTTCATCTCGGTGATCACGGTGGCAGTGCTGGCGGTGGTGTTTGCCGGGGTCGGCGTGATCCTGATCGGCTCGCTGGCGATCGGCGCACTCGTGCTGGCGCTGGCGATGTCGCCGCTGCTGCTGCCGCTGGTGGTTGTCGTGGCGCTCGTGTGGTACGCCATGCGCCGGCCGCGCCCGGTCACGCTGGACAAGGCCGCGGCAGCGTAACAGCCTAGCGCGCCACGTACTGCGCGTAACCCCGCGCACGCAGGGCGCACGCCGGACACGTGCCGCAGCCGTGGCCCCAGGCATGCGCCTCGCCCCGCTCACCCAGGTAGCAGGTGTGCGTATCGAAGCGGATCAGATCGACCAGCGCTGCGCCACCCTCCTGCTCCGCCAGTTCCCAGGTCTGGGCCTTGTCGATCCACATCAGCGGGGTCTCCACCTTGAGCCGTGTGGCCATGCCCAGGTTCAGCGCCACCTGCAGCGCCTTCATCGTGTCGTCGCGGCAATCGGGGTAGCCCGAGAAATCCGTCTCGCACATCCCGCCCACCAGCACGTTCAGTCCGCGCCGATAGGCCACCGTGGCCGCCACCGTCATGAACATCAGGTTGCGGCCCGGGACAAACGTATTCGGCAAACCGTTTTCCTGCATCTCGATCGCGACATTGCTGGTCAAGGCCGTGTCGGAGATTTTGGAAATCAGGGACAGGTCGATCATGTGATCCTCGCCCAGGCGCGTGTCCCAGTCGGGATTGAGCGCGCGCAGCTTGGCCAGCACGCCGGGGCGCACGGCCAGTTCGATCGCATGGCGCTGGCCATAATCGAAGCCGATCGTCTCGACCCGCGCATAGCGCTGCAGCGCCCAGGCCAGGCAAGTGGTGGAGTCTTGGCCGCCGCTGAACAGGACGAGCGCGGTATCGGTAGAGAGGATGGTCATGGTGGTAAAAGAAGGTAAAAAGGCAGGGGTCAACCGTCAATTCTGGCACAGATCGCGGGCACCGTGGCCGATAAAGCCGTGTTTGTCCAGACGCGCGCGCGCAACATTTCACGTCCGCCATCGACTTTGCCAATCAGTTAAGATGCGAACGAGTCACCCAATGGAGCGTCACGTTGTCACGATCGAATCCCCACCCGCGCAAGGGTCCCCGCCAGCGCACACTTCCTCCGCTGTTGCAACGCTCCCTGCTGGGTGTCGGCGCATTCGTGTTTGCCACCACTGTCTATGCGCAAAGTACGACGGGCGTCGATTACACGGTGCGCATCGACGCACCGCGCGCGCTCGAGACGCTGCTTGAAGAGAACCTCGACCTGATGCGCTGGCGCGGCAATTCGCGCGTCGACATCGACCAGCTGCAACGCCTCGTCAAAGAAGCGCCGGCGCAAGCCACCAGCCTGATCGCCACCGAGGGTTATTACTCACCGAAAGTCTCGGTTGGCCTGGATACCAGCGGTGCACGGCCGGTCGCGCGCGTGATCGTCGATCCGGGCCAGCCGGTGCTGGTCGGTGATGTCGACCTGGTGCTGCAGGGCTTCGCCGCTTTTGAAGAAGGCGGCGCACCCTTCGACGCCGGCGCCCTGCGTAATCGCTGGACGCTGCCGGTGGGCAGCCAGTTCCGCCAGTCCGACTGGGAAGGCGCCAAGAAAGGCCTCGTGCGCGACATCGCGCAAAGCCGCTTTCCGCGCGCGCGCCTGGTCGAAACCAGCGCGACCGTCGATCCGGATTCGCGCCGCGCGCTGCTGCGCGTGGTGATCGATTCGGGCCCCGAGATGCGCTTCGGGAATCTGCGTATCCGCGGCCTGAAGCGTTATCCGGCCGAGGTCATCACCAACCTCAACAAGATCAATCCGGGTGACCAGTACAGCGAAGCCGCGCTGCAGGCGCTGCAATCGCGCGTGCAGGACACCGGCTACTTCGCCAGTGTCGAAGTGAGCGCCGACATGCGCGCCGTGCTCAATGCCGAAATCGCCGACATCAAGGAAGACGCCGACAGCGACGCCAACCCGGCCACGCCGGAACCGGCGACCGGCCCGACCACGCTGCCGGTGATCGTGCGCGTGACCGAAAACAAGCAGAAGAACGTCGAGGCCGGTGTGGGCTTTTCGACCGACACGGGCGGCCGCGCGCAGCTGAGCTACGACGACCTGAACGTGTTCGGCAAGCGCTTCAAGAGCGACCTGATCTACGAACAGAAGCGCCAGACCGCCAAGGGCGAACTGTTCTGGCCAACCACGGCCAAAGGCTACAACGACAGCATCAGCGCCGGTGTCGAACGCGAAGACCTGCGCGGCGAACTGACCACGCTGGCCAGCGTCGCCGCGCGCCGCGCCTGGGGCTCGCCGCTGCTGGAGCAAAGCGTGACGCTCGAAGCGCTGACCGAAGAACGCGAAGTGCAAGGCCTCGAACCCACCCGCACCAAAAGCCTGCCGCTCACCTACAGCATCACGAAGCGCAAGCTCGACAGCCTGATCCTGCCGACCAACGGTTATGTGGTCAATGCGCAGCTCGGCGGCGCCGTTCTGCCGATCCTGACGGACGAGAAATTCCTGCGCATGTACCTGCGCGGCATCTACTACAAGCCGCTGGGCCCGGCCGGCACGCTGATCCTGCGCGGCGAAACCGGCGCCGTGGCCTCGAAAGAGAAGCTCGGCGTGCCGAGCACCTTCCTGTTCCGCGCCGGCGGCGACCAGTCGGTGCGCGGCTACGGCTACCAGGAGCTGGGTGTGCAGGAAAACGGCGCCACCGTGGGCGGGCGCTACCTGGCCACCGCCAGCGCCGAATACCAGTACTGGTTCAAGCCGCCCTGGGGCGTGGCCGTGTTCTATGACGTCGGCAATGCCGCCGACAAGTTCGGCGACCTCAATCCCAAGTCGGGCTACGGCGTGGGCGCGCGCTGGCGCAGCCCGGTCGGTCCGATCAATGTCGACCTGGCCTACGGCCATGCGGTGCGCAAGGCGCGCCTGCACTTCTCACTCGGATTCACGTTCTGATGGATACACCTGAAAACACCCCGGCGCCGACGCCTGATCAACCCCAAACCAACCAACGCCGCTGGCCGCGCCGCGTCGCGATCGGCCTTGTCGCCACCGGCGTCATCGTCGGCGGCACGCTCTGGTACCTGGGCCGCGAAACCACCCTGCAGATGATCGCCCAGCGCGTTGCCAGCGCCACCGGCGGCAAACTCACGCTCACGGGCGTGAGTGGCAGCCTGTACGGCAAGATGCACATCGAACGCCTGATCTGGCGCACCGACGAACAGGTCATCACCGCCAACAAGATCGACATCGACTGGTCGCCGGGCCAGGTGCTGTCGGGCGGCATCCTGATCGACCAGCTGTGGGCCGCCAGCGTGCGCATGCAGACGCTGAAGGAAACCGACGAGCCGTCCGTGCTCCCGACCAGCCTGGCCCCGCCATTCCGCATCGAGGTCGACGACGCTCGCCTGGCCAATATGACGATGGTGAACATCGGCGGCGCCGAAACGCGCATCGACAATATTCGCGCGCGCGCCAAGGGCGACAAGCGCAGCTGGGTCGTGCAGAACGCAACGGCGGCCACGCCATGGGGCCAGGTCGCCGCCAATGCCACTGTCGGCGCGGCCCGTCCCTTCAAGATCGACGCCACCGGCAGCCTGACGCAATCGCAGGCCAGCGCCGGCGCACGCGCCGCGCAGTTGCAGATCAAGGTTGGCGGCGACATCCAGAACGCCACGCAGATCGACGCCACCGGCACCGCCGGGCGCGCCATCGGCGACGCTCACTTCACGCTGGCGCCGTACGCCGAGATCCCGCTGCGCGCGCTGCGTATCAATGGCCGCAACGTCGATCCGGGCTTCTTCAACCCTGCCCTGCCGACGGCTGACCTGACCTTTGCAGTGGCCGGCAAGCTGGACGAACAACGCAATATCAGCGGCAGCGTCGACATCACCAATACCGGGCCGGAAGGCACGATCGACCAGCAACGCCTGCCGCTGCGCGCAGCGCGCGGCCAACTGGGCGGCAACCTGTCAGCGCTGAACGTCTCGAACGTGCTGCTCGACTTCGGCGCGGCCGGCAAATTCACCGGCACCGGCGGCGTGCAGCGTACCAAGGACGAAGAAGGCATCGGCACCGCGCGCTTTGCGCTGCACACCGACCGCTTCAACCTGCGCGAAGTGCATTCGGCCATGAAGCCGACGGCGATCAAGGGCGATATCGCGGTCACCAACGAAGCGACGCGCCAGACGCTCGAGGCGAACCTGATCGACGCCGGCCTGCGCCTGACGGCACTGGCCACGCTGGAAAACAATGTGGCCACGCTGCGTGAAGCGACGCTGCGCGCAGGACGCGGCAGCGTCACGGCCAGCGGCACCATGAACCTCGAAGGCGACCAGGCCTTCAAGGCCACGGCCAACGCCAGCCGCTTCGACCCATCCGAATTCGGCGACCTGCCCGCGGCCGACATCAACGCCACGGTCAATGCTGCCGGCGTCCTCACGCCCGCGTGGAAGGTCGACGCCGACTTCGCCGTGCGCCAGAGCCGCCTGATGAACCAGCCGCTCAGCGGCAAGGGCAAACTCACGGCCGACGCCAAGCGCTTTGCCGGCATCGACGCCAACCTGGCGCTGGGCCAGAACACGGTCGACCTGAAAGGCGCGTTCGGCGGCGCCGGCGACCGCCTGCAATGGCGCCTGGACGGCCGCCAGCTCGCCGCCGTGCGCGCCGACCTGTATGGCGCGGTGGTGGCCAACGGCGTCGTCACGGGCACCATGGCGGCGCCGCGCACGACGTTCGACGTCAACGCGCGCAACCTGGGCTGGGTCGATGCCCAGCGCAAGAACAACAGCGGCGTCGTGCGTGCCCAGGGTGAAGCCTGGCTGGGCGGCCCCGAGGATGCACGTGTGGTCGAAGTCAAGGCCACCGGCGCGACCGAACGCTTCAACCCGGCCGCCTTCGGTTCGCCACTCGCCGGCAATATCAACTCGACCTTTACCGGCAGTGGCCGTGCCGGCGCCGACTGGCGCGGCGCGCTCGACCTCAAGGTGGTCGACTCGACGCTGGCCAATTCGCCGTTCTGGGGCCATGCGCGCCTGGCAGCAGACCGCCGCCACGTGTCCGACGCCAACGTCGACCTGCACGTGGGGCCGAACGTCATCGCTGCCACCGGCAGTTTTGGTGCCGCGCGCGATGCGCTCAACTGGCGCATCGATGCGCCGCAGCTGGCCGCGTTCGGCCCCGAGTACGGCGGCGTGCTGCGCGGCTCGGGCGTCCTGTCCGGCACCGCCGACACGCCATCGCTCACGGCGACCATCGCCGGCCAGAACCTGCGCGCTATGGGCACGCACACGGTGCGCTCACTGAAAGCCAGCGCCAACCTCGGTTCCGGCCGCGGCGCGAGCGACCCAATGGTGACCGATGTCGAGGTGCTCGACTACGTCAACGGCGACACGCGCGTGGCGTCCGTACGCCTGAAAACCGACGGCACCCGCGGCGCGCACACGCTGCGCCTGTCGGCGCTGGGCGATGCGTTCGATGCCAATGCCGAACTGCGTGGCGCCTTCTCGAAGGACACCTGGAGCGGCACGCTGGCCGCGCTGCAGAACCGTGGCCGCTATGCGATGAACCTGCAAAAGCCGGTGCCGTTGACGATCGGCGGCGCACCAGGCGTCGGTCTCGCTGGCCTGGCCAGCCCGGAGCGCATCGCCTTCAATGGCGCCGTGATCGCCCTGCCGAACGGCAGCATCACGGTCGACGCGCTGACCAAGGACGGCCCGCGCTGGGCCAGCCGCGGCCATGCCGACAATGTGCCGCTGACCTACCTGGCGCAGTTCTCGCCAGCGCTGGCCGACAACGCACGCGGCGACCTGACGCTGGGCGCTGCCTGGTCGGTCGACATGCGCGCGCCGCAGGCACCAGGCGCTGCGCCTTCGCTGGCCGGCAATGTGCGCGTGTTCCGCGAAAAGGGCGACGCCATCGTCGGTGGCGACACGCCCGTGCCGCTTGGCCTGCGCCAGCTGGAAGCGCGCGCCGAAGTGGTGGGCAGCAGCCTGCGCGTGAACCTGGACCTGGACGGCGCCCGCACCGGCGTGGCCAAGATCGACGCCAACGCGCAGATGATCAACGGTCGCCTGGAGAGCGCCAGCCCGCTGCGTATGACGGCCAATGCCAATATCCCGTCGATCGCCTGGCTCGCAGCGCTGGCTGGCCAGCCGGGCCTGGAACTCGACGGCGCGCTGCGCGTGGCGATGACGGGTGGCGGCACGATCGGCAAGCCTAGCCTGAACGGCAATCTCGATGGCGACAAGCTGGGCGTGCGCTGGGCCGAACAGGGCGTGAACCTGCGCAACGGCGAACTGCGCGCACTGCTTGGCGGCGACCAGCTGCGCATCGAGAAGCTGTCGTTCCAGGGCCGCCAGGGCGGCGCCGCCGCCAGCGGCTACGTGCGCTTCGCGGACGGCGCGCCGACGATGGACATTCGCCTGAACATGGACAGGCTCGAAGCCCTGTCGCGCCCGGACCGCACCGTGATCCTGAGCGGCCAGGCGTCGCTCGTGCGCGACGCCAGCCGCTTCGCACTGGAAGGCAAATTCCGCGCCGACCGCGCCCTGATCGAATTCGCGCCGCAAGGCACGCCGACGATTTCGGACGACGTCATCGTGCTGGGCCGCGCCACCACCAAGCCAACACCAAAAACCAGCGAGAAGGAAGTACCGCTGACGGTGGACCTGGCCGCCGATCTGGGCGACGACTTCCACATCCGCGCGATGGGCATCGACGCCTACCTGGCCGGCACCGCCCGCGTGCGCATGACGGGCAGTGGCCAGCCGCGCATCAACGGCACCATCCGCGCGCTGAACGGCACCTACGCCGCGTATGGCCAGAACCTGTCGATCGAACGCGCCGTGATGACCTTCAGCGGCCCTTACGACAACCCGTCGCTCGACATCCTCGCGGTGCGCAAGCGCCCTGAGGGCGAGCAGCTGTCCGAGACCAACGTCGAAGCCGGCGTGCAGGTGCGCGGCACGGCGCAATCGCCGACGGCACGGCTGGTGTCGACGCCGAACGTGTCCGACAGCGACAAGCTGTCGTGGCTCGTGCTGGGCCAGGGCATGGAAGCAGCCAGCGGCGACCAGAAAGGCGTGCTGGCGGCAGCTGCCGGCGCCCTGCTGGGCGGCAGCGGCGGCACCGGCGGCATCCAGTCGAAGATCGCCAACTCGCTGGGCGTGGATGAACTGGGCCTGAAACAGGGCACTGGCGGCGGCGATGGTTCGGGACTGGAAAGCACCGTGGTCACGGTCGGCAAGCGCATCTCGCAGCGTGCTTACCTGAGCTTCGAGCAAGGCACCAGCACCGCATCGAGCCTGGTGCGCCTGCGCTACAAGCTCACGCCGCGTATCTCGCTGCAGTTCCAGACCGGGACCAACAGCGCACTCGATATTCTCTATTCGTGGGCGTTTGACTAAGCTGGTCTAAACAGCAGCGGGCAACCCTGCCCGCTGCTGTCCCACGGCGCCCGCCATGCGCACCAGGCGGCCCAGCAGCACCCCGTTGAACACACCGAACACCAGGCAGATCGTCGCGGCCACCGCCAGCTGGTGCGCCAGCTGCGGCTGGATCACCAGCACGACCGACGTGATGTACTTTGTCAGAAAAATCGCCAGCATCAGGATCAATGGCATCACGCTGCCACGCACCAGCACGCAGTCCGGCGCCGTACCGGCTGCGATGCGCGTGCGGCCGAACCGCCAGGCCAGCAGCATCGCCGCCGCACAGCCGGTGACCCAGGCGGCTACCAGCACCATTCCCATGTCGAACTTGAGCGCCATATCGTTCAGCGACAATCCCAGCATCACCAGCGGCAGGATCAGCATCCGGCGCAGCGTCAGTTCGCGATCGCGCATCTCGGCGACGCCGCGCCAGAGCAGGAACGCGAGGATGGCCCAGACATACAGGGGCGTGTGGGTCAGGATCTGGATCAGCATGGCGGACTCCGTAACAGGTAGAAGGTGCATGCATTGTGCGGACGCGCCGGGCGCCGCGGCATCCCGTGCGACGAAGCAGTGCCCGGGCGGCGCGAACCGCCTGCCGCGCGGCGCGAACTTTGCGCTGGCCGGGTAGAATCTGGCCATGGCAAGCAAACATCCCATCTTTCCCGGCCCACGCACCGCACGCGGCGCAGTGCTCGCCGTGCTGTTGTCGAATGCCGACCAGGCCGGCAGCGAACCGCTGCGCGGGCGCGTCACGCTGGCCGCGATCGTGCGCGCGCTGAAACGCAAGTACCACTGGCCGATCGAGACCACCAGCTTCCCGTCCAACGATATCGACGGGCGCGCCACCTGGGCCACCGTCTACAGCCTGCCGCAGGGTGTCATCGATACGGCGCTGGCTGGCAAGGGCAGCGACTGGCTGCGCAGCACCCGCAGCGGCGGCGAGGCCGATCAGGCTTGATCCCGCATGGCCCGCGACAACATCAACGATATCCTCGTCTTCATCGCCGTTGCGCGCGAGCGCAGCTTCACGCGCGCCGCCGCCAAGCTGGGCATGAGCCAGTCGGCCCTCAGCCACATCGTGCGGGGGCTCGAGGAGCGCCTGGGCGTGCGCCTGCTCACGCGCACGACGCGCAGTGTCTCGCCCACCGAAGCGGGCGAGCGCCTTCTGCAGAACGTGGGGCCGCGGCTGGAAGAAATCGATGCCGAGATCACGGCCATCACCGACCTGGGCGACAAGCCCGCCGGCACCGTGCGCATCACCGCGATTGACCACGTGATTGACACGGTGCTCTGGCCGCGCATCGCCCCACTGCTGCCGCAGTATCCCGAGCTGCACATCGAAATCAGCTCGGACTACCGCCTGGTGGACATCGCGGCCGAGCGCTTCGACATCGGCGTGCGCCATGGCGACCAGGTAGAAAAGGACATGATCGCCGTGCGCCTGACGGCCGACGTGCCGATGCGGATCGTCGGCGCGCCCGCCTACTTCGCGCGCCGGCCGGCGCCGGCCTCGCTGCAGGATCTCATGACGCACAACTGCATCAATCTGCGGCTGGCCAGCAGCGGCGGGCTGTATGCGTGGGAGCTGCTGCATGATGGCCAGCCCATTGAGGCGCGCGTGCGCGGCCAGGCGGTGTTTACCAACGTCCATCACATGCTCGCTGCGGCGCTCGATGGCGTGGGCGTGACCTTCCTGCCCGAGAGCCTGATCGCGCCGCATGTAGAGGCCGGGCGCCTGGTCAGCGTGATGGAAGACTGGTGTCCCAGCTTTCCCGGCCTGCACGCCTACTACCCGAGCCGGCGCCATTCGTCGCGCGCGCTGGGCCTCGTGATCGACGCGCTACGTTATACCGAATGAACTACAGGGGCTGAACGACGCGGCCCGCGCGCGCCGCCAGCAATGCCAGCAAGCTGGCCGCGACCAGCACGGCGGCGCTGAACCCAAACGTGGCGCCATGGCCGCTGGCGTCGAACAGCAGACCACCACCGGTGGCACCGAGCATGATCGCCAGCTGCACCACCGCGACCATCAGGCCACCGCCAGCTTCGGCATCGCGTGGCAACGTGCGCGCCAGCCAGGTCCACCAGCCCACCGGCGCCGCCGTCGCCACCAGTCCCCAGATGGCCAGCAGCACCGTCGTTGCCGCCACTGACTGGCCGACAACGAGCAGCGCCGCCGCGATCGCCGCCATGATGAGCGGGATCGCGATCAGGACCGGGTACATGCGCGCCTTGAGCACGGAGCCGATCAGCGTTGTGCCGATGAATCCGGCCACACCCAGCACCAACAGCATCAGCGACAGCGTCGAGACATCCACGCGGGTGACGGTTTCAAGGAACGGCCGCAAATACGTAAACAGCGCGAACTGCCCCATGAAGAACAGGCTTGCCGCCGCCATGCCCAGGCACACCGCGGGGCGCTTCAACAACGCGAACATGCTGGCCGGCGCCTGCCGGTTCTCGGGGCGCAGCGCCGGAAGGCTGAACCAGAGCCAGGCCAGCGCCAGCGTCGCCACCGGCACCAGGCAAAAGAAGGCGCCGCGCCAGCCGATCACCCCGCCCAGGTAACTGCCCGCTGGCGCGGCAATCACCGTGGCCAGCGCATTGCCGCCATTGAGGATGGCCAGCGCGCGCGGCACGTCGGCCGTGGGCACCAGGCGCATCGCGGTGGCCGCCGACATCGACCAGAAGCCGCCGATGGCCACGCCGATCAGCGCGCGGCCGACCATGAACAGCGGATAGTTCGGCGCAAACGCGGCCACGGTGCCCGAGGCGATCATCAGGCCGGTCAGCGCCAGTAGCAGCGTCTTGCGGTCGAGCCGCCCCACGACCGACGTCAGGCATAGACTGGTCAGGAGCGCGAACGCGCCGGAAATGGCAATCGACTGCCCGGCCTGCCCTTCGGTGATGCGCAGGTCGGCCGCCAGTGGCGTGAGCAGGCTGACCGGCATGAATTCGGACGCGACGAGGGCAAAGGCGGCAAGCGACATCGCCAGCACGGCGCCCCACGCCGCGGGCGCGGCCGACTTGCTGTCGCAAGCGACGGAAATGGTTGGATTCATAGTGAAGGCAAGAGTGGAAAACAAACGCTCCTCCTGCACCGGGGGCGCAGGAGGAGCGGAGAGACGCGGCCCGCGACGGGGCCGAAGAAAACTTACGCGGCCAGCGTGGCGCTGTCGATCACGAAGCGGTACTTGACGTCACCCTTGAGCATGCGCTCGTAGGCGCCGTTGATCTCGTCGGCGCGGATCATCTCGATGTCCGACACGATGCCGTGTTCGGCGCAGAAGTCGAGCATCTCCTGGGTTTCAGGGATCCCGCCGATCATCGAACCGGCGATCGCGCGGCGCTTCATGATCAGGCTGAATACCTGTGGCGACGGATGCGGCGAATCCGGCGCGCCGACCAGCACCATGGTGCCGTCACGCTTGAGGATCTGCAGGAACGCGTCCAGGTCGTGCGGCGCAGCCACCGTGTTGATGATCAGGTCGAGGGTCTTGGCCTGCGCCGCCATGGCGTCGGCATCCTTCGAGATCACGACTTCATCGGCGCCCAGCGCCAGCGCATCGTCGCGCTTAGATGCCGACGTCGTGAAGGCCACGACGTGTGCGCCCATGGCGTGGGCCAGCTTGATGCCCATGTGGCCCAGACCACCGATGCCGACGATGCCGACCTTCTTGCCGGGACCCGCGTTCCAGTGGCGCAGCGGCGACCAGACGGTGATGCCGGCGCACAGCAGCGGCGCCACGGCGGCCAGCTGCTCTTGCGGGTGCGTCACGCGCAGCACGAAGCGCTCGTGCACGACGATCTGTTCGGAGTAGCCGCCCAGCGTGTGGCCCGGTGCATCCGGGGTTGGCCCATTGTAGGTGCCGACCATATTGTCGCAATAGTTTTCCAGGCCTTCGCCGCAATCGGCGCACGCCTTGCACGAGTCGACCATGCAGCCGACACCGACCAGGTCACCGACCTTGTGCTTCGTGACGTGGGCGCCGATGGCCGACACACGGCCAACGATCTCGTGGCCTGGCACGCAGGGAAACTGTGAGCCGGCCCATTCGCCGCGCACGGTGTGCAGGTCGGAGTGGCAGACGCCGCAGAAGTCGATCGCGATCTGCACGTCGTGCGCGCCAGGTGCGCGGCGCGTGATGTCCATCGATTCGAGGGCTTGGTCGGGCGCGTGGGCGCCATAGGCTTTGACAGTCATGGGAATCCTTGTGGTGGTCTTGCTTGTTTACTTGATGTAGCGGGATGGCCGCAGGGCCGCAGGTCACGCAAAGGCGCGGCGGCACTGGGTGAATCTACCAGCACTCACTATAGCCTTGCTGGCGCGCGAGAGTAAGGCCGATTCGCGCATGGGGGATATGACGCTCCCTCATGAATGCACCGCCCGGCCAGGCACGCCGGCTTGCGCCATACCATCGACGCCGGTGGCACAATACGTTCGGGAGAGCATGCATCATGCAGGGCGACGTGCATCCCCGGTCCCATTCCATGGAGCGCAGGCGCATTGACACCATCCAACGACAATCCGGCCCTCGATTTTCTGCGCTTGTCCAGCAAGCGCAGGCCCGTGGTGCGCTTCGTGGTCGCGGCGACGGTACTGGCCTGCATCCTGCTGGTGGCCTTTGCCGCGTGGTTTATCGAGACGACGCGCCAGGCGCAGATCGCGCAGACCACGGTCGCCACCAGCAATGTCGCGCGCATGGTCGGGGCCCAGGTCGAATCGGCCATGAAGACCACGAGCATGGCGCTGGCCAACGTCGCCGAGCGCGTCGAACACGATGGCACGCGCCCCGCGGCGCTGGCGCGGTTGCAGGCGCACCTGGTCGACCTGACCCACACGACACCCGAACTGCACGGCATCTTCGTGTATGGCGAAGATGGCGCTTGGCTGGCCACGTCGCTGGACCAGCCGGTCATGGCAAACAATGCCGACCGCGCGTATTTTCAGTACCACCGCGAGCATCCGGGGCGTGGCATCCACGTGGCCCATCCGGTGCGCAGCCGCTCGAGCGGCATCTGGATATTGCCGGTGTCGCGCCGCATCGACCATGCCGACGGCAGCTTTGCCGGCGTCGTGCTGGTCACGCTGAAGGTCAACTTCTTCGAACAGATCTACGACGACCTCGATGTCGGCCGCACCGGCACAGTGCTGCTGGCGCTGGGCGACGGCACCGTGGTCTACCGGCGCCCGTTCGACGAGAAGATCATCGGCACCAACCTGTCGCATGGCGCGGTGTTCCAGGCGATCCGCAACAAGTCGGCCGGCGCCGAGTTCCTGACCGCCTCGATCGACAAGATCGAGCGCCTGTACAGCTATCGCCGGCTCGACCGCTTTCCATTCGTGATCGCCGTCGGCCAGACCAAGGACGAGCTGCTGGGCGACTGGAAGCGCTCGAGCTTTTTGATTGGCGCGGTCACGCTGCTGATCGCGGCGCTGTTCACGCTGTTCGGGCGCAAGCTGGTGCGGCAGATCGCAATCCGCGACCGGCTCGACCAGACCCTGCGCGCCTATTCCGAAGACCTGCAGCGCGACAACCTGGGGCTGCACGAACTGGCGCACACCGACAAGCTCACGCAACTGGCCAACCGGCGCCGCTTCGATGACATGCTGGACCATGAATGGCGCCGCGCGCAGCGCAGCAATGCGCCGCTGGCGCTGATCCTGCTCGACATCGACTACTTCAAGAAGTACAACGACCATTACGGCCATCCTGCCGGTGACGCCTGCCTGCAGGGCGTGGGCGGCGTGCTGGCCGCCAGCCTGAATCGCACCGGCGACCTGCCAGCCCGCTACGGCGGCGAAGAATTCGCCATCATCCTCCCGGCGACCGATCTGCATGGCGCACTGGCCGTTGCCGAGCGCATGCGCCAGGATATTCTTGGCCTCTCTATCGTGCACGTGGAATCGCCCTTCGAGAACGTCACGGCCAGTCTCGGCGTGGCCTCCTTCGAGCCTGGCGGCAAGGAGTCATTGAGCACCGCCGACCTGGTCGTGCGCGCGGACATGCAGCTCTACCAGGCCAAGGCCGCGGGCCGCAACCGGGTGTCCGGCGCAGCCTTCAGCGCCACCGGCGCCGATTCAGGCGAGGGCCAGGCCGCGCAATGAGGCGTCGACGGCGTGCAGGCTGTCGACTTCGCAGGTGGGAATGGCGAGCGATTCGTTGGCCAGACGGCCTGGATTGAACCAGACGCTGTCAATGCCGAAGCGGTTCGCGCCAAGGATGTCAGCGTCCAGGCGATCGCCCACGATCACCGTATCGGGCTTGGTGAAGGTGCGCGCCATCTTGCTGGTGTATTCGAAGAAGCGGATGTCCGGCTTGGCGAAGCCGCAGGCTTCGGACGTGGCGACGAACGACAGCGACGGGGCCAGGCCCGAGCTGGCGATGCGCCGGTGCTGGATCGCGTGCGCGCCGTTGGTGATGATGCCTACTTCGCCGATGCAGGCCAGCGTTTCGCACAGCGCTACGGCGCCATCGACCAGCACGACGGTATCGGCAAGGGATTCGCTGTACACATCGCTGGCAACGTGTGGATCGAGGTCGATCCCGTTGTCGGCGAAGGTCTTGCGAAAGCGTTCAATGCGCAGGAAGTCCTTCGACACGGCGCCCTGTTCAAAGAGGCGCCACAGCGCGACGTTGGTCATCTGGTACTGCGCGAACAGGACATCGAGGCCCTCACGCAGATCGAGGTGCGCCATCGTGCGCTGGAAGGAAGCTTGTTCGGAAGCCCGGAAATCGAGCAGGGTGTCGTCGAGGTCAAACAGGAAAAGTCGGTGTTTCATTGCGTCCAACAGTAAAGCGGCAATGCTGCATGGTAGCACCCGCCGCCAACCTGCGTCAGCTGGGGTTCGGATCGGGCACCGGCTCGTCATCGTGTGGCAGATGGCCCGGCTGGTGGTGCGGATGCGGATGCGGCGCCTCGAACGGATCGGGCATCGGATCGTCGACGGGTGCCGGATCGGGCGCGCGATGGGCGTGGATGGAAAACGGCGGCGCTGATTGCGCGGTATGGGCTGCTTGCATGATGCGGTCCTCCTCGATTGGCTGATTGGACCACCTTAGCATGCGCTCCTGCGGCGCGGCGCGCGCCGGCAGTGGGCTACAATGCGGTCTTTCTGAACACCGCCTGCTGACCGTCCCCATGGAACTTTCGATCACCACCCTGGCCCTGCTCGTCCTGACCCCGCTGCTGGTCTGGCGCATCTACGCGCGCATCAAGAAGCAGATGCTGCGCCAGCGCTCGATCTACCAGCGCCATTACACGGGCATCCTGGTGTTTGGCGCGATGATCCTGGTGCCGGCGGCGCAGCTATTCGCCAGCCCGTACAACCTGGCGGCGCTGCTGGTGGGCGCCGTCGGCGGTATCGGCTACGGCGTGTGGGGCCTGAAGCTGTCACGTTTCGAGGCCACGCCCGAGGGTTACTTCTTCACGCCGAACGCCCGTCTGGGCCTGGTGATGGCGATGATCCTGGTGGCCCGCATCCTGTACATCGGCGTCGAGATCTACGCCAACCAGGGCAAGGGCTTGCCCACGCCCCAGCTGAGCGACAGCCCGCTGACCATGCTGTGCGTGGGTCTGACCAGTGGCTACTTCGCCTGCTATTCGGCCGGGCTGCTGCGCTGGCGGCGGCGGGCCAAGCGCGAGAGCTTGCAGGCATAAAAAAAGGCTCTGTCACTAAACTGTGTTGGTGATTCGATTCTCGCCCGTCTGCTGCCTTGGCGACAACCGTGGCGGCGTGCGAAGGACTTGATAAACTAACCTCCTTGCCTCGCATTCTATTAAAACCATGACTACAGCCTCCGACCTTCCGTGCCTCCCCCTCGACAGTTCGAGGTGGGGCGAGCTTGAACACGCTTACGGCCACGCATCCGACATCCCGGACCTCCTCCGGAAGCTCGATTCGATTCCTTCGGCTGTCGGCGACCAGGAGCCCTGGTTTTCCCTGTGGAGTGCCCTTGCTCATCAAAACGACGTTTACACTGCATCGTTCGCGGCAGTGCCCCATGTGGTGCGGGCACTGGCAACTGCTCCCTTAACCGCTGACTCGACCTACTTCCAATTCCCTGCCGTTGTAGAGACCTGGCGACAGGAGAAACAAGTCCCGATACCAGAAGATTTGCAGGTCGCTTATTCTGCAGCGCTCGCAGCGCTCCCGGGCTTGGTTGCTCAAGCGTCCGCTCGCGAATGGGATGGGGACTTCCTAGCTTGCGCACTCTCGGCGGTTGCCGCTGCCAAAGGATTTGGCAATGTAGCGGCGGCCGTGCTCGAGATGACTCCTGAGGTTGCTGACGAATTCACGGAATGGTTCTTTTCGCGTTGAATACCCTTGCATCAGTCGTCGTTGGCGCCAGTTGGTACGCCAATAGCGTCGAGTAGGAAGTGGTACGGTTTCGCGGTTCCGCCGCGGCGGTCGAAAAAGCGGAACCAGGCCAAGTAGAACGGTAGGTTCTTCGTCGCGACACCTCGGAAGGGCCGCATCGACGCTTTTATTCGGCTGTGGAGTGCGTTGACGTTCTGAATGTGGTACGGCCCCAACTTATGCGTGCCGCGCGGAATCTGGCGCAGTACGATGCCCAGCGCCTTCGCGGCTGTCTTGTACGCGCTCGCGGAGTCCGAAACCAAGACGGTGTCGCGCTTCAGCACGGGTCCAAGAGCAGCGCCTACCGTTGCAGCGCTCGGAACCGAGGGCAGGACCACCATGAAGCTGTCGCGCGAGCCCCGGGCCACAGCAGTGAGTACGGCAACCTGTTCACGGGAGATGCCCCGCTTGCTCGCCGGCGTACCGCGTTTATGCGCTGGTCTTGGCAGGCCTCGCTTCTGCCCTTTGTATGAGCGTCGAAAGAATGCCTCATCAGCTTCGGCTACGCCTAGCAGCTCACCAGGCTGATGCTTCTCAAGCAGTGGCATCATGAGGTGACGGTATCGGAATGCGGTGTTACGGTGCACGCCCAGGCGGTCAGCTGTATCTCGCACGCTGAGCACGTCCTTCATGCAAGCGGCATTCTCCAAGAGCTTCGCCTTATCGTGCACGCGGCTAAAGGGCGTGCCGGTAAGGCTGGTAAAGGTCTTGCGGCAACCGCCGCACCGGTAGCGCTGGTCTCCCGTGCCGGTGCGCCCTCATCGAGCGAACTCAGGGTGACCGCAAAGCGCGCACCCCGCAAGTGACGCGACTCGCTTGTCCGTAAGGTCCTGCACCTCTCGTTTGCCATTCAGCTCATCCACCCTCTGCGACACGTTGCGCAGCTGGGTAGGGCTAAGATTGCCGAGCATCTCAGTAAGCCGTTTGAAGTCCTTCTGTTTCATTGCAAGTCCGCCGCGTCAACACGAGGAAAATCATTGTACCAACACAATATGGTGACAGAGCCTAAAAAAAAGGGATCCACATCGGATCCCTTTTTTTCATCAAGCCGCCTTCGCGTCTTCCTTCCGGCGCTGCAGCACGAAGATCGGCTGCGCCCACTGCTGGTCCTTCTTCTTCTTGCTCGTGATGAGCGTCAGTTCCGACGGGTCGTAGACGTCCGTGTTGTGCGTCAGCGGGGTCGTCATCAGGTACTGGGCATCGGTGTTCTTCAGGAACTCGCCGACCAGCTGGATGTTGCGGATATCCAGGTGGGCAAACGGTTCATCGATGAACACGAAGCCGCCCGAGCCTTCTTCGGACTTGAGCAGACCAATCAGCAGCACCAGCGACTTCATGACCTGCTGGCCGCCCGACGCTTCGCCGTCGTTCATCCCGATCTGGTCCTTGCCGTCGAACTTGAAGCGCACGTGCAGGCCGGCCTGCGACAGTTGCACGTCGTCGTTCTCGAGCCGCACCGGATCGGCCTGTACATCGATCCCGGCCAGGCCACCCAGTTCGCGGATGTTCTTGGTATAGGTCTTGATCGTATAGCGCAGGCGCTCGATGTAGGCGCCGCGCGCATTGCCGGTCGCTTCGATCGCGCGGTTGTTCTGGTAGCGGCGCTCTTCGGTTTCCGTCTGGCGACTTTCGAGCTGGTCATGCAGGCGCGCGTACTGGTCGATCACCGTCGGGTCGAGTTCCCAGTCGTCACGCGCCAGCGACCCTTCAAGAGACCCCAGGCGCAGATTGACCTGGTGCGCATTCTGGTGTTTGGCCACAAGGTCGCCCCGCCAGCCCGGATTCTTCCACGCGCCCGGCACGGCGCGCCAGCTGCGGCGCAATTCCAGCAGCGCTTTGGCGTGCTCGGTGCGCTGGTCGATCTGGCGGCGATGGTTCAGGCGCATGCCCGCCTCGGCTTCCGACAGCGCCATGCGCGCGTTCTGCCACACGGTGTCGGCGCGGGTGCGCGCGACAGTGGCGTTCTTGCTCAGCGTTTGCAGCTCGCCCAGGCGCGCGCCCACTTCCATCCGTTCGGCTTTGAGCGGCGCCAGTGCGCGCGCGGCTTCCTCGAATTCTTCCTGACGGGCCGACAGTTCCTTGGCCGCATCCACGCCCGCAATGCGCGCCTTCAGGCCGCCCACTTCGGCGGCCAGCTTCGAGATCGCCAGCGTCAGCGCGTCTTCCTTCTGTTCCAGCGCCGGCAGCGATTTCTGGATGGCTTCCAGGCGCTGCGTCTTGCCGGCGGCGCCAAAGCGATAGCGCGATGCTTCGACGAACAGCGAGCGACCACCGCGGCGTTCGCGGTGGTAGGCGTCCGGCGTGATCCACTCATCCGAGCGGCTCTTGAAGCCGTCGTCGACCGAATCGACGCGCACGATGCGCTCTAGCTGGTCGATCAGCCAGCCCGGCGCCTTGCCAGAAAAGCTCACTACCGACAGCAGGCTGTCATCTTTCACGACCGGCGCCGTCACACAGTCGGGCACGATGAAGTGGCGGTAGCGCTCCTTCTCGGCCAGGCGGTAGGCGTTGGCGGCATCCGACGCTTTTTCGAGCAGCACGACCGATGCGTAACCACCGAGTACACCTTCGACCGCGCCCTGCCACTTCGGATCGGTCACTTCGACGATGTCCGACAGCATGGCGTGCGCGATGCCTTCGTCGCGCAGTGCGCGGCGCATCAGGCGCTGCGCTTCGGGTTCCGGCATCGCGCTCTTGCCCTGCAACTGGGAGATCGTCGCCAGCTCGCCCGCGATCTTCGTCGACACGGCCTCGCGCGCGCTCTTCTGGCGCGCCAGCTCGGCTTCTTTCTCGCCCAGCTGCTTGCCCACTTCGGCGATGTCGGCGCCGGCATCGGCCGACAGCTTTTGCAGGCGGTCGCGCTGTTCCAGCAGGCTTTCCAGCGGTTTCAGGCGCGTGTTTACTTCGGTCAGGCGGCGGGCAAGTTCGCCGCCCTCCTGCTCGAGCTGCGTTTCCTGCTTCTGCGCTTCGGTCAGCGCGCGCTGCTGACTGGCCAGCTGGCTGCGTTTCTCGGCCAGTTGGCCGTCAGCCTGGACCAGCGGCTTTTTTGCTTCGCGCAGCGTGCGCGAGACCAGGAGCGCTTTCTCGCGCGCTTCGTGGTACTGCAGCGCCGGCAGCACTTCTTCGTGCAGCTCGCGCTTTTCCTTGTGCAGGTCGGACCACTGATGGTGGTTGGCCACGCGCAGGCGCAAGCCTTCGAGATTGGTGCGCGAGGCTTCCAGCTCGGCCTCGAAGCGTTTCAGCTCCGTCTCGGTGTCGCGCTGGTGGCGCTTGGCTTCGTCGTAGGCATCCAGCACTTCCTTGTCGCCGAAGACCTGGAACACCAGATCAAGCAACTGGCGCGGCGCGTATTCGCACAGCTTGTCGGTTTCGCCCTGCTCGAGCGCCAGCACTTTCGACATCGCCGGCGACAGGCCGGCCGACGCCAGGCGCTTGCGGTAGTTTTCCACGCCCAGCCAGTCGGTCGCTTCGGTCACTTCCTCGATCTCGACGTTCCCGGGACGCATCAGGTACTGGCGTTTCCAGTCGCCGCCGTTCTTCTGCACCTGGCAAAAGAGCGTGACTTCATCGTCGGCGAAAAAGCCCGAATGGCGAAACGGCCGGTTCGACAACTGGCGGCCTACCGGCTTGTTGTCGACGACAGCGCGCAGCCAGGCGCTTTGCTGGCCCGAGTGGCGCGCATAGTGTTTATAGGTGCGACCCATCGAGCAATCGAGCCCGAACAGCGTGCGCATCGCGTCGAGCAGCGTGGTCTTGCCCGAGCCGTTCTGGCCGGCGATCGTGATGATCTTGGCGTCGAGCGGGATGTTCTTGATCCGCTGCCAGTAATCCCAGTGGACCAGTTCGAGTGATTTAATGTGGAACATCGGCTATCTCAATTCGGGGTGTCAGGGACATCAAGGGCGCCGTCGGGCGCCAGGGCATCGTTGGCGGCGTCGGCATCCACCGGGGCCACGCGGCGTGGGGCAGCGGCCAGCGGCGCGCGCTTGAAGACTTCGGACAGCGCGCCGTTGATGATGCGTTCCTTGAGCACGTCGGTGTCCATCATCAGGTCGAGCAGCGGGCCTTCCAGGATCACGTCGCCGCGGCGCTCGATGAAGCCCAGCTTCGACAGCACGCCCAGGTTCATGTCCATGCGCGTCTTCTTGCCCAGCTTGTCGCCGAAGTCCGACAGCAGCGCCGTGTACGAAATGCCGATCGACGTGTCTTCGGCACGCGGGATCGACAGCTCCTTTTCGAACATGTCGTTCTGGTCGTCGTCGATCGTCGTGTGGGTTTCCTGGCGCTCGCGCTTGGGCAGGATGATCTGCGCCCACAGCACGACGAGCAGCGCCACGCCATCGCGCGTCAGGCCGAAGTTATTGTTCTGCCAGATGTCCTTGGCCCCGAAGATCTTCGGCTCGACGTTGCGGTGCAGGGCCACGGTGACGTGGTCGGCGTAGACGTTGTCGAGCAGCTTCAGGCCCGATTCGAGCAGGCGCTTGTCGACTTCAGCGCGGAACTGGTCGTCCGACAGCGCGCGCTTGACCATCTTGTCGTCGCGGCGCAGGGTCTGGTGCGTCAGCAGGCGCGCGATCAGGATTTGTGCATCGTCATTCATGGGGCAGGCTGTCCATCAGGAGTGGGATCGGCATTCAGTGAAAGGGTCGCGACCGACATGGCCGCCACTTCCGGGTCGTTCAGCTGGACCATCTCGTCGAGCGAGACGAACGTGAGCGGCAGGCGCGCCAGTTCGGCGGTCGCGCCCTGCAGGCTCGCTTCGGACGCGTCGCCCAGGAGCGGCAGCAGCGAGGCGCGGTACGAGGCCAGCGCGAATGTCGCCGGCAGCAGCGATTCGTGCAGCTGCACCCGGCGCGGGCCGACACTCGAAAATTCGGGGAAGTTGCCCAGGTTGGCGAAGTCGGCCAGCTTGTTGATCCAGTCATTCAGCTCGAGCTGCATGGCCGGATTGTCGTTGATCGTCAGCGGTGCATCCTGGCCGCTCGGCAGGCCTTTCGGGCCGGTCGAGATGATGCGCTCGGCCAGCAGTTCGGTTTCGGCCACGTCGATCATCTCGGCCGGGGTGCCGAACAGCGGCGTGACCGGGCGGTCGATCGCGCCGGCGGCCAGGCTGGCGAGGTCGTCGTGCGCCAGCAGCCAGCGTTTCACGTCGGTGGTCGACAGGCCCGACTGGCCCAGGTGCACGCGCTGGCGTTCAATCTGGTTCAGCGCGCGCGAGAACATGCCCTGCATGTTCAGCAGTGCACTTTGCGCGCGGCCGATCGCCTGCGCCGCGCGGTGCGTGGCGGCGTCGGCCCGTTCGTCGGACGTGATCGCGCGCAGGATGACCGAGCCTTTCTCGACCCAGTCGCACGCCATGTGCCACTTTGCCTGCGAGGTACGGAGGCGAAACTCGGAGCCGGACGCGATCGCATCGCGAAATTCCTCGGTCAGTTCGACCAGGCGGCCCAGCAGGTGTTTCAGCTGGTCGACCGTGACGCCGCCCACGGCCTGGGCGCCGGCCACCTGCGACAGCAAAAAGCCCATCTCGGCTTCGTCGCCTTCGGGCTTGCCCAGCGCCAGCAGGGTTTCCAGCGCAGACAAGACGTTGCGCGCCAGCGGCGTGATGCGGTAGACGGCGGCCGGGGCGTCCCAGGCCAGCAGGCCGTGGCCGCGCAGGCGGTTGAGCACCGTTTCCAGGCTTTCGGGGACGAGATAGGCCAGCTTCTGGTTGATGTCGGCGCGCGAGAAGGCGGACGTGGACGCATCGCCGGCCAGTTCGCGCAGGACGAGCAGGCGCACCAGCACGCCGTCCTGCGTGCCGTGGAACAGGGCCGTGAAGGCCGACAGCATTGGCTGGGCACGCTTGAGGTGGAAGACTTGCTCGATTTCATCGGGAGCAATGCCATCCTGGAAGTGTACCTGCAGCGGATCAAGTTCCTGCGCTGTCGTCGAGGCGTCGGCAGCGTGCGCCGCGCCGGCTTGGGGGTCGATCATCGTGTTAATAACCAGTCTCGTGCGCGGCCGAGACGGGTCTGCATTGCATTTGTTACCACAGACCCGGCCAGCTTCGCGGGGGCGTCAGTATAACAGTTAAGACTGGGCAATTCCGGAATGGCTGCCTGCCAGGGCAGCCTCTGCAACACCGCTGCGGCTCAGGTCAGGCTCAAGACTTGGTCACGCTCTTGAGCGTCTGCTCAATGGTTTCCGTGTCGCCTTCGGTGAAGCGGATCTTGACCGGATAGTACTCGTGCGCGGGCGCCAGCCAGACGTCCACGCTCTGGTCGCGGCTGCCTTTCAGGGCGGCTCGCGTGACCAGAATCGCGTCGACCTCGCCCAGGCCCGTTTTGACTTTTTCGCTCCGCACGACCTTGAAGGTCCAGGTTTCGGCGCTGCTGCGCCCCGCCACGAAGAACGGCCACTCCGAGCCCGGCTTGAACTTGTCGCCGGCGGCGCGCGCCACGGCAGCCAGTTGCCAGGTGACCGACACGCGGTCCTGCTCCCCGCCTTTGAGCGGATAGGTCTTCTCGCCTTCCGAGAACCGCATCGTTTTGGCGGCACGATCAAACGTGATCGAGGTGGGATCCTTGCGCATGCGTTTTTCGGAAAACTCGGCCGGCGCCAGGCCGTAGGCGTCGATGACGCCCTGGCTCTGGTTGTCGAGCAGCGTGCCCAGGATCGCCACGCGCGACGCGACGCGCACGTCGTACTTGCCGTCGCCGGCGCGCCAGTTGACGGTGGCGTCGCCCTTCAGGGCCAGGCCCTTCTGGCGCGCGGCCAGGTCGTAAGCCAGATCGGCCGATGGCGGCAATTCGAACGCGCGCTTGACGGCCGGATGGGCGGGCTGGGCGGACGCGCCACCCAGTGCGAAGGTCAGCGCCAGGGCTGCACCGATGTGTCGAATGTTGTTCATAGGCATATCAAGATCCTGAATGGTCCAAGACGATATTATTCACTGTTTGCGTGGTTACTGCTCCGTTCGCCTCGCTATTGCGAATCCGCACCGGATACCACCCATACGCAGGGGCCAGCCAGATGTCCAGGCGCGACTTGTACGAGCCCGGTTGCGGCGGGCGCGTCAGGTGCCAGGTCTGCAGTTTGCCGAGACGGGTGTCGATCTCTTCCTGTCCCACCACCGTGAAGCGATAGACCACCGCGTCGCGGTCTTCGCCGACAAAAATATCGATAGCGCCAGTGAGCTGTTTCGGGTCGCCGCGCGCGATCGCCGCCAGTTGCAGCGGGATGCTGGCCTTGTCCTGGGCGCCGGCCGGCAATTCATACGATGCTTGCGATGCCGAAAACGTGATGCGGCTCTTGCCCCAGTCAAAATGGGTGGCCGTCATGGCGCGGCCGCGCCGCTTCTCGGTCATCGTGATCGGCGCGAAACCGGTTGCGGCCACTGCCCCCTCGCTCTTGAGCACCACCAGATTGACCCGCGCGAACACGACGCGGATGCCGGCTTCGATCTGAATGCGGTAGCTGTCCGCGTTCAGTTGCCAGGCCAGCAGCGCCTCGCCCGACCACTCGGTGCCGTCGGCGTCGGTGCGCGCGACGTCGAGCGTGATCTTCGCCGGCGGCGGCATGTCGACGACGTAGCGGCGCGCTTCCGGTTCTGCCGGTGGCGGCGGTGGCGGCGCCGCTGCCGGCGCGGACGCTGGCGGCGCCTGCGGGGCTGGCGCTGCGGGCGTGGGCTCGGCTGCCGGCGTGGCCGGCGCTGTGCCCGCACCGGCCCCGGAAGGCGCCGTATCGGTCACCGGCGTGATGTCCCCTGGCCGGTCGGGCACCGCGATCTCCACCGGCACCGGCGGCACGCGGGGCAACGGCGGCGGACTGGCCTCGGGCACCGGCACCGGTTCGGGCGCAGGCTCTGGCGGAGCAGCGGGCAGCAGTTGGGCCACCAGCGTCACTGGCGCGCCACCTGGCGTGGCCGCCGGCGGCAGGACCGGGCTGACGTGCCCCAGCTCGGTCAGGACGATCCAGTGCAGCAGCACGACCAGCACCACAGGCAGCAGCCGGTGGCGACGGGGAAGGAGAATCGGTGCGGATGGCATGACGCTAGTGTAGCGCGGGCGCCGGGATGGGCACGCGTGGCGGGATCAGGGCAACAGGATCGACAGCTCTTGCGCGCTCGCGCGCAGAACCGGCAGGAACTCTTCTTCCATCTTGCGCCGCGACACCCGCGCCGCGTGCGCCCCGATGTTCAGCGCCGCCAGCACATTGCCCGATGCACCGCGTACCGGGACCGAGATCGAGCGCAGGCCGACTTCCAGCTCTTCTTCGACCAGCACATAGCCGGCGCTGCGCACGTCCGCCAGGATGGCCCTGAGCCGCTCGGGATTGACCACCGTGCGCTCGGTCATGGCCTTGAGCGGCACGCGCGCCAGGTAGTCGTCCAGGTCCGGCGCCGGCAGGTGCGCCAGCAGCATGCGGCCCAGCGCCGTGCAGTACGCCGGCAGGCGGCTGCCGGTGGTCAGCGACACCGACATGATGCGCGAGGCGGCCGAGCGCCCCACGTACAGCACTTCGTCGTCCTGCAGCACGCCGAGCGAGCACGATTCGTTCAGGCTGCGGCTGACCTGGTTCAGGTAGGGATGGGCCGAAACCGTGAGCGGCGTGGACGACAGGTACGAGTAACCGAGCGACAGCACCTTGGGCTTGAGCGAGAACTGGTTGCCGTCCGCCCCGGCATAGCCCAGCGCGATCAGCGTGTGCAGGCAGCGCCGCACCGAGGCGCGCGGAATTGCCGTGCGGTGGCTGATCTGGGCAATCGTCAGGCTGCGGCGCTGGTCGCTGAACGCCTGCAGCACCGCCAGCCCGCGCGCCAGCGACAGCATGAAATTCGGGTCACTGGCGATGGGGTCCGCAGCTGGCTCAGTCTCGTGTGGCGTACTCATGGTGCTCCTTGGCAATGACGTGATAAACCGTTCGGCAATCGAACACATTCCATCGTGCCAGCTTGCGCCCCGGGCCGGCACACTCCTACACTCGGTTCATCTGTTCAGTGATCAGACATTAGGGCGATTATCGAACAGTGTCAACGCGCGTTGCGCTGGAAAGGACCTGCACCATGATCGACAAGATTTCCCCATCGGTGGACGCGGCGGTGGCCGACATCCCCGATGGCGCGACCATCCTGATCGGTGGCTTCGGCACCGCCGGCATGCCGGCCGCACTGATCGACGCGCTGATCGCACAAGGGGCGCGCGACCTCGTCATCGTCAACAACAATGCCGGCAACGGTGACACCGGCCTGGCGGCGCTGCTCAAGGCACGCCGCGTGCGCAAGATCATCTGCTCGTTCCCGCGCCAGGCCGATTCGCACGTGTTCGACGCGCTGTACCGGGCTGGCGAGATCGAGCTCGAACTCACGCCCCAAGGCAATCTGGCCGAGCGCATCCGCGCCGCCGGCGCCGGCATCGGCGGCTTTTTTTCGCCCACCGGCTACGGCACCGATCTGGCGGCCGGCAAGGAAACGCGCCTCATCGACGGGCGCCACTATGTGCTCGAATCACCGATCCACGCCGACTTTGCACTGATCAAGGCCTTCCACGGCGACCGCTGGGGCAACCTGGTGTACCGCAAGACCGCGCGCAACTTCGGCCCGATCATGGCGATGGCCGCGCGCTGCACCATCGCCCAGGTCACCCGCGTGGTCGAACTGGGCGAACTCGATCCGGAAGCCATCGTCACACCGGGCATCTTCGTCCAGCGTGTCGTACAGGGAGACGCCGCATGCAACGCTTGACCCGCGACCAGATCGCCGCGCGCGTCGCGCGCGACATTCCCGAAGGCGCTTACGTAAACCTGGGGATCGGCCTGCCGACGCTGGTCGGTGCGCACCTGCCCCCGTGCCGCGAAATCTTTTTGCACAGCGAGAACGGCCTGCTCGGCATGGGCCCGCCGCCCTCCCCCGGCGACGAAGACGAAGACCTGATCAACGCCGGCAAGCAGCCGGTGACGCTGCTGGCCGGCGGCAGCTACTTCCACCACGCCGATTCGTTCGCGATGATGCGCGGCGGGCACCTCGACATTTGCGTGCTCGGGGCGTTCCAGGTATCCGTGCAGGGCGATCTGGCCAACTGGCATACCGGTGCGCCGGACGCGATTCCGGCCGTGGGTGGCGCGATGGACCTGGCCATCGGCGCCAAGCGCGTGTTCGTCATGATGGAGCACCAGACGCGTGACGGCGCCAGCAAGATCGTCGAGCGCTGCACCTATCCGCTCACGGGCCTCGCGTGCGTGAGCCGCATCTACACTGACCTGGCCGTGCTCGATGTGACGCCCGCTGGCCTGGTGGTGCGGGACATCGTCGACGGCCTGTCGTTTGCCGAACTCGAACACCTCACCGGGCTGCCCTTGACGGATGCGACGCAGGCGCGCGCCGACGAGCTCCCTCTCATCACCCAACGCGTCTGACCACGAAGGAGAAGCCCGCCCTACCCTGGTTTGTCAAGCAGCCGGCGCCCGACGCCAGCGCTTTCCTATAAAAATACAAGGAGACAATATGCATCGACAAGACGTGACCCTGGTCACCGGCGGCAGCGCCGGCATTGGCCGGGCCATCTGCGAATCGCTGATCGCAGATGGCCGCACGGTCGTCAATCTCGACCATCGCCAGCCCGACTGGCGGCATGACCGGCTCGTGTCGTTCCAGGCCGACCTGACGCGCCAGAACGAGACCCGCATGATCGCGCAGCAGATCGCGGCCGCCTACAACGTGACGGCGCTGGTCAACAATGCGGGCGCCACCCGCCCCGGCACCATCGACACGGCCACGATGGAGGATCTCGACCATGTCGTGGACCTGCATCTGAAAGCCGCCATCCTTCTGGTCCAGGCGTTCCTGCCCGCGCTGCGCGCATCGGGACAGGGCCGCATCGTCAACATCGCCTCGCGCGCGGCGCTGGGCAAGGCCGAGCGCATCGTGTACGCCGCCACCAAGGCCGGCCTGATCGGCCTGACGCGCACGCTGGCGCTCGAACTGGGCGGCGACGGCATCACCGTCAATGCCGTGGCGCCGGGCCCGATCGCGACCGAGCTCTTCCACAACAGCAATCCCGACGGCGCGCCGCAGACCCGGCGCATCATCGACAGTATCGTGGTGGGCCGCCTCGGCACGCCGGCCGATGTCGCGCGCGCCGCCGCCTTTTTCCTGTCGCCCGACAACGGTTTCGTCACCGGCCAGGTGCTGTATGTGTGTGGCGGCACCACGCTGGGCGTGGCCCCGGTCTGATTCGATCTGCAACAAGGCCTGGCTGCCGTCCACGCGCGTGCCCGGTCCATTTCGCCGCATCCGTTGTCCTTATTGGAGACACATCATGTCACGTACCTTTTTGTCGACCCGCCGTACCCTCACCCTCGCCGCTGCGTCGGCCTTCGGCCTGCTGGCCCTGACGCCGCTGGCGGCGCAGGCCCAGGCCTTCCCCACCAAGGCCATCACGATCATCGTCCCGTTCTCGGCCGGCGGCACGACCGACATCCTGGCGCGCGTGCTGGGGCAATTCATCAGCAAGGACCTTGGCCAGCCGGTCATCATCGACAACCGCGCGGGCGCAGGCGGCAATATCGGCACCCAGCTCGTGGCGCGCGCCGCGCCCGACGGCCACACGATCCTCATGGGCACGGTCGGCACCCATGCCATCAACCAGAGCCTGTACCCGAAACTGGGGTTCGACCCGATCAAGGACTTCGCCCCGCTCACGCGCGTGGCCCTGGTGCCGAACCTGCTGGCGGCCAATCCGGCGCAGCCGTTCAAGACCGTCAAGGAGCTGATGGCCTATGCCAAGGCCAATCCCGGCAAGGTTACGTTCGGCTCGTCGGGCAGCGGCACATCGATTCACCTGTCCGGCGAATTGTTCAAGCAGATGGCCGGCGTCGACATCCAGCACGTGGCCTACAAGGGCAGCGCGCCGGCCGTCAATGACCTGCTGGGCAACCACATCGCGATCATGTTCGACAATATGCCGTCGGCGATCAGCCACGTCAAAGCCGGCAAGCTGCGCCCCCTGGCCGTCACCACGGCGCAGCGCTCGCCGGCACTGCCCGACGTGCCGACGATCGCCGAAGCGGGCGTGCCTGGCTACGAAGCCACATCGTGGTTCGGCCTGCTGGCGCCGGCCAAGACGCCGGCCCCTGTCGTGACCAGGCTGAACGCGTCGATCCTCAAGGCGCTGGCCGACCCGGACGTCAAGAAAAAGCTGCTGGAGCAAGGCGCCGAACCAGCCGGCGAGACGCCAGCGCAGTTCGCGGCCTTCATCGCCAGCGAGACGGTCAAGTGGGGCAAGATCGTCAAGCAGTCCGGCGCGACAGCGCAGTAAGCTGCCGTGGTGCACGGAGCGTGGTCCGCCCCGGCGTTATCTGCTACGCTAGCCGCACCACCACAGGAGACGCCACATGCTCAAGCCGCCCATGCCAGGAATGACCGACACCCTCGAATTCGTCAAGAACCTGTGGGGCGGCATGCAGATCCCCGGCGCCATGCCGGGCATGCCGCCGCTGCCCGGCGCGGGCATGTCGGTGGAAGACCTCGACAAGAAGATCGCCGACCTGAAGGCAGTCGAGGCCTGGCTCACCCTCAACCAGAACATGCTGCACGGTACGATCCAGGCCCTGGAAATCCAGCGCGGCACGCTGGCCACGCTCAAGGCGATGGGCGACAGCATGGCCCAGGCGATGGGCCAGACAAAGGTCGGCGAGTCGTCGGTTGCGCCGTTCGCGCAGTTCTTCGCCCAGATGGCGCAGACGGCAACGCCGGCTGCCCCGACGCCGCCAACCCCAACACCAACGCCGCCACCGCCACCAGCGCCCGATGCGGCGCAGGCCGCACCCGATGCCACGGGCGCCGCCATGCCGGCCGCTGTGGCGTGGTGGAACCTGTTGCAGGATCAGTTCCGTCACGCCGTGGCCAGCACCATACCGGCCGAGGGGGCGGCGGCTGCCGATGACACCAATGCCGCCGACGCGCCTTCTACTACGCCTGATGCGCCATCGGAAGAACCTGCCGCGCGTGCACGGCGCAACGGTCGCAGCAAGACAGACAAGACCTGACGCCAGCGCTGCATGGATGCCTTGAGGCGTCCCATTGACGGTGCTGGTAGCGCACGCGCATGAACCGTGCTGAACTGACCGGGCGGCCCCCTTCCCGGCCGATCAGTGCAGCCGGAGCGCCCCATGCTACCCAGTGACCTGTCCCACCTGACACCATCGCAGGTCGACGACCTGCGCCGCAAGCTGGCCGCCGCCGGTTGCCAGCCGCCTCCCAACCCTGGCACGATCAGCGAACTGCACGATGCATTCGCGCTGCTGCGCCGCCGGCACGGCCTGGCGCCGTCCAATGCCATCGATGCCGACACCCTGCGCTGCCTCGACCTCGACGCCGGCCTGCTGTTCGGCGAAGTGCTGCGCGACGAACTCGATCTGCTGCGCCCCGCCAGCAGCGAGGCACTCGACGCCGGCGTGCCGCCCGACCGCGCACGCCTGCGCGCCCGCGCCCACAGCGGCATGCTCACCGGCCTGGCCCTGTCGGGCGGCGGCGTACGCAGCGCCACGTTCGGGCTGGGCGCGCTGCAGGCGCTGGCGCGCTGCCGCTTGCTGGGCCGGATCGATTACCTGTCCACCGTGTCCGGCGGCGGATTTGTCGGCGGCTGGCTGGCGCGCTGCCTGCACGCGCATGGCAACGACATCCACGAAGTCGAAGCCCTCCTCGCGCCGCCCGCTGGCAGGGGGGAGGCGCCCGAGCTGCGCTTCCTGCGCCAGTACAGCAATTACCTGTCGCCGCAGGGCGGCATGTTCAGCGCCGACACCTGGACGCTGCTCGGCATCTATGTGCGCAACACGGGCCTGAACCTGACGATGCTGGTAGCCTGGCTGTGCGCCCTGCTGCTGCTGCCGCGCTTTGCCGTCTGGGGCGTGCACCGGGTCGTGGGACCTGGCGGACCATGGACGCGCCTGGGCGACGCCGCCTGGATCGCGGGCGTGCTGCTGTTCTTGTTTGCCGTGTTCTGCATCGCGTTGTCGATTTCCAGCAAGCCGGCAAGTTCGCGCGGCCGGCGCCGCTTTCCGCTGTCGCAGGGCGCGGTACTCTGGTGCATCAACCTGCCGCTGCTGCTGGCGGGCTTTCTCGGCAGTCTCGCTGTATGGCGCCACGGCGGCGCGACGCCGGCGACACTGCTGCCGCCGCAACTGGCCGACCGGCCGCAGTGGCTGCTGGCGCCGGGCGTGGTCTACTTTATTGTCTGGGCCTGCGGCTGGTACCTGGCGCACGACCGCGCCAGTTCGTACCGGGGCGCGGGCTACACCGTCTGCGGCGCCGGTGGCCTGGCGGTGCTGCTGGTCGTGCTCGAGGCTACGCGCACCTTCGCACCGGCGATGCTGGCGTGGCTGCCGGACGGCGGCGCCCAGCTGTCGTGGTGGCTGTGCGGCTTTGTCGCGCTGGTGCTGCTACTTGCGCTGTGGCTGGTCATGTACACGCGCCTGCGCGCCGACCCGCCGCTGCGCGACCTGACGCGCGCGGAACTGGGCGAAGGCCTGTCGCACTTTGCCTGCGCGATGGGCGCGCTCACGTTGGGCACCGTGCTGCTGCTGTGCGCGCTGGCGCTGCTACCGGCGCCGGGTGCGCATCCGCTGGTCAACAACGCCATCGCACTGGCCACCTTCGGCATGCCAGCGATGATGGCGCTGTTTGCCGTCACGATGAACCTGATGATCGGCCTGGTCGGCCGCCAGTACAGCGACGCGAGCCGTGAATGGTGGAGCCGCCAGGGCGCATGGACGGCGATCTTCGCGCTCGGCTGGCTGGCCGTGCACGGCGTGTGCTTCTTCCTTGCGCCGCTGCTGCACTGGGCCTGGCTCACCTACGCGCCGTGGTCCAACCTGGGCACGCTGGTCGGCTGGCTGGCGATGACCGCCTTCGGCCTGAAGGCCGGCAGCGGCGGCGCCACCGGGGCCCGCGCCGCGCGCGACCCGAAGCTCGAACTGGTGGCGCGCCTCGCGCCGTACGTGTTTACGGTCGGGATCTTCGCGCTGCTCGGCAGCCTGGTGCAGCTGACGGTGGCGCGCCCGCACCTGCACTGCCCGCATGCGACGCTCGCCTGCGTATTTCAGGCGCACGCCGCCGCCACGCTGGCGACCCGGGGCAGCACGCTGCTGGTGGCCTTTGCCTGCTTTCTCGGGGCGGCGCTGGTACTCGGCTGGCGCGTCGACATCAACAAGTTTTCGCTCTACATGCTGTACCGGAACCGCGTCGTGCGCGCCTGGTTCGGCGCCGCCAACCGCGCGCGCCGGCCCCACCCGTTCACCGGCTTCGATCCGGGCGACGACATCCTGCTCGCCGAGCTCAAAAACGCGCGCCCGTACCCGATCGTCAACACCGCGCTGAACCTGGTGGATGGCGAAGAACTGGCATGGCAGACGCGGCGCACCGCGTCGTTCGCGTTCACGCCGCGCTGGTGCGGCTATGAGCAAGGGGGGCCTGGCGGTACCGGTTGTTATCGCCCCACCGCCGCCTACGCAGCGCACGCTGGCGTCGGGCTGGACGACGACGCTGGCGTGCGCCTTGGGATGGCAGTGGCGTTGTCGGGCGCCGCGGCCAGTCCGCACATGGGCGCGCACTGGTCGGCGCCGCTGAATTTCCTGATGACGATGTTCAATGTGCGCCCGGGGCGCTGGTGCCCGAATCCGGCGCGCCCGACCTGGACCAGTTCATCGCCGCCCATTGGCCTGTTCAGCCTGTTGGCCGAGCTGTTCGGCCAGCTCGATGCCGACGCCGGCTATGTGCACCTGAGCGATGGCGGCCACTTCGACAACCTGGGCATCTATGAACTGGTGCGGCGCCGCTGCCGCCTGGTGATCGCGGTGGACGTCGGCAGCGACCGCGAACACGCCTTCGAAGACCTGGGCAACGCGATCCGGCGCTGCGCCACCGAGCTGCATGTGCGGATCGACCTGGATGTGGCGCGCCTTGCCATCGCGCCGGCCAGCGGCATGTGCAGCGCCAGCTGCGCCGCCGGCAGCATCCGCTACAGCCAGGCCGACGGTGCTGCCGGCGATGGCGTCATCCTGTACGTTAAGCCGGCCATCGTCGGGACTGAAAACGCCGACCTGCTCAATTACCGCAAGCTGCATCCCGACTACCCGCACGAGAGCCTGGCCGACGGCTGGTTCGATGAAGCGCGCTTCGAGAGCTACCGCGCGCTGGGCGAACACGTGCTGGCGGGTGCGCTCGCTGACGCAGCGCAGGCGGCAGCGCTGGCCGATGGCGGCTGTGATATCGGGAAGCTGTGCGCGGAATTACTGCGCAGGCACGGGCCGGCGCGCTAGGAGAAGCGGTTGCTGTGCGTTGGCTTGGCCACCGGAGCTGGTTCGGGCGACACATCGGCCACGGCTTCTTTCTGGTCGGCCGCATCCACGGGCACAGGCGGCGCCGCCGGATCGGCCTTTGGCTGCAAACCACGCAACTGTTCCATCAGCTGCGCGAAGCGCTGCTGCCCTGGCTGCAGCTTGTCGACATGTTCGAGCACCATGCGCGCCTCGGTGTCGAGTTCCTCGTCATAGCCTTCCTGCTGCATGTGCGAGATCGAAATCTGCACCGCGTTGAACAGCACCCGCACATTGTCCGGCACCCGTTCGCGCGCCATGCGCATCCACTTGACGGCGTCGGGCAGCTTCCCGCTCTTCCACAGCACGACGCCCTGGTTCATCAGATCCACCGCTTCCTTGCGCGCGGCGCGGATGATGGCCGCGCCCTCTTCGCTCAGGCGCGCCTTGTCGAAGATGGCCTGGACCTCGTCCTGCAGCAGGTTGTTGTCGTGGTTGTTGCGCACCACGTGGGCCAGCACCTCACCCGGCGTGTCCTTCACGCCCACGGCAAACAGCAGGATCGCCATCTCGATGCAGATTGCCGTGCCGGGGCGCTTGGGGTCCTCACCCAGCATCACTTCGAGCTCGTCGCCGGCGCGGCGCGCGTTGCGGTAGTCGCCGCTCTCGTGGTGGATCAGGCCTTCGGTGATCTTGGCGCGCAGCGCCATGTCGTCGTAGTCGCCGCCGAAGTCGCGCTGGGCCAGTTGCAGCAGTTGCAGCGCATCCTTGGTATTGTTTTTCAGGCCGCACACGCGCGCCAGGCCAAGGTAGGCGTCGGGCGTCTTGCGGATCGAGTATTCACCGATCACGAGGCACTTGCGAAACGCCTTTTCGGCCAGCACGACGTTGCCCAGCTTGAGCGCGGCCTGGCCCAGGTTGCGCTGGCGCGGCACCGAGTTGGGCGAGAGCTTGGCCGCGCGTTCCAGGATCGCGGCGGCTTCGTCGTGCCGCCCCAGGCCCTGATAGGCCTGGGCCAGCTGGTCATAGGCATCGATGTAGTGGCGGTTCTCGGCGATCACGGTCTGGAACATCTGGCGCGCCTGCTCGAAGTCGCCATCGGCCAGGCGGATCTTGCCCAGACCGGCGCGGGCCCAGTGGTACTCGCGCTGACCCAGCACCTGCTCGTACACCGCGCGCGCCAGCGCCGGCTGGCCGCTGCGCTCGAGCATGCGCGCCTTCATGCGCAGCAGCTCGATCACGTGCACGCGGTTGGCGGCGATCTGCTCGTCGCACAGGGTCGCGGCGCGCAGGTAATCCTTTTCCATGAAGGCCTGGTCGATCAGGCGGAAGATCTGCTTGCGGCGCCACACGCGGTTCAGGCGCGACAGCAGCACGCCTTCGGTGATCGGCTTGACCAGATAGGCGTCCGGCTGGTGCTCGGCCGCGCCCATCACCGATTCGACGCTCTTTTCGGCCGAGACCATGACGAACACGCTCGACGGCAGCAGCAACTGGCGGATGCGCGCTTCTTCCAGCACCTGCTGGCCGTTCTTGCCCTCGCCCAGGTTGTAATCGCACAGCACGACGTCGTAGCGCGTCTTGGTCAGGAGGCTCATGGCTTCGCCACCGCTCGAGGCCTGGTCGATATTGCGCGCACCCAGGCTGCGCAGGCTTTCGCGCAGTAGCTGGCGGATCCCGGCAAAGTCGTCGACGATCAGGTAGTGCTTGCCGGCCCAGTCGATCTGCTCGAGGACCTTGGGCAGCGCGGGCGCGGCCGGCGGTGTGGCGGGTGTCTGCACCAGCGCAGCAGGCATGGTCATGGCAGCGTCAGGATGAAGCAGCCGCCGCCCAGCTGGCCGCCGTTCTCGAGCCGTACGGCGCCATGGCGCCCGCGATGGTGATGCATGCGCGCCACCTCGCTCGAAAAATACAGGCCCAGGCCCGCGCTGTTGGTGGCGAAGTTGACGCCGATGTCACCGCTCGCGGGCGCGCCTGCCGCCAGCAGGCCTGGCGGAAAACCGGCGCCATTGTCTTCGACACGGATTTCTAACTGGCCATCGACGTCGCGCGCAGCCAGCAGGATGCGGTCGCGCGTGTAGTGCAGCGCGTTGTTGACCGCATGCGAGACGACGCCGACGATCAGGTCTTCGTCGACGTGGGCAATCAGGTCAGAGTCGACATCGAGTTCGAGCCGGATGCCGCGCGAGTCGAGCAGCACGCGCGACAGCGCCACGACCTGCTCGACGACCTGCCCGACTTCGAGCGGCTGCGCATCGAACGGGTAGCCGGGCTTGCCGACCTGCTTGTAGAGCGCGAGGAGCTGCATCAGGTTGTCGTTCAGGCGGCGCGTCTGGTACAGCATCTGCCCCATCTGGCCATACGCTTTCTCGGTTTCGGGCGTGGCGCCGTCGAGCAGCCGCTCGAGCGTACCGGACAGCACGCTGATCGAGTTCTTCATATCGTGAGCAGTCACCGCGAGAAACAGGAACAGCTCGGGCGAATGTGGTGCATCTTCCATCGCGGACCAGCCTCCTTCGGCGGTTAATAGTTGCTACCGGTAAATTATACCGGCTCGACCCGCACAGTCTGGACGCGATTGTCCCGGATGAGCGCACATTTGCGACAACACAACAGCTAAAGGTCTCCCGCGCTGCTGGCCGGCTGCCGGGCGCCACGGCGAGCGCGCAGCACGAAGCGGGCCGGATCGAGCGCATCGACCAGCGTCATCTCCAGCGGCAGCGGCTCGCCTTCCAGCTGCGCCGCCAACAGCTCGGCCGCCAGCGGCGCCCAGATCAGGCCACGCGAGGCATAGCCCAGAAGGCCATACAGCTCCGGATGGCGCGGCACGTCGCGCAGGCGCTCGGTGCTGCCGGCGGCGGCGATATCAGGCAGGCGGCCCACAAGTGGCAGGCGGTCCGGCGCCACGCAGCGAAACCCCACGCGCCCCGCCAGTGGCGCGTCGTCAGCCGCGTGCGGATCGGACACCAGCGCGCGCAGGCGCGTCACGTTTTCCAGCTGGCTGCTGGCGCGCAGCGCGGGATCGGCATCGAGGTCATAGGTCGCCCCGGCGCACAGCACGCCCTGCGCGGACGGCGTCAGATAGGCTTCGCGGCACAGCACCAGCGGCAACTGCGGCGCCGCCCCCGGCGGCAGATGCGTGACCTGGCCGCGCAGGGCCTGCAGCGGCAGATCGGCGGTGAGCGCCATGCGGCGCGCGCCGGCGCCGCTGGCCAGGACCGCCGATGGCGCCGTGGCCAGCACGGCGCCATCGGGCGAGCGCGCCAGCCAGGTGTCGCCTTCTCGCTCCAGCGTTACGTCACCGGCGCCAAAGCAGCGCGTCAGGCGCGCGCCGCACGAGGCCAGCAGCGCCTCGCAGACGCTGCCCGGGCGCGCCCAGCCGCCTTGCGGGAACAGCCAGCCGCCGTCCGGTGCCGGCAGGCCAAGCAAGGCCTCGGCCTGCGGAGATTCGAGCCAGCGCGCGAAATCCGGCGGGACGCTGCCATCGTTCGCGATGGCGCGCGAGACTGCGGCGTGATCGGCGTCGCGCGCCAGTTGCAGCACGCCGCAGGCAGCGCCGTCAAAGGCCTGGCCGACGCCGCCCAGCTGCTCCCACAGGCGCAGCGCGTACAGGTAGGCGGCGCGCGTCAGGCGGGTCGGGACGTTGTCGTCGCGCGAGAGCAGCGGCATGAAGATGCCGGCCAGGTTGCCCGACGCTTCCAGCGCTACCTCGGGATGCCGCTCGATCAGCGTGACTTGCCAACCCCGCGCGCACAGGCGCGCCGCCAGCGCGCAGCCGGCCAGACCCGCCCCCAGCACCAGCGCGTGGCGGACGGGTTGTGGCGTGACGGGCAGGCGCGGTTTGCGGCTGGAGAAGACCGCGTTGTCATTATTCTCGAACACGAAGCCTTGCGCCGTCAGCGCTTGTCTCTGCGCGTCATCCAGGCCGGATGCGGCAAGGCGCGCACCGAGCGTCGTCAGGCGCGCCAGCGGCCGGGCAAAGGCGCTGCCGGCGGGGTCGTGCAGCCGGATGCAGTCCAGGTGCGCACTGAGTTCGGCCAGCGCACTCTCGAGCGGCGCGGCCAGCAGGTCCAGCGTGATGCCGGCTTCTGCTTGCGGGATGCGGTGAAAGCCCGGCTGCAGATCGGACGCCAGCGCCACGATGTGCAGGTGCTGCGGACGCTGCGGGTCGGCGCACCAGGCCGCGATCAGGGCAGCGACACGTGCGCCATCGCCATGGTCGCTGTCGAATACGGTGTAGCGCGCGCGGCCGCGCCAGTGGTCCTGCATCGGCATGTCAGCGCCGCGTGCGACAGATGCAGTCGCGGTCATGGTCGTCCACCATGCCGATGCCCTGCATGTAGGCATACACGATGGTCGAACCAACGAATTTGAAACCGCGCTTGCCCAGGTCTTTCGACAGGCGGTCGGACAGGTCGGTGCGCGCCGGGCGGGCGCCATCCGGCCAGTCATTGACGATCGGCGCGCCATCGACAAAGCCCCACAGGTAGGCGTCGAGCGTCAGGCCCTGCTCACGCATGACCAGGTAGGCGCGCGCATTGGTGATGGCTGCCGCTACCTTGAGGCGGTTGCGCACGATGCCGGGGTTGGCCAGCAGCTCGGCCTTCTTGTCGTCGCCGTAAGCGGCAATCTTGTGCGCATCCCAGCCATCGAATGCGGCGCGGTACGTCTCGCGCTTGTTCAGGATGGTTTCCCACGACAGGCCGGCCTGCGCGCCTTCGAGATTGAGCATCTCGAACAGCGTGGTTTCATCGTGGCACGGCACGCCCCACTCGTTGTCGTGATAGGCGATGTAGCGCGGGTTGGCCATATTGGCCCACGAGCAGCGGGTGATGGTCATCGTTTGGCGCCGCGCGGCGGCATCTGGCGCAGGCAGGCCAGCACGTCATCAACACGGCCGGCAGCGACCAGCTGCGCAGGCGTGCTGTCGCCAAGCGCAGCCTGGGGCGTGGTCATCCAGGCGTCGGCGGCGTCAATGCTGCCAAGCACCTGGCGCACCTCGTGCATGACCGCATAATGGGTCTGGGCCTTGCGCGAATGGTCCTGGAAGCGGGCCTGCAAAGCACTGATATTATCGGGAGAAAGACGTTCGGGATCGGTCATGATGTGGGTCTCGGTAGCGTTGACGGCATCATACCTTGCCGCGGCGCGCGCCTGCCGGCCACTGCGCTTCGATCACCTTCGCCAGCGCCGCCACGCCGCGCCGGATATCCGCCGGCGGCACTGCCGAAAACCCCAGCAACAGCCCCGGCGCCACCGCGCAGGCCGGCGTGGCGGCGGGGTTCGCAAAATACCCGAGCGGGCGCAGTTCGATGCCGGCATCAAGCGCCGCCTGCGCCACCCGGGCTTCGAGTGGAATGCGACCACGCTCGTCGGGCCGGAAGTGCGTGCACAAATCCAGCCCCGCATCGGCCGGGCCACAGCGCAAGCGTTCGCCCAGACGGTCGCTCAGCGCCGCCATCAGCGCTGCGCGTCGTTCGGCATACGCGTCGCGCGTGCGCCGGATGTGGCGCATGAAGTGGCCTTCCCCGATGAAGTCGGCCAGTACCGCCTGCGGCAGGATCGCACCCTGGCGGTCGATCAGCGCTTTTGCGCGCGCGAGCGGTTCAGCCAGCGCCGGCGGCGCGACGACGTAGCCGAGCCGCAGCGCCGGAAACAGCACCTTCGAGAACGTTCCCACGTAGATCACACAACCGGCGCGGTCGAGGCTTTGCAACGACGCCAGCGGCGGGCCGGTGTAGCGGTACTCGCTGTCGTAATCGTCCTCGATCACCCAGGCGCGGTTGGCTGTCGCCCAGCGCAGCAGTTCGAGCCGGCGCGCGAGGCTCATCGTCACGCCCAGCGGCAGCTGGTGCGACGGGGTGGCGAACACCATGCGCGCGTCGGGATAATGCAGCGCGCCGTATGCCACATCCATCCCTTCGTCGGTCACCGGCACGGTGCACAGGCGCGCTCCGGCCACTTGTATCGGCGCGCTGGCGCCCTGATAGCCGGGCGACTCGAGCCAGACACCGTCGCCGGGCGCGAGCAGCAGTTGCGACAGCAGGTACAAGGCCTGCTGCGAACCGGACGTGATCACGATCTGCTCCGGTTCGCACACGACGCCGCGCGAAGCGCGCAGGTAAGCGCACAGCAGTTCGCGCAGCGGGGCATAGCCGTTGGCTGCGCCATAGCCGAGGTAGGGACCGGAACGATGCGCGCGCCGTAACTGGCGCGCTTCGAGCTTGCGCCACAGGTCGAACGGAAACAGGTCCAGGCCCGGCATGCTGGGGCGGAAGGCGCGCGGCGGACCATCGCGCAACGGCGCCCGGCCCATGGCGGTGGCCATGGCCACGCCGCGTGCCGGCAATGCCCGTAGCAAGCCATCGGTCCGGGGCGGCCTGCGCGCAAGCGGCAAGGCTTCGTCGACAAACGTGCCGTGACCCACGCCGCCACGCAGATAACCCTCGGCAGTGAGCTGATCGTAGGCAGCCAGCACGGTCTGGCGCGATACGCCCAGCACGACGCACAGCGTGCGTGTGGCCGGCAGGCGTGCGCCAGGGGCCAGTGCGCCCTGCAGGATAGCGTCTCTGAGCCGTGCGTGCAGCTGGCGAAACAGGGGGATCTCACCGCTGCGTTCAAGCGGCGTAGCGGCAATCAGGTCGTGGGCATGCATGGTGGGCAGAATCATATTGGTACGCCCATCTTTACTGTAATTGGCTATTTTGGAAAGCCAATTTGTATTCGAGGATACGGGTCTACTCTGGAGACACATTGCATGTATTGTCCTGCCCGTTTTGCCCAGCCTGACAGCACTAGCCTGCACGACCTGATTGCCGCCCACCCACTTGGCATGCTGGTGACGCACAGCGACGGACTGCCAGACGCCGATCACCTGCCATTTGATGTCTACGCGAGCGAGGGTATTTTGCGCACGCACGTCGCGCGCCGCAATCCCGTCTGGCGACGCGACGGGCAGCAGGTGCTGGTCGTGTTTAGGGGACCATCGGGGTATGCCACGCCGGATCGCGTGGAAAAAGAAGAAACGGGTGGCCGCGTGGTGCCTACCTGGACCTATAACGTGGTCCATGTGCACGGGCGGCTGCGCACGATCGACGAGCCGGCCTGGCTGCTGGCGCAGGTGACGCGCCTGACCGACCGCATGGAACACATGCAAGCTGAACCATGGGCGGTGAGCGACGCACCGAACGATTACATCGAGGGGATGCTGAACGCCATCGTCGGCATCGAGATCGTGATCGAACGGATTGAAGGAAAGTGGAAAACCGAGCCGCCGCCAAGGGTGCGAACCACCCCTGGCGGCGGCGCGATCAACGCCTGATCTTAGTGGCTGGCGCCGGTATGACCAGCGGCGCCCGAGCTGCCGGTGCTGCCCATCTTGCCGCTAGCAACTTGCTCGGCATGCTTCAGGTGCTCTTGCACGACCGGGATCATCTTGTCGACCTGACCCTTGACGTCAGCATCCTTGGCCGCTTTCGAGGCTTTTTGCAGCTTGGCCAGCGTTTCCTTGTGCGCTGCCACGCCGCCCTGCTTCGTGTAGGCCTTGTCGAACGCGTCGCCATTGGCCTTTTCCAGCTTGGCCGCCATCGCCTTGTGCTTGGCATCAAGTTCGGTTGGCAGGGTCACGCCCTTCGATTGCGCCAGGGTCTGCACTTCGGTCAGCGCCTTGCCATGGTCATCGACCATTTTCTGAGCGAACGCTTTCACATCGGCATTCTGGCTCTTGCTTTGCGCCATTTTGCCCATTTCCACCTCAGCCATGTTCGACATGCCCATGTCCATGATGGCCTTGCGATCGGCAGCGGCCAGCTTGGCCGTGCCACTGGCGGTAGCGGACGTCGCGCTGGCACCCATCTGGGTGGAGTTGGCGGTTTGCGCCTGGGCGCCAACCGAACCGAACATGGCTGCTGCGACCGACACTGCCAACAGGCGCTTGATGAGTTGAGTTTTCTGCATGGTGTATCTCCTGATTCTTGACATTGTAGGATTGGGTTGGACGCTGCACGATGGCCGGCGCTTCTTCCCTATATGTTTGGGCAATTCAATACTGCTTGTCGAACCCATCGTTATGACGGTTATCAACGAAACAACATCGAGTAGGCAAACTTTATACCTGTGTCATTGTTACCAGCGCGCGATAGCCAATAGGAAACTTTTAATCAAAAAGCCAGCCTTGATGACTGGCTTTGTATCACCGGAATTGCAATGTGGCCGTCAGATCGCCCGGCGGACGGGCGCCGCGCCCTTCGAACGCGGCGTTGCGTACAGCCAGGCCTTCCAGCAGCGGCAGACCGTGCAGGCGCGTGATGAAGCGCAGCACCGAGGTCGTGTCATAGAAGTTGTGGTCGACCACGCCCCGCTTGGCGTGCGGCGACACCACGATCGCCGGGATGCGCGAGCCCGGGCCCCAGCGGTCGCCCTTCGGCGGGGCCACATGGTCCCACCAGCCGCCGTTCTCGTCGAACGTGATCACCACCACCATGTCTTTCCACTGCGGTGACTTTTTCAGGTGCTCAATGACGTTGGCGACGTGGGCGTCGCCCGATTCGATGTCCGAGTACCCGGCGTGCAGGTTCAGGTTGCCTTGCGGCTTGTAGAACGCAACCGCCGGCAGCTTGCCGGCAATCACGTCCGCAATGAACCGGTTCGAGATCGGGCTGTCGCCCAGGCCGCCGTCACGCAGGTGGTCGGCGCGCGCTTTGGTTCCCGGGGCGAACTGCCTGAAGTAATTGAATGGCTGGTGGTGGTACTGGAAGTTGGGCTTCTGGCCGGCGCCGCGGCCATCGAGCGCCGCTTGCTGGCCGCCGCCATACCAGGCCCAGCTGACACCGCGCCGGGACAGCAGGTCGCCGATCGTGTCATAGGTTTGCGGCGGCAACACGCTGGCGTCCTGCGGGTCGGCGTGCAGCGGGTCGCCATCGACGGCCGGACGGACCCAGCTCGGCTGGTACGGCGGCGCCATCGTGTTGACGGCATAACCGTCCGGCGTCATCGCGCCATTGCGCACGACCTTGGGCGGACCGTCCAGCGCCGAGGCCGGCGAATCGGGGGCCAGCGCCAGGCGTACGCCCTGCGGGCCATCGTCCAGCACTGCAATCTTCGATTTGGCCATCGTCTGCGCGGCATCGAAGTATTCCGGCACCCGGCCACTGATCAGGAACTGGTGGTTCAGGTACGAGCCGCCAAACGCGGCCATGAAGAAGTTGTCGCACAGCGTGAATTCGCGCGCGATCTGCCACAGGCCGAGGTTCTTCGATGTTTCGCCGTAATAGCCCATCACCATGCCGCCGGCATCGGACCAGGCGGCAAAGCCGTCGTTGCGCCCGCCATTGATCTGCATCTGGTTGTGATAGAACTGGTGCACCAGGTCACGCGTGACGATGGATTCCGGCAGCGGCTTGCCATCGCCGTCGGTCAGCTTGAACGGCGCATTCGGCAATGCTGCCAATTGCTTTTCGTCGATCAGGTAATCCTTGCCGCCGATATTCTGGCGGCCCGGCACCATGCCGCCCCAGATGTTGGGCAGGGTCGGCAGGACCGAACCGTCGCGGTCGCGCTGTTGCAGGCGCGCCGCCGGCACGCTTGCCAGCGGCTCGGCCAGGCCGGGGAAATCGGCAAACAGATTGTTGAAGCTGCGGTTTTCCAGGTAGATCACAACCACGTTCTTGACGTGGGCGCGCAGCTTGGCGTCGAGCGAACTCCTGGCTGGCGCCTTCGCCGCGGTGGGCGCTGCGTTTGCCACGCCGGGCAGCGTGCCGGCGCCGGCCACCACGCCAGCGGCCGCGGCGGCCTGAAAAATGCGCCTGCGCGCGGGGTTGCCTGGCTGGGTGGACGCATCCGGTCCGGAATCTTGCTCGTGCACGTGCTGCTCCTGTGGCTGGCGGTCAAGGCGACCGCAAAGCAGGCATTATCCGTGAGCTTTACAAAGGGAAACAAGCAAGAGAAATCGAATTCGTCCGGATCGTCAAACGGTTGTCACATTTAAGCAGCACAATGCAAGTGCTCCTTGGGAAGGGAACGCGGCAGCGCGAGCTGCCCTACCGGCGCCGGCGGTCGGGAAATATACCGGCACCAATTTATAGAGATGCACCCACGACACGGCCCCGACGCGGGCCGTGTCCTTTATCTGTGCTTCATATCAGTTCAACCGTACAGCGGCACCAGGATGTCGTAGGCATTGTCCGGCCGCGCGCCATCGTCGACGGTCGGCGTGTAGCGGCGGTCGTACCGTTCCAGGCGGATACCCTCTTCATCGGCTTCCATGCCCAGTTGCTCCATCGCTGCCGTGCCGGTCACGCGCGAGGCTTGCGCATGCAGCATCGGGCCGCGGTGCGTCATCAGCGCATAACGGCGCGCCGGCACCTGGATGCCGATCATGCCGGGCGGGAGCTGGTCGAGGTCAGCGACCTCGACGGCCACGCATTCGACCTGCTCACCATTGTCCTGCCGCAGCGTTACGCCGTAGCGGACACCGTTGTGCTCGCCCAGCTCGCCTTCACGGGCGAGGAATGCTTTCCAGATCTCTGGCAAATCCGTTTCCGGCGCTGAAATTGGCGCAACTGCCGGTAGCCCGGCGAGCTTCATTTCAGGTAGTGTGATGGTCGAGATGTGCATGATGTGGACTTCAAAAGAGACGAAAAGATTATAGGCTTATCGCTTCGGCAATATTAGCAACGTCGCAATCGTGCGCCTCGATTCCCGGACAAAATGGAGACAACCGTTGACCACTTCACTTAAAGCCCTGCTGAAAGAGCTGGAAACCTTCGGCGCCAGTCACGATGCGGCCCACGAGAACCGTGCCAGCCGCATGCTCAACATCACCCACGATACCGGCGAGTTCCTGGCCGTTATCGTGCGGGCGATGGGCGCACGCCGCATTCTCGAGATCGGCACATCCAATGGTTACTCGACGCTGTGGCTGGCCGATGCGGCCGCGGCGCACGATGGTCTCGTCACGACGGTCGAACTCTCGCCCGCGAAGGTCGCGATGGCGCGCGCCAATTTCGCGCGCGTCGGGCTGCAGGACCGGGTGCATCAGGTCGAAGGCAACGCAGGCGACGTGCTGGCCGGCGGCGCCGATGCGGCGTTCGACCTCGTCTTCCTGGATTCGGAGCGCACCGCTTACCTCGCCTGGCTGCCGCAGATCGAACGTGTACTGCGACCGGGCGGGCTGGTCGTGGTGGACAACGCCACCTCGCACGCACAGGAACTGGCGCCGTTCATGCAGGCGCTGCGCTGCGCGCCGGGCTGGAGTACCAGCCTGGTCGCGGTCGGCAAAGGCCAGTTTCTCGCCACGAAGCACTGATTCCGGCGCCTGTGCAGTTCAACACCCGTTTCTTGCAATCCATCGCAAGGGCGGGGCTGCGGATGGGTGCCGTGCCTAGAATGGGCTCCATCAACTCACTGGAGAACATCATGAAACGTGCCGTCATCGTCGCCCTTTTCTCGCTCGCATCCCTCTCGATCCAGGCCGCCGAACAGGTGCGCAGCGTGACGCCGTTCAAGACCATCGATTCACAGGGCCCCGTGAGCCTGGTGGTCGAGGTAGGCAAGGCGTATTCGCTGCGGGTCGAGGGCAACCAGAAATTCATCGACCGTGTGAAGACCGAGGTCGTGAACGGCGAACTGCGCCTGTCGTTCGCGGACAAGAACAGCAAGAACGTCAATATCGACGATGCCGAACGGGTGGTCGTGACCATGCCCGAGCTCACCAGTTTTCGCGGCGAAGGCGCCGGCCTGATGATCCTGAATAATGTGCGCACCGAGCGCTTCGACGTGAATTACCGGGGCGCCGGCAGCCTGCAAATGAACGGCAAGGTAGGCCAGTTGCGCCTGAATGCCGAGGGTGTGGGCGAAGTCGACGCCAAGGCCCTGATCGCGCAGGATGCCGATGTGACCTTCCGCGGCATCGGCGACGTGAGCGTGCACGCCACCAACAAGCTCAATGCCAGCGTCCAGGGCCTGGGCAACCTGACGTATTACGGCAAGCCGGCATCGGTGAGCAAGTCGGTTTCGGGCATCGGTAACGTCACTGCCGCCAAATAACCATCACGCATTCACGAGATCGATCAGCACCTGCGCATGACACGGGGTGCCCGGCCGGCACCAGCATGCCAGGTCATGGCCGCACAGCGACGCATGTGCCTGTTGCGCCACTTGCTGCCCGGCCGGATCGATCTGCAGCCACAGGCGATACGCCGCCACGGCTTCTTCGACCGTCGGCATTGCGATATAGCGCCCGGCCGGTGTGCCGGGCGCCAGCTCGGGCAGCACCGAAAATGGATTACCCCACTTGCCAGGCCGCGCCACGGAAATCGTGTTGGGTGGCATGCGCCAACCTTTCTTGCGGCTCAGTTGCACCCGTTGCGGCGTGGTGGTTGACGTCATGGTGATCCTCGTCGATGGCAGCACCGGCAATTCCGGCATCGACGATCATACCGTCGCCAGACGCTCCTGCATCGACTGTGCACCTGCGTTGCCGCAGGTGGCCGACAGGAACTCCATCAGGCCCTGCAAGGTCTCCACGCGCGCGCGATAGAAGATGAAGCGGCCTTGCTGGCGCGGCGCGACCAGCCCCGCGTGCGTCAGTTCCTTCAAATGAAATGACAGGGACGATGCCGGCATATCGAGGGTTGCTGCAATATTGCTTGCGGACTGGCCCTGGGGGCCGGCCTGCACCAGTAGCCGAAACGCGGCAAAGCGGGATTCCTGGGCAAGCGCGGAGAGTGCAACGATGGCGAGATTGGTTTGCATGCGGTCATTCAAGGTTCGATTCAACGGTCCCGGACGCTTACACCGCCGGGCCACGGTTCGAATACTGTCGAATGACTTTGACAGGGTGATGACATGGGCGCGTGCCGGCGCAAATCAGCCACGCCGGCACGCCCGTCGTCACGCCTGCTGGCGCTGTGCGTCGTCCATCAGCTCGTACCACATTGCATTGAGGACGGCGAAGGCAGCCGCGAGCGGCAGGCCGAGTAGCCAGGCGAAATACCACATGGTGAAGTCCTTTCTGGTTGCGTTATTCGTTCAGTTAATACGCGTGACTCTTGCCGCCGCTGATGTCGTCTGGCACCACCTTGCCCCACAAGACCTTGTAGACCCAGCTCGTATAGGCCAGGATCAGGGGCAAAAAGATGCAGGTCGCAACGAGCATGATGAACAGCGTCAGATGGCTCGACGACGCATCCCACACCGTCAGGCTGGCCTGCGGCTGGATCGACGATGGCAAAATAAACGGGAACATCGATGCCCCCACGCTGAGCACGATGCCGGCGATCGACAGGCTCGACGTGAGCATGGCCACGCCTTCCCGGCGCCGCACCAGGGCCATCAGCGTCAGCAGCGCGCCGACGATGCCAGCCGCTGGCGCCAGCTGGGTCCATGGATGCGCGGCGTAATTGGCAAACCAGCTGCCCGCCACGCCCGCCTCGACAGTCTTGAACAGCGGATTGGACGGGCCGGTCGTCACCACCGCGCTCGTGATGCGGTAGCCATCGACAAAGCCCCACAGCAGCACGCCGGCCACGGCGTACAGCACCACGGTGGCAACCGCGGCGCGCATGCCCCAGGCGCGCGCACGGCTGGCCACCAGGCCATCGGTCTTGAGCACCAGCCAGGCCGCACCGTGCATGACGAGCATGGCCACCGACACCAGGCCGCACAGCACGGCAAACGGATTGAGCAGGGCAAAGAAGCCACCCTCGTAAAAGATCTGCTGATCGGGCGCGAGGCGGAACGGCACGCCCTGCAGCACATTGCCCATCGCGACGCCGAAGATCAGCGCCGGCACGAAGCCGCCGACGAACAGGGCCCAGTCCCAGGTCGCGCGCCAGCCGATGCTGTCGCGCTTGCTGCGATATTTAAAGGCGACCGGCCGCAGGATCAGCGCCAGCAGCACGGCCGCCATCGCCAGGTAAAAGCCCGAGAACGAGACCGCATACAGCTGCGGCCAGGCCGCAAAAATGGCGCCGCCGCCCAGCACGAGCCAGACCTGATTGCCTTCCCACACGGGGCCGACGGCATTGATGACGACCCGGCGTTCCAGGTCGGTGTTGGCGACAAACGGCAGCAAGGTGCCGGTGCCCAGGTCAAACCCGTCGGTGACGGCAAAGCCCACCAGCAGGATACCCAGCAGCAGCCACCAGATGATGCGCAGCGTGTCGTAGTCGAGAAGCGTATGAAGAATCATGGTGTGTTACTCCGCAGTGATCATGGGCGCAGTGCGCATTGCCGGCGTGGTGCCGACCAGTGGGCTGTGGGTGCCCGGCGCATGGGCCAGTTCGTCTTCCGGCCCCTTGCGGATGGCCTTGAACATCAGTTTCATTTCCACGACCAGCAGGATCGAATACAGCACGACAAAACCGATCAGGGTCGTCAGCACGGTCTGGATGCCCAGGTTCGATACCGCGACGGCGGTAGGCAGCACGCCCTCGATGGCCCATGGCTGGCGCCCCAGTTCGGCAACGACCCAGCCAGCTTCGGCGGCGATCCATGGCAGCGGGATCGACCACACGGCCACCTTCAGCAGCCACGGATAAGCGTCCAGGCGACGGCGCGCCGACAGCCAGAAAAACACCGCCGTGAGCACAATGAAGAACATGCCAAGCCCCACCATGATGCGGAACGACCAGAACAGCGGCGCGACCTGCGGCACGGTATCCAGGGCCGCTTGCCGGATCTGCGCGTCGCTGGCCTGGCGCGGATCGTCCACATAGCGCTTGAGCAGCAGCGCGTAACCCAGCACCGCGCTGTGCTCTTCAAAGCGCGCCTGCAAGGCCGGCGGCACCGGTGCGCGGCCGCCGAGCGCGCGAATCTCTTCGAGCGCGCCATAGGCCACGATGCCCTGGCGCACCCGCACCTCGGCCAGCTTGACCAGGTCACTGATGCCCGGAATCTGGTTCGACAGCGAGCGCGTGCCGATCAGGCCCATTGCCCACGGGATGTGGATCGCGTAGTGCGTCTCGCGCGCGTTCTGGTCGGGAAAGCCAAATGCGGTAAAGGCGGCCGGCGCAGGCTGCGTCTCCCACATGCCTTCGATGGCAGCGAGCTTCATGTGCTGGTGTTCGGTCGCCAGGTAACCGCTTTCGTCACCCAGCACCACCACCGACAGCGAAGCGGCCAGGCCAAACGACGCGGCCACCGTCATCGACCGTTTGGCCAGTTCGACATGGCGGCCCTTGAGCAGGTACCAGGCTGCGATGCCCAGCACGAACAGCGCTGCGATCACATAGCCGGCCGACACGGTGTGCACGAACTTGGCCTGGGCCACCGGATTGGCCAGTACCGCGCCAAAGTCCGTCACCTCCATGCGCATCGTCTGCGGGTTGAGCGTGGCGCCGATCGGGTTCTGCATCCAGCCATTGGCGATCAGGATCCACAGCGCCGAGAAGTTGGTGCCAAGAGCCATCAGCCAGGTCACGGCCAGGTGCTGCACCTTCGACAGGCGATCCCAGCCAAAGAAGAACAGGCCAACAAAGGTCGCCTCGAGGAAGAACGCCATCAGGCCTTCGATCGCCAGCGGCGCGCCGAACACGTCACCCACGTAATGGCTGTAGTAGCTCCAGTTCATGCCGAACTGGAATTCCATCACGAGGCCCGTCGAGACGCCAATCGCAAAGTTGATCCCGAACAGCACGCCCCAGAACTTGGTCATCTGGCGCCAGATGGGGCGCCCGGTCATCACATACACGGTTTCCATGATGGCGATGAGCATCGACAACCCCAGGGTCAGGGGGACAAACAGAAAGTGGTACAGCGCAGTCAAGGCAAACTGCAGTCGGGAGAGCCCGACAACGTCGAGATCCATGGTGAATCCTTTCTTCTTGAATACGTCAGTGGTTGGTTGTTCTTAGTGTTGGCGCAGCGCGTCCAGTGCCGCATCGAATGCCTGGGTGCCACGCCGCAGGTCGGCATCGATCCGCCCGTCTTTCATCACGAGCAGGCGGTCGGCCAGCGCCGCTTCGCGCCGCAGATGCGTGGCCACCAGCAGCGTGCGGCCCTTGGCGTGCAGCGCCAGGCGCGCCAGCACATCGGCCGCGGTGGCGCCGTCAAGCGCCTCGGTCGGCTCGTCCAGCAGCCAGAAGTCAGCCCGGCGCAACAGCAAGCGCGCCAGCGCCAGGCGGCGCGACTGGCCGCCCGACAGGCCAAGACCGCCCTCGCCCAGCAAGGTGTCAAGACCCTGTGCGAAGCCGCGTACGTCCTGTTCCAGGCCGGCGGCCTGCAGCGCAGCCCACAACTGCGCGTCGGTGGCGGCGGGATCGGCCAGGCGCAGGTTGTCGCGCAGGCTGTCGCAAAACAGTTCGGTACGCTGGGTCAGCCAAGTAGCAGGCCGCGCCCATACCTGGCCCGCCTGGGCGGCCAGTTCGCCGGCCGCCAGCGCCAGCAGCGTCGACTTGCCGACACCGCTGCTGCCGACCACGGCAACGCGCTCGCCAACGGCAATGTGCAGATCGACCGCATGCAGGGCCGCGCCGGTGCGGCCGGGATGGAACACGGTGGCGGCGTGCAGCAGCAACGCCGTGCCGGTGCCGGTGCCGGTGCCGGTGCCGGTGCCGGTGCCGGTGCCGGTGCCGGTGCCGGTGCCGGTGCTGGTACCAGCGGCGGGCGGCAGCGGTACGGCGGCGTCATCCTGCTGGCGCAGGCGCGGCGCCACGCGGCGCATGGCCAGCCAGCTGCGGCCAGCCTCGATCGCGCCGCGCCGCAGCGCGGCAAACGGCTCCAGCGCGGCCAGCGCGATCAGCAGTGCCAGCGCGGCGGCGGGTGCGCCCAGCTGCCCCACCTGCGCCTGTATTTGTGGCATCTGCTGCTGCACCGGATGCGATGCCAATTGCTGTGCCAGCGCCCCCACTGCCAGCAGGACGGCGGCGACGGTGACGTGGCCACCGACCGCATACAGCCAGCCGGCGCCGGTTTCCAGCCGGTGCAGCGCGGCGTCATGGCGCGCCAGGTTCGTATCGAGGCGCGCCAGTTGCGCACACTGCGCCGGCACCCGGCCGGCCAGCGCCAGGTCGGTCTGGCCGGCAACCAGGTCGATCGCCTGGGCGCGCAGCCGCTCCAGCGCGCGGACGCGGCGCAGCGCCACCGGCCGCGCCAGGCGCGCCACGAGCAAGGTCACGCCCCAGCCAACCGCCAGCAGCCAGCCGAACATCGCCAGGCCAAGGCGCCAGTCGAGGTTCGCCAGCACCAGGCCGGCCAGCAGCGCTGCGCCGCAGGCGGCGACAGCCGGCACGATCAGGCGCAGATAGACCGATTCGAGGGCATCGATGTCGCCCGTCAGGCGAAACAGCAGGCGCGACGGCCGGCGCAGCAGCGCCCGTGCGGCATCCGGCGTGGCCCAGCCGCGAAACAGCCGCTCGCGCAGCGCGGCCAGTACGCCAAACGTGGCGTCGTGCGTCACCGTGCGCTCGGCATAACGGCCAAAGGTGCGGCCCAGGGCCAGCAAGCGGATCGCCGCGCTTGGCACGAACACATTGAACATGGCGGCGCTGCCGGCCAGGCCGGCCAGGGCCGCCGAGGTGATGAACCAGCCCGAGGTGCCCAGCAGCGCCATTCCGGCCAGCACCACAAGCGTCGACAGACCCGCCCCCAGGGCCAGGCGCCGCCCGCCGGTGAGGATGAACAGGGACAGCACCGGCTGCATGTCGTTATTGCGCTTCATGTCGTTACCGCGCTTTGTTTCTTTGCCACGCTTTGTTTCTTTGCCACGTTTCATGCTGCGCTCCGTTGAATCAATGGTTCGCCGAGGCGCACGACACGGCCCAGACGCGCGGCCAGTGCCAGATCGTGGGTGGCGACAATCATGGTGCGGCCCTGCGCCAGTTGCAGCAGCGCGTCGATCACGCCGGCGGCCGTGTCGCGGTCGAGGTGGGCAGTGGGTTCGTCGACCAGCAGCAGGCCGGCATGCGGCGCGCACATCGCGCGGGCCAGCGCAAGGCGCACCAGTTCGCCGCCCGACAGGCCAAGGCCGCCCTCGCCCAGGCTCTCGCCCGGCGTCGCGTGCTCGATCTGGCCAAGGCCTGCGCGCGCCACGGCGCGGCTGACGGCGTCGACCGTCACGCCATCGCGCTCGAGCGCCACATTGGCGCGCACCGAGCCGGCAAACACGTGCGGCTTCTGGCCGATCCAGGCCATGCGCGCGCGCAGGCCAGCAGCCGACCCGGCGTCCAGCGGCACGCCGCCGATGCGCACGGTGCCGCTGTCAAACGGGACGAGGCCCGCGATGATCGACAGCAGCGTGGTCTTGCCGCTACCGCTGGGGCCGACCAGCGCCACGTGCTCGCCAACGTGCACATACACATCCTGGTTGTCGAACAGCGGCGCTTCACCCGGATGCGCAAAGCGCAGGCCCTCGATATCGACAGATGGCGCGCGGCCAATGCGCAGCGCTTCGTCCGGCCCTTGCAGCGCGCCCGGCAACGGCAAGCCGGCCGCCTGCAGCCTGGCCAGCGCCTCGAGCGCTGCTTCGCCGGCGGCCTTGTCGTGCCAGACCGCCGCCAGTTCGCGCAGCGGTTCGAAAAACGCCGGCGCCAGCAGCAGCACGAACAGGCCTTCGGCCAGCGTCAACCGGCTGCCCCAGTTGCCCGGCCCGATTTCGCCGAGCAGGTGGAAACCCACGTACACCGCCACCAGCGCCACGCCCAGCGCCGAAAACAGTTCGAGCGCGGTCGACGACAAGAAGGCAATGCGCAGCACGCGCATGGTGCTGGCGCGGACCGCTTCGCTGGAAGCCCTTACCCGGCGGGCGGTGGCGTCGACGGCGCCCAGTGCGCGCAGCGTCGACAGGCCGCGCAGCCGGTCGAGCAAAAACCCGCTCATGCCGCCGACCAGCTGCAGTTGCGCTTCGCTGGCAGCCTTGGCGCGCCAGCCGATAACGACCATGAACAGCGGAATCAGCGGGGCGGCCAGCACCAGGATCAGCGCAGCAAGCCACGAGAAGTAACAGACGACGAGTGCGATGACAGGCGGCGCCAGCAATACCCGCATGCGCGCCGGCCCGTATCGCAGCAACCAGGGCAGCACGGCTTCGGCCTGCTCGGCGACGATGCTGGCGGCCTGACCGGATGGCAGGCGCGCACGGTCCAGCGGCGAGCGCGCGGCCAGGGCTTGCACGGCTGTCTGGCGCATGGCGGCGAGCTGGCTGCGCGACACGGCGAACAAGCGGCGCGCGCCCCACGCTTCGCTGCTGGCGCGCAGCACGCCAAGGACGAGGAACCCCAGCACCGGCAGCAGCATGTCGGCCAGCCCGGCGCCTTGGGCCAGACTCCCCACCGCATGCGCCAGCAGCGCCGCTTGCGGAATCCACAGCAGCGCCGCACCGCTCATTGCCAGCGTGGCGCCACGGGCAGGGCCAGGGCCTGTAAGCAGTGCCGGACGGCGGGGTTGGCTGCGGTGCATGGTGGTTCTCCAAACGTTGTTGCAACAAAACGGCAGACGTACGGGGGCCATGGCCATCAGCGTCGGACGTGCCCCGGAATAAACTTTTTGGATTTTCTAAAACTTCAGGAATTTCGGAAGGTGAGCGGATTATGCGCTGAAACTTCTGGTCTGTCTGTAATGGGTGACCAGGTTAGTCGGGAATTACGAACGTATTAACAACAATGGCGGCAAACACGCGCATGCGTGGTACGTGTCCGGGTGACGTGGGATAATTCACCTTTCACAAGCATCGAAAAGTTCGCAACCATGACGCCACTTGTCCAAACGTTTGTCAGCCACTTCGGCGAGATGGGCAGCCGCTGGGGCATCAACCGCACGGTGGGGCAAATCTACGCCCTGCTCTTCGTTTCCGAAGAACAGCTGCATGCCGACGACATCGGCGAAAAACTCGGCATCTCACGCTCGAACGTGAGCATCGGCCTGAAGGAATTGCAGTCGTGGGGCCTGGTGCGCCTGTCGCGCATTCCGGGTGATCGCCGCGAATACTTCACGTCGCTGGGCGATGTGTGGGAAATCTTCCGCGTGGTCGCCGCCGAGCGACGCCGGCGCGAAGTCGCACCGACGCTGTCGGTGTTGCGCGAGTCGCTGCTGGCCAATGCCAGCCACCCCGAAGACAAGTTCGCGCAGGAGCGCATGCGCGAGATGCACGAACTGGTCGACCTGGCCAACAACTGGTTCGACGATCTGCAACGCCTGTCGCCCGAATCGATGGCGCAGCTGATGAAGATGGGTTCCAAAGTCCAGAAGCTGCTCTCGGCCAAGGACCGCCTGTTCGCTGCGAAAGACAGCAAGGCGCCGAAGCAAACGCCGGAAGAATAAGGCGGTCGGCAGAGCCGTGCTCGCCTCTTTCAGCCGACCGGCTAGACTGGGCTTTTCCTTTTCCTGTTACCAGTCCAGTTCATGAATATCGCTTGTATCGCCTGGGGCTCGCTGCTCTGGAAACCCCAGGGCCTGAAGCTCGCCTCCGGATGGCATCCGGACGGTCCCGCCATGCCCATCGAATTTGCCCGCCAGAGCGACGACAGTCCCGAACTGGCGCTCGTGCTGTGCGAAGGCGCGCGCCTGATGCCCACCTACTGGGCTTATGTCGCCACCGACGACCTGGATACCGCCCGCGCCATGCTGTGCACGCGCGAAAAGATCCGGGCCGCGTTTCCGGAATGGATCGGCAGCGTGCCGGCGCAGGACGGCGCAGAAGACAATCCGCGCGTGGCCGCCTGGCTGCGCGCCAAGGGCATCGACGCCGCCATCTGGACCGCGATCCCGCCGAAATTCGATGGCGTGAGCGGGCGCGTGCCGACGGTCGACGAAGCCGTGGCGTGGCTGGACAGTTGCAGCGGCGCGCAGCGCGACGCCGCCGAGGATTACATCCGCCGCACGCCGGCCCATATCGACACTGCGTACCGGCGCATCATCGCGGCGCGCCTGGGCTGGCACCCGCTGCGCGAGGCGCATGTGACGCAGATGCGCTGACCGGCGCGATGCGTTGCCGCACCCAGGCCTGTGCATGCGCCAGCGTCACCCTGGCCATCGCGGTCGGAAAGTGAATGAAACCATGTGGCGCATCGGGCGCCACGTTCAGTTCGACATCGGCCACCTGCTGCCAGCGCTGCGCCATTTGCAGCGTGTCGTCGAGCAGCGGATCGCCACTGCCAACGATCATCAACGCCGGCGGCATGCCGGCCAGGTCGCCGAACAGCGGTGACAGCGGCGGCTGGCGGCGCCCGGCGTCGTCCAGGTCGGGCGTGAGCCTGCGCAGCCCGGCCAGCATGCGCGGCCCGTCGAGCACCAGCGTCTCGGGCCCTGCCCTGCGCACGCTGTCGGTGCCGGCCATATCGTAGACGCCGTAGTACAGAACGGCGCCAGCGATGCGCGCCAGCAGCGCGGGCCAGTCACTTAGCCCTTGCAGCGTAGCCGCAGCCAGTTGCGCCCCCGCCGACTCGCCGACCACGATGATCGGCTTGCCCGCATACTCCGGCAAGCCGTCCTGCAACAGCCAGCGCGCCGCGGCCAGGCATTCTTCCATCTGCTGATGCACGAAGGCGCGCGGTGCCAGCCGGTAATCGACCGACACCACCGCCAGGCCGCAGCGGCTGGCAAAGGCCGCATTGAACGCATCGTTCATGGGCGCATTGCCGACCACCCAGCCGCCGCCGTGAATGTCGAGCACGACGCCGGCCACCGGCCCGCGCGGGCGGATGATCCGGACCTTCACCTGCACTCCCTCCAGCCCCACCATGCGCGTCTCGACCTGCAGGCCGGCGCGGCGCAGCTTGCCGTCGGCGCTGACCTGGGACAAGCGCAGCAGGCCCTGTACAAGCAGCGGCATGAAGCGATAGCGCGTACCAAAACGCGGCGCGCGCGCAAGCCGCGCATTGAAGCGTGCCGCTTCGTCCAGCGTGGCGTCGTCAAAGGTCAATGGCATCGGCTTTCCTGCAGGATGAAAGAGTCAAACGGCCGGCAAGCGTACCACCGCATTCAAACCACCCTCGGGATGGTTCGACAGCACCAGCCGGCCGCCATGCGCCTCGATCACGCCGCGCGCGATGCCCAGGCCCAGCCCCATGCCGCCGTCATTCTGCTCGCGCCCGTGCGCCAGCCGCACATACGGATCGAACAGACTGGCAAACGCTTCATCGGGTACGCCAGGCCCGTGGTCGCGCAGGCAGATCAGCACCCAGTCAGGCTCCTGGCGCACGCTGATCTCGGCACGCGCGCCGTAGAACAGCGCGTTGTCGAGCAGGTTGCCAAGCGCGCGCTTGAGTGCCAGCGGCTTGCCGCGCACCGTCACGCCGGACGGCTGCCAGGCCACCGCGTGCCCCGCCAGTTCGGCGCTGCGCACCATGCGGCCCAGCATCGTATCGAGCTTGATCTCGGTCGGATTTTCGTGGATGTCGCTGTCCTTCACGCATTGCAGCGCGCCCTTGACCATCATGTCGAGTTCATCGAGATCCTCCTCGAATTCGTCACGCAGGGCTTCGTCGTCCAGCAGTTCGGCGCGCAGCTTGAGGCGCGTGATCGGCGTGCGCAAATCATGCGAAATCGAGATGAACAAGCGCTCGCGGTCGTCGATATAGCGCCCGATGCGCTCGCGCATTGCACTGAAGGCGCGCGCGGTGTTGATGAATTCGCGGCTGCCGGTTTCGGGCAGCGGACGCGCTTCGTCGTCATGACCCTGGCCCAGCGCCGACGCGGCATCGGACAATGCCGCCAGCGGCCGCGTGATCGAGCGCACGACGAGCAGGCAAAGCAGCAGCACCACGGCCAGCGACAGGATCTGCGGCATCAGGCGATCCCACGCGAACGGGTCGCTGCTGTCGAGGAAATACGGGTTCGGCATCAGGGCCGCCATGTACAGCCAGTTACCGGGCTCGATCTCGGTCTGGATCACGAGGATCGGGGCCGGGTCGGGCTTGAGCAGCAGCACGTGCTGGACCCAGGCATTGGGCAGGTCGTCCAGGCGCACATCGTGTTCGGCCACCACCAGCCGGTCAGGCCGGGCAAACGCGAGCCGGAAGCCCGGCGAATGCGGCAGGTCGCTCCTGAGCGTGGCGTCGACCGTGGCAATCACGCTTTGCGCAAGCGGGTGCGGCGCGATCTGTTCGATCGGCACGTAGGCATGATTGAGGTTGACGAAAAAGCGCGTACCGCCCATTTCACGCAACTGCTGGATGATCAGCAGGCGATAGGCCGGCGGCAGGCTGCGAAAGAAGCGGATCGCGCCCGCTGCGCTGTGCGCCACGTACTGGGCCGACGACTGCGCCTCGACCTGCGATTTCGCGCGCAGCTGGCTGGCCCAGATCGCGCTGGCCGCCAGCTGCGTCACCAGCACCCCGGCCACCATCACGAGCGTCAGGCGGCCAAGCAGCGACGCCGGCAACCAGCGCTGCAACGGCTGGTGCAGCATGCGCGCGAGCGGGTTGCTGCTGCGGCTAGACACTGGACACGCTGACGTCGGCCGAGAACACATAGCCGGCCCCGCGCACGGTCTTGATCAGCGCCGGCTGCTTGCCGTCGTCGTTCAACCGCAGGCGCAGGCGGCTGATCTGCACGTCCAGCGAGCGGTCGAGCGGGCCGGCGTCGCGCCCGCGCGTTTCTTCGCACAGCAGGCCGCGATCGAGGATCTTGCCGGGGTGTTCGGTGAAGTATTTGAGCAGCTGGAAATCGAGCCCCGTGAGCGCCACCGGATTGCCGGCGCTGTCAGTCACCGTGCGCTCCATCAGGTCGAGCGTGAAGCCGACAAACCGGTGGTAGCGCACTGATGGCGTCTCGGGCGCGGCGCGGCGCAGGATCGCCTTGATGCGCGCCAGCAGCTCGCGCGGGCTGTAGGGCTTGGCGATGTAGTCGTCGGCGCCCAGCTCGAGGCCGACGATGCGGTCGGTTTCGTCCGAGCTGGCCGTGAGCATGATGATCGGCACGTTCGAGCGCTGGCGCACCTGCTTGCACAGCGCGAAGCCGTCGGTATCGGGCAGCATCACGTCCAGGATCACCATCGACAGCGTCTCGAGGTGCGCATGGAATTCGGCCAGGAAGCTCTCGCCGTTGTGCGACAGGATCACGTCGTACTGGTTTTTCTCCAGATACGTCTTGAGCAGCACGCAGGTTTTTTTGTCATCGTCTACGATCAGTATCTTGCGCACCCGGCGTCCCCTGGCTGGTTAGATTGAATAGTCTGAACAAGGCGGCGAGGCGGCGCTGGGCCACCGCCACCGGCACGGCGTCGTCGAGCAGGTAGCGATGCACCTCGGCGATGATGGCGTCGCGGCTGGCTTCATCGGTCGCCATCCGGTGCACGAGGCTGGGCGCCTGCACGGCCTCGCCGCCGGCGAAGGTCGTCCACGACGCCCGCGCGCAACTGTCCATGCGCGCCGGGTCGGCATCGCGCCGCACCGGCACTGCGCCCTTGAGCAGATTGAAGTCGGCCTGGATCGACGGCGACAGCAGCAGGCGCGCCATCTTTTCCTGGGCTTCCCGGTGCCGGTAGTCGCCGGCAAACATCGACAGCGTGTCGACACTGTACAGGTGATACGCGCCGGTGCCCGGTGCGCCGACGCAGCCGTAGTCCTGGTCGAGCACCATCCGGTGTTCGGCCAGCTCGGGCTTGGCCCAGTCGCCCATGATCATCATGCCGGCCTGGCCGGTGGCGAAGCGGCGTACGACCTCGGTCCAGGGCCGCTCGGCCAGCTGGCCGCCGGCCCAGCCCTTGATCGTGCGCAGGCGCTGCAGCGCGTGCGCGGTGCGCGCATCAAAAGCAGCGGCGGGACTGCGGCGCACGAACAGCGCGCGATAGAAGGCCGGCCCGCTCTCGGCCAGCACCAGGTTCTCGAACAGCGCCGCCACTTGCCACGCTTCGCTGCTTTGCGCCAGCGGTTGCACGCCCGCGGCCAGCAGACGCGCGGCGACGGCGTCAAATTCGGTCCAGGAGGTGGGCGGCGTGAGCTTGAGCCGAGCGAACAGCGCGCGGTTATAAAACAGCGTATTGACGCGGTGGATGCCGAGTGGCGCGGCCATCGTGTGCTTGCGGTACTTGATCAGGTTCTGGACCGTGGGGAACAGCACGCCGCGCCAGTTGTCGGCAACGGCCACATTGTCCAGTTCGAGCAGCAGGCCCATCTCGGCCCATTCGGCGACCGACACGCCGATGATCTGCGTGACTTCGGGCGCGTCGCCGGCCAGCACCCTGCCCTTGAGGACCTTGCCGGCGCCGATGCCGGCGCCACCGGGAATCGCGGCGTCTTCCCACTGCACGCCCTCCTTGCCGAGGCGCTGCGCCAGCAGATCGGCCGCGCGGCGTTCGCTGGCCGAGGTCCACCAGTGCAGCACCTGCAGGCCGGACGATGGCGCTGCAGACGACGTTGCGGGCGCCGGTGGCACGATCGCCAGCATCGGCGCCGCCGCCTGCACGGCGCCGTGGAAGGCGCCTGCGGCCAGGACGGCCAGGATGGCGCCAAGCCGCAGGCGTCGCCAGTCGCACCAACGTCCTGCCACTTTTCCGATCGACGCTCTCACCCGGTATCCCGCAGAAAACGCTGATTATAGCCCCGTGCTCCGCTACCCAGCAGGCATTTCGGCCACGCCGTCAGCGCCGGTCGATGCGCGCCACCAGTCCAGGCCTGCCATTGCGGTCGAATGCTGCGACCTGCACCAGCCCACGCTCGGTGATCGGCCCGGTCACCGGCCGGCTGCTGGCGGTCGGCGTGCTTCCGTCAACGGTATAGCGCAGCGCAATCCCCGGCAGCACGTGATTGACCAGAACCTTGTCGCCGTCGAGCAGCAGGCCCGGTGGCGCAATGCGATAAGCAACGCCGGTGCGATCCAGGTCGAGCCGCGGCAGCACGCGCTGGCCCAGCGCATTGACGAAGCCAGACCAGGCCGTACGGTGCAGCGCCGCCGCTTTCGTGGCATCGGGCTCGGTGGCCCAGGCCGGATCCGGCGCCCAGGCCCGTTCGGCCACCGCCAGCAGGCGCGGCATGACCAGGTAATCGATGCGGGCCGGGTCGCGCACGGTCTCGGTGAACAAGGTCGCTTCCAGGCCACGCACGCGGCGCTTGCCGAAATCGGTCAGGCCGTCCTTGCCCACGCGCGCAGCCTCGGTCGCGTTCTTCAGATAGTCGAACGGGATGAAGTCATAGGGGGTGTCAAGTTCAATGTAGTCGCCCCAGTTCACGCCCGGCTCTTCCGGGTTGGCGTTGTAGGCCATGTCCATGTACATCTTGGTCACGGGCGCGAGCACGATGTCGTAGCCGGCATTGGCCAGCCGATAGGCCAGGTCTTCGGCGCCTTCGGTATTGTTCCAGACCCAGGCGAGGAACCCCTTCTGCGTGAAGCGTGGGTTCGGGATCAGCTTGTTCTTGCCATGCAGCGTGGTCTTGCGCGCCGCCAGCTCTTCCCAGCCCGACGTGTAGAGGCCATGCTTGCGCAGCATGCCATCGACCCGTTCATAGAAATAATCCCACAGGTCGGCCGTGGATTCGAGGTGTTCGCGGGCCATCATGGCGCGGCTGGCCGGGGATTGTTCCCAGGCGCCGTTCGGCAGTTCGTCGCCGCCCATGTGGATCGTATGCAGCGGCACGCCCGCTTCGCGGTGCAGCTTCACCACTTCGTCGACCACGTGCTGGACGAACGTGAAGCTCGATTCCAGGCCCGGATTGAGCACGTGATCGTTGTACAGCTGCGGCGACTTGTAGACCGAGCGATCGGCGAAATCATTGAGCAGGTACTTGGCCGCGTCCTTGTCGCCGGCTGCCTTCAGGCGGTGGTAGCGCGCTTCCATTGCCTGCACGGCGGCGCGCGCGTGGCCCGGCATTTCGAGCTCGGGAATCACCTCAATGTGGCGCGCCGCTGCGTAGCGCAGGATCTCGATGTAGTCGGCGCGCGTGTAGTAGCCGCTGCCGCCCGTATCGCGCGGATCGGGCCCGGAGCCATAGGCCGGCTGCAGGCGCACGCCCGGCTTGGCGCTGTGGCCACGCACGGCGCCGATCGACGTCAGCTCGGGCAAGCCGGCGATCTCGAGGCGCCAGCCTTCGTCTTCGGTCAGGTGGAAGTGGAACTTGTTCATCTTGTAGCGCGCCATCAGGTCGAGCCACTTGAACACGGTTTCCTTGGTGTGGAAGTTGCGCGATACGTCGAGCATGAAGCCGCGATAAGCAAAGCGCGGTGCATCGACGATCGTCACCTCGGGCACCGACTGGTCGGCGGCGCCGGGCAACGGCAGCAGGTCGCGCAGGGTCTGCAAGCCATACGCCACGCCGGCCGGGCTGTTGCCGACGATCGTGATGCCCGCACCGGCGCCGCTGCCGGCGCGCACCGCAAGGCTGTACGCTTCGGGCGAGGTTTGTCCTTCGACCTTGCCCACGCTCAGGCGCAGCGCAGGCCCGGCTCCCTGCAGCGATGTCGGGAACAGCGAGCCCGCCAGATCGGCTTCGCCTGCCAGCGCCGCCGATGCGCTCACCAATGGCTTGCCCGTCAGGCGCAGCTTGCCGCTGCCCTGCGTCAGCTGCAGGGGCGTCGGCAGCACAAGGGGCACGGCGCTCGCCGGCAGCAGGTCGGCACGCTGGTTGCTGCGGTAGGTATCGGCAGCGGTGACCACGGGCCGCGCGCCCGTATCGCCCTTGTCCAGCTGCTCGGGGCGCGTCACCGGCAGCAGCGCAAAATCGCTGATCGCTACGCCGACCTCGGGCTGCGCGTCATACACCAGGTACGGCCCGATCGGCGCCCGCGCCATCTTGATGATCACCTGCGGATGGTAGTAATCAATGTCGAGCGACTGCCCCGGCGCCAGGCCCGCAAAGTTTGCCTGCGGGCGCAGGCGGTACAGATTGCCGGCAACCTGCTCCATGCGCAGATTGCCCGTCACCGCCCCCGGCACGACGCCATCCATGCTGTTGAAGTACAGCGTCCAGCCCTTGGCCGGCAGGCGCTGGCTGTCGTTGTTGGTCAGGGTCATGCGCGCCTTGGCGCGGCCTTCCGGCATCTGCGGCGTGTACTCGTTGCGCAGCAGTTCCCAGCGCATCTGCAGCCGGGCGCCGCTGGCGACGCCTTCCATGCCGGCCGCAGCGGATGCTGCCAGCGGGGTAGCCGGTGCAGCAGCCATGCCGGCCAGCGGCGTGGCCAGCAGCAGCGACGCCAAGGCGCAGCGTCGAACCAGGTGTGTGGTATCCAAGAGTGTCTCCAATCCAGCCAAAAGTGGGTTCGTCGTTCAGGGTTGCGGGGGCTTGTACCACCGGTCGAAATCGCGTTGCAGTCGGGCCGCCGCGGGTTCCGGCGCCAGCGTCCCTTTCAGCACGTCAGCGTTGACGCGCCATAGCACGCTTTCCATGCTGGGTTGTCCGCGATGCAGCACCTGCGCATTCAGGCGCACGGTCGACGCGCACCTGTTGCGCCATTCGACCATCTGCTTGGCCACCGGATCGCGCATCGCAATCAGGTGATTCGACAGCGTGAAAAAGCCGGTCAGCCGGTTGCTGTAGATGTCGGCAAATTCCTGCGAGCCGACCCAGGCCAGGAACTTGAAAGCGTCCTGCTTGTTCTTCGATGCGCGGTTCACGCCCAGCCCCAGGTCCATGTGGTCCGAGATGAAGCAGGCGTCGCCGCGTTTTTTGACGGGCGCGGCAAACACGCCCAGCTCCAGGCCCGGCGCGCCCGTAAACCGCGCGATATCCCAGGACCCGGCCGGATAGATCGCGGCGCGGCCGGTGGCGAACATCGCCTGGCTCTGGCCATAGGTTTGTGTCGCGGCGCCCGCGGGCAGATAGGCACCCATGCGCGCACCGAAGCGCAGCGCCTCGACGAACGGCGGATCGGTCAGGCGCGCGCGCCCGTCGGCCAGCGCCTTCTGGCCAGCTTCGCCGCGCCAGAAATTGGGCCCGATATTGGTAAATACCAGCTGGCTCGCTTCCCAGCCATCGGCCATGCCGAGCGCCAGTGGCGCGACGCCGTTCTTCTTGAGCACATCGAGCACGCGAAAGAATTCATCTACCGTGCGCGGCGCCTGCAGATCGTACTTGCGGAAGATCGCCTTGTTGTACATGAAGCCGTGGATCACCGACGCCACCGGCATGCAGAAGGCTTCCTTACCGCCGGCCGTCTGCCAGGCGACCATCGCGCCCGGCTCGAAATACTGCATGCCGGGCTTGCCATCCAGGCGCTCCAGATGCCCCTGCGCGTACAGGCTCAAAGACGCGTCGAACGGCCGGCACGCGACCAGGTCACCGGCGCTGCCCTCCGCCAGGCGCGCCGCGAGGCGGCCATCGTAGTCGGTGGGCGCGGTCGGTGCGAACTTGACGTCGATGCCGGGATGGCTGCGCTGGAACGCCGGGATCAGCACCTTTTCCCACAGCGCCTTGTCGTCCACGCGCCAGCTCTCGATCACGAGCGTGCCGGCGTGCGCGAGCGGCGCCACAAGGGTCAAGAGTGCGCACAGCATCCATCCGGCAAAGTGCATCGACCTGCCCTTCTCAGTAATGTGCGTACGGATTCTTGTTCCGGTTCGCGTAGTACAGCCAGGCGGTGCCTGCCACGCTGCCCGAACTGGTGAAGTCCGCATTGGTATTGCGCGTTGCGTACGGCATGCTGCCCAGCTTGTCGACCATGTAGTTCAGCGACTCGAGCGTCTGGCTGGCCCCGTTGCCTGCGCACTGCAAGGTGGGCGCGCCCTGGCGCATCGCCATGATCGCGCCCAGGCTGCCCTCGCTCCAGACGAACGGCGCGCTGGATGGCACGTTGTCGTAGATGACGTCGTAGAAGCCGACGATGCCAGTCACGTTGCGCGACGGGTAGTCCAGGCGCCCGGCGGTATTGAAATAGTCGCACATCCCCGGCAGTGCAGCGGCAAAGTTCTGTCCGGCGCTGCCGACGTTCCCCAGCGCCAGCACCGACCACGAATACGTGTCGAGATAGCGCTCGCTCGTATTGAGCGTGCCGGTATTGGCGTCGTAGCCGCCCAAAAAGCGCGTGCCATTCCACAGGCTTTCCGCCGTCTGCCGCAACTGCGTGGCGGCGGTCAGGTACTGGCTGCCGCCATTGAGCGCGTGGTACTGGTGCAGGCTGGCGTAGGCATCGAGCTGGTGCTCCAGCGCGAAGATGCCGGTGCGGCCCGCGACGTAGTTGGTCGGCGCAAAGCGCAAGCCGCGGCGGCCCACGCCATTGATCGTCACGGCCACGGTTTCTGCGCGCAGGTAGTCGTGCAGGCGCGTCGACATGGCCAGGTACTTCGTGCTGCCAAAGGCTTTCTGGTAGGCGTTGAGCGCCATGCCGAACCAGGCATTGGCGCCGGCGATGCGCATGTCCACGCCGGGATTGGCGTCGGCGCCATCGGTCAGATAAGCAAACACCCACGCGCCGGACGCTGTCTGCGACTTGGCCAGCGCGTTGATGATCTGCTCGGCGCTGGCCTGCTCGCCGGCCAGGCTGAAAGCAATCACGGCCAGCGCCTGGTCGTACAGGAAGGCCGAGCCCATGTCGTGGAAGCTGCGGATCAGGCGCCCCGCGCCATACGGCCCGCCCGTGACCTGCGGCGTATTCATCATGCGCTGCAGCGCGGCGATCTGCGCGTTGGCGGATGTTGCCGGCGCCGGGAAATAAGCGGCGGTGTAGGCCGTGAGCGCCGCCGGATCGATTGGCAGCGACAGCTTGGTCGCGCCCGTGATCTGGCCGCTGCAAAAGCCGCCGGCAGCATTGCAGTTGGGGCCCGACAGTGGATCGTACGATGCCGGGTGCAGCACCAGCACGGCGCGGTCGGCGCTGCCCACCGAACGTGGCAGGGTCAGCGTGAACGTGCCGTCGGCGTTGATGACGGCGTTCGCGTCGGCCTGGTAATAGAACACGTCGTGGTGGATGAACACGCCCAGCCGATAATTCTGCACGCTGCCCGCCGGCAGCGCATGCGCGCCGCGGAATACGGTCTGCGTGGCCGACTGCGTCAGTTGCGAGATGCCGAACGCCACGGCCGGCGCACTGGCGAGCGGCGGTTCGTTGTACGGAAAATCCCAGCCCGACCAGACCGGCCACGGCGACGCGGCAGCCACGGCAACGGGCGCCGCCGACAACTGCCGCGACATACCTGCCTGCACGCCACCATCGGCGGCGTTACCGCCACAACCGGCCAGCACCAGCGCCGTTGCTACCGCGGTCGCTTTCGCACCCAGACCATTGTTCGCACCACGCATCGCATTCTCCTGAAGGACACACTGCTGACAAATTGCTGTCCGGCCGCCGGGCGGCGACCGGATGATCACCGCGTTACCAGTCCACGCCCACGCGCACACCGAACATGCGTGGCTCGTTGTACTGGCCAATGACATACCCCGGGTCGACGATGCGCGCATTGTTCTTGGCAAGCACGTCGTTCAGGTTGTTCACGTACACCTCGGCGCGCCAGTTGCCGCCTGGTGCAGTCAAGCGCAGCGACGCGTCGTAGGTCGCGTAGGCGCCCTGCTGGTTGCCGACGTGGGCGTTGTCCAGGTTCTGGATACTGAAGTACATCTTGTCCTGCCAGCGTGCCGACAGACGCGGCGTGAGCTCGTAGTCGCCCGTCAGCATGAAGCGCTGCGAGACTTCGATCCGGGCCGAGTTGCGCGGCGCGTTCGGCAAATCATTACCCACCACGTTCGCCGGGAAGCGGCCGACCAGCGCCTGGTTCGGGCCCGTGTAGCGCACGCACGGCTCGACGCCGTAAGTGGCGCGGAATGGCCCGCACGGCACGTCACGCCAGGTCTGCGTGTAATCCGGGTACGACACCACCTTGGCCCGCAGATGCGAGTACTGGAAATTCACTTCGGCGCCCGCCCACGGGCGGTATTTGCCTTCCAGTTCGAGGCCCGATATCTTCGCTTCGGCCGCATTCGTGGTGCCGTACAACACCGCCGAATCGCACGATGGATTGGCCGCGGTGCACGGGATCGCCGGGATGATCTTGCCCATCTCGACCGCGCCCGTCATCTGCATGTCCTTGTAGCGGCTGTGGAAGGCGGTGGCCGAGAACGACAGGCGGTTGTCCAGCATGCGGCCCTTGTAGCCGACCTCGAAATTGGTCAGCGTTTCAGGCTTCCATGGCAGGAAGGTGTAGTGCGGGCCTGGCTCGCGGTCGGCGCAGTTGCCGCCCAGGCCGCGTGCGCAGATATTCTGCTTGTCGCTGAAGCCGCCGGCCTTGTAACCGGTCGAGAGCGAACCGAACACGAAGTCGTCCGGCGTGACCTGATAGCTCAGGCCCAGGCGCCAGGTGAACTTGTTCCACGAATCGCGATTGCTGCTCACGTCAGGCGTGATGCCGGCCATGCCGGCCACGCCGTAGTACGAACCCATGCCGGGTTTGAGGTCGCTGCTGTTGAAGAAGCGGCCCGGGATCGGCGTGTACTGGCCCTGGAAATACGAGTACGGATCGCCCGTGGTGCCCGAATCGTAGAACTTGCCGTTCTTGTCTTCGCGCTCGTCGCGCGTCATGCGTCCGCCAACCGTCAGGTTCCATTTCGGCGCGAAGGCCCAGTCGACCTGGCCGAAGGCGGCCATCGATTCGGACTGGCGGTCGGTCTGGTCGTACAGCGCGTAGTACGGCGCGCCCGGCGCATTGACCATCGCCGAGATCGAGTCTTCGCCGAACTCGATCGCGTTCTTTTCGTGCATCCAGAACAGGCCCGTGACGTAGCGCAGATTGCCCTGCTCGCCGCGCAGCTGCAGTTCCTGGACCGTGGTCTTGAACTTGGACGAATTGGTAAAGCCGGCCGAATCGTTGACGAAGCCGCCGTAGATGTTGATGTCTTCGGCCAGTGGCTGGTAGCCCGAGTCACCGTCGCGGATCTGGCGGCGGTTCTGCTCCGAGTACGACACGTTGTATTCGACGGTCGTGTGGTCGTTCACGCTCCAGGTCAGGCGGTTGCGGAAGGTGTCGATGTTCCAGTCGAGTTCACCCGGCCGGTTGATCTTGACGTCCCACTGCCCGCCCGGGCAGGCGTGGGCCGTGCCGGCCGCCATCGTGCAATCCTTGAGCGCGATGTCGCCGGCGCCCTTGTTGGTGTAGCGCTCGTAGGCGCCGAGCCATTCGAGATCGTTGCGGATCTTCCAGCGGCCCTGCAGGCGCGCCGCCCATTCGTCCTTGTTGCCATAGGCATCGCTGGCGCCGACCTTGCGGTTGTAGCGCTGGTCGACATCGGGAATGATGTTGCCGGCCGCATCGCGCGCCGGCGTCACGCCGAATTCCGGGAAGTTCGCGGCGTAGAAATCCTGCTCCTGGTTCAGGTAGCTGTCGCGCTTGATGACCATCATCGTGGCGCGCATCGCGAAGGTGTCGCTGACCGGGATGTTCTGCACGGCCGTCACCTGGCGCAGGTTGTAGCGCCCGAGCGTCAGGCCCGCATTGCCTTCGGTCGAATTGAACTGCGGCTTGTTCGGGATGATGTTGATGCTGCCGCCCGTCGCATTGCGGCCGAACAGCGTGCCCTGCGGGCCGCGCAGCACTTCGACCTGCTCCAGGTCGAACAGCAGCGCCAGCGCCGATTGCGGGCGCGGCGTGTAGATGCCGTCTACGTTCAGGCTGACCGCCGGATTGCCGATCTCGGTGAAGTCGTTGCTGCTCACGCCGCGCACCGAAATCTTCACGCCCGAGCTGCCATCGGTCGCACTGCCCAGTTGCAGGTTGGGCACTTCGCCACTCAGGCCGCGCACGTCGGTGATGCCCTTGCGGGTCAGTTCTTCCTGGCCGACGGCGGTCACCGACACCGGGGTGCGCAAGAGTGAGGTCGAATGGCGGGTAGCCGTCACCCGCACCTCGGCAATCGCTTCACCGGTGTTTTGCCGGGGCGTCGTCGCTCCAGCCGTGTCCTGCGCCAGGGCCGGCATGGCGATGCAGGCGCTGGCGACAGCCGCGCTGATCAGCGTTTTATGTGGTTTCAGTAGAGACATCCGGTGCTCCTGGTATGAAATGAAAAACGATGGACCGCGCAGCAGCGCCGTGCGGACAAGTCCTGGTGGGGTGGAAATCAGGGTCGGGCGGATGCGCCCGGATTGCGCCAGCGACGGATCTTGTGGCCGTAGGCCGCGTACCAGAGAATCAGGCCGTAGCACGGCAACAGCATCCAGTAAGCGCCGCGCGAGGTGTTCAGGTCGGCGAAGTGGCCATACAGCAGCGGCAGCACCGCGCCGCCGGAGATCGCCATGACCAGCAGCGCCGAGCCGCTTGCCGTGTAGCGGCCCAGGCCCTGCAGGGCCAGCGGCCAGATGGCCGGCCATACCATGGCGTTGGCCAGGCCCAGCAGCGCCAGGTACATGACCGTGTCGGGCACCGTTGGCACGCCGGCCCAGCCGATCAGGGCTTGCGAGACGCCGCTGTCAGTGGGCGAGCCGGTGGCCACGCCGATCGTCAGCAGCAGGCCGGCTACGGCCGAGAGCAGCAAGGCGCGCTGCTGCGACAGGTAGCGCGGAATCGCGACCACGCCGATCAGGTAGCCCAGCACCATGCACATCATCGTGTAGGACGTCAGCACGCCGAAGTTGGCCACGTTCAGTTCATGCCCATACAGGCCGATGGTGTCGCCGGCGATGACTTCCACGCCGACGTAGGCAAACAGCGCCATCGCGCCCAGCACCAGCTGCGGGAACTGCAGCACGCCGGTGCGCTCGACGCCAGATTCTTGGGTGTCGGCCTCGGGCTCGATATCGCGCAGGTTCGAAAAATGGATGAAGACCATGATCACGAACAGCACCGCCGCCATGCAGATGTACGGCAGCACCAGCCGCTCGGACAGGCCGGCCCGCGCAGCGCTGCGGGCGACCGGGTCGAGCGCTTCGAGCGCCGTGTGCGAGAAGCTGTCGATGTCGGCCAGCATCAGCGTGGAGAACACGAGCGGCACCACGACCCCGGCGCCCTTGTTGAACAGGCCCATGATGCTGATGCGCATGGCGGCGCTCTCGCGCGGGCCAAGGCAGACGATGTAGGGATTGATCGCGGTCTGCATCAGCGTCATGCCACTGGCGAGCGTGAACAGCGCCACGAGGAACAGTTCGTAGCGCGCGCTTTGCGCCGCCGGGATGAACAGCAGTGCGCCCACGCACATGATGCCCAGACCGATCGTCATGCCCTTCTTGTAGCCGGTGCGGACCAGCACCGCAGCCGATGGCAGGGCCATGGCCGTGTAGGCGATGTAGAACGCGAAGGTCACCCACAGGGCCTGGAAATTGTTCAGGCCGCAGACGATCTTCAAAAAGGGAACCAGCGAGCCATTGAGCCAGGTGACGAACCCGAGGATGAAGAACAGCAGGCCGACGAATGCCATGCCGAGGACAACGTCGCGCCTGGAATTGCCGGCAACCGGCGCGCTGGCGAGGGTCACAGCCATGCTGCGCTACCCGCGTCGATGGCTGCCAACAGTGCGCACGGCAAGCGGTGCGGGAGCGTTTTGAACTGTTGCATGAATGTCCTCGTGTTATCGATGATTCATGCTAGCAGTGGCGCCAGCGGGCGACTACCAGCTGCCAGGAAACACATAACCTCATGATTTCATTGAATTGTTGGTTGCTCACTCCCCGCTGTTGCTCACACTTCTTTACAAACGGGGTGCCCTGACGCTGCCAGGCACGGGAAATGCGCGGTGCTTGCTTGCAAAACTTTACAAAACGACGCGAGAAATTACAGGAGTGTGACGTCAGCGCCACATGAAGGCGGGTTTATCGACAGCGAGGTGCGGTGTCGGCCTGCTTTACACCCTGACAGCGTTATATGCAGCAGGCATCTATAACTGACTGATTATTCAGTAATATCCGTCGTCGGCATGCGACTTGCTTAATCTTGAACACCAACTAAAAAACACACTGGAGACTTTGATGACCATTCTTTGCAGCCTGCACCGTTCCGGCACGGTACTCTTCGCCGCAGTCGCACTGGGCGGCCTGGCCCTGCCCGCGTCCGCCACGACCATCCTGTTTGTCGGCAACAGCTTCACCTATGGCGACCCGGCCGGCGCCAAACCACCACTCGTGCAGAACTACCGTCCCGATACCGTGACCGACCTGAATGGTCTGGGCATCGGTGGTGTACCGGCGCTGTTCAAGGCCATGACGATGCAGGCCGGCCTGGATTATCAGGTCAGCTTGGAAACCGAGCCCGGCTCGGGCCTGGATTTTCACTACAACAACCGCTTCAACACAATCGTGAAGCCGTTCGACATGGTGCTGCTGCAAAGCTACAGCACGCTCGACGGCGCCAAGCCGGGCAACCCGGAAACGCTGATCCGCTATTCCGGCCTGCTGGCCAATGCGCTTCGCGAGCAGAATCCGGATGTCGACGTGCGCCTGACGTCGACCTGGTCGCGCGCCGACCTGACGTACAAGAACGCCACCAGCCCGTGGTTTGGCAAGTCGATCTACGCAATGGCGCAAGACGTGCGCGCCGGCTATGATGCCGCCGATTCGGCCTCAGGCATCATCAATGGCGTGATCCCCGTGGGCCAGGCGTGGAGCCAGGCGATCGCAGGCGGCCTGGCCGATGCCAACCCGTACGACGGCACCGGCGCCGGCCAGATCAACCTGTGGGCGCCGGACTCCTACCACGGCAGCAACTACGGCTACTACCTGGAAGCGCTGACCATCTTCGGCAACGTGACCGGACTCGATCCACGCTCACTGGGCGCCGACGATTACGTCGCCCGCGACCTTGGCATCAACGTGGCGACTGCACTGGCCTTGCAAGGCTTCGCTGCCGCGCAGCTGGAGGCAGAAGAAGTGCCGGAGCCTGGCATGCTGGCCATGTTCGCGACCGTCGGCGGCTTGCTGGTCGCCGTGCGCCGCCGTCGTGGCAATGCCAAGGCACCCCACGGCGCACACGCCTGATATCGCGCGTTCGCGCGTCGACATTCCTCATCTGCTGATCTTGGCGGCGCCTGCCCTGGCGCCGTCACGGTCACGGTCACGGCCACCCTCACCGTCGTCGCCCACGCCCTGGCAGCACACGATTGCAACACCTGCTGTTGCGTCTGTACGAATTGCCATAATTTCTGGCTGATTTGCACGATTTGCTCAGCGCACGCGGCCATCCTACGGATTCTGCGAAATTTCTTTAAAGAAATAATCACACTTTCTCACTTTGAACATCATATTTACTGACCCTGGCACTGTCAGTATGGCAAGAGAGCGCAGAACCAGCACGCTTTTCATAATCAGAAGATATTGAACGACTGCAAGCGTTTCCTCCAGTCTATATTTTTCAGGTTAAATAGTGAAAAAATTCACTTTACGAGACCCTGATGCCGACCCAACCCAACCTGCTGCCTGTCTACCGCCATGCCGACCGCTTGCTGATCATCGTGCTGTGGGCGATGTTGGGCTTTTCGCTGGCGTTGACCGGCATGCACGACACCATGAGATGGTCGCTGCTGGTCGGTCTGCCGATCGTTGCGATCGCAAGTGGTGTCACGTTCCTGGCCAGCGGCACGCTCACGAGCCGGCTGGTCAATGCCGGCGCGCTGATGGCCATGTGCGCGCTGCACATCCATCAAGGTAACGGCCGGGAAGAACTGCATTTCGGGATCTTCGTATCGCTGGCGATCCTGCTGTGCTACCGCGACTGGCGCGTGATCCTGTTCGCCGCAGGTCTGACCGCCGTGCACCATTTCAGCTTCAACTACCTGCAAGAGCTCGGCTACGGCGTCATTTGCCTGACCCGGCCGGGACTGGCGATCGTCTTCATCCACGCCGGCTACGTCATCGTCGAAACGATGGTGCTGTGCTACATCGCGCTGGTACTGCAACGCGAAGCGCTGCGCTCGGCCGAACTGCGCGCCAGCGTGGCGATGCTGCAGGCCCAGCACGGGATCATCGACCTGCGCTCGCTGGCGCCGGTTACCAGCAGCAGCGGCCGCGCCCTGCGCGATGTGCTGCACACGCTGCAGACGGCGATTGGCCAGGTGCGCGACACGGTCGAGACCACGCGCGGCGCCGCCAGCGACATTGCCGAAGGCAGCGCGCTGCTGTTCGAACACTCGCGGGACCAGACCGAGGCCTTTGGCCGCGCCGCCGCCTCCATCGACGAACTGGGCGACATCATCCGCGCCAATGCCGATCATGCCCGGCAAGCCAATGCGCTTGCCACGCAGGCATCGGGGATTGCCGTCGTCGGCGGGCGCCAGGTCAGTGCGGTCGTCGAGCGCATGGGCCTGATCGACACGTCGTCGCGCCAGATCGCCGAGATCACCGCCGTCATCGACGGCATCGCGTTCCAGACCAATATCCTGGCCCTCAACGCTGCGGTGGAAGCCGCCCGTGCCGGCGAACAGGGACGCGGTTTTGCGGTCGTCGCTGCCGAAGTGCGGCAACTGGCCCAGCGCTCGGGCGCGGCCGCCCGCGAAATCAAGGGCCTGATCGAGGAATCGGTGCGCCAGGTCAGCGCCGGCAGTGCGCTGGCCCAGGAGGCCGGCCGCACGATGGACAACATCGTGCAAAGCGTGACCGACGTGACTGGGATGGTCGGCCGGATCAGCGCGGCTGGCGACGATCAGGCCGTGCGTGTGGAGGCGGTGGCCGACGCCATCGGCGCCATGGACAGGTCGTTGCAGCACAACACCCAGATGGTCAGCAAGACCGCCGCCGCGGCCGATTCGCTGCAGCAGCGGGCCCATGGCCTGGCGCAGATCGTGCGCATCTTCCGGCTCGACACGCCAGGCACGGCGCAGTTGGGACTAACCTGAGCGCAGTACAATGACGACGTCATGCCATTCATATTGACTACCCCGGCGGCGCGTGGCGTCGCCCCCGTCGCCCTGCTGCTCTGCCTATTGGCCTGGCCGCCGGGCGATGCGCGCGCGCAGGCAACGTGGAACGTGACCGGGTTCGGTACCGTTGCCGCTGTCCATGCCACGCAGGACCAGGGCGACTACACGGTCAATCCCAACTCGCCTGGCCAGGCGGGCTACTCCAAAGCGTGGGCGTTCGACGTCGATAGCCGCGCCGGTGCGCAGCTCGATGTCCGGTTCGACAAGCGCTGGTCGGCCGTGGTCCAGGCGACACAGGAAAAAAGCATCGAGAATTCGTACAAGACGTACCTTACCTGGGCCAACGTGAAGTTCCAGGCAACGCCGGAGCTGTCGCTGCGCGCCGGACGCATTGCGCTGCCGCTGTTCCTGGCCGCCGACTATCGCAAGGTGGGCTACGCCCTGCCCTGGATGCGCGCGCCCGTCGAACTGTACAGCCTGATACCGATTTCCTACAGTGACGGCGTCGACGCCTCGTACCGCTGGCATACCGGGCAGGTCAAGCACGAGACCACGCTCTCGCTGGGCCATGCGGCCGCGCGCCTGAACAAGGACCTTACTGGCAAGGCCCGCAACATCGTCGGCCTCACCGAGAGCGCGACCGCCGGCGCACTGACCGTGCGCTTCACGGCGGCCCAGGCGCTCTTGGTGGTGCCGGGTGCGGAAGCGTTGTTCGACGGCTTGCGTGCCTTCGGCCGGCCGGGCGAGGCGCTGGCAGACCGCTACGATATCGCCAAGCGCCATGTGCGCGTGTTCAGCGCCGGCTTCAACTACGATCCGGGCGACTGGTTCATTACCGGCGAGAGCGGGCGCATCAACACCAGCTCGCTCCTGGGCGACCAGACCGCCTCGTATCTGTCGGCCGGCCGGCGCTTCGGCAATGTCGCGCCCTACGTCACCTATGCGCGCCTGGTCGCCAACCTCGCCACGCAGACAGCCGGGCTGCCGCTGGACGGCTTGCCGCCCGAAGCGGCGGCGGTGGCGGGCTCCTTGAACAATGCATTGAATGACCAGCTGCGCCAGATTGGCGTGCAGGACACGGCCAGCGTTGGCGTGCGCTGGGATGTCGCGCCGAACATTGCACTCAAAGGGCAGTTCGACCGCGTCAAGCCGCGCGGCGGCTCGATCGGCACCCTGATCAACGTTCAGCCGGGGTTCCGTTCCGGCCAGGCGTTCAACGTCATCAGCCTTGGCATGGACGTCGTTTTCTGACCATGATGAACCGTTCGCTTCCCACACTGTTGCTGGCCCTGTGCCTGGGTCCCGCACTTGCGCTGGCGCCCAGCGCTGCCCCGGCAGCGGAGCTGGCCGTGATCGTCTCAGCGCGCAGCAACATCAGCATGCTCAGTGCCGACCAGGTTGCCGAGATCTTCCTGTTCCAGACCAACCGCTTCCCGAACGGCAGTGAAGTGGTGCCCATCGACCAGGACCTCGGTTCACCGCTGCGTAACGAGTTCTACAGCAAGGTCACGCACCGCACCCCGGCGCTCGTGAAAGCGCACTGGGCCAGACTGATCTTCACTGGCCGCGGCCAGCCACCGGCCGAGGTCGATGGCAATGCCGCCATGCGCAGGATGATTGCGGAGAATCCGGGGATGATCGGCTATGTCGAGCGCACGGCGCTGGATCCCAGCGTGCGCGCGGTGTTGATCGTGCGCTGACAGGCGTTGCTGCCAGCGGACGATCAGCTGTTTTCAGCGATTTTCGGGATCGGCACGCCGTTCCGGCGGGTCGCCCTCTTCGAAGCCGGCGACAAACACCAGCAGCACATCATTCAGGATTTTTTCCTGGCCTGCTTCGAGCAGCGCATTGGCCACCCGTGACAGTTCGACCGGATCGGCCTTGCCATAACTGCCATCGATTGCTCTGCGCGTTACCTTGCCAAGTTCAAACGCCAACTCGGCGACCGCAGTATTTTCCGTCGTTCTCATATCACCCTTTTTTTAGCAAGCGCCCGCCGCATGAAGATCGTTATCGGTGGCGGGCACGGTTCGGCACATGATACCGGCGAACGGCCATGGGGGTGCGCCCCGGTGCCGCCCGTTCGCCGGCTGGCCGACTAGTCGAACTTGCTGAAATCCGGCTTGCGCTTTTCGAAGAACGCGGTGAAGGCTTCCTTCGCTTCGGCGCCGCCCAGCATCGCGCTGAACTGTTCGTTTTCAGCCGCAATGGTGTCCCGGACGTGCGCGGTGCGCGCGCGGCGCATCAGCGCCTTGGTCGTGCGGATCGAGGCTGGGGGCAGCTTGACCAGTTTTGCCGCTTGCGCCTGCGCGAACGCGAGCAGTTCCGCTGCCGGCACGACGCGCGCGACGATGCCCATCTCCAGCGCTTCCTGGGCCAGGAACGGCTCGCCCAGCATCAGCTTTTCAGCGGCGCGCGTGTAGCCGGCCGACTGCGCGACCAGCAGCGACGAGGCAAATTCAGGACACAGGCCCAGCTGCGAGAACGGCATCGAGAATTTGGCGTTGTCGGCCGCGTAGACCAGGTCGCAATGCATCAGGAGCGTGGTGCCGATACCGACGGCGGCGCCGGCCACGGCCGCGACCACCGGTTTGGTGCAGCCTTCCAGCGCCAGCATGAACTGGAACACCGGACGCTCTGGCGTCATCGCGCCTTCGCCGGTGTTGTTCAGGAAATCGTCGAGGTCGTTACCGGCGGTGAAAATCTCGGGCTGGCCGGTGATCAGGATGGCGCGGATCGTCGTGTCCTGCTCGGCGGCGCGCAAGGCGTCGGCCATCGTCTGGTACATCGCGCCGGTGATCGCGTTCTTGCGTTCGAGGCGGTTGAAGGTGATCGTGAGGATGCCGTCGGCGGTGGTGGTGAGGATGCTCATGGTGGTTGTCTCCCGTTGTTTCTTGGGCTGGTTGGACGCGTGGGCGGGAGACCCGCCCACCCTACATAGTCGATTGTAGGGTGAGCGGATCTCCCGCCCACGCGGTGATCGTACTGGCTTGCTTAGACGCGTTCGATAATGCCCGCAGCGCCCATGCCGGCGCCGACGCACATCGTCACCATGCCGTACTTCAGATTATTGCGACGCAGCGCGTGCACGACGGTCGCGGCGCGGATCGCGCCGGTTGCGCCCAGCGGGTGCCCCAGAGCGATCGCGCCGCCCAGCGGGTTGACCTTGCTGGTGTCCAGGCCCAGGTCGCGGATCACGGCCAGCGCCTGCGCGGCGAAGGCTTCGTTCAGCTCGATCCAGTCCAGCTGGTCCTGCGTGATGCCGGCGGCGGCCAGCGCGGCAGGAATCGCAAACTTCGGACCGATGCCCATGATTTCCGGCGGCACGCCGCGCACGGCGAACGACGAGAACTTGGCCAGCGGCGTCAGGTTGTGCTCGCGCAGGATTTTTTCGCTGACGACGATCAGGGCGCCGGCGCCATCGGACATCTGCGACGACGTGGCGGCCGTGACCGAACCCTTGGCGGCGAACACGGGCTTGAGTTTGCCCATGCTTTCCATGCTGGCGTCGGCGCGTGGGCCTTCGTCGGTGTCCACGGTGCGGGTCTTGACGTCGATCTGGCCGGTGGCCAGGTTCGGCGTGCGGGTGATGACGTCGACCGGGGTGATCTCGTCCTTGAAGTGGCCGGCCTGCTGCGCAGCGATGGCGCGGCGGTGCGATTCCAGGCCGAAGGCGTCCTGGTCTTCGCGCGAGATCTTCCACTGGTTGGCGACGTTCTCGGCCGTCAGGCCCATGCCGTAGGCCAGGCCCACGTTCTCGTCCTTGAACGTGTCCATATTGATCGACGGGTGGTGGCCCATCATCGGCACCATCGACATCGATTCGACGCCGCCGGCGATCATCACGTCGGCTTCGCCCACGCGGATGCGGTCAGCGGCCATCGCCAGTGCGGTGATGCCCGAGGCGCAGTAACGGTTGACCGTCACGCCGCCCACGGTGTTCGGCAAGCCGGCCAGCACCACCGAGTTACGGGCGATGTTGAAGCCCTGCTCGGCTTCCGGGAACGAGCAGCCGATGATCGCATCGATGATCAACGCCGGGTCCAGGTTCGGCACGGCCGCCATGGCGCCGCGGATCGCGTGCACCAGCAGATCGTCCGGGCGGGTCTTGTTGAACATGCCGCGCGGCGCCTTGCCGATCGGGGTGCGGGTCGCTGCGACGATGTATGCGTCTTGAAGTTGTTTGCTCATGTCAGTGTCCTGTTCTGTCGACGCTTAGTTGCGCACTGGCTTGCCGGTCTGCATCATGCCCATGATGCGTTCCTGCGTTTTCGGATTGTTCAGCAGCGCCACGAAGGCCTTGCGCTCCAGGTCGAGGATCCACTGCTCGCTGACCACACTGCCCTGGTCGATGTCGCCGCCAGTGACGATCTCGGCGATGGTGTCGCCCAGCTGGTAGTCATAGGCCGAGATGAAGCCGCCGTCGCGCATATTGACCATCTGGCCGCGGATCGTGCCCCAGCCGTAACGGCCGGTGACCGGGAACGTGCGGCGCGCCGGGGCGCGGTAGCCAGCATCGGCCATCGCGCGCGCCGTGGTTTTCGCCACGTGCAGCAGTTCGTAGGCGTTGAAGACAATCACGTCGTCTTCTTTCAGGTAACCCATGGCCTTCGCTTCCAGCGCCGACTTCGACACTTGCGCGGTGGCCGCGTTCATGAAACCGTTCTTCAGGAATTGCAGGATGTCGTTGCCCTTGGCTTCGGTTGCGGCGCGCAGCGCTGCTTCCTTCAGGCCGCCGCCGGCAGGCACCAGGCCCACGCCCACTTCGACCAGGCCGATGTACGACTCGATCGACGCGACACGCTTGCTGGCATGCAGCGCCAGCTCGCAGCCGCCGCCCAGCGCGAGGCCCGCCACTGCGGCCACGACCGGCACGTTCGAGTACTTGAGCGCCATGAAGGTGTCCTGCAGCTCGCGCACGATCGGCTCCATCGCCTTCGCGCCGCCGGCCATGAAGGCTGGCAAAGCAGATTGCAGGTCGGCGCCGGCCGAGAACGCGCCGCCTTCGGCTGCGTCGGTGTTCCAGATCACGATGCCCTTGAAGCCGGCTTCGGCTTCTTTCAGTGCGCGCTGCAGACCCTTGATGACGCCATCGCCGATGACATGCATCTTGGTCTTGAGCGAGACGACCAGGACTTCGTCGTCCGAATGCCACAGGCGCACGGACTCGTCTTCGAACACGGTGGTGCCGGCGGTTTTCGGATCGGCGCCGCCCAGGCCAACGACCGGTGCGCGGAACTGCTGGCGCTGGTAGACCGGCAGATCGGACAGTGGCACATAGCCGCTCTTGGCCACCGAGTACGAACCCTCAGGGGTATGCACGCCCTTCTCGGCGACCGAACCCTCGAACACCCAGGCTGGCAGCGGTGCCGTCGACAGTGCCTTGCCGGCGTCGATGTCTTCCTTGACCCACTGCGCGATCTGCGTCCAGCCGGCGCCCTGCCACGTTTCGAACGGGCCGACGCTCCAGCCGAAGCCCCAGCGCATCGCAAAATCGATGTCGCGCGCGTTGTCGGCAATCGATTCGAGGTGGAACGCGATGTAGTGGAACGCGTCACGGAAGATCGCCCACAGGAACTGCGCCTGCGGGTTGGTCGACTCGCGCATGGCCTTGAACTTCTTGACCGGGTCTTTCTCTTTCAGGATACGGCCAACGATGTCGGCGGCCTTGGCGCCGCCGGCGACGTATTCACCCGTGGCGAAGTCCAGGCGCTGGATCTCCTTGCCGACCTTCTTGTAGAAGCCGGCGCCGGATTTCTGGCCCAGTGCACCTTTTTCGATCAGCTTGGCCAGGATGTCCGGCGTTTTGTAGACGCTGAAGAACGGGTCGTCCTTCAGGTTGTCCTGCATCGTCTTGATCACATGGCCCATCGTGTCCAGGCCGACCACGTCCGCGGTGCGGAAGGTGCCCGACTTGGCGCGGCCCAGCTTGGCGCCGGTCAGGTCGTCGACCACGTCGACCGACAGGCCGAATTTCTCGGCTTCGACGATCGTGGCCAGCATGCCGAAGATGCCGACGCGGTTGGCGATGAAGTTTGGCGTGTCTTTCGCGCGCACGACGCCCTTGCCCAGGGTCGAGGTCAGGAACGTTTCGAGCTGGTCGAGGATGTCGGGACGGGTGTCCGTGGTCGGGATCAGTTCGACCAGGTGCATGTAGCGCGGCGGATTGAAGAAGTGCACACCGCAGAAGCGTGCCTTGAGCTCTGAATCAAAACCTTCGGCCAGCTTGTTGATCGACAGGCCCGACGTGTTCGATGCGAAGATCGCGTTCGGCGCGATGTGCGGCGCGACCTTGGCGTACAGGTCGTGTTTCCAGTCCATGCGCTCGGCGATGGCTTCGATGATCAGGTCGCAACCGGCCAGCACGTCGAGGTTATCCTCGTAGTTGGCCACTTCGATCAGGGCCGCGTCATCCTTGTTGCCCAGCGGGGCTGGCGAGAGCTTTTTCAGGTTCTCGATGGCGCGCAGGACGATGCCGTTCTTCGGACCCTCTTTTGCAGGCAGGTCGAACAGCACGACTGGCACCTTGGCGTTCACGCAGTGGGCGGCGATTTGCGCGCCCATCACGCCGGCGCCCAGCACGGCGACTTTCTTGACGATGAAATTGGACATGTAAGATTTCCTTGTTGGGTTGGGCGTGAGTGCTTAGAACAGGTCGGCGTCCAGCGCCGTCAGGTTCGCGGCGCCCGAGCGTGCCTGGCGGATCAGCATCGCGGTTTCCGGATACAGACGTGCGAAGTAGAAGCGGATCGTCGCCAGCTTCGATTCATAGAAGCGGTCGCCCGAATCGAGCTTGGCCAGTGCGATCTTGGCTTGCTGCGCGAACAGGTAGCTGTAGACCAGGTGACCGGCTACGCGCAGGTAAGGCACGGCGGCGGCGCCCACTTCGTCCGGGTTCTGGAAGGCCTTCATGCCGATTTCCATCGTCAGCTTGGTGACCTTGTCGCCCAGCTCGCCCAGCGGCGTGACGAATTCGGACATGTTCTCGTCCAGGCCATTGTCTTCAACAAAGTTCTTGATCTTCTCGCCGAACTTGCGCAGCTTGGCGCCGTTGTCCATCAGGATTTTGCGGCCCAGCAGGTCCAGCGACTGGATGGTGTTGGTGCCTTCGTAGATCATGTTGATGCGCGCGTCGCGCACGTACTGCTCCATGCCCCATTCGGCGATGTAGCCGTGGCCGCCGTAGACCTGCATCGCTTCCGAGGTCGCGATCCAGCCGTTGTCGGTGATGAAGGCCTTGATGATTGGCGTGAGGAGGGCCACTTCGTCAGCGGCTTCCTTGCGCACGTCTTCATCGGTGTGGTTCAGTTCGCGGTCGATCTGCAGCGCAACGTACGACGAGAACGCGCGGCCGCCTTCAGCGAAGGCTTTTGCGGTCAAGAGCATGCGGCGCACGTCCGGGTGCACGATGATCGGGTCGGCTGGCTTGTCCGGTGCTTTCACGCCCGACAGGCTGCGCATCTGGATGCGGTCTTTTGCATAGGCCAGCGCGTTCTGGTACGCCACTTCGGTCAGGCCGAGCGACTGCATGCCCACACCCAGGCGGGCGGCGTTCATGAACACGAACATCGCCTGCAGGCCCTTGTGCGGCTGGCCGATCAGCGTGGCGCGCGCGTTGTCCAGGTTCATCTGGCAGGTCGAGTTACCGTGGATGCCCATCTTTTCTTCGATGGCGCCGCAGGCGATGCCATTGCGCTCGCCGATCGAGCCGTCTTCGTTCGGCATGAACTTCGGCACCAGGAACAGCGAGATGCCCTTCGAGCCTTCCGGTGCATCCGGCAGACGTGCCAGCACCAGGTGGACGATGTTGTCCGAGATATCGTGTTCGCCGGCCGAGATGAAGATCTTCGAGCCGGTGATCAGGTAGGCGCCGTCGCCTTGCGGTTCGGCTTTCGAACGCAACAGGCCCAGGTCAGTGCCGCAGTGCGCTTCGGTCAGGCACATCGTGCCGGTCCATTCACCCGAAACGAGCTTTGGCAGGTACAGGCGTTTCTGGTCGTCGGTGCCGTGCTCGAGCAGGCACTCGTAGGCGCCGTGCGACAGGCCCGGGTACATCGACCAGGCCTGGTTCGACGAATTGAGCATCTCGTAGAACGAGTTGTTCAGCGTGATCGGCAAGCCCTGACCGCCGTATTCCGGATCGCACGCCAGCGCTGCCCAGCCGCCTTCGACATACTGTTTATACGCTTGCTTGAAGCCCTTCGGCGTGGTCACGCTCTTGTCGGCGGCATTGAAGGTGCAGCCTTCGCGGTCGCCCGAGTGGTTCAGCGGGAACAGCACTTCCTGGGTGAACTTTGCACCTTCTTCGAGTACCTGGTTGATGATGTCGGTATCGATTTCCTGGTATTTCGGCAGATTCTTGAATTCTTCGGTGACATTGAGGAACTCGTGCAGAACGAACTGCATATCCCGGATTGGCGCGACGTACTGACCCATGGTTTTCTCCTGAAGAGTGTGACGATTGTTGGACGTGACAGGCGGCCTTATGCCGCCTGGTGGTCTTGCGATTGTTGGGAATTGCGGTAATTCTCGATCAGGCGTTCAAAGCCGGCCCGTGCCCGTTCGACGGCGCCCGGATTGCGCAGGAAACGCGCATCGTGGTGCAGCGCCAGGATCAGGCCGTGCATTTCAAACACCAGCTGCTCGGCATCGAAACCGGTGTGCAGATGCTTCAGTTCCATTGCCTGCTCCACGCTGCGCAGCAAGGCGCCCTGCCACGCGCGGACCATCGACACCAGCTCTTCGCGGATCGGGCCTTCGCGGTCGTCGTATTCGACGGCGCCACTGATATAGATGCATCCGGACGCGATTTCGACCGACACCCGCTTGACCCAGCGCGTGTACATCGCCACCAGGCGCGGCAGACCGCGGGTTTCCTTGATGCTCGGGTAAAAGACCTCTTGCTCGAAGCGGTGGTGGTATAGCTTGACCACCTCGAGCTGCAGGTCTTCGCGCGAACCGAAGTGCGCGAACACGCCGGACTTGCTCATGCTCATCCGGTCAGCCAGCAGGCCGATCGTCAAGCCTTCAAGGCCGTTGCGGCTGGCGAGCTCGAGCGCGACGTCGAGAATTGCCGCCCGCGTCTGCTCGCCCTTGCGCATGAATTTTGCTGAAGTACTGATAGCTTCCCCTGGTCTCGAAAAAATCCGAACGCTCGTACTATTATCTATCGGGCCTGGAATGTCAAACGGGAACTTAGAGGTGCGGTTCTATTGATGAAAAACAACCCGCGACACCCGGAGAAAGCGTCTTTTGCTGACGGCCCGGCGTGCAGGCGAGCGGCAGAAAACAGTTGTTTGATCTGCTAAAGGTACAGCATTTTCGGGGTGTCCGGTGCGTGATTTACGAGCATGGCGCACCTGTTTGCAGCTGGACTGTTACCATTAATAATCCAGCAACATTCAGCGCGCAGACGAAAGGTCCACAGCATGAGCAGCACCGATCAGAATCAACAGGTCGTCGAACCCGACGACAGCGCGCTGCAGCTGGCCATTCGCGCCTTCTCGCTCCAGGAAGGTGGCACCGAACCCGCTCAGCCAGCGACAGCAGGCGCGGATTCAATGCAGCACTTCCTGGTGCTGATCGGCCACGCCAGTGCGCGGCTGGACAGCGGCGCGGCGGCGGACGACGCGATTGCCGACCTGGTCCGGCGCGGACTCGACCGCGACACGGCGCAGGTCGTCGTCGACAAGGCCGTCGATGTCGTCGCGTCGAACCGGGCGCTGGAAAGCGCGCCGCCCGCGCAGCAGGTACGGACAAGATCCGGCAAGAGCATCCGGGTATTCGCCATCGTGCTGGTGGTCGTCGCGCTGGTCGTCGCCTTGCTGGTCATGCGATAACGCTGACTACGCCTATTCGCCCGCCTGCTCCATCGCCCGGCGATCGCGCTTGGTGGGCCGCCCCTTGATTTCCAGGCTCGGTTCCGGATACAAACGCCGCGCCACTTTATCGTTTTCGCGCTTGGCGATGCTTTCGTCAGTTTCGAAATACAGCGTGCGCGCCACCGGGGCGCCGCCGCGTGCGCCAGAGATGGCCGCGACGATGATTTCCCAGCGATCCGAGCCGTTGTCGATCAGCATCTTGTCGTTGATCTTGACCGTGCGCGCCGGCTTGACCGGTTCGCCGTCGATCCGCACCCGGCCCCGCTCGACCGCATCCTGCGCCAGCGAGCGTGTCTTGAAAAACCGTGCTGCCCACAGCCATTTGTCCAGCCGGACGTTTTCTTTGTCTTTATCCATCGTGTCCTCCTTGATCATGCATACCCGATGGCGCACACGCGCATCACCAGTTTGTAGCCGACATACGCGCAGCCGTTGACGGCGCGGCGCAGCCAGCCGATGTCGGCAAATTCCTGCGGACAGACTTCGACCCCGTCCGCGATGCCCCGTTCGATGTGCGCGCGCATCGACGCGGCGAAGACCGGATCGTCCACGACGATATTGGCTTCCTGGTTCACGAACAGCGACAGGCCGTCGCAGTTGCTTGAGCCGACCGTGGCCCAGTGGTCGTCCGCCACCGCCACCTTGGCATGCAGTTGCGTCCTGCGGTATTCGACCACGCGGATGCCGTCGGCCAGCAGTTTCGGATAGAACGATTGCGCCACCGCGTCCTGGATCGCGAACTCCCCCACCCCGATCAAGAGCGTGACGGCGACGCCGCGCTGCGCCGCATGCGCGAGCGCCTTGCGAAACTTGCGGCCCGGCGCGAAGTACGGCGTGGCCAGCAGCACGCTGTGGCGCGCATGGCCCAGCGCCTGCAGGTAGGCGCGCTGGATCGTGGTGCGGTTGCGCAGGTTGTCGCGTACGACGAAGGCGGCGCGCGCGGGACTGGCGCACGATGGCGGCGGCTGCTTGCGCATTTCGCGGAACAGTTCCAGGCGCTTGCGCAGCCGCAGGCGGCCCGTGCGGGTCCACTGGCCTTGCGCTTCATGGTGAATTTGCGCGACGAGCGGGCCCCGCACCCGCACCGTGAAATCCCAGCGCGGCGCCGGCAGGCGACGGCCGTCGGCGTGGTCGCACAGCCAGTCGTCGTTGACATTGATGCCGCCGACAAACGCAACCTCGCGGTCGATCACGGTGATCTTGCGGTGCGAGCGGGCGATGCCGCGCTTGCACAGCGGATTGAAGACGCGGTACTGGGCGCCGGCATGGGTCAGCACCTGGCCCAGCCGGGAGGTGACGCGGTGGCCGGTGCCGAACCAGTCGACCAGCACCCGCACCTTGACGCCGCGCCTGGCAGCGCGCGCAAGCGCATCGCGCACGGCGTCACCAGTTTCGTCCTCGGCAAAAATATAGGTTTCGAACAGGACCTCGTGCCTGGCGGCGTCGAGCGCGGCGATCAGCGCCGGGAAGAACGCAACGCCGCTCTCCAACAGCGTGATGTCGTTATCGTCGACGAAGGTGACGCTGCGCATGGCCTCAGGCCAGCTCGAGTTCCGCCACGATCGGTGCGTGGTCGGACAGCTTGGCCCACAGGGGACCGTGCATCACTTGCGCCGCGTTGACCTTGAAGCCGCGCACGTAGATGCGGTCCAGGCGGAACCACGGCAGCATCGCCGGGAACGTGCGCGCCGGCGCCAGGCGCGGCTTGCGCCCGGCCCAGCCGCGCACCATGTCGCCCATCGGCGAGCGCGGGCCCAGCTCGTCGAAGACTTCGGTCACGCCCAGGCCGCTGCGCAGCTTGTCGCTCAGGGTGTTGCGCCAGTCGTTGAAGTCGCCCGCGATGATGACCGGCTCGCCATTGGGCGCCGACGAATTGACGGCATCGATCAGCGACTGCGTCTGGCGCCCGCGTCCGCCTTCGAACAGGCCCAGGTGCACGACGTAGCAGTGTACCGGACACTCGGGCGTACCCAGCACGCAGTGCAGGATGCCGCGCTGCTCGTAGGCGTGGTCCGAGACATCGTGGTTGTGCGAGTTTTCGATCGGGTAGGTACTGAGCAGCGCATTGCCGTGGTGACCGTGGTCGTAGACCGCGTTCATGCCATACGCCGTGTGGTGCAGGTCGGAGGCAAAATAATCGTACTGGGCTGTTTCAGGCCAGTGCCGATGACCACGGTCTTCCTTGCCGAAGCGTGCCTGGTGCCGGTCATGCCGGCCTTGGACTTCTTGCAGGAAGACGACGTTGGCGTCGAATTCAGCGATCGCTTTCTTCAGTGCGATCACGCGGGGCGTGCTGCGCAGCGAGGAAACGCCCTTGTGAATGTTGTAGGTAGCCACACGAATTTTCATGGAAACATTCTACCCGGATCGGACCGCCGTTCTCGTGAAACGGACCCAATCGTGCGCTTATTAAAGCGCTGGCGCGTTCGGCAGGTTGCCAGCTCTCGCACTCTTTTTAGATACCAACAGTAACAAATTACCTTCAGGCGATCGCGTGCGCCTGGTCGTACACCGCTTCGTGGCCCGAGACAATCATGCGGCGCGGGCGGTGTGCAGCCGCCTCATCCTTTTGCGCGCGGGGCGCCATCGGGCCACACAGGCGCAGTCCATCCATCAGGTCGATATAGATGCAATCGTCGCCGAGTGTGATTGCTTTTACTTTCTTGTCGCTATTCAGTTTGAAGTTATCCATTTTTCTCTCAGAATCATCCACTTAAAAGTTGCACATCGAAAATTCACACTGGGTGAACTATTGACCTTAGACTACTGATTTCTGACTGTCAACCGTGGAATATATGGTGCCCGTCCGTTGCTCGCCATATTTAATTCATTTTCGCAACGTGTCATCAAGTGTCTCCAAATGTATCTTCATAGGAGAACTCCTACTTTTTCGTGCTTATGTGAGCGCCAGCGAACAGAGCGAAATTAAAAAAAGCACTTACGTACTTTTGCTGTAAAACGTCATTTTATTGCTGTGTATGAGCAATATTCAATGATGATTTACTGCAAATTTGCTTCTTTGAAGAAATTTTGTTTGCTTTGGGGATCAGACAGCGAGATGGCGCGGCAATTGCAGAATGGCTTCGGCATTCGAGGCCGAGAAGCAGCGATCGGCCGCTTCCAGGTAGGGCAGCCAGGCGTGGGCAATGTGCTCGCGTGGACTGAGGATGATGGGGATGTCGCGCGGCACGCAAACAGAAAACACGTGTTCGGTGTTCTGCGTTACGCCGGGGGCGTAGCGATGGCGCCAGAGAGGGTAGATCTCGTAGATATTGGCTAACTGCCAGTCACACAGGACGATCTGTTTGCCGTCAGCCACGATGCCGGTCTCTTCGAACAGTTCGCGCGCTGCCGTCTCCGGCAGCGGCTCGTCGAGCCGGTCAAGGGAGCCGGTGACCGATTGCCAGAAACCCGGCTGACCGGCGCGTTCGATCACCAGCACGTCCAGCTCGGACGTGTGGATGACGACCAGCACCGATTCAGGGATCTTGTAGGCTTGCATGACAGGATGAGCGGGGTTGGCAGCCAGGCCACCTCCCCCGCCCGCCATTACGCGACCTTCGGCTCGTTACGCAGGCGGATATGCAGCTCTTTCAATTGCTTCTCGTCGACTTCAGACGGTGCATTGGTCAGCAAGCACTGCGCGCGCTGCGTTTTCGGGAACGCGATCACGTCGCGGATCGACTCGGAGCCAGTCATCAGCGTGATCAGGCGATCCAGGCCGAAGGCCAGGCCACCGTGCGGCGGCGCGCCGTACTGCAGCGCATCCAGCAGGAAGCCAAATTTGAGCTGGGCTTCTTCGGCGTCGATCTTCAGCGCGCGGAACACCTTGCTCTGGACTTCTTCGCGGTGGATACGGATCGAACCGCCGCCCAGTTCCCAGCCGTTCAGGACCATGTCGTAGGCCTTGGCGATGCAGGCGCCCGGATTGGTCTCGAGCATGTCTTCGTGGCCGTCTTTCGGGGCCGTGAACGGGTGGTGGGTCGCGGTCCAGCGATCGCCGTCTTCGTCGTACTCGAACATCGGGAAGTCGATCACCCACAGCGGCGACCAGACGTCGTCGAACAGGCCGGCCTTCTTGCCGAATTCCGAGTGACCGATCTTCACGCGCAGCGCGCCCAGGGCGTCGTTGACGACCTTGGCCTTGTCGGCGCCGAAGAAGATCAGGTCGCCGTCTTCTGCGCCCGTCAGTTCCAGCACCTGCGCCAGCACTTCGTCGGACAGGTTCTTGACGATCGGCGACTGCAGGCCGTCACGGCCCTTGGCCTTCTCGTTGACCTTGATGTACGCAAGGCCACGGGCGCCGTAGATCGCGACGAACTGGGTGTAGGCGTCGATCTCGGAACGTGGCATCGAGCCGCCCTGCGGCACGCGCATGCCGACCACGCGGCCGTTCGGCAGGTTGGCGGCGCTGTTGAACACCTTGAACTCGACCGTCTTCATCAGCTCGGTAAGTTCGGTGAATGCGAGCTTGACGCGCATGTCCGGCTTGTCCGAACCGTACATCGCCATCGCGGTGGCGAAGTCCATCACCGGGAACGGGTTCGGCAGTTCGATGCCGGTCGTGTTCTTGAACACGACGCGCATCATTTCTTCGAACATGTCGCGGATTTCTTGTTCGGTCAGGAACGAGGTTTCGCAGTCGATCTGGGTGAATTCAGGCTGGCGGTCGGCACGCAGGTCTTCGTCGCGGAAGCACTTGGTGATCTGGTAGTAGCGGTCGAAGTTGGCGACCATCAGCAGCTGCTTGAACAGCTGCGGCGACTGCGGCAGCGCAAAGAAGTTGCCCGCGTTGACACGCGACGGCACCAGGTAGTCGCGCGCGCCTTCCGGGGTCGACTTGGTCAGCATCGGGGTTTCGATGTCGATGAAGCCCAGGTTGTCGAGGTACTTGCGCACTTCCATCGACACCTTGTAGCGCAGCTTCAGGTTGTGCTGCATCTGGCCGCGGCGCAGGTCGAGCACGCGATGCGTCAGGCGGGTGGTTTCCGACAGGTTGTCGTCGTCCAGCTGGAACGGCACCGGCACCGAGGCGTTGAGCACTTCGACTTCGGTCGCGGTCACTTCGATCTTGCCCGAGGCCAGGTTGGCGTTGACGGTGCCGGCCAGACGGTTGGTCACGGTGCCGACGATGCGCAGGCAATACTCATTACGCACGTGCTCGGCTGCCTTGAAGACGGCGGCATTGTCCGGATGGCAGACCACCTGCACCAGGCCTTCGCGGTCGCGCAGGTCGATGAAGATCACTCCGCCGTGGTCGCGGCGGCGGTGCACCCAGCCGCACAGGCTGACGGTTTGGCCCAGCAGTTCCTCGGTGACGAGGCCGCAGTAATTGGTACGCATGGTGGACATAGTTTTCGTTCCAGGTTGATTGATTTGTCGGCGCCGCCATCGCGGGCGGCCCAGATTCTGTGATGCGTTATTTGACTGCCGCAGGATTGGCGGCGCCGAGCGGCACATGGCTCGGTGCAACCACACCCATCGAGACGATGTACTTGAGCGCCGCGTCGACGGTCATGTCGAGTTCTTTCACGCGGCTGCGTTCCATCATCAGGAAAAAGCCCGAGGTGGGGTTTGGCGTCGTGGGCACGTACACGCTCACGAAGTCGCCCACCAGGTGGTTGGTCACGTCGCCGCCCGGCACGCCGGTCAGAAACGCGATCGTGTACGAGTCGGCGTGCGGATACGGGATCAGCACCGCCTGGCGGAAGGCATTGCCGGACGACGAGAACAGCGTGTCGGACACCTGCTTGACGCTGCCGTACAGCGAGCTGACGACCGGCACGCGCTTGAGCAGGCGCTCGCCCACGCGCACGATGTACTTGCCGACCAGATTGTTGGTGAGAAGACCCGTGATGAACACGATCGCCAGCGTCAGCACCGCCCCGATGCCCGGCACGTCCATGCCGATGAACTGGCGCGGCTGCCAGGCGGCCGGCACGAACATCAGCGACTGGTCGAGCGTGCTGATGATCAGGCTCAGGACCCAGGCCGTAATCGCCAGGGGCACCAGCACCAGCAGGCCGGTGATGAAATATTTACGCATCGGATATCCCGTTATTCTTGTTGGCGCGGCGCAGGGACGCGCCGGGCTCAGGTGCTGCTCTTGTCGCCGCCACCGCTGGTGCTGCCACCATTGCTGTTGCCCGTGCCAGGTGCGGCAGGCGCTGGCGTGGCCGGTGCAGCTGCGGCAGCCGGCGCGGCCGCTGCACCCGTGTCAGCGCCGCCCGTGCCCGCAGCCGTGCCGGTGGCAGGCGGCGTGCCGCCACGGAAATCGGTCACGTACCAGCCCGAGCCCTTGAGCTGGAAACCGGCTGCAGTGACCTGCTTCTTGAACGATGGCTTGGCGCAGGACGGGCAGACGGTCAGGACCGGGTCCGATATCTTTTGCAGTACATCTTTGGAAAAACCGCATTCTTCGCAGCGATAGGCATAAATCGGCATTCTGGTGCTCCGCAAAAATCTTCAAAACCCTGAATTATAAAGCTTTTGCCGCAGCATTTACGGCATTGCGGCGGCCCGGGGACAAGACAGCACCGCGATCGGCAAACGCGGGCCTCATCGTGTTGTTTTTCACCACGTCAGCAGGCGAACTGTTTGCTCGTGCACAGTATCGGTGATTTAATACGGCTTCCTTACCGGATGTTGGTCGCAGGAAAGTTCTGCCACTGCGAGAACACAAGAAACAGAAGGCTGCGAGATGTTCGTATCAGCGCAGCCCATAAAAGAACACAGCTTATCAAGCCCGCTCACGCGGGCTTTTTTCTTGGGCGCGCGTCAGAGGAAGTACAGCGCAGCCAGCGCGGTGCAGGCGCCCGTCGCCAGCAAGGTCAGGAACGTCAGCATGCGATTGGTGCGGCGCTGTTCCACCACCAGCATCGCCATCATCTCGCTGTTGGCGATGTGCGGATGGTGCCCTTTCGACTCGCGTTCCAGCGCCTGGTGCACGAGGCGCGGCAGTTGCGGGAAGATCTGGGCGTAGCGCGGCGCTTCGGCCTTCAGGCGCTCGACCAGGCCTTGCCAGCCCACCTGCTCGGCCATCCAACGCTCGAGATACGGCTTGGCCGTCTTCCACAAATCCAGGTCAGGGTCGAGCTGGCGGCCCAGGCCTTCGATATTGAGCAGCGTCTTTTGCAGCAGCACCAGTTGCGGCTGCACTTCGACATTGAAGCGGCGCGAGGTCTGGAACAGGCGCAGCAGGATCTGGCCGAACGAGATGTCTTTGAGAGGGCGATCAAAGATCGGCTCGCAGCAGGCACGCACGGCCGATTCGAGTTCATCGACACGCGTGCTCGGCGGCGCCCAGCCCGATTCGATGTGAGCCTCGGCCACGCGCTTGTAGTCGCGCTGGAAGAAGGCCAGGAAGTTCTGCGACAGGTAATCCTTGTCAAAGTCGGTCAGCGTGCCGACGATGCCGAAGTCGAGCGCGATATAGCGGCCCAGCGTTTCCGGCGCGGTCGACACCAGGATATTCCCGGGGTGCATGTCGGCGTGGAAGAAGCCGTCACGGAACACCTGCGTGAAGAAAATTTCCACGCCATCGCGTGACAGCTTCTTGAGGTCGACGCCGGCGGCGGCCAGACGGTCGATCTGCGATACCGGCAGGCCGTGCATGCGCTCCATGACGATCACGCTGCTCGAGCAATAGTCCCAGTACATCTCAGGCACCATCAATAGCGTCGAATCGGCGAAGTTGCGGCGCAGCTGGCTGGCGTTGGCGGCCTCGCGCATCAGGTCGAGCTCGTCGTGCAGGTATTTGTCGAATTCGGCCACGACTTCGCGCGGCTTCAGGCGCCGCGCTTCGCTCCAGACCTTTTCGATCAGGTTCGCAGCCATGCGCATCAGCGCCATGTCCTCGTCGATCAGCTTCTTCATGCCCGGGCGCAGCACCTTGACGGCGACTTCCTTGCCGTTCTTGAGCGTGGCGAAGTGGACCTGGGCGATCGACGCCGAGGCGATCGGCTCGCGCTCGAAGTGGGCAAACAGCTGATCAGGATGGGTGCCGAGCGAGCGCGTAATCTGCGCCACCGCCAGGTCGGAGCCGAATGGCGGCACCCGGTCCTGTAGCATGGCCAGCTCATCGGCGATATCGGGCGGCACCAGGTCGCGCCGGGTCGACAGCACCTGGCCGAACTTCACGAAGATCGGGCCCAGTTCTTCAAGCGCCTGGCGCAGCCGCACGGCGCGTGGCGACGTGATCGTGCGCCAGAAGAAGAACGTGTTCATCAGGCGCGCGGTGCGCGGAGCGTTAATGCTGGTGACGGCGATTTCGTCCAGGCCGTACTTGGTAAAGACGGTGAGAATGCGCAGCAGGCGCAGGAATTTCAATATCATCGACGATCCGGATTCTGGTCTGCGCTTACAGCAAAGGTGGAAGAAGGTTTGGCGGCGCTGTGCTGGGCCAGCGCCTGTTCGAGCCGTGCAATGCGCTTGGCGCTGCGCTCGACGTCGTCGCGCAGGCGCACGACATCGGCGGCAAAGGCGTCGCGCTGGACCGGCCGCACCAGCACCGGCCGTTCGTCGGCCAGGAATTCAGCGAGGTTCTCGGCCAAGCGGCGCCCTGCTTCGCCCAGGCCACTGACGGTGCGGCGCGCGCCCTGGTGCAGGCGGTAGGCGGCCACCGGCCCGACCACGCGCTCGAGGTCATATTCAGCATCCCAGCGCAGGCCGTTGGCCAGTTGCGAGATCACGTTGGCAAATTCGGCGTCGCCCTCGATCTTCACGTACGACAGCGCACGCGTGCGGTCTTGCGCGATCAGCGGCAAATCGGCCGGCTTGATGCGGATGGTGACGTTGGCCGGCGCTGCATCCTGGCTGGCCTCGAACAGGCCGTCAGGCGCCACCAGCACGCGCAGCTGGGCCACGCCGGCATCGATGCACGCCTGCTTGCCGACATGGCGCGCGAGCGCGGCCCGGGCCCAGGCTTCCTGGGCCAGCAGGTGATTGATCGCGGCAACGGCAGGCACGGTCAGCGCATGCTGGGGTGACAAGGTCGATAGGGATGGAAGATTCGGAAACATGGCGGGACTACCCTCAAAAAACAAAACCGCCCGGAGTGATTCGGGCGGTTTTGATCTTACCAGTTCGCCGGGCACGCACCCGGCGTTACGGAATCGGCAAACAAAATAATTCCGGTTCGCCTGCGGCGTACTTAGTTCGGCTGCTGAATGCCAGCCAGCACCCAGCCACCCGCGCCCGACAGCGGCTTGGACATGTTCCAGACCTCGACGAACGGCTCTGGCAATGCGTCTTTCGCGCTGCGGATCATGGCGTTGAACTGCACGCTGGCCAGGTAATCGGTGGCCGTCTGCTCGATGCCCAGCAACTGCGCATCGACATTGACGACGTCGGTGAAATCAGCGACCGCGCCACGTTCCTGGATCTGCAGCTTGAGTTCAGCGAAGACTTCAGGCGACGTGAATTCGCGCAGGTCGTTCGTGTCGCCACGATCCCAGGCTGCCTGCATGCGAATGAACGACGACTTCGCATGACGCAGGAAACTTTCGCTGTCGAAGTCGGCCGGCACGCCCCATTGCTGGTGCGCTGCCGGGGTAGCGGCATTGCCGAAATTCGCTGCATTCAGGCCGCCGCGGTCCTTTTCCAGTGCGACGCCGCCCTGGAATGCGGTCGGCTGCGGACGCAGGCCCGAACCGATTTCAGGCGTGCCAACGCCACCGGCCGCCTGCGGCTTGAAGCCGCCGCTGAAACCCGCTGCAGATGGATTGGCCGGCGTGTCCTTGCGGCGGAACATGCGCACCAGGAACATTATGACGAGGCCGAACAGCGCGAACATCAGGATGCCCGCGATGATGCTGGCCATCGCGCCGCCAATACCAAGGTGCGACAGCAGCATGCCCAGGCCAAGGCCCAGCAGTGCGCCGCCGAGGATATTGCGCATCATGCTTGGCTTCTTGGCGGCAGCCGCAGCGCCTGCGGCGCCAGCGCCGGCAGCAGCTGGCGCGGCCTGGTTCGGGGTCTGGCGCTGCATGTTCTGTGCGGGCGCCGGCGCCGGGGCCGGCATCTGGCGCACGGCCTGCGACTGGCGGCCGACCGAGCGCTTGCCGCCCATCGGCCGTGCGTAGGCCTCGGCCACCATCGAGAATGCAGTGACTGCGAGGAGCGTCGTGACCAGGAATTTTTTCATTGTCTCCGTCCTTGATTGGAACTTCAGTTAAAACTACAGCTTGATACCGGTGTGCAAAGCGGCCACACCCGCCGTCAGGTTGAAATACTGGACCCGCTCCAGTCCCGCGTCTTCCAGCATGCCCTTCAGGGTGTCCTGATCGGGATGCATGCGGATCGATTCGGCCAGGTAGCGATAGCTTTCGGCGTCGCCGGCAATCCGCTGGCCCAGCCACGGCAGTACCGAGAACGAATACACGTCATATGGCTTTTGCAGTGGCGCGATCACTTTCGAGAATTCGAGCACCAGCAATTTGCCGCCCGGCTTGAGCACGCGGCGCATTTCGGCCAGCGCCTGATCCTTGTGCGTCATGTTGCGCAGGCCGAAGGCAACGCTGACCCGGTCGAAGTAATTGTCCGGAAACGGCAACTTTTCGGCGTTACACAACATGGTTGGGGTGACAAGTCCTTTATTCAAGAGACGGTCACGGCCAACGCGCAGCATCGACTCGTTGATGTCGGTGAGCCAGACTTCGCCCGTCTTGCCGGCCTGCTTTGCGAAGGCCTTGGCCAGGTCGCCCGTGCCGCCGGCGATATCGAGCACCTTGAAGCCGGGCCGCACGCCTGCCTGCGCGATCGTAAACAGCTTCCAGGCGCGGTGCAGGCCGGCCGACATCAGATCGTTCATGACATCGTACTTCGCGGCGACCGAGTGGAAGACCTTGGCGACTTCCTGGACCTTCTGGTCCTCGGCGACGGTCTTGTAGCCGAAGTGGGTGGTGTTTGTCATAGTGGCATGCAGGTTGGGGGTTGCCACATTATACAAGGACCCGGCAGGAGGGCCGCGCTGCTGAGCTGGCTGTCACCAATGGGTTCCACGGGGACGCTCGCAAGGCCGATTACGCGCCTTATGTCCGGTTGGATTCAACTTTTTACGCTTGTTGGTTACCCACAACGCATCTGCCCGATAGCGTGCAATTAGGCCAGAATCATCGCACGTGCCTCTTTTCCAAGCCGCTCAGCGCGACTAAGATCATTAGCAACAAACAAACTCTATTTTCAAATAGTTATGCGAAGAATTAAACGTTTGATTCAATATTGCATTTCTCATTAGATTTTTATCAACAGTTGTGCGCCATGTTCGCCACAGTTTTGGTTTAATTAACACGATGTTTCAGCCGGCAAGCGCCGGTCGTTGCGCCCATCGACGTTGCATGGTCCCATGGTGTGCCGGGACGCATGGCTGCGTAGCGGGTGCCAACCAGTCTGATGAGGATACCGGTGCCTGTAAAACGTCTTATCTGCATTACGCGTGAAGGCAGTGCGCACGCCCGCGCCTGCCATGGCGCCCTGCCCGGCTGGGATGTCTGCGTCGTTGAGCATCTGGCTGCGGCGCGCAAGGTCTTGTCCCAGCAACACTACGGCGTGGGCCTGCTGCTCGACAGCAGCGACAGCGCAGACGATGCCGAGCTCGAACGTTTCCTGCATCAGCATCACCACATGCGCTGGGTGGGCGTGTTCGACGCGCACCGTCTAGTCCAGCCGGCCCTGCGCGAACTGATCGCAGCGCATCTGGTCGACTTTCATACGCTGCCGGTCGACACACTGCGGCTGCAGCACTCACTGGGCCACGCCCACGGCATGGCGAGCATGGCCACGCGGTCGGCGCCGCACGACGGCGCACTGCGCGTGAGCCACATCGACGGCACGTCGGCCGCTATTGCCCGCCTGCGCTCGCATATCGACAAGATCGCCGCCGTCGACGCGCCGGTTCTGATCTGCGGCGAAAGCGGCAGCGGCAAGGAGCTGGCCGCGCAGGAAATCCACCTGCGCTCGCCCCGCGCCACGGGTCCGTTCATCGCCATCAATTGCGCGGCCATGGCGCCGGCGCTGATCCACTCTGAACTGTTCGGTCACGAACGGGGCGCCTTCACCGGCGCCATGCGCGACAAGCAGGGCCTGCTCGAAGCGGCATCCGGCGGCAGCATTTTCCTCGACGAAATTGGCGACCTGCCGCTGGACCTCCAGGCAAGCTTGCTGCGCTTCCTGCAAGAGCGCGTGATCTACCGGGTCGGCGGCACCCGCACCATCGCGGTCGATGCGCGCGTGATCACCGCCACCCACGTCGACCTGCCCCAGGCCGTGGCCGACGGCCGCTTCCGCGAAGATCTGTACTACCGCCTCAGCGTGTTCCCGATCCGCGTACCGGCGCTGCGTGAACGCAAGGAAGACTTGCCGCTGCTTACCGATCTCATCTTCAACAAGTTCGCCAGCGAACGCAGCCCCCAACTCAAGGGCGTGAGCCGCGAAGCCTTGCAGGCCATGACGCGCTACGACTGGCCCGGCAATGTGCGCGAACTGATCAACCGCGTGCGCCGCGCCATGGTATTGGCCGAGCATCGCCTCGTGATGCCGGAAGACCTCGATTTGCCAGGCGTCGGTCCCATCTGCCCGCATGGCGTCGGCCTGGGCACATCGCGCCTGAGCGCCGAACGCGTGGCCATCGGGGAGAGCCTGGCCCGCAGCGGCAACAACATCAGCCGGGCGGCACGCGAACTGGGTGTATCGCGCATGACGCTGTATCGCCTGATGGCCAAGCACGAGATTTCGGTGTAGGCGTCATTCCTGGCCCGGCGTCGGCCCTGTCCTACCGTGTTTGTCCTTGAATTCACAGGGTTTTTATGCAGCGTGCTTGCCACAAGGCAGCAGGCTGATGAGTCGCGCCCACTCTGTCAACCATGCGTCACGGTTGCAATTTGATACAGTTTTCCCTTCAATTCTGCAACAGTGTCACACGACTGAGACACTTGTCGTTCTAGCTATTGGCGTGTTTCATCGTTCTGTTGACGGCGCTGCGAGCTCATCAAATTAGTCCTACAAAATCAATGACTTGCTCAAGTGGCCTGTGCTGGCACGAGACCTGCTAATACAGAAGTGGACCGGGCGTCACGAGACCTCGGGAAACTTAAACCGTGATATTAGGGGAGCAACAATGAAGCGCACTATCCTGGCAACCGCGATCGCCCTGGCTTTCAGCATGGCCCACGCACAAGAGAACACCGTTAATGACGTCCGTGGCGGCAATACCCAAACGTCGACGATGACCAACACAACCAACACGGACAGCAGCTCCCTGACGGATTCCCGGAACAGCAACAACACCGCGACCAATACCAACAACAGCCAGGCCGACAGCAACAACACGGCAACCAGCACCAACACCAACAACAGCCAGACGGACAGCAACAACACAGCAAACAATACGAACTCCAACGCGCAGACCGACAACAGCCAGCGCACCAACACGAACACCACCACAAGCACCACCAATAACCAGGTGGACAACTCGGACAACCGCGTCTCGAACAACACGACGAACAACAGCAACAGCCAGACCAGCAACCAGTCCGATACCCGCAACATGCAGGTTGACAGCAACGACACCACGGACATCGCCACCACGACCACCAACAACAGCGACAGCAGCCAGAACAGCTCGGGCCAGAACAACAGCTCGGGCGACGCCAGCGCCCAAGCGGCCGGTGCTGCGGCAGCCAACAACGGCGGCACCGCCAGCTCGTCGGTGGCGAATTCGTTCAACACCTCGTCGGCAACCTCCACCAGCGCCCTGACCGGCAACGTCAGCGGCAATAACATCAGCAATATCGGCAACACCGCACAGAACAACGGCGGCGCCAACGGTGCAACCGGTTCCGGCGCGGCAGGCGGCGTGGGCTATGGCGGCGGGGCGAACGGCACCGGTGCTGCTGGCGGCGCGGCCTCGGGTGCGGCAGGCGCGGCAGGCGGGGCTGGCGGCTATGCTGCTGCCGGCACCGCCTCGACCGGCGCATCGACTGTCGGCAACGCAGCTGGCGGCGCAAGCGGGTCCACGGGTGCTGCAGGCGCCACGGGCGGTGCGGGCGCAGCGGGCGCGATGGGCGGCTACGCTGCCGGCGGCAACGGCGCGGCAGGCGGCGCCGGCCTGGGCGGCGCGGGCGCATCGGGTGGCGCGGCCAATGGTGGCTCGGGCGCGGCAGGCGGCTCGGCCATGGGCGGCGCAGGCGGCTCGACCGGCTCGCTGGCTGGCGGCAATGGCGGCGGCACCGGCGCTGCAACAGGCGGCGCGGGCGGCGCGGGTGGCAACACCGGCTCGGCATGGGGCGGCGCGGGCGCAGCAGGCGGCACGGGCGGCGCAGGCGGCATGGGCGGCACCTCGGCCGGTTCGACCCTGACGGCCTCGAACGGCGCAAGCGGCGGCGGCGCCGGCATCGGGGACGCCACGGCGACTTCGGGCGCAGGCGGCATGCCGGGCAGCGAAACGGCAGGCACGGGCGGCGCCAGCGGCGCACCGAGCAATACCGGCGGCACCAGCACGGCCGGCAGCCCGACCAGCGGCGCCAGCACCAACGGCGCAGGCGACTCGACGGCAGGCCTGGGCGGCGCCGGTGCAGCGGGCGGCGCGGGCGGCTCGGGCGCCGCATCGTCGAACACCTCGGGTAGCGGCGCAGCAGGCGGCGCCTCGACCGGCGGCACCGGCGGCGCCGGCGCGGCACTGGCCGGCACGGGTGGCGCGGGCGCCACTGGCACGGCAGGCACCGGTGGTTCGGGCGCAGCCGGTACGGCTGGCATGGGCGGCAACGGTGCGACCGGCACTGGCGGCGCGGGCGGCGCAGGCCAGGGCGGCACGGCAGGCACTGGCGGCATGGGCGGTTCGGGCGCGGAAGCGACTGCATCGACCGGCGCCAGCGGTGCAGGCGGCGCGGCCACCAACGGCGGCGCCACGGGCGGCTCGGCCACCTCGGGTGACGCATCGTCGGGCGCTGGCGGCAGCGGCGGCGCAGGCGGTGCAACCACGTCCGGCGCAGGTGGTTCGGGCGGCGAAATGACGGCCGGTGCAGGTACCGGCGGCTTTGGCGGCTCGGGCACCGGCGGCAATGGCGGCACCAACAACGTCAGCTCGGGCTCGTTCGACATGTCGAACTCGATGAACAACATCGCCCAGTCGGCAGCCGGCATCTCGATCATCAGCCAGAACAACGGCTTCTCCTCGCTGATCCAGCAAAGCGTCAACGTGCAGTCGAACATGAACGTCGGCGGCGCAGGCCAGTAATCAGGCAATGGGTGCAGGGCACGCTGCGCGCCCTGCACTCCCGCCATGCGGCGCTTTGCCCGCATGGCGGTCCTTTCGAGCGAGGCATCATGAAACAACTACACCAGATTGGATTTCTCGTGCTGACGGCAGGCGCTGCTCTGCCAGCGGCAGCCCAGATCACCGAGCCGGCCAGATTGCCGGTGGCGGTGAGCTTTTTGTCGACAGTGAACGTGGCGCCGGCCGCCGGCGACGATCTCGCGAGCGGCTGGGGCAAGACCACCGACGCTGCTGTCCTGGGCGACCTGCGCGGCGGCACCGACATCATTACCACCGAAGCGACGCTGGGCGGCACGGTCGGCAACAACACGGCCACCAACGTGACCACCGGCATGAACGTGATCAGCGGCGGCTCGTTCGCCAACGCATCGGGCTTGCCAGTCGTGATCCAGAATTCCGGCGCGAACGTCCTGATCCAGAACGCGACCGTCATCAACCTGCAACTGCAATAAGCATGACACCAGGCCCTTATTTGCTGATGATCCTCGCACTGTGCGGTGCCCTGCTTGCGCCGCACAGTGCGCATGCGCTGGATCTGGCCGGCGTCGGGCGCGTCAACGTGCCGGTGACCAGTCTCAAGGACATCAAATTCCAGCGCACGCTGCGCCAGCAATATGACTACAGCTGCGGCGCCGCCGCGCTGGCCACCTTGCTGTCGCACCACTATCAGACGCCCACGCCCGAACAGGACGTGTTCCAGCAGATGTATGCCAGCGGCGACAAGACCAAGATTCACAAGGAAGGTTTTTCGCTGCTCGACATGCAGCGCTTTCTTGCCACGCGCGGGTTTCGCGCCGACGGCTTCAAGCTGCCCATTGAAAAACTGATCGCCGAAAAACTGCCCGCCATCGTCCTCATCACCGACCGCGGCTTCAACCATTTCGTGGTCATCAAAGGCGCCGAAGACGGCCGCATCCTGATTGGCGACCCGTCCACCGGCAACCGCGTCGTGAGCATGGAACGGTTCCAGGAAATCTGGCGTAACAAGATCTTGTTCGTGATCCACAGCCACAAGGACCAGGTTGCCTTCAACACACCGGAAGACTGGCGTGGCGCGCCGCGTGCGCCACTGGGCACCGGCATGCACCAGGACCAGCTGAGCGCGACCCTGCCCAAGTTCGGGCCGGGCGATTTTTAACGGGGACCACCATGCGCCTTCCACCCTACCCTTCGCACACTGCCTTGCTGGGCCTGTTGGCGGGCGCCCTGACGCTCGCCCAGGCCGCCGAGCCGATCGTACCGGTACTTGGCACGCCGGTTGCCGCCACGACGCTGGACGCCACCCGTGGCGGCTTCGAGGTGGCTGGCGGCCTGTCGCTGTCGCTCGGCATCGAGCGCGTTGTGTCGATCAACGGCGAAATCATGGCGCGCACGAATATCGCCATCCCCGATCTGGCGGCCATGACAGCCGAACAGGCGCGCCTGACCCAGGATGCGCTGGGCGCGGCGCGGATGATCCAGATCGGCGGCAACAACTATGCCGCTACCGACCTCAACCTGCCCAACGGTGCGACGCTGGTCCAGAACACCCTCAGCGGCCAGGATATCCGCACCGCGACCACCATTTCGTCAACAGTCAACAGCATGTCGCTGATCAAGGACATCAATTTCCAGTCGACGATCCGGGACGCCGTCGTGCGTTCGCCGGGCGGGCTATGAATGTTCAATACCACCAACAATAACTCTGGAGAATCTGGATGTATCCACACGTCGCGCGGCTCGGCGCTGCGGGCCTGGCGGCGGCCCTTATGGCGCCGCCTGCACTCGCTCAACAAGTTGCTCCCCTGTCGAACAATGGCGCCCAGCCATCCCATACCGAACTGTCACAGCTGAAGGACGAACTGGCGCAGCAACGCGCGTTGGTCAATCGTCTGCTGCTGGAGGTGCAGGCGCAGCGTGAACAATTGCAGCGCATGGGGACGCCGGCCGATGGCGTACTGCTGTCGCAGCAGCGCGGCACGGGTGGCTCGATGAGCGGCCAGGCGCCGGTGGCCGAGCCGCCCGTATTGCCGCCTGCGGTAACGGGCGTGCCGGCGCCGCTGCCGCCACAGCAGCGACCGGACCAGCCCGGCGTACCCGCCCCGGCACCGGTCCAGCCGGCCCCGCCGGCGCAGGCGCAAAACACCAGCCGCCAGCAACCGAACCGGCCGCCGGAAGTCGCACCGATCGGCGACCAGCCGGGCGTGCTCACGGCGCCCGGGACCTATGTGCTCGAACCGTCGATGCAATACGGTTACTCGTCGAGCAACCGCGTGGCGCTGGTCGGCTACACGGTGATTCCAGCCCTGCTGATCGGTCTGGTGGACGTGCGTGAAATCAAACGCAATACCTTCACCACCGCGATTACCGGCCGCACCGGCATCAGCAACCGGATGGAGGTCGAGGTCAAGGTGCCTTATGTGTACCGCTCCGACGCCACCGTCAGCCGGGAAATATTCACCGGCACGGCGGTCGAACGCGTGTTCGATACGACCGGCAAGGGCATGGGCGACGTTGAAGTGGCCGGTCGCTACCAGCTCAATAACGGCGGCGCCGACAAGGGCTATTACATTGCCGGCCTGCGCTACAAGAGCCGCACCGGGCGCGATCCGTTCGAGGTCATCACCGATTGCGAACGCCGCTGCATCGGCGAGAACGTCACCGGCACCGGCCTGCCGCTGGATCTGCCCACGGGCTCGGGCTTCCATTCGCTGCAAGGCACGCTGACCTGGCTGTATCCATCCGATCCGGCCGTCTTCTTCGGCAACCTGAGCTACGTGCACAACTTCAAGCGCGACGACGTGACGCGCCTGGTACGCAATGGCGAACGCGAACCGCTCGGCTCGCTGCAACCGGGCGCCGTGCTGGGCTTTAACTTTGGCATGGGCCTGGCGCTCAACGACAAAGCGTCGCTGAGCCTGGGCTATGACCACAGCACGATCGGGCGCATGCGCCAGAACGGCGCGACCTCGATCGGCTCGGTACGCACCCAGCTGGGGACGCTGCTACTGGGGTACTCCTACCGCCTGAGTCCGCAACGCTCGCTCAACATTGCCGTCGGCGCCGGCGTCACGCGTGACACGCCGGACGTGACGCTGACGCTGCGTTTGCCAATGACTTTCTGAGCAGAAATTTATTCCTGAAATCGGTCATGCAGGGGGGATGACTTGTGGTAAATACGGAGACGATTGAAAAATCTTGCTTCCGTTTTAAGAGTTTGCCCTATAATCAGATTCGCAATGTAAGGCGTCACCCTGGTTTTTGTCCTAGGTACGCAAACAGGGCATCAACGTAAAATTAATTTTTGAGGGAATAAAAATGGCGACTGGCATTGTTAAGTGGTTCAATGACGCAAAAGGTTTCGGTTTCATCACGCCTGACGGCGGCGGCGAAGATCTGTTCGCGCACTTCTCGGCGATCAACGCCAACGGCTTCAAGTCGCTGCAAGAAAACCAGCGCGTGACGTTCGACGTCACCACCGGTCCTAAAGGCAAGCAGGCTTCGAACATCCAGCCGCAAGCTTAAGGTCCGCTGGCCCGCTACGGCGGGCAAGCAACGCAAAAGAGCACATCTTCGGATGTGCTCTTTGTCTTTGTGGAGACTAAAAAAGCGAGGGTCAGGTCTGACATTCGGACACGATCTCGACAGTTGCTATCCGAACTGGCTAGCACCGGGCCATGCCAACACTGGGCAAGCCGCTATTGGAAGTCGTTAAGGCTGAGGTCGTGTCTGAATGTCAGACCTGACCCCGGCTGTTACGGTTGTTCGTCCGTGCTTGCTTGCCCCAAGAAAAAAACCTCCCGTCAGGGAGGTTTTTCAATCGATAGCAGCAATGTTATTTGCCGATGCGACGGCGTGCCAGGCCTAGACCGGCCAGGCCGAGACCCAGCAAGGCGAGCGAGGCTGGCTCAGGCACCGGCGCAACGTTATAGCCGACCACCAGGTTATCCACCTCAAACGCGTGGGCGGTGGTGCGGAAGCTGAACGACGTGAACTCTTCTTCGGGTGTGAAGAACAGGTTGACGTAGATGTTCGAACTATCCGCATTTGGGTTACCCGGCTCGCCGTTGAACATGGCGATCAGCGATGCGCCCGTCACGGTCTGAATGACAGCACCGACAGTGTTGTAGAAGATCAGGTCGTTGTACATATCGATCGATCCGTAATACAGGCCGAGATAGTTCAGGGTCGCACCGTTGCCAAGCGAGTTCAGCAAGCCGGTGTAATTGAAATTGACTTCTGATGTGTTCGCACCACTGCCGGCGCTTGGGCCGTAGGCAAAATACGTCGTGTCGTTGGCTGGCGCTGCATACACGCCTGGCAGGTGACCTTGGCCATACGCCAACCCGCCACCTGATACGGTCGAAATAGCGACCATATTGGCTGTCATTGTTGGCCCACCGCCAGGCGCATCGAACGTTTCGACAAACACATTGTTCGTTTGCAGACTCGTCTTGCCAGACCCGTCCGCCGCAACTGCCGACGCGTACGTGATTTCTACAGCTTGTGTCACAGAAGCAGACATCAGCAATACCGATGCCAGGCAAGGAACCAAGGCTTTTTTCATGATAGGTCTCCGGTGAGTTGAGACATGGTAATTAGCACTAACCATGCCACCGAAAAAACACTCTACCAAACAGCCACTTAGCAATAAATCTTTGCGGAAACGTAATTGTTATCGACAGTATGTTACTTTAATATACTTTACGTTACGCGCGTGTCGAAGCTTGTATTGAAGGGACGGTATTCGACGGTCACGCCCCCGTTTGCGGCGCAGGGAATGCGCCGCGCTGACAATCAGCAGCCGCAGCTACCCGAGCCGCAGCCACCGCCGCCCGACTTCGCCGCCGCCACTTCTGCGAACTGCGTCACCGGCGCGCGGCCACTCTCTTCATCGTAGCCAGCCGCTTGCAGGCGCGCCACGTACTGCTTCCACAGCGATTGCTGGCTTTGGCCCAGCTCATACAGATAATCCCAGCTGAAGATGCCGGTATCGTGACCGTCCGAGAAGGTTGGCTTGATTGCGTAGTTGCCGACCTGCTCGACGTCGGCAATGCCGACTTCGCGCTTGCCAAGTTGCAGCACTTCCTGGCCCGGGCCGTGGCCCTTCACTTCGGCCGATGGCGAATATACGCGCAGATATTCAAACGGGAGCGAAAAGGCGCTGCCGTCGTCGTAGGCGACGTCGAGCACGCGCGATTTCTGGTGGACAGTCAATTCGGTTGGATGTGGCATGACACTCTCTTTATCAGGAAAAACGGCGCGCGATGGCAGCGCCCAATTGGTCGTGCAGCGCACGACGCGCCGCGAGGATAGCAGGTTCCGTCGCACGCACCGCCTGCGCCCATACAGGCGCCGGAAAGTGCGCATCGTCGGCATAGCGCGGGATGATGTGCCAGTGCAGATGCGGCACCACGTTACCGAGGCTGGCCACATTGACCTTCAATGGCTGCATCACCTCGCGCACCGCCGTCTCTACCTGGAACACGGCGTCGTTGATCAAGAAGCGGTCATCCGCCGACAGGTCGCTCATCTCGCGCACGTGGTCGTGCCAGATCACGCGGCAAAAGCCTGGATAGCTGGCGTCGTCGACGACGATGACGCTGAATTTCTCGCCGGCCCATGCAGCGGGCAGCGACAGGTCGCACAGCTCGCAACCCGGTTCGCGCAGCGCCGTCATACCAGCACCCGCTCGATGCCGCCCGCATTAGCGCGTGCGACGTACTCGGGCAGCCAGTTCTCGCCCAGCAGATGCTTGGCGATTTCGACGACGATGTAGTCGGCCGTGGTGCCCGAATCATCGTTGTAGCGGCTCAGGCCCTGCAGGCACGACGGGCAGCTGGTCAGGATCTTGACATCGCCCTTGAAGCCGTCTTCGCGCAGCTTGTCGGCGCCCTTGACCATCTCGCCTTCCTTGCGCGAGCGGACCTGGGTCGCGATGTCCGGGCGCGAAACGGCAAACGTGCCCGACTCGCCGCAGCAGCGGTCGTTCTTCTCGATCTTCACGTTGTCCACCGTCGACACCAGCGCGTTGACCGTCTTGATCGAATCCTGCAGCTTCATCGGCGTGTGGCACGGCTCGTGGTACATGTAGCGGGTGCCGTTCACGCCTTCGAGCTTGACGCCCTTTTCGAGCAGGTATTCATGGATGTCCATGATGCGGCAGCCCGGGAAGATCTTCTCGAACTGGTACGTTGCCAATTGGTCGTAGCAGGTGCCGCACGAGACCAGCACCGTCTTGATGTCGAGGTAGTTGAGCGTGTTGGCCATCCGGTGGAACAGCACGCGGTTGTCCGTCACCATCTTCTCGGCCTTGTCGAACTGGCCGGCGCCGCGCTGCGGATAACCGCAGCACAGGTAACCCGGCGGCAGCACGGTCTGCACGCCCACTTCCCACAGCATCGCCTGCGTGGCCAGGCCCACCTGCGAGAACAAACGCTCGGATCCGCAGCCAGGGAAGTAGAACACGGCCTCGGTGTCGGCATTGGTCTTCTTCGGGTTGCGGATGATCGGGACGATCTTGTCGTCTTCGATGTCCAGCAGTGCGCGCGCCGTTTTCTTGGGCAGGTTCCCCGGCATCTTCTTGTTGATGAAGTGGATGACCTGCTCGCGCACGGGCGCCTTGCCAGTCGTCGGCGCGGGCGCGGCCAGCTGCGGCTTGGCAAAGCCCTTGAGCATGCGGTTACCGAAGCGCTGCGCCTTGAAGCCGAAGTCGACCATCACCTTGCGCGTCGCATTGATGGTGGTCGGATCGGTGGCATTCAGGAAGAACATCGCCGCGCGGTTGGCCGGCTTGAAGCTGCGCTTGTCCATCTTGCGCAGCAGGTTACGCATGTTCATCGACACGTCGCCGAAGTCGATGTTCACCGGGCATGGCGTGACGCACTTGTGGCACACGGTGCAGTGGTCCGAGACGTCCTCGAACTCTTCCCAGTGCCGGATCGAGACACCGCGGCGGGTCTGCTCTTCGTACAGGAACGCTTCGATCAGCGCCGACGTGGCCAGGATCTTGTCGCGCGGCGAATACAGCAGGTTCGCCTGCGGCACGTGCGTCGTGCAGACGGGTTTGCACTTGCCACAGCGCAGGCAGTCCTTGATGCTGTGGGCGATTTCACCGATATCGCTTTGCTGCATGATCAGCGACTCGTGGCCCATCAGGCCGAACGACGGCGTGTAGGCGTTGCGCAGGTCGGCGTGGGCGCCTTCCAGATTGAGCAGCTTGCCCTTGTTGAAGCGCCCTTCCGGATCGACGCGGATTTTATAGTCGCGGAATTCCTGGATTTCTTCGTCCTTCAGGAATTCGAGCTTGGTGATGCCGATCCCGTGTTCACCCGAGATCACGCCGTCGAGCGAGCGCGCCAGCTTCATGATGCGCTCGACCGCCTTGTGCGCATCCTGCAGCATCTCGTAATCGTCCGAGTTCACCGGCAGGTTGGTGTGGACGTTGCCGTCGCCGGCGTGCATGTGCAGTGCGACGAACACGCGCGAACGCAGGATGCGTTTGTGGATTGCCGTGCTCTCGTCGAGGATGCAGGTGTAAGCGCTACCGTTGAAGATCTGGCGCAGTGGCGCGCGCAGCTCTGCCTTCCACGAGATACGCACCGTGTGGTCCTGCACCAGGTCGAACAGGCATGCATCGGGCTGGATCGCCAGGCGCGCATCGAAGGCGGCCGACAGATGGTCGAGCCCGAGCGATTCGAGCTGCTCTCGCACGTCGACCAGCGGCGCATCCAGATTGGCCAGGATGAAGGTCCAGCGTTTGGTCACCAGGTCGACCAGCGCGCGCGCCTGCAACGGGCGGTCGCCCATGATTTCGTCGCGCTCGACGCCCTCGCCGCTGCTGGCGTCATCACTCTTGGCCAGCGGGAGATGGTCGCTCGCCAGGTAGTCGCGCAGGCCGTCGGCCAGCTGCAGCTTGTTCTTGATCGACAGCTCGACGTTGATGCGCTCGATGCCGTCGGTGTATTCGCCCATGCGTGGCAGCGGAATGACCACGTCTTCATTGATCTTGAAGGCATTGGTATGGCGCGCGATGGCCGCCGTGCGGGCGCGGTCGAGCCAGAACTTCTTGCGCGCTTCGGGGCTGACGGCGACAAAACCTTCGCCCACGCGGGTGTTCGCGATGCGCACGACTTCCGAGGCCGCCAGCGCCACCGCGTTCTCGTCGTCGCCGACGATGTCGCCGAACAGCGCCATTTTCGGCAGCACGCCGCGCTTGGACTTGGTGGCGTAACCGACCGCGCGCAGGTAGCGCTCGTCCAGGTGTTCCAGGCCTGCCAGGCGCAGCGTGGAAAACGCGGGGTCGCCGTTCTTCGGCAAGCCGTTGAGGTAATTCGTGATCTCGACGATCGACGGAATCGCATCGCGCGCCTGGCCGAAGAATTCGAGAGCCACGGTGCGCGTGAACTTCGGCATCTTGTGCAGGATCCAGCGGCCCGACGTGATCAGGCCATCGGTGCCCTCTTTCTGGATGCCCGGCAGGCCGGAGAGGAATTTGTCGGTAACGTCCTTGCCCAGGCCTTCCTTGCGAAAGCGCTTGCCGTCGATGATCAAGGTCTCGGTGCGAAACGGCGCGCCTTTCGGTGCGCCCTTGACCGACGGATGCGTCCACTCCAGCAAAAATTCGGCCTTTGGCGCATCGTGGATCTTGCCCAGATTGTGGGCAATGCGCGTGACATCGAGCCAGTCGCCGTTGGGGTCGACCATACGCCATGAGGCCAGGTTGTCGAGCGCAGTGCCCCACAACACGGCCTTCTTGCCGCCCGCGTTCATCGCGATATTGCCGCCCACGCAGGATGCGTGCGCCGACGTCGGATCGACCGCGAACACGAAGCCAGCCTTCTCGGCCGCCTGCGACACGCGCTGCGTGACCACGCCCGCATAGGTGTGGATGGTCGCGTAATCCTGTTCCAGGCCCGGCATGGCGGTCATTTCGACCTCGCCGATGCCGATCAGCTTTTCGGTATTGATCACGGCCGACATGGGCGTGAGCGGAATCGCGCCGCCCGTGTAGCCGGTGCCGCCGCCGCGCGGGATGATGGTCAGACCGAGCTCGATGCAGCCCTTGACCAGGCCGGCCATCTCGTCTTCGGTGTCCGGCACCAGCACCAGGAACGGATATTCGACGCGCCAGTCGGTGGCGTCGGTCACGTGCGAGATGCGGTGCATGCCGTCGAAGCGGATATTGCGCTTGTCGGTGTACGCGCCCAGCACCTTCAGGGCGCGCTTGCGCAAGTCGTACGTCTCGGAGAATTCGCGGCCGAAGTCGTCGACCGCACGGCGCGCAGCCGCCAGCAACTGCTCGACGGCGCTGCTGCGCGCTGCGACTACGGCCGGGTCGCCGTCATCCTGGGCGTCGACCGTGGTGCGGCGCTTGTCGACTTCGGCCAGGCGGTGGTGCAGCGCCTCGATCAGGTTGGCCCGGCGCTTCGGGTTGTCCAGCATGTCGTCCTGCAGGTACGGATTGCGCCGCACGACCCAGATGTCGCCCAGCACCTCGTACAGCATGCGCGCGGAGCGGCCGGTCTGGCGGGCGCCGCGCAAGCTGCCCAGCAACTCCCACGACGACTCACCGAGCAGCCGGATCACGATTTCGCGGTCCGAGAACGAGGTGTAGTTGTACGGAATCTCGCGCAGGCGCGCGGGGGCGTTATCGGCTAGCAGGGTATGGATGTGTGCGGGGGCGTTCATGAATACTCGTCGACAGTCGGACAGGCCCGAAGGACGTTCATTCTATCGTATTGCGTTGCACCACGCTTGGGGCGGCCCCGTCCGTCGTTGCGTGCGACGCAACAAAATATTCATACTTTGTCGGATATGCAAACATTATTCACCCACAGGCGCGGGCGCACAGTATTTATCAAGCACGCCGCCGCGAATGACATATGTCGTCCGGCCTGGTTTGCACCGTTATCGTGGACTGTCCGGCACCTCGAACGCCTCGCCGGTCTCGAAGAAATGCCCACCGGCCACATAGTGAATGCTTTTCTTGCCACCCGCTGCCATATTCCAGTGGCCATCCGCAAACACCGCAGGGTCGGCCCAGGCCGCCACCACCTCACCCAGGAACAGGTCATACGTGTTCTGGATATGTGGTTCAGGGAGTACGCGACACTCGAGCCACGCCAGGCAGCCGTCGAGCAGCGGCGCACCAACCTGCTCGCCGGTCCAGGCACCCGCATTGAACGCAGCGAACTTGTCCACCTCGCGGCCCGACGTCGACCCCACCTGCAGGGTCAGGCGCGCCAGCTCGCGCGATGGGATGTTCAGCGCGAATTCGCCGGATGCCTCGATCATGCTGCGGGTGAGTGTGTTCTTGTCGATCACCACCGCCACCTTGGGCGGATCGAAATCGAGCGGCATCGACCAGGCGGCCGCCATCACGTTGACGGCGTCGCCGTGGCGACTGGACACCAGGACGGTCGGCCCATGGTTCATCAGGCGGTAAGCTTTGGCGAGGGGTACAGGAACGCGGTTGGTCATGCAAGTATCCTTGAGGTGATGGTGCCGGCAGGATGCCCACCTGTTCAGGCATTGCCTCCCGGGTCTAGCCGGTAATGCGCGTGAGCATGTCGCCGAGCGACTTCCAGAAGCTGTCCGGCACGTACAGCAGCGCCAGCGTCATGGTCAGGTAGCGCGCGAACTTGCCGATCGCCATATACATCAGGCTTGGCCAGAACGGCAGGTGCAGCCAGCCGGCCAGCGTGCACAGCGGATCGCCCACGCCTGGCAGCCACGACAGCAGCATCGTCTTGGCGCCGTAGCGCTTGAGCCAACCGAACCAGCGGCTCTGGCGCTCTTTGGCAAACGCCACCTTGGCGCGGTAGCCAAGGAAGTAATCGACCGCCCCGCCCAGCGTATTGCCAATGGTCGCGACCAGGATCGCGGGCCAGAACAGCGCGGGATTGGCCTTGATCACCGCAAACACGGCCGGCTCGGAACCCAGCGGCAGCAGCGTGGCGGAAATAAAACTGATGATGAAGACGGATGTCAGCCCGACAGTCGGCGCCGCAACGAGGTCAAGCAGCCATTGGACAGCGGTTTCGATCATGCGAGCTTAGGCGAGGGAAATAGGCGTCCATTATAATGGTCCGGAACTTTCGTCACGACACGATACGATCGCCTGTCACCCAGCGCGCCGTATCGTACTGCGCGCCACGGTCACCCACCTTAGCGGAACAGTTTGCGTCGTCCGTCCCGCCAGCCGCATTGGCCTGACCCTTGTGTTTCGACCATGACTACCGACTATCTCAAAAAAATCCTGACCGCGCGCGTCTATGACGTTGCCGAACAAACGCCCCTCGATCTGGCCCCCACGCTGTCCGCGCGCATGGGCAACCGCATCTATTTCAAGCGCGAAGACATGCAGAGCGTGTTCAGCTTCAAGCTGCGCGGCGCCTACAACAAGATGGCCAACCTGACGCCCGAGCAGCGTGCCCGCGGCGTGATCTGCGCCTCGGCCGGCAACCACGCCCAGGGCGTGGCCCTGTCGGCCTGCCGCCTCGGCTGCCGCGCACTGATCGTGATGCCCACGACCACGCCCGGCGTCAAGATCGACGCCGTCAAGGCGCGCGGCGGCGCCAGCGTCGAGATCGTGCTGCACGGCGACTCGTACACCGACGCCTACAACCACGCCCTGCTGCTCGAAAAAGAACAGCGCATGACCTTCGTGCACCCGTTCGACGATCCGGACGTGATCGCCGGTCAGGGCACGATCGGCATGGAAATCCTGCGCCAGCATTCCGGCCCGATTCACGCGATCTTCGTTGCCATCGGTGGTGGCGGCCTGATCGCGGGCATCGGCGCCTACGTCAAGGAAATTCGCCCGGACATCAAGATCATCGGCGTGCAGACGCTCGATTCGGACGCGATGGCGCGCAGCCTGAAGGCCGGCCACCGCGTCACGCTGAACGATGTTGGCCTGTTCTCCGACGGCACCGCGGTGCGCCTGGTGGGAGAAGAAACCTTCCGCGTCGCCCAGATGGTGGTCGACGAGATCATCCTGGTCGACACCGACGCGATCTGCGCCGCGATCCAGGATGTGTTCCAGGACACGCGCAGCATTCTCGAGCCGGCCGGCGCGCTGGCCATCGCCGGCGCCAAGGCGTATATCGAGCGCTCGCAGATGGACCGCGAGCCCATCAAGGGTGAAACGCTGGTGGCCGTGGCCTGCGGCGCCAACATGAACTTCGACCGCCTGCGTTTCGTTGCCGAGCGCGCCGAGCTGGGCGAGTCGCGCGAAGCGGTGTTCGCGGTCACCGTGCCGGAGCAGCGCGGGAGCTTCCGCAGTTTCTGCGGCCTGGTCGGGCCACGCAATGTGACCGAGTTCAATTACCGCATCAGCGATGCCAGCGAAGCACATGTGTTCGTCGGCGTGCAGGTGGGCAGCCGCAGCGAGTCCGGTCTGCTGGCGCGCACGTTCGAAGAGCATGGTTACAAGACGCTCGACCTGACCGGCGACGAGCTGGCCAAGCTGCATATCCGCCACTTGGTGGGCGGCAAAAGTTCGCTGGCCCACGATGAATTGCTGTATCGTTTCGAGTTCCCTGAACGGCCGGGCGCGCTGATGCGCTTCCTGGACAGCATGGCGCCGAACTGGAATATCTCGCTGTTTCACTACCGCAACCAGGGTGGCGATGTGGGCCGCATCCTCGTGGGGCTGCAAGTACCGCCGACCGAAATGGCCGAGTTCAGGCAATTCCTGGCGTCGCTTGGTTACCGTTACTGGGACGAAAGCAGCAATCCCGTCTATAAATTGTTTTTGGGCGCCTGACGCCCCATCTCCATGAATACACCTGACCAATCGCCCCTCGGCAAATCCTCCGCCTACCAGAGCCAGTACGCGCCCGAGCTGCTGTTCCCGATCGCGCGCCAGCAAAAGCGCGATGAGCTCGGCCTGTTTGCGGATGCCGGCACCATGCCGTTCTTCGGTGTCGACATCTGGAACGCCTATGAACTGTCGTGGCTGAACATGCGCGGCAAGCCGCAGGTGGCGATTGCGACGATCACGGTCCCGGCCGATTCGCCGAACATCGTCGAGTCGAAATCGTTCAAGCTGTACCTGAACTCGTTCAACCAGACCCGCCTGGCCGGTCCGGACGCCCTGCTGGCCCTGCTGCGCGACGATCTGTCGGACGGCTTCGGTGCGCCGGTGCATGTCACGCTGACCAGCCCGGAAGCATTCGGTGCGATCAAGATGGGCGAACTCGACGGCGTGCTGCTGGATCGGCTCGACGTCGAGATCGACGGCTATTCGCCGTCCCCGGAACTGCTGAGCGCAGACGACGAAAACGGCCAAGTCGAAGAAACGCTGGTGTCGCACCTGCTCAAGTCGAACTGCCTGGTCACGGGCCAGCCCGACTGGGGCACGGTGCAGATCCGCTATGTCGGCCCGCAGATCGATCAGGAAGGCTTGCTGAAGTATTTGATCGGCTTCCGTGAACACAATGAGTTTCACGAGCAGTGTGTCGAGCGCATCTTCATGGACGTACTGCGCCAGTGCAAGCCGACCAAACTGGCCGTGTATGCGCGCTACACGCGGCGCGGCGGCCTGGATATCAACCCGTGGCGCGCCAATTTCTCCACCGGCAAACCGCCGAATCTGCGTGGCGCGCGCCAGTAAATATCGCGTTTCTGACAGGATGCGACTCGCACGCCTGTACGTTTTTGGCGACAGCCGTGCGCCGGGCCTGGCAGTATGCACAGGCATGATGCAGTACTGAAACTGCTTGTTTTTTCAGCAGATCGTGTGCAAAAATCGGCCAATCTCAGCGCAAGCATGTATTTACTGGTCGCGTTCTGCGATTTGTTAAAAAAATTGCGTGGTGGCGTTAACATGAATCAACGCTGCTGTTGCCCTGTTTTGACGGGCACCATGCGACCGTCCCGCCAACTGGCCTGACGCTCGCGATTTCGAGTGTCCCGGCCATAAAACAGGCCTATAATCCGTGCTCGCAAGCACGCCACTTGTGCCGCGCACTTGTGCCACGCACCCCATGTTATGACCAATTTAAGCAAAATCCTCTCGCTCGAAAACGTCCAGCTCGACATCGAAGTGTCGAGCAAAAAGCGCGCCTTCGAGCAAGCCGGCCTGATCTTCGAGAACAATTGCGGTATTGCCCGTTCGATTGTGTCCGACAACCTGTTCGCGCGCGAGCGTCTCGGCTCCACTGGCCTCGGCCACGGCGTGGCCGTCCCGCACGGCCGCATCAAGGGCAGCAAGAGCCTGAAGGCGCCCCTGGCCGCGTTCGTGCGCCTGAAGGAGCCGATTCCGTTCGAGTCGCCCGATGGCCAGCCGGTAAGCCTGCTGTTCTTCCTGCTGATTCCGGACCACGTCACGCAGCAGCACCTCGAGATCCTGTCGGAAATCGCCGAGCTGTTCTCGGACGAAGCCATCCGCACTGCGCTGGCGACCGACGCCGACCCGAAGGCTGTCCACGAGCGCATTATCAACTGGCAACCCAGCCTGCAAGCTCTGGGTTAAACTTCACGTCACTGCAACGCGCGGCAATGATGTCGCGCGCCTTTTTTGTGACGAAGACGATGCCCATGCTGCAGTCCCCGCTGACCATTCAACGGCTGTACGACGATAACCGCGACAGCCTGCAGCTCGGCTGGTTCGCGGGCTTTCCCGGCGGCGAACGCCAGATCGCCGGCGACGCCGCGTCGGCCGCCGACCAGGTCGGCCACCTGAACCTGATCCACCCGGGCCGCATCCAGGTCTTCGGGCACCAGGAACTCAATTACTACCACCGCCTGAAAGCCAATTCGCGCACCCACGTGATTGGCGAACTGATCGGCGGCGGGCCGCCGGCGCTGATCATCGCGCAGGGGCTGGAAACGCCGCCCGACATCCTCGCGATCTGCGACGAGCAGAACATCCCGCTGTTTTCCACGCCGCTGCCGGCAGCGCAGGTGATCGACTTCCTGCGCGTGTACCTGTCCAAGAAGCTGGCCCAGCGCGTGATCATGCATGGCGTGTTCATGGACGTGCTGGGCGTGGGCGTGCTGATCACCGGCGAATCCGGCTTAGGCAAGAGCGAACTGGGCCTGGAACTGATTTCGCGTTCGCACGGCCTGGTGGCCGACGATGCGGTGGAATTCTCACGCATTGCGCCGAACATGATCGAAGGCCGCTGCCCGCCGCTGCTGCAAAACCTGCTCGAGGTGCGCGGCCTGGGCCTCTTGGACATCAAAGCGATCTTTGGCGAGACGGCGGTGCGCCGCAAGATGCGCCTGAAGCTCATCGTCCACCTCGTCAAGCGCGGTGCGCTGGACGAAGAAGTCGAGCGCCTGCCCTTCCATTTCCCGACCGAAGACGTGCTGGGCCTGCCGATTCGCAAGGTCGTCATCCCGGTGGCGGCCGGCCGCAACATCGCCGTGCTGCTCGAGGCGGCCGTGCGCAACACGATCCTGCAACTGCGTGGCATCGACACGCTGCAGGAATTCATGGAGCGCCAGCGCCAGGCCATGAGCGCCGATTGACCCGGTGCCCGCGACCTGCGGGTGTACGGAGGACCGGCGCTTGCGGTATCATCGCCCCCATGCACATCGTCCTCATCACCGGCATTTCCGGCTCGGGTAAATCCGTGGCCCTGAATGTCCTGGAAGACGCCGGTTACTACTGCGTCGACAACCTGCCGCCTGCCCTGCTGACGGCCCTCGTCAATACCGTCAGCGAAAGCGGCGGCGGCAAGATCGCCGTCGCAGTCGATGCGCGCAGCGCCGAATCGCTGGCCGAACTGCCAGTCAGCGTGCAGCGGCTGCGCGACGACGGGCACTCGGTCAAGGTCATGTTCCTGACCGCGAGCACCCATTCGCTCGTGGCGCGCTTCTCCGAGACGCGCCGCAGCCATCCGCTGTCACACGAACTGCGTCCGGGCGAAAACCCGGCATCGCGTCTTACGCTGATCGAATGCATCGCTGAAGAACGCGAGCGCCTGTCGTCGATCGAGAACCTGGGCCACGTGATCGACACGTCCGAGCTCTCGTCGAACAAGCTGCGCGGCTGGATCAAGGAACTGGCCGAAATCGACCACGCGCCGCTGACGCTGTTCTTTGAATCGTTCGCCTTCAAGGTCGGCGTGCCGCTCGACGCCGACTTCGTGTTCGACGTGCGCGCAATCCCGAATCCTTACTATGACCTGGCGCTGCGCCCGCTCACCGGCAAGGATGCGCCCGTGATCGCCTTCCTCGATGCGCAACCGAGCGCGGTCGAGATGCTGTCCGACATCCAGAACTTCGTCGCCAAGTGGCTGCCGTCGTTCAAGACCGACAACCGCAGCTACCTGACGGTGGCGGTGGGCTGCACGGGTGGACAGCATCGCTCGGTGTACATGGCCGAACACCTGGGCGCGCACTTTGGCGCGACCGAGCGCGTGATTGTCAGGCATCGCGAGCAGCCGAAGCATCGGGCGGCGTAAGACCCGCACGCTTGTTCAGGTTGGCAATTGGAGGGAAAAGATAGTTCTGATGCCGGCGACATCATCATGCAAATGATGATGACGTTCGACGATGCGCTGTATGCATAGGCATCTCGCATTTCTGCAGATGACGGATCTTGGCATGACCGTGATCCGTCGCTGGGTGAAACAGTACGACACCAGACAACAAGGCTAACCCGGCATTGGCAAACCACTTTCGGTTGAGAGACGGCGCGTTCGTCAGCAGTAGCAGCAGTGGCGGCAGCTTCGTCGATCTTGGTTCAGCTAAATAATGCTCGGTTTAGTCTTACGAGATATGCAGCATCCGGATTTGTACCGTCCCCACCGAACCTTTCTGTAATTGCTTCTACCGCAATATCGCGTCGGGCAGGAAGACGAGATTTGACCGCGGTGCCCAATGCGTCCTCCAGTTCTTTTTCCGTGAGATCCGTACAATATGCCGGTGAACCTGGTTGATGACGCCAGGATTCGGCCAAAGTACCAGAATCAACGGGATCAAACCCGATATCATCGACTAACTGCATCGCGACTCGCTTGTGTTCGGAATTGTCGCCAGCTACGGGAATGGCGAGCCTGCCAGGCGTTCCGGGCGCGGTACCAAGTCGGGCTAATGAGTCAGATCCCATTGCGTTCCAAGCTTTGACTACCTCGCGGCCGAGTAGTTCCTTTACCCAGATGCTTTCAACCTTGCCGTCTTCAATAGCATCTATTTTTTGATCGCGTGAAGGATAATAATTGGAAGTATCAATCAAGACGCACTCTCTTGACGCAACTTTTACCGCCTCTACCAATTTTGGCAGTACAACCAGTGGAACAGAGAGGATTGCGACATCCACATCAGAGAATACCTCCGTGACCTCAACCACTTGGATTCCTGAATCTTTAAGATTCTCCGGAATCAGATGGATTCCTCTCGCGTCTGAAATTCTTACGTCATGACCGGCTTGATTGAGTTTCTTAATCAAAGTTCCGCCGATATAACCAGTTCCTATGATACCAATTTTCATGATTTTTCGTCCTATTCCGTGGGAAATCAAAATTTAGAGTAATTACTTCAATGGCGAGAAATTTTTAATTTCTGCTCTGAGTCTTCGCAGTCAGAATTTATTAAACAGCCCGACTTGGAACTGAAGCAGTCAATCTGGAACTTCGTAATCGATGATTGCGATACTTGTTCGAAATCCAGAAATATAATCGGCCACTGCCAAGTGATCTGGATCCTTGGAAAATACGTCGAGTGCTGAACGATCCGTGAGGTGTGCAACCAACCCGAGCCTGCAGTTCCCCTCAATCCCCATGTCAATGTCAGCTTTTAAAGAAACGAGCCCAGGAATTTTTCCAACTAATGCGTGAAGCTGATTACGGGCTTGCATCAAGTCTTCAGTCGATGTTTCTTTAGTTATTCCGAATAGCACGATGTGTTGAATCATGACTTCCTCGATCCTGATAATGAAACGAATTATTGAGCGGTGAATCCACCATCGATGATAAAGTCAGCACCCGTCGTGAACCTTGATTCATCAGACGCCAGAAATAATACGGCGTATGCCAAATCGATCGGCTCTGCCGGAAAACCCATCGGCACTTTCGAAAGGGTACGTTCGGTAACTTCCTTGGAAAAACTATCCATGATAGGCGTACGAACAAGCCCGGGAAATACGGTATTGACACGAATGCCCTTTTTCGCGACGTCGATAGCGATTTCTTTTGTGATGCCTTGAAGTGCAGCCTTCGTCGCCGAATAGGCAACGGAGCCTCCACTGATTCCGCCAACAAGTCCAGCTGCCGAAGAAATATTAATGATCGAGCCTTTGCCGTTCTTGATCATCTCGGGCATCACGGTTTTGATACCGAGAAGCGTTCCCACCAGATTTACGCTCACAATCCGCATGGTCTCTGTTGTGTCAATGTCCCACACATTCTCATGAGTCTTCCCAGGCATCCCCGCGTTGTTGACCAGAATGTCTACCTTGCCGAATTTTTCCATGGTTTTTGCAAACACGTGCGCCCACTCTTCCTCAGTCGCGATGTCGTGCTGGACTGCAATAACCGACTCGCCGCCTAGTTCATCATTGATCTCTTTTACGGTTTTCAGAAGCATTTCGCCGTTCATGTCAGTAGCAATGACTTTGGCTCCTTCTTGCGCGAACAATTTGGCTTCAGCCTTGCCTTGTCCACCTGCCGCGCCGGTGATGATTGCAACTTTATCTTTGAGTCGATTCATGATTCATCCTTTTTGATTTGAAAAAATTCATCGCCAGACTAGCCGAACCTGATGCCCGCCATTACCAATTTCATTGGCACTTGTAGCTTGAACCTGATTGTTCCGAGCCAGTTCCGACATAACGCAACTTTTTCGGGAATAGGCACAGTGGTAATGTCAGACGGGCGTCACCCGATTGCACCTTGATATCTTGTGGTGCCTGGTCATGCTCCACCCAAGTCTGGAGTGCAGCGAACATTTCGTCGCGTCCGGACGCCGGTTGCGGAATTGGAATGAAAGGCGCTCCTTCGGAACGTCCACTATGAGTGAAACCGGGGACAAGATAAAATCGATAGAAACGCTGAGCATTCTTGATTCCGCCCATATTTTCTACAACTTTTTGGTAGTAATGTATCGAGCCCTGAACCGGGATGTATTCATCGTCCAAGCCGTGATACATCAGCAGTTTTCCTTTTGCAGCAGCAAAAGCAGAAAGGTTTGAGCTATCGGTATTAATTGCACTGAATTGGCTCTGCAATGCCAATCCCTGTGACCGCGCATTGACCAGACCGGCATAATCAAGCTCTGTGATCCAGCGATTCTCCCCATTGCCGGTCGCATTACGAAAACCAGTACTGCCGAGCAAGGGATTTTTCAATTCCAATGCCACCTGGTCCGCAGCGAGAAGTAAGCCTGGAGCACCTCCTGCAGATGTATTCTTCAGCTCCACACTGCGGGTCCAGCCAAACCATAGCCGCTTTGTGTCAGAAAGACCGATGCTCTCGCCATTGTCAACGGCAGGAGAAGGCGCGCTGCCGTCTCGCGTCTGGCCATACCAGAGCTTGTTAACCACCTTTGCTTCTTCGCGAGTGATGCAAGAAGTTGACTGTGGCGCAGCAGCTGCTCCTGCTGATGTGCTGTGTGGACACAAAACTGCGGAATCCTCCACGGGATCGTATCGGCAAGCCAGCGGGTCAAGCACGAATCCTAGCGTCGATCCTCCGCATGCCTGGATGGCAGCTTTTGTGACAACGGCAAGCTTTTCAGGAGCAATCACGCGTCCCAATTCCTGCTTCATAGCAATCTGGCCGTACAGATTTCCGGTGTGGAACGTGCTCCAGTTAATCGCCGGAGCGCCAGCAAGGATGCCGTCGAAGTCATCCGGAAAGCGCTGCGCTACCTTCAGGGCTTGTCGTCCCCCTGTCGAAAATCCATCCCAGTAAGCGAACCGATGCGGGCGACCGTAGTAGGCCCGTGTCACTGCCTTCGTCTTCTCCGCAAGTTCGTGGAGACTCCGCTCTGAAAAATCGCGCCATCCGACGGTATTGATGCTACCGTCAGGATTCATCGCGAACGATGCATCGACGGGTGAGCCAGCATGCCCGTTATCCGACGTCGCCACGACAAACCCTTTAGTGACAGCGGCTGAATGGATGTCGTCGCTGGCGACAATAGTGGGGCTAGCCTGTGGCGTACCAGACCAGCCGCTATTACCGAAGACGCGAATGCGCTGGTTCCACGTTTGTGGCGAGGGTAATAAGATTTCAATCCCAATGCCTGCAGATGTCGACGGGGCACCAGCCGGGCCGGGGTTCCCAGGACCGACAATCAGCTTAACCATACACAAATCCGTCCCGGCGATAGGTGGCTGCGCGGTACCGCCCCCCTCGACTGCCGAAGCTGATGAGGCCGCGCTTGGATCATCTGTCAACACAAGACGGTCGCCCCGCTTGAACGGCTTCGCGATCACCAACCGGGTATCGGCATGGTCTGCCAAAGCGGTCTTCAGCTCAGCCCCACAGTTCCCAAGCAATCCTGACTTCGCTTGAGTCGTCTGCGCTAACACTGCAGTCGGCGCCATGGCGGCAGTGATTGACACCATGATGATTGCCACCTTAGTGCGAACGGTGCTGTATTGATGCTCCGGTGGTTTCCAGGGCTTCGTTGTACACGCCATGCGTAATCTCCTGAGGTTATTCATGAATTGATATTGTTCAGTCGTGGAGACGCCGGTCGAGCCCGTATTGCGCCGGCGCGCCAAGGTGTTCGCGTAAGGTCGAACCACCATAATCAGAATGAAAAATTCCGCGGGCCTGCAGGATTGGAATCACCCCGTCAACGAAAGCGTCGATGCCATCATCGATGTCCGGAGATATCCAGAAGCCGTCTACAGCGCCCGCTTCGAGCCACTCCTGCATGTGATCCGCAGCTTCAATAGCCGGACCAGCGATCACCGGGTGATAGTCAATAACGCCATGAGCAAGAACGTCCTTGAGGCTCCATCCTTCGCGCGCTACTTTCAGCGCGTTCGAGGACCGCGGATCTCTGGTTGATGGCCGAGCATTGGCGAGCTGCTCGCGTGACAAAGGAGTATCGAGCTGCGAGAGGTCAAGTCTGATGCCAAGCATCTGTTGGAGGTACGCCAGCCGCTGTGGCAAAGACGTGCCCATCATGGTGATCCGTCGATCCAGTGCAGTCCGCTTGGTATCGGTGATCGACGTCATCAAGCCAGCAAAGAACTTCACCTCATTCGGATCGCGACCTGCGCGTTCTGCCGCGTTTCTCAACGCCATACGCTGGGCACGTGCATCATCGATCGTAAACACGGCGCCAATAAGCGCGTTGGCATAGCGGCCGGCAAGATCGTGACCGTTCGGGCTGCCGCCCGCATGGAAAATGACTGGCTGTCCCTGTTCAGATGGCGGGATATATAACGGGCCGCGCGAAGCGACATATTTGCCGCCTGCGGCAACCGGTTCGATATCGTCCGCCCTGGCGAACTGTCCGCTCGCCTGATCGTGAACCCATGCGTCCTTGCCCCAGCTTCCCCAAAGCGCTTGAACCAGCTGAATGGCTTCGTGCGCCCTGCCATAACGATCTGCGCTCGATGGGAGACGCTTGCCATAATTTACCGCGACATCTTCGCTACTCGATGTCACAGCGTTCCAGCCGGCGCGCCCATGGCTCATGACGTCAAGCGCCTTGAACTGACGCGCCAGATTGTAAGGTTCATTGAACGTTGTCGAACCAGTGGCGACAAGACCGATATGGCTTGTCTCGCGAGCGAGCACTGCCAGCATCAGCATGACGTCCAGGCTGTAATACGGGGGTTCGTGCTCGATGTCTCCAATGTGACTGGGGCCATCCGGCAGAAACAGGAAATGGAGCTTGCCGCGTTCCGCAGCCTGGGCATGCCTGATCTTTGCCTCGAGGCTGGTATAGCTCTTTGGATCAACACCCGGCACACGCCATGCACCGGGTTGAGACCCGTAGCCGTTTCCGAGTTGCATACCGATCAGCAGTTGAGTCGGCACGGGAAGGTTGCTCGTCATGCTCATTACCGCACCTTGCTGAACGTGGCGCGCAATTCGTCGACGAACGCGGCAGGTTGTTCCCAGGCGGCGAAATGGCCGCCTTTCGGCAGCTCGTTGAAATGAACGAGCTTCGCAAAGCGTGGTTCCGCCCACCGCTTTGAGATGCGTGCTTTCTCCCCCGGGAACATGCTGACGCCTGTGGGCAATGGCATCGGCTCCTCGATCGTCACCTGACGAGGTTTCTCCTTCGCCGTCTCCCAATACAAACGGGCTGAGCTCGGCCCGGCGTTCGGCAGCCAGTAGAGCATGATGTTGTCAATCATGTCGTCGAGTTTGAATACCCGTTCAGGTTCGCCGCCGCTGTCGGAGACGTCCGCCAGCATTTGGTAAATCCACGCCGCTTGCCCGGCTGGAGAATCGGCGACACTGTAGGCAATCGATTGCGGATGTTTGCTTTGTATCGCGAAGTATCCTGACAAATTGTCCAGATACTCTTGCATATCAGCGAGAATCTTTTGCTCTTCTGGCGTTGCGCTCGAGCGTTCAGTGTCGGTGGGCGTGAAATCAACCAGGTTCAGGTGGATGCCGATCAACCCTTCCGGTTGCATGTAACCGAGCCTGGTTGTAATTTGCGCGCCCCGATCGCCGCCTTGCGCAACCCACCGCTTGTACCCCAGTCGCTCCATGAGGACGATCCAGGCTTTGGCGATGCGCTCGTTATTCCACCCAGTCGTTGTAGGCTTGCCCGAAAAACCATGACCTGGCAGTGACGGTATGATCAGGTCAAACGCATCCGCTTCCTTGCCACCGTGCGCAACAGGATCAGTCAATGGGCCAATGACGTGCCGGAACTCCAGCACTGAGCCCGGCCAGCCATGAGTTAGAAGCAATGGCAGGGCATTCCGCTCTTTTGAGCGGATATGTAGAAAATGAATGTCGATGCCATCGATCTCGATGACATATTGCCCTGAACTGTTAAGAAGCTTTTCGCAAGAACGCCAGTCATAACCGTTCTGCCAACGTTCGACCAAGCTGCGAATATTGGCAAGTGGTGGTCCTTGCGTGGTGTCTTCAACGGTTTCTTTATCCGGCCACCGGGTCTTTGCCAGGCGCGCTTGAAGATCGATCAGTCGCGCACGTGGAACCGCAATCTTGAACGGTCGAATGCCGTTCGCAATTGCGGTAGCTGGTTGAAGTGGCGCACTGCGCAAGACCTCAGCAGCACTCGCTGTTGCAGAAAACATGGAAACGCCAGCGATAGCGCTACCCGAGAAAATGAATTGCCGACGATGCATGAGAGGCCTTTCGGTAAGCGGGTTCTGGCCAACCCACTCGTTTATTGGATGAATGTCTGCGCCTGGCGCGACGCGTATTGCACGCTTACATATTGATGGCGCGGACCAACCGAACACCCCATTCTTCGTCAGGATTCGTTGTGCTGTCCCCAAGGCGCTCCTGCATTACGGCAACGCCGAGATCTCGACGTTTGGGCAGCCTGTCTCGCTGTGCAGCATCCAGAGCCGCGCCGATCTCAGAGTAGGAAAGATCCGTGCAATACACGGGCGCGCCTGGCTGTTGGCGCCACGAGTCCGCGAGCGAGCCAGCATCGAAAGCATCAAGGCCGGTATCATTGACCAGCGACATGGCTACCTTGCGATCGTGATCTCGATCCGCGGCCACCGGAATAGCGATCCGATCAGATGCCCCGACCGGCTTTGACTTCCTGGCCAGAGACGCTGAGCCAATTGCATTCCATGCTTTGACGATTGGGCGACCAAGCTGCTCGGCTACCCACATGCTCTCGGCTTGTCCCTGCTCGATGGCGTCGATCTTTTCATCGCGGAAAGGATAATAGTTGGAGGTGTCGATGACGACAGTCTCAGCGGGAAGGCCGGCTACCAGCGATGCAATATCCCGGATGCGATTGAGTGGAATGGACAGAATGACGACCTCCACATCCGTCAGGGCGTTCTCGGTAGTCACAGCGAGCGCACCTGAAGATAGAAGTCCTTTATCAATCGTTTCAGGGCCACGCGAATTTGCGACCTTCACCTCATGCCCGGCCTGGCTCAAGCGCACAACAAGCGTCTTACCAATGTTTCCTGTTCCCAAAATACCGATTTTCATATTCCCTCCCATTGACGATTACTGTGGTGTCATAATATGGACTAACTTCTGTAACAACAAGAACCCACCAAAAAGTGGGATACACACCAAAAGGTAAGTGCATGTCGATTCGTGATTGGAAATGTGAGGACTCAAAGCAGCAGCTGGTCTGGGCGGCTGCAACAGGCGAAGCGCTACGTGTGCTTGAGGGCAAATGGAAGATCGTCATCATCTTCCAGCTCTTTGCAGCAAAACAGCCGCTTCGCTTTTCGGAACTCGAGCGCCGCGTGGAGGGCGTCAATCAAAAGATGCTCATCCAGCAACTGAAAGAGTTGGAAAAGGACGAGATTGTCATACGGAAGATTTATCCGCAGGTGCCACCTAAGGTCGAATATGCACTTAGCGAAATGGGCCTGGCGCTCGGCCCATCAATTGAATGCCTGATCGATTGGACATTTATGCGCCGAGAAACTACTAATGGCGGTTTGGAAGCTTAGTCGCTTGCAGGTTCGCATTATTTACATGCTCTGCACTTAGCCGCAGCGCACTGCTCAATCGCTTGCAAACCCTGGCAAGGTAAGTCTCGCGTTGTAGTCCTATGCGGTTTATCTAGTCCATGAACCAGTATTCATGGCCTTCGATTTGAAAGCAATAAACGAATAGATCGTCATCCGTTAGCTGGTTAGGCTGTGAGTCTCCTCCATACTTTCAAAGGATTCACGATGCTGCAGTTATCAGGGAAAGTAGCAATCGTCACTGGCGCAAGTTCAGGCATTGGATACGAAACGGCCAAGCTATTCGCAAACGAAGGTGCGAAGCTGGTCGTCACCGCTCGCCGCCACAGCGAACTTGTCAAACTGGTCGCGGACATCGAGCGGATTGGCGGTGAGGCAGTTGCCATTGCCGGGGACATCAGGGACGAGAACCTTGCGCGCTCATTGGTTGAAATGGCAGAAAGCCGCTTTGGCGGACTCGACATTGCTTTCAACAACGCTGGTACGACAGGGGATCCCGCCCCAGTGGCCGATATACCGGCTGATGCCTGGCAAGCTACACTCGATACAAATTTGACGGGCTCTTTTCTTGGTGCGAAGTACCAACTGCCCGCAATGATAAAACGAGGCGGTGGTTCGATCATTTTCACGTCGACATTTGTCGGAAGCACTGTGGGTTTTCCAGGAATGGGGGCATACGCTGCCAGTAAAGCAGGACTGATCGGTCTGATGCAGGTTATCGCCGTGGAGTATGGCATGCACGGTATTCGCGCCAATGCTTTACTCCCAGGGGGAACCGATACGCCGATGGGCCGAGCGACCGCCAATACGCCTGAGGCGCTGGCTTTTGTAAAAAGCTTGCACGCCCTCAAACGCATTGCACGGCCGGAGGAAATCGCCCGCTCGGCACTCTATCTCGCTTCGGATGCCTCCAGCTTCAGCACTGGCTCGACGCTTTTGGTGGATGGTGGCGTGTCAATCAACCGCACGTAATAGAAGAAATGCCAGTGACACCAGCATCGCTGATGCGAATGCCGCAGTCGTGTCAGATCGTATCGACTACCTTCCCACTGGTGTAGTACACGTAGGTCAACGGTCCATCAGGAATAAGCTGGCTAATTTCATTGATTGGTTCTGCTTTTAACGAACTGCGACCGTCACATTATTTCAGCACCCGTGCCGCATCCACGATCCGCACATCATGCATCTGGTGCAGATATGACTCAAGATATCCCTTGTGCGACGCGCCGACGATGACCAGCATGCGCTGGCCGGGCCGCATCCCCAGCACGTCCCGGATATTGGCCGCCATGCGCAGGTTGCGCGTTTCCCAGTAACCGACGTACTGGCGGCCGAAGCGCTGCGCTGACGGCTCGTTGATGGCCGCGCCGAAGTCGCTACGGTAAATTAGGGCCGCCTGGCCAGGCGCATTGTCAGCGCGGTACATCGCCAGCACGCCTTCGGCACCCGCCAGCAAGCTCTCCTGCGCCTTGTCCACCGCCGTGCGCTGCTTCGTGGCTGGGTTGTCCCACGCCGTCATCAGCGCATCGCCAAACGCCTTCTGGTCTTCAGACGCGCTGTCGGCGGTATGGTCGTCCATCGCATACAGGCGCTCGTGCCCGAGCCGGGCGGCCAGGCGCGCACCGATCATCAGGCTTTCGTCGCGTCTGGTTTCCAGCTTCACGAGCACGCCGACCAGTGCAGCGTCCAGGCCGTCGCCGGCACGGCGCTCGCCCTCGGGCAGGCGCAGCCACTGGACCAGCGCCGATGCCTGCTCGCCACCAGCGAGGAACAGCGCCGCCAGGCGCCGGCGCTGTGCGGGTGTAGGCGCAGCGGGCCAGGCTGCCAGCAAGGCCTCGGCGGCCTCGGTCGCCGTCGCGACATCCAGTCCCGTGGCCAGCCGCGCCGGCGCGGGATCCCGGCAGTAGGCGCCGATCGAGTCCTTGTAGCGCGCCGGGTAGCTTCGCATGAAGTCGCACTGCGGCCCGGATACCGCCTCGATCGCAATCGCCTGCGGCTTCCATGCGGCCAGGCGCTCGTTCAGCAGCGTCAGACTGGCGGCCTGGAAGGTGTTCGGCAATTGTGACAGATGGGGCGAGCCCAGCACCAGCACCTCGTTGGCAGGCCCGGAGACCGGTCCCTTGAATGCACTCGCATTGAAGTCAGGCTGCCAGGACTGGGCGGCGGCGCTGCCGCACAAGGTCATCGACAACAGCAAGGCGGTTATGCGCATCGGGGGTCCTCATCGGTTCATGAAGCCACGATGTTTGCACCGCCTGCGCGAAAAGTCACGCGTAAACGGATATGCATGGAGACGCTTACGCGAGATGCCGCAGCGGATGCGCATGCACCGGCCACACCGGCGCAAAGAAGTGCGCGACCATCGCATCGGTCACGAGCTCGAGCGACGGCGGATTCCATTGCGGCGCATTGTCCTTGTCGATGACGAGCGCGCGCACGCCTTCGAGTACTTCACCATGCTCGAAGTTGCGGCGCACGAGCGAGCGTTCCAGGCGCAGGCAGTCGGCGACGTCGAGCGACGCGCCGCGCAGCAGCAGCTCGCGCGTCACGCACATCATCAACGGCGAGCGCTGACGCATCGCGCGCAATGCCTTCTGCGCGAATGGCGTGTCGTCACCCTCGAGCGACGCCATGATTGCCGCCACCGAGTCCGCGCCGAAGTGCGCATCGATGCGCGCGCGGTTGGCCTGCAATTCGCTCTCGCCGGCATGCTGGCTGGAGAACGCGCGGATCGCCGCCGGCAGATCCGCGCCCGGCGTCGCTTCGATCAGCGCGTGCAATGCCGCCAGGTCGCTGCCTGCCACGAACACATCGGCCAGGCCCACGTACAGTGCGTCGGCCGCGCCGATCGTCAAGCCGGTCAAGCCCAAAAACATCCCCAATTGGCCCGGTGCGTGCGACAGGAAATGGCTGCCGCCGACATCGGGGAACAGGCCGATATTCACCTCGGGCATTGCCATCTTGGTGCGCTCGGTGACGATGCGCAGGCCGCAATCGGGCCCACCCTGCGCGATGCCCATGCCGCCGCCCATGACCACGCCGTCCATCAGCGCAATGTACGGCTTCGGATAAAAATGGATCAGGTGGTTCAGCGCGTATTCTTCGGTGAAGAAATCCTCGAGCAGTGCGCTGCCGCCTTGTGGCGAGGCGTTGCCGACGTCGTGGAAGAAGCGGATATCGCCGCCCGCGCACAGTGCTTTTTCGCTGCTGCTGGTGATCACGACCGCATCGACGGCGGCGTCAAGCTGCCAGCCGAGCAGGATCGCGGTCAGCGCGCGCACCATGTCCAGCGACAGCGAATTGAGCGCCTTGGGACGGTCGAGGGTGATGATGCCGGTGCGGTTGGCGATGCGGGTCAGGACGTGTTCGGACATGGCGTGATCCATCGAAAGGAAACACATATTTTACCGGCAGCGGGATGCAAAAAGGGCGTCCCGAAAAGACGCCCCTGGCGGTGGTGACCTGCGCTCGATCAGGCGGCAGCGACGTCTGCTTCGTCGACGTCCAGGCGTTTGATCGCTGTGCGGTTATGGTCTTTGAGCATCTGCTTGTGCTTCAGAATTTGTCGATCCAGTTTATCCATCAACATGTCGATCGCGGCATACAGGTCTTGCGCGACGCTCGCCACGTGCAGGGTCTTGCCCGACACTTGGACATTGATTTCAGCTTTTTGCCTTTTTTCTTTTTCAGTGAGGTTATCGACGGCCAGGAAGACGTGGGTATCTATGACTTGATCGAAATGGCGAATAATGCGTTCCAGCTTATTCTGAACGTATTCACGGATGGCAGGGGTTACTTCGAGATGGTGACCACTGATGGTGAGGTTCATACACACTCCTTTGAAGATGTCACGTCGCTTGCACCATACAGGAGCTGAAGGCACAGACTGTATGAGCGGCGTTGTTACAAGGCTTTGCGGAGACTGACGGGGGGGATCTTGAGCGCTTCACGGTATTTTGCGACCGTCCTGCGCGCAATGACCATGCCTTGTTCCCCGAGCATTTCCGCGATCTTGCTATCGGATAATGGATTCTTAGGGTCTTCTGCTCCTGTCAATTGTGCGATGAGCGCACGGATTGCCGTTGAGGATGCTTCGCCTCCCGCTTCGGTGGCAACGTGGCTACCGAAGAAATACTTCAACTCGAACATGCCGTGCGGGGTCAGCATGTATTTCTGGGTTGTGACACGAGAGATCGTGCTCTCGTGCAGACCTAGTGTATCAGCTATCTCACGCAAAACAAGGGGCCGCATGGCAACCGCGCCATGGCTGAAAAAGTTGCGCTGGCGCTCGACAATGGCCTCGGCCACACGCAGGATCGTGTCGAAACGCTGGCGCATGTTCTTGATGAGCCACTTCGCCTCTTGCATCTGCGCGCCCATCTGGCTCTCGGTGCGGCCCTGCTTGAGCATGGTGGCGTACAGGCTGTTCACGCGCAGGCGCGGCATCACGTCCTGGTTCAGCGTGACCGCCCAGCCGTTCTTGGCGCGCCGCACGATCACGTCCGGCACCACGTAATCCGACACGTTCGACGCGAACGCGGCGCCCGGGTGCGGGTTGCACTGGCGGACCACGGCCTGCACTTCGCGCAGGTCTTCGTCGTCGCAATCGAGCGCTTTTTTCAGCTTGCTGTATTCGCGCTGCGCGAACCAGGTCAGGTACCCTTCGACGATCTTCAGGGCCATGCGCCGCGTGACCATCGGCACGCCCGGCATGCGCCGGATCTGCAGCGCCAGGCATTCGGCCGCACTGCGCGCGCCCACGCCCACCGGGTCCATGCTCTGCACCATCGCCAGCGCGCAGCGCAGCTCGTCGAGGTCGACCTCGAGTTCTTCGGGCAGACGCGCATGGATGTCGTCGAGCGGTTCTTCCAGGTAGCCGTTGTCGTCGAGCGCGTCGATCACCAGTTCGGCCAGCGCGCGGTCGCGGGTCGACAGCAGCGTTTCGCGCACCTGTTCCATCAGGTGTTCGCGCAGCGTGATGGCGCACGCCTCCAGCTGCGGGCGGCCGTCTTCGTCGTCGCTGCTGCTGCCACTGCCGGACGACGCACCGCTGCCTTCGCTCCACTCATTGTCGGGCCGGTCGCCATCGACCGCGCCGCCTTCGGCGCCCTCGCCCTCGGCCGGCGCGCTGCCCTCACCTTCGGCCTGCTGGCCCGGCGCGGGTGGCGCCTCGCCGGATGCCGGCGCATTGTTGATGGCCCCATCGGCCAGCAAGCGCACCGAATGATCGAGCGGATCGTCGAGCCTTTCGAGCAGCGGGTTATCGCCCAGTATCTGCTCGATCTCCTGATGCAGTTCGAGCGTCGACAGCTGCAGCAACCGGATCGATTGCTGCAGCTGTGGCGTGAGCGCCAGGTGCTGCGAAGTGCGGAGCTGAAGGGACTGTTTCATCAATTGAGTATGGCTTACATGCGGAAATGTTCACCAAGGTACACGCGGCGCACCGACTCGTCGGCGATGATATCGTCGGGACGGCCGGATGCGAGCACCGCCCCCTGGTTGATGATGTAGGCGCGGTCGCAGATACCAAGCGTCTCGCGGACATTGTGGTCGGTGATCAGGACGCCGATCTTGCGCTCCTTGAGGAAGCGTACGATGCGCTGGATCTCGATCACGGCGATCGGATCGACGCCGGCGAACGGTTCGTCGAGCAGCACGAAGCGCGGGTTGGTCGCCAGTGCGCGCGCGATCTCCACGCGGCGCCGCTCACCGCCCGACAGCGACAGCGCCGGGTTCTCGCGCAGCTTCTCGATCTGCAGGTCGGCCAGCAAAGTATCGAGGCGGTCGCTGATCTCGGTTTTGGTGAGCGACTTGCCGTTGACCTTCTGCAGTTCGAGCACGGCGCGGATGTTTTCTTCCACGGTCAGCTTGCGAAACACCGAGGCTTCCTGCGGCAGGTACGACAGGCCGAGCACCGCGCGGCGGTGGATCGGCAGGCTGGTGATGTCGGTGCCGTTGATGCTGATCGAGCCGGCGTCCGACGGCACCAGGCCGACGATCATGTAGAACGACGTGGTCTTGCCGGCGCCGTTCGGGCCCAGCAAACCCACCACTTCGCCGCATTCGACATCGAGCGACACGTCGCGCACGACCAGGCGCTTGCCATAGCTTTTCTGCAGGCCCTTGACGACCAGCGTGCTGCGATCGTTCAGTTCCGTCATTGCGTGCCTCCGGCCGGCGCACGCTTGGGCGCCAGGATCAGCGTGCCGCGTCCGCCGCCAACCTTGCTCTCGCCGCTGACGTCATTGCGCACGGCGACGACTTCCTTGCGGTTGTCGTACGAGATGAACGGACCGGTCATCTGGTTGGTCATCCGGTCGTTTTCGAGTTCCTTGACGACGGCGTTCGAGTACAGGCGCACCAGCTCCGAACGCTCATCGTATTCGATGCGTTCGGCCTGGCCCTCAACCCACAGGTTCGGGCCGCCGTCGCGCTTCTGGCGGAACGTGGCTGGCTTGCCGTTGGCCGCGGTGAGCGTCACGCTCATGTAGCCTTCGGGCGTCTCCCGAAGAACGGCGCGCTCGGCCTTGATCAGCAGCGTGCCGCGGGTCACGATCACGTTGCCGGTAAACGTGCGAATGCCGGCGACCCCGTCGGCATCGGAATTATCAAACTCGAGAGCCGCCTGCTTGAGCGAGTCGGCCTTTTCGGCCATGGCGGTCAAGGAAAGGAGTGAAAAGAAAGCGGCAGCAAATAGTTTTTTCATTGTGGTGCTGTTCCTGGGTTAGCACGCGCGCATGGCTTGCAGCCTTCAGCGCTGGCGTGGCGGATAGACGATACGGCCGCGGCCGGACAATTTCATCTGCATGGTCGCATTGTTGGCGACCATGCCGGTGGCCTTGAGAGTGGACGCGCCAAGCTCCATGTCGATCGGCTGGTCGGTCTTGACGATTTCTTCGTCGGGCAATACGGTCATGGCCTGCGTGCGCACGCGCAGCGCTTCGCTGGTGGGCGTCTTCGGGCGCTGCAGATCGACGTCGCCGAACAGTTCGACGCGGTGTTCTTCGTGGAAGATGCGCGCGCTCTTGGCCACCACCGTCATCGGCGGACGGCCCGGTTCGACACCGCGCATCAGCGGCTGCTCGACGTTCGACACATCGCCCAGCGGGATATGGGCCAGGCGCTTGCCCGACACCACGTAGCTTGGCTGGCCGTTGGGCGTCATCCGCACGAACGAGAAATTCTCGACGATGTAATCCGGCTCGTCGGGCGGGCCGCCCAGCTGCGCGTCGATGTCGGTCGCCTGCATCAGCTGCAGCAGCCAGAAGCTGCCAAAGGCGAAGAACACGCCGATCACGATCATCGCCAGCAGATTCCAGCGATGCGAGGTGCGCTTGTTGGAGACGAGAGTAGCCATGACGCTCAGGCGAAATACGGCGCGAGCGCCTGGTCATAGGTGCCCTGCGCGCGCATGACCAGGTCGCAGATCTCGCGCACCGCGCCACGCCCGCCACCGTTCTTCGTCACGTAATGCGCGCGGTGCTGCACGTCCGGATGGCCGGACGGTACCGCAACGGCAAAGCCCACGCGCGCGAACAGCGGCAGGTCGATCACGTCGTCGCCGATGTAGCCGCATTGGTCGGCGGTAAAGCCGGTGGCTTCGAGCAGATTGGCAAAGCCGATGCGCTTGTCGTGGTTGCCCTGGTAGACATGCGAGATGCCAAGGTCGGCGGCGCGCCGGACGACGATCGGCGACAGACGCGCACTGATGATCGCAGTCTGCACACCGGATTTACCCAGCATCTGAATGCCCAGGCCATCGAGCACATTGAAGGTCTTGGTGACTTCGCCATCGGGGCCATAAGTCAGGCTGCCGTCGGTGAGCACACCGTCGACGTCGAAGATCATGACCTTGATGCGCGCGGCGCGCTCGATGTGGGCCAATACAGGAATAGTCATCAAATCACCTTTGCGCGGGTCAGGTCGTGGATGTGCAGCGCGCCGACCAGCTGGCCCGCCTCATCGATCACGAGCATCTGGTTGATGCGGAATTCTTCCATCACGGCGACCGCGTCGACCGCCAGCTGCTCGGGGCGCACGCTGCGCGGATTGGCGTGCATGACGTCGCGAATCAGCACGTTCGAAAAATCGTGCATGCGCTCGATCACGCGGCGCAAGTCGCCGTCGGTGAACACGCCCAGCGGACGGCCATCAGCGTCGACCACGGCGGTCATGCCCATGCCCTTCTGGCTGATCTCGAGCAGCGCCTTGACCAGCGGGACATCCAGGCCCACCGACGGGATGGCGTCGCCAGTGCGCATCACGTCGCGCACGTGCGTGAGCAGGCGCCGGCCCAGCGCGCCGCCCGGATGCGACAGTGCGAAATCCTGCTCGCGGAAACCCCGCACGTCGAGCAGCGCCACGGCCAGCGCGTCGCCCATGGCCAGCGTGACAGTGGTGCTGGTGGTCGGCGCCAGGTTGAGCGTGCAGGCTTCTTTCGCCACCGCGATATTCAGATGGACGTCGGCCAGCTTGGCCAGACGCGAGGCCGGCTTGCCGGTCATGGCGATCACGCGCGCGCCCAGGCGCTTCACGGCCGGCAGGATGTCGAGCAGTTCGGACGATTCGCCGGAATTCGAAATCGCGATCAGGATGTCATTCGCCGTGACCATGCCCAGATCGCCGTGCGCGGCTTCGCCCGGGTGCATGAAGAACGCCGGCGTACCGGTGGACGACAGCGTGGCGGCGATCTTGCGGCCGATGTGCCCCGACTTGCCCATCCCCGAAACGACCACGCGGCCGGTGCCGGCGTAGATCAGCTGCGCGGCGTCGACGAAGCTGCTGTCGTCGCCCAGGCGCGCGTGCAGCGCCACGATGGCGTCGGCCTCGATGGCAAGCGTCTGGCGACCCAGTTCCAGCACGCGCTGCGCCAGGGTTTCGTCAAAACTTTTCAGCATTATTTGGTCATCAGTTACACTCATTCCAGAAGTATAAACGAATTGCGAAAGCAAAAAACTTGCCAGTCGTAACATTCGATGACAAGCACGCCTCACGGCGCATCGCCACCACAACCACCGCCCGTTTCACCCCATGCATTCTGGTCTCGAACTTACCCTGTTGCTGCTTGGCTGCGCCGTCCTCGGCGTGGTGGCCTTTCGCACGCTGCAACTGCCGCCGATGCTCGGCTACCTGGCTGTCGGCGTTCTGATCGGCCCCCACGCCCTGGCCCTGGCCGAAGACAGCCCCACCACCCATGCGCTGGGCGAATTCGGCATCGTCTTTTTGATGTTTTCGATCGGGCTCGAATTCTCGCTCGGCCAGCTGCGCTCGATGCGGCGCATCGTGTTCGGGCTGGGACTCGGCCAGGTGGTGACGACGGTCGCTGCGGCCATGGGCATCGGCCTGCTGGCGGCCTACCTGATGCCCCACCTCACGCTTGCCTGGCAGGCCGCGTTCGCACTGGGCGGGGCGCTGGCCATGTCGTCCACGGCGATTGTCGTCAAGCTGCTCACCGAGCGCCTCGAGCTCGAGAGCGAACATGGGCGGCGCATCATCGGCATCCTGCTGTTCCAGGACCTGGCGGTGGTGCCGCTGTTGATCATGATCCCGGCGCTGGCGCGCGATCCGGAAGACATGGCCATCACGCTGGGCCTGGCCGCGCTCAAGGCAGGCCTGGTGCTGGCACTGCTGCTGTTCTTCGGCCAGAAGCTGATGGGTCGCTGGTTCACGATCGTGGCCAAGCGCCGCTCGCAAGAGCTGTTCATGCTCAACCTGCTGCTCGTCACACTGGGGTCGGCCTGGATCACCGAGCAGGCCGGTCTGTCGCTGGCCCTGGGCGCTTTCGTCGCTGGCATGCTGATCTCCGAAACACCCTACAAGCACCAGGTGGAAGAAGACATCAAGCCGTTTCGCGACGTGCTGCTTGGCCTGTTCTTCATCACGATCGGCATGCTGCTCGACCTGCGCCTGGTGAGCCAGTACTGGTGGCAGGTCACGCTGCTGCTGGCGCTCGTGGTGCTGCTCAAGGCGGGCCTGATCGTGCTGATGGCGCGCGCATTCGGCGCGCCGCTGGGCACCGCGCTGCGCACGGGTCTCGCGCTGGCGCAGGCCGGTGAGTTCAGCTTCGTGCTGCTCAGCCATGCATCCGGCTCGAAGCTGATCGATCCGTTCGTGATGCAGCTGGTGCTGGCCTCGATGGTGCTGTCGATGCTGCTGGCGCCCTTCATCATCGGCTACATGGACCGGATCGTGATGAAGGTCGCGGCCAACGAGTGGATGATGCAGTCGCTGCAACTGACGCAGCTGGCCACGCGCACCATGACCACGCAGAAGCACGTGATCATCGCCGGCTTCGGGCGCAGTGGCCAGAGCCTGGCAACGCTGCTGAAAGAAGAAGCCTTGCCATGGTATGCACTCGACCTGGATCCGGAGCGGGTGCAGAAAGCGCAGGCGGCCGGCGCGTCAGTGTCGTACGGCGACGCGGCGCGCCGCGAAAGCCTGATCGCAGCTGGCGTACACCGCGCCAGCGCGCTGGTGATCACGTTCGCCGACACGCGCCAGGCGCTCAAGGTGCTGCATCTGGTGCACGAACTGGCGCCCGCCCTGCCCGTGATCGTGCGCAGCCACGACGATGGCGACATGGACGTGCTCAAGGCAGCCGGCGCGACCGAGGTGGTGCCCGAAGCGCTCGAGAGCAGCCTGATGCTCGCCTCGCACGCGCTGGTCACGCTCGGCGTGCCGCTGCGCCGCGTGGTGCACCGGGTGCAGGCCGCGCGCAAGGGCCGCTACGCCACGCTGCGCGGCTACTTCCACGGCGCGGACGACAGCGGTGCGGACCTCGAACATGGCCAGGTGAAGCTGCATTCGGTGCGCCTGCACGCGCAGGCCGGCGCAATCGGCCTGTCGCTGGGCGCGTTGCAGTTGCAGGATGTGGCGGTGGAGGTAACGGCCTTGCGGCGCGGCGGCCAGAATATCGCGCCTGGCCCGGCCGTGCTGCTGGCGGCGGGCGACGTCGTGGTGCTGCGCGGCGACAGCGAGGCGGTCAGCCGCGCCGAGGAGCGACTGCTGTAGGCATCACGTGAACGTGACGACCTGATTGCGACCCGCGGCCTTGGCCTGGTACAGCGCTGCGTCGGCCGACGCGATCAGCTCCTGTGCGACGCCTTCAATAGCGTGATCGCGCTCGAAATCGGTCAGCGCCGCCACGCCGATCGACACCGTCACGTCCACCTGTTCCCCTGTGCTCAGGTCCACCGGCAAGCCGGCTACGCTCGTGCGGATGCGGTTCGCGACGATGCTGGCGTTTTCCAGGTCGGCGTCGATCAGCAGAACGACGAATTCTTCGCCGCCGAAGCGGCACAATGTATCGGACATCCGCAGTTCGGCCTTGATGCGGGTGCACACCTCGCGCAGCACGTCGTCGCCGCCCTGGTGGCCGACCGTATCGTTGACGCGCTTGAAGTGGTCGATGTCGATGTACATGCAGGACAGGCGGTAGCCCTGGCGCCGCGCGCGCGCGATTTCTTCGGCCAGGCGCCGGTCCATGTAGCGCCGGTTGTAGGCGCCGGTGAGCGAATCGGTCAGGCCGATGTACTTGAGCATTTCGTTGCTGATCACGTTCTCGAGGCAGATCGCGATGATCGAACCCATGTGCTCGACGAAATCGGTGCCCAAGGCCGGCGTAAAGCGGCTTGCGTCGGCGCTGCCCAGGTTCAGGCTGCCGATCAGGCGCTTGTTGCGCAGCAGCGGCACCAGTGCCACGCTGCGCAGGTCGACCGGCGGCTGCGGGAACATCGCGCGATGCCGGCCCGGCGCATAGGGGCCCAGGATGGGCCGCGGCTGGCGCTCCGGCGCCATGTCAAAGCCAAGCTCGACCGCGTGCTCGCAGAACATCAGGTTGGGCAGCGTTTCAAAATCGACGCCGAGGCGGTGCATGACCGTATAAATATCGGCGTTCTGGTCGATCAGCGACAGCGTGACGATATCAAGGTCCGAGATCACGGGCAGCGTGCTGAAGATCGTGCCGACCAGGTCGGGAAAACTGCTGGCGCCGACGATTTGCAGGTCGAACGCCTGGTGGCGGCACATGATTTCGTGATTGCGCTCGGCCTGTTCGAGCACATACGCCATGCGTGCACGCAAGGTCTCGTTTTCCGCCATCAATTCCCGCGACGACACGCTCGGCTCGTGCATGAAGAATTCCTTTCAGCAATAACCGTAACATTACGCCATGTTCCTGAGCTTGGATACGAAAAACCGCCTGATCATGCAGGCGGTTAGGCGATTTTGCGACAGTAGCGCGGTCCGTCTAGAAAGCGAGCTCGACGTTCAATGGCTGGCCGACGCGCAGCGTCTGGCCGATGCCCTCCTGCACGATCACGTTCATGCCCACCGTGACGGCGCCGTCCATGCGCGGATTGGCGCGCCAGGCTTGCAGGATGTCGAGCGGATCGGGGCCGGGAATGCCGGTGGCCTGATCAACCGCCGGGATCGGGCAGCGCGCGCACGGCTTGACGGGGCGCAGCGTCATTCCGTCGCCGTGGAAGGCAGCCACGAAATCTTCCTCGAACGCGGCGATGCCATCGACGACGACGTTCGGGCGGAAGCGGTTCATGGGCAGCTTGGCGCGGCCGGCCTGCGCGAGTTTTTCGTTGATATCGTCGAGCGACGCCTGGCCGATCAGCAGGATCGGATAGCCATCCGAAAAGCGCGTAGCGGCCGGGACGCCTTTTGTCCATTTGGTGCTGGTCGGGCGGTGGACGTCGGGGCGAAAGCGCACCAGGCGGCATGGGGCTTTGAGGGCGGTGGTGAACCAGCTGGCGGCCGCGTCGCCGCAATCGGCGGCGGGGATGCGGTCTTCCCAGAGCAGCACTTCGACAGTGGGTGCGGCAGCGTCGTGCGCCAGTGGCAGGTGCAGGGGTGGCATGCCGGGGGCGTTGACAATCAGCGCTGTGGCGTCGATGCGCGGCGTGACCGTGGCCATGCGCGGTACTTCGCGCTGGGTCAGGAACAGGCCGTCGGGCGTCACCAACATCCATTCGCGGTCGTGCACGCCGTTGGCCGAGAGGCCGTCGAGGGCGAGACGGGCTTCAGGGACGGACAGGCCAGCGCAGGATTTGATCGGGTAGATAACGAGTTCGGTGAGGGTGGCCATGTGCTCAATCTCGGGCGGCGTAAAAAAAGGCCCAGCAGGGCCAATGTCGTAGCGTGGGCGGGTTTCCCGCCCACGCGTTCAACCCGCTTTCGCCATACCACGGCGCGAGGTTGGTTTGAACGCGTGGACGGCATAGCCGTCCACCCTACTTTGGTAGCGCGCCGGGTATCCAGGGCGCAGATCAGACGTTGAACAAGAAGTTCAACACATCGCCATCCTTGACGACATATTCCTTGCCTTCAGCGCGCATCTTGCCCGCTTCTTTCGCACCGGCCTCGCCCTTGTACGCCAAAAAGTCGTCATACGCGATCGTCTGCGCGCGGATGAAGCCGCGTTCGAAGTCGGTGTGGATCACGCCAGCCGCCTGTGGCGCGGTGTCGCCCACGTGGATGGTCCAGGCGCGCACTTCCTTCACACCGGCGGTGAAATACGTCTGCAGGCCGAGCAGCTTGTAGGCGGCGCGGATCAGGCGGTCCAGGCCCGGCTCTTCCATGCCCAGGTCGGACAGGAAGTCGGCCTTGTCGGCATCGTCCATCTCGGCGATTTCGGACTCGATCGCGGCGCTGATGGCCACGATCGGGGCGTTCTGCTCCTTGGCGTACGCGGTCAGCAGGTCCAGCAGCGGGTTGTTGGTGAAGCCCGTGTCGGACACGTTGGCCACGAACATCGCCGGCTTGGCCGTGATCAGGTGCAGCGTCTTGATCATTTCCATTTCGTCGGCGTCCAGCCCCATGGTGCGCACTGGATTGCCCTGGTCAAGGTGCGGCATCAGGCGTTCGCAGATGGCAACCAGCTTGGCCGCATCCTTGTCGCCCGAGCGCGCTTTCTTGCCTTCGCGGTGGATGGCTTTTTCGACGGCGGTCATGTCGGCCAGCGCCAGCTCGGTCTGGATGACTTCGATGTCGTCCAGCGGGCTGACCTTGCCGGCCACGTGGATCACGTTGTCGTCCTGGAAGCAGCGCACGACGTTGATGATGGCGTCGGTTTCGCGGATGTGCGACAGGAACTGGTTGCCCAGGCCCTCGCCCTTCGATGCACCGGCGACCAGGCCGGCGATGTCGACGAATTCAACGATGGCGTTGACCATGCGTTCCGGCTTGACGATGGCCGACAGCGCATCCATGCGTGGATCCGGCACTTCGACGACGCCGACGTTCGGTTCGATGGTGCAGAACGGATAATTTTCAGCCGGGATGCCGGCCTTGGTCAGCGCGTTGAACAGGGTGGACTTGCCGACGTTTGGCAGGCCGACGATGCCGCATTTGAGGGTCATGAGAACTCTTTCTGATTCGGTAAAAAGCGAGCGATCAATGAACCGCTCTAAACCCTGCATTGTAACCCGGACCGGCTTTTCTGCTGAAAAAAAAGGCGCACCGCCCCCGTGCTGCAACGCTCGCGATTGCCCCAGTGACAAGCTAGATTGGCTGGATGCGCGCCAGGTCGGGCCGCAGCGCGAATTCGGCCAGCTCATCGCGCAGGCGCTCGCCCTCCCCGATCGCGCGGCGCCAGACGCGGATGCGCTCGTCGTGGTCGAGGCCGAATGACGTGAAGTCGGTCCGGTCCGGCAATTTGCCGCGCGGTAGCGAGCGCAGGAATTCCGCAGAAGGCGTCACCAGCAGCACATTCTCCAGCCAGCTGCGGTTGGGGCCGCGCGCCGCGCGTCGCCACGGCATGCTCTTGTCGAGCCAGCCTGGCACGATGTGATCGGTGAAATGCGGATACAGCACCAGTTCGCTCTTGTCCGCGCCGGCCGCGCGCGCATACGGCAAGGCCAGGTGGTAGTCGATGATGCCGCCATCCCAGTAGCTGCCGGGAGGCGCCTCGGCGATATCCGTCACTGCTTTCATGATCAAGGGCAGCGTGCCCGAGGCCAGCAGGCCAGAGGCCAGATTTGCGCGCGTCAGTGCCGAAAAATGCGTCGTGAAACGGTCGAACGGCTCGCGCAACCATGGTGCCTGGCTGCGCGCATCGTGGATGACCACCCTCTCCATCAAGCGCCCCAGCCAGGCCCGCGAGCCGGCATTGTGCAGCGCGGCCGAGGCGAAGCCGCGCAGTTCGGCGTGGCGGCCGACCGGTGCGGCGAGCGAACGCAGGCCACGGTCAGCCAGGATGTGCAGGCGGTGATGGGGATGTCCGATGATGTCGTCTTCATGCCCGCTCACCAGTTCGGCCAGCAGGGCTTGCACGACATCGTCGATCTCCTGCGCACTGGGTTTCAGGCGCGTGTAGCGCTGGCCGGTGTAGAGTTCGGCCAGGCGGGCAAACGCCTTTGCCGGATCCTTCTGGCACGCGGCGGCCATGCGCCAGGCGCCGATGGAGGCGCCGATCAGGGTCCGTTCGCGCGGCGCCGTGGGCAACCACTCGCCGAACAGCCACGCATCGAGCGATGCGAAGATCAGGCCCTTGGGGCCGCCGGCTGCAGCCGGCACGATGGCAATGTCCTGCGCGCGCAAGCCATGCGCGGCGATCTGGGCCATGGCAAGTGGGCCAGCCTGGAAGGTAAGCGCTCTCATCGTGAAATTATCGCAGAAGTCCGGCCAGCAGCAGCCGCTTGCGCGACATCAATCCTGCATGGACGCCGCCCCGTACCATGGGTCGGTCGTGTGTCGGGAGATTGTCATGATGCTGCGCTTTGTCGTCATGCTGTGTCTGCTTCTGTGGCCATTACTGGGCCTGCAGCCGGCATGCGCGCGTGATACGGGCGTCGACCGCCACGTACGGCACTTTGTGGTCGAACCCAGTGGCGCCTACCTGCTCACGGTCGAACAAACCAGAACCATCGCCCAGCGCGATGCGCTGCACGACCACGCCCGGTACGAGATCGGCTACAACCAGGCGCTCGAGGGCATCATCGCCATCGAGGCGCATACCGAAAAGGCCGACGGGCGCCGGCTCGCTGTGCAGCCGCACCAGATCCGCGACCAGCAACAAGCCGCTTCGGTCGACGCTCCAATGCTCCAGAACACACGCCTGAAGATTGTCGTGTTTCCCGATGTCGGCGTGGGTGACCAAGTGGCGGTGCGCTATGTCGTGCGGCGCCATACGCCGCTGTTTCGCGGCCACTTCGAAGACCTGTCCAGTGCCAGGCTCCAGCGCCAGCGCGACTTCCGGCTGGTCTATGACATGCCGGCCGCGATGCTGCTGCATGCCGACGCCGCCGGTTTCGTCCCGACCGCCGCCGCTGACCTGCCCGCGCCCGCCGCCGGCAAGCGCCGCTACGCCTGGCGCTATCTCGATGGCGACAATGCCCGGATCGAGGTCGGCTCGGTCAGCGAACTTGACCACGGCAATCGGCTCGCCGTCTCCACCTTCGCCGATTACGCCGCCCTCGCCCGCGCCTACCAGGACCGCGTGGGCGCACGCGTGCTGACCGACGACATGGTGGCGGCGCTTGCAACGCGCGTGACTGGTGATGTGACCGAGCCCCGTGCGCGTGCGATCGCGTTGTCCGACTGGGTACGCCGCAACGTGCGCTATGTGGGTGTGCACCTTGTTCCCGGCGGCGTGGTGCCGCACGCGGCGGCCACCGTTCTGGCGAACCGCTACGGCGACGCCAAGGACCACGCGACGCTGCTCGTCGCCCTGCTGGCCAGCGCCGGCATTGACAGCACCGTTGCCCTCGTCAACAACGGCAACGCCTACCAGTTGCCTGCCGCGCCGACGCTGGGCGTGCTCAATCACGCGATCGTCTACGTGCCGTCGCTGCAGCTGTATCTCGATTCGACGGCCAACAGCGTGGCCGGCGGCTTCTTGCCAGCGACCTTGCTCGGCAAGCCGGCGGTGCTGACGCGCTCGGGCGAGTTCGCGATGCTCCCCTTCTTCCAGCACGCGCAAAGTCGAACGCTCACGCAGTTCACCATCCAGCCCGATGGCAGCAGCCGTTTTACGGTCACGCGCACCGGCAGTGGCGCCCTGGCAGAACCGTACCGAAACGTCCCGGGCGGCGATGCCGCAATATCGTCGCGCGGCGCCAGAAACGGTTTCACGCAACCACCGGGCCCGGCGCGGCTGGCCACGACCTACGATCTAAAGGGTAGCCTGGGCGATGCCGTATTGACGTTCGCGCAGGAGCACGAGCGACACCAGGACTTCGTGTGCCCGGCAATCGATGCCGAGGACGAAGTGCGCTTTCATCTGCCGACGCGCTCGCTTGTGCAGGCACTGCCCCGCGCCGTGCATGTAGACGACGCCAACTTTGCCTACCACTCGCGCTATGCACGGCGCGGCGCGCTGGTGACGGTGCAGCGTCAGCTCAAGTTCCGCCACACGGCGGCAACTTGCACGCCTGACGACTACCGGCGCATGCGACCCGCACTTGAGCGCATGCTACGCGACCTGCGCTCACAGGTCGTGTTCAGGCGCGGCTGAAGCTGGCCGTGCACCTGTCTGTCAGGCAGTGTGCAAACGCATCGTGGCCGTGTCGAACTTGCCTTCGCAGACCAGCGGAATGATGTGCAGGCTCTTGTCGATCGATTCCTCGATCAGGCTCTGCTCTTCGCGGCGCGGGCGGTGCAGAACGAAGTCAGCCACCACCTGCTGCAGGTTCATCGTGCGCGGGTGGCCGATGCCAAGGCGCAGGCGCCAGTAGTCCTGGGTACCCAGCGCGGCCGTGATGTCCTTCAGACCGTTGTGGCCACCGGATGAACCACCCTTCTTGAGCTTGGCAACGCCCGGTGGCAGGTCGAGTTCGTCGTGCACGACCAGCACTTCATCCGGATTGATTTTATAAAAACGCGCCAGGCCGCCTACCGACTGGCCGGAACGGTTCATATAGGTCTGCGGCTCGAGCAGCCAGACGTCGTTGCCGGCAATCGACGTCTTGGCGACCAGGGCGTTGAAACGCGATTCGCGCTGCAGACGGCAGCCAGGCAAGCCATTGGCGAGATTGTCCACGAGCCAGAAGCCGGCATTGTGGCGGGTTTGTTCGTACTCGGGGCCGGGATTGCCGAGGCCAACGATCAGTCGAATGGACATGCGTGAGATTCTGTCGAGAAAAGGCGATTATCGCCGAAACGTGCAAATCAAAAAATAAAAACCCGCCGGGCAAGCCGCGGCGGGTTTCTGTGCGATGCGTCGCCGGAGCGACGCGTCAGCTGCGATTACTCGGCAGCTGGGGTCTCTTCAGCGGTGACTGCGCCGCGTGGGATGGTTGCGGTGACGATGGTCAGGTTCTGGCCATGGGTCAGTGCGGTGACGCCTTCTGGCAGGACCAGATCGTCGGTGTGGATCGAGTTACCGGCTTCCAGGTTTGCCAGGTCGACTTCGATGAACTCTGGCAGTTGGCCTGGCAGGCACGACACTTCCAGCTCGTTCAGCACGTGCGAGATGACAGCGCTGTTCAGCTTGACGGCTGGCGAGTTCTCGGCGTTGACGAAGTGGAAAGCGACCTTGGTGTGCACTGGCTTCGACGAATCGACGCGCTGGAAGTCAGCGTGCAGGACCAGTTGCTTGAACGCGTGCATCTGGAAGTCACGCAGCAGGACTTGCTGGGTCTTGCCGTCGATTTCCAGGTCCAGAACCGAACCGTGGAACGCTTCTTTTTTCAGCGCGTGCCACAGGGCGTTGCCGTCCAGGGCGATCAGCTCAGGCGTACCTGCGCCACCGTAGATGATGCCTGGCGTTTGACCAGCTTTACGCAGGCGGCGGCTCGCTCCGGTCCCCTGCAGAGTGCGGTTGAATGCGACTACTTTCATGTGATACTCCAAAAATAAAACAGGCCCGAATGCCGAAGAAAACGATCAACAGCCCGGTAGCCAAGTGGCGACCACCCCCGCGACCAGGGGCAGTCAGGAAAGAGCGCATTGTTACGCGCTCAAAAGATACAGAAAACCTGGATGCTACAACGGCGCGCCGGCTGTTTAGCCAGGCGCGCCGTGAAAAACGACGTCGATATGAACTTAGTCGACGAACAGCGAAATGACCGAGTCACCCTTGACGATCCGCTTGAAGGTCTCGGCCAGCAGCGGTGCGCAGGTCAGCTGGCGGATCTTGCCGCAAGCGGCGCCGGCGGCGCTGAGCGGGATCGTGTCGGTGACGACCAGTTCATCCAGCGGCGAGTTCGCGATGCGTTCGATCGCCGGGCCGGACAACACGGGGTGCGTACAGTAAGCAACCACCTTCTTGGCGCCGCGCTCCTTGAGCACTTCGGCAGCCTTGCACAGCGTGCCTGCGGTGTCGACCATGTCATCCATGATCACGCAGTTACGGCCTTCGACTTCACCGATGATGTTCATCACTTCGGACACGTTCGCCTTCGGGCGACGCTTGTCGATGATCGCCAGGTCGCAACCCAGGCGCTTGGCCAGGGCGCGGGCGCGCACCACACCGCCGACGTCTGGCGAGACGACCAGCAGGTCGTCGTAGTTGCGCTTCTGCAGATCGCTCAGCAGGATTGGCGATGCGTAGATATTGTCGACCGGGATATCGAAGAAACCCTGGATCTGGTCAGCGTGCAGATCCATGATCAGGACGCGCTCGACGCCGGCTTTTTCCAGCATGTTTGCTACGACCTTGGCCGAGATCGCAACGCGCGCCGAACGCGGGCGACGATCTTGACGGGCATAACCGAAGTAAGGAATCGCTGCAGTGATACGGCCAGCCGAGGCGCGCTTGAGAGCGTCGACCATCAGGATGATTTCCATCAGGCTGTCGTTGGTCGGTGCGCAGGTCGATTGCAGGACGAAGACATCCTTGCCGCGCACGTTCTCATTGATTTCGACCATGACTTCGCCGTCAGAAAACTTCGAGACGACAGCCTTGCCGAGTGGAATACCGAGGCTTTTTGCGACCCCTTCTGCTAGCGCCGGATTGGCATTGCCGGTAAAAACCATCAGGTTTTCGTAAGCCATGGGAGTCCCAAAAGGTAAGAAGCGTTAATACAGTAGAAAAACAATCAGCCGGCTATACCGGCTGATTAACATGCTGATGTGGCGCTTGGCACCGCATCGCGATTCTCTTGCTGGACGCATCGGCATCGACAGAACAAGAAAACTTTGGCAGGGGAACAAGGATTCGAACCTTGGAATGCCGGAATCAAAATCCGGTGCCTTAACCAACTTGGCGATTCCCCTACACGACCTGTAGTGCTTGCCGCTTCACATTGTGCTGCACATCTTCTGTGCTGCTCAGCGTCGCGACAGGCAAAATTTTATTCTACAACTCACTGATTTGCAAGAGCGATTTTTTCAGTGGGTGTGTCTTCAACGACTTCGCTTTCCATGCCGCATACTTCTGCGGCACTTGCGCCAACACCTGGTTGGCAGCGTCTTCGCTGGAGACTGCGCAAAACACGCATGCCCCTGAGCCAGTCATCCTGGCATCACCGTAGCTGCTCAACCATTCAACCGCTTCAGCTACCGGCGGGAACAGGCGCATCGCCACGTTCTGCAAATCATTTTTACCAAACCCCACCATGCTGCCTGAATTGGTGTGGCTGGAAAAGTCCGCTATTCTGACCGGCTTTGCGTCTCTTGTCAAATCTACCGCAGAAAAAATGGCAGGCGTTGGCACGGCGACGCCGGGCTCGAGCACGACATACCAGCAATCGGGGCCGTCCACGGCCTGCAAGGCCTCCCCTACCCCTTCCGCAAACGCCGTCTCGCCAAACAAAAAGAACGGGATATCGGCGCCCAGCGGCAAGCCCAGCGCCATCAATTCTTCGCGGGTGAGGCCTGCCTGCCACAGGTGGTTTGCGGCCATTAGCGCCGTGGCGGCATCGGACGAACCACCACCCAGCCCGCCCCCCATCGGCAGGATCTTGTCGACCGCTACATCGATGCCAGGCGGCAGGCGCCCATGGCGGCGTGCAAATTCTGCCTGCAACAGGCGCAGCGCGCGCACGATCAGGTCCTGGTCATGTGGCACGCCAGGCACATCGGTCGTGCGCACGATGCGTTCATCGTCGCGCAGGTCGAAGTGCAGACGGTCGGTGCGGTCGATTAATTGAAACACGCTTTGCAGCAGGTGGTAGCCATCGGCGCGCCGGCCGATGACATGCAAAAACAGGTTGAGTTTGGCCGGGGCCGGGCAATCGTGCAGGGAACGCATGCGCATGGGGGTCAAGCCGCCGGATTGACGACGATGCGGATCGCCAGATCCTGGATGTCGCCCGAAGCGGCGCGCTCGGCCTGGATCAGGCGCGGCACCGGGGCAGCCGCGGCAGCGCCGGCCGCTGCGTCACCACCGCCGGCCGCCTGCCAGTCGACAAAGCGCAGGCGCCAGCCATCCTTGGTCGTCACGCTGTTGCTGGCCGGGGAAGCGCGGAAACGCTTCCCCTCTGCATCGACCGCATAGCCCTGCAGCCAGTCGCGCAGGCCTGACACGGGCAGTGGCCAGCCAAGCGTCTGCTGGGTCAGGCTATCGATGTCGGCCGCTGTGCGCGGTTCCTGGCCGGCCTGCGTGAGCGTGGCCGAGCCTGGCGTGACATTGATCGCAGCGACCGTCTGGCCCAGTGGCGACATCAGGGTGACGTCGATCGTGCCCGGACGCTGCTCCCAGTTGAAACTGCCACTGATCGATTCCGGCCGGCCATCCTTTTGATAGTTCACCGACAGGCGCCCTGCCAGGTCAATGGTTTCGCGATACGCGCCGACCGTGGCGGTGGACAGGTTGGCGGTGCTTGTCGCGCAACCGGTCAAAACCGTGGCGGCAAGGGCGAGGATGGCGAGGCGTCGGGTAAGCAGCATCATGGGGCAGCGAAAAGGGGCAGCAAAAGAGCGCCCCGAAGATTTGAAGGAAGTGGATTATTTCACAAGGACAGGCCAAGGCGGGTCAGCGTCTCGCGCAGGGCCTCGTTCTGCGGGTCCTTGGCGCGGGCATCGCGCCAGAGTGCCTGAGCAGCCGACTTATCGCCCTTCTGCCACAGCACTTCACCCAGGTGAATGCCGATTTCAGCATCCTTGCGCACGCCATACGCGCGGCGCAGGAACTTTTCGGCTTCGTTCAAGTTGCCCATGCGGTAGTGAATCCACCCCATGCTGTCCATGATGAAAGGATCGTCCGGCGCCATCTCGAGCGCCTTCGCGATCAGCCCGTAGGCTTCCTGCAGGCGCACATTGCGTTCAGCCAGCGAGTAGCCGAGCGCATTGTAGGCGTGGTGATTGTCGGGTGCCTGCGCCATCACTTCGCGCAACTGCGCCTCCATCACATCGACCTTGCCCATTTTTTCGGCCAACAGCGCGAAGTCGTACAGCAGATCCGGATTTTTCGGGAAGCGCTGCGCCGCCGCTTCCATCACGGCGTACGCCTCCGGCAGCTGATTAGCCTGACGCAGCAGTTGCGCGTCGGCCGCCATCAACTGGGCCTGGCGCGCCGGCTCGGTCGGCTTGACCTCGGCCAGCAGCGCACGGGCAGCAGCCAGGTCGCCGCCCTTGCCCGTCAAATGCGCGCGGCGCAGTTGTGCGCTGAAGCGCGTTTGCTCGTCGGTGTTCTCAGGCACCTTGTTCAGCCACAGCAGCGCGCCAGCCAGGTCGCCCCGCTCTTCAGCCAGTTGCGACAGGATCAGCAGCGCGCGCGACGGGTCGCGTTCATCGTTCGGATTGCGGCCGAGCACGTCCACGAAGCGCGTGAAATAGGTTTCGGCGCCAGGCGCATCGTCCGTCTGGGTGGCGAGGATGCCCAGCGCATACAGCGTCGCCGCATTGTCCGGCTGCACCTTGAGCAGCGACTCAAACTCGCGCCGCGCCGCAGGATAATCCTTGCGGTTGACCAGCACGCGGGCATAGGCGGCGCGCACATCGTTCGCTTTCGGATAGGTCTTGAGGAATTTCTCCATCATGGCCACCACCTGCGCCTCGTCGTCGGTGACCTGCGCCAGCATCAACAGCGCGATCTCGGCATCGGGCTTGGCGGCCAGCGCCGACTGGGCGTAAGTGCGGGCCAGCGCCTTGTCGCCGCGTACCAGCGCGATCTGGGCACGCACGATGCGCGCTTCCATCATCTTGTCGTAGGGCTCGATCAGGCGCTCGAGCATGGCCAGCGCGGCGTCCTTGTCCTTGGCCCGGCCCAGCAACTGCTGGACCTGGAACATCAGGACACCACGCCGGGCGGCCGGCGCTTCGCGCAGGCGTTCTTCGAACACGGGCTCGAGCTCGGCGATCTTTTCGGACGTGACCACCATGCCGACGAAATACTGGGTCGCTTCGTCGGATTCGGGATCGAGCCGGTACCACAGGCGCACCGCGGCGAGCGTGTCGTCGGCCTGCTTGGCAGCGACGGCCATCTCGGCAGCGCGCCGGGCCAGGCGGGGATCGCGCGTCTGCTGGGCCAGGCTCAGTACCGTGAGGTACGGACCTTGCCAGTCGCCATTGCGAAACGCAAATTCGGCCTTAAGTAACTGGTCGAGCATGACCGGGGTCATTTCGACTTTCGGCAGGCGGGCTTCTTCCTCGGCTTTTTGCTTGGCGGCCTGTGCTTCGTCATCGAGCAAGGGCTCGGCGGCGGGGGTGGACGCGGCCTGGACATCGGCGGCAAAGGAGTGCTGTTGCGGTACGACAGCACATGCCGTCAACAGACCGGAGAGGGTTACAATGGCGAAAGCGTTTTTCAAAGCAAGTCCAGAAGTCCAAAGTGAGTTTGATTCTACGCTCATGCGCAGACCTGCCGCGCATGCGCTGCGCCGTCAACTGACTCTACACGAATCCCCTTAGGCATGCCTGAACTCCCAGAAGTCGAAGTTACCCGGCGCGGCGTCGCGCCCCATCTCGAAGGCCGCATCGTCGAGCACGTCATTTGCCGTCGCGAAGGATTGCGCTGGCCCTTCCCGCCCGGTCTGTCCGCGTTGCTGGAAGGCCGCCGCATCCTGGACATCGGGCGGCGCGGCAAATATCTTTTGATCAATTTTGAGCACGGCACCCTGATCATCCACCTCGGGATGTCGGGCCATCTGCGCGTGCTGCCCCCGGGCATCGAGCCGCGCACGCACGATCACTTCGATCTGGTCGTGGACGGTCCCGAGGGCCGGCAAGTGCTGCGCCTGAACGACCCGCGCCGCTTTGGCGCCGTGCTGTGGCATGCCAACGAAGACGGCCCGCTGGCCGAGCACGTGCTGCTACGCGGCCTGGGCGTGGAGCCGCTGGCCGATGGCTTCGACGGCGCCCTGCTGTTTCGCGAAACGCGCCGCCGCAGCGCCCCGATCAAGCAGGTGCTGCTGGCCGGCGACATCGTCGTTGGCGTGGGCAATATCTACGCGTGCGAAAGCCTGTTCCGGGCCGGCATCAACCCGAAGACGGCGGCTTCGCGCATCAGCCGCGCACGCTACGACCGGCTGGCCGAAGCGATCCGCGTCATCCTGGCCGAAGCGATCGTCCAGGGCGGCAGCACGCTGCGTGACTTTATTGCTGTAAATGGCCAGTCTGGATATTTCCAGCAGACATATTTCGTCTATGATCGTGCAGGCGTGCCCTGCCGCCAATGCGCGCTTCCGGTACGCCAGATCAAGCAAGGGCAACGTTCGACGTTCTACTGCGCCCAGTGCCAGCGCTAGTCATCCCTACGAGCAAACACGATGCAGGATTTACAACAGTACGGCGCCTGGCGCGCCCGGGTCGCCGCCTCCCTCACTGGTTACGGCAGCGCACTGCGCGACGCCGGGCTGATCGATGCGGCCGGCGAGCAGCTGCTGGCGCGCGCGCTGGGGCGCCTGCGTGACGACCGCCTGTCGGTGGCCTTTGTGGCCGAATTCTCGCGCGGTAAAACCGAGCTGATCAACGCACTGTTCTTCGCCGACTACGGCCAGCGCATCCTGCCGTCCAGCGCCGGCCGCACCACAATGTGCCCGACCGAACTGCTGTGGGATGCAAGCCTGGCGCCCTGCCTGCGCCTGCTGCCGATCGACACCCGCGCCGGCCACCTGTCCACCGGCGACTACCGCGACGACCCTGCCGCCTGGACCGTGTTCCCGCTCGATCTTGACTCGCCGGCGGCCATGCACGACACGCTGCGCCAGGTCAGCCAGACGCGGCGCGTCTCGACCGTCGAAGCGCAGCGCTACGGCCTGTACGACGCCGACGATCCCGACCTGGCCGCCAGCCTTGACCCGGATGGCACCATCGAGATCCCGCGCTGGCGTCACGCGATCATCAACCTGCCGCACCCGCTGCTCAAGCAGGGCCTGGTGATCCTCGATACGCCGGGCCTGAACGCCATCGGCACCGAGCCCGAACTGACGCTGAACCTGATCCCGAACGCGCATGCGGTGCTGTTCGTGCTGGCCGCCGAGACGGGTGTGACCAAGAGCGACATCGAAGTCTGGCGCACGCACATCGGCGCCGGGCCGGGGCGCCTGGCTGTGCTCAACAAGATCGACGCCATGTGGGATGAGCTCAAGTCGCTAGAGGCGGTGGACGCCGATATCGCGCGCCAGCAGCACGACGTGGCACGCCAGCTGGGCCTCGCGGCCAGCCAGGTGTATCCGGTGTCGGCGCACAAGGCGCTGGTTGGCCGCATCGGTGGCGACATGGCCCTGTTCGAGCGCAGCCGTCTGGGCGCGCTCGAAGCGGCGCTGTTTCATGAACTGATTCCGGCGCGGCGCGCGATCGTCGAGCGCCAGCTGCACACCGATCTTGATGCGCTGGTGGCCAGCCAGCAGATGCTGGTGGCCACGCGCCTGCGCGAGCTGGTCGAGCAGTTGCAGGAACTGCGCAGCCTGCGCGGCAAGAACCAGGGCGTGATCGCGCACATGGTGCGCCGGGTCGAGGCCGAGAAGAAGGAATTCGATGCCGGCCTGTTCAAGTTGCAAGGCACGCGCGCCGTGTTCACACGCCTGTCGACCGAGCTGTACACGCTGCTGGGCATGGACGTGCTGCAGGACCGGACCGAGACCGTGCGCGTGGCGATGAGCGCGGTGCGCTTTGCCACCGGCATGCGCGCGCCGGTACGCAACTACTTCGACGGCGCCCGCGCCGGCCTGGCCGAGGCGGACGCCAAACTCACGGAAATCACGTCGATGATGGACGCGATGCACCGCAAGTTCGCCGCCGAGCATGGCATGAGCCTGGGCCTGCCGCCGACCCTGTCACTGGCGCGCCACCGCGACGAGATCGACGCCATCGAAGAACTCTTTTCGCGCCAGTTCGGCACCGCCACCTTGTGGATGAACAGCCGCGCCACGCTACTCGAGCGCTTCTTCGATTCGATCGCTTCGCGCGTGCGCCGCGTGTACCGCGCCGCCAACGCCGATATCGAAGCATGGCTGAAAGTGGCCAACGCACCGCTCGAAGCGCAGATCCGCCAGCACCGCGACAACCTGCGCCAGCGTCAGGCAACGGTGAAACGCATCCACGAAGCCAGCGACAGCCTGGAACAGAAAATCGGCGCCTTCGAGAGCGGCCAGGCTGAACTCGACGTCACGCGCACGCGCCTTGGTGCGCTGGCCGCCGGCGTGACCGCGACCTTGTCCGACACCCTACCCAACTCCGCGACGGCCACCAGCGCCGAAGCCCACTACACGACTGCATGAAGCGACTGACCGAGTTTGACCAGCTGGCCGATCCGACCTTTTCCCGGGCCGTGATCGACTGGCAGCGCAGCCATGGCCGCCACACCCTGCCATGGCAAAACACCACCGACGCGTATCGCGTCTGGCTGTCCGAAATCATGCTGCAGCAGACCCAGGTCGCCGCGGTGCTGGGCTACTACGCCCGTTTCCTGGAACGCTTCCCGACCGTGCACGCGCTGGCGGAAGCGCCGGCGGAGGACGTGATGGCCCACTGGAGCGGCCTGGGTTACTACACCCGTGCGCGCAACCTGCACGCCTGCGCCAAGCGCATTGTGGCGGATTACGACGGCGTGTTCCCGAGCGATCCGGCGCTGCTGGCCGACCTGCCCGGCATCGGCCGCTCCACTGCCGCCGCCATCGCCGCCTTCTCGGGCGGCGTGCGCGCCGCGATCATGGACGGCAACGTCAAGCGCGTCTTCGCGCGCGTGTTCGGCATCGACGCCTACCCCGGCATCAAGCCGGTCGAGGATGCGCTGTGGCGCCGCGCCGAAGCGCTGCTGCCGGAAGATGGCGGCATCGAATCGTACACACAGGGCCTGATGGACCTGGGCGCCACGCTGTGCACGCGCTCGCGCCCCGACTGCGGCCGCTGCCCGCTGCAGGCGCGCTGCGTGGCCTTCGCCACCGGCCGCACGGCCGAACTGCCGGTGCGCAAACCCAAAAAAACGACGCCCGAAAAACGCACCGCGATGCTGGTGCTGATCGACCGCGGCGAAGTGCTGCTCGAACAGCGCCCGCAAACAGGCATCTGGGGCGGCCTCTTGTCGCTGCCGGAAGTGGGCGGCCATGTGGCGATGGACGGCGATGCCGATCCTGTCTGCACGGCGGACATTGCGGCCGCCAGCAGCACGTTCGGCACGATTGACGAAGTGCGCGCGCTCACGCCGTTGATGCACGGGTTCACGCACTACAAGCTGCACATCGCGCCGTTCGCGGTGACGCTGGCCACGCGTGGCGAGCATGGCGCCGGGCACGTGTGGTGGAAGCTCGATGCGATTGCTGATGCGCCGTTGCCGGCGCCGGTCAAGAAGTTGTTGCTGGATTTGTCGCAGCCAAGCCTGTTCAGCCAGTAAGACTCATTGGTCGTAGGGTGGGTGGCTATGCCGCCCACGCGTTCAAACCGATCTCGCTCTGTGGCCTTGGCTAACTGAACTCCATTCGAGGAACCGACGTAAATTTCAATTTTTATGAGATTTCACGCTCCGTGAAAAATTAAATAAATTGAAAATCCGAAGCCATTAACTTGTGGCTGCGCGCGGCCCTAGAAGTGATCGAGCGAGAAAATGCGGCGGTGCTCACGGATCGCATAGCGATCGGTCATGCCCGCAATGTAGTCGGCGATCTTGCGCGCCTGCTTGTGCGGGTCGCCCTGCACCTGGTAGTCGCCCGGCAGCAGAACGGGATCCGCCAGAAACGCTTCAAACAGTTCGCGCACGATGCGGCTGGCTTTCACGCGCATGCGGTTGACCTGGAAATGGCGGTACAGGTTCGCGTACAAGAAGCGTTTGAGTGCCACGGTCTCGGCGCGCATCGCGTCCGAGAAGCGGATCAGCGGCGGCGCGGCGCGCACGTCGTCGATGGTCGCTGGCGCTGCCTCGGCGATCAGGCGCGCTGATGTTTCGACCAGGTCGGCCGTCATCGCGGTGATCATCAGGCGGATCGTCTCGTACAGCGCGCGCCGGCCCGGCAAGCCCGGATAGCGCGCCTCGACCTCGCGATGCAGGCGCGCGAACAGCTCGACTTCTTCCATCTGCGCCATCGTCAGCAAGCCCGAACGCAGGCCGTCGTCGATGTCGTGGTTGTTGTACGCGATCTCGTCGGCCAGGTTGGTCAGCTGGGCTTCGAGGCTGGGCTGGCTGCGCTCGATGAAGCGCTGGCCCAGGTCGCCCAGCTGGCGCGCATTGTTCAGCGAGCAGTGCTTGAGGATGCCTTCGCGCGTCTCGAACGTCAGGTTCAGGCCATCGAAGGCGCCGTAGTGTTCTTCGAGATGGTCGACCACGCGCAGGCTTTGCAGGTTGTGCTCGAAGCCGCCGAAGTCCTTCATGCATTCGTTGAGCACATCCTGGCCCACGTGGCCGAACGGCGTATGGCCAAGATCGTGCGCCAGCGCCGTGGCTTCGACCAGGTCTTCGTTCAGGCGCAGGCTGCGCGCCAGCGTGCGGCCGATCTGGGCCACTTCGATGCTGTGCGTCAGGCGCGTGCGAAACAGGTCGCCTTCGTGGTTGATGAAGACCTGCGTCTTGTACTCAAGGCGGCGAAACGCGGTCGAATGGATGATGCGGTCGCGGTCACGCTGGTACTCGCTGCGCGAACCGGGGCCCGGCTCGGCATGCGTGCGGCCACGCGACTGGGCCGAATGCGCTGCATACGGGGCCAGGCCGGCGTCGAAGTCGCGTATCAGGCTACTCATGCGCTGCAGGCCGCAAGCGTCGAGCGCAGCACGTCCAGCGGCGCGGTCGTGATCGACGGGCTGCCCAGTGGCTTGAGCAGAATGAAGCGGATTTCGCCGCCCTCGTTCTTCTTGTCGACTTCCATCAGCTCGATCCAGCGCGCTTCGCCCAGATCCGGCGCCACGGCCGGCAGGCCGGCGGCGCGCACCAGCGCGCGCACACGCTCCACGGCGGCCGGCTCGATCAGGCCCAGGCGCGCCGACATGTCAGCCGCCATCACCATGCCGCAGCCGACGGCTTCGCCGTGCAGCCAGGCGCCGTACCCGAGGCCATTTTCAATTGCATGACCGAAGGTATGGCCGAAGTTGAGCACCGCGCGCAGGCCGCCTTCACGCTCGTCCTTGCGCACGACGTCGGATTTGATTTCGCACGAACGGGCGATCGCGTAGCCGATGGCGTGCCGGTCGCGCGCGATCAGCGGCTCGATATTGGCTTCGATCCAGTCGAAGAAATCGGCGTCGAGGATCGCGCCATGCTTGATCACTTCGGCCAGGCCCGCCGACAGCTCGCGCGCCGGCAGCGTGGCCAGCGTGGCGGTGTCGGCGATCACGGCGCGCGGCTGGTAGAACGCGCCGATCATGTTCTTGCCCAGCGGGTGATTGATGCCGGTCTTGCCGCCGACCGACGAATCGACCTGCGCCAGCAGCGTGGTCGGGATCTGCACGAATGGCACGCCGCGCATGTAGCTCGACGCGGCAAAGCCGGTCAGGTCGCCGATCACGCCGCCGCCCAGCGCCACCAGCGTGGTCTTGCGGTCGCATTTGTGCTGCAGCAGCGCGTCGTAGACGAGGTTCAGCGACTGCCAGTTCTTGTGTTCTTCGCCGTCGGGCAGAACGATTTCGAGCACGTCGCGGCCCGCCGCGCGCAGGTGGCCGGCGACCTTGTCGAGGTACAGAGGGGCAACCGTGGTGTTGGTGACGATCGCGACCTTGTGGCCGCCGATGTGGCGTGCCAGCAGCGCGGCGTCGTCCAGCAGGCCGGCGCCGATCTCGATCGGGTAGCTGCGCTCGCCGAGTTCGACGTTGAGAGTGATGTGTGCCTGTTCGTTCATTGCTGTCCTTGCATGCTTGCGCGCGCGGGCGTTTTCCTGCGCGGCCAGCTGGTCCAATATGGTTTGAACCATCGATTGTACGTTAGGCCTGCCGGTGTCGATGACGAGGTCGGCGATCTCGCGGTACAGCGGATCGCGTTCGGTCCAGAGTTGCTCGAGTTTGCCGCGCGGGTCGGCAGTCTGCAGCAGCGGGCGGTTCTTGTCGTGCGCGGTGCGCTGCAGGATGCTGCCGATCGACGCGCGCAGGTAGATCACGGTGCCACGCTCGGCCAGCAGCGCGCGGCTCTTCGGATCGAGCACGGCGCCCCCGCCGGTGGCCAGCACCAGCCCCTGCTGGGCCGAGAGATCGCGGATCACATCGGCTTCGCGCCGGCGAAAGCAGGCTTCGCCCTCGATCTCGAAGATCCACGGAATGGTCGCGCCGGTGCGCGCTTCGATCTCGTGATCGGCGTCGACGAAGCGGCGATTGAGCTTGCGAGCAAGCAATCGACCGATCGTGGTCTTCCCTGCCCCCATCAGGCCAACAAGGAAGATATTGTTGTTCTTGGGATGTGGCACAACCAGACCCGTTGAGATGAAAAAGACGGCCAGTATAGACTGGCCGCCTCTCATTCCGCCAATTTTACGGGCAGGTGAAGTTCAGCGTGAATGGCAGCGAGCTGACATCGCCACGCGGGGTGGTGACGGTCACGTTGAACGTAGCCCGGCTTCCTGCAGTACATGGCTTGGCACTAGTGGCATTGAGCGTAACCCGGTGCAACGAGCCTTGCGGCCCCGTACCGGCGCCAGCAAAGATGCTTGGCACCTTGGCCGGGCTGATTTCCACCAGTGCGGCATTGGCCAGACCCGTGATCCCGACGGTCGAATCGGCTGGCAGTGGATTGCCGTTCAGGTCAGTCAGCTGGAGCAGGAAGACTTTCGGGTCATTGGCACTCGAGCTGCCCAGGTCGCCGTTCGATGGCGTCGCGCTGCCATTGACGTAGGCGCGCGCCAGGGTTTCATCGCTGAACGTGATCGTGGTGCTGGCGAACTGGGTGTTGGTGCCGTCGGTCGTACTGGCACAGATCGTGGCTACGCCGGCGCGCGTCGTATCGGGGCTGGAACCGGTGCCGGTATTGCATGGCGTGGCCGGTGTACCTGGTGTTGCCACACGGGGATTTTGAGTACGGAACGGTACCGAGCAACCGCCGTTGACCGTGGTGCAGCCGCCCGAATTCGACGTGCCGATCGCGCCCAGATTGGTCTGGAACACGATTGGCGTGCCGTCTGCGACCGGATTGCCGAAGGTATCGGCCAGCAGCACGGTGACAGTCGCTGCCGGGGTGGTCGTGCCGCTGCTGAAGTCCCAGCCATCCACGTTGGCCTGGGAGACGCCCAGCGTGAACGCACGTTGCACTGGCAGGCCGGTAGTGACGACGATCGAATCCGAGGTGGTGACGATGTCCGGACGGCTGGCCGTTGCGGTGCCTGGCAACAGTGCCTGAACGCGGAACGAGGTTGGCGTCGTGCGTGAATTGACGGTCGTGATGACTTCGCCATTCTGATCGGTGATGTCCGTTTCCTTGTTCAGATCAACGGCGCCAGCAGGCAAGATACTGAACTGCACCTGCTTGCCGGTCAGCGGCCGGTTGAACACATCGAATACCCGGAAGCGCAGCGTTGCCGTCTCCGTGCGGTTGTTGCCGCCCTGGCCCCGGATCACGATCGATTTGTCGTTCGGAATCGCTTCAACAAACTGCACCGACGCGGCGCCTGGTGCGGCGATCTCGAGCGTGCGGTTGACGGAAGCGGCGACGCCGTCTGCCGTGGCGGTGATGATGTCATTGTTGCCGCAACCCTGGTCGCGGTAGACCGCCTTGGCCGTGCCGTCATTCGTCGCTACCGTGGCCGCCAGCGTGGCTTTGCCAGCCGTGACGCAGGCCGAACTGAAATTGACATTGACTTGCTGTCCGGTGTATTTCACACCATTGGCCAGCAAGCCGACCGAGACCATCGTCGATTCATAGGCATTGATGCTCGCTGGTGTCAGCGTGAGTTCGCTGAACTTCAGCGACGTCGCATTGACCGAGTAGTTCGCCTCGCCCGTGATGGCCGCCCCGGCCACGCTCGTGGTGGCGGTGACCTTGCCTGCACCGCCGGCGGCCAGGCTGGCCGCGCGCAGCGTGATGCTGGCCGTGCCGGTGGCGTCGGTCAGCGCGGTACCGGCGCCCGGCGTGAACGCGCCCAGCCCCGCATCGGTGGTGAACGTGACCACCGCGTTCGCCAATGGCTGCTTGTTCGCATCGAGCACTACCGCGCGAACCGTCAGCGGCGTCGCGCCACTGAGCGAATTGCCGTTGGCGAAGCTCACGCCGACGGTGGGCGTGGCCGGTGTCGCAGGCACGGCCGGCGTGCTGCCGGTGCCGGTGCCGGTGCCGGTGCCGGCTCCCCCGGTGGTGCCCGGGCTGCCGCCGCCGCCGCCGCACGCACTGAGGGTGGCAGCCAGGAGCAGCGCCAGGCTGCTGTAGGTGATTGTCTGGTTTTTCATATCGGTTCGTTGTTGTTATCGGTGGTTGATGAAACAAGAATCAGCGTGCGCCGGCCACGTTGTCGTTCACGATCTTCGGGGTGATGAAGACCAGCAGTTCAGTCTTGCTGCTTTCACGTGCGGTGGTCTTGAACAGATAACCCAGCAGCGGCACGTCGCCCAGAAACGGCACCTTGCTCTCGTTGGTGCGCTCGGTCTGCTGGTAAATCCCGCCCAGTACCACGGTGCCGCCGTTTTCGACCATCACCTTGGTCTTGACGTGCTGCGTATTGATAGCAAAGCCCGCGCGGGTGTCTTCGCCCTTCGAATCCTTGCTCACGTCCACTTCCAGCACCACGTTGCCGTCCGGCGTGATCTGCGGCGTGACTTCCAGGCGCAGATTGGCCTTCTTGAATTCAATCGCGGTGGCGCCGCTGCTGGTGCTGTTTTCGTAAGGCAGCTCGACGCCCTGCTCGATCAGCGCGACCTGCTTGTCTTCGGTGACCACGCGCGGGCTCGAGATGATCTTGCCCTTGCCGTCCGCTTCCAGTGCCGACAGTTCCAGGTTCAGGAAACGGTTGGCGGCCGACGAGAACAGCGAGAACGCCAGTGACGACGCTGGAATGCCGCCGATGCCGGCTGCCGGCAGGTTGACCATCGTCGTGTTGTTGAAGCTGTCGGCGCTGTTGACTACCTGGCCGGTGGTCTGGCCCACGCCGACCAGGTTGCCGCCGATGGCGATGCGTTCGTTGCCATTGACCTGCCAGCCAGAATCGCCGCCGCGCATCGTGCGCATGTCGGCAAAGCCCAGCTTGGCGCCGAGGTTGCGCGAGAAGCCGTCATTGGCTTCCACCAGACGCGCTTCGATCAGGACCTGCTTCGAGGCGACGTCGGTTTTCTGGATCAGCTTGCGGATGTCTTCGATCTTCGACGCGATATCGGTCACGAACAGCTGGTTGGTGCGCGGATCGATGATCGCGCTGCCGCGCCGGGACAGCACGCGGTTGCGGCCGGTGTCGCCGGCAGCGCCAGTACTGGCGCCGCCCTGGTCCAGCCCGAACACGTTACGGAACGATTCGGCTTTCTGGTAATTGAGCTGGAAGATTTCGGAGCGCAGCGGCTCCAGTTCAGCAATCTGGGCGCGCTGCTCGAGTTCGAGCTTTTCCTTGGTCAGCAGTTCTTCCTTCGGCGCGATCCACAGCACGGTGCCGTTCTTGCGCATGTCCAGGCCCTTGGCGGTCAGGATCACGTCCAGCGCCTGGTCCCATGGCACGTCCTTCAGGCGCAGCGTCAGAAAGCCCGCCACCGAATCGCTGGCGATGATGTTCAGGCCCGAGATGTCGGCCACGGCCTGCAGCGCGGCGCGCACTTCGACGTTCTGGAAATCGAACGAGAGTTTTTCGCCGCGGTAGCCCTGTGGATTGTTACTCGAGCCGGGGCTGTTGCGGTTTGGGTCTTCCACCACCGGGCGCACTTCGACCACCAGTTGCGAGTCGCTCTGGAACACCGACTGCTCCCAGGCGCCCTGTGCCTCGATCGTCATGCGCACGTTGTCCCCCTGGGCACTGGTGGCCACGCGCGTGACAGGCGTGCCGAAGTCGGTCACGTCCAGGCGGCGGCGCAGTGATTCAGGCAGGCGCGCGCCGATGAAGTCGACCGTCACGCCAGTGCCGGTCTGGCGCACGTCAACGGCGACCTGGTTGTTGGGCAGGTCGACCACGACGCGCCCGGCCCCGTTGGCACCGCGCTTGAAGTCGAGGTCGCGCAGTTGCGGCCGCGCCGCCAGCGCCGAAGCCACCGGTGCGGCCGGTGCTGCGACCGGCAGGCCGCTGGCGTTGACCGCGCGCGCCACGCCGCCCGTGCCTTCGACGGTCACGATGATCGACTTGCCGTCGATGGCCGTCGCGTAGTTCAGCGCGCGCGCCAGGTTCACCACCATGCGGGTGCGCTCGCCGGCCTGCACCAGGTTCAGGCTGCGCACGTCGCCCAGGTTCAGCTCTTGCATGTTCTTGCCGGTGGCGTTCGCGGTGGCGCCGAAGTCGAGCGCGATGCGCGCCGGGTTGGTGATGGCAAAACCGATCGGCGCGCGGGTTGGCACATCGCGCATGGTCACATTGATGACCACATTGCTGCCTTGCTGGCTGGCCGTGATCGATTCGATCGCATTGCCCTGGGCCAGGGCGGCGCCGGCGCACGTCAACAGCACGAGTGCGGTGGCAGCGCGCGCCAGCCAGGCCGGCATGGCGAAGCGAATCTGGACGTTGGGGGTCATTTACTGCTCTCCTGGTTGTGCTGCAGCTCGATGTTGGCTAGTCGTTCCACCCAATCGCCGGTGGCGTCCTGCACCGATTCCCTGATTTCGATTGCCTCGTCACTCACGCGGGTGACGCGGCCATAATTCTGTCCCAGCCGCTGGCCGGGCCGGACGCGGTACAGCGCCCGGTCGATCTGTACCAGCGCGTAGCTCACGCCGCCTTTTTTCATCGTGCCGACCATCCGCATCGTGTCGAGCGGGAAGTTCTCGAGCGGCTCTTTGGGGCGGTTCAGGTCAGGCTGGTTGGCGTTGGGGCTGGACTGCGCCATGCGCGCCAGTTCGCCCAGCAGCTTGGTCTGGTCGAACGGGTCGAGCGCTTCGCCCGGCAGGTAGGCGTGCGGCTGGAACGTCTTCGGTTCCGGCAGCGGCTTGACCTTCGAGACGGTGCGGCCCTCGACCTCTTTCATCCAGGCGCGCGTTTCGCCGACGCCGCCATCGCCGCAACCGGCCAGCAGGGCCGCGGCGGCGAGCAGCGCAATCACGTGAGCTCGTATCATCACTAGCCTTTACCCTTGCCTTTGGCGGCCTTCTTTTCGGCCGCGCGCGCGGCGCGCTGGGCGATCAGTTCTTCCTGGTCGAGATAGCGGAAGGTCTTGGCGATCGCTTCCATCTCGAGGTTGCCTTCCTTGACGCTCACCAGCGACAGGTTGTTGAGCGTGACGATGCGCGGCAGGTTCGCCATGTCAGCGGCGAACGCGCCCATGTCGTGGTACTGCCCGCTCACCTTGATACTGATCGGCAGCTCGGCGTAGTAGTCGCGCACCACTTCCTGGCCCGGCTTGAACAGCTCGAACTGCAGGCCGCGGCCCACGCCGGCCTGGTTGATGTCCGACAGCAGTGCAGCCATTTCCGACTTGCTCGGCAACTGCTTCTCCAGGCGCACCACGTACTGGTCGACCTGCGCCTTCTGCGCCTTGAGCGCTTCCAGGTTGATCGCCTGCGCCATCTTGGTTTCGTACTCGCCGCGCAGCCGCACTTCTTCCTGCGCGAGTGTTTCCTGCTCGGCGAACTGGTCGCTCCAGTAGAAGTAGTAGCCCAGGCCGACCACCAGCGCCACCACGCCGGCCGCGCACAACAGGCGCGGCGCCAGCGGCCACTGGCCCGGCTGGCGGCCCTGCAGGTCCTCGAATTGCGCCGCGAGCTGGGCGAACTGCGCCTTGATATCGATGTTCATGATTTTCCCGACGCGCCAGGTTTGGCTGTGGCACCGTCGTCCAGCGCATCGCTGTTGCGGGCGCGCTTGATCGACACGGCCAGCGTGAATTCGACGACCTTGCGCGCGCTCTTGCTCTGGGTGACGGTCGCGGCGCGCACTTCGGTCAGGTCGGGCTTTTCCAGCCACGCCGACTGGCTCGACAGATTGCGCAGCAGCTCGGCGACGCGCTCCTGCGACTGGGCGGCGCCGCTCAGGATCACGCGCTGGCCATCCTGCTTGATGGTCTTGAGGTGCACGCCGTCGGGCGTCTGGCGCACCAGTTCGTCGAGCAGGTAGACCGGCTGGTTGCGGTCACCCTGCAAGTCCTCGACCGCCTGCTGACGTGCCTGCAGCGCGGCGATTTCTTCCTTCAGCGTCGTGATCTCGCCGATTTTCTTGTCGAGGTCGGCACTGGCCTGCTTGAGCACTTCGTTGCGCTCGTTCTGGACCGAAATCTGGCTGGCGTTGTAGCCGCCCACCAGCAGCACGATGCCGGCGCCGACCAGGCCGCCAAGCGCCATCAGCGCCACGAACGCCGATTGCTTCTGCTTGCGTTTTGCCTCGCGGTGAGGCAACAGGTTAATGCGGATCATCAGCCGAACCTCCGCAACGCCAGGCCGCAGGCGACCAGGTAGGCCGGCGCTTCCTGGCGCAGCTGGTGTTCACGCACGCCGGGGCCGAACGCCATATTGTCGAAGGGCGACGCCAGACTGGTGGCGATGCGGGTGCGGCCGGCCACGATGTCCATCATGCCCGGCAGCAGCGCGCAGCCGCCGGCCAGATAGATGCGATCGATGCGCGTGTACGGCGTCGACGTGTAGAAGAACTGGATCGCACGCGTGACTTCCAGCGCGGCGTTTTCCAGGAATGGCGCGAGCAGGTCGGCGCGGTAGTTTTCCGGCAGGTCGCCCGCCTTCTTGCGCGTTTCGGCTTCTTCGAACGCCATGCCGTAGGCGCGCACGATGTCTTGGGTAAGCGTATTGCCGCCGAACGGCTGCTCGCGTTCGTAGACCGCTTCCCCATTGAACAGCACCGACACGTGGGTGGCTTGGGCGCCGATCTGGAATAGCGCCACGATCTGGTCTTGCATCAGGCCGGCGGCGTTTTCCAGCGCACTGCGCGCGGCGTACGATTCGATGTCCATCACGGTCGCCAGCAGGCCCGCGCCTTCGGCGATGGCGATGCGGTCCTCGACTTTTTCGCGGCGGGCGGCGGCCAGCATTACTTCCATGTCGTCCGCCGAGTTGAGCGCCGGGCCGATCACGTCGAAGTCGAGGCTGACTTCATCGAGGGCGAACGGGATGTACTGGCTGGCTTCGGATTCGACCTGCACTTCGAGCTGGTCTTCGGACAAACCGGCCGGCAGGATGATTTTCTTGGTGATCACGGCCGCGGGCGGCATGCCCAGCGCGACGTGCTTGGCGCGCGTGCCACTCTTTTTCCAGACCCGGCGCACGGCGTCGGCCACCTGGTCCATGTTTTCGATGTTGCCATCGACCACGGCGCCGCGCGGCAGCGATTCGGTCGCATAGCGCTCGAGACGCACGAGTCCCTTGCCGGCGTCGGCCAGCTCGACCAGGCGAACGCCGGACGTGCTGATATCGAGCCCGATCATTGGCGGACTCGACTTTCCAAACAAGGAACCCAGATTGATCACCAAACACTCCTTGACACCGATTGGGGCAGAATCTGGCTGTAGACGCCCTTGCAAGGGTCGTTGTCGTTAACCAAACACCTGTTATTTTCTTATAAAAATCCGATACTTACGTGAAAGCACCGTCTCGGATCGTAGCAATAAAGGATGATGCCGGACAAGATATTTCTACTTGGGAACATCAGAATGCGGGGCATGCGCACCACACTTTGTCGATTCGTTGCCAGCTAAATATTGCTCTGTAGTTCGATTAAGCTCGGGCCAGTATCGGGTGCCAAACTGCTGTCTTATAATGAGGCGGATCAACAAAGCGAAAGTCAGCATGAAAGAGAAACAGGCAGCACCTTCTTCCTCCTCGAAGTTCAGCCCAAAGCGCCTGATCCTCATTGCATTCGCCAGCCTGTTCGGTCTGGGTGCGATTGGCGTACTCGTGCTCGTGTTCGCCCTGGCCATGGCGTACCCGAACCTGCCGGCGCTGGACACGATCACCGATTACCGGCCCAAGATGCCACTGCGGATCTTCACGGCCGATAACGTCCTGATCGGCGAATTCGGCGAAGAACGCCGCACGCTGGTCCACTTCAAGGACATCCCCGATGTCATGAAGAAGGCCGTGCTGTCGATCGAAGACGACCGCTTCTATGAACACAGCGGCATCGATTACCTGGGCATCCTGCGCGCGGCTGTGCGCAACGCCACCGGCGGCGCGCGCCAGGGCGCCTCGACCATCACCCAGCAGGTGGCGCGCAACTTCTTCCTGTCGTCGGAACAGACCTTCAAACGCAAGGCATATGAAGCGATGCTGGCCTGGAAGATCGAGAAGAACCTGTCCAAGGACCAGATTCTCGAGCTGTACATGAACCAGATCTACCTGGGCCAGCGCGCCTTTGGCTTCCAGTCGGCGGCCCAGATCTATTTCGGCAAGGACCTGCGCGACATCACCGTGGCCGAAGCGGCCATGCTGGCCGGCCTGCCGAAAGCGCCGTCGGCCTACAACCCCGTGGTCAATCCGACACGCGCCAAGACGCGCCAGCAATACATCCTGGTGCGCATGCACCAGCTGGGCTATATCAGCGACGCCCAGTTCGCCCAGGCCAAGGTCGAGCCACTCAAGATCAAGACCGACAGCGCCGCCTTCGGCGTGCACGCCGAGTACGTGGCCGAAATGGCGCGCCAGCTGGTGTATGAGCAGTTCAAGGAAGACACCTACACGCGCGGCCTGAACGTGTTTACCACCATCACCAAGGCTGACCAGGACGCTGCTTACCTGGCGCTGCGCCGTGGTGTGATGGACTATGAACGCCGCCGCGCCTATCGTGGCCCGGAATCGTTCATCGACCTGCCATCGGGTAAAGCGGCCGCCGACGAAGCGATCGAAGCCGAGCTGGCCGAGCATCCGGACAGCGACAACATCATCGCCGCCGTCGTGCTGCAGGCGTCGAGCACGCAGGTCCAGGCAGCGATCGCCTCGGGCGAGACGATCACGCTGTCGGGCCCGGGCCTGGCGTTTGCCAAAGCCTGGTTGTCGGACAAGGCGGCGCCGAACCGGCGCGTGCGCCGCGGCGCCGTGGTCCGCGTGATGCAGGACGACGAATCGAAGTGGCTGATCACGCAGATGCCCGAAGTGGAATCGGCCTTCGTGGCGGCCAATACCGAAGACGGCGCGATCCGCGCGCTGGTGGGCGGCTTCGACTTCAACCGCAACAAGTTCAACCACGTGACGCAAGCCTGGCGCCAGCCCGGTTCGTCATTCAAGCCGTTCATCTATTCGGCCTCGCTCGAGCGCGGCCTGTCGCCAGCCACCATCATCAACGATGCGCCGATCAGTTTCGATGCCGGCCAAACGGGCGGCCAGGCGTGGGAACCGAAGAACTACGACAGCAAGTACGACGGTCCGATGACGATGCGGCGCGGTCTGATGCAGTCGAAGAACATGATCTCGATCCGCATCCTGAACAAGATCGGTGCGCGCTATGGCCAGGAATACGCGGCCCGCTTCGGCTTCGAGCCGGAACGCAATCCGGCCTACCTGACGCTGGCACTGGGCGCAGGCGCGACCAATCCGTTGCAGATGGCCGGCGCCTACGCGGTGTTCGCCAACGGCGGCTACCGCGTCAGCCCGTACCTGATCTCGAAGGTCACCGACAGCGACGGCAAGGTGCTGTCCGAAGCGCGGCCGGCGCGCGCGGGCGACGAAGCGAACCGCGTGATCGATGCGCGCAATGCCTTCCTGATGGACAGCATGCTCAAGGACGTGGTCCGCCACGGCACCGCGAACAAGGCGATGGCCCTGAAGCGCACCGACCTGGCCGGCAAGACCGGCACCACCAACGACTCGATCGACGCCTGGTTCGCCGGCTACCAGCCAAAGCTGGTGGGCATTGCCTGGATGGGCTACGACAAGCCGCGCAACCTGGGCGCGCGCGAGACCGGTGGCGGCCTGGCCCTGCCGATCTGGATCGGCTACATGCAAAAGGCGCTGAAGGATCAGCCGATGGTCGAACGCGAGGTGCCGGCCGGCCTGGTGCAGTACGGGTCCGAGTACTATTACGCCGAGACGCCGCCGGGCAGCGGCGTCGAAGCGCTCGACGTCGGCCAGCCGCCGCCGGCGCAGCAACAGCAGGAACGTGACGCGGTGAGGAACGAGTTGTTCTGATCACCCGGGCATGAAACGACAAAGGCGGCCAATGGCCGCCTTTGTTTTTATTGCGAGACCCCGTTACACCAGGTTGACTGGCGCCCCGCCCTGCTCGCTCGCATAGCGCCCGAGCGCCGCAAAGAACTCGCTGTCGTCGCGCGTGTTGCGCCACTCGTCACCCACGCGCTTGTAGTGGTAGCCACCCGAGCGCGCGGCCAGCCACATCTCTTGCAGCGGGGCCTGGCTGTTGATGATGATCTTGGTGCCGTTGTCGATGAACTCGATTTCGAGCACGTTGCCGCTGCGCTTGCACTCGACGTCGACGATGTCCTCGTCGTTCAGGCGGTCAAAGGCCGTTTCGATCCGTTTCAGGGTCAGGTCGGCCAGGTCCAAAAATTCGGTTTCGGTCATGCTACACTCCAAATCTGCTAATCAAACCTTGATTCTAATCGTGAAGTCCTCCCTCGCGCTTCCTTTCGGCGCTGCGCTGCTCGCCTCGGCCCTCGCCGGCTGCGGCCAGACCGGCCCGCTGTACATGCCCAACCCACCCGCCAGGCCCGCGCCGGTCGTCGTCGACCAGCCAGCCCAGCCCGTCCCGTCGAACAACGCGTCCACCCCGGCGCCATACCGCTAACCGTCCGCTTCCACCTTCGCTTTTACCTTATGCCCCACTTCTTGTACCAGGACGGCGTGCTGCACGCCGAAGGCGCTTCCCTGTCCGCCATCGCCGACGAATTCGGCACGCCGACCTACGTCTATTCCAAGGCCACGCTGCTCGAGAACTTCAACGCCTACCAGGATGCCTGCGCCGGCCGCGACGCGCTGGTCTGCTATGCAATGAAGGCCAACTCGAACCTCGCCGTGCTCGACCTCCTGGCGCGCCAGGGTGCGGGCTTCGACATCGTCTCGGGCGGCGAACTGCTGCGCGTGATCGCTGCCGGCGGCGACCCTGGCAAGACCATTTTCTCGGGCGTGGGCAAGACCGAGGCCGAGATGACGCTGGCACTGGAAAAAGGCATCCTGTGCTTCAACGTGGAATCGATCCCCGAACTGCACCGCCTGAACGCCGTGGCCGGCAAACTCGGCATGCGCGCACCGGTCTCGCTGCGCGTGAACCCGAACGTGGACGCCAAGACCCACCCGTACATCGCCACCGGCCTGAAGGCCAATAAATTCGGCGTCGCCTTCGACGAAGCGCTCGACACCTACCGCGCAGCCGCCGCACTGCCGCACCTGGACGTGGTCGGCATCGACTGCCATATCGGCTCACAGCTGCTGGACGACGCGCCGCTGCTCGAGGCCCTCGACAAGCTGATCGACCTGATCGACACGCTGCACGCCGAAGGCATCCACCTGCACCATCTGGACATCGGCGGCGGCATTGGTGTCGACTACGGCGTGGCCGGCGACGCGCCGCCAGTGCCGGTGGGCGATTACCTTGCCCGCCTGTTCGCGCGCATCGACGCCTGGCGCTCAGCAAAGTACGACGGCCAGCCGCTCAAGGTGATCTTCGAGCCGGGCCGCTCGATCGTTGCCGAAGCTGGCGTGCTGCTCACGCGCGTGGAATACCTCAAACCGGGCGCCGAAAAGAACTTCTGCATCGTCGACGCCGCGATGAACGACATGATGCGTCCGACGCTGTACGGGGCCTGGATGGGCCTGCAGACAGTGACGCAGCGCGAGAGCGAAGCACTGATGTGGGATGTCGTGGGACCGATTTGCGAATCCGGTGACTGGCTGGCGCGCGAGCGCGAGCTGGCACTGGAACCGGGCGACCTGCTGGCCATGATGACGGCCGGCGCCTACGGCATGACGATGGCGTCGAACTACAACACGCGTGGCCGCGCAGCCGAAGTGATCATCGATGGCGATGCCATCCACCTGGTGCGGCGCCGCGAAACACCCGCCGAGACCTTCGCGCTCGAAACGCTCATCAAATAAACAAAGCTGGGGTCAGGTCTGACATTCGGACACGGCCTCAGCTTTAGCCAGTCTCAATCTTTCCTGACAGTAGTAGCATGGCGCCATGCCAGCTAGTTCCAACTATAAGACTGTCGAGGTCGTGTCCGAATGTCAGACCTGACCCCGGCTTTTCACTGAGCGAGATTGGTTTGAACGCGTGGGCGGCATAGCCGCCCACCCTACGTAGCAAATAAAACAAAGCCCGCGCGATGCGGGCTTTTTTTATGGGCGTACTGCCTGCGACTTGCTCCTGACATTCCACCAGACGCGCCATGCAAGCAGCAGCGCAATGATCGAGCCGAAGATGATCGGTCTGGCGAAATCGTTCTTGCCCTCTTTCATCCACCAGAAGTGCAAGATCGACAGCGGCGCGATCACGTAGATCAGGCGGTGCAGCCACTGCCAGCGCTTGCCGCCCAAACGCTTGATCATCGCGTTGGTCGAGGTTGCGGCCAGCGGAATGAGCAGCACGAAAGCGATGAAGCCCACCAGGATGAACGGCCGCTTGATGACATCGGCCAGCATCGCCGGCACATCGAAGAAGTGATCGAACCACAGGAATGCCGTGAAGTGCACGAACGCATAGAAAAACATGAACAGACCGATCATGCGGCGTAGCTTGACGAGCCAGTTCCAGCCCGTCAGGCGCCGCAGCGGCGTCACTGCCAGCGTGATGCACAGGAAATACAGCGCCCATTCGCCGCTGCCCTTGGTGATCGCTGCCAGCGGATCCGAAAAGCTCCCGCTGGCAGTGCCCCAGACCAGGCGTGCGAAGGGGATCAAAGCCAGCACGAGCACCAGCGCCTTGACCCACCCGACCTGTTTGCTGTTCAACCCTGCCATCAGAAATAACGCTTCAGATCCAGGCCGGTATACAGCGACGACACCTGGTCGTAGCCATTGAACATCAGGGTCTTGCGCTTTGGTGCAAACAGGCCCGATTCACCGATGCGGCGCTCGCTGGCCTGCGACCAGCGCGGGTGGTCCACGTTCGGATTCACGTTCGAGAAGAAGCCGTATTCGCGCGGCGCCATGTCGTTCCAGGCGGTCTTGGGCTGGCGCGAGAGCAGGCGAATGCGCACCAGCGACTTGGCCGACTTGAAACCGTACTTCCATGGCACGACGAGGCGCACCGGCGCGCCGTTCTGGTTCGGCAGCACCTGGCCGTACATTCCCATCGTGAGCATCGTCAGCGGGTGCATGGCTTCGTCGATGCGCAAGCCCTCGACGTATGGCCAATCCAGCACGCCGCTACGCAGGCCCGGCATCTGCTTGGCGTCGGCCAGCGTCGTGAATTCGACGAACTTGGCGTTGCCGGTCGGTTCGACCTGCTTGAGCAGGTTCGACAGCGAATAACCGACCCATGGAATCACCATCGACCAGCCTTCGACGCAGCGCAGGCGGTACACGCGTTCCTCTAACGGCGCGAGTTTCAGCAGGCTGTCGATGTCGAGCGTGAGCGGCTTCTTGACCTCGCCCTCGATGCGCACGGTCCAGGGCCGGGTGCGCAGCGTGTGCGCGTTCTCGGCCGGGTCGCCCTTGTCGAGGCCAAACTCGTAGAAGTTGTTGTAGCCGGCAGCGTCCTTGAACGGGGTCTGCTTTTCGTCGGTCGACAGCGCCACATTGGCGCGCGCCGCGAGCTTCTGGCCGGCGGTTTGTGCAAAGGCTTCGCGGTTGGCCATCTCCCAGACGCCGCTGCCGACAGCGGCCGTGGCGGCCATGCGGGTGATGAACTCACGCCGGCCGGTATAGATCTCTTGCGGCGTGATTTCGGAAGGGTACGGAAGATCGAGTCCGTTGGGATTGCGTTTGAAGAGCATGGCTGGCCTCGCGAGCTTGGGAAGCTTCACATTACACGAAGTTCCCTTAAGCTGGCGTTAGGGTGGACGGCTCCGCCGTCCACGCGGTGATCGTTAGCAGCACGCTCACACGGACAGCGAGCGCCTCTGACTCATCAAAGCTCGCCGTACGAGTGCAGACCCGACAGGAACATGTTCACGCCCAGGAAGGCGAACGTGGTCACCAGCAAGCCGACCACTGCCCACCAGGCCGCGACACGGCCGCGCAGGCCCGTCATCAGGCGCATGTGCAGCCACGCCGCGTAATTGAGCCACACGATCAGCGCCCACGTCTCTTTCGGATCCCACGACCAGTAGCCGCCCCATGCTTCAGCGGCCCACAGCGCGCCGAGGATGGTGGCGACGGTGAAGAACGCGAAACCGACCGAAATCGACTTGTACATCACGTCGTCCAGCACCTCGAGCGAAGGCAGGCGGTCGACCAGCATGCCGTGCGACTTGAGCAGGTAGGCCGACGCGACCATCGCGGCCAGCGCAAAGGTGCCGTAGCCGATGAAGTTGGCCGGCACGTGGATTTTCATCCACCAGCTCTGCAGCGCCGGCACGAGCGGCTGGATCTGGGCGGCGTCGCGCGAGACCGTGTACCACAGCAGGAAGCCGACGGCGGCGCCAATGATCAGCATCACGAACGGGCCAAGCTGACGCGTGGCGTAGTGTTCTTCGTAATACAGGTGGAACAGCGCGGTGATGAGGGCAAACAGGATGAACACTTCGTACAGGTTCGACACCGGGATATGGCCAACGTCCGGGCCGATCAGGTACGACTCGTACCAGCGCACCATCATGCCGACCGCGCCGATCACGACTGCGGCCCAGCACAGCGCCGCGCCCACGCCGCCACCGAACTTGCCGCGGCTCAGCAAGCCAACCCAGTAGAACACGGTCGAGAATACGAACAGCGCACTCATCCACAGGATGGCCGACTGGCTCGACAGCATGTACTTGAGGAAGAATTTCTGCTCGGCAGCGGCCAGATTGCCGTCGTACAGCGCGATCGCGCCCAGCGACAGCACGGCCACCAGCGGCAGCAGCCAGCGCATCGGTTTCCAGTACCAGCCCAGCACGGCGAACACGGGCGCCGTGCACACCAGGATCACCTCTTCATAGATGTCCATGAAGTGGCCGTACCGGTTCAGCGCGAACAGCGCCGCGGCGCACAGGGCAAGCGCGTACAGCCAGTCGGCCGGACCCAGGCGGCGGAAATAGCCCGGCGCTTCCTGGTATTGATCGGTCGGGCGCGCTGGGGCGCCAGTCTTGGGTTGTGACAGTTCCATTGTTTTCTCCAGGCCCGCGCAGCTTACGCCGGTTGTGGCAGCTTTACAGACAAGTCTTCGTACTCACGCTCGAAATCGAGCGTCTTGCGTTGCGTGCTCATCGCCATCAGCGCCTCGGCGCCAGCCTCCGGGTTACCGGGCACATCACGCACCCAGATCCAGACGCGCCGCTCGCGAATGTAGAACATCGCGAACACGCCCAGCACCAGCAGGACACAGCCGAAGTAGACCACGTTCTTGCCCGGCGAGCGCGTCAATTGCAGCACCGAGGCCTTCACTTCGGTGAAATCGTCGAGCTGCAGATACACCGGTGCGCCGTACAGATAACTGTCCGACAACGCATTGGTGGCCAGTTGCAGGAAGCGCCCATTGGCGTCGGTTGGCGCGGCCGCGGCGTCGCCGTGTTTTTCGCGCGCCACTTGCCACAGCTCCCACAGCGTGCCGTTGAGCATCTTCATGAAGATGCCGGCTGCTTTCTCCTGCTCGGCCTGCGGAATCTTTTCCAGGAACTGGGCCACGCCAACGAAGCCGCCGCGACCGTCGCCGCCGGCAAAGATGCCGAGCGTGCGCGCCGCCGATTCCTGCAACTGGCCAGCCAGCGCGCTCCCTTGGTTACCGCCCAACGCCCGCGCGGCATAGCGGCGCGCCGCCACGGCGCGTGCTTCGGGATCGGCCAGCGCCGCGCGCAGGCGCATCCAGTCGCCCACGCCGTAGCGTTCATCGACGGGAATGCGCAGGAAGCTGAAGCTCTCCGACGGGTTCGCGCGCACGCCCGCCAGATAGACTTGCGCGCCATCGAGCGTCATCGGCTGCATGTAGTTCATGAATTCGCGCGCCTGGCCGCTGGCGTCGCGCAGCTTGTATTGCACACTGGGGCCGACGTTCTTGAGGTCTTTCGTGGCATCCGGATTGGCGGCAGCACCCGAAGCCTTGCCCAGCGTGGCGGCGAACTGTTCGTTGAACGTTTTGCCCTTGCTCACCGCGCGCACGTCATTGCCCTGGCTGATGTTTTCGACGTTGAACGGACGGAAGCCCGACCACTCGACGGCATAGGTCTGGCCGCCGATTTTGAGTTCGGTGGCGCCATTGACTTCGCCTTCGATCGGGAAACTGGCGCTGGCGGCGCCGTTCATCGGATACCCCGTCAGCCGCAGTTTGCTGCCGCCATCGTCAAAGCTCGACTGGTAGACGGCGATGCCCTTGTAGATCAGCGGATGATTGACCTTGATGGTCGATTCGAACGTGTGGCCGTTTTCCAAATCGCGCACGACCACGTCGCTGGCAAACAGTTTCGGCATGCCGGTCGAATAGAACTCGATATGGAATTTCTTGAGCTGCAGCGAGAACGGCAGTTCCTGCACCAGGACGCCCGTCGGCTGGTTCAGGATCGCCGTGCGGCTGGCCTGCCCTTCGGCAATCGCGGTATTGCCACGGAAGGTCGGGTTGCCCGTGCCCAGGCGGTGCTGGGCCGGAATGTCGGCGATCACGCCACTGCCGGTGAACGGCGTCTTGTTGAACAGCCACTGCTGGATGCGCACCGGCAGGTCGGAGTCGAGCGTGCCGCCCACCAGGATCACGATGATCGACGAGTGCGCGAAGATGTAGCCGAACTTGTTGCCCGCGCCCTTCTTGGCTGTGACCAGCGTGCCGCCATCCTTCTCGACAATCTTGGTGGCGTAGCCGGCGTGGCGCAGGCGCAGTGCGCTCTGCTCGGCCAGCGCGCTTTTGGACAGCGGCGCCTGCCATTCGAGCTTGTGGTGGAAGTTGCGCAGCGAATCGAAGCGCACGTTTTCACGCCAGCTGCGCATGTCGCGCATCATTTTCGGCGCGTTGCGGATCAGGCACAGCCCGGTGGACATGACCAGCACCACCAGGATCACGAGGAACCACCAGCTGGAATACACGCTGTACAGGCCGAACTTGTTGAAAATCTCGAACCAGAACGGACCGAACTGGTTGACGTAGTTCGACATCGGCTCGGCTTGCTTGAGCACGGTGCCGATGATCGACGAGATGGAGATGATGGTGAGAAGACTGATCGCAAACCGCATCGATGAGATCAGTTCGACCGCCTCGGCCAGACCACGGCGGCGGGTGTTCAATGTAATTCCGGTGGTGCTCATGCTTTACAACTTTCTTCCTGCGCGGCGGGTAGCCGCTTGCAGGAAGGGGGTCAGCCCGTTGCTGCCGCCCTTCCTGCGTTCAATATTGCTTATGCGAGATCGTGGAGTCTCTTAGCGCAAGCCGGCGATATAGTCGGCCACCGCGCGCATTTCAGCCGTCGACATGCGCTGCGAGAGCGTGGTCATTTGCGGGCTGTTGGCGCGGGTGCCACTCTTGAATGCTTCGAGCTGGGCGGTCGTGTAATCCTGGTGCTGGCCTGCAAGGCGCGGATATTGGGCGGGGATGCCGCTGGCGTTGGCGCCATGACAGCTGGCACAGGCCGCCACGCCACGCTCGGCGATACCGCCGCGATAGATCTTGCGGCCTAGTTCAACGGTGTCCTTGTTCTTGGCCGCGCCCGGCTTGTGCACCTGCGCCGCCAGCCACGCCGCGATGTCTTTCTTCTCGGCGTCGGTGAGCATTTTGGCGTAGGTCGTCATGATCGGCTGCTGGCGGTTCGGGGTCGTGAAATCGACCAGTTGCTTGTGCGTGTAGCTGGCGAACTGACCCGACAGCTTGGGATTGGCAACGATGGACGAATTGCCCGCCGCACCGTGGCATGAAACGCACGCCGGCAGGCCGCGCGCCGGGTCGCCCGCATCGTACAGCGCGCCGCCCCGGGCCGGATCGGCCTTGACGGCAGGCGCTGCAGCGGGCGCCGCTGCTGTCGCCGCCGGGAGTCCCCCGAAAACAGTTAGTGTGACCAACAGTGTTTTGAGCAGGGGGGACGACAAGCGGTTCATACTAGCACCTTAAAAAGTCAATAATTGAAGGTTCAGTGCAGCGCCCTTGATTGCTTGGGCCATAGGGCTGGCAGGCAGCAATCAACCCCTTATTGTACAATAGCTTTGTTTCTCCAACGCCATTTCGTAGTCCTCTTATACCTTCTCCCCAATGTCCAGATTATGGCAAGCCCGGTTCTTTACGACCGTGAATCAGTTGCGCGACCTTCCCGACACCAATGTGCCGGAAATCGCCTTCGCCGGGCGCTCCAACGCCGGCAAATCCACAGCGATCAATATCCTCACGAACCAGAAGGGTCTTGCGTTCGCGTCGAAGACGCCAGGTCGCACGCAGCACATCAACTATTTCTCGATCGGCGGCGCCCACGTGGGCCAGCACCGCAAGGACGCGGTCCGGGTCGATGAAATCGAAGCGCTGCTGGTCGACTTGCCGGGCTACGGCTACGCCGAAGTGTCGGGCACGGCCAAGCTGCACTGGCAAAAGCTGCTGGGCGACTATGTCCAGCGCCGCGACCAGCTCGCTGCGCTCATCCTGATCATGGATTCGCGTCGTCCGTTCACCGACCTGGACGTCCAGATGCTCGAATGGTTCGCCCCTACCGGCAAGCCGATCCACTGCATCCTGACCAAGGCCGATAAGCTCAACCGCAACGAATCGACCAACGCCCTGCGCGAAGCGCGCGGCGTGCTCGAAAGCTACGTCGATGAAGATGGCGTGGGCTTCCCGTTCACGGTGCAGCTGTTCTCGGCACTCAAGCGTATCGGCATCGAAGAAGCCGATGCCAAGATCCTGGCGCTGGCCGGGCTGGACGGCGTTGCCGGCGAGCACGAGGGTGAGGAAGAAGAAGAGCACGACGAATCTGGCGCGCCGTCGGCGGACGACGATCAAACCTCCGCCTGATCCTGCAAGGAGCCATTCGATGAGCATCATCACTTCCGCCTATCCGGCGGCCCGGCCGCGCCGCATGCGCCGCGACCCGTTCTCCCGCGCCATGATGCGCGAGAACACGATTACCGCATCCGACCTGATCTACCCCGTGTTTGTTCTGGAAGGCCAGAACGTGCGCCAGGAAGTCGGCTCGATGCCGGGCGTGGCCCGTGTCTCGCTCGACCTGCTGCTGAAAGTGGCCGAAGAATGCGTCGCGCTCGGGATTCCCGCGCTGGCCCTGTTCCCGCTGGTCGACCAGTCGGTGAAAACCTATGACGGCGTCGAAGCCACCAATCCGGACGGGCTGGTGCCGCGCGTTGTCCGCGAGCTCAAGCGCAACTTCCCCGAGCTGGGCATCATCACCGACATCGCGCTCGACCCGTACACGACCCACGGCCAGGACGGCCTGCCGGACGAGAACGGCTATATCGTCAATGAAAAGACGATCGAGATGCTGGTCAAGCAAGCGCTCACCCACGCCGATGCCGGCGTGGACATCGTCGCACCATCGGACATGATGGACGGACGCATTGGCGCGATCCGCACCGCGTTCGAGGCGCAGGGCCATATCCACTCGCGCATCATGGCGTATTCGGCCAAGTATGCGTCCGCATTCTATGGACCGTTCCGCGATGCGGTCGGCTCGTCGGCCAATCTCGGCAAAGCCGACAAGAACACCTACCAGATGGACCCGGCCAACAGCGACGAAGCGCTGCGCGAAGTGGCGCTGGACCTGGCCGAAGGCGCCGACATAGTGATGGTGAAACCAGGCATGCCGTACCTGGACATCGTGCGCCGCGTAAAGGATGAGTTCAGGGTGCCGACGTTTGCCTACCAGGTCAGCGGCGAGTACGCGATGCTCAAGGCAGCCGCACTCAACGGCTGGCTGGACCATGACAAGGTCATGATGGAATCGATGATGGCGTTCAAGCGCGCTGGCGCGGATGGGGTGCTGACGTACTTCGCGCTGGATATTGCCCGCAAGTTAAAAGCGGGTTGATTGGCTCCATACCAACAAAAAACCGTGCCAAGGCACGGTTTTTTTACGTCTGAAAACAGCTGGGGTCAGGTCTGACATTCGGACACGGCCTCAGCCTTTGCTACATTTAATGCTGTCATGCCTAGTGGCATAGCAGGGTGCCAGATGGTTCCGACTGTCCGACTGTCGAGCTCGTGTCCGAATGTCAGACCTGACCCCGGCTTTTTTTGCCACACTCATCATCCTCCCGGTGGCGGGCGGTACTCCGGGAACATTTCTTTGTACAAGAACTCGGTCAGGCGTGCTTCGTCTGCCGGCCGCGCGCTGAGCTTGACCACGCGGCCCAGGCGGTGCGAATCCCACTCGAAGTCGCCAGTCTTTTCCTTGCGGATCAGCTCGATCATTTTCTTGATGACGGCCGTTTCGATGTCGCGTGCGCTGCCCTGCTCCACCGTGACCGCTGTCAGCCAGCGCCGCTTGAAGCTCGGGTTCCAGCCGCGGAACTTCAGGTCCATCGTGTTGAACGTCTTGTTCGATATCGAGAAGATGCCGCCCGACTCGTTGCTGTCGTCGCGGCCGCGGCCGTTGATCGCGGCGATGTTGGCCAGCGCGTTGCGGTTGCCGCGGACGGCGTCGCTTTCCGGGGTTTCCACTTCGCTGCCGGTCGGCGCGCCGCGGCGCTCGCGCTGCGCTTTGACGTAGGCGGCCATGTCCATGTCGGGCGGGACTTCGGTTTTGGGCTGCGGCGGCTGGGGTGGCGGCGGCCTGCGCTCGACCGGCTTTTCGTCGGGAATCGTGATCGTGTCAGGCAGGCGCTTGACGATGACGCGCTCCGGCGGCGTTGGCCGCGGCGTGTCGCGTCGTGGCGTTGGCTTCGGCGCGGGCTTGGGCTTTTGCTCGCGCTGCGCCTTGGTCGGCTGCTGCAGCGGCTGGACAAAGAAGACGTCGGTTTCGCGGTCAGACGCCGGACGCGCTGTCTTTTGCTCTTTTTCGGGCGGCTTGAAGATGAAGATCGCGAGCAGCAGCAAGTGCAGCACGATCGTGCCGATCAGGCCGCCGCGCTTGGAGCCCTCGCGCTCGTAATGCGGCCCCGGGCGTACCAGTGGCTGCCCGCAGTGGGAGCAAACTTCGCTGTCCTGATCGTAGGAGTGGGGATGGTCACGCAAGGTAGATCGGTATCCTGGAAGCGACGTCTAAAAAAACAGCAGAGGGGGCAGTCTAACCGTTTTACAGTACCAACGCATCACGCCAGCGAGCGGACTGCACCGCTGCTGGCGTTGATGGTTGTTACCAAATGTTTCCAAGGTTAAGCATGCTGGGCAACCGGAACATCGTCGGCCTTCGCGAGCTGGTCGTCCGTCATCGGTCCCGTGCCGCTGAAGCGGTCCAGGTACAGGTAGATGACTGGCGTGATGTACAACGTAATGACTTGCGAGAAGATCAAGCCGCCGCACACCGCCAGGCCCAGTGGCTGGCGCAGCTCGGCGCCGGCGCCGATGCCCAGCGCGATCGGCAGCGCGCCCATCAGCGCGGCCAGCGTCGTCATCAGGATCGGCCGGAAGCGCAGGATGCACGCTTCGCGGATCGCCTCTTGCGGGCTCATGCCGAGCGTGCGCTGCGCATCGAGCGCGAAGTCGATCATCATGATGGCGTTCTTCTTGACGATACCGATCAGCATCAGGATGCCGATCATCGCGATCAGCGTCAGGTCCTTGTCAAAAATCCACAGCGTCAGCAGCGCACCGACCGCTGCCGACGGCAGGCCTGCCAGGATGGTCAGCGGGTGGATATAGCTTTCGTACAGCACGCCCAGCAGCACGTAGATGACGCCGATGGCCGTCAGGATCAGGATCAGCTGGCTCGACTGCGTGTCCTGGAACACGGCCGCGTCGCCGCCATAGGTGGCAATCACCGAGGCTGGCAACTTCATCTGCGTGCCCATCTGTTCGATGGCGGCGGTGGCGTCGCCCAGCGGCACGCCCGGCGCCAGGTTGAACGACAGCGTGATCGCCTGCAACTGCCCTTGGTGATTCACTTGCAGCGGACCGACCGTGCGGCGCACCGTGGCAATGCTCGACAGCTTGACCAGGTCACCCGACTTGCTGCGCACCGACACGCGCGACAGCGCTTCGTCATAGTAACGGTCGCTGGCGGCCGCTTCCAGGATCACGTAGTAGCTGGCGGCCGTCGAGTAGATGGTCGAGACCTGGCGCTCGCCGAACGACGCGTACATCACGGTGCGGATATCGTCCATTTCCAGGCCCAGCAGTGCAGCCTTGTCACGGTCGATGTCCACGGTGGCTTGCAGCGCCTTGTTCTGCGAGTCGCTGTTGACGTCGCGGAAGCGCGCATCCTGCCGCATGCCTTCCAGGAACCGTTCGGCCCAGCCGCCGATCTCGCCGCCCGACACGCTCTGCAGCGTGTACTGGTAGCGCGCCTTGCTCTGGCGGCCGCCCAGTTGCAGGTTTTGCTGGGGCGACATGAACACCTGCACGCCCGGCACGGCGCGCGTGGCCTTGCGCAGGTCGTCGATCACGAGGTCCATCGGTGGGCGCTCGCCGCGGGGTTTCAGTACCAGGAACATGCGGCCCGTATTGCCGCCGCCGCTGAACGAGGTCGTGTCCTGCACGTACGGATTGGCGCGGACGATGTCGACCACCTTGCCCTGCAGTTCGGCCAGCGCGACCGACGACGTGTCTTCGGACGCTTCGACGTTCACGCGGATCTGGCCGATGTCTTCTTCGGGGAAGAAGCCCTTCGGCATCGTCATGTACAGCACGGCGGTCAGCACGAAGGTGCCCAGCGCCAGCATCAGGACCAAAAAGCGGTGGCGCAGCGCGGTGTCGAGCGTGCGGCCGTAGCCGTTGCGCACATTGGTGAACATGGCTTCGAACCGGCGGCCGATCCACGACATGTCTTTTGGATCGACGTGGCCGCCATCCTTGAGCAGGCGCGAGCACAGCATCGGCACCAGCGTGAGCGACACGATCGCCGACACCATCACGGCCAGACCGACGATCACGGCAAACTCGCGGAACAGCAGACCGATCACGCCCGGCATGAAGAAGATCGGGATGAACACGGCCACCAGCGAAATCGAGATCGAGATGATGGTAAAGCCCATTTCGCGCGCGCCGACGAGCGACGCGTGCATCGGCTTCTTGCCCATCTCCATGTGGCGCACGATGTTTTCCAGCACCACGATCGCATCGTCGACGACCAGGCCGACGGCCAGCGTGATGCCTAGCAGCGAAATATTGTCGAGGCTATAGCCCAGCCAGTACAGCAGCGAGAGCGCGCCCAGCAGCGAGATCGGCACCGTCACGGCCGGAATGAAGGTGGCGGCCGCGCGGTGCAGGAACAGGAAGATGACCAGAATCACCAGCATCACCGTGCCCAGCAGCGTCAGGTTGACGTCGTGGATCGCTTCGCGGATCGACAGCGAACGGTCGTTGACGAGCTCGATCTTGATCGAGGCTGGCAACTGCCCTTCAAAGCGCGGAATCAGCGCGCGCACGGCGTCGACCACTTCGACCGTGTTGGCGTTGGGCTGGCGCTGCACCATCAGCGAGATCGAGCGCTCGCCGTTCAGGCTACCCATGGCCTTGACCGACTGGTAGCTGTCCTGGACGTCGGCGATATCGCGCAGGCGCACTGGCATGCCTTCGCGCGTGGCGACGATCAGGTTGGCGAAGTCGGCCGCCTTCATCAGCTGGCCGCCGCCCTGGATCGTCAGCGCCTGGGTCGGGCCGTCGAGGATGCCCAGCGGCGTGTTCGAGTTGGCCGCGCGCAGTGCTGCCGCCAGCTCGTCCATCGAGATATTGCGCGCGTTCATCAGATCGGACTTGGCGCGCACGCGCACGGCGAAACGCTTGCCGCCGTTGATCGAGACTTGCGACACGCCCTGCACGGTCGAGATCGCCGGCGAGATCAGATTCTCTGCGTAATCGTTCAGCTCCGACAAGTCCATCGACGGCGAGGTCAGGTGCATGAACAGGATCGGGGCGTCGGCCGGGTTGACCTTGCGGTAGGCCGGCAGTTCCGTCATCTCGAGCGGCAGCCGGCGCTGCGCGACCAGCAGCGCGGCCTGGACGTCGACCGCAGCCTTGTCGACATCGATCGCGGTGTCAAATTCAAGGGTGATATTGGTATCGCCCTGGGTGCTGCTCGACGTGATCAGCTTGATGCCGGCAATGGTCGAGAACTGTTTCTCGAGCGGCAGCGCGACCGACGAGGCCATCGTCTCGGGACTCGCGCCCGGCAGGTTGGCCGAGACGTTGATGACCGGCGTGTTGTAGCTTGGCAGCGCGGCGACCGGGATCTTCATGTATGACAGGATGCCCACCAGCACCAGGCTGATCGACAGCAGCACCACCATCACGGGACGGCGGATACACAGTTCGGACAGGTTCATGCCTGCTCACCCTGCTTGGGTTGCGCGGTGGTAGCCGGCTTGTCGGTGGCAGGCTTGGCCGCCTGCGCCAGGCGCACCTTGCCGCCCGGCCGCAGATTCTGCTTGCCTTCGGTGATCACTTGCTCGGCGCCGCTCAGACCCGTGACGGCGGCGTGGTCGCCGAACGCATACACACGCTTGACCGGCACCTGGCGCGCCGAGTCGCCTTCGGCCAGCACGTAGACGAACGTGCCGTTGGTCGACGTGATGATCGCCGTCTGCGGGATCACGAGGGCGTCCTTGAGCGTTTGCACGACCACGCGCGCGGTCACGTACTGGCCCGGCCACAGGCTGGTGTTGTTGTTGGAGAACTCACCCTTGACGCGGATGGTGCCGGCCTGTGCATCGACGGCGTTGTCGATGAAGCTCAGACGGCCGGCAACCGGTTTCGCGTCGGCGCCGCTCGTTACGTGCACGTCGACATTGCCGGCCCTCTGGGCGCCGAGCAAGGCGCCGAGCGTCGATTCCGGCAGCGTGAACGAGACATTGATCGGGTCGAGCTGGGTGACGGTGGTCAGCGACGTCGTCATCTGCACCAGTGCGCCCGGATGGACGTCAATGGCGCCGACCCGGCCCGACATCGGCGCGCGGATTGACGTATAGCTGGCGCTGACCTGGGTGGCGCGCATCGCGGCCTGGTTTGACTGCACCAGCGCGCGCTGGGCTTCCACCTGGCTCAGCAGGGAGTCGAGCGCGCTCTGGGCCAGGAAGTTCTGCGACACCAGTTCCTGGCTGCGCTTGTACTGACGATCCAGGTCGGCCAGCGTGGCGCGGTCGCGCGCCACCTGCGCTTCGGCGCGTGCGACGTTGGCCTGGTCGGCGCGATCATCGAGCGAGAACATCAATTCGCCTTCCTTGACGAACTGGCCTTCGCGGATATGGACCTTGCGGATGGTGGTGACGGTCTGCGGATGCAGGTTCACGGTGCGCACCGGCGTGACGGTGCCGTTGGCAAACAGCTCGACGCCGACATCGCGCCGCTCGGGCTTGACCACGTTGACGGTGACCGGTGGCTGGCCGCCGCCCTGCCCTTTGGCGCCTGGCGCCTGTGCCTTGGCATCATGGCCCTGATTGAAGTACCAGCCGCCAGCGACGACCAGCGCCGCCACGACGGCGACGACGCCGACATTCTTCTTGTTCATGCTTGTCCCTTGCCGCCAGTGCCGACGGCTCTCTCAGTGATGCTGCTTGGTGATGTGGCCATTGCGCGCGCGCATTGTCCCACACTGTCGTTACGGCTTTATTTTGCTTGTTGGTTTTTTTACTATTTGTTCGGGTAATACGTGGGCAGCATCAGCGTGACTTCCAGCCCGCCTTCCGGATGGTTGGCCAGGCTGATGCTGCCGCCGTGCTGCTCCGTGATATTGCGTGCGATCGTCAGGCCCAGGCCGGTGCCGCCCGATTCGCGCGAGCGCGATGTCTCCACGCGGTAGAACGGATCGAACACGCGCACCAGCTCGCTGCGCGGAATGCCCGGCCCGCTGTCGCGGATGCGGATGCGCGCGGTGCCGTTGGCGCGGTCGACGCAGACGCGCGCATCGCGCCCGTACTTGACCGCGTTGTCGATCAGGTTGACTAGGCAGCGGCGCATGTCGATCGGCCGGCCCAGCACTGCGATCGAGGCCTTGCCGGCCAGCGTCACGGTCTGGCCGGCATCGGTCGCATCGGCGCACACGGCTTCGAGCAGCGAGTCGAGATCGAGCATCTGCATCGTCTCGGTCGTGTCCATGCTGCGCGCCAGCACCAGGCCTTCGCGCACCATTTCCTGCATCGCCGACAGGTCGCCGATCAGCCGGTCCTGCAGGTCGGCGTCGCTGACCTTCTCGAGCCGCAGGCGCATGCGCGTGAGCGGCGTTTGCAGGTCGTGCGTGATCGCGGCGAGCATCTGCGTGCGCTGGAAGATGTACTGGCGGATGCGCGCCTGCATCGCATTGAAGGCAGCGCTGGCCTGGCGGATCTCGATCGCGCCGACCAGGTCGAGCGGCGCGCGGTTGATGTCCTGGCCGAGGTCTTGCGCGGCTTGCGCAAGCTGCTTGAACGGGCGCGCGGTCATGCGTGCCACGAAGTAGGCCAGCACCGCGATGCTGACCAGGAACATCCCGAGGATGATGCTCGTGTCGACATCCTCACCGACCAGCCGCGGTGGCAGCACCGACAGTTGCAGTTCGGCGCCGTCGCGCAGCCGCACGTCGATCGACTCGCAGGCGCCCTCCCACTTCATGCTCAGCAAGCCGTACATCACCGGCTGCGTCTGCACGACGCCACAGGCAGTCGGGCGCGTTGCGCGTGAGGCAACCAGATAGCCCTTGCCCAGACGCTTGGCCAGCGACGCGGCAAACGGCGTCAGGGGCGCCGCTTCCGGCGGCATGTCGCCCACCTGGAGCTGCAGGCCCGGGCGGTTGGCGACATCGAGGTAGATCGAGCGGGCCGACGCCGGGACGATCTCGGTGGCCATGATCAGCTGCTCGGCGCGTTCAAGCACATGCGCATCGCGCTGGTTTTCGAAGTCGCGCAGGCGCTGGTAGTCGGCCGCCAGTTGCGTCAGCGCAGCCGAGGTCAGAATGCCCAGCAGCAGCGTGAGAAACACGCGCCCGGTCATCGACCCGAAGAAGGCTTTCACGCCGCTGGCTCCACGGTGACCTGGCCGGCCAGCACGTAGCCGCCGTTGCGCACGGTCTTGATAATCTGCGGCATGCGCGCGTCTTCGCCGAGTTTCTGGCGCAGGCGGCTGATCTGGATGTCGATCGAGCGGTCGAACGGATCGGCGTCGCGGCCCTGCGTGAGGTTGAGCAGCTGGTCGCGATTGAGCACGCGGTTCGGGTGTTCGAGGAACACGCGCAGAAGGCGGAACTCGGCGCCCGAGAGCATGATGACGATGCCGTCCGGGTTGAGCAGGTGGCGCGCGGTCAGGTCCAGCGTCCAGCCCGAGAAGCGCATCTGCTGCACGTTCTCGGACGGCGTGTTCGACGGCATTGCGTGCGAGCGGCGCAGCACGCTGCGGATGCGCGCCAGCAGCTCGCGCGGCTCGAACGGTTTCGGCAGGTAGTCGTCGGCGCCCATTTCCAGGCCCAGGATGCGGTCAAGGGGTTCGTTGCGGGCGGTGAGCATGATGACGGGCAGGCTCGAGGTGGCGCGCAGCTTGCGGCACAGCGTCAGGCCGTCGTCGCCGGGCATGTTCAGGTCGAGCACGATGAGGTCGGGACGCGTTTCGTCGAGCGTCTTCCACATCGCGGTGCCGTCGGCGGCGCCGAGCGTCCGGTAGCTGTTGGACTCGAGGTAGTCGGCCAGCAGCGTGCGGATGTCGCGGTCGTCGTCGACGATCAGAATCGTAGAGGGATTATCCATAACCGCAATTATCCGAATTTATGACAAGACTGGCGGAAGTATTTGTATCGCTGTGTATATGCCGATGGGCGCGAAACATATGGATACAAAGTGCCCGGCAGGGGAAATCCCATGGTTACAGTTTTGACCCAGGATGGGTCCTGTGCAGCGAGCGTTTCGGATGCACTTCACCAGACTCTCACACAAAGGACCTACCATGAACACCCTTCGCAAACACCTCGTGATCGCCTTCACCGCTGCCGGCCTGTTCGGCGCCACTGTCGGTGCCCAGGCCCAGAGCGCTGCCCCGGCCGAGGGCCGCCAGGCGTCCACGCTGACGGCTGAACAACGCCTGGCCAAGAAGGCCGAGTGGCAAGCCAAGGCGGGCGAGCGTCACGCAAAGATGGCGCAAAAGCGCGCCGAGCATCAGGCCAAGCTGCAGGCGTCGCTGAATCTGACGGCCCAGCAAAAGCCGGCCTGGGATGCCTTCGTGGCCAGCCGCGCACCCGTGAAACACGGTGAGCGCGCCGGGCGTGGCGACCGCGCCGCCTGGGCCAGCCTGAGCGCGCCGCAGCGCATGGAAAAGCAGATCGCGATGCAAAAAGCGCACACTGCGCAGATGGAATCGCGTTTGAGCGCCCTGAACAGCTTCTACGCGGTGCTCACGCCAGAGCAGCGCAAGACGTTCGATGCGCAGGCCCAGCACCGCAAGGGCGGGCGTCATCAGCAACACCATCGCGCCAACGCATAAGCGCTTGCTTCATCTGACGCTGGCGGCCACGCCGCCGGCGTTCATTGTCCCAGACGTTCCAGCGACGCCGAAAACTTTTCCGCATTCTGGTAGCCGATCACGCGGCTATCGGCGATCTCCTTGCCCTGCGCATCAAACAGGATGATGCCCGGCGGTCCGAACAGGCCGAAGCGCTTGAGCATCGCCTTGTCGGCCGCATCGTTGGCGGTCACGTCGACCTGCAGCAACGCAGTATTGGCCAGCTTGGCCTGCACCTTCGGATCGACGAAGGTAAACTTCTCCATCTCCTTGCACGACACGCACCAGTCCGCATAAAAGTCGAGCATGACGGTCTTGCCGGCATTGGCGGCCAGTGCTGCGTCGAGCTGATCGACCGTCTTGATGCGGGTGAACACCAGCCCGTGGTGCTGCGGCGTGCCGCTCAGGTGCGCCAGGGGTGCGAACGCATCGCGCCCGCCACTGGCCACGCCCACCAGTTGCATGCCGCCCATCAGCGCGAACGCAGCGCCAAAGGCCATCGACGCCCAGTGGCGCGTGTGGCGCAGCAGATAAAAGCCGTAGCCCAGCAGCAGCGCGGCCCACAGCAGCATCTGCGCGACCGGCGGAATCACGGGCGAAACGAGCCAGATCGCCATCGCCAGCATCAGGACGCCGAACAGACGCTTGACCGACTCCATCCATGCACCCACGCGCGGCAGTAGCGAGCCGGCCGATACGCCTACCAGCAGCAGTGGAATGCTCATGCCCACGGCCATCGAGAACAGTGCCGCGCCGCCCAGGAACACGTCGCGCGTCTGGCTGATGTAGACCAGTGCGCCGGCCAGTGGCGCGGCCACGCAGGGGCCGACGATCAGCGCCGAAATGGCGCCCATTGCAAACACGCCGGCCAGCTTGCCCGACTGCTGGCGGTTCGACACATTGCTCAGACTGGTCTGCAATGCGCCTGGCAGTTGTAACTGATAGAAACCGAACATCGACAGCGACATCGCCACGATCAGCAGAGCGAAGGTGCCGAGCACCCACGGGTTCTGCAATGCTGCGGCAAGGCCTTCGCCGGCCAGACCTGCGCCAACGCCCAGCAGCGTGTAGACGATTGCCATACCCAGCGAGTACGTCACCGACAGCAGGAAGCCGCGTGCACGGCTGACGTTCTTGCCTTCGCCCACGATGATCGACGACAGGATTGGCACCATCGGCAGCACGCATGGCGTGAAGGCCAGGCCAAGGCCCAGCAGGATGAACGCAGGGATAACGGCGATCAGGCTGCCGCCGCCGAGGATGCCGGCAATATTGGAGAGGTCGGATTGTGCAGGTGGTGCTGGTGCTGCTGCTGCCGGGGCTGGCGGGGTGGTTGCAGCGATTGGTGCTGACGGCGCGCTCTCGGCCATTGGCGTGGACGACAACGGTGTCGACATGCCGCCCTGCGGGGCTGCGGCGCCAATTGGCAGGGCCGGTGCGGCGGCGCCGCTCTCCCCTGCGCTCAGGCTGGCGGTGTGATCCTGCGGCGGGTAGCACAGGCCGGCGTCGGCGCAGCCCTGGCCCGTGGCTGTCAACGTGAACGCGCCGTCGCCCTCGACCGGGATGCGGATCGTCAGTGTTCCCTTGTAGGTTTCCACGTCCTTCTCGAACGTCTGGTCGTACTTCACGGTGCCCGGTGGAATGGCCGGCGTGCCCAGCTTGACCGCCGGATTGCTCGACTTGAAGGCGAAGCGCTCGCGGTACATGTAGTACTTCGGCGCGATCGTGTACGTGACTTCGGCCGTCTGCGGATCGGCCATGCGTGCTTCGAACCTGAAGGCGATGGCAGGATCGAGAAATTCCTCGGCGGCGCGGCCTGGCGCGACGGCGAACAGCGTGAATAAGGCAAACAGCGTCAGGCAGGCAGCAAGCCAGTGCCGTGCAGGGAATCGGAGCATGGAGGTCGAGTCAGTTGTAATGAGGCACGGGCATGGTACACCGGCTGTCCAGGGCGCGCAGAGGAGGCTCGATCGACAGACGAAAAAAAACCAGGCCGAAGCCTGGTCTTTTCAACGACAGTCGATTACTCGGCGGTCGGTGCTTCTTCTTCCGAAGTCACTTCTGGACGATCCAGCAGTTCAACGTAAGCCATTGGTGCATTGTCGCCAACGCGGAAACCCATCTTCAGGATACGCAGGTAGCCGCCGTTGCGGTTTGCGTAGCGTGGACCCAGCTCAGCGAACAGCTTCAGGACCATTTCGCGGTCGCGCAGGCGAGCGAAGGCCAGGCGCTTGTTTGCCAGGGTGTCGGTCTTGCCCAGGGTCAGGATCGGTTCGATGACGCGACGCAGTTCCTTGGCTTTTGGGACGGTGGTCTTGATGGCTTCATGACGCAGCAGCGAAACAGTCATGTTGCGCAGCATTGCCAGACGGTGGGACGAGGTACGATTCAGCTTACGAAGGCCGTGACGGTGACGCATGGTAATTCCTTTCGGGTGTTTTCAATGCCAGTTCTTCGATCGTTCGTGCCCTGTTTTCAGGGCACGTCCGCGGACCGGTTCAGTTAGGGTTGTTTTACTACGCTTTTTCATCCAAAAAGGAGCTGGCTCTGCCAGTCCTTTTTGGCTGTTCCACCCGAAAGTAGGTGTGTACTTTCGGGTGAATATTCTTACTTCTCCAGACCGGCTGGTGGCCAGTTCTCGAGCTTCATGCCCAGGGTCAAGCCACGCGAAGCAAGGACTTCCTTGATTTCGTTGAGCGACTTGCGGCCCAGGTTTGGCGTCTTGAGCAGTTCGTTTTCCGAACGCTGGATCAGGTCGCCGATGTAGTAGATGTTTTCTGCTTTCAGGCAGTTGGCCGAGCGGACGGTCAGTTCCAGGTCGTCGACTGGACGCAGCAGGATCGGATCGACCAGCGGTGCGCGCGATGGCGCTTCCGCGGCGGCTTCAGTGCCTTCCAGAGCAGCGAACACGTTCAGCTGATCAACCAGGACGCGGGCCGACTGGCGGATCGCTTCTTCTGGCGTGATGACGCCGTTCGTTTCGATGTTGATGATCAGCTTGTCCAGGTCGGTACGCTGTTCGACACGGGCCGATTCAACAGCGTACGACACGCGGCGCACTGGCGAGAACGAAGCGTCCAGGATGATGCGGCCGATGGTCTTGTTGGTGTCTTCCGACAGACGACGGACGTTACCTGGCACATAGCCACGGCCTTTTTCGACCTTGATCTGCATGTCCAGCTTGCCGCCAGCGGTCAGGTGAGCAATCACGTGATCCGGGTTGACCAGCTCGACGTCGTGCGGCAGGTCGATGTCCGATGCCAGGACGGCGCCTTCGCCTTCCTTCTTCAGGGTCAGGTTGACCGAGTCACGGTTGTGGACTTTGAAGACCACGCCCTTCAGGTTCAGCAGCAGGTCGACGACGTCTTCCTGAACGCCATCGAGCGACGAGTATTCATGCACGACACCAGCGATCGTCACTTCGGTCGGCGCATAGCCAACCATCGACGACAGCAGCACGCGACGCAGTGCGTTGCCGAGGGTGTGGCCATAGCCACGCTCGAACGGCTCCATCACGACTTTCGCGTGGCCGGCGCCTAGTGCTTCGACGTCGATGATACGTGGCTTCAACAAACTATTTTGCATGAACGTAGTCCTTTTCAATACCCTCGGCTCGTTACACCGATAAGGCTGATGGCTTGATGGAAAACGCCTGCCGGAGCAGGCGGTAAAACGAATTGGGTTACGACGGGAAGAGTAGGAATCGATGATTCATTGCGAGGCCAACCCTGGGTTGCTGCTCTTGCACGACCACTCCCGTCGTTCCCGCGTAGGCGGGAACCCAAGCTGCTCGATCTAGCCGGCAAACTTGGGTCCCCGCCTGCGCGGAGATGACATGCAGGGCGGCTTGCGCCACCCATCATGTCAATTAACGCGAGTACAGTTCGACGATCAGCGCTTCGTTGACGTCAGCAGCGATTTCGTTACGCTCTGGGAACGAACGGAAGGTGCCTTCCAGCTTCTTGGCATCGACCGACACCCAGCTTGGGAAACCGATTTGCTCCGCCAGCGACAGGGCTTCAGCGATACGTACTTGCTTCTTGGCTTTTTCGCGAACAGCAACGACGTCGCCGGTCTTGACCTGGTACGAAGCGATGTTCACGACCTGGCCGTTGACGGTGAAGGCTTTGTGGCTGACCAGCTGACGTGCTTCAGCACGGGTCGAACCGAAACCCATGCGGTACGTCACGTTGTCCAGACGCGCTTCCAGCAGCTTCAGCAGCGTTTCGCCGGTGTTACCCTTGCGACGCGAAGCTTCTGCGAAGTAGCGGCGGAACTGGCGTTCCAGGATGCCGTACATGCGCTTGACTTTTTGCTTTTCGCGCAGTTGGTTGCCGTAGTCCGAGGTGCGGGCACCCGACTTGACACCGTGCTGGCCTGGCTTGATGTCCAGTTTGCACTTCGAGTCGAGCGAGCGACGTGCGCTCTTGAGGAACAGGTCAGTGCCTTCACGGCGCGACAGTTTTGCTTTTGGTCCGATATAACGTGCCACGTTAGATTCCTTTAATAATTGATCACGCCCCAGAGTGCAGAAGCACCCAGGCGCTAGTCCAGCTCTGGAAAGTCAGGCCGGACGTGGCTTGCATCACCCACCGCTAGAGCAGCAGGCGACAAGAGCCGGGCAGTATATCCCATTTACGGGCAACTGCACCGGCTTTTCTTGAAAACACAACGGGGCTATGCGCCCCGAGCATCGATTACCAAGTACACGGGCTGGCGGCAAGCCGCCCTGCCCTGCAACTTAGATACGGCGACGCTTTGGTGGACGGCAACCGTTGTGTGGAACTGGGGTGACGTCCTGGATCTCGGTGATCTTGATGCCGAGGTTGTTCAGTGCGCGCACAGCCGATTCACGGCCTGGGCCTGGGCCCTTGATACGCACTTCCAGATTCTTCACGCCCGATTCCTGAGCGACCTTGCCAGCAGCTTCGGCAGCAACCTGCGCTGCGAACGGGGTCGATTTGCGCGAACCCTTGAAGCCGGCGCCGCCGGAAGTTGCCCACGACAGGGCATTGCCCTGACGATCGGTGATCGTGATGATCGTGTTGTTGAAGGACGCGTGCACGTGGGCGATGCCCTCGGCAACGTTCTTCTTGACTTTCTTGCGGACGCGCGCTGCTGCCGCGCTGCTTTGTTGCTTGGCCATAGTCGGTTCCTAGATTATTTCTTGAGCGATTGAGCTGCCTTACGCGGGCCCTTACGGGTACGCGCGTTGGTGCGGGTACGCTGACCGCGGACCGGCAGGCCCTTACGGTGACGCATGCCGCGGTAGCAGCCCAAGTCCATCAGACGCTTGATGTTCATGGACAGTTCGCGGCGCAGATCGCCTTCCACGACAAACTTCGCGACTTCGTCACGCAGCTTCTCGAGTTCGTTATCGTCCAGGTCCTTGACTTTTTTGGTGGTCGCGATACCGGTTGCGTCGCAGATTTTCTGCGAACGCGGACGGCCAACACCGTAGATCGCCGTCAGGCCGATAACAGTGTGCTGATGATTTGGGATGTTAACCCCTGCAATACGTGCCATTCGTTATTCCTCGAAATTAACCTTGACGCTGCTTGTGACGCGGCTCGACGCAGATCACACGGACCACGCCCTTGCGCTTGATGATCTTGCAGTTGCGGCAGATCCGCTTGACTGAAGCGTTAACTTTCATTTTGCACTCTCTTCGGTTCGTTTACTTGATGATGTGTTTTTACTTGGTGCCGAATACGATGCGGGCCCGGGACCACGATAACGGGGTCAACTTCACCATTACCGGGTCACGCAGGCAGAAGCGAACACGCATTCTACCCGAGATCGACCCCAGGCTCACATTTCGTTTTCCAGCTTCACGCGGAACGTCGCGTTTGGGAGATCCTTTCGGACCTCCCCTTGCATTCGGATGACATCGTCTTCTGCCATTCGCGCCATGCACCCGACTACTTATCGCGTCGGGACGCCACCCTTGAAGTTCGCCTTGCGCAGCAGTGAATCATATTGCTGCGACATGACGTAGTTCTGTACTTGTGCCATGAAGTCCATCGTCACCACAACGATGATCAGGAGCGACGTGCCACCGAAGTAGAAGGGAACCTTCCACTGGGCGGTCATGAACTCCGGCACCAGGCACACCAGGGTGATGTAGACAGCACCAGCCAGGGTCAGGCGCATCAGGATCTTGTCGATATAGCGAGCGGTCTGATCACCCGGACGGATGCCCGGTACAAACGCGCCACTTTTCTTCAAGTTGTCCGCCGTTTCCTTGCTGTTAAATACCAGCGCGGTATAGAAGAAGCAGAAGAACACGATCGCCACCGCATACAGCAACGCGTGGATTGGTTCGCCCGGCGCCATCGACGCCGCCAGATCCTTCAGGAACCCGATCACTGGGCCGCTGGAATCCTTGCCACGGGTGAACCAGTCGACAATCGTCGCCGGGAACAGAATGATCGACGACGCGAAGATCGGCGGGATTACGCCTGCCATGTTCAGCTTCAAGGGCAGGTGGCTGGTTTGGCCACCGTAGATCTTGTTGCCGACCTGGCGTTTCGCGTAATTAACCAGAATCTTGCGCTGTCCGCGTTCCACGAACACCACCGCATACGTTACCGCAGCGATCAGCAGAACGATCAGGATGGCCGAGAAGCTGCCGATCGAACCGTTTGACACCAGAGTGAACAAGCCACCCAGCGCCGACGGCAAACCTGCTGCGATACCGGCAAAGATGATGATCGAAATGCCATTGCCAAGACCACGCTCGGTGATCTGCTCGCCCAGCCACATCAGAAACATGGTGCCGGTCAGGAGGGTCACGATGGTGACGAAACGGAAGCCGAGACCCGGGTCAATGACCAGGCCAGGCTGCGCTTCGAGCGCGACTGCGATACCGAACGCCTGGAACAGTGCCAGCGCAACCGTGAAGTAACGGGTGTACTGGGTGATCTTGCGGCGGCCGGACTCGCCCTCTTTCTTCAACGCCTCGAGTTGCGGCGAAACGATCGATGCGAGCTGCATGATGATCGAAGCCGAAATATAAGGCATGATGCCGAGCGCGAACACGGTAAAGCGGGACAAGGCGCCACCCGAGAACATGTTGAACATGCCCAGGATGCCGCCTTCGTTCTGCTTGAACAGCGCAGCGAGCTGCACCGGGTCAATCCCGGGGACCGGAATATGAGCACCGATGCGGTACACGACCAACGCGCCAAGCAAAAACCACAGCCGGGCCCATGGGAATCCGGAAGCGGCGCTTTTACCAAGTTGTGAATTAGTCGCCAATTTTTGCTCCGATCAGGCAGCGATCGCTTTACGCGACCGAGCCGCCAGCTGCTTCGATTGCCGCTTTAGCGCCGGCGCTCACTTTCAGGCCTTTGAGGTTCACCGCTTTGGTGATCTCGCCGGACAGGATGACGCGCACGTCACGTGCCAGAACCGACAGGACGCCAGCCGCTTTGAGCACCAGGATGTCGACTTCGCCGACGGCCAGGTTGTTCAAATCGGACAGACGCACTTCAGCCTTGAACGTTGCGTTCAGCGATTTGAAACCACGCTTTGGCAGACGACGCTGCAGAGGCATTTGACCGCCTTCGAAGCCGACTTTGTGGAAGCCGCCCGAACGCGACTTTTGACCCTTGTGACCACGGCCGGCAGTTTTGCCGATGCCGGAGCCGATACCGCGGCCGACGCGACGCTTGTAGTGCTTGGCGCCGTCAGCTGGTTGAATGGTATTGAGTTCCATTGATTTCTCCGTTCGCAAGCCCGAGGGCTTACGAAACCACTTTCACGAGGTACGATACTTTGTTGATCATGCCACGCACGGACGGGGTGTCTTGCAACTCGGAGACCGAGTTGACGCGACGCAGACCCAGACCGCGCACGGTGGCACGGTGATCCTGACGGGTACCGATCAGGCCCTTGACGAGCTGAACTTTAACGGTGTTAGCCATGTGATTTCCCCTTAACCCAGGATGTCTTCGACCGACTTGCCACGCTTGGCGGCGATGTCGGAAGCAGTGCTCATTTTCGACAGACCGTCGAGAGTTGCGCGCACCAGGTTGTATGGATTCGACGAGCCGGTCGATTTAGCGACCACGTCCGTCACGCCCATCACTTCGAAGATAGCGCGCATTGCGCCACCAGCGATCACGCCGGTACCAGGCTTAGCTGGCATCATCATGACGCGCGAGGCGCCGTGACGACCGGACACGGTGTGATGCAGGGTACCGTTCTTGAGTGGCACCTTGATCAGGTTGCGGCGGGCTTCTTCCATCGCTTTTTGCACGCCGACTGGAACTTCCTTCGACTTGCCTTTGCCCATGCCGATGCGGCCATCGCCGTCACCGACAACGGTCAGCGCTGCAAAACCCATGATACGACCACCCTTGACCACTTTGGTCACGCGGTTGATCGCGATCATTTTCTCGCGCATGCCATCATCCGGCTTGTCGCTTGCCATTTTCGCTTGCATTTTTGCCATGACGATTCTTCCTTAGAACTTCAGACCGGCTTCACGCGCGGCTTCCGCCAGCGCCTTCACCCGACCGTGGTAACGGAAACCGGAGCGATCGAACGCAACTTCGGTGATTCCTGCTTGCAGTGCTTTTTCTGCGACGCGCTTGCCGACCAGAGCGGCTGCTGCAGCGTTGCCGCCGGCGCCAGTCTGACCTGCCAGCTCGGCGCGCACTTCAGCTTCCAGAGTCGAAGCCGACACCAGTACTTTTGCGTCCGGGCTGATCAGGTTCGCATAGATATGCAGGTTGGTGCGATGAACCGACAAACGGTTCACGCCCAGCTGCGAGATCTTGATGCGGGTCTGACGTCCACGACGCAGACGTGATTCTTTCTTGTCCATGTCAGCTCCGATTATTTCTTCTTGGTTTCTTTAAGCTTCACCACTTCGTCCGAATAACGGACACCCTTGCCTTTGTAAGGCTCAGGCGAGCGGTAAGCGCGAACTTCAGCGGCAACCTGGCCGACCTTTTGACGATCGATACCCTTGATCAGGATCTCGGTCGGGGTCGGAGTTGCTGCAGTAACGCCTTCCGGCATTGCGTGCAGCACCGGGTGCGAGAAGCCCAGGGACAGGTTCAGGGCGTTGCCCTGCACTGCTGCCTTGTAGCCCACGCCGACCAGGTTCAGCTTCTTCTCGAAGCCCTTGGTCACGCCGGTTACCATGTTGTTGACCAGAGCACGCAGGGTGCCGGACATGGCGTTCGATTCACGCGAATCATCGACTACGTCGAAGGTCAGCGTGCCATTGTTGTTTTCCACTTTGACCAGGCCGTTCAGGGCCTGGGTCAGGGAGCCCAGCGGGCCCTTGACGGTGATCGACGACGCGTTGATCGCGACTTCGGCACCGGCAGGGACGGCGATAGGCATCTTAGCTACTCGAGACATCGTCTACTCCTTAAGCCACGTAGCAAATCACTTCGCCACCGACACCGGTAGCGCGCGCTTTGCGATCAGTCATGACGCCTTGCGGAGTCGACACGATTGCCACGCCCAGGCCGTTCATGACGGTTGGAATCTCGTCTTTACCTTTGTAGATACGCAGGCCTGGACGGGACACGCGCTCAAGGCGCTCGATGACCGGACGGCCAGTGTAATACTTCAAACCGATTTTCAGTTCCGCTTTACCACCTTCGGAGGTGACAGCGAAATCCTCAATGTAACCCTCGTCCTTCAGGACGTTGGCAATGGCAACCTTGACTTTTGACGACGGCATTGCGACCGTGGTTTTCTGAACAACTTGTGCGTTGCGAATGCGGGTCAGCATATCGGCGATAGGATCGCTCATACTCATTGCATATTCTCCTATTACCAGCTTGCTTTGGTCATACCAGGAATTTCGCCCTTCATGGCGAATTCGCGGACTTTGGTACGTGCCAGACCGAATTTACGGAATGTGCCACGTGGACGGCCAGTGATGGCGCAGCGGTTACGCTGACGGGTCGGCGCCGAGTTGCGCGGCAGAGCCTGCAGCTTCAGACGCGCTTCGTAGCGTTCTTCTTCCGTCTTCGACTGGTCGTCGATGATCGCTTTAAGAGCGGCACGCTTCGGGGCGAATTTCTCCACCAGGTCTGCACGCTTCTTTTCGCGGTTAATCAGTGAAAGTTTTGCCATTGCTCTTAGTTCCTGAACGGGAATTTGAAGGCGGCGAGCAGCGCTTTGGCTTCTTCGTCGGTCTTAGCAGTCGTGGTGATCGAGATGTTCATGCCACGCAGTGCATCGATCTTGTCGTAGTCGATCTCTGGGAAGATGATCTGTTCCTTGACACCGATGTTGTAGTTGCCGCGACCATCGAACGATTTACCATTGACACCGCGGAAGTCACGCACGCGCGGCAGAGCCACGGTGATGAAACGGTCCAGGAATTCGTACATACGGGCGCCGCGCAGGGTCACCATCGTGCCGATCGGGTAGCCTTCGCGGATCTTGAAACCAGCGATTGCCTTGCGTGCCTTGGTGATCACTGGCTTCTGGCCGGCGATCTTCGTCAGGTCGCCAGTGGCGTGCTCGATGATCTTCTTGTCAGCGACTGCTTCCGACAGACCCATGTTCAGGGTGATCTTGGTCAGACGTGGCACTTCCATCACCGACTTGTAGCCGAATTTCTCGGTCAGCTCGGCGACGACTTTTTCTTTGTAAATTGCTTGGAGACGGGCCATTTATTCTTACCCCTTCACTACTTCGCCGCTCGACTTGAAGACGCGGACTTTTTTGCCGTCCTGGTCTTTGAAGCCAACGCGATCTGCCTTGCCGGTCGCTGCGTTGAACAGCGCGACATTCGACACGTGAATCGGCATTGTCTTGTCGACGATACCACCAGTAACACCGGTCATCGGGTTAGGCTTGGTCGCTTTTTTAGCGACGTTGACGCCTTCGACGATGACGTGTTCAGCGTCTACACGCTGTTGAACGACACCGCGCTTGCCCTTGTCTTTCCCGGCCAGAACGATGACTTCGTCGTTTTTACGAATCTTATCCATGTCGTATCCTTACAGAACTTCAGGTGCCAGCGACACGATCTTCATGAACTTTTCAGTGCGCAGCTCGCGCGTCACTGGTCCGAAGATACGGGTACCGATTGGCTCCAGCTTGGCGTTCAGCAGGACAGCGGCATTGCCGTCGAACTTGACCAGGGAACCATCCGGGCGACGCACACCTTTTGCGGTGCGCACAACCACGGCATTGTAAATTTCACCTTTTTTGACGCGACCACGTGGGGCTGCGACTTTAACGGTGACCTTGATGATGTCGCCAATGCTCGCGTAACGGCGCTTTGAGCCGCCCAACACCTTGATGCACAGAACTTCCTTTGCACCCGTGTTGTCGGCTACTTCGAGCCGGCTTTCGGTTTGAATCATAGTATTTTCTTTCCCAACTTAAGCCGAAGAAACCCCACAATTTGTGGGCCTGCGGTCAGTCTTGGTCCCGCCGTAACGCCCCTGCTGGAGCACCACGATTGGGTGATTGGACTTTCCAATAACGCTCTTCGTTACAGGCCGCACTTGCCGAGGGGGACAAACTGCGGCAACACATGAACGAAGCCCGCTAGTATCTCAGATACCAGCGGGCCACGCAAGACAATTTTTTAAAGCTTAGAGGACTGGTGCTACCAACAGCACCTGGGTGACCGTCCAGGCTTTCGTCTTCGAGATCGGGCGACCTTCTGCGATCTCGACGGTGTCGCCAATTTTCGCTTCGTTCGCTTCGTCGTGCGCGTGATACTTGTTCGAGCGCACGATGATCTTGCCGTACAGCGGATGCTTGACGTGACGTTCGATCAGTACGGTTACCGTCTTGTCCATTTTGTCGGACACGACTTTACCGACCAGCGTACGCTTCAGCGCCGTTTTAGTGGTGTCGTTCATTTGGCTTCCTTCGTGTTCATCACAGTCTTCACACGCGCGATATCGCGACGTACTTTCTTGAGCTGCGAGGTATTCCCGAGCTGCTGGGTGGCGACTTGCATGCGCAGACCGAACTGGGCCTTGAGCAGCTCGTTCAGCTCCTTCTGCAGCGCGTCCTGGTCCTTGCCGCGGAGTTCCGATGCTTTCATATACAACTCCTGTTATTGACCGACCTGGCGAACCACGAACGTGGTAGCCAGTGGCAGTTTGGCAGCGGCCAGGCGGAATGCTTCGCGCGCCAGGGTTTCATCAACGCCGTCCATCTCATACAGGACTTTGCCTGGCTGGATTTCAGCGACGTAGTATTCCGGGTTACCTTTACCGTTACCCATACGAACTTCAGCTGGCTTGTTCGAAATCGGCTTGTCCGGGAAGATACGGATCCAGATACGACCGCCACGCTTGATGTGACGGGTCATGGCGCGACGTGCCGCCTCGATCTGACGTGCAGTGATACGGCCGCGGGCAACTGCCTTCAGACCGAATTCACCGAACGAGACCGCGGTGCCGCGGGTGTGCGAAATGCCGGTGTTACGGCCTTTCTGCTCTTTACGATACTTCCTGCGCGATGGTTGCAGCATGCTTATTCTCCTGCTTTCTCAGCTGGGGCAGCAGCAGGTGCAGCGGCAGCCGGGGTCGCCAGCTTGACAGCTGGACGAGCGCGGACAACTGGTGCTGCAGTGGCTGGACGTGCGCCGCCTGCTGGGCGTGGGCCGCGCGATGGCTTGCCATCGTCACGACGTGGGCCGCGTGGCTTCTTGTCGTCCGGCGGGGTGTCGATGACTGGTGCTTCGCCGGTGACCGAACGGTCGCCCTTGTAGACCCAGACCTTGACGCCGATGATGCCGTACGTGGTCGATGCTTCGCTGGTGCCGTAGTCGATATCGGCGCGCAGGGTGTGAAGTGGCACGCGACCTTCGCGGTACCATTCGGTACGTGCGATTTCGATGCCGTTCAGGCGACCCGACGACATGATCTTGATGCCGACAGCGCCCAGACGCATTGCATTTTGCATCGCGCGCTTCATTGCACGACGGAACATGATGCGCTTTTCGAGCTGTTGCGAGATCGAATCGGCGATCAGCTGCGAATCGATCTCAGGCTTGCGGATCTCTTCGATATTGACGTGCACTGGCACGCCCATGATCTTCGCCAGCGACGACTTCAGCACTTCGATGTCTTCGCCTTTTTTACCAATCACGACACCAGGACGCGACGAGTAAATGGTGAAACGCGCATTCTTGGCAGGACGCTCGATGACGATGCGACCGACCGAAGCGTTCTTCAGCTTCTTTTTCAGGAAAGCGCGTGCTTCCAGGTCTTCCAGCAGCATGGCTGCGAAGTTGCCGTTACCAGCATACCAACGCGACGACCAGTTACGGGTGACCGCCAGGCGGAAGCCGGTTGGGTGGATTTTCTGACCCATTCTGTGACTCCTTAGTTACCGACAGTCACGTAAATGTGACAGGATTGTTTAGAAATACGATCGCCGCGGCCTTTTGCACGTGCCGTGAAACGCTTCAGGATCGGGCCCTTTTCGACATAGATCTGAACGATTTTCAGTTCGTCGATGTCCGCGCCATCATTGTGTTCCGCGTTGGCGATAGCCGACTCGAGAACCTTCTTGATGATCGTCGCGCCCTTTTTTGGGCTGAATTGCAGAATGTTGAGTGCTGCGTCAACTTTCTTGCCGCGGATCAGATCGGCCACCAGGCGGCCTTTTTGTTCCGACAGGCGCACGCCTTTGAGGATAGCTTTAGTTTCCATTATTTTTTCGCCTTCTTGTCAGCGGCGTGGCCCTTGAACGTACGGGTCAGCGCGAACTCGCCGAGCTTGTGGCCGACCATGTTCTCCGACACATACACAGGAACGTGCAGCTTGCCGTTGTGAACAGCGATCGTCAGACCGATGAAGTCTGGGGAGATCGTCGAGCGGCGCGACCAGGTTTTGACTGGCTTTTTGTCTTTGTTCGCTTGCGCGGCTTCGACTTTTTTCACCAGGTGGGCGTCAATAAACGGCCCTTTTTTCAATGAACGAGTCATTTTTTATCCTTATTTCTTGCCGCGGCGCGAAACGATCATCGACGAAGTACGCTTGTTCGAACGCGTCTTCTTACCCTTGGTCTGCTGGCCCCATGGGGACACTGGGTGACGACCGGCTGCAGTTTTACCTTCACCACCACCGTGCGGGTGATCGACAGGGTTCATGACCACACCGCGAACGGTTGGACGAACACCACGCCAGCGCATCGCGCCAGCTTTACCGATCTTGCGCAGGCTATGCTCGGCATTGCCGACTTCGCCAATGGTAGCGCGGCACTCGATGTGCACGCGACGGACTTCACCCGAGCGCAGGCGGACCTGAGCGTAGGTGCCTTCACGTGCCATCAGCACGACGCCGGCGCCGGCGGTACGGGCCATCTGGGCACCCTTACCTGGCAGCATTTCGACGCAGTTCATGATGGTACCGACTGGGATGTTGCGGATCGGCAGGCAGTTACCGGCCTTGATCGGCGCTTCCGAGCCATTCATGATGCTATCGCCGACAGCCATGTTCTTGGTGGCGATGACATACTGACGCTCACCGTCCGCGTAGCACAGCAGTGCAATGTGCGCGGTACGGTTCGGGTCGTATTCGATACGCTCGACCTTGGCAGGGATGCCGTCCTTCTGGCGCTTGAAGTCGACCAGACGGTAATGCTGCTTGTGACCGCCGCCCATGTGACGGGTGGTGATGTGACCGTTGTTGTTACGGCCGGCAGTTTTCGATTTCTTTTCAACCAGGGCTGCGAATGGACGACCTTTGTACAGGCCTTCAGTCACAACTTTCACCATGCCGCGACGGCCTGGGGAGGTTGGCTTCATCTTAACGAGTGCCATTATTTAGCCTCCTCGACAAAATTGATTTCCTGGCCTGGCTTCAGGCACACGAAAGCACGCTTGGTGTGGTTGCGACGACCGTTGAAACGGCCCGAACGCTTCTGCTTGCCTTCACGGTTCAACGTCTGGACCGATTCGACCTCGACTTTGAACAGCAGTTCGACAGCAGCCTTGATTTCTGGCTTGGTCGCGTCAGGCATGACCTTGAACACGATCTGCTCGTTCTTTTCCGCGACGAAGGTAGCCTTCTCGGAAATGATCGGAGCCAGCAGCACCTTCATCAGACGCTCTTCGCTAAATTTGATTGCGGCGCTCATGCGTACATCTCCTCGATCTTGGCCAGAGCAGCTTTCGTGACCAGGATTTTCTTGTAGAACACCAGCGACATCGGGTCAGCGTGCTTAGGCTCAACGACCAGAACGTGCGGCAGATTGCGCGATGCCAGCTCGAGGTTTTCATCGATGGTATCGGTGATCACCAGGACCGAGTCCAGACCCATGCCCAGCAGTTTCTGCGACAGCAGCTTGGTCTTTGGTGCTTCGATCGACAGGTTCTCGACGACACTCAGACGGCCTTCGCGGGCCAGTTGCGAGAAGATCGAGCAGATACCTGCGCGGAACATCTTCTTGTTAACTTTGTGCGTGAAGTTTTCTTCTGGGCTGTTCGGGAAGATACGACCACCGCCGCGCCACAGTGGCGACGACGACATACCAGCACGAGCGCGGCCGGTACCTTTTTGGCGCCATGGCTTCTTGGTCGTGTGGTGGACTTCTTCACGATCTTTCTGCTTGCGGTTACCGCCACGTGCGTTAGCAGCGTAGGCGACGACGACTTGGTGAATCAGGGCTTCGTTGTATTCACGACCGAACACTTCATCGGCGGCTGCAACATTGGCGCCGTCTTGACCTTGCTCATTCAGGAGCTTCAGTTCCATGGCTTACGCTCCTTTCTTGAGTTTGGTTTTAACAGCAGGCTTGACGACCACTTGGCCGTTCTTCGCGCCAGGTACGGCACCTTTGATCAGCAGCAGCTGACGTTCGGTGTCGATGCGAGCAACTTCCAGGTTCTGGGTGGTGACGGTGACGTCGCCCATGTGACCGGTCATGCGCTTGCCTGGGAACACGCGGCCTGGATCCTGGGCCATACCGATCGAGCCAGGAACATTGTGCGAACGCGAGTTACCGTGGGTAGCACGGCCCGATGCGAAGTTGTGACGCTTGATGGTACCGGCGTAGCCTTTACCGATCGAGGTGCCTTGCACGTCGATTTTCTGGCCCACTTCGAACAGCGAAGCATCGATGGTGTCACCGGCTTTGAGTTCGGCGGCTTTGGTGGAATCGATGCGGAATTCTTTCAGCATCGTACCGGCTTCGACGCCAGCTTTGGCGTAGTGACCGGCAGCGGCTTTCGTCACGCGCGAAGCACGACGTTGACCGTAGACGACCTGAACTGCGGTGTAGCCATCAGTTTCAGGGGTTTTGATTTGTGCGACACGGTTGTTCGACACATCCAGCACGGTGACAGGGATTGAATCACCCTCGTCCGTGAAGATACGCATCATGCCAACCTTGCGACCGAGAAGGCCCAAGCTCATTTTTTCTCCATTCCCACCTACGATTGGGCGGGGGTAGTTGAACTACTAAATAATACGGGCAATAAAAGACGCACCCGTACCGAAGCCGGCTAGTATAGCGCGCAAACGGCAACGGCGCAACAGGAAAAATCGGCATCGAGACCGGTCCTGTTGCGCTTTTCGCAGTATCTGGAGAATGAAGAATCCGTTCGAGCTGAACGGCACAGACAGGCACAGCATCGTGCGCCTTGTCTCTACAGGCATCAACCATTGCTGGGAGCCTGCGACTTGAATTTCTGGTGGGCGGTGCAGGATTCGAACCTGCGACCCCTTGGATGTCGACCAAGTATTCTAACCAACTGAACTAACCGCCCGGGGAGCCGAATTATACGAGGCATGCTGGAACTTTTGCAATAGCTTTTTTCGGTGTTTCAACTTTCGGCAGAAGATTGGCATCGCCGGAGGCCAGCGGCCGAGGCGAATCGCCGGTTGTGCCTGCCCCATCAAAATGTTATTGTACAAATGTATTTCGAGGACGGGCTTCGTCGTGCGCACCTGGCGCACGTGGTCTCCGGCACCCATGCCGGCGCTGCCCTTTCTTCTCCGCCCGGCGGCCCCTGTCGAACGCGCACTTCTTCGTACAACAAAGCGCGCTTCGCGCCATCCGCCTTTCCCCGGCCCGCGCGCCTCCCCGGCGACTTCGCGGGCCCCGACCTGCGCCGTCAGTCCACCCCTGGTCTGCTGGCGGACGCATTGCTGCAAGGATGTACAACATGACTGTCATTGATACACGACGCTGGCCCCGCCTGCTCGACCCTTCCCGCCTTGTCCTCGCTACCGATCTCGACGGCACGCTGCTGGCTGGCACCCATGAGGCGCGGCGCCGCATCCGCGAACTGTTCTCCGGCGCCCTGCCCGGCGCCAAGCTGGTCTTCGTCACTGGCCGCGGCCTGGAAACCGTCATTCCGCTGCTGAGCGATCCGACTGTCCCGCGCCCCCATTACATCATCGCCGACGTCGGCGCGACAATCGTCGACGCCGACCTGCGCCCGGTCGAGCCGCTCGCGCACGAGATCGCCGCCACCTGGCCCGGCACCCATGAAGTGCTGCGCGCGCTGAGCGGCTTCCCGCAACTGGTGCGCCAGCTCGTGCCGCAGGAGCGGCGCTGTTCGTTCTATGCGACCGAGTCCGCCATCACGCCGGAACTGCGCGCGGCGGTCGATGCCCTCGGGTGCGATCTGCTGTTCTCGGCCGGGCAGTACCTGGACGTGCTGCCGCGCGGCGTCGGCAAGGGCGCCGCCGTGCGCCGCCTGGCCGAGGTGGCCGGGTTCGATCCGGCCCATATCCTGGTGGCGGGCGACACGCTGAATGACCTGTCGATGTTCGAGGCGGGCTTTCGCGGCGTGGTCGTGGGCGCCGCCGAACCGGCACTGGTCGAAGCCGTGCGCAAGTCGCCGCGCGTGGTGGTGGCCGATGCCGCCGGCTGCGGCGGCATCCTCGAAGCACTTAGCCGCCATGGCCTGCGCTTCGATGGCGACGACAGCCCTGCCCCCGCTCCAGCCTGCGGCGACGCCGAGCTGGTGATGGTGTATCACCGTCTGCCCTACGACGAAGTGGTCGAGGATGGCGTGACGTACGCGCGGCGCCCGAAAAGCCCGAACGGCATCATGCCCACGCTGCTGAGCTTTTTCGCAGGGGGACGCAAGGGCTCGTGGGTCGCCTGGTCGCAGCAGAACAGTCGCAACCCGGCCGGCTTCGTCCCGCATGTCGCCGTCGATGCGGCGCGCTATCCGCACCTGAAAGCAGCCCGCATCGCGCTCACGCCGGACGATATCGACCAGTTCTACAAGAAGTTCTCGAAAGAGGCGTTCTGGCCGATCATCTTTTCGTTCCCCGACAAAGCCGTGTTCCGCCAGGACCACTGGGAACGCTACCTCGAGATCAACCGCCTGTTCGCCGAGCAGACCGCGCGCGAAGCGGCGTACGGCGCCACCACCTGGATCCACGACTACAACCTGTGGATGGTGCCGGCCTTCCTGCGCCCGCTGCGCCCCGACCTGAAGATTGCGTTCTTCCACCACACGGCGTTCCCGTCGAGCGACGTCTTCAACATCCTGCCATGGCGGCGCGACATCATCGGCAGCCTGCTGCAATGCGACTACGTGGGCTTTCATATTCCGCGCTACGTCGAGAACTTCGTCGACGCCGCCCGTTCCTGCGCGCCGGTGCAGGTCGTCGACGGCGTGGGCTGCGCGCCGCGCTTCCTGACCTTCGGCTGCGCGCTGGGGGTCGATCACATGACCACCGCGCTCGAGGTGAATGGCCGCCAGGTCGCGCTGGGCGCGCACCCGGTCGGCACCAACACGGACCTGATCGACACGCTGGTGCAAACCGACGCCGTGCAGCAGCAGATTGCGGAGATCGACGCCTACCTGGACGGCAAGACCGGGATCGTCTCGATCGAGCGTCTCGACTACGTGAAAGGCTCGCTGGAAAAGCTGCAAGCCTATGAACGCATGCTCGAACAGCACCCGGAGCTGTTGGGCAAGGTCACGCTGCTGAACATCATCACGCCGGCCGCCAGCGGCATGGACATCTACGACAGCCTGCGCGAAGACCTGGACCGCATCGTCGGGCGCATCAACGGGCGCTTCTCCACGATGGACTGGGTGCCGGTACGCTACTTCTACCGCAGCCTGCCGTTCGAGCAGGTTGTGGCCCACTACGCCGCCTGCGACATCGCCTGGATCACGCCGCTGCGCGATGGCCTGAATCTGGTGGCCAAGGAATACGTCGCCACCCGCCATGCAACGGGCCGGCCCGGCACGCTGGTGCTGTCCGAGTTTGCTGGCGCCGCCGTCGAGCTGCACGGCGCGCTCCTGGTCAACCCGTACGACGCGAATGCGATGAGCGCGACGCTGTACGACGCGCTGACGATGGGCGCCGACGAGGTAGTGTACCGCGCCGGGCGCATGGCGGCGATCGTGCGCGGTCATGACGTGAAGCGCTGGGGCGACGACTTCCTGGCCGCGCTGGCGGCACTGCCGGCGCCGGGCGCCGAACAACCGATCGAAGAACGCGCTGCGGCCTGACATGAACTACATCATCCTTGCCAATCCCGTGGCCGACTGGCTGATCGCCCTGGCAGCCATGGTGGCTGTCACCATCGGCCTGGACGCCCTCAAGTCCATCATCGCGCGGCGCCTGGGCGCGGGGGCCACGCAGACCGAAACGGGCACGCCCGCGCTGCTGCACGACATCGCCGCCGCCACGCTGCGCTCGACGAAGCTGGTGGTGCTGGGCTTTGTCGGCCTGTATGTCGGCGCCAGCCTGCTGACCCTGCCCGCCAAAGCGGACCTGTTCATCGGCCGCTTCGCGATCACGGCGCTCTTGGTCCAGGTCGCGCTGTGGGGCGATACGGGCCTGCGCACCTGGCTGCGCGTCACGCGCGCGCAGCGCAGCAGCGAAGACCCCGACCGCGTCACCTCGTCGGCCGCCGTCACCTTTTTAGTACGCGTCGCCCTGTGGGCCATTGTCGCGCTGATGGTGCTCGACAACCTGGGCGTGAACATCACCACGCTCGTGGCCAGCCTGGGTATCGGCGGTATCGCCATCGCATTGGCGGTGCAGAGCATCCTGGGCGACCTGTTCGCGTCGCTCTCGATCGTGCTCGACAAACCGTTCGTCGTGGGCGACTTCATCATCGTCGACAAGATGCTCGGCACGGTCGAGAAGATCGGCCTGAAGACCACCCGCGTGCGCAGCCTGGGCGGCGAGCAGATCGTGTTTTCGAATAACGACCTGCTCAAGAGCCGTATCCAAAACCTGCGCCGGATGGCGTCGCGCCGCGTCGTGTTCGGGTTCGGCGTGTCGCACCGCACGCCGGAACCGATCCTGCGCGCGCTGCCGGCTCTGCTGGAAGAGATCGTACGCGCCCAGCCGCAGGTACGCTTCGACCGCGCCCACCTGAGCGGCCTGGCCGCGCCGAGCTTCAACTATGAAGTCGTGTACTACGTCGACAACACCGACTACACGATCTACATGGATATCCAACAAGAGATCTACCTGCGCATCGTGGCGCTGCTGCAGGCGCAGGACGTGGCGCTGGCCTTGCCGGTGCAGACCGTGCAGCTCACGCGTGAAGCGCGGCCGCACGACAGCGCCCAGGCGGGCAACGACGCCGATGCATCGCTCGGAAAGGCTGCCTGACGCGGGTTCGTCGCGCTACACTTGGCGCATGCACACGCCACTTCTCGCACGCGTCCTGCGCTACGCCGCCCACCAGGCCGACCGCGACGGGATCGCGCCCACGCCGATCGCCGGCCTGGTCGCGATCCGCGTGAACGAGCGCAGCGCTTTGACCAGCCAGATCGCCCGCCCGCTGGCCTGCCTGGTCCTGCAAGGCAGCAAAGAGGTCAGCACGGGCGGGCAAACGCTCACCTTCCATGCGGGCGATTCTCTCTTGATCATGGCCGACGTGCCCACCCTCAGCCAGATCACGCAGGCCAGCAGCGCGGCGCCCTATTGTTCACTGGTGCTCGACCTGAATCCCGCCGTGATTGCCGATCTGGCCACCGACATGGCCACGATCGAAGAAACCACCGGCGCGCCGGTGCGCAGCGCGCCGACCGATGCGCACCTGGCGGACACCGCCCTGCGCCTGATGGGATTGATCGAGCGGCCCGCCGCGCTGCCGGTGCTGCAGGCATCGCTCATACGTGAATTCCATTACTGGCTGCTGGCCGGCCGCCATGGCGCGGCAGTACGGCGTCTTGGCCTGCCCGACAGTCATGTGCGGCGTGTGGCGCGCGCCGTCGCGCTGCTGCGCACCGACTATGCGCGCCGGCTCCCGGTGGAGCAGCTGGCCGGCCTGGCCGGCATGAGTCCTTCCTCGTTTCACCAGCACTTTCGCGCGGTGACGTCACTCACGCCGCTGCAATTCCAGAAGCAGCTGCGCCTGATCGAGGCGCGCCGCCTGATGCTGGCCGACGGCGTCAACGCCAGTACGGCCGCCCATGCGGTCGGCTACGAGAGCGTGCAGCAATTCACGCGCGATTACGGGCGCATGTTCGGGCTCCCGCCGATGCGCGACGTGAGCGCCGCGCACGAGCGCCTGCACGCGGCCTGAGCTCAAGGCGCCTCAAATCGCCTGTCCACCCGAGACCTCAATGCGCTGGCCGTTGATCCAGCGATTGTCCTGCCCGAGCAAGCTGGCGATCATCGGCCCGATATCGTCCGGCACCCCTACCCGGCCCAGCGCCGTCATGCCGGCAAACACGCCATTCAGGTCCGGCGTGTCGCGCACCGCGCCACCGAGGAAATCCGTCTCGATCGCGCCGGGCGCCACGGTATTGACCGCGATGCCGCGCTCGCCCAGCTCCTTGGCGAGATAGAGGCTCAGGATCTCGACCGCGCCCTTGACGGCCGCATACGCACCAAAGCCCGGCAGCGAGACGCGCGTCAGGCCGGACGACAGGTTCACGATGCGCCCGCCGTCGGCCAGCAACGGCAGCAGCGCCTGGGTCAGGAAGAACACACCCTTGAAGTGGACGTCGACCAGATGGTCAAACTGCGCCTCGGTGGTGTCGGCGATGGGCGCCATGGCGCCGTGGCCGGCATTGTTGACGAGGTGATCGAACTGTTCGCGGCCCCAGGTAGTGGCCAGCGCCGCGCGCAGGCTGGCGGCAAACGCGGGAAAGCTGGCGACGTCGCCCACGTCGAGCTGCAGCGCCAGCGCCTGGCGGCCCAAAGCGCGCACCTCGTCGACCACGGCCAGGGCCTCGGCTTCGCGGCTCTGGTAGGTAATGATCACGTCGCCGCCGCGGCGGGCGATGTGCAGTGCGGTGTTGCGTCCCAGGCCGCGGCTGGCGCCGGTAACGAGAGCGATGGTGGTCATGATGGTGATTCCTTGTGTGTTGGAGAGAGCCACCAGTATGTGAGCCGCGCCGCCCGCGCCGTTGCCGGAAGCTGGCCGGTCTTTGCCTGATCCTCCAAATCGTGCGTCGACCCCAGGGCACCTTACAATCGGCACTACCTTCCCAGCTCCCGACCGCCATGCACATCGCACCGTTTCATATCGCCGTTCCCGAGGCCGACCTGGCCGATCTGCACGCGCGCCTGGCGCGTACCCGCCTCGCGCCAGCCATCGCCGGCCAGGGATCGAGCGAAGGCATCGATCCCGCCTTCCTGGCGCAGTTGCTGGCGCACTGGCGCGACGGCTTCGACTGGCGCACGGTCGAAGCGCGCTTGAATCGCCTGCCGCAGTACCGTGCACGCGTGCAGGACCACACCATCCACTTTGTCCACCAGCGCGGCGCCGGGCCCGATCCGATGCCGCTGGTGCTCACGCATGGCTGGCCCGGCTCGTTTCTCGAGATGGAAGCGATCATCCCGCTGCTGGCCGACCCGGGCGCGCACGGCGGCGATCCGCGCGACAGCTTCCACGTGGTGGCGCCGTCGCTGCCCGGCTTCGGCTATTCGTCGCAACCCACGCACAAGGGCATCGGCGCATTCGAAACCGCGGGCCTGTGGGCCGAACTGATGACGGGCCTGGGCTACCCGCGCTTCGGCGCGCAGGGCGGCGACATCGGCGCCGGCGTGAGCGCCTGGCTGGGCCAGCGCTTCCCGGAGCAGATCATCGGCATGCACCTGAACTACATCCCCGGTTCGTTCCGGCCACCGCTGGCCGAGGGCGAACAGCTGACGGACGACGAACAGGACTTCCTGCGCCGCGCTGCCGAGTTTCTGGACCGCGAAGGCGCCTACGCGCGGCTGCAGGGCACCAAGCCGCACACGCTGGCAGTTGGCCTGAACGATTCGCCGTCCGGCCTGGCCGCGTGGATCGCCGAAAAATTCCAGGCCTGGAGCGATGGCCCCATCGACCTCGACACACTGTTGGCCAATATCAGCCTGTACTGGTTCACGGGATCGATCGGGTCATCCTTTCGCATGTATGTCGAAGGCCGCGCGCGGCCCATGGCGCTGACAGCGCGCGTTGCGCCGCCGCTGGGCGTGGCCCTGTTCCCGTTCGAGCTGCCGATGCCGCCGCGCAGCTGGGTCGCACGCAGCTTCGATGTGCGGCAATGGAACACGATGCCGGCGGGCGGGCATTTCGCGGCGCTCGAGCAGCCTGCGATGCTGGCCGAAGAGATCCGCGCGTTCTTTCGCCCACTGCGTGCGCGGGCCTGACTTTTGTGGGCCCCAAGTACGTACATCCTCCTATGAAAAACGGTTGAAATCCGCGCGCCGTGGCCCCATGTACAATTGATAGCTTACCGCCTGTATTGGCGGCACCATCCCCGAGGTTCGCCAGTCCACCGGCGGCCAGTCAACCCTCAACGGAACAAGGAGTTCGTATGGCAATCAGTCTGCAAAAAGGCGGCAACGTCAACCTGAGCAAGGAAGCACCGGGCCTGACCAAGGTCATCATCGGCCTGGGCTGGGATCCCCGCTCGACCGACGGTTCCGCTTTCGATCTGGACGGCAGCGCCTTCCTGCTCAAGACCGACGCCAAAGTGCGCGGCGATACCGACTTCATCTTCTATAACAACCTGAAATCGACCGACGGTTCCGTGGTCCACGCAGGCGACAACACCACCGGCCAGGGCGAGGGCGACGACGAAAAGATCGCCGTTGAACTGAACCGCGTGCCGGCCGACATCGACAAGATCTCGTTCTGCGTCACCATCCACGATGCCGAGGCGCGCCGCCAGAGCTTCGGCCAGGTCAGCAAGGCGTACATCCGCTGCCTGAACGCCGCCGGTGAAACCGAGATCGCGCGCTATGACCTGTCCGAAGACAGCTCGACCGAAACCGCGATGATCTTCGGTGAACTGTACCGTCATGGCAGCGAATGGAAGTTCCGCGCCGTCGGCCAGGGCTTCAAGGGCGGCCTGGGTCCTCTGGCCCGCTCGTTCGGCGTCAACGTCTGAGTCGTTCGTCTCGCCGTTCGCCATGTAATCCCCCGGGCCCGCGCCACATGCGGGCCCTGTCTGCAACATCTTCAGGAAATAGCGCATGCGCGTTTGGTACAACAGGACTTTTTCGTCCGTCAATGCTGCGATCAAGCTGATTCGCGAGGCCGATACCGATGGCCGCTTTACGATCGTTCACAGCAACGCCAACCGCCATGCGCCCGCTGCGCGCCTGGCCCACGAATTCCATATCGAGCCGGTCGGCCTGAAAAGCGAGGCGTATATCGACTGGTGCCTGGCCTTCTGCCGCGAGCAAAAGATCGACATCTTCGTGCCGGGCCGTGAAGCCACGCTGCTGGCGTCCGAGCTGGGGCGCTTCGCCGAGATCGGCACGCGCGTGTTGTCGGCCGCGCCGCCGGCCGAACTAAAACGCATCCACGACAAGGCCGACTTCTACGCCGAAACCGTGCTGCCCGACGCGCCGGTTGCGGAATTTCGTGTCTTTGAAAACATCGCCCAATTCGACGCCGCCTGGGCCGAACTGCGTCCGCGCTACGCCAAGCTGTGCGTCAAGCCGTCGCATTCGATCTATGGCCTGGGCTTTGCCATCGTCGACGAAGCGCGCAGCAGCGCCGCGCTGCTGCTGGCCGGCGCCGAGTACCACGTCGGCTACGACGACCTGCGCCGCGGCCTGGCCGAGATGGGCGAATTTCGCACCATGCTCCTGATGGAGTTCCTCGAAGGCCCCGAATACAGCGTCGACTGCGTCGGCGACAACGGCCGCCTAGTGACCGCCGTCGTGCGCCGCAAACTGCCGCAGGCAGGCAGCGGCCAGCTGATCGACATGCGCCAGGACATCCTGGACGCCACCACGCGCCTGTGCGCCGACTACCGCCTGAACGGCGTGTTCAACGCCCAGTTCCGCGAAGGCGGCGGCCGTCCGCGCCTGTTGGAGATCAACCCGCGCATGTCGGGCGGGATCGCCATGGCCTGCCTGGCCGGCCCCAACCTGCCGTACATCGCGCTGCGCTGCTTTGCCGACGGTTTCGACAGCGTCACCGTGCCGCCGGTAGCCAACGGCATGCGCGTGGCCGAAGTCAGCGTCGCCACGGAACTGGCATGACCATGGCTGCGCCCTCCTCCACCCTGCAGCGCATCGAACTGCCCACCGGCACGCTCGAACTGCGCATCGACAGCGGCGCGGCCGAGGTCGACGACCTGCTCGGCTTTGCCGCGCGCGCCAACGCCAAGCGCGGGTTCCTTTTCTTGAGCAAGGTGCTGGGCAAGCACTGGCCGGCGTCGCCCTGCGCGATGCTGGCCGTGCACGAGCGCCTCGCGACCACGGTGCCGCCGGTCGATGGCCCGGTGCTCTTCATCGCCATGGCCGAAACCGCGATTGGCCTGGGCCAGGGCGTGTTCGAGGCCTGGCTGCGCGCGCATCCGGCGCAGCAGGCGCTGTTCCTGTACACCACGCGCTACCGCGTGGGCGCCGGGCCACTGATCGAATTCGCCGAGGCGCACAGCCACGCGCCGCGCCAGTTCCTGCACGAGCCCACCGATCCGGCGCTGCACGCGCTGTTCATGGCGGCGCGCACGGTCGTGATGGTCGACGATGAGGCCAGCACTGGCAATACCTTCGTCAACCTGGCCGCCGCCTGCCAGCGCCTGAACCCCGGCATCGAGCGCGTGCACCTGGCCACGATCACCAATTTCATGGGCCCGGCCGCCCCCGGCGAACTCGATGCGCGCTTTGGCCTGCCGGCCACCATCGGCGCGCTGGTCGACGGCCAGTTCACGTTTGCGCAAGGCCCGCTGCCGCCGGACCAGGGCGCGGCCCAGCGTTTCGAGCACGATGCCGACCGCGGCGCCAGCAGCGCGTTCGGCCGTCTTGGCATCGACCACGCCGTGCAAGCGCCGACCGCCCTGGCCACGTGCCTGGCCGGCGAGTTCACGCCTGGCAGCCGCGTGCTGGTGCTGGGCACCGGTGAATTCATGCACGCGTCCACACTGCTCGGCGCGGCCCTGCACGAGCGTGGCGTTGACGTGGTGGTGCAGTCGACGACCCGCTCGCCGATCCTGACCTGGGGCGCGGTGGGCCATGCCTTGACCTTCCCCGACAACTACGGCGAAGGCATTGCCAACTACCTGTACAACGTCGCACCCGGCCAGTACGACCATGTCCTGCTGTGCTTTGAAACTGCCCCCGGCCCCGCGCTGTTCGCGCTGGCCGATACCCTGCGCGCGCGCCTGTTCCACTTCCAGTCCGAGGACCACGTTGAAGAAGTTCCTGTTCGCTGACCTGGACGACACGCTGTTCCAGACCTTCGGCAAGTGCGGCACGCACCGGGATGCCCCCGATGCGCTGCAGCCTGCTGCGTACTACAAGGATGGCAGCATCTGTTCATACACCACCCCGGCCCAGCGCTCGTTTCTCGCGCTGCTGCAGGACGGGATGACGATGATCCCGACCACGGCGCGCGACCTCGATGGCCTGCGCCGCGTGCACCTGCCATTCAACAGTTACGCCGTCATCAACTACGGCGGCGTCGTGCTCGAACCGGGCGGCGCGGTCGACTGGCCCTTTCTGGAAGGCGTGCGCACGGCGATGCACACCGCGCTGCCCGGCCTGCTGGAACTGGCGGCCCACATCGACGCCCATGGTGAACGCACCGGCTACGCCGGCCGCGCGCGCATGATCGAAGATATCGGCACGCCGTTCTTCCTGGTCGTGAAAGACCCGGACAAGCTGAGCGAGCGCCTCGCGCCGCTCGAAGAACACGTGGTGCGGCCGTGGATTGCGGACGGAAACCGCGACTATGTCGTGCACCGCAACGGCAACAACCTGGCGATCCTGCCCAAGGCGCTGGACAAGGCCCATGCGGTCGCGCACATCACGGCGCGGCTGAAGGCCGAACACGGCGAGATCGTCACCTTCGGCATGGGCGACAGCCGCTCGGATGCGCGCTTCATGTCTGCCTGCGACTACGCGATCATCCCGCGCGGCACGCAGCTGGCCGGCGTCACCGTGGGGGCGCTGTGATCTCGCATGCCCCCTTCCCGGGCAGCTATCGCGCCGGTGACGTCGACTTTTTGCTGCGCCGCCTGCCGCAGCAGGACTTCGTCGACGTCGCCGAAAAGGAAGCGCTGATCCAGAGCGGACAGCGTCACTACAGCCAGATGCTGTCGCCGGAATCCGCACCGTCCGGGCGCTATATGCGCCTGTTCGACGCCGCCTGCGCCGCCAATAGCCCGCGCATGGCGCAGGACTGCCTGCGCCTGGCGGGCCTGATCGCAGAGCGCCGCGCGCAGCAGATCACGATCGTCTCGCTGGCGCGCGCCGGTACGCCGGTGGGCGTGGTCGTCACGCGCCTGCTGCGCGAGCGGTTCGGGCGCGACGCCGTGCATTACTGCGTGTCGATCGTGCGCGACCGCGGCATCGACGCGGCCGCCCTGCGCCACATACTGGCCCAGGGCCACGCGCCCGAATCGATCGTGTTCGTTGACGGCTGGACCGGCAAGGGCGTCATCGCGCGCGAACTGGCCGGCTCGGTCGACGCGTTCAACGTGCGCCACGGCGTGGCAATCGACACGGGCCTGTACGTGCTGTCGGATCTGGCCGGCGCGGCCGCCTGCGCCGCCTCGTGCGACGATTACCTGATCCCGTCGAGCATCCTGAATGCGACAGTGTCCGGTCTCGTGAGCCGCACCGTCATGCCCGACGATCTGGGCGCGGACGATTTCCATGGCTGTGTGTTCTATGCGGACTTTGCCGGCATCGACCGCTCGCAGACGTTCGCCGACGACCTGACCGCGCTGGCGCTGGCAGTGGATGTCGTCGAGACACCGCCAGTGGATGCACACGCGGCGTGCGCACGCTCGCAAGCCTATCTCGGCGCCGCGATGGAGCGCCATGGCGTGGCCGACATCAACCTCGTCAAGCCGGGCATCGGCGAAGCCACGCGTGTGCTGCTGCGGCGCGTGCCGCGCCTGCTGGTGCTGCGCAATGCGGATGCGCCGGATGTGGCGCACCTGGCCGCGCTGGCCGAAGAAAAACAGGTCCCGGTCGAGATCGACCCGAGCCTGCCCTACCACGCAGTATCCTTGATCAGGAGTGCATCCGATGGCTAAATCACTGGGCGCGTCGTTGTATGTGCCGGCCAATCACAAGGACCTGGCGGAGATCGCCAATGGCGACCTGATCCCGCAGGCGCGGTCACTGATCTTCTGCACCGAGGACGCGATCGCCGACCGGGAGCTGAGCTACTCGTTGTTCAACCTGTCGGTGGTGCTGGCCAATATGCGCGTGGATGTGGCGGCCGACCGCTTCGTCCGGGTGCGCAATACCGAAGTGCTGGAGCGCGTGCTGGCGATGCCGGGCGCCGACAAGCTCACCGGCTTCGTGCTGCCCAAGATCACCCGCCACAACTTCGACAACTACTACCGGCTGCTGCGCCACACCGAGCACGTGTTGATGCCGACGCTGGAAACGGCCGAAGCCTTTGACGACCAGGAGATGCAGGGACTGCGCGCGGTGCTCGAAGCGCCCGGCGTACGCCATCGCATCCTGGCGCTGCGCATCGGCGGCAACGATTTGCTGGCGCTGCTGGGCCTGCGCCGGCCGCGCGGCATGACGCTGTACCGCACGCCGCTCGGCCCCGTCATCTCGCGCTTGGTCACCACGTTCCGGCCCTACGGTTTCATGCTGACCGCGCCCGTGTTTGAATACCTGGATCTGCCCGAGCTGCTGGACCAGGAAGTTATCGAAGACCTGGCGCACGGCATGATCGGCAAAACCGCCATCCATCCGACCCAGATCGCACCGATCGAGCAGCACTTCAAGGTGTCGCCGCAAGACCTGGCGGTGGCGCGAGCGATTCTCGACCAGTCGGCACCGGCCGTGTTTCGCATGAACGACGCCATGTGCGAAGTCGCCACCCATCGCGCCTGGGCCGAACGCACGGTCGAGCAATCGCGCCTGTTCGGTTTCCACGGCGCCGAACTGGATCACAAACCATTCCTGGAAGGGGAACCCTCATGAACATGACCACCTATTCGCGCGGCCAGAAAGGCAAGCTGGCCGATCTGGGCAGCGGCCACGTCTTCAACGTCGACGTCGAGATTGCCGCCAACGGCGCCTCGGTCGATGTCTCCTGCTTCGGCCTGGACGCCAACGACAAACTGTCCGACGACCGCTACATGGTCTTCTACAACCAGCTGGCCAGCCCGGAGGGCGCGGTGCGCCTGAACCAGTCGCCGGGCCGCGCCAGCTTCGCCGTGAACCTCGACCAGCTGCCGGCATCGATCGCCAAGCTGGTATTCGTCGCCGCGATCGACGGCGCCGCCAGTATGCGCACGCTGGGCGCGAGCGCGCTCACGCTGGGCAGCGCGCTGCGCTTCCCATGGTCGGGCGCCGACTTCGGCGACGAGAAAGCCGTGATCGTGGCGGAGTTGTATCGTCGCGACGGCCAGTGGCGCTTCGGCGCGGTCGGCCAGGGTTTCAGCGGCGGCCTGTCGGCGCTGCTCGCGCACTTCGGTGGTGCCGAGGCGGGATCGTCATCGAAGCCTGCAACGCCAGCGCCGACGCCGATGTCGACGCCGGCACCTGCTCCCGTTGCGACACCAGCCGCGCCACGCGTCTCGCTGTCGAAAATCACGCTCGACAAGCGCGGCGACAAGGTCTCGCTCGACAAGCGCGCGGGCGGCGGCTATGGCCGCATCCACGTCAACCTGAACTGGAACCAGGCCGCGATCGCGCCGCCGCCGGCACCATCCACCCCGCCACCTGCTGCAGCGGCCAGGGGCGGCGGCTTCCTCGACCGCCTGACCAGCATGGCCGGCGACCTCGCGCACAAGGCCGGCGAGATGGCCAACAAGGCGCAAGCGTCACGCAAGGGCCGCACCGGCATCGATCTCGACCTGGGCTGCATGTATGAGCTGACGGATGGCCGCCGCGGCCTGGTGCAGGCACTGGGCAACACGTTCGGCGACTACGAGCGCGACCCGTTCATCAAGCTCGACGCTGACGACCGCACGGGCGCCGCCGCGAATGGCGAAAACCTGTTCATCAACGGCGAGCGCTTCGACCAGATCAAGCGCGCCGTGATCTTCTCGTTCATCTACGAAGGCGCGGCCAACTGGAGCGTGACCAACGGCGTGGTGACGATCACGGCCCCAGGCCAGGCGCCAGTGGAAGTCAAACTCGACGGCGGCGACCGCCAGATCATGTGCGCGATCGCGCTGATCGAAAACCGCGGCGGCCAGCTCGTCATCACCAAACTGGCCGAATACTTCCAGCAGCAAGGCACCACCAGCGCGCACGAGCTGATGGACCGCCACTTCGGCTTCGGCATGCGCTGGAAAACCGGCAGCAAATAAGCTGGCCATAACAAAGCCGGGGTCAGGTCTGACATTCGGACACGACCTCAGCTTTAGTGAATGTTGGACGAGTCGACGGGGCAAGTCGGCCCGCAAGCACGCATTTATTTCTGTTACCAGTCGACATAGGGTAGAGGTCGTGTCCAAATGTCAGACCTGACCCTCGCTGTTGTGACACTCGCTGTTGTGACTGCTACCACTTGCAGCCGGTGTCGGTGATCGTATCGATTGCCAGCGGGATCAGGCGGATCAGATCCAGCTTGTCGCCGCCGGAATACTTGGTCTGGCAATCCGGGCGCTTCGCTTCGTTGATTGCCCGTGACAGTTTGTTGTCGTCGCGCGCGCGCATTTGTTCAGCGGTGCGCACGCGTTCCAGTGCGGTTGGCACCCGCTCTTTTTCCACCTGCCGGGCCAGGCCGCGCAGCGACTCCATGTCCAGTTTTCCGGTTGGTGCCGATGCCGATGCCGGCGCCGGCGCCGGCGCTGTCAAACTCTCGGTCGGCATGGCCGATGCAGCTTGCTCCGATGGCGTGATAATCGTCATCGGCTCAGGCGACGCTGGCATCGCACGCGGTGTGGCAATGCGGGGTGGCCGCACAACCTGGACAGCAACTGGTGGCGGCGCGCTGCGCGCCTGCGGTACCGGCACCGGTTTCTCCGGCGCCACGATGAACGCAAATGCGATGTAGTCGACCGGCGTGCTGGCGTTGTCAGGCCGGGGACTGGCGTAGTGCACCAAGGCGAGCACGAACAGCACGTGCGCCAGCACGATGAATGCGACGGAGCCGACGCGGCTTGTTGCGCCTTGCTCCTGCATCAGCATGGCATGCTGAAGGTTGGCGTCATCATATGACGCCCTTCCCGGCTGTACCGGCGGCTTCCCGGCACCCATGCCTGCGTGTATGACACCGCGATTGCCAGGCCAGCGAGTTCGCGCCAGGTCGTGGTGCGCAAAAGGGAAACAACGTGCATCTGGCGCATGGGCGGGAAATTGAACAAGTAAACCCGTCGATTACATCACGCCCTGCCGGGGCCGACAATGCCTGATGGCTGTCAGAGCGCAGATCATGCACCCGGCATGATGCTGACTCGATCCCACAATGACAAAAGCCAGGTTACCCGCAATGCGGTCAACCTGGCTTCTTGCAGCATCGGCGGCCAATGCCGCCAACACTTAAATGCGATTACTGCAGTTTGATTTCGACATCGACGCCAGCTGGCAGGTCGAGCTTCATCAGTGCGTCAACGGTCTTGTCGGTTGGGTCCACGATGTCCATCAGACGCTGGTGCGTACGGATTTCGAACTGGTCGCGCGAGGTCTTGTTCACGTGTGGCGAACGCAGCACGTCGAAACGCTGGATACGGGTTGGCAGTGGGACTGGGCCTTTGACGACGGCGCCGGTGCGCTTCGCGGTCTCGACGATTTCCAGGGCCGACTGGTCGATCAGCTTGTAGTCGAATGCTTTCAGGCGAATACGGATTTTCTGGTTAGCGGACATGCGATTTCCTTTAAAAGAACGTTCCGGCTTGGTGCCGGCAATGTGGTCGAGATACTTCGTTACTGCACAAGAGGCGGGAGTATAACATCGTTCCCACCCAAACAGATGGGGACAGACCGAAAAGTCTGTCCCCATCGTTGTGTCAATCAGACTCTCCCGAAAGAGAGCCGATCCACCATCTTGCCCTGATTAGTTAGGCAGGATTTTTGCAACAACGCCGGCGCCGACGGTACGGCCGCCTTCGCGGATTGCGAAGCGCAGACCTTCTTCCATCGCGATCGGGTTGATCAGCTTGACGGTGATCGACACGTTGTCGCCTGGCATGACCATTTCTTTGTCTGCTGGCAGCTCGATCGAACCGGTCACGTCAGTCGTACGGAAGTAGAACTGTGGACGATAGTTGTTGAAGAACGGGGTGTGACGGCCGCCTTCATCTTTCGACAGAACGTAGATCTCGCCGGTGAAGTGGTTGTGCGGCTTGATCGAACCTGGCTTTGCCAGGACCTGACCACGCTGGACATCTTCACGCTTGGTACCGCGCAGCAGCAGGCCGACGTTGTCGCCAGCTTGACCCTGGTCCAGCAGCTTGCGGAACATTTCCACGCCGGTGCAGGTGGTTTTGACGGTGTCGATGATGCCGACGATTTCGATTTCTTCGCCGACTTTGACAACGCCGCGCTCGACACGACCGGTCACAACGGTACCGCGACCCGAGATCGAGAACACGTCTTCCACTGGCATCAGGAACGCGCCATCAACAGCGCGCTCTGGCGTTGGGATGTAGGTGTCCAGTGCTTCGGCCAGACGGGTGATGCATTCTTCACCCATTTCGCCCGGCTTGCCTTCGAGGGCCATACGTGCCGAACCCTTGATGATTGGGACGTCGTCGCCTGGGAACTCGTACTTCGACAGAAGCTCACGAACTTCCATTTCGACCAGTTCCAGCAGTTCTGCGTCGTCGACCAGGTCGCACTTGTTCAGGAACACGATGATGTACGGAACGCCAACCTGACGCGCCAGCAGGATGTGCTCGCGGGTCTGTGGCATTGGGCCGTCAGCAGCCGAGCACACCAGGATCGCGCCGTCCATCTGCGCAGCACCGGTAATCATGTTCTTGATGTAGTCGGCGTGGCCTGGGCAGTCAACGTGAGCGTAGTGACGGTTTTCGGTCTCGTACTCAACGTGCGCGGTGTTGATGGTGATGCCGCGTGCTTTTTCTTCCGGTGCCGCATCGATCTGATCGTAGGCCTTGGCTTCACCGCCGAATTTCTTCGACAGGACAGTTGCGATAGCAGCCGTCAGGGTGGTTTTGCCGTGGTCAACGTGACCGATGGTGCCGACGTTGACGTGCGGCTTGGTCCGTTCGAATTTACCTTTTGCCATTTCCAGATTCCTTTAAAGAAACGATATGTTCTGTTTAAAGGGAGACAGGACGTCCCGTCTCCCTTGAATTGCTTGTATTGCTGATTACTTCGACTTGGCAGTGACGATGGCGTCAATCACGTGCTTAGGCGCTTCCGAATAGTGCTTGAATTCCATCGTGTAGGTCGCACGGCCCTGGGTCGCCGAACGCAGCGAGGTCGAGTAACCAAACATTTCCGACAGTGGCACTTCGGCTTTGATGATCTTGCCGCCGCCGCCTGGAATTTCATCCATGCCCTGCACCATACCGCGACGCGACGACAGATCGCCCATCACCGAACCGGCGTAGTCTTCCGGCGTTTCGACTTCCACGGCCATCATCGGCTCGAGGATGACCGGGCTGGCCTTGCGGCAGCCGTCTTTGAACGCCATCGAACCGGCCATGCGGAATGCATTTTCGTTCGAGTCAACGTCGTGGTACGAACCGAAGGTCACGGTGACCTTGACGTCAACGACTGGGTAACCAGCCAGCACGCCCGAGGTCAGGGTTTCGCGCACACCTTTTTCGACTGCAGGGATGTATTCGCGAGGAATGACACCGCCCTTGATCGCGTCGACGAACTCAAAGCCTTTGCCCGGCTCTTGTGGCTCGATCGTCAGGACTGCGTGACCGTACTGACCACGACCGCCCGACTGCTTGACGAACTTGCCTTCGACGTCGGTGACTGCCTTGCGGATCGTTTCGCGGTATGCAACCTGTGGCTTGCCGACGGTTGCTTCCACGTTGAATTCGCGCTTCATGCGGTCAACGATAATTTCCAGGTGCAGCTCGCCCATACCACCGATGATGGTCTGGCCCGATTCTTCATCGGTACGCACGCGGAACGACGGATCTTCTTGTGCCAGGCGGTTCAGTGCCAGGCCCATTTTTTCCTGGTCGGCCTTGGTTTTTGGCTCGACTGCCTGCTGAATCACCGGCTCAGGGAAGACCATCTTTTCCAGCGTGATGATCGACGATGGATCGCACAGGGTTTCGCCCGTGGTTGCATCTTTCAGGCCGACCGCAGCGGCGATGTCGCCGGCGTGGACTTCCTTGATTTCTTCGCGCTGGTTAGCGTGCATCTGCAGAATACGACCAAGACGCTCTTTCTTGTTCTTGATCGGATTGTAGACGGTGTCGCCCGACTTGATCGTGCCCGAGTAGACGCGGAAGAAGATCAGCTGACCAACGAACGGGTCGGTCATGATCTTGAATGCCAGCGCCGAGAACTTCTCGTCGTCTTCTGCCTTGCGGGTGACTGGCTGGTCATCTTCATCGGTACCCGTGACTGGCGGGATGTCGATTGGCGATGGCAGGTATTCGATCACGCCGTCGAGCATGGCTTGCACGCCCTTGTTCTTGAACGCGGTACCGCACATCATCGGGACGATTTCCGACGCGATGGTACGCTGGCGCAGAGCGGCCTTGATCTCTTCTTCCGAGAGGTCGCCTTCTTCCAGGTACTTGTTCATCAGCTCTTCGGTCGCTTCAGCAGCGGTCTCGACGAGCTTTTCACGCCATTCGTTGGCTTCGTCCTGCAGTTCTGCAGGAATGTCGCGGTAGTCGAACTTCATGCCCTGCGACGCGTCGTCCCAGTACACGGCCTTCATCTTGACCAGATCGACCACGCCCAGGAAGTTCTCTTCGGCGCCGATCGGGATCTGCAGCGGAATCGGGTTTGCCTTCAGGCGAGCACGCATCTGCTCGTAGACCTTGAAGAAGTTCGCGCCGGTACGGTCCATCTTGTTGACGAAGGCCAGACGTGGAACTTTGTACTTGTTAGCCTGACGCCACACGGTTTCCGACTGTGGCTGCACGCCGCCGACTGCACAGTAAACCATGCAGGCGCCGTCGAGCACGCGCATCGAGCGTTCGACTTCAATCGTGAAGTCAACGTGGCCCGGGGTGTCGATGATGTTGATGTGGTGTGGGGCGAAGTTGTTGGCCATACCGCTCCAGAAGCAGGTCGTCGCTGCCGAGGTAATGGTAATGCCGCGCTCTTGCTCTTGCTCCATCCAGTCCATCGTCGCTGCGCCATCGTGCACTTCGCCGATTTTGTGGTTGACGCCCGTGTAGAACAGGACGCGCTCGGTGGTGGTGGTTTTACCAGCATCGATGTGAGCCGAAATACCGATGTTGCGGTAGCGCTCGATGGGGGTCTTGCGTGCCATAATTTTTCCTAAATCTTTGAATGGACAAAACCGAGCATCATCTTGATGATCAAAATGAGCCCGGCCTGAACAACAGATACTACGGGGACGTTAGCACAAGGAAATAATCCCCCTACCTTCGCCCTTTTGCTTAGAAGCGGAAGTGCGAGAACGCCTTGTTCGCTTCTGCCATACGGTGCACTTCGTCACGACGCTTCATCGCGCCGCCGCGGCCTTCAGCCGCTTCCAGCAGTTCACCACCCAGACGTTGCGGCATGGATTTTTCGCTGCGCTTGTTTGCGGCTTCGCGCAACCAACGCATGGACAGCGCCATACGACGAACCGGACGAACTTCCACTGGCACCTGGTAGTTGGCGCCACCGACACGGCGGGACTTGACTTCCACCAGCGGCTTAGCGTTGTTGATCGCGGTCGTGAACACTTCCAGCGGGTCTTTGCCCGACTTGGATTGAATGTGTTCGAATGCACCGTAGATGATGTTTTCTGCAACCGACTTTTTGCCGGACAGCATCAGAACGTTGACGAATTTGGCGACATCCTGGTTACCGAATTTTGGATCCGGCAGGATTTCGCGCTTGGGTACTTCACGACGACGTGGCATTTCGATTCCTTCATGTCTTCAGTTGAGTGCACGCTGTGCACTCGCGAAAGGCCCTCTTGACCCTTCACTTACTCGGCCTTGCGGCCGGCTCAACTTATCTAATTAATGTGACGTGTCTGTGACACGACCATAGAATTACTTCTTGGCAGCCTTGGCACGCTTCGCGCCGTACTTCGAGCGAGCTTGCTTACGGTCTTTGACGCCCTGGGTATCCAGTGCACCGCGAACCATGTGGTAACGCACACCTGGCAAGTCTTTAACACGACCGCCGCGCAGCAGCACGACACTGTGTTCTTGCAGGTTGTGGCCTTCACCGCCGATGTACGAAATGACTTCGAAACCGTTGGTCAGACGCACTTTGGCGACTTTACGCAGCGCCGAGTTTGGCTTCTTAGGCGTGGTGGTGTACACACGGGTGCACACGCCGCGCTTTTGCGGGCAGTTTTCCAGTGCCGGCGACTTGCTCTTCACAACCGCAGCTTCACGCGGTTTGCGAATCAGTTGATTGATGGTTGGCATCGTTCCTAATCCAACAAAGTACTACTCATTAATGACCCGAACCTGCAAGGTGCTGATCCGGGGACTGAAACCTAGTCCCGATGACAATGACAAAGACAGGCGACGAAAGCCACTCGGCAAATGGAGCGGCTGCGAATGCGTATACGATGTGCAGAATAAATCGAGAACCTGCGAGTATAGACGCATTGTGATGATGGGTCAACCAGTTTGCTGATTTTGCAGGCAGTAGTTCGCCATCTTGACGCAGACCGTGGTCGATGTGGCATCACTGCTACAACTCGGCGTGGCGGGCGATCTCGACAAACGCATCCAGGTAGGTGGTGCCGGCATCGACCTCGCGCGTGCCCAGGAAAATCTGCTTGAACACGCCCGCCTCCCCCAGCCGCACGGGCGCTACCGGCATGCGGCCCGCGTACTCCTCGACCAGCCAGCGCGGCAGCGCCGCCACGCCGCGGCCGCTGGCCACCATCTGCAGCATGATGTCGGTAGTCTCGATCGCCTTGCGCTCGCGCGGCGCGCAGCCGGCCGGCACGAAGAACTGATTATAGATGTCGAGCCGCTCGATATCGACCGGGTACGTGATCAGGACCTCATCGGACAGGTCGCGCGGCGCCGCATGTGCGCGCCCCGCCAGCGGATGGCCGCTGTGCACCACCAGCACCTGCTCGAAGTCGAACACGGGCACGAAGCGCAGCCCCGGCTTGAACAGCGGATCGGGCGTGACGAGCAGGTCGATCTCGTAGCCCAGCAGCGCTTTCAGGCCGCCGAACTGGAAGCGCTGCTTGACGTCGACATCCACCTCGGGCCACGCCGCCAGGTAGGGCTCGACCACTTTCAGCAGCCACTGGTAGCAGGGATGGCACTCCATCCCGATGCGCAGCGACCCGCGCTCGCCACGCGCGTAGGCCAGCATCTGGCCTTCAGCGTGTTCAAGCTGCGGCAGCACCCGCTCGGCCAGCGCCAGCAGCGCGTGGCCGGCCTGGGTCAGGCGCAGCGAGCGGCCCTCGCGCGTCCACACTGGCGTACCCAGCCCCACTTCGAGCTTCTTGACCGCGTGGCTCAGCGCCGACTGAGTCAGGCACAGCACGTCGGCGGCAGCGGTCAGCGAACCGCGGCGATCGACCTCGCGGATGATGGACAGGTGAATACGTTCGATCATGGGCAGGCGCAGAATGGATGGATGGGCATATCGATGTGGCCGGGCCAGCCATCAAGGTGCGGGCGCGCTGCCCTGCTGCAAAAAGTCGGCGATCGACTTCACCAGCAAGGGCGAGACCGGCAGGCTCGGGTCGCCATAGCTGGCCACCTGCAGTTCCGGCACCGCGCGTACATGCTTGAACACGTGGTTCATGCCCGGAATGATCGCCAGCTTCGCCCCCGGGCGGGCGCCGTGCAGCCGGTTGGCCTGCACCACGTCCACCTGGATATCGGTATTGCCCTGCACGACCAGCACCGGCATCGTCAGCTCCGCGATGCGCTGCGCCGGCACATACTTGAACCACGAAATCAGATACGGCTGCACGCTCGGCCGGAACAGCGTCGCCAGCGCCGGCGGCACCGGATCGACGACCACGCCGCTCTCCAGCGACACCAGAATACGCTCGCTTTCCTTCTCCAGCTCGGGTGGCAGTTTGCCTTCGAGCTGTTTGCGCAGCAGGGTCGAGGCACCATCGGCAATGCCGGCAATCGACACGAATGCCGCCGCATCGGCCTGCCGCGCCGCCAGCATGCCGATCAGCGAGCCTTCGCTGTGCCCGATCACGGCCACTGATGCGAAGCGCGGATCGGCCTTGAGTCGGGCAATCCAGGCCGCCGCATCGTCGACGAACATCTCGAAGCGCAGCGCCGATTCGGCAGGACCGGCCGCATGGCTGCCACCGATGCCGCGCTTGTCATAGCGGACCGTCGCGATGCCGGCGTCGGCCAGCCCGGCCGCCAGCAGCTTGAGACTGTCGTTGCGGCCCGGGATCATCGAGCTGTTGCCGTCACGGTCGGTCGGGCCCGAACCGGCGATCAGCAAGGCCACGCGCGGCTTGTCGGCCCCCGCCGGCAGTTCGAGCGTGCCGGCCAGCTGCCCGGTGGGCGTGTCGAGCGTGATCTGCGTCTCGGCGGCATAGGCCTGTGACGCGATACCACCGATGAGCAGCAACAGGCTGCAAAGACGAACGGCAAAGTTGGCGGACATGGTATCCCTCATGCGTGATTGGACTGCGCTTTCAGGCCGCGGCGGCAACAATGCCCTGCTCACGGCAAAATTCGATGATGCGCTGCAGCGCGGCTTCGGCCTCGTGCTCTTCCAGGCCGATGCCGAAGTGATAGCGATGGGTGGCGGTATCGATCTCGATGCGGCCCTGGCCAAACCCCAGCGCATCCCATTTGCCCTCCGGTGTCCATGCCTCATGTTTGGGTAACAGGCGCACGGCGCGTATCTCGTGGACCATGAGCGCCAGCGGCACCGACGACGGCAGGCTGCCTTCGCGCGCAATGTACAGCGCATCCCGGAACACGAAATTGCGATACAGCGCCCACGCCGCCAGGACCATGATGACCAGCGCGCACACCGTCAGCAGCATGAATCCGAACGACGGATCGTGTTGCCAGCCATTGCCCAGGCCGGACGCCACGACCCAGACGAAGATCACCGACATGAATGCCGGGAAGCCCCGTTTCTGGGTGGGACAAACGATATGCAGGGTAGGACTGGGGCGCATTCCTCTTCTTCGGCGGCGACAATGACCGCGCACGATACCATTTTCGCGGCAGTGCAGCGAAATCAGGCGTGCTGCAGGCGCCCCGCGAACCAGCCCAGCTCTCCGGCCAGGGCAGCGCGGATCGGCCCCGGGGTGAGGCCCGTCCAGCGCTTGAACGAGCGCCGGAAGTTGGCCACGTCATGAAAGCCCAGGTGGCGCGCCACCGCGTCATTGTCGGCTCCCTCGGCCTGGAACAGCCACAGCGCCACATGCGTGCGCACCTGATCGAGCTCTCCCTGGAAATGGGTGTGATGACGCAGCAACTGACGCTTGAAGGTGGCCGGGCTGACGCCGAAGTCGCCCGCCGTGCGCTCGAGCGTGGGCGCGTCGCGCACGCGCGCCAGCAGGTAATCGTAGAACGCCGCCAGCAGGCCGGGCGCCTCGCGGGGTTCCAGTTCGGCCGCCTGATGCGCCAGGCGCGCCGCCATCTCGCTGGCGCGCGGCCATGGCCGGTCGAGCCAGCTGGATGGCAGCAGCATCGCGTCGAGCTGGCAGCCGAAACGCAGCTCGGCGCCAAGATGCACATGATGCTGCTCGATGTGGCGCGGCGCGCCGCGATTGAAGCAGAAGCGCCATGGCAGGCGCTCGCCGCCCAGCCAGCGGCACAGCGCCACTACGGCCGTCATGTGCATTTCGACCAGCGCCGGCCGGAGGCTCGGCGCGCCATACGCATCGACCCAGTACAGCAGCGCCACATCGTCCCAGGTCTCGAAGCGCGGACGCAGCAGCGGCGTCAGGCCGGCATGGAAGCGGCACAGGGTCTGCAGCAGCGTGCGCAGGTTGGGCGCCTGCGCCAGCGCGTGGCTGGCCGCACCGTCGTGCCCCGGCAGCAGTTGCTGGCCCAGCATGAAGCTGGTGTCCGGGCTGTCCAGCAGGCGCAGGGTGTTCGCCAGCTGCTGCAGATACTGGCCAGGGGTCGTTGCGCTGTCCGCGCCCGGATCGCATCCACGCAGCAGGTCGGCGTCAAGCGCATCGCGCGAGCGGCCATATTCCAGTGCCAGCGCGCTGTGCCGGCGCGCCGCGGGCGAAGCTGCCGTGGCGGCCTGCCAGGCGATCACGCGGGGTCCATCTGGCGGTCCATCTGGCGGCATAGGGTAGCCAGCAGCGCATCGGGCGCGCCGCGCGCCGGCGCGCAGCCATGGCGCAGCGTGATGTGCACCCGGCCGCCCGGTGCGTGGTGGCGCATCGACGACACCATGCGGCACAGATGGTCGGCGGCGGCGCGCGCCTCGGGTTCGGCCAGGCCCGGCATCAGCACGGCAAAGCGGTCGCCCGCATAGCGGCATAGCAGGTCGTCGTTGCGCAGGTTCAGCAGCAGCATGTGGGCGACGGCCTGCAGCGCGCGGTCGCCCTCGGGCTGGCCATGCTTGCGGTTGATGCGGTGGAAGGCGTCGATATCGAACAGCACCAGCGAGCCAACGCCGTCCGTCCGCTTGCTCTCGATGTGCAGTTGCGCGCGCAGGTAGGCCGCGTCGGCCAGCTGGGTGATGCGGTCGAATGGCCGGTGGTTGCGAAACAGCCGTTCGCGCTTGCGCATATGGTCCGACAGCGTGGCCTGCTCGCGCCGCCAATACACCATGCCGGCAGTCAGGACCAGCATCCCCAGCGGCAGCAGCGCCTCCAGCACGTTGTCCCACAGCGCAGATTTCTCGACATCGAACACTTCATCCAGGCAGTCGGCCCACGACCCCAGCATGATGCAGGCCAGGCCACCGGCCAGCAGGCGCGTGACCACCCCGTCGGGCCGGCTGGCCAGCACCAGTCCGCACCACAGCGCCGCCAGCAGGGCCGTGCCGCCCTCGCTGGCGATGTCCACCAGGTCCCATGCTGCGAACGGGATGGCCGGACCGGCGCCGGTAAACAGGAACACGACGGCGCCGAGCAGGCCGGCGATCAACAGAGCTTGGCGAATCAGGGGAGACATGGGCGGCGCGGTCAGGAAAGATCGCCGGAACATAGCGCAACCAGATGACCGCAGGATGACAGGATGGCAAAGCTGTGGCGCCGCGGCACAGGGTCAAAACAGCTCACCGTGATCCGTACTGCGCATCCCGGCGCGGCTCCCGTCCCATGGTATCGCCAGAACCGGCAGGGTCAATTCGGCTCAGGCACACCGTGCACCGCGCCAGATACCGGATAGCGACCGATCGTGGTCACCGATAGGTCACATTCAGGCACCAGAATCCGCCGCATCCCAACCTATTGGACTGCCCCCATGCGCCACTTTGCCCTCCCCGCTCTTACCGCCGGCCTGCTGGCCACCGCTGGCGTACATGCCGCCGAACCGGCCAGCGTGATCGTCACCGGCCAGCGCGCCAGCCTGGCGCGCGCCATCGCCGCCCAGGAGCAGGCTGACAATATCGTCAGTGTCGTCAGCAGCGACGATATCGGCCACCTGCCGGACAAGAACGCGGCCGAGGCGCTGGCACGCATGCCGGGCGTGTCGGTCCAGCGCGACCAGGGCGAAGGCCGCTACGTCGTCGTGCGCGGCCTGGATGCGGACTACAACAGCGTGACCATCAACGGCGCGCTTGTACCGTCGCCGGAAGCGACGCGCCGCGCGGTGGCGCTGGACGTGCTGCCGGCCGGGATGATCCGCTCGCTCGAAGTGACCAAGTCGGCCACGCCGGACCAGGATGCGAACTCGCTCGGCGGCAGCGTGGAGGTCAAGACCTTGTCCGCGTTCGACCTGCCGGGCAAATTACTGAACGTCGGCGCTGCGGTCGGCCACGACACCAACACGAGCCAGAACAGCCCAAGCGCCAACCTGCTCTGGGCCCAGCGCTTCATGGACGGCAAACTTGGCGTGGCCGCCGGCATCTCGGGCGAAAAGCGCAAGTTCGGCTCGGACAACGTGGAAACGGGCGGCGACTGGAACGGCAAGCGCCTCGCCGGCTTCGAGCTGCGCGACTACCTGCCCACGCGCGAACGCAGCGCCGGCGCCATCAATCTCGATTACCGCCCGGACGCCGCCACGAGCTACGCGCTGCGCGGCTTCATCAGCCGCTTCTCGGACGAAGAATCGCGCGACCGCATGACGATCGGCGACTTCGAAGGCAATGAAGACGGCGTGCTCGAAGGTGAAACAGATACTGCCACCGTCGAGCGTCGCCTGCGCCAGCGCAAGTACACGCAAGAGATCCGCTCGCTCACCGCTTCGCTCGATCGCCGCATGGGCCAGTACTGGAAGCTGCATGCCGAAGCGGCGGCCAGCAGCGCCACCGACAAGACGCCGGGCGCGATTGCCGATGCGCGCTTCACCAATCTCGAGAGCTTCGATGGCATCGGCTTTACCAATCCCCGCATGCCGCACCTGATCGCGCCTGCTGGCGTGGCCGACGCCGCCAACTACGAACTCGATTCGTTCGCGCTCGAACGCGCCTCGGCCAAAGACAGCACCCGCCAGCTGCGCCTGGACCTGCAGCGCGACTTCGACGCCGGCGACTGGAACGGCGCCGTCAAGTTCGGCGCCAAGACCACGCGCCGCGACAAGAAGACCGACACCGAGGCCTGGGAATACGGCAGCGACGACCCGACCGACGGCGATTACTTCGGCGCCGGCCCGACCTCGATGAGCGCATTCGTCAATGGCTCGCGCCTGGACTACCCGTTCGGCAATCTCGGTTATGCCATTGATCCGGCCCTGGTGCGTGCGCGCCTGGCCAATCTGGCGCGCGACCCGGCCCGCGTGGCCGTCGATTCGGCGCTGGACGACTTCAAGCTGCAGGAAGACATCGACGCCGCCTACCTGCAAACGAGCCTGCGCCGCGGCGCCTGGTCGCTGCTGGCCGGCGTACGCGCCGAGCACACGCGCTTTAGCGCCGACGGCTCGCAAGTGGCCGACGACGACATCACACCGCGATCAAGCAGCCGTTCATACACCAACTGGCTGCCGGGCGTTCACCTGCGCTTTGACGTCGACCAGGCCACCAGCGTGCGCGCCGCATGGAGCAACTCGGTCGTGCGCGCCAACTTCGCCCAGCTGGCGCCGGGCGTGAGCCTGGACGGCGACGACGAAGCGACGATCGGCAACCCTGACCTGGCGCCGCTGCGCTCGCACAATCTGGACCTGGGCATCGAGCGCGTGATCGGCGGCGATGGCGTGGTTTCGGCCTATGTCTTCACCAAGGCCATCCGCGACTTCACCTACACCACGGATCTCGCCGGCAGTGGCGCCTGGGCCGACTACAGCAGCGCGATCTCGTACAAGAATGGCGACAAGGCCCGCGTGCGCGGCATCGAACTGGCGTGGCAGCAGCCGCTGCGCATGCTGCCCGCACCGTTCAACGGTCTGCTGGTCGGCATCAACGGCAGCATCACCAACTCGCGCGCCACGATCGACAGCGCCGATGGCGACGGTGGCCGCGCCGCGCGTACGATCCGCATGCCGGGCCAGTCGAACCGCGTCGGCAACGTGATGCTCGGCTACGAAGCCGGTCCGTTCAGCGCGCGCCTGGCAATGAACTACAAGTCGCCGTACCTGCTGGAGCTGGGCGAGGATACGCTGGACGCGACACAAGACCGCTTCGTCGATACCCAGAAGCAGCTGGACCTGTCGATGTCGTGGAAGCTGGACAAGCGCTGGCAGGTCACGTTCGACGCCAGCAACCTGAATAACGAACATTACTATGTGTACCTGGGCGACAAGTCGCGCAATGCGCAGCACGAACAATACGGCCGCACCTACAAGATCGGCCTGAAAGCGAGCATCTTCTGATGAACAAGACCGTTTCTCCGATCCTGAACGCCGTCCTGCTGGCCTGCTCCCTGGCCGCGCCGGCATGGGGCGCTGCACCAACGGTGCCGGCCACGCTGAACGACGCCGAAGAACTGGCCGCGCTGCCCGGCGGCGGCTGGCTGGCCTTGGACAAGCGCGCGCTGCGACTGGTCGGTGCCGATGGCCGTGAACGCGCCAGCCTGCCACTGCGTGGCGAACGACTCGACCTGCGCCCGCTGGATGGCGGCGCGCTGGCCATCGTCGTCGATGCCAACGCCGAACGCGCGCTGCCGGTGCGGATCGATGTCAAGGCCGGCACGCTGCGCGCACTGCCCGTGCTGCCGGACACGGGCTTCGGCATCGAAGCGGCCTGCCTGTACCGCGATGCGCAGCAGCTCGACTACGTGTTCCTCGTCGCGAAAGATGGCCAGGCGCAGCAATGGCTGCTGGGTAGCGGCGGTAGCGGGGGTAGTGGCACTAGCAACGAGCACCGTCTGGTGCGCCGCCTGGCGCTGCCATCCGGCGTCGAGGTGTGCCGCGTCGACGATGCGCATGGCACGCTGTTCGCGGCCGAGGAAGGTATGGGCCTGTGGGCGTATGGCGCCGATGCCGAAGGCCCGCCGGCCCGCGCCCCAGTGGCGCTGCAGGCGCCGCACGGTCGCTTGACAGGTGAACTGACGGCGCTGGCGGTGCTGCCGGGCGGCGTTGCCGCGATCGACGACAAGGGCGCACTGCTGACCTGGAAGCGTGACGGCAAGCGCTGGCGCGCGCTGTCGGCCCGCCCGCTCGGCGCGCAGCAACTGGTGGCGCTGGCGCCGGCGTCCGACAAGCTGGCCGTGCGCACGAAGCAAGGCTGGCAAACCCCGGCGCTGGCCTGGAAGGCCGGCAGTGCGCCGCCCAAACGTCTGCCGATCGTACTGCCCCGCATGCAGACCGAACCCGTCGCGCAGCTGGGCGATGCGGCCGACGATCCGGCGATCTGGATTCACCCGACCGATCCTGCAAAGTCGCGCATCCTGGGCACCAACAAGAAACAGGGCATGCTGGTATATGACCTGCAGGGCCGTCAGACGCAACTGCTCGCAGCCGGCCGCCTGAACAACGTCGACCTGCGCCAGGACGTGCGCTTCGGCGCGGAACGCTTTGACCTGGCCGTGGCCACCCAGCGCGACGAGCAGGCGATGGTGCTGTTTGCGATCGATGCACAGGGCGAGCTGCGCGAAGCGGCGCGCCTGCCCACCGGCCTGGGCGACATCTACGGCACCTGCCTGCTGCGCACGCCCGAAGGTGGGCTCGACGCGTTCGTCAACGACAAGGACGGCCGCTACGAGCACTACCAGATCACGCGCAGTGGCGGCCAGTTCGGCGCGCGGCTGGCACGCACGTTCAAGCTCGCATCGCAGCCGGAAGGTTGCGTCGCAGACGACCGCAGCGGTCTGCTGTTCGTGGGCGAAGAAGACCGCGGCCTGTGGGTGACGTCGGCGCGCGCCGACCAGCCGGCTACGCTGAAGATGATCATGCCGGTCGGCGAATGGCTGCACGACGATGTCGAAGGCATGGGCATCTACCACGGCGCAAAACGCAGCTATCTGGTGGTGTCGAGCCAGGGCAACAACAGCTACGTGGTGTTCGATGCGGCGGCGCCGTTTGCCATGCGCGGTGCGTTCCGGGTGGGTCTCGATGCGATCAACGGCATCGATGGCGCGTCCGAGACCGATGGACTCGACGTAACGTCGGCCAATCTGGGCGGCTCGTTCGCGCGCGGCATGCTGGTGGTGCACGACGGCTACAAGCGCATGCCGGACGGGGCGCAGAACTACAAGGCCGTGGCGTGGGACGATATCGCCAGGGCTTTGCAGCTCGACTAATGCTGCTAGACCGAGAACGCCTGACAAAACCGTTCGACATACCGCCAACAGATGAGCGAGCAGGCAAGTGAAAGGAACGCCTGATGGATGTCTGCTCGCCGCTCATGTCGTATGCGCAGTCTGCGAAAGCGGGGTAGTCTCGTATCTATCTCGGAAAGTCACAGGACGTTCTATTTCATAGTGCGTAGTGGGATGTAAGCATCCAATTGCACTTAACGCGACGTGGAAACACTGCTGCAAAACCTTTGCCGATACGCAAGCGGGCTGGTGGATACGAATCGGCGAAAATGCCGACGCAACGATTCTTCTGAGCCGAATCCCGCGAGTTCGGCTACCTGTGCCAGAGGCGTGTCGGGTACCTCCAGCAGGTCTTTGGCAATCGCCACCCGTTCTCGGATCAGCCAGTTGATCGGTCCCAGTCCGGTCGCGTCCTGGAACTGGCGCTGCAAAGTGCGCGGGCTCATCAAAGCACGTTGCGCCATTGAGGTGACCGTATGCGGCAGCGCCGGATGTGCGCGCAGCCAGTCCATCAATTTCGCTAGTCGACCGCCCACATCGTGCGCCATCGGGCGCGGCACAAACTGGGCTTGCCCGCCCTCCCGATGGGGCGCGACGACCAGCCGTTGCGCCACTAGATTGCCAACCTTGGCCCCATAGTCACGGCGTACCAGATGCAACAGCATGTCTAGGCCGGCGGCCGAACCGGCAGAGGTAATGATTTGTCCCGCATCGACATACAATGAGTCCGCCTGTACATCGATGGATGGATGACGTTGTGCCAGACGTTCGGCATAACGCCAATGTGTGGTCGCGCGCTTGCCGTCGAGGACCCCGGCCGCAGCCAGGATAAAGACGCCGGAGCAAATCGAGCACAGACGGGCACCGCGCTGGTAGGCCGCACGAATCTTGTCCAGCAAAGCGGCGGACGGTAATTCATCAGCATCTCGCCAGCCGGGAATGATGATCGTGTCAGCGCGGTCGAGCAAATCCAGAGTAAACGGGGCAAGCACCGAAATGCCGCCAGCAGCACGGATCGGCCCCGATTCAGCCGCGCAGACGGCGAACTCATACCAAGGCACCCCCAGTTCCGGACGATCGAGCGCGAAAAGTTCGACAGTGCACCCGAATTCAAATGTACAGAGCTGGTCATAGGCGAGTGCGACGACAAGATGTTTTTTCATGGCGCGATGTTACCGGATATTGACGTTTGCGCCACTACCGAGACAAGACGATGAGATCGATAATCTTCTTACACTAACTAACCTTGAGTTCGACGATGTCCATAGTCACTGATGTAGCTGCAGCACCAAACGCCATTGCGCTTGCCCACTTTGAATCAATTCTGCAATTCGAAACGGATTGTTGGGACGTCCACCATGCACTCTCCACTGGCACCCATGATTTCGTCCTGCTCGATGTGCGCGGACCAGATCAGTTTGCCGCTGCCCACATTGACGGAGCCAACCATCTTCCGCATGGAAAAATAATTAACGCAAAGCTGGCCCAGTATCCTGCTGAGACGGTCTTCGTTGCGTATTGCGCCGGCCCGCATTGCAACGGTGCAGCGCGCGCGGCAATCCGTTTGGCAAGGCTCGGACGCGCCGTCAAAATTATGCCAGGAGGAATTACAGGCTGGATCGACGAAGGATTTGCGCTGGTAAATTCGTCACCTGCAGCTGCCTGAGCAACGATGGAAGCCATTTACACGGTACGTCATGCGTGCATATCCGATACCACTGAGTTGCTCGTTCTGATGCGCGAGCTGGCACGCTTCGAGGGCTATATAGAGCAATTTTGCGTGACCGAAAATGATTTACTTGAGCGTGGCCTGTGCGACGGATCGAGCCAGCAATTTATTGCGTTTGTTGCAGAAGCTGGCAATGGAGAGATGCTCGGCTATGCATTGGTTTATATGGTGCCATTCACATTTGATTTGCAACCGAACCTCATACTGAAAGAGTTATATGTCAGGGAAACCAGGCGTGGCATAGGTATCGGCCATGCCTTGATGGCAGCGGTGCTAGCCTCTGCAAAAAAACTCGGTTGCGCGCGTTTGAAGTGGGATGTATTGCAAAACAATACGTCGGCGCAAGCCTTCTATCGAAGCATCGGTGGATTACCGGACAGCGATTGGGAAAGCTGGATACGAGTGCTTGCTTGAGGTAATCGCAACATTGCCTACATCCATGCCGCTTTCGGCGCTCAATTGTCAGCGACTCTGTTCCAATTGCGGTGCGAACCTTCTTCGCCATTCCCGACAGCTGATCGCGGTCGTTGCCGATGTTGGTTACCTCGTGTTCGACGATCAAGTGGTGCTTGTGTCAGCCGCGTCAGCTCCACCAAATAGCGGCCAATATTGGCCTCGATTTCAACGCCCATCGGCTCTAGACCCATTTGCAGAGAAATCAACTCTCTTTGTAATGCTGGTTCCGGCTGAAAGACCGCTTCTGGCGAAAGCGGTTGTTCGATAGAAGCAAAGCTCCTCATCGTCATTGTGCACAACCTGCGTTATGCCGTCCTGCGCGTTACCCGGATACCACTCATCCGCTTTTCCCACCGCTCATCCCGCCAACCTGCCATTCATTTCTATCCGCTAGCCGCTCATCCCCTCAATCTCCAAGCTGCTTTACGCAGCGTTTCTACGCTTGCCAAAGCTGCGCTCCGACGCGCGCATTTTTATCGCCACTGAATCAAACCCGGAACCGTCATGCTATCCATAAAAGACCTCGACAAAACCTACGCCAACGGCGTGCATGCGATCGACCACGTCAGCCTGGACATCCCCACCGGCATGTTCGGCCTGCTCGGTCCGAACGGGGCCGGCAAGTCGTCACTGATGCGCACCATCGCCACCCTGCAGGAGCCGGACAGCGGCAGCATCCATTTCGACGGCGTCGACGTCGTCGCCGACAAAGGCAGCCTGCGGCGCCGCCTGGGCTACCTGCCGCAGGACTTCGGCGTGTATCCAAAGGTCAGCGCGCTCGAACTGTTGAATCACTTCGCGGTGCTGAAAGGTTTGGTCGGGCGCGGCGAACGCAAGGAGATGATCGAAGGCCTGCTGCACCAGACCAATCTGTGGGACGCCAGGAAGCGCAGTGTCGCCACCTATTCGGGCGGCATGCGCCAGCGCTTCGGCATCGCCCAAGCCCTGCTCGGCGCGCCGCAGCTGGTGATCGTCGACGAACCTACTGCCGGCCTCGATCCCCATGAACGCAACCGCTTCCTGAACCTGCTGGCGCGTATTAGTGAACAGGTGGTGGTGATTTTGTCGACCCATATCGTCGAGGACGTAACCGACCTCTGCCCGCGCATGGCCATGATCGCCAAAGGCAAGGTGCTAATTCAGGGCCATCCGCAAGACGCGATCTCGCTACTGGGCGCGCGGGTCTGGCGCCGCACCGTCGAGCAAGACCAGCTCGATCACTACAACAGCAAATTCACCGTGCTGTCCACGCGCCTGATCGGCGGCAAGCCGCAAATCAATGTGTTCGCCGCCGAGCAGCCCGACAGCGGCTTCGCCCAGGTCGATCCGAGTCTGGAAGACGTTTATTTCCTGCAGCTGCGCCAGTGCGCGGCGCAGGCGTGAAAAGGAGCCTATCATGTGGCTGGAATTTTTCCGCTTCGACCTACGCTACCATCTGCGCCAGCCGCTGTTCTGGATCGCCGCCGCTGTGTTGGCGGCGCTCGGCTTCATCACTGCAAGCTCGGCCTCAATGCGCGTCGGTGGCTCGATTGGCAACCTCCACCTGAACGCGCCCGTCGTCATCGCCAACCAGCTTGGCTTCCTGAGCCTGATCGCCATGTTCCTGGTCGCCGTGTTCATCGCCGGCGCCATCCTGCGCGACAGCGACGCCGGCATGGCCGACCTGCTGTTCGCTACCCCGGCAAGTAAGCTCGATTACCTGGCGGGACGCTTTCTGGCTGGCTTCGGCGTCTGCCTGGCGGTGTTTGCACTGGTCACGCTGGCGATGATGTTCGGCTCGCGCATGCCGTCAATCGATTCCGAACGCATCGGCGTGTTCACGCTGTACCCGTACGCCTGGGCTTTCGCCGTGCTGGTCGTGCCGAATCTGTTGTTCGTGGCCAGTCTTCTGCTGCTGCTGGCGGCGCTTACCCGGTCGTTAGTGATGGTGTACGCCGGCGTGTTGGGTTTTACGGTGTTGTGGGCAATGGCGGCTACGCTGTCGAGCGGCGGCAACGGCGAATCACTGGGGGTGCTGCTAGACCCGTTTGGAGTGCGGGCTTTGGCCCAAATGACACGCTACTATTCGAGCGCCCAAGCCAACACCGAAATACCCCGGCTGGCCGGTGTGCTACTGCTGAACCGCGTGCTCTGGACGGGCATAGCCATCTGCCTGTTCGCCCTCACCGTGGCCTGCTTCAAGACTGGACGCACTGACGCCGCCAAGCGCCGCTTTGGCATGCGCGCAGCACCCGTTGCAATGGCCGCTCTGCCGGTTACGGCGCCAGCTGCGCTCATGCTCTGCTTTGCGCCCCGCTTCGACCGCGCGGCCCTGGCCGCGCAATGGTGGCAGGTGCTGCGCTTCGAAACGCGTGGTGTGCTGCGCGGGCTGCCATTCCTGATCCTGCTGGCGTTGGCGCTGGCCAACTTCATTGCCAACTACACCATCGGCGGCATGCGCTTCGACAGCGTACCTTACCCACTCACGCGTGTGATCCTGGAGGAGCTGGGCGGCAGCATCAACACGGTGCTGGTGCTGGTGCTGATCTTCTACAGTGGCGAACTGGTGTTCCGCGACCGCCAGGTAAATATCGCCGACATCGGCGACGCCCTGCCGCTGCCCGACTGGCTACTGTTTAGCGCCAGGCTCGGTGCGCTGAGCGCCGTCATCCTCGCCTTCCTGGGCGCGGGCACTACCACCGGCATCGCCATTCAGCTGGTCAAGGGCGGCGCGCCGATCGAGGCGGGGTTGTACCTGAAAGGCCTCATGCTCAACGCCGCTTACTTCGTCATCATGGCCCCGGCCCTGCTGGCGCTGCATATGCTGGCGGGCAACAAATACTTGGGCTACCTGCTCGGCGTCGCGCTCCTGATGAATGGAGCCATTCTGGCCGGCTTCGGCATCGAGCACCCGCTGCTGCGCTTCGCCGCGCTGCCCGAACTGAGCTATTCGGACATGAACGGCTATGGCCACTTTCTGGCCGGCTGGCGCTGGTTCGCGCTGTACTGGATGCTGGGTGCGCTCGCGCTGCTGGTCCTGGCCCAGGCAGCACGCACGCGCGGTCGCGACGACGGCTGGCGCGCGCGCCTGCGCCAGGCCTCACGCTGCTTGCGCGGCAGGGCCGGCGCCGCGCTGGCGCTGTGCCTCGTCGGCTGGGCAGGCTGCGGTGCCTGGATCTTCTATAACACCAATGTGCTCAATCAGACCCTGTCGGCCAAGGCTGAGCTCGACTTGCGCGCCGACTACGAACAGCGCTACCACCGCTTTCTGGCGCTGCCCAATCCCAGCCTGACCAATGTACGCGCCGAGGTCGACATTTTCCCGCAACAACGGCGTGTGGCAATCCACGGACATTACGTGGTGCGCAACACCACCGCGCAACCAATGCGCACACTGCGCTTCCAGCTCGATCCGCGCGCTGCCACCACGCTACTGGCGCTGCCGCCGCACACTGTCACGCTCGACGACGCGCGCCATGGCATGCGCGTGGTCGAACTGCGCCAGGCGCTGGCACCCGGCGCCAGCCTGGCCTTCAGCTTCACAGCCGACGTGCGCCACCAGGGTTTCACGGCGCACGGCAAGCCGGACGGCATCAACCTTAACGGCACCATGTTCACTTCGGAAGACTACTTCCCGAAACTGGGCTACGTGCAGGCCAATCAAATCAGCGACCGCATCGAACGCCGCAAGCGTGGCCTGGGTGAGGCGCAGCGCATGCCGGCGCTGGACGACCCGGCAGCGCGCTCCAGCAACTTCTGGAAGCTGTTCGGCTTTGACACAGGTTTGATCGACTTCGAAACCATCATTTCGACCAGCGCCGACCAGACCGCAATCGCACCAGGTCGGCTGGAGCGCAGTTGGGAACACGATGGCCGTCGCTGGTTCCACTACAAGATGGACAAGCAGATCCTGCCGTTCTTCTCGTTCCAGTCAGCGCGCTATCAGTTGCGCAAGGCCCACTGGCGTGGCGTGCCGATCGAGGTGTATCACGACCCCAAGCATCCGTGGAACGTGGATACCATGATCAACGGCAGCCGGCGCGCGCTCGACTATTTCACCGAGCACTTCGGCTCCTATCCGCACCAGGCGTTACGCATCACCGAATTCCCGCTGTACCTGGCGTATGCACGCAGCTTCCCGAACACGATCCCGTTCTCGGAGTCGCTCGGTTTCGTCAACGACCTGCGCGGCGCCGGCAAGGACGGCGACGATGTGGACCACGTGTTCTACGTGACAGCGCATGAAGTAGCGCACCAGTGGTGGGGCGAACAGCTGATCCCGGCCAACGCCCAGGGCAGCGCGATGCTGGTCGAGTCGTTGGCCGAGTACTCGGCGCTGATGGTGCTTGAGAAAGAATTCGGCGCCGAAAAGACGCGCCGCATCCTGCGCTTTGACCTCGACCAGTATTTCTCGGGCCGCGGCAAGGAGCTGCTGGAAGAGCAGCCTCTGTTCAAGGTCGAGGATGGGCTGTACATCCCCTACCGCAAGGGCAGCCTGGTGTTCTATCGGCTGAGCAAGGAGCTCGGCGAAGCCACGCTCAACGCAGTGCTGCGCGACTTCCTCGAACGCCATCGCTACCAGCAAGCGCCGTATGTCACCAGCCGTGACCTGCTGGTCGCGATCCGCGCCGCCGCACCGCCGGAAAAGCAGGACCTGATTACCGACCTGTTCGAGCGCATCGTGTTCTACGATAACCGCATGCGCGCCGCCAGCGCGGTGCGCCGCGCCGACGGCAAGTGGGACGTCACGATGACACTGCAGCTGGCCAAGATCGAGGCCGACGGCAAGGGCAGGGAAACGCCGCGCGCCTATGACGAGCCGGTTGACCTGGCCTTGTTTGGCGCCGCTGTTGGCGGCAAGGAACGCGTGCTATGGCGCTCCGGGCGGAAGCTGGCAGCGGGCGAATCGACGCTGACCGTGACGGTCAACGAGAAGCCGCTCGAGGCCGGCGTCGATCCCTGGCACCTGCTGATCGACCGTGATACGGGCGACAACCGCAAGGCGGTCAGCCTGCCGTGAGGCGCGATGCGGCCGGACTCACAGGCCGCATCATAGTCCGTTCAGTTGCCTGAACTGAGCCGCGCGGCGGCGCGACATCGCCACCTTGAGGTCGCCCGTCAGGGTCAACACCATTCCGGCGCCGGGACCGGGCGCGATGCCCTGCACGAAGTCGAGGTTGACGATTTGGCGCCGGCTGGTGCGCAGGAAGCGCTCTGGATCAAGGCGCGCTTCGAGCTGGTTCAGGGAGCGCAGCAACAGGGGACGGTTCCCATCAAAGTACACGCGCGTGTAGTTGCCTTCGGACTCGAACAGCATGATCTGCTCGAGCGCCACAAACCAGCAGCGCTCGCCATCCTTGATGAACACCTTGCCGTCAGCCGCGCCCCGCTCGTGGACCGGCTGCGCCTTGTCCTCTGCGTTGTCCTCTGCCTTGTCCTCTGCCTTGTCCCGTGCGTTATTCTGCGTCTGTGCCTGTTCCTGTTCCGTCACCGCCGCCCGCGTCTCCAGGCGTGTGCCAAGTTTGCGCAAAGCATGCGCCAGGCGTGCCGGCTCGATCGGCTTGAGCAGGTAGTCGAGGGCACTGACGTCAAAGGCGCGCAGCGCATAGCCGTCGAAGGCCGTGGTGAAGATCACGGCCGGCGCCGTGTCGAGCGACGCCAGTATGTCGAAGCCGCTCCCGCCAGGCATCTGCACGTCGAGGAACACCAGGGCCGGCGCCAGCGTCTCAATTGCTGCGCGTGCCTCGCGCGGATTCGCCGCTTCGCCAACGATCACCAGCCCCGGATGCGCCGCCAGGAGGCGCCGCATCTCGTTGCGCGCCAGGCGCTCGTCGTCGACGATCAGCGTGCGCATGAGCTTCCCTGCGGCAACACGACCTGCGCTACCACCCAGCCATCTTCTTCGCTTAGCGTACAACTGGCGCCGGGACCGAACAGCAGCGCCAGGCGCTTGGAGGTATTGGCCAGTCCAAGCTTGGTGGAGGCGCTGGCCTCCTGCAAACTGCCCTCGTTGGCCACGGTCAGGATCACCTGCTGTCCGCGGCGGCGCGCCGTGACGTTCAGGCGGCAGGGGCCGAGGGCCAGTTCGACGCCATGCTTGACGGCGTTCTCCACCAGGGTCTGCAGCGCCATCGGCGGCAGCATCTCGTCGTACAGTCCAGGGGCAATGTCCACCTCAGCCTGCAGGCGCTCTTCGAAGCGGTAGCGTTCAATGGCGAGATAGGCGTGCACCGCCGCCACCTCGTCGGCCAGGCGCACTGTCGGTGCCTGGCCGCTGCGCAGGCTGTGGCGCATCAGGCTGGCTAGTTGGCTTATCGCTTGCGCCGCGGTGTTATGGTCCTGATAGATCAGTGCACGGATGCTGTTCAGGCTATTGAAGAAGAAATGGGGATTGACCTGTGCCTGCAGCGCGCGCAGTTCGGCATCCTTGACACTCACCTCGAGCTCGAGCTTTTCCAGTTCGAAGCGCAGCGCGCGGCGGCGCGACAGAACCACCGCGTACATCAAGGTCCACATCAGGAACACGGCACTCCACAGCACGGACAGGCCAATGATGACGGCAGGGGCATCCTCGTCGTCGATCAGGATGCCATCGCGTATCAGGACATCGGCGCACACCAGGAACGCGACCTGCAGTACGCTCAGGACGACTACCCCGAGCACGATGTGCGGCACCGGCGCCGCGCCGTTGCGGTCGATCCAACCGCGCCTGCGCAGGAAGATGCGCCAGCAATGCGACAGGAACAGACCGTTGATCATCACCAGCACCTTCACCGCCGACATGCGCAGCATCGGCTCGAGCGCGCCCTGGCCTGAAGCGAGCACGCTCATCGTCGTCAATATGCCCCAACCCGCGCACTGGCAGAGCCAGTAATCGCGTCGGGAGTGGACAGACCTGGCCGCTGGGGTCGGGATTTCGCTGCTTGCCGGTGAAACAAAGGAAGAACGCTCGGGAGCTGCGATCGGCACGGTCATGACGTAGGGGCTACGTGGATGTAAAGATGCAAGACGTCAGGATAACATTGTTATAAGGCCATAAACCGGCCGTTGAGCTCGACATATCAGATCGCCAAGCCCGAAAAATCGCGGATTGTCTCGACTGCTTGAGATGCCACGCCCGCCCTGGCTGATGCGAGAACGAAGGTCCGCTCCTGGGCCGAAAGCTGCCGGTCAGTATGGCTCAGTGTACAAGCATGTTGCCGCCAGACGAAGCAACAGATTTTGTCATGCGTTCTAACCTGTCACGCCTGCTGCGCCGTCGGCGCGCCGGTCGCCGGCTCCAGCAAGTGGCCACTCAACCAGCGCGCCACTTCCGCCGCCCTGCCCTCGATCTGCGGGCCGAAACCCTCCCTGGCCAGCAGCGCAATCCCGTTCGGATTGCGCAGCACACCCTTCTGCAGCACCGGCCGGCCGCTGGTCGTATCGATGCAGATGGCGTCAAACCCCGCCTGCAGCAGCGGCGCAAGCACCAGATTGTGCGACGACACCAGCACCAGGTCGTGCCTCGACAACTGCTCGAGCACCGCAGCGGCGGCAGACACCGACTCAAGATGGTTCGTGCCGCGAAACACCTCGTCGATCAGGCACACGCCCGCCGGCTGGCCGGCTGCTTCGAGCAGTTCGCGGGCACGGCGCAACTCCGCCATGTACAGGCTCTCGCCGCCCAGCAGCGAATCCTCGTTCTGCATGCTGGCGCGTACCGGCACGGCGGGCAGGCGCGCCCGCGTGGCGTAGCAGAAGCCGAACGCACGCGCCGCGAGCAGGTTCAGGCCCACCATGCGCAGGAAGGTACTCTTGCCCGACGCGTTCTGGCCCGAGACGAATGCGCCGCGCTCATGCAGCGACAATGACAGCGGCGCCGGCTGCGCCATCAACGGATGCACGCCATCCTCCAGCAGCAGCTCACGCGCCCCGCCACGTTCGGCCCAGCACCAGCGCGGCATCGCGTGCAGGTGCCGCGCCAGTGCCACGTCGGCTTCCAGATTGGCGCACGCCAGATAGCACTCACGCAGAAACGCGCGCTGCCCGAACACGATGCGCGCCGTCCGGAAGTAATGCGCGATATTCCCGGCAGCGAACCAGTCGGCATACTGCCTGCCGCCCGGGATCATGCGCAGCGCGAACGGCCGGTCGAGGCGCACGTGCAGGCGCGCGGCGGTCGCGCGCGCCGCCACGAACGGTTCGGTCAACGCCCCGCCATCCTTGCCGAGCAGGCCAACGGTAGCAAGCAGCGCGCCCAGCGAGCGGATGGTGGCGGTCCAGGCCTCGATCTCCTGGTGATAGCGGATCTGCAGCGCCATCAGCGGCGTGAGTGCAGCCAGCGTCAGCATCCAGCCCAGCGGCAACGTCACCAGCGCGGCGACCGACACCAGCAGCAGGACCGGCAGCAGCCATAACCAGCGCGCCCACCACGGCGTCCCCGGCGGCGTCTCGCCAAACAGCAGCGCGCTCACGTCGACATCCGCATGGCGCAGCATCCGCAGTTGCGCGTCCAGCGCGGCCAAGTGTGCAGGGTCCGCGATCAGGCCTTGCAGGCGCATGCGCTGGGCGCTGCAGGCCGCATCGTCCACGCCCGCGCGCAGGCGCCGGTGCAGCACCTGGCGGCCGAAGATGCTGGCATCGGGCGCCAGCTTGTCCTCGAACGATGGCAGCAACAGGTCGTCCCAGGTCTGGGCATCGATGCTGGTGCGGTTGGGGCCATCCTGATCGTGCAGACGCCCGATGTCCTGTAGTGTGAAAAAGTGGTTCGGAGGCGGCACGGTCGATGGCGCCAGTGTGGCGATGGCGGAACGCCAGAGATGCTGCAGGTGGTCGAACGACGACGACAAGGTCAGTCCTGAAAAGAGCCGGCGGCGCCGGTTGCAAGGTGCATGTGTAGACGGCATAGGGAACTTGCAAGAAGGAAAACGTTCCAGTGGCGAAATTATCTTTTTTGCATAATGAACGCTCCTGCAGAGAATGTTCGTTTCCCAACATACCGAGGCGGTAAACACTGGCACGATGCCTTCTTGACCATCTCTATAACAATGTCCATGAAAGGCAGGCCCTCCATGAAACGCGCTTCGCTCGCCGCCGCACTATGCCTCGTGTTCGGCTCCGCCACCGCCCAGCAGGGCGATGGCACCCAGTTCTCCACCAAGATCAACGTCTGGAAGCCCAACAAGGTCGAAGCGACGCCCGAGCGGATCCGTGCACTCAAGGCGCCGCCCGGCTTCACGGTCAGTGCGTTTGCAACAGGCCTGAAAAACGCCCGCATCATCGCCGTCGCGCCCAGCGGCGACATCTATGTGAGCCGTCGTGACCAGGGCGACGTGCTGCTGCTGCGCGACACCAACAACGACGGGCGCGCCGACGGCGAGCCGATCACGGTGGCCAACCGCACCGGCGCGCATGGCCTGGCGATCCGCGACAACAAGCTGTATCTGGTGACGGTCAAGGAACTGTTCGTGGCCGACATCCAGAAGGATGGCCGCCTGGGCGAACTCAAGATGCTGATTGGCGACTTGCCGGACTCGGGCCAACACCCAAACCGCACGATGGCCTTCGGCCCGGACGGCATGCTGTACCTGAGCGTGGGCAGCACCTGCAATACCTGCAACGAAAGCAATCCCGAAAACGCCACGCTGCTGCGCATTTCGCCAGACGGCAAGCAGCGCACCATCTTCGCCAGCGGCCTGCGCAACCTGATCGGCTACGCCTGGCATCCGACGACGGGCGAGCTGTGGGGCTTCGACCATGGCATCGACTTCCTTGGCGACGACGTGCAGGCCGAGGAGATCAACAAGATCGAACTGGGTAAACAGTATGGCTGGCCGCACGTGTATGGCGCCAATGAGATCTACCCGCAAAGCACGCCCGTGGGCGAGATCACCAAGGAGCAGTGGAAAGCGCGCAGCACGCCGATGGTGCTCGGGTACACGGCGCACGCAGCGCCGATGCAGTGGGTGTTCGGCGCCGGCAGCGCGTTCCCGACCGAGTACCAGGGCGATGCCTTCGTGACGATGCGCGGCTCGTGGAACCGGGTGCCGGCATCGGGCTACGAAATCGTGCGCGTGCGCTACCAGAACGGCCAGCCGACGAAGGTCGAGCCGTTCGTCACGGGCTTCCTGACTGACGGCGGCAAGACCCACATCGCACGCCCGGTCGGACTGGCGATGGCGAAGGACGGTTCGCTCTTGATGGCGGACGATGCCAACGGCGTGATCTATCGGGTCGCCTACACCGGCGGCAAGGCTGGCGCTGTGGCCAGCACACCGGCAAAAGCCCCGGCAGGCCCGCTCGAACAGCAAACCAGCAAGGGCACCAACGTGCCGCTGGCGCTCAAGCGTCCCGAGACCGAGGCCAAGGGGCAGATGACGGTATCGTCGCCAAGCTTTGCGGCCAACGGCATGATGAACGAGCGCTATACCGAGTACGCCGATGGCGTCTCGCCGGCGCTGTCGTGGAAAGCGGTGGCCGGTGCGAAGTCGTACGTGATCATCGCGGAAGACCCGGACGCCAAACCGGCCCTGCCCTTCGTGCACTGGGTGATGTGGAATATCCCGGCCAATGTCACGAGCGTGCCGGAAGGCGTTCAGGAGCAAGCCCGCCTGTCGGATCCGGATGGCGTGCTGCAGGGCCTGACGACGCGCGGTTCGCCGGGCTACTACGGACCGAAGCCGCCACCGGGTGAAGCGGCGCACCGCTATCACTTCCAGGTGATGGCGCTTGACACGATGCTGGACGTGCCGTTTGGCGCCGACCGCGATCAGGTGCTGACCGCGATGAAGGGCCATGTGCTGGCCAAGGGCGAAGTCGTCGGCAAGTACGCGCAGAAGCAGAAGCCACAGAAGTAAACCCTGACCGGCGGCCGTGTCCGCGGTCGCCCGGACGGACACCGCGGACAGCGGTGTCCGCGACTGCCCTCCATACGAATCAATGACTTAATGTCTGGCACGGATCGTGCAATAACGACCATCACACCGTCGTTACTGGACCACCATGATCCCCGAGCCATCCCGGCAGGACACCACCCTGACGCCGCCCCCGGCGCAACGATTCAAGCGCCGCGCCTTGATGATCGGCGCGGCCGCTGCGCTTGTCGCCGTCAGCGCCACGCTGTACGCCGCCTGGAACAACAGCGAACATAGTGTCTCGGCCAGCCGCATCCGCATCGCCGAGGTGGCGCGCGGCACGCTGGTGCGCGACGCCGCCGTCAATGGCCGCGTCGTGGCCGCCGTCAGCCCTACCCTGTATGCGACCGCGCCGGCTACCGTCAACCTGAAGGTCGCCGCCGGCGACACGGTCAAGAAGGGCGACGTGCTGGCGCTGCTCGAATCGCCCGACCTGACCGATGCCCTGAAACGTGAAGTGTCGACCTGGGAGCAGCTCAAGGCCGAAGTCGCGCGCCAGCACATCCTGTCGCGCAAGCAGAAGCTGCTGGCCCAGCGCGAAGCCGACACCGCCGAGATCGACCGCCTGTCGGCCCAGCGCACGCTGGAGCGCTACGACAGCGTTGGCCAGATCGGCATCATCGCCAAGATCGACTACCAGAAGGCCAGGGATGCGGTCAATTCGGCCGGCATCCGCGCCCGCCACGCCAGGCAGGCCGCCGCGCTCGAAGGGGACGACGTCGAACTGGCGATCAAGACCAAGACCAATGAACTGGAACGCCAGCGCCTGTCGATGGCCAATGCCCAGCGCCGCGTCGACGAACTGACCGTGCGCGCGCCGGTCGATGGCTTCATCGGCACGCTCAATGTACAGCACCGGATGGTGGTCGCGGCCAACGCGCCCTTGATGACGCTGGTGGATCTGTCGCGGCTGGAAGTCGAACTGGAAGTGCCCGAAACCTACGCCGGCGACATGGGCCTGGGCATGCGCGCCGAGATTACCCTGCCGTCGGGGCGCGCCACCGGCACGCTGTCGGCGCTGTCGCCCGAGGTGGTCAAGAACCAGGTACTGGCGCGGGTGCGCTTCGATGGCGCGCAGCCGACTGGCCTGCGCCAGAGCCAGCGCGTCAGCGCGCGCCTGCTGATCGAGGAAAAACCGGACGTGCTGATGGTGCAGCGCGGCCCGTTTGTCGAGAACGAGGGTGGGCGCCATGCCTATGTAATGCACGACGGCGTCGCCGTGCGCACGCCGATCCGGATCGGCGCCACCAGTATCTCGGCCGTTGAAATCATCGACGGCCTGAAAGCCGGCGACAAGGTGGTGGTGTCGGGCACCGATGCCTTCGACAATGCCGCACGCGTCTCAATCAATCAATGAACCACGGAGCCAGACTATGCTGCGCATGACCAACCTGAGCAAGGTGTACCGCACCCACATGATCGAGACGCACGCGCTGCGCGGCTTCGCGATCCACGTCAGCCAGGGCGAATTCGTCACCGTGACCGGCCCCTCCGGTTCGGGCAAGACGAGCTTCCTGAACATCGCCGGCCTGCTCGAAGACTTCACGTCAGGCGAATTCATTCTCGACGGCGTGAACGTCAAGGGCCTGGACGACGCAGCGCGCTCGCGCCTGCGCAACGAAAAGCTCGGCTTCATCTTTCAGGGATTCAACCTGATCCCCGACCTGAACCTGTTCGACAACGTCGACGTGCCGCTGCGCTACCGCGGCTTCAATGCGCGCGAGCGCAAGGAGCGTATCGAGGACGCCCTCGGCAAGGTGGGCCTGGCCTCGCGCATGAAGCACTACCCGGCCGAACTCTCGGGCGGCCAGCAGCAGCGCGTGGCGATCGCGCGCGCACTGGCCGGCAGTCCGAAACTGCTGCTGGCCGATGAACCGACCGGCAATCTCGATACGCAGATGGCGCGCGGCGTGATGGAACTGCTCGAAGAAATCAATGCGGCCGGCACCACCATTTTGATGGTGACCCATGACCCGGAACTGGCCGTGCGCACCCACCGCAACGTGCACATCATCGATGGCCAGGTGTCGGATCTGGTGCGGCGCGCCCCGTCGCTGCACCAGGCCCATACCGACGTCACGGCATAAGGAGCGGCGATGCTCGGCTATTACCTGATGCTTGGCGTGCGCAGCCTGCGCCGCAATCCGTATCTCACCGTGCTGATGGTGCTGACGCTGGCGATCGGCGTGGCGGCCAGCGTGTCCACGCTGACCATCCTGCACGTGATGTCGGGCGACCCGATTCCGGCCAAGAGCGAGCGCCTGTTCGTGCCGTTCATCGACAACGGCGCGCGCAACGGTTACGTCCCTGGATCGGAGCCGATCGATATGCAGTCAACGTACCAGGACGCGATGAATTTGCTGCGCATCGCGCCTGCCGAACGTGGTGTGGCCATGTTCGCCACTGGTATGCCGGTCGAGCCGCCACGCGCCGGCAGCGCCCCGTTCCAGGCGTATGGCCTGGCGCCGACACGTACATTCTTCGCGATGTTCGACGTGCCGTTCCGGTACGGCCAGCCGTGGAGTGAAGAAGACGAAGCGCGCGGCGCCAATGTGGTGATCCTGAACCGCACCGTGGCCGAAAAAATGTTCGGCGAGGCCAACCCGGTGGGCCAGCGCCTGCGCATAGGCGGCGAACCGTTCACCGTGGTGGGGGTACTGGGCGACTGGAACCCGATGCCGCGCTACTACAAGCTGATCGGAAGCGGCCCGGCCACAGGGGAAGAATTCATGATCCCGCTGGCCACCGCCGTGCGCAAGGAACTGCAGCCTTACGGCAGCGTCAATTGCAGCCAGGTCCGCGATCCGGGCTATGCCAGCCTGCTGGCCTCGGAGTGCACCTGGATCCAGCTGTGGTTCGAGACCCGCTCCGGCGCCGATCGCGCCGACCTGCAGGGCGCGCTCGAGAATTACGCCAGCGAGCAGCGCAAGCTGGGCCGCCTGCCGCGCCCGGCGCCGGTCGAACTGTACGACGTCATGGCATGGATGGAAAAGCAAAAAGTGGTCGGCAACGACACCCGCTTGTCGGCCTGGCTCGCCTTCGGCTTTTTGGCCCTGTGCCTGGTCAACACGGTCGGCCTGCTGCTGGCGAAGTTCTCGGTACGCGCCGCCGAAGTGGGCGTGCGCCGCGCCCTGGGTGCGTCGAAGCGCGACATATTCCGCCAGTTCCTGATCGAGACGGGCGTGGTGGGCCTGGCCGGCGGCGTGCTGGGACTGGGGCTGGCCGTCGGCGCGCTGGCCCTGATCGGCATGCAGAGCAAGGACATGGCCGCCGTGGCGCGCATGGACTGGCAAATGCTGGCCCTGACCTTCGTGCTGTCGATTGCGGCTGCAGTGATCGCGGGCCTGCTGCCGACCTGGCGCGCGTGCCAGGTCACGCCTGCCATCCAGCTCAAATCGCAATGAACGCCGTTCACCACACCATCACGGGAGACTGACCATGGAAATCCGCCCCATCCTGTCGGCGCTCATGCGCAACAAGACCGGCCCCATTCTGGTGGCCATGCAGGTCGCCCTGAGCCTGGCGATCCTGGCCAACGCCCTGCACATCGTCAATGAGCGGCGCGCCGTGGCGGCGCGGCCATCGGGGCTGCAGGACGAAGCCGCGACCTTCTATTTTTCGCTGCGTCATCTGAACCAGGACACGCCGGAACAGATGCTCGCCTCGATCAGGCGCGAGCTCCAGGTGCTGCACGCGGTGCCGGGCATGGCGGCGGTGGCGCAGGTGTCGCAGATGCCGATGTCGAACAGCGGCGGCACGTCCAGCATCGCGGCCGATCCGCGCCAGGCGCGCGAAAGCGCCTACGCATCGACCTATTTCACGGGCGACTCGCTGGTCAGGGCTCTGGGCCTGCAACTGGTCGAAGGGCGCGATTTTTCCAGCCAGGACATCCTGGATGTGAACGAAACGACCAACGCCGGGGAGCCAACGCAGATGATCGTGACGCGCGCCCTGGCCAGCAAGCTGTGGCCCGGCGCATCGGCGGTGGGCAAGTCCCTGTACTTCGGTACCGGCGACAGCACGCCAAGCGCCCGGGTGATCGGCGTGGTCGAGCGCCTGGCGAGCGCCCACGCCGAGGTAGGCGAGCGTGGCGAATTTTCGATGATCATGCCCGCACGGCATTATGGCAGTGGGGGCGCGATGTATGCGATGCGCAGCGAACCGGGGCAGCGCGACCGCGTGATGCAGGCCGCCGAGCAGGCGCTGCGCGCATCGTCGGCCACCCCAATGATCCTGCGCATCAAGACGACCCAGGAAGACCGCAAGAACCGCTACCGCGCCGACCTTGCGTTGTCGTGGATGCTGGTGACGGTGAGCGTGCTGCTGCTCCTGGTCACCTGCAGCGGCATCGTCGGCATGGCCAGCCTGTGGGTAACCCAGCGCCGCAAGCAGATCGGCGTGCGGCGTGCCCTTGGCGCGCGCAAGATCGACATCCTGCGCTACTTCATCGTCGAGAACGTGGTGATCACGAGCGTCGGCGTGGCTGGTGGTGTGCTGCTGGGCGTGGGCCTGAATCAGCTCCTGGTGACGAAGCTCGACATGGCGCGCCTGCCGGTGGCCTACCTGATCGGCGGCGCGCTGATGTTCTGGGTGATCGGCATCCTGGCGGCGTATGGCCCGGCCTGGCGCGCAGCGCGCATCTCGCCGGCGCTGGCCACCCGCAGCCTGTGAGGGGGCGCGCGGGTGCTATGCTGGCGGCCATGCCCACCGTTCTTATCATTGACGACAACGCCGCCGTCGCCATGGCGCTCGACGTGCTGTTTTCGCTGCACGACATCGCTACGCTGCGCGCACTCTCGCCCGCAGAAGGCCTGGACTTGCTGGCGCGGGAACCAATCGACCTGGTCATCCAGGACATGAACTTCACGGCCGACACCACATCAGGCGAAGAAGGCGTGGCGCTGTTTCGCGCGATCCGCGCGCGCCACCCCGACCTGCCGGTAATCCTGCTCACTGCGTGGACGCATCTGGACGCGGCGGTCGACCTGGTCAAGGCCGGCGCCGCCGACTACCTGCCCAAGCCGTGGAACGACGAGCGCCTGCTGGCCAGCGTCAGCAACCTGATCGAACTGGGGCAAGCCAACCGCGCGCTGCGCAGCCGCCTGCAGCACGAACGCAAGGCGCGGCTGGCGCTCGAGCAGAACTTCGATCTGCGCGGCCTGGTCTGGCAAGACCCGGCCACCGAACGCGTGCTGCACCTGGCTTGCCAGGTCGCGCGCGCCGACGTGCCGGTGCTGATTACCGGCCCGAATGGCGCTGGCAAGGAGCGCATCGCCGACATCATCAAGGCCAATTCGCAGGTGGCTGACGGCCCGTTCGTGGTGCTCAATTGCGGCGCCCTGCCGTCCGAACTGATCGAGGCCGAGTTGTTCGGCGCCGACGCCGGCGCCTACACGGGCGCATCGAAAGCGCGCGAAGGCAAGTTCGAGGCGGCCAATGGCGGCACGCTGTTCCTCGACGAAATCGGCAACCTGCCGCTGGCTGGCCAGATGAAACTGCTGCGGGTGCTGGAAACGGGCCGCTTCGAGCGCCTGGGCTCGAACCGCGAGCGCCAGGTGCGCGTGCGCGTGATCAGCGCCACCAACGCTGACCTGGGCGCGATGATCCGCGCCGGCACCTTTCGCGAAGACCTGTTCTACCGCCTGAACGTGATCGAGCTGCGCCTGCCGCCGCTGGGCGCGCGCCCGGGCGACATCCTGCCGCTGGCCCGTTCGTTCCTGGCCGCCGGCAAGGCACTGCACCCGGCCAGCGAAGCGGCGCTGATGGCCTACCCGTGGCCCGGCAATGTGCGCGAACTGAAAAACGTGATGGCGCGCGCCAGCCTGCTGTCCCATGGCGATACCGTCATGGTGGCCGACCTGGGACTGCCGGCAGCGAGCACGCCGGCACCGGTATCAGGCCAGGAAGCGGAGCCGGACCGCGCCGCGCTCGTGGCGGCCCTGTCGCGTGCGGGCGGCGTGGTGGCGCAGGCGGCGGCCGACCTTGGCCTGTCGCGCCAGGCGCTGTACCGCCGCATGGAGCGGCTGGGCATCGCGCGGCCATGACGGGCAGCGCGCACCAGCCCAGGTTTTCGCTGGTCACGCGGCTGTCGGCGCTGGTGGGCACCCTGCTCGCGCTCGCGGTAATCGCTGCGCTGCTGCTGGATCACCTGCTGCCCGCCCGGCCGCTGCTGGTGCTGACCATCTGCCTGCTTGGGCTGGTGCCACTGGCCGTCATCACGCTGCGCGCGCAGCTGCAGCCCGTGCTGTCGCTGTTTCGGGCACTCGAAGGCACCGTCGACAGCTACCGTGACGGCGACTTTTCGTGCAGCCTGCACTGGCCATACAACGATGAACTGCGCGACCTGATTGCCGCCCACAACAACCTGGGCAACGTGCTGCGCGAGCAGCGCCTGGGGCTGGTGCAGCGCGAACTGCTGCTCGACTCGATGGTGCAGAACACGCCGGTGGCGATGCTGCTGGTGGCCGATTCGACGACGCCCGGCGGCGCCATCGTGTTCGCCAACATCGCCGCGCGCCAGTTGCTGGCGCAGGGGCGCAAGCTCGAAGGCCACAGCCTGCGGGCGGTGCTCGATGGCGCCTCGGCAGCCCTGCGCGACGCGCTGGCGCGCGGCGTCGATGGCCTGTTTACCGCTGGCGAAGGCGAGGCCGAAGAGGTCTATCACCTGGCGCGCAGCACCTTCACGCTCAATGGCCGGCGTCACGAGCTGCTGCTGCTGCGCCACCTGACGGTCGAACTGCGGCGCCAGGAAGTCCAGACCTGGAAAAAAGTCATCCGCGTGATCAGCCACGAATTGAACAACTCGCTGGCGCCACTGGCGTCGCTCGCGCACTCCGGGGCCGAACTGGTTCGGCGCGGCCAGCTCGAACGCCTGCCGCAGATCCTGGAAACGATTGGCGAACGCACGCGCCACCTGGAGAGCTTCATCTCGGGCTACGCGCGCTTTGCCAAGCTGCCCACGCCCCGCCTGGAAGCCTGCAGCTGGCCAGCCGTGGTCACGCGCCTGGCGGGTCAGGTGTCCTTTACCATCGCGGGCGAGCTGCCACCGGATGCAGCCTGGATCGACGCCGCGCAGCTCGAGCAGGCGCTGCTCAATCTGTTAAAGAACGCGCACGAGTCGGGCTCCCGGCCTGACGACGTGCAGTTGCAGATACGGCGCGTGCAGGACCAGGTGCGCATCGACGTGATGGACCGCGGCACCGGCATGAGCGACGCGGTGCTGACCCACGCGCTGGTGCCGTTCTATTCGACCAAGCGCGCCGGCACTGGCCTTGGTCTTGCGCTCGCACGCGAGATCGCCGAGGCGCACGGCGGGCGCATCCTGCTGGCCAATCGCGACGGCGGCGGCCTGGCCGTGACACTGTTCCTGCCGGCGCTGGCGGCGACCTGAGAGCCTGCATCGGCGGCTCTGGTAACATCGGCTTTGCCCTCCACTGCTTCGTGCCATGTCCGCCAAGTCACCCACCGTCATCGATCCGCGCTTCGCCCAGCCCGGCCATCCCCCTGCCACCATCGACGAATTCGAGGGCGTGCGCTTCCTGCACCTTGGCACCTCGTGGGTACAGGGCGCGATGCGGCTGGCCAAGCCGGACACGATCGAGCTTGAATACGTGCAGATGATGATGATGTGGACGCTGTTCCAGAGCGCGCCGCGCCACGTCGTGCAGCTTGGCCTGGGCAGCGCCGCGCTGACCAAGTTCACGTATGCCCGCTTTCCCGATGCGCGCGTGACGGCCGTCGAACTCAATCCCAACGTAATCGCGATCTGCCGCGCCCTATTCGGCCTGCCGGAGAACGATACGCGCCTGGACGTGCGCGAGCAGGACGCGATGGACTTCGTGCTCGATCCGGCCAACCACGGCAAGGCTGACGTGCTGCAGGTGGATTTGTACGACCAGGACGCGCGCGGCCCGGTGCTCGATTCGGAAGCGTTCTACCAGGGCTGCCTGGATTGCCTGGCGCCGGGCGGCGTCATGACCGCCAATGTGTTCGGCGACTTCAGCAACTACGACAAGAATTTCCTGAACATGGAACAGGTGTTCGACGCCGTCGTCTGGCTGCCCGAGGTGCACGATGCCAATGTGGTGGTGGTGGCGTTCCGGGACGCGCCGCAGCTGGACTTTTCAGTGCTCTACGAGCGCGCCGGCGAGATCAAGCGGCGCCTGAACCTGCCGGCCAAGAACTGGGTGAACGGCCTCAAGGAATGGATGCGCGACCATCAAGGCTGAGATGGCGCGCCGTGCCCGCCCGATGCCCCGGCTCGGGCGACGCTACACCCAGTTCGGACGCTGGCACCGGCGCACCCAGCACCGCGAACACGGTGCCGCATGACTCGCGCTCGAGCGCCAGCACGGGGAACACGCGTTCCAGGTTGGCGTACTTGGCCCAGGCGCCCGCACCGCGCGACTGCGTTGGCGGAATCGACATCGCGGCATAGCCGCGCGCGCCGCCCTCTACTGCTTCGATGCTGCGCCCGCGCGCTGCCCGTGCGTCGTCCAGTGGCACCGGGATGTCCGACGCGTCGAGACAGCGCACGCGCAGCTGCGCGCCCGGAAGTGGGTGGTCGTTGATCTTCTGGTTGGGCGCGTGCCACAGCTGCATCAGGACGATGCCGGTTGCGCTGTGGGCGTCCCAGGCGCTTTCGAGACTGCCGTAATGCTCGAGGCCATAGCGTTTGCAAAGCTGGGTGATATTCATGCTAATCGTTCCGTTGCCGTTGGCGCCGTTCCCGGACACGCCGGGCGGCGGGATCCTGCATGGCGCGCAGCAGGATCGCTCGTGAGACGTTGCAGCTTTCGAGGTACACCAGCCCTGCGTTGACGCCGCGTGTCTCGGCCAGGAATAACGCATATTCGGTGGCAAGCGCGGTTCGCTCGTCGGTTCGTCGCTGGATCATGGTGTGGCTGCCTGAGGTGGTCGGCGGATTTCGCCCGCGCGGCGCGCGGGCATGGTGAAATCCAGTCGGCGGAATGAACCGCCTGCCGCCGTGCCTGTTTGGCATGGTTAATGGCTATCGTAGCTTGTCGCGAGCCGCGCACATTTGAAAAACTTGTTAAATAACGTAACAATAAAACAATACTTTTCAAACATAATTTCTTATGGAAAAGTGCTTAATACTCAAAGCATTATTCGCTGCTCATGAAAGTATTGTTTAACGAGCAAACCTGTCTCATTTGTACGACGCATTTGCTCCGGAGACACGTTCGTACTTACTTATTTCACATGCTCGGTCGTCGGCACCCCAACCCCGTTGCTAAGATTAAATAATGCTCTGATAACAGGGCGACATAAAAATCGATGAAAAGGGGACAGAGGATGATGAAACAAACACTGCCACGACGCGCCCTGCTGGCGTCGGCCCTGTTGGCGGCGCTCGCACCAGCCAGCGCACAGGAAGCCGACAGCAATATGTCGCAGGTCGTGGTGCTCGGCTCGCGCACCCAGGCCAAGACGGCGCTCGATACCGCCGTGCCCGTGGGCCTGATCAGCACCAAAGACATCCAGTCGGCCGGTACGCTCGAACTGGGCAAGGTGCTGCAAGACCTCGACCCGTCGTTCAACTTCACGTCGACCTTCGTCAGCGACGGCACCGACATCATCCGCCCCGCCACGCTGCGCGGCCTCGGCCCCGACCAGCTGCTCGTGCTGATCAACGGCAAGCGCCGCCACCAGCAGGCGCTGGTCAATGTGCAGCAAACGATCGGCCGCGGCTCGGCCGGCACCGACATCAACGCCATCCCCTTGTCGGCGATCCAGTCGATCGAAGTGCTGCGCGACGGCGCCGCCGCCCAGTACGGGTCGGACGCCATTGCGGGCGTCATCAACATCATCCTCAAGAAGGGTGTCGGCAACGGCATCGTCAGCGCCAGCGCCGGCACGACCGACGAAGGCGATGGCGACACCTACTCGGCCAGCGCCAGCCGCGGCTTCGCGCTGGGCAGCGACGGCGGCTACCTGAACCTGTCGGTCGAAGCGCGCAAGCGCGACGAAACCAACCGCGCCGGCCTGGACACGGCGCGCGTCAATCCGCCGCGCGTCACGCAGCGCCTGGGCGACAGCAACGCCAAGGATTACTACCTGTGGATGAATTCGGCCCTGCCGATGGGTGGCGGCGAGCTGTATGCGTTCGGCGGCGCCTCGAAACGCAAGGGCGATTCGGGCGGCTTCTTCCGCCCGAAAGAAGATGGGCGCAACGTGCCAGCGGTGTACCCGGAAGGCTTCCTGCCGAACATCGTCACCACCGTGCAGGATGCCTCGCTCGCCGTCGGCTACCGCCACGACCTGGGCAAGGACTGGTCAGTGGACGCGAGCGTGAATCACGGCCGCAGCCAGCTCCAGTTCCACGAACGGAACTCGATCAACGTCAGCTACTGGTACGAGAACGGCGAATCGCCGCGTGAAGCTGACACCGGCACGCTCAAGTTTGAGCAGACCACGTTCAACCTCGACTTCAAGGGCCCGGTGAACCTGATGGGCGGCGAGCTGTTCGTCGCCGCCGGCGTCGAGTGGCGCCGCGACAATTACGAGATCGAGGCGGGCGACCCGGTCTCGTACCAGTACGGCCGCACCAACAACCCCGCCATCATCATCCGCGACCAGACCGGCGGCATCGCCGCATCGGGCATCCAGGGCTTCCCGGGCTACACGCCATCGACGGCGGTCGACCAGGGCCGCCATAACACGTCCTTCTACGTCGACCTGGAGCGCAAGTTCGGCCCGGATGTCTCGGTCGGCGCGGCAGTGCGCCACGAGCGCTATTCGGACTTCGGCAACACGACGATCGGCAAGCTCAATGCACGCTGGGACCCGAGCCGTTCGTTCGGCCTGCGTGGCAGCGCATCGACGGGCTTCCGGGCACCGGGCGTGCAGCAGAAGTTCTACAGCTCAGTCTCGACCAACCTGAATGCGGCCGGCGTGCTGACCGAAACGCTGACGGCGCGCGAAGACAGCGCCGTCACGCGCGCTTTCGGCATCGCACCGCTGAAAGAAGAAACGTCAAAAAGCGCCAGCATCGGCGTGATCCTGCGGCCAACCACCACGTTCTCGCTGACCGCCGACGTGTACCGCACGAAGATCGACGACCGCATCGTGTTCTCGAGCACGATCTCGCCAGAGTCGGGCGCCTGCGCAACGCCTGCCGCATGCCCGATCCGCGCCATCCTCGATCCGCTGCGCGTGGGCCAGGCGCAGTTCTTCACCAATGCGATCGACACCTCAACCACGGGCCTGGACCTGGTGGCACAGCAGACCATCCGCGGCCAGGGCTCGACCCTGGTGCTGTCCGGTCAGCTGGGCTTCAACAAGACCGAGGTCAAGGCGCGCAATTCGCAATCGCCCGTGCTGACCGGCGCGCAGCTGTTCGACGATGCACAGGTGACGCTGATCGAACGCGGCCAGCCGCGCAAGCACCATGTGGTCTCGGCCGACTACACGGCCGGTGCCTGGAACGTGACGGGCCGTGCGAACTACTTCGGCGAAGTACAGGGCCAGGGCTTCACGGCGCCATTCGTGCAGACGTGGGAAGCCAAATGGATCGTCGACCTGACGGGCCGCTACACGTTCAACAAGAGCCTGAGCCTGTCGGCGGGGATCAACAACCTGTTCGACACCTACCCAACCAAATGGGACCCGGTACGCGCAGCACCCTTCCCGCAGCTGGGCTTCACGTATTGCTGGGAGACCTGCCCATTCGGGATGAACGGCCGCACGGCGTATGTGAAGGCGGATTACACGTTCTGATGGGTTGATAGTTCAACAGCGGGGGTCAGGTCTGACATTCGGACACGACCTCTGCAAAACAGCGGGGGTCAGGTCTGACATTCGGACACGACCTCTGCAGAACAGTGGGGGTCAGGTCTGACATTCGGATACGACCTCTTCACTAGTCGCTCAATTCGCGCTCGAAAAAGTAAAGCGACGTTCGCCTTTATGATCGATTTCGGCACGGTAATTGCACAGTCGTCTGAAGACCCATCACTAAGGTTGGGGCCGTGTCCGAATGTCAGACCTGACCCCGGCTTTTTTCACGTGACCCCGGCTTTTTTCACGATCGATTTCGGCACGGTTGTTGCATAGCCGTTCTGAAGACGCATCGCTACGGCTGGGGCCGTGTCCGAATGTCAGACCTGACCCCGGCTTTTTTTCAGCGTCGCTCGCGCCACCACAGCAGCAGCATGGCCGCTGCAAACACGAGGGCGAATGGCCAGGATGGTGCGGGGCGTGTTGGTCCGTTCACCGGCTGGATCTGCGAACGGGCCGCGTAGCGTGCTGTTGCGGCGCGCCGCTCGGCTGCCTGCCATTCGGGCCAGTCGTTCTTCGCGTACACGTAGATTGCATGCGGGCCGGCGTTCAGGTCCTGTAGTTGCAACCATCCTGCCTTTTGCGGCCACAGCGCTGCGCATGATGCATCGGCGCGGTCTGCGCGACGCTGCCAGCCCAGCGACTGCTTCAGATCGGGGAGCGTCAGCTGGCCACTGACGCCGCGCGCGCAGAGTTCCAGGCGCTGGCCTGCCAGCGGCATGTCGCCTGGTGCCAGCCATTCGGTCTTGTGCCGTTCTTCGACACCCACGCGGTCCAGCACGCCCTGCCACCACAGTGCCAGTGCTCGTGGCTCGGCGATCGCGTGGCGATGCCATTCGGTGACGCCAAGCCAGGCGATGCGGCCCTGTTGCCAGTCGCGGGTCCAGACCATATTGTCAGTGCCGCGCCATGGACCGGCGTCGCGCGATGCGGGCAGCAGCGAGGCCACCGGCATCTCCAGTGGCGCATCAATCTTTGCGCCCAGTGGCTGTGCGCGCAGCGGCAGTTGCAGCGTGCGTGACCAGACGCCTGGATCGTTCGCGTTGCCGCCCAGGACCAGCAGCGGCATGCCCTTGGCCACGCGGTCCAGCAGCGCGGTGCGTTCGCCGGACGCCATCCGCTCGAAGCGTGCGGCGTCGATCACCATCAGGTTGGGCGAGGCCATCTCGGTGCGCGGCGCCTCTGTGCGCGTGATTGCGCGGCCCAGCGTGACTTGCCAGTCGAGCAGCGCGCCACTGCTGGTCAGCATGTCGTTCAGCACGCGCAGGTCGAACGATGGCGCGCCGAAGCGGCCGACGACCTGTAGCGGCGTCGGCGCGTGCACGGTGAACGGGACCGGTCCCTCTGCAATCACCTTGTCTTTGGCGTCGAGCAGCCGCGCCTTGAGCACGACGCGTTCGGCCACCGGCGGCATCCAGTCGACGCGCAGGTCACCGGTGCCGCGCACTTCTGCGAGCGGCTGGCCATTCTCGGCCAGCAGCTGCAGCCGCGCGTCGATCTTGTCTTCGCGCTTGATGGTCAGCGTGAACTGGCGGCCCAGTGCCACCTGACTGGGGAACTCCAGCCGCAGCGCGCTGCCGCGTGGCGCCTCCCAAGCCAACGGCCGCGCCGGCAAATCGTTCCATTCGGCGGCGCGCAGGCCGTCGCCTTTCAGCGTCAGGCTGCTGATTCCCTCCAGCGACGCTGGTGGCGCAGCCGGATCGATGGCCAGCGTGCGGCCGCCCTCGCCCGGCATGCGCAAGTCCAGCGCGAACAGGCCCAGGCTCGCGGCGGCGACAACGACCAGCAGCGCATCGAGCCACTGGCGGCGGCGCAGATACAGGCCGGCGCTGACGATGCCTGCGACTACGATGGCGGCGATGAGCCACTGCTGGTTCATGGCTTGGTCGCTCCATCAGCCGACTCGCGCCAGCGGCGCGCGAACGCCGTATCGACACTGGTCTTCGCCTGCAACAGTACTTGCCCCTGCCCCGCGCCGGAACGCAACCAGGCGCGCAGCACCGGGCGGCAGGCGATGCAGCCGTCGGCCACGTCCTGGATCGCACGCTGCGCCGCCAGGCGCTGCTCGTCCTCGACCAGGCGCGTGCGCACCCAGTCGTTCGCGGTGCGCATCCACAGCGCCGGCAGCGCGGCCTCACCCGACAGCGCCTGCACCAGCGTGCGCAGTTCTTCCGGCAGCGCCGCCGCCTGCTCTGCCTGCGTGCGGCGGTAGCTCGCGGCGCCGTCCATCTCGCCGGTCATGCGCTTTTCTTCCTTGATCGGTGGCGGCGTGAAGGCGGTCTTGTGCAGGTAGATGCGCTCGGCCTGCTGCAATTCCTTGATCGCTTCCAGGGCCTTGTGCTCGGGGGCCAGTGCGCTTTTCGGCGTGACCGCGCGCAGCGATTTTTCGGCGTCCCACATCGCGACCAGCACGCGCCGCAGCACCTTCTTGGTGCCTTCGTCGTACATCGTCGCATTCTCGGCTTCGTCGTGCGCGTGGCCGTAGGTTGCCAGGATCTGCTGCGTCTCGTTGACGATGCCGCCCTTGCGCTGATTTGGCTCGCCATGATCGTGGTCATGGCCACCGGGCGCGTGGTCGTGGCCCTCGTGACCTTCTTCTTCGTCAGGCTTCTCGGCAGCGCGCGGCGCCTTGGCCGCTTCTTCGCCGAACAGCGTCGACTCTTCACCCAGGAACTGGCCATAACGGCGGCGCAGCTGCGCCTGGTCGTCGCCGATCCGCTCGCTGCGGTCACGCACGTCGGCAGCGGCGAGCTTCGTGCTGCGCATGTCGGCGATCAGCTGTTCGGTGTCGATGATGATCTGACGCTGGCTGCGCAGCGATGCCGGCTTCACCAGCGACGGCATCGCCGCACTTTCTTCGGCTTCCTGCTCCGGCGCCGGGCGCCGCACCGTGTAGGTGGGCGATTGCACGGTCTGCGCGCGGCCCGCGTTGTCGGTCGCGCGGACGAAAAAATACAGCTCGTCGCCCGGCTCCATCGCCAGCTCGCTCAGCGCCCACGTCTTGGACCAGTTGCGCAGCTTCGGATTGCTCGACGCCGGCAACGGCATCTCGCGATCCGTAAAACGCACGTTCTCGCCGCTGCCCTGCGCGAGCGTCATGTGCAGCGTCGCGCGGGTGATCCGGTAGTCGTCCTTCACCTGGACCGTCATCGTGGTGCCCGTCGCGTTGTCGCGCAGGTCCTGGATCATCTGGGTCGGCGCACTGATCGTGATCTCGGGCGGCGCATCGGGAATCACGCGCAGCGTGTGGCGCGCGCCGCGCCAGCGCCAGACGACCGATTCGGTCGCCGTCCAGCGCGCGCACTGTTCACCGGGTTCGAGTGTTTCACCGTTACCCAGCTCGATTTTATTGTTGCCGCCCGTGCCACCGGTCAGGCACCACGTCACGACGGTCTGCTCCGGCACCTGCAGGTCGCGCGGCGCCGATTCAGATGCCGCCACGCCCGTGTAGGCCGGCGGCGCGAGCTTGAGCGTCAGGCCGGCCAGCGTGGCGGCGGTCGCACTGCTGACGGGGCTGGGCGGCGTGACCGTGCCATCTTGCGCCGGCCGCGTGGTCGCGTACCACACCATCCCCGCCAGCACCGCGCTCACCAGCAGGATCGGCAGACCGCTCGAAACATGCTGGCGCGCGATCTGGCGCAGTTGCTGGCGCGAGACGGCCGCATCGAGCCGCGCAAACAGGCGCTGCTGCTGCAGGCGCGCGATCGGCGTGTCGGCGGCGTCGAGCAAGGCCGCGCTGTCTTCCATCTCGGGCACGGCGCCATCGAGCCACGCCGGCCATTCATACGCCACGCGGCGGCGCAGCTTGACCCAGTCCAGCGCGCACCAGCCGGCCCAGGCCAGCAACCCAGGACCCGACGGAATGACCAGCCAGGGCAAGGCCCCGCCGATCCAGAGCGGCATGCGGCGCAGCTGGGCTGCGCGCCATACGCGTTTGGTGATCTCAACGCCTCCGTGCATGCGCGAGACTCCTTTCAAGGACGAACAAGCCAACCAGGATGGCCAGCAGGATGTCGCGCAATGCGCCGCTCGGCGCCGGTGCGTTGGCGCCTTTCGAGGCGGCGAACGTTTGCGACGGCAAGGTGTAGGGGCGCGGCCCGATGTGCAGCTGCTGCCAGGTGTCGAGCAGCGCACGTGCGGCGTCGACATCCTGTGGCGGCCATGCGGGGTGATGCCACAGGCGGCCACGCACGCTGTCGGCGTACTGCAAACCGTTCAGCGTGCGTGCCTTCGCCAGCTCGGGGAACGCCGCCGGGTTGGTCACCCACCACAGCGCCGCGCGCAGCGTGGCAGGCGGCGCCTCGGCGCGGTCCCAGATGATCAGGTCCGTCCTTGCGCCCGGCGCCTCATCCACGACGATCTTCTCGACACCATCCTGCGCCGCGAACAGGCGGCGCCAGGCTTGCGGGCGCTCGCTGGAGATAACTACATGCCGCTCGACGTTGGCTGGCGCAGTCGGCTGCGTGCGCACGGTCACCTCGCGGCCAAACACCGGCTTCGTGGCCGGCATCGGCACGTCACCCAGCACCAGCAGGCGCGCGTCGCCAGTCCATTCGCGTTCATGCGTGTGCAGCCAGCTCAATGCCTGCGCCGCCGGCAGCGTCACGCGCTCGGCCTTCGTCAGGCCAACCTGCGCCGCTTCGCGCTCGACCCAGACCGGATCGGCGCCGGCGGTTACGACCACCGTGTCGCCACGCCACGGATAGACGGGATCGGCCAGCCACGCAATCAGGCAGGCCAGCAATAACATTCGGACCAACAGCAGCAGCGGATCGCTCCAGCGCCACACGCGCGTCTGTTTCGGCTCGGTGCGCGGCAGGAAGCGTGCGGTGGCCATGAGCGCGGCCTGGTTCTGCACGCGCTTGCGCCGGTGCCACCAGACCGGCAGCAGCAATACGGGAAGCGCAAACCACCAGAGTGCATTCATGGGCGATTACCTCGATGGCCGGCGCAGCCAGCGCCGCAGCACGTCGCCCGGCGCCTGTTCGATGGCGGCCAGCGTCAACGGCATGTCATTCCTGCGGCACTGGGCCGTCACCCGATCGAAGTGTTCCATGCGGTTGCGGCGGTAGCCTTCCTTCAGGTCGGCGCCAAAACGGAACACCCCTTCTTCATGCTCGGGGTCACGGTACGCCTGCGTGTCCGGGAAGCTGGCGTCGATCTCGGCCTGCGTCTGCAGGCACAGCACGCGCACGTCGTGGCGCATCTGGCGCAGCCGGGTCAAGGCCAGCGACAGCGGCGACGGCCAGTCGAGCAAGTCGCTCGCCGCATAGATCGCGCTGGGCGAGAGGGCAAAGTGCAGGCTGGCCTTGAGCGTTGCGGCGTCCGGCAACTGGCCGGCAGGCGTGGCGCGCTGCAACTGCGCCAGCACGCGCTGCAGATGGCGCGGGCCGCGATTGGCGGGCGTGAACGTCACCTTGCCGTCGCTCAGGATCACCAGGCCGAACGCATCGCCCTGGCGCTGCGCGATGGCGGCGACGCAGGCCAGCAGCGTGCGTGCACAGGTCAGTTTATCGATGCCCTCAATGCTGCGGCTCGGTTCGGCCATCGACGCACTGGCGTCGAGGATCAGCCAGACGGCCACGTGGCTGTCGCGCTCTGCCTCACGCACAAAATAACGGTCGGCACGCGCGGCCAGCTTCCAGTCGACGCGGCGCCACTCGTCACCCGGCACGTACGAGCGGTACTCGGAAAACTCGACACCGGCCCCGCGCTCGCGCCCCGCGTGGATGCCGTGCCCGAGTCCGGCCAGCACGTGACGGATCACGAGATCGAGCCTGGTCGTGTGCGCGATCAGCGCCGGGTTCACGGACGACATTTTGCGATCGCCAATTACGCTACCTTGATCTCGCGCTGCAGCGCCTGCAACACGTCTGCAATGGCGATGCCATCGGCTTCGGCCTCGAAGTTGCGCAGCACGCGGTGCGCCAGCACTGGCAGCAGCATCGCGCCGATGTCGTCTCGCGTCACGGCCAGCCGACCCTGCATCAGCGCGCGTGCTTTCGACGCCAGCACCAGCGCCTGACCGGCGCGCGGCCCGGCGCCCCAGCCGATGTGCTTTTTCACCGCATCGACCGTGGTCTCGCTCGGGCGCGTGGCGCGTACCAGGCGCGTGGCATAGCGCACCAGATGGTCACCAATCTCGATGTCGCGCACCAGCTGCTGCAGGCGCAGCAGCGTGGCGACATCCATCACCGGCTCGGCGTCCTGCAAGCCGGCATGCGTCGTGCGCGAGACCATCAGCACTTCTTCGTCTTCGGTCGGGTACACGACATCGATGCGCAGCAGGAAGCGGTCCAGCTGCGCTTCCGGCAGCGGATACGTACCAGCCTGCTCGATCGGGTTCTGCGTCGCCAAAACAAAGAAGGGCCGTGGCAGCTTATGCGTCTGGCCGGCGAAGGTGACCGACCGCTCCTGCATCGCCTCGAGCAGCGCCGACTGCGTTTTTGGGGGCGCGCGGTTGATCTCGTCGGCCAGTAGCACTTGCGTGAACACCGGGCCAGGCTGGAAGCGGAATGCGCGCTGGCGCGTGGCCTGGTCTTCCTCGAGGATCTCGGTGCCGACGATATCCGACGGCATCAGGTCGGGCGTGAACTGCACGCGCCTGAACTGCATGTCGGTGGCCTGCGCCAGGGATTTCACGAGCAGCGTCTTGCCCAGCCCCGGCACGCCTTCGACCAGCGCGTGGCCACCGGCCAGCAGGCACGTGACGAGCAGGTTGACGACGTCTTCCTGGCCGATGATCACGCGCGCCATGCTGGCTTTGAGCTCGCCCACTTTCGCCGTCAGTGCAGCGATTTCCTGTTCGTCCCACGCTATCGAATTACTGTCAGCCACTGGTCATGCTCCCAACGCATATTGAATGATGTTCACTGCAAAGCGGGTGTTGTCCACCGCCAGAAATCGCTTGTTGCGAAAGTCGTAGTCCCATTCGCAGCCATAGTCCTTGTTCGAGTACAGCACGCGCACGCGCCCGCCAATCTCGATCGCCTTCAGGTACTCGTGCACCAGATCGTCTCCCCAGCCATTGAGCTCCATGCCGGTCGTGGGGGGGCCGTCCTCGAACTTGAAGAAGCACGAGTACAGCGGGTGCTTGTTCGGGATTTTCTTCAGCGCGTTCAAGCCGAAGATCTTCGCCATCTCGGCCTCGAACGACTTGGCAAACAGGCCGTCGATGTCGTGGTTGCAGTCGTCCACAAAAACAAAACCGCCGCCACGCACGTACTGTTCGAAGTTGCGCCGCTCCGCAGGGGTGAACTGCACCAGCTTGTGGCCGGCCAGGTAGCAGAACGGGGCCTGCAGCATCTTCGGGTCGGACAAGGCCACCATGCGTTCCGTCGTATCGACCCGCAGCGTGGTGTACTCCACCAGCGAGTTCAGCACGTTGCTCGGCATGCGGACATCCACGTCCCAGTTGCCCGATTCGTACATCAGGCGCGTGAAGTAGAAGTCAAAACTGGCCATGGTTGCGCCCGACCGTCAGACCGCGTCCGACAGCGACGTGAAGTTGAAGTCGCGCACCTTCATCGGCGGCAGCACCATCTGGAACGGCACCTCGTCGCCACCGATGATCTGCGGCTTGCCCAGTTCATCGATGTTATTCAGGATCGTGACCGGGCTCTCGTTGAAGCGGAAGTTCTTGAGCGGGTACTTGATCTTGCCGTTTTCGACGTAGAACGTGCCGTCGCGGGTCAGGCCGGTGAGCAGCAGCGACTGTGGATCGACCATGCGGATATACCAGGTGCGCGTGACGACGATGCCCTTCTTGGTCCCCTCGATCAGCTCTTCCAGCGACTTGGTGCCGCCCGCCATGATCATGTTGCCGTGTTCCGCGGTGGCGCGCTTGCCCGTCTTTTGCGCCCAGTAGCGCGAATAGTCCAGCGAGGCGATGCGGCCATCCTTGATCAACTGGGTGCGCTCGCGCGGCAGCAGCGATTCGTTATCCCATGGCGCAACCGGTACGTCCTTGTCCCATGGGTCGGCCCAGACATTGACCTGGCTGTCGAACAGCTTGTCGCCCAGGCGGTTGCCCCCGCCCTTTTTGGCCAGGAAGCTGCGGCCTTCATCGGCCGAACGGGCCGAGAACGCGCTGAACATATTGCCCAGGATTTCCGATGTCGCCGCCGGCTCCAGGATCACCGTGTAGCGGCCCGGTTCCAGCGCGCGGGCGTCGACCGAACGCAGCGCCTTTTCGATGGCGACCTCGGATGCTTCACGCGCATCGAAGCGCGCCGCATCGACGGCGGCGCGGGTGACCCAGCCCGACCCGCGGCCGTCTTCGGTGCGCGCGGTGAGGCTGAACGACAGGTCGGTGAAATCCTGGTGGCCGAACACGCCGTTCGAATTGGCGATCGTCGAAAAGCGCGTGCTGTCGGTGAAGAAGCCCGCCGTGACGAGTTTCTTGGCGCGCGCCATCTCGATGCTGGTGGCCGCGACCGAAGCGCGGAAGTCCGGGTCGATCGCCGCGGTGGCCGGCACGAAGGTGCTGCTGGCGCGGTAGGCCTGCCTGGAGATCGCCGGCATGAACTCCGGGTTTTCCGGCGACAGGCGCGCCAGTTCTTCGGCGCGGCGGACGGCTTTTTCCAGCGACTTGTCGTCGAATTCGTTGACGGTCGCGGTGCCGCTGCGTTTGCCGAAGGCCACGCGCACGACGAGCTGCATGTCTTCGGTCAGGCCGGCGGTCGAGACGCTGTTGCGCGCAAAGCGCACGTTGCCCACACGGCTGCCTTCGATCGACACGGTGCACTCGTCGGCTTTCGACATGGCGAGCACGCGGTCGGTGATGCGTTTTGCTTGGTCCTGATTGAGCGCTTTCATCTTGATTTCCTCAGCCGATCTTGCGTGCGGTGTTGATGACATTGATGCCGTTGAAGCGCGTGGTGCTCGACCCGTGCGACACGGCGCTCACCTGGCTTGGCTGGCCCTTGCCATCGAAGAAGGACCCGCCCATGCGCCAATCGCGCTCGTCGCAGATCGCCGTACAGGCATTCCAGAATTCCTGCGTGTTGGCCTGGTAGGCCACGTCTTCCAGCGGGTTCGTGATCTTGCCATTCTTGATCTCGTAATACAGCGTGCCGCCGAACTGGAAGTTGTAGCGCTGCTGGTCGATCGAGTACGAACCGCGGCCCAGGATATAGATGCCCTTCTTGACGTCGGCCACCATCTCATCCGGGGTGAGCCGGCTCTTGCCCGGCTCGAGCGACACGTTCGGCATGCGCTGGAATTGCACCGTGCTCCAGCTGTCGGCGTACGAGCAGCCGTGCGATTCCTTCTCGCCGATGATGTGGGCCTGGTCGCGCGTGGCCTGGTAGTTCACCAGGACGCCGTTGCGGATGATGTCCCACTTCTTGGCCGCGACGCCTTCATCGTCGTAGCCGATCAGGCCCAGCGAGCCTGGCGTGGTGCGGTCCGCCACAAAATTGACGCGCTCGGCGCCGTATTTGAACGCCTTCGTCTGCCACTTGTCGAGGCCCGCGAAGCTGGTGCCCGCGTAGTTGGCTTCGTAACCGAGCACGCGGTCCAGTTCCGTTGGGTGGCCGACGTTTTCGTGGATCGTCAGGAACAGGTGTTCGGGGCTCAGAACCAGGTCGTACTTGCCCGGTTCGACCGACTTGGCCGACAGCTTTTCGCGTGCCTGCTTGCCGGCCATGCGGGCGTCTTCAATGATGTCGTAGGCGTTCTTGTACAGGCTCGTGACGCCGCCGGCGGCGCGCACCTTGTTCTCGGCGCGCGCGTCGAAGTATTCATAGCCCATCGACGCCGGGGCGCCCAGCCCGCCGCGCGAGCGGAACTTGCCGCTCTTCTTGTCGACGGCGGTGGCATTGATCGGCGCCCACAGGCGGTGGATGTCCTGGTCGATGTACGAGCCGTCGGTCGAGGCAAAATACTTTTGCTGGTTGATCTGGAAGAGCGACGCGGTCATGAAGTTCGCGCCCGCATCCAGGCCCGCCTTGTTGGCGGCGATCAGCATGTCGGCCTTTTCCTTGACCGGAATCGTGCGCCAGTCCTTCTTGAGCGGCGTGGCCCATGCCACTTCACCGACGCCCTTGACGGGCGCCAGGCGCACCGGCTCGGTCTGCAGTTTGGCGTTGGCCTTGGCAATCGCCACGGCCTGGCGCGCGGCGCCGGCAACGCCGTCGGTCGTCATGTCGTTGGTCGAGGCGAAGCCGTAGGCGCCGCCGGCGATCACGCGCACGCCGACGCCGCTCGATTCGGTGTTGTTGATGCTCTCGACGTTCAGGTCACGCGTGATGACGAACTGGTTCAGGTAGCGCCCGATGCGCACGTCGCAGTACGACGCGCCGGCTTGCGTCGCCGCGTTCATCGCGGTGTCGGCCAGGGCTTTCTTGGCGCTTGCCGCCATCGGGTTGAGCAGGTCTTCGGCCGCGATCGCGTTGCCAAAGACCGGAATGAAGATGGCGCCAGCGGTGCCGGCGCCGATATGCAGGAATTGTCGACGTTCCATGAGTTATCCGTTTACGTTTGCGCTCGCGTGAGCGCCTGCACGTCGTTCCCGCGGAGGCGGGAACCCAAGCTTGCATGCATTGCGACTGCTCTGCGGACTTGGATCCCCGCCTTCGCGGGGATGACGTGCGGAAGGTGCGGGCCTGGCTCCAGGCTACTGATACTTACACCGCGTCCGACAGCGACGTGAAGTTGAAGTCGCGGATCTTCATCGACGGGATCAGCATCGAGTAGCGTGCTTCATCGGCGCCGATGACCACCGGCTTGCCGATTTCCTCGATATTGTTCAGCATCGACACCGGGCTTTCGTTGAAACGGAAGTTCTTGATCGGGTGCTTGATCTTGCCATTTTCAACGTAGAACGTGCCGTCGCGCGTCAGGCCCGTGAGCAGCACCGATTGCGGATCGACCATGCGGATATACCAGGTGCGCGTGACCAGCACACCCTTTTTGGTATTGGCGATCAGTTCTTCGGTGGTCTTGTTGGTGCCGGCCATGATGATGTTGCCGGCCGCGCCCACTGCGCGCTGGTTCTTTTGCTGCGCCCAGAAGCGCGAGTAGTCCAGCGCATTGATCTTGCCGTCCTTGACCAGCTCCACGCGCTCGCGCGGCAGCATGTTGTCGTCCCACGGCAGCACCGCGACATCCTTGTCCCACGGGTCGGACCAGATATTGACCTGCTGGTCGAACAGCTTGTCGCCCAGGCGGTTCTTGCCGCCGGCTTTCGACAGGAAGCTGCGGCCCTCGTCGGCGCGGCGCGCATCGAAGCCACCCAGCATGAAGCTGAGCAGATCGGACGTGGCGGCCGGTTCCATGATGACCGTGTAGCGGCCCGGTTCCAGTGCCTTGGCGTCGACCGAGCGCAGTGCTTTCTCGATCGCGATTTCGGCCGCTTCGCGCGGATCGAATTTTGCGGCGTCGCGCGCCGAGCGCTTGACCCAGCCCGAACCGCGGCCGTCTTCGGTGCGCACGGTCAGCGTGAAGTCGAGCGAGCTTGCGTTCTGGTGGCCGAACAGGCCATTCGAGTTGGCGATGGTCTGGAAGCTGGTGCGGTCGGTGAAGAAGCCGGCCGACACCAGGCCGCGCTTGCGGCAGCCTTCGATCGCATAGGCCGCAGCCTGCGCGCGGTATTCCGGATCGATGTCGGCGGTCTTCTGCACGAACGTATCCGATGGCTTGTACGCGGTCTTGGCGATGGCCGGGATGAATTCCGGGTTGTCCGGCGCCAGGCGCGCCAGGTCCTCGGCGCGGCGCACCGCGCGCTCGATCGACTTGTCGTCGAATTCGTTGATGGTGGCGGTGCCCTGCTTTTTACCGAAGGCGACCTGCACCTGGATGCGGGTGTCGTCGGCCAGGCCGGCAGTCGAGACAGCGTTGCGCGCGAAGCGGATATTGCCGATCCGGTTGCCCTCGATGTTGACAATGCATTCATCGGCTTTGCTCAGCGAGAGCACGCGGTCGGTGATGCGTTTGGTTTGTTCCTGGGTCAAGATACTCATGTGCGCCCCTGCTTAGCCGATCTTGCGAGCGGTGTTGATCACATTGATGCCGTTAAAGCGCGTGGTCGACGAACCATGCGAGACGATACTGATCTGCGGCGGCTGTCCTTTGCCGTCGAAGAACGAGCCGCCCATGCGCCAGTCGCGTTCATCGCAGATGGCGCTGCAGGCGCCCCAGAATTCCTGGGTGTTCGACTGGTACGCCACGTCTTCCAGCATCTGGCCGATCTTGCCGTCCTTGATTTCGTAGAACAGCTGGCCGCCAAACTGCGAGTTGTAGCGCTGCTGGTCGATCGAGAACGAACCGTCGCCGACGATGTAGATACCCTTCTTGATGCCCTTGACCATTTCGTCGGGCGTGAGCTTGGTCTTGCCCGGTGCGAGCGAGACGTTCGGCATGCGCTGGAACTGGACTGTGTTCCAGCCATCCGCATACGAGCAGCCATGCGATTCTTTTTCGCCGATGATGTGGGCCTGGTCGCGCGTGGCCTGGAAGTTGACCAGGATGCCGTCCTTGATGATGTCCCAGCGCTTGGACTTCACGCCCTCGTCGTCGAAACCGATGGCGCCCAGCGAACCTGGCGTGGTCTTGTCGGCGAAGATGTTGACGATCGGGGAGCCGTACTTGAAGGTCTTCGATTGCAGCTTCTCGAGCGTGGCGAAGCTGGTGCCGGCGTAGTTGGCTTCGAAGCCCAGCACGCGATCGAGTTCGGTCGGGTGGCCGACGTTTTCGTGGATGGTCAGCCACAGGTGCTCGGGCGCCAGCATCAGGTCGTACTTGCCCGGCTGGACCGACTTGGCGGTCAGCTTGCGCTTGGCGTCGCGGCCTGCGGCGCGGGCGTCTTCGATGATGTCATACGATTCGGTGTACAGCGTGGCGATGCCGCCGGCGGCCTTGATCTTGTGCTCGGGCCGCGCGTCGAAGTACTCGTACCCCTTGCCCACCGGGGAGCTGAGGCCCGCGCGCGAGCGGAACTTGCCGCTGGCCTTGTCGACCGCGGTGGCCGAGAACGGCGCCCACAGGCGATGCACGTCCTGATCGATGTACGAGCCGTCGGTCGAGGCAAAATACTTTTGCTGGTTCACCTGGAACAGCATCGACTGCATGAAGTTCGCGCCGCCTTCCATGCCGGCCTTGTTCGCGGCGATCAGCATGTCGGTCTTCTCGGCGATCGGCACGGTGCGCCAGTCTTTCTTGATCGGGGTGCTCCACGAAACGTCGCCCACGCCCTTGACTGGTGCGAGACGCACCGGTTCGGTCTGCAGCTTGGCGTTCGCCTTGGCGATTGCCACGGCCTGGCGCGCCGCGTTGGCGATGCCATCGGTCGACATGTCGGACGTCGCGGCAAAGCCGTACGCGCCATTCACGATCACGCGCACGCCCACGCCGGCCGACTCGGTGTTGGCCACGTTTTCGACGTTCAGCTCGCGCGTGGTGATGAACTGGTTGAGGTAGCGACCGATGCGCACGTCGGCGTAGCTGGCGCCGGCCTTGGTGGCGGCGTTGAGCGCGACATCGGCCAGCGCCTTCTTGGCGGCCACTGGCATGCTGCTGGTGAGCTCTTCGGCAGCGATGGCGCGACCGAAAGGCAGCAGCATCGAGGCGGCTGCCCCGCTGCTGAGATTAAGAAAGGTACGGCGTTCCATGAGATCTCCTGAATAACCTTCGTCCGGGCAGCGGTTCCGCGAACAGCTCGGGCCGCTCTTGTAATTACAGCTCTTATGCTTTGGTTTTATGACAGATGAAAACGTGACAAACCGCTCAACCATAGCAGTAAGTTAAGCTTTTGAATAGGCAATTGTTGTGCCACCTCAATGCACAAATATGTACGTACTTTGCGTAGAAGCTCGCGCACCTTGCAGGCCGCCATTACTGGCGAAAACGCCCTGCGCCTATGCATATGTGACGAACGCTTGACTGTGCGCCGCGCCTCCCGGATCATCAGCGCAGCGACGACGGCGCACCGCCCGTCGTCAACCATCACGGAGACCTCGCACGATGAAACGACTGATCCTGGCCGCAATGCTGGCAACCGGCATCGCCGGCGCCGCGCACGCGGACGACGCCCTGAAATCCGCCATCGCCGGCGAGCACCGCGCCGCCGCCAACAAGGCGCGCGACGCGTTCCGCCACCCTTACGAAACCCTGACCTTCTTCGGCATCAAGCCGACCATGACGGTCATCGAACTCTCGCCGGGCGGCGGCTGGTACACCGAGATCCTGGCGCCCTACCTGCGCGAGAACGGCAAGCTGATTGGCGCTGCCGGTGCGCCGGAATCGCGCGGCGGCAAGGCCTATCGCGAGAAGCTCGCCGCCGACGCCAAGGTGTATGACAAGGTGATGCCGGTGGTGTTCGAGCCGCCGACGCGCTTCGAGCTGGGCGCGCCGAACAGCGCCGACATGGTCGTCACCTTCCGCAACCTGCACAACTGGCTGGGCGCGGGCGACGAAGCCGTGGTCACGACGCTCAAAGAAGTCCACAAGGTCCTCAAACCAAACGGCGTGCTGGGCGTGGTCGAGCACCGCCTGCCAATCAAGATGACGCAGGATGCCAAGGCATCGAGCGGCTACATGCACGAAGCGTACGTGATCCGCATGGCCGATCTGGCCGGCTTCAAGCTGGCCGCCAAATCCGAAGTGAACGCCAATCCGAAAGACAAGGCGGATCATGAAAAAGGCGTCTGGACGCTGCCGCCGGTACTGGCCAACAAGGACAAGGACCGCGAGAAGTACATGGAGATCGGCGAGAGCGATCGCATGACGCTCAAGTTCGTCAAGAAGTAAGCAGCCTGCATGACCTGGGAAGGCCGAGGCCTTCCCCGTATTTTCTTTTGCGGCGCACGTGTATATTCTTCCGGTTGATAGCCCTCCCGCGCAACCGAAGGAAACCATGAAGACTTTGCGATTCGCCGTTCTCGCGCTGGCCGTCTCCGGCGCGCTCCATGCTCAGGAATCAGTACCGCTAGACGCCCAGCCGGCCTCCGCCACTGCCGTTCCCACCCCCGCCGTCCCTGCCGCAACGCGCACCACCACGCCCGCCCCCGCCCTGCCTGCCGTTGAAAACTCGGTCGTCAAGATTTTTGCGACCGTGCGCCGGCCCGACCCGTACAAGCCCTGGACCAAGTCGGCCCCTGCGGCCATCACGGGCTCCGGCGTCATCATCGAGGGCAAGCGCATCCTGACCAACGCCCACGTGGTGGGTTACGCCAGCCAGGTCGAGGTGCAGGCCAGCCAGTCGGGCGACAAGGTGTCGGCGAAGGTCATCGCGCTGGCGCGCGGGCTCGATCTGGCGGTGCTGGAGCTCGACGATCCCTCGTTCTTTGACAAGCGCCCGCCGGTGCCACGCGCCGCCGTGCTGCCGGACGTGCGCCAGCAGGTATTCGCCTACGGGTACCCGGTCGGCGGCAATTCGCTCTCGACCACCACCGGCATCATCTCGCGCGTGGAATTCGTCAACTACGGTGCGTTCAGCTCGGGCCTGCGCATCCAGATCGACGCCCCGATCAACCCGGGCAACAGCGGCGGGCCGGTGATCGCCGGCGAGCGCATGATCGGCCTGGCGTTCGCCAACGTGACCAATGCGCAGAGCATCGGCTACGTGATCCCCAACGAAGAAATCGAACTGTTCCTGCGCGACGTGGCCGACGGCACCTACGACGGCAAGCCGCTGCTGCATGACAGCGTGCAGACGCTCGAAAGCCCGGCGCTGCGCCAGTACTTGAAGCTCGATAAATCGGTCGAGGGCGCGGTGGTGCACCGGCCGTACCGCACCGACGCCGCCTGGCCGCTGAAGGAGTGGGACGTCATCACGCACATCGGCGAGCATGCGATCGACAACCAGGCGATGGTCAAGCTGGGTTCGAGCCTGCGCGTGCGCTTCCAGTACCGCATCCAGCAGGTGGCGAAGAACGGCAAGGTGCCGATGTCGATCATCCGGGGCGGCAAGCCGATGAAGGTCGAGGTGCCGGCCACCGGCGCGCGTCCGCTGCTGATCCCGGACCTGGACGGCGGCTATCCGTCGTACTTCATCTACGGCCCGGTGGCGTTCTCGCGCGCCACCAGCGAATTCATGGCCTTTGTCAGCGGCAGCGCGCCGGGGATGAATGCGTATGCATTCAACGCCAGTCCGCTCGTGACGCAGCGCGGCGATTCACCCACGCCCGAGCGCGAAGAGCTGGTCGTGATCAGCGCGCCGTTCTTCCCGCACAAGCTGGTAAGCGGCTATAGCAACCGCTTCGGCTCGGTCGTGGAATCGGTCAATGGCAAGCCGGTACGCAGCCTGGCGCATCTGGTGGCACTGCTGCGCGACCTGAAGGACGAGCAGGTGGTGCTGAAGTTCGACCAGCGCTATGGCGAGACGATGATCCTGCCGCGGCAGGCAACGCTGAATGCGACCGAGGAAATCCTGTCGGACAACGGGGTCCGGTCGCAAGGCTCGGACGACATGATGAAGGTGTGGCAGAAGAAATAGGTCGGTGGCGGGCGCAGGACTGGGATTCCCGCCTTCGCGGGAATGACGTGGCAGAGGTAGCGTAGCACGTCGTTCCCGCGCAGGCGGGAACCCAAGTCAGCAGCGCAGCCACCCAAAAGAATTCACTTCGCCTTCTTCACAGGCACGAACATCAAATCCTGGAAGTCATAGCTGAAGTCCGTCTCGGTCGACACGGGCTTCATGCGCAGCCGCTCGATCGAACCATCCGGCTCCAGCGAGAACGTCGCATACGCATCCGCGTTGAAGTTGCGCTCCTTCCAGCGCACGATGAAGGTGTCGTGCTGGAAGTGCTCCATCTCGCCCGTCAGATCCGGCGTGCGCGCGAACGACATCACCAGCTTGCTGCCGGCGCGTTTGATCGTCGCCTTGCCGTACCAGGCGTCTTCGTACTCGCCCTCGTAGCCGGCCAGCGCCAGCGACGGTTTCGACGCTTTTGCGCGGCCCGTGCTTTCACCCTTCACGCGGGCCGCTTCCTTCGCACTGGCCTCATTTGCGATGTCAGCGATGCGACCGATCCAGTCGGTCGGCGCGACGCCCAGATAGCCGTCGAGCAGGCGGTATTGCAGCGCATTGAGCGACGGTCCGCTTTCGGCGTTGGTGAAGATCGCGATGCCGAGCTTTGCTTCCGGCACCAGCAGCACGCGCGAATAAAAGCCCTGCAGCGCGCCGCCGTGCATCGCCACCAGCTTGCCCTGATAGTCGCGCAGCTGGAAGCCCAGGCCATAGGCCATGAAGTTGGGCCTCGTCGCCGCCAGCGACGGCTTGGGCTGGCTGACCGTCATCGGCGTTTGCGCCGTCCACATTTCGCGCGCCTGCTTGTCGGACCACAGGCGTGCTTCCTTGCCGCCCGCCCCCGCCGGCAGGCGGCCGTTATCGAGCAGCACGTTCATCCAGCGCGCGATGTCTTCGGCATTGGTGTTGATGCCCACCGCGCCGACGGCGTTCGCCACCGGCATCGGCTTGACGACCGCCGCCTTGCCATTGATCTTGCTGTGCGGCGCCGACACGTTCATGCCGGCCGTGTGCGCGGCCAGGCTGGTGGTGGTTGCATTCATGCCGACCGGATCGAGGATCCATTCGCGCATCGTCGTGCCCCAGTCCTTGCCGGACTTTTGCGCGATGATCTTGCCGGCCACGATATAGAGCAGGTTGTCGTAGGCGTAGCTGCTGCGAAAGCTCGTTGCCGGCTTGATGTAGCGAAGGTTGTGGATGATTTCGTCGCTGGTGAAGGTGGTCGTCGGCCACCACATCAGGTCACCGGCGCCCAGACCCAAGCCGCTGCGGTGCGTGAGCAGGTCGCGCACGGTCATCTCGGCCGTTACGTAGCTGTCGTACATGCGAAAGTCGGGCAGGTGCTTGATGACCGGGTCGTCCCAGTTCAACTTGCCCTGGTCGACCAGCATCGCCAGGCCGGCGGCAGTAAAGGCCTTGGAGTTCGACGCGATCTCGAACAGCGTCTTGCCATCGACCGGTGTCGGGTCGCCCAGCTTGCGCACGCCGAAGCCCTGCGTGACGACGACCTTGCCGTCCTTGACCACCGCGATGGCGATGCCCGGCACGTCGAAGGTTTTCAACACGCGCTGGACATCGGCATCCAGGTTGTAGGCGGGGACTGCGGCCGTGGTGGTTGGCGCTGCCACCGTCTGCGCGACGGCCAGGCCGGCGCCGCAGAACGCGACCAGCACCGCGCCGGCGATGTGTTTCAACAGTCCGCTGGAAGAACGCGTCATCATGGCTTGCCCATCGCTTTGTCGACGCTCGATTGCGTCTCGGGGTGGTAACGCTCGCGCGCCTTCTTGTAGACGCCCTCGGCCCAGGTGCGGTCCTCGGCCTTTTCGCGCAGCGCGGCGTACAGCGGCACCACGAACTTCTGGCGGCCCACGCTCATCAGGAATGCTTCCATGTCCGGGCGCACGTCGCGGTAGCCGGCATGCACCGCCGCGCGGTAAAAGCGAAACGCCACTTCGTTGTTAGTCGACTTGGCCAGGCCATAGGCGCGGTCGAGTTCTGCCAGTTTGGCAGCGTCGGCCTTCTTGTCGATATCGTTCAAAAACTTCATCCACTCGACGGCATTCCAGTCCTTGGCGTTCAACTGCGCGGTCGATACCGTGCCCTTCGTCCAGCCGTCGATCGCGGCATTGAGCTTGGCCAGGCGCTGCGACACGGCGCGCTGCCCGCTGGCCGGGATGCCCGGGCCATGGATCCATTCGTCGAGTTCCGCGTCGCTCATGATCCTGGGGTTCTTCGCCAGCAGCTGCGCGCGCAGGTAGGCGATGAACTGCTCGTTGGTCACGCTCTGGAACGCGTGCTGGTCGAACCAGCCGCGCAGGAATTGATCGAACGCGGCGCGGCCGGCGCGCTGCTCGAGCGTGTGCAGGAACCAGGCGCCCTTCGGGTAGGCCAGCGAGGTGTCCGGGTAATCGGCAGCGTTGGTGTCAGCCTGGCGCGAGACCAGTGCCTGCTTCGCTGGCGGCAGCTCCTTGAGCATCTCGAGCGCTTCTTCCTGCTCGAGCTGCAGGTTCATCAGCGCGACTTCCTTGCCGTAGATTTCTTCCAGAATGCGGGTGGTGACGTAGGTCGTGAAACCTTCGTTGAGCCACCAGTGCTTCCAGGTCGCGTTGGTCACCAGGTTGCCCGACCAGCTGTGCGCCAGTTCGTGCGCCACCAGGTCGACCAGGCTGCGGTCGCCCGCGATCATGGTCGGGGTCAAAAAGGTCAGGCGCGGATTTTCCATGCCGCCGATCGGGAACGATGGCGGCAGCACCAGCATGTCGTAACGCCCCCAGCGATACGGGCCGTACAGCTTCTCGGCCGCGGCGACCATCTTCTCGGTATCGGCCAGTTCGTACTCGGCCGCCTTGATGCGCTGCGGCTCGGCGTACACGCCGGTGCGCCCGCCCAGCGTGCGTGCTTCGAGCTCGCCGATGCCGATCGCCAGCAGGTACGATGGAATCGGCTGCGGCATCGTGAATTTCCAGCCGCCCTTGCCGGTTGCCTTCATGTCGTTATCGGCGCTCATCACCACCCGCAGGCCTTCCGGCGCCTCGATGCGCGCAGTGTAGGTAAAGCGCACGGCCGGCGTGTCCTGGATCGGCACCCACGAGCGGGCATTGATCGCCTGCGACTGGCTGAACATGAACGGGTACTTGCCCGACATGGTCTGCACCGGCTGCAGCCATTGCAGTGCGGTGGCCGTCGGCGCGGTGCGGTAATGAATGCGTACCTTGGTCTGGCGGGCCGGCAGCTTGATCTGCAGGGGCTGGCCCTTCTCTTCATCGAACTTGCCGAGCGTGTAGTCGGCCTTGCGCCAGGCTCCCTTTGCGTCCTGCGCTTCGATCTTCGAGATCGTCAGCTCGCGCGTGTCCAGGTCGAGCGTCGTCGCTTTCTTGTCGATCCAGTTCAGCGTCAGCTCGGCGTAGCCGCCCAGGCTTTTCTTCGCGAAGTCGGCCTTCAGGTCCAGGTGCAGGGCCGTGGTCTTGACCTGATCGTATTTGGCGTAGCTGAGGGGATCGAGCGCGAACGCATAAGCGCTCCACGCGCCCAGGAAGGCTGCGGTGGTAGCGCGCAGCAGGGTGCTTTTGTTCATGGTCTCTCGCGAATAATGACAGCCCGGCCGGGCTGAAGGCGGGAGCAGAATAGCATGGGCGTCAGGCCGGCGAAAGCGCCTGCTGAAACGCGGCGAGCCGCTGTCAGTACGCCGATTCCGCCTGCATGACCCACACCGGCGCGGACCACAGCACGTTGCCGTCGTCCTGCGTCACCTTCGCATAATAGAAGTGCGCGCCCGGCGCCGGCGTGATCGTGGTTTCTGCCTGCTGCGACAGGCGCGTGACCTCGCCGTTGCGGCCCGGGACGCCTTCCATGATCGCCACTGCCGCGACCTGCCGGCCAGCGGCGCTGGCGAAATTCACCGTCAAGGTGAGCGGCCCGCGGTTGGTGAACTGTTCGCCCATCACGTGGCCGTTGGCCGTCAACACCAGCTGGGACGCCTTGTCCATCGTCGCGAACACGCGGCGCGCCCTGAGCGCCTCGACCAGACTGGCGCGGTTCAGCGCGACGCCCGTTGGCAGCAGCACCCCGGTGCGGTTGCCGTACGACGCGCCCCAGTTGGCGCAGTGGTTGTCCTGGTTGGTGCTGAAGGCCAGCCGGTAGCCCGCTTCGAGCAGGCGGTTGCAGGCGCCTTCGAAATTGCTGCGGCGGGTTTCGGTCTCGGTCACGTTGTTCGAGAACGCGCTGGTATTCATCACTTCGCACAGCACCATCGCGGCGCCGCCATCCTCGGTATAGGCGAGCGGCACGCCGCTTACCTGGAACTGGCCCGTTGGCGCCGGATGGTTGAACTGACCCACCCAGCCGCGCTGGCGCATCAGCGCATACAGCGCCGCGTAATCGCTGCGCGGCGTGATCGTGTCGGCGAACGGCGCTCCATTGGCGTTCGTCTCCCAACCCAGCAACTCGTCGCTGTTGAAGATATTGATATGGCCGCCCTTCTCGATGACGCCCCACTCGAGGCCATACAGCGCCAGAAAGCCCGGATGCTGCGCCGAGAACGTGCTGGCGGCAGCCAGCCCCGCGCGGTACAGGGCACGGGCCGCGGCCGGGTCGGCATCGGGTGCGCTGCCTGGCGAGCCGTCGAACATATGGTTATGTTCCGACGCGACGAGGATGTCCAGGCCACGGTCACGGGCATAGGCAAAGGCAGCGGCCGGCCCGTATGGCGCCGACTGCGGCCGCTGGGCGCTCCGGCAGCTGGCGACATCGGCGCCGCCGTCGCTGTGGTTGGTCTGGCTGTGCAGGTTGCCCAGCCAGACGGTATAGGGCAGCGCGCCCGGAGCCGGCGCCGCCCCCGGCATGAATGCGCCGGGCAGCGGTGCAAAGGCGGGCGTGGCCAACCCGCGCGGCGTGCCGACTGCGATCTCCCACTCCTGGTCGATCGCATCATGTGGCGCGCGTTGCACCAGCGCGCGCAGGCGCACGCGGTAGATGCCGTCCGGCGCCGGCTGCTTGCCCAGGAGCCCCGACCAGGGCACCGTCACCGTGATCTCGTCACCGGTCAGCGTCACTTGGCCGCGCCACTGCAGGACGGTCTGCCCGCCCGGCGCGCGCAGGTCGACGCGCCAGTCGACATCGACCGGCTGCGCCAGGCCGGGATACGCGAACGTCAGCGTGAACGTGCGTGAAGCCAGCGCGCCAGCATGGAATGGCGTGTACAGCGTGGCGTCGAACTCCTGGTGTTCGGCAGGACTGGCGCTGGCCTGGCTGCAGCACAACGACAGGGCAAGAATGGTCAGATATGCAGTTTTCATGATGACAAGCTTGCAACTTGCCCGCCCTGTCACCTTGCGCCATGCGTGCTACGGTTGTCATCCTGATCATGTTCATTGATGAGTTTCAAGCTTACACAGCCGGGGTCAGGTCTGACATTCGGACACGACCTCAGCTTTAGCCACTTCTAATGGTGTCTTGTCCAGGACTGCATGGCCCGGGTCCAGCTAGTTCCGACTACTTGACTGTCGAGATCGTGTCCGAATGTCAGACCTGACCCTCGCTTTTCGTTATATTGCGGCATGGTCGACCAACTCGATATCTCCCACCTGCGTACGCTCGACGCGCTCGCGCGCTTTCCCACCATCTCGGCGGCGGCCGAGCACCTGGATGTGTCGCAGCAGGCGGTCAGCCTGCAACTGAAGAAAATCCGCACCATCCTGGGCGACCCGCTGTTTGTGCGTACCGGCCAGGGCATGGCGGCCACGCCGTACGCCAGGCTGATCGCGCCGCATATCGCCCAGGTGCTGGCCGGCCTGCATGCGATTCCGCTGCCATCGAGCGTGCGGCCGGAAGACGTCGAGCGCACGCTGGTCATCTCCGGCACCGACTACACGCAGAAGGTGATCGTGGCCGACCTGGTGCGCGACCTGCGCCACGCGGCGCCGAAGGTGAAGGTCGCGGTGGTCGACCTCGAAGTGAGCGCCCTGACGCGCAAGCTGCACCAGGGCGAGATCGATGTGATCTTCACGGCCGAGGGCATTGCCGCCCCGGGCCTGGTGTCGATGCCGCTGTTTCTCGAGCAGTACCGCTGCGTGACGGCCGACCGCGCGCTGGCCGGCGCGGGAACGATGTCGCTGGCCACCCTGGTGACGCACGACTTCATCGTCACCAATCCGGGCGGTGCCAGTTTCACGGGGTCGGCCGACGGCTGGTTCGCGCGCCAGGGTCTGCAGCGGCGCGTGGTGGCATCGGCGCCGTCGTTCTTCATGGCCCTTGAGTACCTGAAGGGATCGGCGATGGTGGCCTTCATGCCGGCGCGCCTGCTGCCATGCGACGGCATCCACGAGATCGCGCTGCCCAAGTATCCGCCCGGTTATGGCGTGGTCGCGGCGTTTCACCTGACTGCGCAGAACGATCCGTTCATGATGTGGATGCTGGAGCGCGTCAGGGTGCGGCTGGCGGCGCGCCCCTAGCACTGCTTGTATCGGCTACAAGCGGCGCCCGATTGCTGCGCGGGGCGGGCCTGTCTATGCTGGCCGATTCCTTCACCTGCCCAGGAGCGCCCCATGACCATCGAACGCATCAATCCACCTGCCCTGTACGACGGCGCGCCGCACGGCCTGTCGCACGCCACGATCGACCATGACACTGGCCTGGTGTTCGTGTCCGGCCAGGTCGACTGGGACCGGGACTACCAGGTCAGGCACACCACGCTGGCCGCGCAGACCGAAGGCGCGGCGCGCAACCTGATCACGGTGCTGGACGCGGCCGGCTCGTCGGTCGAACAGATCCTGCAACTGCGCGTCTACGTGCGCGGCGAGATCGGCGAGCACCTCGACACCGTGGCGCCGATCCTCGTGCAGCACCTGGGCTTACCGCGCCCTGCCTTGACCGGCATCGGTGTCGCTTCGCTCGCGTCACCAGATACGCTGGTTGAAATCGAGGCCGTCGCGAAGATCGTTCGGCGCTAACCCGCCAGTTTGTTTAGTAAACTGGCTAAACAGCCGAGTAAAATCCGGTAATCATTGCCGGGAAACCTGACTCCACTTATAACCTGTACACAGGCTCGAGCGCGCGCGTTGATGACATCGCCCGCGCGCTGGATGTGCCTATGGCGCAGCGTATCAAGAACAGGCGGCGGGCTGTGCGCTCCCGCCACGTGTGGAGACACCAATGACAGCTCGTTTCAAGACCCGATCCCTTTCCTTCGCAGTCCTGTTGTTTAGTGCGGCGCCCTTGCAGGCGGCCGAACCGGGCTCCCCGGCCGCGGCGGTGAACGTCTTCATCGGCACCGGCGGCGACGGCCACACCTTCCCGGGCGCGAGCCGCCCGTTCGGGATGGTGCAGCTCAGTCCCGACACCCAGCACCGCCACTTCCGCCAGAGTTATCCGTGGGCCGCCGGCTACAACCACGGCGACGGCTCGATCCTCGGCTTCTCGCACACGCACTTCTCGGGCAGCGGCCACTCGGACCTGGGCGATGTGCTCCTGATGCCCTACAGCGGTGAGACCAAGCTGGAGCCGGGCTACCCCGAGCGGCCATTCTCGGGCTACCGCTCGCGCTTCTCGCATGACCAGGAACAGGCCGAACCCGGCTACTACGCGGTGCGCCTGAAAGACCATGACGTCGACGTCGAGCTGACCGCGAGTGAACGTGTTGGCCTGCACCGCTACAAGTTCAAGGCCGGCGAGCCAGCCAAGGTGCTGCTCGACCTGCGCACCAGCATCTACAACTACGATGGCAAGAACCTGTGGTCGCGCCTGCGCATGCGCGACGCCAGCACCGTCACCGGCATGCGTGAAACGCGCGGCTGGGCGCCGGGCCGCCAGCTGTACTTCGCGATCCGGTTCTCGCGTCCGATCGACACGCGCCAGCTGCTCAACCGCGAAGAAGCCGTCGAGTACAAGGGCTTTGCCCAGCCGGGCAAGACGCCGGGCGACCGCGCGCTGGTCGAAGGCAAGGCGCTGATGGGCGACTTCAGTTTCGGCGTGCCGGCCGACGGCACCCTGCTGGTAAAGGTCGCGCTCTCGCCCGTCAGCGAAGACAACGCGATTGCCAACCTGGCTGAAATGCCGGGCTGGGATTTCGACGCCGAACGCCGCCGCGCCGGCAAGGCCTGGGACGAGGCGCTGGGCGCCGTCAAGGTCGAGGCGCCGGCGCCGATGCGCACGCAGTTCTACACGGCGCTGTACCACACGATGCTCGCGCCCTCGCTGTTCATGGACCTCGACGGCAGCTACCGCGGCCCGGACAACGCGGTGCACAAGGCCAGGGATTTTCGCTTCCACTCGACGTTCTCGCTGTGGGACACCTACCGCGCGCTGCACCCGCTGCTCACGATCGTCGCGCCCGAACAGCGCAGCGCCGACTTCGTCAACTCGCTGATCGCCTCGCAGCAGCACAGCCCCTACGGCGTGCTGCCGGTATGGCAGTTCCATGGCCTGGAAACCTGGACCATGATCGGCTACCACGCGGTGCCCGTGATCGCCGACGCCTACATGAAGGGTATCCGCGGCTTCGACGCCGACAAGGCGCTGGCCGCGATGACCGCCAGCGCCGAATACGGCCCATACGGCGGGCTCGAACACTATATGAAACTGGGCTACGTGCCGATCGACCTGGAAAAGGAAGCGGCCTCCAAGACCGTCGAATACGCGTACGACGACTGGACCATCGCGCGCATGGCCGAGAAGATGGGCAAGAAGGATGTCGCGGCGCGCTACTACCGGCGCGCCCAGAACTACCGCAACGTGTTCGACAAGGACACGGGCTTCATCCGCGCCCGCAAATCCACCGGCGAATTCCGCACCCCGTTCGATCCGGCGCAGTCGAACTTCGGCAGCGACTACACCGAGGGCAGCGCGTGGCAGTATTCCTGGTACATGCCGCACGATAATGCGGGCCTGATCGGCTTCCTGGGCGGCGACGCGAAGCTCGTGGCCAAGATGGACGAAGTCTTCGACGCGAAGGTCGACGAGAACCTGTACGCGCACATGGAAGACATCTCTGGCCTGATCGGCCACTACGCCCACGGCAACGAGCCGTCGCACCACGTCGCCTACCTGTACAACTACGCGGGCGCGCCGTGGCGCACGCAGGAACGCCTGGCCAATATCATGGCCACGCAGTACAGCGACAAGCCCGATGGCCTGTCGGGCAACGACGATCTGGGCCAGATGTCGGCCTGGTTCGCGTTCACCGCGCTGGGCTTTTATCCGGTCGCCCCGGGAAGCAACGAGTACGTAATCGGCCGCCCGTTCCTCGACAAGGCGACGCTGAACCTGCCCAACGGGAAGCGCTTCACCGTGCGCGCCGAGAACCTGTCGGCCACCAACGGCTATGTCGGGCACGTGACCCTCAACGGCAAGCCGCTCGCGCGCACCTTCCTGCGTCACCAGGACATCATGGCCGGCGGCGAGCTCGTATTCACGATGCAGGCCACGCCGAACAAGGATTGGGGCACGGCGAAAGAGGCCCGCCCGTACACGCAGACCGCATACTGACCGGCTCTGGACATGGCCGTGACGATCCGCGACATCGCCCGCGCCACCGGCTACTCGATCGGTACGGTCTCGCGCGCGCTGAAAAACCAGGAAGGCCTGGCCGACGAGACGCGCACGCGCATCTGCGCCACGGCGCGCGAGCTGGGGTACGACATCGGCAATCTGCGCCAGCGCGAGATTCTCCGCGTCGCCTTTTTGCTGCACCGCCAGCACAACACGCAAGCGGCCAGCCCGTTCTACCTGCCGGTACTGCACGGGGCCGAGGATGCTTGCCGCAAGCACGGCATCGCGCTCTCGTTCGTCGTGGTCGGTCCGGCCGAGCCGATGCTGGATCTGGTGCGCCTGCACCAGCCGGACGCGTTGCTGTGCGCCGGCTTTTTTGAGCCGGAACTGGTGGCTGCGCTGCGCGACACCGGCAAGCCGCTGGTACTGCTCGACATGCGCCTGCCCGGCTACCGCTCGGTCAATCCCGACCATGCGCTGGGCGGCTACCTGGCCACGCGCCACCTGCTCGCGCTGGGGCGGCGCCGCATCGCCATGCTCACCGGGCCGCTGTCGCACCACAGCATCCTTGAGCGCTATCGGGGCTTTCGCAAGGCCCTGTTCGAGGCGCGCATGCTGGCCGATCCCGACCTCGAAATCCAGCTACCCAGCATTGGCGACACGCAGGACAATCTGCACGGGGCGGTCGACACCCTGCTGGCGCGCGAACCGCGGCCCGACGCGCTGTTCTGCTACAACGACAGCACCGCACTGGCGGCCATGCGCCACTGCATGGCGCGCGGCCTGAGGGTTCCGCACGACATCGCGATCGTCGGCTTCGACGACATCAGCGCCGCCGCGGCCGCGGTGCCGCCGCTCTCGAGCATCAATATCGACAAGGATCTGCTGGGCCGGATGGGCGTGGACCTGTTGCTGGACAAGAGCGCCACGTCCGGCCTCGAACAGACACTCACGGTGCGGCTGATGGTCCGCGCAAGCAGCACCGGAGAGGCGCGATGACCGGGCCCGCAGCCATCCTCTGCGCGGGTGAGGCGCTGGCCGATCTGCTGCACCAGGACGGCGACACATGGCGCAGCCACGCCGGCGGCTCGACCTGGAACGTGGCGCGGGCACTGGCTGCGCTGGGTGTCGCCAGCGGTTTCGCCGGCGCCATCAGCCGTTGCATGGCCGGCGATGCGCTGTGGCGCGCCAGCGAAGCGGCGGGCCTGGACCTGCGCTACCTGCAGCGGGCCGCCACGCCGCCGCACGACATCATCAGCGGGGACGTTGCAGCGAACCTGCATTTCGATGTGACGATGATGCCGCCCGGCTGGCCACACGAGGTGCAGTGGCTGCACTTCGGCGGCACCAGCCTGGCGCGTGGACCGCTCGACCTCGCGCTGATCGCATTGGCCGAACAGGCGAAAGCGCATGGGCTGCGCATCAGCTATGACCCGCACTGGCGCAACCTGATGGGGCCAGCCTACGACGCGACGCTGCAGCGCATGACCGAACTGGCCGACGTCATCAAGGTGTCCGACGACGTCCTGCGCGCGCTGTTTCGCAGCCACGACACGCTTGGCTCGCTGGGGCGCCTGCGCGCGCGCAATCCGGCAGCGCTGGTGCTGCTCACGCGCGGCGCCGGCGGTGCGTCGCTGTATCACGGCGCGCAGACATGGCATGCACAGGCGCCCGTCATTGACGTGATCGACGTGGTCGACACGCTGGGCGCGGACGATGCAGGGATGGCCGGACTGATTTATTCGCTGCAGCAGTGGCCCGATGCAAGCATGGCCGCGCACCTGGCGTTTGCGGTGGCTGCGGGCGGCGCCGCAGGCCGGGTGGCGGGGGCGCACGCGCCCGACCTCGGCGCTGTCCGGGCGCTGCTAGGCAGGGTCGCAGTCATCTGCTGAACGCGCCCTGCGACGGGATCACGCCGAGGCGGCGCACTGGGCGCTGCCGCCCACGAAAGGACGGCAGTCGACGGGGATGTCGATCAGGAACGTCGTGCCCAGCTCGGGCGAGCTGTCGACCGAAACGCTGCCGCCGTGGCTTTCGCCCACGGCCTTGACGAACGGCAGACCGATGCCCCAGCCGGTGGCCGAGAACGGCCCTGTTTCGCGGCGCAGGTACTCGAAGATCCGGTTGTGCTGCTCTTCAGGAATCGCGTTGCCTTCGTTGTGAACGCTCACCATCAGGCGTCCGCGCGTCTGGTGCGCCATGATGCTGACGGTGCCGCCGTCGCCATACTTGATCGCGTTGTTGACGAGGTTTTCCAGTGCGCGCCAGAGCGAGGCGCGGCACCAGTGGCCCGTAACCGGCTCGCCGGACACGTCAACGACAACCTGCGTGCCATGCTGGCCGTGCCCGTATTGCTCACCCAGTTCGCGCGTCAGGCCCAGGATATCGAAATGCGTCAGGTGCAACGGGATCTTCGCCGCGCCCTGGAACGTCAGCGCGTCGAGCAGCTCGGCCATCATCTCGTTGAGCCGGTCGGCGTTGGTGCCAATGCGGGCGGCGACGTTTTTCACCTGCGCCCAGTCGGCCGTCATCGACATGAGCTGCGCGCCATGCGCGACCACCGACAACGGCGTGCGCATGTCATGCGACAGCGCGGCCGCCATCTTGTGCCGCAGGTCTTCATGGATCTGTGTAAACGAGCGCACTGCCTCGCGCATGGCGGCATTGATCGACGCGTCGATGATGCGCCAGTGGTCGTCGTCCAGGACCACCCTGCCCTTGGCCACGACCCCGATCGACTCGCGCAGGATCTGGTATTCGTGGACAACCTGATCGGGGCCGAACGGCGTCATGCGGGCGCGCTCGGTGCCGTGGACGCTGGCCGAATTGTTGCCGCTCGCAGCCTGCGTGCGCGGATGGTCCGGGCTCAGGGCTTCGGCGATATTGTCGAAAAACGCCGGCAGCGTGTTGGTCAGCACGGGCCGCAGCAGATTCTGGGCGCCATCGACGCGCGCGCGCACTTCCCGTTCCCAGCGGTCCATGACGGCGTCGCGGATGGAAATGAATTGCAACCCGGTGGGCGAAATACCGTGGCGGTCAACATTCTGGTCAGTGGCTAGTGTCATGCGGTCGTCAGTGTCAGGGCCGTGCGCAGCATGCGCGATCGGTCACGAATAAGGGAAGATCAACGGCGATCAGGGGCCGTTCCCGAATTATATAGCGCAAGCCAATTCGCACCGCGCGGCCGGCCTCCGCACCCGGCGATTTTCAGCGCCGGCTGTGGCTGGGCCGCCACGCCCGCGCGCTGGCCCTAGGCGCCGGCCGGCGTCCCCGCGATCCACAGCTCCACCCGGTGATCGCGCCGGTCATCCTGCAGTTCGAACGTCCAGTCAGGACATGGCTGGCCATCGAGCAGCAAGCCTTCCATGCCGTCGCCCGCATGCACCGTGATCTCGTAGAACGCGCTGTAATAGCGGTAGCGCAGGCTGAAACCTTCCCAGCCCGGCGCCATGTGCGGCGTCAGGTGCAGGCGCGCGCCGTTGCGCTCCACACCCAGCAGCGCTTCGATCGCCAGCAGCCAGGTGGCCCCGGCCGAGGCGGTGTGCAAGCCGCCGATGGCGCGGCCGATGTGCGGCGCCACCGTGCGCACGCCGCCCGCGATAAAGTATGGCGGCGCGCTGATATCCGCCGTGCGGTCCGGCGCCAGGGTCGGCGCCAGCGGATCGAGCATGCCGGCCAGCTGCCATGCGCGGCCGGCGTCGCCCAGCCGCGCGAAGCCCGCCGCTGCCAGCGCGACGGCGCCGTGGTCCTGGCCGGGGCTGGCCACGACGCGCTCGCTCCAGTGCCCGTCGACCGCCGGATCGCACAGCAGCGTGACGCCGTGCGCCTCGTCGACCAGGCGCAGTGCTGCGGCGCGCAGCGCGGCCGCACCGTGTTCGGCGTCGGCCTGCACCGCCCAGCCCTGGGTCGACAACTCGACGCGGCAGGCGGCGTTGGCGATCGAACCGAGCGCGTTGCGGCTGTCCAGCCACGTCCAGCGGTACCAGTCGCCGTCCCAGCCATGTTCTTCGCACTGCGCCCTGAGCGCCAGCGCGGCGCCGCGGCAGGTGGTGGCAAAACCGAAGTCGCCGCGCCGGTCCGCCACGTCGCCGAAGCGCTGCAGCACGGTGGCCATGAAAAAGCCCGTGCGCACGCTTTCGACACGGCCCGTGGCGTCGTCGTCGTGCAGGCGCGCCGCCGCCAGCGGCAGGCCGCGCTGGCCGAAGCGCAGGCAGCCGCGCAGGCCATGCACGCAGTGCTGGTACAGGTCGTCCCCGGCGGCCAGCCGCGTGGCGTCGCCGGGATCGGCGCCAAATGGCAGCACGGCCAGCAGCGCGTAATCACCCGTGACGGCCAGGTAGCGCGTCAGCACATGGGGCAGCCACAGGAAATCGTCGACTGCAGGAGCCGGCAGGTTGGACTGTGCCGTGGCGAAGTCGCGCGCCGCCTGCAGCAACGCGTCGCGCAGCAGCTCGGGCCGGGCATGTACGCTGGCGAGCAGCGACTGCAGGCGTGTGGCGGGACAACGCTCGCCCCATGCCGCGCTGATCGCCTGGTACGGCAGCCAGGTGTTGACGCGCAGGTCGAGCGATGCGTCGGGCGAGTGCAGTTGAACCGCGCCGAGCGTGCCATCCCACCAGTTGTGCAGGCGCTCCCACGCGGTAGCAGCGGCGCGCGCCCCACCGTGCAGTTGCACCTCGCGGCTGGCATCGAGCGTGCCGGGACCGGCCACGCCCAGCACGAACACCAGTTCGCGCTCTTCGCCCGGCACCAGCGTGATCGCCGTTTGCAGGGCCGCGCACGGCGTGCGCCCCGCGCCGCTGGCGCCGGACAGGCTGCTGCGGCCCAGCGCCGCCGGTTGGGCGATGCTGCCCTGGCGGCCGATGAATTCGTCGCGGTCGCAGGTTGCGGCAACATCTTCGGCGTCGATATGGAAGAACCCCACCTGGTCGCGGAAGTCGTCACTGAACGCATTGCGCGCGAACAGCGCGCCGCTGGCCAAATCGATGCCCGTGACGACCTGCAGGCCAGGCGTGGCGTCGACGCTGTCGAGCTGCCATGCCACGAATCCCGTCACGCTCAGGCGCCGCGGCGCATCGCTGTCATTGCGCAGCCGGAGCACGCTGTATTTGATGGGCACATCCGGCGCCACGAAGCAGCGCAGCGCCGAATGGATGCCGTGCGCGCCGTGTTCGAACACGGTGTAGCCGACGCCGTGCCGGGTCAGATAGGGTTCCGGCGAGGGCGCCGGCCACGGCGTGGGCGACCAGAAGGCGCCGCTGTCCTCGTCGCGCAGGTAGAACGCTTCGCCATCCTGCGGTGCGACATCGTCGCTGCCGGCGCTCAGGCGTGCAGCGCGCGTCCCGCTCCAGGTGACGGCATGGCCCCGTTCCGAGACCACCGATCCGAAACCGGGATTGGCCAGCAGGTTGGCCCAGGGCGCCTGCGGCACCGGCACGGCGGCGTTGCTGCGCACCTCGTACTCGCGGCCATCCGGCGTGAAGCCGCCGATGCCGTTGTCGAACAGGCGTTCGGGCTGCACGGTGGGCAATGCTTCCGTCATCCATGGCGTGGTCGCGCCAGCCACCAGTGGCGACGGCAAGGCGACGCCGGGCCGTGCGGCGCGGCGTAGCTGGTCGGCCAGGTCGCCCCGGCCGGACAGAAGCAGCACGCTTGCGCTCGAGCGCAGCAGGATGCGGTCTTCCTGCGCGACGTCTTCGCGCAGGAACAGGTGTACGCCGCCCGGCGCATCGAAGGTGTCGGGATCGACCAATGCCATCGCCAGCGTCATCACCCCCTCGCGCACGGTGCGGCTGTCGCACAGCACCAGGAGGTCGACCGCGAAGCCACGGTTGCGCCAGTAGGTATGCGCCTGCAGCACCTGACGCGCCAGACCGGTATCCGGACCGTCCGCCAGCTGGAGCAGCAGCACCGGCTGCACGCCATCGATGCCATATGCGAGCAGGTCGGCGCGGCCGCGCACATTGCGCGCGATGACGGCCGGGTCGGCGCGCAGGGCCGGTACCGGCTGCAGCAGGCAACCGGCCAGGCGGTTGCACAGCTGCGCATCGGCTTCGCTCACGTCCATGCGGCGCAGGAAGGCCTGGGCCTGGGTCCAGGCCGCGTCGATCGCGCGGTCGACCGCATGGCCGGCGCTGTAGCGGGCCGCCAGTTCACGCGCCATCGCCCGGCTGGCGGCAACGCCCAGCACCAGGTCGACCGTGATCTCCTGTTGCGGCGCCAGCGTGACGGTGCGGCGCAAGGCCAGCAACGCGTCATCCGGTTCGGCGACGAGGCCCGGCAGCGCGCCGCCGGCGCCGATGGCCTGGGGCGCGCGCAGATCGTGGCCACGGCCGATGAAGCGCGCGCGGTCCGTTTCCACCGTCACGGCAGGCGCGATGTCGCGCACTGCCATGCGGTGCATGACGACGGGCGCATCGGCCGCCGTGACGCACAGCAGGCTGTCGTGCGGGGCGTCGAATTCGATCATGATGTGACTGCGGCCGCCCGGCTCGAGCGCCGGTCCGGCCAGCGCCACGCTGCTGGTCAGCTCCAGCGTCAGCGGCTGCAGGCCCTGATTGACGATGCGGATGCGGCGCAGTTCGACGTCGTCGTCCGGCGCCACCACGATATCGGTGTGCATGGCCAGCCCGTTATCCAGGCAGCGCACGCTGGCGCGGCCCTCGGAAAACACCGTTTCGCGCTCGCTCTCTGGCAACAGGCCCGGCCAGACCTGGCCGGATGCGACGTCGCGCACATGGCACGTCAAACCGGTCTCGCCGATGCCGGTGCGGGTGATCTGCTTGTCATCCCAGCGGCTGGCGCCCGTGCCATCGCTGGCCACGATCAGGTGATAGCGGCCATTGGACAGCAACTGGACTTCGGGCAGCACCGGGGGTTCGCTCCCGATGACGCGGGCATACGGGCGCGCCGTCACGCTCTGGCTGGCTGTCGCCGCGCCGGTGTAGCGACGTTCGGCGGCTGCGCCGGAGACCGGCACCGGTTCTTGCAGCAAGGGCAGCGCGGCCCGGAATTCGGGATCGCGGCAGAAGCGGCGCTGCATCGGTTCGCCCAGCAAATGGCGGGCCAGCGCCAGCAGCAGCATCGCCTGGTGCCGCGCAGCGTAGGCCCGCACGACGACCTGGCGCTCGCCTTGCGGCAAACGCGCCGGCGCATAATCGAGCGCTTCATACAACCCGAGTTCACCCAGCATGCCTTGCGCCGCAAAAGCGCGCAGGTTGGTGCTGGCCAGGCCCGGCGTCACGCCCAGCGCCAGCGCGGCGGCGTACGGCGCGGCGACCAGGTCGTCGTCGCGCTGGCGCTGCAGCGCGGCAGCGGGCAAGCCGAACTGGCCGGAGCGGTAGCGCGCGGCGGCATCCACGGCATTGCAACGGGATGGCGAAAAGCCCCACAGCACGTCCCTGCTTTTGGCGTGTGCAGCCTGGGCGCGCACCAGCGCGCGGGCGGCGGCGTCGAGCAGCGTATCGCGCCAGACCGGCATCCAGAGTTGCGGCGCCAGCAGATCGGCCATGGCGCCACGGCGCGACAGCAGCAGCGTGCTTCCGCCAGCCATGCGCTGCGGGCGCCCGAGCGACCACCAGTGCTGCTGCGGCAGCTGGTCCTGGGCCACGGCGGCGAAACTGGCCATGCGCGACTCCGACGCCAGCAAGTCGCAACTGTCGCTGTCCAGGCGCTTGTCGCGCACGTGGTAGCGGGCGGCCAGCTGGCCAGTGGCGGGATCGACCAGCGCGCCGAAGTCCATGCGGGCGGCGTCGCGCGCTGCGGTAGCCAGCGCGGCCAGCCGTTCGATGCGCTCCTGCGCGCAAGCGCGGCCCGCACCCACCAGGGCAGCCAGGCCGGCGCCACCCGTTGCCGGCGCGTCGAGCTGCGCCAGTTCGCGCAGTGTCGGGATCCGGGTCAGGCTGGCGCCGAGGACGTATTCCTGGACAGCGCGCATCCACGGCGCCAGTGCGTACAGGTTGTCCAGCTGCGCGGTGCAGCCAGCATGCAGACGCTCGACCCATGCAAGCAGCGCCGGCTCTGCCGCCGCATCCTCGGGCAGGCTGGCCATCAGGCGCTCGGCATTGGCCAGCGCCAGGCGCAGGCAATCGGCAAGGCCCGGCAGCGTATCGAGAGCGCGGCAGCGTTCGGGCGTCAGCGCGCCATCCATCTCGTCCAGCGCGTCCAGGAATGACGCCGGCGCGCCGTGCGCATGCTCGCGCACGACCAGCAGCGTGGCGCGGATGCCGTCCGGCGCAGCACCGGCGATCGGCTGATCCAGCAACTCGTCCATGCCAACGGCAAAGGTACGCAGCGCCAGCACCAGGCTGCCGCTGGCGGCAGTATCGACATGATGCGGCTCGAGCGGGGCCAGCGTGGCGCCGTCATACCACTGCAGCAGATGGCCGTTCCACCGTTCGAGCAGCGCCAGCGAGGCAAACGCGCGCTCGCTGCGTTCCAGCAGTCCCCCCAGTGGCAGGAAGCCGAAGTCGCGCGCGCTCAGCGTGGCCAGCAGGCCAAGGCCGATCCCGTCGGGCGAGACCCGTGCATCGACCGCGGGCTCGGGATGTTCGAGCACGGCGTGCGGCGCCAGCCCATGGCCATCGGCGCCGTGGCGTTCAAAGAAGCCCCAGGTGCGGCGCGCCAGCGCGCGCAAGAATTGGTCCTGCGCCGGCGCGAGGCGTGCGCTGCGGCGGGTGACGTGCCCCGTCCACCAGGCCAGCACCGGCGACAGGAACCACACCAGCAGCATCGGCGCCGTGGCGAACAAGGCATACGGGTTGGCAAAGCTCACCAGCATGGCAGTGCCCATCGCCAGCAACGGCGGGAACCACATGGCGCGGCCGCTGATTTCCAGCGAGCGGCCAGGGACCGCCGCCGTCTGCGTATCGAGCAAGCCGCGCTGCGCCACGTGCCGGCGCCACAGGCCCCGCACGAGGGCATGGCCATCGACCAGCGCCGCATGCGGCAGGAAGGCGGCCCACAAGGCGCTGCGCGTGAGCGTCAGGCGCGCGCCGCGCACCCAGCCGTCAAGATGCTGGCGCCAAGGTGCGTCGAGCGGCCGGTCGCCCAGCGCCACCAGCATGCCCACCAGCGCCGGCACAAACACGATCGCCAGCACCGCCGCGGTCCAGAACACGGGCGCGGCCAGCAGGCTCCAGCACAGGATCAGCAAGGCGAGGGACGCCGGCGCGACGAGACTCGCGCGCAGCTGGTCGAACAGCATCCAGCGCGCGGGCGCGTACTCGAGGTAATCGGGACCGCGACCAAGGCGCTGCACCGATTGCCAGGCCGCGCGCACGGCGCGGTGCCGGCGCAGCATGTACTCACCATAGTTGTGCGGGCGCAGTGCGTCCACGCGCAAGTCTGCCACGCGACCGGCGCGCAGGCGATCGCGCTCGACGGCGCCGGGCCAGGCGCGCCCGTCATCGCGCACAACGTCGCCGCAGGCACGGCGCCAGGCATCGACATCATGGATCGCGACCCAACCGTAGCGCGCATCCAGCGCGGCCCCGCCCATGCGGGCAAAGCGCGGCGCGCGATGGCCCGGTGGCGCGGGACCACGTGCGGGCAGCAGCATGCCGTGCCCTTCGAGCACGCGGCCGCTGTCGTCCTGCACCGGCTGGTGCAGCGGGTGCGCCATCGCGGCCACCAGGCTGCGCGCTGCGTCGCGTGGCAGGCCGGCGTTGGCGTCCAGTGCAATCACGTAGCGCATCGCGGCGCCCGCCGCGGTATTGCCGGCGGTGAGCAGGAAGCGTTCGCGCGCGCCGCACAACCAGGCATTCAGGTCGGCGATCTGGCCGCGCTGGCGTTCCTGGCCGATCCAGGCTTGCTGGTCGACGCTCCACGCGCGTGGCCGTGCCAAGAGCATGAATGGCCCGTCACCGTCAGGGCCATACCGGGCATTCAAGGTCTCAATGGCGGTGCGTGCCTGCGCCAGCGATACGTCGTCCGTCGGCAGCGTTTCGCTGGCGGCATCGGGCAAGTCGAGCAGCAGGCAAAAGCGCAGGTTCGGGTCGAGGTTGCCGAGGTAGCGCACCTCGAGCTCTTCGCGCAGCCGTTCGATCGCGGCAGCGTCGCCCGCTTGCGCGCAGACGGCGACGACGGTCCGGCAGGTGTCGGGAATGCCGGCGCTGAAATCCATGCGTGGCGTAGTGACAGGCGGGATGCGCCAGCGTTCCATCATGCGCACCAGGGACAGCGCCAAGGCGCTCGCCCCCGGCAGCGCCAGCAGGCCAATCAGCGCGAGCAACCAGGCGCCGGCATCGCCCTGGCGTGCGTGGACGAGGATGGCAATCGTCAGCAGCAGTGTCAGGACGGCGGTTGCGCCGATGCGCGTGGCAACCGGCGCCTTCTGCGCCAGGGCCGGCAGGTAATGGCCGACGTGGCGGGTGCGCACGTCCAGGCCACCTTCGCCCGGCGCGCGGTGCGTGCCGGCCAGCGTCAGCGCGTCGCGCGCGACGTCGGCTTCATCGACTTTGGCAGCCCGGGCGCGGCGTGCAATGGCGTGCCGATAGCTGTCGCGGGTGGCGCCGTCCATGGCGGCGTAACTGCCATCCGGGTCGGTGCGCAGCAGCGCGTCGACGGCGCCGTGCGTCTCGGCGAAGGCGCGCCAGTCGATCCCGCCCAGCAGGCGCAGGCTGGCCAGCGTGTTGCCGGCCGAGATGGCATCCTCGGCCTGTTCGCTGTGCTCGCGCTGCGTGTGCTGCGCGATGCTGCTGTCGCCATCGGCCAGGCGAGCGTCGAGCCAGTCCAGTACCTGGCTCACGGCGCCGCCGCGGCCGTGCAGGCGCCGCGCCAGTTCGGCGATGAAGCTGTCGCTGGCCTCGACGCTGCGCATCATGTCGGCCACCAGCAGGATCAGGTCACCGGGCCGCGTCTCTGCCGTGTCCAGCAGGCGCACGGCCCACCCGGCGGCCTGCTCATGCGCGGCGCAGGCACGCGCCGCCCGCGCAGCCAGGCGCCGCAGGTTGTCGATCAGGGCCAGGCGCAGGAGCGCCGGCAGTGCATCCAGTTCGGCGATGCGCAGCGCTGCGCTTTCCGGGCCTTCCTGGTAAGCAGCCACGAACAACGCCAGTTCCCCGGCGTCGATACGGCCATCGCCATGTGCGATTACATCGAGCACCAGGCGCCAGGCGCGCACGGCGCCATCCGGGGCCAGTGTCGGCAAGGTCGCGGCGACCGGCCGCAAGCCGGCGCGCACCAGGCGTACCTGGGCGTCGAGCAGATGGTGCTGGTCGAGCAGGCGCGCACCGGCAGGCGGCAGCGCGAAGCCGGCGCGGGCGGCCTCGTCGAGCGCGTCGCACGAGGCGGCGATGGCGTCGGCATCCGTGCCCAGGAGGGCGCGCAGGGCGTGGGCGCCGCCCTTGCCGGCCGTGGTGGGTTGCAGTACGTGGCGCGCCGCCAACTGGCGTGCGTGTTCCGCGCGCTGGAGCGCGCCGAGAGGTGCTGCGCGCCATGGCGCATCGTCGCCGGTCGCGCGCGCCGCATCATGCGGCGTGCGCTGCCCGGCGGGCAGGTTGTGGTTCTTGACGTTCAACGGGGCCTCGGGACTGAGCGTGCGCAGCAGACCGCTGGAGCACAGTGGCGTCCGGGACGGATCAGGGCAGGAAACGCTGGGCGCGCACGGCTGATCTCATGCTAGGCAAAGACCAGCGTCGTTACTGTGCGCTGACGAACACACCCCACCGATGCACGGGCATCGGGGCCATGCTACCCGAGATCAGATAACGAGTGCGAATCCGCCCACCAGCGACCAGGCGCCCGGATGGCCCATGGCGCGCAAGGCTTGCGCCGCGCGGGCACTGCGTGCGCCGCTGCGGCAGACGAACAGCAGCGGCGCCGTCGCGCCCAGCCACTGGGGCGCCTGGTCGGCAACGCACGCCAGCGGCACGTTGCGTACCGCGCGGCCATGCAGGCGGACCATGCCTGCAACACTGTGTTCGCGCAGGTTGCGCACGTCGATCACGATTGCGTCCGGATGCGCAGCGAGCCAGTCACGGGCAGCATCGGCGGGCACCAGCATTGCGCTGTCGATGGCGCCATCAATCGCCGGCTCGGCGCCTGTCACAGGCATCGGCGTGGCCAGCGCCGCGCCGCAGCGCGCGATGCGCTCACAGGCCAGATCGAGCGATGCGTCGTCAAGCAGCGCGCCAAACGACAGGCGTACCGCCGCCGCGCTGCGCCAGGCCGGTACGCCCATCGCATCGAGCACATAGCTCGACCCCGCCTTCCCGGCCGAACACGCCGAGCCGGCGCTGACGCGCATGCCGGCGGCATCGAACAGGTCGAGCAGCGTGGCGCTGGCCACATCCGGCACCGAGAAGTTGATGGTCGTGGGGAGCGACTGCGCCAGGGGCGCATTGAACACGATGCCTGGCAAGGCTGCTTCCAGCGCCGTCACCAGGCGCGCGCGGCACGCCAGCAGTGCCGCGCCGTCACGGAACGTATCGCCCCGCTCCAGCGCGGAGAACACGGCGCCCAGCGCCGCGATGCCGGCCATGTTTTCGGTGCCCGAACGCTGGCCATCCTCTTGCCCGCCGCCGCACATCAGCGGCGTGTACGGCGCACTGCGGCGCACGTACAGCATGCCGATGCCTTTCGGCGCATACAGCTTGTGCCCCGAGAACGGCGCGTAGTCGATGCGGCTCGCGGCCAGGTCGAGCGGGAGCTTGCCCAGCGCCTGCACGCAGTCGACCAGCCACAGTGCAGCGCTTCCAACATCGCGCAGCACCGCCTCGATGCCGCGCAGGTCGGATACGACGCCCGTTTCATTGTTCGCCGCCATCGTGCATACCAGCGCTGCGCGCGGCGCCAGCGCGCGCAGCACATCGAGCCGGTGGCGGCCATCGCCATCGACCGGCAGCATGCGCAGCTCGAGGTCCGTGCCCAGCAGCCGGTTCCAGTGCGCCAGACTTTCGGGTATCGCCTTGTGTTCGGTCGCGCCGATCAGGACGATGTCGCCGCAGGCTTCACCACGCGCACGGCGCTCACGCACCGCGCACAGGGCCGAGAGCACGGCCGTCTGGATGCCTTCGGTGGCGCCGCTGTTGAACATCAACCGGCCGTCCCCGGCGCCGACGATCCGGCCCGCACTGGCGCGCACGCTCTCGCGCAGCGCCCGGGCACGCAGGCCCGTGGCATGGCTGCTGCTCGGATTGCCGAAGCCGTCCTGCATGGCGGCCATGGCGGCGGCAGCGGCGGCGGGCAATACCGGGGACGTGGCATTGGTGTCGAGGTAAATTTCGGTCTGCATGAATAGGTGCCAAAAATATAAAAAAGGTGTCGCACAACATGTTATTGTCCAGTAATATGGTACGAGCTAAAGACGGTCAATACGTCCTAAACTTTCTGGTTTTCAATCAAACAGTAGGATAATTATTCTTATAACCAGCAATGCGGAATATGAATTCACTCGACAAGTTTGATTGCGCGATCCTCGCTGCCCTGCAGGCGGATGCCACTTTGTCCATTTCGGGCCTGAGCGAAAAGGTGGGTTTGTCCAGCACGCCTTGCTGGAAACGCGTCAAGCGCCTGGAAGAAGAAGGCTTCATCGAAAGCCGCGTCAGCATCGTCAATCGCGAAAAGGTCGGCTTGCCGGTCACCGTATTCGTCAGCGTCAAGACCCCCGAGCACGACGAAAAATGGCTGGCGCGTTTTGCCGCTGCCGTGATCGCGCTGCCCGAGGTGCTGGAATTTCATCGCATGAGCGGCGACGTCGATTACCTGCTCAAGGTCGTCACCACCGATATCGCCGGCTACGATCGTTTTTATAAAAAGCTGATCAAGACCGCGCGCCTGACCGGCGTGTCGTCGGCCTTCTCGATGGAACAGATCAAGTCCACCACCGCCCTGCCCCTCGAACTGATCTCGCACGGCACGCCAGCCTGAGTCTTTACAGGCGTTCTGCGCTTTCGCCGCGCGCCCGAATCGTGCGATGATGGCGCCCGTCCACATCAACGGGAGACTGAGTCAATGCCATCGAAAATCACCATGGCGCCGCTGGCGCTGGCCGCACTGATTGCCACCATCGGCGTGCACGCGCACGCTGCCGAGCAGGTCGTCAAGATCGGCGTCAGCGGTCCGCTGTCGGGCGCCAATGCGTTTGCCGGCAAGGACAATGAAAACGGCGTGCGCATGGCCATCGAAGAGCTCAACGCACAGAAGATCCAGGTCGGCGCCAACGTGCTGCGCTTCGTGCTGCAATCCGAAGACGACGCGGGCGACCCAAAACAGGGCGTCACCGTCGCCCAGAAATTCGCCGACGCCGGCGTCAAGTTCGTGCTGGGTCCTTACAACTCCGGCGTGGCGATTCCCGCCTCGCGCGTCTACAACGACAGCGGCATCCTGATGTCGACGGTCGGCACCAATCCCAAGATCACCGCCAGCGGCTACCCCACCGTGTTTCGCATCGTCGCGAGCGACACGCAGGTGGGCGCCTCGGTCGCCGGCTACGCAGCCAAGGAACTCAAGATCAAGAACATCGGCGTGATCGACGATCGCACGGCGTTCGGCCAGGGCATAGCGATGGAGTTCAAGCGCCAGGCGCAGCAGGCCGGCATCAAGGTCGCGGGCCACGAGTTCACCAACGACAAGGCCAGCGACTTCGCCGCGATCCTGACCGCGCTGCGCGCCAAGAAGGTCGATGCGATCTTCTACGGCGGCTACGCGCCGCAGGCCGCGCCGATGGTGCGCCAGATGAAGCAGCTCGGCCTGAACGTGCCGCTGCTGGGTGGCGACACGCTGTGCAGCCCCGAGATGGCAAGGCTCGGCGGCGCCGCCGTCGGCGAGAACGTGCGCTGCGCGCAGGCCGGCGCGATCGTCGCCAAGCAGCCGGGCGGCGCGGCTTTCCTGGCCGGCTACAAGAAGCGCTTTGGCCGCGAGCCGGACGTGTATGCGCCATCGTTCTACGACCAGACCAAGTTCATCGCGCAGGCGATCCAGTCGGCCAAGACCGTCGATGCGAAGGCAGTTGGCGTTGCGATGCACACGATCAGCTACCAGGGCGTGGTTGGCACCTATGGCTATGACCCCAAGGGCAATCTGAAGAAAACGGCCGTCACGGTGTACACATTCAAGAACGGCGCTCTCACGCCGCTGGCCAGCTACTGATTCTTTACCAGGACTTCGAACACGATGAACCCATTCTTCAAAACCGGCGTGCTGGCCACGGCCGCCCTGCTTCTGTGCGCCAGTGCCGGCGCCGCGCCGGTCACGGCCACCGCACCAGCATCGGCATCGGCTGCCGACACCCAGGCCGGCAAGGCCATCAACAAACTGGTCGACGAGTATTACGATGCCTATGCGCGCTTTGAGCCGGTGTGGGCGACCGAATCCGGCGACGGCCGCTTCGATGGCCAGCTTGGCCTGCCGATCGCGCCGAAGAACCGCGATGCCCAGTTTGCGCTGTACCGCGGCTACCTGAAACGCCTGGGCACGATCCCGCGCGAGCGCCTCAATCCGCGCGACCAGGCCAGCTACGACATCGTCAAGTTCGAGCTCGAGACCGCGCTGCGCCTGGGCAGCTTCCCCGAGCACCTGCTGCCGGTGGACCAGATGTTCAACATGCCGGTCTTCATGGCCAACTACGCCGGCGGCCAGGGCGCGCAGCCGCTGGCCACGCCGCAGGATTACCGCAACTACCTGAGCCGCCTGGACCAGATGGTCGCCTACATCGACCAGGCGATCGCGAATATGCGCGAAGGCGTCAAGCGCGGCGTCGTGCATCCGCGCGAGCCGATGATGTCGCTGCTGCCGCAACTGAAGGCACTGGTCGCGGCCACGCCCGAGGCCAGCATTTTCTACAGCCCGATCAAGGCGCTGCCGGCGGGCTTTTCAAGCGCCGACAAGACCAAACTGACGGCGTCGTACCGCAAGACGATCGCTGACAAGCTCAATCCGGCACTGGCGCGCCTGGCCACATATGTCGAGAAGGACTATATGCCGGCCACCCGCACGACGGCCGGCTGGGGCGCACTGCCAAACGGCGCCGAGTGGTACAAGGCACGTGTGGCGGCGATGACCACGACGAGCCTGACGCCTGAGCAGATCCACGAGATCGGCCAGAAGGAAGTGGCACGCATCCAGGGCGAGTACGGCAAGATCGGCCCGAAGATGGGCTACACCGGCCCTGCGGCCGGCCTGCCGCGCTGGGTGTCGGAGCAGCCGAAGTACAAGCCATTCACGTCGGATGCGCAGGTAATCGCCGTGTTCGAGAAGATCGACGCCGACGTGCGCACCAAGCTGCCGAAGCTGTTCTCGCTGATGCCGAAGGCGCCGCTCGAAGTGCGCCTGGAACCGGAACTGACGCGTGAGACGGCCTCGGACCATTACTCGTCACCGGCGGCCGATGGTTCGCGCCCCGGCGTGTTCTGGTCGGTGGTGAACGACCCGACCAAGTACGGCAGCACCGGCATGGTCACGCTGTACCTGCATGAAGGCCAGCCGGGCCACCACTTCCATATCGCGCTGACCCAGGAACTGGGCCTGCCAAACTTCCGCAAGTTTGGCGGCAACACGGCGTTCACCGAAGGCTGGGCGCTGTACGCCGAAACGCTGGGCAAGGAAATGGGCCTGTTCGACAAGCCGGAAGATTATTTCGGCCACCTGAACGACGAGATGCTGCGCGCCGCGCGCCTGGTGGTCGACACCGGGATGCACACCAAAGGCTGGAGCCGCGATCAATCGATCACGTACTTCCGCGAGACGCTGGGCTACTCGGAACTGGAAGCGCGCGCCCAGATCGAGCGCTACATGGTGATGCCGGGGCAGGCGCTGGCGTACAAGATCGGCGCCCTGAAGATCATGGAACTGCGTCAGCGTGCGCAGGCGGCACTGGGCGACAAGTTCAACCTGCCGGCATTCCACCGCGTGGTGCTGGATGAAGGCACGCTGCCGCTGGCGGTGCTGGAAGCGAAAGTCGATCGCTGGATTGCAGCGTCGAAGTAACACCGGTACGGTGGACGGCCAGGCCGTCCACCGTACGTTTTAACGCTCGATCATGAACACCGGATACCGGCGCCATTCCGGCTCGCGATAGCGCGCGCAGTTGGCGAAGATGAAGTCCAATACCGCTTCCTGGTTCGTCAGCAAGCCGGGATGTGCGCCCTTCCACTGTTCGAACTTCGCCGCCAGTTCCGGCTCCTGCGCCAGCAGCCGCTCGGCTTCGTCCTCGAACACATATTCCGAATACGCTTCCTTCTTTTCCAGCACGCTGTTGAAGAAGCCCCAGCGGAAGAAGCTGTCGTGCGCCAGTGGCTCGAGCGTCTCGACCGCATAGCGCGCAGTGTCCTGGTCCAGCGGCACCAAATAATCCCCCGCGCGCAGCTGCACGCTGGCGTGACGCCGTTCGAGCACCACCTCGTCATGGAACATGTGGCCTTCGTACGCCGTCGGGCGCGAGGTCACGCTGTCGATCTGGTAGTACGCGACCTGCTGCATGCGGTCCGCCTCGATGCGCTCCATGCGCACGCCATTCCATTCCAGGCGCTCGATCGCTTCGCGCCACTGCTGCGGCACCACGTATGCCTGCGGCGCCGGCACGCTCGCGTCCACCGGGAAGCGGTTGTAGTAGGCGATGTCACGCTCCCAGACGCTGCTGCGGTCGTAGTACAGGCGCGAATAGTCGCCCAGCACGCTCTTTTTATACTTGGCTTCATACCCTTTGAAACGGAAGCTCGACGGATTGGCCTCGTCCATCTTCCAGCGCACCGGCCACTCGGCTTGCGTGCGGCCCGCATCCTTGGCCGCGCGGCGCAACGCCTGGATGCGCGGCGCGTTCTGCACGGTGAAGGCCAGCGCGACGTCGACCAGCGCGCGCATCGATTCGTAGCGGTCCCGGAATGGCTTGAGCATGTGCGTCTCGGGCATGAAGCCGATCGTGTGATGCAGCGCCGCGTAGCCGGTCGAGAAGCGCGCGGTTTCCAGGAATTCGGCGATGCCGTGATCGGGGCTGTCCTGCACCGGGTTCACGTACGGGCAGGTGGGCCAGCCACGCGCGTCCATTCCGGCGTACATCGCGGGCAGCATCTCGGCGCGCAGGAACTCGCCCAGGCCACCACCGAGCTTGTCGGCCTGCGTGTGGATCAGCGTCATCGTGTAGCTGTAGTCGGCGCCATTGGACGTGTGGGTGTCGACCATCACGTCCGGGTCCCAGGCCGTGAACAGTTCGTTGAACACGCGCGCCGTGAGCGTGTCGCACTTGACGAAGTCGCGGTTCAGGTCGAGGTGGCGGCTGTTGCCACGGAAGCCAAACTGCTCCGGTCCATCCTGGTTCACGCGCGACGTGTCGGCGCGGTTGAAGGCGCCGTCGACGTTGTACAGCGGGACGAACAGGAACACGGTCGTGCCCAGCGCATGCAAACGTTCAGGCTCTAGGCAAAAGTCGCGCACCAGCGCCATGCAGCCATCGACGCCTTCCGGCTCGCCCGGGTGGATGCCGTTGTTGTTGAAGAAGACCGCGCGCCCGGCGGCCTTGATCGCGGCGCGGTCGAACACGCCGTCGCTGCTGACCACGCCGGCGTGGATCGGCACGCCGGCATCGGACACGCCCACCTGCTCGAAGCGCAGCACTGCCGGATACTGGCGCGCGAGGTCGTGATACCAGGCGATGCAGTCGGCCCAGGTGGTGGTCTGGTTCAAATTGCCTTGTTCGTAGGGCGTGAGGGGTGCAGTAGCCATGTGTTCTTCGCTAGTAAAAAGGATGCTTACAGGATGACGCCGGAAGGTGCGGCAGGCGCAGTCGCGGTGGGCGCGGCCGGCGCCGGGGGCGCCAGCGTCAATGGCAGGGCGATGGCGACATCGGTGCCTTCGCCGGGGCTCGAGCGCACCTCGATCGTGCCATGCAGCGCGTAGGCGCGCTCGCGCATGCCGATGATGCCGATGCCTTCGGAGGCACTGGCCGTGTCGAAGCCGGCGCCGTCATCGACCACGCGGATGCGCAGCATGCCCTTGCCTTCGTCGAGCAGCAGGCTGACGTGCGCCGAGCGCGCCGCGGCGTGCTTCATGACGTTCGACAGCGCCTCCTGCACGATCCGGTAGGCCGAAATGGCCAGCTCGTTCGACAGGCGCGCGAAGTCGCCTTCGCTGTGCAGGTCGAAGCGGCAGCCGGACGTGGTGTCGTAGTGGCGCACCATCTCTTCGACCGCGCCGTGCAGGCCAAGCATGTCGAGCACCTCTGGCCGCAGGCGGCGCACCAGACGCCGGCCGTTGGCGTACAGGTCGAGCGCGAGCTTGGTGATCGCCTCGGACTTGCGCTTGATTTCCACCACCTCGGGGCCGGCAGGCGCCTTGGCCGCCAGCAGGCCGATCGCCTGCGCCTCGAGGCGCGCCGCGATCAGCGACGCATTGAGTTCGTCGTGGATCTCGACCGCAATGCTCTTGCGTTCGTCCTCGATGATTTCATTGACCTTCTGGATCAGTTTGCGCTTGTCGGCATCGGCGCGCAGCGCTTCGTTGCGCGAGGCAAGCAGGTCGCGCGTGCGCTCGGCCACCTTGTTTTCGAGGTCGCGCTTGGATTCGCCCAGCGCCAGCGACATCTCGCCGATCGACGATTGCAGCTCGCCGATCTCGCCGCCGGTGGTGACCGGCGGATGGACGCGGAAGTTACCGCCCCGGATCTGGCGCAGCGTGCCGATCGCCTCGCGCAGCGGCACGATCAGTGAGCGCGCCAGCACCCAGGCCAGGATGCCGCTGGCGGCCAGCGCCAGCGCCGCCATCGACAGCTCGATCTGGAAGCGGTCGGTCTGCTTGGCCATCATGTTCGCCGGCGACATCGTCACCCGCACCCAGCCCACGACTTCGGTGGTCAGCGTGGGCGGACGCGAATCGCTCGACGCCGACACGTGCGGCGTGCCGTTGTCCGAGAACAGGTTGATCCACACAACCTGCTTGCGGATCGGAGCTTCGTAGTAGTGCGACTGGGCGTCAGCGGCCGATTCGGACACCACGCGCACGGCGGCGCGCCCGCTGCCATCGATGACATCGACGCGGTAGATGCTGCGGTCGGACTGCACCAGGCCATTGATCGTCAGGCGCAGGTCGGACAGGTTGCCCGAGATGACGTTGTACTCGGACGTCTCGGACAGCGCGCGCGCCAGAATACGGCCACGCTCGGCCAGTTCTTCGGCCACCTGCGCGCGGTGCGCGTACCACGAGTACCAGACGAAGGACGTAAACAGCAGGATCACCGGCAGCATCGTGATGACGGCCATGCGCCGCCCGACACCCCAGCCGCGCCAGAAACGCAGGTTCATCGCGCCGCCGGCGCCGGCGCTGGGCGGGCGAAGTTGCGCGCAGCATCCGTCACGCGCAGGTCGAGCGAGCTGGCCACGCCTTCGTTGATGATCGTGCGGAAGTAGCGCGGGAACTGCGGCGCAGGCAGTTCGCCGCTGCGCACGAAATCGGCCGTGAGCTCGGCCACCTGGGCGTTGATTTCTTCGACTTCCGAATACGTGGTGGCCAGCGCGCCGACCTTGACCATGTCGGCCGAAAAACCGATCACGCCCTGCTTGCGGCGGTAGGTCGAGAGCAGGATGTTGCGCACGTTTTCGGCGTTGTAGATGTCGCTGTCGGGCAGCGCCAGCAGCGTCTCGGCACGCGTCATGCTGTTAAGGGTGTGATTCAGGTCGTCACCCGGCGTGAACATCTGGATCTCGGCAGCGTCGTGCAGCACCGGCCGCAGGAAGGCAGTGTCGGGGCCGAGCAGCACGCCTACGCGCACCGGCCGGCCGTACACGAGTTCGGCCAGGCGCATCTGGTCATTCGGCGCCGGCTCGGCATACACTGCAGTGATGGCGATGCGGCGTGGCTTGGGCAGGCGCGCCGTCAGGCCGCGCCATACCTGGCTGGACGTGTAGGCAGAGATGACGACGCAATCGCAGCGCCGCGACAGCGCATCGCGCAGCGCGGTCGGGCCGATCGCGATATAGAGCATGCGGCGCTTTTGCGCGAGCTCGGTGCGAAACGCGGCGAACGTCGGCACCAGGCGCTTGTACAGGTCGTCGACGATGCGGTGCGTGACCGCGCTGTCGTCACCGGTAATGATCTGGAAGCGGTAGCCCTGCACTTCTTCGCGCTCGCGCTCCGTTTGCGTGGCCTGCGGGGCCTGCGCGGCCTGCGCGGCGTGGGCGGCATGGGCGCCGCTGGCGGCCAATGCCAGCGCGATGGCGATCAGCGGGGCCAGTGAACGCGCGCGTGGAGCGTTCTGCATCCGGCGCAGGAGCTTGGCCATCGCTTACGGCTCGATCAGGCCGTGCTTGACGGCCAGCAGGGTGATGCTGGCCTGGCGGTGCACGCCCAGCTTTTCCTTGATCGACTGGCTGATATTGCTGATGGTCTTGGTCGACAGATCGAGCCGCTCGGCGATTTCGGCATTGGTCATGCCTTCGGCCATGAACTTGAAGATTTCCAGGCCGCGCTCATCGAGCTGCGACTGCGGCGTGACTTCGCCACGCACGGCCATGCTGGCCAGGCGGGACGCGATATGCGGCAGGAAGTACAGCTTGCCCTCGTGAGCGTGGCGCACGGCGGTGGCCAGGTCGGCCGGGTCGCAATCCTTGGTGACGAAGGCGTGGGCGCCGAGACGGTAGGTTTCCTTGATCAGACTATCCTGGTCAAACTGGCTGAGAAAAACGATCTTGGCCGACGGATCGGACTTGAGGATGGCCTGGGCCGCATCCATGCCGGTCAGCTCGGTACCAAAGCGCATGTCGAGCACGGCGACGTCGGGCTGCTCGGCCGCGTACAGCGCGGTGGCCTCGCTCGGGGTCTTGGCCTGGCCCACCACCTGCATGCCGGCCGCTTCGAGCGACATGGCAAAACCGGTCATGACGATAGGGTGATCGTCGGCCAGCATGACGCGGATGGGTTTGTTCTGATCTGCCAATTTGTTCTCCTGGCGCGGGGGCCTGTGGTGCACATGCGTTGCGCGTGCGGTGCCTGGTGCGGCATGCACGGCCGGGGCAATGGGCCCCGGGAATAGAGGGGAATTATTTCACACAACGGGCGGGGAAGCGATGGGTAAAAAGGCGCATACGGCAGGCGATGCGCGCTGAGACGGTGCGTTGGCTGGACGTGCTGGAAACATCATCGCACTATAAACCGCCCACTAATAGAATTTTAATTACTTCATAATAGCTTTGCAAATTGCTAGGCTCTAGCATATATTGATTCCGTCAGCGGCAAATATGCACCCTTCAACAATACGCAGGGAGGTCGATATGCATTGTTTTCACATTCATGATGGCGTCGGTAGCAAGCCGGCAAGTTTGCCCTCATCGCCGGACCTGGCCTATGTCTGGACACTCTCGTAGTCAAAACCGTCCTCTTTCGCCCGCCCCTTTTACCCGGCGGGCTTTTTTTCGCCCTGATGACAGGTGCATGGAGAACAACCGATGGATGCCGTCCGCGCCGTAACACCAGCTTTTCACATTCCAAGGGTCAGAGATGCCGTCGCCGGCGCTGTCGCACTGGCCGCCCTCGCCGCCCTGGCCTGGCAGGCGCTGGCCCCGCCCAATGTGCCGGCGCCCGTCGCATCGGTCGCGTCCCCGGCGTGGGCCGCGCGCGCGAACGAACATCAGCGGGTGCTGGCCGCCAGCCCCCGTTCGGTCGGCGGCAGCGACAATGCGCACGCGCGCGCCTACCTGATGACACAACTGCGCGCGATGGGACTGGCGCCCGCCGTGCAGCGCGCCACCGTGCGCACATCGGTCACCCGGCTCTTCGGCGGCATTCACCACACGATCGGGGTCGTGCATAACGTCGTCGCGACGATCCCGGGCGCCGCGCCCGATGCTGCGCAGCGCCATGCCCTGCTGCTGGCAACCCACTACGACAGCGGCGCGGGGCCGCGCGATGCCCTGCCCGGCGCGGCCACCGTCAGCGCCCTGCTCGAAACCGCGCGCGCCTTGCGCGCAGCCCCGCCGGCCAACGATATCGTGCTGCTGTTTGCCGACGGCGAGCGGGTTGGCATGCTGGGGTCCCGAGGATTTGTCGAACAGCACCCGCTGGCAAGCCGCATCGGCATGGCGCTCAGGTTCGATGGCGCCGTCGATGTCCCGCTACGCATGCTGGAGGCGAGCAGCGCGGGTGCACTGGGCCTGGCGGGCTGGATGCAGGCGGCGCCCGAGCTGCGCGGCGCATCCGCGAATGCGACGCTCGCATGGCTGCTGGGCGACGCGCCCCACATCGGCCCGCTCACCCGGCTCGATGCACCGGTGCTGCTGTTCGGGGGCGGCGAGCCACGCGCGACCGACACCGCGCCGCGCCAGCTAGGCGACGCCATGCTGCGCCTGGCCCGCGCCTATGGCACGGCGCCGCTGGCAGCCGGCGGCGAGGCAGCGCACGTCTACTTTTCGCTGCCGGTCATTGGCCCGGTCCACCATGCGGCGTGGCTGGTGTGGGCGCCACCGCTACTGTCCTGCCTGATGCTGGCCGGCGCCTGGCGTGGACAGTTCGGCGAGGACGGCGTGCTGGACGCAGCGCAGGGCGCGTTCGGCGTGTGCTTCCTGCTGCTCGTGGTGCGTGTGGGCACCTGGAGCTGGGATCGCGAGCTGGCCGCCGCCGGCCTGGCCGGTGCACACCGCCTGCCTTTGACCGTTGCTGTCGTCACGGCCTGCGTGTTCGTGGCCGGCCTGTACCTGCTGCGCCGCAGTGTTGGCACGGCCGCGACGGTGCTCGGCGCGCTGGCCTGGCCGACGCTGGTGCTGCTTTTCGCCGCCGTGTTCCTGCCAACGATCGCCCCGCTGCTGGCCTGGCCGCTAGTGGCGGCGCTGGGCGCATTCACGCTGCTGCATACGCGCTGGGGCGAACGGCAAGGATCCGGCGTGCGCCTGCTGGTGCTGCTGGCCGGCCTGGCGCCGGCCGCGAGCCTGCTCCCGCCGGCGCTGCGCGATGCCTGGCTCCTGCTTGCACCGGGCCACATGCATGTTCCGCCGATGCTGATGGCGCTGCCCATGCTGTGCTTTGCAGGTCCCCTGCTGATGCTGCGCAGCAGCGCCGCCGTCAGCGCCGTGCTGGCACTGGCGCTGGCGGCCTGCCTAGCACTGCCGGATGGCGCGGTGGCACTACATGAACAGGCTGCAGAGCCCGCGAACCTCGAGGGGCTGGTCTATTACAAGGACATGAACTCGTGGCGGGCCTACTGGCTGCTGCCGCAGCAGCCGCTTGACGACTGGCGCCGCGACCTGTTCGCGGGCCGCGCGAAGCCGACCGTCTTCGTCGAGGTCTTTGGCCTGCGCAGCGCGCCCCAGTGGTATGCCGTCGCGCCGCGCGACGATGCGATCGCATTCCCCGAGTGCTTCATCCTGCGTAACCACGTCGGCAAGGTGCGGCTGGCCAGATTCACGGTGCGCTCGGCCAATCGCGCCCCGCATATTGCGCTGGCCATGCACGGCGCCCGGGCACTGCGCTCGCGCGTCGACGGCGTAACGCTCAGTGACAAGGAAAGCGCGTGGTCGCTGTCGCTGTACGGGATGCAGGACCGGGTGCTGCACATCGAGATCGAAAGTGAGCCCAACGAGATCTTCGCCATCACGGTGCAGGAACACATTCCCGGCCTGCCACGGCATATCTTGCCAGCGGACCGGCAAGGCGTGGCGCCGCAGGTGGGCACGACGATGTCGACCGATATCCTGCGGTTTTACTGACAAGTTGTCATAAAATGGCCGCGCGCGCCACGAGTGCGCCCTTCCCGATGAATGGCTTGATTAACCATGCAGCGTCAACTTCGCGGCATTCACTTCGCAGCAGGACTCCATGCACAAGATCGTCTCTTCCCTCATCCTCTCCGTCCTCGCCGGCAGCCTGGCGCTGGCCTTCCCGACCCATGCCCAGACCAGAGCCAAGGCCACCGTCCAGGAAGCGCCGCTGCGCGCGCACATGGCGTTCCTGTCGTCCGACGCACTTGAAGGCCGCGGTACCGGCCAGCGCGGCGGCGAGCTGACCGTCACGTATCTTGAAACGCAAGCCGCCGCTGTGGGCCTGAAACCTGGCAACGGCAAGAGCTTCCGCCAGCCGGTCAAGATCGCCGGCGTACGCTCGCTGCCCGAGAAGAGCAATGTCGGCATCGTCGCCAACGGTAAGGCCGTACCGCTGCAGTTCGGCGCGGACTGGGTCTGGGGTCCGGGCGACGGCAAGGCCGATCACACGCTCGACGCCGAGATGGTCTTCGTCGGCTACGGCATCGTGGCGCCGGAAGAAAAGTGGGATGACTTCAAGGGCATGGACGTCAAGGGCAAAGTGATCGTGATGATGGTGAACGATCCGGCGCCGACTGCCGCCGAAGCGAACCGCTTCAACGGCGCGGGCCTGACCTACTACGGTCGCTGGACCTACAAGCTCGAAGAAGCGGCGCGCCAGGGCGCAGCCGGTGTCCTGCTGATCCACACCGATGCATCGGCATCGTATGGCTGGAGCGTGGTGCAGAACAGCTGGGCCAACGCCGAGCGCTTCCAGCTCACCGAAGGCAAAGTGGGCAGCGGCCTGCAGGGCTGGATGACCAACGACACGGCGCGCAAGGTGTTCGCGGCCGGCGGCCAGGATCTGGACAAGCTGCGCGCCGCCGCCGAAGACAAGAACTTCAAGCCAGTCGCGCTGAATGCCCGCGTCAAGGGCGAGGCGCGCGCACAGGTGCGCTCGCTGGAAGAATTCAACGTGGCCGGCGTCGTGCCGGGCACCGATCCGAAGCTGAAAGACGAAGTGGTGATCTATTCGGCGCACTGGGATCACATGGGCAAGCAAGGCACCGAGGGCGACACGATCTTCAACGGCGCCGTCGACAACGCATCGGGCACCGGCGCCCTGCTGGCGATGGCCGCCGAAGCGGTGAAGAACCCGGCCAAGCGCAGCCAGATGTTCCTGTGGGTCGGCGCCGAAGAGCAAGGCCTGCTGGGCAGCGCCGCCTATGTGGCCGCACCCCTGTGGCCGATCGCCAAGACCGCCGCCAACCTGAACCTCGATAGCCTGAACTGGGTCGGCCTGGTCAAGGACGTCAGCGTACCGGGCAGCGAGCGCACCGAACTGGGCGCGATGGCGGCCACGGTGGCCAAGTCGATGGGCATGGTCATTGCGCCAAGCAAGCCGGACCTGGGCGGCGGCTACTTCCGCAGCGACCACTTCAGCTTCGCCAAGGCCGGCGTGCCCGCCTTCTCGGTCGGTTACGGCAGCAGCTGGGTGAAGGACGTCGACGCCAACAACGCCAAGGCCAAGACCTACCGCGAGAAATACCATCAGGTGGGCGACGAATACGATCCGAGCTGGGATCTGTCGGGCATGGTGCAGCAGGCGCAGTTCACGCTGAACCTGGGCCGCGCGGTGGCCGATGCGCCGAAGATGCCGACCTGGAAAGCGGGCGACCCGTTCGGCAAGGCACGCGAAACGGCGAAATAATTCGCTTCAGTAGCAGGACCTGAACGGGCTGGCGTGCATGACGAGTGCGCGCCAGCCCGTTTCTCGTTGTAGCATCACGCCATCGAGCGATGAAAGGCATGCAATGCAGGAGAACGAACTGACGCTGGGCGATGGCAGGGTGCTGCACTATTACGACTGGAAGCCGGAGTTCGAGGAACCCGAGCTGACGGTGTTCTGGCACCACGGCACGCCGAACATCGGCAAGCCGCCTGCCCCGCTGTTTGCCGCCGCGCTCGAAATGGGCATCCGCTGGATCGGCTACGACCGGCCCGGCTACGGCGGCTCGAGCGCGAAGAGCGGCCGCGATGTCGCCTCGTGCGCTGAGGACGTCGCGCGCATCGCCGACCAGCTCGGGATCGAGCACTTCGCCGTGATGGGGCATTCGGGCGGCGGGCCGCACGCGCTGGCCTGCGCCGCGCTGCTGCCCAAGCGCGTCATCGCCGCCGTCAGCATCGCGGGCCTGGCGCCGTTCGATGCGGCGGGCCTGGACTGGTTTAATGGGATGACGGCATCGGGCGCGGCAGCGCTGCGGGCTGCCGCGCAAGGTCATGCGGCCAAGGTGCAGCACGAAGGGCTCAATCAGGAATTCGATCGCGAGATGTTCACGCCCGAGGACTGGGCCGAGCTGTCCGGTACCTGGTCGTGGTTCGACAGCGTGGTCCGGCCGGCGCTCAGCGAAGGTCCGGGTGGTCTGATCGACGACGACCTGGCGTATGTCACGCCATGGGGCTTCGATTGCGCGCGCATCGTGCAGCCGGTGCTGCTGGTGCATGGGGCGCAGGACCGCGTGGTGCCATGTGCGCATAGCGAGTGGCTGGCACGCAGCTGCCGCTCGGCGCGGCTGTGGCAACGGGCGGATGACGGGCATATCTCGGTGTTGAACAGCGCAGCGTCGGCGCTGGCGTGGTTGCGGGAGCAGGCCAGCGATGGTTGAACACGACGCTGACCGCGACTTCATGACCACTTACAAATTCAACCTCCCGCGCGACGCGGCAACCGCGATCTTCGTCGCGTGCCTGCTTCTGGCCCTGACCCTGCACGCGGTACCAGCGCTGCTGGCAGGCCTCCTGGCATTCGTGCTCACGCGCGGCCTGCTGAGCATCCTGCGTACGCGTGACCTGTACAAAAAGCTGCGCTCGCATGAATTCATTGCGAGCTTCGTGGTCGGCCTGGGGTCGATCGCGGTGCTCGCCATCATCACCGTTCTGGTAGTCAGGCTGCTCGAAGGCGAATCGTTGCGTGCGTTCTCGCTGAAGGTGGCCGAGACGATCACGCAGATCAAGCAGTTCCTGCCACCGGCGCTGGCTGAATACGTGCCGCAATCGCTCTTCGAGATGCGCGAACTGGCGTCGGACACCTTGAAAGAGCATGTCAATGCGGTCGCGGGCATTGGCTCGGGCATCCTGCGCAGCCTGCTGTTGACCGTGATCGGCTGGATCACAGGAGTACTTGCCGCAGTGAGCATTACCGTCACACCGACCGACGAAACGAGGCATTCCGTGTTCTACCGGACCTGGCACCGCCATTGGAGCATGCTGGCCACTGCTTTCAAGAACGTGGCCTGGGCCCAGACCAAGATTGCCGCCATCAACGCAACGCTGACGGGGGTGTACCTGTTAGCCGTGATGCCGGCCCTGGGCTGGAATCTGCCCTATGTCAAAACCCTCATCCTGGCGACGTTCCTCTTTGGTCTGCTGCCCGTCGTGGGCAATATCGTGTCGAACACCCTGATCTGCACGATCGCGCTGAGCGTTGCGTTCCCGGCCGCTGTCATTTCAGCGGTGTTTCTCCTCGTCATCCACAAGCTGGAATATTTCCTGAGCGCGCGAATTCAGGGCCATCGCATCGGCGCGAAAGTCTGGGAGCTGCTGATTGCGCTGTTTGCGTTCGAAATCATGTTCGGACCGGCCGGCATGGTCGCCGCACCTGTCATCTACGCGTTCGTCAAAGCCGAGCTGAAGCGGATTCGCTGGTTGAACTGACGCTGGGCCAGTTGGCGTTAATTATTAAAATTGTTGTAATAATCTCCCGACTTGGTTTACCAACTTGCGGATTTGGTTGGGCCAATCTAGAATCGATGAACCGGTTAGGCGCGATGCATCGTCCGGTAGCCTGACGCATCAACCAGATCGGCACCGGCTCTGACATCGAGCCTACTTCGCAGTTAAAAAAATACAAGCCGGAGACATCTTGAAAACCAACTATCTACTGCAGGCCCTTGCGCTCGTCGCACTGGGCCAGGGGGCCGTGCACGCTGCGCCCCTGATGCTGCAAGACGCCAGCATCACCGCCACCTACAACGGCGCAGCCGACGTCATGCTCGGGCTGGATCACGGCTTCGTGGCCGGACCAGGCGCCAATACCAGCAAGCTCGACCCTACCGACACCGGCGTGGAGTTCTTCACGTCGGATTTCCTGTTCGGGATCGACTTTTCCGCTGACGGCATGCTGACCGTGATCGCCAACTATGCCGTCGCGCCCGGCGCCTACAGCATGCGTTTCGATCTTGGCGGCGCACTGCCGATCACGGCGTTCACGCTGGCCGGCGCCAGCGGCGTTACCGGCATTCCTGGCCTGTCGATCATCGACAGTCACACGATCGCGCTCGACCTGAGCGGGGTCGACTGGAGCGAATTCGGCGCACTGAGCGCACGCCTGGAAACCGGTACAGCGGTGGCTGTGCCTGAACCCGGCGCGCCGGCGATCCTGCTGGGTGGCCTGGCCGCACTCGCGCTCGTGCGAAACGGACGCAGCGGGCGCAACGGACGCAAACCACGCGCCTGACCTCGCGTCTCTCGCCATTCAAGGACAGTCCGGCAGCGCGTCAAGCGCGGCGGCGGGCTCGCGGCCTCATTTCCTCCACCAGGAGAACCACATGCACTATCCAGGTTTGCATGCAGCGCTGTGCGCTGCCCTACTCTTTGCCAGCGGCGGACACGCTGCGGCTGCAGTCGATCCGGCGCGCCAGAGCGCCCCTGCCGACGGCTGGGCCAGCCAAGCTGGCGGCACCGTCGGCGGCGCGAATGCCGTCGAATCCCAGATCTACACGGTCACCAACCGCGCCCAACTGCTGGCGGCGATCCAGAACGGCGGCGTCGACAACAAGATCATCAAGCTCGTCGGCGTGCTCGACATGAGCGAAGGCCAGCCCTATGCCAGCAACGCGGACCAGGCGGCGCGCGGCGCGGTGCGCCTGAAAAGCAACACGACGCTGATCGGCGGCGCGAATGCAGGCATCGTCAACGGCCACATCATCCTGTCGAACGTCTCGCAAATCATCATCCGCAACCTCAAGCTCGTTAATCCCTGCGACGTTGCGCCCGTCTGGGATCCGAACGATGGCTCCAGCGGCAACTGGAACAGCGCCTTCGACGCCATCGCCGTGACGGGCTCGAGCCATGTCTGGATCGACCACAACAGTTTTACCGACGTCCCGCGCACGGATAACTTCCTGCCTGTCGAGAACGGCAAAGTTAAGCAGTGCCATGACGGCGCGGTCGATATCACGAATGCGTCCGACTACGTCACCGTGTCGTACAACGTCTTCGGCGAGCACAACAAGAACAATCTGGTCGGCAGCGGTGATGGCGCAACGGCTGACGAGGGCAAGCTGCGCGTCACGTTCAGCAACAACGTGTTCCGCGACGTCTCCAGCCGCGCACCGCGCGTGCGCTATGGGCAGGTGCACTTGTTCAACAACTACTATGCCGGGTCGACGTCGCACCCGGTCTACCGCACCAGCTACTACGTCGGCGTCGGCCACGCCGCCAAGATCCTGTCGAACAACAATGTGTTCGAAGTCGCGGGCGCCACGTCCTGCAGGGATGTCGTCGAGAATTTCGGCGGCACCATCCCCGGCGCCTTCAAGGACACCGGTTCGCTGCTCAACGCCAAACCGCTGGGCGCCTGCGGCGTGCCGACGACCGTCACCTGGACTCCGCCATATGCCTTCAGCGCGCGGCCGATCCCGCTGGTCAAGGCCAACGCGCTGGCGCAGGCCGGCGGCGGCAAGCTGGTGACGACCATCAGCGGCACCGGTAAGGTCGTCGTCGATACCGGCCCGACCCTGGCCTGCCCTGCAACCGGTTTCTACTTCTGCGACGACTTCCAGAATGGCGGCAGCGCCAAATGGGACTTGAAGCCATTACCGGGCCCGAACGGCACCTTCAGCGTGGTGACCGAAGCTGCTGGCAGCGCCAACAAGGTGCTGCAATACACCGCAGCCACCACCGGCGGCGTGCTGGCCCTGATCAAGGACAGCGAAATGGGCGCCGTGCCGTCGGGCGACTACTTCGTCGAAGCCCGCATCCGGCCGATGACCAATGGCACCACCGGGAACAAATTCCTGTTCCTGGTCACCCGCTACGTCGATGTCAACAACTGGTACGGCGCCGGCCTGAACGTGCAGAATGCCACCACCAGCACCCAGGTCGAGATCGTCAAGATGCTGAATGCGGCGCTCAACCGGCAGCGCGCGGTGCGCAAACCGATCGCGATGGACGCCCGGTTCTATACGGTGCGGTTCGAGATGGTCGGCACCACGCTGACGGTGTATCTCGACGGTGAGAATCTTGGCTCGGTGACCGACAGCAGCTTTGCCACGCGCGGCCGGGTCGGCCTGTACACGGCCAACAAGAGTTTCCAGATCGATGACGTGCGCATTGGCGATCCGCGCATGAAACCGGTGCAGCTGACGCTCGCCCCCGGCACGCCCACCTGGGCTGCTGAAGCCGGCGATACCCCGCTGCAGGTGCAGGTCACTGCGGTGGCGGCCGACGGCACGCCCGACAGCTTCACGGCCGAGTCGAGCAATCCTGCCGTGGCCACTGTCACGCTCGACGGCGCGATGGCCACGATCACGCCGGTGGGTGCGGGCACGGCCGACATTCTGTTCCGCGCCGGTTCGGATGCGACCACGACGCGCGCGATCGCAGTGACGGTTTCTCCTCAATTCGTCCAGCCGACCCAGGTGTATCAGCTCGATGGCGTCGCCGTGCCGGCCGCGATGGAAGGTGCCGCCTACATCGACAGCACGCTCAAACTGGTGTTCGACAAGCCGCCGGTCCTCGGCACCGGTGGCACGATCCGGATCTTCCGTCAGGCGGACGATGCGCTGGTGGACGTGATCAGGCTGACCGGTGAAACCGACATGCTCGGTTATCCGGGCCAGGACCAGATCCGCAAGGTGAATACGACGCCGATCCAGATTGCCGGCAACACAGTGACCATCAAGCTGCACAGCAACAAGCTGGACTACAACACGGGGTATTACGTGGCGATCGCCGACGGCGTCTTCACGAACACCAGCCTTGGCGGTGTGCCGTTCCGGGGCATCGGCAAACCGGGTGGATGGGCATTTACCACCCGCGCGGCTGCGCCGAGTGGCACGAGCGTGACGGTCGACGATGATGGTGTAGCGGATTTTCGCACTGTGCAGGGGGCGCTCAGTTACGCGATGCAGAACTTCGCCAGGGCCGTGCCGGTGACGATTCGGGTGATGAATGGCGCGTACGAGGAGCTGCTCTTTTTGCGTGGCAAGGACAATGTCAGCATCGTGGGCCAGAGCCGTGACGGCGTGGTGATCCGCTATACCAACCACAACACGCTCAACCCATTTACCGGCGCGAGCCAGGTGGCAAACGCTGCCGCAGCGGCGACCGGCGGGCGTGCCGTGATGCTGGTCGAGACGTCGGACATGCTCGTACTCGATACTCTCAGCATCGACAATACGACGCTGCGCGGCCCCACCACCGGCCAGGCCGAAACGCTGTACTTCAACAATGACGGTGGCCGCCTGATCGCGAAAAACAGCGCGTTCTACAGCGAGCAGGACACGCTCAACCTGAAGGGCTTCAACTGGTTCTACCGCAGCCTGGTATCGGGAAACGTGGACTTCATCTGGGGCGGCAGCCGCGCCGCGCTGTTCGAAGAAAGCGAAATCCGCACGATCGGCGACACCTCCAGCCCGACCAGCGGCGGTTACGTGCTGCAGGCACGCGTGATCAATCCGGTCGACAAGGGCTTCGTGTTTCTCAACAGCGCGCTGACGCGTGGCCCGGGCCGCGGCCCGCTCAAGAGCGAGGTGCCGGATGGCGCCACCTGGCTGGCGCGCAGCCCGGGTGGCACGGCGAGCTACGACAACATCGCGTTCATCAACACCCGGATGGACCGGCATGTGGCGCCCGCAGGCTGGGCCGGGCTGGGCGTGAACAGCCAGCCCGCACCCAATCCGGTGGTGCCCAATGCGGTGAGCGGCTGGCGCGAATATGGCAGCACTGATCTTGCCGGCGTGCCGCTGGACCTGTCGCGCCGGGTTGGCGGCTACCTGCTGCGCGCCGAGGAGGTGGAAGCCAGTTTTGCGACCCGCGCCCAGGTGTTCGTGGCGTTTGGCGCCGGAGAAGGCTGGAATCCGCAGCCGTAATGAAGGGTTGAAATGACGCAGGGCCCATCGCTTGCTATCCAAGCGATGGGCCCTGCGTGTTTGCTGCTTGTCTGTCTACCGGATTACTGGATCACGCCGCATGCCATGCGGGCGCCGCCACCACCCAGTGGTGCTGGATGATCAGCGTGGTTGTCCCCACCGACGTGCACCATCAGGGCCTTGCCCTTGAGGTCTGCCATTTTCATGCGCGGGGCCAGCACCGGGTTGGTGGCCATGCCTTTTGCGTCAACGGAGAGGCCTGGCAGATCGCCCAGGTGGCCATCGCCCCATGGGGTGCCGTGTTTCTTGGTGTTGGCCGGGTCGAGGTGACCGCCGGCGGCGCCTGCAGGGACGGTCTTGCCGTCCGCCTGGTTCGGTGCGCAGCTGCCGTTGGCATGCACGTGGAAGCCGTGCAGGCCTGGGGTCAGGTCCTTGAGCTCAGGAGTGAACACGACGCCGTATTGAGTTTCGCTGATCTTCACGGTACCGATGCTGGCGCCTTCGCCTTTATCGGTGGCCATTTTCAGCGTGACCGACATGTCAGCAGCACTGGCGGAGGCGCACACGGCGCCGAACAGGACAGCACTCATCCATTGTTTGTTCATGGTTCACTCCTTGGCAAAATTTCGGGATATTTAAAAGACAAGTGAGTGTAGAGCATTCCATGCTGAGGGGGTGTTCGGCTGACCAGGGCTTCCGGGGAATGGAAACGGCATGCCCGCTGGCGCCGGATTCCATGTCACTCGGTGCCCGCTTCGTAGAGACGCAGCACGTCATCACACGACATGACCTCGGCGTATTCACCGTGCAGGTTCGCCAATGCCATCAAATGAACGTCCTCGGCGCTGCGGTGTGCGCCCCCAAAATCCGTCTTGTCGAACGTGAAGGTCGCATCCGACACCACGATGGTGGAAAAGCCCAGATTGCCTGCGGTACGTGCGCTGGCCTCGATCGAATTGTTGGTGCTGACGCCGACGATCACCAGGTGCGTGATGCCGCGCTCATGCAGCCAGCGCTCAAGGCCAGTGTGGATGAAGGCATCGGGAACGTTCTTTTCGACCACGTGTTCATGGACCATTGGATGGAAGCGCGGCTGGAATTCAACGCCGGATTGGCCCGGTGCGAAGACGGAGTTCGGTGAGCGGCTGATGTGGCGGACGCTGACGACCGGGTGCCCTGCCGCCCGCCAGGCCGCATGCAGCCGGCCGATCGTGTCTTCGGCTGTCGGATTGTTCCGGGGTGGCAGGGTCGCGGATTGCATGCCCTTTTGCATGTCGATGATGATCAGGGCTGGTGGCTGGGGCATGCTGATTCCTCTGTGCGCAGATCGCTAAATTAACATCGCTAACCGTGCAGCGATAGGAATGGAATTAATGGGCATCGTCTCAGGGGATAGCGCTATCTTTCGGGCCATCGTATGGGGCCGTGAGTTGGAGTGACTATCCTTTCAGTTCCACTTAAAGGCAGACTCGAAGTGCGGGATAGGCCGTTGATTTTACCGGCCAGTTCCCAATGATGTACCCGCACAGCCAGCAACGAGCTCGTGTCCAAAAATCTCAGACCTGACCCCGGCTTTTTAACACTGAATAAATCATCCGAATTTTATCGTCAAATTTGATGAATCTTTTTCGTGCTGTATGACATTATGGTGAAGAGCCCTAATCTTATCAACATCGTATATGGCTTGGAGATAATAAGACATTCGCAAAAGAATTTGCGTGGTCACTGTAAAGTTATCTTTTGAATTTATAAAATTGTGCGGATCGTCATCAAATTTAAGCAAACTATTAAACGGAAAATTTCGCATATTTAGTCGCATTGTCTTGATTGGCTGAATTCGGCGAATATTTTCTTGATAATATATTTGAATTATATCATCAAGCGACTCATATTTATTCCCTACAATATTAATGAAATACCGCGCATTATTATCTCCTATAGCAATCTCCGAGCTGGAGTTAAATCCAATATATGCATTAGAAATATTTACCCCTGGCAAATTTTTCTTTACATAACTGCGAGCCTTATCGGCTGGCATAGAGCGAGGAAGAACAATCAAACTCGGTGGCGTCTCGTATAGAATTGAACGGCGAATTTCAAGAGATTTTTGATCGATTTCTGGAAACTTTGAAATGGGAAATCCCCGCTCAATTCTCTTTAGACGGCTAGCCAAGTAATGTTTTACGATCACATGTTTAAAAGTTTTACTGTCAATATCAGCACACAGTCGCAGTAGGTTGGCATTTTTACTCACTCCGGCATCATAAAGTTGCTTAAGAAGAGCTGATTGGTCCTCTTTAGCATCTATACATATATAGGCTGCGGCAAAATATTCTTGGAGCGAACGATGCGCCCATCGACTAGAGCTGCCCTCCTGCACAAACAATGGAACGGCATGAAGAAGATCATGACGAAAATTACTCGCAGAATAACTATCATCTGACGTTAAAATTTTAACATCTTCAATTTGAGCCAGCAATTCATCCACAGAATACTCTAGCTTGTTAGCCTGGTAACTTAAAACTCCTAAAGCCCGTAATGCTTTATGGAATCGATCCAAATCTAAGCTGCTACGCTTTATACGAGAAAATCCTCCTAACTCTTTTTTTGCATCATGTGTCTGAAATAAAGCGTCAAAAACCTGTCTATAGAATTCTGACAATCTGACAGGCAGTATTGGCGAGTGGAGAAAAGATTTTACTAAGAGACTGACAAGCAGCGGGTTCGTCAAAAATTCGCTCAAACTATCTTTAGATTGGGACGCAATCTTTTCAATAAGACTCGTAGCAATACTTGGGTCCGGCGATATTTTTCTTATAAGATCGAATGCCTCATCCTTAGATAATGGCTTGATGTTAAACCGATGAAATTCATTCAAGTAGGCTAGAGATTGCTCCTCACGGGATGACAAGATAAACCGACTTCCCCCACTGTCGTTTTTTAGATTGACAATCTGGGTGGAAACGTATTTTTTGTCATCATCTGGAATTTCATCGAAACCATCTAAGAAGAAAGTGAATATTCCCTCATCCAAACACTGCGCTAGAAGTTTTTTGTTCACATCATCCGGAGTTAGCTTTAGCTCCTCAAGGATAAAAGTACGAATCGGCTTTTCCTTAGATAACTTCCTTAGCTCTACAAAGATTGGTATAGAATCTCGAATTCTTAGTGATCTAAGAAATATAAACTTTAAAAGAGTAGACTTACCCATTCCTGCAGTGTCAACAATCAAAACGTCTTTATAAGCAGATAGTAAATCTATTGGATAGTCGTCGACTACAATAGTTCCATTACTATTTGATGAGCTAGATTTCTGCAGCGTTAACGGAATATAATAATTCTCCAAAAGCTGCCCTTCATTTGAAAATACTTGAGAGCTGAAATATTTATGTTTGCTTTCAATTTCATTTAAGTATTTGTCGAATGACAGGGTATATTTTCTCCACTTTTCTTTCGCGATTCCGCTTATTTCTTTAGTTAACTTATTGGCAATTGGCTCAAGGATTTTTTTAGCTAAATCAGATGATGCAAACGTAACTAGGGCTGCAGCAGTTAGAGACATTACAAATCCTTTAAATTATGAAATGAAATAAGAAACATCCATTTAATATACTAACTAAATTTCATGCCAACACAACAGAAATCATAAAAAATCAGATATTTATGCCAAAAGCATATGTATATTTTTTGCTTTAGTTGAGACGATTTATGACGCACTGATCTATTTGCTACCAACAGGTCTAGCAATGCCGTCTGTCTTAGATAATTTCGCTGCGGCCAACCACCCTGTCGAGATGCAGAAGAGCTACTAAGACCTGGAGTCCGCTAACACGAGGAAGCTGACGCGTCGGGACCACTTTCTTGCAGAGATCGACAAGGTCACACCGTATGCAAACTGCACTAGGAAATCGAACCATTAACCCGAAGGTCAAGGATCCTATCTATCCGCTTATTGGTTTAGCGCGTATGCTGCGCATTGACATGGCCTGACAGTACTTTGGCCTATATGACAAGGAGAATAAGGACGCGATCTACGACAGTCAGGTCGTTCGTGGTTTGATCGATATCAATCTCAAGCGGCACACCGCGCCTACGCGACGACATTGCTGAAGTTTTTGCATCTGCTCGAGAACAATGGGCTCATCGAAAGATTTTCGACACCATCAACGGCCATCTCGCCAAGAAGGGCTTGATGATGCATGAGGGGGCCGTGGTCAATGCCACTGATCGCGGCACCACCGTGACTAACAAGAAGGATGGAAAGCGTAGTCCGGGAATGCACCAATCGAAGAAGCTAACCGCAGGCATTTGGGATGAAGGTGCATGTGGGAGTTGATTGCAACGTCCGGTCTAGTGCACATCATCGTCGACAGTGCGGTGAATGTTTCGGATGTTACGCAAGCGGGTGCCCTGTTGCACGGCGACGCGGGCTACGAAGGCGTTAAGAAACGCAAAAAAAATCAAGGCAGACCGGTCATCTGGCACGTCGCGACCAAGCAATGCAAACGCAAGGCACTGCAGAAGAACAAGGTTAGCCGCATGTTTGAAAAACTAGAACATCTCAAGGCCAATCTTCGGGTGAACTTCGAGCATTCGGTCCACGTCATCAAGAACCTGTTCCGTCGTTGAAACTCGCTATCGCGGCTTGGCCAAAAACACTGCTCAGCTAATTACGCTGTTCGGCTTCGCCACTCTGGTGCTGGTCGGCCGACCGGTCGGCGATTTCTATCACTGAATCTCGACTTTCGTCCTGAGCGCCGAAAATCGCAAAGAACGCGGTCAACTCGCTAAAAGACCGCCTCTCGCGACGATAAAAAGCTCACCTTAAAAACCCCAAAGCAGTCTTGCTGCAGGATTGGAGCCGCACTAAAGATAGTCAATTGATCAGCGGTTTTTTAGCGCCGTTTATTGAAAGTGCAGACTTAGGTGATATACGCCGTTTCGGCTTCCGGCCAGTACTTATGCGTCACAAATATATTATAGACAGCTGACATTGTATGTACACTTAAACGAATTAGACTCGTCAGGCCAACCGCCATTTATAAAAAGCAAAAAAACGGCACCCCTCAGGGTGCCGTTTCATTTTCAACTCAGACGATTACTCGCCGTCGTCGTGCTGCTCAGCCGAAGCCGAAGCAACTTGCTGGTCTTCCATCGCTTGCAGCTCGGCGGCCATATTGGCCTTCTCTTGCTGCAGCAGTGCCTGGCGCTCTTCCGCTTCCCACACTTCCTTCTCTTTGCGAGCGCGGTGGAATGCCAGACCCGTACCGCCCGGGATCAGGCGACCGACGATGACGTTCTCTTTCAGGCCGCGCAGACCGTCGCGCTTGCCCATGATCGCCGCTTCGGTCAGCACGCGGGTGGTTTCCTGGAACGATGCGGCCGAGATGAACGAATCGGTCGACAGCGATGCCTTGGTAATACCCAGCAGCACGTTTTCGTACGTTGCCGGCAGCTTGCCCACCGCGTTCATGCGGTCGTTCTGGTCCAGCAGCTCCGAACGCTCGACCTGCTCGCCGATGATGTAGTCGGTGTCGCCTGCTTCGACGATCTGAACACGACGCAGCATCTGGCGAACGATCACCTCGATGTGCTTGTCGTTGATCTTCACGCCTTGCAGACGGTACACGTCCTGCACTTCGTCGACGATGTAGCGGGCCAGCGATTCGATACCCAGGAGGCGCAGGATGTCTTGCGGATCGGCCGGGCCGTCGACAATCATCTCGCCCTTGTTCACGACTTGACCATCGTGGACCAGCACTTGCTTGTCCTTGGTGATCAGGAACTCGTGCTTGTTGCCGTCCATGTCGGTGATCTCAAGGCGTTGCTTGCCCTTGGTCTCTTTACCGAACGCGACAGTACCCGTGACTTCCGCCAGCATGCCGGCGTCTTTTGGCGAGCGTGCTTCGAACAGCTCGGCAACGCGTGGCAGACCACCAGTAATGTCTCGCGTTTTCTGCGATTCAGTCGGGATACGTGCCAGCACTTCACCGACGGACACTTGCTGACCGTCCTTGACCATGATCAGCGAGCCGACCTGGAAACCAATGGCCACGGCGTGTTCGGTGCCCGCGATCTTGACTTCCTGGTTCTCTTCGTTCAGCAGCTTGACCTGCGGACGCAGCACCTTGCCAGCCGAACCACGACGCTTCGGATCGATCGCGACCAGAGTCGACAGACCGGTCACATCGTCCACCTGGCGAGCGACGGTGACGCCCTCTTCCACGTTTTCGAAGCGGATGGTACCAGCGTACTCGGTGATGATCGGACGGGTCAGCGGATCCCACGTTGCCAGGGCGATACCAGCTTTGACAGCCTGGCCATCCTTGACGATCAGGGTCGCGCCGTACGGCACCTTGTGACGCTCGCGCTCACGGCCATGATCGTCGGTGATCAGCACTTCGCCCGAACGGGTAATGACGATTTGCGCGCCCTTGCCGTTGGTGACGTAACGCATGGTTGCCGTGAAGCGAACCGTACCGTTCGACTTGGCTTCGACCGACGACGCCACTGCTGCACGCGATGCCGCACCACCGATGTGGAACGTACGCATGGTCAGCTGGGTACCCGGCTCACCAATCGACTGTGCTGCCACGACGCCGACTGCTTCACCGCTGTTGACCAGCATGCCACGGCCCAGATCGCGACCATAGCACTTGGCGCACAGGCCGAAGCGCGTGTCACAGTTCAGTGGCGTGCGGACCTTCACTTCGTCGATGCCGACGCGTTCGATCTCTTCGACCATGTCTTCGTCCAGCAGCGTGCCGGCTTCGAACAGGGTTTCCTGGGTTTCAGGATTGACGACATCGGTACCGGTGACACGGCCGAGGATACGGTCGCGCAGGGCTTCGATGACTTCACCACCTTCGACCAGCGCCTTCATGTGCGTGCCGTTGTTGGTGCCGCAATCGTCCTCGATCACCACCAGATCCTGCGTCACGTCGACCAGACGACGGGTCAGGTAACCCGAGTTTGCGGTCTTCAGCGCGGTATCGGCCAGACCTTTACGAGCGCCGTGGGTCGAAATGAAGTACTGAAGCACGTTCAGGCCTTCGCGGAAGTTCGCGGTAATCGGCGTTTCGATAATCGAACCATCCGGTTTCGCCATCAGACCACGCATACCGGCCAGCTGACGAATCTGGGCTGCCGAACCACGGGCGCCCGAGTCGGCCATCATGTAAATCGCGTTGAACGATTCCTGGGTGCCTTCGGTGCCATCGCGCTTGGTGACCGGCTCGATCTTCAGCTGGTCCATCATCGCCTTGCCGACTTCATCGGAGGTCTTGCCCCAGATGTCGACGACCTTGTTGTAGCGCTCGCCGGCGGTGACCAGACCCGAGCTGTACTGCTGCTCGATCTGTTTCACTTCGGCTTCAGCGGCAGCGATCATGCCCTTCTTGACGTCCGGGATCATCATGTCGTCGACGGCGATCGAGATACCGGCGCGCGTTGCCAGGCGGAAGCCCGACTGCATCAGCTTGTCGGCAAACACGACGGTCGCACGCAGACCGCACTTGCGGAACGACGTGTTGATCAGCTTCGAGATTTCCTTCTTCTTCAGCGAACGATTCAGCACCGAGAATGGCAAGCCTTTTGGCAGGATCTCGGACAGGATCGCACGGCCGACCGTGGTCTCGTAGCGGGTCAGGGTCTGGTCGAAGCCACCTTCGGCGTTGCGTGGGAATTCCACGATACGCACGGTGATGCGGGTCGCCAGTTCGACTTCCTTATTGTCGTACGCGCGGATGACTTCCGACACGTCCGGGAACATCATGCCCTCACCCTTGGCGTTGATCGCCTCGCGCGATGCGTAGTACAGACCCAGCACGATATCCTGGGACGGCACGATCGACGGTTCGCCGTTCGATGGGAACAGGATGTTGTTCGACGCCAGCATCAGCGTACGTGCTTCCATCTGTGCTTCGATCGACAGCGGGACGTGGACAGCCATCTGGTCACCGTCGAAGTCGGCGTTGAACGCCGCGCAGACGAGTGGGTGCAGCTGGATGGCCTTGCCTTCGATCAGGACCGGCTCGAACGCCTGGATACCCAGACGGTGCAGCGTCGGCGCACGGTTCAGCATGATCGGGTGTTCCTTGATGACTTCTTCAAGGATGTCCCAAACAACTGGCTCTTGCACTTCGACGAGCTTCTTCGCAGCCTTGATAGTCGTAGCCAGACCCATCAGTTCGAGCTTGTTGAAAATGAATGGCTTGAACAGTTCCAGAGCCATCAGTTTCGGCAGGCCGCACTGGTGCAGTTTGAGCTGTGGACCGACCACGATGACCGAACGGCCCGAATAGTCGACGCGCTTGCCCAGCAAGTTCTGACGGAAACGACCGCCCTTACCCTTGATCATCTCGGCCAGCGACTTCAGCGGACGCTTGTTGGCGCCGGTCATCGCTTTGCCGCGACGGCCGTTGTCCAGCAGCGAGTCGACTGCTTCCTGCAGCATGCGCTTTTCGTTACGCGTAATGATCTCTGGTGCGCGCAGTTCCATCAGGCGCTTCAGGCGGTTATTACGGTTGATGACGCGGCGATACAGATCGTTCAGGTCGGACGTGGCGAAACGGCCACCGTCCAGAGGGACGAGCGGACGCAGTTCTGGCGGCAGGACCGGCAGAACTTCCATGATCATCCATTCAGGCTTGATGCCCGAACGCTGGAACGCTTCGAGCACTTTCAGGCGCTTGGCGTATTTCTTGATCTTGGCTTCGGACTTCGACTCTTTGAGTTCCACGCGCAGCGCGTCGGCATCGCGGTGGATGTCGATCGAGCGCAGCAGTTCACGGATACCTTCGGCGCCCATGAATGCGGTGAAGTCGTCGCCGTACTCTTCGTACTTGGCAGCGTAGTCGTCTTCCGACATGATCTGGCTCTTCTTGAGCGGGGTCATGCCTGGATCGGTGACGACGTATGCTTCGAAGTACAGCACGCGTTCGATGTCCCGCAGCGTCATGTCCAGGACCATGCCCAGACGCGATGGCAGCGACTTCAGGAACCAGATGTGCGCGACTGGCGATGCCAGCTCGATGTGGCCCATGCGCTCACGACGCACCTTGGCCAGCGTGACTTCAACGCCGCACTTCTCGCAGATCACGCCGCGGTGCTTCAGGCGCTTGTATTTGCCGCACAGGCATTCGTAGTCCTTGATAGGACCAAAGATCTTGGCGCAGAACAAGCCATCGCGCTCAGGCTTGAACGTGCGGTAGTTGATGGTTTCCGGCTTCTTGACTTCGCCGAACGACCACGAACGGATTTTTTCAGGCGACGCCAGGCCAATCTTGATGGCGTCGAAACTTTCGTTTTGCTGAACTTGCTTGAATAGATCGAGCAGTGCTTTCATGTATCACTCCAGGTGATTGAATTCTTTACTGACTTGCTTGCCGCCAGCTCCTCACTGATTTTCGCCAGTGCTTGCAAACCCCCGACCCTAGAAACCGTCATTCCCGCGCAGGCGGGAATCCAAGTGTGCCGGCTGATTCACCGGGCTTAGGCCCCGGACTGCTCCGGGGGCGACGACTTCGAAGGTCGAAGAGCCAGCCCGAAGGCTGGCGGCCTTGCTGCCTGCTTAGTTGCGCTCGAGATCGATATCGATACCCAGCGAACGGATTTCCTTCACCAGCACGTTGAACGACTCTGGCATGCCGGCTTCGATCACGTGGTCGCCTTTGACCAGGTTCTCGTAGACCTTCGTACGGCCGTTCACGTCATCCGACTTCACAGTCAGCATTTCTTGCAGCACGTACGATGCGCCGTACGCTTCCAGTGCCCACACCTCCATCTCACCGAAGCGCTGGCCGCCGAACTGGGCTTTACCGCCCAGTGGCTGCTGCGTCACGAGCGAGTACGGACCAGTCGAACGCGCGTGCATCTTGTCGTCAACCAGGTGATGCAGCTTCAGCATGTGCATGAAGCCAACGGTGACCTTGCGCTCGAATGCTTCGCCGGTGCGACCGTCGAACATCGTGACCTGGTTCTTCGACGGGGTCATGCCGAGGTTCGCAGCGATGTCGTCCGGGAACGCCAGATCAAGCATACGACGAATGTCTTCTTCGTGGGCGCCATCGAAGACCGGGGTCGCGAACGGCACGCCGTTCTTGAGGTTGCCCGCCAGGGTCAGGATCTCTTCATCGCTGAAGCTGTCCAGGTCTTCCTTGCGGCCGGTTTCGTTGTAGATCTTGTCCAGGAACACGCGCAGGTCTTGTGCCTTCGCTTGCGCCTGCAGCATTTCGCCGATGCGCCAGCCCAGGCCCTTGGCCGCCCAACCGAGGTGGGTTTCCAGGATCTGACCGACGTTCATGCGCGATGGCACGCCCAGCGGGTTCAGCACGACGTCAGCAGGACGACCGTCCGCCATGAACGGCATGTCTTCCACCGGCACGATACGCGAGACCACACCCTTGTTACCGTGACGGCCTGCCATCTTGTCGCCCGACTGCAGGCGGCGCTTGACGGCCAGGTAGACCTTGACCATCTTCTGCACGCCTGGCTGCAGCTCGTCGCCTTGCGTCAGCTTCTTGCGCTTCTCTTCGAAGGCCAGATCGAACTGGTGACGCTTCTCGTTGATCGATTCCTTGATCGCTTCGAGGGCGTTCGCGGTGTCGTCTTCTGCCGGACGGATGTCGAACCAGTGGAACTTGTCCAGGTCCGCCAGGTACTCGGCAGTGATCGCCGCGCCCTTGGCCATCTTCTTTGGACCCCCATTGACGATCTTGCCGATCAGCATGCGCTCCAGACGCTCGAAGGCATCGCCCTCGACAATACGCATCTGGTCGTTCAGGTCCAGGCGATAGCGCTTGAGTTCATCGTCGATGATCTGCTGGGCGCGCTTGTCACGCTGGATGCCTTCGCGGGTGAACACTTGGACGTCGATCACGGTGCCGACCATGCCCGAAGGCACGCGCAGCGAGGTGTCTTTCACGTCCGACGCTTTTTCGCCGAAGATCGCGCGCAACAGCTTTTCTTCTGGTGTCAGCTGGGTCTCGCCTTTTGGCGTGACCTTACCGACCAGCACGTCGCCAGCCTGCACTTCGGCGCCGATGTAGACGATGCCCGATTCATCCAGGCGCGCCAGCTGGTTTTCTGCCAGGTTCGAGATGTCGCGGGTGATTTCTTCCGCGCCCAGCTTGGTGTCACGTGCCACGACCGACAGCTCTTCGATGTGAATCGAGGTGTAGCGGTCATCCTTGACGACGTTTTCCGAGATCAGGATCGAATCTTCGAAGTTCAGACCGTTCCACGGCATGAACGCCACCAGCATGTTCTGACCCAGGGCCAGTTCGCCCAGGTCGGTCGATGCGCCGTCGGCGATCACGTCGCCACGGGCGACACGGTCACCAACCTGCACGATCGGACGCTGGTTGATGTTGGTGTTCTGGTTCGAACGGGTGTACTTGATCAGGTTGTAGATGTCGACGCCGACTTCACCAGCCTGTGCTTCATCGTCGTTCACGCGAATGACGACGCGGCCCGCATCGATGTAGTCGACCATACCGCCACGCAGTGCCTGCACGGTGGTACCCGAGTCGACTGCCACGGTGCGTTCGATACCGGTACCGACAACGGCCTTCTCAGGACGCAGGCAAGGCACGGCCTGACGCTGCATGTTGGCGCCCATCAGTGCACGGTTCGCATCATCGTGTTCCAGGAACGGAATCAGCGAGGCAGCGACCGACACGATCTGGCCTGGTGCAACGTCCATGTACTGGACGCGCTCTGGCGAGACCAGGATCGTTTCGCCGGCTTCACGCGACGAGACCAGCTCGTCGATCAGTTGGCCGTTTTCATTGATCGCGGCGTTTGCCTGCGCAATGATGTAACGACCTTCTTCGATGGCCGACAGGTAATCGATCTGATCGGTGACCTTCGAACCATCGACCTTGCGGTACGGGGTTTCCAGGAAGCCGTATTCATTCAGGCGGGCGTACAGTGCCAGCGAGTTGATCAGACCGATGTTCGGGCCTTCAGGCGTTTCGATCGGGCACACGCGGCCATAGTGGGTCGGGTGCACGTCGCGCACCTCGAAGCCAGCACGTTCGCGGGTCAGACCGCCAGGGCCCAGAGCCGAGACGCGACGCTTGTGCGTCACTTCCGACAGCGGGTTGGTCTGGTCCATGAACTGGGACAGCTGCGACGAACCGAAGAACTCACGGATCGCGGCCGAAATCGGCTTGCTGTTGATCAGGTCATGCGGCATCAGGTTGTCCGCTTCGGCCTGGCCGAGACGTTCCTTGACTGCACGTTCCACGCGGACCAGGCCAGCACGGAACTGGTTCTCGGCCAGCTCGCCGACGCAACGGACGCGACGGTTACCCAGGTGATCGATGTCATCGACTTCGCCGCGGCCATTGCGCAGCTCGACGAGGATCTTGATCACGGCCAGGATGTCTTCGTTCGACATGGTCATGTCGCCGGTCAGTTCATCACGGCCGATACGGCGGTTGAACTTCATGCGGCCGACAGCCGACAGGTCGTAGCGTTCCGGCATGTAGAACAGGCCGTTGAACAGCGCTTCGACCGATTCTTCGGTTGGCGGTTCGCCAGGACGCATCATGCGGTAGATCGCCACGCGCGCCGCGGTGCGGTCAGCGGTGTCGTCGGTGCGCAGGGTTTGCGAGATGTAGCCGCCCTGGTCCAGATCGTTGGTGTACAGCGTCTGGATTTCGGTCACGTCTGCGTCGCGCAGCTTGCCCAGCAGTTCTTCGGTCAGCTCGTCGTTGGCAACGGCGATGACTTCACCGGTGTCCTGGTCGACGATGTTCTTGGCCAGCACGCGGCCCAGCAGGTAGTCTTCAGGGACCGAAATGGTCTTGATGCCGGCAGCTTCGATGTCACGGACGTGCTTCGCGTTGATACGCTTGTCCTTGGTGACGATGGTCTTGCCCGACTTCGGATCGACGATGTCGAAACGCGCGACTTCGCCGCGCAGACGCTCGGGGACGAACTCGAGTTCGCCGCCGTCGTTGCGCACGACGAAGTTGTCGAAGACGAAGAAATTCGCCAGGATCTGTTCCGGCGTCATGCCGATGGCCTTGAGCAGGATCGTCACTGGCATCTTGCGGCGACGGTCGACGCGGAAGAACAGGATGTCTTTCGGGTCGAACTCGAAGTCGAGCCACGAGCCGCGGTAAGGAATGATCCGTGCCGAGAACAGGAGCTTGCCCGACGAGTGCGTCTTGCCGCGGTCGTGCTCGAAGAACACGCCCGGCGAACGGTGCAGCTGGGACACGATCACGCGCTCGGTGCCGTTGATCACGAACGAACCGTTCGTGGTCATCAGTGGCAGCTCGCCCATGTAGACTTCTTGTTCCTTCATTTCCTTGACGACCGGCTTGGTCGGCGATTCCTTGTCCAGGATCACCAGACGCACCTTGGCGCGCAGCGGCGACGCGAAGGTCAGGCCACGCTGCTGGCACTCTTTCACGTCAAACGCAGGGTCACCCAGCACATACGACAGGAATTCGAGGCGCGCAAAACCATTGTGCGACACGATAGGGAAGATCGAAGAAAAAGCCGACTGCAGACCCTCGGCCTTGCGTCCCGATGGGACAGCATCAGCCTGGAGGAAGTTCTCGTAGGATTCCAGCTGGGTAGCCAGCAGGTAGGGAACGTTGTGAACGTTGGCGCGTTTCGCGAACGACTTGCGAATACGCTTCTTCTCAGTAAATGAGTAGTGCATGGACACTCCGTGAGTGACAGAAAGGATGAAGAATTCAGGATTTGCCAGTGGCACGCGCCACCACCACACACAATTCCTGAAGTCTTTACTCTTTCGCGCCAGATGAAAAGGACAAGCAAACTGCTGTGTTACGATATTTCTGAGCCGGTGTTGCCGCCTCTATTCTGTCATTCCTTGGCGACGTCTGTCGCAGGGACGACAAAAGAGCCAAAGCCGCAATTCCCGCCTTCCGGCAAGTTTTGCAAGCTTTGACTCCCGCATCAGGTGCTGCGAACAGCACCCTTTGCCTATGTATTACTTCAGTTCAGCCTTGGCGCCCGCATCTTCCAGCTTCTTCTTGGCGGCTTCAGCTTCTGCTTTTGGCAGGGCTTCTTTGACCGTCTTAGGAGCGCCGTCGACGACGTCTTTGGCTTCTTTCAGGCCCAGACCGGTGATTTCACGGACTGCCTTGATGACGCCGACTTTGTTCGCGCCGATTTCGGTCAGAACAACGTTGAACTCGGTCTGCTCTTCAGCAGCAGCGGCGCCAGCGCCACCACCGGCTGCAGGAGCTGCCATTGCAGCTGCCGACACGCCGAACTTCTCTTCGAATGCCTTGACCAGTTCGTTCAGGTCCATGACGGACATTTCGCTCACTGCGTTCAGGATATCGTCTTTGCTAATTGCCATTTGAAACTCCAGTTTTGATTTGTATGTAGTTCAGGTTGGTACTTGAAAAAAAAGGGAAGCTTACGCTTCTGCAGGAGCTTCTTCTGCGGCCGGAGCTGCTTCGGAAGAACCTTCGCCTTTTTTCGCTGCCAGGGCAGCCAGACCACGTGCAAAGCCCGACACCGGAGCCAACATGACGCCCAACAGCTGCGAGATGAGAACTTCACGGGATGGGATGCTTGCCAACGAGGTAACGCCAGCTACGTCGAGCTGCTTACCTGCGTAGTTACCGGCTTTGATGACCAGCTTGTCGTTGGTTTTAGCGAAGTCATTGATGACTTTAGCTGCTGCAACGGCATCGTCCGAGATCGAATAGATCAGCGGACCGGTCATGGAATCAGCCAGCGAGGCAAACTGCGTGCCCTCGACAGAGCGACGAGCCAGCGTGTTCTTCAGAACACGCAGGTACACGCCCTGGGCACGTGCGGATGCACGGAGCTTGGTCAAGTGACTAACCTGGATGCCACGGTACTCGGCGACGACGATGGTTTGCGCAGATGCTACTTTTGCGGAAACTTCTTCGACGACGGCCTTTTTGTCATTCAGATTAAGACCCACGGTCAATCTCCTTAAATGATGAGAACGAGATGTTCACATCGGTTCGAACACACGGCGTCCGAAGTTAAGAAGCCTTAAACTGAGCGGATGAATTCACGCAGCTGGACTACAAAACTTGTTCGGGTACACCATCTGCGTTGGGTTGTCTTTTAACCGCATGCCCAACCTCTGCACTTGGCCCAACGGTCTTTGATTGTCTGCCGCAGCGATCAGTTACTGCGACAGCCCAAAGAATCGCCCCGCAATAAATTACAGGGACTTTAAATTAGGTCCCCGCCTGCGCGGGGATGACGTTCTTAAGCAGCAGCGATCGAAGCGTGATCGATGCGCACGCCAGCACCCATCGTCGACGACAGGGCGACCTTGCGCAGGTACACACCTTTCGACGTGGTTGGCTTGGCTTTGTTCAGGGCGTCGATCAGGGCAACCAGGTTGCTCTTCAGATCTTCGTCGGTGAACGATGCACGGCCGATCGTTGCGTGAACGATACCTGCCTTGTCGGTACGGTACTGGACCTGACCGGCTTTGGCGTTCTTGACGGCGGTTGCGACGTCTGGGGTCACGGTGCCGACTTTCGGGTTAGGCATCAGGCCACGTGGGCCCAGGATCTGACCCAGGGTACCGACGATACGCATGGTGTCTGGCGACGCGATGACGATATCGAAAGGCATGTCGCCGGCTTTGACGCGCTCGGCCAGGTCTTCCATACCGACGATGTCGGCGCCGGCTGCACGTGCAGCTTCAGCCTTCTCGCCCGTTGCGAACACAGCAACGCGCACAGTCTTGCCGGTGCCTGCTGGCAGCACGACCGAACCGCGAACCACTTGGTCCGACTTCTTCGGGTCCACGCCCAGTTGCACCGAGACGTCGATCGACTCGTTGAACTTGGCAGTGGCGAATTCTTTGACCAGCGACAGACCGTTGTCGAAGGCGTAGACTTTATTGCGGTCTACTTTAGCTTTGATAGCTTTGACGCGTTTGGACAGCTTAGCCATTACAGACCCTCCACCGTGATGCCCATCGAACGTGCCGAGCCAGCGATGATACGCACTGCTGCGTCCATGTCGGCGGCGGTCAGGTCCGGCTGCTTGATTTTTGCGATTTCTTCAGCTTGAGCGCGGGTCAGCGATGCAACCTTGTCGGTATGCGGCTTGGCCGAACCCTTGGTGATGCCAGCGGCTTTCTTGATCAGGTACGTTGCTGGTGCAGTCTTCATCACGAAGGTGAACGACTTGTCAGCGAACGCGGTGATCACGACCGGGATTGGCATGCCTGGCTCAACACCCTGGGTCTGGGCGTTGAACGCCTTGCAGAATTCCATGATGTTCAGACCGCGCTGACCCAGTGCTGGACCGATCGGTGGGGATGGGTTTGCTTTACCAGCTGGAACTTGCAGCTTGATAAAGCCAATGATTTTCTTTGCCATGAAAGGCTCCTATCTTTGACTTGAGTAGTAGCGCCCCACCGCGACTACTCGTCTCCGGCGGGGCTCCTCTTACCGGATTCCGCCTGACAACTGCGACGCTCCGATGGTAGCGTTTAGACTTTCTCGACTTGCCCGAACTCCAGTTCCACCGGAGTCGCGCGGCCGAAGATGGTAACAGAAACTCGCACCTTCGACTTTTCGTAATTGACTTCTTCGACGTTGCCGTTGAAATCGGTGAACGGGCCTTCTTTGATTCGAACCTGTTCGCCCACTTCGTACAGCGTCTTTGGCCGAGGCTTCTCGACACCTTCCTGGACCTGCTGCATGATCTTGTCGATCTCGCGCGCCGGGATTGGGGTCGGCTTGTTCGACTTGCCGCCGATGAAACCGGTGACTTTGCTGGTGTTCTTCACCAGGTGCCAGGTTTCGTCGGTCATTTCCATCTCGACCAGCACGTAACCCGGGAAGAAGCGGCGCTCGGTAACGGCCTTGGTGCCGTTGCGCATCTCGACAACTTCCTCGGTTGGCACCAGGATCTGGCCAAACTGTTCTTGCATGCCGCCGCGTTCGATCCGCTCGGTCAGGGCGCGCATCACGCTCTTTTCCATACCCGAGTAGACGTGAACGACGTACCAGCGCTTGTTGCTGACCGGGACGCTCACGGGTGCAGCTGCTTCTGGCGCCACTTCCTGCTCTGGAACGCCTTCTTCCGAAGCACCGGCTGCCGGAGCGCCGGTCGCCGGAATTTCTTCCGGCGCGGTATCTTCTTGTACGTTTTCGCTCATGTTTATTTCCAACCCAGGACAAAGTCGTACAACAGGAGCTCGAGAATCTTGTCGGTGCCCCACAGGAAAATCGCCATCACAACCACAAAGGCAAACACGATGCCGGTGATCTGCAAGGCTTCGCGGCGGGTCGGCCAAACGACCTTCTTGGTCTCGCGCACCGATTCCTTGGCAAAGCTCAGGAAATCACGGCCGGTGGTGGAAGTCCACAAAAGCAGGACAGCAAAAACTAAACCAGCCAAAAGGGCGCCTGCGGCGACCAAGGCTGGTTTGTTCTGGCCTGTCAGGTAAAAGAACCCGACGACGCCTGCAATCGCTGCAACCACCGCCAGCGCGACCTTGAACTTGTCATTCGAGGTGCTGACAGTTTGCACGGATTGATTAGACATTCTTCTTTACTTTCGGTGCCTGGCACCAGAATTCGGTGGCAGGGGCGGAGGGAATCGAACCCGCGACCTTCGGTTTTGGAGACCGACGCTCTGCCAATTGAGCTACACCCCTACGAAAACTTCCAGCTGAATCCAACATTATACAGCAAGCGCGCGCTCACTGACAATGCTGTTCGAGGGAAACGGAAATGACTTCCGCTTCCCTCTGCTCTGCTTAGTTAGGCAGAATCTTTGCGACCACGCCGGCGCCGACAGTACGGCCGCCTTCACGGATTGCGAAACGCAGACCTTCTTCCATCGCGATCGGGTTGATCAGCTTGACGGTGATCGACACGTTGTCGCCTGGCATGACCATTTCTTTGTCTGCTGGCAGCTCGATCGAACCAGTCACGTCAGTCGTACGGAAGTAGAACTGTGGACGATAGTTGTTGAAGAACGGGGTGTGACGACCGCCTTCATCTTTCGACAGAACGTAGATCTCGCCGGTGAAGTGGTTGTGCGGCTTGATCGAACCTGGCTTTGCCAGGACCTGACCACGCTGGACATCTTCACGCTTGGTACCGCGCAGCAGCAGGCCGACGTTGTCGCCAGCTTGACCCTGGTCCAGCAGCTTGCGGAACATTTCCACGCCGGTGCAGGTGGTTTTGACGGTGTCGATGATGCCGACGATTTCGATTTCTTCGCCGACTTTGACAACGCCGCGCTCGACACGACCGGTCACAACGGTACCGCGACCCGAGATCGAGAACACGTCTTCCACTGGCATCAGGAACGCGCCATCAACAGCGCGCTCTGGCGTTGGGATGTAGGTGTCCAGTGCTTCGGCCAGACGGGTGATGCATTCTTCACCCATTTCGCCCGGCTTGCCTTCGAGGGCCATACGTGCCGAACCCTTGATGATTGGGACGTCGTCGCCTGGGAACTCGTACTTCGACAGAAGCTCACGAACTTCCATTTCGACCAGTTCCAGCAGTTCTGCGTCGTCGACCAGGTCGCACTTGTTCAGGAACACGATGATGTATGGAACGCCAACTTGACGGGCCAGCAGGATGTGCTCGCGGGTCTGTGGCATTGGGCCGTCAGCGGCCGAGCACACCAGGATCGCGCCGTCCATCTGCGCAGCACCGGTAATCATGTTCTTGATGTAGTCGGCGTGGCCTGGGCAGTCAACGTGAGCGTAGTGACGGTTTTCGGTCTCGTACTCGACGTGCGCGGTGTTGATGGTGATGCCGCGTGCTTTTTCTTCTGGTGCCGCGTCGATCTGGTCGTAGGCCTTGGCTTCGCCGCCGAATTTCTTCGACAGGACGGTCGCAATTGCAGCCGTCAGCGTGGTTTTGCCGTGGTCAACGTGACCGATGGTGCCGACGTTTACGTGCGGCTTGGTCCGTTCGAATTTACCTTTTGCCATTTCAGACTCCTAAGATCTAACGATATTTTTGAGAATTACCAGGCACACCTGACGGACGAGTGCAACGCGACTGCCGTACAAAATTCTGGTGCCCTTGACGTGGATTGAACACGTGGCCTCTCCCTTACCAAGGGAGTGCTCTACCACTGAGCTACAAGGGCTGATTTGGTGCGATGTTCAACTTGCACACCGCAAAACACTGGAGCGGGTGAAGGGAATCGAACCCTCGTCGTAAGCTTGGAAGGCTTCTGCTCTACCATTGAGCTACACCCGCGAGGTACAACTTCAATTCGACTTCACGATCTTCTTTTGGTGGTGGGGGCTGGATTCGAACCAGCGTACTCAGAGAGGGCAGATTTACAGTCTGCTGCCTTTAACCACTCGGCCACCCCACCGCGAAGAACCGCAGAGTATGAAGCAAGCTCAACGTACTGTCAATCAGGTTTGGGTAGAAGGTTTTTCCACTTCGCCTGACAGCGTTGCTTCGGGGCGTGATTGTAACGGTCCGACTCTAAAGCCGCAAGGGTCATTTTGCGCGGCGTGAAAAAAACTTGGTTTGTTCATCAAGCCGGCGCCAGTGCGGCCAGCACTTGGGCCTTGAGCGCCTTGATCAGCGCCGTCTCGTCCGGCGGCACGCCCTCGGGCGCCGTGAAGATGCGGTCGGCGTAGAACAGCCCCAGCTGCGCCTTGCCCACCACCAGCGGCAGCACGATGAAACTCTCGGCGTCGGGTAGCAGCGTCTTGTACCAGGCCGGCAGCAGATCGCGGATCTTCGGGCTGAAGGCGTCCGGGATCATCATGTCGGCATTGTTTTCCAGCGCCAGGTGGAACAGGTCACGCGTGAATGCGCATGGGAACGTGAAGCCGGCCTGCAGTTCGGCCTTGTTCTCCCCCAGCGAGGCGCGCGCCCGGAAGGTGCCGGTCCGGCCGTCGCGCAGGCAGATGGTGGCGAAGCGAAAGCCCAGCGCGCCGTACAGCGTTTCGAGCACCGCCATGATGACGTCATTGGCGCTCGTGGCAGATCCCCCCAGCACCGAGACATCCTGCACACCGGCCAGCAGCAGGTCGCGTGCGTTCTTCGGCTTGCCACTGGGGTAGTACTCGCCTTCATCGGCTTCACCCGCGTCCAGCATCGCCAGCGCCAGCACATTTGGCAGGCTGCTGCCGGCCTTCGGGTCGGTCTTGGGGGCGCGCTCCATGTTCATGCTCTGCAGCATGCCGTTCATGCTTTGCTGGACGGTGTCGAACAGCGCTGCCAGCCCGGGCATGTCGAGCCCGAGCGCCACGCCGTAGCGCGCCAGCAGCGCCGCGGCCTCGGGCGCATTGGCCGGATCGTGGTGATGGCCCATCAGGCGCGCCACGTCCTGGCTGAACGCAGCCACCTGGCGCATCCATTCGGCGCGCTCTGGCGCGACTGCGAGCGTGCCAGGCGGGGGCGAGGCCTGGGCTTCGATGATCAGCTCGGGCAATTGCCACTCGCGCAGCACGGCCTCGGACAGGATTTCGAAGGTGCAGCCCAGGATCAGGCGCGAGGCTTGCGCGTGGTTGTGCTTGCCGGTGGCGACCAGGGCCGCGATCTCGCGGTAGCGCTCCGGCTCGTGGCTGGCCAGCAGCATCGGTCCAAGGTTCTTGAACAGCGCGCAGATCCCCGCTTCCTCGGCGCCCGGATGGGGGCTGCGGTGCGCCATTTCCTGGCCCACCAGGCTGGCGCACAGCGCCGCCTGGAGTTCGACCCGCACGCCGTGCTCGGCCACATCGAGCGCGTCGACCAGCAGCATCGCCAGCGCGGCGCCGCGCACATTGTCAAAGCCGAGCAGCGAAATGGCGCGCGAAATCGTCGTCACGGGCGCGCCCAGCTGCGTGCGGTACGCCACCGTGTTCGACAGACGCAGGATGCGCTGGGTCAGCGCGACGTCGGCCATCACGTAATACGCGAGGTCGGCCGAGCCTTCGTCGACGCTGTAGCCCATGCCAATCACGCGCGTCATCGTGCCGCCGAGACTGAACATGCGCTCGGTGCCGCTCAGCTTGCGCATCAGCGCATCGCGCACCCGGCCGGACGTGGGGTGACTCTGGGCGCCGTGAGGAAGGTCGGCCATCGTCAGCCCGCTTTGGGCGGCGGCATGCGCAACCCCTGGCGCACGCCCTGATCGTGCTGCTTGAGCACTTGCTGGAACAGCGCCGCCAGCGCCGGCAGCTTGGGATTGAGCGGGTCGAGCTTGCGTACATTGGCGATCAGGGTAGGAACCTGGCCACCGAGCCGCTCGTCCCAGCCGCCTGCTTCCAGGCAGCGCAGCACCGCCAGCGTGGCATTGAACGCCACCGACGGATTGTTGGGCAGCTTGTGCGCTGCTTCGAGCATCAGCGTGACCGCGCCCCGGTAATCGCCGCTCTTGGCACGCGCGGCGCCGCTGGCGACCAGGTCGACCACGTGCTGGCGGCTTTCCTTGACCATCGAGCGGGCCAGCTCGCCCTTGCCTGCGTTGTCCATGACGCCCACGGCGCGCGCCATCACGGACTCGTCGCCGGCATTGCGCATCACATCGCGCACGACCGAGCAGGCGCCCTCTTGCATGTCATGGTCGAGGCAGGTGCGGGCGAGCTCGAGCTTGATGTCGACCGACACGCCCGGCGCATCCTGGCAGGCCGCCACCGCTGTGGTCAATGCTTCGCCCAGGCGCACGTCGTTGCCGGTGTACTCGTGCACCAGGGCCGAGGCCACCGCGCTGCACAGCGCCGTCGTGGCGCGCCCGCCCATCGTGCGGTCGAGATCGCGCACCACCGCCGCCGCGCCCACCGGATCACCCTTGCCCACCAGCGTGCGCACCAGCTTGACGTGGTCTTCGGGATCGCGAAACTCGGAATACTTGGCCTTGCTCACCACCTGGCGCAGCGACTTTTCGGCGGTGTCGATGTCGCCCGCATCGAAGGCGATGTCGGCCAGCGTGCGCAGGCGCCGCACCGCGTGGGGCGAGACGGCCACGGCGTCGGCAAGCACGGCCTGCGCTTTGTCGAGCTCGCCAGCCGCGGCATGGGTGCGCGCCAGCCAGTCGAAGGCGTCGACGAAATTGCGGTTGGTGTCGACCAGCTCTTCGAGAATGTCCTTGGCCTCGGCCAGGCGCTTGCGCACGAACAGCGTCTTGGCCAGCCCCAGCCGGGCCCAGGCAATCGCCTTGATCTCGACCAGGTGCCGATAGATGGGTTCGGCCAGCTCGGCCTGCCCCAGAAACATGTGCAACTCGGCGCGCAGGCGCAAAAAGTCGATGGCGTAGCGCGTGTGCAGGCGCTGGCCCTCGATGCAGGCGGCGACAGCCTGCATCTGGTCGCCTGCCTCCATCAGCGTGTACACGGGCAGGAAGGCATTGCGCTTGTCGAGCGCGCGCCCGATCCGCTCGAGCAGGCGGTCGGCGGTGAACGGCTTGAGGACGTAGTCGGTCGGCGCCAGCTCGGCCGCGCTGACCACCTTGCTGTGGTTGCCTTCTGCGGTGACCATGAAGAACATCGTGGCCAGGCGCATCAGCTTGTGGTGGCGCAGGTCTTCCAGCAACTGCTGGCCATCCTGGCCACCTTCGAGGTCGTATTCGCAGAGGATGAGGTCAAACTGGCGCAGGCCCAGGTGCTTGATTGCCTGGTTGGACGTGCTGGCGTGCTCGATCCGGGTCAGGCCGCACAGCGTGAGCATGCTGTGGATACTGGCGCGCATTCCTGCGTGGGGCTCGATGATCAGGGCCGTCAGGCCTTCCAGTTCGTTCATTGTGGTCCGTATTGGCCTGCGTTGGGCGTGGGGCGGCTGCATGGGCGCGCAGTATCGACCCAGTATATTACGGCGCAGAACGAATTAAATGAAATTGGCATGATGCGCCGTTTCAGGACCAGCTACGGCGCATAAAAACGACAGCCGGAGAGCGCCTATTGAACGGGCTGGCGGCTGTCGCACTCGCCCTTGCCGGCGCCGACGACGACGTTCTGATAATGTACCTCGTACTTGCCGGCCGTCAGCTTGTCGAGCGTGAACGTCGCACGCGGCTGCACGAAGGCGTGGCGCACGTTCGCGCGGCGTTCCAAATCGTACAGCTTGACGAACACCGGCGATGCGTTCGCGCTATTGTCGATCGTCACCTGCATCCCGGCGCCCTCGTTACCCACCGGGTAGCCCGGCAAATAAGCCGACTCGGCCGGCCACGGCTCGCCGCCTGGCGCCGTCAGGGTTTGCAGGTCGGTGCTGCAATCGGGCACGCGGTCGGGCACCACCAGCTGGGCGATGCCGAGCGTGCGAATCGCAGGCGTACCGCGGCCAGCCCAGGTATCCGGCGCGGGCTCGGCGGCTGCAGTTGCAGGTGCAGTTGCCGGCGTCGCTGTGGCCGGCGGTGTGCTGGCCAGCACGCTCACGGGCTTTTGCACACCGCTCCAGGCCAGCGCGTCGGGCATCATGCCCGGTTGCTGGAAGAGCAGGACGGCAGTGGCGGCGCCGGCCACGAAGCAGGTAACCAGGCCCAGCCACCAGCGCGGATCGCGCATCAGGCGCGCGCGGCGCGGCTTGTGGGCTGATGAGGCGTCACCCGTGTCACCGCCCTTGCGCAGCTGGCCGTCCTTGGCGTTCGAGCTTTCCAGCCACTCGACTTCCCATTCTTCGGACGCGATCCACTCGTCGTGCTCCTTGCGGCGCACCGGATCGGCCAGGACGTTGTAGGCGGAATTGACGACCGCCATGATGCGGGCGGCCTTTTCGTCGCCCGGATTCTTGTCGGGATGGTATTTCTGGCTCAGCGCCTTGTACGAAGCACGAATGACTTCCTGGGGCGCGTGACGCGACACCTTCAGGTTGTCATAGTGTGTGTGAATCTTGGCCATGGTGTGTCAAATCTGCCCGCTGATGCCTGCCATTGATGCTACGTCCTCGGCCGAGGCGGATGGCCGGACCCTGGCGCTGGAATGTAGTACAGCTTAGACGCAATTGTGTCCGTTGTGCAAGATATCACAATTATCACAGGCGATGACTGCGGTCAGCCTGGACGAGTGCATCGGGCAATGTTACAGCCTGCCCGACCACCAGCACCTTGAATAATTCGCCCATTTCCGCTGGTGAGACGAGCTTTTGCACGGCGCGCGACTGCGGCAGGAAGCGCAGCGCATCTTCAGGGTTGTTTTCAAGCAACAAATCACCGATCCCGGCACCGATCAGGAATGCCGCCTGGCTCATGTAGGCCAGCACCGGCAGGCCGGCATCCTGGGCCGCCAGCGCCATCGCCGTGAAATCGACGTGGGCGGTGATGTCCTGCAGGCCCGGCAGATAGAACGGATCGGGATGCGCGTGGTGGCGGTAGTGGCACATCAGGGTGCCGCCGATGCGCTGGTCGAGGTAATACTCATGGGCCGGGAAACCGTAGTCGAACAGGATCGCCGCGCCACGCCCGCCCGCGAACATCGTCGCCAGCGAGCCCATGAAGCCGGTGCCGACCGGGTGCAGCTCGGTGACATAGCCTTCAATCATCTGTTCGTGCTCAGGCACCTGGCGCACCAGTTGCTCCTGCAGGGCCGCATCGAGCGGCGACTGGACAAAGGCAAATGCGCCGTCCTCGATCGTGACCATCTGGCGGCGCCAGCCATCCCGGGTGCGGATCACCAGCTCGACCGGCATCGCATCGAGCACTTCATTGGCCAGCACCACGCCGCTGAAATGCGCGGGCATGGCGTCCTGCCAGCGTACTTGCGGCAGATCGGCCAGGTTGGCCTGCTGGCGCGCGCGCAGCTCGCCGGACAATTCGATGATCGTGTATGAGTTGACGGCGACGCCCTGGCGCGCCAACGCAGCCAGCACGTCGCGCGCCAGGCGGCCGGTGCCAGCGCCGAACTCGATGATGTCGGGCGCGCTTTGGGCGATAATAGCGGCTGCCACGCGCGCCACGGTTGCCCCGAACAGCGGCGTCATCTCGGGCGCGGTGATGAAATCGCCCTCGGCGCCGAGCTTGGCGGCGCCGCCGCTGTAATACCCGAGGCGCGGCGCGTACAGCGCCAGTTCCATGAACCGCGAAAACGCGATCTGCCCACCGGATTGTTCGATCTCGTCAGCGATGCGCTGTTGCAGGGCGTGGGACGCGGCCAGGGCGTCGTGGTCGGGGGTGGGCAGGGACATGCCGGCATTGTAGCCAGATTCGCTTTTATCAACAATTTACTGCCTGATGTTCAGGCCTGATCACCCATGATGACCGACACAGTTCCAACCGCCCTGCCCCGGGTTGCGCTGGTGACCGGCGCCGGGCGCCGCCTCGGACGCGCCATTGCGCTGGGCCTGGCCAGGGCCGGCTGGGATCTCGCACTGCACTACCGCCATTCCGAACAGGATGCGATCGCCACACGCGACGCCATCCTGGCCCTGGGCGGGCGCGCCGTGCTGCTGCAGTGCGACCTGGCCGACGATGCGGCCGTGCGCCTGCTGGCGAGCCGCGCCATCGACGCGCTTGGCGCGTTGACGTGCATCGTGAACAACGCATCGTTGTTCGAATACGACAACGCTACCGACTTTTCGCCGGCGCTATTGAACGCGCATATGGCCGCGAATGTCACAGCGCCAGTGCTGCTGGCGCAGGCGCTGCATGCGGCCACGCCGCAGGGTGAGCAAGCTGTCGTGATCAACCTGCTCGACCAGAAACTGTACAATCTCAACCCGGATTTTCTGTCGTACACCTTGTCCAAGGCAGCGCTGCATGCGGCCACCACGATGCTGGCGCAAGCGCTGGCGCCGACCGTGCGCGTGGTGGGCGTGGCGCCCGGCATCACGCTGGTCTCGGGCGAGCAGAGCGAGGAAGGTTTCACGCAGGCGCACCGCGCCACGCCGCTGGGGCGCTCCTCGACGCCGCAGGACATTGCCGACGCGGTCGTCTACGCAGCGGGCGCCCGCGCGTTGACGGGCACGACCCTGCTGGTCGATGGCGGCCAGCACCTGACGCCATCGACGCGCGACGTCATGTTCCTGACCGAACCGCGCAGCGACGACCCCAACAACCGCAGCACCGAATCATCTATCCAAAAGGCTTAACCATGTTGTCCGCCCTGTCCCACCCGAGCTTGCGCAATTGCCGCCGGCTGTTCCTGCGCAATTACGAAGTGATGATCAATATCGGCGTGCACGATTTCGAAAAGAAGGGCGAGCAACGTGTGCTGATCAATGTTGAGCTGTACATTCCGCTCGAGATGTCGACGCCCAAGGCCGACCAATTGGCTGAAGTCGTCGACTACGACTTCATGCGCGAGACGGTGGCCCAGCGCATTTCCAAGGGCCATATCCACCTGCAAGAAACCCTGTGCGACGACATGGTCGAGGCCATGCTCGCCCATCCGCGCGTGCGCGCGGCGGGCGTGTCGACGATGAAACCTGATGTGTATGCCGATTGCGAAGGCGTCGGTGTCGAAGTATTCCGTATCAAGGACGAAGCATGAACGAAACCGTTATCGAGCGCCTGACCGAGGCGGACTTCCCGCTGGGCGAGGCCGCCCCCGTGATCGACGCCAAGAAGCAGGAAAAGATCGCCCACGAAAACCACAAGCTGCACAAGCGCCTGTGCCGCCAGGTCGGCCAGGCCATCGGCGACTTCAACATGATCGAAGACGGCGACAAGGTGATGGTGTGCCTGTCGGGCGGCAAGGACAGCTACGCACTGCTGGACATCCTCCTGACGCTGCGCGAGCGTGCGCCGATCCACTTCGACATCGTCGCAGTCAACCTCGACCAGAAGCAGCCGAACTTCCCGGCCGATATCCTGCCGGCCTACCTGGACAAGCTCGGCGTGGATTACCACATCGAAAACCAGGACACCTACAGCATCGTCAAGCGCCTGATCCCGGAAGGCAAGACCACCTGCTCGCTGTGTTCAAGGCTGCGGCGCGGCATCCTGTACCGCGTCGCCGATGAGCTGGGCTGCAACAAGATCGCGCTGGGCCACCACCGCGACGATATCCTCGAAACCTTCTTCCTCAACATGTTCTTCGGCGGGAAGCTGAAGGGGATGCCGGCCAAGCTGGTGTCGGACGATGGCAAGCACATGGTGATCCGCCCGATGGCATATGTGAAAGAGGCTGATACCGAGCGCTATGCTGAGGTAAAAGGCTTCCCGATCATCCCGTGCGACCTGTGCGGCTCGCAGGAAAACCTGCAGCGCAAACAGATCAAGAACATGCTGCGCGAGTGGGAGAAAAAACATCCGGGGCGCGTGGAAAGCATTTTCTCGTCGCTGTCGACCGTGGTGCCATCGCATCTGATGGACCGTAACCTGTTTGGCTTCGCGGATCTGAAGACGGATGGTGTGGCCAATCCGCTGGGGGATATCGCGTTCGATGAAGAGCCGTGTTCGACGCCGGTGGCGGGGACGATTTCGTTGACGCAGCTGTGATTGTCAAAGCCGGGGTCAGGTCTGACATTCGGACACGACCTCAGCATCAAAGCCGGGGTCAGGTCTGACATTCGGACACGACCTCAGCCTTAAAGCATGCCGCTTCGCTTTCTCGAAAACAGCCACCGCGCGGCTGACTGTTTTGGTCGATACGCCAAAGGCGATGGCGATCTGCGGCATGGTATAGGCAGTCGATCGGTAGGCGCGCGCCATCGCCTCATCCCTGGCAGGATACCTGGCCTGGTAGTCAACCAGGGGAAGCGCTACTGCGCGCCGCGTCGCCCGTTTGGTTTCCATGAGCGCTTCAGATCGCTGCATGTGCTGGTGCTCCGATACAAAAACCTCATCTCCCAGCAGGATTTGGTGGCGGGTAGCGTCCAGCGGGTTTGCTTGCCCGACACCCGCCAGTACAAACGCCTGATATGCCTCAATGGCACTGGCGCGAGTGTCGCCGAACCGCTCCAGGAGCTCATCGCGTGCCAGCCATTCTGGCGGCGTTTCATCGCCGACAAAATAACGATAACTACTCCATCGCCATTGATCCAGCGCTTCGACGACATGTGCACGGAGTGGATTCAACACGATGTACCGGGACACTTCCAGAAGATAACTTTCCTTCTGCACCAGGATTGCTTTGTAGCGCCCTTGAAACAAGTGCCCGACGAGTTGATGCCGTCGATTGACATGCTGCGAATACACCCCGTTGAGTTGACGTATGCACTGCGGAAGATTTGCTTCGGCCGTTTCGATCAGCAGATGGTAGTGATTGGTCATCTGGCAAAAGCTGTGGATGACGCAGTGGTGGCGTTCACACACCTTCGCAAGAACCTCCAACCAAATCCGGCGATCGGCTTCATCGCGATAGATCGTGTTACGCCGGTTACCGCGTGACGTCACATGGTACAGCGCGCCGGGAAAGTCGAGTCTGAGTGGTCGTGTCATCCGGCCACGCTACCGGATGCCGGATCACTGGCGCTGAGATTGCTCAGCTTTCAAGAAGACCAGGGAGGCCATTCGATGAAGGCTGAGATCGTGTCCGAATGTCAGACCTGACCCCGGCTTTTATCTAACTAATGCCGAGGCCGTGTCCGAATGTCAGACCTGACCCCGGCTTTGAAACCAGCTCGATTAGTTCAGGCGCCCATTGACACCACCGATGCTGTAACGCCCCGCGCCCAGCAGCGCCACCGTCACTGCAGCAAAGAAGAACATCCCCTGCAATTCGAGTGCCCAGCCGCCGGTTTCGTTGAGCGTGAAGAACTGGCTCGTGTGCGCTAGCAGCACGGCGACGATCATGTTAATGGCCACGATCAGCGCGGCAGGACGCGTGAACAGGCCGATCAGGATGAGCAGCGGTGCGACGACTTCGCCGATGTACACCCCGTAGCCAAACACGGCAGGCAAGCCGGCTTTGGCCAGCATGTCGGCAACAAAACCAATGCCGCCGCTCAGTTTGGCAACGCCGTGAAACAGCAGCATCGCGGCCAGGGCGACGCGCAGCACCAGCTTGCCGGCGTCGTTGTTGTTGGTATTCAGTTGTGTGTTCGTGGTGTGCATGATCGTTCTTTCGTGAATGAAAACAAGGTAAATGATTAATTGAACGCGTAGGCATCCATGGCGAGCACGCCATGTTCGATACTCGTGTGCAGCACGGACGCTCTGGCATCGGGCCCGGCCGCGCCCATTGCCACAAACAGCGGCAGCAGATGTTCTTCGGTCGGATGGTTTTTCGCGGCCATCGGCGCCAGCTGGCGGTAGTCCAGCAAGGCGGCGCGGTCATTCGCCATCAGCCGCTCGCGCATCCACGTACCGAAGTCGCTGACCCAGGCTGGCGGCGGCGCATCGGCGCTGTGCCCGCGGATTTCATACAGGTTGTGCGTCAGCGATCCCGAGCCGATGACCAGCACGCCCTCCTGGCGCAAGGCCTGCAGCGCCAGGCCCAGTTGCTGATGCAGCGCGGGTGCGGCGCCATGCACGATCGAGATCTGCATCACCGGCACATCGGCTGCCGGATACATCAGGCTGAGCGGCACCCATGCGCCATGGTCCAGGCCCCGTGTCGCGCTGCGCCCGACCGGGATACCGGCCGCGTCGAACAGCGCAGCGGCGCGTTCGGCAGCGGCAGGCGCACCCGGCGCCGGATAGCGCATGTCGAACAGCGCCTGCGGGAAGCCGCCAAAGTCGTGGATGGTTTCAGGCTGGGTGGCCAGCGAGACAGCCGGGCCGCCAGCGGTTTCCCAGTGCGCCGACACGACAGCAATCGCGCTCGGCCGTGGCAATGTCTGACCCAGGCCCTGCAGAAAGCGACGCGCCGGGCTGTCCTGCAGGGCAAGCATCGGCGAGCCGTGTGAGACAAAGATCGTGGGCAAATTCATGGTGCACCTCGTTAAGTGATGCGTGCATGGTACCCATGTCTCTGTCGTTGATAAAGCAGGGGAACGTGGTTAGACTGTTTCCTTTTGATTGACAATCCCGCCCAATGGACTTGCTCGGCTCGATGAAAACCTATGTTGCCGTGGTCGACAGCGGCAGCTTTGCCGCTGCGGCGCTCCGGCTGGACGTGTCACGCGCCATGGTCTCCAAGCAGGTGCAAAAGCTGGAAGAGCACCTGGGCACGCGCCTGCTGAACCGCACCACCCGGCGCCTGAGCCTGACGGAAACCGGCCGCGCCTTCCACGAGCGCAGCGTGCAGATTCTGGGGGACGTGAACGAGGCCGAACAGATTGCCGGCCAGATGACGACGCTGCCGCGCGGCGTGCTGCGCGTGACGATTCCGCTGTCCTACGCCCAGCACCGCCTGGGCAGCATCATCGGTGCGTACACCCAGGCCTACCCGCAGGTACAGCTCGATATTGCGCTGTCCGACCGCAAGGTCGACCTGGTCGAGGAAGGCTTCGACGTGGCGATCCGGATCGGCGCCCTGCCCCAGTCGGACTTGATCGCGCGCAAGCTGGGCGTCGCGCGCAGCATCGTGTGCGCCTCGCCCGCCTATCTGGCCGCGCACGGCACGCCGCAGACGCCGCACGACCTGAGCCGGCATACGTGCCTGAGCTACTCATTGAGCGGGGGCGGCGCCGACTGGCGCCTCGAGTCCGCAGGCGAACACCTCACCGTGGCGGTGGCTGGCCCCATCAGGGCCGACAATGGCGACATGATCCGCCTGGCGGCGCTCGCCGGGGCCGGCATCGTGTTCCAGCCGCACTTCATCGTGGGCGAGGATCTGGCCGCCGGACGGCTCGTGCAGGTGCTGCCCGGCTGGGAGTCAGCCGAGCTGGGCATTCATGCGCTTTATCCGAGCCGCAAGCATTTGTCGGCCAAGGTGCGTACCTTCGTCGACTTCGTCGTGGCCGCGCTGGCCTGAACCGCCGCGGCCAGCGGCATCAGTACAGCACCACCGAGCGGATCGATTCGCCGCTCTTCATCAGGTCGAACCCTTCATTGATGCGCTCGAGCGGCAGGCGGTGCGTGATCAGGTCGTCGATATTGAGTTTGCCTTCCATATACCAGTCGACGATCTTCGGCACATCGGTGCGGCCGCGCGCGCCACCAAAAGCCGAACCGCGCCACTCGCGGCCCGTCACCAATTGGAATGGGCGGGTGGCGATTTCTTCGCCGGCGGCTGCCACGCCGATGATGAACGATTTGCCCCAGCCCTTGTGCGTGCATTCGAGTGCCTGGCGCATCGTGTTGACGTTGCCAACGCACTCGAAACTGTAGTCGGCCCCGCCATCGGTGATCTGCACGATGGCGTCGACGACATTCTCGACTTCTTTTGGATTGACGAAATGGGTCATGCCGAACTTGCGCGCCATGTCCTGGCGCGCCGGGTTGATGTCGACGCCGATGATCTTGTCGGCGCCCACCATTTTCGCTGCCTGAATGACGTTCAAACCGATGCCGCCCAGGCCGAACACGACCACATTGGCGCCCGCTTCGACCTTGGCCGAAAACAGTACCGCGCCCACGCCGGTCGTCACGCCGCAACCGATGTAGCAGACCTTGTCGAACGGAGCGTCTTCACGGATTTTCGCCAGTGCGATTTCCGGCACCACGATGTAGTTCGAAAACGTCGACGTGCCCATGTAGTGAAACAGCGGCTTGCCATCGAGCGAAAAGCGGCTGGTCGCGTCTGGCATCAGGCCGCGGCCCTGCGTGCTGCGAATCGCCTGGCACAGGTTGGTCTTTTGCGACAGGCAGAATTTGCACTGGCGGCATTCTGGCGTGTAGAGCGGGATGACGTGGTCGTCTTTCTTCAAACTCGTCACGCCAGGGCCCACATCGACCACGATGCCCGCACCTTCATGGCCCAGGATCGCCGGGAACAGCCCTTCCGGATCGGCGCCGGACAGCGTGTAGTAATCGGTATGACAAATCCCGGTCGCTTTTAGTTCGATCAATACTTCGCCCTCGCGCGGGCCTTCCAGGTCGACTTCTTCGATGGTCAATGGCGCGCCGGCGCGCCAGGCAATGGCTGCTTTGGTTTTCATGGTGATGGTCTGTGGGTCAGTAAAAATGGAATGCCGCCATTCTGCAGGCGCGAGCAGGGCCACCGGCGCCGCCAGGCCGGAAATGGCAGGATTTGGTGCAATAATGACCGGATCTTTGCCACTGACCGCCCTGCCGATGCCTTCTGCGCCACCTCTGGACACCATCACTGTCGACATCGTCGTCTATCCCGGCTTCAAGGCAATGGAAGCGATCGGCCCCATGTCAGTGTTCGAATACGCCAATCTGCACCTGGCGCGCCAAGGGAAGGCGGCCGGCTACGATGTGCGCGTGGCGTCCTTCAAGACCGGACCGATCCGCTCGGACACCCTGATGTCGCTCGAGGCCACGAAGGTGGTCAACACCCTCGCCCTGCCCCACACCGCGATGGTGGTGGGTGCGCGCCACATCCAGGCGGCGCTGGTCGAAAGCGCTGCCCTGATCGACTGGATCCGCGACGCCGCCCCGCGCCTTGAACGCCTGAGCGCCCTGTGCTCGGGCGCGTTCTTCCTGGCCGCCGCCGGCGTGCTCGACGGCAAACGCGCCACGACGCACTGGGGCGTGGCCGATCGCCTGCACGCCGATTTCCCGGCCATCGACATCGATGCCGACGCCATCTTCATCCGCTCCGGCAATGTCTGGACCTCGGCCGGCGTCACGGCCGGCATGGACCTGGCCCTCGCGCTGGTGGAACAGGACTTCGGGCGCGCACTGGCGCTGGACGTGGCCACAGAGATGGTTGTGTACCTGAAGCGTCCCGGTGGCCAGTCGCAGTTCAGCGCGCACCTGCTCAGCGAGCGCACAGCGAAACCGACGATCCGCGAGCTGCAAGCCTGGATTCTGGAGAATCTGCACGAGCGTTTGTCGGTCGCCCAGCTGGCGCAGAAAGCGATGATGAGCGAACGCCATATTGCCCGCGTGTTCCAGCAAGAGGTGGGCATGAGCACGCAGGAATTCATCGAAACCTGCCGCTTCGAGCGCGCCACGCAGCTGCTGGCCGACGTGACGCTGCCGCTGAAGACGGTCGCGGCGCGTGCCTGCTTCAGCGACGAGGCGCAGATGCGCCGGGTGTTTCTGAAAAAGCTGGGGATTGCGCCGAAAGTGTATCGCGAACGCTTCGCCACCACGGGTGTCGCGGCCGATCGCGCCGCCAACGCGCACGACAACTGACCGCCCCGTGCTACGCTGCTTTTAACCACATCCATGCTGAAAGACCGCGATGCGCTTTCCTCTACCACCCTCACGCTTGTTGGGGCATCTGGCACTGGCCGCCGCCCTGCTCGCGCCCTGCGCTGCCATGGCTGAACCCGACATGATCTACCTCGTGCGCCACGGCGAAAAAGCCGCCGACGGCAACGACCCGTCGCTCACGCCGCAAGGCCGGCAACGGGCGCAGAATATCGCAACGATGCTGCACCGCGCCGGCATCCAGGCCATCTTCAGCAGCGCCACCGTCCGCACACTCGAGACGGCGAAACCACTGTCCGCGTCTCTCAGCCTGCCCGTGCAGCAATACGACGCAGGCAGGCCAGAGGCACTGGTCGACAAGGTCAAGGCGCTGCAAGGACCGGTGCTGGTGGTGGGGCACTCCAATACGCTGCCAGAACTGGTGCGGTTGTTCGGCGGTGCGCCAGGAACCGAGATTGGGGACAACGAATTTGACCGGGTATATCAGCTGGTCAATGGCGCCGATGGCAAAGTGACGACCGTGCTGTTGACGTCGTTGCCGGCGACGCCGTAGAGGCGGCGTCCTTCATTGCCGTGCGTGGGGGCAATTACGTGTTCCCAACCGGCGTTTGAAGGCGGTTCCCATGGTGTTCGCAGCGAACACAGCTACTGTAGGCGTTCTTTCTTCTGATGTTTTACGACGAAAAGCGCCATGGCTGCAGAAGCCAGAAGCAATACTACGCTGGCTGCGTCGACGTCAACGCGTACCCGGACATCTACTTTAACGTCTTTCATCTTCACCTCACAAAGTTGTTGTTGTGATCACAGATCTGACGAAATCATAACCCAGCCCGGGCAAACCCCGCGTTCGGACGAGGCAGTAACGCATCCAACCCATTCTGACGGGCTTGCTGCCTGCGTCGTACATACCCCCGCACGGCAGCGCCCGGCGTCGTGCAGAATCGACAAGATTGCGTCACAATCAGGTGTCGTCGCGTAGCCGACGACCATCGCTCGCAACATACCATCATGCATTCACTAGGAGGCTTACCATGCGCTGGGAAACACCTGAAGCAATTGATTTCCGTTGGGGTTTTGAAATCACCATGTACGTGCTGAACCGTTGATGTTTAATTCCGGCAGGTACCGATGAACGATCCTGTCATCGGTACCTGCCACTCCGGTTATCAGCGATAACCATGTGAAAGGTTGGATACGCTGTTGAAAATCCGCATTCTTGGTTCGGCAGCGGGAGGAGGTTTTCCGCAGTGGAATTGTAATTGTCTAAACTGTGATGGCATCCGCAATGGCACCATCCAGGCTGTAAGCCGCACCCAATCTTCGATCGCCGTGAGCGACGATGGCATTGACTGGGTCCTGGTCAATGCATCCCCCGACATCCTGGTGCAAATCCGCGCGACACCCGCCCTGCAACCCGCCCGCGCCGTGCGCGACACCGGTATTGCGGCCGTGCTGCTGATGGATGCCCAGATCGACCACGTGACCGGCTTGCTGATGCTGCGCGAGCGCGGCACGCCCCTGCCCCTGTATGCGACCGCCGAGGTGCTGACCGATCTGTCGCAAGCGCTGCCTTTGACGCGCGTGCTTGGTCATTATTGCGGTGTCGAACCGCACACGCTGGCCATTGACGGCCAGCCGTTTTCGATTGCGCCGCTGCGCGACACGACGTTCCTGCCGGTTCCGCTGTCGAGCAAGGCGCCGCCCTATTCCTCGCACCGCAACGACCCGCACCCGGGCGACAATATTGGCCTGATGCTGCACGACAGGGCCAGCGGCGCGCGCGTGTTCTACGCGCCCGGACTGGGCCAGATGACCGATGCGGTGGAAGCGGCGATGCGCCAGGCCGATGTATTGCTGGTCGATGGCACCTGCTGGAGCGACGACGAAATGATCACGCTCGGCCTGTCGAAAAAGACGGCCCACATGATGGGCCATCTGCCGCAGTCCGGTCCCGGCGGCATGATCGAGGCGCTGGCGCGCATGCCGGCGCGCCGCAAGATCCTCATTCACATCAACAACAGCAATCCGATCCTGCGCGAAGACTCGCCCGAGCGTGCCGAACTGGCCACGCACGGCATCGAGGTCGCGTTCGACGGCATGGACATTACCTTATGACGCCCTCCCCCGATAGCAGCGACCAGCTGGCGCCCTGGTCGCGCGCCGAATTCGAACAGCAGTTGCGGGCGATGGGCAAGAGCTACCATATCCATCATCCGTTCAATCTGCGCATGAATGCCGGGCAATGCTCGCCCGAACAGCTGCGCGGCTGGATCGCCAACCGCTTCTATTACCAGTTCATCATCCCGAAAAAGGATGCGGCGATCCTGTCCAATTGCGACGATCGCGCGACGCGCCGCCTGTGGATCGCCCGCATTCTGGACCATGACGGCTATGACGATTACCAGGGCGATGCCCAGGGCGGCATGGAAGCCTGGACCCAGCTGGGCGAGGCAGCCGGTATTCCCCGCGCCGAACTCTGGTCGCTGCAGCACGTGGTACCAGCGGTGCGCTTTGCCTGCGACGCGTATGTCGACTTTGCGCGCCGCTCGCCGTGGCAAGAAGCGGTGTGCTCGTCGCTGACCGAGATGTTCGCGCCGCAGATCCACAAGGACCGGCTGGCCGGCTGGCCAACCCAGTATCCGTGGGTGGAACCGGCCGGCCTGCATTATTTCCGCAGCCGCATTCCGCTGGCCCAGCGCGATGTCGACCATGGCCTGGCCGTGACGCTCGACTATTTCACGACCAGGGCGCAGCAGCAGCGCGCACTCGAGATCCTCAAGTTCAAACTGGACATCCTGTGGGCCATGCTGGACGCCATCGAAAAAGCCTATCCGACATGAACGATCCGTTAATTCCCGCCATGCCGGCCCTGAACCGGCGCTTTCGCCTGCAATGGGAAGACGCCCAGCAGGCGTACGTGCTGCTGTACCCGGAAGGCATGGTCAAACTAAATGGCAGCGCTGGCGAAATCCTGAAATGCTGCGACGGCAAGACCACGGTCGACCAGATCGTGCACGACCTGGAAACCAAATTCCAGGCCACCGGCTTGCGCACCGATATCGAGGGCTTGCTGGCCCACGCCCACCAGCACAAGTGGATCGAATGATGCTGCCCACTGATATTGCCAAGAGCGGCGCGCCGACCGTGTCGCCGCCATTCTGGCTGCTGGCCGAACTGACCTACCAATGCCCGCTGCACTGTGCGTTTTGCTATAACCCGCTCAATTACGATGCGGTGCGCAATGAATTGACGACGGGCGAATGGGTGCGGGTGATGCGTGAAGCGCGCGCACTGGGCGCCGTACAGCTGGGATTTTCGGGCGGCGAGCCGCTGATGCGCGACGACCTCGAAGAACTGGTCGCGGAAGCACGTCGCCTGGGCTTTTACAGCAACCTGATCACGTCGGGTGTCGGCCTGAATGAAACCCGCATCGCCGCCCTCAAGAACGCCGGGCTGGATCATATCCAGTTGTCGTTCCAGGATTCGACCCGTGAGCTCAACGATTTCCTGAGCAGCACCAAGACCTTCGATCTCAAGCTCAAAGTCGCGAAGCTGATCAAGCAATACGATTACCCGATGGTGATGAATTGCGTGCTGCATCGCTATAACTTGCCACATGTCGGCAAGATTATCGAGATGGCGCTGGCGCTGGGCGCCGAATACCTGGAGCTGGCCAATACCCAGTACTACGGCTGGGCCATGAAGAACCGCAACCAGCTGATGCCCACGCTCGAGCAAGTGCGCGACGCCGAACGCGTGGTGGCGGAATACCGCGAGCGGATTGGCGACGCCTGCAAACTGCTGTTCGTGGTGCCCGATTACTTCGAGGACCGCCCCAAGGCTTGCATGAATGGCTGGGGTGCCGTGTTTCTCGGCGTGGCGCCGGACGGCGTGGCGCTGCCCTGTCACAATGCGCGCGACCTGCCCGGCCTGAACCTGCCGAATGTGCGCGACGTGGGCCTGGCCGACATCTGGCGCACCAGCACTGCGTTCAATGCCTATCGCGGCAATGACTGGATGCAGGAGCCATGCCGCAGTTGCGACGAAAAGGGACGCGACCTGGGTGGCTGCCGCTGCCAGGCATTCATGCTCGCCGGTGACGCGGCAGCGACCGACCCCGTCTGCAGCAAGTCGCCCAAGCGCGGCGAAGTCGATAAAGTGATCCGCTTTGCCAGCCAGCGCCCGGTAGGGCTGGACAACGCCCATGTGATCGAGCAGCCGATCGTGTTTCGCACGAATGCGAATTCACGCAGTCTCCTGCAGACCGACACCTGAAGCGTGCCGGTCGGCCGGGCCTGATTTACAGCGCCGTATCCGTACGCAGCACCGGATACAGATTCAACCGCTCGTCATACGATGAGTGCCGCTTGGCGAAGAACGCCAGGCGCGCCTGCGGATCCTTGGCAAATGCCGGATCCGATGCCAGGCGCTGGGCAAATTCAGCCGCCACTTTCGGGTCGGCTGCCATCTGCTCGCGCGCCACGTCTTCGGCCACGTAGTCTTCCATGTATTCCTTGCGCTCGAAGGCCGTGTTGAACGTGCCCCAGGCCAGCAGCGAATCGGGCGCCTGCGGTTCAAACATCGCCACCACCAGTCGCGCCTTTGGTTGCGCGATCGGCACGAACAGCGAACCGGCCGTCACCGCGCGCGGCTCCGCCGTCCACTTGCCCGTGACCGTCAGGCGCTGGTGCCCTTCGACCGAGGCGGCGTCCAGCGTGGCCTTGTCGGCGCGGAAGGTTTCGACATTGGCGCGCGCTACACCCTGGTCCAGCTTGCGGAACACGACGCCGTGCTGGCGCAGCTTCTCGCCCACGATGGCCGCTTGCGCCGCCGGCACGATGTAGCCGGCGCCCGGCGCCGTGACTTCGACGTCGGCGACGACCTCATCGCGCAGCGGCACGCGCCACACCTGCGGCTTGGTTTCATCGTAGCGCGTCATCAGGCCGCCCGAAATTTCCGACGGCTTGCGCGTGTATTCGTAGCCATTGAAATTGACCATCTCGGTCTTGTCGGTGGTGCGGTAGTTCAGCGCCACCTTCTTGTTGCCCAGTTTTGCAGCGCGCGCGTCGGCCGCGTAGGCCGCCTTTTGCCAGTCCGCGCCGTTCTTTGCGATCTGGTTCAGCAACGACACCACGGTGTTGCGGGTGATGCGTACGCGCACCGGGTATTCTTTCCACGAGTGCGTTTCCACCAGCATCGCCATGCGGTTACGCAGCTGGAAGTAGCCGGTCGAAAAACGCGGATCCGACACGCTGTCCTCGAAGCCCGACATCGGATCGTCCTGCTTCACGAACGACATGTAGTACGACTGCGGCGTCGAGCCTTCTTTCGCGATGTCCTTGATGACATTGGTGCGCAGCGCCAGGCCAGCCTTCCGGAATTCCGGGTCGCCCGAATACACCGGCTCGACCTGGATCGAGATATCGTGCTGGAACTTGGCGCCGTTGGTTGCGTGCAGGTCGACGTAGGTCAGCGGATCCCACGCGTTCACCAGGCCCAGCATCGCCTGCATTTCCGGCGCGTCGGCCTTCAGGTAGTCGCGGTTCAGGTTCAGGTTCTGGGCGGTGGTGCGCCAGCCCATTTCCACAGGACCGCGCTGGTTCGGGCGGTTCCATTTGCCAAAGCGCTCGTGCCCGTCGACGTTAAAGACCGGCACAAACAGCAGCACCTGCTTGTCGAGCGCGCCCTTGCCCGCGCGGCCTTCGAGGATTTCGCGCAGCGCCAGGAAACCGGCATCCTTGCCGTCGATTTCGCCGGCGTGGATGCCGCCCTGGATCAGCGTGACGGGCAAGCCCGCCTTTTTGGCGGCCGCGGGCGTGAACACGCCGTTGTTGTTGGCCACCAGCGCCTTCATCGGGCGGCCTTCCGGTGTGACGCCGAAGTCGATGCACTGCACCTGCTTCGGATACGCCTGCGCAAAGGCAGTGCACAGCGCGATCGTTTCATCGTAGCGGCCGGTGGCCTGGAAGCCGGAGCGTTCCGAAATCGTCGTCAGGTCGGGGGTAGCGGCGTGCGCCAGGGGGAATGCAGACAGCAGGGCCAGCAGTAACGCAGAACGAATCATCGAGAAGCTCCGGCAGGTGACAGGGAAGCCGACGATTATAGACGTGTTCTTGACGCAAAGTTAAGTTCTGGAAACACAAAGGGCGGCGCGCCGGATTGGCCACGCCGCCCGTCAATACGGCCGGTCTGCTCAGCGCGCTGGTGCGCCGGGTGTCGTCCGGATCGCGATTTCTTTCACCTGCGGCCGTACGATCTCCATCGGCGCGATACGGGCGCGGCCCGTGGTCGAGACCGGGCAGGCCTGCGTGGCGCGGTAGGTCAAGGCGGCAGCCAGCAAGCCTTCGCTCGGGTCGCCCACCGGCCGCGTCAGGTCATCACTGACCTGGCAGGTCGGCGCAAAGCCGTCGGTGAAGTCACCGAAGCCCTTGTTGTTCACGCTTTTGAACTCGACCGAGAAATAGGTCGTGCCGCAGTTGGGCACCGGCCTGAAGCCATATGGCTTGCCGCAGGTCGTGCCACCGATCTGGATGACCTCGACGTCGGCGCCGCGCAACCCATTGATCACCGATTCGCTGGCCGAGCAGGTGCCGGCCGTGCTCAGCACCGTGACGCGTTTCAGGCCCAGGGTCGGCAGCGGCAAGCCCGCAGGCACCGGATTGCTCGAGGCGAAGCCCCACGCGGTCGAGCGGAATGGCAGCGGCGCTTCGCGCGGCAACTTGTCGTTGTACTGCGACTGCTCGAACACCTTGCCATCCGTCGACGCCGGTCCCGAGACCATGTAGGCCAGCTGGCTGGCCAGGTACAGCAAGCCGCCGCCGTTGTAGCGGATGTCGATCACCAGGTCGGTCACGCCGGCCTGGCGGAATACGATGAAGGAATCGATCAGCTGTTTTTCGGAAACCGCGTTGAACGTATCGAAAGTCAGGTAGCCGACCTTGCCGGTTGCCGTTTCGAAGATCTTGACGTTCTTCACCGGTGCAACGCGCACGTCGGCGCCCGTCATCGTCACCTCGACCGGCACGCCACCGCGCTGCAGCGTGAAGCGGTGCGCGCTGCCAGCGGTTTCCGGGAACAGGGCCAGGTTGAAGCGCTCGATCGAGGCCGCGTCGCTCGCGTTGACGAAGTCGATGCCATCGATCTTCGTCAGCAGGTCGCCCCGCAGCAGGCCTGCAGCAGCCGCCGGCGAACCCGGTTCCACTGCCGTGATCTGCCACGTGCGCGGCGCCATGCCGCCCGTATTGCGCGACCACGTGATGCCGTAGCCCAGGTCGATGCCCTGGGTCTGCATCGCTTCCCATTCCGCGGTCGGATAGGTGAAGTGATAACGGTCCTTGGCTTGTCCGGTGGCGGTCAAGGCCGGCGTCTTGAGCACGTCGAAGTAGGTGATGGCGCTCTTGAAATCGGCCATCTTGTAGGTGTTCGGAACTTCGTTGTACCAGAGGTAGTACTGGTTGGTCCAGGCGCGCAGGAATTTCAATTCATCCAGCAACGTGCCCTGCACATCGGGGAAGGCCTTGCCGTTCGCGTCGACACCCGTGCGCGGCGCGGCGCACTTGTTCCAGTAATTGCTGTAGGCGTCGCCCAGCAGGTTGGGATTGAGGTCTTCGGGTGTGGCGCTATTGCCAGCCGGGGTTGGCGTGACCGGTGCTGTTGGCGTGTTGGCCACGGGCGAACCTGTGCCCACGCCGGGCGAGCCGCCACCGCCGCCGCACCCGGCAAGAACGAACAGGGCGGCGAGCGCGCTGGAAATCAGACGGACGGGAACTGCTTTGGACGGCGGGGAGAATGTCGGGCTCATGCGGACGATTATAGATGCGGGATTTGCCGCACAACACCACCAAATGTCACAGTTGAGGCCAAGCAACAACGAATAATGCCAAACAGACGACATCAGGAACAAATTGCTGGCGCGCAGCGCGCGCCAGCGTTGATCAACATGCAATCAGCCGTCAGGCCGCGCGCGGTGTTGCGCCCACCGGCGCATGGAATGCCGCCAGCAGCGCCGCTTCTTTCGCCTTCGCCGCTTTCAGGTGCCGCTCCTTGACGTGCCCGTAGCCACGGATGTCTTCCGGAATGCTGGCCACCGCCACGGCCTGCGCCAGGTTCTCGTCCGTGAGCTTGGGCAGCAATGCCGCCACCGTCGCGCGGTATTCGCCGATCAGGGCGCGCTCGACGCGGCGCTCGGCGGTATAGCCGAACACGTCGAATGCGGTGCCGCGCAGGCCCTTGAACTTTGCCAGCACGCCGAACGCGCGCATCATCCACGGGCCGAACTCTTGCTTGATGGCGCGGCCTTCCTTGTCGTGCTTGGCCAGCAGCGGCGGCGCAAGATGGAACTTGAGCGTGATATCGCCTTCGAACATATTGGCGATCTTTTCACGGAACGCCGGATCGGTGTGCAGCCGCGCGACTTCGTACTCGTCCTTGTACGCCATCAGTTTGTACAGGTACTTGGCCACCGCTTCCGACAGGCGGGTGCCCTTGCCCAGGCGCGCTTCCTGCGCCCTGACCTGCTCGACGAACGTCGTGTACTGGCCCGCATACGCCGCGTCCTGGTACGCCGTGAGCAGCTCGACCCGGCGCTTGACGACATCGTCGAGCGTCTGCATGCGCTTGAACTCGATCACCTTGGCCGGCATCGCCGCCTTGCTGACGGCTGCCAGATCATGCCCGGCGCTGCGGCCCCAGTTGAAGGCCGCCTTGTTGAACGCGACCGACACGCCATTGAGTTCGATGGCTTTCATCAGCGAGGCTTCGTGCAGCGGCACGCGGCCCTTCTGGAACGCGTAGCCGAGCATGAACATATTGGTGGCGATCGCGTCGCCCAGCAGCGCGGTGGCGATGCTGCCGGCGTCGAGGAATTCGACGTTGGCCTTGCCGCAGGCTTGCTCGATCGCGCCGCGCGAACCTTCGGCCGGGAATTGCCAGTCCGGGTTCTTCACGAACGCGGCCGTGGTGGCAGTGCTCGAATTGACGGCGGCCCAGGTGCGGCCTTCGCCCATGCGCGACAAAGCGTCGCGGCTGGCTGTGACGATCTGGTCGCAGCCGATCACGAGGTCGGCGCTGCCGGTACCCACGCGGGTCGAGTGCAGATCGGCCTGGTGTTCGGCCAGGCGCACGTGCGACATCACCGGGCCGCCCTTCTGGGCCAAGCCGCTCTGGTCGAGCACGATCGCGCCCTTGCCTTCGACGTGCGCCGCCACCGCCAGGATCTGGCCGACCGTGACGACACCGGTGCCGCCCACGCCGGCCACGAGAATGCCGAATGGCGTGGCGACTGACGGAATGACGGGCTCTGGCAGCACCGGCGGCGCGGCGTCCGACGCCGCAGCCTTCTTCGGCTTTTTCAGGCCGCCGCCTTCGACGGTGACGAAGCTCGGGCAGAAGCCCGACACGCACGAATAATCCTTGTTGCACGAGGACTGATTGATCTGGCGCTTGCGGCCCAGTTCGGTTTCCAGCGGCTCGACCGACAGGCAGTTGGACTGCACCGAGCAATCGCCGCAGCCTTCGCAGACGGCTTCGTTGATCACGGCGCGCTTGGCTGGGTCAGGGAATTCGCCTTTCTTCCGGCGGCGGCGTTTTTCGGAGGCACAGGTCTGGTCATAGATCACGGCCGACACGCCGGGCATCTCGCGCAGTTCGCGCTGCACGTCCATCAGTTCGGAGCGGTGACGCACCGTGGTGCCGGGCGCCCAGGCGTAGTCGCTCGGGTATTTGTCCGGCTCGTCGGTGACGACGATGATGGGCGTGACGCCTTCGGCTGCGATCTGGCGGCTGATCATGCCCGGGTCGAGCGGGCCGTCGACGTTCTGGCCGCCCGTCATCGCGACCGCGTCGTTGTAGAGAATCTTGTAGGTGATGTTGACCTTGGCCGCCACCGCAGCGCGGATCGCCAGGATCCCCGAGTGGAAGTAGGTACCGTCGCCCAGATTGACGAACACGTGCTTCTCGTCGGTGAACGGCGACTGGCCGATCCAGGTCGTGCCTTCGGCGCCCATGTGCGTGAAGGTCGACGTTTCACGGTCCATCCACAGCACCATGTAGTGGCAGCCGATACCGGCCATCGCGCGCGAGCCTTCCGGCACCTTGGTCGAGCTGTTGTGCGGGCAGCCCGAGCAGAAATACGGGATGCGGTCGGTCTCCGGGTTCGGCTTGGCCGGGATGTTGCGCAGCACCAGCTCTTTGGCTTCGAGGAAGGCGATGCGCTGAGCAACGCGCTCGGCGACCGGGTGGCCGGCGCAGTAGTGCCCGATACGCGAGGCAATGGCGCGCGCGATCTGCGCCGGGTTCAGCTCGTACGTGGCCGGCAGCAGCCAGTCGCCGTGGCCCATGCGGTTCTTGTTGCTCCACTCGCCCGTGTCGTCAAACTTGCCGACCACGCGCGGCCGCTCGCCGTCGGGCAGGTTGTACAGCTCTTCTTTCAGCGCGTATTCCATGACCTGGCGCTTCTCTTCGACCACCAGGATTTCATCGAGGCCCCTTGCAAATTCGTGCACGCCTTCGGCTTCGAGCGGCCAGGTCATGCCGACCTTGTACAGGCGCAGGCCGATGTCCTGCGCGGCCTGCTCGTCGATGCCGAGGTCGGCCAGTGCCTGGCGCGTGTCGAGATAGCTCTTGCCGGCGGTGATGATGCCGATCTTCGGCTGCGGGCTGTCCCAGATGATGCGGTTGAGCTTATTGGCGCGCGCATAGGCCAGCGCGGCATACCATTTGTGGTTGCTCATCCGAACTTCCTGGTCCAGCACGGCGTCCGGCCAGCGGATGTTCAGGCCGCCTTCGGGCAGCTGGAAGTCGGTCGGGATCACGGTCTGCACGCGGTCGGGATCGAGGTCGACGACCGCCCCCGACTCGATGATGTCGGTCACGCATTTCATCGATACCCACAGGCCCGTGTAGCGGCTCATGGCCCAGGCGTGCAGGCCGAAGTCGATGTATTCCTGCACCGACGACGGGTACAGCACCGGAATGCCGCAGTGGGTCAGGATATGGTCGGACTGGTGCGCGGTGGACGACGACTTGGCCGCGTGGTCGTCGCCGGCCAGCACCAGCACGCCGCCATATTGCGACGAGCCGGCGTTGTTGCCGTGCTTGAACACGTCGCCGCAGCGGTCGACGCCCGGGCCCTTGCCGTACCACATCGAGAACACGCCGTCGTACTTCGCGTCCTTGTACAGATTGGTTTGCTGGGTGCCCCAGACAGCGGTCGCCGCCAGGTCTTCGTTCATGCCGGGATGGAACTTGACGTGGTGCGCGTCGAGGTGCGCCTTGGCCTTCATCGCGGTCTGGTCGACCGAGGTGACGGGCGAGCCGCGGTAGCCGGTGATGTAGCCGGCCGTGTTCAGGCCGGCCTTGACGTCGCGCTCGCGCTGCAGCATCGGCAGGCGGATCAGCGCTTGCGTGCCGGTCATGAAGGCGCGGCCGCGCTCGAGCGTCCATTTGTCGTCGAGCGTGATGTCTTGTGCGGGTGCGGATGCGGGCGACGGCGACGCCAGGTGGGCGCGGTCCAGGGGTGCGTTCATTGTGTCTCCAAGAAACTGGTGGCGGTTGCCGGAAGCGGTGCATTTCCTGCATCTCGCTTCTTGGCGGGAGTGGTCTCCCGTCTTGCGCCAGTATAGACCTGCCCCCCCAGCATTAAATTCCAAACAATTCCCCCTCCTTCTTGAATTGCGCAATAAAATTGCCATACAAAAGACGGACGTGGGGAAGGTATGTCAAAGATTGAGCTGGATAAAACAGATCGCAAAATCCTGGAGATTTTGCAGAACGATGGGCGGTTGTCGAACCAGGATGTGGCCGAGCGCGTGAACCTGTCGCCGTCGCCGTGCCTGCGCCGCATCAAGCGGTTAGAGGAAGCAGGTGTGATTCGCCAGTACGTGGCGCTGCTCGACTCGGACAAGATCGGCCTCGGCCTGCTGGCGTACGTCAACGTGCGGCTGGAAAAGCACAGCGAAGTGGCCAGCACCACGCGCCAGCCGGGCTTGCCGGCAACGTCGCCGCGTAACGATTTCGCGGTGTCGGTGGGCAGCTGGCCCGAAGTCGTCGCCTGCTACGCGATGACGGGCGACATGGACTTTTTATTGCGCGTGCATGTGGGCGACATGGACCACTTCTCGCGCTTCATGATGGGCACGCTGCTCAAGCATCCGGCCGTGCTGGATGTGAAGTCGAGCTTTGCGCTGCAGCGGATCAAGGAAACGACGGCGATGCCGCTGGTGTGAGTTACTGCCGCGGCTTTCGTGGCGTGAAGAACTTCACTGCCGCCCGCGTATTGGCCTTGACCGTGTAATCGATCGCCGCGAACTGCTCCTCCAACGCCTCGGCCATCACGCTGCCCGGGCTGGGCGGCGGCAATGCGAGGTGGGCGTCGGCCTCGCCGTATTCGCGCGTGACGACCATCCCGGCTTTCTTTGCGATATGCATCATCGTCTTGTTGGACGTCAGGCACTGCATATAAAGCGTGTCGACGTCCGAATTGCGGCAGTGGATTGCCGCGCGCTGGAACAGGCGCGTTCCCACGCCCTGCCCGCGCGCCGAAGCGGACACCGAGACGCCAAACTCGGCCACCTGCGCCTTGGCCGTGCCGGTGCGCCCTTCGGTCGGCGCGAACGCCAGGTGCCCCATGCCCACCAGCTGGAACACATTGCTCACCACGCCAAAGACGATGTCGCGCTCGAAATCGAGCTTGCCGACATAGGCCGTGATGCCGTCGTCGGACATCATGCTGCCAAAGCGCAGCAGGCGGTCATCCTTGTCGAGCGCGAGCAGATGGCGCAGCACGCGGCGGCGGTCGCGCTCGTGCAATTCCTTGACCAGGACCGGCGGCTGCCCCTTCTTGCCGCGCAAGCCCTGTAACCAGCGGCGTAATGGATTGTCCAGCATGTTCCCACCTTCCCGTGCGCGACAACCAGTCGATGTCGCCCGTAAATCTTAGCCGATCCGGTCGGCGTCTGCCTTGCTTGTCCCTGTGGCCGTACCAGTGCTGTCGGCAGCGCCCTCTTTCGCACGCTCGCGCCGCGCCCCCTCCGGCGCCTGCCCGGCCGGGTCGTCTTCGTCGCGCCACTGCGCCTGCTCGCTGACCACGAAGCGGCCCTTGCCGGCCTGCTTGGCGGCGTACATGGCCTGGTCGGCCTCGGCCAGCAACGCTTCCTGTCCGCGCGCCGCGCCCATCTGCCCGCGCGCGCTGGCGATGCCGATACTGGCCGAGATCCTGATGGCATGACCATCGGCCTCGGTGATCGATTCGATTTCCGCCAGCACCAGGCGCGCTACGCGCAGCGCGCCATCGCGCGACGTCACGTCTTCGAGCAGGATAACGAATTCATCGCCGCCCAGGCGCGCCAGCGCATCTTCGGCGCGCAGCCGGGCCTGCACGCGGCGCGCGACGGTCTTGAGCACCAGGTCACCGGTTGCATGGCCCCAGGTATCGTTGACCGCCTTGAAGCCGTCCAGGTCGATGAACATCAGCACCACCACGCTGTCGCGGCGGTCAGCACGGGCCAGCGCCCGTTCGAGCAGGCGGGTCAGTTGCCGGTAATTGATCAGGCCCGTCAGGCTGTCGTGCTGGGCCAGGCGCTCGAGCTGGACCGACTGCGCCTGCAGCTCGGCAGTGCGCTCGGCCACGCGCTGCTCGAGCGTTTCGTTGGCCGCCTGCAGGCGGCGATTGACGACGCCGATGATGCGGTAGCTGCGGCGCAGGCGCACGCCGGCATAGGCCAGCAGCACCAGCAACAGGCCGGAATACGCCGCCAGGTAACCGCGAAAACGCTGGCGCTCGAGCAGCACGGTGGTGAACGACCGCTCGAATTCCTGCTCCAGGCGGTCGAGCACGATGTCGCTGCCGACGGCGGCGATCTGCGCTTCGAGCAGGTTTTCCAGCGGCCGCTTTTCGAGGATCACGCGGCTGCTCAGGATCACGGCGTCCATCTTGTCGATGACGGCTGGCGAAAAGGCGATCTGCTGGGCGGCGACATTGCCCAGGATTTCTTCGATACGGTCGGCCAGCGCCGGCGATGGGGCGATGTTGTAACGCAGGATGTCGGTCAGCAGCGCATTGAGGGTCGTGTCGAGCCGCACGACGAACTGGGCCGGCGCCAGCGCGCCTTCGATGCCGGAAATTTCCGTTTTCAGGTCGGCCACGGCCGGTGGCATGTGCAGCAGCGCTGCGCGCAGGCGCGGATTGTGCCGCGCGAACTCGGCCACCAGCATTTCCTTGTTGCGCAGCGCCGTGCGCAGATCGGCGCAGGCCTCGATGGCGGCGCGGCTGCCAGTCAGTGGCGCGGCTTCTTCCAGGCGCGCCATTAGGATGCGCATGCGCGGCAGTTGCGAACTCAGGTCGGGCCGGATGCTGGCGCGGCCGGTATGGGCGCGCAGCAGATTGGCGTCCCATTCAGCGTCGAGCTTTTCGAATTCGCGCAGGTTGAGCAGGACGTTGCTGCGCACTTCGGGGTCGATCACCTCGGTGCGGGTGTACAGAAACACCAGCAGCGCGCTCATCAATACGACGGCCAGGCTCGCCAATAAGAGGCGGCGGCGCCGTACCCAACTCCCTGTCCGCCGTCCCAGCATCCTGAACATCGTTTTTCTCCAACGCAACAATTGACCAAATCGAAGAATAGCAAACCGTTGGGCCACACTGTACGCGGGGTGTAACTACATGTAACTGTGACGCTCTACAGAGCTGTTTTTCACACTTTATTACAAATGGCGGCCACGGCTTCCACGCGTGCCAGATGCACAGCCTGGGCGATCCGGTCGCGCTGGTCGCAGCGCGCCGCCACGGCGCCAGCATCCACGCCGCGCGCCGCATCCAGTGCTTGCAGCAGCCAGTCGCCTGCGGGGTCATGTTCAGTATCTTTGGCGTGACAACGCGTGGCCAGCAGCATCTGGACAAAGCGCGCGCTCTTGCGAAAGGCGTCGCTGCGCTCGAACAGCGTGACGAGCGCGTCGGCATCGAGTGTGCGTGCCTGCGCAAGCACGCCATGCTCGCGCGCCGTCATCAGGGCCAGGTCGCGGCATTCATTGGGCACCTTCAGACGCTTGGACACCGCCTCGACAGCGGCCGTGCCAACGTCGCGCATCAAGGCCGCAAAACGGATTTCGAGCGGGTGACCCTGCTGCGCGGCGGTGTCGATGACGCGCAGCGTGCGCTCTTGCGTATCGAGTTCGGGCAACAGGCGCGCCAGCGCGCCGCACTCGTCCAGCACGACCAGCATACGCGACGGCTGGCGTTCCATCAGGCCACGCGCCAGCTCTTGCCAGACGCGCTCGGGCACAAGGGCGTCGACCTCCCCTGCCTCAACCATCTGGCGCATCAGGACATTGGTGTCGCCGGCCACCTTAAATTCGGGCAGGCGCGCGGCAAAGCGCGCGACGCGCAGGATGCGTACCGGGTCTTCGGCGAAGGCATCGGACACGTGGCGGAACAGGCGCGCTTCCAGGTCGCGCTTGCCGCCCAGCGGGTCGACGATGACGCCATCCTCGCCCCGCGCCATCGCATTGATGGTCAGGTCGCGCCGCACCAGGTCCTGTTCGAGCGTGACGTCGGGCGCCGCATGGAACACGAAGCCGTGGTAGCCGGGTGCGGTCTTGCGCTCGGTGCGCGCCAGTGCGTATTCCTCGTGCGTTTTCGGGTGCAGAAAGACCGGAAAATCCTTGCCCACGGCGCGAAAGCCAGCCTCGATCATCTGTTCGGGCGTGGCGCCCACGACCACGTGGTCGTGGTCCTTGACCGGCAGCCCGAGCAGCGCATCACGCACGGCGCCGCCGACAACATAACTGCGCATCGTTTACTCCGGCAAATCGGCGTCGTGCAACGGCGTCGGGTGGTTTTCCAGCATCGCCTCGTTCACCCAGCGCGCCACGGCCGGATGGGCCAGCACGCGCTCGCAATACGCCTGCAGCGCCGGGGCCAGCATCACGCCATAGGTGTGGAAACGCAGCACGATCGGTGCATAAAACGCGTCGGCAATCGAGAATGCGCCGAACAGAAACTGGTGATGGCCAAAGCGCGACAGGCAGTCTTCCCAGATTTCGCAGACGCGGCCGATGTCGGCCTGCGCGCCGTGCGTGCGGCCGCGGCCCGGCAGGCGGGCCTGGATATTCATCGGCATGGCGCTGCGTAGTTCACCGAAACCGGCGTGCATCTCGGCCACGATCGAGCGTGCCAGCGCGCGCGCCGCCACGTCCTGCGGCCACATATGCTTGTCGGGAAATTGCTCAGCCAGGTATTCGGTGATCGCCAGGCTGTCCCAGACCGTCATTTCGCCGGCCAACAGCACCGGCACGCGGCCTGCGTGCGAGTAGCGGGCGATCTCGTTGGACGTATCTGGCTGGTCGAGCAGGACCTTGATTTCAGTGAACGGAATCCCGAACGCCATGGCCGCGACCCAGGGGCGCATTGACCATGACGACAGGTTCTTGTTGCCGATGATGAGCGTCAAGCCGGGGCTGCGGGTCTGGTCCAGGGTGTGCGTGAGAATCGGGTCGCGTTCGATGGTCTGCATGGGGTCTCGTCGGGTACGTGGCAAAGGGCGTCCCGGGCGGCGCATGAAAGCCCGGGACGGCTGCGGTAATCGACATCAGCTTGCGGCCCAATGCCGCGGCTGTCAAGGCGCTTGCCCGACAGTACGGCGAAGCGCGGCCTGGTCAGCCTGTCAGTCCAGCACGGACGTGGATGGCCGCGGCGTGATCGTGCCCAGGCGCGCCTTGAGCGACTGCGGCTTGCCCTCGAAGATCGACGCGTAATTGGTGGCGTTGGCCATCACGTTGCGCACGTAGCCGCGCGTTTCGGTGAACGGAATGGTTTCGACGAAGATCGCCCCTTCCATCGGCGCGTCGAGCCGGCTGCGCCAGGTGCGCGAGCGGCTCGGGCCGGCATTGTAGGCGGCCGTGGCGAGCACTTGCGAGCCTTCAAAATTGTTCAGCACCATCGTCATGTAATTGGCGCCGAGCGTGATGTTCACGTGCAGGTCGTTGAGCATGCTGGTGACGAAGTTGTTCAGGCCAATCTTGGCCGCAACCCACTTGCCGGTAGCAGGCATCACCTGCATCAGGCCCGATGCGCCCACGCCCGAGCGCGCATCGCGGATGAAGCGCGACTCTTGCCGGATCAGGCCATACACCCAGGCCTTGTCCAGACTCAGACCCTGGGCCGTAGGCCGCAATACGTCGAGGTGCGGCGCCGGGAAGCGCTGGTCGTAGCTCAGTTCGGTGCGCGTGCGCAGCGACGTCTCGACCATGCGGTCGAGCAGTTCGTTGCGGCGCGCCAGCTCGGCGGCAGCCAGCAACTGGCGTTCGGACAGATTGCGCAGACCCCAGCTCCATTCGCGGTTGCCTTCGGCACGCAGGCGCAGATCGTAGAATTTGATGGCCCGTTGCAGACTCTGATTTGCCGTGGCCTGGGCCAGTTCGGCGGCCGTGATCGGCGCGATCGGGGGCGGCGCGACGACCTGGTTGCCCAGCTCTTCCTGCGCCAGCTGGGTATAGAAGGTGGTCTGGCCGGCGATGCTCTGCCACTGCGCGCGCGCTTCGGCCGGGTGCCCTTCGCCCTGGTGCGCGCGCCCGAGCCAGTAGACCCAGGTCGAGTCGGCGCGCAAGGCCGGCGGCATCGTTTCAATGGTGGTGCGTACGGTTTTCCAGTCGCCGCGACGCAGCGCCATGCGCGTCTTCCACTGCATCTGGAAGTCGCTCAGGGGCGCGCCATTCGCACGGTCCCAATACGCGTGCGCTTCGGGCGCCAGCACGATCGAGGCGGCCAGCGCCACATTGGCCCAGCCGATCGCGCGTTCTTCGGCCGTCAATTGGGCGCTGTTCTTTTCCAGGCCGGCCACGGCCAGGCGCAGCGTGGTGCGCGCCATGCGGCCCACGGCGACCAGGTACAGCTCGCGCTCGGCGCGGCTGTTGCCAATCCCGCGCGCCATTGCCACGGCGGGCAGGTCGACCGCCTGGGTGGCGCGGGTTTCGGGCAAGCCGAGCAACACCGCAGCGCGGCGCGCCGGGCCGCTGGCATTGTCCAGGCCCGCCAGGCGTAGTTGCGTGAGCAGGTCGGCTTCGGTGAACTGGCCATTGGCCACCAGTTGCGCAATCAGGGCGCCGCAGGCGTCGCCATAGCCGGCCGGGGTTTTGAGGAGTGCACGCGCTTCGTCAGCGACGCGCTCGCCGCGCTCGGCTTTGGCCAGCAGCGCGTAGCAGCGGATCGGCAGGCTGCCGGACTGGGCCAGCGTGCCCGCTTCGCGTTCAAAGGTATTCCATTCGCGGCGCTTGCCCAGCTCCATCAGCCATTCGGCGCGCAGCTGTTCGGCCACCGCCGTGCCTTCGTGGCGCCGCAGCACTTGCAGCACCTCGTCCTGGATGGCATCGCGCAGGCGCGGTTTCAGACGATAATAGTCAACGTAGGACGCCAGCAGATAATTGGTCACCGGCAGGCGCGACGCAATCGCGTTGGCCCGTGCTTCGTCGTTCTGGCGCGCCGCTTCGCGCAGCAACATGAAGTTGTCGTCGTCGGCGCGGCTGGCGGCGCCCGCCACGGTGGGCGCACCCGCCGGAACCGGGGACAGTGCTACCTCGGGCGCGGGTGCTTCCGGGTCTTCCTGGGCCGCTGCGCCTGGCGCGAACGCCAGACTCAGAACAAGGGCAATAGCAGCCGGCAACACGCCGACAGACAATTTCGATTGAAACATCCACCACTCTCACAATACGCTGCATTGAAACCATGACCGGCGAACCAAGAATACCACGCGCTTCTGTGCCGCCACCAGACACAAGTGCTCTACAGCAACCACATCAAGACAAGGCGTTGTTGCGCGACACACTCAAGGCGCAGCGGCGTGCGCTCGATCCGGCAGACAAGGCCGCGTGGGACGCGCGCATCGGCGCGCGGGTGCTGGCCTGGTGGCAAGCCAATCCCCACGCCTCGCTGGCCGTCTACTGGCCGCTCGCGGGCGAGCCGGACCTGGGCGCAGCGTACGCGGAAATGGCGGCGGCAGGCGTACGACTGGCGCTGCCCGTAGTCGTGGCGCGCCATGCGGCGCTGGAATTTGCCGAGTGGCTGCCGGGCGAGCCGACCGTGGCCGACCGGATGGGTGTGGCGGTGCCAGCCGAGTTGCGCATGGTGGCGCGGCCGCCGGCATTGCTGGTGCCGTGCCTGGGATTCAATACTTTGGGGTATCGCGTGGGGTATGGTGGGGGATTTTATGACCGGACGCTGGCGCCCGAGCCACGCGCGAGCACGGTGGGGATTGCGTATGCGTGCCAGTTGGTCGAGTTTGTGGGCGACGCGCACGATGTGCCGCTCGATCGGGTGATTACTGAAGCGTGATGTAACCAGGCATATCGAACGTGGGTTGAACGCGTGGACGGCAAGCCATCCACCCTACCGTTAACGGATCATGCAACGGCAACGTAGGGTGGACGGCTCTGCCGTCCACGCGGTGATCGTTGGCGGCACGATCACGCGGATGGCAAGCGGAGCCGTACGACCCAACCGTTCAAGGCCTGAGCCGCTGCCAGATCGCCGTCGTCGGCACCGCCTGGTTCATGCTGTAGAAATGCAGCCCCGGCGCACCGCCGGCCAGCAGCTTTTCGCACAAGCCAGTAACGACATCCAGGCCAAAGGCCTTGATCGACGCACTGTCGTCGCCGAAGCTGGCCAGCTTGAGACGCACCCAGCGCGGAATCTCCGCGCCGCACATGTCCGAGAACCGCATCAACTGCATGTAGTTCGTGATCGGCATGATGCCGGCCACGATCGGCACCGTCACGCCCAGCTTGCGAACATTGTCGACGAACGAAAAATACGCGTCGGCATTGTAGAAGTACTGGGTAATGGCAGCGTCAGCGCCGGCACTCACCTTGCGCGCGAACGCTTGCAGGTCGTCCTGCGGCGAACGTGCCTGCGGGTGCATTTCGGGATAGGCCGCCACTTCGATGCGGAACCAGTCGCCGGTTTCCTGGCGAATGAATTCGACCAGGTCGCTGGCATAGCGCAATTCGCCGGCGCCGCCGTAACCGCTTGGCAAGTCGCCACGCAACGCCACGATGCGCCGGATGCCGCTGTCCTGGTACTGCTTGAGGACAGCGCGGATCGACTCGCGCGTAGCGCCCACGCACGAGAGGTGCGGCGCGGCTTCGTGGCCGGCGGCCTGGATTTCCTGCACCGTTTGCAGCGTACCCTGCTGGGTACTGCCGCCGGCGCCGAACGTCACCGAGAAATACCTGGGCTGCAACTCGGCCAGCTTGGCCCGCGTCACGCGCAGTTTCTCGGCGCCTTCCGGCGTCTTGGGCGGGAAGAACTCGATACTGAAATCAGGAGTTTCCATCTTTGTCGGAGAGAAGCAAGGAAGAAAGCGCCCACGAAATGATGCTGTACAGGATGGCTGCCAGGAAGGCTGACCAGAAACCGGCCACTTCAAAGCCACCTATCATGTTCGCCACCAGCCAGAACAGCACAGCATTGATGACCAGGATGAACAGGCCCATCGAGAGCAGCGTCACTGGCAGCGTCAACAGCACCAGGACGGGACGGATCAGCGTATTGACCAGGCCCAGCACCAGCGCCGCGATCAGGGCGGTGCCGACGCTCGAGACTTCGACGGAGTGCATCAGGTAAGGGAGGGCCATCAGGGCCGCGGCATTGATCAGCCAGGTGATTAACAGGCGCATCGTTACAGACTTTCGTGGATTTGGATAAACGAAACGCCCCGAAAGGCGTTTCACAGAACAACGGAACAGCTAGTGCACAGTCCAGGACTGATTAATAGCGATAGTGTTCCGGCTTGTACGGACCGTCCTGGCTCACCGTGATGTACTTGGCTTGCTCGTCGGTCAGCGTGGTCAGCTGGGCGTTCAGCTTGCGCAGTTGCAGGCGCGCGACTTTTTCGTCCAGCTTCTTCGGCAGCGTGTACACGCCCACCGGATACTGCTCGGTGTTCATGAACAGTTCGATCTGGGCGATCGTCTGGTTCGCAAACGACGAGCTCATCACGTACGACGGGTGACCCGTACCGCAACCGAGGTTCACCAGGCGGCCTTCGGCCAGCAGGATGATACGCTTGCCATCAGGGAAGATGACGTGATCGACCTGCGGCTTGATGTTGTCCCACTCATATTTCTTGAGCGCGGCAACTTCGATTTCGTTGTCGAAGTGACCGATATTGCAGACGATGGCCTGGTCTTTCATCTTGAGCATGTGCTGCTCGGTGATGACATGGTAGTTGCCGGTGCAGGTGACGAAGATGTCGCCGTGTTCGCACGCGTAATCCATCGTCACGACGCGGTAGCCTTCCATCGCCGCCTGCAGTGCGCAGATCGGATCGATTTCGGTGACCCACACCTGCGCCGACAGTGCGCGCATGGCCTGGGCCGAGCCCTTGCCGACGTCACCGTAACCGGCAATCACGGCCACTTTACCGGCGATCATGACGTCGGTCGCGCGCTTGATGCCGTCGACCAGCGATTCGCGGCAACCGTACAGGTTGTCGAACTTCGACTTGGTGACCGAGTCATTGACGTTGATGGCCGGGAAAGCCAGCTTGCCTTCCTGGTGCATCTGGTACAGGCGGTGCACGCCGGTCGTGGTTTCTTCGGTCACGCCCTTGATTTCCGGCAGGCGCTTCGAGTACCACTTCGGATCACGTGCCAGACGGCCCTTGATCGCGTTGAACAGGCAGATTTCTTCTTCCGAACCCGGCTTGTCGAGCACCGACATGTCGGTTTCAGCGCGCACGCCCAGGTGCAGCAGCAGGGTTGCATCGCCGCCATCGTCCAAGATCATGTTGGCGTGGCTGTCGCCTGGCCATTCAAAGATGCGGTGGGTGTATTCCCAGTATTCGTCCAGGGTTTCGCCCTTGACGGCGAACACTGGCGTGCCGACCGAGGCGATGGCCGCGGCAGCGTGGTCTTGCGTCGAGTAGATGTTGCACGATGCCCAGCGCACGGTGGCGCCCAGTGCTTCCAGCGTGCGGATCAGCACGGCGGTCTGGATCGTCATGTGCAGCGAGCCGGCAATGCGCGCGCCCTTGAGCGGTTGCGTGGCAGCGTATTCTTCCTGAATGGCCATGAGACCCGGCATCTCGGTTTCAGCGATGCGGATTTCTTTTTCGCCCCAGGCGGCCAGGGAAATGTCGGCGACCAGATAGTCGGCAGTTTCTTTGAGTACGGCGTTCATCACGCCCTCCTTTCAATGATTAGAAAAAAGTAACGTGAGCGCAGTTGCTGATCCGAGCCTGGCTGAAAGGAGTCTTTCAGTCGCAACGCTCCTCGGAACGAAGTAGTTTAGCACGCTTGATCCGCCATGGATATGCTTGCCTGGCCGAGCACCGGGACACGGCGTGACCCGACAGCAACGCCCGACGGTTCAGCATTCACGGCTCGCCGTTGGCGCCGAACGTCCGGAATCCTGAACGTTCATTCAGGCGTTCCATGTAAGCGAGCACGGCCGGATAATCCGGCCGCTCCATCGGCGTGAGCAGCCAGCGGTTGACCGACAGGCCGATCACGACGTCTGCCAGCGAGAATTGCGCGCCGGTCACGTAGGCGCCGGTGCTGGCCAGCTGGCGTTCGAGGATGCCGATATGCCGGTGCCAGCTGGCGATACTCGCCGCGATCTGATCCGGGTCACGGTGCGCCGGGCTGCCCCGTACCAGTCCCATGAACGCATAGCGCCAGGCATTGTTCAGTTCGGTAGCTTGCCAGTCCATCCACTGCTCGACCAGCGCGCGGGCGCGCGGTGTGGGCGGCAGCAGGTGCTGTTCGGCGCTGTTGGCGCACAGGTAGCGGCAAATCGCGTTCGATTCCCACAGCACGAAGTCGCCATCGACGATGACCGGCACCGTCGCGTTGGGGTTAAGCGCAAGGAAGGCTTCCTGCTGGGGCGACTGAAAGCCTGCGCCCCAGTCTTCGCGCTTGAACGGGATGTCCAGTTCGCTGCAGGTCCACAAGACCTTGCGCACGTTGAGCGAGGCAGCTTTTCCGAGAATTTTCAACATGGGGTCTCCTGTGAATTGAATCAAACGGTGATGCGGCCTTCGAGATACAGCACGCATCCACCTTCGAGCTCGACCCGGCCGTCGACCAGCCGGCACGCCAGTTCGCCGCCGCGGCGCGATGCCTGGAAGGCGCGCAGTGTCGTCTTGCCCAGCCGCGCGCCCCAGTATGGCGCAAGCGCGCAATGGGCGCTGCCCGTGACGGGGTCTTCCGGCACACCTTTGGCCGGGGCAAAGTAGCGGCTGACGCAATCGTAGTCGCCGTCGCCCCGCGCCGTCACGGCCAGGCCGGGCCGCGCCAGGCGCCCGATGGCACCGAAATCCGGCGCGAGTTCGCGCACGACGCGTGCGTCTGCCAGCACGGCCGTATAAACGAAACCATCGTCGAGGACGTCGAGCAATTCGTGCGGATGGCAGCCCAAGGCCGCTGCCAGACCGGGCGGCGCCACTACCAGTTCTGGTTTGCGGGCAGGAAAATCCAGCACATAGCCGGTTGCTGAACGCCGCACCGGCAGCGGACCGCTCGCCGTATCGAACACGACCTCGGTGCGACCGGGTTCGAGCCGTTCCATGACAACCGCCGCGCTCGCCAGCGTGGCATGGCCACACAGCGGCACCTCGACCAGCGGCGTGAACCAGCGCAAGCGGTACTGCCCGTCATGCGGCACCAGGAACGCTGTCTCGGCCAGGTTGTTTTCGGCAGCGATCGCATGCAGCAGCGCCGTGTCGGGAAACGCGTCCAGCACGACGACGGCGGCCGGATTGCCGCCAAACAGCCGGTTCGTGAAGGCATCGACTTGATAGATGGGCAGTACCTGCATGGCGTCCTTCTAGTGCAATGGGCAAGAAAAAACCCCAAAAACTGCAGGGCAATTTTTGGGGTTCGCGGTGCTGTCGCGGTGCGCGTCAGGAACTTAGGCGATGCCGGCTGCTGCGCGCAGTTCGGCTGCCTTGTCGGTGCGTTCCCACGTGAATTCCGGCTCTTCGCGGCCGAAGTGACCGTAGGCGGCGGTCTTGGTGTAGATCGGACGCAGCAGGTCGAGCATCTGGACGATGCCTTTCGGGCGCAGGTCGAAGTGCTCGTTGACGAGCGCTGCGATCTTGTCGTCCGGGATCACGCCGGTGCCTTCGGTGTACACGGTGATATTGATCGGACGCGCCACGCCGATGGCGTAGCTGACCTGCACCTGGCACTGACGCGCCAGGCCGGCGGCGACGATGTTCTTGGCCACATAGCGGGCGGCGTACGCAGCCGAACGGTCGACCTTGGTAGGATCCTTGCCCGAGAACGCGCCGCCGCCGTGCGGGGCTGCGCCGCCGTAGGTGTCGACGATGATCTTGCGGCCGGTCAGGCCGCAATCGCCCTGCGGACCGCCGATGACGAAGCGGCCGGTCGGGTTGACCAGGAAACGGGTGTCCTTGAGCCACTCGCGCGGCAGCGTGGTCTTGATGATTTCTTCGATGACGGCTTCTTCGATCTGCGCATGGGTTACGTCAGGATGATGCTGGGTCGAGAGCACGACAGTGTCGACGGCAACCGGGCGGCCATTGACATAGCGCAGCGTGACTTGCGACTTGGCATCCGGACGCAGCCATGGCAGACGGCCATCCTTGCGCAGCTGCGACTGGCGCTCGACCAGGCGGTGCGCGTAATAGATGGCAGCTGGCATCAGCTCTGGCGTTTCATCGCAGGCATAGCCGAACATCAGGCCCTGGTCACCGGCGCCCTGGTCGAGGTCGATGCCCTTGCCTTCGTCGACGCCCTGCGCGATGTCCGGCGACTGCTTGTCGTAGCAGACCATGACGGCGCAACCCTTGTAGTCGATGCCGAAATCGGTATTGTCGTAGCCGATGCGCTTGATGGTGTCACGTGCGACCTTGATGTAGTCGACGTTGGCGTGGGTGGTGATTTCACCGGCGAGAACGACGAGGCCGGTATTGCACAGCGTTTCTGCAGCGACGCGGGCGGTTGGATCCTCGGTCAGGATCGCATCGAGGATGGCGTCGGAGATCTGGTCAGCCACCTTGTCTGGGTGGCCTTCGGAAACGGATTCAGAGGTAAAGAGGTAGTCGTTCGACATGAAGGCTCCTGTTACGGGTCATAATTCTGCCGCAGCAAACTGAGCCTGCGACGCTTTAGCGACATTTATATTCCGCTTCGCAAGTTGTCTGTTAACTCGGCGGATCCAGCATAAAGTGGTATTTTACGCTTCCTTGGAATTTTGGTGTGGAAACGCGCGTGGCGTCCGCTACCCAACAATCGACATGTTAGTTGTACTTTTTCGGATACTTTCCGTTTTCCCCTTGCCACTCCTGCACGCCCTGGGCGCAGCGATGGGTTGGCTGGTGTATGGCCTGTCGCCATCGTATCGCAAGCGCCTGCGCGCCAACCTGGCCCAGGCCGGCTATGACGCGCACTGGCGCGGGGCCGTGGCCGAGGCCGGCAAGGCCGCCATCGAGCTCGCGTTCGTCTGGTGCGCCAACCCGCAGCGAGTTGCCAGGCATGCCACGGTAGAGAATTGGGACCTGGTTCAGGCCCGGCTCGACGCCGGTCGCGGGATTGTCTTTCTTACGCCACACCTGGGTTGCTTTGAAATGACGGCGCAGCAAATCGCGCTGCGCACGACGCTGACCGTTATGTATCGCCCGCCGCGCAAGAGCGCATTGAAGCCGCTGGTCGAAGGCGCCCGTGCGCGCCACAACCTGCACCTGGCGCCGGCGAATCTGTCGGGCGTGCGCATCCTGGCCAAGACCCTCAAGGGCGGCCAGCCGATCGGCTTGCTGCCAGACCAGGTGCCGCAAGAAGGCGAAGGCGTCTGGGCGCCATTTTTCGGCCGCAACGCCTACACGATGACGCTGCCGGCCAAGCTGGCGCAGCTCGGCAAGGCCGACATCCTGCTGGTGTATGCCGAGCGCCGTCCGCACGGCGCCGGCTACATCGTGCGCTTCGTCGAGTTCGATGGCGACCTGTCCGGCACGGGTGCCGAGCAGGCAGCGGCGATCAACCGGGCGATGGAGCAACTCATTGCCCGTGCGCCAGCCCAGTATTTCTGGAGCTATAACCGCTACAAGCAGCCGGACGGCGTGGCGGGTCCGGACACCGAGGTCGCGCCATGAAGATCTTGCTGGGATTTATGTGGTTGCTGCATTTCTTGCCGTTGCCCATTCTGGGCCGCTTCGGCGAAGCGATCGGCAGCCTGATGTTCGTGATCCTGGGCAAGCGCCGCAAGATCGCGCTGACCAATCTGCGCCTGTGCCTGCCCGAGCTCGACGAGCATGCGCGCCGCACGATCGCCAAGCAGCATTTCCGCGCCTACGCCCGCAGCATCTTCGAGCGCTCGATCCTGTGGTGGGCGCCCGAAGAACGCGTGCGCAGCCTGATCCAGATCGAACCGTCGGTGCCGCTGGCCGCCATGCAGGACGGCCCGACGATCCTGCTGTGCCCGCACTTCGTGTGCCTGGACGTGGCCGGCATCGGCGCCCGTGTGATTCCGGTGTGCAGCATGTACGTGCCGCAAAAAAACGAAGACTTCGACCGCCTGCTGCGCCATGGCCGCGAACGCTACGGCCCGGTACGCCTGGTGACGCGCAAGGAAGGCATCAAGCCGATCCTGCGCGCACTGCGCGACGGCCTGCCCTATTTCATGCTGCCGGACATGGACTTCGGCGAGAAGGATGCCGAGTTCGTGCCGTTCTTCGGCGTGCCCGCCGCGACGCTGACCGCGCTGGGCCGGATTGCCGGCACGACCGGCGCCAAGGTCATCCCCGTGATTGCGACCTACCTGCCCAATTACCAGGGCTGGCGCGTGCGCTTTTATCCTGCCTGGGAAAACTACCCGGGCGACGATATGGTCGAAGCGACCCGCCGCATGAACGCTTTTATTGAAGAGCGCGTGCGCGAGGCGCCGGAACAATATTTCTGGACCCACAAACGTTTTAAAACCCGGCCGCCGGGTGAACCTTCGCTGTACGATTGAAGCCATGAAACTGAAATTCACCAAGATGCACGGCGCCGGCAACGACTTCATCGTTGTCGATGCGATCAACCAGCAGGTCGACCTGAGTATCGATCAATGGCGCCGCCTGGCCGACCGCCGCTTCGGCATTGGCGCCGACCAGATCCTGGTCGTGGAACGCCCGACCGACGCGGGGGTGGACTTTCGCTATCGCATCTTCAATAACGATGGCGGCGAAGTCGAGCAGTGCGGTAACGGCTCGCGCGCCTTCGTGCGCTTTGTCGTCGACAAGGGGCTGACACAGGCGCGCAGCATCCGCGTGCAGACCATGTCGGGCATCATCAACCCGCGCCTGGAAGACGATGGCAGCGTCACGGTCGACATGGGCGCGCCGCGCCTCGTACCGGCCGACGTGCCGTTCGACGAAAACGGCCTGGCAGGCATGGTCCAGGGTGACGACACCTTGTGGCCGCTACCGGTCGGCGACGAGACCGTCTTCGTGTCGGTCGTGTCGATGGGCAATCCGCATGCGGTGCAGGTGGTCGACGATGTCGATGCGGCGCCGGTGGAAGAGACGGGCCCGCTGATCGAGCGCCACGTGCGCTTTCCAAAACGCGTCAATGCCGGCTACCTGCAAGTGATCGACCGGCACCATATCCGCCTGCGCGTGTTCGAGCGTGGCGCGGGCGAGACGCTGGCCTGCGGCACCGGCGCCTGCGCCGCGGTCGTGGCCGGCATCCGGCGCGGCCTGCTCGATTCGCCGGTGCGCGTCTCGGCCCGTGGCGGCGAACTCAGCATCGCCTGGGCCGGCCCGGACCAGCCGGTGTATTTGAGCGGCCCGGCCGTGTCGGTGTTTGAAGGCGAAGTCGAGATCTGATCTTAAAGCCGCTCGGCCGTAGGGTGTATGCGACCGGCGGGGCGGGTTTCCCATCCACGCATCCAACGATCCCTGGTGCGCCACAACATCGATTTATGTTGAACGCGTGGGCGGGAAACCCGCCCAAGCTACTGACGTGCGCGTCAGGCCGCCAGTTCCACATTGGCGCCGGCTCCGTCGTCGCTGTCAGGCTGCGCGATGTTGAGCAGCGTGCGCAGCCGGTACAGGCGCTGGCGGTAATTGCCTTCCGGCCCGGCCGGGCCACAATCGACCGGCTCGAACAGGCGCACGATGCGGTCGAGCGCCTGGCGCTCGGGCCCCGGCGCCACCATCACCAACCGCCGCTTGCTGCGCCCGTAACTGGCGCGGATATCGATGATCAGGCAGTGGCCCTGGTCGGCGGCCACCACATCGAGCAGCAAGGCTTCGGGCCGCGACAGATTGAACAGCTGCGCCAGTTCGAGACGCGCCGCCAGCAGCGGATGCCCCGCCAGCGCCCCGGCGTGCAGCGCCAGCAAGGCCCCCGTATCGGTGTACGGCGTGGTGCTCAGGCGCGGCGCGATCTTGTGCAGCAGGCCGGCTGCGTCGGGTGCATCCTGCTGCGCCGCTTTTTGCAGCCAGTACACGGCCCGCACATCGTTGTTCTCGTTTTCGCGGCGCGCGCGCCAGGCGTTGTGGCCGCATTCGAGCTGGGCGTCGCGGTAACCCATTTCGGCCGCGCGTTGGAGGTAGCGCTGGGCATCGGCCACATTACGCTGTGAGAATTCTGGCTTGATGCAGATGCGCGACAGCGCGTACCACGCCTCGGCCAGCCCCTGCTCGCCCGCCAGCGTCAGCCAACGGATCGCCCGTTTGAAATTGGCCACGTGCGCGGCATGCGCATCGCCACTGCCAAGGCGCCGGCCATCCACCCGCATGCGCGCAGAACGCAGGCCCAGCGCCAGTTGCGCGTGGGGATCGTGTTCAGCGGCAGCCAGTTCCCAGAAGATGGCCAGCTCACCGGGATCGCAGGGCGCCTGCACAGCGCCGGCCGCATCACCAACGCCATCGACGCCATGGTCTCCCTCAAGTGCAGGATCCATCAGACGCGCGCAGCGCGACAGCAGCGTGATCTCATCCGGCGCGAACCGGCGCAGTTCGCCCGGCTCGCCGTGTTCATCGACCAGCGCCCGTGCCTGCGGCAACGCCAGGCGCAGATAGTCGGCCCAGCGCCGCGCGAACCACAACGCGTCGAGGCCCGCATGCTGCGCCATGGCGGCGCATTGCGCGGGCGAGAGTCGTGCGCAATGCGCCGCACCATTCTGCGCCCCATGCTGCGCGCCATGCCGCGCACCCTGCACCGCCTGCGTACGCGCCGCCATGGCCGGCGTGGCCGCCGCCCTGCTGGCGGCCTGCTCGTGCTGCCGGGTCAATAGCACCTGGGCATGCGAAAACCCGGCCCGCGCGGCGTCTTCGAGCGCGCGCACGGCTTTGGGCTGCTGCTGCGCGACCGGCGCCAGGGGATCGAGCACCAGTTGCGCAAACACGAAGCCGGCATGCACGCTGCCATCGTCATAGGCACGTTCGTACCATTGCGACACGCCTGCTGCATCACGCTGCGCCAGTTCAAGCGGGATATGGTTGCCGATCAATTGCCAGGCCGGCGGACAATCTTGCCGCGCCGCGCGCTCCAGCCAGTGCAGCGCGGTAGGAAGGCTTTGCGGCAAGCTGCTGCTGCCAAACAGGTACAGCTTGCCCAGCGCGAGCTGGGCTGCCACCTGGCCGGCACGGGCATTGCGGATGATCGCCAGTTCTTCGCGGTTAGCCATGGTTGGAATACGTGAAAGACATGACCTGAAAGCCATGGAAAGTATGCCTGCGACACACAGCGGCAACATGGAAGTTGCAAATATACAAGCTATCGGCACCATACGGCGCTGCTGTGCGAACGAGGCCAAAGTCTACGCCGTGGCAGATGGTGATTCGATTGGATTCCCGAGCCGATTGAGAGGTCACAAAACAGCACGAATCCGATGAAACTGTTTCGGATATTCGCAAGACAAACGGTCAGGCCGAGGCCGGCAACGTCGGTTTGCTCCGTCGACACGTACTGCACAACCCCGATTTCTGACAGTCGTTTCAAAAATACAACAGCACGGTTCGATTTATTGGCAAGGAGCGCGGCGCCCCCCCGATAATTGACGAATTAGCTAGTCTTGACGTTTGAAAGATTTAAGGTGCACGTATCGCGCGTTCAGCCAGGTCTCAACGCTCCAGATGTACGTGTTCACTTTATTGACAGGATTACCCCGATGAAGACTTCTCTCCTGGCTGTCGCACTGCTTGGCGCTTGCGCCGGTGCGGCCCATGCGCAGACGTCAGTACAGGTCTACGGCAACCTCGATGCCGGCATCGTCAAGCGCAGCAGCCAGAACGTCAGTATCGGCAAGCGCTCGGCCAACACCCTGGGCTTCAAGGGCACCGAAGAATTGGGCAATGGCCTCAAGGCCCTGTTCCAACTTGAAACCCGTTACGAGCCGGACACCGGCAGCGCCGAAATCGGCCCAGATGGCAATGGACGCAGATTGTTCCAGGGCCAGAGCCGCGTCGGCCTGCAGGGCGACTTCGGCATGCTTCGCATCGGCCGCGGCCTGACCCCGTTCCACGAAACCATCGGCGCCTTCGAGCCGTTCCACGCCATCGAAACCGCGGGCGGCTTTTATACCGATCTGAGCGTGGCCGGCTACAGCTCGCAGCCCCTCGACCCGATCGGTTCCGCCAGCAACCGCTGGTCGAACGCGGTCTGGTACAACTCGCCGGTCGTCAACGGCTTCCAGCTCAATACGGCCATCGCCACCAAAGAAAACAATGGCGCCGTGGCCATCATCGGCCGCGGCAGTGCAGCGGCGCCGCAGTATGCGGCCGGCACTGAAGCCTCGACCAATCCGTTCTCCATCTCCGGCACCTATAACAACGGCCCGGCTGCGCTGATGGCGGCTTATGAGCGCAACGCCGTCGAATCGAAGGTCTGGTCGATCGGTGCCTCAGTCAATCCGACACCCGAACTCAAGCTGATGGGCACGTTCACACGGCTCGACGAAGACAATACGCGCCTGTTCAATACCGACACCAGTTCGTGGGTCGTGGGCGCGAATTACACGGTGGGTCCCGGGAAATTCCTCGCTGGCTATGGTCAGAAGGACACCGATGGCCTGGAAAAGGTCAAGCAACTGTCGCTGGGCTATGAATACAGCCTGTCCAAGCGCACCTACCTGTATTTCGACGTGTCGCGCAAAAAAGGCGTCCCGGCCGCCCCGGGCACGATCAACCAGTACGACATCGGTATTCACCACACGTTCTGAACCCACTGCAGCGGACGGCAACCACTTGAGGGCGGACATCGGCAACGATGTCCGCCCTTGTCGTTTGGAACGCTCTGTAGCCTTTTCACAACGAGGATGCGCCACCAGGGCTTTTCCGAACGAGCGTTCTGTACAGTGCATCATGGCAATGGCATATTTGCGTAGCGGGCTCATGCCACGCGACAAGAAAATAATATGGAGACACCATGAAAAAATGCCTTATCGCCGCCTTGCTCGGCGCGACCTTCGCAAGCACCGCCCTGGCCCAGACCAGTGTCCAGATCTACGGCATTGCCGACGCCGGCGTGATGTGGCAAAAAGGTGGCCCGACCAAGATCTACAGTGGCGGCGCCGATGGCTCACGCCTCGGCCTGCGCGGCTCCGAAGACCTGGGCAATGGCTACAAGGCGATTTTCAATCTTGAAGCCCGCGTCGAACTCGACACGGGTTCGCAGCAGCCGACGCTGATGAACGACAATCCGGGCCGCTACCTGCTGCGCGGCATGGAGCGCATCCCGGTTGCCATTCGCGACCGCCTGCAAGCGGCCATCCAGCCGCCGGGTGCGCCCGCCGTCAACCAGGAAAAAGCCTTGTTCGACCGTACCTCGATGGTTGGCCTGATCACCCCGATCGGCGCCGTGCTGCTGGGCCGCATGTACACGCCGGGCTACGAAGTGTTCAATATGGCCGATGCCTTTGAATCGGGCACGGCCGGCACCTGGGGCCACGTCACGGGCGGCACCGCCGGCTTTACCGCACTGGGCGCGGACATCCGCTCGCAGGAAGCCATCCAGTACCGCATCGCGTTGCCAAATGGCCTGGGCGGCTCGGTCATGTACGGCGCGCGCAATTCCGGCTACCTCGGTCGCTATAACAAGTTCCGCGCCGGCGCGGTGACGTACAAGGCCAACGGTTTCGACGTCGGTGTTGGCTACAACCACGGCTACGACCAGCAGAACCGGCCGAGCCTGCGCACGCTGACCGTTGGCGGCTCTTACGCGCTGGGCGAGAGCTGGAAATTCTTTGCCGGCTTCCACAGCCAGCGCAACGATAATTCGGCCTTGATCCCGGACTACCTGAATGGCTGGGACACGGCCGTGGGCCCGGCGCTGACCGCGCAAGGCATTCCTGCGGTCGCGCAGCAGCAACTGCGCGGCATCTTCGCCAGCGCGATTTCGGCCAATACCAAGCAGGACGCCAACAGTTACCAGATCGGCGCGCACTACAAGATCGGCAACGGCCGCATCGTCGCATCGTACGCGCACCAGAACGACCGCACCGCCTCCAACAGCGATGCCAATCTGTACGCGCTGGGCTACAACTACTACCTGTCCAAGCGTACCGACCTGTACACGGCGCTGGCGTTCATCAAGAACGACAACGAAGCGCAGTATTCGCCGGGCACCTCGGGCAATCCGGGTGGCTTTACCGAAGCACCGGGCGCCGATGGCCGCGCCTTGCAACTGGGTATCCGTCACCGCTTCTGACAGTGCCCCTGTCCATGCAAAGACGCCTTCGGGCGTCTTTTTTGTTCTCCGGTGCAACGCCCAGCGTCGGTTAAAATGATCCGATCCATTTCAATACCCTATTCTCCTCATGAGCACTGCACCACTGGACGCCAGCACTGTTGCGCAATACCTGACCGATCACCCGGAGTTCTTCCAGGAGCAAGCCGGCTTGCTGGGTGAAGTGAAACTGTCGAGTCCGCTGACCGGCCGCACCGTGTCGCTCCAGGAACGCCAGATGGAAGTCATGCGCGACAAGTACCGCGCGCTCGAACTGCGCCTGTCCGACCTGTCGCGCCGCGCCGAAGAAAACGCCGGCATCGCCAACCGCTTCCACGCCTGGACCCAGGCCCTCTTGGTCTCGAAAGGCGGCGCCGCGATGGCGCGTGACCTGATCGAGGGCTTGCGCACCCACTTCACCGTGCCGCAAGTGACACTGCGCCTGTGGCATGTGGCGCCGGAACATGCCGACGCCTGGTTCGCCAGCAATGTCTCGGACGACGCACGCATCTTCGCCAACAGCCTGCGCGCGCCATATTGCGGTCCGAACAATGATTTCGAAGCGGTGCGCTGGCTGGACGACGCCGAATCGGTCCGCTCGACGGTCATGCTGCCGCTCGGCGCGCCGGGCCAGAGCTTTGGCCTCTTGGTGCTGGGTTCGCCCGATCCGGCGCGCTTCACCACCGCGATGGCGACCGATTTCCTGGTCCACATCGCTGCCACCGCTACCACTGCGCTGGCGCCGCTGCGCGCTTGACGAGCATGGACACGCGCGAGCCGCCAACTGACTGGGCCGCGCGCTACCTCGGCGAACTGGCCACCCAGCGCCAGTTGTCGCCGCACACGATCGCGGCCTACCGGCGCGACCTGGCCGAACTCGCCGAACTGGCCGGCCACCGCGACTGGGCCCGGCTGGTCCACGCCGACATCCGCCGTTTTGCCGGCAAGCTGCATGCCGGCGGCCAGTCCGCGCGCTCCATTGCGCGCAAGCTCTCGGGCTGGCGCGGCTTCTATGAATGGCTGTCGCACCAGACGACGCTTGCCGCCAATCCGGTCGACGGCGTGCGCGCCCCAAAGCGCGCGCAGAGCTTGCCGAAGGCGCTGGCGGTCGACGATGCCGTGCAATTGATGGAAGCAAACCAGCGCGGCCATCTCGAGCCGTTCGAGCTGTGCAATCACGCGATGTTCGAACTGCTGTATTCGAGCGGGCTGCGCGTGTCGGAACTGGCGGGCCTGGATGTGGCCTGGCAGGATGCGCGCGGCGGGCAGCCGGGCTCGCTGGGCTGGCTCGACCTGCAGGCGGGCGAAGTGGTGGTGACCGGCAAGGGTAACAAGATGCGCCGGGTGCCGGTGGGCGGGCCGGCGCGCGAGGCGCTGGCACGCTGGCTCGCGGTGCGCCCTGCCGCGCGCGACGGGGGCGCCGCGCTGTTCCTGTCGGCGCGCGACACCCGCATCACGCCACGCGTCGTGCAAACCCGCCTGAAGCAGCACGCGCTGCGCGCCGGCACGCCGGTACACGTGCACCCGCACGTGCTGCGCCATTCGTTTGCGTCGCACCTGTTGCAATCGTCGGGCGACCTGCGCGCAGTGCAGGAACTGCTGGGCCATGCCAGCATCACGTCCACGCAAATCTATACGGCACTGGACTTTCAGCACTTGTCGAAAGTGTATGACGCGGCGCACCCGCGGGCGAAAGCCAAACCGGAGTCGTGAAGCGGACCGAACCGCGCCTAGCGCGATCAGGCTCAGAAATTTCCCGCAAGATTTGAACGCGCTTAGCACGCGACACGCCAGATGGTGAGGTTGCAAGAATTGCGGCATAATCCCCCGGTTCTTTTGTCCAACCTTGATGTCAACCACGAGTAGCGAACCAATGGACCTGATCCCCAGCACCATCCTCACCGGCTTTCTCGGCGCGGGCAAGACCACCCTGCTCAACCGCATCCTGCAGGAAGACCACGGCATGCGCATCGCCGTCATCGAGAATGAATTCGGTGAAGAGAACATCGACAACGAGATCCTGGTGCAGGACTCGGGCGAGCAGATCATCGAGATGAACAACGGCTGCATCTGCTGCACCGTGCGTGGCGACCTGATCGAAGCACTCAACAGCCTGGCAAAGAAACGCGCCGCTGGCGAGATCAGTTTCGACCGCGTTGTCATCGAAACAACGGGGCTGGCGAATCCCGGCCCGGTCGCGCAGACCTTCTTCGTCGATGAAGAAGTTGGCGCCCACTACCTGCTCGACGCCGTCGTGACCGTGGTCGACGCGCGACATGCGATGGAACAATTGACTGCGCACGAAGAAGCCCAGCGCCAGGTGGGCTTTGCCGACAAGATCCTGCTGTCCAAGACCGACCTGGTCGATGCCGCTGCCGTCGATGCGCTCAAGGCGCGCCTGCAGCGCATCAATCCGCGTGCCCCGATCGCCACGAGCGACTTCGGCCGCGCGCCGATTGCCGACGTGCTCGACCTGCGCGGCTTCAACCTGAACGACAAGCTGGACATCGATCCCGATTTCCTGCGTGTCGATGGCGAAGACGGGCACGATCATGATCACGACCATGAGCATGGCGCCGATTGCGGCCACGGTCACGACCACGTGCACGATGCGTCGTGCAGCCACGATCATCATCACAGCCACCACAGCGACGACATCGCCGCGTTCGTGTTCAAGAGCGAGCGCGCATTCGACCCGGAGCGGCTGGAACAGTTCCTCGGCAGCCTGGTCCAGGTCTTCGGCCCGCAAATGCTGCGCTACAAGGGTGTATTGCGAATGGATGGCGTTGATCGCAAGGTCGTGTTCCAGGGCGTGCACCAGATCATGGGCAGCGACGTGGGACCGAAATGGGGGGAGAATGAAACGCCCGCCACCAAGATGGTCTTTATTGGTAAAAATTTACCAAAAGACGTATTTATCCGCGGACTGGAACAGTGTTTGGTATAAACTGCATCAGTTTGACTGGCCAAGCAGGCATGTCCGGCGCCATGCGTCGACAGTTTGCCAGGCCGGGCCGCACGGACCGCCACGACGCGCTTCAAACAGCCAGTGGTGAACCGCCCTTGCCGCCCATGCGGCGCGGACGGAGATAGGATGGCGTACCGTCGTCATCAAGGCAGCCTGCCCGGCATGCACCCATTTGTGCGGTGTTTCTGATGGGCAAGCTGATAAAATGCAAACCTCTGTCGTATCGAAGGCATCATGACTAAAACAACGAAACCGAATACCGCCCAGTCCGACGAACGCCTCCTGACGGAAGACGAGATTCGCGCGATGAGCGAGGGCGACTACATGAATGCGGCCCAGCTGGCATTCTTCAAGAACCGCCTGCAAGAGCTTGAGCGCGAACTGCTCAAGAACGCCGGCGAAACCACGGAACACCTGCGCGAAACCGTGCTGGTTCCCGATCCGGCCGACCGCGCAACCATCGAAGAAGAACATGCGCTCGAACTGCGTACGCGCGACCGCGAGCGCAAGCTGCTCAAGAAAGTCCAGCAATCGATTCAGTCGATCGATGGCGGCGAATACGGCTGGTGCGAAGAAACCGGCGAGCCGATCGGCATCCCGCGCCTGATCGCCCGCCCGACTGCCACGCTATCGCTGGAAGCCCAGCAGCGTCGCGAACTCAAGCAGAAGCTGTACGGCGACTGATCGATGAGCGTGCTGAACCTTGATTCAGCACCGACCAAAAAGCATGCGACCTGTCGCATGCTTTTTTTGTTTGCAGACATGATTTCCTGATGTTTGTAACGACGCATGACAGCTGCCATCCTGCCCGTGCGCGCACGCTACAATTACTCGAAACCATACGACTATTTCCTTTCGGATACACTGGCGCCCGGCCACGTGTGCTCAGCATACGTCGCAAAAGTCCGTGCTAAGGTCATGATGGACACGTTATCGAGACAACGGTGAGCATGGGGCTTTTTTCCTTCCTGAAGAAAAAAAACGATGCGGTGGCCGCGCCCAGCTGGCCGCCACCCGAGTCGCGCCTGCGCAGCGAACCGTCACGCCTGGCGTCTGACGCCGAGCGCGAACGCCAGCGTGAAATCGCCCGTGCCACCGCCGCCAAGATCGACGAAATCGAACTCGAATTCGCGTCCGACATGTTCGACGACGAGCCGGCCTGGGACAGTGGCCGCCGCCCGGCAAACGGCGTCACGGTAGCCGCCGCGCCCGATCCCGACGACATCCCCGACCAGGCTGCTGCGCCTGCCAGCGCTCCGGCGGTCGACGAAAGTGCGATCCTGTACGCCAACGGCCAGAGCGCCGCTGCCGAACAATTGCTGCGCGAATCGCTCGCGACGCTGGGCAGCCACGAACGCCTGCCATGGTGGATGCTGTTCGATCTGTACCAGGCCAATGGCCGCGAAGAACTGTTCGAGAGCATCGCCATCGATTACGCCAGCCACTTCGAAACCTCACCACCCACCTGGAAGCCAATTGCGCCTGCCTCGGTCGCGAGCCAGCCGGCGCAGGGGCTGGCCGCCACCGAAACCTTCGATACGCTGCTCGATGCGACCGTCGCGCCACGCCTGCGGCGCGTACTCGAGGCGCAGGCGCCAAACGTGCGGCTCGACTTCGGCAAGGTGCGCAGCATCGACACAGACGGCGCCGACTGCCTGCTGCCCGCGCTGCAAACGCTGCGCGTCAGCGACCGCGGCCTGGTGCTGGCCGGCGCCGACACCTTGATCACGATGCTGCGCCCCATGCTCGTCATCGGCAAGCGCGGGGCCAGCCCGGCGCCGTGGCTGCTGCTGCTCGAACTGCTGCTGCTGACCAACCGCGAAAAGGATTTCGAAGAAGCGGCGATGGATTACTGCGTCACCTACGAAGTCTCACCACCCTCGTTCGAGGCGCCACGCCACGTCTCGACCGCCGCACCGGCCCCGAGCCATGGCGACCGCTTCATGCTGCCCGCCGTGATCAGCAGCCTGGACCCGGCATTGATGGGGGCCATCGAGGCCTACGCCGCAGAACGCGACACACTCGTGCTCGACTGCTCACGGCTGGCGCGCATCGAGTACGCCGGCGCCGGCAGCCTGCTGGCCCGGCTCGATGCGCAAGCGGCAGCCGGCCGCACGGTCGAGCTGCGCGAACTGAACCACCTGGTAGCCGCCCTGCTGCGGCTGCTCGGCGCCGGCGAGAGCGTACGGCTGTATCCGCACCGCTACTGACGCTACAGCACACCGAAAACCCGGGTCAGGTTATTAAAAGCCGGGGTCAGGTCTGACATTCGGACACGAGCTCTACCGAAAAGCCGGGGTCAGGTCTGACATTCGGACACGATCTCGACAGTAGCGTAGCCGGAACTAGCTGGCACTGGACCATGCGACTACCGGGCAAGATACTGTTGGAAGTGGCTAAGGCTGAGGTCGTGTCCAAATGTCAGACCTGACCCCGGCTGTGGCAATGTTGGAAGTGGCTAAGGCTGAGGTCGTGTCTGAATGTCAGACCTGACCCCGGCTGTGGAAGCGCATCCGTATTTCCCGTTCGGATAATCTTGCAATCCCGCGCACGGTCCCCACCTGCTGGTAGCCAGACAATCACGAGGTAAAAATGGAACAATTTCACGGTACAACCATCGTCAGCGTACGCCGCGGCAATCAGGTCGCGCTCGGCGGCGATGGGCAGGTCACGCTCGGCAACGTCGTCATGAAGGGCTCGGCCCGCAAGGTGCGCAAGCTGTATCAGGGCAAGGTCCTGTGCGGTTTCGCCGGCGGCACCGCCGACGCCTTCACGCTGCTCGATCGCTTCGAGGGCAAACTTGAAAAGCACCAGGGCAACCTGCTGCGCGCCTCGGTCGAGCTGGCCAAGGACTGGCGCACCGACCGCGTGCTGCGCCGCCTGGAAGCCATGCTGCTCGTGGCCGACCGCGAGTCCACCCTGATCATCACCGGCAATGGCGACGTGCTCGAGCCGGAAGACGGCATCGGCGCGATCGGCTCCGGCGGCATCTATGCCCAGTCGGCCGCCAAGGCCCTGTACGAGAACACCGACATGGCGCCTGCCGAAGTGGTCAAGAAGGCGCTGACCATTGCAGGCGAACTGTGCATCTACACGAACATGTCCCACATCATCGAGACCCTGGACTGATATGAACAGCTTCATGAACATGACCCCACCCGAAATCGTCTCCGAGCTGGACAAGCACGTCGTCGGCCAAGGCAAGGCCAAGAAGGCCGTCGCGATCGCGCTGCGTAACCGCTGGCGCCGCCAGCAGGTCGAGGAACCGCTGCGCTACGAAATCACGCCGAAGAACATCCTGATGATCGGCCCGACGGGCGTCGGCAAGACCGAGATCGCGCGCCGCCTGGCCAAGCTGGCCGATGCGCCGTTCATCAAGATCGAAGCGACCAAGTTCACTGAGGTCGGCTATGTCGGGCGCGACGTCGACACCATCATCCGCGACCTGATCGACATCGGCATCAAGCAGACCCGCGCCAGCGAAGCGAAGAAAGTGCGCCAGCGCGCCGAAGACGCCGCCGAAGACCGCATCATCGACATCCTGGTGCCGCCGGCGCGCGACTTTGGCTTCAACACCGCCAATACGCCGGACAGCAAGGAAGGCGACGCCACGCGCCAGACCTTCCGCAAGCGCCTTCGCGAAGGCGCGCTCGACGATCGCGAAATCGAGATCGAAGTCTCTGACGCTGCGCCGCAGATGGAAATCATGGCGCCACCGGGCATGGAAGAAATGACCGAGCAGATCAAGTCGATGTTTGCCGGCGCCAACGGCGCACGCAAGAAGCCGCGCAAGCTCAAGGTGCAGGAAGCCATGAAGATCCTGATCGACGAAGAAGCTGGCAAGCTGCTTAACGAAGACGAGCTCAAGCAAAAGGCCATCGCCAACGTCGAGCAGAACGGCATCGTGTTCCTCGACGAGATCGACAAGATCGCGACCCGCTCCGAGCACGGCGGCGCCGATGTCTCGCGCGCCGGCGTGCAGCGCGACCTGCTGCCGCTGGTCGAAGGCACGACGGTGAACACCAAGTACGGGATGATCAAGACCGACCACATCCTGTTCATCGCATCGGGCGCGTTCCACCTGTCCAAGCCATCGGACCTGATCCCCGAGTTGCAGGGCCGCTTCCCGATTCGCGTCGAGCTCGAGTCGCTGTCGATCGAAGACTTCAAGAGCATCCTGACGTCGACCCACGCCAGCCTGACCAAGCAATACCAGGCGCTGCTGGCCACCGAAGGCGTGCAGGTCGAGTTCCTGGACGAAGGCATCCATCGCCTGGCCGAGATCGCGTTCTCGGTCAACGAGCGCACCGAGAACATTGGCGCGCGCCGCCTGTACACGGTGATGGAAAAGCTGCTCGAAGAAATCTCGTTTACTGCCGGGTCGGAAAAAGACCAGGTGGTGCGCATCGACGCGGCCTTTGTTAACGAACGACTCGACGCGCTGGCGGTCAACGAAGACCTGTCACGCTACGTGCTGTAATTTTTTTGCGGAGGCCGGCATGGCAAACAAGGCATTGGCGACGCGGCAAAAAATGCGGTTGCGGATCGAACCGTCGCAGCAAGCGGGCAAGCCGCGCAATCCCATCGCCGCGCTGGCCAAGGCGCGCGCCGCCGGCCCGCATGCCAAGCCGCTCTCGAGCGAGCGTACTGCCGCCAAGCAGGCGCTCAGGAAGGTCAAGCTGGTGGCGGGCGACGACGACTGAACCGGCGCCAGTTCTACTCTGAATACACTCTTTGCGGACACTTCGGTGTCCGTTTTTTTGGCCAGCGGCACACCATTGGCTGTACGCGCCTTGTCCACACCGTGATTCAACGTTAAAGTCAGCCGTTGTCATTTTCTCTGGATTGTCCATGAGTTCACCCGATCTGATCCTCGACGCCCTGCGCATACGCTTGCGCGCCGCTGGCATCACGTATAAAACGCTGTCCGAGCGCATTGGCGTGAGCGAATCGAGCGTCAAGCGCATGTTCGGGCAAAAGGATATGGCGCTGTCGCGCCTGGCGGAGATTTGCCAGGCCACCGGCATTGGCCTGGAAGACTTGCTGCGCGGAGCGATCGAGGCGCGGCCTCAGCTCGATGCGCTGAGCCTGACGCAGGAACGCTCGATCGTTGCCAACCCGCGCCTGCTGCTGATGGCGATCTGCTGCCTGGGCCACTGGAGCATCGAACAGATCATCGAAACCTATGACCTGACCGAGGCCGAGTGCATCACGCTACTGGCCGAGCTCGACCGGCTGGGCCTGATTGAACTGAAACCGCTGAACCGCTACCTGCTGCGGGTGTCGAATGCATTTCGCTGGCTGCCGGATGGGCCGGTGCAGCATTTCTTCCGCGAGAACGTGGTGAACGATTACTTCTCGGGCCGCTTCGATGGGGCTGGCGAAGCGCTGCTGTGCCTGCCGGCGCGGCTGTCGCCGGCCAGTGCGCTCGAACTGTCGCTGAAGATCGATCAATTGGCGGCCGAACTGGCGCGCCTGCACCGCAACGACCGGCGCCTGCCGGCCGACGAGCGCAAGGGGCATACGCTGCTGCTGGGCTTCAGGTCGTGGGAACTGGCGGCGTTTACGGCATTGCGGCGCTAAGCGGCTACTGCTGCGGCGGCTGATTCTCGGCCACGCTGCCTGCGCCGCAGCGATTACATCACCGGCCGCTCGCCGTTCATTGGCTGCGCGTTCTGTGGCATCTGCGGCTGGCCTTGCTGGCCCGGGTTGTCCTGCTCCGGCGGCGGATCGCGGGGCTGGCCCTGCATCCCTTGCGGATTGCCATTCGGCGGTGCGCTCTGCATCATCGGCGGCGCACTGACGACGCCCGGCGCCATTTGCGGTTCCATCATCGGCTGCGGCGGCATCGCACGCGGCACCGGCTGGCTGATCGCACTCGACTGGCCGGCATCGGGCGCCAGTTCGACGCGCTTCATGACGCCGCTGTCGGACAACATCACATAACGCCGATGCACTTCGGCCACCACGACGCCGGGCGCGATTTCGCGGCCGATGCGCACCGCTTTCGGCGGCGATCCGTCGGCCACCAGGATCACGGCGCTGTTCGCGCCGGCCGAGACCACACCGGTCAACTGGAAACTGGAAATCGCGACCGTCGGCTGTCCGCCGAACAGCGTGGCTGCAGCTTCCGGACTCGGCGCTGGCTGGGTCGCCAGCGGCGCTGCGGCCAGCGGGCGCTGCTCGGGCTTGTATAGCTGCAGGATCCAATAGGCGCCCGAAGCGGCCAGCACGAGCAGGGCCAGCAGGGTCAAAAGAAGGGGCAAACGCTTGTTCATGGTGTCTTTCGCATCTCGGTCATAGGCATTGCTGCGCGATTCTTATTGCACCAGCTGATTGATTTCGATGATCGGCATCAAAACGGCCAGCACGATCAGCAGCACGACCAGGCCCATCGCCAGGATCAGCACCGGCTCGAGCAGGCCGGCGATGGTCAGCGTGCGGCGTTCGAGATCGGCTTGCTGCGAATTGGCGGCCCGCTCGAGCATGGCCGGCAGTTCGCCGGTGATTTCGCCGGCGCGGATCATGTGCACGAGCATCGGTGGAAACAGCTTTTGCGCCGACAGCGCGCGCGCCAGGCTCACGCCTTCGCGCACGCTGGCCGTGGCCTGCTCGACCAGTTCGGCCATCGCCACGTTCGACAGCGTCTCGCGGCTGGTGTCGAGCGCGCGCAGGATCGGCACGCCCGAGCCGGTGGTGATCGCCAGCGTGCTGGCAAAGCGCGCGGTGTTCAGGCTGCGTTCGAACTTGCCGTAGATGGGCGCGGTCAACAGCCACGTGTGCCAGCGGCGCTTGAGCACGGGATTGCGCAGCGCGCGCCGCCACAGCCAGAACGCGCCGGCAATCAGGATGCCGACATAAATCCCATACGCACGCACGAAGTCGGACACGGCCAGCATGACGACCGTGAGAAATGGCAGCTTTTGCTTGGTATTGGCAAACACCGAGACGATCTGCGGCACCACGTAGGTGAGCAGGAAAATCACGATCGCAAACGCGACCACGGTGACGATCGCCGGATACGTGAACGCCAGGCGCACCTTCTGCACGAGGGCGTTGCGGCGCTCGATGTAGTCGGCCAGGCGCGAGAGCACGCGCGACAGTTGACCGATCTGCTCGCCCGAGCCGACCAGCGCCCGGTAAATCTCGGCGAAGTCGCGCGGGTGGTGCGTCAGGGCGGTGGAGAAGGCCGAGCCGCCGATGACTTCGGCGCGGATCGACGCGACCAGGTCGCGCACGTACGGGCGCTCGGCCTGTTCGAGCAAGGCGGTAAACGCTTGCTCGAGCGGCAGGCCGGCCTCCAGCAGGCTGGCCAGCTGGCGCGTGAACAGGGCCAGCTCGTTTTGCGACAGGCGCTCGCCGATGCCGCGCGAACGGGCCACGCCGGCGGCATCGAGCTGGGCTGCGATGGCCTCGACGCTCAGCGGCGTCAGGCCCTGCGCGCGCAGGTCGGCACGCGCGGCGCGCGGGCTGTCGGCGTTGACCACGCCCTTGCGGGTAGCGCCCCCGTTGTCGACGGCCTCGTAACGAAATGCCGGCATCGGTTAGTCCTTGGTCACGCGCACGATTTCGGCCCGTGTGGTGGTGCCATCGAGCAGCCAGCGTTCGCCGTCCTCGCGCATGGTCTTCATGCCCACGCCCAGCGCCGCGACGCGGATGTCGGCTTCGGACGCCCGGTTGTGGATCTGGGCGCGGATCTGGTCGGTGGTCTCGAGCAGCTCGTAGACGCCGACGCGGCCGTGGTAACCGGTGTGGCCGCAGCGCTCGCAACCGACCGCGTGCCAGGTGGTGCCGTCGAAGGTCTTGCACTGCGAGCAGAGTTTACGCACGAGGCGCTGGGCCATCACGCCCAGCAGCGACGAGGACAGCAGGAACGGTTCGATGCCCATGTCGAGCAGGCGCGTCACGGCCGAGGCCGCATCGTTGGTGTGCAGCGTGGCCAGCACCAGGTGACCCGTCAGCGATGCCTGGACGGCAATCTGCGCCGTTTCCAGGTCGCGGATCTCGCCGATCATGATGATGTCAGGGTCCTGGCGCAGGATGGCGCGCAGCGCTTTTGCGAACGTCATGTCGATGCGGGCATTGACCTGGGTCTGGCCGACGCCGTTCAGGTCGTACTCGATCGGGTCTTCGACCGTCATGATGTTGGCGGTCGCCGCGTTCAGGCGCGACAGCGCCGCGTACAGCGTCGTGGTCTTGCCCGAGCCGGTCGGGCCCGTGACCAGCACGATGCCGTGCGGCTGGTTGATCAGGCGGTCGAACTGCGGCAGCAGGTCGCTGGCCATGCCCAGGTGCGACAGGTCGAGGCGCCCTGCCTCCTTGTCGAGCAGACGCAGCACGGCGCGCTCACCGTGGCCGGTCGGCAGCGTCGAGACGCGCACGTCGACCGGCTTGCCACCCACCCGCAGCGTGATGCGGCCATCCTGCGGCAGGCGTTTTTCGGCGATGTCGAGCTGCGACATGATCTTGATACGCGAGATCAGCGACGCGTGGATGGCCTTTTTGGGCCGCACGATATCGCGCAGCGCGCCGTCGATGCGAAAGCGCACGACCGACGTCTGCTCGAACGGTTCGATATGGATATCGGATGCACCTTCGCGCAGCGATTGCGTCAGCAGCGCATTGATCATCCGGATCACGGGCGCGTCGTCGGACGATTCGAGCAGGTCTTCGATTGCGGGGACGTCCTGCAGCAGCTTGGTCAGGTCGAGGTCGGCATCGAACTCGTCGACGACCTGCGAGGCGTCGTTGCCGCCGCCGGCATAGGCGCCGGCGATGACGGTGTCGAGCTCGTCCTTGTCCATGCGGCGCAGCTGGATGCGGCCAAAGCGGCGCGACACCTCGGCGATGGCGGCCGGCGCGGTCGCGCTGGAGACCAGCACTTCGACGCTCTGGCCCGGTTCGCCAGTGCCGCGCGCCAGGACGACGTGGTCACGGGCGAACGCGTAGGGCAAGAGATTGGTCATGTGATTACTCCCGGTTCGGTGGCGTCACCGGGCGAAATTGCGAGGCTGGCACGGGGGCGCCAGATACTGTGCCAGATGCTGCGCCCGGTACAGTTTCCGCAGCATTGCTCGCCGGGTTTGCAGAGCTCGAACGCGAGGCGCCCGGACGATTGGCAGCGCCATCGTTCGATGCGCCCGGCGCGGCGTTGGCCGGCGGCGGCGCCTGGACCGGCAGCGTCGCCATGCCGCCACCTGCCGGCGGCTGACCGCCCACCAGCGGCGGCAACAGCGGCGCGCCCAGGTCACGCAGCAGCGGCGAAGCCTCCGGCCGGCCGGCAGCGCCAGCGGCGCGCATGAATTCGTAGCGGTCCATCGCGATCGAGTTCGACGCATCCTTGCTGCGCACCACGACCGGGCGCAGGAACACCATCAGGTTGGTCTTGTTGCGTGTGCGGGTGCGGTACTTGAACAGGTTGCCCAGCACCGGGATGTCGCCCAGGCCGCGCACTTTTTCTTCGCCGTCGCCCTCGGTGTCTTCGATCAGGCCGCCCAGCACGATGATCTGGCCATCGTCGGCCAGCACATTGCTTTCGATGGCGCGCACATTGGTCGTCAGGCCCGAGGCCAGGTTGCGGGTGGACGCATCGACGCTCGAATTCTCGTGGTAGATGGCCATCTTGATGGTGCCGCCTTCCGAGATCTGCGGGCGCACCTTGAGCAGCAGGCCGACGTCTTGCCGTTCGACCGTCTGGAACGGGTTGCCGCTGTTGTTGCCCGACGTGGTGTACGAGCCGGTGATGATCGGCACGTTCTGGCCGACCTTGATGGTGGCCAGTTCGTTGTCGAGCGTGATCAGGTTTGGCGTCGACAGGATGTTGGCGTTGCCGTCGTTTTCCAGTGCGCGGGCCACGGCGCCCAGGCCGAGCTCGCCGCCGATCTGGCGGAACAGGCCGAAGGTCAGGCCCGACGGCACGCTTGGCGTGGTCGTGGCGCCCGTCCCCTGGCTGGCAGCCAGCGCCAGGTTGACGATGCTGCTGCTCGAGCCGCCGCCCGTGTAGTTCTGCAAGCCGCCGAAGCGGTATTTGCTGTCAGAGTCACCCGTGGCGCCAACCCACTGCACGCCGAATTCGGACGCCTTGTTGGACGTGACTTCGACCACCAGCGCCTCGATATAGACCTGGGCACGGCGCACGTCGAGCTGGTCGATGACCGAGCGCAGGTTGCGGTAGACGGCGTCCGGTGCGGTGATGATCAGGCTATTGGTCGAGGCATCGGCCTGGATGAAGCCGGACCCCTGGCCGCCGCCGGCGCCACCCGCGTTGGCGGTGAGCTGGCTTTGCTGGCCGAAGGTGTTGCCGGTGCCGCCCATGCCGGTGCTGCTCTGCTGGCCTTGCTGGCCACCTAGGCCGCCAGCGCCGCTGCCGCCCTGCCCGCTGCCGGTGCCCGACGTGATCGAGCTGCCCGACGTGCCCTGCTGCTGCACCGGCACGGCCGAGGCGTCTTGCGAGACGACGGCGCGCAGCGTTTGCGCGACGCGGCTGGCGTCGGCGTTTTTCAGGTAGACGACGTGGATATTGCCGCGGCTGGAGCTCTCTTGGTCGAGGCGCGCGATCAGGCTCTTGGCCAGGTTGGCACGGGCCTGCGACGGCGCGCGCACGATGACGGCGTTGGTGCGCGGATCGGCCAGCACCGTGACGCGGCCCGAGTCGCCGCCGGCGGCCGGCTCCATCAGGCGCGTGACGAGTTGCGCGATATCGCTGGCGATGGCGTTGCGGATCGGGATCACGTCGAGCTCGGCCGCCACCGGTGCGTCGAGCGCGGCGATGATGCGCGCCAGGCGGCGCAGGTTGTCGGCGTAATCGGTCACGACCAGGGTGTTGTTGCCCGGGTTGGCCATGATCGAGTTGTTCGGCGAAATCAGCGGCCGCAGCACGGCGGTGAGATTGGCGGCCGATTCGTACGACAGGTAGAACACCTGTGTGGCGATCTGGTCGCCGGTAGCCTTGCTCGAGCGCACGCCGCCCACTTGCGTGGGCGAGGATTGCAGCTTGGCTTCGGCCTCGGGCACCACCTTGGCATAACCGTCGCCGCTGGTGACCACCGCGAAGCCCTGCAGGCGCAGGGTCGACGTGAGCAGGCCAAAGGCTTCGCTCTTGCTGAGCGACTTTTCGGATACCAGCGTCAGCGTGCCTTTCACGCGCGGGTCGATGATGAAGGTCATGCCGGTGTAGTGGCCGATCGCCTTGATCACCGATTCGATGTCGGCATTCACGAAGCTGAGCGCTGCGGCGTTCGCAGTCTCTTGCGCGGAGGCCGACAATGGCAGCGCCAGGGTCGTGACGACGGCGGAAGCGGCGCAGCACAGCATGGCGCCGGCGGCAAGACGGCGCAGGGCCGGAAGTTCAAGGTGCGCGAAGGTGGTGTGGTCTGTTTTCTTCATTATCTGAACTCGAGTGCGATTACGTTTTTGCCGTTCACCATCCGGCGCTGTCCCAGCAGATTCAACATGGTTCCCAGAGTGTCTTCATAGCCATCGGCGGCCGCTGCCTGGCCTGAAAAGCGCAGGCGGCCGTTCTGCAATGTACCTGCGCCCGACAGCAGCAGGGCGCCGCGCACGGTACGCAGCGTCAGATCGGCCTGCGGTCCGCGCCAGTCCATGATCATTTCGTAGCTGCCCAGCGGCTTGACGGGCGACATGCGCGAACCCATGTCGCTCATCGACAGCGTGGTACGACCCTGCAGCGTCACGATGTTCTGCTGGCGCAGCAGGTCCAGCGTATTCCAGGAAAGCCGGATGCGGCCGGTGGGCGCGAGCGTATTGAGCGGCGCGCCCAGGCCCACCAGCCCCTCGGCTGGCAGCAGGAGTTCGCCGGCATTGACCTGCCACTGCGACCAGCTGCCCTGCACGCGCACCGGATTGGCCAGCGCCTGTGCATTTTCGAGCGTCATGTTCACGTTGCCCAGCACCACCAGTGGCGACAGGGTCCAGGCAAAACGGCCTGGCAGCAATGGCGTCACCGCACCGCCCTGGCCCGGCGCTCCGCCAATAAAGGCCGAGCCGCGCCAAAGCGTACCCTGCGCATCCCCCAGCGTCAATCGACCGCCGGTCTGGCGTTCGACCATGGGGCCAAGCCAGGCCGCCGGCAGGAATGCCAGCACTGTGATTACCACGGCCAGCGCCACCAGCAGGCCCCACGTCAGCGCCCGCCTCATGCAGCCGGCTCGGTGCTTTGACGCAGCGTGAGCGTGGCATCGACCTGGCCAAGGGCATCCTTGGCGGTAAATTGCGCATCCTGCACCAGCAGGCGGCTGTCGCGACGTTGCGCGTCGAGCCAGGCCATCAGGTTGGCGAACGAGACGCCATTGAGTTGCACCTTGGTGTACTCGCCACTGACCGACAGCGACGCGGGATTCAGGCCGCTGGCCGTCATGCTGGCGGCCAGCGCCTCGCGCGTGACGGGTGCGACGGCCGGCGCCGGCTGGGCCGCGACGGCGCGCGCTTCGGCCGCCAGCGCGTCGAGCTGCGCGGCTTGCTGGCGCAGCTCGGGCAACGCGCGGCGCAATTGTTCGCGGCCAGTGAGCGCTGGTTCGAGCAGCACCAGGTACAGCAGCGTCAGCGCCACCACGCCGCCGCCGACGAGCAGGAACTTGCGTTCTTGCGCGGTGCGCGCGCTCCAGTAGCCGCCCACGCGTTCGCGCAGGCCGCTCAGTTTGCCGATGGCGCTCATGGCTTGGCTCCTGTGCTGCGGATCAGCCAGGTGGTCGCGTCGGGCGACTCCAGGCTGAGGTTACGTGACGACAGGGACGCGCGGAGCTGGTCGGCCATGCCGGGGTTGGTGGACTCTGGTTTGACGCGCACGGTGAGGGTCCGTTCGCGGTAATCGATTGATGCAATCGCAGGCGGCACGCCCAGTGTGCGTGTCGCTTCGCCGAAGGCGGCGGCCATCCAGTTGAATTCGTTGCCGGCCACCTGGCCGCTGCCGGCCTTGGCACGGTCGATGTTCTGGCGCATTTGCACGACCGGATCGATGGCCGGCTGGTTCGGATACACCGAGCGGAACGTTTGGCTCATCTGCAGGCGCACGGCATCGGCTTCGCGCTTCAGGCCCAGCCATTCGACATTCAGGCCGATCAGGTTGATCGCCACGGCCGCCAGCGCCAGGCGGATCGGCCAGCGCCAGCGGCGCCAGTCGCGCTGCGCGACGCCGGCCGTGCCCAGGCCCGGCACCAGGTCGAGCACGGGGCCGGTGCTGCCTTTGGCGCCGGCGATCCAGTGCGCCCAGTCGTCGCTTTCCAGCGTGATGCCGGGGCCGGCTTCGGCCACCAGCGCATTGTATTCACCCAGCTGTTCACGGTCGACGTACAGCACCAGCGGCGCATCGCCCGACAGCGCGCGCGCCGTTTGCAAGGCCATCACCGGGCTGCCGTCAAGCGCCAGGCCCAGGCCATCGTACTGGCTCTGGCGCAGGATCAGTTCGCCGTTGCCGACGGCGGCGCTGACGCTGCCCGGGTGCAGGGGCAGGCACAATTGCTCGGGGATGGCCGCGATCTGACGCGCACCGAGCGCAAGCAGTGCCCGCACGAGCGGCTCGAGCCAGGCCTGCTGCACCACGGCCACCGGACGGCGGCCATCGGGCTGCACCGGGCCGGCCACCAGCACGCAATCGAGCGGGTCGCCCAGGATGTGTTCTTCGACGAGCGCCGGCAGCGCCGCGCGCAGGCGGGCGCCGGCCAGCGGCGGGGCCTGCACGGACAGCAGCGTGACGTCGCTGGCGGCCAGTACCAGCACCACGCGCCGGCTGGCGGCAACGACGTCGCCCAGATTGCGCAGCACGCCCTCGCCCTGCTGGCCGATGGCGCCGTTGTCGCCGACCAGCGCGAAGCGGCACAGGGCGCCTTCGCCCTGGCTGCGTGCCGGATGCCGGATATAAAGAGTACTCAAACTGTCTCGCTTTCTTCTCAGTTCTGGCGGGTCCAGATCACGTTCACACTACCGGGGTTGATCAGGTTGCTGCCGCCGACCTGCACCAGCGACTCGGCGTCCAGCGCAGCGCGGTCGAGCCGGATCCGGCTCTGCACCAGGAAATACGTGCTTTTGGCGGTAATTCGCGGCTCCACACCCTCGACCCCGCCCTTCCATGTCAATTTGAAGTTCGGCACGTCAATCCACGGCGTTCGCTGGCGCTGGGCAATGAGCGAGTTGGCTTCGGACATCGAGCTTCCCGGCAGCACGGCGGCCAGTACCTCGGGAGACGCAGTATTCACATTGACATCCGTATTCGACGACGGCAGCACGATCACGAACGGGCGCAGGCGCTCGACCGACTCGGGCTTAAGACCTGGCACCATCAATAAATCATCGACCCGCTCCAGCCGCATCGGTGCGCCGCTACGCCGCGGCCGGACGACCGTGGTTGGATCGGTATTTTCCGGCACAGGGGCCAACTGCTGCCCGGCGGCGACAAACTCGGCGATTGGCACGGCCAGCCGCGCTTCGAGCCTAAGATTGGTCAGCAAGCTGCGCATGACTTCCACCTGGGATTTTTCAACAATGCCACCCTTGGCCAGATTGTTCAGATTGTAACGCGCCGTGGCGTCCAGAACCTGCCCCGACAGCGACGCATCGAAGTTTTCCCCCTGGATTCGCTCACGCTCGATGTACTGGTCGAGTCGGGTTTCGGCCAGTGGCGTGGCCCAGACCTGATCAAGCGAGGTGTAGTTGCTATTGTTATTGACGCGCAAAATCACGCTGGCCCAGTCGAGCGCGCCGCGCTGGATCCACTTGGTCTGCGACTGCAGGCGCTGGTTTTCCATCGAGCGCACCTGCACCTGCTGCTGCCAGAACAGGCTGGCGACAATCGAAATGGCCAGCGTGGTCAGCAGCATGGCAGTGACGACGGCGACGCCCCGCTGGCGTGTGAGGCGGCGATGCATCAGGTACCTCCCAGCAGGAATGCCTTGACCATCGGCTGGGCCAGGCCCTGCACGGTCAGCGCTACCTGCACGCCAGTGGGGTCCTGCGCGTTTTTGGCAGGCGACTCGACAATGACGGGATCTTGCGCCCCGCCGCCCACGGCAGTCGGTTCGTTGCGCCAGGCATTGTTCTGCCAGCCCTGCACCTGCATGCCGACCACGCCGACCTGCAGCACGACGGACGGCGAATTCTCGGCCGCTGCATCGGACGTGATCGCCTGCCACAATTGCTCGATCTGGATCAGGTCGCGCGTACCGGGCGACTCGCGCCGCACCAATTTTCCTTCGACGACGCGGTAGCTCACCACCTGCAGGCGCGACGGTTCATTCTCGACAAACACCTTGCGCACGAGAACCAGGCGGTCGGTATCCCACAGCAGCGCGGGACGCCCGGCCATGATGTCGTTGCCGGCCGCGTGCTCGCAATCGTTTTCCATCTGGGCAAAGGCCAGTTGCATGCCGCGTGTGGTTTCCATGTCGGCAGTCAGCGCCACGCGTGCGCGGACGATGCCGTCCAGGCCGCGCCAGCCGAGCACAGCCACCATGGCGAGGATGGCGATCGCCACCAGGAGCTCGACCAGGGTAAAGCCTGCAGGGCGCTGCCTGCTGCTCGGGATCCGCGTCATACCGGGGAAGGCCTCAGAACCAGTTGGATCAGTTTGACAATGCGGCGGCCAGGCTTGTCGACGTCAAATACCGAGACTTCGATCCTGCGCAATAGCGGGTTCGGGCTGGTCAGGACTTCTTCTTCGCACATCAGGTTCAGGCCGCCTTGCGGACACGGAAAGCTGCGCTTGCCCACTTCGGGAAATTCGCGCCCCAGGCGGATCTGCACCAGCCGGTTCTCGGCCGACCAGGTCGCCATCATCGACGCCCTCAAGCCCTGGCTGTTGGAGGTCAGGCTGCCCACTGCACGCAGGCCGGCAGCCAGTGCAGTGCCGACGATGACGAGCGCCACCAGCACTTCGAGCAGCGTGAAACCGGCAGCAGGGCGGGAGGCTGGGCGCATGGTGGCGGGGGATGTCATTCGACAGTGAAGTGGCCGACGCCGTCGGCGCGGATCGCGACCGTGTTGCCGCCCTTGGCCATGGTCAGCACGAATGGCCGGTCGACCGGCTCGCGCCCGAACGTGATGCGCAGCATGTCGGGGTTGCCGGTGCCGGTCGGTTCCAGGATCAATTGCAGGGGTGAATTCTTGAATTCACGCTCGCGCAGCAGATCGTCGCGCGTGACGGGCTCCCAGCCGGCGTCGCCGCGCACCATGAAGCGGTAGCGGTCACCATTGGCCTCGAACGCAACCAGGCGGTTGCGCACGATCGCTTCGTCGCGGGCCAGTTGCAGCAGCAGCGCCAGGCGCTGCGCTTCCTTGTCGAGATCCTGGCGCGGACTCGGGATGGCGTTGAGCGTGGCCATGCCCAGCGTGAGGCCGATGATGACCATCACGACCAGCAGCTCCACCAGAGTGAAGCCGCGTGTGCGCGCTGTGCGCATGGCCGGCATGGAGATAACTTAGTCCCAGGAACCGACGTCGGTGTCTTCGCCAGTACCGCCCGGCTGCCCGTCGGCGCCGTACGAGAACACGTCGACTTCGCCCTTGACGCCCGGCGACAGGTATTGGTAAGCGTTACCCCAAGGGTCTTTCGGCAGTTTCTCGATGTAGCCGCCCTCTTTCCAGCCATTGGCCGACGGGCCCGAGGTCGGCTTGGTGGTCAGTGCGACCAGGCCCTGCTCGGTGGTCGGGTAGCGCTGGTTATCGAGCTTGTAGAGCTTGAGCGCCTGCATCATCGTGGCGATGTCGACCTTGGCAGCCGTGACACGCGATTCGCCAGTGCGGCCCAGCAGCTTGGGCACGACCAGCGCGCCAAGAATGCCAATGATGACCACGACAACCATGATCTCGACCAGGGTGAAACCGCGTGCACGACCTGTGCTGCGCGTGTTGCGCTGAGTACGTTGAAAATTCATAAGCTTTGTGTGATGACAAGGGAATCGATGGAACCGGCACAGTATAAGCCCGAATTATGACAAGCGTACCTGCGAAAAGTACGCAATTGTATGTCACGTTCATCTACACACCACGTTTCACGGCGCCCGTTAAGACACCACTAATCAACAGTGTTGCCGCTCTCACCATGGCGCACCGCACATACGGGACACGCCGGGTTACGCGCCACGCCGATCGCGGTCCATTCCATGTACTTGCCGTCGAGCATCAAGAGACGACCGACCAGTGGCGCGCCGATGGCCATGATGAGTTTCATCGCCTCGGCAGCCTGGACCGCGCCGACGACCCCGACCAGTGGCGCGAACACGCCCATCGTGCTGCACGCCACATCCTCGAAGCCAGTGTCTTCAGGGAACAGGCAGGCGTAACACGGCGCGGCCGGCTGGCGCGCGTCGAACACGGCCAGCTGGCCGTCGAAGCGGATCACGGCGCCCGACACGAGCGGCGTGCCGGCCGCCACGCAGGCGCGGTTGACGGCGTGACGGGTGGCGAAGTTGTCGCTGCAATCGAGTACGACCGTAGCAGCGCGCGCGAGTTCCAGCAGCCGCTCGGGGCCGGCGCGTTCGCGCAGGGCGGTGACTTCGATGTCGGGATTGATCGCCAGCAGCGCGGCGCGGCCCGATTCGACCTTCGGCTCACCGATGCGCCCGGTCGTGTGCATGACCTGACGCTGCAGGTTGGTCAGGTCGACGGTGTCGTCATCGACCAGCGTGATGTGGCCGATGCCGCCGGAGGCCAGGTACAGGGCTGCGGGCGAACCCAGGCCGCCGGCGCCGATGATGACGACGTGGGCGTCCAGCAGGCGCTGCTGGCCTTCGATGCCGATGTCGTCGAGCAGGATGTGGCGCGAGTAGCGCAGGAGTTGTTTGTCGTTCATGGGGAAAGCGCGGTGGAGGACGTTATCCTCCACCAGACGTCACTTCTTGGCTGGCGCATGCAGCTCGGGCGGTTTGTTTTCCGCGCCCGGCAATGGCGCCGGCGCTGGTTTTTCTTCGGCCGGCTCGCCTTTTGCCAGCATTACCTTCAGGCCCTTGAAGTGATTGATGGCCTGGGCCAGCTGGAAATCGTCCTTGCTGCCGAACTCGAGCGGCTTGCGGTCTTTCAGCAGCGCCAGCGCGCGTTGTTGCTGGGCCAGGCTTGCTGCCTGGTCCTTGCCAGCGGCCGCAGGCTGCTCGCCTTCGGCCACCAGATGGCGCTGCAGATCCGATTCGCGCACGCGCAGCGCGTTGAGCAGGTCGCCGTCCGCTGTTTCATCCACCCGCAGGTCGGGCTGCACGCCCGTGGCCTGGATCGGCCGCCCTTTCGGCGTGTAATAGCGCGCCGTGGTCAGCTTGATCGCCGTGTCGGGCGACAACTGGCGCAGCGTCTGCACCGAACCCTTGCCGAAGGTGCGGCTGCCCATCACGATCGCGCGCTGGTAATCCTGCAGCGCGCCGGCGACGATTTCCGAGGCCGATGCCGAGCCGCCATTGACCAGCACCACCATCGGCACGGTCTTGAGCCCGGCTGGCAACCCGGCCAGCGGATCGCCGCGCTGGGCATAGAATTCGCGCCGGCCGTAGAACGACTGGTTCGAATCGGGCAATTGCCCTTTGGTGCTGACGATGACCTGATCGGCCTTGGGCAGGAACGCCGCCGTGACGCCGATGGCGCCCGGCAGCAGGCCGCCCGGGTCGTTGCGCAAGTCGAGCACGAGGCCCTTGATGTCGGGTTGTTCGGCGTACAGTTCCTTGGTTTTTTTGGCCAGTTCGTCGAGGGTGTTTTCCTGGAACTGGCTGATGCGTAGCCAGGCGTAGCCGGGCTCGACCACCTTGGCCTTGACGCTGACGACCTTGATTTCGCGGCGGTCCAGCGGCACGACCCACGGTTTGTCGTCGCCGGGCCGGGCAATGGTCAGCGTGACCTTGCTGCCGACCTTGCCGCGCATGCGCTTGATGGCGTCGTCGGACGACATATTGCGCACCGGGACATTGTCGATCCGGGTGATCAGGTCGCCCGATTTGATGCCAGCCTTGAACGCAGGCGTGTCCTCGATCGGCGAGACGACCTTGATATAGCCGTCTTCGTTCGAGATTTCAACGCCCACGCCGACGAACTTGCCCTGCACCGCTTCGCGCATGTCGCGAAACGCTTTCTGGTCGAGGTACACGGAGTGCGGGTCGAGCGAGGCCACCATGCCGCCGATGGCTTCGGTGAGCAATTTCTTGTCTTCGACCGGCTCGACGTAGTCGGTCTTGATCAGGCCATACACATCGGCCAACTGGCGCAGCTCGTCCAGTGGCAGCGACGTGGCGGTGCCGGTTTTTTGTGCATAGGCAGACAACTGGAACGACGCCGCCACACCCAACACCATCCCCACGCCAACCAGCCCGAACCCCTTTGCTTTCATGCCCATGTGTACCCTGTGGTGACCTAGAACCGGACCCAGCCTGCCGGGTCGAACGCCTTGCCGTTACGCCTGAGCTCAAAGTATAGCCCCGATTCTTCGTTACCACCGGTGTTGCCCGCGCTGGCCACCGCCTCGCCCGCGCGCACGCTGTCCCCGGGGCGTTTGAGCAGCGCCTGGTTGTAGCCATAGATCGACAGGTACTCGCCGCCATGGTCGATGATGATCAGGTTGCCGAAGCCGCGCATCCAGTCGGCGTGCACGACGCGGCCCGGGGCCACCGCGCGCACTTCCGTGCCTTCGGGCGCCTTGAAGAAGGTGCCTTTCCAGTTCGGACCGTCGCCGCGGCGGGTGCCGAAGCGTGCCACGACGCTGCCATTGATCGGGCTGCTCATGCGGCCCTTGAGCGAGGCAAACGAGCCGGACGGCGCTGCCGGACCCAGCGCGACCTCGGGCGCCGGCGCCGGTTCAGGGCGCGTTGGCACTGGCCGCGGCTGCTCGGCCACGACCGGGGCTTCCTTGACTGGCGCGGGGAGTGGTGCCGGCAGCGGCTCGGGTTTGACACCCGGCTTGGCGTTCGCGTTCTGGCGCGCGATGCGTTCACGTTCGCGTTCGCGCTCGGCGCGCCGGTCGGCCGCCGCCTTGGCGCGCGCCTGCGCCAACAGGCGGGCTTTTTCATCAGCCTCGGCCTTGGCTTTGGCTTTCGCGGCAGCCGCAGCCGCGGCCGCTACCTGACGCTTGCGCTCGGCTTCGGCCTGTTCACGGATCAGGCGCGCCAGCCGGTCGACGAGGCCGGACATGCGCTCTTCGTCGCCCTTCAGGCGGTCGACCTGCTTGCGCTGGTCGGCCAGCTTGCTCGACAGCGTGCCCAGCAGCGCCGCGCGGCGCGCCTTTTCCTTCTCGAGCATGGCTTTCTGATCGAGTTGTTCCTGGGCGATTTCTTCCAGCTCTTGCTGGGCGTTTTCAACCTTGTCGCGGTTGACTTCAACCTGCGCCAGATTGCTGCGCACCGAGTCGAGCAGGCGCGCCTGGGCCTGCGACACGTATGCCATCAGTTGCAGGTCGCGACTGATGCGGTTCGGGTTATCGCCCGAGAGCAGCAGCTTGATGCGGTCTTCGTTGCCAGCCACATAGTGCTCGCGCAGCAGCCTGGCCAGCTGTTGTTGCTGGGCGCCGATGGTCTGCGCCAGCTGGGCTTGCTGATTCGCCAGCGATTGCAGGCGGGTTGCCGTCGCATCCTGTTCCTCGGCCAGATCGCGCAGTGCGCGGTTGGCGTCGGAAATGGCAGCCTCGGACTCGGCCAGCGTGTCGGCCGCGTCTTCCTTGGCGTTTTCGGTCTGGTTGATGTCGCGCTTGATGGCCGCCAGCTGTTGCTGGATGCCGGCGCGCTGCTTCTCGGCCGCCGCTTTCTGACGGCTGCGCTCGGTCTGGCGCTGCGCCCACGCGTCCGACGCGAACGCGCCGGACAGCGCGACCGCCAGCAGTGTGCACAACAGCTTGCTGCCGGCGTCCTTCATGGTTGGCAAACGCAAAAGATTACTTCGCCTTCCCTTGGTTTGCGACAGCGGCCATGGCAGCGGCAATCGCCGCCTGGTCGCCCAGGTAGTAGTGCTTGATCGGCTTGAGGTCGGCGTCGAGTTCGTACACGAGCGGCTGGCCGTTCGGGATGTTCAGGCCCACGATGTCGGCGTCGCTGATGTTGTCGAGCATCTTGATGATGGCGCGCAGGCTGTTGCCGTGGGCCGAAATCAGGATGTTCTTGCCGGCGCGGATGGCCGGGGCGATTTCGTCGTTCCAGGCCGGCATCACGCGTGCCACGGTCTCTTTCAGGCATTCGGTCAGCGGAATCTGGCTTTCGTCCAGGCTGGCATAGCGCGGGTCATTGAACGACGTGCGCGAATCGTCCTTCTCGAGCGCCGGCGGCGGCGTGTCGTAGCTGCGACGCCAGACCAGCACCTGCTCGTCGCCGAACTTGGCGGCGGTCTCGCCCTTGTCGAGGCCCTGCAGCGCGCCGTAGTGACGCTCGTTCAGGCGCCAGTCGTTCTTGACCGGCAGATACATCGCATCCATCTCGTCCAGTGCCAGCCACAGCGTGCGGATCGCGCGCTTGAGTACCGAGGTATACGTGAGGTCGAAGGTGAAACCGGCGTCCTTGAGCGCGCGGCCAGCGGCCTTTGCTTCGGCCACACCCTTGGCAGTCAGGTCGACGTCGACCCAGCCGGTGAAGCGGTTTTCCAGGTTCCAGGTGGATTCGCCGTGGCGCATGAATACGATTTTGTACATGAAAGCTCTTTTCGCAAAATTTCTGGTTGATGTCCGGTCCAGCATCTATTTTATAATGCCCCGATTCAGTTCAACCAATCGGAACCCTTGTGAAATTCATTATCGATAACATTTTCCTCGTAGCGATCGCCGTTCTCGCTGGCGGCGCGCTGTTGTGGCCAGCCCTGGCGCCGCGCGGAAAACGCGCATCGCCGCTGCAGCTGACGCAGATGATCAACCGCGGCAAGACCACGATCGTCGACGTACGCAGCAGCGAAGAATTCGCCGCCGGTCACCTGCGCGACGCGAAACACATCCCGCTGGCAGACTTGGGTGCTCGCATTGGCGAACTGGACAAGTCGAAAAACCGGACTGTCGTCATGGTCTGCCAGACTGGCGCACGCAGCGACAAGGCGGCGCGCCAGTTGCAGGCGGCCGGTTTCGAAGACGTCCACAGCCTGGAAGGCGGCCTGGCGGCCTGGAAGGCTGCAGGCTTGCCGCTCACCAAATAAACCGCCCCATCGAGTCGATCGGGCACACGAAAGGATTCATCATGGCAGCTCACGTCGTTTTGTACCACACCGCATCTTGCCCTTACTGCGTCCGCGCCGAGCGCCTGCTCGAAGCCAAGGGTGTCACCGAGATCGAAGGCATCCGTGTCGACCTGGATCCCGAGCAGCGCCAGGTCATGATGCAGCGCACCGGCCGCCGCACGGTGCCACAGATTTATATTGGCGATACGCACGTCGGCGGCTTTGACGAACTGTATGCGCTGGACCAGGCAGGCCGCCTGGACCCGCTGCTCAAGGGCGAGTAAGCTGTATGCGCACTGCGTAGAGCGGCCGTCGGCGGCAAGACTGCTATTGCAAGCAAGTTGATTTTGCTACAATTGCCGTCGTGTTCGATCCGACGGCCCGTTCACGACGTCGCGCTCGACCAGGCAACCGGAGTGGCCCGCCACTTCCCACTATTATTAGAAAGCGTTCCATGTCCGACGAAACTCTGCAACCAGTATTCCAAATCCAACGCGTCTACCTGAAAGACATGTCGCTGGAGCAACCGAACTCGCCATCGATCTTCCTGGAGCAAGAAGCGCCAGCGATCGAAGTGTCGCTCGACGTGGGTGCTGAAAGCATCGCAGAAGGCATCTACGAGTCGACCGTGACGATCACCGTCACCGCCAAGGTCAAGGACAAGGTTGCGTTCCTGGTCGAAGGCAAGCAGGCAGGCATCTTCGAAGCCCGTAACATCCCGGCTGACCAGATGGATCCACTGCTGGGCATCGGCTGCCCGAACATCATCTATCCTTACCTGCGCGCGAACATCGCTGACGTGATCAGCCGTGCCGGCTTCCCGCCAGTGCACCTGGCCGAGATCAACTTCGAAGCCTTCTACCAGCAGCGCGCCCAGGCCATGGCCGAAGCCGCAGCAGCGCCGTCGAATTAAGCAGCAGTCGTACCCGACGAACGCGGCGCCACGCTGCGTTCGTGCCAGATGTCCGGTGTCCCGGTTTCAACCACCATCCAGGCCCGCCATGTTCTCCGCCCGCCGTCTTGCCGGCTCCCCGTTGACCGCCTCATGCGCCGCATTGCCGGTCGCCCCGCGCGCATTCGCCTTTGATCGCATCAAGGTCTCGGATGTCTGGGGCCTGTAATCCTCTGCAGGAGTTCCATGCAACAGAATAAGCTCACCAAAATCACTGTCCTGGGCGCTGGCGCCTGGGGCACTGCCGTGGCCATCGCCCTGGCGGCGCGCCATGACGTGCTGCTGTGGGGCCGCAATCCCCGGCAGATGCAAGAGATCGAGGCCGCGCGCGACAACCGCGCCTACCTGCCGGGCCATCCGCTGCCGGCTGCCCTGCGCGTGAGCGCCGACTTCGACGCAGCGCTGGCCCATGTCGCCACGAGCGCGCCGGATGAGACGCCGCTCTTGATCCTGGCGTGCCCGGTGGCCGGCTTGCGCCCCTTGCTCGAACAATTGCGCGGCCGCTCGATTCCCAACGTCGTCTGGCTGTGCAAGGGTTTTGAGGCTGGCACCGCCCTGCTGCCACACCAGGTGGTCGCGCAGGTACTGGGCGACGCCGTGCCCGGCGCGGCGCTGTCCGGCCCGTCGTTCGCCCAGGAAGTGGCGCGCGGCCTGCCATGCGCGCTGACCGTGGCGTCGAGCTCGCGCGCCTTGCGCGAACGCGTCGTCGCGCTGGCGCATGGCGACAACCTGCGCGTGTATTCGTGCGACGACCTGGTCGGCGTGGAAGTCGGCGGCGCCGTCAAGAACGTGATGGCCATTGCCACCGGCACATCGGATGGCCTGGGCCTGGGCCTGAACGCCCGCGCCGCGCTGATCACGCGCGGACTGGCCGAGATCACGCGCCTGGGACTGGCGCTGGGCGCGCAGCCGGGTACATTCATGGGCCTGAGCGGCATGGGCGACCTGATCCTGACGTGCACGGGCGATTTGTCGCGCAACCGGCGCGTGGGCCTGGCGCTGGCCGAGGGCAAGGCGCTGGCCACCATCGTGGCCGAACTGGGCCATGTGGCCGAAGGCGTGCCGTGTGCCAAGGCGGTGCGCGAACTGGCGCACAAGCTGGGCGTGGACATGCCGATCACCGAAGCGGTGGCGGGCGTGCTGTTCGATGGGGTGGATGCCGCGCGGACGGCAGCGGGGTTGCTGGCGCGCGATCCGAGGATTGAAGTGGCGTAAAGCATAGCGTGGCGCGCCGGATGATCTCGCCGCCAACCATCACCGCGTGGACGGCCTGGCCGTCCACCCTACGTATCAAGCAATTTGTCGGAGCCTCGTATCAGGCAGCTTGTTGCGGCCCGATCAGGATCGTCATGAGCGCCACCGCGTCCTTCACGGCGCGGATCGTGTGCGGCACACCGCCATTCAGATACACCATCTCGTTCGGCTGCAGCGACGTCGTCGCACCGTGCGCATCGACGGCGATCTCGCCTTCCAGGCACAGCACCGTCACTTCGCCATCGACCCGGTGTTCGGGGATGGGGCGTTCAACCGGCAGCACCAGCCGGATCAGTTCCATATGCTCGGTCTTGACCAGGGCCACCGAGGTGAAATGGGCGATATCGTTATCGCCGCGTTGCAATGCGATTTTCTCGCCGGATGTAGCGTGATGCAAGGCCATGTCGCCCTCCTCTATTCGTCGTGTTGTTCTGGAACGCTGCGCAGCCAAGTGACCAGCGCAAACGCGTCCTTGAATCCCTGCGCCAGTTGCGGCACCAGTTTTTCCGGCGCATTGAGCGCCAGATCGACTTCGGTCCACACGAAAAAGCTTTTCAGCTTCAGGTATTCGACATGCGGATGATCCGCATCGAAACCCTTTGGTGGACGCTGCAACTTGTCCTCGTCCAGGAGGTCACCATAGGTGGCGCGGAGATGCTTATTCTTCAACATTTTGCCAAAACCCGTCGCATCGTTGACCACGTGCTCGCGAATCGCCTTCAGGCGCGGTGGTGGCGGCAGGTATTCGCCGACGCCAAAACCGAGTTTGCCGTTGGCATCGATCTGGAAATAATAGGTCGAGCCACCGCCGGCACTGGGCCGGCGCTTGTCGTTCGGCGTGATGCCGGCCGAAAAGCGCGTCTTGTACGGCGTCTTGTTCTTTGAAAAGCGGATGTCGCGGTTAATGCGGAACATCGCCTTCTTCGGATTGCAGGCCGCCACCTGCTTGTCGAAGGCCGTGATGGCCCGGATCAGTTCGGTGACAACCTCCTGGAATTCTTCGCGCAGGATATCGTAGCGCGGCTTGTTCATGATGAACCAGGGGCGGTTATTGCTCTCGGTCAGTTCGTTCAGGTATTGCGTCAGGTCGCGCAGATGCATGTGGGTCCGAAAATAAAATTCAAGAAGTTCAGGGCGTCTGGCGTGGACGGCGGCCGACCTTGACGGCGATCGCTGTTTCGCGCCTCTGGCGCACGATCGTCATCGGTACGGACGCGCCCGGCTCGAGCTGGGCCACCAACTTGAGCATCTCGCTCGTATCAGCCACTTTTTTACCAGCAACTGCCACCAGGATGTCGCCCGGCTGAATCCCCGCGCGCTCGGCCGGCCCGCCACGCACCACGCCGGCAATCATGGCGCCGCTGCGTTTCGACAAGCCAAAGCTCTCGACCATTTCGGGCGTGATGTCCTGCGACTCGATGCCGATCCAGCCGCGCACCACCTCACCGTTCTTGACGATGGCGTCCAGCACGCTCTTGGCGGTGGACACGGGAATGGCAAACCCGATGCCCACCGAGCCGCCGCTTTGCGAGTAGATGGCCGAATTGATGCCCAGCAGGTGGCCATTGGTATCGACCAGCGCCCCGCCCGAGTTGCCGAAATTGATCGCGGCATCGGTCTGGATGAAATTCTCCACGTGGTTGATGTGCAGGTTGTTGCGGCCCAGCGCCGAGATGATGCCCATCGTGACCGTCTGGCCGACACCGAACGGGTTGCCGATGGCCAGTACCACGTCGCCCACGCGCGCCAGTTCCGGGTCGCCCAATACCATCACCGGCAAGTTGCGCTCCTTGATGCGGATCACAGCCAGGTCGGTCTCCGGATCGGTGCCGACCAGCGTTGCCGCTGCCTTGCGGCCATCGGCCAGGCCCACCTCGATCGCATCGGCGCCATCGATCACATGGAAATTGGTGACGATGTACCCGTCGCTGCTGACGATGACGCCCGAGCCGAGGCTGGCCAGCTGCTCGGCCTGCGGCGCGCGGTCGCCGCCGAAGAAGCGGCGAAACAGCGGGTCTTTCAGCAGCGGATGCGCTTCGCGCGAGGCCTTGCTCGTGTAGATATTGACCACCGACGACATCGCCTTGGCGGCAGCGTCGCGGTAGCTGCCGGTGGCGGCCCGGGGCGGCGCCTGCAGCATCGGCACCGGTTTGCCCGCCGCGCCTACCTGCACTTGCCTGGGCGCCGGCGTCGATTCGAGCCAGGCCGGCCGCAACGCGGCCACGACAAACCAGATGGCCAGCGCCACCGTGACCGTTTGCGCAAACAGCAGCCATGAACGGACCCAGAAGCGCTGCAGCGGATGCGGGGGCCTTATGTCGCGGACGATGTCATCTTTCACTTTTTGAGGGCGTCCCGAATCTCGCGCAGCAGCAGTACGTCTTCGGGCGTGGCGGCCGGTGTCGGCGCTTCGACGGGGCCGCGCAGGCGGTTCATCAGGCGCACCATCTGGAAGATGACAAATGCAAGAAGGATAAAGTTCAGCATGATCGTCAAGAAATTACCGTACGCCAGCACGGCACCCGCCTTTTGCGCCTCGGCAAGTGGTAGGTTATAGCCCTGGCCATTGAGGGGGATGTAATAATTGGCGAAATCAAGACCACCGAACATGGCGCCGATCGGCGGCATGATGACATCCTTGACCAGCGAATCGACGATGCGGCCGAAGGCCCCACCGATGATCACGCCGACGGCCAGGTCCATCACATTGCCGCGCATCGCAAACTTCTTGAATTCGTCCATCATTGCCATGATTAACCCCTCTCATTGTTGTTGAAATAAGTCGTTGCATGATAACCGATGCCTCTCGGCGACGGCGTCCAGCGGGGCGCCGGGATGGTGCAAAAGACCATTTCCGCAAGGCGTGTAGGCGAGACAATATTTTTTCTATAGGTGTTGCCGTTCACATATAATTTTGCAAGCTGGAAGCTCGGACTTAATTCTTATAATTCGTATATTCACGGAGTGGGGTTGGTATGAGTACTCAAAAGCAGGTCGATCCTGGTCGACGGGGCTTGCTGGTCGCGACATGCGCCGCAGGCGGCGTCGTCGGCGTGGCCACGGCGGGAGCCCTGGTCAGCACCTTCCAGCCATCCGAGCGCGCCAAGGCAGCAGGCGCGCCGGTTGAAGTCGATATCGGCGACGTCGCCCCCGGCGAAATGAAAGTCGTCGAATGGCGCGGCAAGCCGGTCTGGATCCTGCGCCGCACCCCCGCCATGATGGCCACGCTTGAAAAAGACCAGAGCGAACTGGCCGACCCCGCCTCCGAAAAAATATTCCAGCTCGACATGCCGGAATACTGCAAGAATCCCCACCGCTCACGCGTCGAACACAAGGAAGTGCTGGTCACCGTGGGCATCTGCTCGCACCTTGGCTGTTCGCCGTCGTCGCGCCTGGCGGCCGGCCCGCAGCCGAACCTGCCCGACAACTGGCCCGGTGGCTTCCTGTGCCCGTGCCATGGCTCGACCTTTGATTTGTCCGCACGCGTGTTCAAGAACAAGCCGGCGCCGACGAATATGGACGTTCCCCCGTACATGTATCTCTCCGATAGCAGGATCGTGATCGGCAAAGACGAGAAAGGCGAGGCATAACATGGGCGCGTTCAAGGAGACAAAGCTGCCCGCCGATGCACCGGCGGCCCAGAAGGCACTGGCCTGGGTCGACGACCGCTTTCCGGCCACCAAGCTGTGGAACGATCAGTGGGGCAAGTACCACGCGCCCAAGAATTTCAACGTCTGGTATCTGTTCGGTTCGCTCTCGGCCCTCGTGCTGGTGCTGCAGATCGTCACCGGCATTTTCCTCACGATGCACTACAAACCCGACGCGGCGCTGGCCTTCGGCTCGGTCGAGTACATCATGCGCGAAGTACCGTGGGGCTGGCTGGTGCGCTACATGCACTCGACCGGCGCCTCGGCCTTCTTCATCGTCGTCTACCTGCACATGGCGCGCGGGCTCATGTACGGCTCGTACCGCAAGCCGCGCGAGCTGGTCTGGCTGTTCGGCTTCGGCATCTTTTTATGCCTGATGGCCGAGGCCTTCTTCGGCTACCTGCTGCCGTGGGGCCAGATGTCGTACTGGGGCGCGCAGGTGATCGTCAACCTGTTTGGCGCGATTCCCGTGATCGGCAGCGACCTGTCGCTGTGGATCCGCGGCGATTACGTGGTGTCGGACGCCACGCTGAACCGCTTCTTCGCGTTCCACGTGATCGCCCTGCCCCTGGTCATCATCGGCCTGGTGGTGGCCCACCTGACGGCGCTGCACGAAGTGGGTTCGAACAATCCGGACGGCATCGAAGTCAAGGACCACATCGGCCCGGACGGCTACCCGCTCGACACGATCCCGTCGCACCCGTACTACACCACCAAGGATCTGTTCGGCGTGAGCGTGTTCCTGCTGCTGTTCTCGGCGGTCGTGTTCTTCGCGCCCGAGATGGGCGGCTACTTCCTCGAGTACAACAACTTCCTGCCGGCCGACTCGATGAAGACCCCGTCGCACATCGCGCCGACCTGGTACTTCACGCCGTTCTATTCGGTGCTGCGCGCCACCACGGCCGACTTCATGTACGTGCTGATGGCAGCGGTCGCGGCCTACGTCGTCTTCATCTGGTTCAAGTCGCGCCTGGCCTTCGTGACCAAGGCAATCATTGCGGTTATCGGGCTGCTGGTGATCATCGGCATGCTGCCGCAAGTGCTCGACGCCAAGTTCTGGGGCGTGGTGCTGTTTGGCTCGTCGGTGATGATCATTGCCGGCATGCCATGGCTGGACCACTCGCCGGCCCGCTCGCTGCGCTACCGTCCGGACTGGCACAAATGGGTGTATGCGGTGTTTGCCGTGGTGTTCGTGACGCTGGGCTACCTGGGCACGCAATTGCCAACGGCCGCGTTCACGCTGATCTCGCAAGTGTGCACGCTGGCGTACTTCGGGTTCTTCCTCCTGATGCCGTGGTGGAGCACGATGGGCACCTTCAAGCCGGTGCCGACCCGTGTCACCTTCACCCCGCACTGACGCCTTCGGACCCGCGCACAAGGACATCCCATGACATTGCTTGTGAAAAAACTGATCGCCATCCTGGCCCTGGCGCCCGGTCTGGCATTCGCCGCCGAAGGCAGCTTCCCGCTCGACCGCGCCCCGGACCGCGCCGACCTGGCGTCGCTGCAGAACGGCGCCAAACTGTTCGTCAACCACTGTCTGAATTGCCACTCGGCCGCGTCGATGCGCTACAACCGTCTGCGCGACCTGGGCCTGACAGACGATCAGATCCGGCAAAATTTGTTGTTTTCTGCCGACAAGGTCGGCGACATGATGACCACGGCCATGCGCCCGAACGATGCCAAGGCCTGGTTCGGCGCGGTGCCGCCGGATTTGTCGGTGATCGCGCGCGCCAAGGCGTCGCCGGGCGGCTCGGGCGCCGACTACCTGTACACCTATCTGCGCACGTTCTACCAGGACGAGACGCGCCCGACCGGCTGGAACAATATGGTGGTGCCGAATGTCGCGATGCCGCACGCGATGTGGCTGCAGCAGGGGATCCGCACGGCAAAGTTCACGGAGCAGCCCGATCCGCATGAGCCCGGCAAGATGGTCCACACCTTCGCCGGCTTCGAGCAAGTGAGCCCCGGCACCATGACCCAGCAGGAGTTCAACACCGCCACCGCCGACCTGGTTGCCTACATGGTCTGGATGGCCGAACCTGCCCAGGCAACACGCAAGCGACTGGGGGCATTCGTGCTCCTGTTCCTGACGATTTTCGCCTTTTTGGCCTGGCGATTGAATGAATCGTACTGGAAAGAAGTGAAGTAATTCGCTTTCGTTGTCCGGTTGGCTATAATACGGGCAATCATTTCTCTGGGGTGAGTGCTCGGCGCTGCACCCCTTTGTTTCTTAAGGAACTATAAACCATGATGGTTCTCTACTCCGGCACCACGTGCCCGTTCTCCCAACGCTGCCGCCTCGTCCTGTTCGAAAAGGGCATGGACTTCGAAGTGCGCGACGTCGACCTGTTCAACAAGCCGGAAGATATTTCGACGATGAACCCGTACGGCCAGGTGCCTATCCTGGTCGAGCGCGAACTGATCCTGTACGAATCGAACATCATCAACGAGTACATCGACGAGCGCTTCCCGCATCCGCAACTGATGCCGGCCGACCCGCTGATGCGCGCCCGTGCCCGCCTGATGCTGTTCAACTTCGAAAAAGAGCTGTTCGTCCACGTGCACACGCTGGAAAGCGAGCGCAACAAGTCGAACGACAAGATCCACGACAAGGCCCGCACCGAAATCCGCGACCGCCTGACCACGCTGGCACCGCTGTTCCTGAAGAACAAGTACATGCTGGGTGATGAGTTCTCGATGCTCGACGTGGCCATCGCGCCGCTGCTCTGGCGCCTGGACCACTACGGCATCGAACTGTCGAAGACGGCTGCACCGTTGATGAAGTACGCCGAGCGCATCTTCTCGCGCCCTGCCTACATCGAGGCGCTGACCCCGTCCGAGAAAGTGATGCGTCGTTGATGGACCTGGGGCGGGCTTGTTGCCGTCCCTGTCCTCAGCCGCACCGTATGCGCCAGAATCGGACGTTCTTCAGGCGAATCCGATAGACTGGCGCGAACGCCCGTTTTGCCTGTATTGCTAGCCCATACCACCATGTCAGAGATCTCCACCAAACCCTACCTGCTGCGCGCCATCTACGAATGGTGCACCGACAGTGGCTTTACGCCTTACCTCGCAGTCAAGGTCGATGGATCGACGACGGTGCCGATGGAATACGTCCGCAAGGGCGAGATCATCCTGAACATCAGCTTCGGCGCCACTTCGGCGTTGAAGATGGATAACGACGCAGTTCACTTCCGTGCACGCTTCAATGGCGTGTCGCGCGAAATCTACATCCCTGTGCACAATGTGCTGGCGATTTACGCCAATGAGAATGGCCAGGGGATGGCGTTTGAAGTGGGTGCATTGCCTGCTGCGTCGTCGGATGGATCGTCGCCAGAGGTGGGGACTGCGCCTGCGGGGCCATCGCTGTCGGCGGTGCCGTCCAAGGGCGTGGATTCGCCGGTGGTGCCGGATACGGAAGTGTCTGCGCCTCCATCGGGTGGCGATGACGAACCACCGAAGAAGGGTGGACGACCGACCCTCACGCGGATCAAATAGCGTATAATTCTTGCTCTAAAGATCACGCCGGCTTAGCTCATTTGGTAGAGCAGTTGATTTGTAATCATCAGGTGGCCAGTTCGAAACCGGCAGCCGGCACCAGTTATTCAGTAAAAAGCCCAATCCTCAGGATTGGGCTTTTTGCTTTTTGGGCGCCATGTAGCCTGGATCAACGTGAGAACCGGATCATTCCACGGTCACATAGGGTCACGCCACCGCTTGCAGTTGCAGTGGCGACTGTGGTCGGCGATTGGATGGCACCTTGCCTGCACTGGCCATATCGTTGCCCCCTGCGACTTTAAATAATGACACTGCAGACACCAGACTATGTGCCTGCTGGTTCAGGGCATCTGCGGCATCGGCCATCTGCTCGACCAGTGATGCGTTTTGCTGGGTGCCTTGGTCCAGTGCCATGACGGTCTCGCCAACGCTGCTGATGCTCATGGTCTGCTCACGGGTGGCCGTGCTGATTTCGCTGATCAGCTCGGCAACACTCTTTACTTCGCTGACGATCGCGGTCATTGCTTCACCAGCGTTTGATACCATGCCCGCCCCCGAGCCGATCATGCCGACGCTGTCAATAATCAGTACCTTGATTTCCTTGGCCGCCTGTGCGCTGCGTTGCGCCAGTGCACGAACCTCACTCGCCACGACGGCAAACCCCCTGCCCTGCTCACCCGCACGGGCCGCCTCGACTGCGGCGTTTAACGCAAGGATGTTGGTCTGGAAGGCGATTCCGTCAATCACCGAAATGATGTCTTCAATCTTTTTGGAGCTCGCTGTGATTTTTTGCATGGTGATGACAACTTCGTCGACCATGGAGCCGCCGTTTTCGGCAGCCGCGCGCGCACTCAACGCCAAGTCACTGGCACGGGCCGCGGTGTCGGCATTGACCCGGATGGTCCCGGTGATTTTCTCCATCGCGTTCGCACTTTCCTGCAACTGCCTTGCCTGTTCCAGAGTCCGCGCCGATAAATCTTTGTTTCTGTCAGCAATCTCTGTTGAACCGAACTCGATCGTATCGGAAGAACGACGGACACTATTCACAATGGTTGCCAATGACTGCTGCATCTCTCCAAGTGATGCCATGACGCTGTTTGCCGGCGCGGTCGCTGCATCCTCCAAGATACCCAGATCCCCGGAGCGGACCTGATTAGCGGCTTTTCTCAAATCGTGCGGATCGGCGCCCAAAGAGAGATACAAGCTGCGTTTTATCAAGCGTGAAAGCGCAATCGCCGTGACAACGGCAATCAGCGACACGCAGATTAGCAACAAACGCTTGGTGCGGAATTTTTCAGCTGATTTCTGGATTTCACCTTCTGCCGAACTGGTGATCAATTTTGCATATTCGCCCACCGTAGCGATCAGCTTCTTTAATAGTGGCTGGCACTCGGCATTCATTTTTTCAGTTGCTTCAGATTTCTTGCCGTTTAGTGCCATCTCGACGATAGAGAGTGCAATAGGGCCATAACGCTGCTCAATACTGACCAATTCATCGTAGAGTTGATGCTCTCTTGGCGTCGCTTTGTTATCCAGATCAAGTAATCTTTTCAGCAACGCCATACGGTCTATTACACGCTCGTGGGCGGCCATCACTGCAGCCTTTTCTGCAGCGATGTCGGCAGGCGCATTCAATAAAATAAGGTTGCGCGCTGCGATTGCCCTTGCGCTGACTGACGACCTGACATCACGCGCAACACTGCCTCGGTTGAACTCATCACCAACAAAACCGTCAAAGTTGGACTGGGCTTCACTCAAGCTGAATACTGCCAGCGCAGATATGGCCACAATAATTGAGACGAGAGTCGCAAAAGCGATTGTCAGTTGCCGACCAAGACGCTGCTTGAAAAAGTACATGATGACTCCGAATTAAGAAACACCATACTGTCGGATATATTTTTTCCAAGCAGAATGACGTAGTTCGACAAGCCGACTCTATTCTCTTGCGAAAATAGAACGTTTATCAGGCATTTGCCAAGAATAAAAGAAATGAAACAAGCAGTTGGCATCCCTGCATGTATTTAAGGCGGGGGTGGGTGTATATATACACTGCCATTGCAGCAGGTATGAAAAGGCACTCGTGGCATAGCTATCTCAGCGCGTGAATATGAGTGGTGACTAGGTCTCAAGCTTATCGCAATTTCTCATGGGAAAGTTTCACTTGACCATTATTATCATGCAGCTGTGTAGCAAAAGTCCGACAAATGCGATTCAGCTTCAATGCCATCTTCTGTGAGGGCTCACCATGCATTCTTGTCATCACTTTAAAAAGCCATCCTTCCGGTTGGGCTTTTTCTGGATCATCCCTGACCAAGGTGCAGCTCGCTATCCCGCGCATCCCACATCTGCTGGATGTCGAGCAACTTGGGCAACGTCCTGTGAAACACGTCTACCAGCGCCGGATCGAAATCCGTCCCTGAGCGGCTATCCACATACGCCACGATTTTGTCGACAGGCCAGGCTTCCTTGTACGGGCGCTTGATGCTCAGGGCATCGAACACATCGGCAAGCGTCACCAGGCGCGCTGATTGGGGAATGGCCTCGCCGGCCAGTCCAGCCGGATAGCCGCTGCCATCCCACTTCTCATGGTGGTACAACGCCACCTCGGCGGCGAGCTGGAACACCTGCGCGGCACTTTTGCTCAGAATGTCGTAGCCGATCTGTGGGTGGGTTTTCATGATGGCCCACTCGGCGTCGTCCAGTGGACCGGGTTTGCGCAGGATGGACTGGGGGATGCCTATCTTGCCGGTGTCATGCATCGGCGCGGCCAGTTCGAGCTGCTCGCTGTCTTCGATGCTCCACCCTGCTCCTTTGGCAAGCGCCTTTGCGTAGGCGGCCATGCGCCAGATATGCGCACCGGTATCGGTATCGTTGAAATGCCCCGCCTGGCCCAGCATCGAGATCGCCTCCCGGTAACTCCTGGCCAGCAGTTCCGCGCGCACCTGAGATAAATGACTGGCAACGCGCGCGCGTACGATCGGGGGCGACACGGGTTTCGTGATGTAGTCGACCCCGCCCGCAAAAAACCCGGCGGCTTCGTTCACGGGGTCGGCGTACGCCGTCACGAAGATGACCTGGATGGTCCCGGTCGTATCGCTCTGCTTGATTTTAAGGCAGAGGTCGTAGCCGTTGATGTCGGGCAGGCCGATGTCCAGCAACACCATGGCCGGGCGATGCTTGTGCAGCGCTGCCATCGTTTCGGCGCCGTTGCGGGCAAACACCAAGGTGTAGTCATCGCTGAGCACCTTGCGCATCATGGCCAGATTGGCGGGCTCATCGTCGACAAGTAAAATAGTCGGGCGACTCATGGGTTGCTGCCATGCACGTTGTCCAGCGCGACTGATGTTGCGCCGGCGTGGCAGGCAGACAAGCCTGCTCGATCAACATCGATCAAGGGGTGCGGTTCACGTGGAAATATTTTCGAATTTCTCAACATGCCTCCGAAGCGTCGCGCCATCTGCAAGCATTGCAACCAGATTTTCACTTGCCTGAAATATTAACTATTACTCTACACGATGACGAAAACCATGTGCGTTTTTTCCGCTTCGACCGCTGCTTGATTTCGGACTTGCGTACTTTGCCCCTGACAGAACGTCGCTCCACATTACAATCCACAAGTTTAGTTTGACCGTCAATTGACCCGATGCTATAGTCGGGCAAAGCCAATGGTAACGTTTCCAACGTGCCAAAAAAACATGGCACTGAACGGAGACAAGATGGTCAAATCCCGCAACCTGGCAGCAGCCTGCGCATGGTTGTGCGCCGCTGCAGGTGCGCTGAGTATCGTGCTCGGTAGCGCGCCAGCCAGTGCGGCCGCACCGAAAGCAGAAGTCATCCACTGGTGGACCTCCGGCGGCGAATCGAACGCCGTCAAGCAGGTCGCCCAGGCGTTTCGCGATGCTGGCGGCGTGTGGGTCGACAGCGCCATCGCGGGCGGCGACCAGTCGCGCGCCGTCACCATCAACCGCATCATCGGCGGCAATCCACCGACCGCTGCGCAGTTCAACACCTCCAGGCAGTTCACCGACGTCATCGAGCAGAATATGCTCAACAACGTCGACGCCGTTGCCAAGGCCCAGGACTGGGACCGCATCCTGCCCGAGCCGCTGATCGACGTCATCAAGCACGATGGCCACTACTACGCGGTACCGCTCAATATCCACATGCAGACGTGGATCTGGTACTCGAAAGCGGCCTTCAAGAAGGCCGGTATCACGCGTGAACCGGCGAGCATGCCGGAACTTTTCGCCGCGCTCGACAAGCTCAAGGCCGCAGGTCTCATCCCCCTCGCCCATGGTGGCCAGTCGTGGCAGGAGACCGTGCTGTTCTCGGCTTTACTCGCCAATATCGGCGGACGCGATCTGTACCTGAAAGTGATCCGCGACCGTGACCAGGCCACGATCCTCTCGCCCGCCTTTCGCGACGTGCTGCTGGCCTTCAAGCGCATGAAGTCGTACGTCGATCCCGGCGCGCCGGGCCGCAACTGGAATGACGCCACCGCGCTGGTTATCAGTGGCCGTGCGGGCTTCCAGGTGATGGGCGACTGGGCCAAGGGCGAATTCACCAACGCCGGTCAGCTACCCGGCCAGCACTATGGCTGCATCGCCGGCCTCAAGCCCGACACGCCGTACCTGATGCAGGGCGACGTCTTTGTTTTCCCGCGCACCGACAAGCCGGACGCCATCAAGGCCCAGCAACTGCTGGCGCAAGTCGTCTCGCAGCCTGCATTGCAGATCGCCTTCAGCAAGCTGAAAGGCTCGATCCCCGTGCGCCTGGATGCCCAGTCCAATGAGCTCGATCTGTGCGCGCAAAAGGGCGTGGCCATCATCAAGGACCGCACGCGCCAGGTCGGCGTGACCGAGGTCTATCTGACGCCCGACCAGAACGGGGCAATGCAGGACATCCTGACCGCGTACTGGAATATGGACACGCGCGTCGAGAAGGTCCAGCGCAGCATTGCCCGCGCCTTGAAGTACTGACGCCATGCACGCATCCCGACTCTCCCGGCACCTCAGTCCCCATATCGCCCTGCTGCCGATGGCGCTGACGGTGCTGCTGGCCTACGTCGGCGGCGCGCTGTGGACCCTGCGCACGTCGTTCACCGCCTCGCGCACCTTCCCGTCCGATAAATTCATCGGCGTGGCGCAGTACGTGCGCCTGTTCGACAACGAGCGCTGGTTGCTGTCGCTCCATAACCTGGCCATCTACGGCGCGGTGTTCATCGTCGCCTGCATGGTTATCGGTTTTTTGCTGGCCGTGTTCATCGACCAGAACGTCAAGGGTGAAGGCCTGCTGCGCACCGTGTTCCTGTATCCATATGCGATGTCGTTCATCGCCACCGGTCTGGTGTGGCAATGGCTGCTGGCGCCTGGCAGCGGCATCGAAGGCGCCGTGCGTCAGCTGGGCTTTCCCGGTTTTTCATTCGACTGGATCGTGCATCAGGACCTGGTGATCTACACCGTCGTCATCGCCACCGTGTGGCAGGCCTCGGGCCTGGTCATGGCGCTGATGCTGGCCGGCCTGCGCGGTATCGATCCCGAGATTTACAAGGCTGCGCGCCTGGATGGCATTCCGGCCTGGCGCGTGTACCTGCAGATCGTGCTGCCGATGCTCGGCCCCACCGTGGCGACCGTGTTCCTGCTGCTCTCGACCGCCGTCGTCAAGCTGTTCGACGCCGTCGTCGCGATGACGCAGGGCGGGCCCGGCATCGCCAGCGAAGTGCCGGCCAAGTTCATCATGGACCACCTGTTCCTGCGCTCGAACATCGGCCTGGCATCGGCGGGCGCCGTGACGCTGCTGGTGCCGGTGCTGGCCCTGCTCGCACCGTATGCGTATGCGCGCAGCCGCCGCGCGCGCCTGAGCGGAGGGCACGCATGACAGCGCGACTCTCGCCGGCCCGCATCGGCATCTACGCTTTTTTGCTGAGCGCAGCGCTGTTCTTTTTGCTGCCGCTGTACGTCATGGTCATCACGTCGTTCAAGCCGATGGACGAGATCAGGATGGGCAATGTGTTCGCCCTGCCCGGCGTAGCCACGCTGGACCCGTGGCGCGCAGCCTGGGGCGCGGTCAGCCAGGGCTTCTGGAATTCGGTGGCGATCGCCGTACCCAGCACCGTGATCCCGATCCTGCTTGGCGCGATCAACGGTTATGCGCTGTCGTTCTGGCGCCCGCGTGGTGCAAACCTGCTGTTTGGCGTGCTGCTGGCCGGCGCCTTCATTCCGGTGCAGGTCATGATTTATCCGCTGGTGTGGATGATGGCGCATGCCGGCGTCTTCGGCTCGCTGCCGGCGATCGTCGTCGTGCACGTCATCTTCGGCATGCCGCTCATGACGCTGTTGTTCCGGAATTACTATGCGTCGGTGCCGCACGAGTTGTTCCAGGCCGCGCGCATCGATGGCGGCGGCTTCTGGCGCATCTTCCTGCAGGTGATGCTGCCGATGTCGCTGCCGATCATCGTGGTCGCTGCGATCATGCAGGTCACGGGCGTCTGGAACGATTACATCCTGGGGCTGGTGTTCGCCGGCCGCGAGAACCTGCCGATGACGGTGCAGCTCAATAACGTGATCAACACCACCACCGGCACCCGCATGTACAACGTGAACATGGCTGCCACCATCCTGACGGCCGCCGTGCCGCTGGTGATCTACTTCATCTCCGGACGCTGGTTTGTGCGCGGTATCGCCGCCGGCGCCGTGAAAGGCTGACCCCCATGTCGAATGTCCATCTGCGCAAACTGTGCATCACCCGCGGCAATAACGAGATCATCCGCGACCTCGATCTGGAGATCGCACCGGGCGAATTTCTCGTGCTGCTCGGCCCATCGGGCTGCGGCAAGTCCACGCTGTTGCACAGCATCGCGGGCCTGATCGATGTCTCGGGCGGCGCCATCGAAATCGGCGGGCGCGACATGAGCCACGCCGATCCGAGCGAGCGCGGGATCGGCATGGTGTTTCAGTCGTACGCGCTGTATCCGACGATGACGGTCGAGAAGAACATGTCGTTCGGCTTGCGCATCGCCGGCACGCCGAAAGCGGAAGTAACGCGCCGCGTGCGCCACACGGCCGAGATGCTGCAGCTGGGCGCCCTGCTCGATCGCAAGCCGGCGCAGCTCTCGGGCGGCCAGCGCCAGCGCGTCGCGATCGGGCGCGCGCTCGTGCGCGAAGCGGGCGTGTACCTGTTCGATGAGCCGCTGTCGAACCTGGACGCCAAGCTGCGCGCCGAACTGCGGCGCGAACTCAAGCTGCTGCACCAGCGCCTGGGATCGACGATGATCTACGTGACGCACGACCAGGCCGAGGCGATGACGCTGGCCACGCGCATCGTCGTCATGCAGGGTGGCCGCATCCAGCAGATCGGTACGCCGGCCGAGGTGTACGAAACGCCGGCAAACCGCTTCGTGGCGGGCTTTCTCGGTTCGCCGTCGATGAATTTCATTGACGGCAGTATCGATGCGGCCGGGCGTTTCAGTGCCGGCGCCGGCTCGGTCACGCTGCAACTGGCGCGCCCCGTCGCGGCGGGCGCCGTGACGCTGGCCGCGCGCCCCGAACATCTCCGGATCGACGAGCATGGCCCGCTGCAGGCCAGCGTCACGCTGGTCGAGCCGATGGGCAATCACCAGGTGGTGTGGCTCGACTGCGCCGGCCAGGCATTGTCCGCCATCGTGCACGATGCGCGGCCGCTGGTAGCCGGGCAGTCGGTGCGTTTCGCGATCGATGCGGACAGGGTGTCATTGTTCGAGCAGTCCACCGGCAATCGCGTGCAATCAGGGATGCCATAGTCAGATGAATACAGTATGCTTGGCGGTTATTTTGATCCACTCATCGAACAGGAATCGCACGTGGCGACAATCAAGGACGTAGCGCGGCTGGCCGGCGTCGGTCTCGGCACCGCCTCGCGCGTGGTCAGCGGCAAAGGCTCGGTCTCGCCTGCCACGCTCGAGCGTGTGCGCAAGGCGATCGACGAACTGGGTTTTCGCCCGTCGCACGCGGCGCGCGCCCTGCTGTCCGGCACCAGCCGGATGGTCGGCGTCTACATCCCGGTGTTGTCGGGCACCTTCTACACGCCGATCCTGCAGATCATCGATACCGAACTGCGCGCGGCCGGCCTGCACATGGTGGTGGCATTTGGCGTGGGCCTGGGCGACGCGCGCAACCAGGCCATCGAAGGCATCGAGTTTCTCATCGAGCGCGGCTGCGATGGCCTGATCATGATGAGCAGCGCACTGACCGATGACGACATCGCCGCGCTGGGCGCCAAGCGCCGCACGATCGTCTCGCTCAACCACGATTTCGCCGACCTGCCCGGCCAGTGCTTCACGGTTGACCATGCGCTGGGCGGGCGCCTCGCGGCGCGCGCGCTGCTCGACCATGGCCACCGCGACATCGCCGTCATCGCCGGCCCGAATGCGCTGATCGACAACGTGGCGCGTGTCGATGGCTTCATGCACGAACTGCTGGCCGAAGGCCTCGATACCGACAAGGTCTGGATCGCCGAAAGCGACTTCTCGCCGCAGGGCGGGTGGCTGGCGGCCAAGGCGCTGGTCGAATCGAAGACCCCGTGCACGGCGCTGTTCTGCGCCAACGACGAGATGGCAGTGGGCGCGCTGTCGTACTTCCAGGAAGCCGGCATCAGCGTGCCGCGCGACCTGTCGGTGATCGGCTACGACGACACGCCCAGCGCCGAATTCGCGGCGCCGCGCCTGACGTCGGTGCACATGCCGTGGCGCGAGATGACGCTGGCTGGCATCAACGCCCTGCTCAATCGCTGCTATGAGCTGGGCCGCCCGGTGGCGCGCACGTTCCCCGTCAGCGTGACGATGCGCGCATCGCTGGCCAGGGCCGCAGGCAGCAAGGCCAAGCCCAAAGCCAAAGCCAAACACGAGGGCAAGAAAACATGACATCGCTGGCCCAGCCAGCACCGGCCGCGCGCGGCCATTTTTTTGGACACGAACTGGAAAGCTTTCCAAATGACTTGGATGTTTTCCCGAAAATTTTCATTCAGACCTTATTGACCAAATAGAGCGAAACCCATGACCACTGCCAACCGCCCCGAGCCACAAGCGCCGCAGCGCAGCGATTTTGCCCGCGATTTTTTGTGGGGCTGCGCCACATCGTCCTATCAGATCGAAGGCGCCGGCCGCGACGACGGCCGCGTGGAATCGATCTGGGACCGCTTTGCCGCCACGCCCGGCACCATCCGCGATGGTTCCAACGGCCTGGTCGCGTGCGACCATTACCACCGCTGGCCGGAAGACTTCGACATCGCGCGCGGCATGGGCCTGAACGCCTACCGCTTCTCGATCGCCTGGCCGCGCATTTTCAGCGAAGGCGGCGGCGCACCGAACCAGAAGGGCCTGGATTTCTATTCGCGCCTGGTTGACGGCATGCTCGAACGCGGGCTGCAGCCGTGGGCCACGCTGTACCACTGGGACTTGCCACAAACGCTGCAGGATGCGGGCGGCTGGGAAGACCGCGCCACGATCGACGCCTTCCTTGAGTACACCGACGCGATGACGCGCACCCTGGGCGACCGCGTCAAGCACTGGATCACGCACAACGAGCCATGGTGCACGGCGATCATTGGCAACTTCGAAGGCTGGCATGCGCCCGGCAAGACCGACCTGAAGGCAGCGCTGCAGGTCGCGCACAATGTGCTCGTCTCGCACGGCAAGGCGGTGCCGCTGATCCGCGCGAATGTGCCGGATGCGCAGGTCGGCATGGCCGTCAGCCTGCACCCGCTGCGCGCGGCGAGCGACAGCGCCGAGGACAGCGCGGCAAAAGAACGCCATGACGGCCTGCGCTATCGCTGGTTTCTCGATCCGCTGTTCGGCCGTGGCTATCCTGAAGCCACGCTCGCGCAGGTCGGCGCTGCCGCGCCCGACGTCGCGCCGGGCGACATGGACGCCATCGCGGTCAAGACCGATTTTCTGGGCGTGAATTACTACTTCCCCGAAACCGTCGCGCATGCCGCCGGCCACGCGCCGCTGGACACCAAGGTGCTGCCGCCCACCGAAGGCGAGATCACCGCGATGGGCTGGCCCGTGGTGCCCGAAGGCCTGGCTGAACTCCTGCTGCGCATCGAGAACGACTACCACCCGGGCCCGATGTACGTGACCGAAAACGGTTCGGCCTTCGACGACGTGGTGGGCGCCGACGGCGAGATCGACGATGTGCAGCGCCGCCATTACCTGATGCGCCACCTGGCCTCGCTCAAGGCCGCGATCGATGGCGGCGCGCCAGTCAAGGGCTACTTCGCCTGGAGCCTGCTCGACAACTTCGAGTGGGCAGAAGGCTATCTGAAGCGTTTCGGCCTCGTGCACATCGATTACGCTACGCAGCAACGCCGCCTCAAGAGCAGCGGCAAATGGTACGGCGCGTTCCTGCGCCAGGCATGAATTCCTATAACGACAACGAACGAGACAAACCATGACAGCCACGCTTCGCCCTTCCCTGCTCGCCCTTGCGATCGCCCTTGCCTTGCCTGCCTTCGCGCATGCCGCCCCGGTCGACACCAACCTGGCCGACTGGCCGCGCGTGACCAGCGCGATCAAGAAGGACGCCGCGCTCGAGAAGCGCGTCCAGGAGATCGTCAGCAAGATGACGCTGGCCCAGAAGATCGGCCAGATGACGCAGCCCGAAATCAAGACGGCCACGCCGGCCGACGTGACCAAATACTATCTGGGCTCGGTGCTCAATGGCGGCGGCAGCTGGCCGAACGGGAACAAGGCGGCCAGCGCGAAGGAATGGCTGGCGCTGGCGCAGGCGTACCACGAGGCGTCGATGAAGACCGACATGGCGATCAAGGTGCCGGTCGTGTGGGGCACCGACGCGGTCCACGGCCACAACAACGTGCCAGGCGCCACGCTGTTCCCGCACAATATCGGGCTGGGCGCAGCGCGCAATCCGAAGCTGATGCGCGAGATCGGCGCGGCCACCGCGAAGGCTGTGCGCGCGACCGGTATCGCCTGGGTGTTCGGCCCGACGCTCGCCGTCGTGCGCGACGATCGCTGGGGCCGCACCTATGAAAGCTATGCCGAGCATCCGGAAGTCGTGCGCAGCTACGCGGGCGAATACGTCAAAGGCATGCAGGGCGCGTTCAGGGACGACGCCAACACCATTGCGACGGCCAAGCACTTCATCGGCGACGGCGGCACCAAGAACGGCAAGGACCGCGGCGTGACCGAGGCCAGCGCCGTTGACCTGATCAACATCCATGGCGCCGGCTACGTCCCGGCGCTGAGCGCTGGCGCCCAGACGGTCATGACCTCATTTAACAGCTGGACCGATACGGCGGCCGGCGTCGAGCATGGCAAGCTGCATGGCAGCAAAGTGGCGCTCACCGACATCCTCAAGAACAAAATGGGCTTCGATGGCTTCGTCGTCACCGACTGGAACGGCATCGGCGAAGTGAAAGGCTGCCGCAACGACAGCTGCGCCCAGGCGGTCAACGCCGGCAACGACATGTTCATGGTGCCGGACGACTGGAAGGCCTTCATCGCCAACACGATCAAACAGGTCGAGTCGGGCGAGATCCCGATGGCGCGCATCGACGATGCCGTGACCCGCATCATCCGCGTCAAGCTGCGCGCCGGCCTGTTCGACAAGAGCCCGGCCCAGAACGCGTATGCCGGCAAGGACGATGCGATGCAGGCGCGTGCGCTGGCGCGCCAGGCCGTGCGCGAGTCGCTCGTGCTGCTCAAGAACGAAGGCCCGGCCCTGCCCCTGAAGCGCGGCCAGAAAATTCTCGTCGTGGGCAAGAGCGCCGACGAGCTGTCAAACCAGAGCGGCGGCTGGTCGATCACGTGGCAGGGCACCGCCACCACGAATGCCGATTTCAAGAACGCCGACACGATCCTGACCGGTATTCGCGAAGCGGCAGGCAGCGAGAACGTGCGCTTCAGCGTCGATGCGAAAGACGTCGACGTGACGCAGTTCGACACGGTGATTGCCGTCATCGGCGAACGTCCGTATGCGGAAGGCGATGGCGACATCCACCCATCCGGCACGCTGCGCCACAGCAGCCGCTATCCGGAAGACCTGGCCGTGCTGCAGGCGGTGGCCGGCAAGGGCAAACCCGTCATCACCGTGATGGTCACGGGGCGGCCGGTGTACGGCAACGACCTGCTGAATCTGTCGGACACCTTCATCTCGGCCTGGCTGCCGGGTTCCGAGGGCAAGGGCGTGTCGGACCTGTTGATCGCAGGCGGCAAGCGCTATGACTTCCGCGGCACGCTGCCGTTCTCGTGGCCGAAGTCGGCCTGCCAGGTCAAGCTCAACGTCGGCGACAAGGAGTACGCACCGCTGTTCGCCTACGGCTACGGCCTGAAAGCGGGCACGCGCTCGAAGCTCGGCAAGCTCGATGAAACGATTCCGCAAGGCGGCTGCAGCGCCGGCAATACCTTCCCCGTGTTCAGCCAGGCCGACCGCACCAGCTTCCCGCTGGCGATCCGCAGCGGCGGGCAAACCACGGTGCTGGGCGCCGACCTGAATGCGAGCTTCACGTTGCCGGGCATCGTCGTCACGACCGCGCAGGTCAACACCCAGCAGGATGCCAAGATGGGCGCCTGGACCGGCCCGGCCACGCTCGAAGCACGCGGTGCGCGCGCGATGGTCGTGCCGGCAGCGGCGGCAAAGGATGGCGCGTTGCGCTTTGACACCATGGTCGCCAAGGCGCCAACCGGCAAGGTGATGCTCGCGATGCGCCAGGGCGCGAGCGACACGGCGCTGGACGCCACGACCCTGTTCAAGCGCCTGGCCGATGGCGGCAAGCACACGGTCTCGATTCCACTCGCCTGCTTCCAGGCCAAAGGGGTTGATCTGGCCAAGGTCGACACGCCGTTCAGCGTCACCAGCGACGGCCCGTTCAGCGCGGCCTTCGCGAATATCGAGATCGCCGGCGGCGCCGCGAAAGAGGCCGATGCCGTGCGCTGCGAGGACCTCAAATGACGGCAGAGGTGACGCACGGCCTGCGGCTGCTGGCCGACATCGGCGGCACCAATGCGCGCTTCGCGCTGCAGTCCGATCCGGCTGGCGGCTTCGATGATGTCGAGGTGCTGACCGGCGCCAGCTACCTGACGCTGGGTGACGCGATCCGCGCCTACCTCGAAGGCGCCCGCGCGCGCGGGATGGCAGTGGACAGCGTGTGCCATGCGGCGCTGGCGATTGCCAATCCGGTCGAGGGCGACGAGATCCGGATGACCAACCACCACTGGGCTTTCTCGATCGAAGCGCTGCGCCAGGAACTGGGCTTGACCACGCTGTTGATGGTCAACGACTTCGCGGCGCTGGCGATGGCGCTGCCGCACCTGCAGCCCGCCGGGCGCCAGCGCATCGGCGGCGGCATCGAACTGCCCAACCGGACCATTGGCCTGATCGGCCCTGGCACGGGGCTGGGGGTCTCGGGCGTGGTCCCGGCCGGCGGGCGCTGGATTGCGCTGTCGGGCGAAGGCGGCCACGTGAGCTTCGCGCCCGTCAACCGCGACGAGGTGGCAATCCTCGAGGCGCTGTGGAGCGAGTACGGCCACGTCTCGGCCGAGCGCCTGCTGTCGGGCATGGGACTGGAGCTGATCCACTGGGCGCGCACCAGCCGGCGCATGAAGGCGGCCGACATCACCACTGCGGCGCTCGATGGTTCGTGCCTGGAGTGTCAGGGCTCGGTGCGGGTGTTCTGCGCGATCCTGGGCAGCGTGGCCGGCAATGTCGCGCTTACACTGGGGGCGACCGGCGGCATGTATATCGGCGGTGGCATCGTGCCGCGTTTGGGCGTGCTATTCGAGCAATCGGCGTTTCGCGCGCGCTTTGAAGACAAGGGCCGCCTGGGCGACTATCTGGCGCGCATACCGACCTACTTGATTACTGAACAATATCCCGCGTTGCGCGGGGTTTCGGCTATGCTGTCGGATCAAATTTTTAGTCTGCACCAATAACGGAGAGACCATGCAGAATCCCATCCAGACCCCGACCGTGGCCAGTGCAGCGACGGACGGCGAACGCAATGCGCATACCGGGGCGCTGTTCATCGTCACCATCCTGTTCTTCATGTGGGGCCTGATCACGTCACTCAACGACGTCCTGATCCCGCACCTGAAATCGATCTACACCCTCACCTACATGCAGGCGATGCTGGTGCAGCTGTGCTTCTTCGGCGCTTACGTCGTCGTGTCGCTGCCGGCCGGCGCGCTGATTCGCCGCCTCGGTTACCAGAACGGCGCTGTCGCCGGCCTGCTGGTCGCGGCCACCGGCTGCGCGCTGTTCTATCCGGCGTCGAACGGCGGCTACGGCCTGTTCCTGTTCGCGCTGTTCGTGCTGGCCAGCGGGATCACGATCCTGCAGGTCGCGGCCAACCCGTACGTCACCGTCCTTGGCCCTGCGCGCACCGCCGCCAGCCGCCTGACGCTCACGCAAGCCTTTAACTCGCTCGGCACCACGGTGGCGCCGACGCTGGGGGGCTTTTTGATCCTGTCGACGGTGGCGCTGTCCGCCGACCAGCTGGCGCTGCTGCCGGAAGCCGAACGGGTCGCGCACCGCGCGGCCGAAGCAGCTGCCGTGCAGGGCCCGTACCTGGGCCTGGCCGCGGCGCTCGCGCTGCTGGCCGTGCTGTTCGCACTGGCGCGCCTGCCGAAGATCGCGTTCCAGGACACCACCACTGCGGCCGTCGACGGCAAGGGCGGCGCGATGGCGTACCGCCACCTGGTACTCGGCGCGCTGGGCATCTTCCTGTACGTGGGCGCTGAAGTCAGTATCGGCAGCTTCCTGATCAACTTCATCGGCGAGCCGCACATTGCCGGGCTGTCGCATGCCGACGCGGCCCGCTACGTCAGCCTGTACTGGGGCGGCGCGCTGGTGGGCCGCTTCATCGGCTTTGCAGTGATGCGTTACGTCAGCCCGGGCAAGTCGCTGGCCGTCACCGCGCTCGGTTCGATGGCGCTGGTGCTCACCGCGATCTTCACCGATGGCAGCCTGGCGATGTGGGCAATCATCGCCGTCGGCCTGTGCAACTCGATCATGTTCCCGACCATCTTCAGCATGGCGCTGCACGGCCTGGGCAAGTTCACGGGCCAGGGTTCGGGCATCCTCTGCATGGCCATCGTCGGCGGCGCGATCGTGCCGTTCATCCAGGGCATCCTGGCCGACAGCATCGGCCTGCAGATCTCGTTCCTGGTGCCGGCAGCGTGTTACCTGTTCATCCTGTACTACGGCGTGAAGTACGCCGATCTGCACAAGCAGAAGGTGGCGGCGGAATAAACGTCGCCGTCATCAACGAAAATGCCCGCACATGATGCGGGCATTTTTTTGTCCTGGCCCGCCGTGTGTCAGCGGTTCAGGCGTTTGAGCAGCTGCGCGCGCACCATGCGCGAGGCGTTGTCGTCCATCGGACCAAGCAGGCCGCGCGCGCCTGGCGGGATATGTGCTGCCGTCTCGCCATCGGCCTCGAACACGTAGTGCCGGAACAGCTCGGCCCAGGCCGCACGCTGCGCCGGCGGCAGGTCGCGCACCGTCATCAGGGCGTGCATCAGCGCGTTGTTGGGCGTGTCCATCCAGTCCGGCGACTGGCGCCACCAGTAATTGACCAGCACGTTGACATCGTCCAGCGCCTCGACGTGGTGCCACCACATGCTGGGGATGAACAGTGCGTCGCCAGGGCCAAGTTCGGCGCTCTGCGCCTGCGCGAGTGCGTCAGCAAACCGTGGAAAACGTGCAAGGTCGGGCTGTGCGAAATCGACCAGGCTGATGGGCTGGCCTGCCGGCGTCAGGTCGATCGGGCCGATGTACAGATTGTGCTGCTGCCCCGGCGGGAACAGCGTGAAGCGGCGTCGCCCGGCCGCGATGCAGGCCAGGTTGTCCGGCACATCGTAATGGGCAGCGATGCGGGTGCGGGTGCCGACCCAGATCGACGCCAGAGGGTCGCGCGGGCCCAGGTCGACGTCGTTCTCGCCTCTGAAGCCCGGCAGTGCACCGTCGATCGTGGTCGAGCCGACATAGATCGCGGGCGGCGCCGGCGCGGCCAGGTGCTTTGCCAGTTCATCGAGCACGGCGTCGAGCCGCACGCGCAGCGACTGGAAATTGAAGCCGTCGAGCGCCGCGTTGTAGAAGAAGCGACCGCCAATGTCGGGCGGGCCGAGCATCGCATTGACGGTGGCGTCGCCGCACCAGCGGCGCAAATAGTCGAGCGCTGCCTGCGGCGACTGGCGCCCTGCAGCCACCACCGGCCAGTGCGCCACCAGGCCGCGCAGCAGCAGCGGCTCGGTCGACGCCAGGATCGTTGCATCGAGATCGGCCGGCGTCACACCGGCCAGCTCGCGGATGGCGTTAGCGGCCGGCAGCATCGCGGTGATTCTTGCGGTCGATCAGGTTGCGGAAGTTCGACAGCGAGGCCAGTGCGAAGTAGATCGGCGCCAGGTAGCCTGCCGCATGCAGTTCGGCGATGATGGCGCCATCGAGCGCGCCCAGGCGTTCTTCGTGGATCGTGAAGAAGCCGCCCAGGCGGTTCTGCGCGCCATTGTCGAATTCGATGTCGAGCACGAACGCATCGAGCAGATCATGGCGCTTGAGGGCTTCGAGAAAGCCGATATTGGCCTGCACGCCGTTGTGGATGTTCGACAGCATGGTGCTGACCTTTTCCAGGTACTCGGTGTTGCCGCCATGCGGCTTGAACACCGGCTCGCCGTCGGTCGTGCTCACGCGCGGGTGGTCGAGGTCGACCTGGATCATCAGCTCGTCGCCATTGCGGCCGATGTAGAACGGCTGGCGCTCGTGCATCCACGGCACGAGCGGCGCATCCCAGCGGCCGTCTTGCAGGAACAGGTTTTCGTCTTCGGTAAAGCCCAGCAGCGCGATCGCTTCGAAGTTCACGCCGTCTTCGAGCTGGCGGAAGATGATCGGGTAGATCCCCTGCAGGGAGCGGAATTCGTCGGCGAAGGTCGGCACCCACGCGACTTCGCTGCCCAGGCCGGGGTGGTGACCAGCGATGATGCGCAGGTCCTTGTGTTCGATATTGTTCAGCAGGGCGATATTGGGCATGGACGTCTCGTTGTCGTTATTGGAATCATGCGGTGAAACGACAGCGGCGGGCCGGCTGATGCCGGCCCGCCGCTGCGGTTGCAGGGCCGGTGTGCGGGAAGTCTACTCCCGAATACCGGCGCCGGACAGATGCTGCGCTATCAGAATTTGTAGCGCGCCGCGAGCATGTAACGCGGACCCGATTGCGTCACGAACAGCACCTGCTGCTTGGTGCGGCCGTGCGTGCGCTGGATCTCGTCGGTCAGGTTGATGCCCTCGAACGAGACGGACAGGTTCTTGTTGACGTTGTAGCCGACGCTCAGATCGAGCTGACCGTACGCTTCGACGTAGTTCGGGTTCGGACCGGCACCGTCGAAGGTCGACGACAGGAATTCGTCGCGCCAGTTGTAGGCCGCGCGCACGTTCCACTTGTCGTTCTCGAAGATACCCACCAGATTGGCCGAGTCGCCCAGGCCGACCAGTGCGAACTGCTCGCCCACGCTGCCGTTGTCGTACTTCAGGCCCGAATTGACGTAGGTGTAGTTGGCCTGCACGCCGAAGCCGCTGTTGCCGAACATGTGCTGGAGGTTGAATTCCAGGCCGCGGATGTTTGCCTTCTTCTGGTTCGAATACGACGTGATGCGGAAGTTCGCGACCGGATCGGTGGCGATGGACTTGATGGTGCCAGTGGCGTCGCCCGAGTCGTTGACCGGCCCCGCGGTCACGCCCGGCTGGCCGTCGAAGTTGCGGAAGATGTAGTTGCGGATGCAGGTGGTGTCCGCAGTCGTGCAGCTGGCCAGCGCCGCATTCCAGTACGCGCCGCCAACGGGCGTGCGCACGCCGAACGGCTGGGCGATGACTTGCGACTGTCCAGCGTAGTTCTCGAGCTGCTTGCGGAAGTGGTTGACCGAAACAAAGCTCTGGCGGCCGTAGTACCACTCGAGAGCGATGTCGAAGTTCTTCGACTTGACTGGCTCCAGCGCCGGGTTGCCCTGCGAGCCGGTGCCGCCATCGACGCGCGCCAGCGTGTCGAGCACCTGGCCGCCGGCGATCTGGTCGTAGCGTGGACGGCCGATCGTGTGGCCATAGCTGAAACGCCCCTTGATGTCGTCGCGCAGCGCGATGTCGGCGTCGAAGCTTGGTAGCACGTGGCTGTAGTTGCCCTTGAGCGTGGTAAAGCCCGATTCGCCAACGATCACCCGCAGTTCATTCTGCGAGACCCAGTTGATCCCGGTCGGAGTCGGCACCAGCGCGGTGGAGCTCACGTCGGTCTTCTCGTAACGCACGCCCAGCGAGGTATTGATCGGGAAGCGGGTATCCCACTCGGTATTGAACTGCAGGTACAGGCTCTTCGACTTTTCTTCGGTACGACGGTCGGTGTCGTAGGTCGTCTTCGGCAGATACAGCTCCGGCAGGCCGGAGGCCTGGGATACGATGTCGCGGATCTGGCCGAAGTTGAAGGTGTGGAAGCGGTCGAACAGGGCCGGGTTGTCGCTGCCGTTGACCTGGTCAAAATACTTGCCGAGGCTGTCGACGGTGAACAGGCTGGCCGGGTAGTCGGACGCCTGCGTCGCGCCGCCCCAGCTGTCGCGCTGCTGCACCGAGAACGCCGAGCGGTAGTCGACCTTGGTCGCGCCGACGCCGAACTTGAACTCGGACGCTTCCAGCACTTTCCAGCTGCCGTGGGTCTGGATCTGGTCGACTTCGGTCTTCATGTAGCCGTTCTCGAACACCGAGCCGGTGACCTGCTGCGGCGCGCGCGCGTAGTCGGCGCCTTGAATGCTCAGCACGGGGAAATCTTGCGAAAAGTCGACGCTGGTGTTGCCGCGGCTGAAGCTGGCGGTGCCGATCACGTTGCTCGAGCCCCAGGGGCTGTCCGGGGTCGATTCGGCCGACGAGCTGTGCGCATCGAGTTCAAAGCGCAGGTCGGGATTGACGCGCCAGACCGTGTTGAAGCCCAGCGACTTGTTTTCGCTGCGCGTGGCGAAGTCCGACACGCCCATGGCGATGTCGCTGTTCCCGGCCGGGATCAGCTCGGCATATGTCAGCGGGCCGGCGATCGGACCGTCGGTCCAGCTGCTTGACGACGGGCCGAAGTTGAACCATGCCGACATGTCGTTGCGGCGGGTGTGGATCTTGTTTTCCGAATAGGTGTAGTCGACGGTGCTGGTGATCGACTTGTTCGGCGCGAACTGGAACACCACCTGGCCGTTGGTGCGCTCGCGCTGCACGCCGCTCAGGTTGTAGTTCAGGTTCTGCGGGGTCTGGTACAGGTCAGTCGGGCCGGGGCGGTTCGTGATCAGCTCGGAACCCGGCTTGCCTGGCAGCGGGATCGCGCCGTAGGTTTCCTGGTCGCCGCGGAACGGGCCCTTCCAGCCATTGGCCACCGACGCGCGGTTATAGCCCAGGTTGCGTTCCTGGTAGCTGGCCGACAGGCCGATGCCGAAACGGCCATCGGCCGAGGTGTTCGAGTAGATGCCCGAGACTTCCGGCGTGACCTTGTTGCCGTGCTGGAGACCGTCCGGCAGGTTGGTGGCCGACGTGTCGTGCACGCCCTTGATGCCGATGCTGGCCTGCATGCCGGGACGCGACAGCGGGCGCGCGGTGATCACGTTGATGGTCGCGCCGACGCCGCCGGTCGGGGTCTCGGCGCGGCTCGATTTGTAGACCTGCAGCTGCGAGATCGCTTCGGAGGCGATGTTGGCGAAGTCGAACGCGCGGCCATTGCGGTCGCCCAGGTTCGATACCGGCATCTGGCGGCCATTGAGCAGCACCAGGTTGAAGTCGGGGCCAACGCCACGCACGGTGATCTTCGAGCCTTCGCCGATTTCGCGATCGATCGACACGCCCGAGATGCGCTGCAGCGATTCGGCCAGGTTCGTGTCGGGGAATTTGCCGATGTCTTCAGCGACGATGCCGTCCACGAAGCCCTGCGCATTGCGCTTGAGGTTCATCGACGATTCGAGACTGGCGCGCAGGCCGGTCACGACGACGGTCTGCGTGCCGTTTTGCGCGGGGCCGGTGATCGACGCGGTGGGATTGCTGGCCGCGTCGACCGCCTGGTTGGGGGCGCTGGTGGCGGTTTCGGCTGGCGGCATGCTGGCCGCTTCCTGGGCAAACGCCGGCATGAACGCCGCGCATGCGCTGGCAACTGCCAGACTGATCAAGGTCTGTTTAGCCTTTGGGTAGTACATGTCTTCTCCTGTTTTTATAAATATGACCGTGCTCAGACACGGTGTCTCCGCCATCCGGATGCGTCGCCGCTGCCCCGGGTACTGCCTTTCAAACCCGGGCGCCTCCTTGCCCGGCGGCGCGCCACCATGTGGTGCAGCGAGACCGATCGGCTGGTGCCGATGGCCTCGCTACGTGAATCGCCGGGTGCGCGCTGCACTGTGTCATGTGTCCTCGGCTCCTTGGCGGGTTGCGCCAATCGGGCATCGAAGGGAATTTGTCCGTCGCATGGAAACGTTTCCATGCAGTGAGCTGAATCTTAGAGTTATGAAAATAAATTGTCAACGGAATATTCCGTTACCTCGTCAACCGGTGTGACGTAGTTTTGCAACACTTTGGTGCGCGCGGCGCGTCAGGCAGTCTTTGTAAATGACGAATCACAGGTGCGCGTCCCGCATTGACGGGATCGGTTCGAGAAGCTATAGTCCCCTTGACGTTTTGGTAACGTTTCCAAACTGGAGCATGCATGCACCATTTTCTGGCCCGTCTCACGCGTAGCGTCCCCCGCGGCGCCCTGCTCGCCGCTATCTGTGTCACTTATGCCGCCAGCGTGCATGCTGCTGCACCGACGCCCGCATTCGCCTGGCCCGGCGGCGCGCGCGCTGCCGTCAGCCTCGCTTACGACGATGCGCTCGACTCGCAACTCGACAACGCGCTGCCGACGCTGGACCGCCACGGCATCAAGGGCACCTTCTATCTGCAGCTATCGAGCCCGCCCGTGGCGGCGCGTTTGCCGGCGTGGCGCGCGGCTGCCGCCCGCGGTCATGAACTGGGCAACCACAGCCTGTTCCACCAGTGTTCGGGCAAGGGCCCGGACCGCGGCTGGGTCGCCGCGCACCGCGACCTCGCAACGACCAGCCGCGCACAGATGGTCGACCAGGTCCTGCTGGCCAACACGATGCTCGAAGCGATCGACGGCCGGCGCGAGCGCACTTACACCGCACCCTGCGGCGACGTGCAGGCGCTGGGCGGCGACTACCTGCCCGCACTGCACCCGGCGTTCGTTGCGATCAAGGCGGGCAATGGCCCAGGCGTGCCGGTTTCGATGGCGGCGGTCGACCCGTATCAGGTTGCGTCGGTCGGCCCGGTGGGTGCCAGTGGCGCGGAACTGATCGCGCTGGTGGAGCAAGCCGTCGCGCGTGGCACCATGGTCGCCTTCACCTTCCATGGCATCGGGGGCGACCACCTGAGCGTGTCGTCACAGGCGCATGAAGAACTGGTGCGCTATCTGGCTGCGCACCGTGACGTGGTCTGGACCGACACGTTCATCAACATCATGCAGCACGTCAGGCAGCAAGTTACGCTGGCGCAGGCGCGCCTGCCCGGCTGGACGCTGGCCTGGAGCGATGAATTCAGCGGCGCGATGCTCGACCGCACGATCTGGACGCTCGAAACCGGCGGCCATGGCTGGGGCAACAACGAGATGCAGTTCTACACGGCGCGGCCCGAGAACGTGCGCGTGGAGGACGGCCACCTGGTCATCGAGGCGCGCAAGGAGCGCTACGAAGGCAAGGATTACACGTCGGCGCGGCTCAAGACAGCCGGCCTGAAAGAGACGCAGTACGGGCGTTTCGAAGCGCGCATCAAGGTGCCGAAGGGCCAGGGTATCTGGCCGGCGTTCTGGATGCTGGGCGCCGACATCGGCAAGGTCGGCTGGCCGCGCAGCGGCGAGATCGACATCATGGAAATCATCGGCAAGGAACCGCGCAATGCCTATGGCACGCTGCACGGGCCAGGCTATTCGGGCGAGCACGCGTTCAGCAAACCGATCGCGCTGGACGGCGCCGACTATGGCGACGACTTCCACGTGTTTGCCGTCGAGTGGGAACCGCAGGCCATCCGCTGGTACCGCGATGGCGTGCACTACCACACCGCCACGCCGGCGCTCGTAAAGGGCGACTGGGTATTCGAGCATCCATTCTTCGTGCTGCTGAACCTCGCTGTCGGCGGATACTGGCCCGGCTACCCGGACAGCACGACCGCGTTCCCGCGCCGGATGCTGGTCGATTATGTGCGGGTGTATCGCAAGGATGCAGCGCCAGCGCCGTGACCGGTTCAGCGCAGCGCCAGTGAGTCTGCCTTCTTCGCATCCAGGCGCAGCATGGCGCCGCGCTGCGCCAGGTCGCGGCCCAGCACCAGGCGCAGGTTGGCGGGTGCGCGGTGGCCGACTTCCTGCAGGTGCACGCTGCCCACGCGCTGCGCGAGGCGCCGGGCCGCATCGACGTGGGCTGCGTCGTATTCGATGCGCGTGTGGCGCACCGCAAAGCCGGGCTGGTTCGACAGGCGCGTGACACGCAGGCCAGGTGCGTCGATCTGGCGTGCCAGTGCGCGCGCCATCCCGGTCACGCCATTGCCATTGCTGATCTCGAGACGCGCCACGGCCGGCGGCAGTGAAAGCGGCTGCAAGGCAGACTGCACAGCAGGCGCGCTTGCCGGTACACGGCGCAATTCCATCATGCCGTCCGCGCCGACGTGGATCTGCGCTTGCGCCCAGCCGGGCTGTGGGGTGGGCTGCAATGCCGCCATGGCCTGGCCGAGCGCGGCGACGCCCGTCTGGCCACCGGTCGCAGCGAAGTCGGCGCGCAAGTCGTACTGGCGCAGCGACGCCGCCTGGCGCAGCATCTGCCGCGCGCGGGCATCCTGTCCCAGTGCAGCCAGCGCTTCGCCCAGCAACTCCCACGAGTGCGCAACCAGCGGATCGAGCAGGCAGGCGCGTTCCAGCGCCACGCGGGCAGCGTCGTAATCGCCACTGCGCAGAGACGCGCTGCCCAGAGTGACGAACCGGTGGGCGGTATCCGGTGCGGTATCCGGCCCGGCGTCAGCTTGCAGCGGCGCGGCCAGGTCACGCCGGACGGCAAGCGCTCCTGGCTCCGCACTGATTGGTATCTGAAGCGGCGCGCACGCCGCAAGGCCGGCGCACAGCAATGCCAGCCGCGTGAATCGGGTGCTATGGTGGATGGTCGGGCGCATGGCGGCCTCCTTGGGTTCAGCGCGCGCTGGCCAGCGCGCTCATGGCACGGGAAATCTGGATCGCCGCCGGTCCCAGGAGGACCATCATCAGCGTCGGGAAAATACAGAAGATCAGCGGGAACAGCAGTTTCAGGCCGATGCGCGCAGCCGTTTCCTCGGCGATCATGCGCCGCTTGTGACGCAGGTTGTCGGCATACACGCGCAGGGCGTCGCCCACGCTGGTGCCGAAGCGTTCGGACTGGATCAGCATGGCCACCAGCGTATCGACATCCTCGACGCCGGAGCGCAGCGCGAAATTGCGCAGCGCCTTTTCCTTGCTGAAGCCGGCCCGCATTTCCATCAGCACGATCTGCATCTCCTGCGCCAGCACCACGCTCTTGATATGGATTTCGGCGGCCACCTTGACCAGAGCGCGCTCCAGGCTCAGGCCCGCTTCGACGCACACCGTCAGCAGGTCGAGGGCATCGGGAATGGTTTCGAAGATCTCGCGCCGGCGCCGCTTGACGCGGCGCGCCAGCACGGCGTTGGGCAGGTAGTAGCCGAGCGCCGCACCGCACAGCAGAATCATCAGCACCATGCGCCCCGACGTCGTCCCGCGCAACAGCATCACGGGCGCCAGTACGGCGGGCGCCAGCAGCGCCAGCGCGGTCTTGGCCGCGAAGTACAGCGTCGGCGCCGCCGGGTTGCGCCAGCCGGCGTTCATGAAGCGGGTGCGCAGTGTGGATTTTTCCCAGCCTTCGTCGGGGATCGACAACCGGGTGAGCGGCCGGGCCACGCTGGCGACACGCTCGATCCAGCGCAGGCGCGGCGCGTCACCGATGCCCGGCGCCGCGCGCTGGCCGAGAAGACGGCGCAGACGCTCGCGCAGCGCGACCGGCGCGAACAGCGCCAGCGCGACCCAGCACAGCGCGCACACGACCATGAAGACGATCAGCAAAAACCACAGTTGCATGGTATTCATCGCGGCCTCACACGCGGATGCGGATGGTCTGGCGCAGCCACAGCACGCCAAAGATGATCATGCCCAGGCCGTACCACAGCAGCCGCTGGCCGCTCGGGTCAGTCCACAGCATGCTGACGTAATGCGGGCTGCTCACCGCCATCACGCCCATCACGCCAAATGGCAGCAAGCCCAGAATCCAGGCCGACATGCGGCCTTCGGCCGACAGCACCCGCACCTGGGCCACGAGTTTCAGGCGGGCGCGGATGATGCCGCTGATATTGCCGAGGATTTCGGCCAGGTTGCCGCCCGAATCGCGCTGGATCAGCACCGCGATCACCAGATAGCGCAGGTCGGTCAGCGGAATGCGCGCGGCCAGCCCGTGCAGCGCTTCGTTCATCGGCACGCCGTAATTGATCTCTTCGCGCGCGATGCGAAATTCACCGGCCAGCGGCTCGGGCATCTCATTGCCGACGATCTGCAGCACATTGATGAACGAGTGCCCGGCGCGCAGCGCGCGCGCGATGAAGTCGGCCGCCTCCGGCAGCTGGTGCTCGATGCGGATCAGGCGCCGCCTGCGCATCCGCTGCAGCAGGCACCAGGGCAGGCCGGGACTGGCCACGCACAGCAGCAGGCGCGCTTGCAGCGGCAACGCCCAGACGCTGCCAGCCACCAGGACCAGGATCACGCAGCCGAAGGTGGCGCCAATGAAGTGGCTGACGGTCCAGGGCGCGCCGGCCTGCACCAGCAGCGCATCGATGCGCTGGGCCAGGGCTGCCCGGTGCAGCAGCCGGTCGAGTGCAGGCCGGCGGCTGAAGGGGCGCTGCTTGAGGATCGAGATGCGTTCGCCCGAGCGCGTCTGCGCGCCGCCGGACATGACCTGCAGGCGGCGTGCAATGCGGCGCGCAGCGGCGCCGCGGGTACTCATCCACCACAGGTAGAAGCCTTCGACCGCCAGGATGACGGCGGCGAACAGCACCACGACGAAACCGTAGAACAGGATGTCCATGACCGCTCCTTCAATCAAACACGCGGTCGGGATCGAACGTGTCGTCCGGCACCGGTACCCCGAACAGCTTGAGGCGGTCGGCAAAACGCGGCCGCACACCGGTCGCGCTGAAGTGGCCGAGCACCCTGCCCTGCGGATCGACGCCGCGCTGTTCGAACAGGAAGATCTCCTGCATCGAAATGACCTCGCCCTCCATGCCGGTAATCTCCTGCATGCTCACCAGCTTGCGCGTGCCGTCGGTCAGGCGCGAGACTTGCAGCACCACCGTCACCGCCGAGACAATCTGCTGGCGGATCGCGCGCGGCGTCAGGTTCACGGCGGCCATGCTGACCATATTTTCCAGGCGCGAGAGCGCGTCGCGCGGCGTGTTCGAGTGGATCGTGGCAAGCGAGCCTTCGTGGCCCGTGTTCATCGCCTGCAGCATGTCGAGCGCCTCGGCGCCGCGCACCTCGCCCAGGATGATGCGGTCGGGCCGCATGCGCAGCGCGTTGCGCACCAGCGCGCGCTGCGTGACTTCGCCCTTGTCCTCGATATTCGGCGGACGCGTTTCCAGGCGCACGACGTGCGGCTGGCGCAGTTGCAGCTCGGCCGCATCCTCGATCGTCACGATCCGTTCGCTGGCCGGGATGAACCCCGAGATCAGGTTGAGCAAGGTGGTCTTGCCGCTGCCGGTGCCGCCCGAGATCAGGATGTTGACCTTGGCCGTGCCCAGGCTTTCGATCACCCGGATCATCGGCGGCGCCATGCTTTTGTACTCGAGCAGGTTGTGTACCGTCAGCGGGCTGCCGCCGAAGCGGCGGATCGACAGGATCGGCCCGTCGACGGCCAGCGGCGGGATGATGGCGTTCACGCGCGAGCCGTCCGGCAGGCGCGCATCGACCATCGGGCTCGATTCATCGACCCGGCGCCCCACGCGCGAGACGATCTTTTCGATGATCTTCATCAGGTGGGCGTTGTCGTGGAAGGTGACATCGGTCAGTTCGAGCTTGCCGTGGCGCTCGACCCAGACCTTGCTGGCGGTGTTGACCAGGATGTCCGAAATCGTCGGATCGGCCAGCAGCGGCTCGAGCGGGCCGAAGCCCAGCATCTCGTGCTGGATGTCGAGCACCAGGTGGTGGCGCTCGTGCTGGTTCAGCACGATGCGCTCGTCTTCGATGATGCGCTGGACCAGCAGCGCCAGCTCGTGCTTGAACTGTTCGGCGGTCAGGCGCTTCAGGCGTTCCAGGTCGATCCGGTCGAGGATCATCTGGTGCATCAGCTTCTTGAGCTCCTGGTAGGCCTGGTTGGGGGCGTCGTGCGATTCGGCGCCGGTCGGGCGCTCGGGGTCGGGCAGCGCAAGGCGTTCGCGAAGGGACATCGGTGTCTCCGGTGCGTGGTTCAAACGTGGGGAACGAGTCAGTCGACGTGATCCTGGCGCCCGAACAGGCGCCCCAGCAGGCCACGGCTTTCGTGGACCCGTTGCGCGGTCACCAGTTCGACCAGGTCGGCCAGACTGCGCGCGGCGGCGCTCGAGCGCGACAACTGCAGCACCGGCACGCCCTGGTTCACCGAATCGGTGACCGCAATGTAGTCGTTGGGGAAGGTGTGCACCACTTCGCAGCCCAGCGCCGCATGCAGGTCCTGCAGGCGCAGCTTGCCGCCCTTTTCGTAGCGGTTGACGATCAGGCGGATGTTGTCGAGCACATAGCCGAGCGAGCGGAAGATGTCGAGCAGGCGGCGCGCATCGCGGATATCGGGCAGCGCGAGTTGCAGCAACGGGTAAATCGTGTCGGTCACGTCCAGCGCGCGCAGCGACACCGCATCGATCTGGCGCCCGACGTCGAGCAGCACGTAGTCATAGTGCTGGCGCGCGACGCGCAGGATGGTGTCGATGTGTTCGGGCTTGGCCTGCCGCTCGTGGGACGGATCGTCGGCCGCCGCCAGCACGCCGAAGCCCGGCGTCACGTGCACCAGGCACGATTCGAGAAACGGCCCGTCGATGCGGGCGATCTGTGCGCACACGTCCGACATCGTCATGGCCGGCTTCTGGTCCGACACGTACAGGGCGGCGTCGCCGAACTGGCCATGCAGGTCGATCAGCAGCACCTTCTTGCCCGCCAGCGAGGCAAGCGCGTAGCCGAAATTGGTCGAGATGAAGGTGGCGCCGCTGCCGCCCTTGCAGGCGATGAAGGCCAGCACCTTCCCGTCGCGCATGGTCGAGATGCCGGCGGCGCTTGCAATGCGGTCCATCGCCTCATGAAAGGCGCGGTGCACCAGCGGCAGTTGCAGCAGCTCGCGCACGCCGGCGCGCATCGCGGTAATCAACAGGTCGGGCTGGTGCTGGGTGGTCAGCAGCATCAGTTGCGCCGTCGGATACTGCCGGCCCAGGCGCTCGAGCAGATTGGCTTCGGACGGTTCGAGGTTGCTGGCATCGACGATCACGAGTTGCGGCGAGTCGGGATCGGGCCGGTCGAGCGCCTCGCGCAGGCCGGCGCGGGTCGCGCCCAGGTGCAGGGGCGGCACCCGCGCGGCGCCCTGGGCGGCCAGTTCCGCGTACAGGTGGCTGTCCCGGCTGATCAGGAGCGCTCTCATGAAGTCCTCGATAAAAGTAGGGCCGCGCGCTTACTGCGCACGGATCATGGGCGCCGGCTGGCCGGTGTCCGGTTGTGCGAACGAGCGCTCGTAGTTGTCGATGGCCGCGCGCGCGGCGCGGCCATCGAGCCCCGCGGCGGGGTTGCGGCTGGCGCCCGCAGCCGGGTCGATCGTCTGCGCGGCCAGGTTGGCGCGGGTCGCCGCGCCGAACTGGCTGTCCCAGTGCGGCGTGCTTGAGATGCAGCCCTGCGCGCCGCAGGCCAGCAGCACCAGCGCCGCCCGGCGTGTGAATGTGGATGCCATGCTGCTCTCCTATTCCGGTTCGGGGCCGCCGGCGGCCGGCGCCGGTGCGGGTGGGACAGGCGCCGTGCCAACGGCGGGCGTGCCAACGGCGGGCGTACCTTCGAGGCGGCCGCCAAGCAGCACGCTGGCGCGCGACGGCGCATCGAACCGGTCGGTCGGCAAGCTCAGACTGCCGGCCGGCAGTGGCTTGACCAGGCGCGCCGTGATGACGAAGACCAGTTCGGTGCGCTCCTGCTGGAAGTCGGTGCTGCGAAACAGCGCGCCCAGTATCGGCACGTCGCTCAGTCCCGGCAGGCCTTTCAGGTTGGCGACCAGGTTGTTGCGCACCAGGCCACCGATGGCAAAGCTCTGGCCGTCGTGCAGCTGCACCGTGGTGCTGGCGCGGCGCGTGGTCAACAGCGGCATGATCGCGGTGCCCGCAATGCCGGCGGCGCTGATGCCGATCCCTTCGCGCGACAGCTCCGACACTTCGGGCGCGACCTTCAGGTTGATGAGGCCTCCTCCCAGCACGGTCGGGGTAAAGCGCAGGCCGACGCCGAATTCCTTCTCTTCCAGCGTCACCTTGTTATTGTCCTGCGCCACCGGGATGAAGAACTTGCCGCCCGCCAGGAACGCGCCTTCCTGCCCGCTGATGGCCAACACGTTCGGTTCGGCCAGGATGCGCACCAGGCCATCGAGCTTGTCGGTGTCGATGCCGAAGCGGTTGCCGTTGGTCTTCAGGCCGGCCAGGCCGCCGCGCGCCAGCCCGCTGAGAAAATCGGTGGCCAGCGTGGTGGTCCAGCTACCGGACCCGAAGCTCAGGCGCACTCCGGTTTCAAGCCGCTCGAGCAGCGTGCGCGCGACTTCGGCCACCTTGACCTCGAGCTGCACCTGCTGGGGCGCGCTGACTGCCAGCAGGTTGATCACGCGGGCGCTGGCACCGCCTGCCCCGGCAGCGGCGCCGCCGCTGCTGCCATTGCCGATCTGAATCACGCCGTCGGTCGCGTTGTCCTTGTCGGCCGCCGGCAACTGGCGCAGCGGGCGGCGCACATAGGCGCCGGCCAGTTCCACGGCGCGGTTGACGGCGGCAGCGTCGCTGACGGTGCCGGTCAGCACCAGCGTGTCATTGGCGGCCATCACCCGGATCTCCTTCTCGTGCGGCATGGCGACGCCCAGCATCGCTTGCAGGCTGGCCGGGTCCATCGCGACCGTGATGTCGATCACGCTGCACGCGCCGCTGCGACCCTGCACGATCATGTTGGTGGTGCCGACATCAACGGCGGCGATATACAGCGTGTCCGGCGCCACCAGCATCGCCTGCACGACAGCCGGGTTGCCGACGCTGCGCCGGGTGACTGCTTCGGGCAGGCGCAGCATGGTCGACTTGCCCATCTGGAGCGCCATGGTGGCAGGACGCGCGGCCTCGCCCTGGCAGCCGCCGTTCAGGCGCGGCGCGGGCTGCGCTGCCGTGTCGGACGCAACAGTTTTTTTGCCTGCCGGGGCAGCCAGGGCCAGCGCGCTCAGTCCTGTCAAGATGGCCGCCAGGCAGGTGCGCAGTGCGATCGTGGAATGTCGGTGCATGATCGGTCCAGTCGAAGACATCAGAAGCATTCCTGCGATGCGTGCAGGCCGTTGATGACGCTGATGCATTCGCGGTGCGGCGCCGGTGGTGGCGCCGGCGCCCGCACCAAATGCACCCGCGGTGGTGATACAGCGCGCAGTACGACCGGGGCGGCGGGCGGCGCCGGCAGCAGGTTCTCCTTGGTCGCGCCGGTGGTGGCGGTAGCGGCGGGGTCGATCTGGTTGCGCAGCGCCAGCGACAGCGTACCGACGCTGCGCGCCAGATCCAGCTTTTCGGCCTGTTCGGGCGTGACTTCGAGCGTGACGGCATTGACGACCTTGGGCTTGGTCTCGTCGCGGCCCACTTCCTGGGCCACCGCCAGCACCAGGATGCGCTCCAGGACAATCTTCGAGATGCTGTGCGCACGGGCCTGCGGGGCGTTCGGATCGGGCGCCGTCTCGGTGCTGACGATGATGTCGACATAGTTGCCCGGCAGTGCGAAGCCGGCCACGCCGATCACGTCGTTCACGCGCACCGTGATCGCGCGCTTGCCTTCGGTGATCAGGGCCGACAGGCCGCCCAGCGTGCCGGCCGGGGCCAGCTTGGCTTCGCTGACCGGTTCCCCCGCGAGCAGGCTGCTGCGCAGGACCCGGCCGTTCAGCGGCTGGGGTTCGGTGAACGCGCCCTTGGGCACGCTGGCAGTGGGCCAGTCCACCACGATGAACAGCGCGGGCGTCAAGCGCTGGCCGATGTCGATGTCGCTTTTCGCGACGACGATCCTGCCGGCAGCGGGCACCGGCGCATTGAGCAGCCAGCGCGCGGCCAGCGCCACGGCCAGCAGGCCAAGCACCACGGCCAGCGCCATCATGATCACGGCTCGTTGGTTTTTCATGGTGCGTCCCCTTCGCCGAAGAGGCTGTACCAGGCGCGCGTCAGGCCATCCACATCGCAGCACGGGGCCTGACCGGAGAAACCCGCGAAGTCGGCGATCCGGCCCAGCAGCTCGTGCGGATAGGCGGCCAACAGCGCACGCCCGGTGCGGCGGTGCAGGTGCTCGATCAGGAATGCGATCGCGCTGTCATCCAGGTCGATCCGGCGCTGCCGCGCCTGGCGCCGCAGCAGCGCGCGATAACTCTGCTCCGACAGAGGCCCGACCGGAATCCGGTAGCCGATGCGGCGCAGGCAGGCCTCGTCGAGCACCGACTCCGGCGCCAGGCTGGTGACCAGCACCAGGCTCACATCGAACGGCAGGACGTGCGTGGCGCCGCCCGGCACCGTGACATGGTCCAGGCCTGCTTCGAGCGCGCCAAGCCAGCGGTGCAGCAGTTCGCCCGGCGGCACACGCTGGCGGCCCACATCGTCCACCACCAGCAAACCGTTGTTGGCCAGGATGTGGGGCGGCGCGTGCAGCACGCCGCTGCCCAGATCACTGCGCAGCTCCAGCATGTCGCGCGCCAGCTCCGGCCCCACGTGCACCAGCGGACGCTGGCTCAGGGCCCAGCGTGCATCGCCGCTGCGGCGCTCTTCGAGGGCGCGCACGTGCAGCGGGAGGGGATGCAGCGTCAGGTCGTGCAGCTGGATGATTTCGTGGTTGACCAGCACCGTATACGGCACCGCGACCGGATCCTGGCGCAGGCGCGCCAGCTTGCGCGCCAGTGACGTCTTGCCGCTGCCGGACGGCCCGTACAACAGCAGCGGACGGCCCGAGTACAGGGCGGCGCCGATCTGCTCGCGAATGGCCGGCGCCAGGCCGTCGCCGTCCAGCACCGCATCGAGCTCGGTGCGCGTGACGCGCGCGGCATCGGGCTGGCGCTGCGACTGGCGCGTGACCACGGCGCGCCATGCTGCCAGCGTCACCGGCGCCGGGCCGACATAGCGCGATTCGGCCAGGTATTCGCCCGCCGCGCGCTGGCCCAGGGCAGTCAACTGATAGTGCACATCGAGATCGCTGTCGCCCGAATACGCGACTTCGGCCTGCTGGGTGCCCACCAGGGCCTGCAACACTTCGCGCAGCACGCTGACCGACAGCCGCAGGCGTCCAGTCAATTGGGACAGCGGCGTCTTGCCGTCGGCATGCAGGGTCTTGACCACGAGCGCAGTCACCAGGCGCGCGTCGAGCCCCGTGTCGCGCACCGTGCGCGGCTGGCGCGGCAGCACTGCGGCGAGATTGCCATCCGCATCAAAACCTGGCGTAGACAGAGACAACGCTGCATCCGGTCCGGTCGGCGCGGCGGCCGATAACACTCCGATCATGACGTCTCCTGATGCTGAAGTTGGTTCTGGGAAAACCTCAATTGATTCTAACGAGCATCTATTTGCGGCACTTGATGCCTGACAAGAGCAGCCGCAGCGATCAGGCGAGGGGCGTGGCGCCGTAACGACCGACCAGATGCACAATCGTCCCGGCAGCAATGGCCACGCCATACGGGATCGAGCCGGCGCTGGGCCGGCCACTGTTCTCCGGACTCGGCAAGCGTTGCAGGCGCAGCAGGATGGGCAGCAACATGGCCCACAGATTGGCCAGGGCCAGGCGCAGCCGCCCTTTGACGATGAGAACCACCAGCACCATCACGCCGCCTGCGCACCAGGCCAGGATGGCAATGCGCAGCGCGTCGCCGGCGCCGGTGAAGACGCCGACGGCGGCCATCATCTTGACGTCGCCGGCGGCCATGCCGCGCAGCAGATAGAACGGCAGCAGCAACGCCAGGCCGGTCGCGCAGCCGCCCAATGAGGACAGCAGCGCCGTGATCGGCTGGGGCGACAGCAGGTGCAGCAGCAGCGCGCCGAGTACGCCAGCGAGCAGCAATGAATTGGGAATGCGCCGACTTTCCAGATCCTTGATCGCGGCGGCCGTCACGAGCAGCAGCAGCAGTGTGTCGAGGTAGGGTGCGATATTCATGATCGGCTCCAAAAAAAATGCCCCCCAGGGCAGGACGTCGACCCGGGGGGCACACGCATTACGGTGCGGTCGGGAGAGCGTTGCTCAACTGCTCCTGGATGTACTCGAACGTTTCCTTGATTCCATTACCGACCTCGCCAGCCACTGTGGCCATTGCGACGCCGATGAGTGCAGCGATCAGGCCATACTCGATGGCAGTCACACCGTTTTCGTCTGCGATGAAGGCTTTGATGGCGGAGGTAATCGTGCTCATGACAAAACTCCTTTAGTGGTTGAAAAATACTGGCTGCGGCCGGGCCCGACCGCCCCTGCTATGTAACGTGTGCCAGTAAGTTGACTATAGGCATTAGTGCCGAGCGGCAATTTGATGGGGCGCAGTTTTTCCACGTGGAAATATTTTTACTTGAGGAAAAACAAGGTTCACGGGCCCCTGCGTTGCGACCCGATGACGCAGGAGAAAAATCGCCAAGAATAGTTGCCGCTAGTACAAAAAAGCATTATGCTGTTTTGCTTGGCCGCTGAAAAATGCGGCACTTCCGGCCCTCTTGCGCGTCATCCCACGCCATCTGCAGGGTCTTTTTTTTTCGTGCTTTGGCTGGCCTGACAACGACGACATGGATTCCCTGCTGCGACACATGGTGGACATGACCGGCCACCGCGATCATGCGATGCTGGACATCTCGGTGATCTCGGCGGTCCAGGAACTATCGGGCGCGAACCAGACCCGGGTCCTAGGCATTTCCAGCGTCGGCGACCAGCTGTTTGTGCGCTCGCGCGCCTGCATCCAGGCCGGCGGCGTCGCCTGCCCGGAAGAACCACAAGACAGTGGCCCGGGCGAGCCGATCGCCACCTATCCCGAACTCGACGCGTGCCTGCGCCAGCACGCCACGCGCGCCGAAGGCATGGGCGCCGACGGCTTGCGCCGCCTGTGGCTGCCGATCTGGTTCGGCGAGCGCGCCGATACCTGCCTCGAGATCGCCCACTACACCCCGTTCACGCCGGAAGCGCTGTACATGGTCAGCGGGATTGTCAGCGTGTACCGCAATTTCCAGAATCTGCTCGATTACAGCGAACGCGATTCGCTCACGGGCCTGCTCAACCGCAAGACCTTCGACGACCAGCTGGCGCGCATGCTGCTGGCAACGGACGCCGATCCCGTCATGCCCGGCCTGGCCGAGCGGCGCGGACAGCATGGGGCGGAGGCGCAGTGGCTGGCCGTGGTCGACGTCGACCACTTCAAGACGGTCAACGACCGCTTCGGCCACCTGTATGGCGACGAGGTCCTGATCCTGATCGCCAACCTGCTGCAGTCGTCCTTCCGTACGCAGGACCGGGTGTTCCGCTTTGGCGGCGAAGAGTTCGTGGTGCTGCTGCGTTCTACGACGCTCGAGAACGCGCGCCGCATCATCGAGCGCTTTCGTCTCGATGTCGAAAGCCACCATTTCCCGCAGGTGGGGCAAGTCACTGTCAGCATCGGCTTCACGGGTGTCAGCGCGGCCGATTCGCCGGTCGTCACGCTCGGCCACGCCGACCAGGCGCTGTATTTCGCCAAGGCCAACGGCCGCAACCGCGTCTGCCATTACGAAGCACTGGTCGATGGCGGCCTGCTGCAGACCGTCACGACCAACGACACCGCCGAATTCTTCTGAGCGCGTTGCGCTCAGGCGACCTGCATGAAGCGCAGCGGCTCGACCTGCCACTTCTCGGCCGACTCGTGACGCACGATGCGGTCACCGCCGCCAAAGCCCAGCGGCCGTGACAGATCGACGGTTTCGGGCTTGATGTAACGCTGCTCCCGGGTATGGAAGAACACGTTGACCTTCGGCGTGAGCAGGCTCGTTTCGTGCGGCTCGACCACCACGCCCAGGCGGCCCGATTCCAGCAGCACCAGCGTGCCGACCGGGTAGATTCCAACGCAGCGCATGAACTCCTGGACCAGGGCGGGATCGAAGTGGAATTTGCTCCACTCATACAGCTTGCGCAGCGCTTCAGCCGGCGCCACCCCCTTGTGATAGCAGCGCTCCGACGTGATCGCGTCGTACACGTCGACGATGGCCGCCATCTGCGCCAGTTCGCTGATCGCGTCCCCGGCCTGGTGGTCCGGATAACCGCTGCCGTCGCGCCGCTCGTGGTGGTGCAGCGTGATGTCGAGCGGTATGGCGCCGATGCCGGGCGTGCGCAGCAGGATGTCGTGGCCATCGCGCGGATGACGCTTGACGATGGCAAACTCGGCGTCGGTCAGGCGCCCTACCTTGTTCAGAATCGCATCCGGCACCAGCGCCTTGCCGGTGTCGTGCAGCAGCCCGCCGATGCCGGCCTGGTAGATGCGCTCGTCATCCAGATTGCGTGAGCGGCAGAACGCCACCAGCAGCGTGCACACGCTCACCGAATGCAGGAACGTGTAATCGTCCTTGTTCTTGATCTGCAACAGGCCGAGCAAGGCGCCCGCGTTGCGCAGGATCGATTCGGTGATGTTCTGCACGACCGGCCCGACCTCGTCGAGGTGGACGGCCTTGCCCAGCCGCGCGTCCTGCATCACCGTGCGCACCACGCCCACTGCTTCGCGCCGCACCGTGGCCGCGCGTTGCAGTTCCTCGCCAACGGAGATTCGTACCCGACTGGTCGCGGTGGTGGCCAGCGCCGTCACTTCGGCTTCGGTGGCTGCCTGCGCCTGGGCCAGCGTGGGCGCGTCCACGTCCATGCCGCGGCTGCAATCGATCACGACGCCGTGAATCCGCGCATCGCGGATTTTCTGGATTTCGCTCTCGCAGGACAGCAGGAACTGACTGCGCACAAATGGATGCTCCATCCAGCCACAATCGAGATCGTGGATGAACATGCCAACCCTGAGCTGTGACGCATCCACTTTTTTCAACATCTGACGTACCCCTCTGGTAACCGGCGCGGATGTGTCCACGCGCTATGCAGGAAGTATACCAAATGATTGCAATAAATCACTTAATGTTATCTTTAGTAAACTTCATGACACCGGTTCATTTGTTCACTACTTGACGTTAACGTTAACGTCAGCTACCGTACCAGCACCCCTCGTCCTCCCGCCTACAAGGACTGCTATCCATGAACGATACAACCGCCGCCGCCACGCTGGCCGCCCCCGCCCCTGCTACCCCGCAACTGGCCAACAAGGTGCGCTTCGTCACCGCCGCTTCGCTGTTCGACGGTCACGACGCCTCGATCAACATCATGCGGCGCATCCTGCAATCGAATGGCGCCGAGGTCATCCACCTGGGCCACAACCGCTCGGTCGATGACGTCGTCACGGCGGCACTGGCCGAGGATGCGCAAGGCATCGCCATCTCGAGCTACCAGGGCGGCCACGTCGAATACTTCAAATACATGATCGACCTGCTGCGCGAGCGCGGCGGCGCGCACATCAAGGTGTTCGGCGGCGGTGGCGGCGTGATCGTCGCGCACGAAATCGACGAACTGCACGCGTACGGCGTCACCCGCATCTTCAGCCCCGAAGACGGCCAGCGCATGGGCCTGGTCGGCATGATCCACGCGATGCTGCAAGCCTGTGACGTCGACCTGTCGCCATATGCCCCGACCACGCTGGCGGCGCTGCAGCAGGGCGAGCTGGCCGCGCGCCACCGTCCGCTGGCGCAGCTGATCACGGCGCTGGAAAACGACAAGGTCGACGCCGCGCTGCGCGCACAGATCCTCGAACACGCCGCGACGCTGCGCGTGCCGACGCTGGGCATCACCGGCACCGGCGGCGCCGGCAAATCGTCGCTGACCGATGAACTGATCCGCCGCATTCGCCTCGATCAGGGCGATCGCCTGAACATCGCCGTGATCTCGATCGACCCGTCGCGCCGCAAGTCGGGCGGCGCGCTGCTGGGTGACCGCATCCGCATGAATGCGATCAGTCCGTGGAACGGCCAGACGCGCATCTTCATGCGCTCGCTGGCCACGCGCGACGCCGGCTCGGAAATCTCGCAGGCGCTGCCGGACGTGATCGCCGCCTGCAAGGTGACCGGGTTCGACCTCGTGATCGTCGAGACGTCCGGCATCGGCCAGGGCGATGCCGCCATCGTGCCGCACGTCGACACGTCGATGTACGTGATGACGCCGGAGTTCGGCGCCGCCTCGCAGCTCGAAAAAATCGACATGCTCGATTTCGCCGACTTCATCGCCATCAACAAGTTCGACCGCAAGGGCGCGCTCGACGCGCTGCGCGACGTGGCCAAGCAGTACCAGCGCAACCGCGAATTGTGGAGCCAGAGCCCGGACCAGATGCCGGTGTTCGGCACCCAGGCGTCGCGCTTCAACGACGATGGCGTGACGGCGCTGTACCACGGCCTGCTGCCCCGGCTGGCAGCGCTCGGCCTGCCGATCGATACGAGCAGCCTGCCCTCGCCGGCGCTGCGCTACTCGAGCGGCAAGAACGTGATCGTGCCGCCGGCGCGCAGCCGCTACCTGGCCGAGATCGCCGACACCGTGCGCGGCTACCACCGCCACGTGGCGCGCCAGGTGAAACTCGCACGCGAGCGCCAGCAACTGGGCGAATCGAAGCGCATGCTGCTGGCCGCCGGCCAGGGCGCGGCCGCGGGCGATGCGCTCGACGGCTTGATGGCCGAACGTGATAACGCAATGGATGGCGAAGCCAAAAACCTCGTCGCGGCCTGGCCGGCGCTGCAGGCCGCGTATGCCGGCGACGACTACGTCACGCATGTGCGCGACAAGGAAATCCGCACTCGCCTGGTCACAAAAACCTTGTCGGGCAACCCGATCCGCAAGGTCGCGCTGCCGCGCTTTGAAGACCACGGCGAAATCCTGCGCTTTCTGATGCTCGAGAACGTGCCGGGCGCGTTCCCCTACACGGCCGGCGTGTTCCCGTTCAAGCGTGAAGGCGAAGACCCGACCCGCATGTTCGCGGGCGAAGGCGACGCCTTCCGCACCAACAAACGCTTCAAGCTCGTCTCGACCGGGATGGACGCCAAGCGCCTGTCGACCGCGTTCGATTCGGTCACGCTGTACGGCGCCGATCCGGCGCTGCGGCCCGATATCTACGGCAAGGTCGGCAACTCGGGCGTGTCGATTGCCACGCTGGACGACATGAAGGTGCTGTACGACGGCTTCGACCTGTGCAGCCCGTCGACGTCGGTGTCGATGACGATCAACGGCCCGGCGCCGACCATCCTGGCGATGTTCATGAATACGGCGATCGACCAGCAGATCGACAAGTTCGCGCACGACAACGGCCGCCAGCCCACACTTGAAGAAAGCGAAAAAATCCGCGCCTGGGTCCTGACCAGCGTGCGCGGCACCGTGCAGGCCGACATCCTGAAGGAAGACCAGGGCCAGAACACCTGCATCTTCTCGACCGAGTTTTCGCTGAAGGTCATGGGCGACATCCAGGAATATTTCGTGCGCCACGGCGTGCGCAATTTCTACTCGGTGTCGATCTCGGGTTATCACATTGCCGAAGCGGGCGCCAATCCGATCTCGCAACTGGCCTTCACGCTGTCGAACGGCTTCACGTTCGTCGAAGCCTACCTGGCGCGCGGGATGCACATCGACGACTTCGCGCCGAACCTGTCGTTCTTCTTCTCGAACGGCATGGACCCGGAATACACGGTGCTCGGGCGCGTCGCACGCCGCCTGTGGGCCGTGGCCATGCGCGAGCGCTACGGCGCCAACGACCGCTCGCAAAAGCTCAAGTACCACATCCAGACGTCGGGCCGTTCGCTGCACGCGCAAGAGATCGACTTCAACGACATCCGCACCACGCTGCAGGCGCTGATCGCGATCTACGACAACTGCAACTCGCTGCACACCAATGCCTACGACGAAGCGATCACGACGCCGACCGATGAATCGGTGCGCCGTGCGCTGGCCATCCAGCTGATCATCAACCGCGAATGGGGCCTGGCCAAGAACGAGAACCCCAACCAGGGCGCGTTCATCATGGACGAACTGACCGACCTGGTGGAAGAGCAGGTGCTGCAGGAATTCGAGCGCATCGCCGAACGCGGCGGCGTGCTGGGCGCGATGGAAACCGGCTACCAGCGCGGCAAGATCCAGGAAGAGTCGATGCTGTACGAGCACCAGAAGCATGACGGCACGCTGCCGATCATCGGCGTCAATACCTTCCGCAATCCGAAGGGTTCGGGCGCACCGGCGACCATCGAACTGGCGCGTTCGACCGACGACGAAAAGCAATCGCAGCTGCAGCGTCTGGATGCCTTCCACTCGCGCCATGCGGATGCCGCGCCAGCCGCCCTGGCCGCGCTGCGCCAGGCCGCGATCGACAACCACAACGTGTTTGCGCACTTGATGGACGCCGTACGCGTGTGCTCGCTGGGGCAGATCACGACGGCGCTGTTCGAGGTGGGCGGACAGTATCGGCGCAATATGTAATTGTAATAACGGCGGCGGCAAACGGCCTAGAATGGCTTCGTGAACACCACGGAGTCATTCATGCCGATCCGCCCCGCACAACTTGCCGCCCTGATGCGCGAAGTCGAACAGGAAGACCCGATCGACTTCGCCGACCTTCCCTTCCCCGAGGACGAACTGCGCGACCTCGTCGCCAATCACCTGTGCGAGATGGCAGCGGCGATGGAGAACTTCAGCCAGGAAGATCGCCTGATGACGCTGCTTGCCGTCTCGGCCAAGCTGGTGCTGGAAAATCTCGTGCTTCATGTACAGCTGTTGCGGCGGCATAACTTACCAGTCGGCAATGATGTTAATGCCTTGCTGCAACGTCTGCGCAAGGGGCCAGGCAGCGACGAGGGATGAAAGGGGCTACGCCTGCCGCTTCTAATCTTGGTAACAATTGCTCTCACTTTTTTGCTGTTACCCGCGGCTGGAATTTGCAACAATTGCATCCGTTTGCACGTTGGCGACGCTGTTCCTTCAGGTATTATTTGTTGTTGAGGAATTTCGCTATCTGGCGAAACAACGAACTCCATTGCCTGAGGAATCCCACATGTCGCGCCACGCAACCAAGCTTACTCTTACCGCCCTGCTGTCCGGCGCCATCCTGGCCGCCGGTTTGTCCGGCTGCAACCGCACCCAGTCGACCGAGACCCTGCTGGCCGAAGCCACGCAGTATCAACAAAAAGGCGATATCAAGGCGGCGCTGATCCAGTTGAAAAATGCCGTGGCAAACAGCCCGGAAAATGGCGAAGCGCGCATGGCGCTGGGCACCCTGCAATTGTCGACCGGCGACGCCGTGTCGGCTGAAAAAGAATTCGGCCGCGCCCGTTCACTGGGCATCCCGGCGGCGCGCGTTCTGCCGCTGCTCGGCCAGGCCATGACGCAGCAAGGCAAGTTCAAGGAAGTGCTGACCGAGATCACGCCGGAAGCGGCGGCTGGCTCCGCGCCACTGCTGAGCCTGCGCGCCGACGCGCTGCTGGGCAGCGGCAAGCCGGACGAAGCGCAGCAGGCCTACACCGCCGCACTGGCGGCCAATGCAAATTCGGGCGAGGCGCTGATGGGCATGGCGCGCATTGCCGCCGCAAAAGGCGACCGCGATGCAGCCGCGCGCTACGTCGAGGAGGCTGTGGCCAAGGATCCAAAGAATCCCGAAGCCTACATGATGCGCGGCTCGATGCTGCGCATGATGAACAAGCCCGACGAAGCCCTGGCGGCGTATGACCAGGCGCTCAAGCTCAAGCCGGATCACCGTGGCGCCCATATTGAAAAGGCGTACGTCGAGATCGCCCGCGGCAAGTTCGACGCGGCCAAGGTCGAAGTCGAAGCAGCGGAAAAGAATTCGCCGGGCAGCCTGCTGGTGGTGTACACCCGTGGCCTGTACGAGTTCTCGCAAGGTAAATACTCTGCAGCGAAAGACGCGCTGGCAAAAATCCTCAAGATCGCGCCTGATCACCAGCCGAGCATCCTGCTGGCCGGCGCATCCGAGCTGAATCTTGGCGGTACCCAGCAGGCTGAGCAGCATCTGCGCAAATACCTGCAAAGCAATCCGAACAATGTCTACGCACGCAAGCTGCTGGCCCAGGCACAACTGCGCAATTCGCAGCCAGCCGATGCCGCAGCAACCCTGGCGCCAGCCCTGAAGGATGCGCCGCAGGACGCGCAACTGCTGGCCCTGGCGGGTGAGTCGTACATGCAGGTGCGCGACTTCGACAAGGCCAGCAGTTACCTCCAGCAGGCTGCCACGCTGGCGCCGCAAGCTGCCGCCGTACGCACCTCGCTTGGCCTGTCGCGTCTGGCGCAGGGTGACCAGGCCCGTGGCCTGAGCGAACTCGAAGCGGCTGCCACGCTCGATCCGAAATCGCTCCAGGCCACGATGGCACTGGTGCAGACCGAGATGGGCATGAAGCGCTACGACCGGGCCGAGGCCGCCGTGGCGTCGCTTGAAAAGCAGCAGCCGGACAGCGCGCAGGTGCAGCAGCTCAAGGGCGCCGTGTACATGGTCCAGGGCAAGAACGCGCCAGCACGTGCGGCGTTCGAGAAAGCCGTGCAGTTGCAGCCGACGTTCCTGCCTGCCGTGACCAATCTGGCGCGCCTGGACATGCAGGAGAAAAAGCCGGACGCTGCCAAGGCGCGCTTCACGGCCTTCCTCGAGAAAGACAAGAACAATGCCGACGCGATGGCGGCATTGGGTGAACTGGCGCTGCTGCAGAAGAACACGGCCGAAGCCACCACCTGGTTCGAAAAAGCCAGCACGGCCAATCCGGAGGCAACGGCCCCGGCACTGAAGCTGGGCGCGCACTACCTGCGCACCGACCAGGCGCCAAAAGCGCTGGCGCTGGCCCGCAAGTTCCAGACCACGAACCCGACCGATGCCGGCGTGCTTGAACTGCTGGGCCAGTCGCAAATCGCCAGCAAGGATCTGAACGGTGCGCTCGACACTTACAGCAAGCTGGCCAATGTGCTGCCGAAATCGGCGCCGGCCCAGATTCGTCTGGCGGAGGTGCAACGCCTGCTCAAGAACGATAGCGCAGCCGCCGGCCACATCAAGCGCGCGGTCGACCTGCAGCCTGATTTCATGCCGGCGCGTCTGATGCAGGTGGACGCAGCAATGCGCGCCAAGCGTCCGGACGATGCGCTGGCAGCGGCGCGCCAGGTGCAAGAGGCCGCACCGAAGGCGCCGCTTGGCTTCGTGCTCGAAGGCGACATCCTGATGAGCCAGCAAAAGAGCGCACCTGCCTTGCAGGCGTATGAAAAAGCCGTGGCGCTGACGCCGTCGTCGGAACTGAACGCCAAGGTGGTGCAGGCAATGCAGGCGGGCGGCAAGAGCAAGGAAGCACTGGCGCGCGCCGAGAAGTGGCTGGCCCAGAACCCGGGCGATGCACGCATGGCGCTGATGGTTTCCGAAATCAATATGGCGGACAAGGACTACAAGGCGGCGATCGTCCGTCTGGAATCCGTCCAGAAGGCGGCCCCGGGCAACCCGCTGGTGCTGAACAATCTGGCCTGGGCTTACCAGCAGGTGAAGGATCCCCGCGCGCTGGCAACTGCCGAGCAGGCGTTGAAGGTCGCCGGCGACAATCCGGGGGTGATGGACACGCTGGGCTGGATGCTGGTTGAACAGGGCAATGTCGCACGTGGCCTGCCGCTGCTGCAAAAAGCCAGCACCCAGGCGCCGAATGCCATGGAGATTCGTTATCACCTGGCACAGGCGCTGAACAAGAGTGGCGACAAGGCCGGCGCCAAGCGCGAGCTGGACAAGCTGCTGGCAGCGAACACACCGTTCGCGCAAGCCGATGAAGCACGCGCGCTGCTCAAGACGCTGTAATGTGGCATGCCGCCGCACGCTATCACACAGTGTGTGGCGGCCTGGTTTACCGGTGCATACGGCATCCTGGCAGTGATATTTATTCATCCTATCGAACGCTCAATTTATTGATGCCGAGATAAGATGTCATGACATAAATAAGGATGTTTATCGTGAACGACGATTCATACGGAATCCGGCTTACCGATACCTCGGACGGCCGTAACTCGGCCAGCATGCTGATCAACAGGATGTATGCCTGGCGCGGCTACTCCGGAGATCACCAGCCGAGCAACGACCCCAATCGCATCACGCTGACCGCCACCGACAAGGGCGACGTGGTCGGCACCCTCAGCATCGGGATCGATTCCGAGGTGGGACTGATGGCCGACGAGGTCTTTGGCGCCGAACTCGACGCGCACCGCGCCAATGGCGCGCGCCTGTGCGAGTTCACCAAATTCGCTTTCGACCCGTCGGTACGCTCGAAAACCGCACTGGCCAACGTGTTTCATCTGGCCGTCATCTACGCCCGTGACATGCATGGCTGCACCGACATCATCATCGAGGTCAACCCGCGCCACCGCCGCTTCTACGAACGCATGCTGGGGTTTCGCAAAGAGGGCGAGCTCAAGATCAACACGCGCGTGGATGCGCCAGCCTACCTGCTGCGCGTGAACCTCAAATACGTTACCGAGCAGATCAGCATTTTTGGCGGCACGTTTGCGGCTGATGGCGAAACCGAAGAGCGCTCGTTCTACCCATACTTCTTCTCGCCCCGCGAGGAACGCGGTATCATCAACCGCCTGCTGCGCATGGATGAGTCACATCCCGCGTAAGCACCTGCATCGCCGGTACGCGCCCTGCCCTGCCTGCGGCGCCCGCCATCTCGTCCCTACCTTTTCGCAATGTCCCCGATGAGCAATCCGTTTCAGTACGAACAGGCGTTTTCACGCAATATTGGCTGGGTCACGCCTGCCGAACAGCAGCAGTTACGCGGCAAGCGCATTGCCATCGCGGGCGGCGGCGGCGTCGGCGGTGTGCACCTGCTGACGCTGGCACGCCTGGGCGTGACGCATTTTCATATTGCCGACTTCGATACGTTCGACATTCCCAACTTTAACCGCCAGGTGGGCGCGATGATGTCGACTGTCGGCCAGCCCAAGGCCGACGTGCTGGCGCGCATGGCGCGCGACATCAATCCCGACATCGACATCAAGATCTTTCCCGAAGGCGTCCATGCCGACAATCTTGACGCGTTCCTGGCCGGCGTCGACCTGTACGTCGATGCGCTCGACTTCTTCGCCTTCGATGCGCGCCAGCAGACATTTGCCGCCTGTGCACGGCTTGGTATCCCGGCCACTACCGCAGCACCACTGGGCATGGGCGCGGCCCTGCTCAACTTCATGCCGGGCAAGATGACGTTCGAGGAATATTTCGGCTGGGGCGATTTGCCAGAGCAGGAAAAAGCGATCCGCTTCGTGGTCGGCCTGGCGCCGGCCGGCCTGCACCGCAACTACCTGATGGTGCCGGGCTCGGTGAACTTTGCCGAGCGGCGTGGTCCATCCACCTTCATGGCTTGTCAGCTGTGCGCCGGCATCATCGCCACGGAGTCGCTCAAGATCCTGCTGGGCCGCGGCGATGTGCTGGCAGCGCCGTGGGGCATGCAGTTCGACGCCTACCGCAACAAGCTCAAGCGCACTTGGCGGCCGGGCGGCAACCGGCATCCGATCCAGCGTCTGGCAATCGCGATCGGCCGGCGCCAGTTTGCACGTATGGCGGCTGCCGGCCGCTGAGCGACTGGCGCGTCTGCGCATGCCGCCGACGAATCGGGCAATGAAAAAAACCACTGTCGTTACCGACAGTGGTTTTTTTCTTGCTTGAGAACAGGGCCTGCGCGGCAGGCCCGTGGTTCTTAGGCAGCTTTCTTGTTGCGGCGACGTGCTGCGTACAGACCCAGCATGCCCAGGCCCAGCAGGCCAACCGATGCTGGCTCTGGCACTTCAGCTGCGTTTTCGAACACGACGTCCAGCGAACCGTTGATGGTCTGGGTGCCCGATGGCGTGAAGTTGTTCAGCTGGCCCGACTGGAACGACATCGAGTAGAACGGGTTAGGCAGGATGAAGAAATCGCTGCCAGCTGCGGTCAGTGCGAACGAGCTCGATGCACCGAAGCTGCCGCAGTTGATGCCGTTGCCGGTTGGATTGCTTGGGCTCGAGCAGGTGCTCAGCATTGGGTTCAGCGTGCCCTGGCCAGCCATTGGGTTGCCCGAGCCCAGCAGGACGTTGCCGCCTGCGACGCCCAGCGTGGTGTCCATGAACAGGTCCAGGCTACCGGTGCCTGGCTGGAAGTTGAACGTGGTGGTCGAGCCGCTTACCGAGTAGGTGCCGCTTGCCGAGTAGTTAGCGAACAGGCCGTAGTTTGCGCCCAGGCCGGTCTGGAAAGCTTCGTACGCGGTGTTGCCACCGTTGCCGACGAACTGGCCAGCAGTCCACACCAGCGAGACGTTGAACGTACCATCTTGGTTGAAGGTCGCGGTTTCGGTGTAGTTACCGGTGATCTTGTCAGCAACGAAGTTTGCCTGTGGACCGACTGGATCGACGGTGAACGAATTGAAAGGAGCTGCTGCGGCAGTACCGCTGAAGATGGTTGCAGCTGCGATCGATGCGGCGACGATGGTTTTCTTGAAGGCGTTCATTTCGTAAATCTCCTGGGTTGTATGGGTACTGCTCACGAGGCTATATAAGCAACCATCGTGCCAGCTCAAGAGATTTGTTTTAAATCAAACACTTAACAATTCGTATTGATCAAGATCAAACATCACTGTAAAAAATACCGACAGCATATTTACGCGCGAAAAACGCTGCTGTCGGAGTAGGCCTACACAGGTTTACGCACCACCACATTCCATGTGTTTCCGGAAGTAAATTCCGAATAAATCTCGTAACCTGCTTCCAACATTTTGGCGCGCAGCTCTTCCACGTGGAACGGGCTGTACAGAATGCCCTTGCGGATGCCCCAGTCGTTGATTTTTTGCGCAGCCCAGCGCAGTGGTGCAAATCCGGTTGGGTACAGCAGAACATTTGCCGCCATCATCCCCCCTGGCTTGAGCACACGCAGAATATCCCGCAGCGCGCCGTCGATCGTCGGGAAGCAGTGGATTGAGTTGGCGATATTGGCCGTGTCGAAGCGGTTGTCGGCGAACGGCAGCTGGGCCGCATCGGCGTGCTGTACCTGAACTTGTGGATTGTTGGCAAAGCGGCGCTTGGCGCCGGCCAGCATCGAGGGCGCATAGTCGATGCCAGTCACCTTCACTTGTGGGAGCTTGCGGCGACGGCGCCAGTTCAGCACCATTTCAAGCAGCGTTCCGGTACCGCATGCCACTTCCAGGTGGTCGGGACCGAAGTTCGGCCCGAAGAACCGCATCTGGGTGCCGATCGTGCTGTTGTAGGCAAAGGTCAGAATGAAGAAGCCGCGCAGGTCGTACCACCACGGTTCGGAGGAATAGGCTTCGGCGATTTCGTCCCTGGTCTTACCTGTCGTCATGGCGCATCCTCACTGGATATACAAGAAGCGCTGAATATAGGACGTTCCTGCCAGGCAGGCAAGCAGAAATGCAAAGGGGAAAGATGGGGCGCATTCGCCCCGGGAGCCCCGCTTAGCCGAGTGCTCGCAAGCGATTGATGATGCCGGCTTCTTCGCGCTGCGAAAAGAACCATGGAAACAGCGAGCGTTCGCCGACCGCCTTGTCCTGCATGCCGCCCCATTTGGCAACCTGCTCGGTACCGAAGGCCGTGGCTGCGCTGAGCAGCACCGCTGGCGCCTGCACGCGGGGATTAGGCCGTGATTCGCAGACGGTCTGGAAGCCGAGCATGGCTTCATAAAAACGGCGATGACGCGGATTGACCTCGATGAAGATGTGGCTGCAATGATTCAGGTCGCGCGCATAGATGAGGGCCACGTGAAACAGCGAGGCGAGTACGGCCTTCGACTTGATGGCCGGATCAACGGCCAGCTTGATGATTTCGCAGACCTTGCCGGTCCCGCGCTGGGTGTCGATGTAGTCGGCGAATACCTGGTCCGCCAACAGGCCGATATCGGAATCCAGACCCAGGCTCAGCGTGCCGAAGACCTGGCCACGGTCCGATGCGGTCAGTGTAATGCGGTTGGGATCGTTACCGATCTGGTGATTGCCACTGTAGCCGCGCCACGCATACATCTTGCTGATAAGCATGCTTGCGGAATTGCGCTGGGTATCGATGTCGGCAGCGCGAATCCCGAATACGCGTTCGTTGATGGTGACGTCAATGATGCTCGGATTGTCATCCTGGGCTGAGTCATCGCCACCAAGCCCGGTGCTCGGAATGGCTGGCGCTAATGTCTCGATCATGTACGTTCTCCTGGCGGTATCGACGCGTCGTGCAGCGACGACAATGTAGTCATCATAACATCGACAATTATCTCAATGCCAATTTTATTGACAAATGGAATTTAAATTAGTGGAGTGACTACGCAACTTCCCTCACAGCAAAGAGTAGCAGGTCAAGCGGCCTCTGCGGCACGTGGTGATACGAAAGCCTTGTGAAACAAGTGGCGCGTAAGCAACACCAAAGGCATGCGGAGCCAATTTCCGCGCACATACAGGGCGAAATGGGCTGCGCCGTCGAGGCGCGCTGCGCAGTCGGGATGCGGCGGCACCAGGGCGCGTACGAACAATGCATCCATCAGCGCCAGTACGGGCCGGGTGGGTGCGAATGCTGCGGCGGCAGCCATGACCGATGCCGGGACCGGTGTGCCGAACGTGCGGGTAGCGTAGCGCAGCGCATAGAACATGGGACGGGTAAGCTCGAGCGCGATGGCGCGCGTCACCAGGCCATCCCAGAAACCCGGCTCAGCGCCAAAATGCGTCGCCAGACGATGCATGTCGAACAAGTCGCGTAATCCCTGGTCGAATTCGCCGCCGAAGAACAGGTGCACGGCGCTGTGCAGAAACATGTCGTGCGGTGACAACGTACACACGTCCAGTGCCCCGAGGTCGCCGGAAATCGGCCGCGCCGCCGCGCGCAGCAGTGCCGGGTCGGGCCGTACTGGCGCCGTTTCGGGCAGGATCGCATGATGCACGTCGATGGCGTTGCCGCGGCGCAGGTGCACCATCGGCGGCAACTCGTGCATCCAGGTGCGGTAATACCGTTGGTCGTAAGCGTCGTGATGGGTGCTGGCCCAGCCATGCACCATCAGCGCGCTTTCGACGTCGTCCAGGCTGTCCTTGGGCACGAGGATGTCGATATCCGAAAACAGGCGGCCACGGCCGGATGGCAAGCCGGCCATCGCATACGCGGCGCCTTTGAGCAGAATCAGGGGCAAGCCAAGGTGGGCCAGATCGCTGCGGATGCGCTCGACCTCGTAGCCGGTCAGGCGCCGATGGCGCAGTGCGACGATGCGCGCCGCTTCCAGGTGCTCGCGCGGCTGCGGCGGCACATCGTCGAGCAGGTCATGCTCTTCAAGCAAAAACACCAGAATCGCGCCGACATTGGCGCTGTTGGCCTGGCGCAGCAAGCGCTCCCAGCCCGGCAGGTCGAGTAGCCGGACCCGACTTGGCGCGGACAGCACCTCGACCAGCAGCGATGGCGGGCGCCGCGTCACGCCGGCACTCCCGCCAGGCGGTCGAACAGCGCGATCGCTTCGTCCAGCTGGCTGTAGCAGAACTCGTGGCCATCAGCGCCCTCGACCAGATCGGCCAGGCAATCGAACCCGGCAGGACCGAGCACGAAATAATTGAAGGCATTCTCTGCCACCCGGGTGAACAATTGCCCCTTGGACAAGGGCGTCAGCGTGGTCGCGGCGCCTGCCTCGTAGCGGGGAAACACGATGTGGCGTGCGCGCGCAACGTTGCCGACCTGCGCCACGCTCCCGGCCGGCGCCTTCATGTGCGCGATCGTGCCCTTGTTGGTGCCGGGTACCGACGGGCCAAGCAAGGCGTCCGGCGCAAACGCGCGGATCACGTCGATCGAGGCATTCTTGAGACTAACCGGGCGCGCCAGCGGCGCGAGCATGCCGTCGCTGCGCCGGATCAGTGTCAATTCGTCCGACAGCAGGCGCCAGCCGCGGCAAACCAGGGCGGCGCACAGCGTGCTCTTGCCCGAGCCGGGCGGCGCCGGCAGGACGATCGCGCAGCCATTGCGCTCGATGACGGCGGCGTGCACGATCAGGTAGCGGTGCGCGCGGTTCGAGACGCACCAGTTCATGACCCATTCGAACATCGGCCAGGCCTGCGCCAGCGGCAGCGGCGCGAACGGCTCGCGGCCGTCATGGTCGAAGCGAACCTGCGGATGCCACCAGCGGCGCAGGCCGGTGCTCTGGCGCAGGCGCACCTGGAAATCGGCGAAGCCGCCCGGTTCCTCGATCAGGTTGTCGCGATACATCAACCCGATGCCATCGGCGACGAGGGAGATATTCGATTGGATTCGGCTGACAAACGGTCCGGTGCGCAGCAACAGACCCGGGCCGCCCAGGCGCCGCGCCAGCTCGGCACGGCCCAGATCGGCTACAAGAGGCATGGTTCGATCAGATTCAGGCAGGAAAGTTGTTCGAGCAGCTCGGCGACATCATGGGCCAGCGTGGCGTCGTCGACCTCGAAACGTTCACGCAGTATGGCTGCCAGGGCTGATTCGGGCGTGGGCCCGGCGCCCATGTGCTGCAGCACGACCAATGCTTCGGGGGTCAGCAGGTGGGTTGCTCCGGATACTTCGTTGAACAAGACGACCTCGTCTTGCCACTGGCGATAATGCAGAACTGCAGGGCCCGGACGACGCCAGGCCCCGGCATGCTCACTCGCCGTGGACAGCGACAAGATATTTCCTTACCTGCTGGATATTCCAGGAAACGTTCGCGTTGACCTTGTAGAAGCCGGTGGTCTTGAGCTCGTTCCACATGCGCTGCAGCGTCGGCACGTCGAGGAAATCGATGCGGCCCGAAATGACGTTCAGGTACGCCGTGCAGAGGTGCTTGCCGATGTAGGCATATTGCGAGTCGAAGGTCGAGGTCATGACCTGGGCCATCGTGCATGCGAAGTACGTTTTTTCGAAGCGCTTTTCACGGCAGTTGAACACGTCCGCGAAACGCTTGGCCTTGTTGCATGGCCAGCTGCGCTGGACATGGCACCAGTTCGACGGCGACAGCGGATTGCAGCGCTGCTCGGTGGCGACGTTACTGTTCAGGCCTGCCGAATGGAAGGCCGATGCCGACTCGCACACGAAACCGGTTTTCTGCAAGGTGGCGTGGCTTTCAAGCGTCATCAGCACACCCGCCGCGCCCAGGCCGGCTTTGGCCAGCCGCCGGCGCGTGGCGCCATGCTGGGGCATCGCCGGAGGGATGGGAAGGTGTTGCGGCTCGTTACCGCTTTGTTGCTGATCGTTAGCCACGGCTAGTCCTCGAATTCAATTACGACACAGGTAACAGAGCAAGTTTCATGCCCTAAAAATTCCTGTAGGAATATTCTTACTTAAAACAACTACTTAGACGCTTGTCAAGGACGATTTTACACTGCATTGCACGGGCTTAGCCGCAGCAGTGTAAGAATAATCGACACGCTTTTTAGAAGAAGCTCTCAGGAATGACCAGGATGTCGCCAGGACGCATCATGACGTTGGCGGAGATATCGCCATCCTTGATCAGGTCATCGAGGCGGACCGGCACTTTCTCTTGCTTGCCGTCGACCGTGCGAATGATGCTGGCCTTGTTACCCGATGCAAATTCGGTCACGCCACCAACGGCAATGACGACATCCATCACCGACATCTCGCGGCGATACGGCAACGCTTGCGGACGCGCTGCCTGGCCGATGACGCGGATCTGGTCGGTGAAGTTGCCAATGAAATTGGTCACGATCACGGTCACGACCGGCTGCTGGATGAACTTGGCCAGTGCACCTTCGATGTCGCGCGCCAGCTGGGTCGAGGTCTTGCCCGCTGCCGGCAGATCTTCGACCAGCGGGGTCGTGATCTTGCCGTCCGGACGCACCGGCACCGTCATCGACACTTCCGGATTGCGCCAGACAATGATATTGACACTGTCGCCAGGGCCGATCAGGTAATCGGGATTGATCGGCGCCATGGCGGCGGTGCTCGGCGGCAGCGGCGTGGCGCAGCCAGCCAGAATCAGCATGCAGGCAGCCGCGCCAGCGGCGACCAGGTGTTTCGTCAGTTTCGTCATCATCGCGTTCATCCCTCGCACGCACCGTAACCCACCTGCCTGCATGGTTTACCGTACGAATCAATAATTGTTATTTCGCCATCATGGCCTGCGCTATTGTAGCGCAGACCGCCGCGGGAACAAGCCATGCACAATTGAAATACTTTCTTGTTGCAAGTTCAACACGACCTCGTGTCAGGCGCATGACAGCAACAGTCTAGCGCTCCAGCAGTTCCTGGACATGGCGTACCGGAATGGCATACGTAATGCCGCTTGGCGCCGTGATGGCGGTCTCTTTCAAGCCCTTCACGAACACCATATTGATTACACCCAGCACCTGCCCGGTTTCGGGATCGTAGAGCGGGCTGCCGCTGTTGCCGGGATACGCGGTGCCATCGAGCTGGTAAATGCTGAACGGCGAGCGCTGCAACTGCACCACGGCGCGCGCATCGAGCTTGCGCGCGTTGAGCGACGGCTGCATCACCGGTGTAATTGCCGCGAGCAACGCGCGGTGGGTGGCCGGATACAGGCCCAGCACCATCCCGAGCGGAAAACCGGTGAACGCCAGTGCCTGCCCTTCGGCTGCCATACTTGCGTTGCCAAGACGCAACGCCGGCAGTGGTGTCCCCTCGATACGCAAATGGGCCAGATCATGCTGGCGGTCGAGCCCGACGAGTTGCGCTGCCCGGAAACGCACGCCGGCGCCCTCAGGCACCACGATCCCCAGTTTTTCCAGCTTGGCGCCGTCGAGCTCGTTGGGCACCACGTGCGCATTCGTGATCACACTCAGGCCGTCGCCGACGACGAAGCCGGTACCGCTGAACACGATGGCGGGGCTGCGCGTCTGCATCTGGGTGCCAATACCGACAATCGACGGCTTGACCGCAGCCACCGTCTGCGGCAACGTGGCCGCCACCGCCCGTGCCATCGCCATGCCACTCCCCGCCAGCGCTGCCAGAGTCACGGCAGCAAGCTTCTTTACAAACACTCTACGCATCATCAAAACGATCTCATTGGTTGTAGTTGCACGATAGAAGCAATCGTACGGCCCCTTTCGCTTTTTAGCCATTACAATAAGGACCTTTGAATTTCAGCAACATTTTTGTGACCTCTGCCACGCTCTCTGCCGTAGCGCAATGATTCCAGAAAATACAACAAGCGGATTCCTTAAATGTTTGCGATAATGCAACAATTAAGCATCCTGTAATGAAATTCACTTAAGATTTTTCTTTGGCTGTTTGCGCTACTGTTGCAAACAGACGGTATCGTTTACCCAGAATCGCTGGATTTTCCAACCTGCAATTGCAATTGCTCAGGGTACAAGCGATCATGCACTTTGTTTATTTGTGAGCCTGGTTTTTGCAGACCGGGACCTGACCGGCGAGACTGATACGATGGCTGAAATTACTTCCCAGATTCTTAACCTCCTCAAAGCCATTGGCAAGTACCGCTGGCACGCGGTCATCATTGCCTGGGTGGTGGCACTGGCCGGCTGGCTGGTCGTCTACAAACTGCCGAATCAGTATGAGGCGTCGGCGCGCGTGTACGTCGACACGCAGAGCATCCTCAAGCCACTGCTGTCGGGCATGACCATGCTGCCGAACCTGGAGCAGCAGGTCCTGTTCATGCGCCGCACGCTGATCAGCCGCCCGAACGTCGAGCGCGTGGTGCGCGAGGTCGACCTCGATGTCAAGGCCACGGACGCCAAGCAAATGAACAAGCTGGTCGACGACATGATGGCCAACATCAAGATCGCCGGTACCGAGCGCGATGACATCTATACCATCAGCTACACCGGCACCAGCGCCCGGGAAGGCAAGGACGTGGTCCAGGCCTTCCTGACCATCTTCGTCGAAGGCAGCTTCGGCAACAAGAAGCAGGATTCCGAAAAAGCAGTACAGTTCATCGACGACCAGATCCGCAGCTACGAAGAGCGTCTGGCTGCTGCCGAGAACAGTCTGAAGGAATTCAAGATCCGTCACATCGGCATGTTGCCAAGCGAAGGCGCCGACTATGGCACGCGCATGGTCGCCACCAACGAAGGCCTGAGCCAGGCCCGTCTGGAGCTGGCCGAGGCCGAGCAGGCACGCAATGCGATCCGGCGCCAGATTTCGGGCGGCGGCAGTGGCAAGCGCCCGGCGCCGATCTTCGTCGATCCCGAGCTGGATGAACGCATCGCCAACGTCAACAAGACGCTCGATACGCTGCGCACCCAGTACACCGAACAGCATCCGGACATCGTCGCCAATCGCCGCCTGCTCGAGCAACTGCGCGAGCGCCGCGCCGATGCAGCCAAGAACACCAAGCCAAGCATGGACCCTGGCGCCAGCTACAGCCCGATGCTGCAGCAGCTGACCGTGCAACTGTCCGATGCCGAAGCACGCGTCGCCTCGCTGCAGGCGCGGGTAGCCGAATACAGCGGCCGCGTCGGTCGCCTGCGTGGCCAGGGCGAGCAAGTGCCTGAAATCGAAGCCCAACTGGCGCGCCTGAACCGCGACTACGAAGTCAATCGCGAAAACTACCAGAAGCTGGTGGCGAGCCGCGAGTCGGCCAAGCTGTCGGGCGACCTGTCCTCGGCCACCGACATGCTGACCTTCCGCGTCATCGATCCACCAACCGCGCCTGCCACGCCAAGCGGCCCGAACCGCATGCAGCTGTTCTCGCTGGTCTTCGTGGCCGCCCTCGCTGCGGGCCTGGCCGGTGCGTTCCTGCTGAGCCAACTGCGGCCGACCTTCCTCAGCCAGGCCGCCCTGCGTGAAGTCACGGGGCTGCCGATCCTGGGCTCGGTCAGCATGAACTGGACCGCCGAACAGACGGTGCTGCGCAAGCGCCGCCTGCTCGCCCTCGCTGCGTCGGTGCTGCTGCTGTTCGGCCTGTACGGCGCCGGCGTCGCCGCCATCATGATCCGCCCGACGATGTAAGGCCGGTTGGCCACCAAGGAGCAAATGTGAGCATTATCGAAAAAGCGGCCAGCCGCATCGACCAGCAGCGTCAGAACGCTGCTGCCACCCCCGCCGCCGTGATCGTGGCGGATCCGCAAGAGCCCATCACCCCTGATGCCGGCTATGTCCCGGCGCGCCCACCCGCCCCGGCTGCGCCAGCGGTCTCGCTGGAAGCTGCCCCGGCAGTTGCGCCGGCGGTGGCCCCGCCTTCGGGCCGCCAGAGCACCCGCCGTATCGAACTGGACCTGGCGCGCATGCGCGAACTGGGCATGGTCACCGCGGCCGGCGGCCGCACGAACCTGCTGGAAGAATTCCGGATCATCAAGCGCCCGCTGCTCAAGCGCGCCTTCATCGAGCGCGGCCCGAAAGATAATCCGGGCAATCTGATCATGGTCACCAGTTCTCTTCCGGGCGAAGGCAAGACCTACAGCGCGATCAACCTGGCGATGAGCATCGCGATGGAACTCGATCACACGGTGCTGCTGGTCGATGCCGACGTGGCGCGCCCTTCGGTGCTGCGCACGCTCGGCCTGCCGGCCCAGCGCGGTCTGATGGACATCTTGCTCGACGACAAGCTCGACCTGGCGGACGTCATGCTGCGCACCAACGTCGATACGCTGTCGATCCTGCCGGCTGGTACCAGCACCCCCCGTGCAACCGAGCTGCTGGCCAGCTCGACCATGACGGCGATGGTGCATGAACTCGCGCACCGTTATCCCGACCGTGTCATCATCTTCGATTCGCCGCCATTGATGCTCACCAGCGAATCGCGGGTGCTGGCCAGCCACATGGGCCAGATCATCGTCGTGGTGGAAGCCCAGACCACGACCCAGCACGCGGTCAAGGAAGCGCTGCAGCAGCTCGAAGGCATGGCCAACGTCAATCTCCTCTACAACAAGACCAGGGATATTCCGGGCATTGAAGAAACGTATGATTACCACTATGGCTAAAGGGCGAGCAGGCCGCTGCGCGCCGCGTCTGGCACCCCTGGCGGCGGCAGCGATGCTGCTGGCCGCCTGCCCGGCGCAGGCCGAATGGCGCGTTACGCCAATTCTGCTGGTCAGCGAAATCTGGACCGACAACGTCAACCTCACCGAAGACCAGTTCGCGCACAGCGACCTGATCACTCAGGTGTCGCCGGGCATCATGGTGGCCAATCGCAGCCGGCGCCTGAGCGTCGACGCCACTGCCCAACTGCACGGGTTTTCCTACCTGCACGACAGCGACAAGCGCAATCTTGGCGATTCCGGCGTGATTGGCGCCGTAGACAATACGTCGAATACCCAGCGCACCTACAGCGGCAATCTGAAAGGCGAGGTGCTCTCCGACCTGTTCTTCGTCGAGGCCACGGCATCGCGTGGTCAACAGAGCCTCTCGGCATTCGGTCCGCGCACGGGCAATGACCTGTACTCGAATCGCAACCGTACCGATATCGACACCTGGAGCATCAGTCCCTATCTGACGCACCGTTTCGGCAGCTTCGCCTCGGGCGTGCTGCGCTACACGCGCGACTCGGTCGATGGCGGTGACGCCTTCGGCTACAGCAATACCGGGGGCGATACCATCCAGGCAACGCTCACAAGCGGCGCATCCTTCCGGACCGTCGGCTGGGGCCTTACCTACGTCAAGCAGGAACTGGGCGGCGCCCAGTATGGCGACTCGACCAACGAAAACCTGGCCGCCAATCTGCGCTATGTGCTGAACTCGCGCTGGTCGCTGCTGGCCAATGCCGGCTACGACCGCTACCAGTACGAAGGCATGGGCGGTGGTGACCAGGGCGCCAACTGGTCGCTGGGTTTTGCCTGGTCGCCTTCGCTGCGCACGAATGTGCAGGCAACGCTCGGACGTCACTTCTATGGCACCACCGGCACCCTGTCGGCGCTGCACCGTTCGCGTCACACGAGCTGGAATATCAGCTACGACGATATCGTGACGACGTCCCGCGAGCAATTCCTGATGCCGTCGACACTCGACACGGCCGGGCTGCTCAACAGCATGTTTGCCACGGCCTACCCGGATCCGGTCGAGCGCCAGCGCATCGTGGCAGCCTATATCCAGGCCAATGGCCTGCCGTCGTCACTGAGCGACAGCGTCAATTTCCTGAGCAACCGCTTCATGCGCCAGAAGTCGGTGCGCGCATCGGTGGCCTATACCAAAGGGATCAGCAGCGCGGTGGTCTCGGTGTATGCCAACGACCGCAACGCCTTGTCCTCGCAGCAAAGCGACAGTCAGCTGCTGGGCGTCGGGCAAAGCAATCTGAACGATAACGTGCGCCAGCATGGCCTCGACGCGAGTTATACCTATCGGCTCAGCTCCCGTTCCAACCTGATCGCCGGCTACGACTTCAACAAGAGCGACTCCCGTTCGGGCGGCTACGAAGACCTGCAGCGCACGCTGCGCCTTGGCATTTCCCGCCGTTTTGGCGATCTGCTTGCCACGGCTGACCTGCGCCGCCGCACCGGCAACGTTGGCCGCTTCACCACCGAGGCCGGCTCCACCAGCGGCACCTATACCGAGCACGCCATGGTGGCGAGCCTGTCCATGCAGTTCTAAAAGCTACGACAATCACGATGTACGAATCCTATTATGGCCTGTCGGCCAAGCCATTCCAGCTGCGCCCCGACCCGCATTTCTTCTATGGCTCGAAGGGCCACAAGCGCGCCATGGCGTACCTCGAGTATGGCCTGTCACAGGGCGAAGGCTTCATCGTCATCACGGGCGAAGTCGGCGCCGGCAAGACCACGCTGGTGCGCAACCTGCTCGGTCACCTGCCGCTCGACCAGATCATCGCCGCGCACATCGTCAACACCAGCCTCGACCCGGAAGACACGCTGCGCATGGTGGTCTCGAGCTTCGGCCTGCCGTACGAAGGCCAGAGCAAGGCCGAGCTGCTCAACCGCCTTGAGCAGTTCCTGCGCACGGTCGACCGCCAGGGCAAGCGCGCCCTGCTCGTGATCGACGAAGCCCAGAATCTCAATGCCCGCACGGTCGAAGAACTGCGCATGCTGTCGAACTTCCAGACCGACGAACGTTCGCTGCTGCAGACGTTCCTGCTGGGCCAGCCCGAGTTTCGCGCCACGCTGCACAGCCCCGGCATGCAGCAACTGCGCCAGCGCGTGATCGCCAGCTACCACCTGGGTCCGATGGATGCGGCCGAGACGCGCGCGTATGTCGAGCACCGCCTGACCACCGTCGGCTGGCAGGGCACGCCATCGTTCGACGACGGCGCCTACAATGCAATTTATGCCTACAGCGGCGGCATCCCGCGCAAGACCAACACGCTGATGGACCGCGTGCTCCTGATGGGCTATCTGGAAGAACTGCAGGCGTTCACCGAAGCGCATATCAACGACGTGGTGCGCGACATCTCCGAAGAATTCGACGCGCCCGACACCGACGAGCTGGCCGATGCGCATGCTGACCAGACGGGCGGCAGCAGCCTCGCAAACGAGCTGCACCCGGGCGAGCGCCGCACCAGCGTCGAGCAGCTCGACGAGCGCATGATGCGCCTGGAAAAATCGATCGTGTCAGTGCTGTCGATCCTGAAAAAGATCGCCGCCACGCCGCCCAATGCCGCCGGCGCCGCGCCCCACCACCCGGACCACCAGGAATAACCTGCCATGAAAATGACCGCTCCCGCAGCCCGGCCGCGTCCAGCGCCGGGTGAAAAAATCCGCAATGCGATGACCTGCGACGTGGAAGACTACTTCCAGGTGTCGGCCTTCGCCCCCTACATCGACCGCGACAGCTGGCCAACGCGCGAATGCCGCGTCGAAGCCAATATGGAACGCATCCTCGCGCTGTACGAGCGCGAAGGCGTGCGCGCGACCTTCTTCACGCTGGGCTGGATCGCCGAACGCTATCCCGCCATGGTGCGCCGCATCGTCGAGGCAGGCCACGAACTGGCCAGCCACGGCTACGGCCACCTGCGCGCCTCGGACCAGAGCCGCGCCGAATTCGACAACGATATCCGCTCGGCCAAGGCGCTGCTGGAAGACATCGGCGGCCAGGCCGTCGTCGGCTACCGCGCGCCGAGTTTTTCAATTGGCCACGGCAATCTGTGGGCGCTCGACGCGCTGCACGAAGCGGGCTACAAGTACAGCTCGAGCATCTACCCGATCGCGCATGACCACTACGGCATGCCCGACGCGCCGCGTTTCGCGTTCTACCCGAACGGCCCGGACGGCATCCTCGAAGTGCCGATCACCACGGTGAAGATGGCTGGCCGCCACCTGCCGGCCGGCGGCGGCGGTTACTTCCGCCTGCTGCCCTACGCGCTGTCGCGCTGGATGATGGAAAAGGTCAACCGCGAAGACGGCGAGTCGGCCCTGTTCTACTTCCACCCGTGGGAAATCGACACCGACCAGCCGCGTCCCGACGGCCTGGGCGCCAAGGCGAAGTTCCGTCACTACGTCAATATCGACCGCATGGAGCGCCGTCTCGAACAGCTGGCGCGTGATTTCAAGTGGGACCGCATGGACCGCATCTTCCTGGACAAGCCATGAATTCGATCATCGAAGCGGCGCAAGCCAGGCGCGCGGCGCCCGTCGCCGCGGCCGCCGGTCCGCAGACGCTGCATTTGATGACGCCGCAGAGCGCGGCGCGCTGGGATGCGTTCGTGCGGGCCTGCCCGGAAGCCACGTTCTTCCACCTGTCCGGCTGGCAGTCCGTGATCGAGCAATCGTTCGGCATCAAGACCTGGTTCTACTTCGTCGAGCAGGACGGCCAGATCCAGGGCGTGCTGCCGCTGGCAGAGATCAAGAGCCGCCTGTTTGGCCATTCGCTCGGCGCGATGCCGTTTTGCGTGTATGGCGGCGTGGCGGCCATCGACGACGGCGCGCGCGTGCTGCTCGATGGCGCAGCCGATGCGCTGGCGCGCAAGCTCGGCGTGGGCCACCTCGAATACCGCGCCATGGAGCGCGCGCACCCGCATGACCCGAGCTGGCTGACCAAAGAGCTGTACGTCACGTTTCGCAAGGAGATCAGCGCCGTCGATGACGAGAACCTCAACGCCATCCCGCGCAAGCAGCGCGCGATGGTGCGCAAGGGGATCAAGCTGGGCCTGAAGGGCGTGGTCGAGGACAATGTCGACCATATGTTCACGGCGTATGCCCACAGCGTGCTGCGCCTGGGCACCCCGGTGTTTCCGAAGAAGTACTTCGCGCTGCTGCAGAAGACCTTTGGCGCCGAATGCGAAGTGCGCACTATCTACACCAGCGACGACCGCCTGGTCGGCTCGGTGCTGTCGTTCTACTGGCGCGACGAAGTCGTGCCCTACTACGGCGGCGGCATGGACCTGGCGCGCGAAGTGGCGGGCAATGACTTCATGTACTGGAACCTGATGCAGGCCGCCGCGGCGCGCGGTTGCCGCCTGTTCGACTTCGGCCGCAGCAAGCTGGGGACCGGCGCCTACGACTTCAAGAAGAACTGGGGTTTTGTTGCCACGCCGCTGCCGTACGAATACAAGCTGTACGCCACCGATGCGCTGCCAGACAACAATCCGCTGAACCCGAAGTACCAGTTGTTCATCAAGGTGTGGAAAAAGCTGCCGCTGCCGGTGGCGAACTTCATGGGCCCTTACATCGTGCGCAACCTGGGCTGACAACGTGCAAGACCTACTGCTGCTGATCCACCGCATCCCATACCCGCCCAACAAGGGCGACAAGATCCGCTCCTACCACCTGCTCAAGCACCTGGCGCGCGACTACCGCGTGCACCTGGCCACGTTCGTCGACGATGCCGACGACTGGCAGCACGTGCCGGCAGTGGAGGCGCTGTGCGCCAGCAGCCATTTCGCCCCCCTCAACCCGCTGCGCGCCCGCGTGCGCAGCCTGGGCGCGCTCGTCAAGAACCGCTCGCTGTCGCTCGACTACTACCAGGATGCCGGCATGGCGCGCTGGGTCGACCAGGCCGTCGCCGCGCACGATATCAAGCGCGTGATGGTGTTTTCGTCGCCGATGGCGCAATACGCCGACAAGTTGGGCGATGCGCGCCGCGTGATCGACTTCTGCGACGTCGATTCCGATAAATGGCGCCAGTACGCCGAGAAAAAATCGCCACCGATGAGCTGGCTGTACCGGCACGAAGCGCGCCAGTTGCTGCGCTACGAACGCCAGGTCGCCAGCCAGTACGACGCGTCGCTGTTCGTCTCCGCGCCCGAAGCGGACCTGTTCCGCAAGCTGGCGCCGGAAAGCGTCGCGCGCATCGGTCACTTCAGCAACGGCGTCGATACCGAGTACTTCTCGCCCGAGCACGCGTTTGCCAGCCCGTACGCTGCGGGCGAACGCGCCCTGGTCTTCACTGGCGCGATGGATTACTGGCCGAACGTCGACGCCGTGCAGTGGTTCTGCGACGAGGTCTTCCCCGCCCTGCGCGCGCAGGATCCGGCGCTGGCCTTCTACATCGTCGGCTCGCGCCCGAATGCCCAGGTCCAGGCGCTCGGCGCCTTGCCGGGTGTGACCGTGACGGGCACCGTGCCCGACGTGCGCCCGTATATCCGCCACGGCTGCGTGGCGGTGGCGCCGCTGCGCATTGCGCGCGGCATCCAGAACAAGGTACTGGAAGCGATGGCCATGGCCACGCCGACGGTGGTCTCGCCGCAGGCGCTCGAAGGCATCGATGCGGCGCCGGGCAGCGAGCTGGCGGTGGCCGATGGCGCGCCGGCCTGGATCGCCACCGTGAGCGCGCTGCTGGCACGCCAGCACGAACAGAACGCAAGCATGGGCCGCGCCGCACGCGCGCGCGTCGAACATCACTATAGTTGGCCAAGCAACCTGGCCTGCATCGAGGAGCGACTGGAATGCACGTGACACCCCCATCCGGCATTGCCGGCGCCAACCTGGACGCCGCTCCGACACCATTGGCACGCTCGAGCGCCATGCTGATCGCGCTGGCGCTGCTCGCGCCCTTCTTCCTGTATCTGGGCACTGCCGAATCGCTGGTCGCGATCTGGAACAGCTCCGAGACCTTCGCCCACGGCTACGCCATCCTGCCAATCAGCCTGTGGCTGATCTGGCGCCGGCGCGACGTGTTCGATGCGATTCCGGCGCGCCCGTGGGCGCCGGCGCTGCTCCTCCTGGCGGTGCTGGGGGCCGGCTGGCTGCTGGCGCGCATGGGCGAAGTGCAGGTCGTCATGCAATACGCGTTTGTCGCCATGTTCCCGATCGTGGCGCTGGCCATGCTCGGCCCGCGCCTGGCCGGGGCGCTGGCGTTTCCGCTCCTGTTTCTGCTGCTGGCAGTGCCGTTCGGCGAAGTGTTCGTCGCCCCGCTGATCAACCTGACCGCTGACTTCACCGTGTGGGCCGTGCAAGCCACCGGCATCCCGGTGCTGCGCAACGGTACCCGCTTTGACCTGCCAACCGGCTCGTGGTCGGTGGTGGAAGCCTGCAGCGGCGTGCGCTACCTGATTTCGTCGGTCACGCTGGGCTGCCTGTACGCCTACCTGACCTACCAGTCGACCAAAAAACGTTTGCTGTTCATCGTGGTGTCGATCGTCGTGCCGATCATCGCCAACGGCCTGCGCGCCTACATGATCGTGATGATCGGCCACCTGTCGGGCATGGAGCTGGCCACCGGCGTCGACCACCTGATCTATGGCTGGGTGTTCTTCGGCCTCGTGATGCTGCTGATGTTCTGGATCGGCAGCTTCTGGCGCGACGACGACCCGCTGCCGGCGGCCGAATTGCCGGTAGCGGCGCGTACCCGCCGCGATGGCGTACTGCCGGTGAGCACGGCCCGCATGGCGGCGATGTGCGCCGCCGTCGTGGCCCTTGCCGCGCTGTGGCCGGGCTTTGCCCGCTACAACGATGCGGCCAATCTCAATCCCCAGCCCGTGCAGCTGGCGAACGTGACGGTCGGCTGGCCGCAGGCGGCGCCATTTACTGGCTGGACGCCGCGCTGGGTCGCGCCGGACGCCACGTACCGCGCGACCTTCCGCAACCCCGACGCTGCGGCGCCGGTCTCGCTCGACATCATGTACTACCGCAACCAGCGCAACGGCAAGGCCCTGATCAGCTCCATCAATATGCTGGCCGCTTCCGACGACGCCTGGCATGCGCTGGGCGGCTCGACGCGCAGCGAAACGATCGACGGCAAGCCGGTCACGCTGCGCGAAACGCGGATGACAGGCCCCGGCGGCCAGTTTCTGGTGTGGCAATGGATGTCGATCGACGGCCACCTGACCTCGAACAACTACCTCGGCAAGCTGCTGCAGGCCCAGGCCAAGCTGCGCTTCCGTGGCGACGATGGCGCTGTCGTGCTGCTGTCGGCGCCAGTGGGCGACAATCCCGACGCCGCGCGCGCTGCACTGCGCGCCTTCATGACAGTGCAGGGCCAGGCGATCGAGCGTGCCATCGAGCACGCGCGCACGCATTGAACGGGAACGCACGGACCATGCACAGTGATCTGGCGGTGTTGAACGCCCAGCGGCCCCTCGTTATTCACCTGGTGTATTCGCTCGATGTCGGCGGGCTGGAAACGCTGCTGGTCGACTGCATCAACCGCATGCCGGCCGAAAAATACCGGCATGCAGTGGTCTGCCTGACCCGCTACAGCGCGTTCGCGGACAAGATCACGCAACCGGGCGTCGAGTTGTATGCGCTGAACAAGCCACCCGGGAACGGGTTGGGCGTGCACGTGGATTTCTGGAAGCTGATGCGGCGCCTGCGGCCGACGATCCTGCACACCTACAATCTGTCGGCGATGGAGTACTGCTTCACGGCGGCCACCGCCGGCGTGCCGGTGCGCATCCACGCCGAGCATGGCCGCGACGCGTCCGATCCGCATGGCCTGAACCCCAAGCACAACTTCCTGCGCCGCCATCTCGCGCCGTTCATCGACCGCTATGTGCCGGTGTCGGACGATCTGCAGCGCTGGTTTGCCGAGGTTGTCCGCATCCCGGCGGCCAAGAATCACCTGATCAAGAACGGCGTCGATACCGACCGCTATGCCCCGCGTGCACAAGCGGATACCGCCGCACCGTGGGGCGCCGACGACATCGTCATCGGTGCAGTGGCGCGGGTGCAGGACGTCAAGAACCACGCCAGCCTCGTGGCGGCTTTTGCGTTGCTGCGCGAGCGCCTGCCGGCCCTGCGCGACCGGCTGCGCCTGTCGATCGTCGGCGACGGCCCGTTGTTCGGCAAGATCCAGGCGCAGGTCGCAGAAGAGCGCCTGCAGGATGTCGTCTGGCTGCCCGGCGCACGCGCCGACGTGGCCGATCTGCTGCATGGCTTCACCATCTTCGCCCTGCCCTCGCTGGCCGAAGGCACGCCCGTGTCGCTGCTCGAAGCGATGGCCTGCGGCCTGCCGTCGGTGTGCTCGCGCGTGGGCGGGATTCCCGAAGTCGTCGTCGATGACGTGCATGGTATCTTGGTCCCGGTGGAGGTCGACGCGCTGGCCGACGCGCTCGCGCGCTACGTCCAGGACCCGGCCCTGCGGGCACGCCACGGCGCGGCCGCGCGCGCGCGCATCGAAGACAAGTACAGCATGGCCGCCATGCTCGGCGCGTACACCGCGCTGTACGACGGCCTGTGTGCGCGCAAGGCGCCGGCGCGCCTGCGTCCCATCGTCAACTCTTAACTTCAGCGGAACCAGACAGCATGTGCGGAATAGTCGGCATTTTTGATACCCTCGGCAACCGGGAGATCGACCGCGCGGCCCTGGGCCGCATGAACGAAAGCCAGCACCACCGCGGCCCCGACGAGGGCGAGCTGTATCTGGAACCGAGCATGGGTATGGGCCACCGCCGCCTGTCGGTGATCGACCTGGCCAGCGGCCAGCAGCCGATCGTCAACGCCGAGCGCGACGTGGTGATGGTGTTCAACGGTGAGATCTACAACTACCGCGAGCTGCGCGTCGAACTGGAAGCGCTGGGTTTTGTCTTTCGCACCAAGTCGGATTCGGAATCGCTGCTGCATGCCTACCAGGCCTGGGGCCCGGACTGCGTGCACCGCCTGCGCGGCATGTTCGCGTTCGCGATCTGGGACCGCAAGAAGCAGACGATGTTCCTGGCGCGCGACCATGTCGGCGTCAAGCCGATGTTCTACTCGCTGCTCCCGAATGGCCTGTTCGTGTTCGGCTCCGAGCTGAAATCGATCATGACCCACCCCGAGCTGTCGCGCAAACTCAATCCGCGCGCGGTCGAGGATTACTTCGCATTCGGCTACGTGCCCGAGCCGCACACCATTTTCCATAACGCATACAAGCTGGCACCTGGCCACCGCATCGTGATCCAGGCCGGTGCGCGCGAAGTCACGCCCGAGCAGTACTGGGACGTGCCGTTCAAGCGCGCCCCGCAGCGCCCGATGGGAGAGATCGAGCAGGAGCTGATCGAGCGCGTGCGCGAGTGCGTGCAGAGCCAGACCGTGGCCGACGTGCCGCTGGGCGCGTTCCTGTCGGGCGGCGTCGATTCGAGCGCGGTCGTGGCGATGATGGCGCAGAATAATCCCGATCCCGTGACCACGCTGTCGATCGGCTTTGACGACCCTGAGTACGACGAGTCGAAGTTCGCCAGCGAGGTGGCCACGCGCTACGGCACGACCCACCACGCGCAGATCGTCGACAAGGACGACTACGGTCTGATCGATACGCTGGGCCACCTGTACGACGAGCCGTTCGCCGACAGCTCGGCGATCCCCACCTACCGCGTGTGCCAGCTGGCGCGCAAGCACGTGACCGTGTCGCTGTCGGGCGATGGCGGCGACGAAAGCTTCGCCGGCTACCGCCGCTACCGCTATGCGATGGCCGAGCAGCGCGTGCGCGACAAGGTGCCGGCCAGCCTGCGCAAACCAGTGTTCGGCACGCTGGGCAAGCTGTATCCGAAGGCCGACTGGGCGCCGCGCATGTTCCGCGCCAAGACCACGTTCGAGGCGCTGGCGCGCGACACGGTCGAGGGGTACTTCCACGGCGTGTCGATCATGCCCGATCGCGTGCGGGCGCAGTTGTTCTCGGATTCGTTCAAGCGCGAGCTACAGGGCTACAGCGCGATCGAAGTCTTCCTCGGCCACGCTGCAAAGTCACCGACGGACGATCCGCTGTCGCTGATCCAGTACCTCGACTTCAAGACCTGGCTGCCGGGCGACATCCTGACCAAGGTCGACCGCGCCGCGATGGCGCACTCGCTCGAGGTGCGCGTGCCGCTGCTGGACCATACGTTCGTGGAATGGGCGTCCAGCCTGCCGCCGGACATCAAGCTCGGTGGTGGCGAAGGCAAGTACATCTTCAAGAAGGCGCTCGAACCCTACCTGTCGCATGACGTGCTGTACCGCGCCAAGAAGGGCTTTTCGATTCCGCTGGCGGCCTGGCTGCGTGGCCCGCTGCGCGACAAGCTGCGCGCTGCTGCGCTGTCGCCAATGCTGCTCGACACCGGCATGTTCAACGAAAAATTCTTGCGCGAGATGGTGGACCAGCATATCGCCGGCAGCAAGGATTACAGCGCGCCATTATGGTCGGTATTGATGTTCGAGACGTTCTTGCGGGTGAGCTGCAACCGGTAACGGTTGCGCCCGACGGTTAGGCTCAGTTCTTGCGCTGCGCTCAGCCGGCACTGCCTTGGCGCCGGGCACGCAGGTCATGCACCCATTGTGCGAACCGGTAGAAATGGTTGAGTTGTTGCTTGAGAAAACCCAGCTTGATCAGTGAATGCGTTTGCAGCGAATAGTGGGATTTGAAGGCAGTCTTGTGAGAATCCTGTTTCAGGACGGTGTACTCCAGGCCCAGGTCGCGCTGGCTGTCGACCAGCCGGTGCGGATGCTGCGCCAGCATGCGGTGGATCGCCAGCGAGTACGCAATCGGACCGGTCACACGCAGTACGCCCGGCTTGCCGGTTCCGTGCAGGCCGGGAATGTAGGTATCGATGTTGGCCAGAACGTTGTCGATGACAGAGCGCAGGAAAGGATGGCCGGGTGAAGCAGCGATGTACCACTGCTGGAATTCACGGCCACCGAACCCGCGCAATTCGTAATGCTTGCCCCAGACATCGTAGCCGTCGTTGTCGTTGTTCCATTCGGACAGCAAGAACTGGTCTTGTGGCAGCAGAACGGCATCGAGTGGCCTGGTTGCGGTACTTTTTATGTCGAGATACACGCCGCCGACCTTGTACAGCAGCAGATAGCGGAACAAATCGGCACGTGCAGCACCGTAGCGGGAATCGATCCGTTCGAAATAGGCCAGTACTTCAGGTGGATAGTTTGCTGAAATAAATTTGATGATCGCGGCATCGTCGTAAAAACGGTATTCCCAGCCGGGATTGAGTTGCTTGAGTTGATCGACGTTTTTTTGTAACGCCTCGGGCAATTCCGGATTGTAGAAAGTCTGGTGAATAATGCGGGGAATTGTTGCCTGTGCCGGCACCTCGGGAAATACCCGTTTTTGAGGCGCGAGATTCAAGGATGGGAACAGGATCGTTTTGATGGACATAATCGTTATTCTGAAATTCAAGCAATACGTTGTTGCGAATAAGGGATGCGAAGCATGGGATTCATGCCTACCCTAGCATCAACCGTCTGGTACTGCAATCGAATTTTACGCGCCGGCGACTGGTTGAAATAAGAGGCGCGGCGCGCAGGCGGGCGCCGGCAAGATTTTGGTAGTATGGCAGTCAAATGAAACAGCAGATTCTGGACGCTGACGGGATTCCAGATTATCTCAACCGCTATTTAAACTGTCTGGCATTCATGGAAATTTGTTTAGTTATTCCCAGTTACAATCGGGCAGATCTGATTGGCGCCACGATCGAGAGTGCGTTGAATCAGACGCGGCCATTTGCACAGATCATTGTCGTCGACGATGCATCGACCGATCATACGCTCGAGGTCCTGAAACAGTTTGAAGACCGCATCACGGTCATTGCCGCGCCCAAGATCGGCGTGCAGCGCGCACGCAATATGGGCGTCGAGCAAGCGAGCACGCCCTATGTCACGCTGTGCGATTCCGATGACCTGCTCACGCCCGACCACGTCGGCACGGTGCACGCCTGGCTCGAGGCCAACCCAGGGTACGATGCCGTGTATACCAACCATCAGGTATTTACCGGCAACGACATACAGAAAGACACGTTTTCACGGGCGCCGGCCGGTTTTTTTGACGGCAGCCGCCGCGAAACCAATTTCACTGCCGACATACCGGATTTATACGCCAAGACCAGCCAGTTCCAGCTGCTCCTGGTGAGCGGCGTGACGTTGAAAAAATCGTTCTACACGCGCATTGGCGGCTTCGATCCGGCATTCGATGGCGTACCGTCCGAGGATTGGGAATTTTCACTGCGTGTTGTCAACGCAGGCAACGTCGCGTTGTGCATGGCGCCGATTACCCTGATCCGGCGTCACCCCGGTAATGAATCGAAAAGCAAACTGCGCCAGCGCCTGGGTGAAATCGCCGTTCTCGAGCATGCCAACTTGCATCACGGCAGACCGCAATCCGATCGCGATACATTCAAATCGATGATCGACCATCATCGCCTGTGGGCGTTCGAAGAGGCGTTTGGCCGGAAAAAACTGGCACTGGCTGCCTGCATTTTCCCGCTATTGGGGAAACATACCGATTCAATGAAGTTTCGCATCAAAAGCATCTTGATCAGGGCCTATATGGTCGTCACAAATTTCTCGCCATTGCCGCCCCAGCGCCAATATAAAGACGCGATTGAATAACCCGATCTCGACTATTTTTAATTCTTATCTGGACGCCCCATGACTGCAATGCCACGGCTCATCACCTTTTATCTGCCCCAGTACTATCCGGTTCCGGACAATGACAAATTCTGGGGTAAGGGTTTCACCGAATGGACCAATACTGCCAAGGCACGGCGCCGGTTTCCGGGGCATTACCAGCCCCACGTGCCGGCCGACCTGGGGTTCTATGACTTGCGCGTGGCGGAAACCCGCCAGGCGCAGGCTGACCTCGCGCGGCAATACGGCATCGAGGGCTTCTGCTACTACCATTACTGGTTCGGCAACGGCAAACGTGTGCTCGAACGGCCGTTCGCCGAAGTGCTCGCGTCGGGCGAACCGGATTTCCCGTTCTGCCTGTGCTGGGCCAACGAAACCTGGAGCGGCGTCTGGCACGGCGCCGAAAACCGCGTACTGATCGAACAAACGTATCCAGGCGCCGAAGACGACCAGCGCCATTTCGATTCCCTGCTACCGGCATTCAACGACCGGCGCTACATGAAGGTCGATGGCAAGCCCATCTTTGTCGTGTATCGCCCGTTCAAGATCACCGACACGAAAGCGACGATTGCGCGCTGGCGCGAGATGGCCGCCAGGGCCGGGCTGCCAGGCATCTACTTCGTGGGTGTCTGCAGTGCGGACCAACCCAATCCCGAAGATTTCGGGTTTGATGCCTCGATTTACAACGCGAATGCGCCATTGCGTGCATGGGGCAGTTGGAAAAATCCCGTCACGCTCTTCAAGCATGCAGCGTATCGTCGACTGGGTGTGCCCACCATTCACGATTACGAAAAGTCGATCAAGTACTTCCTGCCCGATGCGCTGCCGGCGACACGCTATCCGTCGGTCATCAACAGCTGGGACAATACGCCACGCAGCGGCGTGCGCGGCCTGGTATTGACGGGTGCAACGCCTCAGCTGTACGGCAAGGCGCTCAAGAAGGCGTTCGACCTGACGCGTGACCGCGCCCAGGGTGCGGATGCCCGCCTGGTGTTCCTGAAATCATGGAATGAATGGGCGGAAGGCAATCACCTGGAACCGGATCTGCGCGACGGTCACCAGTATCTGGAAGCGATTGCGATCGAACTGAAGCGGGAGAAAGAGCGCCTGGGCCAGACGAAGATCAGCGATCCTGTCACCCAGGCATAACACGCAGGCATAGCACGCAGGCATAGCACGCAAACATCAAACCCGACGCAGCGCCATCAGGCGCGCGTCGGCGCCCAGTCGCGGTACCAGGTCCAGAAGTTGGCCAGGCCCGTCGCCAGCGGCGTGGTGGGCGCAAAGTCGACCCAGGCCTTGAGCTTGGCGATCGACGCATGCGTTGCCGGCACGTCGCCCGGCTGCATCGGCAAGAATTCCTTGCGCGCTTCGACACCCATCACCGATTCGAGCGTGCGGATGAACTCGAGCACCTGCACCGGATTGTGGTTGCCGATGTTGAACACCGTATGCGGCGCGCTCGTGGCCGTTGCCGGCGTCGGCTTGAACAGCAGGCGCACCACGCCCTCGACGATATCGTCGATATAGGTGAAGTCACGCGTGAGCAAGCCTTCGGCGAACACGGGAATCGTGGCGCCGCGCATCATTTTCTCGGCAAAGCTGAAATACGCCATGTCGGGCCGACCCCATGGACCGTACACCGTGAAGAAGCGCAGGCCGGTGGCCGGCAACTTGAACAGGTGGCTGTACGAGTGCGCCATCAATTCGTTGGACTTCTTGGTGGCGGCGTACAGCGACACGGGCGCATCGACCTGGTCATCTTCGCTGAACGGGACCTTGGCGTTGTTGCCGTACACGCTGCTGCTGCTGGCGTACAACAAGTGCTCGATGGCCCCCTGGCGGCACGCTTCGAGGATATTCCCGAAGCCCACCAAATTCGACTGGATATACACGGACGGATTGTCGATCGAGTAGCGCACGCCGGCTTGCGCCGCCAGGTGCACCACCAGCTGCGGCCGCTCGCGCTCGAACAGTGCGGCGACCTGCGCCGCATCGCTCAGTTCGACCGTGTGGCAGACGACGCCGGCGGGTGCGAGCAGCGCGCGCACCCGGTCATGCTTGAGGCGCGGATCATAATAATCGTTGAAGTTGTCGCAGCCGACCACTTGGTGGCCCATGGCCGCCAGGCGCGCGGCCACGAAGCTGCCGACGAAGCCGGCAGCGCCCGTCACGAGGATCCGCTGGGCTGGCATCAGGCGGCCGTCCGGCTGACGCGGCCAATCCCTTCGTAGGCCAGACCGGCGGCAGCGACGACGGCCGGATCATAGATGTTACGGCCATCGAAGATCGCCTTGTCGCGCAGGATGGTGGCCAGGCCAGCGAAGTCCGGTGCACGGAATTCTTTCCATTCGGTGACCAGGACCAGCGCATCGGCGCCTTCGGTCGCCGCGGCGGCCGAGCTGACGATCGTCAGCATGGACTCGACGCGTGCGGCGCCGTGTTCGCGTTCCAGGACGCGCAGCGCTTCGCTGCTGGCGACCGGATCGTAGGCGCGCACGTGGCAGCCGGCGTCGAACAGTTCTTTCAGCAGCACCAGGCTTGGGGCTTCGCGCATGTCATCGGTGTTCGGCTTGAACGACAGGCCCCACACAGCGACCGTCTTGCCCTTGAGACCTTCGACGCCGCCGTAGAAGCGCGTGAGTTTTTTGAACAGCACGTTTTTCTGGTTGTCGTTGACCAGCTCGGTCGCTTCCAGGATGTGCAGCACCTGGCCATGATCGCCACCGGTCTTGACCAGCGCCTTGACGTCTTTCGGGAAGCACGAACCGCCGTAGCCCATGCCGGCGTACAGGAACTGCGAACCGATGCGCGGGTCCAGGCCCATGCCGTGGCGCACGGCTTCGATGTCGGCGCCCAGCACTTCGGCCAGGTTGGCCAGTTCGTTCATGAAGCTGATGCGGGTGGCCAGCATGGCGTTGGCGGCGTACTTGGTCAGCTCGGCGCTGCGCACGTCCATCTCGACCAGCTTCTCGTGGTTGCGGCTGAATGGTGCGTACAGCTGGCGCATCAGCTTGGTGGCGACGGTGTCGTCGCTGCCGACGACGATGCGGTCAGGCCGCATGAAGTCGTCGATGGCCGCGCCTTCTTTCAGGAATTCGGGATTGCTCACGACCGAGAACGACAGCGTGCTGCCGCGCTTGTCGAGCTCGCCCTGGATGGCGGCGCGCACTTTATCGGCGGTGCCGACCGGGACGGTCGATTTGTCGACCACGACGACCGGCTTGTCGATGCGCTGACCGATCGAACGGGCGGCGGCCAGGATGTGGGTCAGGTCGGCGCTGCCGTCTTCGTCAGGCGGCGTGCCGACGGCCAGGAACACGCAGTCGGCGTGCGCGACGGCTTCGTCGTAGCTGGTCGAAAACAGCAGGCGGCCTGCCTTGGCGTTGCGCTCGACCATGTTGTCGAGGCCAGGCTCGTGAATCGGAATGACACCGTTCTTGAGCATTGCAATTTTTTCTTCGTTGACGTCGAGACACAGTACAGTGTTGCCGACATCGGCGAAGCAAGCGCCTGAAACGAGCCCGACGTAGCCGGTGCCAATGATGGTGATCTTCATGATTTATATGGGGAACTAGGTAACTGAAAAATAGAACCGGGCAGAGCAGCACGGCGAACCAGGCTATTTTTCCACAGATTGGAAAATAATTGCCACACGTAACAAATGCGTACAAAACTTGAATTATAGTATCATGGTTGTCAAAAATTTACGCGTTTGCTCGTCAATTGTGCTGCCCTCAGGCAAAATTTTTCGCATAATCACGACATTGCAGTCCAACATTTCACTCCCGGCCCCCCACATCCGGCGGTGCACCGATCAGCACCCGGCAAGACACGATGAAGTTACTCACCTTTAGCACCCTGTATCCCAATTCGCAGCAACCGAACCACGGCATCTTCGTGGAGACCCGATTGCGCTACCTGATTGCCAGCGGGCAGGTGGAGTCACGTGTCGTCGCACCAGTGCCATGGTTTCCGCTCAAGGGAGAGCGTTTTGGCCATTATGGCACCCTGGCCAAGGTGCCGCGGCGCGAAACACGCAACGGCATCGACGTCACGCACCCGCGCTATCTGGTGCTGCCACGCGTGGGCATGAACGTGACGCCCTACACGCTGGCCCATGCGGCAAAACGGGAAATCGGCCGCATCCTCGACAGCGGCTACGACTTCGACGCCATCGACGCGCACTATTTCTATCCGGACGGCGTGGCGGCCGTGATGCTCGGTAAATACTTCAACAAGCCGGTCGTCATCACTGCGCGCGGCACCGACATCAACCTGATCCCCCAGTTCGCGCGGCCGCGCCAGCTGATCCTGGACGCGGCGCGCGACGCCGACGGCATCATCACCGTGTGCAAGGCGCTCAAGGACGAGATGGTCGGGCTGGGTGTGTCGCCCGACAACATCACGCCGCTGCGCAATGGCGTCGATCTGGAGCGCTTTGCGCCCATCGACCGCGCCGCTGCGCGCGCTGCTGTCGGGCTGGTGCCGGGTCGGTTCACCCTGCTGTCGGTGGGCCTGCTCGATCCGCGCAAAGCACACGACCTGATCATCCGCGCCCTGCCCCAGCTGCCGGACGTCGATCTCCTGATCGCCGGCATCGGCCCTGAAAAAAACAATCTGGAGCGTCTGGCGCGTGAATTGAACGTGCAGGACCGTGTCAAACTGCTGGGTAGCGTGCCGCAGACCGAACTGAAAACGTATTACAACGCCGCCGACACCCTGGTGCTGGCGTCGAGCCGTGAAGGCTGGGCCAATGTGCTGCTCGAAAGCATGGCGTGCGGCACCCCGGTGGTGGCCAGCAATGTCTGGGGCACGCCCGAAGTGGTGGCGGCGCCGGCCGCCGGCGTCCTGATGCCGCAGCGCACTCCCGAAGGCCTGGTCGCGGCGCTGAGCCAGTTGCGCGCCAACTACCCGGCGCACAGCGCCACCCGCCGCTACGCCGAAGATTTCGGCTGGCAACCGACCACCCAGGGCCAGATCGACCTGTTCCACTCCATCTTGGCGAGAAAAGCCGCGTGAAAATCCTTTATCACCACCGTACCCGTTCCAAGGACGGCCAGTACGTCCACATCGAAGAAATGATCCGCGCACTGCGCGCCGAAGGCCATGAGGTCGTGATCGTGGCCCCGCCCAGCGCTGAAACCGAATCGTTCGGCGCGGATGCCGGCCCGGTCGCCTGGCTCAAGCGCCATGTGCCGAAAACGTTCTATGAACTGATGGAACTGTCGTATTCGCTGGTCGCGTACCGGCGCCTGGCCAAGGCGGTCAAGCAACACCGCCCGGACGTGCTGTATGAACGCTACAACCTGTTCCTGCCGGCAGGCATCTGGCTGGCGCGCAAGTACAAGCTGCCGATGCTGCTGGAAGTAAACGCCCCGATCCTCGAAGAGCGCACCCGCTACGACGGCCTGGCGCTGACGAAGCTGGGCCGCTGGTCGCAGGCCTATGCCTGGCGCAACGCCGACATGGTGCTGCCGGTCACGCACGTGCTGGGCGAGATCGTGCAAGCCTACGGCGTGCCGCCGGAACGCATCGACGTGATCCCGAACGGCATCGACCCCGAGCGCTTTGCCGGCGCGCCGGACGTGGAACAGGCCAAGCGCGCGCTTGGCCTGCAGGATGTGCTGGTGCTGGGCTTTACCGGTTTTGTCCGCGACTGGCATGGCCTGGACAAGGTGATCGACCTGATCGCGCAAGACCCGCCGGAGGCGCGTCGCCATTTGCTGATCGTGGGCGACGGCCCGGTGCGCGCCACGCTCGAGCAGCAGGCGCGCGACCTGGGCATCGAACACCGTGTGCAGTTCACCGGCATCATCGGGCGCGACGACGTGGCGCGTTACGTGGCCGCCTTCGACATTGCACTGCAACCGGCCGTGGTGAAGTATGCTTCACCATTGAAGCTGTTCGAATACCTGGCGCTGGGCAAGGCGATCGTCGGTCCGGACCAGCCGAATATCCGCGAGATCCTGCGCGCCGACCACAACGCCGTGCTGTTCGACCCGGATACGCCGGGTGGCCTGGCCGGCGCGGTCAAACGCCTGTGCGACGACCCGCTGCTGCGCGCCCGTGTGGCGCAAGGCGCGCGCGACGCCATCGACGAGCAGCAGCTGACGTGGCGCGCCAATGCGCGCCGCGCCGTCACCCTGTTCGAAAGGTTGATCCAGCGTGCGTGACCTTATCCTGTTCCTCGCCTTCGTGGGGATCATGCCATTCATCTTCAAGCGACCCGTCGTGGGCGCCATGGCGTACGCCGTGGTCAGCCTGATGAACCCGCACCGCCTGACCTTCGGCTCGGCGCAGAATTTCCCGTTTGCGATGTACCTGTGCCTGGCGACGCTGGCCGCGATCCTGATCTCGCGCGAGCAGAAGAAGATCCCGATGACGGCGCCGGTGACGGTCATGCTGCTGTTTTTCATCTGGTACACCATCACGACCATCTTCGCGCAACTGCCGTTCCAGGCGTGGAACTTCTGGGACCGCTATGCCAAGACCATGCTGATGGTCTTCGTGACCATCATGACCGTGCGCACGGTGCGCGACGTCAAGGTGCTGGCGCTCGTGGTGGCGCTGTCGCTGGGTTTCTGGGGTTTCAAGAGCGGCATCTTCGTGATTTTCAGCGGCGGCGGCGAAGGCTTGCGCGGCCCGATGAACAGCTTCATCAGCGACAACAACACGCTCGCGCTGTCCATGGTGACGATCACGCCGCTGCTCGTTTACATGTCGACCCGCGCCCCCAATAAATGGGTCAAACGTGCGGCGCTGAGCATGGTGGTGCTGACCATGCTGGCGGCGATCGGCTCGTATTCGCGCGGCGCGCTGCTGGGCACGTTCGCCATGGGCTTCTTCCTGTGGCTCAAGTCGAGCCACAAGCTCAAGACCGGACTGGCCTTCGCGCTGATCGTGCCGATCGTGTTTGCGCTGATGCCGCCCGAATGGACCGGCCGCATGAACACCATCCAGACCTACGACGAAGATGCGTCGGCGACCGGCCGCATCAATTCCTGGTATTTCGCAGCAAATATCGCCAACCACTTCGCCCTGGGCGGCGGACCGGGCGTGTTCTCGCCACAGATGTTCATGCTGTACGCACCGAATCCCGAGCGCTATTACGATGCCCACAGCATCTACTTCCAGGTGCTGGGCGAACAGGGCTATATGGGCCTGGCGATCTTCGTGACCATGTTCGTGGTGGCGTGGCGCTGCGGCGGGCGGGTGATCCGCCATTGCCGTGGCAAGGAAGACCTCGCCTGGGCGCTGATGCTGGCCCGGATGTGCCAGGTGAGCATCATCGGCTATCTTGCCGCGGGTGCGTTCCTGACGATGGCGTATTACGACCTGATCTACTACATCATCGCGATCCTGGCCTGCCTCGACAAGGTATTGATCCGGGCGCCGCAGAAAGACGACGTGCCACCGATGCGCCTTGCGTTCATCGAGCGCTACCTGGCGCGTCGTGCCGCGAAAAAAACAACGCGGGCGGCCGTGGCGCGCCCGCGCAGCGGGACCTGAGCCTTAGGTCGGCCTTAGGTCGACCTTAGAGCCGCCTCAGACCAGCACTTCCAGCGCCGCCGGATGGCCGAGAAAACCGGCCGGGCTGGCGCTGGCGCCGTAAGCACCCGACTGGAACACCACCACCAGATCGCCGACGCGGGCGTGGGCCAGTTCCATGCGCTCGGCCAGAATGTCGAGCGGGGTGCACAGCGGGCCGGTAGCCGATGCCGGACCACTGTCCGGCGCATCGTTCTGCGCATTCATGCGGTTACCGATCGCCACTGGATAATTTTTGCGGATCACCTGACCCAGGTTGCCTGACGCAGCCAGGTGATGGTGCATGCCGCCGTCCAGCACCAGAAAGACCTGGCCGCGTGAGACCTTGCGGTCGATCACGCGCGCCACGTACACGCCGGCCTCGCCGACCAGATAGCGGCCCATCTCCAGCGCCAGGCGCGCCTGTGGCAGCGCCTCGGCCAGGCGCGGCAGCCACGCTGCCAGATGCGCGCCCATCGGCGCCGGATCGAGGCGCTGTTCGCCCGGGAAGTACGGAATCCCCAGGCCACCGCCGATATTCAGCTGGCGCACGGCCAGCGGGCTCTGGCCAGCCAGCTCGATAGCCAGTTCGATGCTGCGCGACTGGGCTTCGATGATGGCGTCCAGACGCAGGCTTTGCGAACCGCAGTAGATGTGGAAACCTTCGAAATCGACCCCCAGCGCTGCGGCCTGGCGCAATACACCGGGCGCCTGCTCGGCGTCGATGCCGAACGGCTTGGCGCCCCCGCCCATGCGCATGCCGGACGACTTGAGTTCGAATTCGGGATTGATGCGCAGCGCCACGCGCGGCGCGATGCCCAGCAGGTCGCCGATGCGCGCTGCGTTGTCGAGCTCATGCTGCGACTCGATGTTCAGGCAGGCGCCCGCGGCAATCGCCTGGGTCAGCTCGCCCTCGAGCTTGGCTGGGCCGGCAAAGCTGATACGGGCCGGGTCGATCCCGGTGTCGAGTGCGATGGCCAGTTCGCTGCCCGAGGCAACGTCCAGCCCGTCGACCAGGCCCGCCATATGCTGCACCAGCGCCGGCATCGGATTGGCCTTGATCGAATAGTGCAGCGCGACCTGCGGCGGCAGGATCGCGCGCAGGCTGGCCACGCGCGCGCTGCACAGGGCGCGGTCGATCGCATAGAACGGCGTGCGGCCGACGCGCTGCGCCAGGCGCGGGAGCGGGATGCCGCCGACGTGCAGAACATCGTCGACGACCGGAAAGTAGATCTGGGGAGCGTGCTGGGGCTTGGTGCCGGTCATGGGCTTGCGGTCAGTACAGAGAAATGGGCGCCGGTGTTAGCCGGTCTGGAGGGTATGGCGGAGCAGGTTGCGATCGATCTTGCCGTTCGGGTTGCGCGGCAGTGCCTCGGTGCGCAGCACGATCTGCGCCGGCACCATGTAGGCCGGCAGCCGGCGCTTGCATTCTGCCAGCAATGCAGCGCGGTCGACCAGGCCGGGATCGGCCACGGCCACCGCCACGATGGCCTGGCCCAGCGTGGCGTCGTCGACCCCGAACACGGCGACTTCGCTGACCAGGCCACTGGCGTGCAGCACGCTCTCGACCTCGGTCGGGCTGATGCGGTAGCCGGACACCTTGATCATCTCGTCGCTGCGGCCCACGAAGTACAAAAAGCCTTCGGCGTCGCGGCGCACGGTGTCGCCTGACCAGACCGCCATTTCGGGCAGCGGCAATGCCGGGTCCTGGCCGGGCGCCGGGCGAAAGCGCAGCGCCGTGCGCGCGGTATCGTTCCAGTAACCAAGGGCCACCAGGGCGCCACGGTGCACCAGCTCGCCCGGTTCATCGGCGTCGCACAGCGTGCCGTCGGGCCGCACCACGAGCACCTCGGCATTCGGAATCGCGCGCCCGATCGAGCCGGGGCGGCGCGCTACCTCGGACGGTGGCAGATACGTCGAGCGGAACGCTTCGGTCAGGCCGTACATCAGGAAGATCGCGGTGTGCGGCAGTGCCTGCTGCAAGGCCTCGACGGTCACGACCGGCATGGCGCCGCCCGAATTGGTGATGAAGCGCAGCGACGTGTCGGCCGGCCAGGCCAGGCGCGCCAGCGCGATCCACAGTGGCGGCACGGCGGCCAGGCCGGTAATGCGGTGCTCGCGCACGGCAGCGACGATATCCTTGGGGAACAGGTAGTTCATCAGCACGACCGATGCGCCGCGCAGGAAGGCGGTGGTGAGCTGGCTCAGGCCATAGTCGAAACTGAGCGGCAGCACCGCCAGCAGGCGATCCGATGCCGTCATGCCGAGATAGTCGGCGACGCTGGCAGCGCCGGCGACCATGTTCCGGTGCGACAGCACCACGCCCTTGGGCGCACCGGTGCTGCCCGAGGTGTACAGGATCGCGGCCATGTCGGTGTCGATGCGGCGATGCGGCAGATGCCCGGCCGGTGGCGCCTGCAAGGCGTTCCATTCCAGTACCTGCGGGCCGGACGTGCCAGCGGGCGTGCTGGCCAGCGCACCTTCGGTCACCAGCACCGCCTGCAAGGCCGGGCATGCGGCCAGCACGGGCGCCAGCTGCGCCAGGCGCTCGGGCGTCGTCACCAGCAGGCGTACGCTGCAATCGGCCAGGATGTAGGCCACCTGGTCAGGCTTGAGCAGCGGATTGACGGGAACGAACACGCAGCCGGCAGCGGACGCGCCGAACATCGCGGCCACGTTCTCGATCCGCTTTTCCATGTACACGGCCACGCGCTCGCCCGGCTGCAGGCCACGCGCCAGCAACAGGGCGGCCATGGCCGTTACCTGGCCGGCCAGTGTGCGGTAGGTGCAGTGCTGCGCGCCGTAGACCAGGGCCTCGGCGTCGGGCGTGCGTGCTGCGCTGTCAAAGATGCTGTCGTGGATCAGGTGATTCATCGCGCTCCGGGCCCTTGCCCGCTTGGAAATGGATGAGACATGGCGCCGCTGGCGGCCCCCGTCATCTTACCAGTTCGCGCCCATGCGTTGGAGAAACGCTGTCCTCGTGCACGGCGTGGCCGAAAGCCATCGCAGCCCGGCAAGGGCAAGTGCTGCTTCGAAGTCTATATGCTGGCAGGTTTGCATCCACGTGATCGCGGTACTGCAGAAGGCTCCCGCCCATCCACGAGATATGCGATCAGAATAATGAAACCCATGAACAGAATACTCAGGTTTCTCATTTCACCGGTCGCGCAGAACAGGATGAAGAGAGGGATATTCAGCACGGCTGCAAACTTGATGTGTGAACGCATCATGGGGGAGCATAAAGGCCATGCACGCAGGACGATGACGGCAATGACTGCCAGCGTGCCCAGAAACGCCCCGCTCGGTCCCACGAATCCATACGTTACTTCAAGCTGGCGGTAACTCGATAAATGGAAATACTTGATATTGTTAAATAATTGGAAGCTGGCAGTGCCTCCGCCCGCATCCAGGTAAGCCCATTTCAGCACAATATTGATCAATCCTGACGACAGGATGGCCGCGCCCAGAACCTGGAGTGCGGTCTTGGTCGAGGCGGTGGCACGCAGGATTGGATACAGCGTCACCAGGAAGAAGAAGAATGATTCCTTATTCAAGGTCGCCGGGATTGCAAGCAAGCATAACCAGACCCAGTGGCGGCGCAACGCCAGCAACAATGCAGCGCTCATGAAGAACAATTCCGGATAATCATACGGATAGCCGCCAACTGTCTGCACGAACGGAAATGCCAGTATGAATACGACAGGCACGAACAAGGCGGTCAGACTGCTGAAGTTCAGGTCTTTCAGGATGCGGCGTAATATCAGCAGGCAACCGATGCAAAACCCGAGGCATGCGTACATGATGACAATATAACGAAACGCATAACGCCCTTTGGCGGATGAAGGCGTGCGTACATAGGAACGATACGGGCCCAGTTTTTCAACGGCATAGGCCTTCACGCTCTGCGGGGTAATCCGTTCAGCAAAATCCGCGATTGCTGGCAGCAAACGGCGATAGGCAAAAGGCTTGATGGCGGTATCGTCAAGAACTTGTTCGATACCATAGGTCGGAATATTGTCACGCAAACCCCATTTGGCAATCGATCCGGACATGCTTGCCGTGGCGACTATCCAGTAGAGCGACAAAAGCAGCAACAGACTTGTCCAACGGGATTGGGAAATGGAATAAAACATAGGTGGGTCGTGATGGATTAAACGATCAGCCCGTGAACGTCGTGCTGACATTCCGGTGCTCCGATGACCACGGACCAGAAACAAGTGCTAGCCGAGTGGAACAAAATGTGCCATCACAATCATCACCAGAATAAAAAATATCGTATTGCGGCTGCCAGCATCACGAAGTGCGAAAACAATCGGGTCGTCGTGCATCTCACCCCGACTGGTCTTGATCCACATCCGTGCCTGCCAGTAGATCAGTCCCAGGGTGGCTGGCCACATGAGCTCGGGCGATTCATACCGTACATGCGTCTCCGGTGCTGAAATGAACAGGCCGAACACGACAACTGCCGCGATCGATGTGGCGCACCCGAGCGGCCATAGAACCGTCAGGTCACTGGTGCGATAATCGCGCCCAAGCGATGAACGCACGCCCCGCTGTTCCATCGACACCAGTTCCGAGCAACGTTTGATCAGCGCCAGACTGATGAAGAGAAACAGTGAAAACGCAATCAGCCATGAACTGGTCGACACATCGATCGCAACCGATCCAGCCAGGATACGCAATGTGTACAGTACCGACAGCATGATCACATCGACGAGTACATAGCTCTTCAGTGACCAGCTATAAGCACTGGTGAGCACGATGTACAAGGCCAGCATGCCGACGAATTCGCGTGAAATCAGGCTCGCGATGAAAAACCCGGTCAGTAGCAGTGCCGCAGCAGCGGCCAGACCATGGAGTATGCCAATACTCCCACAGGCAAATGGACGTTTGCATTTACGCGGATGTGCACGGTCGCTATCCAGATCCCACAAATCATTCACAAGATAAGTTGCCGAGGCCGTAAAACTGAAGGCCAGAAAAGCCAGCGCGATCACGCCGAAACGCCACGTCTCTGAAAAGGCAAATCCTGTCACGACCGGTACCAGCAACAACAGGTTTTTGATCCATTGATGAACGCGCAGTGCTTTCATCCATGTTTTCAGTCCGGCTGGCGCATTATGAAATTCTTTCTCGACCTGATGCCTGCCATGCACTTTCGAGCTTACGCTCGCAGATGCCCCGGCCAGGATTGCGCCCTTTGCTTTGGCCCAAATTGGAAGATCGGCACTGCTATCGCCCGCATAGACGAACCCGTCAGGATAAATCTGTTCGATCGCCGCAAGCTTGTCTGTGCCCTTGAGATTAACCTGCTCATTGGTCGCGATGACCGTGTCGAATAGTCCCAATCGTGCGGCAAAAGGCTCGGCGATACTGCCATGTGCCGCCGTGGCAAGCATCAACACGCGCCCTTTTTCTTTTTCTTCGCCCAGATAGTCGACCAATTCCTGGCGCAGAGGAAGCGTGCATATCGATAGTTGCACACGCGCGGCAACGCGCGATTTGAACACTGCACGCCCCTGAATCATCCAGAACGGCAACAATAACAGCGTCACAGGCTGTTGCTTTATCATGACGAGCACCGATTCAACGAGCGTATCGGTCAGTGTCAGTGTGCCATCCAGATCGACGACAATCGGCAAACCCGCCACCGATGTCTGAGGATTTACTTCGAGATCAGCGAACGAGGCAGGAGCTGCTTTGACGGTTGACATTGTAGACAATGAAATATTGTTGACAGAAGTATAAACTGACAACATGACTGTCGTACACTTTATCGACGCCTTTTCAAAAATCCAACACCTGCCAGCATCGCCGTGATTTTTCCTTTAATGACAATCTTGATGTCATTGCGACCGCAGGATTAACGCACCAGTGCAAATGCACCTGCTGCGATCAACAGCATGCCGACGATCTTGCCAAACGTGAGAGATTCGCCCAGCACTGCAATGCCAAGAATCGCTACCATCATCATGGCAATGCCGGTCATGACGGGATACGCAATGCTCATGTCGAGTTTTTGCAATGCAACTGAATAGCAGACGAAGCCCATGGCATACGTCGCGCCTGCACCGCCAAGAAAAGCAAGCCGAACCATATTCAGATCGGCGCCGTGGCCATTCGACATCTTGATCAGGAATGTCGCCAATGCACTGGCCAGCGCAGCCAGTGCGCACCACAGAAAGCCGGTCATGGCAGGCGTCATTTTTTTTCTTTCCAAAAGGGTGCGGCAGTGGCCGGTCAGGCAAAACAATACGAAAGCAATGCCTTGGGGAAAGCTGAGCCTTGGGCGCAGGGGGCAGCATGGTATATTTCGATAATGCCGAGTATACACACCAGCGTTGCCGTTCGCCGCCTGATCCCGTCCGTTCCCGTGCTGTCGCTCGCTGCATTTCGTGACGGTCCGCACAGCGGCCGCACGCTGCCATCGCTGCTGGACAGCGCCCAGACGCGCCTCGTCACCAGCGGGCGCATTGCCATCGGCCTGGCGCTGCGCGCGCTGGGCGTCGGCGCCGGTGACCTGGTGCTGGTGCCGGCTTATCACAGCCCGTCGATGATTCCGCCGGTGCACTGGTGCGGCGCAGACGTCGTGTTCTACCGGGTACTGTCCGACACCTGCGCCGACCTGGCCGACATCCAGGCCAGGCTGGCCGAACATGCGGGCACCAAGGCCATCAAAGCCATCATGGTGACCCATTTTTTCGGCATACCGCAGGATCTGGCGCCGCTGCGCGCGCTGTGCGACGCGCGCGGCATCGGTCTGCTCGAAGACTGCGCCCATTGTTTCTTCGGCGAGCGTGACGGCATTGCAGTCGGCAGCAGCGGCGATTATGCCATCGGCAGCAGCATGAAGTTCTTTCCGATCCACGAAGGCGGTTGCCTGGTATCGCGGCGGCACGCGCTGGACACGCACTTGCAGTCGGCCGGGATCGGTTTCGAGGCCAAGGCTGCGCTGGCCGCGCTCGAAACCAGTTTTTCCTATGGCCGCCTGCCTGCGCTGCGCATGATCCTGGCCCTGCCGCTGCGCGCCAGGACACTGCTCTGGAACGCGATGAAGGCGGCGCGCGCGCCGGCCGGCGCAACCGGCGCGGCTATCACACCCGGCCTGGCGCCCTCGTCATCGGACAGCAGTTACAGCTTCGATCCGCACTGGGTCGACAAGCGCTCATCGTGGTTTTCACGGCTGACGCTACGGCTGGCGTCCCATGCACGGATCGTGGCGCGGCGCCGCCGCCATTACCTGGCATTGCACGAGGCGCTGCATGATCTGCCGGGCTGCCGGCCGCTGTTTGCCACGTTGCCGGACGGTGCCTGTCCGTGGGTGTTCCCGCTCCTGGTCGACGAGGCCGATGCGGTGGCAGAACGGCTGGCGCACGCGGGCGTGCCGATGGTGCGCTTCGGCGCCACGCTGTGGCCGGGTGTGGATGCAAGCGTCTGCGCCACCAGCGTCGGGCTCGGGCAGCGGATGATCGCCCTGCCCTGCCATCAGGCCTTGCGCAGCACCGAACTGGCCTGGATGATCGCCACCGTACGCCAGGCGCTGCTGGCAAGCGCGAAGGTGGCGGCATGAGCTGGACCGTGGTGCCGGCCAGCCAGTTCGGCGCGCAGATGGCGCGCTGGAACACGCTGCACGCGACCGGCGCGGCCTCGCCGCTGCTGGCTGCCGATTTCGTCGCTGCGCTGTTGTCCAGCTTCGCCAATGGCCGCGAACTGCTGGCGTGGCATGACACGGATGGGATCACGGACGCAATGACGGTCTTGAGCCCGGGCGGCTTCGGCGTCTGGCACACCTTCCAGCCGTCCCAGGCGCCGGTGGGCCTGTGGCTCCAGCGCGATGACGGGGCGCCCGGTCCGCTGCTGCGGCCGTTGCTGGCCCGCCTGCCCGGACCGGCGCTGCTCGTCGGCCTGACCCAATGCGATCCGGCGCTCATGGCGCGCCCGGCGGATGCCGCATGCCTGCGCACCGCCGACTATATCCGCACCGCCCGTATCACGATGCGCGGCGCCGGCGGCTTCGACGCATTCTGGGAAGCACGTGGCAAGAATCTGCGCAGCAATCTGAAAAAGCAGCGCAACCGGCTGCGCCAGGAGGGCGTCACGGCGCGCCTGGACATTTGCCGCGCGCCCGAACAGATGGCGCAGGCCGTGGCCGATTACGGCCGGCTCGAAGGCAGTGGCTGGAAAGCGGCTGGCGGCACCGCCGTCGATGCCGCCAACGCGCAGGGTCAGTTTTACCGCGCGATGCTCGAAGCCTTCGCCGCGCGCGGCGCGGCCAGCGTCTATCGTTACTGGCTTGGCGATCAGCTGGCGGCAATGGACTTGTGCGTGGAAGGCGGCGACTGCATCGTGGTGCTCAAGACGGCCTACGACGAGCAGCTGGCCGGCCAGTTATCCCCGGCGCTGTTGATGCGCGAAGAAGCGTGCCGCCAGTTGTTCGACGACGAGCGCTTTGCGCGGATCGAGTTTTATGGCCGCGTCATGGAATGGCACCTGCGCTGGACTGACGAGGTGCGCACGATGTACCACCTGAACGGCTACCGGTTTCCAGGTCTGGCGCGGCTGCACGCCATGCGCAATCCGGCGCGGTAGCGCGCCCTCTGCCCCTCTGCCACCTCTGCTGCCGGCTCAGTCGGGACTGACCGGTGCCACCGGCACGACGACAGTGCCGATGGGTACACTGTCCGGGCCGAGCAGGCCCTGATCGACTGGCTGACGCCGGCCCATCCGGATCAACGGCAGTTCGAGGTACTGGTAAGAAAAGTGGGCCAGCAGGATGACCACGCCGAGCAAACCAAACACCACCAGCGGCGACTCGAAGCCGTGATCTGCAGTCGCAACCTGCTGCCACAGATAAATGGTGTATGAAATCTGTCCCAGATAAGCGAGCACGGGATTGCCGAACAGCTTGCGAATCGACAGCCGTGCCAGCGGCGTGCCAAATACGACTGCGCAAATGATCAAAGGTGCCACGAGCGGATAGACCACATTCATCCACAGCCAAGGCAGCGCGACAAGGTGTACGCCTATCAGCAGCGCAATGCCGGCGCACCAGAGCGCGACAGGCAGTTTCTTGACCATCGGTCCGAGAACATCTTCGTAAAGCGCATAGACGCAGCCCCACAGCATGAACGCGAAAATGGAAAAGTATAATGCCAGGTGAGGCTGCGCTGCCAGCTGCGCGGATAACACGAAGGCAATCAGCACGCCAATGACAGGCAGGATGGTGCGTCTTTTCCGGGCCATTCCCAGGCCAACGAACAGCATCGGGAAAATCATATAAAACTGCTCTTCGAATGCCAGGCTCCACGTATGTCCGGCATACCAGCCACAATTTCCCAACAAGCTGATATTGCAGAGAAATGCTGCGGATTGGGCAAACTGGGGGGCGCTCATGGTGATGCTGCCGGTCTGCGCCAGAACAGCAAGAAACAGCAGATACAGCATCAGTGGCGGTACGATACGCAGCACGCGGCGCAGATAGAAATAGCGCATGCTGACCGCCCCGTGAATGGCCACTTCTTTCACCATGCCCCTGCAAATGACATAGCCGCTGATGCAAAAGAAGATATGCACACCCAGCGTTCCCATAGGATGGACACGCCAGATCAGGCCAGGCAGCACCTTTTGATAAATCGGATGGCTATATTCGATAACGTGCGAAAGAATGACCAGAAAAATCGCAAAGAATCGCCATGCATCGATATATGGAAGACGATGAGTGTTTTTCATTATTCTGCAAGGAGGATGGAAGGGCGTGACAGCCAGAGCACGGACCAGATAGGCGACGACCAGCCCGACCGGACGCGGGGTCAGTCGTTCAGGCGCTGAAATACAAATAGAAATAAATCCTTAAAAACCAACTGGTAATTATATTGCTAATAAATTAATATTGGCAATAGTCATTATGAGTTGCTTTTTTATTAAAAATATGCCAGTCAATTCAATATGGATAATGCTGTCGCTAAAACAGCGCTTTGCGTCTGCCGGACAATTGCAGTCCCGAATCTCTGAGATGAAAACAGCCTGACGAAAAGATACAATTTTTCTTTTCGATAAAAGGAAACCCGCTCTCTGCTGGTCGGCAAAAAGGGCGCGGCAATCCTGTGCGAACCGGCCGCTAAAGCATTGAAATGTTAAATCGACAATACCTATTGCTGCTAGCAATACATGGCAGAAACGGGGGTGCAGGATCGGACTGCAGGTCTTGGCGTCACGGTCGTGACAAGATCAAAGTGTGGTGTAAATGCCGCACTCGGGGCGAGTGGGTGCTGGTGCAGGGCGCGCCAGTACAGTCTGGCGTTACCGGATCACGATCCGGCGCGGATGCGCCCGATCGCATGGTTGATACCGATCAGGACTGCAGGCGCGCAGCCAGTCCTGTGATGCTCATGAATTCGCCACCCAGCTCGTCGCGGAACCAGGTGCAGTAGTCGTGTACGGTCGCAATAAAGCGCTCCAGGTCGGCGTCGGTGCGCACATACGGGGTATGGCCGGGCACCATGGACGGGCTGTGATACGTCAGCGAAAACACTTCGCAGCCAGCGCCATGCAGCGCACTGGTCAAACGCCGCAGTTCGGCGCCATTGGCGGCTTCGGGGCTTAGACGGATGCGCTCGAGCGCACCGCTGCGTGACAGGATGCCGCCCATGTGCAGCTTGCGCGCCCAGCCTTGCTGCGCCAGCTCGTACAGCGCCGGGCCCTGCGCGCGCAGCCAGCCAGTATAACCGGCCGTGTTGGGGAGCTCGAGCAGCCTGCGACCGCCCGCTTCGAACGTGTACGGGTGTTCGTCGTAGGCGCGGAAATCCGGGCCGCCATCGTCGGTAAAGGCGGTGTAAGGCACCACGCTGGCGTCGATCTGGTAGCCCAGGGCGGCAATCGATTCAGCCGTGTGCGCGCCCAGGCCATAGCGCCCGGCCTTGAACGTCGTCGGCGCGCGGCCGAACGAGCGTGTAATGGCGTCGGTCAGCTGGCGCAGCTTGTCGTACTCGAGCTGCCGCGGCAAATTGCCGGCGTAGGAATGGAAGGTGGAGACTTCTTCGTCGTGCGGTGGCGAGACCCAGGGATGCAGGTGCGTTCCGATTTCACAGCGCCCCGCCTCCATCAGCCCGCGCAGCACGGCCACCGAGGCCGGCGTGGTCGCCACCGGCCAGTCGATCACATAGGTCGGCACGATGCCCAGGCGATCATAGACCCGCTCGTGCATCAATGGCTGGCCGGCGATCGAACTCGTGCCGACGCTGGCGCGGTCGAACGGTTTGGTCCAGTCGAATTCTTCCTCGGTGTCGATCACGACGACCAGGACAGGGCGGGCGCCGGCGCCCAGGCGTGCCGGCAGATGGCTGGTTTTTCTTAGCATTGACGGGTATCTCGTACTGGGTTGGCCGATGCCGGCGCCGGTGCCGTTTGCGCGAGCGCCACGAGGCACTCGTCGATGCGGCCATAGGTCGCATTGAATGTGCTGGCGTCCTTGCCTTCGGGGTCGAGGATCTGGCAGTCGCTGCCCGCCGCAGTACAGGCTTCACCAAGCAGAAAGACGCGGTCCTTGAGGTCGGGATAACGTGCCGCGATGCTGTCGAGGTTGATCTGGTCGAAGACGATCACCAGGTCGGCCTCTTCGAGCATGGCGCGGCTGGCGTGGCGTGAACGGTGCGCCGACATGTCGACGCCGCGCTGCGCCGCCGCCGCGATGGCCACGGTGGGCGAGCCACGCCGGTTACGGGGCAGCATGCCGGCCGAATCGAACTGCGCGCTGGCGCCGAACAGCTGGCCTGACTTGAGGTGGGCATAGCTGCTGCGATTGATGTTGCCCTGGCAGACGTACAACACGTTCAGCGGCCGGTTCGGGTTGGCGGCAAACAGGCTCGCCATGCGCGACGGGAGGGATTGACCCGACTGCACCGCGGCGCGCCGCCTGAAGCGGCCGCCGGCGAGTTCGCGCAGCTCCTGCCAGCCGGGACCTGCATCGTCGAGCACCAGCGTGTCCTGGTGTTCCCTGCCGATCAGCAGGCGATGGAAACTCCAGCCCCAGGCGAGGCAATGCATCACCAGGCGGACCGGGCGGCGCGCCAGGCGGGCCGCGCCCGCCCTGGCCTGCCACATGTCAAGGATCAAGTTGCGGCAATAGCGCCCGGCCGGGTAGTCCACCGGCGTGGTCGGTTCGCCCAGCGCCAGCAGGCGATACAGGCGATACGGGAAATCGACGCCGATCGATACCGGCAGCGGCAGCGAGCCCCAGGGACGTGCATTGACTTCGATCAGGATCCAGCCATCGGTGGCGGGATCGACCTTGAATTCGAACATCGCCAGGCCCGTGTAGCGGCTGGCGCGCACCATGCGTTCGACCGCCGCAAGGCGTTGCGGGTCGAGCGGCGCGCTCTTGCGGTAATAACTGCTGCCGTTCATTTCATGCGCCCGGTGGTGCTCGAACGCCTGCAGCACGGCGCCGTCATGGCACAACACCGAGACGCCCAGGCCGAAGCCGGGGAACATCTGTTCCAGCAGGATCGGACCGGCCCCATGGTCGTGGCGCGCCAGCCATGCGACCAGTTCGGCGCGTTCACCGATGATGCGGGTGCTGGTGCGCACATACAGCTCCGGCATCGCGTACGACATCGGTTCCTTGATCACGACCGGCAAGCCGAATTCGGCGGCAATGCCGTCGGCCGTGTCGTTGGCAGCGAGGAGGCGCCCCGGTGCGACCGGCACGTTCACCGACTGGGCCAGGTCGCGCGTGCGCACCTTGTCGAAGTAGATGTCGAGTGCCTCGGCCGATGGAATCGCCAGTGGGCAGAAGGCGCCCAGCGCGTCACGGTGCAGGCACAGCGGCAACAGCCCCCGCTCGTCGCACGGCACGACCAGTGAAAAGTCGTGCTCGCGCAGCAGCGCCAGGACGGCGTCCAGCCAGGCCTGGCCGCCATCGAGGTAGTACGGCAGGAAATGGGTCGCGTGGATATAGCGCGACGCCAGCGCCGGCGCCCGGAAGTCGAACGGCGCCACGTGCACTTCGAGTCCCTGGCGCCCGAGCGAACGCACGGTCGACAGGAAGCTGCGCGTGTCGTCGCCGATGACGAGGACCTTGTTTCTGGTGCTCATGCCTGGCCCTTGCGCAACAACTGACGGCAGCCAAGTGCTGCTGTATACAACGCCCATTTGAGGGACATGCGCGCGGCCAGTGCACGGCGGGCATATTGCCAGCCCAGCGCATGCTTGCCTTCGTCCGACCAGTAACGCGACAGCCGGCGCAGGATATCGCCCTCGTACGACAGGCACAGCGCGCGGATTGCCGTGCTGTCGACCTTCATGGCGATGTGCTGCGATACGAGCGCCGAGAGCAGCCAGCGTTCGGCCTGGGAAAAGCGGCGCGACAGATTGTTCTGGCGCGCCGGATCGGGCACGTTGTGCTGCGCGATCACGTCGGGATTGAAGAACACGGCGCGCGCGGCGTCGGCTGCGCGCCAGAAGAAATCGCGGTCTTCTTCATACGACGTGCGGGTCCAGAAGCCGCCGATCGCCTGCGCGGTCGTGCGGCGCAGGGCCAGGATGTTCAGTTGGGCAAAGCCACCGGCACGCACCAGTTCATCGAGTGCGATCCGGTAGCCGTTCGCATGGGTGCGCGGGCGGCCGGCAACCATCCCGACCAGAGCCGGCAGCCAGTCGCTGCGCTCGGTGGCGCCAAGGTGCGAGACGGCGCTCTGGTTGGCGATGTACAGGTCGACTTCTGGCTGGCTGTCGAACACGTCGACCATCGCGGCCAGGTGGGTGTCGCCCGTCCAGAAATCGTCGTCGTCGCAGAAGGTGATGATGTCGCCCGTCGCCGCATCGATGCCGGCATTGCGCGCCACCGACGGGCCATGGCCCGGCCCGCCGGGTATGCCCAATTCAATCACACGGAAGCGGCTATCGAGGCGCTCGAGGCTGTCGCTGCATGCCTGACGGCTCGCGGCGTCGGAGCCGTCATCGACCACGATGACTTCGAAATCGCCAAAGGTCTGGGAGCGGATGCGCAGGAGCATCCGTTCGAGCAAGGCGTGCCGGTTGCGCGTTGGGACGATGACCGAGACACGGCAGCCCGAATGGGGATCGCGGCGCGCCAGAAGGCTGCTTTCGGTGGGACGGGCAGTATCGCGGGATGACAATTCTTCGCCTTCGGTGCGTTAGAGTGCGGCAGGCCAGCGCCGCGGAAAGAATCTTGCCATCCTAACACACCCGCAACCTGGCACACACGAATCGCATGGTGCGGACCGGCGCCAAAGTGGACGTTTGCGATCGCCAGATCGTCCCACGCGCACGCCGCGTATCGGAGATGATGGACAAGAAAATCCGTTGCAGATTCCTATTCCGGCAATATCAATCAAACCATTACAGTTTCCAAAAATTAACTACTTATGTAATTCATGCAATTTAGCATTTGATGTACCGGAGCGCTGGCCATCAATAAAAAAGCGCATGAATGATTCACCAAAATTTACTGTTTTGAAATATTTTTGATTAAAGCATCTGTGCTGGAACACGATGATGCATGCCTGTTTGATTACCCGATAAAACGCAGTCTCACCAGTGCTGCCCAATGGGGCCGCTGCCAACCCGACCTGGAATGGAAACGACCGATGAATCTTTGCACATATTTTAATTCGTATAGCTGTTCATCAATTAAAGCCAATAACCGCTTGACACATCGTTATTTAATGTTGGCAATATGCGCGTTAACTGTTGTTTTCGTGTGGAAACAAATGGAGGTTGGGGAGAATCAGAAGACACAAATGATGGATCAGGGTAAAGTTCAGTTCTTCGAAGAAATTCTTTCCTTGGCGAATCAGTTGCCCAACTACATGAATTCTCATATGAACACTCTGACTACATTATCTGCGAGCGCTGAAACGAATTTCGCGCTGCACCCAGCTGAAGTGCTCGTGCGCAGCACCAGCACCCGACTCATTACTGCCATGTGCACCGTCATGCTGACCGCCTGCGGCGGCGGTGGCGGCGATGCCACCAGCGACACGACGTCCCTGGCAAGGACGGTGACTGCGTTCACCCCGAAGACTGCCGTACCGGCCACCGGCACGCCAGTCTCGTCAACCCCGTCAGGCGACCAGGCAGCCGGCTTGACGCCGATCGTTGCCGGCGATCCGATTACCGATTTCAGCCTCCAGAACACCGGCACGGCCCAGAAGCAAGTGCCATTCACATTCGGCCAGGTCATCATGGCAGGCAAGATGAACGTCAAGGACGGCCTGGCAGCCAAGTTGCCAGACGGCACTCTGCTGCGCCTGCAAACGGACATCAAGGCCACGCATGCAGACGGCTCGGTACGCCACGTTGTCGTGTCTGGCATATTGCCGGAGCTGGCTGCCGGCCAGACGCAGACCCTGCAGCTGGTCAAGTCGTCAACGTCGCTCAAAAGCAGCGAGACCGTGCAGAGCCTGGCCAAATCGGGCCTGACCAGCAAGGTGACCATCACCCTCAATGGCGAGAAATACACTGCCTCGCTGGCTGACGCGCTGGTTGCCGACACCGCGCCACGCAACTGGTTGTCGGGCAATGTCGTCAACGAGTGGCACCTGAACGCGCCACTGAAAAACGCGGCTGGCGTGACGCAATCGCTGTTGACGGCGCGCTTCGACGTGCGCTGGTATTCAGCGCTGGGCAAACAGGCGCGGGTCGATGTCGTGGTCGAAAACACCAAGACGTTCGTTCCTGGCGGCAAATTGACCTATGACGTCGATGTCGAAGTTGGCGGCCGCTCGGTGTACGCCAAGTCGGCACTGACCCATTATCACCATGCGCGCTGGCACCAGGCCGGCTGGTGGGACACCGCACGCGTGCCGGTCATGGACGTGAAACTCAATGGCGCATACATGATGGCCACCAAGGCCGTCTCGAACTACGATAGCCGGGTGGTGCCAACGAACAATGAACTGAACAATATTGCCGGGCGCATCACGGCCGAGAATACCGGCCCCATGACCATCGGACCGATCGTGGCGTACATGCCGACCGCCGGTGGCCGGGGCGACATTGGCCCACTGCCGACCTGGTCAGTGATGTATCTGCTGTCGATGGACAAGCGGGCGCGCAATGCGATGATGGCCGCCGCCGATGGTTCGGGCAGCTGGTCGATTCACTACCGCGACGAAAAGACCGGCTATCCGGTGCGGACCGATAACGAGGCCAACAAGCACATCACGACGCACTGGAATCTGCGTGAATATGGTCCTTTGCCAGTGCCGCGCTATGTCAACAACAACGGCGCCCTCGGCGATACCCCGTTCGAAGCCGATACGGCGCACCAGCCATCGCTGGCCTACCTGCCTTACCTCGTCACTGGCGACTATTACTATCTGGAAGAACTTCAGTTCTGGGCATCGTCCAATCCGCTCGGCACGGCTTCCAATAACCACGGTGAAGGCAAGGGCCTCGTGCGCTGGCAACAATTGCGCGGCCAGGCCTGGTCGCTGCGCACGCTCGGTCACAGTGCTTACATCACGCCGGACAACGATCCTCTGAAGGCGTACTTCACCAAGCAGCTCGAGAATAACCTGGACTTCTACCATGCGACCTATGTCGTGGGAAATCCGAACAAGCTGGGCGTGTATGACGGCTCGGGTGAAAATGCCTTCCAGGTCGATGCCTCGGCGCCGTGGCAGGACGATTTCCTGACCTGGAGCTTCGGTTACCTGTCCGAACTGGGTTTTGCCAAAGCGACCCCGATCCTGCAGTGGAAAGCGAAATACTCGGTTGGCCGCATGACCGCGCCAGGCTACTGCTGGATCCAGGGCGCCGCCTACGGCCTCAAGTTCCGCGATTCGCCGACCACCCCGATCTACGACAGCTTCGAAAAATTGTACAAGGCCAACTATGACGGCACTGACTACTACAACGACGATGGCCGCAAATTCACCCATCCGAAGGGCCTGAAATACATCGACCAGGCGTGCAACAGCCAGGCCCAGGTCGACTACCTGACGCTGGCCCATGGTTTCCAGTGGCAGGTGGGTCGCATGACCGGCTATTCCGACTCGTCGATCGGGTATCCGTCGAATATGCAGCCGGCCCTGGCAGTCGCCGTGGCCGCGGGCACTCCGAATGCCACCCAGGCATGGGCGCTGCTGGCTGGCCGTAGTGCACCGCCGTATTATCCGGATGCACCGCAGTGGGCCATCGTCCCACGCTAAGCTAACCCCTGGCACGTCTTCTGGCCGGGCGTTCGGATACACCGAACGCCCGGCCAGTGCGCTTGTGGGTGCGCAATGATCGGCCGGTCCTTGTCTGCCGCCACTGCCTTTGCTGCCGTTACCTTTCGATCACAACAATCTCGCCGGGTACCGCGTGCAATGAGCGTTGCAGCTTATAATGTCATGCGTATTAGCAAGAAATACACTGGTTAGTGTGTTTCTGTCAACATCAGGAAACAGGCGTTCAGCCTGAAGCTATCGTCAAATCAGGAGTTTGTGTACATGTCGTTGATGAACAGAGTCATCCAGCGAGTCAAGCGCGATTATTTCAAGGGCCGCCACCAGAAGGTGGCCCTGAAGATCATGCAAACCAAGCCTGCGTCACGGGGCGATCTGCCCTTCATGCTGCTGTCGATGGTGCAAGCGCGCGACGTCCACGTCTATCTGGTTGCCGTCAAATCGTTCATCCACTTCCTGAACCCGCAGCGCATCGTGGTGGTCTGCGATCCATCGATTACCGAAGCCGATCGCGCTGTGCTCAAGCAGCACGTGCCGCATATCGAGCTGCGCCGCGCCGATGAATTCACCCACCCGGACATCCCGCGTGGCGGTACCTGGGAGCGCCTGTTCGCGATCTCGGAATACGTGCGCGACAATTACGTGATCCAGCTCGATGCCGACACGCTGACGGTCCAGCCCATTCCCGAAGTGCTCGAGGCCATCCGCGCCGGCAACGGTTTCGTGCTGGGCGAAATGCCGGACACGCCAGTGCGCTCGCTGCAGGCAACGCGCGAAAACGCTTTGCCTTGGATCAAGCCGGGCGCCCACATCCAGGGGATTGTTGAAACCGAAATGGTGATGGTCGGCTTGCCGGACAACGCCCGCTATATCCGCGGCTGCTCCGGGTTCTCCGGTTTTCCGCGCTCGGACACGATGCGCGAGACGATGCTCGACTTTTCGCGCCGGCTGGGCGGCAAGTTTGGCGAGCGCTGGCGCGAGTGGGGCACCGAACAGATCACGTCCAACTACGTCGCGTCGAACATGCCGGGCACGCGCGCATTGCCGTTCCCGAAATACGCCACCCCCGACATGGCGACCGCCGACACGGCATTCTTCCACTTCATCGGTTCGATGCGTTTCCTCAATAACAAGTATGAAGTGACGTCCCGTCAAGCCATTGGCCTGATCCGCGGCGTCGCCGCATAGTCCGATCGTCACCTGGTAACACGCTGTATGGTAAATCTGCGCCGCTCGCTGGTCATCAACTTTTTCTCCTCGTCCGGCGCAGCGCTCCTGCAATTCATTGTCAGCGTGCTGCTGGCGCGCATGCTCAGCCCCAGCGAGATCGGCGTCTACTCGATGACGGTCGTGTTCGTGAACCTGGCCCACGTGTTCCGGGACTTCGGCGTATCGACCTATCTGCAGCGTGAGTCGGTACTTACACCAGACAAGATTCGCTCGGCCACCGGCGTCGTGTTTACGACCTCGTGGCTGATCGCCACCGTCATGTTCCTGGCCAGCGGCTGGATCGGGCGCTGGTTCAACGAGCCCGAGATCGTGCCGGTCATGCAGGTGCTGGCCATCGGCTTCCTGTTCATCCCGTTCGGCACGGTCACCAATGCGTTGCTGACCCGCGAATTTGCCGCCGAAAAGCAGGCCATCGTGATGGCCGTGGGCACGTCCAGTTTCTGCATCAGCTGCCTGGTGCTGGCCAAGCTGGGCTTTGGCAGCATGAGCCTGGCCTGGGCGAACCTGATCAATATCCTGGCCTGCGCCATCGCGTATATTCCGCTGCGGCCGAAAAACATGCCATGGACCCCGTCGTTCCGGCACTGGCGCGGCGTGGCCCACTTCGGCCTGGGCTCGCTCCTGACCAGCTGCACCGTGGCGATCAACAATGCCATTCCGGATATCCTGCTGGGCAAGCTGGGTTCGGCGCGCCTGGTCGGCCTGCTCAGCCGCGCAAATTCGACGGTGACCATTTTTACCTATGTCGCCGGTTCGACCGTCAATTACGGCGCCGTGTCATACCTGGCCCAGACCTACCACCGTGGCGAATCCCTGATCCCCACCATGAGCCGGGCGACGGCGCTGCTGACCGGCGTCGGCTGGCCGGCGCTGGCGCTGACCGCCCTGCTGGGCCATGAAATCGTGCTGGCGCTGTACGGCGCGACCTGGCTGGCCAGCGTGCCGGCGATCCTGCCACTGACGATTGCCGCCGCAGTGGGCATGACCTTCAATTACATCCACCCGGCCATCGTCGCGATCGGCCGCCCGTACCTGAGTGCGATCCCGGTCCTGGTCACCCTGGCCACCCGCATCGGTTTTGGCGTGGCCCTGTTCGACGGCGGCCTGACGGGCTTTGCCTGGGCGCTGTGCTGGGCCTCGCTCGCCGCCACGCCGATCGTCATCATGCAACAGCAGCGCTATTTCCACTGGGGCCTGATCCCGTTATTGCGCGCCATGGTGCCAAGCGCCTGGGTGGCGGCCGGCACGGCAGCAGCAGGTGCGCTGCTCAACCTGGCCGTCCCCGCCGACTGGCCGGCGCTGGTGCGCCTTCTGGTGATGCTCACGCCACTGGCCCTGTTCTGGTACCTGATGTTGCGCGTTACCCGCCACGAATTGCTGGACGAAGTGCACCGCATGGGCGCCACGGTCAAGATGAGACTGGGTCGGCTGCTACCGACTGTATAATTCGATCAAGGTTCCTCCAGACGAGAATGACGATTATGTACTTCGAAGAAGTAAAGACCATCCTGATTGATGTGCTGGCCCTGGGTGAGTCGGGTCAGCACCTGAGCGAAGATTCGCCCCTGCTGGGCAGCCTGCCGGAGCTCGATTCGATGGCCGTGGTCAGCCTGATCGGCGCCCTCGAAGAACGTTTCGGCATCGCCATCGACGACGACGACATCAGCGCCAGCACCTTCGCCACCCTCGGCACGCTCGCTGCGTTTGTCGCGCAGAAGCAGGCCGAATGACAGCCAGCCAGGTTACGCCTCACGCCGAGCCGTTCTTCCTGAAGACCGGTACAGGCCAGCGCTTTTGCCTGTTTCATCCGCCGCACGGTCCAAGCCGTGGTGCGGTGCTGTACGTACCGCCCTTTGCCGAAGAAATGAACCGTTCGCGCCGGATCGTGGCGCTGCAGGCGCGTGACATGGCGGCTCTCGGCTATGGCGTGCTGCAACTCGACCTGTACGGCTGCGGCGACAGCAGCGGCGATTTCGGCGACGCCCGCTGGGACATCTGGAAAGACGACCTGGCTGCTGGCGCGCGGTGGCTCGAGGCGCGCCTCGGCCAGCCGCTGCTGCTGTGGGGCCTGCGCCTGGGCGCCCTGCTCGCGCTGGACTATGCGCGTACTGCGCAGCACCCGGTCAAGGCACTTATTTTGTGGCAGCCGGTGCTGAGCGGCTCGGCCTATCTGACCCAGTTCCTGCGCCTGCGCACGGTTGGCGCGCTGCTGGCCGAAGGCGCCTCAGGGCACACCGGCACAGCGGCCCTGCGCGCCTCGCTGCAGGCGGGCCAGACGCTCGAGATCAGCGGCTATGACCTGGCGCCCGAACTGGCCGCCGCCATCGACGCGCTGGCAGCGCTCGAAAAGTTCACGCCGGCCTGCCCGGTGCACTGGTTCGAAGCGCTGGGTATGACCGGCCAGGGCGCCTCGCCCGGCGTGTCCCCCGGCACGGCGCGCGCGAGCGCTGCCTGGCTCGAGCGCCAGGTCGACCTGACATTGCACCAGGTGCACTGCCCGCCCTTCTGGACCACCCCTGAAATCACGATCTCGCCGGCCTGGCTGGCAGCCACCTCGACGGCGTTGCAGGAACTCGGTCATGGACATTGAAGAACGGGTTGTGACCTTCGACTGCCAGGGCGACAGCCTGTATGGCGTGATGCACCTGCCTGAGACGCCGGGCACGCGCGCCGTGCTGGTGGTGGTGGGCGGGCCGCAATACCGCGCCGGCAGCCACCGCCAGTTCACGCTGCTCGCGCGCAGCCTGGCCATGAACGGCATCGCCGCCATGCGCTTCGATTACCGCGGCATGGGCGACAGCGAAGGCGCCGAGCGCGCATTCGGCGACGTCCAGGACGATATCGCAGCAGCCATCGATGCCTTCATGGCCGCCGCGCCCGGGGTGCGTGAAATCGTCTTGTGGGGTCTGTGCGACGGCGCATCGGCCGCCATGATGTACGCACCGCTGGACGCGCGCGTGAGCGGCGTGGTGCTGCTCAATCCCTGGATCCGCACGCCCGACAGCATTGCACGCACCACGCTGCGTCACTATTACCGCGATCGCCTGGTCGACCGCGCCTTCTGGGCACGGGTGCTGCGCGGCAGCTTCAATTACCAGCGCTCGCTGGCCTCGATGTTCCAGCTGGTGCGCACTGCGTTCGGCACCGGAACGGCGCCGCGCACCACGCTGGCCCTGCCCGACCGGATGCACGCCGGCCTGCACGCCTTTACTGGCCGGGTGCTGGTGATCATCAGTGGCGCCGACCTGACCGGTCGCGAATTCTGCGACCTGGCCGAGGCCACGCCGAAATGGCGCCAGCTCCTGCAATCCTCGCGCGTCACCCAGTACCGGATCGACCGGGCCGACCACACGTTCTCACGCCGCGTCTGGCGCGATCAGGTCGCGCACTGGACCGGCGCCTGGCTGGGCAGCTGGTAACACAGCTGGTAACACAGTCTGATAACACAGCTGATAAACCCCGCTCAGCGGCCCTGGCGCGCCAGGCAGCCGCTGAAGTCGTCGAACGCGCCATAGACGGCGCTCCGGCCACGCTTCGCACCGCACAGATCGATGCCGCCGACCGCGCTTGAGGCGCGTTCGGGCGCCCCGCTGCGCCAACCCAGATCGCCGCTGCCAGGCGCCGCGAACAGGCTGCGCACCGGATGGTAGCCGGCAAACATCTGCCACAGCGCCGTGCTGCGGTTGTCTTCCAGATGCAGCAAGCCGCTGTCGCGGCTGCGGATGGGGCCATCGACCAGATTGCCGTCCAGGCGCGCGCTGCTGGTTGCATAACGCACGTCGATTCCGCCCGTATCGAGCAAGGTATTGTCCACGACGTTGCTGCGCGCCGCGCTGTTGAGATAAATACCGACGTCCGAACAGCCCATCACGAGATTGGCGCGCAAGGTGCCTTGTTCCTGTTCGGTGATGCAGCGCCCGTCGCGGCACACGGCTGCACCGGTGCCGCCGCCGCCCAGCGACAGGCCCACCCGCTGGCCCGGCCCGCGCAGGGTGCGCTCGCACCACACCAGGTTGCGCTCGAAGAGGTTGCCGCTGCCAGCGCCCTTGGCGAACGCCCCGTAGCTGACCATGTCGCCCTCGCCCTTGAAAAAATCGCTGATCAGGTTGGCGCGCATGGTCCAGCCGCTGGCGGCGACAAGATCGATCGGCGTGACCGGGTTGGACGTCTGGCGCACGTGCGTTGCCGTCAGCGTGTTCTGTTCGATCAGGCCGTCGTCGGGAAAGCGCCCCTGTTGGCCATTGATCTTGAAATGGGCATTGAAGTCCGTGATCGTGTTATTGCGCGCGACGAAACCGCTGGCCGCGCCCACCACGTGAAACGCATGCTCGCAATAGCGGTCCTCGGCGCACACGCCGCGGATGGCCAGGTTTTCGAAACGCCAGTGCGGCGCCTGGACACGAAAGCCCTCGACCAGGTCGAACTCGAGCTGGGCGCTGCCCGGCTTCAAGGCGCGCACGACGATCGGGGCGCCGGCACGGCCCGGGCGATTGACATCCAGCGGCGCGCCGCCGAACCGGTACACGCCCGGCAGCAGCGTGATCGTATCGCCCGGGTTGGCCTGCGCCAGCGCCGCGCGCAGCGCATCCGGCGTGGCCACCGCGATGGCGCCAGGAGCATCGACGCCGACGGCGGCCGGTTGCGCGCCCAGGGTCACGGCAAGCGCAGCCGGCAGTGCCGGTTCGCCCCGATCGAGCCGCAGCAGCAGCGCCGCGCTGGCCTGCCCCGCCTTGACGATGGCCGGGTTATGACCGCTGGTGCGCTTTTCGATGTACGGGGCCAGCGCACGCGGCGTGACGCCCACCCGTTCGACCACCCAGGCTGCGCCGATGGCGCCCACCGCCAGCAGCGCGAGGGCGCCGGCCACCGCCTTGCGCATCATGTGCTGCTCTTGATGCCGTGGCGGTTCATCAGGTCATACATCGTCGGGCGGCTGATGCCCAGCATTTCCGAGGCCTTGACGATATTGCCGTCCGCGCGCGCCAGCGCTTTCACGATGGCGCCCTGCTCCGCCTCGTCGCGCACCTGGCGCAGGTTCAGCGGTTCCTCGACCGGCGTGTCGCCTTCAGGCAGGCCCAGGTCGTCGGCCACGATGGTCGGGCCATCGGCCATGATCACGGCGCGCTTGACGCAGTTTTCCATCTCGCGCACATTGCCCGGCCACGCATAGCCTTCGATCGCGGCGATCGCGTCCTGCGAGAAGTGCAGCGTCGGGCGCGATTCCTGCGCGCAGAACTTGTTCTTGAAGTGATGCGCCAGCAGGGCCGCATCGCCCTGGCGGTTGCGCAGCGGCGGAATCGTCACGACGATCTCGGACAGGCGGTAATACAAGTCTTCGCGGAAGCGCCCGGTGCTGCACAATTCCTTGAGCTTCTGGTGCGTGGCGCAGACGATGCGCACGTCGACGGCGATTTCTTCATGCCCGCCGATGCGCTCGATCACGCGCTCCTGCAAGAAGCGCAGCAGCTTGGCCTGCAGCGCCATCGGCAGGTCACCCACTTCATCAAGGAAGAACGTGCCGCCGTGGGCCAGTTCGACCTTGCCCTTGGTCTGCTTGGCCGCGCCGGTAAAGGCGCCTTTTTCGTAGCCGAACAATTCGCTCTCGAGCAGGTTCTCGGGAATCGCGGCGCAGTTGATGGCCACGAAGCGCTCCTTGGCGCGGGGCGAGATCGCGTGCACCGCGCGTGCCAGCACTTCCTTGCCGGTGCCCGATTCGCCCAGCAGCATCACCGAGGCCGAGGTCGGAGCGACCTTCTCGATACTGCGGCACAGCTTGAGCATGCCGGGGTCGCGGCTGATCACGCCAGCCATCGGCGAGTCGGCCTGGCTGGAGGACATGCGGCGGTTTTCTTCCTGCAGATTGTGCAAAAAGAACGCGCGCTGGATGACCAGGTTGAGCACCTCGGGCTCGGGCGGCTTCTGGTGGAAATCGTAGGCGCCCAACGCGATCGCCTTGACCGCATTGGCGCGGTCCTGGTTACCGGTGAGGACGATCACGCGCGTTTCCGGCGCCAGCGCCAGGATCTGCTGCAGCGTGGCCAGGCCTTCGGTCGAACCGTCCGGGTCGGGCGGCAGGCCCAGGTCCATCGTGACCACGGCCGGCTCATGGCGGCGGATCTGCGCCAGCGCGCTTTCGCGGTCGTCGGCGACCACCACGTCATACGCGTCGAAACTCCAGCGCAGCTGCTTTTGCAGGCCCGGGTCGTCTTCGATGATCAGCAGTTTTGGTTTGTTTTGGCTCACGGTTGTCCTTTCATCACGCAGCGCGCTCGGCACCAGCCTCGCGGTACAGCGGCAACGTGACGGTAAATGTGCTTCCCTGCGCGGGCACGCTGGTCAATGCCAGCGCCCCGCCCAGTTCGTGGATGTATTCCCGGCTTTCGAACACGCCGATGCCCATACCGGCCGGCTTGGTCGATTCGAACGGCTTGAACAGCCGCTCGCGGATGAATTCTTCGCTCATGCCGGCGCCGGTATCGGCCACGGTCACGCTGACCTGCGCGCCCATGCGGGCAATCGATACGCTGACACGGCCGCTGCGCGGTGTGGCTTCGATCGCGTTCTGGATCAGGTGGCCCAGCACGCGCTCGAGGCGCTCGCCGTCGGCCAGTACCAGAAGACCCGCATCGACCACGTCCAGCACCGGGTGCGGCTCGAACGCGCTCTTGAGCGCAATCGCCTGGCGCACCACGTTCTCGACGCGCAGCGGCAACGGCCGTTCCGGCGCATCGTTGCGACTGAGCTTTTGCAGCATCATTTTCATCTTGTCGACCGAGTGTGTCACGGTATCGAGCATATCGCGCTGGAATTCGGGATTGTCGCGGTGCTTTTCAGCGTTGGCGTTCATCAGCGACAACTGGCCTACCAGGTTTTTCAGGTCATGCACGACGAAGGTCGACATGCGGTTGAACGACTCGAACTGGCGCGCCACCATCAGCTCGTTCGCGGCGTCCTGCTGCGCCAGGTAACTGGCGGCCTGGCTGCCGGCGATTTCGAGCAGGTCGAACACTTCCCAGTTCAGCGACACGGCGCTGCGCGCATCCTGCAGCACGACGAAGCCGAACAGCTTGCCATGCAGGATCAAGGGCACCACCAGCCAGCCGCGCGGAAACGCGATGAGCCACGCCGGCAAGACGAGGTCGCCGTATTTTTCGGGCAGCGCAGCGTATTCGCGCAGGTCGATCACCCACTGGGTGGATTCCAGGAAGTGACAGAAATTCGAGTCGGCCGGCTCGGTCGCGGTACTGGTGGCTTGCCACCCCGCCACCGGCTGATAATGGCCGCCATCGTCGTCGCGGCGCTGCCACAACACGCCGCCCGGGCTTTCCACCAGCGCGCCGACCGCCTCGATCGCGCGCTCGCCGATGTGCGTGCCGCCCGACGACAGGGTGCGCGTGAAGCGCATCCACTCCTCGCGGTAGTCGTAGCCGTAACTGTAGAAATGCTTGCTGATGAAGACCTTGAGCCAGGCACGGAAGGTGCCCGAGAACAGGGTTCCGGTCAGCAGCAGCAAGGCGCCGCACAGGAACGCGACCTGCATCACGCCGCCCCAGCTGCCGCCGAAATAGCGCAGGTAGTAGCCGGCAAAACCCATCGCCAGCAGATAGATCGCCGAGCCGAACAGCGCGGTCGAATGGAACATCACGCGGCGCGACAGCACCAGTGCGTTCGAACGCGACGTGCTGCGCTTGACGGCGGTGCCGATCAGCGGCATGGCCAGCGCATTGACGATGCCGCGCGCGGCCCAGGTGTCGGGGTGCATGTCGTGGAACAGCATCGCCTGGCTGTACATATAGAAGTCGTAGGCGAACATCGCACCGATGCCCAGGCAGGCGAACTTGATCGCCCAGCGTTCCTGGATCGTCTTGTTGCGGTAGACCTGCTCGACGAGCAGCATGCCCAGCACCGCCTGGCACACGCGCGCCGTGACGTTGGGCAGCAGGCCGCCATCCAGATTGAGCATCAGGTCGGTACGCACGAACACTGTCACCAGCAGCAGGAGCCCATAGCAAACCGCACCGATGAAGATGGGTGTACGCAGGTTGAACGGCCAGCGGCTGGCGGGATCGCGCGAGTTGCCCAGCAAGATCAGCAGCACGACGCACCAGGCGGCGCTGCGCAGGATTTCGAGGGTGTCGGTCCAGACCGACCACAGTTCGTGGCCGGTGGCAGCCTGCCCGGCCAGGGCGGCGGACCAGAGCGCGGTAAAGCCGCACGCGAGGGCAATGGCGGCAACCTGCGTGCGGCCGCGCCAGATGGTAAACAGCAGGCCGATCAGCAGCAAGAAACCGATCGCGGCGACGCTATAGCTATAGACGGCAATGGTGGTCAACGTATGCCATCCATGAAAACGACCATTGAAAAATTCGGGATAGAAACGTTAAAGCCATCGACCTGCGATGCGCACACCGCAAGCCGATCCAGGATGATCAGCGTCCGCTACGGAACAGCACGACCTTGAGCGTATTGATCAGGATGAGCACATCCAGGAACAGGCTATTGTTCTTGACGTAATAGAGATCGTACTGCAATTTCTGCAACGCATCCTCAGCCGACGAGCCATAGCCATAACGCACCTGCGCCCAACCGGTAATACCCGGTTTGATGCTATGACGGACATTGTAATATGGAACCACTTCGATCAGCTGCTGGACAAAGTAAGCACGCTCGGGACGGGGACCCACGAACGACATGTCGCCTTTGAACACATTCAGGATCTGCGGCAGCTCGTCGATACGGGTCTTGCGCATGAAGTTGCCCACACGCGTCACGCGCGGATCGTTCTTGGCGGCCCACTGTGGCGTACCGCCTTTTTCGGCATCGGCGCGCATGCTGCGGAACTTGTGGACACGGAAAATCTTGCCATCCTTGCCGACCCGCTCCTGCGAATAGAACACCGGGTTGCGGTCTTCCAGCCACACGGCCAGCGCCGCGCCAAGCATGATCGGGAACGTCACGGCCATGATCAGCGTGCTGCAGATCAGGTCAAAGCCGCGCTTCATGAAAATCCGGATGAAGCTCTGGTCGAAGCCACCGCCAAACACCAGCCAGCTCGGCTGCAGCGAATCAACGCGGATCTGACAAGTTTCGCGCTCGAAGAACGTGGCGGCATCGGTGACCTTCACGCCTTGCAGCTTGCAGTCGAGCAGTTCCTTGATCGGGAAGCTGCCGCGCCGGTTTTGTACGGACACCACGATTTCCTGCGCGCCGTACTGGGTCGCCATCTTGACGAGCGAATCGCCCTCGCGCACCTTGAGCACATCGGCGGCCGGCACGCACATTTCGTCGCTGCCCACTGGAATGAAACCGACGACCTTGTAGCGGTGGTAGCTGTTCTTGTTGATAGCCAGGTCGCTGCATTCCTTGGCCAGCGCGCCGTTGCCCAGGAACAGGATACGCGACTGCATCAGGCGCAGTTCGGATGTCTTGAAGAAGATGATGCGTGCAATGAAAATGCCGGCTGCAGCAAGGCCAAAGCCCAGTAACAGGATGCCACGACCGAAGTACAGGTCAGGCGCCACATAGAACACCAGCGTCAGGATCAGGAAACCCATCAGGAACGCCGGCATCAGCTTCATGAAGAACGGGTGGCGCAAGCCTTCGTCGAAATCGAGCTGGTACATGCCCATGGCGCTCATGCTGAAGCTGACCGCCACGGCAAACGCGACGGCCGAAGCCAGGAAGTGATCGAACTGCTCGTGTGTGAGCGGTGCGCCGATGTCGAGAAAGCGCATGGCTGCGCCTGCATAGGCGGCGCCCAACAGGATCAATATTTCCACGAATAGCAGGACGAAAACGATCTTCGACACGTAGTGGTTAGAGATCCGAAACATGTTATTCCCCAGAATTGATGATTACGCTTACTGCATGCCGAGATGCCGAATGCACGCGTCGTACACCCGCTACACCACCGTTGCCTGTGTTGGCAGCTACTAACTTCTTCGATTAATTGTCAACCAAACCAACGGCAACCACACGTAACGTTACACGTTGAAATACGCGCATGCGCTTTTCAGGACACCGACATAGAGGCGGTGACCTGGCGGCGTCATGGAGACGAGGTCAATCTGTGAAATTATTCCATGATCTGACATCGCAACAAGTTTCTTGCAAGATCAACATCATTTTTAAGTTATTGTTTTGACATATTTTTAACATTCAATATAGCATGGAAACACCTGGTCACTCAACGACAGGCTGCTGCCCCGTCAGCTTGTTGCAACATGTGCGTGCTCGAACCCTGTAGGTTCGTCAGTACAGTTGCATCGAAAGACAACATTAGTTCCGCAATGCAATAAAGTCGAGGGATTTTAGCACTGACCATGCAGAAAGCCACGCAAAGGTTGTAATCGTGCGCTATAGATTTCAGAATAATTGATGAACAACAGGGACTTGCAGTCAGGAAGTGGTCAATAAGACACAGCAGAACCTGGACTGGTATGGGAGTGACAAGAAGTACAACTGCCGGGCAAGCGTTGTACGGCAACGCCAGATGCGGGAAAACGGGATGGCAAGATGCCAAATTGGTGCGGCTGGCTGGAATCGAACCAGCGACCCTTGGCTTCGGAGGCCAATACTCTATCCACTGAGCTACAGCCGCACTGGCAAGCGTAGCGAAGGATACAGTCTTTCGTCGAGTACGTCCATGGGCAGCGCCCGAAAAACCCTGGCATCAATACAGGTTTACACTATAATAAGATGCTCGACGGCACTTGCAAAAAAGCCACTAGATCGCAGCGCCCCAGTGGCCGGTTTTTTTAATTGAATTAAGGAAATCATGAGCGACGCACAGCACGACCACGAATCCCTCATTCGTACGCCCAAACAGCTCGTGATTGCTGTCGCGGGATTTTTTCTAGTCGTTGTCCTTGGCATCATCTTGCTGGTCACCTTCGTCACCAATGCGTCGACCACCGGCGCAGGCAGCAATGCCCAGAGCGCCGAGGCCATTGCCGCGCGTATCCGCCCCGTTTCCGATGCAGGTTTTACATTGCGCGATGCCAATACGCCGCGTGTCCTGCTGGCAGGTGGCGCCGTGTACACCGCTACCTGTGCGGCGTGCCACGACAGTGGGATGGCGGGCTCCCCCAAAACGGGCGACAAAGCTGCCTGGGCTACCCGCCTGGCGCAGGGTTACGATACGCTGGTCACGCACGCGATCAACGGGATCCGCGCCATGCCGGCCAAGGGCGGCAACCCGGATCTGGACGATCTGGAAGTGGCGCGCGCCGTCGTCTTCATGACCAATCAGAGTGGCGCCAGCTTCAAGGAACCGGTTGTGCCCGCCCCTGCTGCTGTACCTGCTACTGCACCTGCTGCTGCAACCACCGCCGCCGCTGCGCCGGTTGCCGGTGACGCTGCCAGCGCAATGGCTGCTGCACCGGTCGCCGCAGCCCCCGCCGCCGTGGCGGCAGCGGCGCCTGCAGCAGCAGCGGCGCCAGTTGCTGGTCCGGCCGTGGCCAGCGCCGATACCGGCAAAAAGGCGTACGACACGGCATGTTTCGCCTGTCATGGCGCCGGTATCGCAGGCGCGCCCAAGTTTGGGGACAAGGCGGCGTGGAGTGCGCGCATCGGTCAGGGCTCCTCGGTCTTGTATGACCATGCCATCAAGGGATTCCAGGGCAAAGCCGGTGTCATGCCGCCAAAAGGGGGCTCGGCGCTCCCCGACGCCGACGTCAAGGCTGCTGTGGACTACATGGTGGCTGCAGTCAAATAACCGTCATCAGAATCCGCAAACAACAAAGCGCCGCATGCGGCGCTTTTTGTTTATCTGACATTTTTACTTTCAGAACAGCATGACCGCCTGCCAGAGGCATAACGATTGTGAATTAATTGAACAATTAATTGTGTTTCTTTTAAACCTCCTTATTTATCATACGTATCATGTTGATTTAAAAGTAAAGTAACAATTGCTTACAAATCGCGACAAATAAATACCTTATCCTGCACAGCCTCCAGTCGAAATAAATTCCACCCGGAATCTTTACAGGATCAGTACACCATGTCCCTCCGTTCAAAATCTGCCGTGCCCGCGTCGTGCCGCTTGTCAGCTATTTTCCTCGTAGCACTTGCCGCAGCCGGCGGCGCTTCTGCCGCCACCCTGTCAGTGGGGCCAGGAAAAACTTATGCTGCGCCCTGCGCTGCCTTTGCCCGTGCACAGTCCGGCGATCTCATCCAGATTGACGGCGGGAAAACCTACAGCGGCGACGTGTGCGCCATCGGCGCCAGCAATCTGACCATCCGCGGCGTGAACGGCCGGCCCAAGATCGACGCAGCAGGCAAGAATGCGCAAGGCAAGGGCACCTGGGTTATTCAGGGTAACAACATCACGGTGGAAAACGTCGAGATGGCCGGCGCGGCAGTGCCTGACCGCAACGGCGCTGCACTGCGTATCGAAGGCACCAACTTCACCTTGCGTTCATCGTACTTGCACGATAACGAAAACGGCATCCTCACCGGCGCCAATGACAACAGCAGTATCGTGATCGAAAACACCGAATTCGGTTCCAACGGCCGGGGTGACGGTTACAGCCACAATGTCTACATCGGTCACGTCGGCAGCCTGACGTTCCGCTACAACTATTCGCACGACGCCAATGGCGGTCATAACCTGAAGTCGCGCGCCAGCGTCAATACGATCAATTACAACCGCTTCTCGAGCAGCACCGGCAAACCGAGCTACGAGATCGACTTGCCGAATGCTGGTACGTCGTATGTCATCGGCAACGTGATCCACCAGCCAGCCGGTCACAACAATCCCGGTTTACTGGCCTATGGCAATGAAGGCGCAAGCAATCCTGGTCAGGATCTGTATGTGGTCAACAATACGTTCCTGAACGACGACAGCGTGCGCGGCACCTTCGTGCTGGTGGGCGGTAGCGTGACCAAGCCGGTTCTGCTGCAAAACAATATCTTTGGCGGCTTTGGCGCTGCGACCAACCAGAGCAATGCCATCGACCGGACCAACTTCCGTTCGCTCGTGCCAGGCTTCATCAACCGCCTGCTGTTCGATCTGCATCCGATCGCGAACGTACTGGTGATTAACGCCGGTTCGGTGCCGGGCGTGTCAGCAGCCGGCGTGTCGTTGACGCCAGTGGCCCAGTACAAGCATACGGCGTCGGGTGAAACCCGCGCCGCGGCAAGCGCGCGCGATATCGGCGCCTACGCCGCACTGGGCTCGGGCAGCACGCCAGCACCATCTGCCTGGACCACCTGCGCCGCGGAAAACGCCACCTGCGGTTTCAGCGGCACGCGTGAGGTGCGCTACGGCGCGGGCAATACCTGGGTCGTCAAGGTGTTTACCAACAATGTCCAGTGCTCGAACGCCGTGTTCGGTGATCCGATCGAAGGCACGGTCAAGACCTGCAGCTATTCGGCGACCACGTCGAGCGCGCCCACCCCGGCGCCGACCACGCCCGTGACCTGGACCGCATGCGCCGCCGAAAACGGTACCTGCTCGTTCACCGGCACCCGCGACGTGCGCTACGGCGTGCCGGGCGCCTACGCCACCAAGGCGTTCACGACCCGCACCGCCTGCACCAATGCCGTGTTCGGCGATCCGATCGAAGGCACGGTCAAGTCGTGCAGCTATTCGAGCCAGGCACGCTGATCGCAGCAGGGTGACGGAAACAACAAGGGCCGCGAAAGCGGCCCTTGTCTTATATACGCAGTGGCCTGCGCTGCAGGCTTACCAGATGATCACGCGATCCTTCGGCGCCAGGTACATCTTGTCGCCGGCCTTGACCTTGAACGCCTCGTAGAAGCCAGGCTGGTTCTTCAGCGTGCCATTGGCGCGGTACTGCGCCGGCGAGTGCGGGTCGGTCTTGATCTGCGCAATCTGCGCCGGCTCGCGCATTTTCGTGCGCCACACCTGGCCCCAGCCCATGTAGAAGCGCTGGTCGCCAGTCAGGCCATCGATCACGGGCGCTGTTTTGCCCTTGAGCGAGATCTTGTAGGCCTTGTAAGCAATCGCCAGACCCGAGTTGTCGCCGATGTTTTCGCCGAGCGTCAGTTCGCCATTCACGTTGTACCCTTCAAGCGGGCTGAATGCAGCGTACTGGGCGATCAGGGCCTTGGTCTTTTCGCCGAAACGCTTGCCGTCTTCTTCGGTCCACCAGTTGCGCATATTGCCGTCGCCGTCGTACTGCGAACCCTGGTCATCGAAGCCGTGGCTGATCTCGTGGCCGATCACGGCGCCGATGCCGCCGTAGTTGACCGCATCGTCGGCCTTCGCATCGAAGAACGGCGGCTGCAGGATCGCGGCCGGGAACACGATTTCGTTCAGTTCCGGGTTGTAGTACGCGTTGACGGTTTGCGGCGTCATGCCCCACTCGTCGCGGTCGATTGGTTTACCCAGTTTGTTCAGTTCGCGGTTGTATTCGACGTCGCGCGAACGCATCACGTTGCCCACCAGGTCATCGCGCTTGACGGTCAGCGCCGTGTATTCCTTCCACTTGTTCGGGTAACCGATCTTCGGCGTGAACTTGGCCAGCTTGGTTTGCGCTTCCTTCTTGGTCGCCGGGCTCATCCAGTCGAGCGTGTCGATCGAATCCTTGTAGGCTGCCAGCAGGTTGTTGACCAGCACTTCCATGCGCGCCTTGCGCTCGGCCGGGAAGTGGTCTTTCACGTACAGCTTGCCCACCGCATCGCCCAGGCTGCCCTCGAGCGTCGAGACGCCGCGTTTCCAGCGTGGTTCGAGTTCAGGAATGCCGGCCAGCGTGGTGCCGTTGAACGAGAAGCGCTGGTCGACGAAGGCTTTCGACAGGTAGTTCGCGTAGCTGTTCACGGTCTGGAATTGCAGATACGCTTTCCAGGTCGCCAGCGGCACGCTGTTCAGGACATCGGTAAAACCTTTCAGGTAGGTTGGCTGGCTGACGATCAGATACGTTGCCTTGCCCTGCAGGCCCGAGGCTTTCAGCCAGGTGTTCCAGTCGTAGCCCGGCGCCATCGCGGCCAGCTTGCTGAACTCGACCTTGTTATAAGTCTTGATCGGATCGCGGTTCTCGACCTTGGTCCACTGGACCTTGGCCAGTCGGGTTTCCAGGTCGAGGATGGCTTTCGCGTCAGCGGCGGCGGTCTTGCTGCCGGCCAGCGCCAGCATCTTCTCGATGTGCACCTGGTACTTGGCGCGCACGTCCGCCAGCTTGGCGTCGTCCTGCTTCAGGTAATAGTCGCGGTCGGGCATGCCCAGGCCTGACTGGTACAGGTCGGCGACGTACTTGGTCGAATCCTTGGCATCCTGGTGGATGAAGAACGTGAACGGCACGGTCACACCGGCGCGATTCAGGTTGGCGAACAGCGCCGGCAGTTCGGCCTTGCTCTTGAGCGCGGCGATCTTGCTCATCTCGCCCTTGAGCGGCGTGGCGCCCAGCTGCTCGAGGCGCGCCTCGTCCATGTAGCTGGCGTAGAAGTCGCCGATCTTGCGCGCTTCGCTACCGGCGGCGGCGTTCTTGTCGGCGGCGGTGCGCTCGATGATCGCGCGCAGTTGCGGCAGCGTGTCGTCGCGCAGCTGGTGGAACGCGCCCCAGGTCGACTTGTCGGCCGGGATCTCGACGCTCTTGAGCCACTTGCCGTTGAGGTGTTCGAAGAAGTCGTCCTGCGCGCGCACGGACGGTTCGATGTATTGCGTTGCAATGCCGGACGATGCACCGGCCGGCGCAGTGGCCGTGGCGGCGGTAGCCTGGGCCAGCGCCATTGGCGCGATGAACGACGTGGTCAACACCAGCGCTGCTGCGCTGATCAGTTTTCGTTGCATGGTATCTCTCTTTGTTTGTTTGTGAGTGCAATGCAAAAGGCCGGCGCTCGTGACGCCGGCCCCTTGTCATGGAACCTTACCAGATGATGACCCGGTCTTCCGGTGGCAGGTACATCTTGTCGCCTGGTTTCACGTTAAACGCCTCGTAGAACTCGGGCATGTTCGACACGGTGCCGTTGGCGCGGAACTGGCCCGGCGAGTGCGGATCGGTTTTCACCTGGTTGATCTGCTGGGCTTCACGCATCTTCGAGCGCCACACCTGGCCAAAGCCCATGAAGAAGCGCTGGTCGCCCGTCAGGCCATCGATCACCGGCGCCGGCTTGCCGGCCAGCGACAATTTATACGCCTTGTAGCCGATCGACAGGCCGGCGTTGTCGCCGATGTTCTCGCCCAGCGTCAGTTCGCCGTTCACGTTGTAGCCTGGCAGCGGCGCGTAGCCGTTGAACTGCTTGACCAGCTTGTCGGTGCGGGCCTTGAAGGCGGCGCGGTCTTCGGCCGTCCACCAGTCGCGCAAATTGCCGTCGCCATCGGACTGGCTGCCCTTGTCATCGAAACCGTGGCCGATTTCATGGCCGATCACGGCGCCGATGGCGCCGTAGTTGACCGCGTCGTCGGCGCGCATGTCGAAGAATGGCGGCTGCAGGATCGCGGCCGGGAACACGATCTCGTTCATCGTGCTGCGGTAATAGGCGTTGACCGTCTGCGGCGTCATGCCCCACTCGGTATGGTCGATCGGCTTGCCGAGCTTGTCGATGTTGTAGTTGTAGGCGAAGGTCGACGCACGCATCGCATTGCCTACCAGGTCATCGCGCTTGATCGTCAGGCGCGAGTAATCGCGCCACTTGTCCGGGTAGCCGATCTTCGGCGTGAACTTGGCCAGCTTGGCGCGCGCTTCCTTTTTGGTCGCAGGGCTCATCCACTCCAGATTGTCGATCGACTGACCATAGGCGATGATCAGGTTCTTCACCAGCTGTTCCATGCGCGCCTTGCGCTCGGCCGGGAAATGCTCGGCCACGTACAGCTTGCCCAGCGCCTCGCCCAGCGTGCCTTCGACGGTGGACACGCCGCGCTTCCAGCTCGGCCGCTGCTCGGCCACGCCGGTCAGTGCGGTGCCGTAGAACGCGAAGTTCTCGTCGACGAACGCCTTCGATAGGTACGGCGCGTATTCGCGCAGCAGCTGCCATTCGAAATACGACTTGAGCGTGGCCAGGTCGGTCTTGGCCAGCAGCGCATCGAAGCCCGTGAAGTAGCTTGGCTGGTTGACGATGATGGTGTCGATCTTGTTGCCCACGCCGGCGGCGGCCAGTGCGCCTTTCCAGTCGTAGCCCGGCGCCAGCTTGGCGAGCTCGGCCACCGTCATCTTGTTGTAGCGCTTGACCGGATCGCGGTTCTCGACCTTGGTCCACTGGACTTTCGCCAGATCGGTCTCGAAGTCGACGATTGCCTTGGCCTGCGCGGCGGCGTTCTTTTCGCCGGCCAGCGCCAGCATCTTCTCGACGTGCACCTGGTACTTGGCGCGGATCTCGGCCAGCTTGGCGTCGTCCGCCTTCAGGTAGTAGTCGCGGTCGGGCATGCCCAGGCCGCTCTGGCTGATATAGGTTGCATGGCGGGTCGACTCGCGCATGTCCTGGCCGACGTAGATGCCGTACGGGCTGGCCACGCCAATCTTGCCCAGGTGAGCGGCCAGCGCCGGAATACCCTTCTTGTCCTTGAGCGTGCGGATGCGCGACAGCTCGCCGGTCAGCGGCTTGTAGCCGAGCGCTTCGCGGCGCGCGTCGTCCATGAAGCTGGCGTACAGGTCGCCGATCTTCTTCGCTTCGGTACCTGCCTTGGCGCCCGTGTCCTTCTGCGCCGCCTCGATGATCGCCAGCAGTTGCGGCGTGGTGTCTTCGCGCAGCTTCATGAAGGTGCCCCAGCTCGAGCGGTCACCCGGGATCTCGGTCTCTTTCAGCCACTTGCCGTTCAGGTGCGTGAAGAAATCGTCCTGCGGACGCACGCTGTTGTCGATGTACTGGGTGTCGATGCCGGAGATGACGCCGGCCGGTGCGGTGGCGGTTGTCGGCACAGCGGCGGCGGCCGCAGGCGCGGCGTCGGCGGCCATGGCCGGTGCGGCGAAGGCTGCCGCCAGGGACAGGGTCAGGGTACTCAGGAGAAGTCGCTTCACGGATAAGTCCTTGGTTGCTAAGTGTTCGCAGGGATAAACAACGTCTGACCGGTCGCGCCTGCTGCGTGCCGGCAAAAGAACATTCTAGCGGGTGGACTTGCAACGGCGCTGGCCGTGGTGATTTTTTTACTTTTCGATACACGCAGACGGGTGAATATCGCGTATGCATGTGTTGGGAGGTGACAACAGGATGACACGGGCAAGGCGCAGTCAGCGTTAAATAGAGGAAAGCTTTGAACTGATGAGCAGCCAGGTGGTCCAACGCCTGTCCCCAGCATCAGGAGCCGCTCATGAAAGCGCCCCGTTTCAGGAACTGGTTTGCAAAGTTGTCATCGCTGAACCAGCCGCAGCGCCGCCAAGTGCTAGACGCCCTGCACCCCGCAGTCGGACTCGACCAGATGGTCGCACTGATCGCGCAAGCCAGAGCGCCAGGGCGCTGCTGTCCCAGCTGTGGTGGCGAACGCTGCCACCGGCATGGATTCGCCAACCACCTGCAACGCTTTCGCTGCTGCGACTGTGGGCGCACCTTCAACGACCTGAGCGGCACGCCGCTGGCGCGACTTCGGCACAAGGCCAAATGGCTCGCGTATTCACAGGTGCTGCTCGATTCACTATCCGTGCGCAAAGGTGCAGATCTGGTTGGCGTGCACCGCAATACCGCCTTCCGGTGGCGCCACCGCTTTCTGGCTGGGGTCAAGCTTGACCGACCGGCATCCCTGAATGGCATCGTCGAAGCTGACGAAACGTTCCTGCTCGAATCGCAAAAAGGCTCGCGCACGCTCGATCGTCCAGCGCGTCGCCGTGGCGGGCACGCGCCCATGCGTGGCATTTCCCGGCATCTGGATTGCATTCTGGTAGCGCGAGACCGCAACGGCCAGACCATCGATGCCGTCACTGGCCGGGGCGCACTGACGGCCGCGCAACTCGAACGCGACTTGCTGCCCAAGCTTGATCCGCAGGCGCTGTTGGTCACCGACAGCCATGCTGCTTATCGGGCCTTTGCACGCAAGCACCGCATCACACACGAGGCAGTGAACCTGCGCGTCGGCGTACGCGTCAGGCGCTTGGGCAGCCACGCCATCCACGTGCAGAACGTGAACGCCTATCACCAGCGATTCAAGGACTGGTTGAGGGGCTTTCGCGGGGTGGCGTCACGCTATCTGCCCAATTACCTGGGGTGGCGCTGGGCCCTGGATGGCGGACGGGTCAGTTCCGCAGCACAATTGTTCTGCATCGCAATCGGCGTCATCAACAGATAATGTTGACTGAGCCCGGGCAAAAAAAAATCCCGCGGCAGTAAAGCCGCGGGACAAGACCACTTCAAGAGTGGAGAGAGAGAAAAACTAGTCACGACTATAGGGGGGCACTGTTGCACCAGGCGCCACTCTTACATTTGCTTACCCTCGCTAACGGCGTGTAACAAATCGCTATTTGGGCCAATTGGATCGATATTGTGATTTCAACCAAATCCCAGGACATTGCCAGGACCATGGGGGCCACCAACAACAGCGCGCGAACCGGTTTATACTCCGCTTGCGCAACCTCAGGGCTATCACAGCGCCTCGGGTTCCACGACCGGCGCGCGCTGCCACAATGGATCACATGGGTTCCACCTTCAAGAATGGCTGCCTGATCGGCCTGGGCATCGTTGCCGGCGTTGGCCTGACGATGCAGTTTTCCGCCCTCTCCTTCAAACCGTCGCTCGAATCGAGCATGCCGGTGGCCGAGTTGCGCGAACTGGCCGACGTCGTCGGCGTCATCAAGACCAGCTACGTCGAACCGGTCGAGGACAAGGCCCTGCTGTCGCAGGCGATCACCGGCATGGTGGCCTCGCTCGACCCGCACTCGGCCTACCTCGACGCGCGCGCATTTCGCGAACTGCGCGAAGGCACCGAAGGCCGCTTCGTCGGCCTGGGCATCGAGATCAGCGTCAGCGAAGACGGCTACATCGAAATCATCAGCCCGATGGAAGATTCACCGGCCTACCACGCCGGCATCAAGGAAGGCGACCTGATCACGCGCATCGACGGCCACCCGGTGCAGGGCACGCCGATCGACGACGCCATCAAGCGCATGCGCGGCGAACCGGGCACGCGCGTGACCCTGACGGTCGTGCGCAAGTCGGCGCCGGCGCCGCTCACCATCACTGTCGAGCGGCGCGAGATCGTCCAGAAAAGCGTCAAGGCAAAAATGGTCGAACCGGGCTACGCATGGCTGCGCGTAGCGCAGTTCCAGGAGCCGACCGTGGACGACATGGCTGCCAAGCTGCAGGCGCTGTACCGCGAAGACCCTGACCTGAAAGGCCTGGTGCTCGACCTGCGCAACGATCCCGGCGGCCTGCTGCAGGGCGCGATCGGCGTGGCCGCTGCGTTCTTGCCGAACAACGCCGAAATCGTCTCGACCAACGGCCAGCTGGCCGACTCGCGCCAGCGCTTCTATGGCAGGCCCGAGTTCTACATGCTGCGCAGCGGCGCCGACCCGCTGGCAAGCCTGCCACCGGCGTTCAAGAAGCTGCCGATGGTCGTGCTGGTCAATACCGGTTCAGCGTCGGCCTCCGAAATCGTCGCCGGCGCACTGCAGGACTACAAGCGCGCAGCCATCCTCGGCAGCCAGACATTCGGCAAGGGCTCGGTGCAGACGATCCGCCCGATCGGCGGCAATGCCGCCGTCAAGCTGACCACGGCGCGCTATTACACGCCGGCCGGGCGCTCGATCCAGGCGCGCGGTATCCTGCCCGATGTCCCGGTCGATGAATATGCCGACGGCGATGGCCTGAACGCCCTGCGCATGCGCGAAGCCGACCTGCAGCACCACCTGACCAATGGCGGCGGGGCCGAAGTCGCCACGCGCGAGGACGACATCGAAGAGCAGATGCGGCTCCTGAACGCAGCGCGCCAGCGTAAGCCGCTCGATTACGGCAGCGCCGACGACTTCCAGCTGGCCCAGGCGCTGCGCCACCTGAAGGGCCAGCCGGTGGTGCTGTCCGGCCGCGCCAATGGCACGACGCTGGCGCGCCAAGGGCGCTGACGCCAGCGTACCGCAGCCGGCTTTCTGCCCGGGTTTCTACCTGATTCCCACGCTCGCGCCGAGCGTGTAGAATCGGCGCATCTTGCGGCCAAGCGGCCTTATTTTCCTTGAAAGTTTCCCGAACATGATACCTGTCGTCATCAGCGGCACCGGCCTGTTTACGCCGCCGCATTCCATCTCGAACGACGAGCTGGTGACCGCCTTCAACGCCTACGTCGACCTGCACAACGCCGAACACGCGACTGCCATCGCCGCCGGCGAGGTGACGGCGCTCGAGCCGTCGAGCAGCGGCTTCATCGAAAAAGCGTCCGGCATCCAGTCGCGCTACGTGATGGAAAAGAGTGGCATCCTCGACCCGGCCCACATGACGGCGCGCATCGCCGACCGCCCGGACGACCAGATTTCGCTGCAGGCCGAGATGTGCGTCGCCGCTGCACGCGAAGCCCTGGAGCGCGCCGGCAAACAGGCACACGACATCGACATGGTGCTGGTCGCCTGCAGCAATATGCAGCGCGCCTACCCGGCGATGGCCGTTGAAGTGCAGGAAGCGCTCGGCATCGACGGCTTCGGCTTCGACATGAACGTGGCCTGTTCGTCGGCCACGTTCGGCATCGCCACCGCGGTGGATGCTGTGCGCGGCGGGCGCGCCCGCGCAGTGCTGGTGCTGAACCCCGAAATCACCAGCGGCCACCTGAATTTCCGCGACCGCGACAGCCATTTTATTTTTGGCGACGCCTGCACCGCGATCATCATCGAGGCGCAAGCCACGGCCACCGGCGCGCACCAGTGGGAAATCCTCGACAGCCGCCTCAAGACCAGCTTCTCGAACAATATCCGCAACAACTTCGGCTTCATGAACCGCTTCGACGAAGCCGGCGTTGGCCTGCCGGACAAACTGTTCCGCCAGCAGGGCCGCAAGGTGTTCAAGGAAGTCTGCCCGATGGCGGCCGAGACGATCAAGGACACCTTGACTGCCGCCGGCCTGGGCACCGACGACGTCGCGCGCTACTGGCTGCACCAGGCGAACCTGAACATGAACCTGCTGATCGTGCGCATGCTGCTGGGCCGCGACGCCGAACCAGGCGAAGCGCCGGTGATCCTGGACAGCTACGCCAACACGTCGTCAGCCGGCTCGATCATTGCGTTCCACAAGTACCAGGACGATCTGGCGGCGGGCACCAATGGCGTGATCTGCTCGTTCGGCGCCGGCTACTCGATCGGCTGCGTGGTCGTGCGCAAGCTGTAAGCGCCAACCTTACAGGCGCGCGGCCAGCTCGAACCCTTCGCGGATCGCGCGCTTGGCGTCGAGCTCCGCCGCCAGCGCGGCGCCGCCGATCTTGTGGAAACCCGACCCGCTGCTGCTGCTGCTGCTGCCAGCTGCCTCGGCCGGCATCAGCTCGGCCAGGCTCTCCTGCCCCGCGCAGACCACCACGTTATCCACCGCCAGCACGCGCGCCTGACCACCGACGGTGATGTGCAGGCCCGCATCATCGATGCGGTCATACTGCACACCCGCCAGCATCGTCACGCCGTTGCGCACGAGCGTTGCGCGGTGCACCCAGCCTGACGTCTTGCCCAGCCCCGCGCCCGGGCGCGTGCTCTTGCGCTGCAACAGCCAGACCTGGCGCGGCGGATGCGGCGCCACCGGTGCCGTCAAACCACCGGCTGCGGTCACCATTGGATCGACGCCCCACTCCCCCATCCAGTGCGCGGGCGTCATGGGCAGCGCCACATGCGGATCGTGCACGAGGAATTCCCCCATGTCGAACCCGATGCCGCCAGCGCCGATGATCGCCACGCGCGCGCCGACCGGGCGGCCATCGCGCAGCACATCCAGGTAACTGAGCACCATCGGATGGTCGATGCCGGGAATGGCCGGCTTGCGGGTGCGGATGCCGGTGGCGACGACGACCTCGTCAAAGCCTTCGGCCAGCAAGGCGTCGCGCGTGACAAAGGTGTTCAGGCGCACGTCGACGCCCAGTAGCGCCAGGCGGCGCCCGAAATAGCGGATCGTTTCGGCAAATTCTTCCTTGCCCGGCACGCGCATCGCGACATTGAACTGGCCGCCGATGCGGTCCAGCCCATCGAACAGCGTCACGCGGTGCCCGCGTTCGGCGGCCACCGTCGCCGCTGACAAACCGGCGGGGCCGGCGCCCACCACGGCGATCCGGCGCGGCTGCGCGGCCGGGCGGATCACCAGTTCGGTCTCGTAGCAGGCGCGCGGATTGACGAGGCACGTGGCGCGCTTGTTCGAGAAGGTGTGGTCCAGGCACGCCTGGTTGCAGGCGATGCAGGTGTTGATCTCGTCCGCGCGGCCGCCCGCTGCCTTGTTCACGAACTCGGGATCGGCCAGAAACGGCCGCGCCATCGATACCAGATCGGCATCGCCGCGTGCCAGCAGGGCTTCGGCCTCGTGCGGCATATTGATGCGGTTCGAGGCCACCACCGGAATGCCCACTGCGGCGCGCAAGCGGCTCGCCACCTGCGCGAACGCGGCGCGCGGTACCGACGTGACGATGGTCGGGATGCGCGCTTCGTGCCAACCGTAGCCGGTATTCAGGATTGTCACGCCGGCAGCCTCCAGGGCCTTGGCCACCAGCACCACCTCGTCCCACGTGTTGCCGCCGTCGACCAGGTCGAGCACCGAATGGCGGTACATCAGAATGAAGTCCGGCCCGACCGCAGCGCGGATGCGGCGCACGATCTCGACGGCCAGGCGCATGCGGTGTTCGATCGGCCCGCCCCACCCGTCCGTGCGGCGATTGGCGCGCGCGCACAGGAACTGGTTGAGCAGATAGCCTTCGCTGCCCATGATTTCCACGCCGTCGTAGCCGGCTTTTTGCGCGAGCCTGGCGCAGCGCACGTAGGCGGCAATCGTCGATTCGATGCCTGCTTCACTCAAGGCCTTGGGCTTGAAGCGCGAGATCGGCGACTTCAGGTTCGACGCCGACACGACGAACGGCTGGTAGCCGTAGCGCCCCGCGTGCAGGATCTGCAGCACGATCTTGCCGCCCTCTTCGTGCACGGCGCGCGTGACGCGCCGGTGGTTCGGCACATCGCCAAGAAAATTGAGCGTGCCGCCGAACGGCAGCAGCCAGCCCTGGCGGTTGGGCGAAATGCCGCCGGTGACGATCAGGCCGACGCCGCCGCGCGCGCGTTCGCGGTAGAACGCGGCGAGCTTGCCGTAGTTGTAGAAGCGGTCTTCGAGCCCGGTGTGCATCGAGCCCATGATCACGCGGTTCTTCAGCGTGGTAAAACCCAGGTCGAGCGGCGCAAGCAGGTGCGCGTAGGCAGAAGAGATAGTCATCGCGGCATTACACCGCGATTTTGTCGAGCCGTGCGTCTAAACACGGCTGACGGGTGTTACGCGAGGTGGCTGTCGCGGTCGCGCAGTTCGGCGAAGCTCTCGATGCTGCCGATCTTGACGACGATCGGGTTCAGGCTCGCGCCCGGCGACATCGAGCGCCATGCGAACTGCCATTCCTTCTCGCGCGCCTGGCCGGCGCTCTTGGTAAACGCGGCGCCCAGCGGCGAACGGCTGCCGTATTCGATGGCGCCATCGATGCCGGCCCAGTTGGGCAGCATGCGCTGCACCGCGCGGTGCAGGCGTTCGCCGAATTCCTCGCTATTGTGGATCACGAGGCACGCGTCGCTCGGCGTGATGATGTCGAACAGGGCCTTGTCCCAGGCGGTGGAAAACGACAGGTTCAGGAAGCCGCCGCTGGGCTCGAGGCGAAACTGGCCAAGGCGCAGCGAATTTTCAAGTTCGGTGCGCAGTGCGTAGCGGTGCAGGGTCGGTGGGCGTTGGTAGTCGTGCATGGGATTCTTTCTGGCCGCACCCGCCTTATGGCAGCGGTGCCGGCGGTTGCTGCATCATGATTTGCTGGTGCTGCATGCGCATGAAACGCGACGAGATGAAAATCTCGCGCAAAAAATACACGAAGCTGCTGATCAGGGCCAGCATCGCCAGCACGAAGCTCGCGGCGATGTACTGGTCGAGCGGGATGCCGGTGGTGTCGCCCGCGAACAGCATCGCGATGACGACACACACCAGCAGGCCGCAGGCGGTGCTGGAGGCAATCGCGAAGTTGATCAGGTGCGAACGCTGGTACAGCAGTTCGAGCTCGCTGGAAAATTCGGTGTTGGGGCTGACCTTGAGCCGGTCTTCGAGCACGCGCGTGCGGTCGATGATGCGGGCCAGCCGGTTGGTCAGCACGGTCAGCTTGGTGGCCACGCCGGTGAGTAAAAAAACGGGTGCGATGGCCAGCTGGATGACGTGGCCGATATCGCTGATCTGGATATTCATGAGAACGCGTTGGTCTTGATGTAATGGGTCTGGCGTAGTTTAACAGCCGCCGCTCATTCGAAGCGCCGGTGGCGCTTGAACTGTTCGGTGGCCGCGACCAGTGCGCGCGCGATGCCTGTTTCGAGCGCGCCGTGGCCGGCGTCGGGAATCATCTGCAGCGTCGAACCGGACCAGGCCCGGTGCAGGCGCCAGGCCGACAGCGGCGGGCAGATCACGTCGTAGCGGCCCTGCACGATCACGGCCGGCAGATGCGCGATGCGCCCGACGTCGCGCACCAGCTGGTCTTCGTCCAGGAACGCGCCGTTGACCATGTAGTGCGCCTCGAGCCGGCCCACGCCCAGGTCGAGCGTGTCGCTGGCGGCTTCTTCGGGCTGCGGCAGCAGAAAGACGCGGCGGCCTTCGAAGCGGCTCCAGGCGCGCGCGGCCGGCCAGAACACATCGGGATCATGGCACAGCAGGCGGCGCGCGTAGGCGCCCAGCAAATCATCGCGTTCTGCCAGCGGGATCGGCGCGACGAATTCGTCGTACAGCTCGGGATAGAACCAGCGCATGTCGTTGATGAACCAGTCGACTTCGGCGCGCGTGCACAGGAAGATCCCGCGCAGCACGAAGCCCAGGCAGCGCTCGGGATGCGCCTGCCCGTAGGCCAGCGCCAGCGTCGAGCCCCACGAGCCGCCGAACACGAGCCATTGCTTGACGCCGAACAGCGCGCGCAGGCGCTCGATGTCGTCGATCAAGAGCTGCGTCGTGTTGTTGCGCCACTCGCCCAGCGGCGTGGATTTGCCGGCGCCGCGCTGGTCGAACAGGATCACGCGGTAGGCCGCGGGATCGAAAAAGCGGCGGTGCTGCGGCGACAGCCCGGCGCCCGGGCCACCGTGCAGAAACAGCACGGGAATGCCATCCGGGTTACCGACTTCTTCCCAGTAGATCGTGTGCAGTTCGTCGACCGCCAGCATCCCGCTGCGAAGCGGCTGGAGCGGCGGGAACAGCGACGGCGGCGTAGCTGGCATTGGGGGCTTTGACGGTCAGTGAATGGGAAAATCGATTGTAACGTACGGGCATGCGATGCAGAAGCGGCGGCACAGTCACGCCGCCTGGCCCAGCACCCAGCCTTCCCAGCGCCCCGCCTGCGCGTCAAGCGGCGGACCTTCGGCGCGGTGGCCGTCGACCACGTCGAGCATGCCGCACAAGCCGATCAGCGCATCGAACTGGTCTTCGCCACTGGCGTGCGCGCCAAAGCCGTCACGGATGATGGCCTCGAGGCCGGCGGCCTGCGCATGCCCCCGTTGCGCCAGCCAGTCAAGCAATGGGGGCGCAACGGATGCGCGCCCGGCCTGGCTGCGCTTGCTCCACAGGGGCCGGCGACCGATGCCGAGCCGGTGATAGGTGTCGCCCGGGTAGGTCTCGGCCACGATCGTGCGCTCGCCACCGAGCTGGTCGTGCAGCGCGCCGTCGAACGGCCACAGCGCGATGCGCGCGCCCTGCGGTTGCAGCACTTCGCGCCAGCCGGCCAGCGCCGCCTTGCCGACCTGGTTGCCGCCCAGTGTCCAGAACAGGCTGCACGCGGCGGGACGCTGGTCGGTCCTGCGTTCGCAGGCGCGCAGCAGGTCGGCGGCATCGGCGTGGCCCAGGCCCGTCAGCAAATGCTCGCGCAGGCGGCCACCGGGCCGGACCGGATAGAACGGCCGGTGGATGCCGATGTCGGCGCGGTCATCGCAGACCTCGAACCAGCGCTCCCAGGCGCCGCTGCCGACAGTGGCGAGCAGCTCGGCAAAATTTGCCAGCCCCGTCGCCGCGCCATACGCCGCCGGCACGCCGATGGGAAAATCGACGCCGACCAGCACCGGCCCCGGCGCCGTCGAGCGCGTTCCCAGCTGTTCCAAGAATGTGGCGGTCACGCCGACCAGCTCGGGCAGGCCGATCTGCCAGCCGGCGCTGCCTGCATCGCGCAGCGCCACCGCCATCCAGCGCTTGCCAGGGTGGATGCTCCAGTCGCAGTGCGCAATCACGCGCGGCAGGGAGCGTGACAATGTGCGCATCACGTGGCCCTTAAAAGAAAAAAGCCGTGTCGCCACGGCTTTGCGATGCTATCTGGCACGATCAAGACATGTGCTGGCCGCCATTGATCGCGATATTCGCGCCCGTGACGAACGCCGCTTCATCCGACGACAGGTACGCGACCAGGCCGGCGACTTCTTCGGGCTTGCCGAGGCGGCCCATTGGGATTTGCGGAATGATCTTGGTTTCCAGCACTTCGCTCGGGATGTCCATCACCATCTTGGTGCCGATATAGCCTGGCGAAATGGTGTTGACGGTCACGCCCTTGCGCGCCACTTCCAGCGCCAGCGCCTTGGTAAAGCCGTGCATGCCGGCCTTGGCCGCCGAGTAGTTGGTCTGGCCGAATGCGCCCTTCTGGCCGTTGACCGACGAGATATTGATGATCCGGCCCCAGCCCCGCTCGACCATGCCATCGCAGACCGGCTTGGTCATATTGAAGACGGAGTCGAGGTTGGTCTTGATCACGGCGTCCCAGTTGACCTTGTCCATTTTCTTGAACGTCATGTCGCGCGTGATGCCGGCGTTATTGACCAGCACATCGACCGGGCCGACATCGGCGATCACCTGGCGCACGCATTCCTGGGCCGCATCGTAGTCGGAGACGTCGCAGGCATAGGCCTTGAAATCGAAGCCCTGCTCGCGCATGGCACCGAGCCAGCCTTCGACCTTCGTATTACCTGGCGAAAAAGTGGTGACGACCTGGTACCCCAGAGCCGCCAACTTGATGCACACCGCTTCGCCCAGGCCGCCCATGCCGCCGGTTACTAACGCTACTCTAGCCATTGTCTTCTCCAGTTTTATTGTTGGTTGCTACGTCGAAACCGGCGACGGCGCCGGCGCCCGTCCTGGCCGCCCCCGCACATCACCGTGTTGGATACTGAAAGCGTCAGTCGCGTTCGATTGCCAGCGCCACGCCCATGCCGCCGCCGATGCAGAGGCTGGCGAGCCCCTTCTTGGCGTCGCGGCGGATCATTTCGTGCAGCAACGTGACCAGGACGCGCGCACCGGAGGCGCCGATCGGGTGGCCCAGCGCGATGGCGCCGCCGTTGACGTTGATCTTGGACGTGTCCCAGCCCATTTCCTTGTTCACGGCAACGGCCTGGGCGGCGAAGGCTTCGTTGATTTCCATGAGGTCGAGGTCTTCGTGGGTCCAGCCGGCCTTTTTCAGGCACAGCTTGGAGGCCGACACCGGGCCCATGCCCATGATCGCCGGGTCCAGCCCGGACGACGAGTAGGCCTTGATGCGCGCCAGCGGGGTCAAGCCCAGCTCGCGCGCTTTCGATGCGCTCATCATGATCACGGCGGCGGCGCCGTCGTTCAGGCCAGACGCATTGCCGGCGGTGACGCTGCCTTCTTTATTGAAGGCGGGCCGCAGGCTGGCCAGCGCTTCGATCGTGCTGCCCTGTTTTGGATACTCGTCGGTATCGAAGACGGTGGTGCCTTTTTTGGAGACGATCTCGATCGGGATGATTTCGTCCTTGAAGCGGCCTTCTTTCTGGGCGGCCTCGGCCTTGAGCTGCGACTGCAGCGCGAATTCATCCTGCTCGGCGCGCGAAATCTCGTACTTGCGGGCGACGTTTTCCGCCGTCACGCCCATGTGGTACCCGTTGAACGAATCCCACAGGCCATCATTGATCATGGTGTCGACCAGCTTGGCGTCGCCCATGCGGAAACCGTCGCGCGAACCGGACAGCACGTGCGGCGAGGCGCTCATGTTTTCTTGCCCGCCGGCGATGACGATGTCGGCGTCGCCGCAACGGATCGCCTGCGCGGCCAGGTGGGTGGCCTTGAGGCCGCTGCCGCAGACCTTGTTGATGGTGTAGCCGGGGACCATTTCGGGCAGGCCGGCCTTGATCAGGGCCTGGCGCGCCGGGTTCTGGCCGACACCGGCGGTGAGCACCTGCCCCATGATGACTTCGCTGACAGCGGCAGGATCGATGCCGGTCTTGTCCAGCAGGTGCTTGATGACTTGTGCGCCGAGTTCGGCGGCGGGGATCTTGGCGAGCGTGCCGCCGAATTTACCAACTGCGGTGCGGCCAGCGGCCACGATGACGACGTCTTCCATTTCATTCTCCGTTCAACCGGCCTGGGGCCGGCATTATTCAGGACTTCCCTGGGACGGGGCGCAGCTTTGTCGGGTGCGGTGCCCATGCGCATGGGAATAGTGAAGCCCCGACCACCCCGACTGCCATAAAAAATAGCAGCGGCGATCGGGGGTTGAGGAACCCATGCTGATCTTTAAGCACTGGCAATCTTAGCAGTTTATTCATCGAAAACAAGGTCGCAAGCGCCAGGGTTTGATGTAGAACAGAACTTAATTTCCAACTCGATGCATGTTCAATTGCCACTAGGAATGATGCGTGCGCTTCTGTCCTTTTCTACAATTTTCACAGTAGAATGCACAAGCGCAATGCCAACCACTCTGTTTTATGCCCAAGACCACGCTTCCCATCGAGATCAAGATTTCCACGGTCGTCGCCATTTCGACGATCCTGCACTCGGCAGACCTCGAGGCGATCGATTCCGCACTGGCCTCGATGACGGGCGGCGTGTCGGACTTTTTCGAGGATGAGTTTGCGGTGATCGACGTGAGCGCCTTCACCTCGAGCGCCTGGACGATCGACTGGCCCGCCATCGTGGCGCTGCTCAAGAAATACCGCCTCAACGCTGTGGCCGTACGCGGCGCCAGTCCGTTGATGATCGACGCGATCCGGGCCCAGGGCCTGGCGCTGGACGATGGCTCGGGCGGCGTGCACGCCGGCGGCCACGCCACGCCGCCCCCGCTCGTCGTGCACGCGGCAGCCGCGCCCGCACCCGAGCCAGCCCCGGCGCCAGCCGCGCCTGCGCCAGAACCGGCCCCGGCCCCGGCCGCCAGCCAGCCGGGTACGCCCGCCCTGGCGCCGATGGTGATCGACACCCCGGTGCGCGCCGGCCAGCGCATCTATGCACGCGGTACCGACCTGATCGTGACCGCCGTGGTCAACAATGGCGCCGAACTGATCGCCGATGGCAGCATCCATGTGTACGCGCCGCTCAATGGCCGCGCGCTGGCTGGCGCCTCGGGCAATGCCGACGCGCGGATCTTCGCGCTGTCGATGCAGCCCGAACTGGTCTCGATCGCCGGCGTCTACCGCACGTTCGACGAAGGCTTCCCGACCGACCTGGCGCGTCAGCCGACGCAGATCCGGCTCGTTGGCGACCGGATCGATATCCAGTCGCTCGCGGCGCCATCGCGCGCCTGACCGTTCGAATTGAACAGATACTGTAAAGGACTTATTTGTGGCACGAATTATTGTTGTGACGTCCGGCAAGGGCGGTGTTGGCAAGACGACCTCAAGCGCCAGCTTCGCTTCCGGGCTGGCCATGCGTGGCCACAAGACCGCCGTCATCGACTTCGACGTCGGCCTGCGCAACCTCGACCTGATCATGGGTTGCGAACGCCGTGTGGTGTATGACCTGATCAACGTCGTCAATGGCGAAGCGACCCTGAACCAGGCGCTGATCAAGGACAAGCACTGCGACAACCTGTTCATCCTGCCGGCATCGCAGACGCGCGACAAGGACGCCCTGTCCGAAGAAGGCGTCGAGCGCGTGATCAACGACCTCGTCAAGATGGAATTCGAATTCATCATCTGCGATTCGCCGGCCGGCATCGAGCACGGCGCGCTGATGGCGCTGACCTTCGCCGACGAAGCCATTGTCGTGACAAACCCCGAAGTCTCGTCGGTGCGCGACTCGGACCGCATCCTGGGCATCCTGCAAGCCAAATCGCGTCGCGCCCAGAGCGGCTCCGAGCCGGTCAAGGAACACCTCCTGATCACCCGCTATTCGCCAAAGCGCGTCGACGCCGACGAAATGCTGTCGTACCAGGACGTCCAGGAAATCCTGCGCATCCCGCTGATCGGCATCATCCCTGAATCCGAATCCGTACTGCACGCATCCAACCAGGGCAACCCGGCGATTCACTTCAAGGGAACCGACGTGGCCGAAGCCTATGAAGACGTGGTCGCGCGCTTCCTGGGCGAAGAGCGTCCGCTGCGCTTTACCAGCTACGAAAAGCCAGGGTTGTTCCAGCGTATCTTCGGAGCCAAGTGAGATGGCACTGCTATCCTTTCTCTTCCCCGAAAAAAAGAAGAGCGCGACAGCTGCCAAGGAACGCCTGCAGATCATCATCGCGCGCGAACGCACCAACCGTGCCGGGCCGGACTTCCTGCCGGCCCTGCATCAGGAGCTGATCGCGGTGATCTCGAAGTACGTCAAGGTCAATCCGGACGACATCAAGGTGTCGCTCGACCGCCAGGGCAACCTGGAAGTGTTGGATGTGAACGTGGTGCTGCCGGATAATTGAACGTGCGCACCCGTGACCGACAAAGCCCGCTTCGCGCGGGCTTTGTTTTGGGCGCTCATCTTTCGTGGTGAGGACAGGTTCGTTGAACGCGTGGGCGGCATAGCCGCCCACCCTACAGCGGACGTAGGGTGGACGGGTTTCCCGTCCACGCGTTCAACACCTCCGGCCAGCGTTACATCACCAGCAGCGGCGCCTTCGCCGTGCCGCTGGTCGCGCCCACGGCATCGTCGTCCTCGGCCACGTTGTGGTCGATCCCGGCGTTTTCGAGCTCGCGCGCCACGGCCACGCACGCTTCCACGTGCTGCGTACCCATCCGCTTGAACAGCGTGTAGCCGATGGCGGCCGATGCGATCTGGCCGGCGATCGGCACCATCTTCGCGCTCGACTTGACGGCCATCCGGCCTGCCACGCGCTGGAACAGGCGCAGCACCACGCCACGCGTGACCAGCTTGCCGACCAACATGCCACCGACCGATGCCGCTGCCTTATAGGCAATGATGCGCAGGCGCGGGTTCAGGCGCTCGATCTGTTTCTGCGTCAGGCCAAACTCGGCGTTGACTTCGTCGACCAGGGACGCAAAACCAGTAATATCGGCCAAAAGATCCAGGCCGGGAATTGGCACGGCCGCGACCGCCGCCGACATCGCGGCGCGCTTCTTGACCAATGCCAGGCAACGCAGGCGCGTGGCCTCGACTTCCGGGCCACTGACGGGTACGCGGTCTTCAGGAACAGTCACATCTTTGCGTCGAAACAACATAATCTCACCCTTTTCGTTATTCAGATTTCATCTGAAATCCAGTGTACCCCCATGACATGACACTGTACGTGGTCCCTTTAACACAACAGTTGCAACAAGAAGCGAAAAAACGATATTTACCTTTAGCACTATTTTGTCAAAGTCTGCTATATTCGTTTTTAACTTTGTAGGAGTCTTCCTACAGTGCAAACTTTCACATTGTCCCATCATGAAGATCGCTGTTCTGGAGCAAGACCGCCCGCAAGCCGACCTGATTTGCCAGGTCCTCAGTGCTGCCGGCCACAACTGCCAATCGTTTGACAGCGCCCGCGATCTGCTCGCGCAACTGCGCAAGGATAGCGCCGACATGCTCGTGATGGACTGGAACGTTCCGGATATGGATGGCGCCGAGGTGCTGCGCCGCGCCAAGGAAAAGCTGGCGTCGCAGGCGCCGACGATGTTCTTGGTCGGCAATAACGCAGAAGACGACATCATTGCCGGCGTCAACGCCGGCGCCGACGATTACCTGATCAAGCCGCTGCGCCGCGGCGAACTGGTCTCGCGCGTCTCGGCCCTGCTGCGCCGCGCCTACCCGTCGCAAAACAGTGCCGAACAGCTGCAGTTCGGCCCGTACACCTTCGAAACCCGCCCAGGCCGCCTGCTCAAGGATGGTTCCGTCATCGACGTGACGCAGAAGGAATTTTCGCTGGCACTGCTGTTCTTCCGTAACATCGGCCGGCCGCTGTCGCGCGCCTACATCCACGAGTCGGTCTGGGTCCGCGAAAACGATGTGCCGTCGCGCACGATGGACACGCACGTGTCGCGGGTGCGCAATAAACTGCATCTGCGCCCCGAGAATGGCTTCCGGCTGGTGCCCGTCTACAGCTATGGTTACCGCCTGGAAAAACTGGGCGCCTGACCCGGCTTCTGAAGCCGTTTTCCCATGAGGGTATAATGACCGCAGTCATTCACCCTCTACCCTCCCCAGAATGCAACTCCTCGCCGTTGGCCTGAACCACACGACCGCACCGGTCTCGCTGCGCGAGCAGCTGGCGCTCGCCCCCGATCAGATCGGCACGGCGGTGCAGTCGGCGCGCGGCTGGTTCGCGCGCAATGGTTCTACGGGCAATGAAGAAGCGGCAATCCTGTCGACCTGCAACCGCAGCGAGCTGTATGCGGCCACCAGCCTGCCCGACCCGCTCGACGCGTCGGCGCAATTTCTGGCCCATTACCACGCGCTGAACTACGCCGAGCTGCGCCCCCACCTGTACCTGCTGCCGCAGGACGACGCCGTGCGCCACGCGTTTCGCGTCGCCTCGGGACTCGATTCGATGGTGCTGGGCGAGCCGCAAATTCTGGGCCAGATGAAGGATGCCGTGCGCACCGCCGACGAAGCCGGTGGCCTGGGCACGTATCTGCACCAGATGTTCCAGCGCACCTTCGCCGTTGCCAAGGAAGTGCGTTCGAGTACCGAGATCGGCGCGCACAGCGTGTCGATGGCCGCCGCCGCCGTGCGCCTCGCGCACCGCATCTTCGACCGCATCGCCGACCAGCACGTGCTGTTCATCGGCGCCGGCGAAATGATCGAACTGTGCGCGGCGCACTTCTCGGCGCAGAACCCGAAATCGGTCACCATTGCCAACCGCAGCATGGAGCGGGGCGCGCTGCTCGCCAGCCGCTACAACGGCCGCGCGATCGGCCTGGCCGAGCTGCCCGACTGCCTGCACCAATTTGACATCGTGATCTCGTGTACCGCCTCGACGCTGCCGCTGATCGGCCTGGGCATGGTCGAGCGGGCCGTCAAGGCGCGCCGCCATCGCCCGATGTTCATGGTCGACCTGGCCGTGCCGCGCGATATCGAACCCGAAGTCGCGCGCCTGGATGACGTGTTCCTGTACACGGTCGACGACCTGGCCCAGGTGGTGCAGACCGGCATGGAAAGCCGCCAGGCCGCTGTGCGGCAGGCCGAAGCCATCATCGAAACGCGCGTCGAATCGTTTATGCACTGGGTGGGCGACCGCGCCGTGGTGCCGGTGATCCGCGACCTGCACGAGTCGAGCGAGGTGCTGCGCCTGGCAGAACTCGAACGTGCACGGCGCATGCTGGCACGCGGCGACGATGCCGACGCCGTGCTCGAAGCCCTGTCCCGTGGCCTGACTGCCAAGTTCCTGCATGGCCCGCAACAGGCCCTGCACCATGCCCAGGGCGACGAACGCGCGCGCCTGGCCAGCCTGCTGCCGCAGCTGTTCCGCGGTCGCCGTTAGCGCACCAGTTCTCTGGCGGCCTGCCCGCCCGCGCCGTGCCTGGCGCCTCTCTGCTGTAATCCGGTCGCAATCCGCGGCCTGCCCGATTCCTTACATCCCTGATACCGCCCATGAAACCTTCCATGCTCTCCAAGCTGGACCAACTTGCCAACCGCCTGGTCGAGCTGGACGAACTGTTGATGACCGAAGGCGTCACCGCCGATATGGACAACTACCGCAAGATGACGCGCGAGCACGCCGAGCTCTCGCCGCTGGTGGCCGTGTACCGCCAGTACGAAAGCGCGCTGGCCAATACCGCCGAAGCGCAAGAGATGCTGCAGGACCCGGAAATGAAGGAGTTCGCGCAGGAAGAAATCGAAGCGGCCAAGGTGCGCATGGCGGATCTGGAGCAGGAACTGCAAAAGATGCTGCTGCCGAAGGACGCCAACGACGAGCGCAATATCTTCCTCGAGATCCGCGCCGGCACGGGTGGTGACGAATCGGCGCTGTTCGCGGGCGATTTGCTCCGCATGTACACGCGCTTTGCCGAGCGCAATCGCTGGCAGGTCGAGATGGTGTCCGAATCCACCTCGGACCTGGGCGGCTACCGCGAGGTGATCGTGCGCATCGTCGGCAACGGCGCCTACTCGAAGCTGAAGTTCGAGTCGGGCGGGCACCGCGTGCAGCGCGTGCCGGCCACCGAGACGCAGGGCCGCATCCACACGTCGGCCTGCACGGTCGCGGTGATGCCCGAGGCCGACGAAGTCGAAGACATCGACATCAACCCGGCCGACCTGCGCATCGACACCTACCGCGCCTCGGGCGCCGGCGGGCAGCACATCAACAAGACCGATTCGGCCGTGCGCATTACCCACCTGCCGACCGGTCTGGTGGTGGAATGCCAGGACGACCGCAGCCAGCACAAGAACAAGGCGCAGGCGATGAAGGTGCTGGCCGCGCGCTTGAAGGACGCCCAGCTGCGCGAGCAGCAATCGAAGGAAGCGGCCACGCGCAAGAGCCTGATCGGTTCGGGCGACCGCAGCGAACGCATTCGCACCTATAACTTCCCGCAGGGCCGGCTGACCGACCACCGCATCAACCTGACGCTGTACAAGCTCGACTTCATCATGGATGGCGACTTGACCGATCTGACCAACGCACTGGCGTCGGAGCACCAGGCCGAGCAACTGGCGGCGCTGGGGGATTAAAGGCCCGTTAAGTTGCCTGATTGAAAATGGCTGGAGGCCGGCCATAAGGTTTGTGAGAAAATGGCCGCTACCGCTCCCATGCCAGGAAAACCACCGATCATGCAACCTACCAACCGCCAGGCCCTGTTCATCATCTCCTTCATCAGTTTTGCACTGGTCGGCTTTGCCCTCTACCTGCAACACAGCCTGGAAATGCGGCCTTGCCCGCTGTGCGTGATCCAGCGGTATTTCTTCCTCGGTATCGGCCTGGCCGCGCTCGTCGGCGCCTTTACCGGCAAGATCAGCGGGAGTGTCGTGGTCGCGCTGCTGGCTGCGGTCGGCGGCCTGATCACGGTCGGCAAGCACCTGTACGTGATCGCCAACCCCGGTTTCTCGTGCGGCATCGATCCGATGGAAACCATGCTCAACAAGATCCCGACGGCCGAATACCTGCCGTGGCTGTTCCGCGCCGATGGCCTGTGCGAAGGCGCGACCGACAAGGTGCTGGGCCTGGCCATTCCGCAATGGTCGGCCGTCTGGTTCGTGATCCTCACCGTGCTGCTGGGCTGGGTGCTGTTGCGCCAGCGCCGCGCCAACGCATGATCCAGGCCGGCGTCACCCTGGCCCAGGCGCGCCTGGCGCTGCCGCTCGATGCACTGGAAAACCGCATCCTGCTGTGCCATGCATTGAGCCTGCCGCGCGTGGCGCTGATCACGCAATCCGAGCGCGTCTTGAGCACCGCCGAAGCAGTGCGGCTCAATGGCCTCGTTCAGCGCCGCCTGGCTGGCGAACCGATCGCCTACATCGTCGGTGAACGTGAATTCTTCGGACTGCCGTTCAAGGTCACGCCGGCTGTGCTGATTCCGCGGCCCGACACCGAACTGCTGGTCGAACTCGCCCTCGAGCGCCTGGCGCCGCAGCAGCGCCTGCTCGACATGGGCACTGGCAGCGGCGCCATTGCCGTCGCGGCCGCTCACACCCGACCCGACCTGGCCGTCACCGCCCTCGACGTCAGCGACGACGCCCTGGCGATTGCGCGCATGAACGCCGCCGCCAACGGCGCGCGCGTGCACTTCGTGCGCAGCGACTGGTTTGCCGGATTGCGCGACGAGCGTTTCGACCTGATCGCCTCGAATCCGCCGTACATCGTGGCCGGCGACGCGCACCTGAGCGAAGGCGATCTGCGCTTCGAACCGGTGGATGCGCTGACCGATCACGCCGACGGCCTGTCCGACCTGCGCACGATCGTCAAGGGCGCCGACGCGCATCTGGACGCCGGTGGCTGGCTGCTGCTCGAACACGGCTACGACCAGGCCGGCGCCGTGCGCGCACTGCTGGACGCGCACGGGTACAGCGACGTGCAAAGCTGGCGCGACCTGGCCGGCATCGAACGCGTCAGCGGTGGCCGGCGCGGCGCGTAAGGCGCGCCCGCCCGTGGATGGACTTGTTAAAATGACCAGTCCCGTCAACGGAGAGCGCATGCGCATCCTGTTTGCCTCACTTGCTTTGCTGGTGCCGCCGGTCTGCGCCGTCGCGGCCGCGCCTGCTGTTCCTCCTGTCGCTATTCCCGTCGCCGTGCAGCCGGTCACCCCGACCGAAACACCGGCAGCGCAAGCGGCCCAGCTGTTCGAGCGCGACTGGCAATGGCAACTGCGCCGCGCACCCGAACGCGCCACGGCCCTGGGCGAGCACCGCTACAACGCTTATCTCACCGACACCTCGCTGGCCGCGCGTGCGCAGGCAATCGAGCACGAGCGCGCCATGCTGGCTGCGGCGCGCGCGATCGATCGCAGCGCACTGTCGGGCCAGGACGGGCTGTCACTTGACCTGTTCAGCGCCGACAAGCAGCGCGTGCTGGCCAGCGCCGCCTTAATGCCGTTCGATCCGCAACCGCTCACCGCCTACGATGGCCTGCACGTGCAACTGCCGCGCCTTGTGGCGCAGATGCCGTTCATGACCGATGCCGACTACCAGACCTATCTGGCGCGCCTGCAAGCGCTGCCGGCCCACGTCGATGGCCTGATCGAGCAGCTGCGCGCCGGTCGCCAGGCCGGCTGGACCACGCCGAAGGCGGCGCTGGCGCCGGTGCCGGACGCCTTGCGCGCGCTGCGCGAGGGCTTGCAGGATGGCCCGCTGGGCGCGCCGTTCAAGCGCATCCCGGCAACGATCGCGCCCGAGAGCCGCGACGCATTGCGCGCCGCCGGTGCGGCTGCACTGGCGAACACCGTCGCGCCCAGCCTGCGCACGCTCGAAACATTCCTGCGCGAGGATTATCTGCCGGGCGCGCGCGCAACGATCGGCGCGAGCCAGCAAGCGGGCGGCGCCGACTGGTACGCCCAGCTGGTACGCACCAGCACCAGTACGGCGCTCACACCGGCCCAGGTGCATGCGCTGGGCCTGCAGGAAGTCGCGCGCCTGCGCGCCGCGATCGAGGCCGTGATCCCGCGCACCGGTTTTCGCGGCGGCTTTGCGGAATTCCTCGTGTTCGCACGGGGCGACCGACGCCTGTATTTCACCGACCCGAACGCCCTGCTCGACCGCTACCGGCGCACGCTGGCGCTGACCCAGGCACGTCTTGGCCGCGTGGTCAGCAGCGTGCCGGCGGCCGGCATCGTCGTCAAGCCGATGGGCGCAGGCAGCAGCGGCCAGCCGGCCGCCTATTACGAGGCCGGCAGCGCGCAGCGCAGCGCTGCGCTGGTGGTCGATAATGTGCGCCTAGACGCGCGGCCGATGTGGCAGGTCGACACCATTGCGCTGCACGAAGCGGTACCCGGCCACCACCTGCAGGTGGCGCGCGCGCAGGAACTGGCGCTGCCCGCGTTTCGCCGTCATGGCTGGTACGACGCGTTCGGCGAAGGCTGGGCCACCTACGCTGAGGGCCTGGGCCCGGAGCTTGGCCTGTTCAAGGACCCGTTCTCGCTGTTCGGGCACCTGAACGAAGAGATGTTCCGCGCCGCGCGGCTGGTGGTCGACACTGGCATCCACACGCTGGGCTGGTCGCGCCAGCAGGCGATCGATTACCTGACCGCAAACACGGCCAATCCGCCGGCGGACAACGAGGCCGAGGTCGATCGCTACATTGCCCGCCCGGCGCAGGCACTGAGCTACAAGATCGGCCAGCTGCGCATCCTGGCGCTGCGCAACAAGGCGCGCGCGGCGCTGGGCGCCAGGTTCGATGCGCGGCGTTTCCATGATGCGGTGCTGGGCAACGGCGCGCTGCCCTTGAGCGAACTGGAGCGCCAGATCGAGCGCTGGATCGCGGCCCCGGACACGCCAGTCTCGGCGCCCACGCTGGAAACCGCGCCGGACGACGCGTTCAATGCCGAATTCGAATCGGTTGTCCCGGTGCTTGAACCGGTGTTCGAATTCGACTTCACGTTCGACGGCGAAGTCCCGCCCGGTCTCGAACCCGGCCCGGCGCCTGATTTCATACCGCCTGCCAGACCCGTGCCACCGCCCGCTGCACCGTCGTACCGGGCGCCGCCCTGGCGCGAATGATGACCGCCCGAACGTGGAGTCCGATTTTCGGTTAATCTCTGCACCAGCCGAAACAGGCAGTACAAGAAAGGAAACACCGTGTCGAACCAATTCAACCGCCGTCTGGCCCTGCTGGGCGACGACGAACACCGCGCCTTGCTGGGCCAGGGCCTGCGCGGCATCGAGCGCGAAACGCTGCGCGTGGATGCTGCCGGCCAGCTCGCGCGCACCCCGCATCCGCCTGCCCTCGGTTCGGCACTGACGCACCCCAGCATCACCACCGACTACGCCGAAGCACTGATGGAATTCATCACCCCGGTCGAGCACGATATCTCGCTGGCGCTGCACCGCCTCGATGCGATCCACCGTCATGCGTACACCAAGCTGGGCGACGACATGCTGTGGGGCATGTCGATGCCGGGCGAACTGCCGCCCGAAGAAGACATCGAGATCGCCTACTACGGCACCTCGAATATCGGCCAGCTGAAGCACGTGTACCGGCGCGGCCTGGCGCTGCGCTATGGCAAGGCGATGCAGTGCATCGCAGGCATTCACTACAACTACTCGCTGCCGGAAAAGCTGTGGCAGGTGTTTGCCCAGGACGAAGGCATCGTCGAAGAACGCCGTCACGCGCTGCGCGATTTCCAGTCCGAGAGCTATATCGCGATGGTGCGCAACTTCCGCCGTTATTCGTGGCTGCTGATGTACCTGTTCGGCGCCACGCCGGCGCTGACCACGAGCTTCCTGCGTGGCCGCCCGCATGCGCTCGAGACGCTGTCCGATGACACGCTGTACCTGCCGTACGCAACCAGCCTGCGCATGAGCGACCTCGGTTACCAGAACGATGCGCAGTCGGGCCTGCGCCCGCACGAAAACAGCCTGGAAAGCTACGTCACCAGCCTGATGGACGCGGTCAATCGCCCGTATCCGCCGTACCAAGAACTGGGTACCAAGAAGGATGGCGAGTGGATCCAGCTGTCGACCAACGTGCTGCAGATCGAGAACGAGTACTACTCGACGATTCGCCCGAAGCGCGTGATCCGCACCGGCGAGCGTCCGGTGCAGGCCCTGTGCAACCGCGGCGTGCAGTACATCGAGGTGCGCTGCATGGACGTCGATCCGTACGAGCCGGTCGGCATCTCGCTCGAGACAGGCCGCTTCCTGGACGCGTTCCTGCTGTTCTGCGCCCTCGAAGAAAGCCCTTTGATCAGCGACCATGACAGCGCCATGCACGCCCGTAACTTCGCGCGCACAGTCAAGGAAGGCCGCCGGCCCGGCCTGACGCTCACGCGCGATGGCCTGGAAGTGCCGCTTGCGACCTGGGCGCTCGAGTTGATCGAGCGCATCCGGCCCGTGGCGGCATTGCTCGACGACGGGCACAACGAAGGCGACGTGCACACCGCCTCACTGAGCCACCAGAAAGCCAAGATCGAGGATCCGGCGCTGACGCCATCGGCGCGCGTGCTGGACGAGATCCGCGCACTGGGCTCGGCCGCAGCATTCGGCGTGCAGCAAAGCACGCTGCACGCCGCGTCGTTCCGCGACAGCCCGTTGATGCCCGCCGAAGAAATGCTGTTCGACGAAATGGCCGCCGTCTCGATCGCTGACCAGATGATCATCGAGCAAACCGATACCGGCAACTTCGACGCCTTCGTTGCGGCGTACAACAGCAGTACACTGTGCGGCAATAACTGAGGCTGCAGCGGTCGCCTCACCTGCACCGACGCACGAGGACCACTTGCTCACGTTTTATAACGAACACCACGCCCAGCATGATGGCCGCGCCGCAATCGGGCGCGGCGAGCTGGCGCCGTGTTCGGAAAAACCCGAGCGCGTGACGATGGTGTTGAAGGAGTGCGAACGGCGCGGCCTGGGCGCCATCGTCACGCCGCACGGCGTGCCCCTGATGACGCTCGAGCGCGTTCATAGTCCGCGCTACCTGCACTTTTTGCGCACGGCCTGGAGCGAGTGGCTGGCACTCGATCCGGCCAACGCCGGCAAGGATGCTTTTCCTGTCGTGTGGCCGGTGCGCACGCTGCGCAGCGACATCGAACCCGAGAATTTCCGCGCCCGCCTGGGCCTGTATTCGATGGATTGCAGCACGCCGCTGACCGGCGGCACCTGGATCGCGGCCAAGACGGGCGCGGACTGCGCCGTCAATGCCGCGCACGCATTGCAGCGCGGCGAGCGCGGCACCTTTGCGCTGACGCGCCCCCCCGGCCACCACGCCGGCAGCGACTTCTTTGGCGGTTCGTGCTTCCTGAACAACGCGGCGCTGGCGGCCCAGCATCTGCTGGACGACGGGCGCGAGCGCGTCGCCATCCTCGACCTTGACTACCACCACGGCAACGGCACCCAGAGCATCTTCTATGGCCGCAGCGACGTGCTGTTCATTTCGATCCATGCCGACCCGCGCGTCGCGTACCCGTTCTACCTGGGCCACGCCGACGAAACCGGCAGCGGCGCAGGCGTCGGCTACACGATGAACCTGCCGCTCGCACCGGGTAGCAGCAGCGCCACCTGGTTCGCGGCGCTCGAAACGGCATGCGTGAAGATCGCGATGACGCGCCCGCAGGCGCTCGTGGTCTCGCTGGGCGTGGACACCTTCGCCCATGGCAACGAGCCGCGCTTCCACCTGCAGGGCGGCGACTTTCTGCGCATCGGCGAGCGCATTGCGCACCTGGGTTTGCCAACCGTGTTCATTTTCGAAGGCGGCGCCATCAGCCCGGAGCTGGGCATCCATACCGTCAACGTGCTCGAAGGCTTCGAGACCGCCGCCGAATAGCACACTCCCGTCCCATTTTTCATTGACCCGTATCTGCCCATGACCTCCCCCAGCACCATCGACTGGCACTTCTCCCGCTTCGCCGACCTGACCCCGTTCGACCTGTATGACGTGCTGGCCGCGCGCCAGAACGTCTTCATTCTGGAGCAGACGTGCCTGTACCCGGACATCGACGGCTACGACCTCGAGGCGCATCACCTGCTCGGCTGGCGCGACGTGGACGGCAAGCGCCAGCTGGCCGCCTACCTGCGCGTGCTGGCGCCGGGCGCGAAGTACGACGAGATGTCGATTGGCCGCGTCATCACCACGCCGGCCGCACGCGGCAGCGGCGCTGGCCGCGCGCTGCTTGACCAGGGCATCGCGCATGCCGAAGCGCTGCACCCGGGCCACCGCATCCGCATCGGTGCCCAGCAATACCTGGAGCGCTTCTATGCGAGCTTCGGCTTCCAGACGGTGTCGGCGCCGTACGACGAAGACGGCATCATGCACATCGACATGCTGCGCTGAGCGCTTTTATACGTGTCAGGATGCCGCCACCCGCCCGGCGCCAAGCAGGATGACGGCGCCGGCCAGCAGCAGCCAGGCCGGTGGTTCATGGTGTCCCATGGGCCTGGTGGTAGCAACCACGCAGGCAGGCGCCAGCAGGGCCGGTGCGGGCATGGCGGCGCCAGATGAGGGCAGAACAAGGAACGGTAATGCGCCGAGGATCGGCAGGAAAGGCGGCATGGCGGGCTCGCGACAACAAAGTCCCGAGCATCGCCGATGGGCAAACGGCGCCCCGTGCGCCGGATCAGCCGTGCGCTCCGCCTCTGGTGTAGATGCCACACAGACGACGACCAGGGCACGGCCAGCCAACAAGCCAAGTAGGGTGGACGGGTTTGCCGTCCACGCGTTCAACATGCGTGGCTTACTCGACCTTGTTCAGCGTCACTTCAAACACCAGGCCCGCATTCGCCGGGATCGGTCCGCGGCCCTCGGCGCCGTAGGCCAGCGCCGATGGGATCAGGAGCGTGCGCTTGCCGCCGACCTTCATGCCCGCCACGCCCTGGTCGAAGCCGGTGATGGTATCGCGGCTGCCCACGGTGAACGCAAATTCGCTGGCTTCCTGGCGCGTGCCCTTGAAGTCGCTCGCCGTCGCGCTGTACAACCACAGCGTATAGGCAACGGTGACGCGCTTGCCGGCGACGGCTTCGGCGCCGGTGCCAACGACGGTGTCGGTCCTGGTCAGGGCAGCAGGGCTGCTCACGGCCGGCTTGGCGGGCGAATCATCGCTGCCACCGCCGCACGCGCTCAGGGCGAGCATGGCGGCAAAGGCGGCGATCAGGGGGAGCTTCATCATGGGACATCCTTGGCTGAAAAATTACACGAAATAGGTACGCGGAACCGGTATTGCGAAAGCCCGTACCTTATCGAATCAGCCATATGAAACTGTCCCGACTTTGTCTGAAAATTGTAGTTAAGCAAATTTTCACGCATCAAATTTCGATTTGCGTGCCCAGCTCGATCACGCGGTTGGTGCGGATCTGATAGTAGTCGGCCGCGCTGCGGGCGTTGCGCGACATTGCCACGTACAGGTGCTCGCGCCATGGCGCCATGCCGCCGCCCGGGGCCGAGATCACAGTCTGGCGCGCGATGAAGAACGACGTTTCCATCATTTCGAATTCCAGGCCCAGTGCGGCGCTGCGCTGCAGGATGTCCGGAATATCGGCCTCGTCCTTGAAGCCGTAATGGATATTGAGCTGGTAGCAGTTGTGGCCCAGGTCATTGATGACGATCTGTTCGTCCGCCGGCACCCACGGCTCTTCGCGCATGTGCACCGTCAGGAACACGACGCGCTCATGCAGCACCTTGTTGTGCGACAGGTTGTGCAGCATCGCGTGCGGCACGCCATCGCTTTCGCCGCGCAGGAAGATGGCCGTGCCGGGCACGCGCGTCGGCGGCGCCACGAACAGCGACTCCATGAACGCCTCCAGCGGAATCGCATGCTTTTGCAAGTTCTCGAACACCAGCTCGCGGCCCCGTTTCCAGGTCAGCATCAGGGTCAGCAGCACGGCGCCCATCAGCAGCGGGAACCAGCCGCCGTGGAACAGCTTCGTCGTGGTGGCGGCGAACAGCATGATGTCGATCGTCAGGAAGAAGCCGGTGGCCATCAAGCACATCCACAGCGGCAAGTGCCAGCGGTAGCGCGTGACGAAGAACGTCAGAATCGTCGTGGCCATCATGGTGGCGGTCACTGCAATGCCGTAGGCGCCGGCCAGTTCGTCGGATGAGCCGAAGCCGATCACGGCGATCAGCACGACCACCAGTTGCAGCCAGTTGACGGCCGGAATATAGATCTGGCCAATCTCGCTTTCGGACGTGTGCATGATGCGCATGCGCGGCAACAGGCCCAGCGCAATGGCTTGCTTGGTCATCGAATAGGTACCCGAGATCGTTGCCTGCGAAGCGATCACGGCAGCCATGGTCGACAGGATCACCAGCGGAATCACGCTCCACGCGCCGAGCTGATAATAGAACGGGTTTTCCACCGCGGCCGGCTGCATGATCAACAGGCCGCCCTGGCCCAGGTAGTTCAGGGTCAGTGCCGGATACGCGATCAGGAACCAGGCCCAGCGGATCGGCTTGGCGCCGAAGTGGCCCATGTCGGCATACAGTGCTTCGGCGCCGGTGATGGCCAGCACCACCGCGCCCAGCGCGATGAACGCCAGTATTTTATTTTCCAGCATGAAGTGCAGCGCATGCCATGGATTGAGCGCATTCAGGATCACCGGTGCTTCGATGATATTGACGATGCCCATTGCGGCCAGCACCAGGAACCAGACCGCCATCACGGGCCCGAAGAAGCGGCCGATGCCGGCCGTGCCATGGCGCTGCACGCTGTACAGGGCCACCAGCACCACCACCGCCAGCGGCACGACATACTGCGACATGCCGGGCGCGGCAACCTCGATCCCTTCGATGGCGCCCAGCACCGAGATCGCCGGCGTGATCACGCTGTCGCCATAGAACATCGTGGCGCCGATGACGCCGATGGCCAGTAGCGGGAAGCTCCACTTGGATGTACGCGGTATCGAACTGGTGGCCAGCGCCATCAGGGCCATGATGCCGCCCTCGCCGCGATTGTGCGCGCGCAGCACCAGGATCACGTACTTGAGCGAGACAATCAGCGTCAGGGCCCAGAAAATCAGCGAAATGATGCCGAGGATATTCGGCGTATTGAGCGGCAGGCCGTGGTCTTCGTCGAACACCGCGCGCAACGTGTACAGGGGGCTCGTGCCAATGTCGCCATAGACGATCCCGACCGCTGCCAGGGTAAGGGCCGCCAGGCTGCTTTTCTTGTTATCTGAGGTCAAGAGTCACCATCGCTGTTGTATTGGTGCGGCGCACCAAAAAATGAAGTGTTGGAATTGCAAGAAGATTCGGTTGTGCATCATACACCTGTGTAAAACCGGCGGCGCGCCAGCAGCGTGCCAGGTATTCAGTGATAATGTCGGCCCTGCAACCTCGCCCCTCCTCCCCATGCGTTCCGGCATTATTTACGCGGCCCTGGCCTTCTTCTGCTGGGGCCTGTTCCCCATTTATTTCCACGCCCTGGGCGAGGTGCCGCCGCTGCAGATCCTGGCGCACCGCATGCTGTGGTCACTGGCCTTCCTGCTGGTGTTGCTATTGCTGCGACGCGACTGGAAGTGGCTGCAGGTCGTGCGCCAGCCGCGCGTGTTCTTCAGTTTCGTGCTGTCCGCCCTACTGCTCAGCGCCAATTGGCTCGTGTATATCTGGTCGGTGATGAACCACCATGTGATCGAGGCCAGTCTCGGCTACTTCATCAATCCCCTGGTCAATATCGTGCTGGGTTATCTGATCCTGAAGGAACGCATGCGCCCGCTGCAGTGGGCTGCCATCGGCGTGGCCGCACTGGGCGTGGCCTGGCTGACCTGGCAGGCCGGCACGGTGCCGTGGATTGCGCTGTTTCTGGCGCTGTCGTTCGGCGGCTATGGCTTGCTGCGCAAAACGGCCGCGCTTGGTCCGCTCGAGGGATTGTCGTTCGAGACCATCGTGCTGTTTCCACTGGCGGCCGGCTACGTGATCTGGCTGACGGTGCAGGGCCAGAACGTGTTCATCAATACGGCGTCGGACACCACGCGCTGGCTGTTGATCATGGCCGGCCCGCTCACCGCGATCCCGCTGCTGCTGTTTGCCACCGGTGCGCGCAAGATCCCGCTGTCGATCCTGGGCCTGTTGCAATACCTGTCGCCGACGCTGCAATTTTTGCTCGGCGTGTGGTTGTTCAAAGAAGCGTTCTCGGCCGATCGCCTGGTCGGCTTCGCGCTGATCTGGAGCGCGCTGGCGCTGTTCGCCGGGGAAGGATTGCTGCGCCGGCAGCCAGTTGTCGCCAAGGCTTGAAGGGGCGTATCTGGGGCGCATGCGGCGCAGATTTGCCAAGAAATCCTGTGTCGGCTGCAGGTTCTGTCGTATCCTGTGCACCTCGAACAACACCAGAGTACAAGCATGGCCAATTACGTCTATACCATGAACCGCGTGGGCAAAATCGTCCCACCGAAACGCCAGATTCTGAAGGACATTTCCCTGTCCTTCTTCCCGGGCGCCAAAATCGGCGTGCTGGGCCTGAACGGCTCGGGCAAATCGACCCTGCTGAAAATCATGGCCGGCATCGACACCGACATCCAGGGCGAAGCCCGTCCGATGCCGGGCCTGAACATCGGCTACCTGCCGCAGGAACCGCAGCTCGACCCCGAAAAAACCGTGCGCCAGGAGGTGGAATCGGGCCTGGGCGAAGCGTTCGAAGCGCAAGCCAAGCTCGAAGCGGTGTACGCGGCCTACGCCGAAGAAGACGCTGATTTCGACGCGCTGGCCAAGGAGCAGGAACGCCTGGAAGCGATCATCTCGTCGTCCGATGGCGGCAACCTGAACCTGCAGCTGGAAATGGCAGCCGATGCGCTGCGCCTGCCGCCGTGGGATGCAAAAATCGCCGTGCTGTCGGGCGGTGAAAAGCGCCGCGTGGCGCTGTGCAAGCTGCTGCTCTCGAAGCCCGACATGCTGCTGCTCGACGAACCGACCAACCACCTGGATGCGGAATCGGTCGAGTGGCTCGAGCAATTCCTGCTGCGCTTCCCGGGCACCGTGGTCGGCATCACCCACGATCGCTACTTCCTCGACAATGCCGCCGAATGGATCCTGGAACTGGACCGCGGCAGCGGCATTCCATGGAAGGGCAATTACTCGTCGTGGCTGGACCAGAAGCAGGCGCGCCTGAAGCAGGAAGAATCGACCGAATCGGCCCGTCAGAAAGCACTGGCGAAAGAACTCGAATGGTCGCGCCAGAATCCAAAGGCACGCCAGGCCAAGTCGAAAGCCCGCCTCGCGCGCTTCAACGAACTGTCCGAGTACGAATACCAGCAGCGCAACGAGACGCAGGAGATCTTCATTCCCGTGGCCGAACGCCTGGGCAATGAAGTCATCGAATTCAAGAACGTTTCGAAAGCCTTTGGCGACCGCCTCCTGATCGACAACCTGTCGTTCACCGTGCCGCCAGGCGCGATCGTCGGCATCATCGGCCCGAACGGCGCCGGTAAGTCGACGCTGTTCAAGATGATCACCGGCAAAGAGCAGCCGGACAGCGGCGAGGTCAAGATCGGCCAGACCGCGCGCGTGTCGATCGTCGACCAGCACCGCGACGAACTGGCCAATGCCAAGAGCGTGTTCGAGGACGTCTCGGGCGGCGCCGACATGCTCAGCGTCGGCCGTTTCGAAATGCCATCGCGCGCCTACCTGGGCCGCTTCAACTTCAAGGGCTCGGATCAGCAAAAGATCGTCGGCAACCTGTCCGGTGGTGAGCGCGGCCGTCTGCACCTGGCCAAGACGCTGCTGCAAGGCGGCAACGTGCTGCTGCTCGATGAACCGTCAAACGATCTGGACGTCGAAACCCTGCGCGCGCTCGAAGACGCCCTGCTCGAGTTCGCTGGTAGCGTGATGGTCATTTCCCACGATCGCTGGTTCCTGGATCGCATCGCGACCCACATTCTGGCGTTCGAGGGTGATTCACAAGTGACCTTCTTTGACGGTAACTATCAGGAATACGAAGCCGACAAGAAGAAGCGTCTGGGTGAAGAAGGCGCGAAGCCAAAGCGGATTCGTTACAAGCCACTCACGACCTGATCGCAGCACTGACGATACAAACGCAAAAAGCCCGCCGATTGGCAGGCTTTTTTATTGGCGGGTACAAATTGAGCTCCCAGCACCCATGAAAAAAGGCCCCGAAGGGCCTTTTTTTCAAGCTACGTTCTGCTTAGAACGAGTATTTCGCGCCGATGGTCAGTGCGTTTGGACGCACGCCGAAGTCACGGGTGCCGCCGAAACGCTCGTATTCAGCGATCACAGCCACGTCCTGGTTGATGTTGTACTGAACACCCAGGGCGCCGTAGGCGTTGTTGTCGCTTTCGCGACGGCTCAGCGACGAGTTGATTGCCGACAGTTCGTTCACGTCATGCGACACGCCCAGCTTGGCGTAACCAACCAGCTTTTCGGTCAGCGGCGAGCTGAACTTTGCTGCAACATAGGTCGAACGGCCATCGACCACGCCGCTGGAAGCAACTGGGCCCAGGGTGTAATAGATGTCGGCGCTACGGAAATCGGTGTGACCGACTTCAACAGCCCAGTTCGGGGTGAACTCGTAGCCACCGAACAGCTTGGCCGATGCCTTGATGGTATCGATGTCGGCAGTAGTTGCGCCCGGTACGCGGGACTCATAGTCGGTAGCGACTGCACCGGCGCCAACGTAGGCGCGCGGGGTGAATTCTTGGGCCTGGACAGCCGACACAGCGGCGGTGGTGGCGAGCAGGGCGACGATCAGCTTTTTCATCTCTAATTCCTCTTTTTGTTCATCTAGTTCGTGATTCACAATGAATCGCGATAGGGTTCAAGATAACACTGTCGAAAGATCAAGTCCGTCGCGATTCCGTAAGAACTGTAAGAAAGTGTAACTAAATGACCCATCAGTAAGTAATATTTGCTACAGGATAAGCGATATTTCTTACTAATTAGACGATGTTCCTGAAAGTTAGATTTATTCTGGCTTGTAACGATTTTGTCATCTTATTGATTCCATGCAACCAATATTGTTGCGTATCGCCCGCCATCAACAGCAGGCTGCCATCGGTCAGCGCGATGCGAACCGTCTGTTTGGTGCGTTTGTGCTTGAGAATAAAAGTGCGTTCCTCACCAAAACTGAGTGACGCGATCGCAGGTCGGACGCCCAGTTCGGGCTCATCGTCGCTGTGCATGCCCATGCTGTCACGCTCGTTACGATAATAGTTCAGCAGAACGCTGTTGAATGTATGGCCTGTCGCGGACTGGACGGCATCATGCAAGACCCTGAGCAACGGCGTAAAGGGGGTCGCCTGCAACAGCAAGCCGGAATAGCCATACGCCTTCTCGCCATACCACGCACTCAGCCGGGGTTGCAGATGCCGTTTGCCATACACGACCACAGTCTCTTCGCGCCAGTCGGTCTCGGTCAACAGGCGCGCGAAGACATCGGCATTGGGCCAGGGCAGAGGCAATTGGGCCATCCACGCCAGTTCACCATCTTCGAGCGGCAACGGGAGCAGGCCCGGTTGCGGTGCAAATAAATCCATCAACGATCATCACGCCAGACATGGTGAAGGCCACCATCGCGCGCATTCTCGCACGGTTTACGCGTAAGCTTCCGCCAGGCTCATGATACGTGGCTCGATCTTGATGCCGACATTGCCGAACAAGGCGTCGAGCGACGCCAGATTGGCGCTGCACTCGTCGGACTTCCAGCCTTTGAACAGGTCGGTGCCATCTTTCTGGAAATGCAGCTCCAGCACCTTGCCCTTGTCGCGGTGCACATAGTTCTGCTGATGAACACTCTGGAAGCCCAGCTCGGCAAGACCGGCGAGCACGGTATGCGGCGGGTTGTCCGGATCGGTGGCGAGGAACACACCGAAGGTCTTGCCTGGCGGCTTGGCCGCGACGTCTACTTCGTAAATCCCAGGCGCCTTGGTGGCGTTCGTACTTTTCAAAAACAGCATCACGGTGCTCCTGGCGCGCTAGTGACCCGTGAGGTAGTTCACGGATCGCTTTTTAGTTAATCAGTCTGCCAGCATATTTCCATATGGGAACTTTGTCGACCAAAGTTTTCGCTTTATCCGGTTTACCGCATGACCAGGCCAAAAACTGTGGCGCCAATCAACGCGGCGCTGGCCAGCATGCTCACGATGAAGCCGATTTCGCGCTTGGCCGGATCGCGGTAGTAACCCAGCCCATACAGAATACGCCCCACGCACCACACCAAGCCCCCGGCAGCCGCCCACACATCACCCAGGAACAGGGCGCACAGCCACAGGGGCACGAGCACCAGCGGCAGCATTTCCAGCGTGTTCATCTGGACGCGATGGGCACGCAAAAAGCCTTCGGGACCATCCATCGACGGGGCCGGCACCTTGAACTGGATGCGGGCGCGTGCAGCATTGCCCCAAGTCCAGAAATAGACACCAAGAACGGCGAGCGTGGCCCAGGTGGTGAAGATCATGGTGTTCCTTTGCGATGAGCGTCGTGAAACGTTGTGGTGATCAGGTGGCGCCGTGCTTGCGCCGCGCCAGGTCGGTCGTGAGCGGCACCAGCGCACCGTACAGGCGGCCCGTGGCGTCGTCCCAGTCCAGCAATGCCTGTTCTTGCCGCGCCACGGTGGCAAGGTCGCCACGTGCGACGGGGCCGCTGAGCGCTGCGGCAGGCCCGAGGCGAAACACATTGGCGAGCGTCTCGGTGGCCAGCGGTTGCGCCAGTTCGCGCGCCACCGCTTCGGGAATCCCGGCGGCCTGATAGGCGCGCAGCGCCGCGTCGAGTACCGTGGTCAGGTAGTTCGACGCGAACACGGCGGCTGCGTGATAAACCGTCTTGGCCGCGCCGTCGATCGGCACGAGACGCGCGCCGATGGTTTCGAACGCTGGGCCCAGCAGCGCCAGCGCCGCCGCGTCACCTTCGACGCCGCAGAAGGTGCCGGCGAAATCACGTGCCACCTGCTGCGGATCGGCGAAGCTGCGGATCGGATGCACGCTGGCCACCAGGGCGCCGCCGGCACGCGCCACCTGCAGCGCGGTCGACGCTTTCGCGCCGCTGCAGTGGAACACCACCGCGCCAGTCAGGTCATGCGCCTGCGCCAGCTGCGCGGCGACGGGCTCGATCTGATCGTCGCTCACCGCCAGCAGCCAGGCATGCGCCGGGCGCAGCTGCGCAACATCGGCACAGGCATGGCCGGCGCCGATGAACGCCACCGCCGCCTGCGCGCTGGCGGGCGAACGGGTCAGCACATCCTGCAGCGCAAACGCGCCGCTGGCGGCAAACAGGCGCCCCAGCACGCGGCCGACATGGCCTGCGCCGACCAGGTTCAGCGTCGGGGTCAGCATCGATATCACGTCAGAAACCGGCGCCGGGTTTGCTCAGATAGTCGAGTTCTTCGGGTGTCGAGGCGCGGCCGAGGATCGGATTACGGTGCGGGAAGCGGCCGAAACGCGCGATCACGCCGCGGTGGCGGTGCGCATAGTCGAGGGCTTCGTCGAAGCCCTCGTGGTCGGCGGCCAGCGCGGTGAACTGGTCGACCGCGAGCTGCTGCATGCCGGCGTCTTCGGCGTGCTCGAACGGCATGTAGATGAACTGGCGCTCGATGGGGGCCAGCGCCATGTGCTCGCCGGCGTCGACCATCTGGCGCGCCGCGCTCAATGCCAGCACATCGCCGGCGAACGATTCCGGCGCGCCGCGATACACGTTGCGCGTGAACTGGTCGAGCACCAGGATGCGCGCCAGCACGCCGCGCGCGCCCTGCTCGTCCCATTCGCGCAGGCCGCCCGCAATCGCGTGCGTGATCGTCGTGCCGAAGCGTTCGCGGATGACCGCGTCGAATGCGGGGTCCTTGCGGTACCGCTCGGCGCGCGCCTTGCCATGGTCAGGATGGGAAGCTGGCAGAAACCAGAAATCGAGAACTTCTTGTGCGTGCATGGATGAATTCCATTGATATTGTGATGGTGAAGCAGGCCGGTACGCCGCTCAGGCCGCCGGCTTCTTGCGCACCAGCTGCTTTTCGAACTTGATGTCGTTCTTGCTCATGCGCGGCTGCTCCTGCGGCCCCAGGCCCTTGACGAAGGTGACGAAGTCGTCGAGCTCCATCGGTGCGCACAGCGGCGGGCTGCCGGGCGCTTCGGACAGGTAGAAATGGCCATCGCCGGTGCGCGCCATCGAATACAGCGGATTGCCGGTGCGCTGCTTGAGACGGTCGACCGCGCTGCTGGCGCGTGTGGAACGGGAACTTGCCATGTCAGATTGCCTCCGTGCGCAGCATGAGCCACTCGAACGCGGCGCCTTCGACGTGGGGCGTCAGGCGCGCACGCACAGTGGCGTGGTAGTCGTTGAGCCAGACGATTTCGTCGGGGCGAAGCAGGGAACGATCGAGGCAGCGGGTGTCGATCGGGCAAAGGGTGAGCGTCTCGAAGGCCAGGTATTCGCCGAATTCGGTCTTGTTTGCGGCGACATTGAGCACCAGGTTTTCGATACGGATGCCCCAGCGGCCCGGGCGATAGATGCCCGGCTCGATCGACGTGATCATGCCCGGCTCCATCGCGGTGTGCGGGTCCGGCGGCACGGCCGGCGAAATCGTCTGCGGGCCTTCGTGCACGTTCAGGAAGTAGCCGACGCCGTGGCCGGTGCCGTGGCCGTAGTCGATGCCGGCGGCCCAGATCGGGGCGCGTGCGATCGCGTCGAGCAGCGGTGCGCGGGTGCCGCGCGGGAAGTGGGCGCTCGACAGCGCGATCAGGCCTTTCAGCACCAGCGTGTAGTCGCGCCGCTGGTCGGCGCTCGGCGTGCCGACCGGGATCACGCGCGTAATGTCGGTGGTGCCGCCCAGGTACTGGCCGCCCGAGTCGATCAGCAGCAGGCCGTCGCCTTCGATTGTGGCGCAGGTAGCCGCTTCAGCGCGGTAATGCATGATCGCGCCATTGCTGTTGAAGCCCGCGATGGTCGAGAAACTCGCGCTGACGAAGTTCGGGCGGCGCGCGCGGGCGGCGGTGATGCGCGTGTCGATATCGACTTCGTTGATTGCACTACGATTTGCGTCCGCCAGCAGCGGCTCGAGCGCGGCAAAGAATTCGCACAGCGCCGCGCCATCCTGCTCCATCGTGGCGCGCACGTTGACGGCCTCGCTATCGAGCTTGCGCGACTTGGCAAATGTGGTCGGGTTGATCGCCTCGACCACGTTCACGCCGCTGGCCACGCTCGCGCGCATGCCGGCCGTGACGCGGCGCGGATCGAGCAGCAGCGTCGCGCCTTCGGGCAGCGCTTCGAGCGCATGCACGGCGTTTTCGTACGGCGCCAGGTGCACGTCGTCCGCTTCCAGGCGCGCACGTACGTCAGCCGGCACCTTGCCTTCGCCGACGAACAGCGTGGCGTCGCCACGGCCAATCAGCGCATGGGCCAGGAACACGGGATTGAAGCTGACGTCGGCGCCGCGCAGGTTGAACAGGTAGGCGATGTCGTCGAGCGTCGAGACGAAGTGGAAACCGGCGCCATGCGCTTCCATCGCGGCGCGCGTGGCCTGCAGCTTGTCGGCGCGGGTGGCGGTGGCAAACGGCGGCAGGTGCTCGAATACGGCGTCGGCCGGCAGCGCCGGGCGCTCTTGCCAGACATCGTCCAGCAGATCGAGATCGGTGCGCAGCACGACGCCTCTGGCCTGCAGCGCGTCGGCCAGCAGGCGTGCACCGGCCAGACCCAGCACGCGCGCATCGACGGCGGCGGTCTGGCCGGCGGCCAGGTTGGCGGCGAGCCAGTCGACGTGCAGCTGGCTGGCCGCGCCCGGGATTTTCATCAGCGCGATGTCGGTGCCGGCGAGTTCGGTTTCGGCCTGCGTGAAATAGCGGCCATCGGTCCAGACGCCGGCAAATTTCTCGGTGGCGATGAAGGTGCCGACCGAGCCCGTGAAGCCGGACAGCCATTCGCGGCCCTTCCAGTGACCGGGCAGGTATTCCGACAGGTGCGGATCGCTCGACGGCACGATGACGGCGTCAATGCCGTGGCGCGCCATGGCGGCGCGCAGCTGCGCGAGGCGGTCGGCGCGGACAGTTTGGGAAGCGAGGGAAGCGTCAGGAGAAGTGCGGGCTTGTTCGGTGGCGTCGGACATGGGCGGAGGCGTCGATTGGTTTTCCAAGCTGCGTATGATACGCCCCATTTGGCGCCGCCGACATACGCGGGGCGCCCCAACCGGAACACCCTCCAGCCCGGGGATCACGCATAATGACGCGGCATCCACCAGACATAGAGACCCATGCTCGATTTTCATCATGAGCGCGCCCGCGCGCTGTTGGCGAACGCCACGCAGATCGTCACTCCGACTGAAGTCCAGGCCGCTGTTACCAGCGTCGCCGACCAGCTCAATGCGCGCTTTGCCGCGCCAGGCGCCACCGAGTTCCCGCTCGTGCTGGGCGTGATGGGCGGCGCGGTCGTGTTCACCGGCACCCTGCTGCCGCAACTGGCCTTCCCGCTCGACTTCGACTACATCCACGTGAGCCGCTACGGCGACGATGACCGTGGCGGCGAATTGGTATGGAAAGTGATCCCGCGCCAGAACGTCGCGGGCCGCACGATTTTGCTGGTCGACGACATCCTCGACGAAGGCGAGACGCTGGCCCACGTCAAACAGCGCCTGCTGGACATGGGCGCAGCCGAAGTGATGGTCGTCGTGTTTGCCGACAAGGACCTGGGCCGCGCCAAGCCGATCACGGCCGACCTGATCGGCTTGAGCTTGCCGAACAAGTTCGTCGTCGGCTTCGGGATGGACGTGTATGGCTACTGGCGCAATCTGCCGGGCCTGTGGACGATCCGGCCCGAAGATTTGAAACAGCCCGAGGCGCCAGCAGCCTGAGCGTTTTTTAAAGCGCGAGGCGCGCGCGCGCCGCCATGTATTCGGCGGTCAAGCGCACGACCATGTCGGCCACCGTCGGCACGTCGTCCATCAGGCCGACGCCCTGCCCTGCGCCCCAGATGTCGCGCCAGGCCTTGGCGCTGCCCGAGCCAAAGCTCATCTTGCTCTTGTCCGATTCGGGCAGGTTGTCCGGGTCCAGCCCGGCCGCGACGATCGATTTTTTCAGGTAGTTGCCGTGCACGCCCGTAAACAGATTCGTGTAGACGACGTCGGCCGCCGTCGATTCGACGATCGCATCGCGGTAGTCGTCGCTGACGTTCGATTCTTTCGTCGCCAGCCAGCGCGAACCGATGTAGGCAAAGTCGGCGCCCATCGCCTGCGCGGCCAGGATTGCGTCGCCCGTGGCAATCGAGCCGGACAGCGCGATCGGTCCCTTGAACATCTTGCGGATTTCGCCTACCAGTGCGAACGGCGACAGCGCGCCTGCATGACCACCAGCGCCAGCGGCCACCAGGATCAGGCCATCGACGCCCGCTTCCAGCGCTTTCTCGGCGTGGCGGATCGAGACGATATCGTGCAGCACGATGCCGCCGTACGAATGCACAGCGTCCATCATCTCGCGCGGCGGTGCGCGCAGCGACGAAATGATGATCGGTATCTGGTGCTTGACGCAGACTTCGACGTCATGCGCCAGGCGGTCGTTCGACTGGTGGACGATCTGGTTGACGGCGATCGGGCCGACCTTCTTGCCCGGATTGGCTGCTGCGTAGTCGGCCAGTTCACGCTGCAGGTCGGTCAGCCAGACATCGAGCATCTCGGCCGGCCGGGCATTGAGTGCCGGGAACGAGCCAACGATGCCGGCCTTGCACTGGGCTGCCACCAGCGCGAGTCCGCTGGCAATGAACATCGGCGAAGCGATGACAGGAAGGGACAGGTCTTGCAGCGCGGCGGGCATCGTCATGGAAGCTCTCGGTGGTGGATGGAGGATGGGCCTGATTATAGCCCTGAAAAAAGTACGACCGTGCTAGATTCCTGCCTCTAAACGAGCGTTACTGCCAGTCGATCTCGCCTTCGCGGCGCCGGATCTCGGCCCAGATCGCGCGTTTGGCATCGTCCGTGGCCGTGCCCCAGGCGACGATTTCATCGATGGTGCGCAGGCAGCCCTGGCACAGGCCCGTCTCGGGGACCATCTGGCAGATATTGATGCAGGGGGACGGTACGGGGGTTTGCAGTTCGGGAGCCATCGTTCGCAGTGGTGACAAATAAAGTGGCATTATCGCGCGGCTTGCAGCCCAGCGCCGTGTGTTGCCTGTCTTTTACTATACTGGGGCAACGCCACTTTGCACGAGGTGCCCATGAAATTGCACGATGTTCTCCTGGCTGGCTTGTTGGGCCTGTCCACGGCCGCCTCTGCCCAGACGCTGTCTCCCGACGGCTACGGCAAGATCGGATTCGGCCAGCGGCTGAGCGCCGTCGAGCGCCAGCTGGGCCAGCGCGCCGCGCCCCGCCCGGCCGACCCGGCCTGTTCGATGGTGACCTTCAAACGGTATCCCGATGTGCGCTTCATGGTTGAAAACGGCGTGATCACGCGCGCGGACGCCAACCGGATCGTGCGCAACAGCGCCGGCATCACGGCGCGCATGTCGGTGAAGGATGCGCAGCGCCATCGCCCGGCGTTGAAGGTCGGGCCGCATAAATACGACGAGAACGGCCAGTACCTGACGCTGGCGCAGGGCAAGAACAAGGCGCTGATCTTCGAAGCGAGCAAGGGCAAGCTGCAGCGCATGCGTGCAGGCATCAAACCGGCGGTGGAGTACGTGGAAACCTGTGGTTGAGCATGCGTTGGCGCTCGATGTCATCACAAAGATCAATGTTCCGTATCTAACGCAGCAGCATATATACGGGCCGTTCGGCAACGCTGGCAAGGTTCGTGTAAGCTCATGGCCTGAAATTGGTGCACTGCACAAAAAAAGGAATGCCATGAAACTCAACCGACTCATGCTGGCGCAAATGCGCAGCGCTACCCGAACGCTCTGGCGCTCGGGTCCGGTGACCCCTGGCGCAGCAGTGCGGCAAGCGATGAGCAACGTCAACGCGTTGCACCGGGTCGCCCGACAACAGATGCGTGACTTCACGCTGACGGTAACGCCAACGGAATCCGCGCCGCAGTCCGCGCCAGCCCCTGCTGCTGCCGCCGCCACGCCTGCGGCCGCGCCCGCAGCAACGGCCAGCGCGCCACTGACCGGCACTTTCATCGCCGGCAGTCATACAAATGCCGCTGGCACGCGTGACTACAAGCTCTACGTCCCAGCGAGCTACACGGATGGCCCCGCGCCGCTGGTGGTGATGCTGCACGGCTGCACGCAGGACCCCGACGACTTCGCTGCCGGCACCGGAATGAACGTGCTGGCCGAAGAGGTCGGCTGCCTGGTGCTGTACCCGGCGCAAAGTAAAAGCGCCAACCCGTCGCGCTGCTGGAACTGGTTCAATGCCGTCGACCAGCGCCGCGATGAAGGCGAGCCATCGCTCATCGCCGGCATGACGCAGGCGATCATGGACACCTACAGCGTCGATGCGAGCCAGGTGTATGTGGCCGGCCTGTCGGCCGGCGGCGCGATGGCCACCATCATGGGCACGCTGTATCCCGACCTGTACGCCGCCGTCGGCGTGCATTCGGGTTTGCCGTTCGCCTCGGCCAATGATTTGTCGTCGGCCCTGGCAGCGATGAAGGGTGATTTCCGGCGCAGCCAGCTCGAGAACCAGCCATTGCCGGTCATCGTGTTCCATGGCGACCGCGATACGACGGTCCATCCGGCCAATGGCGAAGAAGTGGTGGCGCAAGGCGCACGCCATTTGCCGCAGCCGGGCACGACCGAACCGGGCAACGTGCCGGACGGCCATGCCTACACGCGCACGCTGTATCCGGCCACCGATGGCACCGTGCAGGCAGAACACTGGCTGGTGCATGGCGCCGGCCACGCGTGGTCGGGCGGCCAGGCGCAGGGCAGCTATACCGACGGCAAGGGGCCTGACGCCAGCCGCGAAATGATGCGCTTCTTCCGTACCCAGCGCTAAGTTGTCAGACGGGCGCGGCAGATGGAGGCTGATCCTGCGCGGCAATGTGGGCGCGCAGACATGCCGGACACCAGCAGCCAACCGCTTCCTGTGGCACCGCCACTGCCGGCGGCAACGCCGTGCACCAGCACGGCGCGCTGTCGCCGTCGGCCATGGCGCAGCTGAACGGGGCGCCGCAGCGCGTGCAATGACTCATGGTCTCAACAGCCTTGACGTTGGATGGCGAACGGCGGGAATGGCATGGCAGGAGTAGAGTGGTGGGTACTGCTATAAAATACAACGAAACGCCGCCCACTCCCCACAAGGTTTACGCTGTTTTTACGGCATTTGGCTGTAAAATCTCGCGACAATTATTTCGGACTCTCCATGAACGCTCAAGTGACCAGCCTGACCACCGACGACCAACCTAACGACCTCGCGGGCGTCTCCCCGGCGATCAAGGCGCAGATCCTGGCCGAAGCGCTTCCGTACATCCGTAATTTCCACGGCAAGACCATCGTCATCAAATACGGCGGCAACGCCATGACCGACGAGCGCCTGAAGCACGGCTTCGCGCGCGATGTCATTCTGCTCAAGCTGGTGGGGATGAACCCGGTCGTGGTGCACGGCGGCGGCCCGCAGATCGACAATGCGCTGAAAAAAATCGGCAAGCAAGGCACGTTCGTGCAGGGCATGCGCATCACCGACGAAGAAACCATGGAAGTGGTGGAGTGGGTGCTGGGCGGCGAAGTCCAGCAGGACATCGTCATGCTGATCAACCATTACGGTGGCCAGGCGGTGGGCCTGACCGGCAAGGATGGCGGCCTGATCCGCGCACGTCGCATGGCCATGCCCGACAAGGAAAAACCGGGCGAGTTCCTCGACATCGGCTTTGTTGGCGAGATCGACGCCATCAACCCGGCCGTCGTCAAGGCGCTGCAGGACGACGCGTTCATCCCGATCATTTCGCCGATCGGCTTCGGCCAGGACGGCCAGGCCTACAACATCAATGCCGACGTCGTCGCCGGCAAGATCGCCGAAATCCTGAAAGCCGAGAAGCTGATCATGATGACCAACATCGCCGGCGTACAAGACAAATCGGGCAACCTGGTCACCGACCTGTCGGCGCGCGAAATCGACGAGATGTTCGCCGACGGCACGATCTCGGGCGGCATGCTGCCCAAGATTTCATCGGCCCTCGATGCTGCCAAATCGGGCGTGAACACCGTGCACATCATCGATGGCCGGATCGAACACTCATTGCTGCTCGAAGTCTTGACCGAGCAGGCTTTTGGCACTATGATCCGGTCTCATTAAATTTTTTGTGGCGGAAACAATCGCCACAGAAAAACCAGTACCGCCCTTTTAGCTCAGTGGTAGAGCACTCCCTTGGTAAGGGAGAGGCCACGTGTTCAATCCACGTAAAGGGCACCATCGCTTCACCTCCCCTCTGCTTTACCAACGCCTCGCACCGTGGCCACTCCCCTACCCCGCGCACCTGTCTGGTTATTCGACCTCGACAACACCCTGCACGACGCATCGCATGCGATTTTTCCGGCGATCAGCGCCAACATGAACACCTATATCGCGCGCGTGCTGAGCCAGAACGGTGAAACTGCCACGCAAACGATGATCGATGCCGCGCGCGTCGGGTACTGGAAGCGCTACGGCGCGACCCTGCTCGGCATGATGCGCCATCACCAGGTGTGCCCGGCCGACTTCCTGCGCGAGACGCACGATATCGGGCCGCTGGCCGAGCTGCTGCGCTTCGAGCGCGGCCTGGGGCGCCTGCTGCGCCGCCTGCCGGGCCGCAAGATCCTGCTGACCAATGCGCCCAACTCGTACTCGACCGAGATCGTGCGCCGCCTGAAGCTGCACAACCATTTCTCGCACCATGTGGCGATCGAACACATGCACGTGCACCGGCAGTTGCGGCCCAAGCCGTCCAAGCTGATGCTGCGCCGCCTCTTGCGCAAGCACGGCGTGGCTGCGCAGCGCTGCATCCTGGTCGAAGACACGCTGGCCAATCTGCGCACCGCGCGCCAGCTGGGCCTGCGCACTGTCTGGGTCACCCAATATCTGCGTGTGAGCGATCCGATCGGAACTGCCCCGCTGCCGAGGACATTGAAATGCCCCGGTTACGTCAATGTCAAAGTAAAATCCGTGCGGCAACTTCCTGCGCGGCTGTCGAGGCTGCGTTAATCGATCAACCACTCCTAGGGATCCCATGGCAAGCACGAAGCCCGGCCAGCGCAAGCTGCAAATCCTTCAGGCCCTGGCCGCGATGCTCGAGCAGCCCAAGGGCGAGAAAATCACCACCGCCGCCCTGGCCGCGCGCCTGGGCGTCTCCGAAGCGGCGTTGTACCGTCACTTTGCCAGCAAGGCGCAAATGTACGAAGGGTTGATCGAGTTCATCGAGACCTCGGTCTTCGGCGTCATCAACCAGATCAGCGAACACGAAGAAGGCGGCCTGGATCAGACGCGCGCGATCGTGCAGATGCTGCTGGGCTTTGCGGCGAACAATCCGGGCATGACGCGCGTGCTGATCGGCGACGCGCTGGTCAACGAAGACGAGCGCCTGCAGCACCGCATGAATGCGTTTTACGAAAAAGTCGAGCTGGCGTTCAAGGGGGCGTTGCGCGTGGCTGTCACGCAGGGCCATGGCCAGGAAGCCGATGTCGCCGGCCGCGCGAGCCTGTTGATGAACTACGTCACCGGGCGCTGGCACCGCTTTGCCAAGAGCGGCTTCAAGGTCAGTCCCGTGGAAGGCACGCCGCTGCACCTGTCGTTGCTGCTGGCAGCGTAAAATCCGGGGATGGATACTGGTGAAGTCTTTGCACTGCTCGACGATGCGCGCGCCACGCACGAAGCCCGTTCGCGGCTCTACCGCGGCCATGCCGGCACGCTGACCTGTGATGAGGCCAGCGGCTGGCCGCCGCTGCTGGCGGCGCTGCAAACCGCGCTGCAACAGGGTTTGTATGCGGTGCCGCTGCTGACGTACGAACTTGGCGCGCACCTGCAGAACCTGCCGGCGCGCGCCGTGGATGGACCGCTGGCGCAGGTGCTGCTGTTTTCGCACTGCGACCACCTGACGGGCGAGCAGGTCGCATCATGGCTCGCCACGCGCAGCGCCGGCCCGGACCAGATTGCCGGCGTGGCCGGCATCACGGCCAATGTCGACGAGACGCAGTTTGTCGAGGCCATCGCCCGCATCCGCGCGCTCATTGAGGCGGGCGACACCTACCAGGTCAACTACACGTATCGCTTGCGCTTTGACGCCTTCGGCCCGCTCGTCGCGCTGTATGCGCGCCTGCGCGCGCGTCAGCCGGTGCCGTATGGCGCGCTGGTGGCGCTGCCGGATGGCCGCGCGCTGCTGTCGTTCTCGCCCGAGCTGTTCGTGCGCCACGCTGATGGCGTGCTGCAGGCGCGGCCGATGAAGGGCACGGCGCGCGCCAGCGGTGACGCGGACATCGATGCTGCGCGCGCGCACGACCTGGCGCAGGACACCAAGAACCGCGCCGAAAACCTGATGATCGTCGACCTGCTGCGCAACGACCTGGGCCGCGTGGCCGTTACGGGCAGTGTGCAGACCCCCGTGCTGTTTGACGTGCAGCGCTACGGCGCCGTGCTGCAGATGACGTCCACGGTGCAGGCGCGCCTGAAGCCCGATGCGGCGCTGGTGGATGTGTTTGACGCGCTGTACCCGTGCGGCTCGATCACGGGCGCGCCCAAGCGCCGCGCGATGGAAATCATTCACGATTTCGAGCCCGATGCGCGCGGCGTCTATACCGGCGCGATCGGCTGGTTCGATCCGGCGCCACAGGGCCATGCGTTCGGCGACTTCTGCCTGTCGGTGCCGATCCGCACGCTAGCGCTCGCGGCCCCAGCAAATGGCGTACGGCGCGGCGAACTGGGTGTGGGCGCCGGCATCGTCCACGACAGCGAAGCGCATGACGAATTCGCGGAGTGCCAGTTGAAGGCAGGCTTTTTGACCGGGCTGACCAACGATGTCACGCTGTTCGAAACGCTGCGCGCCTCACGCGAACACGGTTGCGGGCACGTCGAACAGCACCTCGAGCGCTTGCGCGCTTCATGCACCTATTTCGGTGTCCCGTTTGACCCCGGCGCCGCGCATGCGGCCCTGGACGCCGCCTGCCTGGCGCTGCCGACCGACAGCACGTACCGCATGCGCCTGGCCGTCGATGCTGCCGGCGCATTGACGATCACGTCAGGCGTGCTGGCGCCGCTGCAGGAGCCGGTGCTGGTGGTGCTGGCCGACGAACCGACGGCCAGTAGCGACATCTTCCTGCGTCACAAGACGAGCCGGCGCAGCCGCTACGACGCAGCCTGGCAGGCGGCCGAAGCGCGCGGTGCCTTCGATGCGCTGTTCTTCAACGAGCGCGGTGAATTGACGGAAGGTGGGCGCAGCAATGTCTTCGTGCGCATGGGTGACGCGTGGATTACGCCGCCCCTTAGTTGTGGCGTGCTGCCGGGTGTGATGCGGGGCGTGCTGCTGGCAGCGCCCGCATGGCACGCGCGCGAAGGCGTGATCACGCGCGCGATGCTCGAAGCGGCCGACGACATCGTCGTCTGCAACGCGCTGCGCGGGCCGCTGCGCGCCGTACTTCTTCAGAAGCGGTAACCGACGCCCAGGCCGAACAGCATCGGATCGACTTTGAGGTGGCTGATATTGGCGCCACCGACGATCACGTCGCTGCGGATGTTGACGCGCTTGATGTCCGCGTTGAGCGACCAGTGCTCGTCCAGGCGGAAATCAACGCCAGCCTGCAGCGCCAGCCCGACACTGTCGTTCTCCAGGTCAGCCGCGCCATTGAGCAGCTTGACGCCCGAGATGCGCGTGTAGTTCACGCCCACGCCCACGTACGGATTGAACGTGGCGCCCGGTGCGAAGTGGTATTGCGCGCTCAAAGTGGGCGGCAAGTGCTTGAAGCTGCCGATCCTGGTGCCGCCCAGCGTCACATTGTGCTTCTGCGGATAGGTCAGGATCAGTTCCGCCGCGAAGTTCGGCGTGAAGAAGTAGCTGATATCCAGCTCGGGAATGGTCTTGTTGCTGACCTTGATCGTGTCCGCCGCGCCCACACCGCCAACCGGGCTCGATTTGTTGTCCGGCTCCATCTGGATGGCGCGTGCACGCACCAGCCATGGCGATTCCTGGGCCAGCGCCTGCGCGGACGCTACGGCAATCAGGGCCACTACTACGGATTTCAACATCGTTGTCATTGTTCTTACCTTTCGTTGTCATGTCACTGTCGACGAAGGTAAGCTTATTGATGTGGACCCCAAAAAACGTTGATCCACATCAAAATGACCATACTGTCAGTAAGGTTACAGCTCTTTCTCGATCTGACCGACCAGTTGCGGGTCTTCCGGCGTGACCTTGCTCGGGAAGTACTCGAGCACTTTACCGTCGCGCCCGATCAGGTACTTGGTGAAGTTCCACTTCGGTTCCTTGCCCGTTGCCTTGATCAGCTGCGCGTGCAGCGGATTGGCGTCCGGTCCCTTGACCGACGTCTTGGCAAACATCGGGAACTTCACGCCGTAGGTGTTGTAGCAGAGGTCCGCGATCTCTTTCGCGTTGCCCGGCTCCTGCTGGCCGAAGTCGTTCGACGGGAAGCCCAGCACCACCAGACCGCGGCTGCCATATTTGGCGTAGATCTTTTCCAGGCCCTCGTACTGCTTGGTAAAGCCGCAGTAGCTGGCCGTGTTGACCACCAGGACCACCTTGCCGCTGTACTGGCAGAGGTCTTGCGGCGCTTCATCCTGCAGGCGCTTGAAGCTGTGCTTGAGCACTGCCGGGCAGGCGGCCGGCGTTTTGTTCAATGCCGGCGCTGGTGCCGCAGGCGCGGCCTGCGCGCTTGCGGGCGGGATGACGCTGGCGGCAGCGGTGGCGGCGAGCAGCAGGGCAATGGTCTTGATCATGGCGTGGTATTGACGAGGTGGAAGTAGCAGCGATTGTAGCGCGGGCAGCGACGCCACGCGCCGCTTTTCAGGCGCTTGCCTGCAGGCTGCGGTGCTCGATCTTGATGCAGTGGTTCATCACCACATCCAGGCCGGCAGCGCGCGCCAGATCGGCGGCAACCTGGTTCTCGATCTCGAGCTGCATCCACAGGCACCCTGCCCCCACGGCGATCGCATCGCGCGCGATCGGGCCGATGTCTTCCGACTTGCGGAAGCAATCGACGATGTCGATGCGCTGGCCACTGTCTGCGAGCGAGGCGGCAGCGTCTTGCAGCGTGGCGAAGACGGGCTCACCGAGAATCGTCTCGCCGGCGTACTGGGGGTTCACTGGCAGGATGCGGTAGCCGTGCTGCTGCAGGTAGGCGCCCACTTCGTGACTGGCCCGGTCCGGCTTGGTCGACAGGCCGACGATGGCGATGGTGGTGCTTTCTTCGAGGATCTGGGCAATGGTGCGCATGGTGGCATAAAGGTCGTTAGGGTGACGATCAGCTTAGCAGGTTTGGCTTATCTACCCTGGCACTGTGGCCGGCAGCCGTAGGGTGGGCGGGTTTCCCGCCCACGCGTTCAACCGGCATTGATGTACCACGGAGCAGGGGTGATTTGAACGCGTGGACGGCAGAGCCGTCCACCCTACGCCAGTCACAACACTGAATGGGTGGGCCGTGACCCAGGACACCGACGAAAAAAAAGGCAGCCCGCAGGCTGCCTTTCTTGTTGCCGAGCTTGTACTTAAGCTCAACGGCCTTTCGAACGCAGACGCTGAATTGCCGCCAACTGCGCAATTGCCGCGGCCATTTCGGCCTGGGCTTTTGCGTAGTCGATCTTCGACTCTTGATTGAGCATCAGGTCTTCAGCCTGCTTCTTCGCGGACGTCGCCTTCGCTTCGTCCAGGTCGGCGCCGCGGATTGCGGTGTCGGCCAGCACGGTCACGCCGTTCGGCTGCACTTCGAGGATACCGCCGGCGACGAAGACGAACTCTTCACCACCACCGGCAACCTGGATGCGCACGGCGCCCGGGCGGATGCGCGTGATCAACGGGGTGTGCTTCGGGTAGATACCCAGCTCACCCGCTTCACCCGGCAACGCGACGAATTCGGCCTGGCCGGAGAAGATCTGCTCTTCGGCCGAGACGACGTCGACTTGAAATGTGTTTGCCATGTGTGTCTTTCAGTGGAAGAAAGCGACTTAACCAGCAGCCAGTTTCTTGGCTTTCTCGATAGCTTCCTCGATCGTGCCGACCATGTAGAACGCTTGCTCCGGCAGGTGATCCAGTTCGCCCGATGCGATCATCTTGAAGCCCTTGATCGTGTCTTTCAGCGAAACGTACTTGCCCGGCGCGCCGGTGAACACTTCAGCGACGTGGAATGGCTGCGACAGGAAACGCTGCATCTTGCGAGCGCGTGCCACGACCAGTTTGTCTTCCGGTGCCAGCTCGTCCATGCCCAGAATCGCGATGATGTCACGCAGTTCCTTGTAGCGCTGCAGGGTGTTCTGCACAGCGCGCGCGGTGGCGTAGTGCTCTTCACCGACGACGAGCGGGTCCAGCTGGCGCGAGGTCGAATCGAGTGGGTCGACTGCAGGGTAGATACCCAGCGAGGCGATGTCACGCGACAGAACGACGGTCGAATCCAGGTGAGCAAAGGTGGTTGCTGGCGATGGGTCGGTCAAGTCATCCGCAGGGACGTAGACGGCCTGGATCGACGTGATCGAACCGGTCTTGGTCGAGGTGATGCGCTCTTGCAGACGGCCCATCTCTTCGGCCAGCGTAGGCTGGTAGCCCACTGCCGATGGCATACGACCCAGCAGTGCCGAAACTTCGGTACCGGCCAGGGTGTAACGGTAGATGTTGTCGACGAAGAACAGAACGTCCTTGCCTTCATCACGGAACGCTTCTGCCATGGTCAGACCGGTCAGCGCGACGCGCAGACGGTTGCCTGGTGGTTCGTTCATCTGACCGTAGACCATTGCCACTTTCGAGTTGGCAGGGTTTTCCAGGTCGACGACTTTGGCATCGGCCATCTCGTGGTAGAAGTCGTTACCTTCACGGGTACGCTCACCCACGCCGGCGAACACGGACAGACCCGAGTGTGCCTTGGCGATGTTGTTGATCAGTTCCATCATGTTGACGGTCTTGCCGACGCCGGCGCCGCCGAACAGGCCGACTTTACCGCCTTTGGCGAACGGGCAGACCAGATCGATGACCTTGATGCCGGTTTCCAGCAGGTCGGTCGATGGCGACAGTTCGTCGTAGGCTGGCGCGTCACGGTGGATCGACGCCATGCGCTCGTGGCTGACCGGACCGCATTCGTCGATCGGGTTGCCCAGCACGTCCATGATACGGCCCAGGGTCGGGGTGCCGACCGGGACCATGATTGGCTTGCCGGTGTTCTGGATCATCATGCCGCGGCGCATGCCGTCCGAGCTGCCCAGAGCAATGGTACGGACCACGCCGTCGCCCAGCTGTTGCTGGACTTCCAGGGTCAGATCCGAGCCTTCCATTTTCAGTGCGTCGTACACTTTCGGCATGGCATTACGTGGGAATTCCACGTCAACCACTGCGCCGATACACTGAACGATTTTGCCATCAGCCATGTTCGTTCCTTCAGATATTTAGTTAAATTCTTTTTTGCTTTGATCGGTCGGGGACAGCGTGCGGGACAAGCCCGCTCGACGCCATCCCCACGGGCGGCGCTGTTAGACTGCGGCTGCGCCCGACACGATCTCGGAGAGTTCTTTGGTAATCGCCGCCTGGCGGGTCTTGTTGTAGACCAGCTTGAGGTCGCTGATGACACTGCCGGCGTTATCGCTCGCGGCCTTCATTGCGACCATGCGTGCCGATTGCTCGGACGCCAGGTTTTCTGCCACTGCCTGGTAGACCAGCGCTTCCACGTAACGCACCAGCAGTTCGTCGATGACGACCTGTGCTTCCGGTTCGTAGATGTAGTCCCAGCTGGTGGCGCCTGCATCGGCTTTCAGCGAATTGGCTGACAGCGGAAGCAGTTGCTCGACCACGGTTTCCTGTTTCATCGTGTTGATGAACTTGGTGTAGCACAGGTAGACAGCATCGAGCTTGCCTTCCTGGTACGCGTCCAGCATCACTTTGACCGGTCCGATCAGCTTGTCCAGTTGCGGTGCATCGCCCAGCTGCGTGGCTTGCGACACCAGCTTCATGCCGACACGGTTCAGGAAGCTCAGGCCCTTGTTGCCAATGGCAACTGCCTCGACGCGGTTGCCCGCCTGTTCCTGTTCGCGCGCCTTGACGGTTACCTGGCGCAGGATGTTGGTGTTCATGCCGCCGCACAGACCCTTGTCGGTCGTGACAACGATGAAACCAACTGCCTTTGCCTGCACGTCCTTGGCTTGCGCCATGAATGCGTGCGTGTACTCCGGGTTTGCAGTGGCCAGATTGGCGGTGATGTTACGAACCTTGTCACTGTAGGGACGGGCGGCGCGCATACGTTCCTGCGCCTTGCGCATTTTCGATGCGGCGACCATTTCCATCGCCTTGGTGATCTTCTTCGTATTCTCTACGCTCTTGATCTTGCCACGAATCTCTTTGCCTGCTGCCATGAGTCCTTACTCCTTCCAGGCACCGGCATCGCCGTCAGGCGACGCCGGCCCACAGATTAATATGCGCCGGATTTCTTGAAATCAGCAACGGCCGCGGCCAATGCTGCTTCGCCGTCTTTGTCCAGTTGCTTGGTTTCGTCAATCTTCGCCAGCAGCGCTGCATGGCCCGACTTCAGGAAGGCGTGCAGGCCGTGCTCGAATGGCAGCACTTTCTTGACTTCGATATCGTCCAGGTAGCCCTTGTTGACGGCGAACAGCGATGCGGCCATCAGCGAGGTCGACAGTGGCGAGAACTGTGGCTGCTTGAGCAGTTCGGTTACGCGCGCACCGCGGTCCAGCTGCTTGCGGGTCGATTCGTCCAGGTCCGATGCGAACTGCGCGAACGCAGCCAGTTCACGGTACTGGGCCAGGTCGGTACGGATACCGCCGGACAGGTTCTTGATGACTTTGGTCTGAGCAGCACCACCGACGCGCGACACCGAGATACCGGCGTTGATCGCAGGACGGACACCGGCGTTGAACAGCGACGTTTCCAGGAAGATCTGGCCGTCAGTAATCGAGATCACGTTGGTCGGCACGAATGCCGAGACGTCGCCAGCTTGCGTTTCGATGATCGGCAGTGCGGTCAGCGAACCTGTCTTGCCGGTCACGGCGCCGTTGGTGAATTTCGACACGTAGTCGGCGTTCACGCGTGCTGCGCGCTCGAGCAGGCGGCTGTGGAGGTAGAACACGTCGCCTGGGTACGCTTCGCGGCCTGGTGGACGGCGCAGCAGCAGCGAGATCTGGCGGTAGGCAACTGCCTGCTTCGACAGATCGTCATACACGATCAGTGCGTCTTCGCCGCGGTCGCGGAAGTATTCGCCCATCGCGCAGCCCGAGTAGGCCGAGATGTATTGCATGGCGGCCGATTCCGACGCCGATGCAGCCACAACGATGGTGTACTCCATCGCGCCGTGCGTTTCCAGCGAGCGCACGATGTTCTTGATGGTCGATGCTTTCTGACCGATCGCGACGTACACGCAGGTCACGCCCTGACCTTTTTGGTTGATGATCGCGTCGACTGCAACAGCCGATTTACCGGTCTGGCGGTCACCAATGATCAGCTCACGCTGGCCACGGCCGATCGGCACCATTGCGTCGATCGATTTGATACCGGTCTGCATTGGCTGCGAGACCGATTCACGGGCGATAACGCCTGGCGCAATCTTTTCGATTGGCGAGGTCAGCTTGGCGTTGACAGGACCCTTGCCGTCGATCGGCTGGCCCAGTGCATTGACAACGCGGCCGCACAGTTCAGGACCGATCGGCACTTCCAGAATACGGCCGGTGGTCTTGACGATGTCGCCTTCCGAGATGTGCTCGTAAGCACCCAGGATGACCGAGCCGACCGAGTCGCGCTCGAGGTTCATGGCCAGGCCGAAGGTGTTGCCTGGGAATTCCAGCATCTCGCCCTGCATCACGTCCGACAGACCATGGATGCGGCAGATACCGTCGGCGACCGAGATCACCGTGCCTTGATTGCGAACGTCAGCCGAACTTTCGAGGCCCTGGATCCGGCTCTTGATCAGTTCGCTGATTTCAGATGGGTTAAGTTGCATGCTTGCTAACTCCAATTATAGTTTCTTGATGCGTAGGGCAAGGGCGGGAACGCCGGCGCGTGCCAGTCGATACGTCGTAGTTAGTTGGCCAGCGCAACGTGCATCCGTTGCAGCTTGGCGCGAACCGAGGTATCGAGCACTTCGTCACCGACGACCACGCGCACACCACCGATCAGCGAAGGATCCACTGTTACCGTTGGGTTGAGCTTGCGGCCAAATTTCTTTTCCAGCGTGGCGACCAGCTGCGCCAGCTGGTCGGCCGAGATCTCGAACGCGCTATGGATCATCGCATCGGCAGCGCCCTCGTTCGCGTTTTTCAGGAGCGCAAACTGGGTGCTGATCTCGGGCAGCAGGTTGATGCGGCCGTTCTGGGCCAGCATCGCGATAAAGTTCTTCGCTTCAGCATTCAGCGGCGACTTGACCAGGGACGCAATCGTGTCCGCCAGTTGTGCGTGCGTGACGATCGGGTTGCTGGCGAAGGTCTGCACGTCGGCACTGGCGCCAATCTGGCCCAGTTCCGACGCGATGGCCGAGTACGCGTTCATGTCGCCGGTTTGGGCGACACGGAACAGCGCTTCGGCGTAGGGGCGGGCGACGGTTGCGAGTTCTGCCATGATCAGAGCTCGGTCGACAGTTGCGACAGCAGGTCGGCGTGGGCCGCTGCGTTCACTTCACGCTTCAGGATCTGCTCGGCGCCGGCAACCGCGAGGGCAGCAACCTGGCCACGCAGTGCTTCGCGTGCGCTGTTGACTTGCTGCTCGGCGTCAGCCTTGGCGGCGGCAACGATACGCGCGCCTTCATCGGCGGCAGTACGCTTGGCTTCTTCGATAATCACAGCAGCGCGCTTTTCAGCGTCGGTGATGCGTTTCTGGACTTCGTCACGGGCGCCAGCCAGTTCGGTCTGGACACGCTTTTCAGCAGCAGCCAGATCGGCCTTGCCACGGTCAGCAGCAGCCAGGCCACTTGCAATTTTCGCGGCGCGCTCATCGAGCGCCTTCATCAGTGGCGGCCACACGAATTTCATCGTGAACAGTGCCAGGATGAAGAAGACCACGAACTGAGCAAACAGGGTTGCATTAATGTTCACGGTTTTTTCCTTCTTACAGAAACACGGATGCCGAACCAGGAATGGTTCGGCCCTTCAAGACATCGAGAGCCGATGGCTTAGACGACTGGTGCGACGAATGGGTTGGTGTACGCGAACAGCATAGCGATACCAACACCGATCAGGAATGCAGCGTCGATCAGACCAGCCAGCAGGAACATCTTGGTCTGCAGGGTGTTCATCAGTTCTGGCTGACGTGCGCTGGCTTCCAGGTACTTACCGCCCATGATCGCGATACCGATACAAGCACCGATAGCGCCCAGGCCGATGATCAAACCGCAAGCCAGTGCAACAAAAGAAAGGTCAGTCATGTGTAACTCCAAAAGTTAAATTGAAAACTAGATTAAAAACTACAACTTCTTTACAACCACTATCTTGTTCGATGCTTGCGGCGCCGATCAGTGGCTATCGTGAGCCTGACCGAGGTACACCAGCGTCAGCATCATGAAGATGAATGCCTGCAGGAGTACGATCAGGATGTGGAAGATCGCCCAGATGGAACCGGCAATGACGTGGCCAACAAAACCAAAGATGGTGGCCGATCCGCCCAGCAGTGCGATCAAGAGGAACAGCAGCTCACCGGCAAACATGTTGCCGAACAGTCGCATACCGAGCGACACCAGTTTTGCTGCGTATTCAATGATGTTCAGGAGCAGGTTGAACGGCGCCATCCAGATACCGAACGGTGCAGCGAACAACTCGTGGATCCAGCCGCCCAGGCCCTTGATCTTGATGCTGTAATAGAACATCAGTGCCAGCACGCCCAGAGCGATGCCCATCGGGCCATTCAGGTCGGCGGTTGGAACCACGCGATGATACGGGAAGATGTGTTCCACACCAAAGACAGCAAATGCCCACGAGAACATGTCGACTGGCAGCAAGTCCAGCGAGTTCATCAGCGCAACCCAGACGAACACGGTCAGGGCAGCTGGCGCGATGAAGCTGCGGTCGCCATGCACGATCGACTTGGCCTGGTCATCGACCATTTCAAACAGCATTTCGACGAAAGCCTGGAAACGGCCTGGCACGCCAGCGGTAGCTTTGCGCGCGGCAGACCACATCACCAGGCAGCCGGTGATGCCCATGGCGATCGACCAGAACATGGTGTCGTAGTTGATGATCGAAAAATCAACCGGACCTACCTGGTGACCGTTCGACAGGTGACCAAGGTGGTGCTTGATATATTCTGATGCGGTGGGCGCGTGCGCTGCGCCGTCAATTGGAGTCGCCATGTCGTCAATGCCTAAATAATAAGATGATGTAACTTTTCAGCGCCACGATGAACCCGACGATCAATGCCAGCCAGTTCAGATCGCGGTACAGCCACGCCGTCGCGCCCAGAAGCGCCAGCGTCAATGCAATCTTTACGAATTCCCAGATGAAAAATGTCGCGGGACTTGCTCGTCCACTCGCGGACGCCGCAAACAAGCGCACTGCCATGATCCCGTTGGGTACGACACAACACAAACCACCCAGCACAGCCGACACCATCGCAGGCCATCCCCCCAGAAGCGCGGCGATGATTCCGGCGACAACTGTTGCAATCAATTGCAGGGAAACGATGCGCAGCATATTTTTTGGTCTTCTCGCTGCCGCAGTGGACGTACTACGTGGTGGTAATTACATGAATCGCCGGAATTATAAGTGGTTATACGGATGTGAGTCAAACGATTCCCTACTTATAACTGCTCTGTAAAGATGACGAAAATGTGACACGTTGCTGGTGGATAGGGCATTATTTTCAAGAACTTAACGCCAGATGGTGTAGGCAGTGGGTGTCACATTGCAGGGTAGTCCGGTCACCGCCTACCCTGCTTGCAGCCGCGTGCCGGTCAGCCGCGCAGGCGCGCCAGCACGCCGTCGAGGATGTCGAGGTCGGCGAAATCGATGATCATCTGGCCCCTGCCCTTCGGGCCCATCTTGAACACGACCGGGGTGGCCAGCTTGTCCGACAGCTCTTCTTCGAGCCGCACGATGTCGCCTGACTTGTCTTTCGCACGGGCGGCTTGCGCCGGGGCGTTGTGTTCGTCGAGCGCGCGCGTGACGAGTTTTTCCGTTTCGCGCACCGACAGCCGCTTGGCGATGACCTGGTTGGCCAGCGTGATCTGGTGGGCGCTGTCAACCGCCAGCAGGGCACGGGCGTGACCCATGTCAATGTCGCCGGCCATCAGCATCGTCTGAACCGGCTGTGCGAGGTTGATCAGGCGCAGCAGGTTCGAGACCGCGCTGCGTGAGCGGCCCACGGCGCCGGCCGCCTGTTCGTGCGTGAAATTGAAATCCGAAATCAGGCGGTTGATACCCTGCGCTTCTTCGAGCGGATTCAGGTCTTCGCGCTGGATGTTCTCGATCAGCGCCATCGCTGCAGCAGCCTGGTCGTCGACATCGCGCACCAGCACCGGGATTTCATCCAGGCCGGCCATCTGCGCCGCGCGGAAGCGCCGTTCGCCGGCGATGATCTCATACGGCGTGCTGCTACCCGGCGGCAATGGGCGCACCAGCACCGGTTGCATGATGCCCTGGGTCTTGATCGAGGCGGCCAGCTCCGACAGGCTCACTTCGTCCATGCGCGTACGGGGCTGGTACTTGCCGGCCTGGATCTGGGTCACGGCGAGCAGGGACGGCGTGTTCGGCACGGCCGGTGCGGCGTCCAGGTCGCCGCCGAGCAGGGCGTCGAGGCCGCGGCCCAGTCCCTTGAGTTTTTTGGTTGCCATCTCTTTGTCAGCTTTTTGATTGATTACATGCTCTTGATGCGCTCGACCATCTCGGCGCCGAAGGCGATGTATGCCTGCGCGCCTTTCGAGGACGGATCGAACGTCACGCCGGGGATGCCGTACGACGGTGCCTCGGCCAGCCGCACATTGCGCGGGATGATCGTCTTGAAGACCTTGTCGCCGAAATGCTGCTCAAGCTGGCCCGAGACCTGTTGCGACAGCGTCATGCGCGGATCGAACATCACGCGCAGCAGACCGATGATCTTCAGGTCGGTGTTCAGGTTGGCGTGCACCTTCTTGATCGTGTTGACCAGATCGGACAAACCTTCGAGCGCATAGTATTCGCACTGCATCGGGATGATCACGCCGTCAGCGGCGCACAGACCGTTCAATGTCAGCAGCGACAGCGCGGGCGGACAGTCGACCAGAATGAAATCATAGTCATCGGCCACCGCGGCCAGTGCTTCCTTCAGGCGACGCTCGCGGTTTTCGAGCGCGACCATCTCGACTTCGGCGCCGGCCAGCTCGCGGTTGGCAGGCAGCACATCGAAGCGCCCTGCTTCCGAGCGCACGCGCGCCGTGGCCACATCGGATTCGCCCAGCAGCACCTGGTAGATCGACGCGGCCAGCTCGGCCTTGTTGATGCCGGCGCCCATCGTGGCATTGCCCTGCGGGTCGAGGTCGACCAGCAGCACGCGCTGGTCCAGTTTGGCCAGGCCTGCGGACAGGTTGACGCTGGTGGTGGTCTTACCTACTCCACCCTTCTGGTTCGCAACGCAAAAAATCTTCGCCATCTTTTCCTTTCCTGGATGCGACTACAAGGCATCATATCGCTCATACGATAAAACCGTTTCATTGGTTTATATGAGTTAAACGATATAAACTGTTTATACGGTTAATACAGATATTACGGTTAGTACAGTTCGTATGATTTATATAGTATGTACTATTGGTATCTTTTATGCAGCTCGCTCGATGAATACCAAGTGTCGCTCTGCCTGCAGTCTTGGCACCCATAACGGTTGCAGATCCACGACCTTCCAGTCCTGTGGCAGGCGCTCGCGTTCCTCGCTTGGCGCGACGCCTTTCAACGCGATGAATTTGCCGCCCTCGGCCAGCAGATGGCCCGACCAGTTGACGAAGTCGGACAAGTCGGCAAACGCGCGCGAGGTGATCACGTCGAATGGTTCGCTCACCACCAGATCCTGCACTTTCATCGTGTGCACGCTGACGTTGGTCAGCTTCAGTTCTGCCTTCACCTGGTTCAGGAATGCGGTTTTCTTGTGCACGGTGTCGATCATCGACACATTCATGTCCGGTCGCACGATGGCAAGCACGATGCCGGGCAATCCGCCCCCTGCCCCGACGTCCAGCACATTGCGGGCATCGGCAAATGCTGGCACCGCTGCCAGTGAGTCGAGCAGATGGTGCGTGACCATCTGCTGTGGATCGCGCAGCGACGTCAGGTTGTAGACGGCGTTCCACTTGTTCATCAGCGCGAGATAGCCCATCAGCTTGGTCTGCTGCTCGGGCGTGATGGCCAGTGTCATGTCCTTGATACCCTGGTCCAGTACGGCTGCCAGTGCATCGTGGTCGAAGTTGTGTTTCATTCGGCCACCTCCGCTGCAGTCGTAGTGAAACCATTGGCGCCCCGTTTTTTCAGCGTCACCAGCAGCAGCGAAATCGCAGCCGGGGTTACGCCCGAAATACGCGAGGCCTGGCCCAGGGTTTCAGGTCGCTGCTTGTCGAGCTTCTGACGCACTTCGAACGACAGCGCTTCGATGTCCAGGTAGTTCAGGTTCTCGGGCAGCTTCATGTTTTCGTAGTGATCATGACGCTCGACTTCGCGCGCCTGACGATCGATGTAGCCGGAGTACTTCAGCTGGATCTCGACCTGCTCTTTGACGGCGGGATCCTCAACACCCGGACCGGCCAGGCTCTGCCCTTCGAGACCACTCATCGTCATCAAGGTGTCGTAGTTCACGCCCGGTCTGCGCAGCAGGTCGGCCAGATTGTATTCGCGCTCGAGCGGCTGGCCGACGATGCGTTCCGACTCGGCCGCGGCCAGGATGCGCGGGTTGACCCACACCGAGCGCAGGCGTTCCAGTTCACGCGCGACGGACTCGCGCTTGGTCTCGAATGCCGCCCAGCGTGCGTCGTCAACCAGACCCAGGCCACGACCGATTTCGGTCAGGCGCATGTCGGCATTGTCTTCACGCAGCGACAGGCGATATTCGGCGCGGCTGGTGAACATGCGGTATGGCTCGGCCACACCCTGCGTCGTCAGGTCGTCGACCAGCACGCCGAGGTACGCTTCCGAGCGACCCGGCGTCCAGGCATCCTTGCCCTGCGTTTGCAGCGCGGCGTTCAAGCCGGCCAGCAAACCCTGGGCCGCCGCTTCTTCGTAACCGGTGGTGCCGTTGATCTGGCCGGCGAAGAACAGACCCTTGATCGACTTGGTTTCCAGCGACGCTTTCAAGCCGCGCGGATCGAAGTAATCGTATTCGATCGCATAGCCGGGCCGCATGATGAATGCGTTTTCCATGCCGCGCATCGAGCGCACCAGGGCCAGTTGCACGTCGAATGGCAGGCTGGTCGAGATACCGTTCGGATAGAACTCGTTGGTCGTCAAGCCCTCCGGCTCGAGGAAGATCTGGTGTGATTCCTTGCTGGCGAAGCGATGGATCTTGTCTTCGATCGATGGGCAGTAACGCGGACCGACACCTTCGATCACGCCCGTGTACATCGGGCTGCGGTCCAGCCCGGCCCGGATGATGTCGTGCGTGCGTTCATTGGTGTGTGTGACCCAGCATGGCACCTGCTTCGGATGCATCGCGACATTGCCCATGTAAGAGAAAACGGGCACCGGGTCGAGGTCACCAGGCTGCTCGGTCAGCAGCGAGAAGTCGATACTGCGGCCATCGATGCGGGGCGGTGTGCCGGTTTTCAGGCGGCCCTGCGGCAGCTTCAGTTCCTTCAGGCGTGCCGACAACGACGTCGCCGGTGGATCGCCCGCGCGGCCGCCAGCATAATTTTGCAGGCCAACGTGGATTTTCCCGTCCAGGAAAGTACCGGCCGTGAGTACGACTGCGCGTGCACGGAAGCTCAGACCCACTTGGGTCACGGCGCCGACCACCCGATCACCTTCAACGATCAGGTCTTCGACTGCCTGCTGGAACAGCCACAGGTTCGGCTGGTTTTCCAGGCGCGAGCGGATCGCTGCCTTGTACAGGACGCGGTCGGCTTGCGCGCGGGTGGCGCGTACCGCCGGTCCCTTCGATGAATTCAGGATCCTGAACTGGATGCCTGCCTCATCGGTGGCAATGGCCATGGCGCCGCCGAGGGCATCGACTTCCTTGACCAGGTGTCCTTTGCCGATGCCGCCGATCGACGGATTGCAGGACATGGCGCCCAAGGTTTCAATATTGTGAGTCAGCAAAAGGGTCTTTTGACCTGTGCGTGCAGACGCGAGTGCAGCTTCGGTACCGGCATGGCCGCCGCCGACGACGATGACGTCGAATTCAGTTGGAAATAGCATGATGGGATGTGAGGCGAGGAGACTAATGCGCGATTATAGATTCTTTTGTGCTGACTGATTCTTCGACCGCCAGAAAACGACGAATTTTGTTTCACGTGGAACGTCGAACAAGTTGGACATCGCAATTGTTTCACGTGGAACGTCGCAACTGACAAAGCCGGGCTGACCCGGCTTCGCGATGTTTCACGTGGAACAATGGCGACTACCAACCCAACTTTGTGAAGGAATCGTAGGCAGTCTTGACAATCAAGGCGCTGACGACAAACAGGAAGACCTTGCGCACGAAGCCGCTGCCATACCTCATTGCGAGACGCGTGCCAGTCAGCGAACCCACGATTTGGCAACCTGCCATCATCAGTCCAAGTTGCCACAGAATATGGCCGCTGTAACCAAACCACATCAGCGCCGAGAAATTGCACGCAACGTTCACGATCTTTGCCGCGGCCGAAGCACTCAGAAAATCAAAGCCGAAAAAGCGCACGAACAGGAAGATCAAAAAACTGCCGGTACCGGGACCAAAGAACCCATCGTAGAATCCGATCGCCGCGCCAATCCCGATCGCCCAATACCGTTCGGCCAAACCGCTGTGCACCGGTGCGTGCACGGACCCCAGGTCTTTCTTCATGAAGGTATAGACCGCGACCGCAACAAGGATGATGGGCAATAAGGCGCGGACGAAATCGGCGGGCACGCGCGTTACCGTCCAGGCGCCAGCGAACGACAGGAGAAATGCGGCGGCAGCTGCCGGTGCGGCGGTACTCCACGCTACCCGCACACGCCGCGCGTAATCCACGGCGGCCGAACTGGTGCCGAAAATCGCTGCAAGCTTATTGGTGCCGAGGATGGTTGCCGGCGCTTCTTTCGGCAACAGAGAGAACATCGCGGGAAGCTGGACCAGGCCGCCGCCGCCGACAACGGCATCGACCAGGCCGGCGGCGAACGCGGCGCCGCCGAGCCAAACAACATCAATCATGGAAAGGATTCGGGAGGAGTGCTGAAGCCGCAATTCTACGGCATGCCGTACGTACTCACCTGGCGGTCAAGCGATCGGCGACCTTATGAAGTCGAGCAACAATGCGTTCAGGCGATCCGCGCCCGAGAGCTGCAACCAATGGCCGACACCATCGATACGTTCATAGCGAAAACCTGCACGACATTGCTCGCGCGAATCGAGCATCTGTTGTTCGCCCAATGCTGGATCATGCTCGCTCCAGACACCCATCACCGGTACGTTGACTGGCAGCCAGGCCCGCGCGGATGATGGCTTGAAATTGGCGCGATAATAATTCAGCGCTGCCGTCAGGCGACCTTCGGGTGCGAGCGCCGCAATCCAGATTTCTTGCTGTTCGCGACTACGAATCATTTTTCGCAACGCGGCCCAATCCCCTGCTTTCAGCAATGCCTCCGCGACGACGGGCGTTTTGAAAACAAGCATGTACCAGAACCGCAGTTTCTGACCGAGGCTTGAAGAAGAAATTGCCTTGGGATGGCCGACCGACAGAGCGGCATAACGCACGATGCGTTCCGGCGCATGCATGGCCAGGTGCCAGCCGATCAACGCGCCCCAGTCATGACCGACCACGACAGCCTTGTCGATACCGAGCGCGTCCATCAGTCGTAATACATCATCGGCCAGAAATGACACGGCATACGCACCGACGTCTCGCGGCATATCGGTCTTGCCGTATCCACGCAGGTCGGGCGCAATCACACGCAGACCCGCCGCAGCGAGATCCGGAATCTGACGCCGCCAGACCTGATGCGTGTCAGGAAAACCATGGAGCAGGATCACCGGCGGGCCTTCGCCGGCTGTCACGTAGTGCATGTTCAAGCCATTGACCGTGGCGTAATGCGACTCGAATTCCATGCGGCTCCCCTTGGCGCTGACTCGATGAAACACAGCTTACCAGAACGTAAACGCCTGTCCAGACCCCACCTGTGGATAAGCAAATGGATATCCACAGGTACGGTTTGTGCAGAACTCCGCTTTTGTACACAAGCAAAAATCTTGTCCAGATTTGCCACCAGGAAGCCGGGGTACTAGTGCACTGGCTTATGCGCGCGGTAAGTCGATGATTTTGTTCTCGTTAACCGGGTTGTCCACAGAAAGTGGCCACCCTTACTTATTACTATCAATGTTGTATACAGTTATTGGTTGTAAACCTGAGATGCCTGTTTCAAAAAAAAATTTTGTCCGTGGCAGATCCCAACAACGCGGTCATTGCAAGCAGGCTTTCAGATCTGTGGAGAACCCAATGCATATCCACAGGATGGAATGTGCAAAAGCGCGTTTTTTTCAACCGTCGGCAAATCTGTTCACCATCGCTGCACCGTCAGCACCAGGGTTCTCCAGCCAGTTTCAAACCGCGTAAACCGTTGAAGTTGTGGAAAAATCCAGGCTTATCCACACAATCGGCCGCGTTTACTATTACTACTATTTTGTATACAAGCTTTTAAGTAAACAAACTGGATAACTCGCGCGCTGGACATCCTCGGCCTGAAACTCGGCTGAGCACCGTTCTAAAAGCGTTTTTCAAAAAAAAAAGAACGCAGGCACAAAAAACGGCAGCAATTCGAAATTGCCAACCAGCATCGATCACTGACAACCAGCTCCCAGGCGCCAACGTCCTGTGGACAAGCGCCTGCATATCCACAGCATCAACTGTGCAGAACCCCGGCTTTTGGCAACGGCCAAATTGTTGTCCACGATCCATGCGTAACTCGCGCATGTGTTGTCCCGCGTAAAAAACAGGACTTAACGCGCTGATTCTGTTGAGTAAACGAACCTTATCCACAGAAAATCGTGCGTTTACTTACTACTACTATTTTGTATACAACTCTCTTAATTAAATAAGCAAACAACAGCGCAGCCAAAAAAAAGCGTTTTCCAGAATGAAAAAACAGGCCAGCAAATTTGTCTCCAACGCCTGACAATGCTGTGTACAATCCGGCGCTTATGCACAACGGCCCAGCAAAAGAAATGCGTTTAGGCATCATCAGCGCGTTGCACGAAGAACAGGCAGGGCTCGTGGAAGCCTTGCAAGGGCCCTCTACGCTCATCCACGGCAAGCGTGAGTACTTTCTCGGACAGCTGTGGGAAATCGATGCTGTCTGCGTCCTGTCGCGAATTGGGAAGGTTGCTGCTGCCATGACAGCGACAACGCTTGTGGAGAAGTTCGGAGTTACCCACATCCTGTTCACGGGCGTGGCCGGTGCAGGCGACGCGTCGATCCGGGTTGGGGACATCGTCGTGGCTGAATCGCTCGTTCAGCACGACATGGATGCCAGTCCCCTGTTTCCGCGTTTCGAGGTGCCATTGACGGGGCAAACGCATTTTCAGCCAGACGCCCGGCTGTCGCTGCGGGTGTCCAGTGCCGCGCATGCATTCCTGGACGAGGAACTGACACATGCGATCGCGCAGGCAGACCGTGAACAATTCGGCCTGAGACAGCCGCGCGTGCACCGCGGCCTGATTGCCAGCGGCGACCAGTTCGTGCAGGACGCCGCGAAAATCGATGCGATGAATGCCGCGCTGCCGGGCCTGGTGGCGGTGGAGATGGAAGGCGCTGCGGTGGCGCAGGTGTGTCACGAACTGCACGTGCCGTTTGCCGTCATCCGCGCGATTTCGGACAACGCCAACGAACACGCGGCGCACGACTTCATGGGCTTCGTGAAGACGGTCGCCGCGCAGTACGCATTTCACATCACCCGGCGCCTGTGCCGGGATCTGGCGGCAGCGCCGCTCTAGTCCAGCAGCGACTCGGCCGGCATGTAGTCGTAGCCCAGTGCGTGCGCCACGGCCTCGAACGTGACCTTGCCCTGGCAGACGTTAAGGCCATGACGCAGATGGGGATCATCGCCCAGCGCGCGCCGCCAGCCCTTGCCGGCCAGCGCCAGCACGTGGCCGATCGTGGCGTTGTTCAGCGCAAAAGTGGATGTGCGGGCGACTGCGCCAGGCATGTTCGCAACGCAGTAATGCACGACGCCGTCGATGACGAAGGTCGGATCGGCGTGGGTGGTGGCGTGGGACGTTTCAAAGCAGCCGCCCTGGTCAATCGCCACGTCGACGATGACCGCGCCCCTCTTCATGCGTGACACCATGCTGCGCGTGACGAGTTTCGGCGCTGCGGCGCCCGGCACCAGTACCCCGCCGATGACCAGATCCGCCGAGAGCACGGCTTCTTCGAGCGCCTGCGCGTTGGAATGCAGCGTGACGATGCGGTTGCCATAGACCAGATCGAGCTGGCGCAGGCGATCGAGGTTCTTGTCGAGCACCGTCACCCGTGCGCCCGTGCCCACCGCCATCTGCAGGGCATTGGCGCCCACCACGCCGGCGCCGATGATGACGACGTGGCCCGCGGCCACGCCCGGTACACCGCCCAGCAGCAGGCCCATGCCGCCCCTGGATTTCTCCAGGTGCGCAGCGCCTGCCTGGATCGACATGCGCCCTGCCACTTCGCTCATCGGCGCGAGCAGCGGCAAGCCGCCGCCAGGCCCGGTGACAGTTTCATAGGCGATGCAGATGGCTCTTGACCGCACCAGCGCCGCCGTTTGATCGGGATCGGGCGCCAGGTGCAGGTAAGTGAAGAGTATCTGGTCTTCGCGCAGCATCGCGCATTCAGCCGCCTGGGGCTCCTTGACCTTGACGATCATGGCGGCCTGCGCAAACACCTCTTGCGCGCTGGCCACGATGCTGGCGCCGGCCGCGACGTACTGCGTATCGGGCAAGCCGATCTCGCTACCGGCGCCCTGCTGGACGAGCACCTGGTGGCCTTGCACCACCAGTTCATGCACCGACGCCGGCGTGAGGCCGACGCGGTATTCGTTGTTCTTGATTTCGGTTGGAACGCCTACAAGCATGGTGAGTCTCCTTGTTGTTGGTGTGGTTCCTGCAACTGCCGTTACTGCTCCTGACGTGAATGCGGGTTAGAAAGCACATCGGCGACCGAAGTCGCCGATGTGGTGTGAATTACAGGCCCAGCGTCATCAGGCTGGCATTACCGCCAGCCGCCGTCGTATTGACGCAGACGGCGCGTTCGGCCACCAGCCGCCACAGATCGACCGCTGCCAGTGGTTCGGTATCGACCACCCCGACGATGGCGCCGCTGCGCGCAGCCAGCTGCGTGCGCAGAGAGCCGGTCAGGCCCGATTCGACCAAGGCGATCGCAAATTCGCCCCCATCGACTTCGTCCTTGCCGATGAAGCGCACGCGCTCCTTGACCGCCTGCGGCAGGTTGGCCGGGATCGCCTCTGGCGACATGGTCAGCACCAGTGCGCGGTTGCCAGTGGCCAGCGCGGCTGCCACTTGATTGAGCAGGCCTGCCGGCGTGCCCGATGCGCACAGCACGACACCGCGCGGCGTGAACGACAGGCGATTGCGCTCGCCGGTCGGCCCCGGCAAGTCGATTGCCACGCCATTCAACGACGTGCGCGCATAGCCTTCGGCCAGTGCCACCACGGGTTGCTGGCCGTTCGTGCGCAGCCAGCCGATCAGCGCTTCCAGCGCAACGTCAGCCTGACGGACATGGTCCATCAATGGCGCCGCGCTGCGCTGCAGACGCTTGATGTACAACGGCCCACCAGCTTTCGGACCAGTACCGGATTTGCCTTCGCCACCGAACGGCTGCACGCCGACGACCGCGCCAACGATATTGCGGTTCACGTAGATATTGCCGACGTGCGCATGGTTGACGATGTAGTCGATCGTTTCATCGATGCGCGAGTGCACGCCTAGCGTCAGGCCAAAGCCCGTGGCATTGATCGACGCGATCACCTTCGGCAGATCGGCGCGGCGGTAGCGCACGATGTGCAAGACCGGGCCAAACACCTCTTGCTTGAGTTCCGACAGCGACGCGATCTCGAGCACCGTCGGCGGAACGAAGGTGCCGCAGCTGGTGACGGAAGTCGGCAGCTCGAGCGCAAAGTGACTGCGCGCCGTGGCCTTCGTGCGTTCGATGTGCGCCAGCAGGTTGCGCTGCGCTTCTGCATCGATGACCGGACCGATATCGGTGGCCAGGCGATCCGGGCTGCCCACGCGCAGTTCCTGCATCGCGCCCTTGAGCATCTTGATGGTCTTGTCGGCGATGTCTTCCTGCAGGAACAGCACGCGCAGCGCCGAACAGCGCTGGCCAGCCGAATCGAAGGCCGAACTCAACACGTCGCCCACGACCTGTTCGGGCAGCGCCGACGAATCGACGATCAAGGCATTCTGGCCACCGGTTTCGGCCACCAGCGGAATGTCGATGCCTTCCTGTTCGGCGCGTTTGGCCAGCGTGCGGTTGATCAGCTGCGCAACTTCGGTCGAGCCGGTGAAGATCACACCCTTGATGCGGCTGTCGGCCGTCAGCGCGGCGCCGACGACTTCGCCGCGGCCCGGCAGCAGTTGCAGCGCAGCGCGCGGCGTGCCGGCCTCGAGGAACAACTCCACCGCGCGGTGAGCGATCAGCGGCGTTTGCTCGGCCGGCTTGGCCAGCACCACGTTGCCGGCAGCCAGTGCCGCCGCGACCTGCCCCGTGAAGATCGCCAGCGGGAAGTTCCACGGGCTGATGCAGCTGACCGGGCCCAGTGCCTGGACGTTTGCCTGGACTCCAGTTACAGCGCGGATCTGCACCGCGTAATAGCGCAGGAAGTCGACCGCTTCGCGCAGTTCGGCAATCGCATTTGGCAGCGATTTGCCCGCTTCGCGCACGGCCAGGGCCATCAGCTCGACGCCATGGTGCTCGAACAGGTCGGCGGTGCGTTCCAGGATCGCGGCGCGCTCGGTCGTGCTGGTGGCGGCCCACTCGCCGGCAAAGGCACTGGCCGCTGCCAGTGCGGCATCGACATCGGCGCGCGAGGCTTCCTGCACCAGGCCGACGATATCGGCCGACTGGGCCGGGTTGACCACGTTGGCGAATGCTCCGGCATCAATCGCGCCGGCGTCGACCTTTGCTGCGGTCAGGGGCGCGGCGACGTGCCGGCGCTGTTGCGACAGGCCACCCGCCAGCACGCCCAGAATGTCTTCGTTGACCAGGTCCATGCCGGCGGAGTTCTTGCGCTCAGTACCAAACATGTCCACCGGCAGCGCGATTGCCGGATGCGGCTTGCCGCCGCTGGCGCGGGCGACCTCGAACGGATCGGTGATCAGGGTGTTGATGGCGACGCTCTCGTCGACGATCTGGTTCACGAACGACGAGTTGGCGCCGTTTTCCAGCAGGCGGCGCACGAGGTAGGCCAGCAGCGTTTCATGAGAACCGACCGGCGCGTAAATACGGCAGGGTTTATCGAGGTTCTTGCTGCCCACGACCTGGTCGTACAGCGTCTCGCCCATCCCGTGCAGGCACTGAAATTCGTAGTTGCTGATATTGCCCAGGCGCGCCCACGTATAGATGACGGACAGCGTATGCGCATTGTGGGTGGCGAACTGCGGGTACAGGATGTCGGACGCACCGAGCAGCTTGCGCGCGCAGATCAGGTAAGACACATCGGTGTGCACCTTGCGCGTATAGACCGGATAGCCGGGCATGCCGTCCACCTGGGCGCGCTTGATTTCGGCGTCCCAATAAGCGCCCTTGACCAGCCGCACCATGAACTTGCGGCCGCTGCGCTTGGCCAGGTCGATTACATAATCGATCACATACGGGCAGCGCTTCTGGTAGGCCTGCACCACCAGGCCAATGCCTTCGAAGCCGGCCAGCTCAGGGTCGAACGCCAGCACCTCGAGCATGTCGAGCGAGATCTCGAGGCGATCGGCTTCTTCGGCGTCGATATTGATGCCGATGTCATAGCGCTTGGCCAGTAGTACGAGGCTGCGCACGCGCGGCAGCAGTTCGTCCATCACGCGCGCCGACTGCGCGCGGCTGTAGCGCGGGTGCAGCGCCGAGAGCTTGATCGAGATGCCCGGGCCATCCTTGATGCCGCGGCCATTCGAGGCCTTGCCGATCGCATGGATCGCCTGCTCGTATGACGCGTAGTAATGTTGCGCATCGAGTTCGGTCAGCGCCGCTTCGCCCAGCATGTCGTACGAATAGCGGTAGCCGCGCGTTTCGTTCTCGCGGCTGTTTTTCAGTGCCTCGTCGATCGTCTGACCGGTGACGAACTGGTTGCCCAGCATGCGCATCGCCATGTCGACGCCCTTGCGGATCAGCGGTTCGCCGCCCTTTGCGATCATGCGCGTGAGCGCCGAGCCCAGGCCTTGTTCGCTATTGGTCGACACGAGCTTGCCGGTGATGAGCAGGCCCCAGGTGGCCGCATTGACGAACAGCGACGGGGATTCGCCCAGATGCTTGCGCCAGTCCCCCTTGCTGATCTTGTCGGCGATGAGGCGGTCGGCCGTTTCGCTGTCCGGAATGCGCAGCAGTGCTTCGGCCAGGCACATCAATGCCACGCCTTCTTCGGACGACAGCGAGAATTCATGCATCAGGGCGTCCACGCCCGACGAGCGGGTGCGTTTTTCACGCACGGCGGCGACCAGACGGTGCGCCAGCGCCTGGGCGTCGTGGCTGGCGCCGGAACCCTGGGCCAGCAGCCACTGCACTGCCTCGGTTTCATCGCGGCGGTAGGCGGCCGTGATGGCAGCGCGCAGGGGAGTCTGGTCGCGCTTGATTTCAGCGTGAAGAGCGTCGAACGGAACGAAAATGGAGGCCGGGTGAGCAGCAATCTGCATGGCTATCTAGTCAAAAGAAAAATACAAACGAGGGCCACCGCACAGCAAAAGCGCCGTGCTGTAAGCAACAGCCGGCGCAGATCGGAACTTGGTGGAAATGATTCGATTGTAGAAGGATTTCTTCTGGATTTATTCTGGATTTAACCGATACTGGCAATAGATAGTTTTTGATGCGACAATCTGACCAAATAAAATTTACAAGGAGATGTAGCATGCTGGACAAGATTAGCAAAAAGATTCTGGCCGAATTGCAGAACGACGGCCGCATCAGCAACGTCGAACTGGCGGCGCGCGTCAACTTGTCGCCGGCTGCCTGTCTCGAACGTGTGCGCAAGCTGCACGAATCAGGTTACATCATGGGCTACACCGCCCAGCTCAATCCGCAGTTGCTGGACGTTTCGCTGCTGGTCTTCATCGAAGTCGTGCTCGACCGCACCACGCCTGAAGTGTTCGATGCCTTCAAGCAGAGTGTGCAGATGATTCCCGAAGTGCTTGAGTGCCATATGGTGGCGGGCGGCTTCGACTACCTGGTCAAGGCGCGCGTGAAAGACATGGCCGCTTACCGCGAATTTCTGGGCAAGACGCTGCTGCAGAAAGGTGTGCGCGAGACGCACACCTATGCGGTGATGGAAGAAGTGAAAAACTCCACCAAGCTGCCGATTCGCTGAGTTATGGCTGCCCAGCTTGGCCGGCATAGCCGGTCTTGCTGGTCTGGCCGATCAGGCGTAGTGCGCCGCGGTATAAAAGGGCGGCAGGTAGCGCTTGCGCGGCCTGGCTGGCGGCCTGACTGGCGGCCTGACTAACGGCCTGACTGGCGGCCTGAGTGAGATCCTGCGGCGTAGCGCCGTCGCGCCCTGCTTCAAACATGACTTTGCGCATCGCGCCCACGCCATCCGCTTCTTCGATGCGCACTGCCATCCTGCTGGCGCTGGCCAGCGCGTCGCCCTCCCCCGCGACCGCATCGATCACGAAGCGGTAGCCCGGGCGATTGTCCAGTTGCCCCGTGCCTTCCAGCTTGACCCGGTTGCCGTCGAGCGTGATCCGATCCAGCGTCTCGCCTTTGAATGACGTGCTGCCCAGCAGACGAAACACGAACGGTGTGCCACCAGCTGTCGTGAGAGTGAGTGGCGCTGCCAGCCGGAAGGCTGTTCTGGCAGCAGGCGAATAGACACTACTACCGGGGACCACGGCCGACTGGAGCATCCCTTCGCCGACCAGTTGCGCGCCGTCGGTGAAGCCGACCCGGACGGACGCAGACATCGTCGTACGCCTGCGCGCCGAATCGGTGACGACCACGGTCACGCGATAATCCCCTGCAACGCCAAATTTGTGCTCAGCCAGCACTGTGCCGGTGCCATTACGCCCGCGTACGGCCGCCGGCAGCGGCCCGCTGCCATCGCCCCAGTCGATGGTGGCGGTGTGGGTATCGCTTGCATTGCGGTCGCGAAATGACAGCGTGAGCCTGGCAAGCTCGTTCGCGCGCAGCGCCGGGATTTGTATCGGACCCAGCACCGGCGCATCGGTACCGCCGCCACCACGACACAGAAACACCAGGCCGGCGTTGGATTGGGCCAGGATGTCGCCGTTGGCTGCAATACCAAGTCCTTCGGTGAGCACCAACCCAGTTGGCGAGTTCTGCAGGCGCAGATTGAGATCGGTCGCCACGCCCGTGCGCGACCAGCGATAGGCGCGGCCTTCGTCAAGCATGCCGGAGCGGACCAGGCCCACGCTCACGCCATCATCGTTCAGTGCGTTGGCCTCGGACGTGAACATGCCCGCCGGGTGCAGGCTGAGAAAACCGCGCGCACGCGAGTACCGGAAAGCGCGAAACTCGCTCGTGGTCGGACCCCGCACGGCGCCGATGACCTCGCCCGCTTCATTGAGTGTCGTGGGATAGGCGGCATTGATGCTGACTGCGGGCTTTCCGGGACTCGACAGGAAGAACCCCCGGGTTGCAGCGTCGACGATGCGCCATCCGAGAATGTCGCCCTGATTATTGATGCGGATACCATACGCACTGCGCGCGCCGAATGTTCCCAGATTCGTGGGACGGCCGTCTGCGTTCCAGACCAGCGTGGTCGTGCCGCCATTGACAGCACTGCCCGAGCCGATGACGGCATCGAGATCGTTGATGCCGTAGGCAGCGCCTGGAACGAAGCCCGTGACGCCGGGCAGTGATGACAGGCGATTTGCCGACGTCCAGCGCACTGCACGCACGCTGCTGTTGTCGCTGGACGTGGCAGACAGACCCGCGATCTGGCCATGTTTGTTGATAGCGTCCAGGGAGGCGTATTCGCTCACATTGAGCGACGGTAATACGACCCGGCCTCGCGCGGCCGACCAGCGCAGCGGCTGGTAACGCAGGCCACCGGGACTCTGCGCGTCAAGGAAACGTGCGTTGAAAATCACCTCACCTTGTTCGTTCAGACCGCCGACAAACGTACGGTCATTGCCTGGAGGACTGATATCGACAATGCGATCGCCATTGAAAAACGCCACCTGCGTGCGGCCATCCGGCCCCGGGTACTCGAACGCCGCCTGCCCACGTGCATTGACAAAGCCGTTATAACTCGTTGGCGCGGCGAGATTGACGATGCTGTAGATGTCACCACCACTGCGCCCGGCATCAGTGGCGTCATCCTCGGCAGCGGCTGTAGCGCGGCCTGAAGCCGCAAGCATGAGCAGCAGAGTGATCCCAGACACACCGAATTGGCCCGTTGATAAATGGCGCATTGTCATCTCCCTATCTCCATGTAGGTGCGTATGCGGTATGCACGGCGCATGACCATTCTGGAACGTGATGAATCGTTCAGGATGCGCTAGCGCAAACCCGGTGACGGATCTCGCGCAGAATGGATTTGGGAATTGCATGGTAGGCAGAGCCACCAGGCAAGGAGGTCGGCGTACAGGTGAGAAGGGATGACGCGGCTGCGCCATCCTTGGTGACAACGTATCAGACGACCTTGCGCACGCCGCCTTTAGAAGCGCTTTCGGCCATGCCTTCGAGGTTCTTGCGCAGCCAGCGGTGCGCCGGGCTGCGGCCGTCGCGCTCGTGCCACAGCATGTCCAGGTGGACGGCCGGCAGCTGGAGTGGCAATTCTTTCCAGATCAGGACATCGGCCATGCCGGTTGAGACCAGCAAGTGCTTCGGCAGCACCGTGATCAGGTCCGAGTTGGCCACCACCCGGCCAGCCGTGAAGAACTGGTTCACCGTCAGCAGGATGCGCCGTTCGCGGCCCATCTGGCCCAGTGCTTCGTCTACCAGCCCGTGGGCGCGGCCCGAGAAGCTCACCAGCAGGTGGTTCGCCTTGCAATAGGTGTCGAGATCGAGCTTTTCCTTGGCCAGCGGGTGATCCTTGCGCATGACGCACACGTACACGCCCGAATATAGGCGCTCGTGGCGAATCGGCGAGCCCGTTTCGTACGACAACTGCGCCGCCACCCCTGGAAAGAAGCCCACCGCCAGGTCGATATCGCCGCGCAGCAGCATCGGCCGCGGTTCGCGCGTGGTCAGCGGCACCATGCGGATGTTCACGCCCGGCGCTTCGCCTTCGATCGAGCGCATCAGCGACGGCAGCCACAGGGCAGCGGTCGCGTCGGCCATCGCCATCCGGAACGTTGCCTGTGCCTTGGAGACATCGAACGTTTCCGGCATCACGGCTGCTTCGAGGGCTGCCAGTGCCTGGCGCACGGCCGGCCACAGCGCTTCGGCGCGCGGCGTCGGCTTGACGCCGTAAGCGGTGCGGATCAGGAGTTCGTCGCCCAGGCTTTCGCGCAGTCGCTTGATGGCATTCGAGACAGCAGGCTGGGTCATGGCCAGGTGGCCGGCAGCGCGGGTCAGGTTTTGCTCGGTCATGACGGCATCGAACACGCGCAGCAAATTCAGGTCAAGCGTCAGAAAGCTCATGGAATTCAGGATAAAACTGTCGTGAATACAAGTGTACCTCAACTCATTCACAAACAGTATAAGTGCCATCAGCGATGGGAATTAGATTTATATGTTGCGATGCACTAGAGTTATCCACAATTACAGAACGAGTACATCATGTTTTCCACCGCCACCCTAGTTCAAACCGCCAGCGCGGTGCCTTACAGCCTGTTGTTCAGCATGACCATCTATCTCGCCCTGTTCGGCGGAATCGCCCTGTTCTTTCGTCCCCTGCTGGTTGGTATTGGCCGTGCGCTGTACCTGACGGTACGGCCCCGCCCGAGCAAATCGGCTCTGCCGTCGAAGTCAGCTTGATCACAATCGATCGCTGACCTGCTTTTCTCCTTCGCTGAAACGCGGCACCGGAAACGGTAGCCGCGTTTTTTTTCGCCTGTTGCTTTGTATTCCGCCAAGGCACGCCCAACTCTCATGTTTTCAACGGTGACCTGGTGTTACCCAACTTTTCTCGGGCTCAGAATGTAACAAAGTTCACATAGAATTACATTATTCGGAAATTCTCAGACTTATGAAGATGAATTTCAGATCGACTTAGCCCAATGAAGTCGTCTGTAAGGGAAAATTTACGGGATTTTACCCAAGATTCTCGATATTCAAATTTAAGTAGTAATATTTGCGTAAATGAACGAAATTGTATGATTAAATCTCAATTATAGTAATATTTATGAGATGTTCCACGAAGTTCACATTCTATATAATTTATTATAAAACTATAAGTAACAAAAAAGACGAAGGAAAATTTGCTACTGAAAGTAGCAGATAAAGATAACCATCTAGGACGTCGGAGGAGCAAACGAGATGCAGCGCGAATTGATTACGCGAGCGAACACCGCCAGCGGGTCAAGCCAGCTGGCGGTGTAGCGGTGTCAGAAGGGAGAAGCGAGCCGACAGGGAGGCGTCGGCCAGGGAGGCAGTCAGGCGGCGGCTTTGTCGGCCGTCAGACGTTCGTACTTGATGAGGAGTTCTTCGCGCGATTCGCGCCAGGCCGGGTCGAGCGGGATGCATGCGACCGGGCACAGGAGTTGGCACTGCGGTTCTTCAAAGTGACCGACACACTCGGTGCACTTGTTCGGATTGATCTGGTAATACTCGTCGCCCATCGAAATGGCATCGTTGGGGCATTCGGGTTCGCAGACGTCGCAGTTGATGCAGTCGTCGGTAATCAGAAGGGCCATGGTACTTCCAGGTAAATCAGGCGACCGGTGCTGGGGGCAGGCTGGCGATCTTGTTTTGCAGCCAGCGGTCGACCGATGGGAAAACGAATTTGGACACGTCGCCGCCCAGCATGGCGATCTCGCGCACGATGGTGCCCGAAATGAACTGGTACTGGTCGGACGGGGTCAGGAACAGGGTTTCGACATCCGGCAGCAGGTAGCGGTTCATGCCCGCCATCTGGAACTCGTATTCGAAATCGGATACCGCGCGCAGGCCGCGCACGATCACACGGGCGTCGTGCTTGCGCACGAAATCCTTGAGCAGGCCCGAAAAACTTTCGACCTGCACGTTTGGATAATGGCCCAGCACTTCATTGGCGATCTCGAGACGCTCTTCAAGCGTGAAGAAGGGACGCTTGTTCCGGCTATCGGCAACGCCGACCACCAGACGGTCGAACAGGCCGGATGCGCGGCGTACCAAATCCTCGTGGCCGCGGGTGAGCGGATCGAAAGTACCTGGATAGACAGCTACAACCATTGCGGCTCCTGTGAAAAATACACCGTGATAGAACGCGCATTATGCCTTAAATACCCGGCATTCGCCCCACGCTGGGGCGGGGTTTGCCCAATGACTGTGCAGTTTTCACAGCCTTTCAACAACTCATGCCTGTTTTTCTTGCAGCTTGAGCAGATGATAGTAGACCATGCCGGCCTTGTCCGCACGTACTGCTTCCCAGCCTGCCAGCCACTCGGGCACCGCATCACCATCGGCCAGCAGCGGCGCCTCGGCTTCTGCATACACCATCCCGCCCTCTTTCAGCAGCGCTGCGCACAACGGCAACGTCTTGGCCAGCAAGTCTTGCTGGTAGGGTGGATCGAGAAAGATCACGTCGAAACGCTGGCCACGAGTGGCCAGGTCGCGCACCAGCGTCAGGGCGTCGGCGCGCAGGATGGTGACGTTGGTCGCCTTGAGCTTGTCGCGGTTTGCTTCCAGCTGGCGTACCGCCGGGCTATGGTTGTCGACCATCAGCACCGACGCCGCGCCGCGGCTGGCCGCCTCGAAGCCCAGTGCTCCGGAACCGGCGTACAGGTCGAGTACGGTAGCAGCATCCCAGTCATTGGCGAGCTGGTGATTGATCCAGTTGAAGACGGTCTCGCGGACGCGGTCCGGCGTGGGCCGCAGGCCAAGGGCGTCGACGACAGGGAGCAGGGTTCGTTTGAAGGCGCCGCCGATGATGCGGACCTGGTGCTGCGCCATGCGCGGCGCGCCGTGCGGCTTGGGGCCGGCAGGCTTGGAGTTGATGGACTTTCTGTGCATGGGCGGCACTATAGCATGGGGTTTACATGCGATTGTCTGCCGCCCTTTGCGTGCTTCTTCAGTTACTTATTTACTGACTTATTTGCCTGCAGCCAGCGCCTCAAGGTCGCCAATCCAGCCCTGGATACGCTCCTGCGCATGGGCTTTCTGCTGCGGCGTGGCGATCCGGATTGCTGTCAGGATGAACTTGGTGGTGTGATCGATGCTGGCGTCATAGAAACCCTTGCGTTCCGGCGAGTCCATGCGGGCAGACAATTCCCGCATCAAGCCTGCGACACGCGCCGACGTCTGCTCGCGGTTGAGTTTCTTTTGCTGAATCTCCTGCAGTACTGCCAGCACGCGGCGCTGGCGGTACTGGCGCTCTTCCAGCCACAGGATGTTGTCCAGCGGACGCAGATCGGACGCGCGGCGCAGGGTCGCCTCCTGTTCGCTGCTGAAGTTGCCGAACCAGAGTTCCATCTGTTCCATCGACTTCTTGAAACGGGCGCGCTGGCGCTTGTCGGCACTGCCATCCATAAACTTGCGGCGGTATTCGTCGTTCTTGTCCTTGAACTTGCGCTCCAAGTGGGTGATCTGCTCGGGCGTGATCGACATGGCCAGCGTCGTCAGTTCCGGCACGGCGCGCTGGCCCAGGCGATCGGCGCGCACGCGGATCTCGCGGTAGTCGCCGAGCAGGTCGGCCTGGGTCGGGTTGCCAGCCAGCTGACGCTTGAACGTGCCCAGCAATGCAGCATAGTCACGCAACTCCGTCTTGCGGTGCCACTGGAACACGGCTTTGATATCGCGTTTGGCCACATCCGCTTGTTGACCTTCGAAGTCGACATACGAATTCATCCACCAGTACAGTAAAGTATCACCCTGGTTGTACGAGAAGCGAATCGAGCTGCAACCGGCGGCCATGACCGTCATGGCAAGCAGCAGAAGCGCAAACACACGTCGGAACGCGCCATCGCGCATGCTAAAATTTTTCATATATTCAACTTTTTGAGAACGGCTTATGAACGTTGTGATCCTCGCCGCCGGTATGGGCAAACGCATGCAGTCCGCCTTGCCGAAAGTACTGCATCCACTGGCTGGTAAGCCCCTTTTGCGCCACGTCATCGATACTGCGCGTGGCCTGAGTCCGCAGAAATTATGCGTGATTTATGGACATGGAGGCGCAGCGGTGCCAGAGATGGTCGCAACAGTGGCAGAATCCACCGGCAGCACGATCGATACCGCGCTGCAGGAACCGCAGCAGGGCACCGGTCACGCCGTCATGCAAGCCGTGCCGCAACTGGACGATGACCAGCCGACGATCGTGCTGTACGGCGACGTGCCGCTGACCACCGTCGCCACGCTGCGCCGCCTGGTCGAGGCCGCCGGTAGCGACAAGCTGGGCATTCTCACCGTCGAGCAGGCCAATCCATTCGGGCTGGGCCGCATCGTGCGTGAAGACGGCAAGATCGTGCGCATCGTCGAAGAGAAAGATGCAACCGAGGCCGAACGCGCCATCAAGGAAATCAACAGCGGCATCATGGCGATTCCGACCCGCCACCTCAAGAAGTGGCTGGCGGCCCTGTCCAACAACAATGCCCAGGGCGAGTACTACCTCACCGACATCGTCGCCCAGGCCGTGGCCGACGGCGTACCGGTCGTCTCGAGCCAGCCATCCGGCGAATGGGAGGTGGCGGGCGTGAACAGCAAGGTGCAGTTGGCCGAGCTCGAGCGCCGTCACCAATTGAACATTGCCCACGCACTGCTGGAACGCGGCGTGACCTTGATGGATCCGGCCCGCATCGATGTGCGCGGCGAACTCATTTGCGGCCGCGATGTCACGATCGATGTCGGCTGCGTATTCGAAGGCCGCGTCGAGCTGGCTGACGGCGTGCGCATCGGCGCGCACTGCGTGCTGGTCGATGCCACCGTTGGCGCGGGCGCCAATATCAAGCCGTTCTCTCATATCGACGACGCCACGATCGGCGCCGCCTCGCAGATCGGTCCGTACGCGCGCCTGCGGCCGGGCACCACGCTCGGCGAAGATGTCCACATCGGTAACTTCGTCGAGGTCAAGAACAGCACGGTCGCCGCGCACAGCAAGGCCAATCACCTGGCGTACGTGGGCGATGCCACAATTGGTTCGCGCGTCAACATTGGCGCCGGCGTCATCACCTGCAACTACGACGGCGCCAACAAGTTCCGCACCGTGATCGAAGACGACGTGTTCGTTGGCAGCGACACCCAGCTGATCGCGCCGGTCACGGTCGGCAAGGGCGCGACGCTGGCGGCCGGCACGACGCTGACCAAGGATGCGCCCGCCGGCAAGCTCACCATCTCGCGATCGAAGCAAGTCACCATCGACAGCTGGAAGCGTCCAGTGAAAGTCAAGAAGTAATCCACCGACCGTGCACAGGCTAATCACAGGAAATGAACAGGATAAACACAGGGTAATACCCTGCTTATCCCATGTTCTTCCCTGTGGTCATCCACATTGTTATCCACAGGTATGCGCGTGACTTTTATGCCTGATTACACGGCAATACGCGTTTCGAACTTGCTGCGGTGGGTGGCAAAATAGGTCTTCACGTTACGCACATTGGCGTGCGCGGTGAACAGCCGGTGCGCCAACTCGTGATAGGCCGGCATATCGGCCACTTGCACAATCAACACGAAATCCGGGCCGGGTGACACGCGGTAGCACTGCAGCACCGCAGCTTCCGTCTCCGCCAGTTTCTCGAATTCGGCCATGCGCTCGGCGGCCTGCACGTCGAGCGTGATCTCCACAATGGCGCTCAGGCCCGCGCCCACTTTGTCGGGCGCGACAATGGCCACCTGGCGCTGGATGATGCCACTATCCGTCATGGTCTTCACGCGGCGCAGGCACGTCGGTGGCGACACATGCACTTGCGCTGCCAGCTGCGCGTTCGTCTGCGATGCGTCAGTCTGCAGAATGGTCAGAATGCGACGATCGATGTCGTCAAGAACAGGGAGAGCATTGATAGGCATGAAATTTAAGAGTATTTAATGCTGCTATATGAAACAAGATTTCACAGCTTGATGGTTGTGAAATAATATGACAAATATAGCTGCACACTGTACGCTTATTTCACCGTAATTGCTCTACGATAATACTCATTGAATATTTTTGAAGTGAGGTTAGCCATGTGCGGTATCGTCGGAGCAGTCGCAAAACGCAACATTACCCCTGTCCTGATCGAGGGCCTCAAGCGCCTCGAGTACCGGGGCTATGACTCCTGCGGCGTGGCGGTCCACCTCGATGGCCGCCTGACCCGCTCGCGCTCGACGTCGCGCGTGGCCGAACTGGAAGCGCAGCTCAAGGAAGCGCATCTGGAAGGCTTCACCGGCATCGCCCACACCCGCTGGGCGACCCACGGTGCGCCGGCATCGCACAATGCCCACCCGCACTTCTCGCCAAGCGAAGACAATGCGCGCATCGCGCTGGTTCACAACGGCATCATCGAAAACCACGACGAACTGCGCGCGGAGCTGACCGCCCTGGGCTACGTCTTCATGAGCCAGACCGACACCGAGGTCATCGCTCACCTGGTCGACCACATGTACAACGGCGACCTGTTCGAGACCGTGCAGCAAGCCGTCAAGCGCCTGCACGGCGCCTACGCCATCGCCGTGTTCTGCCGCGAAGAACCGCACCGCGTGATCGCCGCGCGCCAGGGCTCGCCACTGATCGTCGGCGTGGGCAAGGACGAGAACTTCGTTGCCTCCGACGCGATGGCGCTGGCCGGCACGACCGACCAGATCATCTACCTGGAAGAAGGCGACGTGGTCGACCTGCAACTGGCGCGCTACTGGATCGTCGACGTCGACGGCCGCCCGGTCGAGCGCGAAGTCAAGACCGTGCACGCGCACACCGGCGCTGCCGAACTCGGCCCATACCGCCACTACATGCAGAAAGAAATCTTCGAGCAGCCACGCGTGATCGGCGACACGCTCGAAGGCGTCACCGGCATCATGCCGGAACTGTTCGGCGACGGCGCTTTTGCCGTGTTCAAGAAGATCGACCGCGTGCTGATCCTGGCCTGCGGCACCAGCTACTACGCTGGCCTGACCGCCAAGTACTGGATCGAATCGGTGGCCAAGGTGCCCGTGAGCGTCGAGATCGCCAGCGAATACCGCTACCGCGACAGCGTCCCGCATCCGGACACGCTGGTAGTCACCATCACGCAGAGCGGCGAAACGGCCGACACACTCGCCGCACTCAAGCACGCGCGCAGCCTGGGCATGGAACACACGCTGACCATCTGCAACGTCTCGACGAGCGCGATGGTGCGCGAATGCAAGCTGGCCTACATCACCCGTGCCGGTGTCGAAGTCGGCGTGGCCTCGACCAAGGCCTTCACGACCCAGCTGGCCGCCCTGTTCCTGTTGACGCTGACGCTGGCCCAGGTCAATGGCCGCCTGACCGATGCCGAAGAAGCCGAACACCTCAAGCAGATGCGTCACCTGCCGGTCGCGCTGGCCGCCGTGCTGGCGCTCGAGCCGCAGATCATCGCCTGGGCCGACGACTTCGCCCGCAAGGAAAACGCCCTCTTCCTGGGCCGCGGGATCCACTATCCGATCGCGCTGGAAGGCGCGCTGAAGCTCAAGGAGATTTCGTACATCCACGCTGAAGCGTATCCGGCAGGCGAACTCAAGCACGGCCCGCTGGCGCTGGTGACCGAAGAAATGCCAGTTGTCACGATCGCCCCGAACGATGCACTGCTGGAAAAGCTGAAGTCGAACATGCAGGAAGTGCGCGCGCGCGGCGGTCAGCTGTACGTGTTCGCCGACGTCGATTCACGCATCACGTCGGGCGATGGCCTGCACGTGATTCGTTTGCCTGAGCATTACGGTTTGCTGTCACCGATCCTGCACGTGGCTGCGCTGCAGTTGCTGGCGTATCACACGGCGCTGGCGCGCGGCACGGATGTGGACAAGCCGCGTAATCTGGCGAAGTCGGTGACGGTGGAATAAGGCGTTTGCTGGTTAAAGCACTGTTGTGAACAAACAGTCATGTTGACACAAGGCCGAGGCGGGAACTCCCAGGAACTTCCGCTTCCGGCCAAAAGCAATTCTTCGAATAGACATGCGCCGCATGAACCGCTATGCGTTTGGCGCCCCAGCCTGCGCTACCACGAGCAGCTGCTCCCGCAGCCAGCGATGCGCTGGATCCATCGTCTGATAGTGATTCCACTGCATGCATGCGCGGAACGGTGTTACCGCTACGGGCGGCGCCAGCACCCGTATGGGCAGACGGGTTTGACTATCGCGCGCGAGGCGCGTCTGCATTGTCGCGATCAGGTCAGTGCCGACAACCATGGAAGCGAGCGATGTGAAGTCGTGCGTGGTAACGGCAATCCGGCGCACGATCTTGTTGTCGTCAAAATAGCGTTCGGCCAGCGTCGGCGAGCTAGGTTGTCCCAGGCGCGGGGCCACATGAGAACAGCGCAAAAACGTGTCCATATCCAGCGTCTCACCCACTTGCGCATTATCTTGCCAGACCACGCAGCTGAACGTATCTTCGAACAGGATCGAGTGCGGGTGTTGAGGGTCGATGTACTCGTCAGGGATGATCAACAGGTCTGTCTCGCCACGGCGCAGCCCATGGCCCGTAAAGTCTGTTTGTGGACGCAGTTCGATCGTGATGTGCGGTGCAAGCGTTTGCAGCTGCCGGACCAACGGCGCAATCAGGATGGGAACCGAATAGTCGGAGACCGTAATGCGGAAATGGCGCCGCTCGGTGGCAATCGACAGCCCGGGGCGGATCGCAAGGGTCGCCTTGATTTCCAGGATCAACTGGCGCACCGGGTCGGCAAGGTCACGGCCCAGTGGCGTCAGTTCCATGTGGCGCCCAACGCGTACCAGCAGATCGTCGTCGAAAAACACGCGAAGGCGGGCCAGCATGCCAGAAATCGCCGACTGACTGACGGATAAACGCTTCGCTGCCACTGTGGTATTTTTTTCGTCGAGTAGCGCGTCGAGCGCTACAAGAAGGTTCAAGTCAAGGCGATTGAAATGCATTACATCATCCCTATTCTCTTGCGCTACGGGTTTCGCAGATCATTCGATTTACACATGATATTTTAGCCGCTGACGAAAAAAGGCCCCGCCGGTTATCCGGCGGGGCCTTTCAGCTTTTTACAGCCAGAAACGAACCGATCAATAAACCTGATCAGCCGATACCTTCACGGCCTGCTGAACAGGTTTTGGCAGCGGGTTCGACGTATTGGTCGGGAGCTTCTGGGCGACAACCGCCTTCAACGTCTGCGTCAATGGCAGCGCATCGGACGAACCACCAACGCGGATCTTGTAGCTGGCCGCATCGACATTCCACGTATCCGTGTTCTGTACCCAGTACGCCAGCGAACGGGCATCGACTGGAATCGTCACGCGCTTGGATTCGCCAGCTTTCAGGAATACTTTGGCAAAGCCCTTGAGTTCCTTCTCGGGACGATGCGTCAGCGGCTTGACCGGACTGACGTACAGCTGCGCTACTTCAAATCCGTCCATGGAACCGGTATTGGTCAGCGTGAAGGTCGCTTCAACTGTCTCGGCACCTGCCAACGTCGTCGTCGACAATTTCATGTCGCTGTAAGCATAGCTGGTGTACGACAAGCCAAAACCGAACGGATACAACGGCTTGATATTGGTCTTGTCGAAGCCGCGATAACCCGTGTACAGGCCTTCCGAATAGGTCAGCTCGGTTTTGGCTTTCGTGGCAGGGTAGCCAAACAGGCCCGCCGGCAGGTAGTCGTCGATGTTCGAATAACTGGCGTAGCTCGGGTAGTCCCTTTCGTTCTTGCCGATAGACACCGGCAGCTTGCCCGACGGATTGACTTTGCCGTAGATGATTTCAGCCAGAGCCTGGCCAGCGTACTGACCCGAATACCACGCTTCCAGGATGGCGCCGGCCTTGCTCGACCATGGGCGCATGTTGAACGGTGCACCGCCATGCATGATGACGATGGTGTTCTTGTGCTCTTTGGTCACGTTTGCCAGCATCTCGCCCTGGTATTCCGGCAAATCGAAGCTGCGGTCGAAACCTTCCCCTTCATACTCGGCGTTCATGCCCACGCCCACGACCACGGCGTCGTACTGTGACAGGTCTGGCGCCGCCAGCGATGCCCAGCTCATCTGGATACCGTTGATGCCACCCAGGACCGGGAAATACCCGGCGTTCAGACGCTGGAACTCCATCTTGACGTTATAGAACTGGCCTGCCTTGAGTTTCACGGTTTTGCCGAAATGGCTGACCGCATCGATCACGTCGCCCGACAGCGGCGTGCCGTCGAAATCGATGATCAACTTATCGTCGATCCACAATTTGTAGGCGCCGTCTGCACGGATCTTGAAGACCTGTTCACCCGTGATGGTCGGCTTGAACGTGCCGGTGAAGCGTGCCGAAAATGCGCCGGCGGTCGGGGCAAAACCCTCGATCGCGGTGCGGCCATTATTGGTGACGTTCTGGCCCGACAGGAAATTCATCGCCAGGCCTGGCTCGGTGCGCGTCACGACCGGCTTGCCGGCCAGCGTCAGGTTGTCGAAATACTCGGCGGTCAGGCCAGCGGCAGGCACGGCGCCCTTGCGGTCAGGTGCATTCTGGTACCAGACGGACTCGACCGGATTGAGCGACATCGACGGAATGTACGTGATGTTGGCAGGGTCGACATTCAGCTGCTGCATGCCGGCCATGGTGGTGACGTAGCTGGTCGGCGGCGACCAGGCGGTGCCAAACGGCGAACCCGGCATTTGCATGGACAGGTCGCCGATCACGGCAACTTTCGCGTCGGTCGACAGCGGCAGCACATGGCGCGACCGGGTGGACGCGTCGTCGTTCTTGAGCATGACGATACCTTCACGGGCCAGGGCCAGCGAGGCGGCAGCGCCATACGAGCGGTCGAGCGGGCCTGGATCCACATAGCCCTTGTCGAAACCGTAGCTGACCATCGCACGCAGATTGCGGCGTACTTTGTCGTCAAGCACGTTCATGGTCAGCTGGTTGCTGTACAGGTAGCTCCAGATATTTTCTTCCGTGAACTGCAAACCGCTCGGCATGTCCAGATCGGTGCCTGCCCAGGCGCCCTTTTGCGCGTGGTGGATCGAGTTGAAGTCGCTCATGACAAATCCCTTGAAACCCCACTCGCCCTTGAGCACTTCGGTGATCAGGTGGTGGTTTTCACAGGCGTATTCGCCGTTGATCAGGTTAAAGCCGCACATGATCGACGCGATGTTCGCGTTCTTGACCAGCGATTCGAAGCCCGGCATGTAGATTTCACGCAGTGTGCGCTCGTCGATCTTGACGTTGGCAAGGTGACGGTTGGCTTCGTTATCGTTGCCAATGTAATGCTTGCCCGACGCCTGGATGCCTTGCACCTGAATGGCGTTCGTGACGGCAGGCCCGAGCACGGCGCCGATGAATGGATCTTCGCCGGACAAGTACTCGGCCGCGCGGCCGCTGTATGGCGCGCGATACAGGTTGACGCCTGGCGACAGCATCTGCTGTGCGCCGGCCTTCCGGGTTTCGTAAGCAATCGCCAGGCCAAACTGCTTGGCGCGGTTGATCGACCAGCTCGCGGCCAGCGCCGACGGCGACGGATACTGCGCGCCGAATGTGGCGGCGTTCTTGCCAACGCCCATCGACGAATCATAGGCGAGCGTTCCGGCCAGACCCTGCGACGGCAGCACGGGAATCATGTGGCCATCGTTGACACGCGTGAAGTTGATCTTTTGCGACGTGCTCATGTTGTCGATCATTGCGCCCACGCGGGCGTCAACGTCGTTGCCCACCATCGGTGTGGTGCGAGGCGTGACGTCATAGGCGGATGCAATGGCCATGGTGCCGAGGGACAGTGCTAGAAAACCAGTACGCATTATCGTCCGGCGCGAAGGAGTGAAAGCGTGCATCATTGTTTGGTCGCTCCTGGCGAATCGGCTTCATCCAGCGGCAACTCAAGCACAGGGACTGGTGCCGGGGCTTCGGCAGTGGTCTCAGTGGTCAAGTTTTTTTGTTTCTCGGCGACGTCGAGGCGGATTTCCTTCGCCTGCAAGGCGGCGGCGCTGCTCGCTTGCTGTGGCTCGGCGAAAGCCGACTGGGCGAGCAAGGCCATTGCACTTGCCAAATACTGGTATTTCTTCATGTCAACTTCTCTTTATTGGTACGTGATAAAATAAAATTGCTTAAAATCATTAAACATCAAGCAACTATTTTATGTTAGTTGCAATATTCAGGTGTTCGAGAATAGAAGTAAGACCCGTCTGAATAACTGATAGCTGCATCGAAAGGGATTGCATGCGCTTTAACGGGCTCAACCTGAACCTGCTGGTCGTGCTGGATGCACTTCTGGATGAAAAGAAGATCATCGGTGCGGCGCTGAGGTTGTCCACCAGCCCATCCGCCATCAGCGGGATGCTGGCAAAATTGCGCGTGTATTTCGGCGACCAGTTGCTGGTGCCAACCGGCCGCACGATGGCATTGACACCGCTGGGCCAGGAGTTACAGGAACCGGTGCGAGCATTGCTGCTACGGATCCAGGCGACGGTGGCGCACCGCCCCACTCTCGACATTGCGAATGAAAAGCGCACGTTTCGCATTACGGTCTCGGATTACGCGGTGCAGCTGTTGATTGCGCCGCTGATGCGCCGCCTGCAGGCAGTAGCGCCGTTCATCAGCATTGAATTACGCCCGCAGATCGAAAACGTTCACCAGTTCTTGCGTAATGGCGAAACCGATTTATCGATCATGCCGGCCGAATTTATCGATCCCGAACAACCGCATGAACACTTGTTCGAAGACACCTTCAGATGCATCGTCTGGAATGGCAATACGGCTGTCGGAGAAGAACTTGACTTGGACACGTTTTTGCAAAGCGGCCATGCCGTCGTGCGCCTGGGCCAGCCAAGCGTACCGTCCTTGGCAGAGAGCCACCTCGACGCTCTTGGCCTCACGCGCCGCATCTGCATCACGACGCACGATTTCACGTCGCTGATCCCGATGATCGTTAATACTCAGATGATCGCCATCACGCAGACCAGGCTGGCTCTCGATATGCAGGAGCGGTTGCCGGTCCGTGTACTTGCGCCGCCGGTGCCTCTGCCTGCCTTGCGGATGTCGATGCAGTGGCACCGCTACCAGAACAATGACCTGGGGCATCGATGGCTACGAGAGCAGTTAATGGAAGTGGCGCGGGGACTCGACTTGCCGGGGTAATTGCTGCTGCGGTGACAATGGCTTGAAGTTGCGAGCGAAGAGCTTGGAACATTCAAAGCTGGAAGGTGTTATCGATCGAAGAATGTATTAGTTGTCAGCCGCGCGCAATGTAATGTTCGGATGATCAGCAAATACCTGCATCACCAGATCAAAGTACGTTGGCCCGCCCTGCCCAAGGCGCGCAAGTGCCGCGTGAATCGGGCCCGGTTTGAACACCTGCGGATGCTCGAGCTTTGCGAGATAGTAAGCACGGGTTGCCTCGACGCCCAGAGCACTACGGCTGCTGTCCATCTGCTCCCAGACGACGATTGCCGGGGCCTTGCCGCGCAGTACCCCATAGCCACCGTATAGCATGTCATCCAGTCCATCCAGGCTGGCACCAAGCCGCCAATCCTCGCCCACCATGAAGACGCGGTTGATCTCGTCATAAAACGAGGCGATATCGCGGATGCTGGCGCCGTCGATCGTCAGGATGTGCGGCGCCGACGCGGTATCAACGCTTGTGGCATGGGTCATGGTCATCGAATCCCCGATCAAACATCCTACATGTGTCCAGATCAGCCGGATTCAATCGTGTGTTCAAAAGCGGCTCAACCCCCGCATCGCACACCGCAAGAAACCCACCGCACAAACGTCGCGCCACCGCCTCAGTAGTAGTACGCAGAACGCTACCGCTTGAATACTGAGACGCCCTTTTAAGGGGGCCAGCCCCAAGCAAGGCTGATTTGTTTGGGCTATACTTACCCAACTCCTATACAAGAGTTACCCCCAGTTTCGATGGACGCCAGGGATATTGACTGGCCCGCCTGACTCTCCTGTCAACGCGTTATATCCTTGTTTGCCAGCCCATGATGCCGCCCCGATCGAGACCCGGTCGCAGCGATGCATCGGCCTTGCTATTGCGTCGTTTGCCGAGGCTTGTTGCGGTTGATTGCCGCGACAGATCCCGACAACCCGTTCTCTAATGGCGCCTCCGGTTACTTACGGAATGCGCCACTACCGAGCCGTCGAATTTTTAAATCAGATGTTGCATGCCAGGCCATCGCACACATTTTTTCAGGTGATACTCGTATGCGCAACTCGCTATTAGTCGTCCTTTCTTGCTTCATCGTTGCTTCGTGCTCGAAAGCGCCCGCTCCATCCAATGACAAGCCAGTTGACGTTGTCCTGATCGGTGCCGGTGTCATGAGCGCCACGCTCGGTACGATGCTCAAGGAACTCGATCCGGAACTGACGATCCAGATGTACGAACGCATGGACTCGGTTTCGGCCGAAAGTTCGGATGCCATGAACAATGCCGGCACCGGTCACTCCGGTTTCGCCGAGCTGAACTACACGCCGGAAATGCCGGACGGTACCATCGACACCAAGAAGGCGGTCGACATCAACGAGCAGTTCGAAGTGTCGAAGCAGTTCTGGGCTTACCAGGTGCAAAAGCAGTATCTGGGCGCGCCGCAGACCTTCATCAACAATGTGCCGCACATGGCCTTTGTCTGGGGCGACGACAACATCAACTTCCTGCGCAAGCGCTACGCCGCACTGCAGAAGGAAAACCTGTTCAAGGGCATGCTGTATAGCGAAGACCAGGCAGAAATCCGCAAGTGGGCGCCGCTGGTCATGAATGGCCGCGACGCAGCACAGAAAGTGGCTGCTACCCGCATGGAAATCGGTACCGACGTGAACTTCGGCGCCCTGACCCGCAGCATGGTCAAGCACCTCACCGGCACCCACGGGATGACGCTGAACCTGCGTACCCAGGTCGAAGACATCAAGCGCGGCGAAAACGGTCTGTGGAACGTCACCGTCAAGAACCTGGCGGACAACAAGGTCTCGACCGTGAGCACGAAATTCGTGTTCATCGGCGCTGGCGGCGGCGCACTGCCACTACTGGAAAAGACGGGCATTCCTGAAGCCAAGGGCTTCGGCGGCGTGCCGGTCGGTGGCCAGTGGCTCGTGACCACCAACCAGGCGCTGGTCGAGGCGCACAACGCCAAGGTGTATGGCAAGGCATCGGTCGGTTCGCCGCCAATGTCGGTTCCTCACCTGGACACCCGCGTGATCGACGGCAAGAAAGCCCTGCTGTTTGGCCCGTTCGCGACGTTCTCGACCAAGTTCCTGAAAAACGGTTCGTGGATCGACATGCCAGCCTCGGTCAACACCGGCAATGTGCGTCCGATGGTACAAGCCGGTATCGACAACATCCCGCTGACCAAGTACCTGGTCGAACAAGTGATGCAGTCGCAGGAAGACCGCGTGGCAACCCTGCGTGAATACCTGCCGGAAGCCAAGAAGGAAGACTGGAAATTGGTCAACGCAGGTCAGCGCGTGCAGATCGTCAAGGACGATCCGGCCAAGGGCGGCCTGCTGCAGTTCGGTACCGAAGTCGTGGCATCGAACGACGGTTCGGTCACTGCCCTGCTGGGCGCGTCGCCAGGCGCCTCGACCGCTGCGCCGATCATGCTGAAAGTGATTGCAGCATCGGCGTTCAAGGACAAGCTGGCCACGCCAGAGTGGCAAGCCAAGATGAAGGAAATGATCCCTTCGTACGGTCGTAAGCTCAACGGTGATGCAGCGTATGCCAACCAGATCCGTCAGCAGAGCAGCGCTGTCCTGGGCCTGAAAGCCTTCACGCTCGACGTGACGGCCGCATCGCAAGAGTAAGCAAGACCGTCGTAATAACCACAAAGGCCCCGGTGCTTCACAGCGCCGGGGCCTTTGTCGTTGTAGGGTGCAGACTGCGTTATTTGCGTGAACGCAGGGCTTCGAGCTCGGCCCGCAGCGCGCTGCGCTCGGTGCGCGAGGTGTCGAGTTTGGTCTGCAAATCCTTCAGCTCGGCCATCAGGTTGTCGCGCTCGGTCGTGGCGCCAATCAGGTCCATCTGGGCCTGCAGGCGCGCATCCGACTCGGCTGCCGTGGCCGTCACATTGCGTTCGAGCTGCTGGCGCAGATCGACCAGTTGCGCATCCTTGCCGTCGATGGCCAGCTGGTCCTTGGCCTTGCCGACCAGCGCGTCGGTGGCGATCTGGCGTGCGTTGCGCAGCTCGGCCGTCAGGCGCTGGATTTCTTCGTCGCGTTCTTCTGCCATCGATTGGGCATGGTCGCGCGCGGCCTGGGCTTCGTCCAGATCGGCCTGCAGCGCCAGCTTCTCGCTGTCAGCGGTTGCCAGCGCGTCGCGCAGACCGGCGCCGGCGTCGTGTGCATACTGTTGGGCCCAGGCACTCAGCTCAGCGAGCAGGGCTGGGGGCATCTCGGCCTTCGGTGGGGCGGCCATGGCAGTGGTCATTGCGTGTCAAATCGTTGGGTGAAGAGACGTTTATCATACGTGATTGTTTCCAATGGGAATTAAATCATCCGCCAAATAGCGCTGATGTGTTGCGTCGTTGCTGCTGCAAAATGCTGTCCATACAGGGGTACGGTTGAGTATTCAGACTTATCCACAGGTTTATCCCCACCGGGTCGGCAGCGCCCCATCACGCCATCACGGCCAGCAATTCCAGCTTGAGCTCCCTCAAGCCTTCCGGCGCATAGATCGAGATCGACTGCGCCTTGAGCATGCGCTCGAACATCGGCCCTTTCGATTCGAGGCTGAAGTAGCAGGTCTCGGGCCGCACGGGGATGGCTGCCGGCGGCTGCGGCGAATACTGCAGGCGCACGCCGGGCAGCGCCGAGAGCACGAACTTCTCGACGTCGTCCGGCGCGCCCACCTTGAAGCGCAGCGGCACGATCTCGATCAGTTCGAGCGCCGCGATGTCGGCCGATACCGCGATATAGAACGTGGTGTCGTCGTCGATCTTGCCGGAGTCGAGCATCCCGATGTGGTACGACGGGCGCACCTCGTTGAGCACGATGCCGAAGTACTTGGCCGAGATCACCGTGTCGAGCAGTTCGCGGATGATCATGTGCAGCTTCGCGAAGGCCGGGCCGGGATCGCCGTGCTGGTAGGCCGGCAGGTCGGCCAGGGTCCAGTTCTTCGAAAACGTCATCAAACCGCCGGCCACGTCCAGCAGCGACTGGAACAGGCGCTCCGGATGCAACGCCGGATGATGAAAGTGATGCGTCAGCGCCGCGTAGGCTGAACTGGCCGTGTGCAGCAGCCAGAACGACGACATGTCGCCCGAGCGGAATTCGATCACGTTGCGGGTCGGCTCGCGGTGGTGGCCATACAGCGCGCCGACCTTGGCCTGCAGCGCGTCGAGCAGGCGCCGCAAACCCTGGAACAGCACCGGTGACGCGCCCACCGACAGGGCTGGCGGCACCAGGGCCGGATCGGGCTCGAAGCCGCCGGTGGGCGTGCGTCGCACGCGCAGCAGTGGAAAGTGGATGTAGGCGTCGCGCGGCTCGAACTCGGCCACCAGGCGCAGCGCGCGCCGCAGATAGGCCAGCTGCACCGGCGCGGCCTGTGTGAACAGGTCGGGCGCTTCCAGGTTCGCCTGCATGAAGCGCGCCGCGCTGTCGGCCGAGGTTGCGGCCTGTCCCGGCTGCACGAAGTTGGCATTGAAGGGTTTGAGGCCCGGCAGCGCCGCGTAATAAGTCACTGCCTGCACCGTTTGCGCCAGCGTGCTGAGGTCGATCGTGGCGGGCAGCTCGTCGCTGCCGGGCGCCTCGTACAGCTCGCCATCCTGGAAGCGCAGCGCCAGCCCGGTCACGCGCAGCATGCTGCTGGCCAGCGCCTCGCGGTCGATCTCGCACAGCTCCACGCCCCAGGCATATGGATGGACCGCCTTGACGCTCTTGAACAGGCAGTGCTCGTGGTACGCATCCTGGCGCTGGAAGTGCTGGGGGCGCAGCAGCAGGCCTTCGCCCCAGAGAACTTTGCTCGTCATGGTGCCGTCTTCCCAGTTGTTATGGCCGGAAAGAAACAATAACGACGACGTAGAGTTGCCCACGTGAAGTTCATCAACGTTTGGCGACGAACCGCATGGCAACATGCGATTGGTTTTCATCACGCAACATTCCGCACGCCCTCCCTCTGCTCCACCGCGAAGGAACGCTCCATGAAGGGATACACGCCGGATCTGTTCGACCGTCTGCTCGGCCAGCCGGTACGCCAGGGCGTTGTCGTCGTGCGCCTGAATGTCGACGGATTGAAGGACGCGGTGGCGCGCGACCTCGAAGCGCTCCTGAACACGCGCTCGATCATCCAGGAGGGCGAACTTGCCGGCTACACCGAATGCAAGACATCGATGGTCGACTACGGCCTGTGCGATTTCGCCGACCGCTCGCTGTCGAGCCCTTCGGACCGGGCCCACATCTGCGCCTGCATCGAAGCGGCCATCACGCGCCATGAGCCGCGCCTGACCGGTGTGAAGGCGCAGCTGGCGCTGCGCGACGAGGCGGCCGGCCCGTCGATCAATCGCCTGAGCTTTTCGATCACGGCGGTGCTGGTGGGGAGCGTGTCGCAAGAGCCGGTCAACTTCGACGCCGTGCTGCAGCCCTCTACACTCCAGTACAGCATCCGCAAGGCCGGCCGCGCGGCAGCAACAATGGCAACAGCAGCGTCGCCGGTGAAGGAGACCTGAGATGGACCAGCTCCTGCCCTATTACGAAAGCGAACTGGCCTACCTGCGCCACAACCTGCGCGAATTTGCCGAACGCTATCCGCGCGTCGCCGGGCGCCTGTTGATCAGCGGTGAGGTCTGCGAAGACCCGCACACCGAACGCATGATCCAGTCGTTCGCGTTTCTCAACGCGCGCATCGCCCGGCGCCTCGACGACGATTATCCCGAGTTCACCGAAGCGCTGTTCGGCGTGCTCTACCCGCACTATCTGCGCCCTTTTCCATCGTGCTCGATCGCGCAGCTCGGCCCCGCCATCACCGCCAGCACCACCAACACCGACGCCGCCACCGGCGCCGCTGCCGTCCAGCAGACGAGCGTGACGACGATCGGGCGCGGCGCCGCATTCAACACGCGGCCCGTGCGCGGCGTGGAATGCACGTTTCGCACCGTGTATCCGGTGACGGTCGCGCCGCTGGCCATCACGCGCGCGGCGTTCTCTCCGATCATCGGCGCGCCCGACACGGTGCGCTTGCCGGCCGGCGCCACGGCCAGCATCAGCGTGCGCGTGGCCATCACCTGCGACGGGCGCGGACTCGATGCGCTGGCGCTGCCGGCGCTGCCGGCGCTGCGCCTGTTCCTCGATGGCGACCCGTCGCTGTGCGCGGCGCTGCGCGACGCGCTGCTGGTGCGCACGGTGGCCGCCTATGTGCAGGCCGATGGCGGGCACTGGATCGCGCTGCCGGCGCTGCCGGTACGCAGCGCCGGCTTTGGCGACGACGAGGCGCTGATCGATTTCCCGGCGCGCTCGCATGCGGCGTATCGCCTGCTCACCGAGTACTTCTGCTTTCCCGAGAAATTCAACTTCGTCGATCTCGACCTGGCCATGCTGACGGCCGCCCTGCCCCGTGGCACGCGCGCGCTGACGGTGCACCTGGCATTGGCCGGCATTCGCAGCGACTCGAACCTGGCGCGCATGCTGGGGACCCTCTCGACCAACAACCTGCTCACCGGCTGCACGCCGGTGATCAACCTGTTCCCCCAGCGCGGCGAACCGATCCAGCTGACCCACGCCAAGGCCAATTACCCGGTGCTGGCCGACGGGCGCCGCGCCTATGGCTACGAGGTCAATGCGATCAACGACGTCAATATGGTGCGCCAGACGGCGCAAGGCGAAACGATCATCAAGTTCCAGCCGTTCTACTCGCTCAAGCATGCGCAGACGCCGCAGCACAATGGGCACTACTGGGCCATGGCGCGCGATGAAGCGCTGGCCGAACGCAGCCCCGGCTTCGAGACGCAGATCACGATCGTCGACATCGATTTCGACCCGGCCAAGGTCGAAAAGACCACGCTCAATCTCGAACTGACCTGTACCAACCGCGACCTGCCATCGCTGCTGCCGTACGGCCAGCCAGGGGGCGACCTGTTCACGGAAGGCGGCTCGGGCACGCGCGCCATCACGTTCCTGCGCAAGCCAACGCGCACCTGGCGCTTCGCGCGCGGCCGCAGCGCGCAGTGGCGCCTGATTTCGCTGCTGTCGCTGAACCACCTGTCGCTGGCCGATGGCGGCGTCGACGCGTTTCGCGAAATGCTGGCGCTGCACGACGTGCCCCGTTCGGCCGCCTCGACGCGCCAGATCGGCGGCATCCTCGCGATTGCCTACACGCCCACCAGCGCCTGGTTGTCCGGCAATCCCTTCAATTGCCTGGTGCGCGGGATCGAGGTGCGGCTCAGTATCGACGAAGAAGCGTTTGTCGGCAGCGGCATCCACCTCTTCGCCCACGTCATCGAACGCTTCCTGGCGTTGTACGTGCACGCCAACAGCTTTACCCAGCTGGTGATCGTGTCCCATCAATCGTCCGAGGAACTGCTGCGATGCGCACCCCGAAGCGGCGATCTGAGTCTGCTGTAATCGAGCAGCTGTTCCGCGAGCCGTGGCGCTTTGATTTTTTCCAGGCGGTGCAGGTGCTCGAGTTGTGGCTGCGGCGCCGCGGCAAGCCGGCGCATGGGCTGGTGGCCGACATGCTGCGCTTCCAGAACTCGGTGTCGCTGGGTTTTCCGGCCAGCCAGCTCGAAAGCATCCATGCCGATGTGCGCGACCTGTCGATCGGCATGCCGTTCGCGCTGCCGATCGACGCCGCAGCGCTGGCCGACGCCGTGCAGGAAGGCACGCTGCGCCACGTGCACCTGACGCCGGCCTTCATGGGTCTGCTGGGCAGCAACGGCGTGCTGCCGGCGCATTACACCGAGCGCATCGCCGCGCACCAGGCGTACCACAAGAACGAGGAAGAAGACGACGGCCCGCGTGCCTTTCTGGATGCGTTCTCGAACCGCTCGCTGGCGCTGTTCTACGAAGCCTGGCGCAAGTACCGCCTGCCTTTGAAGTACCAGCTCGATGGCCAGGATGCCTTCCTGCCCCTGTTGATGAGCCTTGCCGGGCTGGGTGACGCGGCGCTGCGGCGGCGTTTGAGCGACGTGGGCGACGGCGCCGTGCTGGATGAATCGATCGGCTATTTTGCGGCGTCGGTCCGGCACCGGCCGGTGTCGGCCGTGCAGCTCGCGCGCGTGCTGTCCGAGTATTTCGGCCAGCCGATCGTGGCCGAACAATTCATCGGCGCCTGGTACGACATCCCGGCCGCGCAGCAATCGATGCTGGGCTACGACAGCGCCGTTCTCGGTACCCGCGCGCTGGCCGGTGCGCGCGTCTGGCAGCGCACGCTGCGCCTGCGCCTGATCGTCGGGCCGCTCGCGTATGCGGGCTTCCAGGCCTTTCTGCCGGGCGGGCTTGCCGCGCGCGCGCTCAAGAGTGTGCTGGCGCTGTTTACCGGCGTCGCCCTCGAATACGAAGTCGAGCTGGCGCTGCGCGCGGCCGACGTTCACAACACCACGCTGGACGCCGCCAGCCCGGGCCGGCTGGGCTGGGACGCCTTTCTGGTGCTCGATGCGCCGCCGTGCGACCGGCACGATGTGCGCTACGACCTGCACGCCACGCCAGCCCCGGTCGTCAAGACAGCGTCCGCTACGTCGCAGCCGTTTGTTAGGTGACAAACGCACCCCGTGCATCCCGATGGCGTATCCTGACGGCTGTGGGGCATCACGCCTCGATGGACTGGAGTGGTGATGAGCGAACAGATCATCTCGGCGATCAAGCTGGGCGGCCAGCAGCTGGCGGCCGTCGTGACGCTGGCGGGACCGGAACGCTACGAGTATTTCATCCGGCGCGCGGCCGAGGCGCGCGAAGTGTGGGGCCTGTACCAAGACGGCTGGGCGCTGGCCAAAACGGACGACGGCACCCTCGTGTTTCCGATGTGGCCGGCCAACGAGTACGCCACGCTGTGCGCCGAATTCGAATGGGACGGCTACGACGCGCAGGCGTTCTCGCTGGAAGAACTGATCGAAGAACTGCTGCCGCAGCTCGAAGAAGACAGCGTCTTGCCGGGCGTGTTCTATACGCCGGGCGACAAGGGCATCACGCCCACCGTGGCGCAGCTGATTGGCGACCTCGAGGACGAACTGCGCCGCAACTGACTGGCCCGGCAGGGCGCCGGCGTCACAGGCCCGCCAGCAGCGCCTCGACCACGTCGAGCTGCACCGGTTTGGTCAGGTGGTGGTCAAACCCGGCTTCGTTCGAGCGCTGCCGATCGCTCTCGGCGCCCCAGCCGGTCAGCGCTACCAGCACGATGTCTTCCAGGCCCGGCGTGGCGCGGATTGCGCGCGCTGTCTCGTAGCCGCTCATGCCCGGCATGCCGATGTCCAGAAACGCCACGCGCGGGCCGAACGACTGCGCGACGGCCAGCGCCTCGTAGCCGTCGTGCGCCACCTTCGCCGTGTAGCCCGACATCTCCAGGATCATCGACAGCGTCACGGCTGCATCGACGTTGTCGTCTACCACCAGCACCTTCAGGCCACCCGCCGCGTTATCAAGCGCCGGCGCAGGTTCGCCTGCCGCCGGCCCGGCCTGTACTGCCTCGGCGGCCAATGGCAGGCGCACCGTGAAGATGCTGCCGGCATTGGCGCCGGCGCTGGTGGCGGCAACCGAGCCGCCATGCATCTCCACCAGGCGCCGCACCAGCGACAGGCCGATGCCCAGCCCGCCCTGCGAGCGGTCGACCGTGCGGCCGATCTGGCTGAACATCTCGAATACGCCGGCCAGCGCATCCGCCGCGATGCCCACGCCGCTGTCGCGCACCGTGATCACGGCGTCAAGGCCATCGCGCTGCGCCGACAGGGCGATCTGCCCGCCCGGTGGCGTGTACTTGGCCGCGTTGTTGAGCAGGTTGGCCACAACCTGCGCGATGCGGGTGGCGTCGGCGTCGACCGGCAGGGCCGCATGGGGCACATCGAGCGTGAATGCATGCTTGCCTGCCTCGATCAGCGGCATGCTCGTTTCGACCGCGCTGGCCAGGATGGCGGCCAGGTCAGTGCGCTGGCGCTTGAGTTCCAGCTTGCCGCCGCTGATACGCGCAATGTCGAGCAGGTCGTCGATCAGGTGCACCATGTGGCCGACCTGGCGCTCCATCATGTCGCGCACCTTTGCCATGGCTGCCGGATTGTCGCCGCTCATGCGCATGACCGACAGGCCGTTCCTGATCGGCGCCAGCGGGTTGCGCAGCTCGTGCGCCAGCGTGGCCAGAAATTCGGTCTTGCGGCGGTCGGCCTCGGCCAGGTCGTCGGCCAGGCGCCGCAGCGTCGATTCGGACTGCTTGCGCGCCGAGATGTCGTTGAACAGCAGTCCCACCTTGCGGCTGTCCGCACCGCCAATGCGGGTTGCGTAGACATCGAACCAGCGACCCATGGCCGGCGCCTCGTTCTCGAAGCGTACCGGTTCGCCCGTGAGCGCCACGCGGCCATAGGTGTCGAACCAGAAGTCGTCGAGCCCCGGCAGCATCTCGCGCGCGGTGCGGCCCACGGCGTCTTTCAGGCCGGTGTGCGCCTGGAAGGTCGGGTTCATCTCGAGAAAGCGGTAGTCGACGGGCCGGTTCGCGTCGTCAAACAGCATCTCGAAAATGCAGAAGCCTTCGTCGACCGAGTCGAACAGGGTGCGGTAGCGCTCTTCGCTGGCGCGCAGCTGCTCGACCACCCGTTTGCTTTCGATGTTCGCGGCCTGCAGCTGGTGCAGCAGCTGTTCGCGCTCCTCGCTGGCGTTGCGCTGCTGCGTGATGTCGCGCGAGATCACGAGCAGGTGAGCGCGCAGGCCGTCGCCGCTGGCGGTGCGGGTGACCATCACGTCCCACCACTTGGGCGTGCCTTTGGCGGTCGGGCAGGCGGCAACGAGATGGCCGGTGCCGCCTGCGCGCGCCGTCTCCAGCGCCGCGTGCACGGCGTCGTGGGATTCGGCCGGCCAGAACGCCATCCAGGGCTGGCCATGCAGCAGATCGGCATCGTCGATCTCCATCACGCTGCGACCATTGCAGTTCATCGCGAGGATGGCGCCATCGATGTCGAGCAGTTTCACGCAGTCGGGAATGGCTTCGAACAATGCCCAGCCGAAGGAAACGGCGTCCTGTGCCGGCATGGTGTCGCGGGGTTCCTGCATGTATGACCTTCCGGCTATGTCTCCGGACACGGAGAACGTTAAAACAATTTCAACAGGAAATTTTACCCAGATCGCCGCAAACTTGCAGTAATGATGCATACGTCGTGCATCCGGGATGGGCGTATTTCCCCTCATGTCATCAAACTGTGACCAAACTGTCACGCCGGCGTCATCTTGCCTCACTACTATTCACGGGCTTTCCCTTATCCCCACACAAATACAGGATCCATCCCGTGAACAAGCCGACCGATCTCGCCCGCCATGGCATCGACCATGACGATATCGACCTGAATACTTCGTCGAACGAGCAATTCAGCACTGTCATGAACGCCCGCCTGAGCCGCCGCAACATGCTGCGCGGCGGCGCCGCCACGGCCGCCACCGCGCTGCTGAGCACCTTCGGCCTGACCGCGTGCGGCGGCTCGGATGATGATCCTGTCGCGACGGCCCCGGCACCAGTAGGCAACACGCCGCCGCCGCCGCCGGTCGAAAAGTTGCTCGGCTTCACCGCTGTCGGCAAGAGCCTGGCCGATACCGTCGTCGTCCCGGCCGGCTATACCGCCAGCGTGATCTATGCGCTGGGCGACCCGCTCGCGGTCGGCACCCCTGCCTACAAGAACGACGGCACCGACACCGATTTCGAGAACCGCGCTGGCGACCACCACGACGGCATGGAATTCTTCTCGCTGTCCGCCGACGGCGCCGTCTCGACCACCGGCGTCACGCGCGGCCTGCTGGCCATGAACCACGAAGCGACCACCAACGAAGGCCTGGCCTCGTTCTTCGTGCACGCCAATGGCGGCACTAACACGCTGCCGCGCCCGGCGCTGGAAGTCGACAAGGAGATGGCGCTGCACGGCCTGTCCATCGTTGAAGTGCGCACCACCAACGGCAAGTGGGAATACCTGCAGAATTCGAACTTCAACCGCCGCGTGCACCAGCAGACCGAGGTCCAGATCTCGGGCCCGGTGCGCGGCAATGCACTGGTCAAGACCAAGTACTCGCCGGACGGCACCAAGTTCCGCGGCACGCTCAACAACTGCGGCACCGGCCGCACCCCGTGGAACACCTATCTGTCGGGCGAAGAAAACTGGGCCGGCTACTTCACCCGCTCGGCCACCGACAACGTGGCACGCGGCGACAAGAGCGTCGCATCGCTCAATCGCTACGGCGTGGCGCAGGGCGCGGCCTCGCGTCACGGCTGGGAGACCGGCGGCACGGACGACAAGTACGCACGCTGGAACATCAGCAAGAAGGGCACGTCGGTCGACGGCAGCGATGACTATCGCAATGAACTCAACGGCGAAGGCTACATCGTCGAGATGGATGCCTACGACAAGACCCGTCCACTGAAAAAGCGCACCGCGCTGGGCCGCTTCGCCCACGAGAGCGCCGCCTTCGGCCGCCTGCTGGCCGGCACGCCGCTGGCCATCTACATGGGTGACGATTCGCGCGGCGAGTACATCTACAAATTCGTCTCGACCGCCCCGTGGAATCCGGCCGATGCCGTTGCCGCCGACCGTATCGCCACCGGCGACAAATACCTCGACAGCGGCAAGCTGTATGTGGCCAAATTCAACGCCGACGGCAAGGGCAGCTGGATCGAACTGAATATCGCCAATGCCGCGATTGCCGGCTACGCCACCTACAAGTTTGCCGACCAGGCCGACGTGTTCGTCAACGCCCGCCTGGCGGCCGATGCTGTCGGCGCGACCAAGATGGACCGCCCTGAATGGTGCTCGGTCAACCCGGCCAACGGCGAGATCTACTACACGCTGACCAACAACAGCAACCGCCGCGCCGAGCCAAGCGGCTCGAGCCAGGTCGGCGTGGACGCGGCCAATCCGCGCGCCTACACCGACATGAAGGGCACCACCGCCCAGCCGGGCAACCCGAACGGCCACATCATCCGCATGAAGGAAGACGCGGCCGGTTCGACCGCCACCACCTTCAGCTGGGACGTGTACCTGTTCGGCGCCGAAGCGGCGGCCGCTGCGAGCACGATCAACCTGTCGGGCCTCTCGGCGGACCAGGACTTCTCGAGCCCGGACGGCATGTCCTTCACCGTCTCGACCGGCATCTGCTGGTTCCAGACCGACGATGGCGCCTACACCGACGTCACCAACTGCATGATGCTGGCCGGCCTGCCAGGCACTGTCGGCGACGGCAAGAAGGTCACCGTGCCAAACGCGAAGGCCGACGGCTCGGTCGTGAACATCGACACCTACGTTGGCAAGGCTGCCACGCCGGACACGCTCAAGCGCTTCCTGGTGGGCCCGAAAGGCTGCGAGCTGACCGGCATCGCCGAAACGCCGGACGGCAAGGCGCTGTTCGTCAACATCCAGCACCCGGGCGAAACCACGGCTGCTGCCAATCTGGGCGACCCGACCAAGTACACGAGCCAGTGGCCAGCCAACGCCGGCTACGGCGCAGGCAAGCGTCCGCGTTCGGCAACGCTGGTCATCACCAAGAACGACGGTGGCCGCATCGGTTCGTGATCGCCTGATCTGAGGTGTGCCTGACCTGAGGGGCCGGCTGCTTGCGCAGCCGGCCTTTTTTTGTTGTGGCGCCTGCTCGCATGATTCAAGGCGGCGCAAGCGGCAGCAGCGCCTTGCTGGCAGCCTTGAGCAGCGCGGCGCCCATGCGTTCGAGGCGCGGGGGCTGGATGCGCCAGGCGTGCCAGTACAGCGGCACGTCGTGCGCGATGGCAGGTGACAGGTCGACCAGGTCGCCGGCCTGCAGCAGCGCCGCACACTGCTCGTGCGGCAGCATGCCGTAGCCCAGTCCGAGGCGCACCGCCTCCGCGAACGCATCGCTGGACGGCACGTAGTGAAACGGGTATGCGCCGTCCGGCAGGCCGAATTGCGTGAGCAGGAACGACGACTGCATCGCATCCTTGCGATCGAAGACCATCAGCGGCGCGACCTGCGCGGTGGCGCGCGTGATCCCGGCCGGGAACCAGCGCTGCGCGAACGCGGGCGAGGCCACCAGCCGGTAGCGCATCACGCCGAGCAGGCTCGCGCTGCAGCCGCGCATCGGTTTCGGCTCGCCCGAAATGCAGGCCACTGCGTGGCCGCCCTCGAGCAGCGAGAACGTGTGGCCCTGGTTGTCGAGGATGAATTCGACCAGCAGCTGCTCGTCGATCAGGATGGGCGCCAGCACCGGCAGCAGCCAGGTTGCCAGCGTGTCGTTGTTGACGGCCAGCGTCACGCGCGCCGGGCCCGGGTCGCCCGTCATCTCGGCCAGGAACTCCGATTCGAGCAGCGTGGAGCGGCGCAGGTATTGCAGCAGCCGGGCGCCGGGTGCGGTCGGGCGGCAGGGCCGGCTGCGCACCAGCAGGGGCGTGCCCATGTCGTGCTCCAGTGCCGAGATGCGCTGCGAGACGGCCGACGGTGTGATCCTGAGCTGGGCGGCGGCGGCTTCCAGGCTGCCGGCATCGATGGCGGCGAGGAAGGCGGCGCTGCGGCGAGGGTCGAGCTTCATGATTAGCGCTTCTTACGTGGCCTGAATAATCATGAATATAATTGAAGTGGAGTCTGTGGGCTGGAATAGTGGCGGCTTTCGCGCGAAAGGCTGCCATGTTCTCGCAACAGATCTATCTTCAGGGGCTGGGCCTGGGCGCTGGTCTCATCATCGGCATCGGCGCGCAGAACGCGCACGTGCTGCGCACCGCAGTGCGGGGGCGGCACGTGCTGCCGACAGTCGCCACCTGCATCATCGTCGATGCGATCCTGATCGCGGCGGGCACCAGTGGCCTGGGCGCGCTGATCGAAGCGTCGCCGGTCCTGATGCCGCTGGCCCGCTACGGCGGCGCGGCATTCCTGGTCTGGTATGGCCTGCGCTGCTGGTCGAGCAGCTGGCGTGGCGGCGCGACCTTGTCCGGCGACGCAGCTGCGCAGGCGCAGACGCTGGGCGCGGCGCTGGCGACGGTGCTGGCGCTGTCGCTGCTCAATCCGCACGTGTATCTGGACACCGTGGTGCTGCTGGGGGCGGTCGGCAGCAGCCTGGCGGCGAGCGAGCGCAGTTCGTTTGCGCTGGGGGCGATCACGGCGTCGGCGTTGTGGTTCTCGGCGATTGGGCTGGGCGCGCGGCGCTTCGCGTCGACGCTGGCGCGGCCTCGGGTGTGGCGCGTGATCGAGGCGCTGACGGGCGCCGTGATGCTGGTGCTGGCGGTGCTGCTCGTGCTCGACGCGTGAGGCTGCAAAAAAAGTGGATGGACAGGGTGCATGGCGGTGTAAAGTTGCATTTTGTCCATCCAATTTTCGAGGAGCTGGCTTGAACCGCAAGAACCGTTTGGCACTGAAACTGATGGCCCTGTGCATGGCCACCGTGGGCTGGTCCGGCGTACACGCCGCCGACGTCATCATCAGCGCCGAGCGGCTGCTGGACGTGAAAACCGGGCGCATGATCGACAAGCCCGAGATCCTGGTACGCGATGGTAAAGTCGTCAGCATCGGGCGTGCGGGTGGCGCAAGTGGTGCAGGTGGTGCAGTCGCCGCTGGCGAAGCCCCCACGCGCATCGACCTGCCCGGCATGACGCTGCTGCCCGGCCTGATCGATATGCACGTCCACCTCGATTCCGACCCTACCTACGGCGGCTACAGCAACCTCGAATATAACGACCGCTTCTGGTCGGCGCTGGCCGTGGTCCATGCGGGCAAGACGCTCGACGCGGGCTTTACCACCGTGCGCAATCTCGGCTCGGCCGACTGGAACGACGTCGGCCTGGGCCAGGCGATCGACGCCGGCAAGGTGCGCGGCCCGCGCATCATCCCCGCCGCCTGGTCGTTCGGCCCGACCGGCAGCCACTGCGACAGCACCTACTTCCCGCCATCGATGGACCAGAAAGGCCCTTATAACGCCGACGGTCCGGACGAAGTGCGCAAGTCGGTGCGCTCGCTGCGCAAGTACGGCGCCCAGGTCATCAAGGTGTGCGCCACGGGCGGCGTCTTCTCGCGCAACACCGAGCCGGGCCAGCAGCAAATGAACCTCGCCGAACTGCGCGCGGCCGTCGAAGAAGCGCACCAGTGGGGCCTGCAGGTCGCCGCCCACGCGCACGGCGCCGCCGGCATCAAGGACGCCATCCGCGCCGGCGTGAACACGATCGAACACGCCAGCCTGATCGACGACGAAGGCATCGCCCTGGCCAAGAAGCACGGCGCGTGGCTGTCGATGGACATCTACAACGGCAGCTACACGGCGCTTGAGGGCAAGAAGAACGGCGTGCTGGAAGACAATCTGCGCAAGGACCGCGAAGTAACGGAACTGCAGCGCCAGAACTTCAAGCGCGCGCATGCGGCCGGCGTGAAAATGGTCTTCGGCACCGACGCCGGCGTCCATCCGCACGGTGGCAATGGCAAGCAGTTCGCCGTCATGGTCCAGTACGGCATGACGCCACTCCAGGCAATCCAGAGCGCCACTATCAACGCCGCCGAAGCACTGGCACGCAAAGACGTCGGCATCATCGAACCCGGCCGCTACGCCGACCTGGTCGCCGTCGAAGGCGACCCAACCGTCAACGTCCGCCTGCTGGAAGCCCCCGCCGTCGTCATCCAGAACGGCCTCATCGTCAAACGCCTCACCCCATAAAAATGAGGGTCAGTGTAGAATTAATGAGCAATAGCCCAACATCAAGCCAGTAAATGTTGCAGCGTCAACAGTATTGAATCACTTGAATATGTGCCAGCTTTAATTAGGGTCAGAGTCGAATTAATTTTCAATTTATTTTCAAAAATTGACAAACAATTCGACTCTGACCCTAATTGTTTTCTTTGAATTTTATACCATCAGGAATGATTTAATTTCCTGATTTAAATTAGTATCTTACAGGCATAGTTTTAAGCCGCATTACCCCATTAAACAATGAGGGTCAGAGTAGAATTAATGAGCAATTGATCCAATTTCCGTTCGGCGTGGCTTCAAACGCGAGCTCGGCTTTATGTCTTGCAAATCAATTGGGGTCAGAGTCGAATTAATAAGAAATTGATTAACTGAAGTTGTCAGAAAATTCGACTCTGACCCTCATTGTTTGTTTTTAGGAGAAGAAATGAAAGCAATTGTTTATACGCAGAATGGGCTGCCGATCGATGATCCGAAGGCGCTTGTCGAGATGGAATTGGCGATGCCGGAGCCGGGGCCGCATGATGTGGTGGTCGAGGTGCGTGCGGTGTCGGTCAATCCGGTCGATACCAAGATTCGCCTTGGCGTGGCGGTGACTGAGCCGCGCGTGCTCGGGTGGGATGCCAGTGGTGTCGTGCAGTCGGTTGGTGAAAGTGTCACGCTGTTCGCGCCGGGCGATGAGGTGTTTTATGCCGGATCGCTTATTCGCCCCGGCTCCAACAGCCAGTTCCAGGCGGTCGATGAGCGCATCGTTGGCAAGAAGCCCGGTACGCTCGGCTTCGCCGAAGCGGCTGCTCTGCCCCTGACGTCGATCACGGCCTGGGAGCTGCTGTTCGACCGCCTGCGCGTGCCCGAAGGCGGCGGAGCTGGCAAGTCGCTGCTGGTCATCGGCGCGGCCGGCGGTGTTGGCTCGATCCTGATTCAGCTCGCGCGCCAGCTCACGGGCCTCACCGTCATCGGCAGCGCGTCGCGCGATGCCACGCGCGAATGGGTCACCAAACTGGGTGCGCACCATACCGTCGACCATACGCGCCCGATGCAGCCGCAGCTGGCCGACCTGGGCTTCGATCAGGTCGACATCGTCATCAGCCTGACCCACACCGATCATCACTACGCCGACATCATCGAGGCCCTCGCGCCGCAGGGCCAGCTGGCGCTGATCGACGATCCGGCCACGCTCGACGCGGTGCCGCTCAAGCGCAAATCGATCTCGCTGCACTGGGAGCTGATGTTCACGCGCTCGCTGTTCGGCACACCCGACATGGTGCGCCAGCACGAGCTGCTGAACCGCGTGGCCGACATGGTCGACGAGGGCCGCCTGACGACGACCCTGGGCGAGCACTTCGGCCCGATCACGGCCGACAACCTGCGCCGCGCGCATGCGCTGATCGAAAGCGGCAAGGCGATCGGAAAAATCGTCCTCGAAAACTTCTGACGCCGGAATCGCTTACCATCGTGGGATTGAAAAATCCCACGATCACCCAGCGAAAGCGAAAGGAACACCATGGACATTCTGTCGGCCGCCAAGAAGCGCCATACTGCTAAAGCCTACGATAGCGGGCGTCGCATCCCCGAAGAAGTGATGCAGCAAGTGTATGACCTGCTGCGTAACAGCGCGTCGTCGGTCAATTCGCAGCCATGGCACTTCATCGTCGCCAACACGCCTGATGGCCGTGCACGGATCGCCAAGGCGACTCAGGGCGGCTACGTCTACAACGCCGGCAAGGTCAACGATGCGTCACACGTGATCGTGCTGTGCTCCCGCGTCGACATGGACGAAGCACACATGGACGCGCTGCTGGAGCAGGAAGAGCGCGACGGGCGCTTCCGCGACGCGCAGGCGCGCGCCGGCCAGGAAGCCACCCGCCGCGGCTATGTCAACCAGCACCGCTACGGCACCAAGGACGTGGCCCAGTGGCTCGAGAAGCAGGTGTATCTGGCGCTGGGCACCGCGCTGGTCGGCGCAGCCACGCTGGAGATCGATGCGACGCCGATGGAAGGCTTCGACCAGAAGATCCTCGACGCTGAATTCGGCCTGAACGAGAAAGGCTTGACCAGCCTGGTGCTGGTGAGCTTCGGTTACTCCTCGCCAGCCGACTTCAATGCGGGCTTGCCGAAGTCGCGCCTGACGCAGGAAGCGACGTTCACCTTCATCGATTGATGCGAGCGTAAGACTGGCCCACTTCGGTGGGCCTTTTTTTTGTCTTGCGTCGCCCCTGCGTGCGCTGCGGCCTGTGCACCAATCACTGTGGTGATGGCGACGCTGTCTTGGTCTCCGGCACATCCCCCTGGCAGTTTGCGTTTTTGATGACCATCTTTTTGTAGATATCGAGTGGGGGCATATTCAGGGCGGCGCGGCGTGCTTCGACTTTCTCGCGATCGTCCAGCCGATCGAACTCTATATTGCACGGCTGCTCTGGCAGCGACATCAGCTGGGTGCCATACAGCTGCGGCCTGCGCTCGGCCAGCGCGACACGGTCGGACAGATAGGCAAAGTTGCGCCCTACCGGTTCGCCACGCTTTGCAGCGATCTTCTCGAGCAAGGCCAACGTCTGCTTCTGGAATGCCCTGTCGTGATCGGCGTGCTGCACCAGCAGCCAGGCATCGCGCTCGGCGCGCTCGCCGTGCTTTTCGGTGTCAGGAAAACCGCACTGTGCAAACAGGACTTTCAGACGCGCCGTGTTGGCACGGTCGATCACGGCCATGTGCGCCCCGATTTTCTGCTGGGCCGGGGTGTTGATCTTGCTGAAGTCGAGCCGGGAGCGCATGGCCTGGTCGGCGCTGACCATCGTGCGCAGTTCCTTCGTGTAGTCCTCGCAGGCCGCCTGCGCCGCGACGCAAGGCAGCATGGCAGCCACCGCGATGCCCAGCGCCTTCAAAAAATTCTGCATCCGTATCCTTGATGGCAGTAATCACCAGACCAGTGTAAGACCGCTACCTGGCGAGGTCTACGCATCCTGCATGATTTGCTGCTGTCTTCTTCCTGACCAGTCATGCTGAAACAGCTCAAGAGGCGACGTTCACGTTCTTTTGATCAGTGCTGCGCCATCGCAAGCGGATGACAGCATCTTTTCCATGAACACGGACGCGATGCCGATCCCGCTGCGATGCGCGTACACCTCGTCGCGCACCCGCATGAATCCGGCGCGCTCATAGAACGCCACCGCATTGAGCGACGCCGACAGGAACAGGCGCTGCACGCCGCGCCCCTGCGCCAGTCCTTCGAGCCAGCGCAGCAAGTCCAGCGCGATCCCGCGTCCCTGATGCCTTGGTTCGACAAAGACAGCATCGACTTCGCCGCTGGCCAGGTCGAGCACCGCGAATCCTGCCAGCGCGCCGTCTTCTTCCGCTACCACGGCGCTCCCCAGATTCACCAGCTCCGCCAATGACGCCGGCGGCGCGCTGGCGGACCAGGTCTCGATCACGGTCGCTGGATAGTGCGCCGCGCAACGGGCCCGCACGGCCCGCGTGCGCAGCGGCCACAAGGCCGCAAGATCGGCTGCGGTGGCCGCACGGCATATCAGCATGACCCACTCCCGATGCATTGGTGACAGCACATCGTACACGCGCCCGTACCTAACGAAACCTGCGCAGAAACCGTGCGCCCGCATCCCCGTCACAGGCATATGCTGGCGCTGCATTCGTCGAGTCACCTTCACCGGAGTCGCCCATGAAACGCACACCTGCTTTGGCCGCCCTGCTGCTGGCCATATCCGCCAGCGCCGCCGCCCACCACGGCTGGAGCGAGTACGACGCCACCCGCCCGCAGCAGCTGACCGGAACCATCAAGGAATCGGGTTACCGCCAGCCTCACGGCTACGTCCGCCTCAAGACACCGGACAAAACCTGGCTCGTCGTACTGGCGCCACCCAGCCGGATGGAAAACCGTGGCCTGGCCAGGGACATGCTGGCCGTCGGCGGCACCGTCACCGTCGTCGGTTATCCCAACCGCACCAAGTCCGCCGAACTGCGCGCCGAACGCATCACGGTGGGCGACAAGGTGACGGAGCTGCGCTGAGCGCCGCGCACGCGGCAGCGGCGGAGGCGGCGTGGCTCGCAGCGACCTCGCCGGCGCAAGCCCTGCGCGACGGCGCCTGGTTGTACCCGCTCGTCGAGATCGTCCACATCGTGGGCTTCACGGTGCTGGTCGGCGCGGTGGCCATGTTCGACCTGCGCCTGCTCGGCGTTGGGCGTGCGCGGCCGGCTGAGACGCTGCCCGTGCAGGCGCTGGCGCGCCACCTGCTACCCTGGTCGTGGGCCGCGCTGCTGCTGATCGTGCCCAGTGGCGTGCTGCTGTTCTCGACCCAGCCCGAGCTGCTGGATAACCGGGCTTTCCTGCTCAAGCTGGCGCTGATCGTTGCGGCGGGCGGCAATGCGCTGGCGTTTCACGTCGGACCGTGGCGCACGGCCGCACGCTGGCCTGCCAGAGCGCCGCTACGCGCCCGGCTGCACGCGGCGCTGTCGCTGCTGCTCTGGATCGGCGTTATCGCCTGCGGGCGGCTACTGGCCTATGTGTAGCAAGCCTCTCGAACAACCACCCGGGCTTCGTGCTACAGTCTCCTGCCGCTTTCCTCCCGACCCGCCATGCTGAAACAGCTCACCACCTTTGCCATCGCCGCCTTCATCGTCGCCAGCAGCGTCCACGCTGCGCCGCCGGTCTACGGCTTCGTTGTCAAGAACACCTACCCCCACGATCCGCAAGCGTTCACGCAGGGTCTGTCCTACCGCGACGGCTACCTGTACGAAAGCACGGGCCAGATCGGCCACTCGACGATCCGCAAGGTCGAAATCAAGACGGGCAAGGTGGTGCAGAAGGCCGATCTGCCGGCCAACGTGTTCGGCGAAGGCTCCACCGCAGTGGGCAATACCCTGGTCGGCCTGACCTGGCAGTCGCAGGTCGGCTACGTGTTCGACCTCAAGACCTTCAAGCTCAAACAGCAATTCAAGTACGAGGGCGAAGGCTGGGGCCTGGCGGGCGATGCGAAGCAGCTGTACATGAGCGACGGCAGCGCTGCCATCCGCATCCTCGATCCGAAGACGATGAAGGAGCTGCGCCGCATCCAGGTCACGGCCGAGGGCCAGCCGGTGCCACGCCTGAACGAGCTCGAATTCGTGAACGGCGAGCTGTATTCGAATGTCTGGGGGACAGACCTCATCCTGCGCATCGATCCCGACAGCGGCAAGGTCCTTGGCCTGATCGACCTGACTGGCCTGCTGCCGCCGGAAGCGCGCGGCACCACATCCGTCGACGCCGTCCTGAACGGCATCGCCTGGGACGAAAAAGGCAAGCGCCTGTTCGTCACCGGCAAGCTGTGGCCCAAGCTGTTTGAAATCGAGCTGGTGCCACGCCTGCGCCGCTGATTACGTGGCTTTGGTCACATCGATCACGACCTTGCCGAAGTGCGCACCGGATTCCAGATAGCGGTACGCGTCCTGCGCCTGGTCGAACGGGAACACGCGATCGATCACCGGCTTGACACCGCTGGCGTCGACGAAGCGCATCACGTCCTCCAGCATCGCCCGGCTGCCCACGTGCACGCCCACCAGGCGCTTGGCGCTGGCCAGCAGCGTCGCCGGATTGACTTCACCGCCAAAGCCGCTCACGCCGCCAATGATGGCCACCGTGCCGCCCATTGCCACCGCCGCCACTGACCGGTTCACCGTGCCCTGGCCACCCACCTCCAGTACCACCTGCGCGCCCACGCCATGGGTCAGGTGCAGCACTTCGTCCTGCCACTCGGGGATCGTGGTGTAGTTGATCGTGTGATGCGCGCCCAGTTCGCGTGCGCGTGCCAGCTTCTCGTCGCTCGACGACGTGACGATGGTGCGCAGGCCGGCGGCGCGCGCCAGTTGCAGGCCCAGGATCGACACGCCGCCCGTCCCCAGCAGCAGCACGGTGTCGCCGGGCTTGACGTGATTGCTCGAGACGAAGATGGCATTCCACGCGGTGACCGCTGCGCAGGGCATCGTGGCCGCCTCGATGAAGCTCAGGCCCGCCGGGACAATCGCCAGCGCATCCTCGTGCAGCACGACTTCTTCGGCCAGCATGCCGTCGATGTCGCCGCCCAGGCCATTGCGGATCTTGGCGGGCGTGGGTGCCCCCTCATGCCAGAACGGAAAGAACGAACCGGCCACGCGATCGCCCACCTGCACGCGCGTGACGCCCGGCCCGACGGCCAGCACTTCGCCGGCGCCGTCCGAGCAAGGGATGATCGGATCGTCGACCGAGACCAGGTAGTTACCGGATGCGACCATCAGGTCGCGATAGTTGAGGGAAACGGCGTGGACGCGAATGCGCACTTCGCCCAGGCCAAGGTCGCGCACTGGATACTCGATGGCTTGCAGGCCATCGATATTGGCGCCGTGAAGAATTTGGTATGCCCGCATGGGTACTCCTGTATTGAAGAATGTCGTGTTGAAAAAAGGCGCGGTGGCGGCCTTACACCGGCTTGGCCACCATCAGCCAGAAAATGACGATGAACGCCGCAAATGCCGGCACGCCCAGCGTCACCCAGATTCTGAAATAGCGCCAGTACAGCGCTGGCAATTCGGTAGCGTCGCGCGCTGCGGCGCACGCCAGGTCGCGCATCCGGATTTGCAGCCAGACCACCGGCAGCCAGCAGGCGCCGGCCAGCACGTACAGCATGATCGACCACATGATCCACTTGCTGTGCAGTGGATAGCCGGCCAGGTAGATCATGTAGAAGCCGGTCAGCGGCTGCAGCACGGCCGTGGTGGCGGTGAACAGCCAGTCGGCGATGACCACGTATTTCGAGACCACCGCGATGGCGCGCACGTCGCGGCTCACGTTCGCAAACAGCATGTACCAGGCCGACCCGATGCCGGTGCCAAACAGCAGCGTCGACGAGACGATGTGCAGCCATTTGAGCACCAGGTAATCCATCATTTGTCCTCGAGGTGGTACAGCAGCCAGATGGCCGCCAGCAGCGGCAGGTTCTTGATCAACGGCCCGAACGGATGGACCAGAAATTCCGGCAGCTTCAGTGCAATCACGACGCTGTACACACCGATCAGGCCAAATTGCGCCACCCACAGCCAGCGGCGCCGCGGCAGGAACAGCGTGCCCAGTCCCAGCAGAAGATCCAGGCCCGCCGCGCCGTACAGCGCGGGCAGTTGCAGCTCCGGCGGTACGCCCGCCTGCGCCAGCAGCGCGAGGCTGTCCTCGATCGGGAACAGGCCGAGCGAAACGATCGCCGTGATGATCCAGACCGCGGCAATGGCGTAGCGCAGGACCGGCAGCAGCCAGCCAAGTTTGGCGCGCGCGCGCTCGCACTCGGCGTCCTGGATGAAGGCACTCACGGGCCGTGGCGGATGGCCGATCAGGTTAGCCGTGAGTGTCGCGTCGGCGCTGTTGTCGTGATCGAGCATCTTCAGCGCGTCGCGATCCAGCAGCGAACCTGGCAGCAGCCCCGCGACGCCGGCCGCGAACCTGGCCACCGGCCCGGGCAAGTGCAGCACCGGCTGGCGGCCCATCGCCATCGCACGGCGCAGCGTGGCCAGGTACTCGGTGAAGGGCATCGCCTGCGGCCCTACCAGCGGCACGCGCATCGTCGCGCCGCCGTCGGGCGCCATCGGCAGCCGGTGCTTGAACAGGCCGATGATGGCCGCTACCAGGTCGTCGATGTGGATCGGCTGCACCAGCTGCGGCTTGCTGCCGAAGCGCAGCGTGAACGGCATGCTGGCCAGTGTGCGCATGGCGCGCGCGCTGGCGCCGTCGCGGCCATACACGAGCGATGGCTGGACGATGTAGGAGCGCAGTGGCAGCGATGCGAGGTAGTCGTCGGCTTCGCGCTTGGACACGTGATACGGCGTGGTGCCCTCGCGATCGGCGCCCAGCGCGGACAGCTGGACCACCATCTGCACGTCATGCGATTCGGCGCAGGCCGCAAACAGGGCGCGCGGCGTTTCCTTGTGCAGGCGGACAAACGTCTGTCGCCCGCTCTCGCGAAAAATGCCGACCGTGTTGATCACGGCGTCGATTCCCGAGAGGCGCGACAGCCAGGTTGATTTATTGTTATCGTTAGTGAAATCAGCATGGATATAGCTGAGGCGCGGGTCGTCGCTCGTTTCGGGATGACGCACCGCACAGACGACGTGGTGGCCTTCGGTCAGCAACGCTTGCAACAAGTGTTGCCCAACAAACCCGCTTGCACCCGTCAGCAAAATCCGCATCCGATGTTCCCTTTACGCGATCGAAAAGAGGATTGTATGAAATATACGGTAATACAGCGCGCACTCGTCTCCGGTGCGGCCTCGAGTATTGTCTCGACGGTCGCCATGGCGCTGGTCGCAAAGAAAGATACTGGCAGCCCTTATGCCGCAACCAATGCTGTCAGTCACTATGTGCACGGCCGCAAAGCCAGCTACCGCGACCGCTTCTCGCTGCGCTACACGGTGCCTGGCCTGTTGATTCACCATGCCAGCGCCACGGTCTGGGCCCTGGTGTTCGAGCGTGTCATGGGCGGCGTGCTCGATCAGAAGAACCCGTCGGCCGTCCTGGCCTCGGCAGCGGCAACGTCGGCCTTTGCCGCCTTCACCGACCACAAGCTGACGCCCCGTCCATTGCAGCCGGGGTACCAGAAGCGCTTGTCGAACAAGTCGCTGGGTGTGGTCTATACGTCGATTGCCGTCGGCATGGCCCTGGGCTCGATGTTCTTGCGGCGTAATCAGCCGCCGAAGTGATGGTGTGTTAGTGGTGCGGCCTGGCTGTCGCCAGCCGCCGGGTGGCCTGCGCCGGTGGCGTGTCGCCCAGTGGCAGCAAGCCGGCGCCGCGCGCCAGGGCCCGTACCAGCGTGGCCTCGCCCAGGCGCAGGCCGTGGCCGCGAAGTTGCGGCAATGAGCGCACCGGCTCCGGTGTGATCTCGATGGCGGCGCGTACCAGCAAACGCTGGAGCGGCCGCAGGGGCGCCGGCAGGATCGGCGCCTCACCCATGATCCGAATGAAATCGGCCAGGATGACCGACCCTTCCAGGCCGGGCGCAATGCTGGCCAGCGTGCCTTCCCACTCGCTCCACGAGCGCGGCGCACCCGTCGCGCCATACAAGCGCGCCGCAGGCTGCGCCTCCGCGAACGCCGCATCCTTCTCCAGCGCCGACAAACGGCGCGCGTAACGATGAAACGCCTCGGTAAAGCCGAAGGTGGCCGTGGCCTGGACCCAGTCGAGCAGGCGCGGATCGTTCGCGTGGTAGGGCACGCCGTCCGGCGTGGTGCCCTGCACGTGGCGGTGGATGCGCACCACGTTCGCGATCAGTTGTTCGGCCGCCGAGCGGGGGCCATACACCGTCATCATCGCGGCAAAGCCGGTGCGGCGCAGACGCAGGCCCGGGTCGCGCCGAAAGCTGCTGTGCTCCCAGACGCCGGTGCGCACTGACGGTTCGGCCAGTTCAAGCAGCACCGCCGTCACCCCGCCAATGAACAGCGCGACCGGGTTGGCGAACACCTGCCAGGTGATGCCGCCGGCCGGCGCGAGCGCCGGTTCGCCGGCCGGCTGGCTGAAGTCGAACGCCATGCCGGCCGGTGGTTGCATCAATGCCCGCAGCTGCGCCAGCACGTCAGCCTTTCTTGCCCCGCATGCGCTGCACCAGCGTCACGACAGCGACGATGATTGCGCCCACGAGCACGCCGACGAGCGCGTCGACCAGAGTCGGGACCAGGAACGCCAGCACGCCACCGATGGCCGGTACGTCAGCCACGCCGGCGGCCATGTTTTGCGCGAAGTGGTGTACGGCAGGGATGGCGTGGGCGATGATGCCGCCGCCGACCATGAACATGGCGGCGGTACCGACCACCGACAGCACCTTCATCAGGCGCGGCGCGAACGCCAGCAAGCCCTTGCCCAGGCCGCGCGCGGCGCCGTTCTGGCTTTTGCTCAGGTACAGACCCGCATCGTCCATCTTCACGATGGCGCCCACTAGGCCGTACACGCCGATCGTCATCAGGATGGCGATCGCCACCAGTACGGCCACCTGCTGGCCGAAGGCCACGCCCACCAGCGTGCCCAGCGAGATCACGATGATCTCGGCCGACAGGATGAAGTCGGTGCGCACGGCGCCCTTGATCTTTTCCTTTTCCAGCGCGACCAGATCGACCTCGGTATTGGCCACCGCCGCCACGTGCGCGGCCTTGTGCTGCGCATCTTCCTCAGGGCTGTGCAGGAATTTGTGCGCGAGCTTTTCGGCGCCCTCGAAGCACAGGAAGGCGCCGCCGATCATCAGCAGCGGCGTGATGAGCCACGGCAGAAACACCGAGATGGCCAGTGCGGCCGGTACCAGGATCGCCTTGTTGACGAACGAGCCCTTGGCCACGGCCCAGACCACGGGCAGTTCGCGGTCGGCGCGCACGCCCGTGACTTGCTGCGCATTGAGCGCCAGGTCGTCGCCCAGGACGCCGGCGGTTTTCTTGGCGGCGACCTTGCTCATCACGGCAACGTCGTCGAGGACGGCGGCAATATCGTCCAATAGGGTCAGTAAACTTGCTCCAGCCATGGGTCGTGCTCCTTCAAAATTAAGTTGCAATGATAGTAACCGAGGCGCCGTAAAGTACCTACACGGTTCAGCGCCGGTTTTTGCGTTTCAACCCCGCCAATCTGCATCTCGTCGCTTTTGCCGCGCGCGTCGGATGCGCTGTACGTATTGTTCATGCTGAAGGTTGCGGTGCTGCAGCCTCGTCCCCCATCAAGAAGGAGATCCCATGAACACCGATTCGATCCAGGCCGCCGCTCCCGTTCGCCGTGTCCGTCCTCCCAAGCGCAAGACCCGCATCACCATCTATCTCGACGACGAAGTCCTCAACGAATTTCGCACTCTGTCCGAGCGTTGTGGTACCGGATACCAGACCCTGATCAACGCCGCGCTGCGCAACCGTTTGAACGGCTCGAACATCGAAACTGGCGTCGCATAAGGCTTCCTTGCAGATTTCCCTCCTGGCGCGGCATTGCACTTGGCAATATTTATGCTAATCTTCCCGCTCTTTTAACCCCGGAGGGATTTATGAAAAAAGGCGAACTGATCGCAGAATTCGCGAAGCGTACCGAGATGTCCGGTGCTGCCGCTGGCGTGGCCGTGAACACGATCATCGAGATCATCACCGAGCGCCTCAAAAAAGGCGACACGGTCGGCATCACCGGCTTTGGCACCTTCTCGGTGACGAAGCGCGCTGCACGCAAGGGCCGCAATCCTGCCACCGGCGAAGTGATCAAGATCGCGGCGTCGAAGAGCCCGCGTTTCTCGGCTGGCGCGACCCTGAAGGCATCGGTCAACCCGACCAAAAAGAAGTAAGCACCATCCCACGGCCTTGTGCCGCGGCCCCTGTGCGGGTCGCGCGCGCGAGGCTGATGCAGTAACGTCCCGTCGTCCACCCTCCCCGCTGTTCCCCATTTTCTAGCCGCCACCATGAGCTTCGCCACCTGGATCGCCTTCGTCATCGCCGGTTCCCTGATCGCCATTTCGCCCGGTTCCGGCGCGGTGCTGTCGATGTCGCACGGTCTGGCCTATGGCCTCAAGAAAGCCAGCGCCACGGTGCTGGGCCTGCAACTGGGCCTGATACTGGTGTTGATCATCGCCGGCGCCGGTGTCGGCTCGCTGCTGCTGGCATCCTCGGTTGCCTTCACGATCGTCAAGGTGGTCGGCGCGCTGTACCTGATCTACCTGGGCGTGAGCCAGTGGCGCGCCGCGCCTGCGCCCGGCCCCGCCGCATCGACCGTCGGCCTGGAAGCGCACCCGCCGTTCGGCCGCCGCGTGCTGACGGGCTTTTTGACCAACACCACCAACCCGAAGGGCATCATCTTCATGGTCGCGGTGCTGCCCCAGTTCATCTCGAAAGACGCCCCGCTGCTCACGCAACTGGCGATCCTTGGCGTGACGATGGTCGTCATCGATTCGGTCGTCATGCACTGCTACGCCGCGCTGGCCGCCTCGATGCAGCGCTATATGCGCGATCCGCGCCACATGAAACTGCAGAACCGCGTGTTCGGCGGCGTGCTGGTGGTGATTGGCTCGATGCTGTTTTTCGTCAAGCGTCATCCGGGCTGACACGCCGGTCTGCCGGCAGATGCAACTGTTTGTAAGCCGCGTTGCCCGGTCAGCGGCCGCGCGTTGTAATGCGTTTGTACCTTTCCGTCTGCGTTCCCCTCCGGAGCACCACCATGACCCCTCGTTTCGCCCCGACCGCCGCATTGCTCGTACTGGCGGCGTTTTCCACGTCCGTGCCCGCGCAAACGGTGCTGCAGACTGACGCGCTCGAACAGGGCCAGGCAGAGCTTCAGGATGACACGCAACTGGCCGAGGCTCCGGGCCGGGCCGGACGCATCTCGCTGGTCCAGGGCAAGGTCGACATCGGTGGCGACGTCGGCGCCGAATCGTCCCCGGCGCAACTGAACTGGCCAATCACGTCGCGCAACTTGATCTCCACCGCACCCGGTGCGCGCACCGAGCTGCGGATTGGCTCCACCGCCATCCGGCTCGATGGCGACAGCTCGCTCGAAGTCACGGAACTGGACGACGACAGCCTGCGCCTGCGCCTGCATTACGGCAGCGTCAGCGTGCGCGTGCTGAACGTCGACGTCGTGCCCGAATTCGAACTGCGCACGGCGCAAGCCACCGTGCGCCTGACACAGCCGGGACGCCTGCGCGTGGACGCCGAGCGTGAGCGCGATACGAGCCTCGTGAGCGTGCTCGATGGCGAAGCGCAGGTCGACGGCGCCGGCGCCAGCCTGACCGTGCGCGGCGGGCGCGCGGCCCAGGTGCGCGATGAGGACGTGCGCACGCTGCAGGCGCAGCGCGACAACTTCGACGACTGGTCGCTCACGCGCGACCAGGCCCTGGTGGCGGCGCAATCCTCGCGCCATATCGGCACCGAGATGACCGGCTACGAAGAACTCGACCGCTACGGCAGCTGGAGCACGAGTTCGGACTACGGCAGCCTGTGGACCCCGCAGGTAGCCGCCGACTGGACGCCCTACCGCGACGGCAGCTGGACCTTCATCGCCCCGTGGGGCTGGACCTGGGTCGACAATGCGCCGTGGGGTTACGCGCCCTTCCACTACGGACGCTGGGTGCAGGTGCGCAATCGCTGGGCCTGGGCACCGGGGCGTCCCGAGCGGCGCCCGGTGTGGTCGCCGGCGCTGGTGGGCTGGGTCGGCGGCAGCAACTGGAATGTGGGCTTCCAGTCGCACAACCTGGCGGCGCATGGCTGGTATCCACTCAGTCCGTATGACCGTTATGTGCCGGGCTATCGCCTGTCGGGCGAGCGCCTGCGCCGCCTGAACGACTGGCGCCACGCTACCCGCCGCGAGCAACAGCAGCCAGGTCGCTACAACGGCCTGACCGTCGTGCCGCGCGAGCAGTTCGGGGGGCGCGGTCCGGTGATCGTCCCGCGCGCGCCGCGCCCGAACCGTCCGGAGCAGCTGGTGTCCGGCACGCCGGGCAGCGCGCCGCCGCCACCGCTGGTGGCGCGCCCCGGCTGGAACCGCGACCGGCGCGACCTGCTCGATCGCGCGAATGTCGGGCGCGCCGGCGTCGAGCGCCCTGGCCTCGAGCGCCCAGTCTTTGAGCGCCCCGGGCTTGACCGCATACAGTTCGAGCAACAGGCGCGTGAACGCGGCGAGCAGGAACGGCTCACGCGCGAACGCAATTACGGCGAGCGACTGGCGCGCGAGCGCATGGAGGGCCAGGAGCGGGCGCTGCGCGAACAGGGCGAACGTGAACGCATGGGGCGCGAGTTCGAGAACCGTAATCAGATGGACCGCATGCGGTTCCAGGTCGAGCGCAACGACCGGGAGCGGTTCGGGCGCGAGCGCATGCGCGAGCAGGCCGAACGCATTCAGCGGCAACCGGTCATGTCGACCAATGCACCGGTGTTTGCGCGGCCGGAGTCACGGCCAGAGTCACGGCCAGATTCGCGGCCAGATTCGCGGCCAGAATCTCGCCCGGATCCGCGTCCCCAGCCGCGTCCCGAGCCTGGTCCGATGTTGAACGCGCCGCAGCGACCCGCCGCGCCGCCGCAGATGGTGGCCCCGCCAGCGCCGCGCCCGCAGCCATCGGCGCCCGCCTTCACGCCGGCGCAGCGCAACAATGACCAGCGCGCCAACACCGACGCGCGCGGCGTGTCGCGCGTGGAGCGCTGACCGGTACCGGCGGTTTTCAGCCCACCCTCAGGGCGAAACCGCCGGTATTGGCTACAATGCGCTTTTGCACAGGATTACAGCCATGGACCCCAAAGATTCCCTCATCGAATACCCGAGCGACTTTCCGATCAAGGTGATGGGCGCGAGCCACATCGACTTCGCCCCGACCATCGTGGCGCTGGTGACCCAGCTCGACCCGACCTTCGACGAGAGCAAGCTGGAAACCCGGCCGTCGGCCAAGGGCAACTACACGGGCCTGACCGTGACCATCCGCGCGACCAGCCGCGAAATGCTCGACGAGGTGTACCGCACGCTGTCGACGCATCCGATGGTCAAGATGGTCCTGTAACGGCGTTCGCCCAGATGTCAGCGACCTCCCCCCTGATTCGTGACCTCGGCCAGGCCGACTACGAGCCCACCTTCGCCGCGATGCGCGCCTTCACCGATGCGCGCACGCCCGAGTCGCGCGATGAGCTGTGGATCGTCGAGCATCCGCCCGTATTCACGCTGGGCCTGGGCGCCGACCGCGAGCACGTGCTGGCCCCGCACGACATTCCGGTGATCCAGACCGACCGTGGCGGCGAAGTGACCTTCCATGGGCCGGGCCAGGTCGTGATCTATCTGCTGATGGACTTGCGCCGCAACAAGCCGGGCGGCAAGCTGTACGCGCGCCAGTTTGTGGAAAAAATCGAACAGGCGGTGATCGATGTGTTAGGGGCGTATAATCTTGGCGGTGAGCGCGTTGCCGGTGCACCCGGCATCTATATCACAGACGGTCCGCGCAAAGGCGCCAAGATCGCGGCGCTGGGCCTGAAAGTACGCGGCAATGGTTGCACCTACCATGGCGTATCGCTGAACGTGGCGATGGACCTGGCCCCGTTCACCTGGATCAATCCGTGCGGTTACTCCGGACTGGTCACAGTCGATATGCGCACGATGGGCGTCGAGGCGCCGCTGCACGATGTACAGCGGGCGCTGGCCCAGGCCCTGGTCGATCAGCTGGCACCCGAGGGCGTCCAGCCAGACCTGAACAAACCAACTGACAGCCCCGCGAGGGCAACGAGCCTATGACTTCCGAAATCGATACCGGCGTCGCCGCCGCAGCCGCCTACAACGCCAGCGAAAAGCAAAAAGGCGCCAGCAAGACCTCGCGCATCCCGATCAAGATCGTGCCGATCGCCGAGATGGAGCGCCTGAAAAAGCCCGACTGGATCCGCGTCAAGGCGGCCACCGCCTCGTCGCGCTTCTACGAAATCAAGGACATCCTGCGCGCCAACAATCTGGTGACCGTGTGCGAAGAAGCGAGCTGCCCGAACATCGGCGAATGCTTCGGCAAGGGCACCGCGACGTTCATGATCATGGGCGACAAGTGCACCCGCCGCTGCCCGTTCTGCGACGTCGGCCACGGCCGTCCGGACCCGCTCGACATCAACGAGCCGGCCAACCTGGCCAAGACGATTGCCGCGCTGCGCCTGTCGTACGTCGTGATCACGTCGGTCGACCGCGACGACCTGCGTGACGGCGGCGCCGGCCACTTCGTCGAGTGCATCCAGAAAACGCGTGCCTCGAGCCCGGGCACCAAGATCGAAGTGCTGGTCCCCGACTTCCGCGGCCGCCTCGAAAAAGCGCTGAACATCTTCGCCGACGGCCTGCCCGACGTCATGAACCACAACCTCGAAACCGTGCCGCGCCTGTACAAGGAAGCCCGTCCGGGCGCCGACTACACGCACTCGCTGGTGCTGCTGCGCGACTTCAAAAAGATGTACCCGAGCGCGGTCACCAAGTCGGGCATCATGGTCGGCCTGGGCGAGACCGATGAAGAAATCCTGCAAGTCATGCAGGACATGCGCGATCACGACATCGACATGCTGACCATCGGCCAGTACCTGGCGCCGACCAATTCGCACCTGCCGGTGCGCCGCTACGTGCACCCGGACGTCTTCAAGATGTTCGAGCAAAAAGCCTACGAAATGGGCTTCGTACACGCGGCTGTCGGTGCGATGGTGCGTTCGTCGTATCACGCCGACCAGCAGGCGCACAACGCGGGCGTGGCGGCGTAACACCCACTGCAGCGCGGACACACGAAGGGACGGTGCTGCCGTCCCTTTTTGCCGTCTGTCGTTGCAAGGAATGTTCCCGGTATAGCAGATCTAGAATTGCTAGCTATGATCGATGCGTCGGAGCTCCCTAGTCTTTTGCAACGACTTGACGCTGTAACCGAAGTGCCAGTCGTAGCCCTTCGAAGCTAACCTTCTACAACCATCTGTGGGTCATTTCAGCACTTACCCCCGTTGGCGCGCCTCCAATAACGGAGGAGATGAGGTTCAAAGGCAACAAATACGAATAATCGTGAGGCGTTCTTAACGGCCATGACACTTCTTATACTTTGCACCGCTGCTACATGGACAGGGATCGTTTCGCCCCGGGTTTTTGGTCTGTACAGGAAGGGAGATCGTTTTCCGCTGTTTTAGGCCCACCGCCCGAGTGGGTTGAGCCATTCGCGCAGCATCTTCGTAAATGGCCGCGGTTGCTTCCGTTCGTTCTGTTGGTGTGTGAACGGCAAAAGCATGCGCTCGGTGATAGGTTCCATCGGCACTAACCTCCACCACGACGCCAATGACGTGAAAGGCCTTGAAAGCCAACGCAGCTGCGCTGGCCTTGTCATTCACCTTGGTCCAGTCAATTTCATGGTCGTGTCGTTGAAGCCAAATGAAGAGCGGCTTACCGTCCCCGGAAAGAATAAAGTAGCGGGCGGGGTGTGGGTTCAGGGTTTGGCGAAGGTCATGCAACATTTTGGCAAGATCACGCCTGCCTTCTGCTCCCAAGTCTCGGATATGGCTTTCAGCTGAAAGCCATCCATGTGCTCGGGTGGTGTCTAGCGCACCAAGCAGCTTCAGTACCTCGTCCGGGAAGTGCTGGGTCGGAAATGACCTGCTTTCCCAGTCTTCACCTTCGAAAGCCCTGTCTACAATGTCGCTCATGCGATTCCAGATGAGCAAACTCACTTTGCCGTCCTTCAGTTGGTCAGCAATGTCTTGATCGAAACGGTTCTTTTCCAAGTACGCGCCTAAGTGGTCGAATTCATCGAATAGATGAGCCCGGCGCATCCCCGCTACGGCCTGCCGGACCTCCATGTAGTGAGCAAACTCACCAGGCGTCGGCAGGAGACGCTGTAGCACAAATAGTTCGTCAATGGAAAGAGAAACAAAGGCATGCCTTCCAAGTAGCGGTCCGACCTGCGGTAGCTCCTTGCAGTACGTAGAAAACGGCGAGAATGATTCGACTGTCAGCCCAATCGGAATCATCACGCGGTAGTCGCTGCAGCGAATACGGGCGCATTCTTCGTACTTGCCGTCGACTAAGTGATAGAGGGGTACTTCGCCGGCTGAATCCAGATAATTGAAGAAGCGCTCACATTGCTTGTACGCCTTGAGTACCAGGTCCTGTACGGACTGGGCGTGGCGACCAAAATCAAGTGCTGGTGATGCAATGGTGGCGGCTGCACCGGCCTTCGCTTCAACCAGGAACAGCACGTCATCGATCAGGATAAGCGTGTCATTCTCGGACCACTGTCTGCTGACGGGGTCATTGTAATAGACCTCCTGTAAAACCGTGGCGCCGGGGAGTTGGGCCGCCATAATATCGGCAAAGGAAGCTTCGCTCATCGTCTTCTGCCGATGTTCAAAGGTTTTTTTGTAGTCCGGTTTTCGTTGAAGAAGATTGTAGAGAAGCGCACGATAACCAGCATCGCGCGTGAAGCACGGATCGACGGCATAGTAATCCGAGCCGAGCTGGATTAGCGGTTTCTTCCGGGCGGGCAGTGTCTGATAGGGCGTTCCCGCAAAATCGCCTGTAGTGAAAAATTCGGTTTCTTCGCCTCGTCGGTACGCTAGGTCAGCCAACAGAGCCGACGGGAGCTTCGTGTGACGACTTACGTTGGCAATGCCTCCCCGAAACACGTCATCCATCGCTCGACCTGCTGCTTTCGCTTGTGCAGAATTAGCACCAGCCCACATCTTTAAGGCCTCTTCCAGAGGCTCATCTTGTACCGAAGCGAAGGCGCGTGCCGCCTCAAACTGCTCCATCATCACTGTGATGGCGTTGGCATGCCCAGAACGGGTGGCGTCGGCCATGGCTTGGAAACCTTCAGCGATATTCGCAGCACTGACCCCGTACACCTCATTTAGGACATCGTCGTGAGGCGCTAGGACATAGCGATAGAACTCGCCTTCCAAGACTTGGTAGCGGTTTCCGCGTAGCGTGACCCAAGTAGATTTCGCGCGGAATTCAATGTCGGCCGTGTTGGTACCAAAGACTCCATCTTTCGTATCGGCGGACGTGGCCATAGCAAAAAACATGGCCTGCTCTCGCAGTTTTCGCCCAAGTGCAAAAAGCTCGGCGCACTGAGCTTCGTCGAATTTCAGTTCCACAGGGGAGACATCTGACGCGAGAACCGCGTGCACGTACTCAAGAAGGAACTGGCTTTCATTGATCAGATCATCCGGGCCGTCCGCGTTATGTTGCTTATGAGTGACGCCTTGGTCTGCCATCGCTTTCATCATGTGCTGAGCATAGATGTAGCCGATCAGATCATGTGGAGGCATGGCGACAATTAGCTCGCGCATGCGGGTAGCAGTGGCTTTCATCTCCTTCAACAAAGAAACTGCGGCCTCTTTACGGTTTTTTTCGTCCATGGCCTCTGGCGTCTACTATTACGAAGTCTCGGTCCGTACAGAGACGGTTTAAGATTATGGAATGAATTAATAGCAGTGTAACTGAGGTGGAGAGCGGTTGGCATCTGCTGACATAAAATCGCTTTAGTGACTCCACTTGTGCGCCTGTATAAAATGACTTCTCGAATACAGATTAATTTAAGTCTGTCGCAATAAATACTGGGGAACATTAGGTGCTGCTGTCACGCGAAAAAAAGAACTACCTCGAAGACCGGGCGCTTCTTGCGTTCGGCGGCTCGTCTGAGCCGTTTGAATCGGGAAACGGGTTTAGGATCAATCACGGCCGAGGCCAGGTTGCGGCCATCTATTGGAGCACAAACCTCCCGCATAATGACGTCGAGATCGCCGTGTGCGACAGCCGTCTGACGACGGAGTACGACCTTCGCACCGTCACACGCTGGATTGACCGCGAGCAGCGCTTAGCTGCGCGCGAGTGCAATATTCACAAACACGGCAGTGAGTGGCCAATCCTCGGCTTTTCATACAACGGGGCGCTTGAGTTCCTGGCCAGGCTCGCGCCCCTAAGGAAGGGCATGCTCGCCAAGGATCTGTTGCAAGAGCTTCGCCAGACCTATGCAGACAGCCGTGACGATACAGCCGAAAGGCTTCGTCTTGAGCTGGCTGGGTTGCGGCCGACCGTAAAAAAAGCGGTGATCGATTTGGTCAAGGCGGCAGGGATTGACGTTTCTTGCTGGTACGTCAAGAAGGATGGGACGCGTTCGGAGAAGCCGCGGAGTAACCCAGCATATTGTTTCAACTGGTCCTTCGGGGGCGAAAACGAGCCGCTCCTTGCATGCCTCTGGCATGGGTCGATGAAGATTGATAACGATCGCATCATCTTCGACGACAACCTGCGCGATGCTGCTGCCGAGCTTCAGGCGATTGCGGATGCCACTGGCGAGACCGACGAAATCAGAAACCGCGCCCGCGCGCAGGCGCGTCGTGCGCGTGCCGTTGATGCCGTCTTCGCCGAAGCTCACGCTACTGCCGCGTCAATGCGCGTAATAGTCAACGAAGGCCTGCGCCGGTCTGCCGATATGCTCGGAAAAAAATCATCGAAGGTCGAGCTGCGTATCCTTGATGCAGCGAGCTGGCGCGTACAGGACTACAACCTCGCAACTGGCCGACTGCGGCTGGTTAGGGATATCGCCGCCGCCAACTCTATTTTGCCGGCCCTCATTCCTACAACGCCCGTACCTGTGTTTGTCGACCAGTACACAATTGGTACCGATCAAGTTCGCCGCAAGGAGGTTACCGGTCTCGCGTATGAACGAAGCCGGGCCATCCGCGACGCCGTGCTGGCGCGCGCCTCCGGTGTGTGCGAGCTCTGTGGGAAACGAGGATTCCAGACGGCGGCTGGCACCGTTTTCCTTGAAACTCACCACGTTGTGCCGCTGAGCGAAAACGGGACGGATCGGGTCGAAAACGTTGTCGCCATATGCCCTAATGACCACCGTGAAGCGCATTACGGAAGAGATGCGGGGCTGATCAAGGAGCAGCTCCTAGCCATTCTCTGCGAGCTCTACGCCCCAGAAGAAGCAGTCTGAGGCATGACGTCGTGACCGATCTGACCCGGCCCAGCTGCACTCCTGGTGTGATCATCAATGAACAACCGTAATGGTGCCTGCCGCGTTTTGGCTTGAAAGTGAGAAGAACCCTAATGAGCCGAGTTGTCCCATTTCAACGAGTAGGCGCAATCTCAAATTCTCATGTAGGCGCTGCTTTCGAGAAATGTGCTCTCGCATGCTTTGCAGGTCTTGGCGTCCCGTTAGAACGGTGCCACCGCGTTTCGCTTGGCGTTAGTACATTAAAGAAAATGCACGCCTTTGACCTCGGATGCGGGCAGCAGAAGATCATTGTCGAATGCAAATCGCATCGTTGGACGGTGGGCACAAATGTACCGAGTGCCAAACTCACTGTCTGGAACGAAGCGATGTACTACTTTCAACTAGCACCGCGTGAGTATCGTAAAATCATGTTTTTTTTGAAAGCCTCCTGTAGGCGCCGCGGAATTACGCTTGCTACCTACTATTTGAATACCTATCCACACCTGATTCCAGATGACGTCGAGTTCTGGGAGTTCGACGAAGACCATCTTGTCGCAATCAGGCTGAGGTAGGCACTCAGTCGGTAGGCCGCACATCGACAACGGCGGGGTGTAGACCTTAGAAGTGAAAGAGTATGAGCTCAAGGTAATGGCACTAGGAACGAAACGCATTCACGGTTAAGTTGATGGTTTGGACGATAAGGTGGAGAAGGAGTAATTATGGATGTCTTATTTTTCCTCAAGGACCGCACCAGGCTCATTCGTCAGTACTATGAGCTTGCAGCACTGCCATTCGCCGAGATCATGAGCAAGATCGAAGCAGAAAAAGAACCTTACGTTCCTCCATACAGCGAAGATGGGGAGCCACCTTTTATCAGCGAATGGATCGATGCGAGTGAGTTACTGGAAGTTACGGGACGCTGCTGTATCTCAATGCTATCGGCTTCGCTGCAGCTCTACTTCAAGACTTGGGAGCGGGAGCTCGGGCTGAGTTGCGGAAAGGATTTTCATGCCGCATTCAGGAAGGACGGCTTGGTAGGAGGTTATCAAGCCTGCCTGGCTGAACGAGTGGGGATTGATTGGGCGAGCTGCCCGGCTGACCTCATTATCATCGAACAGGTGGTACTCGCGCGCAACCGTGACCAGCACCCGGAAAGTATCACAATGTTGCGGGTGGCCCATGCTGAGGAGGATAGGCGACGCCATCCGCAACCGTTTTTTATGAGTGAGCGCGAAGCCGAATTGTTTGAAGACGGCAACGGACCGAACCTGTTCATGTCGCCGTCGCTTCACGTATCGCGTGAAAAGCTTATCGCAGCAATTGAGCAGGTTGAGTGCCTCTGCCAATGGCTTGAAGAAAAAATGCTTGACACCAAGTATACGCGGCGCACGCGCCGCGATTAATTCGGAGGAATCGTGCTCCAAATCGCTACTGGAAAGTTATTCACCAGAGCGGCTAGCAGGGAAAATCTTCTTCGCGGCATGCTCTATACCAATGCCATATTCGTTGGGAAGGATGCTATCCAAACAGCTGCGGGGCGACTGTTACCGTCAACGAGCTACTCGATACGTCCCACGACTGTGGTCTATGAGCTTACAGAACACATTGAGGGCGAAGAGCACGGGCCAGGCGTACTCGTTTCCTCAACCGTGGATCCTTATATCCAGGACTACTCGGCGGTGGCGTCCTTTGCGCTCAATTGTACCTGCACACCTGATGTCGACTTGGCCCGACGACTGACAAATGGCCAGCGAGGGTTGGCTACGGGAGTCGCCCCGCAGACCCTCGTTCGCAGATTTTTCGATGAGACGATTTGGTGTAAGCCGGACGAGCTGACGTTTCTAGAAGCTTTTGTCGCTAAGCTCATAGGATTGCCGCGAATTACCTTTCTTGGCGTGATGCGTGTAATCCGGACTTATGTAAACGGAATGCATCGCATTACTGATGATCTTGAGCTTGCCTACACGTTGCTCGTCGCCTCTGTGGAGTCGCTTGCGCAGGACTTCGACGCCCACCAGAGTGATTGGAATTCACTCGATGAACAGAAGCGTAATGCCATCGATATTGCTTTGTCGGGGGCGGACGAAACCGTTTCGCAACGTGTAAGAGAAGCGCTGCTCAGTGTTGAACACGTCGCGCTCGCGCGCCGCTTCCGAGAGTTCACGGCTGCCCATACCACAGCCGCATACTTTCGTCAGACTTCTGGCGAGGCCAGCGGCCTCCTCCTGGGAAGATCTGATCTCGAAGAGACGCTCCGTATGGCTTATCAATCGCGGTCTAAATACGTACACCAGCTTCAGCGTCTGCCGGATGCGGTAACCCTCGGGCATAACCATGGCGAGATTGCAGTTGAAGGTCGTACCACGCATCTAACGCTTCAGGGACTGTCACGTTTGATGCGAAGCGTCATTATTGAATTCGTCATGCGCCAGCCTTCTGTCGAACGTGAACACTACAATTACCGTCTAGAGCGAAGCGGAGTTGTTCAAATACGCATGGCTCCGGAATACTGGGTTGGGGGTGCACAAGGTGATCTTACGACGCAGGGGCGCGACAAACTGGAAGGCTTTCTTGAACAACTCGCGTCTTGTCTGCTTAAGGAGCCTGATGCAGTTCTCACAGACATGCGTCCTGTGCTTACCGCTGCAATCGGGTTCATTCCGAAAATAGAAAAGCGTCTGAGACGGCCGTATTTAGCTTTGCATGCGTTGTTCAACCTCTGTGTGGCCGATCAGGTTGCGACCCCTGCAGGGATCGTAACGTTAATTCAAGCGGAGCTTGACGAGCCCTCCTCGGAAGCGCTGATTGCCTATGCTCTGTTTACCCAGACCGTGCCCTGGGTATTGGAAGTCCATCGATCAACCTTACAAAACTACTTGCGTCGGCGTTCTGCTGCGAATGGTCTCAGATTTCCGCGGCTCTTCGAGGCTGCGCTTGCTTTGGAGTTGGCCGAACGGCTTCGAGACGCCGGCGATATGGAAGGGTGTCGCAGCATCGTAGCGCTAGCAGTCGAGAACCATCCTGGTTGCCTCCGGCTGTTAGAGTTCGAGGCGAATTTTCAGCCAACGGTTTCAATCACATGGCGCGACGTTCTGTTGCCGCCCGTAGAGCAGCTCCAACAGTAACGCCGAAACATGTCTAGACTTTCCGTTCTCATTTTGGTACAAGTTCTTGATCAGCGGCGTCCCGTGACTGCTGATTAATAATTCCTTCTCCTTGGCTACTGTTCGTGAACATTAGCGTAACAGCCTAGCCCGCCAGTTTGGCAAGTCCTCGACGATACTACGGTACCAGTCAGGCGCATGATCGAAGTCCTTTAAAAGTATGTTCTGCCTGACCGCACCGTCATACCAAGCTTGCGTTATCCTCGCGGAGAATGTCGCGCACGAGAGCACCCTGCGCGCGACAGTCGGCCAGAATACCTATCTGATGCGCAGCGCTGTCGTCGGCGAACCAAGAAAATCTAAGAAGCAACTGCTTGCGGAGATTGAGGAAGATCGGATGCCGCCGCCAATGATGGGCGACTCGGTCGAGCGAGCCTGGGCCGAGGCGATCGCGCACTTCGTTGATAACAAGGTGGCCAGCGCCAAAAAGCCTGGTTACGCCGCTCACGACGAGCACTGGCTGGTCATCTACGATAACTGGCCAGCGCCAGCCCTCCAGCGCCAACTGGCGCTTTCGCTCTGCAAGAGCGTTTGAACGGGAGCCGCCATTCGGCGCCTTCACAAGAATCTTTATCTTGGACGAGCGCGTGCTAGTCGACTTGGGCCGCGATCGCGCACTCCTGCACTGCGTGAACCACTGCCGGCGGCTGTAGCCTGCCGGGGCGGCCGCCTTGTCAGTAAGTGGGGGCGGAAAGCGAAAAGGGCCGTTATCGGCCCCAAGAGCGGATATTCAAAACTTAAGGGCGATACTGTAATACCACTGGGCACGACGCCGAACAGCTGACCTATTCTTACCGACGGCGCATGTTTCCTCTTTGGCACACGAGATGAGCGCGGACTTCCGGCTATCTTAATATCGCGGCAACCTGATACGTGGGCCGGTGTACTGGAGTCCACCAGACCCATCGCCCAACCCGACTAGCTCGCGGAGCAGCTATTTGCCCATGCAAGGCATCGGCTGTGCTGACCATTCAAGTCGACGCTACGTGATTGCGTATGCACTAGTCCTGATGCTGTGCAGATACGGGCAATGCGGATTCCCAGCGACGTATGCAAGCGATGCACTGCGCTGGTCTTTTTCCTCGCCTTCGCGCTGCGTGGTCGCTGCTCGACCTCCGTGAGGTCGGCTTCGTACGCGACCGGACAGCGTGTCTTGTACTCGATGATGACATCGTGGGTGTCGAAATTACCGCGCTTTGCATATTCGTCAACGAGGGCCTTGAGCTTCTTGTGGCACTTCATGATGCCTCCTTTGGATTTAACTCCAAACGTTCGTAAAGTTGCTTGTTGTCGTCGGTCTTGACGTGCTTTTTCGCCAGGTTGGCAGCCATTACTGCCTTGCTGAACTGCCGGCCGAATACGGTCGGGCTGAACGAATCTTTAGCGGACAGAACCTGCCACTCCTCTCGCGAGAAGAGACGGCGATTGCCAGCTGAATCAGCGTTGAGAGAAAACACAGTGCCGGCTGGTAACGCAGTGCATCGCTCGATGGCCTTCGCAACGTCAGCGTCATAGGTGATCGGTGCCGCTGGCGCCGTCGCCAAGGGTTGCCGCAGCCCCAAGGGACTCTTCTCCCACGCGTCAATTAAGACGGTTTTTACCGGGATGTTCGTGCGCAGTGATTCGGCACAAGCTGCATGGAGGATATAGGGTGGAATTTCATCAAGAGAAAACATAGGGCTCCTTAGGCCAAATAAAACGTGTCACGACATGGTACCAAAGTCCGTATGGTATGTAAACAGACCATTGAACGAATCATGACGTCCACTGCTAAAGCGCCCAAGGATGCTGATCACACTCACAATTGCTCCAGAAGCAACAACTACGTATACTCAGCCTTTCCAACCGTCCGCTATCCGCTTAGAGCATTCGTCGGTAGATCGCGCTCTTGTGTCGTAAACATAAACTTCTACAACGTCGCGAAGCGTTTGTGGCGACCTTTATTCGCACGCGGCTTGGCGAGTTTGTCCCTATTCGTGGAAGAGCTCTTGTCGTTTCTTCTTCAGGGAGGACGGCCGCCATTTCCCAGACCGTTAGGCTTGCCCGAGCAGCCACTGCCATCTACACTGCGCCGTGACGATCGTCCCGCTCAGCGCGACACGGATCAAACCTAATCGGCCAAAGAAAGTTGCGCACGCCCATGCTCCTTCAAACAAATTCTGGCAAACGAAAACATGTTCATCTACTGTCTGAGCTGATCAAGAAATCGGAGGTGTCGATCCTGTGCTCCGGATGGATCAAACTTCCCGGACTGGAAGATTTGCTGCCGTCAATTGACTCAGCCCTCGCCAATGGTGCCATCATCACGGTGTATTCCAACCTAAAGGAAACCCTAGAAGGCGTAGCGCCAGCGCTGGCCTCCCGCACAGGGCTGACGCACCGCATGGTGGGGTCCCGCAGCCGTGCGCTGCATACCAAAATCTACTACTTCGAAAGCGGCGATAAATACACGGCCGTGATCGGCTCCGCGAATATCACGAAGGGAGGCTTGAGCGCCAATGAGGAACTGTCCGTAACGATGTGGGGGACGCGCGGCGATTCCCTCTTCCTCGATCTGCAACAGTACCTGACCACTCTCGCAGCCTTGAAGTTTGCCTGAAATTTGGCGCGCCACCGCGAGCCTGCATGCATGCATGCATGCATGCGTGCCTGTGTCTGCAGTCTTAAAGAGGGATGACAGTCTGCTTTGGGTCGGGCCCGGTCCTTCGTGACACTCTGCGATTTTTCGGCCTTGGCAACCTGCTATGCTGAGCTCAACGGCCGGGTTCGGCCAAATGCAGCCGTTCGAGTTGTCGGCCCGACCGGTCGCAAGGAGGTGGGTGCCGCCCATAATGCCCAAGTTATGAGGCGAAAGCGGCCTCTCAACGAAGGCTATGCCCTTGAGCGATAGGTATACAGCACTAACCTTCACCCTCGAACCGGCGAGTTCGAAACGAAGAATCGGAGCTTCTTTGGACAGCTATACATAGGTTATGTCAACATGAAACTGATCCCAACCGCCTTGCTCTTACCAGTCATGTACGAGCGAATATCACGGATATTTCCAGATAAGCCATGGTTAAAGGTTGTGCGAAAGTACGAGGAGGCACAGCGAGGCTTTTCGCTAAGAACCGGGCAACTGGAGGTGGAAAACTGGTTCGCCTTTGGGCTTACGCGATGGGACCGTCAGGAGTGCATAGTCGACTCCGGTGCCAATTGGATAGGGATTGTCGAAGCGATCTTGCTCGCCAATCGCATTGCAGCGTGGTGTGAAAAGCTGAGGGGTGGCCTACCTGGCCCACATGGCCTTGAAAGGAGATTTGAAGGGGCCTTGAAGAATCCCGCGGACATGCGAGCCCTTCATTTTGAGCTTTATGTCGCCGAGATACTTCTGAAAAAACAGTGCCAGATCCACTGGCCGGAAAGTGCCAGTGACGATGGGACCTTTGACCTGTTGGTGACTCCGTTACAAGGACTCCCTACGTTCGAGCTGGAATGCAAGTCGTTTGCCGGTGATAAAGGCGCGCGGGTCACCCTGTATGACGGCCAGCGACTGCTAGAGGTGTGTATGAAGTCCTCAGACATGTTCTCATACATCCCTGCTCGTCCGGGGGAAGCAAACATTCTCAGCATCAACGTTTCCAGAGCCATTCCAACCGACGAGCGCAAGCTTGTGAATTTAGTAGGACAGATTGTTGACGTTCTTGATGATCGGTCAAATGGCGTTTTTGACGGATTTGAGATCGTGCGCTCGAGCATTACTGTACCTTCGGATCTGGCAAATGAAGATGCATGCTTCGATGCAGCCTCCAGCCTTCCCGGAGCGACCTTAGCATTCATCAGCCCAAAAGAGTCAGCGCAAGGGTGGAGAGGGCTCCGCATTGCATGGACTGGGGAGTTCACGTTGTGGGATAAGGCTGAGGACGTCGCAAAGGATGCGATTGATCGTCAGCTTACCAAGCGGCGTCCCGGTGCTTTAGCACTCCAGTTCATGAATGACTCCTCCGCTTCTGTCATTGAGGCAAATAACCCTGGTAATCCGTTCGCGGGCCTCTGCGAAATGCTGTTTGAGCGAGAAAAAGGCCTTGCTATGGTGGTCTTCTCGGGACCCATTGAGGTGAAACCTGTACCCGTGCCTATCCCTTTTCGGCATGATTTGCTCCTATCCGAGAACTGTAAATTTGCTACGTTCGTCAGCAGTCGGCAAGAGCATCGCGGTTGGAAAGGTTGCAAGCTTTTCGCCTGAGTAACTTCGAAGTAGTGATTGTTCGCAACGCTTAGAATGAAATGTTATCGTAACGCTCATGTAGCATGGAAAGGTGGGGCGTAGCTCCGCCGTTAGTCTCAAGAACTGCTAACTCTTGTCTCGTTTTGTTCTGACTAAAATTGGGGATAAGTGACCGTTTTGTCTCATTAACTGCTGATAGTTCACAGTGGCGGCGTAACACCCACTGCAGCGCGGACACATGAAGGGACGGCGCTGCCGTCCCTTTTTGCCGTCTGTCTCCCGGACGTTGCATCCGCCGCCGCCGCGATATAGTGACACCATCGAACTTCAGCACTGCGCCATGACCGACTTCCAAGACTCTTCTCCATCCGACCTCACCGACGACGCCGTGCTCGAGCGCGAACTTGACCTGGCCGCGCGCGGCATCGAACTGGTCAAACTGGAAGGCCGCGTGTTCCTGCGCTTCTCGGGCACGGTGCGCTACGAAGGCTTGCAGGTGCCGTACCGCCTGGTGCCGTCGCGCGGCGTGCTGGCCAAGCCGAGCAAGTGGCGCAAGCTGGACGCAGCCGGGCGGCGCGCGCTGATCGAAGAGCGCACCGGTGACGCCGACCTCGCGCGCCTGCACCAGGACGCCGAGGAATTCGTGCGCGATCTGGCAGACGACGCCGACGACGCCGGCTACGACCCGATGCTGTTTCTCGATGTGCTGGACGAACTGCAAACGTCCGAGCCGGCCGAGTATGTGTTCCAGCGGATTTCGCAGCGGCTGACCCACGCGATCGAGCGCGACGCCGAAGAGCGGCACGCGGCGCGCACCAAGGAAAGCATCAACCTGGCCGAGTACCCGCGCTCGTTCGACGTCGCCAGCCGCATGGGCCGCAAGTTCATCGCGCTCTTGGGCCCCACCAACTCGGGCAAGACGCACCGCGCGATGGAAGCGCTGGCCAAGGCGCCGAGCGGCGTGTACCTGGCGCCGCTGCGCCTGCTGGCGCTGGAAAACTACGAGCGCCTGCAGGCTGCGCGCCCGCATGGCGAAGCGATCAAGGTCAGCCTGATCACGGGCGAGGAACGGCGCCTGGTGGAGGGCGCGACGCACGTCGCCAGCACCGTCGAAATGCTCGACTCGAAAACGCCGATCGACGTGGCCGTGATCGACGAGATCCAGATGCTGGCCGACCGCGACCGCGGCGCCGCCTGGACTGCCGCCGTGTGCGGCGCGCCGGCGGCGGTCGTGTACCTGGTCGGCGCACCCGAAGCGCGCCGTGCGATCGAGGCGCTGGCCGAGCGGCTCGATGTGCCGCTCGAGGTGCATGTGCTCAAGCGGATGGGCCCTCTGGAGATGGAACCGATGGCCGTGCGCAAGCTGTCGAACCTGCGCCGCGGCGACGCCGTGATCGCGTTCTCGCGTCGCGAGGTGCTCAAGTGGCGTGACATGATCACCGACAAGGGGCTGTCGGTGGCCACCGTCTACGGCAACCTGTCGCCCGAGGTGCGCCGCGCGCAGGCCGAGCGTTTCCGCGACGGCCAAGCCGACATCGTGGTCGGCACCGATGCGCTGGCGATGGGGCTGAACATGCCGATCGCGCGCATCGTGATGACGACCACGGTCAAGTACAACGGCGTCGAGGAAGAAGAAATCTCCGCTGCGCTGGCCAAGCAGATCGCGGGCCGGGCAGGGCGCTACGGCGTGCACGACGAAGGCTTCGTGGTCGGCTATGACGACGAGACGCACCAGGTCATGCGTTCACTGATGAAGGAAAAAATCCCGGCGGTGGCAACGAGCGGCTTCGCGGTCGCGCCGTCGCTCGAGCAGCTGCACCGCATTTCGTCGGTGACGGGCGAGACGTCGCTGGTCAAGCTGCTCAAGCGGTTTGTCCACAATATCGATGTGCCGGACGGTTTTTTCTACCCGCGCATCACCGAAGACCAGAATGAGCGCGCCGAGTGGCTCGATACACTGCCGCTGTCAGTGGCCGACAAGTTCATGCTCTCCCTGGTGCCGATCTCGAGCCGCGTGCCGGCGCTGCAGAAGGCGTGGGAACACTGGTGCCTGTCGCTGGCCAAGAAAATCGTCGTCAAGCTGCACGGCCACAGCAATCCGCAGCAGCTGTTCTACATGAACCTGCAAGAGGTCGAGGACCAGTGCCGCGTGTATTCGGCCTATGCGTGGCTGGGATACCGGGCGCCGGACTACTTCCCGAGCATCGCGCTGGCGCAGGAGCTGGCGCGCGAGGCGTCCGAACGCATCGATGCACTGCTGCAGCAGCAGAACGCGGCGGCCCGGCAGCGGCATGGTGGGAAGAGTAGCGGCAAGGGTGGCAAGCACCATGAGGGGCGGCGCCGCTGACGCCGGCCGTGGTCTCGGTGTACGATGCCGCTTTCATAAAAACACCGAGACAACCCCATGAGCATTCCACACACCCCTGACGCCTTCAATACCTTCGGCGCAACGTACCTGCCTGGCCACCTGGGCATCCAGATTACGGAGGTTAGCCCCGGCAAGCTGGCCGCCGAGATGCCCGTCGCGCCACACCTGCTGGCGCCAAATGGCTACCTGCACGCCGGCAGCGTGGTTACGCTGGCCGATACCTGCGCCGGCTACGGCTGCATCAGCAATCTGCCGGAAGGCGCGCAGAACTTCACGACGATCGAATTGAAATCGAACCACCTGGGCACCGCGCGCGAAGGCACCATTGCCTGCGTTGCCACCGCCGTGCACCTGGGCCGCACGACGCAGATCTGGGATGCCACCGTCACGGACAAGGCCAGCGGCAAGACCATCGCGCTGTTTCGCTGCACGCAGATGATCCTGTATCCGAAGGCATAACCAGGATCAGCCGGCCAGCTCTTTCTCGATCAGCTTGTGCACCGCGCCGAAGTCCGGCGCGCCGACATAGGTCTTGATGATGCGGCCCTGTTTGTCGATCAAAAAGGTGGTGGGCGTGAGCGTGACATCGCCGAACTGGCGCGCGATATCGCCCGCTGAATCAAGCGCCACGGTAAATGGCAGCTTGCGCTGCTCGGCGAAGTTCAGCACGTAGTCGGGCCGGTCGTACTGCATCGCGACGGCGACGAATTCCAGGCCCTGGGCCTTGTACTTGTTGTAGGTCGCGACCATGTCAGGCATCTCCTTGACGCAGGTGACGCACGACGTGGCCCAGAAGTTGACCATCACGACTTTGCCGCGCAGCGACTGCGTCGACACCTTGTCGCCGGCGATGCTGATGAACGTGACGTCCGGGGCCGGCGTGCTGCTGGCCAGCGACGCGTAGCCGATACCGGCCAGCGCCAGCACGACGGCGCCGATGGCGGCAGGCTTGATCCAGGAGCGGGAGGTTATGGATGCGGTCATGGTCGGCGATCATCATAAAAAAAGCGGCAGGGCCATTATAGCCCTGCCGCTTTTTTGCATGGTGCGCATGCACCCGGGGTTCAGGAACCCTGCGGTGCGTTCTGCGCGTTGGCCTGCTTGGCGCGTGCGTCTTCTTCGGTGATGTATTCGAAGATCTTCACCACGCTTGTCACGCCCGAGACGCCCTTGGCGACGTCGGCAGCGATATTGCCTTCGCGCGGGGTGACAAGACCCATCAGGTAGACCACGCCGCGTTCGGTCGTGACCTTGAACGAGATCGCCGACACCGTCTTCATGTCGACCAGGCTGGCCTTGACCTTGGTGGTGATGAGCGCATCGCTTGAGCGCGACGTGTAGCTCGACGAACCCGAAATCTTCAGTTCGTTGATGACCGACACCACGTTCTCGATCTTGCGCACTTCGCGCTCGGCCGCAGCCTTCATGGCCTCGTCGCGTACTTCGCCGGTGAGCAGCACCTTGCGGTTGAAGCTCGTGACGTTGATGTTGCCGTTGCCATTGGTGACTTCGCGCATCTTGATCTCGGCCTTGACCGTGACCGACTTGTCTTCGGTCTGGGCGCCCAGCGTGCGGCGGTCGACCGCCGATACGGCGCTGCCGATGCCGGCGCCGACGATCAGGCCGAAGCAGCCCGACAGCGATGCCAGCAGGGCCGAGCCCAGAACGACTTTCGTCAACAGCACGGCCATAGGCCGGCGGGTATTACGCATTCTCGTCTCCTCCGAACAGCGCGACGTCGATGCCGTCGCAGATGCAGTGAATGGCGCACAGGTGAACTTCCTGGATCCGCGCAGTGCGCGAATGCGGGACGTTGACGTGGACGTCGGCGTCGGTCAGCAGCTTGGCCAACTGGCCGCCGTCCTTGCCTGTGAACGCCACGATGCGCATTTCGCGCTCGAGCGCCGCTTCGACCGCAGCGAGCACATTGCCCGAGTTGCCCGAAGTGGAAATGGCCAGCAGGATGTCGCCGGCCTGACCGAAGGCCTGCACCTGCTTGGAATAGATTTCGCGGAAGCTGTAGTCGTTGCCGACGGCAGTCAGGATCGACGTGTCGGTGGTCAGCGCGATGGCCGGGAGCGGGAAGCGCTCGCGCTCAAAGCGCCCGACCAGCTCGGCAGCAAAGTGCTGGCAGTCGGCGGCCGAACCGCCGTTACCGCAGGCCAGGATCTTGTTGCCATTGGACAGGGCGCCGAACATGAGTTCGACCGCCTGCGAAATATGGGGAGCCAGTGTTGCAGCCGACCTCATCTTCAGGTCAGCGCTCTCCTGGAAGTGAGCGAGGATGCGTTGTGTATTCATAGCCGAGGATTATAGTGTAGTAGCAAGGGGCACTGGGCAAGGTCGGTAAAAATTGCTTACACTTCAATCACGTTCTGCAGCCACTCGATCTGTTCGCCATCGATGGCCACCACGTCGAAGCGGCAGGGCGGGGTGACAGGAAAGCGCAGCAGGTACACCTGTGCTGCGCAGACCAGGCGCCGGATCTTGGCCGGTGTGATGCTGGCTGCGGCGCCGCCCTGGCTGCTGCTGGCGCGCTGGCGTACCTCAACGAACACGAGGGTGGCGCCGTCGCGCATGATCAAGTCAATTTCACCGCCCTTGCAGCGAAAGTTTTCTTCCATCGGCGCCAGCCTGCGGCGGCGCAGATAGGCGCTGGCGGCAAGTTCATACTGGTGACCCTGGGCCTGCCGTTGGGACAGGCGCCCGGGCCACATGTCACTGGCCGGTGGAGACCGCTTCGAACACGCGGCCGGTGACGGCGGCGCCATCGGCGCCAGGCATCGCATCGCGCACGACGACGCCGGTTTCGACGCGGCGGAACGCGCGCGCGCCCTGGCCCATGTCGATCGACAGGCGGCCCGTGGCGCCGTCGAGCTCGAATGCGCCGGACGGGCGCAGCGACAGCTCGCGTGCGATGCGGTAAGCGTCGATGCCCAGCGCGTACAGGCGCTGCAAGTCGAGGCCCTGGCCGCCGCTGCTCCAGCTCGGGTAGCTTGCCACGGCCGGATGATCGGCCTGCACGGTCCATGGCAGGTCGAGGATGCGCACGCCGACCAGCTCAGGCGGGATGCTGGCCGGGTCGCGGCCCGGGTTGACCGAGGCCGTGCCGTAGGTGGGCGTCGAGGTGCCCAGCGCGCTGCGCACCTGGCGCAGGCTGTTGGCGTCAAGCGCCGCATAGACCAGTTGCGGCGGCTGTGATTGCAGGCGCGCGCGCAGGTCGGCCAGTGCGTTGCCGTCGACATAGCCGCCGGCGTTCGGCAGTTCGACTGTGTTCTGGGTGCGGCCCAGTTCGGACCAGCGCGCACTGAAAGCGCCCGACAGGCGCTGCTGCCAGGTGGCGCGCCCGGTCAGCACCAGTGCCTGGCCAGACGGCTGCTCGGCGGCAGCCCAGTCGGCCACCTGGCGCGCTTCGTCTTCGAGCGAAAAACCGATGACGAGCATCTTGGACGGCAACGCGGCCGCCACCTGCGGGTGGTTCAGCGCGATGGTCGGCTTGGTGACGGCGCCGCTGGTGGCCAGGGCCGCCACAGCAGGGCGCGCGAGCGGACCGACGACGATGTCGTTCTCTGCAGCCGCCATGCGGTAAGCGTCGAGGGCGGCCTGCGACGAGTCGCCGGTGGGCACGAGGTTGACGGTAACGCCGCCGCGCTGCTGGTCGTACGCGGCCATGAAGCCGGCGCGCACCGCTTCGGCGGGCTGGGCCAGCGCCTGCGATTCGAGGGGCAGGAGCAGCGCGACGCGGACGGTCGGGCCGCTTGGCGCCGCCGCGGCACTTGGCGTGCTGCCGTCGGCGCTCGGCGGCAATTCGACCGGACTGGTCTGGACACCGCTATCGGAACGCGGCGCAGGTGGTGTATAAGCAGAGTCGGCAGGCGCGGCAGGCGCACCACTTGTCACTGACGCGCCTGGGCTGCACAATCCGCCTGGCATGCCACAACCGGTATCGGGTGGCAGGGGCGTACTGCCGCACGCGGCCAGCAGTGTCGTGAGAGAAGCGGCAATCAAGCCCGTGAGATTTTTTTTCTTCAGCATCGGAAACCTATATGACAGAACAGCAGACCATCGACATCGCCCGACTTCCCGTCATGGGCGAGGCGGCCCAGCAGTCCTATCCTACCGCAACGCTGTATGTCGTGGCTACTCCGATTGGCAACGTCACCGACATGACCCTGCGCGCTTTACACCTGCTGGCCCTGGCCGACGTCGTCGCCTGTGAAGACACGCGCAAGACTGGCGCGTTATTGCAACGCTTTGGTTTGAGCAAGAGCACGATCGCCGCGCACCAGCACAACGAGCGCGAAGTGGCCGATAAAATCGTCGAGCGCCTGCGCGCCGGCCAGCGGGTGGCGCTGGTGTCCGACGCCGGCACGCCGGGCGTGTCCGATCCGGGTGCGCGCATCGTTGATGCGGTCCGTACTGCCGGCCTGAACGTGGTGCCGTTGCCAGGCCCGTCGGCGGCGATCACGGCGCTGTCGGCCAGCGGCCTGGTCAATGACCGCTTCCACTTTGTCGGCTTTCTGCCAGCCAAGGCCAAGGGCCGCGAGACGGCGCTGGCGCCCCTGACGCGCGAAACGTCCACACTCGTGTTCTACGAGGCGCCGCACCGGATCGTCGATTGCGTCGAAGCATTGGTGGCCGCGTTCGAGCCGACGCGCCAGGTCGTGTTTGCCCGCGAACTGAGCAAGATGTTCGAGGAAATCCACCGCTGCACGCTGGGCGAGGCGCTGGCCTGGGTCAAGGCCGACGCGCACCGCGAGAAGGGCGAATTCGTCGTGCTGGTAGAGGGCGCAGTAGAAGCGAGCGACGCCGAAGACATCGAGGCCGAGCGCGTGCTGCAGATCCTGCTCACCGAATGCAGCGTCAAGCAGGCAGCCAATCTGGCGGCGCAGATCACGGGGCGCAAGAAGAATGCCTTGTATGAGCGGGCGCTGCAGATCCGGGGTGAGTAAGGATTTTGACGCGAAATCCTTGACCAAGTGACGGCAAGCCGGTATTATCTTGCTTCTTCGGAGTGTAGCGCAGCCCGGTAGCGCACCTGGTTTGGGACCAGGGGGTCCAAGGTTCGAATCCTTGTACTCCGACCAGCATTAAGAGAAAAGCCGACAACGTGAGTTGTCGGCTTTTTTCGTTGTGCGGCCGTTTTCCTTGAAACAGCCCCCGGCACACCGGGGGCCTGCCTGTCACGCAGCCCGTTTGGCTGCCAGCGCATTGCCGGCGCGGCTGATGCTCTTGCGGCCCAGTTGCGCAGAGATGAACAGCCCGGCATCGACCACCTGGTCGAGATCCACGCCCGTCTCGATGCCCAGCCCCTGCATCAGGTACAGCACGTCTTCGGTCGCCACGTTGCCGGTCGCGCCCTTGGCATACGGGCAACCGCCCAGGCCCGCCACTGACGAGTGGAAAATCGCCACGCCCACTTCCAGCGCCGCATAGATGTTCGCCAGCGCCTGGCCATACGTGTCGTGGAAGTGGCCGGCGAGCTGCCCCATCGGGAATGCCTGCGCCGCGCGCAGCATCACGGCCTGCGTCTGGCGCGCGGTTGCCACGCCGATCGTGTCGGCGATATCGATCTCGTCACAGCCCAGGTCGCGCATGCGCGCCACGACGTCGCCCACAGCGTCCAGCGACACGGCGCCCTGGTACGGGCAGCCGAACGCCGTGCTGATCGAGCCGCGCAGGCGCAGGCCGTTCTCCTTGGCAGCGCGCGCGACCGGCTCGAAGCGCGCGATCGATTCGGCAATCGAACAGTTGATGTTCTTTTGCGAGAACGCCTCGGACGCTGCGCCGAACACCACGACCTCGTCGGCCTTGCCGGCCAGCGCGGCCTCGAAGCCCTGCATGTTCGGCACCAGCGCCGAGTAGATCGTGCCGGGCCGGCGTTCGATGCGGGCCAGCACCTCGGCGGAGGTTGCCATCTGCGGCACCCATTTGGGCGAGACGAACGCCGCCGCCTCGACATTGACGAAGCCGGCGCGCGCCAAGCGCTCGACCAGTTCGATTTTCACGTCAGCGCCGAGCGCTTCTTTTTCGTTCTGCAGGCCGTCGCGGGGGCCGACTTCGACGATCTTGACCTTGGTTGGCAGGGGTGTCATTTCTTAATATCCACGTTGGCGGTCGACGAGGTCGTCGACCGGTTGGCCACGTTCCAGGGCGTCGATCTTGGCGACGATCTGGCGCACGGCGTCCTGGCGCATGGTCAGCGCCGAAATATGCGGGGTGAGGGCGATGCGCGGCTCGTTCCAGAACGGGTGCTGGGCCGGCAGCGGCTCGTGGCGGAACACGTCGAGCGTGGCGCCGGCGATGTGCCCGGAGCGGATCAGCGTCATCAGATCGGGCTCGGCCAGGATCGCGCCGCGCGAGACGTTGATCAGGTACGCGCCCGGCGCCAGCTTGCCCAGGTTGTGGCGGTCGAGCAGGTTGGTGGTCTCTGGCGTCAGTGGCAGCAGGCAGACCAGCACGCGCGTGCCGTGCAAAAAGTCGCCGAATTGCGCCAAGCCGGCATAGGTCGGCACGCCCGGAATGTCTTTCGGACTGCGGCTCCAGCCGCGCACGGGAAAGCCGAAATGGCGCATCGCCTCGACCACCGGCATGCCCAGCCGGCCCAGGCCCATGACGCCGATGGTGAACGATTCTTTCGGATGCTGGGGCAGCGGATTCCAGGCGCCGTGCCTGGCCTGCTGCTCGTATTCATCGAAGCGGCGGAAGTAGCGCAGCACCGCATGCGCCACATACTCGGCCATCTGCACGCCCATGCCGGCGTCGCCCAGGCGCACCAGCGGCACATCGGGCAAAGCGTCGCCAAACTTGAGCAGCGCGTCGACGCCGGCGCCCATCAGGAAGATCGCCTTGACGCTTTCCATCTGGGCCAGCTGGGCCAGCAAGGCCGGCGCCGGATTCCACAGCACCGCGTAATCGCAGTGCGCCAGTTGCTCGCCTTCTTTCCAGATGACGGTCTGGGCGCCCGGCAGCACGCTGGCAAACGCGTGTTCCCAAGGCTCGCTGACGCCATCGCCCCGGTACAGGACAATCCGCATGTCTCCCCCTCATCGTGTAGGGTGGTTTTTATGGGTGTTGCTTACGCCGCCTTGAAGGCCAGCAGCGGCGCGCCATCGGCAACCTGGTCGCCGACTTCGTACAGCACGTCCTCGACCACGCCGTCGCCCGGCGCAGCAATCGTGTGCTCCATCTTCATCGCTTCCATGATGACGAGCGGTTCGCCCTTCACCACGGTGGCACCGGCCTGGACGAGCACCGCCACGACCTTGCCCGGCATCGGCGCCGTCAGGCGCCCGCCGAGCGTTTCGACTTCGCCGGCGTGGGCCATCGGATCATTGTACGTCAGCGTGAAATGCTGACCGCCGGTAAATACATGGAACACATCGCCGTCGCGGCGCACGACGCCCTGGACGGCCGTCTCGCCGAGGCGCAGCGCCAGGTCGTCGCCAGCGCGACCGACGCGTTCCACGTGCTGCGCCTGGCCATCGAGGTCGATCTCGAGCCCGTCGCGGCGGTAGGTCAGGCCGACACGGTAGGCGCCGAATTCGTCGGACCACGACAGTACGCGGCGGTAGTCGCCGTTCATGCGCCAGCCGCTGGCCTGGCTCCATGGATCAGGGTCGTTGGCTGCGTTGGCGGCGTTCTCGCGCAGCGCGAACACGGCCAGCGCCAGTGCGCCCAGCGGCGCCGGCGTGGCTGGCGGGAACAGCGTCGCGCCATGGCGCTCGATCAGGCCCGTGTCCAGGTCGGCCGTGGCAAACGCTTCGCCCTCGACCAGGCGTTTCAGAAACGCGATATTGGTGGCCAGCCCGACGATGCGGAACTCGCTCAGCGCCTGCGACATGCGCGCCAGTGCCTGGGTGCGGTCCGCGCCCCAGACGATCAGCTTGGCGATCATCGGATCGTAGAACGGCGAAATCGCATCGCCTTCGCGCACGCCCGAATCGACACGCACGGCGGCCGGATTGGCGCCGTCGCTGCCCAGTTCGAACGCGACCGCACGCGGCACGTCCATATGGCGCAAGGTGCCGATCGACGGCAGGAAACCCTTCTCGGGATTTTCGGCATACACGCGCGCTTCGATCGCGTGGCCGTGGATGCCCAGTTCATGCTGCTGCTTCGGCAGCGCTTCGCCAAAGGCGACCCGCAACTGCCATTCCACCAGGTCGGTCCCGGTGATCATTTCGGTCACCGGATGCTCGACCTGCAGGCGCGTGTTCATCTCCATGAAGTAGAACGAGCCGTCCTGGTTGGCGATGAATTCGACGGTGCCGGCGCCGACATATCCGACGGCGCGCGCGGCGTTGACGGCCGCTTCGCCCATCGCGGCGCGGCGCTCCGGCGGCATGCCGGGGGCCGGTGCTTCTTCCAGCACCTTCTGGTGTCGGCGCTGCACCGAGCAATCGCGCTCGTGCAGGTAGACGCAGTTGCCCAGGCTGTCGGCAAACACCTGGATCTCGATGTGGCGCGGGCGGATCAGGTACTTCTCGACCAGCACCTTGTCGTCGCCGAAGCTGGAAATCGCTTCGCGCTTGCACGAGGCCAGCGCGCCTTCGAAATCTTCAGAGCGCTCGACCACGCGCATGCCCTTGCCGCCGCCGCCGGCGCTGGCCTTGAGCAGCACCGGGTAACCGATGCGGTCGGCCTGCTCGCGCAGAAACGCGGGATCCTGCTCGTCGCCGTGGTAGCCCGGCACCAGCGGCACGTCGGCGCTTTCCATCAGCTGCTTGGCGGCCGACTTCGAACCCATCGCGCGCATCGATGCCGCAGGTGGGCCCACGAACACGAGGCCGGCGGCGTGGACGGCGTCGGCAAACTCCGCGTTTTCGGACAGGAAGCCGTAGCCGGGGTGGATCGCCTGCGCGCCGGTGGCCTTGGCGACCTCGATGATTTTCTGGCCGCGCAGATAACTGTCGCGCGCGGCGGCGGGGCCGATCAGGATGGCCTCATCGCAGACCGCGACATGCTTGGCGCCGGCGTCGGCCTCGGAATACACAGCGACGGTGCGAATACCCATGCGGCGCGCGGTGGCGGCGACACGGCAGGCGATCTCGCCACGATTGGCGATGAGGAGTTTGGTGAACATGCGCGTTATCTTTCGCTTATGGTTGTTCGGGTGATGCTTGCGCGGCCGTGTCTCCCCGGCCGCGCGGATAGTGCACTTGCTACTGCCTTGAGTACGATGCTTAGCAGCCGCAGGCTTCCTTCGGCGCCGAGTCCAGCGTCGCGGCGCGGGTTTTCAGGCCCAGCTTTTCCAGCAGCACGCGGTCGTCATCGGCCTCGGGATTCTCGGTGGTCAGCAGCTTGTCGCCGTAGAAGATCGAGTTGGCACCGGCCATGAAGCACATCGCCTGCACGGCTTCGCCCATTTCGCGGCGGCCCGCCGACAGGCGCACGCGCGCTTGCGGCATCGTGATGCGCGCGACCGCGATGGTGCGCACGAATTCGATCGGGTCGAGCTTGTCCATGCCGTGCAGCGGCGTACCAGCCACCTGCACCAGGTGGTTGACCGGCACCGATTCGGGATACGGGTTCAGGTTCGCCAGCTGCGCGATCAGGCCGGCGCGCTGTTCGCGCGTCTCGCCCATGCCGACGATGCCGCCGCAGCAGACCTTCAGGCCCGCTTCGCGCACGCGGCCCAGCGTGTCCAGGCGGTCCTGGTATTCGCGGGTTGAAATGACGTTGTTGTAGAAGTCCGGCGCGGTGTCGATATTGTGGTTGTAGTAGTCCAGACCAGCGCGCTTGAGCTGCTCGGCCTGGCCGGCTTCGAGCATGCCCAGCGTGGCGCAGGTTTCCATGCCCAGCGCCTTGACTTCACGCACCATCGTCTCGACCTTGTCCATGTCGCGCTCTTTCGGGCTGCGCCACGCTGCGCCCATGCAGAAGCGCGTGGCGCCACTGGCCTTGGCCGCGCGCGCCGCGTCGAGCACCGTGTCGATGTCGAGCAGCTTCTTGGCTTCCACGCCCGTGTCGTAGCGCGCCGCCTGCGGGCAGTAGCCGCAGTCTTCTTCGCAGCCACCGGTCTTGATCGACAACAGGGTCGCCAGTTCGACGTCGCCGTCCGGGAAGTTCAGGCGGTGCGCGGTCGACGCGCGGTGCATCAGTTCGGTGAACGGCAGGTCGAACAGCGCGAGCACGTCGGCCAGCGGCCAGGTTGCATTCTCGGGCGGCTTGATGGCTGCCGTTGGGCGGTGCAGGGCGACAGTGTTCATATTGGTCATTTCGGTTCCTTCAAAAACTAGACCCGCGTGGACGGCCAGCCTGGCAGTCCGGCGAGGTCGATAAATTCGGCTGCCGCAGCAGCCGTCGGTTCGTTCAGGCGCGGCACGCGGCCCAGCAGCGGCGCCGGGATACGCTGTGCCAGCGCCTCGATGTTCTCTTGCGCAAAGCGCATGTCCGTGTCGACCGTGTTGGCGACCCAGCCGGCCAGCACCAGGCCGCGCGCCACGATCGCTTCGACCGTCAGCAGCGCATGGCTGATGCAGCCCAGGCGCATGCCGACGACGAGGATCACGGGCAGGTTCAGTTGTGCGGCCAGGTCGGCGCTGTCGAAGTCGTCGTTGAAGGGCACGCGGAAGCCCCCCACGCCTTCGACCACGACCGCGTCGGACGCGGCCTGGACCTCGGCAAAGGCGGCCAGGATCGGCACCAGCTCGATCGTCACGCCCTCGAGCGCGGCGGCGATGTGCGGTGCGGCTGGTTCGCGCAGCAGGTAGGGCGTGGTCAGTGATGCCGGCAGATGCACGTTGCCGGCCGCGATCAGCTGGTCGGCGTCGTCGTTGTGCAGCACGCCGTCACGCAGTTCGGCGCCGGCCGCGACCGGCTTCATGCCGCAGGCGCGCTGGCCCGTGGCCACGAGCTTGTGCAGGATGGCGGCCGAGATCAGCGTCTTGCCGATCTCGGTATCGGTGCCGGTGACGAAGCAGGCAAAGCGCATTGGCAGATCGTCGGCGCGCAGTTCGAGTTCAGGTTCTAACACCGGCTCGTCGAGTTCGGTCAGGTCGACCTCGGGGTCAAGTAGGGGTTGCACGATGACCGGTGCATCGGTTTCATTCAGATTGTTCATGGTGCGGCCTTTTCCAGTTCGTTGAGCGCCTGCGCCAGCCGTGCCACGTCATCCGTGGCATGGGCGGCGGACAAGGTCACGCGCAGGCGCGCGGTACCGGGCGCCACGGTCGGCGGGCGGATCGCCGGCACCCACAGGCCCTGCTCATGCAGGCGGCTGGCGGCGTGCAGCGCAGCGTCGTTGCTGCCGATGATGACGGGCTGGATCGGGGTGGTCGACGCCGCCAGTTCCCAGCGTTCCAGGCGCAGCGAACCGCGCAGCTGCTCGACCAGTCGTGCCAGGTGCGCACGCCGTTCGGCGCCCTCGTCACCGCCCATGATAGCAAGGCTGGCGAGCAAGGCGTGTGCAAGCGCTGGCGGGCAGGCCGTCGTATAGATATACGGGCGCGCGCGCTGGATCAGCAACTCGATCACGCTGGCGTGCGCGGCGACGAAAGCGCCGCCGACGCCGGCGGCCTTGCCCAGCGTGCCCATGTAGATCAGGTTGGTCGAGCGCAGGCCGAAGTGTTCCAGTGCGCCGCGCCCGTTCTGGCCCAGCACACCGAAGCCGTGGGCATCGTCGACCACCAGCCAGGCGCCGTGGCGCTCGCACGCGGCCAGCAGCGCCGGCAGCGGCGCCAGGTCGCCATCCATGCTGAACACGCTGTCGGTGACGACGATCTTCGTGCTGGCGCTGCTGGCGGCCAGGAGTTGCGTCAGCGTTTCGACGTCGCCATGCGGGTAGACCGTGACGCCCGCTTTCGCGAGCCGGGCGCCGTCGATCAGGGAGGCGTGGTTCAGCGCCTCGGAAAAGATCATCGCATCGGCATCGACGCCCAGGGCACTCAGGATCGCGAGGTTGGCCATGTAGCCGGTGCACAGCGTCAGAGCGCGCGCGTCTTCGAGATGCGGCGCCATCCACTCGGCCAGCGTTTCTTCGAGCAGATGATGCGCGCGGCTGTGGCCCGACACCAGGTGCGAGGCGCCGCTGCCGGCGCCGTACAGCTGCGCGCCTTCGCGCAGCGCCTCGATGACTTGCGGGTGCGCGGCCAGGCCCAGGTAATCGTTGCTGCAAAAGGCCAGCAGGTCACGTCCGTCGACCAGCTGGCGTGGCGCGCAGGCGCCATCGGTGATGCGGCGACGGCGCGTGAGACTGCGCGCGGCCAGCGTGTCGAGCTGGCGGTCGATGGTGGCGATGAGATCCATCACATCATCCCGCGATGACGGATTCGAACGTCTTGATCGTGCGCGCCGCCAGGCCCGCGACTTCTTCTTCGTCCAGCACGTACGGCGGCATCAGGTACACGGTGCGGCCGATGGGGCGCAGCAGCAGTTCGTTCTCGGCCGCCGTGGAAAAGAAGCGGCGCGCGAAGGTCGAGGCAAGATCGGTATCCGGTTCGACCGCGTCGAACGCGAAGATCATGCCGCGCTGGCGGAAGTGGCGCGTGCGCGGATGGTCGGCCAGCGGCGCCAGCGCCACCGTCATCCTGGTGGCCAGTTCGCGGTTGCGGTTCAACACATCGTCTTCTTCGAAGATGTCGAGCGTGGCCAGCGCCGCGCGGCAGGCCAGCGGATTGCCGGTGTACGAGTGCGAGTGCAAAAAGCCGCGCGTGATGTCGGTGCTGTAGAAGGCCTGGTAGATGTCGTCGCGCGTGAGCACGAGCGAGAGCGGCAGGTAGCCGCCGCTGATGCCTTTCGACAGGCACAGGAAGTCCGGCCAGATGCCGGCCTGCTCGCAGGCGAAGAAGGTGCCGGTGCGTCCGCAGCCGACCGCGATTTCGTCGGCGATCAGGTGCACGCGGTGCTGGTCGCACAGGTCGCGCAAGAGCTTGAGATACAGCGGATCGTACATCGCCATGCCGGTGGCGCACTGCACCAGCGGCTCGACGATGATGGCGGCAATCTTGTCGCCCCGTTCTTCGAACAGCGCTTTGACTTCAAGGATCGCGCGCCGCGCGACGTCCTGCGCCGTCTCGCCCTCGAACGCGTTGCGGGCATCGGGCGCGCTCACCACGTGCGACGCGCGCAGCAGCGGGCCGTAGGCGTCCTTGAACAGCGGCACGTCGGTAACCGACAGCGCGCCGATCGTCTCGCCGTGGTAGCTGCCCTGCAGGCAGACGAATTCCTGCTTGGATGACCGGTCCGCATTGCGCCACGCGTGAAAGCTCATCTTCATCGCGATTTCCACGGCCGATGCGCCGTCGGAGGCGAACGTGGCGTGACCCAGCGCGTGGCCGGTGAGCGCGGCCAGCCGTTCGGCCAGCTCGACCACGGGTGCGTGCGTGAAGCCGGCCAGCATCGCGTGTTCGAGCTTGTCCAGCTGGTCCTTCAGCGCGGCATTGATGCGCGGGTTGGCGTGGCCGAACAGGTTGACCCACCACGAGCTGATACCGTCCAGGTAACGCTTGCCGTCATAGTCGTACAGCCACGGCCCCTTGCCATGGCTGACCGCGATCAGCGGCACCTCTTCGTGATGCTGCATCTGGGTGCAGGGATGCCAGACGCTGCGCAGGCTGCGCGCGATCCAGTCGGAGGAGGTGGTTTGCTGCTTCACGATAAAGTTCCAATACTAGTTAATCCATGTCGGCTTGCGCTTTTCAAGGAACGAGGCCACGCCTTCGCGGCCTTCGGTCGATGCGCGGATCGCGGCGATGCGCCCGGCCGTGTCACGCAGCAGCGCATCGTCGACCGGCTGGCCGACGATCTCGCGCACCAGCGTCTTGGCCTGCCGGACGGCGTGCGGGCTGTTGTTCACCAGCGCCTTGACGATCCCGGCAACAGTCGCGTCGAGCGCTTCCGGCGCCACGACGGTGTGCGCGACACCGATGCGCTGCGCCTCGGCCGCATCGAACCGCTCGGCTGTCAAAAAGTAGCGGCGCGCCGCCTGTTCGCCCATCGCCTTGATCACGTAAGGCGAGATGGTAGCCGGAATCAGCCCGAGCTTCACTTCGGACAGGCAAAAACCAGCTGTCTCGCTCGCAACGACGATGTCGCAGGCGGCCACCAGGCCCATGCCGCCGGCGTAGCAATCGCCCTGCACGCGCGCGACCACCGGCTTGGGGCACAGGTAGATCGTGCGCAGCATGGCGGCCAGGCGCATGGCATCGGCCTCGTTCTCGTCATGCGAGTAGCCGGCCATCTTCTTCATCCAGTTCAGGTCCGCGCCGGCGCAGAACGACGGGCCGTTGGCGGCCAGCACGATCGCGCGCACGGCGTCGTCGCAGCCGAGTTCATCGAACACGCGCGCCAGTTCGGCAATCGCCCCTTCGTTGAAGGCATTGCGCAGGTCGGGGCGGTTCAGCGTGACGGTGGCGACCTTGTCGGCAACGGTCACAAGCAGGGTGTCATAGGTCATCGTCATCCTTTTACATTCGGAACACGCCGAACGTCGTGTCGCCGATCGGCTGGTTCATGGCGGCGGACAGGCCCAGGCCCAGCACGGTGCGGGTGTCCGCGGGGTCGATCACGCCGTCGTCCCACAGGCGCGCCGATGCGTAATACGGGTGGCCCTGGTGCTCGTACTGGTCGCGGATCGGCTGCTTGAATGCGGCTTCTTCTTCGGGCGACCACTGGCCGCCGCGGCCTTCGATGCCGTCGCGCTTGACGGTGGCCAGCACCGATGCGGCCTGGTCGCCGCCCATCACCGAGATGCGCGCATTGGGCCACATCCACAGGAAGCGCGGCGAGAACGCGCGGCCGCACATGCCGTAGTTGCCGGCGCCGAACGAGCCGCCGATGATGACGGTGAACTTCGGCACCGCAGCCGTGGCCACGGCCGTGACCATCTTGGCGCCGTTGCGCGCGATGCCCTCGTTTTCGTATTTGCGCCCGACCATGAAGCCGGTGATGTTCTGCAAGAACACGAGCGGAATCTTGCGCTGGCAGCACAGCTCGATGAAGTGCGCGCCTTTTAGGGCCGACTCCGAAAACAGGATGCCGTTGTTGGCGATGATGCCGACCTTCATGCCGAAGATGTGGGCGAAGCCGCACACCAGCGTCGTGCCGTAGCGCGCCTTGAATTCGTCGAACACGCTGCCATCGACCACGCGCGCGATGACTTCGCGCACATCGAACGGTTTGCGCGTATCGACCGGGATGACGCCGTACAGTTCCGATGCCGGATAGTGCGGCTCGACGCTCGCGCGCCGTTCGCCCTGCTGCGGCTTGACGCGGTTCAGGTTCGACACGATCGTGCGTGCCAGCGACAGCGCATGCGGATCGTTCTGCGCCAGATGATCGGCCACGCCCGACAGGCGCGTGTGCACGTCGCCGCCGCCCAGGTCTTCGGCGCTGACGACTTCACCGGTCGCCGCTTTCACGAGCGGCGGACCGCCCAGGAAAATCGTGCCCTGGTCCTTGACGATGATCGACTCGTCGCTCATCGCCGGCACGTACGCGCCGCCGGCGGTGCACGAGCCCATCACGACGGCGATCTGCGGCACGCCTTTGGCCGACAGGTTCGCCTGGTTGTAGAAGATGCGGCCGAAGTGGTCGCGGTCGGGGAACACGTCGTCCTGGTTCGGCAGGTTGGCACCGCCCGAGTCGACCAGGTAGATGCAGGGCAGGTTGTTCTGCTCGGCGATCTCCTGTGCGCGCAGGTGTTTCTTGACCGTCATCGGGTAATAGGTGCCGCCCTTGACGGTGGCGTCATTGCAGACGATCACGCATTCGTGGCCGCTTACCCTGCCGATGCCGGTGATGATACCGGCGCTGGGCGCGGCGCCGTCATACATCTCATAGGCCGCCAGTTGCGAGAATTCGAGGAAGGGCGTGCCTGGATCGAGCAGATGTTCGACACGCTCGCGCGGCAGCAGCTTGCCGCGCGCGAGGTGACGCGCACTGGCTTCGGCGCCGCCGCCCTGCGCCAGTTGCGCCACGCGCGCGCGCAAGTCGTCCACCACGGCCTGCATGGCGGTGGCATTGGCCTTGAAATCCTCGCTGCGCGGGTTCAGTTTGCTTTCGATCTGGGGCATGTGCCGTCCTCTGGTCTGTCGCCGCCCTGCGTGCCTGGCGGCGCTTTACTTCTTGTCGGGGAAACTGCCGTCCAGGTAAAACCAGCGTGGCGCGCCATCGGGGCCGGCTTCGCGCACGAAACGGCTGCGCTCGTGGAGACGGTGCGCGCGCCCGCCCACCTTGAAGCGGGCGACGAATTCGACGTGGTCTTCGTCGCGCGGGTGGTCCTGGTCGCCTGGAACGTCCGGCAATTCTGCTTTACGTTGACGTAAACGTAAAGCAGTTTTTATCTCCAGACCTAGCCAGCGGACGGACTCGTTGTCGATGATCGGCTCTTGTGGCCGGGTGCTCGGGTGCCAGGTGGCGCGCAGGTAGGCTTCGTCACCCAGCGTGAAGGCGGTATAGCGCGAGCGCATCAGCTGTTCGGCCGTGAGCGGCAGGGCCGCGCCGGCCAGGAACGGGCCGCAGCAGCTGTCGAACGAGGGGCCGCCGCAGGGGCAGGGGGAGGTGGGGCGGGGAGGCATGGCGGCAATTATCCGCGATTTCGTATTCGTCTGAGACAAGCTGGTGTTATATGGCGCTGAAAACCTGCCGTAATTTTAATCACATGGATGTTTACTCTTTATCGGTAAACGATAGAAAATAGGATGTCTTGTGGTTGAGACCCTTCAACCATGGTTGCAGCAGCACATGGAGGTGCGATGTTTATCAACGGAATGCGTCCGATCCATCCCGGAGAGATTTTGCGTGAAGAGTATTTGGCGCCATTGGCAATGTCCTCGAATGCGCTCGCTGGTGCCCTGCGGCTCACTCCCGCTCGAGTCAATGACATCGTCCGTGAAAAGCGCGGCGTAACGCCAGACACGGCGCTGCGGTTGTCGCGTTACTTCGGTACGACGCCAGAGTTCTGGCTCAACCTGCAAATGGCCTACGAACTGCGAAAAGCCATTCAAACTGAAGGCAAGATGATCATGGAAACCATACAGCCGCGTGAGATGGCAGAGGCGTAAATCTGCGCTTCATGGCGACGAGCGATCACCTCCGTCATACGCGACCGCGCAGCGTCAAGCCATCGAGCGCAAACGGCGGCGCCTTCCCCTGCACCAGATCCGCCAGTACGGCCGCGCTGCCGCAGGCAAACGTGAACCCCAGCGGCCCGTGCCCGACGTTGAGCCACAGATTGTCGTAGCGCGTGGACCCGATGATCGGCGCGCTGCCCGGCGTGGCCGGGCGCAATCCGGCCCAGGCCGACACCTGCGAATAATCCGCCGCGCGCGGCATCGTCTCGCGCACCAGGCGCGTCAGGCCCGCAACGCGCTTGGCGTCGAGCGAGACATCCTCGCCCACCATGTCGACCATCGCCGCCACGCGCAAGCGGTCGCCGATGCGCGCATACAGCACCTTGCGCTCGAAATCCGTCACGCTGATTTCGGGCGCGATGTCGTCCTGGCGGATCGGGGCGCTCAGGCTGTAGCCCTTGAGCGGGTACAGCGGCAAGTAGATGCCGACCGTGTCGGCCAGCGTGCGGCTCTGGATGCCTGCGGCCAGCACATAGGCGTCGGCCGTTAGCAGGCCACCAACGGTGTCGATGCCGGTGATGCGGCCCCGCTCTGCACGCAGCCCCAGCGCGGTGCTGTTGACGACCCCGCGAAAGCGGGGATGCTCGCCCAGCCGTTCGGCCAGCGCCACGCAGAAGGCGTGGCAGTCGGCCACGGCTTCGCCCGGGTTGTAGATGCCGCCGGCCAGCAGGTGCTGGGCCGCGCCCAGCGCGGGTTCGTGCGCGGCGCATTCTTCGGGTGACCAGATCTGGCCCGCGCCCGGTTTGGATGCGGCGACATCGAACGCGGCGCGCGTGCGAAACACCACCAGCTTGCCGGCGTCGCGCCAGCCAAAGCGCTCTGGCGGCACGACCAGTGAGAGCGAGGCCATCGCCCGGCGCGATAGCTCGCCCAGCTCGAGCAGCTTGGCCGTGGTGCGGCGGTTGACGTCGGCGCGGCAGTGGGCCAAAAAGCTGGCCAGCCAGCGGTACTGGCGCAGGTCGGCTTCCGGCCGGAAGCGCAGCGGGCCGTCGGCCTGGAACAGCCATTTGAAGGCCTTGAGCGGGATGCCGGCGTCGGCCAGCGGCGCCACGTACCGGTAGCTGAGCTGCCCGCCATTGCCGTAGCTGGCGCCGCTGCCCACGTCTGGCGCGCGCTCGAGCAGCGTGACCTCGTGGCCCGCCTCGAGCAGCCACCACGCGGAGGCCAGGCCGACGACGCCGCCGCCAATGACGATTATGTGCTGCATGCCGGACTCTTTTTTTCGGGTGGGGACAGGGAGCTTAGGGGCAGCCGGCACGCACTGCCAATGAATCTAGCGCGCGCGCTCATAACCGCGATATATGTACGCGCCCGCATGCCGGTCAATCCGCCAAGCCGAGGATCGCGCGGCGGTGCAAGGCTGCCACGATGCGCTCTTCATAGCGCGCCAGCGCCGTCTCGCGGCCGGGCGTGGCGGCCGGGTCGGTTCCCGTGCCGCCGGCCAGCACGATCACGCCGTGGCCCCGTGCGCGGTCCATGGCGAACACGGAGCGCAGCCCGTAGGCGTCGCCCAGGTGGCCCACCGCATCGAAGCCGGGCGCCAGCCGCAGGCCGGGGCGGTCCGGATAGTGCGCGTTGCCGAATCCGCGCGGACTGAGGATGCTGCCCAGCGGATTGCCATTGCCGCCCACGCCGTCGTATGACCAGTGACGCGCGAACATGCGTTCGAGCGCCGCGCCTTGCAGCAGGCGTTGCCCGCCATGCACGCCGCCGGCCATCAGCATGCGCATGATGACGCCCAGGTCACGCGCGGCGATGCGCAAGCCACCGGTCGGGCTGAACGGCGTCGCGTTGGTGCCTGGGACGTAGCCATCCAGGCCAGGGGGCGGCGCCGGTGGCCGCGCGCCGACATCGTCGACCTGGGCGATCCAAGGCCCGTTCGGCGCCCAGACCTCGCTGTCGACGGCGCGCTTGCGGTAGATGGTCGCGATCTGGTCTTGCGCGGCCTTCTGCAATCCGGCCGGGTTGTAGCCGGCCTGCAGCCCGAGCGGCTGCAGCACCAGGCGCGTCATCAGCAGGTCGAACCGTTCGCCCGTGACGCGCTCCATGATCGTGCCGATGATGCCGAACCCCAGGTTGCAGTAGGTGTAGTAGGCGCCCGGTCCGGCCAGGCTTGACCACATCGGCTGCGCCGCCGGCGTGACGACATCCTTCAGCGCCGTCGTGGCCGGCCAGAAGTAGCCGGCATCGTCGCGGAGCGACGACGTGTGCACGAGCAGGTGGCGCAGCGTGATGGCCTGGGTCGGGAAATGGGGATTGCGCAGCGTGAAGCCGAGGTAGCCCGAGACGTCGGCGTCCAGATCGACGCGGCCGGCTTCCAGCAGCCGCATCAGCCCGAGCGTGGTGACGAGTTTCGAGATCGAGGCGATCCGGTACAGCGACGCCGGCGTGGCCGGGCGGTCGGGGAACAGGCCGTTGCCGATCGTGCGCCGCCCGAACGCGCCTTCGTACACCGGTTGCCCGGCGCGCAGCGCCAGCACCGACAGGCTGGCCAGCGGGCAGGCCGGATCGTCGGCGATGGCCGCCAGTTCGGCGTCGAGCTGGCGCTGGGGTGCACCCCCCGCGCCATCCGCGCCGCCGCCGGCCGGCAGCGCTGCAAATAATGGTCCCATCGTTCCCAGCATGGCCATGCCGAGCAGGGTGCGCCTGCCGTGATTCATGTTCGTCCCTTGGCGTTGCGTGATTGTGACTATCGGTCCAGCATACGGACTGCGCGAAACCCTTGACCAATGAATACCCGTGCGCAGGGCATAACCGTTTTGCATTGGTCGCAAGTGGTATGCTTCCATGGTATGCCAGCCCCCTTCGCCACGACGCCATGAACAGCCCCAGCCCCGGATTCCAGGTCGACCACGACGACAATTCGCCGCTCTACAAGCAGCTTGCGCGCAAGCTGGCGCAGGACGTGCGCGATGGCCGTTACCAGGCTGACCAGGCGCTGCCGTCCGAGCGCATGCTGTCCGAGCAGCTCGACGTCTCGCGCGTCACGGCGCGCAAGGCAATCGACCAGCTGGTCGACCAGGGCCTGGTGGTGCGCCGGCGCGGTTCGGGCAACTACATCGCGCCGCGCATCGAGCAGCCGCTGTCGACGTTGTCGAGCTTTTCCGAGCAACTGCAGCAGCGCGGCTACACCCCGCGCTCGCAATGGCTGCGGCGCGACACGATGCTGGCCGACGCCGACGAGCAGCTCTCGCTCGGCCTGTCGCCCGGTGCGCGCGTGGCGCGCCTCGAGCGCCTGCGCTTTGCCGACGACATCGTCATGGCCTACGAAGTGAGCGTGATCCCGGCCGCCGTGCTGCCGCGCCCCGAACTGGTGGCGGCGTCGCTGTATGCGCACCTGTCCAAGTCGGGCCATCTGCCGGTGCGCGCGCTGCAGCATATCCGCGCGATGAATGCCGACCTGGAGCTGGCCACGCGCCTTGAGGTGCCCGAAGGCCGCGCGGTGCTGTTCATCACCCGCGTGGGGTATCTCGAATCGGGCCAGCCTGTTGAATTGACCCATTCCTACTGCCGCAGCGACCATTACGATTTCGTGGCCGAGCTGCGCCGGCAAGCCTGAATGCATAACCTGGCGGCATGACGGCGCCCGATCCTTTCATGGAAGCGCTTGTCAAAGTGGTATTACACTGGTTTTAACCAAACTGTGCAGGTGCGAGACAGCGATGCTCAATACCGAAACCCCCTCCCTGGCGCACACCGCGCTCGACCAGTATCCGACGACGAAACTGGTCAATGCCCTCGTTGATGACCAGTTCCATGCGGTGGACGCCGTGCGCCGCGCCGGGCCGCGCATCGCCGCTGCCGTGTCTGCCGCAGTGCCGCGCATGGAAGCGGGCGGGCGCCTGGTCTATGTCGGCGCCGGCACCTCGGGTCGCCTCGGCGTGCTCGACAGCGTCGAGCTGTACCCCACCTTTTCCTGGCCCGCCGAACGCGCGGTGGCGCTGCTGGCCGGCGGCCACGGCGCGATGTTCGCTGCGGTCGAAGGCGCCGAAGACGACCTGGAACAGGGTGCGGCGGATATCGCGGGTATGAACGTGGGTCCGCACGATGTCGTGCTGGCGCTGGCGGCGTCGGGCGCCACGCCGTACGTGCTGGGCGCGCTCCGCGCCGCGCGCGCCGCCGGGGCGCTGACGGTGGGCTTTGCCAACAATCCGGATGCGCCGGTGGCCACGCAGGCCGAGATCGGCATCACGCTCGACACGGGCGCCGAAGTCATTTCGGGCAGCACGCGCCTGAAAGCGGGCACCTCGCAAAAGATCGCCCTGAACACCTTTTCCAGCGCTCTGATGGTGCGTTTGAACAAGGTTTACGGCAACCTGATGGTAGACTTGAAGGCCACCAATGCCAAACTGGTACGACGTGCGATCCGCCTGACGAGCTTTGCCACCGGCGCCGACGAGGCGGCCGCGCAGGCGGTGCTGGAACAATGCGGCTTCCACGTCAAGACCGCGATCGTGGCCTTGTCCAAACAAACCAGTGTCGAGCAGGCGCAAGCGCTGCTGGAAGCGGCGCGCGGCAGCGTGCGCCAGGCGCTCGCGTAAGCACGCGCCCTTTCAGCAGCACCGGCCTGTACGGCGCACGAAAGAGTCATGCAAAAACCGCAAGCGAACAGCCCGTGGCTGTGGGTGCCGTCCCTGTATTTTGCCCAGGCGATTCCGTATGTCGTCGTGATGAGCCTGTCGGTCATCATGTACAAGGACATGGGGATTTCGAACTCCGACATCGCCTTCTATACAAGCCTGCTGTACCTGCCGTGGGTGATCAAGCCGCTGTGGTCACCGATCGTGGACATGTTCGGCACCAAGCGGCGCTGGACCGTGCTGCTGCAACTGGCCGTCGGCGCTTCGCTCATTGCGGTGGGCACGGTGCTGCACCTGCCCACCTTCTTCGTCGTCAGCCTGGCGGTCCTATGGGTCATGGCATTCAGCTCGGCCACCCACGACATCTCGGCTGACGGCTTCTACATGCTGGGCCTGCGCCAGAAGCAGCAGGCGGCGTTCGTCGGCGTGCGCAGTACCTTCTACCGCCTGGCCACGCTGTTCGGGCAAGGCCCGCTCGTGGTGCTGGCTGGCTACCTGGCCGTGAGCCTGGGCGACGTGCGCCAGGCCTGGTCGATCGTGTTCTACGTGCTGGCCGGCCTGTTCTTCGCTGCCTTTGCGTGGCACCAGTGGGCGCTGCCGGTGCCGGAGGACGACCACGCCGTCGCCAAGAGCGACAACCCGCTGCGCGACTTCGTCGGCACCTTCGTCGCCTTTTTCAAGAAGCGCGATATCTGGATGATCGTCGCGTTCATCCTCACGTTCCGCCTCGGTGAAGCGCAGCTCCTGAAACTCGTCGCGCCATTTTTGAAGGACCCCATCAGCGCCGGCGGCCTGGGCTTGACGACCGCCCAATACGGCATCGCCTACGGCACGGTCGGCATCATCGCGCTGACGCTGGGCGGCCTGGCCGGTGGCTGGCTGATTTCGCGCGTGGGCCTCAAGCGCTGCCTGTGGATCATGGTGTTCGCGATCCACGTACCCGACCTGGTCTTCGTCTACCTGTCGCAAACCCAGCCGACCGATCTGATGATTGTCTCGGCCTTCCTCGCGCTCGAGCAGTTCGGCTACGGTTTCGGCTTTACCGCAATGATGATGTACATGATCATGGTGGCCGATGGCCCGAACAAGACCGCGCATTACGCGATCTGCACGGGCCTGATGGCGCTCGGGATGATGGTGCCCGGCATGTGGAGCGGCGACCTGCAGGAATACCTCGGCTACCAGCACTTCTTCATCTGGACCTGTCTTGCGACCATTCCCGCCTTCATCGTGGCGGCGCTCGTTAAAATCGATCCGGAATTCGGAAAAAAATAAGCGGACGGCTGACGCCCGCGCTGCCGCGCCCGACGTGGCGCCGGCGCGAAGCGTCAACCTCCGGTACAGCAACATCAAGGAGTTCTTTTTTTGCTTCCCAACCTGAACAAACGCACTTTCACGCTCGGCATGGCCAGCGCCGTCGCACTGGGCCTGGCGGCCTGCGGCACCAAGCCCACCAAACCGGGCGCCACGACTTTCATCGGTGGTAATGAGCCGCCGGCCGCGCCGCGCGAGTTTCGCGCCGCCTGGGTGTCCACGGTCGCCAATATCGACTGGCCCAGCCGACCGAACCTGAGCGCCGCCAAGCAGCAGCAGGAAGTGCTCGCCATCCTCGACCGCGCCAAGGCCATGAACCTGAACGCGATCGTGCTGCAGGTGCGCCCGGCCGCCGACACCATCTATCCGTCCAACCTCGAGCCCTGGACCGAATACCTGAGCGGCATTCAGGGCAAGGCGCCGCAGCCGTTCTACGATCCGCTCGCGTACTGGATCAGGGAGGCGCATGCGCGCGGCATCGAGCTGCATGCCTGGTTCAATCCCTACCGCGCGCGCATGGACGCGTCGCGCGGCCAGTCGGCGCCGAACCACATCACCAACACCAATCCGGCCATCGTCAAACGCTACGGCAAATTCATGTGGATGGACCCGGGCGAGCCGGCGGCCGTCAAGCAAACGCTCGACGTGATCCTCGACGTCGTGCGCCGCTACGACATCGACGGCGTGCACATCGACGATTACTTTTATCCCTACCCGATCGACGCCGCGCCGCAGGTGGCCGGCAACGCCGCAGCCCTGGACGGGCGCACCGGCACGCGCGAGCTGGACTTCCCGGACGATCCTGCCTGGCACCGCTACCTGGCCGGCGGTGGCCAGCTCGATCGCGCCAACTGGCGCCGCGACAACGTCAACCGCCTGATCGAAGCGATGTACAAGGGGATCCACGCCGAAAAGAGCTGGGTGCGCTTCGGCATCAGCCCGTTCGGCCTGGGCCGCCCGGACCGCCGTCCGCCCGGCATCAATGGTTTTTCGCAGTACGACAAGCTGTATGCCGACGCCGAGCTGTGGCTCGAGAAAGGCTGGGTCGATTACTTCGTGCCGCAGCTGTACTGGCCGATCAAGCCGCCGGGCCAGGCCTACGACGTGTTGCTCGATTACTGGATCAGGCAAAACCCGCAGCGCCGCCACATCTGGCCGGGCCTGTTCACCAGCCGCATCGGCGCCGCGACCAAGGGCTACGAGCCGCAGGAGGTGCTGGCCCAGGTCGACGTGACCCGCACGCGGCCGCTGGCCACCGGCCACGTCCACTTCAGCATGGTCGCCCTGATGCAGAACCGCAAAGGGATCGCCGACCAGCTGCGCACGACCCGCTACGCTGGCCAGGCGCTGGTGCCGGCGACGACGTGGCTGGGCAACGAGCGGCCCGGTACGCCGCTGGTGGGGGCCTCGCGCCGCGCGCGCTCGGTCGACCTGACGCTCAAGGCAGGCAAGGCCAATGCGCTGTACGCGGTCTGGTCGCGCCACGGCGGCCAATGGCGTTTCGCCGTGGTCCCGGCGGTGCGCGTGGCCTGGTCGGTGCCGGATGACGCGACGCTGGGCGCAGCCGAGATCGTGGTGGTCAGCGCGGTCGACCGCCTGGGCAACGAGGGCGCACGGGTGCGTGTATGGGGCAAATCGTAATGCAGGTAGCATCGGGTTTTATGGGCGGATTTTGTGATGTCATCTGATCGTGACAACGTGAGCGGGTTTGGCCTGGGGATCGACGCCGGCGGCACCGAGACGCGCTGGGCGCTGGCGGCCCCCGGCGGCGCCATCCTGGCCGACGGCGTGGTGGCGGGCCTGTCGGCGCTGCAGATGGCCACGTCGGACGGGCGTGCAGCGGTGCGCGCCAGCCTCGAAGAACTGGCGGCGGCGGTGCTTGCACATGCCAGCCCGCTGCGCATCCAGGCCGGCCTGACGGGGTTCGGCGGCGACGACGAACTGCTGCAATCGTGGCTGGCCCAGTTGCTGGGCGTTGCGCCCAGCGCCGTCACGCTGTCGAACGATATTGAACTGGCGTATCGCGCCAATTTCGCGCCCGGCGCCGGCTACCTCGTGTATGCGGGCACCGGCTCGATCGGCGCCTACATCGACGCCGACCACGTGTTCCACCGCGCCGGCGGGCGCGGCGTGCTGCTCGACGATGGCGGCGGTGGTTTCTGGATCGCGCGCGAAGCACTGCGCCACATCTGGCGCAACGAAGACGAGCAGCCCGGTTGCTGGCGCGATTCGCCGCTGGCACAGGCCGTGTTCGAGCACATCGGCGGCGCCGACTGGAATGTGTCGCGCCAGTTCATCTATCAGGGCGAGCGCGGCGCGATCGGCAAGCTGGCAATGGCCGTTGCGGCCAGCGCGGAGCGCGATCCGGCCGCCGCCACGATCCTGAGCGAAGCCGGTCTGGAACTGGCGCGCCTGGCGCTGGCGCTCACGCGCCGTTTCGGCCCGCGTCCGGTGGTGCTGGCCGGCCGCGCGAGCGAACTGCACCCCCTCATCATCGAGACCATGCGCGCCGCGCTGCCGGCCGGGCTGGAGCTCACGCAGACCGGCCTGCGCGCCCACCACGGCGCCGCGCGGCTGGCATTGCAACCGGCCGCCACGCCACCGGCGCGCGCAACCCACAAGAACATCAACGAGGAATCCCCATGAAATCGATCTTTGCCGCTCTCGCCCTGGCCGTGCTGGCAGGTTGTACCACCACCGCCCCGACCACGCCGAAGTACGACACCACCTACGATGCAGTTGGCCAGTCGAGCCGCGCGCGTTTTCTGGTGCTGCACTACACGGTGGCCAACACGCCTGCCTCGATCAAGATCCTGACGCAGCAGCAGGTCAGCGCGCACTACCTGCTGACCGACGAAGCGCAGCCGAAGATCTACCGCCTGGTCGACGAAAACCGCGCCGCCTGGCACGCGGGCAATTCGAGCTGGAAGAACTTCACGCAACTGAACAACAGCTCGATCGGCATCGAGATCGTCAACGCCGGCTGGAAGGACACGCCGCAGGGCCGCGTCTACGCGCCGTTCCCGCAGGCGCAGATGGATGCGCTGCTGCCGCTGGTGAAGGACATCGTGGCGCGCCACGGCATCGCGCCCGAGAACGTGCTTGGTCACAGCGATATCGCGCCGCTGCGCAAGCAGGATCCGGGGCCGCAGTTCCCGTGGCAGCGCCTGGCGCAGGAAGGCCTGATACTGTGGCCGGATGCGAACCGCGTCGCCGCCGTGCGTCCGGCCTTCGACGCCCTGCTGCCGGACGTCGCCTGGTTCCAGCGCAAGCTGGCCACGCACGGCTTCGGCCTGGTGCAGAGCGGCACGTACGATGAAGCGACCCGCACCACGCTGGCGGCATTCCAGATGAAGTACCGCCCGCGCGATATCTCGGGCGTTGCCGATGCCGAAACGGCCGCGCTGCTGGAAGTGCTGACGACGCCGGCGAACACGCCGCCACCGGCGGTGCCGGCAGCACTGGCGCCCGTGGCGCCCGTTGCGCCCGTTGCGCCGACCGCGATGCCAGCGCCAGCGCCGATGCCAATGTCGACGCCGACGCCGACGCCGACTCTGCCCGAGCCGACGCCGGTGCTGCCGGTTGAGCCGACGCCGGAAACCGCCCCGGCCCCGGCCACGCCGGTCATCACCACGCCATGATGGCGGCAATCAGGGGATAAGCGATGCGTCTGCGCCATATCGAAGTATTCCACGCCATCATGCAGGTCGGCACCATCAGCGGCGCCGCGCAGGTGTTGCATATCTCGCAGCCGGCCGTGACCAAGGTGCTGCAGCACGCCGAGCTGCAACTGGGCATGCCGCTGTTCGAGCGCGTGCGCGGCAAGCTGTATCCCAGGCCGGAAGCGCACCGCCTGTTCGTCGAAACCGAAAAGCTTCATCGCGACCTGCAGGGCATCCGCCGCCTGGCCGCGAGCCTGAAGGGGCGCGCGGTGGAAACCGTGCGCCTGGTGTCCACGCCGACCATTGCAGTGAGCGTGCTGCCGGCCGGGATGACCGCCTGGCGCCGCGCCTTCCCCGAAACGCGGTGCGAGCTGGCCACGCACCACACGAGCGAAATCGTCAATGCACTGCGCCTGGGCGAAGCCGATGTGGGCCTGTCGCTGCAGGACCCGCGCCATCCCGGCATCGTGGCCGAGCCGATCGCGCACGGCCTGCTGACGGTGATGGCGCCGCGCGGCACCTGGAGCGACGCCGAATGCCGCACGCCGATCGCGGCCGATGGTTTGACGGGTGAACTGATCGGCATGGCCGATCGCGATCCGCTGGGCGAAATGGTGATGGCGGCCTGCGAAGCGCAGGGCGTGCAACCGGTGTTTCGCACCGTGGTGCAAACGTACCAGATCGCCCGCTCGCTGGTCGAAGCCGGCGCCGGCACCGCGGTGGTTGATCCGTTCACGGCCGCCTCGGCCGCAGCGAACCAGGTGCAGTGCCGCCAGTGGTCGCCGTCGATTCCCGTGCACCTGTACCTGCTCACGGCCAGCCACGCGCCGCTGTCGCATGGCGCGCGCGAGCTGGCCAATTGCATCGGCGCGACCGCGCGCGCCTGTCTCGAACCAGCCTAGGATTTTTTCAGCACCATGCACGCGTTCATCGCCAGCGAAGACATTGCCGCCAGCCCGGCATTCCGGCACCTGGACAGCATTGCCGGCATCCGGGTCGACCTGCGCTACGCCACCGCCAACAATTTTGTCGGGCGCGATCTGTATTCGCCGTTCGATTGCGCCTGGCTGCATGTGCAGGCGGCCGCAGCGCTCGAGCACGTGGTGGCCTGGCTGGCCGCACGCCGGCCCGACCTGACGGTGCTGGTGCTCGATGCATTGCGGCCGCAGCGCGTCCAGCAGCAGTTGTGGGACGCGCTTGAGGGCACCGACCTGCGCCTGTACCTGGCCGATCCGGCGCGCGGCTCGATCCATTCGTACGGCATGGCGCTGGACCTGACGCTGGTCGACGCGGCCGGTCATGAACTCGACATGGGCACCGGTTTCGACGACATGACCGAGCTGTCGCATCCGGCGCTCGAAGAAGGGTTTGTGCTGGCCGGCCGTCTCACCGAAGCACAGGTGGCCAACCGGCGCCTGCTGCGCGAAGCGATGCTGGCGGCGGGCTTTTTAGGCATCAAAACCGAATGGTGGCACTTCGATTGCGGCGACCGCGATCTGGTGCGGCGCACCTTTCAGCGCGTGCTGTAGGCGTCAGTTCATCGCGATCGTTTCGACCCGGTTGCGGCCATTGTGCTTGGCCGCGTACAGCAGCTTGTCGGCGGTCAGGATCAGGTCGGGCAACGTGATGTGGCCGTCGTCGCGGGCGAAGTCGTACGTGGCCATGCCGAAGCTGGCGGTGGTCTGCAACCCGGGGCCATCGGCATCCGGCGCGACCCGATTGGCCGCAAACGCCGCGCGCAGGCTCTCGGCCAGGCTGGTCCCTTGCGCCAGGTCGATGCCGGGCAAGACCAGCAAAAATTCCTCGCCACCATAGCGCACCACGGCATCGACGCCGTTGCGCACCATCCCGTGCAGCAGGCTGGCAAAGGTGCGGATCACCGCATCGCCCTCATGGTGGCCGTAGGTGTCGTTGATGCGCTTGAAGTGATCGATGTCGCACAGGATGACCGACACCGGATGCTGGCGCTGGCGGGCCTGTTCCAGTTCGTGCCCCAGCAGATGATCGTGCAGGTAGTGGCGGTTGTAGCAGCCCGTGAGCTGGTCGCGCTGGGCGAGCTGCTTGAGTGTCATCTGCAGCCGGAACTGTTCGCGCGCGACGCAGTTGTAGCGGCGCGCCGCCAGGATGCCGAACGTGTTGATCAGCACCAGCAGCATGGCCATCGTGACCAGATCGGACACGGGCCTTGGCGGCAGCATGAACGTGACCAGCGCCAGGAAGACGATCGAGGCGCCCGTGCCAAGCGCGGTCGAATACACCAGACGGTTCGGGATATACAGGTAGATCACCACCAGCATGATCAGCATCGACATCGCATGCCAGTGCACTTCATGCGGCCGCGCCAGCGCCACCACCATGAAGCAGCCCAGCGCGATGCCCTCGGACAGCGACGCCGCCAGGCGCATGGCACGGATCGACAGCGGACGGCGATAGGCCAGCCAGGCCCAGGTACCGGCGATGGCTGCAACCAGAAGGCGTGCTGGCAGCGTGTCGCGCAGTGCTGCAGCCATGCCCAGAACCGCGATATCCGTCACAAAAAACGACAGGAAGAACGCGACGCAGAACAGCAGCGTAAAGCCGAGCATGGCGCGCGTGCGTTCGATCTGGCTGGAAAGGAAAGCAGTTTCGCTGGTGGTGCGCGCGAACTCGCCGGTCAGGTAATGGATGTGCATGCGATGGACAATGCGGCAGGTGATGATGCCTGCGACACACGATTCATCATTCGGCGGTAGTCGGACAGGACAGGATGATCCGGCGTCGGCGCCGGCAGGACCGATCACCGGTAGCGGTGTCGGACAAATGACTATTGTGGCAAAGTTTTCTTACCCAAAACTAACAAAATGTATCAGTTCATTAATTACTTTGTTAATTTTGCAAGATAAGCCGGTTCAATCCCGTGACAATTTGCTCAACGCTGTACTGATGCCGCCTGTGTCGTTCCCGACCGCGCCACCCAGTCGATCAGTACATCGAGCACTGCGCGGCCGCGCCCGTCGCCGGCCCGTTCGCTATTGACCATTGCTACCACCACGCACAGATTGCCATTCGCATCCGGTACGTAGCCGGCCACGGCGGTGACGTTGCGCAGCGTGCCTGTTTTCAGGCGCGCGCGCCCGGCGGCCGGCGTGCCGGCCAGACGCCGGCGCATGGTGCCATCGACCGCGCCGATCGGCAGGCTGGCCTGGAATTCGGGCGCCCATGGACTCTTCAAGCCCGCCTGCAGCAGGCTGCCCATCTGCTGCGCGCTGATGCGCTCGATGCGCGACAGGCCCGAGCCATTGTCGATCACGAACCCGGTGTCGTCGATGCGCTGCGCGCGCAGCCAGTCGCGCACCGCGCCGTCGGCGCGCGCAAAGGTGGTGACCTCGCCAGACGGCAGCGCCAGGCTGCCATCGACGGGATCGCCCTGCAGGCTGCCCAGGCTTAAAAACAGCAGGCGCGCCAGCGTGTTGTCGGACGTCTTGTTGATGTCGCGGACCAGTTCGGGCAAGGCGCGCGCGGCGTGCGCCGCCAGCACGCGCGCGTCCAGCGGCGTGGCGCCCGTGATCGTGCGGCCACTGAGCGTGCCGCCCAGATCGGTCCAGGCACGGCGCACGAAGCGGCCCACGTAATCGTCGCGGTCGAGCACATTGACGCTGTAGCTGCGGTTGCAGTTTTTCGGGAAGGTGCCACGCAAGACCACCTCGATGCGGCCATCGGGCGCGCGCCGCGTCTCGGGCAACTGCCAGCCGTCTTCCCACTTCGCGCAGTCGCGCTCGACCAGCGTCATTGCCGACGTGACCGACACGCGTTCGAGTTCCGGGTACATGCGCAGTTGCAGCGTGGCGCCGGTTGCGCGCATGTCCAGCTGCAGCATGTTCTTGTTGAGGAGGAGGGCGTCGGGAATCACGTTGTAATACGCGTCGGGCGACTCGTCGAACGGCGGCAGGCCGACGTCCGGCCGGGCCGGCTGGAACAGGCTGCGATCGAGCACCAGGTCGCCCTGGATGCGCTCGATGCCCTGGTAGCGCAGTGCGCGCAGCATGGCCTCGAGATGCTCGCCGGCCAGGTCGGCATCGGCGCCGCCCTTGACGTACAGGCTGCCGCGCAGCACACCGTCTTTCACATCCCCGGTCGTACGCAGTTCGGTGCGGCCGCGGAACGTGGGGCCAAGCCGCTCGAGGCCGATCAGTGTCGTCACCAGCTTGATCGTCGACGCCGGCTGCATCGGCAGCGCTGCCTGGTGCGACAGCACGGCGGCGTCGCCGCGCAGCACGAGCAGGCCCACTTCGCTCGGCGCGATGCCGCTTTGCTGCATCAGCTGCGCCACCGGCGCCGGTAGCTGGGCCTGGGCGAGCGACGTGGCGCACAGCAGCGACAGGACGAGGGTGGCGCGTTTGAACATGCGTGAATCCTTAACCGAAGAAGAGATAGGCCACGAAGATCGCGGCGATGATGCCGACCAGGTCCGCCAGCAGGCCATAGCTGACCGCATAGCGCGTCTTGCGGATGCCGACCGAGCCGAAATACAGCGCGATGATGTAGAACGTGGTGTCCGACGCGCCCTGCATGATGCTGGCCAGGCGGCCGACGAACGAGTCGACGCCATAGGTCTTGATCGCATCGATCATCATGGCGCGTGCGCCACTGCCCGAGAGTGATTTCATGAGCGCGGTCGGCAGCGCGCCGACGAAATCGGTCTGCAGGCCCAGTGCGGAAAACACCCATGCGAAGCCGCTCGTGACCATGCCGAGGATGCCCGAGTTGCGCACCACGCTGATCGCCACGATCATGCCGACCAGGTAGGGGATGATCTTGATCGACGTTTCGACGCCGCCCTTGGCGCCTTCGATGAAGGCCTCGAACACATTGACCTTCTTGAGCAGCGCCCCGGTCATGAACGCGGCGATGACGCCGAACAGCACCAGGTTAGCCGCGACCGACGACACCAGCTGGATCTGCGTTTTGTCGAGGAAGTAGGTGAAGGACAGGACCATCGACGCGATCAGCGCCGCGGTGCCGCCGATCCAGGCAAAGATCACCGGGTCGAACAGGTTGATGCGCTGGCGCAGGCCCACCATGATGATGCTGAAGATGGTGGCGGTGTAGGTCGCGATCAGCGTCGGGATGAAGATGTCGGCCGGGTTGGCCGCGCCCAGCACCGCGCGCTGGGCCATCACGGCCAGCGGGATGATCGTCAGGCCGGAGGTCTGGATCACCAAAAACATCAGCTGCGCATCGGTCGCTTCGTCCTTGTTGGGGTTGAGCGACTGCAGGCTTTCCATGGCCTTCAGGCCGAACGGCGTGGCGGCATTATCGAGGCCCAGCATATTGGCCGAGAAGTTCATCACCATGTGGCCATTGGCCGGGTGGTTGCGCGGCACACCCGGGAAGATGCGCGAAAAGAACGGGCCGATCACGCGCGCGAACAGGTTGATGGCGCCGGCCTTTTCGCCGACATTCATGATCCCGAGCCAGAACGTCATCACGCCGGCCAGCGGCAGGGCGATGTCCATCACGGCCATCTTGGCCGAGTCGAAGGTGCCGTCGATGATGCGCTTGAAGATTTCGGTGTCGCCGAGGAAGAGCCACTGCGCCATTGCTGCGAGGAAGCCGACGAGAAAGAAGCCTGTCCAGATGTAATTGAGTGCCATCGATAACCAGTAAGTGCTGAGAGGTGCTGATCGGTGCTGATCGAAGCGTTGCCGCCGGGTTCGGACGATTGTGCAGCGCCCAAGGGCCAAGGGCAAGCCGCGTGGATGAAAGAATGCAGCCGCGCCATGCGCAAAAGTTATGAGCGTTGCTTGCCAAGGCGCGGCGCGCCTATGATACGGCACGCCGTATGGGACGCTCCAAAGGATCTGCCGTCATGAAATTTCGCTCCGCCGCTGCTGCGCTGTTGTCGCTGTCGTTCCTGCTTGTGCCGTATTCCGGCGCACAGGCGCAGACGCAGGACAAGGTCCTGCACATGTTCCTCTCGACCAGCGAGACGGGACTCGACCCGGCAGTGGCCTCCGACAACGCCACGCTGTCGCTGCTGGAAAACCTGTTCGATCCGCTGCTGCGCTACGACTACCTGGCGCGCCCGGCTGCGCTGCGCCCCAACACGGCCACGGCGATGCCGACCGTCAGCAGCGACGGCCTGACCTACACCTTCCGCATCCGTCCCGGCATCCATTTCACGCCCGATCCCGCGTTCAAGGGCCGCAAGCGCGAAGTCACGGCCGCCGACTATGTCTACAGCCTCAAGCGTTTATACGACCCCGCGCTCAAGTCGCCCTGGGCCTATATGTTCGAAGGCAAGATCGAGGGTGACGCCGCGCTGCGCGAGCGCTTCGGCCCGGACGTAGAGGTGGCGGGCCTGCAGGCACCGGACCGCTACACGCTGCGCATCCAGCTGGCTGCGCCCGATAACAATTTCCTGTTTTATCTGGCGACGGCGGCCAGCAGCGTGGTGGCGCGTGAAGTCATTGAGGCGTATCCGGGACAGGCGGGCAATCACCCGATCGGCACCGGGCCGTTCATGCTGGGGGAGTGGAAACGGAGCGATCGCATCGTGCTGCTGGCCAATCCGGATTCCACGGCCGTGTTCGCAGCCACGCCCGGTAATGATCCGGAGGACCGGGCGATTGCCGCCGCACTGAATGGCAAGCGCCTGCCGCGCGTGGACCGGGTCGAGGTACGCATCGCCGAGGAATTCCAGGGCCGCATGCTGGGCTTTCTGAATGCCGACTACGATTACCTGGAGCAGATCCCCGAATCGATGACCGAAATGGTCGTGCACGACGGCGCCCTGAAACCCGAGCTGGCCGCGCGCGGGATCGTGCTGTCGCGCTTTCCGGTATTGCAGACCTACTATATGTGGATGAACATGACCGACCCGGTCGTGGGCGGCTACAGCAAGGACCGCATTGCACTGCGGCGTGCGATCTCGATGGCGTACAACAGCGCCGAAGACATTGCGCTACTGAAGAAAGGGTTTGCGATCAAGGCCGAGTCGCCGTTGCCGCCGAACGTGCGCGGCTACGATCCGCGCTATCGCAGTCCGGTGCCATATGACCCGACGCTGGCCAATGCCTTGCTCGACCGCCATGGTTACGAAGGGCGCGACCCGGACGGTTTTCGGCGCGCGCCCGATGGCAAGCCGCTGACCTTGACGATGCACAGCGAAGCGACCGTGGGCGGGCGCCTGCGTGATGAACTCTGGCGAAAATGCCTGAATGCCATCGGTGTGCGCGTCGTGTTCAAGTCGGACAAGAAAACCGAGATCATCAAGGCCTCGCGCCTCGGAACGGTGCAGATGTTCGAGAGTAACTGGATCGCCGATTTTCCCGATGGCGATAACTTTTATCAGCTGTTGTACGGGCCCAATGCAGGCCGGGCCAACTACGCGCGCTTCAACCTGCCTCAATACAATGTGCGCTATGAAAAAGCACGCTTGCTGCAGGATGGTGCAGAGCGAAACACACTGTATTTCGAGATGAACCAGCTGCTCCATGCGTACAACCCGTGGGTGCCGTTGACCCATGTTTTATCGGGCGATTTGCGGCATCCGTGGTTGAAAAACTACAAACGCCATCCCGTCGAATTCACGAACTGGCGCTACCTCGATATCGATGTTGCGCAAGGGGCACGCTCAGTCAGGGGCAAGCGATAGATTCCGTTAGTTTTTCCGCAAGAAAATATTCCCGCTGGTTATACTCCCCTCCGGATAATTCATTGGCTTGTCACAAAATTGTGAGCGTACTCTGAATTGAAAACATAACGTAATGCCAAGAATCAACTTGGCATGCGACACGCAGGCCGGCGCAGTGCAATGCACCGCATCGCCGGCCGACGACCGCCCCGGAACGCAAGGAGAAACATCGTGAAATTGAAGAAACTGGCCCAGCTGATTGCCGTGATGGGGGCGGTTGCCCCTGCTGCCATGCCGCTCGTGGCGCAAGCGCAAACCGACACGTCGATGCATCGGGTGGAAATCACCGGCTCGAGCATCAAGCGTATCGCCAAGGAGGGCGCGCTGCCGGTTGAAATCATTTCGCGCAAGCAGATCGAAGACCAGGGCATCGTCACAGCCGAGCAACTCATCGCCACGCTGAACATCAACGGCAATGGCTCGGACAATCTGGCCTCGAACGCCGACGTGACCTCGGGCGCCCAGCGCGGCAACAACGGCGCCTCCAGCGCCAACCTGCGCGGCCAGGGTTCCGATTCGACGCTGGTGCTACTTAACGGCCGGCGCGTGGCGACGCACGGCATGAAGGGCTCGGCGGTCGACCTGAATTCGATCCCGATGGCGGCGGTCGAGCGCGTCGAAGTGCTCAAGGATGGCGCGTCGGCCGTGTACGGCACCGACGCCATCGGCGGCGTGATCAACTTCATCCTGCGCAAGAACTACAAGGGCCTGGAAGCGCAAGCCTTTACCGACGTGGCCGAGGCGAGCGGCGGCGAAATCGGCCGCGCCAGCCTCACCGGTGGCTGGGGCGACCTCGACACGCAAGGCTGGAACGTGCTGGCGACGCTGTCGCACAGCGAGAACAAGGCGCTGCGCGGCAACCAGCGCGATTTCGTCAACACCTTCCAGCCGAACCGCGGCGTGTCGGTCGATACGCGCGGTACGCCGAGCGGTAATATCTTCGCCACGACGCTGGCGCCGACGCTGCTCTCTCGCACCGGTACCGGCCCGACCCTGCCGGGCAGCAGCGTTGCCTACAACGGCATTAGCCTCCTCGACCTGCCCGGCGGCGCCGGCTGCGACAGCATCGACGGCATGGGCGCGTACGACGAAAAGCTGTGGGACACGCCGGGCGCCGCCTATGGCTGCGCCTGGGATACGGGCCGCGCGGCCGTGCTGCAGCAGCCGGTCAAGAACACCAATGCGCTGGGCCGCGCCACCTTCCGCATCGGCGAGCACGAGCTGTTCGCCGAAGGCGTCGCCTCGCGCGTCGAAGTCTCCAAGCGCTTCTCGCCGAACCAGATTTCGCCATCGGCGTCGACCTTCGGTCCGAGCTCGTTCTACCCGAGCACGGGCGCGGCCTACAACGACGTCTACAACGCACTGGTCAAGAACTTCCCCGGCATTTCGGCCAACTACGGCTTGCCGATCGCGTACCGCTGGCGCTGCATGGAGTGCGGCAACCGCGAGATCACCACCGAGACCAAGGCCAGCCGCGTGCTGGTGGGCGCCGATGGGCCGCTGACCCTGTTCGGCAACCGCTACGATTACCGCGTCGGCCTGTCGCGCGCCTACAGCGAATCGGAGTCGCTGCTGGGCACCGGCTACAACTACACGGTGGCGCTGCGCGATGTGCTCGGCTCGGGCATCGTCAACCCGTTCCTGCTGCCGGGCCAGACCCAGAGCCAGGCCGCGATCGATGCGATTCGCGCCACCTCGGCCGCCGGCGTCGTCATGTACGGCGGTAAAACCACGCTGACCCAGTTCGACGCTGCGCTGTCGGGTGAAATCTTCAAGCTGCCCGCTGGCGCCGTGATGATGGCGCTGGGCACCGACCTGCGCCGCGAAGAATACAAGTTCAATGGCGACCTGCGCGCCGTCAGCGCGCGCCCGGCGATCCTGAATGCGCCGTTCGATGACGTCAACGCGTTGCCGAAGGTGAGCCGCGACATCAAGGCCGTGTATGCCGAGATGCTGGTGCCGGTCACGCAGGCGCTGGAGCTGACCTTCGCCATCCGCCGCGACGATTACACGGGCTTTGGCGCGACGACCAATCCGAAGGTGTCGTTCCGCTACCAGCCGATCCCGCAACTGATGTTCCGCGGTTCGTACAACGAGGGCTTCCGCGCGCCGTCGTTCAACCAGCTGTTCAACGGCGTGACCGAGAGCCAGTATGTTGGCAAGGACCTGGCCGATCCGGCTACCTGCCCGAGTGGCCGTGTCGACACCGCAGTCGCCGGTTGCCAAGCCGTCAATCCGGTCGTTCTCACCGGCGGCAAGAACACACTGGGTCCGGAAACGGCCAAGCAGGCCAGCCTGGGCGTCGTGTTCGAGCCGGCCGGCGGCTTCTCGGCCAATGCCGACCTGTGGGAAATCCGCAAGGAAAACACGATCGACTCGTTCAACGCGGTGACCATGATCGCGAACTACAGCCTGTTCCAGGACCAGTTCATCCGCGACGCCGCCGGCAACCTGACCGAGATCGACCAGCGCTGGCTCAATGCCGGCGAGCGCATCACGCGCGGCCTCGAAGTCGGCGCCCGCATGACCGGCAAGTTCAGCATCGGTTCGATCTGGGGCATCGGCATCGACGGTTCGCGCCTGCTCGAGAAGAAGTCACGCGCCACGAAGAACGCCGAATTCGGCGAGAGCGAAATCGGCCGCTTCCTGTACACCGGCGACCTGGGCCTGAAGTGGAAGCACAGCGCCTACGTGACCTACAAGTACGGCAACTGGAGCGGCATGCTGCAGAATATCTTCCGCTCGGGGTACACCGACCAGGTGCTGCCAGGCGTGGCCAGCGGCCGCATCAAGCCGTCCGAGTACAACAGCAAGGTGGACGATTACTCGATCTTCCACCTGACCGCGAACTACACGGGCTTCAAGAACCTGACGCTCACCGCCGGCATCAAGAACATCCTGGATGAAGATCCACCGTTCGCGATCACCTACGACAGCAACACGGGCGCCGGCAGCAGCTGGGAGCCGCGCGTAGCCGATCCGCGTGGCCGTTCGTTTACGATGATGGCGACCTACAAGTTCTTCTGATCGCAGCTGTGACCAGCCGAGGTGCATGCACACTTGGGTTCCCGCCTCCGCGGGAACGACGATAACTTGATTGGATAGGACGCATGAAGATCAGCCGGCGCAACTTCGGTGCCATTGCCGCCGCCATGTCTGTGACTGCATCAGCTGCTGCGCGTCCTTCTTCGCGACCTATGCTCATCAAACCTCCACGCCTGCGCCGGGGCGACGTCGTCGGCCTGATCGCACCGGGCGGCTACACGAACGATGCCGCCATCGAGAAGGCTGTGCGCAATATCGAGGCGCTGGGTTTCAGGGTCAAACCCGGCGCCTATCTGCGCGAGGTGTTCGGCAATTACGCAGGCTCAGTCCAGCAGCGCCTGGCCGACCTGCATGCGATGTTTGCCGATCCCGAGGTCACGGCGATCTGGCCGATCCGCGGTGGCTCGGGCTGCATCTCGCTGTTGTCCGGGCTGGATTACGCGCTGATCCGTCGTAATCCGAAAGTGCTGATCGGGTATTCCGATATCACGGCGCTGCACCTGGCGATCTTCAAGCAGACCGGCCTCGTGACGTTCCATGGACCGGTGGCCTCGTCAACGCTGACCGCCTATGCGACGCAGCACATGATGGCAGTGCTGACCGAACCGCAGGCGACCTACACGATTCCGATGTCCCTTGAAAATGCCGAACGCGCCGCGCAAGAGCCGCACTTTGGCATCCATACCTTCACGCACGGCGTGGCCACGGGGCCGCTCATGGGCGGCAACCTGTCGATGGTCGCGGCGCTGGCCGGCACGCCGTATGCGGCTGATATCGGCAACAGCATCCTGTTCCTGGAAGACGTCAACGAGGCGCCGTACCGCATCGACCGCTGGATGACGCAGCTCGACCTGGCCGGGGGCTTTGCCAATGCAGCCGGGGTGGTGGTGGGGATTTGCCAGAACTGCGGGCCGGAACACGAGGACGTGTCATTGACGCTCGAACGCACGCTGGCATTGCACCTGCATCCGCTGGTGATTCCGGCAGTGAGCGGTTATTCGATCGGGCATATCCGCAACCAGTTCACGCTGCCCATGGGCGTGCGCGCAACGCTCGACACACACGCGCAGACGATCACGCTGCTCGAAGCGGCCGTGTCGTAGAGCGGTCAGCGAAGGCGCCGGCTCATCGTCACCGAGCCGTGCGACTCGCCGTCGATCCGGTACAGGTCATACACCTCGCCGGTGACGACGAACCCGGCGCGCTCGTACAGCCGGCGCGCCGCCAGATTGCCCGACAGGACATCCAGGTCGACCCATTCGAGTGGCGGCGTGATGCTGGCCCACGCCAGCGCGTGCTCGACCAGCTGGCGGCCCAGGCCTGCGCGGCGGTGGTCGCGGTGCACGCCCATGCCCAGCAGCGCGCGGTGGTAGGCCGCAATTTCAGGCCGCGCGCGCAGGTCGACGTGGCCGGCGATCTCGCCCCGGGCATCGAGCGCGAGCCACATGCGGCGCCAGCGCGGCTGGCCGAACGGCACGGTGAAACTGGCGGCAAACGACGCCGCCTTGTCGGGCGGCAGGCGCGACTGCCCGCGCGAGATGGGCTGGAACAGCGGCACGGCGCCGCGCCCGTTTTCCTGCAGCTGGTCGTCGAGGTACATGAACAGCTGCGGCAGCTGTTCCGGCACCAGCGCCTGCAGGGTCAACGGCCCGTTCACAATGCGCGGGCGATCAGGATCTTCTGGATGTCGCTGGTGCCTTCGTAGATCTGGCACACGCGCACATCGCGGTAGATGCGCTCGACCGGGAAGTCGGCGACATACCCGTAGCCGCCGAAGACCTGCATCGCATCGGACACCACGCGCTCGGCCATTTCGGATGCGAACAGCTTGGCCATTGCGGCTTCCTTCAGGCAGGGCAGGCCGGCATCCTTCATCGACGCCGCATGCAGGATCAGCTGGCGCGCCGCCTCGATCTTCATCGCCATCTCGGCCAGGCGGAACTGCACCGCCTGGTGCTCGAAGATCGCCTTGCCGAAGCTTTCGCGGTCTTTCGCATACGCCAGCGCGGCCTCGTACGCGGCGCGCGCCATGCCCACTGCCTGCGAGGCGATGCCGATGCGCCCGCCCTCCAGGCCCGACAGCGCGATCTTGTAGCCCATGCCTTCTTCGCCGATCAGGTTTTCCAGCGGGATGCGGCAATTGTCGAACACGATCTGCGCCGTGTCCGACGAGTGCTGGCCCATCTTGTGTTCGACGCCGGCCACGATGTAGCCAGGCGTGTTGGTCGGCACCCAGAACGCGCTGATGCCCTTCTTGCCGGCCGCCTTGTCGGTGACGGCCATGACGATCGCCACGTCGCCGTATTTGCCGCTGGTGATGAACTGCTTGGTGCCGTTGATGACGTAATGCTCGCCATCGCGCGTGGCGGTCGTGCGCAGCGCGGCAGCGTCACTGCCCGTGTGCGGCTCGGTCAGCGCGAACGCGCCCAGCAGCTCGCCCTGCGCCAGGGGCCGCAGCCACTGCTGTTTCTGCGCTTCGCTCGCGTACATCATCGCGATGCTGCACACCGGGCAGTTGTTGACCGAGATGATGGTCGAGACGCCGCCGTCACCGGCCGCGATTTCTTCGAGTACCAGCGCGAGCGCCACATAATCCAGGCCGGCGCCGCCATACTGCTCCGGCACTGCCACGCCGAAGGCGCCCAGCGCCGCTAGTTCCTGCAATTCTTCGCGCGGGAAGTGGTGCTCACGGTCCCAGCGCGCAGCGTTGGGGGCCAGACGCTCCTGGGCAAAGCTGCGCAGGGCGTCACGGATCATCTGGTGTTCGTCGGACAGGATCATGGGGTCTCGTTATCGTGTGTTACCAGGCGATCGGCTCGCCGTCGTGGTTCAGGAAACTGCCATTGGCGCCTGCGTCCACCGTGGCCAGCGTGGCGCGCAGATCGCGCACGCTGTCGTGCACGGTGAGCGCTGCGCCGCTGCCGCCCATATCGGTCTGGACCCAGCCCGGATGGAAGGCGATGCAGGTCACGCCTTGCGCGCCGTAGGTGATCGAGGCGTCCTTGAGCACTGAGTTCAGCGCGGCCTTGCTGGCGCGGTACAGCGTGCCGTCAGTGCCCGAGCGCTCGCCGATGGAGCCCATGCGCGACGAGAGCACCGCCAGCTTGCCTTTTGAGTCGGCCAGCAACGGCGCGACGATCGGGATCAGGCGCATCGCCGAGAGCACATTGGTGTGCATGACGGCGTCGAATTCAGGGCCGGTCGGGAAGCTCCCGTGGGCCGGGCCATATACGCCGGCCACCAGCCAGGCGCTGTCGATTTTTTCGTCGTCCAGGCGCCAGGCCAGCGCGGCGATCGATTCGGCATCGAGCACGTCGAGCTGGTGCGCTTCGGCGCCCAGCGCGACGAGGCCATCGCAGTCTTCCTGCTTGCGTGCGGTGGCGATGACGCGCCAGCCGTCCTGGCGATATTGGGCGGCCATTTCATGGCCAATGCCGCGCGAGGCGCCGACGATCAATACAGTGGGCATGCTGTGCTCCTTGTGAAGGGTTGGTAGAACAAGACCTTCAATAGTCGCATGCTTTGTTCATCGTTGCAGCGCATCGCGGGCGGGCTTACACCAGCTCGATCGCCATCGCCGTGGCTTCGCCGCCGCCGATGCACAGCGCTGCCACACCGCGCTTGCCGCCGGTGCGCTTGAGCGCGCCGAGCAGCGTGACGACGATGCGCGCACCGGAGGCGCCGATCGGGTGGCCCAGCGCGCAGGCGCCGCCGTGCACATTGACCTTCTCGTGCGGGATGGCCAGGTCGCGCATCGCCGCCATCGGCACCGCGGCAAACGCTTCGTTGATCTCGTACAGGTCGACGTCGCCCGCGGTCCAACCGGTTTTCTTGAAGAGCTTCTGCATCGCGCCGATCGGGGCGGTGGTAAACAGGTTCGGCTCCTGCGCATGGGTGGCGTGACCGAGCACGCGCGCGATCGGCGTCAGGCCCAGTTCTTTGGCGGTCGACTCACGCATCATCACAAGGGCGGCGGCGCCGTCGTTGATCGACGACGACGAGGCAGCGGTGACCGTGCCATCCTTCTTGAACGCGGGTTTCAATGACGGGATCTTGTCGATCTTGGCCTTGAGTGGGCCTTCGTCCTTGTCGATGACGGTCTCGCCGGCGCGGCTGGTGACGGTGACGGGTGCGATTTCCCAGTCAAAACCGCCGTCCGTGCTGGCGGCCTGCGCGCGCTTGACCGAGGCGATCGCGAAGTTGTCCTGCTCTTCGCGCGTGAAGCCGTAGCTGGCCACGCACTCTTCGGCGAAGGTGCCCATCGAGCGGCCTTCACCGGTTTTTTCGTTGCGCGAGTAGGCGTCTTCGAGGCCGTCGAGCATCATGTGGTCGAACATTGGCGCGTGGCCGATGCGGTAGCCGCCGCGCGCCTTGGGGATCAGGTAGGGCGCGCCGGTCATCGATTCCATGCCGCCCGCAACCACGACGTCGGCGCTGCCGGCCACCAGCTGGTCGTGCGCGAAGATCGCCGCCTGCATCGCCGAGCCGCACATCTTGGAGAGCGTCACGGCGCCGGTGGACATCGGCAGGCCGGCCTTGATCAGCGCCTGGCGCGCCGGGGCCTGGCCCTGGCCAGCCATCAGGCAGTTGCCGAAGTAGACGTGTTCGACAGCGGCAGGATCGACGCCGGCGCGCTGCACGGCGGCCTGGATCGCGACGGCGCCCAGGTCACTGGCGGTCTTGCTGGAAAAATCGCCCTGGAAGGCGCCCATCGGGGTGCGCGCGGCGCCGACGATAACGACTGGATCGTTCATGGTGTGGGTCTCCGGATCTGAAGGATTACATGGTCTCGCCGAACAGCTCGCGGCCGATCAGCATGCGGCGGATCTCGCTGGTGCCGGCGCCGATTTCGTACAGCTTGGCGTCGCGCCACAGGCGGCCGACCGGGTATTCATTGATGTAGCCGTTGCCGCCCAGCGTCTGGATTGCTTCGCCGGCCATCCACGTGGCTTTTTCGGCGCTGTACAGGATGGCGCCGGCGGCGTCCTTGCGCAGGGCGCGGATCTGCTCCGGGCCGTTGGCACGGTCGCAGGCCTGGCCGACTGCATACACATAGGCGCGGCACGCCATCATGGTCGAGTACATGTCGGCGATCTTGCCCTGCATGAGCTGGAATTCGCCAATGGCCTGGCCGAACTGCTTGCGGTCGTGGATGTACGGCACCACGACGTCCATGCAGGCCGACATGATCCCCAGCGGGCCGCCCGACAGCACGGTGCGCTCGAAGTCCAGGCCCGACATCAGGACATTGACGCCCTTGCCAACGCCGCCCAGCACGTTCTCGACGGGTACCTCGCAATCCTGGAACACGAGTTCGCCCGTGTGCGAGCCGCGCATGCCCAGCTTGTCGAGCTTTTGCGCGATCGAGAACCCTTTGAATCCTTTTTCGATCAGGAAGGCGGTCATGCCGCGCGCGCCTGCCTCGGGGTCGGTCTTGGCGTAGACGACCAGCGTGTCGGCGTCGGGACCATTGGTGATCCACATCTTGGTGCCGTTGAGCACGTAGCGGTCGCCCTTGAGCTCGGCGCGCAGGCGCATGCTGACCACGTCCGATCCGGCGTTTGGCTCGGACATCGCCAGTGCGCCGATGTGTTCGCCCGAAATCAGCTTGGGCAGGTAGTGCTGCTTCTGCGCTTCGGTGCCGTTGCGCTTGATCTGATTCACGCACAGGTTCGAATGGGCGCCATACGACAGGCCGACCGAGGCCGAGGCGCGCGAGATTTCTTCCATCGCCACGATGTGGGCCAGGTAGCCCATGTTCGCGCCGCCGTATTCCTCGCTCACCGTGATGCCCAGCAGGCCGAGTTCGCCCATCTTCTTCCACAAATCCATCGGGAACTGGTCGCTGCGGTCTATCTCGGCCGCGCGCGGCGCAATTTCGCTGGCAGCAAATTGCTGGACGGCTTCGCGCAGCGCGGCGATATCGTCGCCATGGTCAAAAGTCAGGCCTGGAAGGTGCAGCATGTCGTCCTCGCGGTGAACAGTGGTGAATTGAGAAGGGGTGCGCGACAATCATACTCGCGTGTTACGTTAACGTAAACGTCAAACAGCAGGCAAAAAAAGCGCCGACAAGTTGTCAGCGCCCGTTCGCCTGGAGACTCAGGCAGCGTCGCGGCCGGCTTCACCGTCGCCGTGATTACCGCCAAGCAGGCGGCGGCATTCGTCTTCGTGGGCAACGATTTCTTCCAGCGCCATCTCGATATCGGCGCGCTGCTGTTCGAGCGTCACGCGCTGCTGGCCCAGCACGGCGAGGAAGCGGTCGATTTGGGCCTGCGTGTCTTTTGGTGACTCGTACATGTCGACGATGCTCTTTATCTCGGACAGCGTCAAACCCAGGCGCTTGCCGCGCAGGGTCAGTTTCAGGCGGGTCCGGTCGCGTGGCGTGTAGACACGGTTGCGGCCGCCCACGCCTTCGCGCTTCGGACTGAGCAGCCCCTGGTCTTCATAGAAACGGATGGCCCGTGCAGTGATATCGAATTCGCGCGCCAGTTCGGCGATGGTATAAGTAGTCGGCATGAGGTTTTGTAGCGGTTGGGAAACAACTAAAAATCGCGTAAAATCGAAACAAGCAGTAACTTCCGTTAACGTAAATTGACGTTGCGTCGTATTGTAGCGCGCCCACCGTTCCCCCAGAAAAGGAAAGATTTGCATGAATGCGCTTGAGTCCCAACTGTCTTACGCGTTTGGCGAGACGATTCCTGCACCGGGGGCAGTGGTCGACATCGTCCCCGGCCTGCGCTGGGCCCGCATGCCGCTGCCATTTGCGCTGGACCACGTCAATCTGTGGCTGCTGCAGGATGCCGTCGACCAGGGCGGTGCGATGCGCACCGGCTGGAGCCTCATCGACACCGGCGCCGGGACCGACACTACCCGCGCCGCGTGGGAACAGCTGCTGGCAGAAGGGCTGGCCGGGCAGCCGCTGGTACGGGTCATTGCCACGCACTGCCACCCCGATCATGTCGGACTCGCTGGCTGGTTGTGCGAGCGCTTCGCTGCGCCGTTCTGGACCACGACGGGCGAGTTCGGCTTCATGCGCATGATGGCAGCGGCGCTGCCGGGTGTGGACGGCCCGTCGGCCATCCCGCATTTCGCGCGTCACGGCTTGCGCGATGCGGCGATGCTGGACCAGATGGGCAGCCGTCGCAACTACTATCCGTCACTGGTGCCGAGCGTGCCGCTGGCTTATACCCGGTTGCAGGACAAGCAAGATGTCACAATTGGGGGCCAATTGTGGCGTGTGATCACCGGCTTTGGTCACTCGCCGGAACACGCATCGTTGTACTGCCCGAACCTGAACATCCTGGTGTCCGGCGACATGGTCTTGCCGCGTATCTCGACGAATGTCTCGGTGTTTGCCGTGGAGCCCGATGGCAACCCATTGCAACTGTATCTGGACTCGCTGGGCAAGTTCGCCGACCTGCCAGATGACGTGCTGGTGCTGCCGTCCCACGGCAAGCCGTTTCGCGGGCTGCACACGCGCATCCGGCAGTTGCGCGAGCACCATGTCGACCGGCTGGCCGAAGTACTCGCTGCCTGCGCCATTCCCCGCTCAGCCGCCGAGATCGTGCCCATCATGTTCCGGCGTTCGCTCGATGCCCACCAGCTCAGCTTTGCGCTGGGTGAAGCGCTCGCGCACTTGCACCAGCTTTGGTATGACGGTCAATTGACCCGGGCAATAAATCCTGATGGGGTGATAGTTTTCACACGAAACTAACATCGGATATGTCACCATCGGATACATATTGAGCAGCACGGGCATTCTCCCGAACTGTTCTAAGTACTGGTACGTAGTTGTTTCATTCTCGATCAGACACTTTTACATGCCAACCGTTCGCGTGAGAATTGCTGTTGGGAATAAGGCAAATCGCATGTAAAAACTATTGAAAAACCACATGTTTGTTACTTTTTAGTTGTATAGTGTAAACATAAGGTTTCTCGTCTGGAAGAGCCTTCCTTTGTCCAACAACAAGTACCGCAATGAATTCAACCAACGAACGGGAGAGCTTCAGTGAACGCCTCCAACATGCGCTAAAGAATGCTCACTACTCACCCGACAGCCCTACGCGTCTGGCGCGAGAATTTAATATCCGCTTTGAAGGCCGTCCGATCACGGTCCATGCCGCCCGCAAGTGGCTGGTCGGCGAAGCCATTCCAACCCAGGAAAAATTGCGCATGATCGCCCAGTGGCTGGGCGTGCCTGCCGACTGGTTGCGTTTCGGCGGCGCCGAGCAGGCTGCGGGCGAGGCCGGTGCTGCCAGTGCGCGCTTTGAATCGGCTGACGTCAAGCTGATCGCCGACCTGCAGCGCCTCGATGAGCACCACCGCCAGCTGGCGCGCGAATTCATTCGCATGCTGGTGCGTGTGAATCACACGAAGCCGGACGCGAAGTAAACATCGATCGCAGTAGCGTTATTGCTGGTTTGCACTTTTGTCGTGCAGAACAGTACAAATGGGCTGGTCTGGTCCATAATCTGAGCAGGTGGCAGCGGTTTCCGCCACCGATTCAGGTTCACCAGGAGCAGCTGACGCATGCGAAACAACTACGCCAATACCGCCCAGCTCAAGGATTTGATGACGGTGCCGCCGATGACGGCAGCGCGTCATGCTGAACTGATGCGAGAACGCAACGCCCGGCGGCGAATGCTCGAAGAAGCGCGTGACTTGAAAAAGTCAGAAGACAACCGTTACGACGACAAACGCTGAGACAACCCATGCCGGCGCGAGCCGGCATGCTGGTTCATCCTGCCACGTCGTTCTGTTCTGCTTTCATGCCGCCCCAGCGCGCGGCGTGGGAATTTTCTATCCCCAGCAAGTCCACGACACGGTCCACCGTGTGCTCGACCATGTCCGCAATCGTCGCAGGCCGGTGGTAAAAGCTCGGCAATGGCGGGAAGATGATGCCGCCCATTTCGGTCACCGACGTCATATTGCGCAAGTGGGCCAGATTGAACGGGGTTTCGCGCACCATCAGCACCAGGCGCCGGCGTTCCTTGAGGATCACGTCGGCAGCGCGTGTGACGAGGTTGTCCGAGAAACCGTGGGCCACGGCGGCCAGGGTTTTCATCGAGCAGGGCGCGACGACCATGCCATCGACCTGGTACGACCCGCTCGCGATGGACGCGCCAATATCGCGGTTGCGGTGTACGACGTGGGCCAGCGCTTCGACGTCCCGGCGCTGCAGGCCGAGTTCCTGGTGCAGGGTCAGCGTGGCGGCATCGGAGATGATCAGGTGGCTTTCGATGCCAGGCGTTGCGTGCAGCCGCTTGAGCAGCTGCACGCCATAGGTTGCGCCGGTCGCGCCGGTGAGGGCGACAACAATACGGCGCGGGCGCTCAGTCATGCAATCAGCCGTTTTTCAGCAGGGTCTGCAGTTCGCCGGATTCGTACATCTCGTTCATGATGTCGGTGCCGCCGATGAACTCGCCGTTCACGTACAGCTGCGGCACGGTTGGCCAGTTCGAGTAGTCCTTGATGCCCTGACGCACTTCAGCGTCGTCCAGCACGTTCACGGTGGCGACGTTGTCGACGCCACACGCTTTCAGCAGCTGGATGGCACGGCCGGAAAAGCCGCACTGTGGGAACTGGGCAGTGCCTTTCATGAACAGCACGACCGGGGTCGAGGTCACGGTGTCTTTGATCCAGGTTTGAACGTCGCTCATTTGATGTGTGCCTTTTGGAGAGGAATGGGTAGATGGCGCCATTCTATAAGAATTCGACGTGGACGGCATCGGTGACCATCACGGCGCTGCGGTATCATGCCCCGGTTCAAGATGACGGGAAACACGATGAAGAACACGTTCGCTACCTTGCCCATCGCGGCCCTGTGGGTTTTTGCCGCGCTGCTGGGCTTGCCAGCACTGTATGACGGCGCCAATGCCTTGAGAAGCGGCCGCGCGGTCGAGGTCTTCGTCCAGATCGGCCCGTTGATGATGGCGTTGTTCCTGGCCTGGTGCGCGCTGCAGCGGCGCGCCGGCCGGCTGGCTCTGCTGACCTCGCCGCGCGTCACGCTGATCGGCTTCATCTGCTTTGGCGCCTTCGCCGGCTGCTTCCTGATCAAGCTCGTGCTGCGCAACACGACCCTGTTCGCCTGAGCCCCTGGCCGCTGCGTCAATGCATGCGTCAGTGCCTGCGCCCGGCATTGCGGTATGATCGCGCCGTTTGTCACCATCCACCGGAGCACCCGATGCAGCAACCCCGCCGCCGCGTACCATCGCCGAACGCGAACCTCGTGATCGCCGCCCTGCTGGGCATTCCCGGCATCCTCAATATCTATACGGGGTTCACGCGCCCGAGCCCGGGCGACATCCTGTCGGGACTCGCCGCGCTGATCTACGCGCTGCTGCTGGTGCGCGATGCAATGCACATCAAGAAGACGGGCGCGCCGGCCATCCCGCAGCACAAGATGCTGCTGATCGGGTTTGGCTGCCTGGGCGTGTACCTGATCGGCATCCTGATCAAGCACAGCTGAAGCAACGGCGTCAGGGCAGGCGCCGGCCGAGACAGACCGATGCCGCGCGGCCGACATACCGGCCGTAGGGTGCCACCTGCACATAACCGTGCCGTTCGTAGAACGCCACCGCGCGCGCATTCACGCGCCGCGTCGACAGCCATAACTGGCGGTAGCCGCATGCTGCGGCGTGCCGCTCGAGTGCCGCCAGCACGTGCGCGCCGGCCCCGCTGCCAGGCCGCGCATACATCCGTTTGAGTTCCCCGATGTCGCCCGCGAGCGCGCGCACGGCGCCGCAGCCGACTGCGCTGCCGTCGGCGTCGTAGGCCAGCACGAAGCAGGCGCCTGCACCCCGGCAATCCTCTGGATCGAACGAGGCTGCGCCGCTTTCGCCGGTGATTGCAGACAGCGCCGCATCGAGCTGCGCAACAACGCGCCGTGCGTCGGCGTGATCGGGATCGACGTGGACGACCCGCAGCATCGGCTGCCCGTTATTTGCGCAGCTTGGCAAACGCATCGGCCATCGCCCCGCTGGCCGGCGCCGCCGTGCGTTCCTGGCGCTGGTGCTGCTGCACGCGTTTGGCGTCGTTGCGGTCGGGCCGCTGCGCCGGCTGCGCGCCCGGCTGCGGCGCGCTGTCCGTCAGGCGCATCGTCAGCGCGATGCGCTTGCGCTTCGGGTCCACTTCCAGCACCTTGACCTTCACCACCTGGCCGGCCTTGACGACCGTGTGCGGGTCCTTCACGAACGTGTTCGACAGCGCCGAGATGTGCACCAGGCCGTCCTGGTGCACGCCGATGTCGACGAACGCGCCGAAGGCGGCGACGTTGGTGACCACGCCTTCCAGGATCATGTCCGGGCGCAGGTCCGAGATCTGCTCCACGCCATCCTTGAAGGTGGCCGTCGTGAACTCGGGCCGTGGATCGCGGCCCGGTTTTTCCAGCTCTTTCAGGATATCGGTGATGGTCGGCACGCCGAACTTGTCGTCCGCATACCTGGCCGGGTTCAGGCTTTTAATGAGTGCGCCGTCGCCGATCACGGCTTTCATGTCGCGCTTGACGTCGAGCAGGATTTTTTCGACGAGCGGGTACGATTCCGGGTGCACGGCCGATGCATCCAGCGGGTTGGCGCTGTTCATCACGCGCAAAAAGCCCGCTGCCTGCTCGAAGGTTTTCTCGCCCAGGCGCGGCACTTTTTTCAGCGCCGCGCGCGAGGCAAAAGCACCATGCGTGTCGCGGTATGCCACGATGCCCTGCGCCACCGTGGACGACAGGCCGGAGACACGCGCCAGCAGCGGCGCCGACGCGGTGTTCACGTCCACGCCAACGGCATTCACGCAATCCTCGACCACGGCGTCGAGCGAGCGCGCCAGCTGGCTCTGCGAGACATCGTGCTGGTACTGGCCCACGCCGATCGACTTCGGATCGATCTTGACCAGTTCGGCCAGCGGGTCCTGCAGGCGGCGCGCAATCGAGACCGCGCCGCGCAGTGACACGTCCATGTCGGGCAGTTCGCGCGAGGCGAATTCGGACGCTGAATAGACCGATGCGCCGGCTTCCGAGACGACGATTTTTGTGAGCTTCAGGTCGGGCTGCTGCTTGATCAGATCCTGCGCCAGCTTGTCGGTCTCGCGCGAGCCGGTGCCGTTGCCGATCGAGACCAGCGACACATTGTGTTTCGCAGCCAGGAGGCCCAGCGTGTGCAGCGCGCCATCCCAGTCGTTGCGCGGCTGGTGCGGGTAGACCGTGGCGGTATCGACCACCTTGCCGGTGGCGTCGACCACCGCGACCTTCACGCCGGTGCGCAGGCCAGGGTCCAGGCCCATTGTCGCGCGCGGGCCGGCCGGCGCGGCCAGCAGCAGGGCCTTGAGGTTGCGCGCGAAAACGCCGATCGCATCGAGTTCGGCCTTGTCGCGCAGCGCGCCCATCAACTCGGTATCCAGGTGCATGAAGCTTTTCACGCGCCAGGTCCAGCGCGCTGTATCGAGCAGCCATTTGTCGGCCGGGCGGCCCTGCGCCTTGATGCCGAAGCGTGCCGCGATGCGGCCTTCGCACGGATTGAGCGGTGCGTCCCACTTCGGTTTTTCGGGCTCGGAATCCAGGCGCAGCGCCACGTCCAGCATGCCTTCGCGGCGACCACGCAACAGCGCCAGCGCGCGGTGCGACGGTACCGCGGCCAGTGGTTCGCTGTAGTCGAAATAGTCGGCGAATTTTTCGCCTTCGTCCTGTTTGCCGGCGACGACCTTCGATTCGACGACGCCGTGTTCCTGCACGTACTCGCGCAGCGTCTGCAGCAGCGCGGCGTCTTCGGCAAAGCGCTCCATCAGGATCTGGCGCGCGCCATCGAGCGCTGCCTTCGTATCAAGCACGCCGGGGTTGGCGCCGCCATCGGCGTTGGTGAACGCGTCGCGCAGATAGTCCTTCGCGATGGACTCGGGATCCTGCTGCGGGTCGGCCAGCAGGGTCTCGGCCAGTGGCGCCAGGCCCGCCTCGATCGCGATCTGCGCCTTGGTGCGGCGCTTCTGCTTGTACGGCAGGTACAGGTCTTCGAGACGCGTTTTATCCTCGGCCAGTGCGATCGATTCCAGCAGCGCCGGCGTCATCTTGTTCTGCTCCGTGATCGACGCGATGATCGATGCGCGCCGGTCTTCCAGTTCGCGCAGGTAGCGCAGGCGTTCTTCGAGAAGGCGCAGCTGGATGTCATCCAGGCCGCCGGTGGCTTCCTTGCGGTAGCGCGCGATGAACGGCACGGTGGCGCCTTCGTCCAGCAGGGCGATGGCGGCGGCCACCTGGGCTGGCCTGGCGGCGAGTTCTTTGGCAAGGCGTTGTTCGATGGAGGGCAGCATAGGCAGTGGCGAAGCGGGGATCGTGGACCAAGCGGCCAATGATACGCAAACAGCGCCGATACGCCAGTCTTGACAGCGTCAGTCGAACATGAGAGAACAGTCGGTTGGCAGAAGACACACGCGTTGCGTGCGCGCACCATTTGTCTGCAAGGTGCGATTACGAACAAATCGGAAGTGTTCGTATGCGAGATAATAGTCGTTATTGCCGTTTTTAATACCCTGCCACGAGACCCAATGACAACAGTCGATTATCTTCGCGAGAAAGCCAGCGACGCACCCGCAGCCCGCACGCCCGCACGTTCTCCGGCCCTGCCGGCGCCGGTCGTGAGCTGGTTGCAGCGGGTCGAAGCAGCTGCGCATCCGCAGCCGAAGCTGACCGACGAAGTGGTCGACCCCAAGGCAGCGCAGTACAAGTTCGTCTACGTGATGGCGCCCACCAGCGGCGGGCGCCACGTGGCGCTGTGCCTGTGCAAGGCGCGCCTGCGGCCCAATGGCGACGTGGCTGCGGCCAGTCCCGTCAGCGAAGTCTTTTCGCTCCTGTCGGCGCCGCCTGCGTATCTCGAAGGCGACGACATCGACCTGGTGCGCTTTTTCATCGCCATGCGCAGCGGGTCGGCGCAAGGCACCAGCGCCACCGAACCGAAAGGCAAGGTCGGCGCGATCCTGCTGCAGATGCTGCTCGAACAGGGCAAGCTGCTGTGGGCGAACTCGTGGGCCGACATGGCCGGCGGTCTGGTCTACCCACTGCAGGGCGGCCCGACCCGGCTGGCCAGCCTGGCCTGGCGCGACGAAGGCCGCGTCGCCAAACTCGGCTGGTCGGTCGAACCCGTGGGCGGCGCGGCCGCGCACAGCGCCGCCGACCAGATCGACTACATGCTGCCGACCGATCCGCCGTGGTACATCGACAATCTGTCGTGCGGGCCGCTCGACCTCAATCGCGGCGGCATCGACATTTCGCTGGCCGAACTGCAGGCGCTCGTGGCGCAGGCGCCCACGCTCACCGGCACCGATAAAAAACGCGTTTCGCAACTGCTGCTCGCGCACGGCCTGCAGCAACTGATGCCGCTGCCGCAGCCGCTCACGCAGCGCCTGCGTAATGATGTCAAACCAATACCCCACCTGCTGCTCGATGCGGTGCAGCTGGCCGACGGCAGCGCCGCGCGCTGGCAGGACTTCGCCGTGCTGGCTTTTGATTACGACGGCCAGCGCGTCTCGTTCGACCCGTCGCAGCGCGTCGTGCGTCAGGTGGGCGACCTCACCGAAATCATCGAGCGCGACCCCAAGCTCGAGAGCGACGCGCTCGATAAACTGGGCGAGATCGGTTTCCGCAAGCCGGCGACGGCGCCGCTGAACGTGATGGCCGGCGCGCTGCAGCTCGAGAGCCAGGCGCACTGGTTGCGCTTTGCCGAGCAGTCGGTCGACGCGCTGTCCGACGCTGGCTGGCACCTGCAGAAATCGCCCAAGTACCGCTACGACGTGGTGCCGGTCGAAGACTGGTATGCCGACATCGACGAGCCGGCGGAAGCAGGCAATGCCTGGTTCGAGCTGGAGCTGGGGATCGTGGTGGCCAAGAAGCGCGTGCCACTGCTGCCGGTGCTGGTGCAGCTGATTCGCAGCGCGCCGCTCGAATTCGATCCGAGCGTGCTCGCCGCGCACGCCGAGTCCGACCAGATGCTGGCCGTGCTGCCCGATGGCGAGCGCGTGGCGCTGCCGTGGGGCCGCCTCAAGCCCATCCTGGCCACGCTGGGCGAGCTGTATTTCAACGACAAGATCAAGGCGCGCCTGCGCCTGTCGACGCTCGATGCGGCGCGGCTCGAAGAGCTGGCGCGCGGCGTCGACCTGCAATGGACCGGCGGCGAGCGCCTGCGCGAGACCGGCCGCAAACTGAGCCAGTTCGGCGCCGTGAAAAAAGTCGAGGCGCCGGCCGGCCTGCAGGCTACCTTGCGCGACTACCAGCTCGATGGCCTGGCGTGGATGCAGTTCCTGCGCGAGTATGACCTGGGCGGCATCCTGGCCGACGATATGGGCCTGGGCAAAACGGTGCAGACGCTGGCGCACATCCTGGTCGAAAAAGAAGCGGGCCGCTTGACCAGTCCCGCGCTGGTGATCGCGCCAACGAGCCTGATGGCCAACTGGTTCGACGAAGCCGCGCGCTTTGCCCCGAGCCTGAAAGTGCTGCTGTTGCAGGGCAAGGAGCGCATGGAGTCGTTCGACCAGATCGACGGCGCCGACATCGTGCTTACCACCTACGCGCTGCTGCCGCGCGACGAAGAAGAACTGCGCAAGCACCACTATCACCTGGTGATCCTGGACGAATCGCACTACATCAAGAACACCCGTTCCAAGGCAGCGCAGACGGCCGGCTCGCTCGACGCCAGCCACCGCCTGTGCCTGTCGGGCACACCGCTCGAGAACCATCTGGGCGAGCTGTGGTCGCAGTTCCACTTCCTGATTCCAGGTCTGCTGGGCGACGAAAAGACCTTCAACACCCAGTTCCGTCATCCGATCGAGCGCCAGGACGATCCGGTGCGCCGCACGCTGCTCAATCGCCGCATCCGGCCGTTCCTGCTGCGCCGCACGAAGGACAATGTCGCCAAAGAGCTGCCGCAAAAGACCGAGATGGTGCGCCGCATCGAGCTCTCCGGCCCGCAGCGCGATCTGTACGAAACGGTGCGCCTGGCGATGGACAAGAAAGTGCGTGACGAGATCGATCGCAAGGGCGTGGCGCGCAGCCAGATCGTGATTCTCGAGGCGCTGCTCAAGCTGCGCCAGGTGTGCTGCGATCCGCGCCTGGTCAAGTCGATGCCATCCAAAAAGAACACAGCGGCAGTGTCGGCCAAATTGACCGACCTGATGCAGATGGTGGAAGACCTGCTGGGCGAAGGCCGCAAGATTCTCGTGTTCTCGCAGTTCACCAGCATGCTGGCGCTGATCGAAGAAGAACTCGCGCTGCGCAAGATCCCGTATGCGCTGCTCACCGGCGAGACGCGCGACCGCTCGGCGCAGGTGGCCGCATTCCAGCAGGGCGCGGTGCCGATCTTCCTGATCAGCCTGAAAGCGGGCGGTGTCGGGTTGAACCTGACCGCGGCCGACACCGTCATCCACTACGACCCGTGGTGGAATCCGGCAGCCGAGAACCAGGCGACCGACCGCGCCTGGCGCATCGGGCAGGACAAGCCGGTGTTCGTCTACAAGCTGATTGCCAAGGGCACGCTGGAAGAAAAGATCCAGCTGCTGCAGCAGAAGAAGTCGGAGCTGGCGCACTCGATCCTGTCCGAAGGCGAGTCGCAGAAAATGGCATTGACGCAGGAGGACCTGCAGGCGATCTTTGCGCCGCTGGCGGAGTAATCGATTCGGGAGGGCTCGTCAGCGCCGCGCAAGCTGGCGCTGGTATACATAAAGAAATGGCGGGCTCGCGAGCCCGCCATTGTTGTATCGACCAAAGGTTTATGCGTAATACGCTTCGACTTTGCCTTTCAGCTTGATCAGCATCGGACGGCCTTTGCGGTCGAGGGTCTTGCCGGCGGCGACCTTGATCCAGCCTTCACTGATGCAATACTCTTCGACGTCGGTACGGTCCTTGTCGTTGAAGCGGATGCCGACGTCGTGCTGGAAGACGTCACGGTTATGAAATGGGCTGCTCGGATCGATCGAGAGCCGGTCTGGGAGCGGGGGGCGGGTAGCGGTATCGTTCATGGTAGTGAAATTATCGCCCAAACCCTGCCGGTATGGCGCAATTGTTTCGTTTGCCATGTGGATTCCATGCGGGGTCGCCTTCTTTCATTCCCTGCTGAAACCATATTTTTCATTTTGCAAAGCAATATGTCGCAGGCAAGTGACGGTCGCGATATACTAGCTGGTCGATACATTGCCCGTAACTGTTGGTGAAGAAAGAAGTCCAATGAAGTCCAGTCCGATTGCCGCCGCCATCTCTGCCATCCCGGTTCCTGCCGGTGATGCCGAGATGCTCACCGGCCGGCAACTGCGCACGATCGCCGAACTGGGAGACGACGTGGCCTTTGCCATTGCACTGCCTGCCGGGAGCGTGCGCTATCTGAGTCCAGCGTTTGCGGCCCTGAGCGGCTACGACGCCGCGACGCTGCAGAATGCGCTCGATGGCGACAGCGCCTCGCCGCTGGCGCCGCTGGCAGTGTGGTTGCGTGCGATGGCCGCCGGCACGCCGGGCGTGCGCAACCGGCGCGAATTCGATCTGTTCGATGCCGAGCGACGCCCGCTGGCGCTGGAAGCGCTGGCCATCGTGCCGGCCGATGACGGATCGGCCCTGGTCGGCCTGCTGCGCGACCTGTCGGCGCGGCGCGGCCACGACAGCGAATACAAACGCTTTGCCAGCATGCTCAATCACGAGTTCCGTACGCCGCTGGCGACGATCGATGGCGCGATCCAGCGGCTGGAGGCGACGTCCAGCCATGCCGAGGAATCGGTGCGCGCCCGCTATCGCAAGATCGGCGCCGCAGTCGACCGCCTGATCGGGATGCTCGACGAATACCTGTCGCCCGATCGCATGGCCACGCTCGGGCGCACCCGCCAGCCCAACACCATCACGGTCGGGGAACTCGTCGAGACGGGTGCTGCCCAGATCCGCACCGCCGGGCGCGCGGCCGTACTGCAGCTCGACGATGTCGCCTCGATCCTGCGCGGCGAACCGGAAGGCTTGCGGCTGGCACTGAAAGTCATGATCGACAATGCACTCGCGTTTTCACCGCCCACCGCCGAGGTGACGGTGCGCGTGCGGCGCAGCGGTGGCGGCGTCGAGATCGCGGTCCTCGACGGCGGCGCCGGCGTGCCACCGGATGATGCGTCGCGTGTTTTCGACAAAGGGTATCGCGGCCGCAACGCCGCGGGCCTGCCGGGCAGCGGTCTGGGGCTGTACATGGCGCGCTCGATCATCGAAGTTCACGGTGGCGTGCTGAGTCTGGCGCCAGGGCAACAGGGCGCCGGCGCCGAGTTCCGGCTCTGGATGCCAGCGCTGGTCTTATAGAGGTTATAGAGGAATAACTCCTTGCTTCAGGTAGCCTCAGCAGTGATAATCGGGACCGCGCTTCGGCGTGGATAACGCTACCATCGGTATCAACGACGGGCAGGTGACTAATATGGCAAGGGCATGACGCAGATACTGATTGTTGAAGACAATGGCGAATACGCCGACGACATGGCCGAGTTCCTGAAGGAGCTGGACCACGACGTCACGATCGCCCGGACCGCCAGTGAAATGTGGGCGGCGCTGACGCGCACGCCGGCTGCGGTCGTGGTGCTCGACCTCGGGCTGCCAGACGAAGATGGCTTCAATGTCATCCCGCGCATGCGCCAGCTGTATCCGGAAATCGGGTTACTGGTACTCACGGGCCGGGTGGCGTTCGACCACCGCATCCTGGGCCTGCGCCTGGGCGCCGACCACTACCTGACCAAGCCGATCAAGTTCCCTGAACTGGCGGCTCACATCGAGGCACTGGACCGCCGGGTACGCCCGCAGGACCCGGCGCCGGCCCCGAGCAAGTGGATGCTGCGCGTGAGCGCGCGCCAGCTCGAGCTGATGGGCAAGATCGTCGACCTGACCGAAAAGGAGTGCAACTTCCTGCACCTCCTGACGATCAACACACGCCCGGTGCCGCGCCACGTCATCGTCGCCGGCATGGGTGGCGACGACCCCGACGCCAGCCGCCGCGTCGACATGCTGGTCTACCGCCTGCGCAAGAAAGCCCGCTCCGGCCTCGGCCAGGACCTGCCCCTGCGCAGCGCCTACGGCGAAGGCTACAGCCTCTCCGCCGGCTTCACCCTCTCCTGACCCGCCTCAACCCTCTCCAATGAGGGTCAGAGTCGAATTATTGGCCAATTTCCACTCAGACAATTAGGGTCAGAGTCGAATTATTGGCCAATTTTCTTTGGGAAATTGGCTAGGTTAAACAATTGGGGCTGAAAAGTCGGGCGATAAATTGCGTCTGGACTCATTCTCGAATAATTGGGGACAGAGTCGAGTGGATTTCGCGACCTCTTGCGTTTAATTAGGGACAGAGTCATTTTCCATTGTAGAATCCGGATTCCTCACGCACATCCGACGCCATGGCACGCCAACCTCGACTCATCGTTCCCGAGCAACCGCACCACGTAATCCAGCGCGGCAATAACCGCCAGATCATTTACAGGGACGAGGCGGATTACCAGCGATTTCTCGTCTGGCTCAAAGAAGGCGCGCGGTTTTATGACGTGGCAATCCATGCCTACGTCTTGATGCCGAACCATGTTCACCTGCTGGCAACGCCAAGCGACGCCACCGGCCTGGCGCTGATGATGCAGAAGGTTGGCCGACTCTATGTGCCATGGTTTAACCACAAGTACGAGCGCAGCGGTGGCTTGTTCGAGGGGCGCTTCCGCACCTCGCTGATCGACTCGGACCGGTATTTCATGACCTGCAGCCGCTACATCGAGCTCAATCCCGTGCGTGCGCAATTGTCTGTGGGGCCGGGCGACTATCCATGGTCGAGCTATGCTCACCACGCCGGTGCTCGCCTGGATACGCTCGTCAGCGACCACAGCCTGTTCTGGGCCCTGGGCAACACGCCATTCCAGCGCGAAGCAGCGTATATCGACATGGTCCAGCAAGGGTTGTCCTCTGAGGAGGTGGATTTCATCACCACCTCGATTCTGCGAAACAAGCCACTGGGATCAGACTCGTTCAAGAGCCAGCTGGAGCAAAAAACACAACGCCAGATCTTGCCAGCCAAGCGTGGCCGACCTTTTAATCCGCCCCTTCCACCGTTTGCACAAGCCTGAAACAGAGCAATTCCCGACACAACGGCACGGTTATTCGTGCCGTTTTTTATTGCAAAAAACATTTGAAATCAAGCGCTTAGGTTCAGTTATAGAGCACAGCCACAAACCCGATTGACTCTGTCCCCAATTATCGTCTTTCTCAAAAAGTTGTCAAACAATTCGACTCTGACCCTAATTATTGAGGTTGACGGGGGATTTTGCATTGCACTATTCTCGGCATTCGATCCCGTAAAGATGTGGAGAATGTCGCATGATTGCCCAAGGTTTGTATGATCCCGCCAATGAACACGATGCTTGTGGTGTTGGCTTCATCGCCCATATCAAGGGCAACAAGAGTCATTCGATTGTTGAACAGGGTCTGTTGATTCTGAAGAACCTCGACCACCGCGGCGCTGTGGGCGCTGATGCGCTGATGGGCGACGGGGCGGGGATTCTGATCCAGATCCCGGACCAGTACTACCGCGACGAGATGGCGCGCCAGGGGGTCGAGTTGCCGCCGCCAGGCGAGTACGGCGTCGGCATGGTGTTCTTGCCGAAAGAGCATGCGTCGCGCATCGCCTGCGAGCAGGAAATCGAACGCGCCGTGCGCATCGAAGGCCAGGTCGTTCTCGGCTGGCGCAACGTGCCGGTCGATGCGACGATGCCGATGTCGCCGTTCGTGCGCGCCAAGGAGCCGGTGATCCGCCAGATCTTCATCGGCCGCGGCCCGGACATCATGGTCACCGATGCGCTCGAGCGTAAGCTGTACGTCATCCGCAAATCGTCCGGCCACGCGATCCAGGCCCTCAAACTCCTGCACGGCAAGGAATTCTTCGTGCCGTCGATGTCGGCCCGCACCGTCGTCTACAAGGGCCTGCTGCTGGCCGACCAGGTGGGCGTGTTCTACAAGGATCTGCAGGATCCGCGCTGCATCTCGGCGCTGGCCCTGGTCCACCAGCGCTTCTCGACCAACACCTTCCCCGAGTGGCCGCTGGCCCACCCGTACCGCCTGATCGCCCACAACGGCGAGATCAATACCGTCAAGGGCAACTTCAACTGGACCCGCGCGCGCGAAGGCATCCTCAAGTCGGCCGTGCTGGGCGACGACCTGAACAAGCTGTTCCCGCTGATCTACGAAGGCCAGTCCGATACCGCCTGCTTCGACAATGCGCTCGAACTCCTGATCATGGCCGGCTACCCGATCGCCCAGGCGATGATGATGATGATCCCGGAAGCCTGGGAAAATCACGCGTCGATGGACGACAACCGCCGCGCCTTCTACGAATACCACGCCGCGATGATGGAGCCGTGGGACGGCCCGGCCGCGATGGCCTTCACCGATGGCCGCCACATCGGCGGTACGCTCGACCGCAACGGCCTGCGCCCGGCGCGCTACGTCATCACCGAGGACGACCTGGTCGTCATGGCGTCCGAATCGGGCGTGCTGCCGATTCCCGAATCGCGCATCGTCAAGAAGTGGCGCCTCCAGCCGGGCAAGATGTTCCTGATCGATCTCGAAGCGGGCCGCATCATCGATGACAAGGAACTGAAGGACACCTACGCCAACGCCAAGCCGTACAAGGCGTGGATCAAGTCGGTGCGCATCAAGCTCAATGAAATCAAGCTGACCGAGTCGCAGCTGGCCGCCGGCCGCGCGAAGGATGCGCAGGGAGAGAAGCCGGCGCTCACGCTGCTCGACCGCCAGCAGGCATTCGGCTACACGCAGGAAGACCTGAAGTTCCTGATGGCGCCGATGGCCGTGCTGGGCGAAGAAGCCACCGGCTCGATGGGCAACGACTCGCCGCTGGCCGTGACGTCCAACAAACTCAAGCCGCTGTATAACTACTTCAAGCAGCTGTTCGCGCAGGTGACCAATCCGCCGATCGATCCGATCCGAGAAAGCATGGTCATGTCGCTGGTCTCGTTCATCGGCCCCAAGCCGAACATCCTCGACACCAACAACGTCAATCCGCCGATGCGCCTCGAAGTCGCGCAGCCAATCCTGAACTTCGACGACATGGCGCGCCTGCGCAATATCAGCCAGCACACGGGTGGCAAGTTCAAGGCCTACGAGCTCAACATCTGCTACCCGGTCGCCTGGGGCAAGGAGGGCATCGAAGCCTCGCTGGCCTCGCTGTGCGCCGAAGCGGTCGATGCGGTCAAGTCGGGCCACAACATCCTGATCGTGTCGGACCGCCGCATGTCGCCCGACCTGGTCGCGATTCCTGCGCTGCTGGCCACGTCCAGCGTGCACCAGCACCTGGTGGCGCGCGGCCTGCGCGCCTCCGCCGGCCTCGTGATCGAAACCGGCTCGGCGCGCGAGACCCACCACTTCGCGCTGCTGGCCGGCTACGGCGCCGAAGCCGTGCACCCGTACCTGGCGCTCGAAACGCTGGCCGAACTGGCGCATGGCCTGCCGCAGGAGCTGTCGGCCGAGACGGTGAGCTACAACTACATCAAGGCCGTCGGCAAGGGCCTGATGAAGGTGATGTCCAAAATGGGCATCTCCACCTACATGTCGTACTGCGGCGCGCAGATCTTCGAGGCCGTGGGCCTGAACAAGTCGCTGGTCGACAAGTACTTCAAGGGCACCTCGTCGAACATCGAAGGCATTGGCCTGTTCGAAGTGGCCGAAGAAGCGCTGCGCCTGCACGCGCTGGCCTTTGGCGCCGATCCGGTGCTGGCCAATGCGCTGGACGTCGGCGGCGAGTACGCGTTCCGCGTGCGCGGCGAAGACCACCTGTGGACGCCGGACACGATCGCCAAGCTGCAGCACGCAACGCGTGCCAACAACTTCTCGACCTATAAAGAATATGCGCAGCTGATCAACGACCAGACGCGCCGTCACCTGACGCTGCGCGGCCTGTTTGAATTCAAGATCGACCGCGACAAGGCGATCCCGATCGAAGAAGTCGAATCGGCCAAGGACATCGTCAAGCGCTTCGCCACCGGCGCCATGTCCCTCGGCTCGATCAGCACCGAAGCTCACGCCACGCTGGCCATCGCGATGAACCGCATCGGCGGCAAGAGCAACACGGGCGAGGGCGGCGAAGATCCGGCGCGCTACATGAACGAGTTCAAGGGCATCGCGATCAAGAAGGGCGAGTCGCTGGCGTCGCGCCTGGGCGATGGCCGCGTCGTGGTCGACATCCCGCTCGAAGACGGCGACTCGCTGCGCTCCAAAATCAAGCAGGTGGCGTCGGGCCGCTTTGGCGTCACCGCCGAATACCTGAACTCGGCCGATCAGATCCAGATCAAGATGGCGCAGGGCGCCAAGCCGGGCGAAGGCGGCCAGCTGCCGGGCCATAAAGTGTCCGAGTACATCGCGTCCCTGCGTTTCTCGGTGCCGGGTGTCGGCCTGATTTCGCCGCCGCCGCACCACGACATCTATTCGATCGAAGACCTGGCCCAGCTGATCCACGACCTGAAAAACGTGAACCCGCGCGCCTCGATCTCGGTCAAGCTGGTGTCGGAAGTGGGTATCGGCACGGTCGCAGCCGGCGTCTCGAAAGCCAAGGCGGATCACATCGTCGTCGCTGGCCACGATGGCGGCACGGGCGCATCGCCCCTGTCGTCGGTCAAGCACGCCGGCACGCCGTGGGAGCTGGGCCTGGCCGAGACCCAGCAGACGCTGGTCTTGAATGGCCTGCGCAGCCGTATCAGGCTTCAAGCAGATGGCCAGATGCGCACCGGTCGCGATGTCGTCATCGCAGCGATGCTGGGCGCCGATGAAGTGGGCTTTGCCACCGCGCCGCTGGTGGTCGAAGGCTGCATCATGATGCGCAAGTGCCACCTCAATACCTGCCCGGTGGGCGTGGCCACGCAAGACCCGGTGCTGCGCGCGAAATTCCAGGGCAAACCCGAGCACGTGGTGAACTACTTCTTCTTCGTCGCCGAAGAAGCCCGCCAGATCATGGCGCAGCTGGGCATCCGCACCTATGACGAACTGATTGGCCGCGCCGACCTGCTCGACAAATCCAAGGCGATCGGCCACTGGAAGGCGCAGGGCCTGGACTTCTCGAACATCTTCTATCAGCCGAAAGTCGAGAGCCAGCGCGCGCTGTTCCACACCGAAGGCCAGGACCATGGCCTGGATAAAGCGCTCGATCACAAGCTGATCGCGCAAGCCAAGGCGGCCCTTGAAAAGGGCGAGCGCGTCTCGTTCATCTCGCCGGTCAAGAACCTGAACCGCACCGTCGGCGCCATGCTGTCGGGCGAAGTCGCCACGCGCTACGGCCATGCCGGCCTGCCGGACGACACGATCCACATCCAGCTGCAAGGCACGGCGGGCCAGTCCGCTGCTGCCTTCCTGGCCGGCGGCATCACGATGGACCTGGTCGGCGAAGGCAACGACTACGTCGGCAAGGGCTTGTCGGGCGGGCGCATCATCGTGCGACCGAACACCGAGTTCCGTGGCTGGGCGGTCGACAACATCATCGTCGGTAACACCGTGCTGTATGGCGCGATCTCGGGCGAGGCTTTCTTTAATGGCGTGGCCGGCGAGCGCTTCGCGGTGCGCAACTCGGGCGCCACGGCCGTCGTCGAAGGCTGCGGCGACCACGGTTGCGAATACATGACCGGCGGGACCGTGGCGGTGCTGGGCGACACCGGCCGCAACTTCGCCGCCGGCATGTCGGGCGGCGTGGCCTTCGTGTACGACCCGAAGGGCGAATTCGAGGCGCGCTGCAACACGACGATGGTCAACCTGGAGCGGGTGCTGGCGTCGAAAGACCAGACCGACCCGGCAGCCTGGCACAGCCAGTCGCGCACCAGCGAGCGCGAGTCGGACGAAGCGATCCTGCGCCGCCTGATCGAGCGCCACTTCAAGTACACCGGCAGCACGCGTGCGCGCAACCTGCTCGACGACTGGGCCAACAGCCGCAGCAAGTTTGTCAAGGTGTTCCCGACCGACTACAAGCGCGCGCTCGAAGAGATGCACTTCTCGAGCATGGAAGAAGCGAACGACAAGATCGATCAGGCCGCGTAAGCAGCCGCGGACCAACGACCAAGGAAAATATTGTGGGCAAAATTACCGGCTTCATGGAATTCGAACGGCAGGAAGAGGATCATCTCGAACCGGTCGCGCGTCTGAAGAACTACAAGGAATTCGTCATCACGCTGACCGACGCGCAGGCGAAGGTGCAGGGCGCGCGCTGCATGGATTGCGGCATCCCGTTCTGTAACACGGGCTGCCCGGTCAACAACATCATCCCGGACTGGAACGACCTGGTCTTCCATGGCAATTACCGCCACGCGCTGGAGAACCTGCACTCGACGAACAACTTCCCCGAGTTCACCGGCCGCATCTGCCCGGCGCCGTGCGAGTCGGCCTGTACGCTCGGGATCAACGACGACCCGGTCGGCATCAAGTCGATCGAACGCAAGATCATCGACACCGGCTGGGAGCACGGCTGGGTGGTGCCGCAGCCGCCTGAACATCGTACGGGCCGGAAGGTCGCCGTCGTCGGTTCGGGGCCTGCCGGCCTGGCCGCGGCCCAGCAACTGGCGCGCGTCGGTCACGACGTGACGGTATTTGAAAAGAGCGACCGTCTGGGCGGCCTGCTGCGCTACGGGATCCCCGACTTCAAGATGGAAAAGGACCTGATCGACCGCCGCGTCGAACAGATGCAGGCCGAAGGCGTCACGTTCCGCACCGGCGTCCTGATCGGCAAGGACTTCCCGGCAGCCGTCAGCAATATGGCGCGCGACACCATCTTCCCGGAAGACCTGGAAAAAGAATTCGACGCCGTGATCATGGCCGGCGGCGCCGAGCAGCCACGTGACCTGCCAGTGCCGGGCCGCCAGCTCAAGGGTGTGCACTTCGCGATGGACTTCCTGCCGCAGCAAAACCGCGTCAATGCGGGCGACAAGCTGAAGGACCAGCTGAAAGCCACCGGCAAGCACGTGATCGTCATCGGCGGCGGCGACACCGGCTCGGACTGCGTCGGCACCTCCAACCGCCACGGCGCGGCGTCGGTGACGCAATTCGAACTGCTGCCGCAGCCACCGGAACACGAAAACAAGCCGCTGGTCTGGCCGTACTGGCCGACGCGCCTGCGCACCTCGTCGTCACACGAAGAAGGCTGCGAGCGCGACTGGGCGGTGGCGACCAAGCGCCTGGAAGGCAAGGGCGGCAAGGTCGAGAAGCTGATCGCCTGCCGCGTCGAATGGAAGGATGGCAAGATGACGGAAGTGCCGGATTCCGAATTCGAACTGAAAGCCGACCTGGTGCTGCTGGCGATGGGCTTTGTCTCGCCGGTGCAGCAGGTGCTCGACGCGTTCGGTGTGCAGAAAGACCCGCGCGGCAATGTGCGCGCCACCACCGAGGGCGACCTGGCGTACCAGACGTCGAACCCGAAAGTATTTACGGCGGGCGATATGCGTCGTGGTCAGTCGCTGGTGGTGTGGGCGATTCGCGAAGGCCGTCAATGCGCGCGCGCAGTCGATGAGTTCCTGATGGGCGCATCGGTCCTGCCACGCTAAGACATATGGTCAATGGCGGTCGTGCAATGCGACCGCCATGTTCGCCAGCTTGCAGACAACCCGGCGACCAATACATGACAAACTATTTATAAACTGTCACTTGCTAATTCGCAAAGCTATCCCCAATTGGATGCTGCGATGCAAAATAGCCTGGCACGCTGTCGTCCTGTCACGCGGCCGTATCGTGCGGTTTATGTAAATATGTTTCAATTATATTGATTCCTAACAAGGAATCGCAATATTGTCATGTATGCATAATCCAATGAAAACAATCGCTTACAACGTTAAATAGCTGACTGAACAGTTATTAGTGTTGTAATGTCACGTCGTCTGCGGGGGGTAAAATCGGGTCCCTCAAGCGGGTAAATAGCTTTCTGCACTACAATACCGGATTCCCTAACCTCAAATGATGCTGTGTCGAACCTAGTCGAAATCCGCGATCTGCATTTTGCTTACGGTGAGCGTTCCATTCTGTCGAATCTGCGCATGGATTTCCCACGTGGCAAGCTCATTGCTGTCATGGGCGGATCCGGTTGCGGCAAGACGACGGTGTTGCGTCTCATCGGTGGCCAGATTCGCCCCCAGCGTGGCGAAGTCCGCATTGGCGGCGAAGTCGTGCACAGCCTCGATACGCAGGGGCTGTACCGCCTGCGCCGGCGCATGGGCATGCTGTTCCAGTTTGGCGCGCTGTTCACCGACCTGTCGGTGTTCGATAACGTGGCGTTTCCGCTGCGCGAGCACACTGACCTGTCCGAAGAACTCATCCGCGACCTCGTGCTCATGAAGCTCAACGCCGTTGGCCTGCGCAATGCGCATCGCCTCAAGCCGGCCGAGATTTCCGGCGGCATGGCGCGCCGCGTGGCCGTGGCGCGCGCCGTGGCGCTCGACCCCGAACTGATCATGTATGACGAGCCGTTCGCCGGCCTCGACCCGATTTCGATGGGCGTGACCGCCAACCTGATCCGCAACCTGAACGACGCCCTCGGCTCGACCTCGATCCTCGTCTCGCACGATGTGCAAGAGTGTTTCGCCATTGCCGATTACGTGTATTTCATGTCCGCTGGCAAGATCGTTGCAGAAGGCACGCCGACCGAACTGCGCGTCTCGACTGACCCGTACGTGCGCCAGTTCGTCAACGCCGAGCCGGACGGTCCGGTGCCGTTCCACTATCCCGGCAAGACGCTGGCCGACGACCTGGGCCTGGGAGCGCGCACATGATCGCCCGCTTCCTCGGTTATATCGGTTGCTCGGTGCGCGAAGGCCTGGCGGCCCTTGGTTTTGCGATCCGCTCGTTTTTCAGCATTCTGCGTGTGTCGCCCGGCGCGTTCCGCCGCCCGGGTTTGATTTCCGAGCAGATTCACTTCATCGGCAACTATTCGCTGGTGATCATTGCCGTGTCCGGTCTGTTCGTCGGCATGGTGCTGGGCCTGCAGGGTTATTACACGCTGAACCAGTATGGCGCCGAGCAGATGCTGGGCCAGGTGGTCGCGCTGTCGCTCGTGCGCGAACTGGGTCCGGTTGTCACCGCGCTGCTGTTTGCCGGCCGCGCCGGCACCTCGCTGACGGCGCAGATCGGCCTCATGAAGGCGGGCGAGCAATTGTCGGCCATGGAAATGATGGCGATTAATCCGGTCCAACGGGTGCTGGCGCCGCGTTTCTGGGCAGGCGTGATCGCCATGCCGGTGCTGGCGACGGTGTTTTCGGCCGTTGGCGTGATGGGTGGCTACCTCGTCGGCGTGAAATTGATCGGCGTGGATGAAGGTTCTTTCTGGGCCCAGATGCAATCTGGCGTCGATGTGCGCGCTGACGTACTGAACGGCGTGATTAAAAGCTTTATCTTTGGCATCGCCGTGACCTTTACTGCCCTGTTCCAGGGGTACCAGGCCCAGCCGACGCCGGAAGACGTCTCGCGTGCGACCACGCGTACTGTCGTGATCGCATCGCTGCTGGTCTGGGGGCTGAACTTCGTCATGACCGCCCTGATGTTCAATAAATAACTAACACGGTTTTAGGGTAATAAAATGCATCGCAAAACTATCGACGTCTGGGTTGGCCTGTTCGTGCTGCTGGGCTTGGCTGCACTGCTGTTCCTGGCTTTCCAGGCCGGCAATTTGAAGTCCATGTCGTTCGGGCAGACGTATTCCGTCAGCGGCCGCTTTGACAATATCGGCGGCCTCAAGCCGCAGGCACCCGTCAAGAGCGCCGGTGTGGTGGTTGGCCGCGTGGGCGAGATTGCCTTTGACGACAAGAGTTTCCAGGCATCTGTGCGCCTCGATTTGGATACCGACTATAAATTTCCAAAAGATAGTTCGTTGAAGATCCTGACCGCAGGCCTGCTTGGCGAGCAATACATTGGCATCGAAGCCGGTGGCGACACGAACAATCTGGCCGAGGGCGATCGCATCATTCGCACCCAGTCGGCGACAGTCCTCGAAGACTTGATCAATCAATTTATCTACAGCAAGGCTGCTGATGGAAAGGAAGGTAGTCAATGAACTACACCAACACGCTTTCGCACGTGCGTCTCTGTGCCGCCGCCGCTGCTGTCCTGGTTCTGACCGGTTGCGCGACCACCGCGAACAATCCACAGGATCCGCTCGAAGGTTATAACCGCGCCGTCTACTCGTTCAACGATGCTGTCGACCGCACCGTGCTCAAGCCGACCGCGACCGCCTATAAAAAGGTCGTGCCGGGCTTCGCCCAGACGGGCGTGAACAATTTCTTTGGCAACCTGTCAGATGCCTGGAGCTCGATCAACAACTTCCTGCAAGGCAAGGGCGAAGCCGGCGCGACCGATTTCGGCCGTGTGGCGGTCAACTCGACCTTCGGCATTTTCGGCCTGCTGGACATCGCGTCCGAAGCCGGCATGCAGAAGCACAACGAAGATTTCGGCCAAACGCTGGGTAAATGGGGCGTTCCGAGCGGTCCGTACTTGATCTTGCCGCTGCTGGGCCCATCTACGGTACGTGATACCGCAGCATTGCCAGCCGATTTCGCAGGCGACATCTGGACCTACAAGACGCCGGTCAACTGGCGCAATGTGGGTACCGGCGTTCGCATCATCGACAAACGCGCCACGCTGCTCGACGCCTCGGGCCTGATGGAAGACGCCGCACTGGACCGCTACGAGTTCCTGCGCGACGGTTACCTGCAGCGCCGCCAGAGCCAGGTCTATGACGGCAACGTGCCGCGCCAGGCTGACGACGTCGCCGAGCCAGCACCTTCCGAAACGAAGTAAGTTGAAAGGAATACGATGAAACCATTCATGCACCTGATCGCCGCCGCCGCAGTCACCGCTGCCTTTTCCACGAGCGTGATCGCCCAGCCTGCCGCCAGCGCCGAAGCGCCGGACGTGCTGGTCAAGCGCATCAGCGCCGAAGTGATCGACAGCGTCAAGAACGACAAGGCCATCCAGTCGGGCGACCGCAGCAAGATCATGGGTCTGGTCAATACCAAGATCCTGCCGTACGTCGATGCCGAAAAAATGACGCAGCAAGCCGCTGGTCGCCACTGGCGCACCGCCACGCCGGACCAGCAAAAGCGCCTGACGACCGAGTTCCGTAACCTGCTGGTCTACACGTACTCCGGTGCGCTGTCGACCATCAAGAACGAAACCGTCGAGTTCAAGCCAATGCGCGCTGCCGCCACCGATACCGATGTCGAAGTGCGTTCGCAGGTCAACGTCGCGCGCGGCGAGCCGATCACGCTGAACTATCGCCTGGCCAAGAACGGCAATGGCTGGAAAATCTATGACGTGAACATCCTGGGCGCCTGGCTGGTCGAGACCTACAAGAGCACCTTCAACAGCGAGATCAGCAAGACTGGTGTCGATGGCCTGATCAAGCGCCTGGCTGACCGCAATGCGCAACTGGCGTCCAAGCCGCTGGCCGCACCGGCAACGAATGGCTGAGGCAAATCCCATGCTGACGATCGACGCCATGACCTTCGACAGCGCCAGCCTGGCGCTGGCGCAGGGTGAGGCAGCGATCAGCGCTGGCGAAACCGTGTTCGACCTGGCCGGCGTGAAGTCGGCCGACTCGTCGGGCGTGGCTCTGCTGCTGGCCTGGCAGCGCCGCGCGCAAAGTGCCGGGCACCGTCTCACGTTCATCAACGTGCCGGACAACGTGCACAAGCTCGCGGCCCTGTACGGGGTCGACACGCTGGTCGCACCAGCATGAATACGGGCAGCTTCGGCTGCCCGTTTTTTTTCTTCCGCGTTTCACATCTGCTCCCACGGCGTCCGCCGGGTTTCTCCGCCTGGCCCGCTTGACATGGCAATTTCACCTATAATGGACTGTTTCCCTGCACGGTCCTGGTGCGTTCCCCAGCCGGCCTCCGTTTTGTTTTGACTATCGCGCGTCGCGCCTCCCATTTCGCATGACTGCAATCCAGATTGACCGTGTCGAGAAGAGCTATAAAGGCTTCAAGGCACTCAAGGGCGTGTCCCTTTCCATCGAAGAGGGCGAGTTCTTTGGCCTGCTGGGCCCGAATGGCGCCGGCAAGACCACCCTCATTTCCACCATCGCGGGCCTGATCCGGCCCGACGCCGGCAGCGTGAAAATCCATGGCCACGACGTCGTGACCGATTTTCGCGAAGCACGCAAGCGCCTGGGCGTCGTGCCGCAGGAGCTGGTGTTCGATCCCTTCTTCACGGTGCGTGAAACGCTGCGCCTGCAGTCGGGCTACTTCGACATCCGCAACAACGATGGCTGGATCGACGAAGTGATGCACAACCTCGACCTGACCGACAAGGCCGACGTGAACATGCGCGCGCTGTCGGGCGGCATGAAGCGGCGCGTGCTGGTGGCGCAGGCCCTCGTGCACCGCCCGCCCGTCATCGTGCTGGATGAACCAACCGCCGGCGTCGACGTCGAACTGCGCCAGACGCTGTGGAAGTTCATCGCGCGCCTGAACCGCGAAGGCGGCCACACGGTGGTGCTCACCACCCACTACCTCGAAGAAGCGCAGGCCATGTGCCAGCGCGTGGCGATGCTCAAGCAGGGCAATGTGGTGGCGCTCGACACGATGAGCACCCTGCTGCGCCGCGTCTCGGGTTCGCAACTGGTCGTGCATCTGAAGTCCGGTGCATTGCCGGCTGAACTGCGTCCGCTCGTGTCGCACGACGAACCCAATAACGGCAACAACAAATACACGCTGCGCGTGAACGACTACGCTGACGTCGAACCGATCCTGGCGCGCCTGCGCGAATCCGGCGCCGTGATCGACGAGATGCAGCTGCAGCAGGCCGACCTGGAAGACATCTTCATCCAGATCATGGAAGAGGGTAAGCAATGAATCTGTTCTCCATCGGGTTCCGTACCCTGTTCTATAAAGAGTCGCTGCGCTTCTGGAAGGTGGCCACGCAAACCGTCGCTGCGCCGGTCGTCACCGCCATGCTGTACCTCGTCATCTTCGGCCATGTGCTCGACGGCCGGGTCGAGATGCTCGAGGGCGTGGCCTACACGTCGTTCCTGATTCCTGGCCTGGTCATGATGAGCGTGCTGCAAAATGCGTTCGCCAATTCGTCGTCGTCGCTGATCCAGTCCAAGATCAGCGGCAACCTGGTCTTCATCCTGCTGGCGCCCCTGTCGCACGCCGAGATCCTGGCGGCGTATGTCGGCGCGGCGGTGCTGCGCGGGATCGCGGTCGGCGCCGGCGTGTTTGCGATTACCGCCTGGTTCGCGCACCTGACGTTCGTGGCGCCCGTGTGGATCGTCGTGTTCGCGATCCTGGGCGCGGCCATTCTCGGCACGATGGGCGTCATCGCCGGCATCTGGGCCGAAAAATTCGACCAGCTGGCCGCGTTCCAGAACTTCCTGATCATGCCGGCCACGTTCCTGGCCGGGGTGTTCTATTCGGTACAAAAACTGCCGCCATTCTGGCTGGCCGTCTCGCATTTCAACCCGTTCTTTTATATGATTGACGGGTTCCGTTACGGGTTCTTCGGCCAGTCCGACGTGTCGCCGTGGACCAGCCTGGCCATCGTGTCCGTGTTCTTCGCGGTGCTGACGGCCATGGCGATCAACCTGCTCAAGCGCGGCTACAAGCTGCGCCACTAAAAATTTTTGGAGTTATCGTGGCCACCACACCCGAACTGATACACGGCTATCTCAGCGCCGGCCTTGAATGCACCCACCTGACCGTCAATGGCGACGGCCAGCACTTCGAGGCGGTGATCGTCTCGCCGGCGTTCGTCGGCAAGCGCTCGATCCAGCGCCACCAGATCGTGTACGCCGCGCTGGGCGACCGCATGCGCGAGGAAATCCACGCGCTGTCGATGAAAACCCTGACCCCTGAAGAATTCAAAGGCTAATCATGGACAAGCTCCAGATCGTTGGCGGCAAGCGCCTGCAAGGTGACATCGCGATTTCCGGCGCCAAGAATGCGGCGCTGCCCATCCTGTGCGCTGGCCTGCTCACCGCAGGTGACCTGCACCTGTCCAACGTGCCACGCCTGCATGACGTGCGCACGATGCTCAAGCTGCTGGAAACCACTGGCCTGAAAATCGATCTGGACGACGAACACGTCACCATGAACGGCAGCGCGATCAACAACCTGGTCGCGCCGTACGAACTGGTGAAGACCATGCGCGCCTCGATCCTGGTGCTGGGCCCTCTGCTGGCGCGCTTCGGCGAAGCCAAGGTATCGCTGCCGGGTGGCTGCGCCATCGGCTCGCGTCCGGTCGACCAGCACATCCAGGGTCTGCGCGCGATGGGCGCCGAGATCACGATCGAAGGCGGCTACATCCACGCCAGGGCCACGAAGCTCAAGGGCGCGCGCATCCGCACCGACATGATCACCGTGACCGGCACCGAAAACCTGCTCATGGCCGCAACGCTGGCCGACGGCGAGACGGTGCTTGAAAACGCCGCGCGCGAGCCGGAAGTGACCGACCTGGCCAATCTGCTGGTGGCCATGGGCGCCAAGATTGACGGTATCGGCACCGACCGCCTGGTGATCCAGGGCGTGCCGGAGCTACACGGCGCCAGCCACGCGGTGATCTCGGACCGCATCGAAGCGGCGACCTTCCTGTGCGCCGTCGCGGCCACCGGCGGCGACATCCAGCTGACCAACACCCGCACCGACATCTTTGACGTGGCGCTCGACAAGCTGCGCGAAATCGGCCTGCAACTGACCGTCGGCGCGGACACCATCCGCGCGAAGATGGACGGCCGCCCGCAGCCGGTGTCGTTCCGCACGACCGAGTATCCGGGCTTCCCGACCGATATGCAGGCGCAGTTCATGGCCGTCAACACGATCGCCGGCGGCGCCTCGCGCGTGACCGAGACGATTTTCGAGAACCGCTTCATGCACGTGCAAGAGATGAACCGCCTGGGCGCGCAGATCACGACCGACGGCAATACCGCGTTCATCGACGGCGTCACGCGCCTGATCGGCGCACCGGTCATGGCAACCGACCTGCGCGCGTCGGCCTCGCTCGTCATTGCCGGCATGGCCGCCGAAGGCACGACGCTGATCGACCGCATCTACCACCTCGATCGCGGCTACGACCGCATGGAAGTGAAGCTGTCGGCGGTGGGCGCCGACATCGTCCGCATCAAGTAATCACATCGAATCACCATGACTTTTACCAGCAATACGGACGAGACCCAGCTGATCCTGGCGCTGTCCAAGGGCCGCATCTTCGAAGACACCCTGCCGCTGCTGTCGGCGGCCGGGATCGAGGTGCTGGAAAATCCCGAGACCTCGCGCAAGCTTATCCTGCCGACCAATGACCCGGGCGTGCGCGTGCTGATCGTGCGCGCCTCCGACGTGCCAACGTATGTCCAGTACGGTGCCGCCGATTTCGGCGTGGCCGGCAAGGACGTGCTGCTCGAGCATGGCGGCGAAGGGCTGTACCAGCCGATCGACCTGCGCATCGCCGAATGCCGCATGTCGGTCGCGGTCAACGCGGGCTTCGACTACGAAAGCGCCGTGCGCCAGGGCGCGCGCCTGCGCGTGGCGACCAAGTTCGTCAACACGGCGCGCGAGCACTTTGCCCGCAAGGGCGTGCACGTCGACCTGATCAAGCTGTATGGCTCGATGGAACTGGCGCCGCTGGTGGGTCTGTCCGACGCCATCGTCGACGTGGTCTCGACCGGCGGCACGCTGCGCGCCAACAACCTGGTTGAAGTCGAAAAGATCATGGACATCTCCTCGCGCCTGGTGGTCAACCAGGCTGCGCTCAAGCTCAAGCGCGAGCGCCTGCAACCGATCCTGGACGCGTTCGAACGCGCCTCCAAAGCAAAAGGCTAGACGCAAAATGGCAGTACAGATCCGCAAGCTCGATTCGACCGCACCCGACTTCGCCACCACGCTGAACACACTGCTCGCGTTTGAAGCCGAAACCGACGACGCCATCGAACTGGCCGTGGCCGGCATCCTGCGCGATGTAAAAGCGCGCGGCGACGCCGCCGTGCTCGACTACACGAACAAATTCGACCGCATCCCGAACGGCGGCGCGACCTCGATGGCGCAGTTCGACATCGGTCAGGCCGAGCTGGAAGCGGCACTGGCTGCGCTGCCCGACGACCAGCGCGCCGCGCTGCAGGTGGCGGCCGACCGCGTGCGCGTGTACCACGAGCGCCAGAAAGAATCGTCGACGGGTTTTACCTTCACCGAGCCTGACGGCACCGTGCTGGGGCAGCGCGTGACGCCCCTGGACCGGGTCGGCATCTATGTCCCGGGCGGCAAGGCCGCGTATCCGTCGTCGGTCCTGATGAACGCGATTCCGGCCCACGTGGCCGGCGTCAAGGAAATCATCATGGTCGTGCCGACCCCGGACGGCGTGAAGAACCAGATGGTGCTGGCCGCGGCGGCAATCGCCGGCGTCACGCGCGTGATCACCATTGGCGGCGCGCAGGCCGTCGGCGCGCTCGCGTATGGCACCGAGACCATTCAGGCCGTCGACAAGATCGTCGGCCCCGGCAACGCGTATGTCGCCGCCGCCAAGCGCCGCGTGTTCGGTACCGTTGGTATCGACATGATCGCAGGCCCGTCCGAAATCCTCGTGCTGTGCGATGGCACCACCGATCCGGACTGGATCGCGATGGACCTGTTCTCGCAGGCCGAGCACGACGAACTGGCGCAGGCAATCCTGCTGTGCCCTGACGCGTATTACATCGCGCAGGTCGAAGCGAGCATCCAGAAGCTGCTGCCAACGATGCCGCGCGCAGCCACCATCACCACGTCGCTGGGCGACCGTGGCGCGTTGATCAAGGTGCGCAGCATGGATGAGGCGTGCGAGATCGCCAGCAGCATCGCGGCCGAACACCTCGAGATCTCGGCTGAAGATCCACAACAGTGGGCCGATAAAATCCGCCACGCCGGCGCGATGTTCCTGGGCCGTTACTCTTCCGAGTCATTGGGCGACTATTGCTGCGGCCCGAACCACGTGCTGCCGACCTCGCGCACGGCGCGCTTCTCGTCACCGCTGGGCGTGTACGATTTCCAGAAACGCTCGTCGATCATCCAGGTCAGCGAAGCGGGCGCGCAAACGCTGGGTAAGGTCGCGGCCACGCTGGCGTATGGCGAAGGCCTGCAGGCGCACGCGCGCAGTGCGGAACTACGGCTCGATCCAGTCCCACCCCAGGCATCATGAGCGACTGGGTCAACCAGGTATTCTGCGAGGATGCGCTGTCAGGATTGGCGCGCATCCCGGACGGGTCCATCGACCTGATCCTGACTGACCCGCCGTACAACCTGGGCAAGGACTATGGCAACGCGTCGGACCAGCAAAGCGTCGAGGCCTACCTGGCCTGGACCGAGCAGTGGATCGACGCGGCAGTGCCGAAGCTCAAGCCCAACGGCAGCCTGTACATTTTTCTCACGTGGCGCTTCACGCCCGAGATCTTCGTGATGCTGAAAAAACGCATGACGATGATGAACGAGATCATCTGGGACCGCCGCGTGCCGTCGATGGGCGGCAGCGTGCGCAGCTTCTCGTCGGTGCACGACACGATCGGCTTTTTCGCCAACCGCAAGGATTACTACTTCGACCTGGACGCCGTGCGCATTCCATATGACGCCGCGACCAAGAAAGCCCGCTCGCGCTCGATCTTCATCGGCGCCAAGTGGCTCGAAGTGGGCTACAACCCGAAGGATGTCTGGAGCGTGTCGCGCCTGCACCGCGAGCATCCGGAGCGCGCCGACCACCCGACGCAAAAGCCCCTCGAGATCATTGAGCGCATGGTCAAGGCCTCATGCCCGCCGGGCGGGATCGTGCTCGACCCGTTCATGGGCAGCGGCACGACGGCCATCGCCGCCAAGCGCCTGGGGCGCCAGTACACCGGCTTCGAACTCAATCCCGCGTATTGCGCCATCATCCACGAGCGCCTGGCGGCGCCCGAGGTGCCAATGACCGGGGCAAAAAAACGCAAGGCGGCCAAGGCCGCCATGGCCACACTCTCCACGGAAGAAACTTCATGACCGACATCGCCAAACTGATCGAGAACACCATTCGCGCCGACGTGCGCGCCGTGGGGGGGTACCACGTGCCGGACTCGATCGGCTACGTCAAGCTCGACGCGATGGAAAACCCGTACCAGCTGCCGGACGAGCTGCGCACGCAACTCGGCGCGCGCCTGGCCGACGCGGCCCTGAACCGTTATCCGGTGCCGTCGTACCGCACGCTGAAGGATGCCATCTGCGCCAAGCTGGGCATCCCGGCCGGCTACGACGTCCTGCTCGGCAATGGCTCGGATGAGCTGATCACGATCCTGGCGACCACCATCGCGCGCCAGGAACGCGACGGTTCCAAGCGCGCCGTGGTCATGGCGCCCGTGCCGGCGTTCGTGATGTTTTCGCGCTCGGCGCAGTTTGCCGGCGCCGATTTTGTCGGCGTGCCGATCAAGCCCGACTTTTCGCTGGACCTGCCGGCCATGCTGGCGGCCATCGACGAGCACAAGCCGTCGCTGGTCTTCCTCGCGTACCCGAACAACCCGACCGGCAACCTGTACGACGCGGCCGACATGGAAGCGATCATCACCGCGCTGGGTGAGCATGGCGTGGTCGTCGTCGACGAAGCCTACCAGCCGTTCGCCAAGGTCAGCTTCATGGACCGCCTGCCGCAGCACCCGAACCTGGTCGTGATGCGCACGCTGTCCAAACTCGGCCTGGCGGGCATCCGCCTCGGCTACATGGCGGCGGCCGCGCCGCTGCTGGCCGAATTCGAGAAGGTGCGCCCACCGTACAACGTGAATATCCTGACCCAGGTGGCGGCCGAATTCGCCCTCGAGCATCTGGATGTGCTGGACCGCCAGGCCGAGCTGCTCAATGTCGAGCGCACCCGCCTGGCCGCGGAACTGGCTGGCCTGCCGGGCGTGGAAGTGTTCCCGTCGGCCGCCAATTTCATCGCGCTGCGCGTGCCCGATGCCGAGCGCGCCTGCAAGCTTCTCCACGGCGAGAAGGTCCTGATCAAAAATTTGAGTAAAATGCACACATTGCTGGCCAACTGCATCCGCGTTACGGTCAGCACGCCGCAAGAGAACGACCAGTTCCTGACCGCCCTGAAGGCTTCCCTGTAGTAGCGTCCCGTAGTCACGTACCTTGAAAAGCGCCCGAGCAATGACCCGTACCGCCGACATTACCCGCAATACCAACGAAACGCAGATCCGCGTCTCGATCAACCTGGACGGCACCGGCCGCCAGAAGCTCAACACGGGCGTGCCGTTCCTCGACCACATGCTCGACCAGATCGCACGTCACGGCATGTTCGACCTCGAAGTCGAAGCCGTGGGCGATCTGCACATCGACGCGCACCACACGGTCGAAGACACCGGCATCACGCTCGGCATGGCCGTGGCCAAGGCCATTGGCGACCGCAAGGGCATCCGCCGCTATGGCCACGCCTACGTGCCGCTGGACGAAGCGCTGTCGCGCGTCGTGATCGACTTCTCGGGTCGCCCGGGCCTGGAAATGCACATCCCGTTCACGCGCGCCATGATCGGTACGTTCGACGTCGACCTGACCGGCGAATTCTTCCGCGGTTTCGTCAACCACGCCGGTGTGACGCTGCACATCGATAACCTGCGCGGTGTGAATGCCCACCACCAGTGCGAAACCGTGTTCAAGGCGTTTGGCCGCGCGCTGCGCATGGCCAGCGAGCTCGATGAACGCGCCGCCGGCATCATCCCGTCGACCAAGGGCAGCCTGTAAGGCGAGACGCGACATGGCCAATAAAATTGTTGTGGTCGATGGACTGGGCAACCTGCGCTCGGTCGTTCAGGCGCTGCGCGCCGCCGCGCCCGAAGCCGACGTGCTCGTTTCCAGCTCGGCCGCCGACCTCGATGCGGCCGACCGCATCGTGCTGCCAGGGCAGGGCGCCATGCGCGACTGCATGAGCAGCCTGCGCGAATCGGGCCTGGAAGACGCATTGCTGCGCGCCGCCAAAACGCGCCCGATCATGGGCGTGTGCGTGGGCGAGCAGATGCTGTTCGACGCCAGCGAAGAAAACGGCGGCACGCCGGGCCTGGGCCTGTTGCCGGGCAAGGTCGTACGGTTTCAGCTCGACGGCAAACTCCAGAACGACGGCTCGCGCTTCAAGGTCCCGCAAATGGGCTGGAACCGCGTGCGCCAGTCGCGCGCCCACCCGCTGTGGGACGGCGTCGACGACAACAGCTATTTTTACTTCGTGCACAGTTATTACGCAGCGCCCGAAAACGCGCATGATGTGATCGGCGAAGCCGATTACGGCGGCCCGTTCTGCTGCGCCGTCGGCCGCGATAATATCGTCGCCACCCAGTTCCACCCGGAGAAAAGTGCGGCAGCGGGCTTGCGCCTGTACCGCAATTTCATTCACTGGAATCCTTGACGCATTTGCGTTAAATTCGTTCTGTTCAACCCCCCGTTAACTCTACCGACAACGACCATGCTGCTGATCCCCGCCATCGACCTGAAAGACGGTCACTGCGTTCGCCTCCAACAAGGCGATATGGAACTCGCCACCGTGTTTTCCGAAGATCCTGCCGAAATGGCGCTGCATTGGCTCAAGCAGGGCGCGCGGCGCCTGCACCTGGTCGACCTGAACGGCGCATTCGCGGGCAAACCAAAGAACGAATCGGCCATCAAGTCGATCCTGCAGATCGTGCAGGAATACGCTGAAGACAATGGCATCGACGAGATCCCGGTCCAGCTGGGCGGCGGCATCCGCGACCTCGACACCATCGAGCGCTACCTGGATGACGGCATCAGCTACATCATCGTCGGCACCGCCGCCGTGAAGAACCCGGGCTTCCTGCACGACGCCTGCGGCGCCTTCCCGGGCCACATCATCGTGGGCCTGGACGCGCGCGACGGCAAGGTCGCCACCGACGGCTGGAGCAAGATGTCGGGCCACGAAGTGATCGACCTGGCCAAGAAATTCGAAGGCTACGGCGTCGAATCGATCGTCTACACCGACATCGGCCGCGACGGCATGATGGGCGGCGTGAACATCGACGCGACCGTCAAGCTGGCGCGCGCTGTGAAGATCCCCGTGATCGCCTCGGGCGGCGTGCACGTGCTGGCCGACGTCGAAGCGCTGTGCGCAGTGCAGGACGAAGGCATCGAGGGCGTGATCTGCGGCCGCTCGATCTATGAAGGCACGCTCGACCTGGCATCGGCCCAGGATCGCGCCGATGAACTGACCGAAGGCGCTGGCGCCTGATTCCATGCTCGCAAAACGCATCATCCCCTGCCTGGACGTCACTGGCGGCCGGGTCGTCAAGGGCGTCAACTTCAACGAGTTGCGCGACGCCGGCGACCCGGTCGAAATCGCGCGCCGCTATGACGCACAAGGCGCCGACGAAATCACTTTCCTCGACATCACCGCCTCGAGCGATGGCCGCGACCTGATCCTGCCGATCATCGAAGCCGTTGCCTCGACCGTGTTCATTCCGCTCACCGTCGGTGGCGGCGTGCGCAAGGTGGAAGACGTGCGCCGGCTGCTCAATGCCGGCGCCGACAAGGTCAGCATGAACACGTCGGCCGTCACCAACCCGCAACTGGTGTTCGACTGCGCCCACAAGCACGGTTCGCAGTGCATCGTGGTGGCGATCGACGCCAAGCAGATCGCCCCCGGCCGCTGGGAAGTCTTCACCCACGGCGGGCGCAATGCGACGGGGCTGGACGCCGTCGAATGGGCGCGCAAGATGGAAAGCCTCGGCGCCGGTGAGTTGCTGCTCACGTCGATGGACCGCGACGGCACCAAGTCGGGCTTCGACCTGGGCCTGACGCGCGCCGTGTCCGACGCCGTGGGCATCCCCGTGATCGCCTCGGGCGGCGTCGGTGGCCTGGAAGACCTGGCCAACGGCATCCTGCAGGGCCACGCCGACGCGGTGCTGGCAGCCAGCATTTTCCACTATGGGCAGCACACGGTCGGGGAAGCCAAGCGCTTCATGCATGACCGCGGTATCCCGATGCGCCTGGAGTAACGCAATGACAACGAATGCCAAATGGCTCAACAAGGTGCGCTGGGATGAACAGGGCCTGGTGCCCGTCATCGCGCAAGAAGCAACCAGCGGCGACGTGCTGATGTTCGCCTGGATGAACCGCGAAGCGCTCACCCGCACTGTCGAATCGGGCGAAGCCGTGTACTGGAGCCGCTCGCGCAAGAAGCTGTGGCACAAGGGCGAAGAGTCCGGCCACATCCAGAAGGTGAGCGAGATCCGCCTGGACTGCGACGAAGACGTCGTCCTGCTCAAGATCGAGCAGGTCGGCGGGATTGCCTGCCATACCGGACGCCACTCGTGCTTCTTCCAGAAATACGACAACGGCGACTGGCACAGCGTCGAGCCGGTGCTGCAGGACCCCGACACGATTTATTCAAAAGACAAGAAGACCCCATGAGCGTTACCCTGGCCCGCGTCGCGGCCGTGATTGAATCGCGCAAACCCGCCAATGGCGGCGACCCGGCTGCATCGTATGTCGCCAAGCTGTTCGCCAAGGGCGACGACGCCATCCTGAAAAAGATCGGCGAGGAAGCCACCGAACTGGTGATGGCCGCCAAGGACGCCCGCGTCGATGGCGACGCCGCCAAAGTGCTGTATGAATGCGCCGACCTGTGGTTCCACTCGCTCGTGCTGCTGGCCAAGTTCGATCTCACGCCGCAGCAGGTGCTCGACGAGCTGGCGCGGCGCGAAGGCGTGTCGGGGCTGGACGAGAAAGCCGCGCGTACCGACGCCTGAGCCTGTACGCCGGCCCGCGTGCATGGCTGGCGTGCCAACCCGCCGAACCGGTGTCATAATCAGTCCTTCGTCGTCATGCCGATGTCATGGAGCCTTGGTAGGATGCCCGTGCTCGCTTGCGTGTCATGCAATGTAATCATCTGGAGACCGAATGGATAACTGCATTTTTTGCAAGATCGTTGCCAAGCAGATTCCGGCTGCCATCGTTTATGAAGACGACGACGTGCTGGCGTTCAAGGACATTAATCCGGCAGCGCCCGTGCACTTGCTGGTGATTCCGAAGGTGCACGTGGCCACGTTGTCCGATTGCACCGACGAGCATGCGGCGTTGTTGGGCAAGATGCTGGCGCTGGCGCCGAAACTTGCCGAGCAAAATGGTATTGCGGTCAAGACAGATGCCGATGGCAAGCAGAGTGGCGGTTTCAAGACGCTGATCAATGCCGGTCCGGATGGCGGGCAAGAGGTGTATCACCTGCATCTGCATATGTACGGCGGTCCGCGTCCATGGCGCGGGCTGGGGCTGTAGGCAGCGTCTAAGTCTGGGTTAAGTTCGGGTTAAGTTCGATTAGGAGCAGTGCGCTCCCGCATCGCATATACTCGGTGTGTATGCAGTTTGCGCTTCACTAATTTTTCAGGCGCCAGGCGCCATCAGGAGAACAACATGGGTGGATTGAGTATTTGGCACTGGGTCATCGTGCTGGTGGTCGTGATGCTGATTTTCGGCACCAAGAAGATCAGCAATATGGGTTCCGATCTGGGCAAGGCCGTCAAGGGCTTCAAGGATGGCGTCAAGGGTGACGAAGAGCGCGCTGCCGAAGCAGAAGCCGCCCGTGTCCAGGCAACGCAGCAGGTGGCCGACAAGTCGACCATCGACGTGGAAGCCCGCGACAAGACCCGCCTGTAATCCGGCGTCCTCATGATCGATCTTGGACTGTCGAAAATCGCGATCATCGGCGTTGTCGCGCTGATCGTGATCGGGCCGCAAAAGCTGCCCAAGGTGGCGCGCATGGCTGGCACGCTCTATGGGCGTGCCCAGCGGTACCTGCATGACATCAAGTCCGAGGTCAGCCGTGAAATCGAACTCGACGAACTGCGCAACCTGCACAAGGAAGTGCAGGACCGCGCGCAGTCGTTCAAGAACGACGTCGAATCGGCGACGAGCGAATTCGGTTCGTCCGTGACCAGCCACGTCGATGAAGTCGAGGCCTTGTGGGACGAGCGCGGCTCGCATGAAAGCGCGCATGTCATCACGCCCACCGTGGCCGACATCGACCGCAAGGCCAAGGACTTCCGCCGCAAGAAGCTGGTGCGCACTTCCAGCGTGCCGGCCTGGTACAAGAACCGCCATGGCACCAAGCGCCATGTGATGTCGGGCGCGGCCCGCGTGCGCAAGTACCGTCCCGGTGCCGGCACGAATTCCACTTCCTCTTTTTTCTGATCGCCTAGCTGATGACTGAACAAGCCGCCGGCGAAGATACCTTCATCTCGCACCTCGTCGAGCTGCGTGACCGCCTGGTCAAGGCCTCGATCGGCATTGCGATCGTGTGCGCCGCGCTGATGGCGTGGCCTGGCCCGTCGCACATCTATGACCTGATCGCCGCACCAATGATCGCGTCGCTGCCGCCAGGCTCGACCATGATCGCCACCGGCGTGATCTCGCCGTTCCTGGTGCCGATGAAGGTCACGCTGCTGCTGTCCTTCATCCTGGCGCTGCCCTGGGTGTTCTATCAGGCGTGGGCCTTCATCGCCCCCGGTCTGTACGCCCACGAAAAGCGTCTCGTGATGCCGCTCGTGATCTCGTCGTCGCTGCTGTTCATCGGCGGCGTGGCGTTCTGTTACTTCTTCGTGTTCGGGCGGGTGTTCCACTTCATCAGCGCGTTTGCGCCGACGTCGATCGCGGTCACACCGGATATTGAAAACTACCTCGATTTCGTGATGTCGATGTGCCTGGCGTTCGGCGCCTCGTTCGAAGTGCCGGTGGTCGTCGTGATCCTGGTGCGCATGGGCATCGTGCCGATCGAGAAGCTGCGCGAAGTGCGCTCGTACGTCATCGTCGGCGCGTTTGTCATCTCGGCGATCGTCACGCCGCCGGACGTGGTCAGCCAGCTGGCGCTGGCCATTCCAATGTGCCTGCTCTACGAGCTGGGCCTGATGGTCGCACCAATGTTCGCCCGCGCCACGCGCGCACCCGAAGAAACGGCGTAACAAACGCCCGTCCCGATCCGGGGGGGCGGCACCTTGAGGTGCCGCCCCCTTCACACTTTTACTGCATCAATTCCGAAATCATCTTGACCGGCGCATTGCCGTAGCTCAAGAACTGATCGTGGAACGCCTTCAGGTTGAAACGCTCGCCCAGTTGCGCCTTGCGGCGCTCGCGCAGTTCCATGATCTGCTCGTAGCCGCTGTAGTAGCTGGTCAGCTGGACCGACGTCAGCGTGGCGCGACGCCATTTCTCATCGGCTTCCTGGCGTGTCTGGAAGGCCTGGCGCGTCAGCAGGTCGATCGCCTGCGCCTGGTTCATGCCGTTCACGTGCACGCTGTAGTCGAGGATCGTGTTGGTCACGCTGCGCAGGTTCCACTTCGAGTACATCAGCCACATCTCGGGCGCGTTGTCCCCATAGCCCGATTCGAGCATCATGCGCTCGCCGTAGACCGCCCAGCCCTCGACCATCGCGCCATTGCCGAACAGTGACTTGATCAGCGACGGCGAGCGGTTCGCATGCACCAGCTGCGCGTAGTGGCCCGGAATCGCTTCGTGGATGTTCAGGATCTGCAGGATCCACTCGTTGTATTCGCGCAGGCTGCTCTCGGCCTGGGCATCCGTCAGACTGTCCATTGGCGTGACGTTGTAGTACGTCTTGTCCTTCGAGCGGTACGGGCCCGGCGCATCGATGCTCGCGCCGGCCACGCCGCGCTGGTACATCGGGGTTTCGCGCACTTCGAGTGGTTTGCTCGGGTCGAGGGTCAGCAGGTCATGCTTGATCACCCAGTCCTGCAGCAGCGGGATCTGGCGCCGGATCTCGGTGAAGAAGTCCTGGCGCTTGACGTGGCGTGCGGACAGCTTGTCGATCATCATGCCGATCTTCTGGAAGCGCTCGGCTGGCTTGGTCACGCCGGCCATGTAGCGCGGCCAGAGTTCGTCCGAGATCTTGTCCATGTGCGTGAGCAGCTCTTCGCGCGTGGCCAGGGCCTTGCGGTAGGTCTGCTCGGCGCTGCTGGACGACTGGATGTCGAGTGCGAACTTCTGCTCGTACAGCGCCTTGCCGATGCGGAATGGCCGCGCCTGGCCATTGGCAGCCTGGCGCTTTTCCATGTCGCTCAAAAAGTCGACGTAGCCCAGCACCGCGGTGCCGGCGTTGGCGATGCGCTGCGCGAAGATGGTCTTTTCCTGCGTGGTCAGGATCGATTCCTGGGCTGCCTTGCCCAGGTCGGCCAGCACCGCCAGCGTGCCCGGCGCCTGGCTGATCGCCAGCTGGGTGTGTTCGCGCGTCGGCGTCTTGATCGACGCCTGCGCGGCCGCGTAATAGGCCGGCACGTCGGTCAGGCGCTTGAGGATCGTGCGCAGGCGCTGCGGCTTGGCCGCGTAATCGGTATTGAGGATCAGGTCGAGCGGCGCGGCGATGTTGTAGGCCGAGGGATTCCACTCGAACTCGCGCCAGGTGGTCAAGGCCCAGCGGTCCTTTTCCAGTTTGTTGAGCAGCAGCACCAGGTCGGTGCGGTAGCGCGGCGAGAGCTGCTTCGGATCGAGCTTGCCGAATTTTTCCAGCCACTCGTTGGCAAAGGCCAGCTTGCTGGCACGGGTGGCAGGATCGGGCAGCGTCAGGTTTGCGGCCTGGTCGAACTTGCCGACATAGATGCCGCCTTCCGGATCGACGCGCCACAACGCGGTCAGGTACTGCATGCTCAGCGTGGACATGCGGCGATCCAGACGGCCTTCGCTGGCTCGAGCTGGCGCTGCGCTGTCGCTGGTGCTGGCGCTTGCACTCGTGCTGGCAGCAGCGGCGGTCGCGCCAATGGCGGCGGCGCCGACGACGGCCTTCTTGGCCTTGGTCGACTTCTTGACGACCTTCGTCGACTTCGCCTTGCTCTTGGCTGGCTTGGTGGCGGCGCTGGCCGGCGCCAGTGCGAAGCAGGCCAGCAAGGCTGCCAGCGCGATTTTCGTTTTTATCATCGTATTCGGCCCTGTAACAAGTGTGAATTCGTGATCCGCAACGGCGCGAATCGCGTGCAGGTTAGCACCAAACCCGTTGTTTGCGGACGGATGAAACATTCCGACACGAACGGGACAAAGTGCAATATTACTGTTCTATCAAGGCAGCACTATCTGCCCAGTCCCGTGCGCAGCATGTCGAGCATATCCGCTGGCGACATGCGCGCGGCCATCTCGGTGCCTTCCAGCAGGCTGTCGGCCAGGTCGCGCTTGTGACGGTGCAGGTCGACGATGCCTTCTTCGATCGTGCCGCGCGCGACCAGCCGGTAGATCGTCACGGGCCGCTGCTGTCCCATCCGGTGCGCGCGGTCCGAGGCCTGGTCTTCCACCGCCGGGTTCCACCACGGGTCCATGTGGATCACGTAGTCGGCCGCCGTCAGGTTGATGCCCACGCCGCCCGCCTTCAGGCTGATCAGGAACATGTCGCCATCGCCGGCCTGGAACGCGTCGACCCGCTTCTTGCGTTCCTGCATCGGCGTCGACCCGTCGAGGTACTGGTAGCGCACGCCCTGTGCGTCGAGATATTGGCGGATCAGGCTCAGGTGGTCGACGAACTGGCTGAACACCAGCACCTTGTGCCGGTTCTCGATCAGGTCGGCGGTGAGCCGCGCGAATGCGGCCAGCTTGCTGCTGATGATGCCGGCGCCGGGCGCCACCAGCTCGGGATTGCAGCAGGCGCGGCGCAGCCGCATCATCTCGGCCAGGATCTCGATCGACTTCTGGCCTTCGGGCGCTTCGAGTGCAGCCAGCTTGTCGAGCGCCTGGCGCCGCAGCGATTCGTACAGCGCGCTTTCCTCGGCGCTCAGTTCGACCGGGATGACGATCTCGGTGCGCGGCGGCAGTTCGGCCAGCACCTGCGCCTTCGTGCGGCGCAGGATGAACGGCGCGGTCAGGCGCCGCAGGCGCGCGCGGGCGGCGACTTCGGCCCGCCGGTCCTTCACTTTCTCGGACTGGGCTTTCTCGATCGGGCCGGCAAAGCGCAGCTGGAACTGCTCGGCGCTGCCCAATAAACCCGGATTGATGAAGCGGAACAGGTTCCACAATTCGCCCAGGTGGTTTTCCAGCGGCGTGCCAGTGGCCGCCATCCGGAAGTCGCCCTGCAGCGCCATCACGGCCTGCGAGCGCTTGGTGTGCATGTTCTTGATCGCCTGCGCTTCGTCCAGCACGATGCTGTGCCAGCGGCGGCCCTTGAAGCGCGCCGCCTCCTGCTGCAGCAGGCCGTAGCTCACGATGACGACGTCGAATGGCCCGGCGTCGTCCACGGTCGCGGCGCGCTCGCCCGGCCCGAACAGTTTCAGGTTCAGCGTCGGCGCAAAGCGCGCCGCCTCGTCGATCCAGTTCAGGCACACGGTCGTCGGCGCGACCACCAGCGCCGGGCCGTCCTTGGCGCGCGTAAGCAGTAGCGCCAGCGCCTGCAGCGTTTTACCCAGGCCCATATCGTCGGCCAGACAGGCGCCCACGCCCCAGTGGGCCAGGCGCGCCAGCCACTCGAAGCCGTCGAGCTGATAGTCGCGCAACTCGGCCTGCAGCGTCGACGGCAGCGTGGGCGTGAAGGCGGCGCTGTCGGCCATGCGCACCAGGTGCGCCTGCCAGGCCTTGTCCCCGTCGACGCTGCCGGCTTCGCCCGCCAGTTCACCCAGCGCAAAGCTGGCCAGCGCGTGGGTGCGGATGCCGTCGCCATGCAGTTCGCCATACGCGCCCAGCTCCATCAGGCGCCGGTGCAGTTCGTCGGACAGGGCCAGGTAATCGTTCTCGCCCAGCGCGACAAACCGGCTGCCGCTCTCGCGCAGCTTTTCCAGCAGCGTGCGCAGGCTCATCACGCGGCCTTCGTCGATGACGATATCGCCGCTGGCAGCAAACCAGTCGCGCTCGCGCCGGATCTGCACCCGCACCGATTTGGAGGTCGCTTTTTTGGTGACGCGGAACGATTCGCCCTCGGGCCAGGCCACGACGATCGAGGCCGGGTCCAGTGCCCTGAGTTCTTCGACCAGTTCGAGTGCCAGCATCGGTTGCCCCAGCAGCCATTCGCCGTGTTCCTGCTCGCCCTGTTCCAGCACGAGGCAGGCGCCGACGAGCTGACGTTCGGCCTCGCGCTCGGCATTCATGTCGCGCTGCGCTTCGGTGCGGATGCCGTCGACATCGGCGATCACGCTGGCCGCGCCTTCGCCCGGGCCGTAATAGGCGCCGCCGGGCAGCGGGCGCACCAGCAACTGCATGCGCAAACCTTGCTGGTAGGGTCGCAGGTGAATGTGCATGCGCGCGTCGGCCGGCACGGTCTCAATGTCGGCGCTGCTCGCGCCGATGTCCGACTGCACGGTGACGCTGGAGGCCACCGCGCCGATGGCGCGCAGCACGCGCCGCTCGGCCGACAGCGGCACGTCCAGCCCGGCGCCGACGATGGCGGCGATGCGGCGGTGTTCGTCGTTGATGCGCACCAGGCGCAGGCGCGTGGGCGTCTCGAGCGTGATGACCACGTCGCCATCCTCGTTGTCGATCGGCGGGTGCAGCGCGATCGACACCTTGTCGCCCTGTTTTTTCACCAGCAGTTCCGGTTCGCCCGGCAGCAGCTCGACGCGCGTGCCGGGGGAGGCCATCCAGAACAGCAGCGGATGGCCGACCAGCGCCGCCAGTGCCTTGTGCACTTCGAGCTCGAAGCGGATGCCGCTGCCGGCGTAGTAGCGGCGCCCGGCAATCGCATTGATCGCCTGCAGGTCCTGCGCGGTGAGGAACTCGAGCTGCGCGCCTTCTTCGGCCAGGCGCTTCAGGCCCAGCGCGCGGCCACGGCTCCAGGCGCCTTGCGCATCGCGCTTCTGCTCGCGCGGTTCGATTTCCTGCACGCCCAGGTGCGGGTCATGGCGGATCAGCCAGACCAGGCGCGATTCCTTGACCTGCTCCACCGTGAGAGCAGGCTGCAGGTTGATCAGCGCATTGAGCTGGCGCTCCCACGGCTCTTCGCGCGTGAACCAGAGCGCCATGTCGGGCAAGCGGTGGCGCTGGCGCAGCTCGCCCGCGCGCGCCTCGTGAATCAGATAACCCGCTTGGCCCATCTGCGCCAGCACGCCGGCCAGCTGCGCCGACCACAGGTCGAACCCGGCCAGCTCGGATTGCGCCAGCATGTCTTCCAGGCGCGCACGCTGGCTGTTCAACGCGGGCAGCGCCAGCCAGTAGTGGATCAGCGCGCGGAACACGGTCGGCTCCAGCGACAGTTCCCAGCTGCGGGTGGCAAACAGGCCGGCATCGACGGTGCCGCGCCGGATTTCGTGCAGCATGCCGAGCTGGAACCAGACTGCATTGTCGGGCCGCTGCACGGCGCGTGTTTCGATCTCGAGCCAGGCGTCGGCCAGCTTGCGGTGCGCCGGTTCGGTGCTGCGCAGCAGGGCGGCCACCGCAATGTGCGCGCAATGGCCGCCGAAGGTGGCCTTGCGCTTGCCGGTCTCGCGCCGCAGCTGCTTGAGCGCTGCTTCGACGCCCGCCAGGCCGCCGTCCACGTCGTCGCGCAGCAGCTGTACGACACTGCGCAGGAACAGACCCGGTGAATCGGTCATGTCGGCCACCAGGTCAAGCGCATCGTCCAGGCGCCCGCACAGGATGTAATGCTCGCCCAGCGCGCGGCGCAGCAGGCTTTCCGGGCTGCTGCGCGTGATGTAGCCCTCGGCGCAGGCGCGTACCGCCGGGGCCAGCGCCGGCTCGCTGCGCACATGCACGACCAGAACGTGCAGCACGGTCTCAAGCAGGCGCGGGTGGATGCGCTCGATCAGCGCCGGCGTGAACGGACGCGCGCAGACGTCGACCAGCGGATGCAGGTAGCTCGCTTCATGGCAGGCCAGGCAGGCGTCGAGCAGCGGCGTGACGACGTCGATGTCTTGTCGCGTCAGCAGCGCGATGCGCAGCAGGGCCAGGCCCTGGCGGTAGCTGCGCAGCATCAGGTGGCCCTGCCAGTCGCGGCGCACGGTCGACACCGCGCCATACGCGCCCGCGACAACGTCGAACAGGCCGCTGTCGAGGGCAAAGTCGAGCACGGGCCAGCTGGCCGCCGGGGCCAGCGCCAGCCCGCGTTCGTTGGCGTCGACCAGCAGACCTTCGGCCTTCAGGCGCGCCAGTTCATCGGCCCATTGCGCGGCCGGCAGCGGGGCATTGAGCGCCCGCATGTGCTCGAGGATGCGCTGGCGGCCCATCGGCTCGCCGGCGATCGCCAGCAGCGTCAGGATCGCGTGTTCTTCGGCGCTGCAGGCCGCGAGTTGCGCCCGCACGTCGCCTGGCAGTGGGCCACCCTTCATGCGTCGAGATTCTCGATCTCGATCGCGGGCAGGTCGGCCGGCACGGCAATGCCGAACACGCGCAGGTAGAAATACAGCTCGGCTTCGAGCGTGCGCACCACGCTGTCGGCCTTGCGGAAGCCATGGCCTTCGCCTTCGAGCGTCAGGTAGGCCACCGGCAGCTTTTGCGCGCGCAGCGCGTCGACCATGCTTTCGGACTGCTGCGGCGGCACGACCTTGTCGTCCAGACCCTGGAAGAAGATCATCGGGCTGCGCAACTTGTCGCTGTGGTGGATCGGCGAGCGTTCGCGGTACACGGCCTGTGCGCGCTCGGGCGGCGCGGTCAGGTAGGCGTTGTAGCGCGACTCGAACTTGTGCGAATCTGCATCCAGCCCGGCCAGGTCGGACACGCCGTAATAGCTGGCGCCGGCCTTGAACACGTCATGGAAGGCCAGTGCCGACAGCACCGTCAGGCCGCCGGCGCTGCTGCCGCGAATCAGCAGGCGTTCCGGGTCGACCGCCCCGATGGCCGCCAGGTGGCGCGCACCGGCCACGCAATCCTCGACATCGACCACGCCCCACTGGTGCTGGAGCAGGTTGCGATACTCGCGCCCGAAGCCCGTGCTGCCGCCGTAGTTCACGTCCAGCACCGCGAAACCGCGGCTGGTCCAGTATTGGGTGGAGAGCTTCAGTGTGCTGGTCGCCATGCTGGTCGGGCCGCCATGGCCGATCACGATCAGCGGTGGCAGCTCGTCAGGCAGCGGCGCGTAATCCGGATTGGCCGGTGCATAGTAGAACGCGTACGCGGTGCGGCCGTTGGCGCTTGGATAGCTGATCGCCAGCGGCACGGCAAGGTACGACGTGGCCGGCAGTTGCGGGATCGAGTGCGCCAGCACTTCAAGCGGCGCGCCGGCCAGGTCGATGCGTGCCAGTTCGGGCGCGATGGTCGGCGCGCCGCCCAGCAGCGTGACGATGTCGCCGCTGATTTTCACGTCGCGGATGTCTTCGTAGGGCGTGTCCAGCGGCGTCAAGCTGCCGTCGTGGGTGGAGACGATGCCCAGGTGGCTCACGCCCGCCTCGATATACGCGCACACGATCTGTTCTTCCGAGCGGAAAGCGTACTGCGAACCGCCGAAGTTCCACTGCGGGACGCCGAATTCGGCCGCGCGTTCGCACAGGGCGTCGACAGCGTCAGCGGCGTAACGGTACAGATTCCACCAGCCGCTGCGATCGGACACGAAGTGCAGCACGCCGCCCGGCGACCATTCGGGCTGGCAGATCGCTTCATCCGCCCCGCCGGCGATCAGGCGCCGGTTGACGATGGTGCCGTCGGCGGCCACGTCGCCCAGCCACAGTGCGGTGCCTTCCCACGGCATGTGCGGCAGCTCCCAGCACAGCCAGGCCAGCTGGCGGCCATCGGGCGACAGGCGCGGCGCGGCATAGAAGTCGCTGCCTTCGACCAGTACCGTCTCGGCGCCGTCAAAGCCCACCGCGCACAGCGTGTTGACCGGGTAGGTCGCGCCCAGCGAATGGTCTTCGCGCACCCCCACCAGGCGACGTCGCCCGGCGTCGAGCACGAAGTCGGCAAAGCGGTGGCCGGTGTCGGCGGCCGTGACGGCGACCGGCTGGCCATCGTTCTCGACCCGGTACAGGCGGTTGTCCGCATGGTGCGAAAACCACGCGCCGCCGCTGCTCAGCAGGTACGCGCCGCCACCGTATTCATGCACGCGGCTGCGCACATTGAACGGCGCCGGCGTCAGTTCGCGCGTGCCGTCGGCGTCGTGCACCATCAGCGTCATGCGCCCGCCTTCGCTGGTGCGCCCCTCGAGCCAGCCGATGGCGGCGCCGTCGGGCATCGGCTGCGCCAGTGGCACGGCGCCGGCAGCAACGACGGCAGCAGTGATCGGGGAAGTCCAGGCGCCGCATGGCGTGGCTTGTTTGCTGGTGGCAACGGTCATAGTGGGGCTTTTTCGAAGGGTGGACGAGCATTATAGTGCGCCCCCAAGAATGCGATAATAGGCGTCTGCCTATCAAACCGATGCCTCCCATGCCACAATTTGCCCCGCTCCAGAACGACACCTTCCTGCGTGCGCTGCTGCGCCAGCCGACCGACTACACCCCGGTCTGGCTGATGCGCCAGGCGGGCCGCTATCTGCCGGAATACCGCGCCACCCGCGCGCGCGCCGGCTCGTTCCTGGGCCTGGCAAAAAATCCCGATTACGCCACCGAAGTCACGCTCCAGCCCCTCGACCGCTTCCCGCTGGACGCGTCGATCCTGTTCTCGGACATCCTGACCGTTCCTGACGCGATGGGCCTGGGCCTGTATTTCGCCGATGGCGAGGGCCCGAAGTTCGAGCGTCCGCTGCGCACCGAAGAGCAAGTCCACGCGCTGGAAGTGCCCGACATGGCCTCGCTCGATTACGTGTTCAAGGCCGTCACGCAAATCCGCGGCGCCATCAATGGCCGCGTGCCGCTGATCGGTTTCTCGGGCAGCCCATGGACGCTGGCCTGCTATATGGTTGAAGGCGCCGGCTCGCGCGAGTTCCACACCGTCAAAAAGATGCTGTACAGCCGGCCGGACCTGATGCACCGCATCCTCGACATCAATGCCAAGGCCGTCACCGCCTACCTGAACGCGCAGATCGACGCCGGCGCGCAAGCCGTGATGATCTTCGATTCGTGGGGCGGGGCGCTGGCCGATGGCGCCTACCAGACCTTCTCGCTGCACTACATGCAACAAATCCTGGCCGGCCTGCAGCGCGAAAAAGACGGCGTGCGCATCCCGGCAGTCGTGTTCACCAAGGGCGGCGGCATCTGGCTTGACCAGATGGCGGACATCGGCGCCGATGCGCTGGGGCTGGACTGGACCGTGAATCTGGGCACTGCCCGCGCGCTGGTCGGTGACCGTGTGGCGCTGCAGGGCAACCTCGACCCGGCGATCCTGTTTGCCGCGCCGGAGCAGATCGCAGCGGAAGTCGAGCGCTCGCTGACGGCCTATGGCACGCCATCGAACGGCCACGGCCACGTGTTCAATCTGGGCCATGGCATCTCGCAATTTACCCCGCCGGAATCGGTCACCGCGATGGTCGAAGCGGTGCACAGCTTCAGCCGCAAGCAGCGCGCCCAGTAATCCCGTCACGGCTTGCACTCGTTTCGCGAAAGCACGATTGCAAGCCGACACCATCACTTGTTCACAACTTCCGCAAATCCTGTAAAGCGACCTGTGGACATCTCGGCTTTTCGTGTTTTCACCTAAGCCAATGATTCATAAGTATTTTATTCTGCTGTTATGCGATCTGGCTGGTTTTCCGATGAACGTTGTTCAAGAGAATTCAGTGCGATTCGGGGCCTTGTTCACAAAGTTATCAACAGGCGCTGGCAGCGTGGGGAAAAGTACTTGGTTTACCGGGACTTAGCGTGAAACTTCATGTATTGCCTTAACTGTATGACGCAGCGCAGCGAGTTTTCCACGGAAAATTGCAGAGTTATGCACAAGCAGCCGAATGCGGTCAAGGTTGTTAACAGGTTTTTGGCCGGTTTTTCAAGTCATTGATTACAAAGACTAAAATTGTCTTGAATTGAGGAATTATCGTCCTGGACTTGATCTAACGTAAACCTTTGATGGGGTCAAGTCCCCGACTATTCACAAAGTTCTCCACAGATTTGCACAGGGCCTAGATTGTCAACCAGCAACCAAGCACCGGTCACACCGCACTGCTTCCTCGAAGTCGTGATCGATACGCCGCTCAACAGCAGTTTCGACTACCGCTGGCCCTGCCAGCCGGGTGACGAACCGCTGCCCGGCCAGCTGGCGCTGGTGTCGTTTGCGCGGCGCGAGGTGATGGCCCTGATCGTCGCGGTCAAGTCCACCAGCGATGTGCCGCCCGAAAAACTCAAGGATGCGCTGGCCGTGCGGGGCGAGCTGGCCCCGCTGTCCGGGCGCTGGCTGGCGCTGGCGCGGTTCGCCGCCGAGTACTACCAGCGCCCGCTCGGCGAAGTCGCGTTGCCCGGCCTGCCGAAGAACCTGCGGGTGCCCAAAACAGTGGCACTGGGGCGCGCGCTGAAAAAACTGGCAAAGCTCGACGCCGGGCAGGACGCGACCGCAGTGGGCATGCCCGTGCTGAACACGGCCCAGCAGGAGGCAGCCGACGCCATCGGTGGCGCCACCGGTTTCAAACCGTTCCTGTTATGGGGCGTGACTGGCAGCGGCAAGACCGAGGTCTATCTGCAAGCCTGCGCCCAGGTGCTGGCGCGCGACCCACAGGCGCAGATCCTGATCATGGTTCCCGAGATCAACCTCACGCCGCAGCTCGAAGGCAATATCCGGGCGCGCTTCCCGGGCATGATGCTCGCCACGCTGCACAGCAGCCTGTCCGAGGGCGAGCGCATGCTGCACTGGCTGGCCGCGCACCTGGGGCAAGCGCGCATCGTGCTCGGCACGCGGCTTTCGCTGCTGGCGTCGCTGCCGCACCTGCAACTGATCGTGATCGACGAAGAGCACGACCCGTCCTACAAGCAGCAGGAAGGCTTGCGCTATTCGGCGCGCGACCTGGCCGTCTGGCGCGCGCACCAGCTGGGCATTCCGATCGTGCTCGGCTCGGCCACGCCATCGCTCGAATCGTGGCACCACGCCCGCTCGGGACGTTATAAACGGCTCGACCTGCGCGAGCGCGCCGTGCAGGACGCGGTGCTGCCGCGCGTGCGCCTGATCGACATGGAGCGCGACCGCGGGCGCGATGGCCTGACCGCCGAGATGGTCGCTGCGCTGCGTCTGCGCCTGGAGCGCGGCGAGCAATCGCTGCTGTTTTTGAACCGGCGCGGCTACGCCCCCGTGATTTCGTGCGACGCCTGCGGCTGGATCAGCGATTGCACGCGCTGCACCGCCTTCATGGTGCTGCACAAGCCCGAGAACCGGCTGCGCTGCCACCACTGCAGCCTGGAACTGCGCATCCCGCGCTCGTGTCCCACCTGCGGCAACGTCGATATCCAGCCGTTGGGCCGGGGCACGCAGCGCGTCGAAGAGGGCTTGCGGGCGATGTTCCCCGAGGCGCGCATCCTGCGCATCGATGCCGACTCCACGCGCCTGAAGGGCAGCGCGCAGGCGGCGTTCGACAGCGTGCACCGGGGCGAGGTCGATATCCTGATCGGCACCCAGATGGTCGCCAAGGGCCACGACTTCAAGAAGCTCACGCTGGTGGGCATCCTGAACCCGGATACGGCCCTGTTTTCGCAGGACTACCGCGCCAGCGAGCGCCTGTTCGCGCAGCTGATGCAGGTGGCGGGGCGGGCGGGGCGCGCCGGGGCGCCGTCCGAGGTGCTGGTGCAGACGCGTTATGTGCAGCATCCGCTGTACGGCGCGGTGATGCGCCACGACTACGAGCGTTTCGCCGGCCAGTTGCTCGACGAACGGCGCGAAGCGGGTCTGCCGCCGTACATGTACCAGGCCTTGCTGCGGGCCGAAGCGCGCGAGCTGCCGATCGCGATCGCGTTTCTGGAAAGTGCGCGCGACTGCCTGGCGCACGACGGGATTTTGATCAACGACCCGATCCCGATGACGATGACGAGGGTGCACAATATGGACCGCGCCCAGCTGCTGGTGGAGTCCAGCTCGCGCCCGGCCCTGCAGGCGTTCCTGCGCGAGTGGATGGAAGCGCTGCGGGCCATGAAGGCCCGCGTGAAGTGGTCGCTCGAAGTCGATCCGCTTGATATCTGAGTCGGTTGCGCGTGAAATAGCGTATCGTTTTGCCTGTCAACAGCGAAAGAAACAGCGAAAGAGCACCATGAAACAATTGAATGTGGATGTCGCCGTCATCGGCACCGGCACCGCCGGCATGACCGCCTATCGCGCGGCAAAAGCGCAGGGCGCGCGCACCGTGGTGATCGAGGGGGCGCACTACGGCACCACCTGCGCCCGGGTCGGCTGCATGCCGAGCAAGCTCCTGATCGCCGCGGCCGACGCGGCGCACGCGCTGCACACGTCCGGTCCGTTTGGCGTGCACGCCGGTGAGGTGCGGATCGACGGCCCGGCCGTGATGGCGCGCGTGCAGCGCGAACGCGACCGCTTCGTCGGTTTCGTGCTCGAGGCCGTGGAAGCCATCCCCGCCCAGGACCGCCTGCAGGGCCACGCGCGCTTTACCGGCCCGTGCACGCTGCAGGTCGACGACCATACCGAGATCCACGCCGGGCGCGTCGTCATCGCCACCGGCTCGACGCCGCTGCGCCTGCCGCAACTCGAAAACGTCGGTCCCGGCATCGTCACCAGCGACGACGTGTTTTACTGGGACGACCTGCCGGCTTCGGTGGCCGTGATCGGCACCGGCGTGATCGGCCTCGAACTGGGCCAGGCCCTGAGCCGTCTCGGCGTACGCGTGCGTTTCTACGCGCGCGGCGGCTCCATCGCCAACATCAGTGACCCCGAAGTGCTGCGCTGCGCTGCACGCGTGCTGGGCGAGGAAGTCGACATCGCGTTCCAGAGCGAGATCGTGGGTGCGGTGCAGGATGGCGACGAGGTGGTGCTGCATGTGCGCGACGCGCTGGGCAAGGAAAGCAGCGAGCGCTTCCAGTACGTGCTGATGGCGGCCGGGCGCACGCCGAACGTGCATGACCTGGGCCTCGAACTGACCGGCCTGGAGCGGGGCGATGACGGCATCCCGACGTTTGATGCGCGCACGATGCAGTGCGGCGGCAGCCATATCTTCATTGCGGGCGACGCCAACAACGAGCGTCCGCTGCTGCACGATGCGGCCGACCACGGCAAGATCGCCGGCGACAATGCGGGTCGCTACCCCGACGTGCGCCCGGGCCTGCGCCGCACGCCGATCGCGGTGGCCTTCACCGAGCCGAATATCGCCACGCTGGGCAAGAGTTATCGGGCCCTGTCCGCGAGCGGCCAGCCCAAGTTCGCCGTGGGCAGCGTGTCGTTCGAGAACCAGGGCCGCAGCCGCGTCATGCTGCAGAACAAGGGAATGCTGCGGGTGTATGCCGAGTATGGCTCGCGCCTGTTCCTGGGCGCCGAGATGATCGCGCCGCGCGCCGAACACCTGGCCCACCTGCTGTCATGGGCGTGCCAGATGCGCATGACGGTCGACCAGATGCTGGAGATGCCGTTCTACCATCCGGTGATCGAAGAAGGCGTACGCACCGCGCTGCGCGACCTGGCCACCAATCTGTCGCAGGGCGAGAGCACCACCCACACGGGCGAGACCGAACCGGGTCTCTGAACCGTGCAGCTGATTCAGTTGATCAATCGATCAGTTGAGCAGCGTGGTGGCCAGCTTGCCCTGGCCGGCCAGCTGGCGCAGGATGCGTACGGTGTCGATGTCGGCTTCTTCGTACGCCGACTTCTTGAATTCGTCGTACATCGCATTGGCCTGATCGACGTGTTCGCCCATGCCGTCGTCGTAGCAGAAACGCACCAGCAGCATGGCGCTGGTCGGCGCCTCGATGACCATGCGCAGGGTCGAGGCGGCGATGTCGCCCTGGGCCGGCACGTCGTAATGCACTTCCTGCAGCGGGGTCAAGGTGACTTTGTCTTCGATCACCAGCGGACCGAAGGTCAGGCGGCGGCGCATGACGCCGGCGTCGCGCTCCAGAATCTCGCAGGCGTCCAGGTGCGGAATGAACAGTTTTGGCTGCTCGGCGCGCAGCACCAGGCCGTGCCACAGCTGCTCGCGGCTGAGCGTGTCCAGAAGCGGGTTCATCGGATCGTTGATTTCGACGAGATGTTCGAATTTCATGGGGCAGATTTCCAGAAAAATAGGGCGGCCGCGTCGCGCATGGCGTAGCGCGTGGCAAAGGTCGCATGGTACCCGATCCCCGGCTGACTCGCAGGAGCGTGCCGGTAAGCAAACCCTGGCAGCGGCTTGTTGCAATCCGGCGTGGCCTGCAACGCGACATCGCCCGCTGCGCCCGCCAGATTGTTACAATCGTTCTCTGTCCCACCGAAAACTTCCCCATGTCAAACGCACCAAAGTTCGGCCTTAACGGGCCGCAGAGCGAAGCCGCGCTGTATCTGGACGGCCCTTGCCTGGTGCTCGCTGGCGCCGGGTCCGGCAAGACGCGCGTGATCACGCAAAAGATCGCCTACATGATCGAGCACTGCGGCTACGATCCACGCACGATTGCTGCCCTGACCTTTACCAACAAGGCGGCGCTCGAGATGCAGGAGCGCATCGCCAAGCTGCTCAAGCAGCCGAAGCAGGCCAAGCAACTGACCGTGTCGACCTTCCACTCGCTGGGCGTGCGCATCCTGCGCCAGGAAGCGGCCGGGGTGGGGCTGAAGGACAAGTTTTCGATCATGGACAGCGACGACTGCTACACGATCGTGTCCGATCTGGCGCTGAGCACCGACAAACAGGAAATCCGCCGCATCCAGAACACGATTTCGCTGTGGAAGAACGGCCTGGTCGATCCGGAAGACGCGATCAAGGCCGCGCGCGATGAAGACGAGGCCCAGGCCGGGCGCGTCTACCGCAGCTATGTGGCCACGCTGCAGGCCTACCAGGCGGTCGACTTCGATGACCTGATCCGCTTGCCGGTGGAATTGTTCCGTAACAACGAGCCGATCCGCGACCGCTGGCAACGCCGCCTGCGCTACCTGTTGATGGACGAATACCAGGACACCAATACCTGCCAGTACGAGCTGGTCAAGCTCCTGGTGACGGGCCTGGGCAAGAAGCCGATGTTTACCGCCGTGGGCGACGATGACCAGGCGATCTACGCCTGGCGCGGCGCCTCGGTCGAGAACCTGAAAACGCTGCAGGTCGATTTCCCCGACCTGCGCGTGATCAAGCTCGAGCAGAACTACCGCTCCACCACCCGCATCCTGCAGGCGGCCAATGCCGTGATCGGCAACAACCCGAAAATCTTCGAGAAGTCGCTGTGGTCCGAGCACGGACTGGGCGAGCCGATCAAGGTGATGGGCATGCAGAACGACGACCAGGAAGCCGACCAGATCGCGATGCTGATTTCGTCCGAGCACTTTCAGCGCAAGAACAACTGGTCCGATTTCGCGATCCTGTACCGCGGCAACCACCAGGCGCGCGTGATGGAGCAGGCGCTGCGCAAGGAGCGTATCCCGTACACGATGTCGGGTGGACAGAGCTTTTTCGACAAGGCCGAGATCAAGGACATCATTGCCTACCTGCGCCTGATCGCCAACCAGGACGACGACCCGGCCTTCATCCGCGCCATCACGACGCCCAAACGCGGGGTCGGCATGGCCACGCTCGAAGTGCTGGGCGAATTTTCGAAGCAGTGGAATTGCTCGCTGTTCGAGGCAGCGCGCAAGGGCGGCATCGAAGCCAAGCTGGCCGAGCGGCAACTGGGATCGGTGCGCAACTTCTGCCATTTCATCAGCGAGCTGGAAGACCGCGCGACACGGCCCGGCCCGCTGGGCGCCGGCGACCATGCGGCCGAGGTGCTCGACGACATGATGAAGGAAATGAATTACGAGCATTACCTGTACGAAGGCTTCGACGACCGCGCGGCCCAGGCCAAGTGGCAGAACGTGCTCGAATTTACCAACTGGCTCAAGGACCGCGGCCGCGGCGGGCGCGACCGCGATGGCGAAGAAAAGAACTTGCTCGAACTGACGCAGATGGTGGCGCTGATGTCGATGCTCGAAGGTCAGGACGAAGAGCAGGACGCCGTGCGCATGTCGACGCTGCACGCCTCTAAAGGGCTGGAGTATCCGCACGTGTACCTGGTCGGCGTGGAGGAGGGCATCCTGCCGCACAAGGGCGACCCGGACGCCTCCATCGAAACGATCTCGGCCCGCATCCAGGAAGAACGGCGCCTGATGTACGTGGGCATCACGCGCGCCCAGCGCACCTTGCACGTGAGCTGGTGCAAGCGAAGAAAGCGCGCCGGCGAGCTGGTCAATTGCGACCCGTCGCGCTTCATCAAGGAAATGGCGCTGGACGTCGGTGAGGCCGCGCCGATGGAGTCGGAAATACTCACTCCGAAAGCAAGACTGGCCAGTTTGAAAGCCTTGCTGGCAACACCGAGGCCGGTTCCGGAGTAGACGGTTGCGGGGAGCCGGTATCGGGTTCCAACCTGCCATGGGCTGATCCACGGGCAAGCCTGTACTGCTGGCATAATGCCGGCTTTACCGGAGTGCGCCGTGGACCAGGAAGAACGTTTCGTCAATCTTGAAATCAAGCTCTCCCAGCAGGAAGACCTGCTCGATGAGCTGAACAAGACCATCTACCGCCAGGAGCGCCGTATCGACGAGCTCGAAGCCATGGTCGGCAAGCTGGCCGACCACCTGCGCTCCTTGCGCGACGCCGGCCAGGCACCACTCAACGAACGGCCCCCGCACTATTAAGTCACCCCATTCGCCAGGTGCTGCCCCAGGCGCTTGCCCAGGCACAGCAGGGTGAGTGTCGGCGGCAAGCCCCATGGCTGCGGGATCACCGACGCATCGCACACATAGACACCCGGCGCACGTGTGCGCAGATCGGCGTCGACTCCGGCGCCAATGCGTACGCTGCCGCCCGGGTGCGCGGCGAAATGCCAGCTCTTGAACACGTGCCGCGCGCCGGCCGCCTCCAGGATCGTGCGCGCCATTCGTTCGCCCTTCTGCAGGCGCGCGCGGTCGCCATCGCTCAGGCGCTTGTCGGCCCAGCGCGGTCCGACGCGTCCGCTGATATCGTCACGAATCTTGACCATGATGCTGAGGGTGCGCCGGTGCGCGAACAAGCGGTCCACGCGCCCGACCTGCGTCGCGAAGGCCTGGTACATCGGACGCGGCAAGGTAAGGTCGGCCAGCGCGATGCCGGCCTGGGGGTCATGCCAGCCGGCCGCCATCGGCACTTCGGCGCCGCCATCGATGTCGGCCACACTGCCCATCACGGCGACCACGGGATCGCTGAAGAACGGCGCATCGCGCGGCCCCAGGCTTGATGCATGCAGGATGCGCGGGCTGCCGATGCCGCCGCCACTCAGAATCACCAGCGGCGCGTGGATCGTCTGCAGCTGCCCGCCATGCTTTACCTCGACACCGCTGGCCCGGCCTTCCTCCAGCAGCACGCGCGTGACGCGGCTGCCTGTTTGCAGCACGGCGCCAAGCCCCACCGCCTGCTCGACGAAATCGCGGGCACTCCACTTGGCGCCGTACGGGCAGCCATAGGTGCAGCGCCAGCAGCCGCTGCGGCACAGCGCCGGCCGGATCATCTTGTCGAGTTTTTTCCAGTCGATGCCGGCCGCATGCGCCGCCGTCATGATGCGCGTGGCCATGGGGCCGACCAGCGTATCGGGCAGGGGCGCGAGCGGCAATTCCGCGCGCAGTTCGGCCAGGCTCGGGGCCAGGTCGATGCCGTACGCGGCAAAGTACGCCGCCGGTGGCGCGGCCGCAGTGGCGAAGTTGACCGCCGAGCTGCCGCCCAGCGTCGTGCCGCCCACCAGCAGCGACGCGTCGCGGTGCACAAAAGCGCCGCGCCCGGGCACGGCCGCCATCGACGCCATCTGCGTGACCGTGCCGGCGAGCGGCGCACCGCCGCCCTGTTCGAGCAGCAGGACCCGGCTGCCGGCACGCGCCAGTTCGCGCGCGACGCTGGCCCCGCCAGGGCCGGTGCCGACCACGATGGCGTCGAAGGAAGAGGAAGAAAGGGTCATGGAAAGGTGCCACAAAAGGACCCCGATGCTAGCACGGCGCGCCCCGTATGCACGTCAATACAGGGGCTGCGGATTGATACATTGCGGTACTTTTTAATTGTTACAAGCGCCATGCAAGCCTGCTATGATCTTCAGCGCACTGCTGTCGAGCCGTTGGCGACAGCGCCCTTCCTCAGTGTTAGCGAAAGACCTCATGATCCGTCCTCAACTGCTCATCGTGGCAGCCAGCGTCGCGCTGGCGTGTTCCGCCATCGCAGCACCTGCCGCACCCGCCCTCGACGCTTCCAACCCGTTCGCCAAGCCCAGCAGCCTGCCGCTGCAATACCCGGCGTTCGACAAGATCAAGGATGCGCACTACCTGCCTGCATTCGCTGCCGGCATGCGCGAAGAACTGCGCGAAGTCGAGGCCATCGCCAACGACAAGGCGGCGCCAACGTTCGACAACACGATCGTGGCGCTGGAAAAATCCGGCCAGTTGCTGGCGCGCGTGAACGCGACCTTCAGCAATCTGCACGGCGCCAACACCAACGACACGCTCGACTCGGTCGATCGCGAGATGTCGCCCAAGCTGGCGGCGCACACCGATGCGATCCACCTGAACGCGAAGCTGTTCGCGCGCGTCAAGGCGCTGCACGATAAGCGCGCGTCCTTGGGCCTGGACGCCGAATCGACGCACCTGCTCGAGCGCTATTACAAGGAATTCGTGCGCGCCGGCGCCAACCTGTCGGCGGCCAACCAGGCCAAGCTGAAGGCCTACAACGGCGAGATCGCCTCGCTGCAGTCCGACTTCCAGCAGCGCGTGCTCAAGGGCGCGAATGCCGCCGCCCTGATCGTCAACACCCGCGCCGAGCTGGCCGGGCTGTCTGACGCCGAGATCAATGCCGCTGCTCTTGAGGCCACCAAGCGAGGCCAGAAGGGCAAGTTCGCAATCCCGATCGTCAACACCTCGATCCAGCCTGGCCTGTCAGTGCTGACGCACCGCGCCACGCGCGAGCGCCTGATGAAAGCCTCGCTCGAGCGCGGCACCAAGGGCGGCGAATTCGACACCACCAAGCAGGTGCTGCGCCTGGCCAAGCTGCGCGCCGAACGCGCCGTGCTGCTGGGTTACCCGAACTTTGCGGCCTACTCGCAAGAGCTGGAAACCGCGCGCAATCCGGCCGCCGTCAACAAGCTGCTGGGCGACCTGGCCAAGCCGGCCGTCACCAACGCGAAGAAGGAAGCCGTCGAGATCCAGGCTGCAATCAACAAGGATGGCGGCAAATTCGAAGTGGCAAGCTGGGACTGGCCGCTGTACGCCGACAAGGTGCGCGCCGAGAAATTCAATTTCGACGACAGCCAGCTGCGCCCGTACTTTGAACTGAACCGCGTGCTGGTCGATGGCGTGTTCTTCGCCGCGACCAAGGAATACGGCGTCACGTTCAAGGAACGCAAGGACCTGCCAACCTACGACCCCGACGTGCGCACCTTCGACGTGTACGACGTCGACGGCAAGCTGCTGACGATCTTCATCTTCGACCCGTACGCACGCAGCAACAAGCAGGGCGGCGCCTGGATGAACGAGTACGTCTCGCAATCGCACCTGCTGGGTCAGAAACCCGTCATCGGCAACCACCTGAACATTCCGAAGCCGCCAAATGGCGAGCCGACGCTGCTGACGTACGATGAAGTGGTCACCGCGTTCCACGAGTTCGGCCACGCGCTGCATGGCATGTTCTCGGACGTGAAGTACCCGAAATTCTCGGGCACGAACGTGCCGCGCGACTTCGTCGAGTATCCGTCGCAGGTCAACGAAATGTGGGTGACCTGGCCTGAAGTGCTGGCCAACTACGCCAAGCATTACAAGACCGGCGCGCCGATGCCGAAGGACTTGCTGGACAAGGTCGTCGCATCGAAGAAGTTCGGCCAGGGCTATACCACCACGGCCTACCTGGCGGCGGCGCTGCTCGACCAGCGCTGGCACCAGATCACGCCAAACCAGGTGCCGACCGACGTGCTAAGCTTCGAAGCGAAGGCGCTGGCCGATGCGGGCGTCGCGTACGCTCCGGTGCCGCCGCGCTACCGCAGCGCGTACTTCTCGCACTCGATGGGCGGCGGCTATTCTGCCGGCTACTACGCCTACCTGTGGAGCGAGCGCCTGGACGCCGAGACGGTCAAGTGGTTCACCGAAAGCGGTGGCCTGACGCGCAAGAACGGCGACCATTTCCGCAAGACGCTGCTCTCGCGTGGCGGCACGCAAGAAGCGATGGACCTGTTCCGCAACTTCCGTGGCCGCGATCCGGTCATCGGCCCACTGCTGGAACGCCGCGGCCTGACCGCGACGCCATCGAACGACTGATGCCTGCGCGCCGCATGCGCCGTCACGAGCGGTGCCTGCGGCGCGCTGCGCCATTGAGGTACCCTTTTTCTCCCATCGCACAAGAGACTCCATGAACCGTCCAAAACTGCTGCTGATCGCAGCTGGCGTTGCCCTTGCCACCCTCGCGTTTTCCAAGTCGGCCAGCGCGGCCCTGCCAGCCTCGAATCCGTTCGCCAAGCCGAGCACCCTGCAGTACGGCTACCCGGCCTTCGACAAGATCAAGAACGAGCACTTCGCGCCGGCGTTCGACGAAGGCATGCGCGAGCAGGCCGCTGAAATCACCAAGATTGCCAACAACAAGGCGGCGCCGACGTTCGACAACACGATCGTGGCGATGGAGCGTTCGGGCCAGCTGCTGGGCCGCGTGCGCGCCGTGTTCTACACGCTGACCGGTTCGTACACCAACGACACGCTGCAGGCACTGGACAAGGACCTGGCGCCGAAATTCGCGGCCCACAGCGACGCGATCCGCCTGAACCCGGCCCTGTTCGCCCGCATCAAGACGCTGCACGACAAGCGCGCCACGCTCGGTCTGGACGCCGAATCGGCATTCCTGCTCGAACGCTACTACAAGGACTTCGTGCGCGCCGGCGCCAACCTGTCCGCGGCCGACAAGGTCAAGCTCAAGGATTACAACGGCAAGCTGGCCGCGCTGCAGACCCAGTTCAGCCAGAACGTGCTGAAGGAAGTGAACGCCTCGGCCTTCGTCGTCGACACCCGCGCCGAACTGGCCGGCCTGTCCGACAAAGCCATCGACGCTGCCGCCGCCGAAGCGACCAAGCGCGGCCTGGAAGGCAAGTTCGTCATCCCGGTCGTCAACACCACGCAGCAAGCGCCATTGGCCGTGCTGACCAACCGCGCCACGCGCGAAAAGCTGCTCACCACGTCGATGATCCGCGGCAGCCGCGGCGGCGAATTCGACAACCGCGACGTCGTGCTGCAACTGGCGAAATTGCGCGCCGAACGCGCCGAGCTGCTGGGCTATGAGAACTACGCCGCCTACTCGCTCGAAGACCAGACGGCGAAGAACACCACGTCGGTCAACAAGCTGCTGGGCGATTTGACCGCGCCAGCCGTGCGCAATGCGAAGAAAGAAGCGGCCGAGATCCAGGCCGTGATCGACGCGGAGAAGGGCGGCTTCCAGCTGGCCGCGCAGGACTGGGCGATCTACAGCGACAAGGTGCGCACCGCCAAGTACGCCTTTGACGCCAACCAGCTCAAGCCGTACTTTGAATTCGACAACGTGCTGGAAAAAGGCACGTTCTTCGCTGCGACCAAACTGTGGGGCATCACCTTCAAGCGCCGCACCGACCTGCCGACCTATGACGCCGACGTGCGCGTGTATGACGTGTTCGAAGAAAACGGCGCCCACCTGGCCATCTTCGTGGTCGACCCGTATGCGCGCCCGAACAAGCGCGGTGGCGCATGGATGAGTTCGCTGGTCGACCAGAGCTTCCTGCTCGACAAGAAGCCGGTCATCACCAACAACCTGAACCTGACCAAGCCGGCCGCAGGCGAGCCGACCCTGCTCACCTGGGACGAAGTGCGCACGACGTTCCACGAATTCGGCCACGCAACCCACGGCTGGTTCTCGAAGGTGAAATACCCGCGCTTCTCGGGCACCAGCGTGCCGCGCGACTACGTCGAGCTGCCATCGCAGGTCTACGAAATGTGGATGGCCTGGCCCGAGGTGATGGCCAGCTACGCCAAGCATTACCAGACCGGCGCCGTGATGCCGAAGGAACTGCTGGACAAGCTGCGCGCGTCGCAGAAGTTCAATGAAGGCTACCGCACCACCGAGTACTTGGCTGCTGCGGTGCTCGACCAGCGCTGGCACCAGCTGGGCTCCAAGGCCATCCCGACCGACGTGAAGACGTTCGAGCAGCAGGCACTGAAGGACGCGGGCCTGGACTTCGCACCGGTTCCGCCGCGCTACAGCAGCACGTACTTCTCGCACGCGATGGGCGGCGGTTATTCGGCCGGCTACTACAGCTACCTGTGGGCCGAGCGCCTCGACGCCGATGCCGGCGAGTGGTTCAAGGAAAACGGCGGCCTGCAGCGCAAGAACGGCGACCGCTTCCGCACCATGGTGCTGTCAAAGGGCGGCACCGTCGATGCGGTCGAGATGTACCGCGCCTTCCGTGGCCGCGATCCGGTCATCGAGCCGCTGCTCGAGCGCCGTGGCCTGAACTGATGCCGGGGCAGCCGGCCTGCGCCGGCTGCCAGCAGGTCCTTATCCTCATAGTGAAGAGCAAAAGAACATGAAACGTACCCATATCCTCCTGGCCGCCGCGGTCAGCGCCGCCGTCGCCAACTTCGCATTTGCCGCACCCGCACCAGCGACCGCCGCGCCCATGACCGCCGCGGCACCGTTCGACGCGAGCAACCCGTTCGCCAAAGAGAGCAGCCTGCAATACAACTACCCGGCCTGGGACAAGATCAAGGACGAGCACTTCGCGCCGGCCTACGCCGAAGCGATGCGCCAGCACGCGGCGGAGATCGAGAAGATCGCCAACAACAAGGCGGCGCCAACGTTCGAGAACACCATCGTGGCGATGGAGCGCTCGGGCCGCATGCTCAATCGCGTCAGCACCGCCTTCGGCACGCTGTCGGGTTCCTACACCAATGACACGCTGATCGCGCTGGGCCGCGACATCGCGCCGAAGCTGTCGCAGCACAGCGATGCGATCCGCCTGAACGGCAAGCTGTACGCCCGCATCAAGGCGCTGTACGACAAGCGCGCCAGCCTGAAGCTCGACAGCGAATCGGCCTATCTGCTGGACCGCTACAACAATGACTTCGAGCGCGCCGGCGCCAAGCTGTCGGACGCCGACAAGGAAAAGCTGAAGGCCTTCAACAGCCAGCTGGCCGCCCTGCAAACCAAGTTCGCACAAGACACGCTGAAAGAAGCCAACGCGTCGGCGCTGGTCGTCGATTCGCGCGCCGAACTGGCGGGCATGAGCGACAAGGCCATCGACGCCGCTGCCGCCGAAGCCAAGAAGCGCGGCATGGATGGCAAGTTCGTCCTGCCGGTCGTCAACACCACCCAGCAGGCATCGCTGTCGGTGCTGACCAACCGCGCCACCCGCGAAAAACTGCTGGCCGCATCGATGGCGCGCGGCAGCCGTGGCGGTGAATTCGACACCCGCAACACCGTGCTGCAGATCGCCAAGCTGCGCGCCGAACGCGCCGTGCTGCTGGGCTTCCCGAACCACGCCGCCTACAACCTGGAAGAGCAGACCGCCAAGACCACCGACGCCGTCAACAGCCTGCTGGCCGAACTGGCCACGCCTGCCGTGAACAACGCGAAGAAGGAAGCGGCCGATATCCAGAAGGTGATCGATGCGGAGAAGGGTGGTTTCAAGGCCGCTGCGTATGACTGGAGCTTCTACAGCGACAAGGTGCGCGCCGAGCGTTACTCGTTCGACGCCAGCCAGCTGCGCCCGTACTTCGAACTGAACCGCGTGCTGGTCGATGGCGTGTTCTTTGCCGCTACCAAGGAATTCGGCATCACCTTCAAGGAACGCAAGGACCTGCCGGGCTACAACGAAGACGTGCGTGTGTTCGACGTGTTCGACGTCGATGGTAAGCAACTGGCGATCTTCACGTTCGACCCGTACGCCCGCTCGAACAAGCGCGGCGGCGCCTGGGCCAACGCCTGGGTCGGCCAGAGCAAGCTGCTGGGCACGAAGCCCGTCATCGCCAACAACCTGAACATCCCGAAGCCAGCCGCCGGCGAGCCGACGCTCTTGACCTACGACGAAGTGCGCACCACGTTCCACGAATTCGGCCACGCGCTGCACGGCATGTTCTCGGACGTGCAGTACCCGCGCTTCTCGGGTTCGCGCGTGCCGCGTGACTACGTCGAGTTCCCGTCGCAGGTCAACGAGATGTGGATGGCCTGGCCGGAAGTGCTGGCCAACTATGCCAAGCATTACCAGACCGGCGAGCCGATGCCGAAAGCATTGCTCGACAAGGTGCAGGCGTCGTCGCAGTTCAACGAAGGCTTCCGTACCACCGAGTACCTGGCCGCCGCGCTGCTGGACCAGGCCTGGCACCAGCTGGCGCCGAACCAGATCCCGACTGACGTGCTGGCGTTCGAGGCGCAGGCACTGAAAAAGGCCGGGGTTGACTTCGCTCTGGTGCCGCCGCGCTATCGCAGCACGTACTTCTCGCACACGTTCTCGGGCGGCTACTCGGCCGGTTACTACGGTTACCTGTGGGCCGAGAAGCTCGACGCCGACACGGTCGAGTGGTTCAAGGCCAACGGCGGCCTGACGCGCAAGAACGGCGACCATTTCCGCAAGACGCTGCTGTCGCGTGGCGGCACGCTGGACGCGATGCAGATGTACCGTAATTTCCGCGGCAAGGATGCGGATATCAAGCCGCTGCTGGAGCGTCGTGGGTTGACGGGTAACTGATGGGCTTCTTGGTCGGTCGTTGGTGATTTGACCGGTAGCGATCACCGCGTGGACGGAGAATCCGTCCACCCTACGTAGGGTGGACGGCTCTGCCGTCCACGCGTTCATATATCTTCTGCGCCCTCGCACACCCGTGTTCTCTCCCACGCCCCCCATGCCTTACAATGAAATCGACCAATCCACGGAGACCACGATGCAACCCGAACACGATGCCGACCTGAAGGCACGCCTGAAAGCCCTGCACCGCGAACTGCAGGAAACCGGCGACACCGACGTCGAACTGGAAACGCTGCTGCGCCAGCTCGATGGCGATATCGAGAAAGTCCTCGAACGCCGCGCTGAGCAGGAGCTCGATGCGAATACCTATGGCCTGGGCTCGCGCACGCAGGAGCTGGCAGCCAGTTTTGCCGCCCGCCACCCGCGCGTCGAGCATGGCTTGCGCGAACTGGGCCAGATCCTGTCGAACATGGGCATTTGACCTGCGCTGCTGAAATAGTAGGCTAATAGCCACAAGTCATTGATTTTAAGCCATTTTTCGGGGCCTTCCATGCTCCGTAAATGGTTTTCCGGTACAATGCCGGGCAATGAACTCCCCTGCCAATCTCTTTGCGACGGTCGCCAAGCGCTCCAGCCGCGCCCCGACCGCACCCTTCCTCCCGATGTCCCGCGCCGAAATGGACGCATTGGGCTGGGATTCGTGCGACATCATCCTGATCACGGGTGACGCCTACATCGACCACCCGAGCTTCGGCATGGCGCTGGTCGGCCGGCTGCTCGAAGCGCAGGGGTACCGGGTCGGCATCATCAGCCAGCCTGACTGGACCTCGGTCGAGCCGTTCCGCGCACTGGGCAAACCCAATCTGTACTGGGGCGTTACCGCCGGCAATATGGATTCGATGGTCAACCGCTACACGGCCGACCGCAAGATCCGCTCCGACGACGCCTACACACCCGAAGGCGCGCCGAACAAGCGCCCCGACCGCGCCGTGACCGTGTATTGCCAGCGCGCCCGCGAAGCGTTCCCGGGCGTGCCGGTGATCGCCGGCAGCATCGAAGCCTCGCTGCGCCGCATCGCCCACTACGATTACTGGTCCGATAAGGTGCGCCGCTCGGTGCTGTTCGAATCGAAGGCCGACCTGCTCATCTTCGGCAACGCCGAGCGCGCGCTGGTCGACCTGACGCGCCGCATCGCCGCGGGCGAAAACATCAAGACGATCCGCGACCTGCGCGGCACGGCGTTCCTGGTGCCGCTGGGCTGGCTGCCGGACGAAGAGTGGAGCGTGCACAATTCCACCCGCGTGGACGTGCCGGGCCGCATCGACAAGCAGCCGAACCCGTACGCGATGGCGCTGGAAGACCCGACAGCCTGCGCGCTCGACAACGCCGCGCCCGAGCCCGAGGTCAAGCCGATCATGATCATGACGCGTGAGCAGCGCCAGGCCGCGGCCCGCGAAAAAGCGGCCAAGACCGTCGTGCGCCTGCCGAGCTTTGAAACGGTCAGCGTCGACCCAGTGATGTACGCGCACACGTCGCGCGTGTTCCACCTCGAATCGAACCCGGGCAATGCGCGTGCGCTGGTGCAGGCGCACGGCGACCGCGACGTCTGGCTGAACCCGCCACCGCTGCCGCTGGCGATGGACGAGATGGACAATGTCTACGACATGGCCTACGCCCGCGCGCCGCACCCGAGCTACGGCAAGGCGCACATCCCGGCCTGGGAAATGATCCGCTACTCGGTCAACATCATGCGCGGCTGCTTCGGCGGCTGCACCTTCTGCTCGATCACCGAGCACGAAGGCCGCATCATCCAGAGCCGCTCCGAGCCGTCGATCCTGCGCGAAATCGAACTGATCCGCGACACGACCAAGAACTTCGCCGGCACCATCACCGACCTCGGTGGCCCCACCGCGAATATGTACCGCCTGGCGTGCAAGGAAAAGACGATCGAGGAAAGCTGCCGCCGCCTGTCGTGCGTGTACCCGACCATCTGCAGCAACCTGGGTACCGACCACAGCAAGCTGATCTCGCTCTACCGCAAGGCGCGCGCGATCCCCGGCATCAAGAAGATCCTGATCGGTTCGGGCCTGCGCTACGACCTGGCCGTGCGCTCGCCCGAGTACGTCAAAGAGCTGGTCACCCACCACGTCGGCGGTCTGCTCAAAATCGCGCCTGAGCACACTGAAGCGGGCACCCTGTCGAAGATGATGAAGCCGGGCATCGGCGCGTATGACGAGTTCAAGCGCATGTTCGACAAGTACTCGCTCGAAGCCGGCAAGAAGCAGTACCTGATCCCGTACTTCATCGCGGCTCACCCGGGCTCGACCGACGAAGACATGCTGAACCTGGCGCTGTGGCTGAAGAAAAACAACTTCAAGCTCGACCAGGTGCAGACATTTACGCCGACGCCGATGGCGATGGCCACGACGATGTACCACTCGCGCCGCAACCCGCTGGCCAAGGTAACCGAGGATTCGGAAATCGTCGAAACGGCAAAGAGCGGCAAGACGCGCAAACTCCACAAGGCGTTCCTGCGCTATTACGACCCGGAGAACTGGCCGATCCTGCGCGAAGGCCTGTATCGCATGGGTCGTGGCGACCTGATCGGTAACAGCGACCGGCACCTGATTCCGGCGCCGGGTGGCGAGATGGCCAGCGGTTCGCTGCGCGAAGAGCGCCGCGGGCCGGGCATGGCGCCGAAAGGGCGGCCAGCCGATGGCGCACCGAAGCGCACGATGGGCGCCGGCGCACCGCGCGGCCGCACCGACCGCACGCCGGCCACCACGCCGTTCATGGCGCCGCCGTCGAAGGTCAAGCCGTCGATCTTGTCGACCATCAAGGCCAAGCCGAAGACCGTGCGCAAATAAACACGATCAAAGGGACAAAAAAAACCGGCGCCTGGGGCGCCGGTTTTTTTTGGGCAGTGCAATGTAGTCCGCTACGGTTTGGTCTTCAATTTCGCATTCGGCGTCGGCGCCCCGCGCCGTTCGCGCGCGATGTCCAGGTCCATGCTGGCCTGGCGCGTGCGCAGCGAGTTGGCATAGCGGTGCCGTGCCCGCAGGCGCGGGTGCGTGACCAGGACGCCCAGCGTCTCGCCGATCACCATCACCACGCCCAGCAGCGGCAGCACCAGCATCAGTCCCACCACGCCTGCCAGCATGCCGCCGACAAAGATCATCAGCACCGTGACCAGCGGATGGATGTGCAGGCTGCGTCCCAGCGTGGCCGGCATGAAGATGAAGTCGTCCAGCAGGCGCACCAGCACGAACACGCCAATCGCGCCGTAGGCCATCAGCGGGTTGCCCGGCGCATCGGTCGAGGCGACGATGACCACCAGCGCGCAGCCGGCGATCGAGCCGACGAACGGCACCCAGGCCAGCACCGCCGAGATCAGGCCCAGCAGCAGGGGCGAGGACACGCCGATGATCCACAGCCCCAGCGCCAGCACGATCGTGTCGAGCACCGTCAGCTTGAGCAGGCCTTCGAAGTAGCGGCGCGCCGTCTGGTCGACTTCGTGCAGCAGGTACAGCGCCGGCTCGAAGTAGGCGTTCGGCACCGCGCGCGCCAGGAACTTCTTGAAGCGCACACCGTCGCGCAGCAGGAAGAAGCTGAGGAACGGCGCCAGGAACAACGACGGCACCCAGGTCACGATGCCGACGACGATGTCGCCCAGGTGGTTCTGCGCGAAGTCGCTCGTGTAGTTGGTGAACGCGCGGTTGACGGTCGAGGTCAGGCGCATCTCGGCCAGCAGCGGGAATTTCGCTTCCAGCAAACCCATCGAATTGCGCACGAAGGCGACGCCGCCGTCGAGATACAGGCTGATCGTCGCTTCCCATGAATCTTCTTCGGGGCCGTCGCTCCAGGCCATGGCCGCCGTCAGCGCCAGCGCGGTCAGGGCAAAGAACAGCGTGCAGACCCACAGCGCGGCAGCGTTTCGGCCAAAGCCTGAACGCACCATGCGCTGCATCGGGCCCAGCAGGATGTAATACAGGACAGCGCCGAAGATGAAGGGCAGGGCCAGCCACAGCAGCTTCTGCACCACCAGCAGGAGCAGGCAGGTGCCGCCGATGATGCCGGTCCAGACGACCGGGCCGGCGCGCTCGGGGCCGTGGGCAGGGTCGAGGTGGGTGCTCACAGCGCTTCCAGCTGCGGCCGGCCGGTGCCCATCCATTCACGCAGGCGCAGGCCAATGTGGCGCGCCAATGCCAGCGAGATCTTGTAGCCGATCACGGCGTCGGTTTCCATCAGACCCAGAAAGTCGGCGCGGAAGAACACGGCCACTTCGCACGGTTCCAGGGCGCGTGCCTGGGCATTGCGGGGCGAATTGTCGAGCAGCGCCAGGTCGCCAAAAAAACCCCCCGGCTCGAGCTCGGCCACGACCTGTGTCATGCCCTCGTGCAGGCGGCTGATGCGTACCCGGCCGCTCATCAACAGGTACAGCGCCTGGCCTTCTTCGCCCTCGTCGAACATGATTTCGTCTTTTAAATAGCGGCGCTCGTGCAGCAGACCGTCGACGATCTTCAGTTCCAGCGGCGTCAACGCCGCAAACAGCGATGAGCTCTTGAGCCGATGCAGGCGCGGCGACATGCGCGGGGGTTTGAGAAAACGAAAAATCAAGGCGTGCTCCAGGGTGGTGCGGTCTGTTGTCCGTTTGATTATCCGCGATCAGATGCTGCCACGCATCAAAAAGCGTCGCGTGCGCACAGCGGTGTGGCGGCGCGTCCATAGGGTGCGTCAAGCGTGCGCTCGCCAGTCTTGAAAAACGTGTAACATAATTCCATAGAGCAACATCAATGGTGTTTTTATAAAGCCCTGCGCGCCGTGAGACGAGGTGGGGTGCAAGTGCCTTTTCGAGGACAGGCAGTGATCGATATACAGACTTTTCTTCTTGCACTCGGCATCGGCAACGTCGGCTTTGCGATTCTGATGGCGGGATACACCCACGGTGCGGCGCCCAGTGCCGGGCTGCGCCTGTGGATGTGGGCACGGCTTGGCATGGGCGTAAGCCAGCTGATCGGCTGGGCGAGTCCGGTACTGGGCTTGCCGGTGTTCCCCGGGCTGGAGGGCCTCGTCTGGATTCTCGCCATGTCACTTGAAATGGCGGCCTATTGCGTCTTCTTCGGCTTCGCCCGCTGGGGCCGGGTGCTGCTGCCGATCACGCTGCTGTCTTCTGTCATCGTGCTGGCGGGCGCAGCGCTTGGCGCCAATCACGTGCAGCTCAGCGCGCTCGTGGGCGCCGTCGTGGCGTTCTTCGCCGCTGCCATGGCATGGGCGCTGCTGCGTCGGCGCAGTGCGTCGCTGCTGCAGCGAATCATCGGCGTCAACGACGCGCTGTTCGCCACGGCCATCCTCGTCTGGGTCGTTTCGGCGGGGCTGGGCAAGGGCCCGCTCGACCACGGCACCGCCCAGCAGGTGGCGTACCTGACGGGCTACATGCTGATGATCGTCAACGGCTTCGGGTTTTTGTTGCTGTGCAAGCAGAAGGATGACAGCCGCATGGCGAAGCTGGCCACGACCGATTGCCTGACCGGACTGCCGAACCGCCACGCATTTCTGGAGCAGGCCGACGGCGCACGCCTGCTGGCCCAGCGCCAGCGCACCGGCCTGGGCCTGTTGATGATCGATATCGACCACTTCAAGCAGATCAATGACCGCTGGGGCCATGCCTCCGGCGACGAGGCGCTGGTTGTCTTCGCACGTACGGCGCGTCATCTGCTGCGCGAGCATGAAACGATCGGCCGCCTCGGTGGTGAAGAATTCGCGCTGCTGCTGCCCGGGACCGACCTCGATGAGGCGGTGCAGGCTGCCGAGCGGCTGCGCCGGGCGATCCGGGAGGCGACGGTCATCACCAGTGGCCCGACCTACCGGATGACGGTCAGCATCGGCGTGGTGGTGCTCGATCCGCACGAGGATCTGGGTGATGCCATGGCGCGTGCCGACCATGCGCTGTATGCGGCCAAGCGTGCGGGGCGGGATCGGGTAGAAATCGGGGAACTGGTGCGCAAGCGGGCGTAGGGGGAAGCGCGGCGCAAGCCGGTATGCAAACACGCAATGGAAAAAGAAAAAGGGCCCGACGAATCGGACCCTTTTTCAGTGATGCTGGCGGAGCGGACGGGGCTCGAACCCGCGACCCCCGGCGTGACAGGCCGGTATTCTAACCAACTGAACTACCACTCCGTTTTACTAAGATCAGCCTTCGATCCATCGTCGAGATGCTTGGTGGGCGCTGAGAGGCTCGAACTCCCGACCTAATCCGTGTAAGGGATCCGCTCTACCAACTGAGCTAAGCGCCCATCTCGTTGATGTCTACTGACGCTTGTCATTGCGTCGAAGAGGACCGAATTATAGAGGGTGGGTTTGAGGGTCTGCAAGGGGTTTTTCGAAAAAATATCGAAAGCGCTATTTTTTCCGGTTGCTGGCCCCGGCCGCAGCCGACGATCTGCATGTGTTGTAATCATGGCGTCATGGCGTTATTTACTTGCCCGGCTGATAACCATCACGGACAATACCGCCTTTACCAAGTCGGCAACCTTAAAACATCGCAAAGATGGGCGCCACAGATGCGCGTTGCCGAGGGCGGGGTAGTACCGCCCGCGCACCCGGCGGGGGCGTTGGAAAAGAAGAACGGAGACACCGGTTCTTTTATCATCACCAGGAAAATACTCCATGACCAAGATGTCCAAGATGCACAAGCGCGTCACCTGCTCCCATGGCGCAGCGCTGGCGTTCCTCGCCCTGCTGCCGATCGCCCAGGCGGCCGCCCAGACGGCGGCCCCGGCCGCACCGGCGCCCGAGTCCCTGCAGCTGCAATCAGTCACCGTGACCGCGCAGCGCCGTACCGAGAACATCCGCGACGTGCCGGTGTCGGTGACGGCCCTCAAGGGTGACAAGCTGGACGTCCTGGTCTCGGGCGGCGATGACATCCGCCTGCTGGCCGGCAAAGTGCCGAGCCTGAACGTGGAATCGTCGAACGGCCGTACCTTCCCGCGCTTTTATATCCGCGGCTACGGCAATACCGACTTCAACACCTTCGCCTCGCAGCCGGTCTCGCTCGTGTACGACGACATCGTGCAAGAGAACCCGATCCTCAAGGGCTTCCCGATCTTTGACCTGGCCAGCGTCGAAGTGCTGCGCGGCCCGCAGGGCACGCTGTTCGGCCGTAATACCCCGGCCGGTGTCGTCAAGTTCGAGTCCGAAAAGCCACGCCTGAACAGCACCGAAGGCTACTACAACGTGTCGGCGGCATCGCACTACACGTTCAATGCCGAAGGCGCCGTCAACGTGCCGCTGTCGAGCAACGTGGCGATGCGCGTGTCGGCCGTCGGCCAGCACCGCGACGACTACGTCGACAACTACAGCACCCCGGCCAAGACCACCAAGCGCGGTGAGCTCGACGGCTACAACGAACACGCCGAGCGCGTGCAGTTCTTGTACAGCAAAGATGGTGTAACCGGCCTCTTGGGCTTCCACCAGCGTCAGACCAATGGCAGCGCGCGTCTGTTCCGCGCCAACCTGATCAAGAAGGGCAGCAACACCTTCGCCGACGGCACCGATCTGGACCAGATCGTCACCAATGCCCAGAATGACCAGGACCTGAAAACCAACGGCATCAATCTGCGTCTGGAATGGGATCTGGGCAGCTACAAGCTGTCGTCGATCACCGGTTACGAGCACATCATCGGCTACTCGAGCCGCGGCGACATCGACGGCGGCACGCCAACCGGCCCGGGCTTCATCCCGTTCCAGGTCGAGACCAATGGCTACATCAACAATCTGGACCAGTACAGCCAGGAATTCCGCGTCGAATCGCAGAACACCGGCCCGTTCAACTGGCAGACCGGCGTCTACTTCTTCGATGAAGACGTCACCGGCGGCAGCGACAACTTCGACAGCACCACCTACGCGCGCACCTCGCGCCTGGTGTCGACCCAGAAGAACAAGGCCTGGGCCGCGTTCGCTTCGGCAACGTACAACCTGACCCCTGACTGGACCATCCGCGGCGGCGTGCGCTACACCAAGGATGAGAAAGAGTTCCGCACCATCGAAGCGACCAACGTCGTCCAGATCGGCCCGTCGTCGGTCGAAGCGGACAAGAAGAAGGTCAGCTGGGACCTGTCGGCCACTTACAAGCTCACGCCTGACGTGAACGTGTATGGCCGCGCCGCAACGGGCTTCCGCGCACCGAGTATCGCTGCTGCCTCGGCGTCGGTGCCGATCACCGTGGCCGATGCCGAGACCATCAAGTCGGTCGAGCTGGGCATCAAGGCTGACCTGTTCGAGCGCCGCGCACGTGGCTCGTTCTCGATCTATGACTACACGATCGAAGACCAGCAGCTGACCGTGGTGGGTGGCAATTCGAACGTCAACCGCCTGATCAACGCCGACAAGACCAAGGGCCGTGGCGCCGAGTTCGACTTCGAAGCAGCGATCAGCACTGCCCTGCGCATGAGCGCCGGCGCAAGCTACAACTACACGCAGATCCGTGACGGCAGCCTGTCGGTCAACCGCTGCGCGCAGTGCACGATCACCGATCCGATCAACGGCGCCGGCCGTGTCGTGATCGATGGCAATGCACTGCCACAGGCACCGCGCTGGACCTTCAACGCGACGGCCCGCTACGGCGTGCCGTTCCGTGACGGCGAGCTGTACTTCTACACCGACTGGTCGTACCGCAGCAAGGTCAACTTCTTCCTGTACGAGTCGACCGAGTTCACCGGTGCACCATTGACCGAAGGCGGCGTGCGCGTCGGCTACATCTTTGGCAACGGCAAGTATGAAGTGGCAGCCTTCGGCCGCAACGTGCTCGACCAGCGCCGTATCACCGGTGCGATCGACTTCAACAACCTGACCGGCTTCACCAACGAGCCGCGCCAGTGGGGCATGCAATTCAAGGGTAATTTCTAAGAATTGACCGGCCTCGCACGAGGCTTATGTGTCATAAATGAAAAGGGCCGCGCACTGCGCGGCCCTTTTTTGCATCTGAGAACGATGCGATAAACCTTCGTCAACAAATTTTAGGTGTAAAGTATTTGGCAGAATTTATGCTTTGCCGAATAAAACATGTTTTTGCAAAATTTAGGGATGTAACCGTTGTATGCACGCTTCACTCTGTCAGGTTTGCGTTCCGTTAAATCTTTCTTTCGCGCTACGCTGGCTGAGCCGCCTCGATGCGGCGCCGGCAAAGTCCGGACTTACAACGATACGGGCGAGCCCTTTCGCCCGACGGAAAACCTTGAACAAGGAAGAAAAATGAAGCATACGCATTCGATTCGTCCTGTCGTATTGAAGATGTGCGCTGCGGTATCCCTGGCGCTGGCCTCGAGCGCGGCCCTGGCGGCCGCGGGCGATGCGGCGTCCCCGGGACCACAGTTCATCGTGGAAACCGACCGGATCATCGTGAAGTACCGCGACGCGCAACCGGCCGTCAATGGCATCGCTGCGCGCGTGGCCAGTACCAGCAGCGAGCGCAAGGCCAAACTCGACCGCGCCGGCCAGCAGTTCGGCATGGTGGTCAAGGAAAGCCATCCGATTTCCACCGGTGCCAAGGTGTTCAAGCTCGACCGCAAGCGCAATCTTGCAGAAGTGAAGTCCCTGGCCGCCGAGATGATGGCGCGCGATCCGTCGATCGAATACGCCGAGCCGGACCGCATCATGACGCACATGGCCACGCCGACCGACCCGCGCTATACCGACCAGTGGCACTACTACGAAACGGCCGGTGGCCTGCGCCTGCCGGCCGCCTGGGATGTCTCGACCGGCGCCGGCGTGGTGGTGGCCGTGATCGACACGGGCTCGCGCCCTCATGCCGACCTGAGCGGCCAGCAACTGGCCGGTTATGACTTCATCAGCACTGCCGCCATCGGCAACGATGGTGACGGCCGCGACAGTGACGCGAGCGACCCGGGCGACGCCGTCACCGCCGGTTCCTGCGGCAGCGGCCAGCCAACCCGTGACCAGACATCGAGCTGGCACGGCACGCACGTGGCCGGCACGGTGGCGGCGCGCACCAATAACGGCGCCGGCGTCGCAGGCGTGGCTTACAACGCCAAGGTCCTGCCGGTGCGCGTGCTGGGCAAGTGCGGCGGCTACACGTCCGACATTGCCGACGCGATCACCTGGTCGTCCGGCGGCACGGTCTCGGGCGTGCCGGCCAACGCCAACAAGGCGCGCGTGCTGAACCTGTCGCTGGGCGGCGGCGGCGCATGCGATGCAACGACGCAAAACGCCATCAACGGCGCCCGCTCGCGCGGCGCGGTGGTGGTGGTCGCTGCCGGCAACGACGCCGTCAACGTCAGCAACGCCAGCCCTGCCAACTGCTCGGGCGTGATCGCGGTGGCGGCCACGGGCCGCACCGGCGGACGGGCGTCGTACTCCAACTTCGGCACGCTGGTGGATGTGGCGGCGCCCGGCGGCGATGGCGCCTCGGGCGTGCTCTCGACGCTCAACAGCGGCACCGGCGCACCGGCCGCGGACAGCTACGCTGCTTACCAGGGCACGTCGATGGCCACGCCGCACGTGGCCGGCGTGGCGGCGCTGATGCTGGCGGTCAACACCAACCTGACGCCGGACGAGATCGAGTCGAAACTGAAGTCGACGGCGCGCGCGTTCCCGGCCAGCTGCTCGGGTTGCGGCACCGGCATCGTCGATGCGGCGGCTGCCGTGGCGTCGGCCACAGGGGGCGGTGGCGGCACACCGGTCACCACGCTGGCCGAGAGCGAGTCGAACAACACGACGGCCACGGCAGACCCGGTCACGGCCAGCAACACGACCGTCACCGGCAACCTGGGCAGCACGACCGACACCGATTATTTCCGCGTCGATCTGCCAGCCGGCAAGACGCTGGCAGCCAGCCTGACCCCGACCTCGACAACGGCCGACTACGACCTGTACGTGTACAGCAGCACCGGTGCGCAACTGGGCACCAGCCAGAATGGCGCCGGCGCGACTGACAGCCTCAACTCGGCCAATACCACCAGCAGCACGGCAATCCGCTATGTTCGCGTCACTTATTACAGTGGCGGCACCGGCACGACCAACGGTCGCTATACGCTGAAACTGAACTGGTAAGCCAATGACACTGCCTCATGGAATTTAGTGGGGCAGGGCGGTTTGACCATCTGGGACACGCGCGATTCATTCGCGCGTGTTTTTTTTTGGGGCTAAAGATATCTGTTCATGATTGTTAATTAACTTAAATGGGACGTCACATATTCTGTGTTCATAAAGTTGCACCAAAGAAAAAATGTTATTGAGGAAACGAATGGTGTAAGTGTTGTAACTATGCCGACTGGGTGTGAATTTCCACACGACATGATATTTCCTTCAGGCTACTCTGGCTGAGCCGCTAGGGTGCGGCGCCGATGCCGCTGGTCAGCCATGACTCAAATGCATCGATATACCTGATGCAGAACTTGAACGGGGACAAATCATGAAACAAACGCATTCGATAAGAACTGCGGCATATACGCGGTGCGCCACACTCTGGTTGGCGCTGGCATCTCTTCCGGCGTTCGCGGCCGGCACTGGCGCGGGCGCCCAGGACCTGCAGCCCATCGTGGAAACCGACCGCGTCATCGTGAAATATCGCGATGCGCAGCCGGCCCTCAACGGCATGGCGGCGCGCGTGGCCGATACCAGCACCCAACGCAAGGCCCGGCTCGATCGGGCCGGCCAGCAGTTCGGCATGATGGTCCGGGAAAGCCATGCGCTGGCGAACGGCGCAAAGGTGTTCAGGCTCGATCGCCGGCACAATCTGGCCGAGGTGCGCTCGCTGGCGACCGAGATGATGATGCGCGATGCGTCGATCGAATACGCCGAGCCGGACCGCATCATGACGCATGCGGCCACGCCGACCGATCCCCGCTATACCGACCAGTGGCATTACTACGATACGGTTGGCGGGCTGCGCCTGCCGGCGGCCTGGGATATCTCGACTGGCACCGGCGTGGTGGTGGCCGTGATCGACACCGGCTACCGTCCACACGCCGATCTGAGCGGGCAGTTCCTGCCGGGCTACGACTTCATCAGCACCGCCGCCATCGGCAATGATGCCAACGGGCGCGACAGCGATGCGATCGACCCGGGTGACGGCATCACGGCCGGTGCCTGCGGTGGCGGCCAACCATTCTCTGACCAGCCATCCAGCTGGCACGGCACGCATGTGGCCGGCACGGTAGCGGCGCGCACCAACAACGGCGCCGGCGTGGCGGGCGTGGCCTACAACGCCAAAATCCTGCCCGTGCGCGTGCTGGGCAAGTGCGGCGGCTACACGTCCGATATCGCCGACGCGATCACTTGGGCATCGGGCGGCGTCGTGGCGGGCGTGCCGGCCAATCCCAACAAGGCGCGCGTGCTGAACCTGTCGCTGGGCGGGGGCGGCGCGTGTAGCGCGACGATGCAGAATGCCATCAACGGGGCGCGCTCGCGCGGCGCGGTCGTGGTGGCTGCAGCGGGCAATTCGGCCATGGACGTCAGCAACGCCAGCCCGGCCAACTGCGCCGGCGTGATCGCGGTGGCCGCTACAGGCCGCACTGGCGGGCGGGCACGCTATTCCAACTTCGGCGCGCTGGTCGCGGTGGCCGCGCCGGGTGGCGACGGCGCGTCGGGCGTGCTGTCCACGCTCAACAGCGGCCGAAGCGGACCGCTGGCGGATACCTACGCGGTCTATCAGGGTACGTCGATGGCCGCGCCGCACGTGGTCGGCGTGGCCGCACTGATGTTGGCGGCCAACACCAACCTGACGCCGGACGAGATCGCAGCAAGGCTGAAGTCGACGGCACGCGCGTTCCCGGCCAGTTGCGCCGGGTGCGGCGCCGGCATCGTTGATGCAGCAGCCGCGGTGGCGGGGGCCAGGAGCATTGCTGCGCCCATCGTGATTGCCGAAAGGGAAGCGAACAACACGATCGCCACGGCCAATCCGATCAACGGCAGCATCACCGGCAACATCGGTACGACGACGGATACCGATTACTTCCGGGTCGATCTGCCAGCCGGCAAGACATTGAAGGTCAGTCTGAGCGCGGTGCTGGCCACGGCCAACTACGATCTGTACGTGTATGACAGCGCAGGCAGGCAACTGGGCGGGAGCCTGAACCGGGCGGGCATGGCCGACGCCATTGGGATGACCTATTTCGGCACCGGCACGGCGGTCGTCTATCTGCAGGTACGCTATGTCAGCGGCGGCACCGGCGCGAGCAACGGTCGGTATGCGCTATTGTTGACACGGTAAGCTGCGGGGTCGCACCTTGCCGGTGCGTGCGCCGCCAGGTGGCAGCGTGATGTGCCCGATTTCACATGGCACGTTGATTGCATGCATACAGGGTTCCCTGCCAAGCAGCCATCGACCGGAGTCCATCATGAAATTGCGCACCATTACGCTCGCGACCGCCCTTGCCCTGGCCGTATTTGCGCCCGCGACCGCGGTGTTTGCCCAGACCGCCGACAAGCTCCCGCTGCAACCGCTGGCCGACAAGCCGGGGCGGGTCCTTGTCCCCGGTACCAAGCACGAGGTGTATTACGTGCCCTCGACGGTGGAGACGGTCACTTGGGGTTACTTGCCGAACGCGGCCACGAAACCGGTGCTGTCGATCCCGTCCGGCGCGACGATTGTCTTCGATACGCTGTCGCATGAAGGCCTGGTCGAGGACCAGGGCCGCAATCCGCTGGCATATTTTGGCAGCAAGGGCATACCCGCCAATATGGTTCTCAAGGATGGCATCGCCATCACGGGCTCGTCGATGGCCCACGATTTTTTCAAGGACGGGCCGCATATCGTGACCGGGCCGGTAGCGATCGATGGCGCCGAGCCGGGCGACGTGCTCAAGGTCGAGCTGCTGTCGGCCGTGCCGCGCGTGCCGTATGGCGTGATTTCCAATCGCCACGGCAAGGGAGCGTTGCCCGGCGAGTTCCCGGAAACACCGAAGCCGACAGCAGATGCCTCGGCCGCCAACCCGGGCGCCTACAACAACGTATCGGTGTTCACCCCGATCCGGCGCACCAAGGCGGGCAAGTGGGAAGCCGTGATGAAGACCGCCGACGGCACCGAAGTGACGTTCCCGACCGCCCCGTTCATGGGTGTGATGGGCGTCGCGGCGGACACGACCAAGCCAGTGCACTCGGTGCCGCCCGGCCTGTACGGCGGCAATATGGACATCAACGACCTGGGCGTCGGCTCCACCGTCTATCTGCCGGTGCTGGTCAAGGGCGGCAATTTCTACACGGGCGATCCGCACATGGCACAGGGCGATGGCGAGGTGGCACTGACCGCGCTCGAGCATTCGATGCGCCCGACCTTCCGCATCACGGTGCTGAAAAAGGGCGACCCCGGGATTCCATCGCGCTCGGGCAGCCTGGTCAGGCCGCTGGGCGAGACGGCCGATCACTGGGTGACGATCGGCCTGAACCCCGATCTGGATGAAGCGATGAAGGACGCCACGCGCGAATCGATCCGTTTCCTGACCGAGATGCTGGGCATGGACCGTCCCACCGCATTTGCCTACCTGAGCGCGGCCAGTGACTTCCAGGTCAGCCAGGTGGTCGATGGCACCAAGGGCGTGCACGGGATGATCCGCAAGGCCGACTTCAGCAAGGTGAAGAACGGCTTTACGGAGAAGGCCGCCAAGAAATAAGCAACATTTGCATGGGGGAGATTTTTAGAAGATACTGTATGCAATTACAGTAAGCGACCCCGGCAGTTTGTGACCGCATGGGGCGGCCCGCCAGCGTGAACGCCCCAGCCCGAAAAATCATCCACTGCGATTGCGACTGCTTTTATGCATCGGTCGAGATGCGCGACGATCCGTCGCTGCGCGGCCGGCCGTTGGCGGTAGGCGGGCGCGCCGACCAGCGTGGCGTGGTCGCCACCTGCAATTACGAGGCGCGCCGCTTCGGCATTCACTCGGCGATGGCCACGGCCCAGGCGATGAAGCTGTGCCCGGAGCTGGTGGTGATTCCGCCGGCCATGGAAAAGTACCGCATCGCGTCCAGCCAGATCATGGCCATCTACCAGGATTACACGGAGATTGTCGAGCCGCTGTCGCTCGACGAAGCCTATCTGGACGTGACCGATTCGCCGCATTGCAAGGGCAGCGCGACCTTGATCGCGCAAGAGATCCGGCGCCGCATCGTCGAGACGGTGGGCATCACGGCTTCGGCCGGCGTGGGCCCGAACAAGTTCGTCGCCAAGATCGCCAGCGACTGGAACAAGCCCGACGGCCTGTTCCTGGTGCGGCCCGAAGAAGTCGACGCGTTTGTTGCGGCGTTGCCGGTCAAGAAATTGCACGGCGTCGGCAAGGTCACCGCCGAGAAACTCAACCGGCTCGGCGCCCAGACCTGCGCCGACCTGCGCGGCTGGAGCCTGGACAAGCTGCAAGAGCATATGGGCAGCTTCGGCGTGCGGCTGTATGACCTGAGCCGCGGGATCGACCACCGTGAAGTAAATACCTCGCGCGAGCGCAAGTCGATCAGCACCGAAGAAACCTATACGCCGGACGTGCCCGACCTGGCCGCCTGCCTGAAGCTGCTGCCCGATTTGCACGAGCATTTGCTGGGCCGCATCAAACGCGCAAATGCTGAAAAATTCATCAACAAGCTGTTCGTGAAGATCAAGTTTTCGGACTTCCAGCAGACAACCGTCGAATGTGTGGGATATGCGCCCAACATTCCGACCTATGGACGTTTACTGGAGACCGGCTGGGCACGCGCCAGCCGGCCGGTGCGATTATTGGGCGTCGGCGTGCGCCTGAGCGACACCGAGATTGTCGAGCAGTTACGGCTGTTCGATGATTCTCTGGACGACGCGACAACCCCCTGACATTTTTGACGCTGCGGCTGCTGTGCAGCGTAGAATGTCGTTCCCTTGTATTAGTGAAACAATCGGATTAAGCCTATGTGGTTCAAGAATCTCCAGATCTACCGCCTGCCGGCCCCTTGGGCCTACACCCCTGAACAGCTGGAAAAGGCCCTCGAGCCGGGCAGCTTCGTGCCTGCCAACAGCAATGAATTGCTGCGCCAGGGCTGGGATGCGCCGCGCCCTAACGGCGGCCTGGTCCATGTCGTGAACAAGCAGATGCTGATCATGCTGGGCACCGAAAAGAAATTGCTGCCGGCATCGGTCATCAACCAGGTGGCCAAGGCCAAGGCGGCCGAGATGGAAGAAGCGCAGGGCTTCCCGCCAGGCAAAAAAGCCATGAAGGAACTGAAAGAGCGCGTGGCCGACGAACTGCTGCCGCGCGCCTTCACGCTGCGCAGCAATGTCTGGACCTGGATCGACCCGGTCAATGGCTGGCTCGTGGTCGATGCGGCCAGCCCGGCCAAGGCCGACGACGTCGTCAAGCTGCTGCTCAAGGCCGTCGACAAGATGCCGCTGGAATCGCTCCGTGTGCAGCGCTCGCCGGTGGCCGTGATGACCGGCTGGCTCGAAGCCGATGAAGCGCCGTACGGCTTCACGATCGACCAGGACACCGAACTGCGCGCCACCGGCGAGAGCCGCGCTGCAGTGCGCTACGTGAAGCACACGCTGGAACCGGACGACATCCGCCGCCACATCGCCGCCGGCAAGCAGTGCACGCGCCTGGCCATGACCTGGAACGACCGCGTCAGCTTCGTGCTGACCGAGTCGCTGGCGATCAAGGGCATCAAGCCGCTGGACGTGATCAAGGAAGGCGAAAGCGCGACCCACAACGACGACGAACGTTTCGACAACGATATCGTCCTGATGACGGGCGAGCTGTCGAAGATGCTGGCTGATATTGTCGAAGCGCTGGGCGGCGAAGCCAAGGCGTAATCAGGCGTCAGACACACGGCGCCTGAGCAAGGCGCCGGTGGAGAGAACGGCCGGGCATGGTGTCCGGCCGTTTTTCGTTTTTCGTTTCTCTTTATAATTCCTGGAACACGCCGGCGCTGCGGTTCTTGGTCACGTTATCCCAAGGGAACACCTGACCGTTCATCGCCACGTAGACGCCGGCCGGCAGCACTTGTGCGACGCCACAGGCAAAGCCCAGATTGAACAGCGCGTCGGAATTGGCGATCGCATACGGGATCATGGCGCCGGTCAGCACGATGGTCTGGTCGAGGCTCGCTGCACCCAGCACGGCGGCCGTCTCGCGCATCGTGTCGGTGCCGTGCACGATCACGATGGCCTTCTCGGATGCGGCCCGGCACGTCGCCAGCACACGCTCGCGGTCGGCGTCGCCCATCTCGAGCGAATCGAGCAGCGGCAGCACGTCGAGCGCCACCGGCACCGTCATGCGGCTGCGCTTGATGACCTCTGGTAAATGGCTTTCGGCAAAACCCAGCACGCCATTGAGTTCGTTGTAATGCTTGTCAAAAGTGCCGCCGGTGGCGATGAGTCGCAAAGTCATGTTGGTTTATCCACTCGCTGAAAAAAGGTCCTCATGATATCGCCAAACCACGGGCGATCTCCAGGCGACTGCGCTAGAATCGTCCGGATCGGATGAGTACTTCCCCCATCGTTTTCCTTTTCTCCTGTCTATTTCCATATTTGCCATGAAAGCAGTTGCCCCCGGAACCGTGATCTTCCAGCGCCATCGCGGCTATGGCGTGATCACGCATGTCAACCTGCTCACCGGATGGGTGTCGGCGCGCTTCGGCAACGAGTCGCGCGCGCAAGACCTGAACCTGTCGAACGACGAGGTGCAGCACGCCGACGGCGAGCCGATCCTGTTCCGGCGCGCTCCGCCCGACCGCATGCCGCACGCGCGCCTGATGGCCGTCGTGCGCGCGCTGCACGAGGCCGGTTACCAGAAACTGTATCTGTACTCGTGGCCCAAGCCGTCCGGCCTGCACTGGCGCTGGCACCTGTTCACGGGGCCGCGCAACTGGATGCAGCGCACCTGGCGCGAAGGCTGGTATGGCTCGGGCGCCGAGTACAACAACAATCCCGTGATGGGTTGGAACGATGTGCCGGGCGCGAGCACCGATGAGCTGATCCATGCACTGGCCAAGTTCGATCCGCAAGGATTGGCCGAGGCGCTGGGCCGCGACGAAGATCACACGGCGTGGTTCGCGCAGGCATGCGACCTGCTGCTGCCTGGCTATATGTATAGCCTGAACATGGAGCGGCCACCGGGTGGCGGCCTGATCGAAGCGCCACCGGTGCCGATCGTCCCGGTGCGCGCGGGCCTCAAACCCTATGCCGGGCCGGATATCGGTTGGCCGCCGGGCTGGGCCGGCCTCTGGACCGGCACGCATGTGCTGCCGGCGCCCAAAATCAATATCAGGGGAGAGCCGGAGCTGCGCTGAGTTTGCGCCTTTGCATCAGGCTTGGGTTCCAGCCTGCGCTGGAACGACGTGCTGCTGGTAGCGGGGAATGGATGCAATCGCGCGGTTTGGCCTGCTACCGATGAACGTCGTTCCAGCGAAGGCTGGAACCCAAGTCAGCCCGCATCCCACACCAGTCCAACGCAGTGCCACGGTTTGCTTACCGCTTGCCCAATGCTTCTGGATTGAGAATATTGGTCGGCGTACCCTGCGCGAACTGCACGATATTCTCGAACGCCGCGCTGAAATACAACTCGTAACTGTCCTGCTCGACGTAGCCGATGTGGGGTGTCGCCAGCACGGTCGGGATGCGCAGCAACGGTGAGTCCGGTCCCAGTGGCTCGTTGGTGAACACGTCCAGCGCTGCCATGCCCGGATGGCCTTTCTTCAAGGCGCTTTCCAGCGCGCCCTCGGCCACCAGTTCGGCGCGGCTGGTGTTGACGAACAGCGCGTCCGGTTTCATCCGCGCCAGATCGCTTGCCGTGACGATGCCACGGGTCGATTCAGCCAGGCGCAAATGCAGGCTCAGCACATCAGCCATCTCGAACAGCGTCTCGCGCGACGGCGCCACTTCAAAGCCATCGGCGACTGCTGCCTGCCGGCTCGCTTCGCTGCCCCACACCACCACGCGCATCCCGAACGCGCGCGCATAGCCGGCCACCAGCTTGCCGATCTTGCCGTAACTCCAGAGCCCGAGCGTGCGGCCGTGCAGCACGCGGCCCACGCCGTTGAGCACCGGATTGGTCGAGGCCGTCTGCCACAGTCCTTCTTTCAGATTGGTGGCGTACGGCACGATCTTGCGGCTGGCCGCCATGATCAACGCCCACGTCAATTCCGCCGGTGCAATCGGTGAGCCGACGCCCTCGGCAATCGCGATGCCGCGCGCGGTTGCGGCGGCGACGTCGATATGGCCGCTGACCTTGCCGGTTTGCGAAATCAGTTTCAGGTTGGGCAGCTTGGCCAGCAGGGCCGCAGGGAAGGCGGTGCGTTCGCGGATCAGGACCAGCGCATCGAACGGCGCCAGCCGGATGGCAAGCTGGCCCAGGCCGCGGGTCGAGCTTTGGAAGACCTTGACCTCGTGGCCATCGAGCAGGGGATAGCACGCGAGACGCCGTGCAGCATCTTGATAATCATCAAGAATCGCGATTTTCAGTGGTGTTGTCACAATTGTATGATCTGCCTGTAAACAAATAACACGATAGGGCAAATGCCCAAATAGCCTACTACATTAGTCGGGCATCTTTCCTACTTTTTTGTAGTGAAAGCCGTCGAAACGCTGTTTTGCGGGTGTACAATCGGCGCAGAACTTAAGCGAATGACACGTATCCAACGGTGCTCACGAGACGCACCGCAAGGCTTCAATCGAAGCTGCCGACCTGCCCGCTGTATCGTCAAGTGTTGATTCCTGCTTCTGCCGCAGAGTGCTTGCCCAACGTCGTGATCGACCGCAGGGCGCCCCGGCCGAAGACGATGCAAGGTAACGGTCCACCCGAATTCTTAATTGGCATTTGGAGGTATCCCCATGAACCAACCCGTGATGGGCGGCGTCGCCGCACTGAACGTCCCAGCTTACATCAAACATCAAAAACTCATCAATTGGGTGGCTGAGATTGCTGCGCTGACCAAGCCTGACAGCATTTACTGGTGCGACGGTTCGGAAGACGAATACGACCGCCTGTGCGCCGAGATGGTTGCTGCAGGCACGATGAAAAAGCTGAATCCGGCCAAGCGTCCGAATTCCTACCTGGCCTGGTCCGATCCGTCGGACGTGGCGCGCGTTGAAGACCGCACCTACATCTGCTCGGCCACGAAAGAAGAAGCCGGCCCGACCAACAACTGGATGGAACCGGCCGAAATGCGCCAGACGCTGCACGGCCTGTTCGACGGTTGCATGACCGGCCGCACGCTGTACGTCGTCCCGTTCTCGATGGGCCCGCTCGGTTCGCCAATCGCCCACATCGGCGTCGAACTGTCCGACTCGCCGTACGTCGCCGTCAACATGCGCATCATGACGCGCATGGGCCGCGCCGTGTACGACGTGCTGGGCCAGGATGGCGACTTCGTGCCATGCGTGCACTCGGTTGGCATGCCGCTGGTCGATGGCCAGGCCGATGTCGCATGGCCATGCAATGCCACCAAGTACATTGTCCACTATCCGGACACCCGCGAAATCTGGTCGTTCGGTTCCGGCTACGGCGGCAATGCGCTGCTGGGCAAGAAGTGCTTCGCGCTGCGCATCGCCTCGAACATGGGCTATCAAGAGGCGCAGCAGGGCGGCACCGGCTGGCTGGCCGAACACATGCTGATTCTGGGCGTCGAATCGCCACAAGGCGACAAGAAATACATCGCCGCCGCGTTCCCGTCGGCCTGCGGCAAGACCAACTTCGCAATGCTGATCCCGCCACAGGCATTCGACGGCTGGAAAGTCACGACCATCGGCGACGACATCGCCTGGATCAAGCCGGGCGCCGATGGCAAGCTGGTCGCCATCAACCCGGAAGCTGGCTACTTTGGTGTTGCCCCGGGCACCAACGACAAGACCAATCCGAACTGCATGGCTTCGCTGCGTGAAAACGTCATCTTCACCAACGTCGCGCTGACCGACGACGGCGACGTCTGGTGGGAAGGCATGACGAAAGAAGCACCGGCCCACCTGATCGACTGGCAGGGCAAGGACTGGACGCCGGCATCGGGCACCAAGGCGGCGCATCCGAACGCGCGCTTCACGGTCGCCGCAACGCAGAATCCGGTGATCGATGCAGCCTGGGACGATCCTGCCGGCGTACCGATCTCGTCGTTCATCTTCGGTGGCCGTCGTTCGACGACCGTGCCGCTGGTGACCGAAGCGCGCGACTGGGTGGAAGGCGTCTACATGGCCGCCGCGATGGGTTCCGAAACCACCGCCGCCGCTGCCGGCCAGATGGGCGTCGTGCGCCGCGATCCATTCGCGATGCTGCCATTCATCGGCTACAACATGAGCGACTACTTCCAGCACTGGCTCGATCTGGGCAAGAAGGTCGAAGCAATCGATCCGGCAGCATTGCCAAAGATCTTCTGCGTCAACTGGTTCCGCACCGATGCACAGGGCAACTTCGTGTGGCCAGGTTACGGTGATAATATGCGCGTGCTGAAGTGGATCCTGGACCGCACTGCCGGCGCCACCGGCGGCACCGAGCACCTGTTCGGCACCACGCCGAACTACGCCGACCTGAACTGGGAAGGCGTTGACTTCAGCGAGCAGCAATTTGCGCAGATCACGTCGATCGACAAGGACGCCTGGCGCGAAGAACTGAAACTGCATACCGAGCTGTTCGAGAAGCTGGCCTACCACCTGCCGCAAGAGCTGGTGGCCACGCGTGATCGGCTGGAGAAACAACTGGCTGCTTGAGCTTAAGCTCGAACTGCCTGGTGGGGGAGGCGCCGTCTTCGCGACGGTGAAAATATAAAAAAAGAACAGGGGCAGCGCCGGTGGCGCTGCCCCTGATTCATTTGTGGATTGTTGGCGCTGCCCTGATGTGGCCTGTTGGCGTAGGGTGGACGGCTCGGCCGTCCACGCGGTGATCGTCAGCAGTGCTGCAATCGCGCCGGACGATCCCGTTGCCAATCAAGATCGCTCACGGTGCCATGATCTTGTCGGATGATCTTTCGGCCAACCATCACCGCGTGGACGGGGAACCCGTCCACCCTACGACTGATGGAGGGGGTGGCGTCGTCTTCGCGACGGTGAAAACCTAAAAAACAGGGGCAGCGCCAGCTGGCGTTGCCCCTGTCTGATCGTGCTGCCTGAAGCGGCGTGTTAAGCCTTCGCCGGTGCCTTCAACAACGGCTTCAGATACTTGCCGGTGGCGCTGCCCTTGTTCTTGGCCACGTCTTCCGGCGTACCCGTTGCCACGATGACGCCGCCGCCGGCGCCGCCTTCCGGCCCCAGGTCGACTACCCAGTCGGCCGTCTTGATGACGTCCAGGTTGTGCTCGATGATCGCCAGCGTATTGCCCTGGTCGCGCAGGCGATGGATCACCTTCAGCAGCAGGTCGATGTCGGCAAAGTGCAGGCCGGTCGTCGGCTCATCCAGGATATACAGCGTGCGGCCCGTGTCGCGCTTGGACAGCTCGAGCGAGAGCTTGACGCGCTGCGCTTCGCCGCCCGACAAGGTCGTCGCACTCTGCCCCAGTTTGATGTAGCCGAGGCCCACGTCCAGCAGCGTTTGCAGCTTGCGCGCAATCACCGGCACTGGCTTGAAGAACTCGTGCGCATCCTCGACGGTCAGTTCCAGCACCTCGGTGATGTTCTTGCCCTTGTAATTGACTTCCAGCGTTTCGCGGTTGTAGCGCTTGCCGTGACAGACATCGCACGGCACGTACACGTCCGGCAGGAAGTGCATCTCGACCTTGATCACGCCATCGCCCTGGCACGCTTCGCAGCGTCCGCCCTTGACGTTGAACGAGAAGCGGCCCGCGCTGTAGCCGCGTTCCTTGGCCGTCGGCACCGTCGAGAACAGATCGCGGATCGGTGTGAACAGGCCCGTGTACGTCGCCGGATTCGAGCGCGGGGTGCGGCCGATCGGCGCCTGGTCGACCGAGATCACCTTGTCGAAGTGTTCCAGGCCGTGGATCGACGTGTGCTCGGCCGGTTCGGTCTGCGAGCCGTACAGGTGACGCGACAGCGCCGGGTACAGCGTGTCGTTGATCAGGGTCGACTTGCCCGACCCCGAGACGCCAGAGATGCAGGTCATCAAGCCCACCGGCAGCGTCAGAGTCACATCCTTCAGGTTATTGCCCTTGGCGCCCGTGATCACCAGCTGGCGCGCCGGATCGGCCTTGGTGCGCTTCTTCGGCACTTCGATCCGGCGCCGACCGTCGAGGTACTGGGCCGTGACCGAGTGCTCGTTCTTCATGATCTGCTCGAGCGTGCCTTCGGCGATGATCTGCCCGCCGTGCACGCCCGCGCCCGGCCCCATGTCGACGATGTAGTCGGCGGTGCGGATCGCGTCTTCGTCGTGCTCGACGACCAGCACGCTGTTGCCGATGTCGCGCAGGTGTTTCAGTGTCGCGATCAGGCGATCGTTGTCGCGCTGGTGCAGGCCGATCGACGGCTCGTCGAGCACGTACATGACGCCCGTCAGGCCCGAGCCGATCTGCGACGCCAGACGAATACGCTGCGCTTCGCCGCCGGACAAGGTGTCCGCGCTGCGGTCGAGCGACAGGTAATCCAGACCCACGTTGTTCAGGAACTTGAGGCGCGAAATGATCTCTTTGATCACGCGCTCGGCGATGTCCTTCTTGGCGCCGGTCAGTTCGAGCGTTTCGAAGAACTCGAGCGTATCGCGCAGCGGCTTATCGGACACTTCATAGATCGCGCGCTGCTGGGCGCCCTGACCGATTTTCACGTACCGCGCTTCGGTGCGCAGACGCGCGCCTTCGCACGACGGGCACTTCTTCTCGTTGATGAACTTCGCCAGCTCTTCCTTGACGGCCATCGAATCGGTTTCGCGATAGCGGCGCTGCAGGTTGTTGACGACGCCTTCGAACGTGTGCTCGCGAATCACGGTGCGGCCGCGCTCGTTCACATAGCTGAACGGGATCGTTGTCTTGCCCGAGCCAAACAGCACGGCATCCTGCGATGCCGCCGGCAATTTGTCGAACGGTATGTCGAGGTCGAAATCGTAGTGCGACGCCAGGTTCTGCAGCATCTGGAAATAGAACTGGTTGCGGCGGTCCCAGCCCTTCACGGCGCCGGACGCCAGCGACAGGTGCGGGAAGGCCACGACCCGTTTCGGATCGAAGAATTCGATGTGGCCCAGGCCATCGCATTCCTGACAGGCGCCCATTGGGTTATTGAACGAGAACAGGCGCGGTTCCAGCTCTTGCAATGAGTAGCCGCAGACATTACAGGCGAACTTGTTCGAGAACACCGTCATGTTCTCGGTGTCCATTTCGTATGCAACCGCGCGGCCATCGGCCAGGCGCAGTGCAGTTTCGAAACTCTCGGCCAGGCGCTGCTTGATGTCCGGATTGACCTTGATGCGGTCGATCACGACGTCGATCGTGTGCTTCTCGGTCTTCTTCAGCTTGGGCAGCTCGTCGATCTCGTAGATCTTGGCCGCAGCCACGCCACTGGCGATACGGAAACGCACGAAGCCCTGGGCTTGCATTGCCAGGAACAGATCGCCATGCTCGCCCTTGCGGCCGGCCACGACCGGCGCCAGGATCATCAGCTTGGTGCCTTCCGGCATGGCCAGCACCGAGTCGACCATCTGCGACACGGTCTGCGCGGCCAGCGGATGGTGCGGGTGCTGCGGGCAATACGGCGTGCCGACGCGCGCGTACAGCAGGCGCAGGTAATCGTGGATTTCGGTAACGGTGCCGACAGTCGAGCGCGGATTGTGCGAGGTCGCCTTCTGCTCGATCGAAATCGCCGGGGACAGGCCCTCGATCAGGTCGACATCGGGCTTTTCCATCAGTTGCAGGAACTGGCGCGCGTAGGCCGACAGCGACTCGACGTAGCGGCGCTGGCCTTCGGCATACAAGGTATCGAAAGCGAGCGACGACTTGCCGGAGCCCGACAAACCCGTGATCACGATCAGCTTGTTGCGCGGCAGGTCGAGGTTGATGTTCTTCAGATTGTGCGTGCGGGCACCACGAATGCGAATTTCTTCCATTAAGTTGGGCAGACTTTCTATTAGTTTATGTGGGCCACCGTGGCGGAGCCGCGAACGCTAAGCGACCGGGTCAGCGGGCCAATCGGGGAGAACCCGTTAGTGTAGCTGGTTTTTGTTACGGCTGTATATTTGTCCAGTGGTTCTAATGTGCGCATTGCCGGATCGGCATGCGCATCCAGGTGGCGCGATGGCCTGGACAACGACATGTCCGCCGTATGTGGGTCGCCCTCTGAACGGTTCAATGACAAAGCGTTCAGATTCGCAAAATAAATTTCCCTGCTGAGCTATGGACGAGGTCGGATTGACAACAAAATCGACGGGATGACGCTGCGTTACGGCTGATGGATTTCAACAAATTGTTGTGGCAAATCCGGGCGCCGGCCTCATAATAGTGAGCTGTACCACCACGTTCCCTGACGCCTAGAAGCATGCAGAGTCAGGGCTGATCATACCCAGCAGGAGTAATCAAATGGCATCAGTTAACAAGGTCATCATCGTCGGCAACCTCGGCCGCGACCCGGAAGTGCGCTACATGCCGAGCGGCGACGCCATCGCGAACATCGCGGTCGCCACCTCGTACAAATCCAAAGACCGCAACACCGGTGAGCAAAAAGAGCTGACCGAGTGGCACCGTATTTCGTTCTTCGGCCGCCTGGCCGAGATCGTCGCGCAATACCTGAAAAAAGGTTCGTCGGTCTACGTCGAAGGCCGCTTGCAGACCCGCAAGTACACCGACAAGGACGGCATCGAGCGCTATGCAACCGACGTCATCGCTGAAAACATGCAGATGCTGGGCGGTCGCCAGGGCATGGGCGGCGACGGCGGCGGCATGGGTGGCGGTATGGGCGGTGGCGGCATGGACGACGACTACTCGGCGCCACAGCAGCCACGCCAGCAAGCGCCACGCCAGGCGCCACCGGCACCGGCAGCACGTCCGCAGCCGAAGCCGGCCCCGAACTTCTCGGATATGGATGACGACATTCCGTTCTAGGACCCAACACAGTTATTTTGTAAACAACGCTCTGCAAGTCATTGATTTGCAGAGCGTTTTTCTTATTTGCATTATTTCTCATTTCCAAGCTATACTTTCTTATCACCTAGTAGAGAAAGTGTAAACACTAATGAACAGGTATGGGCTGCGAATAGTTGACTTGGGCGGTGGCGAAAAACTGCCACTGTTAGTGGATGAGCGTACGAGCGTCGGCGTCTTCGAGGCCACAGCTTTCAGTCTTCACTTACGTGACCGAGCGTTAAAAGCCAAAACTATCGACTCTGCTATGAGAGCAGTCCAACTACTCTACGAAGTACTGGCTGAGACGAACGTATGCCTCATCGAGAGAGCTGAGGGCAACGAGCTACTAAGATTGTCAGAGGTCATAGCTGTTGCTGACCGGTGTAAGACTAGGGCGGAAGGACATGAAAATCTGGCTGACGGCGTCATCTCGTTGGCCAACGTACGACGTAAAAAGGGAACCTTCATCCACTCCAAAGATGATGCTGTGAAGCCTAAAACCGCTGTCATCCGTCTACACTACATCATCAATTTTCTTAGCTACTTCTCCACTCAAGCTCGCCTACAACGGCTCCCTAACGATGGGGCGAAGTTCTTAGAAGCTACCGAGCTTACACTCAAGACTTTGGGTAGCAAGAAACCGGTTGTGAGCAAGACCTCGGACCGACAAGGCCTGCCCAAAGAGGCTGAAGCTCGACTGTTTGAAGTCATTCATCCGGACTTCGCAGGCAATCCTTGGAAGAGCTCGTTCATGCGATATCGCAATCATCTCATCGTAAAGCTACTCTTCGGACTTGGAGTTCGAAAAGGTGAGTTGTGCGGAATTAAGCTCGAAGACATTAACTTCAGAGAGGGAACAATCTTTATCGCCAAGAGAACAGATGATAAAGACGACAGGCGGGGACGCCCAGCAACAACTAAGACGTTGCCGCGATTGCTTTCACTAAACGACGAAATGCGTAGTTTGTTACTTCACTACACTGAAGAGGTTCGTCCGAGCCGACGACGAGCTGAATACAACCCTTACCTCCTGGTTTCTGACGAAGGCAATGAGCTAGCCTTGAACAGTATAGATTACATTTTTTCGTCTTTTCGTCAGGCTTTTCCTGAGTTTGTTCAGATTAGCTCGCATGTCCTGCGCCATACTATAAATGAACGCTTTGCAGAAATGTGTGAAGGAAAAGATGCGTCTCTCGTAAAGCTTATTCAGAACTATCTGATGGGGTGGGAAAAATCTTCGAAAACCGCCGAAATTTACACAAAAGGTTACGTTCAAGGCAAAGCGAAAGAAGTCTTGATGGCCTTGCAACAAAGGGTTTTTAAATAAAACTTATGGCTGCTATCTCTTCTCAACTAAATTTCTTTGATAGCGAGTTGCCGGTATCTGTGCGGCTTCGAAGCGGCGTTAAGTTCCAACCCGACCAAGAACATTGGAAGTTTATTGACGGAATTTATACCGTCTATATGAACTTTTCCGACCTGCCTACCCAGGTGGCGCCACTAGTTCCATACATCAAGCAAGTCTTAATAAATTTCTTAGAGATAAACGCTCCAACATATGCAGTCAACATGTACAGGAGCTTTATCCGTTTGGCCGATGTAATAGCTCTTACCGAGTTGAACGAAGTTAGGCAGGTCACAGAAACTCATGTCCTGAATTTTATTGCTGCGCATAAGCATCGTCTTGGAATAGACGGTCATCTTTCAGCTTTGATATCACGGTGGAGCGAAATTGGTATTCCCGGCCTATCTAAAGGCGCCGTAAAAATTCTGAAGAGTATTCGAAAGAAGAGCAATAAGAAAGGCCATGCTGTACTGACGCAGGACCCTGTTGAAGGTCCCTTCACAGAATTCGAAATACAACAACTTACTCAAGCTCTAAATCTGGCGTATGCGGACGGTCGAATAGAACCGAAATTCTACTACCTGACTTGGCTCGCACTCCTAACTGGGCAACGTGTCTCCCAGTATTGCGCCCTCAAGGTTCGAGACCTTACAATGAAGAGTATTTCTGATGGAAGTCTCGCATATGAGATTTCGATTCCCAAAGCTAAACAGCGGGGGGCAATCCTAAGAGACGAATTTTTGGTGCGGCCTTTGTTGCGCCAATTCGGTGAAGAGTTTTTCGCTTATGCTCAAGAAGTCCAAGCGGAATATCCGGAACTTGGTCCGGACGCTCCAATGTTTCTAACAAATGTAGATTCTAATGTCCTTCAACTGGATGAGGCTTACCAGGAGCACTGGTCACCCAGTACGCTATCAGCGCATTTTACAAAAGCACTGTCCGAGATTGCACCAATAAGTCCTAGGACCTCTGAGCCCATGCATATGGTAATTGGACGATTCCGCGACACATTAGGGACTCGCGCGGCGCAAGAAGGGTTTGGAGAGTTGGTTATTGCTGAAATTTTGGGTCACGTGGACACGCAGAATGTTAAGTGCTATGTCGCAGTTATTCCAGAAATTGCTGAGAGATTAGATAAGTATTTGGCTAAAGATTTGGCGCCAATCGCGAATGCGTTCGTTGGCACTATTCTGATAATGCGTTCCGGGGCAACCCGCTTCGGGGATTCAAGCAGTGAAATTATCGATTACAAAAACAGTGGGCAGGGTGTTGGCAACTGCGGTACTACCTATAATTGCAAATTCAATGCGCCTGTAGCTTGCTACACTTGTCCTAAATTTGAAGCCTGGATTGATGCTCCTCATGCTGAGCTATATCAGCAATTAGAAGGAGAGCGTAATGAAATTTTGGAAGTGAGCGGTCAAAGGCTAGCAGCCATTAATGACCTAACTATGATTGCAATTAAAAATGTCGTGGACGAGTGTGCGCGTATAAAGGAAGAGTTGAAAGGGATAGCTGGTGGGTGACATCCTTCTATTTCAGTCTAAAGCCGAATTGTCGGCCGAATACAACGTAGCCAGATTTGAGCAATTTTGTCGCACTAATCTTATTTTATTTGGTGCAGACCTGCCTTTCGATACCGACTCTTGGGATATCACTTCCGAATACCCGGTTAAAGGCAGCAAGAAGAAAAGTCGTGCAATCTTTTCGAGTTATGAAGCCGCCCGCATTCGAAGAGATATGCCGACTATTTCTCCTGGCTATAAAGGTTTCGCAAAGTCGTATTTCAGGTATTCATTAACTCTAAGAAGTAGCACTCAGTGGTCTAACCGCCTTGCGGCTTTGCGTGTTCTGGACCATGCATTATGCGCCGAAGGACTTGACGGTCAGGTATATAAGGCGACACACGATATATTTTCCAAAGCCTGCCTTGTGATATCAAAAGGCTATCAGGCTGAAACTGCCGTGAAAATTGCAGGGCAGCTTGCAGAAATCAGCAAGTTTCTTGTCGAGAATGACTTGTGTCAGATGAAGACAGCATGGGTTAATCCGCTAAAGAAGCCGAATGATTTAGGAATTCGCATTGGTGCCGAAGCTGATAAAGCTCGTGAGAAAAAGCTTCCCTCAAAGGAAGCAATTGAGGCTTTGGCGTACATTTTTCAGACGCCGGAATCGGCAGCTGAAGTATTCGTCACCTCGACTTTAGCACTCATGTATTGCTTCCCGCAACGAATTAACGAGGTGGTTCGGTTGCCGTACAATTGTGAGGTCGAAGAGGACGACGAGCAGAAGCCGCATTACGGCCTTAGAGAACCGGGTTCAAAGGGTTTTGATGACTCTGTCCGATGGATTGTGCCGACTATGGAGCCAGTTGCTCGTGCGGCAATCAAAAACCTAAAAGACGCGTCTAGCGAAGCACGAAAAGTAGCGCTTTGGTATGAAAAAAATCCGGACAAGGTTTATTTGGTGCCGGAGTTTGAATATCTTCGAGAGAAGACATATGTTACTCAAGATGAAGTAGGCGCAATCTTATATGGTAAGCTAAAGCCAATGAAAAGTTGGTGTAACGCCGAAAAAGTAGGAATTGTGATACCAAAGCATTATTCTTTCGTAGACGTGGAAAGGGTCGTGTTGGGTAAGTTACCAAAAGATATTTTTCAAACCTCCCCTGCGCTTAAGTATAGTGAGAGTCTTTTTATTGTGCGTCGTTTTGAGCTAGATGCAACGTTAAACGCTTATGCTTGTATTGTAGACAGAATATCACATGGCGAGATTACTGCTCGGCTAGGCAGTAGTGGTAGCGCAACCTCAATTTTCGAGAAACGAGGTTTCAACGAAGTTGATGGTACAGTCATTGATATGCGCTCGCATCAGGCGCGACACTATCTTAATACATTAGCTCAGGCTAACGGAGCTTCTCAGCTGGACATCGCAATGTGGTCAGGGCGTGCCGACCCATCGCAGAACTCAGTCTATGACCATGTAACGCCTGGCGAAATTTTAACTAAAACTAAGGCAATTGCTGTCGCAGCAGGGTCTCAGTTGTTCTCAGGCGTTACTGAAATTCCGAAGGTGCGCGTTGTCGCCCACCGTGATGATGCAACCGGAAAATTGATAACTGGTACCGCTCACGCGACGTTATATGGGATGTGTCGTCATGATTATGCGTCATCTCCCTGCCAAATTCATCGCGACTGCCTGAATTGTCACGAGCATGTCTGTGTGAAAGGGAATACAGTCAAGCTAGAGAATATTCGCCGCTTGCGTAATGAGACTGAAGTCCTGTTGACCAAGGCTGAGGCAGCAGAACAGCAGTCTAAACATGGGGCATCTAGGTGGGTTGTGCACCAAAGAAAGACCTTAATCCATTGTGAACAACTTTTATCTATTTTGGAAAACCCTGCTATCTCCGATGGGGCATTGGTTGCGCTGACTGAAATACGTTCTGCCTCACGTTTTGAACAGGTCGGATTTTTGAGGCAAGAAAAGCTAGAACAGCCAAAAAGAAATAAATTGTTGGAGAAAATGAAAAATGCCAAAAACTAGAGCGAGGGCAATTGATGCCGATATCATCGAAGTCGTTCAAGATGTGCTGGCTAATTGGAATGGAAAACTAACCTGGGATTTACTCATTGCTAAAATAAAGCGTGGAATTGGTATCGAATACACGCGCCAGGCGCTCGCCAGCCACGAGAAAATTAGTCGCGAGTTCACCCTGCGAAAGCGTTCACTTCAACTCGAGGCTGGACGGCCTGCTCCAGCTGACAGCCGAGTCGAGGCGTTTCAAAAAACCATTGACCGACTTAAGGCGGAAAATGAACAGCTTTCCCTTGAGTGCAATAACTATCGTGCTTTGTTTGTAATATGGACCCATAATGCTAGAAAGCACGGTTTAACCGAAAGAACGCTTAACGCGCAGTTGTCTCCTACTATGCGGGTTAGTACTGATGACAAGAAGCCAATCTATGCAGCCGGACGGCAGAAGAAGAACTAATTATGGCAAACGGGCAGCAGCTGGCCGAACAGAATTTTCAAACCTTCTGCAGTTGGGTTGAGAGCAAAACTAGCGATGATTTTCGCCAAATGGTGGTGCGTGGTGGGCTGTCCCGGCGCGAGATTGCTGCACAATGCGGATTCTCTACAAGCGCACTCAACCAAAATCCTCGAATCAAAACTGCCCTTTTCGCTAAAGAAGAAAGTCTTCGCGAGGTTGGAATACTGCCATCAAAGGTTAGTAAAGTAGATGATGGACTCGCTCTGCAACTGTTGCCGGCATCCGGCACTGTAAGCCGTTCTGTCGACGCCGAGCGGCTAAAGCGTTTGGAGCAGGAGAATGCTTCTTTGAAGGCTGAGAACCAGGAGCTCAAGCGCCAGTTGGAGAAGTTTGTTGTGCTTCGCGAGGTGCTATCGACAACAGGACGTCTTCCGCGATGAGCCTGCCATATTTGCTGCGAGTTCAATCAATCCGCAGCCAAAACCCGTTCGGTAAGGGTGGGTGCATCTTCACAGGAACAGAGATTACCGAGCACGGTGATGTCATAGATGCGAAAAGCTACGTTGTCGTCAAAGCATCTGGGGCGCAGCTCGGAGAAACACGCATTCAGCTAGGGCAGTGGTGGACAGTTACAGGCGAGGCTCAGTCGTTCTCGCGAACAAACAGCGGCTACGTCATTAACGAAATTCAGATAACAGCCAATGACATCGCGCTTGTCCGTCTTTCTGGGGAGCACATCGTCACGTTCATTGCTGAGTGTGATGACTTCCAAGGCATTGGCTTGGTTAAAGCCCGGAAGCTATGGGAGACGTTCGGCGAACGGTTATACGAAATTTTGGATTTGGCCGATGCCACGACACTCTCGACAGTTCTTACGGCGGAGTCCGCCCAATGCGCCATAAAGGCGTGGACTGAACAAGGCAATGCGCGCACTTTGCAATGGCTTCAAACAAGCGGCATCGATGTGCGCACCGGCCGGAAGTTGTTAGCATTTTTCGGTAATGAGGCCCGTGAGAAGTTAGAGGAGGACCCATACCGGCTGCTTTCGTTCTCAGCAAGTTGGAAGCATGTCGACTCGTTCGCACAATCGCGTCTTGGTATTCTGCCTGATGACCCTCGGCGCCTCCAGGCGGCAGTTGAGGAAGCCCTTTACAGGGTATTCGACGCCGGCGATACGGTCGCAGCTATTCCTACCCTTTTGAAGCGCGTAGAGAACGTTCTGGGCAGTTTAACTTCGCGCCCAGTCATCATGGCGGCATTAGAGGCCGGACTCACTAACGGCAGCTATGTTATCGGCGACCATGGCAATACTCATTTGACTGGTGCGATGGTGATGGAACGGACCGTCGCACGTAGTATTGTCGCTCGATTCCTGGCACCGGTCTCGCTCCTAAACCGTCAAAAGGTAGAGCGCATCATCTACCAACACGAACAGGCGGAAGGATTCGAGCTGAACACTGAACAGCGACAGGCTGTGCATTGCGCAGCGGAGCAATCCATAGCCTTAGTACTTGGCGGCGCCGGTGTAGGCAAAACCACTGTCCTGAAAGCTCTGTACCGAGTGTTTGATGCTGCTGAAGTGGCCATCTACCAGATGGCTCTTTCTGGCCGGGCAGCAAAGCGAATGAGCGAGGCAACTGGGCGACCCTCTTGGACCCTTGCGCGGTTCTTCCATGGCAGCGAGACGTTGCCCATGGAAGGCCCAACGGTCGTGGTTGTAGATGAAGCTTCCATGGTTGACATCATCACGATGCACAGGCTTTGTGAGCTTTTGCCAAGCCATGTGCGGCTACTCCTTGTTGGGGACACTTCGCAACTAATGCCCGTGGGGCCTGGTCTAGTACTGCACGCATTAGCCAAAATTTCAGAGCTTCCTACTACGGAGCTTACTCAAGTAAAGCGCTACGGAGGGGTTATTGCTGAAGCTGCGGCCGACATACGAGCCGGGAAGTGGCCTAGTTTACCTAGCGATGCATTGGCTCCGATTTCGCTCTTGCCCTGCCGCGTTGCTGTCATACCTGAAACTGTCGTAGACCTCTACGCAGCGGATACGGAAAACACACAGATTGTCTCGGCCCGCCGCAGTAATGCTGATGGCACGAAATCGTTAAACGAGGTTTGCCAAGCTCGATTCACAAAGGGAATGCCTGCGCTTCTAATATACAACGAAGAGTTTGCCTGCGACATGTGGACGGGCTTTCATTTGGGCGACCCCATCTTATGCACAAAGAACTTGTGGAATTGGGGTCTTCAAAATGGCTCTTTAGGGAAGCTAGTCGAAATCGAGGAGGTGCCTCGTCTACTATCGGGGCCTGAAGGGAGCGAACTTGGGCATGCCATAGCATGGATTGAATGGGACGATGGAGAGCGCCGGCCAGTTCTGGCAGAGATGCTAGACGTCTTCGAACTCGGCTATGCACTGACGGTGCACAAATCCCAGGGTTCGCAATGGAAGCGCGTAATTGTCGTACTCACTGGAAGCCGTATGCTTGACCGAACGTTGGTGTACACAGCGATTACCCGGGCGCAGAGCCAGGTCCTCATCGTGGGTGACGAAGTGGCAGCACGTAGCGCAGTAGAGTCCTTACCGAGGTCAGAGCGTCGGACGGTGGGTTTGCACCAGTTCATGATGGAGGAACTAGCAGCAAATGCGCTGACCACTGTGTTACAGGCTTAGGATTGGTATGCGCGTGAGTTCTTTTTGCGCGTCCAGGCTAGGCTCAGCTAGAGGGCACCTTCAACCCAAGCCGGACTCTGTCTAAAGAACGCTGGGTATGGGCCGCGTAGGGCCCGTGTAGACCCACACGTTTGCCTGCCGCTGCCCAAATCTGCGGCCAATATGTTCAGAAACCAGCGACAGTGTCGCGCATACTGGAGACAAGCTCAATTCCTGATTGGTCGCGCGATATTTCTGGACGCACTTTCAGAGTTGTCGACCATAAACTTTTGATTTGGTAGCAATCCAGACCATACCCTCGACTAAAAAATCCGCAAGAACGTATAAATAAGCTCGCTAAACTGGTTTTCAACGAAGCCAGGAGCAAAAATGCGAACTTCAATCAACCGCCGTCCCGTGTCATGTCAACTCAACCTTGCTGACGGGGTTGCCGACATTGAATCGTTCCGAACTGGAGCAAGGGAGGCTAGCTGGATAGAAGCAGAAATCACTATCGTAGTTATACAAGCCGTGTATAAAAGCCAACATTTCGACAGCGTTGGAGAGGTGCTTTCCCAGTACTGCACAGATGAGAGCTTGAGTTGCAGCGCTCATGGAAGATGAACAAAGTTTGCTTACTTAGGCAATCTGGAGGCACCCTACTTGACAAACGCCAGTGAGCCGTTACCTGCACGATGATGTAAGCGAGCCAGACTCATGAATTGAATTTTCTATTTCGTGAGCTGACGGTGCAACATTAGCGAGCCTGCGTTGCGCATTTTTAGGATACCTAGCTCATGACGCTGAGCTAGGTTCTGCTCAATTAAGCCAGTGCTCTGACGTAGCAGCGCATCCAATTCTTGTATATCAAGATACCTCGACTATCCACCAAGCAGCTGGTACACCTCGCACTGAAGAGCGTTCGCTAAACGCCTCAAACTTTCGATAGAAACGTTTTTCTGCTGCCGCTCAATTTGGCTGACGAAGGTGCGATTCACGCCAGCGACGGTCGCGAGGCCTTCCTGTGACAGGCCTCTCAGTGCCCTGTACTCTTTAAGAGACTCTGAAAGTGTCGCGCGTACTTCCGCTTCGGTTTTAGGAGTGAACATATAGGCGTGAGGTTCTCTCAACAGTACGCGGATGTCCACGCCCTATGAGGTCACAGCTTTTGAGGTCACATACTTTACGGTCACTTGATTTGAGTCTATACTCAGGGCTGTGCCGTCAGCAGGCGCTTCCAACTTGGTCGTCATCATCAGTATTACCAATAGCTGATGTTTGTTTAGCACCTGCTTCAGGTCTTCTTAGCTTTCCGCCCTTAGGGACAGATGTATGTCATCGTCGCTTTATTTGTCGTCGTACGTTCTGTATAGGTCGGCTCTGACTGCCTTCCTGGATACCCCTGAAAGCGAGCGTTCAGAGCTTTCTGAGCAAGACGTTATGCGGGCCTACACTCAAGCCACGGCTGAGTTGACGAAGAGGGACGAAAACGAGTTCATTGAGTTCGCGCAGCGCGTGCTTCTTCTTCCAAGAAAAGCTCGCACCGCTGCAGCTGAGCGTGCGCATCATCAGTGGAAGCTTGACCGCGCGATTGTCACTGCTGGGGGCCGGCTCGTCGACAATGGCACTTTTATCCGTGACGACGAATTCCTCAAGAGGACCGGGATGAGTAAAGCAGCTCTGGTTGAGAAGCTGGCTAGTCGTGAAATTTTCGAGATGCCTCAAGAGGTTCATTACCTCGGCGGGGACTCATACATCCCTGCCTTCTTTGCCGACCATAGATTTGATACCAAGGCCCTGTACGCGGTTTCGGGCTCTCTCGGCGCGTGTAATGGTGTGCAAAAGTTCAGGTTTTTTACGACCGCGGCCGAGTCGCTCGGCAATCGAACCCCTCTTGAGCTCATTGAGCTGCACGAGTTGGAGCCGCTTCCAAGTGCGGTGAAGACGTTCCGCTTCAGTCTTCGGAAGCGGTAGCGCGCTTGTACCTTGATATCAGAATGCAGCGCCGCTCGCTCATTAGTAGCTACGGGCTAACAGCAAACCGTCGTAGGTGAAGTTATTGGCAAACCCTGACTACTCGATACCCGACGATTTCCCCCGGCCGCAGATACATAGCTCAGTAGCGGGTTACCAAGCTAAGCTGCCTCTTGTTGCTTCCGGCGGTCGCTTCTATCTCCCTGGCTGTACGCCGCAGGAGTTGTACCGCCGATGGGATATTTGCGAAGACCTGGCCCAGCAATTCGTTGTCAAATCGAGGGAATGTAAGTTGGGTAAGAGGTCGCATATGTCGGAAGAGGCCATCCTTGACCAGTACTGCGTTCGCGCAATGACGACTGGTTGGGGCTCGGACGATGAGATGAGATGGGTTATCCGCCGAGCCGCAGCTATTTTGAGCTGGCCGGCGCCTGCTTCGGCAGCCCAGGACAGCTAATAATCGTACTTCGTCACGTCGAGGAAGACAACAAGTCGGACCTTGTGTGGAGCTAGCTTGTAAGCACAATTGTCTAAGCGAATTCTACTTGTCACCAACGTATTAATACAGGTGACGGTTGTCAAATGACAACCGGAAGACCGCTCAGCTAGGCTGGCTAGACATCAATTCTGATGGGGCCTATCTCGTGTGTAGTCAATTCTTATGCCTCGCAACTATGGCCGAGGTGGCGACAGATGGTCTCACCGCGCGCTTGGCCGCAAGCTTCCCTGAATCTGAATCTGAATCTGAATCTGAATCTGCGTATGCGCATGAGGTAGGCTCCGTTCATGAGGGCCGCTGGCTTCGACGCGCAGTAGCGCGCGGTGATAACGAAAGGATTCGTCGGTCACTACAGTCAAGACGAAAAGCTCCCTACATCTGCGTGCTCTTGTCCAGGCAATCGGGCCTCGCCAACGCCAAACATCATCGGCTTAGGTCTGCAAGGCCGACTGCAATGCTAAGCGTTCTGCAGCATTCCTGCGCTCGTGCTTCCGGCGCTCGCCTAGAACAAGCACTTGACCTTACCATTGCTGGAAGGTCCATCCTTCTTCTAGTTAAAGACCGGAGAACCAAAGTGAATGCAGTTATCAAACCTACCGCCGAAGCGTTGGCCTTCACCTTCCCAGTAGGCGGCATGACATGTGCCTCATGCGTTGGCCGTGTTGAGAAAGCCCTAGCAGCCGTTGCTGGTGTAGAGCGCGTTGCTGTCAACTTAGCCACAGAAAAGGCGACCGTTCATGTCGCTTCAGGTATCAGCCCTAATACCCTCTACGCCGCTGTCGAAAAGGCTGGATATGAGGTGCATAGTGAAACGTTCTCGCTCTCGGTTTCCGGAATGACGTGCGCATCGTGTATCGGGCGCGTTGAGAAGGCACTTAAGAACATGCCTGGCGTGACCGATGCGTCAGTGAATCTTGCGACCGAGAAAGCACTTGTCACCGCTGTTGGCGTGACGCTCAAGCAGTTGATTGGAATTGTTGAAAAGGCCGGCTATCACGCTGTCGCAGCAACTGACGCCTCTGCTCAACAGGACACTCCACGGGGCAGTATTCCGGCGTGGTGGCCGGTCGCGGCTGCAGCGCTACTAAGTCTACCGCTCGTGTTGCCGATGCTGCTTATACCGTTTGGCTTCGACCTGGCACTACCTGGCTGGCTGCAGATGGCGTTGGCAACGCCTGTCCAGTTTTGGCTGGGCGCCCGATTCTATAAGGCTGGCTGGAAAGCCCTCCTAGCGCGTACAGGGAATATGGACCTCTTGGTCGCTCTTGGGACCACCTCGGCTTACGGGCTCTCGGTGTATCTGCTCCTCACACAAGGCGACCATGAGGGGATGTCGCACCTCTACTTCGAGACCGCCGCCGTCGTGATTACCTTGGTTCTTCTCGGCAAATGGTTAGAGACACGAGCGAAACATCAAACTGTTGCCGCACTGCGTGCCCTGGAGTCGTTACGTGCCACAGTCGCCTTTGTACGACGAGGTGGCCATGATGCCGAGATTCCAGTTGGGCAGGTCCTCGTCGGTGACCTAGTCATTGTCCGGCCAGGTGACCGTGTACCGGTCGATGGCAAGGTCATTGAAGGTTCAAGTCACCTTGATGAGTCGCTGCTGACCGGCGAGAGCTTGCCAGTCTCGAAAAACATTGGTGACTTGGTCACCGGCGGTGCAGTGAATGCCGAGGGTATGCTTGTCCTGCAGGCCACCGCGGTTGGCGGTGACACTATGCTGTCCAACATCATCAAGCTCGTGGAGGACGCGCAAGCGGTCAAGGCACCAATTCAGCGTCTAGTCGACAAGGTCAGTGCCGTGTTTGTACCGGTTGTTCTCCTGATTTCAGTTGCGACCTTTTTCGGATGGGGCTTGCTGAGCGGCGACTGGCAGCAAGCACTTCTTAACGCTGTCGCCGTTCAGGTCATCGCCTGTCCATGTGCGCTTGGTCTTGCAACTCCGACGTCAATTATGGCCGGCACCGGCGTCGCTGCGCGCTACGGAATTCTCATCAAAGATGCTGAGGCACTCGAGACTGCACACGCTGTGAATGTCGTGGCGTTCGACAAAACAGGCACCCTTACTGAAGGCAAGCCAGCTCTTGTGGCTGTCGAAGGCATCGGACGAACCAAAGATGACGTGTTAGCTCTCGCGCGAGCGGTCCAGCAATACAGTGACCATCCTCTTGCTAAAGCAGTCGAGGTAAAGGCGCAGAAAGAGGGAGCTGCAAAGTTCTCAGCTACCAATGCACAAGCGTTAGCAGGACGTGGAGTGCGGGCTGACGTCGAAGGCACGACCGTATTTTTGGGGAATCGAAAGCTCTTACAGGAAATTGGCATAGTTGCTGTGGACCTAAGCGCATCAGCGACGCAGCATGAGAGCGCCGGTCGAACCGTTTCGTGGCTAGCTGTGCAGCAGGATGGAATTGTAGAGCTGGCTGGGCTACTGGCGTTCGGCGATACCTTGAAGCCATCGGCCAAACTGGCCGTGGAGCGGCTTCGTAGTATTGGTGTCGACTCCGTCATGCTCACAGGCGATAACGCGGGAAGCGCCAAGAACGTTGCTAACGCCGTTGGTATAACGGATTTTCGCGCAGAGGTACTTCCCGCTGACAAGGCAGATGTCGTGGCCGCGCTCAAGACCGCTGGCAAGGTGGTTGCAATGGTTGGAGACGGCATTAATGATGCGCCGGCTCTAGCATCTGCGGACGTTGGAATCGCTATGTCGACCGGCACGGACGTAGCGATGCATACCGCAGGCATAACGCTTATGCGCGGCGACCCGACGTTGGTTGCAGATGCCATCGACATCTCGAAGAAGACCTACCGAAAAATTCAGCAGAACCTAGGCTGGGCCTTTGTGTACAACGTCGTCGGCATACCACTGGCTGCATTGGGTTACCTCAACCCTATCATTGCAGGAGCTGCAATGGCATTCTCGAGCGTGTGCGTAGTAATGAACGCACTGCTTCTCCGCCGGTGGAAGCCGGCAGTTGCTAACGGAGGGAAATAATGAACATTGGACAAGCTGCCGACGCTTCCGGGGTGACCGCTAAGATGATTCGGTACTACGAAAGCATAGACCTGATTACAGCTGCGAATCGCACTGACTCAGGCTACCGTCAATACACTACGCGTGACGTGCAAACTTTGCGCTTCATTAAACGCTCTCGTGACCTGGGCTTTTCCATTGAGCGTATTAAGACTTTGCTCAGCCTATGGCAGGACCGGAGCCGACATAGTGCTGACGTGAAGGAGCTAGCACAGCAATACATCGCCGAGCTCGACGAGGACATTGCGAAACTACAGTCCATTCGAGACCAGTTGCGCCATGTAGCGAACAACTGCCATGGTGATAAACATCCAGAATGCCCAATTCTCGAGGAGTTGGCGAAGCCGCATGCCTGTACTTAAGGATAATGCTCGCTCGTGAAAGAAGTAGTTTTACCGAGTGCTTCGCCGAGATGGGATGTCCGCGCTGCGGGTCCAATGGGCCTAAACGAGCTGTTTAACTCATGAGATGCCAGGCAGAGCGGGTTGACCGCTCTGCCGTTTAGTGACAGGAGCCAGAGGCTTCTGTTGCCGGAGAGCCAGTCATCTTTAGGACATTCAATTCATACATAACAGCTCCTTTGTAAGGTAAGACTCCAAGATAGTTGTCACCACGATGGGAAGGTCAAGGCCAAATTTCGAGATTGATGTCTGTAGAGAAACGCAATCAAATGAGCGGCGGGAAGGCTAAAACTGGGTTGTATACCGCTTTGTCGAAGGAGAGGGCTCAAAACCCCGCGGTCGACGATGGACAAGAGCGCCAAGCGGGATACCATGGGCGCACACTGGGCAGCAGCTAGAAGTGAGGTAGGAGCGAGCAAATTCGCTTGAAGTCTGGCTGGAGTACTGGCGCATTTGCGCGAACCAGTATGCCCGGGCGATTTCACGCCGCCGGGCAAAGATGCGAGCTTGCTTTCGTTAGCAAGCAGGGGGCATCTTTGCCCGGGATGTAACTTCTATAAAAAGTAAACAGGCTAGTACCGAGGCTTGTTCCATGTCTACAATGGTTACTTGCTACGATAGTGCCCGCGAACGTATGTTCCATCACGGCGGGTGTACCCACTAACGTGGGTCGTCTTGGGTCTCAGAGTTGCTGAGCTAACGTCACCGTAGCAGGACCCATTTTCAGCGCAGGCAGACCCGCTCGGGGCCTGCACCGTGGCTGATTCAACCGCGCCGGAGACAAGGGCAGCAGTCGGTGTCTTGGGCTTGGTAGCCTGGGTGTGAGGTCTCTCGTACAGAATCTGTTGGCCGCCTGTTCCATAGGAGTCAGTAGCGCGTGCGTGTAATGCGTTTTCACCTTGCCGTGGCGCGGCTAGTGCATCAGAAGCCCTGGCTGTACGAACACAGCTGCTGTTCCCATTCTGGCAGTTATACGCATTTCGGCGATTTGCAGATTGTTCAACAGTAGTGCGCTGGGGGTCAGTGAGAAGGCTTGTATCGCATGCAGAGTATCCGTTGTTGCAGCTTCGGAGGTTCCGAGCAAGAGTTGATGCCTCCGCTTGCTTGCGCTGCGCTACTGTCAAGATAGATGTATCGCACGCCGAATAACCCCTGTCGCAGTTGGTGAAATTTCGGTTCAGGGCCGAGCCCGTAACTTTGTCCCGTTGTTGCTGGCTCAGCAGTGTCAGGTCGCACGATGTATATCCGCTATCGCAGCTGCGGAAGTTTCGCTTTCGATGCGACTCGCTGACCTGAGCTTGCTGTGCCAGCGTTAATAGAGACTGGTCGCAGCCGCTGTAGCCGCTATCACACTGACGAAAGTTCCTCGCCAAGGTTGACCCGTGAACTTGTGCTCGCTGAGATTCTGTCAAAAGCGTCGGTTCGCAACTCGCGTACCCGCTGTCGCAAGCCCGGAAATTTCGCTTTAGTGTGGCTTGGTGCACTTGCTCGACCTGTGGCGCGCTCAGGAGGGATGCGTCACAGTTCGAATAGCCAGCTTCGCAGAAGCGATAGTTTTGGCTGAGTTTTGCATCTTGAGCACCCGCGTGTGCGGATACAAGAAGCAGCAGTGAGAGCACAAGGCGGAAGAGGTTCATCAGTGGGGGGAGTGGGGAAAAGTTGTAATTAAGTGCAAGGGCATAACATGATGTTGCTCAACACTATCACTTCCTTTGCGCTTATGACAACTATTGGTTAGCCTGTAGCAGAATGTATGCATTTTTTCAGGGAGTCTACGATTTTTCTTGACCTTCCCCTTGTGGGAACCTGTATCGTTCGATTCAGGTCGTCTTGACGACATAAACGTCCGTGCTACACTCTTAACCAATGAATCGCACCCTGAAAACCTATCTGTTGTGGCTGCTGATTGCCGTGATGCCCTTCCAGGCATTTGCGGCAAATATGTTGCGCGCGTGCAGTTCTGGTCATCAGGGTATGACCATGGTCGCAGCCACCTTGATGGACCACGGTGACGCATCGGCAAGTTCACACGATGCCGTGATGGACCAGCAGTCAGGTGATGAGGAAGATTGCCCAGAAATGGCGTCCTCAGACGACCAAAGTAACGACACGTCCAAATCGC
>NZ_JANUGZ010000039.1 GCF_024753205.1 Massilia aurea | reverse complement strand
CGTGATCACAATGACCGAGCGGCTGCGCAAGAAGGGCTTGGGCGCCGATGTCAGAGTCATCTTCACCGAGCCGACGCTGGCTGCATTCGCTGCCAGACTGGAACGATCTGGTAGCAGCCTGCCGACTTCAGTCGACAGTTCCGCGTTCGACGACGGTCTCGCCCATGTGTTGCCGCCGCTGGTAACGCTTGGCTTAGAACAGCGTGACGCCATTGCAGCAAAGGTTCCAGGTGGTGCATCCGCTATTCAGGACATCTATCCGCTCGGGCCGCTGCAAGAAGGCATCCTGTTTCATCACCTACTCGACAACGAAACCGATACCTACCTGTTGCGCACGGCACTGCGTTTCGACACCCGTACTCACGTCGACCGCTTCCTTTCTGCTTTGCAACATGTTGTTGATCGCCACGACATCTTGCGCAGTTCCGTTCATTGGGAAGGCCTGGAGCGCGCCGTGCAGGTCGTCCACCGGCAGGCCCCGATCGAAGTACGTGAGGTAGCGTTCGATACGGCTGTAGACACGCATGCACAACTGATGGACATGACCGACCATCTGCGCCTGGATCTTTCTCGCGCACCGTTGCT
>NZ_JANUGZ010000038.1 GCF_024753205.1 Massilia aurea | reverse complement strand
GCTTCAAAGCCTCCCACCTATCCTACACAGATTGATTCAAAGTCCAATGCAAAGCTACAGTAAAGGTTCATGGGGTCTTTCCGTCTAGCCGCGGGTAGATTGCATCATCACAAACATTTCAACTTCGCTGAGTCTCGGGAGGAGACAGTGTGGCCATCGTTACGCCATTCGTGCAGGTCGGAACTTACCCGACAAGGAATTTCGCTACCTTAGGACCGTTATAGTTACGGCCGCCGTTTACTGGGACTTCAATCAAGAGCTTGCACCCCATCATTTAATCTTCCAGCACCGGGCAGGCGTCACACCCTATACGTCCACTTTCGTGTTTGCAGAGTGCTGTGTTTTTATTAAACAGTCGCAGCCACCATTTTATTGCAACCCGTTCATCCTTCCACAGTAAAGTGGTCAAACTACTAGGGCGTACCTTATCCCGAAGTTACGGTACCAATTTGCCGAGTTCCTTCTCCCGAGTTCTCTCAAGCGCCTTAGAATACTCATCTCGCCCACCTGTGTCGGTTTGCGGTACGGTCTCGTATGACTGAAGCTTAGAGGCTTTTCTTGGAACCACTTCCGATTGCTTCAGAACCTAAGTTCCTCGTCTC
>NZ_JANUGZ010000037.1 GCF_024753205.1 Massilia aurea | reverse complement strand
CCTGGGCATTGAGATCGCTCTTCGCGACCTGTTCGCGCATCCGGTCCTGCGGGAACTGGCCAATGCCGCACAGCAGACTGAGCTGGACGTACTGCCACCACTACGACCGGTAGAGCGCGGCGGCCCCTCGCCGGTATCGCTGGCACAGCAGCGTTTGTGGTTCCTCGATCAGCTCGATCACGCGGCAAGCGCTGCCTATCATATCCCTGCCGCCCTGCGTCTGCGAGGGCGCTTGCAGGTGGACGCCCTGTGCGCTGCCCTCGACCGCATCGTTGCGCGCCACGAAATCCTGCGCACGCGCATCGTGAACCATGCCGGACAGGCAAGCCTCGATATCGACCCGGCCGATATCGGTTTTACTTTGCTTGAACGCGATTTGTGCCATCTGCACGGGAACGAGCTGGAAGCGGCCGTAGCCCACCTTGCCTCCGACGAAGCAGCCACCCCGTTCGACCTGGCCACCGGGCCTCTGGTACGCGGCCAGCTGCTGCGCCTGGCACAGGACGAGCATGTGCTGCTGGTTACCCAGCACCATATCATCTCCGATGGCTGGTCGGTCGGGGTGCTGGTCCAGGAGTTTTCAGCCCTCTACACCGCCTTTAGCCAAGGCCT
>NZ_JANUGZ010000036.1 GCF_024753205.1 Massilia aurea | reverse complement strand
TGCTGCAACCAGTGTGAAAGTAGGTTATCGTCAGGCTAGTTATATATAGAAGCCCCACTCAGTGATCTGAGTGGGGCTTTTCGCTTTGGGGTAGTGAATTCAAGTTGATCATTCCAGGCTGGCGAGGTATCCGACAAGATTGTCGCGTCATACCGGAATCGCGATGCCTGTCGCTAGTTTCGATCAGTCATTGCCACTCGCTTTCTACCGTTGGTTTCGTCCTATCGATCGCACCAAACGGTTGATGTCACGCTCGCACCCGTTGAAGTACAGGTTGCGGCGCAACATCAGGCCAGGTGTTTCCAGCTTGGCACAGTGTGCATGGGCCTCGCCGGCTGGACGGCAACTGACGAACGCATTGTCATTTTCGCAGCCAGTATCTATCTCGGTGGAAAGAAGATGGTCACTACCAGGTGAGCAGGGCTGCCGTCTCGTCATCTTCGATCTGCCGTCAGCCAATGTCGACAGCAGGCTGTGCGGTATCGCAAAAAAGACGTTGACAGCAATCACAAAACATCGCATACTCTCTTTCCTCCTGCTGCGACGAACACAACGCTTCGAAGAATACGGCAGAGGAAGCAGCACCGAATAGAGTTCTTTAAAAATTAACAGTCGATAAGTGTGGGCGTTTGATGAAGGTGCCAAGAACTTCGGTTCTTGATTACTTAAATTATCAAATGTTCACAAAAAAGAAATACGTTGCTTCAGAAATGAAG
>NZ_JANUGZ010000035.1 GCF_024753205.1 Massilia aurea | reverse complement strand
TGAACGCGAACGAAGCGAGTGCGATTTTCGAGATTTTCATATTTACTCCTTGGTTGGTTGCAAACATACTCATCCCCCTTACAGCCAGCGTCGACGCTGAGTTTAGGACGACGACGCCATCTACTACCCTGTTTACTTATTCTTGAACTGCCAACTGCGTGACGACGTATCGTCCCTCAAGCTTTTCAGCGACAAACTTGATTTTGTCGCCTGCCTTGAGTACATCGAGAGCTGACATATCCTTCACACCAAACACCATCGTCATGCCTGGCATGCCCAAGTTTTCAAGTGGACCATGTTTGATAGTGAGGCGACCGGTGTCTTTGTCTACTTTCTTAATTTCGCCATCGGACATAGCTGCCTCCTGGCCAGCAACGGCCACAGCTGCATGATTTTCATGGTCATGCGTTTGAGCCATGGCGCCATTAGCAGTGATGAGCGCAAATGTAGCTGCTGCGATGTGGGTGACGATTTTTGCGATTTTCATTTGGTATCTCTTCTTTCAAGTTAGGTTAGCTGTCGTTCTGGCCGCTAGTGACGAAGTCCGGTTCGGTTACCTTACTTAGCAACCCTATTTGCGGTCAGTGCCCGGAGTGGCCCGACGGTTTGCGGACGTTAAACTCCACGTTCTGCGCTGGCTTCGGCGCAGGCATAGACTGCCCACCGGCCGACGTACTCCTGACCGCTTCAAGCGGGGCTCCACTCCATTCGTAGGCCAGGGCTCCGGCTGGGTGCTTGTACCAACCTGGGTCACTGTAATCA
>NZ_JANUGZ010000034.1 GCF_024753205.1 Massilia aurea | reverse complement strand
CGAACGCGAACGAAGCGAGTGCGATTTTCGAGATTTTCATATTTACTCCTTGGTTGGTTGCAAACATACTCATCACATCTCATTGCTGCCGGCATCGACGCTGAGTTCGGACGACGACGCCTTCTACTGCTCTAACTTAGTCTTGAACTGCCAACTGCGTGACAACGTATCGTCCCTCAAGCTTTTCGGCGACAAACTTGATTTTGTCGCCTGCCTTGAGTACATCGAGAGCTGACACATCCTTCACACCAAACACCATCGTCATGCCTGGCATGCCCAAGTTTTCAAGCGGGCCATGTTTGATAGTGAGGCGACCGGTGTCTTTGTCTACTTTCTTAATTTCGCCATCGGACATAGCTGTCTCCTGGCCAGCGACGGCAGTCTCTGCATGATTTCCGTGGTCATGCGATTGGGCCATAGCGCTATTAACAGTGATGAGCGCAAACGTAGCTGCTGCGATGTGGGCGACGATTTTTGCGATTTTCATTTGGTATCTTTTCTTTCAAATTAGATTAGCTGTCGTTTTCTGACCGCTAGTGACGACTTCCGATTCGGTTACCTTACTTAGCAACCCTAATTACGGTCAGTGCCCGGAGTGGCCCGACGGTTTGCGGACGTTAAACTCTACGTTCTGCGCTGGCTTCGGCGCAGGCATAGACTGCCCACCGGCCGACGTACTCCTGACCGCTTCAAGCGGAGCGCCACTCCATTCGTAGGCCAGGGCACCGGCTGGGTGCTTGTACCAACCCGGGTCGCTGTAATCG
>NZ_JANUGZ010000033.1 GCF_024753205.1 Massilia aurea | reverse complement strand
ACCCTGGACTACCAAGGTTATAGGGACAAGCCGTACGGGCAATTAGTACTGGTTAGCTTAATGCATTACTGCACTTCCACACCCAGCCTATCAACGTCCTGGTCTCGAACGACCCTTTAAAGAGCTCAAGGCTCTGGGAAATCTCATCTCAAGGCAAGTTTCCCGCTTAGATGCTTTCAGCGGTTATCTCTTCCGAACTTAGCTACCCGGCAATGCCACTGGCGTGACAACCGGTACACCAGAGGTTCGTCCACTCCGGTCCTCTCGTACTAGGAGCAGCCCCCTTCAAATTTCCAACGCCCACGGCAGATAGGGACCAAACTGTCTCACGACGTTTTAAACCCAGCTCACGTACCACTTTAAATGGCGAACAGCCATACCCTTGGGACCGGCTACAGCCCCAGGATGTGATGAGCCGACATCGAGGTGCCAAACTCCCCCGTCGATATGAACTCTTGGGAGGAATCAGCCTGTTATCCCCAGAGTACCTTTTATCCGTTGAGCGATGGCCCTTCCATACAGAACCACCGGATCACTATGTCCTACTTTCGTACCTGCTCGACTTGTCGGTCTCGCAGTTAAGCACGCTTATGCCATTGCACTATCATCACGATGTCCGACCGTAATTAGCGTACCTTCGAACTCCTCCGTTACACTTTAGGAGGAGACCGCCCCAGTCAAACTGCCTACCATGCACTGTCCCCGATCCGGATAACGGACCAAGGTTAGAACCTCAAATGAACCAGGGTGGTATTTCAAGGTTGGCTCCAC
>NZ_JANUGZ010000032.1 GCF_024753205.1 Massilia aurea | reverse complement strand
GAACGGTGGTACTAAGCATACGACAAGTAGGGCGGGACACGAGAAATCCTGTCTGAACATGGGGGGACCATCCTCCAAGGCTAAATACTCGTAATCGACCGATAGTGAACCAGTACCGTGAGGGAAAGGCGAAAAGAACCCCGGGAGGGGAGTGAAATAGATCCTGAAACCGTGTGCATACAAACAGTAGGAGCGGACTTGTTCCGTGACTGCGTACCTTTTGTATAATGGGTCAGCGACTTACATTCAGTGGCGAGGTTAACCGTATAGGGGAGCCGTAGAGAAATCGAGTCCGAATAGGGCGACAGTCGCTGGGTGTAGACCCGAAACCAAGTGATCTACCCATGGCCAGGATGAAGGTGCGGTAACACGCCCTGGAGGTCCGAACCCACTAATGTTGAAAAATTAGGGGATGAGCTGTGGGTAGGGGTGAAAGGCTAAACAAACTTGGAAATAGCTGGTTCTCTCCGAAAACTATTTAGGTAGTGCCTCAAGTATCACCATCGGGGGTAGAGCACTGTTATGGCTAGGGGGTCATTGCGACTTACCAAACCATTGCAAACTCCGAATACCGATGAGTGCGAGCTTGGGAGACAGACATCGGGTGCTAACGTCCGGTGTCAAGAGGGAAACAACCCAGACCGCCAGCTAAGGTCCCAAAGATTGGCTAAGTGGAAAACGAAGTGGGAAGGCTAAAACAGTCAGGATGTTGGCTTAGAAGCAGCCATCATTTAAAGAAAGCGTAATAGCTCACTGATCGAGTCGTCCTGCGCGGAAGATGTAACGGGGCTAAGCCAGTCACCGAAGCTGCGGATAT
>NZ_JANUGZ010000031.1 GCF_024753205.1 Massilia aurea | reverse complement strand
GCATTAGCGAGCGACTGCGCGAACAGGGTTTAATAGCGGATGTTAAGGCCGTTTTCAGTGCGTCGACTGTAGCTGCCCTTGCCGATGTCGTAGAGCTTCGAACACACGAAACAAACGTCTGCTACGTACCGCCAAACCTTATTCCTGAAGAATTAGGCCAGCCGCTCCATTTAGAAAATCCTGAGGAATTCCGTCTATGAATATTCATGAGCTGATGCAGCATCTTCGACAAAAAAATATTGCTGTCGAGGTTGATAACGGGGAGCTTGTTATCAAGGCGGCTCCAGGTGTCATCGACGCCGCACTGCTAGCTGTGTTGAAGAGTAACAAGAAAGAGCTGACCGCTATTCTTGTCCCGTCGGCACCCAGAATCGTTCCAGAAATGCTGAACTTAGTAAAATTAAAGCAATATGAAATCGATGCGATCGTGGCCAAGGTGCCCGACGGCGCTGCTGGGGTGCAAGATATCTATCCGCTCGGACCGCTGCAAGAAGGCATCCTGTTTCATCACCTACTCGACAACGAAACCGATACCTACCTGTTGCGCACGGCACTGCGTTTCGACACCCGTACTCACGTCGATCGCTTCCTTTCTGCTTTGCAACATGTTGTTGATCGCCACGACATCTTGCGCAGTTCCGTTCATTGGGAAGGCCTGGAGCGCGCCGTGCAGGTCGTCCACCGGCAAGCCCCGATCAAAGTACGTGAGATAGCGTTCGATACGGCTGTAGACACGCATGCACAACTAATGGACATGACCGACCATCTGCGCCTGGATCTTTCCCGCGCACCGTTGCTGGTGCCGTTTATTGCTGCCGACCAGGACTCCCCAGCATGGTACATGGTCCTG
>NZ_JANUGZ010000030.1 GCF_024753205.1 Massilia aurea | reverse complement strand
CGCGCGGCTTGCTCTTCGAACAGCTGGTGCAGCAGCAGTTCGCTCGGATACTCTTGCGTCGTGCTGTTGAAGGCAACCAGCAGCTGGTCGCGTTCGGCGTTTGGCAAGATAGCCAGGTCACTCATTGGCAGCTCGGGGTGCTTTTCCAACGCCTCGGTTAGCGAGGCCATAGCGGTGCTGAAGTAATGCGCAATGCGTTCTGGATCAATGCCGGGGACGCATTGGACAGTGATGGCGAATTCCTTACCCCGGTCGTCGATGGAAATAGTAATTGGGTAGTTCGTACGCTCTTTACTGCCAAGGATGTGCATACCGTCGAGCTGGCTCTGCGCGTCTCCAGCCGGAGTGGGTCGACTATGACGGAAATTGAGCAATGTGCTGAATAGGGGGAGTGGAAGTGCTACACCACTGCAGCGCTGGGCCAAGGCCAGCGGCGCCTGCTCGTGGTCGAGCAGGCCGGTCAGTTGTGCAAAGGTGCTGCCAAGCGCCTCGCTGACGCTTAGGTTCCCGACACGCAGGCGGATCGGCAGTGTATTGATGAACATGCCTAGCGCGCGGTTGGCGCCGCCGCTGCCATGCATGCGACCAAGCAGCAATGTGCCGAAGACGACGTCATCACGACCGCAACAGCGCCCCAGTACCTGGGCCCAGGCCAGATGGAACAGTGTTGCCGTGCTCACTGCTTGCCGTCGTGCGACCTGTCGAATTTGCCCGGTGCGCTCGGATGTAAGTACCAAGTGCGCTTCCTGTACTTCAGTGCCGTTGCCTTGCACGTCCACGATGTCAAAAGGCGCACTTGGCTCGTTGAAATCGCCGAGTTGGGCGTGGAAGTAGCGTTCGTGCTCGGACAGCGGCGTAGAAGCGACGTGTGCGATGAAATTGCGATAAGGCAAAGCCCGAGGAAGTTCGGCCAAACGTCCCTGAAGCACCAGCAAAACTTCACTAGTGAGCATCTCCAATGTCATATGGTCGCATACGATATGGTGGCATAC
>NZ_JANUGZ010000003.1 GCF_024753205.1 Massilia aurea | reverse complement strand
TCATCAGATGGCAATGCATATGGCCAGCTTGGTTGAAAGTCGCTCAGCCAACCAAGAACTTAAGGATATGGCCAAGAAGATGATGGCCGAGCAGGAAAAAGAGATTGCCCAGCTCAAAGGGTGGAAAGAACAGTGGTATGCCGGGAAGCCAGAAGCGATGAACATGAAAATGCCTGGGATGCCCGAGTCAATGAAAGGCATGAGCGGTGACAAGCTAATGTCAGCCAAGGGTGAGCAGTTTGACCGCATGTTTGTAGACATGATGAGCCAGCACCACAAAGGCGCCATCAAGATGGCGCAGACTGCAGCTCCAAAGCTCCAGCACGCCGAAGTTAAGGAGTTCGCGAACAGACTCGTCGAAATGCAGAAGAAGGAAGTGGCGCACATGGCCGAGATGAAAAAATCCTGGGCAACGCCGACGAAGTAAGTAGTTCGAGAGCAGTTAAGAGCACGACAAGTCTAGTAATCGAAAATCGGCTTGTCGGCTGTCCCCGACCATTACAGACATATAAAAATCTATGCGCCAAACACTTTTTGCCATTGCGCTCTCTGCCGCGTCCTTCCAGGCACTCGCCGCGACTCCGCTCGAAACCGTCTCTGCGTTTCATGAAGCGTTGTCGGCGGGGACGGCCGACGCAGCTACCGTCTTCCTCTCCCCAACTATCCAGATTTTCGAGTCTGGTTATGTTGAGCGCTCACGTGATGAATATGCTGGTCACCATCTCCCCAGTGACATGGCCTTTGCTAAAGCGACGAGCCAGACGGTCATTCGCCAGAACGAGCGAGTGGAAGGAAATATCGCCATCGTCACGCGCGAAACGGAGACAAAAGGCAAGTTCAAAGGAACGAACGTCCACTCGTTTGGAACAGAGACTGCCGTACTAGAAAAGCAGGGCGACAAGTGGCTCATCACGCACGTCCACTGGTCCTCCCGTAAAGCTAAGTAATCAATAACTACTAGAGGTTGAATATGAAATCTATCCAAAAAATCGCAGCAGCCTGCGTTTTTTCAGCAGCTACCATCGCAGCCCCACTCGCGATGGCACACGCGAAGCTTGCAGCTTCGAACCCGACACCAGGAGCCGTTTTGGAAGCGGCGCCGACCGAAATTTCCCTGACCTTCAACGAGAAAGTCGAGCAAGCGTTTAGCACCGTTACGTTGACTTACACCGACGGTAAGGTCGTCGAGACCGAGAAGGCGAAGGTCGATGCCGCCAACCCGACAATGGTGCGCCTACAAACCAATGGTCTGTCCACAGGCACTTATACCGTTAAATGGGCTGTCGCCGGCCATGACGGTCACCGCCGTACGGGCACGTTTTCGTTCTCGGTGAAATAAGTGGATAGCGTCCTGGGCCTTCAAGTTGGGTCAGTCGTTGCCTTAAACGCTGCGTTCGCGTGGCTTGTCGGCTCCTGGCTGGCCCGCCGTTGGCTGTTGGCCTCAGGTGTCCCTCGCGCAGACGCTGAAGCCCTGCTGCGCGCGGGAGATATTGTCGCGGCTACACTCGGCGTCCTAGCGACAGTCACAATGTTGTGGGCATCCGCCGCCGTAATGGGGGGCGTTAGCTTACAAGAAGCCAAAGATGTAGTCTGGCAGATGTTGACCATGACAAGTATTGGGCGGGCCGGCTATATCTCGTTTTTTGCGATTACCCTGGTATTGGTGATTCGAGCACTTCGTTCGACTGCAGTGTGGCGCGAGTGGACGGTGCTGGTGGCCCTAGGTCTCTTCGCGTTTGTGCGCGCGTCAATGGGGCATGCCGGCGAAAACGGTTACTGGACTCTGCCTTTCGCAGCGGAGGTAATCCACCTGACTGCGATGGGCGCATGGACTGGCTTAGTTGCTGTCTCTGCATGGAAGTCGATGCCTACGGACGCAGGCCAGCCTGACCTGAATCGCCTGGCTCGCTACCTCGATTCGATGTCTGCAGCGGCCATGGTCGCAGTCGGAGCAGTCTTCATAACTGGGCTGTTCAATGCATGGAACAGGGTTGGAACCGTAGACAACTTATTTGGCAACAGCATCTACACAACTGCATTGTTGATAAAGGTCGGGCTGGTAGGCGCTGCGCTCATTCTCGGCGGGTACAACAAGTTTGTCGGACTTGCCCTTGCCCGAGGCTCAGTGCATGGTCTTGAGCGCGTGAAGTTCGTGCTAAAGGTGGAGAGCATTGTCTTACTTGTTGTGCTGTTTGCAGCTGCGGTTTTGACTTCGCAGCAGCCGCCGGCTGCAATGTAGTAGCCGACTGTTCAGAGACCGCACGTTGGTGCGGGCTCTGAACAGCAGGAATGTGCTTGACCTTCCCATTAAGGGAACGTTTAGAGTAAGTCATGACTAGTGAATGGATAGACAAGCAACTGTGCCGCATCTTTTATCGGTAGCGCTGCAGTTTTGATGTGACATTACGACCCTGGGAGGGCGACCATGACTGAGAGCAAGGGTACACACGACCACGCGGCGGGACACGGAAATCATCACCATGCCCACGGTGCGGACTCCGTGCACCATCCAGAGCAACCAGCGAATTCAAAACCGTTCATCGACCCTGTATGCGGGATGAAGGTTGGTCCAAACCCTGAGCGAGAAATTACGTTTGGGGGCGAGGTCTATCACTTCTGCAGCCCAAAGTGCATGGAGAAGTTCAGAGCTGCGCCGGAGAGTTATTTGGCCGCCGCGAAACCGGCAGAAGTTCGTTCAACGGACGCTCCTACAGGGACGATGTACACCTGTCCGATGCACCCCGAGATTCGACAGGCCGTGCCAGGTAACTGCCCAATTTGTGGCATGGCGTTGGAGCCTGAACTTCCTTCCTTGGACGACGAAGAAAACCCGGAACTAGTCGACTTCCGTCGGCGCTTCTGGTGGACCCTACCTCTGACAGCAGTTGTCTTTGCGCTGGCAATGTTCGGTCATGTCCTTTTCCCGGCAGGCGTAGCTGGGCAAAACTGGATTGAGTTAGCGCTAAGCACACCGGTCGTTCTCTGGGCCGGCTGGCCATTCTTCGTGCGATGGTTCCAGTCCCTCATGCGCATGAGCCCGAATATGTGGACGCTCATTGGCTCAGGGGTCATGGCTGCGTATGGCTACAGCGTCGTAGCCACGTTAGCCCCGAACGCTTTCCCGGTCACTTTTGCAAGCCACGGTCGTATCGGTGTCTATTTCGAAGCGGCGGCAGTAATCGTTTCCCTGACGCTGCTTGGCCAAATCCTCGAACTGCGTGCGCGCTCGCAAACCTCTGCTGCCATCAAATCGTTGCTGGGTCTGGCGCCCAAGACGGCGCGACGTATTGCCGCAGACGGGAGCGAAGAAGATGTTCCCCTAACCCATGTACACGTCGGAGATTCCCTTAGAGTTCGCCCAGGCGAAAAGGTCCCGGTAGACGGAATGGTGTCGGAAGGGAAAAGCGCGGTCGACGAGTCGATGCTTACAGGCGAGCCCGTGCCGGTAACAAAACGACCTGGCGACCGGCTAATAGGCGCAACGATTAACACAAGCGGAAGCCTCGTGATGACCGCAGAGAAGGTTGGGTCAGAAACAATGCTGTCCCAGATTGTGCAAATGGTCTCGCAGGCTCAACGTTCGCGCGCGCCAATGCAGCGCCTGGCTGACTCCGTGGCGGGGTACTTCGTAGTTGTTGTCGCGGCAATCGCGCTTCTGACCCTTGTGGTCTGGGGACTGTTCGGCCCGGAACCAAGCTGGGTCTTTGGGTTCGTTAACGCGGTGGCAGTGCTTATCATTGCATGCCCCTGTGCGCTCGGCTTAGCCACGCCTATGTCCATCATGGCTGCAACCGGCCGTGCGGCAACGCAGGGTGTGTTATTCCGCGACGCTGCAGCTATCGAAGACCTTCGAAAGGTTAATACCCTTATCGTCGACAAGACGGGCACGCTAACGGAAGGAAAGCCGGCGTTCAACACCGTTGTCGCGGCGCCAGGGTACAACGACGAGTACGTCCTTCAGCTCGCCGCCAGCCTTGACCAAGGCAGCGAACACCCGTTGGCTCACGCTATCGTAGCCGAGGCAAAGACGAGAGGTATTTTGCTATCGAAGCCCGAAACCTTCGAGTCTGCCAGTGGTATTGGGGTGACCGGTATCGTAGACGGAAAACGGGTTGCACTAGGAAATACTGCATTGATGGAGTCTTTGAGTGTCGACTGGCACGCCCTCACGGGGCCTGCTGAGAGTTTGAGAGCTGAGGGTGCCAGCGTAATGTACCTCGCCGAGGGAGGCGCACTAGTAGGCATCTTGGCAGTATCTGACCCTATCAAAGCCACGACAATAGAGGCGCTGACGACCCTCCGTAACGATGGAATTACTGTCGTTATGGCTACCGGGGATGGAACCACGACGGCGCGCTCGGTTGCTTCCAAACTAGGGATAGACGAGTTCTATGGCGAGGTGAAACCGCAGGACAAGCTTGCATTGGTAGACAAATTGCAGAAAGAGGGGCGGGTTGTCGCAATGGCTGGCGACGGTATCAACGATGCGCCGGCGCTCGCCAAAGCAAACGTTGGCGTAGCCATGGGTACCGGAACGGACGTGGCCATCAATAGTGCCCATATCACCCTCGTGAAGGGAGACCTACGCGGCATTGCGGTCGCTCGCTCCATTTCTGTCCAGACGGTGCGAAACATGTGGCAAAACCTCGGATTTGCATTTGTCTACAACGCGCTTGGGATACCCCTGGCGGCCGGGGTGCTGTATCCCTTCACAGGACAGCTCCTGTCTCCCATGGTTGCCGCCCTTGCCATGAGCCTTAGCTCCGTCTCCGTAATTACTAACGCGTTACGCCTTCGCGGGCAGGCGGCGGCGCGGAGTACCCGAGCCATAAGCTCGCACCAAGGATAGGAACCGTATGCGAAATTCCGACATCGTTACTGACAACCCGGCAAGCAACTATGACTCGACCAGGTTGCCAGCAGAACAGCTCAACAGTTCCTGCTTTTGCAGCAGCTTGGACAAGACTGCCTTGAAGTCGGCGCTGTCCGGTGAAGTGCATGACGATATGCTATTTGAACTGATAGAGGAACGATGCCCATACCTGTTCTCTGCACGGCCCGTTTTCATCTCCAGTACGCAGGCGGACAGAATCGAGGAGGTGGTACGTGCACTAGAGTCTGTCATTGAGCTCCCCTCATACCGAGAGCTTGTACTGGCCGATGCGCCCGATATTGCCAAGAGTGGAGCCGGCGGTGCGCGAGGTGTGTTTTTCGGATATGACTTCCACCCGGACGGCGAGAATCTCGGCCTCATCGAAATAAACACAAACGCTGGAGGTGCGATGCTTAACGCTGCTATGGCAAGGGCACATCGAACCTGTTGTCTGGACGATAACCAGCTGGCACAAGCTGTCCTTTCCGGCGCTATGTTCGAGGACGAGATAGTGCAGATGTTCTGGGCAGAATGGGCAGCAGCAGGACAAACTGCGCCTCTGCGGACGATAGCAATAGTCGACACGCAACCTCAGCAACAGTTCCTCTACCCTGAATTCCTCCTGTTTCAGCGGCTGTTCGCCAAGAACGACATCAACGCCATCATCGCAGACCCGAGGGAACTTACTTTTAGAGACGGCGCGCTGTGGTTTGCTAAGCTTAAGATTGACTTGGTCTACAATCGGCTTACCGACTTCATGCTTGAGGCGCCTGAGTCGCGCGCTCTGCACGACGCGTACTGCGAAGACGCGTTTGTACTCACCCCGCATCCTCAAGCTCATGCGCTTTACGCGAACAAGCACAATCTCACCATACTAAGTGACGCCACAGCGCTCAAAGGGTTGGGAGTCCCCCAAGCTACTATCGACATATTGGTTGCCAACGTGCCTTTCACCGAGAGCGTCACGACCAATAACGCGGAACGATTGTGGAACGAGCGAGGCAATCTGTTTTTCAAGCCTGTCGCTGGATACGGAGGCAGAGCGGCCTACCGGGGCGACAAGGTAACGAAGCGGGTTTGGCAAGAAATCTTGTTGGGCGAATACATCGCTCAGCGAGTTGTCGCTCCTGGCGTTCGGGTTTCCGGTACGGCTGACAGTCCTGAAACTTTGAAGTTTGACTTGCGCAGCTACGTATACAACAGCCGAGTCCAGTGGACAGCCGCGCGCGTCTATCAAGGTCAGACCACGAACTTCAGGACTCCAGGCGGCGGATTCGCACCCGTGTACAGTCTGGGGGATGAAGAAGTGACTGCCGAGTTGAAGGCCATCAGTGAGGCAACAAGCAGCAGGAGCTGCTGCGCTAATGACTGCAAATGACTGAGCGTACCCGTCTGTTGAAGCAAAAATGGATTGCCAAATATCTGAGCAAAAAGTGAAGCGCTAGAGACCAGCGTAGCGCTCTGTTAGCTTAATCTGCTAGACGTCAGGTTCTGGTCGACAGCTGCCGGTCGAAACAGTCAGTGACTCTTCAGGCCGGGAACCCTGCCAAGCTGACGCGAACGGCCTAGGTTGGCAAAAATAGCTCGGTCACGGCTCGACGTTGTGTACCAAACTAATTGAACAAGGGATGACACATGCCTAGAGGGGCGCACCTGACAAACGTCGCCAGTAATTTGTGCGGCTCATTCGCTAGCCGGAACAACGATCTGGATGGTTACTGGGCAATCGGCAAGCTACGTTCGCTGGCCGAACGGAATGGTCAGACCACGGTATTACTCGACTTGTTGGCATCATCCACTCAGCCGTCGTCGTCTGAGCTCGCGCCTGTATTGGCTCACTATCGCGGCCTCCTTGCAAAGTTGACAGACCTCTCGCATGTTCCATTTGAGGAGATCACGTCAGCACACATCACACTCGACTTCGCACCTCCACCTTGGCCTAGGATCATCTACTACAAGCCGCAATGGGGTGATCAGTTCACCGTGACCGTGACCATTAACGCAGAAGGTAGAGCTGCGGGTATCGTGAATCACGCTGGCTATTGCCGGTCGCACGATCCCACCCGGGAGAGCCGGGCAATTCGCCCAGCAGGTTGTTAGTGCGAAGACCGCTTTGGGTCGGTACCGGCCTGTCGCGGCCACCGCCGAATTTTCAACCGGGCAACCTGCTATGTTGGCTCGACAGGCCGGATTCGGCCAAGAGCAGACCACGGCACTGCCATTCAGCTAACTCGCGGTACTCCACAATAGGGGCTTATGAAAAAGGTACTGCTTTCGTTTGCCCTGGTGGCACTGGTCGTCGTACTAGCCCTATCAGCAATCTTCAACATTTCCGTCTGCATGTGGGGCTGTCCTCAAACTCTTGAGGTGTATTCGATGCAGGCCTCGATTGTGGTCCTAGTCGGCTTGATCGGTTGGGTGGGGTGCAAATTATTCAGGAAGCACGCTTAGAGTTCGCGGACGACTGCCCATCCATTGCAAAGGTCCGCTTCGGGTCGAAACCAGTCATTAGCGAAAAACGGAATTTGGCCAAGCATCTGGTCGAAGACTAGACGAAACAATATGAAAGAAATACATTGAAATTCTTAAGCCTAATCGCTGCATTTTGCTGCTGGTTTAGCGGCGCAGCAGCCGCCAGTTCAAGTGTCCCATCCTATTTTCTTGAGAATACGGAAGTGCGCAGTGTCCGCGCTCAAGCTTTAAACCGAGATTACCAACTCTACGTGGCGTTGCCAGATTCCTACAGGAAGACTAGCAAGAGCTACCCCGTACTTTACGTTGTCGATGCTGACTACTCATTTCCCATTGTTCGCAACATTGCTTCGCGTCTTAGCAAGCATGCGGGTATGGAAGAGATGATCGTAGTTGGGTTGTCCTACGCTAAGGGTGAGAGTGGTGCCTACAGTCGTCGCCGTGATTACACGCCTACGGCTCCGCGAAACCACAGCTACAACTCAGATATGCCAGGAAAAAAACCTGCTTTCGGAGAGGCTGCGGCATATGCTAAATTTATATCCAATGAGGTGTTTTCAAATATTAATCGACATTACCGTGTTGACGTGAATAGAAAGATTTTTATTGGTCACTCATACGGCAGCTTACTGGGATTACAAATTTTATTTACAGAGCCGCGCACTTTTAACCATTACATCCTAGGCAGTCCGTCTCTCTGGTATGACGCCGGTGTTATGTTTGATAGGGAGAGAGCATTTGCTAAATCGCATCATGACCTACCTGCTTCTGTATTCTTCGGCATCGGTGGACTAGAACGGTTGCCGCCAGGGGAAAAGCGTTCGCGGCTAACCGAGGATGCCGACATGGTGGAAGACCTTCAAGAATTTGACAAGGTTTTGAATTCAAATAGGTTTCCGGGTCTCAAGACTCGTGTTCGTGTATTTCAAGATGAAGATCATGCTAGTGTATTTCCGCTTGTGCTAACGCACGGATTACGAAGCTTCCTGAAATCGTCGAAATAAATCTTTCATCCTACAATTCCAAGGACCGCTTTGGGTCGGTTCCAGCCTGTCGCGGCACTGCTGAATTTTCAACCTGGCAACCTGCTATGCTTGCCTGAACGGCCGGGCTCTGCCAGAAGCGGTTAGCGTAATACCGGTGATCTAGCCGACTTTCCAATGTGAATACTTAATGACTGAACTATTTGTGAGCCGCAAATGCACAGTGTACTCACCTCAAGGACCTGAGTTTTCGGTCCAAATTGGCGTCTTTGCACCGGGCACCATTGCTGATCGAGCGTGGCAATGCAAGCTCAGCCTTGAAGGAATTCTAGACGAGGATCGAGTTGCGTACGGCGTGGACCAATGGCACGCGCTCCAGATGGGTATGCAGATGATCTGGATGGAACTAAGTTTAAAAACTGCAGTGGGATGGCGTTTTTCCTGGTTCGATGGCGAGAGCATGGAACCCGACGAACTTCTTCCCCGTTGGGGACAGGAAGTAGCACCCAAGCTCTTCACGCGTCCTCGTTAGCTGAGAAGCAGTCCTTCTTGCTACGTCCCTGTGGGTCAGGTGACGGCGTCCGACTCCGTCCGTTACAACAGCAACAGTACGCCAAAATAAGGTCCGATTCCTAAGGAGGACCTCATGAAACCGTGCATGCAGACGTCGGCCTCTCAAGCTGCCTGGAATAAGGGGAAGCTTGTTGGCCAGAAAAGTCCTTTGAAGTTGAAAGAGATATGGGCCATCCGAATTCGGCTTCAGTTGACTGAACAAGTCAGAGATCTTGCCCTATTCAACTTGGCAATCGATAGCAAATTGCGTGGCTGTGACCTGCTGAGCTTGAAAGTCAGCGACATCGCACAGGGGCGCAGCATCATGCATCGTGCAATAGTCATGCAACGTAAAACGCAGCGTCCAGTACAGTTTGAAGTTACTGAAATGACAAGGCAGTCACTGTTGGCATGGATTGAGCAAGCCAAGCTTTCTAACAACGCGTTCCTCTTCCCAAGCAGAGTCACGCGTTCGCCGCATTTGTCCACGCGCCAGTACGCTCGCATCGTCAGACGGTGGGTCACTTCAATAGGGCTTGATGTCGCAGCATACGGTACACACACCATGCGCCGAACGAAAGCGACACTCATCTATCGAAGGACCAAGAACCTTCGTGCGGTTCAACTTCTGCTAGGGCATACCAAGCTCGAAAGCACAGTTCGATACCTTGGCATCGAAGTTGATGACGCACTAGAAATTTCCGAGCAAACTGAAGCTTAGACCTACTGCCCTCGGCTGATGTCGGGGTATTCTGTCGGCCTTATCTTTTGCTCCACGTAGTAGGGCAGATAGCTTAAACTGTCCCGCATTCTTTGCTCAAGCCCTTTAGAAGACCGCTGACGGTGCTTCGTAAGACATGTAAATTGATGAGCGCATATTAGAATCGGCACCAGAACGTTATAACTCATTGAAAAGGAAACAAAATGACGAAGATTGACCTGTCAAGCTACAACCTTAGCGAACTGAAGGAACTCCAACATGGCATCGACGAGGAGATCAAGAAACGCCAGCAAGGCGACTTAGCAAAAGCACGTCAGCAAATTCTCTCGATTGCACAGGGCGTAGGCGTGACCGTCGAGGAATTGCTGGCGGTAAATTCGAAAAAGTCGTCAAAGGGGAAAGGGCAGAAGGTAGAGCCGCAGTACTACAATCCAGCTGATAAAGGTCAAACTTGGAGCGGCCGTGGGCGCCAGCCAAAATGGATAGCAGAAGGCATCGCTGGCGGTAAGCAACTGGCAGATTTCAGAATCTAATTTCAACAGTTCATAGGTGTACTGTCCAAGCTGGCTCAACTGACAGCAGTTGTCGAGTCAGTGGCTTTTCCGGACCGGCAGCTTGCTAAGCTGACGCGTAGCGCAGAGTTCGGCCACAAGCGGACATTCGTGTAGCGTCTGCGCTACGTTAGTACCGTCTCTTAACTAGTGTTTGAGGGAACGAAAAAGTGGCGACATGAAGAAATCCATACTCCTTTTGATGTTCCTAGGCGTCATGTGCTTAGAATCTGCAAACGGGAAAACGCCTTCGGAACTTACTGATGCCGACTGGATGTCTGCTGCCAAAGCCGCTCTGAACGAACGTAGTACTAATGAGCTCACCTTTGTCGTTGACGACAGACTGCCCCTTCGAGCACGAAACGCTTTAGAACGCATTGGCAAAGTAGTACGCCTTGCAGATGTGCCTGATGAATACGGAGAGTTCTCGGGCCCAGAATATATTCGCGTATTTCAGTTCCAGCAACAAGGTGATCGCATCGAATTTTTACAGGGAAGTGTCTATCCTAAAGCGTACCAAGCAGGGGACTGTCGCTTCACCGGGCACCTTTTTGTTGCTCGTACAGCTATGGGAAATTGGAAACAGGATGGACCATCGCGAGTGCAAATCTGTGCCAAATGATGAGCCTGCCAATGCTCGGGGCGAGACTTTAAAATGAGTTCCCTCGGTCCCGACGGTCGTATGCTTGGGCCGATCTTCACCTATACCGGCTACCGCTGGGTGTTCAATCCTAGCAACTTACTATGCTGACCTGAACGGCCGGATTCGGCCAAAAGCAGTCGTAGCGAATGACGCGTAATGCCTTGCACCGAGAAGGTCCATACGGGAATGGTCTAGCTGACTGTCCTACACCTAGGTAAGTGCTGCAGAGAGGATTCGATCCATGTCCGGCTCAGCATTTTGGCAATTGGCCAAATGTATTATTGATATACGGGACTGGGGTACCCTAACAATCAGCGTGTTGAATCCCCAAAGACCGCCGTTATGGAACACAACTTCTTGCCCAAACCTTTCCGTGATCTCTAATCCAAATCGGTAGTCAGGCACTGTTCCATCCAAAAAGGGGGACGGTTGCAGCATTGCATGCAGCAGGCTTGAATGGTCGGCCCATTGGCGATGCCATTCGACTTCCCACAGTAGCAGCTGAGCAGTGCTGCCATAAATGCCGCCATCACCAACCGTGTTGGCATTACCCAAATGCTGTTTGTACCCAGAAGAACGTGCCGCGTCACTTTCATAGCTGAACACCCGATGTTCTATGACATCAAAGCGATCGTCATCGTATGTCATTTCCTGGATGCCGAGCGGCTCGAACAGCGTCTTCCTAGCATAGTCCTTGCACGTCATGCCGCTCAATCGATGGACGAGAGTGGCTAGAAGGATGTAGTTGCTATTGCTATACCGGTGTTCAGTCTGTGCAGGACACTCCACTGTGTCCATGCGAGAAATCAACTGCAGGATGATGTCGTTATTGAAGTAGTCAGCTTCGTGCCGTCCAAGCTGACACTGTAGGAACTGGAAATAATCTGGAATCCCGCTGCTATGATTTAACAGACTTCGCAACGGAAAGGGTTGCTCGAATTTGGTCAACTCTGGCAAATGTGCGCAAACGTCGTCATCAAGACTTATCGCGCCTTCGTGTACCAAGGACATGACGCAGGCCGCCGTGAATTGCTTCGATTCCGATGCCAGGTAGTATGCCGAGTCGCGCGACAACGGCACTTTGAGTTCCAATGAAGCAAGGCCATGATGGCGCTCAAATAACGTTTCTCCTGCGCACAGGATCGCGGCGCTGAAACCCGGTCCCTGCGACGGCAAGATCGCTTCCAACTCGCTGTAATATTCTAAAAGTTTTTGCATGCGGTCCCGGCCTGTTTTTTGAGATAAAGCCGAAATTGTACGTGCCAAGGCGTCTTTGGTATCGAAAAAACACTTCACCGACGACTGCTTTGGCTGATGCCTGCCCTTCGTGACAGTCTGCGACTTTTCCGCCTTGGTGACCTGCTATGCTCAGCTCAACGGTCGGGTTCGGCCAGAAACAGACTTATCAAATAAGGAAAGTATGCTGCATCACTTGTCTATTGCGGTCTCTGACTTAGACCGGACCTCTGCCTTCTATGACGCGGTGTTAAGGCCATTGGGGTACACCCAGGTCTTCGCTGACGACGAGGCCGTGGGCTACGGGTATGAGGGAGGTGACGATAAGCTGTGCTTGAAACGTGCAAAGCAAGTCATCGTTCCTAGCGAACGCTTTCATCTGGCCTTTACAGCCACTGAACCGAGTCAGGTACACGAATTCCATGCCGCCGCGCTGCGCCACGGTGGACGATGCAATGGCGCCCCAGGACCCCGGCCCGAGTATGGCAAAGGCTACTACGCCGCCTTCGTTTTCGATCCCGAGGGGTATCGGATTGAGGCGGTCATCAATGTGACAGCCTGACAGCTTGACACGAGTGAGCGTCAACCGTCAGCGTCTGCTATGGGTCGGAACCAGCCGGTCGTGACAATCCAAGGAATTTTTCGCCCAGCAAGCTGCTACCGTGCTCCGACAGGCCGGATTCGGCCAGTAGCAGTCGCCGGGCCGTCACAGCTGGAAGGGATGCTCCTTCCTGAACCTCACCAGGTGGATAATGCCTATTCAGCATTCCTAACTGTAAAGAAACGCTCTCGATCTCAGTTGAGCTTACACGCTGTAAGCCCTTGAAATCACTGGGCTAAGGCGAGTGGCTAACTTTGACGATGGCCAGAAGTGCACGTAGTCAAAGTTAAGCTCACATATTATCAAAGTTAGAGCTTAACCATGACGATATGTAAACGTAACTTCGACGATCGACTGGATCGAGGTGTGTACGAATCGAAAGGTTGAGAGGCTGGAAGCGCCCTTCAAAGGCGCGTGGGATAGCGCTGAAGGCGTGCACGGGATCGCCAGCAGCCGCGATCAGCCATGACCCGATGTGAAATTCGTCGAAGCGTCTATAGAACGCTGTAGAGAGTTACAATCCTGAAAACACATAACTGAGCGGCAACACCCAAATTGCGCCGACACTTTTAGAAAGGTTTCCGGATGTTTAACTTCCTGGTGGGTGGTCTGGAGATTACCGAGCCGCGCGGATCGCTAACTCTAGGCCACGACCGCGTTTTCCTTTATACAGACCCAGATTTGAAGCAGCGATTCGCGCCTAACCGCGTGCTCGACGAGGCTGCGTTATTAGGGCTGCCTACAGTGTTTACTAATGAGTCCGGCTGGGATCGTGAACGTCCTGTCTTAGCGCGAGTCGGAAAGGTAACCAAAGTACGACGCGGTGCAACCAACTACATTGTCGAGTACACGCTTGACGCCGACATTCCACCTATTCCAAACTCCCTACTGGAGCGGTTGGCGCCCCAGCTGCATTTCGATTTGAACACGAAGGGAGGATTCGGTGACTTTGGTACTAACCACTGGGCCGTGAAGGACGCGGACTTGTTCCGTGTGCTCTTTACTGAAGGTATAGGCCGTGTGAAGCCCAATGTCTTCACATTACCTAAGGAGCCGGCAAGACACGATTTGGTAAGCGTAATGATGCCATTCGACGCAGGTTTCAAGCGAGTGTACGGGGCTTTGCAGCAGGCGGCTGCTGATGCTGGTATGCATTGCTCTCGTGCTGACGACATCTGGGATCACGACACAATCATCCAAGATGTCGTAAAGCTCATTAGCACGGCGACTGTTGTTATCTGTGATCTATCGGGAAAGAATGCTAACGTCTTCTACGAGGCCGGTATCGTGCACACTCTTGGCAAGGAAGTGATCCTGATCGCACAACACGAATCTGACGTTCCGTTCGACCTGCGGCACATTCGATACATTAGATATCTCCCAAACGATGAGGGACTCGCAACCTTGGTGCCGAAGGTAGCAGACCGCCTGCGTGAACTGGCAAATAGAAGAGTGAGTTGACCTGCCGAGCATTATCAGGTTTCAAATAAGCGAGAATTGTAGAGAAACCCCGGATAACTGCGCATCGTGCGATTTACCCAGCTTGGGCCGGAAGCGGTAGGCATTAGAGCGACCAATTAATAGAACGACGCTCGCGTTCTTTCTTACGAATATTAATAAAAGAAAAGGCTCCCATGAAACGGACTCAAGTATTTACTCCGAATGATCTACCGACTGTCACCCTCGTCGGAGACCACCTGAAGGAGAAACGGAAGACTTTGGAGGAAAATCTTGAGATTGGTGGCAGCGTAATTGTGATTTCAGGCCCATCTAAATCCGGGAAAACCGTCTTCGTGGAATCAGTGTTAGGTCGCGATAACTTGGTCCATGTTAGCGGAGCCAATATTATTACGGCAGAAGAATTATGGAGACGAATTTTCACGGCTATTGGAACCCCAATTCCTTCAACCGTATTAGAATCAAAAATTTCAGAAGTAAGCAGTGTCGCAAGCATTGAAGGGGGTGTTCCGCTTTTGACTAAGGGCGCAGTGAATCTTGGTGGAAAATGGACGAACACTGGCAGCACCACCACTGATGTACGCCCAGATTATCTGGCTCTTCTAGTAGCTGAGTTGAAAGACAGCGGATTGGTCGTGTTTGTGGATGACTTTCATTACATTGGAAAAGAGATTCAAATTCAAGTTGCTGAAGTAATAAAAGAAGCTGTACGTCAAGGCGTCCGATTTATACTAGCAGCAGTTCCATATCACTCCGACGACGTCGTAATCGCAAATGCTGATCTCCGGGGCCGGATGTTGAATCTTGACTTCGACTACTGGAATGCGCCTGAATTGGCAAAAATTGCCTTGCAGGGGTTCAAGGAACTGAACATGAATGTTTCGAATTCTATAATTTCTGCATTTGCAATGGAGGCTGCGGGATCCCCGCAGCTCATGCAGTCACTGTGCCTCAATCTTTGCTTTGAAGTTGAAATTACCGAAACAATGCCTAACGAATTTTTGGTTGAAGGTACACTTCAACTGATTGATAAGATTTGTCGCCGTGCTGCACAAACAAACGACTACCGTTCTGTAATACGAGTGATGAAGGAAGGGCCGAAGGTTCGGGGTACAGATCGAAAACCTTACGTACTAAAAGATCAAACCGCTAGCGACGTCTATCCAATTTTAGTTAGAGCTCTTAAGCTTCCTCCGCCACAACTTACCTTGAGTTATCCAGACTTACTTAAGCGGATCTCCGAAGTATGCCTTCAAGATCATCCTCAAGGATCGAGTGTAACTGGCGCGTGCGCACATATGTCAGCGCTCGCCAACGACGCAGCGAATGCAGCAATTATGGAGTGGGATCCGGATAAAGATGTACTGGATATTCGCGATCCATATTTATTGTTCGCTCTTCGCTGGAGCGAATCCAGCTAGAGGTTTAAGCTTTGTACTTGCAGGCACAAGCAAGGTCCGCTTCTAATCAATCAATAGCTAATTGTTTGCAGAGTAAAAACGTGGGTTTATTGGCATGTCTGGTCAACCACTCGCTTATTTTCTTGAAGATGTGAATAGTTGTTCTGCACCAAGAGTATCACCGCGCGTTCAATATTGGGGATCGTATGAATAATAGCTGACGATAATCTTCATAATAGTTCTTTTGTACGCGGTGCTTAATATATGGCTCTCTATCAAGATTAATATCTTGTCCGGTTTTCAATTCCACGCGAACTCCGCTGCGCCAGTGACTTAACATGCTGGCGTAGCCATTTACCGATACTAACCTGGTGCGCCAGGCGTCTTGCTTACAAGGTCTTAACGACGGGCAACATCTGCTCGGACTATTTATCCATTTTTCTGATTGGTAGAACATTTGTATGTACTGTAGCAGCATGCAGAGTATTGAGTTCTGTGCTCAAAGTCATTATCTTTGATTGCGCTTCAAGAAGGAGGCTAGCTAAATGGTCGCGTTGTTCCTTGAGATCACGCATCTGATCATTTAGTGCCCTTCTACTTTTCTTAGATATTAACGAAGAACAAACCTTTTTATCGCTTGCAATTGCTGCGCTAGAATTAGCCCAACTTTGTATTTCTAGTATTAGCGCCGGGTATCTTGATTTTTTTAGAGCTGATGGATCGCAGCCTGCCTCCCGCGCAATATTATTTTGTGAAAAACGGGAGCCCGCAGGGAGGCGTTCCGTTTTTCCAGATTTTAGTCTATCAAAAGCAGAGCGGAAATTCTTCTCGGCATGTTTATCTTGAGATTTTTCACGAGATGACATTAAGGACTTTCTGCACGGCAGACCGTTGTGCTATAAGCGAGGCGTAATGGGGAGTACCTTCTGTAGCATGGCGTAAGCGCTCTGAGATAACATTGCTGAGCTTGATCACGCGTTGCTTTTTATCTCGGTCATATAGAGCATCAGCACAAGGGCTTTTCCCATCTCCACCGCCACATCTTATTATGTTATCGATTCCTCCGTATTCACAGGGTCCTCGTTTAGTGCAGCCGCCCAGTAGAGTTTCCCTCCAACTTACCCGGCCTTCTTTTGCCGCTGTCGATAATTTATTCGCCGTTATGCCATTGACGGGCCTCAGAATCTCGGCCTTTCTTTGCGCGCCATATGGACTGACAAAACTATCGTTAAATAGCTTGTCAATTTTTTTTCCTTGGACCTCAAACATCGCTTTGAGATATTCGGTCCGCGTACCCTCGTCGAGATTAACATAGGCCGAGCCACGCCCATAATACATAGTCATTGCCCGAGACAAATGTTTTAGTTGATACTGTAATGATGCTTCGGAAACAATACCAGACGCCTGCATATTAACTGTGCCAGTTCGGCGCAATTGATGCCACGCGAGAGGCCAAACACTACCTACTTTGAACAGTTTGGTATCTAAATCAGGATTCAATCTTAACGCGAAATAGAGATCCTCCTCAGTAATCGTTAATTCTTTGGCATCGAACAGACGAGGGTTTTCCTCGACCAATCGGCGATAGCTTGTATAAGCTTGCCGTTTTTCTGACTGAAGAGAAATTCTTCCTACGCTTACCCAGGGCGCCCATACTGGAGGAGCAAGATAGAAGTCATGATGTGATCTCCTTGGTTGAATATTACTAAACGACGGCATGGCAGATTTACGCATTGCTGCGATTGACGCCATAGCGTCTATCGCCACCGATACTTCGGAAGATGTTACCCAAACTGCTCGATTGTCGTCTATAGTTTTAGTCGTTGGAGCTTCAAGCATATAAATTGTACCAAGCGTACTGTCGCTTTCAGTTTTCAGGCAATTTAATTTTAGTCGCCATGCTTCTTCTATCCTCATCAAAGACAGATTAATAATATATGCACATCCGGCCTCTGTAATCATTCTCATATATTGTGAAAGAGCATATATAGGAATGCTACTTTCGCTGATTTTGCGGTATTTGCAAAGCAGATTATCAATTCCAAAGCGAGCTGCAGTATTATGGAAGCTGCCGTGAAATTCTAATAATCTAGTATGTTCTGCGGTATTCGGCGGGTCGCCGAACGGTGCAATATCATAATTTCTGGATGGAGAGTATGCTGAATCGATAGAGCCATAGTTTTTGATATAAGCATCTAGGCAAAACTCGTGGCACTGCTCTATTTTGTCTTTGAATTCGATATATTCTTCTAGAACCTCGCGTAATCGATTAAGCTGGTATTTCCAAATTCTCGGGGGGATATAGGGAGTTTGTCGGCGAGAATCCTCTTTGCGAATTGCAGTCAACCTTTTTATTTCTTCCGGTCCGAGAATATATCCTCCAATTTGTTTGCGTTGCTCATACAATGCTGTGAGCATGCGTATTGTTTCCGGTAGACTTTTTGGCTTTAATTGAATGCAAAGCTCATCAATCAATTTTGGATGTCGGCCAAGTGCCTCGACTCGAATATTCTCTCTTGAACTAATAATAAAAAATGGCCGCAGAAGCTTTATTTTTGATGAAAGTGTTCCTGGGCTGCGTACGCCTCTCGGTCCCCAAAGCATCCAGCCTGCGAATAGTCTGAGTGTATCGGCATTATCGGTCGAGATTGGTGGACATCCTTTTCTTTGAGGGCCATCGCCGAAGTTAATCTTCATGGACTTGCCAGCCCATATTGATAGATCCCAAAAATGGTCGTTAAAACGACTAATTATTTCCCCTTTATGGCCTATCACGACCGGCGTGCTCCTATTCGGAGGCCATTCTGGAGGAGAAAAGTTGAGGGACTCACGGCTAATCAGAGGACTATCGATACAAAGCGAGAGTTTTAAAGATGAATTTCTCATATTATGTCGTCCATTAGTTGGATGAAGCCGTCCCATTTGGGATGGTAATCTTCTTCTAAAACCCTTAACTTGGCTTCATGAACCCATTCGTTACGTACAGGTGACGAGCTTTCAAACCAAGCCACTTTTTCGTCGATTCTCGCAACGATTGATGTAACTGGCTGCTGGGTAAAGTCCGGGGTCGTTGTTTGACCTATAAGCTCAAGTACTTTCAAGTGTCGATATGACAGCAAAGACCATGCATGATCTCTCGTATCAATATCTTGATAGTGTAGGCAAAAAAGACAGCCGGAAGGATTAGAGCAGTCCGGGGCTGGTGCCTCAAGAGAGATATGCAACGAAGGAGAAGGCGTTTGCGTTCTTGAGCCGCAGTTTCCAGGGCCGGGTGGCTCATTAGTCGCGTTTGACACTACGTGAAAATCGGCGATTTCTCTAAGTGCGACTTGATGGTTCGGTTTGTCGTAGTTCCGAATTAAGGTAAGCGGACTATGCTGGTTGGCTTGTGCTACGAAGTCAATGTTCTTCGTTCTGCGCAATAGCCAATTAGTTCTTGTCTGGCGTAACATGCGAGGTCCGACGAAGGTCTCATTCAGTTCGGAAAATCGCTTTTTAAGCGCGGCGAATATTGGAGGGATATCGATTGACCGATTTCGTGTTTTTATAAAGGGGAACAATAATACTTCATTTTCGTCGAAGTTTTCTCTTCTCCAACGAAGGTACTGATCGAAAACTTGTCTATATTCGCTAAAAATCTCAAACTCCACTTCGCCCTTTCGACGCCCTTTATATACACGAAATACCTTGTATCCGCGCGAGTAACTTTGATAAGAGAAATTGCCGATTTTAAGTTGGTGTGCTTGAGCTAAGTTCATCCCAGTTTGAGCAATGAAAATGAGTAACTCGCATTCGATTCTAAGGTTAAGTAGTGGATGTCTAGTTCGGTGCGTTCGATCGTTTTCGTAAGCGGTCCTTTTTCTGAAGATGTTTTGCACTGCCCAAGCGTTTGCTTTTGGATTCGACAGAGTCTTAAGATCGTCTATCGGTTGAAGACCCGACCACTCGTTTAGCATTCTTCCATTCGTTAGATTTACGACAACGGGCAGCTTTCCAAATATTACTTCTGTAGTTAGTGTTTCGCGAATATTAAGAAGGATCGCGCCCATTTTGAAGGTGCTGTCAAGATCTTGTTTGCCTGATTGTGTATAGCCTGGTGCTCGCTGGGGTTTTCTTAGGCGAGTGGATCGTAATATTCCGTCTTCTAACTCTAGTATTGGGTCCAGTATGGTTGCAACGGAATTTGCAAGGTGGTATATAGTAACTTCCTTCAGCTCATTCTTCCTATGCCTTTGAATTAGATATTCTGTCCATCCTGCAAATAGTTCCGGAACAGATGTCAATGTCGGGGATGCACCATTATTGTCAGCCCATGTATAGAAAGCTCGTACTGAACGTATTTTAGAATGCGCAGTGTGTCTACTCCCCCCGCTTGCAATTGCTTCGTCAAGAAAATCATATATTTTCTCGACTAATGGAAGTCTCTCTGTTAAAGGACCGTCCAGCCTATGCAGAGATTCGTCCCGGGCTCTTGAATTTATAGCGGATCCGCCAATATATAATAAGCAAGAAAGATCCCATATGGTTTCATCTCTGCTGTATAAGATATTATGAAATTTTAGATCCTTCGGGCTATTCGGCATTGGCCTCCCTTAGTGAACCTAGAAACGACCGGGTAAATGAATTCGCGATGTCTTGCTTTACTGGGTAAAGTTGCGCGAATTTGATGTAGCGCCATGACGTAGCCTCATCCTTATGCAGTAACGCGTCTTTTACTAAAGCGACTGCAAGATCGGGAGTAGTGGTGGCTAAGGCGATTTGAGCAAGCTCCGTTGCGTACGTGCTGCGAGTCTGATGGAAGTGGAAATTTTCAAATCCGCGGAAGTTGTGCTTCTTGGCTAAGCCGCGTAAATGATGCAGTTCGACATTTATTGCGGCGCTTTTATCCCCGCCGAACCGAGAGTAGCGATTCCCAAATTTCGTTAAAAAGACATTATTTCTGTTTTCGGGAGAGCTTTTAGCTTCACGAATCAAACGCCGTGTGCTGTATGAGTATTCAGTGAGTGTTTTTAAATGCGTCGCTGTAATCCAAACGCATCCGCTTATTCCAAATTTTGTTGCGACGGGTGGGGTTGCACTGGGGCCTACGCTCAATCGATAAAGTTCTGGGGTGGATGGATCAGGAACAGCGTTTTGAAGGGTTTCGACTTTAAGGTCCGTAAGCGTTCCTATCCGCATTCCCGTAAAAAACCCTAGTGTAAGCAACATAAACAACTCGTATGAAGCGTACTGGGACGAGAATTGGAGCAGCCGGTCTCGATCATTAGGAGAGACAGGGAGGAGTCCTTTTTCTAGGCGCATTCCTGGTGCATGTCGATTAGGAATTGATAGTTCTGTGGTCCTCACGGTTATCGTTCTTTTGAGTCCGAATCCGTCGCTTAGGTGCACCCCTACGCTTTTCTCTTTCCACAACGGGGAGTCGACGGTGAGCAACTCGGATTCCACCAGCCAACGATAGAAGAGAATGACAGCGTTCATACGCTGCTGGGTAGTTGACGGAGCAATGATGCCTGCGCTTCTTTGAGCTATTAAGTGTCCTCGATATCGGACAAGGCATCGTTCTGCCTTTCGTACTGGAAAGTGCCACCACTCGGTGCCCGTTTCCTCCAACCATTGAGCATATGCATGAACTGCGGCTGCATTTGCTTCTACAGTTTTAATCGATACGTTATTGGATGAGCCACGTTCATAGAACCATTGGTTGGCTTCGGTCCACGGCATATTGTTATCCCAGAAAATCTGGGGAAGGCCGCTAATGCTACCGGAATCTAGTTTAACCCAATTGTTTTCGTCCGCCCAACTATGGGAACGAAAATGGATGCACTCTAGCTTTGCCATGAAGTGTCCTAAAGATGAAGACTTCGTAACAGTAAAGCTAGGGTCGGTGGAATGTCAATAAGTCCTTGATTTTCAAGGATATATTTTTATATTATTCTGACGTCAGAATCTTTGGGCGCGTTTTAATTTTGCAGATGAGGGGCACAATTGAGATACTCGTATACTCAATGCAAGCGGCAGGCCACTTAGTGAATTTACTAGAATATTTATAGTAGTATCAACGAGATTTTATAGCTCAGCGCGGCGAAACAACTCGGCGAGAGTACAAGTTAGCGCTTCTGCAATCTTGACGATGTTCAGGATGCCAACATTTCGTTCGCCACGTTCAATCCGTCCTAGGTGGCTGCGATCAATACCACACAAGTCTGCAAGATCTTCTTGTGAGATACCCTGTTCATTACGCAGTGCGCGGATCGCAGTACCTAAGGCTCGCAGGGGATAGTCATCCCTTAGGACGAAAGGCATTCTTTGCATTGCCGTATCGTCTAGGTTTCGTGCAGAATAGGCCACGGCATATGTGGCCCATTTCCCATATTACAAAATTAGTGCGGAATCCATGACTAACTCAAGTAGCTCGTCGAATAAAAAGCAGGTTTTAATACGTGTGCCCGTCGCGATGTATGAGGATCTTTTGAATCTTTCGGCTGCGGCCACGCTTCTCCAGCGCCGTAGTGTGAGTGTTCCAGCTCTTGTTGTTGAGATCGTGGGGGAGGCATTAGCGCATAGGCCTATGGTGTCAGGAAGTCAATCTAAGATTCCTCGTCCATAGATTGAACAAACCCTTGAGAAGTCCATGGGGGAACTAATCCTTACCCCGACTCCTTGGGCAGATCGGCCGGCGCGAGGTTGATCGTGATGCGGCGCGGTGGAATATCGAAGCCCGAATTCTGCAGCGCCGCGCGCACGCGGTCCTTCGCTTCGCGCACTTCGGTGTCGGGCAAGCCAACGATCGTCCAGCCGGGCAATCCGTTGGCCAGATGCACTTCGACATTGACGGGCGGCGCAGCCATGCCGGCCAGCGCGCGGCTTTTGAGGACGGCAAGACTCATTGGATTCCTTCCGCATGACGCCAGGGTGCCCCATCCTAAAGCGGGCATTGCGCCACCGTTTGAGAGCGGACAGGCGTGCGCGCGCTTGCCCGTTCATGACCGATGCATATACCCGGGTTCTCGTCGTTCATGCCGCAATTCATACCGTCTGTCACAAAATGCAGACATTGCTTTTTGTTAACGTTACATTGATCGTGAACAGCACCACAACCGCAACCGTCCCCGGAGAATCAGTCCATGCTATCGATCAAGCAGCTCAACAAGACCTATGCCAACGGCGTCAAGGCGATCAACAACGTCAGTCTCGAGATCCCCAACGGCATGTTCGGCCTGCTCGGGCCCAACGGTGCCGGCAAGTCGTCGCTGATGCGCACCATTGCCACGCTGCAGGACCCCGACAGCGGCAGCATCGATTTCAACGGCGTGGATGTGTTGAAGGACAAGGAAGGCCTGCGCCGCCAGCTCGGCTACCTGCCGCAGGACTTCGGCGTCTACCCCAAAGTGAGCGCTGAAAAACTGCTGAACCACTTTGCCGTCCTCAAGGGCCTGACGGCCAAGGGCGAGCGCAAGGAGATGGTCGAAGCGCTGCTGCACCAGACCAATCTGTGGGAAGCGCGCTCGCGCGGCCTGGGCACCTTCTCGGGCGGCATGCGCCAGCGCTTCGGCATCGCCCAGGCGCTGCTTGGCGCGCCGCGCCTGGTCATCGTCGACGAACCAACCGCAGGCCTGGACCCCGATGAACGCAACCGCTTCCTGAACCTGCTGGCCAAGATCGGCGAGCAGGTGGTCGTGATCCTGTCGACCCACATCGTCGAAGACGTCACCGATCTGTGCCCGCGCATGGCGATGATCGCCAAAGGCACCGTGCTGCTGCAGGGCGAGCCGCAAGCTGCGATCGACACGCTCAGGAGCCGCGTGTGGCGGCGCACCGTCAGCCAGGATGCGCTGGCCGACTACCAGCGCGATTTCAACGTGCTCTCTACGCGCCTGGTGGCGGGGCGCCCGCAGATCAACGTGTTCGCCGAGTCGCAGCCGGACGACGGCTTCGTCAGCGTCGAGCCCGACCTGGAAGACGTCTACTTCCTCCAGATCCGCAACGCCAGCCGCGCGGCCGCTTCGGCCACCGGCGCGGCGTCCGCATCCACCGCACCGGTCGTGGCGTAAGGAGCCGGCATGCTACGCGAATTCTTCAAGTTTGAGCTGGGCATCCAGCTGCGCCAGCCGTTGTTGTGGGTGTGCGCGCTGATCTTCGGCGCGCTGGCCTTTGGCGCGACCACCACCGATGCGATCCAGATCGGCGGCAGCATCGGCAACGTCAATCGCAATGCGCCGGTCGTCGTCGCACAGCTGCTCGGCGTCTTCAGCCTGATGTCGATGTTCGTCGTCACCATCTTCATCGCCGGCTCGGTGCTGCGCGATGGCGACGTCGGCATCTCCGACATGCTGTTTGCCACGCCGATGAAAAAGCACGACTACCTTGTCGGCCGCTTCCTGGCGGGGCTGCTGGCCTGCATGGTGATTTTCGCGGTGATCGTGGCGGGCATGATGCTCGGTCCCCTGATGCCGTGGATCGACGCCGAGCGCGTGGGGCCGTTCCCCGGCGCCGCCTACCTGTGGGCGCTGTGCGTGCTGGTGATGCCGAACCTGCTGTTCATCGGCGCCTTGCTGATGCTGCTGGCCGCGACGACGCGCTCGATCATGATGGTGTATGTCGGCGTGATGGCGTTCTTCGTGCTGTGGATCCTGGCCGGAAAATTCACCGGCAATATCGACAACGAGTGGTTCGCCGTGCTGGCCGACCCGTTCGGCCTGCGCGCCCTGGGCCGCGCTACGCGTTACTTCTCCACCGCCGAATCGAATGCCGGCCTGCCGGCCATCGGGGGCTATATGCTGGCCAACCGGCTGTTGTGGAGCGTGATCGGCCTGGCGCTGCTTGGCCTGACGCTGGCGCTGTTCAAGCCGCAGCGCGCCGGCACCGGAAAGCGCCTGTTCGGCAAGGCCAAAGCGGCAGCGCCGGTAGCGGGCACGCCGGCGCACGTCGCGCTGCCACGCATCGCTCCGCGCTTCACACGCGGCACGCGCTGGACCCAGTGCTGGCATATCTTCGTCTTCGATGCCGTAGCCGTCTTCAAGAGCGTGCCGTTCCTGGTCATGCTGCTGTTCGGCGTACTCAATATGGTGGGCAGCTCGAGTCAGCTGCACCAGATGTTCGGCACCGACGTCTACCCGCGCACCTACCTGATGATCGAGCTGCTCAAGGGCAGCTACAACTTCCTGCTGCTCATCATCGTGATCTTCTACGCCGGTGAACTGATTTTCAAGGAGCGCCAGGCCGGCATCGCCGACGTGAGCGACGCGATGCCAATGCCGAACTGGGCGCCGCTGGTGGCGAAGAGCCTGGCCCTCGTGGGCGTGGTGCTGGCTTTCCTGTTTGCCGGGATCCTGACCGCGATCGCTATCCAGCTGTACAAGGGCGGGGCGCCGATCGAACCGATGGTGTATCTGCAGGGCGTGTTCATGGCCGGCACGCCGTACATCCTGATGGCGCTGATCGCCGTGGCGCTGCAGGTCGTCACGAACAACAAGTTTCTGGGCTACCTGTTCATGATCGTGCTGATCGTGTCGCAAATCGTCCTGTCAGTCCTGCACTTCGATCACAACCTGTACAACATCGCTCTGCTGCCCGAGACGCCGTACTCGGACATGAACGGCTTCGGCCACTTCATCGCAGGCTGGTCGTGGTTCGCGCTGTACTGGACCCTGTTTGCCGTGGCGGGCCTGATCGTGGCCCAGGCGTTCTGGGTGCGCGGCCTGTCGGTCGAGTGGCGCACCCGCACGCGCGAAGCAACGCGGCGCCTGAAAAGCGCATCGGGCGCTGCGCTGGCCGCCTGCACGATCGCGTTCGCGCTGGTGGGTGGCTGGATCTTCCACAATACCGTCACGCTGGGCCGCTACGAAGCGCAGAACGTGGCGATGGACAAGCAGGCCAGATACGAAAAGACCTACCGCAAGTACAAGGACCTGCCGCACGTGAAGATCGTCGATGTGCGCGCTGCGGTGGACATCTACCCGGCCGAGCGGCGCGTGATGGTCAAGGGCCGTTACGTCTTCGAAAACAAGACGAGCCAGCCGCTTGACACGCTGCGCCTGCAGGTCAATCCGGACGTCGTGACCACGTTTGCCGGCCTGCCCGCGCACACGGTGGTCCTGGATGACCAGGTGGCGGGCTTCCGGATACTTAAGCTCGCGCAGCCGACGGCGCCGGGCGCCCGCCTGGCGCTGGACTTCACGGTCGACGTGCGCCGCCCCGGTTTTTCCAACGCGGGCAGGGGCGACACGCTCAACCTGAATGGCACGTTCTTCAACAACCGCGAGTTCTTCCCGCTGGTCGGCTACCAGAGCGAGTTCGAACTACTGGACCGCAACGAGCGCCGCAAGCGCGGCCTGGGCGAGCCGGAGCGCATGGCCAAGCTTGAAAACCAGGCGGCCCGCGCCAACACGATGTTCGGGGATGACGCCGACTGGATCAGCTTCGATACCACCGTCTCCACCAGCGGCGACCAGATCGCGCTGGCACCGGGCTACCTGCAAAAGGCGTGGAAGGAAAACGGCCGCAACTACTATCGCTACAAGATGGACCAGAAGATGATGCCGTTCTTCGCCTACCTCTCGGCCAACTGGCAGGTCAAGAAAAGCGATTGGCACGGCATCCCGATCGAGATCTATCACGATCCGAAGCACGTCTACAACGTCGACCGGATGATCGCGGGCACGCAAAAGTCGCTCGACTACTTCACGACCCAGTTCACGCCGTACCAGCACAAGCAGGTGCGCATCCTGGAATTCCCGAACTACCAGCGCTTCGCGCAATCGTTCGCCAACACGATCCCGTTCTCGGAATCGATCGGCTTCATCGCCGACCTGCGCGACAAAGAGGACATCGACTACGTGTTCTACGTGACGGCGCACGAGATGGCGCACCAGTGGTGGGGCCACCAGGTCACGGCCGCGAATGTGCAGGGCGCGAGCATGCTGATCGAATCGCTGGCGCAGTACTCGGCGCTGATGGTGATGGAGAAGGAATACGGCCCGCACCAGATGCGCCGTTTCCTGCGCTATGAACTGGACCGCTATCTCAGTTCGCGCGGCGCCGAAAAGATCGAGGAGCTGCCGCTAGTGCGCGTGGAGAACCAGGACTACATCCACTACCGCAAGGGCAGCCTGGTCTTTTACCGCCTGCGCGACGAGATCGGTGAAGCGGCGCTCAACCGCGCCCTCAAGCGCTTCCTGCAGGACAAGGGCTATCAGGAGGCGCCGTTTGCGACATCCGCCGAACTGGTCGACTACATCCGCGCCGAAGCTCCGGTCGGCAAGCACGCGCTGATCGCCGACCTGTTCGAACGCATCGTCTTCTACGATAACCGCGTAACCGATGCGAAGGCCGTCAAGCGCCCGGACGGACAGTGGGACGTGACGATGAAACTGCATCTGGCGAAGATGCAGGCCGACGGCAAGGGACAGGAAACGCCGCGCACCTATGACGAGGCGGTGGAGATCGGCGTGTTCGCGCGCGCGGAGGATGCCAAGGAGTCGGACGAGCGGGTGCTGTTATTGGAGAAGCGCGTATTACGGGGCGAGAATCCGACTGTGACGGTGACCGTCAAGGAGCAGCCGTTCGATGTGGGTATCGACCCGTACAACAAGCTGATCGACCGCGTGGCGCGTGACAACCGCAAGGAAGTCAGCATCGATTGAAAACTGGGCAGTAGGGTGGGCGGGTTTCCCGCCCACGCGTTCAAATAGACGCTGGTAACTGTTTAATGCTTGTCGAGCGTTGGCGGCACGACGATCGTCGGGTCTTCCGGTGCGGCCGGGAACGGCGCAGTAGCCGACGGCGCAGCGCCTGGCATTGGAATCGCCGAGCTGCCCGAGGTCGGAAAAGCGGCCGATGCCGAGGCCGCTGTCGCCGAGGTTGCCGATGAGGTTGCCGACGACGCCGTGGTGCTGCCTGCACCCAGCTTGGCTTCGAGCTCGCTCACGCGCAGTTCGAGCGCTTCGAGCTTGCTGCGGGTCTTGGCCAGCACCTGGGCCTGGATATCGAATTCCTCGCGCGTCACCAGATCGAGCTTGGAAAAGCCCGACGTCATGGCTGCCTTCACATTGCGTTCAATGTCCTTGGCCGGACCGCTCTCGAGCGCCTGGTTGATCTTGCCCTGCAAGTCGCTGAAGAAGTTGCTATTACTCATATCCATTTCCCTTTCTGCCGAGGCCGCACGCTCCATGATGGTGCAATGTGACCTGATGTAGTGCGCCGAACGGCCGTCTGGGTGCCGTGTGCGGTCCGTTGTGTTGTAGCAAAACCGATGTGGGGCGTGTTTACCAAAAAAACAAGGACCTTTTTCCCGTTTATGAGGTGGCTATGAGCTGGTTATGAGCTGGCACGCATCCTGCTAAATAAACCATAGATAAAGAACATCACGAGGATCCACAAGCAGTCATTTTTCATGTTGTTCATCAAGGGGTTTGTCATGAAGTGCAAAGCAAAATTCAGCGCAGTTGTCCTGGCAGTGTCGGCACTTGCCAGCACGCAGGGCATGGCACAGGAACAACCCGCCGAACACCAGGTGAGCTACAACGCGAGCATCACCAGCGACTACCGTTACCGCGGCCTGTCGCAAACAGCCCTCGACCCGGCCCTCCAGGGCGGCGTCGACTACGTACACGGCCCATCCGGCTTCTACGTGGGCACCTGGCTTTCCACCATCAAATGGACGAAAGACCTGGGCGGCGACGGCAATATCGAATGGGACGTCTATGGCGGCAAGCGCGGTCAGTTGAGCGACGCGATCAGCTATGACATTGGCGGCCTGTATTACTACTACCCGGACAACGGGTTGAACCCGAGCGCGAACACGTTCGAGCTGTACGGCAAACTCGGCTACGGCCCGGCTTACATCAAGTACTCGCACTCGACGACCAATCTGTTCGGCACCGCAGACAGCAAGCGCAGCGGCTACCTGGACGTGGGCGCCGACATCGACGTCAGCAACGGCTTCATCCTGAACCTGCACGTCGGGCGCCAGAAACTGAAGAACAACAGCGCGTTTTCGTACACCGACTACAAGGTTGGCGTCACCAAGGACTTCGGCGTCGCCACCGTGGCGCTGGCGTGGCACAAGGCGAATACCGACGCCTACCTGAGTCCGGAAGGCAAGAACCTCGGCAAGTCCGCCGCCGTGCTGTCCGTCTCAAAAACTTTTTGATTGCAAAAGAGGCAATACCATGAAAATGATCACCGCCATCATCAAGCCCTTCAAGCTCGACGAGGTGCGAGAGGCACTGTCGGAAATCAACGTGCAAGGCATGACGGTGACCGAAGTGAAGGGTTTCGGCCGCCAGAAAGGCCACACCGAGCTGTACCGTGGCGCCGAGTACGTCGTCGACTTCCTGCCCAAGATCAAGATCGAAGCCGCCGTCGACGATGCCATCGTCGACCAGGTCATCGATGCGATCCAGGGCGCTGCCCGCACCGGCAAGATCGGTGACGGCAAGATCTTCGTGGCCGACCTGAACCAGGTCATCCGTATCCGTACCGGCGAGACCGGCAACGACGCACTGTAAGAGGGAATGTTTTCATGAAGCGCATAACTACAACGATACTGACCGCCTTGCTGGGCCTGGGCGTTGCCCTGCCGGCCATGGCGGCGCCGTCCATCAACAAGGGGGATACGGCCTGGATGTTCGTCGCCACGCTGCTGGTGATCCTGATGACCATTCCCGGCCTGGCGCTGTTCTACGGCGGCCTGGTGCGCGCCAAGAACATGCTGTCGGTGCTGATGCAGGTGATGATGGTGTTTGCCCTCGTGATCGTGCTGTGGTGCCTGTACGGCTACTCGCTGGCCTTCACGCAGGGCAACGCGTTCATCGGCGGCTTCGACCGCGCCTTCCTGCAAGGCATCTGGGATCCGGTCGCCGGCAAGTTTGCGATGGCCGCGACCTTCAGCAAAGAGACGATGATCCCCGAATTCATCTTCGTCGCCTTCCAGGGCACCTTCGCAGCGATTACCTGCGCGCTGATCGTCGGCGCCTTTGCCGAGCGCGCCAAGTTCGCGGCCGTGCTGGTGTTCGTCGTGCTGTGGTTCACGTTCGGCTACCTGCCGGTCGCGCACATGGTCTGGTTCTGGGCCGGTCCTGACGCCATCACCGACGCTGCGTCGCTGCAAACCGTTACTGCAGCTGCTGGCTACCTGTGGCAGCAGGGCGCGCTCGACTTCGCGGGCGGCACCGTGGTGCACATCAACTCGGCCGTGGCCGGCCTGGTGGGCGCTTATGTGATCGGCAAGCGGATCGGCTACGGCCGTGAATCGATGGCGCCACACTCGCTGCCGATGACGATGGTCGGCGCGTCGCTGCTGTGGGTCGGCTGGTTCGGCTTCAATGCCGGCTCGGCGCTCGAAGCAGGCGACGTGGCGGCACTGGCGTTCCTGAACACGCTGCTGGCCACTGCCGGCGCGACCCTCACCTGGGTGCTGGGCGAGTGGGTCTTCAAGCACAAGCCATCGATGCTGGGCGCCGCATCGGGCGCCGTGTCGGGCCTGGTGGCCATCACCCCGGGCGCCGGCTTCGTCGGTCCGATGGGCGCGCTGGTCATCGGCCTGCTGGCCGGTATCGTCTGCCTGTGGGGCGTGACGGGTCTGAAGCGCCTGCTGCGCGCTGACGATTCGCTCGACGTGTTCGGCGTGCACGGCGTGGGCGGTATCCTCGGCGCGATGCTGACCGGTGTGTTTGCGTCGCCGGCACTAGGCGGGCAGGGCGTGTGGGATTACACGACCAATGCGATGAACACGAGCTACTCGATCGTCGGCCAGCTGTGGATCCAGGCCCATGCAATCGGCGTGACCGTCATCTGGTCGGCCGTCGTCGCCTTCATCGCCTTCAAGCTGGTGGATATCGTGATCGGTCTGCGTGTGCCGGAAGAAGAGGAACGCGAAGGCCTGGACATCACGAGCCACGGCGAGTCGGCTTACCGTTACTGATCCGCTCCGTCGTCGCTGGTCCCTGAAAACGTCGTCTCCGCACAAGCGGGGACGGCGTTTTTTGCATTCTTCGCATTGCCCTTTAAAATACCCGGACCAACCCCATATGCGATTCCCAAGTTAAATTAACAACAAGAAGCGCACAACAAGGACGTCCAATCAATGGTTCCGCACCTCGCCACCGCCCAGACCGGTCCTTTGCTGGACCTGGAAAAGAAAATCCTCGAAGCCACGCCTGCCATCGAGCGCTGGTTCCGCCTCGAGTGGCAGGAGCACACGCCGCCATTTTATTGCTCGGTCGATCTGCGAAATGCCGGCTACAAGCTCGCACCGGTGGACACCAACCTGTTCCCGGGCGGCTTCAACAACCTGGCCAGCGAGATGCTGCCGCTGACGGTGCAGGCGGCCATGGCCGCCGTCGACAAGTATTGCCCCGACGCGCGCAACCTGCTGCTGGTGCCGGACGCCGACCGCCGCAGCCCGATCTACCTGCAGAACGTCGCGCGCCTGATGCAGATCTTCCGCCAGACCGGCTTGCATGTCCGCCTTGGCACGTTCTCGCCCGAGATCACCGAGCCGACCCCGCTGGCGCTGCCTGACGGCAATATGCTCGTGCTCGAACCGCTCGTGCGATCAAGCAATGGCCGCCGCGTCGGCCTGCCTGACTTCGACCCGTGCACCATCCTGCTCAACAATGACCTGTCGGCCGGCATCCCGTCGATCCTCGAAAACGTCCACGAACAGGCCTTGCTGCCCCCGCTGCACGCCGGCTGGGCGCTGCGCCGCAAGAGCAACCACCTCAAGGCGCTGGACGAAGTGGCCAAGAAGTTCGGCAAGCTGATCGACATCGATCCGTGGCTGGTCAACCCGCTGCACAGCACCTGCGCCGAAGTCGACCTGCGCGAGAACGTCGGCACCGAAGCGCTGGCCGACGACGTCTCGGCGCTGTTCTCGAAGATCAAGAAGAAGTACAAGGAATACGGCATGAAGGAGCGCAAGCCCTTCGTGATCCTCAAGCCCGACGCCGGCACCTATGGCATGGGCATCATGACCATCAAGGACGCGAGCGAAGTGCGCGACCTGACCCCGGCCCAGCGCGCGCGCATGTCGGTGGTCAAGGATGGCGTGGCCGTGACCGATCTGATCATCCAGGAAGGCGTGCCCACCTTCGAATCGATCGACGACGCGGTCGCCGAACCGGTCGTCTACATGATCGACCGCTATGTTGTGGGTGGCTTCTACCGCGTGCACGCCGAGCGCGGCATCGACCAGAACCTCAATGCGCCCGGTTCGCAGTTCGTGCCGCTGGCGTTCGCGCAGCAGCACGCGATGCCCGATCCGAAGGCCAAGCCGGGCACCGCCGCGCCCAACCGCTTTTACGTGTACGGCGTGGTCGCGCGCCTGGGCATGCTGGCCGCATCGCTCGAACTCGAACGCACCGATCCGAATCCGGAAGTGTACTGACGCACTGCGTCCGGCAAACCTCGGGGCTTGGTCCGCGAGGTTTGCCGTTTCGGGCTAAAATCAAGGTATTACATCGATTGGACGCCCCATGAAAATCGCTTTTCTCGCCGACCCGCTGTCCGGATTCAAGATTTACAAGGATTCGACCTTCGCCATGATGCGCGAGGCGGCCCGGCGCGGTCATGCCCTGTACTTCTTCGAACAGCGCGACATGGTGCTCGAAGAAGGCATCGTCAGCGCGCGCGTGATGCAGATCCACCTGACGGGCGAGCCGGATGTCTGGTACACGGCCGATACTGCCGTCGACGTGAAGCTGTCCGAGTTCGACGCGATCATCGAGCGCAAGGACCCGCCGTTCGACATGGAATACGTCTACGGCACCTACCTGCTCGAACTGGCCGTGCGCCAAGGCGCCTGCGTGATCAACAGCCCGTCGGCGATCCGCGATCACAACGAAAAACTGGCGATTGGCCAGTTCAGCCAATACACGTCGCCAACGATGGTCACGTCGGATGAAGCGCGCCTGCGCGCCTTCCACGCCAAGCATGGCGACGTGATCTTCAAGCCGCTCGACGGCATGGGCGGCGCCGGCATCTTCCGGGTCAAAAGCGACGCGCTCAATCTGGGTTCGATCATCGAGACGCTGACGGCCAATGGCCGTTACACGATCATGGCCCAGAAATTCATCCCGGCGATCGACAAGGGCGACAAGCGCGTGCTGGTCATCGGCGGCAAGCCGGTGCCATTCGTGCTGGCGCGGATTCCGCAAAACGGCGAAGTGCGCGGCAACCTGGCCGCCGGCGGCATCGGCGTGGCGCAGCCGATCAGCGAGCGTGATCGCGAGATCGCCGAAGCCCTCGGCCCGTTGCTGGCCGAGCGTGGCCTGTTACTGGTAGGATTGGACGTGATCGGCGAGAACCTGACCGAAGTGAACGTGACCAGCCCGACCTGCTTCCAGGAGATCTTCGACCAGACCGGTTTTGACGTGGCCGCGATGTTCATCGACGCGGTTGAACAGAAAGTACTTGGATAACGACATGGTAGGCATTCTGCTCCTGACCCACGCACCTTTGGGCCAGGCATTCATCGCCGCAGCGACGCACGTGTTTCGCGGCCCCACCGAGCGCGTCGAGGCAATCGACGTGACCGCTGACCAGGATATCGGCCAGATCAACTGCCTGGCCAAGGAGGCCATCGCGCGCCTGGACGACGGCGACGGCGTCCTGGTGATCACCGACGTCAAGGGCGGCACGCCGTCGAACTGCTGCAATTCACTGGCCGACGCGGGCCACGTGGAAGTCATCGCCGGCATCAGCCTGCCGATGCTGCTGCGCGCGATCACCTACCGGCGCGACTCGCTCGACGTGGTCGTCGAGATGGCGCTGGCCGGCGCGCAGAACGGGGCAGTGCGGGTGGATAACCGGATCCGGGTTGGCTAGGGCAGGCGGCGATGGCGTTGGCAATGGCGATGCGTGCGAGGAGATACCGGGCGCAGTCAGACACATTACAAAAAAGATAAAGCGACTATGATTCAACAAGAACTCGAGATCATCAACAAGCTGGGCCTGCACGCACGGGCCTCCGCCAAGTTCACGCAAATGGCCGCCAGGTACAAGAGCGATGTCTGGCTCACCCGCAATGGCCGCCGCATCAATGCCAAGTCGATCATGGGTGTCATGATGCTCGCCGCCGGCAAGGGCGCCAAGGTCACGCTCGAAGCCGATGGCGCTGACGAAGAAGCCGCGCTGGCCGCCCTGACGGCGCTCGTCAACGACAAGTTCGGTGAAGGTGAATAATGCCGCGTGAAGCGGTCCCCTCGCGTTCAACGGATTCTTCCATGGCTTCCTTTCTCCTTCACGGCATTCCGGTTTCGCGCGGCATCGCGATCGGCCGCGCGCACCTGCTCACGCCGGCCGCACTCGACGTCAAGCATTACCTGGTCCCTGAAGAACAGGTCGAGGCCGAGGTGCGGCGGCTGCAGGATGCGATCGCCGCCGTCCACCACAATCTGCAGGAACTCTGGGCCGGCCTGCCGAAGGATGCCCCGACCGAACTGGGCGCCTTCATCGACGTACATGCGCTGATCCTGTCCGACCCGATGATCTCGGAAGCGCCACTGGACATCATCCGCGCGCGCCACTACAACGCCGAATGGGCGCTGGTGACGCAGATCGATGAGCTCTCGGCGCAGTTCGACGAAATCGAAGACCCCTACCTGCGCGAGCGCAAGTACGACATCCAGCAGGTCGCCGAGCGCGTGCTGAAGGTCTTGACCGGCACCGCGCTGAGCGTCGCGCCGGTGTTTGCCGACGAAGACCAGCCACCGCCGCAAATGATCGTCGTGGCCCACGACATCTCGCCGGCCGACATGCTGGCGTTTCGTGACCGTTCGTTTATCGGCTTTGTCACCGATGTCGGCGGCCAGAACTCGCACACAGCCATTGTCGCGCGCAGCCTGGATATCCCGGCAGTCGTCGGCATGGACCAGGCGTCGCGCCTGGTGGAGCAGGACGACTGGCTGATCGTCGACGGCGACGCCGGCGTCGTCATCTGCAATCCGAGCCAGCTGGTGCTTGAACAATACCGCGCGCGCCAGATCACGATGGCCAAGGCACGCAAGCGCCTGCTCAAGCTCAAGAAGACACCGGCCATCACGCGCGACGGCACCACGATCACGCTGCTGGCCAACATCGAACTGCCCGACGATTGTCCGGCCGCTCTCGAAGCCGGCGCCAATGGCGTGGGGCTGTTCCGCTCCGAATTCCTGTTCATGGGCCGCGGCGCGCAGGCGCTGCGCATCCCGGACGAAGAAGAACAGTTCGAGCAGTATCGCAAGGCGGTGCTGGCGATGAAGGGCCGCCCGGTCACGATCCGCACGCTCGACGTGGGCGCCGACAAGCCGCTCGACCAGACCGACCACACGGCGCTCAATCCGGCGCTTGGCCTGCGCGCGATCCGCTATTGCCTGGCCGAGCCGCAGATGTTTTTGGTGCAGCTGCGCGCGATCCTGCGCGCATCGGCCTTCGGCAAGGTGCGCATCCTGATCCCGATGCTCGCGCACGCGTTCGAGATCGACCAGACGCTGGGCATGATCGAGCAGGCCAAGATCCAGCTGCGCGACGAGAAGATCCGCTTCGACGAAGGCATCGAAGTCGGCGCCATGATCGAGATTCCGGCTGCCGCGCTGGCGTTGCCGCTGTTCGTGCGCCGCATGGATTTTTTGTCGATCGGTACCAATGACCTGATCCAGTATCTGCTGGCGATCGACCGCGTCGATTACGAAGTGGCGCACCTGTATAATCCGCTGCACCCGGCGGTGCTGCAGCTGATCGCCTCGACCATCGCCACGGGCCACAAGGCCGGGCTGGATGTAGCGGTGTGCGGCGAGATGGCCGGCGACGTCAAGCTCACGCGCCTGCTGCTGGGCATGGGCCTGCGCGAGTTTTCGATGCACCCGGCGCAGCTGCTGGCGGTGAAACAGGAAATTCTGAATACCGATCTTGGCGTGGTCACGACCCGTACCCGCCGCATCCTGCGCGCGATGGAGCCGGGTGAAATCGCCAGCGCCGTCGAGCAGTTGCAGACCCTGTGAGTCGCGCGCCGTTGCCATGCCCGGCAACGGCCCGACCACCGCATCATCAATCAAAGCACACAGTCCCATGGGATCTCTAGGAATAGTCACACCGCAGGCGATGCACTTCGCAGAGCCGCTGCGCCTGCAAAGCGGCGCCCAGCTCAGCAACTACACGCTGATGTATGAAACCTATGGCACGCTCAACGCCGACAGGTCCAATGCGGTACTGGTCTGCCACGCGCTGAATGCATCGCACCACGTCGCCGGCCAGTATGACTCGCCCAAGAGCGCGGGCTGGTGGGACAATATGGTCGGCCCGGGCAAACCCGTGGACACCGACCGCTTCTTCGTCATTGGCGTAAACAACCTGGGCTCGTGCTTCGGCTCGACCGGCCCGATGCATGTCAATGCCGCCACTGGCAAGCCGTATGGCGCGAGCTTTCCGCTGGTGACCGTGGAAGATTGGGTAACCGCGCAGGCGCTGCTGGCCGACCGCCTCGGCATCGACCGCTTTGCCGCCGTGATGGGCGGCTCGCTGGGCGGCATGCAGGCCCTGTCGTGGAGCATCAAGTTCCCCGAGCGCCTGCGCCACTGCATCGTGATTGCGTCCACACCGAAGCTGTCGGCCCAGAACATCGCCTTCAACGACGTCGCGCGCCAGGCGATCCTGACCGACCCTGATTACCATGGCGGCGACTTCTACGAACATGGCGTGGTGCCGAAGAACGGCCTGAAAGTGGCGCGCATGATCGGCCACATCACGTATCTGTCGAACGACGACATGGCCGAGAAGTTCGGGCGCAAGCTGCGCAACGCGGCCGAGACGAATGACTACAACTTCGACTTCGGCGTGGACTTCGAGATCGAATCGTACCTGCGCTACCAGGGCGACAAGTTCTCGGAATACTTCGACGCCAATACCTACCTGTTGATCACGAAGGCGCTCGATTACTTCGATCCGGCGCGCGAGTACGATGGCGATCTCGAAAAGGCACTGGCCGGTACGCAGGCGCAGTTCTTGATTGCGTCATTTACGACCGACTGGCGCTTCTCGCCCGAGCGCAGCCGCGAGATCGTCGAAGCCCTGATCAGCAACCGGCGCCGCGTGACCTACGCCGAAATCGACGCGCCGCACGGCCACGATGCCTTCCTGCTCGACGATGCCCGCTACATGAACGTGGTGCGCGCGTACTACAACCGCATCGCGCTTGAACTGGCGCCAGGCGCCGTCACCACCGCCACGGAGGCCGCATGAATTTCGCCGACCTCAATACGCTGCGGCCCGACCTGGCCTTCATCGCGCACTGGGTGGGCGAACGCGCCCACGTGCTCGATGTCGGCTGCGGCGACGGCGCCATGCTGCGCTACCTCGAATCGGGCAAGCGCTGCTCGGGCTACGGCATCGAGATCGCCGACGACAAGGTCCTGGAAAGCACCGCGCGCGGGATCAACGTGATCCAGCACGATATGGAAAAGGGCCTGGGCCTCTTTGGCGACAACACGTTCGACACCGTGCTGTGTCTGAACTCGCTGCAGATGATGCAGCATGTCGAGGGCCTGCTGCGCGACATCGTGCGCGTCGGCCATGAGGCGATCGTCTCGTTCCCGAACTTTGCCCACTGGCCGCACCGCCTGGCGCTGCTGCGCGGGCGCATGCCGGTTTCGCGCGCGCTGCCGTATCAGTGGTACGACACGCCGAACGTGCGCTGCGCCACGATCTACGATTTCCAGGAACTGGCGGTCGAATGCGGCCTGGAAGTGCTGGAATGCGTGGCGCTGGCCGACGGCAAGGTGGTCAAGTTTCTGCCGAACCTGCGCGGCAGCATGGCGGTCTTCCGCCTGCGTAAAAAAGCGCCGCCGGCAGTGTAAGGCGGGGCAGGTTGCGACTTATGTGCGTTGGCGGCTTGAGCTGGGCCGGTACATACGGCATGATCACGTCGATTCTGCGCGGGCGCTGCCCATTTATAACCAATTTTACGAGGCAGGCTGCCAACAATAGCCTGCCGGAGCCATGATGAAACTGAAACAACTCGCCGTTTGTCTGACCCTGTTCGCCGCGACCGGCCTGGCCACAGCGCAGGAGGCCGGCGTCGTCGTCCAGGATGGCATCGAGGTCAAGCCGCTCTCGCGCATGCGCGTGCTCGCGCCCGAAGAGCAGGTCAACGAGGCCGCGCGCCTGCAGTACACCGAGATGATGAGCCAGGCCAAGGAGAAGGGCTTGCTGGCGCCAACCAGCGACCCGCAACTCAAGCGCCTGCGCACGATCGCCCAGCGCATCATCCCGTTCACGCCGCGCTGGAATCCGGTGGCCAGCAAGTGGGACTGGCAGGTTAACCTGATCCAGGCTGACGAGGTCAACGCGTTCTGCATGCCGGGTGGCCGCATTGGCTTCTACACCGGCATCCTCACCAAGCTGCAGCTGACCGACGACGAAGCCGCGGCCATCATGGGCCACGAGATCGCGCACGCACTGCGCGAACACGGGCGCGAGCGCCTGGCCAAGTCCAACGTCACCGCGCTGGGCGCGCGTGTCGGCGGCGCGCTGTTGTCGGGCATCTTCGGCGTCGATCCCAACCTGACTGCTACCGCGGCCAATGGCCTGGGCAGCATGCTGGTGCTGAAATTCTCGCGCGACGAAGAGCGCGAGGCCGATCTGGTGGGCCTGGATATCTCGTCGCGTGCCGGTTACGATCCGCGCGCCGGCATCGTCCTGTGGCGCAAGATGGCCACGCTGAACCAGAGCGCGCCGATGGAAATCCTGTCGACCCACCCGGGCGGCGACACCCGCATCAAGGACATGGAAGCGCACATGAACGTGCTGCTGCCGCTGTATGCGCGTGCCAAGAAGACGACGGTTGCCAAGCTGCCTGCCTACAAGAGCACTGCGCTGAATTGAGGCGTTGATGGGCAGTAGCGCCAGGGGCCGTCAGGCCGAAGCCAATGCACTCGTCCCGCTGCCCCTGCGCGACGGCGTCGCGCCCAGCTACCTGTGGCTGACCGAGACGCGCGCCGGCGGCATGCTGCGCTTTTTGTGCGAGCGCTTTCCCGACGTGCCGATGCAATCCTGGGCGGCGCGGCTGGGACGCGGCGAGGTCGTTGACGCGAAGGGCGCGCGGGTGGCGTTCGACACGCCAGTGCGCCAGGGCATGCGCATCTGGTACTACCGCGAGCTCGAAGTGCCCGAGGTGCCCATCCCGTTCCAGGAGGCGGTGCTGTTCCAGGATGACCACATCCTGGTCGCCGACAAGCCCCATTTTTTACCGACGATTCCGAGCGGGCGCTTCTTGAGGGAGACGCTGCTGGTGCGCCTGAAGCGCACGTACGATTTGCCGCACCTGGTGCCGATCCACCGGCTCGATCGCGAGACGGCGGGCGTGGTGATTTTCTCGCACAATCCTGCCTCGCGCGGCGCTTACCAGTCGATGTTCCAGAAGCGGGTGGTCACCAAGACCTATGAAGCGATCGCGCCGCTGCTGCAAGGGCGCACGCTGCCGTTCACGTACCGCAGCCGCATGCAGGATGCGGCGCAGTTCTTTCTCAGCGAAGAAGTGGCGGGCGAACCCAATTCGGAAACCCTGATCGAATTGATCGAGGGGCGCGGGCCGCTCGCGCGCTACCGGTTGCATCCGCACACGGGGCGCAAGCACCAGCTGCGCCTGCACCTGGCGTCGCTCGGTGCGCCGATCGTCGGCGACAGTTTCTATCCGGTGGCGCGGCCCTGCGGCAGCGACGATTTCAGCGCGCCGCTGCAGTTGCTGGCGCGCGCCATCGCGTTCGACGATCCGCTCACGCGCCAGCCGCGCAGCTTTGCCAGCCGCTTCGATTTGCGCTGGCCGGTGTGATTACAGGTCGTAGTCGATGATGAGCGGGGCGTGGTCCGAGAACTTCACGTCCTTGTAGACCGAGACGGCTTTCGCGCGCGCCGCGATGCCGGGCGTGGCCACGTGATAGTCGATGCGCCAGCCGACGTTCTTCGCATAGGCCTGGCCGCGGTTGCTCCACCATGTGTACTGGTCGGGGCGCGCATCCAGGCCGCGGTGCACATCGACCATTCCCAGCTCGTCGAAGATGCGCGTCATCCATGCGCGTTCTTCCGGCAGGAAGCCTGAATTCTTCAGGTTTCCCTTCCAGTTCTTCAGGTCGATCTCCTTGTGCGCGATGTTCCAGTCGCCGCAGATGACAACTTCGCGGCCCTCGGCCTGCAGTTCCTGCAGATGCGGCAGGAAGACTTCCATGAAGCGGAACTTGGCCAGCTGGCGCTCGGGCGACGAGGAGCCGGATGGGCAGTAGACCGAGATGACCGTCAGGTTGCCGTAGTCGCAGCGCGTGTAGCGGCCTTCGGCATCGAACTCCAGGCACCCGAAACCGATGCGGTGCTGGTCGGGTTCCGTGCGGCTGTAGACGCCGGTGCCCGAGTAGCCTTTTTTCTCGGCGTAGTGGAAGCGCCCGTGGTAGCCGTGCGGGCGCAGGAAATCTTCGGTCATGTCGGCTTCCTGGGCCTTGAGCTCCTGAACGCAGATGTAGTCGGCGTCCTGCGTGGCCAGCCAGTCAAAGAAGCCCTTCTTGTGGGCGGAGCGGATACCGTTGAGGTTTGCGGAGATGATTCGTGGCATGAAGATGGTCAGGCAGGTGGAAGAGGGCAGAGCGCAGCGGGAAGCGCGTCGTCAGCCGGCAAGTGTAGCGTGTTTTGATGCTGCCCGTCATGCCCTCGATCTGTTGCTTTATGGGGACCGTTCGTGATAAATGGAAACGATCTGGTATACTGCCGGTCCCCTGCGTGTCGATGGCACGCCGCACTTTCTTCTTCCCGACCCCATGAACATTAACAAACCGCTCCCTGCGGACGTCGTCGCTATTCCCGTGCGCGAGCACGATGACGCCACGGCCGCCGAACTCTACGATTTCGTGGAGAACGCCGTCGAAGGGCTGCACCGCGTCGGCCCCGACGGCACCATCCTGTGGGCCAACCGGGCCGAATTGCAGATGCTTGGCTACGGCTGGGAAGACTACGTCGGGCGGCATATCGCCGACTTTCACGAAGACCCGGACACGATCGACTTCATCCTGCGCACGCTGCTGGCGGGCGAGGCGCTGTACGACCAGCCGGCGCGTCTGCGCTGCAAGGATGGCTCGATCAAGCACGTGCTGATCCACTCGAACGGGCATTTCGTCGACGGCCAGCTGCGCTACACGCGCTGCTTCACGCGCGACGCGTCCGAACGCCACGAGCGCGACCAGGCGCTGGCGCAGCGCGACGCCATGCTGATGGCCGCACCGGTCGCGGCGGCGCTGTTGATGGGACCCGAGCTGCGCTTCCGGCTGGTGAACAACCGCTACCGCGACCTGATCGACACCAGCAGCATGCTGGGCCAGACCTTCGACGAAGCGTTCCCGCATCTGGGCGGCGCCGGTGTGGCGGAGGCGGTCGCCCGCGTGTATGCCAGCGGCGTGTCGTACCAGGCCGAGGAGCTGTCAGTCACGCGCCTGGATGCAGATGGCCAACCGGTCGAGCGCTTCTTCAAGTTCAGCCTGGAGCCGCTGCTGGACCTGGACGGCCGGCCAGAAGGCGTGATCGTGGTTGCGGTCGACGTGACCGAGCACGTACGCAACCGCCTGGCAATCGAGCACGCGGCCCGCGAGCGCGAGCAGCTGCTGGTCGACCTGGGCGCGGCCAGCCAGGCCAAGGATGAATTCCTGGCGATGCTGGGCCACGAGCTGCGCAATCCGCTCTCGCCAATCGTCACCGCGCTGCAACTGATGCGCATGCGGGGCGACGGTGCGTACGGCCGCGAGGGCGAGATCATCCAGCGCCAGGTCGACCATCTGGTGCGGCTGGTGGACGACCTGCTCGACGTCTCGCGCGTCACGCGCGGCAAGATCGAACTGAAGGTCGAGCAGGTCGAGATGGCGCAGGTGACGGGCCGCGCGCTCGAGATGGCGAGCCTGCTGGTCGAGCAGCGCGGTCACCATCTCGAGGTCGACGTCGAGCCGGGCCTGGTGTGGGAAGGCGATCCGGCGCGGCTGGTGCAGGTGGTGTCGAACCTCTTGACCAATGCCGCACGCTACACGGAACCGGGCGGCCGGATCTGGCTACGCGCACGGCGCGACAGCGCGGACATGGTCGAGATCAGCGTGCGCGACACGGGCATCGGCCTGGCGCCCGAGATGCGCGAGCAGGTGTTCGAGCTGTTCTTCCAGGGCAAACGCAGCATCGACCGCGCCGAGGGCGGGCTCGGAATCGGGCTGGCGCTGGTCAGGAACATCGTCGAGCTGCATGGCGGCACTGTCGAAGCGCGCAGCGCAGGGCGGGGCCTGGGCAGCAAGTTCGTGGTGCGCCTGCCGCTGCACGGCGTGGCAGGGCTGGCCGTACCGGTGGCCGTTGTGGCCGCGCCGGCCACCGACAGCGCGCCGCAGCGCGTGCTGGTGGTGGACGACAATGCCGACGGCGCCAATACGCTGGCGCGCCTGCTGACGGCGCACGGGCACACGGTCGAGGTGTATCACGATCCGGTAGCGGCGCTGGCAGAGGTTGAACGCTTCCGGCCCGACGTCGCGCTGCTCGACATCGGCCTGCCGGTGCTCAACGGCTACCAGCTCGCCGCGCGGATCCACGCGCTGCCGGCAGGGCGCCTGTGCCGGCTGGTCGCACTGACCGGATACGGCCAGGCCACGGACCGCGCGCGCAGTCAGGCCAGCGGCTTCGCGGCGCACATGGTCAAGCCGATCAGCGGGGCCGAAGCGCTACGGGTCGTCGCCGGCAAGGCCGTGAGCGATTAAAATAGCCGCTTTCGACATCCAGGGAGAAGTACATGACTGATCTGCGCCAGCAATTCATCGGGTTTTCGGTCGAGGCCGAAGTATTGAAGTTCGGCCAATTCACGACCAAGGCCGGGCGCCTGTCGCCATACTTCTTCAACGCCGGCCTGTTCCACGACGGCGCCACGCTGGGCAAGCTCGCCCAGTTCTACGCACAGACGCTGCTTGACTCGGGCGTCGAATTCGACATGCTGTTCGGCCCGGCCTACAAAGGCATCACGCTGGCCTCCGCGACGGCAGTGGCCCTGGCCGCGAAAGGCCGCGACACGTCGTACGCGTACAACCGCAAGGAAGCGAAGGACCACGGCGAAGGCGGCACCATCGTCGGCGCCAAGCTGCAGGGCAAGGTCGTGATCATCGACGACGTGATCAGCGCCGGCACGTCGGTGCGCGAATCGGTTGCCATGATCCGCGCCGCCGGCGCCGAGCCAGCCGCTGTGTTGATCGCACTGGACCGCATGGAGCGCTCGGGCGCCGACGACGCACTCTCCGAGCAGTCAGCCGTACAAGAAGTCTCGCGCGAATTCAACATCCCGGTGATCTCGATCGCCAACCTCGCCGACCTCTTCACCTACCTCGACACCCACACCGCCGACCCCCGCCTGGCGCAACACAAAGACGCCGTCTCCGCTTACCGCACCCGCTACGGCATCCAAAAGCAATAGCCCAACAATTAGGGTCAGAGTAGATTTGTTGGGCAATTACCCAATGTTGTCAAACAATTCGACTCTGACCCTAATTTAGATTGGCGGAAACTCTTGTAAATTAATGAGGGTCAGAGTCGACTTATTGGGCAATTACCCAATGTTGTCAAACAATTCGACTCTGACCCTCATTGTTTATGTGCTTGCAGGAATCGATTTATTTTCCGCTTGGAATATCGCTAATCAATTTGATCACTTAAACAGGAATCGGACCAGCTTTCCTGCTTTGCGGACAGTTTGGGCCAGCCAAACAAATAGGGTCAGAGTCGAATTATTGGGCAATTGCTCGCGGTTGCCCGATAAGTGGGGACAGAGTCACTAGGCTGGGCAATTACCGCGGGTAAAAATGAATCAGGGTCAGCGTCGCATTGCTGGCAATTGTGGGCAATTGCTCAATAATTCGACTCTGACCCTAATTGGGAGGAAGGGTTAGCTGGTCAGCTTTTTCTTCAGCAGTTCGGTGACTTGCGCTGGGTTGGCTTTGCCTTTGGAGGCTTTCATTGCCTGGCCGATCAGCGCGTTGATCGCTGCTTCTTTGCCGGCGCGGTATTGTTCGACGGATTTGGCGTTGGCGGCCAGGACCTCGTCGACGATCGCTTCCAGTGCGCCCGTATCCGAGATCTGTTTCAGCCCCTTTTGGTCGATGACCGTGTCGGCCAATCCCTCTTCGTCCAATTTGGCGTCCCACATTGCGGCGAAGACTTCTTTTGCGGCCTTGTTCGAGATCGTGCCGTCGGCGATGCGCTTGAGCAGCAGCGCCAGTTGCGCGGCGCTCACTGGCGAAGCCTGCAGCTCGACGCCTTCGCGGTTCAGTGTCGACGACACGTCGCCCATCATCCAGTTGGCGGCCGATTTCGCGTTTTCCTTGCCGGCTTTTGCCACCACCGCTTCATAGTACGTCGCCATCGTCTGCGACGACGTGAGCACCAGGCTGTCGTATTCCGGCAGGCCGTATTCGCCCGTGAAGCGGGCGCGCATGGCGCCTGGCAGTTCCGGCATCTCCGCTTTGACGCGCTCGATCCAGTCCTGGCCGATCGCCAGCGGCGGCAGGTCAGGGTCGGGGAAGTAGCGGTAATCCTGCGCGTCTTCTTTTGTCCGCATCGAGCGCGTTTCCTTGCGGTCCGGGTCCCACAGGCGCGTGGCCTGGATCACCTTGCCGCCGTCTTCGATCAGTTCGATCTGGCGCCGCACTTCGTAGTGGATCGCTTCTTCCATGAAGCGGAACGAGTTCAGATTCTTGATTTCGCAGCGCGTGCCGAATTCCTGCTGGCCGACCGGGCGCACCGAGACGTTGACGTCGCAGCGGAACGAACCCTCCTGCATATTGCCGTCGCACACACCCAGCCACATCACCAGCGAGTGCATCGCCTTGGCATACGCCACCGCTTCGGCGGCGCTGCGCATTTCAGGTTCGGACACGATTTCCAGCAGCGGCGTACCGGCGCGGTTCAGGTCGATCCCGCTCATGCCCGCATAGTCTTCGTGCAGCGACTTGCCCGCGTCTTCCTCGAGGTGGGCGCGGGTCAGGTTGACCGTCTTCATTTCGAGCTTGCCGTCTTTTTCGTAGGCGAAGGACAGCGTGCCGCCCTGGACCACCGGATCGGCGAACTGGCTGATCTGGTAACCCTTCGGCAGGTCGGGATAAAAGTAGTTCTTGCGCGCGAAGACCGACTCCGGCGCGATGGTGCCGCCGACCGCCAGGCCGAAACGGATCGCGCGTTCGACCGCGCCGCGGTTCAGCACCGGCAGCACGCCTGGCAGCGCCAGGTCGACCGGGCTGGCCTGCGTGTTCGGCTCGGCGCCGAAACGGATCGCGCTGCCGCTGAAGATTTTCGATTGGGTCGTGAGCTGCACGTGGTTCTCAAGACCGATGACGACTTCCCATTGCATAGTGTTCTCTCTTTGTTCTGTGTCGGCGCGAATCAAACGCCGTCCGGCGTGCGCGTATGCCAATCGGTCGCGAGCTGGTACTGGTGCGCGATGTTGAGCAGCTTGGCTTCGGCGAAGTAGTTGCCGATGATTTGCAGGCCGACCGGCCGCTTGCCATTCTTCTCGCCGGCGCCGAAGCCACACGGGATCGACATGCCGGGCAGGCCCGCCAGGCTGGTCGAGAGCGTGTAGATGTCGGCCAGGTAGTTCGCCACCGGATCGTTCGACTTGGCGCCCAGATCCCACGCCACGGTCGGCGCGACCGGGCCCATGATCACGTCGCACTTGTCGGCAAACGCAGCCTGGAAGTCGTCGGCGATCAAACGCCGGATCTTCTGCGCCTGCACGTAATACGCATCGTAGTAGCCGTGGCACAGCACATAGGTGCCCACCAGGATGCGGCGCTTGACCTCCGTGCCGAAACCTTCGGCGCGGGTTTTGCGGTACATGTCCTGCAAATCCTTGTACTCGCTGGCGCGGTGGCCGTAGCGCACACCGTCAAAGCGCGACAGGTTCGACGAGGCTTCGGCTGGCGCGATGATGTAATAGGTCGGGATCGACAGCGCGGTCTTTGGCAGCGAGATGTCCACCAGCGTCGCGCCCAGTTTCACGAACTGTTCGAGCGCCGCGCGCACGGCGGCTTCGACGTCGCTCGCCAGGCCTTCGCCGAAATACTCGGCCGGCACGCCGATGCGCAGCCCGGTCAACGGGTGCTCCAGCGCGCGTGTGTAGTCTTCCGCGACGTTGCCCTGGTCGACCGTGAGGCTGGTCGAATCGCGCTCGTCGAAGCCGATCATTTCATTGAGCAGCAACGCGCAATCCTCGGCGCTCTGGGCGATCGGGCCGCCCTGGTCGAGCGACGAGGCAAACGCGATCATGCCGAAGCGCGATACGCGCCCGTACGTTGGCTTGATGCCGGTGACGCCGCAGAACGCGGCCGGTTGGCGGATCGAGCCGCCGGTGTCGGTGGCGGTGGCCGCCGGCGCCAGGCGCGCAGCGATCGCCGCCGCCGAGCCGCCCGAGGAGCCGCCCGGCACCGCCGTCGTATCCCAAGGATTCTTCACTGCGCCGTAGGCCGAGTTTTCATTGGCCGAGCCCATCGCGAATTCATCGAGGTTGACCTTGCCCAGCGTGACCATGCCGGCATTGCGGAAGCGCTCGACCACGGTGGCATCGAACGGGCTGACGTAGCCCTCCAGCATCTTCGAGCCGGCCGTCGTGCGCCAGTCGCGCGTGACGAAAATATCCTTGTGCGCGATCGGCACGCCGGTCAGCGGGCCGGCCGTGCCGTCGGCGAAGCGCACGTCGGCTTCGGCGGCCTGGGCCAGCGAGCGCGCGTGGTCCACGTGCAGGAAGGCGTTATGTTCGCTGGCGTCGATGCGGCCGAGGTAGTGGCGCGTCAGTTCCGTGCTCGAGATCTGCTTCGAGTGCAGGAGCGCGGACAGCTCCTTGAGGGTCTTGTTATGCATGTGCGTGTCGATTCTAAAAGCGGATTCGTGAGCGATTCAAAAGCCGGGATTACTCGATGACCTTCGGCACCAGATACAGGCCGTCCTGCGCTTTCGGGGCCGGCGCCTGGTAATCGTCGCGGTGGTTCTGTTCGGTCACCACGTCGTCGCGCAGGCGCAGCGGCAGGGCGAGGATCGCCGACAGCGGCTGGGCCAGTGGCGCCACGCCGGTGGTGTCGACCGCCTGCATCTGCTCGGCCAGCGCGAAAATGCCGTTCAGCTCGGTCAGCGCGATTTCGGCATCGGCCTCGTTCATTTCGAGCTGGGCCAGGTTGGCAATGCGTTTTACGTCAGATAGGGTCAAGGACATGGCAAGGTGGCGCGGCCAAGGCTACGCAGAATGTGATTAGGCGAATAAAGAATGTTAGCAAGTTGTCAGCGAACAGCATTTTAAAGTTGATAAAACCCTTCAAATATCGCGCAAACCGCTTGCAATTCGGTGGGGAAATCCACCTGTATTGGGCATGTAAACGACAAATTATAAGGTAGAATGGCGGGCTAATGCGTTGTCGTGCCGAAAGCTATGGCTCCCGCGCAATGAAAGTCCGCGGTGCCCTCGGTTGGCAGGTGCGGCACAGAATCCCCGATCAATGTTTAGGCGCACATTGATGCGCATCAGGACACCCATGTTTGGTTTTTTACGCAGCTATTTCTCGAACGACCTCGCCATTGACCTCGGTACCGCCAACACGCTGATTTACGTGCGTGGCCTGGGTATCGTGCTGGACGAGCCGTCGGTCGTCGCGATCCGCCAGCAGGGCGGGCCAAATGGCAAGAAGACGATTCAGGCGGTTGGCAAGGAAGCCAAGCAGATGCTGGGCAAGGTGCCGGGCAATATCGAGGCGATCCGCCCGATGAAGGATGGCGTGATCGCCGACTTCACCGTCACCGAACAGATGCTCAAGCAGTTCATCCGCATGGTGCACGAGTCCAAATTCTTCCGCCCGTCGCCACGCATCATCATCTGCGTGCCATGCGGTTCGACCCAGGTCGAGCGCCGCGCGATCCGTGAATCGGCGCTTGGCGCCGGCGCCTCGCAGGTGTATCTGATCGAAGAGCCGATGGCTGCGGCCATCGGCGCCGGCCTGCCGGTGTCGGAAGCAACCGGCTCGATGGTGGTCGACATCGGCGGGGGCACCACCGAAGTGGGCATCATCTCGCTGGGCGGCATGGTCTACAAGGGCTCGGTGCGCGTGGGCGGCGACAAGTTCGACGAAGCCATCGTCAACTATATCCGCCGCAACTACGGCATGCTGATCGGCGAACAGACCGCCGAAGCGATCAAGAAGGCGATCGGCTCGGCGTTTCCGGGTTCGGAAGTCAAGGAGATGGAAGTCAAGGGCCGCAACCTGTCCGAAGGCATTCCGCGCTCGTTTACCATTTCGAGCAACGAGATCCTCGAAGCGCTGACCGACCCGCTGAACCAGATCGTCTCGGCCGTGAAGAACGCGCTGGAACAGGCCCCGCCAGAGCTGGGCGCCGACATCGCCGAAAAGGGCATGATGCTCACCGGCGGCGGCGCGCTGCTGCGCGACCTGGATCGTCTGCTGATGGAAGAAACCGGCCTGCCGGTGCTGGTGGCCGAAGACCCGCTGACCTGCGTGGTGCGCGGCTCGGGCATGGCGCTGGAACGGATGGACAAACTCGGTTCCATCTTCTCGTACGAATAAGCCGCACGTGGTCTTCCAGGACGGGCAGGGCGTGCGGTCACAAGCTGCGCGCAACTGCCCGTCTTGATATGAACTCCCGCGTTACCACCACCAGAGCTCATGGAATATAGTCCTCCGCCGCTGTTCAAACAAGGCGCGCCCGCGCGTGTCAAGGTGACGGTGTTCGCGCTGATCGCGATCGTTCTGCTGGTGGTCGACGCCCGCATGGGGCTTCTGGCCGGCGTGCGTACGGTCGCCGCGACCGTGCTGTACCCGATGCAGATGGCCGCCATGCTGCCACGCGATGCGGTGGGCAATATGGGCGTCTATTTCTCGTCGGTCTCCACGCTGCAAAAGCAGGTCCAGGCGCTGAAGAACCAGGAGCTGGCCCAGGCCCGCCTGCTGCAGCAGGCGCAGTTCCAGATGGCCGAGAACATCCACCTGCGGCGCCTGATGGACGGCAAGCAGCAACTGCCCGTGCAATCGCAGATGGCCGAAATCCTGTACGACGCGCGCGATCCGTCGACGCGCCGCATCGTCATCAATCGCGGCTCGCGCGACGACGTGACGCCCGGCCTGCCGGTGATCGACCATGCCGGCGTGGTGGGGCAGGTCACGCGCGTGTTTCCGTTCACATCCGAAGTCACGCTCCTGACCGACAAGGACCAGGCCATTCCCGTGCAGGTGCTGCGCAGCGGCTTGCGCAGCATCGTGTACGGCCGCGGTCATTCCGGTCAGCTCGATCTGCGCTTCGTGGCCCAGGACGCCGACATTCAGGTCGGCGACGTGCTGGTCACGTCGGGCCTGGACGGCATGTACCCGGCCGGCCTGGCCGTCGCGCGCGTGACGCAGGTCGAAAAGGCGACCGGCTCGTTCGGCCGTGTCGTTGGCCTGCCGCTGGCCGGCATCGACCGCAACCGCCAGGTGCTGGTGATCATGTCGAACCATGCCTTGCCGGCGCGCCCGCCGCAGGAAACACCGCCATCCGGCAACCGCCGCAAGCTGCCGGCGATGGCGCCGGTGCCGACGCCACCGTTGCCCGCGTCGCCATTGCCGGCCGCTGGCGCGCCGGCGGCCGTGCAGTCGCCGGTTGCGCCAGCGGCGCCGGTCACCCCGGGCGCCGCACCAACGACGACGCTGACCACACCTGTGCCGGCTACAACGACACGCGCCGCTACTACGCCGGCGGTCCGGGCGCAGCCTGCACCGACGCCAGTCGTACCTGCGCCGTCAGCACCGTCACCAACCCGATAAGCGACCATGCCAGGTAACCGCCCGCATTACATCCTGCTGCCCGTCAGCCCGCTGTTCATCACGTTCAGCCTGGTGTGCGCCTTCATGCTCAACCTGATGCCGTGGGGCCGCTGGCTTGGCGCGCCCGATTTCGTCGCACTGGTGCTGGTCTTCTGGGGCATCCACCAGCCGCGCAAGGTCGGCATCGGCGTCGCCTTCTGCATGGGCCTCCTGATGGACGTGCACGATGCGAGCCTCCTGGGCGAGAACGCGCTGGCCTATACGCTGCTGTCGTACTTCGCCATCATGATCCACCGCCGCGTGCTGTGGTTCCCGACGCTCACCCAGGCCATGCACGTGTTCCCGCTGCTCCTGATGGCGCAGGCGATCCAGCTGATCGTGCATTTCATCGTCTCCGGGCGCTTTCCTGGCCTGCTGCAATTCATTGAGAGCGTGGTGGCGGTGATCCTGTGGCCCGTGATCACCTGGCTGCTGCTGGCGCCCCAGCGCCGCGCGGTCGACCGCGACCACACCCGTCCGATCTGACCGACCTGAATCGACCCGAATCGACCAATAAGCGCATGACCGAATTCAAAGACAGCGATCGCGAGATCCACCAGTTCCGGATGCGCCTGACGGTGCTGATCGCCCTGGTCTTCATTTGCTTTGGCCTCCTGGTCGCGCGCGTCGTGTGGCTGCAGGTGCTGCACCACGACCAGTACGCGGCCCAGGCCGAGGACAACCGCATCGCGCTGGTGCCGATCGTGCCCAACCGCGGGTTGATCGTCGACCGCAACGGCGTGGTCCTGGCGCGTAACTATTCGGCCTATACGCTCGAACTGACGCCCTCGAAGCTGCAGGCGAACATGGAATCGGTGATCGACGAACTGGCCAAGCTGGTGCAGATCGAGCCACGCGACCGGCGCCGCTTCAAGCGCTTGCTCGAAGAGTCGCGCAGCTTTGCCAGCGTCCCGCTGCGCACGCGCCTGACCGATGACGAAGTGGCGCGCTTCACCGCGCAGCGCTTCCGTTTTCCCGGCGTTGAAGTGCAGGCGCGCCTGTTTCGCCAGTATCCGATGGGCGAGGTGGCCTCGCACGTGATCGGCTACATCGGCCGCATCAACCAGAAGGAAGCCGACGCGCTGGAAGAGGGCGACGACGCCGCCAACTACAACGGCACCGACCACATGGGCAAGGAAGGCGTCGAGAAGCGCTACGAGCGCCAGCTGCACGGCCAGACCGGCTACGAGCAGGTCGAGCGCTCCGCCGGTGGCCGCGCCATCCGCACGCTGCGCCGCACGGCGCCCACGCCCGGCAGTAACCTGATCCTGTCGATCGACATCGAACTGCAGAAGATCGCCGAAGAAGCGTTCGGTGACCAGCGCGGCGCCCTGGTGGCGATCGAGCCGGCCACCGGCGACGTGCTGGCGTATGTGTCGCGCCCCGGGTTCGATCCGAACCTGTTCGTCGACGGCATCGATACCCAGAGCTGGAACGAACTCAATACCTCGCTCGACAAGCCGCTGATGAACCGGCCGCTGTCGGGCACCTATCCGCCTGGCTCGACCTTCAAGCCGTTCATGTCGCTGGCAGCGCTCGAGATGGGGTTCCGCCGCCCGCAGGATGCGATCCGCGATCCCGGCTTCTTCATGCTGGGCGGGCACCGCTTCAACGATGACAAGCCGGGCGGGCACGGCATCGTCAATATGTACACCTCGATCGCCCACTCTTGCGATACCTATTACTATCAGCTGTCCAACGAGATGGGCATCGATAACATCTCGAAGTTCATGCGTGAATTCGGCTTTGGCCAGCCGACCGGGATCGACCTCGATTACGAAAAGACCGGCGTGCTGCCCTCAAAAGAGTGGAAGGCCGAGCGCTTCAAGCGCAACCCCGCGGCCCAGAAGTGGGTCGGCGGTGACACCATTTCGGTCGCGATCGGCCAGGGCTTCAACAACTACACGATGCTGCAGCTGGCGCATGCCACCGCCATCCTGGCCAACAACGGCGTGGTGATGAAGCCGCACCTGGTCAAGATGATCGAGGACGGCGCCACCCGCGAGCGCACGCTCACCGTGCCGAAGGAAACCCGGCGCCTGGCCATGAAGCCCGAACACATCGCCTTCATCAAGGATGCGATGGCGGGCGTGATCCGCGAAGGCACCGGCCAGAAAGCCTTTGCCGGCGCCCTGTACACGGCCGGCGGCAAGACCGGCACCGCCCAGGTGATCGGCTTGCGCGGCAAGAAATACAATGCCAACGCAATCGATGAACGCCACCGCGACAATGCATTGTTTACCGTGTTTGCGCCGGCCGAGCAGCCGCGCATCGCGCTGGCGATGGTCGTTGAAAATGCCGGCTTTGGCGGTGCTATCGCCGCGCCGATCGCGCGCAAGGTGCTCGATTACGCCATCCTGGGCAAGCGCCCGGCGCCGCCGGCCGAACCCAAAAAGGCCGAGCGTCCCGTCACCGTCAAGAAGATCGCACCAGCGCCAGCACCGACGCCAGCGCCCGTGACCGCACCGCTCCAGACGGCCAGCGCACCCGCCGTCACCCGAACCGAGTAAATCATGGCCCATATCCCAGAACGGCGTTCGCTGCGGCGGCGCCTGCGCCCCTATTTCACGGTGTTCGACCTGCCGCTCACGCTGATCCTCGCGGTCCTGGTCACGATCAGCATGATCACCATGTCATCGGCCGGCGCCGACTTCCCGGACCGGGTCGAGCACCAGATCCGTAACTTCCTGCTATCGTTTGCCGTGATGTGGATCGCCGCGAACATCGCGCCGCAAACGCTGATGCGCCTGGCCGTGCCGATCTACACCATCGGCGTGGCGCTGCTGGTCGCAGTGGCCATGTTTGGCCTGATCAAGAAGGGCGCGCGGCGCTGGCTGCACATCGGCGTGATCGACATCCAGCCGTCCGAGATCATGAAGATCGGCGTGCCCCTGATGCTGGCCTGGTATTTTCAGACCAGGGCCCAAGTCGCGGGCTGGAAGAATTACCTGGCCGCCGGGGCGCTCCTGATGATTCCGGTGGCGTTCATCATGAAGCAGCCCGACCTTGGCACGTCGCTGCTGGTGGCATCGTCGGGGCTGTACGTGATCTTCCTGGCCGGCCTGTCGTGGAAGGCCATCGCCGCCGTGTCGGTACTGGGGCTGGCCAGCCTGCCGGTCGGCTGGTCGATGATGCACGATTACCAGCGCGAGCGGGTGATGACGCTGATCGATCCGACCTCGGACCCGCTGGGCAAGGGCTTCCACATCATCCAGTCGATCATCGCGATCGGCTCCGGTGGCGTGAGCGGCAAGGGCTATATGAAGGGCACGCAGGGTTACCTGGAATTCGTGCCCGAGCGGACCACCGACTTCGTGTTCTCGGTGTATTCGGAAGAATTTGGCCTGATCGGCAACCTGTTCCTGCTGTTCGTGTACCTGCTGCTGATCGGGCGCGGCCTGATGATCGCGGCCAATGCGGCCAATACCTTCGGGCGCCTGCTGGCCGGGTCGATCTCGATGATTTTCTTTACCTATGCCTTTGTCAACATGGGCATGGTGGCGGGCATTTTGCCCGTGGTCGGGGTGCCGCTGCCCTTCATGAGCTATGGCGGTACTGCCTTTATCACACTCGGCCTTGGCGCCGGCATATTGATGAGTATTCAAAGACACCGTAAACTGGTGAAGACTTAACTAGCAGGAGGACTGCCAATGGGCGTTCGCAAAAACATCCCGGCGGTCGTAGCGGTTGCCTTTCTTGTCACGGCGTGCAGCAGTACCGGTGAACACAAGCGCTTGTCGCCATTTCCGTGGCCGCACAAGCCCACCGCCAAGCATGGCCCGGCGCCCAAGCTGCCGGCCGCCAATTCGGGACGGGGCGGCTACTACAAGGACGACGGCCCGGGCGAGAATCCGCCCGACGGGCTGCTCGAGACGCCCGACGCGGTCGTCGTGGCCGAACCGTTCAACAAGTTCACCAGCCGTCCCTACACGGTGCTGGGCAAGACCTACACGCCGCTGGGCAACGATGAACGGTGGACCCAGCGCGGCATCAGCACCTGGTATGGCAAGAAGTTCCATGGCCAGCGCACGGCTTCCGGTGAGCTCTACGACATGTACAAGATGACGGGTGCACACCCGACGCTGCCGATTCCGTCGTACGTGCGCGTGACCAGTCTGGAAAGCGGCCAGTCGGTGGTCGTGCGCATCAACGATCGCGGCCCGTTCCATTCCACGCGCATCATCGACGTGTCGTACACGGCTGCGCTGAAACTGGGCCTGCTCGGCAACGGCAGCCACGAGGTCGAGATCGAGCGCCTGTTCCCGGGCGATCCGATCGTCAATCCGGCGCAGATTGCCGCCGCGCGGCGTGAAGCGACATCGCAGGCGCAATCGGCGCCGCCCGAGATCGCCGCGCTGATGCTCGAAGACCGGGTGCGGTCGGACAGCGGCGCTGTCGTGCGCCTGGTGGAGCCGGCGACACCGGCGGCACCAGCAGCACCAGAGGCGCCGGCGCCGCGCGCCACGACGGGCGAGTATTACATCCAGCTTGGCGCGTATGGCCGCACCGGTACCGCCGAAGCGATCAGCGAGCAGATCGCGCGCGCCGGTGTGGACGTGGGCACGCTCGAAGTGGTGAAGGTGGGGGCATTCAATCGCCTGTATGGCGGGCCGTATCCGACCCGTGCCGAGGCGATCGAGGCGATGGACGCGCTGCCGGCTTCGTTGGGGTTGAAGCCGATCGTCGTGCGGCGCTGACGCCTCGCCAGTCTTTCTGAAACTGCGTTATGCCGCCACGCGCTTGCTGCGGCGACGCACGGCGCCCAGGCCGGCCAGACCGGCAAGCGCCAGCAGGATGCTCGATGGCTCCGGCACTTCGGCAGACGCCACGACTTTCGTGTAATCCAGCAGCAGCTGCGAATTGGTCAGGATCAGGTCACCCGCGACCTGCAGGTTCACCGTCAACTGGTCGCTGCGCAGCAGTTCGTCGATGATCGACTGATTCGAGATGATGCCGCTGATGGTGAAGGCGCCGGTGTAGTCGCGGGTGACGGTCGTGGTGTCGGTCCAGCTCTTCGTGTAGAAGTCGTAGCACTGGTAGTAAGAGCAGCCCATGCCTTCGTACTTGACCTGAAGCGGGCTCGATGCGGTCGTGCTCGACTCAAGCAATGACGTGCTGCCCGTACCGAGAGCAACGCCGCCGATCGACAGGGCCGCGCTTTCCTGCTGGCCCGTGCGCTCTACCGTCGCGTAATTGGTCAGATAGCGTGCATAGCTGATCGACGTGTGGGGCATCCAGCCCGTCATGTTGCTGCCGGTAGAGACTGGCGCCGACGTCGTGAACATATCGGTGCCATCGTCGCGGAACGAGAACGAGAACGTCAGGCTGTTGACCGTGTAGTCGGCCGGCAGGAAGGATTTGCCACTGAACACGGCGCTGTAATTGTTGTTTGCCATGTCGCTCGAGGCGAACGCGCCGGTCATGGCGATTGGCGTGGCCAGGGCTGAAGCGGAGATGGTGCAGAGTGCGGTCAACAGAGCGGTGGTGATCAGTTTTTTCATGGCAAACCCCTAGTTTTGAATTTAAGAAACAATAATTTGTATATAGCAATACTTATGCCAGCGCAGCAACCTATTGATTATAAACAATCTTATTTTCTTAAAAGAATTTAGTGTAAAGAAATTCGACAGGTTTTAGCGTCCGCGCAACACGTAGGGACGAAAAAAAGCGCACCCACAGGTGCGCTGTCGATGGATCCTTAAGAGATTTAGCTGCAGCGGGTGAGGTCGACGCCGTTGTAGTCGTCGGCGATGCCCGTCAAGCGGTCGCGCTCGGCAGCGTCGATCTGGCGATACTGGTAGCCGGCGCGCGTCACTTGCGGTCCGCGCGGCAGAATACGCACGCCGCGTACGCCCTGGCGCTGCAGATCGGCCACAAGTTTTTGCGCCGTGCCGTCGGATTTGAACACCCCCAGCGAAATCGCATAGCGTAGTGGCGACGTGTCGTTCTGCATGATGAAGAAGTTGGTCACGCCGCGCTCCCTGAGCTCGGCGACGCGGCGCTGGGCGCCTTCCCGGCCCCCGTTCGGTGGCAGGTAGACCAGGCGGCTCGTCACTTCCTGATACGGCATCTCGATGCGCGACTGGCGCGGCGTGAGGCCAAGCCGGGCGACACGGGCCTCGAAGCGGCGCGCATCGGCCGTGCTGAACGGACCGGCCTGCACGCACGCGACCAGATCACGGCTAACTGGCGCTGGTGCTGGTGCTGGCGCAGGTTCGGGCAGAAGCGCAGCCACCTCGGCTTGCGGCGCCGGTGCAGCGCTTGCCGCCGCCGCTGCCTGCCTGGCCTGCGTTGGCGTGAGCTGCTGCATGCGTTCGGGCGCGAGCTGGTTCTTCAGGCGCGCCGGCTCGCGCGCCCCATCACCCGGCTGGCCGAGCAGGCCCTGGCCATACGCCAGCAAGACCCCATTGGCGCCCAGCAGCGCCCAGAACACGAATTTCAGCACCGCATATCTCCCGTCGAGCCGGTGGCTGCTGCATGCAGGCCGACCAGTACGATGTTATCGACCACCTGGTGCGCAACCTTGAGGGCCGGCGCGATATGGGGCCCGGCGCCGCCCGAGACGATGCAGAAGGCGCCGCCCAGGCCAGCCACCGCACGCTCGATCGCGCCCGCCTGCGCCGAGAGCAGACCGGACAGGATTGCATCCTGCGTGTTGTCGCCAAACAGCGGCGGCAGCGCGCCGGCATCGACCTGCGGCAGTTGCGCCGTGTTGCGCGCCAGGCTGGCGGCCATCAGGGCCAGGCCGGGCAGGATCATGCCGCCGATGAAGTGGCCGTCGGCGCGTACCGCGTCGACCGTGGTCGCGGTGCCGCAGGTGGCCACGATCAGGTCCTGGCCGGGGGCCAGCGCGCGCGCGCCGATGGCAGCGGCAAATCGGTCGCACCCGAGCCGCGCCGGCTCGCGATAGCCGTTGGTGATGCCTGCGCGCTGCGGCGTGGACGCGAACCACTCGACCTGCGCATGCGCCGGCAGCAGGGCCGCGATGCGTTCGGCCAGCGCAGGCCCCGCCACGTTCGAGACCAGTACGCGCGTGGCGCCGGCCCAGTCGGACGCCAATGGATCCAGCTCGGCATGCGCCACCGCGCCAGTGGCCGACCAGGCGCCAGGCGCCGCGCCGTCCTCTGCCAATGCCCACTTGACGCGGGTATTGCCGGCATCGATCAGCAGCATCATGCTTTCACCCGCAGCGAGACGTCGCCGGCCATCACGGTGATGCGGCCTTCATCTGTATCGAGCAGCAAGCGCCCGCTATCGTCGACACCGGCCGCGCGCCCTTCGTGCCGCACGACACCGCCATCGAGCAGGACGACGGTCTCGCCCTGCCACGCATGGCGCAGATTCCAGCGCGCGCTGAAGGCGGCAAACCCGCGCGCGGTAAATTCGCGCAGGCAGTCGGCCAGGCCGTCGAGCAGCGCCGCCATCAACGCGTCGCGGTCCATGCGCGCCAGCCACGGCATGCCGGCCGCGCTGCGACCCAGCTGCGCTTCCATCTCATCCGGCATCAACAGGTTCAGGCCGATGCCGATCACGCACCAGGTGCCGCCGCCAGGGGCGGACTGGGTTTCGATCAGGATGCCGGCCAGTTTGTCGCCATCCTTGAGCACATCGTTCGGCCACTTCAGCTGTACCTGCTGGCCCAGCGTGCCAAGCGTGTCGGCCAGCGCCACACCCACCGCCAGCGGCAGGCCAAGCAGCGCCTGCGGCCCGCCGTCGAAGCGCCAGGCCAGCGAAAACGTCAGCGAGCCTTCGGGCGACGACAGCCAGCTGCGCCCGGCGCGCCCGCGGCCGGCGCTTTGATGTTCGGCTATCAGCAGCAACGGGGCGGCAAGCGTGCTGGCGCGCGCGAGCAGATCGGCATTGGTCGACCCGGTCTGCGCGACGACTTCAACGGCGACGCCTGCGCGCGACAGGGCGGCAATGGCGGCGGCGTTCATGGCTGCTCCCGGCGCGGCTTGGTCGGCGCGCGCGCAAAGAGACGGTCGAAGAGGGCGTCGGGCATCAGGCGCAGCAGCTTGGCGACGATGCCCATCTGCCACGGCAGCACGCGGTAACTGTCACCGCGCGCGATCGCCGCGACAGCCCGCGTGGCAAAACGTTCGGGGCGCATCAAAAAGGGCATGGGGAAGCGGTTGGCACGGGTCATGGGGGTATCGATGTAGCCGGGCGCGATGGTCACGACGCGAATATTTGACGGCCGCAGTTCCACGCGCAGCGCTTCGCAATAGCTGTGCAGCGCGGCCTTGCTGGCGCAGTACGCGCCGGCGCCGCGCATGCCGCGAATGCCGGCCACGCTGCCGATGCCGACCAGGCGGCACGGCGTCGACTGGGTTTTCATGGGGGCGATGAACGGTGCGAACGTCGCCACCGTGGCGTTCACATTGGTGGCAAAGACGGCGTCGAACACGGCCAGGTCGTCGGCTTGTTCGGTCAGCGTGCCCTGCGAAATGCCGGCGCAGGCGATGACGATATCGGCGCCACCGTTCACGGCGATGAAGTCCTGCGCTGCGGTGGCAAGGGCCGCGCGATCGAGCACATCGACCGCATACACCTGGTGGCGCGAGGGATCAGGGAGCGATTGCCGCAGTTGGTCGAGCGCGTCGCGCCGTCGGCCCAGGAGGCCCAGCACAGCGCCGCGCGCGGCATATTCGCGCGCCAGCGCGGCGCCAATGCCGCTCGAGGCGCCGGTGATGAAGACGCGCTGGCCCGGCAGCGACATGCCGGATCAGCGCTGGTTGCGCACGATGGCGACGTCGATGCCGCTGTCGAGCAGCTTGGCGCGCGCGCGGTTGACGCCTTCGACCTGCGTGAACGGGCCAACGCGCACGCGGTGCAGCACGCCGCTGTCGGTGCTGCGGTCGGTGATCGCGGCTTCGAAGCCCAGCAGCGCCAGCTTGGCGCGGGTGTTTTCAGCGTCCGACATTTCGCGGAACGCGCCCGCTTGCAGGTAATAGATGTAGCCGTCGGTGACGGCGGCAGCCGCCGGCGCCGCGACCGTGTTGACGGGCGCCGGCGATGACGCCGGCGTTGCGGCGCGGCGCGGCGCCTGCATGCCGGCGATCGCGGCGCCCAGTGGATCGGCGTCTGCGGGCGCTGCAGCTGGCGCGGCGGGGGCGGCGGGTGTGGCTGGTACTGCCGGTGCGGCAGCCGGTGCACTCGGCGCCGGCTTGGGCGTCTCGCGCACTGGCGTGCGGGTACCGTACAGCGGCTTGTTCGGATCGTTGGCCTGGCTCGGCTCGAGGTCGGCCGGGCGTCCCATCTTGTTGGAGCGGTCGGTGAAGGGCGAGGCGCCCTTGGTGATCACGAGGGCGACCGCCACTGCGATGCCCAACCCGATGATCAGGCCGATGATGATGCCCGTCAGGGTACTGCCGCGCTGGCGGAGGGGCGAGAAGGATCGAATGGCGGTCATGACGCTTTCTGGTTGGGCAGTGGGATGCAGTGATTACATTTTGTCCGGCGCCGACACGCCGATCAGCGCGAGGCCGTTGCGCAGCACCTGGCGCGTGGCCGCGGCCAGCGCGAGGCGGGCCAGCTTGAGCGGCTCGTCGTCGTCCAGCAGCCACTTGTGCGCGAAGTAGTAGCTGTGCAGGTCGCCGGCCAGTTCGCGCAGGTAGAACGCGACCTGGTGCGGGCCCAGTTCGGCCAAGGCGCGCTCGAGCACTTCAGGGTACGACGCCAGCTTGGCCAGCAGTTCGAATTCCTTCGGCGAGGTGAGCGGCGACAAATCGACGCTGGCGAGCGAAGCGACATCGCCGCCCCAGTTGGCCAGCGCCGAGCAGATGCGCGCGTGCGCGTACTGGACGTAGTACACCGGGTTCTCGTCGCTCGTTTCGAGCGCGACGTTCACGTCGAACACGAACTCGGTATCGGCCTTGCGCGAGATGAGGAAGAAGCGCACCGCGTCGCGGCCACGCGTGACGTCGCCCGCGCCCGACCAGTCGATCAGGTCGCGCACGGTGACATACGAGCCGGCGCGCTTGGAAATCTTGACCTCTTCGCCATCCTTCATCACGGTGACCATCTTGTGCAGCACGTAGTCGGGATAGCCTTGCGGGATGCCGATATCGACCGCCTGCAGGCCGGCGCGCACGCGCGCGATCGTGCCGTGGTGGTCACTGCCCTGGATATTGATCGCCTGGTCGAAGCCGCGGCGGAATTTCTGGATGTGGTACGCCACGTCCGGCACGAAGTACGTATAGGTGCCGTCGGACTTGCGCATCACGCGGTCCTTGTCGTCGCCGTAGTCGGTGGTCTTGAGCCACAGCGCGCCGCCGTCTTCATAGGTCTTGCCCGAGTCGACCAGCGTCTTGACGGCGGTGTCGACCTTGCCGTCGGCGTACAGCGACGACTCGAGGTAGTAGTTGTCGAACTTGACGCCGAAGGCCTGCAGATCCTGGTCCTGCTCATTGCGCAGGTAGGTCACGGCGAAGCGGCGGATCGATTCGAGATCGTCGACGTCGCCGCTGGCGGTGGCCGGTTCGCCATCGCTGGCCGAGACGGTTTTTTTGGCCAGGAAGTCGGCGGCGATCTCGGCGATGTAGTCGCCGTTGTAGGCGGATTCGGGCCATTCGGCGTCGCCCGGCTTGAAGCCGCGCGCGCGCGCCTGCACCGAGTTCGCCAGCGTGGCAATCTGCACGCCCGCATCGTTGTAATAGAACTCGCGCGTGACGTCATGGCCCTGCGACAGGAACAGCGACGCCATCGCGTCACCCAGCGCGGCCTGGCGGCCGTGACCGACGTGCAGCGGGCCGGTCGGGTTGGCCGAGACGAATTCGATGATCACGTGGTGGCCGGCGCCGCTGGTGCTGCTACCGAATGCTGCGCCCTGTTCGAGCACGCTGCGCGCGACCGATTGCTTGGCGCTGGCCGCCACGCGCAGGTTGATGAAACCGGGACCGGCGATGTCGGCGGCGTCGATCAGGCCTTCTGCGCCAGGTTCGGCCAGCAGTGCGGCGACCAGGCGCGTGGCCAGTTCGCGCGGGTTGGTCTTGAGTGGCTTGGCCAGCTGCATCGCGATATTGCAGGCGATGTCGCCGTGCGACGGATCGCGTGGCCGTTCGAGCACCACGTTCGGGGTGAGATCGGTACCGGCAACGATCGGCGCGAGGGCGGCCTGGAACAGGGCAACGATTTGTTGTTTTTGTTGGGCGAGCATGGGAATGGTCGAAAATGTAATGAGGCGGCGCCTGGAGGTCAGGCAAACAGTGCACATTATACTAGCTTGACGGGCCGCTTTGGCGGGCTGCGGCGCCAGCGGCCGGCGTATCACCCACTATCAGGATAACCACAGCGGCCACTATATTAAGCGTCGTCAAAGGCATAACCGTTACAATGGGAGCCCATTTTCGCAACATTTTATTCGCCATGACTGACAAGCGTCCAACGCTCTCCCTGAAACCCAAGGCCAAGCCGGCAGCCGACCGGCGCGGCACCGGCGCGGCAGGCCGCAAGCCGGCCCAGGCCGCTGAGCGCGGGCAACCACGCGCACAGGGGCAGGGGCAGGGGCAGGGCAGTCAGGCGCAGGGCGAACGCGCACCGGCCCAGCCGGCATCGGCGTCCGGCTATCAGTTGAAGCACCACGTGGCGCGTCCGCAGCGCGAAGAACCGCGCCTGCGCGCCAGTCATGAAGTGAAGGTCGCGCCGCAGCGCGACTACAAGCCCGACCTCAAATCCGACTCGTTGGCCCTTGCGCTGCTGGGCGCGGCCAGCGCCGTCGCCCGCGTGCAGGGCGGCATGGCGCTGCCGCAGGCGCTGTCGATCGTGTTCGGCGCCTATGACGTCACGCCGCAAACGCGCGGCGCGATCCAGGACATCGCCTACCGCACGATGCGCCAGCTGGGCCGCAGCGAAACGCTGCTGGGCCTGATGACGAGCAAGGCGCCCGAGCCGCCGATGCTGGGCGCGCTGTTGTGCGCGGCGCTGTCGCTGCTCGACCCGCCCGACGGCACGCCGGCGCCGTACGAAGCGTTCACCGTGGTCGACCAGGCCGTCACCGGCGCGGCGGCGCATCCCGATTTTGCGCATGCCAAGGCGATGGTCAATGCGGTACTGCGCCGCTTCCTGCGCGAGCGTGAATCGCTCGTCGAAGAAGCGCTGCGCACGCCACTGGCGCGCTGGAATTATCCGCAGTGGTGGATCGACACGGCGCGCGCCGCGTACCCACGCGACTGGGAAGCGGTGCTTGCTGCCGGCAACGCGCATCCGCCACTGACGCTGCGCGTGAACCGCCGCCGGCAAGAGGTCGCCGCCTACCTGCAGTCGCTGCAGGATGCCGGCCTGGATGCCGAGCAGGTGGGGCCGTACGCGGTGCGCCTGGCACAGGCGATCAATGTGAGTCAGATCCCCGGCTTTGCCGAGGGCGTCGTGTCGGTGCAGGATGCCGGCGCCCAGCTGGCCGCGCCACTGCTCGACCTGCAGGACGGCATGCGCGTGCTCGACGCGTGCGCAGCTCCCGGCGGCAAGAGCGGCCATATCCTCGAGACGGCAAACGTCGAACTCACCGCCGTCGACACCGATGCGCTGCGCCTTGGCCGGGTGGGCGACAACCTCGGCCGCCTGGGCCTGGCCGCGCAACTCGTGACGGCCGACGCCGGCGCGACCGACTGGTGGGATGGCCGTCAATACGACCGCATCCTGGCCGACGTGCCGTGCACGGCGTCGGGCATCGTGCGCCGCCACCCGGATATCCGCTGGTTGCGCCGCAAGTCGGATACATCCCAACTTGCAACACTTTCAGCCAAAATACTCGACAACCTTTGGCAGATGCTGCTGCCGAATGGTAAATTGCTATTCGTGACATGTTCGCTCTGGCCCCAGGAATCGGAGGCGCAGGCGGCTGCCTTCGCGGCCCGCCACGACGCGGTCCGCCTCGATGCGCCGGGCCAACTGCTGCCCGTCGGTGGCGCCGGACAGGATCATGACGGTTTGTTCTACGCCCTGTTCCAGAAGAAAGCGGCGTGAAGTTCTTTTCACTACGCGCATTATTTAAGGCCCCGGCTCCCCCGTGACGTTACGATTTTTCCGCCTTCTCGCCTGTCAGTTGCTGCTGGCGATTGCGTGCGTTGCCATGGGCACGCCGGCGCAGGCGGCCGACGACATCGACATCACCCGCGCAACCATCGAAGCGAGCGACGATGGCTACCGCCTCAACACGGCCTACAACTTCGAGCTGAACCACGGCCTGAAGGACGCGATCCAGCACGGGGTCCAGCTGCACTTCACCACCGAGATCGAACTCACGCGCCCGCGCTGGTACTGGCGCGATGAAAAGGCGGTCTCGGAAAAACGCACCATCCGCATTTCGTACGACGTGCTCACGCGCCAGTATTACGTGGTCGTGGTGGGCTCGTTCCAGGAACGCTTCCAGACCTTCGAGGACGCGATGTTCATGATCCGGCGCCCGACGCGCTGGCTGATCGCGCCCAAGGGCGCGCTCAAGGCCGGCGAAGTCTATGAAGTCTCGCTGCGCATGTACATGGACCGCGAGTACCTGCAAAAACCGTTGCAGGTCAATGCCTTCAACGACTCGGACTGGCGCCTGACCTCCAGCCGCAAGACCTTCAACTACCGTGCGGAGTGAAGTGATCAGCGGTGGGGTGCGCTACGCGCTGATCGTTGGCGGCGCCATCGTCTCGATCCTGCTGTTCCTGCTGGCCGGCGCATCCGACAATTCGGGCTTCTTCGGCCGCTACTACAGCTGGCTACTGGGCCTGACCGCCGCGATGGCGTTCCTGCTCCTGATCGTCGTGGTCGTGGCGCTCTGGCGCTTGTATTCCCGCTACAAGGCCGGCAAGTTCGGCTCCCGGCTCATGGCGCGGCTGGTGCTGCTGTTTGCGGGCATCGGCATCCTGCCTGGTCTCGTGATCTTCATCGTGTCGGTGCAGTTCGTGTCGCACTCCATTGACTCGTGGTTTGACGTCAAGATCGAATCGGCGATCGAATCGGGCCTGAACCTGGGCCGCGCCGCACTTGACGAATCGTTGTCCGAGCTGGGCGCCACTGCGCAGACCGCGGCCGCCACGCTGGCAGGGCAGAGCGACATGACCGCGCAACCCGTGCTGGCGCGCCTGCTGGCTGACACCAGCGGTCTGCAAAGCGTGATGCTGGTCGACGCCAACGGCGCCGTGCTGTCAGCCGCCACCGAAGACCGCGGCGCCAACCTGGCGGCCGACGCACCCAATGAACGCATGCTGCGCAGCGCCGGGATGCCGGGCGGGTATGCCCAGGCCGAGGGCGGCGTCGGCCCTGCCGATGCGGGCGACGAGGCCGCAGACGGCGCCTCGAACGCGCTCGATGCCGTGACCGGCCTGCGCCTGCGCGTCGTGATGGCCGTGCCCGAACCACCGGGCGTGCAGCAGCGCTACCTGCAACTGCTGCAGGCGGTGCCGGTGGGCCTGGCCTCGAACGCCGAGGTCCTGCGCTCGGCCTCCACCGAATACCGGCTGCGCCTCGAAGCGCGCACGGGCCTGCGCAAGATGTACATCGTGACCTTGACCCTGACGCTGCTGCTGGCGATCTTCGGGGCGATCGGCAGCGCCTTCCTCATTGCCGGCAATCTGGCGCAGCCGCTGCTGGTGCTGGCCGAAGGCACGCAGGCGGTGGCCGAGGGCGACCTGTCGCCGCGCCCGATCGTCGAGACCAACGATGAACTGGGCACCTTGACCCGATCCTTCAATGCGATGACGGGCCAGTTATTCGAAGCCAGGAGCGCCGTGGAGCGCAACCGCGCCGCGCTGCAAAGCGCCAAGGCCCACCTGGAATCGGTGCTGGCGAACATGTCGGCCGGCGTGATCGTGCTCGATGCCGAGGGCATCGTGGTCAACTCGAACGATGCCGCCTACCGCATCCTGCAGATCGAACCGGGCGCGATGGCGGGGCCGCTGAACCGCATCGCCGGCCTCGAACATTTTTCGAACACGGTCGCACGGTCGTTTTCGGCGCAAAGCGCCCACGTGGCGGCCGAGCGCCGCAAGCGCGCGCACTGGCAGCAGCAGATCGAGATCCCGCGCGACGCCCAGCGCAAGACCGGCGCCGCCGACGAACACGAGCACGACATCGTGCTGCTGGCGCGCGGTTCGCGCCTGCCGGTGGGCGCCGACAGCGGCTTTATCGTCGTGTTCGACGATATCTCGGACGTGATCACGGCCCAGCGCTCGGTGGCCTGGGGCGAGGTGGCGCGCCGCCTGGCGCACGAAATCAAGAATCCGCTCACGCCGATCCAGCTGGCGGCCGAGCGCATGCAGATGAAGCTGGCCGAACACCTGCCGCAAGCGCAGGCCGACCTGCTCCAGCGCGGCACGACCACGATCGTCAACCAGGTCGACGCAATGAAGCGCATGGTCGACGACTTCCGCGACTATGCGCGCACGCCGCCGGCGATGCTCGACCAGCTCGACCTGAATGGCCTGATCGCCGAGATCCTCAGTCTGTACCTGGCCGACGACAGCAGCGACATCATTCATGCGAACCTCGCGCCGGACCTGCCGCGCGTGATGGGCGACGCGACCCAGTTGCGCCAGGTGATTCACAACCTGGTCCAGAACGCGCAGGATGCGCTGGTCGAGCGCGGACCGGATGCGCCGGCGCCGCGCGTGGACATCACAACCGAGGCGATCCAGTACACGGGCACCGGTGGCTTTGCCGGCACCGCGGTGCGCCTGGCGATCGTCGACAATGGGCCCGGTTTCGCGCCCCGCATCCTGGCGCGCGCGTTCGAGCCGTACGTGACGACCAAGGCGCGCGGCACGGGTCTTGGCCTCCCGATGGTCAAGAAAATCATCGACGAACACGGTGGCCGGATCGATGTCGGGAACCGCAGCGATGGAACTGGCGCAGCAGTGTCGATTTTGCTGTTAAAGTTAGCTCCCGAAGCAAGCTTGGCTTAAGGACAACTGAACAAGCCGCTGCGTGTTGCCTGCCAATCGCACCGCCTGGCAGTACACTGCGCCGCGTTTGTCAGTACAGTGCGTTTTCCGGCCGATCGTGGCTCCGCTCGTAATGGTTTTTCGAACTCCCCTTCAGTGCAAAAAACTTATAAAATTGCACACACGTCGGGTAGAAGATCAGGAAGGTAGAAGAGATGGCGAACATACTGGTAGTTGACGATGAAATGGGAATCCGGGAGCTGCTCTCCGAGATTCTCGGTGACGAAGGTCATGCCATCACCCTGGCCGAAAACGCGCAGCAAGCGCGTGAGGCGCGCGCGGCCGGCGCCCCGGATCTCGTGCTGCTCGATATCTGGATGCCTGACACCGATGGCGTCACGCTGCTCAAGGAATGGCAGCGCGACGGCCTGTTGACCATGCCGGTCATCATGATGTCCGGTCACGCGACCATCGACACCGCAGTCGAAGCAACGCGCATCGGCGCGCTGAACTTCCTCGAGAAACCGATCGCGCTGCAAAAGCTGCTCAAGGCCGTGCAGCAGGGTCTGAGCCGCGCGCAGGAAGTCGCGCGTGCACCGATGGCGCCACCGCGGCCGATCGCACCGAGCGTGCCAAGCATGGCGCTCGATGGCGGCGGCGCGGCATCCGCATCGGCCTCGCCATCGGCGCCGATGTTCGCATCGGCCAATACGCAGCCGGGCGCCGGCGCGGCCCTTGGCAATGGCGCGCGCATGGTGCATGCGATGTCGCAGGGCGAGGGTACCGGTTACACGCTGTCGTTCGACCTGCCGCTGCGCGAGGCACGCGACGCGTTCGAGCGCATGTACTTCGAGCACCACCTGGGCCGCGAAGGCGGCAGCATGACGCGCGTGGCTGAAAAGACGGGCCTGGAGCGCACCCACTTGTACCGCAAGCTCAAGCAGCTGGGCGTCGAGCCGGGCAAGCTGGCCAAGAAAGGGGGCTGATGGCCCACGCGGCCACCAGTCTCGTTACCGGTCCGACGGCGGCGGCGCGCGAAGCGGCCATTGCGGCGCTCCTGGCCGCGCCATTCGATGCAGCGTCTGCATCTCCTGCGTCCGTATCTCTTGCGTCCGTCAGCAGTCTCGCTGCTGACGGAGTGACCTCTCCCGCAAGCCGCCTGCCGGCGCCCGCCATCCCGTTCGACGCTGTCATTCTCGAAGGCCTGGGCGTGGCGGCCACACCCCTTGAAACGGGTCCCGGCCTGCAGGTCATGCGCATCGCGCCGGGCTGCCTGTGCTGCGACGGCAATCTGGTTTTGCGTGTAACATTGAATCGTCTGCTGCGCCAACGCCCTCGGCGCCTGTTCATCGGTCTGGCGAGCAGCGAACACCTTGATCAGTTGCGATCGTGGCTTGCAGCACCGCCATACGATCAGCTGTTGGCCCTGGAACTGACCGTACACGCCTGAGTTTTACGGGTGCGTTCACTTGAAATCCAGCTGGCCAGCCCCACCTCTTTATCGAAGTGAACAGCCTGCCATTCGCCGCCATCCATCCGGCAGGTTGGCACCAACTTTCTGATCGAAGGAGTCAACATGAACATGATCTATAACAGTGAACAGTACAGCGTCGTCGAATTCGGCGTCGACCGCGAACTCGAAGCACTGCGCTTTGGTGGCTTCGAGATCGTCGACAAGGCCGGCCGGCGCGAAGCGTTCATCGGCGGCCGACTCGCGCAATCGTTCCGGCGCGATGTCAACAACCTGATCGCCAGCGAACCAACGATGGAAGAAATCGACGAGTTCCTGGGCGAGTACGACACCCTGATGAGCCAACCGGTGGTGCTGCATTAAGCCGCTGGTGAAGTACCTGCCGCGCCATCGCCAGCCAAGGTGATGGCGCTCTCATTTCAGTAGCATACGAAGCTGTACCCATGTGCCAGTTACTTGGAATGAACTGCAATGTCCCCACTGACATTGTCTTTTCTTTTACCGGCTTCGCTCACCGCGGCGGCCACACCGATACCCACCACGATGGCTGGGGGATCGCGTTCTTCGAAGGGACCGGCGTACGCCACTTCGTCGATCACCAGGCGGCAGTCGCCTCGCCGATCGCCGAGCTGATCAAGCGTTACCCGATCAAGTCTACCAACGTCATTGCCCATATCCGCAAGGCCACCATCGGCCAGGTGGCGCTGGAAAACTGCCATCCGTTCGTGCGTGAATTGTGGGGCCGCTATTGGGTGTTCGCCCATAATGGCGACCTCAAGGCGTTCGCGCCCGTGCTCGATGGCACATTCCGGCCCGTTGGCACGACCGACAGCGAACTGGCGTTCTGCTTCCTGCTGCAAAGCCTGCGCCGCGAATTCGGCGATACCGCGCCCACGCGCGCCGCGCTCGCTGGCGCACTCGAGCGCATCATTCCCGGCATCGCCGCCCATGGCACCTTCAACATGATGCTGTCCGATGGCACCGCGCTGTACACGCATTGCTCCACCAAGCTGTGCTACGTCGTGCGCAAGCATCCGTTCGTGACGGCCTGCCTGTCGGATGAAGACCTGTCGGTCGACTTTTCGCAGGTGACGACGCCCAATGACCGGGTCGCGATCATCGTGACTGAACCGCTGACGACGAACGAGGCATGGACTCATTTCGCGCCGGGTGAACTGAAGGTGTTCGTCGATGGCTTGCCGCAGGATGTGGCGACCTTGTCAGCGGGTTGATCGTTCCCCAACATTCTCACAAAAAATTTATGCTAGGAAACCCAACTGTCATTGGGATGCGGTAAAGTAGATCGGTTGCCGCGATATTGAGAATGATATGACCGATACAGCCCGCCTCGACGAGGCATCCCAGCCACTGCGCATGCGCAATTTTTTCTTGGCGCGCCAGCCGGTGCTGGACCGTAACCAGGCATTGTATGGCTACGAATTGCTATTCCGCGGCAGTGCCCAGGGGCCGGCGGAGTTCGAGTCCGGGCTGTCGGCCAGCGCCAGCGTCATCCACCATGCTTCCCAGCTCGGCTTGCCACGCGCGATTGGCGATGCGACGGCGTTCATCAATGTCGACAAGGACGCATTGATGAGCGATATGTTTGCGTTCATGCCGCGCGAGCGCACGGTACTGGACATCGTCAGCTCGGTCGAGCCCGATGCCGACGTCATCGAACGCATGACGCACCTGGCGTCGCACGGCTTTCGTTTTGCTGCCGAAGCCTCGGCCCATGGCCCGGCGCTGTCGCGCTTCTTGCCGGTGATCGACTTCGTCAAGATGGACCTGCGCGCGCTGCCGCTCGTGACGATGCTGTCGCTCGCACCGTGCCTGCGCAACACCGGCAAGCGGCTGGTGGCGGCGAAGGTCGAGAACCTCACCGAATACCGGACTTGCCTGGACGTCGGCTTCGACTATTTCCAGGGCTATTACTTTGCCAAGCCATCGGTCATCGCAGGGCGCAAGCTGTCGCCGTCGCAGACAACGGTGCTCGACCTGATGAACCTGATCACGTCGGATGCCGACAATGCCGAGATCGAGCAAGTGGTCAAACGCGAAGTGACGATTGGCCTCAACCTGCTGCGCCTGGTGAACACGCCGGCAGTCGGGGCAGGGCGCCGCATCGAATCGATCAGCCAGGCCTTGAATCTGCTGGGCCGGCGCCAGTTGCAGCGTTGGCTGCAGATCCTGCTGTTTGCCGAGCCTGATGTGCGCGGCCACAGTCAGAGCCCGCTCCTGATGCTGGCCACGACCCGCGCGCGCCTGATGGAGCTGCTGGCCCAGCGCATGCGCCCGGCGCAGCGCAACGTCGCCGACATCGCGTTTACGGTCGGCATGATGTCGCTGATGGATACGCTGTTCTGCATTCCGATGCGCGACATCGTCGAACAGATCCCCGTGATCGACGAAGTGCGCGCCGCGCTCCTGAACCGCACGGGCTTCTTTGGCGAGCTGCTCAAGCTGGCTGAATCGATCGAGCGCATGGACGACGAGCAGGACGACATGCTCGCCGGCCTCAAGTCACTGGCCTTCGACGGCGACGACCTGGCCGAGCTCGAAGTAGCCGCATTCGAATGGAGCGACAAGGTCGTACGCTACGCGATCTGACGTCACCAGCGACACCACCCCGAAACGGGCCGCCAGGACAAACTGCCGGCCCGTTTCGCATCCCGCCATAGAAAGCAATTACCCAACAATGAGGGTCAGAGTCGAATTGTTTGACAACTTTTCCAATTTGCACGGCCTCGAATGGACGAGCCCGTTATTGGCGAGAGCAATTGCTCAATAATTCGACTCTGACCCTAATTAAAAAGCGTGATTTTCGGAAAAATTACTAATTAATTCTACTCTGACCCTAATTGGGGTTCAGGAGAGGTTGGGGGCCAGGTGGCGTTCGACTTCTTGTTTGTCCATGTTGCGGCGGGTGGCCATGTCGTCGACCTGGTCGTTGCCGATCTTGCCCACGACGAAGTACTTTGAGTCGGGGTGGGCCAGGTAGAAGCCGGAGACGGCGGCGCCGGGGTACATGGCGTAGGACTCGGTCAGTTGCATGCCGATTTCTTCAGCTTGCAGCGTGGCGAACATGTCGGCTTTGACTGTGTGCTCGGGGCAGGCCGGGTAGCCCGGGGCGGGGCGGATGCCCAGGTATTTTTCGGCGATCAGCGCTTCGTTGCTCAGGTCTTCGCCGACGGCGTAACCCCACAGGTCGGTGCGCACGCGCTCGTGCAGGTATTCGGCGAAGGCCTCGGCCAGGCGATCGGCCAGCGACTTGAGCATGATCGACGAGTAGTCGTCGTGCGCTGCTTCGAAACGCTGCTCGTGCTTTTCGATGCCCAGGCCGGCCGTCACGGCGAACATGCCGATGTAGTCGGCGACGCCGCTGTCCTTTGGCGCGATGAAATCGGCGATGCACTGGTTCGGGCGCTGCTCGCCGTTCACCATGGGCTTGACGCCCTGCTGGCGCAGGCCGTACCAGGTCAGCGCCACTTGCGAGCGCGATTCGTCGGTGTAGATTTCGATGTCGTCGTCATGCACCGTGTTCGCCGGCAGCAGCGCGATGACGCCGTTGGCCGACAGCCAGCGGCCTTCGATGATCCGCTTGAGCATCGCCTGGCCTTCGGCAAACACCTTGCTCGCGGCGTCGCCCACCACGGCGTCGGTGAGGATGCCGGGGAACGGGCCGGCCAGGTCCCATGTCTGGAAGAACGGGCCCCAGTCGATGTAGCGCGCGATCATGCCCAGGTCGACGTTCTTGAAGATGCGGCGGCCAATGAACTTTGGTTTCACCGGTGCGAAGTCGAGGCGCGCCTTGTTGGCGCGGGCCTGCTCCAGCGTGAGCATCGGCAGCGCCTTCTTGCTGGCATGCTGGATGCGGATGCGTTCGTAGTCCTGCGCCAGTTCGATGATGTAGGCGTCGCGCGTGTCGTCCGTGACCAGCGACTGGCCGACCGAGACCGAGCGCGATGCATCCGGCACATACACGACCGGACCGTCGTAGAACGGTGCGATCTTCACGGCCGTGTGGGCGCGGCTGGTGGTCGCGCCGCCGATCAGGAGCGGCATCTTGCGGTCGCGGAAGTATGGATCGCGCTGCATCTCGCGCGCCACGTGCGCCATTTCCTCTAACGATGGCGTGATCAGGCCCGACAGGCCCACCATGTCCGCGTTTTCTTCCTTCGCACGCGCGAGGATGTCGGCGCACGGCACCATCACCCCCATATTGACGATCTCGAAGTTATTGCACTGCATGACCACCGAGACGATGTTCTTGCCGATGTCGTGCACGTCGCCCTTGACGGTGGCGATTACCATCTTGCCCTTCGGCTTGGAGACGATGCCGGTGCGCGCTTCTTCGAGCGCCTTTTCTTCTTCGATGAACGGCACCAGGTGGGCCACGGCCTGCTTCATCACGCGCGCTGATTTCACCACCTGCGGCAGGAACATCTTGCCCTGGCCGAACAGGTCACCGACGATGTTCATACCATCCATCAGCGGGCCTTCGATCACGTGGATCGGGCGGCCGTTCGCCGCCAGCACCTGCTGGCGCATTTCTTCGGTGTCCTCGACGATCCACTGCGTGATGCCGTGCACCAGCGCGTGCGCCAGGCGCTTCTCCACCGTCGCTTCACGCCACTCCAGATTCTGTTCCTGCTTGTTGCCGCCGGCCTTCAGGGTGCCGGCGATCTCGATCATGCGTTCGGTGGCGTCCTTGCGGCGATTGAGCACGACGTCCTCGACGCGCTCGCGCAGTTCAGGTGCCAGGTTGTCGTAGACGCCGACCATGCCGGCGTTGACGATGCCCATCGTCAGGCCCGCCTTGATCGCGTGGTACAGGAACACGGTGTGGATCGCTTCACGCGCCGGATCGTTGCCGCGGAAGCTGAACGACACGTTCGACACGCCGCCCGAGATCTTCGCGTACGGCAGGTTATCGCGGATCCACTGGCACGCTTCAATGAAGTCGTTCGCGTAGTTGTCGTGTTCTTCGATGCCGGTGGCGATCGCGAAAATGTTCGGGTCGAAGATGATGTCTTCGGGCGGGAAGCCCACCTGCTCGGTCAGCACCTTGTAGGCACGCGCGCAGATCTCGGTCTTGCGCGCGAAGGTGTCGGCCTGGCCCTGTTCGTCGAACGCCATCACGATCACGGCCGCACCGTAGCGGCGGCACAGGACCGCCTGGCGAATGAATTCTTCTTCGCCTTCCTTCATCGAGATCGAGTTGACGATCGCCTTGCCCTGCACGCATTTCAGGCCCGCCTCGATCACCGACCACTTCGACGAGTCGATCATCACCGGCACGCGCGAGATATCGGGTTCCGACGCGATCAGATTCAAAAAGCGCGTCATGGCCGCCTGCGAGTCGAGCATCGCTTCGTCCATATTGATGTCGATGACCTGGGCGCCGTTCTCGACCTGCTGGCGCGCGACCGACAGCGCCTCGTCGAACTGCTCGTTGAGGATCATGCGTGCAAACGCTTTCGAGCCCGTCACATTGGTGCGCTCGCCGACGTTCACGAACAGCGACGACTCGTCGATCGTGAACGGCTCCAGGCCCGACAGGCGCATCGCGACCGGGATCTCGGGAATCTTACGCGGCGCGTGCTGCTCGAGGATGGTCGCGATCGCGTTGATGTGTTCCGGCGTCGTGCCGCAGCAGCCGCCGGCGATATTGATGAAGCCCGCGTCGGCGAATTCGCGCAGCAGCGCGGACGTGTCTGCGGGCAGTTCGTCAAAGCCCGTATCGCTCATCGGGTTGGGCAGGCCGGCGTTCGGGTAGATGCAGACGAAGGTGTCGGCGATGTTCGACAGTTCTTGTGCGTATGGGCGCATCAGGGCAGCGCCCAGTGCGCAGTTCAGGCCAATGGTCAGCGGTTTTGCGTGGCGCACCGAGTTCCAGAAGGCCGGCACGGTCTGGCCCGACAGGATGCGGCCCGACGCATCGGTCACGGTGCCCGAGATCATCAGTGGCAGGCGCGGCACGTCCGGGTGTTCGTCGAAGTACAGGTCGATGGCAAACAGCGCCGCCTTGCAGTTCAGGGTATCGAAGATCGTCTCGACCAGCAGCACGTCGGCGCCGCCGTCGACCAGCCCGCGCACCTGCTCATGGTACGACGCGACCAGCTGGTCGAAGGTCACGTTGCGCGCCGCCGGGTCGTTCACGTCGGGAGAAATCGAGGCGGTCTTGGGCGTCGGGCCGAGCGCGCCGGCGACAAAACGCGGCTTGTCCGGCGTCGAGTACTTGTCGCAGGCAGCGCGCGCCAGTTTGGCAGCCTGCACATTCATCTCGTAGGCCAGGTGGGCCATGTGATAGTCGTCCTGCGCCACGCCGGTGGCCCCGAACGTGTTCGTCTCGAGCAGGTCGGCGCCGGCGGCCAGATAACGCTCGTGGATTTCCTGGATGATCTGCGGCTGCGTCAGCGTCAGCAGCTCGTTATTACCCTTGACGAACAGTTCGCGCGCGCCGCTGCCTTCGGGCGCGGCAAAGGTGGCAAACCGTTCGCCCCGGTACGCCGCTTCATCGAGCTTGTACTGCTGGATGATCGTGCCCATCGCGCCATCCAGGATCATGATACGGCGCGTGAGGATGTCACGCAGCTGGGTTTCGATCGGCGAGATGGCGTTGGAGCGGGCGTTCATGGTGAGGTCTTTCGAGGAGGGCGGCTTGACAGATGGAGCCTGTTGGGCGGTCTACGATTATACGCCAAGCCGTTGATATCGCTGAAAGTCGGACCCATGTATGTATCCTTTTGTATGTAACATGGTATGTGTTACATGGCGTTACAATTCGCGACTTAGCAGCAATCTTTACGTTACATGGTGAGACGACAATGAAGTCAAGCCACCGCGAGTGGCGTGAACAGATGGGATTACGCATGAACAAAGAATACCGACCGGATTGGGATCAGCCAATTGACAGCAACCCGGAGTCAGCAGCATCGTCGAAGCCGCAAGTTGCCAGCAATGGTGTGAAACAGATTGTCACGATCCGCCTGGATGTGGATATGCTCGAATGGTTCAAGACTGCAGGTCCTGGCTATCAGACCCGCATCAACCAGGTTCTGCGTGAACATATGGATGCCCAGCGTAATTCGCAGGCAGAGTAAGCAGTTGCAAGGCGCCGGCGAGGCGCCTTTTTCACGGCGTGAAGACAAAAACGGCAGCCCGCGGGCTGCCTTGTCGTATGCGGAGCCCGTGGCGGCTCAGCTGAAGGTCAAGCCCGCCAGCGCGAACCCTTTCAGGAATTCCGCCGCCGCCAGGCGTTTGCCGCCCGGTTTCTGCAGCTCGGTCAGGCGCAGTGCGCCTGCACCGCATGCCACCACGATCCCGCTTGCATCCGCCTGCAGCACCTGGCCCGGCGTACCGTTGCCATCAACGGCGTCGGCATGCCAGATCTTGACTGCCACGCCGTCGACCACGCCATTCGCACCGGGGAACGGATTGAACGCACGGATCTTGCGCGCCAGGACGTCCGCCGGCAGCGTGAAATCGAGCTTGGCTTCTTCTTTCTTGATCTTGGCCGCGTAGGTCACGCCGGCCTCCGGCTGCGGTGTGGCCACCAGCTCGCCGGCGGCCATCTTGTGCAGCGCCTCGACGATCATGCGCGCGCCCAGCGCCGCCACCTTGTCGTGCAGCGTGCCGGTGGTGTCAGTGGCCTCGATCGGCAAGCCTTCCATCAGCAGCATGGGGCCGGTGTCGAGGCCTTCTTCCATTTCCATGATGGTCACGCCAGCGTCAATATCGCCCGCCTCGATTGCGCGGTGGATCGGCGCCGCGCCCCGCCAGCGCGGCAGCAGCGAGCCGTGAATATTGATGCAGGGACGGATGTCGAGCGTGCTGCGCGGCAGAATCAGGCCGTAGGCCGCCACCACCATCACGTCGTAGTCCAGCGCCAGCAGCTGCGCATGGGCTGCGCGTGCCTGTTCGGCGCGCTCCGGATCATTGCTGTCGGTGCGCAGCGACAGCGGCTGCGCCACCGGCATGCCATGCGCCAGCGCGTATTGCTTGACGCTGGAAGCCTGCAACTGCATCCCTCGCCCGGCCGGGCGGTCGGGCTGGGTCAGGACCAGGGGCACGGTGAAACCGGCTTCGTGGATCGCACGCAGGGCGACGGCGGCAAACTCCGGCGTGCCGGCAAAGACGACCTTCATCAACGACGCGCGCCGCGCTGGGCCGCTTCGCGCGCCAGGCCGCGCTCTTCTTTCTGCAGCTTGGCCTTGATGCGGTTGCGTTTCAGCGGCGACAGGTATTCGACAAACACCTTTCCCTTAAGGTGATCCATCTCGTGCTGGATGCAGACGGCCAGCAGGCCATCGGCGTCGACCGTGAACTCCTTGCCCTCGAGATCGAAGGCGCGCACCTTGACGCGCGATGGCCGCTCGACGCCGTCGTACACGCCCGGCACCGACAGGCAGCCCTCGTCGTACACGGCGCGTTCGTCGCTCGACCAGGTGATTTCAGGATTGATAAAGACCATCAGATCGTCCTGCGCTTCGGTGACGTCGATCGTGACGACTTGCTCGTGTACGTCCACCTGGCTCGCGGCCAGGCCAACGCCGGGCGCGTCATACATGGTGTCGGCCATGTCGGCAACCAGCGTGCGCAGGCGCTCGGTGCCGAATTCGGTCACGGGCGTGGCAATCTTGTGCAGGCGTGGATCGGGATAGCGAAGGATGTCGAGTAGGGCCATGATCAGTTCGGATTTCGAGAGGTGGGTGCGGTTGACGGGGTGCTGGAGCGCGGGCAATTTCAGACAGCAAATGCGCCACACGCCCCGCAGGACAAACGCCGGTTTGTCTTGCTAGTTCAGGCAATTGTGTGCAGAATTTGATTCTATACAGCAACCCTTCCGTGGGCGGGGAGCGGTACGTCGTGATGCTTCTGGCGCCGCGGCCGGGCGCACTGCGCGCGCGGCCTGCAATCGTATTCGGATTTACGCTGTCTTAACGCCGGACTTAACGGACGTCTTCAATGAAAAATTTTAGCACAGTCATGGCCCATGCTGCAGCGGTGGCCTTGCTGGCCTGCGCCGCGAGCGGCGCCGCCGTGGCCCAGACGGATACTGCCACCCCGTCGGCGGCCTGCGCGTTCCGCCCCGACGCCCCCGACAAGCACGTCGTCGTCAAGCGCGACACCCTCTGGGACATTTCCGGCAAGTTCTTGCGCAACCCATGGTGCTGGCCCCAGGTCTGGGGCATGAACCGTGATGAAATTCGCAACCCGCATTGGATCTATCCGGGCCAGGTGATCTGGTTCGACCGCGCGCGCGGCCGCCTGTCGTTCAACCGGCCTGGCGAGGACGGCGATGGCCGTGGCCAGCTACCGCTGACGCGCCTGTCGCCGCAGGTGCGCAGCGAAGGCACGGGCCAGGGTGCGGTGCCGTCGATCCCCGCCGGGGCCATCGAACCGTATCTGACCCAGCCGCTGGTGGTCGAAGCCGATGAGCTGGCCGGCGCGCCGCGCATCGTTGCCTCGCAGGAAGGCCGCTTCTATCTTGGCAAGGGCGACCGCGTGTACGTGCATGGCGCGCTCACGAGCGACACGGTGTACCAGGTGTTCCGCCCCGGCACCGTGCTGCGCGATCCGCAGACCGGCAAGGTGATGGCGCACGAAGCAGCCTTCCTGGGCAGCGTCAAGCTCGTCACCCCGGCCGGCCCGGGCGTCGATGCGCATACGTTCCAGGTCGTCGACACCGTGCGTGAAATGGGCGTGGGCGACCTGCTGGTGCCGCAGCCACCCACGCCGGTACGTAATTACGTACCGCATGCGCCGCTGCAACCGGTCGATGCGCGCGTGATGTCCATTTACGCCGGCGTGACCTACGCCGGCCAGAGCCAGGTCGTGACTGTCAACCGGGGCGCGGTTGACGGACTCGATGTCGGCGCCGTGCTGCAGCTCTATCATGTCGGGAAGACTGTGGCCGACCCGGCGAGCCGGGGTTTCCTCGGCATGGGGCGTGCCCAGTTGAAAATGCCTGACGAGCAAAACGGCAGCCTGTTCATCTTCCGCGTGTTCAAGAACGTCTCGTACGGCTTGATCATGACGGTGACAGCGCCCGTGCAAGTCGGCGACGTGGTCAAATCACCGGAGTAACACCGCCGTGCAGGCCACGGACCCCCGCCCAACGCCGGACCAGCACGCCACCCCGATCGCCGACTGGCTGCGCCTGGAACAGGCCGATGGGGTAGGGCGCCGCAGCGTGCACGCGCTGCTGGCCGTGTTCGGCACCCCCGGCGCCATCCTGCGCGCCGGTCCGCAAGCGCTGGGCGCCCACGTCACGCCCGCCCAGGCACGCGCCATCTGCGCCCCCGTCACGCCCGCGCTGGCGGCGCTCATCGACGCCACGCTGGCCTGGCTGGCCGCGCCTGACCACCATCTCGTCACGTGCCACGATCCACGCTATCCGCCGGCGCTGGCAGAGATTCCCGATCCGCCGCTGCTGTTATATGTCAGTGGCCGCGTGGAATTGCTGGCGCAGCCGCTGATCGCGGTCGTGGGCAGCCGCAATGCCAGCGTGCAGGGCCGGGTGGATGCCGAGTCGTTTGCCGCCGCGCTGTCCGGCGCCGGACTGTGCGTGGTGTCAGGGCTGGCGCTGGGGATCGATACGGCGGCGCACGAAGGCGCGCTGCGCGGCGCCGGCTCGACGATCGCCGTCGTCGGCACGGGCCTGGACCGCGTCTATCCGGCGCGCAACCGGGCGCTGGCGCACCGGATCGCCGCGCAAGGCTGCATCGTCAGCGAATATCCGCTGGGTATGCCCCCGCTGGCCGCCAACTTCCCGCGCCGCAACCGCATCATCAGCGGCCTGGCAGCCGGCGTGCTGGTAATCGAGGCGGCAGCGCAGTCCGGCTCCTTGATCACGGCGCAGCTGGCAGCCGAGCAGGGCCGTGAGGTGTTTGCACTTCCCGGCTCCATCCATTCGGCGCTGACCAAGGGCTGCCATCGCCTGATCCGCGAAGGCGCGCAACTGGTCGAGACGGTGGACGATGTGTTGATGGCCATGCGGATGTCGCCGCTGGCAGGGTTGCCGCAGGTCGATGCCGCCGCGCCTGCGTCGGAGGACGACGCCATCCTGCTTGACGCTCTGGGTCACGAACCGGTCGCGCTGGACGAGTTGCTGGCCCGCCTGGCGCTCGATCCGGGGATGCTTGGCGCACGCCTGCTCAAGCTGGAACTGGCCGGTTTCGTGACCCAGTTGCCGGGTGGGCGGGTACAGCGTATCTGGCGCTGACAGCGCCGTGGCAGGGCGTATTTATGACCGACCATGACAGCGGGGTCATGCTTCCCGATCCGTATTATGCGAATGGTATGTGCTTGTTTTTAATCATTATTAATAAGCTGGCTTATTGAACAAGGCTTGGATACAACGGTTTTTCCGTGGTGCGGCGCGGCTGGCGTGCTCCACTTGTGCCTCACGAAGTTTAGCTGCTACAGTAGCGTCACTATGTTCGACATCCTGGTCTATCTCTACGAGACGTACTACCGTCCCGACGCCTGCCCCGAGCCGGCAGCCCTGGCGCGCAAGCTCTCCGCCGTTGGTTTCGATGACATCGAAATCACGGAGGCGCTCGACTGGCTGGGCGGGTTGACCGACGCGCCGCTGCCCGAAACGATCGATGCGTCCACGGGCACCCGTTACTACGTCGACGAAGAATACATCGAGCTCGGCAGCGCAGCGATCGGCTTCATCGCCTTCCTCGAAAGCGCCAAGGTGCTCGGCCCGATCCAGCGCGAAATCGTCATCGAGCGTGCGCTCGCCTGCGACGAATCGCCCATTGCATTGAGCAAACTCAAGATCATTGTGTTGATGGTGCTGTGGAGTCAGGGCAAGGAATCCGACGCGCTGATGTTCGACGATCTGTTCAGCGACGACGACGAGCAGGAGCCGCGTTTATTGCACTAAATTCGGTGCAGTAATGGTAATAAACGAACGGGGCTGCGCGCCCCGTTTTGTATTTCCGGCCTGTCTGTCTGAATGCACCAGCGTGGGGCGGCCCCTTGCCGGAAGCGCGAAAACCCGCTTATCATTGGCCGCTTCATTCAGGACGTTACCAAACTGGCATGATGGCCAGAATTTCACCGGCGCCGGCCCGAGCATGTATGATGCGCAAGCCCCACACTATATAGACAGTACGACGAGAAACACTATGACCAAATCCCTCATCATCGCCGAGAAGCCGTCGGTCGCGAACGACATCGCCAAGACGCTGGGCGGCTTCACCAAGCACGATGAGTACTTCGAATCGGACGAATTCGTGCTCTCGTCGGCTGTTGGCCACCTGCTCGAAATCGCCGTGCCCGAAGAGCACGACGTCAAGCGCGGCAAGTGGAGCTTCACGCACCTGCCGATGATCCCGCCGTATTTCGCGCTCAATCCGATCGCCAAGACCGAATCGCGCCTGAAGGTGTTGAATCGTTTGATCAAGCGCAAGGATGTGACGACCCTGATCAACGCATGCGATGCCGGGCGTGAGGGTGAACTGATCTTCCGCCTGATCGCGCAGAACGCAAAGGCCAAGCAACCGGTCAAGCGCCTGTGGCTGCAGTCGATGACGGCCGGCGCCATCCGCGACGGTTTCGCCAATCTGCGCAGCGACGAAGAAATGCTGCCGCTGGCTGACGCCGCGCGCTGCCGCTCCGAAGCCGATTGGTTGATCGGTATCAATGGCACGCGCGCCATGACGGCGTTCAACTCGAAAGAGGGCGGCTTCTACCTGACCACCGTTGGCCGCGTACAGACGCCGACGCTGTCGATCGTCGTCGAGCGTGAAGAAAAGATCAAGAAATTCGTCCCGCGCGACTACTGGGAAGTGCGCGCCGAGTTCGTGTGCGCCGCCGGTATCTACGAAGGCCGCTGGCTCGACCAGAAGTTCAAGAAGGACGAGAACGACCCCGAAAAACGCGCTGAGCGCCTGTGGAGCAAGACCGCGGCCGACTCGATCGCCGCCGCCTGCCGCGGCAAGCAGGGCGCCGTCACCGAAGAATCCAAGCCGACCACGTCGATGGCGCCGGCGCTGTTCGACCTGACCAGCCTGCAGCGCGAAGCCAACGGCCGCTTTGGTTTTTCGGCCAAGAACACGCTGGGCCTGGCCCAGGCGCTGTACGAAAAGCACAAGGTGCTGACCTACCCGCGTACCGATTCGCGCCACTTGCCCGAAGACTATATCGCCACGGTCAAGGAAACGCTCGTCGCGCTGGCCGAGACCAATAACTACAATCAGTTCGCCAAGCAAGTGACCAAGGGCGGCTGGGTCAAGCCGAACAAGCGCATTTTCGACAACACCAAGATTTCGGATCACTTCGCGATCATCCCGACCGGCATCGTGCCGAAAAACCTGTCCGAGCCGGAACAGAAGCTGTACGACCTGGTCACGCGCCGCTTCCTGGCCGTGTTCTTCCCGGCGGCCGAATTCCTGGTCACGACGCGCTTTACCGAAGTCTCGGGCCACCAGTTCAAAACCGAAGGCAAGGTCATGACCAATCCCGGCTGGCTGGCCGTGTACGGCAAGGACCTGGGCGACGACAAGGATGGCGCCAACCTGGTGCCGGTGGCCAAGGGCGAGAAAGTCCTGACCGAAAAAATCACGGCCAACGGCCTGGTCACCAAACCGCCGGCGCGCTACAACGAAGCGACGCTGCTGTCAGCCATGGAGGGCGCCGGCAAGCTGATCGACTCGGACGAGCTGCGCGACGCGATGGCGGGCAAGGGCCTGGGCACGCCGGCAACGCGCGCCGCCATCATCGAGGGTCTGCTGACCGAGAAATACCTGCTGCGCGAAGGCCGCGAGCTGATGCCGACCGCCAAAGCATCGCAGCTGATGACCTTGCTGCGCGGCCTGGGTGTGAATGAACTGACAGCACCCGAACTGACCGGCGAATGGGAATTCAAGCTGTCGCAAATGGAAAAGGGCAAGATCTCGCGTGAAGAATTCATGCGTGAAATTGCCCAGATGACCCAGATCATCGTCAAGCGCGCCAAGGAATACAGCAACGACACCATCCCGGGCGACTACGCGACGCTCACCACCCCGTGCCCGAATTGCGCGAACGTGGTCAAGGAAAACTACCGCCGCTTTGCCTGCACCAAGTGCGATTTCTCGATGAGCAAGACGCCGGGCAGCCGCCAGTTCGAGATCAGCGAAGTCGAAGAGCTGCTTGAAAAACGCACGATCGGCCCGCTGCAAGGCTTCCGCTCGAAAATGGGCCGTCCGTTTGCCGCGATCCTGCGCATCGTGCGCGACGAAGAGATCAAGAACTTCAAGCTCGAGTTCGATTTTGGCCAGGACGATGAAGGCGCCGACGGCGAAGGCGTGGACTTTACTGGCCAGACGCCAGTGGGTCCGTGCCCGAAGTGCACCGGCGGCGTGTTCGAAATGCCATTGGCCTATGTGTGCGAACACAGCGTGGCCAAGCCAAAGACATGCGACTTCCGCAGCGGCCGCATCATCCTGCAGCAAGAGATCCTGCCTGAACAGATGAGCAAATTGCTCAATGAAGGCAAGACCGACCTGCTGCCGGGCTTTGTGTCGCAGCGCACGCGGCGCGCGTTCAAGGCGTTCCTGGTGCGTGGCAAGGACAACAAGATCAGCTTCGAATTCGAAGAGCGCAAGGCCAAGCCGGGCGCCAAGGTCAAGGCGGGCGCTGCCGATGGCGCCGCAGATGCCGAGGCAACGGTCGACGGTGCAGCCGCACCGGTGAAGGCCGCGCGCAAGGCGGCCGCCAAGCCAGCGGCGAAGAAAGCACCTGCCGCCAAGAAGGCAGTGGCCAAAAAGCCGGCGGCCAGGAAAGCGCCTGCCAAGAAGGCGGCGGCGAAATAAGACAGCGCCCACCGGCGTAAAAAAACCGCGGCATGCCGCGGTTTTTCTTTGTGAGACGGACTGAACGCTGTCAGTCCTGCCATTCCTTCAACGCGCGAATGGCAGCTTCGCCGTTGTGAATGGCTTGCACGCGCCGCACGACTTCGTTGCGCCACGCTTCATCGGCGTCCTGATCGGGCCCGTCGATGTCCTGCAGCAGCATGTGTAGCAGTTGCTGTTTTTCTGTTGCGTTCAGCATCTGGATTTTTTCGGTAATCTCCGTGACCAGGTTTGACATGACGCTTCCTCCCCCATATTTTGATTTGATCATAGCGCGAGAACTACGGCTTGTCGACTGCACGCATATTGTCACGCGGTTTTCGATCGATCAGCTTGTTATCGGGATCGATGCCGGCACGCGCCGGGATGCCGTCGACCACCAGCGTAATCTGCTGTTCGGCCCGGCTGACGAGGCGGCGTTCGCGCACCAGAGGATTGCCGTCGCTGTCGTCCACGCCGAATTCGATGAAGTCGTGTAGCGGCATCGGCTGCTCTTCGCCCTGGTCGGTGGCGCGCATCTTGCCGGCGCTGGCGCGGATCGTTACGTCGTACCTGCCATCGGCGCGCCGGTGCGCCGTGGCGCTGTCGGCCCGGTTCTCGTACAGCACGATCGATTCGAACAGGTCGTCGATCAGATAGGCCTTCGCCGGTGGCGTGACGGCGCGCAGGCCGTCGATCAGGCTTGATGCGGTCGGGTAGGGCGGGCCCTGGTAGCTGTATTGCTCCAACAGCCTACGCAGCACGCCGTTGACGACATCCTCGCCCAGCATGTCCTGCATCAGGTACAGCGCCAGCGCACCTTTCTGGTACTGGAGGTACGGCTGCTGCTCGTTGAGCGCGAGCGGCGCTTCCTTGCGCTGCTCGTTCGCGCGGCCCCTGAGGTAACCGCTGAGGTCATAGCGCAGGAAGCGCCGCATCTTGCCCGCGCCATAGGCACGCTGCATGACCATCAGCGCCATGTATTCGGACACCCCTTCGCTGAGCACCGTGCTGCCGCGCGTGTTGGCGCCGATGAGCTGGTGGCCCCACCACTGGTGCGCCGTCTCGTGCGCGCTGATGTAGAACGGGTAGTCGAGGTCTTTCGGCGAGCCGGGATCGATGCGCGCAATGAAGCCGGCGCTTTCCGAGAACGGGATCACGCCCGGGTAGGCAACGGCCATATCGCTGTAGCGGGGGAATTCGACGATGCGCAGTTCGCGCAGCGGATAGCGCCCGAAGTTGCGCGCGCCGTAGTCGAGGCCCGCCTGGGCGCCGCGCACCATGCGCTCCACATTGGCTTCGTGGCCCGGGTGGTAATACACGTCGATCGTTACGTCCTGCCAGCGTTCGTGGCGCACTTCGTAGCGCGCCGACTGGAAGGCGTAGTTGTTCAGCATCGGGCGGTCCATCTTGTAGCGGAAGTAGCGCCGCCCGTCCTGGCTCCATTCGCGCACCAGCGTGCCTGGCGCCACCGCGATCTGGTCGGCGCTGGTGCTGACGGTGGTCTCGAAGTCGATCCAGTCGGCGTCCACGCCCAGCAGGTGGTTGGCGCGCGCCGCAGGGTCGTCGCGCGCGGCCATGCGCGCACGCGGGGCCAGGCCATAACGGCGGCGATCGCGCTCGTCGCGCAGTTCCACCGCCGGCTGGTAGCCGATGCGCGGCATGACATCATTCGTGAAGAACGTACCGTTGGCCACGACCGGCGTTTCGCTGCCCAGGCCCAGCAGGCCGCGCGGCGCGTAGTCGACGGTAAAGTCCAGCGCCATGCGCGCGCCCGGCGCCATCGGCGCGGCCAGGCGGTAGCGATAGAAACCGCGCTCGGGATCACTGGCCGCCAGCGTTGCCGGCTGCGTGAACGTCACGTTCAGGCGCGCGCCGCGCTGCTGGTACAGCACCACGTCCGACAAAGGCCTGCTATTGCGGTTCTCGAGCTGATAACGGCCCTTGACCTGCAGCGCGCGCGCGGCCGGATGGATGGCCGTGTCGAGCGTAACTGCCGTGATGCGTGGCTGCGGCAGGAAGGCGGTGCGGTGGTAGCGTTGTTCGTAGTCGGCGCGCAGCTGTTCGGTCTGGCGCGCGCTCAGGTAGCCGCCCTGCGCCATTTCCCACGCGATGAAGGCGCCGCTGCCCGCGAACACGACGGCGCCGGCGCCGATTGTAGCCAGCACCGGGAGGCTCAAGCTGCGGCGCGCCAGGTGCAGGCGCTCGCGCCAGCCGCTGTCGACGCCGCGCGGCCACAGCGCGCGCGCCGCGCCCAGCAGCATCAGGGCTGCGCCGCTCCAGTACAGCAGGTAGAAGCGTTCGCGCAGCAGGTAGTGGCCAAAGCCGTTCATCGCCGAATAGGTCAGGTCGGGCCAGACCGCGTACAGGACCAGCGGATGATCCAGGCCCGCACCATTGAAGGCGAGCGCCGCCAGCACCCAGCCGATCATGACGAAGTTGGCCAGGTATTTGTGGTTGACGATGACTTGCACGGCGATCGCCAGCACCGCGAGCAGCACGTAGTGCGGCAGCATGATCGAGAACAGCGCCTGCAGGTACAGGCCCGGTTCGAGCTGGAAATACCCCTTGAAGAGCTGGATCAGCATGGCCGTGACCATGGCGACGAGCAGCAGGCAGGCTTGCAGCCCGATCAGCGCCAGCGTCTTGCTGGCCAGCGGCAGCCAGCTTGGTACGGGCAGGGCATCGAGGATCTGGCTGGTGCGCATCTCGCGCTCGCGCCAGACCAGTTCACCGGCATAGAAGATGGTCGTGATGATCACGAAGAGACCCGTCACATCGCGGATCAGTTCCAGCATCATGTACGTGACGGGATAGGTCGGCGTGCCATACATCGCGCCCAGGTCGAGCGCGCTGGCGATCAGCGCGAGCACGCCGGCCGTGGCCAGCGCCACGAAGTACGCGTTGCGGGTCGATTCGCGCAGCTCGCCCCAGCCCGATTTGACGAGCAGCACGGCCAGGCTGCGGGCCGCGAAATCGGGCGGCGTGCTGGTGTCGCGCGCCGTGCGCGACAATGGAGAGGTGAGTCCGGAGGGCAGTCCGGACGGCAGTTCGGGCGCCAGCTTGCGGCGCGCGCGCGTCTGGCCCTCGGTCTCGCCGACGGCCTGGAAGCGCCAGTAGCCAAGCAGCAGCACAAGCAGCGAGAAACCGATCCAGATCACGCGGTTGACCAGGTACACGTCGGTCAATGCGATCAGGCGCATGTTGCGCTCGGCCAGCGGCCAGTATTCGGTCAGGCGAATCAGGGCCGTGGTGCCGAACGGGTCCATCAGCGCGGCCAGCGTCTTGAAATCGAGGTCGCGCGCCAGCGACGGTGCAATGGTGTACCCGAGCGTCATGATCACGCTGGCCACGTACACCGGCAGCATGCGCCGGGTGAGGGCGGCCAGCACGAAGAAGATCGCGCCGAAGATGAACAGGTTGGGCAGGAGCGTGAACAGGTACGGCGTGAGCCAGGCCGCCAGCGGCGCGGCGCCGATGCGATCGGATGAAATCCCCGGCAAGAAGGTGCCCAGCCACAGACCGAGCACGATGCCGGCGAAGATCACGGCCAGCGTGGCGTACGCGCCCAGGAAGCGCCCGAACACGTAATCGGCCTTGCGCAGTGGCGCGCTGAAGAAGAAGTGGTGCATCTCGTGCTCGAAATCCTGCTGCACCGCGCGGCCCATGACAGCCGCGGCGACAATAACCCCGAGGCTGCCGAGCATCGCGGTGGCCAGCGCGATCTGGCGCGGGCCGTCGATCGCGATGCGGGTGCCGAACGTGATCGACAGCTCGCGAAACGCGCCGCCCGACGCCGCCATCCACAGCATCCCGAGCGCCAGGAAGCCGCCAAAATACACCCAGGTCGACAGCAGCCGCAGGCGCTGCCTGGCCTCGAAGCGGGCAATGACGAGCAGCGCGCGCACGGTCAGCAATCCCCGGCGGCGGGATTGTGACGGCCGGCGATGGTGGCGAAGTACACGTCGTCGAGGCTGGCGCGGGCCGGCTCGAAGCCGTCGCCCGGATCGTCCTCGGCATACACGTGGATCAGCGTGCGGCCACTGAGCAGGCGGCTCGAGATCACGCTGTGGCGCGCCTGGAACGCCGGCAGTTCGGCCTTGGTGACGAAGCGCGCCCAGATGAAGTCTTCGATGCCGTAGATGAGTTCTTGCGGCTCGCCGCACAGCAGTACCTGGCCCTTGTTGATGATCGCCATATTGGCGCACAGGTCGGCCACGTCGGACACGATGTGGGTCGAGAGCAGCACGGTGCGCTCTTCGCCGATGTCCGACAGCAGGTTGTGAAAGCGCACGCGTTCCTGCGGATCCAGGCCGGCCGTGGGTTCGTCGACGATGATCAGGCGCGGGTCGCCCAGCAGGGCCTGGGCGATGCCGAAGCGCTGGCGCATGCCGCCCGAAAAGGTGCCCAGGCGCTGCGCGCGTACATCCCACAGATTGGTCTGCTGCAGCAGGCCGTCGACGACTTCGCGCCGGCGCGTCCGGTGCGACAAGCCCTTGAGCTGCGCGAAATGGTCGAGCAGGTCGTACGCCGTGACCTTCGGGTAGACGCCGAAATCCTGCGGCAGGTAGCCGAGCATGCGGCGCACCGCGTCTTTCTCGTCCAGCACGTCGATATCGTCGAGGAACACCGAGCCGGCGTCGCATTCCTGCAGCGTGGCGAGAATCCGCATCAGCGTCGATTTGCCCGCACCGTTCGGCCCGAGCAGCCCGAACATCCCGGCCGGGATATTCAGCGTGACACGGTCGAGCGCGACCACGCCGTTGGCGTAGGTCTTGGACAAATTGCGGATCTTTAATTGCATGACAACTCCTGGCCGCAGTGATGTATTTACATCGCAGCTACTCTTTTTTCACACTGGCATTGTATTCAATCGTCACGGCGAGGGCAGGCGCGGTGCGATACACGGGCCAAAGCGGGCCCCAGGCTGCATTATCCGGTGACAGGGTGCATGCTGGGTTTCTTTCTATAAATTTGTTGTTCCCCGCAACGGATGCGCGGCCCACGCCCGCTCAAAATATGGATAATGGAATCATGGATGCCGCCACCCAAGACAAACTGCTGGTCCTGATGCGCGAAGGGCGTAGTCGGGCCGAATCGACCGACTGGTTCCGCGTCGGCCTGGGCCTGGTGTATCTGGCCGGCCTGATGACGAAGGACGAAATCGACTTCAAGACGGTCGACCGCGAATTCAACCGCTTCGTCTATCACACGCTGGGCAAGGGCCACACGATCACCAGCGTGCTGCAGTTCATGAGCGGCGAGAAGGTCATGCCCACCGTGGAATCGAGTCGTTTTCTGGACGCCTTTTCCCGTCACTGTCCCGGCGTGCCGATCGTGTCGGTGCCGTACCTGCTCGAACTGAACCTGGGCGTGGCCAAGAACATCTCGGGCATTGAGCCCGAAGGGCCGCTGGTAGAGTGGATCGCGAGAACTAAGGCATATAATGAAGGCCTCAGCGACTAGATTACCGAGCCAGCCATGACCGCGAATCGTTTCATCAGCCCCCTGGACCACCTGATTGTCGGCGTCGACAAGGCCTTGCGCGTCGTCGGCGGCGTGACCGCCATGTCGCGCCCGAACCCGGCCACGCACGCCATGGACAGCGAACTGTCCGATACCGATCGCCGTCACAGCGCGGGCCTGATGCGCGTGAATCATGTCGGCGAAGTGTGCGCCCAGGCGCTGTACGATGCGCAGGCCAGTTTCGCCCACACGCCGCAACTGCGCGCGCAGTTCGAAGAAGCCGGCCAGGAAGAAGAAGACCACCTGGCCTGGTGCGCGCAGCGCCTGGACGAACTGGGTTCGCAACCGAGCGTGCTCAATCCCCTGTGGTATGCGGGCGCCTATGTGATGGGCGCCGTGGCGGCCCGGATCGGCGACCCGGTCAGCCTGGGCTTCGTGGTGGAGACCGAACGCCAGGTCGAGGCGCACCTGAACAGCCACCTCGAACTGCTGCCGCAGCAGGACGCCAAATCGCGCGCGATCGTCGACCAGATGCGTATCGACGAAATCGCGCACGCCAACGCAGCCCAGGCGATGGGCGCAGCCCCGTTGCCGATGCCGGTCAAGATGGCGATGCGGGCGATGGCCAAGGTCATGACCACCGCCGCCTACCGCATCTGAGGCCCCGTCTTAACCTTCGACGATCTCGATCGAGTGCGTGATCTCGGCGGTCTTGGCCAGCATGGCCGACGCCGAGCAGTACTTGTCATGCGATAGCTGCACCGCGCGTTCGACCGCCGCCGGCTTCAGGTTGCGGCCCGTGACCACGAAGTGGAAGTTAATCTTCGTGAAGACCTTCGGATCGGTCTCGGCGCGCTCGGCCTGCAGCGTCACGTCGCACCCGCGCACGTCTTCGCGCCCGCGCTTGAGGATCAGCACCACGTCATACGCGGCGCAGCCGCCGGTGCCGATCAATACCATCTCCATCGGGCGCGGCGCCAGATTGTGGCCGCCGCCTTCCGGCGCACCATCCATCGCCACCATGTGGCCGCTGCCCGTCTGGGCCCGGAAGCTCATGCCCGACGGGCCGTTCCAGCTGACTTTTACATCCATGTTCTGCTCCGCTGTGCTGTGTTCTTGAAAAGGGGCTTCGATTGTACGGCGGGATCACACACCCAGCACGTATTTCTCGCTCTTCATGCGCCAGCTCGCAAACGCCACCACCAGCAGCGCCGGGAGCAACGCGCATGAAAACGTCAGCACGAACGGCAGCGGGCCGATGTCGCCCGTCTTGGCCAGTTCCTTGACCAGCGTCTGGTTCGACAGCATCGGCACCAGGTACATCCAGGTCGCCGTCTTGAGTTCCATGAACGACACCACGAAGCCCGGAATCACGGGCAGGATGGTCACGAAGCTGACCGTGGTCTGGGCTTCCTTGAAGGTCTTCGCGTTCATGGCCAGGCCGATGTACAGGGCGCTCGAGAGCAGCGACAGCGGCACCGTGACCAGGCACACGAGCATCAGCTCACCCCAGCCCAGGTTCCACGACATGCCGATTTCCTCGAGCGGCAGCCAGCGCAGGATCGCGTGCGCGACGCACAGGATCAGCGTCACGCCCACCAGCGACGGCACGCTCGCGGCCAGCCATTTGCCGACCACCAGTTCCCAGCTGCGGGCCGGCTGCGCCATCAGCACTTCGAGCGAGCGCCGCTCGCGTTCGCCCGCCGTGCTGTCGACGGCTGCCGACAGGTTCAGGAAAAACGCCGGCAAAAACAGGATGCCGATGATGCCCCCGATGACCATCGCCGAGCGCGAGGCGTTGGTACCGGTGTCATGGCGCTGCAGTTCGATGGGCGAGAGCGTGGCGGGCGAGACGCCGTGCGCGAGCAGGCGCGCGCTGGCGATATTGCTGCTGTAGGCCTGCAGGATGTCTTCGACGTCGCGCCGTTGCGGGCCGCTCTCGGTGGACGAATCGAACCACAGCTCCAGGCGCGCCGGGCGCATGGCCTGGTAGTTGGCGACGTAGTCGTCTGTCACGCGCAGCACGGCAACGGTCTTTTTGGCGCGCAGCAGCTCGCCAATGGCGTCCTCATTCATCGGCGCGGCCTCGGTGACGGTCACGCTGCGCTCGCGCAGCTGGGCCATCAGGGTCGGCGCTTTGGCGCCGCCGATGACGACCATCTCGATGCCTTCACGCTCGGTGCGCGTGTTCCGCTCGATCATCTGGTTCAGCAGCAGGCCGATGATGGCCGGGTACATCAGCGAGGCGGCCAGCAGGAACATCAGCGTGCGGCGTTCGCGCAGCATCTCGCGCAGCTCTTTCAAAAACACGATCCGGATCTTGGACTTCATGCGATACCTTCTTCGGTGCCGACCAGGCTGACGAAGGCGTCTTCCAGGTTGGTGATGCCGGTGCGCCGGCACAGTTCTTCGGGCGAGCCCTGGGCTACGGTATGGCCCTTGGCGATGACGATGACGTCGTCGCACAGGTGCGTCACTTCCTGCATCACGTGGGTGGCCATGATCACGCAGCTGCCGTCCTCGCGCAGCGCGTTCAGCGCCGTGCGCAGCGCGCGCGTGCTCATCACGTCCAGGCCGCGGCTCGGTTCATCGAGCAGCAGGTGGCGCGGGCGGTGCAGCAGCGTGCGCGCCAGCGCGACCTTGATGCGCTGGCCCTGCGAGAAGCCCTTGGCCCGGCGATCCAGGATGTCTTCCATGCCCAGCAGTTCGGCCACTTCGCCGATGCGCGTGCGCAGCGCCGGGGCCTGCATGTCATTGAGTTCGCCGAAATAATGCAGGTATTCGCGGGTGGTCAGGCGCTCGTACAGCCCGAACTGGTCGGTAAGAAAACCGATATTGCGGCGCACCGCCATCGGGTCCTGTTCGGGGTCGACGCCGCCGATCAGGATGCTTCCGTGGTCGCGCTTGAGCAGGCCGACGAGCGTGCGCAGCAGGGTGGTCTTGCCGGCGCCGTTGGGGCCGAGCAGCGCGGTGATCTGGCCATCGCGCGCGGTGAAGGAAACGCCGCCCAGCGCCTGGACGGCGCCGAAGGCCTTGCGTACATCGTGAACTTCGATCATGGCGTGTCCGGATCTTATGGTTGCGGCCCGGCGCTGCCGAGCTGGAAGGTGGGCGCCGGGATCTCGGCCATGCAGGCTGCGTCGAGTTTCGCCTGCGGATGGTCGAGAAAAGCGCGCAGCAGGCGCGGCGCGCAGCCCAGTTGCGAGACGCCGTGGCCGGCATTGGTCACCACGATCTGCTGGGCGTGCGCCATCGACCTGGCGGCGCTCGCGGCGCGGTGTGGCGGCGTGACCGGATCGAGCGCGCCCGAGAGCAGCAGGGCCGGCGCATCGATGCGGGTCGGTTCTGCATACGGCACGACCGGGACCCTGATGTCGTCCTTGCACAGCTTGGGCATCATCTCGGCCAGCGGTCGCGCCAGTACGGCAGCGTCAGTTTTCATCAGCTCGGGCGTGAAACGGGGCACGTCTTCGGCGCACACCACCGCGAAGTGCAGCAGCATCGACATGCTGGCGTCGTTACCGAAGTCACCGGCCAGGTTCTGGCGCGCGATGAACGGCTGCCAGCGCCCTTGGCTCGCGTTATGGATCAAGAATGGCAGGCGCCGCGCATCGGCTGGCGCATACAGGATGTTGTGCACGGTGCCCAGGAAGCGGTCGGACGACATCGTGAAACTGGTCTGCTCGGCCGTGCGCGGATTGGGCAGCGACAGGCGCAGGTCGCCCGCTTCGAGCCGGGTGACCAGGCCATCGAATTCGGCGCGCAGGTTCGGGTACGCCTTGTGGCAGGCGGCGTCCCGGGCGCAGGCGGCAAACACGCCGTCGAGCGCGGTCTGCGAGTCGCGGCCGCCGGCCGGGATCACCTGGTCAGGCGCAGCCACGCCGTCGAGCACGAGCGCGCGCACGCTGGATGGATAGGCGCGGGCATAGGTTTGCGCCAGGCGCGTGCCGTACGAGCCGCCCCACAGATTGACCTGGCCGTAGCCCAGCGCAAGGCGCACGCGTTCGAGGTCGCGCGCGGCGGCCAGGGTCGTGTACGCGCTCAGCGGCGAGGTGTTGGCCGCGATGCAGGCGCGCAGTTCGGCCATCAGCTCGGCGTCACCCATGGTTTCGTGTTCGGGCTTGCTGGCGCAGCCGAGCTTGCCCGAGCGGCCGGTGCCGCGCTGGTCGATGAAGACGATGTCGCGCGTGGCGCGCACGCGGTCGAATGCGGCCTTGAGCAGCACCAGCACATCGCTGCCGGCCTGGCCCGGGCCGCCGGCCAGCACGAACAGCGGATCGGTGCGGCTGCCCTGGCGGAACGCCGGCGCCACCGTTACGTGGAGGGCCAGCGTTGGCCCCTGTGGCTTCGCATGGTCGAGCGGCACCGTTACGCTCACGCAGCGCAGCGCCTCGACCACGCCGGGCAGGTGGCAGCTGCGGTCCGTCATGGCCGGTGCGGCGGCGCTGGCGCTACCCGCAGCCAGCAGCAGCGGCAGCGCCAGCAGGGCGGGCAAAATCTTGAATATCGTCACGACATCTCCTCAGGTTGCAACGATGATAAGTTCGCGTTGTTTCTATGGTCAACCCATTGTTTCAACTATGCATCAAGGCATGCGGACCGGGTCGGGATTGTGGCCGCGATGGCCTGAAAATCACCAGATGGCGATTGACGGCAATGCCGGTGCAGGTTATGATCGTCGGCTTTCCGTTTGCTCAGGAAAAGATAACAAGGCCGAGTCCGCTGAAGTACAGGGCGGAACCACCATTTGAGCAATTTTTTATTTTGGAATAAACATGAAAACTTTTTCCGCTAAGGGCCATGAAGTCCAGCGCGACTGGTTTGTCATTGACGCGACGGACCTGGTCCTCGGACGTGTTGCCAGCGAAGTGGCACTCCGACTGCGCGGCAAGCACAAGCCGGAATTCACCCCGCACGTCGACACCGGTGACTTCATCGTTGTGATCAATGCAGGCAAACTGCGTGTGACCGGTACCAAGGCCACCGAAAAAACGTACTACCGTCACTCGGGCTACCCGGGCGGTATCTACGAAACGAACTTCCTGAAAATGCAACAGCGTTTCCCAGGTCGCGCACTCGAGAAAGCGGTCAAGGGCATGCTGCCTAAAGGCCCACTCGGCTACGCAATGATCAAGAAGCTGAAAGTGTACGCGGAAGGTTCGCACCCACACGCTGCTCAGCAACCACAAGCACTGACCCTCTAAGGAACTGACATGATCGGTAACTACAACTACGGCACCGGCCGTCGCAAGAGTGCAGTCGCTCGCGTGTTCATCAAAACTGGCACCGGCCTGATCATCGTGAACGGCAAGCCTGCCTCGGAATACTTCTCGCGCGAAACCGGCCTGATGGTCATTCGCCAGCCGCTGGAACTGACCGGCAACGTCGAGCGTTTTGACATCAAAGTCAACGTGCACGGCGGCGGCGAGTCGGGCCAGGCTGGCGCCGTCCGTCACGGCATCACCCGCGCTCTGATCGACTACGACGCAGCACTGAAGCCAGATCTGGCCCGTGCTGGCTTCGTCACCCGCGATGCGCGTGAAGTCGAGCGTAAAAAAGTTGGTCTGCGCAAAGCACGTCGCGCAAAGCAATTCTCGAAGCGTTAATTCGCTGTTGCCAGCGCCTTCGGGCGCTGTGCCGAAAAAGCCGTCCACCGCAAGGTTGGGCGGCTTTTTTGCTTTTCAGAGCGGTACGCCCCGCATTTCCCAGGCTGTTAAAATGCACCCTTCGTCCTGAAAGCAGGGCTTATCTACCATTCTCGAGGAACAGAACATGATCAAAGTTGGCATCGTTGGCGGCACCGGATACACGGGCGTGGAATTGCTGCGGCTGTTGGCCGTGCACCCTGATGTGCAACTGACGGCAATCACGTCTCGCAAGGAAGACGGCCTGCCGGTGGCCGACATGTTCCCGTCGCTACGCGGCCGCGTCGATCTGGCGTTCTCGAGCCCTGATAAAGCCGACCTGAAAAGCTGCGACGTCGTGTTCTTCGCCACCCCGCACGGCGTGGCGATGGCGCAGGCGCCTGAGCTGCTGGCAGCCGGCGTGAAGGTGATCGACCTGGCGGCCGACTTCCGCCTGAAAGACCAGGCCACGTTTGAAAAGTGGTACAAGATCGACCACACGGCGCCCGAGCTGCTCGAAGAAGCCGTGTATGGCCTGGCTGAGCTGAACCGCGACGCCATCAAGGGCGCGCGCCTGATCGCCAACCCGGGCTGCTACCCGACCACGATGCAGCTTGGCTATTATCCGCTGCTCAAGGCCGGCATCATCGACGCGGGCAACCTGATTGCCGACTGCAAGTCGGGCGTGTCGGGCGCCGGTCGCAAGGCCGAGATCGCCACGCTGTTCTCCGAGTCGAGCGACAACTTCAAGGCCTATGGTGTGAGCGGTCACCGCCACACGCCGGAAACGACGGCCCAGCTGGCGCGCTTCACCGATCAGAAGGTCGGCCTGATCTTCACGCCGCATCTGGTGCCGATGATCCGCGGCATGCACGCAACGCTGTATGCGCGCCTGACGCAGGAGATCGACGATGCGGCGCTGCAGGCGCTGTTCGAAGATGCCTATAAGGACAGCGAGTTCGTCGATGTGATGCCGTTCGGTTCGCACCCTGAGACGCGCTCGACCCGCGGCTCGAACGTGCTGCGCCTGGCGCTGCATCGCCCGGATGGCGGCGACACGGTCGTGATCCTGGTGGTGCAGGACAATCTGGTCAAGGGCGCCTCAGGCCAGGCCGTGCAGTGCATGAACCTGATGTTCGGGCTGGACGAATCGACTGGCCTGAAGCAGATCGCGCTGTTGCCGTAACAGGCGTCGCTGGTGCCTGCCAGACTTGAATTGCGGCTACTTGGCCGCATATTCGAGCCTACTGCACCAGCTCTTGCAGAAGGATCATGTCCTCTTGATATCTTCAAGGGACGGTACCCTGTCTGAGTGACAACTGGTGTCTCATCCTGCCGACTTTCCCTGAGGGTCGGCAGCATGAGTTCCCCCAACCGTCTATAATGGGCGGAGTTTGATTATCCAGGAGCATTCCATGACCGCAGTCGCCGAAGTAGTAGATTTCGACACGATTCCCGTACCAATCAACTTCACCGACAGCGCGGCACAGAAAGTGGCCCAGCTGATCGAAGAAGAAGGCAACCCCGACCTCAAGCTGCGCGTTTTCGTGCAGGGCGGCGGCTGCTCGGGCTTCCAGTATGGCTTCACCTTCGACGAGATCATCAACGACGATGATACGACGATGGAAAAAGCAGGTGTCCAGCTGTTGATCGACTCGATGAGCTACCAGTATCTGGTCGGCGCCGAGATCGATTACAAGGATGACCTCGAAGGCGCGCAGTTCGTGATCAAGAACCCGAACGCCACCTCGACCTGCGGTTGCGGTTCGTCGTTCTCGGCGTAAGCAGCGCAGCACGACCCGGCAACCGCCGGGGATCAAAAAGGCCCGCTTCAAGCGGGCCTTTTTACGTTCACGCCGGGTACAGCGCGCCCAGGACGCGCAGGCCCCGCGCACCCGTCACCGCCGGCAGATTGCCCGGCTCGCGCTGCGTGAAGCGCCAACCCAGCCACGCGAAAGCCAACGCCTCGACCCGGTTCGGCGCCACGCCCAGTTCGGCCGTTGACGCCACCGTCACGCCATCGAGCTCGGCGCTGATGGCGCGCAGCAGCGCGCCGTTGTAGGCACCGCCACCGCATATATATACCGCGTCCGGCGCGATGCCTTCATCAAGGATGGCGCGTGCGATCGTCACGGCCGTCAGGCGCGTGAGCGTGGCCTGGACGTCGGCCGGGGCGACATCGTGGAAAGCGGCCAGCCTGGCATCGAGCCAGGCGGCATGAAACAGGTCGCGCCCCGTGCTCTTGGGCGCGGGCAGGCTGAAGTACGGCTCATCGAGCAACGCTGCCAGCAATGGCTGGTGGACGGTCCCGCTGGTGGCCCAGGCGCCATCCTCGTCGTAAGTGCGGCCCTGGTGGCGTGCAATCCACAGATCCATCAAGACATTGCCGGGACCGGTATCGAAGCCCGTCACGCGACCATCGCCATGCAGCACGCTGATATTGCCGATGCCACCGATATTGACGACCACGCGCGCGGTGCCGGGCGCCCCGAACGCGGCTGCATGGAACGCCGGCACCAGCGGCGCACCCTGGCCGCCGGCAGCGACATCGCGGCTGCGAAAGTCCGCGATCACGTCCAGGCCGGTCAGTTCAGCCAGCAGCGCCGGATTGTTGGTCTGGCGCGTGAAGCCCAGCTCGGGGCGATGGCGGATCGTCTGGCCATGCACGGCCACCGCGGCGACCTTGCCGGGGCTGGACCGCACCAGCGCACGTACGCAGTCGGCGTAAGCCAGCGCCAGTGCATTGGCGGCCAGCGCCTCGCGCTCGAGTTCGTTGTGGCTGGCCGCCTGCAGCGCCATCAGTTCATCGCGCAAGTCGGCAGGGAAGGGCGTGAACGCGGCTGCAATCGTGCGGATCGCGCCTTGTGAAAAGTCGGCCAGCACGCCATCGACGCCGTCGAGGCTGGTGCCAGACATCAGGCCGATGAAAAGGGAAGGGGTCTCGGTCATGGTGTTATGAAAAAATCAGGCCATACAAAGCAAAACGCCCTCCGGCATCGAGATGCAACGGAGGGCGTCGGGACAGGGGTAAAGCTGTCTTAGCGGGCGGCCATGGCCGAACCGCTTGGACCGAGCAGCGAGAAGCGGTGATTCATCTCGGCTGCAGCCATGCGGAAACGTGCCAGTTCGGCCTGGTTCAGCGGTTGCTGTGCCAGCGACTTGTACTGGTTTGGATCCTTGGCCACGCCTGCCACACGGAATTCGTAGTGCAGGTGCGCGCCGGTCGACCAGCCGGTGGAACCGACGTAGCCAATGACCTGGCCCTGGTTGATCTTGGCGCCCTTGCGCAGACCTGGCGCGATACGGCTCATGTGCGCATAGGCAGTGCTGTACGCCGACCAGTGCTTGAGCACGACCATATTGCCGTAACCATTGCCGTTGCCGGCGAAGTCGACGGTGGCGTCAGCCACGGCGCGAATCGGGGTGCCGGTCGATGCTGCGTAATCGACGCCCTTGTGCGCTTTCCATTTGCCCGACAGCGGGTGCACGCGCATCGAAAAGCCCGACGAAATACGCGAGTACTCGAGTGGCGACTTCAGGAAGGCTTTCTTGAGTGCCTTGCCGTCCAGGGTGTAGTAACCGCCCTGTTTGGTGATCGGATCTTCATACCAGACCGACTGGTACGCCACGCCACGGTTGACGAACTCGCCAGCCAGGATGCGGCCGGTCTTGACTTGTTCACCGTCGAGCCAGAAGGTCTCGTAGACCACATTGAAGCGGTCACCGCGCTTGACGTCGGTGCGGAAGTCGATATCGGTCGAGAACATCTCGATGATCTGGCCAACGATCGAATCGGGCAGGCTGCCGCCATCGACGTTCGAGTCGGTGGCTGCATACAGCGACGAGGAAATGTCACGCGAGCGCATTTCGACGCGACGCTCGAGCTTGGCCGGCGCTTCGAGAGCGACGAAAGCTTCGCCCTTGCGCTCGACACTGATCGTGCGTGCGTTGCCGTTCTTGTCATCGATGACGGTGGCGCGCATCGACAGCAGCAGGCCATTTTCATCGGTCTCGGCCTGGATGCGCTTGCCGGTCTGGAGCGACAGCAGGCGACGTGCCAGCTTGTCGGAACGAACGAATTTCTGTGCCTGTGCATCTTCGATGCCAAGGCGGGTGAAGAGCGAGCCGAGCGAATCGCCGCGGCGGATGCGTTCTTCGTGGATGAATTGCTGCTCGTCTTGCTGGAGCGCGGCGATCTGGGATGCCAGATTTGGCAATTCCAGGTTCGTCGCGACCGAGGTCACGGGCAGGTCGGAAGGATCGTTGGCGATCGGGGCGACACCTACTGCGCCAAAGGCGCACATGCTCAGGAAGACGGCGCCGGCGCTCAATACGCGGGCTTTGCGGGTCTTCGGCACCAGCTGCAGCAGTGTCTGACGGGTAATTTTCTGTATAGGGTTCATGCAATCAGTTAAAATTTGCGGCTGAACTTTCAAGGGCCATGTTCATGACGTTTAACAAAGTTTTCTTTGGGAAACGAAAACAGGATCGTGAATTATACCAAAAGATGTGGTCCTACAACCGTTTTAGCCAATTTCCTACACGAATTTATGACCTCAACAGCAGTTCCTGGCGGCAATTCCATGGTAAATGCGCCTGTGCGCCTTCCTCTGACTGACCGCGTTCTCGAGTCCCTCGCCATAGCGAAAAGGGGTGTCGACGAGTTGCTGGTCGAGGCCGATTTTGCGCAAAAACTGGCGCGGTCGGAGCAAACCGGCACCCCGCTGCGCATCAAACTGGGTCTGGACCCGACGGCACCAGACCTGCATCTGGGTCACACTGTGGTGCTGAACAAGTTGCGTCAATTGCAAGATCTGGGTCACCAGGTGATCTTTTTGATCGGTGACTTCACGTCGATGATTGGCGACCCGTCGGGGCGCAACGCCACCCGGCCGCCGCTGACGCGCGAGCAGGTCGAAGAAAACGCAATGACGTACTTCCGTCAGGCATCGCTGGTGCTGGACGCCGGCCGCACCGAGATGCGCTACAACTCGGAGTGGTGCGACCCGCTCGGCGCGCGCGGCATGATTCAGCTGGCGTCACGCTATACAGTAGCGCGCATGATGGAGCGCGACGATTTCACCAAGCGCTACAAGAGTGGGACACCGATCGCCGTGCATGAGTTCCTGTATCCGCTGATGCAGGGCTACGATTCGGTCGCGTTGAAGTCCGACCTTGAGCTGGGTGGAACGGACCAGAAATTCAACTTGCTGGTTGGCCGCGAACTGCAAAAGGATTACGGCCAGGAGCCGCAGTGCATCCTGACCATGCCGCTGCTCGAAGGCCTGGATGGCGTCGAGAAGATGTCCAAGTCGAAAAACAACTACATCGGCATCACCGAAGCACCGAACACCATGTTCGGCAAGCTGATGAGTATTTCGGACGACATGATGTGGAAGTACTTCAATTTGCTGTCGTTCCGCTCGCTGGACGACATCGCCCAATTGAAGGCAACGATCGACGGCGGCGCCAACCCGCGCGACGCCAAGGTGGCGCTGGGCAAGGAAATCGTGACGCGCTTCCATTCGGCCCAGGCGGCCGACGATGCGCTGGCCGACTTCGTCAACCGTTCCAAAGGTGGCATTCCCGACGACGTGCCGGAAGTGGCGCTGTCAGGCGCCCCGATGGGCGTTGCGCAATTGCTCAAGCAAGCTGGCCTGTGTGCATCGACGTCGGAAGCCATGCGCATGGTCGACCAGGGCGGCGTGCGCATCGACGGCGCCGTCGTGGCCGATAAAGGGTTGCAGGTGGATGCGGGCACGCTCGTCGTGCAAGTGGGCAAGCGCAAGTTCGCGCGCGTGACGCTGGCATGATCGGCTTGCTGCAACGCGTGAGCGAAGCGGCAGTGCGCGTCGACGGTGCGACCGTCGGCGCCATCGGTCCGGGCCTCTTGGTATTGCTGTGCGCCGAAAAGGGCGACACCGGGCGCGAAGCCGACCTGCTGCTGACCAAAATACTCGGTTACCGCGTCTTTTCGGACGAGGCCGGCAAGATGAATCGCAGCCTGGTCGACGTCAATGGCGGCCTGCTCCTGGTGCCGCAATTCACGCTGGCGGCCGACACCAAATCGGGTACGCGGCCATCGTTCACGCCAGCGGCAGCGCCGGAAGACGGCCGGCGCCTGTTTGACCACGTAGTGCGCCAGGCGCGCGAGCGCCACGGCCAGGTGGAAACCGGCGTGTTCGGCGCCGACATGAAAGTGTTGCTCATTAACGATGGGCCGGTGACCTTCTGGCTGCGCGTTGATCCGGTCGCAGCAACGCGCTGAAACCCCGGCTGGTTGCGAAGGGTGAAATCGACAGCCGGAAGACCGGGCGACGACACGCAAGCGCTCACCGGGTACAAGTTGGGTATGCCCGCAACTCCCACGCTCTCGCCGATCTGCCAGAATAGCGCTTCCATACGATTGCCCCGAGGTTTGGGCACAAGAACCTCATGACCCTGACCACGGCGCCCCAGGGCGCGACCACGATCCTGCTCATCCGCCACGGCGAAACCGCCTGGAATGCCGAACGCCGGCTGCAGGGCCATCTCGATATCCCGCTCAATGCCGAAGGCGAGCGCCAGGCGGCGCTGCTTGGCGCGGCACTGGCCGGTGAAGCGATCGACCACGTGCTGTCCAGCGACCTGGGCCGTGCCCGACAGACTGCCGAAGCGATCCTGCGCGCGCGCGGCGCGACAACGGCGTTGCAGGTCGATCCCCAATTGCGCGAACGCTGCTACGGCGGCTTCGAAGGCTTGCTCTATAGTGAGATCGCGGCCCGCTATCCGGCGGACTTTGCCGCATGGCAGGCGCGCAATGTCGATGCGACGCTGCCACCGGGCAAAAACCAGGGTGAATCGTTCCGCGCCTTTTTCGACCGCGTCACGACGGCGATCGCGGCCCACGCTGCCCGCCATCCGGGGCAGATGCTGGCGCTGGTGGCGCACGGCGGCGTGCTCGAGTGCGCCTACCGCGCCGCACTGGGCCTGGCCCTGGACACCCCGCGCGACTTCAAGGTGCACAACGCCAGCATCAACCGCTTTGCGGTCGAGCAGGGCAAGCTGCGCCTGCTCAGTTGGGGCGAAGTCGAGCATCTGCGCCAACCCGCTCTCGACGAGTTGCCGTAGGGTGGAAGGCTCCGCCTTCCACGCGGTGATGGTTGGCGGTGGCGTGCCCGGCACGAGACCGGCGCCGATAGCGATCGCCGCGTGGACGGCCAAGCCGTCCACCCTACCTGAGGGGTCTCATCCCCCATTTCCTGGCCTTGCCAATATCGCACACACAACAATTTGAAAAATTGTGCTGATAAATTGAGCAGCGCTTGAGGTAAAATAGCAGGTTCCCGTGTCACTTTTGAGTCTGCCAGCTGTGCAAATAGGTCCTTATCTCCTGCGTAATAACGTCTTTGTCGCGCCGATGGCTGGTGTGACGGACCGTCCGTTCCGGCAACTGTGCAAGCAGCTCGGCGCGGGCTATGCGGTGTCCGAGATGGCCGCGTCCAATCCGCGCCTGTGGGCCAGCGAAAAGACGTCGCGCCGGATCGACCACGCGGGCGAGATGGAGCCCAAGGCCGTGCAAATCGCTGGCGCCGATCCAAAAGACCTCGCCGATTGCGCGAAGTTCAACGTCGAGCGTGGCGCGCAGATCATCGACATCAATATGGGGTGCCCGGTCAAAAAGGTGTGCAACAGCTGGTGCGGATCGGCCCTGTTGCAGCACGAAGACCTGGTCGAGCGCATCCTGCACGCGGTGGTCGAGGCCGTCGATGTGCCGGTCACGCTGAAGTTCCGCACCGGCTGGGATCGTCAAAACAAGAACGCGCTGCGCATCGCGCGTCTGGCCGAGCAGGCCGGCATCCAGATGCTGACCCTGCATGGCCGCACGCGTGCCGATGGCTACAAGGGCGACGCCGAGTACGACACCATCCGCGCCGTGAAAGCGTCGGTCGGCATCCCGGTGGTGGCCAATGGCGACATCACCACGCCCGAGAAAGCGAAGTTCGTGCTCGATTACACGGGGGCGGACGCCGTCATGATCGGCCGGGCGGCCCAGGGCCGGCCATGGATCTGCCGCGAAATCGATCATTTCCTGCGCACGGGCGAGCACATGCCGGCGCCGCTGGTGGAAGAAGTGCGCGAACTGATGCACGAGCACTTGCCGGCGCACTACGCCTTTTATGGCGAGTTCATCGGCGTGCGCACTGCGCGCAAGCACATCGGCTGGTATGTCCAGGACTTGCCAGATGGCGAGGAATTCCGTCAGCGCATGAATCTGCTGGAATCGACCGCCGAGCAACTTGCGGCGATGGATGACTTCCTGAAATCCCAGCACCGCCATGGCGAGCGGTTACAATACCGCCCCGCGCTTCCCGCCGTGGACGCGATCGCGGCATAGAACACCAGCACGACAAGCGACAAGAAGAACAATTGGGGACGCGCTGCCCGCAGATGCAGCAAGCCAGTGCAGCAAGCTGGGCAGCAATCACACAACCAGGATGAAGCAGCAAAGACATGAGCAAAGAAAGTATCCAGGAAGTCGTCCAGAAGAGTCTTGAAGACTATTTCAACGATCTCGGCGAGCAAAAACCGACCAACATCTACGACATGATGGTGTTGACCGTCGAAAAGCCCGTCCTCGAAGTGGTCATGTCGCGCGCCGACGGCAACCAGTCGCATGCCGCGCAGATGCTGGGCATCAATCGCAATACATTGCGCAAGAAACTGCAAGAGCACGGGCTGCTCTAAGCGTTGCCGGTTGGCTGCGCTTCCTGCGCGGCCCCGGAGACCCAACGGTCTCCATGTCCGGCGCCAGGAATTCTCAACCATAGGCCTCACCATGATCAAACAAGCTCTCATTTCCGTATCCGACAAGACCGGCGTGCTCGATTTCGCGCGCGCGCTGAACCAGCTGGGCGTGAACATCCTGTCCACTGGCGGCACCGCCAAGCTGCTGCAAGAAAATGGCGTGCCAGTTACGGAAGTGGCCGATTACACCGGTTTTCCGGAAATGCTCGATGGCCGCGTCAAGACGCTGCACCCGAAAGTGCACGGCGGCATCCTGGCCCGTCGCGATTTCCCCGAGCACATCGCGAAACTGGAAGAGCACAATATTCCGCAGATCGACATGGTCGTGGTCAATCTGTACCCGTTCCAGCAAACCGTCGCCAAAGAGCAATGCTCGCTGGAAGATGCGATTGAGAACATCGACATCGGTGGCCCGACCATGCTGCGTTCTGCCGCCAAGAACCACCGCGACGTGGTCGTGGTCGTCGATCCGGCCGACTACGGCGTCGTGCTGGCGGAAATGAAGGGCTCGGGCGGCGACGCCGGTCCGGTCAGCTACGAGACCAAGTTCCGCCTGGCCAAGAAAGTGTTCGCACACACCGCCCAGTACGACGGCGCGATCACCAATTACCTGACCAGCCTGGGCGAGGACCGCGCACACGCGACCCGCTCGAACTTCCCGGCCACCCTGAACATGGGCTTCGAGAAAGTCCAGGAAATGCGCTACGGCGAGAATCCGCACCAGGGCGCCGCCTTCTACCGCGACCTCGTCACGATCGATGGCGCACTGGCCAACTACCGCCAGCTGCAGGGTAAAGAGCTGTCGTACAACAATATCGCCGATGCCGATGCGGCGTGGGAATGCGTCAAGTCGCTCGGCGGCCTTGGCCAGGCGGCCGGTTGTGTGATCGTCAAGCATGCTAATCCGTGCGGTGTGGCAATCGGCGTCGATGCACTGGACGCGTATTCGCGCGCGCTGCAGACTGATCCGACCTCGGCCTTTGGCGGCATCATCGCCTTCAACGTCGAAGTCGATGGCAAGGCGGCCGAAGCGCTGGCCAAGCTGTTCGTCGAGGTGCTGATCGCGCCAGGCTTTACCGCCGAGGCGCGCCAGATCATGTCGGCCAAGCAGAACGTGCGTCTGCTGGAAATCGCCCTGGGCGCCGGCCAGAATGCCTATGACGTCAAGCGTGTCGGCGGCGGCCTGCTGGTGCAGTCGCCAGACGCGAAGAATGTCGGCATGGAAGAGCTGCGTGTCGTTTCCAAGCTGCAGCCATCGCCGCAGCAGCTGCAAGACCTGATGTTCGCCTGGCGCGTGGCCAAGTTCGTCAAGTCGAACGCGATCGTGTTCTGCGGTAACGGCATGACGCTGGGCGTCGGCGCCGGCCAGATGAGCCGCATCGACTCGGCACGCATCGCCTCGATCAAGGCGCAGAACGCTGGCCTCAGCTTGACCGGCTCGGCCGTGGCGTCGGATGCATTCTTCCCGTTCCGTGACGGCCTGGACGTCGTCGTCGATGCGGGCGCGACCTGCGTGATCCACCCGGGTGGTTCGATGCGCGACCAGGAAGTCATCGATGCCGCCGACGAGCGTGGCGTTGTCATGCTGTACACGGGCACGCGTCACTTCCGTCATTGATTCATTGGCAAGGCGAGGGCAGCGGGAAACCTGCTGCCCCCGCTGACGTCCAACGGGGGCGTACCGAAATGGTGCGCCCCTGTGTTTTTGCACAGTATTTTTCCCACGAACACCCCCAGCCGGGGTAACATTCCAGCATGATTATTCTCGGCATCGACCCGGGCCTGCGCACGACGGGGTTTGGCGTCATTGAAAAACACGGCACGAAGCTGCGCTACATCGCTTCGGGCACCATCAAGACCGGGCTGGAAGGCGCCTTGCCGCCACGCCTGAAAGTCATCCTGCACGGCGTCAGCGAGATCATCGCGACCTACCAGCCAGCCTGTTCCGCGATCGAAAAAGTGTTCGTCAACGTCAATCCGCAATCGACCCTGCTGCTGGGCCAGGCGCGCGGCGCGGCCATCACGGCGCTCGTGGGCGCCGATCTCGATGTGGCCGAATACACGGCGGTGCAGGTCAAGCAAGCGGTGGTGGGCACGGGCCGCGCGGCCAAGCCGCAAGTGCAGGACATGGTCGCGCGCCTGCTCAAGCTGCCAGGCCTGCCGGGCAGCGACGCTGCCGATGCGCTTGGCGTGGCCATTTGCCACGCCCACACGATCGACACGCTGGCGCTGCTCGGCGCGATTGCGCCCGACATGATCGGGCTGCGCATGAAAAACAGCCGTCTCGTCTCATAACAAGGAATTCATTCGATGATCGGTCGTCTCTCCGGAACCCTGCTCGAAAAAGCGCCGCCGCATGTGCTGGTGGATTGCAATGGCGTCGGCTATGAAGTCGATGTGCCGATGAGCACGTTCTACAACCTGCCGCACACGGGCGAAAAAGTCGTGCTGTTTACGCACCTGACCGTGCGCGAAGATGCGCACCTGCTGTTCGGCTTTGGCAGCGCCGCCGAACGCGCGCTGTTCCGGCAACTGATCAAGATCACGGGTGTCGGCGCGCGCATGGCGCTGTCGATCCTGTCGGGCATGACTGTGGCCGAGCTGTCGCAGGCCGTCACGCTGCAAGAGACGGGCCGTCTGGTCAAGGTGCCCGGCATCGGCAAGAAGACTGCCGAGCGCCTGCTGCTCGAGCTCAAGGGCAAGCTCGGCGCCGATATCGGCATGGTCGCCGGCGTGCCGCGCGACGACACGCAGACCGACGTGCTCAATGCGCTCGCCGCGTTGGGTTACTCCGACAAGGAAGCGCTGCTCGCGATCAAGAGCATGCCAGCCGGCGGCAGCGTCTCGGATGGCATCAAATTTGCGCTCAAGGCGCTTTCCAAAGCCTGACCGGATGTAAGCAATGAGTATCCAGACCGACAACTTTACCGAACAGCGCGTGATCGACGCCGCGCCGGCCTCGCCCAACGAAGAGGCGATCGAGCGCGCGCTGCGGCCCAAGCAGCTCGACGAATACGTCGGCCAGGAGAAAATCCGCGACCAGCTCGAGATTTTCATCACGGCCGCGCGCAACCGGCGCGAAGCGCTCGACCACACGTTGCTGTTCGGCCCACCGGGCCTGGGCAAGACGACGCTCGCGCACATCATCGCGCGCGAGATGGGCGTGAACCTGCGCCAGACCTCGGGCCCCGTGCTCGAGCGCCCGGGCGATCTGGCGGCATTGCTGACCAATCTCGAGCCGAACGACGTGCTGTTCATCGACGAGATTCACCGCTTGTCGCCGGTGGTCGAAGAGATCCTGTACCCGGCGCTCGAGGATTACCAGATCGACATCATGATCGGCGAAGGCCCGGCCGCACGTTCCGTGAAGCTCGACCTGCAGCCGTTCACGCTGGTGGGCGCGACCACCCGCGCCGGCATGCTGACCAATCCGCTGCGCGACCGTTTCGGCATCGTGGCGCGCCTGGAGTTCTACAACGTCCCCGAGCTGACCAAGATCGTGCTGCGCAGCGCCGCGCTGCTGGTGGCGCCGATCGACGAAGACGGCGCGCGCGAAGTGGCCAAGCGCGCCCGCGGCACGCCGCGTATCGCCAACCGTTTGCTGCGCCGCGTGCGCGACTTCGCGCAGGTGAAAGGCACAGGCGAGATCACGCGCGACATCGCCGACCGCGCGCTCAAGATGCTCGACGTCGACAGCGTGGGCTTTGACGTCATGGACCGCAAGCTGCTCGAAGCAGTGCTGTTCAAGTTTGCCGGCGGCCCGGTCGGCATCGGCAACCTGGCAGCCGCCATCGGCGAAGCGGCCGACACGATCGAAGACGTGCTCGAGCCGTTCCTGATCCAGCAGGGCTATCTGCAGCGCACCCCGCGCGGACGCATCGCCACGCCGCTGGCATACCAGCACTTTGGCGTGACGGCGCCGCGCATCAGCCCGACGGGCGACTTGTGGGACAGTCTGCCGCCAGGGCAGGGCGGTTGACCGCTTGATGTGCTTGTCCGAAAACCATCGGTTTTCGGGCGCGCACGACGATTATTTACCCTGTTCTCATGTTAGTGCTACTCTTCGCCCCTTCGTCTAGCAAACGGCCATGCGATAAAGAGTCACTCAATGAGTCGCAGCACCCTGCCGTTCCCGTACAGTATCAAGCGCCATGGCGTCTCCCTGTCCAACTGCGATGATGAGCCGGTGCAGACCCCGGGCTGCATCCAGGCGCATGGCTTGCTGCTGGCGCTCAGTCCCGATGATCTGATCGTGCGCCAGGCCAGTGAAAACTGGCCGCAGCGTACCGGCCTGGCCATGGACCAGGTGCTGGACCAGCCCTTGGCCACCGTTGTCGGCCCGGATGCGGCGCAGCGCATCGTGCATGCAATGCGCACCGAAGTCCTGGAGCGCAATGCGCTGTACGTGCTCACGGCGCCGCTGCCCCATCCGCCTTGCCAGGAGGTGCCGATGGATTTTTCGGTCCACCAGGCCGACGGCGTCCTGATCGTCGAGATCGAGCCGGCCAGCCGCACCGGCGATACGGTCGTGACCGACAGTGACTATTACTCGATGGTGAAAACGACGCTGGTGCGCCTGAAGTCGGCCAGCAGCCTGAGCGCGTTCTGCGACATCGCCGCCAACGAAGTACGCCGCACGACGGGCCTGGACCGCGTGATGATCTACCGCTTCCACCGCGACGAGACGGGCGAAGTGATCGCCGACGCGCACCGCAGCGACCTCAATTCGTGGCTAGGATTGCGTTATCCGGCCAGCGACATTCCAGTGCCGGCGCGCGCTATCTTCAAGCGCATCGGCGTGCGGCCCTTGCCGGACGTGGACGGCGCGCTGATGGAAATCGTACCGCTGCTGAACCCCGTGACCGGGCGGCCCCTGGACATGACCTATTGCGCCCTGCGCGGCGCCTCCGTCATGTACACCGATTACCTGCGCAATATGGGCGTGGCCGCCACGCTGACGATGCCGATCCTGCGCGACGGCCGGCTGTGGGGCCTGATCGCGTGCCACCATTACGCGCCGATCGTGCTGCCCTATACCCTGCGCGCGGCCGCCGAATTCCTCGGCCAGGTCACGTCTCTCGAAATTGCCTCGGCCGAAGGCCGGGAGCACCTGGAATACCGGCTCAAGCTCGAGGCCGCGCACCATGCGGTACTGGGCCAGGCGCTCGCCGACGGCAACTACGCGGCGCTGACCGATGGCGCGCCCTCGCTGCTCGACGGGATCGAAGCGGGCGGCGTGGCGGTCTCGGAGAATGGTCAGTGGAGCATGGCCGGCGCCACGCCGGATGCGCAGCAGCTCACGGCGCTGGCGGCCTGGCTGACGCTGCACAGCGCGCGCCTGGCCGATGGCGGCACGGTCATTGCGCTGGACGATCTGGGCCGCGCTTATCCTGAGGGCGGCGACGCGCTTGGTTGCTGCAGCGGCTTGCTGGCGTTTCCGATCTCGCAGCGCAGCCAGGGCGACTGGGTCATCTGGTTCCGCCCCGAGCAGCTGCAGACGTATCGCTGGGGCGGCAATCCGTACGAAGCCGGCAAGGCAACCGGGGAGCACGGCGCGCGCCTGACGCCGCGCCAGAGCTTCGCCGTGTGGCAGGAAGAAGTACGGGGCCGCGCCGAACCCTGGAAGCCGGTCGAGATCGAGGCGGCCAAGAACCTGCGCCTGTTGATGCTCGACGTCGTCGTTGCCCGCGCCGAACAGCTGGCGGCGCTGAACACGGACTTGGTGCGCAGCAACGACGAACTCGACGCGTTTGCCTACGTCGCTGGCCATGATCTGAAAGAACCGCTGCGCGGCATCCACAAGTACGCCCACTTCCTGCTCGAAGAAACGAAGGCGGGCCGCCCGCTCGACGCGCAGGGCCGCGAACGCATCGACGCCATGCTGCGCCTCACGGTGCGCATGGACAGCCTGCTCGACGCGCTGCTGCACTTTTCGCGCGTCGGCCGGCTCTCGCTTGCGCGCCAGCCGATCGCGCTGGGCGACGTGGTGGCCGAAGCGACCGACATGCTGGGCGCGAGTCTGCTCGGGCGCGAAATCGACGTGCAGATTCCCCGCCCGCTGCCGACGGTTTCGTGCGACCGTATCCGCGTGCGCGAGGTGTTCGCCAACCTGATCTCCAACGCCGCCAAGTACAACGACAAGCTGCAGCGCCGGATCGAGATCGGCTACCTCGATCCGGTCGATGGCGCGGATGTCGTCTCCACGTTCTACGTGCGCGACAACGGCATCGGCATCGACACCAAGCACAGTGAGCGCGTCTTCATGATGTTCAAGCGTCTGCACACGCGCGACGCGTACGGGGGCGGCAGTGGCGCCGGCCTGGCGATCGTCAAGAAGCTCGTCGAGCAGCACAATGGCCACAGCTGGTTCACGTCCGAACTGGGCGTGGGCACCACCTTTTACTTCACGCTGATCGGCGCCGGCATGAAGCAGCCAGGCGCATGACGCCACTGGTGCGGAGCGACTTGCCGCCCATTCTGGTCGTCGACGACAGCGACGAGGATTTCGACACCGTCTCGATTGCCGCGCGGCGCGCCGGCATCGGCAACCTGCTGGTGCATGCCATGGATGCCGACGACGCCAGGCGCCAGCTGTTCGCCGTGCCTGGCGCGGACTACGCCTTCATGCTTTTGGACTGCAATCTGCCGGGTGAAGACGGCCTGACGCTGCTGGAAGAAGTGCGCCGCCATCCACAACGCCGCACGCTGCCCGTCATCGTGCTGACAGCCAGCATCAACCCGCGCGACCGCGACGCGTTCTATGCGGCCGGCGGCAACGCCTATCACGTCAAACTGGTGAACTTCGAGGACGGCCTGGCCAACCTCGAGAGCATCTTTCGCTACTGGCTGACGCACGTCGTCCTGCCAGGCGCGGACACATCATCGACTGGAAAACCCTTATGCCCGTGACTTACGACACCGATCGTCCCTGGCGCATCCTGCTGGTCGATGACAATGCGCTGGACCGCGCCGATGCCAAGGCGGCGCTGCTGGGCGGGCACGATCGCCGCTACCAGTTCGTCGAAGCGACGTCAGCGAACGAGGCGATGCACCTGTGCGCGAGTTCGGCGCCATTCGACTGCATGATTCTCGACTTTTTTCTGCCCGACGGCGACGCGCTCGACGTGCTGGCGCGCCTGCCGTGCGACGCTGACAAGATTCCGCACCTGCCCGTCGTGATCCTGACCGGCGTGGCCGGGACGGAGAGCCGCGCGTCGCTGCGCCACGGCGCCCAGGATTTCGTGGGCAAGGCCTGGCTGGGCCGCGAGAGCCTGACTTGGGCCGTCGAAAACGCCATCGAGCGGCGCAAGATCGCGCGCGAAGTCATGGCCGAACGCCACCTGATGGACAACCAGCGCCAGTACCTGTTCGAGGCCGAACGCACGGCGCGTCTGGAGAGCGAACGGGTTGCACTGCTGAAGGACGAATTTCTCGCCACGCTCAGCCACGAACTGCGCACGCCGCTGGCCGTGATCGTCGGCTGGGCCGGCGTGCTGCAACGCGGGCAGGACAACCCTGCTACGGTCAAGCGCGGCGTCGACGCCATCGCACGCAATGCCGGGCTGCAGGCCAAGCTGATCAACGACCTGCTGGACATGAACCGCATCGTGACCGGCAAGCTGATTCTCGATCTGCAGCGGGTCGACCTGAGCGCGCTGCTCGATTCGGCCGCCGAATTCTTGCGTCCGCTCGCCATCGAGAAGGGCGTCGAGATCCGGATCGACACGCATGACGGCGCGCCGCTGGAACTCGATGGCGACCCGGTCCGCCTGCAGCAGATCTTCGCCAATTTGCTGGGCAATGCGCTCAAGTTCACCCCTGGCGGCGGCGCGATCACCCTGACGGCGCGGCGCCGCGACGATGCGCAGGTCGCGGTGACGGTGCACGACAACGGCGAGGGGATTGATGCGTCATTCCTGCCGCAGTTGTTTACGCGCTTCAGCCAGGAAAACAGCAAGGCTGCGCGCGTGCATGGCGGGCTGGGGATCGGCTTGTCGATCGTCAAGCAGTTGACCGAGCTGCATAGCGGCACCGTCAGCGGCCACAGCGCCGGCGTGGGCCAGGGCGCGACATTCACGGTGATGCTGCCGCTGCGCGCCATCGAACAGGTGGGTGGCGACGCCGGCACGGTCGTGCAAGCAGAAGCGGAAGCGGATCAGCTGATGCTGATCGACCTGCGCGGCGTGAGCGTGCTGCTGGTGGACGACAACGAAGACATCCTGGAGTTGAGCCGGCGCGTGCTGGAAGAGCGGGGCGCCGCTGTCGTCACCGTGAATTCGGTCGTGGCGGCGCTCGCGCAGTTGAGCGCTGCGCGCCCGCAGGTGCTGGTCAGCGATATCAGCATGCCCAAGCTCAATGGCTACGACCTGATCCGCACGGTGCGCAATGACATGCGCCTCGACGAACACATGCTGCCGGCCGTGGCGATGTCCGCGTTTGCGCGGCCCCTGGACCAGCAGCGCGCCTTGCAGGTGGGGTATCAGGCGTACGTGATCAAGCCCTTGCAGCCGCATCTGCTGATCCGGGCGGTGGCGCGGCTGGTGGGGCTAGTGTAATGACGCCAGCTGGCGCGCGGCGCGCCAGCGCAGCCAGGCCTGCGTCTGCGCGCGCAGCACCGGATAGACGAACGTCAGGTACAGCGTCAGCGTGAAGCCAAGCAGCACGCCGGCAGTCCACATGAACGCAGGCGCGGCGCCGCGCCACAGCAATGCAGCGCAAAAGGCGAGGGGCACCGCCAGCAGCAGCGCGGCCAGTGCGCGCAGCAGGGCAGAGCGGCGCAGCAAGTGGCCGGCCATCCCGGTCACGAAAAAGGCGCACGCGCCGAGCACGAGGCAGGCCAGGGTTGCCGCCGCCTTGCCCGCGTGCGGCGTCATGGCGCCGGCCGGCAGCACGATTGCCGGCGCAACGAGCACCAGCATGCCGGCGGCAAAGCACAGCAGCCGCAGGATCGTCATGGCGATTTTTCGCGCGGCAAAGTTGACAGGGACGGTGTTCTGGCTCATACGAGATCGATTGCATTGTTCAGCCAGCACGGCAGTGTGACAAAGATAGCACACAGGCAATATTGTGGTCTTAATTACTGTCTTTGGCACACGACAGATTTGTCCTTGTTTTGCCGTGAATATGTCGTTCAGATGTAGCACGGGCCTGGTCGCACATGACAGTTGTCATCCGATAGTGATGGCAAGTGCGCCTGTCGGCATACCGGCGCGATCGCCATACTGGTTTCACACCAACCCGTGAGGAAACCATGTCCACGATCGTCGCAAAAGCGGCAGTTGCCGCAGCCGGTCTGTCCCTCTCCTGCTTGGCGCTGGGCGCCGCCACCCTGGTCCAGGACGTACGCGTCTTCGACGGCAAGGCTGTGCACGAACGGCGCTCGGTGCTGTTCGATGATACGCGCGTCGTCGATGCGGATTTTCGCGGGTCGGCCCCGGCAGGTACGCGCATCGTCCAGGGGGCCGGGCGCACGCTGCTGCCGGGCCTGATCGACGCCCACACCCACGCGTTCCGGCAATTCGACCTGCCGGTGCTGTTTGGCGTGACGACCCAGATCGACATGTTTACTGCCGTGCCGGTCATGCAGGACGCCAAACGCAGCATGGCCGCAGGCAGGCATGCGGGCCAGGCCGACCTGTTCTCGGCCGGCACCCTGGCCACCGCGCCGGGCGGCCACGGCACCCAGTTCGGCGTGCCGATCCCAACCTTGAGCAACCCGGGCGAGGCGCAGGCCTTTGTCGACGCTCGCATCGCCGAAGGCTCCGACTTCATCAAGATCGTGCTCGAAGCAGGCGGCCACGGCGCCGGCGCGATGAACTCGCTCGACATCGCGACGGCCACCGCGCTGGTCGAGGCGGCGCACCGGCGCGGCAAGCTGGCCGTTGTACACGTCAGCACCGAAAAGGACGCCCGCGCCGCGCTCGAGGCAGGCGCCGACGCGCTGGTCCATCTGTTCCTGGGCGCGGCGGCCGATGCCACTGCAGTCGACAGCCTGGCCAGGCTGGCCAAACGTAAGAATGCCTTCGTGATCCCGACCTTTACCGTGATGGAAAGCATGGCCGGCGTGCGCGGCGACGACTTGCTGGGCGATGCGGATCTGGCGGCGCTGGTCGGGCGCGAGGGCGCGACGACCCTCAAGGCGCGCTACGGCCAGCAGGCGCGTCCCCAGCTGCTGGCCATGCCGAAGGCCGTCACGGCGGCACTGGCCAGGGCGGGCGTGCCGATCCTGGCCGGCACCGATGCCGGCAATGCCGGCACGCTGTACGGCATCAGCATGCACCGCGAACTGGCTGCGCTGGTGGAGGCGGGTTTGACGCCGACCGCCGCCCTGGCCGCCGCCACGAGCGCACCAGCCGCCGCCTTCCGGCTGGGCCGGCGCGGCTGTATTGCCACAGGCTGCAAGGCCGACCTGATGCTGGTCGAGGGCGACCCGACACGCGACATCACGGCCACGCGCCGCATCGTCGAGGTGTGGAAAGACGGGCAGAGCGCGAATGCCCTGCGCGACGCCAAGCGTGAACAGGTCGCGCAAGAGCGCGGTGGATCGACGCGCCAGGGCTTGCCGGCCGATGGACGCATCAGCCAGTTCAGCGCGGCGAAACTGGCCAGTCCATTTGGCAGCGGCTGGATGCCATCGACCGACCAGTACGCTGGCGGCAAGTCAACCGTCAAGCTCGACGTGCTGCCTGCGCTGCCCGATGGGCAGGTACCGCTGGCGGTGCAGGCCAGCGTCGCCCCCGGCCTGCCGTATGCGTGGTCGAGCGTCGCCTTCATGCCCGGTGCGCAGCCGATGCAGCCGGCCGACCTGAGCGCGGCCCGGGTCTTGCGCTTCAAGGTGCGCGGTGACGGCAAAACCTATCAGGTGATGCTCATGGGCGCGGCCAATGGGCGGCCAAGCAGTGTGCCATTCGTCGCCGGCCCGGAATGGGCGGAAATCAGCCTGCCGCTGTCGGCCTTTGCCGGCATCGATCCGGCGGCGGTTGCCATGCTAGCATTCAGTGCCGGGCCACAGCCGGGCGAGTATCGCTTCGAACTCGCCGACGTGCGCCTGCTGGCGCAATGACGATCACGGAGTCACGATGACGATGACCTTCAGGCAGGTGCTGGCGCGACCGTGGATGCCGGCCGACTACGGCGCATTGCAATACACGTGGCTGCTGTCACTGGGCTACCTGTTCTGGAAGTTTTATTACGTGACGCCCGGCGTGGCCGAGGCGGTGCTGCTGGCGCTGACGATCATCCTGTTCGTGCCGCTGTACTGCGCCAGCTTCTGGCCCCGCGGCTGGCGCGTCGGCGCCTGCGTGGCAGCCACGTGCCTGATCGGCGCAGCCTGGGCGCCGTGGAATCCGGGCGCTGCCTGCTTCTTCATCTTTGCCTGTGCCATGTGCGCCCGCATTCCCGGCACGGCCCGCCCCGTGTGCGCCATGCTGGGCGTGATTGCCGTCGGCGCGGTCGTTGCCTTGCTGATCCCGCAGATGCAGATGGTGTTCCTGCTGCCGATCCTGATGGCCGGCATGCCGGTTGGCCTGTCGTGCATCATGGATGCCCGGCTGCGCACATCGCGCACGCTCTTGCTGCGCAAGCAGGAAGAGGTCGAGCACATGGCGCGCATCGCCGAGCGCGAACGCATTTCGCGCGACCTGCACGACCTGCTGGGCCACTCGCTGTCGATGATTGCGCTGAAGGCCGAACTGGCGCGCAAGCTGGCGCGGCGCGATCTGGCGGCCTGCGAGCGCGAAATCGCCGACATCGAAACCAATGCGCGCCAGGCGCTGGCCGAGGTGCGCGCCGCCGTGACGGGGTTTCGCCACAGTGGCCTGGTGCAGGCGCTGGCCAGTGCGCGCGCCAGCCTGCTGGCGGCCGACGTGATCCTCGACGAGCGCATCGAGCGCATCGACCTGGCGCCGGCGGCAGAACACGTGGTGGCGCTGGCCGTGCGCGAAGCCGTAACGAATATCGTGCGTCATGCCGGCGCGTCGCGCTGCACGCTCAGCCTCGTGCAAGAGCAGCAGGATGGGCAGACGCACGCCGTGCTGCGCGTGCTCGACGACGGCAAGCTGCGCAGCACGGATGGTCTGCAGCCAGGCAACGGCCTGGCCGGCATGCGCGAGCGCGTCGCGGCGCTGGGTGGGCGCTTGTCGCTGCAGGCCGGTGCCGGCCTGGCACTCGAACTGCACGTGCCGGCGGGAGCATCGGCATGATCCGCATCCTGATCGCCGAAGACCAGACGCTGGTGCTGGGCGCCCTCAGCGCGCTGCTGCGGCTCGAGCCTGATTTCGACGTGGTAGGCGGCGCCGCAGACGGGCGCGCAGCGCTGGCGCTGTGCGAGCACCTGGTGCCGGACATCGTGCTGACCGATATCGAGATGCCGCACATGACGGGCCTCGAACTGGCGCAGGGCCTGGTCCAGCGCAAGCTGGCGTGCCGGGTCGTGGTCGTGACCACGTTTGCGCGCAGCGGCTACCTGCGCCGCGCGATGGAAGCCGGCGTGCGCGGCTATCTGCTGAAAGACGCGCCGGTCGACGCGCTGGCGGCGGCCATTCGCGTCGTGCACGGTGGCGGCCGTGCAATCGCGCCCGAACTGGCATTGGAGAGCTGGAACAGCGGCAGCGATCCGCTGACCGAGCGCGAGCGGCAGGTGTTGCGGCTGGCAGGCGAAGGGCGCAGCAGCAGCGAGATCGCGCGCCAGGTGCACCTGTCCGAAGGCACGGTGCGCAACTATCTGTCCGAGGCGATCAGCAAGCTGGGGGCCGGGAACCGCGTCGAAGCTTACCGGTTGGCGCGGGATGCCGGCTGGTTGTAGTCGTCGGCATTGCCGCGGGGCCGGCTCAGCTGGTTCCAGGCGGGTGTTTTACCGCCGCGCCGGGGCGGCGCCGGTGGCTGCGGCACGTGCATCAGCGGATAGATGAAACTGCAATAAAGCAGGACCGTGTGGATCAGGAAGAACGTGCACAGGTAGACCATCAGCATATTGCTGCCATGCCAGATGACGATGCCGCTGGCGCCGAACGGCACCATCAGCAGCAGCGCCGCGAACGAGCGCAGCATGGCGTCGCGCCCCATGCGATGCCCCGCCATCGCCACCAGAAAGAACCCGCCCGAACCCAGCGCCACGCCCACCAGCACGATGTACGGTTCGAGCCAGTCCGGGATGCCATGCGCCGTCGAGGCCAGCAGCGCAGCCGGCAGCAGGATGGCGAACACGCCGGCCGCCATGCTCAGAAGCCGCAGCACGCGCATTTCGCGCCCGCGAAAAACGGGGCGTGCGGTACGCGTGATGGGAGTGGGTGTCATGGTACGAATGATGGGAATGGGGCCGGATGTAACGTCCGGGCGCACGGTGCGGTTGACATGGTCAGTGTCCGACGCTTTTTGAAAACAGGTTGATGACCAGCACGCCGGCGATGATCAGCGCCATGCCGGCAATCGCCGCCAGATCCAGGCTTTGCTTGAAATACAACCAGCTGACGATCGAAATGAGCACGATGCCCACGCCGGACCAGATCGCGTAGGCGATGCCGGTTGGCAGCACGCGCAGGCTGAAGGTGAGCAGGTAGAACGACAGGGCGTAGCAGCCCACCGTGATCAGGCTGGGCAGGGGACGGGTGAAGCTGTCGGAGGCTTTGAGGGCCGTGGTGCCGATCACTTCGGCAACGATGGCGAATCCGAGATAGAGGTAAGCGAGGTGCAGGGTCATGGACAATAAAAACGGCCCGTCGCCGGGCCGTGGTAATGATTACTGCTCGCGCTGCCAGGTCTGGGTGCGCCCGAACATCGGCGCGCCGATATAGCCGCGCACTTCGAGCTTGTTGCCGTTGTCGGCCAGCGTGGCCTTGCTCTTGTAGGTCTTGCCGGCGGCCGGGTCGAGGATTTCGCCGCCGGTGTAGTCGCCGCCGTCTTTTTTCAGGCCCGACAGGATCGTCATGCCGATGATCGGCTGGTCCTTGCGCGCGTCGCTGCATTTCCCGCACAGCGGATTCTGCTCTTCGGATGGCGCGCGGTACAGTTTTTCGATCTTGCCAGTCAGGACGCCGCCTTCTTCGGTGATCCGCACCAGCGCTTTTGGCTTGCCGGTCTTGTCATCGATGGTCTTCCAGGTGCCGACAGGCGAGGTGGCCTGTGCACACGCGGCGGCGGGCAGGGCGAGCATGGTGGCGGCGATCAGGCTTGCTTGGATCAGGTGGCGCATGGTGGTGTCTCCAGTGTTGTTGTAGGTACGGCGCCAGTGTAGCCTACCGCTTCGCCCGTGTGACAGGTTGACGCCCGAGGATGTCTTCCAATCGCGCAGCCCGCGGTTATGGCGCGTTGCGCACGTCTTCCGGTGTGACCTGGTGGCGCCGTTCGGCCGGGCGGGTGAGCACGCGCAGGCTCACTTCGAGCGGCACGCCGAGCGTGGCCAGTTCGCGCGCCGCAGGGCGGGCCTCGATCGACACGTCGTGCAGCACGGCGTCGATAAGGAGGGAGGTCTTGTAATCGCTTCGTCGGTCCATGGTGGGATCGTATCATGTCCACCACGCTTTAGATCGCCAGCAATTGGTGCACCGACCGGGCGCGCCTGCACCAGCAGCGCCCATTTCCTCTCCATCCTGCGTCAGCCCGGCGCATGCCGCCACAAGACCCAGAAAATGATGTTAATTCCCTACGGAATCATGTAACTTGTGCGACGTCACGGCGGCGATATGCCGCCCTTCCTGAACCCCTCAACGCAGGAGTCGCACCCCCATGCTCGACCTGGTCAACGCAGTCAACGGTATCATCTGGAGCCCCATCATGATCGCCCTGTGCCTCGGGGCGGGCTTGTATTTCTCGATACGCGGCCGCTTCCTGCAGGTGCGGCACATCCGCGAGATGCTGCGCCTGATGCGTGAAGGGAAGAGCTCGGAGCAGGGCGTGTCGTCGTTCCAGGCGCTGGCCATGACGCTGGCCGGCCGCGTCGGCACTGGCAATATCGCGGGCGTGGCCACCGCCATCACGTTTGGCGGCCCGGGCGCCGTGTTCTGGATGTGGGCCGTGGCCTTCCTGGGCGCCAGTTCGGCCTTCGTCGAGTCGACGCTGGGCCAGGTCTACAAGGAGCAGATCGGCAACCAGTACCGCGGCGGCCCGGCCTTCTACATCGAAAAAGGCCTGGGCATGAAGCGCTACGCCTGGACCTTCGCCATCGCCACGCTGTTCGCCACGGGCCTGCTGCTGCCGGGCGTGCAGGCCAATTCGATCGCCGAAGGTCTCAAGACTGCCGCCGGTATCGATCCGCTCTACACCGGCATCGGCCTGGCCGTGGTGCTGGCTGCGATCATCTTCGGCGGCGTCAAGCGTATCGCCCATTTCGCCGAGATCGTGGTGCCGTTCATGGCGGCCGCCTACATCCTCGTGGCCGTGGTGGTGGTGGCGATGAACATCGAAGCGCTGCCGGGCGTGCTGCGCCTGATCGTCAGCTCGGCCTTCGGCCTGGACGCGGGCTTTGGCGCCATGCTCGGCATGGCCATTCAGTGGGGCGTCAAGCGCGGCATCTATTCGAACGAAGCCGGGCAGGGTACCGGCCCGCACGCGTCGTCGGCGGCCGAAGTGAGCCACCCGGCCAAGCAGGGTCTGGTGCAGGGTTTTTCGGTGTACATCGACACGCTGTTCGTGTGCTCGGCCACCGCCTTCATGCTGCTGGTGACGGGTCAGTACAACGTCGAAAATACCGACGGCACGGCGCGCTTCATCGGCGTGCAGGGCGTGGCGTCGGGCCCGGGCTATGTGCAGACGGCGCTTGAGAACGTGCTGCCGGGCTTCGGCGCGCTGTTCGTTGCGATCGCGCTGCTGTTCTTCGCGTTCACGACCATCGTCGCCTACTACTACATCGCCGAGACCAATATCGCCTACATGGACCGCCATAACCGCCATCCGTGGCTGGGCGTGCTCCTCAAGCTGTGCATCGTCTCGGCCACGATCTACGGCGCTGTCAAGACCGCCGACGTGGCCTGGGGCCTGGGTGACATCGGCGTCGGCCTGATGGCCTGGCTGAACATCGTCGCGATCTTCTTGCTGCGCAAGGACGCTTTCAAGTGCCTGCGCGACTACGAAGCGCAGAAGAAGGCCGGCAAGGAACCCGAGTTCGATCCGGTTGCGCTGGGGATCAAGAATGCGCATTACTGGGAGGGGCGTGCTGCTGCGCTCAAGCTCCAAGGCGATAGTGCGCGCGACGCGGCGGCGATCAAATAGAGACGTGCGGCGTCCCGGCCATCCAGGCCCGGACGCCCGCTGGAGCGTGTGCCATCCGCCCCAGCGCCAGGAAGTCCGGATCGGCCGTAGTGCACTTTATCGAATCGACGCGTTCATGCGCCTGCTTGTCGGCATCATCGTTACGGGAGCTCTCGCTACCATGGCAATCTGTACATCTGTCTCGGCAACGACGACCGCGCCAACCTCGCCGCAATACCATGACGGCAAATACCGCAATCCGGTCGCCATGCACAAGCTGGGTGCTGGCGGCATTGCCAAGCTGTGGTGGGCTTTCCTGTTCGACAAGCCGGCCGGGACCATGCCGCAGCAGGCAGTGCCGGTGCAGAGCCTGACCCGGGCGGCCCTGCTGGCGGCGCCCGACAATACGCTGTACCGCCTCGGCCACTCGACAATGCTGATCAAGCTCGCCGGTGAGTTCTACCTGACCGACCCCGTGTTCTCGCAGCGTGCATCGCCCGTGCAGTGGTTCGGCCCGGCGCGCTTTCATGCGCCGCCCATCTCGATCGACGAACTGCCGCCCATCAAGGCGATCATCCTGTCGCACGACCATTACGATCATCTCGACTACGCGGCGATCATGGCGCTGGCGCCGAAGACGTCGGTATTTCTCACGCCGCTGGGCGTGGGCGACCGGCTGGTCGACTGGGGCATCGACCGCGCCAAAGTGCGCCAGTTCGACTGGTGGCAGGACGCCGAGATCGACGGCGTGCATTTCGTTGCCACGCCGGCTCAACACTTCTCGGGGCGCGGCCCGCACGACGGCAATTCGACGCTGTGGGCGTCATGGGTGATCCAGCACGATGACCTGCGCCTGTTCTTCAGCGGGGACACCGGTTATTTCAAGGGCTTCAAGGAGATCGGCGCCAGGTACGGGCCTTTTGACATGGCGCTGATCGAAACCGGCGCCTACGACAAGCTCTGGCCGGACATCCACATGCAGCCGGAAGAAACGCTGCAAGCCTTCGTGGACCTGAACGCAGCCTGGCTGCTGCCGATGCATAACGGGACGTTCGATCTGGGGCTGCACCGCTGGCAGGAGCCGCTCGACCGGATCGAGACGCTGGCCGATGATCAAGACATCAAGCTGACCACGCCGGAGATGGGCGAAGCACTGAGCTTGACGCAGCCGCATGCCGGCGGGCGCTGGTGGCATGGCCTCAAGTGATCACGCGCCGCAGTGCGACAGTGTTGTATCGAACCAGCCGTGAGCCTTGCAGGTGCCCTGCACCAGCGCACGCACCCGTGCCACGCGCGTCGCATACGCTGCGGGCTGCCTGACAGGATGGTACGTGTTGGGCGCCTTGATCATGGCAACCAGGCCAATGAATTCTTCTTCGCTGGTCTGTTCCAGCGACTTGCCGAGATAATTCCGGGACGCCGCTGACAAGCCCATGATCTGCCTGCCGTTGTGCGTTCCCAAATAGACATGGGTGGTGTACAGCGCCAGTTGTCGCGCCTTGGACAGCCTGGCATCGAGCACCACGGCCATCGCATCACGGCCCAGATCGATCCGTTTGCAGCATGCGAAGACGCTGCGGTACAGCGCCTGCAACGCGCCGCCAGCCCCGCCTAGGTCCGCACCTTCCAGGTAGAGGTCGCGCGCGACCGCGCCCGAGATCGTCGCAAAGCCCTGGCCGCTGGTCAGGCTCACGCCGTGGTGTACGAAGAAGGCAGGATCTTCGACGCGCAGCAGGATCTGCGTCTGCCGCGCGGACAGGGGCGCGTCAGCGATTGCAGGCATGTGCGCAGTGACAGTGTCAAAGGTGGCCCAGGCCCAGATGACGACAAGGAGCAGATAGCCCGCCACCATCGCGGGCAGGATCGACAGCCAACGGGTTCGTCGTCGCATCACACGCCTTTGACGGGCGCCTGGCCCACGGATGGTCTGCGCTGCAAACCCAGATGCACGGCGCCATGTTCGAGCAGGCGCGCCAGCGCGTAACAGCACAGCAGCACCGGCACGTAGACGACGAAGGTCCAGGTTTGCACATTGCCCATCAGCGCGCGGTACAGGCCCGCGGTGCCAAGCACGATGAACATGTGGAACAGGTATAGCTCATAACTGAGGCTTCCCATGCGCGCCAGCCATCCCAGACCACGGCGCGGCGCAGGTGGCTGCGCGTAAAAGGCAAGCAGCAGCAGGCAGGCGCCGACGCAAATCACGTACAGGTTCGACTTGAACAGATGACGGTAGACCACGTCCGACCAGCCCAATACCAGCACGAGGCACAACGCACCAGCCAGACCCATGATGCGGGCCCCTCGCTTGCCTGGCTGCCACTGGCGCGCCAGCAGTGCAGCGAGCACGCCCCAGGCCAGCGCCGCCATTCCGGGCAGGTATGCTTTTTCCCACCAGACCTCATCGCTCATCGGCACCAGCGAGCGCAGCGGTTGCAGCCCCAGCGCCAGCACGACGAGCATGCCGATCAGTACACGGCGCGGTAGCCACAGGCACAGGAGTGGAAAGCCCACGTAGAACACTTCTTCGATCGACAGCGACCACAGCACATCCCAGCCCGCCGGCGCCCAGCCAGTGCGGCCTTCGTACCAGTTAAACGTAAACGTCAGCGCCGAACCGAGCAAGCCGGCCAGCGAGTGGCGGTCGGTCTCTGGCATGAATCCCGGCACCTGGCACACGGCCAGCAGCGAGAGCAGCGTCAGGGCCAGGCCGAGCAGGGGCAAGATGCGCCGCGCGCGGGCGCGGTAGAAGCGGCGCAGGTCGACCCGTCCAATGTCGCCATCGCATTCGATGATACGCAGCGTGATCAGAAAGCCCGACAACGTGAAGAAGATGAAGACTGCTTCGTAGCCGTTGAAGCTGATGGCGTCGATCAGTCGCTTGGGCAGCCACTGGCCAAGCAGGCTTGGACCCAGCGGCAGGCGAAACGGCAAGGCCAGATGATGCACGATCACGAGCAGGATCGCCAGGCCACGCAGGCAATCGATGCCGACGTTGCGCCGCGCGGCGTGCCAGTGGGGAAGGGAAGTCGTCATGCGGTGCTTTCCAGGGTGATTGCTGCCATCGTCTACAGGGAGTGCTCCCATACCAGGCGCCAGGTTGCGCGCACCCGATATGTCGTTGCGCGCAGCAACGGCGCGTTGCCTTCGAACGTGCGCCGTTCGAGAAGGTCTTGCTGCAGCAGGTCCGAGACCGACAGTCGCAGGCGCGATCTTGCATCACGTTTCCACAGTGCGTAAAGGTCAAGCTGGCGTTTCATGCTATTTGCATCGAAGATCGATGCGCTGCTGCGGCTGACAACGCGGCTGGTGTGGGTATAGTTGCCGCCGACGTCGATGCGCCGGCTCGTGCCGCCCGCCGGTCGATCGTGGCCTTGCCTTCTAATTCGATGCCACGCACGGTCGCCCTGCCTGCATTGACCGGCGTTGCGGTCCACGACTAAAAGCCAGGGTCAGGTCTGACATTCGGACACGAACTCGACAATTGGGTAGTCGGAACCAGCTTACACCGGGCCATGCTAATGCCGGGCAAGAAGCCATTGCAAGTAGTTAGGGCTGAGGTCGTGTCCGAATGTCAGACCTGACCCCGGCTGTTTTGGTGGCATGGGTTAATGTGAGTAAGGACAAAGAAAACGCGGCCGGGGCCGCGTTTTCTTTGGGGACTGGCGGATTACGCCGCTGCCAATTTCTCCAGTTGTTCCTGCATCTTGCTGAGCGTGGCCGAGAAGTTTGCCACGCGTTCCTGCTCCTGCGCCACGACGGCGGCCGGGGCACGCGCCACAAAACTTTCGTTCGACAGCTTACCGTTGGCCCTGGCGATTTCGCCGGCCACGCGCGCGATCTCTTTCGACAGGCGCTCGCGTTCGGCGGCGACGTCGATCTCGACCTTGAGCATCAGCTTGGTGGTGCCGACAATCGACACGGCCGCTGGCGATTCCGGCAGCGCATCGACGATCTGCACTTCAGCCAGCTTGCCCAGCAGCTGGATGTACGGTGCGAACACCGCCATGTCAGCGCGCCCGGCCTCGCTCGACGGTTCGACGATCAGCGGCACGCGCAGCGACGGCGCCAGCGACATCTCGCCGCGCAGGTTGCGGGTGGCGTCCACCAGCGCCTTCAACTGCTCCATCCAGGCTTCGGCGCCTTCGTCGATCTGCGTCGCATCGGCCTGCGGATACGGTTGCAGCATGATCGTCGGCCCGGTCTTGCCGGCCAGGGGGGCGATGCTCTGCCACAGCGCTTCGGTCACGAACGGGATGATCGGATGCGCCAGGCGCAGGATCACTTCCAGCACGCGCAGTAGCGTGTGGCGCGTCGCGCGTTGCTGCGCTTCGGTGCCTTGCTGGACCTGGACTTTCGACACTTCAAGGTACCAGTCGCAGTATTCGTCCCAGACGAACTTGTAGATGCTGTTCGCGATATTGTCGAAGCGGTAGTCGGCAAAGCCCTTGGCGACATCCTGCTCGACGCGGTTCATCAGCGAGATGATCCAGCGATCGGCCTGGGATAAATCTTCAGGCAATGGGGCGCTGCAATCCTTGCCTTCCGTGTTCATCATCACGAAGCGCGTCGCGTTCCACAGCTTGTTGCAGAAGTTGCGGTAGCCTTCGGCGCGGCCCAGGTCGAAGTTGATGTTGCGGCCCAGCGACGCGTAGCTTGCCATCGTGAAGCGCACGGCGTCGGTGCCGAATGCCGGGATCCCGTCCGGGAATTCGCGGCGCGTGGCCTTGCCGATTTTCTCGGCGGCGCGCGGGTCCATCAGGCCCGTGGTGCGCTTGGCCACCAGCGTCTCGACGTCGATGCCGTCGATCAGGTCGATCGGGTCGAGCGTGTTGCCCTTCGACTTCGACATCTTCTGGCCCTGCGAGTCGCGCACCAGGCCGTGCACGTACACGGTCTCGAACGGCACCTTGCCGGTGAAGTGCGCGGTCATCATGACCATGCGCGCCACCCAGAAGAAGATGATGTCAAAGCCCGTGACCAGCACCGACGACGGCAGGAACATCTTCATATCGGGCGTTTCTTCGGGCCAGCCCATGGTCGAGAAAGGCACCAGCGCCGACGAGAACCACGTGTCGAGCACGTCGTCGTCGCGGCGCAGGGCGCCCGTGATGCCGGCAGCTGCCGCCTTGGCCTGCGCCTCGGCTTCATCGCGCGCGACGACGATCTGGCCGTCTTCGGCGAACCAGGCCGGGATGCGGTGACCCCACCACAGCTGGCGCGAGATGCACCAGTCCTGGATGTTGCCCAGCCACTGGTTGTAGGTCGTGCTCCAGTTGTCGGGCACGAACTTGATTTCGCCACTGGCGACTTTTTCCAGCGCCACGTCGGTGATCGACTTGCCTGGATTGAACGTGCCTTCCGGGGCCGGCTTGGTCATCGCGACGAACCACTGGTCGGTGAGCATCGGCTCGATCACGACGTTGGTGCGGTCGCCCCGCGGGACCATCAGCTTGTGCGGCTTGATCTGTTCCATCAGGCCAAGCGCTTCGAGGTCGGCGACGATCTGCTTGCGCGCGGCGAAGCGGTCCAGCCCCTGGTACTGGGCCGGGCCGTTTTCGTTGATCTTGGCGTCGAGCGTGAAGATGCTGATCGGCGCGAGGCCGGCGCGCTGGCCAACCGCGTAATCGTTGAAATCGTGGGCCGGCGTGATCTTCACGCAGCCGGTGCCGAATTCCTTGTCGACGTAGCTGTCGGCGATGATCGGGATTTCGCGGCCGGTCAATGGCAGCGTGAGTGTCTTGCCGTGCAAATGCAGGTAGCGCTCATCGGTCGGGTCGACCGCGACGGCGACGTCGCCCAGCATCGTTTCAGGACGCGTGGTGGCGACCGTCAGGTGCCCACTGCCGTCGGTGAGCGGGTACTGGATGTACCACATGAAGCCGTCTTCTTCCTGCGAGTCGACTTCGAGGTCGGACACGGCCGTGCCCAGCACCGGGTCCCAGTTCACCAGGCGCTTGCCACGGTAGATCAGGCCCTGCTCGTACAGGCGCACGAAGACTTCGACGACCGATTTCGAGCGCGGCTCGTCCATCGTGAAGTATTCGCGCTGCCAGTCGGGCGACGTGCCCAGGCGGCGCATCTGGCCGGTGATCGTGCTGCCCGATTTTTCTTTCCACTCCCAGACTTTTTCGAGGAACGCGTCGCGGCCCAGGTCATGGCGCGAGATCTTTTGCGCGTCCAGTTGGCGCTCGACGACGATCTGGGTGGCAATGCCGGCGTGGTCGGTGCCCGGAACCCATGCGGTGTTGTAGCCGCGCATGCGGTAGTAGCGCGTCAGGCCATCCATGATCGTCTGGTTGAACGCGTGGCCCATGTGCAGGGTGCCGGTGACGTTCGGCGGCGGCAGCTGGGTGCTGAAGGAGGGCTTGCCCTCGTCCATGGTCGCGGCAAAGTAGCCGCGCTGTTCCCACTCGGCGCGCCAGAACTGTTCAATATCGGCTGGCTCGAAAGACTTGGCTAATTCCATGATGTGGTCGTGTGTGAATTTTGCGAAAGAAACCATTATAGGTCACCTTCCAGCGCCAGCCTATCCTGGCAACGTCGCTGAATTGCCAGTCGTTGTCCAGCTCGTTTGAATCCTTCTTTGTTTGATCGGGCTCCTTGATCTACCTCCAGATGCGCGCGTGATTCCTCTGAATATCTACAGCCTCGACGAACCATCACCCCCACTCCACTGGTCGAACGAGGGCTTTTCGACCATGAGGAGAACACCATGTCACAACTCGACCCAACCGGGATCGACAATGCAAACGAAGACGCCATCGGCGACACCGGCGTGATGACCTATGAAGAAGTATCCGGGCTGTCCAATGGCGACCTGGGGATTCCCGAGCCGTACGACACCGGGCCCACCGGCGCCGCGCCCGGGATTGCTGCGGGGCCGGGCATCGCACCTGCCCCGCAGGTGCCCTTGCCGATCCCCTCGCTGCCCATTCCGTCCATCCCGGCCATCAAGAAGGCGGTCAGCGGTTGCTACGCCAGTTCGCTCGGCAGCTTCCAGCTCGATCTGCGGGTCGATGTCGACCGCAACCGGCCGATGCGCCGGGTCAGCGGCGACTTTTACCAGACCAGCGGCAAGACCAAGTCGTACTTCGGCTCGTTTGTGGTCGACAGCCCGACCGTGACGGTGTCGACCACCCGCATCGTCGTCAAGGGCATGGGCCGCTTCACGTTCTCGGCCGGGGCGCCGGTAATACAAGTCACGATCCCGCGCGTGAATATCTTCCAGCCGCAGGCCGCGGCCACGCTGCAGTTCTTCACGGTTAACAATACGCCGGGGGCGTCCTACCATTGCCCGTTCTCGTCACTGCATTTCCGCACGGTGCGTATTGAAACCGACAGCGTGTCCGACGTGAAGACCACGCCGTTTTCGAGCTACAACACGGGCTCACTGCCTTCGGGCGGCAGTGCCCGTACGGTCAACGTGGTCAGCGCCTTTGGTGAAGCGGGCATCGGCATGGTGCCCACCGCCGGCAACAATGTCATCGATGTCGGCGCGGCCGGGGCCAATGCCACCTGGAGCAATGCCGAGCTGCACGCGTCGATGCAGCAGCATTTTTCGCTGTGGGGCGACCTGCAGCAGTGGTGCGTCTGGCAACTGGTGGCGCAACAGCATGATATGGGCACGGGCCTGTACGGCATCATGTTCGACCAGCAGGGCAAGCAACGCCAGGGCTGCGCCGTGTTTCACGCCGGGATCGGCGGCGCCACGGCCGAGCAACACCGGCTGCAGCTCTACACCTACGTGCACGAACTGGGGCATTGCTTCAACCTGATGCACTCGTGGCAGAAATCGTATGCCAATCCACCCAAACCGAACCGTCCCGAAGCGCTGTCGTGGATGAACTATCCGTGGTACTACCCAAATGGCGGCGCACCCGGCTTCTGGAGCAGCTTCGACTTCCGCTTCGACGACGAAGAGCTGATCCACCTGCGCCACGGTTTCCGCAACGACATCATCATGGGTGGCAACAGCTTCACGAGCGGCGCCTCGCTTGGTCGTGACGTGATGGCCGATCCGATCTCGGACGAATCCGGCCTGGTGCTCGATATCTCGACCCACCAGCGCAGCTTCGCGCTGGGCGAGCCGGTGGTGCTCCAACTCAAGCTGCGCGCCACCGACACGCGCGGGCGCCGCGCCCATACCTGGCTGCATCCGAACTATGGGCTGGTGAAGGTCATCATCGAACAACCTGGCGGCCGGCTCTGCGCCTACGAGCCGATGATCGACCATCTGGTGGGCGAACGCCAGACGATGCTCGGGGTGGACAATCCGGTCCAGGACAGCGCCTATATCGGCTATGGCAAGGATGGTTTCTATTTTGACCAGCCGGGCCAGTACCGGGTGCGGGCCGCGTATGCGGCGCTCGACGGATCGCAGGTGCTGTCCGATATCCTGACGGTGCGCGTGCGCTATCCGGTCAGCACTGACGACAACGTGCTGGCCGACCTGTTCATGGGCGAAGACCAGGGCGCGCTGTTGTACCTGCAAGGGTCGGACAACGAAACGCTGCGCTCGGGTAACGCCGCCTTCGACGAGGTCCTCGACCGCTTCGACATGCATCCGATGGCCGCCTATGTGCGCATGGTCAAGGGCGTCAATGCCGCCCGCGCGTTCAAGACAGTGAACGCGGGCGAGGGCAAGCCGCTGTTCGTGCGCGCAGCGCGTCTCGACGAGAGCGTTGCACTGCTCTCGAGCGCCGCCCACGCCAAGGTACTCGATCCGGTATCCCAGGGCGAGTTGCTCACCTGCCTGGCCACGATCCAGGATGGTACTGCGGCGGCCGGCGCGACCGGGCCGGGCGCGCGGCCGCACCGCAAGGCATGATCCATGCTGGATCGCAGGGGATGCGCCGGGCACTTGGGCTGGCCGTGCTGGCGTTACTCTGTTCCGGACAAGCCTGCCCTTCAGGCGGCTTGTCCGGCAAACCTGTTGCAGTCAATGGAAAGGCGAGGCAAGCGATGACGTTACGCGTGAGGTTGGGCGAGGGATTTCAAGACAATACGGTCAGCGTGCGGGTCGACGGCAAGCAGGTCTATGACCGGCCGAACGTGAGTACCGACCTGACGATTTCGCGTGCGGATTCGTTCGATGTGGCGGTCGACGGGCCCAGCGTGCAGCTCGAGGTGGCGGTGCAGGGCGGGCCGACGGTGCGCCGGGCGGTCGAGCCGGCGCAGACGCCGTTCGTCGAAGTGCGTTTTATCGACGGCGCTTTGCATTTGCTGCCATTGCCGGCCGAGCCGCCGATGTTGTAACCATGATGCCCATTCAATATTTGTTCGGCTATAATCCACCCGCTGCCATTACTGGCAGCAAACGCTAGGGGTCCTGCGCGTCGTTGCTTTTACAACGATGCGTGGGTGAGAAATACCCTCCGAACCTGATCTGGATAATGCCAGCGAAGGGAAGCAGCCGATTCGCCGCAAGCGTGCGCACATTGCGCCCGACCTCGCCGCACCCGGTAACTCCTTTGCTGGCTCTCATGCACGCAAGGGAGCCACATGAACGCACCGCCGAAGTCTTCGCAACTGTTCGATGCCGCCACCGCCACGGTGGACCAGGCAGCCATCGCATCGCTACCCAATTCTCGCAAGGTCTACATCGAAGGCAGCCGGCCCGATATCCGCGTGCCGATGCGCGCGATCAGCCAGTCGGCCACGTCCGACAGCTTTGGCGGCGAACCCAATCCGCCGCTGTTCGTCTACGACACGTCGGGGCCGTACACCGAACCGGCCACCGCGATCGATATCCGCAGCGGCCTGGCACCAATGCGCCAACCGTGGATCGACGGGCGCGGCGACACCGAGCAACTGGCCGGGCCATCGTCGCAGTATGGCCAGCAGCGGCTGAACGATCCGGCCTTGAGCGCGCTGCGCTTCGATCTGCAGCGCGCGCCCCGCCGCGCCAGGAGCGGCGCGAACGTCACGCAGATGCACTACGCGCGCCAGGGCATCATCACGCCCGAGATGGAATTCATCGCACTGCGCGAAAACATGCAGCGCAAGGAGTACATCGCATCGCTGCATGCGTCCGGCCCGATGGGCAAGCGGGTCGCTGACCTGATGGGCCGCCAGCATCCGGGCCAGTCGTTCGGCGCCAGCATCCCGGCCGAGATCACGCCCGAATTCGTGCGCTCCGAAGTCGCGCGCGGCCGCGCCGTCATCCCCCTCAATATCAACCACCCCGAAATCGAGCCGATGATCATCGGCCGCAACTTCCTGGTCAAGGTCAACGCCAATATCGGCAATTCGGCCGTGACCTCGTCGATTGGCGAGGAAGTCGAAAAGATGACCTGGGCGATCCGTTGGGGCGCCGACACGGTGATGGATCTGTCGACCGGCAAGCATATTCACGAAACACGCGAATGGATCCTGCGTAACAGCCCTGTCCCGATCGGCACGGTGCCAATCTACCAGGCGCTGGAAAAGGTCAATGGCAAGGCCGAGGACCTGACCTGGGAGATTTTCCGGGACACGCTGATCGAACAGGCCGAACAGGGCGTCGACTACTTCACGATCCACGCCGGCGTGCTGCTGCGCTACGTGCCGATGACGGCCAATCGCCTGACGGGCATCGTCTCGCGCGGCGGCTCGATCATGGCCAAGTGGTGCCTGGCGCACCACCGCGAATCGTTCCTGTACACCCACTTTGAAGACATCTGCGCCATCATGAAGGCGTACGACGTGACCTTCAGCCTGGGCGACGGCCTGCGCCCCGGCTCGATTTACGACGCCAATGACGAAGCGCAGCTGGCCGAACTGAAAACGCTGGGCGAACTCACGCAGATCGCGTGGAAGCACGACGTACAGACGATCATCGAAGGCCCCGGCCACGTGCCGCTGCACCTGATCAAAGAGAACATGGACCTGCAGCTCGAGCAGTGCCATGAAGCGCCGTTCTACACGCTCGGGCCGCTCACGACCGATATCGCGCCCGGGTACGATCACATCACGTCCGGCATCGGCGCGGCCACCATCGGCTGGTACGGCACGGCGATGCTGTGCTACGTGACACCCAAGGAACACCTGGGGTTGCCTGACAAGCAGGACGTCAAGGACGGCATCATCACGTACAAGATCGCGGCTCATGCGGCCGACCTGGCCAAGGGCCACCCGGGCGCGCAGCTGCGCGACAACGCGCTGTCCAAGGCGCGTTTCGAATTCCGCTGGGACGACCAGTTCAACCTGGGCCTGGATCCCGACAAGGCGCGCGAATTCCACGACGAGACGCTGCCCAAGGATTCGGCCAAGGTGGCCCATTTCTGCTCGATGTGCGGCCCGCATTTCTGCTCGATGAAGATCACGCAGGAAGTACGCGCCTACGCCGCCGCCAATGGCGTGCAGGGCGAGACGGCCCTGCAACAGGGGATGCAGGAAAAAGCGATCGAGTTCGTGCGCGACGGCGCCCGGCTGTACCGGGAGGTCTGAATGACATCGATCGAAGTCAACGGCGCGCCGTGCGGCGTGTCGCCGGGCCAGACGCTCGCCGGCCTGCTCGAGCAGCTGGACCTGAGCGGGCAGGGGATGGCGCTGGCCGTCAACCGCGAGGTGGTGCCGCGCCAGCAGTGGCCGACGCGCCGCCTGCAGGCGCAGGACCGGGTCGATATCGTACGCGCCATCGGTGGCGGCTAAAGGAGAACAGGATGAATGTCATGAACGAAAACATGAAACCAGACGGGCAACCGGATGTACTCACCATCGCCGGACGCGCCTACCGTTCGCGCTTGCTGGTTGGCAGCGGCAAATACCGCGACCTGGCGCAAACGCGCGAGGCCACGCTGGCGGCCGGCGCCGAGATCGTCACGGTGGCGATCCGCCGCGTCAACATCGGCCAGGACGCGAACGCGCCCAGCTTGCTCGACGTGCTGCCGCCGTCGGAGTTCACTATCCTGCCCAACACGGCCGGCTGTTTCAATGCCAAGGATGCGGTCTACACGCTGCAGATGGCGCGCGAGCTGCTGGGCGGGCGCAATCTCGTCAAGCTCGAGGTGCTGGGGGACGCCACGACGCTGTTCCCGCACATGCCCGAGACACTCAAGGCCGCCGAAACGCTGGTGCGCGACGGCTTCGACGTGATGGTCTACTGCAGCGACGATCCGATCCAGGCCCGCATCCTGCAAGAGATCGGCTGCGTGGCCGTGATGCCGCTGGCGTCGCTGATCGGCTCGGGGATGGGCATTCTCAATCCGTGGAACCTGCAGCTGATCATCGAGCAGGCCACGGTGCCGGTGCTGGTCGATGCCGGTGTGGGCACGGCGTCGGATGCCGCGATCGCGATGGAACTCGGCTGCGATGGCGTGCTGATGAACACCGCGATTGCCGGCGCGCGCGACCCGGTGCGCATGGCGCGCGCGATGAAGCATGCGGTGCTGGCCGGGCGCGACGCCTATCTGGCGGGGCGCATGCCGAAGCGGTTCGCGGCCTCGCCATCGTCGCCGGTCGAGGGCAGGATCACGGGCGACGTCACACCTGACGTCATCGATAACCTCGCCGCATGACACCGTGCGTGCTGGTCTTCGCCGGGCTGGATCCCGGCGGCGGCGCGGGCCTGGCGGCCGACATCCTGGCCATTGCCGCGCAGGGCGCCCATGCGCTGCCGGTGGCCACGGCGCTGACCTGCCAGGACAATAACCGTGTGTTCGAGGCGCACCCGGTCGACGCCGGCCTGGTCGCGCGCCAGGCCGCGCCGCTGGTCGCGGCCTTCGATATCCGCGCCTTCAAGCTGGGCATCCCCGGCAACGCGGCCAATGCCGCGGCAATCGCGGCCATCATCCGCGACCTGCGCGCACGGCAACCCGAGCTGCCGGTGGTGCTCGACCCGGTGCTGGCCAGCGGCCATGGCGATGCGCTGGGGCGGGGCAGCGCCAGCGCCGCCTTGTCCGATTTGCTGACATTGGCGACGATCGTGCTGCCCAATCTGCCAGAGCGCGCCGCGCTGGACCTGCCAGGCACCAGACAGATGCTCGTTACGGGCGGCCATGCGCCTGGCGACACGGTCATCAACCGCTGGCTGCAGGATGGTCGGGTGCTGCGCGAGTGGCGCTGGCCGCGCCTGCCCGATACGTACCACGGCAGCGGCTGCACGCTGGCCGCAGCGCTGGCGGCGCGTCTCGCGCTGGGCGAGTCGATGGTCATCGCCCTCGAGCGCGCGCAGGCCTATACGCACGCCACGCTGGCGCAATCGTTCGCAGTCGCGCCGGGCCAGCGCATTCCGCGCCGGCTGTGCCAACCCCATTGAAGGAGCCACCATGCAAGGCCTGTATCTCGTCACACCGAACTGGAACGACACCGACCGGCTGCTCGCCGCCACCGACGCCGCACTGCGCGCCGGCGCCGCGCTGGTGCAATACCGGCACAAGGACGCGAGCGCGCTGCTGCGCCTCGAGCAGGCGACCGCGCTGCTGGCGCTGTGCCGCCGCCACGGCTGCCCGCTCGTCATCAACGACCATCCCGACCTGTGCCAGGCGATCGACGCCGATGGCGTGCACCTGGGCCATACCGATGGGGCCATCGCCGCTGCCCGCGCGCTGCTGGGCCCGGCCAAGATCGTCGGCGCCTCGTGCTACGGCGAGCTGGCGCTGGCGCGCGCTGCGCGCGACGCCAGCGCCAGCTATCTAGCCTTTGGCGGCTTCTATCCATCACCGGTCAAACAATACACGTTCGTGACGCCACCAGAGCTGCTCGACCAGGCACGCGCCGAGTTCACACTGCCCCTGGTCGTCATCGGCGGCATGACGCCGGCCAACGCCGCGCCGCTGGTCGCGCGGGGCGCCGACATGGTCGCGGCGATCACGAGCGTCTACGGTGCGGCCGATCCGCACACGGCCGCGCACGCATTCGGGAGCCTGTTTTCGGCCGGCTGAACCTACAATGGCAGTACTTACGACTTTGTCCTGCCACCATGATCTCTCCGCGCCTGTTCATCCACACCCGCCGCCATCCGTCCGCTATCCTGCTGCTGGTGCAGCTGCTCGGCATGCTGTCCTATCCGTTCATCGAAGGCACCCGGGCCGGCCAGGTGGCGTTCAACTGCTTCGGCATCGTGGTGCTGGCGTTTGCCATCCGCATGGTGCGGCGCACGCCTGGCGAGGTGCGCGTGAGCTGGGCACTGGCGGTGCCGATCATCGTCCTGCTGCTGGCGCAGATCCTGCTCGGCTATAACCACCTGCTGGCCTGGTCCTCGGGGCTGGAGGCGCTGTTCTACTTCTACGCGGCCGGCAGTCTGATCGCCTACATGATGGAAGACGAACGGGCCACGACCGACGAGCTGTTCGCGGCCGGCGCCACGTTCACGCTGCTGGCCTGGGCCTTCACGCACATGTACATCCTGCTGCAGGAAGTCCAGCCCGGCACGTTCGCCGCCGCCGTCAACGCAGGCGCCCCGCGTACCTGGACCGAACTCAATTACCTGAGCTTTGCGCTGCTGTCGAGCACGGGCATCGGCGACGTGATTCCGCTGACGCCACCGGCGCGGGCGCTGGCCAGTGTTGAGATGCTGGTCGGTTTGATGTACCTGGCGGTGGTCGTGGCGCGGCTGATTGCCTTCACGACCCGCAACCGGATCGAGGTCGGCCGCGCACGCAAGCGCAAGCTAGAAGAGTGGGAACAGGATTGAGCCACAACGCTAGAATTGCTTGCTAGAATCGTCCTCCAACGACCAACAGGAGCACGTGCATGGCGTACCAACTGGCAGGCTACACGATTCGCAACTTCACGCCCGATGCCTGGCCGCTCTACCGCGCGCTCCGCCTGCGCGCGCTGGAAGACGCGCCCGACGCCTTTGGCAGCACGCTGGCCGCTGAATCCACGCGGCCGCCCGAAGAATGGGCGGCGCGCATGGCCCGCGCGGCCATGTCCGGCATCGACCATCCACTCGTGGCCCACGTCGCAGGCCAACCCGCCGGGCTGGCCTGGGCGAAGGTCGACGCCGACGACCCGGCCCTCGTGAACCTGTTCCAGATGTGGGTGGCGCCCGAAGCGCGCGGGCAGGGTGTGGCTGCGGGCTTGCTGACCGAAGCGGTGCGCTGGGCGCGGGCGCGCGGCGCCACTGCGATGCAGCTTGGTGTTAATTGCGCCAACGATGGGGCAGTGCGCTTGTACACGCGCGCCGGGTTCATTGCCACGGGATGGCAAGAGCCGATGCGGCCGGGGTCGGATCAGGTCGAGCAGCGCATGCGGCTGGTCATCGCAGGATCATGAACGCGCCGTCTGACGCCGCAGCGTGATCCGGGTCAGCTCGGACGGTACGCCCAGGCGCAGCGCGAAACCCGGCCACAATGCGGTGCCATTGTTCAGGTACAGCGTCATCCCGTCGACGTTATAGCGGCCCGAGACGAAGCCATTGTTGGCGCGCGCCACCACCCGATCGAGTCCGACGATCATTCCGCCATGGGTGTGGCCGGATAGTTGCAGCGCGACGCCGCGGCTGGCGGCGTGGCGGGCATTGCGCGGCTGGTGGTCGAGCAGGATCACTGGTGCACCGGTCGGTGCGCCGCGCAAGGCGGCATCGACGTCGGGCGGCGCCGCGCCGGTCTGCGGGGCGGTCACGTCGTTGACACCGGCCAATACCAGCTGCCCGGCGCCGCGCTTGAGAACGGTATGGCTGTTGTCCAGCGGCGTCATGTTGAGCCCCGCGAAATACGCCATCCACGCCTTGTGGCCGAAAAAGTACTCGTGGTTGCCAGGAATGACCCAGACGCCATCCGGTGCGCGCAGGTCGCGCAGTGGCGCCACGTCGCGTTCGCGGTGCGCGATATTGCCGTCGATCAGGTCGCCGGTAATGACGATCAGGTCGGCGTCCAGCGCATTGGCGTCGGCGACGACCTTGCGCGTCCACGGCGCGTCGAACAGGCGGCTGATGTGCAGGTCGGTCAGGTGCACGACCTGGTAGCCGTCGAATTCGTGCGGCAGGTTCTTCACCTCGATCAGCACGTCTTCGAGCGACGGCGACTTGATTGCCTGGTTCACGCCCAGGGCGGCCAGCAGCGCAGCGGCGATGGCGATGCCGTAGCGCACGCGCGGTGCAATCGCCACGCGGCGGCGCCGGATCGCCATCGCGATCAGCGCGCCGGCATCGACCAGCAGCTGGAACACGGCCAGCAGCAGGATCGCGCCGAAGCCCCAGTTGAACAGGATGATCAGGCCCTTCGGGAATTCGGGCGAGAACACGCTGCCGGACGACAGACGCGACCACAGGTGGTATTGCGAGACCAGCACCAGCACGACGGCGCTGGCGACTTTGGATTTCGTGGGCAACGGCAGCGGCCAGAGCCAGCGCACCAGGACCAGCAGGCAGGGAAGGCTGAACATCAGATGAAACATCAGACACTCCCGGTCAGGATTGCCATGCCGCTTGGGCATACCGGGGGGTGGTGCGGACAGGGCGTGCTGTCCGCAGAAAACGTTGGGTAAATATGCATCGTGGCTTCTGCTTGAACTGTCGAACAGGCGAGCATAACGCAGATTGTCCGATGGCAGCGCTGAGGACCCGGGAAGAAATGGAGACGAAGGTCCCTGGGTGACGCCACGGGCGGGGCAGGGTAGGATGCCATGGCAGGCTGCGTGAAGGCGATGAAATCGCCTTCGCACCCGACGATCGATGAAAGAACCGATATGTCCTTGAACAACCAGCTGACAGTGGATTTCCCATTGCTGATGCGCCAGGCCCAGGCATCGGCGGCCGTGACGCAGGCATGCAGCTGCACCATCACGCCCTTGCAAGCCTGGACCGCGCAGCCGTTGACCCTGGAGCTGGACTGCTTCGAAGAGGTCGGCACCCTGCTCGATGATCCGTACGACGAGCCGACCTTTGCCGAATACCACCCGGCCGGCACCCGCTACGACAGCCCGGACGCGCCCATCGCGCCGCGTTTTTATCCAACTAACCGCTGTAGCGTGGCACGCTGCACCAAATGCAGCCGCCACTACCTACGCTATAACGAGGCCGGTGGCTATTTCACCGAGTTGCGTATTCGCGCACTGCAGCCCGACCTGCTGGTGGATGCGCCGGGAGTGTGACCGCCTGTCAATCAAAAGAAGCGGCAGACCAGGGTTGCTGCTTCTGCCAGATAACGTCGTCTGCTAACCATCTTTCGCCCATTGAAGGCACCGTGCCTTCCGGCAGGTGACATCCTCTCCCGCGCGCTAACACAGAATAACGATTCCAAGTGGATATATCTTTTGGGAAACTATTGCTGTGCATAAGCGCGCTACCGCACGGTTCTCACCAACTTTACAACAGATAGTCGGTTCCGGTTCGCGTCTTTGCATCGCAAGCGCCGCCGCAGTTTCCGTCCTCGTGCATGAGCCCATGCAGAGCAGCTCCGGAAATTTTCTCGAACAGGAATACATATGATACAAACCGTGAGACGCTCCATGAAACGCCTCTTGTGCGGCCTCGGCCTGATGAGCGCCGTGCTTGTCACAGGCTGTGGCGGCGGTGACCAGGGACGCGATCCGGTCCTGGGATTGCCGGCGACAAGTCTGGTCAGCGTGGCGGTGTCGCCAACGACCGCGTCGGTGGCAATCGGTGCAACCCAACAATTTACGGCCACGGCCGCCTATTCCGACGGTTCGGCGCGTGATATCACGCTGCTTTCGGCCTGGACCTCGGCCACGCCGGCGGCTGGCACGGTCGATGCAGCGCGCGGTATGGCTATCGGCGTTGCTGCCGGCACTTCGGTGATCACCGCTGCCTTTGAAGGCAAGAGCGGCTCGGCAACTCTGACGGTCCTGCCCGCGCGGCTGGTATCGCTTGCCGTCGCTCCGGTGAATCCGTCGATCAATATCGGCAATACCCAGCAGTTCGTCGCGCTTGGCACGTTCAGTGACAACACGACGCGCGACATCAGTGCAGTATCGACCTTCAGCTCGGCCTCCACGAATGTGGCGTCGGTCGTGGCCGGCACCGGTCTGGCGCTGGGCAAGGCGCAGGGGACCTCGGTCATCAGCGCATCGTCCGGCGGCCTCACAGGCAACGCCACGCTGACGGTCCTGCCGGCGACGCTGGTCTCGCTGGGCCTCACGCCTGCCGCGAACAGCTTCGCCGTTGGCGCCACTGCCCAGCTGACCGCATTGGCAGGCTATTCGGATGGCTCGGTCGTCGATGTCACAGGCGCGAGCACGTATGTTTCGTCCAGCACGGCGCAGGTCGCCGTCGCCGCCAGTGGCGTGATCACCGGCGTCGCGCCGGGTACGTCGGTCATTACCGCCAGCTTCAGCGGCAGGTCGGCCACGGCGAGCGCCACCACGCTGAACGGCGCCGTGCTGCCTGGCGTGACGATCTCCCGACTCGTCGTTACACCGGAGATTGGCACCGTCGTCGTCAACGGCAGCATGCCATTCGTCGCCACGGCCTTCTACTCGAACAACACGAGCGCCATCGTTACCACGGCCGTCAGCTGGACATCGTCTTCGACGGCGATCGCTACCGTGCTGCCTACCGGCATCGCCACTGGCGTGTCCGCCGGCAATGTGGTCCTGACCGCAGCACTGGACGGCGCATCGGGCACGGCCAATCTGACCGTGTTGCCTGTTGTGCCAGTTGTGCCCGTGGTACCCGTTGTGCCCGCGCCGCCGGTTGCTTCCGTCAACCTGCGCTCTGCAGCGACGTTCGGCGTGCTGGCCGGTACCGCGCTGACCAATAATTCGGGCGGCACCACGCTCATCACCGGCGACGTCGGTTCGCCGTCGCAAACCACTGCGCCGGTCGTCGCGCCCGGTTTCACGAACTACCAGTCGGGTGCAATTCTGCAGACCGCGCTGAACGACCTTCAACTGGCCATCGTCGATGCCAACAGCCGACTGTGCACGCTTACTTTTGCAGGCGACGTCGACTTCGGCAGCCTGGTGCTCACGCCTGGTGTGTATTGCTACGCTGGCAAGATCAACATCACCGGAAAACTGACGCTGAATGGTGCTGGTGTGTATATCTTCCGCACCGCGCAGACGCTCGATACGGCGGCAAACTCGGAAGTGGAACTCATCAACGGCGCCACGGCCAACGACGTCACGTGGGTGCCTGTGGGCGCAACCACCGTGGCCGCGAACAGCACCTTCAAGGGAACGGTTCTGGGGCAGGCTGCCGCGATCACCGTGGGTGACAACGCCACGCTGCTCAATGGCCGCGTCCTCTCGGGCGTCGCCGTCACGCTGCTCAATAACCGCATCACCAAATAACCGGTCCGGAACCCATCATGAAAAATACACTCACACTGCTCGCCTGCGCCGTCCTTGCCGGCGCTGGCATCAACGCCGCCAGCGCGGCGGGCCAGGACCGGAGCACCGTCAACAGCGATATCATCGATCCCGACTGGGCCGACAGCGCTTGGTATGCCGGTGCCGGCCTGGGCCAGGGCCGTGCCAAGATCGACGACGAGCGCATCGCGCGCAGCCTGACCTCCAACGGCGCCAGCCTCGAGTCGTTTACGACCGACCAGCGTGATCTTGGCTATAAGGTATTCGTCGGCAAGAAGTTCAACCGCTACTTCGCGGTCGAGGCCGGGTACTTTGACATCGGCAAGTTCGGCTTTCAGGCCACCACATCTGGCAACGGCAACCTGCGCGGCGAGACGAGCTTTCGCGGCGTCAACCTCGACCTGATCGGTTATCTGCCGCTGACCCCGCGCCTGTCGGCGCTGGCACGCGTCGGTGGTCAGTATGGACGCTCGACGGCGCATTTTTCGGGCAACCGGCTCAATGGCGTGACTGCCCCGAATCCCGAGAAAGAAGAAAAGTTCCAGGCCAAGGTCGGCCTCGGTCTGCAATACCAGATCAACGATGCCTGGGCAGTGCGCGGCGAGATCGAACGCTATCGTCTGCGTGACCCGCTGGGCAACCGCGGCGAAATGGACCTGGCGTCGATCAGCCTGATCCGTGCGTTCGGCCGGCCTGCGGCCCGCCCGATCCCGGCACCGGAGCCGGTGGTCATGCAGCCGGAAGTACAACCTGTGGCGCCAGTCGTGCAGCCGGCGCCGCAGCCCGTGTCGGAGAAGGTGTCGTTTGCGGCCGAAGCGCTGTTCGACTTCGACCGGGCGGTGGTCAAGCCTGAGGGCAAGGCAGGGCTGGACGACCTGATGAGCAAGCTGCAGGGCATGGATACCGAAGTCATGATTGCTGTGGGTCATACCGACTCGGTCGGCTCGGACGCGTACAACCAGAAACTGTCGCTGCGCCGCGCCGATGCCGTCAAGGCCTACCTGGTGTCGAAAGGTCTGGACCAGGCCCGCCTGTACACCGAGGGCAAGGGCGAAACGCAGCCGATCGCGGACAATGCCACGGCCGAAGGACGCGCCAAGAATCGCCGCGTCGTGATCGAAGTGGTGGGAACGCGTACCAGCCGCTGAGCGGGTTTGGCTGAAGCGCCGATGGCCTTCAGCGTCATCCAATAACGCCGTCCCCGCTGGAAACAGCCCGGACGGCGTTGTTGCCTCTGCGGCACGACCTCGTTGCAGGATCAACGGTGACAGCGCTGCACCCACCGGCGTGCGCGGCCATGATGCGCCAGGCTTGTTATCATGGGGTCTTTGCAGCGCACACGCGTGCGCGGATCACCTCAAGCAACGGGAAAACGACATGAAAACCAAGGCAGCAATCGCGTGGAAGGCGGGTCAGCCGCTGACGATCGAAGAAGTGGAACTCGAAGGCCCGAAGGCCGGTGAAGTGCTGGTCGAGATCAAGGCCACCGGCATTTGCCATACCGACTACTACACGCTGTCGGGCGCTGACCCGGAAGGCATCTTCCCGTCGATCCTGGGCCATGAAGGCGCGGGCGTGGTGGTCGATGTGGGTCCGGGCGTGACCAGCCTGCGTAAAGACGATCACGTGATTCCGCTGTACACGCCGGAATGCCGCCAGTGCAAATTCTGCCTGTCGCAAAAGACCAATCTGTGCCAGGCGATCCGCTCGACGCAGGGCCGCGGCCTGATGCCGGATGCGACGTCGCGCTTTTCGATCGACGGCCAGCCGATCTATCACTACATGGGCACGTCGACCTTCTCGAATTACATCGTGGTGCCCGAGATCGCCCTGGCGAAGGTGCGCAATGACGCGCCGTTCGACAAGATCTGTTACATCGGTTGCGGCGTGACCACCGGCATCGGCGCCGTGATCTTCACCGCCAAGGTCGAGGCGGGCGCGAATGTGGTCGTGTTCGGCCTGGGCGGTATCGGCCTGAACGTGATCCAGGCAGCCCGGATGGTGGGCGCCGACAAGATCATCGGTGTCGACCTGAACCCGGAACGCGAAGCGATGGCGCGCAAGTTCGGCATGACCCATTTCATCAATCCGACCCAGGTCGAGAACGTGGTCGACGCCATTGTTCAGTTGACCGATGGCGGCGCCGACTATAGCTTCGAGTGCATCGGCAACGTGAACACGATGCGCCAGGCGCTCGAGTGCTGCCACAAGGGCTGGGGCAAGTCGATCATCATCGGCGTGGCCGCTGCTGGCCAGGAAATTGCCACCCGTCCGTTCCAGCTGGTGACGGGCCGCGAATGGAAGGGCTCGGCCTTCGGCGGCGCGCGCGGGCGCACCGACGTGCCGAAGATCGTCGACTGGTACATGGAAAACAAGATCAATATCGACGACCTGATCACCCACCACCTGCCGCTCGACCGCATCAACGAAGGCTTTGACCTCATGAAGTCGGGCGAGTCGATCCGCTCGGTGGTCGTGTATTAAGTCAAGGCAGGCCTCGCGGCTTGCGCTCTTTGCATGAATTGAACGCGGCCTTCGGGCCGCGTTGTCGTTCTGTGCCTCGAATGACGGCCTGCGCCGCGATTTCGACGCCCTGTCGCAGCGTGCTGGTTCGTGGCGTGAGCGGTGGCTAGAGTGATGTCATCGCCGGCTGCGTCCGGCCCGTTGCCATTGTCCCTGGCCCAAGGAGAACATCATGCCGCATCCTGCACCGCTCACACGCCGACTGGCGCTTCCCTTCATTGGCCTGGCGCTGTGCGCTGCGTCGCTGGCATTGACCGTGCCCATGCAGGCTGGCGCGCAGGAGGCCAAACGCGCGGTGCGCGTGACGCAGGGCGAGCCGTACGCGCTTGTGCGCGGCAAGGAAGGCAGCTTCAATATCAGTGGCAGCAGCGACGACTGGCCAGCAGTGAAAGCGGCCCAGCGCGCCATTCCCGGCGAGTTCATCTGGTTCCGTGAAGGCGGACGCGACTACGTGATTCAGGATGCCGCGGTCATGGCCAAAGTGCGTACCGCCTGGGCGCCGCTGGATCGGCTGAGTGCCCGCATGGACGTGCACAGCAAGGAGATGGATGTCCACAGCAAGAAAATGGACGCGCTGGGGCGCCAGATGGACCGGGTTGCCGTCAGCAAGGACAACCTGCCCAGCGAGCGCGACATGCGTGAAATCGACGGCGGCATGCAGGCCCTGAGCCAGCACATGGAACGCCTGAGCAGCCAGATGGAAACGGCACGTGACCAGGCGGAGCGCGAGCGCCTGAGCCGCGAAATGGCCGCGACCGGTGCACGCATGAATGCCGCGGGCCGGCAGATTGGCCAGGCCTATGACTCGCCGCAGATACGCAAGTCGCACGCGTCGATGGAGGCGATTGGCCGCCAGATGGAAGAGGCCGGCAAGCCGATGCATGTGCTGGGTGAGCAAATGGGCATGCTGGGCAAGGAGATGGAGCGCGAAAGCAAAGTCGCCGATGAAACAGTGCGCGCGTTGATCCGCGATGCGCGGGCGAAAGGGCTGGCGCGGCCGGCGCCGGTTGCGGGTTGATGCGTTCCCATTGACGTGAAGAGGGCGGCCATCGAGCCGCCCTTTTGTGCTCCAGAGGGGTTGCGGTAATATCTGTTCACAAAAAATTCGCCTGGAATCGGCTGCGTGAAGCGAAATCCACCGGGCTGGCAAGTATATTAGTCAGCCAGGCACGATTGCCGCGCTCCCTGCGCAGCGGCCGATGCAGAACCAGAGACAGAATTACCTATTACGGAGCATTCCTTGGCCCGCCGGATCACCCACCGCAATCTTCCCCAGCTTTTTCTGAAGGCGCGAGAATCGTTGTTGCTGCACTTCCGTCCCATCCTCAACCATTTCGGTGTGACCGAACAGCAATGGCGCATCCTGCGCGTGCTGGACGAGCATGCGCAACTGGAGCCACGGGAGATGTGCGAACTTTGCCAGATCCTGAGCCCGAGCATGACGGGCGTGCTGTCGCGGATGGAAGAGCTGGGGCTGATCGAGCGCCAGCGCGTGGCGGCCGACCAGCGCCGCATCTGGGTGCGCCTCGCGCCCAAAGGCGACCGTCTGATTGACGATATCGCGCCGCTCATCGAGCGCCAGTACAAATTGATCGAAGCGGCTTACGGCGCGCAGGTTGTGGCCGATCTGTCGCTGGCGCTCGAAGGTTTTATTGCTGCGCAGACGACGCCGGTCGAGCGGGTGGCGCTGCCGTCGTCGATCAAGCCGGTCAACAGCCGCCGGCCTTAGCCGGCGTGCCTGTGCCAGCATGGGTCGAGCAATGCTGCTCGATCAATGCTGGTCGACCTTGCCGCGCCAGGCGCCGGTTTCGCTGCCACGCTGCTCGAGCAATTCCTTGAGGTTGGCCAGGTTGGCGCGCGCTTCCATGCGCACGGCGCCCAGGGCGTCGCCCAGGGTTTCCAGCGCGCCTTCGGGCTCGTAATCCATCTGCAGCGCAATGCGCGTGACGGTGTCCGAGATCTTGTGGAAGGTGACGACGCCGCCATTTTTCACGCCGGTGACGCTGCGCCATGCGATGCGGTTGTCCGGAATCTGCTCGGTGATCTCGGCATCCCACTCTTTTTCTTCGCCGGCGACGTTGGCGCGCCAGTGCAGGTGCGTGTCGTCGAGCTGGCGGATTTCCTTCACGCTTTTCATGAATTGTGGGAAGTCTTCGAACTGTGTGAACTGGTTATAGGCGGTGCTCACGGGCACATTGATCTCGATGGTTTCGACGATTCCCGAGCTGGCGCCAAAGCCATTGTTTCCCTTGAATTTTTTCGACAGCATCACACCGCCGACGGCCAGTGCGGCCATGGTCACTACGCGTCCTAGCATGATCATTCTCCTTGTTAAGATTTTCACGAGCTTGTCGCAACGCTGGTGTTAACATAATCGAAACACTCATCGCACGGCGCGCGCTTGATGATTAATTCGTGAAAATTACGCGAAGTTAATCCTATTTCTTCGATGAAATGTCCGAAGATGACAGCAGGAGGGAAGATGACGTTATCCACCTGGTACTTCTGCGACGCAGTACGGTTTGAAACCAATGGCGCATTGTTCAACAGCGCATCGGTCCTATTCGTCATGCGTACGCCACGAAACTGGATGGGCATACAGTATATGGCGGCGGTATAATGGCCGGATGCTGAAACTCGACACCCTGAATCCTGAACAATTTGCCGCCGTCACCTTGCCGGCGCAAAGCGCCCTGATCCTGGCCGGCGCCGGCTCGGGCAAGACGCGCGTTCTGACCACGCGGATTGCCTGGCTGATCCAGACCAATCAGGTCTCGCCCGCCGGCATCATGGCGGTGACGTTCACGAACAAGGCCGCGAAAGAAATGCTCACGCGCCTGTCGTCGATGCTGCCGATCAACACGCGGGGCATGTGGATCGGCACCTTCCACGGCCTGTGCAACCGGCTGCTGCGCACGCACTACCGCGACGCCGCGCTGCCACAGACGTTCCAGATTCTCGATTCGCAAGACCAGCTTTCGCTGATCAAGCGCATGCTCAAGGCGCACAACGTCGACGATGAAAAGTACCCGGCCAAGGCGCTGATGTACTTCATCAACAACGCGAAAGACCAGGGCTTGCGCGCGTCGCAGGTCGAGGCCTACGACCCAATCGAGCGCCGCATGGTCGAGCTGTATGAACTGTACGACCAGCAATGCCAGCGCGAAGGCGTCGTCGATTTCGCCGAACTGCTGCTGCGCTCTTACGAACTGCTGGCACGCAACACGCCGCTGCGCCACCATTACCAGATGCGTTTCCGCCACATCCTGGTCGACGAGTTTCAGGATACCAACGACCTCCAATACAATCTGCTCAAGCTGCTGGCGGGGCAGGGCGAATCGGGCGGCGGCGCCATCTTTGCCGTCGGTGACGATGACCAGAGCATCTACGCCTTCCGCGGCGCCAACGTCGGCAATATGTCGGCGTTCGAACGCGACTACCAGGTCAAGAATCTGATCAAGCTCGAGCAGAATTACCGCTCGCATGGCCACATCCTCGACAGCGCCAACTTCCTGATCGCCAACAACGCCAAGCGCCTGGGCAAGAACCTGCGCACGGATGCGGGCCAGGGCGAGCAGGTGCGCGTGTATGAGGCCTCGTCGGATCTCGAAGAAGCGCAGTGGATCATCGAAGAATCCAAGAGCCTCATGAACGAGGGCATGGGCCGCAACGAGATCGCGATCCTGTACCGCAGCAACGCGCAGAGCCGCGTGATCGAGCATGCGCTGTTCGCGGCCGGCATTCCCTACACGGTGTACGGCGGCCTGCGCTACTTCCAGCGCGCCGAGGTCAAGCACGCGATCGCCTATCTGCAGTTGATGGACAATCCGCACAACGATTCGGCCTTCATGCGCGTGGTGAACTTTCCCACGCGCGGTATCGGCGCGCGCTCGATCGAGCAGTTGCAGATGGCGGCCGACAGCTATGGCATTTCGCTGTACGCGGCCGTGCCGTACATGACGGGCAAGGCCGGCACCGTGCTGGGCAACTTCGTCAAACTGATCGAAGGTGCGCGCTTCGAGACCCAGCAATTGCCGCTGCCCGAACTTGTGCGCGTGGTGCTCGAGCGCAGTACGCTGCTGACGCATTACGGCAATGAAAAAGAAGGCGCCGACCGCATCGAAAACCTGGAGCAGATGGTCAGCGCCGCGACCCAGTTCGTGCAAGAAGAGGGCTTCGGTACCCAGGCGCCGGCCCACCTCGGGCCACCGGCGCAGGCGCAGGCCGGTGAATCGGTCGTGTATCAGGATGGCATCGAGATCCTCGATGGCGGCGCGCCGCTGCCTACCGTGATGTCACCGCTGTCGGCGTTCCTGTCGCACGCGTCGCTCGAAGCGGGCGATGCCCAGGCGCAGGCCGGGCAAGAGGCGCTGCAACTGATGACAGTGCACTCGGCCAAGGGCCTCGAATTCGACGCCGTGTTCATCACGGGCCTCGAAGAAGGCCTGTTCCCGCACGAGAGCAGCGCGCGCGAAGCCGACGGTGTCGATGAAGAACGGCGCCTGATGTACGTGGCAATCACACGCGCGCGCCGCCGTCTGTACATGAGCTTTACGCAGCAGCGCATGCTGCACGGCCAGACACGCTTCAACATGAAATCGCGTTTCTTCGACGAACTGCCCGATGAATCGATCAAGTGGCTCTCGCCACGCGTGCAGGGCAACTGGTTTGGCGGGCGCAAGTCGACGACGGCATGGGACGACGCCAAGTTCCGCGAAGGTGGCAGCGACAACAAGATCGCGCAGCAGATCACGCAAAAGGCGGGCAATGGCACCGGCTGGCGCGTGGGCGAGAGTGTGGTCCACGCCAAGTTTGGCGAAGGCGTGATCGTCAACATTGAGGGCGGCGCTGGCGCGGCGCGGGCCCAGATCAACTTTGGTTCGGCGGGGGTGAAGGTGCTGGATCTGTCGATCGCGAAGCTGGAGCGGGTGGGCCGCTAAGAGAACAGCAAACGCTGGCGGCATGGCCGCCAGTGTTTGCTGATTGCTGCTGATCTTTTCTGACTACCGCTGCTTGTCGAGGTTGACCTTGCTGCCGGGCTCTGCCGGTGGCTTGCCGAAGATCTCGCGGTAACCCACATACAGCGCGCACTGCAGCAGCAGGATGAACAAGAAGATCACCCACATGATCACGACGCGGGCGATGCTGCTACCGCCCAGGATGACGGCGATCACCATGCACACAGTAAAGAAGATGCCGAACCACGCCAGGAGCATCACGATGAAGATGCCCGCGCTGCGCTTGACGGCAAAAAAGCTGTAGAACACGGCCTTGAACGGCGGCATTTTCTGCCAGTAGGTCAGCGGCGCGGCGAAGCACAGCGAAATCAGCGCCACCGCGTCGAGCGCGAAAATCAGGAACATCGCCAGCACGTCCTGGCCTGCCAGCACGGCGGGCGTGCCATCCGTGCTCTGGGCCTGCACCTGTTCCCAGAAGTCAGGCTGGACGGCAAAGCGCGTAATCAGCGTCAGGATCAGCGACACGCCCAGGTAGACGATGCCGACCTTGCACAGCTCGCGCAGCACTGGCTTGCGAAAACCCGTCAGCGCCACGGCCGGCGTGACGCGCTGGCCGTTTTCGATCATCGAGCACGCCATCATGAACGCCATCGAGAACGAGGGAATCAGCACCACCGCCACCATCGCGCCCAGCACCGGCACGGCGCTGATCAGAATACTGACCAGGATATTGGCGAACAGCAGCGTGGTCAGCGCGGCCGGTTGTTGACGAAACAGCAGGGCGCCATTTTTGAGCCAGGTCCAGCCGGTAGATGCAGGTAGTTTGTTCATGTAATGACAGTGGTGGGCAAGCCCGGCGCGGGGTGCGCAATGCGCTCGCGCAGAATACGTTCGAAATGGGTAGGGTCGTGCGGCGTCAACAGTTCGGCCGCGCGGGGAAGGTGCAGATCATACAGGCGTGACAGCCAGAAGCGTAGTGCGCCCGCGCGCAATAGTGGTTGCCAGGCGTCGCGCTCGTCGTCGGTGAACGGGCGCACCGCATGGTAAGCGTCGAGCAGGGCGCGCACGCGTGCTTCGTCCAGCTCGCCCGTGGCCAGGTCGACGCACCAGTCGTTGACGGTGACGGCCACGTCGTACAGCCAGGTGTCGATGCCGGCAAAGTAAAAGTCGAAGCAGCCGCTCAGGCGCTCGCCCTCGAACATCACGTTATTGCGAAACAGGTCGGCGTGCACCGGGCCGCGAGTCAGGTTGGCATAGGTGGCGCTTGCGGCGAATGTGGCCTGGTACGCAACCTCGTCCTGCAGCAGCGTGGCTTCGGCCTCGCTCAGCAATGGGGCGACCTCGGGCGCGGTTGCCGTCCACCAGTCGATGCCGCGCAGGTTCGGCTGCTGCAGCGAAAAGTCCTGCGCCGCCAGATGCATCCGCGCCAGCATGCGGCCCACTTCGGCGCAATGCACCGGCTGCGGGGCGAGCTGCGAGCTGCCATTCAGGCGGCTGACAATGATCGCCGGCTTGCCGTGCAGGCTCACGATCAGCTCGCCATCGTTGCTGGGCACCGGCGCCGGCACGGGAATGCCGCGTTCGGCCAGGTGGCGCATCAGGTTGACATAGAAGGGGAGCTGGTCGAAGCGCAGGTTCTCGAAGATCGTCAGCACATAGTGACCGGACTGCGGACCGGACTGCGGACCGGACTGCGGACCGTGCTGAGTATTCAAAAAGAAATTGCTGTTGTCGATGCCGGAGGAAATGCCTTCGAGCCCGACGGCCTGGCCGAGGGGGAACTGCTTGATCCACTGGTGAAGGTCATCCAGCGAGACCGCGGTGAAAACTGCCATGAGCTAGCAAGAAAGAGAAGTGGACGATGGCCGCGAGACTGCCGCGCGAACGCGGCAGGCGGGATCATTGTTTGGTGGTCGGCTCGAGTGCAGGTGGCGGCGGCACATCGGCGCGCGCCGGGATGGTCCCGGCTGCACCGGCACGGGCTGGCGCCGCGGCGGCTGGCTGCTCGTCGGTGTTCTGCTTCTTGGGATTGCCAAAATCAAATTCCATCACTTGCCATTGTGGGGCGCGGATGCTGCTGCCCGAGATATCGCCTGGTTGGGCATTTCCCGGTGCAACGTTGGGCTTCATGGTGTAGCGGCTTGGGCCGGCTTGCACTTCGACTTCGTTGATCTTGCCGTCATTGCCGCGTTTCTCGGTAATGACCGTGCCTTTGCGCGGCGGGATCGTCGTGGCCGGCACATCGCTGCCCGGCTCGATGCGCTCGGTCTGCGGCGGCGCGTCGCTCGGGCGCTGTTGCTGCGCTGGCTGGGCTGGCGTCGTGGCGCGTGGCGCTGGCTGGGTCTGCGTTTGCGGTGGTGTGGTCGGCTGCGCCGATGCCAAGCCCGCGTGGGCGAACAGGCACAGCGTCAGGAGGGCAAAGCGGGGTGTCGAGCGCAGCATGATGGTCACCTAATGTCGTTTAGTCCATTGTAGCAAACAGTACCGCCTCCCTGTGAAACGTGTGCCATATCCCATGATTGCTGCGAGGAATTGAGACGCTGGAGCGGGCGCTGCTCATCATGCGGATTCTGCGATAATGGCAGCGACCCTGGCGCCACCCTGACGCCGCATGCTTACCTGATTTTCGCCCCATATGGACAATACCCTTCTGCTCGTCGACGGTTCCAGCTATCTCTACCGCGCCTTTCATGCATTGCCCGACCTGAGGAGCCCGGACGGCTTCCCGACCGGCGCCATGCACGGCATGGTCAATATGCTGCGCCGCCTGCGCGCCGACTTTCCTGCCGCCTACATTGCCTGCGTGTTCGATGCCAAGGGCAAGACCTTCCGCGACGACCTGTACCCCGACTACAAGGCCACGCGTGCGTCGATGCCGGAAGACCTGGGCAAGCAGATCGAGCCGATCCACGAAGTGGTGCGGCTCATGGGCTGGCCGATCCTGATGGTCGAGGGTGTCGAGGCCGACGACGTGATCGGCACGCTGGCCGTACAGGCCACCGCGCGCGGCATGAAGACGGTCGTCTCCACCGGCGACAAGGACCTGGCCCAGCTTGTCAATGACAAGGTCATGCTGATTAACACGATGAGCAACGAGCGCCTGGACGACGCCGGCGTGCTGGCCAAGTTCGGCGTGCCACCGAACCGCATCATCGATTACCTGACCCTCGTCGGCGACACCGTCGACAACGTCCCGGGCGTGCCCAAGTGCGGTCCCAAGACAGCCGTCAAGTGGCTCACGCTGCACGGCTCGCTCGACGGCGTGATGGAAAACGCCGGCAGTATCGGTGGCGCCGTGGGCGAGAACCTGCGCGCGGCGCTCGATTGGCTGCCGAAAGGCCGCGAGCTGATCACCGTGAAAACCGACTGCGACCTGGTCAAGCACGTGGTGTCATTTGAAGAAACGCTGGTCGGCCGGCCCGAAAATGCCGACGCGCTGCGCGAATTTTTCAGCCGCTACGGCTTCAAGACGATGCTGCGCGACCTGGGCGGCGCCAAAGCCGGCGACGGCAGCGTGCGGCCGGCAGCCGGCAGTGCGCCGGGCGGCGGTCCGCTCAATTCGCCGGAAGGCGCGCAGGCCACGCTGGACGGCATGCCGGTTATCAAGGGCGAGTACGAGACGATTCTCACCGATGCGCAGCTCGACACGTGGCTGGCGCTGATCGACGCTGCCGCACTCACGTCGGTCGATACCGAAACGACGTCGCTCGATCCGATGACGGCGCAGATGGTCGGCATTTCGCTGTCGGTCGAACCGGGCAAGGGCGCCTACATCCCGCTGGCGCATCGCTATGCCGGTGCCCCTGACCAGCTCGAGCGTGAGCACGTACTGGAAAAGATGCGGTCCTGGCTGGAAAATCCGGCCAAGCCCAAGCTCGGCCAGAACCTCAAGTACGACATGCACATCTTCGCCAACCATGGCATCACCCTGAAGGGCATCGTGCATGACACGCTGCTGCAGTCGTATGTATTCGAGTCGCACAAGCCGCACGACATGGACACGATGGCCATGCGCCACCTCGGTTACACGACGATTCCGTTCGTGGATGTGTGCGGCAAGGGCGTCAACCAGATCTGCTTCGACCAGGTCGAGCTGGGCCGCGCCACCGAGTACGCGGCCGAGGATTCCGATATCACACTGCGCCTGCACGGGTCGATGCTGCCGCACGTCGAAGCCGACAAGGGCCTCACGTACATCTACCGCGACATCGAGATGCCGACGATGGAAGTGCTGCACAAGATCGAGCGCAACGGCGTGCTGATCGACAGCGACCTGCTGGGCGTGCAATCGAACGAACTGGGCAAGCGCATGCTCGAACTCGAGCAGCAGGCTTACGAGCTGGCCGGTGGCCCGTTCAACCTGGGTTCGCCGAAGCAGATCGGCGAGATCTTCTTCGTCAAACTCGGCCTGCCGGTGATCAAGAAGACCGCCACCGGCGCGGCGTCGACCGACGAAGAAGTGCTGCAAAAGCTGGCCGAGGATTACCCGCTGCCGAAGATCCTGCTCGAGCACCGCGGCATGTCCAAGCTCAAGTCGACCTATACCGACAAGCTGCCGAAGATGGTCAACGCCAGCACGGGGCGCGTGCACACCAATTACTCGCAGGCGGTGGCAATCACGGGGCGCCTGTCGTCCAATGAGCCGAACCTGCAGAATATCCCGGTGCGCAACGCCGAAGGGCGCCGTATCCGCGAAGCGTTCATCGCGCCGCCCGGCAGCGTGATCGTCTCGGCCGACTATTCGCAGATCGAGCTGCGCATCATGGCGCATATCTCGGGCGACGCCGCGATGCTCAAGGCCTTTGCCGATGGCGAAGACATCCACCGCGCGACGGCCGCCGAGATCTTCGGCATCCCGCCCGCGGACGTGCAGAGCGAACAGCGCCGCTATGCCAAGGTCATCAACTTTGGCCTGATCTACGGCATGAGCGCCTTCGGCCTGGCGGCCAACCTGAACATCGAACGGGGCGCGGCGGCCAATTATATTGAACGCTACTTCGCGCGCTTCTCGGGCGTGAAGCAGTACATGGACGAAACGCGCCTGCAGGCCAAGGCGCGCGGCTATGTCGAAACGGTGTTCGGCCGCCGCCTGTGGCTGCCCGAGATCAATTCGCCGAACGGCCCGCGCCGCGCCGGCGCCGAACGGGCCGCGATCAATGCGCCGATGCAGGGCACGGCGGCTGACCTGATCAAGCTGGCGATGATCGCCGTGCAGGACTGGCTCGAAACTGAAAAGCTGGGCACGCGCATGATCATGCAGGTGCACGATGAACTGGTACTCGAAGTGCCACAGGCCGAACTCGAACTGGTGCGCGTGAAGCTGCCTGAGCTGATGGCGGGCGTGGCAACGCTCAAGGTGCCGCTGGTGGCCGAAACGGGCGTCGGCGAGAACTGGGAAAAGGCGCACTAAACCATAGGGTGGACGGCTACGCCGTCCACGCGTTCAACCGCGCGTGGGGCAGAGTTGAACGCGGTTCGCATGACCATCACCGCCAGAAACCCCTCCTCATCAGCCAATCCCGAATCGGCACTGGCTGGCAACTGTCCCACAAAATCTGTTACAGAACGCGTATTTTTCTCGCAATTTATATGTGAGAATAAGTGATGTTTACGCAGCCTGACTACGCGGCATTGTTCGCGGCCTCACCGTATCCTTACCTTCTCATCAACCGGGATTTCACCATCATTGGTGCAAATCCCGCGTATCTGGAATCGACCGGGCGCACGGCGCAACAGATCGTCGGTCAGCACATCTTCGAGGCGTTTCCGGCCGATCCGAACGACCCCGCATCGACCAATGTCGACGAGGTACGCCGATCGATCGAACAAGCATTTGCCACGAAGCAGCCGCACACCAGCGCGCTGCTGCGGTATGCGGTGCCGCGCGAGACGCCGGGCGGGCACGTGTTTGGCGAGCGTTACTGGAGCGCGATCCATACGCCGGTGTTCGATGCGGCCGGCGAGGTCGCCTTCGTGGCGCAAAACGCCATCGATGTCACGGATCTGTACCGCTTCGACGCCGCCAGCGGCGCGTACCATCTCAGGCATGGCGCGCATGCGGTCCCCGACATGCCGCAGATGACCCGGCCGCAGATGCACGAGGCAATGACGCGCATCCTGAGCCTGGAGCGCAGCCAGTTGCAGACGATGTTCAACCAGGCGCCGAGCTTTATCGCGGTGCTTACCGGCCTTGACCATGTCTTCGAGATGGCCAACGAAGCGTATTACCAGCTGGTCGGGCGCCGGGAGCTGATCGGCAAACCCTTGCTCGAGGCATTGCCCGAGCTCGCGGCGCAGGGCGTGCGCCGCGTATTCGATGGCGTCTTCGCGGGCGGCAAACCGGTCGTGCTGCGCGATTCATTGATCTCGCTGCAGCGCCGGCCGGATGGCGCGCTGGAACAGCGCTACGTCGATCTGCTGTGCCAGCCGATCTTCGGCCACGACGGGCAGGTGACGGGCATCTTTGCCCAGGGCAGCGATGTCACCGAGGCCTATCACGCGGCGCAGGCGCTGTTCGAAAAAGTCCAGCAGCTCGAAGAGGTCCGCGAAAACCAGACCTTCCAGCTCACACTGGCCGACCGCATCCGGCAGCTCGCCGATCCCGATGACGTCACCGAGGCAGCCTGCGAGCTGCTGGGCCGCGCCCTGCAGGCGTCGCGCGTGCTGTATGCGCAGATCGACGACGACGCCGGCACCGTTGCGATCGTACGCGACTGGACCGCGCAGGGCGTGGCGAGCCTGGCCGGCAAGGTCATGGTCATGGACGATTTCGGCCCGCCGATGATCGCTGCGCTGCGCGCCGGCCAGACCGTCGTCAATCACGATGTCGCGCAGGACAGCCGCACCGCGCGCAATACGGGCGTCTATGCACAGATCGGCGTCGGCGCCGACCTGCTGGTCCCATACATCAAGGCCGGCAAGATGCGGGTCGTGCTGACGGTGCAGAATGCCGCGCCGCGCCGGTGGCGCGAGGCCGAGATACGGATGGCGCAGGAAACCGCCGAACGCACCTGGTCGGCGGTCGAAGCGGCCCGCGCGCACGCCGCGCTGCGCCGTGAACGCGACCAGAGCCAGAGCATCTTCGACAGCATGGGCGAGGGCTTCGCGGTGCTCGACAAGGACTGGACTATCCTGCGCATGAACGCCGAAGGCCTGCGCCTGACCCAGCGCCGCGCCGAAGACGTCATTGGTCACAGCCACTGGGAAGTCTGGCCCGAGCTGCGCGCTACCCCGGCCGACGCGGTGTTCCGGCGCGTGATGAGCACCGGCGCCCCCGGGATTCTCGAGCTGGCCCACCGCATGCCGGATGGGCGCCAGGCCTGGATCGAAACGCGCACCCACCGCTCGCTCGATGGCGGCATCGCGTTCTTCTTCCGCGATGTCACCGAGCGCCGCGAAGCGCAAGAGCAGCTCACTGCCGCCGACCGGCGCAAGGATGAATTCCTGGCGATGCTGGCGCACGAACTGCGCAATCCGCTCGCACCCATCGGCGCAGCCGCCGACCTGCTGCAACGGGCGCGGCTCGATGAAGCGCAGGTGCGCAAGACCAGCCAGATCATCGGGCGGCAGGTGCGCCACATGACGAGCCTTGTCGACGATCTGCTCGACGTCTCGCGCGTCACGCGCGGCCTGGTGGCGCTGCACACCGAGCGCCTGGACATCCGGCATATCGTGAACGACGCGATCGAGCAGGTCACGCCCCTGATCCACGCCCGCCGCCATCACCTGGCGCTCGAACTGCCGCCGCAAGCGCCGCTGGTCGAGGGCGACCACAAGCGCCTGGTGCAGGTGCTGGCCAACCTGCTGAGCAATGCGGCGAAATACACGCCCGAAGGTGGCCACATCACCTTGAGCACCGAAGTGCACGCGATGCACGTGCTGCTGCGGGTGGCCGACGACGGCATCGGCATGGCGCCCGAACTGGTCGCGCGCGCGTTCGAGCTGTTTTCGCAGGCCGAGCGCTCGTCCGACCGGTCGTTGGGTGGACTGGGACTGGGCCTGGCGCTGGTGAAAAGCCTGGTCGGCCTGCATCACGGCAGCGTCGCCTGCGAGAGTGCGGGGCAGGGCAAGGGCAGCACCTTCACGGTCTGCCTGCCGCGCCTGGACAGCGAGGCCGAGGCCGCGGGCGCCCCGGCCGCCAGCCCGGTGGGCGCACCGGCGCCGTCGGACCACCTTCGGATCATGGTGGTGGACGACAACGTGGACGCGGCGACGATGCTCGCGCTGCTGCTCGAAGCGAACGGGCACGAAGTGCGGGTCGAGCATGCGGCGCTGCCGGCGCTGGCCGCGGCCGAGCACGCGGCGCCGCATGTGTACCTGCTCGATATCGGCCTGCCCGACATCGATGGCATCGAACTGGCACGGCGCCTGCGCGCCCGGGCCAACGCGCAGCGCGCGGTGCTGGTGGCGATCACCGGCTACGGCCAGGAGCAGGATCGCGCGCGCACTGCGGCCGCCGGCTTCAACCACCATCTGGTCAAGCCGGTCGACATGCAGAAGCTGTATGCGATCCTTGACGAAGTGGTGCCTGCGCACACGTAGCGCCGTGCGTGCCCGGCACAGGCGATGCTAAACTCGCAAGCCTGTCCACCACTGATCGAAGGGATGACCATGAAAGACCTCGTCAACGACGCCGGCAGCCTGCTTGGCGCGAGCGCATACACCGATGGCGTCGGGCGCCGCGACTTCATCCGGGCCGCCATTGGCACCGGCTTTGCCGCCAGCGCGCTGCCGGTCATGGCGCAGACCCAGATCCAGACCGATACCGACGGCCTCGATGCCGGCGACACCATCCTCGTCATCGACGGCCAGGACGTGCCGGTGTATCGCGCCCAGCCCAAGGGCAAGACGGGCGTGCCGGTGATCCTGGTGATTTCCGAGATCTTCGGTGTGCACGAATACATCAAGGACGTCGTGCGGCGCTTTGCCAAGCAGGGTTATATGGCGATTGCGCCCGACCTGTTCGTGCGCCAGGGCGACGCGACCAAGGCCCCGAGCACGGCCGAGCTGATGAAGAACATCGTGGGGAAGACGCCCGATGCACAAGTGATGTCGGACCTCGATCGCGTGGTCACGTGGGCCGCCCAGCGCGGCGGCAATACCGAAAAACTGGGTATCACCGGTTTTTGCTGGGGCGGGCGCATCACCTGGCTGTACGCGGCGCATAACCTCAAGGTCAAGGCGGGCGTCGCCTGGTACGGGCGCCTGGTGGGCGAAGCCACCGCCACGTCGCCCAAGCACCCGATCGATTTTGCGCAGAACCTGAAAGTACCGGTACTGGGCCTGTACGGCGCGAAGGACACCGGCATTCCGGTCGAATCGGTCCAGCGCATGCAGGCCGCGCTCGACAAGGGCAACAGCCGCTCGACGATCCACGTGTACCCGGAGTCGGGCCACGCCTTCCACGCCGACTACCGCCCGATGTATAACGCGGCGGACGCGCAGGATGGCTGGAACCGCGCGCTGGCGTGGTTTGCCAAATACGGCGTCGCCTGATCTAGGGAAGCACTGATTAATTCATGGCGGCGAACTTGGCGTTGAAAAGAGCCATCCTGCGGCGTTGCAAATTCTCGCAATAGCTCGCTATTGCTTCGATTTTGCGCCTTGCAGGCTGACTTTTTCAACTGCCAATTCCATCCCCCAGAATAAATCAGTGCTTCCCTAGCAGGCTTTGCCTTGGACGAGGGCAGGCCGGGAGCGGTACAATGCCCGGTTTGCGGCTCGTCGCACGTACAGAACAAGAGGCCTTCAAATCGACCCGTTTTCAGCCCCCTTCATCGACCCGACCCTGCGCTCGATCCTGCTCGCGACGCTCGTCGCCGGCGTCGTCAGCATCTCCGGGGCTGCCATTTTCTCGTTTGCCCTGCTGTCGAAAGTGGTGGAAAAGATGGTCAGCTTGTCGGTCGGCATCATGCTGGCCACATCGCTGCTGCACGCGCTGCCGGAAGCATTCGATTCGGGCGCCGATACCAGGAGCCTGTTCGCCACGCTGCTGGGCGGCCTGCTGGCCTTCTTCTTGCTGGAAAAGGTCGCCCTGCTGCGCCACTCGCACCACCACGAAGGCGACGGCCACCACCACGCGCACGGCCACGATGCGCGTGAAGCGGGCAAGGCCGGCTGGATGATCCTGCTCGGTGACGGCATGCACAACTTCACCGACGGCATCCTGATCGCCGCAGCCTTCCTGGCCAATCCGGAGCTGGGCATCGTTACCGCACTGGCGATCGTCGCCCATGAAATTCCGCAGGAGATCGGCGACTTCATCGTGCTGCTCAATGCGGGCTTCTCGCGCCTGCGCGCCTATGTGTTCAACCTGCTGTGCAGCCTGATGGCGGTCGCGGGGGGCTTGCTGGGGTATTACACGCTGGACCGGGCCAGCGGCCTGATTCCGTACGTGCTGGTGTTTGCCTCGTCAGGCTTCATCTATATTGCGGTCAGCGACCTGATGCCGCAGATGCAGCGTCGCTCGACGTTGCGCGAGTCGATACCGCAGGTGGTGCTGATCGGACTGGGCGTGGCGATCGTCGTCGCGTTGCACGCGTTTTGATGTTGAATTAGTGGCGGCGCTGCGGACTTGGGTTCCAGCCAAGGCTGGAACCCAGGTTGGTTGACTAATCCGCGCCTTTGGCTACCGGCCGCGCCGGATCGCCCACCCACTCGCTCCACGACCCCGGATACAGCGCGGCGCCCGGCAAGCCCGCCACTTCCAGTGCCAGCAGATTGTGGCAGGCGGTCACGCCCGACCCGCACTGCATGATGGCCGCTTCGGGCTTGTCGATCAGCGCACCCAATTCCTCGCGCAACTGCGCAGCATCCTTGAAACGCCCGTCAGGCCCCAGGTTGTCCTTGAAGAAGCGGTTCTTCGCGCCGGGAATATGCCCGCCCACCGGATCGATGGTCTCGTTTTCGCCGCGATAGCGGTCAGCCGCGCGCGCATCGATCACGATCCGTTTGCCGCTTTCCAGATTGTCCAGCACCTCGCGCACCGTCACGGTCGGCACGAACGGCGCCCGGACGCTCAGGGCGCCGCGCGGCCTGGTGCGCACTTCGGTCGTCAACGGCTGCGAGGCAGCCTCCCATGCGGCCATCCCGCCATCGAGCACCGCCACCGCCTCGTGTCCCAGCCAGCGCAGCAGCCACCACAGGCGCGCCGCGAACATGCCGCCGTGCGCGTCATACGCTACCAACTGCGTGGTGTCGTCGATGCCGAAGTCGCGCAGGGCTTCGGCCAGCGCTTCTTTGTCGGGCAGCGGATGCCGGCCCAGGAACACGCCATCGGCGCCGTTCCTGGCGCCCGACAGCACCGTCTCGATATCGGCAAACACCGCGCCTGGCAGGTGGCCGCTCGCGTACGCATCGCGGCCGGCGGCCAGGTTCATCAGGTCGTGGCGGCAATCGACGACGACCCAGGCCGGGTCGTCGATGTGCGCAGCCAGATCGGCGGCAGAAATCAGGGTCTGGTGCATGACGGTTCCTTTACGTTTCGCTGGCGATCGGATCGGTGTCCTTGACGACGGCGCCACGCGCCGTCTTGCGGGTATTGTAGAACGTCGCGGCCACGCCTGACACCAGGATCACGCCCACGCCCAGCCAGACGTGCCAGTCGAACGTGTCGCCCCACAGCAGCAGACCCCACAGGCACGAGAACACGATGCCGGTGTACTGCAGGTTGGCCACCACCAGCACCTTGCCGACGCGGTAGGCGCGGGTCATGGCCATCTGCGCCATCAGCGCTGCGGCGCCGATCCCTGCCAGCAGCAGCAGGCCATACGGCGTATGGGCGTGGAACACGGCGCCCTTCGGTCCGTCGCCGGCCAGCGTGGCGAGCAGACCCACGACTGCGGTGGTGAGCGAAAAGAAGAACACGACGCGGTATTCGGGTTCACCCAGCAGGCCCAGTTTGCGCACCTGCATATACGCTGCGGCCGACACCACGGACGAGCACACGCCGGCCAGCGCGCCGAGCCACTGCTGGCTTTCGACCGCCGGCTGCAGCACCATCGTCACGCCAAAGAAGCTCATGCCGATGGCGACGACCAGCGGCCATTCGGCATGCTTGGTGCCGGTCCACCAGCCCAGCGCGAACATCCAGGCCGCGATCCAGATCGGGGCCATGTAGTTCAGCGTCATGGCCGTGGCCAGCGGCAGGCGGCCGATCGCGAAGAACCACATCCACAGCGCGGTCACGCCGACGAAGCTGCGGATCAGGTGCGATTTGGCGAACGGCGTCCTGAACGTGCCGCCACGATGGCGCACCATCGCCAGCAGGATGACGGTGCCGATCAGGCCCCTGTACATCAGCAGTTCGGACGTGGAGTAGAACTCGGAGGCGAGCTTGACGCCCGCGCCCATCGCGGCGAACGCGAAGCTGGCGAACAGCATCCAGAGTGAAGCCATGGTATTCCCAATAAAAAAAGGAGGGGCAGCCGACTGGCCACACCCTCCGCAGCGCTGCGTGTCACGACACGGCTAAAGCGCCATCTTGCTGCGATACCACTCATGGAAGTGCTGCATGCCGTCTTCCATGGGCGACTGGTACGGACCGACTTCGTTGACACCGCGCGCTACCAGGATCTTGCGACCGGCGTCCATACGCAGGCCGATTTCATCGTCCTCGACCGCCGTTTCCATGTACGCGGCGCGTTCGGCCTCGACGAATTCGCGCTCGAACAGCACGATCTCTTCGGGGTAGTAGAACTCGACCACGTTGCGCGTCTTGTCCGGGCCATCGGGCCACAGCGTCGACACCACCAGCACATGCGGATACCACTCGACCATGATGTTCGGGTAGAGCGTGAGCCAGATTGCGCCGTACTTCGGCGGCGTACCGTTGTTGAACTTGAGGATCTGCTCCTGCCAGCGTTTATAGGCAGGTGAGCCGGCCTTTTGCAGCGCGCGGTTCACGCCCACGGTCTGCACGCTGTAGTCGGCGCCGAATTCCCATTTCAGGTCGTCGCACGAAACGAAGTTGCCCAGGCCCGGGTGGAACGGTTCGACGTGGTAATCCTCGAGGTAGACCTCGATGAAGGTCTTCCAGTTGTAGTCGCACTGGTGCACTTCGACGTGGTCGAGCATATAGCCCGAAAAATCGAGGTCTTTCGTCACCGACAACTGGCCGAGCTTGTCCATCACGTTGTAACCGTTCTGCTCGAACAGCAGCCCGTTCCAGTTCTGGAGCGGGGTCTTGGACAGGTTCAGGCACGGGGTATCGGCAAAATGCGGCGCGCCGATCAGTTCACCCTTCAGGTCATAGGTCCAGCGGTGCAGCGGGCAGACGATGTTCGTCGCATTGCCGCGCCCATTGAACATGAGCGCCTGGCGATGACGGCAGACGTTGGACAGCACCTCGATGCCATTGGCATTACGCACCAGCATACGGCCTTCGTGCTCGGCGGCGAGCGTGGCGAAGTCGCCCGTTTCGGGCACCATCAATTCATGGCCGACGTAGCGCGGGCCATTCACGAACAGCTGCTGCATCTCTTGTTTGAGCAGCGCCTCGTCAAAATACACAGTTACCGGAAGCTGCGCGTTGGATCGCGCCAGCTTGGCGTGGGTAGCCAGATCGGACATCCCAACCCCCCTTAAATAAGCATCCAAAGAAGAGAAAGAATCCAAAGACCAGTATTTAAGTAAAGGAATACGGTATTTCGGACAGAACCGGCGATTATACTTCGGAACGAGCTCTACCGTCTTGGTCCAGCGCGCGGCTGTTGTGTGCGCTGGCGGGGAAATTGCCTTCGTGGCATGATTTTCATGATGAGGGAGGGCGTGGCCCAATCGATGGACGGGGCTGCATGTTGCGAATGGTGCAATGTGCGCCCCCCGTGGTGTGGGATTGATCTAAAATACGCGATTGGATTGACCCACGGCGCACAACTGGACGCCCTTACGATACCGACCTATGGCAAAGAATATGACAGCGGGCAGCGCAGCAGCAGGGGCGGCGCCACCCGAATCCTTCGAGGGGGCGATGGCCGAACTGGCCCAGCTCGTGACACAGATGGAGTCCGGCGCCTTGCCGCTGGACGCCTCGGTCGCGGCGTATGCGCGCGGCTCCGAACTCGTCAAGTACTGCGCAGGGCAGCTCGAGAAAGTCGAGTCGCAGGTCAAGGTACTTGAAGGCGACATGCTCAAGCCGTTCTCTGGCGACGACGAGGGCGTGCAATGAGCGCGCCAGCGTTCGCCGACTGGACCCGCCAGGTCCAGCACGACGTCGAGGGCGCGCTTGACGCGTTCCTGCCAGCGGCCACCCAGATGCCGCACAAGCTGCACGAAGCGATGCGCTACACGACGCTGGGCGGCGGCAAGCGCGTGCGTCCGCTGCTGGCATACGCCGCCGGCGCGCTGTTCGACGCCGACCCGGCCGCGCTCGCGCGGGTGGCTAGCGCCGTCGAAATGATCCACGTGTATTCGCTCGTGCACGACGACATGCCGTGCATGGACGACGACGCGCTGCGCCGCGGCAAGCCGACGGTGCACGTGGCCTACGACGAAGCGACCGCGCTTCTGGTGGGCGACACGCTGCAGGCGCAGGCCTTCACGGTGCTGGCCGAATGCGCCACCGTGCCGCCGGCGCGCCTGTTGACGATGGTGCGCCTGCTGGCGCAGGCGGCCGGCTCGAACGGCATGTGCGGCGGGCAGGCCATTGATCTTGACAGCGTCGGCCTGGCGCTGACGCGCGACGAACTCGAACGCATGCACCAGTTGAAAACGGGCGCCATGCTGCGCGTGTCGGTGCTGCTTGGCGCGCTCGCGGGCCGCGACCTGACGCCACGCGAAGTCGAGGCCCTGAACGCCTATTCGGCCGCGATCGGCCTGGCGTTCCAGGTGGTCGACGATGTACTTGATGCGACCGCCGACTCGGCCACGCTGGGCAAGACCGCCGGCAAGGATGCGGCCGACAACAAGCCGACCTATGTGTCGATCCTCGGCCTGGCGCCTTCGCGCGATCTGGCAGAGCAATTGCGGCGTGACGCGCATGACGCGCTGGCGCCATTCGGAGAACAAGCACAGCGGCTGCGTGAACTGGCAGACCTGATCGTGCAGCGGAAGGCCTAAATGAACCTGCTAGACAATATCAACGACCCGTCCGACCTGCGCAAGCTGCCGCGCACCCAGCTCACGCCACTGGCCAAGGAGCTGCGCCAGTTCCTGCTCGAGTCGGTCTCGAAAACGGGCGGTCACCTGTCGTCCAACCTGGGCACGGTCGAACTGACCATCGCGCTGCACTACGTGTACGACACGCCGCGCGACCGCATCGTCTGGGACGTGGGCCACCAGACCTATTCGCACAAGATCCTCACGGGCCGCCGCGGCCGCATGCCGTCGCTGCGCCAGTTGAACGGCCTGTCGGGCTTCCCGAAACGCGACGAAAGCGAGTACGACACGTTCGGCACCGCCCACTCGTCGACCTCGATCTCGGCGGCGCTCGGCATGGCCGCAGCGGCCAAGATCAAGGGTGAAGACCGCCACGCCATCGCCGTCATCGGCGACGGCTCCATGACCGCCGGCATGGCGTTCGAGGCGCTGAACAATGCGGGCGTCGAAGACGACGTGAACCTCCTGGTCATCCTGAACGACAACGACATGTCGATCTCACCGCCGGTCGGCGCGCTCAATCGCTACCTCGCGCGCCTGCTGTCGGGCCAGTTCTATGCCGCTGCCAAGAACGTCGGCAAGAGCGTACTGCCAGCGCCCGTGCTCGACCTGGCGCGGAAGCTCGAAGAACATGCGAAGGGCATGGTGGTCCCGGCCACGATGTTCGAGGAATTCGGCTTTAACTACATCGGCCCGATCGACGGCCATGACCTCGAATCGCTGATCCCGACGCTGGAAAACATCAAGAAGCTCAAGGGCCCGCAGTTCCTGCACGTGGTGACCAAGAAGGGCCAGGGCTACAAGCTGGCCGAGGCCGAGCCGATCCTGTACCACGGCACCGGCAAGTTCAATCACCTCGAGGGCATCAAGCCGGCCACCGCGCCGGGCAAGATCACCTACACCGAAGTCTTCGGCAACTGGCTGTGCGACATGGCAGCGGCCGATCAGCGCCTGGTCGGGATCACGCCGGCGATGCGTGAAGGCTCGGGCATGGTCCGCTTCCACCAGGAATACCCACAGCGCTACTTCGACGTCGGCATCGCCGAGCAGCATTCGGTGACCTTCGCCGCGGGCATGGCGACCGAAGGCGTCAAGCCCGTGCTGGCGATCTACTCGACGTTCCTGCAGCGCGGCTACGACCAGCTGATCCACGACGTGGCGCTGCAGAACCTCGACGTGACCTTCGCGCTGGACCGCGCGGGCCTGGTTGGCGCCGACGGCGCAACCCACGCCGGCAACTATGACCTGGCCTATCTGCGCTGCATCCCGAACATGGTCGTCATGGCTGCGTCGGACGAAAACGAATGCCGCCAGATGCTCACGACGGCCTACCACTATCCGGGCCCTGCGGCCGTGCGCTATCCGCGCGGCGCCGGTGTCGGCACGCCAATCGTGGAGGCCTTGAATTCGATCGAGATCGGCAAGGGCGAAGTGCGCCGCAGCGGCAAGAACATCGCCATCCTGGCGTTCGGCTCGATGGTCTCGCACAGCATCCTGGCCGGTGACGAACTCGATGCGACGGTCGCGAACATGCGTTTCGTGAAACCGCTGGACGTCGACCTGGTCAAGCGGCTGGCACAGGAGCACGACCTGATCGTGACGGTGGAAGAGGGCTGCATCATGGGCGGCGCGGGCGCTGCCGTGATGGAAGCGATGGCCGCTGCCGGCATCGCCAAGCCGGTGCTCAATCTGGGCTTGCCGGATACCTTCATCGATCAGGGTGACCCGGTGGCGCTGCTGTCGTCGGTGGGCCTGGACGCCAAGGGCATCGCGGCATCGATCCGCGCGCGCTTGTCGGCATCCGGTGAACCGCGCCTGGTGGTGAACAACGGCTGACGCAGTTTCTGCGCTGTTTCTCGCGCGGCGTGACGCAAAAAAGGGCTGGCGATCGACGCCAGCCCTTTTTTTATCCCGTCTGTTTGACGGTTATTGCACCTGGCGCGCCTTGAGACGATCGGCTTCGGCCACCGGGAACGGCGCGCCCAGGACGACGGCGCCGCCGCGGGTGCGGTTCTGCGCCTGGCACTTGTGCGTGCAGGCGGTGGCTGGTGGCGCCACTTCGACGGCATCCTCGCCCATTACCTGACCCATGCGCCCGCCGCTGGCGACGGACCACTGCGACACGCCGCCGCAATGCTGGACCCTGGCGACGCCGCCCGTGCGGGTGACGATATTGTTGGTGCACAGCGGTTCGGCGATGCGGTCGGCGAACTGCGGGCTGTCGCGGCCGACGAATTTCGCCGCGTAGTCATTGCCGAAATTGATGCGCGGCGTGACGGTCAGCGTGGTGTCCTTGAACGGCACCGTATCGCCTTCGCGGTTGCGGAAATTGCGGTTGTCGAAGTAGAAGGCGCTTTGCGCCAGTTTGTGCGTGAACACGGTTTTGGTTTCGTCGCTGCGCTCGACTTCCATCTGGAACAGGCCGCCGGTGGCGCAATCCTTGGCCTGGATCTTCATCGTGACGCCCGGCCCGCTGCGGGTCAGCACGATGTCGGCCGAACTGCTCAATTCGACGCTGACGGCGCCGTTCAGGACCAGGCCCCGGTGGTCGGGCATCTTGCTGTCGAAGACGGGCGTTGCCTTGCCGCCCGTGATGTCTTCCTTGTTGGCAGCGCCGGTCAGCGTGTAATTGAGAATGCCGAACGAGGCGGCGTCGACATCGAACTGGACGTAGCGGCCCTGTACCCGAAACACCGATGTCACGGCGCCCGGCGCGACCGACACCGTTTGCGCGCCGCGTTTGCCCAGTACCGTGAAGCCGCCGCTCTCGCAGCCGGCCGAATCTGCTGCGTACGCAGCCTGCGCAGTCATCAACAGGCCCATGCTGCAAGCCACCATCCAATTTTTCATGCTGTTCTCCGTTGTCGGAACGTGGCGCCCGATGCGCTGGTGTCCTGAACCGTTAATACCCTGGTGCGCGGCCAGGGTTCAATGAAGATCAACAAATTTTTTCAAGCGATGCGGATAAGTGGGGACGTGTCAGAAATGGTAGCTGGCGCTGGCCGTGAATGCACTTGGCTTAGGGAAGTCAGGCAGGTAGGTCCGCCAGCGCGCCTGCCAGCCGGCCTGCAGCGTGACGTCACCAACGTCGGTCACGAGCGCGATGCGCACATCGGCGCTGTCCTTGGCCGCGATGCCGTCGTAGGCGAAAGGATGCAGCACACCGACGTGGGCGGCCAGGCGCACTGTGTCGGAAAGGGGATAGGCGCCGCTCAGGTCAAGGTAGACGCTGCGCCCCTCGCCATAGTAGGCGGGTGAATAGAACGCGCGCACGCTGGCGCGTTGCAGCGCCACGCCGGCATAGAACTCGTGGTAATTGCGGTGGCCATCGCGCAGGTAGGTGTTGCGCGTGACGCCCGCATCCCATGACAGCGTCGACGTCAGCCTGCGGGCTCTGCCAGCATAGGCGGTCAGCTGGCCCTGTGTGCGATTGTCCAGCGTGACGGGCGACGCGAAGGCGCCGCCGTACCAGCCTGCGGCGGTGTCGTGCTCCACCCGCAACTGGAGCGCAGGGCGCGTGTACGGCGCGACGCCGCGGCCGGCATATTCGGACACCAGCGTCAGGTCACCACTGGTCTGGGCCCGTGCGTCCTTGAACAGCGGCAGGGTCAGCGCAAGCGCGAGGAGGATGGCGCCGTGGCGACGGTGGACGGGCATAGGCAGACGCAGGTGTCAGCTGCCCGTGACAGGGCGGCACATGCGTCAATGTTACCACCCGGCCGTGCAGCCACGGGGCCGTCCGTCTGGCGCCGCAGCGTTTGTGCGACCGTGCCCGGCTGGCGCTCGGCCAGCAGTGCCGCGAGGCCGGCCACGTGCGCCGCCGCATACGACGAACCGGACACCATGTGCCAGCGCCGGCCCGGTGCGCAGGTCGGAATGTCGGTCCCGGGCGCATACACCAGCGTCGATGGCGCCGGGTGGTGGTCACCCGGCCGCGCGACCCCGATCACGCCCGGCAGCGCGGCCGGGAAGCCGCCGTCGGGCAGGCGCGGATCGGCCGCCGCCACCACGATCACGCCGCGCGCCAGTGCCGCCTGCAGCAACGCTTGCAGCAGGCGGTCGGCTGGCCCGGCCAGGCTCAGATTGATGATCCGCACGCCGTTTTCAAGCGCATAGTTGATTGCCTTGCCCAGCGTGAGGCTGTTGCAGCGCGCCGGTTGCGCACCGGTTTCCCAGCAGGCGCGCAGGGCCATCAGTTTGACGCCCGGCGCCACGCCGGCAATGCCCGCGCCATTGCCGGCCAGTGCGCCGATGATGCCCGCGACCGCCGTGCCATGGACCTCGGCGACATCGCCGGTGTCGTCGACGAAGTTGCGGCGCACCTTGATGCGGCCGGCCAGGTCGGGGTGGTCGGCATCGACACCGCTGTCGATCACGGCCACGCTCACGTTGCGTCCCGTGCTGACGCGGTGCAGGTCGGTCAGGTGCCAGTCGTGGCCCGCCGGCTGCAGCGGGTACAGCGGATCGCCGCCGTCCTGTGCCTGGAAATCGGCCAGCGGCTGGGCCCATGCCACGCGCGCATCGTGCGACAGCGCGGCCACCACGCGCCCGATCGGCGCGTCATCGGGTTCTTCCATCACGAAGCAGTCGACGCCGATCGCCGGCATCGGCCAGCTGTCGAGCAGGCGCAAACCGTGGGCGGCTGCGATATCGCCCGCCACGCGGCGGCGTGCGGCGCTGCCGCCATCCTTCAGGTAGCCGCCGCCGTACGATGCATCGGGACGAAAGTGCTGGGCCGGCAGGCGCAGCATCACCAGCACCTGACGGCGCGCTGCCTGCGCCAGCGGGTCGGCATGGTCCTGTGCGTGCGCCGGCACCCCGGCGAGGCCGAGCAGGGCGGCGATCAGGGTCGCCCACGCGAGCAGCCGGTTCATGGGCTGGCCTGCATGCCGAGCGGCTCGGCCAGCGTGACGGCGGATTCGGTGCGCAGGCGCGCCGCGACATCGGCTGGCGCTTGCGCGCTGCCCAGCATCCACGCGCCCGTGACCGTCGGGCCGCCGACGATGTGCGCGCCGCTGGCCGTCACGATGCGGCGCAATTCATGTTCGGGCGTGTCCGGCTTGAAGGTCACGGCCACGATGCTGTCGGCGCCCGTCTCGGCGCCGAGCACGCGGTAAGCCGCATCCTGCGCGGCCATCTGCGTGTCGCCGGACGGGCGCAGCAGCAGTGCGCCCAGCACGACGATGGCGCAGAACTGCAGGCCCACGGCGGCGCGCAGCCAGCGCCCGTCGTTCGCGGCAAGGCGCGTGCGCCAGCCGGGGACGACGGGCGCTGCATCCGCCGGCGCCACCGCATCGAGCTGCGGCAGCAGGCGCGCGAACGCCTTGTCGACATCCAGGACTGGCGGCGGCAGGTCGGCGACATCCTGGAGTGTGTGGAGCGCATCGAGATCGGCGCGGCATGTGGCGCAGGTGTCCAGGTGCGCCTGGACACGTTGCAGCTCTGCGCCGTCGAGGCGACCGTTGGCCAGCCAGGGCAGCAGGTCCTGCGTCTCTCGGTGCGCCGCCTCGCGATCAGACAGGTCGGTCATGACCGCACCTCGATCTGGCCTTCCAGCAGCACGGCCAGGCGCTTGCGGGCATGGAACAGGCGGGTTTTGATGGTATTCACTGGGCACTCCATGATCTCGGCAATCTCTGTGTAACTCATGTCATGATAAAAAGTCAGCTGGAACGCGGTGCGCTGCGCCAGCGGCAATTGGGCCAGCGCGGCATGGACCGCACCGGTCAGCTGCACGTGCGCCAGTTGCCAGTCGGGGCGGTCGGCCTCGATGCCCTCGCGTTCATCGCTGCCGGCGTCGACCGGCTCGTCGAGCGCCTGCAGGCTTTTGCAGGCACGCCGGTAGGCAATGGCAAAGATCCACGTCGAGACCTTGCTGCTGCCATTGAATGTCGCCGCCTTGCGCCAGACCACCAGCAGCGTGTCGTTGACGATTTCCTCGATCAGCGGCGTGCTGCGCGTCATGCGCTGCAGGAAGCGCGCCAGCCGTGGGTGGTAGGCCCGGTACAGCGTTTCGAAGGCGCGCCGGTCGCCCGTCGCGACACGCTCGACGAGGCCCGCTTCATCCTGCTCCGTGCGCGCCGCGGCCGGTCTGGCGTCAAATCGTCGTTCCACGCACGTCCTCTCGTTCTTCTACGGTAGATACCCCGCCACGCCGAAAAGGTTCATGGCGTCGTTACGATTGTCGAATGGGGGCACGCTGCATGCTAACTGACAGTCGCAGGGCAGCGTGCAGCTTTTTCAGGATTTGGCGGTGCGTGTGCACAGATACACGGCGCCGGCCGTGACGGCGAAGCCGGCGATCGACACGGGGCCAAGCCGTTCGCCCAGGATCGCAAAGCCCATCAGCGCCGTCGTCCCCGGAATCAGGTAGAACAGGCTGGCGACCCGGCTCGCGTCGCCGCGCCGCATCATCAGGAACAACAGGCTGACGGCGCCGATGGAGTTCACGACCGACAGCCAGCCGGACGCCAGGATCAGCGTCGGCGTCCACGTTACCTGCCAGCCTTCCAGGCCCAACGCCAGCGGCAGTGCGACGGCCGTTGCCACTGCCAGCTGGATGCAGCCGGCAGTGCGTAGATCCAGGCCAGCGCAGTACTTCTTCTGGTACAGCGTGCCGAGCGTGATGCCGGCCAGGGCCAGCACTACGGCGCCGATTCCGGCGGCGCCCGTGTCCCAGGCGACTCCCTTGCCAAGCGCCACCAGCAGCACGCCGGCGATGCCTGCGATGAGGCCCATCCACTGGCGCACGCCAACGCGTTCGTGCAGGAACGCGCCCGCTCCGAACGCCGTACACAGGGGCATCGCGCCGATGATGAGCGCCGAGACGCCTGCGCTCACGCCCAGTTTCAGGCCCGAGTACAGGCCACCGAACTGCAGCGCCTGGACCAGCAGCCCGACGACGACGAGATGCGCGTACTGCGCGTGCTGGCGTGGCCACGGCGCGCGGGTGACGATGGCCACGAGCAGCAGCACCAGCGCCGCCAGGCCAAAGCGCAGCACCAGCAATGTGAACGGACCGGCGAAGGGCAGGGCCAGCTTGCCGACGACGTAGCCGGAACTCCACATCAGGATGAACAGCATGGGCAGCACAAGCACGGGTGGCGCCAGGCTGACGGGAAGGGCAGTACGCAACGTGGTCATGATGGTCTCCGGTGGTGAGAAGACAGCATACGACCCCCTGTTTACCGATACAATCCTCTGTAATTACAACATATTGTTTCCATCAAGGATACGCATGCCTGGTTTAACGCCACGCGACTTTTCGGATATCTGGGCCTTCGTGCGGGTTGTCGATGCCGGCAGCTTTTCGGAAGCGGCGCGCCAGATGGGCACCACCAAAGCCAGCATCAGCAAGGCGGTCGCGCGGCTGGAAGCGGCATTGCAGGTCAAGCTGCTGAACAGGTCGACGCGTCGGATTGGCCTGAGCGAAGCGGGGCGTGACATCCACCAGCATGCGTTGCGGATGGTCGAGGAGGCCCGCGCCATCGAGTCCACCGCTGCAGGTCAGCAGTCCGGGCCGGGCGGCACGCTGCGCGTGTCCACGTCGATGGCGTTCGGGAATGCGCAGCTGGCGGCGCTGCTGCCGGCATTCATGGCGCGTTACCCGGCTGTGCGCGTGGTCCTGCAATTGCAGGACCGGTATGTCGACCTGGTCGAAGAGGGCATCGATGTTGCGCTGCGGCTGAGTCCAAAGGTCGACCTGATGAGCGCCGTTGCGCGGCCGGTCGCGCCGCTGAACTATGTGCTGGCCGCCTCACCGGACTACCTCGAACAGTATGGTGCGCCCGCCGATCTCGCCGCGCTGCATGAGCACCGCTGCCTGACCTTCGGCGACGCCGGCCCTGTCAGCACCTGGCAATTCGACGTGGCAGGCGCACGCCTGCAGTTCAAGCCCGCCGCTGCGCTGGCCATCAACAGCAGCCAGTCCTTGCGCGAGGCGATGCTCGGCGGCGCCGGCATCGCGTTGTTGCCGACCTTCGTCGTGGGCGAGGATATTCGCGCTGGCCGCGCCGTCCACGTGCTGCCGACGCTCGCGCCGGTAGGCATGTTCGGTACACACGTGCTGGCGGTGTACCGTGAAAACCGCTTCCTGCCGCAGAAGGTCAGGGTGTTCATCGACTTCGTGCTCGAGCATTTCGGCGAGCACCCGCCCTGGGATGCGTTCCTTCGCCGCCCTACAGTCCCCTAGACGATTCCGCCATTGACCCGCAACGTCTGGCCATTGACCCAGGCGCCCTGCGGACCGACCAGAAACGCCACCGTGCCGGCGATATCGTCCGGTGTGCCAAGCCGTTCGAGCGGCGCCATCTTGCCCAGGCGTTCGACCAGCTCGGGCGTCTTGCCTTCCATGAACAGGTCGGTTGCCGTCGGGCCCGGGGCCACGGCCGTCACCGAGATCCCCTTGCCACGTAATTCCTTGGCAAAGATATTGGTGAACGTTTCAACCGCTGCTTTCGAGCCGGCGTAAATGGCGTAGCCGGGCAGCGCCAGGCCGATCACGCTGCTGGAAAAATTGACGATACGGCCGTTGGCCCGCATGCGTGTGGCGGCCAGGCGCAGCATGTTGAACGTGCCGCGCGTGTTGATGGCAAAGATGCGTTCGTACAGGGCGTCGTCGGTATCGGCCAGCATGGTCGTGCCGGGCTGGATGACGCCGGCGTTGTTGATGACGATGTCGACGCCGCCAAACTGCGCCTCGGTCGCGTCGAATAATCGCGCGCAATCGCTTGCGTTGGCCACATCGCCCTGCAGCGCGATGGCCCTGCCGCCGGCCGCTTCGATGGCCTGCACGACGTCGTCGGCGTCGCTGGCGCGATGGGCGTAGTTGACGACGACAGCGATATTGTCTTGAGCCAGGCGCAGCGCGATGGCCCGGCCGATGCCACGCGAGGCGCCCGTGACGATGGCGACTTTACTTGTATTGGTGTCCATGCTTGCCTTCCCGGTGATCAAGGTGATTTATGCGAACAGCGTTTCGGCGCGCTGGTACAGGATCCACGACGTGGCGATGTACTTGTCGCCACTAGTCGCCACATTGCCACGGTGCGTGTGCGTGAAGCCCGCCGGTGCAATGACCAGCCGGCCTTGTTTGGGGGCGATCTTGCGGCCCTGGTACAGGAACTCGGTCTCGCCGCCCTCGGCCACATCGTTCAGGTAGACCATCCACAGCAGCACCCGGTGGAGCGACTCGCAGCTTGCGTTCTGCGGATAGATCTCGGAATGCCAGTGGTGATAGCCGCCGCTGCCGCGCAGGTATTTTTGCAGGTTGATCGTGCCGGGCCGGTACAGCACGCGCAGCAACTCATCGATGTTGGGTCTCCCCAGTTCGTCGAAGTTGGCCATCGACAGCACGGTCGGCACGCCCGTCACGGGATGCTCGAGCGTGGGCGAGAGTGACCCCATCAGCAGCATCCGGTAGCGTTCTGCGTAGGCAGCCAGGTGGCGCGCCATCGTGTCCACCAGGAGGCCCGTGGCGTCGGCCCACTCGGGATGCTGGTTGATCGTGATGTCGTAACTGTCCTTCTTGACGACATCGACGCCGTTGCCTGTCTGCCCGCGCACCACCTTGTCGCTGGCGTCGAAGCGCTTGATGAGCGCTTCGCACTGCTGCGCGGTGAGCGCGTCGTCATAGACGCCGATGAAGTCGTCCATGACTTATTTGGCCTTGCGCTCGTGGTTCCACAGCACGTCACTGCCACCCGCGAAGCGGTTCAGCACGCGCGACAGCACGAACATCAGGTCGGACAGGCGATTGACGTATTGGCGCGGGTGCGCGTGAATCTCTTCTTCCTTCGACAGCGCGACGATCGCGCGTTCAGCGCGCCGGCACACCGTGCGGCACAGGTGCGCCGTGGACGCCGCGCGCGAACCAGCCGGCAGGATGAATTCCTTCAGCACCGGCAGGTCGGCGTTGTATTTCTCGAGCATGGTGTCCAGGCGCAGCACGTGTTCTTCCTTGATCATCTGGTAGCCCGGGATGCACAGCTCGCCGCCCAGGTCGAACAGGTCGTGCTGGATGCCCACGAGTTCGTCGCGCAAATCCGGCGGCATGTCTTCGCACAGCAGCAGGCCGACAAAGGAATTGAGTTCGTCGACTTCGCCCAGCGCGTGGATGCGCGCGCTGTCCTTGCCGGTGCGGCTGCCGTCGCCGAGGCCCGTGCTGCCATCGTCGCCGGTGCGGGTTGCTATTTTGGAGAGGCGGTTGCCCATGATGTTCTCTTATGCAGTAGGGTGAAAATACGATGGCACGAGGATACGACAAAACCTGCCGATTTGCTTACAATCGACCCATGTCTTCGTCCAATCCAGCCTTGTCTGACCGACGTGCGCAGGTCGTCGCCGCGCTCCTGGCGCGCGTGCCCGCAGCGTGCGTCCTGTTTGCACCCGAAGACACGCGGCCCTACGAATGTGATGGTCTGGCCGCCTACCGCCAGTTGCCGATGATCGTGACGCTGCCGACTGACGAAGCGCAGGTACTGGCCATCCTGGATGTGTGCCGTGCACTGAACGTGCCGGTCGTCCCGCGCGGCGCCGGCACCGGCCTGTCGGGCGGCGCGCTGCCGATCCACGACGGCGTTGTACTCTCGACCGCGCGCATGAACGCCATTAAAAGGGTGGATCACTTGGCACGCACCGCCGTCGTGCAGCCGGGCGTGCGCAACCTGGCCATTTCCGAAGCGGCCGCCAGCCACGGCCTGTATTACGCGCCCGACCCGTCATCGCAGATCGCCTGCACGATCGGCGGCAACGTCGCCGAAAACGCGGGCGGCGTGCATTGCCTCAAATACGGCCTGACGATCCACAACGTGCTGCGCGTGCGCGTGGCCACGATCGAAGGCGATATCGTCGAACTGGGCGGGGGCGCACTCGATGCGCCGGGCCTGGATCTGCTGGCCGTGTTTATCGGCTCGGAGGGCATGCTGGGCATCGTTGTCGAGGTGACCGTGAAGCTGGTGCCCAAGCCGGCGCTGGCGCAGGTCATCATGGCCTCGTTTGCCGACGTGGTCACGGCCGGCAATGCGGTGGCCGACGTCATCGCCGCCGGCATCATCCCGGCCGGCCTCGAGATGATGGACCGCACCTCGGTGCGAATGGTCGAACCGTTCGTGAAGGCCGGCTACGACCTGGACGCTGCCGCCATCCTGCTGTGCGAAGCCGATGGCACGGCGCTCGAAGTGGCCGAAGAAATCAGCCGCATGAGCGCAGTGCTGGCGCGCGCCGGCGCCACTGCGATTACCGTCTCGCAGAGCGAAGCGGAGCGCGGGCGCTTCTGGTCGGGCCGCAAGAATGCGTTCCCGGCGGCAGGGCGCATCTCGCCCGATTACTACTGCATGGATGGCACCATCCCGCGCAAGCAGCTCGCGCGTGTGCTGGCCGGGATCGCGGCGATGGAAGTCACGTACGGCCTGCGCTGCTCGAACGTGTTCCACGCGGGCGACGGCAATATGCATCCGCTGATCCTGTTCGACGCCAGCGTGGCGGGCGAATTCGATCGCGCCGAAGCCTTCGGCGCGGCCATCCTGGCGCTGTGCGTCGAGGTGGGCGGCACCATTACGGGCGAGCATGGCGTGGGCATGGAAAAAATCGGGTCGATGTGTGTGCAATTCGGGCGCAAGGAGCTCGACGCCTTCTTCGCCGTCAAGCACGCGTTCGATCCGTGCGCGCTGCTCAATCCCGACAAGGCCATCCCCACGCCGCACCGCTGCGCCGAATTCGGCAAGCTGCACGTGCACCACGGGCAGGTGCCGTTTCCAGAATTGCCGCGCTTCTGATGAATACCGTTGAATACTTCCAGCAGCAGGTCAGGGCGGCCGCCGCCAGCGGGCAGCCGCTGTGCATCCGTGGCGGCGGCACCAAGGACTGGTATGGTGGCGCGCCGGCCGGCGCCATCCTCGACACGCGCGCCCATGCAGGCATTGTCGACTACGAGCCGACCGAGCTGGTGATCACGGCGCGCTGCGGCACGCCGCTGGCCGAGATCGAAGCCGCGCTGGCCGAACGCAACCAGATGCTGGCCTTCGAGCCGCCGCATTTCGGTCCGCACGCCACACTGGGCGGCGTGATTGCGGGCGGCTTGTGCGGCCCGCGCCGCGCGACGAGCGGCGCCGCGCGCGACTTCGTGCTGGGCGCGACGCTGCTCGATGGCCGCGGCGACGTGCTGGCCTTTGGCGGACGCGTCATGAAGAACGTGGCCGGCTACGACGTCTCGCGCATGCTGGCCGGTTCGCTCGGCACGCTGGGCGTGCTGCTGGAAGTCTCGGTCAAGGTGCTGCCACGGCCTTTTGCCGAAACCACGCTGCGGTTTGCGTGCAGCGAGATCGAGGCGCTGCGGCGCCTGAATGTGTGGGGCGGCCAGCCATTACCCATCTCGGCCAGCGCCTGGGTCGACGGCGCGCTGGCACTGCGCTTGTCGGGCGCCGAGGCAGCGGTCGATGCCGCCGTGCGGAGTCTGAGTGGCGAGGTGATGCCGGAGCCCGATGCGTTCTGGCACGCCTTGCGCGAACAACGCACGGCGTTCTTTGACGGCGACAGCGCGCTGTGGCGCCTGTCGGTACCGTCGACCACGGGCGCGCTGGTGCTGGGCGGCGCGCAGATGATCGAATGGGGTGGCGCCCAACGCTGGTTGCGCGCGGATGGTGACGCAGGTACCGCGCAGGCGATCCGGCGCACCGCGCAGGCCTGCGGCGGCCATGCGACGCTGTTCCGGGGCGGCGACAAGTCGGCCGGCGTATTCCAGCCACTGGCGCCCGCGCTGGCGCGCATCCACGCGCGCATGAAAGACGCGTTCGATCCCGCGCATATCTTCAACCCCGGCCGCATGTATCCATAAGGCGCATAAGACATGCAAACCACGTTGGCCGACTTCATCAAGGGCACGCGCGAGGGCAGTGAGGCCGAAGCGATCCTGCGATCCTGCGTGCACTGCGGCTTTTGCACCGCCACCTGCCCGACGTACCAGTTGCTGGGCGACGAACTCGATGGCCCGCGCGGGCGCATCTACCTGATCAAGAATGTGCTCGAAGGCGCCGAGCCGACCCGCAAGACCCAGTTGCACCTGGACCGCTGCCTGACGTGTCTGAACTGCGAAACCACGTGCCCGTCGGGCGTGAAGTACGGGCGCCTGCTCGACATCGGTCGCAAGCTGGTCGACGAGCGCGTGGCGCGGCCCCTGGGCGAGCGGCTCACGCGCACGACGCTCAAGGCCTGCCTGCCTCGCGCGGGCCTGGCCACGCCGGCATTCAGGGCCGGGCGCCTGCTGCGGCCCCTGTTGCCGGAGAAGCTGCAGGCCAAGTTGCCGCCCGTGCGCGCCGCCGGCCGCTGGCCGACGCGCATCCACCCGCGCAAGATGCTGGTGCTCGATGGCTGCGTGCAGCCCGGGATGGCGCCCAACATCAATGCCGCCGCCGCGCGCGTGCTCGATGCGCTGGGCGTGCAGCTGACCGTGGCGCCCAAGGCCGGCTGCTGCGGCGCGCTGCGCTATCACATGAACGACCAGGACGGCGGGCTGGACGACATGCGCCGCAATATCGACGCCTGGTGGCCCAGCGTTGAAAACGGCGCGGTCGAGGCGATCGTCATGACCGCGTCGGGCTGCGGCGTCACCGTCAAGGAATACGGTCACCTGCTGGCGCACGATCTGGCGTATGCCGCCAAGGCGGAACGGATCAGCGCGATCACGCGCGACCTGTCGGAAGTCCTGGCGCTATTCCAGGACCGGATCGCCGCACTGGCAAAGGGGAAGGGCGGCCCACCCGTGGCGTATCACCCGCCGTGCACGCTGCAGCATGGCCAGCAAATCCGGGGCAAGGTCGAAGGCGTGCTGCAGGCAGCCGGTGTGGACGTGGTGCTGTGCGCCGACAACCACCTGTGCTGCGGCTCGGCCGGTACCTATTCGGTGCTGCAACCGGCCATCTCGCTCGCGCTGCGCGAGCGCAAGCTCTCCAGCCTGGCCGCGACGGGGGCGGAGCAGATCGTGTCGGCCAATATCGGGTGCATCGCGCATCTGCAGGCAGGGACCGGGACGCCTGTGAAGCACTGGATCGAGCTGCTGGAGCAGCGACTGACCTGATTGACTGCCATCTCTCATTGCAATGGCACTTGCTAATATCCATTCCTGCACTATACTTGTACGATATATAGGACAAGTTCGGGCAATGTCGTCGGTGCTTTAAGAACAACACAGGAGGTGCGCATGAGAATCATCAATTTTTCTGAGGCCCGCAACAGTCTCAGGAATGTCATCGACCAGGTCGTCGATGATGCTGACGTGACTGTTATTTCCAGGCGCGATGCGCCCGACGCTGTCGTCATGTCGTTCGAGTATTACAGCAGCCTGATGGAGACGGTTCATTTGCTCAGCTCACCGGCAAATGCAGCGCATTTGGCCAAGTCGATTGCTCAAGCGCGTGCAGGCGAAGCAAAGCAGCGGGAGTTGTTAGCGCCATCCAGCGCCGAGGAATCGAAAAATGCGCACGCTGAAGTTCACGGATGAGGGCTGGGACAGTTATGTATATTGGCAAACGCAAGACAGAAAGACGCTCAAACGCATCAACGATCTCGTGAAGGACGTGCAACGAGATCCATTTGCTGGCATTGGAAAACCAGAGCCTTTGAAGCATGGCTTGAGCGGATGCTGGTCGCGCCGCATTGATGAATCCAATCGGTTTGTCTACATGGTCAATGACGTGGAACTGATCGTCATCTCTTGTCGTTACCACTACTGATGGTTTCGGAGTTACAAGCCGGGATGGGGGATGGCCACGACCTACCGGTTGTCATGATCTTTGCAGTCGGGTTCGAGAAGGCGTTTCGGCATCGAGATGGTGAGAATCCGCGCTTATTCTCGTACCGCTATTTGCTAATCTGGCACGTTGCTGACTAACCGCTCCTGCACATGCCCTCACCGATTTCGACCCTTGCCCTGGCGTGCACGCTCCTGTTTTTATCTGCCACCGCGGCAGCCACACCCTCCGCAAATGCAACGAGCACATCATGCAGTCATGATCGCAGCCGCCTGCTCGCCCTGGATGAAGCAAAGTTTGATCAGGACATGAGCGGTGGGTGGCGCCCGCTCGGCGATACGCCGGGCTGCGAGCTCGTGGCGGCCGATTTGCTGCGTGACTATCGCCAGGCCCATGGCAACAAATCCAGCATGCTGCACTGGCACGAAGGGCAGATGCGCGCCATCGCCGGCCAGTCCCGACCTGCCGCAGCATTGATGGAACATTCGCGCGTGCCGGTGGAAGATGATCCTTCGGGATGGAATTTCTATGTAGACGCATCGATCGCCTTCCTGCGCAAGGACAGGATCGCCCTGGACGCTGCACACCGAAAGCTTGCCGCAGTACCGCCAATGACCGGAGAGGATGTGCCAGCCCTGGTGAATGGCTTTATCGAACTGCCTACGGCTGACGGCACGACACTCAAAATGCGCTGGCCCATGAATATCGATGTGGTCGAAGGCCTGCAGCGCTGTTTTGACAAACCGTACAAGATCGCCTACGCCACCGGATGCCGACAGGGTAAGGCAAACTGATTCGGGAACGTCCGCCGGACATCGGGCCACTGCAGCAACGCGGCGAGCGTGGTAGCATCGCCCCGACCCCAGCAACGAACACCAGCAGGAACGATCTTGAGCTTTACCTTTCAACTCGTGCGCGAGGACGAAGACAGTCCGCGCGCCATCGTCTTCGAAGACAGCAGCACCCCGGGCCTCGTGCCGGTATGGGAAGCGGCCGGCGTCTACGACGCGCTCTACAACAGCGATGGCCAACTGGCGCGCGACGTGTCGCGCCGGCTGGCGTATGGCGTCGATCGGCTGAACGACGACCCCGGGCTTGCCAATCTGCTGCCACCGGGCCTGTCGATGGATGTGGCGATCCGCTTCCTGGACAACGTCACCCGCGGCTGCATCACCCACGGCGCGGCCCGCATTCAGACGCGATAAAATTGCCCTATGGTCATTCGGCGCAAGGGCTTGTACCATAGGAGCGTTCTGCTCGCTAAATGAAAGAGTGTCATGACCTTGCCTATCCTCTCCCGCACGCTGTGCCTGACCCTGTTCGCTGCCGCCTGCAATGCGCCCGCGCAGGCTGACAGCTTCGCGTCGTCCGCGTCCAGCGCCGGCTCGGCGTCGTCGGCCAGCATTTCCGATTCGGTCAGCGGTTCCAGCAACAGCTCGAGCGACAACGACAAGGTCGCCGCCGGCCAGTACCGCGTGATCAACATTGCACACGCCCCCAACAAGCCCGATACCACCCGGCTGACGCTGCGCGCAACCGCTGCCGGCCAGGCCCGTTCGTTCGAGCTCGACGTGCCCAACCGCGCCCTCGCGACGCGCACCGTGATCGCGGGCGACGTGGTCCAGGTCAACGAGCGCGCCTACGGCTATGAATTCGCCTACGCCGACACCCAGCGGCCGTTCTTCCTGGCGCTGCAGGACGAGTGGTACCGCGAACTGGGCTCGCGCAAAGTCACGATCTGATGCTCGTGCGCCAGGCCGCGCTGGCGCTGCTGTTGTGTGCGAGCGGCAGTGCCTGGGCCGGCTTTCCCACCTTTTGTGAACGCTCGCGCGACCTCAACGCGACCGAGCAGGACCGCGTGCTGCGCTTTGCCGGCGTCGTCAAGCAGGAGCTGGCGCGCTCGAACGGCAAGGTCGCCCTGATCGCGCGCGCCGGCACGGACCTGAGCCGCTTCGATCTGGTGTATTCACACGCCGGCGTCGCACTGCGCGACACGCCGGACAGCCCGTGGGCCGTGCGCCAGCTGTATTACGAGTGCGACGAGGCGCGTCCGTACATCTTTGATCAGGGCATCGCCGGCTTCGCGCTCGGCGCCGACGCACCGGGCAAGGGCCATGTCGCCTTGTTATTCCTGCCCGCCGACGACAGCGCGTCGCTCGAACGCGCCGCCCGCGACAAGGCGCTGGCGCTGGCCCTGCTGGCCGGTCAATACAGTGCCAACGCCTATGCCTACGGCACCAAATACCAGAACTGCAACCAGTGGGTGGCCGAGCTGATGGCCAGTGCCTGGGGCGGTGCGGCAGGTGAGGGCAACGCGCGGAAAAAAGCGCAGGCCTGGCTGCGCGCGAACGATTACGTCCCCGGCCCCGTCAAGGTGCCGTCGCACTTCACGATGTTTGCCGGGCAGTTCGTGCCGCTCGTGCACGTGGACGACCACCCGGTGGAAGACCTGCACGTGCTGTCGCTCCAGGTCAGCGTGCCTGCCTCGATCGAGGCCTTCGTGCAGCGCCGCGCGCCCGAAACACAGCGCGTGGAAATCTGCCACGACGAGCGCCGGATTGTCGTGCGGCGCGGCTGGACGCCACTGGGCGCAAGCTGCGAGCCGCAGCCGGGTGACGAGGTGATTGCCATTGCGCCGTGAGCGCTGGCGCAATCAGACCCTGTTCGCCAGCACCTTCTCGATATCCCCGCCCAGGTCTTCCGGCTTGGTGGTCGGTGCATAGCGCGTGACGACCTCGCCTTCGCGGTTGACGAGGAACTTGGTGAAGTTCCACTTGACCGCCTCGGTGCCCAGCACGCCGGGCGCTTCGCCCTTCAGGAAGCGAAACAGCGGATGCGCGTCGTCGCCATTGACGTCGACCTTGGCGAACATCGGGAACGTCACGCCATAGTTCTTTTCGCAGAAGGCGCCGATCGCTGCTTCGTCGCCCGGTTCCTGGTGCCCAAACTGGTTGCACGGGAAGCCCAGCACTACGAGGCCCTGGTCCGCATAGCGGCGCTGCAGCGCCTCGAGGCCCTGGTATTGCGGCGTGAAGCCGCAGGCGCTGGCCGTATTGACGATCAGGAGCGCCTTGCCGCGGTAGCGCTGCAGGTCGACCGGCTGGCCGTCGAGGGCAGTGGCGTTGAAATCGTAGGCATTCATTGAAGTCTCCTTGTTGTAAACAGTGCAGTTTACGCTACTGCTGGCAGGCGCGTACCAGAGCGTTGGCCCCGGCGGTGTCGGTTCGCCGATCAATGCAGTGACATTTCGTCCGTCTTAGCATTTCTTAACAAATTCCGGGCATGACGCGTGCGACAATTACGCTCGTCCAAACGTCCCGTCACCCAGGTATTCATGTCACGTCACCGTTCTTCCGCCCTGTTGTTCGCGCTGCTGGCGCCTGTCTGTGCATTTGCCCAGGAAACCGCCGTCCGGCCGGCCGATCCCGTTACCGGTGCCGTCACGCCAACCGCGCCGGCGCTGCAGGCGGCGGACGTTCCCGTCGCCTCCACCGTCGCCGTCACGGCGGCGCGTTCATCCAACCGGATCGACCGCCAGGCGTATGACGTCAAGAGCGACGCTGCCTCGACCAACGACACGGTGGCCGACACGCTCAACAAGGTGCCGTCGGTGGCGGTGGACCCGGACGGCAACGTGACGCTGCGCGGGCGCAGCAATGTGCAGATCCTCGTCGATGGCAAGCCGTCGGCGATGATGCAGGGCGAGAACCGCGCCGCGGCGCTGGGCGCGATCCCGGCGGCCGATCTCGATTCGGTGGAAGTGATCAACAACCCCGGCGCGCAGTTCGGCAACGAAGGTGGGGGCGGCCCGATCATCAATCTGGTGATGCGGCGCGAGCGCACGCCGGGCGGCTTCGGCGCCGTCAACGCGAACGTCGGCCCGGAAGGGCGCGCCAATGCGTCGAGCTTCGGCAGCTACACGACCGGGCGCATGAGCGTGCAGGGCGGCGTGTACGTCCGGCGCGACACGCGTGGCTCCGACGGCGAAACAAACCGCGACCGGATCGATCCGCTCACCGGCGCCGTGGCCAGCAGCACGCAGCGCTCGAACAGCGAGACCGACACCGAGGCCGTGGGCATGAACAGCTCGCTGACCTACAACCTGGGCGACAAGGATGTGCTGTCGGCCAAGGCCAGCTTCTCGGCCAACGGCAGCGACGGGCAGTCGCAGGAACGCTACCGCGGCCTGAACGCCGACGGCAGCATCGACGGCGACTACCTGCGTTCGAGCGTGCGAGACAACGACAACCGCAGCTACAGCCTGAGTGGCGGCCTGGATCACAAGGGCGCGCGGCCCGGCGAAATCCTCAAGGTCGACCTGCGCTTGTCGGGCAACAAGGGCGAGGCCGACACGCGCTTTGCCAGCGATTACACGGTGCGCCCCGCCAATTCGACCGCGCCGCGCACGCACCAGAACAACCTGACCGAAACGCGCGTGATCGACTTCACCGGCGACTATGAACTGCCGGGCGAGAAGGGCGTGTTCAAGGCGGGCTACAAGGTCGCGCAGAACAGCAACGTGTTCGACACGCGCTTTTTCAATGTCGACGAGGCGACGCTGGCCGAGAGCCTCAGCAACCAGCGCACCAACCGCTTCGAACTCGATGAAACGACCGTGGCCTTGTACGGTACCTATCAGCTGCGCCTGGCCGAAAAATGGGGCTTGCTGGGCGGGCTGCGCACCGAATACACCGACCTCGATCTGAACCAGGTCACCACCAACGTCAAGGCCAACAACCATTACTTCGACGCGATCCCGAGCGCATTCCTGACCTACGACCTGTCCGACGACACGGCGCTGCGCCTGAGTTACGCGCACCGCATCCGCCGGCCGGGCGCGGGCGACCTCAATCCCTTCGTCGTCTACCGTGACGAAACCAACGTCTCGTCGGGCAATCCCGACCTGATGCCTACCAAGACCGACTCGATCGAGCTGGGGCTGGAGACCAAACTGGGCAAGGTCGAGACCAATGTGCGTCTGTACGCACGGCGCGATTCGGACCTGATCCAGGAGCGCCGCACCTTCATCTCCGATACGGTGCTGCTCACCACGCGCGAGAACGCCGGCAGCAGCAACTCGGGCGGCCTCGAATTCACGTTCAGCGGCCGCGTCACGCCCAGCTTGACGGTCAATGCCAGCGGCAACCTGGGGTACTCCGAGCAGTCGGTACTGGGCAACAGCCAGGATGACAAGCGCAGCGCCACGTCGCTCAGCGGCCGCGCGCGCGTGAGTTACCAGATCAACCCGACCAACAGCCTGCAGCTGGTACTCAATGCGCAGGGCAAGACGCTGTTCGGCGAAGGCTACCGCCAGCCGACGCGCAGCGCTGACCTGAGCTACCGCCGTAACCTGAGCCAGGCCCTGAGCCTCGTCGTGAACGTCAACGACGTCTTCGACTCGCAAAAGACCGAATCGATCACCGAGACCGACCGCCTGCGCGAATACAGCATCCGCCGCCAGGAAGGACGCCTCGTGTATGTCGGGCTGTCGTACCGCTTCGGCAGTTTTGGCGGTGCGGGCGGGCGCCGACCGGATGGCGCGCGGGGCGGGCCTGGCGGTGGCCAAGGGTTCGGGCCCCCGGGCGGCGGCATGGGGCCGGGCGGGTGAGCGTTTGACCCGTATGCGGGTCGGGTAATTTGACGACGTGCTGTTCGGAGCAGCAGGGGCATGACAGAATACGGCACCTTTGAATCTGCCATGACTGCCCTCAGATGCTTCGCCCCACGCTCGTCGCGCTTTCCCTGTCTGCCTTGCCTGCCTACGCTCAGAACACTGCGGCGCCGGCTCTCTCCACGGACACTGTCCAGAAGGTCGAAGTCAAGGCCGACGCCAACGGCTATGATCCCCGCCGCGACGATACCGCCAGCAAGATCGTCGTGTCGACCGAGGAAATCCGGCGCTACGGCGACACCTCGGTGCTCGACGTGTTCAAGCGCCTGCCGGGGATCACCGTCAGCGGCGGCGCCGGGCGTGGCGGTGGCGAGATCCGCATGCGTGGCCTGGGCAGCGGCTACACGCAGATCCTGCTCAATGGCGAGCGCGCGCCGGCCGGCTTCGACATCGATCAGCTTTCGCCAGAGTCGATCGAGCGCATCGAAATCCTGCGCGCCGCCAGCGCCGAGTTCTCGACCCAGTCGATCGCCGGCACCATCAACATCGTCCTCAAGCGCGCAGTAAAAAAGGCGCAGCGCGAGCTGCGCGTGGGCTACGGCAAAAGCGGGGAGGTGAGCAATCCTTCCGCCAGCCTCACCATGTCGGACCGCGTCGGCAAGATGTCGTACTCGCTCGCCGCGAGCGCCTGGCGCTACGAGTTTGATCGCCCATCGCCATTCGAAGAATCGCAGATCGATGCGGCCGGGCGCCCCATCTTCGTGCGGCGCAGCGAGCAGACCGATCGTGGCAGCCCGCAAGGCATCAACCTCACACCACGGCTGAACTGGAGCCTGGAGAACGGCGATACGGTCAGCTGGCAATCGCTCGTCGCGCACCAGCGCAACAACTACCAGGGCAGCACTTCGACCGAGACCATTCTTGGCCTGCGCCCTCTGTACGACGAGCGCGACGTGCGCAGCAAAGGCACCAACACGACGCTGCGTTCGGACCTGACCTGGATGCATAACCTGGAAGAAGGTGCCAAATTCGAGCTGAAATTGGGCGTGAACGGGGCGCGCAGCCGCGGTAACTGGCATGAAGACGACTTTCGCACGCTGGACAGTGTTGATCGTCTGGCGCGCGACTCCACCGTGCTCAGTGCCACTGACGAAGTTGGCGTCACCGCGGTGGGCAAGTATTCGCGGCCATGGAAGAAGGACCACGCGCTGTCGATGGGCTGGGACGCCGGCCATACCTTGCGCGACGATGCGCGCGGCGAGGTGGAACTGTTCCCGCTCGCGGGCAGCACGCTGCGCCGCGATGAAGATTACGACGCCACCCTCAAGCGCCTGGCGCTGTTCGTGCAGGACGAGTGGAACGTCACCAAGCAGTGGTCGATGTACGCGGGCCTGCGCTGGGAAGGGCTGGAGACGCGCAGCAGCGGCAACACGTTCGACACCAGCACCAACCGTACCAGCGTCTGGAGTCCACTTGCCCAGACCCTGTACAAGCTCCCCGACAGCCGCGATCAGGTGCGCGTGGCGCTGACCCGCACCTTCAAGGCACCCCTCACGGGCAGCCTGATCCCACGGCGCTTCACCACACCGAACAACAGCCAGACCGACCCTGACTACCGCGGCAATCCCGACCTGAAGCCCGAACTGGCGACCGGCATCGACGCCTCCTACGAACATTACTGGGCCGAGAAGGCGTTGCTGAGCGCCAGCGTATCGGTACGGCGCATCAGCGACTACACGCGCCAGGGCCTGCTCTTTGAAGACGGCCGCTGGATCCAGACGCCGGTCAACGATGGCGACGCGCTCACGCGCAGCCTGGAGCTAGAGGCGAAGTTTCCACTGTCGGCCGTGATGCAGGACGTGCCGGACATCGACCTGCGCGCGAGCCTGGCGCGCAACTGGTCGCGCGTCGATGCGGTGCCGGGGCCGGACAACCGGCTCGACCAGCAGGTGCCCGTGTCGGGCACGCTCGGTGTGGACTACAAGACGCCGGGCGGCAAGCTCACGACGGGCGCGAGCTTCGCCTTCAAGAACGGCGGCAACGTGCGCGTGAACGTGGAGCAGTCACGCTACCAGAGCGTGCGGCGCGAACTGGATGTGTATGCGCTGTGGAAGTTCAACCCGACTTACCAGCTGCGGTTGGCGGCAACCAATCTGCTGGCGCAGGATACGGTGTCCGAGTCGCGCTACGTGGACGACAACGGCGTGCAGCGCAGGACGACGTTTTCGGATGGGCAGGCGATGGCGCGGGTGACGCTGGAGTCGCGGTTTTAAAAGCCGGCGATGGATCGATGGGGCCCATCACACCAACTCATCACACTAACCCCAACGCCTCCGTCCCGCTCGAAAAATCGCGGTTCTTCGCATGCTTGCTATTGAGCTTGATGTTCAGCCGAAGGTCGTTGACCGAGTCCGCATTGCGCAGCGCGTCTTCGTAGGTGATCTTGTCGGCCTCGTACAGGTCGAACAGCGCCTGGTCGAACGTCTGCATGCCCAGCTCGCGCGACTTCTTCATGATTTCCTTGATCTCATGGACTTCGCCCTTGAAGATCAGGTCCGAAATCAACGGTGAGTTCAGCAGGATCTCGATCGCCACCACGCGGCCCTTCGATTCCTTCTTCGGAATCAGGCGCTGCGACACCAGGCCTTTCAGGTTCAGCGAGAGGTCCATCAGCAGTTGCTGGCGGCGCTCTTCGGGGAAGAAGTTGATGATGCGGTCCAGCGCCTGGTTGGCGCTGTTGGCGTGCAGCGTGGCCAGGCACAGGTGGCCCGTTTCGGCAAATGCAATCGCATGCTCCATCGTCTCGCGGTCGCGGATCTCGCCGATCTGGATCACGTCCGGCGCCTGGCGCAGCGAGTTTTTCAGGGCTGCTTCAAAGCTGTCGGTGTCCACGCCCACTTCGCGCTGCGTGATCACGCAGTTGCGGTGCGGGTGGACGAATTCGACCGGGTCTTCGACCGTGATGATGTGGCCGTAGCTGTTCTCGTTGCGGTAGCCGACCATCGCCGCCAGCGTCGTCGACTTGCCCGAACCCGTCGCGCCGACCATGATCACCAGCCCGCGCTTGGTCATCACGACGTCCTTGAGCGTGTCGGGCAGGCTCAGTTCCTCGAACTTCGGGATCGCCGTGGTGATCACGCGCAGCACCATCCCCACGCAGCCCATCTGCATGAAGGCAGAGACACGGAAGCGTCCCAGGTCGCCCGGCGTGATCGCGAAATTGGCTTCGCGCGTCAGCTCGAACCCGGCCCCCTGCTTGTCGTTCATGATGGCGCGCGCCAGGTCGCCCGTGTGGCCGCTGGTGAGCGGCTGGCTCGACACGGGCGTCATGCGCCCGTCGATCTTGATCGCCGGCGGAAAGCCCGCCGTGATGAACAGGTCCGAGCCGCCCTTGGTCACCATCAGGCGCAGCAGGTCGAACATGAATTTGGTAGCCTGGTCGCGTTCCATGGATGGCCCTTAGCCGAGGAAATTTTCGGGAATCTTGGCAGCGCTGCGCGCAGCAACCGACGAGATCATGTTGCGGCGTACGAGGTCGGTCAGGTTCTGGTCGAGCGTCTGCATGCCGACATTGCTGCCGGTCTGGATCGCCGAGTACATCTGGGCGATCTTGGCTTCGCGGATCAGGTTACGGATAGCCGGCGTGCCGATCATGATTTCGTGCGCCGCCACGCGGCCCGAGCCGTCCTTGGTCTTGAGCAGCGTTTGCGAAATCACGGCCTGCAGCGATTCGGACAGCATCGCGCGCACCATCTCTTTTTCTTCGGCCGGGAACACGTCGACGATACGGTCGATGGTCTTGGCGGCCGACGACGTGTGCAGCGTGCCGAACACGAGGTGGCCCGTTTCGGCGGCCGACAGCGCCAGGCGGATCGTTTCCAGGTCGCGCAACTCGCCGACCAGGATCGCGTCCGGATCTTCGCGCAGCGCCGAGCGCAGCGCGTTGCTGAACGAGAGCGTGTGAGGGCCGACTTCGCGCTGGTTGATCAGGCATTTCTTGGAGTCGTGCACGAATTCGATCGGGTCTTCGATCGTCAGGATGTGGCCATATTCCTGTTCGTTGAGGTGATTCACCATCGCCGCCAGCGTGGTCGATTTGCCCGAGCCGGTGGGGCCCGTGACCAGCACCAGGCCGCGGGGTTTGAGCGCCAGTTCGCCGAAGATCTTCGGCGCGTTCAGGTCTTCGAGCGACAGGATCTTGGACGGAATCGTGCGCAGCACGGCGGCGGCGCCCCGTTCCTGGTTGAACGCATTGACGCGAAAACGCGCCAGGCCCGGAATCGCGAACGAGAAGTCGCACTCGAGCACTTCTTCGTACTGCTTGCGCTGGCCGTCGTTCATGATGTCATAGATCATGCCGTGCACGTCCTTGTGCTCCAGCGGCGGCAGGTTAATCCGGCGCACGTCGCCATGGACGCGGATCATCGGCGGCAGGCCGGCCGACAGGTGCAGGTCCGAGGCCTTGTTCTTGACCGAGAAAGCGAGTAATTCCGATATGTCCATTTATAATCCCAGTGCCGCAAACGGCCTCAAAAATATTTCCTATAGAAAATCATTATGTCCATAATCGCCGGGAACTTGCAAGCTGTCGAAGCGACAATCACCGATGCTGTAAAGGCATCGGAACGCGCCAGAAACGACGTCCAGTTGCTGGCTGTATCGAAGACCTTCCCTGCGCAGGCGGTGCTCGATGCGATGGCCGTCGGGCAACTGGCGTTTGGCGAAAACTATTTGCAGGAAGCGCTCGACAAGATCGCAAGCGTCGCGCAGGCGCAACCAGATGCGGCCGTCGAGTGGCATTTCATCGGCCCGATCCAGAGCAACAAGACGCGGCCCATCGCCGCCAGCTTCGCCTGGGTGCACACGGTCGAGCGGCTCAAGATTGCGCAGCGCCTGTCGGAGCAGCGGCCGCCCGAACTGGGCCCGCTGAATATCTGCCTGCAAGTGAACATCAGCGGTGAGGCCAGCAAGAGCGGCGCATCGCCTGAAGAATTACCGGCGCTGGCGCGCGAGGTCGCGCAACTGCCGAACCTGCGCCTGCGCGGGCTGATGGCGATCCCCGAACCCACCACCGATGTCGCAGAACAGCGCGCCGCCTTTGCGCGCGTGCGCGCCCTGTTCGACGCGCTGCGCGCTGACGGCCTGGCGCTGGACACGCTGTCGATGGGCATGTCGGGCGACCTGGCGCCCGCGATCGCCGAAGGCGCGACGATCGTGCGCGTGGGCAGCGCCATCTTTGGCAAACGCGATTACACCTGACAGGATCACCATGAACATCGTCTTTATCGGCGGCGGCAATATGGCCGCAGCCCTGATTTCCGGGCTCGTGAAGGTCGCGGGTTCCGGCGCGCAGATCCACGTGGTGGACCGCAATCCCGAAGCACTGGAGCGCCTGGCGCGCGAGTATGGCGTGCGTACCGCGACCGACATCGACGAGGGTGTCCGGCACGCTGAAGTCGTGGTGCTGGCCGTAAAGCCGCAGCAGATGCGCGAAGTGGCCACAGCACTGGCGCCGCACCTGACGCGCCAGCTGGTGCTGTCGATCGCGGCGGGCATCCGCAGCAGCGACCTGACGCGCTGGCTCGGCGGCTACGACGCCATCGTGCGCACGATGCCGAATACGCCGGCGCTGATCGGCATGGGTGTGACGGGCCTGGCGGCGCAGCCGGCCGTGAGCGCCGCGCAGCGCGAGCAGGCGGACGCCGTCATGCGCGCGGTCGGCAAGACCGTGTGGCTGGACGACGAAGCGCAGATCGATGCGGTGACAGCGGTGTCGGGCAGCGGGCCGGCCTACGTGTTTTACTTCCTTGAAGCGATGCAGGAAGCCGCCCGCGCGATGGGCCTGAATGCGGAGCAGGGCAGGGAACTGGCGCTGGCCACGTTCACGGGCGCGGCGCAGCTGGCGGCGCAGTCCGATGAGGCAGTCGACGTGCTGCGCGCGCGCGTGACCTCAAAAGGCGGCACCACGCATGCGGCGATCGAAAGCATGGAAGCGGCAGGCGTCAAAGGTGCGATCGTCGCGGCGATGCAGGCCGCGGCTGCGCGCGGCAAGGCGCTCGGGGATGAGCTGGGCCAGGACTGAGCACATGAAAAAAGGGGCGCCGCCAATGCGGACGCCCCTTCGTGTCATGCGTGAGTGCGGGGTTCAATGCACCTCGAACTTCCTCCACCCCAGCACCGGCAACACCTTCTGCGCCAGCTTGTAGGCCGACAACGCTGCGGTGATCGCACCGACCACCCAGGCCGGCTTGGTCAGCAGGATGCCCACCCCGACGCCGGCGGCGGTCAGGATGGCTTTCTTGTGCTGCACCACGTAGCCCGTAGTGCCGCCCATCGCCGACGGCGTGCGCAGCAGCGTCACGTCGGCCGACATCTGGGCGCGCTGTTCGGCGCATTGCGCGGCCAGCAAGCGGCGGCGCACCGCCAGTGGTTCAGATTTTGATGTCATCGATCGGCTCTCCTTTGACAGCTTGCGCATCCTTGCGCAGTTCGGCCAGCGTGGCCGCCATGATCGGCCCGCGGTTCGTCAGGTCGCCACGGACCTTGAAGAACGCCAGCACACTGCCCAGCGCGAACAGCAGCGTCATGCCGCCAACGGCCAGCAGGCGGTGCGTATCCCAGAACAGCACCAGCACGAACAGGATGAGCAGCAGCACCGCGACCAGGCCGAAGAAGGCGGCCGCGATGCCCCAGGCCACATAGCCGAACAGGCGGTGCGTTTCTTCCTGCAGTTCGAGCGTCGCCAGCTCCAGCCGCGTGCGCAGCATGGCAAGCAGCGTGGCCCCGATGCGCGAAATGGTCGCGGGGATCGTCATCTTATTTACGGACGATCAGCATGCCGATGACGACACCGATGGCAGCGCCCAGGCCAACCGATTTCCATGGGTTGTCCTTGACGTATTCGTCGGTGGCCTTGGCGGCGACCTTGGTGCGCTCGACCACGGTTTCTTCGGCGTTGATCAGGCCGACCTTGGCCGAGGCCAGCGTCTGCTCGAACTTGGCCTTGGCCGACTTGAGTTCTTCGCCGGTCAGCTGGCTGCCGTTGCGCAGCCACGATTCCGCGTCGCCGATGACGCTCTTCAGGTCGTCGACCAGCTGGTCGCGGGTGTTGGTCTGGGTCGGGATTTTTTGGATCATATTAGGCCTCTTGATGTGGTGGTCGATCACGCTGCCGGAGCAGCGATGAATGCATTTCGGACAATATTAACCTAATGCATAGTCTAGTGCGACACCAATGAACAGTGCGGCCCCCAGCCAGTTGTTATGGCGGAAGGCCTTGAAGCAGTTCATCCGGTCGCGATGGCGGATCAGCGTGTAGTGATACAGCGCGATGGCGCCCGCCACCGCCACACCGGCCACGAACCACCAGCGCAGGCCAAGCGACCAGCCGCACAGCAAAAAGATGGCCAGCGACGCGCCATAGCACAGCATGATGGCGGCCACGTCGAAGCGCCCGAACGTGATGGCCGACGTGCGCATGCCCAGCTTGATGTCGTCATCGCGGTCGACCATCGCATATGCGGTGTCGTAGGCCACGGCCCAGAACACGTTCGCCACCAGCAGCCACCAGGCCACGCCCGGCACTGCGCCCTGCACGGCGGCAAACGCCATCGGGATGCCGAAGCCGAATGCGATGCCCAGGTACGCCTGCGGAATGGCGAAGAAGCGCTTGAAATACGGGTAGGTGCCGGCCACCACCACGGCCACCACCGACAACTGCTTGGTCAGCGCATTGAGCGGCAGGATCAGCAGGAACGACGCGATGGCCAGCACGGCCGCGACCATCACCGCTTCCCAGCCCCGGATCTTGCCGCTCGTGAGCGGGCGGTCGACCGTGCGCTTGACGTGGCGGTCGAAGTCGCGGTCGGCGTAGTCGTTGATGGCGCAGCCGCTTGATCGCATCAGCGCCGTGCCGATCACGAAGATCGCCAGCACATCGAGGGCCGGCACGCCGCCCGAGGCCATCCACAGCGCCCACAGGGTGGGCCACAGCAGCAACAGGATGCCGATCGGCTTGTCGGCCCGGATCAGGCGAAAGTAGAGCGCCAGCTTGTTCATGTGTTCGCTTTTTTGTCGCAAAAAATATTGATCGGAAGACAGCAATTCTAGCCGGTTTGGGGACGCTGCGCGGCGCACCCTTGCCGCAGCAGGCCCCATGCGCTGTGCATGACAGGCAGATGTCACGACCAACCGTGCAGCCTGAAAAATTGTCTTTTTGTTGTCATTAACTTGACATGATCGTTTGCTTTAATGCATCGGTCCAAGCCGGGGTGGTAAGGACAGGCGGGCCGCCGCTCAGGCGCTGCCAACATTCAAGATGCCGGTCCACCGGCTCGCACGTCCAATCAATGGAGAAGCACACATGAACAACCACGACACGTCGCCGTCGCGCCGCAATCTGCTCAAGGGCATCGCCGGCGCCAGCGCGCTGCCATTCGTCGGCGCCTTCGCCGCGCTGCACGCCCGTGAAGCTGCCGCCGCCAATGGCGTCACCGCTCTGGTCGACAGCCCGTACGGCGCGATCGCGCCAACCAATGACCTGAGCACCGGCCTGCCGCTGCTGCAATTGCCGCCTGGCTTCACGTACAAGAGCTATGGCTGGCGCGGCGACATCATGACCGATGGCCGGCCATGCCCGGCGGGCCACGACGGCATGGGCGTGATCGCCACGCGCAAGGTCGGCCGCAGCACCGAACAGGTGTTGGTGCGCAATCATGAAATCACCAGTAGTGCAGCTGGCAATTTCATCAACGCCTACAGCTTCTACGACGGCGGTACGATCAACACCACCACGACCAACCGCTCGTGCGGCGGCACCACCAACCTGGTGTTCCGCGACGGTGACTGGGTCAGCATGACGCCAAGCCTGGGCGGCACCCAGCAGAACTGCGCCGGCGGCGTCACGCCATGGGGCACGTGGCTCACCTGCGAAGAAGTCGGTTCCGACGCGATCACCGCCGGCGGCAAGAAGCATGGCTATGTGTTCGAAGTGACGGTCGATCCGCGCCAGACGACCGGCCAGCCGATCGTGAACATGGGCCGCTTCTCGCACGAAGCAGCCGCGGTCGATCCGACCAACAGCAATGTCTACCTGACCGAGGATTCGTCGGGCAAGTCGGGCTTCTACCGCTACGTGCCGGACATCAAGACGGGCGCGACCGGTTCGCTGGCGCGCGGCGGCGTGCTCGAGATGGCCAAGGTCAAGGGCGTCAACAACGTCAACCTGGCTACTGCATCGGTCGACCTGACGTACGAACTGGAATGGGTGTCGATCCCGAACCCGGACGCCAACCGCGGCAACAGCGTGGGCCTGAATGGCCAGGCGATCAGCAATGCCGCCGGCCCGTTCAACCAGGGCTGGGCCAAGGGCGCGCTGCGCATGAACCGCGGCGAAGGCATCTTTTATACCAAGGGCAAGCTGTACGTGATGGACACGTCGGGCGGCCCGGTCAACCGTGGCGCGATCTGGGAACTGGACCTGGCCAGCCAGACGCTCAAGTGCATCTATTCGAGCCCGAGCCCGCTGATCGGCAATATGGGTGACAACCTCGCTGTCAGCCCGCGCGATGGCCTGCTGATCTGCGAAGACTCGTCCAGCCCGATCACCGACACCTTCGGTTTCGGCCAGCGCCTGATGGGCCTGACGGGCGCCGGTGACGCGTACATCTTCGCCAAGAATAACGTGAACCTGACGACGGCCGAGCTGACCGCCGCCGGCAAGTCGACGACGCTGGCCGGCGATGGCCGCGGCAATGAATTTGCCGGCGCCTGCTTCGATCCGACCGGCCGCTACCTGTTCGTCAATATCCAGACGCCAGGCATCACGTTCGCGATCTCGGGTCCGTGGGCCAAGGGTCCGCTGTAATTCTTACCGTATTCATTCAAGGATATTCACCATGACCATCAACAAATTCATTACCGCCGGCCTGGTTGCGCTGGCGTTCTCGACGTCGAGTCACGCGGCGCTGCTGGTGAACTCGGACAGCGCGGCCGGCAATGCCGTGACCGACTACAGCGCCGCCGGCGCCGTCTCGTTCGACCTGGCGCTGGGCAATTTCACCGGCACGACGCTCAACTTCGTGCTGCAGGAAGCTGACCTGGCTGGACCGCTGAGCCTGAGCGCAATGGTGATCAACCTGAGCGGCATGTCGTTCCCGCAGTTTAACTTTGGCTTGCAGGGCATCCGTTTCGCGGCGCCGGGCACCGTGTCTGCGTTCTCGCAAGACCTCAGCGTCAACAGCTCGTTCTACAACGCAGCGATCACGTTTGCCAACGGCGAACCGGCCGAGTTCCAGTTCGGGAACCCGACGCTCGTCGATGGCCGTAGTGACTGGCTGCTCGATACCAGCGGCATGCGCGCTGGCGACACGTTCTCGATCGTGGCCGAAGTGCCTGAACCGTCGACGATCGCGCTGATGCTGCCGCTGCTGCTTGGTGGCTTGATGGTGGCCCGTCGCCGTCAGGGCTGATCGGGTTGGTTGCGTTGCGTTGAACGCGTAGACGACGTAGGGTGGGCGGCTATGCCGCCCACGCGTTCAAACCAATATTGCACCGCATGGGCGCCATTACGGGCGTTCCGGATTCACGGCCCGCGCCGCATCCCGCTGCGCGGCGAGCACCTCCGATGCACGCAGGATCTGCGCGATCCGGCTGACCTGGTCGGATGGCGGCTGCTTCACCAGCACCACCAGCACGCCAAGGCTGACAGCGAACACGACCGCCGACTGCACCGCAGTACCGATCCGCAACACGCGCCCCGGCAACATCAGCAGGGCGCCGATGGCGATTCCGGCCAGCGCGCCACCGACGTGGGCCGCGTTATCGGTGCCGGTCATCAAGAAGCCCATGCCGATATTGAGCGCCACCACCTGGAAGATGACTTTCAATTCGATCTTCGCCGCGTTGCCGGCGCACAGCGCATGCACGAGCAGGGCGCCGGACGCGCCGAGCAGCGCGCCGGATGCGCCAATGCTGACCGTGGTCGCGAAATGCGGCGTGAAGCCCATGGCCGATGGCACCAGGTCGTAGCCCGTATTGCGCACGGCCACGCTTGCATACCACCAGGCGCTGGCCAGCCCACCGAACAGGCCCGACAACAGATAGAGCAGTGTAAAGCGCGTGCGGCCCCAGACCGCCTCGGACAATGGCCCGATCTGCGACAGCATGAACATGTTCAGGCCCAGGTGCAGCGCGCCGCCGTGCAGGAACATCGACGTGACGAGCCGCGTCCAGTCGCCGGTGAGAGTGTAGGGGCCCAGGTTGCCGCCCCAGGCAGTCAGGTCGGCCGGGCTGGGCGACATCCAGTCGACGCCGTTCATGCCCAGGTACACCCAGGCGCCGATATTGAGCAGGATGAGCCAGAAGGTAGGGGTGGTGAAAAGGCTCGGGCGCGTGCCCGGTGTTGTCTGCATGATTGTTACCGAAAATAAATTATCGGTGAAAATAGCACCTTTCAGACAAGCCGTCGATTCACTATCGCGGATCGCTTGCTCTTCGCCTACACCGCCGCAACACCGCCATCGACGAAGAGTTCATGTCCAGCGACAAAGCTGCTCTCGCTTGATGCCAGGAAAAGCACTGCCCGGGCGACCTCGCTCGGCTCCGCCAGCCGCCCAAGTGGAACGTTTTTATTCAGCGCCTCTTCAACAGTTGGCGCAGACCAGCCTTGCGCGCAACGCGGACCTCGCGCCAGGCGACGCGGTACGTGCTTATCTTGAGGAGCTTGCCAGCAACACCAGCATTTATCAGAGCCTTGCTGCGTCGATCGGGGCGGTGATCCAATGCGGGACGCCAGGATGCAATGCGATCACGGCCGAAGGGCAGCGGTTGCTTCAGCGCGGGCAAGAAGGGGGCGCCATCCGCAGCGATGTCACTTATGAGGATTTGATTTACGTGGTCACTGCCATTTCGATCGCGATCGACGCTGACCGTTCAACGACATCGCGTATTGGCCACATGGTGGACTTGTTCCTGAATGGCATCAGCGTAAAAGACCCGGATCAGGCACCGATAGCCTTCTTGTTTTCGCCTGTCGTTCAATAACCTCGGTAGTCACGTGCGCTTCGCGCCCAATGCGATGTGCAAAATCAACGCGCTTGCATCATATGGCTTCGAGACGACGGGTCGTCCACGGAATCGCTGGTCAATGATCGCCGTGTCGCCGTAGCCGGTGACAAACATGAATGGTATGTTCTGGTCGCTGAGATGTTCTGCGATTGGCAGGCTGGTTTCGCGGCCCAGGTTGTAATCGAGTACGGCGAAGTCCGGCGTGAACTGGCGGAGTGTCTCCAGGGCTGCGGCGACTGTAGAGACGACCTGCACACTTTCGGCACCCATCGACAGCAGCGTAGACTCGGTTTCGATTGCAATCAGCAGGTTATCCTCTACCAGCAGGATGTTTCCGATAGGTGGCGGCAGCAGGGGTGACGGTGCGTGCGCGATGATTGGGTACGACGTAGCTGGTGCGTCGTCATTGCTTGAAATATAACGGGCTGGAATCTCGAAGCGCGCTATCAAGCCACCCGGAGAAAATTCGATCGCCGCTTTGCCCCCCAACTCGTGGGGAATCGCACGTTCGATAATGGTCGAACCGAAGCCGCGCCGGGTAGGCTGCACGACGATGCTGCCGCCATGTTCGGACCATTGGACCGAGAGATCACCTGTATCGCCACGCTCCAGGAGCAATCTGGCATGGCCGCCCTCGTGCTTGAATGCGCCATATTTCGCTGAATTGGTAATCAGTTCATGGAACACCAACGCCAGTGTGGCGAACGCCTCCGGTTCAATGGCCCAGTCGCTGCCGATGATGATGACGCTGGCAGCGTTGTTGCCGAGGTAGGCGGCAGCCTCGATGCGTACCATATCGCTCAGCGACTTTGGTCGCCAGCCGCTACTGGTCAATTGGTCGTGAGCACGCGCCAGAGCATGGATGCGCGAGCTGATGTCTTCGGTAAACTGCGTGACCGAGGTGGCGCTGTTGCCGCATTGGCGTACCAGCCCGACAATGAGATTGAGAATATTGCGGACACGGTGGTTGAGCTCGGCGATCAGTGTGTCTTGCTGATCATTGCTTTGCTTGCGCATCTTCTCCGCTGTATCGGTCATTCTGAGCATCACTTCAAGCAAAGAGACCCGCAGTGACTCGCCTTTGTCACGGTCGGCATCGCTCCATTGCGCCGATTGCTCATGCACACGTTCTTTCCACAGCGCGAAACTGGCGCGTGGCGAATAGCGCAAGACCCCTGCATCGGCACGAACGACCTTGTCGGGTTTGCCCGCCCACTTCACCTCTGCGACGAGTTCATCGCGGAAAAACAGCACGAAGTCACGCGGGCTGCGTGAGATGGGAACTGCCAGTAATCCGGCCACGCCCGGACAATCGGCCACCGCTTCCGGGCAAGTCTGTGCCAGGCAATGCGTGGTGAATACCTCGCTGATGGCGGCGCCGTTCAGGAATTTCACCAGCCGCATCATGGCGGGCAGGCCAGGTGTGGAGCCAACCCTTCGCACGAGGCCGTCGACATACGTGGCCATGCCGCTGGCATTCAAGCTTGTTCGCAAGTCCGACAGCATCGCGAACAGGTTATCTTCGCCAACTGCGTTGGGTGACACCATCGACAACATGCGCATGTGCGTGTCGCGGGACACCGCGCGGCCGCGCTCCTGCTCACGGCGGACAAAGTTCTCGATGATGGACGACGCCATCTGGCCGTAGAACTCGAGGGCCATCCGCAATTTCGCCGCCAGATAGCGGGGACTATTATGGTGACATACAAGCAAGCCCCACAATTTGCCGTCGACGATCAGCGATACCGACATCGAGGAACACACACCCATATTGTTCAGGTATTCGATGTGTACCGGTGAGACGGCGCGCAGGGACGCCATCGACAGGTCGAGCATGTCGCCTTTGTAGTCGAGGAGCGGCACCAGGAACGCGTTCTGCGCCTGTACGTTGGCGACGACGCGCAGCGGGTTGACCAGATACAGCGCACGCGCCTGCGCCGGGATATCGCTGGCGGGGTAGCGCAGGCCCAGGAAGCTGTCCATGCCTCCACGACTGCGTTCGGCAACGACCTCGCCGCTGAGGTCTTCGTGAAACTTGTAGACCATTGCCCTGTCGTACCCGCACAGTGCGCGTGTCTGCGCCGCCAGCACATCGCAGAAGCGGTCGATATCACTGGCGTCACGCAACTGGTTGAGCAATGACACCATGCGCCCCGAGGCATCGTCACCTGAGGCCGCCGACGGTTCGAATTCGATGATGATCGACTCACTCGTACGCGAAACCGACAGATCGAACAATTGCGTGTCGATCCCCTCGGCACCGACCGGTACATCGAACAGGTGGCGCACGCCACCTTTCATGCCGATGACTTGCAGCTCACAGCGAACGTCGTGCAGCGCGCGCCGCCCGATCAGCTCATGAAGAGGGCGCCCACTTGCCTGGCCGACCTCAGTTGGCAGATAATTTCCGAGGTTTTCGGAACAGCGAACGACGTTCCAATCCGGCGATACCTCGAGCAGGAAGCCGTGTGGCTGAATCTGACCCAGAAATGCGATACGTTCATTTTCACACGGTGCCGGTTCAATCCGGGGTCCACTCGAGCTATTGACCATGGTGTAGCTTCCTTTGTATTCATCGTGAAGCTAAGGCGAATGATCATATCAAATGAATCAAAAAGAATCAAAATGTAAATAATTTTTTTTCTCAAAAGAATGAAAATCACTCTTTATTTAGAAATCCGATATGTAAAATATATGCATGGAAAATCTTTACACTTCTCAACTGTTAGAGTTGATTGTTGAGACGAGCGCAGCTACCTGGACGGTTGGCGCGGACGGATACGCGGTCGATATCCCGGAGTGGACTGCCCTGACCGGCCAGAGCGTCGAAGAACTAAAAGGCGAGGGATGGATGAATGCAATCCATGGCGAAGACGTGGAGCGCGTTCGCTCCGCCTGGATGACCGCCATCGCACACGGCTCGCATTACAACACCGATTATCGAGTGCGATGTGCCGATGGTGTTTATCGTTGGTTCAATGCGCGGGGAATGCCAATCGTGAATGTCGAGGGAGACATCCAGCAATGGATTGGCGTCCTGCTCCCCATCGCCGGATTGAACCGGTTCAGGCAGCTTGCGCCCGAGTCCTCCGGCACCACTGCACCGTACGTTGACATCACGCCGGGCGCCTTGCGCGCGGCACGCGCGATGCTCGGCTGGTCGGCCAGCAAGCTTGCCGACATGGCCGATGTGTCAGTGTCGACGATCCGGCGGATCGAAGAAGCTGACGAACGCGACAGCACGCGCAGCACAACGGCGCGCAAGTTGATTGCGGCGCTGGAGCAGCAGCCGTTGACACTGATCGCCTCTACCGAAGGGGTGATCGAGGGTGTGTCCGGGCGCACCAGAACGGATTGAGAATAACGGCTGCTGAGAAACACTCCAACTGTCGTAACCCATCTTCATGCATTGGCCAGCGTGAGGCCGCTGATGGCAAAGGCTTCCAGTAACTGGTCCTGCGACGGCAGCAACTGTGCGGGCATGACATCGGCAGGATGCTAGACTTTGGTTCCCGGGCACCACTGTCCGGCCATCCAGACCGATCGCATCGCAGGTCCGGGCCAGCGCGTTTGCCCCGGCACGGCATGCCCATCTTCTGCGCATCCGCAGGCATGCCATCTCGCGGGATGTCGCGGTGACCGCACCGTCACTCCCGTCCGGGCCGCGCCATGCGCCATGCGATCAAACACGTGCAAGGAGTCGTTTTGAATAGAATGTTTTCCATGAGATTACTGGTCTCGCTGTCCCTGGCATTATTGCTGGGGCTTACCCAACCGCCAGCGTTTGCCGCCGGCCAGGATGCTGAGGCGCCCGCTGCCGCCGAACCTGCCGTTCCCGATCCCCTCAAGCGCGAGACGCCGCGCTCCATGGTTTCCGGCCTGCTCGGCGCCCTTGGCCAATCCGACTACGATCGCACTGCGCTGTACTTCGATTTGCCGCCAGCAACCAGCTCACGCCAGCGTACCAACGCGGTGGAGCAGGCGCGCGCGTTCCATGCGGTGTTGGACGATGGCGGCACGCTCGACACCTTCATCACGCTCTCGAACGACCCCAACGGCAAGGTGAGTGACGACTTGCCGGTCGATCAGGAGCGCGTCGGCGAGATCGCCATCCAGGACAAGAAAATCCCGGTGCTGCTCACAAAAGGGCAGGACGGCGAGCATCAGGTGTGGCGCGTCTCGCGCGAGACGCTCACCCAGATCACTGCGGCCACCAAGCGCGCGCCCGTGGTCACGGAGCCTGCGGCCGACCAGGTCATCGTTGCCGGCGCACCGCTGAAGGACTGGGCGCTGCTGCTGGGCCTTGGCGTGCTGGTGTTCGGCGGCTTGTGGATGCTGTCGGCGCTGATCGTGTTCTGCATGCGCAAGCTCGTGCCCGATCCGGAAGCCAATGGCCTGTACCGCTTCTTCGAGGCGGCGCTGCCGCCGGTGAGCCTGTTGATCGCCGTCGGGGTGTTCTACAACTGGGCCGAGCAGCTGCCGGTGTCGATCGTGGCGCGCCAGACCTTGCTGCGCTACACCGGCATCGTTTCCGTCATCGCGCTGGTGTGGTTCGGCCTGCGGCTGGTCGACGCGATCTCGGAACTGGCGATTGCCCGCATGCAGCGCAGCCAGCGGCGCCAGGTCATTTCGGTCATCACGCTGGCGCGCCGCGCCGCCAAGGTGATCCTGCTGGCGTTTTCGTGCATTGCGATCCTGAGCACCTTCGGCATCGACGTCACAACGGGTATTGCGGCGCTCGGTATCGGTGGTATCGCGCTGGCGCTGGGTGCCCAGAAGACGGTGGAAAACCTGGTCGGCAGCGTGACCGTGATCGCCGACCGCCCGATGCAGGTGGGCGACTTCATCAAGGTTGGCGACGTGGTGGGCACCGTGGAAGACGTCGGCATCCGCTCGACCCGCATCCGCACCAATGAGCGCACCGTGGTGACGATTCCCAATGGCGACCTGTCGGCGCGCCAGATCGAAAACTACGCTGCGCGCGACCGGTTCCTGTTCAATCCCGTGATCGCGATCGCTTATGGCAACTCGTCGGCCAAGCTGAAGGAAGCGATTTCCATCGTCCAGCAAGTCCTGGCCGAAGAAAAGAACATGGCAGAAGGGCACCGCGCGCGCCTGGGCAGCATCAGCGAGCGGGCCTTCAACATCGAGGTGTTTTCCCACATCGATGTGCACGAGTTTGACACGCAGGTGATCATTCGCGAAAAGCTGCTGCTGACGATTTTCGAGCGGCTGGAAGCGGCTGACATCAGCCTGGCGTTCCCGACCCAGACCATCGTGTTCTCGCCGTCGCAGCTCGAGGCGCTCAAGGGTGGGGCTGCGGTCAACGGCGATGCGGCCGATGCGAACGAGAAGTCCGAAGCCGTCGCTATCGCGCCGCCAGCCGTGTGGACCGACGCTACGCCGCCGCCTCGTACGTGATCATCTCGACGCCGGGCAGGTGACATTCACTCACCGCCTGCATCACCGCATCGATGGCGGCGCGGCGGGTGAAGCTCTTGCGCCAGGCAATCACGACGCGGCGCGACGGCGCCGGTCTGGTGAACGGCACATAGGCCAGCAAGCCGTTTGACTCGCTCAGGTCGGTGACCGACGCACGCGGCAGCACCGTCAGGCCGATGCCGCTGGCGACCATGTGGCGGATCGTTTCCAGCGACGAGCCTTCGAACGTGCGCTGCATGCCGGTGCCACCGCCCGGCGCCGAGAAGCGCGCCATTTCCGGGCACACTTCCAGCACCTGGTCGCGGAAGCAGTGGCCGGCACCGAGCAGCAGCATCGTCTCGCTTTTCAGGTCTTCGGCCGAAATTTCCTTGCGCTTGGCCCACGGGTGGTGTTTTGGCATCGCCACGATGAACGGCTCGTCGTACAGCGGCTGCACCGCCATCCCGTGGTCGGGCAGCGGCAGCGCCATGATCGCGGCATCAAGCTCGCCCTGGCGCAGCAATTCCAGCAGCTTGTGCGTGAAATTCTCTTGCAGCACCAGCGGCATCTGCGGCACGTTGTCGATCAGGTTTTTGACCAGTGGCGGCAGCAGGTACGGGCCGATCGTGTAGATCACGCCAAGGCGCAGCGGGCCGGCCAGCGGGTCCTTGTTCTGCTTGGCCAGTTCCTTGATGGCAGCGGTCTGCTCCAGCACGCGCTCGGCCTGCGCCACGATCTGGGCGCCCAGCGGCGTGACGGACACTTCGGAGCCGCCGCGCTCGAACAGCAGCACGCCCAGTTCGTCTTCCAGCTTCTTGATGGCGACCGACAGCGTGGGCTGGGCCACGAAACAGGCTTCGGCCGCGTGGCCGAAGTGCTTGGCGCGGGCGACGGCGACAATGTATTTCAACTCGGTCAGGGTCATGGTGGGTGTCTCGACTAGGCGCGTTGCCAGCGCCGCGTGGTGAGCGGGGCAGCAGGGTGCGCGCCATGAAATAATGGTGTAGCGAGAATGATAGTCGATATAATCTCTTGATAGGCTCCGCCTATGCATCTTTTCTGAAAGGCCCGCATGTCCACCACGTTTGGCCCGGCGGAAGCCCAGGTCTATATCCATAAACTGCTCACGGTGATGCATCACCAGGGTGGTTCCGATCTCTTTATCTCGGCTGATTTCCCGCCGAGCATGAAGTACCAGGGCGCCATGAAAGCCCTCAGCCAGCAGCGCCTGAGCGGCGAGGTCACGCGCGCGCTTGCGATGTCGCTGATGAACGAGCGCCAGCGCGCCGAGTTCGAAACAGAGATGGAGTGCAATTTCGCGATCTCGCTGCCCAACGTCTGCCGCTTCCGCGTGAACGTCTACGTGCAGCAGCAAAGCGTCGGCATGGTCGTGCGCACCATCTCGTCCGAGATCCCCAACTTCGAGAAGCTCGATCTGCCCGAGGTGCTCAAGGATGTCGTGATGACCAAGCGCGGCCTGGTGCTGGTCGTGGGCGGCACGGGCTCGGGCAAGTCGACGACGCTGGCGGCGATGATCGATTACCGCAACAACAATTCGGCCGGCCACATCATCACGGTGGAAGACCCGGTCGAATACGTCCACAAGAACAAGAACTGCCTGATCACGCACCGCGAAGTGGGCGTCGATACGCTGTCGTGGCACAACGCGCTGAAGAACACGCTGCGCCAGGCGCCGGACGTGATCCTGATCGGCGAGATCCGCGACACCGAAACGATGGAACATGCGATCGCGTTCGCCGAAACGGGCCACCTGTGCCTGGGCACGCTGCACGCAAACAATGCCAACCAGACGATGGACCGGATCATCAACTTCTTCCCCGAAGAACGGCGCAACCAGCTGTTGATGGACCTGTCGTCGAACCTGCGCGCCATTGTCTCGCAGCGCCTGGTGCGCACCGAGGATGGTAAAGGCCGCAAGGCGGCCATTGAAATCCTGCTCAACACACCGACGATTGCCGAGATGATCCTGAAAGGGAACTTCCAGAGCATCAAGGAGATCATGCACAAGTCGCGCGAGCTGGGTATGTGCACGTTCGACCAGGCCTTGTTCGAGCTGTACAACAAAGGCTTCATCAGCTACGACGAAGCGATCCGCAATGCCGACTCGGCCAACGGCCTGCGCCTGCAGGTCAAACTGTCGGGCGAGCGCAAGGAGCCGGGGCTGCCGGCCGGCGCGGCGCGGCCATCCGAACTGTCGATGGCGCTCGATGAAGAACCCGACGACGAACCGCCCAAACACTGACACTAAAATACCCATGCCTTCATTTGAAAACAAGCTCTGCACGCGCGCCGACCTGGCTGCGCGGATCGCCGCACTGCCAAAGCCGGTGGTGCTGACCAACGGCGTGTTCGACATCCTGCACCGCGGCCACGTGACCTATCTGGCGCAGGCGCGCGAGCTGGGCGCCTCGCTCGTGGTGGCAGTCAACACGGATGCGTCCGTCAAGCGGCTGGGCAAGGGCGATGACCGCCCGCACAACACGCTGGCCGATCGCATGGCGGTGCTGGCTTCGCTGGAATCGGTCAGCCTGGTGGTCGAGTTCGACGAACAGACGGCGCTCGAAGTGGTCCAGGAAGGCCGGCCCGACATCTATGCCAAGGGCGGCGACTACGTGATGGACCAGATTCCCGAAGGGCAGGCCGTGCTGGCGTATGGCGGGCGCGCGGTGGCGATCGACTTCGAGCATGACCGCTCGACCACCAAGCTTGTGGCGCGGATCCGGGGCTGACCGGCATGGCCAAGCTCCCTGTGATGCCGGCTTTGGCCGGCCTGTATCCGGCGGCGTCCGACGACATCGTCAATCTCGAGCACGGTTACTTTGGCGCGATGGCGCAGCCGGTGCAGGCGGCGCTGGTCGAATCGGTCGACTATCTGAATCGCCATCTGAGCCCGTTCCTGCGTAGCAGGCAGGCCCTCGAGCATGGCGGGGTGCTGTGCGCGCGCCTGGCCAGGCTGATCAACGCCGAACCGCATGAGATCCTGCTCACGCGCAGCGCGAGCGAATCGATGCAGGTGCTGATCGGCCAGTACCACCGGCTGGCGCCGGGCGACGGCGTCCTGTGGAGCAACCTCGATTATCCGGCGATGCGCTATGCGATGGCGTGGCTGGAAGGGCGGCGCGGCGTGGTGCCGACCGAACTTCACTTGAGCCTGCCGTTGTCCGGTGACGCGCTGCTGGAGCAATATGCGACGGCGATCCGCGATACGCCGGGCCTGAAGCTGCTTTTGCTCTCGCAAGTATTTCCGGCCAATGGCCAGTCGGTGCCGGTGCGCGAGATCGCTGCACTGGCGCGGGCGCGCGGCGTCGACGTGCTGGTCGACAGCGCCCATGCGCTGGGCCAGCTGGACATCGACGTGCAGGCCATGGGCATCGACTTTGCCGGCTTCAACTTGCACAAGTGGATCGGCGCGCCGCCGGGGCTGGGCTTCGCGTACATCCGGTCTTCACGTCTGGACCGCATCGAGCCGCATTTCGGCGACCGCGATTATCCGGCGGACGATATCCGGGGGCGCCTGCACGCGGGCATGCCGCCGATGAGCGCGATCATGGCGGCGCCGGTGGCGCTCGACGTGCATGCGCAGCTGGGCGGCTCGGCAGCCAAAGGCGCGCGGCTGGCGTGGCTGAGAAATTACTGGGTGCAGCGCGTGGCGGACCTGCCGGGCCTGCAGTTGATGAGCCCGCTGGTGGGCGACACGGCGCTGGCGGCGTTCACGATCGACGGCATGCGCGCGCGTGACGTGCAGGCGGCGCTGCTGGAGCGCTTCGGCGTGTTCACGGTGGAGCGGGCGGTGGGCGACGCCAGCCTCGTGCGTGCCACGGTGGCGCTGACGACCACGGTGGAAGAACTCGATCGCCTGGTGGAGGGCTTGACGGTGCTGACCCGCGAAGCGGCGGGTGCCTGATGACGGGCACGTCCATGTACACGCTGTCGCCGATTCCCGCAGACTTGATCCATGGCGCGGTCGAGCTCGAACGCACCGACGCCGGCCTGCTGCCGCAGCGTTTGCCGGCCTGGGCGCTCGCGCAGCACCTGGATGTGCAACTGGCGTTGGCCGCAGCACAGCCATCCGGCGTGCGGCTGGCGTTCCGGACGACGGCCCGTGTCGTCGAGGTGCTGGTGCTGCCGACCAAGCGCCGCTACGGCAAGATGGCGCCGCGACCCGACGGTATCTATGATCTGGTGGTTGATGGGAAGCTGCTTGCCCAGGCGAGCGCGCCGGGTGGCAAGCTCCTTGAGATCGACATGATCAGCGGCGCAACGCGGGTACATCCGGGCGAGCCGCACTGGCTGCGCTTTGCCGACCTGCCGGCGGGCGACAAGACCATTGAACTCTGGCTGCCGCATGACGAGACCACCGAGCTGGTGAGCTTGCGCACGGATGCGCCGGTGTCGCCGCTGTTGGCAGGCGGCCAGCGCCGCTGGCTCCACCACGGCAGTTCGATCAGCCAGGGCTCGAATGCGACCCATCCGACCGGCATCTGGCCTGCCGTGGCTGCCGGTCTGGCCGGTGTCGACCTGTTCAATCTTGGGTTCGGCGGCAATGCCTTGCTGGATCCGTTCACGGCGCGCACGATCCGCGACCTGCCGGCGGACCTGATCAGCCTGAAGCTGGGCATCAATCTCGTCAACACCGACCTGATGCGCGTGCGCGCGTTCGGGCCGGCCGTGCACGGGTTTCTTGACACGATCCGCGAAGGGCGGCACCGGAACACGCCGCTGCTGGTGATCTCGCCGACCTGGTGTCCGATCCACGAAACGACGCCGGGGCCGACCATGTTCGATGGCAAGGCCATGGAACAGGGCAGGCTGCTGTTCCGGGCGATGGGCAATGATGCCGAGCGGCGCCAGGGCAAGCTGACGCTGGGTGTGATCCGCGAGCAGTTGCAAAGAATCGTCGCGCATCGGGCAGCGACCGATGCGCACATCCATTACCTCGATGGCAGCGCGCTGTATGGTGCCGACGACAACGCGCACCTGCCACTGCCCGATGCGCTGCATCCGGACGCCGCCACGCACCGGCTGATCGGCGAACGGTTTCATGCGCAGGTGTTTGCCGATGGCGTGTTCGGCTTTCGGGGCTGATTTGATCAGCGCATCGTGCGGAATGTCGCGCGCAGATGCTCGACAAGTACGGCAGGGTTTTCCATTGCTGCGAAGTGGCCGCCGCGCTCGGCTTCGCCAAAGAAGCGCAGGTCGGCAAAGCGCGATGCGGCCCAGCGCTCCGACAGCCGCATCTGCTCGCCTGGAAACATGCTGATGCCAGCAGGCAGGGGCAGCGGGGCGGTGGGCATGCCGCGCGCCATCTCGCGCGCGCCTTCCCAGTAAAACCGCGCCGAGCTGGGTCCGGTATTGGTCAGCCAGTACATCATCACGTCGTCGATCAGGCGGTCCGGTGCGATCGTGCGCTCCGGCTTGCCTTCGGTATCGGACACGTCCTGGAACAGCGCGTACAGCCAGCTGGCCAGGCCCACCGGCGAATCCGCCAGCGCGAACGCGACCGATTGCGGGCGCGTGCACTGCAGCTTCATGTAGCCAGAATATTCTTTCTCGTAGCGGGCGGCGTCGTCCAGCATCTGTTGCTCTTCTGGCGTCGCGTCGGCGATTTCCTGCTCGGTTGGATGGAACATCACCATGTTCAGGTGGATGCCCGCCAGGCCCGGCACGCGCATGTGCGCCAGGGCGCTCGTGACGGCCGCGCCCCAGTCGCCGCCTTGCGCCACCCAGCGTTCGCCATAGCCGAGGCGGCGCATCAGTTCCGCGAAGGCCTGCGCCGTGCGCCCCACGCCCCAGCCCGGTTCAGTCGGCTTGTCGGAAAAGCCGAAGCCAGGCAAAGCTGGAATCACCAGATGGAATGCATCGGATGCGAGGCCGCCATGCGCCTGTGGCTGCGTCAGCGGACCGATCAGCTCGCGAAATTCCAGCACGGAGCCCGGCCAGCCATGCGTCAGCAGCAGTGGCGTCGCGTTCGGTTCCGATGAGCGGATATGCAGGAAGTGAATGCCCAGCCCATCGATGACGGTACGGCTGCTGCCCCATTGGTTGAGTGCGGCTTCCGTGCTGCGCCAGTCGTAACCGTCCTGCCAGCGTTCCACCAGTGCGCGGATGCGGGCCAGTTGCGGGCCCTGCGAGGTGTCGTTCACGGTCTCGGCATCGGGCCAGCGCGTGCGCGCCAGGCGGTCGGCGAGGGCGGTCAGGTCGGCGTCTGGAATATGGATAGGAAATGCGTCGATTGCAGTGTGCATGGCGGGCCTGTCAAGTCGGTGATGGGGCACGGGCCAGCGTGACCCGTGCGTGTTCGGGTTTTACAGAACGATCTCGCCTTGGTCGGCGCCATTCCAGTAGTGGATTCGGGCGGCGCGAACGCGTATCATGACCAATCCCGGTGTGTCGACGCCTTGCTCGAACCAGTGGTCGAGCCCGGCCGTCCAGTGCGCTGCGAACATGGCCTTGTCGCGAATCAGTTCCGCATTGCCTTGTACCGCGATGAACAGCGGTGGCTGCCCATGGGGTCCGGGGGCACCGGTAAAGGTCAGGCCAACCGCTGCGTCGCCCTCGATGTCAGCCACGGTACGGGCCTGGTCATAAGTGAAAAAGTAGCTGTCCCCGTCATAATCGACCTCGCCGTTGTTGCTCATGGGCCGGCTGGCGAAGGCGCCGCCTTCGGTGCGGGTCGAGAGCATGCCAAAATCAATGGCCTTCATATTGTCAGATAGAAATTTCAAACGCATGTCCATCGCTTCACCTTTGATTGAGAGTCCAGAAACTGAACTATACCATTCAGTTCAGTTTATTATGATGACTATTTTGCCATGCGCGTGACATCAAACCTGCCGGAGCTGGAGCCAACACCAACCACGCGCAAGCGGGGTGGCCGGCCGTCTGCTGAGCATGCGGGCGAAGTGGACCGCCGCATCCTCGATGCAGCAACGACGCTGTTCCTGCGGTCGGGCTTCGATGCGACGAGTTGCGACCAGGTCGTCGCCATGGCGGGCGCCGGCAAGGCGACCCTGTATGCGCGCTACGCCAACAAAGATGCGCTGTTCAGCGCAGTCGTGCACCGTGCTCTCGAGCGCGCGGCGCCGCCTGCGCCCGACCTGCCGTCAGCCATGCCGCTGCAGGAGCGCCTGCGCGCAGTGGGACTGCATCTGCTGCAGCAGGCGCTCACGGAAAAATCGGTGGCGCTGCTGCGGGTAAGTTTGACAACGGCGCCCCGGCTGCCCGAATTGTCGCGACTGGTGGATCAGGCTGGGCGCGACAGCGGCGTAGCGAGCATTGTCGACGCGCTGGCCGGACCAGCGCCTTCGTCTGACGGCATCGCAGCGGCCACGGCCATCGCGCAGCGTTTCATCGACCTGGTAATCGTACCGCAGCAGATGCGCGCCCTGGTTGGCGCCGACCGCGATCAACTCGACGCCGCCGCGCCGCGCCGGGTCGATGAAGCCATCGACCTGCTGGCCGGCGCCGGGCTGCTCGACGCCTTCGGGTGAGTGGCACCGTTGTCTGGCGCACAGGCATGTATAACAAGCCGGGGTCAGGTCTGACATTCGGACACAAGCTCTACCGCAATCCGGGGTTACAAGCCGGGGTCAGGTCTGACATTCGGACACAAGCTCTACTTTGATCCAGCAACCGTACCCCGCCCAGCAGCCGAGGCCGTGTCCGAATGTCAGACCTGACCCCGGCTTCTGTATGTATAACTCCCAGCAGTCGAGGCCGTGTCCGAATGTCAGACCTGACCCCGGCTTTTGACACGACGGCTGTATGAGTTGTAGCGCCGGTTCAGGCGCCGCCGGCGTAGCCGTTCTGGCGCCAGGCTTCGTAGACGACGACTGCCACCGTGTTCGACAGGTTCAGGCTGCGGTTATCGGGGCGCATCGGCAGGCGGATGCGCTGGGCGGGTGGGAAGGTCTCGCGCAGGGCAGGGGGCAGGCCGCGCGATTCCGGGCCGAACACGAACACGTCGCCCGGCTGGAAGTGGGCGTCGGCGAAGGGCGCCGAGCCGTGCGTGGTCAGTGCGAACATGCGCGCCGGATCGGGCTGGGTGTCCGCCAGGAACGCGGCCCAGTCCTTGTGCACCTTCATCGTCGCGTAGTCGTGGTAATCGAGGCCGGCGCGGCGCATCTTGGCGTCGTCCAGCGGAAAGCCGAGCGGCTCGATCAGGTGCAGTTGCACGCCGGTGTTGGCGCACAGGCGGATCACATTGCCGGTATTCGGCGGGATTTCTGGTTCGACCAGGACGACGTGGAACAACGTGCTTCTCCTTGATGATGAGGCTTATCCATGCGGCGGGGTGCGCGCGAAGACGACGTTCGTCACGCGCGCGGCGCCCGCCCCTTTCAATATGGCGGCAATTTCTGCCAGTGTGTGGCCGCTCGACATGACATCGTCGACCACGCCCACATGCCGGCCATGTACGTCGAATGTGCTGGCCACGCCAAACGCGCCCCGTACGTTCCTGCGCCGGTCGCCGGGTGCGGCGCCCGATTGTGGCGCTGTCTCGCGCAGCCGGTGCAGCAGTTGCGGGACGACCGGCACGCCCAGCGCGCGGGCCAGCGGTCGCGCCACTTCGAGCGCCTGGTTGTAGCCGCGCTCGATCAGGCGTGCCGGGCCCAGCGGCACCGGACACAGCACGTCGGGCAATGCCCGTGCCTCGGACGCAATGGCCCCATGCAGCACGCGCGCCATCCACGGCGCCAGCGCCAGTTGCGCGCCAAATTTCAGCTGCAGCACCAGGCTATCGAGCGGCGCCGCGTAGTCGCAGGCTGCCCAGGTGGCGTCGAAGGGCGGCGCCTGCGCCAGGCAGGCGCCACAATGCCGTGTGCTGTCCAGCGCGCCGGTCGGGTTGGCGCAGCAAGGACAGCGCGGCGTCGGCGCCACATACGCCTGCTCGCAATCGGCGCACACTGCCGCCCGCGCCTGCCCGCCGCACAGTGCGCAGCACGAGGGCAAGAACGCGTCCAGCAGCGCGTGCACGAGGCGCATCGGCAGCGGGCGAAGGTCCGGCATCGGCTCGGCGTCCCACAAACGGTTAAACTGCCCACATTATCTCATCACGCATCCGATCCCATGGCATCTCCTCAATCCCCGTCCAAGCTGAGCGCGCCCATTGACTTGTCACGTGTGCGCAACCTGTTCGCGCGGCCCGAACGCATTGCGTCGTCGGATTTCCTGCGCCGCGAAATCGCCGCGCGCATGCATGAGCGCCTGGCCCTGGTGAAGATCATCCCCAAGCAGGTGCTCGACGCCGGCTGCGGTCCCGGGGGCGACCTGGCCCTGCTGCAAAAGACGTATCCCTCGGCGCAGATCGTCGGCCTGGATGGCGCCGGCGCCATGGCGCGCGCGGCGAAAAAGCCGGGCGCCTCGGGTTCGCTCAATCAGTTATTGAGCCGGCTGATGCCGGCCAAGGCGGGCGTCGACATCCTGTGCGGTGACTACGGCAACCTGCCGCTCGGCCCGAACTCGGTCGATTTGCTGTGGTCGAACCTGGCGTTGCACTGGCATCCGCTGCCCGACCGCGTATTTGCCGAATGGCGCCGCGTGCTGCGTGTCGAGGGTTTGCTCATGTTTTCCAGCTTCGGCCCCGACACGTTCACCGAACTGCGCACGGCATTTGCGGCGCTGGATGCTTATCCGCACACGTTGCCATTTGTCGACATGCACGATTTCGGCGATCAGCTGGTCGAGGCGGGCTTTTCGACACCGGTCATGGACATGGAGCGCATCACGGTCACCTACGATACGCCGCAGGCGCTGCTGCGCGACGTGCGCGCGCTGGGCGGCAATCCGCTCGAATCGCGCCGGCGCGGCTTGATCGGCCGTGCGGCCTGGCAGCGTGTGCTCGCTGCGCTCGAAGCGCAGCGCCTCCCCGACGGCAAGCTGGGCCTGACCTTCGAAGTGATCTACGGCCACGCGTTTCGCCCGGCGCCGCGCCAGACGGCAGCTGGTGAATCGATCGTCCGCTTCCAGCCACGCAAGCCGTAACGTCGTCGCCGTGCACGGGCAGATTGGCGGGGCCCCCGATATTCCTTGAATAAAAATTAGTGCTTTAGATATAATCAATTGCTATTTTTCACGTCTAGCCGATAGAATCGCTTGAAAAAGCGGCATCGCAAGCCGTGAAACAGAATCAAAACAGAAACAGAAAAAGAATTGCAGCAGCCGCAGAGATGCCCCGGCACGGCATCGGTGTTCTGCGGCCAGCACGGAGCGGCGTCGTTCGTTCGTGGAATGGCTGACCGTTTAAAAATAATTCTTATTTTTTGGGTGGTTGGGGACATACATGACATATGCAACGCGACTTCGGGCCGTGCTGTACGGCTGTGCCGTACTCGGCGCCGCCGCTGGCTCCGTGCCGGCTTGGGCGCAGCAACTGACGGGCCGGCCTCAGGAGCATCAGCTCAATATGCAGGCCCCGGTCACCGCCGTCGGCGCCGACATCTACGGCTTGCACATCTGGATGATGATCGTCTGCCTGGTGATCTTCATCGCCGTGTTCGGCGTCATGTTCTACTCGGTGTTCAAGCACCGCAAATCCCTGGGCCACAAGCCGGCCACCTTCCACGAATCCACCGCCGTCGAAATCGCCTGGACGATCGTGCCGTTCCTGATTGTCATCGGCATGGCGCTGCCGGCCACCAAGACCGTCGTCGCACTGAAAGACACGTCCAATGCCGACCTGACCATCAAGGCCACCGGCATGCAGTGGAAATGGGGCTACGACTACCTGAAAGGCGAGGGCGAAGGCATCTCGTTCCTGTCGAACCTGTCCACGCCGCGCTCGCAGATCGGTGAGCCCGGCGTGGCGCCGACCGAAGCGCGCACCGCCAACTACCTGCTCGAAGTCGATAACGAGATGGTCGTGCCGGTCAACAAGAAGATCCGCATGGTGTTCACGGCCAACGACGTGATCCACGCCTGGACCGTGCCGGCCTTTGCCATCAAGCAGGATGCGATTCCTGGTTTCGTGCGCGACGGCTGGTTCAAGGCCGAACAGATCGGCGTGTACCGTGGCAACTGCGTCGAGCTGTGCGGCAAGGACCACGCGTTCATGCCGATCGTCGTGCGCGTCGTGTCCGATGCCGACTACACGGCTTGGGTCGCGGGCAAGAAAAAAGAGATGGCGGCGCTGGCCGACGATCCGACCAAGGTCTGGACCATCGACGAACTCAAAACCCGTGGCGAAGCGGTCTACACCGCCAACTGCGTGGCCTGCCACCAGGTCAATGGCAAGGGCATCCCGGCCGCGTTCGCGGCGCTGGACGGCTCGCCAAATGTGCTGGGCAGCAAGGCGCACCAGATCGACATCCTGCTGCACGGCCAGAAGAGCGGCAAGTTCCCGACCGCAATGCCGGCCTGGCCGCAATTGTCCGACACCGAGATCGCCGCCGTGATCACCTATACCCGCAATTCCTGGTCGAACAAGGCTGCGGAAAATATCGTCCAGCCGGCCGAAGTCCTGGCCGCCCGCAAATAATGTCCGCCACCAACGCACGTAACGAGCAGGGGTAACGCCATGAGCACCACGACGATCGACCACGCACCGGGTCACGGCAATGAGCACGCACACGACGAACACCACGACCATCCGCACGGCTGGCGCCGCTGGGTGTACGCCACCAACCACAAGGACATCGGCAGCCTGTACCTGTGGTTCTCGTTCATCATGCTGCTCTCGGGCGGTGTGCTGGCGCTGATGATCCGGGCCGAGCTGTTCCAGCCGGGCCTGCAGTTCGTACGCCCTGAATTCTTCAACCAGCTCACGACCATGCACGGGCTGATCATGGTGTTCGGCGCGATCATGCCGGCCTTCGTCGGCTTTGCCAACTGGATGCTGCCGCTGCAGGTCGGCGCGTCTGACATGGCGTTTGCGCGCATGAACAACTTCTCGTTCTGGCTGCTGCCACCGGCCGCGATCCTGCTGGCCACGTCGTTCCTGGTGCCGGGCGGGGCCACTGCCGCCGGCTGGACGCTGTACGCGCCGCTGTCGACGCAGATGGGCCTGGGCATGGACATGGCGATCTTCGCGATGCACATCATGGGCGCCTCGTCGATCATGGGCTCGATCAACATCATCGTCACCATCCTGAACATGCGCGCGCCCGGCATGACGCTGATGAAGATGCCGATGTTCTGCTGGACCTGGCTGATCACCGCCTACCTGCTCATCGCCGTGATGCCGGTGCTGGCCGGCGCGATCACGATGACGCTGACCGACCGCCACTTCGGCACCTCGTTCTTCAACGCCGCCGGCGGGGGCGACCCGGTGATGTACCAGCACATCTTCTGGTTCTTCGGCCACCCCGAGGTCTACATCATGATCCTGCCGGCGTTCGGCATCGTTTCGCAGATCATTCCGGCGTTTGCCCGCAAGCCGCTGTTCGGCTACGCCTCGATGGTCTACGCGACGGCCTCGATCGCGATCCTGTCGTTCGTCGTCTGGGCGCACCACATGTTTACGACCGGCATGCCGGTGACGTCGCAGCTGTTCTTCATGTACGCCACGATGCTCATTGCCGTGCCCACCGGCGTGAAGATTTTCAACTGGGTCGCCACGATGTGGAAGGGCTCGATGACGTTCGAGACGCCGATGCTGTTCGCGGTCGGCTTCATTTTCGTGTTCACCATCGGCGGCTTCACCGGCCTGATCCTGGCGGTGACCCCAATCGACATCCAGGTGCACGACACCTATTACGTCGTGGCCCACTTCCACTACGTGCTGGTGGCCGGCTCGCTGTTCGCGCTGTTCGCGGGCTTCTATTACTGGGCGCCAAAGTGGACCGGGCATATGTACCCGGAAGCGCGCGGCAAGATGCACTTCTGGCTGTCGCTGATCACGTTCAACGTCACGTTCTTCCCGATGCACTTCCTGGGTCTGGCCGGCATGCCGCGCCGCTATGCCGATTACGCGGTGCAGTTCACCGACTTCAACATGATCGTCTCGATCGGCGCGTTCGGCTTCGGCTTCAGCCAGGTGTACTTCCTGTTCGCAGTCGTGCTGCCGACGATCCGCGGCGGCGCCAAGGCGCCCGCCAAACCGTGGGAAGGCGCCGAAGGCCTGGAGTGGACCGTGCCGAGCCCGGCGCCGTTCCACACCTTTGAAACGCCGCCGCTGGTGAAGTAAGGACAATCCGATGACCGCGCCACGCAAACCCAATAACCTGAGAACCGCGCTGTGGCTGGCCGGCCTGGCGCTGTTTTTCTTCATCAGCGTGTTCGTCAAGTTCACGCTGCTGCGCTGAGATGGCCACCGGCGTCAAATTGCTGCGCCTGAACCGCCGCACCTTCGGCAAGCTGGTGGTGGTGGCCGTGGCGATGTTCGGCTTCGGCTATGCGCTCGTGCCGGTGTACCGGCAGATTTGCGAAGTGCTGGGCATCAACGTGCTCACGCAGCAGGATGGGTTTGTCGCGGCGCCGACCAACAGCCAGGTCGACAAGTCGCGCACGATCACGATCGAGCTCGACGGGAACTCGCAGGGCCCGTGGCGGTTCCGGCCGACCACGCGCAGCATCGACGTGCATCCGGGCGAACTGGCCACCGTCATGTACGAGGTCGTCAACACGCAGGGCAGGGCGGTGAAAGCGCAGGCGATTCCGAGCTATGCGCCGCAGTCGGCCACGCCGCACTTCATGAAGGTCGAGTGCTTCTGCTTCCGCGAGCAGACGCTGGCCCCGAACGAAGCACGCCAGATGCCGGTGGTGTTCTTCATCGATCCCAAATTGCCGCGCGAAGTGAAGAACATCACGCTGTCGTACACGTTCTTTGAAATTGGCGGGGCGTTCAAGGCCGCTGCCGCGCCGAAAGAGGGCGATGCAAACGGATAAGCCCCATCAGCGCAAGGGGAGTTTTCTGGCCAGCATGAAGGCCGTGCTGTGGTCGTTCTTCGGGGTGCGCAAGCGCGCCGATTACGAAAACGATGCGGCCAGCCTGAACCCGGTCCACGTCATCGTTGCTGGCCTGATCGGGGTGGCGATCTTCATTGGCCTGATCATGCTGGCCGTGAGTTTCGCGGTGGCCTAAGTACGTCATTCCCGCAGAGGCGGGAATCCAAGCAAGCATGCATGACGCAACAATCAACAGCATCGCCCGAGGAGATAAAGATGAGTTCGTCACAACCAGCATCGCCACAGACCGCCGCGCCTTATTACTTCGTTCCTGGCCCCTCGCGCTGGCCGCTGCTGGCCGGCCTGTCGATGCTGGTGACGATGGCCGGTGCGTCGGGCTGGGTCAACGGGCTGCCGTTCGCGATGCCCGTGTGCCTGACGGGCATTGTCGCGATGCTCGTCGTGCTGTACTTCTGGTTCGGCGAAGCAATTGGCGAATCCGAATCAGGGCTGTATGGCAAGCGCATCGATTTGTCGTTCCGCTGGTCGATGAGCTGGTTCATTTTCTCGGAAGTGATGTTCTTTGGCGCGTTCTTTGGTGCGCTGTTCTATGCACGCGTAATTTCGATGCCGTGGCTGGGCGACCTCGATCACCAGATCCTTTGGCCTGATTTTTCGGCGCACTGGGGCAATACGGGGCCGGCCGGCATCGTCGAGGGCTTCCGCACGATGGGGCCGTTCCCGATCCCGACCATCAACACGGCGCTGCTGCTAACGTCGGGCGTGACGCTGACCATTTCGCACCACGCACTGCGCGCCGGCCACCGCACCAAGACGGCGTTCTGGCTGGCCGCAACCATTTTGCTGGGCGCCGTGTTCATGGGCTTCCAGGTGTATGAATACATGCACGCCTACCAGGACCTGAACCTCAAGCTCACGTCGGGCATTTACGGTTCGACCTTCTTCATGCTGACCGGGTTCCACGGTTTTCACGTGACGATGGGCGCAATCATGCTGTCGGTAATTTTGTACCGCGTGCTGCGCGGGCACTTCACGGCCGAACACCACTTTGGCTTCGAAGGGGCCGCGTGGTACTGGCACTTCGTCGATGTGGTGTGGCTGGGGCTGTACGTCGTGGTGTACTGGCTGTAAGCAAGCACAACCCGATCAACGCAAACCGGTCGGCGCAATCCACCCCATCTGGTGCGCTGCCAGCAGGCACAGGAACAGCACGATCGACAAGCCCACCCGCAGCGCCAGCGCATTGACGGTGCGGTTGGTGCGCCCCTTGTCGCGCATCATGAAGAACAGGGCCGACGCCAGGCTGGCCAGGATCAGGACGAAGGCGATGGCAACGAAGATTTTCATGATGGACCCGCGAAAGGTTGAGAATTCATTGTAATGCGCTTCGCCTTCCGATTTCGTCCCGTCGCCCTGATTGCAGCACTGATTGTGGCCCTCATCGGCATCTTGCTCGGTAACTGGCAACAGGACCGGGCTGCCTACAAGACCGGCCTGCAGGTGCGCCAGCTGGTGCGCGCTGCCGAGCCGCCATTCACCCTCAGTCCCACCATCGCCGCCTCCCCGGATCTTGAATTTCGCCGTGTGCGCGTGCACGGCGAATTCGTCGCCGGCTGGCCCGTCCTGCTCGCGAACCGCCCACGCGGGAGCCAGTCCGGGTTCTATCTCGCAATGCCGTTTAAAATAGCGGGTGCCGACGAGCACGTGCTGGTGCTGCGTGGCTGGTTGCCGCGCCAGGCCGAGTTCGACAAGCTGCCGACATTTGCGACGCCAGCCGGGCCGGTCACGCTCGAAGGACGGCTCGTCCTGTCTGCCGGCAAGGTGATGGAACTGGGCGACGGCCCGCCGCTGGCGCCGGGCGCGGCGGTGCAGAACCTGACGCCGCAAGCGCTCGCACAGGCAAGCGGCCTGCGCTTGCTGCCGTTCCTGGTGCAGCAGACGTTGCCGGCGACGCCGGCCGACCTGATGGCGCGCGACTGGCCGCTGCCCGAGGCAGGGATCGACAAACACCGCGGCTATGCCTTCCAGTGGTATGCACTGGCGGCGCTGGCCCTTCTTTTTTATGTGATGACGGGATTTCGACGTGGCTCAAGAACAACTCGCTGACCCTGACACTGCGCGCCGCCGCGGCCGCCTCAAGCTGCTACTGGTGCTACTGATCTGCGCTGCGCCGCTGATCGTGTCGTACATTACCTTCTACATCGTCAAGCCGACCGACCGCACCAACTACGGCACGATCCTCGATGCGCGCACGCTGCCGATCCCGCAGATGGCCACGACCACCCTCGACGGCCAGCCGCGCACGCTCGCCGACCTGAAAGGCAAATGGGTCATGCTGCGCACGGGCGGTGGCAAGTGCGACGATGAATGCATGCGCCAGCTGTACGCGATGCGCCAGTGGCGCACGATGCAGGGCAAAAATATGGAGCGCATGGAACGCGTGTGGCTGATCACCGACAGCGAACCGCTCGACACCGTCATGATGCGCGAATACGACGGCATGGAATTGCTGCGCGCGCCGGCCGCGACGGTGGCCAAGTGGCTGCCGACCGAAGCAGGCCACCCTCCGAGCGACCATATCTACCTGATCGACCCGCTGGGCAACCTCATGATGCGCTTCCCGTTCCAGCCCGAACCGGGCCGCGTCTACAAGGACATCGCCAAACTGCTCAAGGCATCGGCCATCGGCTGAACCACGTTACCCGTAAAGAATCACATGGACCTGTCTTCCCTCATACACCTCGGCCTGATGGGCCTGCTCGTGGCCAGCCTGCCGCTGGCGATCGTCTGGATGTCGTCCGACGCCCACAAATACCGCAAGCTGGTCTGGGTGATGGTGTTTTTGACGTTCGACCTGATCGTGTTCGGCGGCTTCACGCGCCTGACCGACTCGGGCCTGGGCTGCCCGGACTGGCCGGGCTGCTACGGCGAAGCCAACCCGTTCCTGGCGCACGAGCAGATTTCTGCAGCCGAAGCGGCGATGCCGACCGGCCCGGTCACGGTAGCCAAGGCCTGGATCGAGATGATCCACCGCTACCTGGCGATGGGCATCGGCGCGCTGATCCTGGCGCTGCTGTTCACGTCGGTAAAACAATGGCGCCGCACGCACGACGCCGTGTTCCAGCCGGCCATGCCGATCGCCTTGCTGGCCTCGGTGCTGGTGCAGGGCGCGTTCGGCGCCTGGACTGTCACGCTCAAGCTGCAACCGGTGATCGTCACCATCCACCTGTTGCTGGGCATGACACTCCTGGCGATGCTGGTCTGGATGGGATGCCGCGAAGACGCGTTGCTCAAGCCGCCGGCGGCGCTGCAAAAGGGAGGCACTGTGCGGGGACTGGTGGCGCGGCTGCGCGCCCTGCGCTGGCTGTCGCTGCTCGCCGCCGTCGTGCTCACCGTCCAGATCGCACTGGGCGGGTGGGTAAGCACTAACTATGCAACCATGGCCTGCGACACGTTCCCGCTGTGCCAGGGCGCGATCGTGCCGGAGCTCGACTTCGAGCATGGCTTCCACTTGTGGCGCGAGCTGGGCAAGACGATGGAAGGGCATTATTTGCCGTTCTCGGCGCTGGTCGCGATCCACTGGGTGCACCGCGCCTTCGCGCTGGCCGTCGTGCTGGTGCTGGGTCTGGCGGCGTGGCGCGCCTGGCGTTTGCCGGCGCTGGGCAAGACTGCGCGCCTGCTGGTATTGGTCATGGTGGCGCAGCTGCTCACCGGCATCGCGACCGTGTATTTCAGCTTTCCGCTGGCGATTGCCGTCATGCATAACGCCGGGGCGGCGCTGCTGGTGATCCTGGTGACCATGTTAAACTACCGGGTGAAGTTCCAACTCGACGCGGCCCGCGCTGTCCCAGCGCCCGGACTCGCCGCGTCCGCAAGCACCCATTGATGACAACCCAGACAGCCATCCCCAAGCCCCAGAGCCGTTTCTCGCAGTATTGGACCCTGACCAAGCCGCGCGTGACGAAGCTGGCGGTATTCTGCGCCGTGATCGGGATGTTTCTCGCCACGGACGGCTTTCCGGGCTGGCAAACGCTGATCGCTGGCACGGCCGGTATCTGGCTGCTGGCGGCTGCCGCATTCGCTGTCAATTGCCTGGTCGAGGCGCGCGTCGATGCGCGCATGACGCGCACCGCGCGCCGCGCCACGGCCTCGGGCGAACTGAGCACGACGCAGACCGTGGTGTTCTCGTCGATCATCGGCGGCCTGGGCATGCTGGTGCTGTACACGCTCGTCAATCCGCTGACCATGTGGCTGACCTTCGTCACGTTCGTCGGCTACGCCTTCATCTACACGCTGCTGCTCAAGCCGAACACGTCGCAGAACATCGTCATCGGCGGCCTGTCGGGCGCGATGCCGCCCGCGCTGGGCTGGGCGGCGGTGGCCAACGAGGTTCCGATGGAAGCGTGGCTGCTGGTCCTGATCATTTTCATGTGGACCCCGCCGCACTTCTGGGTGCTGGCGATGTATCGCCGCGAAGACTATGCGCGCTCGGGCCTGCCGATGCTGCCGATCACGCACGGCATGAAATTCACCGGCCTGCAGGTGTGGCTGTACACGATCGGCCTGGCCGCTACCACCTTGCTGCCGTTCGCGGTCGGCATGAGCGGTCTGATCTACCTGGCGGCGGCGGTGCCACTCAATGCGGTCTTCCTGCGCCACTCGTGGCGCGTGCACCGCAACTACAGCGATGCGCAGGCGCGCAAGACGTTCACCTGGTCGATCGTCTACCTGTCGTTGCTGTTCGCGGCGCTATTAGTCGACCATTATTTCAAGTTCTGATATTGGGTTCAAGATGAAACGACTGCTGACCATCGCGGCGTTCTCGGCCATGGCGCTGTTTGCCACCGGCTGCGACAAGCTGCGCGACAAAGCCCCGGCCTTCCACAATACGGACGTGACGGGCGTCGACTATGCCAAGGGCTTCACGCTGACCGACCACACCGGCAAGGTGCGCACGCTCGAAGACTTCCGCGGCAAGATTGTCGTGATGTTCTTCGGCTATACCCAGTGCCCGGACGTGTGCCCGACCACGATGGCCGAGATGGCGACCGTGCTCAAAGAACTGGGCCCGTCGGCCGACGAAGTGCAGGTGCTGTTCGTCACGGTCGACCCCGAACGCGACACGCAGGAACTGCTGTCGCACTATGTGCCGGCGTTCGACAAGCGCTTCATCGGCCTGTATGGCGACGCCGCTGCGACCGCGAAAGTGGCCAAGGAATTCAAGGTGTTCTACGCCAAGGCGCCAGGCGTCGACGCGAGCAGCTACACGGTCGACCACACGGCCGGCAGTTTCGTGTTCGACAAGCAGGGCCAGCTGCGCCTGTTCGTGCGCCATGGCCAGGGGCCGGGCCTGATCGCCCATGACCTGCGCCAACTGCTATGATGCCGTAAATACCATTTCCCTGAGGCAGCATGGAGCAGCAACGACCCGGCAGGAACTACACCCGCATCGCCATGGTCATCCTGCTCACGCTGGGCTGCCTCTATGTGCTGCGGCCGTTTTTGCCGGCGATCCTGTTCGCCGCCGCCGTCGCCATCTCGAGCTGGCCGCTGTACCTGCGGCTGCTCACCCGCCTGAACGGCCAGCGCACGATCGCAGCGCTGACCATGACGCTCTCGCTCACGCTGCTGTTCATCATTCCGCTCTCGATGGTCGCCTACAACCTGGGCGACGACGTCGCGCGCGGTTTCGGCGAACTGCGCCTCTTGATCGAGCACCGCGAACTGGCGCCGCCCACCTGGTTGCGTGACATCCCGCTGGTCGGCCCGTCGATTGAGACCTATCTGAACAACCTCATCGCCAGCCGCGAGCAGATGCTGGCGCTGGCCCAGCGCATGCTCGAGCCGGCGCGCCACTGGCTCGTCAAGGGCGGGCTGATGCTCGGCACCGGCGTTGTGCAAATGAGCCTGGCCGCGTTCGTGAGCTTCTTCCTTTACCGCGACGGCAATGGCTTGTTGTCGATCATTGAAGTGACGATGCGCAAGGTGATGGGCGAGGGCGCCGAATCGATCCAGGCCACCGTCAGCCAGACGGTGCGCGGCGTGATGTACGGCCTGCTCGGCACCGCGCTGGCGCAGGCGATCGTCGCCGCCATCGGCTTTGCCATTGCCGGCGTGCCAGCCGTGCCGCTGCTGTCGGTGCTGATCTTCCTGACGTCGCTGATTCCGTTTGGCCCCCCGCTGGTCTGGGGCGGCGCCGCCCTCTGGCTGTTCGCGCAAGGCGAGACGGGCTGGTCGATCTTCATGACGGTCTGGGGCGCGGTCTTGATCAGCGGTGTCGACAACGTCGTACGCCCGATGCTGATCAGCCGTGGCAGCAGCCTGCCGTTCCTGCTCACGCTGCTCGGCGTGCTGGGCGGCCTGATCGCGTTCGGCTTCATCGGGATGTTCATCGGGCCGGTGCTGCTGGCGGTGGGTTACTCCCTGATGAGCGAGTGGACCGGCACCGAAGATCCGATCGTCAAGCACGACGAAGAACGCATCGTCGAATAGAGTCGATCGGAGTTTTCCTGCTGGAACCGTAAGAGGGGTGCACGAACCGCTGTGCTATCGTCGGCAGCACATACTCGTGAACCAACAAGGCATGATGAATGGCTCGCTTGCCGTGCGCAACCGGGCTGTCGCCGCCCCCTCGAAAGGAATTCAATGAACCGTTTCAACGATAAAACCGTCCTCGTCACCGGCGCCGCATCCGGCATCGGCCTGTCGGCTGCCCGCCGTTTTCTGGATGAAGGCGCCCGTGTCGTCATGCTCGATATCGATGGCGACAAACTCGACAAGGCCGCCGCCAGCCTTCCCCAGGATCGCGTGCTCGTGCAGGTCGGCGACACCGCCGACAAGGCCACTGCGACAGCCGCCGTCAAGGCCACCGTCGAGCGCTTCGGCGGCTTGCATATCCTGATCAACAATGCTGGCATCGCGACGGACGGCGACATCATGGCAACGAGCGAAGAAGACTTCGCGCGCGTCATGGCCGTCAATGTCACCGGCTACTATCACATGGCCAAGGCAGCGATGCCCGAGCTCGTCAAGACCCGCGGATCGATCGTCATGACGTCGTCGGTCTCAGGACTGGGTGGTGACTGGGAAATGTTTGCCTACAACACGTCGAAAGGCGCGGTCAGCAATATGGTGCGCGCGATGGCAATGGATGCAGCCAAGGATGGGGTGCGCGTGAATGCGGTCAATCCAAGTTTTACCGACACCGGGTTGACGAAGGATATGGTCAGCAAGCCCGAGCTGGTTGCCAAATTCAACGAGCGCATGCCGCTGGGCGCACCGGAAGATCCGGATGGCGTTGCAGCTGCGATGGCGTTCCTGGCGAGCGACGATGCGCGCCTGATCACTGGCGTGAACTTGCCGGTGGATGCGGGCTTGATGGCGTCGAACGGTCAGCCGCCGCAGTAAAACACTGGCAGCACGGGGCATGCGTTCGGCACGCCCTGCGCTACGCGGTGACTCCGGCGAGGCGCTTAGCCTCCGCCAATACCCACAATCACATGCCCGCTGCCGCCGCATTGCGGGCATGCGTTGCCGTCCGGGAGTGTGCCCTTGCCGGCGCAGGCATCGCAGATGTCTTCGCCGGTGCCTGGCGTGCCGGGTTCGGCATCGTCGCCGGGATTGAGGTCGTGTTCGGGATGAATGCTCATGATGGTCCTCGTTGCTGATCGGTGAACCGATTGTAGTGAGGTTTTCGAGCGGGTGGCGCGAGGCAGGCGCTGCAGGAAACGCGCGCGCCCCAATCGCTTGCCGGACAACGGTTCGGCAGCCAGGGCAATGCTCCCTGCCTGCCGAAACACGGTTTACTTCTGCATGCTGTAACGCTCGAGCCAGTGCGCATACGGCGCCGGCAACACCCAGGTCGGACGCTCGATGCCCAGCTCTTTGGCAGCTTCCAGCGGGTAGTGCGGATTGGCCAGGTGAGCGCGGCCGACCATGACCAGGTCCAGCTGCTCGTCAGCCACCGCGCGTTCTGCCAGGTGCGGGCCGTCGAAGCCCCATGCCGACGCGACCGGGATGCCGGCTTCGTCACGCACGCGCTTGGCCACCGGGCCCAGGAAGGCCGGACCCCACGGGATATTCACATCCGGAATCGTGAAGTTGACGCTGACACTCAGCATGTCCAGGCCGCGCTGGCGCATCATGCGAATCAGTTCGATCGACTCGTTGACGGTTTGCTCATCGTTGCCATCGTATTCGATGACACCGAGGCGCGCGGTGAGCGGCAGGTTGGCCGGCCAGACTTCGCGCACGGCCTCCAGCGTCTCGAGCAAAAAGCGGCTGCGGCCGGCGAAATCACCGCCGTACTGGTCGGTGCGCTTGTTGGAGTGCGGCGAAAAGAAGCTCTGGCCCAGGTAACCGTGGGCAAAGTGCAGTTCGAGCCATTCGAAGCCGGCAGCAAGCGCGCGGCGGGCAGCGTCGACGAAATTGGCCTTGACGCGCGCGATGTCATCCAGCGTCATTTCCTTCGGCACTTTTGGCAGGTTCTTGCCGAAGGCAATCGCCGACGGTGCGATGGTGTCCCACCCATACGCATCTTCCGACGGGATATGGTCGTCGCCTTCCCACGGACGGTTGGCGCTGGCCTTGCGGCCGGCGTGGCCGATCTGGATGCCGGCGACCGAACCTGCGGCCTTGATACGGGCGGCGATGTGGGCCATGCCTTCGACCTGTGCATCATTCCACAGGCCGGTACAGCCCGGCGTGATACGGCCTTCGGGCGAAACTGCGGTCGCTTCGACGATCACCAGGCCGGCGCCGCCGCGGGCAATGCTGGCGTAGTGCGTCTGATGCCAATCGTTGACGAAGCCGTCATTGGCGGTGTACTGGCACATTGGCGGCACCGCGATGCGGTTGCGCAACGTGACGTCTTTGAGGGTGAACGGGGTAAACAAGGCTGCCATGGGTTTTTCGTTTTCTTAACGTAGGGGTCAAGCCGCGGTCTGCGCCGCGGCGGTCGGCCAGTATAGAAGGAAGGCGGAAAACGTGCTGGCGAGGCCAGAATTTTGCAGTTGGACCGATCGATTTGTGCTGTACGCCGTCGCGGAACTTTCTGCCAGCGCCATTGTGATAATCTTGTCGGTCGCTCACTTTCAGGGACCACCATGACCTTGCCCGTCGTTGCTATTTTTGTTGCCAAATCCGGTTTGGAAGAGAAACTGGAAACACTGTTACGCAGCGTTGTCGAGCCGACGCTGCGCGAGGAAGGGTGCATCAGCTACCAGGTGAACCGCGATATCGCCAATCCACGGCGCTTCGTGTTCACCGAGGAATGGCAGAGCAAGGCCGACCTTGACCGGCATCTTGCGACGCCGCATCTGCGAATGCTGTCAGAGCAGATACCGGCGTTGATCGAATCGAGTGATGTGATCCTGCTGGCGAAGGTTGCCGGCGGTCCGGCATAAGCCGGAAGGCGCCTGGGGCCGGCCGGGCGGCTGGCGTTTACTTCTCGCCTAAAAAAGCGGTGAGTTCTTCATGCCCGCCAATGCGCTTGCCGTCAATATAAGTCTGCGGCGTCGTCTCGACACCCTCGGCCTGCATGAACGAATCGACTTCGCTCCGGGTCGTCAATTGATGATCCTCGACCTGGTAACCCGCCTGTTGCAACAAGTCGAGTGATGCGACGCCGAATGGGCAAGTATGTTCCGGGGTGACCATGCGGTGCAGTGTTGCTTGTTTCGATTCCATTGGAATATAACCTTTCTTGAATAGCTCGGTTGCTTGTGGCAACGCGACGAGCAGTGACATCGGAAATTCGAGATTAGGCGTGTGGTACGGGCCGCGCCGTGCGTGAACGCACCCACATCCGTAAATCATCGCACCTGACTCACTCGGCACTGACCTTCATCTTTGTAAACATGCGGCCCATGGTCTTAGCGTCGATCGCCTGCATATCGACCAACTTCAACGACTTGACCATGGGCGATGTCGTGGATTTGTACTTTTGGAAGTGGGCCGTCGTTAAATGCGACTCATACGCCCGGCGGTCTGCATAAATCTCGAGAATCCTGAATGTGGTATCGCTCTCTTTTTCGTACATCGGAAAAATCGCAATGACACCAGGCTCCAGTCGCACTGACGCTTCTGCCTCTTCCGCCAATATTGCCTTGTACTGATCCAGTTGACCCGCAGTAATTTCAATCTCGGATATGCGTACCATCATGGCTTCTGGCGCCTGGGCACAGGCTGTGCCGGAAAGTGTCAGCATGAGCGCCGAACTCATAGTCGCAATAAGGTTTCGGATTTCTCCAAAGGAAACCCGGTGCAGATTGGCGCCAGTTCGCTCAAAAGAGTTGGTCATGACTGTCATTTCTGCCCCTTGGTAGTAAAGACGATTCGATCAGGTGGCGAGGCCATCGCCGGCTGCCAGCAGTGACCGGACATCGCGCAGCGGCGGCTTGCCGAAAGCACGGCTGTATTCGCGATTGAACTGACTGGCACTCTCATACCCCACGACGAAACCTGCACTTGCAGCATCCATGCCGTCTGTCAGCATGCGCCGCCGGGCTTCGTGCAGACGCAGTTTCTTCTGGTACTGAAGTGGCGTCATCGAGGTCATGAGGCGGAAATGATGATGCAGCGTGGACACGCCCATGCAGGCGATTTGCGCAAGCTCTTCGATACGAAGAGGTTCAGTGAAATGATCCCTGATCCATTCGACCGCTTTGGCTGTCTGCTGACTGTTGTCGCCTAATGTCGCAATCGCGCGAAGGCGTTGCCCTTCGGCGCTTTGAAGAATGCGGAAAATAATCTCACGTTCAATCAACGCGCTCATGAAAGGGATTTCACCCGGCACACTTTGCAGGTCAATCAGCCGCAAAAATGCATCGAGCATTTCTGCGGTCGTTTCCGCCGTCGTCATGCCCGGTGCACCATTGTTCGTCTCTGTAACAGTTGCCGACACCCCTGCGAGCATCTCCCGGACAACGCCCATGTCCAACTTGAGCCTGATACACAAATAAGGTGCTTTCGGGCTGGCCTCTACAACCTGGCTCGTCACCGGCAGGTCGATCGAGGTAATCAGAAAATGCGACGCATCGTAATCAAAGCGGATGGCCCCCAGCATCACCCGTTTCTTCCCCTGCAGGACCACAGCCACGCTTGGCTCATACGTAACGGAGTCTGGCACCGTAGGCGCGACATAGCGATACAGCGTCACACCGGGGATAGAGGTCGAAAAACTCGGCTCGGCGCCAACCAGTGGTATGACGCGGTCGACCAACTGCATCCTGAGTGCGTCACGTCGGCTCGGCGAAGGATCCGGGGAGAGAACAGGCGTTTGAGCCAGCGAATTCATAATTTTTGACTGGATTTATTTTATTCAAGGATAAGACGAGTGACTGGCCATGCCTACTGAATTCACGCTCGTCAGAGGATCAGGCAATAAATCAGGAGGATGAGGATACCGTTTGAATCGTGCGCCCCGCAAGCTGGTCATATTCGTACAAACGTACTTTGCCTGGCCAAGGGAATTGAATGCATCGTCGATGAAACGATCACGGCTCCCAATCATTGAACACTCAAAACGAATTGGATACCGAACCCATGAACCATCCAGAACAGCTGGCAGTTTCACGTCGAGAATTTCTTGTCACCGGCTCGGCCGCAGCCGCGGTCAGCATGCTGCCGATCGAGGCCAACGCGCAGGCACAACATACCGGGTCAGGTACGCCGGCAACGGTGGCGATCCAGGTCAACGGCACGACACACCGCATCGAACTCGATACACGTACTACGCTGCTCGATACGCTGCGTGAGCACCTGCACCTGACTGGCACGAAAAAAGGCTGTGACCAGGGGCAGTGCGGGGCATGCACCGTACTCGTCAATGGACAGCGCATCAATTCTTGCCTGACTCTTGCTGTCATGCACGATGGCGACAGTATCACCACGATTGAAGGGCTGGGGACGCCTCAACGCCTGCACGCCATGCAGCAAGCCTTCGTCAAGCATGACGGTTTCCAGTGCGGCTATTGCACGCCAGGCCAGATCTGTTCGGCCGTGGCAGTTCTCGACGAAATCAAGGCAGATATTCCAAGCCACGTAACGGCCAATCTCACCACCAGGCCGGTGCTGAGTCCAGACGAACTGCGGGAGCGTATGAGCGGCAATATTTGCCGTTGCGGCGCCTATTCGAACATCATCGACGCCATCACGGAAGTCGCGGGCGCAACGGTCGTGAAAGGGCAGCCATGAAAGCCTTTACTTACGAGCGCGCCCATTCTGCAGCCGAAGCGGCATCTGCAGCTGCCCGAAACCCTGGCGCGAAATACATTGCAGGCGGAACGAATCTGCTCGATTTGATGAAGCTGGAGATTGAAACGCCGGTTCACCTGATCGACGTGAATGGACTGGGACTCGACAAGATCGAACCCACGGCCGATGGCGGACTGCGCATTGGCGCACTGGTACGCAACACGGCGTTGGCCTCCCACCAGTTAGTGCGGCGCGACTATGGGCTGCTGTCCCGTGCACTGCTTGCCGGTGCGTCCGCGCAACTGCGCAACAAAGCGACGACAGCCGGCAATCTGCTGCAACGGACGCGGTGCCCGTATTTCTACGATACCAATCAGGCATGCAATAAACGCCGTCCTGGCAGCGGTTGCAGCGCGATCGGTGGTTACAGCCGTCAGCATGCCGTGCTGGGCGCCAGCGACGCATGCATTGCAACGTATCCGGGCGACATGGCCGTGGCCATGCGCGCACTTGATGCCACAGTCGAGACAGTCAACGCAGGCGGCGCGAGCCGCACGATCCCTATCGCAAATTTCTACCGTTTGCCCGGCACCACGCCCCATGTCGAAAACACGCTGCAGCCCGGTGAACTGATCACTGCCGTCACGCTGCCACCACCGATCGGGGGCACGCACATCTACCGCAAGGTACGCGACCGCGCATCCTATGCGTTTGCGTTGATCTCGGTGGGCGCCATCGTGCAGGCAGATGGCACTGCACGCATTGCACTGGGAGGAATGGCTCACATGCCATGGAGAGTAGAGGCCGCCGAACACGCCATTTCCAATGGCGACAAGGCCGGCATGGCGCAGCTCCTGGCAGGCGCCAGGACGACCCCTGAAAACGCATTCAAGTTGACACTGGCCGAGCGCACCCTCGCGTCGGTGCTGGCGCAAGCAAGGAGCACACAGTCATGAAATTCGATACCCCCGCTACAACCAATCCCATCGACCAGATGAAGGTCGTTGGTCATCCAGCCGATCGGGTAGATGGTCCACGCAAGGTCACTGGCACCGCCACCTATGCTTATGAACAGCACGAGGCGGCGCCGAACGCCGTGTACGGCTACGTCATTGGCGCCGCGATTGCAAAGGGAACAATCGAAGCGATCGACACGCGGGCGGCCAGCCGGGCGCCCGGGGTGCTGGCCGTGATCAGCGCCGACAACGCAGGCAAGCTGGACAAGGGCGAGTTTTATGCGGCGCGGGCTCTGGCTGGACCTGATGTGGATCATTACCACCAGGCGGTCGCCATTGTTGTCGCGCAGACCTTCGAACAGGCGCGGTCAGCTGCCCAACTGGTGCGGGTGCACTACCAACGCGGCAATGGGGTATTCGATCTGGCCGCTGCGAAAGATGGTGCACCGCCCCCGAAGCCAGGCCCGTATTCGCCGCCGGCCGAGACGTCCGTGGGGGATTTTGAAGGCGCTTTTGCCAGGGCGGCCGTCAAGCTCGATGCGCATTTCACGACGCCGGACCAGTCACATGCAATGATGGAACCCCATGCGACCATTGCAGTCTGGAAGGGAAAAAAGCTGACGCTGTGGACCTCGGTCCAGCAAGTCAATTGGGGCGTACGCGATCTGGCGAAAACACTTGGCATTGCCAAAGAGGACGTACGCATCGTTACACCCTACATCGGCGGCGGGTTCGGCGGCAAGGGAACGATTCTGTCGGATGCAGTTCTTGCCGCCGTCGCCGCGCGCAAGGTGCGGCGCCCAGTCAAGGTAACGCTGCAGCGCGCGCTCATGTTCAACAATGTGACCCACCGGCCGGCCACGATCCAGCGCGTACGGATCGGCGCGTCTCGCGACGGCAAGATCGATGCCATCGGACACGAAAGCTGGTCTGGCAACATCGAAGGCGGCAGGCCGGAAGCGGCCACTGCAGCCACCCGGCTGCTGTATGCCGGCCCGCACAGAATGACGCGCCTGCGGCTTGCGCATCTGGACCTGCCCGAGGGAAGTGCGATGCGCGCGCCCGGTGAAGCGCCCGGCATGATGGCACTTGAAATTGCGATGGATGAGATGGCCGAGAAACTGGGTCACGATCCCGTGGCATTCCGTATTCTCAATGATACCCAGGTCGATCCGGAAGACCCGAAGCGGCCATTTTCAACGCGACAGCTTGTCAAATGCCTGGAAACCGGGGCGAAGCAGTTTGGCTGGAGCGAACGCAATGCACGACCGGGCAGCCGGCGTGACGGTCGCTGGCTAGTTGGCATCGGCATGGCCTCTGCCATCCGCGGTGCACCTGTTACGAAGTCAGCAGCACGGGTCCGCCTCGACCACCGCGGCATCGTCACGGTGGAAACCGACATGACCGATATCGGCACGGGCAGCTACACGATCATTGCCCAGACGGCAGCAGAGATGATGGGCGTCGGCATCGACAAGGTGCGCGTCAGCCTGGGCGATTCGCACTTTCCGGAGTCTGCCGGTTCAGGGGGGCAATGGGGTGCAGCGTCTTCCACGGCAGGCGTGTATGCGGCCTGCGTCAAATTGCGCGAAGCAGTGGCAAAACAACTTGAACTGGATCCTGCGACCGCCGAGTTTGCCGGTGGCCTGGTACGCGCCGGCAATCGCAGCGTGCCACTGACCCATGCCGCAAGGTGGCGCGACCTGGTCGGGGAAGATGTCATGGAATACGGTGACCTGGCCAAGCGTTATGCAATCCAGACGTTCGGCGCCCATTTCGTGGAAGTAGGCGTCGATGCCGCCACCGGCGAAATCCGCGTGCGGCGCATGCTTGCCGTTTGCTCGGCCGGTCGCATCATCAATCCGAAGACCGCGCGTAGCCAGGTGATCGGTGGCATGACAATGGGTATCGGGGCCGCCTTGATGGAAGAACTCGTCGTCGACAAACGTGTCGGTTTTTTTGTCAACCATGATCTTGCAGGTTACGAAGTGCCAGTGCATGCCGATGTGCCTCACCTCGATGCAATCTTCCTTGATGAAACAGACCCCACGATTGCGCCGCTCAAAGCGAAAGGCGTGGGCGAACTTGGCATCAGTGGCGTTGCTGCTGCGATCGCCAACGCCGTCTACAACGCGACTGGCGTACGGGTCAGGGAATATCCGGTCACGCTGGACAAACTGCTCGGTGGTTTGCCGCCTGTGGCGTAAGTAGCCCATCTTCAAAGTGAAATGATGCCTACACATTGCTCTCTAAAAAAAAGATCCATGCTGCTTGGCGCGCTGGGGGGCCTGGTTGCCGTCTCCTGTCCCGCGCTTGCGCAAAGCGCCCCTGACCCGCTTGCGTTGCGCCGAGATCCGCGCATGACGGGCCCGGTGCCCATTCCTTCCGCAGAACGCGATATACCGACTGCCGTTGCGGAAAAGTGGGCAGACGTCATCGACACCGATACGGCGCTTGAAGGCGCGCTGTTCGACACCGAAGGCAACCTGCTGGTGTGCGATGTCGGCGGCAGCAGGATCGTGCGCCTCGACGCCAACCGGCGCATCTCGGTATTACTGCATCAACCCGGATTGCACGCGGGTGGCCTGGCCATCCATCCGGACGGGCGCATTTTCGTTGCAGCTGCGGGAGACCGCAAGCGCGGCATGCTGGGTGTGATTGAACCTGGCCGCCATGAAGTCAACAAAATAGCGGTGACGGCCGATGCCTACGTGCCGAATGACCTGGTACTCGATCGGCATGGCGGATTTTATTTCACCGACTTCAAAGGCACGGCGTTCGATCCGACTGGCGGGGTCTATTACGTGGCACCGGACATGCGTACCGTCACGCCCATCGTGCAACGCCTTGCACTGGCCAACGGCATCGCGCTGAGCCCGGACGGCAAGTATCTGTGGGTAACGGAATTTGGCCAGAACCGCCTTCTGCGCATTACTCTGGAAACGCCTGCAACCGTGTCCAGTCTCGGGGTGGCAGTGGTGTATCGCTTCATCGGGCCGGCTCCCGACTCGATGCGGGCCGACGTCGAGGGCAACCTCTACGTGGCGCTCAATGGCCAGGGCAGGGTGCTCGTCTTCAGTCCGGGCGGCATTCCGATCGGCCAGATCCTGCTGCCAGGGCGCGATACAGGCCATTACCTCAAATCGGCGAGTCTGGCCCTCAAGCCTGGAACGAACGAAGTGTATATCGTCGCCAGCGACGGTGCAGGAGGGCAGGGCGGCGCCGTCTTCCGTGCGCGCACGTTCGTCACGGCGCAGGCACTTCCCAAACCGCAGCAGGCAGGGAAGCGATCATGACCCTACCCAAGGAAACGAGATTGAACAGCTGGATTCGTCATGGCATTGCAATCCTGTTCGCACTCATCGGATTCGTACTGCTGATTGGCGGGGTGCGCTTGTTGCTGGCCAACGGCTCGGCTTATTACGCCCTGAGCGGGGCGGCACTCGTCGCAATCGGCTGGATGGTGGCGCGGCGCCATCCCCATGCAATCCGCGCTTATGCGCTTGTCCTGGCACTCACGCTGGCGTGGAGTATCGGCGAAGTGGGCTTCGACGGTTGGGCGTTGGTTCCACGCCTGGGCGCGCCGTTTGCCATGGGCCTGCTCCTGCTGTTGCCGGCCGTACGGCGGGCTCCCGACACGGCAGCGGTGACGGCTGCCACATCAGGACGCCGTGGTGCGTTGGCAGGCGTCGGCGTCTTTGCCATTGCCGCAGTTGCCGGGACGGCAATCCACGCCGCTGCGGGGCCGGATCCCGCGCCACCCTGGATGCGTCGGGGAATGCAGGCCCAGGTACCTTCCGCTGGAGCCAAGGCAACGGGCGCAGCCGACCGTACGGATTGGCTGGCTTTCGGCAACGACCAGGCCGGTACCCGCTTCAGCCCTCTGTCACAGATCAATGTCGATAATGTCGACAAACTGGAGGTCGCGTGGACAGCCGATACGGGCCCCATGTCGCCAGGACCGAAAAATGGCCTTGAAACGGTCCCCATCATGGTGGGCGACATGCTGTATGCCTGTAGCGGATTCAATCAGGTCGTGGCGCTCGACGCCGAAGATGGCACCAAACGGTGGAGCTATGACATGTCTGGTGGCGTGCCTGCGTCAGGCAAACCGTGCCGCGGTGTTTCGTATTACCGGATACCGAATGCGATAGGCGCCTGTGCGGAACGCATCATTGCCGCCAGCCAGACGCCAGCGTTGATCGCGGTGGACGCTCACACCGGAAAGGCGTGCACGGGCTTCGGCAAGCAAGGCTTCGTCGACCTGAACACAAACATCAGCAAGTATCCGCGCGGGCAGTTCTATGTCAGCTCGGCGCCCCAGATCATCCGCGGCAAGATCGTGGTTGGCGGCGGCATACCGGACGGTCAGTTCTGGGGCGGTCCTTCGGGCGTCATCCGTGCATTCGATGCCGTATCCGGACAACTGGCGTGGGCGTTCGATCCCGGGCATCCGGAGCGTATCGGCGCACCGCCCGAGGGCGACGTCTATACCCCATCGTCACCCAACAGCTGGGCGCCGATCAGTGCTGACGAAACACTTGGCCTGGTGTACTTGCCGATGGGAAGCGCCACGCCGGACAATTACGGCGGACAGCGCCGCGCGCTCGACGACCAGTACGGTGACGCCGTCCTTGCCCTGGACGCCGAGACAGGCCGGCCGCGCTGGAGTTTCCAGACCACGCACCACGACATCTGGGACTACGATGTACCGGCCCAACCGACCCTGGTTGACCTGCCCGGCCCCGACGGTGTGCGCCATGCGCTGATCCAGGCCACCAAGCGCGGCGAGGTCTTCGTTCTTGATCGCACCAATGGCAAGCCGATTTTCCCGGTCGAAGAGCAGGCTGCGTTGCAGGGCTCCGTTGCTCCCGGAGAGCGTTTGTCACCGACGCAACCTGCTTCCATCCGGTTACCGGCGTTCAGGGGTGCGACACTGGTCGAGAAAAACATGTGGGGGGTCACGCCGATCGACCAGATGCTATGCCGCCTGCAGTTCCGTCAATCGCGCTACGAAGGCCACCTGACGCCATCCACGCTCGACACGCCAACCTTGTTCGATCCCGGTTCTGCAGGCGGCATCAACTGGGGCGGTGTCTCGATCGACCTCGATCGCGGCGTCATGGTGGTGACGTGGATGCAGACTGCCGACCGGGTCGAAATTCTGACACGTGCCGAGGCAATACGACGCAAGTTCAAACTCATGGACGGTCAGAGTTCGGGCGGCGATGCAGAGCGCCCCATGCTCAATACGCCGTATGCCTCGTATGGAACAACGTTCGTTTCGCCGCTTGGCGTTCCATGCAATGCGCCGCCCTGGGGGCAGATCGGCGCCGTCGATCTGGCAACCGGAGCACTGCTCTGGCACACGCCGCTGGGATCGGCGCGCGACTCCGGTCCATTGGGCATCCCATCCATGGTGCCGTTGACAATCGGGACGCCACTCACGGGCGGCACCGTCACGACGCGCGGCGGCCTCATATTCGTTGGCGCAGCCGCAGAAAAGACACTCCGGGCGATCGATCTGCGCACCGGGCGCGAGCTTTGGCAGGCACGGCTGCCAGCCGGCGCCAACGCGTCGCCCATGACATATCGGGGGCCGCGTAGTGGCCGTCAATTCGTCGTCATCGCCGCAGGCGGAAAAGTGGCGCTGAAAACAAAGCTCGGCAACAGCATCGTGGCATTCGCGCTGCCCAGTTCAGGTCCTGCATCGGCGTCTGCCGACGTCGGCAGATGAGCACCCTCTACAACGTTCATGCCATCGAGCGGCGATTTTTTAACAGCATCATTGGGTCACAGGGACATCCATGAAACCTATCATCGTAGCAACACTATCGCTCTTTCTTGCCGCACCTGCTTTCTCGCAAACTGCGACAGGACAGGCCAAGCCAGGGACTGCGGCGCAAGGCGCCGACGCCGGACCCGGCGAAATGAAGATTGCCCGCGCCGGCAGCCAGGCATCAATCAAAGGGCCAGCGGAAAACTTTACCGGCAGCGTCCGGGTCGACCCGGTGTTCGGCGCACACCCGCCGGTTACCACCTCGGCCGGCGCAGTCACGTTCGAACCACGCGCCCGATCAGCCTGGCATACCCACCCTGCAGGGCAGGTCCTCGTTGTGACGTCAGGCGTGGGGCGGATTCAGCAGTGGGGCCGCAAAGCTGAAGACATCCGTCCCGGTGACGTGATCTGGACCCCGCCGGGCATCAAGCACTGGCACGGCGCTGCGCCGGCCACGGCGATGACCCATATCGCCATCCAGGATGCGGTGGGTGGCAAAACCGTCGAGTGGATGGAGAAAGTCAGCGATGAGCAGTACGCGCAATAGGTCCATGCCAAACAGCGGGCTCGTTCTTGCATTGCTTGGCTGCGCAAGCTTGTTCGCCATGTCGGGCGATGCAAGTGCTCAGCCGCGCACGAGTGCGCCCGGTTCAACACCGCTAACCAAAGGAGTACTCATGGCTGCACCAGCATTCGACAACTACACCCAAAAACTGTTATTTGACGACGTATGGAAGCGTCCGGATCTGTCACAACGTGACCGGTCGCTTGTCACCATTGCCGTACTCGTTTCCAAAAACGCGACAGCGGAACTGCCGTCCTACCTGGTCCGGGGTCTGGATGCCGGAGTCAAGCCTGGCGAAATAGCGGAGATCATCACCCACCTCGCTTTCTATTCGGGCTGGCCCAATGCAAGCGGGGCCGCAAGTGCCGCGCAAGCCGTGTTTGCCCAACGCCAGATCGATGTGTCGCAACTGCCTCCGGCAAGGGTCGCGTTGCTGCCTCTGGACAAAGAAGCAGAGGAAAAGCGCGCCAGGACTGTCGAGGAGAACTTCGGGCAGGTTTCGCCAGGCGTGGTGAAGTACACGACCGAGGCGTTGTTCCGGGACCTTTGGCTGCGTCCGGGGCTCGCACCGCGTGATCGCAGTATGGTCACGGTCAGCGCCCTGGTGACGTCCGGCCAGGTAGCGCAAATCACCTACCACCTGAACCGCGCCATGGACAATGGGCTGACCGAAAAAGAAGCGGGGGAAATGCTGACGCAGCTGGCGTTCTATGCCGGTTGGCCAAACGTGTTCTCCGCGATGCCCGTTTTCAAGGACGTGTTCAGCAAGCGTGCAGGGACCGTGGGCAAGTAATTCTCATCGGGACCTGGCGCCGCCGAGGACATCGGATCGAAGGTATGCGTTGCTTGTCACCCGACATTGAGTTACTGGCATCGCATCGATTGCACAGCCTCAGAATTCGCTCTCTGCCCGAATCGCATACACTGAAACACCCTATCTATCAGGAGCCAGTATGCGAACGAAACACGCCACACAGATCGTCTTTGCCCTTGCCAGCTTCTGTGCAGGGCAGGCATTCGCGCAGCAACCGACCATCAAACCCGGGCTGTGGCAGATCGATATGTCACTGTCCGACAAGGCGAGTAGCAATCCGCTGGGCGGCTATCTCGAACTGGTGAAAAGCCAGATGGCCCTGATGACGCCCGAGCAGCGCGCGCAGATCGATAAAATGCTGGCTGCAAATGGCACGGAACTCAATGGCAATGGTTTGCGCACGAAGCAGTGCATTACCCAGCAAAACATCAACGACTTCGATTTGTTCGGTAAAAAAGGCGCGGATTCCTGCACCAAGAAAATGACACCAACCGCTGGCGGAATGAATGTGAGCATGACTTGCGCCCAGCCCCGGATGAAGGTCGACGCCGTCGTGAAGGCCGAGAGTGAAACATCGTATCGGTTTGAATCAGTCACTACCGTACCGGGGCCGGGCGGCGCAGACATCAGCCAGAAATCAAACGGCACCGGAAAATGGCTGGGAAGCGATTGTGGCAAGACCGCTGCAGCAGCGGTTGGCCGGTAACGGGCACGGTGCGGATCAGCGCAGCGAAGGGCGGCCTGGCAGGCGCCAGCTGCGGCAGGCATTGTCCGGTACAGCAACACCCCGTTGTCGCGCAGGCCATCTTCCCATAAAAAACCAATACCTGATCGACATGATGGCCGCCACAGTGCGCTGACCATTTGTCGATCGACCCGCCCATTCGCGCTGCCTGGCAATCATTGCAAAATGTGGCCGCCTCAACAACACATTGGCGCCCGAATTCATGCCACTGTCATCATGCCGAATTAGCATCCCCCCGTCAGCCCCGCCAGGATGGCGCTGACAACTTCTGATGCGCTCGCCCGAAGTGCGAGGCGCGAAATAACTCATACCATTTGAAGAGGGTTTGCTTTTATGAAAACGTCGCATTTCGGACTGTTGCCGCTTGCGGCCATGCTGTTCGCGCCGGTCGCCGCCCATGCCATGCCGGTGTCGACGCTCACCGGTGAGCGTCCGCTGGTCATTTCCCACCGCGGCGCCAGCGGGTATCTGCCGGAAGAGTCGGTGCAGTCCTATCAACTCGCCATGCGGATGGGCGCCGACTATATCGAAGGCGACGTCTACCTGACCGCCGACAACAAGGCCGTGATGCTGCATGACGGCACTTTGAACGCCACGACGAATGTCGTCGCATTCGCGGCCACGCATCCCGAGATCGCCGCCCTGCGTTCCAGCAACGGGACCTACGACGTGCGCAAATTCACGCTGGCGCAGCTCGAGCAGTTGTCCGTGACGTGCCGTAACGCCAACGGCTACTGCACCGACAAGACCTATTTCAACCCGGCCATCTCGTACAGCTTCACGTCGTACGACGCCTTCCTCGACCTGGCCTACAATTATTTCGTGGAAACCGGTGTCGCCATCGGCGTGTTCCCGGAAGCCAAGCAGGCCGGGCTGGAGGTGGCGGAAGCCATCCTGGCGGGCCTGACCAATGCGAAGTACAACGGCTACTTTACGACGGCGGGCCGCGCGCTGACGCAGTCCTTCAACGCAGCGCAGGTGGAATACCTGAACGCCAACTCGTCCATCCCGGTCAGCTATCTGGGCGTCTGCCCCACCACGGCAGCAGGGGCGGCTGCGGTCGCCGCCATCGCCGACGGGATCGGTCCATCGGCGGGCCAGCTCAGCGCAGCCTGCGTGCAGGCTGCGCACGATGCCGGGATGACGGTCACGCCGTACACGTTCCTGAACAACACGGCCAGCTACGAGGCGGCCTACAACCTCGGTGTGGACGGCGTCTTCACCAACTATCCGGACATCGCGGTTACCGTGCGCGACCAGGTATTCGGCCCGGCCACGCCAGTGCCCGAGCCGCATTCGCTGGCGCTGCTGGGCCTGGGTCTGGCCGGCATCGCCGGACTGAAAAAGCGCAAGCAGGCTTGATCACGCACATGAGTTGCACGCCCGGTCGGCATGTCCGGCCGGGCGTGCAACTCATGCCTGGCACTTCATGCCCCGTGCATTGCCCGCGTCATCAGAGCGTCATCGGCGCTGGCTAAGATTTGCCGTCTTTCACTTTTACCAATTGCCATCCCATGAACCAATCGCATTCGCGTCGCAATTTCATTCGTACCTTCTCCCTCGGCACCGTCGCCGTGTCCACGCTCCCGCTCGCGGCCTGCGGCGGTAATGGCGACGATGACCGCGTCGTCAGTTTCTCGCATGGCGTGGCCAGCGGCGATCCGCTGGCCGACCGCGTCATCCTGTGGACGCGCATCACGGCCACCGGCGCCGCCGACATCGATGTCGGCTGGGAGATCTCGGAGACGAGCGACTTTTCGCGTACGGTGGCCTCGGGCAGCCTGCGCACCGGCAGCGCCAGCGACTTCACGGTCAAAGTGGATGCGACCGGCCTGACGGCCAACCGCAGCTATTTCTACCGCTTCGGCTGCTATGGCCAGCTCTCGCCGGTGGGGCGTACCAAGACGCTCCCGACGGGCAGCGTCTCGCGCGTACGCTTTGCCGTGTTCAGCTGCTCGAACTACCCGGCCGGCTACTTCAATGTATATGCCGATGCCGCCAGGTTCGACGATATCGATGTCGGCCTGCACCTGGGCGACTACATCTACGAATACGCCGCCGGCGGCTATGCGTCGCAGAACGCGGGCACCCTGGGGCGCGTGTCGAAGCCGGCCACCGAGATCATCACGCTGACGGATTACCGGGTTCGCTTCCAGCAATACCGCACCGACCCGGACCTGCAGGCGGTGCATGCGCGCATGCCCTTCATCGCCGTCTGGGATGACCATGAACTGACCAACGACACCTGGAGCGGCGGCGCCGAGAACCACGATCCGGCCACGGAAGGCCTGTGGTCGGCGCGGCGCCAGATGGCGATCCAGGCCTATCACGAGTGGATGCCGATCCGTGTGCCGGATGCCGCGCGCCCGGACAGGATCTACCGCTCGTTCGATTTCGGCAACCTGCTGTCGCTGCACATGCTGGACACCCGCGTGATCGGTCGCGACAAGCAGCTGGCCCTGGCCAGCTATGTCGGCGCCGACCGCAGCTTCAACAGCGCTGCCTTCACTGCCGACGTGACGAACCCGGCGCGCCAGCTGATGGGCACGGAGCAGACTGCCTGGCTGCGCAACCAGATGAGCAAGTCGACGGCCACCTGGCAGGTCCTGGGCCAGCAGGTGCTGATGGCGCGCATGCTGCTGCCTGCGCCGATGGTGCTGGGCACCACGGGCTATCCGGCGTACTTCGCGATCGCCGCCAAGGTCAAGGCCGGTGTGGCGCTGAGCGCCGCCGAGCAGCAACTGGTCGCGGCCACGCCGGTGCCGTACAACCTCGATGCCTGGGACGGTTACCATGCTGCGCGCGAGACGGTGCTGAACATGGCGCAGACGCTGAACAAGAACATGGTGGTGCTGGCGGGCGACACCCACAATGCCTGGGCCAGCGACCTGGCCGACCAGCAGGGGCGGGCAGTGGGCGTCGAATTCGGCGTGCCTGCCGTGACCTCGCCTGGTTTCGAGACCTATTTCCCGACTATTGCGCCGGCCACTGTGGCTGGCGGCATGGAGCAGCTGATCGGCCCGCTGCAATACGCCGAGACGGCCTCGCGCGGTTTCGTCGTGCTGACGGTCACGCCGATCGAAACACGGGCCGAGTACCGTTATGTCGATACGGTCACGTCGAAGACTTATAAGGCGGTCGTCGGCAAGACGCTGCGCATGTTGCCGGGCGCAGCGAACCGCAAGATCATCGCCGCCTGACGTAGAGCATGGAGCGAGGCGCAATTCCTCGCTCCCCTTCATACCATCAACACATTCCCAGCTGCCAGACGAGTTTCTCCCGATCCTTTTCCTGCAGCTGCACCTCGACCCCCTTGCTGGCCGAGCGCGTGATCACGACCGTCTTGTGAAAGTACGTGTACTGGATGCTGACCGCGCCCGCGCTCTCGGTGCGCTTGACGTCGGCCCGGTCGAAATTGAGCTTCAGGTTCTGCAGGATCTGCGCATCGGGCCAGCCGGCCGACAGGCGCACGTGGCGCGTGCGGTCGTCGCCATTGGCTTGCGGGTAGACCCGCTCGCAGGCATGGGCGGGCGCTGGCGCCACGACGAACGCAGACAGTGACAGCAAGCCTGCTGCAAGAAGGTTCAGGGACAAGGCGCGGGTCATGGTGTCGATGCCGGTGAGGAACAGGTGCTTACTGTAGCAGCAAGCGCAGCCGCTCGATATCGATCGGCTTGGTCAGGTGATGGTCGAACCCCGCATCGCGCGCCAGTTGCCGGTCGCGCTCCTGGCCCCAGCCCGTCGCCGCAATCAGTTTGGTGCTGGCGCAGGCATCCAGCCCGCGCAGGCGCCGCGCCAGCTCGTAGCCATTGAAGTCGGGCAGGCCGATATCGAGCAGCGCCACTTCGGGCAGGAAGTCCGGCGCAAGCGCCAGTGCGCCGGCCGCCGTATGCGCCAGCAGCGTCGTGCAGCCGAACAGCTCGAGCATCGTCGCCATTGTCTCTGCCGCATCGACATTGTCATCCACCACCAACACCCGCAGCGGCGCCGGCTGGCCAGGCGCCGTTGCTATTTCTTCCGCCACCGCACAACCCGCGATCAGCGGCAGGCGCAACGTGAACTGGCTGCCGCGGCCCGGGCCATCGCTCTCCACCAGGATCTCGCCACCGTGTAACTCGACGATGCCGCGCGCCAGCGCCAGGCCGATGCCCAGGCCGCCACAGGCGCGCTCGCGCCCCGGTTCCAGCTGCGTGAACAGCTGGAAGATCGTGCCCAGCGCGCCCGCCGGGATGCCGATGCCGTTGTCGCGCACGCGCAGTTCGGCGTGACCGGCCTGGCCAGCCAGTTCAACATCGATCAGCCCACCATCGGGCGTGTACTTGGCCGCGTTGCCCAGCAGGTTGATCACGACCTGCGCCAGGCGCGTGGCATCGCCATCGACCGTCAGCGGCGCCTCTGGCAGCGTCAGGCGCAGCGTGTGGCGCGCCGCCGTCATCATCGGCGCCATGTCGTGCACCGCGCCGCGCACCAGCGCCGCCATGTCGACGGGCGCGCGCCGCAGCTGCATGCGGTTCTGCGTGATGCGCGAGACTTCCATCAGGTCGTCCACCAGGCGCGTCAGGTGGCGCAGCTGGCGGTCGAACGCGCCGATCACGCGCGCGTCTTCGTCGTTGCCGTGCCTGATCTTGAGCACGTCGAGCGCGCTGCGCATTGGAGCGAGCGGATTGCGCAGCTCGTGCGACAGCGTGGCCAGAAATTCATCCTTGCGCAGGTCGGCCGCCGACAACTGCGTGTTCACCGCCTGCAGTTGCAGGTCGCGCTGGCGCTGCACCTCGCGGCCACCATCGGCGGCCTCCGACTTGCACAGCAGTGCGTTTTCGTAGGCATGCCGGCCACCGGCGCGAAACAGCGCCCAGTGGTCGATCTCGCGATCGCCGTCGCGCTGGCGCACGAGCTGGAGCAGCACCGGCAGCCGCGCGCCGCCTGCCATCAGGAGGTCGATCTGGATATCGTGCGCCACGCCCTCGCTCTGCAGGCGCGGCACGCAGCACGTGTAGTGGAACAGGCGGGCGCTGGCCGGCAGCAGGTCGTGCAGGCGCGTGCCCACCAGCGCGCCGGGGGCCATGCCGAGCCACGCATGCAGGCTGGTGTTGGCCGTGAGGATCATGCCGTGTGCATCGGTTGCCATCAGGCCGCAAGCAGCCTGGTCGAAGAACAGGTCGGTCGCGGTGAGGGCGGCGTTCATGGATGGTCAGCGAAGCTGCTGTGTGAGGAAGGCGTCGATCGCGGCCGAGACGGCGGTCGGCGCACTCATGTGCGGACAGTGGCCGACGTTCGGTACCATCGCGAACGTGCTGCCGGGCAGGTTCTGGTGCAGCCATTGGCCGGCCGTGTGCGGCGCGATCAGGTCGTCGCTGCATTGCAGGATCAGCGCGGGCGTCGTGGACCTGGGCACATCAAGGCGGTGGTCCGAGCGGAACGTAACGCTGGCAAAGTGATGGGCGATTTCGGGATTGTTGCGGCAAAAACTGGCCGTCAGCCCGGAGGCCAGATGGGGCTGGTTGGGCGCGCCCATGATGGTGGGTGCAAGACTGTGCGACCAGGCGATGAAGTTTGTCTCCATCGTTTCGAGCAGTTCGTCGATGTCGTCGCGCGTGAAGCCGCCGGTATAGTCGCCGTCGTTGATGTAGCAGGGCGAGGGACTGACCATGATCTGCGCGGCAAAGCGCTCGGGCGCGGCGATCGTGGCCAGCATGCCGATTGTCGCGCCGACCGAGTGCCCGACAAACACGACCGGGCCGCTGGCATGGGCATCAATCAGGGCGAGCAGGTCGTCGGCGTGACCCTGCAGCGTCGCATGGCGGGCGCGGTCATAGGCCGACAGGTCCGAGCCGCCGGAGCCGACGAGATCGTAGGTGAGAACGCGATACCGGTGCTGGTAGGCGGGAGCGAGGTGACGCCACATCGTCTGGTCGCAACCGAAACCATGGGCAAACACCATGGTGGCGGCGCCCTGGCCGGCAAGGTGAACGTTATGGCGAAGCTGGGCGGACATTGAATGCCTCTCGTCGGTTCACGCAGATATACACAAAAAATAGCATCATTCTTGTGTAATGTCAGCAATGCCGATGTAAAAGGCGGTTAGTCGTGGTCGTCGTTCTCGCCAGCGCGGGTCAATTGCGGGATCACCTTGACCAGCAGAATGCGTGGGCCATTCATTTTCTTGACCACGACATCGAACTGCGGAAAGCCAATGCGCTGGCCTTGCTTGGGGATGTCGCCCAGCTTGGCCATCAACAGGCCGCCGACCGATTCGACATCGTCCAGGCCCATTTGTTCGTTGTCGATGTCGATGCCCAGCAGGCGTTCGAGCGAGAAGATCGGCAGGCTGGCCTTGCCGATCCAGGTGCCGTCGGCCTGCTTGAGCCAATCGTTTTCGTTCATCCGGAATTCGTCGCGGATCTCGCCGACCATCGCGCCCAGCAGGTTGTCGAGCGTGACGAAGCCGACCGGGCGCTTGCCCTTTTCGCCGATCAGCGCGAAGTGGGGCGCGCCGCCACGGAAGCGCCGGAAGATGTCCTGCGCCGGCGTGCGCGCCGAAATCGATTCGACTGGCCTCAGGAACTGGGTCAGGTCGCCGATGGGCCGGCCCGACTGCAGCGCGAAATACAGGTCTTTCAGGTGGACGATGCCGATGACTTCTTCACCGTCCTTGTCGAAATACGGGTAGCGCGAAAAGCGGTTGCGGCGCACGGTTTCCAGATTCTGCTCGAGCGAGCGGCTAGCGTACAGGGCGCTGACTTCGTTAATCGGGCGCATCAGCTCGGACACGGCCAGCTGGCTGAAGTCGAGCGACTGGGCCAGGATATTGCGGTCGTCCTGCGTGATCTTTTCAGCCGGGTTGCTGGTGCGCAGAATCAGTTTGAGTTCGTCGAGCGAGTAGTGATGGTCGTGCCCGCCCTTGCCGGCCAGGCCCGCCACGCGCAGCAGCGTATTGGCGCTGGCATTGAGCAGGGCGATCGCCGGATACATGGCCCAGTAGAACGCGTACAGCGGGATGGCGCACCACAGCGCCACCGATTCCGGCAACCGGATCGCCAGCGTTTTCGGGGCCAGCTCGCCCACCACGATGTGCAGGAACGAAATCACCGAGAACGCGACGATGAACGAAATGCTGTGGATCAGCTCTTCGGACGTCACGCCGACAAACGCGAAGACCGGTTCAAGCAGGCTGGCAAACGCCGGCTCGCCGACCCAACCAAGGCCCAGCGATGCCAGCGTGATGCCGAGCTGGCAGGCCGACAGGTAAGCGTCGAGCTTGCCGTGGACTTTTTCCAGGATGCGTCCGCGCAGGCCGGTGGTCTTGGCGATGGCGTTCACGCGGGTCTTGCGCAGCGTGACGATACTGAATTCGGCGGCGACGAACAGGCCGTTCAGCGCGACCAGGAACAGGGCGAGAACGAGGAAGAGAATATTTTCCATGCTGGAGATGTCTTAACAAAAGGTAAAGCCAAGGGGCATTGTACAACCCAAAACGGCTCTTATCCGTCTGCTAACGCGCCTTTGTGCACGGCCGACAGGATTGCCTCGACCGCCGGATGCTTGATCTTGCGTTCGTTCGAGATCGCATAGAAGTGTTCGCGCACCTCCGGCACCCGGCCGACCAGCTCGGCGCCGAGCTGGTAGTCGATGTCGGCAGCAGGCGCGGCCGGCGTGAAGAACAGGCCCAGGCCGCGCCGGCCAAAGGTATTCAATAACGCGTTGTCTTCGAACTCGCCGACCACGTCGGGCCGGATCGCATGGCGCTCGAACCAGTCGTCGATCTTGCCGCGCAGGGCGTTGTTGCGCGTGGGCAGCAAAAACGGCGCACCGTGCAGCGACGCCGGAAAATCGTCGCGGTACTCGTGCGCCAGGGCCGGGGCGCCGACAACGAACATCTCGCTTTCAGACAGCAGGTGGCTGAACACGCGTAGCGTGGTGCCGGTGGGAACGGCGCGGTCGGTCAGCACGACGTCGAGCTTGTGCAGCGCCAGGTCCCCCAGCAGCGCCTCGTACTGGTCTTCGTGGCACACCAGGCGCACCGGGGTGGCCAACTGAGTCGTGACCTCGAGCAGGCGGTAGGCGGTGAACTTGGGCAGCGAATCGGAAATGCCCACCGCCAGGCGGATGCGCGTGCTGTCGGAAGCGTCGAGCGCTTCCTGCATCTGCTCGCCCAGCAGGAATATCTGGTCGGCATACGACAGCGCCAGGCGGCCTGCTTCGGTCAGTGTCAGGCGCCGGCCTTGTTGGGTGAATAGTGCCTTGCCGAACGCCTGTTCAAGTAAGGTAAGCTGCGTACTCACTGTCTGGATGGCCAGGCCAAGACGCTCGGCGGCGCGCGTAATGCTGCCTTCCTTGGCAACCACCCAGAAGTAATAGAGGTGGCGAAAGTTGGGGAGTGCGTGGCTCATGGCTTCTGTTTTTCGGAAGTAACCCTCCAATTATCTTCGCTTTTTCAATCGTTTGGCAACCTTTACAATTGTTCGTCAGCACCGTTTTTTATAAATCATAAGAGGGGAAATATTAATGAAGTACTTTACCTGGTCATTCATCGTGACCGCGGTCTGTCTTGCCCTTGCGGCATGGTGGGGATTCGATCATGGTGGCACGTCGGGCATGATTACCGCGCTGGGCGTGGCGGCCATTCTGGCCGTCATGGAAGTCTCGCTGTCGTTCGATAACGCGGTGGTCAACGCCTCGGTCCTCAAGACCTGGGACGAGTTCTGGATCAAGCTGTTCCTGGGCGTGGGTATCATCATCGCCGTGTTCGGCATGCGTCTGGTGTTCCCGCTGGTCATCGTGGCCGTGGCTGCCGACCTGGGCGCGGCGGAAGTCTGGAACCTGGCGCTGACCAATCCAAAAGCCTTCTCGATGCACCTGACCAACCACCACGCTGAAGTGGCGGCATTCGGCGGCATGTTCCTGCTGCTGGTGTTCCTGAACTTCATGCTGGACGATGAAAAAGAAACCCACTGGCTGGGCAACTTCGAAGCAAAACTGGGTTCGCTCGGCAAGGTGTCGTCGATCGCCGTCATGATCGCCATCGCCGCGCTGCTGTTTAGCCTGACGTATGTTGATGAAGCGCAGAAGATGGTCGTTGCGATCGCCGGTATGTGGGGCATCCTGGTCTATGTTGCTGTCGATATGCTTAGCAGCCTGCTGGAAAAGAGTGAATCGGGCGAGGGCGCTGTCGGTGACGCGGTCAAAAAAGGCGGTATCGGTGGTTTCCTGTACCTCGAAGTGCTGGATGCATCGTTCTCGTTTGACGGTGTGATCGGCGCGTTCGCGATCACCAGCGACGTCGTGATCATCATGCTGGGCCTGGCAATCGGCGCGATGTTCGTGCGTTCGATGACCGTGTTCCTGGTGCGCAAGGGCACGCTCGATGAATACGTCTACCTCGAGCACGGCGCGCACTACGCGATCGGTATCCTGGCCGTGATCATGCTGGCCAGTATGAAGTGGCATGTACCAGAGCTGATCACCGGCGGTGTGGGCGTGGCCTTCATCCTGGCGTCGCTGTGGAGTTCGATTCAGTACAAGAAGAAGCACGCCGCACTCGGCGGCGCGTAAGCGGTAATCGGGCCGGCGGCATGCATGCCGGCCCTGCAATACAGAATTCGCCGCGAGTGGCAGAACACCAGCTCGCGGCGCTTGCAACCCGGTGTTCACAATTTAGGAGATTCTCATCATGGCAATCAGTCTGCAAAAAGGCGGCAACGTCAACCTGTCGAAAGAAGCACCAGGCCTGACTTCACTGAAAGTCGCACTCGGCTGGGACATTCGCGCCACCGATGGCGCAGCCTTTGACCTCGACGGCGCTGTGTTCCTGCTCAATTCGTCCGGCAAGGTCCGTTCGGATGGCGACTTCATCTTCTATAACAACCTGAAGTCGAGCGATGGTTCGATCGTCCACTCGGGCGACAACACGACCGGCGCCGGCGAGGGCGACGATGAATTCGTCACCATCGACCTGACCAAGGTTCCGGCTGACGTCGACAAGGTCGTCCTGGGCGTGACCATTCACGATGCCGAAACCCGTCGCCAGAACTTCGGCATGGTCGGCAAGGCGTTCATCCGCTGCGTCAACAACGCCACCAACGCCGAAGTCGCGCGCTACGACCTGTCGGAAGACGGTTCGACCGAAGCGGCCATGATCTTCGGTGAGGTCTACCGCAACGGCGCGGACTGGAAATTCCGCGCAATCGGCCAGGGCTTTGCCGGCGGCCTGGGCCCACTCGCCCGCAACTACGGCGTCAACGTTTAATCATGCAAGCCAGGGCGCTTCTGCGGAGGCGCCCTGCGTGGAACCAAATTCTAAGGAAGCCAAATGCCAGTATTTACCGTGACCGGGGACGTCGATCCTTTCCTTCATGTGTCGATGAAGCAGGGCGAGACCATCTATTGCGAATCCGACGCGATGGTGATGATGGAATCGACCCTCGACCTCAAAGGCAAGATGAAGGGCGGGCTCGGTAGTGCGCTGATGCGCACCTTTGCCAACGGCGAGTCGTTCTTTCAGCAGCACATCGAAGCCACGCGTGGCGATGGTGACTGCCTGCTGTCGCCAACCCTGCCGGGTGCGATGCAGACGGTCGATGTCGGTCCGAACCACTACATCATCAGCGATGGCGCATTTGTCGCCGCCACGTCTGGCGTCGACCTCAAGGTGCGCACGCAAAGCCTGGGCAATGCCATGTTCGCCAACAGTGGCGGCTTCTTCGTCACCGAAACGGGCGGCCAGGGCCAGGTGGTGGTGTCGGGTTTCGGGTCGATGTCGGTGCTGGATGTCGAGCCGGGCAAGGACGCGATCATCGACAACTCGCACGTGGTGTGCTGGGACAGCACGCTGCGCTACGAAATTTCGATCACCACCGGCACCAGCGGCGGCTTCCTGGGTAACCTGATCAACAGCCAGACCAGTGGCGAGGGCATGGTCCTGCGCTTCTCGGGTCGTGGCAAGGTGTATGTATGTTCGCGCAACCGCACTGCATTCAAAGCCTGGATGCAGCAGCCAGCGAAATAACGGAGGAACACAATGTCAGTCAATCTGCAAAAAGGCCAGAAAATCTCTCTGGACAAGGAAGCCGGTGGCGGCCTGTCCCGCGTGACCATGGGTCTGGGTTGGGATGCGATCAAGTCGAAGGGTTTCTTCGGCTTCGGCGGCGGCAAGTCGGATGCCGTCGACCTGGACGCATCGGTGGTCATGTTCGATGAGTCGAACAAGCCGGTGGACGTGATCTGGTTCCGCCAGCTCAAGAGCAAGGACGGCAGCATCGTGCACACGGGCGACAACCGCACCGGCGCCGGTGATGGCGACGACGAGCAGATCACCGTCGACCTGAACGCCGTGCCGGCATCGGTCAAGGCGCTGGTCTTCACGGTCAACAGCTTCACCGGGCAAACCTTTGCCACGGTCGAAAACGCCTACTGCCGCCTGATCAATGCAGCCGACCAGCAGGAAGTCGCGCGCTTCAATCTGTCGGTGACGGGCTCGCATTCGGCGCAGATAATGGCCAAGCTGTACCGCCATGGCGGCGAGTGGAAGATGCACGCGATCGGTGAGAATGGCAATGGCCGTACGTTCGACGATCTGATGCCGCAGATTTCAGTGCATTTGTAATCGGTAGCGTTGTTTGTTACCAAGAACCGGGGCCATGTGCCCCGGTTTTTTATTGCTTGGTGCAAATAAGCTGGATGACATTCGTAGGGTGGGCGGCTAAGCCGTCCACGCGTTCAACCAACCTTATTCAATGTTTTTTGCAAAGTCGAGTTCAACATGTAGGTGGGAAACCCTGTCTGTACAGGGACATAGGTAACACTTTTCAAATAAGCAAGCTTGCAGGAAAAACGGATCAGCGGATCTGTATGCTGTTGCTCATAGACAACTACTTTCCAGGATATTGAACGTCAGACTCTATTTTTTGACGAGAAGTCGTCACTTCCGGGCTATCGTCTTTCTGTTGCGGTATTCACTCCGTGCAAGAAAACTTTATCCAGGGCCTCCATGCTTTCCAAATTAACATTGCGTTTCCGACTGATCGCCACGCTGGCGGTCCTCGGTCTTCTCATTGCCGCCATCGGCGTGCTCGGCATCTACGGCATGCGTTCGAATCATGCCGCGCTCGAGCAGGTGTACAGCAACCAGCTCGCCTCGAGCATCGCGATCAACAATTCCAAGAACTTCCTGAACCGCGCCCGTTTCGGCCTGGACCGTGCTGTGTTCCATCCAGAGTCGCCCGACGTCGCCAAGACGATCGCGCGTGCCAAAGGCTTCATTGACGACGCCAACAAATCGTGGCAAACCTATCTGACCATGCCGCGCGATGGTGAAGAGGCAATACTGGCCAAGACCCTGGAAACCGAACGCACACGCTACATCAATGACGGCATGCTGGCGCTGGCCACCGCCATCGAGCAGGGTAATGTCGAGCGCATCGAAGCGCTGTCGATGAAAGAAATGACGGCGCTGTACGGTGTCTTCGACAAGGCTTCGGTCGCGCTGGACGACTACCAGCTGGCCACTGCCCGCCACGAGTTCGAGTCGAGCCTGGCGCTGTTTACCACCTTGATGTGGGCGGCTGGCTTGAGCATCGTGTTCGGCCTCGTGCTGGCAATCGTGTCGTCAGTGCTCTTGCTGCGCGCAATCATGCGGCCGCTCGAACAAGCCATCGGCCACTTTGACGCGATGGCCCACGGCGACCTGTCGACGACGGTCGTCGTCGATCGCCAGGATGAAATGGGCGCGCTGCTCAAGGGCCTGGCCTCGATGCAGGAGCAGTTGTCCGGCACCGTGCGCAGCGTGCGTGACAGCAGCATGTCGATCGCCACCGCCAGCGCTGAAATCGCCGCCGGCAACATGAACCTGTCGGGCCGCACCGAGCAGCAGGCCAGCAGCCTGGAAGAAACGGCATCCTCGCTGGAAGAACTGACCAGCACCGTGCAGCACAATGCCGACAACGTCCGCCAGGCCAACAATGTGGCGCGTTCGGCGTCCGAAGTGGCCATTCGCGGCGGCAAGCTGGTCGGGGACGTGGTCGAGACCATGAGTGCGATCAATGCGTCGTCCAAGCGCATCGTCGATATCATTTCCGTCATCGACGGTATCGCATTCCAGACCAATATCCTGGCGCTCAATGCAGCCGTCGAAGCTGCGCGCGCCGGCGAGCAGGGCCGGGGCTTTGCGGTCGTGGCCAGCGAAGTGCGCAATCTGGCGCAGCGCTCGGCGGCGGCAGCCAAAGAGATCAAGGAATTGATCGGCACATCGGTGACCAATGTCGAGGCGGGTACGGCCCTCGTCGACAGCACGGGCACCACGATGAACGAGATCGTTTCGAGTGTGAAACGGGTCTCGGACATCATGGCCGAGATCCTGGCTGCCGGCGAAGAGCAGACCTCGGGCATTGGCCAGATCAATGAAGCGGTCAGCCTGATGGACCAGGCAACCCAGCAGAACGCGGCCCTGGTCGAAGAAGCGGCGGCGGCCACCGGCGCGCTGCAAGAGCAGGCCCAGGCGCTGCAGCAGATGGTGAGCGTGTTCAAGGTCGACGCCCAGGCGACCGGGCACGGCCACGGGCGCGCGCTCGGGCACAAGGCGCAGCAGCGCATCGCCATCGCAGCATAGTGCAGTGGGGCGCACTGCCCATGCCATAATGCCGGCATCATGAGCGTGCGCACCCCTTTTCCGCTGACAGCCGGCCCCGCAGCCTGTCGATCCCATGCGTGATCCAAACGCATTTCCCATCGACGGCGGGGCGCTCGGCGCCGCGATTCGCGAGCATGACTGGGCCGCCACGCCGCTGGGGCCCATCGAGGATTGGCCGGCCACGCTGCGCACCGGCGTGAGCATCGTGCTCGGTTCGGCGTTCCCCAGTTTTCTCGTCTGGGGCGCTGAGCAAACCCTCCTGTACAACGATTCCTACGCCGAGATCCTGTGCGAGAAGCACCCGCGCGCACTGGGCGGCAGCTTCCAGGCCGCCTGGCCCGAAATCTGGGACGTGCTCGCGCCGCTGGTCGAGCGCACGCTCGTCGGCGGCGAGTCGTACAAGATGCATGACCTGCCGCTGGTCATGCAGCGTAAGGGCTATGCCGAGCACACCTGGTTCACATTTTCGTACGGCCCGGTGCGCGGCGATGACGGCGAGATCCTCGGCCTCTTATGCACCTGCATCGACACCACCGACACCATCCTCGCCCGGCGCCGCCAGGTGGCCGACGAGGCCGTGCTGCGCGAGCACGAAAGCAATTCGCGCATCGATGCCGAACGGGTGCAACTGGCGCTGGCCGCCGGCGCCATCATCGGCACCTGGTTCTGGGATTTGCCCACCGACCGATTCACGGTCGACGAAGCGTTTGCGCGCGCCTTCGGCCTCGATCCGGCGCTCGGGCGCGTCGGCCTGAGCCTGGCCCAAGTCGTCGCCACGGTCCACCCCGACGACCAGGCCGGCCTGGCGCAGGCGATCAACACGGTCATCGCGCGCGGCGGCCATTACGCCCACCAGTACCGGGTCAAGCGCACCGACGGGCGCTACTACTGGATCGAGGCCAACGGCCGGGTCGACCTGGCGCCGGACGGCACCGGGCTGTCGTTCCCGGGCGTGCTGATCGACGTCGAAGGCCGGCGCGCAGTCGAGGCCGAACGCGACCAGGCGATCCTCAAGCTGCGCGCGCTCAACGAGCAGCTCGAGCAGAAAGTCATTGCGCAGGCGCTGGCGCGTGGCCGTACCTGGCAGGTGAGCCCGGACATTCTGGGCGTGCTCAATGCCGACGGCTTCGTCGAGACGTCGAACCCGGCCTGGGAAGCCAGCCTGGGCTGGACCGAGGAAGAGATCGCCCGCACGCACTTCATGGAGTTCATCCATCCCGACGATCACGCGCTGACCCGGGCCGTGTGGCGTGATGCGCTCGAGCGCAACATTCCGGCGCTGCGATTTGAAAACCGTCACCGCCACAAGGCCGGCGGCTGGCGCTGGCTATCGTGGGTGGCGGTCCCGGACGATGGCAAGGTGTATTGCTCGGCGCGTGACGTGACCCTCGAAAAAGAAGCCCAGACCGAGCGCGACCGCATGTGGGACACGTCGCCCGACCTGTTGCTTACCATTGATGCCAATGGCGTGTTCCGGCGCGTCAATCCGGCATGGACCCATTTGCTTGGCTACACGCCCGAGGAACTCGTAGGGCATCACACCAATGAATTCGTCGTGGCCGAAGACCATGCCTCGACGATGAATGCGTATGGCGCTGCAGCGGAAGGCGAGCAGCCGCATCTGGTCAACAGCTATCGCCACAAGGACGGCTCGATACGCTGGATTTCATGGGCCGCGGCGCCAGCGGGCAGTGTGACGTATGCGACCGGCCGCGACATCACGGTCGAACGTGAGCGCCAGGCCGAGCTCGAGCGCGCCCAGGAGCAGCTGCGCCACTCGCAAAAAATGGAAGCAGTCGGTCAGCTCACCGGCGGCCTGGCGCATGACTTCAACAATCTGCTGGCCGGCATCGCGGGCAGCCTGGACCTGGTCAAGATCCGCATCGCGCAGGACCGCGTGGGCGATGTCGACCGCTACATCGGCGTGGCGCAAGGCGCGACCCGGCGCGCCGCGGCGCTGACCCATCGCCTGCTGGCGTTCTCGCGCCGCCAGACGCTCGCGCCCACGGCCATCTGCGTGAATGCCATGATCGATGGCATGCTTGACATGATCCGGCGCACGGTCGGCCCCGGCGTGCAGGTGGAGCCGCGCGGTGAGCGCGCCCTGTGGGCGGCGCTGGTGGACCAGTCGCAGCTCGAAAACGCGCTGCTGAACCTGTGCATCAACGCGCGCGACGCGATGCCGGCCGGCGGCTCGATCACCATTGAAACTGCCAACCGGCAGATCGACTCCGTTGCCGCGCGCTCGCTCGAACTGCCGCCTGGCGACTACCTGACGCTGTCGGTCTCCGACGCCGGCACCGGCATGGCGCCGGACGTGGTGGCCAAGGCGTTCGACCCGTTCTTCACGACCAAGCCGATCGGGCAGGGCACGGGGCTGGGGCTGTCGATGATCTACGGCTTCGCCAAACAGTCAGACGGCCAGGTACACATCGATTCGGCGGTAGGGCGGGGCACCACGGTGAGCATTTACCTGCCGCGCCATCGCGGCCAGGCCGAGGGCGTCGATGCCGCGCCGCCCGTGGCGCTGGCGTCACCGGATGGCCGCGGCGAGACGATCCTGGTGGTCGACGATGAGCCGAGCGTGCGCATGCTGGTGGTCGATCTGCTGGAAGACCTGGGATACCACGTGCTGAACGCCGAAGACGGTGCCAGCGGCCTGGCCTTGCTGCAATCGGGCGCGCGCATCGATCTGTTGATCACCGATGTCGGCTTGCCCGGGATGATGAACGGGCGGCAGATGGCCGATGCCGCGCGCGTGGCCCGGCCCGAACTGAAGGTGCTGTTCATTACTGGCTATGCCGAAACCGCCTTGCTCGACAACGGGCAACTGGGTCCCGACATGGCGATCCTGACCAAACCTTTTTCAATCGATACGATGGCGCAGCGGGTACGGGACATGGTGGCGCGGCACGGGTGATAGCCGTTCACCACAGCCGGGGTCAGGTCTGACATTCGGACACGATCACAGCAGTAGCCATGGTGCGCGAAGGCAGCCATGACATCCGGCGCGAGAGAAATGGCGAACTAATGTCGAGGCCGTGTCCGAATGTCAGACCTGACCCCCGGCTTTTGCGTTAGTGGCCGCGCCGCTGCACCAGTGCCGTACCCGCGCCATGGCGCTTGCTTTCGCTGACTGCGGTCACGGTGCCATCCGGGTTGAACACCAGCGCATTGGCCGCGCCGATTTCTTCCGCTGGTGATTCCCAGCGCTGGCCGAAGCGCGCCAGCGCCGTTGCTTGCGCGCTGCCGGCAAAGCCTGGTTCGACCGATGTGTCGGGCGCGTTGCGCTGGCTGATGCGCGGGGCATCCACCGCCTGGTGCATCGGCATGCCGAAGTCGACGTAGTTGACGATCGTTTGCAGCACGGTCGTGATGATGGTCGCGCCGCCCGGGCTCCCCACTGAAAACGCCGGCTTGCCATCCTTGAGCGCAATCGTCGGCGCCATGCTGGAGCGGGGCCGCTTGCCGGCTTCGGGCACGTTGGGGTGCGGGCCGGCGAAGTCGAAGTCGGTCATCTCGTTATTGAGCAGGAAGCCGTAGCCCGGCACGACGATCCCGCTGCCGCCCCACGATTCGATCGTGAACGTGTAGGCGACCACGTTGCCATCCTTGTCTGACACCGTCAGATGTGTCGTGTGCAGGCTTTCCGGTGGAGGGCGGATGCTGGCGCGCACAGGTGGCAGCAGCGGCACGCTGGGATCATTCTGGAATGCATACGGATTGCCCGCCGCCACTGCGCCCGGTGCGGCCTTCTGCAGCGAAATCAGTGCGCGGCGCGTGGCGGCGAAGTCTTTCGACAGGAAGCCAGCCAGTGGCGCATCGATGTATTCGGGATCGGCCAGATATGCGTTGCGGTCGGCGAATGCAAAGCGGCTCGCTTCGATGTACAGGTGCTCGGCCTGCGCGCGCGGCAGCGCTTTCAGGTCGTAGCCTTCGAGGATATTGAGGGCATGCGCGACCGTCGCGCCGCCACTGCTGGGCAGCGGCATGCCATACAGTTCGTAGTCCCGGTAGGTGCTGCGCAGGGCAGGGCGGATACGCGCCTCGTAGTTGGCCAGGTCGGCCAGCGTCATCGTGCCAGCGCGGACATTGACGCCCCTGGCCACGGGCGGGCGGTTGACGGTGTCGACGATCGCGCGCGCCATCGGGCCTTCGTAGAATGCCTTCACGCCACCCGAAGCGATGGCGCGGTAGGCCCGCGCCATATCGGGATTGCGCAGCAGTGTGCCGGTGGGGATGGACTTGCCGTCGTGCAGGTACAGCGCGCTGGTGGGTGTGAACTGGCGAAACTTGGCCAGGTTCTGGTCGACCAGGCCATTGAACGTGGCGTTGACCCGAAAGCCCGTGTCGGCCACCGCGATGGCCGGCGCCAGTACCTGCGCGAAGCGCATGCTGCCGTAGCGTTCGAGCGCCTCGTGCCATCCGCGTACCGTGCCCGGCACGCCCACTGCCGCGCCGCTGGCGACAGCGGTGTCGAAGTCGATCGGTTTGCCATCGCGCTCGAACAGCGTGGGGCCGGCCTTGGCCGGCGCCGTCTCGCGGTGGTCGATCGTGATCACCCGTTTGTCCCTGGCCAGATAGATGACCATGAAGCCGCCGCCACCGATGCCGCAGCTGAACGGATCCGTCACGCCCAGCGTGGCGGCTGCGGCGACGGCCGCATCGACTGCATTGCCGCCGTTGTTCAGGATGGTCAGCGCCGCTTGCGAGGCCTGGGCGCTGATGGTGGCGACGGCGCCGCCGTGCCCCGTCGCGACAGGCGCGCCGGTGGCGGGGACAACGACGATCGACAGGACCAGCCCGCAGGCCAGTGCGGCATTGACCGGCGAGCGGGCCGGCACGATTACGTACCGTACATATTGAGCACGACCGGATACGACGCCGGCCTCGCCTCGATCATGCCGCGCGCCGGTGGCTCGAACGACCGGTCGAGTTCGACACGCGCGCCGCGCAGCGCCGGCGACGTGAAGCCCGGTTTGCCCGGCACCAGCCAGAATGCCTGCGCCACGTTCTGGATGCGCAGCGTGAAGCGGTAGGCGACACGCCCGGCCACGATGCAGCGTGCATTGTCCGGGCAGCGGGTGTCGTCGGCGCCTTCATACGTCAGGCTCAGGCGCTGCTCTGGCGCCAGCAGCAGGCTCTGGCTCTCGCTGAGATTGTATTGCGCGTCCGGCAGTCGCTCGGGCGCGGCGCAGCCGGACAACAGGCCAGCGCCGAGGCAAACGGCGGCGATGCAGAAGACGCGGGCCGGACGGAAGATCGAGGGGCGCATGGTGTCATCCAGTGTTTGGCAGGGAAAACCCATGATAGCAAAAGCGCAAGCGCAGCGGCGCGGCATGATGCGCCCGGGCGTCATGAACACGGCGATTGTGAAGTCATAAACAGGTCATATTCGCAGGCTATTCTCTGTCCCGTAGTGCAAAACATATCCCTCAACTAAGGAATAACAATGTTCAAAAAGATCCTCGCCGGCGCCGCTGCCGCACTCGTGATGACGACCTCGTTTGCCGCCGACATGACCGGTGCAGGCGCTACCTTCCCGTACCCGATCTACGCCAAGTGGGCCGAGGGTTACAAGGCAGCGACCGGCAATGGCCTGAACTACCAGTCGGTGGGTTCGGGCGCCGGTATCAAGCAGATCAAGGCCAAGACCGTCGACTTCGGCGCGTCGGACATGCCACTCAAAGCAGATGAGCTGGACAAGGAAGGCCTGATGCAGTTCCCGGCCATCATGGGCGGCGTGGTTGCCGTGGTCAACGTCGAGGGCGTGACCCCAGGCCAGCTGAAGATGACCGGTCCGGTGCTGGCCGACATCTACATGGGCAAGATCACCAAGTGGAACGCTGCGCCGATCGCCGCGCTGAACCCTGGCGTCAAGCTGCCGGATACCGAGATCACCGTTGTGCACCGTGCCGACAGCTCGGGTACCTCGTTCCTGTGGACCGACTTCCTGGCGAAAACCAGCCCGGCCTGGAAAGAAAACATCGGCTCGGGCACCACCGTGAAGTGGGCCGTGGGCGTGGGTGGCAAGGGCAACGAAGGCGTCGCCGCCAACGTGCAGCGTATCAAGGGTTCGATCGGCTACGTCGAGTGGGCTTACGCGAAAAAGAACAAGCTGGCGCACACCCAGCTGCGCAATAAAGAAGGCGTCGACCTGCAGCCAAGCGACGACGTGTTCAAGGCAGCTGCCGCGAACGCCGAGTGGAACAAGACCCCAGGCTTCGGCGTGGTCCTGACCGACGGCGCCGGCAAGCAAAGCTGGCCAGTCACCGGCGTGTCGTACATCCTGATGCACAAGGAACAGGCTGACGCGAACAAGGGCAAGGAAGTCGTCAAGTTCTTCGACTGGGCCTTCAAGAACGGCGCGCCAGCAGCAGCTGAACTGGACTACGTCCCGATGCCAGCCAGCGTCGTCAAGCAAGTGCAGGATGCCTGGAAAGCCAACCTGAAAGACGCTTCCGGCAAAGCGATCATGTAATCAGGCAGGTGAAGCAACGATCCGGCAGCGCGACTGCCGGATTTTTTTATCAGCACATCCAACCTCGGCATCTCACAGACTGGGTATCCCATGACAATGGCGAACACGATCGTCCTGGTGATTGACGACAAGCCGGCCATCGCCGAACTGCTCAAATTTTCACTGCACGAGGACGAGTGGGTCTGGCACAACGTGCCGAGCCTGGCGCAAGCCTGGGACTTCATCGGACGCGAACGGCCCGAACTCCTGCTGCAGGAATCGATGCTGCGCAACGAAGGCGGCATGCGCCTGCTGGCTCGCCTGCGCGGTGACCGCCGCCTGCGCGAACAGCCTGTCATCCTGCTGGCGGCCGAATGTGCCGAAGGCGAGCGTCCGTCTGCATTGCCGGCAGCGGTGTCGCATCCCGAATTCATCCCGCAGGCGCCGATCGGCGAGGCGCGCGAACTGTCGCCCGAATCGCGGCTGCTGCGCTCGGGCCGCCTCGTGCTCGATCCGCTCAGCTGCAGCGTCAGGGTCGGCAACAGCCGGGTCGAAGTACGCCACGCCGAATATCGCCTGCTGCGTTTTTTGCTGTGCCATCCGGGCCAGGTTTTCTCGCGCTCGCAGTTGCTCGAACAACTCTGGGACGCGCACCAGTCGCTCGACCAGCGCACCGTCGACGTCCACGTGCTGCGCCTGCGCAAGGCGCTGGGCCGCGCGAAATCGCTGATCAAGACCGTGCGTGGCGCCGGTTACATGCTCGCGCCGACCTGACATGCAGTGTTTGCCGGCAGCATGAGTCACCACCCCCGTATCGCCCCTTCCATCACGCCTCACCGCAGCAAACGCTACCTGGTGCTGGCATGGCCGCTGCTTGCGCTGTTGCTCTGCATCGCGCTGTGGGGCGCAACCCTGGTGCGGGTGGACACCGAACAGGATCGCGTTGCCGGCCAGATCCGCAAGGACGCTGCCGCCTACGCCGAAGCCTACGAGCAGTACATCACGCGCTCGGTCGCGCAGATGGACCAGATCACGATGCAGCTCAAGTTCAGCTGGGAGAACTCGCGCAAGCCGGAACTCCTGGCGGACATGCGGCGCGACGGCATGTTCACCGACAGCGCCTTCCACGTGGTCGCCGTGCTCGACCGGCGCGGGATCGTGCGTTCCAGCACGCGCCCCAGCCTGGTTGGCGCGGACCTGGCGGATGGCCCGTATTTTTCACGCCACCGCGACAACAATTCGACGGCACTGCGGCTGGGCACCACGCCGGTGCAGTTCGGCGCGGCCGACGACGTGGTGCTGTTCACACGCCGTTTGGATGACCGCGAAGACGAGTTCGACGGCGTCATCATGATGGCGGTCGATGCGCGCTACTTCACGTCGTTCGTCAGCCCGGCAACGCTCGGCGCCGGCGGCATCGTCGCGCTGGCCGGCAGCGAAGGGCGCCTGCGCGTCGAACAACGCAGTGACGGCGCCGCGTTCTTCGACACGGCCACGCTGCCGCGCCGCGGCGCCGCCTGGTCGGGCGAGCAGGGCGTGCGCGAAGTCGATGGGGCGAATGGCTTTGCCGACGGCCAGTCGCGCGTGCTGGGCTGGCGCCAGTCGCCGGTCTATCCGCTGGTCGCACTGGTCGGCCTGCCACGCGCCGATACGCTGGCCACAACCAATACCTACTGGACCGACAGCCGCGACCGCGCCATCGCCGCCACGCTGTGCCTGATGCTGCTGGGTGCCGTCGGCGCCGTGCTGGCGCGGCGCGCGCTGCAACGCGGCACCGAACAGGACGACGTGCGGCGCGCCTACCGCACCGCCACCGAAAGCGGCAACGACGGCTTCTACATGGCGGCCGCCGTGCGCGGACGCGATGGGCAGATCGTCGACTTTCGCATCGTCGACTGCAATGAACGGGGCGCCTTCTTCTATGGCATGACGCGTGACGACCTGGTCGGCGCCAGTTTGGCCGAGATCGACACCGGCCTGTTCGGCGAAGAATTACTGGCCACCTACCGCAAGGCGATGGAGACGGGCTTCCATGAGGACGACCGCAAAATGCCGAGCGACAATCGTCTGAACATCAGCTGGGGCCGGCGTCGCCTGGTGCGGGTAGGTCATGGCCTGGCCGTCACGCTGCAGGATATCAGCGAGCGCAAGGCCCACGAGTCGCAGCTCGAGCGCCTGGCCAACGTCGACTCACTGACCGGCCTGGCCACCCGCCACGCGTTGTTGGAACGCATGCCGGCGATGCTGGCGCAGGCGCACACCGCCGACATGGGGGCGGCGCTGCTGTTCATCGATCTGGACGAATTCAAGCACATCAACGATTCGCACGGCCACGCCACCGGCGACGGCGTGCTCAAGTGCGCGGCCCAGCGCCTGCTGGCGCTGCTGCGCCCGTCAGACCAGGTGGCCCGCTTCGGCGGCGACGAATTCGTCGTCCTGCTCACGCCCTGCGATGGCGAGCGCCAGGCGGCGTCGGTGGCGGCGCGCATCGTCGAGGCGTTCGGGGTGCCGTTCCTGCTGGGCGACGAGCTGCACGCGGTGGGTGCATCGATCGGCATCAGCATGTACCCGCGCGACGGCGCCGATGCCGAAACGCTGGTGCGTCACAGCGATATCGCCATGTATGTCGGCAAGAACGACGGCAAGGGCCAGTACCGCTTCTTCGATCCATCGCTGTCGACGACGCTCAATTCGCGCGCGCGCCTCAAGCAGCACATCCTCGAGGCGCTCGAGGGCGACCAGTTCGTGCTGCACTACCAGCCGCGCGTCGATTCCCGCAGCGGCGAGTTGCTGAGCATGGAGGCGCTGGTGCGCTGGCGCCATCCGACGCTGGGCATGGTGGCGCCGGGCGACTTCATTCCGCTGGCCGAATCGACCGGCCTGATCGTGCGCATCGGTGAAGTTGTGATCGACAAGGCGTGCGCACAACTGGCCGCGTGGCGCGAGGCCGGCGTGGCGCTGGTGCCCGTCTCGATCAATGTCTCGCCCAAGCAGTTCCTGCGCGGCGGCGTGCAGCGGCAGTTGCGCGCCGCCATGGTGCGCCACGGCGTGCCGGCCAGCCTGATCGAAGTGGAAATCACCGAGTCGGCGATGATGGGCGACCAGGACGACATCCTGGCCGAACTGGCGGCGCTGCGCGCGCTGGGCGTGAAACTGCACGTGGACGACTTTGGCACGGGCTACTCGTCGCTGTCGCAATTGCAGCGCCTGAAGATGGACGTGCTGAAGGTCGACCGCGCGTTCACCAACGAGCTGGCCAGGTCGAAAGAGGGCAAGGTGTTCTTCCAGGCGATCGTGTCGATGGCGCACGCGCTGGGCATGTCGGTCGTGGCCGAGGGCGTGGAAACCGCCGAGCAACTGGCGATCCTGCGCGGCCTGGAATGCAATGAAGTGCAGGGTTACTTCATCGCGCGCCCGATGCCGGCGCACGAGATGGCGGTGCTGATGACGCAGCGCTATTTGCTCGAGGTCGTTGCGGCGGCGTCGTGAGCGCCGCCGCGACAATCAGTCGAGGTCGGCAGCGCTGTGGCGTTCCAGCACCTGGTCTTCTGCCGGTCCGAACGACCGGTTGACCTTGCGCCCACGCACCACGGCCGGCCGCGCCGCGATCGCATCAGCCCAGCGCTTGACATGCTTGTACTCGTGCACCGACAAGAACGTGGCCGCGTCGTACAGCTGACCGAGCACCATGCCACCATACCAGGGCCAGATGGCCATGTCGGCGATCGTGTACTCGTCGCCGGCCATGTAGCGGTTGTCGGCCAGATGGCGATCCAGCACGTCGAGCTGGCGCTTGGTTTCCATCGCGTAGCGGTCGATCGGGTATTGCAGCTTTTCCGGTGCATACGCGTAGAAGTGGCCAAAGCCGCCGCCCATGAATGGCGCCGAACCCATCTGCCAGAACAGCCAGTTCATCGTCTCGGTGCGCGCCACGCCGTCCTTCGGCAGGAACGCGCCGAATTTTTCGGCCAGGTACACCAGGATCGCCCCCGATTCAAACACACGAACAGGCTCGGCGCCGCTGCGGTCGACCAGGGCGGGAATCTTCGAATTCGGGTTGGCATCGACGAAGCCGCTCGAGAACTGCATGCCTTCGTTAATGCGGATCAGCCAGGCATCGTACTCGGCGCCCGCATGGCCGGCGGCCAGCAGTTCTTCGAGCATGATCGAGACCTTCACGCCATTGGGCGTGGCCAGCGAATACAGTTGCAGCGGATGCTCGCCTACCGGCAGCGCCTGGTCGTGCGTCGGTCCGGCGACCGGGCGATTGATATTGGCAAAGGCGCCGCCCGGGGTGGCGGGCGGGGTCCAGACAGTTGGTGGGACATACGGCGTTGAATCAGGCATGGCTTTTCCTTGAGCTGACGTGTCAGAAGAACCATTCTAGCCAATGGGCGACAAACGTGTCGGCGGCGGCTTCATGCGTTCAAATTACCCCAGTTTCGTGGCTGCCACGTTTTGTTGAACGTGTGGACGGGAAACCCGTCCACCCTAAAAAAAACACCGTAGGGTGGGCGGCTATGCCACCCACGCGTTCAACGCAACAAAAATCGGCCAAGGCCGGGATGGAAAGAGCAAAGCCGCATAAGAAAAAACCCCGCCGAAGCGGGGTTTGGGAGATGGCAAAGCGGCTCAGACAAACGCCGTCAGCGCACCCTTCATCTTTTTGAGTGCCGCCGATTCGATCTGGCGAATCCGCTCGGCCGACACGCTGAACTCTTCCGCCAGCGTGTGCAGCGTGGAGCCCGAACCGTCGTCGTTGGCCAACCAGCGCGCTTCGATGATGCGGCGCGAACGCGGGTCCAGCTTGCCAAGCGCCGATTCCAGGCCTTCTGACTGCAGGCGCGTGACTTGCTGCGCCTCAAGCACCTTGGTCGGCTCTTGCTGTTCCGACGACAGGTAGGCGATCGGCGAGAACTTGTCGTCTTCGTCGTCGGTTGGCGACTCGAGCGCGATATCGCGGCCCGACAGACGGGTTTCCATCTCGATCACTTCTTCACGCTTCACGCCCAGCAGCTTGGCCAGATCATCGACCTGACCCGGCGACATCGCGTCCAGACCCACCTTGTTGCTGCGCAGGTTGAAGAACAGCTTGCGCTGCGCCTTGGTCGTCGCGACCTTGACCAGACGCCAGTTCTTGAGAATGTACTCATGCATCTCGGCCTTGATCCAGTGCATGGCGTACGACACCAGGCGCACGCCCTGGTTCGGGTCGAAACGCTTGACTGCCTTCATCAGGCCGATATTGCCTTCCTGGATCAGGTCTGCGTGTGGCAGGCCATAGCCCAGATAGCCACGCGCGATCGACACTACCAGGCGCAGGTGGGACAGCACCATCTTTTGCGCTGCGTCGAGATCGTTATCGTCGCGCAGCCGCTTTGCCAGCGACATCTCTTCTTCGTGCGTCAGCATCGGCAGGCGGTTCACTGCCGAGATGTACGCATCGATATTGCCGAGATTGCCGGTGAAACCTAGTCCCAGAGCACGATTGCCGGTCGGGACCAATGCGGATTGTGCGGACATGTTTATTTCCCTTTTAGTAATCTTGCTGCATCCTGACGGGCCTCGGCCTCATGCCGGTGACGCCATCCTGAAGCGAACATCGCTTCGTCATGCGGATACTTTTGCTTGAAATTTGATTGCCTTGGACCATATATTAGCACTCCCCCAAAGAGAGTGCCAGAATGTGGCCAGAACTTAAGACTGTCCAAAGTATTGCCTATGGGAATTAAACCCGCAAGCAAACTTACTTTAGTGCAGCACTTGAATATTCGTTTGATGCAGCCCAGAACTGAGCCGATAAACACTGGAAATCGCGTACAGGTTCAGAGTAAGGCGGGACAGACAAGCTCTCTGTTGAATGGCGCACGTACGACTGGGACGGCCTGTAGGAGTTCTACGCAAGACAGCGTAGGGAAGTGCGAAGCGACCGTAGGAGTATGGGCGCGCTGCGGCGCATTCCGACGGCCAGGTAATCGGGGAGGCAGCACAACGGCCGCCTCGCCCTGCTCTGGAAGTGGTGCCACTTCCGGCATTTTCAACACCCTGAATCAATCTTTTTTATTCAGCAATATTGTAGGAGTGCCGCTGCCGGCACCCCTGTAGCCCGTCAGCGCCCGCGCGCCAGGTGACGCCGTACCGATAGCATGGCGCCGATCAGGCCCAGGCCGGCACTCACCGCCAGCAAGCCTGCAATTTCCAGCCCGCCCAGCGGTGCCAGCTGGAATTGCGAGCCGTACAGCCGCGCAAATTCGGCGATGGCGCCATTGAGCGGGTGCAAGGCCAGCGCTACCACGCCCAGGGCGACGCCGCCGGCGCACAGGCCGAGCAGGGCGCCCGTATAGAAGAACGGGCGGTGAATGAAGTCATTGGTCGCGCCGAGCAGTTGCGAGACGGAGATTTCTTCTTTCTGCGTCAGCACCTGCAGGCGGATGGTATTGAACACCACCGCGATGACGACGATGCCGAGCGTTCCGGCCAGCAGCAGCAGGGCCAGGCGCAGGATGCCGAGCAGCGCGGCCAGGCGCTTGACCCAGGCCGAGTCGACCTGCACCGTCTCGACGCCGGGCAGGGCGCGCAGGCGCTCGGTGATGGCGTCGACCTGCGCCGCGGCGCCGGCACTGGCGAAGCCGCCCAGCTTCATCACGTAACTGTCCGGCAGCGGGTTCTCGCCCAGCGTTTCCAGCACGCCGCCCAGGCTGCTGCGCGCCTTGAGCGATTCCAGCGCTTCTTCGCGCGGCACGAACATGACTTCGCCCTTGCCCTGCGCGACGATCTGGCGAATCTGCGGCAGCAAGGCCTGTGCATCGGGCCGGCTGACATCTTCGCGCATGAACAGGCTGATCTCGGGGTCGACCGACAACTGCTCGGACAGCGGCCGTACATTGTCGAGCAAGGTCAGGCCGGCGAATGGCAGCGTGAGCGCCAGCGCGACGACGAGTACGTTGAACAGGAAGCTGCCGGGCGACTTGCGCACGGTCGACAGCGCGGCCACCAGGGCGAAACGGTGCTGGCGCAACCACGGGCTCATGCTGCACCTCCGACCAGCTGGCCATTTTCCAGGCGGATGACGCGCTCGGCGCGCTCCAGCACGTAATCGTCGTGGGTCGAGATCACGCACGTGACGCCCACTGCGTGGAACGAGCGCAGCGCATCAAGCACCTTGTCGGCCGCGACGCGGTCGAGGTTGGCGGTAGGTTCGTCGGCCAGGATGATCTGCGGCCGGTTGACAATCGCGCGGGCCACGGCCACGCGCTGCTGCTCGCCGCCGGACAGTTCGAGCGGCATCGCGCGCGCCCGGTCGAGCAGGCCGACCTTGTCGAGCGCGGCGCGGGCGCGCTGCTCGGCTTCCGCCGTGCGCGCACCGGTCACCAGCATCGGCAGCATCGTATTGGCTAGGATATTGCGGTCGTTGAGCAGGCGCTGCTGCTGGAAGATGATGCCGATATTGCGGCGCAGGAAAGGAATCCCGGCCGGCTTGATGCGCCCGACGTCATGGCCGCTGACGATCACCTTGCCGCTGGTGGGCCGCTCGACGCCGGCGACCATTTTCATCAGGGTCGACTTGCCAGCGCCCGACGGACCGGCCAGGTAGACCAGCTCGCCCTTGCCGATGGCGAGCGTGACGTCGTGCAGTGCATAGCTGCCCTGCGCGTCGCCGTGCGTGTACTGCTTCGATACTGACTGGAATGCAATCATGGTGTCCTTGTTCGATCAGCCGCTCAGCCGAGCAGCGCGTCGACGAATTCTTCGGCATTGAATGGCTGCAGATCTTCCAGCTTTTCGCCCACGCCGATGAAGTACACGGGAATCGGGCGGTTCTGTGCGATCGCGGCCAGCACGCCACCCTTGGCGGTGCCGTCGAGCTTGGTAACGACCAGGCCTGTCAGGCCGAGCGCATCGTCGAACGCCTTCACTTGCGCCAGCGCGTTCTGGCCCGTGTTGCCGTCGATAACGAGCAGGATTTCATGGGGTGCACCCGCCATGCCCTTGCCGATCACGCGCTTGATCTTTTTCAGCTCTTCCATCAGGTGCAGCTGGGTCGGCAGGCGGCCGGCCGTGTCGATCATCACGACGTCGGTGCCGCGCGCCTTGCCCGACTGGACTGCATCAAAGGCGACAGCCGCCGGATCGCCCGACTGCTGCGAAATCACGGTCACATTGTTGCGCTGGCCCCAGACCATCAATTGCTCGCGCGCGGCGGCGCGGAACGTGTCGCCCGCAGCCAGCAGCACCGACTGGTCGAAGCTTTGCATGTGCTTGGCCAGCTTGCCGATGGTGGTGGTCTTGCCGGCGCCGTTCACGCCCGCGATCATCATCACCAGCGGGTCGTGGCGGCCCAGCTCGAGCGGCTTTTGCAGCGGCAGCAGCATCTCGATCATCAGGCTCTTGAGCGCGGTCTTGACGGCGGGCGCGTCGAGCAGCTTGTCTTCCTTGACCTTGCGGCGCAGTTCGGTGAGCAGGTGTTCGGTGGCGCCGATGCCGGCGTCGGACATCAGCAGCGCCGCTTCGAGTTCGTCGTACAGGTCTTCGTCGATGCGCGCACCGACGAACAGCAGCGACAGGTTGCTCGAGGTCTTGGACAGGCCGGCCTTCAGGCGCGCCATCCACGATTGCTTCTTTTCCAGCTCGGTGGTGGGGCGCTCGGCGGTTTCCGGGAACAGGTTGCCGCCTTCGTGCAGCACGCTGACTTCGGTCTTGACCTCGGGCTTGGTGTCCTTCTTGGTGTCGGGCTTGGCCACGGCTGGCGCCGGGGGTGCCGGCCTGGTGGCAGGCGCCGCGGGCGCCGCGGGTGCAGCAGGTACAACAGGTTCCGGCGCCGGGGTATCGGGCGCTTTCTTTCTTTTGAAGAAGCTGAACATAGTGTCTGGTGGGGGACTTCGTGCGAACGCCGGCGGGGCCGGCGATGAAAAAACGTGCGAATATTTTACCAGAGCAGCAATACGTTCCCGCTTTGCGCGCTAGCGTGCTCCTTTTGCGGCCTCGGCCTGCGCACGCATCATCTCGAGCGTGGCGTTCGGCGTGATCAGATTGCCGTCGTAGCGCAGCTCGATCACGGCCGGCAGCTGTTCCTGCGCCGTGTAGGCCAGCGCGCGCGCCAGAGCCGGTGCGAAGTCGGCAGTCTGGTCGACCACTTCGCCATGGCCGCCATAGGCCCGCGCCAGCGCTGCGAAATCCGGATTGTGCAGGTTCGTGCCCGACACGCGGCCCGGATAAGTGCGCTCCTGGTGCATGCGGATTGTGCCGAACATATTGTTGTTGAAGACCAGGATCACGACGCCGGCGCCGTACTGCACAGCGGTGGCCAGTTCCTGGCCCGTCATCATGAATTCGCCGTCACCGGCAAAGGTCACCACGGCGCGCTCGGGATGCACGATCTTGGCCGCGACGCCGCTTGGCACCGCATACCCCATCGCGCCATTGGTCGGCGCCAGCTGCGTGCGCATGCCGCCATAGCGGTAGAAGCGGTGCGCCCACGACGCGTAGTTGCCGGCGCCGTTGGTGATGATCGCGTCCGCCGGCAGCGCACCCTGCAGATCCTGCACCACTTGCCACAGGTCGAGCGGGACGCCTTCGCGCAGCAGGGCAGGCTGCTCCTGCCACGCGGCCAGCTCAATCCTGGCCTGCTTCACATTGGCCTGCCAGGTCGCGTCGACCGGTTCCATCGCGGCGAGCATGGCGCACGCCTGCGGCATGCCGGCCGCGATCATCAGTTCGCCCTGGTAGACGCTGCCCAGTTCTTCGGGATCGGGATGGATGTGCACCAGGCGCTGGGCCGGCACGGGCGCGGCCAGCAAGGTGTAGCCGCCGGTCGTCATTTCGCCCAGGCGCGGACCGATGGCGATGACCAGGTCGGCGTCTTTCACGCGCGCGGCCAGCTTCGGATTGATACCGATGCCCACGTCGCCAATGTAGTTCGGGTGCGCGTTGTCGAGCAGGTCCTGGAAGCGGAACGTGCAACCCACCGGCAGGTGATTGCGCTCGGCAAACTGTGCCAGGTCGGCGCAGGCTTGCGCGGTCCAGGTGCCGCCGCCGAGCAGCACGACCGGACGCTCGGCCCCGGCCAGCATCGTGCGCAGTTGCGCGATCTGGTCGGCGGACGGCGCGCCATGCGCTGGCGTATAGGCGCGCGTGTCGGCAACCTCGGCCAGCGACACGAGCATGTCTTCGGGCAGCGCCAGCACTACCGGACCGGGACGGCCACTGGTGGCGACCTGGAACGCGCGCGCCATGTATTCGGGGATGCGGTCGGCGCGGTCGATCTGGGCGACCCACTTGGCCATCTGGCCGTACATGCGGCGGTAGTCGATTTCCTGGAACGCTTCGCGATCGACGAAGTCGTTGCCCACCTGGCCGATGAACAGGATCATCGGCGTGGAATCCTGGTAGGCCGTGTGCACGCCGATCGACGCATTGGTGGCGCCCGGCCCGCGCGTGACGAAGCAGATGCCCGGTTTGCCGGTGAGCTTGCCATAGGCCTCGGCCATGAACGCCGCGCCCCCTTCCTGACGGTTGATCACGAACCGGATGTTCGAATCGTGCAGCGCGTCGAGCACGTCCAGGTAGCTTTCACCCGGGACACCGAAGGCGGTGTCGACGCCGTGAATGGAGAGGGCATCGACCAGGATCTGGCCGCCGGTGCGGGAAGGGTGCGTCATGGAAGGGTCGTCCTTATAGGGTTCGCTTGCAAGTATTCTAAGTGAGCGGCCCACACGCGGCTTTTGGAATGGCGACATCAAATTTCAGAAAACACGGGCGCGGCGCCGGACTTGGCCAGAGGGATATCGGTTACAATGCCCCCGTGAAGCAGGCCAGGCAGTCGCTGGTCCACGCCGCAAGGTCGTGGACGGGAGGAAGGTCCGGACTCCATAGAGCAGGGTGACGGTTAACGGCCGTCCGCCGAAATCCGCTGGCGCAAGCCAGTGGTACAAGGCGAGGAACAGGGCCACAGAGACGAGCGTATTTAGTTACGGTGAAACGCGGTAACCTCCACTCGGAGCAATTCCAAATAGGCACGCGTTGATGTTGCTCGCGGAGCGTGCGGGTAGGAAGCTTGAGCGCTGGAGTAATTCAGCGCCTAGAGGAATGATTGTCCAAGTGTCGCCGCAAGGTGGCACTACACAGAATCCGGCCTATCGGCCTGCTTTACACATAATTCATGACGCGCACCGCTCGGTGCGCGTTTTCCCCGGTCGTTCCGGAGACCGTCAGTGACCCACTACATCCTCGCCCTCGACCAGGGCACCACCAGTTCGCGGGCGATCGTGTTCGACGATACCGGCGTGGCCGTGGCCAGCTGCCAGCGCGAATTTCCCCAGCATTTCCCGCAACCCGGCTGTGTCGAGCACGATCCGGCGGACATCTGGGCCAGCCAGCTTGCCTGCGCGCGCGCCGCGCTGACCGACAGCGGCGTCGACCCTGCGCGCATCGCCGCGATCGGCATCGCCAACCAGCGCGAAACGACGCTCCTGTGGGACCGCGTTACCGGCGAACCCGTGGCCAACGCCATCGTCTGGCAAGACCGGCGCACGGCCGGCGCCTGCGACCGGCTGCGCGAAGCGGGCAGGGCGGCCATGATCGCCGAACTGACCGGCCTGGAGCTCGACGCGTATTTTTCGGCCACCAAGCTGCAATGGTTGCTCGACCATGTCCCGGGCGCCCGCCAGCGCGCCGAGCGGGGCGAGCTGGCCTTCGGCACCGTCGACAGCTATCTGGTGTACCGCCTGTGCGGGCGCCACGTGACCGACACCAGCAACGCGGCGCGCACGATGCTCTTCAACATCCACACGCTGGCCTGGGATGATGCCTTGCTGGCGCTGTTCGACATCCCGCGCGCGGTGCTGCCCGAGGTCGTGCCCAGCAGTGGCCTGGTCGGTCATGCCGCCGCCGAGTGGTTCGGCCACCCGATCCCGATTGCCGGCATTGCCGGCGACCAGCAGGCAGCCACCTTCGGCCAGGCGTGCCATCGCAAGGGCATGGTCAAGAATACCTATGGCACCGGCTGCTTCATGCTGATGCATGCCGGCGCCACGCCACCGGTATCGCATCACCGCCTGCTGTCGACCGTTGGCTGGACAATTGACGGGCGCACCGACTACCTGCTCGAAGGCAGCGTCTTCATGGGTGGCGCCACGGTGCAGTGGTTACGCGATGGCCTGGGCATCATCCGCCAGTCGCACGAGGTCGAGGCGCTGTCCACGAGCGTGCCCGATAGCGGCGGCGTGATGCTGGTGCCGGCATTTGCCGGCCTGGGCGCGCCGCACTGGGATCCATACGCACGCGCCACCATCCTCGGCATGACGCGCGGCACCACTGCCGCCCATATCGCGCGCGCCGCCCTCGAGGCGATTGCCTACCAGAGCGCCGAACTCCTGACGGCCATGCAGAAGGACGCTGCGTGCGCCGTCACCGAACTGCGCGCCGACGGCGGGGCGGCGCGCAACGACCTGCTGATGCAATTCCAGGCCGACCTGCTCGGCATCCCCGTGGTGCGCCCGCGCGTGACCGAAACGACGGCGCTGGGCGCCGCCTGGCTTGCCGGCCTGGCGTGCGGTGTCTGGGAATCGCCCGCAGCACTCGAACACCAGTGGCAGGTCGACACCTGTTTCGAGCCCCGGATGGCGGCCGAGCGCCGCGCGGCGCTGATGGCGCGCTGGGCGCGGGCTGTTGCGCATGCAAGGTCGTGGGCCGAACCGGAGGATTAAATCCACTGCTGGATGACAACAATGCAACGAGTGTTGCAAAAAACCAGCAAAGTGCGCAGATTCAGCAGAATTGAAAAAAGGCGTTTGATTCCGCATGGAAACACATGTATCATATTTTCTGAGTTGAGCAAGACGATGCGCGTCGCGGTGACAGCGCCCTTGAATCTGGAGAATATGATGATGACTACCCCAAAACGTATCCGTGTCCTGGCTGCTGTCCTGGCTGCTGTCATGCCTTTCACCACGGGCGCTGCGGTGTACTCCAAGAGCAAGAGCAGCACCTTCGACGTCACGATGCGCGTCGTGGCCGACTGCACCATCGCTGCCAACGGCATCGACTTCGGCCAGACCGGTGTCATCACCTCGGCGCTCACCGGCTCGTCGAACATCAATGTGACCTGCACCAACACCACGCCCTACAACGTTGGCCTGGACGCCGGCACCGGCGCCGGTTCGACTGGCACCACGCGCTTCCTGAGCGGCACCGGCGCCAACGCCGACACGGTCGCCGTCAACCTGTACCGCAGCGCCGGCTCTAGCCTGTGGGGCAATACCCAGGGCACTGACACGCTGGCCGGCACCGGTACCGGTACTGCGCAGACGCTGACCGTGTACGGTGAAATCCCGGTCCAGAAGGCGCCGACGCCGGACAACTACAAATCGACGATCACCGCGACCATCTACTTCTGATCGGAATCGCGCATGCGGGGCTTTTACTCCATCGTGCTGGCGGCGGCACTGTGTTCCGGTACGGCGGCGTACGGCGCCAACCTGCAGATTTCACCGGTGTCGATCAGCTTCCAGCCCGGCCAGAATTCGGCCGGGATCCAGTTGCAGAACAATGGCGACACGCCGCTGTACGGCCAGGTCCGGGTGTATGCCTGGGACCAGCGTGACGGCATCGACGCCCTGACCCCGACCACGCAGCTCGTGGCCAGTCCGCCGATCATCGAGATCGCGGGCAAGAGCGCCCAGACGATCCGCCTCGTGCGCCGCGCCGGTGCTGCAGTCGGTAACCCTTCGACGCCGGGCGGCGCCGAACAGACCTACCGCATCCTGATCGATGAACTGCCGCGTGGCGATCCCCAGCAGGCCAATGTCGCGATCCGCCTGCAATATTCGGTCCCGGCGTTCGTGCTGCCAAGCGATACCCAAGCTGCCCCGCAGCTCGAATGGAGCACCTTCCAGCGCGCCGGCGCCTGGCACCTGCGCGCCCGCAATACCGGCGCGCTGCATGCGCAGATCGGCGCCACCAGCGTGACGGTCGGCAGCCGCGACGTCGTGCTCAGCAAAGGCTTGCTGGGTTACGCACTGCCAGGCCGCACGCGCGAATGGGCCTTGCCCGCCGACGTCGCCGGGGCACTGCCGGCGCCGCTCGCCATCGCCACCAACGTCAACGCCAAGCCGCAGTCCGCCAAGGCGGCCGTCGCGCGCGACTGACGCCCGGGGCAGCCATGCACACGCGCCACCGGGCGTGGCGGGCCCTGCGGTCGTCGTCCCTGCCCACCTGCCTGCTGGCCCTCGCCATCACACCTGTGACGCCCATCGCGGCGGCGGCCGCCATGGTCGCCGCTGCGCCGGCGTCGGCCTCGCTGGCCGCGCTCGAAGCGCAGGCCGGCCTGGTGGCCGCCCAACCCACCGAACTGTATCTGGACGTGTCGATCGACGGCCAGCCCACGGGTCTGCTCGTCTCCGTGATCCAGCAGGGCGCCAGCCTGCGCATGACGGTCGAGAGCCTGCGCGAACTGGGCCTGGACCCGGCGCGCTTCGGCGTGGCCGACCGCGCCGATTTTCTGCTCGACGAGATCGACGGCATGACCTGGCGCTACGACAGCGCCGCCCAGACGCTGGCGCTGACCCTGTCGGATCGCCTGCGCGTGGCGCGCGTGATCAGCGCGCGCACGGTGCGCGCCAGCGGCGCCGGCCAGGCCAGCCGCGGCATGCTCCTGAACTACAACGTGTTCGCCCAGAGCAGCGGCGGCTCGGTGGCCAGCAATCTCGATCTGCGTTATTTCGATCCGTACGGCAGCTTGACCAGCACCGGCGCGGCCATCCTGCGCGGCGAAGAGCGCGGCTATACGCGTTACGACACCACCTGGACTTACGCCAATCAGGACCGCTTGACCACCGTGCAACTGGGCGACACCGTCACCCCGGCGCTGAGCTGGTCGCGCGCGCTGCGCCTGGGTGGTATCGAGTGGCGCCGCAACTTCGAGCTGCGTCCGGACCTGGTGACCTATCCGGTGGCCTCGATTGCCGGTTCGGCCGTCGTGCCCACGAGCGTGGACCTGTTCGTCAACAACGTGCGCCAGTTCAGCACCAGCGTGCCGACCGGCCCGTTCGTGGTCGACCAGGTGGCGGGCCTGAACGGCGCCGGCCAGGCCACCGTCATCACGCGCGATGCGCTCGGGCGTGAAGTGGCCACCACGCTGCCGCTGTACGTCGACACCCGCCTGCTGGCGCGCGGCCTGACCGATTTCGCCGTCTCCCTTGGCGCGCTGCGGCGCGACTACGGCGTGGCATCGTTCCGCTACGGTGGCCCGGCGGCAGTGGGCTCGGTGCGCCACGGCTGGACCGACCGCCTGACGCTGGAAGGGCATGCCGAAGCCGGCAGCGGCCAGGTGCTGCTCGGCGGCGGCGTGCTCGCGCGCGTGCCCGGCGCCGGGGTGGCCAGTGGCGCCCTGGCGGCCAGCGCCGGCCGTTATCGTGGCTGGCAAGCCACGCTCGGCTACCAATACGTGTCGCCACGCTTCGCGCTCGACCTGCAATCGATCCGCGCCAGCGCCGGCTTCGGCGACCTGGGCACGCTCGAAGGCACGCCGGTGCCGCGCGCGCTCGACCGGGCCAGCATCAGCACGGCGTTCGCCGGCAACAGCTTCAGCATCAACCTGATCGGGCTGCGCACGCCACTGTTGGCGGGCGTCGCGCCAGTGCTCGATCCGTTCGGCAACCCGCTGAGCAGACTGACGGCGCAGGCCACACCGTCTCAGGTAACGCGCACCGTGTCGCTGGCCTGGTCGCGCAGCGTCGGCCTGCGTGGCTACTTCAGCCTGGGCGCGTTCCAGGATCTCGAGCGGCGTGCCGAACGGGGCATCACGGCTACTTTCAGCATGGCCTTCGATTCGCGCGTGGCGGTCAACGCCAATGCGGGGCGCCAGCGCGGCGAGCAGGTGGCGTCGGTGTCGATGGGCCGCGCGCCGGACTTCGACGGTGGCCTCGGCTGGGCCGTCCAGGCGGGCAAGACCGGCCCGCAACGCTACGACCAGGCCCAGGTGCAATACCTGGGCGCACACGGCCGCGCGATCGTGTCGACGCAGCGCGTTGGCGAGAGCCGCAACACGAGCCTGGATGTCAGCGGCGCCATCGTCGCCATGGATGGCGCGCTGATCACGGCGCGCAATGTCGGGCGCGGTTTCGCGCTGGTCTCGAGCGGCGCGCCCGACCTGCCGGTGCTGCAGGACAATCGCCCGATCGGGCGCACCGACCGCAACGGGCGCCTCCTGGTGCCCGACCTGCAGCCGTACGCTGCCAGCCGGATCGCGATCGACCCGTCGTCGCTGCCGTCCGATACCCGCATCCCGCACACGCTCCTCGAGATCGTGCCGCGCCAGAATGCCGGCGTGGTGGCGCGCTTCGCGATCGAACGCTACGCGGCCGCGACGCTCACGCTGGTGCGCGCCGATGGTACGGTACCCGACGTCGGCACGCTGGCGCGCCTGGACGGCAGCGAACTGACGGCGATGGTCGGGTACGATGGCGTGCTGTTCATTGAAGGCTTGCGCGCTCAAAACCGCGTGCGCGTCGGCAGCGGCAAGGATCTGTGCGAAGTGCGTTTCGATTACAAACCGGTGGCGGGCGAACTGCCCGTGATCGGACCGCTGGTTTGCCAGCCCCTGCAAGGAGAATGACCAAATGACCGCAATCTGCCACCCACTCGCGCTGCGCCTGTGCCGCCTGATGTTGATGACTGTCACGCTGTGGTTGCTGGCTGCCACTGCGGCGCGCGCCGACAACTGCGTGGCCGCGATGACCGATGTCGACTTCGGTGTCGTCAGCCCCATTGCAGGGAGCGACGTCACGGCCAGCGGCACGCTGACCGTGACCTGCTACTGGACTCTCGGGTCCAACCAACTGCTGCTGCCGGCGGCGAACGTGTGCGTCAACCTGGGCGTGGGCCCGGGCGGCGGCACGGGCGCCCCGCGCTACCTGCTCAACGGCAGCAACCGCCTGGCCTTCAACCTTTACACCGACAGCTCGTACACGGCGGCCAAGATCTGGGGCAGCACCGCCAGCACCATCGGCGCCAGGCCGGTCAACGCGACCCTGGCGGGCTTGCTGGGATTGGGCGGGGTGACGCAAAGCTTCACCGTGTACGGCAAGATTGCGGCGGCAAGCCTGGTGGGCGTGCCCACGGTGGGCAATGCCGATACACTCTATGGCGCCAGCTTCGCCGGCCACGGCACCATACAGTATGGTTTCGGCAGCGTGCCGTGCACGGGCGGCGCCAGCGCGGCATTCTCGTTCCAGGCGCGCGCCACGGCGGTCAATAATTGCCTGATCAGCACCAGCAACCTGGCCTTTGCCAGCGGTAGCCCGATCACCGACCAGCGCATCAGCGCACCACTGAGCGTGGCGTGCACGGCCAACAGCACGTACCAGATCGCGCTGAATGGCGGCGTGTCGAACAATCCGGGGGCGCGCACGATGAAGAACAGCGTGACCGGAGAAACGCTGACCTACCGGATCTCGGCCACGCCCGACGGTCCGGCCTGGGGCGACGGGCTGGTGGGCACCACGGTCTACAGCGGCATCGGCACCGGCAGCGCGCAGGCCGTCATGATGCACGGTATCGTGCCGCGCCAGCGGGCGCCGACACCGGGCGATTACCGCGATACGGTGACGGTGTTGCTGATGTTCTGATGAAAGGCTGGTGCGCCGTTCAGGCCGCGGCTTCGAGTTGGCTGATCAGTTCGCCCAGCGGCATCGGGCGGCAGAACAGAAAGCCCTGCATGCACGGTTTGCCGTGCGACGCAAGAAACTGCGCCTGCTCGCGGGTTTCGATGCCTTCGGCGACGACGCGCAGGCCAAGCTGGCCGGCCATGGCGAGGATGGACTTGACCAGCGCCGTGCCATTCACGTCGTGCGGCATGTCGCGCATGAAGCCCTTGTCGATCTTCAGTTCGTACAACGGCATCTTCTGCAGGTAGGCCAGGCTCGAGTAGCCGGTGCCGAAGTCGTCGATCGAGAACCGGATACCCAGCTCGGCCAGCACGTGCATCCGGGCGACAGTCGCGTCCATGTTCTCGACCAGCAGGCCTTCGGTCAGCTCGAAGATCAGCTGGGTGGCGGGCACGCCCGTCTCGGCGAGAATCGAGCGCACCACGTCAACGAAGTCGGCTTGCTGGAACTGGCGCGGGCTGACGTTGACCGACAGCGGCAGCGCGTGGCCGGCGCGCGACAGGCGCAGCCAGGACAGGCAGGCCTGCCGCAGCACCCAGGTTCCCAGCGGGACGATCAGGCCGGTTTTTTCGGCGATCGGAATGAACACGTCGGGCGGTACCAGCACACCGTCGGCACGGCGCCAGCGCAACAGCGATTCGGCACCGATCGGCTGGCCGTCAGGGCTGACCTGCAGCTGCAGGTGCAGCGCGAACTCGTCGTTGTCGAGGGCATTGCCCAAGTCGCGTTCGAGCATCAGCGTATTTTCGGCAGCGGCCAGCATGGTCGTCTCGAACAGGGCCGCGCTATTTCGCCCCGCAGCCTTGGCATGGTACATCGCCGTATCGGCTTCGCGCAGCAGGTCCTGGGCGGTCTGCTCCGGTCGGGTGGGCAGTGAAATGCCCACGCTTCCCGACGACTGGTAGACCTGGCCATCGATGTCGATGGGCCGGCGCAGGGCGGTGCCGACGCGCTCGGCCAGCGCCACCGCGGCGGCGGTGGCCGCGCTGGCGTCGTCGCCCAGATGCTCGGCCAGCACGACGAATTCGTCGCCGCCGAGACGCGCCACGGTGTCGCGCCGGTGGACGGTATCGCGCAGGATGCCGGCCACGTGTTTCAGCAGAGCGTCCCCGGTCGCATGGCCGCGCGCATCGTTGACGCTCTTGAAGTTGTCGAGGTCGAGATAGAGCACGGCCCCGATCCCTTCGCCGCGCTGCGCCTTGTCGGTCAGGGCGCCCAGGCGCTCCATCAGCAACCGGCGGTTCGGCAGTTCGGTCAGCACGTCGTAGAACGCCAGCTTGCGGATCGATTCGGCCGACTGGCGCTTTTCGGTGATGTCGCGGCCGACAGCCACCCAGTGCGTGATCGGTCCGCCTTCGCCGGCGAACGGCACGATATCGACTTCCACCCAGCGCGGTTCGCCTGCTTTCGTGTAGTTGACCAGTTGCGCCGACGCCGGTTCGTAGCGCGCCATCGCATCCGACAGGGCAGCAACGGTTTCGGTGCTGGTTTCCGGCCCGTGCAGCGCATGCAGGCTTTGCCCGATGATTTCGTCGATGCGATAACCGCTGTGGCGCTCGAACGCGGCGTTCGCGAAGATGATCGGCTGATGCGAGGTTTTCCCGGGAATTGCCTGGATGATCAGCACCATGTCGTGCAGGCCCGCCAGCGCTGCCGAGGTCAGTCGGCGTTCCTGATTGACCGCGCGCAGTGTGGTGCGCTCCTGCTCGAGGGATGTGGAAACGGCGTCCGCCTTGTTCAGCGAGCGCGACAAGCCCTTGAGCACGCTGCCGGCCGTCAGCGTGCCCAGCGCGCCAACGCATGCATAGTTGAGCGCAAAAAGCAGCACGCCCACAGGCGAGTCGTTCGCAAGGTCGCCCATGGTCAGCTCGCTGTAGCCGGCCAGGCCGAGCACGATCATGGCCAGGGCGCCGGCACCGATCGTGGCATACGCCGCGCGCTGTCCCAGCAGGATCACGGCGATGACGGGTATTGCAAGAAGGTAGCAAAGGCCGACTGCGCCAACGGAGACGATTGAACCGACGGCAACGAAAAACAGCATGGCCAGAAAATTGACGACGCGGCTCGTGTGCGACAAGCGATCGAAACGCCAGATCGCCAGGATCCACGCCAGTGCGATCGTGTCCATCAGGGCAACTTGCGGATAGCCACGGTACGCGGCAACCAGCGCGCTGGGCACGGCCACGACCAGCGCCAGCACGAGCACTGCCGACATCAGCCTGGCAAAGGCGCGCACGCGCCATCGGAAGAGATCCCGATTGATTCTATGAGGCATCCAGGCTGTCCAAAAATAGTGCGATCATTTGTAAATTTCCATCAGGAAACATTCTATCAGTTTGTATCGGATCACATCGTTTGATCCGTCCCTGTTGCGCGCACGCGACCATCGGCGCAGGTTCCCATGCTCGCCCGTTCGGTCCTGAATCTAAGCCATGAACAGAACGAGGCTTTACGTTCTAATCTGCAAGACATTTCCAGAAGGAACTATTAAGCTGTCCGGAATCTTTCTTTTTCCTCGTTGCCATTCTTGCCATGCCCCCTTCCGCCGATCTCAACCTGCTCCGCCTGCAACATCTCGACGAGCGGCGCAGACCGCTGGTCGTGCGGTCGATTATTCTGATGGCGGGCTTTTGCCTGTTGCTGATCGGCCTGCATGGATGGAGCCTGTGGGCATCGCGCCAGGGGGAACTGGACCAGACGGCAATCAGCACCGAAAACATGGCGCGCGCGCTGGCCTCGCACGCCGAGCGCTCGCTGACCGTGGCCGACTCGGTGCTGGCGGAGATGGTGGAACGGGTCGAGCAGTCAGCCACGCAGCCGGTGGATGTACGGCGCCTGCATGCACGGATGGCGCGCATCACGCGCACTAGCGAAGAAGTGCGCGAGCTGTTCATCTACGGCGCCGACGGCATGCGGCTGGCGACCTCGCTGCCAGCAGTGCTACCGGGCAGCAATATCGACCGCGAGTTTTTCCGTTACCACATGACCCATACCGACCTGGGCACGCGTATCGGCAAGCCGATCTTCAGCCGCTCCACCGGCGTCCAGACGATTCCCGTGTCGCGCCGGATCAACCGCCCCGATGGCAGTTTCGGCGGCGTTGCGATGGCGTCGCTCAATCTGGATTACTTCGGCAAGTTCTATGACAGCTTCGATGTCGGCCGCACCGGCACGATCATCCTGGCCATCGATGACGGCACACTGCTGTACCGCCGCCCGTTCAACGCCGTGATGGTGGGAACGAGCATCAGCAACGGTCCCGTGTTCCAGACGTATGCCAAATCGGGGCCCGTCGGCACGGCGATGATGACTTCCAGGATCGATGGCGTCGAGCGCCTGTACAGTTATCGCCACCTGGACGGCTTTCCGCTGCTGGTGGCAACGGCCCAGTCGAAGGACGAAATTCTGGACGGCTGGTGGATGGCCGTGATCAAGATGAGCTGCGTGGTCGTGTTCGCCGTGTGCATGCTCGGCTGGGGAGGGCACCGCATGATCAGCCAGTTGCGCGTGCGCGAAGCGCTGGAATCGGAGTTGCGCGCAGCGCGCAGCGCGCTCGAACTGCACAATGTATCGCTGCGCCACCTGGCCGACGTCGACGCCCTGACCGGGCTGGCCAACCGGCGCCGCTTCGACGAAGTACTGGCCGTCGAATACGAACGGGGACGCAGGAGCGGCCTGCCATTTTCGCTAATCCTGCTCGATGTCGACCACTTCAAGAAGTTCAATGACTGCTATGGCCACGTCGCCGGCGACGATTGCCTGCGCCGGGTCGCGGGCGCGATCGCGTCGGGACCACGGCGGCCGACTGACCTGACGGCGCGCTACGGCGGCGAAGAATTCGCCATCATCCTGCCCGATACCGACAGCGATGGCGCCCGCGCAGTGGCCGAGAACATCCGGTGCGCCGTGCAGGCGCTTGGCCTGGCGCACGAGGGAAGTTCCTACGGCCATGTCACGGTCAGTCTCGGCGTCCATACCTGCAACCAGGCCGATGGCACGTGCGACGCGCCGGTGGACGCCATCGAAGCTGCGGACCGCCTGTTGTACCAGGCGAAGATGGATGGGCGCAATCGCCTTGCCGTCGGGCCGTAGCAGCGGCCGGCAGCGGGGCTGAACGGTTGCCTCAGATTGTCGGGACATCTGCCGGACATGGCCCAACGCCAGGGCAGTGGCTCGTCTATACTGTATTGATGATGCCGACGACCAGCAGTACCTCCACGACGCGATTCACCGGAAAGCCAGACTGTGCAATGACCAAGACAGACAATGCTGCCAAAAAAGTCATTCTGGTGGTCGAAGATCTGCCGTTCGACGCTGAATTCACGTTGCAGGCGCTGGAAAAATTCGAAGGCAGCGTCGATGTCGATGTCGCGCGCGATGGCTGGGATGCGCTGGTCCTGATGAAGCAACGTCATTTCGACCTGATCCTCATGGACCTGAAGATGCCCCGGATGGATGGCTTCGAGACGATGATCCTGATGCGGGGCTACCAGCTGCAGTACGACGTGCCGTTGATCATCCTGTCCAACTCGGATCTCGACACCGACCGCGAGCGTGCCCGCAAGCTCGGCGCCGTCGACTATGTCCACAAGTCGGGCGACCTGGCCCGGTTCAGATCCGCGCTGCAGGCCACCGTCGAAAAGCACATGCGCATGTGAGCCCGATGGTTCAGGGCCGCTTCGACCGGCCGACGATGCTCGCGACCTTGGTGGTGATCATGTCGACCGCCGGGCCATTGGCGCCATGGGGCAGGATCACATCGGCATTGCGCTTGGTGGGTTCGATGAACTGCTTGTGCATTGGCCGCACCGTGTCCAGGTACTGGCTGACGATGCTCTCGAGTGAACGGCCACGTTCGGCAATATCGCGCTGCATGCGGCGGATGAAGCGCACGTCGGATGCCGTATCGACAAAGATCTTCAGCGACATCATGTCGCGCAGATCGGCGTCGTACAGCGCAAACAACCCTTCGACCACGATCACGGGCGCCGGCTTGACGGGAATGGTCTTGTCCGAGCGGTTGTCGATCGTGAAATCGTATTCGGGCATGGCGATCGCCTCGCCATTGCGCAGGGCCTGGACGTGCTGGATCAGCAACGGCCAGTCGAACGCATGCGGATGATCGTAGTTCTGCTTGCGGCGCACTTCAGGGGGCAGGTCGGACTGGTCGCGGTAGTAATCGTCCTGCATCACGATCGAGACCATGTCGGCGCCGAACGACGCCAGTACCTGCTGGGAGACCGTGGACTTGCCACTGCCGCTGCCACCGGCGACCCCGATGACGAATGGCGAAAAAGGAATGGAATTCATCCCCGCATGATACCGGAGAGGCGCGCAGGCCGACAGGGCAGGCCTGGCAATGACCTGGCCCTGACCTGGCTCGATTGTCAGTGCATCAGAAGTAGACGGTGACGCGGCCGGCGTCCGGGCCGGCGCTGCGCAGCGATGGCGCTGCCGGAGCATCGAGAAGATACGGCGTGGCCGGGCTGGCGCACTGCACCTGCACGGCGGCGCCGGCACTGATCGAGCAGGTGGCAATGATCGTCAGGCGCGCTTCGAAGCTTGCCGACACCACGTGCGCATCCGCACCGACCGGCAAGGTCAGGGTGGCGGTGGCCAGGAGAGCAGCAAGGAAACGAAGGGAGCGCGACATGCTTTGTGGTCGGGGCAATTAGCCGTTAGATGATCGATGAAGACCATCATAGCCACATCGGCGAAGCCGTGTGCGAACACAGTGTGAAACGAAGCGAAGAAGGGATTTAGCGGTATTTCGGGTTTGGCGGTATTTACTTGCCGGTTCGACCGAATGCATTTCGCAGGCCGTCGACTCAAACGCTGATAATTGCAATAAATATAAAAACAGTTGTCGGTTTTGCGGGTTTTTGGCAAATTAGAGAATAGTCTCTAAAAGCAATATTAGTTTAAATAAAGAAATATTAGACCGTGTTTTCAGGCAAACTCGCCAGCAATCCCGATACCGCGTCGATCAGTTCGATCGGGCTGAACGGCTTGACGATGTACAGATCGGCGCCGGCATCCATGCCAGCTGCCACATCGCTTTGCTGGCCGCAGGCCGACAGCAGCACGATCTTGACGCCCGCGTTGGCCGGATCCTGCCGCAGCCGCGCGCAGACGTCGAGGCCGCTCTCTCCGGGGCCGAGCCAGATATCGAGCATAACGACGTCGGGCCGCTCGGTCGCAAACAGGGCAAGCGCCTGTTCGGCGTTGGCCGCTTCGACGATGCGGCCCAGTGCTTGCAGGCTCAGCGAGATCAGCAGGCGCAGTTCGTCCTGGTCATCGACGACGAGAATGGTGTTAGCGGGCATCGCCGTGCTCCTGGCGTGAGTGCAGGCTGATGGCGCCCGTCCGGTCGCACCGCAAGACAGGCAGGATCGGCAGGGTAGGCAAGATCGGCATGGAGGCCAGGGTGGCGGTCATGGATGGGCTGGCATGAAAGGCGCGTCGGTGCGCCGAGCATAGCAGTTCAGTTGCTGATCAAGCGCGCGCCAGACCGTGTTCAACAGCAGCGCGCAATTCGCCAAACGGCACCGGCTTCGGGAACACCGGAATATCGGCCGGCAAGCCCATCGCCTTGATCGTTGCACGGTCCAGGCCGCTGACCACGATCATGCTCATGCCGGCGCTGCCGCTGTCTTCGCGCAGCGTGCGGATCATGCGGAACCCGTCCATGCCCGGCATGTTCAGGTCGCTCACCAGCAGGTCGGGACGCTCTTCGCCAATGCGGATCAGGGCCTCGAAACCGTTGTTGGCCTTGACCACGTTCAGGTCCATGCCCCAGCCGGCCATCTCGAGTTCGTACAAGCGCAGCATCAGGGGATCATCGTCCACTACCAGCACGCGCCGCGTCGAGGACGCCGGGGCGACCGGCGCGGCCGGCGGCGGCGCGTGCGCGGCGATGGCAACGCGACGCCCTTCGACCAGGCGGTTGACCGATTCCAGCGTGATGCGGCGATGGCCGCCGGCCGTGCGCCACGCTTGCAGCGTACCGCTCTCCACCCACAGTTGCACCGTGCGATGCGATACGCCAAGGACTGCGGCCGCCTCCTTGGTCGAGCAAAAGTCGGCGGCGTTGTACGGTGCTGCCGGCTGCAGGTCGGGGGAATTTTTCATATTTACTGATGTTACGTTTTAAGTTTCCCAAAGTCAAAATAGTTAACCAGATAAATGAAGAATTCCTTAAACCAAAAGTTGTTATTCGGTGCTGTCAAAGCGGAGGATAGCGCATTGGCAAGTTCTTGGGGTACATCAGAGTGCTGGATGCCCGTACAGTGGTTTGAAACACACGCTGGTTGTTACTTTACGTCAATCTTATTCTTTGCCTTGCGCTGGCACAAACGTAAATATGTGGTTGCGGAATGAGGCCCGACCTTCACTGTGACGGCTAAGTCCCTAATTTAAAGGAATATTTTGAATTGTCGAGTACCCCAAACACGCACCTAAGTCATTGGTTTCATTGGCAAAATTAGGAAAGCACGGTTGGGATTTCGCTTGACCGTCAACATTGCTTCCACTAAAGTGGGAAACAGTGTGAAAAAGTGTCGATTTGTGGGAAGAAATCCAGATCCCGGCGCCAGACAACAACGACCAACCGAATTCTCCAAGCTAGGCATTTACGTGTTCCAGGGCGCGTCAGCGATCAACCTCGATGCAAAAGGGCGGATGTCCATTCCAGCCAAGCATCGTGACGCCCTGACACTTCAGTGCGAAGGTCGCGTCACGCTGACCAAGCATCCACAGGGCTGCCTGTTGTTCTTTCCGCGCCCGGTGTGGGAAGAGCATCGCAAGCAGATCGCCGCCTGGCCGATGTCGGCCCGTTCATGGCAGCGTATTTTCCTTGGCAATGCCGTCGATGTCGAGCTCGACAGCGCCGGACGGATCCTGATCTCTCCCGAACTGCGCGCTGCAGTCGGGCTCGAGAAGGAAGTGATGATGCTCGGTATGGGCAGCCACTTCGAAATCTGGAACGCCGCCAAACTGGCCGAGGACGAGGCCGCAGCCGTGGCTGGCGGCATGCCGGATGTACTTTCCAATTTTTCTTTCTGAGGCGCCGATGACGGATTCTTTGACGGTGCCTGATTATCAGCATCGCACGGTGCTACTTGACGAAGCAGTCGATGCGCTCGAGCTGAGCGGCGCACGTGCTGCCGGTACGTATATAGACGGGACCTTCGGTCGCGGCGGTCACAGCCGCCTGCTGCTGTCGCGCCTGGCGCCGGAAGGGCGCCTGATCGCGTTCGACAAGGACCCGCAAGCCATTGCAACCGCGGAGCAGATCGACGATCCGCGTTTCAGCATTGTTCACGACAGCTTTGCCACGATGGCCGACGCGCTTGCCGCGCGCGGCATTCATCAGGTCGACGGCATCCTGCTTGACCTGGGCATTTCGTCGCCCCAGGTCGACGACGCCAGCCGCGGCTTCAGCTTCCGCCAGGACGGCCCCCTCGACATGCGCATGGACACCACGCGCGGCATGTCGGCGGCCGAATGGGTCGCGACGGCAGAGCAAAACCATTTGGAAAAGGTGATACGCAATTATGGAGAAGAGCGGTTTGCTTTTCAGATTGCAAAGGCGATTGTTGCTCGCCGCGCAGTCGAACCAATTTCAAGCACACGACAGCTTGCCGCAATCGTGGCAAGCACGGTCAAAAGCAGGGAGAAAGGCAAGGATCCGGCAACCAGGACCTTTCAGGCTATCCGGATTTTCATCAATCAAGAGCTTGAAGACCTCGAAGCGGGGTTGACCGCTGCCTACAGCATGCTCGCGCCCGGCGCCCGCATGTCGGTGATCAGCTTTCACTCGCTGGAAGACCGCATGGTCAAGCAGTTCTTCGCATCCAAAGCCAATGTCGAACAGCCCGACCGGCGCCTGCCGATCCGCGCCGTCGACCTGCCGCAGCCGTTGATGAAGCTGATCACGAAGATCAAGCCATCGGATGCCGAAGTGTCGGACAACCCGCGCTCGCGCTCGGCCGTGCTGCGCGTCGCCGAACGCCTGGGAACGCCGACATGAGCGTGAAGGTCAACGTGTTTCTTACCACGCTGCTGGTCGGCTGCGCGCTGTCGGTCGTCAACGCCCGCTACCAGGCGCGCCACTTGCTGATCGAACTCGAACGCCTGCAGCAGCATGCGCGCCAGCTCGACGTCGACTGGGACCAGCTCCAGCTCGACCAGTCGCGCCTGGCCAAGAACGATCGCATCGAGCAGATTGCCCGTTCCGAACTGAATATGGCGCCGCTCACGCCCGCCCGTACCCAATACCTGACTGAAGGCGCCCCATGACGCGCGGTGCTTCCAAATCCGGCGCACGCGTTGCTGCCTCGAAGGGCGTTGCATTCACCAAGAGCCCGGTGCTCGCGGTGCGCCTGCCCGACTGGCGCTCGCGCATGGTGCTGTTCGTCCTGTTCGCGTCGTTCGCCGCACTGGGCGCGCGCGCCGTCTGGCTGCAGGGCGTGTCGAACCAGTTCCTGCAAAGCCAGGGCAAGAGCCGCTACGAGCGCACGCTCGAACTGCCGGCCACGCGTGGCCGCATCCTTGACCGCAACGGCGCCGTGCTGGCCACCTCGCTGCCGGTGCGCGCCGTGTGGGCGATCCCCGAAGACGTGCTGGCCTCGCCGCCGGAAAAAATCACGGCACTGGCCAAGCTGCTGGGCATGCCGGAAGCCGACATCCGCAAGAAGCTCGACTCGGACCGCACTTTCGTCTACCTGAAACGCCAGGTCGAAATGCCAGTGATCGCCGAAATCGAGAAGCTCAAGATCAATGGTCTCGACACGCGCAAGGAATACAAGCGCTTCTACCCGCAGGGCGAAGTCGTCACCCACCTGGTCGGTTTCACCAACGTGGAAGACAAGGGCCAGGAAGGCATGGAGCTGCAACACCAGAAAACGCTGATGGGCGTGCCTGGCAGCCGCCGCGTGATCAAGGACCGCCTGGGCCACATCGCCGAAGATCTTGGCATGTTCCGCGAGCCGCACCAGGGCCGCGACCTGACGCTGTCAGTCGACAGCAAGCTGCAATACATTGCGTTTACCAGCATCAAGAACGCGGTCGAGAAGTTCAATGCGAAGGCCGGCGCCGCCGTGGTGCTCGACGTTCATACGGGCGAGGTGCTGGCGCTGGCAAACTACCCGACCTACAACCCGAACGACCGCTCCAAGCTGACCGGCGAGCAGCTGCGCAACCGCGTCATCACCGACACGTTCGAGCCGGGTTCGACGATCAAGCCGATCACCATTGGCCTGGGCCTGGACACGGGCCGCATCACGCCCGACACGGTGTTCGACAACAATCCGGGCTGGATGACGATCACCGGCAAGCGCATTCGCGATACCCACAACTACGGCGTGCAGACGGTCAGCGGCATCATCCAGAAGTCGTCGAATATCGGCGCCGTCAAGGTGTCGCAGCGCATCCCGGCGCAGGAAATGTGGGAAATGTACACGAAGGTCGGCTACGGCCAGGCCCCGCGCTTCGGCTTCCCGGGCGCGACCGCCGGCCGCGTGCGGCCATGGAAATCGTGGCGCCCGATCGAGTACGCGAACATGGCGTTCGGCCACGGCCTGTCGGTGTCGCTGCTGCAGATGGCGCGCTCGTACATGATCTTCGCCCGCAACGGCGACATCATTCCGCTGTCGTTCGTGAAGGTCAACGAAGAACCGGTCGGCCAGCAGGTGATTTCGCCCAAGACCGCAGCGCAGGTGCGCACGATGCTCGAATCGGTGGTCGGCCCGCAAGGCACGGCGTCCAAAGCGCAGGTCGCCGGCTACCGCATCGGCGGCAAGACCGGTACGGCCGAAAAGCTCGTCAACGGCCGCTACTCGCGCACCAACAATATCGGCTACTTCGCCGGCATCGGGCCGATGTCCAAGCCACGCTTCATCATCGCCGTGATGGTCGACGATCCGAGCGGCGCCCTGCGCACCGGCGGCAGCGTCGCCGCACCGACGGCCGCCGACCTGTTTGCCAGCGCGCTGCGCGCGGCCAACGTGCCGCCCGATTCCTCCATCACGGACATCATCATTCCGGAAGTCCCACTCGAGGAGAGCATGTGATGAGCCCAGGCCTGAACGACATCCGCAGCTGGATCGCCGCCGCCGCACCGGGCGGCCGTCTCGTTTCCGACTCGCGCCGCGTGCAGCCGGGCGACGTGTTCTTTGCCTATCCGGGCGATGCGCAGGATGGCCGCCGCTTCATCGGCGCGGCTGCCGACGCGGGCGCCGCCGCCATCGTGTATGACGATCAGGACTTCACCTGGCCTGACACAGTCACGACGCCGCACCTGGCCGTGGCCGGCCTCAGGCAGCTGGCCGGTCCGATCGCGCATGCGGTGCTGGGCCAGCCGGACAGCGCAATGTTTACCGTCGCCGTCACCGGCACCAACGGCAAGACCTCGTGCGCGCTGTGGACCGCGCAAGCGCTGGCGCGCCTGGGCGAGACCGCCGGCGTGATCGGCACGCTGGGCGTGGGCGTCATCGCGCCCAAGGCAAAAACCGAAGCGCGGTTCGACGTCACCGGCTACACGACGCCGGACGCCGTGCTGCTGGCGCAGACGCTGGCGGAGCTGAACGGCAAGGGCGTCACGGCGCTGGCAATCGAAGCCTCGTCCATTGGTCTGGTGCAGGAGCGTACCGCCGGCATGCATGTCGACGTGGCGATCTTCACGAACCTGACGCGCGACCACCTCGACTTCCATGGCGATATGGCGAGCTACGAGGCGGCCAAGGTCAAGCTGTTCGAGTGGCCGGGCCTGAAGCACGCGATCGTGAACCTTGACGACGCAGCCGGGCAGCGCCTGGTGGCGCATCTGCGCGCGAACTTCCCGGCGCTGGCCGTGACGGGCTACACACTGGATGCGTCAGCAGCGCCGGATGGCGTGGCCGTGCTGCGCGCGAGCGGCATGCGCAGCAAGAACGCCGGCACCGAATGCCAGGTCGAAACGCCCGCGGGCAGCGCGACCATCCGCAGCCGCCTGGTGGGCAACTACAACGTGAGCAACACGCTGGCGGTGCTGGGCGCCTTGCTGGCGCGCGGCGTGGCGCTCAAAAGCGCGGTCGAGGCGATCGAATCGCTCGTGCCGGCGCCGGGCCGCATGCAACAGATGGGCGGGCAGGATGCACCGATGGTCGTGATCGACTACGCGCACACGCCGGACGCACTGGAAAAAACCCTGGACGCGCTGCGCCAGGTGGCGGCTGACCGCGGCGGCCAGTTGTGGTGCGTGTTTGGCTGCGGGGGCGATCGCGACCCGGGCAAGCGCCCGCAGATGGGCCGCATCGCGCAGGCCGCCGACCAGGTGCTCGTCACGAGCGACAACCCGCGCAGCGAAGAACCAAGCGCCATCATCGCCCAGATCGTGGCGGGGATGGACGCCAATGCCCCGGGCTCGCGCCTGCAGACGGTGGAAGACCGCGCGTCGGCCATCCTGCTGGCCGTGAAACAGGCGGCCAAGCAGGACGTGATCCTGCTGGCAGGCAAAGGCCATGAGCCTTACCAGGAAATCAAGGGACGCAAGATGCCGTTTTCGGATACGGACCACGCTTCGCTCGCATTGACGGCGCGGCTTACCATGTTGAGGACGCATTGATGCGCGGTACGCTCGCACAACTCGTGGCGGCCATTCCCGGCGCGCGCCTCGTCGGCGCGGATGTCGCCTTTGGCGGCGTGTCAACCGACAGCCGCAAGGTCGACGCCGGCGCGCTGTTTGTCGCGCTGCGCGGCGAGTCGTTCGACGCCCACGATTTCCTCGACCAGGTCGCGGCGCGCGACGTCGCGGCTGTCGTAGTGTCGACGCTGCCGGACGGCTGGACGCTGCCGGCGATCGTCGTGCCCGACACGCTGGTGGCGCTGGGCCGCATCGCGCATGCCTGGCGCACGGGGTTCACTCTACCCGTCATCGGCGTCACCGGCAGCAACGGCAAGACGACGGTCAAGGAAATGATCGCGGCTATCCTGGCAGCGGCAGTGGGCGAAGAAGCGCGCCTGGCCACGCAGGGTAATCTGAACAACGAGATCGGCGTGCCACTCACGCTGTTCCGCCTGACGGCTTCCCACCGCGCGGCGGTGGTGGAACTGGGCATGAACCATCCGGGCGAGATCGCCCGCCTGGCGGCCATCGCCGCACCGACGGTCGCACTGGTGAACAATGCGCAGCGCGAGCACCAGGAATTCATGCACACCGTGGAAGCGGTGGCGCGCGAAAATGGCGCCGTGCTGCAAGCGCTGGCGCCGAATGGCGTGGCCGTGTTCCCGGGCGACGACCAGTACACCGGCCTGTGGCGCGGCCTGGCCGCCTGCGACGTCATCACGTTTGGCCTCTCTGACGCCTGCGACGTGCGCGCCGACTACACGAGCAACGGCTTTGGCAGCGACCTGCAGGTGAGCGCACGCGGCGCACAGTTCGCCATCAAGCTGGCCGCGGCCGGGGAGCACAATGTGCGCAATGCGCTGGCCGCGATCGCCTGTGCTGTCGGCGCTGGCATCGATCAGCACGCCATCGTGCGCGGCCTCGAAGCCTTCGCACCGGTCGGCGGGCGCCTGCAGCGCAAGCAGGCCGCCGGCGGCGCGACCGTCATCGACGACACCTACAACGCCAATCCCGATTCGATGCGCGCCGCCATCGACGTGCTGGCCGCGTATCCCGCGCCGCGCATCCTGGTGGTGGGCGACATGGGCGAAGTCGGCGCGCAGGGCAAAGAATTTCACGAAGAAATCGGGGCTTACGCACATACGCGTGGCATCGACACCGTGCTCGCGACGGGCGAGCTGGCGCGCCATCTGGCCGCGTCGGGAGCACAGCATTACGAGCAGTTCGACGAGTTATTGGCAGCACTGGATAAAAAACTGGGCAGCAATACGGACGCGACTGTGCTGGTGAAGGGCTCGCGTTTCATGAAAATGGAACGCGTGGTCCTGCACCTGACCGGATCAACCCCCCTTGGCAAGGACGCCCACTAATATGCTTCTCTGGCTCGCACAATACTTTCAGGACTATCTCGGTCCGCTGCGCGTGTTTAACTACCTCACGTTCCGCGCGGTGTTCGCCACCATTACGGCCATCACCATTGGCCTCGTGGCCGGCCCGATCGTCATCCGCAAACTGACCGAACTGAAAGTCGGCCAGGCCGTGCGTACCTACGGCCCGCAAAGCCACCTGACCAAGCACGGCACCCCGACGATGGGGGGCGTGCTGGTCCTGATCGCAATCGGCATCTCGACGCTGCTGTGGTGCGACCTGTCGAACCGCCTGATCTGGCCAGTGCTGGTCGTGACGATGGGCTTTGGCGCCGTCGGCTGGGTCGACGACTACCGCAAGGTGGTCTACAAGGACCCGGAAGGCATGCGCTCGCGCGAAAAATACTTCTGGATGTCGCTCATTGGTATCGCATCTGCTCTTTATCTGGCGTTCTCGGTCTCGGCTGCCAATCCATGGGAAGTCGCGCAACTGTTCTACGCCTGGGTGCAGTCGGGCTTCTCGATGAGCCTGCCGCCAAAGGCCGACCTGATCGTCCCGTTCTTCAAGACCATCAGCTATCCGCTGGGCGTCTGGGGCTTCATCGCGCTGACCTATTGCGTGATCGTGGGCGCATCCAATGCCGTGAACTTCACCGACGGCCTCGATGGCCTGGCGATCATGCCGACCGTGATGGTCGGCGCGGCCCTTGGCCTGTTCGCGTATCTGACCGGTAGTGTGACGTTCTCGAAATACCTGTTGATCCCGTACATCCCGGGCGCCGGCGAACTGCTGATCTTCTGCGGCGCGATGGCCGGCGCGGGCCTGGCCTTCCTGTGGTTCAACGCGCACCCGGCCCAGATGTTCATGGGCGACGTCGGCGCGCTGGCCCTCGGCGGCGCGCTCGGTACGATCGCCGTCATCGTGCGCCAGGAAATCGTCCTGTTCATCATGGGCGGCGTGTTCGTGGCTGAAACGCTATCGGTGATCATCCAGGTGACCTGGTTCAAGTACACCAAGAAGCGCTATGGTACCGGCCGCCGCGTGTTCCTCATGGCGCCGCTGCACCACCACTTTGAACAAAAGGGCTGGAACGAAACCAAGGTCGTGGTCCGCTTCTGGATCGTGACCATCGTGCTGATCCTGGTTGGCCTCTCTACACTGAAACTGCGTTAATGAACTACGACGGCAAACTCGCACTGGTACTGGGCCTCGGTGAATCGGGACTCGCGATGGCGCACTGGCTCGCGCGGGGCGGCGCACGCGTGCGCGTGGCCGATACGCGCGCGGAACCGCAACGTCTGCCGGCGCTGCGCGCGGCCGCGCCGGATGCGCAGTTCGTCGCTGGCGAATTTGGCGCCGACCTGCTCGACGGCGTCGACTTTGTCGCCGTCAGCCCGGGCCTGGCCCCGGAGCGCGAGGTGGCCGCCATCATGCCTGCCGCTGCTACCCGCGGCATCCCCGTCTGGGGCGAGATCGAACTGTTCGCTCAGGCGCTGGCGCACCTGCACGAGACCAACGGCTATGCGCCGAAAGTCATCGCGATTACGGGTACCAACGGCAAGACGACGGTGACGAGCCTGACCGGCCTGCTGTGCCGCCGCGCGGGGTTGACCACGCGGGTGGCCGGCAATATCAGCCCGGCCGCGCTGGACGTGCTGCGCGAGTCGATCGATGCCGGTGAACTGCCGCAAGCCTGGGTGCTGGAATTGTCCAGCTTCCAGTTGCATACAACGTTCAGTCTCAAGGCCGACGCCGCGACGGTGCTGAACCTGACCCAGGATCACCTCGACTGGCACGGCACGATGGATGCCTATGCGGCCGACAAGGCGCGCATCTTCGGCCCGGATACCGTGCGCGTCCTGAATCGCGACGATGCACGCGTGATGCGCATGGCGGTCGATGCGCCGCTGTTCACCTTCGGGACTGACGAACCGGTCGACGCTAACAGCTTCGGCCTGATCGACGAGCGCGGCGTGCTGTGGCTGGCCAACGCCGTGGCGGGCGAGGCGAGCGACAAGAAACTCAAACGCGGCGAAATCCGCGAACAGGTCGACGCCATCGTGAGCCGCCTGATGCCGGCCGATGCGCTCAAGATTCGCGGCCTGCACAATGCCGCCAATGCGCTGGCTGCGCTGGCCCTGTGCCGCGCCTGCGGTCTGCCGCTCGCGCCGCTGCTGCACGGCTTGCGCGAGTATGCGGGCGAACCGCACCGCGTCGAACTGGTGGCCACCATCGACGGCGTCGACTATTACGACGACAGCAAGGGCACCAATGTCGGCGCCACCGTCGCTGCGCTGCAGGGCCTGGGCAAGGCCTTTGCCGGCGCCGACCAGCAAATCCTGTTGATCGCCGGTGGCGATGGCAAGGGGCAGGACTTTTCGCCGCTGGCCCAGCCGGTGGCGGCGTATGCCCGCGCCGTGCTGCTGATCGGCCGCGATGCGCCGGCCGTGCGCGCCGCCATCGATGCCACCGGCGTGCCGGCTTTTGACCTCGACGACTTGCCGCAGGCAGTGCGCCGCGCAGCCGGTCTGGCACGCGCCGGCGACGCGGTACTGCTGTCCCCTGCGTGCGCCAGCCTGGACATGTTCACGAATTACGCGCACCGCGCGCAGGTGTTCGTCGAAACCGTGCGCGACATCGCGCTCGATAAAGGGCAGGAGATCTGATGGCCTTCCAGCTGCCCTTCAAGTTTTCCGGCAACGCCGTCGACGCCACTGTCGACGGTCGTAGCCGGCCGTCCAAAATGATGGACTACGACCAGCCGCTGGTCTGGGTCACGCTGCTCCTGATGCTGTTCGGGATGGTGATGGTGTACTCGGCGTCGATTGCGCTGCCCGATTCGCCGAAATTCCGCTATCTGCAGGACCGCAACGAATACTTCCTGTACCGCCAGGCGGTTTACATCCTCGTCTCGATGGTGGCCGCCGCGATCGTGTTCCGCGTGCCGATCGCGGTCTGGCAGCGGCATGCGCCGATGATCTTCATCGGCACGCTGGTGCTGCTGGTGCTGGTGCTGATTCCTGGCCTGGGCGTGTCGGTCAACGGCGCGCGCCGCTGGCTGTCGCTCAAGGTGTTCATGGTGCAGCCATCCGAAATCATGAAGATTGCCGTGGTGCTGTACGCGGCCGACTTCACGGTGCGCAAGCAAGAGTACATGCACAAGCTGACCAAGGGCTTCGTGCCGATGGTCGTGGCCATTGGCCTGGTGGGCGGCCTCTTGCTGATGGAGCCGGATCTGGGCGCATTCGGCGTGATCGTCTGCATCGCCATGGGCATCCTGTTCCTGGGCGGGATCAACATTATCTGGTTCGGCGGCATCGGCGCGCTGCTGGTCGTGATCTTCAGCGCGATCATCGCGCTCTCGCCATTCCGCCGTGCGCGCATGTTCGCCTACCTGAACCCGTGGGAAGAAGGCAATGCCCTGGACAAGGCGTACCAGCTGACGCACTCGCTGATCGCATTCGGGCGTGGCGAGATCTTTGGCGTGGGCCTGGGTGGCTCGGTCGAGAAACTGTTCTACCTGCCCGAAGCGCACACCGACTTCATCATGGCCGTCATCGGCGAAGAACTGGGCCTGGTCGGCGTGCTGGTCGTGGTGGCGATGTTCTACTGGCTCGTCAAGCGCGCCTTCGACATCGGCCGTCAGGCGATCGCGCTCGAACAGGTGTTCGCTGGCCTGGCTGCCAAAGGTATCGGCATCTGGATCGGCGTGCAGACCTTCATCAATATGGGCGTGAACCTGGGCCTGTTGCCCACCAAGGGCCTGACCTTGCCGCTGATGAGCTTTGGCGGTTCGGGCGTGCTGTTCAACTGCGTCGGCCTGGCGATCCTGCTGCGCATCGATTACGAAAATCGCGTGCGCATGCGCGGAGGCCGCACATGACCAAAAAGCTGATGATCATGGCTGCCGGTACCGGTGGCCACATCTTCCCCGGCATCGCGATCGCGCAGACGATGCGCGCGCGCGGCTGGGAAGTAAGCTGGCTGGGCACCGCCCACGGCATGGAAACCGATCTGGTGCCGAAAGCCGGCATCGACATGGACACGATCGACTTCGCCGGCCTGCGCGGCAAGGGCCTGGCGCACACCATCAAGGGCGCGCTCAAGATGGCGGCCGCCTTTGCGACCTGCCGGCGCTACCTGGCCGCGCGCCGGCCCGACGTCGTGCTGGGCATGGGCGGTTACGTGACGGTACCGGGCGGCATGATGGCGCGCGCCGCCGGCATCCCGCTGGCCCTGATCAATGCCGACGCCGCGCTGCTGCTGTCGAACAAGACCTTGACCCCGCTGGCGCAGCGCGTGCTGTTCGGCTTCCCGGCCGATTTCGGCAAGGCGGCCGGCAAGGCCGTCGTCACCGGCAACCCGGTGCGCCAGCAGATCCTCGATCTGCGGGCGCCCGCCGAACGCTTCGCCGGCCGCGCGGGCGTGCTGCGCGTGCTGGTCGTGGGCGGCAGCCTGGGCGCCAAGGTGCTCAACGATGGCGTGCCGGCAGCCCTGGCCCTGATCGACCCGGCCGCACGGCCGGTCGTCACGCACCAGTCGGGCAAGAAGAACATCGATGCGCTGCGCGCCGCGTATGCACAGGCTGGCGTGCAGGCCAATGTGGTCGACTTCATCGACAATATGGCGGCGGCGTACGCAGAGGCCGACTTGGTGATCTGCCGCGCCGGTGCGATCACGGTGTCCGAACTGACGGCGGCCGGCGTGGCCAGCGTGCTGGTGCCGTTCGTGGCCAGCACCACCAGCCACCAGCGCGACAACGCGATCTGGATGGACGGGCAAGGCGCGGCCGTGCACCTGCCGCAGGGTGAACTGAATCCGCAGCGGCTGAAAAGCCTGCTGCAAACGACGCGCGAGCAGTGCCTGGCCATGGCGCAGGCGGCAGCGCGCGTCGGCCAGCGCGACGCCAACGAGGCGATCGCGCGCGAACTCGAACAACTGGCAGCAAGGGTAAAAGCAGCATGAAACACAAGATCAAGAACATCCACTTCGTGGGCATCGGCGGCAGCGGCATGAGCGGCATCGCCGAAGTGCTGCTCAATCTCGGCTATCAGGTGTCGGGCTCGGACCTGGGCAGCAATGCCGCCAGCCAGCGCCTGGCCGATCTGGGCGCCAAGGTGTATCTGGGCCACCACGAAGATCACGTCACGGGCGCCGACGTCGTCGTGACCTCGACCGCCGTGAACGAAGCCAACCCGGAAGTGGTGGCCGCGCGTACCAACAAGGTGCCAGTGGTGCCGCGCGCGATCATGCTGGGCGAACTGATGCGCCTGAAGCGCGGTATCGCAATTGCAGGCACGCACGGCAAGACGACGACCACCAGCCTGGTCGCATCGGTGCTGGCGCAGGGCGGACTCGATCCGACCTTCGTCATCGGTGGCCGCCTGACCGCCGCCGGCGCCAATGCGGCGCTGGGCAGCGGCGACTACATCGTGGCCGAAGCCGATGAATCGGACGCGTCGTTCCTGAACCTGTCGCCGATGATCGAAGTGATCACGAATATCGACGCCGATCACATGGAAACCTACGAGCACGACTTCGAGAAACTCAAGGCCGCGTTCGTGCACTTCACGCACCGCCTGCCGTTCTACGGCCGCGTCATGCTGTGCATCGACGACAAGCACGTGCGCGAGATCCTGCCGCAGGTGACCAAGCCGGTCACCACCTACGGTTTTTCGATCGATGCCGAAGTGCGCGCGCTGGATGCCTACGCGGATGGCACGCACATGCACTTCACCGTGCGCCAGGAAGGCTATGCCGACACCAAGTTCGTGCTGAACCAGCCCGGCATGCACAATGTGTTGAATGCCTGCTCGGCGATTGCCATCGCGCGCGAAATCGGCATCGACGACGCTGCCACCGCCCAGGGCCTGCTGGAGTTCCGCGGCGTGGGCCGCCGCTTCACGCGCTACGGCGACGTGGCGCTGGCGTCTGGCGGCAGCTTCACGCTGGTCGACGATTTCGGCCATCACCCGGTGGAAACCGAAGTCACGCTGGCCGCTGCGCGCGCCGCCTACCCGGGCCGGCGCCTCGTGCTGGCGTTCCAGCCACACCGCTACAGCCGCACGCGCGACCTGTTCGAAGACTTCGTCAAGGTGCTGGCCACGCCAGACGTGCTGCTGCTGGCCGACGTGTACCCGGCCGGCGAAGCGCCGATCGTGGCCGCCGACGGGCGCGCCCTGGCCCGCGCACTGCGCACCTCCAGCAAGATCGAGCCGATCTTCGTCGAGTCGATCGCCGAGATGCGCGACGCCATCCTGAACGTGGCGCGCGACGGCGACGTCGTGCTGACGATGGGCGCCGGTTCGATCAGCGGCATTCCGCAACAACTGACCACAGCGAAAGGCTGAGCATGACGACGACCATTCAACTTCTCGATGCCACCGTCTTCGGCAAGGTCGGCGTCCTGTTCGGCGGCCGTTCGGCCGAGCGCGAAATTTCGCTCATTTCCGGTGAAGGCGTGCTGCAGGCGCTCAAAAGCCGCGGCATCGATGCGCACCCGTTCGATCCGGGCACGCACAGCCTGGCCGACCTGGCTGCGCAGGGATTTGACCGTGTGTTCATCGCGCTGCACGGCCGCTACGGCGAAGACGGCAGCCTGCAGGGCGCCCTCGAGCAGTTGGGCATTCCGTACACCGGCAGCGGCGTGAGGGCCTCGAGCGTCGGCATGGACAAGATCACCACCAAGAAGCTGTGGCTGATGGAAGGCGTGCCAACGCCGAAGTACGCAACGGTCGACGCCGACACCGATCTGGATGCGCTGGTGGCCGAACTGGGCCTGCCGCTGATCGTCAAGCCGCCGCTCGAAGGCTCGAGCATCGGCATCACCAAGGTCACCGACCGCAATCAGCTGGCGGACGCGATCGCGCTCGTGGCCAGCATGGACGATGCGGTGCTGGCCGAGCAGTTCGTCACCGGCCGAGAATTCACGGTCGCCGTGCTGGGGCAGGGCGCCGCCGCCCGCGCGCTGCCGATCGTCGAGATCGTCGCGCCCGAAGGCAAGTACGACTACCAGAACAAGTACTTCACCGACGACACGCAATACCACTGCCCGGCGCCGCTGCCCGACGAACTGACGCAGGAAATTCAGCGTCACGCCGTGAATGCCTACCGCGCGCTCGGCTGCGAAGGCTGGGGGCGCGTCGACGTGCTGGTGCGCGAGAGCGACATGCGTCCATTCCTGCTTGAGGTGAACACGTCCCCGGGCATGACGACGCACTCGCTGGTGCCGATGGCGGCGCGCGCAGTGGGCATCGGCTACGAAGATCTGTGCGTCGAGATCCTGCGTTCGGCGCGGCTCAAGATGGGCAACCGGGGTGCGCAACCCGACGTGAAGGACTGACAGCGATGTGGCATGACGTCCGCTCCCTCAATGCAACCGCCAGCTTCCTGACGGCGCTGACGGTGCTCGCCGCGCTGGTGACCGGCGTCTGGTGGCTGTCGCAGCGCCCGATGTTCGCACTGGGCTCGGTGACGGTGGAGAGCATGTACGGGATCGACCTGAAACATGTGAACGAACTGACCGTGCGCAACGGCGTGGTCGGTAAAATTCGCGGCAACTTCTTTACCGCCGACCTGGAACAGGTGCGCGCGACGTTCGAGACCGTGCCCTGGGTGCGCCGCGCCACGGTGCGCCGCGAATGGCCCAACGCGCTGGTGGTCGAAGTCGAAGAGCACGAGGCGCTCGGCACCTGGGGCGACGAAGGCCGCCTGCTGTCGGTCAAGGGCGACGTGTTTACGGCCAATATCGCTGAAGCCGACGATGAACAGACGCTCCCCGAATTCGATGGACCGGTGGGCAGCGAGAAGGATGTGCTGGCGCGCTTCAATGAATTGCGCACGGCGTTCGCCAAGGTGGCGCTGGTGCCGCACGCGTTGTCGCTATCGAATCGCTATGCATGGACCGTGAAGCTGGATAATGGCATGAGCGTCGAACTCGGACGCGAACAGGATCGCAACACGTTGAACAAGCGCGTCGCGCGTCTGGTCGGCGTGTACCCGCAGCTGGTGGCCCGGCTGCAGGAGGGCCGTATCGATACGATCGATATGCGCTATCCGAACGGACTGGCCTTGTCGTCGGCAGCGCTGAACGTGCCGCTGGATGCGACGAAGCCGGTCAAGGCAGCCAAGAAGCCCAAAGCCGCACCGAATACAAAAACCAATACAACAACCAAGCAAATCTGAGCAGGCTACAGCAATGACAAAAGACGCGAAAAACCTGATCGTCGGTCTCGACATCGGCACCTCCAAGGTGGTGGCCGTGGTCGCCGAAGTGATGTCCGACGGACGCCACGAGGTGATCGGGCTGGGTCAGCACGAGTCCAGGGGATTGAAGAAAGGCGTGGTCGTCAACATCGAGGCCACCGTCGAATCGATCCAGCGCGCGCTGGAAGAGGCCGAGCTGATGGCGGATTGCAAGATCCGCAACGTCTATGCCGGCATCGCCGGCAGCCATATCCGTTCGTTCAATTCGAGCGGGATGGTGGCGATCAAGGAGAAAGAAGTCACGGCGACCGACGTGGCGCGCGTGATCGAGACGGCCAAGGCGGTGAATATCCCGACCGACCAGCAACTGCTGCACACGGTGCCGCAGGAATTCATCGTCGACAACCAGGAAGACGTGCGCGAGCCGATCGGCATGAGCGGCATCCGCCTCGAAGTGCGGGTGCACATTGTCACCGGTGCGGTCTCCGCAGTGCAAAACATTGTAAAGTGCGTGCGCCGCTGCGGTCTCGAGGTTTCGGACCTGATCCTGCAGCCGATGGCCTCCGCCGACGCAGTGCTGACGGTCGACGAAAAGGAACTAGGCGTGGTGCTGATCGACATCGGCGGGGGCACCACCGACATCGCGGTGTTCTCGGACGGCGCGATCCGCCACACGGCCGTGATCCCGATCGCGGGTGACCAGATCACCAGCGACATCGCGATGGCACTGCGCACGCCGACCGGCGAAGCTGAAGATATCAAGATCCGCTACGGCGTGGCCAAGCAGGTGCTGGCCGACCCGGGCGAGACACTCGAAGTGCCAGGTCTCGGTGACCGCGGCCCGCGCGCCCTGTCGCGCCAGGCGCTGGCAGCCGTGATCGAGCCCCGGGTGGAGGAGCTGTTCGCGATGGTGCACCAGGCGGTGCGCGAATCGGGCTACGAAGGCGTGCTGTCGTCCGGCATCGTCCTGACCGGCGGCAGCGCGATCATGCCCGGCATGATCGAAATGGCGGAAGACATCTTCCTCAAACCGGCACGCCTTGGCACGCCGGACTACCGCGGGCAATTGGCCGACGTGGTGCGCAGCCCCCGCTACGCCACCGTGCTTGGCTTGCTGCTCGAAGCAAAGAAACAGTACCTGCGCGGACACATCGTCACGCGCCAGGATGGTTCGGTGAAGGCAGTCTGGCAGCGCATGAAGGAGTGGATCGCGGGGAACTTCTGACGCACATGCAATCGCACTAGCACTTGGTAACAAATTAGGTAGCGAAATTTCATCACGAATTACAGTTTTTTACATACAATCGCAGATACCGGTTTGAGGCGGCGAACCAGATACGCACAGGCCTCGTTCCCGGAACTGCACTTTGAAAATTAGGGAGCACATCATGGAGTTCGATATGGTCGATAACGCAGCACTGGGGACCGTGATCAAGGTCGTGGGCGTCGGTGGCGCCGGCGGCAACGCGGTTCAGCACATGATCAATAAAGGTGTATCCGGTGTCGAGTTCATCGCCGCGAACACGGACGCGCAAGCGCTGGCCGTATCGAGCGCCGGCAACATCATCCAGATCGGTGACTCGGGCCTGGGCGCAGGGATGCGTCCTGAAGTCGGTCGCCAGCTCGCCGAACAATCGCGCTCGCGCATCGAAGACGCACTGCGCGGCGCGCACATGGTCTTCATCGCCGCCGGCATGGGCGGTGGCACCGGTACCGGCGCCGCACCGATCGTGGCCGAAGTGGCCAAGGCGATGGGCGCCCTGACCGTGGCTGTCGTCTCCAAGCCGTTCTCGTACGAAGGCCAGAAGTGCATGGACGTGGCCGAAGCGGGCCTCGAAGAACTGACCAAGCACGTCGACTCCCTGATCGTCATCCTGAACGAAAAGCTCGAAGACATCTACGAAGACGAAAGCATGCTCGACTGGATGCAGCACGCCGACGATGTGCTCAACAACGCGGTTGCCGGTATCGCTGAGATCATCAACGTGCCGGGCCACATCAACGTCGACTTCAACGACGTCAAGACGATCATGGGTGAGCAGGGCAAGGCCATGATGGGCACCGCGACCGCCGCCGGCGTCGACCGCGCGCGCATCGCCGCCGAGCAGGCTGTCGCCTCGCCGCTGCTCGACGGTATCGACCTGTCGGGCGCCAAGGGCGTGCTGGTCAACGTGACCGCAAGCCGTGGCCTGAAAGGTAAAGAGATCAAGGAAGTCATGGCCGCCGTGCGCGCCTTCGCCGCGCCGGACGCGTCGATCGCCCAGGGTATCGCTTACGACGACTCGATGGGCGACGAGATCCGCGTGACCGTGGTCGCGACGGGCCTGGGCAAGAACAAGAAGTCGATCCAGCTGGTCCAGCCGCAACAGGTCATGCGCACCGGTACCTACGATGCGCCAGTGATGCAGGGCGCCGCAGCCGTGCCGGGCGGCCTGACCGCCGGCAAGGCCAGCCCCGACGCACTGGGCGGCATGAAGCAGCCAGCCGTGTGGCGCCGCGAGCAGGCATCCGAGCAGGTGCAGGCAATGCAGCGCAATGGTGTCGAGACCTACGACATTCCGGCGTTCCTGCGCAAGCAGGCGGACTGATGTTCGCATGATGGTCGGCGCAGGATGACCAGAGTTGAAGAGGCCAGCGCAAGCTGGCCTTTTTTGTTTGCGCGCCGCTTGCGCGCTGCTTCCAGTCCTGCCGGCCAGCTGCCACGACACGCGTCATTCCCGCGCAGGCGGGAATCCCAGTCTTGAGCGCTACCGCTATGTATGGCAAATGTAGCTGCGCGTGCAAACTTGGGTTCCCGCCTTCGCGGGAACGACGTGCCGAGGGAGTGGCCAACTGCCAAGGCAATGCCCTGCACACCCCATCTTGGGTTCCCGCCTTCGCGGGAACGACGTGGTGGGGGGAGTGGCCAACTGCCGGGGCAATGCCCTGCACAGCCCACCCGGATCGGCGATAATGGCCGGATTCACACAACCTTCACAGGAGCGAACATGAGCATCCAGATTGGCGAACGCCTGCCCGACGGCACGCTGGCCGAATTCATCGAGAACGAAACCGCAGGCTGCAGCCTGGGCCCGAACACGTTCCAGGTCGCCGATCTGGTCAAGGGCAAGAAGATCGTCATCTTCGGCCTGCCAGGCGCCTTTACGCCAGGCTGCTCGGTGCAGCACGTGCCGGGCTACGTCAAGCACGCCGACGCGCTCAAAGCCAAGGGCATCGATGAAATCTGGTGCATCTCGGTCAACGACGCGTTCGTGATGGGCGCCTGGGGCCGCGACCAGAAAGCCACCGGCATCGTGCGCATGATGGCCGACGGTAACGCCACGTTCACCAAGGCGCTGGGCCTGGACAACGACTACTCGGCCCACGGCATGGGCGTGCGCTCGAAGCGCTACGCGATGCTCGTCGACGACGGCGTGGTCAAGACGCTGGACCTGGATGCCAAGGGCGTCGAAGCCTCGAGCGCGGAAGCGATGCTGGAAAAGCTGGGCTGATTTTTGTTGTAACGACCGGCGCGGCATCAAGCTGGCCGTAGGGTGGATGGCTGTGCCATCCACGCGTTCAGATCAAGCTGATTTTGTGGCGCGTTGAGGTTCGTTGGACGCGTGGACGGGAAACCCGTCCACCCTACGGCGCCGTTTTTTTTACCGCCAACTAAGACAATCTCACCGTGAAGCGCCCATCGGGAAACCTGTACAGCATCTATGCGATGCTGCTTGCCGTCTTCATGTTCGCGCTGATGGACACGGCCATGAAGCTGCTGTCGGCGCGCTATCCGGCGTTGCAGGTCGCCGCATTGCGCGCCATCTGCTCGCTGCCCCTGATTGCGCTGTACGTGGCCTGGCGCGGCGCATTTGCCGGCATCCTGCGCGTGCGCTGGCCGATGCACCTGCTGCGCGCCGGGCTGGGCATCCTGATGCTGGCGCTGTTTGCCTTCGGCCTGCAGAAGCTGTCGCTGGCCGAGGCTTATTCGATCTTCTTCATCGCGCCGGCCCTGATCACGGCCTTGTCGGTCCTGCTGCTGCGCGAGCGCGTCGACCTGGCGCGCTGGCTCGCCATTGGCGTCGGCCTGATTGGCGTATTGGTCGTGCTGCGCCCCAGCGGCGCGGGCTTCCTGACAGTGGGCGGCCTGGCGGTGCTGGGATCGGCCGCCTGCTACGCCGTCTCCGCGATCACGGTGCGCGTGCTGTCACGGACCGACCGCAGCGAGCACACGGTGTTCTGGCTGATGGTGCTGATCGCCATTGGCGCCGGCTCCCTGGCGGCGCCCGACTGGGTACCAATGTCGGCCCGTGACATCCCGATCCTGTGTGGCCTGGCGGTGTCGGGTTTCATCGGCCAGCTGGCGATCACCGAAGCGTTTTCGCGCGGCGAAGCATCGAGCGTGGCGCCGTTCGAATACTCGGCGCTGGCCTGGGGCGTGGGCCTGGACTGGCTGCTGTGGCGCACGCTGCCCGACAGCTACACGCTGCTGGGCGCGGCAATCATCATCGGCAGCGGCCTGTATCTGATCCGCCACGAGAAAGAGCATGTCGAGGCCGAGCATCCTTGACGAGCAGGGAGGGGCGCAGCAGCGCCGGAGACGCTGGGCTATAATCGATCCATGCTGAAACAACGAACCATCAAGGAACTGGTCCGCGCCACGGGCGTCGGACTGCACTCGGGCCGCAAGGTCGAACTCACGCTGCGCCCGGCCGGTCCGGACACGGGCATCGTGTTTCGCCGGGTCGATCTCGACCCGATCGTGTCCATTCCCAGCTCCGCGCACGTCGTGGGCGATACGCGCATGGCGTCGGTCCTGATCAAGGACGATGCGCGCGTCTCGACCGTCGAACACGTGATGTCGGCCTGCGCCGGCCTGGGCATCGATAACCTCGTCATCGATGTGACGGCCGAGGAAATCCCGATCATGGACGGTTCGGCGTCGTCGTTCGTGTTCCTGCTGCAGCAGGCCGGCGTGCAGGAGCAGTCGTCGGCCCGCAAGTTCATCCGCGTGCTGAAGGACGTCGAAGTGCGCCAGGGCACTGGTGGCAGTGAAAAGTGGGCGCGCCTGTCGCCGCACAACGGCTACAAGCTCGACTTCTTCATCGAATTCAATCACCCGGCAGTCGATGGCACGATGCAGCGCGCGAGCGTGGACTTCGGCGACATCACCTATGTGCGCGACGTGGCCCGTGCGCGCACCTTCGGCTTCATGCAGGACGTGGAAAGCCTGCGTGGCATGGGCCTGGCGCGCGGCGGCTCGTTCGAGAACGCGATCGTGATGGATGAATACCGCATCCTCAATGCTGACGGCCTGCGCTACGAAGATGAATTCGTGCGCCACAAGATTCTCGACGCGATCGGTGACCTGTACCTGGTCGGTCATCCGCTGCTGGCCAGCTACACGGCTCACAAGTCGGGCCACGCGCTCAACAACGACCTGCTGCGCGCCTTGCTGGCACAGCCGGATTCGTACGAGATCGTCAGCTTCGATGCACTCGAGAGCGCGCCGCCGTCGTACGTCAAGCAGATGACGCGGGAGTGGGCGCAGAGCTGATCCCGGCGCTGCCTGTGCTTATTTTCTCTTCGCTGCCAGCGCCCTGAGCGCGGCCACCAGGTCGTGATTGTGCTTGTCGTCCGGCAGTGACGCGGCCAGTTCCTCGAACGCGCGCACCGCCGTTGGTGGCAACTCCAGCGTGCGCATCTCGGGTTTGTCGGGCAGCGCGCGCGTGACCTGCACCTTGATGCGGGTCGATTCCACCTGCCAGCCGCGCCCGATGAGCGTCGTCTGCAGCTTGGGCAGCATCTGCTTGAGCCGCGCCGCCAGCGCCGAGCTGGGCACGGCCAGAATCAATACCCCTTCCTGGAACGACAGCACATCGCAGTTGTGAAACACGGCCGGCAGCGCTGCGGCGCAATCGGCCTGCAGGCGCGCCATGCGCGTGATGGCCGGCATCAGGCTGGCCAGGCGGTCGTTCGAGCGCAGGAAGTCGGTGGCGGCGTGCGAGGTCTGCCGGTTCTTGGTGCCGAAGATATGGACCGGGCGCTTTGGGGGAGGTTGCTGCATGCTCGGAACATACCACAGCGCGCGGCCGATGGGGAAACCCCGGCGCAGCGCCGGGTCGCGGGCAATGCAGGGTGGGATTTTGCACGCCATACGAGGCAGTCTGATAACGTTTCTGTCCCTGCGGGACTTGTTATCCTGCCCACGATCCCCAAGTGTGGCCGAATCGCATGATAAAATCAGTGGTTATTTGCCTAACGCGGTCTTTGGTGAAATCTGTTGATATCATCTTGGCTCCCTCATTGGCGTCTATTGCGGCGTATTTAATACTAGAAACCAAGCATGTCATTCCTGACCCAGATTTTCGGCAGTCGCAACCAGCGACTGCTCAAGCAATATCAAAAGACCGTGCGTGTCATCAACGCGCTCGAGCCACAGATGGAGCAGCTCTCGGACGCGGAACTGCAAGCCAAGACGCCTGAATTCAAGGACCGGCTGGCCAAGGGCACGACCCTCGACGAGATCCTGCCGGAAGCATTCGCCGTCTGCCGCGAAGCGGCCAAGCGCGTCATGAAGATGCGCCACTTCGACGTCCAGCTGATCGGCGGCATGGTCCTGCACCAAGGCAAGATCGCGGAGATGGGCACGGGCGAGGGCAAGACCCTGATGGCCACGCTGCCGGTCTACCTGAACGGCCTGTCGGGCAAGGGCGTGCACGTCATTACCGTCAACGATTACCTGGCGCAGCGCGATGCTGACCAGATGGGCCAGCTGTACGGCTGGCTGGGCCTCACGACCGGTGTCAACCTGTCGCAGCTCGACCACGACAGCAAGCAGAAAGCCTACAGCTCGGACATCACGTACGGCACCAACAACGAATTCGGCTTTGACTACCTGCGCGACAACATGGTCTACGACCTGCGCGAGCGCGTCCAGCGCGGTCTGAATTTCTCGGTGGTCGATGAAGTCGACTCGATCCTGATCGATGAAGCGCGTACGCCTTTGATCATCTCGGGCCAGGCCGAGAACCATACCGACCTGTACATCCGCCTGAACGCGGTGCCGCCGCAGCTGGTCCAGCAGATCGGCGAAGAAACGCCAGACGGCAAGGGCAAGATCGAAGTCCCGGGCGACTACCTGAAGGACGAGAAAGCGCACACCGTGCTCTTGACCGAATCGGGCCACGAGCACGCCGAAGCGATCCTGACCGAGATGGGCCTGCTGCCAGAAGGCGCGTCGCTGTACGACGCCGGCAACATCACGCTGATCCACCACCTGTACGCGGCCCTGCGCGCCCACGTCCTGTACCACAAGGACCAGCACTACGTGGTGCAGAACAATGAAGTCGTCATCGTTGACGAATTCACGGGCCGCCTGATGACGGGCCGCCGCTGGTCGGATGGCCTGCACCAGGCCGTCGAAGCAAAAGAGGGCGTGCGCATCCAGAACGAGAACCAGACGCTGGCCTCGATCACGTTCCAGAACTACTTCCGCATGTACGGCAAGCTGGCCGGCATGACCGGTACCGCCGACACCGAAGCATTCGAATTCCAGGAAATCTACGGCCTCGAAACCGTCGTCGTCCCGCCGAACCGGCCGTCGCAGCGCAAGGACCGCCAGGATCAGGTCTACAAGACGTCTGACGAGAAGTACAACGCGATGGTCATGGACATCCGCGACTGCTACGAGCGCGGTCAGCCGGTCCTGGTGGGCACCACCTCGATCGAGAACTCCGAGCTTCTCTCTGGCATTCTGACCAAGGCCAATCTGCCGCACAACGTCCTGAACGCGAAGCAGCACGCACGCGAAGCAGAGATCGTGGCGCAGGCGGGCCGTCCGAAGATGATCACCATCGCCACCAATATGGCCGGCCGTGGTACCGACATCGTCCTGGGCGGCAATATGGGCAAGCAGATCCAGCTCATCGAAGCCGATGGCAACCTGACCCCTGAGCAAAAAGCGGCCCAGTCGCAGACGCTGCGCGACGAGTGGCAATCGCTGCACGACCACGTGGTCAATGCCGGCGGCCTGCACATCATCGGCACCGAGCGCCACGAATCGCGCCGCGTCGACAACCAGCTGCGCGGCCGTTCGGGCCGTCAGGGCGATCCGGGTTCGTCCCGCTTCTACCTGTGCCTGGACGACGCGCTGCTGCGCATCTTCGCCGGCGACCGCGTGCGCGCGATCATGGACCGTCTCAAGATGCCGGAAGGCGAACCGATCGAAGCAGGCATCGTCTCGCGTTCGATCGAGTCGGCCCAGCGCAAGGTCGAGGCCCGCAACTTCGACGTGCGTAAGCAATTGCTCGAGTACGACGACGTCGCCAACGACCAGCGCAAGGTGATCTACACCCAGCGTAACGAACTGCTCGAAGCGACCGACATCAGCGAGATGATCAATTCGCTGCGCGTGGGCGTGTTCACCGACCAGGTGCGCATCCATGTGCCGGCCGAATCGGTCGAAGAACAGTGGGACGTCAAGGCGCTGGAAACGACGCTGGCAGGCGAGTGGAGCCTGAACGTGCCGCTGCAGCAGATGTTGCAGGACGAGCCGAACCTGAACGACGACGAACTGCTCGAGCGCGTGCTGACGGCGGCCGAAACGTCGTACAACAGCAAGGTCGGCATCGTGGGCCGCGAATCGTTCGGCGGCTTCGAGCGCAACGTCATGCTGCAAAGCGTCGACACCCACTGGCGCGAACACCTCGCGGCGCTGGACCACCTGCGTCAGGGTATCCACCTGCGCGGCTACGCACAGAAGAACCCGAAGCAGGAATACAAGCGCGAAGCGTTCGAGCTGTTCAGCAGCATGCTGGACCTGATCAAGAACGAAGTGATTCGCACCGTCATGACAGTGCACATCCAGTCGCGTGAAGAAGTCGAAGCAGCCGAAGCAGCGATGGCAGCGCAGGCGGCCCAGCTCGAGAACGTCAACTACCAGCACGCCGACTACAACCCGTCGGCCGCGCCGGAAGAGCTGTTCAATCCGAACCCGAACAAGGGCGGCGAAGGCGACGCGGTCTCGGCCGAAGACCACAGCAGCTACATGGGCGTGAAGGTCGGCCGCAACGATCCATGCCCTTGCGGCAGCGGCAAGAAGTTCAAGCAGTGCCACGGCAAGCTGGCGTAAGCGCAGCAGGCAGGTAGCATGTAGAAGCGGCCGGGGAAACCCGGCCGTTTTTCTTCTGCCTAGCCGCTGATTGATATGTAATGGGTTACGCCGCTTTATCTCGCGGCGGTGCGGATTGCAGCAAATCGGAACTAACGTTCCGATACCCATCGCCATACAGTATAACCATGGGCCGATCCAAGACTGAGCATGACATCTCCGACTCGATAGTATCGGCGAGCTGCACCGGGGTCGGTTGGCTCCCATACGCCTTCTTTTGGGCATTGCTGGCAGCCTTTGACCACAGTTCGATTGGGACGTGCGTTTTTGGTGGGGCAGGAATGACTGGGTTCCAAGTTGTAGCGATCGCCACTGTTTCAGGCGGGGGAAACATGCGTGTTTCTGTTCTAAGTTCTTCCGTTGTCTTAATCACCTTATACACTGGCTGCATTCTCATTCCTTTAATTGCAAAGGTGAGACTGTGATTTTGTAAGCCTGTGCCGGGATACCATACGCCTGTCCATGGCACCTCGTTACCAGTATGGCAAGAAATTGATTTATCAACGACGTACTCGATAGCGGGATCTGGCAGCGGAGGGAAAAATGGATTTTTATAATAGTTAGCTTCATCATTGTACCAATCCACGATTTTGCTTCCGGGAAAACCATTATCATCATTTCGTCGATTTTGACATGTTAAATCTTGACTAAAATAACTTTCTGCGCCCCATAATGCGTTATGTAACGAGATCTTTATTAGATTAGTATATGCCGTGGCCCTCGAAATCCTTACCCATTCAAACTCGTGATGCTCCTTTTCTGTCATCCAACTATGTAATGGCTGCTCAAGCATTCCTCGGGCACTTCCTGTGAATGAGCGCGCCGTGTCGAAAATGAGTTGGTAGTCCCCAAGTCTTGCTAGGGCTGATCCTCTTCTCAAATTATTACCTAGGGATTTGAATGTGTCGTAAATTTGATTATTTCTACCAAAGTTCGAAACGTTGCGAGAGACGGCCAAATTCTCAAACCACCTCAATGTGGAATCAGTATCTAGTGCTGCTTTCTCGAAAAATTCTGGCGATGTAAATAAATACCAGATTGCAGCTTCGAGGTTGATATTTCTCATTACATTCCTTTCTTTTTCGCTTATGGCTTTACAGGTAAGTTGAGAAGAATTCTTTTCGCTTCTTCCGAGGAATAATGGGTTGCGCCCCAGCCAGTTTCAATTGGACCCTTTATGTGAGGGTCGACAATCCGCTTGCGCAATTTAGCAGGAGCTTTTTCACCGGCAATGTCGGTAAATTCAACACGACGATCCAAATTTCCAGCGTAGTCCATGATGTCATCGCCAGTTTTAGGATCTACTCTTGGCATTATATTGTGCATATCATCCCGTTTGCCTGGGAAAAATAAAATTTGCTCTGCTCCACCTTCCAAATAATAGTTTGTTCCTCCTAGTTCCTGACTGCAGCTAGCCCCCTCCAGACTGCAAGAGTTTCTCCGGCTTGTACCTCGTATTCTACAAACCAACCATTTTGATTCCATTCAGGCTTGACTGCAAAACGGCGGCGCCACTCAGCGAGACTTTTTGTGGCTTTGAAATCTGCTTCGGATATCCAAAAAATGCCCGCACCTTCATTGGAAGGGTCGACAATTCGATACAGTTTTTCTGGGCCAGTAATATATTTTGCTTCCATTCCAGTACCTATATTGCTGAAAGTGGCCGCGTTTCCGGCTGTAATTTTTGGATGGTTAGGATACATTTTCATCAGATTTGCAGCTTCTACATCACTTAACTGTAGCGGGGGAAAGTCAAGACTTCCTTTAAAGGGTTTAACCCAAACCGGAGGCTGTGCATTAATCAGTTTTGCCGAGCCAGATTCTGAAATCGGTGCAATCCAACCGCGATTCGTTCGATATATTTCCACCCGCCATGCTTGGTCATCAAGCCTCTTTGCCACGACCTTGAGTACGGTTCTGACAGGTTGCGCATAATCATCGATGCACTCACCAACCGCTTTCCGAAACTCATCGAGCATTTTCAGATTGTCGTCCACTCGCGTGCGAATACCCGTGGGAACAATCAACCGTATTTTTTTAAGAAGTTCTTTCAGTGCATCGCACTTCTCGTTGATCAGACCTTTAAGGACGGATGGGCTGATGCTCGCCGCAACATCTATGATTTTCTTTGAAATAAATTTGTAAACGTCCGGTATTTTCCCCCGTGTCGCCCATTTTGCAACCTGGCTATGCTGGAGGTATTCCGTCAACCTCGGCAGGGCGAGATCGCACGCGCGATTCGTCAAAGCGACCAGCTTGCTGACATTGGTGAAATCGTCTGCATGCTTGATCAATGGCTTCAGATAGACCCACACCAGGCGCAGGCCACTCTTGGCCACAGTGCCGATCTCGGGAATAAAGCCGATAGCCGTTGTCGCGATGAGAAACATCGTCACTTTGTTATCGGGGTCCTTTCGGTAAAGGCGAATATTTGCGACCAGATCTCGCAGGTCAAGAATCGTATCGACGACCGGAACCAGCGACACCCCCATGTCGAAGCCGATCTGTCCGTTCGTTCTGTCCGGATTAAAATCCCCTTGCAATGCGCCCCATATCCACTCGCCGATTCCCACATCATCTGGTTTCTGGTAGCCGCGCACTTCGTTCAGGGCGCTCAATGTTTGATCGCTGGTGGCCATCAGGCGTCTCCCCTGATTGGCTGCTCATCTGACAGGCGCGGCGCCTCGCTCACCAGTCGATCGACAGATGCCAGCAGCTCGTCAATTTGCGCGCGTGGTTCATCCTGGGCTGATGGCGAGTTGTGATAAACCACCTTGTCGATCGTGTCCGGCAGGTTGCGCTCTTCGGCCATGCCGTTGCCATCGAGCATCCCGTCCTTTTGCTGGCCGCCGGCCATGTACAGGGTGTAGGGCACACCAGCCATCGGTGCGCCTTCGTGCCCGTCCAGATCGAGTTTCAGCCAGTTGGTGTGCTCGGCAGCGGGGAAGAAAGGCAATTTCGCCTCTTGTTGTGCAGGGCCGTTAAATCGATGATTCGCGGCTTTGACGGTAAAGTCACCAGCACAGCCTTGCTCGATCTTTCCGTCAGAGATCTTGATATATGCACCGCCGCATAGCAGCGTCAGGCTTTTCTTTGCCGCGATGACGACTTCGCCCTGACTGGCAGTGATCCTGACATCGACATCCGCAGCAATGCCGACACTGTCCTGCTGCGCCTGGAGTTCGAGCTTTCCTGAGCGCGCGATATGCTTCATTCCATCCTCGTGCGCAAACAGCGAAATGCCTTTGCCGGCATTGAAATTGATCCGCTGACCGGCAACGACCTGGATGTGCTGTTGCGCGAGAATATTCTGTTGGCGTCCGCTGTAGCTGACGGTCGATTTCGGCGTGGCGTTGACGAAGCCCCCATCGGCATATTGGGCGATCAGAGCCGCTGCTTGTCTGGCGCCATTCGCATCCGAACCAGACGCGGCGCCAGCGCTCTCGAGGCTATCCGCCAGCTGCTGATGGGATGTCAGATCGACTGGCAGTGCCTGATGCTGTGCAGCGAATTCTCCAAGCTCCTTCAGCAGGGCCTGTGAACTTTCCAGCAGTGCCAGCAGGGGCTCGCGCTCGAGTTGCTTGCCGGTCGCACCAAGCATCGCCTGTGTGGTCAGTAACATCAATTGCGCTGCACGTACAACGACCGAATGATCGCTGCGCAATTCCGCACCTTCACCCCGGGGTTCGCCATTCCCATCGTTCCTGGGATGTGTCAGGCATCCCAGATTTAACTGGCTATGTCCATGTTCGCTGGCCAGTTGCGCGCTGATTTGTCCGGGCGTGTCGTCCAGTCGGAGCTGGTTATAGCGCGTGCCTTTTACCTCCTTGCTCTTGATGCCAGCCAGGAACCGATTCCCAGGCAATGCGCCGTGATGACTGAAGGCAGGGGGAAGAGAAGCGCCGCCGAATACCCGGCCGACGACAATGGGGCGATCCGGGTCGCCACCAAGAAAGTCGACCAATACTTCATCGCCGACTCGTGGCAAGCTAATGCCGCCCCAGTGGTTGCTGGCCCAGGAAGTAGCCACACGTACCCAGGGGGAATCGCGGTCGGTATTGCTCGCGCCGCCGCGGTCCTGATGGTCTTGCTCCCGGTTTCCGGGAAACCGCACTTTGATCCGTCCCAGGGTGTCGCAATGTACTTCTTCACCAGGAGGCCCAACCACAAGGGCTGACTGCAATTTTATTCTGGGCAGATCGGTACGCGGATCGTAGGCCGGGACGATCGGTATCCCGCGTCGCACACAGGTGAACCGATTGGTGTATTTCACGTCACGCTCTTGGCTTGCTAGTTCCAACCCTTTGTGAATCGACGCGTTGGCCAGCAAATCGGCGGCGAACATACGCCGTATGCGTTCATCAACGTCCTTGGGCAGGTTGTTTTCGGCCACTACCGAGAGGTCTGTGACTACGAACTCACGCTCGGTTTCCGGGTGACGGTCGATCTCGGGGTGCCCGTCAAGGCGAAACCACTCGCCGATACGCAAATCGCGCACGCCACTTTCTCCGTGAAAGCACTTGCTCTCATATTCGAATCGTTGAATGCGTAAATCACCCTCCGTTCGATAGTCGGCCGCATCCATCGCGATACCGGGTGGATCGATCTGGAAATCCTCGAGGCCGGATGAAAATTGGGTGCCTGCAGTTCCCTGCTTCGTGAGGGTGGGGGAGTAGGCGTACATCATCCGGCCCTGCAAGGGATTCCAGCTTTGGCGGGAAACACAGCCAGACTTTAACGTACGCACAGCGCTCCAGCCGATGATGCCGTCGCGCTCTTCAGTGCTCGCATCGCGATGAAACCGCGCAATGCCCACGGCATTTTCTGCAAGCGAGAGCGGTTTGTTAAAGAGTGTCAGCACATGAGTGGGTGTACCAGGGAACGCGGGCTTGGCAGCCTTCCCTGGCCGAAAAAACCAGGCAATGCCACGCCGCTTCCACAGACGGCGCAGGAACGCCGCATCGGATTCATTGTGCTGCATCGTCAGCTCCCGAAATGGACCCTCCTTGGCGATGCCAGTCGTATCAAGCTCGAATGCCATCGCCAGCACCGGATTGTTCAGGCGCCACTCGCGTACCAGCACCGTCGAGATATCGACTTCGTGCATGTTCTGGAAAACACGCGAGTTCACGCGCTGCTCCATCAGCGCCAGCGCATCGCGAATCACCAAATGGTAGGTAGCCAGCCCACCATCGCTCGGTCCGGCGCACACCTGCGCGAGAATCCCGCACACCGAATGCAATGTGCCGCGATCAGTCACGAATTGCAGCTCTGCAGGCAGCGCAATCAACATTTTCAGAGGAAGATCCGCCTGAGTCGAGAAGCAATCCACGCGGTATTCAAGACCTCCACACAGTGTTTCTTGTCCGCTCAGACGAGCCACCACTAGCACATCCTCCATGTCTATCTCGCCGTGGGCGAGACGCAGGCGGATCGCACGATTGCACTGGCTGTATTCGAATATGGTTCCATTCAGATTCAGGCTGTTCATATGAGATCTTTCGCTGAAGAACTAGCTCATAAACATGCCCGACACTGAATCCACCAACCTTGACTTTTGTCGTTGCCTTGATATCGCTGTGGGGAAATACCACAGCCCACAGGGCAGGAACGAGCAGATGCCCTGCGCAGGCAGGTCGGTCGCATGTTCAATGCATTCACACCTGCGGCCGCATGCTTGCCGCGTGGCGGCGACGCTGGCGTTACAATAAGAGATTCGCAATTTTTCCAACGAGATCACCATGGCCGTCAATTCCCCCCTGCCAGTCGCAGCCGACCTGAAACCCGTCAACGGCATCGAGATCGGTTTTGCCGAAGCCGGCATCAAGAAGCCCAACCGCAAGGACATCCTCGTGATGCGTGTGGCCGAAGGCGCCACTGTCGCCGGCGTGTTCACGCTGAACCGCTTCTGCGCCGCGCCGGTCCAGGTCAGCAAGGCCAATCTGGCCGCCGTCAAGAATGGCGGCGCGCCGATTCGCGCGCTGGTGGTCAATACCGGCAACGCGAATGCGGGCACGGGCGAAGTGGGCCTGGCCAATGCACAAGCCACCTGCGCCGAGCTGGCCAAGCTGCTGGATATCGAGCCGGGCCAGGTGCTGCCGTTTTCGACCGGCGTGATCCTGGAACAGCTGCCGCTGCAGAAGGTCGTCGCCGGCCTGCCAGCCGCAGTGTCGAACCTGAAGGCGGACAACTGGTACAACGCCGCCGAGGCGATCATGACCACCGACACCCAGCCGAAGGCCGCATCGCGCACCGTCACCATCGGCGGGCACACCGTCACGATGAGCGGCATCAGCAAGGGCGCCGGCATGATCAAGCCGAACATGGCCACGATGCTGGGCTACCTGGCGTTCGACGCCAAGGTTGCGCAGCCGGTGCTCGATGAACTGGTCAAGCATGCAGCCGATCATTCGTTCAATGCAATCACGATCGATGGCGACACGTCGACCAACGACTCCTTCATCATCGTCGCCACCGGCGCCGGTTCGCTCGTGATCGACAAGGCCGAAGGCGCAGATTATGAAGCGTTGAAGGATGCCGTCACCGACATCTCGCGCAACCTGGCGCAGCAGATCATCCGCGACGGCGAGGGCGCCACCAAGTTCATGACCATCACGGTCGACGAAGGCGCCGATGTGGCCGAGTGCCGCAAGATCGCGTATGCGATTGCGCATTCGCCGCTGGTGAAAACCGCGTTCTTCGCGTCGGATCCGAACCTGGGCCGCATTCTGGCCGCCATCGGCTATGCCGGCGTGGACGACCTGGATGTCACGAAGCTCGACCTGTACCTGGATGACGTCTGGGTCGCGAAGGCGGGCGGGCGCAATCCCGACTACAAGGAAGAAGACGGCCAGCGCATCATGAAGCAGTCCGAGATCACGGTGCGCGTCAAGCTCGCGCGCGGCGACGCCACGGCCACGGTCTGGACCTGCGACCTGTCGCACGACTACGTCACGATCAACGCCGACTACCGGTCCTGATGGTGACGTCGCCACTGGATCAGTTCCTGCGCCGCGCCGAAGGGCTGCTCGAGCGCCTCGAGGCGGTGCTGCCGGCCGCGCATGCCCGCGAGCCGGACTGGAAGCGCAGCACGGCGTTCCGCTGGCGCCGCCGCGCGAACGGCGCCGGCAACTATCTGCAGCCGGTGCTGCACGCGTCGACCATCAACCTGGACGACCTGCACCACGTGGCCACGCAAAAGCGCCAGATCGAGCAGAACACGCGCCAGTTCGTCGCGCGCCGTCCGGCCAACAACGTGCTGCTCACCGGCGCGCGCGGCACCGGCAAATCGTCGCTGATTAAGGCCTGCCTGAACGGCTACGCCGACCAGGGCCTGCGCCTGATCGAAGTCGACAAGGCCGACCTGGCCGATCTGCCTGACATCGTCGATCTGGTCGCCGGCCGGCCCGAGCGCTTCGTGATCTTTTGCGACGACCTGTCGTTCGAAGAGGGCGAGGCCGGCTACAAGGCCCTGAAGGTTGCGCTCGATGGCAGCATCTCGGCGCAGTCCGATAATGTGCTGATCTACGCGACGTCGAACCGGCGTCACCTGATGCCCGAAAAAATGTCGGACAACGCGAGTTACCAGCATGGCGCGGATGGCGACCTGCATCCGGGCGAAACGGTCGAAGAGAAGATTTCGCTGTCCGAGCGTTTTGGTTTGTGGCTGTCGTTCTACCCGTTCCGCCAGGACGACTACCTCGCGATCGCCGGCCACTGGCTGGCGAGCTTCGGCTGCACGCCGGAGCAGATCGCGGCGGCGCGCCCCGAAGCGCTGCAATGGGCCTTGCAGCGCGGCTCGCGCTCGGGCCGTGTGGCCTGGCAGTTCGCGAAGGACTACGCAGGCAAGTTGCCGGATCAAGCCGCATGAGTGATGTGAACATTAAACCCGTCGATGTCGCCGTCGGCGTGCTGATGCGCCCGGATGGTGACGTGCTGCTCGGCCAGCGCCCGGAGGGCAAGCCGTATGCCGGCTACTGGGAATTCCCGGGCGGGAAAGTCGAAGCGGGCGAAGATATCTTCGCGGCGCTGCAGCGCGAGTTCATGGAAGAACTCGGGGTCCAGGTCATAAGCGGGGAGGCCTGGTGCTGCGTCGAACACGTCTACGAGCACGCGCACGTGCGCCTCTATTTCTACATCTGCCGCGAGTGGCTTGGTGAACCGCAAAGCCTGGAAGGGCAGGCGTTTGCCTGGCAGGGTTCGTATGGCGTCAGCCCGCTGCTGCCGGCCACCATCCCGCTGCTCGAATGGCTCGACCGTGTCCGTTTTCCGGATCGCATAACGTAAAGTTCGGTAGCGCAGGCACCTCGCCAGCGCCGACTTCAACTGGCGTGGGGCCTGGGTGTGTCGTTCCGCGACGGCGTCAGGATGGCAGATCAGCGCTGCTGCCGTGACTTCTTGCGCGCGTCGCCCCAGCCGCGCAGCCAGCGCGTGAGCCAGCGGTCGACCTTGTCGCACGCGCATTCCCCCGCTGCCTGGCAACCCAGGCTCGCCAGAGCATTGCCCAGCGGCCTGCTGCAGCAATCGCACGGCAACAGGTCGCACTCCCCACGCTGGTAATGCAGGACAGGATTGGGCGCCGCAACCACACGTTCAGCCAGCGCGCGGTCGTGCGCAGCGCCACAACGCCGCAACTGGCGCCGCAGGAGCGGCAACCCCAGCCTCAAGCCATGGCGCGCAATGACGCGGTAGGCATGGCCCGAGCAGCTGGCGCGGCCAGTGGTGGCGCGCCAGGCGCAGGAAAAACCCTTGAGGGGGGAGAGGTGGCGCTGGTACAGGCGAATCGCCCACAGTGCCAGGCGCGTGCCGGCGGAATGCGGCGCGCGACCCATGTCAGCGCTGTGGTGGCGGTGGTGGTGGTTCGTCGAACGGATCGAGCGGGTCGGCCGGTACGGCGCCAGGGATCACGAATTTTTCTTCGGCCCAGGCGCCCAGGTCGATTTGCTTGCAACGCTCGGAGCAGAACGGGCGATACTTGTTCGCCTCGATCCATTCGACTTTCTTGCTGCAGGTAGGGCAGGAGACAACGGTCATCGTACGGTCAATCGGTTAAAAATTACAGAGCGTCAGGTCGAACGGCACATCGGCTTCGAGCGGCTTGGGCTTGCAATCGCCGTCCTGGCTGGTGAAGCGCACCCACAGCATGTACTTGTTGGCCGAGATCTCGGGGATCGCGCCGGTCGTTTCGTCGAGCGTCAGGCGCAGCATCTGGTAGATTTTGCCCTGCAACATCTGCTGGTAGCTGCCGGCGGCGGCGAACATCTTGACTGACGCGCCTGAATTGCGCAGCAGGCGCAGGACCAGCGACAGTGCTTCGAGCAGCGGCGAGAGCGGGCCGAACCAGCCCATGATGTCGTCAAAACGCTTGTCGAACGGGCGCTTCTGCCAGGCGAAGTACGACGGCAGGTCGAACTCGCAGGCGCCGCCCGGGATGATCGTGCGGCCGCGGATGCTCATGAGCCACTCGTTCTCGCGCACGTTCTGGCCGGTCTTGCCCTGGCTCGCGACCAAGGCGCTGCTGGCAGCATCGAGTTCGGCCAGCACGGCGTCGAGGGTTTCGGCGACGACGGCCGGATTGCTGCGGTAGGCCAGCAGCGATTGCTTCTGGCGCTCGAGCTCCTGCAGCAGGTCGGATTTCAGATCGGCGCGGCCGGCCACTTCCAGCATGTCGAAGATCGTCGCGAGCGCGACATGGTGCTGCATCGGGTGTTCCTGATGCACGAAGAACTTGAATTTTTCGTACAGGTCTTCCAGCCGCAACAACGTGCGAATCCGCTCGTTGAAAGGGTATTCGTAGACGATCAAAATGACATTCCTCTGAATGTAGGCTGGAAGGCAACTGCGTGATTCTGAACCATGCGGGCCGAAATTACAAACCCTGCATCACTATTGTTACAGACTTAACGCGAGATACCGTTCATGCAATGCCTGCACCTGCGTCCGCAGGGCCTCCAGGCCGGCGTCGTTGTCGACGACATCGTCGGCTTCGGCCAGGCGCCGGGCGCGCGTGACCTGGGTCGCCATGATCGCGCGCACCTCGTCGGCGGAGAGGTGGCTGCGGCGCATGACGCGCGCCACCTGCGTGTCTTCGCTGCAGTCGATGGCCAGCACGCGCGTGACGCGTTCGCGCCAGCTGCCCGATTCGATCAGGAGTGGCACGACATAGATGACATAAGCGCCCGTGGCTGCCTGACCGGCCGCCTCGGTCGCAGCGCGGATGCGCGGGTGCAGGATGGCTTCCAGCCGCGCGCGGGCAGTGGCATCCGAAAACACGAGGGTGCGCATTCGGGCGCGGTCGAGCGCGCCGTCTGGCTGCGCGAAGTCGGGCCCGAACTCGGCCACGATGGCCGGCATCGCTGCGCCCTGCGGTGCGGTCAGCGCATGGGCGATGACGTCGGTGTCGACGATTGTCGCGCCCAGCGCGGCAAACAGGTCGGCGACCGTGCTCTTGCCGCAACCAATGCCCCCGGTCAGTCCTACCGAAAACGCCGGCATCATCCGAACAGACCCGCCGTGAAGCCGCCCAGCTGCGCGCCGTACAGCATCGTCAGCAGGCCCGCCGCTGCCAGATAGGGGCCGAACGGAATCGCCTTGTCGCGCGCGCGCTTGGCGAACACGATCAGACTGATGCCGACGATGGCGCCGACGACCGACGACAGCAGGATGATGGTCGGCAGCGCGGTCCAGCCGAGCCACGCGCCCAGGCCGGCGAGCAGCTTGAAGTCGCCGTAGCCCATGCCTTCCTTGCCGGTAGCAAGCTTGAACAGCCAATACACGGACCACAGCACGAGGTAACCGGCGGCGGCGCCGATGACGGCATCCTGCAGCGGCACGAAGGTGCCGTTCAAGTTGATGAGCAGACCGGCCCACAGCAGCGGATAGGTCAGGTCGTCCGGCAGCAGCTGCGTGTCGTAGTCGATGAAGGTCATCGCGATCAGCAGCCACGCGAACACCAGGCTGGCCATGCCCATCGCGCCGCTGCCGAAGGTCCAGACCAGCAGGCCAGACACGATCGCGGTGAACAGTTCGACGGCCGGATAGCGCGGCGAGATCGGCGTCTTGCACTTGCGGCACTTGCCGCCCAGGACCAGGTAGCTGATGACCGGGATGTTTTCCATCGCCGTGATCCGGTGCCCGCAGCACGGGCAGGCAGAGCGGGGCACCGTCAGGTTGAAGCGGTCCGTGTGCGGTGGCGGCTGGCCACTTTCTTGCGCAACATAATTGTCGGACTCGCGCTGCATCATCTTCGGGATGCGGTAGATGACGACGTTCAGGAAGCTGCCGACCAACAGGCCCAGCAGGGCCGCCACCAGCGTGGGTGCAAGCTGCGCAGGGAGCGCGAACAAAAGGGATTCCAGGGGCATGTCGGTCGTTTCGGGTCGGGTGGCATGCAGTACGGGCAAGCTGCACGGAGATTCTGTAGAACAACCTTATTGTAGGGCGTTTCCCCCATTTGGCGAAGCGCTTTGCCGGTTCCCGCGCACGATTGCGACGCCTCACGCGCGATGCGCGGCCACGCACCAGACTCGATCGTATCGACGTCCCGTGCGATTAAGCCCATGCAAACTCCGACCTTCACATTCCTGAACCACGCCAGCTGGTTGTTGCACACTGACGGTGCGCTGTTGCTGGTCGACCCATGGCTCGAAGGCACCGTGCACAACAATGCCTGCCGCCTGCTGGACGATGCTACCCGCAACGCGCACGTGATCGACGAACTTAACGCAAGCAGTTTGCCGGTGTTTATCTGGTGCTCGAGTAGCCGGCCCGAGCACCTGTCGCACTCCTTCGTGCAGCGTTTTCGCGCCGAATTTCGCGGCATCGCCACCTTCCTGTGCCGCGAGGGCGACTGGCGCCTGGCGGACGAACTGCGGCGTCACCGCCTGCCCATCGCCACGTTCCGCGCCGGCGCGCCGCGCGCGCTGGCCCCCGGCCTGCGCCTGACGGCCCATGCCAGCGACGAGGGCGAGTCCTATTGCCTGATCGCGTGCGGGCAGCACACGCTGCTGCACCTGGGCGAACGGGCGCTGGCCACTGCCGCCGCGTGCCGTCGCGCGGCTGTGCAACTGCGCGCGGGGCAGGTGCGTATCGATCTGCTGCTGACCAGCTTTGCTGCCCATGCGACGCCCGGCGAAGCAGCGACCGAACGTGGCGTCGGGCGCATGGCGTGCCAGATCGACGTTTTCCGGCCACGGCTGGTCGTGCCGGTCGCCTCGTTCGCGCACTTCAGCCGCATCGACAACACGTGGCGCAATCACGGCCGTCCCACGCCACTGGACGTGCTTGATGCGCCAGCGCTGGCCGCACTGCGTGGCGTTGTCCGATTCATGCGGCCCGGTGCGCAGGTCGAGTTGGCCTCTGCGACGCCGGCCGCCTTGTGCGCGCAGCACGCCGAAGCGCTGGCGTACTGGATGGCGCGCTGGCGAGAGCAACCTGCGCCGTTGCCGCGTCCTACCCAAGCCACGCTGGCCGAGCTGAAGGAGGCGTTCGGCATTTATCGCGACCGCGTCGGTGTGCATCTGCACGGCCTGCCCAGGATGCTGGAATTGCTTGGCATTCTGTGTCCGCTGCACATCGCGCTGCCCGACCTGCACCGGACGATCGTGCTGTCGTACAGGCACGGCCTGCGCCCACTGGCGAGCGATGCCCGCGCCGATATCGCGATGTGTTCGGGCACGGCGTTGTACCTGCTGCGCGCCGGGGACGGGTTCGACACGACGGTTGCGGGCGGTTGCTTCCAGGGCATGCGTGCGCAAGGTATGCCGATGTTCAGGCGTTTCTTCTTGCCCCAGCGCGTATGCCAGCGTGTGCTGGAGCGGCAACGACCATGGAATATTGGCGCTGCGCTGCTGCGTGCGACATTGGTTTGGGCATGGCGTGCAATACGTACACAATTGTCGTGAATGCACTGCCTGAATTAACTGCGCCACTGCCAATTACCATGCGAATTCAATGCCAGCGTGATGCCATATCGGTAATGTATTTGCCTTCATCATATTGGGTGATGCGAGCATTAAAAATATGCATGGGTTTGTCATTACATCTCCAGCCAATGATCACTGCGCAGACGCTGTAAAACATTATTAGCTTGATATTATTACGAATTATTTTCCATCGGATGTGGTCACTAAAACTTGGATGAGCAGGTATTTTCAGGGATTGAAGACGACTGTTACAGTGTTTCATTTATGCAACGTGTGAAGTTTTTTCTTGTCACATGCTGAACCCATGTCGATATGCCGGCAGCAGCCTGAAGCAGTGGCGCTCGTCCTCCCCACGCGCCTATCGCGGTGTCATCTACCCCTGTACTTTTCCTCCCATCATTTCAGACTGCGTCCACAACGACACATTTGTATTGACGAGGATTTCAGTGTATCCGTGCAGCAATTACTTAGTACGGTGCTGTCGTTGTATAGGTGCGCATTCCACCTCTACATTAAAACTCTTGAAATTTCTGAATATTCGAATGTTTCATTTGTAAATATATGAGTGGTTCTGGCGCTGGTTTCCCTATGCGGCAATTAGCACGGTCGTATTACCCCAAATCGGCGTCAATCAACAAACACATAATGGATCGCACCAATTCCCCTGCCGGGATTTTCAATGGCGTATCAAGTTCAGCATTGTTATCATGCGAGATGCCTGATGCATATATATCCAACGTCAATATGGAGCAAAGACATTATGTCCGATGACCAGCAATCTCCTTCCCGGCGCCGCACGCTCATCAAGACCCTGGTGTTCGTGCCGATGGGTGCGGGCGCTGCAGCGGCGATCCAGCAGAACTTGCCCAACGCAACGGCCGCAGCGCCGGCCGAAGGCAAGCCAGATGCTTACACCCCCAAATTCTTCACCGCGACCGAATGGAAATTCGTCATCGCCGCCGTCGATCGCCTGATTCCGCATGACCAGCACGGCCCTGGCGCCGTCGAACTGGGCGTGCCCGAATTCCTCGACCGCCATATGCAGAGCCCGTACGCCGCCGGCGCGATCTGGTACATGCAGGGTCCGTTCCTCGAAGCGACGTCCGAATTCGGCTACCAGGGCAAGCTGGCGCTCAAGGACATCATCCGCGTGGGCATCAAAGCCGTCGACGCGCATTGCGCCAGCAGCTTCTCGGGCAAGGCGTTTGCGGACCTCGACCTGCGCATGCAAGAGGCGGTGTTGAAGGACCTCGAAGAAGGCAAGATCAAGCTGGCCGACATTTCGTCGAAGCTGTTCTTCGCTGATTTCCTCGCCGAAGTGCGCGCCGGCTACTTTGCCGACCCGAGCCACGGCGGCAACAAAAACATGGGCGCATGGAAGATGATCGGCTACCCCGGCATGCGGGGCGATTATCTGGAGTGGGTCAAGATTCGCGACAAACCGTATCCGCTCGGACCGGTCGATCTGGCGGGACGGAGAGGATAAGCATGGCAATCGTAAAACCAAAAACAGATGCAGTGATCGTTGGCATGGGCTGGGTTGGCGCCATCATTGCCAAGGAATTGACGGACGCCGGCATGAACGTCGTCGTGCTCGAGCGCGGTCCTGACCGCGACACGCAGCCCGACTTCGCCTACCCGCGCGTGATCGACGAGCTCGAAGGCTCGGTGCACCGCAAGTACCTGCAGTCGCTGGCGCAGGAAACCATCGCCATCCGCCACAACGGCACGACGTCGGCGGTGCCGATGCGCCGCATGGGCTCGTTCAAGCCGGGCACCGGCGTCGGCGGCGCCGGTTCGCACTGGTCGGGCTGCCACTTCCGCGCGCTGCCAGAGGATTTCAAGATCCGCAGCATCATGGAGCAAAAGTACGGCAAGAAGATCCTGCCGGCCGGCATGTCGATCCAGGATTTCCCGATCACGTATGAAGATCTGGAACCGCACTTCGACCACTTCGAATACGTGTGCGGCACCTCGGGCAAGGGCGGCATCATCAATGGCGCGCAAGTTGCCGGCGGCAATCCGTACGAAGGCTCGCGCTCGCGCGAATTCCCGCTCGGGCCCAACCCGGACTACCTGGGCGCCGAATACTTCTACAAGGCCGCCAACGCGATGGGTTATCACCCATACCCGATCCCGGCCTCGAACGCTTCGGGCACCTATGTCAACCCGTACGGTTGCCAGATGGGGCCATGTAACTTCTGCGGCTTCTGCTCCGACTATGGCTGCCTGAATTACTCGAAGGCAAGCCCGAACGCGAACATCCTGCCGGTGCTGCGTGGCCGCAAGGGGTTCGACCTGCGCACGATGGCGCAAGTCATGAAGGTCAACCTGACGCCGGACGGCAAGATGGCCACCGGCGTGAATTACCTCGACGCCCAGGGCCGCGAGACCGAGCAGCCAGCGGACATCGTCATCCTGGCCGCGTTCTCGCTCTACAACGTGCACCTGATGCTACTCTCGGGCATTGGCCCGGCTTACGATCCTGTCACCAAGACCGGTACCGTCGGCAAGAACTACTCGTACCAGAACCTGAACCGCGTCTCGCTGTTCTTCGACGAAACCGTGCATGCCAACCAGTTCATGGGCATTGGCGGCGGCGGCGCCACGTTCGATGACCTGAACGGCAATCGCAACGATCCGACCAAGACCGGCTTCATCGGCGGCGGCATCATCTGGGCGCGCCAGCCGGGCGGCGGTCCCGTGCGCGGTATCGCGACCGCACCGGGCGTACCGGGCTGGGGCAGCGACTGGAAGAAGGGCGCCAAGGAAGCGATGCGCCATTCGTTCTACTTCGAAGTGCAGGGCTCCTGCATGTCGTACGACGATGCCTACCTCGACCTCGATCCGAACTACAAGGATGGTTTCGGCCGTCCGCTGCTGCGCATGACGTTCGACTGGCACGAGAACGAAATCATCGCGTCGCAATACCTGGTCGGCAAGGCACAGGACATGTGCCAGGTGCTCAATCCATTGGCCATCAAGGGCGATGCGAAAAAGGCGGGCAGCCACTACAACATCAACCAGTACCAGAGCACGCACACGGTTGGCGGCGCGATCATGGGCGACAACCCGAAGACGTCGGCCCTGAACAAGTATCTGCAGTCGTGGGATGTGCCGAACGTGTTCGCGCCGGGCGCCAACGCGTTCCCGCAGAACAATGGCTACAACCCGACCGGCATGGTCGGCGCGCTGGCCTACTGGTGTGCCAAGGCAATCCGTGAGCAGTACATCAAGAACCCAGGCCCACTGGTCCAGGCATAAGAGGACGAACAGATGACGACGAAAAAACCTGTGAAAAAAGTCCTCCTGACCCTTGGCATCGTTGGCGCGCTGGTGTTTGCCGGCATGTACGGCTACGCCGTTGCACCGACCGAGACGCGCAAGATCGAACCCGGTCCGCAACTTGCGGCCGGCGCCAAGCCTGATGCCGGCCTGATCGAGAAGGGGCGCTATGTCGCCACCGCCTCGGACTGTATCGCCTGCCACACGGCGCCAAGCGGCAAAGCCTTCGCGGGCGGCCGCGTGATCCAGTCGCCGATCGGCAATATGTACTCGACGAACATCACGCCGGACAAGACGACCGGTATCGGCAACTACACGCTGGACGATTTCGATCGCGCGATCCGCCACGGCATCACGCCGACCGGCGGCACGCTGTATCCGGCGATGCCGTTCCCGTCGTATGCCCGCATGAGCGACGACGACCTGCGCGCGCTGTACGCCTACTTCATGCACGGCGTGGCGCCGGCAAGCGCCGCGAACCGCGCGGCCGACATCCGCTGGCCGCTGTCGATCCGCTGGCCGCTCGGCATCTGGCGCAAGACCTTCGTGCCGGTGCAGGGCCCGATGGACCTGTCGAAGTACGCCGACCAGCGCATTGCACGCGGCGCCTACCTGGTCCAGAGCCTGGGTCACTGCGGCACCTGCCACACCCCGCGCGCCGCCACGCTCAATGAGCTGGCGCTGGACGAGTCGGGTCCCGAGTACCTGGCTGGCGGTCCGCTGATCGACGGCTGGCTCGCGGTGAACCTGCGTGGCGACAAGGTCGACGGCATGGGCAACTGGAGCGAGAAGGATATCGTCGATACCCTCAAGACCGGTCGCAACAGCCATTCGGGCGTGCTCGGCGAGCCGATGCAGGACGTCGTCCTGCACAGCACGCAGAACATGACGGATGACGACCTGAGCGCGATGGCAGGCTACCTCAAGACGCTGCCGGCCACGGGCAACAAGAAAGCCAGCTTCACGGCCAGCACGGCGACGGTCGACGCCATCATGAGCGGCGACGACAGCCAGCGCGGTGTCCAGCTGTATCTGGACAATTGCTCGGCCTGCCACCGTGTCGACGGCAAGGCCTCGGGCAATGTGTTCCCTGCGCTGCCGGGCAACCCGACCGTGCTGCAGCAGGACCCGAGCTCGCTGATCCGTGTGATCCTGGCCGGCGCACGCCTGCCATCGACCAAAACGGCGCCATCGGAACTGGGCATGCCGGGCTTCGCATGGCGTCTGTCGGACGAAGAGACGGCGCACCTGACCACCTTCGTGCGCAATGCCTGGGGTAACAAGGCCGCGCCAGTCGGTGCAGCCGATGTGGCCAAGGTACGCAAGGCACTGAAGGACCACGAGATCCACGAGATGGACAAGGGCGATACCAAGCACTAAACGTGTGAGGGTAGCGTGACGGCGGCGCCGTCGGTACAGGGTCATTCACGTGATCCGGTGCTGGCGGCGCCGCTTTTTTTCACGGGTAGGGTGGGCGGGTTTCCCGTCCACGCGTTCAACGCACCTCCGCACACCACGGAGCGACGCTAGGCGTGTGTCCATCCCGCCCGACCTTCCTGTACAGTTTATGCTGTGAGACTAAGAGCCCCCGTAACACCGGCAGGTTCCACATTGGCACGCGTCGTGTTTCGCTTGAAGGTGTGCACGTAAACAACCACCACGCCAGCGACCCCATGCGCTGGCAACCGAGGTGCAGCCTGACGGGGCTGCCGGATTATCCATGACGATCGAACTTATTCTGGTGGCAGCCAGGAGCTTCCTGTTTGTACTGGTAACGATGTTGCCAATCCTTAATCCGGCCGCAACCGCGCCGATTTTCCTGAGCCTGACCGAAGGCGCCTCGCCGACGATCCGGGCGCTGCTGGCACGCCGCATCGCCCGCAACATGTTCTGGCTGATGGCCGGTTCGATGCTGATCGGCTCGTACGTCCTCGATTTTTTCGGTATCTCGCTCCCCATCGTCCGTATTGGCGGCGGCCTGATCCTGGCCTCCGTCGCCTGGCGCCTGCTCGGGGCGACGCCTGCCACGCCCGACAGCCGGGCCTCCCTGGCCGAGACCTTCACGCCGGAGCACGCCCAGCGCCAGGCCTTTTATCCGCTGACTTTCCCGATCAGCTGTGGCCCGGCCTCGATCGCCGTCGCCATCACCGTCGGTGTGGCCCTGCATGATGTCAAGGTGGTGTTTTCACTAGCGCGCATGGGCGGCGCCTTGCTCGCCCTCGGCCTGATTGGCGTGCTGCTGTACCTTGCGTTCCGCTACGGCGAACATTTCCTGCGCCTGATCGGCGAAGCCGGCACCGCCGTCTTCCTGCGCCTGACCGCGTTCATCCTGCTGTGTCTGGGCGTGCAGATCGTCTGGGACGGGGTGCGCGAACTGGTGCTCAGTCTGATGCCAGTAGCCACCCATCTTGCCGCTTTAATTTGACCTTATGGTCCTGACCTTTGGAGACCATCGATGACTTTCCTTACCACCACACCTGCCTGCATGGCGTTTGCATTGTCGGGCTCTCTCTGCGGCAGCGCCGCGTTTGCACAGGACACGCCGGAGTTCGATTTCTACGGCTCGCTGCGCACCCAGGTCGAATCGGTCCACCCAGATCGTGCTGATTCCTACACTGGCCTGCGCGACGCATATTCACGCGTGGGCGTCAGCGGCAAATACCCGATCAATGCAGATCTGGCGCTCGTCGGACAGGTCGAACTGCCGGTCGATGTCGCCAACGCCAGGCTGCGCGATCCCTACGACCAGGATGAAAACATCCGCATCGCCAGCGTCGGGGTGAAGGGCACCCTCGGCGCGCTCACCTACGGCCAGCAATGGATGCCTTACTACAACGCGGTGGCGGCGCCGGTGGACATGTTCAGCACCTACTACAGTGGCTATGCGACCTACACCGTGTTCCGGGTAGCCAAGACGCTGGCGTACACGACCCCCGACTACAACGGCCTGTCGTTTGGCGCAGGCTATGCGCCCAGCAGCGGTAACCGCCGCTCGACTTCGCGCATCGACGACCGCCGCTGGCAGGCAGTGGCCACGTATGTCCGCGGCGACACCCGCCTGGCGGCAGGCGTCGATGACCGGGGCGACGCGGGCTATGGCAAGAACCGCATCTACGGCGTCACGCTGAGCCATCAGGCCGACGCCCTGTATCTCGCAGTGAAGTACGAGGCATTCGAGACGGGCAACCGCCAGCCAGGCAGCTTCTCGACCGATGGCAACCGCGCCATCAATCTGTACGGCCACTATGCGCTGGGCAAGAGCACGATCAAGCTGATGCTCGCCAAGGTGGACAACTACGGTGACGAGATCATCCATCTCGGCATCGATTACGCGTTGTCGCGCGACGCCAGGTTGTTTGCCGAGCTGTATCGTGAAGCTGAAACGGCGGCGCTGACGACGCGCCGTGGCGGCCTGGCGGACGTGGATGGCGGTGTGCGTGGTGGTCGTGCGCTGGCAGTGGGGCTGCGTTACGATTTTTGAGGCGGCGCGCAGGGATGCCAGAAAATTGCCGGCAATTCCTGCGCAGGTGACCTTGCTGATCTATGCGCGCATTGCAGCTTGTTCAATTTTGCAAAGCGACCTTCATCCGGATACGCCGGTCCTCTGGCGTGTCAAAGCTCAGCGGGTTGAACAGGCCAACGGTATCGCTGCCCGAGACGAAACGGTGTTGTAGCCGCTTCCTCAGTACGTTTATCGCCCAGTCAGCACGCGACTTTGCTAAAGCATAATTCTTCTTTTCGTCGCAGGGAGAGGGCTTGCGAGCTATCGAGCGGCGGCAAGGATAGGCACTGGCGGAAGCATAACCGTACACTGTGAAGATATAGACCTGCTGCTCCTCACCCAGTACGTCGGCGAGTTGGGCAATCTGCATTTCCAGTGCCCGGTCCTCAGCCTTGCTGATAGCGAAGCTGGAGTCGAAGTCCAGTGTTACCGTATCGCCTGATACGCTTGGTTGGCAGCGGAGCGCTGGCGTGCCACTGCGGATGCGTTGGCACAGCCGCTCGAAGTGTGATGGCTGCTTTGGGGCGGTGGCGGCAAGCACTGCCTCCATGGCCTGGCGCCAGGCAGCAGCATCCTCTGCACCAGGTTGCCCTGCCGGCCGCGACGCAGGCGGGTCCAATTTCGCTTTTTCGATCGCCTGGTGGGCAAGTGCAGGATTCGCGGCGTCGGGCAGCCCTTGGCCGATCAACGTCGCACTCATCACAGCCTTTCCGCATGCCGCCCATGAGCGTTCTTTCAGTTCTTTGTGGGTCAGTTGCTCGGTCGCCGCGAGTTGCTGCTCCACGTTGGCGCACAATGCCACCTGCTGCAGGATTGAAGGGGCTTTTTGTCCACCCCCGTCCGTGGAGGACTCAACACGATACGCCTCGGCGACAAGACCGAGGAAGGTCGTGTCCGATTTTTGCTCGGCCTCCACTGATTTGTGGCCCGTGTAAATTAAGCCTTGTTCCCATTCCTTGCGAACGCTTTCCAGTGACCTCTTGCCGCCCTCCAGATCCACCTGCATACGGATGAGGGCAGCAAACACAAAGGGCGAGAACAGCGACGCATTTTTGGCCACATTATCGTCGTCGGGCACCAGGCGTTTGCAGGTCGCGGCCATGAAAGCAAGCTTCGCCGTATTGCTGTTTTTTGGTAAACGGTCGGCAATATAGGTGGTGAACACCCCATCGAATTTATTCTGTATCTTATCTTCGAAAAGATAGGTTCCGAGCGTGGCGGCGCCATATGCGTGCTCATCCACCTTGTCGATGGTCCGATCTACTTGCGACAACAGGCGATCTATACCGACAACCATTTTGTCGGCCACTTTTTCGTATAGTCTCGTCGCCATGAGATCAGCCGCAGCGACTTGGACTTCCAGTGAGAACAGACTGTCGAGCGCCCGGGCGCCAGCTTCCAGCCGCTGCTCCATGAAGGCGCTGCTGGCGACAAGGTTGGCTGTGTCGCGTTTCAGCTGATTGCTCGTGTTCTTGATCGCTTGCTGTTCCATTGTTGCGGTCGTCGTGAGTGTCTCGCCGAACTGCTCTAGAAGAGATGCTGTGTTCTCTGCAAGACGTTGTGAGCGTCGTGCAAGGGCAGAAAAATCTCGTATCTTTTGATGGAGGTCGCCGACTTTTTTGTCCAACGTCGGTCGGATCGTCGCCAACTTCCGGCCAAGAGCGGCAACGCAGTTTGTGCGACGTTCGCACGCGTGCGCTTTCGATAGCGACTCATCAAGCACTATCTTTGCATTCCTTAACTCGCCATACAGCGCATTCAGGGCTTTGGGGATATCGTTTTGAGTTTGGATCAGTTCGTTTCGAAGGCTTTCCTGTTCGTTTCGGAACGACCTGAGTGTGCTCTTATTGGTTTCTGAAAACTGGTGATTTATAGAGAGCAGAATCGTATGGTGCTGTTCCAAGTTTGCGAGCAGGTTTCCGGCAAAAGTCATGGGATTAGGTGGCGCCGTTATTGACGTCGAACCCACACAGCTCTGATTGCCGTCGGCGCAGGTGGCTACCAAGCGCATGGAGATGGCGTTCAACAGGTCGCTTTCCACATCTTTGCGATTTGGTACAGCTTCTTCGATATCTGCGCATCGCTGCGCGATCATGACCGAGCGGTCCAGCGACTTCTGGATGTGGGTCACGCAACCGCTCGCCAATAGGCAGCAACACAGCAAAAAGAGTGTGGATCCGATCCATTTGGTTCTCATGTAAGCCTCCCTTGGTGTATTTACAGAACTAGTTTGACCTTAATCAAATTGTTTTTCCATCAATATTTACAGCACTTGGTTCCGATTGTTTTTTTACAACATATGAAGAAGTCAAATATAAAAAAGCTTAATGCACCTATTTGAGGGAAGGTCAGCCTGTCGTTGTAAAAACCGATGAAAGGTGGTGGTGCGGGAATTTTTGTTTTACAACTGCCTTGCGTAAATGCATCTCAGCCTTATGTGGTGTCGATGAAAAATTCTATTTCCTCGACGCAGCATCCCGACATCCTGTACGGACCCCACCAGCCCGAGTTGCTGCGCGATGAAATCCTGGCCGACCTGCTCGAAGCCAGCGCGCAGCGTGCGCCCGACCAGCCCGCCTTTGTGTCCGGCGCACGCCAGCTCAGCTACCGCGAACTCGACGAGCAGGCCAGCCTGGCCGCCTCGCGCCTGATCGACTCCGGCATCGGGCCAGGCGATATCGTCGGCCTGTGGATGCCACGTGGGATCGACCTGTTGATCATGCAGGCGGCGATCGCCAAGACCGGGGCCGCCTGGCTGCCGGTCGACGAAGACACGCCGGCCGAGCGCCTGCTGGTCTGCATGACGGACGCCGGTTCGCCGGCGCTGGTGGCCAGCGAACGGATGCGCGAGCGCCTTGGCAGTATTACCCAACCCATCCACATGGCCGAGCACCTGCTGCTGCCCGCAACCGACGGCTACGTGCTCAAGCGCCGCGGCGTGGTCCCGGGGAGCGCGCCGGCCTATGTGATCTACACGTCGGGGTCGACCGGCAAGCCGAAAGGCATCCTGATCGACCAGCGCAGCATCTGCCACTTCCTGCGCAGCGAAAACGCGGTGCTGGGCGTGCGTGCGGACGACCGTGTCTACCAGGGATTTTCGGTCGCCTTCGACATGTCCTTCGAAGAGATCTGGATTTCCTATCTGGTCGGCGCGACGCTCTGGCTCGGCCCCAAGGAAGCCGCAGGCGATCCGGAAGCGCTGCCGCGCCTGCTCGCGGAAAACGGCGTCACCGTGCTGCATGCGGTACCGACCCTGCTGTCCCTGTTCGCCCAGGATGTCGCGAGCCTGCGCATCATCAATCTGGGTGGCGAGATGTGCCCGGAAGCCGTGGTCGAGCGCTTCTCCCGGCCCGGCCGTGTCATGTTCAACACCTATGGCCCGACCGAAGCGACGGTCTCGGCCAGCCTGGCGCGCATGGAACCGGGACGCACGATCACCATCGGCGATCCGCTGCCGAACTATGGCCTGCTGGTCATTTCGACCGAGACCGACAAGGGCCTGCAGATCCTGCCGCGCGGCGATACCGGGGAGCTGTGCATCACCGGTCCCGGCCTGTCTGCCGGCTACCTGGGGCGCGCTGATCTAACTGCCGAAAAATTCCTGCCCAACCCATGGGCCTGCGGCAGCGACGATGCGCGCCTGTACCGCACGGGCGACCTCGCGCGCATCGAACCGGACGGGCAGGTGGTGTGCCTGGGCCGTACCGACGATCAGGTCAAGATCCGCGGTTTTCGCGTGGAACTGGGCGAGATCGAGGCTGTGCTGGCCCAGCAGGACGGCATCGGTACCACCGCCGTCCTGCTGCGCAAGGACGATGGCATCGACCGTCTGGTGGCCTATCTGGTGCCGACGCCGGGTGCGACCGACGAACAGCTTGCGAGCGCCACGTTGCGCACGGCGCTGTCCGGCCGCCTGCCGCCCTACATGGTGCCGAGCCGCTTCGAAGTTCTCGCGGTCATGCCACGCCTAACCTCAGGAAAGATCGACCGCAAGGCGCTCAAGGCCATGGCACTGAGCGCGCCGCTGCCGGGCGACCTGGCGGCATCGGACGCGCCGGAAACCGCGGGGGAGACTGCCTTGTTCGCGGCCCTTGCCCAGCTGTTCCCGGGGCAGCCGATCCGGCGCGAGCAGGATTTCTTCTCCGACCTGGGCGGCCACTCGTTTTTTGCCGCCCGCCTGGCAAGCGCCTTGCGCCAGGATCCGCGCTTTGCCCACATGACGGTGGGCGACATCTACCAGAAGCGCCAGGTTGGCGCGATCGCGGCCAGCATCGATCAGGGCGCGGGAACGGCGGCGATGGAGGCCGACTGGACCCCGCCGCCCGCAGTGCGACGCTGGGTCTGCGGCCTGGCCCAGCTGGCGGTGTTTCCGCTGCTGGTGACGCTGCGCATGGCGCAATGGCTAGCGCCGTTCTTCGCGTACCACTCCATGACCGGCGCGCCCGGCGACAGCGTCCCCCGGGCAGTTGCGGCAGCGATCGGCGTGTTCCTGCTGGCGACGGTCATGGAGTTCGTGCTGGCGATTGGCGGCAAATGGCTCGTCGCCGGGCGGCTCAAGCCTGGCTCGTACCCGCTGTGGGGCATGACGTACTATCGCTGGTGGCTGGCCGACCGCCTGATCGATGGGGCGCCCACCTACCTGCTGGCCGGGTCGTCGCTGTACACCTGGTGGTTGCGCCTCTTGGGCGCGAAAATGGCGACGATGTCGTGATCGGCTCGATGACGGTGCGCGCGCCCGAACTGCTGCAGTTCGGCGACAACGTCAGCATCGGCAATGCCGTCAATATCGAGAACGCGCGCGTGGAACGCGGCCGCCTGCTTCTGGGGCGTGTCACGCTCGAAGACGATGCCTTCGTGTCGTCGTACGCCATATTGGAAGGGAACACCCTCGTGGAGCGGCATGGCCATCTGGAGGGCCAGTCGGCGCTGCAGGACGGTGGTGTCGTGCCCGCGAACCGCGTCTGGAAGGGCTCTCCGGCACGCGATGCCCACGCATTCGATCCATCGGCACTACCGCCGCGCCCGCACACGGGCCAGCTGCGCCGCGCAGGCGAAGCGCTGTTCTTCGTCTTCGGCATCCTGCTGGTGGCGACGCTGTTCTTCATGCCGGTGTTCCCGAGCTTCGTGCTGATCGACTGGTTCGACGAGCGCGGTGCGCTGGCCTGGCTGCAGGCGAGCACCATCGAAGGGCAGCTGGTACGCTATTTCGTGCTGGCCTTGCCGGCCAGTGCCGTGCTGGTGTTCCTGACCATGCTGGTGTCGGCGGCGATCCGCTGGGGCTTCCTGCCGCGCATCCAGCCGGGCCGCTACGCTGTCCACTCGAACGCCTATTGCAAGAAGTGGCTGGTCAGCCACATCCAGGAGTCGAGCCTGAACGTCCTGCACGGCATCTACGCTACCGTGTATGCGCCGTTCTGGTACCGCCTGCTGGGCGCCAAGGTCGGGCGGGATGCCGAGATTTCCACCGCGCTGGGCGTGGTCCCGGACATGCTGACGCTGGGCGATGAAACCTTCATTGCCGACGCCGTGATGCTGGGCGACGAACATGTCGATGGCGGCTGGATGACGATGCAACCTACGGTGGTGTCGAACCGCTCGTTCGTCGGCAACGGCAGCTACATCCCGGACGGCACCATCCTGCCAGAGGGCGTGCTGGTGGGCGTGCACACCCACGCCCCGGACAACGAGCGCATGACGGCCGGCGACACGTGGCTCGGCTCGCCCCCGATCCGCCTGCCGGCGCGCGAGCAGGTCGGCGGTTATCCGGAGCACCTGACCTACAAGCCATCGCTACTACGCCGCCTGGGCCGCTCGCTGGTGGAAGCCTTCCGCATCGTGGCGCCGCATGCCATGGTGATTACGGTCGGCTACACGGTGGTGCTGGATCTGATGCCGATCGCGGGGGCAGGGCACTGGGGCGCCGTCATTGCCTACCTGGCGTTGATCGGGCTGGCCTACGGCATCGGTAACTACCTGTTCGTGCTGGCCTTCAAGTGGCTGTTACTGGGCCGCTACGAGAAGCGCGCGGAGCCGATGTGGACGCCGTTCGTCTGGCTGTCCGAAGGCGTCACCAATATGTACGAAGGCATTGCGGTGCCCAACTTCATGCGCTACCTGCGCGGCACGCCATGGCTGCCGGTCGCGTTCCGCCTGCTCGGCTGCCACATCGGCAAGGGCGTGTACATGGACACCACCGACATCACGGAGTTCGACTGCGTGCACATTGGCGACCATAGCGAACTCAATGCGCTGTCCTGTCCGCAGACCCACTTGTTCGAAGACCGGGTGATGAAGATCGACCGCGTCGATATCGGCAGCAAGGTCTACCTCGGCCCGCGCAGCGCAGTGCTGTACAGCGCGCGGGTGGGGGATAACGCGCGCCTGGGACCCCTCACCTTGGTGATGAAAGGCGAGCATATTCCGGCCGCAACGAGCTGGGTTGGTCTGCCTGCGGCGCCCTTGCGGGCTGCGGGGTGAGCGTGGTGATGCCGCTGGCTATTTGCTGGGACGGCGACGCCAGCGGTTTCCCACTTGCTGTACCACCTGGCCTGGCGTTGCTGGGCGTACATGGGCAGTCAGACCGAGAAGCGGCCCGGCTGCGCATCCGCGCCGCGCTGACAATGGCGCTGGCCGAGCATTTCGGCATCGATGCTGGCCGAATCGCACTGCATTCGCCGCAGGGCGTAGCGCCCTGGGCGGTGGTGGCGCTGGACGCGGGGGATCAGCGGGTTGCGCTGTCGATCAGCCATGACGGCGACATTTCGGTAGCGGCGTATTCCTTCAATGGTGCGGTTGGCATCGACGTGATGTCCATCGTGCCGGTGCCGGACTGGGAATCCGTGGCGCGCGATTATCTGGGGCCGGAAGCAGCCCGTAAGCTGGCAGCCCGACCCAATGGCGAGCGGGATGCCGCGTTTGCGCATGCATGGAGCGAACACGAGGCCCGCCTGAAGTGCCTCGGCCTGCAGCTAAGCGAGTGGTGCGACGAGCGCGCCGTTGCGCTGCAGGCGTGCCGCTGCTTTGCGCTGGCGCTGCCGGAAGGCTATATGGGTTATGTCGCGCTGCCGGCAGTAGCATCGGTTTAATGGCATTGATTCTGCTGACCTTTTGGCAGAAGTCATCGCTCAACTTGCCTACACCACCGAACCCAGCTTAAAGATCGACACATACATCGCGACCACCAAGCCGCCGGTCAGCATGCCCGGAATCACCATGATCAACGGCTCCATCAGCGACGACAACGCCGCCGTGGCCTCGTCGAATTTTGCCTTGAAGAAGTCGGCGACTTTGCCCAGCATGGCGTCGAGCAAGCCGGATGCTTCGCCGCGCCATTGGTCAGCACAGGTTCCGTCCACCAAAGAAAACTTGTGCTTACCGTTGCAAATCTTGTTCTCGTCCCTTAACTTCCCCGACTCCTCGTACATAATCCACCCGCGTCCGCATGCCAGGCGCAGGCGGATTATTATAAAGTGTCAAGTCATGACGAATCAGACTCGCTTTTCCTCTTTCATTTTCCTGGATTTGATAAGCATGTTTTTTATCGACATGCACGACGGTTCCTTCAAAGGATCTGGTGACGCCTGATTTCGCCGGCTTTTCCGCATTTGAAAGGTTGTACGTCGTATTCGATAATGTGACGCTTACTTTGCCGTCTGCGCCGACTTGTGCCGCCGCTTTTGCGGACGTCTGCAATAGATCTTTAGCAAGGGAATCGATTCGATTATCCTTGCGCTCCACGGTTTTCAGCTTGAGCTTGGCATCGATCATCAGTTGTCGCCCTTCCGCAAATTCTATCGCCCTTGCTGGATCGAGGAGAGGCTTCAATTTCACCTGCTGGTCAGCAGTAAGGGTGGGCGTGGGACGGTCGATAAAAGAACCGGTATGGACTGCGGTAACCCTGGCGTTCAGTACCGCCACCTGCACTCCTTGCATCCGATCATATGACGTCGCAGCAACTGCCCTATTTACTTCTTCCAATGATCCTGTAGTTCTATGAATCTCTTTGAATAACTCCATTGGCATGCCATTAATGGACGGAACCCGCTTGTTACTCAAAGCTTCTTTTAATTCAACTTGTGCGAATACTCGATCACCTCGCGCATAGGGCGTTGCTGTAACGAGTTCCGTAGCAGTATTTTTCACGAAGCGCTCTGATGTGGCAGCCCACAGGCCTTCCTTGCCGTCAAATAAAAACTTGTTACCTGGATCGCTGTAATCCTCACGGACTTTCTTCGGCGTAGTTCCATGTATATTGGCCACTGCATTGATGCATTCATCGGATGCGAGAAATTTCGCTGCTTCCGTCTTGTCAATCAAACGCACGTCCTTGTGCTGCCTCGCAAGAGCTAAAGCAAGATTATTGCTTGAGACGTCGGCATTCAGCATGCCACTGTAGAGCAAGGTGACGTTGCCTGGCGTGTCCACGGAAATTCCACGAGCCAAGTCCCTGAACGCTTCCGGATTATTGAAACGTTCAGGATACTTGCTCAGATTCTCTATAGCGGTCTCTGCCGAGTATTGGGTACGGCTTTGCATTAGAATGCAATCGTTGCGTGGTGATGTGTGCTGCGTGACGACATTCCGAAACTACCGTAGGCAGAGAGCGCGCTGCGCAAATCCGCGAGAATTTCTTGCCGGTGCATTTCCAGCGCCGGCGGCAAGTCGAGCGGCGGGTGGGCAAGTGTCCAGGTCGTGTTGTCCTCAAACGTCGCGTCATTCGGAGAGCTGGAAATTAAATCAATTTCAAGTAAAACACCCTTCCAGAAAAACGTAAAGGTCATCGTGGATGGACTTTCTTTATCAAGACGTATCCAGCGCAGATAAATATTGCGTTCCCGGTCAATAACCCATCCATTCCCGAATCCTACAACAAATAAATCTTCGTTAATTTCCCTCAATCCATAGGCAACAATATCAGCTTCTGAAATATTTTCACGGATAAAGCTCATCATTTTTCCAATCTTGTTATAGGATCGCAAAGGCATTCGTGCATAACTAGCCGAGTTCGTCATTGCCGGAACCCAGTTGGAATTATGGCATGGTCACGTTCGCAGTTGTGGGTGTGCCCAACCTGAGGAACCGATTGAGGATAGCTGCATGGACCTGCCAATCGGCCATCTGGTGGTCGAAGTCACGCGCCACCAGGCGTTCAACCAGCAGCTTGGAGCATCGTATCCTGGTCGCGACACAGCTTCACTGGTGACAGGCGCGCCACTTCTTCGGGATTTCCTGCCAGGCGCTGTCCGTGCGTGACTTGGCGCTGTTGCGAGCAGGATGATCGCCTGCGCTCCACGTTTCGCAATGGCTTGGTGACAACCCTTGCTGTCGCAGGCGCCATCGCCGCTGATGCTGGCGACGATCTCTGTCTGCAGGACAGTACATGCTCTTGTTTAACCAGACAGGCAGGAAGCCCCGCGCCTTCATCGCGGTGTTGTCGTGTTCGAGGGTTAGTCGTTCTGTACTTCGGTTTTGCTGGTGCACTCATGCCGTCAGTTTGGCCCGGGCCTGCAATCGACCGGTGAGCTGTCGGTCGATTGCAAAAAAGCCACCTGGAGCAGGCATCACCTACACCACAGACCCCAGCTTAAAGATCGGCAAATACATGGCAACCACCAGCCCGCCGATCAGCACGCCCAGAATCACCATGATCAACGGCTCCATCAGCGACGACAGCGCCGCGACAGCCTCGTCGACTTCTTCCTCGAAGAAGTCGGCGACCTTGCCCAGCATGGCGTCGAGCGAGCCGGATTCTTCGCCGATCTGCACCATCTGGATCACCAGGTTCGGGAACACGTCGGCATTCTGCATCGACGCCGTCAGGCTGGTGCCGGTGCTGACCTCGTTCTGGATCTTGCGCGTCGCCTCCAGGTAGACGGCATTGCCGGATGCGCCGCCGACCGAGTCGAGCGCTTCCACCAGCGGCACGCCGGCTGCGAACATCGTGGCCAGCGTACGGGTCCAGCGCGCGATGGTGGCCTTGCGGATCACGGGGCCGAAGATGGGCAGGCGCAGCAGCAGGCGGTCCATCGCCTGCTGCATCTTGAGCGAGCGGCGCCAGGCCTGGAAGAAGAAGTAGCCGGTGGCGAACATCGAGCCGAAAATCAAATACCACCAGGTGACGAAGAAGTCCGAGATTGCCATCACCACCAGGGTCGGCGTGGGCAGGTCGGCGCCGAAGCTTTCGAACACCTGCTTGAAGGCCGGCACGACCCAGATCATGATCACGGCGGTGACGATGAAGGCGATGGCCAGGATCGCGATCGGATAGGTCAGCGCCGACTTGATCTTGCCCTTGAGCGCGAGCGTTTTCTCTTTGTAGATCGCCAGGCGCGTGAGCAGGTCTTCCAGAATACCGGCCTGTTCACCGGCCCCGACCAGATTACAGAACAGCGGATCGAAGTACAGCGGGAACTTGCGGAACGCGCGGTTCAGGCTCGTGCCGGTCTCGACGTCGTTGCGCAGGTCCTGGATCAGCTTGGCCATCGACGGGTTGCCGTGGCCCTTGCCGACGATGTCGAACGATTGCAGCAGCGGCACGCCGGCTTTCATCATGGTCGCGAGCTGGCGCGTGAACATGGTCAGATCCTTGTCCGTGATCTTCTTGCCGCTGCGGTAGACCTTCTTCTTGACCTTGGTGACCATGATGCCCTGGCGGCGCAGGGTCACGTTGACGATCGCTTCGCCACCGGCGCGCACTTCACCGCGCACGGTGCGCCCGGTCTTGTCCTTGCCTTCCCACGCGTACACGTTCTCCTTGACCTGTGCGCCGCGGCTCTTGGGGGATAGGGAAGTTGCCATGGGAGTTCCTGTTCAGGGTCTTATTCGTTGGTGCAGCCGAGGACTTCTTCGACGCTGGTCAGGCCTTGCTTGACTTTCATGAGGCCCGAGCGGCGCAGCGAGTTGACGCCTTCCTTCTCGGCCTGGGCCGCGATTTCCATCGCGTTGCCGTTGCCCAGGATCAGTGCCTCAATCGCGGGCGAGATCGGCATGATCTGGTAGATGCCGACCCGGCCCTTGTAGCCCGAGCCCAGGCAGCGGTCGCAGCCGACCGGGCCGTACGGCTGCCAAGTGGTGTCGATGTCGGTCTCGCGGTAGCCGGCGGCAAGCAGCGCTTCGTGGCTCGTCTCGAGCGGCTGCTTGCAGGTGCACAGGCGGCGCGCGAGGCGCTGGGCCGTGATCAGGATGACCGACGAGGCGATGTTGAACGGCGCCACGCCCATGTTCATCAGGCGCGTCAGCGTCGACGGCGCATCGTTCGTGTGCAGCGTCGAGAACACCATGTGGCCCGTCTGCGCGGCCTTGATCGCGATGTCGGCCGTTTCCAGGTCGCGGATCTCGCCGACCATGATGATGTCGGGATCCTGGCGCAGGAAAGACTTCAACGCGACAGGGAAGGTCAGGCCGGCTTTTTCGTTGACGTTGACCTGGTTCACGCCGGGCAGGTTGATCTCGGCCGGGTCTTCCGCGGTCGAGATATTGATGCCCGGCTTGTTGAGCAGGTTCAGGCAGCTGTACAGCGAGACGGTCTTGCCGGAACCGGTCGGGCCGGTCACGAGCACCATGCCGTAGGGGCGGGCGATGGCGTCGAGCAGCAGCGCCTTCTGGTCGGGATCGTAGCCGAGCGCGTCGATGCCCATCTGGGCCTGCGTCGCGTCCAGGATACGCATGACGGTCTTTTCGCCGAACAGCGTGGGCAGCGTGCTGACGCGAAAATCGATCGTGCGCGTGGCCGACATGATCAGGCGCATGCGGCCGTCCTGCGGCACGCGTCGTTCGGCAATGTCCAGGCGCGCCAGCACCTTGATGCGCGAGACCAGCTTTTCACGGATCGCCAGCGGCGGCGACGCGTGGTCGCGCAGCACGCCGTCCACGCGCAGGCGGATGCGGTAGAACTTCTCGAATGGCTCGAAGTGGATGTCCGATGCACCCATCGTCACCGCGTCGATCAGGATCTTGTTCAGGAAGCGCACGATCGGCGCGTCCTCGACATCGTTGGCCGCCTCGAGTGGCGCGGTTTCCTTGTCGTCGTCCGCGAACTCGATCGCAGCTTCTTCGCCGGCCAGGTCGCTCAGGTCCTGCTCGGCGCCCTTGGCAATGGCTGCCAGCAGAGCCAGCAGGGCGTCGTGCGGCACGATCACCGGTTCGACCGTGGCCTCGCTCTGGAACTTGATCTGGTCCAGTGCCTGGCTGTTGGTGGGGTCGGAGAGCGCGACCGACAGCTTGTTGCCGCGCTTGGCCAGCGCGATCACGCGCTGGGCCTGCATCAGCTTGGCGTCGATGGCGCTGGCGGGCAGCACGCCCACCGAGAACGCCGACAGATCGAGCAGCGGATAGCCGAAGGTCTCGGCACAAAACGCAGCCAGCGTACGTGCATCGATGGCGCCGCTGGCCAAGAGGGCATCGATGAACGCAATCTTTTCCTGCGCGGCTTTCTTGTGCAGCATGTCCGCCTGCACGGCGCTCAGGCGGTTGGCCTGGACGAGCGCGCGCGCAAGGCCCGACAACGGTGTGCCGGTGGTCGGATGAGGGAGGACTGCTGCCATATGAGCCGGGTGTGGGTACCTCAGGAAAGTGACCAGGACGCCAGAGTCACCGGCGGATCAATGGATGATGCCTATGGGCACTAATTTTGTAAAGGTTTTGGTGTGACGTGCAGCAAGACGGGCATGTGGACAATCTGGCATGGCATGCCGGATCGTCCACATGGTGCTGCGCGCATCGGTTGCGCTACAGAGTGAGCCGTCTTGGCGGCGATGAAACACTCTTGGTAAAGCTATTACGGTTGTGGTCGCCTTGCAAAGCTGGGTTTTCGCAACACTTCAGCCCGCTGATATTGCATGCGTGTCAGTGCGTGAGCGCCAGGCGCGTGCTCGATGCCGGGCCGGTCACGCCAGGCGCATGCGCAAGCTTGAACACGGCCAGCGCATCGGTCAGGTGGTCGGTCTGGCCGGTCAGCGATTCGGCGGCGGCGGCCGCTTCCTCGACCAGTGCCGCATTCTGCTGCGTCATCTCGTCGATGCTGCCGATGGCCAGGCCGATGTCTTCGATGCCTGCGTTCTGGCGCGTACCAGCATCGCGGATCTCGAGCATGATGGTTTGCACCTTGCCCACGGCCTCGACGATCTGCGCCATCGTCACGCCCGCCTGGTCCACCAGCGCGCTGCCGGCGCCGACCTTGGCGACCGAGTCGCCAATCAATTCCTTGATTTCCTTGGCCGCCGCTGCCGAGCGGTGCGCCAGTGTGCGCACTTCGCTGGCCACCACGGCAAAGCCGCGGCCCTGCTCACCGGCGCGGGCCGCTTCGACGGCTGCATTCAGGGCCAGGATATTGGTCTGGAACGCGATACCGTCGATGGTGGCGATGATGTCGACGATCTTTTTCGACGAGGCGCTGATGTCGCCCATCGTCGTGACCACGCCGCCGACGACGTCGCCGCCGCGTGAGGCGATCTCGTTGGCCGTGACCACCAGCGCACTGGCTTCGCTGGCATTGGCGGCATTCTGGCGCACTTCGCCCGTCAGCTCGGCCATTGCGCGCGTGGTGCGGTCGACGTTCGAGGCCTGCGATTCGGTGCGGCTGGCCAGGTCGGCGTTGCCGCTGGCGATCTCGCTGCTGGCGCTGGCGATGGCGTCGGCCGAGGCCTTGATGTCGCCCACCAGCGTCGACAGGCGGTTGCGCATTTCCTTCAGCGCGGCCAGCAGGCTGCTGCTGTCGCCCGCGTCTGTGTGAATCTCCATCGACAGGTCGCCGGCGGCCACCGCCTGCGCGATCGTGCGCGCATAGGCCGGCTCGCCGCCCAGCTGCTGCCATATGGTGCGCACCATGAACCACGAGATCGCCACCAGCACCGCGATCACGATCAGGGCCGACAGCACCATCGCGATCACGGTCTGGCGCACGCTGTTCTGGCTGGCCTCGATGCCGGCCGCGAACTGGCGCTGGGCCAGATCGGCCGTCTTGGCCAGGTCGGCATTGAGCGCGGCCAGCGCTTTCTGCATGGCGCCGACGGTGGCTTGCGGGTCGCCTTGCTCCATCTCGAGCATGATGCGGGCCGACGACAGTGCCGGCGTGTAGTAAGCAGTGAATTCGGTATTCAGGCGTGCGCTGGTGGCTTGCTGGCCGGGGATCTTGGCGAGCTGGTCGAGTGCGGTGCGCACCTTGGCGGCCTGGTTGTTGGCCTGGTCGACGAGCGCCTTGTCGTTCTCGGTGACGGCATCGGTCAGCATGACGGTGACGGCGCCGATGTCGAGCGACAGGACCTTGACGGTGTCCATCAGCGGATAGTCCACCGATTCGGTGGTGGTGATCGACTTCAGGGCGCCGTTCGCGATGGTCGCGCTGATGCCGGCCCCCAGGCCGAAGATGATGGCGGAAATGATGGGCAGTGCCCAGATCCTGCGCTTGATGCTCATGCTTGTCTCCAGATACAACGCCCGCCACGCGGCGCAGAGCCGGTGGCGGGCGTGGTTAGTGCTTGCTTATGGGGTGAGGACGACCTTGACGCTCGCATCGACGGCGCTCTTGTCGATGTAGCCGATGGCCTTCGGGTTGGCGGCGACGGCGGCCTTGACACCCGCACTGTCGGCGACTTCCTTCGGCATCGTGGCCTTGCCGGTAAACACCAGCTTGGACCACAGTGCTTTGGCCTGGGCCGCGTCCTTGTCCGCGACCTTCTTGTAGAACTCGGCGCGCACCGGGGCGTTGTCGGGCTGGTCGATCGGCGTCATCGACGTCGATTTACCCAGGAAGAACTGGGCGACCTGGTCCTTGGTCAGCGCGCTTTCGGCGGCCTTCGGATTGACGACGACAACCACTTCGGCCAGGGCCGGCAATGCAGCGAAAACGGTGCTCAGGCAGGCAGCGATGATGATTTTTTTCATGGTCGCTCCTTAGAACACGAAGTCGAGGGCGACGGCGCCGACGGTCACAGGACCGGAGAAGCCTGGCTTGACATTGATGAACAGGCCGCTGCCGGTTGGCTTGATGCGGTCGATCTGCACCTTCAGCGCGGCCGACTTGTAGAAGTCCCAGCGCACGCCGATGGTGTCGGTGGTCTGCTCGCCCTGGCCGACGCCCGAGACGGCAATCCGGTTCACGCCGGCGCGCAGCGCCTGCAGGGTCGGGGTGCAGGCAGCCGGGAAGCCGGCAGGGCAGGCGGTCGGCACGGTGTTGTTGATGGTGCTGTCGATCTTCAGTTCCGAGCGCGTGTAGTACGGCAGGAACTTGCCGATGCGGTAGCCGCCCATCACGTACCACGACGTGGTGTCGTTGATGTAGGTCTCGGTCTTGCGCTTGGCAAATTCGCTCTGCAGCACGAAGTTGTTCCAGTCGGCGGTCAGGCCGATCGAATTGAACGTGCCCTTGTCGCCCTTGGCTTCCACGTCGCTTGCCAGCGCGGTCAGCTGGGGCAGGCGATAGCCGGCGCCGGCCGCGCGCAGCGAGCCAACCAGCGTATTGAGCGATGGCAGGTCGTCGAGCGTGACCTTGGTGCGGGCGTGGCCGACGCGCAGCGTGAACGGGCCGTTTTCGGCCACCAGGTTCAGCGCCAGGATGTCCTTGCCGCGCACGTGGAAGCTCGTCACCGGCGACTTGGTGCTGCCGGCGGCGAACTGCGTCGTCAGGCTGGTGTTGCCGAACTCATGGCGCCAGGTGATGTCGGCGCCATCGACGCTGTTGAACGGCACCTGTGAATACACTTCCGACGGCGGACGCAGCATCGTGTTGGCATAGCCGACGTTGCGGTAGTCCGAGATCATGAAAATCGGCAGGCCGACGCGGCCCACGCGCACGCTCAGTTCATCCGAGATGCGGAACTTGGCGAAGGCCCAGCTCAGTTCGGCGCCATAACCCTCTTCGGCATCCTTGCGCACCAGGCCCTGCGCGGTCAGCGACAGCCAGTCGTTGACGGTGTAGTCAGCCTGCAGGCCGAGGTTCGAATCGATACCGGTGCGGAAGTCGCCCGCACTGCCGCTGGCCTGGTTCGGGCGGGCGAATTCGGCGCGGTCGTCATCCGCGTAGGTGGCGGCAGCGGTGCCGAAGCCGCTGATTTTGACGGCGTTCTCCTGTGCCTGTGCGACCGACGCGCACAGAGGCAGCGCCAGCAGACTGGCGATCATTGTTTTTTTCATAATAGGGGTGTGCTGAAACGTAAGCTGCTGGGAACGACGGCGCTGACAAGGGCAGCAGGCAGGAGCGCCGGTACATACTGGAATTTATTCTATCCAGACGGCAATATTTACGGCAACAGTTTTATGACATTTGGAGAGTATCGGAGATATTTCTGGATGGAATGTGGTCTGACTGACACACAAGGTCATCAGAACACATTCCAGGCTGACAATTTAACGAGTAGCGCTGCCCGGTGGCGTGCCGCAATCCAGGTGCCCGGGTTCGCTTTGCAAGGGAATCCGGCGGCCATTGATCTCCAGGTCCGCCAGCACCGGCGGCGCGGCGCGCAAGCGGCCAGCACGCATGGCGTTGAACAGCGACGTGCAATCGCCGAGCAGTACAGGCAGGCTGGCAGCCAGTCCCCACGCGCCGCCTGCGTCCTGGTGCAACACGGCCCCGCCATCACCTTCGGCGCCGACCACCACGACCTCGGGCCTGGTGTCGCCGCCCAGGTCGAGCACAAATGCGTCACACACCGCGTTCTGGCTACGCATGCACTGGGGCAGGCGCGCCCATTGCTGCGTGCGGCGCCAGTCGGTCTGCACGAAACTGGCAGGGAGCGTGGCGCCGGTCGGCCACACGCGCAGCTGCCCGGCCATATTCGTGACGCCGGTGTCCGGGGCAGGCTGGCGCAGGCGCGCCAGTTCGGTCTGCAGCCACGCGGCATCCGGGCCGGTGGTGCTGCCCTGCAGCCGGGCCAGTGCAGCGCGGCCGTAGCGCGCGCCGTGCTGCCACAGATAGGCCACGTCCAGTTGCCGTAACGTGATCCGGCCGGCATCCAGGCGCGCCAGCTGGCTGGCCACGGCGATGCGTCCCGGATCGCCAGGCGGCGAGAGCAACAGTACCAGCAAGCCGAGCACCGTGAAGGCGGCGGCGATGTTGACGCCAGCCAGTGTGGGCAGCCAACCGCGCCGCAGGGCTGCCGCCGCATAGCCGCTGGCATAGCACACCGCCACCAGCAGGCAGGCGGCGGCGATCACGCGGCTGGTCGACCACCCATGGTCGAGCACGCGCAGCGCGAGGGCGTAGGCGGCGAGCAGCGTCAGCGGCGCCAGCAGCAGGCTCGCCACGCGCGCCGAGACGGCGATGATGCGCGCCGGGCGCTCGCTGCCATCCTGCCAGGCAGCATTGATCAGCACTACAAAGCAGGCCACCGCCGACAGCAGCATCCCGGCGGCGCTGCGCGTGGCCCACAGCGGCTCGAGCCCGGTAAATGGCAGGCTGGCCAGGAAGCCGCCCACCAGCAGCGTGAGCACCGGCAGCGTCCACGACAGCAGCACGTGCACCAGATTGCGGATCCCGCGCACGATGGCCGGCTTGACGTCGGTCAGGTGCATTGCGCTGGCAAAGGCGAACGCCGTAACGGGAATGGAAAACCAGGCCTTGCGCATGGCCTGGCTCAGGAAGTCGAGCTGGATCAGGTCGAACAGCGATGCACCCAGTTGCAGCACGAGCCAGGTCGCGCCGACGAACAGGGCGCTGAAGGCGAGCTGCAAGCCGAGGGTCCAGGCCACGTCGAAATACGTGGCGTACGATGCGATGCGCCGGCGCTCGCGCGCGCCGGCGAGCACCAGCGCGTGGGCGATGAAGCAAGCGGCCGCCAGGCACACCGTCAGGGGGCTGGACGGGGTCGGGCGCATGTCTGCGGCGCCGCCCGATCGGCGCCACATGTCGTAGACCGCCAGCAGCACGATCGCGAGGGCCGCGGCGCTCACCCAGCCTGCCAGCGTGCGGCGCGGCAGATGCCCGAGAGCGCTGATCAGGATCACCGGCAGCAGCACGCCGAGCATCACCAGCGGCGCGAACAGCAGGGGAGCGGTTGCGGGCCATAATGTATCCTGCAACGCCGTGTAGAGCAGGTAGAGCAGCACGCCCTGAATCAGGCCAATCCCGATGCGGGCGGGGCCGAGCCGTTGCGGCGCCAAGCTAGCTGCCCCGGTAGGTCGAGTACGACCAGGGCGTCATCACCAGCGGCACGTGGTAATTCTGGTCCGTGGCCGCGATGCCGAAGCCCAGCGTGATCCGGTCCAGAAAGCGCGGGGTGGACAAGGCCACGCCGCGCGCCGCGTAATAATCTCCAGCATGAAACACCAGCTCGTACTGGCCGGGCCGCATCGTTGCTGCCTCGAGCAGCGGGCTCGCGCAACGGCCGTCATCGTTCGTCACGTCGGCCTTGAGCAGTGTGCGGCCCGCCGCATCGATCGCGTACAGCTCGACGGTGATCCCGGCGCCGGGGCAGCCGTGCGCGGTGTCGAGTACGTGGGTGGTGAGTTTGCCCATGGATGTCCTCCCGTTCTTTTGGTAGCTCATCATAACGCGCACAAAGTCCTGTGCCCGCATTGCCAGATGCATTCTCGTGAACGAAGTCGGTGACGAAACCTGCTGCGCTGCCGGGGCTGCGCCGGCCGCACGCATAGCGCAGCAATACCGCTTGTTGGTATGAACGGTGAACCGGTGAGGCGAGCGGGTGTATCATGAGGGATGACAGGCAAATGGCACGTATTGATCGTAGACGACGAGCTGGATTTGCTCGAGAGCGTCGCGTGGCTCCTTGAAACTGAAGGTTTTCGGGTGTCAACGCACGACGACCCGCGGCAAGCCGTGGCCGCCATCTGTGATGGGTTGAGCCCGGATCTGGTCATGCTCGACTATCGCATGCCATGGTTGAACGGCTCGCAGACCCTCAAGGAGATGCGGGACTGCGGGTTGACGGCGCCTGCAGTGCTGGTGTCGGCCATGGCGAGCCTGGCCGCTGAATCGACCGCTGACGGCTTTGATGAGTCGTTGTCGAAGCCATTCGAGCTCGACCAGATGGTCCGCCTGATGCGGCGCCTGCTGCCAGGTGCGCGCGGGCCAGGTACAGGAATGGCCTGATGCTCTTTCTGTCCAACGTCCGGCATCCCGATGTCGAGCAGGTGCGCGCCGTGTGGGAACGCTACGTGCAGCACCAGGAACTGGCGCCGGACACGCTGCGGCCGTACGTGCTCAGAGCATGGAACCGCGCACGCGCCAGTGGGTGCAATCCTCGCCTCGGCCGCGCCGACCTGCTGGGAGAACACGATACACAGCAGCTGCTCGCAGAGCGTCACGAACTCATCACGGCAACAGCGCCGTTTCTCGGTGCTTTGTCCAAAGCGGCAGGTGAGAACCGGCACGCGGCGATGCTGGCGGACACCGACGGCCGGCTCCTGTGCCTGGCCGGCGATCCTGAGACCATGGCCGATGAAAACTTCCCGCGGCCGGGCTCCCTGCTTGATGAAGCGCATGCCGGCGCCAACGGCGTTGGCACCGCCATCGCCGAGAACGGCTATGTGGAACTGGTGGGCCCCGAGCATTTCATCGAGGGCTTCCATGCCTTCACGTGCCAGGGTGTACCGATCACCGGGCCGCAAGGGCCGATGGGCGTGCTGAGCATGTCGGTGCGGACGCTGGCCACGGCCGATCGCGTGCGCGACATCCTGTTCTGCGCCACCGAAGCGGTGGAATGCGAGTTGCTGGCCAAGTGGCTCTCCGGCATCAGCGGCCAGGAGATGGAGCACACGCTGGAACGCCTGCGCCAGGACATGCTGCAACGCCTGACGAGCGCCCGTCTGCGCATGGAGGTCGCGGCGCGCCGGATCGCTGCCGGCGCCGACGTCACCTCCATGGTGCAGACTTCCAAGGCGATGAGTGCGCAGTTCGCCCGCCAGGCGCGCACCTGGCGGTTGCTGGCGCTCGAGCGCACTGGCACGGCCCAGCCCGAGCCTTTGTCGCTTGCGGACATCGTGCAGGACCTGCTCGACCTGCTTGCCACCGAAGCGCGGTTGACAGGCGTGCAGTTCGAGTGGGGCGCCGCCGAACGCGTGAGAGTGCTGGACGATCAGCAGGCGCTGACGCGCCGCCTGCTCGGTGGCTTTCTGTCGACCCTGCAGAAGGCAGCGCCCGGCTCGACGCTGGTCGTCGAGGTCGGGGCGGTTGGGGAGCGCGGGCGCACTGTGCTCAAGGAACGCTGCATCGATGGCCGGGTGCGCCCGGGACCGGTGGTTGAATCGTTGCGAGTGACGTAGAGAACGACAGACCGGGCATCCACACTGGACTGCTGCGGGCATGGCATGGCACGATGTAAGTGGACAAACTCCCTCTGGAATGCTCATGCCGACCTCCTACCCGCGCGACCTGGCCGGCTACGGCCGCACGCCGCCTCATCCGCAATGGCCGGGCGCGGCGCGCATCGCGCTGCAGTTCGTGCTCAACTACGAAGAAGGCGCCGAGAACAATGTGCTGCATGGCGATGCGGCGTCCGAAACTTTTCTTTCCGAGATCGTCGGCGCCAGCGCCTTTCCCGCGCGCCACATGAGCATGGAGTCGCTCTACGAATACGGCTCGCGCGCCGGCCTGTGGCGCCTGCTGCGCCTGTTCGAGGACCGCAAGCTGCCGCTGACCGTGTTCGGCGTGGCGCAGGCGCTGGCGCGCCATCCCGAGGCAGTGGCCGCGTTCCAGGAACTGGGGCACGAGATCGCCTGCCACGGCCTGCGCTGGATCTCGTACCAGAACGTTGACGAAGCCACCGAGCGCGCCCACCTGCGCGAAGCCGTGGCGATTTTCCGCGACCTGACGGGGGCGCCGCCGCAGGGCTGGTACACGGGGCGCGACTCGCCCAACACGCGCCGCCTCGTGGTCGAGCATGGTGGCTTTGCCTACGACGCCGACCATTACGGTGACGACCTGCCGTTCTGGCAGCAGGTCGACGCGGCCGGGCCGGACGGCTTGGTGCGCCGCACGCCGCACCTGGTGGTGCCGTACACGCTCGACACCAACGACATGCGCTTCGCCTCGGCCGGCGGTTTCAATTCGGGCACGCAGTTCTTTGATTACCTGAAGGATGCGTTCGACGTGCTGTACGCCGAGGGCGATCCGGATGGCCTGAACCAGCCCAAGATGCTGTCGGTCGGTCTGCATTGCCGCCTGGCGGGCCGCCCGGGCCGCACGGCGGCGCTGGCGCGCTTCCTCGATTATGTGGGCCGGCACGACAAGGTCTGGGTCACGCGGCGCATCGATATCGCCAATCACTGGAAAATCGTGCATCCTTGCCTTGACCACAAGTAGGGTGGGCGGATTTCCGCCCACGCGTTCAAACCAACCATGCTCTGTGGTGTGCGACGGCAAGTCGGACGCGTGGACGGCATAGCCGTCCACCCTACGTATATGCTTTTCGATATGAGCGATATCACATATTGGTTATAGGTTGGCGGGCGCTGAATGGTAGCCTTCCGCCTTTGGCGTCCAGCAATCCACTCACCAAAGACAGGCATGTCAGAACCGATCCGATTCCTCTACCAGGGCCAGCTGCGCGAACTACGCGACGTGAAGCCCACGCAAACCATCCTGCAGCACCTGCGGGAGGACTTGCGCTGCACCGGCACCAAGGAAGGTTGCGCCGAGGGCGATTGCGGCGCCTGCACCGTCGTGATCGGTTCGCTGGAAGATGGCGAACTGGCACTGCGCGCGGTGAACGCCTGCATCCAGTTCACGCCGACGCTCGACGGCAAGGCGCTGTTCACGGTGGAAGACCTGGCGCAGCCCGACGGCGCGCCCCATCCCGTGCAGCAGGCGCTGGTCGAATGCCACGGCTCGCAATGCGGCTTTTGCACGCCGGGGTTTGCGATGTCGCTGTTTGGCATGTACCTGAAGCAGGAAGGGCGCGCGCCATCGCGCTGCCAGATCAACGATGCGCTATCCGGCAACCTGTGCCGCTGCACCGGCTACCGCCCGATCATCGACGCCGCGCGCCGCATGGTCGAACTGCCGCCGGTCGCCTTCGACCGCGCTGCACTGGCCGAGCGCCTGCGCGCGCTGCAGCGCAGCCACGGCTTCACGTACGCCGCGCATGGACAGCACTTCCACGTGCCGCGCACCGTGGCCGAGCTGGCGGCGCTGCGCGCCGACCATCCGGCTGCCGTGCTGCTGGCCGGTTCGACCGACGTTGGGCTGTGGGTCACCAAGCACCTGCGCGAGCTGGGCGACGTGATCTATCTCGGCCAGGTCGCCGAACTTAAAACGATGCACGAACAGGGCGGCATGCTGGAGATCGGCGCCGGCGTTTCGTTGCAGGACGCCTACCAGGCACTGGCGGCGCGCTATCCCGCTGAACTGACGGAGCTCTGGCAGCGCTTCGCGTCGCTGCCGATCCGCCATGCGGGCACGCTAGGCGGCAACGTGGCCAACGGTTCGCCCATTGGCGACTCGATGCCGTGGATGATTGCGCTGGGCAGCCAGGTGGTCCTGGCCAGCAGCACCGGTACGCGCGTGCTGGCGCTGGACGACTTTTACCTGGGCTACCAGAAGAAGGATTTGCGGCCCGGTGAATTCGTCCAGGCCGTGCGCGTGCCGCTGCCGCAGTCGCGTCCGGGCCTGCGCTTTCGCACCTATAAACTGGCCAAGCGCTTCGATCAGGACATCTCGGCCGTGTGCGCGGCGTTTGCCATCGTGCTCGACGGCGAGACGATCGTCGACGCCCGCATCGCGTTTGGCGGCATGGCCGCAATGCCACAGCGCGCCGCGCAGGCCGAAGCCGCGCTGCTCGGCCAGCGATGGACCGAAGCCGTCTTGACCACGGCGATGGCGGCGCTGGGCCGCGACTATGCGCCGCTCACTGACGCAAGGGCTTCCAGCAGCTACCGGATGCGCACAGCGCAGAACCTGCTGCGCCGCTTCTGGCTCGAGACGCGCCTGCACGACCCGCTGCCCGCGCAGGCAGTCAATGCCTTTGCCGGCGCCTGAGGAGACGACCATGAACGACGGCGGCATCAAGAACCTGGACGCCTGGGCCGAAGTGGGCCGCGCGCGCAAGCACGAGTCGAGCGAGCTGCACGTGCGCGGCGGCGCCACCTTCACCGACGATATCGCCGAGCTGGCCGGCACGCTGCATGCGGCGCTCGGCCTGTCGTCGCATGCGCATGCGCACATCACCGCCATCGACCTGGCGCCGGTGCGGGCCAGCGCCGGCGTGGTCGCCGTGCTGACCGTGACCGACATCCCGGGCCTGAACGATTGCGGTCCGATCATCCACGACGACCCGATCCTGGCCGATGGCCTCGTGCAGTACGTGGGCCAGCCAATCTTCATCGTCGTCGCCGACAGCCACGACAACGCACGGCGCGCCGCGCGCCTGGCGCAGGTGACGTACGAGGACCTGCCGGCGATCCTGACCCCGCAGGCAGCGCGCGCTGCGCAATCGTACGTGCTGCCGCCCATGCGCCTGACGCGTGGCGACGCCGAAGCAGCGTTCGCGCGCGCGCCGCACACGGTCAAGGGCCAGCTGTACGTGGGCGGGCAAGAGCAGTTCTACCTTGAAGGCCAGATCGCGTATGCGATTCCCGGCGAAGACCGCGGCATGCACGTGTACTCGTCGACCCAGCACCCGAGCGAGATGCAGCACGTGATCGCCCATGCGCTCGGCCTGCATTCGCACCACGTGACGGTCGAGTGCCGCCGCATGGGCGGCGGCTTTGGTGGCAAAGAATCGCAGTCCGCGCTGTGGGCCGCGGCGGCCGCCATCGCCGCAGTGCGTACGGGCCACCCCGTCAAGCTGCGCGCCGACCGCGACGACGACATGCTCGTCACCGGCAAGCGCCACTGCTTCCATTACGAGTACGAAGTCGGCTACGACGACGCGGGCCGCATCCTGGCCGCGCGGGTCGACATGGTCACGCGCGCCGGCTACTCGGCCGACCTGTCCGGGCCTGTCGCCACGCGCGCCGTCTGCCACTTCGACAATGCGTATTACCTGTCCGACGTCGATATTCGCGCCGCCTGCGGCAAGACCAACACGCAATCGAACACCGCATTTCGCGGCTTCGGCGGTCCGCAGGGCGCCATTGCCATCGAATACGTGTTGGATGAGATCGCACGCAACCTGGGCCGCGACGCGCTCGACATCCGGCGCCTGAATTTCTACGGAAAGCAGGAGTGCAACGTCACGCCCTATGGCCAGACGATTGTCGACAACGTGATCCCCGAACTGGTGGCCGAACTGGAAACGGGCAGCGATTACCGCGCGCGGCGCGCGGCCGTGGACGACTACAACCGCACCAGCCCCGTACTCAAGAAGGGGCTGGCGCTCACGCCGCTCAAGTTCGGGATCGCGTTCAACGTCACGCACCTGAACCAGGCCGGCGCGCTGGTGCACGTCTATGTGGACGGCTCCATCCTCGTCAACCACGGCGGCACCGAGATGGGGCAGGGCATCAACACCAAGGTGATGCAGGTCGTGGCGCACGAGCTGGGTGTCGAACTCGGTCGCGTGCGCGCCACCGCGACCAACACCAGCAAGGTTTCCAACACGTCGGCCACCGCCGCCTCGACCGGCGCGGACCTGAACGGCAAGGCCGCGCAGGATGCCGCCGGCAAGATCCGCGCGCGCCTCGCGCAATTCGCGGCGCAGCAGTACGGCGGCGCGGCCAGCGACGTGCGCTTCGCGGCCGGCACCGTGTTCGTCGCGGGCCTGGCGCTGCCATTCGAGGAGCTCGTCGCCAAAGCCTACCTGGCGCGCGTGCAGCTGTGGTCCGATGGCTTCTATGCCACGCCGGGCCTGCATTGGGACCCGAAGACGATGACGGGCCGCCCGTTTTCGTACTTCGCGTACGGCGCGGCCGTGTCCGAAGTGGTGGTCGACACGCTCACCGGCGAATGGAAGCTGCTGCGCGTGGATGCGCTGTACGATGCCGGCCGCTCGCTCAATCCGGCGATTGACATCGGCCAGGTCGAAGGCGCCTTCATCCAGGGCATGGGGTGGCTGACCACCGAAGAACTGTGGTGGAACCAGGCCGGCAAGCTGATGACGCATGCGCCGTCGACCTACAAAATCCCGGCAGTCTCGGACTGCCCCGAGGATTTCCGCATCGCGTTGTTCGACAACGCCAACGTCGAAGACAGTATCCACCGCTCCAAGGCCGTGGGCGAGCCGCCGCTGCTGTTGCCGTTCTCGGTCTTCTTCGCGATCCGCGACGCTATCTCGAGCGTGGGCGGGCACCGGGTCAATCCACCACTAAATGCCCCCGCAACGAGCGAAGCCATTCTGGATGCGATCGCATTTGTCGAGGGCGCCGCCGGCGCGCGCGCGTGACGATGGACTGGCTGCGCGCCCAGGGCGATGTGCCGTCCGTGCTGGTCACGGTAGCGGCCGTGAAGGGCTCGGCGCCGCGCGAGCCGGGCGCGAAGATGCTGGTGCGCGCGCACGATTTTGACGACACCATCGGCGGCGGCCATCTCGAACACCGCGCGCTGGAGATTGCGCGCACGATGCTGGAACTTGGCGAAGCGCGCCGCTTCGAACGCTTTGCGCTGGGCCCGAGCCTCGGCCAGTGCTGTGGCGGCGTCGCCTGGCTGGCGTTCGAACGCGTCGATGCCGCGCAGGTCGAGATTCTTCGCGCACGCCGCAACGTCGACACATGGCGCCTCGTCGCCCTCGACGGCGCGTGCGAGTGGGCCTTGTTCGACGACGCGGCGCCCCTCGCGGGTACGCCGGACGCGCCAGCATTTGAACGCGCACCCGAAGCCCGGGTGCTGGACGGCGAGGGCGGTCGCCGCTGGCTGCTTGACCCGGTCCTGGCGCCTTGCGCGCACCTGATGCTGTTCGGAGCAGGCCACGTGGGCGCCGCCATCGTGCGCGCGCTGGCCGAGCTGCCATGTCGCGTGACGTGGGTCGACGAACGCGACGCCATGTTCCCGGCATCCATCCCCCCGAACGTGACGATCGAGGCGACCGATACGCCCGAGGCGCTGGTAGAACACGCCGCGCCCGGCACGAGCTTTCTCGTCATGACCCACAGCCACGCGCTCGACCTGCGCCTGTGCCACGCGATCCTGGCGCGCCCCGCGCATCCGGCCATGCCCGACTGGTTTGGCCTGATTGGATCAGGCACCAAGCGCAGCCAGTTCGAAGCACGTCTGCGTGAGCGCGGCATCGACGATGCGCGCCTGGCCAATATGGTCTGCCCGATCGGCCTGCCCGATATTGCCGGCAAGGCCCCGGCCGTGATCGCCGCATCGAGTGTGGCGCAATTGCTGGCCGTGTGGGAAGCTGCACACCACCCCGAACCTCAACCGGAATTTTTGTAATGCCCACTGCATCACCCAATGTGCAGGCCTATCGCGCCAGCCTGCTGCACTTTCGCGCCGATCCGGCGTTCGACGACGGCGCCGCGCTGTTTCATGAAGACGGCCTGTTGATCGTCGAGGATGGCCGCATCCTGGCCGCCGGCGACTACGCCGCGCTCGCGCCAACGCTGCCGGCGGACCTCGAACCCGTCGACTATCGCGGCAAGCTGATCGTCCCCGGCTTCATCGACACGCACCTGCATTACCCGCAGACCGACATGATCGCCTCGCCAGCCCCGGGCCTGCTGCCGTGGCTCGAGACCTATACCTTCCCGACCGAGCGCCGCTACGAAGATCATGAAGACGGCCGCTCGACGGCCGACTTTTTCCTCGACGAGCTGCTGCGCTGCGGGACCACCACGGCCATGGTCTACTGCACCGTGCACCCGCAATCGGTCGACGCGTTCTTTGCCGCGAGCGAAGCGCGCAACCTGCGCATGGTGGCGGGCAAGGTGCTGATGGACCGCAATTGCCCGGACTTCCTGCGCGACCTCGAAGGTGAGCTTGGCGAGAGCGAAGCGCTGATCAAGCGCTGGCACAAGCGCGGCCGCGCGCTGTATGCGATCACGCCGCGCTTCGCGCCGACGTCGACCGAAGCCCAGCTGCGCCTGACGGGCGAGCTGGCGGCGGCGTACCCGGACACCTTCATCCAGACCCACGTGGCCGAGAACCGCGACGAGTGCACCTGGGTGGGCGAGCTGTTTCCGCAGGCGCGCAGCTATCTCGATGTGTACGACAGCTATGGCCTGATGCGCCCGCGCGCAATGTTCGGCCACTGCATCTGGCTCGACGACGAAGATATGGCGCGCATGGCCGCTACCGGCTCGGCCGCCGCCGTGTGCCCCACGTCGAACCTGTTCCTGGGCAGCGGCCTGTTCGACTTCGAACGCGCCGACAAGGCCGGCATGCTGCTGTCGCTGGGTACGGACGTGGGCGCCGGCACGTCATTCTCGCTGCTGCAGACGATGAACGAAGCGTACAAGGTCGCGCGCATGAAAGGCAGCTACCTCACGGCGCTGCGCATGTTTTATCTCGCCACGCTGGGCGCGGCGCGCGCGATGGGACTGGACGACACGATCGGCAGCTTCGCGCCCGGGCTCGAAGCCGACTTCGTGGTGCTGGACCGCGAAGCCACGCCGCTGATGGCGCGCCGCACGAGTCACAGCCACTCGCTCGAAGAGCTGCTGTTCGCGCTGGCGCTGCTGGGGGATGACCGTACAGTAGCCGCGACGTATTCGTATGGTCGCCTGCTGCATGTACGCTGATTTGTCCGGACTGTGTTGATGGTTGCCGGCGACGTGTTCGTGCCGGATGATCTGGCTGCCAACCACCACCGCGTGGACGGCGGAGCCGTCCACCCTACGAATAACGGCGCCGTTCTCGTGCGGGGTGATCTGGCTGCCAACCATCACCGCGTCCTGCGTAGGGTGGAAGGCTCTGCCTTCCACGCGTTGATCGTTACCGGTGCCGTCCACGCGGTGATGGTTGGCAGAGACGTCACGGCGGCGGTCCAAGCTGCAATATTGCCAACCCTGGGCGAAGGCGTTAGAGTCTGACGCTTGCCATCCATCCTGAAAGTATCACATGCACAAGTATTTGCCCGGTAGTGCGCTGCTGGCGCTGGCCGTCGTCGCTTCGCCCGTCCTGGCCCGGGCGCCATCGGTCACCGCCAACGAAGCGGCCACCGCGCGACACTACGCCAGCCTGATCGAGGGCAGCACGCCGCGCCTGTCCGAGCTGACGATGTTCTTCACGCAGATGCCCAAGGGCGGCGATTTGCACCACCATTATTCGGGCGCGATCTATGCCGAGACCTATGTCGATTTCGTCGACAAGCAGGGCTTCTGCATCGACAAGACCACCTACCGCATCGAGACCGACAAGGCGACGATCGCTGCGCAGCGCGCCAAACCTGCGGCTGAACGCACCTGCCTGTCGGGCGCAGAGGTCAATGCCGACGAAAACACCTGGCGCGAGCTGGTCAAGCGCTGGTCGAACAAGGATTTCAGCAACCACGTCGCCATCCAGCCCGCGCCGGACCGCCTGTTCTTCGGCACCTTCGGCTACTTCGGCCCGGTGGCCAACGACAACTTGCGCGAAGGCCTGCAGGAGATCAAGGCGCGCGCCATTGCCGAAAATGTCGGCTACATCGAAACGATGTTCCTGCTCTCGCCGTTCGTGGCCAACCCCGCGTTCGACACCAGCACCCGCGCCAGCGTGAACGACGACGCGGCGCTGGGCGCCCAGTTGCGCGCCGAACTGGCCGCGCTGGACGCCAACGCCGCCTACAACACGTCGATCGACACCTTCGTCGCGCAGATCAATGCTGCATCGGAAGGCATCGACGACGAGCGCTTCACGATGCGCTACCAGAACTACACGCTGCGCCTCCTGGCGCCGTCGCAGGTGTTTTCGGCGATGTTGTCGAGCTTCAAGGCCGCCGCCAAGGGCGGCCGCATCGTCGGCGTGAACATCGTCGGCCAGGAAAGCCTGAACGTGTCGATGCGCGACTACCTGCTGCACATGAAGATGTTCCGCTTCCTGAAAACGGTGTATCCGGACGTTAAAGTGGCGATGCATGCGGGCGAACTGGCACTGGGTGAAGTGCCGCCCGAAGGCCTGAAGTTCCACATCGACAGCGCCCTGGGCATTGCCGGCGCCGACCGCATCGGCCATGGCCTGGACCTGGCGCATGAAGCCAATGCACCGGCCATCATCAAGACGATGCGCGAGAAGGATATTCCGGTCGAGATCAACCTGACCTCAAACGCGTTCATCAGCGGCGTGGCAGGCGCGGATCATCCGATCCACCTGTACCGCAAGTATGGCGTGCCCTACGTGATTTCGACTGACGACGCCGGCGTGACCCGTCACACGCTGTCGCACGAGTACATGCAATTTGCCAGCCAGTTCAAGCCTACTTACGCGGAAATCAAGAAGGCGTCGTACAACAGCATCCGCTACGCCTTCCTGTCTGTGGCAGAAAAGCAACGCTTAACAAAACAGCTCGACGGGCGTTACGCCCGATTCGAGGCGCAGGTCGCTGCCATGGCGACCCAGACTGCGCGCGCGAAATAAAGTGTGTCATCCCCGATCCGGCGCCCGCCGGATCGCCTGCCTGTCATAAACAACCTTCGACTTTTCGGCACTAAGTTAACCGAGAAGAAAGGTTTGTCGTCTTCTCGCTACACAATTCTGTGTTGCACCGCTGGTTCTACTGATTTTTTGCCGAAAAAATTTCGCCGTGGAATGCCACGCATATAATTCCGCCATGTCATAAAGCGCGCCAAATGACACGATTTCTGTCGCGTAACGACAACGCCGGCGGGGTGATTTATACGAGAAAGCTCTGAATAGCCAAGCCAAATTGAATTTGTCGGGCTGAAAACGCTGATGCATATTGGCGCAATTCTGGTGTAAATCAAACCACAGATCGTGTCATTTTGTTGAAACATTGTACCGATACAATCGCAGCCGCTTGCCGGCTGAATCACTGGCGCGGCACGACGAATACAACAAGCAGTAAAGCAGGGGAGGACGTCCGTCGGACGTCCAACAAACAACTTTGAAGTTCTTTTTGGGGTAATCAATGATCACTCAGCAGCAGATCCGGCTCACCAAGTTGGCGCTGGCTTTGTCAGTTGCGTTGGCGGCTTCGCCGTCGTTCGCACAGAACACCACTTCGGCCGTCGGTGGCCGTATCTCGAACGTCTCGGGTCAGCCGGCTGCCGGTGCGCAAGTGCAGATCCTGCACACCGAGTCGGGTTCTGTCAGCAATGTCGTAACCGACGCTGAAGGCCGCTACGTTGCACGTGGCCTGCGCGTGGGTGGTCCTTACACCATCACTATCACCAAAGACGGCATCACCCAAACCCGCAACAACGTCTTCCTCGATCTGGCGCAGACCGCCGAAGTCGACGCTACCCTGGGCGTGCAGACCGTGACGATCGCTGGCACCGCACAGCGTTCGGAGATCTTCTCGAACAACAACATGGGTGCGGGTACCGCGATCAGCAATACCCAGCTGCAGACCCAGGCGTCGATCAACCGCAACTTGCAGGACTATGCCCGCGCTGACCCCCGTGTGTCGCAGACCGACAAGGAACGCGGCGAAATCTCGGTCGCCGGCCAGAACTCGCGCTACAACTCGCTGACCATCGACGGCGTCGCGATCAACGACACCTTCGGCCTGGAAGCGAACGGCAGCCCGACCGCGCGCCAGCCGATTTCGATCGAAGCGATCCAGTCGGTGCAGGTCAACGTCGCCAACTACGATGTCACCCAAAAAGGCTATACCGGCGGCAACATCAACGCCGTAACCAAGTCGGGTACCAACACCTACAAGGGTGGTTTGTACTATGTGTTCCGCAATGACACCATGTCGGGCGACCGTTACAACCCGACGGACGACACCTATAGCGATGCGCCGAAGTCCAAGGAAACGACCAAGGGTATCTGGGCCAGCGGCCCGCTGATCCAGGACAAGCTGTTCATCTACGCGCTGGCCGAGAACTTCGAAAGTTCGCGTTCGAGCCCTGCCTTTGGTCCGATTGGCAGCGGTGCTGGTACCACCGTCGGCATTACCCAGTCGGCCATCACTGCTGCCCAGAACATCGCTCAGACGACCTATGGCACCAACATCGGCAGCACGGAAGTGCCTGCCGGTTCCATGCTGACCTCGAAAGAGCGCATGGTGAAGTTCGACTGGAATATTACTGACGAACACCGCGCCAACCTGCGCTACGCGAAGACCGAGCAGAACGAGCCGTTCTACCCGGGCTTCTCGGCAACCGGCGTCGGCCTGTCGTCGGGCTTCTACAATCAGGGCAAGTCGATCGAGACCGTCGTGGCCCAGCTGTTCTCGGACTGGACCCCGAACTTCTCGACCGAACTGCGCTTCTCGACCCGCGATTACGATTCGATCCCGCAGAACGCAACCGCGATGCCAGCCATCTCGCTGCAGTTCCAGGGCGCGCTGCCGGCCGGCGCCCCAGCCGGCGTGCCGACTGGTAACCGTTTCCTGAACTTCGGTACCGAATACAGCCGTCAAAACAACGTGCTGCGCACCGACACCAAGGACTTCTACGCCGGCGCCAACTGGATCGTGGGCGACCACGAAATCAAGGGCGGCGTCGACCAGACCAAGAACAAGGTCTACAACGCGTTCCTGCAGGGCGTGTATGGCCAGTACACCTTCGGATGTATCGCCAGCACCAGTGCCACGTTCTACGGTTTCGGCGCGCTGCCGAACTGCTCGACCGCAAGCCAGGCAACGCTTGAAGCAGCCGTGCTGGAGAACTTCCGCCGCGGTCGTCCGAGCTTCTACAATGTGCAGACGCCAGTCGCCGGCGGCTCGCTGAACAATGCGATCGCCCAGTTCGAAGTCAAGAACACCGGTCTGTTCCTGCAAGACACCTGGACCGTCAGTGAAGACCTGACCGTGACCTACGGCGTGCGCTATGACCGCAACGACGTTGGCGGGCGTCCTCTGGCCAATGCTGCCGTGGCTCAGGCTGTCATCGCAGGCAACCCGGCAACCAACGTACGCCAGCGCGGCGGCTTCGGCTACGACAACACCCGCACCATCGATGGTCAGGACCTGATCCAGCCGCGCGTTGGCTTCAACTACCGCTTCAGCAACGCGCCACGGCCAACCCAGCTGCGCGGCGGCTTCGGCCTGTTCCAGGGCGCGGCAGCAACGGTGTGGATGTCGAATCCGTTCTCGAACCCGGGCGTTGCAACGCGCTTCGTGAGCTGCTCGACGACCGCTGCTGTCAACTGCCCGACCGCCGATGGCCTGTTCAGCATCAATCCGAACAACCAGCCTAACGTGCCAGGCGTGACCCCTGCGGCCAACGTCGACATTCTCGATCCAAGCTTCAAGCAGCCGTCGATCTGGAAGGCCAACGTGGCGTTCGACACTGAACTGCCATGGTATGGCGTTGTCTTTGGTGCGGAGTACCTGTACACCAAGAACAAAGACAGCATCTACTACGAAAACCTGAATCTGGGCCCCGCAACTGCGACCGGTTCGGATGGTCGTCAACTGTTCTGGAACGCCGGTGGCCGCGACGCCAGCTGCTTCAGCGTTGCCAACGGCACCGTCTCGACCCGTACGGGCTGCGTGACGTCGCGCGCTCTGAGCAACCTGAGCTACAACAATGTGCTGCTGGCCAAGGGCACCGACAAGGGTGATGCGAACATCGTCACCCTGTCGCTGTCGCGTCCGTTGACCAAGGGCTTTGGCTGGTCGGTTGCTTACAGCTACACCGATGCGACCGAAGTGTCGCCACTGACCTCGTCGACCTCGAGCTCGAACTATTCCGGCCGCTCGGTGTTCAACCCGAACGAAGAAGTCACTGCCAACTCGAGCTATCTGGTGAAGAACCGTGTCAGCGCGTTGATGAACTTCCAGAAGAAATTCTTCGGCGAATACAACACCCGTCTGGGCATCTTCTACGAAGGCCGTGAAGGCAAGCCGTACAGCTGGACGTTCAACAACGACATGAACGGCGACAATCTGGCCGGCAATGACCTGATGTACATCCCGACCGCGTTCGGTTCTGGCGAAGTCGTGTTCTACGGCGACACCGCGACCAACAAGGCGAACGAGCAGAAGTTCTGGGATATCGTCAATTCGAACGACCAGCTCAAGAACGCCGCTGGTGGCAGCGTGAAACGCAACGGCAGCTTTGCCAAGTGGACCAACAGCTTCGACGTGCGCATCAGCCAGGAAATCCCGGGCATCTTCGAACGTAACAAGGGTACCTTCTCGCTCGACATCTTGAACTTCGGCAATCTGCTGAACAAGAAGTGGGGCCGTATCTATGAAGTGCCATTCCAGGGTAACGGCGGCACGGCGCGCAGCTTCGTTGACTACGCAGGTATCGATGCGCAGGGACGTTATGTGTACGCAGTGCGTCCACAGGTCGAATCGCAGGATCTGCGTCAGGCCAAGGGCGAGTCGCAGTGGGCCATCCAGGCAACCGTCAAGTACGAATTCTAAGTACTTGGGTTCAATGACGTAGCCAAAACGGCCGGTGGAAACACCGGCCGTTTTTTTCATCAAAAAAGTCGGCAGCCCTGCTGCTGTAAGGATTTCCTGCGCACAGGCGGCATGGGATAATGCCTGCTGTTGCGCTTATCCAAGCCCCCGCTGTTCGAGCGCCGGCCACCCCGGCCCGATTCCATAAAAGGTGTTTTTCATGATCGTCTCGCGTCGCGCAAGCGCCCGTCTGTCCACACTCACCGTTGCGCTGCTGCTGGCCGGCTGCGTGACCGCGCCCCAGGGCCCGGTCACCATCAACCTCGTGTCGCTCAATGACTTCCACGGCAATCTGGAACCAAGCCGCTACGTGCTCAAGGGCGCCGACGGCAAGGACCAGGTCATGCGCGCCGGCGGCGCCGAAGCCGTGGCTGCAGCCCTGCAGGCCTGGCGCAAGGAAGACAAGGAGTTGCTGCTCGTCTCGACCGGCGACATCGTCGGCGCCAGCCCGGCGCTGTCGTCGCTGTGGGCCGACGAGCCGACGATCGAAGTGATGAACATGCTGAACCTGCGCGCGAGCGCGGTGGGCAACCATGAATTCGATGGCGGCCGCAAGGAACTGCTGCGCCAGCAGAACGGCGGCTGCGATTCGCCGCACCCGACCAAGGCGTGCAAGCTGACCCCGAATTTCGGCGGCGCCAAATTCACGTACCTGGGCGCGAACGTGATCGACAAGGTCACCGGCAAGCCGATCATCCCGGGCTTCACCATCGAAACCGTCAAGGGCATCAAGGTCGGCCTGGTCGGCGTGGTGCTGCGCGATACGCCGAACATGGTCGTCGCATCGGGCATCGCGGGCTTGACGTTCGGCGACGAAGCCGAAGCGATCAACAACGCGCTGCCGGCCATGCGCGCGGCTGGCGCCAAGGTCATCGTGGCCCTCGTGCACCAGGGCGGCCGCACGGTCGAGTCGCCGTTGCAAACCGGTTGCAGCAAGCTGACGGGCGACATCGTCCCGGTCGTCCAGAAGATCGACCCGTCGGTCAAGCTGGTTCTGACCGGGCACTCGCACCAGGGCTATCTGTGCGACGTCGATGGCCGCGTCGTGACCCAGGCCGATACGGCCGGCCACTTGCTTACGCGCGTGTCGATGCAGGTCGAACCGACCACCGGCGCGGTCTCGAACCTGACCGTCGCCAACGTGGTGATGAAGCCGGGCGAGTATCCGGCCGATCCGAAGATCGTCGCGTATGTCGCGCAAGTAAAAGAACGCAGCGAAGCCGCATTGACGCGCCCGATCGCGAAGATCGCGACCGCGCCACTGCTGCGCAAGAATAACGACGCGGGTGAATCGCCCCTTGGCAACCTGGTTGCCGATGCGGCGCTGGACTCGGCCCGCAGCCTGGGCGCGCAGTTCGCGTTCATGAACAATGGTGGCGTGCGGCGCGACCTCGAAGCAGGCGCCGACAAGACCGTCAACTTCGGCCAGGCCCAGGCCGTGCTTCCGTTCGGAAACACGACCGTCGTAATGAACATGACCGGCGCGCAGATCCGCAACCTGCTCGAACGCCAGTGGCCCGAAGGCCCGAACGTGACGTCCAGCGTGCTGCAGGTCTCGCAAAACTTCACCTACACGTGGGACGCGAAGCGGCCGGCCGGCACCCGCCTGGTACCGGGCAGCATCAAGCTCGATGGCAAGCCGCTGGTTGATACCGCAACGTATCGCCTGGCGCTGAATAACTTCCTGGCCGAAGGCAGCGATGGCTATCCGGAATTCGCACTGGGCACGCAGCGCATCGATACCGGCCTGCGCGACCTGGACGGCTTCATCGCCTACCTGAAAAAACTCGAAGGGCAGGGCGCCGCGCTGGCCCCGGCTACCCCGCGCATCGTGCGCCTCAATTAAGTACATCAAAACCATCATGAAAAAACTCGCATGCGTGCTGGCGCTGACCGGCGCCTTTGGATTACTGGGCGCATCGGACGCCGCCGCCTGGGGCCGCGACGGCCACCGCGCTGTCGGCTCGATCGCCGACAAGCTGCTCAAGGGGACCAACGCGCAAAAGCAGATCGCGCTGCTGTTGCAACCGGGTGAATCGCTGGCGTCGGTCGCCAACTGGGCTGACTGCGTCAAGGGCACGTACTGCGGCCCGCAGACGCCCGAGATGGTGGAATACGTCGAAGGCAATCCGCGCCACAGCGAATACCACTACACCAACGTGCCGTTCCAGCTCGATCACTATCACGAGCATGGCGTGGGCACGAGCGATGTCGACATCGTGCAGACGCTGGAGCAGTGCATCGCTGTCTTGCAGGGCAAGACCGATCCCGCGCTGAACCCTCACAAATTCACCAAGCGCCAGGCCCTGATCCTGCTGGCGCACTTTGCCGGCGACATCCACCAGCCGCTGCACGTCGGTTCGGCGTTCGTCAGCAAGGACGGCAAGTTCATCGTGCCGAAATCGCGCGCCGAGATCGACGACGCGCTCGTGTTCGATTCGCGCGGCGGCAACAACCTGCTGCTCGATGACGAGAAACTGGCAGCGCTGTCGAAAGGGGTGATTCCTGCTGCAGAAGCGGGCGATGCGCCGGTCGTCGTCAAGGAAGGCGTGCCCAAGGCGCTGACCAAGCCGTTCCACTCGTACTGGGACAGCACGACGGTCGACTACGCCTTCCGCCGCATCAAGACGCGCACGCCGGAGCAGTTCGCGGACGTGGCGATCGCCAGCGCGCCGCTGGTCGCGAAAGCCAAAGGCGACGTGGCGACCTGGCCCGTGCAGTGGGTGGAAGACGGCCTCAAATCCGCCAAGCTGGCGTATGCCGACGTGGTGCCGGGCAAGCTGACGCCGCAGACGGGCAAGAAGGGCGAGACCTACTACACCTTCGCGCTCGAAGTGCCGGCCAACTATCCGGTGCCGAGCTCCGAAATCGCCAAGACCCAGCTGATCAAGGGCGGGTACAACCTGGCCGCGATGCTGCAGGCGATCTGGCCGTAAGCCCACGGTATGCAGCGCGCGGATTGTTCGCGCGCGCGGTGCACTTTTGGCACGGCCTCGGATAGAATCCGGTCATCCCCCGATCAGACTCCCGAGGCCCCATGCATGTTCCATTGAAGGCTGCCATCGCGGCAGCCTGCCTGTTCCCCGCACTCCACGCTCACGCACAATCGCCAGCGGGCGCCAGCCTGCCGCTGTGGGAATTCGGCCTTGGCGCCGCTGCCCTGAGCACGCCGGCGTATCCCGGCGCCGACGACCGTACCGCCCGTATCCTGCCCATTCCGTTTCTGCTCTATCGCGGGGAAGTGCTGCGCGCCGACCAGTCGGGTATCGGTGCGCGCCTGTTCCGCTCCGATCGGCTTGAATTCGACGTCGGCTTGTCAGGCGCCTTGCCGTCCGACTCCGACGACGTCGAGGCACGTGCCGGCATGCCGGATCTGGGCGCGCTGTTCGAATTCGGTCCGCGATTGAAAATCCGCGTGGCCGATATCGACGCGACGAGCCGATTGCGTGCCGAACTGCCACTGCGCGCCGTGATTGAAGCGCGGGGCGGCCTGCGCCGCCAGGGCTGGACGTTCGAGCCGAAGCTGGCCTACGAGACGCGCGGCGAGCGCGGCCTGTGGTCGTTCGAAGCGAATACGTCGGTGGTGTTCGGTGACAAGCGCATCAACCGCTATTTCTATGAGGTCGCGCCGCAGTATGCAACCGCCAGCCGCGATGCCTACAGCGCCGACGCCGGCCTGGTACTAGCGCGCGTGGGGCTGTTTGCGACGCGCCAGCTCAATCCCGACGTGCGCCTGTTCGGCTACGTGCGCTACGAGTCGTACGCCGGCAGCGCCAACCGCGACAGCCCGCTGCATCTGAAGAATTCGGGCACGTCGGCCGGCATCGGCTTTGCCTGGACGCTGGCGCGCTCGAGCCGGCGCGCGGCGGGCTTCGAGCCGGTCGATCCGGTCACGCCATGACGTAACGCGCGCAAGGCCGGTGTTTGGTGAATGTGTGGTGCACGTCTTACGCTGCAATGCGCTGGACGTTGGTCCGTTCGATTTTTCCGGCCTGGTATAAATCGTATTGCAGCTGCATGCCTGCCCAAAGTTCGGGGCTGGTATTCAGTGCGCTGCCGAGCCGGTAGGCCATATCGGGCGATACACCTGCTGCGCCGTTGACAACACGCTGCAAGATGACACGGCTGACTCCCAGCCGCGCCGCCGCCTCTGTGATCGTCATCTCTCCCAGGTACTCTCGAAGCACCTCTCCCGGATGCGGCGGATTATGCATACGAGTCATTTTTTCTCCTAAAGTTAGTGGTAATCAAGGTAGTCAACGAGGATGGCGTCGGTGCCATCGAATGCAAAAATCATTCGCCAGTTACCGCTGACTGTCACGGCCCAATGCCCCTTGAGATCGCCTTTCAGTGGGTGAAGTGCCCATGCCGGCGCCGACAAGTCTTCCGGCCGGGTTGCCTGATCAAGGGCGGCCAATTGAAGGCGCAGTCTTGCTGCGTGCGAAGCCTGGATCCCGGCTTTGCTTCCGGTCTCGAAGTAGCGTTGCAACCCTTTGTGCCTGAAGGTCCTGATCATGCAATTTATAGTATCCTGTATCGCTACAAGATACAATCACTTTCATGACCTGTCAATCACATCATCAGGCATGGTCAAGAAAAAGAGAGGCATGTAAAAAGAGCGGGATACACGCCGCTCTTTTTACATGCCGCTCTTTTTGCCCCACGCTGTCACGACGCAGTGTCAGCGTCGCTCGGCGCTGTTACAGCGATTACTTCGGCTTGTAAGAAACACGACCCGATAAGCCGATCGTACCGGCGCCGTTCGACAAGTCTTCAGTGCCGCTCAGCGAGCCGCCGCCGGTTGCGTGAAAATAGGTGCCGGAGCCGCCAGTGATGGTGAAGGTGCCGCCGTTCATGACGTAGGCAGTGCCTGCGCCGGTAGGAACGAACTGGCCACTGTAGTCGGCGAAAATCTGGTCGCCGTTTGGATACAGCAGGATGAACTTGCCATTGCTGAAAGTGAACGTGGTGCCGGACTGGGCGAAGCAATCTCCGCCCACGAACGCGACTGGCGTACCTTCAGCCGTCTCACCGTGGCCGGCAAGCTTGCCGCCGAGGGTGGACGCACACTGCGGCGCAGGTCCCACTTTTTCATTGAATACGCCGTTGACTTCAAGCGCCTTGACCACGTTCGGACCGGCCGAGGCCGAGAACGAGGCGGCCATCAGGACCAGGCTGGACAGGAGGCGTACGGAGACAGTCTTCATTACAATAATTCCTTGGCTGTTAAAAAAATGATATTGCACATACTAAGATAAGAGAAGAAATCCTCTTGCGCGCACGATTCCATTTTTTAACGTTGTTGCAGGTTGCCCACACGCGGAAGCGGTTAAGAACAGGGCACGACAGGGGCACAGCCTGAACTGGGTCAGGTCTCATAAACAGGGTCAGGTCTGGCATTCAGACACGAGCTCGACAAAAGTCTATTTATGAATGCCCTGATGAATTGATCAAGGCAGAGTTCGTGTCCAAATGTCAGACCTGACCCTGGCTGTTCCTGGCTGTTCTGACTGCTAGCTAAGATTTCCTTAACATCAAAAAAAACGCCGGGCGAACCCGGCGTTTCATGTGGTGGAGAAGGTACCCTGCGTTACGCAGTCTCGCGCATCCCCAGCGCTGGCCGCGCCACGCTCTTGAGCGCGGGACGCGCTTGCTGCGCTTCGAAGCGGAACGTCGACACCAGCTGCGACAGTGCTTGCGCCTGTTCGCGCATCGATGTCGATGCGGCGGCGGCTTCTTCGACCAGCGCCGCGTTCTGCTGCGTCACCTGGTCCATTTGCGCGATCGCCTGGTTCACCTGTTCGATGCCGGCCGACTGCTCCTGGCTGGCCATGGCGATGCCCGACATGATGCTGGTCACGCGGCCGATGCTGTCGACGATTTCCTGCATCGTCGCGCCGGCATCCGACACCAGGCGGCTGCCTTCTTCGACCTTGGCGCTCGAGTCGCCGATCAGGGTCTTGATTTCTTTCGCTGCTGCGGCCGAACGCTGCGCCAGATTGCGCACTTCGGAGGCCACGACCGCGAAACCGCGGCCCTGTTCACCGGCGCGTGCTGCTTCGACTGCCGCGTTGAGCGCCAGGATATTGGTCTGGAACGCGATGCCATCAATGACGCCGATGATGTCCACGATCTTCTTCGACGAATCGGTGATGGCGTCCATCGTCTGGACGACGCGCCCGACGGTGTCGCCGCCGCGGCCGGCCACCTGCGAGGCGTTCTGCGCCAGCGTGTTGGCTTCGCGGGCGTTGTCCGCGTTCTGGCGGACGGTCGAGGTCAACTCTTCCATCGACGATGCGGTTTCTTCCAGCGCGCCGGCCTGCTGCTCGGTGCGGGCCGACAGTTCGAGGTTGCCAGCCGAGATCTGGTCGGCCGCTTCGGCGATCGTTTCGGTGCCGCTGCGCACCTGACTGACGATGCCGACCAGGTTGTCGTTCATGTCCTTCAGGGCGCCCATCAGCGCGCCCGTCTCGTTCCTGCCCTGGACGACGATCTGGCTGCTCAGGTCACCGGTGGCGACGGTCTGCGCGACCAGCACGGCTTCTTCGAGCGGGGTCGTGATACGACGGCCGATCCACCAGGCGAACAGGCCGCCGCAGACCAGCGCGAGGGCGGCCAGCGTGACCTGCAGCTTCAGGCTCGTTGCGAAGCTCTCGTCGATCTTCACCGAATCGGCGGCCACGACGTCCTTCTGGAACTTGACGATGGCGCGCAGGCTGTCGAGATACGACTGCACGCGCGGCAGCATGTCGGTATTGAGGAAGTTGCGCACGGCCGCATCGTCGCCGGCCGCCTTCTGCGCCATCACACTCTTGCGCGCCTTGCGGTAGCCTTCGCGCTGCTCGTCGACCTTGGCAAACAGGGCCATTGCGGCGGGGTTGTTCGCCAGGCTCGTGGTCAGTTCCTTGTGCACCACGTCCGAACGCTTGGACGATTCGGCGATCGCGTCGAGGAAGTATTTTTCATCGTTCGCATCGGCCATCTTGATTGCGGCGATCGTGCGCGCGGCGTTGGTCTCGATGATGGCCTGCCATTCCTGCAGCAGGGCGAGGCGGTGCAGGCTTTCGCCGGTCAGCTCGTCGGTCAGATTTTCCGCTTTCTGCATCTGGAACAGGCCAATGCCAACCAGCAGCACCATCGCGGCAAGGATGGTAGCGAAGCCGCCGAGGATCAGCGTGCGGATCTTGAGATTTTGAAAGTTCATGAAATTCCGTCTATCGGTGAAAAGCAAAATTCGTGGCATACAAAGTATTGCCACAAGGCATTGCATTCTCACAGATTCGGAACAGAAAATCCGGAAAAATTGTGCGAAGCACAATGACTTTTCCGAAATGTCGCGCGATGGTCACGCGTTGTACAGACGAAGTTTTCGCAGTACGCGCACCCCTGAAACGTTTGACGCTGCCAGGGCGGCAGCGTCACGGTTCGGTCAGAGGCCGGCAAACGATCAGCGCGATTTGACGAACGGCTTGCCCAGCGCCTTGGGCGCCACCGACTTGGCCATCAAACCAGCCAGCACGACCACGGTAACGATGTACGGAATCATCTGGATCAGCGAACCCGGAATGCGGCCCACGACCGGCAGGTCAACGCCTTCGATCTGGATCTGCACCGCGGCAAAGAAGCCGAACATCATGCAACCGAGCACCGTGTGCACGGGGCGCCAGTTGCCGAACACCAGCGCTGTCAGCGCCAGGTAGCCGGCGCCGGCCGACATGTCGCGCAAGAAGAAGCCGCTCTGGACGATCGACAGATAGGCGCCCGAGAACGAGCACAGCACGCCGGCGATGATCATTGCCGTATAGCGGGTGCGCTGGACCGAGATGCCGGCTGCGTCAGCCGCATGCGGGTTTTCGCCACAGGCGCGCAGGCGCAGGCCGAAGCGGCTGTAGAACAGCACCCAGTGCACGATTGGGAGCAGGGCGAAGGCCAGGTACACCAGCACCGAATGCCCGCCGATCAGGCTGCCATAGACCCAGCCCAGCACCGGGACGTCGGCCACCAGTTCGGTCCCGGGCAGGATGACGCTCGCGAGGCGCGCCTCACCGAGGTCGGGCGTGCGCCCGCCCTGCTGGAAGAAGTACTGGGCGACGACGAACGTCAGCCCGCTCATCGCGATATTGATCGCGATGCCGGCCACGAGCTGGTTGCCCTTTTGCGTGATCGAGACGAATGCCTGGATCAGCGCCAGCACGACGGAGGCCACGATGCCAGCCGCGATGCCCAGCCACGGATCCTGGTAGGTGTAGGCAACGCCGGCCGACACGAAGGCCGACGCGAGGATCTTGCCTTCGAGGCCGATGTCGACCACGCCGCTGCGCTCGGCGAACAGGCCGGCCATGGCCGCGAACATCAGCACCGGCGCGTTGCGGATGGTGGAGACGACGATACTGGCGAACTGGAAGTCTTCCATGGCTTATCCCTTGCTTGCGCCGTTGTTGGAGCGTGTTGCGTTGATCAGTTTGAGTACCGCCGGCGCGTACATGTTTTCCATGGCGCCGCAGAACAGGATGATCAGGCCCTGGATGAAAATGAAGGTCTCTTGCGGGATGTTTGGTTTTTCCAGCGACAGGTCGAACCCGCCCTGGATCAGCGCGCCGAACAGGATCGACGAGAGCAGGATGCCCACCGGATGCTGGCGGCCCATCAGCGCAATCGCGATGCCGATGAAGCCGGCGCCGGCCGGGAAGTTCAGGCTCAGGTAGTGGGTCGAGCCGAGGATCGAATTCACTGCAGCCAGGCCCGCCAGGGCGCCCGAGATCAGCATCGCAATGATGATCGTGCGGCTGATGCGCACGCCCGCATAGTGCGCGGCGTGGGCGTTCAGGCCGGTGGCCTGCAGGCGATAACCCCAGCTCGAACGCGACACGGCCACCCAGTAGACCACCAGCGCGACCAGGGCCAGGAGGAAGGCCAGGTTCAGGGGCGTGCTCTCGCCGAAGAACGGCAGCCAGTTCGACAGCAGCGGGATCGCGGCAGCGTCGGTGAAGGTGCGGCTGGCCGGGTTCTGGTCACCCTCGGGGATCATGTACTTGACGATGATGAAGTTCATCAGGCCAGCGGCGATGAAGTTGAACATGATGGTCGTGACCACCACGTGGCTGCCGCGCTTGGCCTGCAGGTAGCCCGGCAGGAAAGCCCAGGCTGCGCCGAAGACGGCGCTGGCGACGATCGCCAGCGGAATCAGGAGCCACGGCGAGAGCGTCGCGTCGAACGCCAGCATCGCCAGCGTCAGGCCCAGGCCGCCCAGATACATCTGGCCTTCGGCGCCGATGTTGAACAGGCCCGCCTTCATCGCGATCGACACGGCCAGGCCGGTAAACACGAAAGTCGACGCATAGAACAGCGTGTACGACAGGCCTTCCGGATTGATGACGGCGCTGTTGACGAGGATCTGCAGCGACTCGACCGGGCTTTCGCCCAGCAGATGGATCACGAGCGCCGCGACCAGCAGGGCAGAGAGCAGATTCAGGACCGGCAGGACAAAGCCCGAGGCCCAGCGTGGGAGTTCAGTGGTTTTCATGATTTGTGCATCCCGCCCATCAACAGGCCAATGCGGGTCGTGTCGAATTCGTCGATCGGCAATTCGCCGGTAATGCGCCCGCCCGACATCACGATGATGCGGTCAGCCAGCGCGCGCACTTCTTCCAGCTCGGTCGAGACCAGCAGGATCGCGACGCCCTCGTCGCGCAGGCGCAGCAGTTGCGTGTGGATGCTCTCGATGGTGCCGATGTCCACGCCGCGCGTGGGCTGGCCCACCAGCAGCAGCTTGGGCGAGCCCGACACTTCGCGCGCGATCACGACCTTCTGCTGGTTGCCGCCCGAGAGCAGGCCGATGCGCACGTTGGGGTCTTTCGGGCGCACATCGAAAGCCTCGAGCAAATGCGCGCAGCGCTTGGCGATGGCGTCGAAATCGAACAGGCCCATGCCCTTCGTGACGCGCTCCTGGTAGCCGAACACGGTGTTCTGCATGACCGAGAAATCCTTGATCACGCCGTCGCGCAGGCGGTCTTCCGGCACGTGGCCGATGCCCATGTCGCGCAGTTCGGCGGGCAGGCCGTCGGCGTTCGAGCGGCCGGCCCAGGGCAGGGGCTTGCCTTCCACTGCCACGGTGCCGGACGTCGGCAGGCGCATGCCCGACAGGATGTGCATCAGCTCGCTCTGGCCATTGCCCGACACGCCGGCAATGGCGACGATCTCGCCAGCGCGCACCGACAGGGCAATGTCGCCCAGCAGCTGCACGCCGTTCGCGTCCTTCAGTTGCAGGTTCTCGACCTGCAGCACCGGCGCGCCTGGTGCATACGGTTTGCGCGGCAGGTTGCCTTCGATCGGACGGCCGACCATCATGTTGGCCAGCTGCTCTTTGCTGGTGTCGACCGTGGCGACGGCGCCGGCCAGGCGGCCTGCGCGCATCACGGTCACCTGGTCGGTGATGTCCATGATCTCGCCCAGCTTGTGGGTGATCAGGATGATGGTCTTGCCCTGTTCCTTGAACAGCCGCAGGATGTCGAACAGCGACGCGATTTCCTGCGTGGTGAGCACGGCGGTCGGCTCGTCCAGGATCAGGATCTCGGCGCTGCGGTAGATCTGCTTGAGGATTTCGACGCGCTGCTGCGCGCCCACCGACAAATCGGAAATCACGGCCAGCGGATCGACGTCGAGGTGGTAGCGCGCGCAGATCTCGCGCAGCTTCACTTCGGTTTCGCGGCGTTTCTTCGACAATTTGAAGGCGCCTTCGGCGCCGAGCATCACGTTGTCGAGCACCGTCATGTTCTCGACCAGCATGAAGTGCTGGTGGACCATGCCGATGCCGAGCCCGATGGCTTCCTGGCTCGAGCGGATCTGCTGCTCCTTGCCGTTGATGACGAGCTGCCCGCTGTCGGCATGGTAGTAGCCGTACAGGATACTCATCAGGGTGGATTTGCCCGCGCCATTTTCGCCGATCACACCATGGATCGAACCCTTGGCGATCGAGAAGCTGACGTCGGCGTTCGCCTGCACCGGCCCGAAGGCCTTGCTCACGTTGCGAAATTCTACGGCTGGCTGCATTGCGATCTGTCGTAAAAAGGAAGTGTGCTTATCATTCAAAAGCGCGCCGGACCGGTAATCAACCGGCGCGGCGCGCTTCGAATGGAATGAAGGTGATCAGACCGGGCAGGAACTGCCGGCGCGGTAATCGATGACCTTGATCTTGCCGTTGATGATGTCCTGGCGTACGCCGTTCACGCGCTTTTCGATTTCGGGCGTGACGACCGCGCGGTTATCCTTGTCCAGCACCCAGTCGACGCCGCCTTCTTTCAGGCCCTTGTAGGTGACGCCTGCTTTCCAGGTGCCTTTCTTGACGGCCATGAACGAGTCATACACGGCCACGTCGACGCGCTTGACCATCGAGGTCAGCATCGTGCCCGGGTGCAGATAGTTCTGGTTCGAGTCGACGCCCACGGCCAGCTTGCCCTTGGTCTTGGCCATCTGCAGCGCGCCCATGCCGCTGCCGCCGGCCACGGCGAAGACCACGTCCACGCCGCGGTCAAATTGCGCGCGTGCCAGCTCGCCGCCCTTGGCAGGATCGTTCCAGGCTGCTGCCGTGGTGCCGACCATGTTCTGGATGATTTCAGCTTTCGGTGCCTGCGCCTTGGCGCCCTGGCCGTAGCCGCAGGCGAATGCGCGGATCAGCGGAATGTCCATGCCGCCGACAAAGCCGAGCTTCTTGGTCTTGGACGCCATGGCCGACGCCACGCCGACCAGGTACGCGCCTTCCTGCTCCTTGAACATCACCGATTCGATGTTCGGGCCTTGCGCCACGCTGTCGATCAGGATGAAGCGCACGTTCGGGAATTCACGCGCGACTTTTTGCACGGCCTGGGTCTGCGAGAAACCGATGGCGGCGATCAGGTCGACCTTCTTGCGCGCCAGGCCGCGCATGACTTGCTCGGCCTGGGTATCGCTATTGGCCTGGACCTCGAACACCTTCACGCCGGTCTCTTTCGAGAAGCGCTGCAGGCCCTCGAAGGCCGACTGGTTGAACGACTTGTCGAACTTGCCGCCCGCATCGTAGACCATGCCGAATTTCGGCGCGGCGATCGGTGCGGTCGATGGCGCTGCCAGCGCGCTGCCGGCAAGGCACATGGCCGCCACGGTGATGCTGAGTTGCTTGAATTTCATGGTTGAGCTCCTGGAATAGCGATATTGTACCCGCCGCATGCCTTGCGATGGGATCGGCTGCGCGATTGTCGCAGCACGGCGCCGTGCAAGTGGTTACGGTTTGTATCTGGGGAGGGTCGTTGGGGCCAGGCCCGCGCCCTTCGGGCACAAGCTGTCAAATATGCATCAAGCTGCAAGTTGATGACAAATACGATTTTACTTCCCAATTTATTCGCTGGAAATATAAATGCTGACAAATTCAGCGATTATTTTGTAGCAAGGGCCAGATCGGGCGCTGCCGCCGTCGTTTCGACCGGTGGCGTGGCATTCGCCACCGCATCGGCCACGGCGGCTGCAGCAGCCGGCGTGACTGGCGCGCTGAACTGGCGCGTGAGGAAACCGGCAACCATGTCATGCGTCGCTTGCAGGTAGGGGATGGTCATATGATCGGAATCCGGCACCACCTCGTCGGCCACCAGCGCGCCCAGCTTGGCCACCAGGAGGTCTGTGTGGAAGTGGGGCACGACATCGTCGCTGGCGGCGCGCAGCACGTAGGTAGGCGCCTTGAGCATCGGTGCGTACTTGATCGACTCGAAGCGGTGGCGCAGCATGTATTCGATGGGCATCACGCGAAAACGCCGCTTGGCAATCGCCAGGATCGAATCGTACGGCGTGATCAGCACGACCGAATGCGCGGGGCGTTCGCGGGCCACTTGCACGGCAACGCCCGAGCCCAGGCTGCGGCCAACCACGGCGATGCGCTGCGGGTCGACCTGGCCGCGCGTGGCCAGCCAGTCGTAGAGCAGGGCGCCGTCTTCGATCATGTGGATTTCGGCCGGGATGCCTTGCGAGTCGCCATAGCCGCGGTAATTCATCGCCAGCACGGTCATGTTGGGGAACAGCTTGCCGGCGTCGCGCGCGACCCACGACACTTCTTCTGAGCGCCCGCCAAAGTACAGCACGGCCGGGCGCGGACCGGGAATCACGGGCGTCATCAGCCAGCCGGCAGGACGCGTGCCGTCCTTGGCGCGCAAGACCACGGGGCGGGTGCGGTGACCGCTCGAACGGGGGCTTTTGACTTCGCGTTCGAGCGTCGGATTGAACACGAGGCGGCGCTGGTTGGCCGCGACGGCAGCGGTCAGGCCCAGCCATAACATGCTGGCCAGTCCAGTGAGTCCCGCCGCCATTTTTTTCGACCTGTCCATGCTTGCAAGTCTACGCCTGCTGTCGAGTTTTGTTCTTAGAGGCATTCTTCTATGCATGTTCCATGACGTTTTGGCAGCCAAAAAGTTGTTTTATTCCAACATGGAAGAGCCTGCCCCGTGGTAGCGATGCCGGACAGCACGCTTGCGCCACTTGTTCGGCTTTCCGGTAGGATTGATGCATCCGGCCACGCGCCATCTCCTGGAGTCTTCGTGCATTTTCTTCTGACCTATGATCTGGCCCCCGACTATCTCGAACGCCGCGGCGAATTTCGCGACGCCCACCTGGCGCTGGCGTGGGAAGCGCAGGAACGCGGCGAGCTGATTCTTGCCGGCGCCATGGCCGAGCCGGCCGACAAGGCGGTCCTCGTGTTCAACTGCGAGACCGCAGAGCTGGTGCAGCTGTTCGCGGCGCGCGATCCGTACGTGCTCAATGGCCTCGTGCGCGCCTTCCATGTGCGCCAGTGGAACACGGTCGTCGGTGACCTCGCGACCAATCCCGTCCGGCCCGGCTGATCATTGCAGCTGATCCCGTCCGACATTCACCTCGGCGCCCCATGAACATCGGGTAAGATTGCCCGCGTTTATCACCGCCGGGGAATGCAATGCAATCTGCTGTGAATCTGTGGCCACTGCTCGGCGTGGCCGTCATCGTGGTCGGGTTTGTGCTGCGCGCCAATCCGGTCCTGGTCGCGGTGGCCGCCTGCGGCGTGACGGGCGTTGCCGCCGCGATGTCGGTCATGACGTTGCTCGAAACGCTTGGCGCCGCCTTCCTCAAGACCCGCAACCTGCCACTCATCCTGCTGCTGCCGCTGGCCGCCATCGGCCTGCTCGAGCGCTTCGGCCTGCGTGACCGCGCCCAGTCCGCCATCGGCAAGGTGCGCTCGGCCACCGCCGGGCGCCTGCTGATCGTCTACCTGTTTGCCCGCGAGAGCACCGCGGCGCTGGGCCTGACCAGCCTGGGCGGCCATCCGACGATGGTGCGCCCGCTGGTCGCGCCAATGGCCGAAGCAGCGGCCGAAGCGCAACACGGTCCGCTGCCCCAGCGCATCCGCTACCGCATCCGCGCGATGTCGGCCGCCACCGACAATATCGGCCTGTTCTTCGGCGAAGACATCTTCGTTGCGTTCGGCGCCATCGTCCTGATGCACACGATCCTGCAAGCCGAAGGCATCGAGGTCAATCCGCTGCACATCGCGCTGTGGGGCATCCCGACGGCGATCACGGCGTTCGTCATCCACGCCTGGAACCTGCGGCGCCTGGACGTCGAGATTGCCCGCGCCGTGCTGGACGAGAAGGGCGCCGCATGACGCTCTCGATTGATCACTTCTACATTCTCGTCGGCCTGCTGCTGGCGGCCGTGGCCATCATGAACCTGGTGGACCGCAGCAATCCGCGCCGGGTCACGACGGCCCTGTTCTGGGGCCTGTACGCGCTGCTGTATCTGGCGGGCGAAGCGCTGCCGCTGGCGGCGGTCGGCGCGCTGATGATCGGCATGGCGCTGCTGGCCGGTTTTGGTGGCGTGAAAGCCGGTCAGCCGAAAGCACTGGCGCCGGAAGCGCGCCAGGCCAGCGCTGCGCGGCTGGGCAACCGCCTGTTCATCCCGGCGCTGCTGCTGCCGCTGGTGACCGTGATCGGCGCGACTTTACTGAAGGACGTGCAGCTGGGCGGCTTGCCGCTGCTCGACCCGGCCCACATCACGATCGTCAGCATGGGTTGCGGCGCAGTCGTGGCTCTGATCGCCGCGTGCTGGCTCACGCGCGCCACGCCGTTGCAGGGCGTGCGCGAAGCGCGGCGCCTGGTCGACGCGATGAGCTGGGCCGTCGTGCTGCCGCACATCCTGGCGGTGCTGGGCCTGCTGTTTTCCGAAGCGGGAGTGGGCAAGGCGGTGGCGCACCTGACGACGACCTATATCGGCCTGGACTCCGCGTTCATCGCGGTGGCCGTCTACTGCCTCGGCATGGCGCTGTTTACGATCGTGATGGGCAACGGCTTTGCCGCCTTTCCCGTCATGGCGGGCGGCGTCGGGATCTCGGTGCTGGTGGGGGTGTACGGCGCCAACCCGGCCGTGATGGCGGCGATCGGGATGTTCAGCGCGTATTGCGGTACCCTGATGACGCCGATGGCGGCCAACTTCAATATTGTGCCGGCCGCGCTGCTGGAACTGCCCGACAAGAACGCCGTGATCCGGGCCCAGATCCCGAGTGCGCTGCCGATCCTGGTGGCCAATATCTTTTTGCTCTACTTTTTGATGAACCTGTGATGATCAAGACTGTGTTGCTGACGGGCTTCGAGCCGTTCAATGGCGCCACCATCAATCCGGCCTGGGAGGCCGTGCGCGCGCTGGAAGGGTGGCAGGGCGACAGTTTTCAGGTCGAGGTGCGCCAGTTGCCGTGCGTGTTCGGCGACGCCATCGAGGACCTGACGGCGCTGATCGACGAGCTGCATCCGGACGTCGTGATCGCGGTCGGCCAGGCGGGCGGGCGGCCCGATATCTCGGTCGAGCGGGTGGCGATCAATGTCGACGATGCGTCGATCCTGGATAACGGCGGGCAGCAGCCGGTCGATACGGCGATTGCCGCCGACGGTCCGGCCGCGTATTTCTCGACGCTGCCGATCAAGGCGATCGTGCACGCGCTGCGCGCACGGGGGCTGGTGGCGGGTGTCTCGCAGACGGCCGGCACGTTCGTCTGCAACCACGTGTTCTATGGCCTGATGCACCACGCGGCGACGCAGCCGCAACCGATCAAGGCGGGGTTTATTCACGTGCCGTTTCTGCCGGAGCAGGCGGCCGCGCGGCTTGACGCGCCACCGTCGATGGCGCTGGACGACATCATCGCCGGGGTCAAACTGGCGGTGGAAGTCACGCTCGGCGTCGACACCGACCTGCGCGAAGCGGGCGGTGCGACGCACTGACAGCGATCAGCGCAGCTTGATCGTCGTAACGGCTTTTTCGTCACGCAGCTCGAACGCGGCATCCTCGAAGCTCGGCGGACCGAAACGGCCACGGGCGTCGCGGCTGAATGCGTACGGCTCTTTCGGGATGCCCAGTACGTTGCGATCGAGCTTGCCGTTGTCGTTCTCGTCCTGATACGACAGCACGGCCCACGAACCGGTCGGCACGCCATCGACCGTGACGACCGTCTCGCCTGCCTTGGCCGGCGCTGAGCCGGAATACGCGCAATCTTTTAAAAAGGTCGTCTTGTCGCACACGGCGACGAGCACTTTGCCCTTGGCCGTGACGCCCTGGACGCGTACTTCGATCGATGCGGCCGAGGCGCTGCCTGCGGCGCAGAATGCTGCGGCGAGCACTAAAGTACGGAAAGTCGATTGCATGTATTCTCCAATGATTCAATTGTTGGTGTATCGTGTTTGACCGCCTGCCGCCGTTGCTGCGCTACCGTGCGGAGCGGTCGCATGTTAGGCTGTCGGCATCCGCTTCCATGCCCGCCATCCCATCAAGGCGCTTACTTCATTATGCTGCTCAACGCGCTCATCGTTATCGCCACCATCGCCTTCATGGAATTGTTTTCCATCGTCGCGCACAAGTACATCATGCACGGCTTCGGCTGGGGCTGGCATCGCTCGCACCACGAGCCGCGCACCGGCTGGTTCGAAAAGAACGACCTGTACGCCGTCGTCTTTGCCGGCATCGCCATCGCCCTGATCTGGTTCGGCACGCGCGGTTACGGGCGCATCGAATGGATCGGCGCCGGCATGACCGGCTACGGCCTGCTGTATTTCATCGCCCACGATGGCCTGGTGCACCAGCGCTGGCCGTTCCGCTACGTGCCGCGCAGCGGCTACTTCAAGCGCCTGTACCAGGCCCACCGCATGCACCATGCGGTCGAGGGCAAGGAGGGCGCCGTGTCATTCGGCTTTTTGTACGCGCCGCCCGTCACCAAACTCAAGCAGCAGTTGCAGGCCCAGCAGAACCAGTTGCGGGGTCCGCGCGGCCAGGCCGCTGCCACAGACCACGCCGCGCCGGCAGCTCGCGACTAGACTGCAGGCGCGAGGCCAGCGCCTGCAGGCCGCCCAGCGCGAGCAGGCGCAGCTTGGTCGCCTTCGATGTGCCGACCCGCTTGTCCCACGCGCGCGGTCCGCGCCGTTTTACTTCCACCCCGATCTGCCGATACACATTGCGCGCCGTGGCAATCGCCCACGCCGAGCGCAGCGGCAACGCCGCCAGACCGATCGACGCCGACGCGTAGTACGGCTCCGCATGGTCCACCAGGCGCGCAGCCACTGTCGCCAGCGCGGCCCGGTGGCGCGGCAGCGCGACCAGATCCGGCTGGATGCCGGCCTCGATCAGCCACGCGTCCGGCACGTAGCAACGGCCGATGGCGGCGTCGTCAATGATGTCGCGCGCGATATTCGTCAGCTGGAACGCGAGCCCCAGGTCGCAGGCGCGGTCGAGCACTGCTTCATCGCGCGCACCCATGATCGACGCCATCATCAGGCCGACGACGCCGGCCACGTGGTAGCAGTAGCGCAGCGTGTCGTCGATCGTGCGGTAGCGCGCCTCGTTGACGTCCATCGCAAAGCCGGCCAGGTGATCGTACGCATAGCGCGGCGCGATCGCGTGGCCCAGCGCCACTTCCTGGAACGCGGCAAAGGCCGGATCGCGCATCGGCTCGCCCTCATAGGCGCGGCGGGTGTTGTCGTACAGCCGGTCGAGTTCGAACGGCGCATTGTGCGTGGCCTGCGCTACCGGGGCGCTGGCAAAGCCCAGCTCCTGGCCATCGACGACGTCGTCGCAGTGGCGGCACCACGCATACAGCATCAGCACGGCGCGCCGCGTGGCCGGCGGGAACAGTTTGGCCGCCGCTGCAAAGCTCTTCGACCCGACCTCAATGGTCTGGGTCGCGTGCGCCATCAGGTTCTGGCCGGCCTCTGTCGTCATCGCAGCCCTCCGGCATGCGCTCCCGCGTTGACACCTTCGAGCATCAGGCCGGCGGTAGCCTTGGCCGAACCGATCACGCCCGGCACGCCCGCGCCGGGGTGGGTGCCGGCGCCGACCAGGTACAGGTTCGGCAGTTCGGCGTCGCGGTTGTGCGGACGGAACCAGGCGCTTTGCGTCAGGATCGGCTCGAGCGAGAAGGCCGAGCCCACGTGCGCATTGAGCTCATCGCGGAAGTCGTTCGGCGTGAAGATGCGGCTCGTGACCAGCTGGCTGCGCAGGCCCGGCATATAGCGCTTCTCGAGGTAGTCGAAGATGCGGTCGCGGTAGCGCGGCCCTTCGACGTCCCAGTCGATCGGCGCATTGCCCAGATGCGGCACCGGCGCCAGCACGTAGTGGCTGCCGCAGCCTGGTGGCGCCAGCGACGGGTCAGTCACGCACGGCGCGTGCAGGTACAGCGAAAAGTCGTCGGCCAGCTTGTCGCTCTTGAAGATCTCGGTGATCAGGTCCTTGTAGCGCGCGCCGAAGCAGACCGTGTGGTGCTGCAGCTGCTCATGGTGCTTGTTCAGGCCAAAGTAGATCACGAACAGCGAATTGCTCCAGCGCTTCTTGCGCAGCGCTTCGCCCTGGCTGCTGCCGCGGCCGTGGTTGCTCAGCAGATTGGCATAGGTGTGCACGACGTCGGCATTCGAGGCGACGGCGTCGGCCGGGAACCAGCGGCCGTCTTCCAGCCGCACGCCGCTGGCCAGGTTGCCGACGGTTTCGATGCGCGCCACGGGGGCGTTCAGTTCGAGCTTGCCGCCCATGTCCTGGAACAGGCGCACGAGACCATTGACGAGCGCACCGGTGCCGCCGCGCGGGAACCACACGCCCCAGCGCCGTTCCAGCGCGTGGATCAGCGTGTAGATCGAGCTGGTGGCAAATGGATTGCCGCCCACCAGCAGCGAATGGAACGAGAAGGCCTGGCGCAGGTGCTCGTTCTTCACGAAGCGCGAGACCATGCTGTAGACGCTCTTCCATGCTTCGAGGCGCGCCAGCTTCGGGCCGGCGTTGATCATGTCGCGGAACGAGAGGAACGGCACGGCACCCAGCTTCAGGTAGCCCTCGTCGAACACGGCTTTCGAATAGGCGAGAAAGCGCTGGTAGCCGGCCACGTCAGCCGGATTGAGGGCATGGATCTGGCGGTCGAGCGCTTCCTGGTCGTTCGCATAGTCGAAGAAGGTGCCGTCTTCCCAGCACAGGCGGTAGAACGGCGTGACCGGCAGCATCTCGACGTAGTCGCCGATCTTCTTGCCGCACAGCGTGAACAGTTCTTCGATCGCGGTCGGATCCGTGATGACGGTGGGGCCGGCGTCGAACGTGAAGCCCTGGTCTTCGTAGACGTAGGCGCGGCCGCCCGGCTTGTCGCGTTTTTCGAGCAGGGTGGTCTGCGTGCCGCCGGCCTGCAGCCGGATGGCCAGGGCCAGGCCACCGAAGCCGGCGCCGATCACGACGGCGCGTTTGGGTTCGATTTTCATCTGGTTCATTCGGGATTCCTGATCTGATGGGGTTGTGTCTTGCGGACGGCGACGAAGGCTTCCATGACCGGGACCGGCGGCTTGCCGGTCAACAGGCGCAGCTTGTCGGCGAATGTCAGGCGGCCGGCGTAAAAGCGCGCGATCATCGGCGCGCCGAGGCGGTAAAAGCGCTGCATCACGTGCCAGCGGTGGTCGGGGCTGCCGGCCATGAACAGCATGCGGTTGAGCATGCGGAAAAAGCCCTGGCGCTGCCATTCGTCGCGCGCTTCTTTTCGGATCGCGGCAAACAGTGATTGTGCCGCAAACGGCGCTGCCAGGTCGGGCAGGGCCGCGATACGTTCGGCCAGGCGCACGGCCACCGGCAGCGAATAGCCGGTCGTCTGGTGAAACAGGCCAGCGCGCAGGCCGACGGTGGGCTGGCCATCGAGGGCATTCCAGAAGCGGTCGAAGTCGCCGGCCAGCACGATCGGCAGCGAGCCCTGTTCTTCGCGCAGCACGTCACGGATCTGCCAGCCGCGCCCGGCCGCATAGGCGGCGATGTTGGCGCGCAGCCGTTCCGGTTCCCAGACGGCGCTGTCGACGTAATGCGTGTCTTCAATCAGTACGCGATCGGGGCCGAACGGCAGCAGGTAGACGAAGCGGTAGCCGCCTTGCTGGGCCACGCTCGCATCCATGATCACCGGCTGGCTCAAGCCGTGCGGCGCATGGAGGCGCACTTCCTGGCCCAGAAAGGTCTGGTAGCCCAGCGCCAGGTGCGGGCTGGCGCTGGGGCCGCGCCCGTCGATGACGGCATGCGCATGCAGCAGCGTGCCATCGGCCAGGCGCACACTCGTGGGCGTGACGGCGTCGATCCGCACGCCGGTGCGCAGCAGCGGGCCCAGGGCGGCTTCGATCGTGCGCGCAAAATCGGGCGAGGCAATGCTGGCGTAACCGCCATTCAGGGCGCGCGCGTGTTCGGGAAACACGACGTCGTAACCCGGCCAGCGGTGCGAGACGAGCGGCGCGATCCAGCGCAGCTGGGCCGCGCTCAGGTCGCTGTCGTGGAATGACCAAGTATGGTTGCCGCCCAGATGCCGGCCCTGCTCAAGCAGCAGGATGCGCAATTCGGGGCGCTCGGTCTGCAGGCGCCAGGCGATCAGGCTGTTGGCCAGGCCGCCGCCGACCAGGATCAGGTCGTGGTCGATGCGGTCGCGGCCACCGTTGCTGCGCTCATCCATGGCTGGCCACCGCCGTCGGCAGGTGCAGTGCAGCCTCGATGATGTCGGCTGCGCGCGGCGCGCCACCGGCAACGCGGATCGCGTCGGACAATGGCGCCATGCGTGCCGCGAAATCGGGCTCGGCCAGCAGCCGGCGCAGCTTGCGGACCAGGTCGGCCACACTGCTCATGCGCGGCGAGGCGCGCAGGCCAACGCCGCTGTACTCGACACGCGCGGCGCCGCCCGGGTGGTCGAAGGCAATCGGCAGCGCCAGGATTGGCGTGCGCGCCGCCACCGCTTCCATGATGGTGTTCGCGCCCGCATGCGAGACGATCGCGTCGGCGCGCGCCAAGACGGCCAACTGCGGCACGTAGGCGTGCACGCGCGTGGCGCCGATGGCTTCGAGCGAGCGCACCTGCGCGTCATTCAGGCCGCCGCAGTGGGCGATCAACAGGTCGGCGTCGAGCTGCTTGCAGGCCTTGGCGATGCGCTTGAAGAGGCTGTAGCGGTCGCTCACCAGCGTGCCGAGCGACGCGTAGATGAACGGGCGCGTGCTGGACGCCGGCGGCAGGAACGGCGCCAGCTCTTGGGGACTCAGGGCCGGCGCCACATTGGCCGCGTGCAGCGGCCCGACATGGTGAAAATGCGCCGGCAGTTCGCGGCGCGGGAAATCAAAGCCCGGCACAATCTGCGCGATCTGCGCCAGCGGCGACAGGCATTCGTGCAGCATGCTGCGTGGCGGCAGGTCAAGACGTTCGGCTTCTGCCGCGATCGCACGGTGGTGCGGACCCATCATCCAGTCATAGACGCGCGTGCTGCCTTCGACGATCTTGAAGGCGCGCTCGCTGTCCTCGTACACGAACGGCATCACCGGCAACGGGATGCCCGGCTCGCGGTTGACGGGCAGGGCGCATGCGATCGAGATGAACGGCATGCCGATGCTTTCGGCCACCATGCCGCCGGCCGCTTCCATCTGGTCGGCCAGCACGCAGTCGACCTGCAGCGCCTTCAGCGCGGCCGGCAGTTCGCGGCACAGCATTTCGGTGCTGGCCGCCATGTCGAGGATCACGCGGCGCAGGCCCAGCGGGCTGCCGGGATTTGCCACACGTGCCAGCATCGCAGGCAGCGAGCCGGCCGGATGGGTGGCCGCGCCGATGGCGTGAAAGCCGACGCGCGCATCTTTGACGTAGGCAGCAGCATCCGGGCGATGGATGAAGGTGACGCGGTGGCCGCGCGTGACGAGTTCGCGCGCCAGCACCATCAGCGTGTTGAAGTGGCTATACAGGGCCGGAGCCACGACCGCGAAGTGCGTCATGCGAGGGTTGGTAAGATCAGGGATGCAGTTCAGGGATTCAGTTCAGGCGCAATTCGGCCAGCTGGTGACTCGGGCGCAGTTCGCGCGGTTTGGCGGGTTCTGCGACGAAGCGCGTGCCCTTGGCTTCCTTGGCGAACAGCGCGCCCATGAAATGCCGCGTGCGGCCCTTGCCGCCGACGGCGGCGCCCAGGCAGCGGTCGGCCTCGATCAGGCAGGCCGACAGGCGGCGCTGCGCTTCGTCGAAGCCGAGCGTATTGATCAGGGTGGCCTTGCCGATGTCCTTGCCTGTGTCCTTGCCCGTGATCGCGCTGTCGTTGCCGGCGCCGTCGAGGAAGTCATCCTTGATCTGGAATGCCTGGCCCGCCGCCAGCGCGAAGGCGCGCAACTGCTGCGACACGCTTTCGTCGGCGTGGCACATGATCGCCGCCATATCAACGGCAACGCCCAGCAGCAGGCCGGTCTTGAGTTCATTGGTGGTGGCAATCGCCTCGGGCGAGCGCGCGCCGCCGTGCAGGTCTTCGAACTGGCCGCGCACGAGACCCTGGTCGCCCACCGTCTGCGCCAGCGTCGCGACGAGGCGCGCGCGGGTGGCCGGCTGGATATCCTGGGATTGCGACAGCACGCCAAAGGCGCGGCTAAGGAGGGCAACCGAGGCCAGGATGGCGACGTCCTGCCCGAACTGGATGTGGATCGCCGGTTTGCCGCGGCGCAGGCTGGCGTCGTCCATGCACGGCAGGTCGTCGAGGATCAGCGAGGCTGCATGCACCAGTTCGACCGAGCAGGCCACGTCGATCAGAGCTGGTGAGGCGCAGCCGAGGTCGCGCGCCACCAGCATGACCAGCAGCGGACGCATGCGCTTGCCGGCCGACAGGGCCGATGTGCGCATGGCCTTGGCCAGGCTGTCGGACTGGCCGTTCGCGCTCAGCAGTTGTTCAATGCGGTCGTCGATCGCCGAGCGCAGCGTGTCGATGTCATCGAACACGGCGTCGTCGAATTTTTTCAGGCGGAGCCCGTCGTAGCGCGGCGTTGCTGTAGTCATACGAGCTCCTCTGGAAAATTGATGGTCTTGATAACTATCATACCGGACCCAAAGTTAAAAAATAATTAATTGGCCTCAATCGTGCGTAGTTTTCTGCCTAGAAATTATACCCATGTGTGCAGAAAGGCAATGCTTTACGGGACAAAAACGGTTCGATTGTTTACTCGGCTGGTGAATCCGGGAACAGGATTTTCAGAAACGCCCGCACCACCGGCGCATCGTCCTGCGCCGGGTAACTGATATACAGGTTGGCCGACGGCGCATGCGCATTAATTGGCAGGAAGCGCACCCCCGGCCAGCCAATGCGGCTCGTCGTTTCCGGCATCAGGGCCACGCCCAGGCCGGCGCCGACCATCGCCAGCAGCGTCTGTGGCTCGGCCGCTTCCTGGAAGATGGTCGGCTCGAAGCCCGCGTTCACGCAGCATTGCATCAGGTAGCGCGGCTCGGCCGACTGGTCCAGGTGCAGCGTCAGCATCGGCTCGCCGGCGATGTCGAGCAGCGAGATCGCATCGCGGCCCGCCAGCGGATGGCGCGCATTGACTGCCACGCAGAACTGCTCCTTGAAGCACAGCTCCTGGCGCAGGTTGGCGGCCTTCAGCACGTCCGGCTCGATGCGCGGCTCGCGCCAGAAGCCCACGTCGATCTGCTTGTTGCGCAGCGCCTCCCACTGGTCGTTCGGCCCCAGCTCGTGGATCGTCCACGTCACGCGCGGGAAATCGGTCTGGAAGCGTTCGAGCAGGCCGGGGATCGGGCCCCACATCGCCGAGCCGACGATGCCCACGCGCAGCCGGCCCACCTGGCCGCGGTCGATCTGGCGGATGGTGTCGATCGTCATGCGCATCCGGCCCAGCAGGTCGGCCGCCTCGACCATCAGCGCGCGCCCGGCCACTGTTAGCTCGAAGCTGCGCGTGGTGCGGGTAAACAGGCGCACCCCCAGTTCGCTTTCAAGCTTCATGATCTGCTGCGACAGCGGCGGCTGCGAAATGTGCAGGCGCTCGGCAGCGCGGCTGAAGCTCTTTTCTTCAGCCACCGCCAGGAAGTACTTCAGTTGTTTCAGGTCGATCGACATGGGCGGCTACGCTAACGACTCAGGCCGCGCGGTGGTTCAGCGCCACGGCCAGGCGCGCGCCGATCAGCGCGTTGTGCTTGACCAGCGCGATATTGGTGGCCAGGCTGCGGCCCTCGGTGAGCTCCTTGATGCGGCCCAGCAGGAACGGCGTGACCTTCTTGCCGGTGACGTTCTGGCTGGCCGCTTCGCCCAGCGCCTGCGTGATGATGGCATCGATCTCGGCGGGCGCCATTGCGGCGTCGGCCGGCACCGGATTGCTCACCACGACGCCGCCGGCCAGGCCGAGCTGCCACTTGGTGCGGATGAACGCCGCCTGGTCTTCGGGCGAGTCGATCTGGAAGTCGGCCTGGAAGCCGCTCTCGCGCGTGAAGAAGGCCGGAAAGCCCGGCTGGCCAACGCTCAGCACCGGCACGCCGTGCGTTTCGAGGTATTCGAGCGTCAGGCCAATGTCGAGAATCGATTTAACGCCAGCGCAGACGACGGCCACGCTGGTCTGCGCCAGTTCCTGCAGGTCGGCCGAGATGTCGAAGCTCGTTTCGGCGCCGCGGTGCACGCCGCCGATGCCGCCGGTGACGAACACTTCGATGCCGGCCAGCTGCGCGCAGATCATCGTCGCGGCAACGGTGGTTGCGCCCAGGCGCGCCTGCGCCAGCACGTAGGCCAGGTCGCGCCGGCTCACTTTCATCGCGTCCGGCGAAGCGCCGAGCAGTTCGAGCTGCTCGTCCGACAGGCCGATGCAGATCTTGCCGGCGATGACGGCGATCGTGGCCGGCACGGCGCCGGCGTCGCGGATGATCTGTTCGACCTCGCGCGCGGTGCGCACGTTCTGCGGGTACGGCATGCCGTGCGAGATGATGGTCGATTCGAGGGCGACGATCGGTTTGCCAGCGGTGCGGGCGGCGGCCACTTCGGGCGAGAGCAGGAGGAAGTTGTGCATGGGAGGTCTCTGGTTAATCAGTAATAAGGAGTTGGCTGTCGGCCGGTTGATCGAGCAAGCCGGGCGCAAGTTGGGGGCAGACGGTCTGCGCGCAGCCGATGGTCATGGCGGACAGGGCCAGGCCGCGGCGGCAGGCCAGGTCGAGCGAAGTAGCGCCGCTGTACAGGCTCCAGCAGACGGCGGCGGCAAACGCGTCGCCGGCGCCGGTGACGTCGACCACGTCGACGGCCGGCGCTGCCAGGCTGCGCAGGCCGTCGGGTGTCGTGAACATGACGCCCTGCGCGCCGCGCGTGACGATCACGTCCTGCGCGCCGTCGGCCTGCAAATCCAGGCAGGCGCGCGAGATCGCGGCCTCGCTGTCCATCGCGCGGCCGGCGCGTTCTGCCAGTTCGCCGAGGTTCAGGATCAACAGGCGCAGGCCACGCAGGTCGCGCGGCAGGCGGTTGATCTTCGGTTCGGACACGGCGACGACCACCATCGGCACGCCGCCCGCCAGCGCGTCGCCCAGCAACCCGGCCACGGCATCCTGCGGCAGGTTCAGGTCGGCCACGATCAGCGCGGCGCCGGCGCGCTGCGGCGCGCGGCTGGCGAAGAATGCGGGCGTGAGCGCGTCGTTGATCGCCATGTCGGCCAGCGCGACGCGCATCTCGCCATCCTCATCGAGCACCGCCGTGTAGGTGCCGCTGGCCGCGCCGTCGACCAGCAGCACGCTGCGCGTGTCGATGCCCGCTTCGTCGGCATGCGCAAGCAGCGCGCGGCCCGAGGCGTCCGGGCCGACTGCGGTGATGAGGCTGGTGGGAGCGCCGAGGCGCGCGAGGTTCTCGGCGATATTGCGCGCCACGCCGCCGAACGACTCGGTCTGGCGCGCCGGATTCGACGTGCCCAAGGCGAGCGGGCCGAGCGAGCGCAGCTTGCGGTCGAGATTCGACGCGCCGATGCAGACGACGGGGCGGTGATCCGGCAGCACATAGGCGCGGCCGAGGATGCGCCGCTCGCGCACGAGCGTAGCAATGTAGTTCGCGACAGCCGAGCGCGACAGGCCGAGGCGCGCCGCCAGGTCTTGCTGGGAGATGAACGGGTTGGCGCGGATCAGCTCGTACAACTGGTCTTTTTTGGGCATCGCTCGGCAAATGATTTAAACTTATGTCCGGCAATGCTAGACATTTGTCATGGCGCCGTCAACGTTGGCGTGGTCCTGCTAATTTATCGCGAAAACATATAAATCGGGAAGAAAAAGTGTATTTGCCATACATATCGGCATTCATGCATAGTTATAATATTCAGCTGACCAGATGCCGCCGCGCCTGCGAAGGCCGCTCCAGCCTTACCCCCATCTCCCCACATCACCAGACCTCACAAGGAATAACATGTCCAGCAATCTCCCGTTCGACGCCGCCGACATCATCCGCGCCCGCAAGCCGGGCTTTGCACCGCGCGTCGCGCTGATCCTCGGCTCCGGACTGGGTGTGCTGGCCGAACAGATGACGGATGCCGTGTCGATCAGCTACGCCGACCTGCCGGGCTTCCCGATCAGCACCGTGCACGGTCACGCCGGTGAACTGGTGCTGGGCGAACTGGCCGGCGTGCCGGTCGCCTGCATGAAAGGCCGCGGCCACTTCTACGAAGGCTACGGTCCGGGCGTGATGACCAACGCCGTGCGTACCCTGAAGCAGATCGGCTGCGAACTGCTGTTCGTGACCAATGCCGCCGGCTCGCTGAACATCGAAGCCGATGCCGGCTCGCTGGTCGCGATCACCGACCACATCAACTTCTTGCCGGGCAGCCCGATGTCGGGCCCGAACGACGAGCGCTTCGGCCCGCGCTTCTTCAGCATGTCCAATGCCTACGATGCCGAGACGCGCGAGCAGGTCAAGGCCGTCGCCAAAGAAAAGGGCATCGTGCTGAACGAAGGCGTGTACCTGGCCGCCGCCGGTCCGCACTTCGAGACCGTCGCCGAAATCCGCGCCTTCAAGACGCTGGGCGCCGATGTCGTCGGCATGTCGCTGATCCCCGAAGTGATCGCGGCGCGCCACTGCGGCCTGAAAGTGACGGCCGTTTCGGCAATCACGAATCTGGCCGAAGGCCTGTCGCCGTTCGCGCTGTCGCACGAGCAGACCCTGAAGTACGCGGCGATCGCGGCCAAGGACATGGTCACGCTGATCCATGCGTATATCGAGCGCCTTGGTTCGACCCCACGCGCAGACGCTTAATCACACTTACCGAAAGCGAGCGATCCAATGTCCCGTGCATTCATCCTCCTGCTGGACTCCTTCGGCCTGGGCGCGCTGCCCGACGCCGACAAATATGGCGATCTTGATGCCAACACCTTCGGCCACATCGCCGAATGGGCCGCGAAAGAAGGCAAGCCGATGGCGCTGCCGAACCTCGAGCGCCTCGGCCTGGGCGCGGCCGGCCATAAGGCCAGCGGCGAATGGGCGCCGGGTTTCAGCCAGCGCGACGGTTTCACCGGCGCCTGGGGCATCGCGCGCGAACAGTCGACCGGCAAGGACACGCAAAGCGGCCACTGGGAAATCGCCGGCGTGCCGGTGCTGTTCGACTGGGGTTACTTCCCGAAGACCGTGCCGTCGTTCCCGAAGGAGCTCACTGACAAGCTGCAGGAACTGACCGGCGTGCCGGGCTGGCTGGCCAACTGCCACGCCTCGGGCACCACCGTCATCAACGATTTCGGCGATGAACACGTCGCCACCGGCAAGCCGATCCTGTACACGTCGGCCGACTCGGTGCTGCAGATCGCCGCGCACGAAGAGCACTTTGGCCTCGAGCGCCTGTACGCCGTCTGCGAAGCGGCCTATGAACTGGTCAAGCCGTACAACATCGGCCGCGTGATTGCGCGTCCGTTCACGGGCGCCAACGGCGACTACAAGCGCACATCGAACCGCCACGACTACGCGGTGCCGCCAGTCGCGCCGACGCTGCTGGATCACGTCAAGGACGCGGGCGGCGACGTCTTCGCCCTCGGCAAGATCAGCGACATCTATGCAGGGCAGGGCGTCACGCGCCTGATCAAGGGCCCGGACAATATGGCGCTCTTTGACCGCCTGCTCGAAGTCACCGACGAAGCGGGCGACAAGTCGCTCACGTTCGTCAACTTCGTCGACTTCGACATGCACTTCGGCCACCGCCGCGACGTCGCCGGCTACGCCAACGCGCTGCACGAACTGGACGCGCGCCTGCCAGAATTCATGGCCAAGCTGAAGGACGGCGACCTGGTCGTACTCACCGCCGACCACGGGTGCGACCCAACCGCGCCGGGTTCGGACCACACCCGCGAATACATCCCGATGATCTTCTTCGGCCCGAACGTCGCGCCGCAGGAGCTGCCAGTGGCAGACACCTTCTCGGATATCGGCGCCACGCTGGCCAAGCACCTTGGCGTCAAACCACTCTCGAACGGAATCGCACAGCTATGAGCCAGCCGCTGGACTTCAAACGCAACGTCGCCATGGACCTGGACCTTGGCCTGATCAACAGTCTCAAGGTCAACCGCAACGCAGCCGACCGCCGCGCCGCGAGCCTGGCGAACCGCCGCACGGTGAAGAAGGAATACCAGGCCGCATGGCTGGTGCGCGCGATCGAGTGCATGGACCTGACCACGCTGTCGGGCGACGACACGCCAGGCCGCGTCGAGCGCCTGTGCATGAAGGCGATGCGCCCGCTGCGCGCGGACCTGATGCAGGCACTGGGTCTCGAGACCCTGAGCACGGGCGCCGTCTGCGTGTACCACGAAATGATCACGCCAGCCGTCAAGGTGTTGCAGGGCCGCTTGCCGATCGCCGCGGTGTCCACCGCATTCCCGGCCGGCCTGTCGAGCATGGAAACCAAGCTGCGCGAGATCGAACTGTCGGTCGCTGCCGGCGCCACCGAAATCGACATCGTCATCACGCGCCAGCACGTCTTGCTCGGCAACTGGCAGGCGCTGTATGACGAGATGGTGGCGTACCGCCAGGCTTGCGGCGACGCGCACGTCAAAGCCATCCTGGCCACCGGTGACCTGGTCACGCTGGAAAATGTAGCAAAGGCCTCGTGGGTCTGCATGATGGCTGGCGCGGACTTCATCAAGACCTCGACCGGCAAGGAAGGCGTGAACGCCACCATCCCGGTCTCGCTGGTGATGGTGCGCGCGATTCGCGACTACCACGAACTGACCGGTTTCCAGGTCGGCTACAAGCCGGCCGGCGGCGTCTCGACGGCGAAGTCGGCGCTGCAATACCTGACCGTGATGAAGGAAGAACTGGGCAACGACTGGCTGCAGCCGCACTTGTTCCGCATCGGTGCATCGAGCCTGCTGACCGACATCGAACGCCAGCTTGAGCACTACGTGACCGGGAACTACTCGGCCGCCCATCGTCACGCGCAACCTTAAATCCGGATACGTCATGCCAACAATTAAAGAGATTCTTCAGACCATGGACTACGGCCCCGCTCTCGAGACCACCAAGGAAGCGCAAGCATGGCTGGACGGTCACGAGCGCCGCTTTGGCCTCTTCATCGACAACGCCTGGAGCGACGCCGGCGAAACGTTCGCCACGACCAATCCGGCCGATGGCGTCGAACTGGCGCAGGTCACGCAGGCGACGAACGACGATGTCGAACGCGCCGTGGCAGCTGCGCGCCGCGCGCAGCCGGGCTGGGTCGCGCTGGGTGGCCATGGCCGCGCCAAGATCATGTACGCGCTTTCGCGCCTGCTGCAAAAGCATGCGCGCCTGTTCGCCGTGCTCGAAACGCTCGACAACGGCAAGACGATCCGCGAAACGCGCGACGCCGACCTGCCGCTCGTGGCCCGTCATTTCTACCATCACGCTGGCTGGGCGCAGCTGCAGGCCGAAGAATTCGCGGATTACCGCGCCGTCGGTGTCGTCGGCCAGATCGTGCCGTGGAACTTCCCGCTCCTGATGTTGGCGTGGAAGATCGCGCCGGCGCTGGCTGCCGGTAACACGGTGGTGTTCAAGCCGGCCGAGTACACGCCGCTGACCGCCTTGCTGTTTGCCGAAATCTGCCAGCGCGCTGGTGTGCCGGCTGGCGTCGTCAACATCGTCACGGGCGACGGCCGTGTGGGCGAGGCGATCGTCAATCATCCGGGCATCGACAAGATCGCGTTCACCGGCTCGACCGAAGTCGGTCGCCTGATCCGCAAGTCGACCGCGGGCAGCGGCAAGAAGCTGTCGCTCGAACTGGGTGGCAAGTCGCCGTTCATCGTGTTCGACGATGCTGACCTGGACGCCGCCGTCGAAGGTCTGGTCGACTCGATCTGGTTCAACCAGGGCCAGGTCTGCTGCGCCGGTTCGCGCCTCTTGGTGCAGGAATCGGTGTACGACCGTTTCATCAAGAAGGTCAAGGCGCGCATGGAAACCCTGCGCGTCGGTTCGCCACTGGACAAGTCGAACGACATCGGCGCACTGGTCGACCCGGTGCAGCAGCAGCGCATCCACGGCCTGGTGGAATCGGCCCGCGCCGAAGGTTGCGAAGTCTGGCAACCGGCCGGTGAGCTGTCGACGTCCGGTTCGTGGTACCTGCCAACCCTGATCACGGGCGCGTCGACGTCAGCCGCCGTGGCGCAGGCCGAAATCTTCGGGCCGGTGCTGGTGGCGATGAGCTTCCGCACCCCGGCTGAAGCCGTGCAACTGGCGAACAACACCGTCTACGGCCTGGCTGCCTGCGTCTGGAGCGAGTCGATCAGCCTGGCGCTGGACGTTGTCCCGCAGATCAAGGCCGGCGTGGTCTGGATCAACACGGCGAACCAGTTCGATGCAGGCTGCGGTTTCGGCGGCTACAAGGAATCGGGCTACGGCCGCGAAGGCGGCAAGGAAGGCATGTACGAATACCTGACGCCGCTGTCGGAAGATGCACGGCCTGCCGCGCCGGTGTTTGCTGCCAAGGGCGCCGTAAAAGCGGCGGATGCCGACAGCCCGTTCGCGATCGACCGCACCGCCAAGCTGTACATCGGCGGCAAGCAGGCGCGCCCTGACGGCGCCTACAGCCGCGCGATCAATGACACGAACGGCGCGTTCCTGGCCGATATCGGCGAAGGCAGCCGCAAGGACATCCGCAACGCCGTCGAAGCAGCGCACAAGGCGGCTGGCTGGGCCAAGGCCACCGCGCACAACCGCGCGCAGGTGCTGTACTACATCGCCGAGAACCTGGCGATCCGCGCCGACGAATTTGCCGCGCGCATTGCGCAGCAGACCGGCTCGAACGACGCCGCGCGCGAAGTGGCGGCCTCGGTCGAGCGCCTGTTCTACTGGGCCGCGTGGGCCGACAAGTACGACGGCCAGGTGCACCAGCCGCCGATGCACGGCATCACCGTGGCGCTGAACGAGCCAGTAGGCGTGATCGGCATCGTGTGCCCGAACGAGAACCCGCTGCTGGGCTTCATCTCGCTGGTCGCCCCGGCGCTGGCGCTGGGCAACCGCGTGGTGGCGGTGCCGTCGGAGCAGCATCCGCTGTCGGCGATCGACCTGTACCAGGTGCTCGATACGTCGGACCTGCCGGGTGGGGCGCTCAATATCGTCACCGGATCAAGCGACGAACTGGCGCGCACGCTGGCTTCGCACGGCGAGATCGATGCCGTGTGGCGCCACGACGGTTCCGCCGAGGGGTGTGCCGAAGTCGAGCGCCTGTCGAGCGAGACGCTCAAGCGCACCTGGACCGGCGGCGCGAAAGGGCGCGACTGGTTCGATCCGAAGCAGGCTGGCGGCCGTGTCGTGCTGCAGCATGCGAGCCAGGTGAAGAACGTCTGGATTCCATACGGCGTCTGACGTCCTGACTCTTCTTCAACCCTTAACTTCTTGACGACGTAGGGTGGGCGGCTATGCCGCCCACGCGGTGATCGGTAGCGGCGCCGCTCTCGTGCGCGGGCTGGCACAAGCCAACCATCACCGCGTGGGCGGGGAACCCGCCCACCCTACAACGCGAAAGCACCAATATGTTCCTCCCCCAAGAAATCATCCGCAAAAAACGCGATGGCGGCATCCTGTCGGCCGAAGAGATCCAGTTTTTTGTCCGCGGCATCCCTGACGGCAGCGTTACCGAAGGCCAGATCGCCGCGCTGGCAATGGCGGTCTACTTCAACGACATGACGATGGATGAACGCGTCGCCTTCACGCTGGCGATGCGCGACTCGGGCCAGGTCATGGAGTGGACATCACTGGACCTGCCAGGCCCGGTCGTCGACAAGCACTCGACCGGCGGTGTCGGCGACGTTGTCTCGCTGATGCTCGGCCCGATGATCGCAGCCTGTGGCGGCTTTGTGCCGATGATCTCGGGCCGGGGCCTGGGCCACACCGGCGGCACGCTCGACAAGTTCGACGCGATCCCCGGCTACAGCACCGTGCCCGACCCGGACACCTTCCGCCGTGTCGTCAAGGACGTGGGCGTCGCCATCATCGGCCAGACCGCCCAGCTGGCGCCGGCCGACAAGCGCTTCTACAGCATCCGTGACACCACGGCGACCGTCGAATCGGTGGCCATGATTACCGGCTCGATCCTGTCGAAAAAATTGTCGGCAGGGCTCGATGCGCTGGTGATGGACGTGAAGGTGGGCAGCGGCGCCTTCATGCCGACGGCGGAGAAATCGCTGGAACTGGCCGAGTCGATCGTCAGCGTCGGCAATGGCGCCGGCACCCGCACCTCGGCCATCCTGACCGGCATGAACGAGTCGCTGTGCCACGCAGCCGGCAATGCGGTCGAAGTGCGCGTCGCCATCGATTACTTGACCGGCAAGGCGCGCCCGGCACGCCTGCACGAAGTCACGATGGCGCTGTGCGCCGAGATGCTGGTGATTTCGGGCCTGGCAGGCACGGACGCCGAAGCGCGCGCCAAACTACAAACTGCGCTCGATTCGGGCGAAGCGGCCGAGCGCTTCGCGCGCATGGTCACGGCGCTGGGCGGCCCAGCCGACCTGATGGACAAGCCGGACGCGCACCTGGAAACGGCGCCCGTCATCGTGCCGGCGCCAGCCCTGCAGGCCGGCTACGCCGTCTCGGTCGACACCCGTGGCCTGGGCCTGGCGGTTGTCGCGCTAGGCGGCGGCCGTGTGCGGCCACAGGACAGCATCGACTTCGCGGTGGGCCTGACGGGCCTGGTTGAACTGCGTGCTCAGATCGCCGTCGGCCAGCCGCTGGCGATGGTGCATGCACGTTCGGCGGAGGCCGCTGAACGCGCCGTGCGCCAGGTGCAGGCGGCTTACCAGATCGGCGACACGCAGCCCGCTGCCGAGCCAATGATTCACCGCATCGTCCGTCCTTGAAAGAAACACCATGACCTACACAAAACTGATCGATGAAGCGCGCGCCGCGCGCGAGCTGGCGTACGCGCCGTATTCCAACTTCCAGGTGGGGGCAGCGCTCGAATGCAAGGATGGCCGCATCTTCCGCGGCTGCAATGTGGAAAATGCCGCCTACGGCCTGTGTAATTGTGCCGAGCGCACGGCGTTCTTCAGCGCCATTGCCAACGGCTACAAGCCAGGCGACTTCGCAGCGCTGGCCGTGATCGGCCAGACCGAAGGCCCGATCGCGCCATGCGGTGCCTGCCGGCAAGTGATCCTGGAATTGGGTGGCAATGAATTGCCGGTGATCCTGACCAACCTGACCGGTGCCATCTTCGAGACCACGGCAGCTGCGCAGTTGCCGAATGCATTTGGTGGACAGGACCTGCAGTCCTGACAGAAAGTGTTCATGGCGCGCAGAAACGTCTGCGCGCCATGATTGCAGCTTCGGTCAATCAGCTCTTGTAATCGCCAGGTTGATCACAAAGTGATGATATATACACATCGACTTGGAGCTTATTATGAAAAAATTGGTCGTCTTGCTTAGTGGCGTCGTCATCGCGGCAAGTGCCGCAGCCCAGACCACCCCGACCACGCCGCAGCCAGCCAAAGCAGGGGCTGCCCAGCAAAAAGCGCCTGTGATGGGTAGCGCAGACAAGCGCGCCAACCCGGCGGCAGAGCCGGAAGACAGCGCGAACTCGGTGTCGACCGATTTCCAGGGCACCAGCAAGCAGGAAACCACGGCGGCAGGCATGGGTCAGCCGAAGAAGCAGACCGAGCGTACCTCGAGCGCGAGCCGGACCGGCTCAGCGACGCAGAACATCGAAGACAAGACCAAGAAATAATGTAGTACTGGAACGGCGTCACAACGCCGTTCCAACCCCGTTCTAGCCCCGCATCACCACATCAGATCGTCCGGAATCTTGAAGTCCGCGTACGGATCGTCCTCTTCCACTTCCTGTACTTTCTTCTTGATCTGCACGACGATCGACGCATCGCGCTGGGCGATTTTCTCGCCGATGATGCGTGGCACCAGCTCAAAGCTGCCGTTCATGTGCACGATCACCAGGCGGCCCGCCACCAGGTGCTCGACGATCTGCGACGTCACGTGGATACGCTCGATCTTCGTGCCGAACGTGAAGTTGTAGGGCACGTCACCCTTGCCCTTGGGCTGTTTGTTCTTCTGCACCATCTGCGCGATCTGCGCCAGGATGGCTTTTTGGGCCGCGGCCGCATCGCGCTGGGTATTCAGCTCGCGCGCACGCTCGGCGTTCTTGCGCTGCAGCTCGAGCGCCGCTTCGCGCGCCTCGTTGACCGACTCCACGCCCGTGCGCAGCTCGTGCTTGTGCTGTTTGCTTTTTGCCTGGGTGACCTGTTTGACCTTCTTCTTGTCGACCAGGCCGGCCTTGAGTAACTGCTCTTGCAGCGAAACCATAATGTGCTTTCCCTAAATATGACGGGCCGCCCGATCACGAGGGCGGCGCAAGGGCGCTAGCATAGCAAACAAGCGCCAGGCCGAGCCAGCATCAGGCGACGCCCCAGGGATCGTAGGTGCCGACCTGCCACAGATGGCCCTCCGGATCGCGGCAGGCAAATGCGCGCCCACCCTGCGGCGCGTCGCCGATCGGCTGGGTGATCACCGCGCCACTGCCGAGCACGCGGGCATGCACGGCGTCGGCATCAGCCACGTGGAGCCAGATCGTCTGCGTCAGCAAGCCGCCAGCCTGTGCCGGTGTCGCCAGCAAGCGGCCATAGTCATCTTCCGAATGGGTGCCAATCATCACCATGCCATCCCCCAGTGTGAGCTCAGCATGGGCTACTTCGCCCTGCCGGCCGGGGATGCAACGCCGTATCGTAAAGCCAAAATTCGTGCACAGCCAGGCGAGCATGGCGGGGGTGTCGTGGTAACGCAGGCAGGGGACGACGGTGGAAGGCATGAAACGCTCCCGGTTCGGTTGGTCGGAACAGCGAAGACAATCCAAAGATGCTTGAAATTTCGACAACGGGCCCACAATGTAAGCATATCGTACCTTCCAACCGGAGACCATCATGAACCCGTCAGACGAAAAAACCTTGCAGGACTTCCTGGGCCAGCTGGTCCAGGCCCGTGGCGTAACGAAAGATCCGCAAGCCGATGCGCTGATTCAGCGCGCCGTGGCCGAGCAGCCGGACGCCGCCTACCTGCTGGTGCAGCGCGCGCTGCTGGTCGAGCAGGCGCTGGGCAATGCCAAGGCGCGCATCGCCGAGCTGGAACGTCAGACCACGAAGGGCAGCGGCGGGTTCCTCGACGCGAATACGTGGGGCAATTCGGCGCAAAGTAATCCATCGTCACCAGCGCCGGCACCAGCGCAAAGCGCAGCACAGGGTACGGCAGCACCGGCACGCAGCGGGGGTTTCCTGGGTGGTGCTGGCGGCAGCATGCTGGGCACGATCGCGGCTACGGCAGCCGGTGTGGCGGCGGGCAGTTTCCTGTTCCATGGTATCGGCAATCTGCTCGATCACGATGGTGCGAGAGCCGGCGCGGAAGGTGGCGCCAATCATTTGCTGGCTGATGCCGGGACGGGTGAGGCGAACAGCGGCGGCGCGCTCGCCGACCAGGCAGGCATCGGCGCCATCGACGAACCAGGCGCGGCCGACGATCCACTGGCCGACAGCAACCATGGCGATGAGCCGAGCGGGTTCTTCGATGGCGACGGGTCGGACGAGGGCGTGTTCGGCTGAACAGGCCGGCACGCGCAAGCTCAGCCGGTCACGAGTGCTGTGATCCTCGCCGCATCGTCCGGTGTCGCCGGGTTGTAGACGACCATCGACAGGTCCGGGCGAGCATCCACCGCAAACGACGAATATTCCAGCGCGAGCCAGCCGGCCACCGGATGATGCAACTGCTTCGTGCCTTCGCCGTAGGTGCCGACATCCCGGCTTTGCCACAGCGCGTCGAAGTCCGGGCTGCGCTGGCGCAGCTCGCGGACCAGCGGGTCCGACTGGACGTCGACGCCAGCGCGCGTCATGTCGGCCCGGAATGCCGCAACGACGAACCGTGCTACGCTGTCCCAGTCGCGCTGGGCGGCGCGGGTAGCAGGATCACAAAAGATGCGGCGCAGGATATTGCGTTGCTCGGGCGTGGCGCTGTCGTAGCCGAACACCGCTGCGGCAGCGCCGTTCCAGGCAACCACATCCCAGCTGGCGGTCTTGATGAAGGCCGGGCTGGCCGGCAATGCATCGAGCACGCGCTGAATGCGCGGCGAAATTGCCGCGTGCGGTGCATGGTGCGGTGCGGGTGGACGGCCCAGCGCCAGCAGGAACAGGTGCTCACGCTCGGCGCCAGTGAGCATCAGCGCCCGCGCGATGCGTCCGGCCACTTCGGCTGACGGGGCGCCGCCCCGGCCCTGTTCCAGCCAGGTGTACCAGGTGGTGCTGATGCTGGCGCGCTGCGCGACTTCTTCGCGCCGCAGGCCAGGCGTGCGGCGGCGCGTGCTGCCCAGGCCGAGCGCTGCCGGGTCGAGGCGGGCGCGGCGGTCTTTGAGGTAGCTGCCCAGCGGATTGTCGCGGCTCGTTGCCCCATCCATCCTGTTACCTCTTATACCCGTATAAAGTCACTACTTTACCCGGATACGCAGCCCGTCGATAGTGGACATCTACCCAACAGGAGGATGTCATGCATGTATTCATTACCGGTGCGACCGGATTTGTCGGCACTGCCGTGGTACAGGATTTACTCGCTGCCGGCCACACCGTCACTGGCCTGACGCGGTCGGAAGCCGGCGCGGCGGCGCTGGCCGCGCTTGGCGTGCGGGCGTGGCGCGGCACGCTCGATGATGTGGAAGGACTGCGCGATGCGGTCGCGGCGGCCGATGGCGTGATCCATACCGCATTCGATCACGACTTTTCACGGTACGCCGCCAACTGCCAGCAGGACCGGCACGCCATCGAGGCGCTGGGCGCGGCGCTTGAAGGCTCGGATCGTCCGTTGGTTGTCACCTCTGGGATGGTGCTCGATGTGCAGGGCCGGTCGGCGACCGAGGCAGATGTGACGTTTCCGCTCAGCCCGGCTTATCCGCGCGCATCGGAACATGCCGCCAGCGTGCTGGTCGCGCGTGGTGTGAATGCCTCGGTCGTGCGCCTGCCGCCATCCGTGCATGGTGAGGGCGACCATGGTCTGGTGCCGATGATGATCGGTTTCGCCCGCACAAAAAGAGTAGCGGCGTTTGTCGACGATGGCGCCAACCGCTGGTCATCGGTGCATCGCCTCGACGCCGCGCGCGTGTTTCGTCTGGCGCTTGAGCGCGCCGCCCCGGGCGCGCGGTATCACGCCGTGGCCGAGGAGGGCGTCCCGTTCCACGACATCGCAGCGGCGATCGGTCGGCGCCTGGGCGTGCCGGTAACCAGCATCGCGCGCGCTGCAGCAGCACAGCACTTTGGCGCACTGGCGCATTTCGCCGGCATGAACGTGCCGGCAGCGTGCAGCTGGACGCGCGAGGTGCTAGATTGGCATCCGCGGCAAGGCACACTGATGGAGGATGTCGACAGCACGCGTTATTTCCCGGCTTGACCGGAGACGCTCGTCAGACCAGCGTCATCAGTACGCCGGTTGTGGCGGCCAGGGCCACGACCAGCCAGGCCGGCGCGCGGCATGTCACCAGCAGCATGAAACAGGCCAGCGCCACGGCGGCGTCACGCAGGTCGAGCACTGCGCTCATCCAGACCGGGTCGTACAGCGCCGCGCCGAGGATGCCCACGACGGCGGCATTGGCGCCCATGACCGCATGGCGCAGCGCGCGCTGGCGCTGCAGTCGGGCCCAGAACGGCAGGGCGCCGTAGACGAGCAGCAGCCCCGGCAAGAACAACCCTACCAGCGCCACGCAGGCGCCGCCCACGGCGGTGGCGCTCATCCCGGCCTGTGCGCCAAGGAATGCGGCGAACGCAAACAGCGGCCCGGGCAGCGCCTGGGCCATCCCATACCCCGACAGGAACGTTTCGCTGCCGATCCAGCCGCTGGCAACGGTTTCGGCCTGCAGCAGCGGCAACACCACGTGCCCGCCACCGAACACGAGCGCGCCTGAACGGTAGAAGGCGTCGAATAAAGCGAGCGGTCGGTACTGCGTGGCAGCGGCGGCGACGGGCAACAGCACGAACAGCACACCACACAGGACCAGCGCGGCCGCGCCGCCCGCCACGCGCACCGGGAACGCGAGCGGGGCAGCGCCGTGCGGGGCTTCCCCGCGGCACCAGGCCCAGCCCGCCACTGCGCCGGCCGCGATGGCGATCAACTGGCCACCGGGGCCGGCAGCAACGACGACGATCGCGATGGCGGCCAGGGCAATCACCTTGCGTTGCCAGTCGGGCGTCAGCGTGCCCGCCATCCCCCACACCGCCTGCGCGACGACAGCGACCGCCACCAGTTTCAGCCCGTGCACCGCGCCGGTGGCCAGCGGACCGGTCGTGACGGCGGCCCCGAGCGCCCAGGCGAGCATCAGCAGCGCTGACGGCAAAGTAAAACCGAGCCACGCGGCGCAGCCACCCAGTACGCCCCCGCCGCGCAGCACGCCCAGCGCGAAGCCGACCTGGCTCGACGCTGGCCCGGGCAGGAACTGGCACAGCGCGACCAGCTCGCCATAGCGTGCGTCGTCCAGCCAGCGGCGGCGCACGACGAATTCATTGCGGAAGTAGCCCAGGTGGGCGATCGGGCCACCGAACGAGCGCAGGCCCAGCAGCAGGAATATCCCGAAGATGGCGAACAGAGAACTGGCGCCTGCGCCATTGGCAGCAGCGTCGGTCGTTGGGGCGGTTTGATCGTGCAACATTACATCTGCTGGAACAGCGTACTGTGATTGCGGCTCACTTCGAGCGCCTCGGGGTAGCCGTGCAGCGTGAGCATCTGCCGGCCGCGCAGGTCGCGCCGCACTTCGGCGATCGCATCGACCCGCACCAGCGTCGAGCGGTGGATGCGCCAGAATTCGTCGGGGTCGAGCGCTTCTTCAAGTTCCTTGAGTGTCTTGCGGATCAGGTGCTGCGCGGTGGCGGTCTGCACCCGCGTGTACTTGTCGTCGGACTGGAAGAACAGCACCTCGGACGTCGCGACCATCCGCAGGCTCGTGCCCGACTGGGCCTGGATCCAGCGCAGATACGATGGTTTTGACGAGGGCGCCGCGCGCCCCAGCAGCTGGTCGCCCAGTTGCGCCAGCCGGGCCAGCTGGGCGCCGATGTCTTGCGGCTTGTGTTCGAGCTGGCGGCGCAGGCGCGCCACCGTGGTGTCGAGCCGCGCCAGCGTCACGGGCTTGAGCAGGTAATCGATCGCGCCATGCTCGAATGCCTCGACCGCGTACTGGTCGTAAGCGGTGGCAAACACGATGTGGCAGTCGGCGTACAACTGCCGTGCCGCGTCGATGCCGCCCATGCCCGGCATGCGGATGTCGAGGAACGCGATGTCCGGCTTGTGCTGCGCCGCCAGCGCTACCGCCTCGACCCCGTTGGCGGCTTCGGCGACGATGCGCAGCTCGGGCCACGCCTCGTGCAGGCGCGAGCGCAACTGGTCGCGCATAAGGGCTTCATCATCGGCAATCAGGGCAGTGGGCATGGCGGAGTGCATCGTAATATCAGCCGTCTTCGGTCATCCGGTACGGCAGGCGAATCGACACGCACGCGCCCCCAGTTGCAGGCGCTTCGATCACGAGTTCGGCTGATGTGCCGTACAACAGCGCCAGGCGTTCGCGGATATTCGCCAGGCCCACGCCGCTGCCGGCATGCAGGTTGAAGCCGACGCCGTCGTCCAGCACATCGACATGCAGCGTGGCGCCTTCGACCCGCGAACGCACGACGATCGTGCCGCCCGCGACCTTGGGTTCGAGCCCATGCTTGATCGCGTTCTCGATCAGCGTCTGCAGCATCATCGGCGGGAACGGCGCGCTGCCGAGAAAATCGGGCACCTCAAAGCGGACCTGGAGCCGCTCTTTCATCCGCGCCTGCATGATGGCGAGATAAGCGCGCGAGAGTTCGACCTGCTTGCCGAGCGTGCCGCCGGTGCCGCCTTTGCCCATGGACCCGCGCATCTGCGGCAGCGACGCGCGCAGGTACTCGATCAGGTGGCCGTGCACGCGCGCGGCTTCCTTCGGATCGGTTTCGATCAGCTGGCCGATCAGCGCCAGCGTGTTGAACAGGAAGTGCGGCTCGACCTGGGCCTGGAGCGTGGCCATCTGCGCCTCGGTCAGGCGCCGTTCGAGATTGGCCACGTCGGCCTTGCTCGACGCATCGCGCGCCAGCAGTTCGGCGCGGCGCTTGCCGCCGGCGAGCACCTTGACGCCGAACGACACCAGGATGAACCAGATCGCCGGTTCGACCAGGTTGACGAACAGGCCGGCGACAAAGCCCAGGAACCAGACCAGGTACAGCTGGCGCCATTCGATCAGCGCGAGCCAATCGAAGAAGCGCCACCACAGGGCGCCCGCTTCGCGCATGGCGTCGCGCACGAAGTCGAGCGCGCGGTTGATCTGGACAGCCGCCATGGCTTACTCCCCGCTCGTGTGGCGCAGGCGGCGCTGTGGGCGGCCAAACACGGCCACGGCGACGAACTTCAGTACCAGCAGGCCAACGAACAGGGCCAGCACGATCGGCACGATGGTGACCAGCGCGGCGAGGGCGATGGCAAGCACCAGCAGCACCGGCCACGGCATGCGGGTCAGGTAGCGCGCGCTGGATTTGGCCAGGCGCCAGGTGGTGCGGCCGGCCACTTCGGCATTGCGCAGGATCGACTGGAAACGGCTGGCGGACGTATGAATGGTTTTCACGTGCAGTCCTTTCAAAGAGTGATGACCCTACTGTAGGGATGCAGCCCGTGCAGGCCAAGGGCGATCCGACGAACGGTGCGAATTTCGGGGCGAGCGGTCGTGAGCGTGGATGAGCGGGGCACGGTTTTGCGTGTCAATACGGCGGCGCTGCACGATGGGTGCTACGGCGCGATGAGCTTGAGCGCTTCCTGGCGCATCACGTCGAGCATGCCTGCCTGCGGCGTGCGCGCGCAGCCGGCCAGTGTCGCCTCGAACAGCGTGTCGGCCGGCGGGAATGTCCGGCGTTCGCCTTCACGTTGAAAGCTGTAGATCAGTTTGCCGACGCTCTCGTAGAACACCGGCAGTTCGCGCAGGCTGCGCTCCGGGAACGTCGCAATATGGTAGGCCACATCGACGTTCAGGTCAGCACAAGTCTTGGTGGCGATGGTCCCGGTGTGATCCTTGCGGAAGCGGTACGTGACCGTGCCACTGGGGGCGTCATCCACGCTTGTGATGTCGAGTTGCCTGGCCATGCCGAGGGCCAGCGCATCGAGATCGGCCGAGCGCGACGAAGCGCGCACCGTCGCTGCGGCCTTGCGGCCCCGCGTGCCGGGCGTGAGTTCGATCGTGACCATGCCCTGGACACCGCGCCGCACGAGTGCCTGCGGATAGCTGGCGTCGCTGGCGTAAATCGTGATCTCGCGCCAGGCTGGCACCGTGGCCTGGGCCGCGACCGATTGCGGGGCCAGCCCAAGAACCCCAAGCGCCAGGGTCGAACACGCTGCGATGGTTTTCATGGGAGGCCTTTGCATCGTCGTCAGGACGCCTTGCGCTCGTTCCAGTAATCGCGCAGCAAGCCGTAGAACACGGTGTCGGCGTATTCGCCGTGCACGCGCCAGCGCTGCGGCATGAAGCCTTCCTTGCGAAAACCGAGCTTTTCCAGCACGTGGGCGGACGCGTCGTTGCGCGGGTCGATGTCGGCCTCGACCCGGTTGATGCCAACTTCGTTGAAGCCGTGATCGAGCACGGCTTCGATCGCTTCGCTGGCATAGCCATTGCCCCAGTGGCCCTTGGCGATGGCGTAGCCCAGTTCGCAGCGGTTGTACTGGTTGTAGAAGTGGTGCAGGGCGACGGTGCCGATCACTTCGCGGCTGCCCGCCAGCTCGATGGCAAAGCGCAGCTCGGTCTCGTCGCGGTAGGCTTCGAGGGCGCGTGCGATGGCGGTGTCAGCCATCGAGATGTCGGTCCACGGCTCGGCGCTCCAGTAGCGCACGACGGCAGGGTCGGAAAAAATGGTGTACAAGGCCCGTGCATCGGTGGCGGCCAGCGGGCGCAGCATCAGGCGTTGGGTGGTCAGGACAGGGGTGCTATAAGTCGACATGGGTTTGCATTGTCATAGTTGTAAGCGTTAGCATACCATCGACTCGGGGCGTGCAGACAAGCGCCATGCTGTTTAACGTCACCATCTACCGGTGCGATCGAGGCAGGCAGCGGGTCAGCCTGCATCGGTGCGAAGGCAGGCGACCGCAGCGTTGATGTGGGCGGCGGCCGCGTGGGCATCGGGCACGCCGATCACGAGGCGCGTCCATTCATGGTCCGCCAGTTCGATGACGATGGTGTGCAGCTTGCGCCGCGTGAAAACGAACTGCCTGTCGCCTGCCTTGAGAAAAGTCCCGGCCGCGACGACATAGGGAATATGCGTTCCAGGGAGGCGCAGGCCCAGCTTGAACCCGCTTGCTCCACCAAAATTGGGGTCTTCGGTCGCGCCGCGTACCTGCTGGAGGGGAATGCGTACGTCAGGGTGCAGTGCCATCAGTTTTTCCCATTTGCCCAGATGGACGATGAGCTCACTGTCGGTCAGTTCCAGTCGTGGCATTGTCATTCCTTGCGTGGTAGATGGTCGAGTAAACGGGAGCCGAGCAATTCTGCTGCGTTTGATGCATGTGCCGCCAGTGCGCAACGACACAGTTCGGCGACGGGGAGGTCGAAGCTCGCCAGTTCCCGCAACGCCGTGATCATCAGATCCAGGGATGCACCATCGCTAGCCCAGTTGCCGGCCAGCGTCTTTCGCAATACTTTTTCAAAGAGACCCCGCTTGGAACCGAAGGCTTTGTAGAGGCTGCCCCGTTGCAGCCCTGTCGCTTCGACGAGATCGTCGATCGAGCACGCTGTATAGCCGAGGCGGCCAAACACCGCCGCCGCGCTGTCGATGACATCTTCTTCAACAAAATTTCTCGGGCGGGCCATGGGACAGGATCGGTGCTGAAAGGTTATAAGATAATCACAATGTAAGGATACTTGAACGATCAGTCAAGAATCATCAACGGATCGTGCCTTACCGGTCGATTCATTGTTACCTCGAACAGGCACGCTTCAAATGACGAAATCATTTCGCACCATCGGCATCCTCGCGTTGTTGGCGCTCGGCGCCTGTACCCAGGATCGGCACCCGATCGATCGGCAGCTGTCGCAAATGCGTCCCGACACCGTCGTACCGCTGGTGGGTCTGGAGTGGCCTGCTGGTACCTTGCTGTGTCCGCTGACGCCGTACCAGGATAGAGTGCCCGACGGTGCTCTCGCGGCGGCGCGCGTGAATGACTTCTTGAAGCGCAAGCAATTTGTTGGTGATGAAGGTCACTGGTCGCTGGTCGTCGTCAAGCCGGCACCAGTTGGCGACGATGGCATCGAGCATCTGATCTTCAAACGTGGGAACTATGACGTGGTAACGGAAGAGAAACGCGTTGCGCAGGCTGCCAAGGCGCAGTCCCAAACATTCACGCAGCAAGCATGTGTGCCGGTGGAACTGGCCCGCGTGCTGGTGACACGCGACCAGTCGCAACGCAACCTCGTCAGTTTCGGGACGTCTTGAGCACGGCGCTGCACGCAGAACGCGCTGGTGGCTCGCTCAAGATGCGGGCGCAGGCTTGACGTCGATCGGTATGGTCACCACGGGCGTTTGTCCGGACGCGCTGCCGGGTTTCCAGGGCGGATTGATCACCTTGATATCGCGTACGCCCAGCCGGGTAAAGTCGTCGAGCGAATAGGTCCAGCCGAGTGCGTCCGGATTTTTGTCGTAATACGGTTTGTACTGGTCACCTTGCCCGAGTGTGCTGAGATCGGTGCGCACGCCGATCATTCTATAAAATTCAGCTTCACGGCGGCCACTCTGGACGCGCTGTTTCTCGATGTCATCCAGCAAAGCCTTGCGCTGGGCAGCGGTTAGCGCGTCGTCCAGCCCAATCTGTAACGGACCACCGGGCCCACCGTGATAGCCGACCATGGCGAAGTTGCTGACGATCTTTTTTACTGCGGCCGGGAACACGTAATTGGCGCAGGAAGAAAAGCAGAATTCCATGACCTTGATATTCAGCTTGTGCGCATGCACCCAGGCGCCCAGTTCCATGCCGGGATTGATGTCGCCGCCAAGGCTGCGGATCGACAGGGTCGTCGGCTTTTTCACCAGTTTTTCATACAGCGTGAAGAGCCGCTGATTCGCGTCACTGTCGACAGAGCCGATATATTCGAGTTGCCCGTTGCTGTAAAAGACCTGCGTCGTTTCTACTTCGGCAGCGAGCGTGGAAAATGGCAATCCCATGAGGAGGGAGCAGTACAAAGCAGATGTGCGCATGTAATCCTGACGGATGTGACGATTCAAAAAATAGGAGCAAACGCGCATTCATGCGAGGCAAGTTCATCGCTGTTGGAACGTTCTTACCCGTGCGTGTTGCTGACCTGTTCCAGGAAGTCCAGCAGCACCCGCCCCGCGATATCGGCATCATCGGCCGTCATCGTCTCGAGCGGATTGTGGCTGATCCCGCCGTTGCCGCAGCGGACGAACAGCATCGCCACGTCAGTCAACTCAGCCATGCGCATCGCGTCGTGGCCGGCACCGGATGGCAGGTCGAAATGGGGCAGGCCGGCCCGTTCCACCGCGGCCCCCAGCTGCGTCATCAGACGCGGCGCGCATGGTACGGCGTCAATCTCCAGCAGCTTGACCAGTCGTTCGCCGATGCCGCGCGCGGCGCAGATGGTGCTGATGCCGGCCAGGATATCGGCCACTGCGGCCAGGCGCACCGCATCGTCGGCGGCGCGGATGTCGAGCGACAGGCGGCAGGCGCCGGGGATCACGTTGACTGAGCCACCCGGCACCTCGAGCTGGCCGACCGTCCCGACCAGCGCTGCGCCCTGGTGGCAGCGCGCTTCCACCAGCAGCACGATCTCGGCGGCGGCGGCGGCCGCATCGCGCCGCATGCCCATCGGCGTGGTGCCGGCGTGGCTGGCCACGCCGCGCAGTTCGACGATGTAGCGCGAGCTGCCGGCAATCGCGTTCACCACGCCCAGCGGCAGGCCACGTTCGAGCAGCACCGGGCCTTGCTCGATGTGGACTTCGACAAAGCCGAGCAGCAGCGCAGGATCGCGTGCGATGCCAGCTATCTCAGAATGGTGGTGGCCAGCCTGCGCCAGCGCGTCGCCCAGCGTGACGCCGTCGCTGTCGACAGCGGTCAGCAACCCCATGTCGAAGCTGCCCGCAACCGCGCTGCTGCCCAGGAACGTGCTTTGATACCGCACGCCTTCTTCTTCGGCAAACGCGATCACCTCCAGGTCGTACGGCAGGCGCTGGCCGCGCGCGTGCAGGTCGGCGACGACGGCGATCGGCAGCAGGATGCCCAGGCGCCCGTCGTACTTGCCGCCATCGCGCACGGTGTCGTAGTGCGAGCCGGTCGCCAGCGTTTTTGCGCCCGGCTGCGCAGCGGCGTAGCGGCCGACGACATTGCCCACCGCGTCGATGTGGACCGTCATGCCGGCCTCGCGCATCCAGCCGGCGATGCACGCGGCGGTGCGCTGGTGGGCCGGCGTCATGTAGGCGCAGGTCAGGTTCGTCTCAACGTCGCTGATGGCGCCCAGCGTTTCGCACCAGTCCATCACGCGCGCGCCAAGCGACGGCGTCACGCCCAGCAGCGCATTCAGCCGGATCTCCGCGATCCGGTGTACCTGGCGCAGCGCTTCGCGCAGCTCGTCGCCGCGCGCGTTGCCGATGCGCCGCTCGAAGGTGGCGATGATGGCCTGGCGCGACAGGCCCTGGCCGGTCGGGCCCTTGACCGCGAGGATGAACGGAAAGCCGAAGCGGCCGTTGTAGTCGGCATTGAGCGCATGCAGCTGCGCGTATTCGTGCGGCGTGCACCGGTCCAGTCCCGAACTGGCTTGCTCGCTCGTGGATTCGGCGGTCAGGGCGCCGGCGATCGCGGCCTTGCCGGCCAGTTCCGGGTGGGCGCGCAGCAGCGCCAGTTGTTCGTCGATACTGGCCGCGTCCACCACCGACTGCAAGGCGCGCTTGAGCGCGGCCAGGCTGGCGAACGGGCGGGCCTGCGCTGCGCGCGCCGCGATCCACGGCGAGTGTTCGTAGATGCCGCGCAGGGCCTCGACAAAGCCGGCGGCCTCGCATGCGTTCAGCGTCGCGATCGTGGTCATGTGCGCTCCATGGTGTCAGGCGGTCGATCATACGGGCTGGCGGTGGGGGCGCCCATATCGCCCCGCGGATGGCTGCCAGCAGCCGGCGCATATAGTCTAGGCCTGCACCAGGGCGCGCGCGGCGCTGCTGACCTGGTCGCGCAGCCATTTGTGCTCGGTCGACTGGTGCACGCGCTGGTGCCACAACTGGTAAAAGCGCATCGGCGGAAACTTCACTGGCACCGTGAAGCTTTTCAACGGCAGCGTCTTCTCAAAGGCGCGGATGAACTGGCGGCCGGTGGTCAGGACCAGGTCACTTTGCGTGAGCATGTACGGAATCACGCCGAAGTAGGGCGACTCCACCGCCACGCGGCGCTGCAGGCCGAGGCGCTCGAGATGCGCGTCGATCACGCCGTGGTACCCGGGCAGCATCTGGGTCGGGGCGACGTGGGGCAGGTCGAGATAATCCTCGAGCGTCATCGCGTCCGGCGCCGTGCGCCGCGCGTACGGGCTGTCGGCGCGCATCGTGCAGATGATCGGGTCTTCGAACAGCTTCGAGATGTGCAGGTGCGCCGGCGGTTCGTCCCAGTTGGCGATCACCAGGTCCATGTCGCCGTCGGAGAGCATGCGCAGATAATCCTGACCCGGCCCCAGTGCGTGGATCACGACCTTGCTGCCGGGCGAGCCGCGGCGCAGCAGCGCTACCACATTGGGCAGGAAGCGCGCATCGAGGTAATCCGGCGCGGCGATGTGGAAGGTACGCGCGGCGTCTTCGGGCTGGAACGGTGCCTTGCGCACGAACAGGCTCTCGGCTTCGTCCAGAATGCGCTTGGCGGGCTTGAGCAGACCTTCGCCGTGCTGCGTCGGCACCATGCCGCGTGCGCCGCGCACGAGAATCGGATCGCCCGTCAACTCGCGCAGCTTGCGCAGCGAGGCCGAAATCGAGGGCTGCGGCTGGTTCAGCTTGAGCGCCACGCGTGAGACGTTTTTCTCCACCAGCAGCAGGTAGAGGATGCGGATCAGGTGCAGGTCGAGGTTGCGGGGCAGGCTGGACATGGCCGTGAAATCTTCGTTGTATATCGAGTCGGATATGTCGAATATACGCCGATTTTGTTGTTGCAGAAATGGAAATCAGCGTATCGTCAAGCCGTCTGTCGCCATGGTTGCACTGGCGCGCTCGCGTATGTTCCCTTGAATCTGCGACCCTGAAGGACGCCCATGTTTGACCCCGGATACCTGGCCCCCTACGTTCTCGAATGGCTCAATCTGCTGGTGCGCTGGCTGCACATCATCACCGGCATCGCCTGGATCGGCGCATCGTTTTACTTCGTCTGGCTCGACAACACGATCAAGCCGCCGGAGCCCGGTTCGGACCTCGAGCGCAAGGGTGTCGCCGGCGAGCTGTGGGCCGTGCACGGCGGTGGCTTCTACAATCCGCAAAAATACCTGGTGGCGCCCGCTGAATTGCCGAAGGAGCTGCACTGGTTCAAGTGGGAAGCTTATTCCACCTGGCTGTCGGGCTTTGCGCTCCTGAGCATCGTGTATTACATGAATGCGAAAGCGATGATGATCGACCGCAGCGTGGCCGATCTGTCGAGCGGGCAGGCGATCGGTATCGGCATCGGCAGCCTGGTCGTGGGCTGGATCGTCTACGACCTGCTGTGCCGCTCACCGCTGGTGCAGCGCCCGTTGGCGTTTGGCGCGACGATCTTCCTGTTTTTGGTGGGCAGCAGCTGGGTGCTCACGCACCTGCTCAGCGGCCGCGCGGCGTATCTGCACGTGGGCGCGATGATCGGCACGATCATGGTGGCAAACGTGGCGATGCTGATCATTCCCGGCCAGCGCAAGATGGTCAATGCCATGCTGGCGGGGCAGAAGCCCGATCCGGTCCACGGCATCAGGGCCAAGCAGCGCAGCGTCCACAATAATTACTTCACGCTGCCGGTGCTGTTCATCATGATCAGCAACCACTACGCGATGACTTACAACCACCCGCATGCGTGGGCGGTGCTGGGCGTGATCATGCTGGCCGGCGTGTTGATCCGCCACTTCTTCAATCTGCGCCACAAGGGCCGCATCGAATGGCGGTACCCTGTGGCGGGCGCCGCGCTGCTGCTGGGACTTGGCGTGCTGCTGGCGCCAGCCCGGCCGGTGCGCGTCGATCCGGTGGTCACTACCGCTGCGGCCGACGCCGCACGCTTTGCCGAGGTCCGCGCGATCATTGGCGCGCGCTGCGTCTCGTGCCATGCGGCGCAACCGACGCAGCCCGGCTTTGCGGTCGCGCCGCTGGGCGTCATGCTCGAAACGCCCGAACAGATCGGCCAGAACGCCGCGCGCATCTACCAGCAGACAGTCCAGACCAGGGCCATGCCACTGGCGAATCTGACGCACATGACCGATGCCGAACGCGCCGTGGTCAAGGCCTGGTTCGAGGCCGGCGCCAACACAGGAAACACACCATGAACGCATTGCAGACACGCCTGACCGACTGGATCGACGCGCACTTCGATGACGAAGTGGGCTTCCTGCAGGCCGTCGTGCGGATTCCCACCGATACGCCGCCGGGCAACAACGCGCCACACGCCCAGGCCGTGGCCGACATGCTGGAGGGCGCCGGCTGGCCGGTCGAGCGGCACGCGGTGCCAGCGCAGCAGGTCGTCGACTACGGCCTGGAAAGCATCACGAACCTGATCGTGCGCCGGCCGTATGGCGCAGACGGGCCGACACTGGCGCTCAATGCGCATGGCGACGTGGTGCCGCCGGGCGAAGGCTGGACCCATCCACCGTATGGCGCCGTCATCGAAGATGGCTACCTGTACGGGCGCGCGGCAGCGGTATCGAAAAGCGACTTTGCCACCTATGTATTCGCGGTGCGCGCGCTCGAAGCCCTGGGCGCGCCGCTGCGTGGCGGCGTCGAGCTGCACTTTACGTATGACGAAGAATTCGGCGGCCTGCTGGGGCCGGGCTGGTTGCTCGAACAGGAGTTGACGCAGCCCGACTACGTGATCGCCGCCGGTTTTGGCTACAGCATCATCACCGCGCACAACGCCTGCCTGCAGCTGGAAGTGACGGTGCACGGCAAGGCCGGCCACGGCGCGATGCCCGACACAGCGGTCGATGCGCTGCAGGCAGCCACGCGGGTATTGAATGCGATCTACGGCGACCTGCCACGGCTCAAGACCATCAAGTCGGGCGTGCCCGGTATCGATTCGCCGACGATGCTCGTCGGGCGCATCGACGGCGGCACGAATACCAACGTGGTGCCGGGCAAGGTGGTGTTGAAGCTCGACCGGCGCATGATTCCCGAAGAAGACCCGGTTGCGGTCGAAGCGCAGGTGCGCGCACTGATCAACGACGCAGTGGCCGGCATGCCCGGCATCCGGCTCGAGATCCGGCGCCTGCTGCTGTCGCAGGCGCTGCGGCCGCTACCCGGCGCGCAGCCGCTGGTCGAGAGCCTGCGCCGCAACGCACACGCCGTGCTGGGCGAGGCGATTCCCGCTGTCGGCACGCCGCTGTATGCGGATGCGCGCCTGTATGGCGAGCGCGGTATTCCGGCCGTGCTGTATGGCGCCGGGCCGCGCACGGTCACGGAGGCCAATGCGAAGAAGGCCGACGAGCGGCTGGCGCTGGAAGACTTGCGCCGCGCCACCAAGGTGGTGGCGCTGACGCTGCTGGATATGCTGGGTGCGCCGTAAACGGTCAAGGCCGCCCGGTTGTCGCGGCCTGGCCCAGCGATTCCGCCATCCGCACGAGCTTCACGAACTCGGCGCGATAGCCGTCAGCGTCGGCGCCCCGTGCGTCGTTCGCCAGCGTGGCGATGTCGGCATAGCTGTAGTCGCTCACCTGCGGCTCGCCGCGCAGGCGCTGGCCAAACGCGGCCACGGCCACCGCGAAGCGCTGGTCGGCCGGCGCGGCGGCCAGCGTGGCGCGTGCCGTCGCCTGGCGCACCGGCTGCTCGGCCAGGCGGCTTGTGTTCTCGCCCGGCAGCTTGTAGCGCACCCGCACGAACGCCAGCTCGTCATTCTTGCCCCCAGGTGCGGCTTTCTTGCCGGCGCCGTAGCGCAGCGGGTCCACCAGTTTGGCAGCACCCGCCGCCGGCGTGATCTCGTAGATCGCGGTGACCGTGTGGCCGGCGCCCATGTCGCCCGCATCGACCTTGTCGTCCTTGAAGTCCTGGCGCGCCAGCATGCGCGTCTCGTAGCCGATCAGGCGGTAGGCCGCCACGCGCGCCGGGTTGAACTCGACCTGCATCTTGACGTCGTTCGCGATCGGGAACATGGTCGAGCCAAGTTCAGCTTGCAGCGCCTTGCGCGCTTCCAGCAGCGAGTCGATATAGGCGGCATTGCCATTGCCTGACTGCGTCAGGCGCTGGATCAGCGCGTCGTTCAGGTTGCCGTCGCCAACGCCGAAAATCGACAGGTAGACGCCGCTCTTGCGCTTGTCGGCGATGAAGGTTTCGAGCTGGCGCGGGTCCCTCACGCCGATATTGAAGTCGCCGTCGGTGGCCAGGATGACGCGGTTGACGGCTTTCGTATCGAAGTGGCGTTGGGCCATCGCGTAGGCGCGCTCCAGGCCATCGCGGCCGGCCGTACCGCCGGCTGCCTGCAGCGCATCGATGGCGTCGATGATCTTCTGCTTGTCACTGCCCGTGGTTGGTTCGAGCGCAACCGTCGTGCCATTGGCGTAGGTGACGATCGCCACCCGGTCCTGTTCGCGCAAGCCCTGTGCGAACAGGCGAAAGCCCTGCTTGAGCAGCGGCAGGCGGTCCTGCGGGGCCATCGAGCCGGACACGTCGACCAGCAGCACGATGTTCATCGGCGGCCGCTCGGCGCGCTGCAGATCGTAGCCGCGCACGGCCACGTGCAGCAGCTGGTTGTCCGCATTCCACGGGCTGGGCATCAGGCCCGTGGTCAGCGCGAATGGCTGGCTGGCTTTGCCAGGTGCGGCATAGGCATAGGGGAAGTAGTTCACCATTTCCTCGACCCGCACGGCGGCCGGTGGCGGCATCCGCCCGGCGCTCAGCTGGCGCCGCACGTACGCATACGACGCGGTGTCGACATCGCTGCTGAAGGTGGACACTGGTTGCTCTTCGACCAGCACCGCGCGGTTGGCCTGGGCGTCGGGGAAGCGCTCGGCGCCGGGTGCGTAGCTCGGGGACGGGTAAGGCATCGGATAAGGCATCGTCGCGACGCTACGCTGTAAGGTCGTCGGCGGCACGCGGGTGTAGCCCGAATACGGGGAGATCGCGCTGCCCGTCACCTCGACCCGCTTCCCGGGCGCCGGCGGCGGCGGCGGCGCTATGGCATTATCCGCTTGCAGTTGCTGGGGCGCGCTGCAAGCGGCCAGCAGAAGGGTAGCGGCAATGAGGGACAAGGCGGGCAGGGCGGCGGCGCGCGAGCGTGGCATGGCAGGACCTCATGAGGTGATTGTTGTCATAAGGTGCACCAGCCGCGCGCCGCCGGCAATCGCGCTTACATCCTGTAATGCCTATGCAAAAAGGATATGCGCAACGACTGCCGGCGCGGGATTACTTCTGCTTGAGCGAGCGCTCGAACAGCTGATAGATCCGGCGGTACTGGTCGTACCAAGCTTCGGGCTGCACGTAGCCGTGGCGTTCGAGCGGGTAGCTCGCCATCTCCCAGTGGTCCTTCTTCATCTCGATCAGGCGCTGCGCCATGCGCACCGAGTCCTGATACAGCACGTTATCGTCGATCATGCCGTGCGAGATCAGCAGGTGGCCTTTCAGGTTCTGCGCGTACTCGATCGGCGACGATTTCTTGTACGCTTCCGGGTCGATGTCCGGCGTGTTGAGGATGTTGGCCGTGTACTCGTGGTTGTAGCTGGTCCAGTCGGTGACGGGGCGCAGCGCGGCGCCGGCCTTGAACACGTCTGGTGCGCGCATCAGGGCCATGAAGGTCATGAAGCCGCCGTAGCTGCCGCCATACACGCCGATATTGCTGGCGTCGCCCTGCTGCTGGCCGACCAGGTACTTCACGCCGTCGAGGTAGTCGTCCAGTTCCGGATGGCCCATCTGGCGGTAGATCGCGGTGCGCCATTTGGCGCCATAGCCTTTCGAGGCGCGGTAATCCATGTCCAGCACGATGTACCCCTGCTGCACCAGCAGGTTGTGGAACATCTGCTCGCGGAAGTAGACCGGATAACGCTTGCTGACGTTTTGCAGGTAGCCGGCGCCGTGCACGAACATCACGACCGGATAGGTCTTGCCGGCTTCCAGTTGGGCAGGGCGATACAGCTTGGCGTGCACCGGATCGCCGCCGGCGCTCGATGGCACGGCCACGTATTGCGGCTCGATCCACTCGCGCGCCTTGAAGTCGGGCGTGCGGGTGTCGGTCAGTTTGGTGGCGGCGCCGCCCGAGACGGGCACGGTCGCGATCTGGATTGGCGTGTAGCTCGACGACCAGTGCACCAGCAGCTTGTTCTGGTCCGGCGACAGGTTGAAGCGTTCGACGCCGTCGAGCTTCGTCACTTCGCGCACCGCGCCACCCTTGGCGCTCACGGCGCAGACTTCGTAGTCGCCCGGCGCTTCGTGGTTGCACAGCATGTAGGCGGTGCTGCCATCCGCGCTCCAGCGCACGTCGCTGGCTTCCCATTTACCCGAGGTCAGCGCGCGTGGCGCGGCTGCTCCCATGCTATCGAGCGTGTACAGGTGCGAGTAGCCCGATTCTTCCGACAGGTACCACAGCGTGCGGTTGTCCGGCAGCCAGCCGAATTCGGCATTGTCGTAATTGACCCAGGCGCCGTCGGTGACGCGGTTCAGGGGTTTGAGCCTGGCGTCACGCAGGTCGACGCTGGCGATCCAGCGGTCCTTGTTGTCGACTGAGCGCAGCATCACGGCGACGTTGGCGCCGTTGCTGCTCCAGTCGATCGCGTTGCGGCCACCCGAGACGACGACTGGCCGGTTGCCCTTGAGTGGATCCTTCTTGGCGGCGGCGCGCAGCGCAGCCAGCGGATCGACGGTGATGCCGGGCAGGGTGTCGAAGCCGATGTCCTTGATGGTATTCGTGCGCAGGTCGACCAGTTTCAGCGAATGCGCGGGCGGCATATTGCGACCCACGCGCGTGCGCACGTCTTCGGTCTCTTCGTAGCCCGATTCGTTCACGTAGCGCGGCATCTTGCCCACGCGGCCCTTGTCGGCGCTCTTGGCGGCAGTGACGACCAGCAGCCAGCGTCCATCCGGCGACAGCGAACTGGCCTCCAGCGTGACCTTGTCGCCCAGGTAGACGGGCGTTGGCGCCATCGAGGCATCGACCCGGCGCAGTTCGTCGTTGCGGGCGCGCAGCGCGTCGCGGTCATCCTTCTGGCGCTTGAGGTGCTCGATCAGGCGCAGCTCGGTCGCGCGGTAGGCGTCGTCTTCCGGCGCGTTCGGATCCTTCGCCGCGCGCGGCAGTGCGGCCGGGCCGGTAACCCGGGTGACGCGGTCCCACACATACCAGTCGGTGCCGATGCGGTACTGCACCGAGCGCTCGTCGGCCGCGTACTGTGCGTTGCCGATGCGGGTCGCGCCACGCGTGACCTGCACCAGCTGGCCCGATTTCAGGTCGCGCTCGAACAGGTCGTTGTTGCGGATGACCAGCATGCGCGTGTTGTTGCGGTTATAGACCACGTCGGCGCTGTCGATCTTTGGCAGGTCGGCGTCGCTCACCATCTGCGCCTTGCCGGCGTTCGCGCCGGCCTGGAACGTGTCGCGCAGCGGCGAGCCGGTGCGCTTCTGCTTGTAGTACACCTGCTTGCTGTCCCAGCTGAACCAGGCGTCTTCCACCGGCGTGCCGATCCAGTCGGGATGGCTCATGGCCTGGTCGAGGGTGATGGGTGTCGGTGCTGCTGCTGCCGGCAGTGCGATCGATGCCAGCGAGGCCGCGAACGAGGCCGCAAAGAGGGTGAGTGCAGGTGTGCGCATGGGTATGTGGTAAGTGAAAGAAGGGCTTTCTGGCCAGAAATGCGAATGCATTCTAGCGCAGCCACTTGCCACGGCGCGCGGATCGGAGAAGGTTTTTTTACTATAAATACAAACGCCGGCAGTATGTCAATACGGCCGGCGTTCGGTATTACAGGCAGATTATTCTGCCTTGATCGGGGCGTTTGCCCCCTTGCTTACATTGCCTTGAACGGGCCTTTTGGCGGACGTGGCAGATACATCGAGACGCGGGCGGCAACGGTCAGCACGGCCAGGGCGATGGTCAGGTATTCGAGTGGATGCATGATTAACCCCGCACCGATGGAGCGTAACCGCCGTGGGCGATGTACAGGTCTTGCGAAAAACTACGGATGGCGGCGATCGCTGCCGCGAAGAAATTGGTTTGCTGGATAGCTGCAGTCATGTTGCGCTCCTGGTTAAATACTGTCATGTTGCGTTGCAGTATAGGAGTCATCGAGTCATAAGAAAACTTTTCATTCGTGATTCCCGCGATTCATAAAACGAATAATTGTTTAGTTGCTCACTGGAAAGATATGCGCTTGACGCATATCTCGACAATCGGCACACGCATAAGAAGGGCAAGGATTAAATGCAATCGGGCAACACGGTACGATTCTTGCATGCAAAAACTGCATGAAACCGCGAGACACAACAACCCCACATTTGCGCATTGTTGTGGTGCTGTCTGCAACAGCACCCGGTGCCGACCCCGATGCGGCCCACGCAGCGCAGACCCGGCGCAGCACCGCGCTGCGCATTGGCCTGCTCGAATCGGGCTACGATCTGGTCGCATCGCTTCCGGCCGACGTGTTCCTGCCCGAGCGCATCGCGCAGTTGCAGCCCGATCTGATCATCCTCGACAGCGAGTCCGACGCGCGCGACGTGCTCGAACACATCGTGATTGCCACCCGCGATGCGCGCCGGCCCATCGTGCTGTTCACCGAGGACGATGCCCCGGCCAGCATGGACGCCGCACTGGAAGCGGGCGTATCGGCGTACATCGTGGCCGGCCTGCAGGCCGAGCGCGTCAAGCCGGTGCTCGACGTCGCGCTGGCGCGCTTCCGGCGCGAGCAGCGGCTCCTCGATGAATTGAGCGATACCCGGCAAAAGCTGGCTGAGCGCAAGGTGCTCGACCGCGCCAAGGGCATGTTGATGACGCGCTACCAACTGACCGAGGACCAGGCCTACCAGCGCCTGCGCAGCCTGGCCATGAACAAGAACATGAAGCTGGTCGACGTCGCGCAGCGCCTGATCGACGTGGAAGACCTGCTGGGCTGAACGCCCGCAGCTAACAAGAACATCAGGATATCTATGACATTGGCAGGCAAGGGCGCATGGATCGCCGGTACCGACCGTCCCGAGATCGAGACCATCCGCATCGGCTTCATGCCACTGGCCGACTGCGCGCCGTTGGTGATGGCGTCGGTGCTGGGCTTCGATGAACTGTACGGCGTGCGCTTTGCACTGAGCCGCGAACAATCCTGGACCGGCATGCGCGAGCACCTGGTGGGTGGGCAGCTCGATGCGGCGCAAGCGCTGTACGGCATGGTCTACGGGATCCAGAACGGCATCGGCACCGGCCAGTGCGACATGGCGGTGCTGATGAACCTGAACCAGAATGGCCAGAACATCACGCTCTCGCGCACCTGGGCCGACGCAGCAGCAGAACCGGGCGGGTTGGCGCGCCTGGTACAGGCCGGGCAGCGCCTGACGCTCGCGCACACCTTCCCGACCGGGAACCACGCAATGTTCCTGTATTACTGGCTGGCCGCGCAGGGCGTCGATCCGTTGAAGGACTGCCGGGTGGTGACGGTGCCGCCGGGGCAGATGGCGGCCAGCCTGGCAGCCGGCCATATGGATGGCTTCTGTGCGGGCGAGCCGTGGGGCCAGCGCGCGCTGCGCGACGGCGCCGGTGTACAGGCCGCGTCGAGCGAGCAGGTATGGCCGAACCATCCCGGCAAGGCGCTGGGCACGCGCGCCGCCTTTGCCGCGACCCATCCAAATGCCTGCCGCGCGATGATCGCTGCGTTGCTGCAGGCCGCGCGCTGGCTCGACGCCTCGCGCGCCAACCGCGAAGCGGCAGCCGAGGTGCTGGCCAGTCCCGCATATGTCAATGCCAGCCGCGAGACGCTGCAGTACTGCCTGGCCGGCGCGGACGAAGGCGCGGCCTGGCGTAGCCACAACGGCCTGCGTTTCTACGCTGGCGGCGAAGCGAACTTCCCATGGCTGTCCGACGGCATGTGGTTCATGACGCAGCACCGCCGCTGGGGCTTGCTCCGTACCGATCCCGATTACCTGGCGCTGGCGCAGCAGGTCAACCGCATCGACCTGTATCGCGAAGCGGCCGAGCGCACCGGCACGCCGCTGCCTAGCACGACGCTGCGCACGTCCACGCTGATGGACGGGCGGGTCTGGGACGGCACCGATCCGCACGCTTTCGCTCAAGACTTCGCACCGGCTTGACGCCAGTTGCGGTGCACGCCGGTGCATCATCTTGGGGAATGGTGCACCGCGATGCAGCGTCGAGCAGGCGCCGGCTGCCGGCCCCGCCCTGAACCGCGCGTGGCACGCCTCTTGCTGATACAGAGCACAGGATCAATGACGATCTCCTTCATATAACGCCAGCCCAACGACGGGCCGGCACCAGGACAACGGCGTCCGCAGCTTCTGCCCCAGGCAGCAGCGCGGACGCCTTTTTGTTTTCCAAGGACGAAAAATCATGACCGGCAAAGCAGACAACATCAACCTCTTCTCGTTCCAGGGCGCGCCGATGCGGGCCTTCCACCTGACCTGGGTGGCCTTCTTCATTTGCTTCTTCGCGTGGTTCGCCTGCGCGCCGCTGATGCCCGTCATCAAAGGCGAATTCGGCCTCTCGATGGAGCAGATCGCCAATATCAATATTGCGGCAGTGGCAATCACGATTTTTGTCCGCCTGCTGGTCGGGCCCCTGTGCGATCGCTACGGCCCGCGCAAGACCTATACAGGTTTGCTGCTGATCGGCGCGATTCCCGTGCTGGGCGTGGCCATGACGCAGAGCTACGAAACCTTCCTGCTGGCCCGCCTGGGCATCGGCGCGGTCGGCGCCAGCTTCGTGATCACCCAGTACCACACGTCGGTGATGTTCTCGCCGAAGGTGGTCGGCACCGCCAACGCGGCCGCTGCCGGCTGGGGCAATGCGGGCGGCGGCGCGGCGCAGGCGCTGATGCCGCTGCTGCTCACCGCCGTCGTGATGCTGGGCGTGAGCCAGTCGATGAGCTGGCGCGTGGCGCTGGTGGTCCCGGGCGTCATGATGATCATCATGGCCTTTGTGTACTGGCGCTACACGCAGGATTGCCCGGCCGGTAACTACGATGACCTGCGCAAGACCGGCAACCTGCCGGCCAGCGCCGGCAAGGGCGGCTGGGCCAGTTTCACCGAAGGCTGCCGCAACCACCGCGCCTGGCTCCTGTTCGTCACCTACGGCGCCTGCTTCGGCATCGAGATCTTCATCCACAACATCGCCGCCGTCTACTACGTCGATCATTTCGACCTGACCCTGGGCCAGGCCGGCATGGCGGCCGGCAGCTTTGGCCTGCTGGCGCTGTTCGCCCGCGCCCTGGGCGGCTGGCTGTCAGACCGCGCAGCGCGGAGCGGTGACGTCAATCGCCGCGTGACCATCCTGTTCGTCCTGATGATCGGCGAAGCACTGGGCCTGTTGTGGTTCGCGCAGGCCGACGGCGTCGTGTTCGCCGTGGTGGCCATGCTGGGGTTCGGCCTGTTCACGCACATGGCCTGCGGCGCGACCTATGCGCTGGTGCCGTTCGTGGCGCCCAAGGCGCTGGGTGGCGTGGCCGGCATCGTCGGCGCCGGGGGCAATGTGGGCGCTGTCGCCGCGGGCTTCCTGATGAAGGGTACGGGTGACATCCAGAGCACGCTCACGATCCTGAGCGGCCTGGTGGTGGTGGCCAGCCTGTGCGCGCTCGGCGCGCGCTTCGGCAGCACGTCCCGCATCCCGTCCAGCACCCCGTCCGCAACCGTTGCAGCATAAAGGAGAACGTCATGCATATCGTCGTCATCGGCCACGGAATGGTGGGCCACAAATTTCTCGAAACGCTCGCTGCCAGCAGCATGCTCGATCCGGCGACACCGCTGCGGGTCACGGTGCTGGGCGAAGAGCCGCGTCCGGCCTACGACCGCGTGCACCTGTCGGAATTCTTTGCCGGTAAAAGCGCAGACGATTTGTCGCTGGTCGCGCCGGGCTACTTCGAACGCGCGGAACTGGCCGAGCGCGTCGTGCTGCGCCTGAACGCAAAGGTGGTGGCCATCGACCGCGCCGCGCAGTCGGTGCTGCTGGGCGACGGCAGCGCCGTCTCCTACGATCGCCTGGTGCTCGCCACCGGCTCGTACCCGTTCGTGCCGCCCGTGCCAGGCGCCGAGCGCAAGGACTGCTTTGTGTACCGCACGATCGAAGACCTCGAGAAGATGAAGGAATGCGCTGCCCGCGGCGACGGGACGCGCCAGCGCATCGGCGTCGTCATCGGCGGCGGCCTGCTGGGCCTGGAGTGCGCCAAGGCGCTGCGCGACCTGGGCCTGCAGGCGCACGTCGTCGAATTTGCGCCGCGCCTGATGGCGGTGCAGGTCGACGATGCAGGCGCGCGCGTGCTGCGCACCCGCATCGAAGAACTGGGTGTGGGCGTCCACACCGGCAAGAACACGCTGGCCATCGTCGATGGCGATGCGACGACCCATCGCATGCAGTTCGCCGACGGTACAAGTCTGGACACCGACATGATCGTGTTCTCGGCCGGCATCCGCCCGCGCGACGAACTGGCGCGCCAGGCGGGCCTTGAGCTAGGCGCGCGCGGCGGCATCGTCATCGACGGCCAGTGCCTGACGTCCGATCCGCACATCTACGCGATCGGCGAATGCGCGCTGTGGAGCGGCCAGCTGTTTGGCCTGGTGGCGCCGGGCTACGACATGGCGCGCACCGCCGCGCGCCATGTGCTGGGCGCCGAATGTGGCTTTGCGGGCGCAGACATGAGCACGAAGCTCAAGCTGATGGGCGTGGACGTCGCCAGCCTGGGCGACGCGCATGGCACCACGCCGGGCAGCCGCAGTTACCAGTTCCTGGATGAGCGGCGCCAGACCTACCGCAAGATCGTCGTCTCGAGCTGCGGCAAGTACCTGCTCGGTGGCGTGCTGGTGGGCGACGCCGCATCGTACGGCGCGCTGCTGCAGACGATGCTGAACAAGATCGAGCTGCCCGAAGCGCCGGAATACCTGATCCTGCCCGAGAGCGGCAATACCGTGCGGCCCGCGCTGGGCGTGGACAAGCTGCCGGCCACGGCGCAGGTCTGCTCGTGCAACGACATCTCGAAGGGCGCGCTGTGCGAGGCGGTGGCGGGCGGCGCGACGACGATCGGCGCACTGAAAAGCTGCACCACGGCCGGTACGGCCTGCGGCGGTTGCGTGCCGCTCGTGACGCAGGTGCTGAACGCGGAACTGAAAAAACTGGGCGTGGCCGTCAACAATCACCTGTGCGAACACTTTGCTTACTCGCGCCAGGAGCTGTACCACCTGGTGCGCGTGGAAGGCATCAAGGAATTCGGCGAACTGCTGGCGCGCCACGGCCGTGGCCTTGGCTGCGACGTCTGCAAGCCGACTGCAGCGAATATCCTGGCCTCGGTGTGGAACGATTTCGTGCTCAAACCGAAGCACGCCAGCCTGCAGGATTCGAACGACTACTTCCTCGGCAACATCCAGAAGGACGGCACCTACTCGGTCGTGCCGCGCATGCCGGGCGGCGAAGTCACGGCCGACGGCCTGATCGCGGTGGGCATGGTCGCCAAGAAGTACGGCCTGTACACCAAGATCACGGGCGGCCAGCGGGTCGACCTGTTCGGCGCGCGCGTGGACCAGCTGCCGGCGATCTGGGAAGAGCTGATCGACGCCGGCTTCGAGTCGGGCCACGCCTACGGCAAGTCGCTGCGCACGGTGAAATCGTGCGTCGGCTCGACCTGGTGCCGCTTTGGCGTGGGCGACAGCGTGGGCTTTGCCATCGAACTGGAAAACCGCTACAAGGGCCTGCGTGCGCCGCACAAGATCAAGTTTGGCGTGTCGGGCTGCACCCGTGAATGCGCCGAGGCGCAGGGCAAGGACGTGGGCCTGATCGCCACCGACAAGGGCTGGAACCTGTACGTGTGCGGCAACGGCGGCATGAAGCCGCGCCATGCGGAGCTGATCGCGTCGAATCTGACCGAAGCCGAGGTGGTGCGCCTGACCGACCGCTTCCTGATGTTCTACGTGCGCACGGCTGAACGCCTGCAGCGCACGTCGACCTGGCGCGAAAACCTCGAAGGGGGCCTCGAGTATTTGCGCCAAGTGGTGGTCGAGGACAGCCTGGGCATCGGTGACGAACTCGAAGCGCAGATGCAGCACGTGGTCGACACCTACGCCTGCGAATGGAAGGAAGCGATCACCAATCCGGCCGTGCGCAGCCGCTTCCGCCACTTCGTCAACAGCGCGGAAACCGACAGCAACGTGGTGTTCGTGCCCGAGCGCGGCCAGGTGCGTCCGGCCACGTTCGATGAACGCCGCCGCACGATTCCCATTGCCGTGGCTTGAGGAGAATGACCATGCATCGTGACCCCCAACTTGCCAACTGGACGGCCGTCTGCCGGCTCGACGAGATCGTTCCCGACACCGGCGTATGCGCGCTGCTGAACGGCCGCCAGGTAGCCGTGTTCCGCATCGGCGACATTGCGCCGGGCGTGTTCGCCATCGATAACTACGATCCCAATTCGCAGGCCGCCGTGCTCTCGCGCGGGCTGGTGGGCAGCATCGGCGAGCGCATCGTCGTGGCCTCGCCCATCTACAAGCAGCACTTCGATCTGGCCAGCGGCGAGTGCCTGGAAGCGCCGGCGCAGTCGGTGGCGAGCTATCCGGCCCGGATCGATGGCGACACTGTATGGGTGGCCGCATGAACACGGCGCACAGGCCCGCGCTGGTGGTGGTCGGTAACGGCATGGCCGGAATGCGCACAGTGGAGGAATTGCTCGCGCTGGCCCCTGGCATGTACGACATCACCGTGTTCGGCGCCGAGCCGCACGTGAACTACAACCGCATCATGCTCTCGCCCGTGCTGGCCGGCGACAAGACGCAGGACGACATCGTGCTGCATCCGCGCGCGTGGTACGCCGAACATGGCATCACGCTGCACACGGGCGACCCGGTCGTGGCCATCGACCGCCGTCGCCGCAGCGTGCGTTCGCAATCGGGCGTCGAGGTGGCGTACGACCGCCTGCTGCTGGCCACCGGTTCGCAGCCATTCATCGTGCCGGTACCGGGCGCGGACCTGCCGGGCGTGGTGGGTTTTCGCGACCTGGACGACGTGGACACGATGCTGCAGGCGGCGCGCGATGGCCGGCACGCGGTGGTGATCGGCGGCGGCCTGCTCGGACTGGAAGCGGCCAATGGCCTGCTGCGGCGCGGGATGGACGTGACGGTTGTACACCTGACTGGCAGCCTGCTGAACCAGCAGCTCGATGGCGATGCGTCGCTGCTGCTCAAGGGCGCGCTCGAGCGGCGCGGCTTGCGCATCCTGCTGGGCGTGCAGACCGAGGCCATTCTGGGTGACGGCAAGGTCGCATCGGTGCGCCTCTCGAACGGCGTCACGCTGCCGGCCGACCTGGTGGTGATGGCGGCGGGCGTACGCCCGAACGTGGCACTGGCGCGCGCCGCCGGCCTGCATGTTGAGCGCGCGATCGTCGTTGACGACACGCTGCAAAGCTATGACCCGCGCGTGTATGCGGTGGGCGAATGCGTCCAGCACCGCCGCGCGACCTTCGGCCTGGTCGCGCCGATCTGGGAACAGGCGCGCGTCTGCGCGGCGCACCTGGCCGGCTTCGGGCACCGCCGCTACGTGCAGCAGGCCGTTGCCACCAAACTCAAGGTCACGGGGATCGATCTGTACTCGGCCGGCGACATCGTCGGCGGTCCGGGCACGCAAGACCTGGTGCTGCGCGACCGCCGCTCCGGCATGTACAAGCGTCTGGTCCTCGATGGCAATCGCCTCACGGGCGCCGTGCTGTATGGCGACGTGGCCGACGGCCCCTGGTATTTCGACCTGATCGGGCGCGGCGTTGACATCTCGGCGCTGCGCGACCGCCTGTTGTTCGGCCCCGCGTTGTGCGACGCGCAGGCCGCCTAGAAAGAGATCCCATGACCATCCCGATTCACGCTGTGCGTACCACCTGTCCCTACTGCGGCGTCGGCTGCGGCGTGAAAGCGACCGCATTGCCCGGCGGTGGCGCGACGATCGAAGGCGACCTTGAGCATGCCGCCAACCGCGGCCGCCTGTGCGTGAAAGGCTCGGCGCTGGGCGAGACGCTCGATCTGGATGGCCGCCTGTTGCATCCGGCCGTGCGGCAGGGAGGGACGCTGGTGCGCGCCAGCTGGGACGAGGCGCTGGATACTGTGGCAGAAGGCTTCGCCCGCATCATCGCTGAGCACGGGCCGGACGCGGTGGCGCTGTACGTGTCGGGCCAGATCCTGACCGAGGATTACTACGTCGCCAACAAGTTCATGAAGGGGTATGTCGGCAGCGCCAATATCGATACCAACTCGCGCCTGTGCATGTCGTCCGCCGTGGCCGGCCACAAGCGCGCCTTTGGTGAAGACGTGGTGCCGGGCTGCTACGAGGACTTCGAGCTGGCCGATGTGATCGTGCTGGTCGGCTCGAACGCGGCCTGGTGCCATCCGACGCTGTTCCAGCGCATCGTGCGCGCCAAGGAAGCGCGCCCCGCGATGCAGATCGTCGTGCTCGACCCGCGCCGTACGGCCACCTGCGAGCTGGCGGACCTGCACCTGACGCTCAAACCCGGTAGCGACGTGGCGCTGTTCAACGGGCTGCTGGCGCACCTGGCGCGCAGCGATGCGTTCGATGCGAACTACGTCGCAGCGCACACGACCGGCCTGGATGCAGCGCTCGATGTTGCCAATGCAGGCGACGACGTGGCACGTGTCTGCGGCCTCGATCCGGATGACCTGCAGGCGTTCTACGACCTGTTCGCCCGCACCGAAAAAGTGGTTACTGCATTCTCGATGGGCGTGAACCAGTCCAGCAGCGGCACCGACAAGGTCAACGCGATCATCAACTGCCACCTGGCCACCGGTCGCATCGGCCGTCCCGGCATGGGCCCGTTCTCGCTGACCGGCCAGCCCAATGCGATGGGCGGGCGCGAAGTGGGCGGCCTGGCCAATATGCTCGCGGCGCACCTGGACCTGGACAACCTCGGGCACCGCGACGCCGTGCGTACGTTCTGGGATGCGCCGCGCATCGCCGACAAGCCGGGCCTGAAGGCCGTGGACCTGTTCCGCGCGATCGAAGCGGGGGGCGTCAAAGCGGTGTGGATCATGGCGACCAATCCGGTCGTGAGCATGCCGGACGCTGACCAGGTAAGACGCGCGCTGGCTGCCTGCGAGCTGGTGGTGGTGTCGGACGTCGTGGCGGGCACCGACCTGGCGCCGTATGCGCATGTGGCGTTGCCGGCCCTGGCCTGGGGCGAGAAGGATGGCACGGTCACCAATTCCGAGCGCTGCATCTCGCGCCAGCGCGCCTTTTTGCCGGCACCGGGCGAGGCGCGGGCCGACTGGCGCGCGCTGTGCGATGTCGCGCAGCGCATGGGTTACGCTGGTTTTGACTTCGACAGCGCGCATGCGATTTTCGACGAACACGCGCGCCTGTCGGCCTGGAAGAATGACGACGATGGCCACCGCCGCGCATTCCGGCTCGATCCGCTGGTGGGCATGAGCCGCGCAGCGTATGACGAGCTGCAACCGGTGCAGTGGCCGGTGAACGAGGTGGGGGAGGGCACCGCGCGCCTGTTTGGCAGCGGCGGCTTTTCTTACCCGGACCGCAAGGCGCGCTTCATCGCGACGGGCGTGCGCGCACCGGCCAACCTGCCTTGCAGCGAATTCCCGCTGGTGCTCAACACGGGGCGCCTGCGCGACCAGTGGCACACGATGACGCGCACCGGCAAGTCCCCGCGCCTGGCCGGCCACGCGGCCGAGCCGTTCGTCGACCTGCACCCGCACGATGCGCTGCTGGCCGGTGTGCGTGAGGGCGAGCTGGCCCGCATCAGCTCACGCTGGGGCGCGATGGTGGCGCGCGTGACACATGGCGGCGGTATCGCGCGCGGCGCTGCATTCGTGCCGATCCACTGGAACGGGCAGACGGCGTCCGATGCGCGGGTGGGGGCGCTGGTCAATCCGGCCGTCGACCCGGTGTCGGGCGAGCCGGAATTCAAGCACACACCGGTGCGGATCGAGCCGTTCGGCGTGGCCTGGTATGGCTTCATCATGAGCCGGCACGATCTGAGCCTTGAGGCTGTCGCGCACTGGACGCGTGTGCGCGGCAGCGGCTTCATTCGCTATGAACTGGCCGGGCGCGCACCGGTCACGCCCGACATGGCGCGCGCGTTGCTGGGCGCCGGTGACGACGCCGACGCCGACGCCGACTGGATCGAGTACCAGGACCAGTCCGCAGGCATGCTGCGCGCCGCGCTGCTGGTCGACGGCCGTCTGGAAGCCTGCCTGTTCGTGGCGCGCGTGCCCGATCTGCCGGCGCGCGCGTGGCTGGGCGGGCTGTTCGCAGCCCCCGAACTGGGCCCGCGCGAACGGGCCACCCTGCTGGCCGGCCGCGCCGTGCAAGCCGGGCCCGATCCCGGACCGACGGTCTGCTCATGCTTCGGCGTTGGCCGCAACACGATCTGCGCCGCAATCCGGGCCGGGGACTTGCAGACGCCCGGCCAGGTGACGGCCTGCCTGAAGGCGGGCGGCAACTGCGGCTCGTGCATCCCCGAAATCAAGTCGCTGCTGCACGAGGTGCGCTTCGCCGCTGCCGCCGCGTAATCAGCCCGGCGGCGTTTTCGGGACGGGTTTGGAGGTGAGCAGACTTGCCACTACCGACCCGGCCAGGATCACCCCGACCACCCCCAACGCGATGCCGGTCGGGATCTTGTAGATATCGAGCAGCAGCATCTTGACGCCGATGAAGATCAGGATTGCGGCCAGACCGTATTTGAGCAGGTGGAAGCGGTCCGCCATGTCGGCCAGCAGGAAGTACATCGCGCGCAGGCCGAGAATGGCGAACACGTTCGACGTGAACACGATGAACGGGTCGCTCGTGACGGCAAAGATCGCCGGAATCGAATCGACCGCGAAGATCACGTCCGTGATTTCGACCATGATCAGCACCACCAACATCGGCGTCGCATAGCGCAGGCCGTCGCGCATGATGAAGAACTTCTCGCCGTGGTATTCGTCAGTGATCCGCATATGACCGCGCAGCCATTTCAGCAGCTTGTTGTCCGCCAGGTCGGGTTCGCTGTCGGCCGAGATCAGCATCTGGATACCGGTGTAGAGCAGGAACAGCCCGAAGATGTAGAGGATCCAGTGGAACTGGGCCAGCAGGAGCGCGCCCAGATAAATCAGGATCGCGCGCAGCACGATCGCACCCAGCACGCCATACAGCAGCACGCGTTTCTGGTATTGCGCCGGCACGCTGAAAAAGCTGAAGAGGGTGATCCAGACAAACACATTGTCGACCGCCAGCGATTTTTCGATCAGGTAGCCGGTGATGTATTCAAGTGCCTTTTCCTTGGCCACGACCGGGCCGGCAATGCCTTCGAGATACCAGTAGAACCAGCCACCGAAGGCAAGGGCCACCGAGATCCAGATCAGCGACCAGATGGCCGCTTCTTTCGTGCTGATTTTGTGATCGCCTGATGTTTTGAGGCCAAAGAAGTCGATGGCCAGCATGACGACGACGAACGCGGTGAAGGAAAGATAGAGCGTGGGTGTGCCGACCGATTCGAGCATGTGTCCTCCGTGCAGTAGCAGTGGCCGCTGGTGGGAGCGTGCTGACCGGCACGCGCTGTCATTACAGCATGAATTTTATGGAAATGCTACATGCATGAAGGTCATTGAGGCGGGCTTGTGATGACGGTGGCGGCAAGAGAAACAGCTGCTGGTTGCGGCTGTATCGTGCAAGGTGTCGGGTGACACAGAATGTCAACCCGGATCGAACCACTGCTGGCGTTGCACGATTCCCAGTCGGTACGCAAATCACTTCAAGTCGACATTAAAACGATCAGTTTTATTCAAGTTATTACTCGGAGGGTATGTCGTTTGCGGCCGATTTTCTGCTTTGTCAGAAATGGCTCATGCTGTTTATCTGCAGTGCTGTCCTGTGAATCGTCCTGTTTGATCAACAGCGCGACAAAACCGGGCAAGCAAGTGCAAACTAGCTAACAACTGCACCAGGCATTTGCCCGCGATCCGAACGACGCGCATTTGTCTGTCATTCAAGCTTAATAGTAGCTATGAATTAACATTAAATACTCCATTTCAATTAATAAATATGATGAATCAAATCGCACTAAAAGCTGTTTTGTTTGACATTGACGGCACGCTTATCGATAGCAATGATGCCCATACGCAAGCGTGGATGCAAACTCTTGAACGGCATGGCCATGTAGTCAGTTACGAGCAGATAAGGAGTTTGATCGGTAAAGGATCGGACAAGGTTTTCGCTGAGCTACTTGACATCGACTCAGAATCGGCTCTGGCGAAACAGATTACAAAAGACCGCACGCAGCTATTGCTGAGCAGCTTTATGGCGAACTTGAACCCGACACCCGGCGCCCGGCAGTTGGTGCAGCACATGAGGTCCGAAGGTCTGCGTCTGGTCATTGCATCATCCAGCGGCGAAGAGCTACCGGCATTACTCGCGCAGGCCGGCCTGCAGGATTTGCTCGACACATCGGTTTCTTCGGATGAGATAAAGGAGTCCAAACCCGACGGTGACATCATCGAAGTTGCCTTGCGAAAGGCCGGCGTGCAGCCCACCGAGGCCGTGATGATTGGCGACACGCCCTACGATATTGCGGCGGCCAAGGCAGCCGGGGTCAAGTGCATTGCACTGCGCTGCGGCGGGTACTGGGACGATGCAGCGTTGTCCGAAGCCTTCGCCATCTTCGATGATCCCGCAACATTATTGCGTCACTGGCCTGACTCGCTGCTGGCAGGCTGAATTCGATGGCGAATTTCGAAATTCTTCTTAGCCTGGTGGCATTCTGCGTCGTGCTTGCGATCGTGGCACAGCGCCTGGATTTGCCGGTGGCGATCCCCCTGGTATTGGGCGGCATGGGTCTCGCTCTGATACCAGGTTTGCCTGCGGTCGAGCTGGATCCGGAGCTTGCACTGGCTCTGTTTCTGCCACCGCTCCTGCAGGTCAGTGCCTACCGCACAGATTGGCCTGCGTTCCGTTCGAATCTTCGGCCCATTCTTTTACTGGCTATCGGCGCTGTTCTCTTTACGACAGCTGCAGTCGCCGTTGTGGCGCACTGGCTGGTGCCCGGACTTCCCTGGTGGGCTGCAGCAGCACTTGGTGCCATCGTGGCGCCGCCCGACGCTGTTGCCGCCAGCTCGGTTTTGAAGAAATTTAACTTGCCCAAGCGGATCGTCACCGTCCTGGAAGGCGAAAGCCTGATCAACGATGCGTCGTCACTAGTCCTCTACCGATTCGCTGTCGCGGCAGTAGCCGCAAGCTCGGTGAGCTATTCGAGCGGCCTGTTTCAGTTCTTTGGCATGGGAATCGGCGGAATCGTCATCGGCTGGTTGACCGGTCGTTTGGCGATGTGGGTGTTCAGCAAGGTCGATGACACGATGCTCGACATCACGATCAGCATTCTGGCTGGCTTTGCAGCCTACCTGAGCGCCGAGGCGCTGCACGCATCGGGCGTGTTAGGCGCGGTAGTTTGTGGCCTCGTCCTGGGCCGGAAACAGCATGCGGAATTCACAGCCCGTACCCGATTGGAGCTCCACGCAGTCTGGAATTTCATCGAGTTCCTGCTTGCCAGCTTGATCTTCATGCTGATCGGACTTCAGATGCGCGGCATCGTTGAACGGCTTGCAAGTGAGAGTGCCACGGCGCTTACCTCACTTGCATTGCTCGCACTTGCCGTGTCTGTGACCCTCATTGTCAGTCGTTTCATTTGGGTGTTCATGACAGGCTGGCTGCCAGGCGCGTTCTCCCGGAGCAAGGCAGCGCAGTCGACGCGTCCCCTCTGGACGCACCATGCGGTCGTGTCTTGGGCCGGGATGAGAGGGGTGGTCAGCCTGGCGGCGGCACTTGCACTGCCGGCCAACTTCCCCGCGCGGGATGTCATCGTTTTCCTGGCATTTTGTGCGATTTTCGCGACGCTGATTGTTCAGGGCACCACGCTTGGCTGGCTGGTACGAAAACTCGAAGTGATCGAGCCGGAGAAAGAAGCGGCTGAACCAGCGGAAGCACTGGCCAGAGCAGAGATTGCTGACGCCGCGCTTGAAGTCGTCAAGGAACACCTCGAGCCAGACGCCAGCCCGGAGCATTCAACAGCAGCGTCTGCACTCGTTGACGAGTACGAAGCCAGGGCTGAGCGGGCAGCTGACGAGAAAGAAGCTGAATCGCCCGAGAACGCCGAACAGTTCAATGCGCAAAGACGCTTGCGGCTGGTGGCAATTGAAGCAGCCCGGGAGAAGCTGTCCGAGCACACAGATCAAGTCGATGCGGAGACGCACCGCTCACTGGCAAACGAATTGGACCTGGAAGAGCAGCAAATCAGAAGCGCAATGAGCAAATCCAGCTAACTTGTCAGTGTCAGCCTGCACTACGCAAAAGCTTTAATACAGGGCATATATTGAAGCTTTTGCGATCTCCAGCCCCGCCACTTATACCTTGACGAGTTACTGCGTTTAACAAAATGCGTTGTACGTCATTACGATGAGCCTTGCTGCCATCAAGCAGGGGAGGCGCCTTCAAAAATTTTAATAGAGTAAGTTAATTATTCTGTCTCCGCCATCTTGCGCATTTGACCAATTACCGACATAGACCATGGGAAAAACGAAAATTAACTGGCTGAGCAGCCCTGTCGACAACGACTATATTTCGGCAGAAAGGTATTTGAGTTTGTTGTTTAAACCACGTAAATGTCGCAAGCTGTTGCAGAAATTGCGCGCCGCGCCGATGTCAGAATATCCGGCCAAAGATATTTTACGCGCCTCCCGCACGGCGATGTCCGAAGTCGCTGCCTTTGACTGGTCCCACCATCAGTGTCGTTCGGGGTCAGGTCTGACATTTGGACACGGACTCTAACGTAGTCAAACGTGTTCGCCTTCCATCGCCATTGCTGAGGAAGGATGGGCTCGTTCCGGACGCCGTCGCCTAAAACTGGAGATAGATGAAAACGTCAACTCTGAACGAACTGGAATTGTGCAACGCTGAGGCCGTGTCCAAATGTCAGACCTGACCCTCGCTTTGCTCGCTTTGTGCAGTATCTACGCGACATGATGAGCGGGCGCGGCAAACTGCACCCGCTCGATAACGGTCGCTACGGCGTGCGCGCGTGAAATGCTTAGGGAAATACATGCGGGCTGAATGCGGACAAGGCATCCGTAAGCTGCGGCGATGCGCGGTAGAGCGGCACGTAGCCACGCAGCAGAATTTGCGTGCTGCGCCGATACGCGGCGCTTTGCACGTGGAGTCCGTCGTCATCGTGTTTCACGACGACAGTGGCGTCCAGGATTCCGGCCGGGTTTTCGATGGAGACGCCGATATCGGCGAACGTCCCCGTCGTCGCTGCCAGGCCGTGCGCCACTTGCTGCGCGACCGAGCCGGGGATCAGCGCCGCTGCCGCGAGGCAGCAACCGCCGGATACTGCCATCGATCCATGCCCAGCCTGTGGCGTGAAATAGCGCACTGCGATGTTGCCGCCTGCCTGCGGCGGCGCGACGAGGCAGATTTTCGGGATCGTTTCGCTACGTTCCAGTTCGGCTGCCGTCATCAAGCTGCCATCGCGGCGGGTCAGGCCCATGCGCAAGCCGGCTTCCACCCACAGGGCGCGCAGACGCGCCTTGAACACCGGGTCCGCATCGAGATCGCGAACCGTTTCGTACCCCGTCTTGCCGAATTCGGTGGCTGCGCAGATGACCATCGGAACTGCCACGTCAACGCACGACACGTGCACGCCATCGATGAGGTCGATCACCGCGCCGGTCGGCAGCAGCTTGCCGGTTTTCGAGCCGGTTGGCGCTTGCATGAACAGGTCGACGGCAGGATAGGCGCCATCGACGCCGGGGATGTTGGCGTCGAGGAAACGCCCGTCGGCGCAACGTTCCATCCGGGACACCGTGATCACGCCGGTATTCGTATTGCGGATCCGCACCTCGGTCTTGCCAGCGCCTGGCACAGCCATCAAGCCCATGTCGATGGCCCACAGCTGCAGCGCTGACGACATATTGCCGCAGTTCACGCTCCAATCAACGCCGTCGTGATCGCTTGCGAGTTGGGCCAGGGTACTAACGATGACGGGCGCACCGTTTTCGGTTGCCGTATCCGCGAAAAATACTTTATTGCTGGTTGGCCCGCCGCGGCCGAGGCCGGTGATCTGCTTGTTATTCTCGTTCGTCCCCGCAAGCGGTGCGCCCATCAGATGGCGCAGCAATTCTTCTTTGAGGTGGGGGTCAAGGGGCGCGCTGGCCGCCCACAGCACGAGCCCGGTCGAAGTCCCGCCGCGCATATGGTGCACAGGAAATTCAATGACACCGTTCTGCAGACGTGGACGGAATGCGTCGTGAAAAGACGAAGCGGTCGGCATTGGCAACTCCAATGACAAACGCCGATTATCGCATGCAGAACGCCGTCTGCCGGCATGGCGCCGGCAGACGACATAGCGCCGGGCGCCGGATCAGCGCAGCGTGCGTGCGAAGAACTCGTCGGTGCGGCTGTTGGCCAGCGTGGCCGCATCATGGTCGTAGTGACCGCCGCCCGGCCGGGCAAACGCGTGGTCGCAACCCGGATAGACATGGATCTCGGCATCGGTGCTGTCGGCAAACGCGGCCTTGATCTTTTCCTGCGCGTCCGGGCCGATGTATTCGTCGGCGCCGGCCAGGTGGTACAGGAACGGCGCGCCGATGTTCTTTGCTTCGGACAGGTAATTGTCGGTGCCGCCGCCGTAGTAGGCCGCGAAGGCATCGCCATCGGTGCGCGCTGCGCTCAGGTACGTCATCAGGCCACCCAGGCAGTAGCCGGTGACGCCGACCTTGCCGGTGCTGCCTTCCATCGTGCGCGCTGCGCTGATGGTGGCGGCAATGTCCTGCACGCCATGGTCGAAATCGTAGCTCTTGTACAGGGCGAACGCGCGCGCGACGTCGGCTTCATTTGCTTCGGACAAATCCACGCCGGGCTCTTCGCGCCAGAACAGGTCGGGGGCGACGGCGATGTAGCCTTTGGCGGCGTAGTTGTCGGCGATGCTGCGGATGCCGGCGTTCACGCCAAAGATTTCCTGCAGCACGATGATGACCGGGTAGGTACCGACGACGTCGGGACGGGCCACGTAGCAATCGAAACCGCGTTCAGCGGTGGTGACGGTAAGTGTTTCGGACATGGAATTCCTTTAGGTTGACGGGGAAGTTGCCGGCCGGCTTGCGTGGGCGGCCGTAGCGAGACATATGATAAGACGAATGGGAGGGATGCTGCCACCAGCACGATTGCGGCGCAGACGTCAGCCCTGGAGACTGACGCCCATTTGGCGGCAATACTGGACAAGATGATCGGGCAGATCCGCTGGGCACACCCCGCACGCCCGGTTGCCCGGCACGGCATAGTCGATAAAGGTCGGGTAGGGTAAAGCAAGCTCGGCCATGATCAAGCGGAACGCCTCCAGCGTCTTGCCGGCGCCCAGTCGGGCATTGCGCTGTTTTTCCTGGGCGATCGAGGAAACATGGCGCTGCTGGTAATCGTGGGCGGGATAGACCAGTGTGTCATCCGGCAGCGCGAACAGTTTTTCGGTCACGCTGCGATACAGCGCATCGGCATCCCCATTCTGGAAATCGGTGCGGCCACAGCCGTCGATCAACAGTGCGTCGCCGGTAAATACTCTTCCACCCAGAAGATACGAAAAGTGGCCATCGGTATGGCCGGGTGTATGCAGCGGCTGCAGGGATATGCCGCTGACCTCGAATGGGCGACCTTCCTCGATCGCCACATCGGCACACGGCAGGCAATCGAACGCGGGCGCGGCGATCTTGCTGCCAGTGGCGTTGCGCAATGCCAGCGCCGCAGTGATGTGGTCGGCATGAATATGCGTGTCGAGCGTGAAGGCCAGTGTCAGTCCCAGCTCGTGCAGGACGCCAAGATCGCGCTCCATGCTGACGATTACCGGGTCGATCAGGATGGCCTGGCCGGTCTGCGGATCGCCCAGCAGATAGGTGTAGGTGCTCGACAGCGGTTCGAAAAGTTGCTTGAAAATCATGGTGCCTCCGGTGATCGGTGGATCAGGAACTGCGCCGTTCGAGCAGTTCGAAGATGCCCATGCCCGCCAACATAGCGGCGCAGAAAATGAGCGGCTGCACGCCGCCCGTCGCGAGCGAAGCCAGCGCCGGACCCGGACAGAAGCCGGCCAGTCCCCAGCCGGCCCCGAACGCGAGGCTGCCCAGCACCAGCCGGCGGTCGATCCGGGTGGCGGACGGGAGGCGCATGGGCTCGCCCAGCAGCGATTGCCGGCGCCTGGCAGCAACCCGGAATGCGGGGAGCGCCACCAGGATCGCGCCGGCCATGACCAGCGCCAGCGACGGGTCCCAACGGCCAGCCAGGTCCAAAAAACCAAGCACTTTGGCCGGGTTCGTCATGCCGGCCACAATCAGGCCAATGCCGAACACGAGACCGGTAATCAATGCCATCAGGATGCGCATGCGGTTCTCCTCAAGCCAATAGATGGCGAACAATGAATACCGTTGCAAAGCCTGCGCCCATGAACGCCAGCGTGGCCGCCAGCGAACGGGCCGAACCGCGCGCCAGCCCGCACACGCCATGGCCGCTGGTGCAACCGGCGCCGTAGCGGGTACCCACGCCGACCAGCAGCCCGGCGGCAATCAGGGTACCCGTGCCGGCATCGATGCGCATGGCGGGCATCGGGGCGGCCAGCGTGTACACAAGTGGCGCCGCGACCAGGCCGAGCAGAAACGCGATGCGCCAGCCACGCTCGCCCGGGGCCGGCCGCAGCAGCCCGCCGACGATGCCGCTGATGCCGGCGATGCGGCCATTGAACAGCACGAACAGGGCGACCGCCAGGCCGATCAGCAGGCCGCCGCCCAGCGCAGTCCAGGGGGTGAAGTCAGTCCAGTTTACGGTCATTGCTGCCTCCCGGTTGTGCACAGAATTGCTGGTACAGGACCTGCAGCACGGCGCTGGCCGCGTCGCTGGCCAGGCTGTAATAGATCTGCTTGCCGTCGCGCCGGGTCGTGACCAGGCGCTCCTCGCGCAGCACTCCCAGCTGTTGCGAGAGGGTGGGCTGGGCAATGCCGGACGCCGCTGCCAATTCGCTGACGCAGTATTCGGCCTGCGTGAGCTGGCACAGCAGCAGCAGCCGGTCCGGGTTGGCCAGTGTCTTGAGCAACGCGCAGGCGCGCACGGCGGCGGCTTGCATCTCAAGCAGGTTGAATGGTTCTGGAGGATGGTTCATGGTATCGCTTTCGTCAGACCCCATTGAATCACACTATATCGAAAAACAAAATATCTTTTAATATATTGATGGGTTCGTGGCGAAGGTTTGGGCGGCGCCGACGCGTGTGCCCGGCACGGGGTAGAATTTCAGGGCATTGTGGTCGTCATGCCGTCGTCGAACGTCTTCATGGCCCACCACGACCATTGCCATATTCTGAAAGAACCGTACATGAGTCATTTCGAGCACCTCCGCAGTCACGCCATTCCTGCACTCCAGGCCACGATGGAAGAGTATGTCGCGCCGGCTTCCGGCGCGCGCCACATCCACCTGACCACCAGCGGCGCCGACATGGCCTTCCTGGTGGGTTTCCCCACCGTGCCCGACGCCAGCGATGGCCGCGCGCACATCCTCGAACACCTGGCGCTGTGCGGCTCGCAGCGCTATCCGGTGCGCGATCCGTTCTTCGCCATGCTGCGCCGCTCCACCGCGACCTTCATGAATGCGTTCACCTATGCCGACCGCACCGTGTATCCGTTCGTCAGCACCGACGAAAACGATTTCTACAACCTGCTCGACGTGTACCTCGACGCGGCCTTTTTCCCGAAGCTCGATTACCTGAACTTCCTGCAAGAGGGCTGGCGCTACACGCTCACCGATGGCGTGCTCGGTTACCAGGGCGTGGTCTTCAATGAAATGAAGGGTGCGTTCGCCGACCCGGGGCACGCGCTGTACAAGGGCCTGACTTCCACGATCCTGAGCGGCACCACCTACGAAGTCGATTCAGGCGGCGATCCGCTGGCCATTCCAGAGCTCACGCACCAGATGCTCAAGGACTTCCACGCCAGCCATTACCATCCGTCGCAGGCGGTCTTCATGACGGCCGGGCCATTGCCCGCTGCTGCGGTCCAGGCCCGCATTGCCGAGCGCGTGCTGGCGCGCCAGATCGATGTCTCGGCACGGCGCGTGCCACAACTCGCCAGCGCCTTCGCAGCGCCGCAGCGCAATACCGTGCGCATTCCGTCGCAGCAGGGCCGCGACAATGAATTCGGGCTGCAAATGACGTGGCTGATGGGCGAGTCGGCGATCCCAAAAGTGGCGTTTGAAGCGAGCCTGCTGTCGGCCGGCCTGCTGGGCGATGCCGCTGCACCGCTGATGAAGGCGATGGAGACGGCGGGTTATGGCCGGCCGTCGGGCTTTAATGGCCATGACGACAGTGCGCGCCAGATGCTGTTCCATGTTGGCATGGAGGGTCTCACCGAGGCCCAGGCGCCCATGGCCGAAGCACTGATCTGGGCCACGCTGGAGCAGGTGGCCGAGCAGGGCGTGGAGCATGCCACGCTGCAGGCTGCGCTGCGTGACCTGAAATACCAGCAGCGCAATACCCGCAGCGGCAGCATGCCGAATGTGCTCGAGCGCCTCTTGACCGCGCTGCCGGTCGCGATGCGCGACGGCGACGTCGTCACCGCCTTCGACAGCGATGCGATCCTGCAGGCGATGGAAAGCGATATCGCCGATCCGGCTTACTTCAAGGCGCTCGTGCGTAACCTGTTGACGTCGCCTGGCCGCCTGGTCTCGACCATCGTGCCGGACGCCGCCTATTTCTCCGACCGCGACGCCGTGGAAAGCGCGCGCCTGGCGCAGGCCTCGGCCCAGCTGACCGATGCCGACCGTGCGCGCATCGCAGCCGATACCGTGGCCCTCGAAGCGCATCAGAAAACGGCCTTCGATTCGCAGGTGCTGCCGCGTATCCGACCCGGTGACGTGAGCACGCAGCCGCGCGCCTTGCCCGCGTTTGCACCGACCGCCGACGACATCTACGCGTTCAGCATCGGTTCCAACGGCATTTCGTCGGCCAGCATCGTGTATGACGTGTCGGCCATCCCGGCCGCCGACTGGCCATGGCTGGCGCTGTACACGCAGCTGCGCGACGACCTGGGTCTGGAGGGCCAGGACTACGCCGAGGCCGGCGCCTGGCGCCAGCGCATGGTGCCGTCGTTCGGCTTCGACCTGCAGCCGTTCCAGCTGCCGGACGGCGCGCTGCGCATCGACCTGACGGTATCGGCCAACGCCCTGCGCGAAGAGCACGCCAATATCGTCGCGGTGCTCGACGCCTATATGGCACGGCCGCGTTTCGACGAGGCCGTGCGCCTGCGTTACCTGCTCGAGCGCAAGGTGGAAAACACGCTGGACGACCTGGCGCAGGCTGGTAGCCACTATGCGTCCATGGCCGTGAGCGCGCCGCTGGCGCAGGTGCGGCGCTTCCAGGATGCCATTGCCGGACCGACGGCGCTGGCATTCAACGCCCGCCTCAAAACCCTGGCTGCAACGCCGGAAGGCGTAGCGCAGGTCGCGGCCGAACTGGCGCGCATCCACGCCGCCATCGTGGCGCAGCGTCCGAGCATGCTGTGCGCCGGCAGTGGCGACGATGGCCATGAGCTGGCGCGCCTGCTGGCGGCGGCGTGGCCGACGTCCGGCGCCACCACGGGTGCAGCTGCGGCGCCTGACGAGTCTGCAGAAGCCGCACTACAAGCCCCGGCGAATGTCGCGCTGCACGCAGCAGGCCAGGTCAATCACTGCAATATCGCCTGGGCAGTGCCGATGTCGCACGACGATGACGCCGGCGCCCTGAGCGTAGCTGCCGAGCTGTTCACCAATCAAGTGTTGCATACTGCGCTGCGCGAAGCGGGCGGCGCGTATGGCGGCAGCGCCTCATATGCGGGCGATTCGGGCGTGTTCTCGATGGCGTCATTCCGCGACCCGCGCCTGGCGGCTACCTACCGCGATTTCGATGCGGCAGTCGACACCATCCTGGCGTCCGACTACAGCGACGAGCAGCTCGAGGAAGCCATCATTGGCGTCATCAAGAAGCTCGACAAGCCGGAAGCGCCATGGGATGCGGTGCGCCTGGGCTGGCGCATGTTCCGGCGCGGTACCGACATGGCCACGCGCGAGCGTTTCCGCAAGGGCGTGCTCGGTTGTACGCAGGCGCAGGTGAAGGCGGTCGTGCAGAAGTACCTCAAGAACGGTACGGCGAGCCGCGCGGCGTTCGCCGGCAATACCGAGCAGGATCTGGGCGGCTTGGCCGTGGTGGATTTGTCGGTGCTGGCCGGCGCTTGATGGCGGTTCGTTGATGGCAGACGGCTGCCTTCGGTAGCCGCTGGTAATACTGATTCCCTATTAAAATAGTTTAAATACTATATTTAATAGGGAATTTCTTTTTGCACATTTGGCAGGTGCAATGCCTGCTGTCGGGTTCAGTCAGCCCTGAATCGTTGTTTTATTTTTTTCGCCATTTCCATGCATTGACGGTACGCAGAATCCGCTCGGGATGTCCTGCATATCATCGAATGGTATGGCGTGTACGCGCGCGATGTTTCAAAGATTTTTTCAATTAAATATCTACACGGATAATGTAATTGGGATACGCCATGAAACTGTTTGAACCATTGGATATTTTTCCGAATGTCGCGCAGGTGATCGATATTGACGTCAGATCGCCATCCGGCGCTATTCGGTGCTGTAAAACAAGGACGCCACGTATCAGTCTCAAGCAGTGGAATATGTTTCATGCAGTAATTGATTACGATGGTTTCGATGGCGCCGCCGATCAATTGCACGTGACGCAGTCCACCGTCAGCCACGCCGTTGCCAAGCTTCAAGAGCAACTCGGCGTCGCGCTGCTGGAACTCAAAGGGCGCAAAGCGCAGATCACCGCCGCAGGTCAATGTTTGCTGGAAAAGTCGCGCGAATTGGTCAGGCATGCCAATGCACTTGAGGCGCTGGCCGATACGCTGCACCAGGGCTGGGGGCCGGACGTTCGTGTGGCGATGGACCCCGGCTTTCCATCCGACCTGTTGATCCAGGCCGTGCGGCAGTGCTCGCCGTCGGTACACGACCTGCGCCTGAGCATCAGCGAAGTCACACCCGAAGGCGCCCGGCGCGCGCTGCATGCAGGCGAGGCAGACATTGTCATCGGCGCGCAACCAGTCCTGGGCTTTGCTGCCAGTTTCCTGCTCGAGGTCGAGCACATCGCCGTGGCCCATCCCGCCCATCCGCTGTTTTCAGGCAAGCGTGACATCACGCACGATGAGCTCGACACGCATTCCCAGGTCGTCATCGCCCCGGCGCAACACGGTGGCGGCGCCAGCACGGGCGAGTCGGCGCCGTATCATCCGGGTTCCTGGCGTGTGTGCAATCCTGAGCGCGCCATCGGTATCCTGCGGCAGGGCGTGGGTTATGCGTGGTTGCCCAGGTATCAGGTCCAACAGGCGCTGGATGCGCGGCACTTGCGCGCCTTGCCGCTGTCTGGCGCGCCCCATCACGGCACACGCCTGTACCTGATGTGCGCACAGTCGGTGGCAGCGGGATCGGTGGCCAGGCAATTTGCCGATGCGCTGCATGAATGCAGCGCGCGCAGCCACCACGCAGGGATGGGCCAGGCATGAAACGCGCCCTGCAGCCGATGGCCACGCCGCTGTCGCGGCGCAGCAGAGAGGGTGATGCGTCCGCGGCCCTGCTCGGGTTCCGGCACGTGCTGCGCAACGGCTGGCTGATTGCAGCCGTGGGGGGCGCGATCGCTCTCCTCGCCATCGCCGTTGCACTGGGTGTGAAGCCGGTCTATGAATCGAACATCCTGATCCAGATCACGCGTAATGCGCCGCCGTCGGCCGACGTGCAGACGGAAACCCCGGCCATTACCGAAATCGAGATCCTGCGTTCGCGTTCGATCCTGACGCGGGTCGTCAACGCCTTGCACCTCGATATCGCCGTCGAGCCGACCCTGTTTCCCGTCGTGGGCGCCTTCATCGCGCGCAGCAATCCAGGCTTGTCCGACCCTGGCCTGTTCGGCGTCGGCGGCTATGTCTGGGGAAACGAACAGGTGCGGGTGGACACCTTCAATGTACCTGAAGCGCTGCTGGACCAGCCCTTCAATCTGGTCGTCAGCGGCCCGGCTACCTATACGCTCATCCAGCAAGAGGCGGGCATACGGGTGCACGGCAAGGTTGGCCAGCGGCTGCACGCCAGGTTGCTCGCGGGCCCGCTGGAGATTCTGGTCGCCCATATCCACGCCAGACCGGGCGCGGCGTTCACACTCCATCGCAGTCGCCAGGGGCAGGCGGTAGACAGGCTGCAACGGTCATTGGCGATTGCCGAAAAGGGGCGGCTGTCGAATGTGATCGGCGTGTCGCTGCAGGGTGCCAGGCCCGAGCTGGTCAGCCGGATCCTCAATGAAATCGGCGACCAGTATATCCAGCAGCAAACCACCCAAAAAAACGATGAAGTGAAAAATCAGCTGGTGTTTTACGACCAGCAAGTCGCGCAAGCGCAACGCCGCATCCGTGAACTCGATGCCAGGCTCAACGAGCTCCTGCAGCAGCACGGCGCTTCTGACCTGAGCGAGGACGCCCGTATCCTGGCCCAGCAATCGCTGGTGCTGCAGGCCGAGCTGACGGCAAAGGAACAGCAAAAAATCGCGTTGTCGGGCCGCTTCGGTGACCGGCATCCGGATATGGTGGTGGTGACGCGGCACATCGCCTCGATCCGCCGTGACCTGGCCGATATCGAGGGCAGGCGCAAGGGCTTCGGTGCAGCCCAGCAAGAAATACTTGCGGTCAATCGCGACAAGCTGGCGCACAGCCAGATGAGTTTCGAGCTGCTCAATACGCGCCACAAGCTCGATGCATTGATGCTGTCCAATCACGTCAACGTGCGCGTGGTCGACCGGGCGCAGATACCGCTGCAGTCGGTCACGCTCGGCTTGCCGGTCATGCTCGTGCTGGCTTGTCTGATGGGCCTGGCAGGCGGTGTCGGCGCGTCGTTATTGAAAAATGCGCTCATGCGGCGCAAACACCGTGGTAGCGCGGCCTGGGGTGTGCGACGCCTCGCGATCGGTACGCAGGCGCCGCTGGACGAAGGCAATGTGGCCCCGCAGGACGCTGCGCCGCCGGCTGCGGGGCAGGGCGAAGGTGCCGTCCGCAGCGCCAGGGGTGAGGCGCCGGCGACCAGCACGCAGGCGTGAGCTGCCCTGCGGATCCCCTACGCCTGAGTTGCGCTGTCATCGCGCCCGTGGCAATTTGGCATACGAATTTCTATTTCTGCTTATTAAGACAGCCCGCCATCGCGAGCATATTTCTTTCGATATTTTTTATTGGATTGGTCGCTAAAGAAACCAATCATAAAAATGCATCTGATGACGGAGCTGAGCCGTCAGATGTATCGATATTTTCAACGTTTTCTTATTCCCTATTTTGCTAGAGTAAACGCCAGTGTGAAGGCGGCATGAGCGAATATCGGGTCGATCGATAGCATCGTGATTCCGAACCGTGCTGTGCCTGTCGGACGTTTGTCAGATCAAAACGGAGGGCGTGATGGCGATGAATAAGAATGTCAATGGTGTTGAATCCGTGTTTCCGCCTGAAGTCATGCTCCCGCTTCTCGAAACGTTTTCATTGGCATTATTGTTCAGCCTGTTCATTTGCATGCTCAATATCCTTACCGAGCGTTGGCACGGCAGGTTTTCATTCGATATCGATGTCAACGGTGTCCAGAAAGTTCACAAGAACATGGTTTCACGCACCGGGGGCGTGGCCATGGTTGCAGGCGTACTGGCAGTGCCGTTCTATGGCAGTCTGGTTGGCTACCCGCTGGCGCTGCAAACCGAAACAAACGCGCTCATCTTGTTGCTGCTGCTGGCAGCGCTGCCTGCGTTTTTGGCTGGCATCACCGAAGACCTGACCAAGCAAGTGTCGGTCCGTCTCCGCCTGTGCGCCATCCTGACCAGCGCCATGCTCGCTGCCTGGCTGGTAGAAGCGCATCTGCCGCGCCTGGATATCTGGGCGCTCGACGGCGTTCTGCACTGGCTGCCGGTGTCGTTTGCCGTGACCGCGTTTGCGGTGGCGGGGGTCTCCAATGCCATCAACATCGTCGACGGCTTTCACGGCGTCGCCGGTGGCACCGTCGTTATCATTCTCGCCGGCACAGGTTTTCTGGCGTGGCAGGGAGGGGATCTCATCGTCACCCTGCTGGCCCTGGCCGGGATGGGTGCCACCATCGGATTCTTGTTGCTCAATTACCCGACGGGCCGCCTGTTCATGGGCGACGGCGGCGCGTATTTCATCGGCTTCTGGGCCGCAGAAGTGGCAGTGCTGACGATTGTCCGCAATCCCGCCATCAACGCGTGGCAGATTCTTGCCATCTACGCTTACCCGGTGATCGAGGTCCTGTTCAGCATGTATCGCCGGAAGTTCTTGCGCAGCGCCCTGGTCGGCGCGCCGGACCGCCTGCATCTGCATTCGCTGTTTTACCGCCGCGTTGCCTGCAACAAGATCCGTATCGCCCGCCATGCATGGCGCCGCAATGCAGGTGTGGCCTGCTTCGTCACCGCCTGGCTCAGCGCCGCGACGATCGCCGCCGTGCTGCTCGGTGATACCGTGCCCGCCGCAGTGGCGCTGGTCATGGCCCAGGTGGTGGTCTACGTGGCGGTCTACATGCGCCTCGTGCGGGGCCATTGGGGGCGCTGCCGTCATCCCGCCGTCATTCTTGGTCTGCGGCCCCAGCCCAGAAGCAGAGCGATCTGACCGATGCGGCCTCGCGTACCCAGCACATCCATTTCATTCACCACCCCTGACAGGAACAGGTTCATGCCCAACTTCGACGCTCTCCAGAAGGCGCTGCGCGCGCATCCCCAGCGATGGCTGATCACCGGCTGCGCAGGCTTCATCGGTTCCAATCTGCTCGAAACGCTGTTAAAACTCGACCAGACCGTCGTTGGCCTGGACAATCTGTCGACCGGCTTTCAGCGCAATCTGGATGAAGTGCGCAGTCTGGTGACCGCCAGCCAATGGCGGCGCTTCACGTTCCTGCATGGCGATATCCGCGATCCGGGCATGTGCCGGCAGGCCGTCGCCGGTGTCGACAAGGTCCTGCACCAGGCCGCGCTGGGCTCGGTGCCGCGCTCGATTGCGGACCCGGTCGCCACCAGCGACGCCAATATCAACGGTTTTCTTCACATGCTGGTGGCTGCACGCGATGCGCAGGTGACATCGTTCGTGTATGCGGCGTCCAGCTCGACCTACGGCGACCATCCCGGCTTGCCCAAAGTAGAAGAGCGCATCGGCAAACCGCTGTCGCCTTATGCGCTGACAAAGTATGTCAACGAGCTGTATGCGGATGTATTTTTCCGTTGCTACGGGCTGCGCACCGTGGGACTGCGCTACTTCAACGTGTTTGGCAAGCGGCAGGATCCGAACGGCGCCTATGCCGCCGTGATTCCAACCTGGATCGCGGCGATGATGGCAGGTCGCCAGGTGCAGATCCATGGCGATGGCAGCACGAGCCGCGACTTCTGCTATGTCGACAATGCAGTGCAAGCGAATTTGCTGGCGGCGATGGTGCCGGTCGAGGCCGGCAGTGCGGTCTACAACGTGGCCGTGAACGAAGCAACTACGCTGAACCAGTTGTTCGCCTCTCTAAAGACCATTCTCACAGCACACGGTGTAAGTGCAATCATGGACCCGCTTCACACGGCATTTCGCACCGGCGATGTGCGCCATTCTCAGGCGGATGTGAGCAAGGCCATGCGTGAACTCGGGTATGCGCCGGCATACCGCATCGATGCCGGCCTCGAAGCGGCTGTGCCGTGGTATCGCAAGCATCTCGGCAATCCGGCGTTGGGCGCGGGTGCTGTTGACAGCCGACTTTCCGGCGCTGTTGACAACGAAGTTGTCAGCGCCGTTGCCGGCGAGCTTGTGAGCACGGCTGTGGATGAAGTCGCCGGTGCTGTGGGGTGCGACGTCACCAGCACTGTCGCCAGCACTGGCACCAGTGCCAACGTCATGACAAGCGCGGGTGTGAACCATGCACACGTTCGCTAAACATCTGTCACGGGCGCTGACGATGCCGTTCAGCCGCGACGCGGGGGGCAAGTGAGCCTGCTCGATACGCTCGGCGCAAGGTGCCGCATCGCCGATCCGCAGCATCTTGCGATTTTTCGCGGGCTGCTGACCGTGGCGCTGTTCACCTTGCTCGGCAAGCTGATGAGCGCGGCGAAGGAAATGGCAGTCGCCTATCGCTATGGTCTGGCTGCGGAGGTGGATGCTTATCAGTTCGTGTACAACCTGGTGTCCTGGCCGCTCGGCATCTGGGCCAGCGTGCTCACTGCAGTACTGGTGCCGCTGGTGGCGCGCATGCGCGTGTCCAGTCCGCAGGCGATCCCGCGCTTTCGCGCCGAACTGGCCGGTTTGACACTTGTGCTGGGCACGGCGCTGGCGCTGCTTGGTTGGTTGGGCATCGGCGCCTTGTTGCGGTTCGACGGGAGCGGCTTGCCGGCGCACTCGGCGCAGCTCGCTGCGGCGGCGCTTCCAGGCCTGATCTTCATGCTGCCCCTGGGCCTGCTGGTCGCGCTGCTGTCGACATGGTTGCTTGCGGCGCAGCGGCACGTCAACACTTTGCTCGAATGCGTGCCGACGTTGTTCATTACAGCAGCAGTCCTGCTATGTGCCGGCGGCGGTATCCGCCCCCTTGTCTGGGGCACGATTGCCGGCTGCGCCTGCCACCTGCTAACGCTCCTGACGCCGATGTCAATGCGCCGCGAGCTCGAACCCCCTGTCTTCACCAGAGATTCCGCCCAGTGGCAATGGTTCTGGCAAGGCTTCGGCATCATGCTCGCTGGTCAGGCCTTGATGAGCCTTACCGTGATCATCGATCAGTTTTACGCGGTCGGCCTCGGCACCGGGGCGCTCGCCATGCTGGGCTACGCGAACCGGGTGCTGTCGTTGATTCTCGGCCTGGCGGCGATCGCCGTCTCGCGCGCCACGCTGCCGGTGTTCTCGCAGGCCGGCGCCGATGCCACCGGGCAGGTCTACCGTGTCGCCATGTCGTGGGCGCGCCTGATGTTCGCCGGTGGGGTCGCCGTCATGCTGCTGAGCTACCTCGTCGCCCCGTGGACGATACGGCTTCTGTTCGAGCGCGGCCAGTTCGACGCCACCAACACGGCGCAGGTGGCCGAGGTGTTGCGTTATGGCTTGCCGCAGTTGCCTTTCTATTTTGCGTCGATGGTGCTGGTGAGCTACGCACTCAGTCAGCGCCGCTATGGCTTGATTGCCTGGTCCGGCGCCATCGGCTGTGGCGGCAAGGTACTCGGCAACCTCTTGCTGGTGCCACGTCTTGGCGTCAACGGCATCGCGCTGGCGACAATGGGGATATACGGGCTCAACGCGCTGTTTTTCTGGCTAGCGTTGCGACGCCAGTCACCACCAAGGCGCCCTGCGCCATGTCTTTGAGCGATGGAGCGCAACCAGTGAAAATCCTGTTGCTGATGCATAGCTTGTCCGCTGGCGGCGCTGAGCGTGCTGCGTGCACGTTAGCCAATTTCTGGGCGGCCAGCGGGCGCGACGTAAACATCGTCACGCTGACCCCGGTCAGCGCCGATTTTTATCCGCTCGATCGCAGGGTGGGGCGCATTTCGCTCGATCTGGCCGGGGCCAGTCACCATGCGCTCCATGGCCTGTGGCAGAACGTCAAGCGTGTGGTGGCGTTGCGGCGCCTGCTGCGCAGTCTGCGGCCAGACATTGCGCTCGCGATGATGAGCACGCCAAATGTGCTGCTGGCGCTTGCCAGCCTGTGGCTGCCAACGCTGCAGACGATCGGTTCAGAGCGTTGCTATCCACCGCACGCAGCGCTCGGTCGCCTGTGGCACGTCCTGCGCCGCACGCTGTACGGCCGGCTGTCGGCCATGGTGGCCTTGACGGGCGAGTGCGCGCACTGGATCGAAACACACACCTCGGCGTCACGGGTGGTCGTCATTCCCAATGCCATCGCCTGGCCGCTGCCGGATAATCCGCCGCGGCGCACGCTGCCCAGGCTGTGCCAGCCTCAGCGCAAACTTTTGCTTGCCGTGGGGCGCCTTGAGCCCGTGAAAAACTTCGACGTCCTGATCCGTGCCTTCGCGCGCCTGGCGCGTGCCTTTCCCGACTGGGATCTGATCATTCTTGGCGAAGGGCCCGAGCGCGCCCGCCTGGCATCGACGATCAGGTGCATGGGACTGGTGCAGCGCGTGGCCCTGCCCGGCGTGGCCGGCAATGTTGCGTACTGGTATGGCGAGGCTGATCTGTTTGCGCTGACCTCGCGTTCCGAGGGCTTTCCCAACGCTCTGGCCGAAGCGATGGCCCACGGCGTGCCTGCGGTCAGCGTCGATTGCAATACAGGGCCGCGCGACATCATCCGCCACGGTATCGACGGTCTCCTGGTCCCGCCAGATGATATCGCCGCCCTGAGCGACGCGCTGGCCCGTGTGATGGGCGACGCTACCTTGCGCGGACAGCTGGCGAGTCGTTCGGTGGAAGCAAGGGAGCGCTTTTCGGTCGCGAATATCGGGCAAATGTGGGAAACATTGTTCCTGGCGCTGTGCGGCAGTCAGGCGCCGGTCCACGAAACCGGCCATGCAGGCAGCCATGCAGGCAGCCAGTCGGCCGTCATGAAGGACGCTGCCCATGAACCATGAACTCGCCGCCGACAGCGAAGCGAGGCTGCCCAGCTGCCATGCGCCACGAACCCCGCCCCGCATTGATCGCCGTTTTTTTGTCAGGTACCACACGCTGTTGATGGCGATCGCGCTTGGCGCCATGTACGCCAACCTGCCGGTATATTTATATGTGCTCGATACGCGGTTGTTGCCCAAATTTATTTATTTCGGCATCTTTGCATTCATCGCGCCGCTGATGATCATACGGTGGCAAGCGCTATGCGATTATCTGGTGTCGCCATTTGCCTTATGGGCATTATTATTATTTTTCTTGAACATGATTCATCTGGCGGGTTTTCCTGCCAGTGCCGACGTTGGCGGTGCGGCATTCATGGATATACATGCCGAAGCCAGGCGCTCCCTGATCGCCACGCGCGCCCAATATATCCTGTTCGCCCTGTTCCTTGGATTCGTTGCCTATATCTCGCCCACGAGAATGTATCTGCGGATCATGTTCGTCATGATGGCGGTCGTGCCATGCGCCGTCATCGTCGATTTCGCGGATCCCGGATTATTGTATCCGGTAGATCTGACCGGTGCGGTGCTTGGGCGGGCGGCAGCGATGTTCATCAATCCGAACCTGGCCGGAGAGGCCATACTGCATATAGTCGTACTCGGCTTTGCCGTGCTTGCACGCCGGTATCGCATGCCCCTGTTTTTACTGGCCGGTGTCGCTATCCTGACCACGTTTTCCCGTGCCGCGATCATTGCGTGGATGGCGTTACTGGGGCTTTTTATTTACAAGCGAACATTGCCAAAATCTGCCGTGGTATCGCTCGCGATTGCAATTGCCATTCTTCTCGTTTTTATCGGCAGCTTTGAAACTTATATATCTTCAAGAGAAGAATTCGAAGATGCAGCCACCAATATTCTGTCGAGGCTCAACTTCTTCTCCAGCTTTACCTTCGATGATGACAGTTCTGAAGAGCGGGCAGGTGTGATTCAGGCCGGCTGGGAGTTGTTTCTTCAAAACCCTTTATTTGGTTCAGGTGCTGGCGCCACGCATTTTTGGCGGCACCGGGGAAGCACGCATAACCAGCTTCTTCTTTTAGCGGCCGAATATGGTGTCCTGGGAATTTTATTATGGGGATGGATGCTCATCATGCTGTGTAAAAGCAGTTTTTTCAGCGATCGGGGACTGCGGTATGCGATGGCATTTCTGTTTGCATTCATGTCGCTGTTCACCCATCAGATGCTTGATGCCGCCTCGTACTGGCTGGCCACGTTTGCGCTGGTATGCGCGATGCCGGGCAGCGCGCCGACCGGCCCACTGCCGCCCCGACCCAGGCAGCGCATGGCGCGCTTGCGCTAAAAAACACTGCTCAGCGTGTCATGACACGACCGCCCGGCCAACATCCCATCAAGCGTGCTTGCACGCACACATACACACACAGCATCGACGACGACGCGCTTCGGACTCAACCATGGCCTCCGCAAAATTTGTCATTTCGCTCGATTTCGAACTGTTCTGGGGCGTCGCCGATGCCCAGACGATTGCCGGCTACGGGCCCAATGTGCTGGGCGAATGGCAGGCCGTGCCCCGTATGCTGGCCTTGTTCGCGCGTTACGGTGTGCGGGTGACATGGGCAACGGTCGGGATGATCATGTGCCGCAACTACGATGACTGGCGCGCTACCCGGCCATCGCTCTTGCCAGGCTACGCACGCCGCGCGTTGTCGCCGTATGGCATGGACCAGTTCGTACGCAGCTACCCGCGGCTGTTCTTCGCGCGGCCACTGGTCGAGCAAATCCTGGCGGCGCAGGGGCAAGAACTGGGAACGCACACCTATGGGCATTTCTATTGCAACGAAGCGGGCGCGTCACCGGCGCAATTCGCGGCGGATCTGGCGTGCGCGCAATCAGTTGCTGCCAGCATGGGCGCCAGCTTGCGTAGCGCAGTCCTGCCACGCAACCAGATTGTCGCGGCCTTCCTCCCCATCCTGTCCCAGGCGGCGATTCAGGTGTATCGCGGTAATGCGCCGCATCCGTTGTACCGCCATGGCGACGCCGTGGTCGGCGGCATTGCCGGTCGCGCAGCGCGCTTTGCCGATGCCTGCCTGCCCCTGAGCGGCAAGCGTACCGTGCTTCCGCAGTTGCATGGCGCTTTGGTGAATGTGCCGGGGAGCCAGTTTCTCTACCCATGGTCGCGCCGGCATCGCGCGTTGTTGCCGCTGCGCCTGCGTCGCCTGAAGCAGGGAATGGCGCTGGCAGCGCGCGAGGGCAGTACGTTTCACCTGTGGTGGCATCCGCACAATTTTGGCGTGAACCTTGACGAAAATCTGGCGCAGCTTGAAGTATTGCTGCGTCACTACCGGCGCCTGGCGGACAGCCATGGCATGCAAAGCCATTGCATGGCCGATTTTGCTTCTGTGTCCGCCACTGCCACCGCGACGACTACTTCCACTGCCTTCGCTTTGCCCACCCTGCCGGGCGCACGGACGCCGTCATGACGCGCCACGTCCTGCATGTCATCACCGGCCTGGCGGTCGGAGGCGCCGAGATGGCGCTGTACCGGCTCATCCTCGCGTTTCGCGGCAGCCAGTATCGCCATACGGTCATTGTCCTCAGCCCTGGCGGCGGCATGTATTCGCGGTTTGTCGCGTCAGGCATCACGCTGATCGTGCTCGACGTGCGGCGCGCGCCGATCGGTGACCTCGTGCGCATGGTCCGCCTGATGCGCACGATGCGTCCCGATATCGTCCAGACCTGGCTCTATCACGCCGATTTTCTCGGCGGCCTGGCGGCCCGCCTCGCCGGCAACCGCAATGTCATCTGGGGCATTCGCACGACCGATGTCGACGGTGGCTGCGCACGCAGCACGGCGCTCGTGCGCCATCTGTGCGCGTCGTTGTCGCGCTGGGTGCCGCACACCATCGTGTGCGTGGCCGAGGCGGCGCGCCGCTCTCATGCCCTGCTTGGCTACGACGCCAACCGCATGGTGGTCGTGGGCAATGGCTTCGACCTGTCGGCATTCACGCCCGGCCATGGCGAACGCGCAGCACTGCGGGCACATTGCGGCTTCGCGGCTGACGACATCGTGCTCGGCACGCTGGGGCGCTTCAACCTCGACAAGGACTATCCAAACTTCATCAAGGCCGCCGGCCAGCTCGCCAGCCGCTACCCGCAGCTGCGTTTCCTGATGATTGGCAAGAACCTGGATGCAGCCAACGCCGAACTGTCGCGCTGGATCGCGGCTACCGGTCACGCGAAGCGCTTCGTCTTGCTGGGCGAACGCGCCGATATCGCCATCTGCCTGTCCGCCATGGACATCTTCTGCCTGTCCTCGCGCACCGAGGCCTTTCCCAATGTGGTGGGCGAGGCAATGGCGATGGGATTGCCGTGCGTGGCAACCGATGTCGGTGACGTCGCCGTCCTGATGGCGAACACGGGCGTGCTGGTGCCCCGGGCCAATCCCGACGCGCTCGCGCAGGGCGTGGCGGGCCTGGTGGCGCTGGACCCCGCGCATCGCAGGCAGATAGGGCAGCAGGCCAGGGCGCGCATCGGCGCCAGGTTCACGATGGGGTGCGTGCGGGCGCGCTTCGAACATATTTATGAAGGCGTCATTGCGAGAGGGGAACTCTGATGTGCGGATTCACTGGATTTCTGGCAGCGGCGCCTTCACCGGCGACTGACCAGGCAGGCTGGCTCAGGCGCATGACCGATGCAATCTACCATCGCGGGCCCGACGATGCCGGCTACTGGTCCGACGGCAAGCACGGCATCGCCCTGGGTCACCGGCGCCTGGCTATCATCGACTTGTCCCCGGCGGGCCAGCAACCGATGCGCTCGTGCTCGAACCGCTTCGTGCTCGTCTTCAACGGCGAAATCTACAACCACCTGGACATCCGCCGTGAGCTCGAGGCAAGCGCCGGTGTGTACGGGTGGCGTGGTCGTTCCGATACCGAAACGCTGCTTGCCGGCTTCGATGCCTGGGGCATTGTGGCCACGGTCGAACGCTCCATCGGCATGTTCGCCTTTGCCGTCTGGGACCGGCAGGCGGGCGTGCTGACTCTCGGGCGCGACCGCGTCGGCGAAAAGCCCCTGTATTACGGCTGGCAGGGCAGGGGAGACGACGCGATGTTCCTGTTTGGCTCCGAACTCAAGGCACTGCGCGCGCATCCGGCCTGTGCTGCCGATATCGATCGCGCAGCGCTGTGCCTGCAACTGCGGCACAGTTATGTGCCGGCGCCGCATTCGATCTACTGCGGCATCGCCAAGCTGCCGCCGGGCTGCCTGCTGACTGTCTCGGCGGTGCGCCCGGAACCGGTGTTGCACACGTATTGGTCGGCGGCGCAGCAGTGGACGGCGGGCGTTGCCACGCCGTTTGCGGGCACGCCAGCGCAAGCCGTCGATGCACTCGACACCTTGCTCAGCGATGCTATCGGCGCCCAGATGATGGCCGATGTCCCGCTGGGGGCATTTTTGTCCGGCGGCGTTGATTCATCGACGATCGTCGCGCTGATGCAGGCCCGGTCAACGCGGCCGGTGCAGACATTTTCAATCGGGTTTCACGAGCAGGGCTTCGACGAGGCGCCGCATGCGAAAGCCGTGGCCCGTCATCTCGGCACCGATCACACCGAGCTGTACGTGACAGCCGCGCAGGCCCAGTCGGTGATTCCACGGCTGCCGTCGATGTACGACGAACCGTTCTCCGACTCGTCCCAGATTCCCACGTTCCTGGTGTCCCAGCTGGCGCGCCGGCATGTCACGGTGTCGCTGTCGGGCGATGCCGGCGACGAACTGTTTTGCGGCTATACCCGCTATGGCTTCGCCGCCCATCTGTGGAAGATGATTGGCGCGGCGCCGTTGCCCGTGCGCCGGCTCGCCGCCCGGGGCATCACGCGGGTGCCGGTGGCTTCCTGGAACCGGCTGGCGCGCACGCTGGGGCCGTGCCTGCCGCGCGCCATGCGCTTTGCCAACACGGGTGACAAGCTGCACAAAGGCGCGCACATCATGGCCAGCGCGTCGCTCGACGAGGTCTACCTGGGCCTCGTGTCGCACTGGGATGATCCGGCTGCGCTCGTGATCGGTGGCCATGAGCCGCACACCTTGCTGCGCGGCGCTGCGCCGGTGCTGGCCGGGCTCGGTAGCGTCGAGCGCATGATGGCGCTCGACACGCTGACCTATCTGCCCGACGACATCCTGGTCAAGGTCGACCGGGCCGCCATGAGCGTGTCGCTGGAAACCCGGGTGCCATTTCTGGATCACCGCGTGATCGAGTTCGCCGCGCGCTTGCCGCTGGCGCTGAAATTGCGCGACGGCGTGAGCAAATGGGCACTGCGGCAAGTGTTGTATCGCTACGTGCCGCAAGCACTCATCGAGCGGCCCAAGATGGGCTTTGGGGTGCCTATCGGCGACTGGCTGCGGGGCCCGCTGCGTGACTGGGCCGAAACCCTGCTGGCCGAGTCGCGGCTGCGCAGTGAAGGCTTCTTCGAGCCTGCGCTGCTGCGCACCCGCTGGCGCGAGCACCTGGCTGGCCGCCGCAACTGGCAATACCACTTGTGGGATGTCCTGATGTTCCAGTCGTGGCTCGAACAGCAGGCTGGGCCGCACCGTGAAGCGGGTGGCGCCGCGCTGCATTGTCCGGCGCCGGCCGTCGCGGCGCCATGCCCGCTGGCGACATGACCCTCGTGCATTGCGTCCGACTTTCCTGAGGATGAACACCATGAACAAGAAAATCGTTATTTCGGTCAATACCGCCTGGAATATCCACAATTTTCGCTCCGGTCTGGTCAAGGCCCTGATCGCGCAGGGCTACGACGTCATGGTGATGGCGCCGGCCGATGCCTACGCGCACCGGCTGGCATCGCTTGGCTGTCGTTTCAAGACGATTTCAATGGATAACAACGGCACCAGCCCCAGTCGCGACTTGTCGCTGCTGGTCAAGTATTGGCGTGTCTTGCAATCGGTGCGCCCGCTGGCCTATCTCGGCTACACGATCAAGCCGAACATTTATGGATCGATCGCCGCGCACCGGCTTGGTATCCCGGTCATCAACAATATTGCCGGCCTCGGCGCGACCTTCATCAACAACTCCCCGTTGACATACCTCGTCAAGCAGCTGTACCGCTGCTCGCTCAGGCAATCGAACCGGGTGTTCTTCCAGAATGCTGACGACTGCAAGCTGTTCGTCGACGCAGGCCTGACGCGGCCTGGCATCGCGGAAGTCTTGCCTGGCTCCGGGATCAACTTGCAGCAATTCCAGCCGGATCCGGTGCAGTTACCCGCAGCGAAGGGATTTCGTTTTTTGCTGGTCGCCAGGATGCTTCGCGATAAAGGTATTGAGGAATATGTCGCCGCGGCGCGGATCGTACGTCAGCAATTGCCGGGAGTGCGGTTCCAGCTGCTGGGCCCGGTCGATGCGCACAATCCGAACTCGATCCCGCTCGATCGGATCGCGGGCTGGAAAAGCAGCGGACTGATTGAGTATCTGAAAGAGACCGATGACGTTCGCCCCTACCTGGCGCGTGCCGATTGCATCGTGTTGCCGTCGTACCGCGAGGGCGTGCCGCATACGCTGCTCGAGGCAGCGGCCATGGCGCGCCCGATCATCGCCACGAATGTGGCCGGCTGCAAGGATATCGTGGAGCATCAGGCCAATGGCTTGCTGTGCAATGTGAAAGATGCAGCCGACCTGGCGGACAAGATGGTTCGCATGGTCGGCCTGACGCACGCACAGCGCCTGGCCATGGGCCAGGCGGGCAGGAACAAGGTCGTCGCGCAGTTCGATGAAAACGTCGTGATCGCGCGTTACCTGAATACACTGCGGCAGATCGAAGCCTGTGGGCACGCACACGCCGTGCAGGGCCTCGAAACGACGGCGCAAGTCTGATATGGCGCTGCGTTTACTGACCGGCGACGCCGCACTGGCCCACATCGGCGCGCAGACGTTCGTGATGGGGTGGCGGGCGCTGCATGCCATCTGCCCTTGGGCCACTGCCTGCCAACATCCCGATTTTGTCTTGCCGTGGTACAGCTTGTACACCGGGCTATTTGTGCCTGTTGTCGTCCTGCAGGAAACCGCTGATGGCGCGCTGGTCGGCTTGTTGCCACTGGCGCTGGACGACAAGGGCCAGCGTCTCACCGGCGCCGGGGAACGGCATGCCGAATACCAGGGCTGGCTGCAGCCTCCGGACGCTGGCGCATCGTTCATCTCGGAGGCGCTGCGGGCCGTGCGCGAGCATCTGCCGCGCGCTGATCTTACGCTGGGTTACCTGCCTGCCGACACGCCACTATCCTGGCTCGATGCGTGGCGCAACGACGCATCCGATGTCCGACGGTGGGTGACACGGCGGTCCGTACGCCGGCCGTTGATGCAGATCGACCCGGTCGCGATGCACCGGCAGCGCAACAAGAAAAATCACCGGCAAAATGTCAATCGCCTGGGCCGGCTGGGCGCGGTGCGGTTCGAGCAGGTCGTCGAGCATGACCATTTTTTGCGGATCATCGATACCCTGTGCGACCAGTACGATTTCAGGCAGGCGGCGCTGTACCGAGCAAGGCCGTTCATGCTCGACGCGGCAAAAAAGCGTTTTTATATCGCGCTGCACCGGCAAGGGCTGCTGCACGTCACGATCCTGACGGTGGACGGCGCCATCGCGGCATCCCACATCGGCCTCTTGAGCGCAGGCCGGGCCGTGCATCTGGGGATCAATACCTATCACCCGGCCATGTCCGCTCACTCCCCCGGCAATTTGCTCCTGGCCATGCTGGGCGTGCATCTCGCCGCGCAGCAGATGCCGTTGCTCGACCTGACGCCGGGCGGCGACGGGTACAAGGAGCATTTTGCGACGGCGCACGATCACGTCTCGACACTGACGATCCACCGCGGTCTGCGCAGCTTCCTGCTGACGGCGGCGCGCCAGCGCCTGGTCGATGTCGCCAGGGCACTGGCGACCTGGGCCGGCTGGCGCCACCATGACGTGCTCGCCATCGTGCATGGCATCCGGCCGCAGCGCTGGACAAGCCTCGCTGCTGGATGGATGCGGCGCCGCACCCACCCCCAGGCCGTCTCTCGCATGCGTCGACCGGGGCTTCCCCGCGAGTCTGCATGCGCGCTGCTGCCGTCCCGCGACAGCCTGCCCGATGTTCTGCAATTTGACGCCGACGGTGCAGCGTGGGATTACTGCGCATTCTTAAACACGGTCATGAAGCGAATGGAACGATCCGACCATTTCTATAGCCTCGTCCATGGCGACCGGCTGGGCCTGTTTTGCTGGGCGAATGGGGCCACGGCGGGCACTGACATGGTCCTGTCTGGTTTATACGTGCATCGGCAATGCATGCAGCCCGATCTGGTCGATGCATTCATTGCAGGCGTCGTGCAGGACATCCACCGCCGCGATCCGCAGGCCGCGATTTACTACCAGGGCAGCCTGAGCGCTGACCTGGACAACAACCTGGCGCGCTGTGGTTTCAGCCCGGCCAACCTGCAACAGGAGCAAGCGGCATGCATCCAGGCGCATTGATTTCCCCGGCTGACAGCGTCACGTGCCACATTGGGCAACTGCCCGCCGACGTCGAAGAGGTCCTGGTGACGACCTATGCCTCGCTGCATTCGTCGCTGGCGTTTTTCAAGGTGTTCCGGTCGATCGGGAATGCCAGTTGCTACCTGGCCCATAGTGCCGGCGCGCCCAGCACGGTGTTGCTGTTTACATTCAGCGGTCGCCGGATTGACGTCATCAACGAAATGATCGAGATCCCGCAGGCCGAGATGGCGCGCTTCGTGACGTATGTCTTTGCGCATTTTCAGCAGGTTGACGTCATCAGTTTCAAAGCCGTCAAGACCGTGACCCGCGAGCTCGGATTCCCGGCGCAACAGTACCGGGCCAAGGGCAGCTATGTCGTCACGCTGCCCGCCACGCCCGACGCCTACAAGGCGGGCATCGGCAAGTCCACACGCGCCAGCATCAACCAGGGCTTGAATGGCATCCGGCGCCACTATCCGTCGTTCCAGTCGCGCTTTTTCGTTAACGACGACATCGACGAAGACCATATCCGGGCGATCGTCGCATTGAGCGAACAAAAGATCAATGCCGGTGATGCCGTGTTTTTCTACGATGTGGCGCGTCTTGTCCGGCTGGCCAGGCTGTGCGGATTCGTGCACGTGATCCTGATCGATGGCCGCATCTGCGCCGGCTCCGTCAATTACCAGGTTGGCGCCAGCTTCTTCGGCGACGCGATGGGATACGACCCTCACTATGAAAAATTCGGACTTGGCAAACTGTGCGTGTTCCTGACGATCTGCGAAAGCATCGTGCGCGGCGGGACCCGGTTTTATCTTGGCGGCGGCGTGTTCGCCTTCAAGGAGCGCTTGCTGGGCGTGCCGTTTTACATGGACGAAGTGCATCTCTATCGTTCGCCCATCAAGCTGTTGCGCAATATCGATCATGCGATCGGCGTCATGCTCGCCGCGGCCACGCGCTCGGGCAAGCAACTGCTGCACCGGCACAAGGGGGCGGCCTGGGCCCGACTCGTGTTCAAGTCGTTTTACCTGTTGCAGCGCCGCAAGTGACGCTTTGCCTGCATGGTGACCAGATGAAGAATCTGTCAGCAAAGCGGCGCAACTTGCTGCTGCGTGGCGCCGCCCTGGGCGCGACGGCGGCGTTGTTGCCAGCCCCGGTTGGCGATGCAACGGGAGGCCAGCCCCGGCGCAACCAGGTGGGCGGCATCGAGGCCGCCATGGTGCCGCCGGCCATTGTCAGCCTGGCTGACTACGGGGGGTTGCCCGGGGCGCGGGTGGCAACGCTGGTCGCGGCGTTTCGTCAGGCCCTCGATGCACTGGCCGTGCAGGGCGGCGGCACCCTGCTGGTCCCGCGCGGCGTCTATGATTTCGGCCACTGCACTGACGCCGCCACCTTGGTGCTGTGCCGCGATGCGCGCGACATTGCCATCTCGGCGTACGGCGCCTTGTTTACGGTCACGACGGCGGCCAACGTCATGCCCAACCTGTTTTACTTTTTCAATTTTCAGAACATCACGATTGCCGGCGCCAGCTTCGCCGATGCAGGATTCGACCCGCGGCCCGACTGGCGTGGCTTGGTGTGCGTGGGCATTCAGGCGGACCGGCCGAGCCATGGCTTCATGCTGGTCGATTGCTACGCCGAACGGGTCGTGAGTCTGCTCTCGTCGCATAACAACGCCGCCACGCGGCGCCTGCTCTCGAATATTCGCGTACACGGCGAAGTGCGCTACGCGTATTACGGTGTCAGCGCCAGTTTCATCAGGGGAAATGTCGATATCGACCTCGTATGTCACAACGTGCGGCGGGCCGTCATTGCGTCGGCGCTGCGCAATGCGGACATCCGGGTGACCGTGTCCGGTACCGCCCAGTGGCCCGTTAGCAACGGGCTCATCGTGCTGATTTGCGGCGGCGCCAGGATGGGCAATGTACAGAATGTACGGATCTCGCTCGCAGCCTCGGGCGAGGGCAGCTACGGCAGCTATGTTCATTTTTATCACCAGGGCGATGAACCTGACGGCGCGATCCGCAACATCGACGCCACGGTTCATCTTGCCAATGCTGCTTTCGTCAAGAGCCTGTTCCTGTTCGACCACGAAGCGCTCTTCGTCAAGGCGACTACCTGCCGTGTGTGGGACCGTATCGCGCTGCACGGCACGATTACCGGCGAGTTCGCCGGCCGCGTCATCGCCAATCCATCGGCCAGCGCCACGCCCGGCACGGTCTGCCTGGATCGTAACCTGGCGCAGCACGCGCAACATGTGCATCCCGGCCCCATGCCGCTGGTGGTGCAATGAAACCTGGAGGCGACGGTCGACAATGCGATTATTGATCTACATTCATTCGCTGGAAAATGGCGGCGCCGAGCGCGTGGTCGCCAACCTGGCCAACCACTGGGCGTCGCTAGGCTGGGCCGTCACCGTGGTGACCGTGGCGCCGAAGGCGCGTGACTTTTACGTGCTTGATGCCGGCGTCGGCCGCCGCTGCCTTGATCTGGCTGGCCAGGGCGGCGGTTTGCTCGCCGGCGTCGTACGCACGGCCCGGCGCGCGCGCGCGTTGCGCGGGGTGCTGCGTGAGGTGCAGCCCGCTGTCGCCTTGTCCGCTATGCACACGGCCAATGTCGTGTTGGCGTTGGCAGCGCGGGGGCTGCCTGGCGTGCGCACGGTGGGCTCCGAGCATAATTTTCCGCCCAAGGCGCCGATGGGCGTGATCTGGGAAACGTTACGCTGCCATGCCTACGGCCACTTGCACGCGGTTGTCGCATTGACCCGTGAATGCGCACACTGGCTGGAACAACACTCCCGTGCCCGGTGTATTCCCGTGATCCCGAACCCCGTCGTGTGGCCGTTGGCGCAGCATGCGCCGCAGGTCAGCCCCACGACCTCGTGCGCGCCTGGCCGGCAGATACTGCTGGGGGTTGGCCGGCTCAGCGAAGAGAAAAACTTCACGACCCTGATTGCCATCTTTGCCCGACTGGCGCCCGTGCACCCGGATTGGGACCTCGTCATCCTGGGGGAGGGCGCGCAGCGCGCGGCGTTGTCTGCGCAGGTGCAGGCGGGCGGACTGGGGCGACGCGTGTGCTTGCCCGGCAGTGTCGGCAATATGGGCGACTGGTACGCGCGCGCCAGTCTGTATGCCATGAGCTCGCATTTCGAGGGTTTTCCCAACACCCTGGTCGAAGCCATGGCGTATGGCTTGCCGGCGGTGAGCTTCGATTGCGATACCGGCCCCCGGGATATCATCCGCCACGGGATCGATGGGGTCCTGGTAGCGCTTGGCGATATCGATGGCATGGCCGCGGCGCTGGATACCCTGATGCGTGACAGCCGTGCGCGGGCAAGATTCGCGCAGCGCGCGGTCGAAGCGCGAGAGCGGTTTTCGATGGAGAAAGTCTCGCGCATGTGGGAAACCGTGTTCACGCCAGCGACGTGCACGCAGGCCATCGAGGTTGATGCCGTTGCCGAATGACCCACGCGTTGTAATCACGCTCCGCAAACTGTAATCCCTTCCCATTGTTCTCCCAATCCATCGCTTCTCTACCAGCCTCGAGACCGATTAGGCTGCGCCACGTTCTTAAAATTTCCGATTTGCAATTTCTTGGAGTAGTGTTGCAACTTTTCAGTTTTCCCAAAGAAAAATATTTGGGGAACTAATTGAGCCGAAGCATCTCCAACGCCAGTGTTTGAATTTTTAAGAAGCATTTTTCTGACACACATCAGACGTTGGCGCTGAATTCCTGTTCGCTCACTACACCCACCTTGGGCGATCAGGAAACCAAAGCGGTGACATTTTTCTCAAGGAATTATTTTTTATTTCTTGGAACCAATCGCTTTGAGGAAACTCAAACGAGTTCATGATTCCAGGAATGAGGAGATGCCATGATCGATAGCACGTCGTTGTAGTCACAGCACGCCCAGCAGGGGATGTCTGTGTGCGCTTTCTCGCGTCATGTCGTGGGAAGACCATCGGTCTTCTCGTCGCCAGTTATCCACCATAGCGCCTTGCCGCGCTTCCCCGCCGCTAGCTGATCGCCAGTCGATACAGCTAGTCCATTTCAGCAGGTCCTGCGGATATCCCTGCCACTCCGGTGCGAGCGGCAGCGGGATCGTCACGCTCTTTGTCTGCGGATGCTTCCCGCCACTTGCGCTGCAAGCGGCGACGGGATCGTCACGCCCGGTTGTTGGATTTTTATTTAAAGCGATTATCAAATGTCATCTATTCACATCACTTCCATTCCTTCCGTCCGTCGCCCAATCGGGCTCGCACTGCTGTGCGCCGGGCTCCTTTCCAGCCCGGTGCTGATGTCGGCTGCCGTCGCTGCGCCTTTCGCACCGGCCTCGGTCACGGCGGGCCCCACGACGGCAAGCAGCGACGGCACCAATCTGAGCATCCGCATTCGTTACGCCGGCACGCCGGCCTGGGTACGCGTGTACATCGATAACGATGCCGTTACCACGACCGGCTATGCCTTCAACGGCGTCGGCGCCGGTTACATGATCGAAAATGGCCGCCTGTATCGCTACAGCGGCAGCAACGGCTCCTGGGCCTGGACCTTCGTCAAAGCCGTGCCGTACGCATCGGCCAATAACCTGGCGACGATAACGGTGACGCGTGCCGAGCTCGGCGGTGCGGACAACATCAGCGTCATCACCCAGACCGATCCACCAGCACAACTCTCGCCGATCCTGCGTCTGTCGATCACCAAGACGACGCCGACGCCGACCCCGACGCCAACGCCAACGCCAACGCCAACGCCAACGCCAACGCCAACGCCAACGCCAACGCCAACGCCAACGCCAACGCCAACGCCGACCCCAACGCCGACGCCGACCCCAACGCCGACGCCAACACCAACACCGACCCCAACGCCAACCCCAACGCCATCCCCGGGCACCACGGTGCCAGTGAACTACACCGCCAGCACGGCGGTTATCACCAACCCGGAGCGCGGTTTTTACCGCCACGTTGGCTGCGAAACGCCGCTGAGCCAGTCGCAACTGACGAGCTTCCGCACGTCGGGTGGTGAATCGCTGATGCTGTGCGTGTTCTATCTGCGCAGCTTCGTCAATGCACCGATCAGCCAGTCCACGCTCAATCTGTTCCAGCAACAGATGGACACGGTGCGCAAGGCTGGCCTGAAAGCCATCGTCCGCTTCGCTTACAACGACAACAACTCGCCGGTCGATGCGACCCCGGCGATGGTCAACACCCACCTGACGCAGCTTGCGCCATACCTGACGGCCAACAAGGACATCATCGCCGTCGTGCAGGCCGGCCTGATCGGCGCCTGGGGTGAGTGGGGCAACACCAACAATTATGGCGACAGCTACAACATGACCGCCAAGAACATTGCAGACCGCAAATCAGTGGTCGACAAGCTGCTGCAAGTGGTGCCGGCCGAACGCATGGTGCAGTTACGCATGCCCCTGTTCAAAACCAAGCTGTACACCCCGACCGCCTTGAGCGCGAGCGAGGCCTACAACGGTTCAGCCAAGGCGCGCCTGGGCCACCACAACGATTGCTTCCTGTCCAACGCGTCGGACTACGGCACCTATATCAATCCATCGGTGGAGTTCCCGTACCTGGCGGCCGAAACGAACTACGTTGCCTCGGGCGGCGAGACCTGCAACTACGCACCGCCACGCAGCGATTGCCCGACCGCCCTTGCCGAAATGGGTCGCTTCCACTGGTCTTACCTGAACCTGGACTACAACACGACGGTGCTGAACAACTGGAAAACGCAGGGTTGCTTTACCCAGGTCAAACAAAAGCTGGGCTACCGCTTCGTGCTCAAGAGCGGTGCATTCTCGCGCACGGCAAAACCGGGTGGCGGCTTCGTCGTCAACCTGCAACTGCAGAACGAGGGCTGGTCGGCGCCATTCAACAGCCGCGACGTGGAACTCGTGTTCCGCAACACGGCGAGCGGGGCGACCCATCGCGTCAAGCTGGCAACCGATCCGCGCCATTGGCTGTCGAACCAGACCGTGACGATCAACCAGACCGTGGCGCTCCCGGCAAATATGGCGGCCGGTTCGTACTCGGTGCTGCTGAACCTGCCGGATCCACAGACGTCGCTGCGTGACCGGCCGGAGTATGCGATCCAGCTGGCCAACAGCAACACTTGGGAAGCGTCGACCGGGTTCAACAACTTGCAGCATACGGTTGGCGTCGCACCATAAGCAGCATCCCGGCCTGACGTAAGGGCCGGGCAATAAAAAAGCCAGACCGGTTTGCCGGTCTGGCTTTTGCCTGAGCGTCGGCACGGCACTGGTGTAGACTGGCAACTTGTGGTTGATCGGCCGCATCAGACCATCTTTCAGACCAGGACAGCACACGATGAACAGTTTTGCCTCATGGCAGGCACGGGCGGCGGAACACAGCGCTACCAGCAAGCGTGACACCGTGTTGTTTCTGGCGTACGAAGCGGCGTCGGCATCTGAGGCCAGTGCCGCAGGCTTTGAATTGGTCGGAACGAGCTGGGACGCCAATGGCGTCGAGGTCAAGGCGTATAAATCGAAGCCGCCGGGCGTACCGGAATTCGGGTGTATCGTTTGCGGTAAAAATTCGCAGTATTACCATGGCGTGTATTGCTGCGGAAGGAAACGGGTTCTGATGCTGTGAACGCTGCAATCGCAGCATGACGACAATCACAACGTGACGCGGCGCGGTATCGCGCAAGACGACCACTGGTCCAGGCATGGACAAATGAAAAGCCAGACCGGCTAACGCCTCGTCTGGCTTTTTGTTGTCTGGTCGGGGTGAGAGGATTCGAACCTCCGGCCTCTACGTCCCGAACGTAGCGCTCTACCGGGCTAAGCTACACCCCGACGGCTCGGGGTGTACGTACAACAACCCCGGGATGGTCGTAATATAAAATCGCTTAGTGGTTCCTGTCAACGGCGAAGCTGCTCAGTTGCAGCAGGCTGTTCTTGAACAGGCTGTCGGGCAAGCCGGCAATGGCTTCGGATGCCCGGCGCGCTGCCTGTTCGGCCTGTGCCCGCGTGTAGTCGAGCGCGCCGCTTGATGTCACGGCGGCCAGCACGGCGTCGAATTGTGCTTCATCGCCTTGCTCGATGCAGCTGCGCACCAGTTCACGCTGCTCCTGGGTGCCATGTTCCATCAGCCAGATCAGGGGCAGGGTCGGCTTGCCTTCGCGCAAATCGTCCCCGAGGTTCTTGCCGATCTCGGCGGCGTCGCCTGCGTAGTCGAGCACGTCGTCGATCAGCTGGAACGCAGTACCGAGCGAGCGGCCATACTCGCCGGCGGCGGCGATCTGGGCGTCATTCGCGCCGGCGATCAGCGCGCCCAGCTCGGCAGCGGCTTCGAACAGCTTGGCGGTCTTGGAGCGGATCACGAGCAGGTAGCTCGCTTCGGTCACGTCCGGGTCGTGCATGTTCAGCAGTTGCAGCACTTCGCCTTCGGCGATCACGTTGGTGGCGTCGGACAGGATCTGCATGATGCGCATGCTGTCCAGGCCAACCATCATCTGGAAAGCGCGCGAGTACAGGAAGTCGCCGACCAGCACCGAGGCCGCGTTGCCGAACAGCGCGTTGGCGGTCTGGCGGCCGCGGCGCATCGACGATTCGTCGACGACGTCGTCATGCAGCAGCGTTGCGGTGTGGATGAATTCGACGACGGCGGCCAGCTCATGGTGCGCGGTGCCCCGGTAGCCATAGGCATTGGCCAGCAGCAGCACCAGTACTGGACGGATGCGCTTGCCGCCGGCACTGATGATGTACTCGGCGATCTGGTTGACCAGCGTGACTTCGGAATGCAGCCGCTGGCGGATCACCGTGTTGACGGCCTCCATATCGGGCGCGATCGACTGGACGATGGTGTTCTGTTGGGCGTGTTGGGTAGCGGCTGACAAGGCTGACCTGCGTGAGCGTTGGGTTAACTATAAGAGTGGGGCGATTATACGTCATGGGAGGGCGAACCGTCGGGCTGAGAGGGGCGCGCTTGCGGGAGAGCGGGCGAGGCAGCCATGGATGCCGCCCGATGTCGTGAAGCGATCGCCGAATGGTTTTGACGCACTGCACCGACTTATGTATAATCCTCTGTTCCCCGGCTTAAGATTAGTCCTGCGTGTCAAGCGCGGGCCGACGCGCCGAGGGGTTCTTTTAACATTTGATGAGGTTTCAAATCATGTACGCGGTCATAAAAACCGGTGGCAAGCAATACAAAGTTGTCGCTGGTGAAAAACTTAAAGTAGAACAGATACCGGCAGACATTGGTTCCGAACTCACGATCGATCAGGTCCTCGCCCTTGGCGAAGGCGAAAGCATCAAGTTTGGTGCTCCGCTGGTCGAAGGTGCAACGGTGCTGGTGAAAGTGGTTTCGCAGGGTCGCCACGACAAAGTGCGTATCTTCAAGATGCGTCGTCGTAAGCACTACCAGAAGCGTATGGGCCATCGCCAAAACTTCACCGAAATCCAGATCGTTTCGATCAACGGCTAATCCCCGTTTCCGGTCCCCAGCAACGTCATCCAGGAGTAAATAAATGGCACACAAAAAAGGCGGCGGTACTACCCGCAACGGCCGTGACTCAGAAAGCAAGCGCCTCGGCGTGAAAGTCTACGGCGGCCAGGCAGTCAATGCCGGCGGCATCATCATTCGTCAGCGCGGCACCCCAGTGCGCGCTGGCACCGGCGTCGGTACGGGCAAGGATCACACCCTGTTCGCGCTGGTCACTGGCACCGTCAAGTTCGTCAAGCAAGGCGTCGGCTCGAAGCAATTCGTGACCGTCGTTGCTAACGAAGCAGCGGAAGCAGTCGCAGCGTAATAACGCACTCGCGCCGCTTTCGAGCGGCGCTTCTTTGCAAGGCGCAAGCCTTCCATCGAAAGGCTCTGCCCACGGTAGGGCCTTTTTTAGTTTTTAAGCGGTCACAATCATGAAGTTTATCGACGAAGCAAAAATTGAAGTCATCGGAGGCGACGGCGGCAACGGATGCGCCTCGTTCCGGCGCGAAAAGTTCCGCCCATTTGGCGGTCCCGACGGCGGCGATGGCGGCACGGGCAGTTCGATCTTTGTGGTTGCCGACCGCAACGTCAACACGCTGGTCGACTTTCGCTATTCGAAAGTCCACACCGGCAAGCACGGCGAACCGGGCCGCGGCTCGGATTGCTATGGCAAAGGCGCCGAAGACATCTATATGCGCATGCCGGTTGGCACGCTCATCATCGACGATGTCAATGGCGAAATCATTGCCGACCTGACCGAACATGGCCAGACCGAACTGCTCGCTAAAGGCGGCGAGGGCGGCTGGGGCAATATCCACTTTAAAAGTTCGACCAACCGCGCCCCGCGTCAAAAGACCGAAGGCAAGGAAGGCGAGCGTCGCACGTTGCGCCTGGAACTGAAAGTTCTGGCGGACGTGGGCCTCCTGGGCATGCCGAACGCCGGTAAATCGACCTTCATCACCGCCGTCTCGAATGCGCGCCCGAAGATTGCCGATTACCCGTTCACCACCTTGCACCCGAATCTGGGCGTGGTGCGCGTGTCGCACGAAAAGAGCTTTGTTGTGGCCGACATTCCGGGCCTGATTGAAGGCGCCGCCGAAGGTGCGGGCCTGGGTCACCAGTTCCTGCGTCACCTGGCGCGTACCGGCTTGCTGCTGCACATCGTCGACCTGTCGTCGTTCGAAGCGAACATCGATCCGGTCAAGGAAGCCAAGGCCCTGATCAAGGAACTCGAAAAGTACGACGAAGAGCTGCTGAACAAGCCACGCTGGCTCGTACTCAACAAGCTCGACGTGCTGGACGAAGCCGAGCGCAAGAAGCGCGTCAAGGACATGATCAAGCGCCTGGCCTGGAAGGGCCCGGTGTTCGAGATTTCGGCGCTGAACCGCGAAGGCTGCCAGGAACTGATCAACGCGATCTACCTGCACCTGGAAGAAAAGCGCCACGCCGAGCATCGCGCCGAAGAAACCGCGATGACCGAAGAAGCGCGCGGGATTTCGTCGATCGATCCGGACGATCCACGCTTCAAGATCCTCGAAGACTGACCCTTGGCTGGTAGCGTTCCTCAGCCCGCCACCTGGTCGCGCGCCTGGCTGCGCGGCCAGCTGTTGCAGCTGGTCGCGACCGTCAGCTCGCTGGCCTCGCTGGCGGCATTGCTCGATCCCGACCGTATTGCGTCGGCGATGGGCCTGTTTTTGGTTGGCGTGAATGGCTACAGCCAGTTTTACGCCATCTATGTGGGCGTCCGCCTCGCTACCGCGGGGCTGGCGCTGTTGGCGGCCAGGCACGGCAATCAGCCGATCCTGGGCGACCTGACTGCCTTGTTCCTCCTGGCCCAGCCGGCCGGCCGCCTCGCCGCGGCCTTTGCGATCGGCTTGCCCACGGGGGTCTTACTCGCTGTCTGCGCGGTTGAACTGCTGGCAGGACTTTCCCTGCTCGCATTGCGCCCGCGGGGAAAATTCCTGTCGCCATGAACTCTGCCCTCCAACAAGCTTCCCGCATCATCGTCAAGGTCGGCTCCTCCCTCGTCACCGACGAGGGCAGGGGGCTGGACCATACCGCCATTGCCCGCTGGGCATCCCAGATTGCCGCACTGCGCGCCCTTGGCAAGGACGTGGTCCTGGTCAGCTCGGGCGCCATTGCCGAAGGCATGCTGCGCCTGGGCTTCACGAAGCGCCCCACCGATATCCACGAACTGCAGGCGTGCGCCGCCTGTGGCCAGATGGGCCTGGCGCAAATCTATGAAACGAGCTTTCGCGCGCACGGCGTGCAAACGGCCCAGGTGCTGCTCACGCATGCCGACCTGGCCGACCGCGAACGCTATCTGAACGCGCGCTCGACGCTGACCACCTTGCTGCGCCTGAAGGTGGTGCCGATCATCAACGAGAACGATACCGTCGTCACCGACGAGATCAAGTTCGGCGACAACGACACCCTGGGTGCGCTGGTCGCCAACCTGATCGAGGCCGATGCGCTCGTCATCCTGACGGACCAGCCCGGCTTGTACTCGGCCGACCCGCGCAAGCACCCGGATGCGCGCCTGATCGCGCACGCTCAGGCCGGCGACGTGGCACTGGAAAGCATGGCAGGCGGCGCCGGCAGCAGCATCGGCAGCGGTGGCATGCTGACCAAAGTGCTGGCGGCCAAGCGCGCCGCGCGCTCCGGCGCGCACACCGTGATCGCCTGGGGCCGTGAGCCGGATGTCCTTACGCGCCTGGCGGGTGGCGAAGCGATCGGCACGCAGTTGCTGGCCCCGACCGGCCGCCTGACGGCGCGCCGCCAGTGGATGGTCGACCATCTGCACACGAGCGGCGAAGTCGTCATCGACGCCGGCGCGGCAGTCAAGCTCACGCGCGAAGGCAAGTCGCTCTTGCCGATCGGCGTCATTGCCGTCAAGGGCGAGTTCGGCCGTGGCCAGGTGGTCACCTGCGTGGACGAAGCGGGCAAGCCGCTGGCGCGCGGATTGACCAATTACGCGAGCAGCGAAGTGCGGCGCATCATGCGTCATTCGTCGACCGAGATCGAGCGCATCCTCAGCTTCGTCGAAGGACCCGAGCTCATCCATCGCGACAATATGGTCTTGCTGTAGATAGCGAGCACTAACCAACCGGCTGTTGCGCCAATCTGACGCAACGGCGGGTTTGTCTCCCAAATCGTCCAAAAATATTGCCGCAGAGATTCAAGCGTTACGCTTGGGGATACACTGCGCTTAAGCGCGTCGCGCGTATATATTCAGGACCTGTCATGAAACTAAGTCGCAAATTACCACTGGGTTTTGCCGCCGTCACCTTGCTCGTCGCCTGCGCAGGCTTCTTCGGCATGGCGCAGCTGAACAGCTCGGTCGATACCTTCCGCCAGGCGGTGGTCACCGAAGGCCAGGCGCAGCAGGTGCAAGAACTGCTGTCCCATTTCCGCAAGCAGGTCCAGGAGTGGAAGAACACCCTGTTGCGTGGCAAACAGGAAAGCGAACGCGTCAAGTATTGGAACGCGTTCCAGAAGAACGAGACGGAAGTCGCCCAACAGGTCAAGGCCTTGCTGGACGCCATGCCGGAAGGCGAAGTGCGGACCCTGGTGACGCAGTTCGGCGCGGCGCACGCGACCATGGGTGCGGATTTCCGGCGCGGCTACCAGGATTTCGAAGCGGCCGGTTTCGATGCCTCCGCTGGCGATATCGCGGTCAAGGGCAAGGACCGTGCACCGGCCGAGCTGCTGGTGCAGGCCCAGGAAAAGATGTCGGCCGTCAGCCTGGCCACGGCGGCCGAGGCCGATGCGGTGGGCAAGCGGGCCACGCTGCTCAGCTACAGCCTGATGCTGGTGGGCGCCGTAGTGGCCGTCATCGCCGGTATCCTGGTGTCGCGTTCGATCACGCGGCCGCTCGACGAAGCGGTCGAGGCCGCGCGCAGCGTGGCGGCGGGCGACCTGCGCACCGCAATCACGGTGCGCAGCAACGATGAGACGGGGCAGCTGTTGACCGCGTTGAAGGAGATGTCGGCCAGCCTGCAGCGCATCGTGCTCGAAGTGCGCGGCGGGGCCGAGACCATCGCGGTGGCGTCCGGCGAAATCGCGCAGGGCAACCTCGACCTGTCGGCGCGCACCGAGCGCCAGGCCGGCGCGCTCGAAGAGACGGCGTCGTCGATGGAAGAACTGACTTCGACCGTTATCCAGAATGCCGACAATGCACGCCAGGCCAGCGTACTGGCCGTGTCGGCCTGCGATGTGGCGGTCAAGGGCGGCAAGGTGGTCGAGCAGGTGGTGGGCACGATGGCGTCGATCAGCGCGTCGTCGCGCAAGATCACCGACATCATCGGCGTCATCGACGGCATCGCGTTCCAGACCAATATCCTGGCGCTCAACGCGGCGGTCGAAGCGGCGCGCGCCGGCGAGCAGGGCCGCGGCTTTGCCGTCGTGGCCGGCGAAGTGCGCACCCTCGCGCAGCGTTCGGCGACAGCGGCAAAGGAAATCAAGGACCTGATTGGTGAATCGGTGGCCTGCGTGGAAACGGGCGACCGGCTGGCCGGCGAAGCGGGCGTGACGATGGGCGAGATCCTGGCCAGCGTGCGCGGCGTGATGGCCATCATCACCGAGATCAGCGCCGCCAGCAGCGAGCAGAGTCAGGGCATCTCGCAGGTCAACCAGGCCGTCACTGAAATGGATGTCACGACCCAGCAGAATGCGGCGCTGGTCGAGCAGGCCGCCGCCGCCGCGCAATCGCTGCGCGAGCAGACGGTGGCGCTGACGGAAGTGGTCAGCGTGTTCAAGGTGGAAGAGCCAAGCGGCGCCGTGGCGCCGCCCCGTACCAAACTGGCACTGGCTGCTTGACACGAACCGGGTGCGCGGTAAGATGCCCGCGCGCCCGTAGTGCCGGGATGGGCCCGGCAACCGGTGGCGCACCTTGTGAGCCACCATCCGATGACGCCTCTTTCACCTTCCGCCGTGGTACAGGCGCAGCTCGACGCCTACAATGCCAAAGACCTCGATGGGTTGATGCGTACTTATGCGCCGGATGCGGCGCAGTTCGCGCTGCATGGCGACCTGCTGGCCCGCGGCCACGACCAGATCCGGCCGCGTTACGAACAGCGTTTTCTCGAACCCGACCTGCACGCGCGGCTGCTGTCGCGCACGGTACTGGGCAACTTTGTCACCGACCTCGAGATCGTGACCCGCAACTTTCCGGAAGGCCAGGGCACGGTCGAGATGCTGTGCGTCTACGAAGTGGTGGACGGGCGCATCGTGCGCGCGTCGTTCGCGACCGGCGAGACCCGGATTTAGCTTGCCGCCGAGACAGCTGCCGTGGCCGCCGCAACGGCAGCCGGCTCGAGTACACCCGCCGGCGCTGGCGTCTTGTCCCTGAACTCGCACAGGTCGGCAATCAGGCAATTCCAGCATTTGGGCTTGCGCGCAACGCAGGTGTAGCGCCCGTGCAGGATCAGCCAGTGGTGGGCGTCGTGCAGGAATTCCTTCGGCACGAACTTCAGCAGCTTCTGTTCGACGATGTCGACGTTCTTGCCCGGCGCGATCTTCGTGCGATTCGAGACGCGGAAAATGTGCGTGTCGACCGCCATCGTCGGTTCGCCAAAGGCCGTGTTGAGCACGACGTTCGCTGTCTTGCGGCCCACGCCCGGCAGCGCCTCGAGCGCTTCGCGGACGGGCGGTACTTCGCCGCCATGCTGCTCGACCAGGATCTGACAGGTGGCGATCACGTTCTTCGCCTTCGTGTTGTACAGGCCAATGGTCGCGATATAGGTCTTGAGCTCATCGATGCCCAAGTCGAGGATTGCCTGTGGCGTGTTCGCCACCGGGAACAAGCGGCGCATGGCCTTGTTCACGCCGACGTCGGTCGACTGGGCTGACAGCAGCACCGCAATCAACAGCTCGAACGGCGTCGAAAATTCGAGCTCGGTGGTGGGCGTCGGGTTGGCCGCGCGAAAGCGCGTGAAAATCTCGTAACGTTTGGCGGAATTCATGCAGGTCAGGTCGGGTCGGTGTTGCCGGCGGCTTTCAGGCGCGCGCGTTCCATGGCGGCGGCGATGATCGCGCGCTTGCGCTCTTTTTCCGCCAGCTCTTCGGGGGTATTGGTGGCTTCGGCCGTGACTTCACGCATCTTTTGCACGGCCTTGGCGGCCAGGCGCGCGTCGTTCTCGTCGCGCTCGCGGCGCAGGCGCGCTTCGCGAAAGTCGTGGCGGCTGCGCGCCGCATCGGCCGCTGGCTGGCTCCAGGCATCCCAGCCGGTGCGCTCGCCCGTGACCGGCACCATCGCGATGCAATCGACCGGGCAGGGCGCCACGCACAGGTCGCAGCCGGTGCACAGGCTTGGCAGGATCGTGTGCATCTGCTTGGCCGCGCCCAGGATCGCATCGACCGGACACGCCTGGATGCACAGCGTGCAGCCGATACACAGCGCCTCGTCGATGAAGGCCACCGGGCGCGGACGCTCAATGCCATTGGCGGGATTGATCGGGATCACGGCGCGGCCCGTGGCGGCGGCCAGGCGGCGCACGCCCTCCATGCCGCCGGGCGGGCACTGGTTGATGTCGGCTTCGCCGCTGGCGATCGCTTCCGCATACGGACGGCACGCGGGATAGCCGCACTTGGTGCACTGGGTCTGCGGCAGCAGGTCTTCGAGCTGGTCGGCGAGGGCTTTGGTCACGGTGTAGCGGATCTAGTAAAGCCGACATTATCCGCCAAAATGCCGGGCGCTGCGGTGAAACCCGGCGCGCCGGCATGGCGTGGAAACGGATGCATCACGTGCGTGGTCAATCGAACAGAGGTGTTGGGCGTAACCTGCTGTACTATAAACCGATCCACCGACGAGGACTGACATGAACGAATTGATCGCCCCGTTGCTGTTTGCTGCCATTTTTTCTGCAGGCGACAACCTGCACACGCGCAACACCAAGGACAGCCATGCCACGGCGCCGCCCGAGCATACCGAGGTGGCGCTCGAGCTGCCGTCGCTATACCGCAGCGTGGAATCCAGCGGCGAGTTGCGCCGTGGCGAGCGCCTGCCCGCACGCTATCAGGCGGTCCAGTACGTGGTCGAGGACTGGCGCAAGCTGCGCTTGACCAAGCCGCCACGCGGGCACCAGTGGGTGCAGGCCGATCGCAGCTTCGCGCTGGTGGCCATCGCGACCGGCCGGGTCGAGCAGGTGGTGCTGGGGCGCTGAGCGTATCTAGAGCGCAAAAAAATGCCATGGCGCTTGCCATGGCATTGTTCATTCAGCGGTCGCTTATTTGTTCTCGCGGATGAATTGTGTAATCTTCGGACACACGATCTCGCGCCAGCGGCGGCCCGAGAAGATACCGTAGTGGCCGGCTTTCTCGACGACGAACGCCTGTTTTTTCTCGGCCGGCACGCCACTGCACAGATCGTGCGCAGCGCTGGTCTGGCCGATGCCCGAAATATCGTCCAGCTCGCCTTCGACGGTGAGCAATGCCACCGTTTTGATGTCCTGCGGGCGCACCAGATTGCCGCCGACGTTCCACGTGCCTTTCGGCAGGCTGAAATCCTGGAACACGGTCTTGATCGTGTCCAGATAGTATTCGGCCGGCATGTCGAGCACGGCGTTGTATTCATCGTAGAACTGGCGGTGCGATTCGGCCGAATCGTCGTCGCCCTGCACCAGGTGCTGATAGAACTCGCGGTGGCTCTGGGCATGGCGGCCCGGGTTCATCGCGATGAAGCCGGCGTGCTGCAGAAAGCCCGGATAGACCTTGCGGCCAAAGCCCGGGTAATTGCCCGGCACGGAATAGATCACGGTGTTCTCGAACCACGAGAACGGCTTTTCGACGGCCAGGTCATTGACGGCGGTGGGCGATTTGCGCGGATCGATCGGACCGCCCATCATCGTCATCGTCTTGGGCAGCTTGGCGTCTTTCTCGCTTGCCATCAGCGCGATCGCGGCCAGCACCGGCACGGTCGGCTGGCACACGGAGATCACGTGCACGTCCGGGCCCAGGTGACGGATGAAGTCCTGGATGTAGAAGATGTAATTGTCGAGGTGGAACGGGCCGTCGGACAGCGGCACCATGCGCGCGTCGGTCCAGTCGGTGATGAACACGTCATGGTCGACCAGCAGCGCCTTGACCGTGTCGCGCAGCAGCGTGGCATGGTGGCCGGACAGCGGCGCGACGAGCAGCACGGTCGGCTGGGCGAGGGCGGCGATGCCGGCGGCGGGCAAGTCCTTCTTGAAGTGCAGCAGGCTGCAGAACGGCTTTTCGAGCACGATCTCTTCGACGATGCCAACTTCTTCGCCCTTGATTGTCGTGGTCTTCAAGCCGAAGGCCGGCTTCTGGTATTCCTTGCCCAGGCGGTACATCAGCTCGTATCCGGCGGCAATCCGCTGCGAAAACGGGGTGTGTGCAAATGGTGAGACGGGATTGGAAAACATCTTCGACGACGCCTCAGCCCACTGCATGAGTGGGGTCAGGAAGGAGCGTTGCATTTCGTGCAATTGGTAAAGCATAAATAAATCCTTCTATTAACTGCGCGCGCCGCAAAAGATTTGCGTTGAAGCTTCAACGATTATAGGGGATTTGCTTTTGGCTTGTGGAAACCTGAGCGGGCCCGATGCTGAAGCATGCTGCACTTGTAGCATATTTACCCGTGCGCGCTTCGTTGGGCATCCCACATAAAACAAAACGCCCCGCGATGCGGGGCGTTTTAACGGGACCTTGTCGTTGCGATGTTACTGAACGACTGTGACCGGCTGTTTAGTCGAAGACTGGCGTCTCGACGCCCAGGATCTTGTGCAGCTTTGGCGACGTGGTCGTGTACTGCATGTGGATCTTCTTGTCCGGGAAGATGTAGGGTGCAGCGCCGAATGCAGCCAGTGCCGCTTCGTGGAAGCCCGACAGGATCAGCTTTTTCTTGCCCGGATAGGTGTTGATGTCGCCGACGGCGAAGATGCCCGGGACATTCGTCTCGAACTTCTCGGTGTCGACCACTTTCAGCTGCTTGCGCTCGATGTCCAGGCCCCACTCGGCGATCGGGCCCAGTTTTGGCGACAGGCCGAAGAACACCAGCAGCATGTCCAGCGGAACGCGGCGGGTGACGCCGTCGGCGCCGGTGACCTTCACTTCGGTCAGCTTGCCGTCTTTTTCATCGAAGCCGGTGACCTGGCCGGTGATCAGCTGCATTTCGTATTCGTCGCACAGCGCCTTCATCTTGGCCACCGAGCTTGGGGCCGCGCGGAAGTCGTCACGGCGGTGCACCAGCACGACGGACTCTGCCTTGCCGACGAAGTTCAGCGCCCAGTCGAGTGCCGAGTCGCCGCCGCCGCAGATGACGATGTTCTTGCCGTCGAAACGTGCCGGATCCTTGACACGGTAGAACAGCTGTTCGTTTTCGAACTTGTCGATTGCGTCGACCTTGATCGTGCGCGCCTGGAACGAACCGACGCCGGCAGCGATGAAGATGGTCTTGGTGATGAACTGGGTACCGGTCGACGTCTCGACATTGAACCGGTTGTCTTCACGGCGCTGCACGCCGGTGACTTCCTGGCCCAGGTGGAACGTTGGCTCGAACGGCTCGATCTGCTTGAGCAGGTTGTCGGTCAGTTCCTGGCCGGTGCAGACCGGCACGGCCGGAATGTCATAGATCGGCTTGTCCGGATACAGTTCCACGCACTGGCCGCCGACTGCTGGCAGCGAATCGATGACGTGGGCCTTGATTTCGAGCAGGCCCAGTTCGAAGACCTGGAACAGGCCGACCGGACCGGCGCCGATGATGACGGCATCGGTCTCGATGGCGCCGGCGAACGAACTGTTGGGAGCGATGCTGCCCGCTTCGTGGGTGGCACTGATAGTCATGCGCTTAAATCCTGTGATGTTTGAATGGTGAGGCGAGGGCGGCCGGAGCCGCCACGCGTAACGCCCGCGCGACCGGCGCCGGCGCACAACAGCCGGCGCGACGGCGACCTGACCGCCCGATCAGCGAACCAGTTGGTCGAGCTTGTCCGTGACGTCTTTCCACTTGTCGGCCTCTGGCAGGGCGGCCTTCGTCTTGGTAATCGACGGCCAGAAGCGCGACAGATCGGCATTGATCTTGATGAACTGCTGTTGATCGCCGGGCACGTCTTCTTCGGCAAAGATTGCATTCACGGGGCACTCGGCGACGCACACGGCGCAATCGATGCACTCGTCGGGATCGATGGCGAGGAAATTCGGGCCTTCCCGGAAACAATCTACCGGGCATACATCGACGCAGTCGGTGTAACGACAGCTGATGCACGATTCGGTGACAACGTGGGTCATAACAGTCCTATCAGTTGGTGGGGTGTCGCATTGCCGGGCGCACGAGGGCCGGCCGGACAAGACAAAGCACTGTATTTTAGGGCAATTCGGGTTTTCTCACAAACTCGCTTATATACACAATGGACATAAGCAAATGACGAGCGGTACCGCATGGGCGTGCGGTTCGCGCATGGGTGCAGCGTCAGCCAGCCTGGCGCAAGGGTACCAGCAGATTCTGCCATTCGTCGCCGCCGATGGCGGTGCGTGTGCTGACGCTCATGCGCATGCTTATGCGCGCAGCGACGCGTCGGCTTCCAGGTCGGCCGGGGATGTGGGCAGTGTGGGCAGTGCAGGGAGTGTAGACACGTTGAGGCCGAGCGGACCGGCATGGTCGGGTTGGCTCGGCCAGCGGGGGGCGACGCAGGCGGCGTCTTTGTATTCGGGCAATTGCATGGTGCCGCAGCAGGCGTGCCGGTCTTGCCGGGCGCCAGGGGCATCGCACACGCAGGCTGCCAGCGGCGCGCCGGGCAGGTACACGTCTTCGGTTGTGCCGGCTGGCGCTGCGCCGGTCTCGACCACTTCGCGCCGGCTGAACTGGTTGCGGATGAAGCCGCCATACGCAGCGGGCTTGCCATCGGCCGCGACCACCACCAGCATGCCGTTGACGACGTCGGCGAACGTGGCGGCCGAGTCGGGCGCGCCGATCAGCGCGCGCAGCAGCACACCGCCCAGGTAGGCCGCCACCCGGTGCAGCACGGCGGCGTCGTCTTCGCGCTCGGGGTTGCGCTCATGGGCAAACAGGTCGGCCAGCACGTCGTACACGGCGCCCGTAAACACCTGGGAGATGGCGTGCACCTGGGTGCCCACCTGGCTCAGACGCAGGTCGTTGTCGGCATTGCGCAAGCCGTTGCGGTTGCCCAGCGCCAGCCCGAACTGCTCGGCGACGTCGGTCAGGAAGGAGGTGTCGTGCAGATTGGCCTTGGTCTGGGCGACGAGGGCTTCGCACTGGTCGAACTGCGACAAGGCGAGGAACACGGCAGTGAGGTCGCCGAACGATTCGTGCAGGCCGCCCGTCTGGGGCGGGGCGTCGGCCTGCAGCCAGCGCGGCTTGATGCCGTCGAGGATTGCGTGGGCAGTCTCGTGCGAGACGATATCGAACGAGCGGCAGGTGAACACCCGCCCGGCACCACCGGCGGGGACGAAATCGCCAAACTTCAGGCAGCCCTGGGTGCGGCTGTAGAACGCGTTCATGATGTCGGGCAGGCCGTGCGGGAAGACGCGCAGCGGGCTGCTGTCGATGCTGCTGTTCCATTGCCATGGCAGCGGCATGGCAACGCCGGCCGCAGCCAGTACACGCTGATACATGGTCAGGGTCTGGCGCACGACGGCAAAGGTGTGCACGGCGTCGAACTGGGGCGTGTCGGCCTGGGTGACGAAGTCGCCGGCGGCATTCGGTTCGACCTGCTCGATGCCGGGCACGCCGGGCGCGATGCGGGCGTCGCACGGGCCGGCCAGCACGGCGCCCGGTAGATACGCCGTGCGGGTGCCGATGGCGCCGACCGACGGGTCTTGCTTCCACATCAGCACGCGGGCGCCGAAGGCGTGCGGCAGCGGCTCGGCATCGACGGGCGGGTCGGGGTCAAGCGGCGCTTCGTGCGGTTGCTGGAGATGCATATCCATGAAGGCTCCTCGCGTCATGATGGCGTTCGCTTTCATGGTCGCCCGCCATGACGGGCACGCTTTGAGACGCGTCAATTGCGGCGTCACGAATGCATCAGTTCTAGCGAACTCTGGCATACGACCGCATCAACTGGCATCATGGCGGATTGTTCGCAATATTTAGGAAGGAATGTCCCGATGGCGGAAATCAGCATCGTCCAGCAACACACCCTGAGCCCGGCTGCGGCGCGCACGGCGGCCGAGCAAGTGGCGCAGCGTATTGCGACCGAATATGGACTGGCATGCCAGTGGGATGGCGACGTGCTGCGCTTTGAGCGCAGTGGCGTGGAGGGGGCATTGACGCTGGAAGACCAGCAGGCGGCGATGCGGATCAACCTGGGATTCTTGATGGGCGCCTTCGCGCCGGCCATCGAGGCCAAGGTGGCGGAGAAGATGCGCAAGACCTTCACCGCCTAGTACATTGATTCGTTGAATTAGCCTTTCAGCTCTTCGATCAGATCGATGTATTGCTGCTGGGCTTCTTCTTGCGACGTGCCGGCCAGACCGGCCCAGGCGTCGAACTTGGCGCGTGCCACGAAATCGGTCATGCCCGGACGCTCGCCGGTCGCGTCGCCGCTCGAACCCTGTTTGTACAGCGCATAGATCTTCAGCAAGGTCATATTGTCCGGACGCTCCGACAGATTCTTCGAATCGAGCTGGGCCTGGGTGAATTGTTCTTGGACGCTCATGGAAACTCCTGTGATGGTGGGTTGCAGTCTTGTCGCTTGGACAAGGCGGCAGGCATCTTAGCGCAGGAGACAGGGACGACCCGAAGATTCGGCCGTACTTTAGAGGGGAACTTCAAATGCGGTGCAGTACCTGCCATACGCCGCCCGAGAGGCGGTGCATGGCAGTGAAGCGATGCTGCGGCTTAGACAGCCAGCAGGTCGACGTCGAAGATCAGGGTGGCGTTTGGCGGAATGACGCCGCCGGCGCCGCGCGCGCCATAGCCCAGGGCTGCAGGAATGGTCAGGCGACGCGAGCCGCCGATTTTCATGCCTTGCACGCCTTCGTCCCAGCCGCGGATGACCTGGCCGGCGCCGAGTGCGAACTCGAACGGATCGCCACGGTCTTTGCTCGAATCGAATTTGGCGCCGAGGCTGCCGTCGTCGTTGCGCAGCCAGCCGGTGTAGTGCACGGTGACATGCTGGCCAGCCTTGGCTTCGTCGCCGGTGCCGGTGACGAGTTCTTCGTATTGCAGGCCAGAATCGGTAGTGATGGTGGACATGGTCTTCCTTGTTGTTCAGATTGAACGACGATTGTAGTGCATGGGTCGGGAAACCGCCATTGTCCGGGCCAGCCGTGCGCCCCGTTGCAGCCCGGCGCGCTCCCGTAGAATGCGCTCTCGACCATCCCATCTGGAGTAGCCATGCCGCATGCCGACAGCGCGACCGTGATTCCGAGGACCGCCCCGATGAAGGGCGTCCTGCTTGCCTGGCGGCGCGCGCTGCGCTCGCAGTTCAGTGGCCGCATGCTGTTGCTCTCGCTGGTCCCGCTGCTGCTGTCGCTCTCGCTGTGGGGCGTGGCGATGTGGCTGGGCCTGCAGCCGCTGCTCGACTGGCTGCACGGGCTGTTTACCGACTACGGCGGCTTCGATGCAAGTAACAGCATGCTGGGCATGGTCGGCCTGGGCATGCTCAAGGTGATGGTCGTGCCGCTGCTGGCGATTGCCTTGCTGCTCCCCCTGATGATTGCCTCGAGCCTGCTGTTCATGGGCATCGTCGCGATGCCGGCCATCGAGCGCCACGTGAGCGGCCGTCACTTCCCTGCGCTCGAGAAAAAGGAGGGCGGCTCGTTCGTCGGCAGCCTGGCCATCAACGTCGGTAGTACGGCCGTGTTCGCGCTGCTGTGGCTCTTCACGCTGCCGTTGTATGCCATACCGCCGCTGGCCTGGCTGGTGCAGGCCGGGCTGTGGGCCTGGGTCACGTCGCGGGTGATGAGCTACGACGCGCTGGCCGCGCACGCCAGCGGGGCCGAGCGCCAGGTGCTGATGCGCACCTGCCGTCCGGCGCTGCTGACGATCGGCCTGGTTTCGGGCCTGGCCGGCGCGCTGCCCGGGATTGCCTGGATGGGCGGGGCGGTGATCTCGGTCGTGCTGTTCCCGGTGCTGGCGCTCGTGTCGCTGTGGCTGTACATCATGCTGTTTTTGTTTGCCGGGCTCTGGTTCCAGTACTACTGCCTGCAGGCACTGGTGGAGCTGCGTGCGCAGCAGCTTTCAGCACATCCCGGCGCTGGCGCGTCCATTTAAATCAGTGGTGCGCGGTGCACCGGCACCGTGTCGGGCGCGTTAACTGCCAGCGTCGACCGTGCATACGGCGCTTGATGCGTTGCTGCCAACAGTCGTGACGCACGGGCATCGCTTGCGGTCATGCTATTTAACCAACCCGTTGTTTTTTTGCGAAAATATTCCGGTATAGGCCGATTTGTTAAACGGTATCTCGCGTCTATCTTATTGATGTGGTGGAATATTACCTATGGACGGGGCAATCTGGAGTGGGATTGCACTGCTGAAATTTGTGAACTAACAGACACCACAATCACTCGAACGGACCGGCAGCAATAGATGGCGAGCAGGTTGGCGGGGGTTGCAAGCGTTTTGATTCGGACCGGTTAAGCCATCATGGAAAGTATTCGTCGCCTCGTGCGACCAAACAATGTATTCGGCAAGCGCGCCGCCACCTCGCGGAGCGAACCGACCATGGACGGCGCAGTTGCTGCGCCAGTCGTCGCCGCAGCCGGTGCTGCAGCGTCGGGGGCGTCTGCGTCCCCGTCCATGCCGGATTCGGCGGGTGACGTTCCCCTGCACGATGCCTTCCCGCACCTGGCCGACAACGGTCATGGCGGCGGCGGGCCGGGCGACCCGTCCGGCGGGCCGGATGGATCGCCGCCAGCGCCGCGCAAGCGCCGCTGGAAGCTCTGGCTCGCCCTGATCGGCTTGCTGCTGGTCGCGGCGGCCGCCGCCTGGGCCGTGATGGAAACCCGCACCTCGCGCCTGCAGTCGAAAATCTTCGCCGACATGGCGAGCGAACTCACGTTCCGCATGGCCAATGGCCCGAGCGATTCGATCCGTTTCCCGGCCGCCAGCCCGTACGACACCCGCCTCGGTTACGCCGGCCTGCCGAAATACCTCGAACGCCTGCAGACGCGCGATTACGCGATCGCGTCGCAGGCGCGTATCTCGCCGCAGATGGTCAAGATGGCCGATCTCGGCCTGTACGCCACCTACCACGAGAAAACCAAGGTCGGCCTCGAGATCCTCGATTGCCGCGCCCAGCCCCTGTTCACGTCGCGCTTCCCCGAGCGCTACTACGATAAATTCGACGCCGCGCCGTCGCTGCTGGTGCAAAGCCTGCTGTTCATCGAAAACCGCGAACTGCTCGACGCGAGCCACCCGCGCCGCAATCCGGCCGTCGAATGGGACCGCTTCTCCAAAGCCGTGTTCGACAAGACGCTGGCCAGTGTCGGCCTGGGCGGCGACGGCCGCGTGGCCGGCGGCAGCACGCTGGCCACGCAGATCGAAAAATACCGGCACTCGGCCGAGGGCCGCACCGGCTCGCTGACCGACAAGATCATCCAGATGGCCTCGGCCACGCTGCGCGCCTACCAGGACGGCGAAGACACCACGGGCTCGCGCCGCCAGGTCGTGCTCGACTACCTGAACACGGTGCCGCTGTCGGCCAAGCCGGGTTACGGCGAAGTCAACGGGATCGGCGACGGCATGTGGGTCTGGTACGGCCGCGATTTCGCCAAGGTCAACGCGATGCTCAAGGGCCCGATGACGAGTCCGGAAGCCGTGATGGCCTACAAGGAGGCGCTGTCGCTGATGATCGCCCAGCGCCGCCCGGCGTATTACCTGGGCGCCGGCGAGAGCGACCTGGAAACCCTGACCAACAGCCACCTGCGCGTGCTGACGCAGCAGGGCGTGATTTCGCCGCAACTGCGCGACGCGGCCCTGAGCGCCAACCTGAAACCGGCGCTGCACACCGGCGTGGCGCCACCACCGGCGGACGCGTTCGTCTCGCGCAAGGCAGCCAATGCGGTGCGCAATCACGTGGGTTACCTGATCGGCGACGCGCGTCTGTACAACGTCGACCGCCTCGATCTGTCGGTGGTCTCGACCCTTGATGGCAATGCCCAGCAAGCCGTCACGACTGCGCTGCGCAAGCTGTCCGACGCCGAACACGCGAAAGAAGCCGGCCTGACCGGCAAGGGCATGCTCGGCAACGGCGACCCGGCGCAAGTGGTCTACAGCTTCACGCTGATGGAGCGCGGCGAGCACGTCAACTACCTGCGCGTGCAGACCGACAACTACGACCAGCCACTGGACATCAACGAAGGTGCCAAGCTCGACCTGGGTTCAACGGCCAAGCTGCGCACGCTGGTGACGTACCTCGACATCGTCGACCAGCTGCACAAGCGCTTTGGCGCGATGGACAAGATCGGCCTGATGGGCGTCGAAGTCGATGCGAAAGACCGCATGTCGCAGTGGGGCCTCGACTACTTCCGCACATTGCCTGACGGCGCCGACCGCAGCCTCAAGCCGATGCTCGACGCCGCCATGGCGCGCAAGTACTCGGCCAACCCGGGCGAGCGCTTCTTTACCGGCGGCGGCGTGCACACGTTCGGCAACTTCAGCAAGCTCGACGACAGCCGCATCATGGACGTGAACCAGGCGCTGCGCAGCTCGACCAACCTCGTGTTCGTGCGCATGATGCGCGACGTCGTGCGCTACTACATGTTCCAGTTGCCGGGTTCGTCCGCGCAACTGCTGGCCGACGCTGACGATCCGCGCCGCGCCGCCTATCTGGCGCGCTTTGCCGACAACGAAGGCAAGGTCTTCATGGCCAAGTTCTGGAACAAGTACAAGGGCAAGACGCCGCAAGAAGTCGAGACGCTGCTGTTCTCCGGCGTGCGCCCGCTGGCCTCCAAGCTCGCTGCGGCCCACCGCACCGTGGTGCCGAATGCCACGCTGGCGCAGTTTGGTGCGTTCATCGATGCCTCGGTCCCGGCCAGCAACGAGATCGATCCCGACCGCATCCCGAAACTGTACGAGACCTACGATGTCCGCAATATGTCGCTGGCCGACCGCGGCTACGTGGCGTCGGTGCACCCGCTCGAACTGTGGCTGGTGAGCTATCTGCGCACGCATCCAAAAGCGACCTGGTCCGAAGTGACGGCCGCCAGCGTCAAGGAGCGCCAGGAAGTCTACCAATGGCTGTTCAAGACGCACCGCAAGCACGCACAGGACAACCGCATCGCTGGCCTGCTCGAAGTGGAAGCGTTCCTGAAGATCCACGCACAGTGGAAGAAGATGGGCTACCCGTTCGACTCGCTCGTGCCGTCGTACGCGACCACGCTGGGCGCTTCGGCTGACCGGCCGGCCGCGCTGGCCGAGATGATGGGCATCATCGTCAATGGCGGCGTGCGCAAACCGATCGAGCGCATCGATTCGCTGCACTTTGCCAAGGCCACGCCGTACGAAACGCTCGTGCGCCGTAACAAGGGCGGCGGCAAGGAACAAGTGCTGGCGCCCGAAGTCGCGCGCGCCGTGGCCGACGCCATCCAGGGCGTCGTCTCGGACGGTACCGCCAAGCGCGTCAAGACCGCCTTCGCGCAATCGGACGGCAGCATCATCGCCGTGGGCGGCAAGACCGGTACCGGCGACCAGCGCTTCGATGTGTATGCCCGTGGCGGCCGCCTGATCGAGTCGCGCTACGTGAACCGCTCGGCGACGTTCGTGTTCAACATCGGTGAACGCTTCTACGGCAGCATGACGGCGTATGTGCACGGGCCGCAGTCCGAGAACTATGACTTCACCAGCGCGCTGCCGGTGCAGCTGCTCGTCACGCTGGCGCCGAGCCTGATGCCGATGATCGAGCCGCCAGCCGCGCCGGCGCCCGTGCCCGGCCAGGCCGTCGCCGCCGCGCCGCGGCAGTGCGTGCGTTGAGGCCAGGGCAGGATCTTCCGGGCGCGCCGGTCAAGGGGCTGCGCGCCCGCCTGCAGAACTTCAGCATCGTCTCGCTGCGCGACCTGGTGGTGGCCACCGGCCCGACGATCCTGATGGTCGCGGCGGCCGTCGTGCTCGCCTACTGGTGGGTCGATCCGGCGCCGCCACGCACGCTCCGGCTGGCCACGGGCCAGGAAAATTCCGCCTACGAACAATTTGGCAAGCAATACGCCAGCGTGCTGGCGCGTGACGATATCAAGGTCACGCTGCAGAGCACGCTCGGCTCGCAGGACAATCTGCAAAAATTGCTGGCCGGGCAGGCCGACGTCGCGTTCGTCCAAAGCGGCTCGACCGACGACAAGGTTGGCAACGCCGACAGCGTCGAGCGGCGCGGCCTGGTCTCGCTGGGCAGCCTGTTTACCGAACCGGTGTGGCTGTTCGTGCGCGACGAAGCGAAGGTCACGCGCCTGCCCGATCTGCGTGGCAAGCGCATCAATCTGGGGCCGGAAGGTACGGGCGTGCCGCGCCTGGTGCGCCAGTTGCTCGACGCCAACAATATCGTGCCGGGCGCATTGACGATCAGCGACCTCGCCAACACGCCGGCCACGGTCGAATTGCTGGCCGGGCGCATCGACGGCCTCGTGTTCAGCTCGGCGCCCGAGGCGCCGCTGATCCAGATGCTGCTGCAAACGCCGGGTATTCGCCTGTTCGATTTTTCACAGGCCGAGGCCTATACGCGGCGCCTGCCATTTTTGACGCACGTGGTGCTGCCGCGCGGGATCGTCGACCTGGGGCGCAATATCCCGAACCAGGATTACCACCTGATCGCGCCGACCGCCACGCTCGTCGCGCGTGAGGAAATCCATCCGGCGCTGGTGGGCCTGCTGGTCAAGGCGGCGACCGAGATCCACGGCGGCGCCGGCTGGTTCCAGCAGCAGGGCCAGTTCCCGTCGCCGAAGTACACCGAGATACCGGTGGCACCCGAAGCGGCGCGCTATTACCGCGACGGCCCGCCGTTCATGCAGCGCTATATGCGGTTCTGGCTGGCCAACCTGGCCGAGCGGCTGTGGGTCGTGGTGGTGGCGCTGACGGCGCTGTTGATTCCGCTGTCCAAGATCGTGCCGCCGATTTACGTCTGGCGTGTGCGCTCGCGCGTGTACCGCTGGTACGGAGAACTGCGCGCCATCGAGCAATCGCTGGAGGAGAGCGGGGCCGATGCCACCGAGGCCGTGCGCAAGGAGTTGCTGGGCCGGCTGGATGGACTGGAAGACCGCGTCAATCACATTTCGGTGCCGCTCGCCTATGCGGACGAGCTGTATCGCCTGCGCAGCCATATTCACCTGGTGCGCGAGCGGGTGCGCGGCGTGCACGAAGAGCAGACAGCGCAGCCGTTGGCCTGAGCATGTCTTTTTGGAATTGACCGGGGAATCCCATTACACTGGCGTCCCCAGTCATCTCTTCGAAGGCCGTCATGATCCGCCGCACGCTTCCCGCCCTTGTTTTCGGCTTCTGCATTGCCGCTGGCCTGACCATCCCGTCTGCTGCAATTGCCGCGGACAGCGCCAAAGACAGCAAGCGCCCGACGCGCGAAGCCTATACCAAGTATGAGTACCGGATCCCGATGCGTGACGGCGTGCAGTTGTTCACGGTCGTCTACGTGCCGAAGGACAGCACGCGCAGCTACCCGTTCCTGATGCAGCGCACCCCGTACAGCGCCGGCGTGCGCGCCGAAGGTGAGCTGCGCTACGGCGTGGACTGGCTGCCCGAGTCGCTGGGGCCGTCGCGCGAATTCGAGGAAGCGGGCTACATCTTCGTGAGCCAGGATGTGCGCGGTCGCTATATGTCCGAAGGCGTCTGGCAGGAAATGACGCCGCACGGCAAGGCGACGCCGGCCAAGGGGGAGGGCCGCGAGAGCGACGATATGTACGACACGGTGGCCTGGCTACTCAAGAACATCCCGAACAACAACGGCAAGGTCGGCATCTGGGGCATCAGCTACCCGGGCTTCTACGCCGCTGCCAGCGTCATCGATTCGCATCCGGCGATCAAGGCGGCCTCGCCCCAGGCGCCGATTGCCGACCTGTATATGGGCGACGATTCGTACCACGGCGGCGCGTTCAAGCTGGCTGCCAACTTCGACTTTTATGCGGCCTTCACGGCAGCGCCGAATCCGACCCCGCTGCCGAAAACCGGCAGCGAATTCGATTACGGCGTGGCCGACGGCTACGATTATTTTCTGAAGCACCGCACGCTGGCGAATATCGCCGCGACCATGACCGACACGCAGCGCGAGCTGTTCATGCCGAACATCGAGCACGACACGTATGACAGCTTCTGGAAAGAGCGCGCCATCGGCCCGCACATCAAGAACGTCAAGGCGGCCGTGCTGACGGTGGGCGGCTGGTTCGATGCGGAAGACGCCGCCGGCCCGTTCATCGTGCACCGCGCGCTGGAAGCGCAGAACAAGGGCGGCAACCATGCCCTCGTGGTGGGCCCGTGGGTGCACGGCGGCTGGGCGCGCGGCGATGGCGCCCGGCTTGGCCACGTCAAGTTCGACGCGAAAACAAGCGAATGGTTCCGGCGCGAGGTCCAGTTCCCGTTCTTCGAGCAGCACCTGAAGGGCGTCAAGCCGGGCAAGACGCTGGCGCCGGTGACCGTGTTCGAGACGGGCTCGAATGTCTGGCGCCAGTACGACGCCTGGCCACCGAAACCGGCAAAGGCGCGCACGCTGTACTTCGGCGCCAATGGCGCGCTGCGCTGGCAGCAGCCGGCCGCGACCACGGGCGCCGGCTTCGATGAATACGTGGCCGACCCGGCGCGCCCGGTGCCGTACATCGGCTACCCGGCGCTGGGTGTACCGCGCGAATACATGGTGTCGGACCAGCGCTTTGCCGCCACCCGGCCCGACGTGCTGGTGTACCAGAGCGCCGTGCTGGAAGAGGATGTGACGGTTGCCGGGCCGGTCAGGCCCAAGCTGTTCGTGTCAACAAGCGGGACCGACGCCGACTGGGTCGTCAAGCTGATCGACGTCTACCCGGCCAGCTTCCCGACCCCGGCAGGGGAGCGGGGCGGCGATGTCGGCCCGCCCGCGGTGAGTCTGGGTGGCTTCCAGCAACTGGTGCGTGGCAATCCGCTGCGCGGCAAGTTCCGCAACAGCTATGAAAAGCCCGAACCGTTCGTGCCGGGCAAGGTCGAGCCAATCAAGTACGAACTGGGCCAGGTGAACCACACCTTCCGGCGCGGTCACCGGATCATGGTGCAGGTGCAGAGTTCGTGGTTCCCGCTGATCGATCTGAATCCGCAAACGTTCATGCGCATTCCCGACGCCAAGCCCGGCGACTTCAAGAAGGCGACCCAGCGCCTGTACCACGCGCCAGGAACGGCCTCCGGGCTGGAGCTGATGGTGCTGCCGAACCCGGGTAGCGCCAACTAGGTCAGGCGCCGACCCACGGCAAGCCGGCCGTGCACCAGCCGCCGATCGTCTTGCGGTGGCCTTCGCCGTCGCGATCGCCTTCGAACCCTTCCAGGATGTCGAAGGCGTTTGCATAGCCCAGCTCGGTCGCCACACGCGCGCTGTGGCGCGAGCGCACGCCCGAGCGGCACAGGAACAGCAGCACGTCGTCCTTGCCGGCTACCTGTTCGAGCTGGGCGCCGAAGTCGGGATTGGGCGCGCCACCCGGGTAGGTGGCCCACTGCACCGCCAGATGCTGCGCCTGGCCGATCGCGACGCGCCCCACCCAGTCGCGTTCGGCGTTGGTGCGCACATCGACCAGCTTGACGTCCGGGCCGCTCTGGAGCAGGTCGAACGCTTCCTGAGGCGTGACTGCACCAGCATAGGGCTGGTCAGCGCCACGCTGGCGCGCCGCCGTGAGAATCTGTTCTTTGGTCATGTCAGGTTGCTCCATTCATCATTTGTCATCGTCAATGCACCATCCTGGAGCGCAGTCGAATGCGCTGAATTGGTGCAAGCACGTAGAATTGCTCACTCGTGGTGCAAATCGCCGTCCAGGTAAATCTTGCCATACACCCCGGTCGAGGCGATTTTATGGGTAAACTAACCCATTGCCCAAGAACGATTTGCGCATAGCCTCATGCACTGAAGTTGGCATCGTCGTTGACATCCAGTTGGCACATTTCGTGCTTCATCATGATGCAAGTTGTCGGTTCGCATAGACTGACATCCTTTTTTCAATTAGGAGATTCCGAATGGCAAAGTCCGCCGCAGATGTAATGCAAATGGTCAAAGACAACGAAGTCAAATTCGTTGATTTACGCTTCGCCGATACCCGCGGCAAGGAACAACACGTCACGGTCCCGGTGTCGCACTTCGACCTGGACAAATTCGAATCCGGCCACGCCTTCGACGGTTCGTCGATCGCCGGCTGGAAAGGTATTGAAGCGTCGGACATGCTCCTGATCCCGGATGCAAACACCGCCAATATCGACCCGTTCATGGAAGAGACCACGCTGTTCATGCAGTGCGACGTCGTCGAGCCATCGGACGGCAAAGGCTACGACCGCGATCCGCGCTCGATCGCCAAGCGCGCTGAAGCCTACCTGAAATCGTCGGGCATCGGCGACACCGCCTACTTCGGCCCAGAGCCAGAGTTCTTCATCTTCGACGCCGTGCGCTGGAAGCTGGACATGTCGGGTTGCTTCGTCAAGATCGATTCCGAAGAAGCATCGTGGTCGACCGACAAGGAATTCGAAGGCGGTAACAGCGGTCACCGTCCAGGCGTGAAGGGCGGCTATTTCCCAGTGCCACCAGTCGACTCGTTCCAGGACATGCGCTCGGAAATGTGCCTGATCCTCGAATCGATGGGCATCCCGGTCGAAGTGCACCACCACGAAGTCGCCGGCGCCGGCCAGAATGAAATCGGCACCAAGTTCTCGACGCTGATCGAGCGCGCCGACTGGACCCAGAACATGAAATACGTGATCTGGAACGTGGCCCACAGCTACGGCAAGACCGCGACCTTCATGCCAAAGCCAATGGCTGGCGATAACGGTTCGGGCATGCACGTGCACCAGTCGATCTGGAAAGACGGCAAGAACCTGTTCGCAGGCGACGGCTATGCAGGTCTGTCGGACACGGCGCTGTTCTACATCGGCGGCATCATCAAGCACGCCCGCGCCCTGAACGCGATCACCAATCCAGGCACCAACTCGTACAAGCGCCTGGTGCCAGGCTTCGAAGCCCCGGTCAAGCTGGCGTATTCGGCCCGTAACCGTTCGGCCTCGATCCGCATCCCGCACGTGGCGAACCCGAAAGGCCGTCGCATCGAGACGCGTTTCCCGGATCCACTGGCCAACGTCTACCTGTGCTTCGCTGCACTGATGATGGCCGGTCTGGATGGTATCCAGAACAAGATCCACCCGGGCGAAGCGGCAACGAAAGACCTGTACCATCTGCCGCCTGAAGAAGACAAGCTGATCCCGACGGTGTGCGCATCGCTGGAAGAAGCACTGGACGCACTGAACGAAGACCGCGAGTTCCTGACCCGTGGCGGCGTGTTCAGCGACAGCATGATCGATGCCTACATCGAACTGAAGATGCAGGAAGTCCAGCGCATGCGCATGACCCCGCACCCAGCCGAATTCGACATGTACTACTCGTCGTAATCGGTCTATCCAGGCTGGCGCGGATATGCATCGCGCCAGCCTGGCGGGTAGAACAAACGCGGGGAAAGCCATGCTTTCCCCGCGTTTTTTGTTGCTTGGGGTTTATATTCCTTGGGGTATAGTCGGGCGCATCTACAATAGCGTGCCCTTGCGACCAACCGGGATGGGAATGACAAATAGTGTGTTTCAGGCCAGTGTGGCCGTTTTTACCGCCGTGTTTGCCTCAGTGCTGCTGTGCGCCAGTGCGCACGCGCAAATCTACCGTTGTACCGATGCCAATGGCCGGCCGCTGTACACCGACACCAAGGTCGGCAAGTGCCAGCTGATCGACACCGGCTACAGCGCGCCGCCGGCAGCCTCGGCCCCGATTCCGGCACCGCGCTCGGCGGGTGGTGGGGGCGGGTCATCCGCGTCGAATTCCGCCCCGACGGCGGCGCCGAGCGCGGCCCAGTCGAACTTCCCGCGCGTGGACAACGTGCTGCAGCGCGCCCGCGACGACGACCGGCGCGAGATTCTGGGCGATGAACTGCGCATGGAAGAACGCAAGCTCACCGACCTCAAGCGCGTCTTCAACAACGGCGAGCCGGAGCGCCAGGGCAACGAGCGCAACTACGCCAAATACCAGGAGCGCGTGGCGTCCATGCGCGACGAAATCAACCGCAGCGAACGCAATATCGAAGCGCTCCGGCGCGAGATCGGTAATATCAGATGACCCTGCCTCCGATGGCCCCACCCGTGTACGACCCGGGCAACCCGGCCCGTTATGCCGGCCTGGACTTGCTGGCCTCGGCCGTGATGATGACCGGGCCCGATGGCGAGGTGGTGTATGCCAATGCCGCCGCCGAAAACCTGATGGAGCTGTCGTTCAAGTCGTTGCAGCGCCATCGCCTGCCTGAGCTGTTTACCAATGGCGTCGAGATTGGCGTGTTGATCACGCAGGCGCTGGTGCACCAATACGCCGATCTGCGCCAGGACCTGACGCTGCAAAGGAGCGGGCGCGAACCGCTGCACGTGAACAGCATCGTCAGCGCGCTGGGTGATGGCACGGCACTGATCGAGCTGCGCGAGAACGTCCAGCAGTTAAAGCTCGACCGCGAAGAGCGCCTGATGGACCAGAGCCAAGCCAACAAGGAACTGATCCGCAACCTGGCGCACGAGATCAAGAACCCGCTGGGCGGCATCCGCGGCGCGGCGCAATTGCTCGAACTCGAGCTGCCGCCGCACCATTTGCTGGAGCTGCAGGAATACACGCAGGTGATCATCAAGGAAGCGGACCGCCTGCAAACGCTGGTCGACCGCCTGCTGGCGCCGCACCGCAAGCCGCACATCGTCGGCGACGTCAATATCCACGAAGTGTGCGAGCGCGTGCGCAGCCTGATCCTGGCCGAATTCCCGCAGGGGCTCTCAATCAGGCGCGATTACGATGCATCGATTCCCGAGTTTCGCGGCGATATGGAGCAGCTGATCCAGGTGGTGCTGAACATCGCCCACAACGCCGCGCAGGCCGTCGCCGGGCGCATTGCGCAGGGCGACGCCGAGATCGTTTTACGCACCCGCGTGGCGCGCCAGGTCACGCTGGCCAAGGTCCGCTACGGGCTGGCATTAGACTTGCATATCATTGACAATGGACCGGGCATCGCGCCCGATATCCGCGACCGCATTTTCTATCCGCTCGTATCCGGGCGTGACGGCGGGAGTGGCCTCGGGCTGACGCTGGCGCAAACGTTTGTGCAGCAACACCTGGGTGTGATCGAGTGCGAAAGCCGGCCTGGACTGACGGATTTCAGGATCCTGCTGCCCCTGCCATAAGCGGGATATAGCGGACCGCACCGGCCAGTCCTTTATTGAATCCATGTTGCGGGAAGCACGAAACCATGAAACCAATCTGGATTGTCGACGACGACGCATCGATTCGCTGGGTCCTTGAAAAAGCCCTGGCACGCGAAAGTCTGGAGACCCGCAGCTTCGCCAATGCGCGCGAAGCCATGACCGCCTTTGAAACCGACACGCCGCAAGTGCTGGTGTCGGACATCCGCATGCCGGGCGAATCCGGCATCGATCTGCTGCAAGCCGTCAAGGAACGCCATCCGGGCCTGCCGGTCATCATCATCACCGCGTTCTCGGACCTCGATTCGGCGGTGTCTTCGTTCCAGGGCGGCGCCTTTGATTACCTGGCCAAGCCATTCGATATCGACAAGGCCGTATCGCTGATCCGGCGCGCGTTAGAGGAGAGTTTGCGCGAAGCGAGCGTCGAAGCCCCACCGGCCGAAACCCCCGAGATCCTCGGCCACGCGCCGGCGATGCAGGAAGTGTTTCGCGCCATCGGCCGCCTGTCGCAGTCGAATGTCACGGTGCTGATCACGGGCGAATCGGGTACGGGCAAGGAACTGGTGGCGCGCGCGCTGCACAAGCACAGCCCGCGCGCGCAGCAGCCGTTCATCGCGCTCAACACGGCAGCGATCCCGAAGGACCTGCTCGAATCCGAGCTGTTCGGCCACGAGCGCGGCGCGTTCACCGGCGCGCAGGCGATGCGGCGCGGCCGCTTCGAGCAGGCCGAAGACGGCACGCTGTTTCTCGACGAAATCGGCGACATGCCGTTCGACCTGCAGACGCGTTTGCTGCGCGTGCTGTCCGATGGTCACTTTTATCGCGTGGGCGGCCACCAGCCGGTCAAGGCCAATGTGCGCGTGATTGCCGCCACCCACCAGAACCTCGAGCAGCGCGTGCGCGACGGCTTGTTCCGCGAAGACTTGTACCACCGCCTGAACGTGATCCGCCTGCGCCTGCCGTCGCTGCGCGAACGCAACGAAGACATTCCTGTTCTTACGCGCCACTTCCTGGTGCAAAGTGCGCACCAATTGGGGGTGGAACCCAAGCGCATGAGCGAGCAGGCAATGCGCTTCCTGTCGGGTCTCGAGCTGCCGGGCAATGTGCGCCAGCTGGAAAACCTGTGCAACTGGATCACCGTGATGGCCCCGGGCCAGACCGTGGAAGTCAAGGACCTGCCGCGCGACCTGACCCAGGGCTCGGCGCCGCTGACAGGGAGCAGCGTGCCGAACGTGGTGCCGCTGTCCGACGGCATCGTCAGCGCCGGTGCGCAGCCAATGGCATCCGGCGGTGGCGTCGTGTTGCAGACAGCCGGCGCGCAGTCGCCCGAAGGCTGGCTGGGGCTGCTCGAACTGCAGGCGGCCGGCATGCTCAGCGCAGGGCAGATGGACGTGATGGATATCCTGGGCCGCCAGTTCGAATCGGCGCTGATCCGCACGGCGCTCAAGCACACGCATGGGCGCAAGAACGATGCGGCCATGCGGCTCGGGATCGGGCGCAACACCATCACGCGCAAGATCGTGGAACTGGGGATCGACGGCGCGCGCGAAGAGTAAGCTTTTAGATGGCAGGGCGTTGGTGTAAAGTCCTGCATCGGCGCGCTGCGCCCGTTTCATTTTCTACTCAATGCTGATCAATTGCGTCGCCTACCAGGAAGGCAAAAAGCTATCCGATATCCCGGTCGAGGATATCAGCGAATACATCAAGCTGGAGGACACCTTTGTCTGGGTTGCACTGCGCGACCCGGACCCTGCCGACATCGCCCTGATGCAGGAAGAATTCGGCCTGCACGAACTGGCGGTGGAAGACGCGCTGCGCGGTCACCAAAGGCCCAAGCTCGAAGAATATGGCGACTCGCTGTTCGTCGTCGTGCAGATCGTCGAACTGGCGGGCGATGAAATGTGTGTTGGTCAGTTGTCCGTCTTCGCCGGCCCCAATTACGTGCTGTCGGTGCGGCGCGATGCCAATCAGGGTTTTCTCGGCGTGCGCGCGCGCGCCGAGCGCGAGCCGCACCAGCTCAGAAAAGGCGCGGGCTTCGTGCTGTACGCGCTGGTCGACGCCGTCGTCGACCGTTATTTCCCCGTGGTCGACACGCTCGAATCCGAGCTCGAATCGATCGAAGACCATATCTTTTCCATGCAGGGCAAGCAGCGCGACAATGTCGAGCGCCTGTACGACCTGAAGCGCAAGGCCCAGACGCTGCGCCACGCCGTGGTGCCGCTGATGGATGCGCTGGGGCGCCTGTACGGCGGGCGCGTGCCGGCCGTGGTGGACGAGACCCAGGAATACTTCCGTGACGTGCACGACCACCTGCACCGCATCGCCGGCCGACTGGACGCCGTGCGCGACACGATCAATACCGCGATCCAGGTGACGCTGTCGATGGTGGCGATCGAAGAAAACGAAGTGAGCAAGAAGCTGGCGTCGTACGCGGCGATCTTCGCGGTGTTTACGGCGTTCGCCGGTGTATGGGGCATGAACTTCGAATTCATGCCCGAGCTGAAATGGAAGTATGGTTACCCGTTCGCGATGCTGACGATGGTGTGCGTGTGCGGCTACCTGTATCGCAAGTTCAAGCGGGTGGGGTGGTTATAGGGGCTGGCGCTTGCCGGCCGTGGCGGCTGCGCCGCCGGAGGCCACGATGACCAGTACGATCGCCAGCCACTGCAGGCTGGTCAGGCGCTCTCCCAGCCAGATGAAGCCGGCCAGCGCCGCGATGGCAGGCCCGCTGCTGACCAGGATGCCGAACACCCGCTGCGGCAGGCGCCGCAGCGCCATCATCTCGAGCGAATAGGGCAGGGCGGACGACAGCAGCGCCACCGCCACGCCGCCCGCCAGCATGGCCGGCGTGAACAGCGCCATGCCCGCATGCGCCACGCCGAACGGCACCGCGAACACGCTCGCCGCCAGCAAGCCCCAGGCCACGGCCTGGCCACTGTTCAGGGTCGAGACGCGCTTGCCGAACACGATGTACATCGCCCAGCAGAACGCGGCCGCCAGCGCATACGCGATGCCGGCCGGGTCGAGCTGCGTCGCGCCGGCCACCGGCAGCAGCAGCCACAGGCCGAATCCCGCGCAGATCACCCACACAAAATCGCGCGCATGGCGCGATGACAGGACCACGACCGCCAGCGGCCCCGTGACCTCGATTGCCACCGCAATCCCGAGCGGGATGCGCTCGAACGCGCGGTAGATGCACAGGTTCATGGCGCCCAGCATCAGGCCGTACACGAGCAGGTTGCCCACATCGGCGCGCGCCGGACGGCCAAAGCGCCATGGCCGCACGATGGCTAGCAGGATCAGCGCCGCCAGGCCCACCCGCAGCGCGGTGACGCCTTCGCTGCCCACGGCCGGAAACAATCCCTTGGCCCAGGCCGCGCCCGCGTTGACCGACACCATCGAGGCCAGGATCGCCAGACCCGGGCCCCACGCCGCATGCCGGCCCGCCGCGTTCAACGTGGCGCCATGGCCAGCGCCACTGCCTCGGCCACGCGGATGCCGTCGACGGCCGCCGACATGATGCCACCCGCGTAGCCAGCGCCTTCGCCTGCCGGGAACAGGCCGCGCGTGTTCAGGCTTTGCAGGTCGTCGTTGTTGCGCCGGATGCGGATCGGCGACGAGGTGCGCGTTTCCACGCCGGTCAGCACGGCGTCTTCCTTGTAGTAGCCCTTGATCTGCTTGTCGAAGGCGACGAACGCTTCGCGCATCGCGACGATGGCGTAGTCGGGCAGCGACGTGGCCAGGTCGGTCAGGTGCACTGCCGGCAGGAACGATGGCGTGACCGAACCGAGGGACGTGGATGGCCGGCCTGCCACGAAGTCGCCCATCAACTGGCCCGGTGCGTCGTAGGTGGAGCCGCCCAGCACGAATGCGCGCGATTCGAGCTCGCGCTGGAACGCGATGCCGGCCAGCGGGTGGCCCGGGAAATCCTCGGGCGTGATGCCGACCACGATGGCGCTGTTGGCATTGCGCTCGTTGCGCGAATATTGGCTCATGCCGTTGGTGACGACGCGGCCTTCTTCGCTCGACGCGGCCACCACCGTGCCGCCCGGGCACATGCAGAAGCTGTAGACCGAGCGGCCGTTGGACGCGTGGTGCACGATCTTGTAGTCGGCCGCGCCCAGCAGCTTGTTGCCGGCGTTCGGGCCGAAGCGGCAGACGTCGATCAGCGACTGCGGGTGTTCGACCCGGAAGCCGATCGAGAACGGCTTGGCTTCGATGTACACGCCGCGTTCGTACAGCATCTCGAAGGTGTCGCGCGCGCTGTGGCCGATGGCGATCGTCAGGTGACGGGTGGGGATTTCCTCACCGCTGGCCAGGCGCACGCCGACTACCTGGCGCACGCCGCCGGTTTCTTCGATCAGCACATCCTGCATGCGCGTATCGAAGCGCATTTCGCCGCCCAGATTGATGATCTCGGCACGCATCTGCTCGACCATCTTGACCAGGCGGAAGGTGCCGATGTGCGGCTTGCTGACGTACATGATCTCTTCGGGCGCGCCGAACTTGACGAACTCGGTGAGCACCTTGCGGCCGTGGTGGTTGCTGTCCTTGATCTGGCTGTAGAGCTTGCCGTCCGAGAATGTGCCGGCGCCGCCTTCGCCGAACTGCACGTTCGACTCGGTATCGAGCTTGCGCTTGCGCCAGAAGCCGAAGGTGTCGACGGTGCGCTCGCGCACCACCTTGCCGCGCTCGAGCACGATCGGATTCAGGCCCATCTGCGCCAGGATCAGCGCGACGAACAGCCCGCACGGACCGGTGCCGACGACCACCGGACGCGGTGTGCCTGGCGCGGGTTTGGCGGCGTTGACGAACTTGTACTCGACGTCGGGGGCTGGCATGACGTGCGGGTCGCGCAGCTTTGCCAGCACGGCCTTGTCGTCGGCAACGGTTGCGTCGATCGAGTAGATCAGGACGATGGCGGATTTCTTGCGCGCGTCGTAGCTGCGCTTGTAGACGGCAAAGTCGAGCAGGTCGGCATCAAGAATGCCGAGGCGGGCCAGGATGGCGTCGCGCAGGGCGGCGTCCGGATGGTTCAGGGGGAGTTTGAGTTCGTTAATACGCAGCATGGGAGTGGTTGCTAGTGAGGCAACAAAATGAGAGCGGCAAAAGCCGATATTTTACCCCGCCCGACACGTGCCAGCCGGTATGCATCATAAAAAAACAAACAGTTTAAAAAATGTAAATACAGAGTATGTGTGATCTTTCGAGATTCTCACTTCCAGACAGCTTGGTAGCACGTGACATGTGCCGACTTACAACGAATTTTGTGGAACTGTCGCAACGTTCGAGCGCTGTAATGAGCGAAAAATTGTGCCGCATATGTGCCTGAAAAGTGCACTGCAGCAGGGAGTCCCGCGAGCTGTTTTGGTGAATGGCTGCACCAAGCCTGCGCGCTGTCTCGAACCGACAACATTGTGCAGATGAAAATAACGAAATGCATACGCATATGCACAAAAAGTTGTTGACGCCACAATGCGGTATGCATGAACGTAGATGAGCGTTCATTTCCTTTACGAGGAAAAAATGGCATGGACGTACCTGCGCGGCGATGCAGGGTGTACAGGGAAGGGCGTTACCGCGATGGGTGCTGGTGCGACCAGGAACAGGACCGCCACGAGCGGTCCGATAAAAAGAGAAAGCAAATCACATGTTGAAAAAAACCGTATTAGTTCACGCACTGAGCCTGGCCTTTGGTGGCGCAGTGATTGGCATGGCGGCAATGTCGCCGGCAATGGCGCAGTCGAATGCATCGGGTAGTGTCTTCGGTACCGTCGCCCCGGGCGGCAATGTGCAGATTCTCATCGAGAATACCGACATCGGTATCCGCCGCACCCTGACCCCGGATGCACAGGGCCGTTTCGTTGCCAGCTCGCTGCCGAGTGGCACGTACCGCGTGTCCCAGCTGCGTGACGGCGGTGTTGTCGGCACAGTCAGCGTCGAGACCGGCATTGGCCGCAACGGCGAAGCCATTTTCGCCGCCGCCGCAGCACCGGCCGGCGGTCCTCAGGTCGTCCAGGTGACCGGCACCCGCGCCACCATCGACACCAGCAGCGCCGGCAGCAGCGCCACCTTCAATGCCCGTGAACTGGCAGCGTTGCCGATCGGCCGCACCGTCGAAGCCATCATTCAGCTCGCGCCAAACACCACCACCGCCGACTCGCGCTTTGCCGGCGGTGCATCGTTCGGTGGCGGCGCAGCGTCCGAGAACTCGTACTACATCAACGGTTTCCCTGTCACCAACCCGCTGACCGGCCTGGGCGCCGCCCAGCTGCCATTCGGCGCGATCGCTGAAGCGCAAGTGCTGACCGGCGGCTTCGGCTCCGAATTCGGCCGCTCGATCGGCGGCGTCGTCAACATCGTCACCAAGGGCGGCACCAACACCTGGGAAGCGGGCGGCATCGTGACCTGGGAACCGAAATCGCTGCGCGCTACGCCGAAAGACATCTACTACCGCAATACCGGCACGCCAAACAACGTCAATACCGATGGCACGCTGCGCCTGGCGCGCGCCGAAAATACGCGCGACCAGAAGGTGTACGGCGCCTACGTCGGCGGCCCGATCATCAAGGACAAGCTGTTCTTCTTTGCCTCGGCCGAGAAAACCGAAACCGAAGAAGGCCTCGTCAACGGCTTCCGCGTGGCCACCAACAATGCCGCCGTCGGCTGGCGCGAGCGTGACACCAAGATCGAGCGCTACATGGCCAAGATCGACTGGAACATCACCGACAATCACCGCCTTGAATTCACGACGCTGGGCGACACGCCTGAAGTGAATAATTCGGACAGCGGCTTCAATTACGCGACCCGCACCCGCAGCGGTGTCGTCAACTCGAGCGCGCGCCGCGTCAACGTCGACAACAACGGCGCCAAGATCAACACCCTGCGCTACGTCGGCAACCTGACTGACGACCTGACCGTCACCGCCCTGTATGGCCGTGCGAAGTCGCCGCACGAGAACTACTTCACCGGTTACAACCCGGACCTGTTCCAGATCTCATCGACGGTCGATGCGCGCGCGCCTGGTCTGAGCTACGCCAACCCGCAAAACATCAGCGGCAACATCCTGGCCCCGGGCTCGGAAGACATCGTCGATTCGGGCCGTTTCGACGTCGAATGGCGCCTTGGCGCCCACACGCTGCGCGGCGGCTTCGACCAGACCAAGGTCGAGTCGGTAGCGGCGGGCGACTTCCTCGCCGGTGGCGGCCGGTGGACCTACTACCGCGCCAGCGTGCCGGGCGCGGCCATCCCGGGCGAGGGCGGCGTGCGCGTTCCTGCGCCGGCCAGCACCGGCAGCCCGTTGGGCAACCTGGGCTATTACGTCACTCGCGATCAGTTCTCGACCGTGACGAATTCGTTCGGCGAACAAAGCGCGTGGTATCTGGAAGACCGTTTCCAGGCAACCCCGAACCTGCTGCTGACGCTGGGTGTGCGTAACGAATCGTTCAAGAATCAGAACGACTCGAAGACGACCTTCCTGGAAATGAAGAACCAGTACCAGCCGCGCCTGGCTGCCGTGTGGGACGTCAACGGCGATGCGAGCTTCAAGGTGTACGCGACCCTGGGCCGCTACTCGGTGCCGATCCCGACCCACATCTCGGTGCGTGGCGCTGGCCGCTCGACCTTTACGTCGCAGTACTTCACCTACACGGGCACCGACGCGAACGGCGCGCCAACCGGTCTGACGCAGCTGAGCCAGCCTCTGTCGGGCAATAACGAATATGGCCAGGACAAGGTTGTCGATACCCTGGCGGCGCGCAATATGGAGCCGACCTATCAGGACGAAGTGACCTTCGGCTTCGAGAAAGCCTGGTCGCCATCGCTGAATTTCGGCGCCAAAGCGATTCATCGCAAGCTGCAATCGACCATCGACGACTTCTGCGATGTGCGTCCATTCCAGCGTTTCGCCGACGCCAATGGCATTGCGATCACCAACCCGCTGTTTGGCAACAGCTGCCAGACCTTCAATCCGGGTGAAGACAATGAGTTCCTGGTCGACTTCTCGGGCGATGTGTCGAAGCTGACACCTGTCAATCTGACTGCGGCGGACATCGGCTTCGACAAGCCAAAGCGCACGTATAGCTCGGTGGAAGCATTCCTCGAGCACCCGTTCCGCAATGGCTGGTACGGCAAGATGAGCTATGTGTGGTCGCGTAACAAGGGCAATACCGAAGGCCAGGTGCGTTCGGATAACGGCCAGGCCGACGTCGCCGTCACCTCGTCGTGGGATTACCCTGAGCTGATGGAAGGCGCCTATGGCTACCTGCCGAATCACCGCAAGCACCAGGTCAAGGCATTCGGCTTCTACCAGTTCAACGACGAGATCACCGTTGGTGGCAATGCGCTGATCGCGTCGGGCCGTCCACGCAGCTGCATCGGCAGCGCCGCCAATCCGGGCGACTCGCCGAACTACCCCAACCAGACCTTCTATTGCGGCGGCCTGACCCGTTCGCAGAACGTGCTGACCCCACGCGGTTCCGTCGGCAGCCTGCCATGGACCCATCGCTGGGACATGAACGTGGCTTACAAGCCTAATTTCATCAAGGGCCTGCAGTTCCGTGTCGACGTGTTCAACGTCTTCAACAGCCAGTCGGTTGCCAGCGTGACCGAGGCGTACAACAATGCTGCCAACGTCAGCAGTCTGTACCAGACGCCGCTGTCGCTGACCGCACCGCGTTATGCCCGTTTCTCGCTGATGTACGACCGCAAGTTCTGATCCAGTCGTTCTTGAGTGAATGCGAAGCCGCCCTCCGGGGCGGTTTTTTATTGGGTTGCCTTTAAGTATTGTGTTGTATTCATCCAACTTCTGGCGTGACGCTCGATAATGGTGCGTCGAAATAAAATCCGGGACTACCGGCGCGCATCACCACCTCAATTGGCGTGATTGTTAAAAAGTTTTGATGATATAAAGGTCGTAAATATACGATGTTGACTACCTTTAGCTTTTAAATTCCGCTTCCGGGCGATGCACCAGTTTGATATTGCGCCGCACCACGGTTGCGCTTTCGCGACTTTCAAAAAAATAAAGTGTTGTATTTCACACTCCGCATGATTCGTGCTCGGTTGACACTATTCTTGACGCCATGTTTCTATAGCTCCACTTGAATAACGTTTGGTTTCATCCAAGCATTTATTTAGGCTGACCGTTCCCAGTAAGACGTATGCATAAAAAATACTGCCGCTCAGAATCCGATATGCAGTCAACATATTCCGGTTCGATAGAACTGTCCTGTGGCATTACCGGCCACTGAGACTGGAAGGTATCGGGCCGGCGGGATACGACATGTGGGCATTCTGATACGCAATCACCGATAAGAAAGTTTGAGGAGAGTTACCAATGATGTTGAAACTGAAGTCGATGCCTTTCGCGATTGCCTGCGCAATTGCCAGCGGTGCCCTGACTTGCGCCGCGCCGGCGTTTGCCCAAGCCCAGCAGGGCAGCACGGAGCCATCCGCACAGCGCGTGGTCGTGACCGGCTCGCTGATCAGCCGCACCAACACCGAAACGCCGACCCCGGTGCAGGTGCTGACCGCAGCCGACATCCAGAGGAGCGGCAAGACTTCGGTTGCCGAGCTGCTGACCGACCTGGCCGCCAACGGCGCCGGCACCCTGGGCACCGGTTTTGCCGGCGCGTTCGCCAATGGCGCATCGGGCATCTCGCTGCGCGGCCTGACCGTGGGCGCGACCCTGGTCCTGATCGACGGTCACCGCATGGCGCCGTATCCGCTGTCGGACGATTCCCAGCGCTCGTTCGTCGACGTCTCGTCGATCCCGTTTGACGCCATTGAAAGCATCGAGGTCCTGAAAAGCGGCGCTTCGTCGCTGTACGGTTCGGACGCCATCGCCGGCGTTATCAACATCAAGCTCAAGAAAAACCTGAAAGGTACGCGCGTCTCGGCCGAATACGGCGACACCGAACACGGTGGCGGCAGGACCAGGCGCGCCTCGATCAGCACCGGCATTGGTGACCTGGATGTCGATGGCTATAACGCCTTCATTACGGCCGAATACCGCAAGCAAGACCTGATACGGGCTATCGACCGCGAGCAGTTCGGCTACGCGAACCGCGACTGGCGTTCGCGCGGCGGTAACGACCTGACCCTTGGCGTGCCGACCAGCATCAATGACTTCCTGACCCCGACCAATACCCCGTTCTTGTATAACCCAGCGGGCGCGAATAATCCGACTGGGGTGGCCAACGTCGACAACCCGGCCAACTACCAGTTCCTTGGTCCGAACTGCGATTTCGCCAGATACCGCGCCGGCGGCTGCTCGGTGCGCGACGAATTCTCGAACATCCAGCCACCGACCGAAAACGTCAACCTGATGATCGGCATGACGAAAAAGCTGAGCGAGGATTGGGAAGTGCGCTTTAACGGCTCGATGTTTCAGCGCGAAAGCACCAATAACCGCAACGGCGCCACGACTTCGCCACTGGCCTTCAATCCAACCGCCTTCAATGGCACCACCACCCTGGTCAATGGGGTGCTGACCCCGCGCGTGGGCGCCGTTCCAAGCACCCTGTTCGCGCCTGGCGCGCAAGTCGGCACCAATGTCACCAACGGGCTCGGCGCGCCAGCGCGCCTGTACGGCTACATTCCGGGCGTCGGCCCCGCCCTGGAGACCAACAACAAGTCGACCGCGACCCGCTTCTCTGCTGATCTCGTCGGTAGTGCCTACGGCTGGGACGTGAATGCTGCCATCGGCGGCACCCGCGTCAAGAGCGAGCTGAACTACAGTGGCTACGTGAATCGTACCAACCTGTACCGCGCGCTGAACAACGGGACGTTCAATGTGCTGGGCAACAACGGGCCAGATACCCTGAATGCGGTGTCGCCACATTTCAGCAACAAGATCGAATCGACGCTGAACTACGCCGATCTGATCGGTTCGCGTGAGCTGCTGTCGAACTTCGGCGCCGGTCCGCTGGCCTTCGCTGCCGGTGTGCACTGGCACGAGCGCAAACAGAACGCACCACCGTCGAACCTGACGCTCAATGGCGCGGTCGCCAGTACCTCAGCCTTCACCATCGGCGACGAAACCAACAGCGCGGTGTTCGCCGAGCTGCAGGCAACGCCGATCAAGAACGTCGAAGTCGGCCTCGCCGGCCGGTATGACCATTACGACACCTACGGCAATTCGTTCACGCCATCGGCTAACTTCAAGTGGACCCCAATCCGGGAGTTCGGCCTGCGCGGCACGTTCGCGCGCGGCTTCCGTGCGCCGAATCCGGCTGAAGTCGGCAACGCCGGTTCGTTCTTTACGTTCAACGCGATCAACGATCCGATCCTGTGCACGAACGGTAACCGCAACACCCTTGGCAACGTGCCGAGCTCGTGCGGCGTGAATCCGCCTTACGTGCAGACGACCAACCCGGATCTGCAGCCCGAGAAATCGAAGTCGTTCACCGCAGGTATCATTGTCGAGCCGATGCGTGGCCTTAACATGACGCTGGACTACTACAAGATCCAGATCAAGAACCTGATCGTCACGCAAGCAGGTAACGATCCGAGCTTCGTGCCAACCTGGGTGCGTGGTCCGGCTGCACCGCTCGATATCGCCACCGGTGTCGGTACCGGCCGGGTGACCGGTATCCCGTCGGTCGGTCCGATCCTGTACGCGACGTCGCCTTATATCAACGCTGGCAGCACCGAGACCCACGGCGTTGAAGCGGACATCCGCTACCGCTGGCGCCTGGCCAATGAAATGGGCACCGTGACGGCCAACCTGAGCGCAGCCCACGTGTTCGGTTACGTGACTGAAGTGGCCGGCGAGTCGTATCAGCTGGCAGGCACGCAGGGTCCATCGTCGGTTGGCGGCGCAACCGGCAACCCGAAAGACCGCGCCCAGTTCACCCTCGGCTACAACCGTGGTCCCCTGGACGTGACCGCTACCATGAACTACACGAGCGGCTTCTCGACGATTGACCCGGCGCTGGGCGAGACCGACTGCGCGACGACGGGCGAACACGTCGGCGGCCGTGCCTACTTTGCTGGCGTGGTCCAGCCTGCGAACTACTGCCAGGTGCGTTCGTTCACCGTGACGAACCTGAACGTGGCGTACAAGGTGACCGACAACCTGACCATTCGCGGTGCGATCCTGAACCTGTTCGACAAGGAAGCGCCGTATGACGTCGCCACTTACGGGAATGCCGGCAACCAGACGTCGTACAACGCCTCGCTGCACCAGCCAGGCGCGGTCGGCCGCTTCTTCAGCCTCGGCGCGAACTACACGTTCTAAGTTGTCGCTGTAATGCAAAAACCCCGCCGGCAGCGATGCCAGCGGGGTTTTTTACGTTCTATACGGACGTTATACGCCGTCCCATGCACCGGCCAGTACCGCCAGCGCGGCCAGGCCTGCCGTTTCGGTGCGCAGCACGCGCGGTCCCATCGACAGCGACAGTGCGCCGGCGGCGACCGCCGCGTCTTCTTCCTGCGGGCTCAAGCCGCCTTCGGGACCGATCAGGAGCGTGACAGCCTGCGGCGGATTGGCGCGTGCCCAGCCGGCCAGCGATTCGGTGGCGCGCGGGCTGAGCAGGATACGGGCGGCGCCGGCGCCGGCCGTACCGGCCAGCCATGGCTGCACGTCCGCCATCGGCAGCAGCTGCGCCAGCCGGTTGCGCCCGCATTGCTCGGACGCGGCCACGATCACGCCGTGCCAGTGTGCGTGGCGCTTCTCGAGCCGCTCGCCAGACAAGCGCACGACGCTGCGGGCCGCCGCCAGCGGCTGGATCGCGGCCACGCCCAGTTCGACGGCCTTTTCGACAATCCAGTCCATTTTCGAACCCTCTGGCAAGCCCTGGGCCAGCGTCACGGAATAGGGCGCTTCGGCCTCGATCGCCTCGTGTGCGTCGATGACGGCAGTGGCGCGCCGCTTGCCGCTCTCGGCCAGCGTGGCGCGGTACTGACCGCCTTCGCCATTGAACAGCGTCAGCGCGGCCCCGGGCTGCAGGCGCACCACATGCAGGTGATGCGCGACTGCTTCCGGCAGCTCGACGGTGCTGCCATTGACAAGCGGCTGGGGACAATAAAAACGCGGCATGGCACTCCTGAAATCGGTATGGACAGGGCTGCATTTTAAATCCTCGCTACAGCGGTCTGGTAAAATAACGGGCTACGGCCAGCCGCAGGCCACCAGCTTTCCAATCCCTGATCCCCGATCTCCATGAAATCTACGCAAACCACCACCCTGATGGCCAACGCGATCCGCGCGCTGGCGATGGACGCTGTTCAGCAAGCCAACTCGGGCCACCCGGGCATGCCAATGGGCATGGCCGAGATCGCCGTTGCGCTGTGGGACAAGCATTACCGCCATAATCCGGCCAATCCGGGCTGGATGAACCGTGACCGCTTCCTGCTGTCGAACGGCCATGGCTCGATGCTGCATTACGCGCTGCTACATCTGGCAGGGTACGACCTGACGATGGACGATCTGCGCGCATTCCGCCAGATGCACTCCAAGACGCCGGGTCACCCTGAAGTGGGCATCACCCCGGGCGTGGAAACCACCACCGGTCCGCTGGGCCAGGGTATCGCCAACTCGGTTGGCATGGCGCTGGCCGAATGGCTGCTGGGCTACGAATTCAACCGTCCGGGCTACGACGTGGTGGATCACTACACGTATGCGTTCCTGGGCGACGGCTGCCTGATGGAAGGCATCTCGCACGAAGTGGCGTCGCTGGCCGGCACCCTCAAGCTGAACAAGCTGATCTGGCTGTACGACGACAACGGCATCTCCATCGACGGCAAGGTCGAAGGCTGGTTCACCGATGACACGCAAAAGCGCTTTGAAGCCTATGGCTGGAACGTGATCCCGAAGGTCGACGGCCACAGCGTGAAAGACATCGATGCGGCCATCGAGCAAGCCAAGACGTCGGACCGTCCAACGCTGATCTGCTGCAAGACGATCATCGGCAAGGGCGCACCGAACCTGGAAGGTGGCGACAAGGTCCACGGCGCCCCACTGGGCGACAAGGAAATTGCTGCCGTGCGCCAGCACCTGGTCTGGGATCCGATCCCGTTCGACATTCCTGCCGAACTGTACGAAGCATGGGACGCGAAAGAGCGCGGCGCCCAGGTCGAAGGCGAGTGGAACACGATGTTCGCGGCCTACCGCGGCGCGCACCCCGAGCTGGCGAGCGAATTCGAGCGCCGCATGAAGGGCGAGCTGTCGGGTGAATTCACCAAAGCACTGGACGCCGCGATTGCGAGCTGCATCGAGAAGCAGGAAACCATCGCCACCCGCAAGGCGTCGCAAAATGCGATCCAGGCACTGGCCGCAAGCCTGCCAGAATTCCTGGGCGGCTCGGCCGACCTGACCGGTTCGAACCTGACCAACTGGAAAGAATCGGTCGCCGTGCGCTCGGGCATCGCCGGCAACCACATCAACTACGGCGTGCGCGAATTCGGTATGGCAGCGATCCAGAACGGTGTGGCGCTGCATGGCGGCTTCATCCCGTTCGGCGCAACGTTCCTGACCTTCTCGGACTACAGCCGCAACGCGCTGCGCATGGCTTCGCTGATGAAGATCCGTTCGATTTCGGTCTTCACACACGATTCGATCGGCCTGGGCGAAGACGGTCCGACGCACCAGTCGGTCGAGCACGTCTCGTCGCTGCGCCTGATCCCGGGCCTGGATAACTGGCGTCCATGCGACACGGTCGAATCGGCCGTGGCATGGGGCGCGGCAGTCCAGCGCAAGGATGGCCCGACGACGCTGATCTTCTCGCGCCAGAACCTGCCGTTCATGGTCCGCGACACCCAGCAGGTCGCCGACGTCGCCAAGGGTGGCTATGTGCTGCGCGACACGCCGGATGCCAAGGTCATCTTCATCGCCACCGGCTCGGAAGTCGAACTGGCCGTGAAGGCCTTCGACGCACTGGCCGCTGAAGGCATCGCCGCACGCGTCGTCTCGATGCCGTCGACCGACGTGTTCGATCGCCAGGACGCCGCCTATAAAGCCAGCGTGCTGACCCGCGGCACGCCGCGCGTGGCCATCGAAGCCGGCATCACCGCCTTCTGGTACAAGTACGTGGGTCTCGAAGGCGCCGTGGTCGGCATCGACACCTTTGGCGAATCGGCGCCGGCGCCAGTGCTGTTCAAGCACTTCGGCTTCACCGTCGAGAACGTGGTTGCCAAGGCCAAACAAGTTATCGCAGCGTAAGCATTCGCCAGAAAACGGACTGTCCCGGCGGGATAGTCCGTTTTACTATGTTCGTTACGAAAAAGTTTTTTTTCTACTAGGAGCCAAGCATGACGATCAAAGTTGCAATCAATGGTTATGGCCGCATCGGCCGCAATATCCTGCGCGCATTCTACGAAGGCGGCAAGAAACAGGACATCCAGATCGTGGCGATCAATGACCTGGGCAATGCCGAGTCGAACGCCCACCTGACCCGCTACGACACCGCCCACGGCAAGTTCCCTGGCACCGTCACGGTCGAAGGCGACAACATGATCGTGAACGGCGATCCAATCCGTGTGTTCGCACAGCGCAACCCTGCGGAAATCCCATGGGGCGAGCTGGGCGTCGATGTCGTGCTCGAGTGCACCGGCTTCTTCACCACCAAAGAAAAGGCTTCGGCCCACATCAAGGGTGGCGCCAAGAAAGTCATCATCTCGGCCCCGGGCGGCAAGGATGTCGATGCGACCATCGTGTTCGGCGTGAATCAGGACGTGCTGAAAAGCTCGGACACCGTCATCTCGAACGCATCGTGCACCACCAACTGCCTGGCCCCGCTGGTCAAGCCGCTGCATGACGCCATCGGCCTGGAAACCGGCCTGATGACCACCGTGCACTCGTACACGAATGACCAGGTGCTGACCGACGTGATGCACGAAGACCTGCGCCGCGCCCGCTCGGCCACGCAGTCGATGATCCCGACCAAGACCGGCGCTGCCGCTGCAGTCGGCCTGGTGCTGCCAGAGCTGAACGGCAAGCTGGACGGCTTCGCGATCCGCGTGCCGACCATCAACGTGTCGATCGTCGACCTGACCTTCATCGCCAAGCGCGACACCACCGTCGATGAAATCAACGAGATCATGAAGACAGCCGCCGACGGCGCGCTGAACGGCATCCTGACGTACCAGACCGAGCCGCTGGTGTCGGTCGACTTCAACCACAACCCGGCCTCGTCGAACTTCGACGCGACCCTGACCAAAGTGTCGGGCCGCCTGGTGAAAGTGACGTCGTGGTACGACAACGAGTGGGGCTTCTCGAATCGCATGCTCGACACCACAGTCGCACTGATGAACGCGAAGTAATCTGCTGGTGCTTCACTGAAAACCCGGTCACGCCCAGTGACCGGGTTTTTTTATGGCGCAGTCAGCGTTATCTGTTGATGACGCTGATAGCAATGCGAAGCAATTGCTCCGGCAAAATAACCCGCTCACCATCCAGCGCCCAGCGCCAGCCCAGATAATTGGGCAGGTAGCGCGACGCCACGCCACGAAATCCCTGTAACCAAGCCTTGAAGCGTTGATGGTAGGCGTTCACGTTCTGTACGTGGATGGCAAGGTTGCCCAGCCGCCTCGCACGCACACCGGCGCGCAGGTTGACCGCCTCATGCGCGATCCTGTGCTTGCGTGCAAAGGCAAGGTAAGCGGGATGGCTGTCACTGACCAGCAACGCCTGCCGATCCAGCCTGGGCAGCAAGTTACGGTCGAGTTGCGCAGCCGTGAGCGCACCGCGGCCGGTGACGGCATCGACCGTGCGCCCCTCGCGGTCGCGCGCGACCAGGATGCAGTCCAGTTCGCTTGAAATGCCCCGTTTGGCAGCGCGGCCGCCGCGACGGCGCGGTGGCCGATCGAGCGTGCGCGAACCTTTTTGCGATTCGAGCAGAAATGTTTCGTCAGCCTCGACGATGCCATTGAGTGCTATCGGCCGGTCGAGCTTGACCCAGTGCAGGAAGCGGTGGCGCCAGCGAAAGGCCGTGTTGCGGTGTACCCCGACCCGATCTGCTGCCTTGCGCACGGGGAGTGAATCGAGCAGCACCTGCGAATAGGCGAGCCATTTGGCCTTGAGCCTGAGCCGTGCCAGCGGCGTTCCGGTCAGGTCGTTGAAGGTGCGGCCGCAGGCACAGCAGCGGTAGCGCTGCAAATCATTAGCGAACCCGTGCCGGTAGCAGCGCTCTTTGCCGCATCTGGGGCAGCAGCGGCCTGGCGCTCTGACCTCACTGATGAGTGCGACCACCTGATCGAGCCCGGCTGCAGGATGCAGGGCATCGAGCACTTGCCGGCGCTGCGGCTGATTCAGCGAAGGCAGTTTTGCAAACCAGCCCTTGAAACGTGGCGCTTTCATGATCGACTCCTGACGCTGGGGACAGGGGTTGGACCATTGGAGTGCTCGTCAGTTCAAAGCTAGTCTCTATTTAACGTTGACTGCGCCTTTTTTATGGGCGTTGGATATCTGTCCGATCGGCGATCCGACGGGGCGGCGCCAAATATATGCGCGATGGGTTGCATACGCTTGCGCATATTGCGCTGATCCAGTCATGCACATGTTTGGTGCTGTTTGACCCGTCCTGAATACCATATCGGTGTTTCTGTTATCCATAGCGCATTGATCTGAGGTCCATGCACCGTTAAAGGCGGAATCCGCCCTTGTTTGGCGTATTGCGAATATGATGTGCAGAACAAGCGCGCATAATATTAATTCTGTTAATTTTAAAAATCGTAAGATATAAATAAAATATCGTGAATTTTTGTCGAATAAAAATCGGTGTTTTTAAAACGCAACATAGTATTAATAAAATTGATTTTAATTATTTTAATAGTGTTCTTTCTTGAACTGATCTGCGAAACTTATTGCTTGTATGTACCCGTCATACATGTCTAAAAAATATAAACGCAGTGAGAGGAATTCAATGAAGCCGCCAGTCCTGAAATACAGCGTTATCGCGGTCGCCATGGCCATTGCTACATCCCCGTATGCGTCGGCGCAGAGCGCCGGCACAGAGGGTGCCCAAACCGTGTATGTCACGGGATCGAACCTGAAGCGCACCGAGAAGGAGGGCACCCAGCCTATCCAGATCATCACCGCGAAGGATATTCGCGAAACCGGCGCCTCCACGGTCACGGAGCTGATCCGCCTGGTGCCATCGATGGGTTCGGATGTGAACCTCGACACCAACGACGGCGGGTTTTCCCGTGGTGTGTCAACCGCTTCGCTGCGCGGGCTGTCTTCCAGTTCCACGCTGATTCTGCTCAACGGCCGCCGCATGACGCCGGTCGCGTACGCCGATCCGAACGATGGCAACTCGACGCTGTACGACCTCAACTCGATTCCGCTGGCCGCGCTCGAACGGGTCGAGATCCTGCGCGATGGCGCCTCGGCCGTGTACGGGTCGGATGCGATTGGCGGCGTGATCAACTTCATCACCCGCTCGAACTACAAGGGCGCCGAAATTTCGGCGCGCGTGAGTGCCAACGACGACAACGAATTCAAGCGCAAGGGCGTCAACGTCGTTGCCGGCACGGGCGACCTCGACACCGATGGCTATAACGTGTTCTTCACGGCCGACCTGTCCGACCGCGACCGCGTGCTGCGCGAAAACGTCAAGGACATCGAGTTCGAACAGTACCGCCGCCTGTCGAACCGCTACGCCACGCCCTACGGCAGCGCGGTGTCAGGCGCTCCTGCGTTCTACCGCGAGACCGCGCCTGGCTCCGGTCAGTTCACCGCGACCCGCGCCAATGCCGCCGACCGCCTGCGCCTGAGCACGAACTGCGACCCAGCGCGCCAGTTGACCGGCTCGACGGCGATGGGCCTGGCCGCGACCAGCGTGTTCGTGGGCCGTACGTTCTGTAACTATGACACCAACCAGAACCTGGAAGGCACGGGCGAGGGCAAGGATGCCAGTCTCCTGTCCCGCGGCACGATCAAGCTGAGCCCGAACGTGCGCGCGTTCGTCGAGGGCGCGTATGCCCGCACAGAGCGCCTCTACACGTCCAATCCGATCACGATCAATACCACGCCGGTGACCAACTTCAACGCGACTGGCGTGGCGCCGAGCTACCAGACGATTCTGCCGGTCGGTCACCCGGACAACCCGTTCCCGAATGCGCGCGCCTCGGTGGCTTACCGCTTCGAGAATGCACCGAGCGGCACCGAGACGATCAATGAACAGGGGCGCTTGCTCGCGGGCCTGCAAGGCTCGCATTTCAACTGGGACTGGGAAGTGGGCCTGCTCTACAATGAAGCACGCCGCAACGACAGCTACGAGGGCCGCCTGTACCTGCCTGTGCTGCGCCAACTGAACGCTGGCGCTACGCTGGCGCAGCTGTCGGCCAACCCGGACCTGTTCCGCAAGACCCAGAGCGACGACAAATCGTCGATCACCCATTTCGACGTCAAGGCCAATACGCAGTTCGGCCAACTGGGCGGCGGCGCAATCGGCGTCGCGGTGGGCGCGGAGGCGCGGCGCGAAAAGCTGCAGATGAATCCTGGCGAGTTGCTGGCAACCGGTCAGATCTACGGCCTGGCCAACACCATCATCGATGGCGAGCGTGACGTCAAGTCGGCCTTCATCGAAGTGCGTACCCCGTTCCTCAAAAACTTCGAGATGGACTTTGCCGGTCGCTGGGACAAGTACCCGGGCATCAAGACCAACTTCGTGCCGAAGGTGGGCGCCAAATGGACCGTGATCGACAGCCTTGCCCTGCGTGGCAGCTATTCCGAAGGATTCCGGGCGCCGGCGTTGTCGCAGGTGACACCAGGCGGCGCGCAGTTCTTCCTCACCAACCTGTATGACCCACGCCGCTGCGAAAGCGATGAAGTGACGCCGAAGCCGAACGCGACCGAAATCGATTGCCGCAAGTCGGCCTCCGGCACCGGTGGCGCCAACCCGAACCTCAAGCCGGAAGAATCGAAGAGCTACACCTTCGGTATCCTGTTCTCGCCGACCCCGAGCTTCGATATCGGCCTGGACTTCTTCAAGATCCGCAAGGAAGGCGAGGTGGCACTCGGTTCGGCGTTTGACGCGCTGCGCGACGAGGACACCAATCCCGGCCTGATCGTGCGCGATCAGACGCCGGCCAACTTCATTACCGATGCCGCCGGCAGGCCGATTCCGAACACGGGCCCGCTGCTGACGGTGCGCCAGCCGTGGCTGAACAAGGGTTCGGTGGAAGTGCAGGGCATCGATATCGACGTTGCCTTCCGCAAGAACCTGGGCGACTGGGGCAATTTCAGCGCCAAGCTCACGTCGGCCTACCTGCACTCGTACACGCTGCAGCAAGAGCCGGGCGACCCGGAACGCAATCTGGTTGGCTACAATGCCGGTCTGATTGACTGGAACCTGAGTAGTGGCATCGACTTGCCGCGCTGGAAAACGAGTCTGTCCGCCTCGCTGACCCGCGGTGCACATGCCTTCAGCGCCAACGTCAACTATACCGGCCCTGTCTCGCTGCTGCGCAAGTACGACAACCAGACCACCTATGAGGCGGCGTTCTGCCACTACCAGCCGGCAACGAGTGCAGGCGCGCCCAGCGCGAGCATCACCGTACCTGGCTACCTGGCTGAGTTCCCGGACTGCAAAGTCAAGGAATGGGTGCGCTTTGGCGTAGGCTATACGTACACCGGCATCCAGAACCTGTCGCTCACGTTCAACGTCCAGAACCTGTTCGACAAGGCGGCGCCGTTTGATCCGCGTTATGGCGCCACGGCGGGTGCGCCACTGGCCGGCTACAACGAAGGACTGCACAATCCATACGGCCGCTACTTTACTGCGTCGGCCCGTTACAGCTTCTAAACAGCACCACGATCCTTACCCGGCCTGGCCTGGCGGGCAAGAAAAGGGCTGGAACCGCTTGCGGTTCCGGCCCTTGTCAATTGTGCTTCAGAGTTGCTGTTGGCCAGTGTGCCGACGTGGCCCAGGCATGTGCCCGTACCGACGGCGCGGCTTCTGCCTGGCCCGACTGGCCAATCCACTGCATGACGTCATCGGTAGGGAAATCCACCAAGTACTCACCGACGGGACGTACGATCACCGGCGCTGCGCCTACTCGGCCACGCACTGGGGAGTAATCTTACTCACTACGCATCAAATTGCTGAAAATATCCAGATTAAATGACACATTCTTGACAACGATCAATGCATATGTAATTTTGGAGTTGTTTTCTCAAGCCGGAACAGAATATGCGTGCGCTACGTGCCAGAACAGTCATGAGCTATTTTTTAATCCTTGCGGCAGGTTTGGGAATTGGCTCAGGAGTCCCTTACATTATCAATGCATCAAAACCGGCTTACATTGAAGGCGATTACGGCAGGTATTATTTGGCTGGGAAAAATAGCATCGTTCTTTACGGGACGGATTCTTGTCCCTACTGCATCCAGGCACGTGCATTTTTGCGTGAACGAAACATCGCCTTTATCGATCGTGATGTCTCAGCTTCGGCCCAAAACCGTCGTGAATTTGCACAACTCGGGAGGAAGGCGGTCCCCGTCATTCTTGTCGGCGAACGCCTGCTGACTGGCTTTGACCCGGACCATCTTGAATCTGCTTTGATCAATGCTGGTTATATCAAATAGCCGTCAACACCACCAGAAACAGGCGAATTTTGTTGTATCCGAAATATAGCGATGAGCGGCGCAATATTCCGGAATAATCCACCGCCTCTATGTTTAATCCAGGAGAGATACATGAATGCAAAAGTTGCAGCATTTTTATTCGCTATCGGCATTGGCAGCGCAGCTACAGTATCGGCTTTTCAGATAGATATGAACCAGTGCGCGCGGGATTGTCTCCAGTCCCATCGGGCATGCCTGGCTGCTGGATCTGGCGTTGACCAGTGCAGGCAGGAGCTGGGTGAATGCCGGGATGGTTGCGGGATCTGAACGAAATCTGCGAATCAACGGCTCGACAACTCTTTAAGACAGTTGTCGAGCCGATGGCTCTTCGGTGAGTCTTCGCATTGATTCAGGCGTGAGCCAAGTGGCACGATCGACGCTGACAACGACATGTTGAGTGACCGACATGCGGGTCGGCCAGCTACATCAGCTCGACCTGCAGTATCCACTATTTTGTCTCTGACTCGCCCGCCATGTCATTGCGCCGGTCAGCGCTTGTCCGGCCACGGCGTCAGGATTTCGGCGCCGTTCTTTGTCACGACCAGCATGTGTTCCCACTGCGCCGACAGCGAACCGTCGCGCGTCATCACGGTCCAGCCGTCCTCTAACTGGATCACATCGTCTTCGCCCATATTGATCATCGGCTCGACCGTGAAGGTCATGCCTTCCTTGAGCAGCAGGCCCGTATTCTTGCGGCCGTAGTGCAGCACCTGTGGCTCTTCGTGGTAGACGCGGCCAATGCCGTGGCCGCAGTAATCGCGTACCACCGAGAAGCCAGCGCCTTCGGCCAGCGTCTGGATCGCGTGGCCCACGTCGCCCAGGCGGGCGCCCGGGCCAACGGCGCGGATGCCCGCCATCATCGCGTCATAGGTGACTTCCACCAGCTTCTTCGCTTCAGGCGACGGCGTGCCGGCAAAGTACATGCGGCTCGTGTCGCCATGCCAGCCATCCTTGATCACGGTCACGTCGATGTTGACGATGTCGCCGTCCTTGAGGACGTCCTTTTCGCTCGGGATGCCGTGGCAGACTACGCCGTTGATCGACGTACACAGGGTTTTCGGGAAGCCGTGGTAACCGATATTGGCCGGTGTGGCCTTCTGTACCTTGCGGATGTAGTCGTGACAGCGGCGGTCGAGTTCTTCGGTGGAGACGCCGGGCACGACGAATTCCCTGATCATGTCCAGCACTTCTGCAGCCATGCGGCCGGCGATACGCATCTTGGCGATGTCTTTGTCGTTCTTGAGTTTGATGGTCATACGGGGAGGGAGTGACGCGGCAGCGCCGCAGGCAAACCGCCATGATACCGCGTTGGGGGCAGGCGGGCAGGGCAGGGATGTAAAAATGCCCGCCAGGCGAGGCCGGGCGGGCATGTGGTCAGGACTTCAGGACAGGGTCTTGCGACCCCGGTCCATTAGAACGACTGGTTGTAGCGGACGTAGAAGAAGCGGTCCAGCGACAGATCGACGTCGATAGCCGTTGCCGATGCTTGCGTGTTGTAAGCGACGCGTGGCGACTTGTCGAACACGTTGTTGATACCGAACAGGATACGGCCATCCCACGACGTCTTGAAGCCGACGTTCACGTCATGGATCACGTACGAACCGAGCTTGTTGGCACCAGTGCCGTTATCAGCGGTTTCAAACGTAGGCATGTTGCACTCGATCTGTTGTGGCACATCGTAGCAAGCATCCTTGACCGGGCTGAAGTAGCGAACACCCCAGGTGGCGCTCCAGTTACCCATCGCCCAATCGAGGTTGGTGTTCGATTTCACGCGGTTGTAGAACAGCTCGCCTGCGTATTCTTTCCATGGGGTGCCTGCGCCGTCGTTGGTGCGGAACGTATCGACATACGACGTCTCGTTACGGACGCTGAACTGGCCGTAGGCAGTGCGTGGCAGACGGTACGAAACCGACATGTCCAGGCCTTCGGTTTCCATCGCACCCAGGTTCGCGTTACCGCGCGACAGGGCGCTGATCTGGCCGGTGACCGCGTCACGACGAATCACGCTGCAGTAGTCTGCATTGCCCGAGATGTAGCACTCGTTGGCAACATAATCGGCGCCGATTGCAGTGATGCGGTTGGCGATCTTGATGTTGTACCAGTCGAGGCCAACGGTCAGGCCGGTCAGGAACGATGGGCTGTAGACGATACCGGCCGTTTTGGTGACTGCGGTTTCTGGCTTCAGGAAGCTGTTGCCGGCGCCCGAGTTGAAGGCGACCAGCGACTGCGTGCCGATGGTGCTGTTGACTGGCGTGCCTGCCTGTTGCAGCTGACGGTAAGTCGCGTTCGTGCCTTGCGCCACGCAACGTGCTTGCACGGTCGGGCTGGTCGCAGCTTCGCCGAAGCGGGTGTCGCATGGATCCAGGAAGGTGTCGAACGACTGCGAACCGCCACCGAAGGTGTCACCGATGGTTGGTGCGCGGAAGCCTTCAGCCCAGGTACCGCGGAACAGCACATCCTTGACCGGCTTGTACATGAAGCTGGCCTTGCTGTTGTTGGTCACGCCGAAGTTGCTGTAGTCCGAGTGGCGGGTGGCCAGGTTGAAGTTCAGCAGTTCTGCGAATGGCTGGTCCTTCAGGACCGGGATCTGCAGCTCTGCGTACGCTTCACGCACGGTGTAGCGGCCGTAGGTTGCCTGACCCGACAGGTTGGTCGAGTAGCCTGACTGCGAGAACTGGTCAGGAACGTCCGAACCCTTGACTTCGCGGTGCTCGATACCCACTGCAATGCCCAGCGCGCCGGCTGGCAGTTGATACAGTTCACCGGCGATATCGGCGGTGGCGCTGTTGATGGTCGAGCCGTAGGTCTTGGTGCCGTTGGTGTTGACGTAAGCCAGCACGTCCGGGTTCGACGCCGATGGGCCGCCCAGGATGTCCCACGGGGTGCACGAAGCGAGCGGGATTGGGTTGGCAGCGGTACCGCACTGCACGACGCCGCTGGCGTTCAGGAACGATGGGCCCAGAGCCTTTTTCAGGTTCAGCAGGTTGATGTTGCCGCTGTCGTTCGACGTGCCCGAGACCTTGTTGTGGTTGTAGCCGGCGCTCCAGTTCCACGCCAGATCCTTGATGGTGAATTCACCTTCGAGGGTCGCGTCGATGTGCAGCGTGCGGTTTTCATTGTCGGTCACGCGCGGCAGTTCGATCGTGCGGCGCTGGAAGAACAGATCCTGGCCAAGGCCGGCGCCAGCAACCGAACTACCGTACGGGTTGTAGTAGCTGTCCTTGTCGACGTAGACCGGATAGGCGGCCTGCGAGGTCGACTGCAGCGGATAGCCGGCGATGGTGCGCAGCGACTGACGCTGCGAGTACATCGCGGTGGTCTTCAGGCGCATGTCTTTCGGCAGCGCGATCTCGCCCTTGACGAACAGCGTGTCGAGCTTGTTCGGCGACAGCAGATCCATGTCTTGCGTCGAGTTGTACTTGTCCTCATTGCTGCCGACGTACGGGTGGTAGTTGGCCGGGTTGCGCGAATCTGCGCCCTGGCCCCGACCGTCGAACGAGCCGGTGTGGTTCAGGTATTGGTTGAAGCCGCCAGCAATTGGATTGGTCAGCGAGCCGCCGCTCAGTGGATTGACCGGTGTGATGCGACCCCATGGGCCTGCGGCCAGACCTTCGAACGGGTGGTTCGGGCCATCCGAGTAGGTGGTGCTGTTGCGGGTCTGCGTGCTCACCAGGCCCTGCTCGGTGTGCGACAGGCCGAACATCAGCGAGGCCTTGTCGTCGCCCGCGCCGTAGCTCAGCGAGAAGTCCTTGTTCTTGCCGTCGTTCTTTTCGTTCTGGCCGGTGTACAGCGACAGCTGGCCGCCCTGCATGTTCTTTTTCAGGATGATGTTGATCACGCCTGCAATTGCGTCCGAGCCGTAGATCGACGATGCGCCATCCTTCAGGATTTCCATGCGCTCGATCATTGCCGACGGAATGGTCGACAGGTCGGTGTAACCGTCGACCGACTGGGTCCAGCGCTTGCCGTCGACCAGCACCAGCAGGCGGTTCGAGCCCAGGTTGCGCAGGCTGACGAACTGGCCGCCGGCTTCGGTGTTCGAGGTCAGCGAGCCCGAACGCGAGAAGTCAGGGGCGCCAGCCGAAGACAGGTTGTTCAGGATGTCGCCGACGGTCACCAGACCCGACTTCTGGATCTGTTCCTGGCTCATGATCTGCAGTGGCTGCGCGGTTTCCAGGTCAACCTGGCGAATACGCGAACCGGTCACTTCAACGCGCTGTGGCGCAGCAACTTCCTGAGCGATCGCGGCGGTCATGCCAAGGGTCATACCGCCGAGGCAGATAGCGCGGACCGAACGGGACAAGAGTGTTTCCATCATGTTGCAGAACTCCTAGGGGTGTATGCGCGGCGGGACCTGGGTAAGGGCCTGCCACCGAAAAAATGTCGCGGTGCGACTCGCTGAAAAGCGCCAACGAAACTGGTTAAACGACTTTCAAGTCAGCGATAAAACCATTTACGGTACTTCACTGTCAATGCATACGCACCAGAAGGGTGAGAATGTGACCATTTTGTTGCAGAAATGTGTATTTATCCGCTTTCGATATCACATGTAATTGACTGTTCGGTTATTTGCTGATCTAAGTTTGGAGAAACGCAAAAAAGCCCGCCCGGCTTGCGCCGGACGGGCTTTTAAAGCAATTTTATTGCTTAGAACGCTTGGTTGTAACGAACGTAGAAGAAACGATCGATTGGCAGGTCAGCGTCGATGGTCGTCGCAGACGAGGCGCCCAGCAGTGTGAAGCGCGGCGATTTGTCGAACACGTTGTTCACGCCGAAACGCACATTGGCGTTCCAGTCGAACTTGTAGCCGGCGCTGATGTCATGGTAGGTCAGCGACGACAGGCGGTTCGCGCCAGCCGACGTTGCCCCTGGACGGAAGGTCGTCGGTGCGTTGCATTCCCAGCCGCGCGGGATGTTCAGGCACTGGTCGAGCACCGAGCTGAGGAAGCGAACACCCCAGGTTGCGCTCCAGTTTCCTTGCGACCAGTCGGTCGTGAAATTCGACTTCCAGCGGTGGAAGTCGTATTCACCCGAATAGTCGATCCAGCGTGCGGCAGCCGAGCTCTTGGTCGAATACTCGTCCAGGTAGGTCGTTTCGCTGCGCAGCGAGATCTGGCCCCACGAGAAACGCGGCAGGCGATAGCGCAGTTCGACGTCCACGCCTTCGGTCTTGATCTGGCCGAGGTTGGCGTTACCGCGGGTCAGGCCGACCACCTGGCCGCTGACCGGATCGCGGCGGATGCTCTGGCAGAAGTCAGTCAGGCCTTCGGTGTAGCACTGGTTGGCGACATAGCTCGACGACACGGCAGTGATGCGGTTGTTGATACTGATGCTGTACCAGTCGACCGATGCCGAGAAGCCGGGGACGTACGATGGGCTGTACACCAGACCCAGGGTGCGGGTCACGGCCGTTTCCGGCGTCAGGAACGTGTTGCCGGCGCTGGCCTGGAACGGGTACGCGGTCTGTGCGCCGCCGCTCGAAGTGATCGGCGAGCCGCTCTGGATGCGCTGGCGGTAGCCGCCAGGGGTGCCGATGATCCCGCCGAAGCCCGACGAGCAGCGTGCTGCCACCGCTGGGGTGCGGGCAGCTTCGCCGTACACGGTGTCGCACGGGTCGAGCCAGCCGGTGTCGAACGATTGCTGGCCGCCACCGAAGGTGTCGCCCACGGTTGGCGCGCGGAAACCTTCAGCCCAGGTGCCGCGTGCCAGGACGTCGGTGATCGGACGGTACATGAAGCTGAACTTGCTGTTGTTGGTGGTGCCGAAGTTGCTGTAATCCGAATGGCGTGTGGCCAGGTTGAAGTTAAGCAATTGTGCAAATGGCAAATCTTTCAGGACCGGAATGTTGACTTCCAGATAAGCTTCACGCACCGTGTAGCGGCCGCGGGTGGCGTTGCCGGCCAGGTCAGTCGAATAGCCCGACTGCTCGAACTGTCCGGGAATATCGGTGCCGATGACTTCACGGTGTTCGATGCCGCCTGCAATGCCCAGCGCGCCGGCAGGCAGTTGCAGCAGTTCGCCGCCGATGTCGGCCGTTGCGCTGTTGATCGTGCTGCCGTAGCTCGCCTGGCCGGTGGACATGACGTAGGCCAGTGCTTCCGGGGTCGAGGCCGATGGGCCGCCCAGGATGTCCCATGGGACGCAGGTGCCCAGGCCGATTGGCGCTGCAGCCGTGCCGCACTGGACGACGCCGGCCGAGTTCATGAACGACGGGCCGAGAGCGCGTTTCAGGTTCAGCAGGTTGACATTGCCGGTACCGAGGGTCGAACCGCTCACCTTGTTGTGGTTGTACCCGGCGCTCCAGTTCCATGGCAGGCCACGCAGCGTGAATTCACCCTCGAGGGCCGCATCGATGTGCAGGGTGCGGCTTTCGTTTTCGGTCGTGCGTGGCACCTCGATGCTGCGGCGATAGAAGAACAGGTCCTGGCCGGCGCCGTTGCCGGGAACCGAGCTGCCCAGCGGATTGTAGTAGCTGTTCTTGTCAACGTAGACCGGGTAGTTCGCCTGCGCGGCCGATTGCAGTGGATAACCGGCAGTGGTCGCCAGGCTCGTACGCTGCGAATACATTGCGGTCGTTGTCAGGCGCATGCTCTTCGGCAGCGCGATCTCGCCCTTGACGAAGATGTTGTCCATCTTGTTCGGCATCGCGAACACCATCTGGCTCGTGGTGTTGAACAGGTCGTCCGGCACCGGGGTCAGGGCGTTGACGTTGTGGTAGTTGGCGATATTGCGCGAATTGGCGCCGGCGCCCATGCCATCGTAGGAGCCCGTATGGTTCAGGATGCGGTCGAATCCGGTGGCGGCGCCGCTGGCACTGACAGCGCGGATACGGCCCCATGGACCGCCACCGAGGTTTTCGAGAGGGAAGTTCGGGCCGCGCGAATTGGCGGTGATGGCGCGGTCGCGCGCCCAGACAGCGCCACTTTCGGTATGCGCCAGGCCAAACATCAGCGATGCTTTTTCGTCGCCTGCGCCATAGGCCAGCGAGAAGTCTTTGTTCTTGCCGTCATTCTTTTCGTTCTGGCCCGTGTACAGGCTCAGCTGGCCGCCTTCCATCGATTTTTTCAGGACGATGTTGACGACGCCTGCGATGGCGTCCGAGCCGTAGATCGACGATGCGCCGTCCTTCAGGATCTCCATGCGTTCGATCATCGATGAAGGGATGGTCGACATGTCGGTGAAGCCGGCGACGGACTGGGTCCAGCGCTTGCCATTGACGAGCACCAGCACGCGCTGGGCGCCCAGATTGCGCAAGTTGGCGTACTGGCCGCCGTTTTCGCGGTTGGACGTCAGTGCGCCGCCTTTGCTGAATGCAGGAGAGCCTGCCGAGGTCATGTTGTTGATGATATCGCCAACGGTGACCAGGCCCGTTTTCTGGATCTGTTCCTGCGTCATCACCTGAACTGGCTGCGCCGTTTCCAGGTCAACCTGGCGGATACGCGAACCGGTCACTTCGACGCGCTGGAGATTCTCCTGCGCGATGGCGGTCAGCGTCGGCAGCGCGAGCGCTACGGCTAATGCGATTTTGGTACGTTGTTGCATGTGCTCTCCATCCTGCATTTCACGTCTGTGAAACAGCTTTTTTTTGATTAAAAAGTGCATCCCATGCGCCTGCAATCCATCTTGTGGACAACGGCTCACCGGACTGCAAGCGCGTATGTATAAGACCATCTTGCTTTCAGTCATGTCAATGTAGAAGCAGGGCATTTCTGTCTAAAATACAACAGTTGACGAAAAGAAAATAAATGACTGAAAAGTCAGGATTTGCGGTGGCACTGCAGAGGTGCGAAAAGCATGGATATGACACGCTCTGGTGCAGCAAAAAATGACATGCGCACCCGGTGGGTGCGCATGCAAAAACGCGGGGTGGGGAGGGGCAAAGAAAAGACTGCTGGGGGCAACTGCAGCCTGCAGTACAGGTCAGGCTGCTTGACGAAACGGCGGGTTCAGTCCCCGAAACAGGTATGCCACAAACGCAGCACGTTGTCCGGATGCACGCCCAGCTGGGTGCGCTCGACCCGGGTTTTGTCATGGCTTTGCAATCGCACGCTGTGCTGCAGCTTGCGCATCGCGCGGTACGCGGCCGCGACCTGGCTGGCCAGGGCCGCGTCGATCAGGCCCAGTTCGCCGCACAAGTGCAGCAGGGCGATGTTGCCGGCGTTGGCGGTCAGTTGCGGGTAGGTGTGCGCGTGGCGCAGCACCAGGTATTGCACGATGAACTCGATGTCGATCATGCCGCCCGCATCGTGCTTGAGGTCGAACTGGGTGCTGCGGTTCAGGTTCGCGCCATGCATGCGCGCGCGCATCTGCATCACCTCGCTCTTCAGCACGTCGGCCTGGCCAGAGCGGTCCTTGCGCAGCACCTGTTCGCGGATCGCCTCGAAGCGCGCGCCGATGGCGGCGTCGCCGGCACAGAAGCGCGCCCGTGTCAGCGCCTGGTGTTCCCAGATCCAGGCCGCTTCACCCTGGTAGCGCTCGAAGGCGGCGATGGACGATACCAGCATGCCGCTGGCGCCGTCCGGACGCAGGGCAATGTCGATGTCGAACAGAATGCCGGCCGGCGTCGGCGCCGTCATCCAGGTGATGAAGCGCTGGGCCAGGCGGGCGTACAGGGGCGGCGCGTCGCCATCGTCGTCCTCGTACAGAAAAATCACATCCAGGTCGGACACATACCCCAGCTCCTTGCCGCCCAGCTTGCCGTAGGCGATGACGGCAAAGCGCGGCACCTCGCGGTGGCGGCCGTTGACCGCGTGCCAGGCATGCGTGACCACGGCGCCGACGATGGTGTCGGCCAGCGCCGACAGGTGGTCGGCCAGATGCTCGACCGACAGTTCGCCGGCCAGGTCCAGCGCCAGCAGGCGAAACAGTTGCGCGTGGTGCGTCTCGCGCAGGATGTCGAGCTGGCGCTCGGTGTCGCCGGCAGCGTCGGTCAGCTGCGTGTCGAGGGTGGCCGCCAGCTGCGGCAGCGCTTCGGCGCCGGCGTTGCGGTCGTCCAGCAACTCGTCGAGCAGCATCGGGTGCTGGGTCAGGAACGTGGCGGCCCAGCCGCTGGCATTGATCATGCGGATCACGCGCTCGAGCGTGTGCGGGTATTCGGTCAGCAGCGCCAGATAGGCCGAGCGGCGCGCGATCGCCTCGAACAGGTCGAGCAGGCGCCCCAGCGTGGCGGCGTGGCTGCCCATCCCCGCGTCCTTCACGACGGTGGCGATCAGGGGCAGGGCGGCCTCGACCAGCGCCAGCAGGCGCACGCGGCTGAAGTCGGGCAGGCTCGTCAGGCGCGCGCCCTGTAGCGTAGTGATCAGGCGGCCGGCGGCGGCGCGGCTGTCGTTGAAGCCCAGCCCGGCCAGTCGCTCAGTCAGCGTATCGAGGTTGTCCAGGTCGTCGACCAGCGCCGGGGTGTCCGGGTCTGGTTCGGGCGCTTCCTTGTCGGCGAAGATGGCGTCGAACTGCTGCGCGACGTAGGTGCGCTGTTCTTCCAGTCGCGCCAGCAGCGTGGCTTCATCCGGGCAACCCATCATGCGCGCCACCGTCAGGCGATCGTCGTCGCTCGCCGGTAGCGTGTGGGTCTGGGCGTCTTCGAGGTATTGCAAACGGTGTTCGAGGTTGCGCAGGAAGGTGTAGGCCGCCAGCAGGCGTTCAACGGTGTCGACCGTCAATAGCTCACGCTCGGCCAGCAGGAGCAGCGTCTTGCGTGTGGAACGCTCGCGCAGCGCCGGATCGCGCCCGCCACGGATCAGCTGGAAGACTTGGGCCAAAAACTCGATCTCGCGGATGCCGCCGCGGCCCAGCTTGACGTTGTGGCTGCGCTCGGGATGCAGGCGCTCCTGGCGTTTCACCTCGGCGCGGATCTGGGCGTGCATCGTGCGAATGGCGTCGATCACGCCGAAGTCCAGGTAGCGGCGGAAGATGAACGGCTGCACGATCGCATCCAGCGCCGTGATGTCGTCCGGCTCGCCCGTGACGGCGCGCGCCTTGACCCACGCATAGCGTTCCCATTCGCGGCCCTGGACGATCAGGTATTCCTCGACCATGCCAAAGCTGGCCGCGAGCGGGCCCGACTTGCCGTTGGGGCGCAACGCCATATCGACCCGGAACACGAAACCGTCCTCGATCACTTCGGACAAGGCCGCGCTCAGGCGGCGCCCCAGACGGATGAAGAATTCGTGGTTCGACAGCTGGCGCTGGCCGGCCTCTGCGGCCGTGTCGCCGTCTTCCGGGTACACGAAGATCAGGTCGATATCCGACGACACATTGAGTTCGCCGCCACCCTGCTTGCCCATGGCCAGCACGATCAGGTGCTGCGGGCGGCCCGAATCCTCGCCGACCGGCATCCCGTGCGCCGCGACCAGCTCGGCCATCAGGCTGGCCACATGGGTCTGGATCGCGAAGTCGGCAAAGGCTGTCATCGCGGTGACGACTTCATCGAGGTCGGCCTGGCCGCCGAGATCGCGTGCGACGATGGTCGAGATCAACAGGTTGCGCACCCGGCGCATGGCGCGCTCGAGCGGCAAGCCCCTGGCCAGTTCGCCCTCCAGCAGCGCGCGAAAATCGGCGTCGGCCAGCGATATGGCGGACAGGCTGGCGAGCTGTTCTGCGCGCTCGGGCGCGGCGCCCAGCCAGCGTGCGACGAAACGCGAGGCAGTGACGGGAACGGTAACAGGGACAGGGACAGGGGCAGGCTGTGGTGCAGGGGAAACTTCGGTCATCGTTGATCCTGGGAAACGCGATGGATGGCCGTTTCAATAGGCCATTAGTCGGGGCCGGCAGGCAGTCGATGCGTTAAAATGGCCCGCTAACAGGCCGTCGCTGCTGCCCGGGTCAGCACCGATGGTAAGGTAGACGCCGCAACGCACGCAAGCGACCTGTTTTTTTGAGCTGTACATTTTTCGGCGAGCCTTTGTTATTAGCACCTTGATGCACAACCCGGATCCGCAGGCGACGTCCGCGTCCCGGCCGCTGGCCGTACGCTGGCGCCGGCTGCGCGCGTGCTACCGCTTCGCGAACCTGGCCTCGCACCACGTGCTGGGCTTTGCCGTCAAGCTGCTGCTGATCGTGTATTTCGCGCTGGCGGTGCTGTTCTTGGTGCTGCGCTACGCCATCCTTCCCAACATCGACCTGTACAAGAGCGACATCGAGCGCGTGGCCGGCAATGCGCTCGGCAGCCGCGTCACGATCGCGCAGCTGGCGGCGTCCTGGCATGGCATGCGCCCGGCCTTGTCGCTGCGCGACGTGCGCCTGCACGACCGCCGGGGCCGGCAAGTACTGGCCTTACCGCAAGTCAATGCCACGATCGGCTGGTGGAGCATCGCCGCGCTCGAACCCCGCTTTGCATCGCTTGAAATCATCGGTCCGCGCCTGGCCGTGCGGCGTGGCCGCGACGGCGTGCTGGTCGTGGCCGGCGTGCGGCTCGAGCAGCAGCAGGGTAATGGCGCCGGCGCCGACTGGCTGCTGCGCCAGCGCGAAATCGTCATCCGCAATGGCCGCGTCGACTGGGTCGATGAATTGCGCGGTACGCCGCCGCTGGCGCTGCAGGGCGTCACGCTGGCGCTGCTCAACCGCTGGGGTGCGCACCACCTGGCGCTGACGGCGACGCCGCCGGCGCGGCTGGGCGGCCCGGTCGACATCCGCGCGCGCTTCCGGCACCGCTTCGGTCAGCAACCGTCCGACGTCACGCGCTGGAAGGGCGAGCTGTACGCCGACCTGCGCGACATCGACCTGGGCGCGTGGAAGCGTTTCGTCGATTATCCGATCCAGCTCGAACGGGGCCGTGGCTCGCTGCGCACCTGGATCAATGTCGACCAGGCCCGTCTGGCCGGTTTCACCGCCGACCTGGCGCTGGCCGGCGTGAATGCGCGCCTGGGCCCGGACATCGCGCCGCTGCAACTGGCGCGCGTATCGGGCCGCCTGAGCGCGCGCGAAACGCTGCTGACTGGCAAGGGCGATGGCAAGCCCACCTTCGGCGCCAATGGTCACGCGCTGCGGCTCGACAATTTCACGGTGGTGGCGCGCGATGGCCGTGCCTTGCCGCCCGCCACGCTCGAACAGACCTGGCGCCCCGCTGCGAACGGCAAGCCCGAGCAAGGCACGCTCCGCGCGCAGGGCCTCGATATCGGCGCACTGGCGGCGCTCGCCCAGTATCTGCCGATCTCGCCCGTGCAGCGCGGCTTGCTGGCCGATTACGCACCGCGCGGGGTGTTGCAGGATGTCGGTGTTGAATGGGACGGACGCTATCCCGGCGTGACAGGCTGGCGCATTCGCGGCGACGTCGCCGGGCTGGCGCTCAAAGCCCAGGCCGCGCGCCCGGGGCGTGCCGCCACGCCCGGCTTCGAGAACCTGAGCGGGCGTATCGACGCCAACGAGCGCACCGGCAGCGTCAAGCTCGATTCGCAGCAATTTGCCCTGAATATGCCGGCCTGGTTCGCCGAGCCGCGCATGCCGTTCGACCGCCTGGTGCTGGATGCGCGCTGGCAGTTTGACGCGGGCCGGCAATTGCAGGTCGAGATCGACGACCTGGACTTTGCGCAGGGCGCGTTCAAGGGTTCGGTCTCGGGTCGCCACACCATGCCGCTCACGCCCGGTCACGGGCCAGGGACGGCCGACTTCACCGGCAGCCTCGACGGTTTCCCGATCGACAGGATCGGCACCTTCCTGCCGCTGGCCACACCCCATGGCCTGCACGACTGGCTGGTCGGCGCGCTGCAGGGCGGCCAGCTGCACGACACCACGCTGCGCCTGCGCGGCGACCTCGCGCAGTTCCCGTTCAAGGCCGCAGGTAGCGGCGAATTCCGCGTCGCCGGCCGCCTGGCAGGCGCGCGGCTCGAATACGCGCCTGGCCACCGCCATCCGGACGGCACGCCACTGTGGCCGCTGGCCGAAGCGATCGACGGGCGCATCGTGTTCGACCGTGCGCGCATGGAAATCAATGGCAAGACCCTGCGCACGCTGGGCGTGGCGCTGTCGAACGTCAAGGCCGTGATTCCCGACCTGGGCGCGCATGACAAGATGATGCTGGAGATCGATGGCGCCGGCGCCGGGCCGCTGCAGGAACTTTTGCGCTACGTTGCCGCCACGCCGGTGCTGGGCTGGATCGGCCACTTCACCGAAGACACGCAGGGCACCGGCAACGCCAAGCTCGACCTGAAGCTGCGCCTGCCGCTGGCGCACATGAACGAAGCGAAAGTGCAGGGCAGTCTGCAGTTGCAGGGCAACGATGTGGTGCTGTTCCCCGAACTGCCGGCGCTGCAGAATGCCCAGGGCCGGATCGCGTTCTACGATCACGGCTTCGGCCTGGAAGGCGTCGGCGCCGACTTCCTGGGCGCGCCGCTGGCAGTGGGTGGCGGCACGACGCCGGAGGGCAGCACGCGCGTGACGCTGGCCGGCACGCTGTCGGCCGAGGGCATGCGCCGCACGGCCCCGGCGCCGGCGCTGGGCCGTCTGGCCGAGCGCCTGTCGGGCAGCACACCGTATCGGGGCGAGATCGTCGTCAAAGCCGGGCATCGCACGATCACGATCGATTCGGCGCTGGCCGGCCTGGGCATCGAACTGCCGGCGCCGCTGAACAAGGTGCAGGACGCGAACCTGCCGCTGCACTTCGTGCTCGAAGGCGAGCCGACCGTCGAGGGCCTGGCGCGCGACGTCATCCGCGTCGGCGTGGGGCAGGGCTTGGGGGCGCGGTACGAACGCGAAAAGCAGGGCAAGGGCGCCTGGCGCGTGACCCATGGCGGCATTGGCGTGAACGTGCCGGCACCGCGCCCGGACCAGGGCCTGATGGTACACCTGGACATGAAGGCGCTGAACGTCGACCACTGGCTGGCGGCGGGCCGCGCCATTGCCGGCATGGACGTCAACGCGCCTGCCCCGGCAGCGGATGCCCCCCCCGCCAGCGGTGCCGACGTCACCCAATACGTGCTGCCGGCGGTGGTGGCCGGCCGGGTCAGCGAACTGACGGTCGGCGAGCGGCGCGTGGCCGACGTGGTCATCGGCGCCACGCACGTGGGCGATACGTGGCGCGCCAACCTGCATTCGCGCCAGGCCAGTGGCTATCTGACCTGGGCCGAAACGCCCAGCGGCCTGGGCAAGGTCACGGCGCGCCTGGCGTCGCTCGTGATTCCCGAATCGGCCGAGGCCGAGGTCAAGGACCTGCTCGAGTCGAACAAGGGCGCCACGGCCAGCATTCCGTCGCTCGACATCGTGGCCGAGCGCTTCGAGCTGTTCAACAAGAACCTGGGGCGCCTGGAACTGAACGCCAGCAATGTGCGGGCACTGGCCGGGCGCGAGTGGCGCATCGACCGGCTTGCACTAAGCAATCCCGATGGCAAGCTGAACGCGTCCGGCCGCTGGCTGACCAAGGATGGCAAGAGCAATACCAGCCTGAACTTCGCGCTCGACATGGACAATGCCGGGCGCCTGCTCGACCGCGTGGGCTTCCCGGACACGATCGGGCGCGGCAACGGCTACCTGCGCGGCGACATCTCATGGGCCGGCCTGCCGTATGCGATGGACATCCCGAGCCTGTCGGGCCAGATCGAGATGAATGTGGAGTCGGGCCAGTTCCTCAAGCAGGACCCGGGCGCGGCCAAGCTGCTGGGCGTGCTGAGCCTGCAAGCCTTGCCGCGCCTGCTCAAGCTCGACTTCCATGACGTGTTTTCCGATGGCCTGGCATTCGACGGCATCACGGCCAACGCGCTGATCACGCGCGGTGTGGTGCGCACCGATAACCTCAGGATGCATGGCGTGGCAGCCACCGTCCTGATGAATGGCACGGCCGACATCGCCAACGAATCGACCAATCTGCGCGTGGTCGTGATCCCGGAATTCAATCTGGGCACCGGCCCGCTCGTGTACGGCCTGGCCGTCAATCCGGTGCTGGGCCTGGGCGGCTATCTGGCCCAGCTGTTCCTGCGCGCGCCGGTGATGAAGGCGCTGACTTACCAGATGCAGGTGACAGGACCGTGGAAATCGCCGACCATTACCAAAATCCCTAACGGACCTGACAATAGCCCTGTCAGCACGCCAGCCGCCCCCACCGCCAGCAAGGAATGACATGACGACCGTAGCCGCGATCCAGATGGTTTCCACTCCCCACCTTGAAGACAACCTGGTCACCGTGCGCCGCCTCGTGGCCGAGGCCGCCGGCAAGGGCGCGACGCTCGTGGCCTTGCCCGAGTACTGGCCGATCATGGGCATGACCGACGTCGACAAGGTGGCGCTGGCCGAAGAACCGGGCGCCGGGCCGATCCAGGCATGCATGGCGGAACTGGCGCGCGAGCATGGCATCTGGCTGGTCGGCGGCACGCTGCCGATCGTCTCGCCGAGCGCGGGCAAGGTGCTCAACACCACGCTCGTGTATGACCCGCAGGGCGTGTCGATGAGCCGCTACGACAAGATCCACCTGTTCGGTTTCAACAAGGGCACGGAATCGTACGACGAGGCGCGCACCATCGTGCCGGGCGATACGGTCGGCGTATTCGATGCACCGTTCGGCCGCGTGGGACTGTCGGTGTGCTACGACCTGCGCTTTCCCGAGCTGTACCGCGCGATGGGCGAGTGCGCACTGATCATCGTGCCGGCCGCGTTTACCTACACCACCGGCCGCGCGCACTGGGAAGTACTGCTGCGGGCGCGCGCCATCGAGAACCAGTGCTATGTGCTGGCCGCGGCCCAGGGCGGCATGCACGTCAATGGCCGCCGCACCTGGGGCCACAGCATGCTGGTCGACCCGTGGGGCGAGGTCAAGGCGGTGCTGCCGGAAGGCGAGGGCGTGATTGCGGGCGAGCTCGATCCGGTGTTCCTGCTGGGAGTGCGCGACAGCCTGCCGGCGCTGCGGCACCGGAAGATGTAGTACAGGTAGTGTACCGGGCGCAGCGATGCGAATAAACGGGATATGGCACAATGCCCCTTCCAACCGACCGCATGAATCGACCCACAATGACGCCATTCGAACCGAACCTGTCCTCCATCGCTGTTGCCCGCGACGTCCTCCTGACGCCATTTGGCCTGGACGAAGACAAGCTGCTGCGCGCGCTGGGGACGATGTTCACGCACAAGGTCGACTACGCCGACCTGTACTTCCAGTTCACCAAGAGCGAAGGCTGGAGCCTCGAAGAAGGTATCGTCAAGAGCGGCAGTTTCTCGATCGACCAGGGCGTCGGCGTGCGCGCCGTGTCGGGTGAAAAGACGGCGTTTGCGTATTCCGACGAGATTTCCGAGCAGGCGCTGCTGGACGCTGCTGCCGCCACGCGCACGATTGGACGCCAGGGCGCCGGGCGCATCAAGATCGCGCGCAGCACCCAGCATAGCGGCGGGCGCTCGCTGTACCTGCCCAACGATCCGCTGGCCTCGCTCGATGCGACGGCCAAGGTGACGCTGCTCGAGCGTGTCGAAAAGATGGCGCGCGCGAAAGACCCGCGCGTGGTGCAGGTGATGGCCGGCCTGGCTGGTGAATACGATGTCGTGCTGGTACTGCGCAGTGATGGTGTGCTGGCGGCCGATATCCGGCCGCTGGTGCGCGTGTCGGTCACTGTCATCGCCGAGCAGAACGGGCGGCGCGAAGTCGGTTCGTCCGGCGGCGGCGGGCGCTTCGACTATGGTTACTTTACCGACGAGGTGCTCGACCGCTATGCGACCGATGCGGTCAAGGCAGCCTGCGTGAACCTGGAAGCACGGCCGGCGCCGGCAGGGCCGATGACGATCGTGCTGGGCCCGGGCTGGCCCGGCGTGCTGCTGCACGAGGCGGTCGGCCATGGCCTCGAGGGTGACTTCAACCGCAAGGGCTCGTCATCGTATGCCGGCATGATCGGCGAGCGCGTGGCGGCCAAGGGCGTCACCATCGTCGACGACGGCACGCTGCAGGACCGGCGCGGCTCGCTCAATGTCGACGACGAAGGCAATCCGACCCAGTGCACGACGCTGATCGAGGACGGCATCCTGAAAGGTTATATCCAGGACACGATGAACGCGCGCCTGATGAAGATGCCCGTCACCGGCAACGCGCGCCGCGAATCGTTCGCGCACCTGCCGATGCCGCGCATGACCAATACCTATATGCTCGCAGGCGACAAGGACCCGCAGGAAATCCTGGCCTCGGTCAAGAACGGCCTGTATGCGGTGAACTTCGGCGGTGGCCAGGTCGATATCACGAACGGCAAGTTTGTGTTCTCGGCCAGCGAGGCCTACATGATCGAAGACGGCAAGGTGACGTACCCGGTCAAGGGCGCGACGCTGATTGGCAATGGCCCTGAGGTCATGAACCGCATCTCGATGATCGGCAACGACATGCGCCTGGATTCGGGCGTGGGCGTGTGCGGCAAGGAAGGCCAGAGCGTGCCGGTGGGTGTGGGCCAGCCGACCCTGCGCATCGATGGCGTGACGGTCGGCGGTACGGCTTGATGCCGCGTTGATGCCGCGCTGCTGTGGTATGCGGTAACAAGCTGTCTGTACAAGCCGTCATCGGCGGATAAAGGGCTTGCCAAGTTTTGCGGGTTGTTGCTATAGTCAATTGACCAAACACGGACGACATCATGCGCCTCGCTTTCTTTACCCGCTTTTTTTACTTTAGCCATTCCAGCCTCAGGCGGTGGAACAGCAGCGGGTACGCGCAGTAAAAGTCCCGGCAGCATCCAGACAAACCGCCAGCAATGGCGGTTTTTTTATTGTCAGACACTATAAAACCAAACTCAACCGAGTACGAAAGAGAGTCCAGCATGCCCCGCACCGACGACCTACGCATCCGTGAAATGAAGGAACTGACGCCACCCTCGCACCTGATCCGCGAGTACCCCGTCACCCCGGCAGCCGAGCAGACCGCGGCCGGCGCGCGCGTCGACCTGCACCGCATCCTGCACGGCCAGGACGACCGCCTGATGGTGGTGATCGGGCCGTGCTCGATCCACGACCCGAAAGCCGCGATCGAGTACGCGCGCCGCCTGGTGGAACAGCGCCGCCGCTTTGCCGGTGAACTCGAGATCGTGATGCGGGTCTATTTTGAAAAGCCCCGCACGACGGTGGGCTGGAAAGGCCTGATCAACGACCCGTACATGGACAACAGCTTCCGCATCAATGACGGCCTGCGCATGGCGCGCGAGCTGCTGCGCGACATCAACGAGATGGGGCTGCCGGCCGGCACTGAATTCCTTGACGTGATCAGCCCGCAGTACATCGCCGACCTGATCAGCTGGGGCGCCATCGGCGCGCGCACGACCGAGTCGCAGGTGCACCGCGAACTGGCGTCTGGCCTGTCGTGCCCGGTCGGTTTCAAGAACGGCACTGACGGCAATATCAAGATCGCGACCGAGGCCATCAAGGCCGCATCGCAGCCGCACCATTTTTTATCGGTGACCAAGGGCGGCCACTCGGCCATCGTGTCGACCTCGGGCAACGAGGATTGCCACATCATCCTGCGTGGCGGCAAGGCGCCGAACTACGACGCCGCCAGCGTCGATGAAGCCTGCCGCCAGATCGCCGCGCTGGGCCTGGCCAGCCGCCTGATGATCGACGCGTCGCATGCCAACAGCTCGAAAAAACCCGAGAACCAGGTGCCCGTGTGTGCCGACATTGCCACGCAGATCGCGGCCGGCGACGATCGCATCGTGGGCGTGATGATCGAGTCGAATCTGGTGGGTGGACGTCAGGATCTGGTGCCGGGCAAGGAGCTGACCTATGGCCAGTCGGTGACCGACGGCTGTATCGACTGGGACAGCAGCCTGCAGGTGCTCGATGGCCTGGCGGCCGCGGTGCGCCAGCGCCGCCTGCGCCAGGAATAATCAAGCAGGCATAAAAAAACGGCGCACCGAGGTGCGCCGTTGTTCTATCTGCTCGCCGCGATCAGAACTTGGCGGTCAGGTTCAGGAAGATATGACGGCCCATCGCGTCATACACCTGCGGGTAGGTGTTGCCGTTGCCGAAGACGGCAGCAACCACGCCCGACAGCGGTGGATCCTTGTCCAGCGCGTTGTTCATGCCGGCGCGCAGGGTGAAGTTGCGGTTGATCTGCCAGCTGCTGACCAGATCCAGGTAGTTGCGTGCACCGAGGCTTGCATCCGCTGGTTCCGATTCGGTGTCCAGATCGACACCGCGCACATAGCGCCAGGTCGCGCCCAGTTCCACGCCATTCCATGGGGTGCCCCAGACAGCGCGCACCTTGTGACGCCATTTTGGCAGCGGCACGCCGCAGGTAGGACCGTGCAGGCCGGCGCACTCACGCGTATCGCCGCCTGGCAAGTCCTGTTGCTTGAACTCTTTCAGGTACGTGCCCATCAGCGACAGGTTCAGGCTGCCCCAGTCGCCCAGCTTGGCGTTCCAGTTCGCGCCCAGGTCGATACCCTTGGTCGACGACATGCCCAGGTTCTGGTTGGTGGCGACGATCTGCGCGGTTTCCAGTGCCCACAGGGTGCCCAGACGGTCACGCGTGATCAGCGAGCAGAACGTCGGGTCGCCCGTTGCCAGGCAGCTCTCGAGGCTGGTCGTTGCGGGCAAGCCGCCGATGATTCCCTTGACCTTCATGTCGAAGGCGTCGATGGTGACCGACGTGTTGCGCGTCGGGGTCAGCACCAGGCCCAGCGTGTACGAGTCGGATTCCTCTGGCGCCAGGTTCGTGTTGCCGCCCGTGATCTGGTTGTACTGCTGGGCTGGCGAATCGACGATGTTGCCGTACTGGGCCGCCGTGACGCCGGTGCGTGCGCACTGCGCCAGGGTAGCGGTCGGGGCTTCGCCGGCGCATGGGTCGGACGACATGTCGTACAGACCCAGGCCGGCCGGCGTGTACAGTTCGACCACGTTGGCGGCGCGCGCGGCGCGCTGATAGCTGAAGCGGAACTTGGCTTCCTTGATCGGTGCCCATTCGATGCCCGCACCATACGAGCTGGTCTTCTGGCCGGTCGAGTAATCCGATTTGCGGTAGCTGGCCGTGACGTTGAGCTGGTCAGCAAACGGTTGCTTCTGCAGAATCGGGATGCGGGTTTCGGCGTAATAGTCACGCACGCTGAACTGGCCGCTCACGTTCTTGGTCGGGCCGCCCTGGCCGGCCAGATCGCCCGATTCGAAGGCTGCATCGTTGTCCAGCGACAGTTTTTCGGTGCGGTGTTCCCAGCCCAGCGCCAGGCCGATGCCTTCGGTGCTGGTCGGGAGCTTCAGGCCGTATTCGCCCAGGTCGGTCGACAGGTTGACGCCTTGCACGGTTTGCGACGTGTTGCCGCGCTGGAAGCCCGGGGTTTGCAGGTAGGTCAGTGCTTCCCTGGTGACGCCGCCGAGGCTCCAGATATTGTAGGGCACGCAGTTCGGATCGATGCCGTTCAGGGTACTGCGGCAGACCGGTGCACCGTTGGCGCCGGGGACGACGTCCAGTGCCCGCGCGCTGCGCGCCACCGAGAAGTCGTTGAAATAAGTTTCGGCGTAGCGAACCTTGCCCACCTGGGCGAAGACGTCGTACTTCCAGTTGCCGACATCGCCCTTGACGCCGACCACGCCGCGGTAGGACGTGTGGTTCAGATCGTCGCGGCGGCCACCGCCTTCGACGTTGCGGCGGAAGATGACCAGGTCGGCCGTATCGCCAGGGGCGTTCAGGCCCAGTGTCCGGCGCCAGGCATTCGACAGCAGCGGGTTTTCGAAGGTGATCGCATTGGCGCCGGAAGCGTCGAGGCCGAACAGGCCGGACGGCGCGATCTGGGCGACGGTGCTGTCATCGTGGAAGCTGGCCTCGCCGTAGACGCGGGTCTTGTCGTTGATGTCGTAGTGCGTGAACGAGCTGAACGTGTAGCGCTCGGATGGACGGCGGAAATAGTTCAGCGGACCGAAGTTGTAGGCATCGTTTGCGCCGATATACGGACGCACGCCGCCATTCGCATCGGCCACGGTGAAGCTGCGCGTGCCGACCAGGAAACGACCCGGGAAGCTGGTGCCGGAGCCGCCGCAGTTGAACGTGTCGCCCGTGGTGGAGCCGCCCAGCGAGCAGGCCGTGAAGTCACGCTCCGACTGCAGCAGCGGGTCTTCCTTCTTGTAGCCCAGGAACACCACGGCATTGCCGCGGCCGTCGGCGAAGTTGCCGCCCATCGTCAGGCTGATGTCCTTGACCTTGGCGTCGGCGCTCTTGTCGCCCGGCAGCTGGAAGTTGCGGCGCGTGGCGGCATCGGCCGCCGGCCCGCCGTTTTGCTGGTGGTTGTAGAACTGGTAATTGCTGTCGATCTGGACGCCCTGGAAGTTGTCGTCCATGATGAAGTTGACCACACCGGCCACGGCGTCGGAGCCGTAGATGGCGCCGGCGCCGCCGGTCAGCACTTCGACGCGCTTGACCAGGCCCACCGGGATCTGGTTCAGGTCGGCGGCCGGATTGCGCGGGCTGCCTGCTGGCAGGCGGCGGCCATTGACCAGCACCAGGGTGCGGTCGGCGCCGAAGTTGCGCAGGTTGACAGTCGCGGTGCCGGTCGAGCCGTTCGAGACCGAGCCGCCCTGGTCGGCGAAGACCTGGGGCAGGTTGTTGAGCAGGCTCTCGACCGAACGCACACCTTCGAGTTTGATGTCCTTGGCGTTGACGACGGTAACTGGACTGATGCTTTCCAGGTTGGCCGTGGCGATGCGTGAACCGGTGACTTCCACGCGCTGAGGTTCGCCTGTGGCGGGCGCCGTGTCCTGGGCGTGGGCCGCCGAGAACGCGACGAGCATGCCGCCTGCACAGATCAGTCGAACCGATCGAGATAACACTGTTTCAACCATCATGTCGATTTTCCCAGGTAAGACCTGCAGGGCGGATGTCGCCTGCAGTGATGTCATTGGATTGCCACCGCGAATAGCGGCGTCGAATTTTTACTACTTGGCAATAAAAACATTTCCGGTAAGGCAGTGTCAACGTATAAAGTCTTTACGAATCAAAAATACAACTGTGCGCCAACTAGTCTGTACAAGTATGCATTTTGGTGCTAGCCATGATTCCGACATGAAAAATAATATGTGGAATATATGAAGGAAAATATAGTTTGTTCGGTATTTAATGCGGTGATTTTTAGAATATTTGGCAGATATTGCTGTTCGGCGTATGTATGCAGAGTCGTCGATGACACGTTGTCGTCCCGATTTAAATGTCACAAATGTCAGTACATTCGATAACCCGTATCTATTCCCGCATGACATCCTGCATCTGTCAGCCCACGCCGATATGCGCTATCGTGTCGGGTTCGCAACGCCTGTATCGGGTTAGTGAATTTCGCGGGAAATGGCACATTTGCCTGGTCCCGGTTCGGGAGTGTCATGCTTGCTTATATCGTCCGGCGCCTGTGGCAAATGTTGCCGACCATGGCGGGTGTCGTGCTGCTGGTGTTCATGCTGTTCAACTGGGTCGGCGGTGATCCGGCCTATCTGTTGGCGGGCAAGATGGCCGATGCGAACGCCATCGAGAACATCCGGCGCCAGCTGGGCCTAGATGAGCCGTATCCGATACAACTGTGGATCTTCGTCAAGCAAATCGTCACGTTCGACTTCGGCAATGCCTGGAGCACGGGCGAACCGGTGGCGCAGATCATCACCAGCCGCCTGGGGCCATCGCTCACTGTTTTGATCCCGCTGACCGTGCTCGAAGTGTTCTTCGGCATTGCGCTGGCGCTGGGGATTGCCTTCGTGCGCGGCTCGCTGACCGACCGCGCCGTGATGGTTGCCTGCACGGTGGGCATGTCGATCTCGATCCTCGTGTATATCTCGGTGTTCCAGTACGTGTTTGCCTACCAGCTGGGCCTGTTTCCGGTGCAGGGCTGGGGCAGCAGCCTGGGTGAGAATCTGCTGCACTACGCGCTGCTGCCGATCATCATTGGCCTGGCGGTCTCGATTGCGCCGACGCTGCGCCTGTACCGCAGTTTCGTGCTCGACGAAGTGGGGCAGGACTACGTGCGCACGGCGCGCGCCAAGGGCTTGAGCGAACGCCGCATCGTCTGGGTGCACGTGCTGCGCAATGCGGCCATTCCCATCATCACGCACGTGATGGCGAACCTGCCGGCGCTGCTGATCGGTGCTTTCCTGCTCGAGCGTTTCTTCGGCATTCCCGGCATCGGGCGCGAAGTCATTCTTGCCGTTGAACGCAGCGACTTCCCGGTGATCAAGGCGATCACGGTCTACGTCGCGGCCGCGACGATGGTGTTCAATCTGCTGGCCGACCTGCTGTACCGCGCCGTCGATCCGCGCGTGCAATTCCGATGATGACGATGCAGACATCCGACGATTCAGCCGGCCTGTGGACGCTGGCCTGGCGCCGCCTGCGGGCCGACCGCGTGGCGATGGCGGCGCTTGCCGTCGTGGCCGGCTTTTTGCTGCTGGTGCTGCTGTCAAGCACGGGCCTGGTGGCCGCCGACTGGGAAGACGAAGTGGCCGTCAATTACGCGCCGCCGGGCTTTGTCGGCGCCGATGCGACGGCGCGCGCGCTGGCGCAGGCGCAACTGCCGCGCGCCACGCCGCCGAATGCGTTCGATCCGCTCGCGGCCGAACTGGCAGCCTTGCAGGCCCAGGTGGCGGCAACGCACCCGCCGGTGGCCAAGCGCACGACGCTGCTGTTTGGCGCCGATAAATGGGGCCACGACATCGTCAGGAAAACGATCAAGGGCGGCGAAACGTCGATCGTCGTCGGCCTGGTTGCGGCGCTCTTGGCCGTCACGCTGGGCACGCTGTTCGGCGCCGTCGCCGGGTTCTTCGGTGGCTGGGTCGACGATCTGTTCAACTGGTTCTACAGCATCTTCACGTCGATTCCGTCGATCCTGATGATCCTGACCGTGGCCGCCGTGCTGCAGCAAAAGGGCGTGACGACCATCGTGCTGATCCTGGGCCTGACCGGCTGGACGGGACCGTTTCGCCTGATGCGCGCCGAGTACATCAAGCACAGCGCGCGCGAATACGTGATGGCGGCCAACGCCATCGGCGCATCGAACTGGCAGCGCATGTTCGGGCACATCCTGCCGAACGTGTCGCACGTGGCGCTGGTGCAGATGTCGATCCTCGTGGTCGGCTTCATCAAGGCCGAAGTGATCCTGTCGTTCCTGGGCTTCGGTGTGCCGGTGGGCACTGTCTCGTGGGGCAGCATGCTCAACGAAGCGCAGAATGAACTCATCCTCGGCAAGTGGTGGCAACTGGCGGCCGCGGCTGGCGCCATGGCGGTGCTGGTCACCAGTTTTTCGCTGTTTGCCGACGCCTTGCGCGACGCGCTCGACCCCAAGATCAAATGACCCAAGAAACCATGCCTTTGCTCCGGGTGCGCGATCTGCGCATCGCGTTCCGGGTCGACAAGCACCGCACCAGCGCCGCGCTGAAAGGCGTCTCGTTCGACGTGCCGGACAACACCACGGTGGCGCTGGTGGGCGAATCGGGCAGCGGCAAGTCGGTCAGTTCGCTCGCCGTGATGGGGCTGCTGCCGCCCGAGACGACGATTGTCGATCCAGCCTCGCGCATCGCGTTTGCCGGCCGCGAGCTGCTGGGTCTGCCGCTGGCGGCGCGGCGCGCCTTGTGCGGCAAGGACATCGCGATGATTTTCCAGGAGCCGATGTCGTCGCTCAATCCCGTGTTCACGGTGGGGTTCCAGATCGGCGAAGTGCTGCGCCAGCACATGGGCATGGACAAGCGCGCGGCGCGTGCCCGCACGCTCGAGCTGCTGGCCGAAGTGGGCATTCCCGATCCGGCGCGCAAGATCGACGCCTACCCGGGCCACCTGTCGGGCGGCCAGCAGCAGCGCGTGATGATCGCGATGGCCATTGCCTGCGAGCCCAGATTGCTGATTGCCGACGAGCCGACCACGGCGCTCGACGTGACGATCCAGAAGCAGATCATGGACCTGATCGCGCGCCTGCAGCGCGAGCGGCGCATGGCTGTGCTGTTCATCACGCACGACCTGGGACTGGTGGGCGAAATCGCCGATCGCGTGATCGTGATGCGCCACGGCGAGGTGCGCGAGGAGGGCACTGCCGCGCAGGTATTCGGCGCCCCGCAGGACGCCTATACCCGTGCACTGCTGCATTGCCGGCCATCGCTCGATGCGCGTCCGCTGCGCCTGCCGGTGATCGACGATTATCTGGCAGGGCGCGTGCTCGCTGGTGCGCAACTGCCGCAGCGTGTGCGCGGCACGCATGCCGGCGATGCGCCGCTGCTGGTGGTCAGGAATCTGGCCAAGAGTTTCTGGACGCGCGAGGGCCTGTGCGGCAAGCGCGAATTCAAGGCGGTGAAGGATGTGTCGTTCACGCTGGCGCGCGGCAAGACGCTGGGCGTGGTCGGTGAATCGGGATCGGGCAAGACGACGGTGGGCCTGACGCTGTTGCGGCTGCACCGCGCAACGGGCGGCTCGGCGCTGTTTGAAGGGCGCGATCTGGTGGCGATGTCCGACCGCGAATTCCAGCCTTACAAGCGGCGCATCCAGATCATTTTTCAGAATCCGTATGCCTCGCTCAATCCGCGTTTCACGGTCGGCCAGATCCTGCTCGAACCGATGCGCATCCACGGGATCGGCGCGCACGAGGCCGAGCGCGCCGCGCTGGCGCGCACCCTGCTGGGGCGCGTCGGCTTGCCGGACGCGGCCTACGGGCGTTATCCCCATGAATTTTCGGGCGGGCAGCGTCAGCGCATTGCCATTGCGCGCTGCCTGACGATGCAGCCCGAGATCCTCGTCTGCGACGAATCCGTCTCGGCGCTGGACGTGTCGGTCCAGGCCCAGGTGCTGAACCTGCTGCAGGATTTGCAGGACGAATTTGGCCTGAGCTATATCTTCATCTCGCATGACCTGTCGGTGGTGAAGTACATCTCCGACCAGGTGATGGTGATGCAGAACGGCGGCGTGGTCGAAGTCGCCGATGCCGATGCGCTGTACCGCAACCCGCAACATCCGTACACGAAGTCGCTGCTGGCGGCGATTCCGCGCGGGGTGTAACGACGGGTCGTTGCCGATGCCGCGAAAGACCGTTGCGAATATGCCAAACAGGCTGCCGAAACAGGTCGCATTCCTGTGCCGCCAGCGCAATTCACGTACACTGTGACGATGCCCCAGTTAGTCGAACTCATTCAAGTCTATGGCGTGCTGATCGTGTTCGGCATCGTTCTCGTCGAGCAGTTTGGCTTGCCCATTCCCGCCTACCCGATCCTCATCGTGGCTGGCGCGCTGTCGGTCGAGGCCGATGTCAGCTGGCAGCTCGTGTGGTTGGCCGCCATCAGCGCCTGCCTGATCTGCGATGTGTTCTGGTTCCGTGCCGGGCGCTTCTATGGCAAGCGCATCCTGCGGTTGCTGTGCAAAATTTCCCTGTCCCCCGATTCGTGCGTCAACCAGACCGAAGACCGCTTCAGCCGGTTTGGCGTGAAGTCGCTGCTGGTGTCCAAGTTCATCCCGGGCTTTAACACCATCGCCGCGCCGTTGTCGGGCGCGATGGGCGTGGCCCCGAAGCCCTTCCTGCTGTACGCTGTCACGGGCGCGGCGCTGTGGAGCGGCGTCGGCATCCTGCTGGGCGCCTGGTTCCACGACAGCGTCGACGACGTGCTCGACATTCTGTCGACGATGGGCAGCACGGCGCTGGTCGTCGTCGCCAGCGTGCTGGGCCTGTTCATCGCCTTCAAGTATGCCGAGCGGCGCCGGCACCGTTCACGCAGCGGCGCCGAGCGCATCGAGATGGCCGAATTGCTGGCGCTGATCGACAGCGGCGCACAGCCGGTGCTCATCGATGCGCGCAGCCTGACGGCGCAGGATCTTGAAGCGCCCATTCCCGGCGCGCTCATTTTCCGCGCGTGCGAGCCGGGTAAATTAATGGCATCGCTCGACCGCAAGCGCGAGATTGTGGTCTACTGCAGTTGTCCCGACGACGTGACGGCCGCACAGGTTGCACACCAGTTCGCTGCCAACGGCTTTCGCCGCGTGCGCGCGCTCAAGGGCGGGCTCGATGCCTGGAACGGGCGGGGCGACGTCACATCCTCGCTCGATCCGGCGCCTTGCTGACCGGTCTTCGGCACAGCAGAGTGTACAGGTAGTGCAATTACGATGAAAAAGCGGTTTTTTTACGTAAGTAAGCCCTGACACATGCCATTGTCTGTAGCAAAACTACAGATAGTTCTTGTCTTGAAGGCAAAATATTTAGTAAGCTTGCGGCTTCGCCTTTACTGTGCCCGCAATGACCGCTTCCATGTCCATGACTGAGTTCCCCCGCCTGCATGCTGGCGGCCCCCGCCTGCTGGCCGATATCGGCGGCACCAATTGTCGTTTCGCGATCGAGCGTGGTCCTGGTCAGCTCGAGGGCGTCGAAATCCTGCCATGCGCCGCCTATGCCACGCTGGGCGACGCAATGCGCACTTACCTGGCTGGTCCGACCGTTCAGGCGCTGACCTCCAGTCCCATCCGGCATGCGGCGCTGGCAATTGCCAACCCGGTCACGGGTGACTATGTGCGCATGACCAACCACCACTGGGAATTTTCGACCGAAGCATTGCGGGTCGAATGCGGCTTCGAGATCCTGATGGTGGTTAATGACTTTTCGGCACTGGCCCGTTCGCTGCCGCATCTGGGCGAGCACAAGCGCCAGGTCGGCGGCGGCGTGCCACAGCCGGACACGGCGCTGGGCCTGATCGGCGCCGGCACCGGCCTGGGCGTGTCGGGCCTGATCCCGTGCGCCAGCTCATGGACGGCATTGCGCAGCGAAGGCGGGCACGTGAGCTTCGCGCCCATCAACGACGACGAAATCGCGATCCTGCAATTTGCCTGGCGCGAATACGACCACGTCTCGTTCGAGCGCTTCCTGTCTGGCGCCGGCGTCGAACTGATCTACCGCGCGCTGGCCGATCGCGCCGGCAGCCCCAACGAGCGCCTCAGCGCTGCCGAGATTTCGCGCCGCGCGCTGTCGGGCGAGTGCCCGCTGTGCGACGACGTGCTCGAAGCATTCTGCGGCATGCTGGGCACCGTGGCCGGCAATCTGGCCGTTACGCTCGGCGCGCAGGGCGGTATCTATATTGGTGGCGGCATCGTTCCCCGCCTGGGCGCGCGCTTCGACCGCTCGTCGTTCCGCCGCCGCTTCGAACAAAAAGGGCGCTTCGTCCATTACCTGACGGCCGTGCCGACCTACGTCATCACCGCCGAATACCCGGCCTTTGTTGGCGTGTCAGCGATTTTGTCCGAAAAACTGTCAGACTGACGCCACTAGCTATCCGCCGCGTGGCTGGTCGCTTGTCCACTACGCGGTTTTATCGGGTACAATGGCCGCCAGTTGCAAGAAACGTCGTCGTCCCTCCGCGTGCCGCACAGGCCGCTCCCCGGCGCCTCCCGAACATGGCGAGTGCGCCGATGCGCCGCGTTTCCCAACGAGCATCAACATTCAGAGGCAGGTTGCCCGCGACGGGTTCCTTGTCCGTCGTGTAATAGACTGTCCGGCGCATCAGCCCCGGACCCACGGATTCCAGTATCAGGCAGCAAATCGCAAACAGCAGGCTAGCCGCCCATGCGCCGGCGTCGCTCGTTGCGCGGTTGCCGGGCGCTAACCGTGTTTGCCCTTGTTCTGTTGCGCGGATTCTGTTTCTGCTACCGCTATTGTTTGTGGATTGACGACATCGCACTATGAATACTGACGAGGCCAAGCGCGTCCTCGAAACCGCCTTGCTGTGCGCCCGCGAGCCAATGTCGATCCACGGCATGAAAAAGCTGTTCGCCGACGTCGATGCGAGCGGTCGCAGCCAGGGCGCCGGCGTTGGCGCCGATACGATCAAGATTTTGCTGGAAGAACTTCGCCAGGACTGGGACGGCCGCGGCATCGAGATCGTCAGCCTGGCCTCGGGCTGGCGTTTCCAGAGCCGTCCCGAAATGAAGCCATATCTCGACCGGCTGTCACCCGAGAAGCCGCCGAAGTATTCGCGGGCGACGCTGGAAACGCTGGCCATCATTGCCTATCGCCAGCCGGTCACGCGCGGCGATATCGAAGAAATTCGCGGCGTGGCGGTCAATTCGCAGACGATCAAAATGCTGGAAGACCGCGGCTGGATCGACGTGCTTGGCCACCGCGAAGTAGTAGGGCGCCCGGCGCTGCTGGGCACGACGCGCCAGTTCCTGGATGACCTGGGCCTGGCGTCGCTGTCGCAACTGCCGCCGCTGCAGGCGCTGGCCGAGGGGCCGGACGCACGCAGTCTGGAAGCACTGGAAGCAGCACTGAACGACAATTTTGAGAAGGCGGACGCCGGCGCGCCCGTCCCACATCCGGACACTTCACCGATTGAAGTGTCGATACCAGACCTGACAGACGACGGAATTGCCGAGGCGGGTCAGCACAATAAAGATACGAATGATGAACCCAACTGAACCAACCGAAAACAAGCCTGTCGACGCAGCCGAGACCGCCGCCGCCAAGCCAAAGCGCCGCACCAAGGCTATGATTGCAGCCGAGGCTGCTGCTGCCGGGTCCGCGCCGGTCGACGCCGCCGTGGAAGCGCCGGTCAAGGCAAAGCGCACCCGCAAGGTCGCCGTCGCCAGTGAATCCGGCGCCGCCACGCCAGTCGCTGCCGAGTTGGCTGGTGATGCACCAGCTGCCGACGCGCCAGCCGCGAAAGTGCGCAAGCCGCGCGCGATGAAGGCCGCCAAAGAAGTCCAGGCTGCCAAGGAAGAGCTGGCCGCAGCGCCGGCCGCCGACGGCGCCGAGGCAGCACCTGCCCCTGCACCGAAGCCACGCGGTCCCCGTCAGATGCGCGAAAAGCGCGCCGAACGCGAAGCGCTCGAGCAGCTGGCGGCGCCTGCCGTTGCTGCGGCCGACGCTGCGCCAGAAGGCGACGCGCCGGCGGAAGCTGCTGGCGCCGAGGCTGCCGTCGACGGCGCGCCGCAAGGCCGCGGCCGTGGCCAGCAAAAGCCGGGCATGCGCAACCAGCAAAGCAACCGTCCGGTGCAGGGCGCCGGTCGCCAGGGCCAGCCGGTCAAGCAGATCGGCCGCAACGGCAAGCCGGGTAAACCCGGCGGCAAGCCGCAGCCGATGGACGAGGCCGATAACGTGTTCTCGTTCGTCACGTCGGACGATTTCGATGCCAACGACGGCGCCCGCCGCAATGCGCCGGTCAAGGCCGTGCGCCGCGACCTGACCGCGGACGACGACGCGCCGAAGCTGCACAAGGTGCTGGCCGAAGCGGGCCTGGGTTCGCGCCGCGACATGGAAGACCTGATCGTTGCCGGTCGCGTGTCGGTCAATGGCGAGCCGGCCCACATCGGCCAGCGCATCCTGCCGACCGATGCGGTGCGCATCAACGGCAAGCTGATCCAGCGCCGCGTGAGCAGCAAGCCACCACGCGTGCTGGTGTACCACAAGCCGGCCGGCGAAATCGTCAGCCATGACGATCCGGAAGGTCGTCCGTCGGTGTTCGATCGCCTGCCGTCGATGAAAGCAGGCAAGTGGCTGGCCGTTGGCCGCCTCGACTTCAACACCGAAGGCTTGCTGCTGTTTACCACGTCGGGTGACCTGGCGAACCGCCTGATGCACCCGCGTTATAATATCGACCGTGAATACGCGGTGCGCACGCTGGGCGAGCTTGAAGAAGGCATGCGCCAGAAACTGCTGGCCGGCGTCGATCTCGACGACGGCAAGGCGGCATTCTCCAAAATCCAGAACGGCGGCGGCGAAGGCATCAACCGCTGGTACCGCGTGGTCATCGGCGAAGGCCGTAACCGCGAAGTGCGCCGCATGTTCGAGGCGGTCGGCCTGACCGTCTCGCGCCTGATCCGTACCCGTTACGGCGCGATGACCCTGCCAAGTGGCCTCAAGCGCGGTCGCTGGGAAGAATTCGAAGAAAACGATGTCCGTTCGCTGATGACGGCCTTTGGTGTCGAGAAAAAAGCGGCGCCGGAGAAAAACGCCAAGTCGGGCGGCAAGCCGGGCAAGGGTCCGCGTCCGAACGGTGCGCGCGACAGCGAGCGTGGCAATGAGCGTGGCAACGAACGTGGAAACACGCGCGGTCCTGAGCGCGGCAACGTGCGCAGCGCCGGGGCCGACGATGAGCGTGGCAACGACCGCAGCGATGGCAACCGCATCGACCGCGCCGACGCCAACCGCAATGTCGATCCGTTCGGTCCGCAGGCAACGCGCGTGGGCAGCACCCGCGGCCAGGGCATCCTGAATGGTCCGGTGCCTGGCAACAAGCCAGTCGGTGGTCGTCCGGGTGGCCAGGGTGGCGGCAAAGGCCGCGGCGCCGGTTTCGGCGGCGGGCAGGGCAGCAAGACGGGTGGTGCTGGCGCCAGCAGCCGTCCACGTCAGCCCGATCCGCTGCAGACCACGTTCGGTTTTGCCAACACCGGTGGCGGCGCACGCCGCGGCGGTGCGGGCGGCGGCCAGGGTCCGCGTGGCGGCGCCGAGCATGCGGCACCGCGCCGCGGCCGTCGCGGCTAAGCCCAATTCAGGGCGGGCTGCCGATGGCAGTCTGCTAACTGTTGTATAGCTGCTCATTTTGGCGTGCGGATTGCGAGGCACGCCGAAAAGCAGTATAATTTGCAGCCTAATCGAAGACCTTCCCGACGTGTTGTTCAGCGTGCATCCGGTGTAAGCGTCATATTTTGATTGGGGTGTAATGACAAAAAGATGGGCAGATGCCCATTTTTTTTTTGGTAAATCGTTTTAGAAGCCCTGGAGAAGTGCCGTGCAGCAGTTTGATTTAATCGCCACGACAGTCAGTGGTCTCGGTTATGAACTCGTCGATGTGGAACGAGGCGACCGCGGGATCCTGCGTGTGTATATCGATTTTCCGGCTGCCGACGCGGACGAAAAGGGCCCGATCACGGTCGAGGATTGCGCCAAGGTGAGTCACCAGCTGTCGCATGTCTTCACCGTGGAAAACGTCGATTACGAACGACTCGAAATTTCGTCGCCGGGCCTCGATCGCCCGGTACGAACCCTCGCCGATTTCGCGCGCTTTGCCGGCCTTGAGTGCACGGTCAAGCTGCGTGTCGCGGTGCCGGGCAGTGATAACCGCAAGACGTTCACCGGTATCCTGCGCGGCGTCGAAAACGACAAGGTCGGCTTGGAATTTGACAGTAAAGATGGCCCGGCGTTGATGGAATTTACGCTGGCCGAATTGGATAAGGCACGTTTAGTGCCGCAGGTGGATTTTAGGAGTCGCAAAGCATGAGTCGCGAAATTTTGTTACTGGTGGATGCGCTTGCGCGCGAAAAGAACGTCGACAAGGAAGTCGTTTTCGGAGCGCTCGAGTTCGCGCTGGCACAGGCCACGAAGAAGCGTTATGAAGGCGAAGTCGACATTCGCGTGTCAATCGACCGTGACACCGGCGAATTCGAGACTTTCCGCCGCTGGCACGTCGTTCCCGACGAAGCCGGCCTGCAACTGCCTGATCAAGAGATCCTGCACTTTGAAGCCAAAGAGCAGATCTCGGACATCGAAGTCGACGAATACATCGAAGAGCCGATCGAATCGGTCGACTTCGGTCGTCGCTTTGCCCAGGACACCAAGCAGGTCGTGCTGCAGCGCGTGCGCGATGCCGAACGCGAGCAGATCCTGCAAGACTTCCTGGAACGTGGCGATTCGCTCGTCACCGGCACCATCAAGCGCATGGAACGCGGCGACGCGATTGTCGAATCGGGCAAGATCGAAGCACGCCTGCCGCGTGACCAGATGATCCCGAAAGAGAACCTGCGTATCGGCGACCGTGTGCGCGCTTTCATCCTGCGTGTGGACCGCAATATGCGTGGCCCGCAGGTGATCCTGTCGCGCACCGCGCCTGATTTCATCATGAAGCTGTTCGAACTCGAAGTCCCAGAGATCGAGCAGGGCCTGCTGCAGATTAAGTCCGCTGCCCGCGATGCCGGCGTGCGCGCCAAGATCGCCGTGTTCACGGCCGACAAGCGCATCGACCCGATCGGTACCTGCGTCGGGATGCGCGGTTCGCGCGTCCAGGCCGTGACCGGTGAACTGGGCGGCGAGCGCGTCGACATCGTGCTGTGGTCCGACGATCCGGCGCAGTTCGTCATTGGCGCCCTGGCGCCGGCGAATGTCTCGTCGATCGTGGTTGACGAAGAAAAGCACGCGATGGATGTCGTCGTGGACGAAGAAAACCTGGCCATCGCGATCGGCCGTTCGGGCCAGAACGTGCGCCTGGCGTCCGAGCTGACCGGCTGGAAGATCAACATCATGACGGCCGAGGAATCGGCCAACAAGGTGGAGCAGGAATCGGCGGCCATCCGCGCGCTGTTCATGCAAAAACTGGACGTCGACCAGGAAGTGGCCGACATCCTGGTGGAAGAAGGCTTCTCGAGCCTGGAAGAAATCGCGTATGTGCCAATTTCCGAAATGCTGGAAATTGAATCGTTCGACGAAGACACTGTCAACGAACTCCGTACCCGTGCACGCGATGCGCTGGTCACCGAGGCGATTGCTTCCGAAGAAGGCCTCGAAGGCATGGAAGAAGCTCTGGTCAATCTGGAAGGCATGGACCGTACCGTTGCCGGCAAGCTTGGCCTGGCTGGTATCAAGACGGTCGACGCATTCGCGGCACTGGCCTATGACGAGTTTGGCGCCATCCTGGCGCTGCCGTCGGAACGTGCCCGCGACCTGATCAAGAGTGAATTTAATGATGTGACCGACGACGAGATGAAGCTGGTCGATGGCAAGTACGACGACCGGGCGAAAGCACTGCAGGCGAAAGCCTGGAGCCTGGCTGAAACGGCCAAAGCTTGAGCAAATCTTTATCATCTGTCGCGACACATAGAAAAGAGGACTGAATGGCGAGTAACAACGTAGCCCAATTTGCCACCGAGCTGAAGATGCCTGCAGACCTGCTGCTGACGCAGCTGCGCTCGGCCGGCGTCGAAAAAAGTTCGACGTCAGATCCGTTGTCGAAAGATGATAAGGACAAGCTGCTGAACCATCTGCGTCGTACCCACGGCGCGAGCGACACCGGTGAAAAGAAAAAGATCACGGTAACGCGCAAGGAAACCAGCGAAATCAAGCAAGCTGATTCGTCGGGCAAATCGCGCACCATCCAGGTCGAAGTTCGCAAGAAGCGCACCTTCGTGCAGCGCGACGACCTGGTCACGACCAAAGCACCTGAAGAGCCAGTCGTCGACGTTGCTGAACAAGCACGTCGCGAAGAGGAAGCAGCGCGCCAGAATGAAGCGATCGCCCGCCAAGAGGCTGATCTGCGTGAGAAGCAAGAGCGCCTGATCAAACTCGAAGCCGAGGAAAAGGCGCAAGCCCAGGCAGCGCAAGAGCAGGCCAAGCGCGATGCGGCTGAACAAGCCAAGCGCGACGCCGCCGAGAAATCGGCTGCTGCTGCCGTGGCTGCCGGTGCTGCCAAGGAAGCTGCTGCCGGCGCGAAAGAAGCCGCTGCCGGTGCTGCTGCTGACGAGTCGGCCAAGCGCGCCGCTGAAGAAGTCAAGGCCCGCAATGAAGCGGCAAGCAAGGAAGCGGCCGAACGCGTTGCCGCTACCGAGCGCGCACGCAAGGCCGTGGCTGACGAAGTCGCGCAGATCAAGCTGATGATGAGTCAGCCGCGCCGCGTCATCAAGGCACCTGAGCCAGCACCGAAGCCGGTCGTCGCACCAGCGGCCCCAGCCGGTACGCTGCACAAGCCTGCCGACAAGAAGCCTGGCGAAGTCAAGAAAGACGACGCCAAGAAGCCTGGCGACAAGAAGTCGATCAAGTCGGCCAATGTGTCGTCGACCTGGTCGGACGATGCTAAAAAGCGTGGCGGCCCGAGCGTGAAAACGCGCGGCGGCGCAGGCAGCAGCACCGGTGGCCGTGATGGCTGGCGTGCTGGTGGCGGCCGTGGCGGTCGTCGTGGTCATGATGACCGCGAAACCAACTTCCAGGCGCCAACCGAAGCGATCGTGCGCGATGTGCACGTGCCGGAAACCATCACCGTGGCCGAACTGGCACACAAGATGGCGATCAAGGCATCGGAAGTCATCAAGCAACTGATGAAGCTGGGCCAGATGTGCACGATGAACCAGGTGCTCGATCAGGAAACCGCGATGATCCTGGTGGAAGAGATGGGCCACAAGGCCTTCGCTGCCGCCGAGGATGATCCAGAGGCACTGCTGGCCGACAATGGCGAGCACGCCGAGTTCGAATCGACCTCGCGCGCACCGGTCGTCACCGTCATGGGTCACGTCGACCACGGCAAGACGTCGCTGCTGGATTACATCCGTCGCGCCAAGGTCGCTTCGGGCGAAGCCGGTGGTATTACCCAGCACATCGGTGCATACCACGTGGATACCCCACGCGGCATGATCACCTTCCTTGACACCCCAGGTCACGAGGCGTTCACCGCCATGCGTGCCCGTGGTGCCAAGGCGACCGACATCGTCATCCTGGTGGTGGCGGCGGACGACGGCGTGATGCCGCAAACCAAAGAGGCAATTGCTCACGCAAAAGCCGCTGGTGTGCCGCTGGTCGTGGCGATCAACAAGATCGACAAGCCGGGTGCCAACGCCGACCGCGTCACGCAAGAGCTGGTCGCTGAAGGCGTCGTGCCTGAAGAATACGGTGGCGAATCGCCATTCGTGCCGGTGTCGGCGAAAATCGGTACCGGTATCGACGATCTGCTGGAGCAAGTGCTGCTGCAGGCCGAAGTGCTGGAACTGAAGGCGCCGACCGAAGCCCCGGCCCGTGGCCTGGTGGTCGAAGCCCGTCTGGACAAGGGCCGCGGCCCGGTGGCAACGATCCTGGTGCAGTCGGGTACCTTGAAGCGCGGCGACGTCGTGCTGGCGGGTTCGTCGTTCGGTCGTGTTCGTGCGATGCTGGACGAAAACGGCAAGGCAGTCACCTCGGCTGGCCCATCGATCCCGGTCGAAATCCAGGGTCTGACCGAAGTGCCAACCGCTGGCGAAGAAGTCATGGTCATGGCCGACGAGCGCAAGGCGCGTGAAATCGCCCTGTTCCGTCAAGGTAAGTTCCGTGACGTGAAGCTGGCCAAGCAGCAAGCCGCGAAGCTCGAGAACATGTTCGAGCAAATGGCCGAAGGCGAAATCAAGAACCTGCCGCTCATCGTCAAGACCGATGTGCAGGGTTCGCAAGAGGCACTGGTCGGTTCGCTGCAGAAGCTGTCGACCTCGGAAGTGCGGGTCCAGATCGTGCACGCAGCGGTCGGCGGCATTACCGAGTCGGACGTCAACCTGGCAACCGCGTCGAAGGCAGTCATCATTGGCTTTAACGCCCGTGCCGATGCCCAGGCGCGCAAGCTGGCCGAGTCGAACGGCGTGGACATTCGTTACTACAGCATCATTTACGATGCGATCGACGAAGTCCGTACCGCGCTGTCGGGCATGCTGGCGCCAGAAAAGCGCGAGACCATCACCGGTCAGGTCGAGATTCGCCAGGTCATCCTGGTCTCGAAAGTCGGCGCGATTGCGGGTTGTCTGGTCACCGATGGTGTCGTCAAGCGTTCGTCGTCGGTCCGTCTGCTGCGCAACAACATTGTGCTGTGGACTGGCGAGATCGATTCGCTCAAGCGCTTCAAGGACGACGCAAAAGAAGTGCGCGCCGGTCTCGAGTGCGGCCTGTCGCTCAAGGGCCAGAACGAAATCCAGGTCGGCGACGTCCTGGAAGTGTTCGAAGTCACCGAAGTGGCACGTACGCTGTAAGCGACACGTTGGCGTAACATGGGGGCCAGGACGCTTCGCGGCAACGTCGCGAAGGGCCTGGCCCTTTTATTTTGGCTCTCTGATTTTCCAGAAAAAGATGCAGCAACATCATGGCTAAACACAGCAAAAGCATTCCCAAGCGCGGCCTGCGCGTGGCCGACCAGATCCAGAAGGATCTGTCGGAACTCATCGCCTTCGAACTGAAGGACCCTCGCGTCGGCATGGTCACGATCAGCGAAGTGCAATTGACCCCCGACTATGCCCACGCCAAGGTGTATTTCACCCTGCTCAAGGATGGCGTCGAAGAAGTCAAGCAGACGCAGGAAGGCCTGAACAAGGCGTCCGGCTATCTGCGCAATATGCTGGGCAAGCGCCTGCACATCCACACGCTGCCGGCGCTGCACTTCGTGCATGACACGTCGACCGTGCGCGGCCTGCAGATGTCGGCCCTGATCGACCAGGCCAATGCGACGCGCTCGAAGGATGACCCGGAATCGCATCCGGCGCCGGAGGTAGACGTCGACCTGGAGCAGGATCAGGACCAGGACCAGGCGCAGGAGCAGGACAGCGATATTGGTGGCGACGCCGACAAGGCGAACAAAGCGTGAACGGTCGGCCCGCCAAAAAACCGCGCGACCTGGTCAATGGCGTGCTGTTGCTCGACAAGCCGGTAGGGTTTTCGTCGAATGACGTTTTGATCAAGGCCAAGCGCGTGCTCAACGCAAAGAAGGCCGGCCACACCGGCACGCTCGACCCGTTTGCCACTGGCCTCTTGCCGCTGTGCTTTGGCGAAGCGACCAAGTTTTCGCAGGATTTGCTGGAGTCGGACAAGACCTATCTGGCCACGGTTCACCTGGGCATCACGACGACCACCGGCGACACCGAAGGCGAGGCCGTCGAGACGAAACCGGTCGATGTGACGCTGGATCAGATCGAAGCCGCACTGGCCCGCTACCGCGGCCCGATCCTGCAAACGCCGCCGATGTATTCGGCGCTCAAGCGCGACGGCAAGGCACTGTACGAATACGCGCGCGAAGGCATCGTGCTCGAACGCGAAGCGCGCCCCGTGACGATCCACGCGCTGACGCTGGTTGCCTACGACGCGCCGTTCCTGAAGATCGCCGTCACCTGCAGCAAGGGCACGTATGTGCGCGTGCTGGGCGAAGACATCGGCGCTGCGCTCGGTTGCGGCGCGCACTTGAACGCACTGCGCCGCACTGAAGTCGGACCATTGACGATCGAGGGCATGATCACGCTGGACGATCTGCTGGCGCACCCCGACCCGTTGTCGCTGTTGCAGCCGGTCGACGCCTTGCTGTCGAGTTTCCCGGCGCTTGAACTGACGCCCGAACTGGCGCGCCGCTTCCTGCAAGGGCAGCGCCTGGCGCTCGGCAAGGAAGACATCGCCGTTCCAGAACAGCAGGGCAGGGTGCGCATCTATCACGATGGCAGCCTGCTGGGCACCGGCATTCTCGGTGAGTATGCGATCCTGGCGCCCGAACGCCTGATCTCGACCGCACCCCAGGGTTGATGTCACGCGGCAGTCATCAACGGGCGCTACCCTTGCAGGCAGCGCCCCGTCTGCCCAACGACCGGGCAAGCTCTTGAAATACCTCGCTATTTCCAGCCACCCCGGTTAGAGCGGTACTTTACCTGCTATACTAGTCGGTTTCCGAAATCAGCAAGTGCGCGGCAAGTTCGCGGCACCATCGCGGCAAGATCGTGGCAGCACCGCAGCAGTACTGTAGAAACATCGCGGTACAGCGCAGCAGATACTCGGCAGATCGTACACTTCCGTACAACGCAACTTCTCAGAGACCATGTCAAACACCAAACGCGCGATTCGTAATATCGCAATCATCGCCCACGTTGACCACGGCAAAACCACCCTGGTGGACATGCTGCTGCGTCAATCCGGTACGTTCCGTGAAAATCAGCAGGTGGAAACCCGCGTGATGGACTCGAACGACCTCGAAAAAGAACGCGGCATCACCATTCTGTCGAAGAACTGCGCTGTCGAGTACGAAGGTACCCACATCAATATCGTCGACACCCCAGGCCACGCCGACTTCGGCGGTGAAGTCGAGCGCGTGCTGTCGATGGTTGACTCCGTGCTGCTGCTGGTCGATGCGCAGGAAGGCCCGATGCCACAGACCCGCTTCGTGACCCGCAAGGCACTGGCCCTGGGCTTGAAGCCAATCGTCGTCGTCAACAAGGTCGACCGTCCAGGCGCACGCGCTGAATGGGCCATCAACCAGACGTTCGAACTGTTCGACAAGCTCGGCGCGACCGACGAACAGCTGGACTTCCCGATCGTCTACGCATCGGGTCTGAACGGCTATGCCGGCCTGACTGAAGATGTCCGCGAAGGCGACATGAAGCCGCTGTTCGAAGCGATCCTGCAACACGTGCCAGTCCGTGACGACAATCCGGACGGTCCGCTGCAGATGCAAGTCACGTCGCTCGACTACTCGTCGTACGTCGGCAAGATCGGCATTGGCCGTATCTCGCGCGGCCGCATCAAGGCTGGCCAGGACGTCGTCGTCGTGAACGGTCCAGGCGCAACCCCAATCAAGGGCCGCATCAACCAGGTCCTGAACTTCAAGGGTCTGGAGCGCGTGCTGGTCGATGAAGCCGTCGCTGGCGACATCGTCCTGATCAACGGTATCGAAGAAATCGGCATCGGTTCGACCATCTGCGCACCGGACACCCCGGACGCACTCGAAATGCTGACCGTCGACGAGCCGACGCTGACCATGAACTTCATGGTCAACAACTCGCCACTGGCCGGCCGCGAAGGCAAGTTCGTCACCAGCCGTCAGCTGCGCGAACGCCTTGACCGCGAACTGAAAGCCAACGTCGCACTGCGCGTTTCGCCAACCGACGACGACACGATCTTCGAAGTCTCGGGCCGCGGCGAACTGCACCTGACGATTCTGTTGGAAAACATGCGTCGCGAAGGCTTCGAGCTGGCAGTGTCGCGTCCACGCGTCGTGTTCAAGATGGTCGATGGCGTGCGCCATGAGCCGTTTGAGAGCCTGTCGGTCGACGTCGAAGAAGCCAACCAGGGCGGCGTGATGGAAGAACTGGGCCGCCGTCGTGGCGACCTGCAGAACATGGAATCGGATGGCAAGGGCCGCGTGCGTCTCGAGTACCTGATCCCGGCGCGTGGCCTGATCGGCTTCCAGGGCGAATTCATGACCCTGACCCGCGGCACCGGCCTGATGAGCCACGTGTTCCACGAGTACGCACCAGTCGACAACAGCAAGGGCGAAATGGCCGGCCGTCGCAACGGCGTGCTGATCTCGCAGGATGACGGCGCTGCCGTTGCCTACGCTATCTGGAAACTGCAGGACCGCGGCCGCATGTTCGTGTCGCATAACGATCCGGTGTACGAAGGCATGGTCATCGGCATCCACTCGCGTGACAACGACTTGGTCGTGAACCCGATCAAGGGCAAGCAGCTGACCAACGTGCGTTCGTCGGGTACCGACGAAGCGGTGCGCCTGGTGCCGCCAATTCAGATGTCGCTGGAATACGCGGTCGAATTCATCGAGGACGACGAACTGGTCGAGATCACCCCGAAGAGCATTCGTCTGCGCAAGCGCTACCTGAAAGAGCACGAGCGCAAGAAAGCCAACCGCGAAGGTTAATTCCTTCGAATGTAAAAAACCCGCTGCCTGCAGCGGGTTTTTTTTACGTCTGGTGCATCGCATCGGGCAAGACGATCAGCGATTCAGGCTGTCGCGCAGCGCATCGACCCAGGGTTCGTGCGCGAATGTATGGTAGCGCCCTGTCAGCAGCGCCCCGGCCACCTTGGTGCAACGCTTGACGGGATTGGCGGGCAGGCGGCCGCGCCAGGTCATGTAGTCCAGCGCTTCCTGCGCCATGGCGATGCGCGATGGCGCCAGATCGTTGCGGCCGGCCATGTGCGCATACAGGGCGGCGCGCGCCGCCAGCAGGCTGTCGGTAGTGGCTTTCAGCGGGCTCGGGCTGCCGATGGCCCACCACAGGCGGCGCAGCTTGGTAAGCAGTCCCAGCCGCTTGACGCCCACCAGGTTGGCGCCATGCTGGCGGTACTGGATGGTCGGCGTGTCGAGCATGACGACACGGCCCGAGGCGGCGGCCATCAGCGCCAGCCAGCCGTCGTGGTAGAACATCGTTTTGGGGGGCAGGGGTTGCACCAGCCCGATCAGGCGGCGCCGGAATGCGGCGGCGGCGCCGGTGACCACGTTGCGGCGACAATACACGCGAAACGCATTGCCACTGCGGATATCGCGGCGTTCCATTCGCGAGATCTCAAGTTCGTCGAACAGGGTCGATCCGAGTTCGCGCCCGTTGGCGTCGACCAGGATCGCATCGGTGTGGGCCAGTTGCACGCTGTCGTCGGCCTCGAACACGCCGGCCAGCAGCGCGACCTTGTCCGGCATCCAGACGTCGTCCTGATCGGACGAAAACACGATATCCGCATCCACTAGGCGCATGGCCTGCTCGAAGTTGGCGCTCACACCCAGCGGGGGATCGTTGCGCACCAGGGTGACGCGCACGGGCGCCTCGCTGGCCCAGGCTTCCAGATATTCCCAGGTGCCGTCGGTGGAAGCGTCATCGGACACGACGATGTGGCTGACGGCGCGGGTCTGCGCGAGGATGCTGTGCAGTTGCTGCGGCAGGTACTTCACACCGTTATGGGTGATCAGTGCGACGCCGCAGCGCAGTGGTGTGTTGGCAGAAGTGGTGGATGAGTCCATGAGCGCCGATCGGTTGCATGAGCAAACGATCATAGCGCGCCTTGGGGACTTGCACAAATTACACCGGAAATCCGGGCCGCTATCCGTTATCTGCTATCCGCGCCGCTCAGCGCAATCCGAGCAGCGCCTGCACCCGCTCGCGGCTGACACCGACCAGCGCCGAGGTGATGGCCAGCAGCGACTGGTAATCGTGACTGGTGGCGGTGCCGGAGAAATCTGCGGCCAGCAGCGCCAGTTCGGCTTGCGGAAGCTCGGGTTGCGCCGTGCGCGTCATGGCCGCGCTCAGGGCGAGCGTGGCGGCGTCCTGCGAGCGGCGCACGCGCGACAGCGCTTGCACCACCTCGCGCAGGCCCTGGCGCAGTGCGTCCGGATTGCCCAGCTGCCACTCGCGGGGCGCCAGCGAGGCTGGCAACGCGCTTGTGTCGACGCGGCCACGGCCCGTGACCGCGATGGCGTCCTTGATGCCGTCGAACGTGGCTTCGGGCGTCGTGAAGACAAGCGCGCGCTGTGTGTCGAGTCCGGCGCGGATGCCGACCGGCGCCAGTGTGCGGTCCAGGCGCCGGGCGATTTCTTCTGCGGTCATGCCCGGTTCGAACGTGGCCGCCAGTTGCGGGCCACCGATGCTGCCGACCGAAAAGCCCAGTGTCTGGGGAGCGGCGGCCTGCAGGCTGGCGATGTCCAGGCCGTCGATACGAAAACGTTGTTGCGCGGTACGGTCGCCATCGAAGCCCAGCTCGGCATCGAGCCCGGCGCCGCCTTCGCTGCGGCGCACGTCCAGCGTGTCGCCCAGCTGGCGTGCCCGTGCTTCGAGCTGGCGCGAGGCCGCGCCGCGCCCGGCCAGGCGCGTGCTTAAATCGGCCTTGAGTGCTTCGAGCTGGGCGGCGATGCGCGCCAGATAATCGAGCGCCTGCTGGGCTTGCGCCACGCCGGTTTGAAGATCGGGGCCGTGCGCAACGCTGCGGCGCGCCGCCCGCGCGGGGGGCGTGGTCGTGGCTGCTGCCGCGGAACCCGGCGCGGGTTCGGCTGCGGGCGGCTGTGCGGCAAGAGCCCGGGTCGTCCCGGCGCTGGCGCGCACAAGGCCGGCCGGCGTGCTGCTACCTGGAACAGCTGGTGGGGTAATGGTGCGGGTCAGTGCGTCCATGGCCATCAGATTGCATCAAACAGCGACAGGTTGCCGATCTTGGCATAAGCCTTGTAGGTCGCCTGCAGGGCCGATGAGTAGCCGCTGAGTTCAGTGGCGGCAAGGCCGACGTCGAGCTGGCCGATGTCGTTGATGGCCATCTGGTTCGACAGGCTGATGTTCGCATGGTTGTCGTTGAGCGTCCGGATGACGTTCTGGCGCCCGCCCATCGTGGCGATCTTGCCCGACACCAGATTCTGGGTCGTGTCGAAGCCGGTCAGGTTGGCTGCCAGCACCGTGCGTACGGCAGGGTCATTGGCGTTCGCACCCGGTGCCGACAGCACACGGATGGTCTCGTCGAGCTGGTTTAGCAGCGACTCCAGGCCCTTTAGATCTTCGTTGGCGGGCTGGGTCAGGCCGTTGCCGACCGTGACGTTCTGGCTGTTGGTATTGCCCGCGTAGGTGTAGCGCGTGCCCGGTGCGGCGGCCGGATCGAAGGCCAGCGGTGCGGTCCGGGTCAGCGTCCCCGAAAACAGATGGTTGCCTTCGTGGTCGACCGTGTTGGCCGTGAAGAACAGGCTGTCCTTCAGCGCCTGCAGGGGCGCGAGCATCGCTTTCAGGTCGGCCGGCGCATTGCTGCCGTCGGATGCCCAGACCAGCAGGTCGCGGCCCTCGGTCATCTCGCCCACCATATTGCTCAGGTAGCCTTCCGACTTGGACAGGCGCAGCTGCAGCGCGCCGATGTTGTCGCGGTATTGCTGGACCGACGATTCCTCGCGCTCCAGGCGCGACAGGCGCACGCTGTCAACCGGGTCGTCCGATGGCAGCAGGATGCGCTTGTTGCTGGCGATCTGTTGCATGATCTGGCTGACCCGCTCCTGGTTGACCTGGAGCGAGGCGTTCATCGTCGATTGGTACTGGGAAGTGGCGATACGCATGATTGTTCCTTTAGCCCATCATCGCGAGCGTGGCGTCGAACATCGAGTTGGCAATCGAGATCACCCGCATGTTCGCTTCGTACATCCGCTGCAGTTCCACCAGCTTGACCGCTTCTTCGTCTTCGTTCACGCCGCTGGTCGATTGCCAGTCGTCGATCGATTGCGTGCGCACGGTGTCGGTGGTCTTGAGGGATGCTTTGTTGAGTTTGCTGTCGATGGCCAGTTTACCCAGCAGCTGGGTATCGGCGTCGCTCAGCAGGACGGTCCCGATGCCGGGCAGCGTGACCGGCTGGCTCTTCAGTGCGGCAAGCTTTTGCAGATTGCCGGTGTCGCCCGGCGAGCCGTCACCCGAGAAGGCCAGGTCTTCGGCCTTGAAGCCGGTGACAACCTTCAGGGCATTCGCGCCGCCGCCCGGGGTGTAGACAAACAGCGGAGTGCCGGCCACGGCGGGCCCGCTGGCGGGCGTGCTGTAGCCGAGCGCCAGCTGGGCATTGACGCGCTCGGCAATGGTGCGGCCCAGCGCGTCGATATCGTCCTGCAACGGCTTGAGGGTCGTGATTTCGTACTGGCTCAGGCCGCCGATCTGGCCCCCCATTTTCGTGGCGTCGAGGGTGAAGGTGGCATTGGCGAACGTGATCGAAAACGCCTGCGGCGCACCGGCCGTCGCGGCAGCCTGCAGCGTGCCCTGCATGCTGCCGATGACCAGCGCCTGGCCGCTCTTGAGCGCGACATCGCGACTGCCATCGGCGTTGCTCGATACTTCCAGCGCCATCTTGGACGCCAGCGAGTCGATCGCGTTGTCGCGGGCATCGATCAGGCCGGATGCCGAGACGCCGCCAGCCTGGGTTTCCATGATTTGCCGGTTCAGGCTCGCGATCGTGCTGATATCGCTGTTGGCTGCGTCGACCAGCGCGCTGCGCTGCTGGCGCACCGACGTCAGCTGCGCGTTGAAGACATTGTTCATGCCATTGATGCGCTCGCCCATCAGGCTGGCGGACGTGAGCACCTGCTGGCGCAGCGGGGTCGAACCGGGATCGCCGGCCACGGCGTTGATCGCCCTGAAGAAATCGTCGATGCCGGCCGACAGGCTGGCCGAGGCGTCACCCATGACGCTTTCGAGCTGGGTCAGGTAGGGCTGCGACTGCGCGTAAGCGCCTTGTTCCGACGCGGCGCGCCACATGGCCTGGCTCTTGTAGTTGTCCGAGAAGCGCATGAGCGAACTGACCTGTACGCCATTGCCGGCCGAGCGCCCGCTGGCATCCGGACCCACCGACGTAAACAGCGCCGATTGCCGGGTGTATCCCTTGGTTTGCAGATTGGCGATGTTCTGGCTGCTGGCCGACAGGGCAATCTGGGCGGCGAGGGCGCCGGACAAGGCGTTGTTGATGATCGTCATGGTGAAACTCTTTCGGGACAGGGTTAACCTGATAAGGCGACCAATTCTTGCCGCTTGTTAAGCTTTGCCGCACATTGGCGCTGTGGTTGCCGGTGGCAGTGCCGGTGGTCAGGTCTTGCCGCTGCCGGCGCCCGGCACCAGCTGGCGCAGGATCGCATCGGCAATGCCGAACGCGCGCTGGCCGGCCATATTGCCTGACAGCAGATCGTCGGCCATGTCCTGCATGTCCTGGTTGACACGGTTGTTGAAAACGCTGTCTTCGTCCGCCATTTCGCGGGTCGAGGCGCGCATCGTGCGCAGCATGTGGCCGATAAAGAAGCGTTCAAATTCGACCGCTGCCTTGGTGGCCTTGGCGACGTAGGCCGGATCGGCCTGTGGCTCGGCAGCAGGGACGACCGCAGTGTCGGTGTTGCCTGTCAGCGCGGTATTGCGAAGTTCGTCGATGCGCATCAGATCACCACCAGTTCGCCTTCGATCGCGCCGGCCTGGTCGAGCGCCTGCAGGATCGCCATGATGTCGTCGGGCGAGGCGCCCAGGCTGTTGACGGTGTCGATGATCGTCTGCAGGCGCGCGCCCGGCGGCCAGCGGAACATCTGGCCCGAGCCCTGATCGACCGACAGCTTCGATTCGGGCGTGACAGCGGTCTGGCCGCGGCTGAGCGGGCCCGGCTGGCTGACGCGCGAACTCTCCGAGATGATCACCTTGAGCGAGCCGTGCGTGACGGCGGCGGCTTTCACGCGCAGGCCGTCGGCGATGACGACGGTGCCGGTGCGCGAATTGAACACGACGCGCGGCACCTCGACGCCCGATTCGACGGTCAGCGCCGTCAGGCGCGCCATGAACGCCACGCGTTCGGTCGGGTTGCTTGGCGCGATGACGTCGACGCTGGTGCCGTCCTGCGTGGTGGCCACCGGGCCGTAGCGCTTGTTGATGGCATCGACGACATTGGTCGCCGTCTCGAAGTGCGGCTGGCGCAGGCGCAGCGTGATTTGCGGCCGGGTGGCAAAGTCGGTGACGATTTCGCGCTCGATCTGGGCGCCATTGGGTACGCGGCCGGCGGTCGGCGTATTTACCGTGACCGACGAGCCGCTGCGGCCGCTGGCGTTCAGGCCGCCGACCACGACATTGCCCTGCGCCAGCGCATACACTTCGTTGTCGGCCGCGCGCAGTTGCGTCAGCAGCAGCGTGCCGCCGCGCAGGCTTTTCGAGTCGCCCAGCGACGAGACGGTCACGTCGATCGTCTGGCCGCGGCGGTAGCCGGGCGGGAAGGTGGCCGAGACCATCACGGCCGCGACGTTCTTGTTCTTGGCGTCTTCGCCTTCGGGCAGGCGCACGCCGAACTGCTTGAGCATGTTGACGACCGACTGGCTCGAGTATTTCACCTGGGTCGAGTCGCCGCTGCCGTTCAGGCCCACCACGAGGCCATAGCCAACCAGCGGGTTGTCACGCACGCCTTCGACACTGACGAGGTTGCGCAGCGCCTGGGCAGCATGGGCGGGATGAAAGGACAGCAGGGCGCTGGCGCAGAACGCGGCAAACAGCAATGGCGCAAAGCGGCGCGAAATCATGGAGATCCTCAGAACGGCATCAGGGGGCTGTTGAAAAAGCGCGTCAGCCAGCCCGGGGTGTTGGCCTCGGCCAGCGCGCCGCGGGCGGAATAGGCGATGCGCGCATTGGCCACGCGCAGCGACGAGACGCGGTTGTCAGTATCGATGTCGGCGGCGCGGACAAAGCCTTTCAGGCGCACGAATTCTTCGCCCTGGTTCAGCATCAGGTTCTTTTCGCCGGCCACGCGCAGCAGGCCATTGGGCAGCACTTCCTGCACGATCACGGTCAGCGCGCCAGACAATGCATTTTGCTGGGTGCTGGTGGCGTCGCCCTCGAAATCACGGTCGGCCGAGACATCGAGCGAGGTCTTGCCATACACCTTGCCGAGCGCGGCCAGCGGCGAGATGCCGATCGACGAGCCCTTCGAGATGCTGGTGCCGGCGCGCTTACTGGCCTGCGTGGTTTCTTGCAGGATCACGGTGACGGCGTCGCCCACGCGGTAGGCGCGGCTGTCGGACGTCAGCGAGACGGTGTCGGCCGTGAACACGCCGCCGGACAGGCCGGCGCGCACCGGACGCTGCAATGGCATGGCGTCGTCGTCGGCCAGCGACACCGGCATCGGCGACGAGCAGCCTGCCAGCACCAACCCGCACAGGGCGGCGGCGAGCGTGTGGAAAAGCGGGCGCATCAGCGTGCTGCCGCCGCCAGGGTTTGCAGCATATTGTCGGCTGCCGACAGCACCTTGGTGTTCATTTCGTAGGTGCGCTGAGCCGCGATCATGTCGACCATCTCTTCGACGACCTGCACGTTCGAGCCTTCCAGCGAGCCTTGCTTGAGCTTGCCGAATGCGGCGTCGCCCGGGCGGCCTTCATTGGCCGCGCCGCTGGCAGCGGTTTCCTGGAACAGGTTGTCGCCCAGTGCCAGGAGGCCCGTCGGGTTGATGAAGGCGGTCAGGTTCAGCTGGCCGATTTCCTGCGGCGCCGGCTGGCCCGCGATCGTCACCGACACGACGCCGTTCTCGCCGATGGTCACGCCGGCGGCGTTTTGCGGAATCGTGATCTGCGGCACGATCGGCAAGCCCTGGGCATTTGTCAGCGTGCCGTTGGCATCGACCTGCAACTGGCCGGCGCGGGTATAGGCCGGTTCGCCGTTCGGACGGCGCACCTGCAGGAAGCCCGCGCCCGAGATGGCGACGTCAAGTGGCTGGCTGGTCTGCTGCAGGCTGCCATTGGTGAAGGCTTTCTGGGTGCCGACCACGCGCACGCCGTTACCGAGCTGCACGCCATTGCTGACGGTGTTGTCGGCATTCTGGGCGCCCGGCTGCGCGTCGACCTGATAGAACAGGTCTTCGAACACGACGCGGTCGCGCTTGAAGCCGACGGTATTGACGTTGGCCAGGTTGTTGGCGATGGCCTGCAGCTTGGCGTCTTGCGCCTGTACACCGGTCTTGCTGATCCACATTGCTGGATTCATGGTTGCTCCCTGTAAGGTTGTGCCGGCGTCAGGCGCCGAGCAGTCGGTTGCCCGATTCGTTCATGCTGTCGCTGGCCTTGAACATCTTCATCTGCATCTCGAAGCTGCGGTTCAGGGCCATTACGGCGACCATTTCTTCGACCGCCGAGACATTGCTGCCTTCGAGTACGCGGCTGCGCACGTTGACGTTCTGGTCGGCGGCCAGCGGCTCGCCGCCACGCGCCACGATCAGGCCGGCTTCGTTCTTGGTGAGCTCGGCCCCTTCTGCGCTGACCAGCCGCAGCCGGTCGACGACCTGGGTCACGGTGCCGCCTTCCGGCATGACCGAGATCGTGCCGTCGTTGGCGATGTCGACCGCCGTGTGCGGCGGCAGCACGATCGCGCCGCCTTCGCCCAGCAACGGGCGCCCGGCGACCGACAGCGCGCCGTTGGCGTCGATGGCGATGGCGCCGCTGCGGGTATAGGCTTCGCCGCCATCCCATTCGACCGCCAGGTAGCCGTTGCCGGCGAGGGCCACGTCCAGTGGACGGCCGGTTTCGCGCACGGTGCCGGTGCGGGTGGAAATCGTGTCGGCTTCCGAGCGCGACTGGTGCACGCTGTCGTAGCCGTAGCCGCCCAGCGACTGCACCGACGCCAGCTCGATATTGGCGCGAAAGCCCGCAGTGTCGGCATTGGCCAGGTTGTTGGCCCGCACCTGCTGCGCACGCAGCGTGCGTTCGGCGCCGCTGACGGCAGTAAAGATGAGCTTATCCATGGCGTGGCGCTTACAGGGCCTGCATCAGCGACTGCATCATCTCGTTCTCGGCGGTGATGACCTTCGAGTTCGCCTGATAATTGCGTTGCGACGTCATCAGGCCGACCAGTTCGGACGTGATGTCGACGTTCGAGCCTTCCAGCACGCCCTTGGACAGCTTTCCGCCCAGGCCGACGCCCGGCGTCGTGTACAGCGGCGCGCCCGAATTGGCATTGGCAATCCAGGCGGTATCGCTGACCGACACCAGGCTGCCTTCGTCGGGGAAGGTGGCAATCGCGATCGTGCCGACGACCTGCTGCTGCTCGTTGCTGTACTTGGCCACGATCGAACCGTTCTCGGCCAGCTCGACGCCGACGAAGGTGCCCGACGCATAGCCGTCGGCGCGGTTGGTGGTGTTGGTCGCTTCTCCGGCAAACTTGGACGTGCCCGTATAGTCGAAGCTGAAGTTCATGCTCGCCGCGCCGGCTGCATTGATGGTCAGGGTCGGGCCGGTTGTCGACGCCGGCAGGATCTGGCCATTGGTGCCAAAGTTCATGGCGAAGTTGTTGGCGTTGTCCGGTGCTGCGCCATCCAGGCCGTAGTGTACGGTCACGGTGTCGGCATCGGTCTTGACGAAGTACTGCGATACGGTGTGCTGGGTGCCGAGCGAATCGTAGACCACCGACTGCTTGACCATATTGTAGCTATTGCCGTCGGCCGGATTGAAGCCTGCTGTAGGGACTTTCCAGTCGCCCGACATATTGCCGGCGTAACTGACCTTGGTGCTGGCCACGGCCGGGATCTGGCCGGTCGGGATGGCGATGTCGCCCATCGTGCCAAGTGCGCCGCCCACGGTCGGGCCATAGCCCTGGATTTTCTTGCCGGTCGAATCGACCAGCAAGCCGTCGGCGTTGGTCGAGAAGATACCCACGCGCGAGTACGACACGACGCCCTGGGCATCGCGGCTGGTGAAGAAGCCGCGCCCCTGGATCGCGGCGTCCATGCCGCGCCCGGTGCTCGACAGGCTGCCGTTCTGGCTGATGTTCTGGGTCAGCGACTGCACCTGCACGCCGTTCGCCTGTTCACCTGCATAGATCGAGGCGAAGTTGGCGCGGCTGCTCTTGAAGCCGTAAGTACCGGCGTTGGCAATATTGTTCGACAGCGTCGTGAGCTGTTCGTTGATGGCCTGAATGCCCGACAGGGCGATATTGAAGCTCATGGCATATCCTTTTAATTGAACGTGACGGGCGCATCGGCGCCAGTGGTCTTGCCGTTGAAACCCGTGATCCAGCCCGGCTCGACATCGCCGATGCCGGCCACCTGCATGACGATGCCGCCGGTCGACGACAGGCGCACGCTGTTCAGGCGCCCGTCGATTTCCACTGCGGGTTTGGTGCCATCGGCGGCTTCGGCAGCAATGCTGTATTTGCCCGCTGGCAGGCCGAGTTTGGCCGGGTCGATCGTGAAACCCTGCGCCCCCGCGGCATGCGGCGGCAACTCGATCCGTGTTTGTGTACCGGTGGCGCCCGTGAGCACCAGGTGGGTCAGGTTGCTGGCCCCGCCGAGCTGGACGCTGCCCTGGAGTGGGGTGTCGCCCAGTTGCACGCGGCTGGTCTCGACCGACACCTGGTTGCCGACCTGGCCGCCCATCGCCAGCACCTGCAGGCTTTGCAGCATGGTGGCGCTGGCGGCGGTGGTCTGGGTCATGTTTTCCAGCGCCTCGGTTTGCGAGAGCTGCGAGAGCTGGTTGACGAACGTGGCCGGATTGGACGGCGCCAGCGGATCCTGGTTGCGGATCTGAGCGACCAGCAGCTTGGTGAACATGTCCTTGTTGGCGCTGACCGGGCTGGCGGCCGGGGCGACGGCATTGCCGGCGCCCGCGCTGCCGCTGGTGTTGCCGTTCAGGCCGAAGGCATTCGAGGTGGCGGTGACCATGATCAGCTTTCTCCCATGCGGATCAGCGACTGCTGCATCGACTTGATGCGGCCCATGACCTCGACATTGGTCTCGAAGGCGCGCGAGGCGGCCATCATGTCGGCCATTTCTGCCACTTCGTTGACGTTGGCGTAAAACACCATGCCGTCGGCATCGGCCAGCGGATTGTCCGGTTCGTGCATGCGGCGCAGCGGCGCGCTCGACTCGACCACGTCGAGCACCTGCACGCTGGCGGTGCCGGCGTCGCCCACCATCGCGGCGAACACGGGCTTGCGGGCACGGTAGGCATCGGCTTCGGTGCCAGCGACCGCATTCGCGTTGGCCAGGTTGCTGGCGATCGTGTTCATGCGCACGGTCTGGGCCGCCATGGCCGAGCCTGCGATTTGTGAAATATCCTTGAATCCCATGCGATGCTCCTGATGACCTTTATTGACCCGAGATGACTTTGTTCAGACCGCGCAACTTCATGTTGATGAAGGTGAGGCTGGTCTGGAAGTCGGAAGCGTTCTGTGAAAACGCCGCCTGCTCGACGCCGATTTCGACGGTATTGCCGTCCGCGCTGGCCTGGTATGGGACGCGGTACAGCGGGCCGTCTGCCGACAGGGTCGGCATGCCGTCCTCGCTATCGCGCTGATCTTGCAATGCACTGGCGAAATCGATGTCGCGGGCGGTATAGCCCGGCGTGCTTTCGTTGGCAATATTGGCGGCCAGGACGCGGGTGCGTTCAGCGCGCAGCTGAAGCGCGTCGGCATGTACGCCAAGTGCTTCTTTGAAATTGATCGACATGGCGATTCTCCGGTGAAGTGCAGTGGGATTGGTTAAAATGGTTGTTTCCGCCCGACCAATATTGTCCACCCATGGATTTCCGTAAGGCAATACTGATTATTGTAACCTGTGCGTCGTGCACCACAGCATGGTCAGCGCAAACTCTTGCTGCACAGATACAACAGATTGCACGTGACGAGCTCGAAAAAGTGGCGGCTGCCAGCGGTTTGAGCGAGCCCGAGTTCGATCTGGCCGTGGTCAGCAGCCGCCCGGCGCCGGCGTGCAGCGTGGCGCCTGTCATCGACACCGTCGACACGCGCCAGCCAGCACGCATGCGCTTTGTCGCCCGCTGTCCGGACGGCAGCGGCTGGCGCCATGAATTCATCGTGCGCGCGCGGGTCTCGGCCATGGTGGCGGTGGCCAGCGCCCCGTTGTCTGCCAATACCGTGCTCGGCGAGTCCGATGTGGCGCTCGAGCGGCGCGACATCACCAATATCGCCGATCCGGTCGGGGTGCTGGCCAACGTCGTTGGCCAGTCGAGCCGGCGCAGCCTGCGCGCGGGCGACGTGCTGCGCGCAAGCAGCCTGGCCGCGCCGGTCGTGGTCAAGCGCGGCGACGGCGTGATGATGGTGGCGCGCCAGGATGGCATCGAAGTGAGCATGGCCGGCGAGGCGCTCGACGCCGGTGCGCGCGGCGCCGTGGTCCGGGTCAAGAACAGCGCCAGCGGCCAGGTCGTGCGCATGCGCGTGGTCGGCGCCGGGGCGGTCCAGCCGCTCGACTTGCCGCTGGGCGAATGACGCGTCAAGCGGTGCATCAATCCGTGATTCCCTGCAGCTTGCCGGCGATGCGCGCCAGTTTCGACGCGTAGTCGGGGTCGGTGGCGTAACCGCCGCGCGCCAGTCCCTGTGCAAACGCCCGCGCATCGTTGCCCGTGTTGAGCGCGGCGCGGTAGCGGGGATTGTCGAGTAACACGCGGGCGTAGTCCTGGAACGCGCTGGCCGCATTCGGGTAGGCGCGAAAGCGCTCACGGGTGGTCAGCGCTGCGCCGTTCACGTATTCGGTGGTGGTCGAGTCGCCCGTCGCGCCATTCCAGCTTGGGCCGGCCTTGATGCCGAACAGGTTGTGGCTGCTCGCGCCGCCTTCGACGCGCAGCGGCCGCTGGCCCCAGCCCGATTCAAGGGCAGCGTGGGCCTGCACCAGTTCCGGCGCCACGCCGAGCTGCGCCGCCGCCTGGCGTGCCCAGGGCGCGATGCTGTCCAAAAATGCCTGCTGCTGGGGCGGTTTGGCGACTGCGTTCGGTGCATCGGCGCCATCCATGATCAGGCCGGTGGCGCGCGCGCGCAGCAGCGCGCCTTCGGCGCTCAGTGCGCTGGCAGCGCCGCCATCCGGGTCGCCATGCTGGATGTAGGCAGCCACTTCACTGGCAACCCCGTTAAATACATTGCCGAAGGACTCGCCACCGGTCGATGCGGTCGTGGGGCGGCTCGGGCTCGCAGCGGTGGTTGCCGCGGTTGGCGCAGTTGGTGCCAATGCGCGGGTCGTCATGTCAACGTGGCGCATACAACTGCTCCTCGCCGTGCAGCACGCGCTGCATGATGCCGTGCTGTTCGGCCAGCAACTGGCCGTTGCGCAGCGTTGCATCCTTGCAGGCGCGCACCGTCTGCTCCAGTGACTGCCAGGCCGCCTCGAAGGCGGCGCGCGGGGCCGGCGCCAGCGTGGCAATGTACTGCGCCATCGTTCCCTGCGGCCCCAGCAGTGCGCGCACGAGATTGACGCGCTGCTGGCGGCGCGCTTCCATGGCCTCGAGCAGCGGGGTGAGTTCATCGGCCAGTGCGCTCAGCTCTTCGCTGCGGTGGCGCACGGCGGCGTCGAACTGCCGTTCGAGCAGCATCAGGATGTTGGCCGCTTCCTTGACGTCCTGCGTGACGCCGTCGGCAAGCAGCGTGTTGGCCTGGGTGCGGGTGAGGGTGGCCATGCTTAGCGTCCCGAGTGAAATTTTTGAATCAGGCCGGCGAGGCGCCCGGCATCGAACGGCAGCTCGCCGTGTGCGAGCGCTTCGCGCAGCTCGGCCACGCGCACGGCGTCAAAATCCGGCATGGCACTGAGCGCATCGGCGGCAGGCTGCAGCACTGCCGACTGCAAGGCGGCTGCCGGCGCCGCCGATGCTTCGGTCTGGACCGGTACCGACACCGCACCGGCGCCAGGCGTCACGGTGGTGATGGCGGACGACGATGCGCCGGAGATTTTCATGCGGTTACCTCGTGATTTGGTGTTGATGGTCATGGCGATGTCGGCAACTGGCCGCGCAATGTTTCCAGGGCCGCCGCGTCGGGCAGGCTGACGGTCGCGCCTGCACCGGCGTTGCCGACCAGTGCCTTGCCCGCTGGTGCGCCGGCACCCGGCGCGCCGAACATGCCCGCCACCGCGCGCGATTGCGCACCCGTCAGGATCAAGAGTTCGATGCGGCGGTTCTTGCCGTCGAGCGGCTGCTCGGGGTGCAGCGGGCCGCGGTCGGCCATGCCCACCACTTGCAGCACGGTGTCGGTGCGCATGCCGCCGGTGAGCAGCTGGGCCCGCGCCGACAGCGCGCGGTCGGTCGACAGCGCCCAGTTCGAATAGGCGCCGCGGTCGATGCCGGCGTAGCGGCTGGAATCGGTATGGCCGACAATCAGCATCTGGTTGCGCATTTGCGCGAACAGCGGCCCCATTTTTTGCAACAGACGCGCAAAGCGCCCGGTGGGCAGGGCGCTGCCGCGCATGAACATGCCTTGCTTGTCGGTGTCGTGCAGCATCACGCGCAAGCCATACGGCGTGACCACGGTAGCCAGGTTCGGGGCCAGGCCCGCTTCGGCCGACAATTCGGTCAGCGCTTTCGACAGCGCCGCCAGGTCGGCAGGCGATTCATAACCGACCTTTGGCGCGCCCGGATTGCCCGGCGTGCCGGCGCCGCCGTTGCCGGTGCCATCGCCCGTGCGCGGTACCGGGAAGCGTTCGATCAGGCTGCCGCTGGGCTCGCTGGCGATGGCGGGCTTCTGGCCCTGGCCTTCGAGCATCCCGCTCTCGGTGGCCTCGCTGATGATGGCCTTGAGATTCTGCTGTTCGCGCGAGGCGATCAGCCACAGCACCAGGAACAGCGCCATCAGCGCCAGGCAGAAGTCGGCGAACGCGACTTTCCAGGCGCCGCCATGCTCGTCATGCTGGTGCTTGCCGCCACCGCGCTTGACGATGGTCGATTCGTGCTTGTCGTTCGTTTTCGACACGTGTTACCCCGTCATGCGGTCGGCGGCGCGACGGCGTTTGTTCTGCGATTCGTCCTCGCCGCCCATCGCATTGATCCACTGTTCGAGCTGGGCAAAGCTGGGTTTGGTATTCAGCTGGATCAGGCGGCGCCCGGCGTCGATCGCCAGCAGGGCGGGCTTGCCGGCCACGTGGGTGCACAGCACGACCTTCACGGTTTCCATCGTCGAGGCGTCCGAGTTGACGGTCTGTTTCATCAGGTTGGCCAGTGGCTCGAGCACGCCGTAGCAGGCGAAGATGCCGATGAAGGTGCCGACCATGGCCGCACCGATCTTTTCGGCGATCTCGCCCGAATCGGCGCCGCCCGAGACCGAGTACATGGCCATCACGATGCCCAGCACCGCGGCCAGAATGCCGAAGCCCGGCATCGCCTCGGCGATCTTTTGCAGCGATTTTGCCGGTTGCGTCAGCTCTTCGTGGATGGCTTCGAGCTCCTGTTCGAGCACGCCTTCGAGCTCGTGCGCGTTGATCTTGCCCATCGCCATCAGGCGGAAGTTATCGACGATGAACGCCAGCAGCTTGGTCTCGTCGAGGATCGCCGGATAGCGCTGGAACAGCGGGCTTTCGGCGGGGGCCTCGACGTGCGCATCGAGCGCTTTCAGGCCGCCGGCGGCGGTTTGCAGCAGTTCGTACATCAACAGCAGCAGCTGGCGCTGGAATTCCGAGTCGTGCTTCTTGCGCGCCGCCACTTTCTTGAGCTGGTGGCCCAGTTCGGCCAGGACGTGTTTCGGATTACCGAGCACCAGTGCGCCCAGCGCGGCGCCGCCGATGATCAACAGCTCGATCGGGTGGAAGATCGAGGTAAAGGTGCCGCCCATCAGGGTAAAGCCCCCGAAGACGGCGCCAAGCACGATGGCGATACCGAGTAATTGCTGCATGACGTGGTGCCTTTCTGGCGGTTTCTATGGTGTCGGTTCAGTCGCGCCGGAGCGCGGTCTTCATTTTTGCCAGCGCGCTCTTGTTGAGCTGGCAGACGCGCGCATCGGACAGGTCGAGCACGGCGGCGATTTCCTTGTAGCTGAGTTCGAACTCGTAGATCATCTGGATCACGCGCTGTTCCTTGTCGTTCAGTGCGGTCAGCGCCTGCTCCAGGCTGCGCCGCACCATGTAGGCGTCTTCGGGGCCGGGCGTGTGCTGCTCCGCGCCGACCGCTTCCTGCAGGATCTCGTCGAAGCTGAGCATTTCTTCAGCGCTCTCGGCCAGCAGGTACTGCTGGTATTCATCCGACGTCAGGCCCAGTGCGGCCGCGGCTTCCTGTTCGGACGGCTCGCGTCCCAGGCTGCGGGTGAGCGCGCGCAGGGCGTCGCGCTGGCGGTGACTGTCCTGGCGCACCGCGCGCGGGCGCCAGTCCTGGCGGCGCAATTCATCCAGAATTGCGCCGCGCACGCGCAACGAGGCGTAGCTGGAAAACCCGGTATCCGGGGCGCCGTAGCGGCGCAGCGCTTCCAGCAGACCCATCAGACCAATCTGTTCCATGTCCTCGCGCCCCATCGCGCCCGAGACCTGACTGCCGAGCTGGCGCGCGATGCGCTTGACCAGCGGCGCATACGCCACCAGGTGACGCGACTCGTCCTGCGGCGACAAGCCCGCGCTGGCCACCACGTCGCCATATTCGCTGGCGGCGGCATCGGCGTAATCGGTCATGTAGGCCACGGCGTCTCCGGGATCAGGCTGCGTATCACTCGATGATCAGTTTGCCGACCATGACTTCGGAAAACGGCTTGAGGTGGTTTTCCTTCGCATAGTTGGCATTGAAGACCTTGTTCAGCTCGGCCGCGTACTGGTCCACCGTCATGGCCGAGGCTTCGGCCATCGTGCGGGCCGACAGGGCGGACACCGCGATGCTGCGCAGCAGCGGCAACTGCTCCTTGGTGGCTTTTTCTTCCGCTGCCGTGGTGGCCAGCACTAGGTCGACCGACAGGTAATGGGTGGCCTGCTCGGCCGGCGCGCGGCGCAGCATGACGATGACCTTGTCGAGCGTGACGTACTTGGTCAGCTTGGTTTCGGGCGCCGGCTTGGCGGCCACAGCGTGGCTTGCGGACGTGTTCATGTACCACATCGCGCCGCCAGCGGCGCCCGCCACGACGACGACGGCGGCGACAATTGCAATGATCAGTTTTGCTTTCATGGGGCTCGTGTCAACTCATCGAAAAAAGGGTGGCGCCGGCGGCGGCTTCGTCGTGCAGCGCGCGACCAGGGGTGCGCGCCTGTTCCTGCTCCTGGCGCGAACGGCCCTGGCCATCGGCCTGGCCCTGGCCCGGCGTCTGGCCGCCGGTCTGGGTGCTGGCCTGCATGCGCGGCACGTCGCTGACATTGACCGAGACGCTGCTGTACTGGCGCCCCGCGAGGTCGCTGCGCAGGCTGTCGCTGACGGCGTTCAGCTGGCGCAAGACGTCGCTGTTGGAGGCGGCGATATGGATCTCCAGGTTGCCCCCGCTGTGGCGGATCGCGATGTCGATGCGGCCGAGCATCGGCGGCTCGAGGCGGATCGTGGCCTGGTCGATGTTGCGGCCAAGCTGGAGCTGCAGACGGTCGCCCAGCGCCTCGTGCAGGTTCTGGCGCCATGCGGTCGGCGGGCCGGCCAGCACGATGCTGTCGGCGCCGCGCGCGCTCACCGGCGGCGTGCCGGCGGTGCTCACGCCCGGCGCCGCCATGACCGGGGCGGCGTCGGCGCTGGCCTCGGCTGCGGCCTCGCCCGACACCGGCGCGATGGCAGGCATGGCATTCGGTTGCGCCGCGCCCGGGTCAGGCAGGGCGGCTGTCTGCAGGCTGGCTGCCGGGGCAGGGGCTGGCAGGATCGACGATGCTGCGGCAATCGACACGGTGGCCGTTGCCGGCGTGGCGCGCGCACCGCCTGCCTGGACGACGGCGGCCGGCACGCTGGCAGCAGGTCCGCCTGCGGTTTCTTCGGCAGGTGCGGTAGCGGCGTCGGCGGCGACGCCGGGCTTTGCACCGTGCATCGCCAGCATCATGGCGGGCAGTGCGGCCGGCGCCAGCAGCGGCGCCATCGCGGCCAGCAGGACGTCAGGGACGACGTCATCCTCCACGGCGGTCTCGACCTCGACCTCGCCGGCGTCGGCGCCCGGCGCAGCCACGCCATCCTGCTGCGGCATGCTGGCGGTGACGTCGGGCAGCGCGCGGTCCAGCGCGATCCAGTGACCGAAGGGCAGGGCAGCCGCAGGCGCCGTGGCCGGGGCCTGGCCCGGCGCTGCCGTGCCGGCCGTGCCAGCGGCGGGCACGAGCGCGTCGGCCGTTGCCGCGCCGGGAATGGCGGTGGCTGCTGCCGGGGCCGCATTGCCGGCCACATTGCCAGCGGCCTGCATCGTCGTCATGCTGCTGTTCATTGCGAAATTCATTGCACGTTCTCACCAGGTTCGGTTTCGCCCGCGAGGGCATAGGCTATCCAGCCTTCCTTGTTGTCGCGCATCTCGTCCATCCGCGCCTGCAGGTCGGCAGCAGCAGTGGCGCCCGTCTGCGCAGCGCGGTCGTGCGCTGCGCGCAGGCGCCGCAGGGCCACGCGTTCGGCGGCGCTCCACGGGCCCTTGACCGCCAGCGCCCGCAGCTGGCGCGCCAGGTCGCGCACGGCCAGGTCGAGGCCATCCCAGTCGGCGCCGCTGGCAGCGGCGTCGAGCTGCGCGCCCAGACGGCCGATGACGATTGACCTATCCATTGCGTTCCTGGACACCTTTCCAGCCCTGGCGAATAGTCGACAGGATGCGGATGACTTCATCGACCATGTCCGGGTCGAGCTTGATGCCGGCGGTATGCAGGTGGCCCGCGCAGAAATCGTAGATGCGCGCAAGGTTGGCCACCGTGTCGCCGCCGCCGTCGAAGTCGAGCGAGCTGGCCAGGCCGTTGATGATTTCGACGCACTTGTTGATGCTGGCCGCTTTCTGTTCGTAGCGGCGGGCGACGATGTGCGCGCGGGCGCGCGCCAGTTCGTCGAGCAGGCCGTCGGTGAGCAGCAGCACCAGGTCGACCGGCGAGGCGCGCGTGGTCTGCGCGTCGAGGTTCACTGCGTGGTAACTGCCGTAGGCTTCTTGATAGGACATATTGGGGATCCGGCTGTGGTTATTTGTCGTTGCCGAACAGGGCATCGAACAGTGACACGTTGTTGTTCATCACGGACTGCATGTTCTGCAGCTGCGTGAATTGGCGCAGGTAGCGCTGATAGGCTGCTTCGTGCTGCCCGTCGAGCGACGCCTGGCGCGCGCTCAGGCGCGATTGCTCGCTGGTGGTCTGTTCGCGGCGCAGCTTGATCTGGCCGTCGACGCTGCTGCTCCAGGTTTTCAGGTAATTGTCGAGCGCGCCGGCGATGCCGGTCGGCGCCGACGAACTTGGCGCCCCGATCAGCGCGTCCAGGCCGGTCGGATTGACGGCCAGCTGGCTGGTCAGGCGCTTCGCGTCCAGTTCGAGCGTGCCGGTGCGCGTGGAAATGATGCCGTAGGCCGCCAGCGAGTCGCCATTGGCCGGCCGCAGCAGCGTGCCGAGCCGGTCGTTCAGCGCACGCACCCCACTGTCATGCGCGAACGTGCCAGCGGCAACGCCCTTGGCGGCGTCGCCGCTGGCGGTCAGCTTGCTCAGGGTGGTCTTGAGCTTGTTGAAGGCGTCGACGAACGCCTGCACGTTGGCCGTGCTGGTGGTGGTGTCGGCCGATACGGTCAGTGTGACGGGCGCGGCGCCGGCTGCATGGGCCCTGGTGAACGTCATGCTGACGCCATCGATGGCGGTGAAGGTGTTGCTGGCCTGCGTGATCGCGGTGCCATTTTCGGCGCCGACGCGGATCTCGGCATCCTGCGCCCCGACCAGCACCCGGCGCCGCGCCGGGTCGGCATTGGCGTCAGCCAGGCTGGACGTGCCGGTGATGCCGCTCGTATCGAGCGTGATGGCCGAGTTCAGGCCCGTGTCCCTGGCGGTAAGCACCAGCTCCGCCGTGCCGCCGGTGGTGACGATCGAGGCCGTGACCTTGCCCCCGTTGCCGGCTGCGCCGTTGATGGCGGCGGCCAGTTCGCGCGTGCTCAGCGCGCCGCCGTCGGTGTTGGCGGCGGCCATGTCGACATCGAAGGCGAGGGCGCCGCCCATGTTCAGTTTGAGCGTGCCGGCCACGCCGGTGTTGTCGGCCAGGCCCGTGAACGACACCTGGCTGGCGGTGGCGATCTGCTTGACGAAGAAGGCATACGTGCCGGCGGCGGCCTTGCTGCTCGCAGTGGCGCTGCCGACCGTCGTGTCGCCAAACACGGCGGACTGCGCGAACACCGTCTTGTTCGTGCCCGTGAGCGCCGTCAGGCTGGTCTGGAACGCCAGCAGCGCCGAATTCATCTCGGTCAGTCCACGCTCGGCGGCGGTGGCGGCGGCAAGCTGCGTCGTCAGAATCTGCTGGCGCGGCGCGACGTATTTGTCCGCCAGATTGGTCGCGGTCGGGATGGGATCGTAGGTCGGTGAAGTGATTGCCGTTGCCATGGGACGTGTTCCTTGTGGTTGCGTGTGCGTGTGCGTCTGGGGCGGGCTCAGGCCCGTCCGGCCAGCCAGGATTGGGTAGCGATATCGTCTTCGCGCTTGCGGGTGGCGCGTTCATTCTCGGCCGCATGCGCGTCCTGGGTACGGGCCAGCACCTTGCCCAGCAGTTCGCGGCCGACCCAGGCATCCTTGAGCCGGGTCTGCGACACCGCCATGTTCGCCTGGTGCAGCGACAGGTCGATCCGGTGGCTCTCGGCCAGCGCCATCACGCCCTGCTTGTAGGCGCCGCAGTTCAGCGCCATGGCCGGATTGACCTGCAGCGCCGCGCCCGATGCGCCGCTGCCGTGCGTCAGCGCCGTGAGGCGATCCAGGTTGTTCTGGTAGCGTACCCGTGTCGCTTCCTGGCTCGCCAGGTCGGCTTCCAGGCGTTCGACCTGGGTCGAACGCAGTTGCACGAGGGTGCCGAGGCTGCGGATGGTCTTCGAACGTGTCATGCCATGATCGCTTTCAGGGTGTCGATGCAGTTGTCGATGGGGGCGCCTTCGCGCGTGCCCTGGCACAGGAACGTCTCGATATGCGGTTGCAGCGCCACCGCGCGGTCGGTCTCCGGGTCGGCGCCCGGCACATACGCGCCCAGCGGGATCAGGTCGCGCACGCGCGCATGGCGCGCCAGGGCCGCCTTGAGCTTGCGCGCGGCCAGCGTGTGCTCCGGCGTGACCACCTGCGCCATGCAGCGCGAGATCGATTGTGCAATGTCGATTGCGGGGTAGTGGCCGCGCTCGGCCAGTTCGCGCGTGAGCACGATGTGGCCGTCCAAAATAGCGCGCGCCGAGTCGACCACCGGATCCTGCTGGTCGTCGCCTTCGGCCAGCACCGTGTAGATCGCGCTCATGCTGCCTTGCGGGTTCTCGCCATTGCCGGCCGATTCGACCAGTTGCGGCATGTTCGAAAACACCGATGGCGGATAGCCGCGAGTGGCCGGCGGCTCGCCGAGCGACAGCGCCACTTCGCGCAGCGCCATCGCGTAACGGGTCAGCGAATCGCACAGCAGCAGCACGTTCTGGCCGCGGTCGCGGAAATGCGCCGCCACCGAATGGCACAGCTCGGTCGCCATGACGCGCATCAGCGGGCTGTCGTCGGCCGGCGCGACCACCAGAACGGCGCGCTTCAGGCCTTCGGGCCCGAGCGAGCGCTCGACGAATTCGCGCACCTCGCGATTGCGCTCGCCGATCAGGCCAACCACGACCACATCCGCCACGGTCTGGCGCGTGATCAGGCCCAGCAGCACCGATTTACCGACGCCGGAACCGGCCATCAGGCCGACGCGCTGGCCCTTGCCGATGGTGAGCATCGCATTGATGGCGCGTACGCCCACGTCGAGCGGTTCGTCCACCGGGGTTTTCTTGAGTGGATTGACGCGCGGCGGGGCAGGGGCAAGTGGCTGGTCGCCACCCAGGCGGCCCAGGCCATCGATCGGCTCGCCCAGGCCGTTGACCATGCGGCCCATCCAGCTCGGGCCGATCATCAGATCGGCCTTGTCCGCAGCCGGCAGCACGCGCGCGCCGGTGGCCAGGCCGGTCGCTTTCTTGAACGGCATCAGGTACGAGACCTTGTCGCGAAAGCCGACTACCTGCGCGTCGAGCCACTCGCCATCGACCGTCTCGATGCGGCAGCGCTGGCCCGTGTGCAGGCGGCAGCCGCTCGCTTCCAGCAGCAGCCCCTGGGCGCCGACCAGGCGCCCGGTGGGCGTGGCCACCGGCACCGCGCCGAGTTCGACGGCGCGCAGCGAGTCAGCCAGCGAATGCGACAGCGAATTTGCGATTGACTGCGCCAACCCCGTCATGCCCGTTCCCCTTCACCCAGCAACTGGTCCTGGACCTGTTCCATCACGGCCGCAAGGCGCCCCTGGCACCCGGCATCGACTTCATGGTCGCCTGAACGCACCCGGCATTCGCCGGCGTCGAGCGCCGGGTCGGGCAGGATCGTCCATTTCTTGGCGCGCTTCGGATCGAGTTCCAGCACGCGGCGCAGTTCTTCCGGATTCATGAACACCTCGACCTGGTCGCGAGACGGCGGCATCACGGCCAGCGCCTCCTCGACCAGCGAGAGCAGCTGCACCGGTTGCAGCGCCAGTTCGGCGCGGATCACCTGGCGCGCGATCTTGCCCACCAGGTCGACCACTTCGGTGCGCTGCGCGGCGCGCAGATCGGTCTTGAGTTTCTTGAGGCTTTTGAGCATCGCGTCGACCGGCTTGGCCAGTTGCTCGAAGCTCTCGAGCGCCATCGCGCGGCCTTCGTCGATGCCCCGTTCGAGGCCCTCGATCTTGCCAGCGGCAATACCGTCGGCGCGGCCCTGGTCCAGGCCCACTTCGTAACCGTCACGCTGGCCCTGGCGATAGCCGTCGGCCAGCGCGCTTTGCCACTCGTCGGCAGCATTGCCACCTGCGCCGCCGGCAGACGCGCCGGCAGGGCGCGCCGTGCTGAACTGGTGCAGCGGCGGAAAGTGGTAAGTGCGAAACGGCTTCATTCGGCGGTCGCTTCGGCAAACAGCTGGATGTCGATCTCGCCGGCGTCGGCCAGCTCCTTGACCGTGGTCATGATTTCGCGGCGGGTCTGCTCGATGCGCGACATCGGCACCGGCCCGGAGCGGCGCATCAGGTCTTCGAAGCTTTGCGCCTGGCGGCGCGGCATGGCGGCCAGGATGGTGTCGCGCAGCGGCGCTTCGGCGCCCTTCAGGGCAATCGCCCACTGCTCCAGCGGCACGTCGTCGAGCAGGCGCGCGATGACCTGTTCGGTCTGGCGCGACAGGATGAAGAAGTCGTACATCGACATCTCGATCTGCGAGACGACCTCGGGGTCGTGGGCGCGCAGCAGTTCGACCATGCCGGCCCGGTTGTCCTGCAGGCGGTTGAGGATGTCGGCAACCTGGCGCACGCCTTCCACGCTGGCGCTTTGCGTGTCGAGCGCGGCCAGGCAGCGGCCCACCAGCTCTTCGAGCTCGTGCAGCACATCGCGGTCGATCTCGTCCAGGCGCGCCATGTTCAGCAGTACCAGTTCACGGCCTTCCAGCGGCAGCGCTTCGAGGATTTGCGAGGCCAGCGCCGGTGGCAGGAAGGCCAGGAACACGGCCTGCATCTGCACGTGCTCGCTCGAGACGAATTCGGCCAGCCATTTTGGCGACGCGTACTGCAGGCGCGCCATTTTCGGGCGGATTGCATCGCCATAGATCGAATTGAGCACGCTGTTGGCGATGTCGCTGCCCAGCGCGAGGTCCAGCGAGCGCTTCAGGTAGCTGCGAGAGGCGCCATGCAGACCGCTTTGCTGGCGGTAGTCGTCGAAGAAACTCTGCAGCGCCGATTTGACGGTGTCGACCTTGATGCCGCTCATGCGCGACATGACCTGGGTCAGCTCCATCAACTCGTCGCGCTCGAGGCAGCGCAGCACCGCCGCAGCCTGCTCTTCACCGATCGAGAGCAGCACGATGGCGGCCTGTTCGACCGGACTCAGACCAGCCTCGAGATCGCTGTCTTCCACGTTATTCAGTTCGGCCATGTTTTTTCTGTACCCATTGTTTGACGACTTCGGCGACGCGCTCCGGCTCTTTGGCCGCCAGCACTCTCAGGTGATCGACCATGACGTCGACCGGCGAGCCGGACGGCGGCAAGTCATAGTTTTCGAGCAGGGGAATGACGGCGCCCGGGCTGCCCTGCGCGGGCGCTTCGAGCGCCGTGACGCCGGCCGGCAGCGCGGTGAGCGGCGCTGCTGCGGCGCCCGCCAGTGCGGGCGTGGCCGTCGACGGCGATGACGGCGCGAGGCGCGTGGTGACCGCGCGCAGCAGTGGCCGGGCCAGCAGGAAGTACGCCAGCAGCGCGCCCACGGCCCACAGGAGCCAGCTCGCCATGTCGACGATATTGTCGCGTTCCTGCCACCAGGCCTGTTCCACCGGCGCGGCCGGGAATTTCATGGCCGACACGGCCAGCACATCGCCGCGCGCAGCGTCGATGCCCAGGCCGCCGGCCAGGATTTTCTCGATATTCGTCAGTTCGGCCGGGGTCCAGGCCTTGCCGTCGGCGGCGCTGCTCGCATTGAGCACCACGGCCACCGACAGTTTTTTCAGACGGCCGCGCTCGCGCTTGATCTGCGTGATCGCGCGGTCATACGCGTACTGGCGGGTGGTGGCGTTCTTGCGCGCATTGCCATCGTCGGTTTTTTCGGCAGGCGGGGCGCCCGCCGCGTCGGCGGTGGCAGGCGCCGGCGGCCGGTTCGACAGCGTGCCCGGCACGCCCATCGCCATGCGGCTTTTTTCCATCTCTTCGCGCATGGCTTCGCTGGTGACCTTCGGTGCTTCGCCGTATTTTTCCTGGGTTTCCTCGACGCGGTCGTTATCCACGGCGGCGGTGACGCTGACCTTGTAGTTGGCCATGCCCAGGATCGGCGCGAGCAGGTCGTTGACGTTGGAGCGCACCTCGTCGGCATGGCGTTTTGCGGCCGTGTCGCCCTGCGTGGCGCCATCGAAGCCGTCGGCCAGGTCGATCCGCGCGGACAGGTAGTTACCGGCCTGGTCGACCAGCGAGACGCGCTGCGGCGACAGGCCCGCCACGCTGCCCGAGACCATGTTGACGATGGCGGCGATCTGTTCATTGCCCAGGCTGCGGCCCGGCTTGACGGCGACCACGACCGACGCCGAGTTGCCATCGGCATTGCCCGTCACGAACGAGCTGGTCTTCGCGATGGCCAGGTGCACGCGCGCGCTGGCGATCGAATCCATCGTCAGGATGCTTTGCGCCAGCTCGCCTTCGAGGCCGCGCCGGAACCGCACGTCCTGCACGAACTGCGACACGCCGAGCGGGTCGTTGCGGTCCATCAGTTCGAGGCCGGCCGGCAGCTGGGCGGTCACGCCCTTGGCCGCGAGCAGCATGCGCACCTTGCCCAGCTGCGACGACGGCACCAGCACCTGGCCGCTGTCCGGATGGACACGGTAGGGAATCTGTTCGGCTTCGAGCACCGTCATCATGTCGGCAGCGACGACTTTCTCGCGCGCGCCGAAGACCGGCTTGTAGCTCGATTGATCCTGCCACATGAACATCATGACGGCAGCGGTGACCGCCACGGCCAGGCCCAGCATCAGCGGCAGGTTGTTGCGCAGCAGCGGCGGCAGCGCGGGCAGCGCGAACTTGCCGCTGAAGGGGGACTTGAGGGAGGAGAGCACGTGAGCGTCGCTTATCGAAAGAATCAGATCGGGAGCTTGAGCAGTTCATCGACTGCGCCCATGACCTTGTTGCGTACTTGCATCAGCATCGAGAACGAGAGGCTGGCTTCCTGGCTGGCCAGCATGGCGCCGACCAGGTCGTCGCTCTTGCCGGTCTCAACCGCCGTGACCCGGGCGCTCGCGGCCTGGTCCTGCGCATCGACGCCGGCAATGGCGCTCTGCATGGCTTGGGTAAATGAAAAAGCACTCGTCCCGCCCGACGGAGCGCCGAGCTCGGCAAATGATGCGGCAGCCGGGGCGATGGCCAGGCGACTCGCATCGTTGCTTAGTTGTGCCAGATCGGCCCGAATGAGGCCGGCAAGTTCCATTGCCATCGTGTTTCCTTCAAAATTTAGTGTTGTTCATCGGCGACAAAAAATACCGCTTTTTCCGAATTTTCCGTTATGAAATTGTTAAATCCGGGCTTGGCGAGTCAGTACGTCGAGCGACTCACCTCATGCAGAAAGAATCCTTTTCCCCTAGGCGCTCACTCTGAAAACAGGGTGATGCTGCGATGCAACGACTAGATATTACCGTAGGGCAAATGATAAATCAAAGTGATATGTCAAACTTGCGGCGGCAAAAGTCACTGTATAATTATTGCTGCCGGGAATCAAAGCAATGTGACATTAACTTTTGATAAATACAGATGCCAATCAATCAACTTGACCGAAGACGCGACCATCAGGTGCTCGATCCGTGCCTGCTGGGGCGTCCGGTGCATCTGCTTCCAGCGTTTGCTGCCGGTCTGGCCGAGGCGATTGGTGCCGAAATGGCATCGCCTGGCGGGCGCCGGCACTGGGGCGCATACCGCCTTGAACACCTTGCCTTCGAGCGGGCGCCGGAGCAGCCAGGACTGCGCTGGCTGGGGATCAGTGGCCCATACGGCGTAGCGGCTGTGGCCTTCGAGCGGACCCTGCTTCTGGGGCTGCTGGAAGGGCGTTACGCACGCCGTCAGCCGTCGAATCCTGCTGCAGTGCAGCAAACTCCGGTTGCAGAACGTGTGACAGCGACCGAGGAGCGTCTTGCTGTCACGCTGGCCCAGCAATTGGCAAGCCTTCTCGATGCACGTGTGGCCGACGGCCTGGCACGGCTGGACAGCCCGCCCGCGCCCGTCAAGGCCAGCGCCGGCGCCGGCGCCGCAATCGTGCCGGCGGGTGCACCAGGCAAGACCGGCTGGGTGCTGCGCGCCATGCTGCGCGCCCAGTACGGCCGGCGTGATACCGATGAGCCAACCCAGGCCGCGCCGGAAGGGCAGATCTGGATCGGGCTCGACCATGCCCTGATGGCTTGCGTACTGCAGGGCGTCAAGGCCGACCGCGGCGCCGTGCGGGCGTCGGGCGGGGCGCGCATGCCCGGTGAACCACTGGCCTCGCGTCTCGAAGTCAAGCTTGAAGGCTGCCTGGTGAGCAAGGAGATCACGCTCGGCACGCTGTTCGGACTGCAGGTCGGGGATGTGATTCCGGTGTCGGTCGGTCGTGCCGATGTCGTGCTGGACAACTCCCGCCTGTTCACCGCCGCGGTGGCCGAGCACAAGGGCAAGCTGTGTTTAACCTCTTTTGAAGATGCCGAATAATGGACATGAATCTCAACGAGCAACTGAGTGGTGACGTCATCATTGACGATCTGGACAGCGAGGATGCGTTGCGCGCCGCCGCCGGCCGGAGCGGCGCGCGCCAGCTGCCGCAGATGATGCGGCGCATCCCTGTCACGCTGACCCTCGAAGTCGGTTCGGTGCGCATCTCGCTGCAGGAGCTGATGGACATCGGGCCATCGTCGGTGCTGCCCCTTGATTCGCTGGCCGGCGAGCCGCTGGTCATCAAGGTCAACGGCACCCCGATCGGCCGCGCCGAAGTGGTGGTCGCGGGCGAGCAGTACGGCCTGAAGGTGATCGATCTCGAAGGCCTGAACCTGGACATTCTCGCGCCATGATGTGCTTTACCGGGGGCGTAAGGGCCCGTGCCCCTGCGCTTCTGTCAGCGCTGCTGGTGGGGCTGCTGATGGCGGTCCCGGCCGCGGCCCAGAACCAGGACCTGCTGGCCGGCGTGCTGCCCGGCGCCACCTCGACCAGCGCCGGCATGAGCGTCAAGTCGCAGATCCTGGTGCTCATGACGCTGCTCGGGCTGCTGCCCGTGATGGTCATGATGATGACCTGCTTCACGCGCTTCGTGATCGTGCTGTCGTTGCTGCGCCAGGCGCTTGGCCTGCAGCAGGGCCTGCCCACCCGGATCATCACCGGCATCGCCCTGATCCTGACCATCCTCGTGATGCGCCCCGTGGGCGAGCAGGTGTGGACCCAGGCCTTTTTGCCGTACGACCAGGACAAGATCGGCCTCGAGACCGCACTGCGCATCGCCGAACAGCCCGTCTCGCGCTTCATGCTGGCCCAGACCAGCAAGGCCTCACTGGCGCAGGTCGCCCGTCTGGCCGGAGAATCGACGGCGCAGCCGCCGCAGCAGCACAGCTTCCCCGTCAAGCTGGCCGCGTTCGTGCTGTCCGAACTGAAGACCGCGTTCCAGATCGGCGCCATGCTGTTCATCCCGTTCCTGATCATCGACCTGGTGGTGTCGTCGGTGCTGATGGCGATGGGCATGATGATGCTCTCGCCCCTTGTCATTTCCCTGCCGTTCAAGCTGCTGCTGTTCGTGCTGGTCGATGGCTGGACGCTCACGGTGAGCACACTGGTCGGCAGTATCCATGCGTACTAGTATCAAACCCGGCCTGGCCACGGGAGAATCGCGATGAGTCCCGATATCGCCGTCGACCTCGTGGTCGAGGCCCTGCAGATTGTCATGCTGATGGTGATGGTGCTGGTGATCCCGGGCCTGCTGGTCGGCCTGCTGGTGGCGCTGGTGCAGGCGGCCACCCAGATCAACGAACAGACGCTGAGTTTTTTGCCCCGCCTGCTGGTCACGCTGCTGGCCGTGATCCTGGCCGGCCACTGGATGACGTCGACGCTGATGGATTACTGCATCTCGGTGTTCCAGCGCGCCGCAACGCTCGTCGGCTAGGGCAGGGCGCGCGCCGATGGAACTGTACGGCTTCCTGATGCCGCTGATCGGCGCCCTGTGGTGGCCGTTCTGCCGCATCATGGCGATGATGATCACCGCGCCCGTGCTGGGCGACGGCACGATCCCCATCCCGGTGCGCGCGCTGCTGGCGGTGGTGCTGTCGTTTCTGATGCTGCCGCTGACGAGCAAGGGCGCGATGCCCGATGCGTTTTCGCTGGCCGGCGTGCTGGCGATGTTCGAGCAGGCCGTGATCGGCGCCGTCATCGGCCTGGCGCTGCAGTTCGCGATGGCGGCCATCAGCATGCTGGGTTTCCTGGCCTCGAGCCAGATCGGCTTTTCGATGGCGACCATGAACGACCCGGTCAATGGCCAGGCCTCGGACGTGATTTCGAGCCTGATGGCGCTGGTGGCGATGCTGGTGTTCTTCGCCATCGACGCGCACCTGGTGCTGGTGGCGGTGCTGGGCCAGAGTTTTCTGGCCTGGCCGGTCGGCGGCGGCTTGCAGCCGATGCTGCTCGAAGCCGTGGCGCTGAACCTGAGCTGGGTATTTGCCGCCGCGATCCTGCTGGCGCTGCCGCTCGTGTTTTCCACCGTGGTGGTGCAGATCGGCTTTGGTTTTCTGAACCGCGTCGCGCCCAGCCTGAACCTGTTTTCACTGGGCTTTTCGCTGGTGACGATTTTTGGCTTGCTGATGCTGATCCAGCTGGTGCGCTTCATCCCGGAGCACTACATCGCGATGACCAACCAGGTGCTGGAAATGCTGACCGAACAAATGAGGCTGGCCCATGGCCGATAGCAGCAGCGGCGACAAGACCGAAAAACCCTCGGCGCAAAAGCTCAAGAAAGCGCGCGACGAGGGGCAGGTGGCGCGTTCGCGCGACCTGGCGACGGCCGTCGGCATCCTGATCAGCCTGAAGGTCTTCATGATGATGCTGCCGGGGTACCTGGACGACATGCGCCACCTGTTTCGTCTCGTGTTCGTGCCGCTGGGCGAGGCGGGCGCCATGGAAAACGCATTGTCCACGGTGTTTTCGTCAGCGCTGCTGCTGCTCGTGCACATGGTGCTGCCATTGCTGGCCGTGCCGCTGGCGATCGTCATCGCCGGCGCGATCCCGGGCGGCATCGTCGCCAGCGGCAAGAACCTGGCGCCGAAGTTCAGCCGCCTCAATCCACTGACCAATCTGGGCAACCTGTTCAAGCAGAAGCACTGGGTGGGCTTTCTGACGTCGGCGGCCAAGGCGATCGTGCTCGGCATCGTGCTGTGGCATGTCTCGAACGGCAGCATCAAGGGCTATATCGAGTTGCAGCGCATGCCGCTCGACGTTGCCATCGGCGCCGGCGGCACGCTGGTGTTCGACGCGCTGATGGCGCTGGTGGCGGTGTTCATCCTGTTCGCGCTGATCGACGTGCCGGTGCAGAGTTTTCTCTTCATGCGCAACCAGCGCATGAGCAAGCAGGACATCAAGGAAGAGCACAAGAGCAGTGAAGGCCGCCCGGAAATCAAGCAGCGCATCCGCCAGCTGCAAAACCAGCTGGCCCAGCGCAGCGTGCGCAAGTCAGTGCCGACGGCCGACGTCGTGATCGTCAATCCCGAGCACTACGCGGTGGCGCTCAAGTACGACGTCGACCGCGCCGAGGCGCCGTTCGTGGTGGCCAAGGGTGTCGACGAGATGGCGCTGTTCATCCGCCGTGTGGCCGTCGAACACGGACTCGAGGTAGTGGAGCTGCCGCCGCTGGCGCGCGCGATCTATCACACGAGCCAGGTGCAGCAGCAGATTCCCGCGCCGCTGTACCAGGCCGTGTCGCAAGTGCTCAATTATGTTTTACAACTGAATGCGTTCCGTGCAGGCAGGCGCCAGGCGCCGCCGCGGTTCCCCAACGAGGTGGTCGTACCACCGCACCTGAGTGAGGCTCAAGCATGACCGTGACGAATACCTTCAACGCCTTCGTGGGAGAGCTGCGCCGCCACAAGTTCGCCGCGCCCGTGTTCCTGATTGCGCTGCTGGGGATGATCATCCTGCCGCTGCCGCCGATCCTGCTCGACGTGCTGTTCACGTTCAACATCGTGCTGTCGCTGATCGTGATTCTGGTGGCCGTGACGGCCAAGCGCCCGCTCGACTTCTCGGTGTTCCCGACCGTGATCCTGGGCACGACCCTGATGCGCCTGGCGCTGAACGTGGCCTCGACCCGCGTCGTTCTGCTCAACGGTCACGAAGGCACGCACGCGGCCGGCCAGGTCATCGAATCGTTCGGTAACGTCGTCATCGGCGGCAATTTCGTCGTCGGCCTGGTGGTGTTCGTGATCCTGATGATCATCAACTTCATCGTCGTGACCAAGGGCGCCGAGCGCATCTCGGAAGTCTCGGCGCGCTTCACGCTCGATGCGCTGCCCGGCAAGCAGATGGCGATCGACGCCGACCTGAATGCCGGCCTGGTCAACCAGGAGCAGGCGACCACGCGGCGCAAGGACGTCGCCGCCGAAGCCGACTTCTATGGCGCGATGGACGGTGCCTCCAAATTCGTGCGCGGCGACGCCATTGCCTCGATCCTGATCCTGATCATCAACCTGATCGGCGGCGTCGCCATCGGTTCGCTGATGCACGACCTGCCGCTGGCCGATGCGTTCCGCGTGTACGCGCTGCTCACGATCGGCGACGGCCTGGTGGGCCAGATCCCGGCGCTGCTGCTGTCGGCTGCCGCCGCCATCCTGGTCACGCGCATCGGCGAGTCGGGCGACCTCGAAGACCAGGTCAGCCAGCAATTGCTGGCCCGGCCGGGCGTGCTGTACTCGGCCGCCGGGGTGATGATGATCCTGGCGATCGTGCCGGGCATGCCGTGGTGGTTCTTCACGGTGGCCGCGGGCGTGCTGGCCTGGGTAGGCTGGACGATGGCCAAGCGCATCGGCGCGCCGGACGTGGCGGGCGTGGCAAAGATCGAAGCGGCCTTGCGTGACGACCGCGTGCCCGAGCTCGATTGGCAGGCGCTGCCGGTCGTGCAGGCGGTGACGGTGGCAGTGGGCTACAAGCTGGTGGGCATGATCGACCGTGCCCAGGCCGAGCCGCTGGCCAAGCGCATCAAGGGCGTGCGCCAGAGCCTGTCGGAGCAGATGGGCATGCTGCTGCCGGCGATCTCGGTGCGCGACGACCTGGCGCTGCGCCCGACGCAATACGCGATCAGCCTGTCGGGCACCGTCGTGGCCGAGGCCGAAGTCATGCCCGACCATCTGCTGGCGATCCCGTCACCGAACGTGTACGGCGAACTCGATGGCATCCCCGGCATCGAGCCGGCCTACGGGATGGCGATCACGTGGATCCTGCCCGAGCAGAAGGCGCATGCGCTGGGGCTGGGCTATCAGGTGGTCGAAGTGCCGAGCGCGATCGCGACGCACGTGTCGAAAGTGGTGCGCGAATACCTGCATGAACTGTTCCGCCACGAAGACGTGCCGGCGATCATGGAACGCCTGACGGCGCTGTCGCCCAAGCTGGCCGCGGCGCTCGACAAGGCGCTCACGCACACCCAACTGCTGCGCGTGTTCCGCGTGCTGCTGACCGAAGGCGTCTCACTGAAGGACATCGTGGTGATCGCCACCACGCTGCTCGACAGCTCGGAGACGACCAAGGACCCGATCCTGCTGGCGGCCGAAGTGCGCTGCGCGCTGCGGCGCCAGATCGTCTCGACGCTGTTCGGCAAAAAGAAAGACATGCCGGCCTTTAACCTGTCGGCCGAACTGGAAAACATGCTGCTCGGGTCCCTGAATCAGGCGCGCCAGAATGGCGGCGGCAAGGTCGCGCTGGACAATTACCCGATCGATCCGCAACTGCTGGCGCAACTGCAGATCAATATGCCGGTCGCGCGCGAGCAGATGAAAGGCCAGCACACGCCGCCGCTGCTGCTCGTGTTGCCACAGGTGCGGCCACTGCTGGCCCGCTATGCGCGGCTGTTCGCGCCGGGCCTGCACGTGCTGTCGTACAACGAGATCCCCGAAAACCGCGACGTGTCGATCGTCGGCACGGTGGGCTGATCAGCCCTTCGCCACGAGGCGTCGCGTGATCACCGGGCCGTCCGGTCCCAGGTGAAACGCCAGCTTGCGCTCGCGCAGCGCGGCGTCGCCCGCCGTGGCGCGGTCGAAACGGCGCAGGTGCTCGGTCCAGGACGGATCGATGATCTGCTCGGTGAATAATCCCGGATCGCTGACGTCGCGCAGCAAGGTCCAGCTGAGGGCACCCTGGCGCAGGCGCGCGCGCCGGCTCAGTTCCATCAGCGCCATGAAGGCCTCGGTGCGCTCCGGGTCGATCCGGTATTCCACCGTCAGCACGAGGCGCCCGCCATCCTGCAGCGGCGAGAGCGATGGCGCCAGCGCCTTGAGCGCGGACGACGGCGTCATGTCTTCGAGCAGCTCGCGGTCCTGGATCAGGCGCAGCACGAGCGCCATCACGACCACGCTGCTGCCGGCGGCATACAACAGGCTGTGCTGCACGCTGTCGAGCGTTGCGACCTGGCCCCAGACGGCTGCGCCCGTCGCGCTCGCGCCCATCAGGGCCATCTGGTAGATCGACATCCCGCGCGCCCGCACCCAGTCGGGCAGGGCCATCTGCATCGATACGCTCAGCGAATTGGCCGACACGATGAATGCCATCCCCGACAGCCACATCGCGCTAGAAGTCAGCACCACGTTCGTGCTGACGGCCGCCACCGCGATCATCGCCGCCGACAGCACGGTACTGGCCATGACGAGCGTATCGCGGCTGAACGCCTGGCGCATGCGCGGCAGGAAGAACACAGCGCTGATCGCACCGCCACCCATGCAGGCCAGCAGCAGCGTGAAGACGCCAGCGCCGCCGCCGCCCTGCGCGCGCGCCACCAGCGGCAGCAGCGCCATCAGGGCGGTGGAGTGGAAGAACGACGCCGCCACCCGCGCCAGCACTGCCTTTACGCGGTTGGAGTGCCGCGCAAACTGCAGGCCGACGCGCATCGCGCCGCCGATCCGCTCGCGCCCCAGCGGACTTGGCACGTGCGTGCGGCGCCAGCGCATGATCACGAAGCCCGAAATCACCGACAGCACCGCATTGAGCACGAACACGTAGGCGCTGCCCAGGCTGGCGATGATGGCCCCGGCCGCCAGTGGCCCGGCAATGCGCGACGCGTTCATCGCCACGCCATTCAATGCCAGCGCTGCCGGCAATTGCGCGCGCGGCACCAGTTCGGGCACGATCGCCGAGAACACGGGCCAGCGCATGGCCAGGCCAATGCCGTTGGCAAACGTCAGCGCCAGCAGCACCGGCGGCGTGATGGCGTCGGCCAGGATCACCGCGCACAGGATCGTGGCCACGACGGCGACCCAGAACTGCGTGATGATGAAATAGCGCCGCCGGTCGAGGATGTCGGCCAGCGCGCCGCTGGGCAGCCCGAGCAGGAACACGGGCAGCATCGACGCGGTCTGCACCAGCGCGACCCAGATCGGCGCGCTCGTCAGCGACGTCATCATCCAGGCGGCGGCCACGTCGTTCATCCACATGCAGGTGTTGGCGATCAGCCAGGTCAGCCACAGCATGCGGAACACGGGGGCGCGCATCGGGCCGAATGCCGATGGCGGCGGCGCGGCGTCGTTGGCCGAGGGCGCCGGAGCAGGGGTCTGGGATTTGGTCATGCCGGTGAGCTCACCGGCAGCGGCGCAGCTGGCCGCGTGCATCTGCAGCGTGTCATTGATAGGGCGAATGCGTGAAGACAAGCGCCATTGTAGTCGGCGCAGCCCCGGGGGCGGCGCGCTGCTCAGCCGGCTGGATCAGTCAGCCGCGCCCGCGCTCGGCGGGCAGCAGCAGCGCCAGTTCGGCGACGGCGCGGAACACGGCCGGCGTCAGCGCTTGCGCCGCCTCTTCGGCGTTGGCGATCATCGCGTGGCTGCGCCCAGGGGGCAGGGTATCGCGAAAGCCCCAGCGCAGTACTGTCAGACCGGCCCGCTTCAGCACGGTCTCGAGTTCGGGCTGCAGCCAGCGCAGGCGCGTGAGCGCGCCCGCATCGGGCGCGCAGACGTCGATCACCAGGCCCTGCGGCGTGGGTTCGACCTGGATCACGACGGCGCTGCCGTCGGCCAGTTCGAGTTCGAGGTGCAGTGCGGCGCGCGCACGGCGGCGGCGACCGGGGGGCTTGTCGGCCTCGTCGGCCACCACAGCCAGGTGCTGCGGCTTGTCGCCGGCACCATGGACCGTGAAGCGCCAGGCATCCTGGTGCGTCGCGAGCAGCTGGGGCTGGTGCACGACCTGGCCCTGTTGCCCCGCAGCGAGCATGGCCGGCGACAGATGCCCGCCCATGTCGGCCAGCGCGCGGCTGGTCAGCTGGCTGCCATGATTACGCACCTGGCTGCGCCAGGCCCGCGCCAGGCCGGCGCCGTCCTGCTGCTGATAGGCCAGCTGGCGCGCCAGGAGCACCTGGTCCGGCCGCATGGCGGCGCCATCGCCGCCGGACTCGGCGCCCGGCTTGCCCGTCGCCGTGGTATCCGGCGACAGTGGCGCTGAAAACGGCAGCGGCAATGCATCGGCGCCGCCAGCCAGCACGGCGGCCGGGGCCACCACGGCGCCGACCTGCAATGGCGCGAGGGTTGGCGGCGGCAGCGCGGCAACGGGGAACATATGGGCCATCGGAATGCCTGTCAAAAATGAAAAAAGGCCAACCGCGTGGCTGGCCTTTGGAGTCTAACCCGGGGTGAGGCCCGGGTATGCGGCCATTATTGCAGCAGCGACATGACCATCGACGACATGCTGTTCGACTGCTTGAGCATGGCGGTACCGGCTTGCAGCAGCATCTGGCTCGACGTCATGTTGGCGCTTTCGGTAGCGAAGTCGACGTCCATGATCAGGCCGGTAGCTTGCTTGGTGTTGGTGCTGATGTTCGACAGGTTGTTGTTGACGTGTTCCAGGCGGTTGGCGGCGGCGCCGATGTCCGAGCGCACGGTGCCCACACTGTCCAGTGCGGTCGACAGCAGAGCGATCGTTGCATTGGCTGCGCCGGTCAGCTCAGTACCTGCGGCTGCAGGCGCTGCAGCATAGTTCGAGGTAGCGGCGGTGACAGCGGTTGCCACTGCGGTGAGGTTGGTGCCCAGGTTGACCGTCATGGTTTCGGTCGACGACGCGCCGATCTGGAAGGTCATCGACGATGCAGTGGTACCGCCGATCAGCAGCTTGTTGCCGCCGAACGAGGTGTTGTTCATGACGTTGTACAGTTCCTTGCCCAGCGCATCGTATTCCGACTGCATGGCGGTCTTGTCGTTGGCGCTCGACGATGCATCGGCAGCCTGGGTTGCCAGATCCTTCATGCGAACCAGCATGTTCGAGACTTCATCCAGCGCGCCTTCGGCCGTTTGCAGCATTGCGGTCGAGTTCTGGGTGTTGCGCATGGCAACGCTCATGCCCGAAGTCTGGGCTTTGAGGCGCGAAGCGATCTGCAGGCCGGCCGCGTCGTCCATTGCCGAGTTGATGCGGTAGCCGGTCGACAGGCGGGTCATCGAGGTCGAAAGATTGCTCTGGGTCTTCGAGATGGCGTTTTGTGCGGACAGGGCAGCGTTGTTGGTGTGCAGGCTCAGCATGATGGACTCCGAAAATGTAGGGTAAGAATTCTGTATGTCGAGTGCGTCACTCGCTCTCATGAGTACAAGGCGACACATTTCCGTACGGCATTAAATTCTTTATCGAAATTTTTTAAAATAATTTTTCAGCGGGTGACAAGGCCCGGACTGACCAGCTCATCGTGGCGCACGTGGCAGCGATGCGAAGGCCCTGACAATGCGAATGAGGATGATAATGATTCTCATCTCTGTTAGAATCCCGGTTTTTCGCACCTTACGATCGCCAAACCATGACCCAGCACGCCAACGCCTCATCACGCCCACCCGTCGAATCGATCCTGTCGCGCCTGGTCAGGAGCGCTCTCGTCAGCGTCGTCGCCTCGGCGCCGATCCTGGCGCTGCCATTTGCCGCCAATGCGCAGGAAGCAGGGCCGGCCGCAGTGGAGAAGGTGATCATCACCGGTGCGAAAGTGCAGGCCGATCCGGCCTATGCCGGCGGACAGATCGGTCGCAGCGGCGGACTGGGCATCCTGGGCGAGGCGGACATCATGAAGACGCCGTTCTCTACAACCAACTATACGTCGCAGATCCTCGAAGACCAGCAGGTGCGCACACTGGCCGACGTCGTCGTCAACGAAGCGTCGGTGCGCGTGATGACGTCGACCGGCGGGTTCAGCGAAGACTTCCAGATCCGGGGCTTCAATGTCACCAGCGGCGACGTCGGCCTGAACGGCCTGTACGGCTTGTCGTCGTCGAACCGCATGCCGGCCGCCATCATGGAGCGCGTCGAAGTGCTCAAGGGCCCGGGCACGCTGATGTACGGCATCAGCCCGAACGGCAGCGTCGGCGGCAACATCAATATCGTGACCAAGCGCGCCGGCGACCAGCCACTGACGCGCGTGACGGCTACCTATGAAAGCAAGGCGCTGTTTGGCACCCATGTGGACGTCGGCCGCCGCTTTGGCGACAACGGCGCCTGGGGCGTGCGCGTCAACGGTGTGATCCGCGGCGGCGACACCAATATCGACGACGGCAAGCAGGAGGTCGGCCTGGCCGCAATCGCACTCGACTACCGGTCGCCAAAACTGCGCTGGACCCTGGACAGCTACGGCCAGCAAGAAAAGACCGACAACTTCCGCGCGCAGAACAGCTTCCGGCCTGACATCGCGTCGATCCCGGCGCCACCGTCGGGCCACCGAGCCGTGTACCGCGGCGCCGACCTCGAGTTCCGCGACGCGACGATTGCCTCGCGCCTCGAATACGACGTGTCGAAGCAGTTGATGGTCTACGCGACAGCCGGCTACCACTACGGCGCCAGCGAGCAGGACTTCCCGACGGCGCGCGCACTGAACGCGGTCGACGCCGCCGGCAACTTCCGCCTGACCAACGCCTGGTATGACGCCTATGGACGCAGCAAGACCGGCGAAGTCGGCGCCCGCCTGAGCCTGGACACGGCCGGCCTCAAGCACTACATCACCGCCTCGGTCTCGCGCCTGGACAGCGAAGCGGGCAGCTTTTACCTGTCGGCCGCGCCAAGCTCGTCGCAGCTGTCGAACATCTACAACCCGGTCGCGATCACGCCGATGACGGGCGATCGCCTGGCGCCGACCAAGACGTCGGAAACCGAGCTGTCGAGCGTCTCGCTGACCGACACGCTGACGTTCCTGGACGGTCGCGTACTGTTCACCGGCGGCTTGCGCAAGCAGAAGGTGTCGGCCGACAACGTGGCGCCAGGCGGCGCGGTGACGAGCTCGTACAGCGAGAGCGCCGTCTCGCCGCTGGCTGGCCTGGTCGTCATGCCGATGGAGAACGTCTCGCTGTACGCCAACTTCACGTCGGGCCTGACCCGCGGCAGCACCGCCCCGGCCACGGCCGCGAACGCCGGTGAAGTCTTCGCCCCGTTCAAGTCCAAGCAATACGAAGTGGGCACGAAAGTCGATACCGGCCGCGTCCTGCTCGGCGCCGCCGTGTTCCAGATCGATCGTCCGAACGCGATCACCGATCCGCTGACGACGGTCTACAGCCTGGATGGCACGCAGCGCAACCGCGGCCTGGAACTATCGGCGGTCGGCGAAGCCGCACCGGGCCTGCGCCTGATGACGAGCGCCACGTTCTACAATGCCAAACAGCAGCGCACCGCCGGCGGCATCAACGAAGGCAAGAAAGCCACGGGCGTGCCGAAGAATGCATTCAATGCCGGCATCGACTGGGACTTGCCATGGATTAGCGGCCTGAGCCTCAACGCCCGCGCGATTCACACGGCCGAGCTGGCGCAGAATGTGACCAATACCGTGTATATCTCGTCGTGGACGCGCTTCGATCTCGGCGCGCGTTATCGTACTGAACTGATGGGCAAGCCGGTCGTGCTGCGCGCCAGCGTCGAGAACGCGGCCAACAAGCGCTACTGGCTGTCGAGCAGCACGCTGGCCACGGTTGGCACGACTGCGGCGCCGCGCACGGTGCTGCTGTCGGCGCAGGTCGACTTCTAAGTAGTACTACGTTGGTTGCCGGGACCGGCCTGCATGGCGAATGCAGGCAGGTCCCGAGCTTTTTGGGTAGCGCCGGTATGAGGCACGAGATTTGGAACAAAAAAGTTGTTTCAGGCGTTGTTTTGCGGTAACTGAATCGCGTGCATTCTGTTGCCCTAGGGTATAGTTCTTCACATATTTTGCGAACATGTGATGAAACTTATAACCTTTGAAATAAGTGATCGTTCCCTTGCGATCACGACAGTGAAAAAAGCCGGAGAGCAATGGGAGTGCGTACTATCGGCGTCCAGCAATACAGGTGACGGCGCGATGTCAGCTATCGTCCAGCAACAGATCAAGTTTGACGGCGCTTATTGCGCCGATATGGTGCTGGAGAAGGCGGTGGATTTTAGTGGGGCTTTCCTGCAACTGATGATGTAGGGCGGTCCGCACTGCTCTTTTGTCTGCTGGTATACCCTGCGCGCAGGTGGCCGCACTCGCTGGAATGCACGGTTTAACTGTTGTCGTACGTCCTTTGGCGAACGGACTGCTTCCTTCTTACTAATCAAGTCCAGTGGCGGTGTTGCGCAACGACGTCGCCGTAGCGCGGCAATACAACTAGCATCGCGCAGTGCTGGTAGGCGAACACAAGCGTGAATTGCAACGAATTCAACTAACTTCTCGAGCAGCGCCTGCGTGTCGTCCCGATGATTGACTGGATCTACCAGTACGGCACCGGCGCTTGGTCGACGTCTTCCATGCGACGCGAGCTGCTCACCAGCTGCTATCCGTAGGGCTGCAGCCAGCTGCTGCTCTACAAGAAGTCGGGCGGTTACGACTGCTCAATCCCAGGCAACCGGATCTGCCCAGGCGTGTGGGCGCCAACTCGAGCGGCACCGTAAATGCATGGCGGCCAAATCATCCCGGACCAATACCGCGCGCTGGCAGCCGGCGTGGGCCTACTGACGATGGCGCTGGCCAGCGCCGTCGGTCGGTTATCGAATGGCTGGCGACGCGATGCCGAAATCGCCGAGCTGCAGCGCGCGCACGCGCGCGCACGCGGAAACCATGCGCAGCCACTCGGAGCTGGTGCTGACCACGCTGCAGGCCGACGCCGCGCGCATCACCAAGGCGACCACCGAGTTCGCCCCAATTAAATCCACCCTGGCGCCGCGCATGTCGGCGCTCACCAAGGAGCTGCGCAATGTGAAACCTCTGCCTGTTGGTTGTATGCCTGGCGCTGATCGCGTGCGCAACCTCGGCGCCTCAATCGAAGCCGCCAACAAAAGCATCCCTCGATAGCACGCTGGCGACGCCGTGCCCGGATGTAGCCTTCCCGGCAGCCGACGACTTCGATGCCTGGCAAGAGTGGGCGATCGGGTTGCTGCACCAGTACGCTACGTGCGGCGCGCCACACGAAGACTGTATAGGCTTGGCCGAAGTAATGCCGTGCCAAAGCTCGCCATCGACCGGCACCCACGGCATTGCCTCTAGAAATCCATCTCAGTGCCATAAATACTAGAAGGCAATATGATGAGGAGGTTAAAACTTTGCCAAATTCTATCTCCACCTACGCCATTGTACGAGCCTGATTTAATTCAGCCGCTAAGCATCGCATTCTAAGAAAGTAGGTGGATGGGTCGTCGTATTTCGTGATTTTATCAAAGAATTTATGGTAGTTTAATTGGCTTAGACTTAATCCACCCTTCTTATATGCTTCGTAAAGTACGAAGGTCATTTCAATCAACGATAACTGAGATGCTAGAATATTAATGTATTCGTTCTTTATTTTTGGTGTGAGCGCATGATTTTGAATCCAGTCAATCAATCCCATGAGAGAATTGACGGATGAATCTGCTGAATAATATTTAGATTTGAAATCAGACCACTTCTCCAAAATAATATCGTCGATTTTTTGGTTAACATCGCTGTCTGTTATGGAGTCATAATTGGAAAAAGATAAAAATGCGTCTTCTATCTGTTCCGCCTTGAATATAAGATCGATTTCTGACCCATTAAAATTACCCTTATAGAGCGAATGGAGTGCTGGTGCACCAATGATTTCACGGTCGTGGGACATAAATCGAGCATCGCTTACGATTTCACGATAGCTGTTGAACCAATTAAAAAAAGTGTTTTGGAAATTTTGTATTTCGATCGCTGCATTCTGAACTGATAGCGAATCGTTAGAATTCCTCATCTCCTTAAGTGCTAGACCTAGTTCTTTTTTTTGCAATCTTACATTTACAAGGATCAAATAAATTGTTCCTATACCTATCACTGGATTTAAAACCCCTCCAAGAAAGTCACCAAATTCGCCCCATTCACTACCTTTGGCAGAAAGCATCGATGAGAAGTCTTTCCATGTTGCGCTATTGGGAAGTTTAGAGAGTAATGGCCATCCGAAATTAAGAGAATATATCGCCAAAATAAATATGGCGGTTACTGCGATTAGAAAAAAAGTCTTTTCTGCGCGTCGCAGCAGTAGAGCATCCTCTATTGCGCCAACCTTACGCTCGAATTCTTCGTCAATCTGTTCGGTAATAGTTTTTTTGCTCACCCGAGTTCCTTTCGTTAAAAATGGAGAATGCGGAATTTAACTTATGCGCAATCCACATTGGATATGACTTAGAATTTTAGGTGGATGCACCACTGCAGTTGAACTCACCAACAAAAGCATCCCTTGATAGCGCACTGGCAGCCTCATGCCCGGCGGTCGAGCGTCCGGTCACCAACGACTACGATAGGTCGTAGGCCAGGGCAATCAAACTGCTACGCCAGCATGCTAATCTGCGCGGCGCGTTATGCAGAGACTGCGGGGCATGGCTGAACTAGGACTTTCGGAAATACAAGAAAAGATGCTGATAACGATCCTTTTACAAATTATAGAGTATCGGTATAGCATCATTAATTCTGACTAGCATATGGCGCTGCTTTTTTCACTCAGCCCATGAACCCCAAGCTTGATATTTCGTTTGTACTTTCAGATGATAGATTTTTTTAATTAACAGAGCAGCTGCAAATGCGCATGAAATAGCATCCTCGTGGCTTATATTTTTTAGCGTGTGCATCCATTCGTTTCGTGCTTTGCGAGATTTTTCTATTTCGCGGTATTCTTCTTCGGTGATTATGTTGGTTATCGAGAGAATTTCTGTTTTGATCGATGCGGTGATGTTATTTGATTTCAATTTATCTGCACGTGCTCCGCTTGTAGGTGGAGACAGGAAGCGGTTGATATTGTTTTGAGAATTTGTGGAAATAAATTGTGTCCATAAAACATTGATTAGCTTTTCCACCACTGCCCATGCTGTTATTAAGCTACGGGCAAAGTCGAGTTGTCCAAACGATGCGACTGATAGATTGTATAAGGAAATACACTTAATCGCATCACTGTCGGGGTGTGTGAGCAATGAATTTAGAGCATCGGCAGCGGCCTCAAGCTGGGCTACTCCGATAGTGTGGGGCCGATAGCGTAAATTACCAACAGGATAAGATACTGTATGAATTGCCGACAGGTTAGAGTCTACTTCATATAGTCTGTTATTCTGTACCCCTTCAAGCTCAACAATTCCTGTTGATTGCTGTAGGGAGCCATTTAGACAAGCCAAGAAAGAATTCAGGGCATCACCTATAGGAGTTCTTGCATTTAGAAGTGCAGCGGACAAGTTCTCATTTTTTTTGAGATTAGAGTTGATTTCTTCACTGCTTTTAAATCCTTTTATTCCTTCAAAATTAAAGGTTATTAAGCCGCCACGACTAGCCTTTATCATTAAGCCGTTCGGATAATCTTTTGTAAAAATAATCTCCTTAGCTCGAATGATCAAGTCTTCATCACTCACTGCTATAGATTCTTCATGACCTACTGTTGGGGGGGTGCCCAGCCAAGAATGAGCACGTCGCGAAACCAAGAATCCTGCTTTGTTCATTTAGTCTCCTTGTTGGATATCGATTCACTGCTTTGATTTTAAAGCTTTTCTCTGTCTAACTCCCATGTCAGGTCTGACATTCAGACACGACCTCAACCTGACCATGTCAGCGCCCAGTGTCTAACTCCGGTGTCAGGTCTGACATTCAGACACGACTTCGACCTGACCATATCGGCCCCCAGCGCTTGCACGGCACTGTCCAAGCCTTGGCACGCACCCTGAAATCGAAAACCGACCTCAACAACATCTTTGCTCAAGTCTGGCGTTCGTGCATCGCGGCGCTCACCACAACCGATCCAGCTGCATGCATGCAGCGTGAACAGCTTTGGCTTATGATGGCGCGTTTTCGACAGTATTCATCGCCTGCTCCCAGGCGACCACACCCTCCAGCATGAGCACTTCTTCGACCATTCCGGCTGCTACTGCCATTGTGCCGCCATCTCGCCGCCTGTCGGTTGCCCCCATGATGGACTGGACCGACCGCCACTGCCGGGTCTTCCACCGGCAGATCACTCGCCATACCTGGCTCTACACCGAGATGGTCAACACCGGCGCGCTGGTCTATGGCGACGCCGAACGTCACCTGCGCTTCGACGACATCGAGCATCCGATTGCCCTGCAACTGGGCGGCAGCGACCCGGGTGACTTGGCCAAGAGCGCGAAGCTCGGTGAGCAGTGGGGCTACGACGAGATCAACCTGAATTGTGGCTGCCCCTCCGAGCGCGTGCAGAAGGGTTCTTTTGGCGCATGCCTGATGAACGAGCCGCAACTGGTGGCCGACTGCGTCAAGGCGATGCGCGACGCTGTCTCGATCGACGTCACCGTCAAGCACCGCATCGGCATCGATCACAATGAAGAATACGGCTTCGTGCGCGACTTCATCGGCACGGTCGCCGATGCCGGCTGCAAGACGTTCATCGTGCATGCCCGCAACGCGATCCTGAAAGGTCTGTCGCCGAAGGAAAACCGCGAGATCCCGCCGCTGCGCTACGCCGTGGCGTATGAACTCAAGCGCGAGTTTCCCGACCTCGAGATCATCATCAACGGCGGCATCAAGAGCGACGACGAGATCGCGCTGCATCTGCAGCACGTCGACGGCGTCATGCTCGGTCGCGAGGCCTATCACAACCCGTGGACGATGGCTGACTGGGACGCACGTTTCTACGATGCCCCCAGCACACCGCGCACGCGCACCGACGTGCTCGAAGCGATGATCCCGTACATCGAGGCGCAGCTGCGCCAGTACGGCCCGCTGGGCTTGAAACTGAACAGCATCACGCGCCACATGCTGGGCCTGATGCAGGGTTTGCCGGGCGCACGCGCTTTCCGCCAGACGTTGTCGGACTCGAAGCAGCTGGCGCTGGGCGATGCACGCCTGTTGCTGGCTGCCGCTGCCCGGATGCCTGCAACCGCGTAAGCACACCTCACTGACAAAAAGCGTGCATTGGCACGCTTTTTTTTCGTCTGTCGACAAAGCGAGACATTTCCATACCGAAACTATCTTGAGGCTTCAAATTTGCTTGCCGAAGGGCAACGTGAGTTCCATAATGTTTCTCTGTTCCAATTCTTGAACCACATCAACCCTGTTGTTGTGTTGAAACAATTCATCGGAGAAAGAGATTTTCTCGTTCAGCGAGGAAATCTTCATTTATCCTTTAGGAAATAGCTGAAAACTATAAGAAACATAGCTTTCACTTGCGCATCGTACGGCGTATCGCGGGACGCGATCTCTACCGGACGAGTTTCGATCAATAAGTTACAGGGAAAACACGAATGAATTTGAACAACATGAAGGTCGGCACCCGTCTGGCCCTCGGTTTCGCACTGGTTCTGGTACTGCTAGTCGCAGTCGCGGTGGTCGGCATCCTGCGCATGGCGCAGATCCAGGATCGCCTCGATCACGTGGTGAGCGTCAGTAATGTATCGACCGGGCTCGTGGTCGAAATGCGCAACAACGTCAGCGATCGCCTCGCTTCGCTGCGCGTGCTGACCCTGATGACCGACCCGGCCGACATGGAACCGGAAATCGTCAAATTCAAGGAACAAACCGCCAAGTACGATGCGGCCCAGGCCAAGCTGGCTGCGCTGTTCGCAACCTATGCCAATGATCAGGAAAAGGCGCTGCTGAACCAGATCAAGGAACACGAAGCGACCGCGATGCCCGCCATTGGCCGCGCTACCGATCTGTATCTGGCGGCAAATGCGATGGGCGCCACCCGCGTGATGATCCGCGAAGTGCGTCCCGTGCAGCGCAAGTGGACCGACGCCCTGAATGCGCTGTCGGCCCTGGAAGACAAGCAGAATGCTCAAAGCAAGGCCGATGCCGAAACGGCGTTTGCCAATGCCCGTAACTTCATGCTGGTCCTGCTGGTGCTGGCGGTCGTCATCGGTATCGTTGCTGCCGTGGTCATTACCCGCAGCCTGCTCAAGCAGCTCGGCGGCGAGCCGGCTTACACGGCGAAAATCGCCGGCAGCATCGCCCATGGCGACCTGTCGATCGTCATCGACACGAAGGCGTCGGACCGCGGCAGCCTGCTGGTCGAAATGAAAGAAATGCGCAACAGCCTGGTTGGTATCGTCGAGCAAGTGCGTCGCGGTACGGAAACCATCGGCACCGCCTCGCGTGAAATCGCCGCTGGCAATATCGATCTGTCGTCGCGTACCGAACTGCAGGCAAGCTCGCTGGAAAAGACCGCCTCGGCGATGGAAGAGCTGACCGCGACCGTGAAACAGAACGCCGACAGTGCCCGCGAAGCCAATGCGCTGGCGGCAACCGCGTCGGACGTGGCCCGCAAGGGCGGCGATGTGGTGTCGCAAGTGGTGGGCACGATGGGCGAGATCAATACCTCGGCCAACAAGATCTCGGACATCATCGGCGTCATCGATGGCATCGCCTTCCAGACCAACATCCTGGCGCTGAACGCGGCAGTCGAAGCGGCACGTGCCGGTGAACAGGGCCGTGGCTTTGCGGTCGTGGCATCCGAAGTGCGCAATCTGGCGCAACGTTCGGCCGCGGCAGCAAAAGAAATCAAGACGCTGATCGGTGACTCGGTCGAGAAGGTCGAGCGCGGCAGCAAGCTGGTCGGCCAGGCCGGCGTGACGATGGATGAAGTGGTCTCGAGCGTCAAGCGCGTGACCGACATCATGAGCGAAATCGCCAACGCCAGTGCCGAGCAGAGCGCCGGCATCGCCCAGGTCAACACGTCGATCATCGAGATGGACAGCATGACGCAACAAAACGCTGCGCTGGTGGAACAAGCCGCCGCAGCCGCACAGAGTCTGCAGGATCAGGCAGGCGAGCTGGCCCGCGTGGTCAGCATCTTCAAGCTGGAAGAGGGCGAAGAGCACCACGTTCCAGCCCAGGCCCAGGCAAAGGCCCCGGCAGCAGCGCCAGCCGTGACCACCACTGCGGTGGTGGCGCGTCCGGTCGTCAAGCGCCCGGCGCCACCGGCACTGAAGAAGCCGGCTGCAGCATCGGCTGCACCGAAAAAAGCGGACGAGGCAGTTGCAGCGCCGAAGCCGAAGAAAGCCGCCGTCAGCGCCACCGCCAGCGCCGACGAGTGGGAAGAGTTCTGATTTTTAAGTAATCGACCAGCGCCGGCCCGCCGTGCGGCGCACACCCAGACCATTGCCGTTCAATTCAAAACCTTAAGTGGGGAAACCATGAAAAACCTGTCCGCCAAACTGTTCGTTGCACTGACCCTGACCGCCGCTGCCGGCGCGAGCTTCGCCGCTGAAACCTCGGCCCAGTTCGATCCAAAGAAATGCAGCATCGAGTACCCGAAGGCGTCGCTGATGAATGAAGAGCAGGGCACGACCACCGCGTCGTTCCTGGTCACCGCGGACGGCACCGTGACGGAATCGAAGATCGACAAGTCGAGCGGCTTCAAGAACCTGGACCGCGCGCTGGTCAAGGGCCTGACCTCGTGCAAGTTCAAGCCGGGCACCAAGGATGGCGCACCAGCACAGACCTGGACCAAGATCGACTACGCCTTCAAGCTGGACTGATCCACGCTCGCTGTACGCTCTTTCACGCAGCCGGCGCCATGTGCCGGCTGCGTCGTTTTATCCCTCGCAACATCGCCTCCCGCGTCATTTCCCCTCCGCACCAAACAATGTTGGTTGTTACAAGATTGTTGCCATATGTTACTGCTGTAATCACTTGGTTCAATCCCGCTTTTTAATGAATGCGCCCGGTATATTGAAGTCATACAAACAGCAACCGAAACGGAGCACACCATGAAAACCTTCCTCTCCACCGCCACCGCTGCTGCTGCCGCGCTCCTGATCGGCACCTCGGCTTTCGCACCGGTGCAAGCCCAGCCGCATCATCAGCGCGCCGACGTCATCATCATCAAGAAGGCGCCGCCAGCGCTGCGCCGCGAAGCTGTGCCGAACGCGCGCCGTGGTTTCGATTGGGTGCCGGGTTACTGGAACTGGAACGGTCGCCGCCATGATTGGGTGGGCGGCCATTGGGAAAAAGTGCGTCCTGGCTACGCTTATCAGCGTGCACAGTGGCGTCAGGACCGCAATGGCTGGCACCTCGACCGTGGCGGCTGGCGTCAGGAAGTGCGCGGCCGTGACAACGGTCCACGCGGCGACCGCGATCGCGATGGCGTCCCGAACCGCCATGACAACCGCCCGAACAATCCTAACCGTTATTAATGAAGCAGGCAGCGGCAGCACACGACTAGATTCAAGTGGCCGTGCTGTCGCCGCCGCAGACCTGGTTACGGCCTGACAGCTTGGCCTGGTAGAGCAGGGCGTCGGCACGTTCCACCAGGCTACTGGCGGCAATGGCCACGCCTTCTCCGGTCGTGCTGGCCACCGTTGACGTGTACACGCCGGCGCTGATCGTCACGATGCCGGTATCATTGCCGGCATGGGCGATCTGCAGCGCCATCACGGCGCAGCGGATGCGCTCGGCAACCATCCTGGCCCCGGCCGGATCGGTATCCGGCAGCAACGCCACAAATTCCTCACCACCATAGCGCGCTGCCAGATCGGCCGGGCGCACCAGGCTGTCCCGCAGCGCCGCCGCTACCTGGCGCAGACAGGCGTCGCCCGCCACGTGGCCATACGTATCATTGAAGCGCTTGAAGTAGTCGACGTCGATCAGCACGATCGACAGCGGCAGCCCGCTACGCGCCGCGCGCGCATTTTCCAAAGTCATCGCCGCTTCGAAACGGCGCCGGTTGGCAATGCCGGTCAGGCCATCGTGGTCGGCCAGCACGGTCAATGCCCGGTTATGTTCCTGCAGTTGCTCGCGCGCGCCCACCAGTTCGTGTTGCAGGTGGTCGCGAATCATGATCTGGCGCACCAGCCGCCAGCCAAAAGCCAGCAGCAGAACAATGGCGACAAACGTGATCGTGGCCTGTGTCAGCACCGACTGCAGCCATTTCGCGAGGATTTCCTCCTTCGATTGTGCGGTCGCGACAATCAATGGATAGGTGTCGAGGTGGCGGTAACTATAGAGCCGCTCGATGCCGTCGATCTTCGAGCGCCGTATGCCCGAGCCCACCGGCCCCTGGCTCAGGTACATCTGCTGGATCGGGCCGTTGCTGACATTGGTGCCGATCAGCGACTCGCTGTGCGGCAGGCGGTAGACCATCGTGCCATCGTCGAGCGTGAGCATGACCACGCCGGCGCGGCCGACGTCGAAGCTTTCGTACAGCGTCGAAAAATACGCGATGCGGATGGTGCCGAGCGCCACACCGGCAAAGCTGCCGTCGGGATGATCCAGCCGGCGCGACACGGGCAGCACCCAGTCGCCGGTCGACCGGCTGCGCACCGGTTTGCCGACGTGCACGCCGCGATCCCGGTGTTTCAGGTGATATTGAAAGTACTCGCGATCGGTATTGTTGTGTGCCAGCGTACGGTCTTGCGACGTCATCAACCAGCGGCCGTCGGCGCCGAACACGAACAGCGCATGCAGCTCCTCGACCTGCGAGGCCATATTCTTCAGATGCAGCTGCAACCGGGCACGTTCAGCGCCGCGATCGGCCCCATCGGTTTCCACGCGTTCAACCACGCCAGCCAGCACGGTATCGACCACGCGCACGGCGCTCTCGCCCTGGGCCGCAAGCGCGTGCGACATATTGGCCGTGGCCACGGCCACTTCGGCCAGACGTTCCTGGCGCGCGCGCCAGCTGTCCGAGATCTGGATCGCCAGCAATAACAGGCACAGGGCAACGACGAACAGCACCGCATTGCGCACGGCGGGGCGCTTTTCAGCGGTCAGGCGGGAGATTTCGGGAACGGCACTGGTGTCTGGCATCGTGGGAGATGGCGAGCCGCTACAAACGCCCAGGGTCGTCAGCTGCAGGGACGCTGATTACTTGTAGAAAACCGACGAATTGTCGCACAGCGCCGCCGCTGCACCCGAATTGTCGCTGTTCCGTTACAACTGCCGGGAAGCTCAGGCCACGCGCAATCCCAGCTCGCTGATCAGTTCGGCTGCCTGGCGCGGCGTGATCCAGGCGCCCTGGAACAGCTTGACGTCGGCGAGCGTCAAGCCCGACAGATCCGCTTCGCGCAAGTCGGCATTGTCGAAGCGCGCCTGCTTCAGGCTGGCGTTGCGCAGGCTGCCGCCTTCGAACACCGTGTCGCGAAAATCGCAGGCGGCCAGATCGGCATCCGAAAAATCGAGCCCCTTCAACGTCGACTTGCGAAACGACATGCGGCGCAGGTCGGCGCCGATCAGCAGGCATTCTTCGAAGGTCAAACCCAGGTGCGCCGCTTCTTCGAAATTCGCACCGGTCAGCTTGCAGCCCTTGAAGGTGAGGGACGCAAGGCGCGCGCGGCGCCAGCTGCTGTTGTTCAGGTCGCAGCTCTGGAACTGCGCATCGGTCAGGTCGGCCGCCTCGAAATCGGCTTGGCGGCCGCGGCAGCGCTGCCACGTGGTCTGCGCCAGTTTGGCGGCGTAAAACGAGGTTTCGGCAATGCTGCAATTGATGAAGCTGCTGCCACGCAGATCGAGCCGCGACAGATCGGCATCGTCCAGCATGCAATCGATAAACGTAATGCTGCCGCTGGCAAGTGCCGCAGCGATATCGTCACGGCTTGGGGAATCGGTAAATGTATGCATTAATTTGTGTTGAAAAAGCCCGCATCAAAGCGGCGGCCTGGTGTCAAGTTCTCGGGTTACGCTCATGGCGGTCAACAGCACGGTGGCGGCAGTTTACCTGAATTTGCCCGTGCCCAATTCGTGCCTGATTTCATCGGAAATTGCACGCAATTTACAGACGTCGCAGGATGTTGTGCGCAGAGCGGGAAAGGTACGCGCTGAGTTTCCACTTGGACAAAAAAAAGGTAAGATAGTGTCGCTCCCTTTATGTTTTTGATAAGCGCTTATTATTGGTTAAGCGTATTGAAAACAGTTGAAGGGTAATCGTGTTTGAGAAATTCGGAATACAAGATGGATCATAAGAAAACGGCTGATTGGGAACTCGCTTCCGGCAGCTGGACGGTGGCAGCCAACGATGGCGAGATTCGCCTGAATCGCACGGTGATGGGTAATGCCATCGCCCCCTCATTGGGTTCCGCAGATATTGCCGCCATCATGAACATGCGCCGTGCGCACGGTGTGTCAACGCTGTATCCCCCCGATTTCAATTTCTCGCCCGTCGACGGCGCGCAACTGGCGCCCAATCCCCCGAGCGGCGCCAGCTGGATCGCGCCAAGCGGCGCATCGGCCATTACCGATGCCGGGATGCCCGAAGCCGTTGGCCTGAAGCGTACGCGCCACAGCGTGCCGGTCGATCGCCTGCGCCGGCATGACGCCGACAGCATGGCCGACATGGAATTGCCGCTGCCGCCGCCCGGTGAGTACGAATTTTTCTCGGGCACGTTCGGCACCGTCGGCGCTGTGTTGCTCGCGCTGGATACGGGCAAGGGCACATTGTTCGGCTGGCTGCCGGCGTCGAAAAAATGGCAGCCGTTGCTCGGTACCGGCACGCGCCTGCTGTCCGAATCCAATTTGCCCGTCCATGCGTGGCGCGCCGAGATGGCCGCCGCGTTCAATAGCCGCCTGTATATCCCCACCGAACATGGCCTGGCGATGCTGGTGCCCGATTTCGCGGCGCTGCAGTTCCGGATCGATTACGTCGGCAACGCCCCGGTCGTGGGCGCGCCGGTGGCGTTCGATCATCAGGTCTGGGCGCCGATCCGCCATGAAGACGGCGTGGTGCAGTTCGTCTTTGCCGACGCCCATGGCGTGGCCGGTCCGCCACTGCGCGTCGATGACCGCTGGGACCTGGGCGAGATGGGTGCGCCGTGCGCCTATGGCCGGCTTGCGGTCTGGCCCTGCGCGGAAGGACAGTTGCGCCTGCAGAAAATGACCGACGGCAGTGTGGCGGCCACGTTCCTGGCCTGGCCGGAAGGCATCACGCCGCATTTCGAATTCGGCAGCGCGCACATAACGCGCTCGGGTTCTCTGTGGCAGTTGTGCTTTGACAGCCGCCTCGACAGCTATGTGTACGTGCGCCTTGGCGTCAACGAGCACGAACAGGTCGCCGCACTCAATCCGCGCATCGGCTCGGGCACCATCAATTACCGCTTTGCCACCAAGCTGAAAACCGATCCGTGGGTCGAGCCGGAACATGGCGACGACGGCGCGGCCAACACGGTCGTCGTGCCACTGCTCGAGCTGGGCGAGCGCAGCGCCGTGCTGGGGCTGCGCATCGACAGCACGGCCGGCCTTGGTACCTTGCTCAATTCGGCTGAACGCATGCGCGCACAACTGGTCTACGATGATGAGAACAACGACATCGTATTCCACACCATCGCGGTCAGCAAACCATGGGAACTGCGCCTCTTCCTGCACAACGGTTACTTGTGGGCCTACCACCCCGGCATGCAGCGCATCCTCGGCTGGGACGTCCAGCAATGATGCCGCGCGCGTGGTGTGCGGCGCTCGCGAGCGTCGTCCTGGGTCTGTGCGCTGTGCCGGCGCAGGCCATTCAGCAAGCGTTCCTGGTGCAGAATTCCGGCTGGATGGAGCCGTTCTACGCCGATCCGCAATCGCAGTTCAAGCCGCTGATTGCCGCCGTGGCCAATGCCGCCGCGCGCCCGGGCGACAAGGTCATGGTGCTCGCGTTCAGCCAGTCCAGCGGCAGCAATGTGTCGCCGCAATTGCTGGGGCAGGGCGATGGCGCTGCCCAGGTGGCCGGCTGGCTGGCGCCGCTCGCGCCTGCGCGCAAGAGCGCCAGCGCGCTGGCCGACACGGATTTTCGCGAAGCGGTGACCAAGACGATCGGTGAGACGTTCAAGTCGCGCCCCGGCATCATCTGGATCTTCACCAATAACAAGAACAGCCCCGGCAACGATCCCGCCACGGCGGCGCGCAATCTGGAGTTCTACCGGTTGCTGCACCTGGAGCCATCCATCACGCGCACCGTCGTGTTCCCGCTGCGCATGCCAGTGCAGGGCAAGTTCTTTGCCGCCAAGGGTTTGATGGTCTACGGGCTGGCCTACGGCAAGGAAGCCGGCGACGAGCTGGGCCGCATGGTGGCCGAAGGCCGGCTTGCCAGCATCCTGACGAAACCGCCGGCGCGTCTGAAACCAGTGGACCAGGACGGCGTACGCATCGTGCCCCAGGCGGTACTAAATACCCCGAACATGACGGCGTCGATGGGCACCGACAAGCGCACGGTCGTGCTCGATGTGGACGCCGATAAACTCGTTCCGCAAGTGCGCCTGAAGGCATCGTTGCAGAACCTGTTCTATCCCTACCTGATTGCTCAGGCCACCGTCGATGGCCAGTTGCGCACGCGCGCCGGCACGACGCCGCTCACGGTGACGCCGACAGCCGTGAGCAATCTCGCGCCGGGCGCCAGCCAGTCGATCGAGGTGAGCTTCAAGCTGCCGCTCGAAGAAGTGCCGTCGGCCTGGTCGCGCCAGGCCATCGCGGCGATGGGCAAGCAAGTGATCATGCCGATGTCGGTGAGCCTGGGCCTGAGCAACCAACGGCTGGCCCTGCCGGCATCGTTCAAGACCGAGATGCAGGAACTGTTCCCGGGCGATCCGCTGTCGGACATGTTCGTGCCGCCGGACAGTGTGAAATCGTCGACGGCGCAGGTGCCGCTGATCGTACGCGTGCAATATCCATTGACGCCCGTGCTCGTGATCGTTGGCGGCGTGCTGGCGTTGCTGCTGGCGCTGGCCGCGCTCGCGTTTCTGGCCATGAAAACCACGCGCTATCCGATCATGGTCAACGGCGTGCGCCGCAACGTGCTGCTCAAGCCGTTCAAGTCGCTGGCGATCAAGGCCGACGACGGCGCCGCGGTTGGCGAAATCCGGCGCGGGCTCGGCCGCCCGAGCGTGGTCCAGGTCGAACCGGGCCAGACGTTGACCATCGCGTCGTAATCCATTCAAGTAGTCTTTATCCCATTCAGGAGAACGTGGCATGACGCAGCAAGCAAAAGATAACGCAGGCTTTGCCCTGCCGGCACCGGTCGAAGGCGGGCAGGCGCCAGCCGCGGCAGCGACCCCGGCGACCCCGGCAACGGGAACGCCCGAGACGGTCGAATCGCTGCCGGCGACCACCGATGTCGACACGTCGTCGCGCGATGCGCTGATCGGCGGGGGCGTGCTGCTGGTGCTGTTCATCGCGTTCTTCTTTGCCAAAAATGCCTACGCCAACACGCTGGTGGCAAAACGTATTCAACCGGGAAAGGCGAATGCGGCCGGCTGGTGGCTGTTCATCTTTTTGGCCAGCCTGTCGACCGGCGTCGTACTGGCGGCAATCAATGCACCGAAGTTCATGGCGCCCCTGATCATCGGGCCACTGACGCTGATCGGCCTGATTGCGCTGGTGTTGATGCTGCTGTCTTCCCGCAAATAAGTACCCAGACCAGGAACCACGCGACATGGCAGATAATCTGAACCAAACGATCGGCGCCGGCACCGGCGAGCGCAAGCAGGAGCAGAGCATCGACCTGCGCCCGACGCTGTTCATCGGCATCGGCGGCACCGGCATGGAAGTGCTGATGCGTGTGCGCCGCCGCATCCTCAACACCCTGTGGGGCGGCAACGGGGCGCGCACTCGCGTCGACAGCCTGGCCGAATTTCCGGTCGCGCAGTTCATCCAGTTCGACCTCGACACGGGCGCCGTCATCGACAGCGGCCGCGCCCAGGCCGAAGACCTGCAATTTGACCAGGTCAAGTTCACCGACGAAGAGAAAATCGTCGAAGCGTTCGACATGGACAAGTACAGCCGTGACGACGACGCGCTCGAGAAATACCCGCACATCAAGGAATGGCTGTCGCTGACGCCGAAGAAAATCCGTGAACTGGGCATCGACCCATCCAAGGGCGCGGGCCAGATCCGCGCCGTCTCGCGCCTGTACCTGTTTGACAAGTACACCAAGATCCGCGACAAGATCCGCCTGAAGCTCAAGACGCTCAAGGCCGGCCTGTCGCACGAGCAGCAGCTGGCGCGCCTGGGCCTGCGCATGGAAACCGAGAAGTTCCGCATCGTCATCGTGGGCTCGGTTGCCGGCGGCACCGGCTCCGGCGCCTTCCTCGACATGGGTCTGCTGGCGCGCTGGCTGGCCAAGTCCGAAGTGGGCAATGCCGACGTCGAACTGATGCTGTTCTTGCCGACCGGCTACGCGGGCGCCAACAAGGAGCGCACCGAAGCGAACGGCTACGCCGCGCTGATGGAACTCGAATCGGCCATGCTCGGCAACAAGGGCTACGTGGGCCGCTGGGATGCCTACGATCAGCCGGAATTGCCGCGCGAACCGTACAGCGAAGTCTATCTGATCGACTCGGGCAACCTGGCCCAGCAGCACACGAATGACGTCAAGGATGTCTACCACATGGTGGCCGACACGCTGTTCGAAGATTTTGCCTCGGGCGACTTCGCGCGCCGCAAGCGCTCGGTGGCCGTGAACCAGGCGCAGCACAAGAACTTCCTGCACGACGCGCTGGTGCCGAAGAACCGCTTTGCCGACATGCGCCTGTCGTACTCGAAGCGCTTCTCGTCGTTTGGCCAGGCCGTGCTCGACACGCGCCAGGAAGCGCGGCGCGAAGAGCGCGCGCACCGCTGGGCCGGCGCCATGCTCAAGGCCTTCTTTGGCGTGGGCGGCGTCGACACCGGCGTGAACCGCGCCACCGACAAGCAGCGCGACGAATTCATGGCGGCCCAGATGGCGCTGCGCGCCGCGCCGTTCAGCGATTTCCCGACCTTCTCCGACCGCAACGTCGAGCTGAAACGCTCGAGCGGCGAGTTCCTCGATTACGCCCTCGTCGACGACCTGCTGCAGGACAAGCACGGCCTGCTGCTGGCCGGCGTCGAGCAGCGCGTCAACGCACGCATCGACAGCATCCGTACCGGCTTCGATCGCGCCGAGTGGCCGACGCAGGTGCGCGAAACCGTCCAGCAGCTCGAGCGCGACTCGGTGCGCGACCAGGATTCCACCGCCGATACGACCGAAGACCGCGTGGTCAAACGCCGGCGCGAGGTGCTGGAACGCATCAAGCACGCGATCCGCGACCAGCTCTACGCCTACCTCGACAACAAGGATTTCGGCGGCCTCGAATACGTGCTGTCGCTGGTCGAGCAGATCAAGGACCGGCTCGAAGCACCGGGCACCGGCCTGATCAGCGCACTCAAGCTCAACAGCGAGCGTTATCGCGAAATCAAGGAAGCGGTGCGTACCCGCGAATACGAACGCCTGCTGGCCAACCTCGAACAGACCCGGGGCGGCTTCTTCAGCAGCAATAATGAAAAGCAGGCAGTCACGGTGCTGGACCACCTGCGCACCGAAATCGCCAACGCGCTCAAGTTCCACCTGCGCGCCAAGGCGGCCGACGAAGCGGCGATCCTGATGGCCGACCTGTCTGCCTGGCTGGGCAAGAAGAACGGCGTCGACGCGCAGGGCCGCGCCATCTGGAACGGCCTGGTCGGCGAATTGCAAGCCGGCCGCGAAGCCGTGCTGACCATGCTGGGCCAGCTGCAGCACGCCAACGCCATCATCCAGCAAGACCTGAACAAGGACCACGCCACCCTGATCACGGTGCCGGTAGCCGAGCGCAACGTGCCGATGCCGAACGCGCTGCAACTGCGCGAATGGGCGGACGAGGCGTTCAAGGACCTGGGCGGCTCGAAGGTGCTGTTCCCGATGCTGGGCGACGCCGCCCAGCGCAGCGAGATCATCAACAAAGTAAAACGGATGGCCGAGCGGCAGTTGACGCTGGCCGGTGCGGGCGACGCGGACAACGTCGACCACGATCCGTTGATCGAGGCGCTGGAACAGATGAACCCGGCCGAACGGATGGACCGCTTCCGCAAACTGCTGGCCTGCGCGATGCCATGGATCGATGCGAACCTGTCGGGCGACTTCACCGTGAAGGCCGACCAGTTCAAATGCTTCGTGGGCGTGGCCAATGCCGACCGTTTTAAACGCCTGTTTGGCGCCGAGCTCAATACCTGTGTGCCGACCCAGGCCAATATCACCGCGGCGCAATTGTCGATCGTCGAGACCGGCGTGCCGGGCCGCGCCGTCTGCTACTGCGAACTGTCCGGTATCCCGATGACGGTGCTGCGCGGCATGGAAGGGTGGCGTACCAGCTACCGCAAGGAAGCCGAAAAGAACCCGACCCACACGCACATCGACTCGACCCAGTTCAGCCATCCGATGGCGCCGACGACTGACGAGATCAACCGCCTGGCCGAAGACTTCAAGCAGTACCTGCAGGCGATCATGCTGGGCATCCTGACCCGCTCGACCCAACGCGTCATCCCGCGCGGACAGTACCAGTTTGCCGTCGCGCGCGGCGACGTGCGCCGCATCGGCAACGAACGGGCGATTCGCCAGAATGGCTTGCCGGCCACCTACCGCGACGCCATTGTCGAGCGGGTGCAGGAACGTCTGGCTGAACTCGACGCGAGTCAGACCGTCGCGCTGGCGGCGCTGGCCAGCTATTACGAGACGGCCGTCTACACGCCAAAACTGGTGGAAGACGCGACCGGCGCGCAGGATGATCGCAAGGGCTTTGCCAGCGCGATTGCCGGCGAAGCCAAGCGCGAGCTGGCCGAGAAGGCGCGCCGCAAGGGGATGAGCCAGCGCGACATCGACCGCGCCGACGAGCAACTGCTCGAGGTGCTGACGGAGTGGGCGAGCGTCGTGCCGGATTCCGATGAAGACGCGTATGACTGGGAAGTGCGCGAGCCGGGCGAGGACGGCCATCTGCGCCTGAAATACGTGATCAAGCCGGATGCGTTCAATGCTGGCAAGTTAGACGCCTTGCTGGCCCCGCAGGCTACTGCGCCAGCTGCCACGTTCCCGGCGGGCGCGCCGGGCATGCCTGGCATGCCGCCGCCGCTGGGTGCGACGCCACCGCCACTGGGTATGCCGCCACCGCTCGTCGAGCATCAATATCATCTGGGCATTGGCGGGCAGCAGTTCGGCCCGTACACCCCGCAGCAGATCGCGCAGATGGTGCAGGCGGGACAGGTCGTGGTCGCTGGTACGAAGGTGTGGCGCGTGGGCCTTGCAGCGTGGGGTGAGCTGGGGCAGTTGCCGGAATTGACGATGCTGTTCGGGGCGCCGGCCTCGCCGCCGCCGTTGCCACCGATGCTGTGAGGACGAGACTTTGAAACAGTGTTCTGGCTGCAGCGCGACGCTGCAGGGTGAGGTGGCATTCTGTCCATTCTGTGGTGAAGGGGTGGATGGGGCGGTGCGCAAGGTGGGGCAGGGTGCTGCTCCTGTCGCTGCTCCTGCTTCGGTTGCTGCGGTACCAGCGCCGCCGAGCGTGCCTGTGCCTCCCGCTCCAGCTGCGCCTGTCGTAACGCCGCAATCTGCTGCCGCGCCGGCGGCAAGCGTCCCGCCTGCTGCTGCCGTGCCGCCGCCATCTGCGCCCGCAGCGCCTTTCCGTTCTGCAGCCGATCGCGCGCCGATACCGCCTGCAACGCGCAAAGGCGGGAAGGGCAAGTGGATTGCCGGCGGGATCGCACTGCTGCTGGTCGTGCTCTACAACGTGGGTTCCGGGGACAAGCCGGTGATCGAGGAAAACGCCTGCGAATCTGCCTTCGACCTGGGCACCCAGGCGGTCACGTCGGGCGACCTCGCCGCCGCGCGTACCCAGGCGCTACGGGCCAGCGCCGAATGCGGCGACAAGGAACGCGCCAAGGTCAACACCTTACAACGTGCGATTGCAGCAGCTGAAAAGACCGACAACGCCTGCCAGCGCAACTTCCGTTCAATCGATGGCTTGCTGCAAGACAGCCGGCCTGGTCGTGCGCGCGCAGGACTGAACGAATTGACGGCGGCGTGTTCAAACAAGCCGGAGGCCGAAGCCTTGCGCACCCGGCTGGAGGCGACCCAGGAATCCATCAAGGCAGCGCTGGCTGACGTGCGCAGCGCGCTCGATGCACGTGATCAGGCGCAAGCAAGGGCCGCACTGGCCAAACTGACGGGCCTGAACCGCGATGAACCCAGCCTGAACCAGCTCAAATGGGAGGTCGACGCACTGGACGCCGCCGCTGCGGCTGCAGCCCAACCGGCGCCGCCTGCCGAGGTCTTCATGCCAGGCGCCGTTCCGGTTCCGCGCGCACCAAGCCAGGTGCAGGAGCCGGCTGCGCCGCGGGCGCCGACCGCGCCGACTGCGTCAGGTACGCAAGACGCGGGCGCAGCGCAGCGCACGTCGATGGCAACGATGTTCCTGCGTGATGCTGAGCAGGCGCTGTTGCAGCGAAAATTTGATGCCGCCAAAACCTATGTAGAAAGCGCACGTCGTGCCGATCCGAACAATCCGCAGCTCGACAGCATGATGCAGCAGATCCGCGATCGCGAACGCCAGATGCTGCAAGAAGAAACCACCATCAGATAATGCAGTCTCATCAGGGAAAACCATGAAAACGCCAATGAAAAAGATCGTTGTGCTGACGTTGCTGACGAGCCTGGTATCCGGCTGCGCCACCACGGGCCAGAGCGGCATGTCGCAAACGCAGTACCCGCAAGGCGGCGTCGCCGCCGAGCAGGACCCGTGCGCCGTCGGCTCGTCGGCACTGATGGGCGCCGCAGCCGGCGCACTGCTGGGCGCACTGATGGACGGCAAACGCGGCGCAGCAAGGGGCGCCGCCGCCGGTGGCATCGTGGCCGCACTGGGCTGCGTGGCCATCAACTCGCAATCACGTCAGACCCGCACCGCCGCCCAGGTCGACAACGACTTCATCCGCACCCGCGGCCGCCTGCCAGCCGAGCCGCAAGTGGTGTCGTACCAGCCACGCCTAAATGCCAGCACGGTGCAGCGTGGCAAACCGGTGGTGGTCAACTCAACCGTTGAACTGGTGAACGGTGCGACGACACCGGTCATGCAAGTGCGCGAAGAGTTGGTGGTGTTCGATCAGGATGGCAAGCAGTTCAAATCAGGCTCCAAAGCGCTGACCAACAACTCGGGCGGACGCTTTGAAAACTCGTTTGAAATCACGTTGCCGAAGGATGCGTCGCAGGGAAGGTATGCGCTGCGGACCAATTTGTACGTCAACGGCAAATTGTCGGCGTCGCGGGATTTGAATACGCAGTTGGTATGGAATGGGGTTGAGCAGGTGATGATTGCCAGCCGCTGACTTAAACCAAAGCCGGGGTCAGGTCTGACATTCGGACACGAGCTCAGGCTTACCATAACGTCGAAGACTGAAAAGTTTGGCTTAGCAAAGACATTGTTTGCCTCATTGGAAGAACAACAGGATGAATCTAGGGCACGTGTCTGAATGTCGGACCCGCCCCCATCTTTCTGACCTGACGCTACTTTTTTGGGCCTGGCCGAAGTAGAAGCGCAAAATCATTTGCACTGGACGGATGCTGTCACTTGGCGCGACTCCACTGTTCGCTGTTTGAGTATGCAATGTCTCGCGGAAGCGCTAACGCGATACCAGCGAGCGGTAGTGGGCTCGTACCAGCAGGCTATCCACCTCACCTCGCCACCACTGAAGCCGAATCTGACATCGTGGCCGCCGCGCACCATTTTCGGCTCACCCATCAATTCGTACTGTTTTCCATCACCTTCAAACATGCCGGCCCCGATGAGTCGCGCTCCAGAATTCTTCGCAGGACAGTCGATTACCTCTGCTTGCACGGCGCCAGAAGCCAAGATAATTGCGAGCAGTGCTGCCTTCATTTGGAAACCACCACGTAGAACTGGTCTGCGTTATCTGAGTCGGAATAGGCACTTCCTTGGGCCTTACTTTTGCCCCGCGCGACGATTTCCCGCTGCCTGACGGTATTCGGGATGCGCGTGCGCCATTGGTCCATGACACGTATATTCCTTTTTTTGGCGCTCGATACGCCCCTCCCGCAAAGTTCCACGAAAAGAGCTGCATGGTATCCATGCTGATTCGGAAAGCGCCCATTACCCTGCTTGTCGAATACGAAGTTCGCGATCACCGTTCCCGGATTCATATAGCTTAGGTCGACTACGCGAGGTCCTGGCCTCCATCGGCTCGTATGCCCAACACTTGTCGTTGCCTGCACAAGTGCTACACACTCGCCGTCTGAAAATGGTGCGCGACCGTTTAGTTTTTCCACGTCCCCAGAATAGATGAAATAGGCCATAGCCCCTCCCAATTGAGTTAGGGATATTTTCTATTTATAGTCGCTACCAGATTTTGGCGTGGGTCAGCGGGCTTGAGATGTGAGGTTGACTTACCCGGATCAGAGATAACTCAGCAAACACTTGCTTGCTTATGGCGCGGCGCTTGTCCGGACGGGGGAGCACCCGCACTCACCGAAGACGACGTGACTGCCATCCAGGAGCGCAGCGCCGACTCGATCGACGTTCTCGCGTTGCCGTGTGAAGCCAGGGAAGCCGGGGTCAGGTATCAAATTCGGACACGAGCTCACGCTTAACATAGCAGCAAGAGCCTAGGAAGTTTGCTGAGCAAAGAGTTTCGATGCCGTGCAGGAAGGACTACAGGCTCAATCTTGAGGTCGTGTCCGAATGTCAGACCTGACCCCGGCTTTTGCTCCGATCAGAACGCAAAAAGCCCAGTCCGAAGACTGGGCTTTTTACTTGCATTCTGTGGGGTGGCTGATGGGGCTCGAACCCACGACAACAGGAATCACAATCCTGGACTCTACCAACTGAGCTACAGCCACCACTGAACTACTACATCTGTCTCGTTGTTTCCGCGACAGAACAAGATTATATAAACTTTAGCCCGTGCTTGCAAATTTAATTGCATGTCGAAGCAGAGGGCGCTTGCGGCTCGGCAATGTTGACCGCGTACACGGGCGGATCGATCCCCAGCAGGCTGCGAAACGCCGCCGTCAGCGCCACCGCACTGGCTGTCGTGTAGCCTGTTAGCCCAGCTGGCAGCGCATCCAAACCAACAGTCCGCGCCAACCCACCAGCCACGAGCAAGCGTGCCAGTTGCCGCGCCACGGCATCCCCCGTATCCACCAGCGCCACGTCACCATGTCCAGAGCTACCCAGCAACCGCTCGATCGCCCCACGCACCAGCGGATAGTGCGTGCAGCCCAGCACCAGCGTATCGGCATCCTGCGCCAGTAGCGGCGCAATGAAGCGGTCCAGCGTGGCCATCATGGCGCTGGAGTCCAGCTCGCCCAGTTCGATCTGGTCCACCAGGCCCACGCACGGCTGCAGCAAGAAATCCACGCCGGTCTCACGATGGATCTGGTCGCGCAGCAGCAAGAACTTTGCGCCTTGCAGCGTGCGCGCCGTCGCCAGCACGCCCACCTTGCCAATGCGGGTGAGTGCAGCAGCCGGCTTCAACCCCGGCTCCACGCCGACAACCGGCATGCCCGGATGCGTCTCACGCAGCACGCGCACCGCCGCCACGGTGGCCGTATTGCATGCCACGACGATCGCCTTGGCGCCTTGCGCAATCAGAAAATCAGCAATCGCCAGCACACGCGCAATGACGAGCGACTCCGGCTTGTCGCCATACGGCGCATAGCCGGAATCGGCGACATACAACAGGTGTTCATGCGGCAGCTGCGCCTGGATGTGGCGCAGCACCGAGAGACCGCCGACGCCCGAGTCGAACATGCCGACCGGGGCGTCGTGGGAAAGCGTGGTGGAGACCATGCTGAAGGGGAGAGGTGTTATGCGACGTTGATCGGCACGCCGCGCAGCGATTCGATCTTGGCCGACCATTCCTTCGGGCCGGTCGTGTGGACCGACGTGCCGGTCGAATCGACGGCGACGGTCACTGGCATGTCGGTCACGTCGAACTCGTAGATCGCTTCCATGCCCAGGTCCGCAAAGCCGACGACGGTCGCCGACTTGATCGCTTTCGAGACCAGGTACGCCGAGCCGCCGACCGCCATCAGATAGGCCGACTGGTGCTTCTTGATCGACTCGATGGCGGCCGGGCCGCGCTCGGCCTTGCCGATCATCGAGATCAGGCCGGTCTGCTCAAGCATCATGTCGGTGAACTTGTCCATGCGTGTGGCGGTGGTCGGGCCAGCCGGGCCGACCACTTCGTCGCCGACCGGATCGACCGGGCCGACGTAATAGATCACGCGGTTGGTGAAGTCCACCGGCAGCGATTCGCCCTTGGCCAGCATGTCCTGGATGCGCTTGTGCGCCGCGTCGCGGCCCGTCAGCATTTTGCCATTGAGCAGAAGCGTCTGGCCCGGTTGCCACGAAGCGACTTCTTCCTTGGTCAGCGTGTTCAGGTCGACGCGCTTGGATTTCTGCGTGTCCGGCGTCCAGTTCACATCAGGCCAGCTCGACAGCGCAGGCGGTTCGATGTAGACCGGGCCCGAGCCGTCCAGCACGAAGTGCGCATGGCGCGTGGCGGCGCAGTTCGGGATCATCGCCACGGGCTTCGACGCCGCGTGTGTCGGGTACATATTGATCTTCACGTCCAGCACCGTGGTCAGGCCGCCCAGGCCCTGCGCGCCGATGCCCAGCGCGTTGATCTTGTCGCACAGCTCGATGCGCAGTTCTTCGAGTTTGTTGTTCGGGCCGCGCTGGCGCAGCTCGTACATGTCGATGTCTTCCATCAGCGACTCTTTGGCCATCAGCATCGCCTTTTCGGCGGTACCGCCGATACCGATGCCGAGCATGCCCGGCGGGCACCAGCCCGCGCCCATCAGCGGCACGGTTTTCAGCACCCAGTCGACCAGCGAGTCGGATGGGTTGAGCATGACGAACTTGGTTTTATTTTCCGAGCCGCCGCCCTTGGCCGCGACTTTCACGTCGACGGTTTCGCCCTCGACCAGCTCCATGTGGACCACGGCCGGGGTGTTGTCCTTGGTGTTCTTGCGCTCGAAATGCGGGTCGGCCACGATCGAGGCGCGCAGCTTGTTGTCGGCGAAGTTGTAGGCGCGGCGCACGCCTTCATTGACGGCGTCCGTGACGGTGCCCGTGAAACCCTCGAAGCGCACGCCCATGCCGATTTTGAGGAACACGTTGACGATGCCGGTGTCCTGGCAGATCGGGCGTTTGCCTTCGGCGCACATGCGCGAATTGGTCAGGATCTGGGCGATCGCATCCTTGGCGGCCGGGCTCTGCTCGGCCTCGTAGGCGCGCGCCAGGTGCTGGATGTAATCCGCAGGGTGGTAGTAGCTGATGTACTGCAGTGCTGCCGCGACCGATTCGATCAGGTCGTCTTGGGTAATCACGGTTGCCATGTTCGCTCTTTCAGGGGTACCAGGAATGTTTGTTTTAAGCGTGTTTGTCGTTGTGCGTGCTCATCACGATGCGGTCGGTGTAGGCAATCGCCATAGCCGAGAGCAGGAACGCGAAGTGGATCAGGGTCTGGAAGAACAGCGTCTTCACATCGTATGACGACGCGTTGATGAAGGTCTTGAGCAGATGAATCGACGAAATGCCGATGATCGCCATCGCCAGCTTGGTCTTCAGGACCGACGCGTTCACGTGCGACAACCATTCTGGCTGGTCCGGGTGACCATCCAGATGCATGCGCGACACGAACGTCTCATAACCCCCGATGATCACCATGATCAAGAGGTTCGAGATCATCACCACATCGATCAGACCGAGCACGACCAGCATGATGATGGTTTCATTGAGCCGGGTAGGGCGAGTAGCGCCCGGGACGCTGACGGCATCGATGATGTGTTTGAGCGAATCGGCGTTGCCCATGGCGGCGCCGATCAGGTCGACGAGTTCGACCCAGAAGTGAAAGACGTAGACGCACTGGGCCAGGATCAGGCCCAGGTAGAGCGGCAGTTGCAGCCAGCGGCTCGAGAAAATCAGCGAATTGAGGGGTGACAGCTTGCGAAAAGGCTGGTTCGGGGGCAGAGACGACATCGGGATGGAACTCCAGGAAATGCGAGAAAATTCAGCACGGCATTTTACACCGGCGTTGGCGTTACGGTGGCGTCGGCAGAGCACTTGCCCGCTTTGCAACGGACGGCGTTAGAATGAATCGGGCGGCGCAGGCTGGCCCAACGCCTGGTCGCCGGGGCGATGTGTAAGGGCTCAGTAAGCGAGCGCCCCTATGGTATCGGCATAACCCACTAACTAGAATGGAGACTGACATGTCCGAGAACGAGACGACGCAGGAGCAATCCCAGGGCCTGCAAGAACATCGCGTATTCCAGCCGCCGCACGACTTTGCCGCCAACGCCACCGTCAGCGGCATGGCTGCCTACGACAAGCTGTGCGCCGAAGCCGCCAGCGACTACGAAGGTTTCTGGGCCCGCCTGGCGCGCGAGAACCTCGACTGGCACAAGCCATTCACCAGCACGCTCGACGAGTCCGACGCACCGTTCTACAAATGGTTCGGCGACGGCCAGCTCAATGCGTCGTACAACTGCCTCGACCGCAACCTTGAAAACGGCAACGCCGACAAGACCGCGATCATCTTCGAAGCCGACGACGGCGCCGTCAACCGCGTGACCTACCGCGAGCTGCACGAGCGCGTCTGCAAATTCGCCAACGCGCTCAAATCGCGCGGCATCAAGAAGGGTGACCGCGTCATCATCTACATGTCGATGTCGGTCGAAGGCATCAGCGCGATGCAGGCCTGCGCCCGTATCGGCGCGACCCACTCGGTGGTGTTTGGCGGCTTCTCCGCCAAGTCGCTGCAGGAGCGCATCATCGACGCCGGCGCAGTCGCGGTCATCACGGCCGACGAGCAGCAGCGCGGGGGCAAATCGCTTCCGCTGAAAGCCATCGTCGATGAAGCCCTTGGCATGGGCGGCTGCAACACGGTCAAGGACGTCATCGTCTACAAGCGCACCGGCGGCGACGTCGCCTTCCAGGAAGGGCGTGACCTGTGGCTGCACGAGCTGGTCGAAGGCCAGTCGGCCGACTGCGAGCCGGAATGGGTCGACGCCGAGCACCCGCTGTTCATCCTCTACACGTCCGGCTCGACCGGCACTCCGAAAGGCGTGCAGCACTCGACCGGCGGCTACCTGCTGTGGGCCGCGCTGACCATGAAGTGGACGTTCGACCTGAAGCCCGACGACGTTTTCTGGTGCACCGCCGACATCGGCTGGATCACCGGCCACACCTACATCGCCTATGGCCCGCTGGCCGTCGGCGGCACGCAGGTCGTGTTCGAGGGCGTGCCCACCTTCCCGAACGCCAGCCGCTTCTGGAAGACGATCGAAAAGCACAAGGTCAGCATCTTCTACACGGCGCCAACGGCGATCCGCTCGCTGATCAAGGCATCGGACGTGGACGAGAAAGTCCATCCGAAGAATTCGGACCTGTCGAGCCTGCGTTTGCTGGGTTCGGTCGGCGAGCCGATCAATCCGGAAGCCTGGATGTGGTACTACAAGAACGTCGGCGGCGAACGCTGCCCGATCGTCGACACCTTCTGGCAGACCGAAACGGGCGGCCACATGATCACGCCACTGCCGGGCGCGACGCCGATGGTGCCGGGTTCGTGCACGCTGCCGCTGCCGGGCATCATGGCCGCGATTGTCGATGAAGCCGGCGCCGACGTGCCGAACGGGCAGGGCGGCATCCTGGTCGTGAAGCGCCCATGGCCGTCAATGATCCGCACCATCTGGAACAACCCGGACCGGTTCCGCACCAGTTATTTCCCGGATGAGCTGGGTGGCAAATACTACCTGGCGGGCGACGGCGCGATCCGCAACAAGGACACGGGCAACTTCACGATCACGGGCCGCATCGACGACGTGCTGAACGTCTCGGGTCACCGCATGGGCACGATGGAAATCGAATCGGCGCTGGTGGCCAATTCGCTGGTGGCCGAAGCGGCGGTGGTGGGGCGCCCGGACGACACGACGGGCGAATCGATCTGCGCCTTCGTCGTGCTCAAGGGCGCGCGGCCAACGGGCGAAGAAGCCAAGAAAATCGCCAATGAACTGCGTGCGTGGGTGGGCAAGGAGATCGGTCCGATCGCCAAGCCAAAGGAAATCCGCTTCGGTGACAATCTGCCAAAAACCCGCTCAGGCAAGATCATGCGCCGCCTGCTGCGCGTGCTGGCCAAGGGCGAGAACATCACGCAGGATGTGTCGACGCTTGAAAATCCAGCGATTCTGGAGCAGTTGAAAGAATCGGCGTAATCGCAAGCGTCTGCACCGGCCTGCAGGCCGGTGAAAAAAATGCCCGTGGTCGCATTGCGAACACGGGCATTTTTTATGACGCGAACCACCATCACAACTTCTGCAACTGCTCCTTCGCATACGTCGCACCCGCACCGGTCGGCGCTAATTCGAGATACGTGGTGAACGCCGCCCTGGCTTTCTGCGGCTGCTTCGACCTGACATACGCATCACCCAGATTGCGATACGCGATCGCCCGCGACGGATCGATCTTGACGGTATTTTCAAACCAGCGCGCCGCCTCGACAAAACGATCCTGCTTGTAAAACACGAAGCCCAGATTGTTCGCCGCCAGCGCAAAATCCGGCCGCAGCTTGAGCGCCTCGGTAAACTGCGCCTCGGCCTGCGCATACTGCTTCTCCCGATACAGCTGCAGCCCCAGATCGTTGGCACGCTGCGCCTGCTGCCGGCTTGACACCGGCACCGCCGCCGGCGCCTTGAGCCGCGTCTCGCCACCCTGCAGATCCTTGACCACGACGGTGCCCGTTGCCTTCGATGCCTGCGCATCGAGCCGCGTATTGAGCGCAATCGCATCGTTCGACAACTGCGCCGTGCCGGCCGTGAGGAACTCGGTTTCTTCGGGCAGCTCGAACACGAAGTCGCCGCCTTCCGATCCCGGCAAGCTGCCAAAGGCGGGCGTCTGCTGCGACACGCTCGACACGGCCGGCGCCACATACGCCGCCAGCTCGGTGGCCGTGATCAAGCCATCGCCATTCAGGTCACCCTTGCCGCCCAGGCCCTGCATCAGGGTCCAGGTAAAGACCGAGTGGCCATTTGGCCCGCCATCGGCCACCAGCTGATCAGTGCCGCCAGCCGTCAGCATCTGCCGGCCCAGGCGGCGCGCGTTATCGCGCAAGAACGACGCATTGGCCGCGCCGCGTGTCAGGCCAAGGCCGCTATAGCAGGCGTCCATCACGAACAACGCGTGCTTGGCCGGCAGGCTCTCGGCGATGTTCTGGATTTCGGTCATCGGAATCGCATCGGTGGCCAGGTTGTTCGGGTCGGCGTCAAACGGCACGATGTAGCCAAGGTCGCGCCCCGAACTGAGCTTGCGCGTGGCGCCGTGCCCGGCGAAGAACACGAACACGCGGTCGTTCGGCTGCAAGCCGCCGTGGGCCAGGCGATCGTGGAACGCGGCCAGGATGCCCTGGCGTGTGGCCTGCTCATTCTTCAACGTGATCACGCGTTCCTGCGCGAAGCCGAACTTCTGCACCAGCAGCCGCTCGACGCCCTCGGCATCGCGCACCGCATATTCCAGGCGCGGCCACTTCGGATAATTGTCGATGCCCACCAGGATCGCCCACGAATTGGCGTAGCCGGTGGCCGCCGCACGTGGTGCCGGCGCGGGCGCTGCCTTGCTGTCGACTTGGAACTTGGCACCATCCCAACCGGCAAATTGATAGCCCTCGGCCGCCAGGCGTTCCAGAATCATCGGCAACGCCTTGACGGTGCGCTCGTGGATATCGTGGAACAGAATGATGCCGCGGCCTTCCTTCTCGACGCTGCGCAGCACGCGGTCGGCGATCGACGACGGGACCGGGTCGGCCCAATCGAGCGAATCGATATTCCACATCATCGACGTGAGCTGCGCATCGGCCAGCAATTGCATGCCCTCGCGATTACGCGCGCCGTACGGAAAGCGAAACAGCGACGAGCGCTGCGGATCGACGGCCTTGAGCAGCGTATCGGTATCGAGGATTTCGGACTTGAGCTTCGCGCCCGTCTGCTTCGATAACTGCGCATGCGTGAGGCTGTGATTGGCCAGCACGTAGCCGGCGTCCTTGAGCTTGCGACTGACCTGGGCATTGGCGCTCAGCTTGGCGGCACCCTGCGCGTCGAGCGCGCCCAGGTTGCGCCCGACGTTGAAGAAGATCGCCGGCGCGTTGTACTGCTTGAGGATCGCGGCGATTTCTTCGCTGTAGCGGCGGTGCGGGCCGTCGTCGAAGGTGAGAAGCACGGTCTTTTTCGGAAGCGACTTGCCGAAGATCTCGGCGCCTTCGCGCCCGGCCTGCGGCGGCGCGCCCGGTTCTGGGGCAGCAGGTTCTGGTTCCGGCGCAGCGGGGTAGGGCAGCACGACGCCGTATTCCTTCAGGATGCGCTCGCGCGTGTAGAGCTTTTTCAGGTAAGCGATGTAGCTGTCCCACTTCTCGCGCTTCAGCTCGATCGCGCGGGTATCGTAGCGCCCGAAGATCGCGCGGATCTCCTTCTCATAATTGCGCTCGATCTCGGCCAGCGCGTCGAGGTCTTCCGAAATCCGCTTGTGCAGCTTGATCGCGGCGAGCGATGAATCGCTGGCGATCTGCGCCTGCAGGCTGCGCAGGGTTTCGCGAAACGCCAGCCGGTCAGCGTCGTACAGACCGTCGCCCGACTCGATATAGTCGAGCAGGGTGCTGATGGCGTCGAAGCGGCGTGGGTTGTTCGACGCGATCAGCGTGGTCAGGGCGGTCTCGACGCGGCCGATGCGTTCCTGGTTTTCGTGGAACAGCTGCTGGCCGATGCGGTTTGCCTGCGCGCGCTCGGCGGCGGGCAGCGTGGCCTCATCGTGGGTCAGCACGATGATCTTGCGGTAGGCGTCGAGCATGGCGCGCAGCTCGGTTGCGATGGCGCTGGCGTCTTGCGTGCTGGTGGCGGTTGCGGTTGCGGTTGCGGGGGCAGGCTTCGTTTCCTGTGCCCCGGTCGGGGTGCGGTTCGCGAGCCAGGAGCCGGCGCCGGCGCCAGCTGCGGCCACGGCGAAGATGATGAGATAAAGTGATGTGCGTTTCACGACGTATCCGTTGCGGGTAGCGTGCCGGATGGGCAGGCCAGCCGGGAACGATACCATTCGCGGGTGGTTGGGGGGAAGGGGCTTGCCCGACCGTTGTCAGGTCGGTCTTGTACTACCAGGAATTGTTGTTATAATGAGCGGCTTCGTGGAACGTACACGTCGACCATCAGGAGAGATGGATGAGTGGTTTAAGTCGCACGCCTGGAAAGCGTGTGTAGGTTCATAGCCTACCGGGGGTTCGAATCCCCCTCTCTCCGCCAAAAACACTAAAAAGCTCCTATGAAGGGGCTTTTTCAATTCGGTCTGCCCACATCTCTACCCACATGGCTGATTGAGCTGTTTTTAATGTCACTCCAACAGCCGAGCCCTTGGCGTCGCTGGTTCCGTCGGTGGTCCAGGTTTGCTCTTGCTGCTTGTCTCGGTCGCAGCGATCACCGAAGGTTGGCTGATCGAATGAGTCTTCGATTCGCAGCGGTATTTGTAGGTGGCATCCTGGCCACGTATCTGGTGCGTAATCTGATATTTACCCGATTCTGTGAAAAAAGCTGGCATCGGTATCGGTGCTACTTTGTTTTGCTGCAGCGCTTCGATTCGACAATCTGCTGCAGATTGCGCCGTGTATCGCGCTGATCACCGCCTTCTGCGTGATTGCCCGCGGTGCCGATATGTTCCGTTTGTTCTCGTTGCCGACGTCACAGGCTCGGAGAACTTGCTTGCGGAATCTATTTGCTCCACGATTCAGACGCACCGGGAATCGCGGGCCAGGCAGGAGGCCCGCCAGGCGTAGCACCACTTGGAGGCGTACCCCCGTAAGCGTTCAAGGAACCGCTCGCGCGCGTTAATCAATGATCTTCGCGCGCCGAACGCGTCACGACCGCTTGTAACGCAGCCACACGCCGCCACCATCCTGAACCTCTGCCGATTCGAGTTTCAGATAGCTCGGCTGCTTCCAGGAATCTTCGTCAATTTCAAACGACGCGGGATGATGGCCACGCCCATCGACCAGAGGCAATATCAGCACGCTGACTTCATCGACCAGACCGGCATTGACGAAGGAGCCGCTGACGTGCGGGCCACCTTCGACGATCAGTCGCTTCGTGCCCAGCTCATCGGCCAGGGTTTGCACGACCTGCGCCAGATCGATATCGGTTTTGCCTGCAAAAAAATAGGAGACTTGGATCGATTGCAGATAGGCCAGATAGTCATCCGACACGGCTTCCGTCAGAACCGCGACGACGTGCGAGTCGAGTGCCTCATTGCTCTTCCATGCAACCTTGCCGTGGCCGTCGATCGCAATGGCGTAAGTTTTCGCGTCACGCTTGGCGAAATAGGGCGTACGTGGGATCGGCTCCTTCGCCAACCCTTTCGGATAGCCTTCACCATGCGCGATTTCTTCCATGGTCGTGCGGCCGCAAATCCAGCCATCGAAGTCAAACGTCGCGGCCAACTTTTCATACAGGTCGCCTGCGGCTTTCTTGAAGGGCCGATCCCAGCCATCGGTCAGTGCATGGCCGTCGATGGAGGACATCATGTGGCAAATAACATAGGGTTTCATCAAATTCTCCAGAACGAGACATCAGCAAATTGCTCGTCAATTAAAAGGATCATGCCTCGTCATTAAAGTCGGCCGACAAGCTCAGATCGCGTTGCATCGAGATGTCGCGAACGCGTTCTTCCAGGCGCTCAACAACCGCATCGAAGCCCCAGGCGCCCAGCACGAGATGTCGTGGTGCATCGGCGCCATTTGCAATGGTGACCATCGCCTGCGCGGCCTTTACCGGGTCACCGGCCTGCGCGCCGCTGGTTTCTTTGGTCACAGCCAAGCGCTTTGCCGCCGTATCGGCGTAATCGGCAATCCCACTCGTTGTCTGACGCAAGGAGCGGCCCGCCCAATCCGTGCGAAATGGCCCGGGCTCGACGCACGTGACGCCAATTCCCAGCGGAAGCACCTCGGCGCGCAGCGCGTCTGACCAGCCCTCAACCGCATGCTTGGATGCGGCATAGTAGCCAGACCCCGGATAACCGATGAGACCAGCAACCGAGGTGATATTGATGATGTTGCCCTTGCGCTGCTCGCGCATCAAGGGAAGGACCGCCCGCGTCATGGCAAACAGGCCGAAGACATTCGTATCGAACTGCGCACGAATTTCTGCCTCTTCACCTTCTTCGACAGTGCTCTGGTAGCCATAGCCGGCGTTGTTGACCAGGACATCGATGCGTCCGAAGCGTTCGCGCATCGCGGCAACGGCTGCATCGATGTCTGCAGGACGCGTGACATCCAGAGACAGTGCGAGCACGCGATCCGGTGCGCTGCGTTCGATGTCTGCGATGGCGCTCTGGTCGCGCGCGGTGACGACCACGCGCCAACCGCGCTGAACGATCAGTTCAGCCAGAGCCCGACCCAGGCCGGTGGAACAGCCGGTGATGAACCAGACCGGCGTGTTGTCTTGCTCGGAAAAGCCCTGCATCACTTGTTCAAGTGCTCGCGCACCTTGGCTGCACTGTTGCCCACCTGGCCAACCACGCGCTCCAGCTCTTCTTTACTGATGCCCAGAGCTTCAGTCCAATAGCGAACCTCATGGGCCTCGGTGAGGCTGATGAGGTTGCGGTCCGGGTTGCCTTTGTTCGAAAGATTATCTGACATGGGTATCTCCTCAAAAACTGCAGGATGCGCGGCCAGGGCGTACTGAGTCAGTGCGTGATTTCACGAACCGCTTAACAACATGCATGCCGTCGCGATAACGCAGTGCTTCCTGTCTGTTGTTTTCACGGCATGCAGTTCGTCCACTGTTTTATGCAATTCGTCCAATGTGCACCAGTGGTAACCGCGATTTGCCCGATGCCTAGCTTGAAGAACTTCGTGGGTTCATGAACGGCAATAAAAATTGCAATATGAATATTGATTTGGCACACCAAGAATCTGCTAAAATATTTTACAAGAAATAAAAATTGATCAAAATCTACCAAAGTTTCATTGCCTGGGCGACGGAGAGCTCGGGCAATGCCACTCCCCGTCATCAACGTCGATTTTCCACGGAGTCCCATCCTATGCGCATCAAGTCAGTCCTGCTGTTGCTGTCCGCCTTCATCACCTTCAGCGCGGGCATTGCCCACGCGGGCCCGATCCTGGTCCAGAACGGCAATTTCGAGCTGACCTCGAATGGTGGCAACAAGAAAATCAACGGCACGACGGTCGATGCCAGGGGCACCACGCTGACGGGCTGGACCAGCAAGGAAGGTAGCAGCGGATCGGGTGGCTACAACTTCCTCCTGGATGGCGCCACCGCCACCACGACCACGTCGGCGCTGCGGCTCGAAGGCACCAGAAATGGCTTCACCGCCTCGCCAACCGGTGGCAATTTCTTCGCGTCCGACTCGCAGTACTACCCGGGCCAACTGTCCCAGCTGATCAACGGCCTGACGATCGGCACCTCATACCTGCTGACCTTTGACTTCGCACTGGCGCAGCAATCCGGCTTCGTCGGCGCCAACTACGATAATTACTGGCAAGTCGGCTTCGGCAAGGCTACCCAGAACAGCACCAAGCTGAGCATTCCGGATGACGGCTTCAGCGGCTGGAAGTCGGCCACGATGGCCTTTACGGCCACCAGCGCGAGCGAAATGCTGTCGTTCCTGGCCCGTGGCACCGCGCCTGGCGCGCCGCCATTCATGCTGCTCGATAACGTCGCGCTTAATGCCGAAGTGCCCGAGCCAGCCACCTGGACCATGCTGCTCAGCGGCCTGGGCCTGATCGGCTTCATGGCGCGCCGTCGCCGCAACGCACAGGCCTGAAAATACGGGCCGGTGGCGGCAAGCAAGTCTGCCGCTACCCGCCTGTAAATCACCATGCACTTTTCGCCCGCCGAATTCGCCGCCACTGCACTGCGCCTGTGTGTCTGGCTGATCCTGCTCACGGCCCTGTTCGTGCCGCTGGAGCGCTGGTTCGGGGTGCGCCACGACGGGCCGAACGCCGAGCTGCGGCACAACCTCGCGTATTACTTTCTCAGCAGCCTGGTGCCCATCGTGCTGCTGAGCGCGCCGATGGCGCTGCTGGCCGCGCTGGCCGCCTGGCTGGTGCCGGATGCATTGATCACCGCCATCGCCGGCTTGCCGCTCGCCGTGCGCATGGTGCTGGCCTTCGTGATCGCCGAAACGGGCTTCTACTGGGGCCACCGGCTCAGCCACGAGCTGCCGTGGCTATGGCGCTTCCACGCGCTGCACCACAGCACCGAACGCATGCATTTTCTGGCCAACACGCGCAGCCATCCCGTCGACATGATCATCACGCGCCTGTTCGGCATCGTGCCGCTGTATCTGCTGGGGCTGGCCAGCCCGACCGCGGCTGGCAGCGCCGCGCCCGCCGCACTGATCGTGCTGGGCACGTTATGGGGCTTCTTCATCCACGCCAACCTGCGCTGGCGCTTCGGCCCGCTCGAATGGTTCGTCACGACGCCGGCCTTTCATCACTGGCACCACAGCCGGCACGAGCACATCAACCGCAACTACGCGTCCACGCTGCCGTTCCTGGACCGCCTGTTCGGCAGCCACTACCTGCCGCGCCACTGGCCGGCCGAAGTAGGGACCGACACGCCGCTCGCGCCCACGCTGAGCCGCCAGTTGATCGAACCGCTGCTGCCGGCACCGCCAGTCAAACCGGCCGCCGATCATTCATTTTGAAGGGCGACGCCAATACAACGGCGGCCCCCGGATCTGCTTGATTGACGGCGTGATCGCGTACAATGACGGGCCAATCACTACCAAACACACCTAATGGAATGGCTTTTTGACCCAAATATCTGGGTCGGCTTGTTCACCCTTGTCGTGCTCGAGATCGTCCTTGGCATCGACAACCTGATCTTCATCGCCATCCTGGCGGACAAACTCCCCCCGCACCAGCGTGACAAAGCCCGCCTTGTCGGCCTGTCGCTCGCCATGATCATGCGCCTTGGCCTGCTCACCGTCATCGCCTGGCTCGTCAAACTCACCGCCCCCCTGATTGTCCTCGGCCCGCTGACGTTCTCCGGTCGCGACCTGATTTTGCTGGTGGGCGGCTTCTTTTTGCTGGCCAAGGCCACAATGGAGCTGCACGAGCGCGTCGAAGGCAAGCTGCACGTGGCCACCGGCAAGCGCGCCTATGCCAGCTTTGCCGCCGTCGTCGCGCAGATCATCGTGCTCGACGCCGTGTTCTCGCTCGACGCCGTGATTACCGCCGTCGGCATGGTCGACGAGCTGGGCGTCATGATGGCTGCCGTCGTGATCTCGATGGGCGTCATGCTGTTCGCCTCCAAGCCGCTCACGCGCTTCGTCAACGCGCATCCGACTGTCGTCGTGCTGTGCCTGAGCTTCCTCTTGATGATCGGCCTGTCGCTGATCGCCGAAGGCCTGGGCTTCCATATTCCCAAGGGTTACCTGTACGCGGCGATCGGTTTCTCGGTGGTCATCGAGCTGCTCAACCAGCTGGCGCGCCGCAACTTCGTCAAGCAGGATGCGCACATCCCGCTGCGCGACCGCACGGCCGATGCGGTGCTGCGCCTGCTGGGCAGCACGCGCGGGATCGAGCCGGGCGACGAGCCGGATCCGGTGACGAGCAAGCAGCAGAAGCAAAAGCCCGACGAGCCGACCTTTGAGCTTGAAGAACGCAATATGGTCAGCGGTGTCCTGAGCCTGTCGCAGCGCTCGGTGCGCTCGATCATGACCAACCGCTCGGACATCTCGTGGATCAATATCGAGGATGACGCCGACACGATCCGCGCCCAGCTCCTGGCCACGCCGCACGGCTTTTTCCCGGTCTGCCGGGGCGAGCTCGATGAAGTGATCGGCGTCGCGCGCGCAAAAGACCTGATCGCCGATCTGACGCTGTCGGGCGCGATCGACGCGAACAATATCCGCGTGCCGATCATCGTGCCCGACGCCAGCGGCGTGCTCAAGGTGATGGACCGCCTCAAGCGCTCGCACGGCCAGCTGGTTCTCATCGCCGACGAATACGGCACCTTGCAGGGCCTGGTCACGCCGATCGACATCCTCGAAGCCATCGCCGGCGAGTTCCCGGACGAAGACGAGCAGCCCGTCGTGCAGGACCTTGGGGGCGGACGCTGGCGCGTGGATGGCACGGCCGATCTGCACTACCTGGAACAGGTGCTCGAGGTGGACGCGCTGGTGGGCGACACCGACGACTACACGTCGCTGGCCGGCCTGATGCTCGAGCGCTTCGGCACCTTGCCGCTGGTGGGCGACGGCATCGAGATCGAGGGCTTGCGCATGGAAGTCGAAGAGGTGCTGGAGCGCCGTATCGCCTCGGTGCTGGTCACGCGCATCGCCGATCCGCTTTGACGACAAGTTGAACGACCGTTTTTGACAGGGACACGATCATGCAAGCACTCTCCCGGGGCCAGCGCCTGCCCCTGTCCACCGTGGCGCCAGACGGCGTGCTGCAGGCGGGCGTGTCGGCCCAGGGCCTGGCGCTCGATGTCGCGTGCTTTGCGCTGGACGCCGGCGGCAAGCTGGCCGATGAGCGCTATATGACCTTCTTCAACCAGCCCGCGACGCCGTGCGGCGCCGTCGCGCTGGATGCGGCCGGCCAGGATGCTGCGGACTTTAGTTTTCAGCTTGCGCGGCTACCTGGCTGGGTCGAGCGCGTGAGCATCGTCGCCAGTACCGAGGGCGCAGCGACGATGGCGCAACTGCAGACCGGTTGTTTGCGTCTCGTTGGGCCGCAGGGCGAGTTCGCGCGCTTCACGTTCAGCGGCAGCGACTTTGCCGGCGAGCGCGCCGTCATGCTCGGCGAGCTGTATCGCAAGGATGGCGGCTGGCGTTTCATGGCAGTGGGGCAGGGCTTCAACGGCGGCCTGGATGCGCTGGTGCGCCACTTTGGCGGCGCGGTGGCGCAGGAGACGCCCCCGGCGCCTTCAACACCATCGGTCGATCTCGAAAAGCGCGTGGCCCAGGCCGCGCCGCAGCTGGTCAATCTGGTCAAGTCGGCCGCCGTGTCGCTCGAAAAAGCGGGGCTCGCGCAGCACCGCGCCAAGGTATGCCTGGTGCTCGACATCTCCGGTTCGATGAGCGCCTTGTACAGCAAGGGTCTGGTGCAGAAATTCGCCGAGCGCATCCTGGCGCTGGGCTGCCGCTTCGATGACGACGGCGAGATCGACGTGTTCCTGTTTGGCCGCAACGTCCACCAGGGCGAGGCGATGGGCCTGTCGAACTGGCCGAACTACATCAAGGGCATCATCACGCGCCACCCGCTCGAAGGCGATACCCGCTACGGCGCCGCAATCGAAGCTGTGCGCCGCCATTACTTTCCGGATGCGCGTGGCGGCGAGCGCCGTGCCGTCGCCAAGGCCGCCGTGCCGGTGTACGTGATGTTCGTTACCGACGGCTCGACGTCCGACAAGCCGCTGACCGAACGTCAGCTGCGCTGGGCCAGCCGCGAGCCGATCTTCTGGCAGTTCATGGGCATCGGCAAAGGGCGCAAGTCGAAAGCGAAGGCGCTGGCCAGCTTCGCCGACTCGGATTTCCCGTTCCTCGAAAAGCTCGACGAGCTCGATGGCCGCCTGGTCGACAACGCCGACTTCTTCTCGGTCGCCTCGCCCGACGAGCATCCCGACGCCGCGCTGTACGACCTGTTGATGAACGAATACCCGCAGTGGGTGAAGCAGGTCAGGGCGCTCGGCATGATCGGCTGACGCGCCGTAGAAGAGGGCGCATTTGTCATGCAAACAGGCCCCGAAATACCGCTCTTCTCAGCGAATGGAAACCAGTAGTAGCACGTTACTCTTGTCGCATCGTCAGGACGTCATTACGTCCACAGACCGTGTACAACAGGGAGAAACAACGTGTTCGAAGGATTCATCCAGCTCACCCCAACGGGCGTCGCGCTCACCATGGCCGCGTCGTACATCATGACCGTGTTTGCCAGCGAACTGTATCTGCACCGTTCGCGCAGCCACCGCGCAATCACGTTCCACCCGCTGCTGTGCCACCTGTTTCGCCTGTGGATCTGGCTGACGACCTATGGCGTGACCGCCAAGGCCTGGGTGGCGGTGCACCGCAAGCACCACGCCAAGTGCGACACGGTCGACGATCCACACAGCCCGCACATCCACGGCCTGTGGACCATCCTGACCAAGGGCACGCTGCTGTACCGGAAGGCCGCGCGCAACGCGGACCTGATCAAGGCCTACGGGGTGGGCATCAAGGAAGACTGGATGGACGCGCACCTGTACACAAAGCACCGCTTCCGCGGCGCGTTCCTGTTCCTGGCGATCGAGATGCTGGTGTTCGGCATGACCAACGGCTTTTTGATCTGGCTGTTCCAGTTTTCGATCCTGCCATTCTGGGCCTCGGGCTTCATCAACGGCATCTTCCACGTGGTGGGCTACCGTAACTTCGAGACCAAGGAAGGGTCACGCAACTTCTTCCCGATCGGGATCGTCTTCGGCGGCGCCGAACTGCACAACAACCATCACGCCAACCCGGCCTCGGCCAAGTTGTCGATGAAGTGGTGGGAGTTCGATGCGGGCTGGCTGGTCATCCGCATCCTTTCGTTCGTGCGCCTCGTGACCATCAACCATGTCGACCGGCTGCCGGCACCGGATGCGGCGCCGGCGCGGCGGCACGCGGCGGGTTGACGCCCGCCGAGCGCAGCTTCTTGCCAAGCCGGCGCCACCCGATCACCACGCCCGTCACGCTGAGCAGCAAACCACCGAGGCTCAGCACGACCAGCACGATGTCCCATAAAGGGCGCCGCTCGAGCAGCGGCAGCCAGTCCCACGAATGCAGCATCGCAAACAGCCAGCGGCTGGCGCGCTTGCCGCTGTCGATGTGGCCCAGCACCGCGCCGGTATGCGGGTCGAGATGGACCCAGGTCGCGTGCGGATCATCGAACACAATGCGCAGTACGGGCAGCGGCTTGTCGGCGCCGCCCATCATCGTGTGCGCATCGCGGGCGTAGTAATACAGGTCGTAATCAACCAGTTGCTCGACCCGCGCGACGGGTGCGTCGACCAGGTGCGCGGCCGCAGCCTGCAGCGCCGCCGTGTCGAGCGTCAGCGGCCGCGCGGCGTGGCTGTCCAGCACCTGCGGCGCGCCGCCCGCGCGGTAGGCCAGCACGCGGTTCTGGCCCAGCACGCGCACCCAGCGCAGTTCGCGCACGGCGCCGGTGCTGGCGGCCAGTAGCGCTGGAGGCGCTGCGTCACGGTCCGTCAGCGTCAACGTCCCGCCCTGCAGCGCCTCCATGCGCAGCTTCGGCGCGCCCGTGTCAAAGATGTGCCACGGGTTCATCGACATCAGGCCGCTGAAGATCCACGCGATCGTCACCAGCGCAAACAGCAGGCCCGTCACGTGGTGCCAGCGCATCATCGCGCCCGGGTACGGCGTGCGCGCGCCGCTGCGGTACGGCGCGCGAAAGCGCCAGCGCAGGATGCCGGCCACGGTGCCCGACAGCGCAGCGGCGATGCCGGCAATGGCCAGGTAATTGACGATATTGGTCCAGTAAGGCTGGAACAGGTTGCCGCGAAACGGATACAGCCAGTGGATCCAGGCGCCGGCGTAATTCCACAGCTGTTCGCTGCGCGTTGCATCGCGCACGACTTCGCCGGTTTTCCCTGACACGTACAGCAGCGTGCGATCTGCGTCAATCACCTCGACCCGGTGCAGCGGGCGCTGCGCATCGAGCCCGCGCGAATGGGTGAAGGCGTCTTCGTCGATCACGTCCTGGTAATGCACGTTCACGCCGGGGCCGGCCCAGGCGGCAGCGCTGGCCAGCGCATCGGCTGCGTTCACGGTTTCCACGCGCGCGCCGCTGATAGCGTCGATGACAATGGCGCCGCGCTTGCCGCTGGCAGCCGGCGTCGCCACATACACGGCGCGTCCGCCACTGGACACCGCCAGGCGCAACCCGTCCAGCGGCTTGGAGACACCGGCCCTGGCCAGCGCCACGTTTGGTGCCAGCAGCGGGGCGTTCTGCGACAGCGCCGGCAGATGCGCCAGCCGTTCGGCATCGGTCAGCTTCGGATAGCCGACGTACATCATGACGATGCCCGATGCGAACCACATCGCAAACAGCACGCAGCCGCCGATGCCCAGCCAGCGGTGGGTCAGGAACAGCCAGCGCTTGAGTTGTGCCTTCATGCGAGACTCCCCGTCAGAACGCCACGCGCAGCGACACGTCCGCCGTGCGCGCCGTGCCCAGGTACGCCATCGTGCTGTTCACGTTGGCGGCGTAGATCCGGTCGGTCAGATTGCGCACGCGTCCGACCAGCGTGACGTCGCGGTTGACCTGGTAGGCCAGACCCAGGTCGACGAACGTATAGGCCGGCCAGTACAGCGTGTTGGCGGCGTCCGCATATACCTTGCCGACCCGGCGTACGCCGACGTTTGTCTGCAGCGCTGGCGTGATGGCGTACGACAGCCACAGATTGGCCACGGTCGCCGGCGTGTTGACCGGCGTCTTCCCGACCAGCGACACATTGCCCTGGCGGTAGTTCTGATACTCGGCGTCCACATACGTGAGGTTGCCCTGCAGGCCAAGGCGGCGCGTCGGCTGCAGGCCGAGGGCCAGCTCGACGCCTTGCGATGTCTGCTCGCCCACGAGCAGGGTCAGGGCGCTGTTGTCCGGGTCCTGCGTCGCGATGTTCTTGCGCGTGATGTGGTACGCGGCCAGCGTCGCCGTGCCCTTGCCATCCCAGAATCCCAGCTTGCTGCCTACTTCGAACTGGCGCCCGGTCGTCAGCTCGCTGTTGGTGCGCACGTCCGCGAACGAGGCGGTCGACAGCACGCCGGACGGCGGATCGGCCGCCGTCGCATACTGCGCATACAGGTTCATGTCGGGCGTGACATCCCATACCAAGCCAAGGCGGCCCGTCGTGGGCGTGTAGCTGCGCGCAAAGCTGGCCGGGCTGGCGCTCGTCACCTCGCGGCGGTTGGTCAGATCGAGTTCAATGCGCTCGTGGCGCAGCGCGGTCACCAGGTTCAGGGTGGGCACAAGCGCCGTGCGGTTCTCGATATACAGGGCCGTTGTCGTGACCTTGTTGTCGCGGTCGGGCCGGAAGCCCGGGCTCATGCCCGGCACGGCGAAGAACCGTTCGGTGACGAAGTCGTACGGGTCGACTGTGCTGACCGTGGCGGGCAGGCTGTTCGGGAAGCGTGTCTGCTTGTTGACGCTGACGTCCAGGCCAAAGGCCCAGTCGCTGCGGCGCGCGCCGATGCGGCTCTTGTACACGCCGTCGAGACGATCGCCCACCATGCGCTGATCGTGGCGCTGGAGCAGGGCGGCCGAGCGGATCACGGCCGTGTTGGACGGGTTGAAGCGGTAGGTCTCGACGTTGCGGTAGTCGCGCAGCGCATCGTAGAGATACAGCGTGTTCGTGAGCTGCAGCGCGTCGCTGACCTGCCACTTGCCGATCGAGCGCAGCCAGTGCACGCGCTGGTCGTAGACGCCGTCAGTGCTGTTGTAGTTCTTGAAGCGCGTGGCCTCCAGAATGCGTGCCTGGCCGCCGATCGGGTTGGCCAGCGGCGTGCCCCAGTACGGCCGGTCCACGTCTTCCTGCTGGAATTCATAGGCCAGCGTGTGCGTCACGCCGCGCCCGAACTGCGACAGCAGGGACGCCGCGAGCTGGGTCGAGCGGCTGTCGACGCCGTCGATCGGGCTGCCGGTGTCGCGGTGGTTGATGTCGATGCGTGCGTACTGGCCATCGCTCAGTTGGCGGTTCAGGCCGACCGATGCTTCTTTCAGCCCATGCCCGCCAAGCCGCACTTGGGCCTGTGACAAGTCGCGCGTCTCGGCCAGTTTGGTGATGTAGTTGATCGAGCCGCCGACAGCGCCCGAGCCGAACAGAAAGCTCGATGGTCCGCCGATGGCTTCGACCCGGTCGATGATCCAGCTGTCGACGGGGCGCGCCGCAATCGCATACTGGACGTTGATGCCGTTGAACAGCTGGCTGATCGAGCCGCTGCCGAAGCCCCGATAGCTCACACCGATATTGCCCGGCGCATTGTGGGCGGTCACGCCGGGGATCGCGCGCAGGATTTCCTGCGTGTCCTGGGCGCCGCGCACGTCGATCAGTGCGCGGTCGACAACCGTGACGGTGGCCGGGGTTTCGCGTGCGCTCAGCCCAAGGCGGCTGGCGGTATCGAGTGGCGTGTCGAGGTCGAGCAGGCTGCCTGCGCGCGGTGCATCGGCCGTGATCTCGACGGTGGGGATGGTCTGGGCGTGCACCTGCCACGGGACGACAAAGGTAAAGCCGAGGGCGAGCGCGATCGTGCGCGGCCGGGCGTGAAGACATGGGGTCATTGCATTTCCTGTGCGCGCGACGAACAGCGATGGCGCATCGCGCATGGTCCGCCGGTGCTGCATGGGGATGCAGCGCCGGAATCAAGGGGTATGACGGATCAGGAAAGGGCGGCAGGTGGCCCGCGCGATTGCGCAGGCGTCCAGGCAAATTGCGGGCGTGGGGCGTGGTAGAACAGGGGCGGGTAGGGATCGGGCTCAAGGCTGACCACCAGCAGCGTGCCGGCATACGGCGGCGGCGCGACGGCCGCATGCTGGTGCGAGCAGCACAGGTCACAGTGCGACATGTCGGGCACCGGCGGCGCCGTCGTCTGGCCCGCATCGTCCACGACCAGGATGTGGCGGGTGCCAGTGGCGCTGCAAATCTCGGACAGATAGGCATTGGGCGGCTGCGCAGTGGCCAGGGCCATCGCATGCGACAGCACGGGCGTGAAGAGGCCAAACAGGAATGCCACGAGGACGGTCCAGCCATACAGCGCGCGGGTTGTGCGAAGCCTGTGCATATGAAAATTATAGTCGGGGCAGCGCGCCGCGGCGCACGGGTGGTCAATTTGTCCATCTCGCCGGGCGGCCCACGACCGGGTCACGGGCAATACTGTGCGCGATTGTTATAATCGCGGCCTACCATCCCCGCTACCGACGACCAACACGATGCCGCGCACCCTTGTCATTTCCCCGAACTGGATCGGCGACGCCGTCATGGCCCAGCCCTTGCTGCGCCGGTTGAAGGAGCGTCACCCCGATCGGCCGATCGATGTCGTGGCGCCCACCTGGGTGGCCCCGGTGTGGCGCGCGATGCGCGAAGTCGACACGGTGCTCGAGTCGCCATTCAAGCATGGCGCGCTGCAGTGGAAAGAGCGCAAGGCGTTCGCGAAGATACTCAAAGCGCGTGGCTACGCCGACTCGTACGTCCTGCCCAACACGCTCAAGTTCGCGCTGATCCCATGGCTGGCCGGCATCCCGCGCCGCGTGGGCTACAAGGGCGAGATGCGCTATGGCCTGGTCAATGTCATGCACCACGACGACAAGACCGCGCCGCGGCCGATGGCCCAGTTCTATCAGGCGCTGGCCGACGCGCCGGTGCGTGACCTGGCGCGGCCCGAGCGTCTGCCCGAACCGGTGATGACCGTGGCGCCCGAGGAAGCGCAGGCCGCGCTCGCGCGCCTGCAACTGCCGGGCGGTGCGCACGTCGTGTTTGCGCCGGGCGCCGAATTCGGCCCGGCCAAGCGCTGGCCGTCCACATACTTTGCCGAGCTGGCGCAGACGATCCTGGCCCATCGCCCGGATGTGCAGATCCTGCTGCTCGGCTCACCGAAAGACCGCGCGGTCTGCGACGAGATCACGGCGCTTGCGCCGCAGGCGCACAACCTGGCCGGCTCGACCTCGCTGGCCGAAGCCATCGCACTGATCTCGCGCGCCGCCGCCGTGGTCACGAACGACTCGGGCCTGATGCACATCGGCGCGGCGCTGGGACGGCCCGTGGTGGCCATCTATGGCCCAACCGATCCGCGCCACACACCACCGCTGTCGCAACTGGCGCAGATCCTGTGGCTGCACATCGAATGCTCGCCATGCCAGCAGCGCGAATGCCCGCTGGGCCACCAACACTGCATGAAGCAGATCCTGCCGCAGGCTGTCTGGCAGCCCTTGCAATCCATGCTTGCCGCCGCGTGATGCGCGCAAGCCAAACGATTTAACAGAGGACCCCATCATGATTCTGGTTACCGGCGCCGCAGGTTTTATTGGCGCGAACCTCGTTCACGCGCTGTCAGCGCGCCAGCCGTTCAGCGTGTTCGCCGTCGACAATATGTCGCGGCCCGAGAAATTCCATAACATCGTCGACGCCGAAATCGCGGACTACGCTGACAAGGAAGACTTCCTGGTGCGCCTGAAGGCCGGGGAGTTCGACAACAAGTTCACCGCCGTGCTGCACCAGGGCGCGTGCTCGAACACGATGGAGACCGACGGCCGCTACATGATGAAGAATAACTACGACTACACGGTCGCGTTGTTCGAATTCTGCCAGCGCCAGGACATCCCGTTCATCTACGCGTCGTCGGCCGCCGTGTATGGCGCCGGCACCGTGTTTCGCGAAGAGCGGCCGCTCGAGCGGCCACTGAACGTCTACGGCTACTCGAAATTCCTGTTCGACCAGTACCTGCGCCGCTACTGGGCCACCAAGGGCAAGGATGCGGGCAGCCAGGTCGTCGGCCTGCGCTACTTCAACGTCTACGGGCCGCTGGAAGGACACAAGGGCACGATGGCGTCGGTGCCGTTCCACCAGTACCACCAGTTCCTGAAGGACGGCAAGGTGCGGCTGTTCGGCGCCAACGACGGTTACGAAGCCGGCGCGCAGATGCGCGACTTCGTCTATATCGACGACGTCGTCAAGGTCAACCTGTTCTTCCTGGACCATCCCGAACAGCGCGGCATCTTCAACCTGGGCACCGGCCGCGCGCAGCCGTTCAACGACCTGGCGGTGGCCACCGCCAACGCGCTTGCCAACGAAGGCAAGCCGGCCTTGACGCTGCAGGAGATCGTCGACCAGGGCCTGCTCGAGTACCTGCCGTTCCCGGACAAATTGAAGGGCAAATACCAGAGCTTCACGCAGGCCGACATCTCGGCACTGCGCGCGGCCGGCTACAACGAGCCGTTCACCGACGCGGCCACCGGCGTGGCGAAGTACATGGACTGGCTGCGCGCGCAGCCGCTGCGTTAAGGGCGACGTTTACATCACGTATACACCGGGGCCCGCGCTTTATACCCGGTTTTTACGCCTGAATCGCTAACCTGCTCGTGTTCCATGCAGCGCCATCGTGCGCCGCATGGGTTCCAACACAACCACGAGCAGACACCATGAACGCATCGATTCAAGCACGGCGCGCCGCCCTGGCAACAGCCGCCATGCTGGCCATCAGCGGCGCGACCCAGGCCCAGACCACCGACACCGTCGCGCCGGCCGAACCTTCCGCAGCCACATCCCCCGTCACCTTCAACGCCGCGATCACGTCGGACTACCGCTACCGCGGCATTTCGCAGACGCGTCTGCAACCGGCGCTGCAGGGCGGTCTTGATTACGTTCACGCGACTGGCTGGTATGTCGGCGCCTGGGGCTCGACCGTCAAGTTCGCGAAGGACGCCGGGGGCGACGGCGACGTCGAGATCGATCTGTACGCGGGCAAGCGCGGCGAGATCGCGGTCGGCCTGTCCTCGGGTCTGACGTACGACGTCGGCGTGCTGCGCTACCTGTATCCGGACAATGGCCTTGGTCAGGTCGCCGGCTTCGTCAATGCCAACACCACCGAGGTGTATGCGCAACTGGGCTACGGCCCGGCCTACATCAAGTATTCGCACGCCACCACGAACCTGTTCGGCTTCGTCGACAGCGAGGGCAGTGGCTACCTCGACATCGGCGCCAATCTCGACGCCGGCAATGGCGTCACGGTGCAACTGCACGCTGGCCGCCAGCGCGTGGACAATAACCCGGCAGCCGATTACACCGACTGGAAGATCGGCGCCTCGCGCAGCTTCGCGCTGGCCACGGTCGCCGTCGCGTATGTCGGCACCAATGCCAGCAAGAGTGCGTACGCCTCGCCAAGAAACGGCAAGTTCACGGGCCGCGACGCGCTGCAGCTGACCCTCAGCCGCACCTTCTGAACCCAACCCCCAGAATAACCACCACGCTGAAAGCGAACGTCCATGGATCTCATCTATATCGGCGCGCTCCTGGTCTTCGTCCGCCTGACTTGCCTCCTGGTGAGCGGTTGCGGACTCCTCGGAGGCAAGCAATGAATCTCTCCTACGCGATCGGCGGCATGGCCGCCTGCGCGCTCCTGGTCTATCTCCTGATCGCCCTGTTCAAACCGGAGGACATGTGATGCCCACCAATGAACTGATGACGCAGTTCCTGCCGCTGCTGGCGCTGTTTCTGGTCGTGCTGCTGGCGCTGGCCTGGCCGCTGGGTGCACTGCTGGCGCGCATCGGCGCCGCCGACGTCACACCGGGCGCCGTTGCTGGCCTGGGTTGGGTCGGCGGCATCGAGCGCGCGCTGCTGCGCGCTGCGGGGCCTGCCGCCGGCACCGCCCAGACCTGGAAGGCCTATGCGCTGGCGCTGATCGCCTTCAATGCGGTGGGCGTTGTGTTTGTCTACGGCCTGCAGCGCCTGCAGGGCTGGCTCCCGCTCAATCCTGAAGGGATGGCGAATGTGAGCCCCGATTCGAGCTTCAACACCGCCGTCAGCTTCGTCGCCAACACCAACTGGCAAGGCTACAGCGGCGAGCAGACGATGAGCATCCTGACCCAGATGGTCGGCCTGGCCGGCCAGAACTTCTTTTCGGCTGCCACTGGCATCGCCGTCGCGTTCGCGCTGATCCGCGGCTTCGCTGCCCGTTCGGCCGGCGCGATCGGCAATTTCTGGGTCGACGTCACGCGCTCGACGCTGTATGTGCTGCTGCCGCTGTCCGTGATCCTGGCCGTGTTTCTGGTGGGGCAGGGCGTGGTGCAGAGCCTGTCGCCGCATGTCCAGGCACAGGTAATCGAGCCGGTCGCGTACACGCAGCCGGCCAGCGATGGCCAGGCAGCGATCGAGACGCGCGCCGAGACGCAAGTCATTCCGATGGGCCCCGTCGCGTCGCAGGAAGCCATCAAGATGCTGGGCACGAACGGCGGTGGCTACTTCAACGCCAACTCGGCGCACCCGTTTGAAAACCCGAGCGCGCTGTCGAACTTTGCGCAAATGATCGCCATCTTCCTGATCCCGGCCGCGCTGTGCTTCGCGTTCGGCCGCATGGTGGGCGACCCTCGCCAGGGCTGGGCCGTGCTGGGCACGATGACGCTGATCTTCGTGATCGCGGCCATCGGGGCCTTCGCCGCCGAGCAGCAAGCCAATCCGCTGCTGGCGCCATTGGCCATCGACCAGGCGGCAAGCAGCCTGCAGTCGGGCGGCAATATGGAAGGCAAGGAGACCCGCTTCGGCATCGCCGCATCGAGCCTGTTCGCGGTCGTGACCACGGCCGCATCGTGCGGTGCAGTCAACGCCATGCACGATTCGTTCACGCCACTGGGCGGCATGGTGCCGATGGTGATGATGCAGTTCGGTGAAGTGATCTTCGGCGGCGTGGGCTCCGGCCTGTACGGCATGCTGGTGTTCGCGATCCTGACGGTGTTCATCGCCGGCCTGATGATCGGCCGCACGCCGGAATACCTGGGCAAGAAGATCGGCGCATTCGAGATGAAGATGGTTGCCGTCGTCATTCTGGTGACGCCGTGCCTGGTCTTGCTGGGCACTGCGCTGGCCGTTACTACTGGTCTTGGCGCGGCCGGCGTGGCCAATCCTGGCGCGCACGGCTTCTCCGAAATCCTGTACGCACTGACGTCCGCCGCCAACAACAACGGCAGCGCGTTCGCGGGCTTGTCGGCCAATACGCCGTTCTACAACACCCTGCTGGCCGTGGCGATGTGGTTCGGCCGCTTCGCCGTGATCGTGCCGGTGCTGGCCATTGCCGGCTCCCTGGCCGGGCGCCAGCGTCTGCCCACCACGCCCGGTACCTTGCCCACCCATGGCCTGATGTTCGTCGCCATGCTGGCCGCGATCGTTGTGCTGGTCGGTGTTCTCAACTACGTCCCGGCGCTGGCGCTGGGTCCCGTGGTCGAACACCTGCAATTGTTCGGAGAATGACAATGGATCAATCAGTGATCAACCCAACTGAAGCAACCCCGGTCCAGGCGCCGCGCAAGTCGCTGAACCTGTTCGATGGGGCGCTGGTCTGGCCCGCGATGCTCGACGCATGCAAGAAGCTGCATCCACGCACGCAGCTGCGCAGCCCCGTGATGTTCGTCGTCTATGTCGGCAGCATCATCACCACGCTGCTTTGGTTCCAGGCGCTGGCCGGGCACGGCGAAACAAGCGCCGGCTTCATCCTGGCCACCGCCGTCTGGCTGTGGTTCACGGTGCTGTTTGCGAACTTCGCCGAAGCGCTGGCCGAAGGCCGCAGCAAGGCGCAAGCGGCGTCGCTGCGCAACCTGCGCCAGACCGTGACGGCCAAGAAGCTCGAGGCGCCCAAGCATGGCGAGCCGTGGCAGGCCTGCCCGTCGGGCGATCTGCGCAAGGGCATGTTCTTCCTGGCTGAAGCAGGGGACGTGATTCCCGTGGACGGTGAAGTGGTCGACGGCGTGGCCTCGGTCGACGAAAGCGCCATCACTGGCGAATCGGCGCCCGTGATCCGCGAGTCGGGCGGCGACTTCGGCTCGGTCACCGGCGGCACCCGCGTGCTGTCGGACTGGCTGGTGGTGCAGGTGAGCGCCAATCCCGGCGAGACGTTCCTGGACCGGATGATCGGCATGGTCGAAGGCGCCTCGCGCAAGAAGACCCCGAACGAGATCGCGCTGACCATCCTGCTCGTTGCGCTGACGATCGTGTTTCTGGTCGTGACGGTGACGCTGCTGCCGTTCTCGCTGTTCGCGGTGCAGGCGTCCGGTAGCGGCGCGCCGGTGACGCTCACCGCGCTGGTGGCACTGCTGGTGTGCCTGATCCCGACGACGATCGGCGGCCTGCTGTCGGCCATTGGCGTGGCCGGCATGAGCCGCATGTTGCAGGCCAATGTGATTGCCACGTCGGGCCGCGCGGTGGAAGCCGCTGGCGACGTCGACGTGCTCCTGATGGACAAGACCGGCACCATCACGTTCGGCAACCGCCAGGCGTCCGCCTTCCTGCCGGCACCCGGCGTGACCGAAGAAGAACTGGCCGACGTGGCGCAACTGGCCTCGCTGGCCGACGAGACGCCGGAAGGCCGCAGCATCGTGGTGCTGGCCAAGAACCGCTTCAATCTGCGCGAACGGGCGATGGAGTCGCTCGGCGCGGTGTTTGTACCGTTCACGGCGCAGACGCGCATGAGTGGTGTGGACCTGGGTGAGCGGCAGTTGCGCAAGGGCGCTGCATCGGCGCTGCGCCGTCATATGGAAGCGCTGGGCGCGGTCTGGCCTGGTGACGTGGAACGCAGCGTCGACGAAGCGTCGCGCCGTGGCAGCACGCCGCTGGTGGTGGCCGATGGCAGCCGCGTGATGGGCGTGGTCGAACTCAAGGACGTCGTCAAGGGCGGCATCCGCGAGCGCTTCGCCGAACTGCGCCGCATGGGCGTCAAGACCGTGATGGTCACCGGCGACAACAAGCTCACGGCGGCAGCGATTGCGGCCGAAGCCGGGGTCGATGACTTCATCGCCGAAGCCACGCCGGAAGAAAAGCTTGCGCTTATCCGCAAATATCAGAGCGAAGGCAAGCTGGTGGCGATGACGGGCGACGGCACCAACGACGCACCGGCGCTGGCCCAGGCCGACGTCGCGGTGGCGATGAACTCGGGCACGCAGGCGGCCAAGGAGGCCGGCAATATGGTCGACCTGGATTCGAATCCGACCAAGCTGCTCGAGATCGTCGAAATCGGCAAGCAGATGCTGATGACTCGCGGCGCGCTGACGACGTTCTCGATCTCGAACGATATCGCCAAGTATTTTGCGATCGTGCCGGCGATGTTCGTCGCCACCTATCCCGAGCTGAAGGCGCTGGACGTGATGGGGTTGACCAGCCCAGCGTCGGCCATCATGTCGGCGGTGATCTTCAATGCCCTGATCATCGTGGTCCTGATCCCGCTGGCGCTGCGCGGCGTGCGTTATCGCGCCATCGGTGCGGCGGCCCTGCTGCGCCGGAACATGCTGATCTACGGCCTTGGCGGCCTGCTGCTGCCATTCGCCGGCATCAAGCTGATCGACATGGCGCTCACTGCGCTTAATCTGACCTAGGAGTTTTCATGCAATCGATTCTTCGCCCCGCACTCGTGCTGTTCGCAGTGCTTACGCTGATCTGCGGCGTGTTGTATCCACTGGCCGTGACCGGGATCGCCCAGGCGGCGTTTCCCGTGCAGGCGAACGGCAGCCTGATTGAACGGGATGGCAAGACCGTCGGCTCGGCGCTGATTGGCCAGTCGTTCACCGCGCCGGGCTACTTCTGGGGGAGGCCATCGGCCACCGGCCCAATGGCCAATAACGGCGGCGGCTCGGGCGGCTCGAACCAGGGCCCGCTCAATCCTGCCCTGCAAGAAGCGGTCAAGGGACGCGTCGCTGCACTGCGCGCACTCGACCCGTCCAACACGGCGCCGGTGCCAGTCGACCTGGTGACGGCATCGGCCAGCGGTCTCGATCCCGAGATCAGCGTGGCGGGCGCGCAGTACCAGGCGGCGCGGGTGGCACGTGCGCGCGCGATGCCGGTCGAACGGGTCGGCGCGCTGATCGAACGGCACACCGAGCTGCCCCTGCCTGGCTTGCCAGGTGCGCCGCGCGTGAACGTGCTGGCGCTGAACCTGGCGCTGGACCAGGCGGCCGGCGTGGTCACCGTGGCCAGCAGCCGCGAAAGCGGGCATACTCGTTAGACCATGCCCCACGACGACCAGCGACCCGACCCCGACGCACTGCTTGCGCAACTGCGCGAGCAGGACCGGCGCGCCGCGCGCGGCCGCCTGCGCATCTATTTCGGCGCCTCGGCCGGTGTGGGCAAGACCTACGCCATGCTGCAAGAGGCGCGCAAGCTGCAGCGCGAGGGCGCCGCGCCGCTGGTGGGCATCATCGAAACCCATGGGCGCACCGAGACGGCGCGCCTGCTCGACGGGCTCGAACTGCTGCCGCGGCGGCGCATCGATTATCGCGGCAAGACGCTCGACGAATTCGACCTCGACGCCGCGCTGGCGCGTGCGCCCGGCGTGATCCTGGTCGACGAACTGGCGCATTCGAACGCGCCCGGTTCGCGCCATCCCAAACGCTGGCAGGACGTCGAAGAACTGCTGGCAGCGGGCATCGACGTGCTCACGACCGTCAACGTGCAGCACCTGGAAAGCCTGAACGACGTGGTGGGCGGCATCGCCGGCATCCGGGTGGCCGAGACGGTGCCCGATCGCGTGTTCGACAGCGCCGATGAAATCGTGATGGTCGACCTGACGGCCGACGCGCTGCTGGCACGGCTGAAAGAGGGCAAGGTGTATCAGCCGCAGCAGGCCGAGCGCGCTGCCGGTAATTTCTTCAAAAAGGGCAACCTGATCGCGCTGCGCGAACTGGCGCTGCGGCGCACGGCCGACCGTGTCGAAGGCGACGTGCGCGCCTGGCGCGAAGCGCAATCGATCGACGCGATCTGGAAGACCGGCGCCGGCCTGCTGGTGTGCCTCGGGCCGGGAACGCACGCCGAACACGTCGTACGCAGCAGTGCGCGCATGGCGTCGCAACTGGGTACGGGCTGGCATGCGGTGTATGTCGAGACGGCGCGCCTGGGCAAGCTGCCCGAGGTCGCGCGGGCCCGCATCATGGACACACTCAAGCTCGCGCACAGCCTGGGCGCCACCACGGCCGTGCTGTCGGGCGAGGACATCGCGGCCAGCACGCTCGATTACGCGCGCGACCATAACCTGTCGCGCATCGCGCTGGGCCGGGATGGTTCGCGCTGGCCGTGGCGCCGGCGCACGGCGCGCCGCCTCGCACGGCTCGCGCCGGGCGTGGACCTGATCGAGATCGGGCAGCCGGCGGTGCCGCCTGCTGCGAGCGGCGCGATGGCGGCTGCAGCTGCACCTGAGCCGCCGCGCCAGCCTTTGCTGCCGCACGCGTTGGCTGCCGGTGCGTGCCTTCTCATGGCACTGGTGGCCACGCCGCTGCGGCCGTGGCTCGATCTGGCCAATATCGTCATGCTGTTCCTGCTGGTGGTGCTGCTCGTGGCCATGCGCTTCGGGCGGGCGCCATCGGTCACCGCCACCTGCGTCGGCGTGGCCAGTTTCGATTTCTTCTTCGTGCCGCCGCGTTTCGATTTCGCGGTCAGCGACGTGCAGTACCTCATCACGTTTTCCGTGATGCTGGCCGTGGGCCTGATCACCGGGCACCTGACGGCCGGCCTGCGCTTCCAGGCACGGGTGGCTGCGCAGCGTGAGCGGCGCGTGCGCGCGCTGTACGAATTTGCGCGCGAGTTGTCGGGCGCGCTGGCCGCGTCGCAGGTGTTCGAGTCCAGCCGCGCCGTGATCCAGAATGCGTTCGGCGCGCGCGCCACGCTGCTGGTGCCCGATGCCGATGAGCGGCTCGGCATGCCAGCGGCGGACGATGGCGGCGCGACTGGACAGGCGCCCGGCAACGTCGACCTGGGCATCGCCCAGTGGGCGTACGACCACGCGCAGCCGGCGGGCCTGGGCACGGACACGCTGCCGGCCTGCCCGTTGTTCTACCTGCCGCTGGTGGCGCCGATGCGCACCCGCGGCGTGCTGGCGATCGAGCCGGAAGGCGGGCGCTGGGTACTGATTCCCGAGCAGCGCCGCCAGCTCGATGCGTTGGCGGCGCTGGCCGCGATCGCGCTCGAGCGCGTGCACTACGTCGAGGTCGCGCAGGCGGCATTGGTGAACATGGAATCGGAGCGGCTGCGCAATTCTCTGCTGGCGGCGCTGTCGCACGATCTGCGCACGCCGCTCACGGCGCTGGTCGGCTTGTCCGAATCGCTATTGCGCGGCCAGCCGGCGCTGCCTGCCAATTCGCTGGCGCTGGCGCAGGCGCTGCATGATGAAGCGGTGCGCATGGGGACCCTGGTGGCGAACTTGCTGGACATGGCGCGCATCGAAAGCGGGGAAGTGCGCTTCAACCTGGAATGGCAGGCGCTCGAAGAAGTCATCGGCAGCGCACTGCGCGCCTGCGGCGCGGCGCTGCGCCAGCATACAGTCACGGTGCGCTTGCCGCCCGACATGCCGCTGGTGCGTTTCGACGCCGTGCTGATCGAACGCGTGCTGTGCAACCTCGTTGAAAATGCCGCAAAATACACGCCGCCCGGCTCGCGCATCGAGATCGCCGCGATGACGCGCGGTGCCTGGATCGACGTCACGGTGAGTGACGACGGACCTGGCCTGCGCGCCGGCAGTGAAGAAGCAATCTTCGAAAAATTCACGCGCGGCGAGCGTGAATCGGCGCTGCCCGGCGTGGGCCTGGGCCTGGCAATCTGCCGCGCGATCATCGGTGCACATGGCGGCATGATCCGCGCCTGCACATCAACCCTGGGCGGCGCCGGCTTCGTGTTCTCGCTGCCGGCCGGCAGCCCCCCTGAACTGGACTTGCTGTCGATGGAGACAAACGATGCTTGACGCGCCTTGCGCACTGCTGGTCGAGGACGAGCCGCAGATCCGCCGCTTCGTGCGCGCCGCGCTCGAACAGGAAGGCTGGCAGGTGCACGAGTCGGTGAGCATGGCGCGCGGCCTGATCGACGCCGGCACGCGCCGCCCCGACCTGATCGTGCTCGACCTCGGCCTGCCGGACGGCGACGGCATCGACTTCATCCACGACGTGCGCAAATGGTCGGCGGTGCCGATCATCGTGCTGTCGGCGCGCGTGGCCGAGAGCGAGAAAATCCGCGCCCTCGACGCCGGCGCCGACGACTACCTGACCAAACCCTTCGGCACTGGCGAACTACTCGCCCGCGTGCGCGCCACGCTGCGCCGCCAGCGCCAACCCGCCGCCGGCGGCGACAGCAAAACGCACTTCAGCGACGTCTCAGTCGACCTGCAAGACCGTGTGGTCACACGAAACGGCGAACACGTCCACTTAACGCCTACCGAATACCGCCTGCTCGCCGTCCTGGTCAGCAACGCCGGCCGCGTGATGACGGCCCCGCAGCTCTTGCGCGCCGTCTGGGGCCCCGGCCACGCCGAAAGCGGCCACTACCTGCGCATCTACATGGGCCACCTGCGCCACAAACTCGAACCCGACCCCACCCAACCCCGCCACCTCCTCACCGAAACCGGCGTCGGCTACCGCCTCTGGCTGGGCTAATAATCCCCCAAATCAATGTTAAATAAATTAGGGTCAGAGTAGAATTAAAAAGCAATTTTCAAAGTTGCCAGTTAATTCGACTCTGACCCTAATTAATTTGCAACGATTTCCCAAAATCTAAATTAGGGTCAGAGTCGAATTGTTTGACAACATTCGATTATTGCCCAATAAATCTACTCTGACCCTAATTAATTCTGTCTTTTTGCGAATAGTTTTCTTGTGCTATCGAATTCTATGGCCAAAAGAAAGAGCCCCGAATCATTTAAAAACGCCGCGAATTCGATTTAATGAAACCAGGAATCAAACCATCGAAAAATGGCGATCAATTGCTCAATAATTCGACTCTGACCCTAATTAATTTGCAAGAGTTTCTGCGAGAATAAATTAGGGTCGGAGTCGAATTGTTTGACAACTTTGGGTAATTGCCCAATAAATCTACTCTGACCCTAGTTGTTGGGGAGGCCTTGGCCGCCGATGGGTTCGGTTTCGAAGCGTTCGCCGAAGCCGGCGATGATGGGGCGGGCTTGTTTGATGGCGGCTTGGACTGATGGGAGGGTCAGTGAGGCCTTGTGATTGTCTTGCGAGTCCCAGGTTTCGGTGATCCAGATGGCGTCGGCGTCCTGCTTGTCTTTGGCGATGATGTAGGCCAGGCAGCCAGGCATGGCGGTGGTGCCTTCGAGCAGGATGGCGATGAGGGCGTCGCGTTGGCCAGGGGTAGAGCGCATTTTTCCGATCAGACCGTACATGCGGGGTGTCTCTTTCATCGTGGTGGTGGTGACGGGTGGTGCGGCGGCGCGGGCCTGGGTCAGCGGCAATGCTGCCAGCGCCCCAAGCAGCTTGCGGCGGGATACGGTCATGCCTGTCCTCGCGTGGAATTGTCCTGAGGAAGTATAGGTGTGCCCCCTGGCGTCGCCAAGCACAAACGGGCGTCTTGGCGCATTCGATGCAGGTCGGGTTAAGATGGCTTTTCCACCATCCTGTCACGAAAGCCTCGATGCGACTTCATCCTCTTGCCCTGGCCGTCAGCGCCTGCATTTTCTCCGTCTCCCAGGCTGCGCATGCGCAGCAGCCGGCCGCCGTGTCCGAGACCGCACTGCGCGCCCACCTGTCCTTCCTTGCCGACGATCTGCTCGAAGGCCGCGGCACCGGCCAGCGCGGCGGCGATCTGGCTGTGCGCTATCTGGAAACCCAGGCTGCGCTGATTGGCCTCAAGCCCATCCCCGGCGGCGGCTATCGCCAGAAGGTCGAGATCGAGGGCAGCAAACTTCTCAGCGGCAGCGCCACCTTCACGGCTGGCGGGAAGACCTTCAAGCCGGAGCTGGGCAAGGGCATTGTCATGGGCACCAAGAGCGGCAACGAGAACCTGTCGTTCAATGCGCCTCTCGTCTTCGTCGGCTACGGCGCCGCAGCGCCCGAAGAACAATGGGACGACTACAAGGGCCTCGACGCCAAGGGCAAGATCCTCGTCATGATGGTCGACGATCCCCAGCCCACCGCCGAGGAGCCCAACCGCTTCGCCGGCAAGGCCTACACCTGGTATGGCCGCTGGGTCTACAAATTCGAGGAAGCCGCGCGCCGTGGCGCGGCCGGCGTGCTGTTGATCCACACGACGCCATCGAGCTCCTATCCGTGGAGCGTGCCAGCCAATGGCTTCGGCAATGAGCGCTTTGGCCTCAAGGGCCCGGGCAATCCGATGGAAGGCTGGCTGCACGAAGACACGGCGCGCGAGCTGTTCGCGGCCGGTGGCCATGACCTCGACAAGCTGCGCGCGCAGGCCGAGCGCCGTGATTTTCGCCCGGTTGACCTGAAGGTCGCGGGGCATGTCGAATTGCGCTCGGCGATCCGGCCGGTCGAGCAGTTCAACGTGATCGGCATCGTGCCCGGCACCGACGCCAAACTGAAAGAGCAGGCCGTCGTGTATTCGTCGCACTGGGATCACATGGGCATGGCCGAACTGAAGGCCGGCGACGATCCGAAGGCCGACCGCATCTACAACGGCGCGATCGATAACGCATCGGGCACGGCGGCGCTCCTGGTGATGGCAGCCGAAGCGGTCAAGAAGCCGGCCAAGCGCACCCAGATTTTCTTGTGGCCCGCTGCCGAAGAACAGGGCCTGCTGGGCGCGGCCGCGTATGTCGCCAACCCAGTCTGGCCGCTGGCGCAAACGGCCGCCGACCTCAATCTCGACAGCCTGAACTTCGTCGGCCGCACCCGCGATATCGGTGTCGCCGGCGCGGAGCGCAGCAGCCTGTACGAGACGTCGAGCCAGGTGGCCAGGTCGATGGGTCTGAAGATCGCGCCAAGCACGCCGGACATGTCGGGCGCCTACTTCCGCGCCGACCACTTCGCCTTCGCCAAGGCGGGCGTGCCGGCGTTTAACGTCGGCTCTGCCGTGTTCTCGGGCGATGGCCACTTCGAGTTCGAACAGCACCAGAGCGAATCGAGCACCAACATCAAGGGCTTCAAGGACCACTACCACCAGGTCAGCGATGCATACCGGCCCGAGTGGGATTTGTCCGGCATGGTGCAGCAGGCCCAGTTCACCCTCAACCTCGGTTACGCGGTCGCCAACGCGCCCGGTATGCCGACCTGGAAGAAGGGCGAAGCCTTCGGTAGCGTCAAGCGCAAATAGGTTCGTCGCCAGCCCTCACACGGCTCACACGGCAGCGGCGGCGCCACTGGCCGCCGCTGTCAAAATGCGATCCAGGTCGGTCATGTCCACCGGCTTGACCAGATGATGGTCGAACCCGGCCTGGCTGCTGGCATCGCGATCCTGCGACTGGCCATAGCCGGTGACGGCCACCAGCAAGGCGTTCGCGGTCGCCGGTGCTGCGCGCAACTGGCGCGCCAGTTCGTGGCCATCCATCCCGGGCAGGCCGATGTCGAGCAGGCAGGCGTCGGGCACGAACTGCGCGGCGCGCCGCAAGGCGTCGAACGGATCGTGTTCGACCGCCACCTCATGCCCGGCTGCGCTGACGTACATCGCCAGCACCTGCGCCGCATCGATATTGTCGTCCACCACCAGCACCTTAAGCTGCTGCAGCGTGCCCGCCTCGGGCGTGTTGGCAGTGCTAATGCCGGCGCTGCGCTCCTCGCTGCGCGGCAGCGTCACGATGAAGGTGCTGCCCAGACCCTGGCCCGGGCTCTCCACGCGCACGCTGCCGCCATGCAGCTGCACCAGGCTGCGCACCAGCGCGAGCCCGATTCCCAGGCCGCCCTGCGTGCGGTCGGGCGTGCGTTCGCCCTGCACGAACATCTCGAATGCACGGTCCAGTTCTTCGGGCAGCATGCCGATGCCGTTGTCGGCCACCACGATGCGCAGGCGCGACGCGTCCAGTTCGAGCGCCACGCGCAGCTTGCCGCCGGCGGGCGTGAACTTGACTGCGTTGTGCAGCAGATTGCCCACCACCTGCACCAGCCGTTTGCGGTCTCCCATCACCCAGGCCGGCGTCGCCGGCAGCGACGATGTCAGCGTGTGGCCTCGCTGGCGCAGCGGTTCCTGGACCTGTTCCATCGCTTCGGCCAGCACGTCGTTGACATCGAGGCGCACTTTCGACAGCGTCACCAGGCCGCGCGTGACGCGCGACACGTCCAGCAGGTCGTCCACCAGACCGGCCATGTGCCGTGCCTGACGCGCGATGATGCCGCTGATCTGGCGCGTGCGCGCCGGGTCGAGCGTGTCATGGCCCAGCAACTGCGCGCCGGACGCGATTGGCGCCAGCGGGTTGCGCAGCTCGTGCGCGAGCATCGCCAGGAATTCGTTCTTGCGCTGGTCGGCCTGGCGCAGCGCTTCTTCGGCGTTGACGCGGTCGGTCACGTCCTGGATCGTGCCGCGCAGCGCCGACACGCGCGCGTCGCCGTCCTGCACCGCCTCGCAATGCAGGTCGATCCAGATGCGGTGGCCGTCGGCGTGCAGTACCTGCAGTTGCAGCCTGCCGCTGCCACCGGTGCGTTGCAGCTCCCGGATCAGCGCACTGGCGCGCTGCCACGATTCTTCAGGCAGCACCGACCCGCGCTGTTCGTCGAATGGCGGCAGCTCGCGTCCGTAGATGTGCGGCACCGATTCGGACGTGATCAAGTCGCCGCCCGGCAGTTGCATGTGCCAGGTGCCGAAGCGCGCCATGCGGTGTGCGTCGCGCAGTTCGGCTTCCTTGATGGCCAGCGCTTGCGCGCGTTCGCCGAGCAGCGTCGATGCGGCGCTGATGGCCTCGGCCACTTCGGCCGCTTCCTTGACGTGCACTTGCGTGAAGCGGGGCGGCGTTTCGCCTTTGCCCAGCGCCACGGCCGGTACGGTCAGGGCCTGGACCGACCGCGCGAGGCGTCCGCCAATCTGCCAGGCCAGCCACAGGCCGACGGCAAACAGCAGCAGCACGCCGGTCAGCAGCGCGGCCAGCGGCTCGAACAGCACCTGGTTCAGGTTCGAGCGCGGCATGCCGATGGCGACGTGCCAGCCCGTGGTTTCGGAGCGCGAGTAAAAAGTGAGCAGGGCGACGCCTTCCTGCGACACCGACGGCACGATGCCTTCGCGCTGGCGCCCCATGGCGCGGAACAGCGGATCGGTGACGCGGTTGCCGACGAAGCGCTCGGGGCTCAGGTTGCGCGCGAAGATGGTGCCGCCAGCGTCGACCACCGACGCCCGTGCGCCATCCGACACGGATCGGGGCGTGAGCATGTCGTCGAAATACCCGGGCCGTACGCCGATACTCAGCACGTAGGCCACGCTGCCGTCGATCATCACCGGCACGTCGACACTGACGGTGGGCTGGCCGATGACCTTGCCGATGAAAACGCGCGAGATGCCTGGCCGGCCGCTGGCAAATACCTTTTCCAGCGAGTCGGACGGTTCGAGCGGAAGGCGTTCGCCGTAGACCACGGCGGTGTTGAGGATCTGCTGGCCGCTGCGTTCGCGCAGCACGGCGACCATGCCGTCGCCGGCCAGTTGCAGTGCCTCGCGCGCCTGGCGGTGCACGAGCGGGAAGTCGCGGTCCTGGAGCGCGTCGAGCGTCGACAGTGTCTGGGCAATGACCTGCGCCTGCAGCAGCTTGCTGTCGACCGTGTGCACGAGCGCGCGCACGGTCTGCATGGTGTTGCGCTCGAACTGGGCGCGGCTTTTCTGGTACTGATGGACGAACAGGAGCGATGCGCCGACCACCCCCGGCAACAGGGTTACCAGGACCAGCCAGAGCAAATAAGCCCGCAGTGGTCTGCGGGGCATGGTGGACGATATGCCAGTCACATTGCTTTCCAGAACGTTTAATCCGGCAAATTCTACGCCACAAACAGGTGGCGCACGCATTCCTTCAGCGAGGCTGGCAGCAGACTGTGTCGGTCAGCGCCGGTTACGCGTGAACAGTGTCTTGTAATAAATTGCCGTCGCGTGCCAGCGACCATTGGGTGTACAAGCGTATTCGGGCAACTCGCCGACTAGTTCGTAGCCACTTTGTTGCACCAGGCGCTCGGCGCCGGAACCCACTGCCGCATCCAGAAACAACAAGCCGCGGCGCAAGGCCAGTGCTTCGATCTCGAGGGCTTGCAGCAGCGCCATCCCGATGCCGCTTCGCCGTACGGTGCAGTGTACGAGCAACTGTTGCACTTCGGCGCGATTATGGCCATTTGGCTTTGTAGTTAATGCTAACTGGATAGTGCCGACCAGCACGCCGTCACGTTCCGCTGCCAACAGGACGCGCTGGCCCAGACCGACTTCTTCCGCAATGCCTTGCCAGTAGGCGTCGAGCTGCTCCTGGTCCAGGCCGTTGACGAATCCCAGTGAGTGGCCATCGGCAACCGCATCGAGGAGCAGCGTGCCCAGCGACGGCATGGATTGGGCGATGGTGCGTGGATCGAGTCTGCGGATGATCATAAAACTCCCGGAACAAAAGGTGGGTGGATTGTCCCTTTATTTAAAGCACGATGCATGCCACCGCACCCATCGGAGATGAGCAGTGTGTCATCACCTGTTGCGGACACGCCATACTTCAGGGCTTGACCAAGTTTTATTTTCTCGTATTGACATCGATCTATCGACATGACGAAAAGTCGCTTGTAATGTTCTCTCACGGTAACTATTTTCAGCGCCTGGCGCTGTACAAGGATGACCATGACAGAATCAAACAAGAAACGCCGTGCCTTGGCACTGGCAAATCTGCGCATCGGCAAACGACTGGCACTGGGCTTTGGCCTGATCTGCATCATGCTGGTCGTGATGATCGTACTGAGTAATGCAATGCTGGCCCGTACCAACGCTGGCACTGCCGAAATCGTCAACGAACGCATGCCGCGTATCGCGCTGACCACCCAGATGCAGGACCGGATCAACGATATCGCCATTTCGCTGCGCAATATGATCCTCAGCGAGAGCGGTTCCGACCACCGGCGTCAGGTCAAGGACATCATGGCCGCGCGCGCGGCGATGGACGCCATCCTGGTCAAGCTGCGGGCCTCGCTGCACAACCCGAAGGCGCTCGAGCTGCTGGCCCAGATGGACAAGGAAACCGCACTGTACAAGGCCGGGCAGGATGCGATGATCAAGCACCTCGAGGCTGAGGAAGTCGACGAGGCGCGCGCGCTGCTCGGCGAAGACCTGGGCCCGCTGCTGATGCGCCTGAAGCGGGCGACGGCCGAGCAGACCGCGCTGCAGGTTGCGATCGCGGACGAAGCCGCGCGCGACGCGGCGGTCACCTACCGCAATACCAGTCTGCTGATGTGGGGCCTGGGCGGCGTCGCATTGCTGCTGTCGGTATTGGCGGCGTGGGCGATCACGCGCTCGATCACGCGGCCGCTGGCGCAGGCGCTCACCGTGGCCAATACGGTTGCCGCCGGCGACCTGACCAGCCGCATCGAGGTGACCACGCATGACGAAACGGGCCAGCTGCTGCAAGCCCTCAAGACCATGAACGAAAACCTGGCGCGCACTGTCGGCACCGTACGCGTGGGGACCGACACGATTGCGGTGGCCGCGGCCGAAGTGGCAGCGGGCAGCCATGATCTGTCGATTCGCACCGAGCAGCAGGCCGCGGCGCTGGAAGAAGCGGCGTCGTCGATGGAAGAGCTGACGGCGACCGTACGCCAGAATGCGGACAACGCGCGCCAGGCTAATAGCATGGCGGGCCTGGCCTCGAGCGTCGCCTCGCGTGGCGGCGACGTCATCGAGCAGGTGGTCGGCACGATGGACGGCATCAACGCATCGTCCAACAAGATCAACGACATCATCGGCGTGATCGACGGCATTGCGTTCCAGACCAATATCCTGGCCTTGAATGCGGCCGTGGAGGCGGCTCGCGCGGGCGAGCAGGGCAGAGGCTTTGCCGTGGTGGCGGGCGAGGTGCGCAATCTGGCGCAGCGCTCGGCCGCGGCGGCGCGCGAAATCAAGGGCCTGATCCAGGACTCGAATGGCAACGTCGCCGAGGGCGGCAAGCTGGTGGCGCAGGCCGGCCAGACGATGCGCGAGATCGTCGACAGCGTGCGCAGCGTGACCGACATCATGACCGAGATCAGCGCCGCCAGCGTCGAGCAGACCGCCGGCATCGAGCAGATCAACCTGGCCGTAGCGCAGATGGACGAGGGCACGCAGCAGAACGCGGCGCTGGTCGAAGAGGCGGCAGCGGCGGCGACCTCGATGCGCGAGCAGGCGGCCCTGCTGGCGCAGGCAGTGGCGGTGTTCCGGATCGATGAGGTTCAGAGGCAGGGGGTGTCGGCGACCGTGGCAGTAGCAGCGCCGCAGCCGGTGGCGCCAGTGCGGGCCGTCCCGGCGCCTGCACCGGCCGCCGCACCAGCACCGGCACCGGCACCGGCCCCGCGCAAGGCAATCGCACCGGCCAAGGCATCGCCCAAGCCAGCGGCCACGTCTGGCCCAACGCCGGTGGCGGCCGGGGATTGGGAAGAGTTCTGACCTCGCGCTGAGCAAGACCCCGGGTTTTGCCGTTCAAACGGCATCGGCATTAAAAAACGGCAAGCTGCGGCTTGCCGTTTTTTTTTGCACGCACAACCAACACATGCGCAAATGAAAAAGTGCGCATCGTCCAGTATTCATTGCAATCGGGCTGGCATTGCCGGTTCGTTAGTGTGCATGCATCGTTATCGTCCGCATTCGAACTTACCCTACTTGTCGAAAAGAAATATAACGAAATCTCACGGCATTGAAAGGTAATCTCATGGAACACGCAGTCAACGATCACGAAGTACTCTCTTTCCGCCTCGGCAAGGAAGAATATGGCATCAGCATCCTCAAAGTGCAGGAAATTCGCGGCTACGAGGCGCCGACGCGCCTGGCCAATGCGCCCGAGTTTCTCAAGGGCGTCATCAATCTGCGCGGCCGGATCGTGCCGGTGGTAGACATGCGCATCAAGTTCGGTTTTGCCGATCCAGCCTATGACAGCCTGACCGTCGTGATCATCCTGAACATTGCGCAGCACGTGATCGGCATGGTGGTCGACAGCGTCTCCGAGGTCGTCACGCTCGAAGCCGACCAGATCCGCCCGGCGCCTGCCATGGGCACGCTCGACGCGGGCTACCTGCGTGGTCTCGGGACGGTCGGCGAACGCATGCTGATCCTGCTCGATATCGACGCCCTGATGCAATCCGAAGAACTTGGCGTCGTGCCGTCGCTCCCGCTGGCCGCCTGAGCCGTCCTGCAGAAAGAACAACCCCATGAAACTCGGTAATCTGAATATCGCCACGCGCCTGTCGCTTGGCTTTGGCATCGTCGGCGTCATGCTCATCGCGATGATTGTGATGAGCAATGCGTCGCTGCTGCGTGTGAACAATGGCACCAGGGATCTCGTCGAGCACCGGATCCCGGCGATCGAGATGAGCAACCGGCTGGAAGGCCAGATCAACGTCATCGCCATCGCGCTGCGCAACATGATGCTCAATGCCGAGCCGACCGACCGCCAGAAGCAGGTGGATGCGATCGGCAAGGCCCGTGTGACGATCACCTCGACCCTGACCGAAATCGAGCCGCTGCTGACGGCGCACCCCGATGAACTGGCCATCCTGCGCACGATGCAGAGCACGAGCACCAGCTACCTGACCGGCGTCACCGAACTGCTCGCCCTGATCAATGCGGGCGAGGAAGAGCCGGCCAAGGTCTATCTGACCAACGAACTGCGCCCGCGCCTGGCCAAGCTGAAGGAAGCCACTGCCGCCGAACTGGCGCTGCAAAAGGACCTGAGCGCGAAAGCTGCAGCAAGCGCCGCAACAACCTATGACAGGACGATGTGGCAAACCTGGGCCCTGGGCGGCCTGGCGCTGGCGTTCGCGGCCCTGGTGGCCACGCTCATCACGCGTTCGATCACGGTACCGGTGCGCCGCGCACTGGAAGTGGCCAATACCGTTGCCGCTGGCGACCTGACCAGCCGTATCGACGTCACCACGCAGGATGAAACCGGCCGGCTGCTGCAGGCGCTCAAGACCATGAACGAGAGCCTGGCGCGCACCGTCGGCGCCGTGCGGATTGGCACCGATACCATCGCGGTTGCCGCCGGCCAGGTGGCAGCGGGCAGCCAGGATTTGTCTGGCCGCACCGAGCAGCAAGCCGGCGCGCTGGAAGAGACGGCATCGTCAATGGAAGAACTGACGTCGACCGTCAAGCAGAACGCCGACAATGCGCGCCAGGCCAACAAGCTGGCCGAGACCGCGTCGAACGTGGCCGCGCGCGGCGGTGAAGTGATTCACCAGGTGGTCGACACGATGGACCAGATCAATGCGTCGTCGAACAAGATCAGCGACATCATCGGCGTGATCGACAGTATCGCCTTCCAGACCAATATCCTGGCGCTCAACGCGGCGGTGGAAGCGGCCCGTGCGGGCGAGCAGGGCCGCGGCTTTGCAGTCGTGGCAAGCGAAGTGCGCAATCTGGCGCAGCGTTCGGCGGCAGCGGCCAGGGAAATCAAGACGCTGATCGGCGACTCGAGCAGCAAGGTTGCCGACGGCAGCAAGCTGGTGGCGCAGGCAGGTTCCACGATGCAGGAAATCGTCGACAGCGTCCGCCGCGTGACCGACATCATGACCGAGATCAGCGCCGCCAGCGTCGAGCAGACCGCCGGCATCGAGCAGATCAACCAGGCCGTGGCGCAGATGGACGAGGGCACGCAGCAGAATGCAGCGCTGGTCGAGGAAGCGGCGGCAGCGTCGGCGTCGATGCAGGAGCAGGCAGTGATGCTGGCTGCCGCCGTCGCGGTGTTCAGGATCGATGCCGGGCAGATGGCCGAGGCGGCGCCAGCCGATGTCGCCGTTGTGCGCGCGAAGCCGGCAGCGGCACCAGCGCCGGCGGTGAAGAAGGTGGCCATTGCCCATGCCAAGCCGGCGCCGGCGCCGAGCCCGACGCGGACGCAGGCCAAGGCGCCTGTGGCTGCGGACGAGTGGGAAACGTTCTAAGCCCGTCTGTCGCTGCATGCCCGGATGACGGGCGATAAAAAAAACGGCAATCCGCAAGGCTTGCCGTTTTTTGTTGCCTGGTCTGAATGCACCAGGCGCTGTCAACGTCAGCGATGGATAGGGCTACCTGGAATGACCCCATGACCCCATGACCCCATGACCCCATGACCCCATGACTCCGTTACCCCATGGCCCCCCAAATCCCATGAGCCGGTGAGTCCAAGATCCCGTCATCCCATGACGCCGTACGCCACGTATTCCCCCTGAAACCGGTACGCTATCCGGTGCACCCAATACATCCCCTATTTAACGTTGACAGCGCCAACCGGCGAACGCCAGACGTAAAAAAACGGCAGACCCTGCGGTCTGCCGTTTTCATGTCCGTCGCGCACCAGGCGACTTGCGCCCGATGCGGTATGGCGTCGCTTAGAACGCGTGACGCACGCCGACGTTGTAGACCTGTGGGTCTGCGCCGAAGGCCGTCGCTGGCAGGGCGATGGTGCCCGATGGCGAGGTCAGCGAGAACACGCCGTTGTTGTTGTTACGCAGTTTTGCATACGATGCGTACACGTTGGTGCGCTTCGACAGGGTGTAGGTGTAGGCAACGGTGACTGCCTTGCCTTCTGCGCCGCTGGCCAGTTCTTGCTGCTGGTAGTTCAGGAAGACGCGGTTGGCGCCGAAGCCGTACGACACGCCGGCGTTCTTCTGCTCGTACTTGGCGCTTGGCAGGATGCCGGTTTCCGGATCGGCAGCCATGTAGCCAGCGCGCACTTCGAAGTCGCCGAACTTGTAGCCGATACCGGCGTTGTATTCTTTGTCATCGCCCGATGGCAGGCGCTCGACGTTCTGGTAACCAGCGCCGATGTACAGGCCAGCGTTTGCGTATTCCAGTGCAACACCGGTCACGTCGCCCGAATTCAGGTTGTTGGTTTCGACAACTTCGCCGGCGCCGTAGGCAGCGCGCAGGGTGAAGCCGCTCAGAGCGTTGCTCTGGTAGTTGACCGAGTTCGACAGGCGACGGGTCAGGCGGTTTGCGCCAAAGCCTGCCAGGTTCGAACCGTAGAAGCCCTGGCCCAGGGTGTCCGATGCGGCAGCAACGGCAGCGATCGGACCATATTCACGACCGACGGTCACGGTACCGAAGGCGCCCTGCAGGCCCACGACAGCGCGGCGCTGGAACATGTTCGAATCGGTTGCGCCGGTATCGACGGCAACAGCGGCTTCGATGTTGAACAGTGCCTTCAGACCATTGCCCAGGTCTTCGGTACCGCGGAAGCCGATGCGGCTGGCCGATTGGGTACCCGACGACACGACGGTGCGGCTGCTCGTACCTGGAGCGTCGTTGTTTTCAACGCCGATCGATGCATCGACCATACCGTACATGGTGACGCTGGTTTGAGCCTGGGCGACCAGTGGCAGTGCCGACACGAGGGCGATGGCAAGAATTTTGTGCTTCATGGATGAATCTCCAGTGTTTGTTTGTGAAATAGCCTAGTAATCATGACATGCCCGACGGACATCTGTCACCGGGTTCGCCCAAGCGGAATTGTCACGAAATCGACCGAAAATCGCTTCCGAAAAACCGCGATGCGGTCCGCTTTTCATAGGAGAACCGTCAGTTTCAGCGACCATCGCAGCCAACAGAATTGGGGTCGCAAACGGTATAAAATATTGCTGAAAATCAACCAAGGGCGTTGCAGGGACGCCACATTTTTGGCCTTGACAGGTGCTGCAATGCGCAATAACGGTGCATACATACCGTTCGGACCCAGGCGCCTAGCAGGGGAGAACGGGCCTGGACGGGTGTTCTGCCCATCCGGACATGAGGTGGGAAGCGTTTTTCTTGCACCGCAATAGTGCATGGAAGATTTCCGACGCGGGTAGTCCATCGACGCTGTCGGCCCGGGTGACGGCGCGCGTGAATCAGGTCGGCGCGGCCGGTCATGCGTGCATGCTACGATCACGGCGTCATCGGCCAACCCTGTTCATCAAGGATCACATCACCGTGCAAACCGGTATCACACAAGCATCATTCGGCCATTTGCCAGACGGCGCCGCCGTCACCCAGTTCACGCTCACCAACGCCCATGGCATGGTGGCCAAGATCATCGACTTCGGCGGCATCATCACCGAACTGCATGCGCCTGACCGCGAAGGGCGGCTGGCCGACGTGGTGCTCGGTTTCGACACGCTCGAACCCTACTGCACTGACAGCCCGTATTTCGGCGCGCTGATCGGTCGCTACGGCAACCGCATTGCCAGGGGGCGCTTCACGCTCGACGGCGCGCAGGTCCAGCTGCCGGTCAACAACGGCACCAACCACCTGCATGGCGGCGCTGGGGGCTTTGACCGCGTCCTGTGGACGGCGACGGTCGATGGCGCCAGCCTGCGCCTGGCCTACCGCAGTGCCGACGGCGAGATGGGCTATCCCGGCAACCTCGATGTCACGGTGGTCTATACACTCAATGACGCCAATGAACTGGTGGTACGATTCCACGCCGTGACCGACAAGGCCACGCCGGTCAACCTGACGCAGCACAGCTACTTCAACCTGGCTGGCGCCGGCGACATCCTCGGCCATGACCTGACCATCGACGCCGACCATTTTGTGGCGATCGACAGTGTATCGATTCCGACGGGCGAACTCGCGCCGGTCGCTGGCACACCGTTCGATTTCCGCCAGCCGCGCCCGATCGGCGAGCGGATCACACAACCGGACCAGCAACTGCGCCATGGCAGGGGTTACGACCACAATTTTGTTCTGAACAAGCCGGAAGGCGTGGCGCTGACCAGGGCTGCGCGCGTGAGCGAACCCGCCTCGGGCCGCGTGCTGGAACTGTGGACGCAGGAACCCGGCGTGCAGTTCTACAGCGGCAACTTCCTCGACGGTTCGCTGTCTGGCAAGGGCCGCAGTTACGGGCATCGCAGCGGCTTGTGCCTGGAGCCGCAGCATTTTCCCGATTCGCCAAACCAGCCACAGTTCCCGAACGTGATCCTGCGGCCGGGCGAGGTCTATGCCACCGAGTCGCGCTTTCGTTTCACCACCGAGGCGGCGTGATGGAGGTGCTGACCGACACCCGGCATGAGCTGGGCGAATGCGTGCTTTGGTGCGAGCGCACCGGTCGCCTGCTGTGGACCGATATTCCGGCCGCCACCCTGTGGGCGTACACGCCGGCAACCGGCCGCACGGCCAGCTGGCCGATGCCCGAGCGCCTGTGCTGCTTCGCGCTGACCGGCAGCGACGACCGCCTGCTGCTGGGGCTGGCGTCCGGTCTTGCGTTCTTTACTTTTTCGAGCGGCAAGGTCACGCGCATCTGCGATGTCGAACCTGGCATGCCATCCACGCGCCTGAACGACGGCCGCTGCGATCGCCAGGGGCGTTTCGTGTTCGGCATGTTCAACCAGGCCGACAATCCGAAGCACGCGCTGGGCGGCTTCTATCGCCTGAACCTCGACCTGTCGCTCGAGCGCCTGCCGTTGCCCAATGCCGCGATTGCCAACAGCATCTGCTTCAGTCCGGACGGGCGCCGCATGTATTTTGCCGATTCGGCGCAGAAGGCGATCCTGTACGCCGACTACAACCCGTGCAGCGCCGAAGTGGGGCGCGTGCACACGTTTGTCGCGGCCGATGCCGTGCCGGGCGAGCCGGATGGGTCGACGATCGATGCCGATGGCTATCTGTGGAGCACGCGTTGGGGCGCCGGCATCGTCGCGCGCTTTGCGCCCGATGGCCGGCTCGAGCGAACGGTGCCACTCGCCGCGCCGCAGCCGAGCTGCCCGGCGTTTGGCGGTGCGGATCTGGCGACGCTGTTCGTCACCAGCGCCCATGTGGGCATGAGCGACAGCGAGCGTGCCGCCGCACCATTGTCGGGCGCGCTGTTTGCGCAGGCACTCGATGTGCGCGGCCTGCCCGAGTCACGCTTCCTGCATGCCTGACCAGGCTCGCTGCCGGTCACTACAGCATCCGCACCCAGTTGCCCTTGTACAGAATCGGTCCGGTCGGTCCGCCGGGGCCGGGCGAGCCGCCGCGCGGTTCGAGCGAGACGGCCAGCGTGGCGATGTCGTCGCCGATCGCGCTGCCGGTCAGCGGCAGCTCGATCGCGCCTTCTGGCGGAATCACGCCGAGCGAGCGGGGCGCGCCTTCCTTGGGAACGGCCCACAGCTGCAGCGACTTGTCGGCGGCAACCGGTGCGTTCTCGACCAGGCGCGCCGTGAACACGCGGCGCTCGCTGTCGGCAGTCAGCAGCAGCGCCGTGCGCGCCTTGTCATCGATCAGCGTGGCGACCAGATCGACCTGTGGCGCCTCGACTAGCGTCGAGCGCAGCACACCCACCATCAGCAAGGCCGCCGCCAGCGACACCAGACTCAGCGAACGCCAGAACGTCAGCGACTCGGTACGCCAGAACTGCCAGGCCGCGTGCGCACGTTGCTGCACCCGCTTCTGCGCCTGACCCAAGCCCAGGCGGCGCTCGATTGCGCGCCACACCTGGGCACGGGGTGTCTGCGCACCCGTAAATTCGGCCATCGGCATCAGGCGCTCCTGCCATTCGGCGGTCAGGCGCTGCAACACCACGTCGTCACGCAGATAGCGTTCGAAGCGCCGGCGCGCGCCGCCCCTGAGCGTGCCGAGCACGTACTCGGCCGCCAGCTTGTCGCACAGTTGCGGGTTGTCGCGGATATTCATGCTCGTTCGCCTTTAACCAGGCAGGTCTTGAGCCGCTCCAGGCTGCGGCGAATCCAGGTTTTGACGGTACCGATCGGTATCGCCATCTGCTGCGCCACCTCGCTGTGCGACAGGTCATGGAAGAATGCCAGGCCCACGACTTGCCGGTGCGCGCCTTCGAGCAACGACATGCACAAGGCCAGCGCCTTCGCGTCATGGCTGATCAGGAGGGCGTCGATCGGCGTGGCGCGCGGATCCTGCAGGGCCGCCATGATCTCGGCATCGAAGACGGGGCCGTCGATGTCGAGGTCATGGGCACAGCGGCGCAGCAGGTCGAGCGATTTGTTGCGCACGATTGTCGTCATCCAGGTCATGGGTGCGGCCAGGTGGCGCTGGTAACCGGCTGCGCCGTTCCAGATCGCCACGAACCCGTCCTGCAGTGCTTCTTCAGCCAGTTCACGCTTTCCTAATATACGCAGCGCGTAGCCAAACAGTTTCGGAGAAATTGCGTCGTATAGCGCGCGAAATGCCGCCGCGTCGCCTCGTGAGGTCGCTTGCAGCCAGGTGGCCAGCTGGTCGGGATCGGGGTGAAGGGTGTCTGGCACTGCCATCCTTGGACGTTGTAGGAGTGGAGAAACGGGTGGTATTGACAATATCATATCGCCCCGCTTGCGCCCGCACGGATGGGTCTGTGCGCTATTTCAAAACTATTTTTAAATAGTTGAAACCGAATCAATCGTGCGTCAGTACAAGCTATACGCGCTGCATTGGCAGCCAGGTTTCCTGGCTGGAACAACCGAGCAGACGCCCGCCCATTTATACGATCGCATCAACCGGAGACCTACCATGACAGACACGAATGTGACATTGGCACTGCTCGAATCACGCAAGGAAAAGCTGGAAAAGCGCCGCTCGTTTTTCAAGAACGTCGGAGGGATCAGCGTCGGTATGGTAGGGGGCACCTTCCTGTCCGCCTGCGGCGGCTCGGTCAAGGACGCGATTGCGCAGGCCGCGCAGCCGACCGATATCGACATCCTCAACTTTGCGCTGAACCTCGAGTACCTCGAAGCGCAGTTCTATTCGTACGCGGTGTTCGGCACCGGCCTGGCTGCGAGCCTGACGGGCGGCACGGGCAACCAGGGCGCCGTGACGGGCGGGCGCGCAGTCGCATTCAAGGATCCGCTGGTTGCGCAATATGCCAAGGAAATCGCGCAGGATGAGATCGCGCACGTGGGCTTCCTGCGCGCGGCGCTCGGCACGGCGGCGGTTGCCCAGCCGGCCATCGATATCGGCGGCACCGATCCAAACGGCGCGTTCTCGAACGCGGCCCGCGCGGCCGGCCTGGTGGGCCCGGGCGTGGCTTTCGACCCGTATGCCAGCGATGAAAACTTCCTGCTTGGCGCGTTCATCTTCGAAGACGTCGGCGTGACTGCGTACAAAGGCGCGTCGCCCCTCATCACGAACAAGACCTTCCTCGAGGCGGCAGCCGGCATCCTGGCGGCCGAGGCGTACCATGCCGGTATCGTGCGCACCGTGCTGTATACGAAAGGCCTGGCGGCGCCAACGCTGCGCACCGCGGCCACGGCGATCTCGAATGCGCGCGACAGCCTCGACGGTTCGACCGACGTCGACCAGGGCATCGTGAATGCCACCGACAGCACCGTGTCGAACATCGTCCCCCTTGACAAGGACGGCATCGCGTTCAGCCGCACGCCGGGCGACGTGCTCAATATCGTGTATCTGACCAAGGAATCGGTCACGATGGGCGGCTTCTTCCCGCGTGGTGTGAACGGGTTGCTCAATATGAGCTCGGCGTATGTCTGATCGTTAGCAGTACCGGCGATGCGGTCCTCCGTATCGCTCTGACGAGGCAGTGCGTTGCCGCCCGGCGGCCGCCGGCGGTATGCGCAGTGTTCATCAGGATTGTGGCATCCCCGCCACGCGCCATCCCGGCCGCACATGTAACGAGCGCGGCCGCGTTTAGTTGCTCGCTATAATCGCGCCAACAAGAATATGTTGGCGGCGATGCAGTAGGAAAGAATCGGAAGTTTCAGGGTTTCAAGCTCGCCAGCCTTGCAAGAATCACACTGGGTATTCCTGATGAGTAATCTGAGCAGCTTCATGCCGATGGCCGACGGCAATCCCACGCTGGCCGCCGACCGCACCGGGCTGGACACGCCTGCGCCAGCCCTGGCCGCGCCGTCCACGCTGTTCGAACCATCCCTGTTCGAGCCCGCGCTGTTCGAACCCGCGCTGTTCGAGCCCGACACTTGGCCCGAAGGCCTGCGCGCCATCGCCGACCTGATTCAGGCGTCGCGCTTTCCCATGTTTCTGGCCATCGGGCGCGAGCTGCGCCTGTTCTACAACGACGCGTATTCCGACCTGCTGGGCGACAAGCATCCAGCCGCGCGCGGCGCCCCATATGCCAGCGTGCGCCCCGAGCTGTGGGACCGCATGCGGCCGTATTTCGATGAAGTCATGGCTGGCGAATCGGCCCAGCTCCAGCACGCGCTGATGGAGTTCGAGCGCAACGGCAAACGCGAACGGCGCTTTTTCTGCGTGTCCCTGTCGCCCGTGCGCCACGCAGGGCAGGTGGCCGGCGTCTATTGCGTGCTGACCGAAACGACGTCCGACGTGTTGTCCGATTACCGGCATGCCTTCCACCAGAAGCTTGGCGAAGCGCTCGATGGCCTCGACGACGCTGACCACATCATGCGCGCGACGAGCGCCATGACCGGGCAGACGCTGGGCGTAGCGCGCGTGGGCTACGCCGAGGTCGACGTCCCCGGCCGCACCGTCAGCATCGACTGCGACTGGACCAGCGGCCGCATGGCCAGCCTGGCCGGCCGCTCGCATCCCCTCGACGCATTCGGTCCGGTGGTCAATGCCAAGCTGCGCCAGGGCCGCAGCGTGCGCATCGACGACGTCGAGGCCGACGAACGCAGTGCGCCGCATGCCCCGGCCTACGCCGCCATTGGCGCGCGCGCGCTGGTGATGGTGCCGATCATCGAGGAAGGGCGCCTGTGCGCCGTGTTCTACCTGCACGAACCGATGGCGCGCCACTGGACCGAACAAGAAGTGGCCCTGGCCGAGGACGTGGCGCGCCACACGCGCGAAGTGGCGCGCCGCTCGCGCGTCGAAGAAAGCCTGCGCGACGAGAGCCGCATCCTCGAGACGGTCAACCGCGCCGGGCGCGCGCTGGCATCGACGCTCGACCTCGACACGCTGGCCCAGTCGATCACCGACGCCGGCGCCGAACTGAGTGGTGCGCGCTTCGGCGCGTTCTTCTGCAATCCGGCGGGCCGGGGCGACCCGCTGCACGCCCCAATCTGCGCCACGGTGCCCGAGCAGATGCGCCTGTACGCGCTGTCGGGCGCGTCGCGCGAGCAGTTCGACCGGCTCGCGCCCCCGACGGCGGCCATCTTCCGCCCCCTCATCGAAGGCGGGGCGCCGGTGCGCAGCGACGACATCACGTGCGATCCGCAGCACGCTGCGCTGGTGGCCGACGGCACGCCGCTGGCGCAGCTGCGCGTGCGCAGCTATCTCGCGGTGCCGGTCGTGTCGCAATCGGGCAAGGTGCTGGGCGGCCTGTTCCTCGGCCACCCGGCGCCGGCCATGTTCACTGAACGCACCGAGCGCATCGTCGCCAATCTCGCCGCGCAAGCGGCCGTCGCGATGGACAATGCGCACCTGTACGAGATTGCGCAAACGTCGGCGCTCGAACGTGATGCGCTGCTGCAGAGCGAGCGCCTGGCGCGCGTGCAGGCCGAGCGCCTCAGTCACACCAAGGATGAATTCCTGGCCATGCTGGCGCACGAGCTGCGCAATCCGCTCGCGCCGATCAGCAGTTCGGCCAGCTTGCTGAGCATGCAGTTCGCGAATGAACCGCGCATCTGCCAGACCAGCTCCATCATCAGCCGCCAGGTCAAGCACATGAGCCGCCTGATTGACGATCTGCTCGACGTCTCGCGCGTCACACGCGGGCTGGTCAAGCTCAAGCTGGCGACGGTCGATTTTCGCGATGTCGTGAACGGGGCGCTCGACCAGACCCGCCCGCTGGTGCTCGAAAAAGCGCACCACGTGACGGTCCAGCTGCCCGAGACGCCGGTGTACGTGCGGGGCGACCAGACGCGCCTCGTGCAGAGCGTGGCCAATATCGTCGGCAACGCCGCGAAGTACACGCCCAAGGCCGGTACGCTGGCGCTGCGCCTGGTGGCCGGCGACGGGCGCATGACGCTTGAAGTGCGCGACAACGGCTCCGGCATGCCGCCCGACCTGGTGCCCAATGTGTTCGACCTGTTCACGCAGGGCGCACGCACGCTGGCCCGCTCGCAGGGCGGGCTGGGTCTGGGCCTCACGCTCGTCAAGCGTCTGGTCGACCTGCACGATGGCGAGGTCACCGCGCACAGCGATGGCGTCGGCTGCGGCAGCACGTTCACGCTCTGCCTGCCGTGCGTGAGTGCGCGCGCCAATGATGGCGGTGCTGACGACGCGCCGCCGTCCGAGGCCGCTCCGGTCGGTGTCGCGCTCGGCCGCCAGTTGCGCGTGCTGATCGTCGACGACAACACGGACGCCGCCGACAGCCTGGCCACGCTGCTGCAGGTGCAGGGCCACGCCACCGCCGTCGAATACGACGCCGCCTCGGCCCTGCGCCGCGCGCGCGTCGAACATCCCGACGTGATGCTGATCGATATCGGCCTGCCCGACATCGATGGTTACCAGCTGGCCTCGAGCCTGCGCGCGCTGCCGGAGATGGCGGCCACGGTGCCGGTGGCCGTGACCGGCTATGGCCAGGCCCGGGACCGTGAACGGGCGCTGGAGGCCGGCTTCGTCCATCACCTGGTCAAGCCGGTCGACATGACGGCGCTCGTGCGCATCCTGGACGCGAGTGCGGCACAGGCGGCGCAGGCTGAGGCAGCAGCCGCATCGGCCTGAGTCTAAACCTGAGCCTTGCCGCCCTCCATGGCGGGAGTATGATGATGCTCCTGTCAATGAAAGGATGAGCATGACCGAATTCGTCATCACCGCACCCGAGACGGCGTCCGTGGCCGTCGCCGGTTCCAGCGCGCGCTTCCCGGTGCGCCGCGTGTTCTGCGTGGGCCGCAACTACGCCGCGCACGCGCGCGAAATGGGCAGCGACCCGAATCGCGAACCACCGTTCTTCTTCACCAAGCCAGCCGATGCCGTCGTGCCGGCCAGCGGCGCGGTGCCGTATCCGCCATCGACGAACGACATGCACCACGAAATCGAACTGGTCGTGGCGCTGAAAGCCGGCGGTAAGGACATCGACGCAGCGCAGGCACTCGATCTGGTGTGGGGCTACGGCGTGGGCCTGGACCTGACCCGGCGCGACCTGCAGGCCGTGGCCAAGGACGCTGGCCGACCATGGGACATGGCCAAGGGCTTTGACGCGTCAGCGCCGTGCAGCGCACTGCATCCGGTCAGCGACGTGGGGCATCCGGCCCAGGCGCGCATCTGGCTTGAAGTGAACGACACGCTGCGCCAGGAAGGCAATCTCGATGAAATGATCTGGCCCATCGCGGACGTGATCGCATCGCTGTCGCGCCTCGTGACGCTGGCTCCAGGCGACCTGATTTATTCGGGCACGCCCTCCGGTGTCGGCGCGCTGCAGCCGGGTGACCGGGTGCGCGGCGGCGTCGACGGCGTCGACACGTTCGAGTTGACCATCGCGGCGCGCTGAGCGCCAGGTTTCTGCACAACCTTTGTTCTGCCTCAACACGCGAAATTTGATACGCTAGGGATATCGGCGCGCGTGGGGAGGTGGCAATGACACAAGTTGCATTGATAGCCGTGCATGGCATGGGCGAGACCTTGCCCGACTATGCCGACGGCCTGATGGCGGGGCTGCGTACCCGCCTGGATGCGCTGGCCAGCCAGGTCGTCATGCGCTCGGTCTACTACCAGGGCATCCTGCACGATAACCAGCGCCTGGTCTGGGACCGCACCGCAGCCACCGGCCAGGTGCGCTACGCGGCGCTGCGCAAATTCGTTCTGTATGGCCTGGGCGACGCCGCAGGGCTGGAAAACAGCAAGGATGATCCCGGCTCGATCTACGAGCAGGCCCAGGGCGAGATCGCCACCACGCTGTTGTCGGCCCACGCCGCGCGGCCCGGCATGCCGGTTGTGTTCGTCGCGCACTCGCTGGGCTGCCAGGTGCTGTCGAGCTATCTGTACGATGCGCAGAAGGCGGCCGCCGGCAAGCCGGTCGGCGCGGGCATCTGGCGCGATATCGGTGCCTGGGCCGGCGCGACGCTCGGCCGCGCGCTGACTGCAAGCGAACTGGCCTTCATCGGCGGCGGTACCTGCGTCGCGCTGGTGACCACCGGCTGCAATATCCCGATCTTTGTGGCCGCGCACCAGGAAATGCACATCATCCCGATTGCGCCGCCCACGTCGCTGTTCAAGTGGATCAATTTTTATGATCCCGACGACGTGCTGGGCTGGCCGCTGCAGCCGCTGTCTAACGGCTACCGCGAACTGGTCGAGGACCGCGCGATCAATGCCGGCGGCGGGGTGGGGGACTTCTTGCTGCGTAGCTGGAATCCACTGGCGCACAACACCTACTGGGACGATGACGCGGTGCTGGACGCCATCGCCGCGATGCTGCGCCGCCTGGCGGCGTAGCAGGCTTACAGGGGCCTAGGCTGCCAGCGCCGGCACGGCGCGCGCCGCAAGTCGCGGGCGCGTCCGTCCGCCGGTGTGGTCCAGCTTGAACGCGGCGGCCACCTGCGCCAGTTGCGCTGCCTGCTCCTGCATGCTCGCTGCCGCGGCGGCGGCTTCCTCGACCAGCGCCGCGTTCTGCTGCGTCACCTGGTCCATCTGCGCGATCGCTTCATTGACCTGGTTGATGCCCACGCGCTGCTCCTGCGTGGCGGTGCTGATCTCGGACATCATGTCGGTCACCCGCGCCACGCTGGCCACCACGTCGTCCATCGTGGCGCCGGCCTGCTGCACGAGCGCCGTGCCGGCATTCACCTGCGTCATCGAGTCACCGATCAGGCCCTTGATTTCACGCGCCGCGCCGGCCGAACGCTGCGCCAGGTTGCGCACTTCGGACGCCACCACGGCAAAGCCGCGGCCCTGTTCCCCGGCGCGCGCTGCTTCCACGGCGGCATTCAAGGCCAGGATATTGGTCTGGAACGCGATGCCGTCGATCACGCCGATGATGTCGACGATCTTGCGCGCCGAAGCGTCGATCGAGCCCATCGTGTCGACTACCTGGCCGACGATGGCGCCGCCACGCGCCGCAACATCCGAGGCTGTTTTTGCCAGGCCGTTGGCCTGCACCGCATTGTCGGCATTCTGGCGCACGGTGGCGGTCAGCTCTTCCATCGAGGCGGCCGTTTCTTCGAGCGAACTGGCCTGCTGTTCGGTGCGCGCCGACAGGTCGAGGTTGCCGGCCGCGATCTCGCTCGATGCGGTCGAGATGGCGTTGGTGCCTTGCTGGACTTGCGAAACCACCCGCACCAGCGAGCCGTTCATCGTTTCCAGCGCGCGCATCAGGTCGCCGACCTGGTCTTTCGGGTAGGTGGCGAACGTGTGGCCAAGGTCGCCCGAGGCGACGGTTTCGGCGACGTCGAGCGCCGCGTCCAGCGGCCGGGTGATGCTGCGCGTGACGAGCACGGCGGCCACGGCGCCGATCGCCGTCGACAGCAGGGCCAGCAGCAGCACCAGTTGCGTGCTGCGCTCGTTCGCCGCCTCGATGGCCAGCGCCGTCTGGTCGATGCTCTTGCGCTGGATCTGCAGCAGGCTCTGGACCCGGGCGCCATAGGCGGCCGCTGCTGGCGCGAATACCTGTTCATAGGCCTGTTCTGCCGCCGCCGAGTCGCCCGACGTGCGCGCGTTCATCACGGTTTCCTTGGCCTGCTGGTAGGTCTTGCGCAGGCCCAGGATGTCCTGCAGCGTCGCTTTCTCTTCGGGCGAGTCGAGCAGGGCTTCGACTTTCTTGAGGATGACCGTCGTACCCGTGACGCTGTCCTTGATCGGCTTGGCGAACACGGCCGACAAGGTGCTGTCGGTGCTGCGCGCGATCAGCGAGGTGCGCGCGATGGCCGAATAGGTCAGCACATACCAGTCCGAGACCAGACGTTCCTTGGTCAGCGGCTTTTGCATCATCTGCTGGGTCGCCTCGGCGCTGGAACGCGTGGTGTAGAGGGCGAACGAGGTGCCGGCCAGCGACAGGACGAGCATCGTGGCAAAGCCAAGGGTAAGGCGGGAGCCGATACGTAGATTTTTTAACACGATGTCATCACTTTGAAGAAAGGATTGAGTGCCGAGGAAATGCCGTACGGCAAGTATCAACCCTTTAAACTTCAAATGAAATAGCAAGAAGACAGTATGTTGTAATGACGCCGCACAAGCCGGCTGCGGCGTTATCTGGCTTATGCCTGACGCGCCAGCTTGAACAGTGTACGGATGTCACCGGCCACGGCGCCGCGCGCGTTCTTGATGACAGGCTGGCGATAGCGTTCGAGCAGCTCGCGCCGCGCTGTGTTCAGCAGGCCCAGTTGGTCGAGCACCGCGTACACGGTCGGGTGCAGCGCGCGCACATTGCCATCGGTAATCTTGATCGCGATGCCGATCCCGGCCGAGCGGATGCCGATCGCCTGCACGGCATCGGCGCCGATCTTCGTGACCCAGTCGCCACCGCCCGCCGTCATCCAGTGCAGATCGGTGCGTTCCTCGCCCGAGACCAGGTCGGGGCGGGCGATCATCGCGTCGCGCAGCGTGCCCATCGCGCTGCCCAGCTGCGGGTCTTGCGGACCGTGTGCGAGGCGCGCGTACAGGTGCGCCAGGCGACTGAGCGGCATCGCATAGTTGGGCGCGGAACAGCCATCCAGGCCAACTGGCATTGCTTCGGGCGCCATGCCGATGGCGTCGGCCAGCGTGCTGCGCACGGCTTGCTGCAGCGGGTGCGCGCGGTCGACGTAGTTCGCGGTGGGCGCATCGTGCAGGCGGCACCAGGCCAGAAAGCCGCTGTGCTTGCCGGAACAGTTGTGGTGCAGCGGCGTCCAGTGCGCGTCCGCCGGGGGCTTCTGGCCGGTGAACTCGTAGTGCAGCGGCACCGCGCAGCCGCATTCGAGGTGGCCGGGATCGAGCCCGATCTTGTTGAGGATGGAGCTGACACCGTCGAGATGCTTGTCTTCGCCCGAGTGGCTCGCGCACAGCAGCGCGACTTCGTCGCCAGAGAGGCCAAAGCGCGCCGGGCCGTCGGCCAGGATGAAGGGCAGGGCCTGGAACGGCTTGAGCGCCGAGCGCGTGAAGGTCGGGTAATCCGGGTCGCCGGCGGACCACAACAGGCGGCCGTGCGTGTCGACGACGGCGACCGATCCAAGGTGCACGTTCTCGATCACGTTACCGCTGTCGGGGTAGCCGCGCGTGGTCGCGGCGAGGGGAATGACTGGCATGGGAGAGGGCGAATTGGCGTTGGAGGAACCCTACTGTACGACATACCTACGCAATGCAGACACACAGTTGAAACAAGGCGCGCTTTCATATATGCACCTCCCGTTCACCCCGCCGATTGCGCACTTCGTCGTGCATTTCCGGCGCTTGATGCCCCTGGTGCTTGAACGGGTTTTGCGGCTCGCTAGACTGGCTTCATCGTCAGGCAACGAAGCGCTGGCGACACGGACTTCTCCGCCACCGACCTGAAAGGAATTCCATCATGCGCCTCTCCCACCTCGCCTTGTTCGCCGCCGCCGCTGTCGTCTCGCTGGCCAGCGCCGCCCAGCCGGTAACTGCAACCAACCCTGACGTCGTCAACGTGCAGGCCGCGCAGCCAAAAAAGGTCTATATCGATCCGCTGATGTACAAGCGCATGCAGGGCGCCTACAAGCTCGAGGACGGGCGCACGCTGCACGTGACGGGCAAGAGCCGCAAGCTGTACGCCGACCTGGGCGACGGGCCGCAGGAAATCGTCCACGTGGGCCGCGACCGTTTCGAGGCGGTCGGCCGCGACCTGAGCGTGCGCTTCGACGGCGGACCGTTCCCGCACACGGTGCACCTGAAGGACGATGCCGGCCGGGTGCTGGCGTCAAGCCAGCGTTGAGCCGAAGCGGCCGGCCTGGTAGTCGGTGATCGCCTGCGCAATTTCATCGCGGGTGTTCATGACGAAGGGCCCGTGCGAGACGACCGGTTCGCCGATCGGATCGGCATGACCGAACAGCAGCAGCGAGCCGGACTCGGCGACGATTTCGAGCGTGTCGCCCTCCGTGCTCAGCTCCACCAGTTGGTAAGCGCTGGCGAGATCGCCGTGGTGACCCACGCCGATGCGTCCACGCACCACATACAGCAGCACGTTGCGACCTTGCAGGCCGGTGATGCGCAGCCGGCCACCGGCCTGCATCGCGACAGTGCTCATGAACACGCCGGTCAGCGACTGCACCGGGCCCGTGCTGCCGTCCCATTCGCCCGCGATCAGGTTCAGCGTGACCTTGCCGTCGTCGAGCGATAACGCAGGAATGCGGTCCTGCTGCACGCCCGTATAGGCGGGCGTCGTCATCTTCAGGCGCGACGGCAGATTCACCCACAACTGCAGGATCTCGAGCGGGCCGCCGGTGTCGAGAAACGCGCGCGGCGAGACCTCGGCGTGCACGATGCCGCTGCCGGCCGTCATCCACTGGATGCCGCCGGCATGGATCACGCTCTCATGGCCGGCGCTGTCGCGGTGGGCCAGCATGCCTTCGACGATGAAGGTGACGGTTTCGAAGCCCCGGTGCGGATGCGGGCCAAATGGCAGGCCGCGGTTGTGCGGGCCATAGGTTTGCGGACCATGATGATTCAAAAACAGAAAAGGATCGATCTGGTCGAGCTGGGGCGAAGGCACAGGGCGCTGCGTGAGCAGGTCGCCGATGTCGTCACGCAGCGCGGCGTGGGTGCGCAGGAAGGTCTTGTCAGTCATGGTGTGGATGCCGTTTAGTCAGGATGCGTAACGATACGCTGAAACTGGCCATGACGTTCACAGCGGTGACCGAAGGCGCTATGCTGGACGTTTGCGTGTCTGCAACCCTTGGAGATCGGCCCCGTATGTACAAGAACACCTGCATTGCCAGCCTGTTGCTGGCCTCATCCACTTTCCTGGCGGCCGCACCTGCTGCATCCTCGGCTGCGGCGCCCAGCGAGGCCGCCGTCAGCGCTGCCAAGTACGCGGTGGCCACCTACCGCAACGACGTCGTCGACACGCTGGCCAAGCTGGTGAGCTTCAACACGGTGGCCGATCCGCGCTACCCGTCGGACCAGAACCCGGTGCATGCCGCGTTCAAGGCCACGCTCAAGGCAGAAGCCGAGCGCATGGGCCTCGACTACACCGATTACGGCTGGACGGTCGTCATCGGTTTGGGCAAGGGAACAGAGCGCGTCGGCATCGTCACGCATGGCGATGTGCAGCCAGTGGACCCGACCAAGTGGAAGAAGTCGCCGTTCGTGCTGGACCGCACGAGCGAGCCGGGCAAGCTGATCGCGCGCGGCGCCGAGGATGACAAGGGCCCGATCGCCACCGCGCTGTATGCGATGAAGACGATCCGCGACCGCCAGATTCCGCTCACCAAGCGCATCGAGCTGTACGTGTACATGGGTGAGGAATCCGACTGGGGCCCGCTGACCGAATTCCTCAAGACGCACATGCCGCCGCAGATGAGCATCACGCTCGACGCCGAGTATCCGGTGGTGACGGCGGAGAAGGGCGGCGGCCTCGTGGCCGTGACGGTGCCGAAGGCCGGCGCACAGGCGCCCGTGGAGGGCGACGCCTACATCGCCGCGTTCGGGGGCGGCTCGTTCAACACGCAGATTCCGGAAGACGCCGAAGCGCTGGTGGCCAACGCGACGCCGCAGATCGAGGGGCAGATCCGCGCGCGCGGCGCGCAGCACGAGGGCATGACCTACACCTACACGTGGCAGGGCAAGGATCTGGCAGTGCGCGCCAAGGGGTTGTCGGCCCACTCGTCCAAGCCGCAGGAAGGCGTGAACGCGGTGAGCATGCTGGCCGATGCACTGGCCGTGCGGCCGTGGGCCAATACGACCGCCGGCGGCGTCGTCAACTACCTCAACGAGATGGTGGGGACGGGCTACTACGGCGAGAAGTTTGGCAGCGGCGCCGGCAACATCGCCTACCGCGACAAGTTCATGGGCCCGCTGACGTTCAAGCCGACCGTGATTCGCCAGCTGGACGACGGCATCGAAGTGGCGATCAATGTGCGCCGCCCGCAAGGCAAGACGGGCACGCAACTGACCGATGAAATCAACGCCGCACTGAGCCAGTGGCAGGCGCGCCAGGTCCCGCTCACCAACATCAAGGTCGGCGTACGCGACCCGTGGGTGTTGAACGACGCACCGCAGGTGCCGACGCTGCTGGCGACCTTTGCCTATTTCACCGGCATGAAGGATGCGAAGCCGGTCGCCATCGGCGGCGGGACCAACTCGCGCCTGTTCCCGAATGCTGTCAGCTTCGGGCCGTCGATGCCGGGCCAGAAATATTCCGGGCATTCGGAGCACGAGTTCATCACGACCAGGCAGCTGCTGCTGAACCTGCAGATGTACACGTCGGTGCTGGTCGATCTGGCGCGCTGAGCAAGTGCCCTTTAGTCCTGCAGAAACGCTGGAACTTGACACGGCTGACCTGTAGGGCTGCTTCTTGCCAGGTAGTGTAAAAACTTCTAATTTTTGCGTAGGCGCCGGACTACAATATCTCTGCCATTGAGTGCTCCCAAGGGTGCTCTCCCTTGTGAATCATCGTTGTATGCCAAGGGCGGTATCGTCTTGATACAGCCACAGTATTGTCGCCTGGAAAAGTACCAAGTTCTTGGCAGAAAATGTGGCAAATACAGCATGATAGGATCGGCTTGGAGCCAAGCTCCTGCAGCCGCGAGCGCGCCAATGCGTCGATGTTGGCGTGCGCGTTCGCGCCGGATGTGACCGAACCTTATTGATTGCCATGCACAGTAAAGAACTCAGAAAACCGGACGGACGCAACCTTACCCTTTACAGCAACCGGCCCATCCCCGATGGCCTCGTCGCACCCAGCCCGTTTCCGGAGCCCCAGCTCGCCAACCCGCACCTGCGCTGGCATCCGCTGCGCGGCGAGTGGGTGACCTATGCTGCGTTCCGCCAGAACCGCACGTATCAGCCGCCGCCCCAATACAACCCGCTGGCGCCGACGATCGACCCTGCCAATCCCACCGAGATGCCGGCTGGCGACTACGAGATCGCCGTGTTCGACAACCGCTTTCCGTCGCTGGCGCTCGAATCGCACGATCCGCCGTCGGTGACGGTGCAGACCGCCCCGGCCAATGGCCAGTGCGAAGTGGTCGTGTTCACGCAGGATCCGAACACGGCGCTGGCCCACTTGCCGCTGTCGCGCATCGCGCTCTTGCTGCAGGTGTGGGGTGATCGCACCACGCGCGTGGGCAGCCTCCCGCACATCCAGTACGTGCTGCCGTTCGAGAACCGCGGCGCCGAAGTGGGCGTGACGCTGCACCATCCGCACGGCCAGATCTACTCGTACCCGTTCGTGCCGTCGGTCCCGGCGCGCATGCTCGCGCAAGAGCGCGAGTACTATCAGCAGCACGGCGCGAGCATGCTGTGCGACATGGCGCGCGACGAAGCGGCCGATGGCAAGCGCGTGCTGTATCAAGACGATTTCGCGATTGCCTTCGTGCCAGCCTGCGCGCGTTATCCGTACGAGGTCTGGGTGATGCCGACCGCGCCATGCAAGGATTTCGCAGCGCTCACGCCGCCGCAGCGCGATTCGCTGGCGCGCGCGCTCAAGACCGTGCTGCTCAAGTACGAGACGCTGTGGAACCGCCCGTTCCCGTACCTGATGGCGTGGTACCAGGCGCCGACCGACGGCGCCGAGCATCCCGAGACGCAGTTGCACGCCCAGTTCTATCCGCCATACCGCACGCGCGACCGCCTGAAATACCTGGCCGGCACCGAGCTGGCCGCCGGCATGTTCGCGATGGACGTGCTGCCCGAAACTACCGCGTATGAATTGCAGCAGGTCGAGATCGACCTGGAGGAGGGCGCATGACGGACATCGATATGCGCGCCCAGGAGGTCGCCGATAAACTCGCGCTGCTGCGCGCCACCCTTGCCACTAGCGGCGCCGGCGCCGTGCGCCTGCGCGGCACCGACTGGTTCGCGTGGATCACGGCGGGCGGCTCGAGCGCCGTACTGCACACCACCGACACGGGCATTGCCGAAGTGCTGGTCACGGCGGGCGACGCCTGCGTGCTGACCGACCAGATCGAAGGCGAGCGCCTGCGCCTCGAAGAAGTGCCGGCCGGATTCAGCTTTCATATCGAACCATGGGCCGAACCCGAGCTGCGCGAGCATTTCGTGCTGGCTGCAGCCGAGGGCCGGCCGGTGCTGTCGGACCGCCCACAGGCCGACGAACTGCCGTTGCCGCTGCCGCTCCGTCAGCGCAAGCTGGTGCTGGGCGACGCCGAGCAGGCGCGCTACCGCCTGCTGGGACGCGAAGCCGCCGAAGCAATGACCGAAGTATTGCACCGCGCCCGGCCCGACTGGACCGAGCAGCAGCTGGCCGGCGCGGGCGCCGACGCGCTGTGGCGCCGCGGCATTCATCCGGCCCTGGTGCTGGTGGCCGGTGCGCGGCGCTTGCCGCTGTTTCGCCACGCCACGCCGTCGCACGAGCCGATCGGCGAGCGCGCCATGCTCGTGTTCTGCGCGCGCCGCCATGGTTTGTACGCCAACCTGACGCGCTTCGTGAGCTTTGGCGGTACAGGTTCGGCGCCAATTGCCCAGCGCGCGCTGATGGCAGTCGAGGCCACCGGCCTGGCGGCCGTGGCGCCGGGCAAATCGCTGTCGTCGGTGTACCACGCACTGGCCCAGGCCTATCACCACGCCGACGTCGAGGATGCGATCCGCGAACACCACCAGGGCGGCATCACCGGCTACCTGGCGCGCGAGATCGTGGCCACCCCCAGCACGGCCACGCAGCTCGAACAGGGCATGGCATTTGCGTTCAATCCAAGTTATAACGGTATGAAGATCGAAGATACATTTTTGCTCGGCCCCGACGGACTCGAAAACCTGACCTTCGACCCGGCCTGGCCGTCGGTGGATATCCAAGGCCGTCAGCGGCCGCTCTGGCTGGAGGTGGACGCATGACCATCACGACCGATACCTTCTTTGGCGGCGCCCCCGAGGTGAATGCCTCGGCCCCGGGGCGCGTGAACCTGCTGGGCGAGCACACCGACTACAACGACGGCTTCATGCTGCCGGTGGCCACGCCCCAGCGCACGCTGGTGGCTATGAGCCGCAGCGGCGACGACCATTTCCATTTTTACTCGCCCAACTTCGACGCGACGGTGACGTTCGCGAAGGACAGCAGCGCGCCGCAGGGCTTCGGCAGCTATATCGAGGGCTGCATCCGCCTCGTGCAGGCCGAGGGTATCGAGGTGCCGCCGCTGCGCGTGTATGTCGAGACCGATCTGCCGGTCGGTTCGGGCCTGTCGTCGTCGGCCGCGCTCGAAGTGGCCACGCTGCGCGCCATGCGCGCGCTGCTGGGGTTCGAGCTCGACGACGTTAAGCTGGCGCGCATCGCCCAGCGCGCCGAAATCGAATACGCGCACGTGAACTGCGGGATCATGGACCAGATGGCCTCGAGCCTGGCCGATGAAACCAATATGCTGTTCATCGACGCGCGCACGCTCGAACATCATCTGTCGGCACTGCCGCCGGACACTGAACTGATCGTGATCGATTCGGGCGTGGCGCGCACGCTGGCCGCCAGCAAGTACAACGAACGCCGCGCCGAATGCGAAGAAGCCTCGCGCATCCTGGGCGTGACGGCGCTGCGCGATGTGGTCGACCCTGCATCGGTCGAGACGCTGCCGTCGCCGCTGCGCGAACGGGCCCGCCACGTGGTGCACGAAAATCTGCGCGTGCTCGAGGCCGCCAAGGGTGTCGACGCCGAACGCTTCGGCGAACTGATGAACGCATCGCATGCGAGCCTGCGTGACGATTACGAAGTCTCGATCCGCGCGCTCGACGTCTTGTGCGAGGCGCTGCGCGCCGCGCCCGGCGTACTGGGCGCGCGCCTGACCGGCGCCGGCTTCGGCGGCGCCTGCGTCGCCCTGTGCCGCACGGGGCAGGCGCAAGAAGCAGCCGCCACCGCGCTGGCGGCGTATCACGACCATCATGGACCAGGCAATGACGTCCAGGGACGCATCCTGATTCCGGTGCCAACTGACAGAAAGGACAAGAATGAATCAGTTTGAATATCCGCGTCCGCAACTGGTGCGCGACCAGTGGCAGAACCTGAACGGCACGTGGCAGTTCTGCTTTGACGACGAAGGGCACTACACGCTGCCGTCGGACGTGAAGGAATGGACGCACGAGATCACCGTGCCGTTTGCGCCGGAAACCGCGATGAGCGGCATCGAAGACACGGGCTTTCACCGCTTTGTGTGGTACCAGCGCGAATTCGAGGTGATGCCCATGGATGGGCGCACGATCCTGCACTTCGGCGCGGTCGACTACAGTGCACGCGTGTGGGTCAATGGCCAGCTGGTCGTCGAGCACGAAGGCGGTCACACGCCATTCTCGGCCGATATTTCCGGCACCCTGAACGCGGGTGGCAAGCAGGTCGTCACGGTCTGGGTCGAAGATGATCCGGCCGACCTGGCCAAACCGCGCGGCAAGCAGGACTGGCTGCTCGAGGCGCACTCGATCTGGTACCCGCGCACCACCGGCATCTGGCAGACGGTCTGGCTGGAGCAAGTCTCGCCAACGTATATCCAGAAGCTGCGCTGGACGCCCGTGTTCGAGACCTATGAAATCGGCTGCGAAGTATTCGCCACCGGCGATATCCAGGAAGAGCTGTTTGTCGAAGTCAAGATCTGGCACGGCGACCAGCTCCTGGCCGACGATTACTACAAGCTGCTGGGCGGCGAAGCGAACCGCAAGATCGCGCTGTCCGATCCGGGCATCGACGATTCGCGCAATGAGATCCTGTGGAGCCCGGAACGCCCGACTCTGCTCGATGCCGAAGTGACCCTGCGCGCAGGCGACGTCGTGCTGGACCGCATCCGCTCGTACACGGCGCTACGCTCGGTGTCGATCAACCGCGACCGCTTCATGCTTAATGGTCGCCCGTACCAGCTGCGCCTGGTGCTGGACCAGGGCTACTGGCCGGAATCGTTCATGACGGCCCCGTCCGACGGCCACCTGAAGCGCGACGTCGAGCTGGCCAAGCTGATGGGCTTCAACGGCGTGCGCAAGCACCAGAAGATCGAGGACCCGCGCTTTTTGTACTGGGCCGACAAGCTGGGCCTGATGGTGTGGGAGGAAATGCCATCGGCCTACCGCTTCAGCCCGCGCGCCATCACGCGCATGGTCAAGGAATGGACCGAGGCGATCGAGCGCGACTACAGCCACCCGTGCATCATCGTCTGGGTGGCTTTCAACGAGTCGTGGGGCGTGCCGAACCTGACGCTCACGCAAGCGCATCGCAATGCCGTCGAGGCCCTGTACCACCTGACGCGCACGCTCGACTCGACCCGTCCCGTGATCGGCAACGATGGCTGGGAAGCGTCGGCCACCGATATCCTGGGCATTCACGACTACGACAGCGATCCCGAGAAGGTGCTGGCGCGCTACGCCGTCACCGACCCGGTGCGCACGCTGTTCGATCAGCGCCGCCCCGGTGGCCGTATCCTGACGCTCGATGGCTTCCCGCATCGCGGCCAGCCGATCGTGCTGACGGAATTCGGCGGCATCGCCTACGATCCGAAGCAGACGCCCAATCCCGACGAAACCACGTGGGGCTACAGCCGCGCGCACACGGCTGAAAGCTATCTGAAGCAGTATCGGCGCCTGCTGCAGGTAGTGAACGAGACGTTCATGTTCAGTGGTTTCTGCTACACGCAGTTCACGGACACGTTCCAGGAGGCCAATGGCTTGCTGAATGCCGATCGCTCACCGAAACTGCCGCTGGATGTGATCAGCGCCGCCACGCGCAATATTCCGCTGTTCCAGCGTGCGCTGGAAGAGGGAAAGGATCCTGGCACGCCGTAATGTCGCAGGCAGGGCAGGCCGGTATGGCCTGTCCACCGGGATATTCAGGTAATGCGGTAAGCACAAGGCCACATGTCGCGTCAGCGCATGTGGCCTTTTTTACAGCCGTGCCGATGGCTTTGTCAGGCCGGGGCAGGCGATCGGTCATATCGATGCTGCCACTGCTGCAGGCCGCAGCAACCCTGGTGACTGTCTGAATTGGATGCGACGCGACGGGAAGCAGTGCCAAGCTGCAGTGTCATGAAGCTTCCCAATGTCGATTTTCTTTACAGTGGTCACATTCTGGATGAAGATATTTTTACTAACTATCTGATTTTAAAAAATAAATTTAACTTGGCATAGAGCTTGCTTCATTTGGGCAAACGCTACGCCACCCCATAAATCAGGAAACAATGCAATGAACGCTTTCTCAAAATCAATTATCGCCGCATCGATCGCCACTGCTTCTATGTTGAGCGGTGCTGCTGCGGCTGCACCATTTAACGAGTTCACTGTTGCTCCGATTAACGGGACGTATGCAAATTTCGTTGCTGACAAGATTACCGGTAACTACACCGAGCAAGCAACGTTCAATCCTGACGGCACGTTCAGCGTCTCACTGGTCTGGACCGCTGGTCAGTTCGTGGGTAATAAAGGCAATACTGCTTACCAGTCTTACCAGACTGGCCTGGGCGCTACTTATGGCCTGTTCGCTACCTACGCAGCAGGTGGCACCTACTCGATGAACGGCTCGATTACCACTTTCAATTTTTCCCCTGGCAGCGGTAACCTGAGCCTGTTCCTGGACAGCACCCTCGGCGCGGCTGGTGGGGAAACCTTGCTGGGCAGTGGCAATCCAATTTCTGGCCAAGGCACGCTCGACCCGATGCTCAGCACCTGCCAGAGCCCGAGCAATCCTGGAGGAAGAGGCATCAACTGCGGCGATTTCGGTGCATCGAACTCGTTTATGCTGACCGATGCTGGCAAATCTTTCTTCATCCTGCCTAACCCGTTCTATTCGCTGTCCTTCCAGTCCGGCCATCTGAATAACTTTACGCCAGCCGGCACGCAGACGATCAACGGTTCCCTCGACGTCGTGTTTAGCGGCGAACCAACGGATGTGCCAGAACCAGCATCGGTAGCCCTGCTGGGTCTGGGTATGCTTGGTCTGTACGCAGCACGCCGCCGTAACAAGCAATCTGCTTGAGTCTTCGGGGCTTGTCATTCAGGCCCAGGTTGCGAAGCGATAAAACCACTGTCATCAGGCAGTGGTTTTTTTTACGCCTCGTATTGTCTGGTCGTCAGCACGCGCATTCTTGTGCAGCGTGAATAATTTGCACAGGCGGCAGCATACGCCCGCAGTTGATCGCCTGGCTGCCCGCGACTACGACGCGATGCACGCCTGGGCGATCGACTTACCGGATAATTGGTTTCAGACATCCCTTTGTCATTCCTGACCTCAAGAAAATGCCATGGCGAGTGTTTTGAACGGTCGGGTGTTGCAAGGTCGATGTCAAATTCGCGTTTTTGCATAGGCTGGGTCGAAAGCGGAATTTCATCCCGACCAGTGTAATTCAGCAAGGAACGACGGACTTGGCTACTTCACGCCCGTCGTTCCAGTGATTTCCAAAACGGCGCATCTATTTCGGAAAGTTACAACGCTGTCAGCGCGGCGGTATGGGGTTGCGGCCTGGCGCCTGCGGCATCGGAACGCGCGCAAGCAGTACACCCAGTGCAGTGGCGGCGACGGTCGCGGCGCTGACATCGACCAGCCAGTCGCGCACCGTGCCCGAACGGTACGGCAGGAAGTGCTGCACGCTCTCGTCGAAAGCGCCCATCAACGCAATGGCCAATACTGCCTTGAGCGCACGTTGCAATGCGCTCCCGGTACTGCCAAGGAACCACAGCGTCGCGAGAGTTGCATAGGCCAGACTGTGCAACACGATGCCCGAGGCGTATTCACCCACGTCGGCGCGCGCGCCGGGGACCGAGCCGGCGATCACGATGCCGGCAAAAATGAGCAGTGCCGCAGCGTGCATGGCACGGCGGTGGCGTGGTTCGGCGTACAACAAGGGAGACAGGGCAGGCATGGGGACGTGGTGACAGTACAGTAACGGTGACGGGGCAAACGTCAACGTTACCATGCCGGGCGCACCTTGTGTGCCCGTTGCCGCCGGCCCGTGCGCCGACCGCCAACCGCGACGTGCGTCAAATGGTCAGTGCCGGCGCGCCGTCGGCGTAATGGGCGTCGAAACAGCTCGCGCAGTCGGCGCAGAACAGATGGGCTACGCGCACGCTCGCCTGGCGCAATACAAGTTTCAGGTGCGCTTGCCGGCACTTGGGACACACTTCGCGGACGCTGCCGAACGTGAGAAGATTGAGGGGGACGCTGTCGCGATCGATATCGTCGACTACAGCGCGCGGATTGAGTTCGCTGAGAACGAGGTCGCCTGGATTTTGATGGCGACGGCAACTGTCTGGCGAAAGCGATGTTTCTGGTACACGTAAACTCATCGGACAATCTCCCGTGGTCGTTTCGTTGTACGCGGTCTCCACCCCTTGGACAAGGCGGGACGTCGCAGCTTCATGATAGCCCTATTGAAGACGGCTTCAAGCACATAGACAATTTTTTCTGGCCCAAGTTGCGACAATGCCGAAAAAAATACCCGCTCTGGGCGGGCATCACCCGAGATCGGGTCAAGAGTGCGGAAACCGGGTTGGTGTGCAGCGCACGGGGCGCTCCACACCTGCTGGCACCACGCATATCGGTTACGTGTGTGTCAGGTGCATTCGAGTATAGGCAGGGATTGTGACGGGTCCGTGACCGTCGTCAAGGTTCCGCAGGCATAGTGAAGGCCATTGAGTTTATGACAATACGACCGAAATAACGTGGGCCGCGCAAACCGTTCAGGCAAAAAAAAAGCCCGCTGTGCGGGCTTGAAACTATTTTCTTGGAGGAGAATAGTGGAGACAGGTGTAACTATAGGGATGTGCTGACCCGGCGTCCAATTGCGTTTTCGGATACCAGACATGTGATCTGTCAATATCTCTCCACCGTGGCCGGCCACATATCAATCACGCACTGGCACGGTGTAGTTCAGCGCCATCCGGCCCCCGTCGGCGTACAGGGTCTGGCCGGTCATGTATGACGCATCGTCGCTGGCCAGGAATGCGGCGATCGACGCGACTTCTTCCGGTTCGCCGCAGCGGCCCAGTGGGGTGCGCGACAGGATCGTGTGACGCGCTTCCGGGCTACCCAGCACCGCTTTTTTCGCCAGCTCGGTCAGGATCGTGCCGGGGCCGATGGCGTTCACGCGAATGTCGTACTGGGCCAGGGCGATGGCCGCCACGCGTGTGAGCTGGTTGACGCCGCCTTTCGAGATCACGTATGGCACCTGGTTCGGGATCGTCAGCTCGGCGTTCACACTCGACATATTGATGATGCAGCCGCCTTCGCCGCGCGCCACCATGTCGCGCGCCGCTGCCTGGCTGCACAGAAACATCGATTTCAGGTTGATGCGCAGCACACGGTCGAAATCGTCCTCGTGCAGGTCGAGGAACTCGGCAGCGTGGGTCACGCCGGCATTGTTGATCAGGATATCGATGCGGCCGAATGCGGCCAGCGTGGCCGCGATCATCGCATCGACCTCGACCTTGATGCCGACATCGGCGCGGTAGGCGCGGGCTGCTTCGCCCAGGCTGGCAGCGGCTAGCTCGACTTCGGGCCGGATATCGACGAGCATGACGCGCGCGCCTTCGCGCACGAGGCGCTCGGCGCAGGCCAGGCCAATGCCCTGACTGGCCCCGGTGACGATGGCGATTTTCTGATGTAGTTTCATGGCGGGCTTTCGACGCTGTGGCAAAAGCCGCCATTCTACTGCTGCTAGAGCATGATGGGCCGGTCGGGCAACTCGTTGGCCCGCTCGCCGTTGGCCGGGAAGTGCTGGCGCAGCAGGTCGTTGACCTGTGCCACTGCCGCCAGCGTGGCGTCATGGAAGTGCCCGCCCTTGAAGCCTGCCGTCATTGTGCGGCACACCGCCTGCCAGGTGGCGGCGTCGATCTTGCGGTCGATGCCCCGGTCGGCCACGATATCGACCCTGTGCTCGGCCAGGTTCACGTAGATGAGCACGCCGCAGTTGTCTTCGGTGTCCCACACGCCATAGTCGGCGAACAAGGCGAGCGCGCGCTGGCGGTTGGTGATGCCGTCCCAAGCGGCGTCGAAGGGCAGGGCCTTCTCGACGATCAGGCGCACCTCACCGCGGTGGGTGCGCTCGCCGGCATCGATGGCCTCGGCAATGGCCGTCAGCGTTGTTTCAGGAAACGCGCGCCGCGCTTCGGCCGCGCTGCTGGTGGCGTGGCGCCACGCGCGAGTCATTTTTTGTGCGATCGATCCCATTACCAGTCTCCTGAGGCGCCGCCGCCGTCAAAGCCACCACCACCACCAGAAAAACCACCGCCGCCGAAGCCACCGCCACCGCCGCCGCCAAAGCCGCCACCACCACCGTTGCTCATATTGCCGATGATGTTGCCGAGGATGAAGCCAGTCGTCGCGCCGCCCCAGTTCGAGCGGCCGCGGCTGCTAGCGACCGTACGGCCACGCTTGCCGCCGAAGACCGAGCGCAGCAGGAATGCACCGATCAGGATCGCGAAGATGGCGATCAACGGAATCCCGCCACCGCCCGCAGCTTCCTGTCGTTGCGGTGCTTGCTGCGGGGGCGCCGGGAAGGCTTCCTGGTTCAGCAGCGTGGCGATGGCGCCCACGCCGGCTACCAGGCCTTCGTAATAATGTTGCTGCCGGAAATGCGGCGCGATCACGTCCTGCAGGATGCGCTTGGACTGGGCGTCGGTCAGCACGCCCTGTACGCCACGGCCAGCCTCGATCCGCAGGCGGCGCAGCGCCGACGGGTTGCCGGGTGCGACGACCAGCAGCACACCGTCGTCGACGCCCTTGCGGCCCAGTTTCCAGGCATCGGTGACGCGGATGCTATAGGCCTCGATGGCTTCGGGCTCGGTCGATTTGACGAGCAGCACGGCGATCTGGCTACCCGTCTTGGCTTCGTAGTCGGCCAGCACGGCTTCGAGGCGCTGGCGCTGGGTGGCGTCGAGCATGCCGGCCTGGTCGGTCACGCGGGTCGTGAGCTTCGGCACCTCCTTGAGCTGGGCATGGGCCGTCCCCGCACCGGCGAGCAGGGTCGCCAGTGCGAACAGGAGCGTGGAGAACAAGCGCAGGAAGGCCGTCATCGCCGGACCTTACTTGCCGAAGTCGACGGCTGGTGCGGTCGAGATCGCTTTTTCATTTTCGACCGTGAACGATGGCTTGGTCTCGTAGCCGAACACCATGGCCGTCAGGTTCTTCGGGAACTGGCGCACGGTCACGTTGTAATCCTGGACCGAGGCGATGTAGCGCTGGCGGGCCACCGTGATGCGGTTCTCGGTGCCTTCGAGCTGCGAGGCCAGGTCACGGAAGCTGGTGTCGGCTTTCAGGTCCGGGTATTTTTCGGACACCACCATCAGACGCGACAGCGCGCTCGACAGTTCACCCTGCACCTGCTGGAACTTCTGGAATGCTTCCGGGTTGTTCAGCACTTCCGGGGTGATCTGGAAGCTGGTGGCCGACGCGCGGGCGCGCGTGACGGCTTCGAGCGTTTCACGTTCGTGCGAGGCATAGCCCTTGACGGTGTTGACCAGATTCGGGATCAGGTCGGCGCGGCGCTGGTACTGGTTGACCACTTCGCTCCAGGCGGCCTTGGTCGCTTCATCCTTGGTCTGGAAATCGTTGTAGCCGCAGCCCGAGAGGAGGACGCCGGCGAGGATGGCGCTGCCGAGCAGGCGGGTCCAGCGGGAGATAAAGGTCGTAGTCATGGCAGTTAAGGTCCGTGCAAGTTGTCGAATAATCAAAATATACCTGAAACGGGCCGCAATTGGTGTTCCTGCAACCCCGAGGGGCGGGGGGCTGCGTGGCGGCGGGTACAATAATGGGTTTGCAATTATTCGGATACAAGGGGCTCGAAGTGACTTTCATTCAAAAACTGGCGGCTGCATGGACCCGCAACGATTCGCTGCTGTGTGTGGGCCTCGACCCGGACCTGGCGCGCTTCCCGGCGCACCTGGCCGGCCAGCCGGATGCGATCGTGCAGTTCTGCAAGGCGATCATCGATGCCACCGCCGACCTGGCCTGCGCCTTCAAGCCGCAGATTGCCTATTTCGCTGCGCTGGGCGCCGAAGACCAGCTCGAGGAAATCTGCACCTATCTGCGCGAGACGTATCCGCACATCCCGCTGGTGCTCGACGCCAAACGCGGCGACATCGGCGCCACCGCGCACCAGTACGCGCGCGAAGCGTTCGACCGTTATGGCGCCGATGCGGTGACCGTCAATCCATACATGGGATTCGATTCGGTCGAGCCGTACATGGCCTGGCCGGATCGCGGCGTGATCGTGTTGTGCCGGACGTCGAACGCAGGCGGCTCCGACCTGCAATTTTTGGACGTGGGCGGCCGCCCGCTGTACCAGCACGTGGCGCAACTGGTGGCCGACAAGTGGAACCGCAATGGCCAGTGCGCGCTGGTGGTGGGCGCGACGTTCCCGGAAGAGATCGCGCAGGTGCGGGCACTGGTGGGAGATATGCCTCTCTTGATTCCGGGCGTGGGCGCGCAAGGTGGCGATGTCGAGGCGACCGTCAAGGCGGGCCGCACGGCAGGCGGCGCCGGCATGATGATCAATTCATCGCGTGCAATTTTGTATGCGACGCCGCAGGATGGTGAAGATTTTGCGCAGGCAGCGCGGCGCGTGGCGACGGAAACGCGCGACGCGATCAATGCGGCGCGTAACGCGGCATGATGTGAACGTCGCGCCAGCCGGCTCATGGTGTGAACATCGCGCCAGCCGGCGCATGATGTGAACATCGCGCCAGCCGGCGCGATGGTGTTCGATTGTTCAATGCAACTCGGGCGCGATCATTTCTGCGTAGTCGTACAGCGCGCCAAGAATCGCCTCCGCGCGCTCATCCGCCGTCTCCGACAATGCATCGATCTCCTGGAACAATTGATCGATGGTTCTGGCCCCGCCGGCGCCTTCGAACAGGCGCGCTGCGCGGTGCGCTTCCCAGGTCTGCATTTCTTCTTCCGACAACGTCTCGGGGAAGTTGCGCGCCCGGTAGCGCAGCAGCAGTTCGTTCAGGCGCTCGTCGTCGAAGCTGACGCGCTTGCCGGTCAAGGCCGCGGGCTTTTGCATGCGGATCGATTCCAGCTGGCGCCGGTCATCCTTGCTGACGAACCCGCCATACAGATCTTCATCCACGTCGACCGGCGTGCCGGATGCCGGCTTTTGCAGCACCTGCGTCCAGATGGCGCGCAGGTCGGGGCCGGCAGCGGCCAGCGCGGCGTGCGCGCGGCCCTGTTCGAGATCGATATCCCAGCGCGTGGCCAGTTCGGGCTGCAGGGTTTTGAGATTGGCCACCAGCATCGGCGACTTGTTCAGGTGCACGCTCTTGATCGGCAGGCGCGTGACGCCCTCCGGCAAGTCGTCGGTGCGCGTGAACATGCGCGTGCGGATCGTCTCCGCATCCAGGGCGAACAGTTCGGACGGATCGTAGCGGCAATCCCAGACCAGGATTTCATTCTTGTTGGTCGGGTGCTGCGCCAGTGGATAAACGAGGGCCAGGCAGCCGTGCTCGACCGGAAACATGCCCGACACGTGCAGGAACGGCTGGCGCGCTTCAGGGGCCTGGTGCAGGCCGATCTCGGCGGCGACGCGGTCCTTGCGGCGCAGCTCCAGGCAAAAGTCGAACAGGCGCGGCTGCTTGCTGCGGATCAGGCGCGCCAGCGCAATGGTCGCGCGCACGTCCGACAGCGCATCGTGCGCGGCCTCGTGCGCCAGGCCGTTGGCTGCGCTCAGGTGTTCCAGCTTGAAGCTCGGCTTGCCATCGTCGCGGGTCGGCCACACGATGCCGTCCGGGCGCAGCGCATGCACCATGCGCACGACGTCGAGCAAGTCCCAGCGGCCGCAGTTGTGCTGCCACTCGCGCGCGTACGGATCGATCAGGTTGCGCCAGAACAGATAGCGCGTGACTTCGTCGTCGAATCGGATCGTGTTATAGCCGACGCCGATCGTGTCGGGCTGGCTAAAGGCGGCCTCGATCTGGCGTGCGAACTCGTGCTCGGGCACGCCGTGTTCGAGGCAGTGCTGCGGCAGGATGCCGGTGATCAGGCACGATTCCGGATCGGGAAGAAAATCATTGGCCGGCTGGCAGTACAGCATGATCGGTTCGCCGATCTCGTTGAGTTCAGCGTCGGTGCGGATCGCCGCGAACTGGGCCGGGCGGTCGCGGCGCGGGGTCGCGCCAAAGGTTTCGTAGTCGTGCCAGAGGAAGGTATGCGGGCTCATGTCTTGTTGTTGTCTTGGCTGCAATCACAGCGTCGGCGACATGGTGGCACAGATGCGCCGTCCCGTCACGGCCCGGTGTCACGGTCCGTGCGGGACGGCATTGGGCGCTAGTTGCAGACGCGGTTGCGCCCGGCTTCTTTCGCCCGGTACAGGGCGGCGTCGGCCGCTGCCATCAGCGCGTATTCGTCACCGTTCTCGCCCAGGCTGGCCACGCCGAACGACGCAGTCAGGTGTGGCAGCTCCACGCGCATGTCGGTAAACACGACAGTGTCGCGCAGGCGCTGGCACAGGCGCTCGGCCACCATCGTGGCCAGTTCGATGCCGGTGTCGGGCAGCACGGCCAGCATTTCCTCGCCGCCGAAGCGCACGGCGAAGTCGGATGGGCGCAGCGCATCGCGGATCAGGCTGGCGGCGGCCGACAGCGCCACGTCACCGATGATGTGGCCGTGGGTATCGTTGAATTGCTTGAAGTGGTCGAGGTCGATCATGACGATCGACAGGCCGCTGCCGGTACGGGCCGCGCGCGCCGCCAGCTTCGGCAGCATGTCGTTGAGCCAGGCGCGGTTGTACAGGCCCGTGAGCGGGTCGTTGAGCGACAGCTGGCGGTAGAATTCGCCCAGCTTCTGGCGCCGGCGCAGCAGCGCATTGGTGGTGCGGATGCGGAACGAGAGCAGGCGCAGCAGATTGCGCGCCAGCACGCTCGAGCGGTCGATCAGCGACCAGACGACGCTCGATTCGATCACCAGGAGCTCGCTGTCTTCCAGCGCCGTCATGGCCGCCAGGTTCGCGGCATCGTCCAGCACGGCCTGATCGCCCACGCTTTCGCCCGGTAACACGCGGGTGGTGCCGGTTTCGTCGCCTGCGTGCGCGTCCGATTCGATTTCGAGCTGGCCCGAGAGCACGATATACAGGTGCGCCTGACCGCTGTCGTCGATGCGTTCGCCCTTGGGTAAGCGCACGATGGCGCAGTCGGCCAGCATCGCGGCGACGTCAGGGTCGGTTTCGTCGCGAAACAGTTGCAAGTCGTTGATAGTGGTACGGCTGGTGCCGAAAGTGCCGATCTGTTCCAAGTGAGTCCTCAAGCGGTACGCCGCGTTGGCATGCGTGATTGCATGTGTTATTACATCAGCGGGATCATAGCCGATTGTGCCACTCCTGCGCGTTTGGCGAAACTTAAACCACCATGACCAACCTGTATGACACTTTCCACCACTGACCTGACCGACGCGCTGGGCCACGCACATGTGCCCGCGCCTGACGCGCGCATCGTTTCCCTCGTGCCGTCGATCACCGAATTATTGTGCGACCTGGGCCTGGCACCACAGCTCATAGGCCGCACGGGTTTCTGCATCCATCCCAGGGACATTGTGGCCGCCATTCCCAAGGTCGGCGGCACCAAGGACGTCAATCTCGACAAGATCCGTGCATTGGCACCGACCCACGTCGTCGTCAATCTCGATGAAAACACGCGACCAACCTACGACGCGCTGGTGCAATTCGTGCCGCACGTGATCGTCACGCATCCGGTAACGCCGCAGGATAACCTGGCGCTGGCCCGCCTGCTGGGTGGCATCTTTGGCGTGCAGGAGGCGGCCGAATCCTGGTGCACCGCCTTCACACAGGCATTGGCCGCGCTGCGTGCCCGGCCCGCCGGTCCATCACGCACGGTGCTGTACTGCATCTGGCAGGATCCGTGGATGAGCATCTCGGCCGATACCTATATCGCGGCGATGCTGGCCGAACTGGGTTGGCGCGTGCCGCAGTTGGGTGAAGACCGCTATCCGCGCTTCACGTGGTCGGACAGCTTGGTCGATGGCCTGGACGCCGTGCTGCTGTCGACCGAACCCTACCGCTTCACGCAGGCGCACGTGGACGCGCTGGAAAAACAGATCGGTATTCCCGTGCTGCTGGTCGATGGCGAAATGCTGTCGTGGTACGGCAGCCGCGCACTGGCGGGTGTGAATTATCTGGAGACGTTGCGGGAGATGCTGGAAGGTGCGGCCGGCTAGGTGCGGCCGGCGAGGTGTGTCACGCTGAGTGCGGCGTTGGTATTGCTCCTGCGCCCATGGCGGGCGCAGGGTCCTGCGGGCACCGATCAGTTATCGGTCAGGTGCTTGTCGGCAGTCGGGTCGATGTCGCCGTCAACGCTAACCACCGGGACGGCGGTATGGCGATGCTTGTCGTGCAGGCGACCGATGGTGCTGTCGAGTGCGCGGGCCAGTTTGCCGCTGGCGTTGTTGATCGCCTGGTGCAGGTCATTCGCGTGATCGTGCACGACGATCGGGGCCACGCCGGCCAGGCGCGCTTCGAGCATGCAGTGGTTGCCGCCGTCCGCTTTCTTTTCCTTGTTCTCGTCGCTCAGGTGAACGTCGACGCGGGTAACCTGCTCGCTGAAACGACCGATGGAAGCGCGCAAGACGGTATCCACGTGCTCGTCCAGGCCTTGGTGCTTGGTGATGGTGTTATCGGTATTGACATTGATCTGCATGGATGGCTCCTGTAATCGTTATGGCTTTATCTTACACGCCCAGCGATTTTTACCGCGTCCGCTCCGCCAACCGTGCTCGACCCGGCATGCCGCCATCAGACCACGTCTTTTTCGCGCGCTGCCTCGTGGTGCGGAAAACGGTCCATCCGCGACAGCACCGGGAACAGCATCGCCCACACGCCCGTCACGACCAGCGTCGCCACGCCGCCGAGCAAAATCGCGCGCGTCAATCCCAGCCAGCCGGCCGTAACGCCCGACTCGAATTCACCGAGCTCATTCGAGGCGCCGATGAACACCGAGTTCACGGCGCTCACACGCCCGCGGATATCGTCGGGCGTTTCGTACTGCACCAGCAGATGGCGGATATACACGCTGACCATGTCGCCCACGCCCAGCAGGAACAGCGCGCCGAAGGCAACGGCGAAGTGGTCGGTCAGGCCCAGCACGATCACGCACAGGCCAAACAGGGCGACGCCACCGAACATCCAGGCGCCGACGCGGCGCGTGATCGGGAACATCACCAGCGCCACCGAACACAGCGCCGCGCCCATGCCCGGCGCGGTGCGCAAAAAGCCCAGGCCGGACGGTCCGGCGCCCAGGATGTCGTGTGCGTAGGCCGGCAGCAGGGCAGTCGCCCCACCGAACAGCACCGCGAACAGGTCGAGTGAGATCGCGCCCAGCACGATCGGGCGCGAGCGCACGAAGCGCAAGCCTTCGAGCAGCGTGTGCCAGCTGACCGGCGCCTTGTTGATCACCTGCGCGATGGTGCGCGTGTTCGTCATGAGCAGCACCGCCAGCGCGAGCAGCGAGGCGGCTGTCATGTGCACCGTCTGCGGCCCCAGCACATAGAGCAGGCCGCCGACAATCGGGCCGAGGATCATCGCCACGTGCATCGTCGAGGAGCCCAGCGCCACGGCCTGACTGAAGTCGCGGTCCGGCACCAGGTTCTTGAGCACCGCCTGCGAGGCCGGCATCATGAAGGCGCGCGCGCTGCCGAACAGCACCAGGATCGCGAACACGGGCCACACGGTCGTGCTGCCGCTGGCCGTGAACGCAATCAGCATCGCGCTGCACAGCAGCTGCACGGCCATGCAAATGAGCACGATCAGGCGCCGGTTGTAGCGGTCGGCCACGTGGCCGGCCCACAGGATCAGTACCAGGAACGGCGCAAACTGCGCCAGGCCGATCAGCCCCAGGTCAAACAGGCTGCCCGTGATCTGGTACACCTGCCAGCCGATCGCCACGCTCTGCATCTGCACGGCGAAGGTGGCGAGAAAGCGCGCCGACAGGTAGAACGCCAGGTTACGGTTGCGCAGGACACCCAGGCGCCCGGTCGGTGAGATCAGCGGCATGGGCCCTTACTGGTTGGCCAGATCGGCGGCGGTCGTGAACGCGTCGGCGAAGAATTCGTCCTCGGGCAGGCCGCACAGCGCCACGTAGTCGCGGCGTGCCGAATCGACCATGACCGGTGCGCCGCAGGCATACACCTGGTGGCCGGAGAGGTCGATGATGTCCTGCACGACGGCGGCGTGCACGTAGCCGGTGCGGCCCGTCCAGGCATCTTCTGGCAGCGCATCCGAAATCACGGGCACGTAGGTGAAGTCGGGCAGGGTGGTTTCCCAGGCCCGGCACAATTCGTCCATGTACAGGTCTTGTGGGCGGCGGCCGCCCCAGTACAACGTGACCTTGCGCGTGGACTTCAGGTGCATCAGGTGCTCGACCAGGGCCTTGACCGGTGCGAAGCCGGTGCCGGAGGCCAACAGCACGATCGGCTTGTCGGAATCTTCGCGCAGGAAGAACGTGCCGAGCGGGCCTTCGAAGCGCAGGATGTCGCGCTCTTTCATGGCGCCGAACACGTGATCGGTGAACAGGCCGCCGGGCAAGTGGCGGATGTGCAGCTCAAGCGGCCCTTCGAACGACGGCGCATTCGCAATCGAATACGCGCGGCGTTTGCCATCCTTGAGCAAGAATTCGATGTACTGGCCGGCGCGGTAGGCCAGCAATTCATTGGCCGGCAATTGCAGGTTGACGATGGCGACGTCCGGCGCGGCCTTGCGGATGCCGGCGACGCGGGTGGGCATCTTGCGCAGCGGGTAATCCGAGCTGCCGCCCACTTCGCGCGCCTCGATCACCAGGTCGGCCGACGGCATCGCGCAGCAGAACAGCGCCATGCCGGCGGTCTTTTCGATGTCACTCAAGGCGCGCTGCTGGTACGGCTTGTGCTCGATGGCGCCATCGAGCACCTTGCCCTTGCACGAGCCGCAGGCGCCGTTCTTGCAACCATATGGCAGGCCGACGCCGGCGCGGATCGCGGCGGCTAAGACGGTTTCATCGGCTTCGCAGCCGAACTGGCTGCCGCTGGGCTGGACGGTGATCTGGAAGGTCATGCGAATGGAGAAGTTGGGGCGCGAACGCGGGTGGTTGGTGGGGTGCGCCGGCGTGCGGCGAGAGGCCGCCATTCTACACCCGCCCTTGTTTTACCGGGCGCGCCCTGTGCTACAGTTGCCGCCTCCACGACCCCGCGATTCTTTCATGACCATGCCATCCCGCTCCGCTTTTGTCCGTCCGCGCCTGTTGATCATCGGCTGCGGCGACGTCGGCATGCGCCTGTTGCCGCTGCTGGCCGGGCGTTTTCGCGTGTTTGCGCTGACCAGCCAGCCCGAGCGCTGCTCTGAGCTGCGCGCCGCCGGCGCGGTGCCGGTCGTTGCCGACCTCGACCAGCCCGCCACGCTGGCGCGCCTGCATAATCTGGCGCCGTGGGTGCTGCACCTGGCCCCGCCCCAGCCGGACGGCGATACCGACCGCCGCACGCGCCACCTGGTGGCGGCGCTGGGGGCGGTGCGCCGTATCGTGTATGTGAGCACCAGCGGGGTGTATGGCGATTGCGGCGGGGCGCTGGTGAAAGAGTACCGACCGGTGGCGCCGAAGAACGGGCGCGCCCGGCGCCGCGTGGATGCCGAGCGCATCCTGCGCGCGTGGGCGCTGGTGGCCGGCGCGACGCTGTCGATCCTGCGCGTGCCGGGCATCTACGCCGCCGACCGCCTGCCGCTGCGCCGGCTGGAGCAAGGCACGCCGGCTTTGCGGTTTGAGGACGATGTGTACACCAACCATATCCACGCCGACGACCTGGCCCGCATCGTGCTGCAGGCGTTGACACGTGGCCGGTCCGGGCGGGTATATCACGCGGTCGACGACACGCGCATGAAGATGGCCGATTACTTCGACGCCGTGGCCGACGCCTTCGGCATGCCGCGCTCACCGCGCCTGCCGCGCGCCGAACTGGCGCAGCTGGTCTCGCCCGTGCTGCTGTCGTACATGTCCGAGTCGCGCCAGCTCGACAACACGCGCCTGCGGCGCGAGCTGCGCGTGCGTCTGCAATACCCGGACGTCGCCACGGCGCTGGCGCGCCTGCGGCGCTGATCCTCGCTTATGCCCGCTTGCCGGGCGACGCGCAGAATGCGATCTTGCTCGTCATGATGGTTGGCAGGCCCGGCGAGGCGCAGAAGGCGGTGCCGTTCGCTCCGGCTGCCGGTTTGCCCGGGGATGCACAGAACGCGGTGGCACCGGCCGGTTTGCCCGGGGACGCACAGAACGCGGTTGCACCGGCCGGCTTGCCTGGCGACGCGCAGAACGCAGCGTCGCCCCTGACCACGACGCCGAACTCGGCTTCATACAGCGCGCGCATGCGCTCGCCCGCTTGGACGTGCTCGCCTTCGGTGCCGGCGGCGATGCCGACGTACGGATAGTGGTGCAGGAAGAAGCCGAAGACGGCTTCGCAGTCGCGTGCGTATTTCATGGTGTCGAGGATGTGGTAGTGCCAGAAGGTATCGACATCGGCCGTCGGCGAGGCGCCGGCATCCGGGTACTTTTTCATGAGGAACAGGAAGCGCCGGTACTCGGTCTCCACGGCATTGGTGCGCGCTTCGGACCAGCCTTCGCCGGACGCTTCGTGCATCAGCTTCGTCTTGATCGGGTTCAGGTCAAGCGCCTTGAAGGGAGCGTACTCGGTATGGGTCGACATCATGATCACCTCATGTGGTTGTGTGAATGAATTGGACAGTGCAGGCGGCTGTCACAGTGCCTGAGTGGGGTATTTCCGTAGCGCATTACCGGAAAATTCCGGTGGTATTGACCTGTGACAGACACAGCAATTGTCATGCGCTGGCTCAGCTCAGCAGTTGCGCTAGATCAAACTTGGGAGCATGGACGAGCTCGGTGACGGGCGACGTCGTCACCATTGGCAGGAAAGGGGGACGCCTCAGGCGGCGACGGGCGAGATCGGGGTACTGTCCGCGCGCAGGCCGGGGCCAGTCGCCGCCGGAGCGCCGGCCGCCGGAGCGCCGGCCGCCGGAGCGCCGGCCGCCGGCACCCCATCCACTGGAATGCTGACCACGATCGTGGTGCCGCTGCCCATGCCGTTGCTGTTGATCGAGAACGAGCCGCCCAGGATGGCGATGCGTTCTTCGATACCCACCAGACCGAAGGAGCCGTGGCGGTTGCGGCTGCCTGGCTGCAGCCCGACCCCGTTGTCGCGGATCGTCATGGTGAGCATGCCGGCATGCTGGTGCAGCGTGATGCCCACGTGGGTAGCGCGCGCGTGGCGCGCCACGTTGTTGAGCGACTCCTGCAGGATGCGGAAGAACGCGGTGGCGCTGTTGTCGTCGATGCGGTGCTCGTCATCGTCGTCCACCAGCTCGCAGGTGATGCCGGTGCGGCGCGCGAAGTCGGCCACCTGCCAGTCGACGGCGGCCGACAGGCCCAGGTCAAGCACGTTCGGGCGCAGGTCGTTGATGATCTGGCGCACGCTGCGGATCGTGACGTCGATCTGGCGCACCGTGGCCACGGCGCGTGCGTGCAGACGCTGCTGCGCGCCACGGGTACGGTTGGCCAGCAGTTCGGCCTCGATCTTCAGCGCCAGCAGGTTCTGCGCCAGGTCGTCGTGGATTTCGCGCGCAATGCGCTTGCGCTCGCCTTCCTTGATCTGTTCGGCGTGGGCGGCCAGCAGGCGCAGTTTTTCATGGCTGGCCTGCAGCTTGGTCTGCGAGGCGCGCAGTTCGCGCGTCATTTCCTCGGCCATGCGCAGTGCGTTGCGGCGCGACGAGGCCAGCGTCTGGAACAGCGCGTAGAGCAGGGCGGTGCTCATGCCGGCGGCAAGCGCTGCCAGCCATGGGTAATACATGTCGAAGCGCGTGTACATGTCCGACTTGGGAATGCTGAAGTCGGCGCGCCAGACGCGCTGGTTGAATGCAATGGGCAGGCTGGCCGCGAAGCTCGCATCGCTGATAAGCGGCGGGCCCGGGTTGGGCCGCGCGCTCGTGGCCAGGCTGTCGTACAGCACGGCGCGCGGCGGCGCCTCGCCCGGTTCGGGCGCCAGCGCGGTCACTTCGGTCAACACCAGGCGCACGCCCTTGACCGGGAATTCATCGAGCACACCGGCCACCAGCGGCGCAAGGCCGAAGCCGAGGCCGGCCGAACCGATATACGCCAGGCGCCGCGCCTGCACGCTGTCGTTGGGCAGGTCGCTGCGGTAGACCGGCAGGCGCAGCGCCAGCGCGCTCTGGTTGGGACCGGGCCGCAGGGCGATGCGGGTGCCCGAGGCGCTCGAACTGCCGTTATCGCGCGCCACGGCCAGCGAGCGCCGGGTCGTGCCACGCGCTTCCAGGTCGAGTCCCAACCGGTCGAGCAGGTTCGGCGGCAACGGTTCCATGTACACCAGCACCGTGTAGGTATCGCGATCCGGCGCCGTCAGCAACGGGGTATGCACGACGCCGCGCCGCGCCAGCCGCTTTTGCAACTCGTCGTTCAGCGCCGGCAGGCCGTCGGCGCGCACGGCGCGCGCGTAGTTGATGTTGACGATCCCGGGGAAGTGGCGCTTGATGTCGAGTTCACCGACATACTGGTGGAACTGGGCCGCACTGGTATCGGGTGCGGAGCGAAACAGGCCGGCGACTCCGCGCAGCACGTCGCTGTAGCTCTTGATCCGGGCATCAATATTGTTCTGGGCGGCGCGCGCCATGGCGCGAAAGCGTGTCTGTGCGTCGCTTTCGATCGCGCCGGATGTCGCAAAATAGGCGCCAGCCCCGAACGCCAGCGACAGCACCACGCCGACGATCATGGCGGCGGGTATGAACGTCCCGGCTTGGCGGTCTGGATGCATGGCGGATCTCACGAACGTGAGGCTGGTTGTGGTCGTACGTGCGGATGATGTTTCTACGCTAAGCATTGTCGGCGTCCACCGTAGCTAGCAGGTTTACTAGGTTCCGAAGAATGCCGCTTCGCTAATGACATCACGGCGCCCGGCTCGTTGCAAGCGGGGCGCCGTGACATGGCCACGACCTGGCTGCGACCGGGCTAGTTGAAGCTCAACCCGTTGTTGCTGGCGTTACTGACTTTCTTGCCTTTCAGGTCGACCGTGAAATGGTCGCTCGGCTTGGCCGAACCGAGGCCCTTGAGGATTGCGAAGACACCCTTGAACTGCTGCTGGAACGGCACGTGCACCGGGTTCTGGTCGGACGGCTTGTCCCCGATGCGCACGATCGGCGCTGGCGTCGCCGGGAATGCCGCCATCAAGACCTTGTACTGGTTCACGCGCGCCTGGCCCATGTCGCGCAGGGCCAGTTCGCCCGCATACACGGTGCGGTGGAAGTCGCCGTAGAACGCGTACGGGGTGAGGTTCGCGAAGTCGTCCAGGCGCAGGCCGGCGGCCGTGGCCAGGCGGTCGGCGCGCACGGTGGCGTCCTGCCAGTCGGTGGCCAGCGTCGACGCGGCAACCGTCGTGCTCGCCGGTGTGCCGGCAGCGGCGCACGCGGCGCTCAAGGGCAGGATGCCGGGCGCGTCCTTCAGTTGCGCCAGCGTGACCTTCGTCTGCAATTGCGACAGGATCAGCATCTGCTTGCCGTTCAGGGCCATCGCCGCTTCTTTCATTTCGCACGGCCAATATTCGTCCATGAAGCGCAGGCGCGACAGCTCGCCGAAGTACTGGTGCGTGAATTCGCCGTACGAACGGGTGTCGAGGATGCTGCGGTCCCAGCGCTTGGCGACATCGGCCGTAACCGAGCTGCCCTTGAGGTAATCGTTCTCGACCACGTAATGGGGGAACAGTTCGGCAAAGCGCGGCACCGTCGACAGCGGCATGGTCTGGACGTCGATCGTCTCGGCATCCTTGTAGGTGACGACCTTGTAGGCGGCGCCATACACGGCCAGCGACGGCGACTGCACGTTGACGAGGTAGTTACCGCTGCCGTCGGTGTGGTCGTTGGTGCCGTTGAAGTGCATGTGCCCGCCCACGTGCAGGCGCAGGCCCGTGGCCGCCACGGCATTGGCCACGCTCGCGTCCGGCACGCGCGCCGTCTGGAACGCGCCCGACTTGAACACGTCCTTCATGGCCTGCGTCTGGTTGGCGTAGAAGTCCATGGTCGGGTAGTGCGAGAACGCCATCAGCTGCTTGCCTTCAGCCTTGGCACGCGCGGCAACCGACTTGATGTAGTCCATCAGGAACATCTTGTGGGTGATCACCTTGTTCCAGCCGGCGTTACCGGCGCCGTCGAAGCCCTTGAAGCTGGTCGGGTTGGCCGGATCGAACTTCGCGTTCGGCACGAACACATTGGCGTCGATCGACAGCAGCCACAGGCCCTTGACCGGCTCGACCAGGTAGGTGGTGTCGATCAGCTTCGTGCATCTGGTGAAGGCTTTGCCCAGTTTGGCCTCGCCGGCAGCCTTGTAGGCGCCGCCCGAGCCTTCGGCGCAGATCTCGAATTCACGGTTCTTGCCGCTCGACTGCGCCAGCGCCGCGTCATACGTGTATTTGCCAGCGTCGTACTTGCTGAACGGGGTTTCCCAGAGCAGGTCGGCCTTGTTTGGCATGAAGCCGAATTCGCCCATCTTGACCATCAGGCGTTCGGTGCCTTGCTCCATCACCTGATCGGTGCAGATCACCGTCGGATCCTTGGCCAGGCACGCCGGATTGCCGGTGGCGTAGATTTTCTGCTCCTTGCCGTCCTTGGTCAGAAAGTCGTTCTTGCCCGCTTCGTTGTCATCGAACGGCTCGACGGGGTCGTGGTTGCCGGGCGCGATGAAGAAGCGCATGCCCTTGGCCTGGTACTGCTTCATGATCGCGGCGATGCCGTCGACGTTCATTGGCTGGGCGTCGTCGGTATAGTCTCCCGGCAGCGCAACGACGCGAATGCCCTTGGCATAGGCGTCGTCGAGCGCCGCGTAGAAGGCGAAGTAATTTTCGTTGAACAGACGCGTGGAGGTCAGCTGCGCGTACATCGTGCGGATGGTTGCATTCCTGCCGTCCTTGGTCGGAATGCCCGCGAACTGGCTGCTCTTGAAGTCGCCGTAGACATCCTGGAAGTGCACGTCGCTCATGAAGGCGACGGCGGTGCTGACCGGAGCCGGTGCTGGCGCCGGGCTTTGCACTGGCGGCGGCGTGGCGGCGACAGGGGCGTCGCTGTCGCCGGGACTGCAACCTGCCAGCACGGCCAGCAGGGAAAGCGCCGCGCAGGTGGCAGCGCGGTGAGGCATTGGACGGGTCATGCAATTACTCCGGTCATCAAGATGCCCGGAGGATGACATTGTTGCATGACCGGATTGTTACATCACCGGCTGCATGGCCTGCTGCTTACTTGCCCCAGCTGTCCTTGAGCGTCGTCACCCGGTTGAAGACCGGCTTGCCCGGCGTCGAATCGACGCGGTCGGCCACGAAGTAGCCGTGACGCTCGAACTGGAAGCGCTGGTCGCCCACGGCATCCTTCAGGCCCGGTTCCAGATACGCCGTGATGGTCTCGAGCGCATTCGGATTGAGCACCGTCTTGAAGTCCTTGCCGCCGGCATCCGGCTGCGGGTCCAGGAACAGGCGGTCGTACAGGCGCACTTCGGCTTCCAGCGCGCTGGCGGCGCTGACCCACGTGATATTGCCCTTGACCTTGTAGTTGTCCGCGCCCGGCGTGCCCGACTTCGAATCTTCGAAATACTTGACGTGGACGGCGGTGACGTTACCGTCGGCATCCTTGTCAAAGCCCGTGCACTCAACCACGTAGCCATACTTCAGGCGCACGCGGCTGCCCGGCAGGTCGCCTTGCGGCGGCGTGAACCTGAAGTAACCCTTGACCGGCGTTTCCATGAAGTCTTCCTGCTCGATCCACAGTTCGCGGGTGAACGGGAAGGTGCGCTTGCCCATCTCGGGATGGTGCGGGTGCACGGGCGAGCTGCATTCGTGCGACTCGCCTTCGGGGAAGTTGTCGACGATGAGCTTCAACGGGCGCAGCACGGCAATGGCGCGCGGCGCTTTCGGGTCCAGATCATCACGCAGCGCGCCTTCGAGCGTGCTCATGTCGATCCAGCCGTCGGCCTTCGACACGCCGATGCGCTCACAGAACAGCTGCAGCGATTCGGGCGTGTAGCCGCGGCGGCGCAGGCCAACGATGGTCGGCATGCGCGGATCGTCCCAGCCGGTGACGGTGCCATCGTCGACCAGCGCGCGTAGTTTGCGCTTGGAGGTCACGACATAGGTCAGGTTCAGGCGCGCGAATTCGTACTGGCGCGGCACGGGCTTCCTGAAGAAGCCGCCTTCGGCCAGCGTCTCGACCAGCCAGTCGTAGAACGGGCGATGATCCTGGAATTCCAGCGTGCACAGCGAGTGCGTGATGTTTTCGATCGCATCCGAGATCGGGTGCGTGTAATCGTACATCGGGTAGATGCACCAGGCGTCGCCCGTGCGGTGGTGGTGCGCATGGCGGATGCGGTACAGGGCCGGATCGCGGTTCGTCATGATCGGCGAGGACATCGCGTCTTCGCTCATCTTGGCGCGCAGGATGTGCTCGCCATCCTTGTACTTGCCGGCTTTCATGTCGCGAAACAGTTGCAGCGATTCTTCGGCCGGGCGGTCGCGGAAGCGCGAGTTGGTGCCCAGCGTGCCGAAATTGCCGCGGTTCTTCGCCATCTCTTCGGCGCTCTGGCTGTCGACATACGCCTTGCCATTCTGGATCAGGTACTCCGCCATCGCGTATAGCTGGTCGAAGTAGTCGCTGGCGTAGTACAGGTGCTCCTGGCCCTCTTGCTGCCACGAGAAACCGAGCCACTTGACGCTGTCGATGATCGTGTCGACGTATTCCTGGTCTTCCTTCTCGGGATTGGTGTCGTCGAAACGCAGGTGGCACAGGCCGCCGTAGTCACGCGCCAGGCCGAAGTTCAGGCAGATCGATTTGGCGTGGCCGATGTGCAGGTAGCCGTTCGGCTCGGGCGGGAAGCGCGTGATCACGGGCGGCAGGCCCTCGCGGGCATGCGTGCCGGCGGCCAGGTCGGATTCGACGATGGCACGCACAAAGTTCGACGACGGTGCGTTGCCCGGCGCCGGGGAATTCTTGTCGTTGCTCATGAGATAGTTCTGGGAGGGTAAGTTGTCGGGCATTTTACCGTAGACGGCGGCCCTGTAGCATGCCCTTGTCGTTACCCCGCCTGCCGTGGCCGCCAGCCGGTGAAAGCGGGCACTCGCGCCCCGTCGAACCTTTTCTATAGGATAATCTCTCTTTAAACCGTGATTCAATGCCAGACGGCTGACGCCGGGAGAGTTTCTGTTGGAAAATTTATATGCGATCCTCGGCGTGGCCCCGAATGCCACGGATGACGAGATCAAGAAGGTCTACCGCTCGCTGGCCATGCGCTATCACCCGGACCGCAACCAGGCGCCGGGCGCCGAGGCGCGCTTCAAGGCCGTGAGCAAGGCTTACGAGATCCTGTCTGACCGCGCCAAGCGCGACGAATACAACCAGAGCGTGAACCACCGCATCGTGCTCGACGCCGAAGCCGAAGCCTTCGAGCTGTGGCGTTCGCTGTTCGCCCTGAACGGCGTCAACCTGCCTGCGCACTGACGCTTCGGCCGCCGCTGCGGCCCGCCAAATACATCTACAGGACACATTATGAAAAACGTACATCCCGAATTTTCTTTCCAGTCGCGTGAACTGGAAGGCCAGATCGAGGGCACCCTGGGCGACCCGCCCAACCGCAAGAACTACGACATGATGGTGAACGCGCTGGTGTCCGAATACGCCGACGGCGGCGGCATCGACGACGTCAACATGATGGCCTTCGCGCTGGTCGACAAGATCCGCTTTCTGGACGCCAAGGGCCTGATGCGCGAAGCGCTCGACTACGCCGATGGCGACCCTTCCAAGGTGTTCGCGATGGCCGAATGCACGGGCGACGAGGGCGCCAAGATGTACGAAGCGATGACGAGCAACTTCCCCGAGCTGGCGCGCCAGGCGATCATCACCGCATTCCTGTTCAAGAACCAGAATCGCTGGGACGATGAAGACCAGTCGCTCGAGCAGCTGGGCCGCAACGACGATGGCGACGATGTCGATGAAGACGACGGTGCAACCGACGACTTCAGCGGCCTGTTCGATGAAGGAGACCGTGATGAGCGATGACACTGGCAGCAAGAACGAACACCTGCCAGCCTTGACGCAGCAGGTGGGCGACCTGGTCCTGGCCGGCTCGCTCGACCACGCCGAAGAGGTGTTTTCAAAAGCGGCCGACGAGCATGGCGACTACGCCGTGGCGCAGGTGCTGAGCGACCTGCCACCGCAAGTGACGGCGCTGCACTTGGCCGGCTTTGACGGCGGCAAGACGTCGCTGGCCACGATGCTGGTCCCGCCCAAGGCCTGGGCCGACAGCCTGGCCTATATCGCCGCGACCTGGCCCGACAACCTGATCGAGGACGATCCCGAGCGCATCGCCGAGAACCTGTTCAACCACGTCCATGGCGTGGTGTATGCGCAGGACGATGAAGAGCGCCGCAACGAGCTGCTCGAAGCGGCGTCCGCCACCGACCATGGCGCGACGATCTTCGCGATCATGTGGTCGCTGGCCCCGCGCGAAATCCTCGAAGTGGCGGGCGAGATTCTGTCCAAGGGCCGCTACGTGAGCGGCCAGACGAGCGCCGACAGCGACATCGTGCCGCTGGCGGTCGACCTGGCCAAGGCCAGCGAAGATGGCTGGGAGCGTTCGCTGCTGGAGCTGTTCCCTGAATTCCGCCACAGCGCCGAGATGGCCGAGATCGAACTACCGGACGATCCGGACGAAGAGTCCGAATTCATGCAGCGTTCGACCCGCGACCTGTTGCTCCGCCTGCGCAAGCAGGTGCCATCGGTGCGCAGCATGCCGCGCCGCAGCCCGCGCCGCAGCCTGGGCTCGGATATCTTTTCGTGACGGCAGGCCCCAGCATGTTGCCTGCCATTGTCATTGAAAAGCCGCCCCGGCTGATCCGCGCGATCCGGCTGCTGCCGGTCGACGCCACGCCGGATGAAGCGGCGATCCTGGCCGATGAATTGTCCGGGATCACCGCCATGGTGGCCGAAAAGTTCACCAACGACCGCACCGCCGAAGGCATCGGGCGCGCGCTGCTGTTGACGGTCGGCGGCATCTCGCTGGGCCTCGAACACCTGATCCAGACCGAGGAAGAGGGCGACCTCGATGCGCTCGACATCCTGATCGGGGAGGGCGCCGAGCACGCGTTCCAGGCGGGCTTTCGCCTGATTCGCGAGCTGGCCGCGCTGCCCGAGGACAGCCTGGTGAGCGAGTACGATCTCGACCCGATCTACGCGCAGCGGCGTTTGAAAGAACTGTTTGTCGATATCTGCACGGCCGATCCGGGCGAATCGTGGTCGGGCTATGAGCGCTATCTGGGCCAGGTGCGCCAGCGCCAGGAAGTCCAGGCGGTCGTCAAGGCGGCCGAGTGGCTGCGCAAGCACCACTACGAAGGCGCGGTCGTCGATCCGGACCTGAATGCCGAAGGCGTGATCGCGATGGCGATTATCTTTGCGGCCGAAGGCGGCGCGCGCATCACGGCGCGCACCGGCCAGCGCGAGTTCGAACGCTTCGTCAAGGCGGTGCGCAAGCACAATCCCGATTTCGAGGCCGGCTGGGCCGAGCTGATGGCGCGTGTGCCGCCGGCGCACCAACCCGTGATCGCCGCGCGCATCGCGACCTACCGCGCCAGTTGCACGGTGCTGCAACTGATTGGCACGACGGCGACGATGAAGCAGCTGTTCGCGGAAATGGAAAACTACGCCGGGTCGGAGCTCGATCCCGAGTATCCGTGAAGGCTGCCAGGTGAGCGCACCGGGCGCCCGCATTGCCGCCGGCAGCGCGGCGTTCCGGCGTATCAACCGCGCCATGGCGTTTGGCGGCTTTTCCACCTTCGCGTTGCTGTATTGTGTCCAGCCTTTGATGCCGCTACTGGGCCGCGACTTCGGGTTGTCGCCCGCGCAGAGCAGCCTGGTGCTGTCGGTGGCGACGGCCACGCTGGCCCTCGCGCTGCTGGGTTCGAGCAACGTCGCCGAGCGCTTCGGGCGCAAGAAGGTCATGGTCGGCTCGATGCTCAGCGGCGCTGTGCTCACGCTGTGCTGCGCCTTTGCTTCCGATTACATCCACCTGGTGGCGCTGCGCGCCTGCATGGGCCTGATGCTGGGCGGCTTGCCGGCCGTGGCAATGGCGTATCTGGGCGACGAGATCGAACCGACATCCCTTGGCCTGTCGATGGGCATGTATATCAGCGGCAGTGCCTTTGGCGGCATGACGGGACGGGTGCTGTCGGCCTTCATCAGCGATTTCGCCTCCTGGCGTATCGCGCTCGGCGTGCTGGGTGCGGCCGGGCTGTACGCTGCGTGGGAATTCTCGCGCAGCCTGCCAGCCTCGCGCCATGGCGCAACGCTGCCAGCGCGCGGCCCCGGCTTTCTCGCCGGTGTACGCATTCACTTGCGCGATCCGGGACTACCGTGGCTGTTCGCGCTGTCGTTCCTGCTGATGGGCGCGTTCATTACGCTGTACAACTACATCGGCTACCGCCTGCTGGGCGCGCCGTTCAACCTGCGGCCAAGCGCCGTCGGGCTGCTGTCGCTGCTTTACCTGCTGGGCATCGTCAGCTCGATGTGGGCTGGCAAGCTGGCTGACCGGCTCGGACGGCGCAATGTGCTGTGGCTCATGATGGGACTGATGATCACCGGGTTGCTGATCACGCTGGCCGATTCGCTGGTCGCGATCGTGCTGGGCGTGGGCCTGGCGACGTTTGGCTTTTTTGCGTCGCACTCGGTGGCCAGCAGCTGGGTAGGGCGGCGTGCACGGGCCCCGCAGGCGCTGGCCTCGGGCATCTACCTGTTCTTCTATTACCTGGGATCGAGCGTGGTCGGCTGGTCGGGCGGGTATGTCTACGAGCACTGGGGCTGGACCGGTGTCGTGACCTTGCTGGCGGGGCTGCTGGGGGTTGGCTTGGGAATCGCGTTGCATCTGCGGCGGCTGGCGCCGTTGCCAGTGAACTACTAGCTGGAGTAATTAGGGCGGGGCAACTGACAGGACAATACGAGTGCCGTGCGCCGGCCGAAAACCGGTCGCACAAGTAAAAACGCCACGCTGCGAAGCGTGGCGTTGTCCGATCAGCGGCGAGCTGCGCGGTTTTGCGGGCGCGGTGCGCCGCCGGTTTTGCCAAGGTGACGGAAAGTGATCCGGCCCTTGCTCAGGTCGTACGGCGACAGTTCGAGGCTGACCTGGTCGCCGGCGATGATGCGGATGTGGTTCTTGCGCATCTTGCCCGAGGTGTAAGCGATCAGCTTGTGGCCGTTTTCGCAGTCGATACGATAACGCGAGTCCGGCAGCACTTCAGCCACGACGCCATTCATTTCGATGAGTTCTTCTTTTGCCATGATGGAGCTCCTGTAAATTTTAATATTGGGTAATCACACCAGCCTGGCGCGCGGCGCACGGGCTGGCGGATGATGCGGCCTGCGTGAAGCAGGCAGTGTCAGGATGGGAATAATATTGACTTCGCTGGGTGTTGCGGCCCGTGTGCCATCTCGTGCCGTGGCGTCGCGCTTTGCGCGAATCATTTGTCCACAGGAACACGATATGGGGACGGTAGTAGAATTTTCCAGTGGCAATCTCGTGTTGTCATTCCTGAAACTTTGTAATCGTGGAGGAGTGATCGATGCCATACAAGCGATAGTGTAGCACGGTTGCCGCTCTGCGGCTCATGCGCACGCATAATGACGATATAATCTGCTTAACTTCCGTTGCAAAAAGCAACGCTTTTCACCAGGTCTTTCGCGTGCAGCAGTTGCCCCACGTGTCGATCGGCCGACTTTCCTGGGCTGCTCTCATGAACGACCGCACTTCCGCCAATATCACTGGCCGCATTTCCACTGGCATCGCCGGCCTCGACGATATCCTGGGTGGCGGCTTGACACCCCAGCGCGTGTATCTCGTCGAAGGTTCGCCCGGCGCCGGCAAGACCACGCTCGGCCTGCAATTCCTGCTCGACGGCATGGCACGGGGTGAAGCCGGTCTGTATGTCACCCTGTCCGAAACCACCGACGAACTGATTGCGGTGGGTCAAAGCCATGGCTGGGACCTGACCCCGCTGTCGATCTACGAGCTGGCAGGGGAAGACGACCTTGACCTCGATGCGCAACAGTCCGTGTTCCATCCATCGGAAATCGAACTGGGCGAAACGACGCGCAAGGTCATGGACCGGGTCGACGAACTGCAGCCGGTGCGGGTGGTGTTCGACAGCCTGTCCGAAATGCGGTTGCTGGCCCAGAATCCGCTGCGCTACCGGCGCCAGATTCTTGCGCTCAAACAATTCTTCTCCGCGCGCGGCTGTACCGTGCTGCTGCTCGACGACAAAACCAACCAGTCCGACCAGCAGCTGCACAGCATTGCCCACGGCGTCATCAGCCTGGAGCAGATCGCTCGTGACTATGGCAAGGAACGGCGCCGGGTCAATATCCTCAAGATGCGTGGCATCCGCTTCCGTGGCGGCTACCATGACTATGCGCTCGACACGGGCGGCATCACGATGTACCCGCGCCTGGTTGCCGCCGAACACGTGCGCGATTTCGTGCCGCTGGTCGACTCGAGCGGTTCCGACGGCTTCGACGCGCTGCTGGGCGGCGGCCTGATTCGCGGCACCAACACGCTGATCGTGGGCCCGTCCGGCATTGGCAAGACCACACTGTCCACGCGCTGCCTGCTGGCGGCGCTCGAGCGTGGCGAAAAGGCGGCCTATTACCTGTTCGACGAAGGCCTGGGCACCTTCTTTGCCCGCAGCACGCAACTGGGGCTGGACTTGCGGCCCTACCTGGCCACCGGCCAGCTCGCGATGTGCCACTTCGATCCGGCCGAACTCTCGCCCGGCGAATTTGCCCAGCTGCTGCGCGACGCCGTCGAGCAGCAGGGCATGCGCTTCATGGTGATCGACAGCCTGAACGCCTATCTGCAGGCGATGCCGGGCGAACAGTTCCTGACGCTGCAGATGCACGAACTGCTGTCGTACCTGAACCAGCAGAGCGTGACGACGATGATGATCCTGGGCCAGCATGGCCTGATGGCCGAAGGCCGCACCGACGTCGACCTGAGCTACCTGAGCGACAGCACGGTGCTGATGCGCTTTTTCGAGACGAGCGGCAATGTGCGGCGCGCCATCAGCGTGATCAAGAGCCGCACGACGCAGCATGCCCAGACGATCCACGAGCTGCAGCTGGGCCACGGCGGCGTGCGTATCGGCGCGCCGCTCGTGGGCTTCGAGGGCGTGCTGACCGGCATCCCGAACTACCGCGGCGCCACGCCCATGATGGTTCCGGTTCCAGATGCCGGGCAATAGTCAGCCGCGCAGCGCGCGTGAGGAACGCATCCTGATTTTCGCGCCGCGCGGGCGCGACGCCGACGTCATGGCGTCGGTGCTGCAGCGCGATGGCCTCGAGTGCAAGGCCTTCCTGGACTTCGCCCAGCTCGGCGCGGCGATCGAAGAGGGCGCCGGCGCGGCCATCCTGGCCGAAGAAGCGCTGCAGAATATCGATCCCAGGGCCTTGCATGCCTGGCTCGAGGCGCAGGCGCCGTGGTCCGACTTTCCGTTCATCGTGTTGCTCGCCAAGACCGTCGGCCTGCAGCAGGGCGCGGCCCGCGAGCGCCTGGGCGACTACGGCAACGTGATCCTGCTCGAACGCCCGCTCAATGCGCAGACGCTGCGCAGCGCCAGCATCTCGGCCCTGCGTGCGCGCCGCCGCCAGTACCAGGCGCGCGACGTGCTGGCCGACCGCGAGCGCACGGCGCAGAGCCTGCACGACAGCCGGCAGGAACTCGTCGCCCTGAACGAAACGCTCGAATCGCGCATCGACGAGCGCACCCGCGCGCTGGCCCAGGCCAACGACCGCCTGATGAACGAGATCATCGAGCGCGAGCGCGTGCAGCAGGCGATGGCGCAGTACCAGAAGATGGAAGCGGTCGGACGCCTGACCGGCGGCATCGCGCATGACTTCAACAACCTGCTCAATGTGGTCCAGGGCAGCATGGACCTGATCCTGTTGATGTCGAAGGACGATGTGGCCAAGGGCCGCGCCGAGATCGCGCGCCGCGCCTGCCAGCGGGGCGGCAAGCTCACGAGCCAGTTGCTGGCGTTCGCGCGCAACCAGAGCCTCGACCTGCGCGAGACCCATATCGGCCTGCTGTTCGACGGCGTGCGCGAGCTCGTGGCCAGCTCGGTCGGCTCGGCCATCCGGCTGCGCTTTGCCGTCGACGACGACTGCGCGGCGGTGCTGGCCGACGGCAACCAGATGGAGATGGCGTTACTGAACCTGGCCATCAATGCGCGCGACGCGATGCCGACCGGCGGCGAGCTGGTGTTCGCAGCGGGTCTGTCGGCCCCGCCGGCGGGCTTGCTGGCCGAGGGCGACTACGTGCGCATCGCGGTGACCGACAGCGGCGAAGGCATGGCGCCCGAACTGGTGGCCAAGGTGTTCGAGCCGTTCTTCACGACCAAGGGCGTGAAGGGCACGGGACTGGGCCTGAGCCAGGTGTACGGCATGGCACAGCAATCGGGCGGCGCGGCGCGCATCCTCAGCGAACAGGGCGTGGGCACCACGGTGGAAATCTGGCTGCGCGCCGCCACCGGGCTGGATGAGGCCGAGCCGGCGCCGCTGGCGCAGATGCCGGTGGCAAGCGAGCCGGCGCGCATCCTGATCGTCGAGGACGACGACTTCGTGCGCGCCTCGATGGTGTCATCACTCGAAGCGCTTGGCCACCACGTGACGCAGGCGGCCGACGGCGAAGCGGGCCTGGCGGCGCTGCAACGGGCGCGTCCGGAGCTCCTGATCACCGATTACCTGATGCCCGGCATGACGGGCGCCGACCTGATGGTGCGTACTCGCGCGATGTTCCCGGGCCTGCCGATGATCATCGCCACCGGTTACGCCGACATGAAGGCGATCGAGCAGGTGATTGGCGACGATATCGTGCTGCGCAAACCGTTCCAGCTGGCCGAACTGGCAGTGAGCGTCGGCCAGGCCCTGGATCGCCAGCGCCAGCGCGACAGCGCCGCCATGGCCTGAGGCGTGTTCAGCGCGCTCTGCGCGTTTGACAGCGCCTATATAATCCGACAGACGCCACTTGCCAACGGACCACCGTGACAACCGCACCCGACCCATTCGATTACGAAGCCGCCATCGGCGCCTGCGCCCGCGGCGACCGGCACGCCCTGCGCCGGCTGTATGACCAGGAAAGTCCACGCCTCCTGGGCGTGGCGCTGCGCATCGTGCGCGACCGCCAGAGCGCCGAAGACGTCGTGCACGACGCCTTCGTGAGCATCTGGACCCGCGCCGGCACGTTTGATGCCACGCGCGGTTCGGGCCGCGGCTGGATGTACACGATCGTGCGCCACGCGGCGCTCGACGCCGTGCGCGATGGCGCCCGTGAAGTCGGCGTCGACGAAGACACGCTCGATGCGCTCGACGCCGACGCCTTCGATCCCAATATGCAGGATGCCTTCGAGCTGCGCCAGGACATGGGCCGGCTGCACGAGTGCCTGACCCAGCTCGATCCGGCCAAGCGCAACAGCATCCTGCATGCCTATGTGGACGGCTTCTCGCACAGTGAAATCGCCGAGCGGCTCAAGTCGCCGCTGGGCACGGTCAAGGCCTGGATCAAGCGCGGCATGAGCGCGCTGCGGGAGTGCATGGTATGAACGCAACACACGATTACGATGAGCTGGCCGGCCAATACGTGCTTGGCACACTGCCGCGCGCCAAGCGGCTCGAGGTCGACGCTGCACTGGTCGACAATGCGTCGCTGCGCGCCGCCGTCGCCTTCTGGGAAACGCGGCTGCTGCCCCTGACGACGCTGGTGGAGCCGAGCACGCCACCGGCATCGCTGTGGACGCGCATCGAGCGCAGCCTGGGACCCGTCACCAAACCGGCACAGACTGCGCGCACCGGCTGGTGGGAGCGCCTGGGCCTGTGGCGCGCCCTGGCCGCGGGCGGCTTTGCCGCCGCTGCCGCCATGGCGGTGGTGGTCGGCCTGCGTGTCAACGACCTGCAGCAGCCGCACTACATGGTCGTGCTGGCTGCGCCGCAGAACGCGGCGCCGGGCTGGGTGCTCAAGATGACAGGCGCGACGACGCTGCGCCTCGAACCGCTGGTAGCAACCGCCGTGCCGGCGCAGCGCGCGCTGCAGTTGTGGACCAAGGCCGACGACTGGTCCGGCCCCGTGTCGCTGGGCCTCGTCAAGCCGGGCGAGACCGTCGAGGTCAAGCTCGACAAGCTGCCGAAGATCGTGCCGAACCAGCTGTTCGAGATCACGCTGGAGCCGCAGGCCGGCTCGCCGATCGGCAAGCCGACCGGTCCGATCCTGTTCATCGGCCGCGCCGTCGTCATCTAAGACTAGCCGACACCAACGAAAAAGGGCGTTCCCGCATCAGCGGGAACGCCCTTTTTTCATGCTACGGTGAAATTAACGCAGCCAGATCGCGATGTCCTTCACGCCCGGCATGCCGCTGCCGATGCGCGATGCGGCCGGGTTGGCGGCGCCGCCGATCAGCGTGCCGGCGCCGGTGGTGATGTCGACGCGGTACAGCGACGTCGGGCCACCGGCGGTGGTGCGCAGGGCAGCCAGCACCAGGCCGTTCGCGCCGCCGGCGATGTCCATGCCGCCGTCGCCGGCGACCGTTACGCCCAGCGGGCCGACATTGACCAGCGTGCCGTCGTTTGGCGGGTTCTGCAGGGCCAGCACCGAGCTGGTGCTGTCGACGTCGAACAGTTGCGTCGCGGTCGCGTTCGGGACGCTGTTCGTGTAGGCGGCTGCTGCCACCATCGGGGCTGCACCGGCGCGGTTGATGGCGCCGTCGGTGGTCGTCGCGCCGGTGTCGACGTTGATGCGCAGGCTCTGGCCGCTGTTGCTGATCACGCGCAGGCGGTCGGCCACCGGGTTGAAGTCAACGGCAAACGCGGTGCCGGCAATCGCGGTATATGGAAGCGTGGTGTCGCTGCTGTCAGCGGCCAGCGTGGCTTTCACGGTTGCCACGCCGGTGGCTGGATCGATCGTGATCAGGCGTGCGGTCGAGGTCAGGCCGTACAGCATATTGTCACGTGGGCGCACGTCGATGCCCAGCACGAGTTCGCCCGGGGCCAGGCCACTGATGGTGACATTGGTGTCGAGCGTGTTCGGCGTGCCGACCTTGAAGCCGACCAGGCGGTTATCGTCGGTCAGGCCCAGCACGACCGGCGTCTGCGCCGCGCGCAGCGCGATGCCGCGGATGTCTTCGGTCACGCCCAGCGCGCCCACCAGCGTCGCCGGTGCGGTGGTGGCGGCCAGGTTCACGCCATACAGATTGCGTGCGCCGCCGACGGTGGCCACCATATAGCCCATGTTGGTGCGTGCATCGATGTCGAAGCCGTTGACGGCGCCGGCGACGATGCCCAGCGGGACCGGGTTGGCCAGCGTGCCGTTGTTTGGCGGGTTCTGGTTGTACAGCGTGTTGTTGACGGCATCGATGCCGAACAGCGTCGTCGAGCCGGTGCCGGCAAACGAGTTGGTATAGGCCGAGGCCGAAATCGCCGTGTTCGCTGCGCCGCCGTTGATGCTGCCGTCGGTGGTCGTCGCGCCGGTGTCGACGTTGATGCGCAGGCTCTGACCCGTGTTGCTGACGATGCGCAGGCGGTCGGCCATCGGGTTGAAGTCGACGCCGAAGTTGGTGCCGGCCAGCGCGGTGAATGCGTCGGTGGTGTCGGCAGCGTCAGCGGCCAGGCGCGATTTGTTGGTGGCGGCGCCGGTCACCGGGTCGAGCGTGTACAGGCGGCCGGTCGAACCGACGCCGTACAGCATGCCATCGACCGGGCGCATGTCGATGCCGACCAGGTTTTCGCCGCTCTGCAGGCCGGTGACCAGCACATTGGTGCGAATGGTCGCCGGGGCAGCGCGGTCGAACGAGATCAGACGGTTGCTGACAGTCAGGGCAACCACATCGCCAACAGTCGCGGACGCCGGCGGCGGGGTGGTCGGTACCGGGGCAACGTTATTGTCGTCGTCGTCGCTGCCGCAGGCAGTCAGCGCAAGGGCGATCGAAGAAACGAGGACGAGCTTGGCGAATTGTGGTTTTTTCATGATATGTCCTTATTAGTAGAATAGGTCGTCAAAATACACCGGGGTGCATGGCGGCCGGGCAGGCTGCCATGTCGACACTGGTACTACGCGCCAGATGCAGCATTGGATGCAGTCCGATGAAAATAAATTTTTCTTGCGTAGCCCAGCGGTCTCCAGAACCCCGCGTAGTTGTGAGAATGCACGCATTTTGATGGTAATGTCGCATGTTACTCTTGGGCAATTCTGGTTCGGCTGTCCTGCACCAGCAACCCCTGTTTCAACGGTGTCGTCATGCGTGTTTCCCTGAGTGAGGTCGTGTCCGTGGCCGCCTTTTCGCTGGTCGGGTCGGTCTCATGCCTCAAGGCCTGGTCGGTCTTGTCGGGTACCCCATTCACGCCGGGCTTCTACTTTGCCGGCGCGATCTTCAGCCTGCTGATCTGTTCGTTGTTTTTGCTGGCGTTCGCGTCGGTGCGGGCCTGGACCCGGGTGCGCTGAGGCAGCCCTGGTCGCCGGGCGGCCGCCAGGGTGAAGGAAGACGGCGCTAGACGACGCCGCGGTTCTGCAGGGCGGCGATCTCGGCGTCGCTCTTGCCCAGCACATCGCGCAGCACGTCCAGCGTGTGCTGGCCCAGCGTGGGCGGCGCCACGCTGCTGGTGGCCGGCGTGGCCGACATGCGGATCGGATTGCGCACCAGCGTGACTTCGCCGGCGCTCGGATGCGGCAGCGCGATCGCCATCGCGCGCGCCTGCACCTGTTCGTTGGCAAAGACCTCGCCGACGTTGTTGATCGGCCCGCACGGCACGCCGTGTTCTTCCAGCAGTGCGATCCAGTCGGCGCGCGTGCGTTCGCCAACCATCTCGGCCAGCAGCGGCACGAGCACATCGCGATGCTGCACCCTCAGCGGATTGGTGGCAAAGCGCGCATCCAACGCCAGCTCGGGCCGGCCGCCCGCTTCGACGAACTTCTGGTACTGGCCATCGTTGCCGGCGGCGACGATGATGTGGCCGTCCAGGCAGGCAAAGGTCTGGTACGGCACGATATTGGCGTGCGCATTGCCCCAGCGCTTGGGCGCTTTGCCGCTGTTGAGGTAATTGCTGCCGACATTGGCCAGCATCGCCACTTGCGTGTCGAGCAGCGCCATGTCGATGTGCTGGCCTTCACCGGTGCGGTCGCGGTGCGTCAGCGTGGCAAGCACGGCCACCGTCGCATACATGCCCGTCATCAGGTCGGTCAGTGCGACACCGGCCTTTTGCGGCCCGCCACCGGGCAGGTCATCGCGCTCGCCAGTCACCGACATCAGGCCGCCCATGCCCTGGATCAGGAAGTCGTAGCCGGCGCGGTGCGCGTACGGCCCGTCCTGGCCAAACCCCGTGATCGAGCAGTAGACCAGGTCGGGTTTGAGCGCCTTGAGGCTCGCGTAGTCGAGGCCATAGCGCGCCAGGTGCCCGACCTTGAAGTTCTCGAGCACCACGTCGCATGACAGCACCAGTTCGCGCAGTAACGCCTGGCCTTCGCTGCTGGCGATATCGACCGTCATCGAGCGCTTGCCACGGTTGGCGGTCAGGTAGTAGGCCGCTTCCTGCGTGTCGCGGCCCTCGGCGTCCTTCGCATACGGCGGGCCCCAGGCGCGCGTGTCGTCGCCGCTGCCGGGGCGCTCGATCTTGATCACATCGGCGCCCAGGTCGGCCAGGTTTTGTGCGCACCACGGGCCGGCCAGCACGCGCGACAGGTCGAGCACGCGAATGTGGCCGAGTGCCTTGGGCAGCGATGTGGAAGCGGAAGCGGAAGATGGCGTCATGGTTCAGGCAGGTGGGCAATCATGAAGCGCCGATTATAACGGGCCGGCCATGGGCTGCGGGGCCAGCTGGGCGGCCGCGGACAGTGCGCGTTCACGGTCGACGATGGCGTCGATCGTGCGCTCTTCCAGGCCCATCGCCCCGAGCACGAAGCTGGATAACTGCAGGCTCGCTTCCAGCGTTTCGGGCACCACGACCGAGGCGCCGGCCAGGCGCAGGTCGCGCGCGTGCTTCTCGTCGCGCGAGCGGGCAAACAACGCCACGTGCGGGAATTCGCGCCGGATGCCGTGCACGGCCTGCAGCGCCGCGAGCGGCTGGTCCATCGTCAGCACGATCGCAGGCGCCTCGTCGGCGTGCACGCGGCGCAGCAGCTCGGGCCGCGCCGCGTTGCCGAACCAGACCGGCCAGCCGTCGGCGCGCAGCTGCGCCACCAGCCGCGCATCGGTTTCGAATGCCACGAATGGAATCTTTTGCGCAGTAAGCAGCTTGCCCAGTTGCTGGCCGACGCGGCCGAAGCCGGCAATGATGACCTGACCGCGCACCGCACTCAGGGCGGCATGATCGTGCTGCGCTGCGAGCTGATCCCCGCGCGTTTCCAGCTGGTCGCCAATGGCCGTGCCCAGGCGCGCCAGCAGCGGCGTGATGAACAGCGACAGGCCGACCGCCAGCATCACGCGCGCGCCCAGCGCCGGATCGAGCACGCCGCTGGTGGCCGCATAGCCGATGACGATGAAGGCAAACTCGCCGCCCTGGCCCAGCAGCAGGCCACCTTCGACGGCGCGGCCCCACGGCAGGCCGCCAATCCGGAACAGCAGCGCCACGACGATGCCCTTGATCAGCACCAGCCCGAGAACAAAAGTGGCCAGCCACAGCGGGGCATCGAGGATCTGCCCGGTGTCGATGGTCATCCCGACCGTCATGAAGAACAGCCCCATGAGCAGACCCTTGAACGGCTCGACCATCAGCTCGACCTCGTGCTTGAATTCGGTCTCGGCCAGCAGCAGGCCGGCAATCAGGGCGCCCAGCGCCATCGACAGGCCGGCGGCGGCCGACAATGCCGCGATGCCGAAGGTCGCGAGCAGCACCAGCGCCATGAACACGTCGGGCTGGCGCTGGCGGGCAAAGGCGCGAAACAGCGGATGCACGACGCGCCCGCCAACCAGGTAGATGACGGCAATCGCGCCGGCGGCCTTGGCCAGCGTGATGGCGGCCAGCAGCAGCGCGTCGTTGCCGTCGCCGGCACCCTTGGCCAGCGCGCCGATCAGGATCAGGATCGGCACCACGGCCAGATCCTGCAGCATCAATACGGCGAAGGCGGCCTGGCCCAGGCGCGTGCCGGTGCTGTGCTGCTGGTTCATCAGTTGCATGACAACGGCGGTGGACGAGAGCGAGAGTACGAGGCCGAGGATGACAGCGGCCTGACCCGGCAAGCCATACAGATACAGGGCCGCGCCGATCAGCGTGGCGCTGGCCGCGACCTGCGCGGTGCCGGCGCCGAACACCCAGCGCCGCATCGACCACAGGCGCGCGGCCGACAGCTCGAGTCCAATCATGAACATCAGGAACAGCACGCCGATTTCAGCGAGCATCGAGATGCCGGGGCCAGCGGGGAAGGTGAGGAACGACAGCCACGGCGTGTGCAGGGCCAGCGCGCCCAGGCCGAAGGGGCCGAGCAGGGCGCCGACGGCGAGAAAGCCGAGCACCTGGTTGATGCGCAGGCGCTGCAGGGTAGGGATGAGGATGCCGGCCAGGATCAGGAACAGCAGGATTTCACGCAGGAAGGGGAAAGCGTGGTGGTCGTTCACGGTAGTACCTGTTCGTGGAGGGTTGGCGCGAGCGCCAACCCTACCACACGGACCGGTCAGGTCCCCGAGTGGATGGCCTCATCCAGTTCGGCCTGGCGCTCGCCACCCGCCACGTCCTGGCGCCGTTCGGCTTCTGCCTCCAGCTCGCGCCGTTCGTCACGGTCGGCATTGCGCAGGTCGATGTAGCGGCGCAGTGCATCGTCGAGCGTCGGCAGCAGCGCGCCCCGTTCGCTGGCGAGCGCGCAATAGCGCGGGCGCGGCGCCGTGAAGCCGAATTCCTCGGCCGGTTTTGATTCCAGACTGCCTGCATCGATGCCGGCCAGTTCGGCCGCGCGGCGCGCCAGCTCGGCCCAGGTCAGCTCGCCCTGGTTGGCCAGGTGCCAGATGCCCGCTTCGCCATCGACCGCGAGGTCCAGGCACGCATGCACCAGGTCGGGCACGAAGGTCGGCGACACGGTCAGGTCGCCGGCCGCGACGAACGGGTCACCCCGTTCCAGCGCAGCAAGCGCCTGGGTGACGAAGTTGTGCTCGTCCCACGGTCCGAAGAAGGCGCTCGTGCGCACGACCAGCGCGCCCGGGTGATTCAGCAGGACCACGCGCTCGGCCTCGGCCTTGCTGCGCCCGTACACGCCCAGCGGCGCGACCGGATCGGATTCGACATACGGCCGCTCATTGCTGCCATCGAACACGAGGTCGCTTGAGAACGTCGTCAGGTGGATGCCATGCTGCGCGCAGGCGGCGGCCAGCGTCGCCGCGCCCACGGTGTTTTCGCGCATGCAGTGCTCGAGTTCGTTTTCGGCGTCGTCCACGCGCACGTAGCCACAGGTATTGATCACGGCCCATGGCTTGTAGCGGGCCAGTGCGCGCTCGACCGATTCCTGATCGGCGATGTCCATGTCCTGGCGCGACAGCAGGCGGTGCGCCAGGTTGCGCTTTTCGCAGATGCGGGCAAAGGCGCGGCCCAGCGTGCCGGTGGCGCCCAGGATCAGGATCGGCGGGGCGCTCGTGTCGACCACGCGGTGCCCGTCGGTGGCGGTGGACGTGACCGTGTCTGGCGTGGCAATGGGTTGGCAGACGAAGCGGCCCGGGCGGCGCCACCAGCCCTGCGCGCGCAGCACCGGGTGCGACAGCGGCTCGCCGGCAGCCAGTTCATTCATCATCGTGGCCAGCGCGGTGCGGCGCGGCAGCGGCGAGCGCACGTCGAGCGGGCCCGGTTCGTAATAGCCGTTCTCTGCGGTAACGAGACAGTTCCAGTCGAATGACCCGAGCAGCGCCCAGACGGTCACGGCGCGCACGTCGACGCCGTTGGCGCGCGACCCCTGCGCGGCTTCCCAGATTTCAAGCAGCCAGCGCAGCTGGTCTTCGCGGTTGGCGTCGATGTGCGCTTCGGTGATCGCCAGCGGGATGCCGTAGCGTTCCCAGATCTCCTGCAGCAGCGGGGCGATGCCGGGTGTGGGCGTGGCCAGCACGCGCGAGGCTTCGACGTCGGCGCACGGGAGGTCGTCGGCCATGCCGCGGTGATGCGCCGGATAGCGCTCCGGGCGATGGTCGAGCCAGCGCTCGCTCGTGACGTAGTAATTGCAGCCGATGATGTCGGGCGGGCACGGGTTGTCGCGGAACCAGAGGATCTCGGCGGCATCGGCGCCATTGCGCAGCAGGTAGTTCCACAACGGGTGGTCGGGCACGACCATCCCGCACAGCAGGTCCCAGCCGAGCCAGCGGCGCTCGTTGTAGAACTCGGCGACGTCGCTCAGTTCGGGCGTGCTGTAGGTCTTGCCGAGATCGTCGGTCTGGATCAGCTTGGCAGCCGGATTGACGGCGCGGATCGCGCGCATCGACAGCACGGTGGCACGGCACTGATTCAGCAGCGCCTGGATGAACGTGCGGTCGTCGCGCCCGTGCGGATACCAGACGCCGTACAGGCCGGCAAAGCGCGCCGTCGTGCAGATCTCGTTGACGGGGGTGTAGTACTCGAGCCAGGGATAGCGCGCGGCGACGGCGCCGGCGTAGTCGGCCAGTGCCTCTGCAAAACCGGGGTCGACCAGGCTCGTGTGGCGCGGCCCGCTGCCGTGGTGGACCAGTCCGGCGATCGGCGTGACGCCGGCGGCGCGCAGCGCGTTCAGGCGTTCGTCGGGCCAGTGCCAGTTGGCGTGCTCGAGGCCATCCGGCGCCGTGCGTTCCCACAGGATCGGATAACGGATAGCGCGAATGCCCAGGCCGGCGAAGCGCTCGATGTCGCACGGCCGGTCGGTGTGGCCGTTGCGGTCGAGCTGGCTGAAATAGGCGTCCTGCACGCGGTTGACGGTGCATTCGAGGCCGCCCCACAGTTCGAGGGGGTGGTCCTGGTGGTCTTGGTGATTCTGGCTGTTCGTGCTCTTGTTCATGGCGTTGGTTCCTTAATATTATTGCAACTAGCTGGTCGACCTGAAGTGCTCTGACTGATCTATGCTGTGTTGGGAGAGCCCTGCTGCCGAGTCACGGACCGGGTGGCGGTTGACAGCGCGGCGGCAACCTGCAACCATGCGGTCCATGATCTTTCCGAAAGCACATCCAATTCTTCTTTCCTGGTGGCGCCGCTGACAGCGCGCGGCCACGGGAAATGATGTGCATTTCATAGCCGCCTCGATTCAGGCGGCGTTCATTGTTGATACGCAGCGATCGGGGCATAGAACCAGGAACCTCGATGACACTGCCTACTTCAAATACTTCTACCGATACTGCCACCGCTGCCGTAGCAACGCCGGCTGCCAACTCGATCATCCTCACCGGTGACCGGCCGACGGGCCCGCTGCACCTGGGCCACTTCGTTGGCAGCCTACGCGATCGCGTGGCTTACCAGCATCAATACCGTCAGTTCGTCATGCTCGCCGACTCGCAGGCCATGACCGACAATATGGATGACTTGGGTAAGGTACACCGGAATGTGGTCGAAGTGGCGCTCGATTACCTTGCTGTCGGGATCGATCCGGCCAAGACGACCGTGTTCATCCAGTCGCAAATCCCCGAGCTGACCGAGCTGACGTTCTATTACCTGAACCTCGTGACCGTCGCGCGCCTCGAGCGCAACCCGACCGTCAAGGCCGAAATCGTCCTGCGTGGCTTCGAGCGCGACATCCCGGCGGGCTTTTTGACCTACCCGGCCAGTCAGGCTGCCGACATCACCGCATTCAAGGCGAACATGGTGCCGGTGGGTGAAGACCAGATTCCGATGATCGAGCAGTGCAACGAGATCGTGCGCAAGTTCAACCGCATCGTCGGGCGCGACATCCTGGTCGAAGCCAAGGCCTTTGTGCCCGAAGTGGGGCGTCTGCCGGGCATCGATGGCAAGGCCAAGATGAGCAAGTCGCTGGGCAACACGATCAACCTGGGCGCCAGCCCTGACGAGATCCGCGCCGCCGTCAGGAACGTCTACACCGACCCGCTGCACCTGAAGGTTTCCGATCCGGGCCACATCGAAGGCAACGTCGCCTTCACCTACCTGGACGCGTTCGATACCGACAAGGATGGCCTGGCCGAGATGAAGGCGCATTACCAGCGCGGCGGCCTGGGCGACAGCATCGTCAAGAAGCGCCTCGAAGGCATCCTGCAAGACATGCTGGCGCCGATCCGCACGCGCCGTGAAGAGTTCGCGAAAGACCCGGCTTACGTCATGCAGATGCTGAAGGAAGGCACGATGAAGGCGCGTGAAGTCGCGGCGGCGACGACCGACGAGGTCAAGAAGGCGCTGGGGCTGTCGTACTTCTGATCTTGCGTCTGACCGGTATCGCGCGGCGATGCCGGTGGTAGCGCAGCGCAAGGCTATCGTAACTGTGAGTAGTAGAAAGCCCCCGGGGATGGCAAGCTGCGTGCTTGTCCATCAACCGGGAGTGCATCATGAGCAAAGGCTTGCGCCTGACTGAAAAATGGATGCAGCGCGCCCTGTGGCTCGTTGCGTTCGTGTTTGCCGGCTTTTTGATCGGGCTTGGCAGCCTGATCGTGCAGAACGTGCGCGATGTTGAAGAGCCACTGACGCTCGAGCAGTTCATGGACCCGGCCCAATTGGCCAGCGTGCAAGCCGAGCGGGAAGCAGCGCACAAAGCGCAGGAACAGGCGCAGTCGCGCCTGGAGCAGGCGACCCAGAAGCACACGGTGGCCAGCGCGAATACTGCCTCGGCACGCGAGACGTTCGGCAACTGGCTGGCGACGCGGCAGGTAACGGCGCGGCCCGAGCAGGATCCGGAATTAATCAAGCGTACCGAAGCACTCGATGCGCTCGCAAGCGCCGAGCGCACGGCGCTTGCAGCAGTCGAGGCTGAACAGCAGACGCTGCTCGATGCAACCCAGGCCGGGGAGCGCGCCGGCAACCGTTGGCGTGCGCTGGAAGAGCCTGCCGAGACGGCGTTGTTTGAAGCGCAGACTGCGCGCGATCTTCGCGTGTTTGGCTATCGGCTCGCGCTGACCCTGCCGCTGTTGCTGGTGGCCGGCTGGCTGTTCAAGCACAAGCGCAAGACGCCCGACTGGCCGTTCGCCTGGGGCTTCATCCTGTTTGCGCTATTCACGTTCTTTTTCGAGCTGGTGCCGTATCTGCCGAGCTATGGCGGGTACGTGCGCTACATCGTCGGCATCATCCTGACGGTCGTTGCGGGGCGCTATGCGATCCGGTGGTTGCAGGGATACCTGGCGCGCCAGAAACTGGCCGAAGCCTTGCCCGATGCCGAGCGGCGCCAGGGGATGCGCTATGACGTGGCCCAGACCCGGCTGGCGAAAAGCCTGTGTCCCGGGTGCGAGCGGGCGGTCGACCTGAAGGATGGCAAGAACGATTTCTGTCCGCACTGTGGCATCGGCCTGTTCAACCGCTGCACTGCCTGCACAACGCGCAAGAATGCGTTTGCGCGCTTCTGCTTCGCGTGCGGCGCGGCGGCCAACACGACACTGGAAGACTGAATGAAAAAACCGCAGCCGGCGGGGCCGGTTGCGGTTTAGTGGAGTGCGCGCTACGGGGTATCAGTCACGCAGGTCAGCTGGCACCTTGCCGCCATTGGCCGCCAGCTTGTTCATGACCTGGCGGTGCAGCCAGATGTTCATCTTGGCCGAATCGTTCATGTCGCCCGTGTAGCTCAGCTCAGCGGCGAGTTCCTTGCGCGACTGCAGGCTGCTGTCCAGACCGAGCAGCTTGAGCAGGTCGACGATCGACGAACGCCAGTTCAGTTGCTGACCCGACGAGGCGAGCATGCCGTTCAGGACTTGCTCGACGTCGACTGGCTGGGCTGGCGCTGCTGCTGGCGCTGGCGCTGCTGCTGGTGCGGCGGCCGTTGGTGCTGCCGGTGCTGCGGTCGGGGCAGCAGGTGCAGCCGTTGGCGTTGCCGCCGGTGCTGCGTCTTTTTTGCCTGGGAAAATTTTATGGAAGATGTTGCTCAGGATACCCACGGGACCCTCCTTTTCTGGTGATTGATTACGGATATTGTTTGCCATGTAGCCCAGTGCGACGGCCAGGGCGGCGCCCCCGGCTGCCTTGATCAGCGTCGGATGCTCGGCGTAGAAGTCGCTCATGCGATCGACGATGCCGGGATTCTGCTGTTGTGCTTTTTCAGCCAGTTCCTGTATTTGCTCTGGCGAGACCTGCGCTGCCTGTTCAGGCGTGACCTGCGTTGGCACATTGTTGCCGAAGATCTTGCTCAGTGCGCCACCGGCGACCGATGACAGCACGCCGCCGCCTGCGCCGCCCAGCAAGCTGTTCAGCATGCCGGCGCGCTGGTTCTGGTCGCTCTGGCCAAACAGCTGGCTGACCATTTGCGGGAACGGTGGGGTCTGGTCGGAGCGCAGTGCGCTCGCGATGCCTTGCGCGACGCTGGCCCGGGGCGCGTTCTGCGCTACCTGGTCGAAGTCGGCGGCAGCATTGCCGTTGGTGCTGGCGGCGCCTGCGCCACCAAGATATTGCTGCAACAAATTACCTAAATCAAAAGCCATGTGTTCTCCTGCTGGGTGATTGCCGGGATGGATGACCAGCGTAGGCGTTTTGATATGTACCGCTCTGTACGATGACGAACCCACGGTGCATCGATCATCAACGATCTGCGCTCTGTGATCTGCGTTCTGCGCTCTGCGCTCTGTGATCGTTACGTGGGTGTTACGCAGGAAAGGGTAGCGCTGCATCTATTTGCCAAGTGGACACGACAGTGCCGCGACCGGTAAGCTGTCGGCATGCCCTACGTCCCGCTCGCCGTGTTCCTCCTCCTGTACCTGTTTGCCAGCCTGGCCTGGAACATGTCCCAGGTCGTCGGCGCCGCCTATCTCGTCACCAGCCTGACCTGTTTCGTGGCCTACGCGATGGACAAGTCGGCTGCGCGCGCCAGCACCTGGCGCACGCCGGAAGCCACGCTCCTGCTGCTGGGTCTGATCGGTGGCTGGCCCGGCGCCGTGCTGGCGCAACAGTGGCTGCGCCACAAGACCAGCAAGCAATCGTTCCAATGGAAGTTTCAGGCAACGGTGGCGCTGAACCTGGCCGTATTCGCATTCCTTGCCTACCGTTTCGGTCAACCGAACGCCGCATGATGAAAAACGATCCCGTGTGGCCGTGGCCCCGCATCCTCGCGCACCGTGGCGGCGGCACGCTCGCGCCCGAAAACACGGTGGCCGGCTTGCGCTGCGGCATGGCGGCGGGCTTTCGCGCGATCGAGTTCGACGTCATGCTGGCACGCGACGGCGTCGCGGTGGTGCTGCACGACCCCGGCCTGGGCCGCACGGTCCGGGGCAGCGGCAGCGTGTTCGAGCACGATGCGCTGGATCTGGCCGCGATGGATGCCGGCAGCTGGTTCGGCCCGGCGTTCGCGGGCGAGCCGGTGCCACTGTTCGACGCCTTTGCGCGCCTGTGCATGGCCCACGGCATCTGGATGAATATCGAGATCAAGCCGGCGCCCGGCTACGAACCGGAGACGGGCTGCGTCGTGGCGCAGATGGCAGCCGCGCTGTTCGCTGACGCGCTCGCGTCCGGCGACCCGGCCGCGTTGCCGTTATTGTCGTCATTCAGCGACGTCGCACTGGCCGCGGCCCAGGCGGCGGCCCCGACCCTGCCGCGCGCCTGTCTCATCAGCGCGCTCGGCGCCGATTGGCAGGCGCGGGCGCAGGCGCTCGGCGCGCGCGCCATCCATACCAACCACTTGCACCTGAGCCGGCAGCAGGCACGCGCCGTCAAGGACGCCGGCTACGGCCTGTTCTGCTACACCGTCAACGATGCCGGCCGCGCGCGCGAACTGCTGGCGTGGGGTGTGGACGCTTTCTGCACCGACCGCATCGACCTGATCACGCCCGATTTCGCCTGATAACAAGGCCAGGCACTATATTTACACTGCGACCTCAAGTAACAGGGGAGGGGTGACGTTAAGAAGGAACGATCACCCTGACGGTGTTGCCACCATGGCGCTTTCCATTTCGACGAATACCCTGTCGCTCAGTACGCAGCGGAGCATGCGCACGCATGACACCGGGCAGGCAAAGCTCGTCGAGCGCCTGAGCTCCGGCATGCGCATCAACCGCGCATCCGACGATGCGGCCGGGCAGGCAATCACGTCGCGACTGACGTCGAACCTGCGCGGCACCAGCCAGGCGCTGCGCAGCCTGAGCGACGCGACGTCGATGCTGCAGGTGGCCGACGGCGCCATGGCCAGCGTCACCGATACCTTGCAACGCCTGCGCGAGATGGCGGTGGCCGCCGGCAACGGCAGCTACACGGATGGTGATCGCGGGGCGCTGCAGAAAGAGACGCAGGCGCTGCTGCAACACATCACGCAAGTGGGTACCGACACCAGCTTCAACGGGGAAGCGGTGTTTTCGCAGGACACTGTCAGCATCGGCGGCGACGAACGGCGGCGCGCCGTGCTCGATGGCCTGCAGTCCGGCTGGCTCAGTTCGGCCGAAGACCTGATCAAGCAGCATTACGGACTCATGGGCGATGGCGCCAGACTGACTGTCAACCTCGACACCACGGATGGTGGCTATAACGTGCTCGCCTCGGTGTCCGGCACGTCGTCCGGCGGCAAGCTGAACAATCTGCACCTGAATATCGACATGGCCGACTTCGGCACCGCGCCCACCCCCGACGGTGGCAGCGCGCCGCTCTACAGTGACCGTATTGTCGCCCACGAAATGGTGCACGCCGTGATGGGCCGCACGATGAACATGGGCGCACTGCCGCAGTGGTTCGTCGAAGGCACGGCTGAACTGATCAACGGCGCCGACGAACGGCTGGCTGGCGCCGGCAGCATCGCGGGCGTCGTCGCCACGGTTGCTGGCGGCGGATTTACGTACGAAGGCGGGTATGCCGCCAGCCGCTACCTGCACGACCGCATGAAGGGCCTGGGCGTGGAGGGTGGCATCAAGGGCATCATGCAATACCTGAACAACAACCAGTCCGCCAACCTCGACGCGGCGCTCAATGCCGTGTCGAACGGCGTGTACACCAGCAACGCCGCGTTCCTGGCTGACTTCGGCGCCAATGGCGAACAATTTATCAATACAAAAATGAATCTGACCAATGCCGATACGGGCGCGATCGGGGGCCTGGATGCCGATGGCGGCCCCGCGCGCGATGCCCGCGCAGTCGTGCCCGCCAGCGGGACGAGCAATGCCGCGGACGGCCTGGCCGGTTTCAATGTCGTCTACCCGGACGAAGGCGGCGCCAGCGGCGTGAGGCGCGTGCAGGTGCAGGCCGGCGACAGTGCCGGCGACCTGATCGACCTGCAATTCTCGTCGATGAATGCGCGCGCCCTGGGCCTGGCCAATCTCGACATGACACGATCAAACGTGGCGCTGCTGACCATCGACCGGGCGCTGGAGTTTGTTAACGAGCAGCGCGTACGCACCGGCGCTTCGAGCAACCGGCTGGACCTGGCCGCCGGCGCCCTTGAGACGAGTTCGCAGAACATGCAGGCGGCCCGCTCGCGCATCCAGGATACCGATTACGCCAGTGACACAGCGCGGCTGACCCGCACGCAGATCCTGCAACAGGCGGCGTCGGCGATGCTGGCGCAGGCCAATGGGCAACCACGCTCCATCCTGAGCCTGCTGCGCTGAGAATGGATCGGGGAGCTAGGCTATAATCGCTCCTTTATAGGCACGCTGCCTCACTCCGCCCAACGATCAGACATGAAATCCTCCGACATCCGCGAAAAGTTCCTCAAGTTCTTTGAATCCAAAGGCCATTCCATCGTGCGTTCCAGCCCGCTGGTGCCGGGCAACGATCCGACCATGTTGCTGACCAACAGTGGCATGGTGCAGTTCAAGGATGTCTTCCTGGGCCTGGATTCGCGCCCGTACTCGCGCGCGACGTCCGTGCAGCGCTGCGTGCGCGCCGGCGGCAAGCACAACGACCTGGAAAACGTCGGCTACACGGCGCGTCACCACACGTTCTTCGAGATGCTGGGCAACTTCAGCTTCGGCGATTATTTCAAGCGCGATGCGATCCAGCTGGCCTGGGAGCTGTTGACCAAGGTCTACCTGCTGCCAGCCGAAAAGCTGACCATCACCGTGTACTTCGAGGATGACGAAGCGTACGACATCTGGGCCAACGAGATCGGCGTGCCGAAAGAGCGCATCATCCGCATCGGCGACAACAAGGGCGCGCGCTACGCATCCGACAATTTCTGGCAGATGGCCGATACCGGCCCATGCGGTCCGTGCACCGAGATCTTCTACGACCACGGCGCCGACATCTGGGGCGGCCCACCGGGCTCGGCCGAAGAAGACGGCGACCGCTTCATCGAAATCTGGAACCTCGTGTTCATGCAGTTCTACCGCGACGAATCCGGCTCGCTGACCCCGCTGCCGAAGCCGTCGATCGACACCGGCATGGGCATGGAGCGCCTGGCCGCCGTGTTGCAGAACGTGCACAGCAACTACGAAATCGACCTGTTCCAGAACCTGATCAAGGCCGCTGCCCGCGAAACCGCGGCACCTGACCTCGACAACAATTCGCTGAAGGTCATCGCCGACCACATCCGCGCTGCATCGTTCATGATCGTCGACGGCATCATCCCGAGCAGCGAAGGGCACGGCTACGTGCTGCGCCGCATCGTGCGCCGCGCGCTGCGTCATGGCCACAAGCTGGGCCAGACCAAGCCATTCTTCTACAAGCTGGTGGCTGACCTCGACATCGAGATGGGCGAAGCCTATCCCGAACTGCGCACGGCCAAGGACCGCGTGGCGCAAGTGCTCAAGGCCGAAGAAGAACGCTTCGGCGAGACGCTGGAAAACGGCATGAAGATCCTCGAAGCCCAGCTGGCCAAGGATCCGAAGAACCTCGACGGCGGCACCGCCTTCACGCTGTACGACACCTACGGCTTCCCGCTGGATCTGACTGCCGACATCTGCCGCGAACGTGGCATCACGCTCGACGAAGCGGGCTTTACCGCCGCGATGGAGCAGCAAAAGAAGACGGCGCGCGCCGCTGGCAAGTTCAAGATGGCCGCCAACGTCGAGTACGCGGGCGAAAAAACCAAGTTCGTCGGCTACGATTCGCTGGCCCACAACACGCACGTGCTGGCGCTGTATGCCGACGGCGTGAAGGTCGAGCAACTGACCGCTGGCCAGGCTGGCATCGTCGTGCTCGACACGACGCCGTTCTACGCTGAGTCGGGCGGCCAGGTGGGCGACCAGGGCGTGATTGGCGACGGCGCCATCCGCTTCGAAGTCGAAGACACGCTCAAGATCCAGGCCGACGTCTTCGGTCACCACGGCGTGTTGCGCGAAGGCACGCTGAAGGTCGGCGCAACGGTCGACGCACAGGTCGACACGGCCAAGCGCGCGCGCACCATCCGCAACCACTCGGCAACGCACCTGATGCACAAGGCGCTGCGCGAAGTGCTGGGCACGCACGTGGCACAAAAAGGTTCGCTGGTCGATCCTGACAAGACGCGCTTTGACTTCAGCCACCCGCAGGCGCTGACGCTGGACGAGATCACGCAGGTCGAGACCATCGTCAACCGCGAGATCCTCGAAAACCACGCGACGCAATCGCACAATATGTCGTTTGACGATGCGGTCAAGCACGGCGCCATGGCGCTGTTTGGCGAAAAATACGGCGACACCGTGCGCGTGCTCGACATCGGTACCTCGAAAGAGCTGTGTGGTGGCGTCCACGTGACCCGCACCGGCGACATCGGCCTGTTCAAGATCGTGTCGGAAGGCGGCGTCGCTGCCGGCATCCGCCGCATCGAAGCCGTCACGGGCGAAGGCGCACTGGCCCTGGTGCAATCGATCAACCGCAAGCTGATCGAAGCGGCCGGCGCGCTGAAGACCAATCCTGACGAACTGACGGGCCGCATTGGCCAGGTGCAGGACCAGGTGAAGCTGCTCGAAAAAGAAGTCGCTGCACTGAAGTCGAAGCTGGCCTCGGGGCAGGGCGACGAGCTGATCGCGCAAGCCATCGACGTCAACGGCATCAAGGTGCTGGCAGCCACGATGGAAGGCGCCGACGTGGCGACGCTGCGCGAAGCCATGGACAAGCTCAAGGACAAGCTGGGCACGGCCGCGATCGTGCTGGCAAGCGTCCTCGAAGGCAAGGTCAGCCTGATCGCAGGCGTGACCAAGGATGCCACCGGCAAGGTCAAGGCCGGCGAGCTGGTCAACTTTGTGGCCCAGCAGGTGGGCGGCAAGGGCGGCGGGCGTCCGGACATGGCGCAGGCCGGCGGTACCGACCCATCGGGCTTGCCGGCAGCGCTGGCCGGCGTGGCGGGCTGGGTGGGCGAGCGCGCGTAAGCACGCCGCCTGCAATATCGACGCCGCCTTCGGGCGGCGTTTTTATTTGGGGCAGGTTAAACGCGTGGGAACGACCTTATTGCTGTTGAGTCCCGGAACCTTGGCAAGCACCTGCGCAATAAAATCAATGAAAACCGCTGCACGCCGGGGCAGGCGTCGTTCTGCGGAATACAGCACATTGACGGGCACCGGCGGCGCCCCATGCCCGGTCAACAACGCTACCAGTTCGCCGCTCTGCAGTTCCTTGGTCACCATCCAGGCAGGCAGGTAGGCGATCCCCAGGTCGTTCAGGACGGCGCGCCGGATGCCGTCCAGGCTATTGAGCCGCACGCGCCCGCTGACCTTACGATCGCCGTCCCTGAACGGCCAGCTGTCATTGCCGGCTGCCAGCAAGGTATACACAAGGCAGTCATGCGCAGCCAGGTCGCCGGGTTCCAGCGGTGTGCCACGTTGTTTCAGATACGTCCTGCTTGCCACGCAGATGCGCGCGGATTGACCGACGCACCGCGCACGCAGGGTGCTGTCACGTAACTTGCCACCTCGTATGGCGATATCGATGCCTTCGGCCACCAGATCGATGTACGCGTCTCCAAGCCGAAACTCCACATCGACATGCGGATAGCGCTGCAGAAAATCCGGCAGGGCGGGTATCAGGAGTTCAGTGCCGATACTCTCCGGACAAGCAATGCGCAGCAGTCCATGCGGATCTGTCTGGCCATGCACCTGCGCTTCGGCTTCTCCGATGATGTCGAGTGCCTGGCGCGCTTGCGCGTAGTAGCGCTGACCCTCGGCGGTGGCAACCATCTGCCGCGTCGAACGGTGCAATAGCCGCGTACCCAGCGACTTTTCCAGTGCCGCCACATGCCGGCTGACGTTCGGTTGCCCGATCCCGAGCTCCCGCGCGACGGCTGAAAAACTACCGGTTTCGACGGCGCGCACGAAGCAGCGCATCCACAACAATTTATCCATTCCTGCCCGCGTGAATTCACTTTATGCAGCAGGAGCATAAATGATATGAGCGCAGCATGGGTTCTCGTGCAGGCAGTCAGCGATCAGACTGCACGGGTCGACCCCAAGCGCACACGTTCGTGCCCCGGGTTTTACCATGACAGGAACCACTATGAACACCTCGACGACTGAACGCTTTGTCAGCCTGGTCGGCACCTATGAAATCGATCCACTGGACGCTGCGGCGTTTGCACGCATCGCGACGGCGTCGGTCGACCAGATCGCTGGCAAACCAGGCTGCTTGTATTACAGCGCTTCGCAAGACCTGAAGCAGGCCAACGTGTTTCATCTGACCGAAGGGTGGGCGACGCAAGCCGATCTGGATAGTCACCTCGGCAGTCCTGATTTTCTGGCCATGCTGGAGCAAGCGTTCACACTGCGCATTGTGCGCCGTGAAATTTACCTGTCGGAGTCGGCAGGGCGGACGTTGTTGGGTTGACGGGTGCAATCCAGGCCCGAATCCGACTGTCGGACATCCATTGACCCGCACATCGACGCATCAATCGGAGCAGCCTCCCAGTTTATTGCGCCGGATTGTCTGACCGTCTATTGCGCGCGCCGATTTGGGTCGCATCTTGTTCGCATGATGCACCACCATAGTGCTTTTTCGTGAGCATCCAGTACAGACTCGGTAGCAGTTCGTCAAGCTTTTAACACTGGGTTGCAGGCTCGCAACAATCTATGACTATTTTGGTGCGCTGCGTCATACTGTGGGAATTGGAGTAGTATTCGAGTTCCAGCACCCTCCTTACTGATCAGGAATGCGATGAGCGACATCATTTTCGACACTGACACCGACACCATGGAATTCCAGAGAGATCTGGATGCGCGGGGGCTCAATTGCCCACTGCCCATCCTCAAAGCGAAGAAGGCGCTCGCCGAAATGGAGAGTGGCCAGGTGTTGCGTATCGTGGCCACCGACACCGGCTCCGTGCGCGACTTTCAGGCGTTTGCCAAACAGACCGGCAATGCACTGCTGGCTCACACCTTTGAACACGGCGAGTTCACGTTTCTGATGCGCCGCAAGTAAAAGAAACCGCCGTGTCGCGCCTGTCGACACGGCGCGCACCGTTGCTGTGCCGGGGTCCGTGCCCCGTTTGTTTTCCCCGAATTCATGACAGACCGAGTACTTTAGGTGTTTTCCTCTACTAAAAAATCGCACGCTCGTGCTTTAATTTGGCCCGTTGCCCCGATTTCTCATATAATCTGAGCCACTTTAGTCTGTCTCCATCTCATTTTAAAAGGCACCCTATGAAAGTCCTGGTACCCGTCAAACGCGTGGTCGACTACAACGTCAAGGTTCGCGTCAAGTCCGACAACAGTGGTGTGGATATCGCCAACGTCAAGATGTCGATGAACCCGTTCGACGAAATCGCGCTGGAAGAGGCGACCCGCCTGAAAGAAGGCGGCAAGGTTACCGAAGTGGTGGCAGTGTCGATCGGCGTGCCGCAGTGCCAGGAAACTCTGCGCACCGGCCTGGCCATCGGCGCCGACCGCGCCATCCTGGTCGAGACCGCGGGCGACACCGAGCCGCTGGGCGTGGCCAAGATCATGAAGGCGCTGGCCGACAAGGAGCAGCCACAGCTGATCATCCTGGGCAAGCAGGCAATCGACGACGACTCGAACCAGACTGGCCAGATGCTTGCCGCACTGCTGGGCTGGCCACAAGCGACGTTCGCGTCGAAAGTGGTGCTCGAGGACGACAAGGTCACCGTGACGCGCGAAGTCGACGGCGGCCTGGAAACCGTGGCGCTCAAGCTGCCTGCGGTCATCACCACCGACCTGCGCCTGAACGAGCCGCGCTACGTGACGCTGCCGAACATCATGAAGGCCAAGAAAAAGCCGCTCGAGACGATCAAGCCGGAAGACCTGGGCGTGGACGTGGCACCGCGCCTGAAGACGTTGAAAGTCGTCGAGCCAGCCAAGCGCTCGGCTGGCGTGAAGGTTCCGGACGTGGGCACCTTGGTGCAGAAACTGCGCACTGAAGCCAAAGTCATCTGAGCCGTTTGTCGTTACTTACAAGATAGGAATCAACATGGTCGCATTAGTCATTGCTGAACACGACAACGGCTCCCTGAAGGGCGCTACCCACCACACCGTCACCGCAGCTGTCCAGTGCGGCGGCGATGTGCACATCCTGGTCGCCGGTTCGGGTTGCGGCGCCGCTGCCGAAGCTGCTGCGCAGATCGCGGGCGTCTCGAAAGTGCTGGTCGCCGACGCGCCGCACTTCGCCGACGGCCTGGCCGAGAACGTGGCCGAGCAGATCCTGGCGATCGCCGGCAGCTACTCGCACATCCTCGCGCCAGCCACCGCCTACGGCAAGAACATCCTGCCGCGCGTGGCCGCCAAGCTCGACGTCGCGCAGATCTCCGAGATCACCAAGGTCGATGCGCCCGACACGTTCGAGCGCCCGATCTACGCCGGTAACGCGATTGCCACCGTGCAGTCGAGCGACAGCGTGAAAGTCATCACCGTGCGCGGCACGGCGTTCGACTCCGCAGCCGCTGGCGGCTCGGCCGCCATCGAAGCCATCGCTGCCGTGGCAGACGCGGGCACGTCGAGCTTCGTGGGCCGCGAGCTGGCCAAATCGGACCGTCCGGAACTGACCGCCGCCAAGGTGATCGTCTCGGGTGGCCGTGGCATCGGTTCGGCCGACAACTTCAAGATCCTCGAGCCGCTGGCCGACAAGCTGGGCGCGGCGATGGGTGCATCGCGCGCCGCCGTCGACGCCGGCTTCGTGCCGAACGACTGGCAAGTTGGCCAGACGGGCAAGATCGTCGCGCCAACGCTGTACATCGCCGTCGGTATCTCCGGCGCGATCCAGCACCTGGCCGGCATGAAGGACTCGAAAGTCATCGTCGCCATCAACAAGGATCCGGAAGCGCCGATCTTCTCGGTCGCCGACTACGGCCTGGTGGGCGACCTGTTCGAGGCAGTGCCGGAACTGGTCAAGGAACTGGGCTGATCGCCAGGCGCGGCGTCGTTGTACGCCGCGCCGACAGCCGCCAATGACGCCGTTCCCGCCTCTGCAGGAACGGCGTTTTTTTTGCATAAGAATTTATTCAGGAGACAATGGTGAGCTACAACGCCCCGCTGAAAGACATGCAGTTCGTGCTGACCGAACTGGCCAACCTGGCCGAGATCAATGCGCTGCCCGGCTGTGAAGATGCGACGCCCGACACCGTGGAAGCGGTCCTGGAAGAAAACGCGAAATTTTGCCGCGACGTGATCGCGCCGCTCAACCGCGTGGGTGATAAGGACCCGAGCTACTGGAAAGACGGCGTCGTTACCACGACCAAGGGTTTCCGCGAGGCGTTCAAAGCATACGCCGAGGCCGGCTGGCAGGGCGTGCAGCATCCGCAGGACTTCGGCGGGCAGGGCTTGCCCAAGCTCGTGGCCACGCCGTGCATGGAGATGCTGCACGGCGCCAACCTGTCGTTCGCACTGGTAGCGCTGTTGTCTGACGGCGCCATCGAGGCCTTGCTCACCGCCGGTTCGGACGCGCAAAAGGCGCGCTTCCTCGAGCCGCTGGTGTCGGGCCGCTGGACCGGCACCATGAACCTGACCGAGCCGCAGGCCGGCTCCGACCTGGCCGCCGTGCGCACCCGCGCCGAGCCGCAGGGCGACGGCACCTACAAATTGTTCGGCACCAAGATCTACATCACGTATGGCGATCACGACATGACCGAGAACATCGTGCACCTGGTGCTGGCGCGCACGCCTGACGCGCCGCCGGGCGTGAAGGGGATCTCGCTGTTCATCGTGCCCAAGTTCATGATCAACGACGATGGCTCGCTGGGCGCGCGCAACGACGTCGCCTGCGTCTCGATCGAACACAAGCTGGGCATCAAGGCCAGTCCAACGGCCGTACTGCAGTTCGGCGACAACGGCGGGGCCGTCGGCACGCTGGTCGGCGAAGAAAACCGTGGCCTCGAGTACATGTTCATCATGATGAATGCAGCGCGCTTCGGCGTGGGCATCCAGGGCGTCGGCCTGGCCGAGCATGCGTACCAGGGTGCCGTGGCCTTTGCCAAGGACCGCGTCCAGTCGCGCGACGTGGCGGGCTCAAGCGGTCCGGTGACGATCATCCACCACCCGGACGTGCGCCGCATGCTGATGTCGATGCGTTCGCAGACGGAAGCGGCGCGCGCGCTGGCGTACGTCGGCGCGGCGCTGTCCGACCTGGCCCATCACCATCCGGACGAAGCCACGCGCACGGCCAACCTGGCCATCTATGAATACCTGGTCCCGGTCATCAAGGGCTGGGCGACCGAGATGAGCGAGCAGGTCGCGCGCGACGGCGTGCAGGTGCATGGCGGCATGGGCTTCATCGAAGAAACGGGCGCAGCGCAGCACTACCGCGACGCCAAGATCCTGACCATCTACGAAGGCACGACGGCGATCCAGGCCAATGATCTGGTGGGCCGCAAGACGGTGCGCGATGGCGGCGCCGTGGCCAGGGCGCTGATCGCGCAGATCCGCGATGTCGAGCGCCAGCTGGGCGAGGCGCAGAACGCCGATTTCACGGCCATCGCGCAGCGCCTGCAAGAAGGCAGCGCGGCGCTCGAGCAAGTGGTCGAGTATGTGGTGGCCAATATCAGGACGGACGTGAAGGCGGTGTTTGCCGGCAGCGTCACGTATCTGAAGCTGGCTGGCATCGTGCTGGGCGGCTGGCAGATGGCGCGCGCCGCACTGGCTGCGCAGAAGCGGCTCGACGCAGGCGAGGGCGATGCCGCCTTCTACCGCGCCAAGATTGGCACGGCGCGCTTCTTTGCCGACCACATCCTGTCGCAGGCACCGGGGCTGCGCACGTCGATCGTCAATGGCGCGGCAGGCGTGCTGGCGCTGGAGATCGAGCAGTTCTAACGGAACAGTTCGCATTGGCCGTAACAAAAAGGCAGCCTGCAGGCTGCCTTTTTTGTTACCCGTACGCGCCACCCGTGTACACCACATCCGACAACCGTGCGATCGTCCCGATCAACACGGTCGTCGCCACCAGCATCGTCACCACCAGCAGCAACACCAGCACCCAGTTCGAGTGCGTCTGCTGCCCGCTGTGCGCGTTGTATTGGGCATCCCACTTCTCATCCGGCGTCAGCCCGATCACGAGCGCCTCGACAAAGCCGGCGATGTACGACACCAATAACGGCAGCACGATATAGAACGGATGCGGCTTGACCGCGCCGTACAGGATCCCCGTAACCGGCAGGCAGCACAGGTGCAGCAGGCCGATGCGGTCCGCGCCTGGCTTCAGGTAAAAGCGGTGGATACCAAAGCCACCCAGCAGCAGGGCGAGCAGGGTAGCGACAGTCTTGTTCTTGTGCGCAGCAGCCATGGATGTTGTCAATCGTTCAGGAAAGCCAAAGTATCGTCCAGATTGGCGCGAATGGCACGCTTTCGGCGACTGACAGCGTATTCCAGGCCAATAGGGCAGATGGCTGGTAGCGGTATGGCGCGAAATCGGTGATAATGGTTGATTCTCCTGGGACTGCGCGCCCTGTATCATTAACGCTTGCTGCTGTTCGGTGTCGCGCGCTATAATCGTCGACTTTCTCCGTCCAGAACAACTTTTTCGGAAATATTATGGTCGTTATTCGTTTGGCTCGTGGTGGCGCAAAAAAGCGTCCGTTCTTCAACATCGTTGCAACTGATTCGCGCAATCGTCGCGATGGTCGTTTCATCGAGCGTATCGGTTTCTACAACCCGATGGCATCGGGCGCTGAAGTCAGCCTGCGTATCGCTGCTGACCGTCTGGCTCACTGGGAAGGCGTTGGCGCGCAACTGTCGCCAACCGTCGCTCGCCTGGTCGCCCAGCAAAAGCCAGCTGCTTAATTTTTATTAAGCAAGGTACGCAGGTTTGAACGATTCAGCAGCGAGCAACGCAGGTACGGGAACTTCGGTTCCCGCCGATCTGGCTGAAGTGGGGTATGTGTCCGGTGCTTATGGCATCGTCGGTGGCATTCGTGTCACGCCGCACTCCGCTGACGCCGATGCGCTGCTGAACGTAAAAACCTGGTGGGTCAGCAAGCCGACTCTGCACGCCGTCACGGTGCGCAGTGCAAAACTGCATGGCGGCGATGTCGTCGCCACGCTGGTTGGCCTGCAGGGCCGCGATGCTGCCGAAGCGCTCAAGGGCGCCACGGTACAGATCGCACGCAGCGCGTTTCCCGCGCTCGAAGAAGATGAGTATTACTGGTCCGATCTGATCGGGCTTGACGTGGTCAACCTGCAGGGTGAAGCCCTGGGCAAGGTGGCCGACATGATGAGCAATGGCGCGCAATCGATTTTGCGCATCGTGCCGGTGCCCGATCCGTCGTCAGACGAGAAGGCCCCCGAGCGCCTCGTGCCGTTCGTCGACCAGTTCGTCAAGACTGTCAGCCTCGACCAAAAACTGATTACCCTGGACTGGGGTCTCGATTTTTGAACCCGTCCACGTGGGCTTGAGATCCGATGCAATTTGACGTCGTGAGCTTGTTCCCGGAAATGTTTGCCGCATTGACGCAGTCCGGGGTCACCCGCCGTGCGTTCGAGCAGCAACGCTGGGGCTTGCATCTCTGGAATCCACGCGATTTCACGCAAGACCGTCACCGCACCGTCGATGACCGCCCGTATGGCGGTGGTCCCGGCATGGTGATGATGGCACGGCCGCTTGAAGCGACCATCGATGCTGCGAAGGCGCGCCAGCAAGACCTCGGTCTGCCCAGCCCGCGCGTGGTGTTCATGTCGCCGCAAGGCAAGCCACTGACCCATGCCCGCGCGATGGCACTGAAGGACGAGCCCGGTCTCGTTATCCTGTGCGGTCGCTACGAAGCGGTGGATCAGCGCCTGCTCGATCGCTGCGTCGATGAGGAAATTTCTCTCGGCGACTTCGTGCTGTCGGGCGGTGAATTGCCGGCGATGGCCTTGATGGACGCCGTGGTACGCCTGATTCCCGGCGTGCTCGGCGACGATGCATCGGCTGTCGAAGACAGTTTCGTCAACGGCTTGCTCGACTCGCCGCACTATACGCGGCCTGACGTGTACGAAGACATACCGGTGCCACCTGTCCTGATGGGTGGCAACCACGCCGAGATCGTCAAGTGGCGCCGCCAGCGCATGCTGGAAGCCACCGCATCGAAGCGGCCGGATCTGCTGGACGCGGCGCGCGCTGCCGGCCAGCTGACCAAGAAGGACGAACAGTTTCTGGCAGGGTTGGTCAAACCTGCCGAATAAGAATGTGGCGTCGCAAGACGCGTAACGAATATGCGTTGCAAGACGCATGCAAAAGCGGGCACGTCGCCCGTTGTTCAACCCCATCCTCTACTGGGCGAAGGTAGCGCCGGCAAGATGGTTTATGGAGTCATAAAAATGAATCTGATTCAACAACTCGAGCAAGAAGAAATTGCGCGCCTCGGCCGCAAGATCCCTGATTTCGCACCTGGCGATACCGTTATCGTCAGCGTCAACGTCGTCGAAGGCACCCGCAAGCGTGCCCAGGCATACGAAGGCGTCGTGATTTCCCGTCGTAACCGTGGCCTGAACTCGAACTTCATCGTTCGCAAGATCTCTTCCGGCGAAGGCGTCGAGCGTACGTTCCAACTCTACTCGCCGCTGATCGCTTCGATCGAAGTCAAGCGTCGTGGCGATGTGCGTCGTGCGAAGCTGTACTACCTGCGTGAGCGTTCGGGCAAATCGGCGCGTATCAAAGAAAAACTGCCACAGCGTCGCGTCAAAGCAGCGCCAGCAGCTGCAGCTGAGTAATAGCTTTCGTGCGCAAGCACCTTTGCTAATAAAAAGGCATCCGCAAGGATGCCTTTTTTACTATCCGCAGCGTTATTGAAAGAACGTTATTTTGGCCAAGCTCGTGTTCGACCCCACCCAGTTGCCCGTGATCAGTCTGGCCGGCGAGGCCGCGCTCGCGCCCGCACGGCTCAGTCCCACGGCGCTGCGCCAGCGCTTTGCGCAAACCCTGGCCTGGGAGCCGGAAATCTCGACCGAGACCGACGACCGCCTGGCCGCGCCGTTTCGCCGCGCCGCCGTGCTGATCCCGCTGGTCGAGCGGCCTGAGGGCGTGACGGTCCTGCTCACGCGCCGCACCGACCACCTGACGAGCCACGCCGGCCAGGTCAGTTTTCCCGGTGGCCGCTCGGAAGACTACGATTCGTCGCCCATCGAAACCGCGCTGCGCGAAACCGAAGAAGAAATCGGCCTGTCGCGCCACCGCATCGAGATCATCGGCGTGCTGCCCGACTACGCCACCATCAGCGCCTACCGCGTCACGCCAGTCGTGGCCATGGTTGCGCCACCGTTCACCTTGCAAGTGGATCCTGGCGAAGTAGCGGAAGCATTCGAAGTGCCACTGGCCTGGCTGATGGACGGCCAGCATCACCAGCGGCGCGAAATCAACCTGCCACAGGGCGGCAGCCGGGCCTTCTACACGATGCCCTACGAGCAGTATTTTGTCTGGGGCGCAACGGCTGCCATGCTGCGCAACCTGTTCCACTTTCTGCGGGCTTAAGGGAATGTTATTGCCCGAAATTTGATTCTGGCGTGCTTCTCCGCTATCGTAACGGGGCAGTCGTATTGCCATAACAAAAAAGGGTTCCTGAATGACATTCTTTTCCATCCTGTGCGCGCTGCTTTTCGAGCAACTGAAACCACTGCGCGCGGACAACCAGGTGTACGGCGCCATCAAGGTTCTGACGATTCGCATCGAAACCTGGTTCAATGCCGGCGAGCAGACCAATGGCCGCATGGGATGGTTGCTGATGATGGGTGCGCTGATGCTGCCCACCTGGCTGGTCTACTGGGTGTTCATGCACTACAACCTGATCTTCCTGGCTTTCGCCTGGAATGTACTGATCATTTACCTGACGATGGGGTTTCGTCATTACAGCCACTTCTTTACGTCGATCCAGTTCGCGCTCAACGCCGGCGACGAGCCGCGTGCGCGCGCGCTGCTCGCCGAATGGACGCGGCTCGACACGGTTGGCATGGACAGCACGGAGATTACCCGAATCGCCGTCGAGAAAGCCCTGATCACGACGCACCGCAATGTGTTCGGCGTATTCTTCTGGTTTCTGATGCCGCTGGGCCCGGCCGGCGCCGTGATGTACCGCGTCTCGGAATACCTGTCGCGTGCATGGAACGAGCCCGATCATATGCGCAACGAAGCGTTCGGCGAGTTTGCCGCCAAAGCGTTCTACTGGATCGACTGGATGCCCGTGCGCCTGACGGCGGTGGCATTCGCCGTGGTGGGCAATTTCGAAGACGCCGTCTATGCGTGGCGCAATTTCGCCAACCGGTGGGTCGACGAAGCGCGCGGCATCATCCTGTCGGCGGGCGGCGGTGCGATGGGCGTGCGGCTTGGCACGCCCAACGAAAATGCCCCACAATTGTTGCCGGCGGACGCCGCCATGGTCGACCTGAGCGACAGCGAAACGGACATCCTGCCGGGCGAAGAACCGACGATCCGCGCGCTGCAAAGCACGGTCGGCCTCGTGTGGCGTGCGCTGATTCTGTGGATGATTTTGCTGTTGCTGACCTCGAGCGTGGCCTGGCTGCGCTAGGGCAGAGGAGGGGGCGCCGCCCGCTTCCTCGTCCTCAGGTCTTCTATAAGATATAATAGTGGCTTCACTTAGCCCCTCAGGACTATGACCGACTTAGCGCAGACCAAGGACGAGGATCTCTCCGGAGAATTTTTTGTTCTGGGCATCACGAACAACGGCAAGCAATTCCGCCCGAGCGACTGGGCGGAGCGGCTGTGCGGCGTCCTGGCAGCCTATTGTCCCGGCACCGGCGGCCCGAATGCCCACCTGAAGTTTTCTCCTTACGTCTACCCGACCCTCGTCAACGGGATCAAGGCCGTCGTGGTCAACCGCAAGCTGCAGAAGATCGAACCACTGGCTTACCACTTCGTGCGCAGCTTTGCCACCGATAACGACATGCAGATCGTCGAGGCGTGCTTCGTGCCACTGCCCGGCGAGAAGCAGCCCGGGGCCTGAGCCGCTTCACCACGCCACTGGCGCCTTGATCACATCAAGGCGCCAGTGTTCGTTTGGGGCCGCGCTTCAGCACGCATCGGATGCTCCCTGTCAACCAGTCAACCGAAGGGGCATGCTGGGCTTGCCCATCTGCTACTATTTCGGCCGCAGGCGGGACGGTTGGCGTCCTGCCCCAATGATCGGACATCATGGATTCAAAGAACAAGCTGCGCGGTATGTCCGCGCATGTCGCGGCGCTGTGCCTGGCGCTGATCACCATTGCGCCTGCCGGTGCACAGCCTGCTGTCAACGCACCTGCGGCCAGTGCCGCCAAAGCAGTGCTGCCCAAGGGCGTGACCCTCGGGCCCGCAGTCGAAGGCATCACCGAATACCGCCTGGCCAACGGCCTCAAAGTGCTGCTGTTCCCGGACGCTTCGCGCCCGACCGTGACGGTCAACATGACCTATCTGGTCGGCTCGCGCCACGAAAACTACGGCGAAACGGGCATGGCCCACCTGCTCGAACACCTGCTGTTCAAGGGCTCGACAAAGAACCGCGACATCACCAAGCAGTTCTCGGAGCGGGGCATGCAGTTCAATGGCACCACGTCGCTCGACCGCACCAATTACTATGAAGTGTTCCAGGCGTCGAAAGACAACCTGGACTGGGCGCTGCAGATGGAAGCGGACCGCATGGTCAATTCGTTCGTCTCCGCCAAGGACCTGGCGTCCGAGATGACGGTCGTGCGCAACGAGTTCGAAAGCGGCGAAAACCAGCCGGGCAATGTGCTGTTCAAGCGCATGCAGAGCATCGCCTACGATTGGCACAGCTACGGCCGCTCGACGATCGGCAATCGCAGCGACATCGAAAACGTGCGGATCAAGAACCTGCAGGACTTTTATCGCACCTACTACCAGCCGGACAACGCCGTGCTGCTGGTGGCCGGCCAGTTCGAGCCGGCTGCCACGCTGGCGAAGATCCAGCGCCTGTTCGGGGCCATTCCGAAACCGAAGCGTACCTTGCCCGTGTTCTGGACCGAAGAGCCGACCCAGGACGGCGAGCGCAGCTTCACCGTGCGGCGCCAGGGCGACATGCAGTTCGTCGCCGTCGGCTACAAGATCCCGTCCGACCTGCACGCGGACGCCGAAGCGCTGGGCTTTGCGTCGCAGATCATGGGCGACGCGCCCAACGGCCGCCTGCACAAGCTGCTGGTGGAAACGGGCAAGGCCAGCCAGGTGTTCAGCTTTGGCCAGACCGGCTACGCGCCGGGCCTGCAATACTTTGGCGCCGTGGTCAAACTGGGCGAGCCGATCGAGCCGGTGCGCGAGGCATTGGTCCAGGCCGTCGAAGAATTTGCCAGCAAGCCGCCCACGGCGGAAGAACTCGAGCGCGTGCGCCGTTCGTGGCTCAACACGATCGAGCGCAGCCTGAACGATCCGCAGGCGGTGGGCGTGGCGCTGTCCGAGCCGGCGTCGCTTGGCGACTGGCGCATGTTTTTCGTCAGCCGCGAGCGCGTGCAGAAGATGACGGCCGAACAGATCGCCGCCAGCGCTGGCCGCTACTACCTGCGCACCAACCGTGTGACCGGCACCTTCATTCCTGAAGAATCATCGAAACGCGCGGTGCTGCCAGCGGCGCCTGCCGTGACGGACGTGCTGAAGGACTTCAAGCCGGCCGTGTCGAATCTGGTCGCGGAAAACTTCGACCCGAGCCAGCAGAACATCATGCAGCGCACCACGGTGACCACGGCGGGCGGCGTGAAGCTGGCGCTGCTGCCGAAAAAGAACCGGGGCGAAACCGTCACGGTGGACCTGCGCCAGCACTTCGGCACCGAGCAAAGCCTGTTCGGCAAGGGCACGGTCCAGGGCCTCACGTCGGCGATGCTGATGCGCGGTACCACGCGCTACACGCGCGCCGAACTGGCGGATGCGTTCGACAAGCTCAAGATGACGGGTGGTCCGACGCACTTCCAGACCACGCGCGAACATTTGCCCGAGGCATTGAAACTGGTGGCGCACGTGCTGCGTGAGCCGGCGTTCCCGGAATCGGAATTCGAGCAGCTGCGCCAGCAGATCCTGGTCGGGCTGGAAGCGAGTCGCAATGAGCCCGACAGCGCCGCCGCGCGCGCCATGGCGCTGCACTTCAACCGCTATCCGAAGGGCGACGTGCGCCATGCCAACTCGCTCGAGGAAGACGTGGCCGAGGTCAAAGCGGCGCGCCTGGCCGATCTGAAGGCGTTCCATGCCGACTTCCACGGCGCCCAGCCGGCCGAGATGGCGATCGTGGGTGACTTCGACGCGGCCCAGATCACGCCGCTGGTGAATACGCTGTTCGGTGCCTGGCGCGCCCCGCAGCCGTTCGCACCGGTGCTGACCGGCCACGCTGACGTGGCGCCGCTCGCGCGTACGCTCAACACGCCGGACAAGGAGAACGGGTCGTACACGGCGCGCCTGAACGTCGACCTGAACGTCGAGGACCCGGACTATCCGGCGCTGATGCTGGCTAACTATATCTTCGGCGAAGGGGGCCTGAAGTCGCGCCTGATGGACCGGATTCGCCAGAAGGACGGCCTGTCGTATGGCGGCGGCTCGAACCTGATGGCGGGCACGCTCGACCGCTTCGGTGTGTTCTCGATCGGCGCGATCGCGGCGCCGCAGAACCTGGCCAAGCTGGATGCGGCAGTACGGGCCGAACTGGCGCGCGCGGTGAAGGAGGGCTTCACGGCGGAAGAGCTGGCCGGCGCCCGTTCCGGGCTGATGCAGCAACGCCTGCAGACGCGCACGAACGATGCCGCGCTGGCCAGCGGCTGGACGTCGTACCTGTACCGCGACAAGACGTTCCTGTGGTCGCTGGAACTGGAGCGCAAGCTAAATGCCGTCACCTTGCCCGAGCTGAACGCAGCGTTCCGCAAGGCGATCGATCCGGCAAAACTGTCCGTCGTGATGGCTGGCGATCAGTCCAAAGTCGGGGAGCCGGTCAAACCGATCGTCGCTATGCCCTAACTGCAACAGTTGCCCGACTTAAATGCCCTGAATTGTGACGCCGGGGGAAGCATGCGCTAAAATGTTTCCCTTCGGAATCATCGTATCACCCAGGGAGTATCATGAAAGGCATCAGCAAATTGCCGGCAGCAGGCGGCATGTCGTTCACCGGCAAGGTTGTCCTGGTCACTGGCGCGGCCAGCGGCATCGGTCGCGCCATTGCCCTGGCCTTTGGCCGCGCCGGCGCCTGTGTGGTCGTGGCCGACATCTCGATCGAGGGCGGCCACGCGACGGCGGGCATGATCGTGGAAAATGGCGGCAAGGCGTTGTTCGTGCAATGCAACGTCACGCGCGCGCTAGAGGTCGAGGCGCTCGTGGAAAAGACGATCAATTACTACGGTCGCCTGGACATTGCCGTCAATAATGCCGCAGTGGACGAAGAGCACCATCCGCTGGCCGACACCGACGACGAGCAGTTCGACCGCATCATGAACGTCAACGTCAAGGGTGTCTGGCTGTGCATGAAATACCAGCTGCGCCGGATGCTGGCGCAGGGGGGCGGGGCGATCGTCAACATGGCGGGCGTGGCCGGCCTGGTAGGCAGCCCGAACCATGCGGTCTATGGCGCCAGCAAGCATGCCGTGGTGGGCCTGACCAAGAGCGCTGCCGCCGAGTACGCACGCGAGGGCGTGCGCATCAACGTGCTGTGCCCGGCAGCGGTGAAGACGCCGATGCTGGCGCGCGCGATCGAGCGTGATCCGGGTATCGAGAAAAAGCTCAAGGCAGCCCATCCAATGGGCCGCTTTGCCGAAGCCGGTGAAATCGCGCAAGCCGCCCTGTGGCTGTGCTCGGACATGGCCTCGTACGTCAATGGCCACGAGATGGTCATCGACGGCGGTTATACCGCCATCTAGGTTCGCCAGCCCCGGTCTTACTTGGTTACTTGGGTCGGGGCTGCTTGAGGTCCTGGCTGGCCACGGCGACGCGGCCGGCGCGCACTTCACCCACGGCAATCGCCACGGCGCGCGCGACGTTGCGCGCTTCTTCCTGCACCGCGTGGTCGGCGTCGAACGTCTCGTGGCTGTCGGCATACGATTCGTAGTAGCCGATGAAGCGGTTGAGCTGGCCGAAGCTGCCCGAACTGATCAAGCCCATCCATTCCAGCCAGTCTGACAGCGAGCGGCGCACGCCCTCGATGCCGGCCACGTCGCCATGCACGATGAGGCCGAATGCGCGCCCGGCCAGGTGCTTTGGATATTCCCAGCCGTCGCGTTCGATCTGCTTGGCGATCTCGGCCTTCTTGCCCTGGGTCGAGGAAGGATCGGGATTGCCGCCATCCGCGCAGACCAGGCGGTCGATCATCTGCTTGAGCACGCCCGGCGTCTGGTACCAGTAGACCGGCGTGATGATGATGACGCCATGCGCCAGCACCCAGCGCTCGTAGATCTCGTTCATCCAGTCATTGACCTGGCGCTCGGCGTGGTTCGGGTAGCAGCTGCATGGCCAGTGGCATAGCGGCATGGCGGTCGACACGCAACCCTTGCACGGGTGGATGTGGCGGTCGTAGTCCGAGTTGATCAGGCTGAGGTCGAGGATGTCGGCCTCGATGCCATCGGCTTCGATGATCTCGCGCGCCATCTCGGACATGCGCCAGCTTTTCGAGATTTCGCCGGGGCAGGTGCCGTCGTTGCGGGCCGAGGCATTGATGATCAGGATGCGGCTTTTGGTGTCCGGGTTCTTCTGGTGCTTTTCAGCCTCGAGCAGGCGGTCGCGCGCGGCTTTCCAGTCGATCGACAGGTCGTAGTCGGGATCGGCAAAGCCAGGGCCGGCCTTGACCGTGCGAGGCGCCTTGCGGCCGTCCTGGTAGGCATCCCAGGCCACCGCCTCGATGGCGGCCAGCTCGTTTTCAAGTGCGTCGTAGCCGGGGTCCTGGAAGGTGCGACGAAATTGCAGGTGAAATTCGTTGCGCCCCAGTTTGGCGGGCGCCTGGCCCTTGCGTACCGTCGTCATAAGTTCTCCAATGTGAATGGCGTCATTATCGTGGCGACGGGTCAAAGGCTGTGTTCGGACGCGCACACAGAACCGTTGCACGAATCAGGTTTGCGTCCAAACCGCACGATTTGCCCGTTCATAGTCGCCCGGCAAATTCCGCGATCATGGCACGCAGCCAACGTTGGGCATGATGACCATGATGGCGCTCGTGCCACAACATGCTGACTGAAAAGCCGGGGACGGGAAAAGCGCAATCGACCACTTCAAGCAGCGCTGCGCCATCGCGCACCAGGCGTGCCGGTACCAGGGCCACAAGGTCCGATTGCGCGACGATGCCAGGCACGAACAGGAACGACGACGCCGACAACACCACCTTGCGCTGATGGCCAAGCGCGGCCAGCCCGATATCCAGTGGCGTCGAGAACGCTCCGCCATCCAGCGACACAATGACATGCTCGAGCGCGCAGAATTGCGCAGCGGAGATCCCGGGACACAACGCCGGATGGCCGCGCCTGCCGATCAGTACGTAATGCTCGTCGAACAGGTGCCGGCTGCGCAGACGGCCTTGCTCCTCGCCCGGCGTCATCAAGGCAAGATCGATGTCGCCCTTGGCCATCCTGGCTTCCAGCCCGTTCGGATCGAGGTGGTGCAGGGCGACCCGCACGCCCGGAAAGCGCTGACGCAGCATCAACACGAACGGCTGCGCGAGCGCTGCCTGCACATAATCCGTGCACGCGATGTTGACGTCGAGCGCGGTCGCTTCCGGATCGAATCGATGGTGTTCGGCCACCGTCGCGCGAAGCTGATCCAGCGAGCGGCGCAGCGGCTCGAGCAATTCCAGCGCCTTGCTGGTGGGCGCCATGCCGCGCTGCAGTGGAATCAACAGCGGATCGTCGAACAGAGTGCGCAGGCGGCGCAATTGCGCACTGACCGCCGGTTGGCTCAGGTGCAAACGCTGGGCCGCCCGCGTGACGTTCTGCTCGATCAGCAGCGCTTCGAGCGTGAGCAAGAGATTCAGATCGGGCGTGGTCTTGGTATTCATCCGGTGGATGATAGGCCAAAAATGATGTGATTTCACGGATACCTGGCGACCGATCACACTGGCGAGCTCCCCACATTCTCATAGGAAGCGCCCATATGCCCTCGACCACCAGCAAGAACGTGCTGCTCGTTCATGCACACCCGGAACCGACCTCGGCCACTCGTCACCTTGTCCAGGTCGCCATTCACACCCTGGAAGCGCAGGGGCACACCGTCACGCAGTCCGACCTGTACGGGATGGGGTGGAAAGCGGTGTTTGACCAGGACGATTTTTTAACCCGTGCCAACCCGGAGCGCCTGGCGTTCATTGACGAATCAGGTCATGCCTACGCAACCGGCAGCCAGACCCCGGACGTCGAACGAGAGCAAGCGAAGCTCCTCGCTGCCGATGCCGTCATCCTGCTGTTTCCGCTCTGGTGGTTCGGCATGCCCGCAATCATGAAGGGCTGGATCGACAGAGTCTGGGCATTCGGCCTGGCCTACGGTTATCAGGACGCAGGCAACACCTATCGCTACGGCGAGGGCGGCCTCGCCGGCAAGCGCGCGATGCTGGCCGTCACCGTCGGCGGACCGGCAATCGATTACGAACCCCGCGGCATCAATGGCCCGCTTGAACAGCTGCTTTTCCCCATCACCCACGGCAGCCTGTTCTTTCCCGGCATGCAGGTGTTGCCAACGTTTGCGGTCTACGACGCGGTTCGCATCGACGCCGGGCGCATGGCCCTGATCGAGTCCTCTTGGCAAACGCGACTTCAGGATTTGTTTGATTCGGCGCCGATTGCATTCCGGACGCAGAACGGCGGGGATTACCCGGACCGCCACGTGCTGGCTGAAGATGTGGTGCCTGGCTTATTTGGGCTGGACGCACATATCAAGGCGTGAGCCGAGACTACAGCCAGGGTCAGGTCTGACATTCAGACACGAGCTCAACAAAGCCGAGACTATAGCCAGGGTCAGGTCTGACATTCAGACACGATCTCAACAAAACGTCTATTTATAAAAGCCTTGGAGAAGGGATGACGGAAGAGGCCGTGTCCGAATGTCAGACCTGACCCCGGCTTTTGACAGTGTGCAAAGAGGCGGTTCATGAAAAAAGCGGGCCAGGCCCAGGGCCCGGCCCGCTTTCACGGGTCCATCGACAGCAGCAGTCTTACTTTTGCTGCTGCAGCAGCACCAGCCAGTACTTGGCCAGGTCGCCGGCGCCGCCGCCGCCCTTGACGGTCTGGAAGGTCGAGATCGCTTCGGCTTTCTTGCCGGCGCGAACTTGCGCCATGCCGAGGCGCAGCTTGGCTTCTTCCGCGTTCTTCAGGCCGCCCTTGGCGATACCTTGCTGGATGAAGCCGACGCCCTTGTCGCCCTGGTCCATGGTCGCGTACGCCCAACCCAGGTTGACGAGGCCGGCGCCGGTCTTGGCCTTGGATGCGCCTGCTTCGCCGGCAGCGATATTCTTGGCATCGTCTGCTGCGCCCTTGTTGGCCTTGTCGCGCAGTGCGCTGTGGGTCTTGGCATTGGCGCCTTTGCCCAGCACGCCGGCAGCGTAACCGGCATCCATGGTTTTCTTTGCTTCGGTCGGGAAACCGTCACGCAGCGACAGCTCGGCCAGGTCGACATATTCCTCGGCTGCCATCTGCTTGACGGCAGCAGCTTCCAGGCGATACACGTTGATCATGTTGGTCTGCGCATCGAAGCCCGACTTGCGTGCCACGCCGCGGTTGAGCAGGTCGGTCCAGAAGTCGTCGCTCGGGTAGTGGGCAACCAGCTTTTCCAGTGCGACCAGGTAACCGGCATCGTCCTTGACCTTGTTGGCCGACGAGGCCAGGAGGCGCAGGTCTTCTTCGCTTGGCTTCTGGCCGGCTTTTTCGGTGGCTTCGATCGCTGGCAGCAGTGCTGCCTTGGCGCTGGCGTAATCGCCGCCCAGGTAGTAGGCGCGGGTCAGTGGCGCGGCGACTTTTTCAGGCGTCGGGCTTTCTTTCTGGTAGCGCTTGAACCACTCGATCGCCTTCGGGTAATCCTTGGCGTTGTAGTGCATGTTCGCCAGGGCCTGGATGAAGTCGGCCTGCTCGTTTGCCGACAGGCGGCCCGATGCGATGACGGCTTCGAGGGCCGGGATCGAGATGGCGTTGTCGTTCGTTGCCGAACCCAGCGACAGCTTCATGCGGTTGACGACGTAGTCTTCGTACGGCGTGCGGTTCGGGAACGCTTCGGCCTGCGTCACGCGGCTCTGGATTTCGGCGTAATTCTTTGCATCCATCAGCGGCTTGATCTGCGCCGGGTCGAGCAGCTTGAACAGCTCTGGGCGGACGGTGTCCTTCGGCGCAGCAGCGGCGGCAGCGGCAGGCTTGTCCTGTGCGTGGACGGCAGGAATCACGGCAGCGGAGCTCAGGCCGACGGCGGCCAGCATCAGGCAGAGGCGGGCGAGACGGAATTGGGACATTGGTTATCCTTCTATCTAGACAAAAAATATACGAAATGTGCGTTTTGCAATATAGCAAAAATGCCAAGCTCGGACAAAAAAGTATTGTCCCATATATCCAGCTTTTTCTGGATTGGCAATTGTGCCGCAGCACGGCCCGCCGTGCCCGTGTCGTTACATCGCGTTACTTTGCCGCTGTCACGGCCCGTCAAAACCCGGTACCGGGCAGACCCCTGGCGCGTCGATCTCGCCAGCCAGCCAGGCCACGGCCGCAGCCAGCGCCGGCGACGCGAAGCCATAGGTGAGCAGCGCAGGACCGGGAAAATCGAGCGCCTGGTATGGATTCCACAAGGCCAGATGCAAATCGGGTCGCCAGGTCGCGCAGGCCTGAGGCCCATAGCGGCGGCGCGCCGTCGAGGCCAGGATCGTGAAGCGGCCGTCGGCCGGCAGCGCGTTCCAGTCGAAAGTCTCGCTGTCAGCGAAGGTCACCAGGTCGACGTCGTACAGCTGCGACAGCGCTGCCGCGATACTGGCAGCCGGCACGCCGGCTTCCGACACGCCGTCGCTGACCACGTCGGCACGTGCAACCAGGCGTACGCGCGCGCTGCGCGGTGGGCGCTGTGGCGAGCGCAGCGCCGTTAGGCCTGCGCGCCAGGCGCGCGCCATCAGTGCGCGATCATCCGGTTCGGCCGCGTAGGCAACCGCACCGGCCGGATGCGCATCGGCTAGCTTGCCAAGGCGCGCCAGGCGTGCCTGCACGGCGGCCAGTGGCAGCACGTTGTCGCGGATCGCGGCGGCGATCGCGTGCACGGTCTCGATTTGCGTAGCGCGCGTGCCGATGGCCATGACCATGTCGGCGCCGGCCACCAGCGCATTGACGGCCGCCTGGCCGACGCCATAGCGGTGCGCGATCGCGTGCATGTCCATGCCGTCGGTGATGATCACGCCGTCGTAGCCGAATTGCTCGCGCAGCACGCCGGTGAGGATCGCATGCGACATGGTGGCCGGATTGACAGGGTCCAACGCCGGATAGACGATGTGGGCCGTCATCATGGCCGGTGCGTGGGGCGCCGCAATCCGGAACGGCGCGAATTCGAACTGTTCGAGGTCGGCGCGCGATTTGTCGACGTAGGGCAGGTCGCGGTGCGAATCGACGTGCGTGTCGCCGTGGCCGGGGAAGTGCTTGACGCAGCAGGCCACGCCTTCGCGCTCGCTGCCTTCCATCCAGGCCAGCGCAATGCGTGTCGCCTGGTCGGGATCAGCGCCGAACGAGCGCTCGGCAATTACCGGGTTGCGCGGGTTGTTGTTCAGGTCGAGCACCGGCGCGAAGTTCCAGTTGAAGCCCAGCGCACGCACCGCGCGCGCCACGGCCGCGCCAACGTCGCGCGCCAGGTCCGGATCATTGGCTGCGCCGAGCGCCATCGCGCTGGGCGGGGCCGGCACCCAGGTCGAACGCACGACGGCGCCGCCTTCCTGGTCGAGGGCGATCAGCGCTTGCGGGCCGATCGCGTCACGCAGCGCGCCCGTGAAGCCGGTCAGTTGCGGCGCGTCGCGCATGTTCTGGCGGAACAGACAGGCGCCGCGAATGCGGTAGGTACGCAGGAAGGCGTCGGTCTCGGCATCGAGTTCGGTGCCGAACAGGCGCACCATCACCAGTTGGCCGGCCAGGTCGAGGTAGTCGTTCATGGTCGAGATTCAGGCGGTTAGTTCGTCTTGGTGACTTTGCTCAGGTGGCGCGGCTGGTCGGCATTCATGCCGCGCGCCGCCGACAGTGTGGCCGCCATTGTATAAAACGCCTGCGCCGCGACGATCGGATCGAGGTCGGGAATGGCGGCGGTGGGCAGCGTCAGGTCGCGGCTGGCGATATCGGCCGGCGCGGCGAGCAGCACGCGCGCGCCCCGTGCACGCATGTCGTCGGCCAGCGCCACCAGGCTGGCCTGGGTCGGGCCGCGCGTTGCGAAGATCAGCAGCGGATAGCCGTCCTCGATCAGCGCCATCGGGCCATGCTTGATCTCGGCGCCCGAAAACGCTTCGGCCTGCAGCGCCGAGGTTTCCTTGAATTTGAGCGCCGCCTCGAGCGCCAATGGGAAGCTGATGCCGCGACCCACCACCATGATGTTGCGCGCCGGCGCCAGCACGTCGATGGCGGCCGACCAGTCGCCGTCCTGGCCGAAACTGCGCGCGGCGCGCAGCGCGTCGGGCAGGGCGGCGATGCCGTCCTTCAGTTCGGGGTCGTTCTGCCAATCGGCGACCAGACGCGCGCCGGCTACCAGGCTGGCGATGAAGCTCTTGGTCGCAGCCACGCTCTGCTCCTTGCCGGCATAGAGCGGCATCGTCCACTCGGCGGCGTCGGCCAGCGGCGAAGCGGCGTCGTTCACCAGCGCCACCGTCACGGCCCCGCCGGCGCGGAAGTACTGCATCGGTTCGACCACGTCGGGACTCTGGCCCGATTGCGAAATGGCGATGGCCAGCGTGTCGCGCGCGATGATCGGCGACTTGTACAGCGTGATGAGCGACATCGGCAGCGACGTCACCAGGCGGCCCATGCGCGACATGATCAGGTAGGCCAGGTAGCCCGACGCGTGATCCGAGCTGCCGCGCGCCACCGTGACTGCGCTGTGCAACTGGGTCGCACGGAGCTGTTCGCCCAGCGCGGCGTAGCGGTCGGCGTCCTGCGTCAGGGCGTGGGCGATGCAGTCGCCCGATGACAGGGCCTCTTGCAGCATCAGCGATTGGTGACCGTCAGCGGTGGCGGGCGTGGCATTCACAGGCATTCTCCTTCGATATAAACAGCTTTGATGTTCAGTGCGCGGTCCAGGACCACGAAGTCGGCGTGACAGCCAGGCGCCAGGCGGCCGCGCCGGGTTTCGCCGAGGTAGTCGGCGGCGTTGGTCGAGACGCGCTTGCTGGCGTCTTCGATCGACAGCCCCATGCCCACCAGGTTGCGCAGCGCCTGGTCCATCGTCAGCGTGCTGCCGGCCAGCGTGCCGTCGGCCAGGCGCACGCCGCCCATGCATTTGTGGACCACCTGGCGGCCCAGCATGTACTCGCCATCGGGCATGCCGGCCGCCGCCGTCGAATCGGTCACGCAGAACAATTTGGGGATGCAGCGCAGGGCAGTGCGGATCGCGCCCGGGTGCACGTGCATCAGGTCGGGGATGATCTCGGCGTATTCGGCGTGCGCGAGCGCGGCGCCGACCATGCCGGGGTCGCGGTGGTGCAGGCCGGGCATGGCGTTGAACAGGTGCGTGAAGCCGGCCGCGCCGTGTGCAAGCGCTGCCACGCCGACGTCGTAATCGCCGTTCGTGTGGCCGATCTGGACCCGGATGCCGGCCTTCGTCAACTGCCGCACGAGGGCCATGTGGCCGTCGATCTCGGGCGCCACGGTGATGAGTTTCATCGGCGCCAGTGCGTGAAAGCGCATGACTTCATCGAGATGCGCTTCGCGCGCGAACGGTGGCTGGGCACCGAGTTTGCCAGAGTTGATGTACGGGCCTTCCAGGTGCACGCCAAGGATGCGCGCCTCGCCCTTGCCACGCGCCGCGCAGGCCGCGCCGATGGCGGTCAAAGCCCGGTCGATGTCTTCGACGGGCGCGGTCATGGTCGTGGCGAGCAGGCTGGTGGTGCCGTGCTTCGCGTGCAGCGCGGCGATCACGTGCGGGGCGTCGCCGCCTTCCATCATGTCGCGGCCCGCGCCGCCGTGCACGTGCACGTCGATAAAGCCTGGCACGATGTAGACATCGTCGTTGTTGGCCGGGTCGACCCGGCGGCCGTCGATGCCGTCAACGCGCGCGCCGAAGCGCAGTGCGCCGTGCACCCAGCCGGCCGGTGTGAGGATGTTGCCCTTGATGGGGCGGCGAGTGTCGTTGGTCATGTGTTGGCGTCCTTCAGATGCAGTTCGATCATGCGCAGCGCGCCGGCGGCGGAGTCGCCATGCGGGGCACTGCAGCGCGCCAGCGTTTCGGCCGGCAGGTAAGCGCGCAGCGTTTCACCCAGGCCGCCGCACAGCGCCAGCGGCAAGCTGCCCGACGGGTCGAGTGCGCGTGCGATGCGGGCCGCTTCTGCGCCCGCCTGTGTCAGGATCCCGGCGGCCACGGGATCGGTGGCGCCGTGCGCCACGACAAAGCGCGCCAGGCCTGCGTAGTCGGTCTGCGTGGCGTGGCCGAGCCAGACCTGGATCGGATCACGCGCGCCGCCGCAGGCGCCAATCACGGCGTCGGCAAAGGCGCCGCCTTCGGCTCGGCCGTCGAGCACCTGCTGGATGTGGCCGATCGCGCGCAGGCCCATCCAGGCGCCGCCCGCTTCGTCGCCGGCCGGGAAGCCCCAGCCGCCCACTTCGACCCGCGTGCCATCTGGCCGCAGGGCTTCGCCGACGCTGCCGGTGCCGATGGCGACAATCGCGCCGGGCTGCCCGCCATGGGCGCCCATCAGCGTCGTGAAGCCGTCGGTGTCGAGGACCAGGGCGCCAAAGCCCGGATCGGCGGCGCGAAAGGCGGCCGCCCATTCCTTGTTGTGGACACCGGCCATGCCCAGGCCGATTGCGCAGGCGGGCATGGGGACGGTGTCGATGCCGATTGCGGCGAAGGCCTGGCTGGTGGCGGCAAGCACCGCGCTCCAGGCCTTGTCGATGCCGTGGCGCAGACCGGATGCGCCGCTGCTGCCGGTGGCGAGCACGGCGCCGTCGCGGCCGGCCAGGCGCACGCGGGTGTTGGTGCCGCCGCCGTCAACGCCAATGAGATAGTCGATCATGGTGTGCAATGAGTGCCGGTAAAAGGGTCATCGCACTATAGGCAGCGCACTTTGGCATGTCAACAGGTATTTAACTGGTATTGATTATGATGAGAGGCCAGCTCAGCCTCGCGCTTCAGCTAAAGAGTGAATTTCCAATCCGGTCAACGAATTGGTATCGCAATTGGTATGGCCTCTGGCTCAATTGGCTTACTGCACATTTGCCTATGGGAAAAGAGGCAACTTGCCGGGTCAGCAAAGTGGTATCGTTTGTGGACTATCCCAAGCGAATGACCCGATGCCTGACCTCTTGCCCCCGCACCTCCCGCCGTCGAACCTGGCGTTTGCCACCGGTGGCGGGGACATGGGCGCGCTGCTGCGCGCGCTCGACTGGGCGCATCATCCGCTTGGCCCGCTGGCGACCTGGTCGCAACCACTGCGCACCGCAGTGAGCCTGATGCTCGGTGCGCGCCAGCCCATGTATGTGGCCTGGGGGCCGGCGCTGCACCTGCTCTACAACGATGCCTATCGCGTCGTTCTGGGCGCGCGCGGCGCGCATCCCGAACAGACGTTGGGCCAGCCGTTTGCCGAGGTCTGGGCCGATGTCTGGGACGAGGTCCGCCCGATGCTGTCTGCCACGCTGCAGGGCAATCCGGTGCACGAAGAAGACCATGGCTTCATCGTGCACCGCAACGGCTACCCGGAGCAGATCTACGCCACCTTCTCGACCATCGCGCTGCGCGACGAAGCGGGGCAGGTGGCCGGCGTGTGCTGCATGTGCGCCGAAACCACGGCCCAGGTGCTGGCCGCGCAACAGCGCGACCACGCGCTGCACGAGCTGGAAACGACCAATGAAAAGCTGCGCATTGCGGCCGATGCCGGCGAATTCGGTCTGTTCGACCATTCGCTGATCCAGTGCGACATCGTCTGGAACACGCACGCGCGTACGCATTTCGGCGTGCCGCCCGACGGGCCGGTGACCCACACCCTGATCGATGCCGCGTTCCATCCGGACGACCGCGAGCGCGTCGTGGCCAGGGTAGCGGCGCTGCTGGCTGCGCCCGGAGATGGCCACTACCGCGACGAATACCGCACGGTGAGCCCTATCGATGGCCGCGAACGCTGGATCGCGGCCAGCGGGCGCCTGCTGCGCGATGCTGAAGGCGCCCCGGAGCGCCTGGTCGGCACCACGCTCGATATCACCAGCCGCAAGCTGTTCGAAGCAAGCGCGCGCGCCACCGCCAACGAAGCCATGGCCGCGGCCGAAGCGAACGCCAAGTTCCGCACGTTCTTCGAGCAGGGCACGCACTTCGGGATCCTGATGACACCGGGCGGCACGCTGATCGAAGCCAATCACGTGGCCCTTGACGCCGGCGGCTACGCGCGCGGCGACGTGCTGGGGCGCCCGTTCCAGGCCTGCGGCTGGTGGAGCGGTTCGTCCAAGGTGGCGGCGGAGATTGCGGCCTGCGTCGCGCTGGCTGCGGGCGGCGAGCGTGTGCGCTGCGAGCTGCCGTACTTCGTGGCGGGCGGCGGCGAGCGCTTCATCGATCTCGTCATCGCGCCGGTCATGGGTGACGACGGCGCCTTGCTGTTCGTGGCCGCCACCGGCAGCGACATCACCGAGCGGCGCCAGGTCGAAGAGCGCCTGCGCATGCTCGACGCGATCGGCGAAGCCACGCGCGTCGCGCACGATCCGAAGACGATCATGGACGAGGCCACACGCCTGCTGGGCCAATACCTGGACGTCACGCGCGTGGCCTATGCGGACGTCGAGGCCGACAACGACCGCTTCACGATCCGCCACGACTGGGTGACGCCGGGCGCGGTCAGCACCGTGGGCGTGTATTCGCTCGATCTGTTCGGCTCGCGCGCCCGCGCCGACATGCGCGAAGGCCGCACGCTGCTGATCCACGACGTCGAGCGCGAACTGACGGACGAAGACGGCGCCGCGATGTTCACCCAGATCGATGTGCGGGCCATCATCTGCTGCCCGCTGGTCAAGGGCGGCAGGCTGGCAGCGATGATGGCAGTGCACCAGCGCACACCGCGTGTCTGGACGGCGGGCGAGGTGGCGCTGGTCGAGGCGGTAGTGGAGCGCTGCTGGGCGCACATCGAGCGGGTGCGCGCCAGTGAAGCGCTGCACGACGCCGACCGCCGCAAGTCGGAGTTTCTCGCCACGCTGGCGCACGAGCTGCGCAACCCGCTGGCGCCGATCCGCAACGGCCTCGAAATCATGCGCATGGGCGCGGACAAGCCGGGCAGCGCCTTGCGGCTGGGTGGCGTGCGGGCGATGATGGAGCGCCAGGTCGGCCACATGGTCCACTTGATCAACGACCTGCTCGACATCGCGCGCGTCTCGAGCGGCAAGCTGGTGCTGCAGATGCAGCCGGTCGACCTGCGTGATGTGATCGCAACGGCCATCGAAATCAGCAAGCCGCTGATCGACGCTGCCGGTCATGAGTTGGCGGTCGATCTGCCGCTGTTGCCGGTGCCGGTCGACGTCGACCCGGTGCGCATCAGCCAGGTGGTGAGCAACCTGCTGTCGAATGCGGCCAAGTACACGCCGCAGGGCGGGCGTATCGTGCTCACGGCGCGCGTCGAGGGTGACGAAGCGGTGGTGACGGTGCGCGATAACGGCGTGGGCATCGCGGCCGACATGCTGGCGGCCGTGTTCGAGATGTTCACCCAGGTGGCGCGCAGCATCGAGCGCGCCAACGGCGGACTGGGGATCGGGCTTTCGCTCGTGCAGCGCCTGGTGGAACTGCATGGCGGCGCGGTCAGCGCGCAGAGCGCCGGCGTGGGCCTGGGCAGCAGCTTTGCCGTGCGCCTGCCGTTGATGACGGCGGCGCTCGTCGCTTCGCCGGAGCCTGCGCCGGCCGGCGCGCAGCATGGCGGGCAAGGCGTCGCATTGCAGGTGCTGGTCGCGGACGACAATGTCGATGCCGCCGCCACGCTGGCGGCGCTGCTCGAGATTGCCGGCCACACGGTGCGCGTCGTGCATGACGGCGCGGCGGCGGTGGAAGAGGCCGCGCGCTTCCAGCCTGACCTCGTGTTCCTCGATATCGGCATGCCGTTCATGGACGGCTACGAAGCGGCGCGCCGCCTGCGCCAGCTGCCCGCGCTCGATGGCGTCATGCTGGTGGCGCTGACTGGCTGGGGCACCGAGGAAGACCGCGCCCGCTCGCGCGCGGCGGGTTTTGATCGCCATCTGCTCAAGCCGGCCTTGCCGGACGACGTCGAGGCGGTGCTGGCCGCAGCAACTGCAGCAACGGCGGCAACGGCGGCAACAGCGCGTGCGCCGGCGTGATCCGGCACTTGGCTGCCCGGGCGCCACGCAGTGTCATAATGGGCGCCGCTGAAGGAGAGTATCGCCATGATCCGCCCGGTTCTTGCCTGCCGTACCAATAAGCTGCTGCTGCTCGCCGGCCTCGTGCTGGCCTGCGCCGCAACGGGAGCAGGCGCGGCGCCATCGACGTTCGGGCCGGTGATCGGCAGCGCGCTCCTGTGCCGCAGCCAGCTCGATAACGCCTACTTCCACGCCTATCTCACCGAGTTTTTCGGCCCGGCCTACAAGCGCGAGGGCGGGGCCTACTGGTTCCGCACCGAGGCGTCGCTGTGGGGTTCAAAGGTGGAACAAGTGATGGTCAGCGACGACACGAGCGCCGTGGTGTTCGTGGCCGCGATCCTCGAGGCCAAGCCCGACGAACTGGAAAAGTCGGTGCGCGCCGCTGCAGGTACGCCGTTTCGCGCGGCCGATGGCTCACGCTACCCGTTGCGCAAGTCGATCCCCGGCAGCACGATCGCTTACGCGAACGACAAAAGCAAAATATACTGCGCCAAGTTCAAGCCGCTGAGCGGCCCGCAGAGCATCCCGCCGAGCATCCGTTAGTCATTCATGTACAACCACTATTTCCAGCTCACGCACTCGCCATTTTCGATCGCCCCCGATCCGCGCTACCTGTTCATGAGCGAGCGGCATCGCGAAGCGCTGGCGCACCTGTTGTACGGGATCGGCAGCGGCGGCGGCTTCGTGCTGCTCACCGGCGAGATCGGCGCCGGCAAGACCACGGTCTGCCGCTGCTTCATCGAGCAGGTGCCCGCGAACTGCCGCCTGGCCTACATCTTCAATCCGCGCCTGACGGCGCAGGAGCTGCTGCAGACCGTGTGCGACGAGCTGCATATCGAGGTGGCGCCGGCCGCCGCTGGCGCGGGCGTGAAGGGGTATGTGGATGCGATCAACCGCTACCTGCTGGCGTCGCACGCGCAGGGCCTGAACAACGTGCTGGTGATCGACGAGGCGCAGAACCTGTCGAGCGACGTGCTCGAACAACTGCGCCTGCTGACCAATCTCGAAACCAGCGAGCGCAAGCTGCTGCAGATCATCCTGATCGGCCAGCCCGAACTGCGCACGATGCTCGCACGCCCCGAACTCGAACAACTGGCCCAGCGCGTGATCGCACGCTACCACCTGGGACCACTGGGCGAAGCCGAAACGGGCGCGTATATCGCGCACCGGCTGGCCGTGGCCGGCGCGGTCGGCGTGCCATTCCCGCCCGCCCTGACGCCGCTGGTGCACCGCCTGGCGCATGGCGTGCCGCGCCGGATCAACCTGCTGTGCGACCGCGCGCTGCTGGGCGCCTATGTGGAAAACAGTCCGCAGGTCACGCGCGCCATCCTGCGCCGGGCAGCCGCCGAAGTCTTTGCCGACGATCCGGCCGCGCGCCGTGCACCGCGCCGCTGGCCGCTGCTGGCCGGCGGCGCGCTGGCCTGCGTGGCGCTGGGCGCGGCGGCGTGGCAGATGCTGCCGCAGCATGCGGCGGTACCTACGGTCGCCGCCGTTGCTGCGGTCAAGCCGGCGCCGGTGGCGTTGGCCACGCCGAAGCCTGCCGCGATCCCGGTCGCGGCGCCCGTCGCCGCACCGGGCGCGCCGCTGCCGACGCTCGAGAACGAGACCGCGGCGCTGGGCGCACTGGCGGCGCTGTGGGGGCCGTCATTTGCCAACCTGGCCGGCGCCGATCCGAAGGCGATCTGCGAGGCTGCGCTGCACGCCAATCTGCGCTGCCATGCGGGGCGGGGCGGCCTGTATGAGCTGCGCCTGCTCGACCGGCCGGCGGTGGTCACGCTGCACGACGGCCCGCGCACCGGCTATGCAGTGCTGGTCGGGCTGGACGAGCGCAGCGTCACGCTGGCGCAGGGCGACCGGCGCGAACGAATCGACATCGCGGCCTTCGTCGCGCGCTTCGGTGGCGAGTTCACCACCTTCTGGCGGATGCCGGCGGCGTTTCGCGATGTCGTCGCCCAGGGCGACCGCGGGCCGGACGTCGACTGGATCGCCCAACGACTTGCAGGCCTGCACAGCGCCACGGCGCCGGCGCTCGATGCGCCGCTCGACGCGCGCACCAAAGAGTGGCTGCGCGCCTTCCAGGCCGCACAAGACCTGAAGGCGGATGGCGTGGCCGGGCCGCGCACTTATATGCGTCTGAACCAGTTGTCGAACGTGGCCGAGCCCCGTTTGCTGGCCGCTGGCGGGACGGGAAGCTGATATGTCGTACATCCTCGAAGCACTCAAGAAGGCGCAAGCCGAACGCCAGCTGGGCAACGCCCCGACCATCCACGCACCGGCGCCGTCGTACGCCGCGCCGCGCGCAGGGCAGGGCGCGCGTGGGCGCTACCTGGCGCTTGGCGTGGGCGTCGTCGTGGTCGCCGCAGCCGTGGCGCTGCTGTGGCCGCGCTTTGCGGGCGAGGCGCCGGTGCGGCTGGCAGTCGTGACGCCGCCTGCAGCGGTGCTGGCGACTGCGCCGGCGACTGTGCCCGCGACTGTGCCGGCTACCTCTCCGGTAGCGACGCCGGCACCGCCCGCTGCTGTCATCCCCGCACCCGCCCCGGTTGTTCAGCGTGCACCCGCACCTGCACCGGTGGTCGAAACCCGGCCGGTACGTGTGAAGCCCGCACCGGCGCCGGTCGTGCCGGCGGCATCATCATCACCACAGCCGTCACCGCAGCAGCGCGAGGCGGCAACAGCGCCTGCCACCGTGGCCCAGCAACCAGTCGGCGACGACCAGCTGCGCACGCTGCAGCAACTGCCGGATGCCCTGCAGCGTGAAATCCCGAAGGTGGTCTTTGGCGGCTACATCTATTCGCCGACGCCTGGCGAGAGCCTGCTGCTGGTCGACAAGATGCTGCGCCGCGAAGGCGAGGAGGTGGCGCCGGGTCTCGTGCTCGAGCGGCTCACGCCGAAGGCCGCCGTGATGAATTACCGTGGAACCCGCTACCGTGCTGCCTACTGAATCGGAACCGCGCGTATCCGGCCCCGTGCTGGCAGTGGTCGGCTGGTCGGGCAGCGGCAAGACGACGCTGCTCGAGCATCTCGTCGCTGGCCTGTCCGGTGCCGGCCTGCGCGTCAATATCGTCAAGCACAGCCACCACGATATCGAGCTCGAGCCGCCGCGCAAGGACAGTGCGCGCCTGCGCCTGGCCGGAGCGGCCGAGGTGATGGTCGCCTCGCCGTACCGGATCGCCATCATGCGTGAGCTGCGCGCCGCCCCCGAGCCGCCGCTGGCCGAGCTGCTGGCGCGTCTGTCGCCCGCCGACCTGACGCTGGTGGAGGGTTACAAGTGGGAGTCGCTGCCGAAGCTGGAAGTGCATCGCCCGGCGCTGGACAAGCCGGCCTTGTACGTCGACGATGCGACGATCGTGGCGGTGGTGTCGGATGTGGCCCGTCCCGCGACGCTGCGCGCCGGCGTGGCCTGGCTCGACCTGAACGACATCGGCGCGGTGCTGGCCTGGGTAGGCAAATGGGCCGGCGCCAACCCTCAAGTTCTGGCTGGCGGTGTCGTTAAAGACTGACGAGTCTTATTCTGGAGGAAGATATGGACGTCACGAATATTGCCAAGCTGTCGACCAGCATGGCAGAAACGGGTATCCGTCAGGAAGTGGGCATGACGATGCTCAAGCGCGCCATGGACATCGAAGCCTCTTCGGCAGCGCAGATGATCGCGTCGATTCCGCAGGCGCAGAACCTGCCGGCACACCTGGGCAACTCGATCAACACGAAGGCGTGAGCAACCCGGCGCGATGCCGGGTTTTTTCGTTATAGCGTAGTGTGTAGCTTAGTGAAACGCGCGCAGGATGCGCGATTCGCCCGAGCGGTCCGCGAACTGCTCGTTGGCCAGGCGCGTGGCGGCCATCATGCGTTCGAGCTGTGCGTCTTCGAAGCGCGACAGTTCTTCATTCGCCGCTTCCAGCGCCAGAGACAGTTTGGTCCGGGCGCTCTGGTACAGCTCGCTCGAGTATTGATCCGTGTTCTTGAGCAGTTCTTCCGCGTTTTCGATCACGAGACGCAGGTCACCGATGAGTTGCTCTTGAGACTGTACGCGGGTTTCCGGGGTTTGCATCGATTTCACCTATAAGCCGTTGATTAACGTCTTAAAATATAAACAATGAAGCCCTGTTCTGTTTGTTAGGCCGCAAACATAAGAAGCTGTCTTTCTGTCTATTTTTTAGCGAACCGTGATTTCGACGTCGCCCAGCGTGACGACCTGGCCGGTGCGGATCTTGGCCGTCTTGCGCAGTTCCTGCTTGCCGTCGACCTTCACCACGCCACTGGCGACCAGGTTCTTGCCGGCGCCGCCGCTGTCGACCAGACCGGCTAGCTTGAGCAACTGGTTGACTTCGACAAATTCCGATGTCAACTCGAATTCGATTTTTTGCATGTTTTCCTCGGGTGTGAAAAGGGCGGCCTGATGGTTACAAGGCCGCCCGGGTACTGGGTATTTATTCGACCGGATCGGGCCGCGTCATATCGATCGGCACGATCCACTGGTCAAACTGCTGATCGTCGACGAAACCGCTCTGCAAGGCTGCCTGGCGCAGGGTCAGGCCTTCCTTCGATGCGGTCTTGGCAATCTGCGCGGCGCGATCATACCCGATGTGCGGGGCCAGTGCCGTCACCAGCATCAGCGATTTTTCCATCAGCTCGCCGATCCGGACCAGGTTCGGCTCGATCCCCTGGGCGCAGTGCGTGTCGAACGAGCGCATGCCGTCGGCCAGCAGGCGCGCACTTTGCAGGAAGTTATGCGCGATCATCGGCTTGAACACATTGAGCTCGAAGTTGCCCTGCGAGCCGCCGACGGTGATCGCGACATCGTTGCCGAACACCTGGCAGCAGAGCATCGTCAATGCTTCGCACTGGGTCGGATTGACCTTGCCCGGCATGATCGAGCTGCCCGGTTCATTTTCGGGGATGGTAATTTCGCCCAGGCCCGAGCGCGGGCCGGACGCCATCCAGCGGATGTCGTTGGCGATTTTCATCAGCGCCGTGGCCAGCAGCTTGAAGGCGCCATGGGCCGAGACCATGGCATCATGCCCGGCGAGCGCCATGAACTTGTTCGGCGCCGACTTGAACGACAGGCCGGTGCGCGAACCGAGTTCGGCCGCGATGCGCGGTGCGAAATCGGGATGGGCATTCAGGCCCGTGCCTACGGCGGTGCCGCCGGCCGCCAGTTGCAGCAGGCCCGACAAGGTGGACTTGAGCGCGCTTTCGGCAAATTCGAGCTGGGCCACGTAGCCAGAGAATTCCTGGCCGAGCGTCAGTGGCGTCGCATCCTGCAGGTGGGTGCGGCCGATCTTGACGATCGGCTCGAAGTCGCGCGACTTGCGCAGCAGCGTGCCGCGCAATTGCGCCAGGGCAGGCAGGACTTCCTTGGCCAGTGCCCAGGCCGCAGCCACGTGCATTGCGGTGGGGAAGATATCGTTGGATGACTGGCCCATATTGACGTGGTCGTTCGGGTGCAGCAGGCGTGCTTCGCCGCGCTCGCCGCCGAGCAGCTCGGAGCCGCGATTGGCCAGCACCTCGTTCATGTTCATATTGCTTTGCGTGCCTGAACCGGTCTGCCACACGGCCAGCGGGAATTCGCCCGGATGGCGCCCGTCGAGCACTTCGTCGGCCGCGCGGATGATGGCGTCGGCCTTGTCGGCTGGCAGCTTGCCCAGCGAGCGGTTGACGGCGGCCGCGGCGCGCTTGACCTGGGCGAGGGCGGCGACCAGTTCGGGCGCCATGCGCTCGGTCGAGATGTGGAAGTGGTGAAGCGAGCGCTGGGTCTGCGCACCCCACAAATTGTTCTGTGGCACTTCGATGGGACCAAAGCTGTCTTTCTCAATCCTGTTTTCCATGGACATGTCCTGATATGCAAGAGGCTGGGATTAAAGAGTTTATCCCAATGTCCGTTAATGACGCTTGGGCTTCACTTTTGTTAGTTGCTATGGCCAGCCGCCTCCCTGTATTCATCACGTGTGCTTTGCTCTCCTGCGGCGTCGGCGCAGCCGAGCTCGGCGAACCGCGCATCAGTTCGTATATCGGCCAGCCGCTGGTGCTGGAACTCGAGCTGACCGCGCTGGCCTCGCCCGCGACCCCGGTCCAGGCACGCCTGGCGCACCCGGACGTGTACCGGGGCGCGAACATCGGCATGCCGGCCGTGCTGTCGACGCTGGGCATGCGTGTGAGCCAGCGCGATGGCCGTCAGTTCCTGCGCGTGACGTCGTCGGCGCCCGTTGAATCAGGCCGCCTGCATCTATACCTTGATCTGGCCGATGGTGGGATGCGCGATGTGCGTCTCGTGACGCTCTTCATTGCGCCGAATCCGAATCCGCCGGCACCAGTTGTTCCATTACCGACGCCGGCGCCGGCGCCGGTACCGGTGCCCCTGCCCATGCCCGCGAAAGCGCCGGCGCCGGTCGTGGTGGATCTTTCTGCTGCGCCCGTTTCTGCACCCGCTGCGGCGGCCAAGCCGATAACGGTCAAGCCAAAGCCACCGAAACCGCCGAAGGTGCTGAAGCCGCCACATCCGGCCACGCCGGCGACGCCGGTCGTCGCCGAGAAAGTGGCGCCCGCGCCTGAGCCTGCTGCAGTTACACCAACGTCGACGCCAGTGCCCAAGCCGCTGCCTGTTGCCTTGCCTGCACCTGCATCTGCCGCAACTTGCGCGCCAGCATCCTCGGTCGACAATGCAACCGTGTGCGCCGCACTCGATGTCAAGAATGCCCAGTTGCGCGAGCAGATCGGCACGCTGGAAGACAAGGTACGGGTACTGCAGGTGGCGCTGGGCGCCAGCCCGTCCGCCGTCGTGCAGGACAAGGTCGCGCCCCGGGCCGCGCCACGGCCATCCCGCAAGCGGCCTGCGCCGGAACCGGAAGCATCCACGCCGTGGGGCTGGATCGCCGGCGCAGTGGTCGCCGTCATGGGGCTGGTAGGTGGCACGCTGTTCCTCCTGCGCCGCCGCAAGCGGGCAGCGCCGATGATTCAGCCCATGCCGCGCGCTTCGCTGATGGCCCGTCTGCGTCAGCGCTTCGCGCGCAAAACAAAGGCGCCGGCGCCGGTCGAACCACAGCTGGACGAGTCACACAATGAAATGTCTACACAACTTTGATTTTGCACTATAATTGCTTCGTGATCGACAAGGTCACAGACAGCACAGGGTCTGGCGCAGTCACCAACGATAGGTGGCGCGATCAGCAGACGACCGTTGAGGAAACGCCTGTGTCTGGAAGCAGTTCGCTTGCCTACGGTGGCAACGGACGCCGGCAGCAACCGGCACGAGGCGACGCCAGCAGATAGCTGGGGTTCGTCCTCTCACCGAATTCGCCACCCGGCTTCTAGCCCGTGGCCACCAAAGCGCCCACCGGGCGCTTTTTTGTTGCCCGTGTCCATTAGCCACCTTTCTTTTGCCTGCCCATAAAAAAAGCACCCGAAGGTGCCTTGATCGATGAGCCAATGGCGGATCAGTGTGCGTGCAGGGCGCGACCGACTTGATCGTCCCATGGATCGGTCACGTCGCGAATGGCGCGGTCGTTGGCCATCAATTGTTTCAACAGGTCGACCTTGCTGAGGCGCTTGGCGCCTGTCAGTTCCGGCATGCCAGCGACTGCCGGGGCTGCCTGAGCCCGGGCTTCCATATTCAATTGTGCGAACTCGTGCCAGTCGCCGGCCTTGGCGGCATGCGTCATCTGGCCTGTCAGGCCAGCCAGGTTTTCGTACATCGCAAGGACATCATCTGCGTTCATAAGGTTACCAAAGCATAATTTCTCAGGCCGGATTACCGGTTGTCTGAATCATTTACGGATGGACTTGTGGAAACTTTAGGGTAATCAAGGAAATATTTTTAATGTTTTTTGCATGGATGGGCATTCCGCAAGCAGTTCCCCCACTGGCATACTATGCGCATGAACCATGACGACATCTCCCGCAGTACTCTCCAACACTACAACGAGCATGCCGAGGATTTTTTTGCCGGTACGATTGACCATGACGTAAGTCAAAACATTGCTGCTTTGCTGGGTACGATCACAACGCCAGCGCCGCACACGATCCTCGACCTGGGTTGCGGGCCCGGGCGCGACCTCAAGACCTTCAGCGGCCTCGGCCATCGCGCCATTGGCGTGGACGGCAGCGAACGGTTTGTCGCCATGGCCCGCGAATACAGTGGTTGCGAGGTATGGCAGCAGGATTTCCTGCACCTGGATTTGCCGCCGGCGCTGTTCGATGGCATTTTTGCCAATGCGGTGCTGTTCCACGTTCCCAGCGCGGCGTTGCCGCACACGCTCGATCAGTTGTTCGGCACGCTCAAACCGGGCGGGGTGCTGTTCACGTCGAACCCGCGGGGCGACAATCAGGAAGGCTGGAACGGCGAGCGCTACGGCACCTACCATGACTACGACAGCTGGGAGCGCTTCCTGCTTGCGGCCGGCTTCGTGGCACTGCATCACTATTACCGGCCGCCCGGTTTGCCGCGCGAACAACAACCGTGGCTGGCAAGTGTCTGGCGCAAACCCATGTGTTAAGCGCCGCACAGAACTAACCGAAAGTTACTCCTAGTGTGAAGTCTCATCCACGTCACGGGCAAGGAGATTGCAATGAACAAGGATCAAGTCAAGGGCAAGACCAAGGAAGTCGCCGGCAAGGTGCAGCAGAAAGTCGGCGAAGCCGTTGGCAGCCGCCAGCAGCAGAGCGAAGGCTTGTCGAACCAGGCGGAAGGTAAGGCCCAGAAGAAAGTTGGCGACGTCAAGGATATTGCGAAAGGCAATCGCTGATGCATCTCCGCTGATGTATCGCTGCTGATTCGTACTGCAGCATCAACAACAAAGCCGCGCTGTGCGCGGCTTTGCTTTTATCAGGACGCTTTCGCGGGTCTATCTGCGGGTCTGTCACCCAGTATGTCTTCGATATACAGCATCTTCACCAGCACGGACAGTACAGCCGCCAGTGGCGTGGCCAGCGCGACGCCCGCGAAGCCGAACAGTGTGCCGAAGATCAGTTGCATCACGATTACGAGTGCGGGCGGCAGGTCGATGGCTTTTGCCTCGATCATTGGCTGCAGCACATAACCTTCGAGCATGTTGATCGCTGCAAACAGCAGCAGTGCATACAGCGCCAGGTCAGGGCTGATTGACAGCGCCAGCAAGACGGCCGGGATGCCCGCCATGATCGGACCGAGGTAGGGGATGAAGTCGAGCAGGCCCGCGATCACGCCCAGGATCAGTGCAAGAGGCACGCCGAGCATGCTGAGGCCAATCGCTGTGGTGACGCCCACGATCAGCATCGACACGGCCTTGCCTAGCAGCCAGCTGGACAGGTTGTCGCCCATCTCCTGCATGACCTCACGTGCGCGGCCACGCTTCTGTTGCGGCACGAGACGGATAAACCCTCCAGTGTAGACACCCGGCGACGCGGCAAAATAAATGCCCACGAAAATGATGATGACAATATTGCCCAGCGCACCGATGACGCCACTGAAGAACAGGCCGGCATTTGGCACGAGCGAACTCATCTGCTTGACGATGTCTTCGGGTGGCGGCAGCTCCGCCACGAGGCGCTTGAGCAGAGGATGTTGCGCGACTTCAGCTTGCAGGCGCTCGACGGCGGCGGGGATCTCCTTGGCCAGCTGACCCGACTGCTCGGAAATCTGCGGCGCCATCGCCCAGCCGCCCAGGCCAAAGATGGCGGTCAGCAGCAGCACGACGATGACCAGGGCGATATTGCGCTTGATGCCCGTGCGTTGATGCAGCAGCGCGCTTAGTTTGTAGAGCAGGATCGAAAACAGGATGCAGGCAAAGATCAGCAGCAAGGCGTCAGCAGCGAGCACGACCGCTGCCAGTCCCAGGATGAATAGGACGCCGATACCGTTGACGAGTGTGACGCGGCGCGCGAGCTTGCGCTGGGTGAGGGGAGTCTCGGGGGCCGTTGCGTCGGAAGATGGCGGTGTGTGGGGATTCATGATGGTGTTCGATCGCGCATTAGAATGTTATTGGAACTGGTGTAGTTAAAACCGCTTTACGACAACTGGTGTAGTTACAGCCGGTGTTAGTAAAACGATAGCATTCTTAACGGCAAGATGGCGCAGCGTTCGATCGTTGCACTAAGTGCGTGCGCTAACAGAAGAGCTGAAAGCATTGCGTTAATCTGTACTCATCGCATCGCCAACCGGCCATGCCAAATCACAGGAGATCACCATGAACAAAGACCAAGTCGAAGGCAAACTGAAAGAAGTTGGCGGCAAAATCCAAGAAGGCGCCGGCAAGCTGGTGGACAGCAAGGAACAGCAGGCCAAAGGTCTGGCGAACCAGGTTGAAGGCAAAGTCCAGAACGCAGCTGGCGACGTGCGCGAAGCAGCAGAAGATGCAGCTGACGACGCAGCTGACCGCGCAAACCGTCCACGTCCATAATACGGATTCCCTCACCAGCCGCAATTAGCGCTAGGTGAGTGGACGAAGAAAAAGCCGCATCGTTTCCGATGCGGCTTTTTTACGTCGGGCGCAACAGCCTTATTTTGCCGGTGTCTCGGCCAGGTGGCGCTTGAAGTACGATTCGATCAAGCCATACACGTGGCGCTGGTTGGTACGTCCCGAGATGCCGTGCTTGGCGCCTGGATACGTCATCAGGTCGAACTGCACATTGCGCTTGACGAGCTCATCGATCAGGAGCGTGGTGTTCGAGAACAGCACGTTGTCGTCGGCCATGCCGTGCACCAGCAACAGTGGCGACTTCATGCCATCCAGGTGGGCAAACACGCCGCTGCGCTTGTACGCTTCCGGGTCGCCCTTCGGCGTCGCGCCGACGAACTGTTCGGTGTAATGGGTGTCGTACAGCGACCAGTCGGTCACCGGCGCCACCGACACGCCCATTGCGATCTTGTCCGATGCGGCCGAGAGCAGACGCAGCGTCATGAAACCGCCGTAGCTCCAGCCGAACACGCCGATGCGCTTTGGATCGACAAAGCTCTGCTTGGCCAGCCAGTCGATGCCGGTCACCTGGTCTTCGACTTCGTGCTTGCCCAGATTGTTGTACAGCACGTCGGTGAAGGCACGCTCGCGGCGGCCCGAGCCACGGTTATCGAGGCGGAACACCACGAAACCCTGCTGCGCCATGTACTGGTCAAAATAATTGCCCCAGGCGCGGGTCACGCGCTGCGAGTGCGGGCCGCCATAGGTGAACAGGAACACCGGATAGCGCTTGCTTGCATCGAAATTGGCCGGCTTGATGATCGAATAGTGCAGCGTCTGGCCATCGTTGGCCTTCATCGTGCCGTATTCGGTGGCCAGGTGGTCGGCCATGTGGCGCGTGTACGGGTGGTTGGCATTGAGCTCGTTCTTTTCGATCCACTCGACCATCGCGCCATCGGCGCGGCGGATCGATACTTGCGGCGGCGTGCGCGGATTCGAATAGGTGTCGACAAACAATTTGCCATTGCCGGCAAACGCTGCGTCGTGCCAGCCGTCGCCCTGCGTGATGCGGGCCGGCTTGTCGGCGCTGCTGCCGTCCAGGGCCAGCGCATAGGTCTGCTTGTCGATCACGGCGTCGCGGTTCGACGACACGTACACCTTGCCGGCGCCTTCATCGACCGCCAGCACATCGTCCACGCCCCACGTACCGCGCGAGATCGGATGCAGCAGCTTGCCGTCCAGGTCGTACAGGTACAGGTGGTTGTAGCCGCTGCGCTCCGAGGCCCAGATGAAGGCCTTGCGGTTCTTCAGGAAGCGCAGATCGTTGTGGATGCTGACCCAGGTCTTGGAGTTTTCCGAAAACAATGGGCGCTGCGCCAGCGAGCCGACGTCGACAGCCACCAGATCGAGGCGCTTCTGGTCGCGCGTCTGGCGCTGGTACACGAGCGTCTTGGCATCGGCGCTGAAATCGGCGCGCACCAGATAGATGTCCTTGTCCGCGCCCAGGTCGACCTTGCGTTGCACGCCGGTGGCTGGGTCGACCAGCATCAGGTCGATCAGCACGTTCGGATCGCCCGCGGCCGGGTAATGCTGATCGATCACCTCGGTGCGATCGGCGAAGATCTCGAAGCGGCGCACGACCGGTACCGGCGCTTCATCGTAGCGGCGATAGGCAATGGCCGAATCGTCCGGCGCCCAGTAGTAGCCGGTGGTCTGGCTCATTTCTTCCTGCGCGATGAACTCGGCCGCGCCGTTGTGCACGGTGCCCTTGCCATCGGTGGTCAACTGGCGCTCGGCGCCGCTTTTCAGGTCGATCACGACCAGGTTCTGGTCACGCACGAACGAAACATAGCGGCCGCGCGGCGAGATTTTCGGATCGGTCACGCTGCCCGAGGCAACCTTGCGCGCGTTCTCTGGCTTGGCGGCATCGACGAGGTACAGGTCACCACCGATCGGCACCAGCAATTGCTTGCCGTCCGGCGACCAGAAATAATTCAGGATGCCCGACAGGCCGGCAGTGCGGGCGCGCTCGCGGCGTGCTTTTTCCTCGATCGACAAGGCCTCGTTCGGCACCAGTTGCTTGGAATCCACCAGGCGCTGCGTGGCCTTGCTCTTGGTATTGTATTCCCACAGGTCGAGACGGTACTGGTCGTCGGCGCGCGGGCGCAGGAAGGTCACGCGCTCACCGTCGGGCGACACGCGCAGATTGCGCACACTGGCGCCGGCCAGCGAAGCGTCGCCATAAATACGGTCGAGGGTCAGACGTTCAGCCATGGCAGGAACGGCCGTGAGAGCGGCCAGAAGGACGAGGAGAGGGCGCATAGTTTCTCTGATGGATGTTTAATTGACAGCAACCGCGAGACGATACCAGAGTCAGACTGCCAGCGCTGTAATGACATGTCACATAAATTAAACCGCCAACGTTTTCGCCACACCCTCACGGATACGCTGGCGCGCCAGCTTCTCGAATTGCCAGGTCAGCAGCACCGCCGCGACGGTCAACGCGAACACGAGGCCGATCCAGAACCCAGTGGCCTCCATCGGCGCGGCGGGCGTCCACGGAAACCATTGCGGCGCCAGCCCCAGCACGCAACCGAGTGGCAGCGACAAGCCCCAGAACGAGACCAGTTGGATCACCATCGGCGGGCGCGTCACCTGGTAGCCGCGAATGGCCGAGGCGGTGGCCACCTGGGTCGCATCCGACAACTGGAACAGCGCCGCGAACAGCAGTAGGTGGGCCGTCACCTGCTGCACGGCCGGATCGGATGTGTAGGCGGCTGCGATTTCCCAGCGGAAGATGGCGATGAACAATGCTGCGAGCGCCCCGAACGTCAGCGACACGCCCACGCCGACCCAGCCGACGAAGCGCGCCCGCACCGGGTCGCCTTCGCCCATTGCCTGGCCGACGCGGGTGAGCATGCCAATGGCGAAACTGAGTGGCAGCATGAACACGAGCGACGCAAAATTGAGCGCGATCTGGTGCGCCGAGACTTGCACGACGCCATAGCGCGCGACCAGCAGGCTGATCAGGCCAAAGGCGCTGACCTCGGCAAAATACGTCACGCCGATCGGCAGTCCCAGGCGCAGCATGCTGCCGATGGCCTTTGCATCCGGGCCTTCGAAGCGGTTGAACGGGTAGGTCATGCGGTAGGCCGGCGAGCGCCGCACCCACCACAGCATCACGCCCAGCATCAGCCACATGCCGCTGGCCGTGGCAATCGCGCAGCCGACTGCACCCAGGCGCGGGAAGCCCAGCTCGCCAAACACGAGCAACCAGCTCACCAGGGTGTTGTACAGCAGACCGAAAATGGCGATCCACATGATCGGCTTGGTCTGGTTGATGCTCGTCGTGTACCCGTACAGCGCGCGGTAGACACCAAAGGCCGGCAAGCCGACGCTGATCACGTGCACGACCAGCGACGCCCGCGCGGCCACATGGACATCCAGCCCGACGTGGTCGAACAGCAGCGTGCACAGGTTGGCAAACAGCATCGCAATGGTGCCGACCAACAGGCCTTTCCACATTGCCTGGCGCACCGAGTGGGGCACCTGGTCGTGCCGCGCGGCGCCCATTTCGTGCGCGACGACGGTATTGATCGCCATCATCGTGCCCATCACGGTGACCAGCACGATCGACCACACGGCCGTGCCAAGCGACACCGCCGCCAGTTCTTCGGCGCTGACGTGCCCGGTCATGGCGACATCGACCACGCCCATCCCGACCGTGGCCAGCTGGCCGACCAGCACGGGCCACGACAGGCGCCACAGGGTGAGAATTTCGGTACGGATCGGTGTGGCGGAGGTGGTCATGATGCAGGCTCGGCTTAGGGAACCCGTGATTTTACTGACTTATTGTCAAGGCCGGTGGAAGCCGCACTGTCCACGCGCTGCAACGTGTCGTTTATCCGCGCGCATCCATTGCGCTTTCACAACGGCCATGCGTGCGATCTGACCGACCGTAGCGTGTCAGCCTGAGGGAGAATGCAATGAAAGCGCTGTTGCCGTATTACGAGCGCGAGCTGGTCTACCTGAACACGGTCGGCCGCGAGCTTGCCCACCAGTATCCGAAGCTGGCCGCCGAACTGGGCCTGGGCCCGGAAGGCAGCGAGGATCCGCACATCCGGCGCCTGATCCAGGCGTGCGCGCTGCTCAATGCGCGCACCGCGAAAAAGCTCGACGACGATTACCCGGAATTCACCGAGGCGCTGCTCGGCAGCCTGTATCCGCATTTCCTGCACGGCATCCCGAGCTGCTCGATCGTGCGCGTCGACGACAGCGACCGCCAGGCCAGCTCGGCCACGCTTGGCCATGTGCACGTGGTGCCGCGCGGCACCGAGATGACGTCGCTGGCCGCAGGCGGCGCACCGTGCCGCTTCCGCACAACGGCCGACCTGACGTTGGCGCCCGTGACGGTGACGCGCGCCTGGTTCTCGCCAGTGGCGCAGATGCCGCCGCCGCTCCGGCTGCCGGCCCGCGCCAGCGCGCGCATCAGCATCAGTATCGACAGCGCCATACCATGCCGGCTCTTGTCGGGACTTGGCCTGGCGCGCCTGCGGCTGCACGTCGATGGCGACGCACTGCTGACTGCCGCGCTGATCGACAGCCTGTACCTGCACACGCTGGAAACGTGGGTCGAGACGGACGGGCAGGACCGCTGGCGTCGCCTGGACCGCCCGGTCTTGTCGCTCGGCGGCCTCGAACCTGACGAAGCCCTGGTGCCCGAACCGGCGCATGCCCATCCCGCCTACCGCTTGCTGACCGAATACTTTGCGTTCCCTGACAAGTTTCACTTTTTGGACGTCGATCTGGCGGCACTGGCGCCGATGTTTCCCGCCGGCGCGCGTCGCTTCACGCTGCATGTGCTGCTCACCGGCCTGCACGCAGACGCCGGCTCGGCGCGTGTCCTGCGCGCGCTGTCGCACCAGCACTTGTTGGCGGGCTGCGCGCCGGTGGTCAATTTATTCCGGCAAGCGGCGGCGCCGGTGCGCATCACGCACCGTTCGGCCCTGTACGACGTGGTGCCGGGCCGGCATGAAGACGATGTCGAGGTATATAGCATCGACGCAGTCCAGGTGCTGACGACGCGTGGCGGCAAAACGACTGGCGTGGCCTATCGCCCCTGTTATGGCCTGCGCCATGGCGAAGGCGGCGAAGGCCAGCGCTACTGGTACGACCGCCGTATTGACGGGGGCGAGCGCCGGCACCGCATGCAGATCGCCTTCAGCGACGACGACACGGCGCTGGCCGGACCCGAGCCAGCGATCGCATCGATCGACCTGACCTGCAGCAACAGCCCGGCGGCCTGCGCGGTGGCCATCGGCGCGCCGGGCGGCGACCTGGCCAGCGAAACGGCGACGGGCGGCGTGCCCATCCGGCTGTTGCGCAAGCCATCCGCGCCACTCCAATTCGGCAACCGCGATGGCACTGGCTGGCGCCTCGTGGCCCAGCTGGCATTGAATCACCGTTCGCTGGCCCAGCTCGACGCCTTCCGCGACACGCTGGCGCTGTACGACATGGCGCGCTCGGGCAGTTCGCAGCGCCAGATCGCCGGCCTCACCGCGCTGGCCGCGCTGCCGGCCACGGCGTGGCTGCGCAACCGGCACGGCGCCACGCTCGTGCACGGCACCGAGGTGCGGTTGACGCTGGATGAAGAAGCGTTTGCCGGCTGCAGTATGTTCGTCTTCGCGCAGGTGGTCAGCCGCTTTCTGGGGCTGTATGTTCACCTGAACAGTTTCACGCGGCTCGTGTTGATTTCTGGCCAGAGCGGCAAGGAACTGCTGCGCTGCGAGCCACGCAGTGGCAGCCTGACGCTGGTGTAGCGGGTGATTGCCGACCTGCTGGCGCATCCGCAGCGCTACGAATTTTTCCAGGCGGTGCGCCTGCTGCTGCGCTGGCTCGGTCGGCAGGGGATCGGCCCGGAGCAGGCGCTTGGCGGCGTCATTCGCTTTCGCAACAGCGTCGGGCTGGGCTTTCCACCGAGCGAGATCGAGGCCATCGAGCCCGGCACCGGGGACATGCCGGCAATCACGATCACACCCGCAATGATGGGTTTGCTTGGCACGATGGGCGCCTTGCCGCTGCACTACACCGAACGGTTCGCCGCCTGGGAGCTGCGCAACCGCGACGACGGGCCGCGCGCCTTCCTCGATCTGTTTTCCAGCCGCCAGGTGGCGCTGTTCTACCGCGCCTGGTGCAAGTACCGCGTGCGGCAACCGCTGGCGGCCGGCGTCGACCGTTTTCGGCCGCTGCTGCTGGCGCTGGCTGGCGTGGCGTCGGGGCAGCAAGACATGGCTGAGGCCGATGCTATGGCCCGGTTTGCCGCGCCGCTGCGCAGCCGCGTGGTCAGTGCCGACCTGATCGCTGGCGTACTCGGCGCCTGCTTTGGTGTGGCAGTGCATGTCGAGCAGTTTACCGGCCGCTGGGATGTGCTCGCACCGGACCAGCGCACGCTACTAGCCCAGGGCAATTGCGTGCTGGGAGCGGGCGCGACTGCAGGGGCGCGTCTGCTGCGGCCCGAGCTTGGCATCCGCATCCGCCTGGGCCCGGTGAGCGCCGCTGAGTTTGAACGGTTCCTCCCGGGGCAGGAGGGCAGCCGCGCATTGGCTGCCTTGCTCCGGCGCTTTGCCATTGACGTGCCGTATCGCGCTCTGCAAGTCGTGCTGCGGCGCGAAGCGGTCCATGGCGTCAAGCTCGGCAGTTCGGCGCGGCTGGGGCTGGATGGCTTCCTGTGTACGCGGAGTGCACTGCGCGACCGCGACGACATGTGTTACCTGCTGGAGTGACACGTTCAATTCCTGACGGCATACGCGCGCCACACATGTGACGGGCAGCCTACAATCGATGTCAACGAATTAACAAACCATCGACCAGGAGGCACCATGCAACAAGCAGAAAACATGCAGCCGGCAGATCATCTCGAACCAGCAGCAACCCAATCACTTGACGGCCGCCGTGTCGCGGTCCTGATGACCGACGGCGTCGAGCAGGTCGAATACACCAAGCCGCGCCAGTTCCTCGAAGCGCAGGGCGTGACGGTCGTGCTGATCTCGCCAAAGAAAGTGGGCGAACAGATCCAGGGCTTCAATCACCTCGAACCAGGCGACAAGTATGCGGTCGAACTGAACGTCGAAGACGCCAACGCAGATGACTACGATCTGCTCCTGCTGCCGGGCGGCGTGGCCAATCCCGACAATCTGCGCTCGAGCCCTGAGTCGATCGCCTTCATCAAGGCCTTTGGCGATGGCGACAAGCCGATTGCCGCGATCTGCCATGGCCCATGGCCGCTGATCGACGCCGGCATTGCCGAGTCAAAGCACATGACCAGCTGGCCAACGCTGCAGATCGACCTGGTCAACGCCGGCGCCGAATGGACCGATGACGAAGTGGTCGTCGACGGCAAACTGATCACGAGCCGCAAGCCGGACGATATTCCGGCGTTCAACGAAGCCATCATGAAGCAATTGATGGTGCTGCAAGAGGCTGGTACCGATCCAGGGCCAACCTCGTAATGTACTAGTCGTCAGCGGCCGGTCCGCGTCACTGCAAGTGTTCCCACAGCGTGACGCAACCGACCGCGATCAATACCAGGCCGCCGAAGATCTCGGCGCGCTTGCCCGCCAGAGCGCCGATGCGGCGACCCACCAGCATTCCCAGCGTCACCATCGTCAGCGTCGCCAGGCCAATGGCCAGCGCCGGCATCAGGATGCCGGCGTCGGTAAATGCCAGGCTGACGCCCACGACCATGGCGTCGATGCTCGTGGCGAAACCTGTCAATGCCAGCAGCCACAGCGGTCGGTTCGAGTCTTCGGCGTCTTCCGGCGCGGAAAAGCCTTCGTGGATCATGCGCACGCCCAGTCCGCAGAGAAGGACGAACGCCACCCAGTGATCCCAGCTCTCGACGTAGGAAGCGGCAATGCTGCCCAGCGCCCAGCCGACCAGCGGCGTCGTGCCCTCGATCACGCCGAACAGCACGCCCACCTTCAACGCATCCTTGAACCGTACATGATGGCGGCGTGCGCCCATGGCAATCGCGACGGCAAAGGCGTCGGTAGACATGGCGAAGGCGAGGATGAGGATGGCAACGAGAGACATGACAGCTTTCCGATCGGGCACGACAAAAGGCATGTCGCGTGGCCCGAACGTCACGCAAACATGCCAATGGTCTTGCCAACCAGAAGGCTTGCGCACCATGACGTTGAGCGTCAAGTATGTTGATGCGACAAACTTCCGAAAGAGGAAGCAGGCTACTCCCCAAGGGCGGCGCTATGGTAACTCAGCGGTAGCTAATCGGCAAGGCGCGTGGCAGGCACGCCATCGGCACATCCGGGCATCAGGCAAGGGCGGCGCGGCGCCTTGGCGCCAGTGTGAGCGCACGTCCGAGCGGCAATTCGACGCCGTGATGGAACAGTGCGCCGGCGATCATGCTGGCAATCCAGGCGAGGATCACGCCGGCAGTCTGCACGAGCACGTCTTGTGGCGCGAAGCGGGTGAATGCCGCATTGATGACGAGGCACACAGGGAAATGCACCAGGAACACGGAGAACGAGATGTTCCCGGCGACGCTGACGACGCGCCATAGCCCGGGTGCAGTCGACGCGGCCTGCATGCGGCCGAACGCGACCAGCACACACGCGACGAGCAGCGCAAGTGCTATGCGGCTGCGAAAGTCGACCGTCAGCGCGAGCAGTGCCGGCACGGTCATCAGTAGCAACAGAATGGCGACCGAGCGCGGCCGACGGGCGGGATCGCTCGCCCACCAGGCCAGCGCGCCCAGGCCATAACTTCCGAGAAAGTAGGGCGCCCAAACGTCCCAGTCGGCATCAAGGTTGAAGTACAGCAGCGAGGCGCCGGTGGCAATGGCCGTCATGGTCGGGATCAAATAGGCCGGCGTGGATGATGCGGATACGCGGCTGCAAGCCCACAGCAGGATGCTGAATAAGGCATACAGTTGCAGATCGATGGCGACGTACCAGGCGCCGGCCGAAAGCGCGTCGTAGGCAAGTACGTCGTGCAGCAGGAGCGCGTGTGCGAGCAATTGCCCGCCGCTGGGCGGTGCGGAGATGGCATCGTGTGTCATCCAGAGGCCTGCCAGCCACGAGGCGGCAACGGCCAGCAGGATCGCCACGAAGAAGGGTGGCGCTAGCTTGGTGTAGCGGCGCAGCATGGTTTTCCACGGATGTGCCGGGCCGGATAATGCTTGGGGTGACAATGACTTTGCGGCAAGGAAGCCGCCGATGACCAGGAAGACCTGGACGGCGATGCGGGCGTCCTGGGCGAGCCAGTCGATCAGGTTGGGGAGTGCCTCGCGGGTGTAGTCGGCCATGGGGCCGTAGAAGGCCAGGTGGTGCAGGACGATCAGCTGGGCGGAGATGGCTTTTAACAGGTTGATCGTGGCGAATTCTGTTGGGTGTTGCGGCGGGGTTAGCGGGGTGGGGGAGGACTTCATGTGCTTTCTGGGATGCTGCTGACGCGCTTGGTGGGGCGCTATCATAGCTGATCTTGCTAGAAAGACATGGTGGGGCGGTGTGTGGGGGCGGTTTGTTTTGGGGTGGCTTGCCGTGATTGCTCTCTGATTGAGACCTGCGGCGTTATAGCAGAGGCGGAAGGGCAAGAAATCGCCTTGGCGATTTCCCTCTGGTCAGGCGAATCGGAGAGCCTTGCGCTTGCAAGCGCAAGGCGGATTTCCGGCGGGGAGCAGTGCTCCCCGAATTCCCGGAAATCCCCCGCGTCCCGCGGGTTCGATTCCCGCCGCCTGTAGCTTAGGCGAAAAAAAACCGTCCACTGGACGGTTTTTTAGGAATACTGGTGGAGGCGGCGGGAATCGAACCCGCGTCCGCAAGCACTCTACAGACAGTTCTACATACTTAGCACTATCATTTAATTTAGCCCGTACAGCGCGGATGTGCACGCTTTGGACAGGCGAGTTACCTTAAATTTCGGAAACAACCAAGTAACCCGGCTGAGTCCTAGCCTCTGTAAATGACTCTACTAGTCTTGCGACTCACCCCAGAGGCGAGGTGTTGTAGAGCTAGCAGCAATTAAGCTGCTTGTGCGTACGAGTTATCGTTTGCAGTTATTGATTTCTGGATGTATTTACGAGGTAACCAGTCCTCGGTATGCCCTGCGCTGCTTTGCAACCCACGTCGAAACCAGGTCGCCCCCAGTGTCGAGAAGCTTTATTGTACTCCATGAGCTAACGATGTACAGCCGTTTTCGTTAGTCGTGCCTTAAAGTTGCCGCAAGCTGCAGAGCTTGCGGCAATCGTGTCGATGCTGGCTTAACGGTTGCGGTTGGCGATTTCATTGCCCAGCATGCCGCCGCCGATCACGCCGGCCACGGTAGCCAGTTTCTTGCCGTTGCCGCCGCCGATCTGGTTACCGATCAGGCCGCCGATGACGGCGCCGGTGCCGATGCCGACATAGTTTGGCTGTGCTGGCGCTGGTTCTGCGTAACGCCGCTGTTCATAGTGCACTGGCTTCGGCGCTGCGTGCACGACGCGGGTTTTCTCGACCACGCGCACCACTGGCTTTTCCTTGATGATCACGGTCGGCTGCTGCTGCTGGGCCACTGGCTGGGCATACGCCAACTGGTTGGCTGGGACCATCGCTGGCACCATCGCAGGAACCAGTTGCTGCTGGTTGGCCGCGACCGGCACCAGCTGGCCGTTCTGGACCATATAACCATTGGGCACTTGCAGGCCAGGCTGCTGCATGCCCGGCTGTTGCAGATTGTAGGGCGAGGTGGCCGCCAGAGGCATTGGCTCTGGCGCGCTCTTGGACGATGGCAGCAGACCAGTGATCGCTGCGGCACCGGTCAGGCTGACGATGATGACCGACGCTGCTGCGGCTGCCATCATTGGGTGAATGCGGTTGGTAGTGTTTTCCATGATCTGCTCCAGTAAGCTATTGCTTGTTTGTATGGACGTAGATTACTGGCGAGGCCGCTTTCAAGCTAGACGCATCCCTGTATCAATCGTAAAGAGATGTAAGCCGTCACCCTTGGCTGGCACAAACGAAAATGGCGCCCGGAAAGGGGCGCCATCGTGGAAGGCAGCGAGCGCGAAACGGGCCTGGATGCGCAGTCAGGCCGCCCTATCCGCGCGCGATGTGCGATCTGCAGCATCGCGCAGTGCAGCCAGCAATTGATCCGGCGTGTCGAACAGGTAATCAGCGCCCCAGGTCGACGGTGCAATCGCGCCGCAATAACCCCAGGCGCAGGCCACCGTAATCATACCGGCCGCCTTGCCGGCCTCGATATCGCGCAGGTCGTCACCGACGTACCAGCACTGTTCTGGTGCAACGCCGAGGCGGCGGGCCCCTTCGAGCACGGGCGCCGGGTGCGGCTTGGCGAATGCCGTGGTGTCGCCCGAGACGATGCAGCCGGCGTGCGCCAGCGCGATCTGCGGCACCAGCGGGTCGGTAAAGCGCGACGGTTTATTGGTGACGATGCCCCACGCCATGCCCGCTTGTTCGATGCCGTCGAGCAGTTCGTTGATGCCGTCAAACAGCGTCGTATGGGCCGACATCGCCGTTTGATAGCGGTCGAACCAGGCCAGGCGCAGTTCTTCGTAACCATCGTCGCCCGGCGCCAGGCCAAAGGCAGCGCCGATCATGCCGCGCGCACCGGCCGAGGCCGTAGGACGCAGCACTTCGTACGGCGTCTCGGCCAGGCCGCGCTCGGTGCGCAGCCAGTTGACGGCCGCAGCCAGGTCGGGCGCGGTGTCGGCCAGCGTGCCATCGAGGTCGAACAGAACGGCGCGCGGCGCCGGAATCGAAGCAGGGAAGGTCATCGGATCACAGGGGTTTGGTGCACGCCACCATGTAGTTCACACTGGTGTCGCTGTTGAGTGAATAGATCTTGGTCAGCGGGTTGTAGGTCAGGCCCTTGAGGCCATCGACCTGCAGGCCGGCCTGGCGCACGAACTGCGACAGCTCGGCCGGCGTGAGGAACTTGCCATAGTCGTGCGTGCCGCGCGGCAGCATGCGCAGGATGTACTCGGCGCCGATCACGGCGAACAGGTACGACTTTGGATTGCGGTTGAGCGTCGAGAAGAACAGGTGGCCACCCGGCTTGACCATCGCTGCCGCGGCGCGCACGATCGAGGCCGGGTCGGGCACGTGTTCCAGCATTTCCATGCAGGTCACCACGTCGAACTGGCCCGGTTCTGCCAAGGCCATGTCTTCGGCAGCGATGTGCTTGTAGCGCACCTCAACCCCCGATTCCAGGCTGTGCAGGTCAGCGACCTTCAGCGCTTTTTCTGACAGATCGATGCCGGTGACTTTGGCGCCTTTTTTCGCCATCGACTCGGACAGTACGCCGCCGCCGCAACCGATGTCGATCACGTTCTTGCCGGCCAGCGGCACGCGCGCATTGATCCACTCAAGGCGCAGGGGATTGATCTCGTGCAGCGGCCGGAATTCCGAGGTTGGATCCCACCAGCGGTGGGCCAGTTCGCTGAACTTCTGAATTTCTGATGGGTCTGAATTTGTCGTCGTCATAGCTCGGAATAATAACGGAAATCGACATTGCCCGGCGGGCAAGGTCGCCCCCGTGCAGACGGGGGGCGAATTTATCGCTACGCGCATGAAAAAACCCCGCCGTGGCGGGGTTTTTGAGGGGCCGCTGAGGGCCCGGTACAGCGAGATTACTTGGCGGCGCCGCGGGTGCCGACCACTTCGATTTCCACGCGACGATTCTGTGCGCGGCCTTCGGCAGTAGCGTTGTCCGCTTTAGGCTGGCTCTCGCCCTTGCCTTCGGTGTAGATGCGGGTTTCTTCGATGCCCTTGCCCTTCAGGTAAGCCTTGACAGCTTCTGCACGGCGGATCGACAGTTTCTGGTTGTACGCATCGGTACCGACCGAGTCAGTGTGACCGACGGCGATGATGACTTCCAGGTTCATGCCGCCCAGCTTGCCGCTCAGCTCATCCAGCGATGCCTTGCCGGCTGGCTTCAGGATCGCCTTGTCGAAATCGAAGAAGGCGTCGGCCGAGTAGCTGACTTTTTCCGAGGTTGGCACTGGTGCTGCTTCTGGCACCGGGGCAGGCGCAGGTGGTGGCGCGACTGGCTCTGGTGGCGCGACGCACTTGCCGTTTTCAAGTTTCTCTGGCTCGACGCACAGTGGGGCGTCGCAACCTGGGACCGCATCAGCCGGGGTCCAGTAGCCGGTACGCCAGCACAGACCGAAAGGATTGCGTGCGATCACGCCGCGGCCGTCCTGCACATACGCGCTGTATGGAGTACGCGCTTGCAGGTCAGTGGTCAGCGGCGCATAAGGTGGGGCGCTTTGTGCAGAAGCGACGCCCGCGATGGCGGCCGTTGCAGCGAACAGAACAGTGATCATTTTTTTCATATTCTTTTCCTTTCGGTAAATTCCGTGTCGATTCAGACAGTCTCCATGTGGTCATAACAATAACATGTTGGCTGCTCTGTCCGTTTCGTATTGTGAAACAAGCAATTGACTTCCTGGCCATTCTGCCACACGCACCAAAATCGCACGACTGCACCTAAATCAAACACCGAGCATTTGTTGCTTGACGTTGTTTAGGCGCAACATTTCGGCAAGAAGGCGTCGCTGGTGACGACAATACTGGAACTTTTGGCGGGTCCGGGCTGGATTTCCCGTGCTAAAAAGGCATCGCCCGGAATTGAGCAACTGATATGTTGCGCGTGGTAGAATCGTCCGCTGTAATTTATAACTTTCGCCTGAAAGCAGTCGACCCGCCAATGGATCAATTCGCAAAAGAAACAGTCCCGATTTCCCTCGAAGAAGAGATGCGCAAGAGCTATCTCGATTACGCGATGAGCGTGATCGTGGGCCGCGCACTGCCGGATGTCCGCGACGGCTTAAAGCCAGTGCACCGCCGCGTCCTGTACGCGATGCACGAAATGAACAACGTGTGGAACCGGCCTTACCTGAAGTGCGCGCGCGTCGTGGGCGACACGATGGGCAAGTTCCACCCGCACGGCGACTCGTCGATCTACGACACGCTCGTGCGCATGGCGCAGGACTTCTCGCTGCGCTACACGCTGGTCGATGGCCAGGGCAACTTCGGCTCCATCGACGGCGACAGCGCTGCAGCGATGCGATACACCGAGTGCCGCCTGGACAAGATTGCCGGCGAAATCCTGGCCGACATCGACAAGGACACGGTCGACTTCCAGCCGAACTACGACGGCAAGGAGAAAGAGCCGACCGTCCTGCCAACCCGCATCCCGAACCTGTTGATCAACGGTTCGTCAGGCATCGCGGTCGGTATGGCCACCAATATTCCGCCGCACAATCTGTCCGAAGTGATTGCCGGCGCGATGCACGTGCTGCACAACCCGGACTGCACCATTGACGAGCTGATCGAGCTGATTCCGGCGCCGGACTTCCCGACCGCCGGCATCATCTATGGCGTCTCGGGTGTGCGCGACGGCTACCGCACCGGTCGTGGCCGCGTCGTGATGCGCGCCAAGACCCACTTCGAAGAAATCGGCCGCGACGGCGCCCGTACGGCGATCATCATCGATGAGCTGCCGTACCAGGTGAACAAGAAGTCGCTGCTCGAGCGCATCGCCGAAAACGTGCGCGACAAGAAGCTCGAAGGCATTTCCGACATCCGCGACGAGTCCGACAAGTCGGGCATGCGCGTCGTGATCGAGCTCAAGCGCGGCGAAGTCCCTGAAGTCGTGCTGAACAACCTGTACAAGCAAACGCAGCTGCAAGACACGTTCGGCATGAACATGGTGGCGCTGGTCAATGGCCAGCCGAAGCTGCTGAACCTCAAGCAGATGCTCGAGTGCTTCCTGTCGCACCGCCGCGAAGTCGTCACGCGCCGTACCGTGTTCGAACTGCGCAAGGCGCGCGACCGCGGCCACATGCTCGAAGGCCTGGCCGTCGCGCTGGCCAATATCGACGATTTCATCGCGATCATCAAGGCGGCGCCATCGCCACCGGTTGCCAAGGTCGAGCTGATGCAGCAAGCCTGGGATTCGTCCCTGGTGCGCGAAATGCTCAACCGTACCGAAACCGGCGCGGCCGGCGGCATCGAAGCCTTCCGTCCCGAGCACCTGCCAAAGCACTACGGCATGCAGCCAGACGGCCTGTACAAGCTGTCGGACGAACAGGCGCAAGAGATTCTGCAGATGCGTCTGCAACGCCTGACGGGCCTGGAGCAGGACAAGATCGTCAACGAGTACAAGGAAGTGATGACCCACATCGCCGACCTGCTCGACATCCTGTCCAAGCCGGAGCGCGTCACCACGATCATCGTCGACGAAATGACGGCGATCAAATCCGAGTACGCCGACAATGGCAAGGATACGCGCCGTTCGGCCATCGAGCACAATGCCAGCGACCTCGAAACCGAAGACCTGATCACGCCGCAGGACATGGTCGTGACGCTGTCGCACTCGGGCTACATGAAGTCGCAGCCGGTGTCCGAATACCGCGCGCAAAAGCGCGGCGGCCGTGGCAAGCAGGCGATGGCAACGAAAGAAGACGACTGGATCGACCAGCTCTTCATCGCCAACACGCACGACTACATCCTGTGCTTCAGCAATCGTGGCCGCATGTACTGGCTCAAGGTCTGGGAAGTGCCGCAAGGCTCGCGCAACTCGCGCGGCAAACCAATCGTCAACATGTTCCCGCTGCAGGACAACGAAAAGATCACCGTCGTGCTGCCGCTGCAGGGCGAGAACCGCACCTTCCCTGAAGACCATTACGTCTTCATGTCCACCTCGCTGGGCACTGTCAAGAAGACGCCGCTGCGCGATTTCTCCAACCCACGCAAGGCCGGCATCATCGCGGTCGACCTGGACGAGGGCGACGTGCTGGTTGGCGCGGCGCTCACCGACGGCAAGCACGACGTGATGCTGTTCTCCGACGCCGGCAAGGCCGTGCGCTTCGATGAGAACGACGTGCGCCCGATGGGCCGTACCGCCCGCGGCGTGCGCGGCATGAACCTCGAAGAAGGCCAGGAAGTCATCGCGCTGCTGGTGGCCGAGAACGAACAGCAAACCGTTCTCACCGCCACCGAGAACGGCTTCGGCAAGCGTACCCCGATCACGGAGTACACGCGCCATGGCCGCGGCACGAAGGGCATGATCGCGATCCAGACCTCCGAGCGTAACGGCAAGGTGGTGGCGGCGACGCTGGTCGAGCCAAGCGACGAGATCATGCTGATCACGACGGGCGGCGTGCTGATTCGCACCCGCGTGTCCGAGATCCGCGAGATGGGCCGCGCGACGCAGGGCGTGACCCTCATCGCCGTGGAAGACGGCACCAAGCTGTCGGGCCTGCAGCGCATCGTCGAAACCGACCTCGAAGAAGTCGAGTTCGAGCCGGCGCCGGAGTAACATCGTACTGAGCAGGGGCGTGCTGTCGCTCCTGTTGCTGCCATTTCGAATGGCCGGCCCGGCAGGCCGGCCATTGTCCCAAGTCGCCGGGCTCTGCCACCCGCATGGACTCCTGATGAAACACTTTCTTCGTTCCCTGGCCGTTGTTGCCGCTGTCGCTGCTGCGCCCTCGTTTGCCGTGGCGCAGACCGCGCCGGCCCCGGTGGCCACGACCGCCGCCGCTGCCGTCAGCCCGCAAGCCAACGCCGCCGTCAAGGAACTGCTCGACGCAATGGACGTGCGCAAGATGATGATCGCGTCGTTCGCCGAGATGGAAAAGGCGCTGCCGCAGATGATGCGCGCGCAGCTGACGTCCGTGATCAACGCCGATCCGGGCGCCGATGCGGAGAAAAAGAAAGCTGCGCTGGCCAAGGTCGAGCAGGTCTTGCCGGTGGCGTCGCAAGCCATCAACCGGTTGTTCAAGGATCCGGCATTGATCGACGAGATGCTGGTGGAGATCGCACCGCTGTACGTCAAGAACTACACGGTTGCCGAACTGAAGGAACTGACCGCGTTCTACCGCACGCCGCTGGGCCGCAAGATGCTGGCCCTGAGCCCGCGCCTGTCCGCCGAAAGCATGGCGATCGGCCAGCGCATCGTCGCGCCGCGCCTGAATGGCCTGATGCAGGAAGTCATGCAGAGCGCGCAAGGCAAATAACCCTCCACGAAAGGACCGCATGACCCAGATCTTCAATTTCTCGGCCGGCCCCGCCGTACTGCCGAAAGAGGTGCTCCAACAGGCCGCGCACGACATGCTCGACTGGCATGGCAGCGGCATGTCGGTGATGGAGATGAGCCACCGTGGTCCCGAATTTTCCAGCATCCACCGCCAGGCGATGATTGATCTGCGCGAGCTGCTGAACGTGCCGGCCAATTACAAGATCCTGTTCCAGCAGGGCGGGGGGCTTGGGCAGAATGCCATCGTGCCGCTCAACCTGGCCGGGCGCCGGCCCGACCCGGTGATCGACTTCGTCCACACCGGCACCTGGTCGGGCAAGTCGGCCAAGGAAGCAGCGCGCTTTGCGCGCGTGAACATCGCGGCATCGGGCGAGCTAGAGCACTTCACCCGCGTGCCGGCCCGCGACACCTGGCGCCTGAGCGACGACGCCTCGTATCTGCACATCTGCACCAACGAGACCATCGACGGCGTCGAATACCCTGACGCGCCCGACGTGCCGGCCGATCTGCCGATCGTGGCCGACATGTCGTCGCACATCCTGTCGCGCCAGATCGATATCTCCAAGTACGGCGTGATCTTCGCCGGCGCGCAAAAGAACATCGGTCCGGCGGGCCTGACGCTCGTGATCGTGCGCGATGATTTGCTCGACTTTGCCTCGCCACAGTGCCCGTCGGCCTTCCACTGGAAGACCTGCGCCGAGCACGATTCGCTGTACAACACGCCGCCCACCTATGCGATCTATATCGCAGGGCTCGTGTTCGCGTGGCTGAAAGAGCGCGGTGGCGTGGCGGCGATGGAAGCGGTCAATATTGAAAAAGCGCGCCTGCTGTACGCCGCGCTTGACGCCGACGATTTCTACGCCAACCGCGTGGATCCGGCTTACCGTTCGCGCATGAACATCCCGTTCTACCTGCGTGACGAATCACTGAACGAGCAATTCCTGGCCGGCGCAAAAGAGCGCGGGCTGTTGCAACTGAAGGGCCACAAGTCCGTCGGCGGCATGCGGGCATCCATCTACAACGCGATGCCAATCGAGGGCGTACAGGCCCTCGTCGATTATTTGAACACGTTTGCGGGACGGTAGATCGTATCGGCCGGCTGGACGCGTGGACGGCGGAGCCGTCCACCCTACGCCAATGTGCATGGTGGACAGGTGTGCCGTCCCCGCGCCCAATGTGTGGGGCGGGCGGGTATCCGGCCCGCGCATTCAATGCACCGTAGGGTGGACGGGTATCCCGTCCACGCGTCCAATGCACGGCTGATGGGCCCGAACGCAAACAACATCGACCAACCAGCATAACGATGACAGACAAACTCACCCCCTTGCGCGAACGCATCGATGCGATCGACGCACAAATCCTCCAGCTGTTGAGCGAGCGCGGCCAGGTCGCACAGGCCGTCGGCCACGTGAAGGCCGAAACCAACGCGCCCGTGTTTCGCCCCGAGCGCGAAGCCCAGGTGCTGCGCGGCGTGGCCGAGCGCAATCCCGGTCCGCTCAAGAACAGCGACGTCCAGACCATCTTCCGCGAGATCATGTCGTCCTGCCGCGCCCTTGAAAAGCGCGTGACGGTGGCGTTTCTCGGCCCCACGGGCACCTTCAGCGAGCAGGCCGTGTTCCAGCAGTTCGGCACGGCCATCGATGCGCTGCCGTGCGTGTCGATCGATGAAGTGTTTCGCGCGACCGAAGCCGGCACCGCCGACTTTGGCGTGGTCCCGGTCGAGAATTCGTCCGAGGGCGCCATCAACCGCACGCTCGACCTGTTGCTGGCAACGACCACCATCATCAGCGGCGAAGTCTCGATCGCGGTCCACCACAGCCTGATGACCAGGACGGGCACGATGGACGGCGTGACCGTCGTCTGCGCCCATTCGCAGGCGCTGGCACAATGCCAGGTGTGGCTGAACCAGCATTACCCGAACATCGAGCGCCGCGCGGTGGCGTCGAACGCCGAGGCGGCCGTGCTGGCCAGCCAGGATCCGACGGTCGCCGCGATCGCCAGCGAGATGGCGGGCGAGCAGTATCGCCTGGGCGTCGTGCAGGCCCACATTCAGGACGATCCACACAACCGCACGCGCTTTGTCGTGATCGGCCAGTTGCAGACCGGCCGCTCGGGCAAGGACCGCACCGGCATCGTGCTGGCCGTGCCAAACAAGGCCGGCGCCGTCTACAACCTGCTCGCACCGCTGGAAAAGCACGGCGTGTCGATGACGCGTTTTGAATCGCGCCCAGCCCGCATCGGCACTTGGGAGTACTACTTCTATGTCGACATCGAGGGCCACGTGCACGACGCCGCCGTTGCGCGCGCGCTCGAGGAACTCAAGGACAACGCCGCCTTCTTCAAGGTGCTGGGGTCCTACCCGCAAAGCCTTTAAACGATTACGAGAGAGATTTTCATGTCGACATTTGGTCCCGAATACATCCGTGCCATTGCCCCGTACCAGGCCGGCAAACCGATCGCCGAAGTGGCCCGCGAATATGGTCTCGACGAAGCGAACATCGTCAAGCTGGCGTCGAACGAAAACCCGTTCGGCATTCCAGAGTCCAGCCGCGCCGCGATGCTAGCAGCGGCAGCCGACCTGGGCCGCTACCCGGACGCCAACGGGTTTGATTTGAAGACCGCGTTGGCCAAGCGCTACGACGTGCCGCTCGAGTGGCTCACGCTCGGCAACGGCAGCAACGACATCCTTGAAATCGCGGCGCACGCCTTCGTGCAAAAAGGCGAAGCGGTCGTGTATTCGCAGTATTCGTTTGCCGTGTATGCGCTGGCCACGCAAGGCGTCGGTGGCCGCGCGATCGTCGTGCCAGCCGTCGACTACGGTCACGACCTCGATGCGATGGCGGCCGCCATCGATGCCGATACGCGCCTGGTGTATGTCGCCAACCCGAACAACCCGACCGGCACGTTCATCCCGGCCGCGCAGATCGAAGCGTTTCTGCAAAAAGTCCCGGCGCACGTGATCGTCGTGCTGGACGAAGCGTACAACGAGTACCTGGCGCCCGAACACCAGTTCGAGTCGAGCACCTGGGTGCGCACCTACCCGAACCTGATCGTGTCGCGCACGTTCTCGAAGGCGTATGGCCTGGCTGGCCTGCGCGTGGGCTTTGCCATCGCGCAGCCAGCGGTCACTGACCTGATGAACCGCATCCGCCAGCCATTCAACGTCAACTCGCTGGCGCAAGCCGCTGCGGTCGCGGCGCTGAACGACACACCGTTCCTGGACCAGGGCGCGCGCAACAACGCGGACGGCTATCGCCAGATGATCGCCGCCTTTGAGGAGCTGGGGCTCGAGTACGTGCCGTCGTTCGGCAACTTCGTGCTGGTGCGGGTCGGCGACGACGACGGCGCCGGTGCGCGCGTGAACGTGGCGCTGCTCAAGCAGGGCGTGATCGTGCGCCCGGTCGGCAACTATGGCCTGCCGCAGTGGCTGCGCATCTCGATCGGCCTGCCGCAGGAGAACGCGGCCTTCATCGAGGCGTTGAAGAAGGCGCTCCGCTGAATGCTGGACAAGATCGTTATCGTCGGCGTCGGCCTGATTGGCGGGTCGTTCGCGCTGGCGCTCAAACGCGCCGGGCAGGTGCGGGAAGTGGTCGGCATCGGCCGGCATCCCGAGGCACTGGCCCGGGCACTGGCCCTTGGCATCATCGACCGGGTCTGTGATGACTACGCCGATGCGATGGACAATGCTGATCTGGTCCTGCTGGCCGCGCCGGTGGCGCAGACGGGGCCGATCCTCGCCGCGCTGCTGCCGCACCTGGCGCCCGGCACGGTCGTCACCGATGCTGGCAGCACCAAGTGCGACGTGGTCGCAGCAGCCCGCGCGGTGCTCGGCGAGCGGGTAGCACAGTTCGTGCCCGGCCACCCGATCGCCGGCAGCGAAGCGAATGGTCCCGATGCCGCGCTGGCCGGCCTGTACCAGGGCAAAAAGGCCGTGCTCACGCCGCTGCCCGAGAACGCAGCAAGCGATGTCGAACGTGTCGCCGCCGCCTGGCGCGCCTGTGGCGCCGTGATCCATCAACTGACGCCCGAAGACCATGACCGCGTGTTCGCGGCTGTGAGCCATCTGCCGCACTTGCTGGCCTACGCGCTGGTGGACGACCTCGCTGGCAAGCCGCACGCCGACATGCTGTTCCAGTACGCGGCCAGTGGCTTTCGCGACTTTACGCGCATTGCCGGTTCGTCGCCCGAAATGTGGCGCGACATCAGTCTGGCCAACCAGGCTGCGCTGTTGACCGAGCTGGATGCCTATCTGGCACAATTGACGACGATGCGGGCCATGCTCGCCGCCGGTGACGGGGCCGGATTGCACGATATTTATGCGAACGCGCAGCGCGCCCGCCACGAGTGGCAGATCGCCATCGAAGCCGGCTCGACTCGCGCGCCAATTCAGGAAAACACATGACGCAGCAAAAACACTATCCGCAGCATATCGACCTCGAACCCGTGCTGCACGCGCAGGGCGTGGTGCGGCTGCCGGGCTCCAAGAGCATCTCGAACCGCACGCTGCTGCTGGCCGCGCTGGCCGAGGGCACAACCACGATCCACGACATGCTCGCGTCCGACGACACGATGGTCATGCTGGGCGCACTGCGCTCGCTGGGCATCCGCTGGGATGAAGTCGACGAGCGCACGGTCATCGTGCATGGCAACGGCGGCGTGCTGCCCGAGTCTGCAGCCGATCTGTTCATGGGCAATGCGGGCACCGCGATCCGTCCGCTGACGGCGGCGCTGGCCGTGATCGGCGGCGACTACACGCTCCACGGTGTCTCGCGCATGCACGAGCGCCCGATCGGCGACCTGGTCGACGCACTGAACGCCGTCGGCGCGCAGATCGAATACACGGGCGAGCAGGGCTTTCCGCCGCTGCGCATCCGCCGCGGCCACATCACGGCCAACCGCATGGCGGTGCGCGGCAATGTATCGAGCCAGTTCCTGACCGCGCTCTTGATGGCCGCGCCGCTGATGGCCACGACGCATCCGGTGTCGGTCGATGTCGTCGGCGAGCTGATTTCCAAGCCCTATATCGAGATCACGCTGAACCTGATGCGCCGTTTCGGCGTCGAGGTCGAGCAGAATGGCTGGGCCTCGTTCACCGTGCAACCGGGCCAGCGGTATCAAAGTCCGGGCACGATCCACGTCGAAGGCGATGCGTCGTCGGCGTCGTACTTCCTGGCCGCCGGCGCGATCGCGGGCGGGCCGGTGCGCGTCGAAGGCGTCGGTGAGCACAGCATCCAGGGCGACGTGCGTTTTGCCGATGCGCTCGAACGCATGGGCGCCATTGTCACGCGGGGCGAAAACTGGATCGAGGTGCAATCGAATGGCGTGCTCAAAGCCATCGACGCCGACTTCAACCACATCCCGGATGCGGCGATGACGATTGCGGTCGCGGCGCTGTACGCTGACGGCCCGAGCACGCTGCGCAATATCGCCAGCTGGCGCGTGAAGGAAACCGATCGCTTGAGCGCGATGGCGACCGAACTGCGCAAGGTCGGCGCCGAGGTGGAGGAGGGGCCGGACTATATCCGCATCACGCCACCGGACGAACTCAAGCCCGCCACGATCGACACATACGACGACCACCGGATGGCGATGTGCTTTTCGCTCGCGTCCCTGGACGGCAAGGCGCGGCGCGGCAACGCCATGCGGATCAACGATCCGAAGTGCGTCGCCAAGACCTTCCCTGACTACTTCGAAGCGTTTGCGGGCATTGCGCGCAACGAGCTGTTTTAACTGACCCGCCCCGAGCCCATGCCCAATTCAAACGTACCAGTCATCACCATCGACGGCCCGACCGCTTCCGGCAAGGGGACCGTGGCCAGCCGCATCGCCGACCGCCTGGGCTTTCACCTGCTCGACTCAGGCGCGCTGTATCGCCTGACGGCGCTGCAGGCACTGCGCAGCGCGCTGCCGCTGTCGGACGAAGCGGGCATCGCCAAGCTGGCCCAGCAGCTGCCGGCGCGCTTCCGGGATGACGTGATCTACCTGGCGCACGAGGATGTAAGCCACGCGATCCGCGCGGAAGAGGTGGGCAATATGGCGTCGAAGATTGCCGCCTTGCCGAGCGTGCGCCAGGCGCTGTTTGATCTGCAGCTGGGCTTTCGCGAGGCGCCGGGACTGGTGGCCGATGGCCGCGATATGGGCACGGTGATCTTTCCTACCGCCAAGCTCAAAGTGTTCCTCACCGCAAGTGCTGAGGCGCGCGCGCAACGCCGGTATAAGCAATTGATTGACAAAGGCTTTTCTGCTAATATGAACGACCTGCTGGCAGATTTACGGGCTAGAGACGAACGCGACACCCATCGCGCAGTCGCTCCCCTGGTCGCAGCGGCTGATGCGCATATCCTGGACACCTCTGCGATGGGGGTCGACCAGGCGGTCGAGCAAGTCCTGACCTGGTATGCGCAGAAATAAGACTTTGAATGACGTGGTGGCGGTGGTGTCAACCGGTTGCAGTGCAAACCGTTAGACATCAGCGCCTGAACGTCATTCCCGCGCAGGCGGGAATCCCGGTTCGATGCGTCACCATTGGCTTGAGTCATCGCCATGGTGGTTTGCAAGTAAATCTGGATCCCCACCTGGGTGGGGACGATGGTCTTCCGGTTGGCATCTTCGTTGTTGAGGGTGGCACTTGAAGACCTTGTCCTTTGGTGCTTGCGACAGCATATTGGCCATCGCAAGCGTGTTTTAACCTAACCCAGTTCAGTCCGCACTATCGTCGGTCTGCTGGCTCACATGAAATAACCAACTTTTTTATGTCTACTGCAACTACCCAAGATACTGGTATGGAAAGCTTTGCCGCCCTCTTCGAGGAATCGCTGTCGCGTCAAGACATGCGTTCGGGCGAAGTCATTTCGGCTGAAGTCGTGCGTCTGGATCACAACTTCGTGATCGTCAACGCAGGCCTGAAGTCGGAAGCGTTCATTCCAATCGAAGAATTCAAGAATGACCAGGGCGAACTGGAAGTCGCAGTAGGCGACTTCGTTTCCGTGGCCATCGAGTCGCTGGAAAACGGCTTTGGCGACACCATCCTGTCGCGCGACAAGGCCAAGCGTCTGGCTTCGTGGCTGGCGCTGGAAAAAGCAATGGAATCGGGCGAAATCGTCACCGGTACCGTCAATGGCAAAGTCAAGGGCGGCCTGACCGTTCTGACCAACGGCATCCGCGCGTTCCTCCCGGGTTCGCTGGTTGACACCCGTCCAGTCAAGGACACGACCCCATTCGAAGGCAAGACCCTCGAATTCAAGGTCATCAAGCTGGACCGCAAGCGTAACAACGTCGTGCTGTCGCGCCGCGCTGTCATCGAAGCATCGATGGGCGAAGAGCGTCAGAAGCTGATGGAAACGCTGAAAGAAGGTACCGTGGTTACCGGTATCGTCAAGAACATCACCGACTATGGCGCATTCGTCGACCTGGGCGGCATCGATGGTCTGCTGCACATCACCGATCTGGCATGGCGTCGTGTGCGTCACCCATCCGAAGTCCTGTCGGTTGGCCAAGAGATCACCGCCAAGGTCCTCAAGTACGATCAAGAGAAAAACCGCGTCTCGCTGGGCGTCAAGCAGCTGGGCGACGATCCATGGACCGGTCTGTCGCGTCGTTACCCACAGAGCACCCGCCTGTTCGGTAAAGTCACGAACCTCACCGACTACGGCGCGTTCGTCGAAGTCGAGCAGGGTATCGAAGGTCTGGTCCACGTGTCCGAAATGGACTGGACCAACAAGAACGTGGCACCAAACAAAGTTGTCCAGCTGGGCGACGAAGTGGAAGTCATGGTTCTGGAGATCGACGAAGAGCGCCGCCGTATTTCGCTGGGCATGAAGCAGTGCAAAGCAAATCCATGGGACGACTTCGGCATGACCCACAAGAAGGGCGACAAGGTCAAGGGTTCGATCAAGTCGATCACCGACTTCGGCGTGTTCATCGGCCTGCCAGGCAACATCGATGGTCTGGTGCACCTGTCGGACCTGTCGTGGACCGAAGCCGGCGAAGAAGCTGTGCGCCGCTTCAAGAAAGGCGACGAACTGGAAGCCGTGGTTCTGGCCATCGACGTCGAGCGCGAGCGTGTTTCGCTGGGCGTGAAGCAACTCGAAGGCGACCCGTTCAACACCTACTCGTCGATGAACGACAAGGGTTCGCTGGTCACCGGCACCGTGAAATCGGTTGAGCCAAAAGGCGCCGTGATCTCGCTGAGCGAAGAAGTCGAAGGTTACCTGCGCGCTTCGGAAATCTCGCGTGACCGCGTTGAAGATGCTGGCACCCACCTGAAAGTCGGCGACACTGTCGAAGCTCTGGTGATCAACATCGATCGCAAGGCTCGCAGCATCCAGCTGTCGATCAAGGCGAAAGACAATGTCGATACGCAAGAAGCCATGAGCAAGCTGTCGAACGACAACAGCGCTGCTTCGGGCACGACCAGCCTGGGCGCACTGCTCAAGGCCAAGTTCGATAACAAGAACTAATCAGGTAAGCCCTGAGGAGCTTGCAGATGACCAAGTCCGAGCTGATCAACCGACTGGCTGAGCGTTATTCTCAGCTGGTGGCAAAGGATGCGGAATTTGCTGTCAAGACCATCCTCGATGCGATGACCAACGCCCTGGCAACCGGTCAACGCATCGAGATCCGTGGTTTCGGCAGTTTCTCGCTGAACAGCCGCCCACCGCGCATCGGTCGCAATCCGAAGTCCGGCGACAAGGTGATGGTGCCCGAAAAACGGGTGCCGCACTTCAAGCCGGGCAAGCAGTTGCGCGAGCAGGTGGACGCGATGGTCGGGCAACCGATCATCAACGATTGAGTCAGTGCTGGCACCAAGAAACGGCATCCGCGAGGGTGCCGTTTTTTTTGGCCTGTCGGGTCAGCCAACGGCCCAACGCCGCACGCTGTTTTGAAATATGATGGCGGATATGCGACACTTCGCCCTTACACCATTGTCTAGCGGAACCTGTTGATGAAATTCGTCTCGACCATTGTCGGATTTGTCCTGTTCATCCTGTTCTTCGGCTTCGCGCTGAAGAACACGAAAGAGGTCGACCTGCATTTTTTCCTCGACTATGAATTGCGCGGCCCGCTCGTGCTGATGCTGCTGGCGTTTTTTGTTGCCGGCGCTGCCTTCGGCATCCTGGCCCTGGCGCCGACCGTGTTCCGTCAGCGCCGCGAAAAATGGCAGCACAAGTACACGATCCAGGCCCTCCAAAGCGCCGCCGGTACCGGTGTGGTCGCCACCACGCCACCGCCGCCGGATGCCGTTCCACCGGTTGCACCCCGCCACTAACAACAAGAACACCATGGATTTCGAACTCTGGATGCTGCTTGGCATCCCCTTCTTCTTTGGCCTGGGCTGGCTCGCTGCCCGGGTTGACATCAACGAGGTGGTCTCCGAGTCGCGCACGCTGCCGCGCGGCTACTTCAAGGGCCTGAACCACCTGCTCAACGACCAGCCCGACAAGGCCATCGATTCGTTCATCGAGATCGTCAAGCTCGATCCTGAATCGAGCGATATGCACTTCGCGCTGGGCAATCTGTTTCGCCGCCGCGGCGAGACCGAGCGCGCCATCCGCGTGCACCAGAACCTGCTGGCGCGCCCGGACTTGCCGAGCGACGAGAAAGCGCACGCGCAGTACGAACTGGGCATCGATTACCTGAAGGCGGGCCTCCTGGACCGCGCCGAGGAATCGTTCAATGGCCTGGCCGGCACACCGTACGCGGTGCAGGCGCGCCGCTCGCTGCTGGAAATCTACCAGCGCGAAAAAGAATGGAAGCGCGCCATCGAGGCGGCCGAAGACTTGCAGGCATCCGGCGCCGGCGCGCGCCAGATCGAGATTGCCCAGTTCTATTGCGAACTGGCGGCCGACGCGCTCGTGCACATGGCGCCGAGCGACGCGATGCGCTTGCTGGACAAGGCGCTCGAAGCGAATCGCCACAGCGTGCGCGCCACGATCCTGCGCGGCGACGCGCTGCTGGCCCAGGGCGACGTGGAAGAAGCCCTCAAGACCTGGCGCCGCGTGGAGCAGCAAAGCGTGCCGCACGTGGCCCTGGTGGCTGCGCGTCTGATGGATGGCTACCGCAAGGTGGGCCGCCCGCAAGAAGGCGTGAACCTGCTGCGCTCATACCTGGCCGAGGCCTCGTCGATCGACCTGATCGAAGTGGTGTTCAAGGCCGTCATCGAGCTCGATGGCGTCGAAGCGGCCAAAGGTCTGGTGGTGGAAGAGCTGCGCCGCAATCCCACGCTGCTTGGCCTGGACAAATTGCTCGAAGCGCGCCTGATGGATGCACCGGCTCATGTCTGGGAAGAGCTGTCGATGGTCAAGAACCTGGTGCAGCGCTACACGCAGAAGCTGGCGCGCTACCAGTGCAGCCATTGCGGTTTCAAGGCGCGCCAGTTCTACTGGCAATGCCCGGGCTGCAACCGCTGGGATTCGTATCCGCCACGCCGCACCGAAGAACTCAATGTGATGAACTGACGGTTCATCGAACGATCTCAATGACAAGCGAAATCCCAATGACCCCGAGCCGCCTGCTGGCGGCCGATGACTACCGCCAGCAGGCGGCCCCTGAACTATCCGCCGTGCGTCTGCTGGTGGTGGGCGACGTGATGCTCGACCGCTACTGGTTCGGCGACGTCTCGCGCATCTCGCCCGAGGCGCCGGTGCCCGTGGTGCGCATCGAGCGACGTGAGGAGCGCCTGGGCGGCGCCGCCAACGTGGCGCGCAATGCCGCCGCGCTTGGCGCCCACACGGGCCTCCTGGGCGTGGTGGGGGCCGACGAAGCGGGCGATGAAGTCGAGCGCCTGCTGCAGGGCGCGGGCATCCACAGCTACCTCAAGCGCGACGAGGCGATCTCGACCATCATCAAGCTGCGCGTCATCGGCCGCCAGCAACAGATGGTGCGCATCGATTTCGAGGATGCGCCGACCGAAACCGTGCTGCGCGATAAGCTCAGCCAGTTCAAGGCGCTGCTGCCCGATTACGACGTCATCATCCTGTCCGACTACAACAAGGGCGCGCTGGTCAATGTCGCCGAGATGATTGCCTTGGCGCGCGCCGCCGGCAAGATCGTGCTGGTCGATCCGAAAGGCGACGATTTCACGCCGTACAAAGGCGCCAGCATCCTCACGCCCAACCGCGCCGAACTGCAGCGCGTCGTCGGCGGCTGGAAGAGCGAAGCGCAGTTGCTCGAAAAAGCGCAGGCGCTGCGCGTGGAGCTTGGCCTGGATGCACTGCTGCTGACGCGCTCCGAAGAAGGCATGAGCCTGTTCACGGCCGACGAAGTGCTGCATGTGAATGCCGATGCGCGCGAAGTGTTCGACGTATCGGGCGCCGGTGACACGGTGATTGCGACGCTGGCCACGATGCTGGGCACGGGCGCGCCGCTGGGCGAAGCCCTGGTGACGGCCAACCGCGCCGGCGGCATCGTCGTCGGCAAGCTGGGCACGGCCACCGTGACGCGCGACGAGCTGTTTCCGGGTTGAGTCGCCCCTGATCTGCCTCAAGCCCGGCCCGTCAACGACGCACCGGGCGATCCGTTAGAAGAGCGATGGGCGGCGTCGCCGTCCAGCGTCTTCAACCAATGGAGAAATTCGATGATCAAGAAACTGATGCTTGCCTTTGCCGCGCTGGCTGTCTCGGGGAGCATGGCGTTTGCCCAGGTCGATGTGAACAAAGCCGATGTCGCCGCGCTCGATGGCGTCAAGGGCGTGGGGCCGAGCATGTCCAAGGCCATCCTCGACGAGCGCGCCAAGGGTGAGTTCAAGGACTGGCCCGATCTGCAAACGCGCGTCAAGGGCATGGGCAATAAAAAGGCCGCCAAGCTGAGTCAGTCCGGGCTGGTGGTCAACGGCAAGGCCAAGGAAGGCGCCGCCGCCAAGCCTGCTGCAGCCAAGGGCGACAAGTCGGCGGCCAAACCGGCCGACGCCAAGACCGCAACATGACATGTATTGACTGACAGCGTCACGGGCGCGTGGCAAGATGTTCCAGCTCTTCAAGATCATGCTTGAACATCAACATCAGAAAGGTCGTCATGCCTCACGCCCGTGTCTCATCTCGTGTCTCAACCGCCTTGTTGGCAGCCCTGCTGGCCGCTGCAGGCGCCGCTTCAGCTGCTGCGCCAGCAACTACGTCCGCTTCGCCCGCCACACCGAAACAACCCGACATCACTGCGCAGCAAGCCCAGATCACGAAGATCCTCGGTGAAGTGTCGCAACAGCGCATCGAAGGCCATATCCGCAAGCTGGTCAGCTTCGGCACGCGCCACACGATGTCCGAGACCGAATCGCCAACGCGCGGCATCGGCGCTGCCCGCCGCTGGATCAAGGCCGAGCTCGAGCGCTGCGGTGCCGGCACGCCATTGCAGGTCACGTATGACAGCCACGTGGCGCCTGTCTCGGCGCGCATCACCAAGCCCACCGAGATCGTCAACGTCGTCGCGACGCTACCCGGCACGCAGGCCGCTTCCAAAGAGCGCATGTATGTGGTCAGCGGCCACTACGACTCGCGCGCCTCGGACGTGATGGACGCTACCTCGGACGCGCCAGGCGCGAACGACGATGCATCGGGCACCGCCGCTATCATGGAACTGGCGTGCGTGATGGCCAAGTACAAGTTCGACGCGACGCTCGTGTTCATGGCCGTGGCCGCCGAAGAGCAGGGCCTGATCGGCGCCCGCCACTGGGCCGTCGGTGCGCGTGAAAAGAACTGGAACGTGGCCGGCATGTTCACCAACGACATCATCGGCAGCTCGAAGGGCGACGATGGCAAGGTCGACAACAAGCAGGTGCGCCTGTTTGCCCAGAGTATCCCGGCGACCAAGGAAATGAGCGAGGCCGTGCGCCAGCTGGTAGCCACGGGCGGCGAGAACGATTCGCTTTCGCGCCAGCTCGCGCGCCACACGAAAGAGCAGGGCGAGCGCTACGTGAAAGGCTTCAAGGTCAGCGTGATCCAGCGGCATGACCGCTATCTGCGCGGGGGCGACCACATGCCGTTCCTGGAGCAGGGTTACGCCGCGCTGCGCTTTACCGAGCCAGCCGAAGACTTCGCGCACCAGCACCAGGATCTGCGCACCGAAAACGGCAAGGTGTACGGCGACACGATCGACCACGTCGACTTCGACTACATCGCCAAGGTAACGCGCGTGAATGGCGCCGCGATGGCGTCGCTCGCAATGGCGCCGGCCGCACCGCAAGAGGTCAAGCTGCGCACCGCAGCCCTGACCAACGATTCCACCTTGGTCTGGAAAGCGAATGGCGAGCCCGATCTGGCCGGCTACCGCATCGTCTGGCGCGACACGACCAGCGCCAACTGGGAAGGTTCAAAGTGGGTTGGCAACGTGACGGAAGCCACGCTCGACCTGTCGAAGGACAATGTCTTCTTCGGGGTGCAGGCGGTGGACAAGGACGGTAACGTCAGCGTCGCAACGTATCCGATGCCGCTGCGTTAAGCCAGCGTCTGACGCAGACAGAAGGGCCGCGATGGAACGTTTGCATCGCGGCCCTTTGCATTGTCGAACCCGTCCTCCAACGTCGACGTTCGTCTCGGATTAAAATGGTGTTTTGGTATCGCAAGGAATAGAGAACGCAATGGCATACAAGACCATCGAATCCACGATCGGCAACACGCCGCTCGTGCAGCTGCAGCGCCTGCCGGGTGCGGAGTGCGCGGCCCGCAACAACATCATCCTGGGCAAGCTCGAGGGCAACAACCCGGCCGGCTCCGTGAAGGACCGGGCTGCGATGTCGATGCTGCGCGGCGCCGAACTGCGTGGCCAGATCAAGCCGGGCGACACGCTGATCGAAGCGACCAGCGGCAATACCGGTATCGCGCTGGCGATGGCTGCGGCAATCCTCGGCTACAAGATGATCCTCCTGATGCCCGACAACCTGTCGATCGAGCGGCGCCAGAGCATGGCTGCCTACGGTGCGCAGATCATCCTCACGCCAAAGACCGGCGGCATGGAATACGCGCGCGACATGGCCGAGCAGATGCAGAAAGACGGCCAGGGCATCATCCTCGACCAGTTCGCCAACGACGACAATCCCCGCGCCCACTATGAGAGCACGGGACCGGAAATCTGGCGCGACACCGACGGGCGCGTCACCCACTTCGTCAGCGCCATGGGCACCACCGGTACCATCATGGGCGTGTCGCGCTATCTGAAGGAGCAGAACGAGGCGGTGCGCATCATCGGCGCGCAGCCCGAAGAAGGCTCGTCGATCCCGGGCATCCGCAAGTGGCCCGAAGCCTACCTGCCGAAGATCTATGACAAGGCGCGCGTCGACCAGGTCGAGAGCGTGAGCCAGGCAGCCGCTGAGCAGATGGCACGCCGCATGGCGGCCGAAGAGGGTATCTTCTGCGGCATTTCGGCCGCTGGCGCCTGTGAAGTGGCGCTGCGCATCGCGCAGACCGTCGAGAACGCGACCATCGTGTTCATCGTCTGCGACCGGGGTGATCGCTACCTGTCCACGGGGGTCTTTCCTGCCTGAAGCAGCGGCGCGGTCAATGCTGCTACAAGACTGACTGCGCCATAAAAAAGGCCGCCTGGTGCACAGGCGGCCTCGTCAAATCAGTCCTTGGACTGCCTAGACCTTTCCATCGGCTCCAAGCCAATTTCCTTCGGTCGTCCGCCAATGCGGCGGCTCATACGCCCGCGCGGGCGTATGCACTACTGGTGCCGGCCGTGCCAGATGGCGACGGCCCGTTCAATCCTGGCCAGACGAACAACGCAGACGCCCTGAAGCGCCCGACGTTGCTCAGTCCTTCATTGCCGGGACCGCGCCTTCTTTTGGCTTGAACTGCTTGTCGCTGATGCGGAATTTTGCACGGCGATCGCCCATCAGGTAGCGCAGGTCACGGATCGACAGGTCGCTCACTTCGTGCATGCGGATCAGCAGCGAAGCGCCGACTGGCAGGCGGTGGTGACGGATTTTCGAAATCACTGGCGGCGCCACTTCCAGCGCGCGCGACAGCGCAGCGTCATTTTTCAGGCGCAGGTTCTCGATCAGCGTATCGAGAAGGCGGTTCGGGTTGTACTGAAGCAGCTCGTCGCCTTCCGAATCGCTGTTCATATCAATGCCGACTTGGTTAGTCATGATTCATATTCCTTAGGGGTTAGTGCGGAGTCATCAACATTTACAACGTCGAGTCCGGTTTTACTTTCGTAAATTTCTATTCAATTGTACAACTATTTCGATACCGATACTCATGAGCAAGCCGGAATCGTTTCTTTCGATTTGGTTACCGTTGTCTACTTGCAACAATAGCCGCAATGCAATTCTCTCATATAGTCACGCGAAACAACTATTGTTTTTTGATTAATCAATAGTGTACGGGCATCCAGCCTTTGATGCCGCACAGTATGGAAATTGCTGACTAAATGAAAAGAAAATGGGGAGTATGACTACATTCGTAATATATTTAGTACGAATAATTGCAAGATGTCTGAGCATACCCCTGGGGGGTATGCGAGCGAGTGCTGGTCAGCAATATTGAAAGTTGACAGGAAACTTGTTACAAAGGATTACAAAATTTCCCGCTCGGAAAGGAAGTGTGATGTGCCTCACTCTGGTCGGGCAGCCCGCACCGCACGTCCCAGGTCCACCACCGACATTGCATAGAAATAACTGCGATTGTATTTGGTAATGGCATAGAAGTTATCGTTGGCAACCCAGTACTCGGTTGGCTCGGCACCATTTTGCAGGTCGATCAAACCGTACAGGTTCTCCGCCGGTAGCGGCGTGCTGGTGACCACGCCAGCAGCACGCAGCGTTTCCGGTTTCAGCGTCGCTTCCAGACCGAGTCCGAGCAGCGACTCCCAGGCACGCGTTGGCGAGACGTCGGCCGCATACGCAGTCGGCCCGCGGTGCTCGGGATTCCAGCCATGCTGGATCAGGAAGTTGGCCACGCTGCCGATCGCATCGACGCTGGAGCCGCGCAGATCGACGCGGCCATCGTTGTCGAAGTCCACACCATATTTGAGGATATTGCTCGGCATGAATTGCGGCAGACCGACCGCACCGGCGAACGAGCCGAGCAGCGAGAACGGGTCGTAGCCGCGCTCGCGCGCCAGCACCAGCGTGTTGGCGAGCTCATCGCGGAAGAACGCCTGGCGCGCGGCCTGGTTCGGTGAATCCGGATAGGCGAACGCCAGTGTAGTGAGCGAGTCGAGCACGCGGAAGCGCCCGGTGTCGCGGCCATAGATGGTCTCGATGCCGATGATGCCGACGATGATTTCAGCCGGCACGCCATACGCCGCTTCGGCGCGTTTGAGCGCCTCGGCGTTCTCTTCCCAGAAGCGCACGCCGGCCCGGATCCGGATCGGCTCGATGAAGCGGGCACTGTAGGCTTGCCAGTTCTTCGGCTTGCCCGGCGGCGCCGGCTTGACCAGCTGCACGGCCGTATCGATGTAGCGCACCTGGCCAAACAGCGTCTCGAGCGCCGCGCGCTCGAAGCCATGCTGCGTCACCATTCCGTCGATGAAGTCGCGTACAGGTTGCCATTCCAGAAAGTTGACGTGCTCGTTGTCGGTGTCAACGACGCTGGCGGCAGCGGCGCCGGCTGCAACAACTGGCGCGGCCTTGGCGGCCGTGCTGCGCGCCTTGGACGATTTGGCTTTCGTTGATTTGGCTTTCGTTGATTTGGCTTTCGCTGCGGCCTTTGCTTTCGCGGCCTTGGTCTTGGCTTGCGCGCTGCGCGCCGGGCTGTCGGAAGAAGGGGCGGCGAGCGCATCGCCATGCGCGCTGGCGACAAGGGCGAGCGCGGCGAACAGGGTAACAATTAATTTCATCTGACTTGCGACAATAGACGTTTCAAGGTGGCATGGAGCCGGGGATCGGCTGCGGGCGCGGCGTAGCGCCAGGCGCTGTAACGACGCAGGAAGGCGATGGCGGCCTCGCGGGCGGGCGGGCCCAGGGCCTGTGCGCCGGCGGCGGTAGCAGCATCGGTGGCGAGGATGCGCGCCGCGTAGGCACTGGGCCCTTCGTCTTGCGCGCGCGGCAGGCCGGCCTGGCCCAGACGCTTGCACAAGACCGAGTATAGAGCATCGATCGGGTCGATTTCGCGACGGCGCCGCAAAATCTTCATGCCCCACCAGGCCAATCCGGTCAGCACCAGTGCGACGCCGAACGGCCAGCCGAGCAACTTGTCCTGCAAGCCTTGCACGACGCTGCGCTGGCGTTCCGGTGTGTAGTTCAGCACCCACTGGTTCCAGCCATTGTTGAGCGCGCCCATCGCGTTGCGCACATCGGCCAGCCAGGCGCCGGCTTCCGGTCCGAACGGATTCACGCCGCGCAGTGCGTCGATGCCGAAGGGCGCGGGCCGCTCCGTGGCGCGGTTCGTCCCCGACTGCACGCGCTCCGGCGCTACCGCCGCCGTCGGATCCACGCGCAGCCAGCCACGGCCGGCGATCCAGACTTCGGCCCAGGCGTGGGCATCCGACTGGCGCACCGTCATGAAGCCGTCGATGGGATTGAGTTCGCCCCCTTGGTAGCCGGTCACCACGCGCGCCGGCACGCCGGCCGCGCGCATCAGGAACACGAACGCACCCGAGTAATGTTCGCAAAAGCCCGAGCGTGTCCCGTACAGGAATTCGTCGACCGTATGGCGCCCGAGCAGCGGCGGGGCCAGCGTGTATTCAAATGGCTGCTCGCGGAACTGGCGCAGCACGGCGTCCACCCGCGCGGCCGGATCGGCCAGCGCGCGCAAGGCCATGCCGGCAGCCAGTGCGCGCGGGTTGAAGCCATACGGCAGCAGCAGCCAGCGATTGGTGTCAGCGAGCACAGGACCACTCTGCAGCGCATACTCGACATGCGAGCTGGCGCGGTAGCGCACGCGGCTCGCCAGCGGCGTGTCGGCCGTTAGTTCGAACTGGGGCGAGATGCGCAACTCGTGGCCCGGCACGACCGGCAATTCGCCCGGCATCTCGAGCGCGAACACCCAGCGTGATTGCGACGGTTCGAGCGTGACTTCGTATTCCAGTCCCGGCCCGCCGACCGACAGGCGCAGATTGCGGCCCGACGCGGTGTTGTCGCCGCGACGCCAGGTCAGGCCATCGAAGGCGTCGAGCACCGGGCCGCGCCAGTACAACTGAGGCGGCAGTGGTGGGCGGCCAAAGAAGCGCACGCGAAACGCCGGCTCTTCGGACAGCGCCAGGTTCGACATCTGGCCCGGTGCCATCTGGTCCGACAAGCCCGAGGTACCAGCGCCCGGGCCGCCCGGCATGCTCCACAGCGGGCCCTGGATGCGCGGGAACACGAAAAACAGCGCGATCGCGATCGGCGCGGCAAAGACCAGCATGCGCGCGGCCATCGCCAGGCGCGTGCGCAGCGGCGGTACCGCGCCGGTGAACTGGAACGACAGCTGCGTGGCCAGCAGCAGCAGCACCGACGCGATCATCATGACCGCCGTGCCGATCCCCTGCGCGTAAAAGAAGTTGGTCAGCACGAGGAAGAAGCACAGGAACACCACGACGAACAGGTCGCGCCGCGCGTGCATCTCGAGCATCTTGAAGGCCACCAGCAGTACCAGCATCGCCACGCCGGCATCCTTGCCGAGCAGCGTGTCGTAGCTGAACTGCACGCCGACCATGGCGGCAATCGCAATCGGCAGCAGGACGATGGCCTTGGGCATGCGCTTGCCGCGCAGCGTGATGGCGGCGCGCCAGGCCAGCGTGGCCGCGCACAGCAGCGAGACCCACCACGGCAGGTGCAGCGCGTGCGGCGCCAGCACCAGCACCGCGCTGGCCAGTAATAGCAGCGTGTCGGCCTTGTCGCGTGGCAGTGGGGTACGCAGGAAGTTCATGCGGGCCCCTCGATACCATACAAGGCCAGCGCGCGCAGGCACGCCGCCTGGTGCGCCGCGCCGCTGCCGGCGTCGATGCGCACGGCGCCCAGGTGGAAGGCGTAGGGCAGGGCGCGGCTTTCGGCGTCCAGCACCCAGCGCGTCAGGCGTGCCAGGCGCAGTTCGACGTCGAGCGTGCGTGGCAGGCGGTCGAAGTCGAGCACCAGTTCGTCGCCGCCACCGCCTTCAAAGTGCTTGGTCACCAACTGGCCGCCGATGCTCGGATCGAGCCGCGCGATCTGGCGCCACGCCATCTGGCGCGGCGAGTCGCCCGCCTGGTAATTGCGCACGCCGGCAAAATCGTCATGGCCGGCCGTGCGCACGCTGTTGCCGCCGCCGCCCTGCAGCGGCAGGCCGGGCGCGCCGTCTTCGGGACGCGGGTAGACCAGCACTTGCGCGGCCGGCCGCCAGTAGCTCCAGGCGACGAACAGGCCAAGGGGAAAGCGCGTCGACAGCTTCACACGCGCCGGCGCCGCCCAGCCGCGCGCGGTGGTCGGCAGTGTGAGCGTGACGGTGGCCTGCGTGCCGGCGGCGATGTCGGCGACGTGGCGCGCATCTAGCCAGTCGGCAAAGTCGGCCCGCACGGCGTAGCGCGCCAGGCGCGTGCGGTTGATCACATGCAGCTCAAATTGCGCCACTTCGCCCGCAAACACGGGCGCCGTGCGGCCCTGTTGCAGGCGTAGCTGCGCCAGATTGCGGTAGGTGGCGACCATGTCGACCAGTGCGCATGACAGTGCCAGAAAGGTCAGGCCGAAGCCAAGGCCGAGCCCATAATTGACCGAGCCGATCAGCAGCACGGCCAGCAGCAGCACGAACCCGAGGCCCGCGCGCGATGGCACGATGAACACGCGGCGCTGGCTGATGACCACTTCGCCCGCATCGAGCGCGCCGCCGCGCGGCAGCCATGTGCCGGTCGTGCGGCGCAACCAGCCCCGGAGCGCCAGCGCCATCAGACCGGGACCGCCTTTTGCAGTTGCAGCACCAGGTCGCGGCTGGCCAGCGCGGTGCCGTGCGCGGCGCGCAGTGGCCGCAGGCGGTGCGCACAGACCGGCACCAGCACGGCCTGGATATCCTCGGGGATCACATGGTCGCGCCCTTCGAGCGCAGCCCACGCGCGCCCGGCCTGCAGCAGCGCGATTGCGGCGCGTGGCGACAGGCCCTCGGCGAACATGCCGTTCTGGCGCGACGCCTGCGCCAGCGCCTGCACATACGTGATCAGCGCGTCGGATGCGTGGATGGTGCGCAGCTGGTGCCGGGCCGCGGCCAGTTCGGTGGCCTGCATCGCCGGCTGCAGCGTCTTGAGCATCGCGCGCCGGTCTTCGCCCATCAGCAGCGCGCGTTCGGCGGCGGCGTCCGGGTAGCCCAGCGTCAGGCACATCAAAAAGCGGTCAAGTTGCGACTCGGGCAGCGGGAACACGCCGACCTGGTTGGCCGGGTTCTGCGTGGCGATGACAAAGAAAGGCTCGGGCAGGGCGCGCGTGACGCCGTCGGCCGAGACCTGGTGTTCTTCCATGGCTTCGAGCAGGCCCGACTGGGTCTTGGGCGTGGCGCGGTTGATCTCGTCGGCCAGCAGCACCTGCGTGAAGATCGGACCCGGATGGAACACGAACTCGTTCTTTTCGCGCTCGTAGATCGAGATGCCGGCCACGTCGGCCGGCAGCAAATCGCTGGTGAACTGGACGCGGTTGAAGCGCAGGCCCAGCGAGATGGCCAGCGCGTGCGCCAGCGTGGTCTTGCCGACACCCGGCAGGTCGTCGAGCAGCAGGTGGCCGCCGGCCAGCAGGCAGGTCAAGGCCAGGCGCACCTGCTGGTCCTTGCCGACCACCACCTCGTTGACCTGGCGTGCGACGGCGTGCAATTTGTTGAACATGGTTGGCTTTACGTTATTCGGTACATGAAACAGGTCGGCGGACCTGGCGCGCATGCATGATTGACAAGGCGGCACAGCAGCGCTGCGGCCTGCCGTGGTAGATTAGCGTCATTGGCAATCTTCATACGTCGACAGCAACAAGCCGTCCCAAGGGATTCTATGCGAGAACGGCGCGGCAAGGTGTGAATGGATGAGCACAGGCGGAGACCGAGCATCATGAGTACAGCGATTTACAGCCACCCCGACTGCCTGCGGCACGAAATGGGCGATTGGCATCCCGAGTCCCCGGCGCGCCTGCGGGCCATCGACGACCAATTGATCCTGGCGCGCCTGGATGGCTTGATCGAGCAGCGCAGTGCGCCGCTGGCCGACACGACGCAGATCCTGCGCAACCACACGGCGGGCGCGCTGGCGCTGGTGCGCGACCATGTGCCCACGACGCCTGGCGATTACTACCCGCTCGATGGCGACACGTCGCTCAATCAGCACAGCTACCAGGCGGCGCTGCGCGCAGCCGGCGCCGCAGTGGCGGCAACCAACGACGTCATCGCCGGCACGGTCACCAATGCCTTCTGCTCGGTGCGCCCGCCAGGCCACCACGCCACGCCGACCGAGCCGATGGGCTTTTGCCTCTTCAACAACGTGGCCATCGCCGCGCGCCACGCGCTCGAGGCGCATGGTCTACAACGCGTCGCAATCATCGACTTCGATGTCCACCACGGCAATGGCACGGCCGACGCGTTTCGCGACGATCCGCGCGTGCTGATGGCGAGCTTCTTCCAGCATCCGTTCTTTCCGTACACCGAGCCCGAACCGATTACCGCCACCTGCGTGAACGTGCCGGTGCCGGCGCGCTGCGAGGGCGACACCGTGCGCCAGTTGGTGCAGGAACAGTGGCTGCCGGCGCTGCATGCCTTCAAGCCGCAGATGATTTTTGTCTCGGCCGGCTTCGACGGCCATCGCGACGACGATATGGGCGGCATCGGGCTGGTCGAGGCGGACTATGCGTGGATCACGCGGCAGGTGCTGGCGGTGGCCAACGAGCACGCCGGCGGGCGGATCGTCAGCTGTCTTGAAGGCGGCTATGAGCTGTCGTCGCTGGCGCGCAGCGTGGTGGCCCACCTGAAGGTGCTGGCCGATCTCGAATAGTCGGGAACCGCGGCGGGATTCTGCTCTCTAACGTAGCACCGGCACACGCCGGGCAGCGAGGAGACCAGCATGAAGCACCGCCGCATCCCGTACGCCTTCTACGTTGTTTGCACCCTGTGCCTGCTGCTGGCCAGCACCGTGGCGGGCGCCACCAACTACACGCTCTGGATCAACGGCCGCAGCAGCGGCGGCGCGCCCGGCAACTACAGCGACTTTCGCTACTGGGGCCCGGCCGCTACCCCGGCCGGCATCAACAAGCAGGCAGTCAACTGGGATGGCCGCAGCAGCATTGCCTCGCAAAGCGGGCGCGTGCGCGATGCGCTCGACTGCTTCTGCACGGGCCAGAACTGGTGCTATATCGCCGCCTACAGCGCGGGCGATCTGCTGCTTGGCTACACACTGGCCAATTACGGCGGCTCGGCGCGCACCGTGACGAACGCCAGCGCGAACGCCAACGGCGTGTGCGCCGCCAGCGGTGGCGTGCAGACCGGCTGGAACCTCAAATGGGTGCGCGTCGCGGCCGGCGCGGCGGGCGGCTCCGAGCTCGCCAACGCCGGCGCCTGGACCACCTCCGAGCCGCTCGTGCAAGACCTCAAGACCAGCACCGCGCGCGCCATGTACAACCACAACGACACCCGCAACGTCTGGTTCTATCGCTACGCCGGCGCGCGCGGCACCGCGTACTCGTTCCTGTTGCCGGGCCAGGACGACGAAGTCGTGGCCTACCACAGCAGCGGCGGCGTGGCCGGCAATGCGGGCCGTTCGCTGTGTAATCCTGGCGACTGGCTGTGCGACGACCTGCGCCTGGGCACCGCGCCAAACCAGGGCGGCAGCGTCAAGTGGAGCTGGCACTCGGTCGTGTTCCGCGACGACGGTGAACGCTTCAACCACTATGGCGACGGCAACTGGGCCGGCATCATCGGAGTCATGCGTGACGCGATGGTCGATACAGCCAACTAGGCGGCGCGCCGTCTGGCTGGCGCTGGTCGTCGCCGCTGCGCTCATGCTCGGGCTGTTCTGGCACCAAAACGATTCGGCGCGGCCACGTGCTGCACCGGCGCCGCCGGCCGGCCTGCATTTTCTCGGTCCCGTGCCGGTCATGAATCCTGCCGGCGACGACCGTACAGTGCGCCGGCGCCAGCTTGCCGGGCAGGTTCGATTGACGCAGCACACCTATTGCAGCTACTTCCAGCACACCCGCTACCCGCACACATCGCGTCCGGCCGCGCAGCATCCGGACCAGCTGTATCCGAACCAGCCGGTGCGCGAATCGAACCCGATGCGTGTCGATGGCGGCGACAGCGATCCGGACGTGCTGGTGCAGACCGCGCAGTCGCGCGTCTACCTGGCGGCGGGTGAGACGGTCGAGTTGTCGCTGCGGGCTGTTGACGCGCACGGCGCCGCACTGCCGCTGGTGATCACGCGCGCGCTGGCCCAGGGGATGGCTGCGCAGGGAGCTCGTCCCGCGCCCCGCGTGACGCTGGCGTTTTCGCAGGATGATGGCGAACACTGGCGCGCCACGTTCGCGCCGCAAGCGAGTGCACTGGCGGGCTTTCACGGCACCATTCGTAGTGAAGTGCGCTTCAGCGTCAATGGCCGCGCGGGTGTCGTGTTGTTCGACGTGATCTATTCGCCCGAGTTGCCGGCCATGTGGACCGGCACACCGCGTGAAGCGATCAGCCCGGACGCCCTCGAGTTCACGCTGCCGCTCGACGTGCGCCTGCCGGGGCGCTACGTGGTCAGTGGCCGCATCGACGATGCGCTGGGCCGCCCGTTCGCGCTGGCGACCTTCAACGAACCATTGGGGCAGGGCACGCAGTCGGTCGCGTTGCGCGTGCACGGCAAGCTGCTGCACGACGCCGACCCTGGGCCGCCATTGCCGCTGGTGCTGCGCGATGTCGAAGGTTATCTGCTGCGTGAGAACGCGGACCCGGACCGGCTGCTGCTGGCGCGCCGCGAGGGGGCCGTGCTGGTCAGCCGCACGCTGTCGCTGGCCAGCGTGCCCGATCACGAATGGCAGAGTGAGGAACGCAGCCGCTACCTGGCCGAGTATGCGAAAGACCGCGCGGCAGCGCGCGAGCGCTTGGCGGCGTTCGATCCGGCGGCCACGTTGCCACCTCTTGCGTGCAGCGAACCGGGTCTGGTTCAGTAGGGCACCAGCGGCAACTCGACCAGCGCGGACACCGCGATGGCGCAGCACAGCAAGCCGACGCCATACCAGCGCACCATCGATCGTTTCAGTCTGTCCCGTGCGCGCATAGTTCGTCTCCGCTGGCGGCCCGCCACCGTGCGTGGCCAAGGGCAAGTGTGCACGCCGAATATGTCAACAGTGTTGCAACGGCTCAACGTCATGCGCAAGAGAAAGACCAGCTGTGGCGGGTTCACCACGCTCGCGTGCGCCACCAGCGTAAAATAGCACCTTGAACGAAAGATAAAGAAAGCAACAGCATGTCGATACAATGGTTCCCGGGCCACATGAACGCGGCCAAGAAGGAAGCGGCCGAGCAGATGGAGAACATCGATCTGGTGATCGAAGTCCTCGATGCACGCCTGCCCGAGGCGAGCTGCAACCCACTGGTGGACCAGCTGCGCAAGTTCCGCCAGCGTCCCAGCCTCAAGATCCTGAACAAGATCGATCTGGCCGATCCGGTCGCCACCGCCGCCTGGAAAGCCTATTACGATGCCCAGGATGGCGTCACGGCCTACCCCATGACGACCAAGAAGCCGGCCGACGTCGCCCGCATCCCCGATCTGGCCCTGTCGCTGGCGCCGCACCGCGGCGTGCCAACGAAACCGCTGCGCATCATGATCATGGGCATCCCCAACGTCGGCAAATCGACGCTGATGAACGCGCTACTGAAAAAACGCGTGGCCAAGGTGGGCGACGAGCCGGCCGTGACCAAGGTCCAGCAGCGCCTGTACCTGAACAAGAACGTGGTGCTGGTCGACACGCCCGGCATGCTGTGGCCAAAGATCGCCATGGCCACCGACGGCCTGATGCTGGCAGCCAGCCACGCCATTGGCACCAATGCGCTGGTCGAAGAAGAAGTGGCGGAATACCTGGGCGAGCTGCTGCTGCAGCGCTACCCGCACCTGCTCACCGCGCGCTATGGCCTGAAAACCGAGGGCATGGATGGTGTCGGCGTGATCGAGGGCGTGGCGATGCGCCGGGGCTTCCGTGTGCGCGGCGGCGAGTACGACTACGAAAAAGCAGCGCACTCGCTGCTGCAGGATTACCGTCAGGGCGCCCTGGGCCGCATCAGCCTGGAAACGCCGGATTCGCGCGCAGCCAGCCTGGCCCTGCACGCGGCCGAAGTGGCCGAGAAAGCCCGCCTGGCCGCCGAGAAGCTCGCTGCCAAGCTCGAAGAGCAGTCGCGCGGCAAGCGCGGCAGCTGACCTGCCAGGGCGCGTGCCGACACGGTATAATCGCGCCGTTTTGGTGCTCTCGCGCGCATTCCAGCGCGCGAAGTTAAACGGGAAACACGACAGGGCTGCGCCGCGCGCCGTCCTGGAAGTGTGCTGCCCCCGCAACGGTCAACAAGCGCCGCGTCCGCACATCCTGCGCCGCGGCAGACAATCTCGATAACCACTGTCCGCACGACAGGAAGGTGAGGGCGTCCGCTTGCCAGCCCGGATACCGGCCAGGACAGGTGGAAGCGCGACGCGCTTCCTTCGACGCCAGGCTGCGGGGACGCAGCGGGGCGCCCTTTACCGAGAACACATTCATCATGACTTTTGCAGCTCCCGCGCGCCGCGCGCCCCTCGTTGTGGCGTGCGCCTTCGCCGTGTCCACCTTCGCCACCCTCGCTACCGCGCAAGAAACGCTGGTGCCGGTCGTCGTCACCGCCGCCCGTTTTCCGGCCACCGCCACGCCGATCGGCGCCACCGTGATCACGGCAGAGCAGATCCGCAGCGCCGGCGTGGCCGACGTCAATGCCGCCATCCGCAAGATCGGCGGTGTCTTCGGCCGCCAGAGCCTGGACGGCTCGCCCGACTTCAGCCTGGACCTGCGCGGCTTCGGCACCAACAGCGCGCAGAACGTGGTGGTGATGGTCGACGGCGTACGCCTGAATGAAAACGAGCTGGCCAGCACGGTGCTCTCGAGCATCCCGGTCGACACGGTCGAGCGCATCGAAATCACGCGCGGCGGCAGCAGTGTGCTGTACGGCGACGGCGCCACCGGCGGCGTGATCCAGATCTTCACCCGCCGTCCGCAAGGCGGCGGCACGCGCGGCACCCTGTTCGTGGAAGGCGGGCGCTTCGATGCGCTCGATCTGCGCGCCTCGATCGCGCATGGCGCCGGCCCGTGGTCGTTCGACGCCGCCGTGGCCGACCGCCGCACCGACAACTACCGCGACAACAACAAGTACGAGCAGACGAGCTTCAGCGGCGGCGTGCAGTATGCGTACGGCGCAAATGGCCGCGCTGGCCTGCGCTTCGAGAGCTCGCGCTCGGACTCGCGCCTGCCGGGTTCGCTGACCGAAGCGCAGTTCCAGTCGATCCCGACCCAGAGCAACACACCGGATGACTTCGGCTCGCTCGACACCGACCGTGTCAGCGCGTTCGTCGAACACCGCATCGGCGCCATCGAACTGGCAGCCGAGCTGTCGCACCGCGAGCGCGATGTCGGTTCGACGTATGTGTTCTCGGGCTTCCCATCGGCCTCGCGCTACCAGTCCGATCAGACCCAGTTCTCGCCGCGCCTGCGCCACACCGCCACGCTCGGCGACAAGCGCAACGAATTCGTCACCGGGATCGACCTGACCCGCTGGGATCGCCAGGTGACGTCGAGCTTCTCGGCCGGCGACGCCAAACAGGAGTCCAAGGCGATCTACGTGCGTGACGAACTGACCTGGAACGCGCCGCACAATGCGCGCCTGGCCGTCGGCGCGCGCCATGAACGCTTCGACAAGGAGTACGCCGATCCGCTCGCGTTTGTCGACCCGGAAGACACCGCGCAGTCGGTCAACGCGTTCACGGTCGAAGGCAGCTTCGACGTCGCGCGCGAGGTAACCGTGTTCGCCAAGGCCGGCCGCAGCTACCGCATCGCCAATATCGACGAAAACTCGTACCGCGCCACAACGGACGTGCTGGCGCCGCAAACCTCGCGCGACCTGGAACTGGGCGTCGCCTTCGGCAACGATGCGCGCAAGGCCACGGCCCGCGTGTTCCGTCACCGCCTGACGAACGAAATCTTCTTCGATCCGACGCTGGCCGGCGGCTTTGGCAGCAACACCAATCTCGACCCGACCCGTCGCCAGGGTGTGGAAGTTGAAGGCAACGCGCTGCTGGCGAACAACCTGCGCCTGACCGGTGCCTGGCAATACGTGCAATCCGAGTTCCGTGATGGTCCGAACGCCGGCCGCGAAATGGTGCTGGTGCCCAAGCACGTCGTGACGACGCGCCTGGCCTGGACGCCAGGCACTGGCCAGACCGCCGATGTCGGCGCGCAGTGGGTGGCCAGCCAGCGTTTCGGTGACGACTTTGCCAACAGCTGCAGCGCGCGCGTGCCGTCGTACACGACGGTCGACGCCCGCTATGCGCACCGCTTCGGCCCATGGGAAGCGTCGGTGTCGGGCCTGAACCTGCTTGATCGCCAGCACTACAGCTATGCGTTCAGCTGCCGCGCCGGAATTTACCCGAGCGATGGCCGCCAGCTGAAGGTGTCGCTGCGCTACGACTTCTGATCCATGTTCTGCCGGGCGCGGACGGCTGATGTATTTGCATACATGTTTCAGCAGTAAGCAAATGCAATAAATCGCGCCCTGCAGACAGGGCAGGGGCAAAAAGTGGTAATCTCGCGATCGTTCGCTCAATCATATTTGTGGAAGGATGTTATGCGCACTCTGCGTTTTGCCCTCGTTGCTGCCGCCCTGGTTGCCGGTTTCGCCAATGCTTCGCCGACTGATCCACGCGTCGGCTCCGAATACACCGTGCTGGCCGCGCCGCAGCCGACCCAGACTGTCGGCAAGAAGGTCGAAGTCGTTGAATTCTTCGCCTACCACTGCGGCGCCTGCAATGCGTTCGAGCCGACGCTCAATGCATGGATCAAGAAGCAGGGCGACAACATCGTGATGCGCCGCATCCCGCTGCCGTTCCAGGGCCCGAGCGATCCGGAAGCCCGCCTGTTCCTGACGCTCGACGCCATGGGCAAGCTGGAGCAGTACCATGACCGCGTGTTCCGCGCCGTGCACGTCGAGCGCAAGCGCCTGATGAAGGACGAGGACATCATCGCCTGGGCGACCTCGAACGGGCTGGACAAGGCCAAGTTCATGGAAGCGTGGAACTCGTTCGGCGTCCAGACCAAGCTCAAGCGTCTGCCGGCAGTTGCCGAAGCGTACAAGGCCAGCAGCACGCCGACCGTTGTCATCGATGGTAAATACGTCGTGTCGCCGGCTACTGTGGCACAATCGAACAAGATCCAGGACATGGGCCAGCTGATGACGGCCACTGGCCAGGTCCTCGATGCACTGGTCACGAAGGCAGCCCAGACCAAATGACCAACGACGTCGAACGCGACATCCTCAAGATCTACGAAGGGTCACGGCCCAAAGAGGAAGAGCTGTTTGAGACCAGCCGCGTGAACCATGTCGCGTGGTCGCTGGCGGCGATCTTCGCCATGGCGACTATCTGGCTGAGCATCGCGCTGGTCAATGCCGAGAATCAGCGCCATGCGCTGGCAACGAATCAATGTCCTGACCTGGTGTTCAAGGCGGGATTTGACAAGGCATGTCTTGTCACGGTGAGCTCGCGCGATCACTGGTGGGAACACCTCTGGTTCGGCGTGATGAATGTGCGGCCTGCTCCACATAATGTCGGCAAATGAGTCGGCAAATGAGCTAGGCAAGTAAGGCAGGAAATACCGGAACGGCGCCTATGGGCGCCGTTCTGTCATTCTGCCTTCGATGCAGCGTAGGCGCAGCGCCTGGCGCCATGCAACTGATGCTCGATGCGGACCACTTTTACTGTCGGGTCCAGCACGCGCGCAAACACGTCGAGCTCCGAACGGCAAAAGTCCTGGCACATGCGTGCCGCAGCGCAAACAGCATCTGCACCTGCCCAATCAAGTCGACCGTGAGCTCGGCATGACGATCCGGATAGCGTGCTTGCCCGGCCTGGCTCAAGCCCCAGCGTCGCACCGGGCGCTCGACCTTGCCCCCGCTGTCCTCATACCCGACCAGTCCCTTTTCGAGCGCACTCTCCAGATGGCGGCGTACGCCCATCGAAGTCAGGTCGAGTTGCGCGGCCAGTGCCTGGGCGGTCTGAGGGCCGCGCATTTTCAGTTGCATCAGGATGCGTTCCGAGGTGTTCATGGGGTCTCCAGTTGTCGATGCGTACTGCGCATGCTCCAGCGCCGCAGCGCCACCGAGGCGCACGCCGCCAGCACACCCCCGACAACCAGCACCAGTCGCGTGTCGATCAGCGTCAGCACGGCCCCCAACAGTGCCATCAGGATATTGGCCAGGCAAAAAATGGTCGACAGCAGCGCCATGACCGAACCCTGGCCGTAATCCGCGAACGTATCGGCCGACCAGGTTTGCAGCGCCGTGTTGTAGAACGCATGCGGCACGCCGAACAGGACGATGCCCGCAATGCCGATCCACAGATTGCCTAAGCCCACGCACAGGATCGCCGTGGCGCCCACCGCCGCATACCAGCCCGCGCGCAGGCGGCCTTCGACGGGGCTGGCGTGGCCGGCGAACAGCGCTGCTGTCGTCATCAACGCGCACATGCCCATGTTCACCAGAGAAATCTGGCGCGCATCGTAGCCGCCCACGTCGACCAGCCACAACGGGAAGTATTCGTACAGCGACGCGACGCCGCAGCAATAGCCCAGATGGATGATGAACAGCGTGCGCAGCGGTCCATGGCGCAGCAGCGTCAGCGCATGACGTTCACGCGCGACGGTCCACCAGCGCAGGCCGTGCGTGGCCGGTGGCGTCGCCGGGATCGTCAGGAACACTCCGAGCGTACCGAGCAGCAGCGCGACCGCGGCGATCGCAAACGGCACTTCTGCGCCATAGGCCATCGTGAAACCGCCCAGCAGCGGCCCGACGAGCCAGCCCAGATTGAATGCACCATTGAGCCAGGACAGCGCGTGATTGCGCAGCGGCCCTTTGACGCGTTCGATCACGAGCGCGCGCATGACGGCGCCATTGCCTTCGAGCAGACCGGTAAAGAAGCGCGCCGCGAGGAACAGCAGATACGATTCCATGACCATCGCGGCGGCCGTGAGCAGGTGACCGAGCGCCGCGCCCACGGTCGTCAGCAGCAGCGCGCGGCGCCGGCCGAAGCCGTCTGACAGCGGCCCCAGCACCGCGCTGCCGATCAGCAGGCCCAGCGGATTGATCATCAGCGCAATGCCCAGCAACAGCTTGGGCGGCAGACCGAGGAAGCTGTTCAAGCCATGGATGCTGCCGTCGGCAAACAGCGGCGCCAGCATTGGGTAGGGCAGGGAGGCGCCGACGGTCGACAGCAAGGCCAGCGCGCACAGGGTCGTGATCAGGAAGCGTTCGTTCATGCGGGAACTCCGAGGGAAAGCGGTAGCCGCACGACGAAGCGCGCGCCGCAAAGACCGGATGTCGCCACGTCCAGCGTCCCGCCATGTAGGACCACCGCCTTGCGCGCGATCGACAAGCCGAGTCCGAAGCCGCCGGTGGCGCGGTCGCGGCTGCGGTCGAGCCGGTAGAACGGCTCGAACACCTTGTCGCGCTCGGCTTCCGGGATGCCGGGGCCGTCGTCGTCGACGGCAATCTCGATGTCCGTTGGACCCCGTGCGGCCGACAGCACGACCCGGCTGCTGGCATATTTCTGGGCGTTGCGCAGCAGGTTGCCGACGGCGCGCGCCAGCAGGCGGGCGTCGCCGTCGATCGTACCGAGCCCGTCCGCGAGCTGGCAACTGACGTCCTGGGGCGACGGCGGCAGCGTGGCGCAGCAGTCGCGCAGCAGCGCGGCCAGATCGACCGTGGCGCCCTGCAGCGTGCCGGCGCTGTCGAGTTTGCTCATATCGAGCAGCTCCCTGACCAGATCGTTCAGCTCGCGCACGTCGCCCTCCATCGCGGCGATGCGGCGGCGCAGGTCGGGGTCGTTGGCGCGCGCGTCCAGCAACTCGAGACCGAATTCGAGGCGCGCAATTGGCGTACGCAATTCGTGCGAGACCGAATGCAGCAGGCTGCGCTGCGCGCCCATCAGCGCTTCGATGCGCCCGGCCATGTCGTTGATGCGTTCGGCCAGCGGATGGACGATTTCGGAGGGGGCGAGCCGGGCGCGTGCCGACAGCTTGCCGGCGCCAAATTCGTCGGCCATCCGTGACAGCGATTGGAGTGCACGCCAGTGCGAACGCGACCACAGGGCAATTGGCAGCAGCAGGGCGAGGGCGACGATGACGAAGCGCAGCAGCTCTTTCTTGAGCTCCTTGCCGATATCGATCGGCAGGTTCTGCGCATGCAGCACCTCGTCGTTGCTGCCGATATAGCGCTCGCCCGCCAGGTCGACACGCCGGTACAGGGCGCGCTCGCTGACGTCCAGGACAATCGCGCCGCGATCGAGCGCCGCGCGCCGGGCGCCATCGAACCGGGCGCGCGCGGTGGCCAGTGGCAGCAGGTCGTAGCGCACCGGCGAGACTTCGCGCACATTGTTCAGGCGCGTGAGCCACTCGTCGCCGGGCGCTTCGTCCACGTAATGCTCGATCAGGAAAATCTGGCCCGCCGCCTGGCGCCGTGCAATGTCTTCCAGCGGATCGCCGAACAGGCGTGCAAAGACAAAGTAGATGAGGAACGTCGCGGCCGTGATCGACAGCATGACGAACACGAAGAAGCGGAAAAATAGCCGGTTCACGGGTGCATCCCGGGTGACTGTCGGTGATGAAGCGCGGCCAAAAGCATGGTTTCTCCTGAGCCCGAGATTGTACAGCGGCAAGGGTGCAACAGTCAGCACCCATGCCCGCGCACGGGCGCCGCCTTACAAATTGACGACAATTGGTGGACACCTGGAGGGTGATTCACGGCGGCATAACGCTTACCATCAGTTGCATCATCAGGGTTTCCGTTTGCCCACTGATGCGCAAGTGTCAGTGGGTTTTTTTATTTGTGCCAGAGCGAAAGCGTCTGCGTTGCCACCATGCGATTGGGAGAGCGAAGCTTGCTCGACGTAAAATATCAGCACACGAACTCCCGGAACGCCATCACGATGAAACAGTTCTTCGCCCTGGCCCTCGCTGCAGCAAGTGGTGTTGCGAGCGCGCAGACGCCGGCCACCAACCCCATGCCTGACGGCAGCCACGATATGTATGCGGGACTGGGCGCTGTGTCGCGGGCGCGCTATGAGGGCGCAGCAAACTCGAAGACATCGGTCCTGCCGGTGCTGCAGGTGCAGTGGAGCAATGGAATATTCATTTCCGGCATGAGCGCCGGGATGCATTTGTCAATCGATCCGACGCTCGAATTCGGCCCCTTGGTATCGCTCCATCCTCGCCGTGACGAGTCCGGCACGGGAGGCATTGTCGATGGCATCGGTGTCGCGGCCATGCTGCCGCTTGTGGCACGCATCCGTAGCGATACGCCCCTGGCAGGCATGCCGCATGTGGCAACAAGGGTCGAAGGCGGCGTTTTCCTGAACTACTACCTGAACCCGGTGTGGCGTGTTACCAGCAGTGTGCTGATCGGCTCCGGTAACGAGCGTGACGGTGCGCGCATGGCGCTGGGCGTGCAGCGCCTTGCCGTGGCCATGGCGCCACAGCACACTGTTTCGTTCAATGCCGGGCTCACGCTGGTCAACCGCGACTATAACCAGAGCTACTTCGGCGTCAATGACAACGAGGCCTGGAGCAGCGGCAATCCCGTATTTCGTCCCGGTGGCGGCCTGAAAGACGTGCACGCTGGCGCGCGCTGGAACTGGGCGCTCGGTCCGTCGTGGATGCTCACCACCAATGTGCAAGCGACGCGCCTGGTCGGCAACATTCGCCATAGCCCGCTCGTCGAGCGGCCCACCAATGTGACGGTTTCGACCGCCTTCGCTTACCGCTTCTGATGATGCAACGCGTACACCTCTCCGCCTGCGTGACCCTGCTGCTGACGGCAGGCGTTGCCGTCGCGCAGGCGCGTGGCGACGAATGGGTGAGCTATCGCGATGCCTACCGGACGATGGTGGTATTCGACAAATATGGCGGGCCCAAGAATCTTCTGCAGCATCAGCTGCAGGTGCGCCCGCGTGCCAGGGGGATGCTGGGCGATGGCGCGAGCCTGCTGATCAAAGGCCGTACGCTGCAGACCAGCCTGGTGCTTGATCCGCTAGGGCGCACGACGCTGCCGCTGCTGAAAGCCGCCTACGACGAGAACGCCGTGCTGGCGCCCAACCGGTCGCTGGGCGGCTTCACGGTGCGCCCGCGCATCTCGCTGGCGCTGCGCGCCGACGGCTCGTACGACGCAACCGAGCTGCGCGCCGCCTGCGAGCAGGCGCTGGGCTTTGCCCGCCACGCCGACGCTTCGGTGCGCAGCCAGGCATGCGTGGGCGTGCAGCTCGTGTTTCCAAAAACGAGTGTCGATGCCGGTGCCCGGGTGCGGGCCGGCGGCGCCGAGACCATCCTGCCGGTCACGCGCGCACCGGCGTTCGCCGGCGACGTCGATGACGATTTCCCGGTCGTCACCTACCGCTTCGCGCCAGCGGACGCGGCCCAGATCGTGACGTACCACGCGCCGCTGGCGATCGTGCCGGTGTTCGAGTAAGCGAAAAGCGAGGAAAAGCGAGGGTCAGGTCTGACATTCGGACACGAGCTCGACAATCGGGTAATCAGAACTAGCTGGCACCGGGTCATGCTAATACTGGTCAAGACACCATTGGAAGTGGCTAAGGCTGAGGCCGTGTCTGAATGTCAGACCTGACCCCGGCTGTGAATCGCCAGACGTAAAAAAACCTGCCGCGGCAGGTTTTTTTATGGGAGTGCCGTCAATTCCAGGCCGATGGCGAAAACAGGTAGCCTTCGCCCCACACCGTCTTGATCTTTTCTGAATCGGCATCGTCAAACTTGCGGCGCAGCTTCGAGATGCAGTTGTCGATACTGCGGTCGAGCCCGTCGAACTCGATCCCGCGCATCTTCTTGAGCAGGGCGTCGCGCGAGAGTACGCGGCCGGCTGCCTCGGCCAGCACCAGCAGCAATTTGTATTCGGTATTCGACAGGATGCACGGCTGGCCGCGCCAGACGACGCTGCGGTCGCTGGTGACGATGCGCAGCGCGCCAAATTGCAGGATACGGGCATCGACGCCCGACTTGGCCTGGGCGCGCCGCATCAGCGCGCGCAGGCGCGCCAGCAGCACGCGCGGCTGGACCGGCTTGTTGACGAAATCGTCGGCGCCTTGTTCCAGGCCCGAGACTTCATCGTACGAATCTTCGCGTGCGGTCAGGATCAGGATCGGGACGTCCGAGTGCTCGCGGATCTGGCGGCACACGACCATACCGTCCAGGCCCGGCAACATCAGGTCGAGGATCACGACGTCGGGAGAGAGTTCCTTGAAACGCTCGAGCGCGGTGTCGCCGCGGGTGACGAGGTCAACCGCGAACTCGTAACTGGACAGGTATTCGGAGACGAGCTCGGCCAGGCGCGCATCGTCTTCCACCAACATTACACGGTGCATTCAATTTCTCCTCGGTCGGCCATTGTAGCGGGCAGCGTGCCGGAATGGCAGATCCTGCGAGAAGCGAGACAAGTCATTACAGTTTGACGACAACCGGGCGCATCAGATGCGCCCGGTTGTTGATCAAGGCGCGCACACGATCCTCAGTTGGCACCATTCGTGCTGCGTGACGCGCTGGCGCCAACCTTCTGGTTGGCGTGCAGTGCCAGCGCCGGCACTGTCGCGCCATTCACGCTGCCCAGCGTGAACTTGATGACGCCATTGGCCGGGACCACCACGGCGTCGCCGCTGCAACCAGTTTTGGCGGCATTGAGCTGGCCATTGATGACGTTGCAATAGGTGCCAGGCGGCAGGCCGGTCGCCTGCGTCGTGGTCCAGGCCGCTGAGTCGTTATTGATCGCGACAAAGCCCTTGTTACCGCGCGAAAAGGCGATCTGGTTGCGCGTGCCGGTGACAAAATTATCAACGCCCTGGCCCGATGTGGCAGCGCGAAATCCGACCATGTTCGAGATTTCGGGCCAGCGGTGGATGAAGTCCCAGGCCTGGTTGATGAGCGGCTTGCCATTTGCGTCGAACGGGCTGGCGGCTGGCGGCGGCTGCTCGCTCCGGGTAAAGCGAAAGCCTGAATGCACTTGCGCTGCGCCGTAGGGCCAGGCCAGCATCAGGACATTGGCCAGCTGGTAGCGCTTGGTGCCCTGCGTATCGTTGGGAACGCCGGTGAAGTTGCTGGCCACGAGCGAGCTCGGGGCGTGTTCGCCGCGTTCGGAATCCCAGTTGTTAATGAACACGGTCGCCTTGTCGCTGGGGATGAAGCCCCAGGTTCCGCCCCATCCGGCGCTTGGCGACCCCATCAACCTGGGCAAGTCCGCGACGGCGGCGCCATTCATATTCTGGAACATTTCCTTCATCGCATAGACGTAATGGAACTCGTTGACCGAGCCGGTGGCCAGATAGGCATTCGCCTTGACGCCACTGTCCGGGATCACCTCTTGCGTGAACCACAGCGGCTCACCGGCTTTGGTCGTGCGGGATACGCCATTGAGGAAGCCGGCAATGTCGCCCGGCGCCATGTGCTTGGCTGCGTCAAGCCGCACACCGTCCACGCCCATGGCCACGAGCTTGTTCAGGTAGTTGCGGATCTGGCCCTGCACATAACTGGCGCCGGTATTCAGGTCGGGCAGGTTGTTGAGGCGGCAGCTCGTCACCCTGGTGCGGTCGGCCAGGCTGTAGTCGCCGCCCTGGATGACGCAGGCGGCATGGAAGTCGGGGGCGCTGAAATGGGGGTAGCTTTGCGTGGCGGCATTCCAGCTGCTGCCATCGGTGGCCGTGCCGGCACCGGCGCCGTCGGCCATCTGGTTGACGACCACGTCGGCGTAGATGCGCACCTTGGCCGCATGGCAGGTATTGATCATGGCCTGCAGCTCGGCTTCGGTGCCCATCCGGCTGTCGAGCCTGGTGTAATTGACCGCCTGATAGACGTCGTACCAGAAGTCCAGCTTGCGCGATGCATGCGGTGGCGAGATCTGCACCGCGCCGTAGCCCTGTGGCCCGAGCCAGTTCGTGCACTCCCTGGCGATGTCGTTCCACTTCCAGCGGAACATTTGTACCGAGGTATCGGCAGGGTTGAAGTCGGCTGCGGCCGCTGGCGTGCTGAACGCCATGGCGATGCAGGCGATGCTGGAGAGACGCGCTGCGCGGGGCAGACGGTGCACCAATTTCCTGGTTCGGTTGAATTCCACGTTGATTCCCGGGTTGTGATGCGTTGACGATAATGACCGCACGGTGGACGCACTGCGTGTCCAATGTTGCTACGACGGAAATTATCACGGAACGTCAGGGCGTAGATTCAGACTTGCTTCAGAGCCAGGTAGCCTGGACATGGGGGTTTCCGGCTTGACGAACAGGGATCTGTCGTCGAAGATTCCGGTCATCAACCACGTCCTGACACCCTTGGAAAACGCCATGAACCTGGTCGTCAAAGTACGCGTGCTGCGGCACATCCGGCAGTCCGGCTATCGTCCGCAGCTGGAGGATCTCTCGCCTGATCTGTTCCCGTTCTGGCAGCGCACTGCAGGGAAAGAATTTCCCGGCATGCCGGACAACGCGCTCTTTTTCATGCATGCAGCGACCGGACTGATGCGCTTTTTCGAGGTCGCGGCAGACCGGCGCGAGCCGTGCGCGTTGCCTTCGCTGGCCGCCGACTCGGTCTGGCATGCATGGATGGCATGGGACGCCGTGAATCTGGAGCACTTCTGCCGCCGCCACTTTGGCAAGCCGATCGACCATCTTCCCCACGCCATGCTCGATGCGCTGGCACTGCCGCGCGTGCTCGTTGGCTGCCGTGAGCACGAAGACGCGCGCTCGCGGGTACGGGGCTTGCCCGCGTTGTTCCGTCTCGATGCCACGTTGCGTATGCCATATGGTCATGGCTACGCGCTGCAAGACGAGGACATCGTGTATACCCGTCTGAATGCCAACGGCAGGATGGCCGGAGGTGCACGGCCGCATCCCGGGCTGACACTGCGGGCGCTGCTGCTGGCAAACCTGATCAGCCAGGCAGACTATGCCGCGGCCCTGCGAGAAAAACGGGGGCCGGACACCGGGGCAGGCACCTATTACGTCGGTGATGGCGGCAGCGACAACGCGATGCGCGACTGTGATGCCGACCTCACCTGCCACGGCGGCGGAAGCGATGGTGGCGATGGCGGCGGCGGCGGCAGTTGCGGCGGCGGTGGCGGTGGGGGAGACTGAGCGCCAGCATGCAAACGGCCCGCTCGCGCGGGCCGTTGCACATCGTCACGCCGGACAGCGCGTGACCTTCAGTGACTCATTTACTTCAGGCCATGTTCTGGTTGACGAAGTCCCAGTTGGCCACGTTCCAGAACGCTTCCAGGAACTTTGCGCGGGCGTTGCGGTAGTCGATGTAGTAAGCGTGTTCCCAGACGTCAGCCGTCAGCAGCGGCTTGTCGGTCGTGGTCAGTGGCGTGGCGGCGTTCGACGTGTTGACGATGTCGACGCTGCCGTCGGCCTTTTGCACCAGCCAGGTCCAGCCCGAACCGAAGTTGCCCAGTGCCGATTTATTGAACTCTTCCTTGAACTTCTCGACCGAGCCCCATTTGGCATTGATTGCGTCCAGCGCCTTGCCACTCGGTGCGGCGCCGTTCGGGGTCATGCAGTGCCAGAAGAAGGTGTGGTTCCAGACCTGCGCCGAATTGTTGAACACGCCGCCCGATGACTTCTTGACGATCTCTTCCAGTGGCATCTCTTCGAACTCGGTGCCCTTGATCAGGTTATTCAAGTTGGTCACGTAGGTCTGGTGATGCTTGCCGTGGTGGTATTCCAGGGTCTCGGCCGAGATGTGCGGTTGCAGGGCGTCCTTGGCATACGGCAGTGCTGGCAGGGTGTGTTCCATGATAAATCCTTGTTGGGTTGGAAAGGTTGCAGTTCTGATAGCGGCGCTATTCTAAACCGGCTGCAGCAATATTGCATGACTGCATTCTCTTTCCTACCAGACAGGATTCGTTACTCGAGCACGCTCTGCACCTGTGCCACGCCGACCTCAGCGCTGCCATCGGCCAGGCGGATGCGCAAGGTGTCGCGCGCGTGGATCTGCGCCGGGTCGCGCACGATCTGGCCCTTGCCGTCGCGCACGATGGCGTAGCCGCGCTCAAGCGTGCGTTGGGGGTTGAGCAGTTCAAGCTGTGCCGCCAGACCCATCAACGCATCGCGGCGGCCCTTGAGGTTGTTGCGCAGGCTGGTGTGCAGGTGGCGGCCATCCGACGCCAAATGCGCCCGCAATGCGCGCATGTCAGGCCGGTGCCGGCTCCACCGTTGCTGCAGTTGCGCCAGCACCAGTCCCTGGCGGTTGATGGGCAGCTTGACGGCATGCGTCATGGCCGTGGCCAGTGCCAGCAGTTTCAGGCGCTGGTGGCCGATCTGCGCTGACGGGCTCAGCAGGCGACGGCTCAGGTTATCCAGGCCCTGGCTGGCGTCCGACAGGCGGCGGTCCATCGCGCGCTGCAGGTCGAGCGCGTCGCCGTGGAGCGATGCGAGCCAGTCGGCGCGGGGCGTGGCGGCCAGCTCGGCGGCGGCGGTCGGCGTCGCGGCGCGCACGTCGGCGGCGAAGTCGGCGATGGTCACGTCGGTTTCGTGGCCCACGCCCGATACGACGGGAATGGCGCAGGCATCGATCGCACGCGCCACGCATTCTTCGTTAAAACTCCACAGGTCTTCGATCGAGCCGCCACCGCGGCACACCAGCAGCACATCGACTTCGCCCCGGCGCGATGCCGTCATGATCGCCTCGGCAATCTTGTCGGCAGCGAACTGGCCCTGGACCGGAGTGGGGTAGAGCACCACGCGCACATGGGGCGCGCGCCGGCGCAGGGCCGTGAGCACGTCGCGCAGCGCTGCGGCGCCGGGGCTCGTGACAATGCCGATGCTGCGCGGGAACAGGGGCAGCGGGCGTTTGCGATCGGCGTCGAACATTCCCTGCGCGGCCAGCTTTTCCTTCAGGCGCAGGAATGCCTCGTACAACTGGCCGACGCCAGCACGGCGGATCGCCTCGACATTGATCTGGTAGTCGCCGCGCGCGCCGTACAGCGTCACGAGGGCGCGCACTTCGACCTTGTCGCCTTCGCGCGGGATGAAGCCGGCCGACTGCGCGCGGCCACGGAACATCACGGCGCGCACTTGGGCTGCGTCGTCCTTGAGCGTGAAATACCAGTGACCCGACGCCGCGCGCGTGAAATTGGAAATTTCGCCGCCGATCCAGGTCAGTGGGAAAGTACGCTCGAGCAGGCGCGCCACTTGCTGGTTCAGCGCGGTGACGCTCAGAACGGCAGGGGGCGTGTAGGCGGAGTCGGCGTCGCTGGTCGGGAACATGGTCGGTCGCGAAAAATCGGAGAGGAGCGATTATAGCTGCCCCCGCGCCGCGTTCAGGCTCGATGGCAATCAGCTCAGTGAACGTTGATTATTGCTGCTTTTCAATGCAATCTATTGAAATGCTTATGAAATCAATAGGTTGCAGGGTTGATGATGTCGTTTGAGGGCGGTTTATCCACACAAACTGTGGGGAACTCATTCACAAGACATGACGCTGCGCGCGGATTGGGCAGGGGAGGTAGATTTATTACAAAACAATGACTTAGGGCCGTTGCAGCAAGCTTGATCACAAAGTTGTCCACAGAATCTGTGCACACCTTTTTTCGCAGCGCGACGGATTTTTCAGCGGGAAAGTGTCGATGCGACTGCACCAGGTTGATACCGACGACCTGCTCAATTTTAAAGCAGTAGGATTGGTTGTTAATGAAATCAATGACTTAGACCCCTAACTTGAAGCTTCCTCACACTCTTATCCACATAAAGTGTGCACAGGGCGAATATTCTGTGAACAACCGGCGCAGAGGCCGAATAAACATGGCAGTAGTAGGGAATACGGCGTGTTTCAGGGGTGATTCAGGCCATATGCTCAAATTTTAAGCGTTGCAAGTTTGCTGATTAAAATCAATAGCTTAGTGTCACAAGCGACGTCTTGCGCACACTTTTGTCCACAATAAGTGTGTGGAACTACACAGCCATACGCGCTCGGCAAACCGGTGCGACACTGCCTCCAAAACAGGCGCGCAATCGAAATCCTTTGAAATCAATAGCTTAGGTGTTGTTCAGGGGCCTTGCGCACAATTTTGTCCACAGAATGTGTTTGCAACTACACGCGCCAGCAGGAGCGTTGTCGAAAAAACCATGGTGTCATTGCATGATGGCACCGAGTCATGAGACTGCCATTTTCTTGCGCAGGCGCAGAAAGCCCTTTGAAATCAACGTGCTTGGGTCGTGTCGCGCGCCTTGCGCACAATTTTATCCACAGAAGGTGTGCAGAACTCTACTTGCCGCTTCGCTGCCAACTTGCTACATTGCCGGATTGACTTTTATCCTCTCAGGAGTATCTCTTGCTCGCCATTTTTCAAGCCGCAGGCTGGCCTATCTGGTTCCTGCTGTTCGCGTCGATCGTTGCCGTCGCCCTCATCGTCGAACGCCTGATCACGCTGCGCCGCGAGAAAATCCTCCCACGCAACCTGCTCGATGAAGTCATCCGTGTGCACCACACGGGCAAGGCCACGCCGGACGTCATCAATAAGCTGGAACAGAATTCGCCTCTGGGCACCGTGTTGGCGGCTGCACTGCGTAACGTCGACGCGCCACGCGACGTGATGAAGGAGTCGATCGAGGAAGCTGGCCGCGGTGTGGCCCAGAACCTCGAACGTTTCCTGACCACGCTCGGCACCATCGCCTCGCTCGCGCCGCTGATGGGCCTGTTCGGCACGGTGGTCGGCATGATCGAGATCTTCGGTGCCTCGGCCCCGACCGGCGGCAATAACCCGGCGCAACTGGCGCACGGTATCTCGGTGGCGCTGTACAACACCGGTTTCGGCCTGGCCATCGCCATGCCGGCACTGGTCGCCTACCGTCACTTCCGCAATCTGGTCGATACCTACATCGTCGACATGGAACTGCAGGCTGTGAAATTTGTCGACGTCGTTCACGGTGCCCGCAAATGATGGATTTTCGCCGTGGCCGCAAGCGCGAGGATCCGGAGATCAATCTGATCCCCTTCATCGACGTGCTGCTCGTGGTCCTGATCTTCTTGATGGTCTCGACCACCTACAGCAAGTTCACCGAACTGCAGATCACCTTGCCGACGGCCGAGGCCGAAAAGCAGGCGCAAAAGCCGTTCGAGATCAATGTCACGGTCGACGCCAAGGGCAACTACACGGTCAATAACACGCCCGTGGCATTCACCAGCGTGGCAGGCCTGGCGCAGGACATGAAAACGGCGGCGCGCACGCCGGACGGCCAGGTGGTGGCCAGCCCGGTCGTCATCGTCAATGCCGACCAGTTCGCGATGCACCAGATGGTGATCAATGTGCTGGAAGCAGCGCGTGTGGCCGGCTACGACAAGCTCACCTTCGCGGCCCAGACCGGCACCGGCAAGTAACCTCACCGGCCCGCGTCAAGCGGGCCGGCATCCTCCCGTATGGCTTCTTCCCTCGAATCGACCCTGACCCGCGCGTGGCTGCGGCGCGGCCCGCTTGCCGTCGCGCTGCTGCCAGTAGCGCTGCTGTTCGGGGCGCTGGCCGCCGTGCGCCGCCGGCTGTTCCAGTCCGGCGTCAAAAAGTCGGCGCGGTTGCCTGTTCCCGTCATCGTTGTCGGCAACATCTTTATTGGCGGCACCGGCAAGACCCCGCTGACGATCTGGCTGGCCGAGGCCCTGCGCGCGGCCGGCATGCAGCCGGGCATCATCTCGCGCGGCCATGGTGGCGATGCTGGCAAGGATGGCGCGCCGCGCGCCGTCACGCCCGCGTCCGATCCGCGCGTCGTGGGCGACGAGCCGCTCCTGATTGCCCAGCGCACCGGCTGCCCGGTTGTCATTGGCCGAGAGCGCGCCGAGGCGGGCAGGGCGCTGCTGGCGGCGCACCCGGACGTCGACGTGCTCATCACCGACGATGGCCTGCAGCACTATGCGCTGGCGCGCGACATCGAGATCATCCTGTTCGACGGGCGCGGCGTGGGCAATGGCTGGCTGCTGCCGGCTGGGCCGCTGCGCGAGCCGCCGTCGCGCCGCCGTGATTTCACGGTGGTCAATGTCCCCGAGATTACGCCAGCGCTGGCCCGGGCGGTGGGCGGCGCGCCGTACCGCATGCTGCTGTCGGGCCAGTACGCCGAACCGCTGCATGGCGGGGAGCGCGTGCCGCTGGCCGATCTGCGCGCCAAACGCATCGTTGCCGCAGCCGGCATCGGCAATCCGGGGCGCTTCTTCGCGATGCTGCGCGCGGCTGGCCTGGCCCCTGGCGAACTGGCCTTGCCCGACCATCACGACTTCCTGGACGACCCGTTCGCCGCTCTGGACGCCGAGATCATTCTGATCACCGAGAAGGATGCAGTAAAATGTCGGCAAATTGAACATCTGAAGGACGATCCGCGCTTGTGGGTCGTGCCTGTGACGGCGCAGCTCGACCCTGCGCTGGCTGAACAAATCGTGGAGAAATGTCGTGGACGCTCGCCTGCTTGATATCCTGGTCTGCCCGTTGTGCAAGGGTCCGCTCGAACTCGACAAGAAGGCGCAGGAGCTGACCTGTCGCGCCGACCGCCTCGCCTATCCGATCCGCGACGGCATCCCGATCATGTGGGCCGACCAGGCGCGCAAGATCGAGCCTGTCTGATCGGCCTGCATGAACTTTACCGTCATCATCCCGGCGCGCCTGGCGTCGACGCGCCTGCCGAACAAGCCGCTGGCCGACCTGGGCGGCAAGCCGATGGTGGTGCGGGTGGCCGAGCGGGCGCGTGAATCGGGTGCGACCCGGATCATCGTCGCCACCGACCACGCCGACATTGCCGCTGCCTGCGCCGAGCATGGCGTCAGCGCCGTGCTCACGCGCGCCGATCACCCGTCGGGCACCGACCGCATCGCCGAAGTGGCGCACGTGCTGGGCCTGGCGCCCGATGACGTCGTCGTCAACCTGCAGGGCGACGAACCATTGATCGACCCGCGCCTGCTGGCGGCCTGCGCCGCCCGGATCAGCGCCGACGTGCCGATGGCCACGTGCGCGCATCCGATCCTCGATGCGGCCGACGTGTTCAATCCGAACGTCGTCAAGGTCGTGCTCGACAAGCACGGGCGCGCACTGTATTTCTCGCGCGCCACCATTCCCTGGCACCGCGACGCATTTGCCCAGACGCTCGAGTCGCTGCCTGCGGGCTATGCGCCGCTGCGTCACATTGGTCTGTATGCCTACAGCAATGCGTTCCTGCAGGCGTATCCGGCCATGGCCGTGTCGCCGCTCGAGTCGATCGAGGCCCTGGAGCAGTTGCGCGTGCTGTGGCACGGTGTGCCGATCGCCGTGCACATCACCGACAGCGCACCGCCAGCGGGCGTCGACACGCCCGACGATCTGGCGCGGGTACGCCTGCACTACACGTCTTGACGCACGCCACAAGGGTATAGCCGGGCCGTCTGCGCAGGATCAAATATCCTCGCTGCAACGGCTTGCGGCTGGCTTTTACGCCAACTTTTGTGGTAACTTCCGTCTCAATGAAGTCTGCGCAATATCAAAAAGATCACCGTATCCGCCATTTTACTTTTCTCTATTTTCTAGAATCTCAGGAAACTCATGCGTCTCATTCTGTTAGGAGCACCCGGTGCCGGCAAGGGCACCCAGGCCAACTTCATCAAGGAAAAGTTCGGCATCCCCCAAATCTCGACCGGCGACATGCTGCGCGCGGCGATCAAGGCAGGGACTGAACTGGGCCTCGCCGCCAAAAAAGTGATGGATGCCGGCCAACTCGTGTCGGACGATATCATCATCGGCTTGGTCAAAGAGCGCCTGAAGGACGCAGACTGCCAGAACGGCTATCTGTTCGACGGCTTCCCGCGCACCATCGCGCAGGCCGAAGCGATGAAGGACAGCGGCGTGAACATCGATTACGTGCTCGAGATCGATGTCCCTGACGACATGATCCTTGAGCGCATGACCGGCCGCCGCTCGCACGCTGCGTCGGGCCGCGTGTACCACGTCAAGTTCAACCCGCCAAAAGTCGACGATACCGATGACATCACGGGCGAGCCGCTAATCCAGCGCGACGACGACAAGGCAGAAACTGTCTCGAAACGCCTCGAGGTGTATCACAACCAGACCAAGGTGCTGCTCGGTTACTACGGCAAGTGGGCCGAGTCGGGCCTGCCAGGCGCGCCGAAATACCGCCGCATCTCGGGCGTCGGCCCGGTCGAGCAGGTGCGTGACAACGCGTTTGCAGCGCTGGCCGAGTAAGTTTTCCGTCCAGTACTACCTCAGCGATCCCGCGCCGGCCCTGCCTGCGCGGGATCGCTGCATTCCGGGCCTGTGATCCTCATTACGCCGTACAATTGTGAGCAATTGTTTCCCGTGCGCCGTGTGCGGGTTGGCAAGACGATAATAAGTTATCTGTCTACAACCCTGAGAGGTCTCCCATGAACAAGAACAACACCATCCTCGCCATGCTGCTGGCACTCGCCGCTGCCAGTGCCGGCGCCCAGACGACAGGTGCTACCCAGGGTCAGCCCGCCACGGGCGAGACATACCGTCCATCCCTCGACGGCCAGCAAACCTCGACGCCGGCCGCGCCGATCGACATGCAGCCGAAAACGCAGGAAGAAAAAGCCACGGGCCGCCAGGAGCCATCGCGCCTGAAGGACATCGACCCGGCCACGCATCCGGCGCCGCAGAACGTGCGTCCACAGCCAACGCCAGCACCGAAGACCCAGCAGGAGCAGGGCGTGCAACCAGTCGCCCGTCGTTCGGTCCAGCAGCAGATCGATAGTGCAGGGCGCCTGGCGTCGCCGAATGCCCCAACGGTTGTCCCTCCAGCCACGAGCGCGCCGACGCCAGTCGTGCCAACGACCAGCCAGGTTGCCCCGTGCATCGGCGCAACCTGCACCGACACCACCGGCGCCACCACGGCCGGCGCTGTCGGCAGTTCGAGCGTCAACAGCGCCGGTCGCCTGTGCAATCGCAGCGGCACCACGGTGCAGTGCTTCTGAACTGATCGCGCGCGTCATCCCGAACATTCTTGATGCGCCTACTTTACGTTTACGTAAACGTTAAAGCCGGGCAAAATAGCGGTACAAGAATTTTCACAAGGGACAACCATGCACATCCAGGATAACGTTTTCATTGTCACCGGCGGCGCGTCAGGTCTTGGCGCGGCCACCGCGCGCATGCTCGCCGCGAATGGCGCGACCGTCGTCATCGCTGACGTCCAGGCCGAAGCAGGCCAGGCTCTGGCCGAAGAGTTGAAGGGTCAATTTGTTCGCTGTGACGTCACCCAGGAAGCCGACGCACAAGCCGTCGTTGATGCGGCAGTTGGGCTGGGCACGCTGCGCGGCCTGGTTAACTGCGCCGGCGTCGCGCCGGCCGTCAAGACCGTCGGCAAGGATGGCGCGCATCCGCTTGACGTGTTCCAGCGCGCCGTGAACATCAATCTGGTCGGCACCTTCAATATGGCGCGCCTGGCCGCCGAGGCCATGGGCAAGACCGAGCCGGCCGAGCACGGCGAGCGCGGCATCATTATCAATACCGCATCGGTCGCGGCTTTCGACGGCCAGATGGGGCAGGCGGCTTACGCATCGTCCAAGGCGGCCGTGGCCGGTCTGACGCTGCCGATGGCGCGCGACCTGTCGCGCAACGGCATCCGCGTGATGACGATCGCGCCAGGTATTTTCGAGACGCCGATGCTGATGAACATGCCGCAAGAGGTCCGCGATTCGCTGGGCAAGATGGTGCCGTTCCCACCGCGCCTGGGCCTGCCGACGGAGTTCGCCCACCTGGCCCGCGCCATTATCGAAAACGTGATGCTCAACGGCGAGACGATCCGTCTGGATGGTGCAATCCGCATGCAACCAAAGTAGCTCTTCGGGGACGTGTCCTGAAAGCATTTCGAAGATGCTGTAGCATGTCTTCGATGTCGGGCGCCTGGCCTAAGGTCACGCGCCCGTTTGCTATTTTGGAGAACCGTTTGAACACACTCAGCAAGCTTGCGCTCGCCCTGGCATTGGCCGGCGCGACGACCACGCCCCTGTGGGCCCAGGATTCACTGCAGGCCGCGCCCGAAGCGGCGACTGGCTACACCGAGAAAAATGGCTGGCAGGCCAAGAAGTACATGGTCACCGCCGCCAACCCGCTGGCGGTCGAGGCCGGTTATCAGATCCTGCGCCAGGGCGGGGCCGCGATCGACGCGGCCATTGCCACGCAGCTGGTGCTGACGCTGGTCGAGCCGCAATCGTCGGGCATCGGCGGTGGCGCGTTCATGGTCCATTACGACGGTAAGCAGACGCAGGCGTTCGATGGCCGTGAAACCGCGCCGAGCAAGGCCGACGAGCACCTGTTCGAACGGCCCGACGGGACGCCGCTGTCGCGCACCGAAGGCGTGGTCGGCGGCCGTTCGGTCGGCGCGCCGGGCGTGCTGCGCATGCTCGAACTGGCGCACCGCCAGCACGGCAAGCTGCCGTGGAAGGCGCTGTTCGCCCCGGCGATCCGCCTGTCCGAAGAAGGCTTCAAGGTCAGCCCGCGCATGCACAAGATGCTCGCTGGCGAGACCTTCCTGATCAAGGACCCGGTTGCCGCCGCCTACTTTTATGACGCGGCCGGCAAGCCATGGCCGGTTGGCCACGTGCTGAAGAACCCGGCGCTGGCCGCCACGCTGCGCGAGATCGCCGCCGGCGGCGCCGACGTGTTCTACACGGGCCGCTTCGCGCGCGACATCGCAGCCAAAGTGGCCGCGCACCCGACCAATCCGGGGCTGCTGACGGCCAGGGACATCGCCGATTACCGCCCCAAGGTCCGCACGCCGGTCTGCAGCGACTACCGCGCCTACACCGTGTGCGGCATGCCGCCGCCGTCGTCGGGCGGGATCGCCGTGGCGCAGATGCTGGGCATGTTCGAGACCTTCGACATGAAGGCGCTCGCGCCGAAAGACGGCGTGCCGGGCGCAGACGCCGTGCACGTGTTCTCGGAAGTAGGGCGCCTGGCTTACGCCGACCGCAACCGCTACGCCGCCGACGCCGACTTCGTGCCGCTGCCGGGCCGTGGCATCCCGAGCCTGATCGACAAGGGCTACCTGACGGCGCGCGCCAAATTGGTAGGTGCGCGCTCGATGGGCGAGGCCAAAGCCGGTACGCCGCCGGGGATGGAGGTTGCGTGGGGCACCGATAACGCGATCGAGACGCCATCGACCTCGCACATGTCGGTTGTGGACGGCAATGGCGCCGGCCTGGCCATGACGACGACGATCGAAGACGCGTTCGGTTCGCGCCAGATGGTCGATGGCTTCATGTTGAATAACCAGTTGACCGACTTCTCGTTCAGCGCGCGCGACGCCGATGGCCCGGTGGCCAACCGCGTCGAAGCGAACAAGCGGCCGCGCAGCGCCATGTCGCCGACGATCGTGTTCGACCGCGCCAGTGGCAAGCTGGTGCTCGCCATCGGCTCGCCGGGCGGTCCGGCCATCATCAATTATGTGGCCAAGGTGCTGGTGGGCACGCTCGACTGGGACCTGAACGTGCAGCAGGCGATCGCGCTGCCGAACTTTGGCAGCCGCAACGGTCCTACTGAGCTGGAACGGGGCCGCTTTCCCGACGCCACACTCGACGTGCTGCGCGCGCGGGGCCACGCGATCCGGGTCAGCGAGCAAACATCGGGCCTGCACGGTATCGAACGTGTGATGGTGAAAGGGGTGCCGATGTGGTTCGGCGGCGCCGATCCGCGGCGCGAAGGTGTTGCCAGGGGCGATTGAGGTATCCCTGGAATGCAAGCCGGCTCGAATGGCCGGCTTTTTTATTTTATGAGATGCAGATTCCGGAATGCGTACCGAAGTGCTTCCGGCAGCGTGTCCATGTCGACGTATTGATTCAGGAGTTCGATCCGGAGCTTGTCCTTGCCGCCATACGCAGCAATAAGCCGGTTTGCATAGTCGATCATGAGACGCTGTTGAATGTCGCGCGAGTATTCCTCGGTGAAGTCGTCAGCGGCCAGTCGGTAGGGGCCTTCGTGATCGATAATGACGCACGCTTGATGTTGCAGCATGACGATCGGTGCATATTCGTCGGTGATATAGCGCGGGAAGCGCATATCGTCGACGCGCTGCAGAACCTCATAGCCATTGAGCAGGTAGTAGACCCGGCCGGAGGCGTCGCTGGTGCTGGCAAAAATAAAGAAGGTGCGATGTGGATGTCCGCCTTCGTCCAGCGCCGGGCAATCGTTGCGTAATGTTGACGGGAAGGGCGCGAAATGGATTGTGGCGGGTTCATACCGAAGGCGAAGGACGGGATCTTCCAGAATGCGTGGCAGGGGTTGGGCGCACAGCAATCCGCTCAAAGTACTGAACAGGATGGCGCAAACAAGTGGCTTGATCGTGTTGGACGACATGGCAGCAGTCTCGCTATTCGTTGATTCCGGATCTGATCGACTATCTGACGGGCTTGGAAAAAGGCGCCAACGCCAGCGAGTTGGCGATCTCTATTTTGGCAGGCGCAAGTCCCTGAATGCATGGCGAAGCTCGTCGGGCAGCATGTCGAGATCCACGCGCTGCTTCAGAATTTGCGCCCGGAGCTTCTCTTTTCCGCCGAAGGCCGAGGACAGCCGAGCGGCGAAATCGATTGCCAGCCTCTGGTGTATATCCTGGGGATATTCCTCATTGAAAACCGGACTCCTGAATGTTTCTCTGGCATCGTTATCAATGACCAGGCATTCCGGACCCCGGACCATCACGATCAATCCATGGCCACCAGTCGAATATTCAAGCAGATTGGTGGAACCAGACTTTTTCCGAACATCATATCCATTGAGAAGATAATAGGTCCAGCCAGAGGCATCGCCGGATTTCGCGAAAACAAACCATACACCTTGACGATACTCATCGTCGGCCAGGACCGGACAGTCGTTGACTAATTTGGAAGGCCACGACTCGAACCGAACCTTGGCGCGCTCATATCGCAAGTCGAGAAGCGGGTCTTCAAGAATGCTCGGTGGATCTTGTGCGCAGAGAGCGCCGCAGGCGGTAACGAGCATTGCTGCGGCAATGTATTGCTTAAGGGCGATAGAAGACATGCGGGGGCCTTAGCTTTCTGTAAGTTGGACCTGACCAAAAGTCGCGCTGTTTGAAGTCGCAGATCCAGATTCGTCCATCGTACGCAGCGATATGTCCGGAGACATTCCCTTTTGGATATGGCTGAATAACCACGACGTCGCCTTTCAACGGAATAAAAGCGTCTGAGTTCTCGACCTTCAAAGGATGAAAGCCAAGCCGCAGTAGTGTGGGTCCCCAGTCTTTTGCATGGATTGGATGGATGCCGTGCGTGGAGGCACCGCCGGCAGCAAGTGCTTCACGAACAAATTGAGCGCACCTTTTCTGACTCGTATCTTTTGCTTTGGTGCGCAAATGCGCTGTGTATCGTTGAATATCGAGAGGCATAGTAATACCTACGCAGTTCTGTTTTGCGCCAGATTCCATTCATCGACAGTCGAGCCGCCCCCGCCGCCACTTATTTTCTGCTGGCGGTACTGCCACCGCACCTTCCCTTTGGTGCCGTCGATTTGCAAATACACATCGCGTGCCATAATGCCCCCGGAAAGTGAATTGAGCTTGGAGTCTGGCGCGGTTCGACAAAGCGGTTTTTGGCGTGTCACAAGACCACGCAGGCAGAGTCGAATATTCGGAGTGACTGGGGCACACAAGCGACAATCTGCGACAAATTCTTGCCATTTCCATCCCATATTTGCCTCAAGACAAGTAGAATTTGCTAACCTGCTGGCGTGACGAACAAACAGAAAACCAGACCGGGCGTGACAGAAGATGGTGCGCGCGACGCCTGCCGGGGCGGGATTCTGCACGCCTGGCAAAGCAGCGACGTGCTGGCCTTGCGCGCGGCGTGACGATGCTGCGCACGTTCCTGCTCCTGATGCTACTGGCGCTGACCGCGCTGTGCGCACCCCTGGCGCGCGCTGCGGCGCCCGAACCGACCTTGCGCTTCGAGCACCTGTCGGTGCAGCACGGCCTGGCGCAGGAGTCGGTGCTGTCGATCCTGCAGGATGCGGACGGCTTCATGTGGTTCGGCACCCAGTCCGGCCTGTCGCGCTATGACGGTTACCGGTTCGTCAATTACCGCACCGAGATCGGCAACCCGCGCAGCCTGGCCAGCAACTGGGTGCGCGCGATGCTGCTCGATCGCCAAGGACGCATGTGGGTGGGCACCGACGGCGGCCTGAATCGCTACGACCCGGCCACCCGCAGCTTCACGCTGTACGCGCCCAACGAGCCGGCGCGGCGCGGCGCCGGCAACCGCCAGATCAAGACGATGATCAGCGATGGCCAGGACGGCCTGTGGATCGGCACCGCCGACGGGCTGCAGTATTTCGACATCGACACCGGCAAGTTCACCGTCTGGCACCACGTCCCGAACGACCCGCGCACGCTGCGCGACGACGGGATCCAGGCGCTGGCGCTGGGCGGTGACGGGCGCCTCTGGATCGGCAGCGCGGCAGGCCTGGACAGCTTGAGCGCGGACCGCCAGCGCGTCGAGCACCATGGGTCGGACCTGTCCGGGCGTGCACTCCCGGTGCACGCGCTGCTGGTCGACAGCCAGCAGCGGCTCTGGGTGGGCCGTTACGGCGGACTCGAACGCCACGGCCAGGGTGGACCGGGCAAGGGCGCGCTACGCCGCTTCGGGGCGGGCGACGGCGTCGGCAACGAATGGATCACGACCCTGCGCCAGGATGCTGATGGCACGGTGTGGGTGGGCACGCACGACGATGGCCTGTATCGCTGGCGTCTGCAGGGCGACCGCTTCGACACGTTCCGCCACGAAGTCGCCGATCGCCACAGCCTGGGCGACAATTTTGTCTCGGCGCTGTATCGCGACGACGTCGGTACGTTCTGGGCCGGCACCTGGTACGGGGGCGTGTCGCGCGTCGACCTGGGTGGCGGCGGTTTTGCCCGCATCGTCGGGCGGCCCGGCGAGCCCCATTCGCTGGCCGACAACAAGATCCGCGCGCTGCTGCAGGACGGCGACCATCTGTGGCTCGGTTCATCCACCGCGCTGCACCGGTTCGATCCGGCCACCGGCAAGGCCGACGTGTACCGGCACCAGAAGGACAATCCCAACAGCCTGATCGACGTGCCGGCAGCGGCCATCGTGCGCGATCGCGCTGGCCTCTTGTGGATCGGCAGCCGCTCGGGTGTGACGAGCTTCGACCCGGTCACGCGGCGCTTCCGGCGCTACCTGCTGCCGGGCGATGCCGACGCCAACCAGGTGCGCTCGATGCTGGTCGATCGTGATGACGTGATCTGGATCGGCACGCGCGGCGGCATCCAGCGGATGGCGGCCGGCACACGCGCGGTGACGAGTCTGCGGCACGATCCGGGCAAGGCGACCAGCCTGACGGATGACACCGTGCGGCCGATGCTGGAAGACCGCCGCGGGCGTTTCTGGGTCGGCACGGTGTCGGGCCTGGAATTGCTCGATCGCGCCAGCGGGCGGTTCCGCCACTTCCGCCACGATCCGTTCGACCCGAATAGTCTCAGCCACAACGAAGTGCAGTCGCTGTTCGAGGACAGTCGCGGCGACATCTGGATCGGCACCGGCGTGGGCCTGAACCGCATGGTCACGGGACCGGATGGCGCCCTGAGCTTCACGCGCTACACGACGCGCGACGGCCTGGTCGACGACTCGGTGTCGGCCATCCTGGAAGATGCGGACGGGCGCATCTGGACCAGCACGTCGAGCGGCATCTCGAGCTTCGACCCGGCCAGCGGGCGCTGGCGCAGCTACACGGCCGCCGACGGCATCAGCGAAGGCGCGTTCTTCGACACGGCGGCGGTGAGGACAACCGACGGCACGCTGTATTTCGGCGGCTTCAATGGCCTGACCGCGTTCGATCCGCGCGCGATCCACGACAACCGTATTCCGCCGCGCCCGACGATTACCGGGCTGCAGGTGTTCAACCAGCCGGTCGAAAAGGTCTTTTCGGGCCTGTTGCCGGGGCCGATCGAGCATGCGAGCGCCATTACGCTGCCGTCCGACGCCGCCGTGATCACGGTCGAATTCGCGGCGCTGCATTACGCCGCGCCCGAGCGCAACCGCTTCGCCTACCGCCTCGATGGTTTCGATGCGGGCTGGGTCAATGCCGGCGCCGACAAGCGTTTTGCCACTTACACCAATCTCGATCCGGGCACCTATGTGTTCCGGGTGCGCGCGGCCAACAAGGACGATGTCTGGAGCGAAGACGTGGCCGCGCTGGCGATCACGATCGAGCCGCCGCCGTGGGGCACTGCATGGTTCCGGATCGGTATGATCATCCTGACCTGCGGTGCGATCTATCTGGGCATGCGCATCCGCTTTGCGAGCCTGCGCCACCAGAAGGAGCGCCTCGAGCACCAGGTGAGCGCGCGCACCGAGCAGGTCGAGCAACAGAACCGCATGCTGGAGCTCCAGACAGAGGAATTGCGTGAGCAGGAGCGGCGCGGCCGCCACCAGAGCAACGAGCTGGCGCGCGCCTATCGCGCCTTGCAGGACAACGAGGAAGTGCTGCGCCAAGCCAAGGAGCGCGCCGAGGATGCGACGCGCCAGAAGTCGGACTTTCTGGCCAATATGAGCCACGAGATGCGTACGCCGCTGGCCGGCGTGATCGGCATGCTGGGCTTTGCGCTGCGCGATCTGGCGCTGCGCGATAACACGCGCGAGCAGATCCTGCGCGGCCAGGCCAATGCCCAGGCCCTGCTGGGGATCATCAACGACCTGCTCGACTTTTCCAAGATCGAGGCAGGCAAGCTGACCCTGGAACGGATTGATTTCGACCTGCACGCCAAGGTACGCAATGTGGCCAGCCTGTTCGACGAGCAGGCGGCCATGCTGGACCTGGCGTTTTCGGTGCTGGTCGACGACAACGTGCCGCGCTACGTGGCGGGCGATCCGACCCGCGTGCGCCAGGTGCTGGTCAACTTGTTGGGCAATGCGTTCAAATTCACCAACACGGGCGGCGTGACGATCCATGTCGAATGCCGGCCTGGCGAGCAGCGTGAGGCGGGCAACCCCCACATGATCCGCTTCACGGTGCGCGATACCGGCATCGGCATCCCGGCCGCGGCCTTGCCGCGCCTGTTCCAGAAATTCGAGCAGGCCGACACCACCACCACGCGCCGCTACGGCGGCACGGGGCTGGGCCTGGCGATCTGCCGTCAGCTGGTCGAGCTGATGGGCGGGACGATCGGCGTGAGCAGCGTCGAAGGCGAGGGCAGCGTGTTCTCCGTGCTGCTGCCGTTGCGCGACGGCGCCCCGCCGGCCCATATCCCGCACGTGACGCGCGCGCCGCACAGCCACCGACTGGCGATCCTGTGCGCCGAGGATTTCCCGACCAACCAGATTATCGCGCGCCTGATGGTTGAGGAGATGGGGCATGCGATCGACATCGTCGACAACGGCGTCGAAGCGGTGGCGGCGTGTGCCCGCAAGCGCTACGACCTGATCCTGATGGACGGCCGCATGCCCGAGATGGACGGCGCCAGCGCCACGCGCCTGATCCGCGCCGGCGGCCCGCACGACGCGCCGGTGCTCGACCAGCACGTGATGATCGTGGCGCTCACCGCCAACGCCAGCGGCGAAGACCGCGCGCGCTACCTGGCCTGCGGCATGGACGCGTTCTTGACCAAGCCGATCGACGAAGCGGCGCTGCACTTGCAACTGGCGCGCGCGATCGAACGCCAGCTGCAGCGCGGGTTTGTCCTGCCGCTGATCGAGGACGGGCCTGTACCTGAACCTGCACCGGCGGCACCTACGCCGGCTGCACCTGCGCCGGCCGCACCTGCGCCGGCCGCACCTTCTCCTGCTGTCCTCGACGCGCTGTTCGGCGTGGCGGCGCCGACCCCGCCCGTCGCCCGCGCCGACAATCTGGGGCTGCGCCTGCGCGCTGCATTCTGCAACGACCTGCCGCGCCGGCGCGCCGAGCTGGACGCCGCGCTGGCAGGCGACGATTTCGAGGCCGCCGGCCGGATCCTGCACGGGCTGCGTGGCAGCGCCACCTATCTCGCCGAGCCGGCGCTGGAAACACTGTGCGCCGAACTGGAAGCCGCCGCCGACGGGCGCGATGCGCAGCGCCTGCGCGCGGGCCTGCCGGTCCTGGCCAGCTTCCTGGATACCTTCGAAACGGGCGCCCCGTCCTGACACCTGCTTATAATGCAGGTTCTGACGAATCTGGTGGAGACGTGATGAACGTGCTGGTGGTCGACGATGACGTGGTGGCGCGCATGATGCTGATGCATCTGGTGGACAGCTGCGGCAGCCATGCGATCGTCGAAGCGGACGACGGCGCCGATGCCTGGCGCCAGCTCGAAGCGGGCCTGCGGCCCGACATCGTGTTCTGCGACCTGCGCATGCCGCACCTGTCCGGCCTCGAACTGCTGCAGCGCGTGCGTCACCACCCGTTGCTGGCGTCGCTGCCGTTCGTGCTGGTGTCGGCGGCGTCCGACAGCGCCACGATGGACGAGGCAGCGCAGGCCGGCGCCAGCGGCTACATCGTCAAGCCGTTCCGCCACGACGACGTGCGCGTCCAGTTCGAGCGCCTGCTTCCGCCGGCCGATGCGAACGACGCGAACGACGAGGCTCCGGCCGCCGTGGTGCGCCGGCTCGGCATCGACGTCGAGCGTCTGCGCCTGTATCTCGATGGCCTGGCGCGCCAGTTGCAGGCGGCGCAGGCCGGCCTGGCCGAAGGCGCCGAGGGCGCGCAGCAGCTTGCACGCCTGCGCGCCGGCTGCAGCATGCTCGGTCTGCACGGCGCCGCCGAAGCGCTCGAGCGCGCGCCGCTGGCGGCCGGCCTGGCGCAGGCGCAGGGGGCGGTAATGCGCCAGATCGAGCGCGCGGCCCGTGCATGATGCTGATGGCCTGCCTGCCCGCCAAAGTTCCTTGCTGCCGGTGTACTTTGGACTTACAGTATCCCGCGGGTGTTGCCTGACCGGCGCTGCCGGTCGACTGCTTCGTTGTTAGCCGGGGATCACGCCATGAACGACGTCACCAGTGCAGCGCTGTGCCCCTCCGGCCACACCGATGGCTTCGCGCGTGCACACTTGCCACCGCCCGCCACCTGGCCCGACTTCCTGTTCGACCTGCCCGAGCTGCAGTACCCGGAGCGCCTGAACTGTGCGAGCGCGCTGCTCGATGGCGCCATCGCGCGCGGCTGGGGCACGCGCACGGCGCTGATCGGCGCGCGTGAGCGCTTGAACTATGCTGAACTACTGGCGCAGGTCGACCGCATCGCCCACGTGCTGCGCCACGATCTCGGGCTGGCCACCGGCAGCCGCGTGCTGCTGCGCGGCGCGAACTGCCCGATGATGGCGGCCTGCATCCTGGGCGTGATCAAGGCCGGCTGCATCGTGCTGCCCACCATGCCGCTGCTGCGCGCGCGCGAGCTGCGCGCCATCGCCGACAAGGCGCGCATCAACGCGGTGCTGTGCGCCGACGGTCTGGTGGACGAAATCGATACGCTTGGCCTGGAGGTGCCGGTCCTGGTGTTCGGTGCGCCGGCGCCCGAGGCACCCGATGGGCTGGAGGCACGGATGGCCCGCCACGACGCCCCGTTCATCGCCGCCGACACCGCGCGCGACGACGTCTGCCTGATCAGTTTCACGTCCGGCACCACCGGCATCCCGAAAGGGACCATGCATTTTCACCGCGACGTGCTGGCCATCTGCGACTGCTTCCCGCGCCACATGCTGGAGGCATGCGCCGACGATATCTTCATCGGCACGCCGCCGCTGGCGTTCACGTTCGGGCTGGGCGGTCTGCTGCTGTTTCCGATGCGCGTTGGTGGCGCGGGTGTGTTGCTCGAACGCCTGAGCCCCGAGGCGCTGCTGGCGGCCATCGCCGACTACCGCGCCACCGTGTGCTTCACGGCGCCGACCTTTTATCGCCTGATGGCGGCGCAGGCGGATCGTTTCGACCTGACCAGCCTGCGCGCCAGCGTGTCGGCTGGCGAGCCGCTGCCGCTGGCCACGCGCGAGGCCTGGCAGTCAGCCACCGGGCTGGCGATGATCGACGGGATCGGTGCGACCGAACTGCTGCACATTTTCATCGCCAGCGCGGGCGCAGCCATCCGGTCAGGCGCGACCGGCAAGCCGGTGCCGGGCTACCAGGCCTGCATCCTCGATGCCGACGGCGTACCTGTCGGCCCGGGCGTGATCGGGCGCCTGGCCGTGAAAGGCCCCACCGGTTGCCGCTATCTGGACGACGAGCGCCAGGGCGATTACGTGCAGGGTGGCTGGAACATCACGGGCGACGCCTACGAAATGGACGCCGACGGCTATTTCTACTACCGCTCGCGGACCGACGACATGATCATCTCGGCCGGCTACAACATCGCCGGCGCCGAAGTCGAAGAAGCGCTGCTGCACCATCCGGCGGTGGCCGAATGCGCCGTCGTGGGGCGGCTCGACCCCGAACGCGGCCAGGTGGTCGAGGCCCATGTCGTGCTGCGCGCAGGGCAGGTGGGGTCGGACGAGCTGGCATGCGAATTGCAGGAATTCGTGAAGGCGCAGATCGCGCCGTACAAGTACCCCAGGGCCATTTTGTTCAAGGAAAAACTGCCTCGCACCGAAACCGGTAAACTACAACGCTTTAAATTACGCACGAACGCAGATTGAGGACAGCATGCAGGAAGTGGATGGACGTGAACAAGACCCAGCGATGGGCGGGGCAGCCGAGCTGGACATGGAAAGCCGCCTGACGGACGAACATCACCAATCGCTGCGCCTTTGGCTGCGCATGCTGTCGTGCACGACGCGCATCGAGAACGAAATCCGCAGCCGCCTGCGCACGACGTTCGACATCACGCTGCCGCGCTTTGACCTGATGGCGCAGCTCCAGCGACATCCGGACGGCCTGCGCATGGGGGAACTGTCCAAGCGCATGATGGTCACCGGCGGCAATATCACGGGGATCACCGATCAGCTCGAGCGCGAGCAGCTCGTGGTGCGGGTGCAGGATGTGAACGATCGCCGTGCATCGGCCGTCAAGCTGACATCAGCGGGGCGCGCGGCGTTCGATGAGATGGCGGCGGTGCATGAGCGCTGGATCGAGGAAATGCTGGCCGACGTGGCGGCGGAGGACAAGGCGACGATGATCGCGTTGTTGTCGACCATGAAGCGCAGTTTGCGGGTGGATGACGGGGTGTAGCTGGTCCCCCCGACTGGAATCGAACCAGTATCCCACGCTTAGGAGGCATGTGCACTATCCATTGTGCTACGGGGAGGACGCCCGCGCCGCCAGGTGCTGACGGCGCGAAGCAGGGCAAGCCTGCAGTCCGGCGGGCAGGCCCCGCAGGGCGGGCTGGTACCGTGAACCGGTTGCAATTATAGCCGGGATCGAAATAGAAATGCAGGTTCATGGCCGGCAGTCGGTACAATGTGCCCCTTAATCAATCAACGCACCTTTTCCCCCCGCGCCAAAAATTTTTCGCGCGACGAAACGCATACCGATCATGGCTGTCATCTCCATTAGTTCCGCTCAACTTGCTTTCGGCCACGTGCCGCTGCTCGACCACGCTGATTTTTCCCTTGAGACCGGCGAACGTGTCGGCCTCATCGGCCGCAACGGCACCGGCAAATCCTCGCTCCTGAAAGTCATCTCGGGCCGCTCGCGCCTGGACGATGGCTTGCTGGTCATGCAGCAGGGCGTCACCATCGCCTATGTCGAGCAGGAACCGGTGTTTGACCTGAGCATGACGGTGTTTGCCGTCGTCGCCGGCGGCATGGGCGACCAGCAGGCGATGCTGACCGAATACGAAGAACTGACCGGCAAGTTCGGCCAGGGCGACGACGACGCGCTGATGGAGCGCATGCATGTGATCCAGACCAAGCTCGACGCAAACGATGGCTGGAACCTGGCGCACAAGGTCGAGACCACGCTCGACCGCCTGAACCTGTCGGGCGACGCCCTGATGGGCACGCTCTCGGGCGGTATGCAAAAGCGCGTCGCGCTGGCCGTGGCACTGGTCTCGGCGCCAGATGTCCTGCTGCTCGATGAGCCGACCAACCACCTGGACTTCACGTCGATCAAGTGGCTCGAGAGCCTGCTGCGCGAATTCCGTGGCTCGGTCCTGTTCATTACCCACGATCGTAGTTTCCTGGACAACGTTGCTACCCGCATCATTGAACTCGACCGCGGCCGTCTGCTGTCGTTCCCGGGCAACTTCACGACTTATCAGGCGCGCAAGCAAGAGCTGCTGGCCAATGAAGAAGTCGAAAACGCCAAGTTCGACAAATTCCTGGCGCAAGAAGAAGTGTGGATCCGCAAGGGCGTGCAGGCACGCCGCACCCGCGACGAAGGCCGCGTGCGCCGCCTGGAAGCACTGCGTTCGCAGCGCGCGGTGCGCCGCGACCAGCAGGGCCAGATCAAGCTCGACGTCGCCACGGGCGAACGGTCGGGCAAGATCGTTGCCGATCTCGAGAACATCTCGAAGATGTATGGCGACAAGGTCATCGTCGACAACTTCACGGGCACGCTGATGCGCGGCGACAAGGTCGGCCTGATCGGACCGAACGGCGCCGGCAAGACGACGCTGCTCAAAATCATCCTGGGCGAAGAAACGGCCGACAGCGGCAAGGTCCGTCTGGGCACCAAGCTCAACGTCGCGTACTTCGACCAGATGCGCACCCAGCTCAATGAAGAAGCCAGCCTGGCCGACACCATTGCGCCGGGCAGCGACTGGGTGGAAATCAATGGCCAGCGCCGTCACGTGATGACCTACCTAAACGACTTCCTGTTCTCGCCGGAACGCGCACGTTCGCCGGTCAAGTCGCTCTCCGGTGGCGAGCGCAACCGCCTGCTGCTGGCGCGCCTGTTCGCCAAGCCGGCCAATTGCCTCGTGCTCGATGAGCCGACCAACGATCTGGACATCGACACGCTCGAGCTGCTCGAAGAACTGCTCGAGGAATACACGGGCACCGTGTTCCTGGTCAGCCACGACCGCACCTTCCTCGACAACGTCGTCACGCAAGTGATCGTGGCCGAAGGCGCCGGCAAGTGGCGCGAATTCGTCGGTGGTTATACCGACTGGGAACGCGTCAAGGCGGCAACGCCGGTGGTCCAGGCGCCGGTCAAGACCAGCGCACCGAAGGCGGACGATACGGCGGCCCCGGCCGCCAAGAAGGTCAAGCTGAGCTACAAGGAGCAGCGTGAGCTGGAAGAGTTGCCGAAGCTGATCGCGACGCTGGAAGATGAACAGTCGGCGATCACGGCCCAGCTCAATGGCCCGGACTTCTACAAGCAGAACCCGGCCGACGCCAAGCGCATCAATGCGCGCTTTGCCGAAATCGAAGACTTGCTGCTCGATGCGCTCGAGCGCTGGGAAACGATCGAAGCGCGCTCGCGCGGCGTGTAATCCAACAGGGGCGGGCAATGGCCGGGCGGAGCGACTTCTCATGATCGACAACAACGAATCGCACGCCGCCCGGCCAGCCGGTCCCGGCCCCGGCGCCGGAACTGCGGCCCCGGCGGCCGACGAACCCTTCCTCACCCGCGCCGCCTGGGCGCGGATCCTGCCATTCGGCACCTATATCCTGTTCATGGTGATTGGCGATTTGCTCGAGCGCATGGGCATGAGCCGCGCCGACCTGCGCTGGCTGTATCCCGTGCAGGCCGGCGCCGTGGTGGCGCTGCTGGCCGTGTTCTGGCGCCAGTACGACGAGCTGCACCGGTTTGGCTTGCGGCTCTCGCACACGCTCGTTGCCATGGTCGTCGGCATCATCGTGCTGGTGTTATGGGTCAATCTGACGCTGCCCTGGATGACGCTCGGCAGCTCGCCCGGCTACGATCCCCGCACGCATGGCGAGATCGACTGGCTGATGGTGACGCTGCGTATTGCTGGCGCGGCGCTGGTCGTGCCCGTCATGGAAGAATTGTTCTGGCGCTCGTTCATGATGCGCTGGGTCGAACACGCCAACTTCAGACTCGTTGATCCTGCGCGTATCGGTTTCAAGGCGTTCGTGATCCCATGCGTGCTGTTCGGCTTTGAACACACGCTGTGGCTGGCCGGTATTGTGGCCGGCGTGGCCTATGGCGTGTTGTATATGAGGCACCGCAACCTGTGGTCGCCCATCCTGGCCCACGCTGTCACGAATGGGTTGCTGGGCGTCTGGGTCGTCTACACAGGGGGCTGGCAATTCTGGTGATTCCTCCGGTAGTACGACCCGTGGAAGACGACGACCATGCCAGCCCCTTCAGCGTTGCATCGCCTTTCCCCGGTCGCGCTGTGCGCCGGCGCCCTCTGGTGCGTTCCTGCAGGCGCGGCGCCCACGCCGGCAACTGAAGGGCTCCAACTGCTCGCCGGCATCGGCTGGGCCCACGACGACAATCTCCTGCGCCAGGCCGATGGGGCGCCCGCGTTCGTCGGTGGGCGCAGCGACAGCTACCGCACATTCGAAGCGGGTGTGGCGCTCGACCAACACATCAGCCATCAGCGCATTGCTGCCACGGCCAAGGTGTCGAAGACCGCCTTCGATCGTTTCAGGCAGCTCGACTACACGGGCCACGACCTGCAAGCGACGTGGTTCTGGCACCTCGGCACCCAGTTCGACGGCCGTGTCGAGGCACTCGATATCCGGACACTCGCGCCGTACACCGATTTCAACAGTGACCAGCGCAACCTGCGCCGTCAGCGTCGTCAGGCATTCGATGCCGGTTGGCAGCTGCACCCGAGCTGGAAACTGCGCGCAGGCGCCGAGCGTGACAAGGCAAGCTACGACCTGGCGATCCAGCGCTTCAACAACCGCACCGAAAAAGCATTCGAGACCGAGCTGCTGTACCAGCCCAGGGGCGGCAGCGCGCTGGGCCTGGTCGCACGCCGCATCAAGGGCAGTTATCCGTACCGGCGACCTGCCATCAGTACTGTCCTGACCGACGATTTTACCCAGGACGAACTCAAGCTGCGCGTGAACTGGCTCGCCACCGGCTCGACCACGGTGCAGGGCCTGGCCGGCTATGTGCGGCGCGAGCAGCCGTCGTACGGCGAAGGCGTCACGAGCGGCATCAACGGCCGCATCAATGCGTTCTGCACGCCGCGCGGCCAGATCAGCTATCAGGCGGGCGTGTGGCGCGAATTTGCGCCCATTGAAAGCCCGTTCGTCAGTTACACGCTCAACAAGGGGGGCAGCATTGGCGTCAATTGGGCGGCCAGCGCCAGGCTGGCGCTCGAGGCCGGCGCGACCTACGAGCGGCGCAGCTACACGGGGCGGGGCGACTTTGCCGGCGCCGATGCGCTGCGCGACGCGATCCGTTCGGCCAGCGTGCGCGCCGTGTGGCAGGCCCGGCCCGGGGTGAAGGTCGTTGCCGCAGTTGTCCATCAGGCGCGTACCGCATCCGGGCTCGGCATTGGCAAGTTCGATGCAAACGTGGTGCAGGTCAGCGCCAATGTGTTGTTCTGATGACGATTCTGTTGACGTGAGGTTGATGGTTTTTTGCGGGAAAACGCGCATTGATTGCGCTGGCGCTAACGCAATCAGGCCAGCGGCGTTTTGGCGGAACCGATGGGTTGCTGACGCATCGAATGGCATGTTGGGCGTGTGACTTACCGCCCCGTTGCAATGATCACCGATGCTGGAGGAATCATGAAGCGTGTCGTCATAGGGATAGCGGGTCTGGCGTTAATGCTGGGCATGTGCATGGCCGGCGCGGCCGAAGTGCTGCTGGGTCCGGGGGATGTGGTCAAGCTGTCGGTTTATGGCAGCCCCGACCTGTCGATCGAGACCCGCGTCAGTGAAAGCGGCCATCTCACGTTTCCGTTGCTGGGGCAGGTGGCCGTGGGCGGCATGCCGGTGGCAGTGGCCGAGAAAACCATCGCAAGCCTGCTCGAAAAGGCCGGCTACCTCAAGCAGGCCCAGGTCAATATGCTCGTGACGACCCTGGCGAGCCAGCAGATTTCGGTGCTTGGCCATGTGAACCGGCCCGGGCGCTATCCGGTAGACGGGCGCCGTCGCGTGCTCGACATGCTGGCGCTGGCGGGCGGCATCCACAGCGATGGCGGCGACATGATCAGCCTGGTGCGCATGCGCGATGGCAAGACCCTGCGCGAGACCATCGATGTCGTCGACATGGTGCGCACGGGTGAACTCGAAAAGGATGTGGAAGTGGCCGGCGGCGACATCATCTTTGTCGAACGGGCGCCGCGGGCGTATATCACCGGCGAAGTCAGTCGCCCGGGACCGTTCCGGCTCGAGCGCGGCATGACGGTCCAGCAAGCCTTGTCGGCTGGCGGCGGCTTGAGTCCGCGCGGCAGCAGCAATGGCATCCGCATCACGCGCAGGGCTGCCGGCGGCCAGCCGGTTTCGCTGGATGCCCGGGCCAGCGACATTGTCCAGGTCGATGACGTGATCGTCGTGCGCGAAAGCTGGTTCTAAACGTCCATTGCCTTAGCCTCTACTTTTACGTTGCCACCAGCCCAACAGAGCCAGCGTGGCGACACACTTCTTGCATGGATGGCATCATTTCCTTGAACGACATTGATCAAGGATCGAGGCATGCAAGGGTGGTGGACAGAAAGCTGGGAGACGATTCAACACGAATTTTCCGATCTGGGAGATGCCGAAGATGTGACGATCATCGTCGTGCGTTTGCTGGTGGCGGCGGTGCTGGGTGGTTTGCTTGGCTATGAGCGCGAAACGAAGGGCGCTTCGGCCGGTCTGCGCACGCACATGCTGGTTTCAGTTGGCTCGGCGTTGTTCGTCTTGATTCCATTGCAGGCAGGGATGACGATCCAGGACTTGTCGCGCGTATTGCAGGGGGTTACGGCCGGTATTGGTTTCCTTGGCGCCGGCGCCATTCTCAAGCAGCGCGATCAGAACGATATCAAGGGGCTGACCACGGCCGCCAGTGTCTGGATGACGGCGGCCATCGGCGTTTCCGCAGGCATGGGGCGCGAAGGCACGGCAGTGCTGAGCGCACTGTTTGGTTTGGTCATCCTCGCATTCGTTCGCTCGCCCAGCAAGCGCAACGCCGACTGACGGTGGGGCGTCGACGTACGCCAGTCGCCGGGCGATATTCACCAGCGCGCTGAGGTTCCATGACACTTCCAGGGCCTCAGTGCCCATGCCAACTGCCGGATCACGTCGTTCGCTGACCCGCTATTGCACCGGCTATCTTGTTGTTGTTAGCCAACTTCTTGCTGCATCAATGGCAGCTACGACCTTGTTTACATGCTTCCAGATGATGTTGGCGGGACCGACGCGGCATTCTCATGCCCGGTAAAAACTGTCTGACTTCTCACCATCCCGGCGAGCCGGGCTTCCTTGCATGCGCACCCCGAATCGTGCGTAGCTCCCGACACGGATGAATGTATTATCGGAAAAATTGTGCCTTTACCAAGTGCTTGAGCGCGAGGGTGCGGCGTTCATCGCCCCTACACCGGAAGTACGCTGCGATCCACGGACGCCAGGCGGCGGATGGCAATCGGTTGACGAGGCAGAATTCTGCATGAAGGAAGCGCAATGAACGGAACAAACATGGTGTGGCTGGTCAACCGTTTGCGCTGCATGTCGTTGGCCGAGATGGGATACCGGGTCCAACAGGCCACTGCAATCCGCCTGGGCCGGAGCATGGCGGGCCGCACGCAGCTGGCACTGGCGCGCTCGGCCCCGCCAGCCGTGCCGACCCTGAACCTGGGCGTGCGCGGTGCGCCCGAGCTCGATCCGGGCGAAGTCGAGGCGTTGCTGCTGGACGCCGAACGCATCTGTGCAGGGCAGGTCGTGCTGTTTGCCGATGGCCGCTTCGACGTGGGCGTGCCAACTGCATGGAACCGCGATCCTGATACCGGCGTGACCGCGCCGGCCGTGTACCGGGGCGACCTCGCCATCAACGACCGCGAGCTGGTAGGCGACATCAAGCATGTCTGGGAACTGAACCGTCACCTGCACCTCGTGCGGCTGGCACAGGCCTGGACACTCACGCGTGATACGCGCTGGATGGATGCGCTCGAGCAAAACCTGCGCAGCTGGCTCGAGCAGTGTCCGCCACTGACCGGTCCCAACTGGACCAGTTCACGGGAGCTGGGCATCCGGCTCATCAACTGGAGTCTGATCTGGCAATTGATCGGTGGTGACCGCAGCGCGCTGTTCGAGGGCGACGCAGGGCAGCGCCTGCGCGCCGACTGGCTCGGCAGCATCCACGCCCATTGCCGTACGATCGCGCGCCATCTGTCGCGCCATTCGTCGGCCAACAACCACCTGATCGGCGAACTGGCCGGCCTCTACATGGGCGCCGTCACCTGGCCGTGCTGGAAAGAGTCGCGCGATTGGCAGACGCTGGCACAGAGCGAGCTGGAAGTGGAAGCCCAGGCGCAATTCTCGCGCGATGGCGTCAACCGCGAGCAGGCCTTTGGCTACCATTTGTTTGTCTGCGAATTTTTGTTCGTGGCCGGCTTGCTGGCCCAGACCGGCGGCCACAGCCTGCGACCGTTTTCGCGCGCTTACTGGGGCAGCCTGCAGCGCGCGCTGCGCTTCTTGCGCTCGGTACGCGATGTCGGTGGCAATGTGCCTGCCGTGGGCGACGCCGACGATGGTTGCGTATTTCGCCTGGACGCGTCGGGCATGGACCGCGCTGCGCAGTTGCTGGCGCTGGGCGATACTGTCTTCGGCGGCCATGCCGACAGCCACCCGGGCGTGCGCTGGTTGCTGCACACGCTGCCGGGCGGGCGGCCCGATTGCGATCCGCACGAAGTCGATACGGGCTGGGCCTTTCCCGATGGCGGCTACCTGCTGTTCGGCAATCGCTTTGGCGAAGCCGACGAAATCAAGGGCTTGCTCGACTGTGGCCCGCTGGGCTACCTGGGCGTGGCTGCCCACGGCCACGCCGATGCGCTGGCACTGGCCTTGTCAATCGCGGGTGAGCCGTGCCTGGTCGACCCCGGCACCTATTCATACGGGCAGGACGACAAATGGCGCGATTACTTCCGCGGCACGTCCAGCCACAACACGGTGCGCATCGACGGCGTGAACCAGTCGGTCTCGGGCGGGCGTTTCATGTGGCTGCGCAAGGCTGCGGCCAGCATCGAGCGCATGCCGGCCTCGCCCCACGAGTTCGATTTCCGCGGTTCGCACGACGGCTATGCGCGTCTGCCCGATCCAGTCCGACATGTGCGCAGTGTCCGCTTCGAGAGCGCCAGCAACACGCTGACCGTGCGCGACGAGGTGTCCGGCAAGAAGCCGCACAAGGTCGAGCTGTTCTGGCACTTCGCGCCCGGACTGGACGTGCGCCTGACCAGCAACGGCCTGGCAGTTCGGGGCCGCCGCTTCGTGCTGCAGATGCAGGCCAGCGGCGAGGATCTGCACCTCGAGCTGGTGCGTGGCGCCGAGAATCCACCGCTCGGGTGGTACTCGGCCACGTACCAGTCCAAGGTGCCGTGCGACGTCTTGCGGATCTCGACCGTGTCGTCCGCCGTGCCGGTTGAATGCAAGTTTTCCATCACGTTCATCGACGAAAAGTAGTGCACTGCCCGTAGCAAAGGCACGCCGCGCACGCGGCGTGTCGCTGCGAAACCCGGGAGCAGGGCGCGTTCTGAACCTCATGTTGCAGTGCAATCTTGAGCGCGGGAATGAGTATTGCCCCGTGCACACGCGTGCGTGCGCACGGAATCGATCAATGCATTGTAAAATAGATAAGCTTTGGCTGCAGGACATCCCGAACCATGTTGCGGCACCCTGTATACAAGGCTCAGCCTCACGAACTGGCGTCGATCCGTACTGCGGCGCCCTGCACGTGCAAGGGGCGGGCAGGCACGAATTCTCGTTGGGTACACACGAAGATATCGTGCGCGGGTCGAGCAGATGTATTCTAGGCATGGTGCGCCGCAACCGCGGCAACCGGCTATCGCGCCGGTCCCGTTGTTCGAAGCACAACGGTGCCACGTTCCGAGAACGCGCGCACCAGCAGCGAACAGCAACAAGCAGCAACAAACAGCAGCAGTAAATAGCATCAAGCATTAGCTGGAAGCATCACGGCTATTGCATACAATCGATCACAAAAAGTGAAGGCAGAGAGCAAACACATGAAGATTCTCGTTACTGGCGGCATCGGTTACATCGGTTCGCACACGGTCGTCGAACTGCAAAGCGCAGGGCACGACGTGGTGGTGCTCGATAACCTGTCCAATGCCCAATTGTCGGTACGCGACCGCGTGCAGCGCATCAGCGGCAAGCCATTCGCCTTTGTCGAAGCCGACATCCGCGATCGCGCGGCGATGGAAGCGGCGTTCGCCGAGCACAAGCCGGAAGCGGTCATCCACTTCGCCGGCCTGAAGGCGGTGGGGGAGTCGGTCGCTGAGCCGCTGCGTTACTACGACAACAATGTCTCGGGCAGCGTCGTGTTGTTTGAAACGATGGCCAAATTCGGTTGCAAATCGCTCGTGTTCTCGTCGTCGGCCACCGTGTATGGCGACCCGGCCTCGGTACCGATCCGCGAAGACTTCCCGCTCTCGGCCACGAACCCGTACGGCCGCAGCAAGCTGATGATCGAAGAGATCCTGCAAGACCTGGCCAAGGCCCAGCCCGACTGGCGCATTGCGCTGCTGCGCTACTTCAATCCGGTGGGTGCCCATGAGAGCGGCCTGATCGGCGAAGAGCCAAGCGGAATTCCCAACAACCTGGTGCCGTACATTGCCCAGGTTGCCAATGGCCAGCGCGAGAAACTGTCTGTCTTCGGCGGCGATTACAACACCCCCGACGGCACCGGCCAGCGCGATTACATCCACGTCGTCGACCTGGCCATCGGCCACGTCAAGACGCTGGACCGCCTGGCCAAGGGCCCGGGCATCGTCGCGTACAACCTCGGTACGGGGCGCGGCAACAGCGTCCTGGAAATGATTCGTGCGTTCGAAGCGGCCAGTGGCCGCACGGTCGCCTACCAGATCGTCGACCGCCGCCCGGGTGACGTGGCGAAATGCTACGCCGACCCGTCCAAGGCACGCGACGAACTCGGCTGGACCGCCGAACGCGATGTCGCTCAAATGTGCGCCGATGTATGGCGCTACCAAACCACTGCCAAATAATTCAAAGGAACATCGAATGAAAGCCATGATTCTCGCCGCAGGCAAAGGGACGCGCGTGCGTCCACTCACCTACGATCTGCCAAAACCGATGATCCCGCTGCTGGGCCGGCCCGTGATGGCCTACCTGGTCGACCACCTCCGCAAAAACGGAATTTCCGAGATCATGGTCAACGTCAGCTGGCTGCATGAAAAAATCGAAGAGTACTTCGGCGAAGGCGAGCAGTTCGGCGTCCAGATCGGCTACTCGTTCGAGGGCTACACGAAGGATGACGGCGAAGTCGTGCCGATGCCGATCGGCTCGGCCGGCGGCATGAAGAAAATCCAGGAATTCGGCGGCTTCTTCGACGACACCACGGTCGTGCTGTGCGGCGACGCACTGATCGATCTCGACCTGAAGGCTGCCCTGATGGAACACCGCCGCAAGGGCGCGATGGCCACCGTCATCACCAAGGAAGTGCCATGGGACAAAGTCTCGTCGTACGGCGTGGTCGTGACTGATGAAGAAGGCCGCATCCAGGAATTCCAGGAAAAGCCAGCCGAAGCCGATGCCAAGTCCAACTTCATTTCGACGGGCATCTATATCTTCGAGCCGGAAGTCATCGACCTGATCCCGTCGGGCGTCTCGTTCGACATCGGCTCGGACCTGTTCCCGCTGCTGGCCGAGCGCGGCCTGCCGTTCTATGCCCAGGGCCGGCCGTTCAACTGGCTCGACATCGGCACCATGAGTGACTACTGGGAAGTGCTGCAGACGGTACTGACCGGTGAAGTGAACCACATGCATGTGCCGGGCATCCAGATCAAGCCGGGTCTCTGGGTTGGCCTGAACACCAGCATCGACTGGGAAGGTACGACGATCGAAGGACCGGTGTACATCGGTTCCGGCTGCAAAATCGAAGCCGGCACGCGCATCGTGGGCCCGACCTGGATTGGCCATGGCAGCCACATCTGCGAAGGCGCCGAAGTTGTTCGCAGCGTCTTGTTTGAATACACCCGGGTGTTGCATGATGTAACATTAAATGAAATGATTGTATTCAAGGAATACAGTGTCGACCGAAATGGCGAGATGAAGCACACTTCCGAGTATTCTTCCGAAGAGTGGCTCAATGCACGTGATCGCCGCACTTCGCGTCGCAAGGACACCCCGGACACCAACGAGTCAAAGAAAGAGAAAGCCAGCGCATGAAGATTTATCCAGTCATCCTTTCCGGCGGCGCCGGGACCCGCCTGTGGCCCCTGTCGCGTGCCGTTCTGCCAAAGCAATTATTGCCACTGGTCGCCGACAAAACCATGTTGCAGGACACTGCCTTGCGCGTGACAAACTGGCCTGAATTGATGGCACCATTGGTAGTGTGCGGCAATGACCACCGTTTCATGGTGGCTGAGCAGTTGCGCGAAGTGGGCATCACGCCGTTGGGCATCCTGCTCGAGCCGGTGGGTCGCAACACGGCGCCGGCCGTGGCAGCGGCTGCGCACCATCTGCAACAGATCGACCCCGAAGCCGTCATGCTGGTGCTGCCGGCTGACCACGTCATCGAGAACATTCCCGCATTCCGTGAAGCGGTCGAGCGCGCGACGCGCCTGGTCGCTGCCGGCAAGCTGGCCACGTTCGGCATCGTGCCGAAAACGCCGGAAACCGGCTACGGCTATATCCGTCGTGGCGAGCCGGTGGCCGAGTGCGGCGATTGCTACAACGTGGCGCGCTTTGTCGAAAAGCCGGATGCGGCCACTGCCGAAGGCTTCGTTGCAGAAGGCACGTATTACTGGAACAGCGGCATGTTCATGTTCGGCGCCGCGCGCTACCTGCAAGAGCTGGAAGAGCACGCGCCGGCAATCGCCACCGCCGCCAATCAGGCCATGGATGCGGCCTATCGCGACCTCGATTTTTGCCGTCTCGACGAAACCGCCTTCTCGGCTTGCCCATCCGATTCGATCGACTATGCCGTCATGGAGCACACACACGACGCGGCAGTCGTGCCGGCCGATATCGGCTGGAATGACGTCGGTTCGTGGTCGGCCCTGTGGGAAACCCAGCCGAAGGACAGCAACGGCAATGCCCAGCGCGGCGACGTTTATCTGGATGGCGTGAAAAACTCGCTGGTGCGTGCCGAAAGCCGCATCGTCGCCGTGGTGGGCCTCGAAGACATCGTCGTCGTGGAAACCCAGGATGCCGTGCTGGTCACGAGCAAGAGCCAGGTGCAGCGTGTCAAGCAGGTGGTCGAACACCTGAAGTCGAAAGAGCGTACCGAGCACTTGCACCACACCAAAGTGTATCGTCCATGGGGCCATTACGAAGGCATCGATGCGGGCGACCGTTTCCAGGTCAAGCGCATCACGGTCAAGCCGGGTGAAAAACTGTCGCTGCAGATGCACCACCACCGCGCCGAACACTGGGTCGTGGTGTCGGGCACGGCGCGCGTGACGTGCGGCGATACGGTCAGCCTGCTGTCCGAGAACGAATCGACGTACATCCCGATCGGCATGAACCACCGTCTGGAAAACCCGGGCAAACTGCCACTGCACATCATCGAAGTGCAATCCGGCAGCTATCTGGGTGAAGACGATATCGTCCGCTTCGAAGATATCTACAAGCGCGCCTGATTCACCAGGCCGTACTACGCTGATACCCGGACGGTCGGTTTGACCGATCGGGTATCAGCGGCAGTAGCGCCACGCGCTACTGGGTTACCGAAGCCTGTATCACCGGTCCAACGCCGGTCAGCCACACGCTTTTTCCACACCGACGAATGCTGCCTGCCGTGCGCTGGCGGCAATTCGCTCGTCCGTTAGAGGTCGTCCCAAGACAGTAATTCCCAATTGTGTTGTATGCATGCTGAAGATTAGTTCCTTCGGACTAATGCGGCGTCATCATGTTGTCAATTTGCGCATTTACTATGATTTTGTTAATGAATGCCGCAAGCATGTCTTGCACGACAACCAACAGGGAATCCATGACCACCTTTGCATCCTTCATGCCACGGCGCACGCTGCTGGCGACCTTGATCGCGGGCTTTGCTGCGACAGCTTCGGCTGCCCCGGGCGACGTTGTGATCAGCCAGCTGTACGCCCATTCGAACAATGCCGGCGGTCAGTGGAGCCACGACTTTGTCGAGCTGTTCAATCGCAGCTCCTCGCCAGTCAGTCTGGATGGCATGAGCTTGCAATACCAGTCGGCAAGCGGCACTGCGTGGGGGTCGGTCACCCGTCTGCCGGCCGTGGAACTCAAGCCCGGTCAGTATTTCCTGATGGTCGGCCGCAGCGGCACCCAGTCCAACGCCATGCCAGTGGGCACGGGTGACGTTACCAGCACCAGCTTCGACATGGCGGCAGGCGGTGGCAAGGTGGCGCTGTCGGGTAGCGCGACGCAGATGCCGGCCGGCGATGGCACGAACCTGATCGACCTGGTGGGCTTTGGCACCGCCAACCGCGCCGAGGGCGCGCCAGCACCGGCCCCGTCGACCGTCAATTCGATCCAGCGCGCCGCACTGGGCTGTCAGGATACCGACAACAACCGTGACGACTTTGCCGCCGCGCCCGTGGCCGGCCCACGCAGCATGGCCTCGGCCATCCAGGCCTGCGGCGGTCCGGTGGTGCAGCCGATCGTGCTGACCTGCCCGGCGGCGGTCCAGGTCGCGCAGGGCAGCGGTTCGTCGACCGTCCTGTCGGCCATCGACGGCGACAGCATCGTCAACAGCGCCAGCATCATCGCCGGCGCCCGTCCCGGCATCAGCCTGCTCGACTTCGCAGCAGCCGGCGCCGTTGGCGGGCGCGCCCAAGCGCGCCTTGTCATCGCCGATACGCTGGCCGCGGGCAGCTATCCGGTCCAGATCCAGTTCGGCAACGCCGCCGGCGACGCCGAAACCTGCGCCGTCAACGTCAATGTCGCCGGTGAATTGCGCATCCCTGCAATCCAGGGCTCGGGCGCAGCCAGCCCGTATGTCGGCACGGTCCAGTCCACGCAAGGTGTGATCACGGCCAAGATCGGCAGCGGCTTCTTTATTCAGGATGCCGCAGGCGATGGCGACCCGTCGACGTCGGATGGCCTGTATGTGTTTGGTGCGTCGACCGATGCGCCGATCGGCGAACTGGTGCGCGTGACCGGCACGATCGTCGAATACCGCCCAACCGGCGCCAACCGCACCTATACCGAATTTTCCAACGTCACCGGCGTGCAGCGCCTGGGCGCCGGTCCGGCCGTCACACCGACCAATATCGTGCTGCCGAACGCGGATCTGGCCAGTGTCGAAGGCATGCTGGTGCGCTTTGCGTCGCCATTGACCGTGAATGGCAACCGCAACGTTGGTGACCGTGGCGAACTGATCCTGGCCAATGGCCGCCGCGAAAATCCAACCAACCGCTTCCCACTCGGCTCGCCTGAAGCCCTGGCGCTGTACCAGGAACACCAGGCCAACCAGATCGTGCTGGACGATGGCATCTTTATCGCGCCGACCGTGATTCCGTACCTGGCCGACGATGGCACCGTGCGCGTTGGTGACACCGTCACCAACCTGACGGGCGTCATCGACTATGGCGCACTGGGCGGTGGCGGCGCTGGCTTCAAGCTGCAGCCGACCATGGCCCCGACCTTTGCGCGCACCAATGAGCGTACCCCGGCGCCGATCGTGCCGGCGGGTATCAAGGTCGGCAGCGCCAACGTGCTCAACTTCTTCACGACGTTCACCGACGGGCGTGACGCCTGGGGCCGTACCGGCCAGGGCTGCACGATCGGCAACTCGACGTCTGCCGGCAATTGCCGCGGTGCTGACAACACGGCCGAATTCATCCGCCAGCGCGACAAGATCGTGAAGTCGCTGGCCGCGCTTGACGCCGACGTGGTCGGCCTGATGGAAATCCAGAACAACCGTGACATCGCGGTTGGCTACCTGGTCGAGCAGCTCAACGCCGCCACGGCGCCGGGCAAGTATGCCGTCGTGCCACAGCCGGTTGCGCTTGGTACCGATGCGATTCGCGTCGCGATGATCTACAAGCCGTCGGTCGTGTCGCTGGTGGGCGGTGCGCTGTCGGACGGCAACGCCGTCAACAACCGTGCGCCGATGGCGCAGACCTTCATGGCCAGCAATGGCGGCGGCAAGTTCTCGGTGGTCGTGAACCACCTGAAATCGAAGGGCGGTTGCAGCGGCGCCGGCGCCGGCGATACCGATCCGGGCAACGGCGCAGGTTGCTGGGACCGTACCCGTACCCAGCAGGCCCAGCGCCTGACCTCGTACTTCATCCCGCAAGTGATCGCGGCCGCTGGCGACCCGGACGTCCTGGTCATCGGTGACCTGAACGCCTACGCCTTCGAAAGCCCGATCAACCACCTGACCGGCGTGGCCGGCATGGTCAACCTGCTCGAGCGTTTCGTGCGCCCGAATGCAATGCCGTACTCGTACGTGTTCGACGGCCTGTCGGGCTACCTCGACCACGCACTGGCAAGCAGCTCGCTGGCCGCGCAAGTGGTGGGCGCCGCCGAATGGCACAGCAATGCCGACGAGCCGGAAACCATCGACTACAACCTGAACGATACCGTGCAGGATCCGTACCGCAACAATGCCTACCGCGCATCGGATCACGATCCGCTGGTGGTCAGCCTGAACCTGACCCCGGCGTTCAGCGATGTCACGGCATCGGTCAATGTGGACATCGGCGGCTTCGCCATCAACCGCGTCACGGGCAAGTACAGCGGTAAAGTTACCGTCACCAACACGAGCGCCACGGCTCTCACCGGCCCGCTGCACTTCGTCATGCAGGGCTTGCCGAGCGGTGTGACGCTGGACAACAGCAGTGGCATGCGTGCCGGCGCGCCTTACCTGACGCTGCCGCAAGCAAGCGTCGCACCAGGCGCCACCGTCACCTTCACGACCACGTTCACCAATAGCGCCAAACGGTCCATTACCTACACCCCGCAGCTGGTCTCCGGCGCACTCTGATCAGGAATTAACATGAACAACCTTTACGCTCTGTTCCTTCGCGCCATGCTGGCGTTTTCGATCGCCGTCGGCGCACCTGCTGCGCTGGCCGGCCCGCTGTACCGGGTTTCCCTCGACACGTCATCGTTTGCGGGCAGCACCGGCTTTCTCGACCTGGGCTTCAACGGTGGCGGCGATATGGGTCAATCCATCGCCCGTTTGAGCAACTTCAGCGGCAGCTTCATGGGCGATGCGACATATGCGGGTGATGCCACCGGTACCGTGGCTACCGGGGCGGCCCTGGGCAACAGCACGGGCGAAAATTTCTTCACGCAGGCAGTGACCTTCGGTGGGCTGTTCTCATTCGACGTGGCGTTTGACATGGGCAATGAGCAGCTGGGTACGCTGTTCACCGTTGCGCTGCTCAATGACACCTTTGACGCGTACCTGGGCGCCGGCGCCGAACTGTTCACGATCGACCTGATCACGGGCATGGCGGACACTGTCACGGTGAACGCGGCTGACCTGGTGCAGATTGCCCAGATCGCCGAAGTCCCGGAACCAGGCGAGTGGCTGCTGCTGGCCACCGGTCTGCTGCTGATCGTTGCCACGCGCCGTATGCAACAGCGCGGCTGATCCACGCACTTCCGATCAATCCGGCGCAGCGACCGACAGGCCGCTGCGCCGGATTTATTCTTTAAACATCTAAATACGTTAAAGAAATTGTATTTATAAACATCTGATCCTTGGGGCATAGTCATTGTATTGTCGCGCAGACATTACATATGCCTTCCATGCCAGTCCAGATTCTCGCGGTCGATCCTGACCCTGCTGTCCAGCAATTATTGAGACTCAATTTCGGCAGTGCCGGTTACCTGGTCGAGTGTTGCCCTGATGCGGAAAGCGCGCTGCTACGCATGGCGCGCGGTTTGCCGAACCTGGTGCTGATCGAGTGGGAGTTGCCGGGCCAGAGTGGTGAAACCCTCGTGCGCCGCCTGCGCGCGCACACCAGCACGCGCGGCATGGGTGTGATCATGCTCACAGAGCGCGGCGCCGAGGCCGACAAGGTGCTGGCGCTGGAGTCTGGCGCCGACGATTACGTCACCAAACCCTTCAGCCCCCGCGAATTACTGGCGCGCACACAGTCTGTGCTGCGCCGTCTGGCGCCCGCCGGCGCTGCCGCTTTGCGCGACGGTGGCCTGCACCTCGATCCGGACACGTTGCAAGTGAGTGCCGGTGGCCGTCCGATCCTGCTTGGTCCCGTCGAATTTCGCTTGCTGGCATTTTTGATGCGCCACCCGGAGCGCGTGCATTCGCGGCCGCAGTTGCTCGACCGGGTCTGGGGCCGTCATGCAGTGCTCGATGAACGGACCGTCGACACGCACGTCGGGCGCCTGCGCCAGGCGCTGGGCGCGGACGGGCAGGGCGAGCGCATCCAGACCGTGCGCGGCGCCGGCTACCGCTTTACCGCCGGACTGCCGACGCTGGCGACGCTGGCGAGCGTAGCATGACAATCCTCGACAAGCTGGAGCAGGAATACCTGTTGCGTACGATCGAGTCGGGGGTCGAACTTACCGAGCGGCGCCAGCTCTTCTTGTGGACGCAGGGAGCCTTCCAGGCGCTGCTGCCGCACGAGATCATGCTGTGCGTGAGACTCGATGCAACCGGCGCCGTCGACCATGTCGAGTGCCTGCACCGCGCCGTGCTCGACCGCGCTGCGCTGGTGCAGCTCAAGGCCCACGTGGCGCCGGCGCTGGTCGCGCGCTGGCAGGCGGCGCGCGCCATGCCCACTGTGATCGATGGCGCCGACACTGCCTTGTGCGCGACGGGGATGGACCACGCGCTCGTGCATGGCAGCGCGCAGCCGGGGGCAGCCGGCACGGTATTTGCGCTGCTGCGCATGCCGTCGCTGCCCGATGCGCGTCAGGTCTATTTTCTGCAGTTGCTGCTGCCGTATCTGCATCTGGGATTGCTGCGCATGCCGGTCGCGGCCAGCGCCGGGCAGGGGGCCGACAGCGCGCCGGTGCGGTCCCTGAGCGGGCGCGAACTGGCCGTGCTCGACCGCATACGGGCGGGGCACAGCAACGAAGAAGTGGCGCGCCAGCTTGGCATCAGCGCGCTGACGGTGAAGAACCATCTGCAGCGCAGCTACCGGGTGCTTGGCGTGGCCAACCGGGCGCACGCGGTGGCGCGCTGCATGGCGCTGCGTCTGCTCTGATCGTCGCTGCAGGAAAGTCCCAGCCGCGTGGGGCAGCCGCAATTCGCTTGACCCCACGCCGATCGCACGCGAAGATAGCCCCATGAACAAACTCTTACTTTTGCTGCTCGTCAGCTGCGCCGCCTGCACGAGCCAGGCCCAGGGTCCCGTCCGCGCTCAGGTCAAGGGAGAAACCTCCATCAGCACGGCGCCGGCCAATACGCTGGCCGACATCCGGCGCCAGATCGGCACGCCGACGTGCAGCGACAACGCGCAATGCCGCACGCTGCCGGTGGGCGCCATGGCCTGTGGCGGCCCGCAGGAATACCTGCCGTACTCCACGCAAAAGAGCGACGCCAACGCGCTGCGCGCACTGTCCGAACGCTCGTACACCGAGACCAAAGCAGCACTCACGGCCAGTGGCATGGTATCGACCTGCATGTTGAAGGCCGATCCGGGCGCAGTCTGCGTCGCCGGCACCTGCCAGCTCGGCACCGGTTCCCCGGTCAATTGATCGTTCATCGGCGCATGTTCATGCGCCTGCAATGACAAAGCGCGCCGAGGCGCGCTTTGTCGTTTACCACCGGACCGCCGGACCGCCGGATCGTTGAACGCTGCTGCGTTGCAACGATCCGGCATTACCTTACAGGCCCAGGTCCTTCTTGCGTGCGCCCGAGACTGCACGTGGAATCGGGCTGTTGGTTTCCACCTGCAACAGCGTCGTCGAGGCAATGGCGCCGTTTGGTTGCAGCAGGCGAATGGCGCTCAGGAAGCGTTTGCCGGTTGGCAGACCCGACCAGCTCGTGGTGACCGTTGCCGTACCGCCGACATACACCTGGGCAGGCACCAGCGCCTTGAAGTTGTAGGCGCGGTCGGCCGTGGTGACGACGCCGGCATGCAGGCCGAAGCCGATCACGCCGCCGTTGAAGGTGTCGTAGCCGAGGGCGCAGACCGTGTAGGTACCAGCGCTTGGCGAAGTCAGCGTGACCATTTCGTCCGACGTGCCGTTGGCCGAATAGCCCACTTCGGCATTCGCACCGTTGAGCACGAGCAGGTCGAGGTCGTTCGCGCCTTCGCCCGTCATGTCACGGTCGAACAGTTCAAACTTCGCGGCCATCGCGTTGCTTGGCACCACAACCTTGGACACGAACACGCCCGGTGCGCTGGCCAGGCAGGCCTGGCGCATCGTCTCCCGAGTGCTGAAGATCGCCGGGTTGGCAGTGCCCACGGTGCCGGCAATGCGGTCGATTTCCTTCATGCCGCCGGCCGCCACGCCCATCTTGCCGGCAAATCCGGTGCTGATGGTGAGGGACTTGCCACCGCTGGCGCGGTCGCTTTCCACGAGGGCAGGCGCCGAGATCAGGCGGCCCGAGCGGGCCACGATCGGGCTGCGCACGCGGTGGGTGCCGTCCGACCAGGTCAGCGAACCGAACTGCCACACATTCTCGGCGGCATTGGTGCGGGTCAGCGTCACGGTGTACTGGCGCGTCGCGCCGGCCGGCATGACCAGCGAGGTCGGGCTGACCGTGGCGGTAAAGCCCGTGATCGCCGCTGTCGGCGTGTAGGTCGATTCGCTGTCGCTGACATTGGTGACCGAGCGGGTGACGGTGACGGTGCCCAGCACATTGCCAACTGCGATCGACGGCAGGTTCAGGTTGTAGCCGGCGATGCTGCCGCCGCCGCATTGCGCTGCGACGCCCGCGCCGCACATGTATTTGCGGTAATCGAGTTCGGTGATGTCATACACCAGGCCCGGATTGGCCGCAGCGTTCGGTGCCACGTGGCCTGCGCCCTGGCCGAACGGCAAACTGCCGCGCGTATCGCCGGACAGGATCGCATCGGCGAAGGTGTCGGTGGCGGTCGTCATCAGTGCCGATTTGATCATGGCTGGCGACCAGGTCGGATGCTGCTGTCGCAGCAGGGCGGCCAGGCCGGCCACGTGCGGGCTCGACATCGACGTGCCCTGGTACGATGCCCAGGCCACCGGCACCGGATCGAGCGTGCCGGTGAGCAGCGCTGCGCGCTGCGCTTCGGTCATGTTCGGCGAGACCCCGGCGATGACGTCCACGCCAGGTGCGGTCATGTCAGGCTTGAGCACGTTCGGGTCGTAGCGGTTCGGGCCGCGCGACGAGAAGCTGGCCATCGTCGGCGCCGGCACGCTCGACGTGCCGATCACGAAGGTCGAGATCGACGCGGTGGCGCCGGACGTTGCAGCATACGACTTGATGACCGCGCCATCGTTGGCGTTGACGTGCACCGATGGGACTGCATGCACTTCGGCCACCAGGCCGGTGTTGTTGTCGATCTGCACCATGCCGACGCCACCGGCGTCCTTCACGGCCAGGCTCTTGTCGACACGCGCATTGCCGCCGCGAGTACAGGTCACGATCTTGCCGGCCACCTTGGCCGGATCGAGCACGGCCTGGCCGCCGTTTTCGTTGGCGCTGAAACACCGTGCCACCAGCGTCGGATTGGCGCCCGGCAGCGCTGCCGCTTCGGCAGTGATCATTGGCGCCGGGCCCACGGCCGTCGAATTCATCGACGCGCCGCGGAAGCTGCGGCCGTTGCCGAGCGTGACGGTGGCCTGCAGTTCGCGGTTGTGGGTCGAGGCGGCAACGGTTGCCTGCCATGGGCTGATGTGGGCGACCGTGTTTGCCGGGCCGCTGTTGCCCGCCGAGGCGGCAACGAACACGCCGGCATTCGAGGCATTGAAGAAGGCTTGCTCGACCGGGTCGATGATCGACTCACCGCCGCTGATCGAGAAGTTGATCACGTGCACGCCGTCGACCACCGCTTTTTCGATGGCCGCGACGCTGTCGCCGGTGAAGCAGGCATTGCGCCGGCCGCTGGCCTGGGCCGGATCCAGGTAGGTCCAGCACACCTTGTACGAAGCGATCCGCGCGCGTGGCGCCATGCCGCTCATTTCGCCGATGGCGACGCCGCCGACGACCGCAGTCGAGCGTGCATTGCCGCCGGCCGTGGTGGAAGTGTGGGTACCGTGGCCGCCTTCGCCGGTGGTGCCGCCGATGGAATCGCGCGGCGACGAATTGAACTCGGTCCAGTGGCTGACCCGGTTGCTCGAGCGGTAGCTGGCGTCGAAATACTGGGCGCCGATCAGCTTGTTGTTGCAATCGGCGGCGGTAAAGCCTTCGCCGGTCTGGCACGTGCCTTTCCAGCGCGACGGCGGCGCATCGTACACGATGGTGCCGCTGGTGGCGAAGGTTGGCTTGCCGTTGGCGTCGACACGGTCGGCGTACGATGGATGCTCGGGCCAGATGCCGCCATCGACGATGCCGATGATGATGTTCTCGCCGGCGGCGCCCTGGCCGCCAAGCTGCGACCACAGGCCGCCCGGTTGATCCAGGCCGAGGAAGGTCGGGGTGTAGGTGGTGGCCAGTTCGCGCGGCACGTCCGGCGAGACCGTGACCACGTCGGTGCGCGCCATCAGGGTGCGCACTTCGGCATCGGTCAGCATGGCGGCAAAGCCGTTCAGGACCACACTGTACTCATGCAGCACCGGTGCGCTGGCCACGACGGCGCGCACGGCGGCCTGCTTGCGGGTCAGGTAGTTGTTGTAGAGAACAACGTTCTGGGTTTCCAGGTTCAGGCGGTTGCCGGCGGCTGGCTGGGTCGCGGGCATGCCGGCGATCTCGCCGGTGTAGCCGGCGATCGGCTTGTCGGCCAGTTGAACGATGTACGGGCGGCGCACGTCCTGGGCCTGGACGGTGATCGTCAGGCTGGACAGGACCAGCAGTACTGCTGCGGATAATGGACGGAGTTTCATGGTGATTCGTTCCCGGGATACGTTGTGGGGGTCAGGCGCGGATGGCAAGGCTGTTGCTGCGGCGGCGGCGGCGTGCGCTGGCGGCCAGGCCGGCGATGCCGAGACCGAACAGCAGCGCGGTGGCCGGTTCCGGCACATCGGCGGCTGCGCCTGATTCCAGGTTCAGGTTATCGATGGCAAACTGGCCCTGGTTGGTATTGAAGGCCGAGCAGTCGCCCGCGCCGTCGCACACGAAGCCGAACAGGGCGATCTCCGTGAATGCCAGTTGCGAGAACGCGCCAAAGTCGTAGCCGCCGAATCCGAAGCCAGCGCTGGATGGACCATCCAGTGCCAGGTCGATGTACGTGTAGCTGCCGTCAGCGCGGAAGCCCTGCGCGCGCAACAGACCCGATACGGCCGGGTAGCCGCTGAGTTCGGTTGTATTGCCGATGAAGCTCGCATCCACGCCCAGCATGCGGAAGGGGTTGCCGTCCTCGGCAGTGATCCAGACGACGCTGTCGTTGAACGCGCCGTAGTACATGCTCGAATTATTCACCGGGCACGCCATGTCACAGGCCCATGGGTCGCTGCCATCGACAAAGGCGCCCACGCCGGTGCTGCTGTCGGCTTGCGGGTTGTTGGCATCGAACCGCATCGAGAAGCCCGATTCCTGGTAGGTCTCGCCATGCGCGACAGCGCCATAACCATTCTCGAAGCCGATGGTGGCGGCCTGAGCCGGTGCGGCCAGAATGACGGCGCCAAGCGTGGCGCTGCATAACGTTGCAAGAGTGCTGCCGAGGGTCGGTGCTGCCAATCGTCCGTGCCGAATCATGATGTGCCTTTGTCGTTGTATTGGTGCTTGCCGGGATACGGCAAGACCGGTAAAAGCGCAACCTCCTGTTGCGTTGTAAATAAATATATCAATGGAAATAATTAAAATGTAAAAATTATTAACAGGAAAAATATTGAGTTTTCGGAAAAATGATTAATTAAATTCGGTTTCTACAGCGACCAGACTTTGTTTTATGGTTTTATGACGTCGGCATGAATTGTGGCGTTTTTGTAACAGTAATTGAACAAGGTGCTGTTTGTTTCGCCTCTACAGCTTTGACGCTGGGTGGTATCTCAAAACAAGAGTTGTCCTTCTGCCATACCGCGTGATACCGTTCAGAGGTATTTTTTTGCGCGTAGCACATGAGGAGTCGGTTGATGTTTTTTGCCATGAAACGGGGCGCCGCGCGTCGCAGCGCCGGGTTCACGTTGCTGGAATTGCTGGTGGTGATCGTCATCATCGGTTTGCTTGCGGCCTATGTCGGCCCGAAATATTTTTCCCAGCTGGGCAAATCCGAAGTCACTGCGGCCAAGGCCCAGATCGATGCGTTCGATAAAACGCTCGACACCTACCGGCTCGACGTCGGCCGCTACCCGACTACCGAAGAAGGCCTGGCGGCCTTGATGACGGCGCCGCCCAGCGCCGGCGTCAAATGGAACGGCCCGTACCTGAAGAAAGCCGTGCCACTCGATCCATGGGGCAATGCGTACCAGTACCGCGCGCCTGGCGCCCGGGCGGAGTACGAAGTGCTTTCGCTGGGCAAGGACGGCCAGCCCGGCGGCGCCGGCGAGAACGCCGACATCACGTCGAACTGAATGACGTTTCCAGCATTACCCACCTGACAGCGCCGCCCATGCAGTTCGCCGTTCGCACCCTCGCGCCCGACATGTCGATCGCCAACCTCGTCGTCGACGCCCTCGACGCGCAGGATGCACGCCGCCAGATCGAGGCGCGTGGCCTGTTCGTCAGCGCCGTCGAACCGGCGCGCGGCGCGCGTCTGGCCAGTTCGCGCGGCGCCAAATTATCTCTGGTCCTGTTCAGCCAGGAACTGCTCGCGCTGCTCAATGCCGGCCTGGGCATCGTCGAAAGCCTCGAAGCCCTGCTGGAAAAGGAAAGCGCCGCGCCCACCCGCGCCGTGCTCGAACGCCTGCTCGGTGGCCTGCGCGAGGGCAAGCGTTTTTCGGCCGTGCTGGCGGCGCAGCCGGCGCTGTTCCCGCCGCTGTACATCGGCATCGTGCGCGCCGCCGAAGGCACCAGCGACCTGCCGCGCGCACTGACGCGCTACATCGACTACCAGCAGCGGATCGACACCGTGCGCGCCAAAATCGTCAGCGCCTCGATCTATCCGGTGATCCTGCTGATGGTCGGCGGGGGCGTATCCGGCTTTTTGATCGGCTACGTGGTGCCCAAATTCGCCGAGGTGTACCAGGGCGCGGGCCGCGACCTGCCGTGGCTGTCGCAGCGGCTGCTCGACTGGGGCCAGTTCGCGTCCGGCCACGGGACGGCGATTCTGATCGGCGCCGTGCTGGTAGTGGCCAGCATCGTCGCCGGCATTCGCCATCTGCGCCGCAGCGGCGGCATGGGCCGGCTGCTGCGGCGCGTGCCCGGCATTGGCGAGCGCGCCCGCGTGTATGAACTCTCGCGCCTGTACCTGACGCTCGGCATGCTGACCGAAGGCGGCATCACGATTGTCGGCGCTATCGAGACCGTGCAGCAGATGGTCGCGCCGCACCTGGCCAAAAACCTGTCGGCGGCGCGCGCCGCGATCGAGTCGGGCGAGCCGATGTCGAACGCCTTCGAAGCCCACGGCCTGACCACGCCGATCTCGCTGCGCATGCTGCGCGTGGGTGAACGCACGGGCGAAATGGGGCCGATGCTGACCCAGTCGGCTGCGTTTTACGATGGCGAGATCGGGCGCTGGATCGACCGCTTCACGCGCACTTTCGAGCCACTGCTGATGGCCGCGATCGGCCTCGTGGTCGGCGCCATCGTCGTGCTGCTGTACATGCCGATCTTCGACCTGGCAGGAGACATGTCATGAACATGCACACCGATACCGTGGCCGCCGCGTCGTTCGATCCCGCCATCCTGGCGCAGGCACGCGCCGCCGCGAACGTGTCGCGCCGGGGCCTCGTGGCCGAATTGGAAGCGCTGACCGGGCGCGATGCGCGCGAGCTGGTGCAGGCCCTGGCCGCGCTGTTTGCGCTGCCGGTGATGGAAACGGGGGAGATGCTGCTGCTCGCACCGGCGTTCGACCTCCTGCCCCTCGCACAAGCGCTGTCGCGTCATTGCGCGCTGCTGCGCCATGCCGACGGGCGCCTGGTGGGCGTGGTGGCCGATCCGTTCGATCTCGACCTGCAGACGTGGCTCGGCGCCCAGGCCCGCGCCATGCCCAGCCGGCCGCTCGACCTGTGCCTGGCGCAGCAGGCCGACATTCAGGCCTACCTGTCCAAGCAGGAGGAATCGGCGCGCGCCGTCGATTCGCTCGTGGGCGGCGCTGCCGACGGCCGGCGCGACGGCAAGATCGGTACCGTGCTGTCGTTCGCGTCGGTGTCCGAAGCGGGCAGCCCGGCCGTCAAGCTGGTCAACTCCACGCTGTACGACGCGTTGAAAGCCGGCGCCTCGGACATCCACCTGGAAAGCACGGCCGGTGGGCTGGCCGTGAAGTACCGGGTCGATGGCGTGCTCGATCACGCCACGACAGTGGGCGGTATCGAGCTGGCCGAGCACATCATCTCGCGCCTGAAGGTGCTGGCCGAACTCGATATCGCCGAGCGCCGCGTGCCGCAGGACGGGAGCTTCCGGGTCGAGGCGGCCGGGCGCGACATCGACCTGCGCGTGTCGATCATGCCGAGCATCCACGGCGAAGATGCGGTGATCCGTATTCTGGACAAGCGCGCGATGATCGAAGCCTACGGCTCGCTCACGCTCGAAGCGCTGGGGTTCGACGCGCCATCGCTCGTCACGCTGCGCCACCTGGCGCAGGAAGCCTACGGCATGCTGCTGGTAACGGGGCCGACCGGCTCGGGCAAGACCACGACCCTGTACGCGGCGCTGACCGAAATCCACAACGGCCGCGAAAAGATCATCACGATCGAAGACCCGGTGGAGTACCAGCTGCCCGGCATCCTGCAAATCCCGGTCAACGAAAAGAAGGGCCTGACCTTTGCCAAGGGCCTGCGCTCGATCCTGCGCCACGACCCCGACAAGATCATGGTCGGCGAGATTCGCGACCGCGAGACCGCCGAGATCGCGGTGCAGTCGGCGCTGACCGGTCACCTGGTCCTGACGACTGTCCACGCCAATAACGTGTTCGACGTGTTCGGGCGCTTCACGCACATGGGCATTGATCCATATGCGTTTGTCTCGGCCCTGAATGGCATCTGGGCCCAGCGCCTGATCCGCATGAACTGCCCGCGCTGCGGCGAGCAGTACGACCCGACCGATCTCGAACTGGCCTCGGTGCATCTGGAACGCGCCGAGGTGGGCGACTACCTGTTCATGCGCGGGAAGGGCTGCGGCGATTGCCGTGGCACCGGCTACAAGGGCCGTCGTTCGATTGCCGAAATCCTCACCCTGAACGACGAGATCCGCGAGCTGATCGTCGACAAGCAGCCGATCCGCCGCATCAAGGCCGCGGCCCACGCCAACGGCACGCGCAGCCTGCGCCTGGCCGCGCTTGACCTGGTGCGACGCGGCGCCACCACCATCGATGAAATCAAGCGGGTGACCCTGCATGCGTAAGCTTCTTGGACACACCCTGCGCCTGGGCATTGCCAGCGATGGCCTGGCCCTGGTCAGGGTCAACCGCCTGTTCGGCCGCGCGCCCGTGCTGCTGGCCGAGCAGCGGCTCGACCTGTTCGCGCCCGATGCGCTGGCCACGGGCCTCTCCGCGCTGTTCGCGGACCATGCGCCTGGCGGCTGGACGGTGAGTGTCGTGCTGGCCGATGAATTGATCCGCCTGTGGCAGGTCACGCCGCCGCAAGGCGCCACGCGCATGGGCGACCTCGAAGGGGCGGCTGCGCTGCGCTTCCAGCACCTGTTCGGGGCGCCGCCTGCCGAGTGGGTGATCCGCGCCGACTGGGATGCGGGCAAACCGTTCCTGGCCAGCGCCGCGCCACTGAATCTGCTCGATGGCCTGCAACTGGCCGCCGAGACCCACCGCTTTCATCTGGTCGACATCCGGCCGCAATTCGTGGCCTCGCTCAATCAGTGGCGCCAGGCGCGCAGGGCAGGGGCATGGTTCGGCCAGGTACATGGCGGCGTGTTGTCGCTCGCGGCGTATGACGGCGCGGTTTTGATGGCCGTGCGCAGCAGCCCGATCCCGGCCGGCGCCGATCGCGACTGGCTGGAATCGCACGTGGCGCGCGAAGCGCTGCGCGTGGGCGTGGGACGCCCCGAAAGGCTGCAACTGTGCGGCGCCGCGCCGGCCGCCTGGGGCAGCAGCCCGGGGCGCCTGAAGTTCGCCTGCAGCCTGCTCGAACAGAACACCGGCGACGGCTGGTCCGACCTGGCGCGCCTGGCGCGTACGGGAGCGCCCGCGTGAAGCGCACCCGCATCGATTTCGCCCCGCCGGGCCTGCGCCGCACGCTGTTTCGCACGCCGCCACGTGTGATTTTCATGCTGCCTGTCGTGCTGTTGATCTGCGTGCCCGCAGGGTTCATGACCCAGCGCTACGTCGAGCAGCAGCAGGAACTGACCGACCTGCAGGCGGCGCTGGCCGTGCGCAATGCGCCGCCGCCCGTCGTGGTGGCCGCCGCGCCGAAGGTAACCCTGGCGCCGGCGCAGGTCACCGCCGTCAACGCCGCCGTGCAGCAACTGAACCTGCCATGGCGCGACCTGGCGGCAGCGCTGGCCGACGCCACGCCTGCCTCGATCGCGCTGCTGGCGCTGGAGCCCGACGCCAAGCGGCGCACGCTGCGCATCAGCGCCGAGGCCAAGAACAGCGACGACATGCTGGCCTATATCACGCGCCTGCAGGCCGAGGAATGGTTCACGAGTGTGGTGCTGATGCGCCATGAGGTGATGCAGGAAGACCCGAACCGGCCACTGCGCTTCCAGGTCAGTGTGCAATGGGGGACGCCATGACGCTCGCGACCCTGCCACTGCGCGCCCGCCTGCTGCTCGCGCGCGTCAATCCGCTGACGGCGCTGGTCCTGGCGCTGATCGTGGCTGGCGCAGCCGTGCAGGTCGCGCTGGTGCCGGCGCGCGCCCGCCTCGAAGCAGACTACGACGCGGCGCGCCGCCTCGCGCGCACGCCGTTGCCACCGCGCCCGGCACCAAGCGCGCCACCACCGAGCAGTGACCAGAACCTGGCGCAGTTCTACGCGACGCTGGGCGATGCCCGTAGCGTGGAGCGCCAGTTGAAAGCGGTGTTCGCACTGGCCGCCCGGCATGGCTTGACGCTGGAGCAGGGCGAGTACCGCACCACGGTCGACCGCAACGCCCGGCTGGTCGCCTATCAGATCAACCTGCCCGTCAAGGGCAATTACGCGGCAATCTGGCAGTTTGCAATGGACGTGCTGCGCGCGGTGCCACATGCCTCGCTCGACGACGTGGCGTTTCGCCGCGACGCGATTGGCGAGGCGGGCGTCGATGCCCGGCTGCGCCTCACGTTCTATCTCGCCGAGCGCAGCGCAGCACCCGGAGAAGCGCGATGAAGCCCCGTCACATCGCCATGGGTGGCGCGCTGGCGCTGGCCGCCGGCCTGGTCGTGTTTGGCGACACCACACCTGACAACACACTGGCCGAACCGGCCGAGCGCGTAGCAAAGACTGCCGCCACTGCGCCTGCCCGCAGCACGGCCGTGGCGGTGGCCAAGCCCGTCGCGGACACCGCGATCGTGCGCCTGGTCCCGCGCGACGAGTTGATCGGCGCTGACGGCGAGCGCTTCGGCGAAGGCGAGCAGGGCCTGTTCGCGCGCCACGACTGGACGCCGCCACCGCCGCCGCCATCGAACGCACCGCCCCCGCCACCGCCGCCGCCCGTGGCGCCACCGCTGCCGTTCAAGTACATCGGCAAGTCGCTCCAGGACGGCGTCTGGGAAATCTACCTGGCCCGCAACGACCGTACCTATCTCGTGCGCGACGGCGCGACGATCGACGGCGCCTACCGCGTCGACGCGATCCGTCCGCCCACGCTGACCCTGACTTACCTGCCGCTGGACCAGGTCCAGCAGCTCAATATTGGAGTATTCGATTGATGGCTCGTTTGCCGATGCAGGGGCTGACCCTGCTGCTGTTGCCGTTTCTTCTCGCGGGTTGCGCGGCGCAGCGCGCCTACCAGGAGGGCAACGCACTGGTGGCCCAGGACAAGGTCGGCGCCGGCCTGGCCAAGTACCAGGAGGCGCTGGCCTCCGACCCCGGCAATCCCGAATACAAGGCGGCCTACCTGCGTGCGCGCGACGGCGCCGTCGTGCGCATGGTGGAGGCAGCCGACCGCGCACTGGCCGCCGGCCAGATCGATGTGGCCAGTAATGAATACCGGCGCGTGCAGACCATCGATCCGGGCAACGACCGCGCCCGCGCCGGTCTGCGCCAGGTCGAGGCGGACCGGCGCCATGCGGCCGCACTGATCGAGGCGCGCGCCGCCTTCGAGAAGGACGATATCGAGACCGCGCGCAACAAGCTGGCCGCCGTGCTGACCGAGCGCCCGGCGCACGAGGCAGCGCGCCTGCTGCTGCTGGAGATCGACGAGAAAGCGGCGGCCGCGCCATCCGGCCCGGCAGCGCTGGCGGCCAGCTACCGCAAGCCCATCAGCCTCGAGTTTCGTGACGCCCCACTGAAGCAGGTGTTCGAGATCATCGCCCGCCACTCGGGCCTGAACTTCATCTTCGACAAGGACGTCAAGGCCGATACTCGCACCTCGATCTTCCTGAAGAACAGCACCGTCGAAGCAGCCGTGTACTACCTGCTCATGACGAACCAGCTCGAGCGCCAGGTCATGGACGGCAACACGATCCTGATCTACCCGAACGTCGCGGCCAAGCTGCGCGAGTACCAGGAAATGACGGTCAAGACGTTCTTCCTGGCGAACGCCGACGCCAAGTCCATCGCCAACACGTTCAAGACGATCCTCAAGAGCCGCGACGTGGTGGTCGATGAAAAACTGAACCTGGTGATCCTGCGCGACAACCCGGAAGCGATCCGCATCGCCACGCAGCTTGTGGCGCTGCAGGACGTGCCGGAGCCCGAAGTCATGCTCGACGTCGAGGTGCTGGAGATCAACCGCAGCAGCGTGATGGACCTGGGCATCAACTGGCCGACATCGCTAGGGTTCTCGCCACTGACGTCGTTCGACGGCAACGTGCTGACGATCGACCAGCTGCGTGGCCTGAACAGCAGCACGATCACGACGGGCCCGATCAGCGCCACGCTCAACGCCAGCAAGACCGATGGCGACACGACGACGCTGGCCAACCCGCGCATCCGCGTGCGCAACAAGGAAAAGGCCAAGATCGTCATCGGCGACAAGATCCCGAATATCTCGGCGACAGTGTCGTCGGGGATCGGCGGCTTCGCGTCCGATAACATCACCTACCTGGACGTGGGCCTGACGCTGAACGTCGAGCCGACCATTTACCTGAACAACGAGGTCGCGATCCGCATCAACCTCGAGGTCAGCACGCTGGGCGAACGCGTCGAGACCCGTAATGGCACCGTGGCGTACCGCATCGGCAGCCGCTCGGCGACCACCATGCTGCAACTGAAGGATGGCGAGAACCAGGTGCTCGCTGGCCTGATCAGCAATGAAGACCGCAGCAGCGGCACCAAGGTGCCGGGCGTGGGCGACCTGCCGATCGTCGGGCGCCTGTTCGGCAGCCAGACCGACAGCAACGGACGCACCGAGATCCTGCTGTCGATCACGCCGCGCATCGTGCGCGCGGTGCAGCGCCCTCCCGCATCGGCGTCCGAATTCGGTGCCGGCACCGAGTCAAGCTTCCGCCGCCGGCCTGACAATGCCGTGCGCGCACCGGTAGCGCTGCCGGCGACGGGTGCGCGGCCTGCCACGCCAGCTCTGGCGCCGCCAGCGACCGTCACCACGACCACGTTCACGACACCGGTCGCGCCGCCGCCGGCGCAGGAACCCGCGACGTCGTTCTCGGTACCGCCGTCGGCCTTGCCGGCCACGCCGCAACTGGGCTCGCCGCCATCGGCGCCGCCGGGCCAGCCGGTGATGGCGCCTGAATCTGCGCCTGCATCTGCATCGGAATCTGCGCCCGAGGCCATGGCGCAGCCGGCCGCCTATCCACCAGGCGTGACGCCGCCAGTGCCGCAGCGATGACGCAGCCGGGCATGCACGCGCGGCACGGCTTCACGCTGATCGAGCTGCTCGTCACGCTCGCGATCCTGGCCCTGCTTGGGACCCTGGTGCTGCCGGTGGCCGAAGTGACGGTGCAGCGCCGCGACGAGCAGGAACTGCGGCGCGGCCTGCGCGAAATCCGCGCTGGCCTGGACGCCTACAAGAAGGCTGCCGACGAGGGCCGCGTGGCCAAGGCCGCCGACGCCAGCGGCTATCCGCCGCGTCTCGAATTGCTGGTGCAGGGCGTGCCCGACCTGCGCAGTCCCAAACAAGCGAAGATCTATTTCATGCGGCGCCTGCCACGCGACCCGTTCACGCCGGAGCGCGATCTCGATGACGCCGCCACCTGGGGCAAGCGCAGTTATGCCAGCGAGCCGGATCAACCGCAGGAAGGCGACGATGTCTATGATGTGGTTTCGCGCTCCACGCGGGTGGGGTTGAACGGCATCCCCTACAACAAATGGTGAGCACAATGCGCATGCATGCAGATGGAAAAGGCCGCGGCTTCACGCTGATCGAACTGCTGGTTGTGCTGGGGATCATCGCGCTGCTGCTGACGGTGGCGCTGCCGCGCTTTTTCCCCAGCATCGACAGCGCGAAAGAGACGATCCTGGCCGATAACCTGCGCAACACGCGCCAGGTGGTCGATCAGTACCGCTCCGATACGGGCCGCTATCCCGAGTCGCTCGAGCAGCTGGTGGAGGCGCGCTATCTGCGCGAAATCCCGCTCGACCCGGTTACCGAAGCGCGCGACACGTGGATCCTCGAAGCGCCGCACGAAGGGGAGCAGGGCGGCTTCGCCAACCTGCGCAGCGGGGCGCCGGGCAACGACCGGCGCGGCCGGCCCTATCTGGAATGGTAGTTCGGGCAGGGATACGCCGCGGGCGCCAGGCCGGATTCACTTATCTGGGCCTGATCATCTTTGTCACCATCATCGGCCTGGTGGGCGCCGCCACGCTCAAGATCGGCGCGCTGCTGCAACGGGCGGCGGCCGAGGAGGAGCTGCTCGACATCGGCGCCGCCTTCAGCGCGGCGCTCGACAGCTACGCGGCCGCGACGCCGCAAGGCGCCTCGCCGTATCCGCCATCGCTCAAGGAATTGCTGAAGGACCCGCGCGTGCCGGGCGTGCGCCGGCACCTGCGCAAGATCTTCGTCGATCCGCTGACGGGCAAGGCCGAGTGGGGTGTGGTGTACCTGGGCGAGGGCACGACGGGCGTGGTAGCGGTCCATAGTCTGTCGACGGCCAAGCCGCTGAAGGTCGCCAATTTCGACAGCCGGTTTGCTGGCCTGGACAATGCGGACACGATTTCGGCGTGGCGGTTCAAGGCGCGCGATCCGGCGCTGGGGCAGGCGCCTGGGCAGCCGCAGCCGCAGCCGCAGCTACAGCCTGCTGCACCGGCTGCGCAACCGGTGCTGCCTGATCTGCCAGCGGCGCCGCCGGCAGATGCACCGCCGCCGGAAGCGACAGAAGAACTGGATACCGCGCCGGAACCTGCACCGGAATCGGCACCAATGAATGCACCGGAAACCGTACCGGAAACCGCATCGGAAGCGCCACCAGAGGATCGATAGGTGTGGACGAACTATAATGTCTGCCCCAGGCGATCTTGCGCGACAAGCCGATCACTGCATCTTGTCATGCAATGAGTGTCTGCGACAATGCGGCGATAGCGTGTTTTGCACCAGTCGCGTCCAACAATAAAGTTGGCATAGGCGGCCGGGTACGCTATGCGTGACAGTGCACTTTCGACCACATTCAAACCGTCATTGTAGTGCGCTCCTATCGGGAAGTTCGCAAAAACCGACCTGCCCTCGCTTCAAGTAACTTAATCAGTTCCGGCTGCATATACACATAATCATCCGGAATATCCAGGCAAACAATACGTTTTCCATTCAAATGCTTTCGGAACCTTGATGACAACTTATTGCGATGCGCCTTTTCCATCACGAAGATAATATTAGACCAAGCTAATTGTTCCGAAGACAAAGGTACCGTTGCATCCCCACCCAAGCCAGCGGAGTCAGTTTCAACCTCTGGCCAACTCGAGAATAGCTGCTCGGCAGTAGGACTTCGCAGGCGATTCTGACTACAAATAAACAATGCGCGATTCATTTTCCTCATCCTGGAAATGCGACTAGTGATATAAGAATTGCTACTATTCAAGTAAAGTCCGGGATTGCTTCATTTCTCTGGTATGTGAGAGCGCAGAACCACTGTCACTGTGTAAGAAAGTCGACGCTCTTTTTCCAGCTGATCAACCAGGGAGGCTGGGATATCGTATTGTCCCATAGGCATTTGCTTGTAGAACGGTGGCGACTCAGTGCGTAATAGAATCCAAATGTTTTCTCCTGAAACCCCTCTGACGCCAAGGACTTCGCGGTCGTGCATGCTGCGTATGACTGGCGCATTCAAAGCTGCGTTGCGGTTCTGCAATTCGATCGCTTGAAGGGTTGACCATTCACTTTTCTCGCCGAAGGTCTCGATAAGCTCTGGACTGGAGCATGCCTTAACGATGAAGCCAACGGCGACAGATATGGACAGGGCCATAACCACGCATCGGACGGAACCAAGATTCATGGGTAATTGGCGCGTGGTGTGAGTATAGAAGAGCTTGAATGATTGTTATTGCCCAGTTCTTGCCGCTTGTGTTAGCTGAGACGCTTGCCGGATTGGAAAAGTCATTGAGGGTCTCGACTCGTATCTTTCAACACAATGCAGACCTTCTCTACCGCAATGTTGAGCCGTCTGGATTGACTGCCTGCTCATCGCGACGGGTAGGATAGTAGATCTTCTTGTGTTCGCACCCGTAGAAGAGGATGCCCTGAATGCCCATCGCTTCGCGCTTGGGTACACGGCGTTTCCAGATCGCGGTAAAAACTGCGTCCAAAGGTTGCGACGGATGATTTTGATAAACCTCATCGATAAAAGCGACGTCTGAGCCATTCGGGAAAATGAGAGAAAATTCCTCATCAGTCGCAGCGAAGATGTCATACACCGCGTTCTCAGCGCCATCAAAAACCTGAATATTCTTCACGCACCGTTCCTTTCTTCGTCCCGCTTCTGGTCGAATATCATCTGTCTAGTTTATCGTAGCAGGTTGCCAAGGTGTAAAATTTTTGTACTGTCACAAAGGGCCGGTTCCTACGCTGAGCGCACGGTAATGGGCTAGCAGGGACGGGGTCGGGTCTGACATTCGAACACGATCTCAGCAAAAATTCTATTTATGGATACCCTGGCGAGGGTACTAAGGAAGAGTCCGTGTCGGAATGTCAGACCTGACCCCGGCTACTCTGCTGTCCCCCAAGACAAGTCGCAGCAGCACCGGCAGAGTGCAGTTGCTGTAACAGACTTTATCGATTTGCAGTGAATGTGAAGAGTTGTGGCGAACTGTAGTGGCACGCCACAGTAACCCAGCAGTCATATGCATCCGTTTTCAATAGGCAACCATAACGCGGATTGCTATGATCGACCGTCACCCCGACGCCACTGCCGGCGTTGACCCACTTTACGAGGAGTCGCATGATCTATGTCCTGTCGCGCCGTTGCCGCAACACGTTATGCATTGCTGGCGCGCTTGCTTGCCTGTCGATCACGGTCGCCCACGCCGCCACACCCGAACAGTCGGTCAGCGAGCTGGTGCAGCGCTTTGCCACCGCGCAGGGCACGTTCGACCGCGCTACGCTGGAAGCGCTGACGGCAGAGAACTACATCGAGATTTCCCCAATCGGCGAGATCGACCCGCGTGCGAAGATGCTGTCGTTCTATGTCAAGCATGACGCCAAGCCGCTGCCGGCAATCACCGTCGACGAGATCACGCCGCGGGTGCTGGGCAATACCGCCATCGTGCTCGCGAAGGTGTCCTATGCCATGACCGCTGGCGGGCAAACCCGCACATCCGCGCTGCGCTCGAGCTTCGTAGCCCAGCAGCAGGACGGTGCCTGGAAGCTGGTCTCTGCGCAGTACACGCCGATCCGGCCGCCGGCCGCACCAGGCAAGTGAGCGGCCGAATGAAGCTACCAATGATCCTGCGTCCCGTCCTGATAGTCCTTTCCATCGCCGTCAGTGCCAGTGCCAGCGCAGGCGTGCCCGTGCCCGCCTCGCCGAACCTGATCCCTGAAGCCGGCCCGCATGCCGTCGGCCTGCGCGTCATCCAGCAATACGATTACAGCCGGTTGCTCGAGCCGTCGGTCGATGCATTCGGCAAGGCCGGCAATGCTGCGCCTGGCCGGCCAATCCAGATGCTTGTCTGGTATCCAGCCAGGCGTGGTGGCGGCGCGCCGATGCTGGCTGCAGATTATCAGCAGACCAGCCTGAATGATGTCGACTTCACCGCGCCGGCCGCCCAAGCAACCAGGCAGCGGGCAGGCTGGATGGCGGGACCGCAGAGCGCGCAGTACCGCGCGCCGACGCTGGCCGTGCGTGATGCGACCGCTGCCGCAGGCCGCTTTCCGGTGGTGATCTACGCGCCCAGCTTTGCCGCCCAAGCCCATGAAAACATCGACCTGTGCGAATACCTGGCCAGCCATGGTTATGTGGTGCTCGCCAGCCGCAGCCTGGGCGCGCGCTCGGTCATGATGACCGACGACGTCGAAGGCGTCGAGGCGCAGGCTGCCGATATCGCCTTCCTGACCAATTATGCGCAGACGCTGCCGCAGGCCGATATCGGCAACATCGCGGCGGCAGGTTTCAGCTGGGGCGGCATGGCCAATGTGTTTGCCGCGGCGCGTTCCAGCCGCATCAAGGCGCTGGTCAGCCTGGACGGCTCCATCCGGTATCACCCGAAGGTGTGGGGCGCCGCGGGTTATGTGCAGCCAGCGCGCACGGCGGTGCCGATGCTGTACTTGGGCGCGCGTGCGCCGTCCGCGGAAGTCATGGAGCGCAAGGACATGCTCGGCAAGAGTTACCTCAACACGATGACCTATTCCGACGTGTATGTCGCGACGCTGCCGCCGATGACGCATGCGGATTTCAGCGCGTGGCATGTGCGCTTTGCCGACGACGCTGCGTTTGGCGACTATGCGCGTGCCGATGTGCTGCAGGCGTACCGCAGCGGGGCACTGTATGTGCGCCGGTTCCTGGACGCGTATCTGAAGCGGGACACGGATGCCCTCGCATGGCTGAAGCAGTCGCCGGCGCGCCATGGTATCGGCCCGCAGGTGATGTCGATGGCGTTTTCGCCGGCCCGGGATGTGGTCCTTGGCGAAGGCGACTTCCTGCGTGCGTTCGCCAAGGCGGGCTTCCGGGATGCGAAGTCGATCCACGCCGGGATGGTGGCACGCTCGTCCGGCTTCAAACTCAGCCCTGTGAGCATGAATACGCTGGGCTACCAGCTGCTGCGCGCAAAGAACGCGCGCGGCGCGCTCGAGCTGTTCAAGCTGGCCACGTTCCTCGAACCGACGTACGCCAACGCGTTCGACAGTGAGGGCGAGGCATATGAAGCGCTCGGTGACACCAAGTCAGCCATTGCGGCCTACGAAAAAGCCGTCGCGGCCGATCCGAACCAGCGCAACGCTGTAGCGCGGATCGCAGCGCTGCGCCGGGGCAGCGCAGACTGAGGGGCGTTCAGGCCGCGCGGCGCCGGAAGTCGCGCGGCCTGAATCCCAGCAGCGCGAGCATCGCAAAGTAGGTCACGGCGCTGGCCACGATGATGCCAAGCAGCGCACCGATGCGCAGGCCGGGCGTGGCTTTCATCGCCGCCCAGTCGAACTGCGCCTGGCCGAACCAGGCCACGGCGCCCATCGCCGCCACGCCGATCGCGAGCTTCAGGAAGAACTTGCCCCAGCCCGGCTGCGGCGTGTAGATGCCGCGTTTGCGCAGACCAATGTACAGGCAGGTCGCATTGATGCAGGCGCCCAGGCCAATCGACAGGGCCAGGCCCGCCACGCCCATCAGCGGCACGAAGATCAGGTTCATCAGCTGCGTGGCAACCAGCACGGCAACGGCGATGCGCACCGGCGTCTTGACGTCCTGGCGGGCGTAGAACGCCGGCGCCAGGATCTTGACGAGGATGATGCCGAGCAGACCGGCGCTGTAGGCCATCAGCGGCAGCGATGAATTGACCAGGGCCGCATCGTCGAATTTACCGTAGTGGAAGAGGGTGGCGATCATCGGCACCGCCAGCGTTGCCATGCCCACCGCCGCTGGCAGCGCGAGCAGGAAGGTCAGGCGCAGGCCCCAGTTCAGCAGCGCCGCGTATTCCGCGGTGTCGCCTTCGCTATTGGCTTTCGACAGCGACGGCAGCAGGATCGTGCCCAGGGCCACGCCCAGCATCGCAGTTGGAAATTCCATCAGGCGATCGGCATATTGCAGGGCCGAGACGGCGCCGGCAGCGAGGCTGGCGGCGATGCCGGTATTGATCAACAGGCTGATCTGCGCTGCGGACACGGCGAACACGGCCGGGCCCATTTTCTTGAGCATGCGGCGCACGCCGGCGTCGCGCAGGCCCGTCAACGGATTGAACGAGATGCGCGGCAGCATGCCAATTTTTACGAGCGATGGAATCTGGATCGCCACCTGCAGCAGGCCGCCGACGCAGACCGCAATCGCCATCGCATAGATCGGCTGCTCGAGGTAATTGACCAGCACGAGCGAAGCGAAGATGAACGACAGGTTCAGCAGCACCGGCGTGAACGCGGGGATCTTGAACTGGCGCCAGGTATTCAGGATGCCGCCGGCCAGTGCGACGAACGACATGCAGGCGATGTACGGGAACATCATCTGCGTCATGATGACCGACGCGTTGTAGGCGCCGGGCGTTTCGCGCAGATCGCCCGCCAGGACCATGATCAGGAGCGGGGCGCCGATGATGCCCACGATGCTGGTGAGCACCGTGGCCCACAGCAGTGATGTGGCAACATGGTCGACGAGGGTCTTGGTGGCCACGTCGCCATGCTGCGTCTTGTATTCGGACAGGATCGGCACGAAGGCTTGCGAGAACGCCCCTTCGGCAAACAGGCGCCGCAGCAGGTTGGGCAGGCGGAACGCGATGATGAAGGCATCGGTATACGCCGAGGCGCCGAAAGCGCGTGCAAACAGGCTTTCACGCAAGAGGCCGGTGACGCGCGAAAGCATCGTCATGCTGGAGATGGCGGCGAGGGTTCTGAGCAGGTTCATGGCGCGAGATTATACTGGTGCAACTCGACCGGTACAGACATCTGGCCGACAATCTTTGAATTTTGAATTGCCCAGACATGAAAGCTTCGCTATAATCATGGGCTGTACTGAATTCTGTTAGCAGACACTAATCGTTGGGCAGGCTCCTGCGCCGGTTTAACAGTCGCTAATGTTTGCAAACGCAACTTGACCCCGATTTAGGAAATTCCATGGCAAATACCGCACAAGCGCGCAAGCGCGCTCGTCAAGCAGTTAAGCAAAACGCGCACAATTCGTCGCAGCGTTCGACCCTGCGCACCGCAATCAAGGCAGCTCGCAAAGCCATCCAGGCTGGCGACAAAGAAGCCGCGACCCTGATCTTCCAGCAGTCCGTGTCGAAAATCGACAGCATCGCTGACAAGAAAATCATCCACAAGAACAAAGCAGCGCGCCACAAGAGCCGCCTGGCTGCAGCCCTGAAAGCACTGTCGGCGTAAAGCCCGCGTGCGTGCGGCCTTCGGGCCGCGCAGGCAAGTTCTGTGCAGTGGAAAGACCCGCCCGACTTCGGTCCTGGCGGGTTTTTTTGCTTGGCGCTTCCATTTTTCCATCCGGAATGCATGGCAGGGTTGTCGATAACGTAAAAACTGGTGTCCGCCGCAAAGGTGGGGCATAATATGGCGCGTCTTATGTCTTATAGAAGACTGGTGTCAAACATGGGTTGTGCGGCCTTGCACGAAGCGGCTGCGTCAACCGGTGAACATGGACGCCCGTGTGCGCTGGCCCTCCCGTCACTGACGGGGGTAGAATGTCCGGCATCGGCGCCCAGTGCCCGCGGCTCATCCAGTGATGGGCTGTGGCCAATTGTCAGTTTTTACTACGCGCGACGTTGTCGCGATTACCGAGGAAAATGTGCATGAGCAGTGATCAGACCATCATCTACACCCTGACCGACGAGGCGCCGCTGCTGGCGACCCACGCCTTCCTGCCTGTGGTCAGCACCTTCACGAAGCCGGCCGGCATCACCGTTACTGCCAGCGACATCTCGGTCGCGGCCCGTATCCTGGCGGCATTCCCGGAAAACCTGACCCCGGAGCAGCGCGTGCCGGATTCGCTGGTCGAGCTGGGCAAGAAGACGCTCGAGGCGAGCGCCAACATCATCAAGCTGCCGAACATCAGCGCCTCGGTCAGCCAGCTGACCACCGCGATCAAGGAACTGCAGGACAAGGGCTACAACATCCCTGACTACCCGTCGGATCCAAAGACCGACGAAGAAAAAACCATCAAGGCCAAGTACGGCAAGTGCATCGGCTCGGCAGTGAACCCGGTCCTGCGCGAAGGTAACTCCGACCGCCGCGCCCCGCGCGCCGTCAAGGAATACGCGCGCAAGAACCCGCACTCGATGGCCCCATGGTCGCAAGCATCGCGCACCCACGTGGCGCACATGACCGAAGGCGACTTCTACCACGGCGAAAAGTCGATGACGGTCGAGGCTGCGCGCGACGTCAAGATGGAACTGGTCACCAAGAGCGGCCAGACCATTGTGCTCAAGCCAAAGGTCTCGCTGCTGGCCGGTGAAATCATCGATTCGATGTTCATGAGCCGCAAGTCGCTGCTGGCCTTCTACGAAGCCCAGATCGAAGACGCGCACGCCACCGGCATGCTGTTCTCGCTGCACGTCAAGGCAACGATGATGAAGGTGTCGCACCCGATCGTCTTCGGTCACTGCGTGCGCATGTTCTACAAGGAGGCGTTCGCCAAGCACGGCGCGCTGTTCGAGAGCCTGGGCATCAACGTCAACAACGGCATGGCCGATCTGTACAACAAGATCGCCGACCTGCCATCGTCGCAGCGCGAAGAAATCATCCGCGACCTGCACGCCTGCCAGGAACACCGTCCTGAACTGGCCATGGTCGATTCGGCCAAGGGCATCACCAACTTCCATTCGCCGAACGACGTCATCGTCGACGCGTCGATGCCAGCGATGATCCGCGCCGGCGGCAAGATGTACGGCGCCGATGGCCGCCTGAAAGAAGTCAAGGCTGTCATCCCGGAGAGCACGTTCGCGCGCATCTACCAGGAAATTATCAACTTCTGCAAATGGCACGGCGCCTTCGATCCGAAGACGATGGGTACTGTCCCGAACGTTGGCCTGATGGCCCAGCAAGCCGAAGAATATGGCTCGCACGACAAGACCTTCGAGATCCAGGAAGACGGCGTGGCCAATATCACCGACCTCGCCACCGGCGAAGTCCTGATGAGCCAGAACGTGGAGCAGGGCGATATCTGGCGCATGTGTCAGGTCAAGGATGCACCGATCCGCGACTGGGTCAAGCTGGCCGTGACGCGCGCGCGCAACTCGGGCATGCCGACCGTGTTCTGGCTCGACCCGTATCGTCCGCACGAAAATGAACTGATCAAGAAGGTCAAGGTCTACCTGAAGGATCACGACACGAACGGCCTGGATATCCAGATCATGTCGCAAGTGCGCGCGATGCGCTTCACGCTCGAGCGCGTCTGGCGCGGCCTGGACACCATCTCGGTGACCGGCAACATCCTGCGCGACTACCTGACCGACCTGTTCCCGATCATGGAACTGGGCACGTCGGCCAAGATGCTGTCGATCGTCCCGCTGATGGCCGGTGGCGGCATGTACGAAACCGGCGCTGGCGGTTCGGCGCCGAAACACGTGCAGCAGCTGGTCGAAGAAAATCACCTGCGCTGGGACTCGCTGGGCGAGTTCCTCGCGCTGGCGGTGTCGCTGGAAGACCTGGGCCTGAAAACCGGCAACCACAAGGCCAAGATTCTGGCCCGCACGCTGGACGCTGCCACCGGCAAGCTGCTGGACAACCGCAAGTCGCCATCGCCAAAGACCGGCGAGCTCGACAACCGCGGCAGCCAGTTCTACCTGTCGCTGTTCTGGGCGCAGGAGCTGGCTGCGCAGACCGACGACGCCGCACTGGCCGCCACGTTCGCGCCGCTGGCCAAGAAGCTGGCCGACGACGAAGCGACCATCGTCGCCGAGCTGCTGGCCGTACAGGGCAAGCCGGTCGATATCGGTGGTTACTACAAGCTGGATGAAGCCAAGGTGACGGCCGCGATGCGTCCGAGCGCCACCTTCAATGCAGCGATCGATTCGTTCGCCTGAACTGAACGGCTGCTGTAACTGAAACCCGCCGACCGCAAGGTCGGCGGGTTTTTTATTTGCCCGCGTGGCGCGAATAGGCCGGCACGTCGATGAATTCGCCCGGCAGCAACGGATGCGTGCTCAGGGAAAACGGACCGATACTGCTGCGCACCAGGCGCAGCGTCGGCAAGCCCACGGCCGCCGTCATCCGGCGCACCTGGCGGTTCTTGCCTTCTTCGAGCGTGATGGCCAGCCAGCTGGTCGGCTTGTCCTGGCGCGCGCGGATCGGTGGATTGCGCGGCCACAGCCACTCGGGCTCGGCGATGCGCGCGGCGCGGCATGGCTTGGTGACGAAGTCGCCCAGGTCCAGCGGCGCCTGCAGGCGCGCCATGGCGGCGGCATCGGGCACGCCATCGACCTGCACCAGGTAGGTCTTGGCTTCCTTGTGATCCGGATGGGCGATCTTGTGCTGGAGCTGGCCGTCGTCAGTCAGCAGCATCAGGCCTTCGCTGTCGGCGTCGAGCCGGCCGGCGGGGTAGATGCCCGGAATCTTGAGATAGTCAGCAAGGCATTCGCGGCCTTCCTGGGGCGAGAACTGGCACAGGACCTGGAACGGTTTATTGAAAAGGATCAGGGACATGGAGGTGCAGAGAAACGAATGAAAGGGCGGCCAGCCGGTAGCGTGGCAATATGGCAAAATACTGGGGCATAATGAAGAGCAGCCCTCGGCTGACGCTGGCAACGGCGACATTGTAAGCGAGTTAGTAACGTCGTTCGTCACGTCGTTCTCACCGCCTTTCGCCACCCACCTGGAGAACTTGATGTACCAGCATATCACCGTCCCGCCTGCGGGCCAGAAGATCACCGTCAACGCCGATTTCAGCCTGAACGTGCCGGCCACGCCGATCATTCCGTATATCGAGGGTGACGGCACGGGCGCGGACATCACGCCGGTGATGAAAAAGGTGGTCGATGCGGCCGTGCACAAGGCCTATGGCGGTGAACGCAGCATTGCCTGGATGGAGATCTTTGCCGGCGAAAAGGCGACCAAACGCTACGGCGCCGATGTCTGGCTGCCGGCCGAAGCACTGGATGTGCTGAAGGAGTACGTCGTCTCGATCAAGGGTCCGCTGACCACGCCCGTCGGCGGCGGCATCCGCTCGCTGAATGTCGCGCTGCGCCAGGAGCTTGACCTGTACGTCTGCCTGCGCCCGGTGCGCTATTTTACCGGCGTGCCCTCGCCACTAAAGCAGCCGGAAAAGACCGACATGGTCATCTTCCGTGAAAATTCCGAGGACATCTACGCCGGCATCGAATGGGAGGCCGGTTCGGAAGGTGCGCAAAAGCTGATCGCATTTTTGAAGGCCGAGCTGGGCGTGTCGAAGATCCGTTTCCCGGCCACGTCGGCCCTGGGGCTGAAGCCCGTCTCGATCGAGGGCACTGAACGCCTCGTGCGCAAGGCAATCCAGTACGCGATCGACCACGACAAGCCATCGGTGACCCTGGTCCACAAGGGCAATATCATGAAGTACACCGAAGGGGGCTTCCGCGATTGGGGTTACGCGCTGGCGCAGAAGGAATTCGGCGCCGAGCTGTTCGACGGCGGCCCATGGTGCAAGCTCAAGAACCCGAAGACCGGGCGCGACATCATGATCAAGGATTCGATCGCCGATGCCTTCCTGCAGCAGATCCTGCTGCGTCCCGCCGAGTACAGCGTGATCGCCACGCTGAACCTGAATGGCGATTACATTTCCGATGCACTGGCGGCCCAGGTCGGCGGCATCGGCATCGCGCCGGGCGCGAACATGTCCGATTCCGTCGCGATGTTCGAAGCGACGCATGGCACGGCGCCAAAGTATGCCGGCAAGGATTACGTGAATCCAGGCTCGCTGATCCTGTCAGCCGAAATGATGCTGCGCCACATGGGCTGGAGCGAGGCGGCCGACCTGATCATCGCGGCGATGGGCAAGGCAATTGTGTCGAAAAAAGTGACGTACGATTTCGCGCGCCTGATGGAAGGGGCCACGCAGGTGTCGTGCTCGGGCTTTGGCGAAGTGCTGATCGAACAGATGTGACGTGCAGCCCGTCGTTGCTGGTACGGCGGGCGAAAAAAAGCCCCACTGCGAGAGTGGGGCTTTTCACTTCCGGTAGGGGAATGATTAGTTACCCTGGATGTTGGAAGCTTGCTTGCCTTTAGGGCCTTGCGTGACTTCGAATTGGACTTTTTGACCTTCTTTGAGGGTCTTAAAACCGTTCATGTTGATTGCGGAGAAGTGTGCGAACAGATCCTCGCCGCCGTCATCAGGCGTGATGAAGCCAAAGCCTTTGGAATCATTGAACCACTTAACAGTACCAGTTGCCATAAAAGAACTTTCAAATTTAACAAATCACACGAGCCACAAAAGCAAGAAACCTCTTGCCCTCCTCAGCCTGCTCACTTCTTATCAACGAGTACATAAGTACAAAGTTGATGACTGCATTGTTGGTGGAATAATCACGTAAGTCAAGGGGTTTGGGGCGCGGGTTGTCAAATTTTTCATCGAATTCCTGTGCGTCGGACTTGATTTCGGCAATCGAAACGCCATCTGCGCAGTTATCCGAAAAAGCGTAAGATGGAAATATCAGAAAACGAGCTGATATTTACGCTCGGCACTAACCTCGGAAGTATTAGAATACCCCATGGCAACGAAGCACGATACTGAACAACTGCTAGAGCGGCAGACCGTCAAACCGCCTCCGCTATTCCAGGTGGCGCTACTGAACGATGATTACACGCCGATGGAATTTGTCGTGGCCGTGATCCAGGAGTATTTCAACAAGGATCGGGAAACGGCCACGCAGATCATGCTGTCGGTGCACCAGAATGGTAAAGGGGTGTGCGGCGTGTTTTCCAAAGATATAGCGTGTACCAAAGTGGAGTTTGTCTTAACGCATGCACGCAAGGCAGGGCATCCCCTGCAGTGCGTGATGGAGGAAGTATGATTGCGCAGGAACTTGAAGTATCCCTACACATGGCCTTTGTCGAGGCACGCCAGGCACGCCACGAGTTCATCACCGTGGAACACCTGCTATTGGCATTGCTCGATAATCCTTCGGCCGCCGAAGTCCTGCGTGCATGCGCGGTCAATATTGAAGACCTGCGCAAGACCCTGACGAATTTCATCGGCGACAACACCCCGACCGTGCCTGGCACGGGCGAGGTGGACACCCAGCCGACGCTTGGTTTCCAGCGCGTGATCCAGCGCGCGATCATGCACGTGCAGTCGGCGTCCAATGGCAAGAAGGAAGTCACCGGCGCCAACGTGCTGGTGGCGATCTTTGGCGAAAAAGACTCGCACGCGGTGTACTACCTGCACCAGCAGGGCGTGACCCGTCTCGACGTGGTCAATTTCATTTCGCACGGCGTGCGCAAGGACCAGCAGGTCGACACGTCCAAGGCGCCGGAAGGCGTCGAGGAAGCGCAGGTCGAAGGCCAGGCGAAAGAAAGCCCGCTGGACCAGTTCACGCAGAACCTGAACAAGGCTGCAGCCGATGGCAAGATCGATCCGCTGATTGGGCGCGAAGAAGAAGTCGACCGCGTCATCCAGATCCTGTGCCGTCGCCGCAAGAACAATCCGCTGCTGGTGGGCGAGGCGGGCGTGGGTAAAACCGCGATCGCCGAAGGCCTGGCATGGCGCATCGTCCAGGAAGACGTGCCTGAAATCCTGCAGAACGCTGTCGTGTTCTCGCTGGACATGGGCGCGCTGCTGGCCGGCACCAAGTACCGCGGTGATTTCGAGCAGCGCCTGAAGGCCGTGCTCAAGCAGATCAAGGACACGCCGAACGGCATCCTGTTCATCGACGAGATCCACACGATCATCGGCGCCGGTTCGGCCTCGGGCGGTACGCTCGACGCATCGAACCTGCTCAAGCCTGCATTGGCCAATGGCCAGCTCAAGTGCATTGGTGCGACCACGTTCACCGAGTACCGCGGCGTGTTCGAAAAAGACCACGCGCTGTCGCGCCGGTTCCAGAAGGTCGACGTCAATGAGCCGACCGTCGAGCAGACCATCGCGATTCTGCGTGGCCTGAAATCGCGCTTCGAAGAGCACCACGGCGTGAAGTACTCGGCTTCGGCCCTGACCACCGCCGCCGAGCTGGCTGCGCGCTTCATTAATGACCGTCACCTGCCTGACAAGGCCATCGACGTGATCGACGAAGCCGGCGCTGCACAGCGCGTGTTGCCGAAGTCGAAGCAGAAGAAAACGATCGGCAAGACCGAGATCGAGGACATCATTGCCAAGATCGCGCGTATCCCGCCGCAGTCGGTCAATCAGGACGACCGCAGCAAGCTGCAGACGATCGACCGCGATCTGCGCAACGTCGTGTTCGGGCAAGACCCGGCGATCGAGGCGCTGTCGGCCGCGATCAAGATGGCGCGTGCTGGCCTGGGCAAGACGGACAAGCCAATCGGCTCGTTCCTGTTCTCGGGTCCGACCGGTGTCGGCAAGACCGAGGTCGCCAAGCAGCTCGCCTTCATCCTGGGCATCGAGCTGGTGCGCTTCGACATGTCCGAGTACATGGAGCGGCATGCTGTTTCGCGTCTGATCGGCGCGCCACCGGGCTACGTTGGTTTCGACCAGGGCGGCCTGCTGACCGAAGCGATCACCAAGAAGCCGCACACCGTGCTGCTGCTGGACGAGATTGAAAAAGCCCACCCGGACATTTTCAACATCCTGCTGCAGGTGATGGACCATGGTACGCTGACCGACAACAACGGTCGCAAGGCCGACTTCCGCAACGTGATCATCGTCATGACCACGAACGCGGGCGCCGAAAGCCTGACCAAGCGCTCGGTGGGCTTCGTCAACTCGCGTGAAGCGGGCGACGAAATGGGCGACATCAAGCGCATGTTCACGCCGGAGTTCCGTAACCGTCTGGATGCGATCATCAGCTTCCGCGCGCTGGACGAAGACATCATCCTGCGCGTCGTCGACAAGTTCCTGATGCAGCTCGAAGAGCAGCTGCACGAGAAAAAAGTCGAAGCCATCTTCACCGAGAAGCTGCGCAAGTTCCTCGGCCAGAAAGGGTTCGATCCGTCGATGGGTGCACGACCAATGTCGCGTCTGATCCAGGACATGATTCGCAAGGCCCTGGCCGACGAACTGCTGTTTGGTCGCCTGACCAACGGTGGCCGCGTGACGGTCGACCTGAACGAAAAGGACGAGGTTGTCCTCGAATTCCCCGAGGGCGATGTCAGCCCGCCACCGGCCCCGGCCGAGACGGTTGAAATCGAGTAAGCAGGTTCGCTCCCGCAAAAGCCCGCGCACGCAAGTGCCGCGGGCTTTTTTTATGCCGAGCGGAACCCACACGTAACGTTGATTGCGCATTCCTTCAATGCAATCACAGTTACCTAGGCGTCATTTCACATGTCTGTCATCGTTGCTTCCTACACTGTGCGTACACGCTGTTTCACTCTCACGAAGATCCCAATGCGACTCGCACCGCGCAACACGTTTACCAAGCTCATCGGCGCCTTTGGCATCCTGTCCCTCGTCATCGTCCTCATCGCCGCCGTTGCCGTCTGGCGCATGCACGCGGCCGACGTCATCACGTCGAACCTGGTCGACGACAAGCTGGCCAAGCAGCAGCTGACGTCCGAACTGCTGGGCATCGCGCGCCTGAACGGCTCGCGCGCCGTCTCGATCGCGCGCAGCGACAGCCTGGAACTGGGCGATTACTTCGGCGCGCAACTGGCCGAGGGCCGCAAGCTCGCCAGCGACATCGAGGCAAAACTGGGCAAACTGCCGGCCACGCCCCAGGAGCTTACGCTGATCGAAGGCGCCAGTGCGAACAAGGCGGCGCTGGCCGCGATCCAGGCCGACCTGTTCAAGGCCAAGGATCTGGGCCAGACGGGCTTGGTCGAAGACATCCTCACCAAGCGCTGGGAGCCGGCCTATCGCGCCGAAGTCGCCGCGCTCGAGGGCCTGCTGACCCACGAGAGCACTGAAGCGCACCGCCTGGCCGACGCGTCGGCAGCGGAATCGAGCTTCAGCAAGACGCTGCTGCTGGCCCTGGGTGGCGCGGCGCTGGCCGTGGCCGGTGGCCTGGCATGGCTCCTGACCCGCAACCTGGTGGGCCCGCTCAGGCAAGCGGCGACGCTGGCCGAGCAGGTGGCCCATGGCGACCTGCGCCCGACCATCAGCCACACCCGCACGGACGAAATCGGCCGCCTGTTCGATGCTCTCAATGGCATGACGCACGGCGTGTCGGGTACCGTGGCGCAAGTGCTGCAAGGGGCGCAGGCAATCGACGCCGCCTCAGGCGAAATCGCCGAAGGCAACCAGGACCTGTCGATCCGTACGGAGCGCCAGGCCGAATCGCTGCGCGAGACGGTGACGGCGATGGATGAACTGTCGGGCGCCATCGCCAGCAACAACGCCAACGCGCAGCAGGCCAATGCGCTGGCCCAGACGGCGTCCGGCGTGGCCGCCGAGGGCGCGCAGGCCGTGGGTCAGCTGGTCGTGCGCATGGGGGCGATCAAGGCGTCGGCTGCGCGTATCGTGGACATCACCGGCATGATCGACAGCATCGCCTTCCAAACGAATATCCTGGCTCTGAACGCCGCGGTGGAAGCGGCGCGTGCCGGCAGCGAGGGGCGCGGCTTTGCCGTGGTAGCAGCCGAAGTGCGCAATCTGGCGCAGCACTCGGCTGGCGCGGCGAAAGAAATCAAGAAGCTGATCGGCGAGTCGTCACGCGAGATCGAGGCCGGTACCGGCATCGCCGAAGCAGCCGGCTCAACAATGCGCACCATGCTGCAGCACGTGCATGACGTGGCAGGCATCCTGGGCGAAATCCACACCGCCAGCGCCGGTCAGGCCAACGGCGTGTCGCAAGTGAGCCGCGCCATTGCCGAGATGGACCTCTCGACCCAGCAGAATGCGGCGATGGTGGAAGAGGCGGCAGCCGCAGCCGCCTCGATGCGCCAGCAGGCCGCGGAACTATCGGCGCTGGTGGCGACGTTCAAGTTACGTGCCCAAGGGCCATTGTTATTAGCGTAGGGTGGATGCGGCCGGCGAGGCGGCTGCGCCGTCCACGCGGTGATGGTTGGCGGCACGGTCATCCGGGATGATGACGGCAATTCACATAATCAAATCGCCGCCAGCGCCCGCCGCAAATCCTCGCGCTGATCATCAATATGCTCGATCCCGACCGACAACCGGATCAGCCCATCGCCAATCCCCAGCTCGGCACGCCGCTCCGGCGGAATACTCGCATGCGTCATCAGCGCCGGATGCTCGATCAGGCTTTCCACCCCGCCCAGGCTTTCAGCCAGCGTGAACACTTCGCACGCTTCGAGAAAACGGCGCGCACCGTCAATGTCCGTGTCCAGATCGATCGAGACAATGCCGCCGAAACCGCCATGCATCTGGTTGCGCGCCAGTGCATGCTGCGGATGCGATTCCAGCCCCGGATAGTGCACCTTGCGGACCTGCGGCTGCTGCTCGAGCCAGTTCGCCAGCAATAGCGCGTTGCCGCTGCTGCGCTCCACGCGCAGGGCCAGGGTCTTGATCCCGCGGAGCACGAGGAAGCTGTCGAACGGCCCCTGGATCGCGCCCACCGAGTTCTGGATGAAGCCGAGTTTTTCGGCCAGGCCGGTCTGGTGGTCGTTGGCGCCGACGATCGCCACGCCGCCGATCACGTCCGAGTGGCCGTTGATGTACTTGGTGGTCGAGTGCACGACGATGTCGAACCCGTGTTCGAGCGGGCGCTGGATGATCGGGCTGGCGAACGTGTTGTCGCATACGCACAGGATGCCGCGCGCATGGCACAGGCTCGCAATGGCGGTCAGGTCGGCCAGCTTGAGCATCGGGTTGGTGGGCGTCTCGACCCACACCATGCGAGTGGCCGGCGTGATGGCGGCGGCCAGCGCATCCGGGTCGGACAAATCGACGTAGCTGAACGTGTGCCCGGCGCTGTCACGGCGCACGCGCTCGAACAGGCGGTAGGTGCCGCCGTACATGTCGTCACCGGCCACGACGTGGGAGCCGCTCGGGAGCAGTTCCAGGACGGCGGCAATCGCCGCCAGGCCCGACGCAAACGCGAAGGCGGCGCGACCGCCCTCGATGTCGGCCAGCGAGCGTTCGAGCGCAAAGCGCGTCGGGTTGTGCGAGCGCCCGTAATCGAAGCCCTGGTGCACGCCCGGGCTTTCCTGACGATAGGTCGAGGTGGCGAAGATCGGCGGCATCACGGCGCCGGTCGCGGGTTCGGGCGACTGGCCGCCGTGGATGACGCGGGTGGCCAGGTGGCGTTTGAATTCGATGGTATGTTTGGTGTCCGGATGGGTCACGAGAGTGTCCTTCGCAGGTGATTGAGCAGGTCGTAGCGCGTGATCAGGCCAAAGAACTGCGGCCCGTCGGCGATCACGGCAGTAAGGCCCCGGTTAAGGATGTCGCGCAGTTGCGCCATGCTCGCGCCAGGGGGCAGGGTTTGCAGGTCGGCTGTCATCGTGGACGACACCGGCGCGCTGAAATGGTCGTTCGATTGCGTCACTTTCAGCAGCAGATCGGATTCATCGATCAGGCCCGCCAGGCGTCCTTCAGCGTCCATCACGGGCAGTTGCTGCAGGTCGCTCGAGCGCATGCGGTTGAAGGCAGTGAGCAGCGTGTCCGACGGCGCCAGCGTGATGACTTCGCCGGCATCGTGACGGCGGCCGATCAGGTCGCGCAGGTCGCCTGTTTTCGGGCGCGTGATCAGGCCCTGGTCGACCATCCAGCCATCGCTGTACACCTTGCTGAGATAGCGCGTCCCCGTGTCGCAGACAAACGTGACGACGCGCTTGGGGCGCGTCTGCGCGCGGCAGTATTTGAGCGCTGCCGCCAGTAGCGTGCCGGTGGACGAGCCGCCCAGGATGCCTTCCTGCTGCAGCAGCAGGCGCGCCGTGGCGAAGCTTTCTTCGTCGGTGATCGTGTAGGCCTTCTTGACGCGGGTGAGGTCGGCAATGCCGGGAATGAAGTCTTCGCCGATGCCTTCCACGGCCCACGAGCCGGCTTGCTGCGAGACGTGGCCGGTCTCGACGTATTCGGCCAGGATCGAGCCCTTCGGATCCGCCAGGATGAATTCGAGCTGGGGCGCGGCTTTCTTGAAGTAGCGCGACAGGCCGGTCAACGTGCCGGACGAACCGACCCCGAGGACGATCGCGTCCAGCTTGTGCTTGGCCTGGTCCCAGATCTCGGGGCCCGTTGTGGTTTCGTGGGCGCGCGGATTGGCTGGGTTGTTGAACTGGTCGGCGAACCAGGCGCCGGGAATCTGCTTGGCCAGCCGCGCGGCGAGATCCTGGTAGTACTCCGGGTGGCCCTTGCCGACGTCGGAGCGGGTCAGGTGGATTTCGGCGCCGAGCGCCTTGAGGTGCAGGATTTTCTCGGGCGCCATCTTGTCGGGCACGACGAGTACGACGCGGTAGCCCTTGATCCGTGCCACCAGCGCCAGGCCCAGGCCCGTGTTGCCGGCAGTGGCTTCGACGACGGTGCCGCCGGGATTGAGCAGGCCGTCATGCTCGGCCTGTTCGATCATCGTCTTGCCGATGCGGTCCTTGATGGAGCCGCCCGGGTTTTGCGATTCAAGCTTCAGGAACAGCTGGCAGGGCCCCGTATCGATGCGGGTCACTTCCACCATCGGGGTATCGCCAATCAGGGAAAACAAAGCCGCTTGCGACGCATGTTGCATAGTTGCCTCCGTTGGGGTCGGACTGCGGCGCCGCGGATAGGGGCGCCGCGGCCGGTATGCTGAGGGACTGGCGCGGATCGGCGCCAGGCCATATCAAAGAATCATGATACGAGTTTTCGGTGGACGTTGCTTTGGAGCGTCTTAAGGGGTAAAGATTAGAGCTCAGCCTTCCGCCTTCAGCCGCCGCCACAGCGTCGTGCGGCTGATCCCAAGATGATCGGCCGCCAGGTCGCGCTGCCCGCCAAAGCGCGCCAGCACCGCAGCGGCCGATTCCCGGGTTGGGCCCGCCGCGGCATCAGCCGGGGCAGCACCACGCGCCAGCTCCGGCGCCACCGACAGCATGAAGCCCGGCGTCAGCGCCTGCAGCGGCTCGGCCGCCAAAAACAGCGCCAGGCGCTCGGCCAGGTTGCGCAGCTCGCGCACGTTACCGGGCCAGGCGTAGCCGGTGAGCAGCGGCGTACACGCTTTCAGTTCGGCCAGCAGGTTCGGATGCGGACGTGCATCGAGCGCGGCTAGCGCACCCTTGAGCGACCATTCGAGCAGCGGCGCGATGTCCTGTACCCGTGCCCGCAGCGGCGGCAGGGCAAGGCGCAGTACGGCCAGGCGATAGAACAGGTCGGCCCGGAAGCGCCCGTCGCGCACGCGCGCCTCCAGGTCGCAGTGGGTGGCGCTGATCACGCGCACGTCGATCGGCACCGGCCGCGTGCCGCCCACGCGCATCACTTCACGCTCCTCGAGCACGCGAAGTAGGCGTGTTTGCAGGCCCAGGGGCATTTCGCCGATCTCGTCGAGCAACAGCGTGCCGCCATTGGCCGCTTCGAACAGGCCCGCGTGGCCACCGCGGCGCGCGCCGGTGAACGCGCCGTCTTCATGGCCGAACAATTCAGATTCAAGCAGCGACTCGGCAATCGCGCCGCAATTGACTGCGACGAACGGGCGGTTCGCGTCCCTGCGTGGGCTCTCGCGGTGGATTGCCTGCGCCACGAGTTCCTTGCCGCTGCCGGTTTCGCCTTCGATCAGCACGGTGCTGGGCGAGCGCGCGTACAGGACGACGGTCTGGCGCAGCTGCTGCATCGCGGGCGAGTCGCCGCGCAGGTCGTTCAGGCCGCGCCGCAGTCGTTGCTTGCCGGGCGGCGTGCTGCCGATTCGGGTTCGGCCACGGCTGCGGTCGACCTCGAGCCGGGTCAGGCGCGCCAGTTCGAGTGCATCGTCGAACGCTTGCCGGATCGACGCCGCCGAATACAGGAACACGGCGCGCAGGCCGGCTTCTTCGGCCAGGTCGGTCACCGAGCCGGCGCCGACGATGACGGCCACGCCCAGCGCCTTGAGTTCGTCGACGGCGGCGCGCGCATCTTCCTGCGTCACATAGCTGCGCTGGACCAGGTCCAGGCCAAAGCCGGCCGCGAACTCGGCCAGCTCCGGGAGCAGGGCGCCATAACTGACGACGCCAATCGCGCCAGGGACATTCCCGGCGAGCTTGCGCGCACGCGTGAGCGCCTGCAGCACGTCGAAGCCACTGGCCCGGGCGGCGACCACGGGCACCGACACGCGGCTCTTGAGCCAGGCCGCGTTCGAGCCAGCGGCGATCACGACGTCGCAGTGTTCCGTTGCGAGCCGCTCGCGGATATGTGTTGCCGCCTCGTCGAACCCGATGTGCAGAGGCTCGATCGACGCCAGGTGATCGTATTCGACGGTGATGTCACGGAACAGGTCGGACAGGCGCGAGACCGACACCGTCCAGATGATGGGCTTGTCGCTGGCAGGAGAAGAGCTTGGGTAATCCATGTTTCAAGTGTAGTGCAAATGATGGCCGTTGTTTCAGCCTGAAACATCGAATCGGCGAACGACCGGTCGAAATTAGGCACCCGGCGTAAGAATCCGGTAAGGGCATGCCCGTAGGATGGGTCGCAGCCAAAAAGGCAGCCGAACCACGGCACTAACAAAAGAATCAGGAGACAAAGTGGATCAAGATATCGTAGACCGGGTCAAGAATGACCCCAATTACCAGAAGCTCAAACGCATCCGTTCCCGCTTCGGCTGGACGCTGACCTGGGCCATGATGATCGTGTACTACGGCTTCACGCTGCTGGTCGCGTTCAACAAGGAGTTCATGGGCACCCCGATCGGCAACAGTGTCATTACCTGGGGCATTCCCCTTGGCCTGTTCGTCATCCTGTTTACCGTTCTGATTACCGGCATCTATGTGCGCCGTGCCAACCGCGAATACGACGAGTTGAGCGACGCCATCCGTGCAAAGGTGGGCGCATGATGGCCGGCGCCCGCACCTCCTCATTGCTGGCATTCGTGCTGTTGGCCGCCTCCGGGATTGCTTACGCCGCGCCCGACATGGGCCAGGCCGTTCGCCAGCCGACCAACTGGACCGCGATCAGCATGTTCGCGCTGTTCGTCGTCGGCACGCTGTTCATCACCAAGTGGGCCGCCGCCAAGACCCGTTCAGCGTCCGACTTCTATACCGCCGGCGGTGGTATCACCGGCTTCCAGAACGGCCTGGCGATCGCGGGCGACTTCATGTCGGCGGCGTCGTTCCTCGGTATCTCGGCCGCCGTGTTCCTCGACGGTTACGATGGCCTGATCTACGCCATCGGCTTCCTGGTCGGCTGGCCTGTCATCACGTTCCTGATGGCCGAGCGCCTGCGTAACCTGGGCCGCTTCACGTTTGCCGACGTGGCCTCGTACCGCTTCGCGCAAAAGCCGATCCGCGTGTTTGCGGCGTCCGGCACCCTGGTCGTCGTCGCGTTCTACCTGATCGCGCAGATGGTCGGCGCGGGTCAGCTGATCAAGCTGCTGTTCGGTCTGGAATACTGGATCGCCGTCGTGCTGGTCGGTATCCTGATGATGGTCTACGTGCTGTTCGGCGGCATGACGGCCACCACCTGGGTTCAGATCATCAAGGCTGTGCTGCTGCTGTCGGGCGCGTCGTTCATGGCGTTCTCGGTGCTGGCGCAGTACAACTTCAGCCCGGCCAAGCTGTTCCAGACCGCGACCGAAGTGCACGCCAAGGGCACCGCCATCATGGGTCCGGGCACCTTCATCAAGGATCCGATCTCGGCCATCTCGTTCGGCATGGCGCTGATGTTCGGTACCGCCGGCCTGCCGCACATCCTGATGCGCTTCTTCACCGTTCCGAGCGCAAAAGAAGCGCGCAAGTCGGTGCTGTGGGCAACCACCTGGATCGGCTATTTCTACATCCTGACCTTCATCATCGGCTTCGGCGCGATCGTGCTGGTAGGTACCAACCCGGCATTCAAGGATGCAGCCGGTGCTCTGCTGGGCGGTAACAATATGGCGGCGGTCCACCTGGCCAAGGCCGTGGGCGGCGACGTGTTCCTGGGCTTCATCTCGGCAGTGGCGTTCGCGACCATCCTGGCTGTGGTGGCGGGTCTGACGCTATCGGGCGCTTCGGCCGTGTCGCACGATCTGTATGCGACCGTGTTCAAAAAGGGTAATGCCACCAGCGAAAACGAGCTGCGCGTGTCGAAGATCACCACCATCGGCCTGGGTATCGTGGCCGTGGTGCTGGGTATCGCTTTTGAGAAGCAGAACGTCGCCTTCATGGTGTCGCTGGCCTTCGCGATTGCGGCATCGGCCAACTTCCCGGTGCTGTTCATGTCGGTGCTGTGGAAGGATTGCACCACCCGCGGCGCGACGATCGGGGGCTTTTTGGGTCTGGCCACGGCAGTGGGCCTGACGATCGTGTCGAAATCGGTGTGGGTCGATGTGCTGCACCATCCGGCCGCGATCTTCCCGTACGCCTCGCCAGCGATCTTCTCGATGGCAGTGGGCTTCATCGGTATCTGGCTGTTCTCGATCACCGACAAGGGTCCTCGTGCCCGGATCGACCGTGCAGGCTTCGAAGCGCAGCAAGTGCGCGCCGAGACGGGTATCGGCGCATCGGGTGCGTCGGGTCACTAAGACCGACTCAGCCACTCAAAATCAACCGGGTGCGCGCCGCAAGGCGCCACCCGGTTTTTTTGCGCCTGCATGTTTCATGTTTCAGGTGGGTGTTTCAGTGTGAAACAAGGGCGCGCGAATTCAGGGAGGATTTGGGTAGAATAAGCACGCAAGTGCTTGAAATGGCGGGACATGGCGGATCAACCAACGCTGGCACGGTGCTTGCAATGAAGACCATAACTTCTTCACCGTGATGACAAGGACTAGCATGAGCAAACTTTCCGCAGGCTCCGCCTTCCGCCAGGCGATCCTCGATGAATCCCCGCTGCAAGTCGTGGGCGCGATCAACGCCAACCACGCATTGCTGGCCAAGCGCGCCGGCTTCAAGGCCATCTACCTGTCCGGTGGCGGCGTCGCTGCCGGTTCCCTCGGCCTGCCTGACCTGGGCATTTCGAATCTCGACGACGTGCTGGTCGATGTGCGCCGCATCACCGACGTCTGCGACCTGCCGCTGCTGGTCGACGTCGACACCGGCTTTGGCGCCTCGGCCTTCAATGTCGCGCGCACCGTGCGTTCGCTCAGCAAAGCCGGCGCGGCTGCCTGCCACATCGAAGACCAGGTCGGCGCCAAGCGCTGCGGCCACCGGCCGGGCAAGGAAATCGTCAGCAAGGAAGAAATGGTCGACCGCATCCGCGCCGCCGCCGATGCCCGCCTGGATGACGATTTCGTGATCATGGCGCGCACCGATGCGCTGGCCGTCGAAGGCCTGGACGCAGCGATCGAGCGCGCCGTGGCCTGCGTCGAAGCGGGCGCCGACATGATCTTCCCGGAAGCGATGACGACGCTCGACATGTACAAGCGCTTCGCCGATGCAGTGAAGGTGCCGGTGCTGGCCAATATCACCGAGTTCGGCGCCACGCCGCTGTTTACCGTCGACGAACTGGCTGGCGCTGGCGTGGGCCTGGTGCTGTATCCGTTGTCGGCGTTTCGCGCGATGAACAAGGCCGCCGAAAACGTCTACACCGCGATCCGCCGCGACGGCACGCAGCAGAACGTGCTCGACACCATGCAGACGCGCGCCGAACTGTATGACCGCATCGATTACCACAGCTACGAGCAAAAGCTCGACGCGCTGTTTGCCCAGAACAAAGTCAAGTAAGGAGACATCACATGACTATGCAGAACCAGGAAAACCCGACCTTCAAGCCGAAGAAATCCGTCGCCCTGTCCGGCGTCGCCGCTGGTAACACCGCACTGTGCTCGGTGGGCAAATCGGGCAACGATCTGCATTACCGCGGCTACGACATCCTCGACATCGCGACCACCAGCGAATTCGAGGAAATCGCCTACCTGCTGGTGCACGGCAAGCTGCCGAACGACGGCGAACTGCGCGGCTACAAGGCCAAGCTGCGCTCGCTGCGCGGCCTGCCGCAGGCGCTGAAAAGCGCGCTCGAATCCTTGCCGGCCAACGCCCATCCGATGGACGTGATGCGCACGGGCGTGTCGGTCCTGGGCTGCACGCTGCCCGAAAAGGACGATCACCACATCACCGGCGCGCGCGATATCGCCGACCGCCTGATGGCGTCGTTCGGCTCGATGCTGCTGTACTGGTACCACTTCAGCCACAGCGGCAAACGCATCGACGTGAACACCGACGACGATTCGATCGGCGGCCACTTCCTGCACCTGCTGCACGGCTTCGCGCCAAAAGAGTCGTGGGTACGCGCGATGCACACGTCGCTGATCCTGTACGCCGAACACGAATTCAATGCCTCGACCTTCACCGCCCGTGTGATCGCCGGCACCGGCTCGGACATCCACTCGGCCATCACGGGCGCGATCGGCGCACTGCGCGGCCCGAAGCACGGCGGCGCCAACGAAGTCGCGCACGATATCCAGAAACGCTACGACAACCCGGACGAAGCCGAAGCCGACATCCGCAACCGCGTGGCCAACAAGGAAGTCGTGATCGGCTTCGGCCATCCGGTCTACACGATCTCGGACCCGCGCAACAAGGTGATCAAGGAAGTGGCGCGCACCTTGTCGGAAGAGGGCGGCTCGATGAAGATGTTCGACATCGCCGAGCGTCTCGAGACCGTGATGTGGGACGTGAAAAAGATGTTCCCGAACCTGGACTGGTTCTCGGCCGTGTCGTACCACATGATGGGCGTGCCGACGGCGATGTTCACGCCGCTGTTCGTCATCGCGCGCACGTCCGGCTGGGCGGCGCACGTCATCGAGCAGCGCATCGACAACAAGATCATCCGCCCGAGCGCCAACTACGTGGGGCCGGAGGATCTGCAGTTCGTGCCGCTGGCAGAGCGCAAGTAACGCCATGAATACCGATTACCGCACACCCCTGCCGGGCACGGAGCTCGACTACTTCGACACCCGCGCCGCCGTCGACGCGATCGCGCCCGGTGCCTACGCCACGCTGCCCTACACGTCGCGTGTGCTGGCTGAAAACCTCGTGCGCCGCTGCGCGCCCGCCACCCTGCGCGATTCGCTGAAGCAGCTCATCGAACGCAAGCGCGACCTTGATTTCCCGTGGTTCCCGGCGCGCGTGGTCTGCCACGACATCCTCGGCCAAACCGCGCTGGTCGACCTGGCCGGCCTGCGCGACGCCATCGCGCTGCAAGGGGGCGATCCGGCGCTGGTCAACCCGGTGGTGCCGACGCAGCTCGTGGTCGACCATTCGCTGGCGGTCGAATGCGGCGGGTTCGACCCGGATGCGTTCACCAAGAACCGCGCCATCGAAGATCGCCGCAACGAAGACCGCTTCCACTTCATCGACTGGACCAAGAAAGCCTTCAAGAACGTCGACGTGATCCCGCCCGGGAACGGCATCCTGCACCAGATCAATCTCGAGCGCATGTCGCCCGTGATCCAGGCGGAGCGCGGCGTGGCCTATCCGGACACGCTGGTGGGCACCGACTCGCACACGCCGATGGTCGACGCGCTTGGCGTGCTTGCCATCGGCGTCGGTGGGCTGGAAGCCGAAAGCGTGATGCTGGGCCGCGCCTCGTGGATGCGCCTGCCCGACATCGTTGGCGTCGAACTCACGGGCAAGCCGCAGCCGGGCATCACCGCGACCGACGTCGTGCTGGCGCTGACCGAGTTCCTGCGCAATGCCAAAGTCGTGTCGACCTATCTGGAATTCTTTGGCGCTGGCGCAGCGGCACTGACGCTGGGCGACCGCGCGACGATCGCGAACATGGCGCCCGAATTCGGCGCCACCGCCGCGATGTTCTACATCGACGAGCAAACCATCAAGTACCTGCGCCTGACGGGGCGCGACGATGCGACCGTGCATCTGGTCGAGACGTATGCGAAGCACGCCGGCCTGTGGGCCGACAGCCTGCAAACGGCCGAATACGAACGCACGCTGACGTTCGATCTGTCAAACGTGGTGCGCAATATCGCCGGGCCGTCCAATCCGCACAAGCGCGTGCCGACGTCCGAACTGGCCGCGCGCGGCATCTCGGGCGTGGTGGAAAACACGCCGGGCCAGATGCCCGATGGCGCCGTCATCATCGCCGCGATCACCAGCTGCACCAACACCAGCAACCCGCGCAATATGGTCACGGCGGGCCTCCTGGCACGTAACGCCAACCGCGCTGGCCTCACACGCAAGCCTTGGGTGAAAAGTTCGCTGGCGCCCGGCTCGAAGGCCGTCGCGCTGTACCTCGACGAAGCGGGCCTGAGCAAGGAGCTCGACCAGCTGGGCTTTGGCGTCGTCGCCTTTGCCTGCACCACCTGCAACGGCATGAGCGGCGCCCTCGATCCGGTGATCCAGGACGAAATCATCAAACGCGACCTGTACGCAACGGCCGTCCTGTCGGGCAACCGCAATTTCGATGGTCGGATCCACCCTTACGCGAAGCAAGCGTTCCTCGCGTCGCCGCCGCTGGTGGTGGCCTATGCGATTGCCGGCACGATCCGTTTCGATATCGAGAAGGACGTGCTGGGCCTGGACAGCGCCGGGCGCGAGATCCGCCTGGCCGACCTGTGGCCATCGGAGGAAGAAATCGACGCCGTGGTCGCCGCGAGCGTCAAGCCAGAACAGTTCCGCAAGGTCTACACGCCGATGTTCGCGCGCGTGGCCGACGATGGCGCCGCCGTCAGCCCGCTGTACGACTGGCGGGCGCAGAGCACCTATATTCGCCGGCCACCGTACTGGGAAGGCGCGCTGGCTGGCAGCCGGCCGCTGGCGGGAATGCGGCCACTGGCGGTATTGGGTGACAACATCACCACCGACCACCTGTCGCCGTCGAACGCGATCCTGCTCGACTCGGCCGCCGGCGAATACCTGGCGAAGATGGGCTTGCCCGAAGAAGACTTCAATTCGTACGCCACGCACCGGGGCGACCACCTGACGGCGCAGCGCGCCACGTTCGCCAATCCGACGCTCAAGAACGAGATGGTCAAGGATAGCCATGGCAAGGTGATGGCCGGTTCGCTCGCGCGCATCGAGCCGGAGGGTGAAGTGACCCGCATGTGGGAAGCGATCGAGCATTACATGGCGCGCAAGCAGCCGTTGATCATCATCGCTGGCGCCGATTATGGCCAGGGCTCGTCGCGCGACTGGGCGGCCAAGGGCGTGCGCCTGGCGGGCGTCGAGGCGATTGCGGCCGAAGGCTTCGAGCGCATCCACCGCACCAACCTGGTGGGCATGGGCGTGCTGCCGCTCGAATTCAAGCCGGGCGAGAACCGCATCACCCTGGCCATCGACGGCACCGAAACGTTCGATGTGATCGGGGCGCGCACGCCGCGCGCCGAGCTCACGCTGGTCATCAACCGCGCGAGCGGCGAGCGGGTCGAAGTGGCCGTCACGTGCCGGCTCGATACGGCCGAAGAAGTGGCCATCTACGAAGCCGGCGGCGTGCTGCAGCGCTTCGCGCAGGATTTCCTTGAATCGACGGTGAAGGCGGCATGATGGAATCAACCACGTATTCTCCTCAGCGCCGGATCGCCGCCACCTATATGCGCGGCGGCACCAGCAAGGGCGTGTTCTTCAAGCTGGACGATCTGCCGGACGACGCCCGCGTGGCCGGCGCCGCACGCGACGCGCTGCTGCTGCGCGTGATCGGCAGCCCCGACCCGTATGGAAAGCAGATCGACGGCATGGGCGGCGCCACGTCCAGCACCAGCAAGGCTGTCATTGTCGCCACTTCCACACAGGAAGACCATGACGTCGATTACCTGTTTGGCCAGGTCGCGATCGACAAGCCGTTCGTCGACTGGAGCGGCAATTGCGGCAACCTGTCGGCCGCGGTGGGGCCGTTCGCGATCGCGGCAGGCCTGGTCGATCCGGCGCGCGTACCGCACGACGGCGTGGCCGTGGTGCGCATCTGGCAAGCCAATATCGGCAAGACCATCCTCGCGCACGTGCCGATGGCCGCAGGCCAGGTGCAGGAAACGGGCGACTTCGAGCTTGATGGCGTGACCTTCCCGGCGGCCGAGGTGCAGCTCGAGTTCATGGACCCGGCCGCCGAGGAAGAGGGGGGCGGCGGCGCCATGTTCCCGACCGGGAATCTGGTCGATGAACTCGACGTGCCCGGGGTGGGCGTGCTGCGCGCCACGCTGATCAACGCGGGCATCCCGACCATCTTCGTCGAGGCCGGGGCGCTGGGCTACGATGGCACCGAGCTGCAGGACGCGATCAATGGCGACCCGCGCGCACTGGCCGTGTTCGAGACGATCCGCGCCCACGGTGCGCTGCGCATGGGTCTCATCGCCAGCATCGACGAGGCAGGCAAGCGCCAGCACACGCCGAAAGTTGCGTTCGTGGCCAAGGCGGCCGGGTACGTGTCGTCGAGTGGCCGGCAAGTGGCGGCCGGCGAGATCGACCTCCTGGTGCGCGCGCTGTCGATGGGCAAGCTGCACCACGCGATGATGGGCACCGCAGCAGTGGCGATCGGCACGGCTGCGGCGATTCCGGGCACGCTGGTAAACCTGGCGGCCGGCGGCGGCGAGCGCTCGGCGGTGCGGTTCGGTCATCCGTCCGGCACGCTGCGGGTGGGCGCCGAAGCGGTCCTGGAAGACGGGCAGTGGCGCGTGGCGAAAGCCAGCATGAGCCGTAGCGCGCGCGTCCTGATGGAAGGCTGGGTGCGGGTGCCCCGCTAGTGTCGCTTTCTCGTCGCGCGAGGCTGGAGTAACGGGCTGTTTCCGGGTTATGATTGACCTTCATTGGTTGCTAATTGGCAACTCGCCGGATCATCATAACCAACAGCTTGCCTGCCTCGACGATGGATGGATTTTCGACCCCGCACGTTCCTGATGTACCGTCCCCCGGCGCGCCGGCGCGTGGCTTAGTGGGCGTGCGCCGCACGGTGCGCGAACAACGCGCGATCTTCCAGCACGCTCCGGTCGGCATTGCCGTCACCCAGCCCCACCAGATTCGTTCATTTAACCCACGCCTGGGCGAAATGTTCGGCTATGCGCCGCATGAAGTCGATACCATTTCGCTGCCGGACGTGTGCCAGTCGCCCGAGGCGTATCAGGCACTGGCCACCGAAGCATTCACCGTGCTGGGACGGGGCGACATGTTCGAAAAGAGCGAGCAGCAGTTTCGGCGCCGCGATGGCTCGCCGTTCTGGGCGCGCCTGCGCGGCTGCTCAGTCGAACCGGGCGACCGCAGCGCGGGCACGATCTGGATCGTCGAGGATGTAACCGAGGCGCGCCAGGCGGCCAGTGAAATGCAGGCGATCATGACCAACGCATCGATCGGCGTCATGTTCACCCGCAACCGCGTGATCCGGCGCGCCAATCCCGCCTTCTGCACGATGTTCGGCTATGCCGGCGATGAGCCGATCGGCGTGTCTACCCGCGTGCTGTACCCGGACGAAGAGGCGTACCGCGCGCTGGGCGCCGAGGCGTATCCGCAACTGGCGGATGGCCGGCCGTTTCGCACCGAACGCATCCTCGTGCGCAAGGACGGCGCGCCGGCCTGGGTCCTGATGATCGGCTACCAGGTCAATCCGCTCGACCCGGACAAGGGCACGATCTGGATGCTCGAAGACCGCACCCGCGAAAAGGGCGACGAGCAGTCGCTGCGCGAGGCGCTGATGGAAAACCGCGCGATCCTGAATAATGCGGTGCTGGGCATTGCCGTCGTCGAGAACGGCCGCACACTGCACTGCAACCGCAAGATGGAAGAGCTGTTCGGCGCGCCGCCCGGCGGCATGGACGGCGCACCGGTACGCGAACTGTATCCCGACCAGGACAGCTGGCTGGCGGCGCGCGCCGTATCCGAGACGCAGTTCGCCACAGGCCAGGCCCACATGGCCGAGCATGAAATGGTACGCCGCGACGGCACGCGCTTCTGGGCGCGCCTGTCCGGGCGCCTGTTCGACGCCGCGCTCACGCGCGGGCGCAGCGTCTGGCTGGTGGACGACGTGACGGCCCAGCGCGAAGCGGCCGATGCCGTGCGGCGCGCGCGCGACGAGCTCGAAGTGCGCGTGGCCGAACGCACGGCCGAACTGGCTGGCGCCAATGCGCTGCTGCAGGAAGAAATCAACGAGCGGCGCCAGGCCGAGGCGCGCGTGCACCACATGGCCTACCACGACAGCCTGACGGGCCTGCCCAACCGCGCCATGCTGTCGGACCGGCTCGATGCGGCGATGCGCAGCGTGGCTAGCGGCGACGAAGCGCACAAGGGCGCGGGCCTGGCGCTGATCTTCCTCGACCTGGACCGGTTCAAGACGATCAACGATTCACTCGGCCACCTGGTGGGCGACCAGCTGCTGTGCGAAGTCGCGCGCCGGCTGGTGCGCTCGGTGCGCCCGGGCGACCTGGTGGCGCGGCTCGGGGGCGATGAATTTGTCGTGTTGCTGCCCGGGGTCGAGGAGGGTGCCGCTGCTGCCGCGGTCGGCGACGCGATCATCGCGGCGCTGGCCTCGCCGTGCGCCATCGAAGGCCGCAGCCTGCACATCTCGCCGTCGATCGGTATCTGCCTGTATCCGCAGGACGGCGGCGACGTCGATACGCTGATGCGCCATGCGGACGCTGCGATGTACCAGGCCAAGGCGGCGGGCCGCAACAACTACCAGTTTTTCACCGAGCGCATGAACCAGGCTGCGGCGCGCCACTTCGACCTTGAATCGAGCCTGCGCGGCGCGCTGGCGCGGGGTGAATTCGAGCTGCACTACCAGCCGATCATGTGCACCGCCACGCGTCGCGTGCACGCGCTCGAAGTGCTGCTGCGCTGGCGCCGCGGGGGCAGTGAACTGGTGGGCCCGGACGAATTCATCCCGATTCTCGAAGAGAGCGGCATGATCATGGCGGTGGGCGAGTGGGTGATCCGCACCGCGTGCACGCAGAACCAGTTGTGGCGCAGCGAAGGGCTGGACGTCGTGCCGCTCGCGATCAACCTGTCGGCGCGCCAGTTCACGCACCATGGCCTGGTCGACTCGATCCGCGGCATCGTGCAGGACACCGGCATCGACGCGGGTCTGGTGGAATTCGAGATCACCGAGACGGCCCTGATGCAGCATGGCGGCCAGACGCTCGAGACGCTGCGTCAGATGAATGCGATGGGGATGTGCCTGTCCATCGACGACTTCGGCACGGGGTATTCGAGCCTGGCCTACCTCAAGCGGTTCCCGGTACGCAAGATCAAGATCGACCGCGCCTTCGTGCGCGAGCTGGAAGTGAGCGCCGAGGATCGTGCGATCGTGGCGGCCGTGATGGCGCTGGCAAACAGCCTGCAACTGGCGGTGGTGGCCGAAGGCGTGGAGACGGAAGGGCAGTACGCGCTGCTGCGCTCGTTCGGCTGCGAGTTCGCGCAGGGCTATCTGTTTGCGCGGCCGTTGCCGGCTGCGCAGATCGGCAGGTTGCTGGCCGGTTAGTCGGCCAGCGTCGCCACCACAGGGGCATGGTCCGACGGCTGCTCCCATTTGCGGGTCTCGCGGTCAATGTGGCATGCGGTGCAGCGCGCGGCCAGTGCGTTGGACAGCAGGATGTGATCGATGCGCAGGCCGCGGTTGCGGCGAAACGCCATCTGGCGGTAATCCCACCAGCTGTACTGCTTCTCGGGCTGCTCGAACAGGCGGAAGGCGTCGGCCAGGCCCAGGGCGATGAGCGCCTGCAGCGCGTCGCGCTCGGGCACCGAACAGTGGATCCGGCCTTCCCATTCGGCCACGTCGTGCACATCGCGCGCCTCGGGCGCGATATTGTAGTCGCCGAGGATCGCAAACTGCGGATGCGCGGCCATCTCGGCCGCGACCCAGGTCTGGAGTGCCGCCAGCCAGGCCAGCTTGTAGGCGTACTTGTCGGAGCCGACTTCCTGCCCGTTGGGCACATACGCACAGATGAAACGCACGCCGCCGATCGTCGCGGCCAGCAGGCGCTGCTGTGGATCGTCGAAGTGCGGATTGTTGCGTACCACGTCCTCGATCGGCAGCTTGGACAGGATCGCTACGCCGTTGTACGTCTTCTGGCCTGAGAACGCGACCTGGTAGCCGGCGGCGTTGAGTTCGGCGACGGGGAACTTGTCGTCCGTCAGTTTGGTCTCTTGAATGCAGAGCACGTCAACAGGATTGGTGTCCAGCCATTGCAACAGATGTGCAAGGCGAACTTTTAAAGAATTCACATTCCAGGTGACAATTTTCATCGGTTTATCTACAGTTAACGTTAGAAGTTGCTGGTAACTCAAGTGTGCGCGAGCGAATTGCTTGCCAACAGGCTATTATTAACGAAATTACCGGATTGATTAGGTCTCGGGCATGAAATAACGATAGAGTTATGAATGCTGGGTTGGTATAATTACAACACCTGATGACACGATTCATTGGTAGCTTTCCAAAAAGTATTGCCCGATTTGGCCTTCAAGACTATAACTAGTCGGGTCCGGTACTTGTCGCAAAAAGCGACAGCATCGAGGGATTGCTTTTTGGTAATAATAAAATTGCGTAGGTGCAACTTTCATTGTACCATTGGCTGGTCGCGATGTAGCGTTGGTCGACAGCTCACACAGTTGTTTCAAGCCATCGACGTGCGCTAGTGGTACTATTGTGAAATATTGCGTTCAGGAGTTCATCATCCTGGCGCAGAATTGAAAAGGACAGAAATGCGCAGTGCATTTGAAGCATGGGCCCAGCGTGAAGGCCACATCGTTCGCCGCCGCGAAGACAAGCCCGAGGAATACCTCGTTTTCGAAACCCAGCGTCGTTGGGTGATCTGGCAAGCTGCTCTGGCGCATGGCGCCAAGACCGCGGCCGATTCGCCATCGAAGTTCGGCAAGGATGGCAGCCCTGTGCCAGCCATCGCACCCGACGAAGCGGCAGTGCGCAACAGCGTGCTGAACGAAGTCCTGGACGCCTTCAGCGAACTGGACGAGACCGCCGGCATGGAAGGCGTGCTCAAGGTCATCCAGGGCCTGAAGAAAAAGCAGAAGGCCGAGGCCGAAAAGGTCTGACCCGGTCTGCCGGATGCGTTACCGCCACTACAAGGGCGGCATCTACGAGCTGGTGTGCGACGCGCTGCTGGAATCCGACCACACCCCGGTCATCGTGTACCGGGATGAGGGCGGCGCCGTCTGGGTGCGTCCCCGCGATGCTTTCTTCGATACCGTCACGGTCGACGGCGCCACGCACCCGCGTTTCGCGCCGCTCGACTAATCCCACCTCAGTATTTGCGCGCCGCTGCCGTTAAAGAAGCATCCGCTTCTCGATGGTTGCCATGTCGCCTCTATTCCGCCCGCTTGTCCTGTCCGCGCTTGCCCTGTTAGGCGGCTGCGCGACCATGTCCGATTCCCCCATGCAGCAGCTTGAAGTGCGCACGGTGCTCGATTACCGCGAGATCGGCGGGGTCGGCTGCATCCTGAGCAATGACGCCGGCCGCTGGTATGTGATCGCCCCGGGCCGCGTGACCGTCACGCGCAACAAGGGGCCGCTGTCGATCAGCTGCAAGAAGCAGGGCGTGGCCATCGCCGCCGAGACCGTGCAGGCGCAGCTCAATACCAGTAACCTCGTCGGCAATCTGGTGACGACTGCCGGCATCGGCCACTATGTCGACCGCTACTCGGGCGCTGGCTACGACTACCCGGCCACGCTGACCGTACTGATGCAGCCAGCAGAAAAGTCCGCCGCCGCGGCAGGCGCCGAGCCGGTGGCAACAAGGATGTTCTGATTTGGATTGCGCAAAGCCGCAAAGCCGGGGTCAGGTCTGACATTCGGACACGATCTCGACAATCGGTAGGCGAAACTGGCTGGCACAGGGCTATGCCAATACCGGGCAAGGCACCATCTGAAATGGCTATGGCTGAGGTCGTGTCCGAATGTCAGACCTGACCCCCGCTGTGTGTGCCGGTTTGAGATGAAAAAAAGCCCCGCATGCGGGGCTTTTTCACGATGCGTGGGGTGTTTACACGCGATTCATCAGGAACGTGGTCAGCAGCGGCACCGGGCGGCCCGTGGCGCCCTTGGCGGCGCCCGACTTCCAGGCGGTGCCGGCGATGTCGAGGTGGGCCCAGGTGTACTTGCGGGTGAAGTTCTCCAGGAAGCAGGCGGCCGTGATCGATGCGGCGCCCGGGGTGCCGATATTGGCCAGATCGGCGAAGTTCGACTTGAGCTGGTCGTTGTAGATCTCGCCCAGCGGGAAGCGCCAGGCCGCGTCGCCAGCCTGCTTGCCGGCCGTGAGGAGTTCGTCGGCCAGGGCGTCGTGCGCGGCGTCGTCGCGGGTGAACAGGCCGCTCGTGTGGTGGCCCAGGGCCACGATGCAGGCGCCCGTCAGCGTGGCGATGTCGACCACGACGGCCGGGTTGAAGCGCTCGGCATACGACAGCGCATCGCACAGCACCAGGCGGCCTTCGGCGTCGGTGTTGAGGATTTCAATCGTGGTGCCGTTCATCGCCGTGACAATGTCGCCCGGCTTGGCCGCGCGACCCGATGGCATGTTCTCGCAGGCGACGACGATGCCGATGACATTGAGCTTCAGACCCATCTCGCCGATGGCGCGGAAGGTGCCCAGCACCGAACCGGCGCCGCACATATCGTATTTCATCTCGTCCATGCTCGGACCCGGCTTGATCGAGATGCCGCCCGAGTCGAACGTGATGCCCTTGCCGACCAGGACGACCGGTGCGTCGTTCGGCGCGCCGCCGTTGTGGCGCAGGACGATGAACTTCGGCGCTTCTTCGCTGCCGCGCGCCACTGCCAGGAAGCTGCCCATCTTGAGCGCTTCGAGCTGCTTGCGTTCGAGGACTTCAAGGCCGAAGCCGAAGTCGTCGGCGAGCTTGCGCGCCGTTTGTGCCAGGTAGGTCGGGGTGCAGATGTTCGGCGACAGGTTGCCCAGGTCGCGCGTGAGCTTCATGCCATTGGCAATCGCCGCGGCCTGCGCCAGTGCGGCCTTGGCGCTACCGGCGTCCGGCGTGGCGATGACGACCTTGCGCACGCCAGCGGGTGCCGGTTCTTTCTTGCTTTTCTGTGCGTCGGTACGGTATTCGGCGTCGCTCGAAGCGAGTACCAGTGCCTGCAGCGCCCAGTTTGCGTCGCGTTCTTTCACGCTGTCGAGCGGGAATGCGATAATGGCGTCCGTGGAACCCAGCGTGGCGAACATTTTCAGGGCGGCAGTCGCGCCCGTGGTGAAGCTTTTCTGGGAAACGATCTCGTCAGCGCCCAGGCCGACGAGCAGCACGCGCGCCGCAGTCACGCCCGCAACGCCGCGCAGCAGCAGGGTCGAACCGGGCTTGCCGCTGATGTCGCCGGACTTGACCGCCGCGCTGATCTCGCCATTCACGTCGAGTGCTTTTGCTGCAGCCGACAATTTTTTATTTTCGAACACCGCCACTGCTACACAGCCGGTCTTCGCCGCTGCCAGGGTGTTTTTTGTGTCGAATGCTTTTATGCTAAAGTCCATTTGGTTCTCCGATTCGTTGTTCGCGGCGGACTGCCTAATCTGCAATTATAACGACTCTATTGAATGATCTTCCGACGTTCCCTGCAACGTGAGTTGGCAAGCGCCGCTGGCGCGACCTTCACGGTGCTGTTTTCCATTCTTGTAACCTGGACGCTGATCGCCATTCTTGGCCGCGCGGCGGGCGGCAAGGTCGCGTCCGGCGACGTGCTGTCGCTGATCGTGTTCCGCAGCGCCGAGCTCCTGCCGATCATCCTGATCCTCACCTGCTTCATCGCCGTCGTCGCCGCTGTCACGCGCAGTTATCGCGATTCCGAAATGGTCGTCTGGTTCGCCTCCGGCCAGTCGCTGCTGGCATGGATCCGGCCGGTGCTCACGCTCGGTTTGCCGATGGTGTTCGTCGTGGCCGCGCTGTCGCTGGTCGTCACGCCGTGGGCCAAGATGAAGAGCGCCGAATTCGTCGAGCGCTTCCAGAAGCGCGAAGACCTGCAGCGCGTCGCGCCGGGCCAGTTCCGCGAATCGAGCTCGAACGACCGCGTGTTTTTTGTCGAGCGCAGCGCCGAAGGCACGACCGTCGTGCAGAACGTGTTCGTCAACAGCGTCAGCGGCAACACGCATTCGGTGGTAGTGGCCAAGCAGGGCGTGATCGAATCGGACGGCAAGGGCGGCCAGTTCCTCGTGCTCAGTAATGGGCGCCGCTACGAAGGCATCCCGGGCCAGGCCAACTTCCAGACGATGGAGTTCGAGCGCTACAGCATGCGCGTGGCCACGCAGGCGCCGATGCTCGGCGCCGACATTCCGGTGGCGGCGTTGTCCACGCCCGCGCTGCTGCTCGCGCCCAACCGTTTTACGCAGGCCGAACTGCTGGCGCGCATCGCCGCGCCGATCACCTGCCTGATCCTGATGCTGCTGGCGATCCCGCTCGGCTTCGTCAACCCGCGCGCCGGGTCGTCGGCCAACATGATCCTGGCGCTGCTGATCTTCTTCACCTATAACAATCTGGTGCGGCTGTCCGAAGCCAGCGTCAAGCAGGGCAAGGTCGCCTTCGCGACGGGCTGGTGGCCGCTGCACCTGTTCGCGCTGCTGTGCGTGGCGGGCCTGTTTGCGTGGCGCCTGAACGTGAACCACCCGTACCACCCGCTGGTCATGCTGAGCGCCTTCAAGCGCCGCCTGCGCAAGCCGCAGCCGCTGCACAAGCGTGACGAGGCAGCCGTCGAATGAAAATCCTCCAGCGCTACTTCGCAATCAATATCTTCCAGGCGGTGGCCTTCGTGCTGGCCGCGTTCCTGGCGCTTGTCGCCTTCATGGACCTGACCAGCATCCTGCCATCGGTCGGCAAGAATGACTTCGGCATGCAGCACGCGTTTCTGTACGTGTTGCTGCTCGTGCCGGGCAATGTGTACCAGGTGATGCCGGTGGCCGCGCTGATCGGCACCATCTACACGATGGCGCAATTTGCCTCGAGCTCCGAATTCACCATCATGCGCGCCTCGTCGATGTCGACCCGGCATGCGGCCTGGATGCTGTTCAAGATCGGCGCCATCTTCGTGGTGGTGACGTTCATTTTCGGCGAGCTGATCACCCCGCGCACGGCGCCGATCGCCGAGCGCATGCGCCTGACGGCCAAAGGCGGCTCGGTCTCGGCCGAGTTCCGCTCGGGGATGTGGACCAAGGACAGCGTCCATGAAAACGGCGTGCGCGGCACCATCACCGGCTCGCGCTTCTTCAACGTGCGCCGCATCGCGGCCGACGGCCAGCTGGAGGACGTGCGGCTCTACGAATTCGACAACAATATGCGCATGCGCTCGCTCGTGACGGCGGCGCGCGGCACCTATGGCGGCAACAACACGTGGCGCCTGACGGATGTGACAGAAACGATGTTCACCAACAGCCGCGAGTTGCCAGCGCCCGGTTCGGCCGTGCCGGAGGGACAGACCATCCAGAGCACGTATGGCCAGGAAACCGCGGCGATTGCGACGCGCAAGCTGGCCACCTACACGCTGGCGTCCGAGATCACGCCGAAGATCCTGTCGGTGTCGCGCTCGGATCCCGAGCGCATGTCGGCGGCCGAACTGGCCGTCTATACGCGCCACCTGGCCGAGAACAAGCAGGAGACCGAGCGCTTCAAGGTCGCGTTCTGGAAAAAGGTCATCGACCCGTTTTCGATTTTTGTCCTGATGGCGCTGGCGCTGCCGTTCGCCTACCTGCACACGCGCAGTGGCGGCGTGAGCCTCAAGATCTTCATCGGCATCATGATCGGCGTGAGCTTCCTGCTCATCAATTCCCTGTTCTCGCACCTCGGTGTGCTGACCATCCTGCCTGCGTTCTTCACGGCGCTGGCGCCCAGCCTGTTATTCCTGCTCATGGCGCTCGGTGCGCTGTGGTGGGTGGAGCGACATTAAGCATGACAAGCATGACGACAATGAAACGTGGCCTGATCCTGTTTGCCCACGGCGCGCGCGCCGCATCGTGGGCGGTGCCGTTCGAGCGCCTGCGCGACCAGACGCGCGAGCGTGTGGCCGGGGCGGTCGTGGAGCTGGCATTCCTGGAACTGATGACGCCGAGCCTTCCCGATACCATCGACGCCATGCGCGCGCAGGGCATCGACGATATCACGGTGGTGCCGGTGTTCTTGGGAAAGGGTGGACATTTGCTGCGTGATTTGCCTGCACTGTGCGACGAGGTGCGCGCGGCGCATCCGGCCTTGACGCTCAATGTCGCCGGCGCCATCGGCGAAGATCCGGGCGTGCAGCGGGCAATGACGGATTACTGCGTCAATTCGTTGGGTACGGTGTCAATGTAGCAGGTAGGGTGGACGGATTCTCCGTCCACGCGTTCAACGACATCAATCCGGCTGGTGCTCGCGCCGCGCCAGGGCTTCGCCCATCATCACCAGCACCGGCCCGTGACCGGGCTCCAGCCCGCGCGCCAGGTCCGTCAGCGTCAATCGCAGGATGCGTTGATCGACGCGGCTGCAATTTTCCACCACGACCACCGGCAGATCGGCACGTCGGCCCTCGGCCAGTAACCGTTCTGCAGTGGCCGCCGCTTCACGCCCGCCCATGTACTGAACCAGCGTATCGGTTTCAGGGAGGGCAGGATGATCCGGTTCATCGGGCGCGGTACTCGACGTGAAGAACGCCACGCTGCGCGCCACGCCGCGTTTGGTCAGCGGCTGCTTGGTGGCCGCCGCGGCAGCGACAGCAGTGGTAATCCCCGGTACGACTTCGACCTCGATCCCTTCGGCTTCGAGTGCCCGCAATTCTTCATCGGCGCGCCCGAACAGCATCGGGTCGCCGCCTTTCAGACGCACGACCAGCGCGTACTTGTGCGCGCACTCGACGATCTGGCCATTAATCACCGTCTGCGCCATCGACCGCTGGCCCGAGCGTTTGCCGACCGAGATTTTGTCAGCCCGCTCGCACAACGCCAGCATCTCGGGCGTGACCAGCGCGTCGTACAGCACCACATCGGCGGCTGCCAGCAGGCGCGCGCCGCGCACCGTGATCAGGTCGGCCGCGCCGGGGCCTGCTCCCACCAGATAGACTTTGCCCAGTGCCGCCATACCGCCCCTTCGTTGTTATGCGTCGATGCGGATCATACCTGCGGCCACAGTCTGGTGGGTGACTTCGTCGATCAGGATGAACGCACCCGTCGCGCGGATCGCGTCGTAGGCATCGGCCGCCAGCGGCTGCTGGACGGTCAGTTGCACGCGCGCGATGTCGTTGAGCTTGAGGCCCTCGGCCGGATGGCGCTCTTGCGTGTTCACGTCCAGCAGCGTGTCGATGCGCGCAAACTTGGCCGCCGTCTGGCGCGTGCCGTGCTTGAGCCAGTACTTGCGGCGCAGGTCGAGCGGCTCATCGGCCATCCAGCAGACGTCGGCCGTGACCTGCTTGAGCAAGGTCGCCGGCTGCGTGCTGCCGGCCAGCATGTCGCCACGCGAGACGTCCACGTATTCGTTCAGCACCAGCGTGACCGACTGGCCGGCCGTTGCCGACTGCAGCGAGCCGTCGAACGTGACGATCTCTTTCACCGTCGCGCTCTGGCCGGACGGCTGCACGACCAGCGTATCGCCGACGCCCACGACGCCCGATTCGATGCGGCCCATATAGCCACGGAAGTCCTTGGCCGCATGGCCGTTGTGGCGCGCCACCAGCTGCACCGGGAAGCGGAAGGGCGCGCTGTGCGATTCGTCGTAGACCGACAGCGATTCGAGCAGGTCGATCAGCGTCGGACCGCTGTACCACGGCGTGTTCGTCGATTTTTCCACCACGTTGTCGCCGGTGAGCGCCGACAGCGGAATGGCCGTGATGTCCTTCAGGCCCAGCGACGCGGCGAAATTCTGGTATTCGGCAACGATGCGGTCATAGATCGCCTGGTCGTAACCGATCAGGTCCATCTTGTTGACGGCCACCACGACGTGCTGGATCTGCAGCAGTTTCGCAATCGTCGAATGGCGTTTGGTCTGCGTGAGCAGGTCGACGCCACCGTCTTCGCGCAGCGTGACCTTCGACACGTCGATCAGGATGATGACGGCGTCGGCGGTCGATGCGCCCGTGACCATATTGCGTGTGTACTGCTCGTGGCCCGGCGTGTCGGCGATGATGAACTTGCGCTTGGGCGTGGCGAAGTAGCGGTAGGCCACGTCGATCGTGATGCCCTGTTCGCGTTCGGCTTCGAGGCCGTCGGTCAGCAGCGACAGGTCGATCGTGTCGCCCACTGTGCGCTTGTGCTTGGCGCGCGAGACGGCTGCCAGCTGGTCGGCAAAGATGCCCTTGCTATCGAACAGCAGGCGGCCGATCAGCGTGCTCTTGCCATCGTCAACCGAGCCGGCCGTGATAAAGCGCAGCAGTGAGCGGTTGGCTTTGGTGTCGCCGTTGGCGTTGAGATCAGTCATGGCGTTCATCAGAAGTATCCTGCTTTCTTGCGTTTTTCCATCGAGGCTTCGGAAGTCTGGTCATCCATGCGCGTGGCGCCCCGTTCGGTGATGTCGGTAATCGCCGTCTCGGCAATGATGTCGGCCAGCGAATCGGCGCTGGAGGCCACCGGGCAGGTGCACGAGATATCGCCCACGGTCCGGAAGCGCACGGTGCGGTTCTCGACCGTTTCGCCCTCACGCGCTGGCGTCAGTGGCGTCAGCGGCACCAGGAGGCCATTGCGTTCGATGACGTCGCGCTGGTGCGCGAAATAGATCGACGGCAGTGCCAGTTGTTCGCGGGCGATGTATTGCCACACATCGAGCTCGGTCCAGTTGGAGATCGGGAACACGCGCATGTTTTCGCCCGGATGGACGCGGGTGTTATACAGGTCCCACAGTTCAGGGCGCTGGGCTTTCGGGTCCCACTGGCCGAATTCGTCGCGGAACGAAAAGATGCGTTCCTTGGCACGGGCTTTTTCTTCGTCGCGGCGTGCGCCGCCGATGCAGGCATCAAAGCCGTGCTCGGCGATGGTTTCCAGCAGCGTGACGGCCTGGGCGGCGTTGCGCGAATCGGTGGCCGGGTTGCGCAGGCGCACCGTGCCGCGGCGGATCGATTCTTCGACGCTGCCAACGATCAGGCGCTCGCCCAGCTCAGCGGCGCGGGCGTCGCGGAAGGCAATCACTTCATCGAAGTTGTGGCCGGTATCGATGTGCACGAGCGGGAACGGAAAACTGCCCGGACGGAAGGCTTTCTCGACCAGGCGCAGCAGGACGACCGAGTCCTTGCCGCCCGAGAACAGCAGGGCGGGGTTGCTGCATTCGGCGGCCACTTCGCGCAGGATGTGGATCGCTTCGGACTCCAGCGCGTCCAGGTGGGCGGCGTTTACTTCGTTAAAGATATTCTCGGTAACAGATGTCATGGCGGTGCCTGTTGTTGTTGTGGCTTAGGCAGCCACGGATTTGATGCGGATAAGTTTGCCGTCGACTACGTGCAGCCCGCATTCTTTCGATTCCGGGTTTTCCCACCACCAGCGGCCGGCGCGCACATCTTCGCCGGGCTGCACGGCGCGGGTGCACGGTTCGCAGCCGATCGACGGGAAACCACGATCGTGCAAGGCGTTGTACGGCACATTGTTCGAGCGCAGATACTCCCAGACGTTCTCTTCGCTCCAGTCCGTCAACGGATTGAACTTTTGCATGGCGTGGCTCAGATCGTCTTCCTGCACCGCCAGTTCGGCGCGGGTGGCCGACTGCGCGCGGCGCTGGCCCGTGATCCAGGCGCGCTTGCCGGCCAGCGCGCGACCAAGCGGCTCGACCTTGCGAATGCGGCAGCATTCCTTGCGCATGTCCACGCTCTCGTAGAACGCGTTCAGGCCGTTCTGGGTGACGTAGCGCTCGACCGCCAGCGGGTCGGGGCGAAACAGGGCGATATCGTAGTCGTACGTTTCCTTGACCCGATCAATCATCGCCAGCGTTTCGGCATGCAGCCGGCCTGTCTCGAGCGAGAAGATCGCAATTGGCAATTCTGCCTTCAGGATCAGGTCGGTCAGCACCATGTCTTCGGCCGCCAGGCTCGATGCGAACACGGCTGGCGTGAAATCACGGGCAATACGTTCCAGGATCGCGCTGGTCTCGGCCACGCGACGATGCAGATCGCTCATGGGTTACTCCTGGCTGGCAATGACGCTCGAGGTCGCCGGGGTTTCCCGCGGTACGCGGCGGAACAATGGCACCGGATTGTCGATCGACGCCTGGTAGGTTTCGGAAAACACCGACAAGCCCTTGAGCGCATCGTGGATGCTGCGATCCGGGCGGGTGGCAAATGCGTCGAAGCCGCAGCGCTGCATCTGGAACAGCTGGTCGCGCAGCACGTCGCCGATGGCGCGCAGTTCGCCCGTCCAGCCAAGGCGCCGACGCAGGTTGAAGGCCGTCGAGTAGCCACGCCCATCGGTGAACTTCGGGAAGTCGACCGCGATGACCGCAAAGCGGCCCAGATCGTCCTTGATGCTCTCCGCGCGTTCGTCGGGCGCCAGCCATACGCCGAGCTCGGCGCGCGTCTCCAGCGCAGCGCGCTGGGCCAGCCAGACGGTCAGCGGCACGATGATCTTGCCGGCCGGGACCTCGATCGTCTCGGCTGTATCGGTTTCTGCAAGACGCAGCACGCTCCAGTCGTCGGCGACGACTTCGCGGCCCTTGATGATCTGTGGGTGAGCGTCAAGCATACTGGTCTTCCTTTGCGGGTTCGCCGGCCGGAATCGGCGTGGCATACAGATGTTCCTTGAATGGGGCGATGCCCAGGCGGCCCACGGTGTCGATGAAGCGCTCACCCTCGATCCGGCATTGGACATACGTTTCGAGCAGGCGCCCGATGACTTCCGGCATTTGCGGGGCCGAGAACGACGGGCCGATGATCTTGCCGATGGCCGAGGTGTTGCCCTGTGCGCCGCCGACCGACACCTGGTACCACTCGCTGCCATCCTTGTCCACGCCCAGGATGCCGATGTTGCCGACGTGGTGGTGGCCGCAGGCATTGATGCAGCCCGAGATGTTCAGTTCGATGTCGCCGATGTCGTGCTGGAAGTCCAGATCGTCGAAGCGCTCGGCAATGGCTGCGGCAATCGGCAGCGACTTGGCATTGGCCAGCGAGCAATAGTCGCCCCCCGGGCAGGCAATGATGTCGGTCAGAAGGCCAATGTTCGGCGTGGCCAGGCCCTGCGACTTGAGCAATTGCCACAGCGCGAACAACTGGCTTTGTTCCACATCGGCCAGCACGAGGTTCTGCTCGTGCGTCACGCGCACTTCGCCAAAGCTGAACTGGTCGGCCAGGTCGGCCACGAAATCGAGTTGCCCGTCAGTGGCGTCGCCCGGCGGCACGCCGGTTTTCTTCAGCGACAGCAGCACGGCAGCGTAACCCGGCACCTTGTGCGGCTTGACGTTGCGATCGAGCCAGTTGGCGAATGGTTTGTTGTCCGGCTGTGACGCAGCCACGTCGATCGTCTCGAGCGTGCGATAGGCGTGCGGCTGGAACCACTTGGCGACGCGGTCGAATTCTTCCTGCGTCAGCGTTTCAGGGCCATCCTTCAGGTCGGCCCATTCGGCTTCGACCTGGCGCGTGAATTCCTCGACGCCCATGGCCTTGAGCAAAATCTTGATGCGTGCCTTGTACTTGTTGTCGCGACGACCGTTCTGGTTGTACACGCGCATCACGGCTTCGGTGTAGGTCAGCAGGTGCTGCCATGGCAGGAACTCGCGGATGACGCTGCCCAGGATCGGCGTGCGGCCCATGCCGCCACCGGCCATGAACTTGAAGCCGACTTCGCCAGCTTCGTTGTGCACAACCGTCAGACCGATATCGTGCACGGCGATCGCCGCACGGTCTTCGACGGCGCCATTGATGGCGACCTTGAATTTGCGGGGCAGGGCGGCAAATTCCGGATGGAAGGTGCTCCACTGGCGCAGGATTTCGGCGAACGGGCGCGGATCGATGATCTCATCGGCCGCCACGCCGGCGAATTCGTCGGTGGTGATATTGCGGATGCAATTGCCCGAGGTCTGGATCGCGTGCATCTCGACCGACGCCAGGTCGGTCAGGATGTCCGGGGTCTGCTCCAGCTCGATCCAGTTGTACTGGATGTTCTGGCGCGTGGTGAAGTGGCCGTAGCCACGGTCGTAGGTGCGGGCGATGTGGCCGAACATGCGCACCTGGGCGCTCGAGAGCAGGCCGTATGGCACGGCGACGCGCAGCATGTAGGCGTGGCGCTGCATGTACAGGCCGTTCTGCAGGCGCAGCGGGATGAATTCTTCTTCGAGCAACTCACCGCTCAGGCGGCGCGCCACCTGGTCGCGGTACTGGGCGATGCGCTCGCGCACGATGAGGTGGTCGTACTGGTCGTAACGATACATGGGCTTGTTCCGGTAAGGGCGGATAGTGCACGCCCATTCAATAATGGTCCGATGATACGGAGATCGGCTTATATTCCAAACTACGGATAATTTATTTGCTTATATACGTAACCCGAATAAGCATCTTAAAATGCTGTTCGCAGAGCCAACAAGAATATTTACAGAATGAACCTCCACCAGCTGCGCTTCGTGCGCGAGGCCGTACGCCAGAACTACAACCTGACCGACGCCGCCAAATCGCTGTTTACCTCGCAGCCGGGGGTCTCGAAGGCGATCATCGAGCTGGAAGAAGAGCTGGGCGTCGATATTTTCACGCGCCACGGCAAGCGCATTCGCGGCCTGACCGAGCCGGGCCGGCTGGTGCTGCAGTCGGTCGAGCTGATCATGCAGGAGATCGAAAGCCTCAAGCGCATCGGCAAGGAGTACGCCGCCCACGACAGCGGCAGCTTCACCATTGCCACCACGCACACGCAGGCGCGCTACATGTTGCCGAAAGTGGTGCAGGCCTTCATGCAGAAGTACCCGAAGGTGCGCCTCTCGCTGCTGCAGGGCAATCCGAAGCAGATCGCCGACATGGTCAAGAGCGACCAGGCCGACCTGGCCATCGCCACCGAGGCGATCACGACGATCGACGGCCTGATCACGCTACCGGCCTACCAGTGGGAACACGTGGTGGTGGCGCCGCCCGAGCACCCGCTGTTCAAGTCGCGGGCGATCTCGCTCGAAGAAATCGCCAGCTACCCGATCATCACGTATGATGCCGCCTTCGCCGGGCGCAGCAAGATTGATCACGCCTTCGGCCTGCGCGCCCTGAGCCCGGACGTCCTGCTGGAGGCGATCGACGCCGACGTGATCAAGACCTATGTCGAACTGGGCATGGGCATCGGCATCATCGCCGGCATGGCGTTCGACCCCGAGCGCGACCGCGGCCTGCGTGCGATCCCGGTCGGCCACCTGTTCGGCATGAACACGTCGCGCGTGGCGATCAAGCAGGGCGCCTACCTGCGCAGCTATGTGTACACCTTCATCGAACTGCTGACGCCGACACTGAATCGCAAGATGGTCGAATCGGCCATGCGCGGTGGGGACAATTACGAACTTTGATGCACAACGACATTTCAATGGAAACACCGATGGACAAGAATCCGGTTATCGCCTACTACGACAGCATTGCCGCTCACTATGACAACGCCGCCGCCGAGGTGGCCGACGAGCAGCTGGAAGACCTGGACGAAGCGCGCGAGCAAATTTCCACGCTGCTGGCCGGCCACCGTATCCTGGAACTGGGCTGCGGCAGCGGCGCCTGGACCGAGGTACTGGCCGAGACGGCCGAGTCGATCGTCGCTACCGACGCCAGCGCCGCGATGCTCGAGCTTGCGCAAATGCATGGCGAGGACCTGGACAATGTTGAATACCGCCTGATGGATGCACTGGCGCTGCCGGCCGATCTGGGCACGGGCGACGACAAGTTTACCGCCGTGTTCCTGGGCGGCCTGTGGGCGCACCTGACCCGCAAGCAGCAGGACGACCTGCTGCAATCACTGAAAAAGCGCCTGGGCAAGGACGTGCTGCTGGTGCTGTTCGACGACAACTACGTCGAAGGCGAGAGCGCCGTCACCGTGCGCACCGATTTGCTGGGCAACACCCACGAATTCCAGCTGGACGCCGACGGCAAGCAGCACGAACTTGTCAAGAACTACCCGACCGACAGCGCGCTGCGCAAGCGCGTGGGCGTGGCCGGGCGCGAGATCCGCGTGGCGCGCTGGGAGTTTTACTGGGTGCTGACCTGCCGCTTGAAATGACCGTGTCTTTGCAGCCAGCCGACAGCCGCTTCGCGGTCGAGCGTGCCACACGCGAGAACCAGGCGTTGCTGTTCCGCATGCTGCAGTTCTATTACTTCGAGGCGACCCAGTGGAGCGGCGAAGACTTGCTGGAAGATGGGCTGTACGAGTGCGACCCGGCTGGCGTGGCAAGCTACTGCGAGCCGGACGGCGTGGACGCAGCCTGGCTGTTGAAAGTAGATGGCCACCCGGCCGGTGTCGTGTTGGTCGAATTGATCCCGTTCGAAGGTGGACAGATACGGGAATTGGCCGACCTGTTCGTCATGCCGAAGTACCGCGGTCTCGGCCTGGCCGAGGCTGCCACACGCAAGATCGTGCCCGGTCACGAAGGGCCGTGGTTGTTGTCGGTGTTTCGCAAGGATGAACGTGCGCTGCATTACTGGCAGGGCGCCTTTACGCGGCTGCCGTTCAGGTCGGTCCAGCCCGGGCCACATCATGAGCTTTTTCACCAGTTCATCATCAATGGTGATGTGCCCGGCTGATCTTTCAGAACAACTTACTTCATTCTTATCATGCACATCTGGGTCGATGCCGATGCCTGTCCTGGCGTCATCAAGGACATTCTGTTTCGCGTAGCGGAGCGCACCCAGTTGCCCGTCACGCTGGTGGCGAATCAGTTGATACGCGTGCCGGGCTCGCGCTTCATCCGCGCGTTGCAAGTGCCGGCCGGCGCCGATGTGGCCGATGCCGAGATCGTCGAGCGCGTGAGTCCGGGTGACATCGTCGTCACCGGTGACATTCCGCTGGCGGCGCTGGTGCTGGAGAAGGGCGGCCTGCCGCTCAATCCGCGCGGCGACTGGTACACGAAGGACACGATCGCGCAGCAACTGACGATGCGCGCCTTCATGGAAGAACTGCGTGGCAGCGGCGTCGATACGGGTGGGCCGGCGGCGTTCAGCCAGGCTGACAGCCGCAATTTTGCCAATGCCCTTGATCGCGCGCTGGCAAAGCGGAAATAAATCCTGCTTGCCATGACAGGTCGGCCCAGATGTCGTTGCACAGTATGACAGCGGCATGGAATCAGTCCGGGCCGTAGATTCCGGTCGTGGCTTCTGGTAGGGTAGTCCGCTTGTACCTGCAATCTGCGCCAGTGGCGGAGCGTCGGCCACTTGATCGACTTGCCATCCGGGGGAATCATGCCAGCCGTTTCAGTCAGCGATCGCCGCATCCTGCTTACGTTGCTCGCGTTTGGCGCCGAAGCCGGCATCCTGGCATGGGAATATCTGAACGGTGGCGTTCGGTCCCACCACCTGCTGGCCAATCCGGATCTGCCCGCTGTCTCGAACTGGTGGGGACTGCTCCTGATTCCGCTGTTGACGTGGTGGACCATGACCCAGTTGCGCCGCCGCAGTGAGCGCAGCGCTCAGTACAGCGCGAAGGGGTTTGCAGCGCTGGCCGCATTCGTATGTGCCCTGGCTTATGGCCTCGTATTGTCGCTCCTGTTCTCGCACGGCAGCACGCTGGTTGACTATGCTTTCTTCGGTCTGCTGGCCCTGGCCCTCGTGCTGCGCCTGTGGCATGGCGAGTATGTGCTTGGATTCGTTTTCGGCATGGGGTTCGTGATCGGGCCGATCTTGCCAGCACTATTCGGCGCCATGGTCGCGCTGTTTTCATGGATGGTGCATACCGCGTGGCGCGTGCTATGGCGCAAGGTCCGCGCCAGGCGCGCTCTAGCATGACTAAGCAGATCATCGCTCCACCCAATAAATGTAAGCATTTGTTAAGTCGGTCAACAGAATGGCAAGCTCATCGTTGATTGGTCAGTAGCATGGAAAACATGCACTTCCAAACCACCACCCAAGGAGCTGCACCATGAAAAAATTGACTGTTACCCTGATTGCAGGTCTGTTTGCCACCGCTGCCTTCGCCCAGACGCCAGCCACGCATTCGTCGTCAGCGACGCCAGAAGCACACGCCACGACGGACACCAAGACCCCGAAAGCTACATTTGTCCCTAACGAGAATCTGAAGGGCAGCACGCAAACCGACGGCAAGCTGGTCAAGAAGGTCAGCAAGGCCGATGCGAAAGCGGTAGCACAAGCCGACAAGGAAGCCAAGGCAACGGCGAAAGCCGAGAGCAAGGACGACGTCAAGGCAAAGTAAGGGCGCGGGGAGCGGTGCAAACCGGGACCCACAGAACACCTGTATCAGAGGCGGCAAGAACCGATCATCGTTTGGCCGCATAAAAGAACCCGCGAGTGTCGCGGGTTTTTTTACGCATCAACCTTCGCCCTCGTGGTACTGCGCGAACAGCAGCCCCACGAAATCGACCACCGCCCTGACGCGCGCAGTCGTTCGCACCGTGCGATGCATCGAGAGCCAGATCGCCTGATCTAATTCGGGAATATGCGGGATTGCCGTGACGAGGCCATGTGCTTCGCTTGCCAGAAACGAGGCCAGCACACCCAGACCGGCGCCGTGCGTTACACCATCAAGGATGCCAAGGCCATAGCTGCAGCGCATCCAGGGTGCAGGCGCACCGGGCAGCGCCCGTAGCCACTGATCGGACTGGAACTCGGCACGTGGCTCGTCGAAGCCCACGAATGGCACGCCTGTCCAGTTCTGGTTCGCTATGGCCTCGGCATAACGCGTTGCGATCGCCTGGCTGCCATACAGTCCAAACGACAGCGTGCCGACCTGGCGCGCCACGAGGTCGAGCTGTTCGGGCCGGTAAGGACGAATTGCGATATCGGCTTCGCGCCGTGCCAGGTTATAGGGCCGGTGGGAGGTAACGATCTCGACCTCCACATCCGGATAGGCGTCATGGAACGGTGCAAAGCGGGTAGTGAGGAAGTACGAGAGCCATTCGTCGGTATTGATGCGTACCACGCCCGACGCAGAACTTGCATTCTGTCGCGCCTGTGCATGCTCGACTTCCAGCGCGATATCGCTCATCTGTTCGGCCAGTGCGAACATGTCCACGCCAAACGTCGTTGGAACGCAACCACCTTGATGGCGCTCGACAAGCTTCTGGCCGACCGCCTCCTCGAGCTGGTCGAGCCTTCGCGACAGTGTGGCAGGGCTCAATCCCGCCCTTCGCGCCGCACCGCGCAACGTGCCTTCTTGTGCGATGAGTGCCAGCAAGCGCAGGTCGTCCCAGTTCAAGTGTTTCATATTTGCACCATGATGCCTCAGTTTCTTGGCTATGTGTGCATTTATAGACTATGGGATGATCTTGCCTTGCTTTGCCGGTCCAGCGTTTGAACGTACTGCTCAACATCTGCCTGCCATAAGCCCCACCAACAATAACAAGGATTTACATGCGTACATTCGCCGATCGCGTGCGGCACGCGCTTCTTTTCGAGGCAGTGGCTCTGGCCATCTTTATCCCGGGATCTGCCGTCTTGTTCGACCAGCCCGTGCAGGACATGGGCGTCATCGGCATTTTCTCGGCCACGATCGCCACACTCTGGAATTTCGTGTTCAACGTTGGATTTGACCGCGCCATGCTGCGTCTGCGCGGCAGCGTCGAAAAGACGATGGCGATACGGGTCACGCATACCTTTCTGTTCGAAGCCGGCCTGGTTGCCATGCTGATCCCGCTGATCGCCTGGTATCTGGGGATTGGCCTGTGGGCTGCGCTACTGATGGATATTGCTATCGTGACGTTTTATCTGGTCTACGGCTTTCTGTTCAATCTTGCCTATGACCGTTTGTTTCCAGTCGTCAGCGTGGCGGCGCCCGCGCAGCCCTGCTGAATATCGCCAAATGTCCGGAACGTCTGGTTGGGAATAACGCGGCAACCCGCTGTATTGAGAAGCCGCATTATGATTGATCGGCAGAGGCCTTGGCTGGGCAGTGGCCAGTCATGGTCCTTCACTAGTGCTGCGCAACAGCCGATGAGATCACCACCATATCAGCAAAGCGCGGGTCTGGCGCGTAGGTCATGAGCATGTCGTCGCCGAATTCGCCACGATTGAATTCCATGGTGACTCGGCCATCTCCCGACACGAATTTATAGGGGGCGACAGCAAGCAGACGCATCGGTTGCTGTTTATCGATTTTAGTCTCGATCGTGCGGGTGCCTGGTCGTACTTTCAGGCGCCAGCCATTCGCCAGGTCGTAGGTTCCGGCAATTTGCCGGGCTTGTTCTTCCTGGATCCGAACCGGCTTTGCTGCTGCGCTGACAACCACGGACGTGACTGGCGCCGTGTCACTTTGTGGATAAGGCCAGGACTGCGCGCCAGCAGTCGAAGCGAGAAGAAGCAGGGTTGCGGGAAGCAAAACAGATGAAATGCGCATGATATTTCCTTATGAAATATAGGTAGTGACGCCTGTTCTGGCGTTGCGCAAGAAGGGCGTGATGCCTGTCGTCGGGAAAAACATTGACCACGTTTGAGGCTGTCGTGAGTCAGAGTGGAGTTTAGGTCGGGTGATTTGAACGGCAAGCGTAAAACCATGATCCTGACTAAATTGACTATTGGCGCAAAAAGTTAGATGCAAACGACATGACACGCGATTCGTCTGGTCGTTTTCAGATTCGTATCAAATCCAGAGAGCCGAGCGGTAACCTCGCGCAAAGGCGAGGCAGGCACCAGATCAGATGGCAACGACCGGACAATGAAAAATGCCGGCAGCGCCGGCATTAAAAATTCCCACAAACGCAGGAACTGAGAGCGTCCGTCACACGCCGCCGTTGGCGGCATGTGCGGCGCCATGCTTAGAACGCGTGACGGATACCGACGGTCAGCACCGATGGATCGGCGCTCAGGGCGCTGATGGCCGGGTTGGTCGAGACCGGGGTCACGTTGTTCGACGATGCGTTGATGCCGAACGCGGCGCGGTTGTTGTTGCTCAGCTGGGCGTAGGTACCGTAGAAGTTGGTGCGCTTTGACAGCGTGTAGGTGTACGACACGGCCACGGTGTTGCCTTTGGCGCCGTTGTTCAGCTTTTGCTGCTGGAAGTTCAGGAAGAACTTGTTCGCGCCCAGTGCGTACGACGCGCCGATGTTGGCGTTCTTGTACTCGACGCCGTTAGTGGCGGTGGTGCCTTCCAGTTCGGCTTCCAGGTAGTTACCCTTGATTTCGAAGTCGCCGAATTTGTAGCCGGCGCCAAATGCCATTTCCTTGTCGTCGCCCGAGGCCAGGCGCTCGATGGCGTGGTAACCGGCGCCCAGGTACAGGCCGCCGATCTTGTATTCCAGCGCGATGCCCAGCAAGTCGCCCGATGGTTCCACGGCTTTTTCAGCGGTCGAGTAGGCGGCGTTGACGACGAAGCCCGACAGGTCGTTCGATTTGTAGTTGATCGAGTTCGACAGACGACGGGTCAGACGGTTGGTGCCGAAGGCCGACAGGTTGCTGCCGTACATGCCCTGGCCGTTGATGTCCGATGCGGCGGCGACAGCAGCGATTGGCGAGTACTCGCGGCCCAGGGTCACGGTACCGAAGTTGCCTTGCAGGCCGACCACGGCGCGGCGGCCGAAGGTTTGCGTGTCGGTGGCGCCGGTGTCCAGCGCAACGCCGGCTTCGATGTTGAACAGGGCTTTCAGGCCATTGCCGAGATCTTCGGTACCGCGGAAGCCCAGACGGCTGCTCGACTGGTTGCCCGAGCTGACGGTGGTACGACGGTCTTCACCCGGCACATCGGTGTCCTCGAGAGCGACGGCCGCGTCCATCACGCCATAGATCTGGACGTTGGTTTGGGCGGATGCGAACAGTGGCAGGGATGACAGCACGGCGGCGGCCAGGAACTTATACTTCATGAAGATCTCCAGTGTGGTTTCGACAAGATGTTGAGTTTGTAATCAACTCAGATCGACAGCGATCTTATCGAGACTATGTGTCGAGTTCATGACAGCTTGGCACTGTTGTTTTTATGCAATAGGACGATCATCGCGCCCGATTCTTCATGCATCAAACCACGTGGCCTGCAATGGGCAGCACGATATCGATGCGCGTTCCTGGCGGCTCGTCGGCGCCGATCGTGATGTCGCCCTGCATGGCCCAGACCCGCTCGCGCATGCCGATCAGGCCCAGCGATTCGGCCTTGCCCATGTCTTGCGCGCGGATGCCCCGGCCGTCGTCCTGGATCGTCAGCAGCAGGTCGCCATTGGTGCGGTACAGGTTTACGCACACGTGTCGCGCGCCCGCATGGCGCGCGATATTGGTCAGTGCTTCTTGCACGATGCGAAAGATGGCGGTGCTGGCCGCATCGTCCAGCCGCAATTCGGCTTCGTCGGCGAGGACGGTGCAAGCGATGCCGTGGCGTTCGGTGAATTCGTCGCGCAAGCCCTGCAGCGCGAAGTACAGGCCGCCTTCGTCGAGGGCGCGCGGGCGCAGGTTGGTGGCGATCCGGCGCAGCGATGCGATGGCCGTGAGCAGATTGCTTTCCATGCCGCCGAGCAGGGGCGTGCTGGCCTCGGGCAAACGCTCGACCCGCGCCAGCAGCGTGAGGTCCATCCGCAGCGAGGCGAGCAGTTGCCCGAGGTCGTCGTGCAGCTCGCGCGCGATATGCGTGCGCTCTTCTTCGCGGATGCTTTGCAGTGCCGACGACAACTGGCGCAGCTGGTCGTGCGAGCGCGCCAGCGTCTGCTGGACCAGGTGGCGCTCGGACACATCGCGCAGGATCACCGTGTAGATCGGCCGGCCTTCGTGCTCGACGCTCGAGATCGACCCTTCAATGGGGAAGCGTTCGCCGTCGCTGCGGATGCCCGTGACGGCGTAGTCGGTGGCGCGCCGGCCGGCGCGACCGAGGCCGGCGGGAAAATAATCGGGCGGGGTGCGGGCATCGGCGCCGGGTGCGACGATGAAGCGCGCGAGCGGGCTGCCCTGCAGGCTGGCCACGCCCGTATCGAACATGCGCGCCGCCGCCGGGTTGGCCAGCAGGATCGTGTTGTCGTGGCCGACTGACAGGATGGCGTCGCTGGCGCTGTGCAGGATGCGCCGGCTGTCGCAGGCGTGCGCGGCGCGCTGGTCAAGGCTGCGGTTGCGCCGCAGGTGCATCGTGCGCTGGAGTTTCATGCGGGCAGGGGCGAGAAGGCCACGGGCGTGGGCCGGACCTTCTACACTACGCGTCCGCCCCGGCGGGGCCTTGAGAGGTCACAAGGCGCGCAATAGCACGCGCGCCCCGCAACGCTGTCACATCTGCTTGAACAGGTGCAAAAAACTGCGGCTGACTTCGAGCTTTTCGGGCCGGCCCTTGACCATCACGAGGTGACGGCCACGGATATCGCGCGTCACGCCTTCGATGGCATTGACGTTGACCAGTGTCGCGCGGTGGATTTGCCAGAACAACGAAGGATCGAGCTCATCGGCCAGGTCACGCACCGGCTTGCGGATCAGCGCCTCGAAGCCGCTCGTCTGCACGCTGGTGTATTTCTCGTCCGAGCGGAAGAACAGGATGTCTTCGACGGGAATCATGCGCAGGTCCTGGCCGATGCTGGCCTGAATCCATTGCAGATGCTTCGGCTTGGGCGAGGCGATCTTTTCGGCCAGCTGGCTCAGCATGGCGCTGACGCTGTCGTTCACATTGGCCGGCGGCCGCTCCAGGCGCTCCTTCAGGCGGTCGACAGTCACCCGCAAGCGGTCCGGCTCGGTCGGCTTGAGGACGTAATCGATGGCGCCGCGCTCGAACGCCTCCACCGCGTACTGGTCGTAGGCCGTGACGAACACGACCAGACTCGTGTCGCCGATGTCGCGCGCCGCTTCCATGCCGGTCTTGCCCGGCATGCGGATGTCCAGAAACGTCAGGTCAGGCTTGAGTTCGCCCACCAGTTGCACCGCCTCGTCACCATTTTTCGCTTCGCCGACGATCTGCAGTTCGGGCCAGGCGTCCTGCAGGCGCATGCGCAGCTGGTCGCGCATCAGTCTTTCGTCATCGGCAATGATTGCGGTGGGCATGGTGGTCTCTTGAGCGTGTTGTTATGAAAATATGATTGAATGATTATTCAATGAAACTGATTTACAGGCAAGCGATCGATCGCCGCTGCCCGCCTGCCAGCTGATTACTTGGACAACTGGTACGGCACTTCGATCGTCGCGATCACGCCGCTCGGGCTGTTGGCGCCGATATGCAGCCAGCCGGCCTCGCCATGCAGCAGCTTCAGGCGTTCGCGGATCGTCTGCAGGCCCAGTCCGGTGCCGTCGCTCGGCATCACGCCAAAGCCCACGCCGTCGTCGGCCACGGTCACGCGCAGGCGGCTGTCGACGACCTCGGCGACGATGTTCAGGGTGCCGCCTTCAGGTTTGCATTCCAGCCCGTGCTTGATGGCGTTTTCGACCATCGACTGCAGCATCATCGGCGGGAAGGCCGCGCTGCGCAGGCCGTCCGGCACGCGCAGGTTGACGCTCAGGCGTTCTTCCATCCGCATCTTGAGAAGGTCCAGGTAGGCATTGACCATGTCGACCTCACGCCCCAGGCCCGTCACCACGGCGTTGTCGCGCATTTGCGGCAGCACCGCGCGCAGGTACTGGATCAGGCTGCGCTGCATGGCCGACGCGCGCGGCGGATCGACGCGGATCAGGTGCTCGACCGACGCCAGCGTGTTGAATAAAAAGTGCGGCTCGACCTGTGCCTGCATCATCTGCATTTTGGTTTCCATCAGCTGGCGCTGCATCGCCTCGCGCTCGGCGGCCGCGTTGGCCACCTGGGCTTCAGCATCGGCGCGCTTCTTGCCGCCGACCAGCGCCTTGGTGCCGAACAGCGCCAGCAGCAACAGCACGACAAAGTTCATGAACCAGGTAGATGCCTGCTTGTGATAGCGCGACACTTTTTGCTCGGCGGCGTCTTCGACGGCGGCCTCGATGGCGTTCGACAATTCTTCGCCAATTTGCGGCGGCAGTTCGATGTGGACCGAGTCACTGTTCGGCGAAATGTTCACGGCGCCAGCGGTCGAGGAGGGTGCCGTCGCCGTCACTGGCGGGCCCGGTGGTGCATCGGGTGTGTCCGGCACGGCGGGGACTTCGGGCGTTTCCGGTGTCGTTGCCGGGACCGGCTCGGCCGCGCGGGTCCGGGTGCGGGGATTGAAACGGATGCCGCTCTCGTCGATCAGGATGCTGGCGTCGCTGCGGCGGCCGGATTCGCGCTCGGCGCGGGCGATTTCTTCTTCGGCCGGGCCGTTGAACAGTTCTTCCTGCAGGATGCCGGCAGCGGTCAGCGTCAGGCCGGCAAAAAGAAGAAACTTCCACCATGACAGCTGGGTGACCCAGGTCGCCACGCCGTCGAAGGCGCGGTAGAGCCAGGACAGGGTGCCGGCCAGATGGTGCTGTGTCGTGCTGCGTGCTTGCATGGCGTCGTCGATCGTCGGAGGATGTTGCATCGGCCCGAAGCGGCGGCCGTTGGAATGATGCAACTTTAACGCGCGGGGCGCGTCAGGGCCAGTATCCTGCGACAGCCTGCACAAATCGGGGAATGGACGGGGTGGGTGTTCTGATGACGTTGACTATCTGGCGGCATCGACGTTCGTTGAACGCGTGGACGGGGGACCCGTCCACCCTACAACGCATGTTGCCGGTCCTTGAGGAAAGCGCGCGCGGCGGCGGCCGACAACGGCGCGCTGAACCATTGCCCCTGCATCTGGTCGCAGCCGTGGCTGCGCAAAAAGTCGACCTGCGCCTCGGTTTCGACCGCCTCGCCCACCACGGTGATGTCGAGGTTGTGGCCGATGTCGATCAGGGTCCGGGCGAGCGCGCCGTTGCGGCCGTGGTCGGCGATGTCGTGCACAGCCTTGCGTGACAGTTTCACCTGACGCACCGATAACTGCTGCAGGAACGCCAGATCGGACATCCCTTGCCCGAACTGGTCGACCGACAGCATTGCGCCTGTCGCGCGCAGTTGCACCGAGAGGTCGCGCCCCAGGCCCGGGTTGCGGATCAGGTCAGCTTCGGGGATTTCGATTTCGAGGCTTCCGGGCGGTAACCCGGCCTCTTGCATGCGGCGGGCGATGCCGGCGATGAAATCGGGCCGGCTGTATTCGCGGTGCGTCACGTTCACTGCCACCGGCAAGCCGGCGTAACCGGCGCTGCGCAGGTCGCGGGCGAAGGCGCAGGCCTGGTCCAGCACCCAGCCGCCGATCTCGACAATTTGCCCGCTTTCTTCGGCTTCGGCCAGGAAAGACGCCGGCAGCATCACGCCATGCTCGGGATGGCGCCAGCGCAGCAGGGCCTCAAACCCCCGCACCTTGCCGCTGTGCGCTTCCATCCGGGGCTGGAACAACAGGAACAGCTGATCGTCCTCGAGTGCGCTGCGCATGCTGTCGGCCAGTGCGGTGCGCGCTGCGCTGACGTCGTGCATTTCGCGGGAATGAAAGTGTACGCCGCCGCCATGGCGCTTGGCGCGGTGCATTGCCATGTCGGCGGCGCGGATCAGGTCAGCCGTCGTCGCGCCATCGTGCGGGTAGGCCGCCACGCCCAGGCTCGCGCCCACGGCGATGTCGTTGCCGCCAAACGAGACCGGCATGATCAATGCGCGCCGTAACCGTTCGACCATGCGCAGCGTGAAGCGCAGTGTCGGCTGGTCGACCAGCACCATCGCAAACTCATCGCCTGCCATGCGCGCCACCGTATCGCTGTCGCGCACGGCTGCCTGCAAGCGCCGCGCCACGACCTTGAGCACGGCGTCGCCCGCATCGTGGCCGAAGGTGTCGTTGATGGCTTTGAAGCCGTCCAGGTCGATCAGCACTGTGGCCACCAGCGTCTGGTGGCGCTGAGCCAGGTGCAGGGCATGGTCAAGCCGGTCGCGCAACAGCGTGCGGCTGGCAAGGCCCGTCAGGCTGTCATGGTTGACGTCGTGCCCGAGATTGTCGGTGCGCTGCTTGCTGGCGGTGACGTCGTTGATGATGCCGATGAAGTGGGTGACCTTGCCATTGTCGTCGTGCACGGGCGTGATATGCAGGTCATTCCAGAACAGTTCGCCATTCTTGCGCAGGTTACGCAGCACGACGTGCACCGAGCGGTGTTCGCGCAGCGCCCGGCGCATGCGGCTGCGTTCGTCGGCGTCCAGCCCGGGCGCCGCCATGAAGCGCGAATCGCGCCCGATGACTTCGTCGGCGCTGTAACCGGTGATGTGTTCAAAGGCGGGATTGACGTACTCGATCAGGTGGTCGGGCCCCCCATCGTGGGCGATGATCACGCCATTGCGGGCCGCATTGAGCGCGCGCCGGTACAGGGCCAGCTGGCGCTCGCGTGCGCGCTGGCGCGAAATGTCGATGCCCATGCCGAAGATGTACTGGCCCCCGTTGCAGTCGATGCGCGCGCCGCGCAGCAGCATCGGTGTTTCGCGGCCACTGCGCGAAACGTAGTCGGTTTCCAGGGCGATCTCGGTGTTGTTGTCGAACATGGCCTCGACCTGTCTGAGCGCGCCGGGGCGGTCGCGCGGGTCGAGCATGGCGATGCCGTTGGCGGCGGCGATCTCGTCTGGCATCATTTCGCATAGCCGCTCGAGGTTATGGTTCCATAGCAGGACGCGGCCTTCGCGGTTCATGATGTAGAAGGTGCCTGGCAGCAGGTCGACGACGGCGGACAGTGGTGTCGCGCCGAGCCGCTCGCCTTCCGATACGCTGATCACTGCCGGGATGATGGTGATGCTGTAGCCGAGCGGGGCGCCGTCGCGGCCAGTCTGCAACACGAGGTGGAGGTTGGCAGGGCGGGGGCCGGCACTGGTCGCCAATGTGGTCTGGCTCTGAGCGGCGCCTTGCAAGACTGTCCAGCTGGCGCCGTCGAGCAGGCTGGCAACCGGCTGACCGATGACATCGGCTGCAGCATGACCGAACAACGCGGCGCACGCCGGGTTCCAACTGGTGATGGTGCCCGCTTGATCAGCCAGGAAGCTGACCTGCTCGGCAGGGGCAAACGTTGACATGTCGGGCCGCCTCTCTCGCATCGCGCTGCGTCGGTTGCGCGCATGCTTTCAGCTTATACCCGTTCAACATCGTTGTCGCGCGCCGCGTGTGCGGCGTGCGCAGGCGTCTATATCAAGCGCTCAGGTCAGGCGCTGCGGGTGGCTGTAGACGACGTGGCGACCGGCGCGCACGAAGCCAGCCAGCGTCACGCCCGCTGCATCCGCCAGGCGAACAGCCATGGCCGTGGGCGCCGAGATGGCCGCCAGCACGGCGATCCCGGCGCGCGCGGTCTTTTGCACCATCTCGAAACTGGCACGGCTGGTCACGACGACGAAGCCGCTGTCGGCTGGCACGCCATCGTGCGCCACCGCGCCGATCAGCTTGTCGAGCGCATTGTGGCGGCCGACGTCTTCGCGCACCGTGCGCAGTACGCCATCGCGGTCGGCCCAGCCCGCCGCGTGGACGGCGCCGGTTGCCAGGTGCAGGTGCTGGCGCGCCGCCATCGCGGCCATCGCGCGGTGCAGTGCATCGGGCGCAAACTGTGTCGTCACGCCATGCGCGCCGCCATCGCGTGCATCGATCAGGCCCGTTTCGCGCTCGAACCAGGCCAGGCTGTCCACGCCGCACAGGCCGCAGCCGGTCTTGCCGGTGCGTGCACGCCGCGTTTCCTTCAGGCGCGCCATGGCGCCGGGGGCAATCTCCATCGACAACGTGATGCCGTGCGGACCCGTCTCGATGGTGATGTCGCGGATATCTGCCGCCTGGCGCACGATGCGCTCGGACAGTGAGAACCCCAGCGCGAAGTCCTCCAGGTCTTGAGGCGAAGCCAGCATCACGGCGTGGCTGATGCCGTTGTAGACGAGCGCTACCGGCACTTCCTCGGCCAGCACTTCGGCCAGCGCCTCGCTCGCGCCGGCCTGCCAGCAGGCCGCCGGCACGCTGCTGGCTACCGGATAATCCGGCCCGCCGTCACCGGGGAAGGACGTGCGCGCGTTCATGCAATGCTCGTTGCTGCGCTGGTTGCCCCACGGGTGCTGCGCTCGAGCAGCACATCGATGGCTTTTGCCGCCGGCACCTTGCTTTCCTTCGCGTGGTGCCACAGCGGAATCAGCGGATTGCATTCCGGGTAATAACCGGCGATGCAGCCGGACGGCACATCGTAGGGCACGATCTGCAAGCCTTCGACCCGGCGATTCACGCCGTCGTCTGCATGCGTGCGCAGCGCCACGACGTCGCCCTTGCCGAGGCCATAGCGTTCCATGTCGGCCGCGTTCATGAACAGCACCATGCGGCTGCCGTGCACGCCGCGGAAGCGGTCGTCATTGCTGTAGATGGTCGTGTTGAACTGGCCATCGCTGCGGATCGTAAACAGGCGCAGGATGTCGGGGCCGCCCGGCATGTTCGGGTTGCCTGGCAGTTCTTCGGGCACCGTGAATTCGGCCTTGCCGCTCTCGGTTTTCCAGATGCGCTCGGCGGCGGCCAGTGGCTTGCGGTAGCCGCCCGGCGTCCACATGCGCTCGTTCAGATCCTTGAAAATCTCGGGGAAGGTCACGCCCATCGCCTTGCGGATGACGCGGTAATCGGCCACCCAGGCGTCCCAGTTGACATTGGGGTTGGGCGCCAGTGTCGCCTTGGCAATGCCGGCCACGATCGCCGGTTCGGACAGCAGCCCGGGCGCGGCTGGCTCGGTCATCCCGCGCGAGCCGTGCATGTGCGACGTGCTGTCCTCAACCGACACGGACTGGTTGCCCGAGCCTTGGCGGTCAATCTCGATCCGGCCCAGGCATGGCAGCAGGTAGGCCGCCTTGCCGTGAATGACGTGGTTGCGGTTGAGCTTGGTAGCGATCTGCACCGTCAGCGGCAGCTCGCGCCAGGCCGCTTCCATCAGCACCGTTTCCGGCACGGCGCGCAGGAAATTGCCGCCCAGGCCGATGAAGCCCTGCAGATCACGCTTGATAATGGCTTCGCAGGCATCCACCGTCGTCAGGCCCATGTCGCGCGGCGGCTCGAAGTTGAATTGTTCCTTGAGCTTGTCGAGCGGCGCCAGTTCGGGCTTTTCGGTGATCCCGACCGTACGCTGGCCCTGCACGTTCGAGTGACCGCGCACCGGGCAGATGCCGGCGCCCGGCTTGCCGATATTGCCGCGCAACAGCAGCAGGTTGACCAGCATCGTCACGTTCTGCACGCCATTGCGGTGCTGGGTCAGGCCCATGCCGTACACGCCCAGCACGGCGCTCGACCTGGCATACACGCCCGCTGCTTCTTCGAGCGCCGCTTGCGACAGGCCCGCTTCGCGCTCGATGGCTTCCCACGAGCAGGCACGCACGGCCTGCTCGAAGTCGCCGAAACCGTTGGTGTGTTCCTGGATGAATGCGATGTCGATCACGCGCTGTTCGCCGGCTGCCAGCGCTGCATCGTCAAGCGCGAAGATCGCCTTGCACATGCCCATGATGACGGCTGTGTCGCCACCCGGCTTGACCTGATGGTACTGGGTCGAAATCGCCGTCTCTTGTCTGGTCAGCATTTCCAGTGGCGACTGCGGATTGGTGAAGCTCACCAGCCCGCGCTCGCGCAGCGGGTTGAAGGTGATAATCGGCACGTCACGTTTGCGCGCTTCTTGCAGCTGGTGCAGCATGCGCGGGCTGTTGACGCCCACGTTCTGGCCGAAGAACAGGATGCAATCGGTGTCCTCGAAATCGCTCAGCTTGACCGTGCCCACCGCGATGCCGATCGTCTTTTGCAGGCCGACCGACGTGCTTTCGTGGCACATGTTCGAGCTGTCCGGCAGGTTGTTGTTGCCATACATGCGCGCCAGCAATTGGTACATATACGACGTTTCCAATGAGGCGCGGCCCGATGCGTAGAACACGACCTGCTTGGGGTCAAAGCCGCGCAGCGCGGCGCCGATCTCGTTGAAGGCCACGTCCCATTCGACCGGCAGGTATTTATCGCTGGCGGCGTCGTAGCGCAGCGGCGTGGTCAGGCGGCCGTGGTCTTCGAGCTCATGGTCGCTCCAGCCTTCGAGCTCGGTCAGGGTGTGGCGCTGGAAAAAGTCGGCGCCGATGGACTTGCTCGTGGTTTCCCAGGCGGTGGCTTTGGCGCCGCTGGAACAGAATTCGAAGGGATGCGGATTGGCCGGCTTGGCCCAGGCGCAGCTGACACAGGCGAAGCCATCGGTCTTGTTTTGCTTGAGCAGCAAGCCCGTGTCTTTGACGACGACGTTCTGGTCGGTCAGGATCGTGCTGACGTCGCCAACGGAACCCCAGCCACCGGCCGGCATCGTCGCTTTGGTAATACGGACCTGCTTTTTCTCTTCGCTCATTGCTCACTCCCGCTGATGGAATGGTTACCGTAACGTTCATGCAAGACGGCTTCGGTGCGCCTGCGCACATTCAGCGGCGATCACGGGGCAGGGGCGGGACAAGGCGGTTCAATCTGCCGTAAACATAAAAAACGTCAATCCCGCGGGGGCAGGAATGACGTTTTCATGGCCGCCGTACGGCGCGGCAACAGCAACAGGCGAGATTACGTCGCGGGCTTACGCCGCGATGATGTCCTGTTTCTCGGGCAAGGCGATCTCGTTGTTGACGCTGAACTGGTAATCCTCGAACACGTGCTGGGCGCTCAGGATCTGATACTTGCCATCGGCCAGCAGATGCGACGTGTCCTTCAGGCGGTACGTGTAATGTCCGCACGTCCAGCAATTGAAGTTGCGCATGTGCGTGCACAGGCAGGTCTTGTCCATCACCGTGACTTTTTTCAGTTCCGGATGCGCCTGCACCTCGCGGTTGTAGGCATTGATGTACGAGCAATTGCCAGTCGCATCGAGCAGATAGCCATACGACTCGCAGCCCGGGCGAATGCCCGAGCCAATGGCCGGCGTATTCTTGAGCATGCGCATCGGATAGCCGGTCGGCGAGATGCCGTTGACTTCGATGTCTTCTTCGCTGGCGCGGAAGTATTCCTGCTTGACGTCGTCAGGCAGGCCGCATTCGGTGGTCACGGTAAAGCGCGTGGCGACCTGGACGGCGCCGGCGCCTTTTTCGAGGAAGCTGACGGCATCCGAACCGGTGAACACGCCACCGGCGGCAATCACCGGGATGCCCAGCTGCTCGGCCTTCACGAACGCATGGATCTCGTCCATGATCGTGTGCAGGTCGTATTGCTTCCAGTCATCCATGCCGAAGCCCAGGTGGCCACCGGCCAGCGGGCCTTCGACGATGATGAAGTCGGGCTTGCGGTCCAGGCGCGAGACTTTGCGCAGGAACAGTTGCAGCGCGCGCACGGACGAGACGATGATGCCCAGGTGCGCATCACGGAAACGCGGGTGATCCTTGATCAGCTCGAACGAACCCAGGTGCAGGCCGGCCGACAGCGTGATGCCGTCAATGCCGCCGTCCAGGGCTGACGCCAGGCGCACGCGCAGCGTTTCCTTCGGCGCGTTCATGGTCAGCTTTTCCATGCAGTTCACGTAGATCAGGCCATCGCCTTTCTTCGCTTCCATGGTGGAGCTGACATGACGGCGCGTAGCCTCGGCCAGGTGATCCAGATCGAACTGGACCACGGCCTTGTTCATGTTGTTGATGTTGAACTTGTAGGTCTTGGTTTTTTCCTTGACGTACGTGGTGTCGAACTTGCGGTCGGACACGTCTTGCGACATTGCATCGGAGATATGGCCGATCCCGCCCAGGCGGGCTGCTTCCAGCGCCAGCTCGGACGTCGAAATGTCCACACCCATTCCGCCGATCATGATGGGCACGTATTCCTTGTTGCCCATGCGCAGGCGGAAATCATCAACACGTTTCATTGCTATCCTTAGACTACCTAATCTGCCCGGAGTGGCTGCGGTGCGTAATACTCGACCCCTGGTCGATGCACGGCGCCATTTTACTCCAAGCGTTACAAGGCTTCAGCGGACACATTGTCCACGGATCGCCCTGTGCCAGCGCCGGTCATGCCGGCCCGTTGCAACGCGCTGATACCGATCAGTCGCGGAAGTTGTTGAAGGCCAGCGGCAGGTCTTCCACGTCCTTGCGCAGCATGGCCATGGCCGTCTGCAGGTCGTCGCGCTTGGCGCCCGTGATGCGCACCGATTCGCCCTGGATGCTCGCCTGCACCTTCATCTTGCTTTCCTTGACCAGCTTGGTGATTTTTTTCGCGTCGTCGGTTTCGATACCGTTGCGCACCTTGATCACCAGCTTGACCTTGTCGCCGCCGATTTTCTCGACCTTGCCTTCGTCCAGAAAGCGTACGTCGACCTTGCGCTTGGCCATCTTGTTGATCAGGACGTCCTTGACCTGGGTCAGCTGGAAATCGGAATCGGCAAACAGCGTCAGTTCCTTGTCTTTTTGCTCGACATTGGCCGAGCTGCCCTTGAAATCGAAACGGGTCGTGATTTCTTTGTTCGATTGCTCAACCGCGTTCTTTACTTCGACCATGTCTGCTTCGCAGACGACATCAAATGATGGCATGGGGTGTCCTTGTTTTGTCTTGCATGTAGATGAATCGCTCTATTTTAGCGGACGGCGGCCCGAATCGCGACCGTTTCACCCGTGTGGAAAGCCGGCAATGCACGAACCACTATAATGAAACGACACTTTTACGCCGTTACATCATGCCTCTCATTCACGACCAGCCGCTCGACACGTTCAATACCTTCCGCATTCCCGCCCGCGCGCGCCACTACCTGCGCGTGGATGGCGCAGAGCAACTTGCCGCGGTGCGTGCCGATCCGGCGCTGGCTGCCTTGCCACGCCTGGTGCTTGGCGGCGGCAGCAATCTGCTGTTCACGCGCGACGTCGAGGGCCTGGTGCTGCACATGACCGGGCAGGGCCGCGAGGTGCTGGGCGAAGAGGCCGGCAAAATCCTCGTACGCGCCCAGGCCGGTGAAAACTGGCACGGCTTCGTGCGCTTCACGCTCGAGCAGGGCATCGGCGGGCTGGAAAACCTGTCCCTGATACCCGGCACCGTGGGCGCCGCGCCTATCCAGAATGTGGGGGCGTATGGCGTCGAAACCAAGGACGTATTCCATAGCCTCACTGCCTACGACATGGCAAGCGGCGCCACGCGCACGCTGGACGCGGCCGCCTGCCGCTTCGGCTACCGCGACAGCATCTTCAAGCATCTAGACGGCGCCAATCTCGTCGTGCTGGACGTGACGTTTGCCCTGCCGCGCGCATGGCAGCCAAACCTGCGCTACGCCGAACTGGGCAATGCAGTGCGCGACGCGGGCTTGACGGCGCCCACGCCGAACGACATCGGCCTGATGGTCGAAGCGATCCGGCGCCGCAAGCTGCCCGATCCGCGCGAGATCGGCAATGCCGGCAGCTTCTTCAAGAACCCGGTGGTGTCAAACGCCGAATGCACGCGCCTGCTCGCGCAGTTCCCGACCCTGGTGCACCACGCCCAGCCGGACGGCACGTTCAAGCTGGCCGCGGGCTGGCTGATCGACCAGTGCGGCTGGAAGGGCCGCCACCTGGGCGCGGCCGGCGTGTACCACAAGCAGGCGCTGGTGCTCGTTAACCTGGGCGGGGCCACGGGGCAGGATGTTGTCCGGCTGGCCGCAGCCATCCAGGCCGATGTGGCGGCGCGCTACGGCGTGATGCTGGAACCCGAACCCGTCTTCATCTAAGGAACACCTCATGAAAAAAGTCATCGTCACCGGCCACACCCGTGGCCTCGGGGCCGCCATCGCGGCCGAACTGCAATCGCGCGGCCTGGCCGTACTGGGCCTGGCGCGCGGACGTTCTGCGCTGGCCGGGATCGAACAGGCCGAAGTCGACATGGCCGATCCGGCTGCATTGCAGGCCTGGCTCGCCGGGCCAACGCTGCGCGATTTCCTTGCGGGCGCCGATACGGTGTACCTCGTCAACAATGCCGGCGTCGTCACGCCAGTGGGCCCGCTTGCCGCGCAGGATCCGGCAGACGTGCTGCAGGCGGTGATGCTCAACGTTGGCGCGCCGCTGGCGCTGGCCGCCGCATTCGTGCAGGCCGCGCCCGATGCGGCGCGGCGCATCCTGCACGTGTCCAGCGGGGCAGGGCGCAATGCCTATCCTGGCTGGGCCGTGTACTGCGCGACGAAGGCTGCGCTCGACCAGCATGCGCGCGCCATCCAGCTTGATGGCGACCCGCAGGTGCTGGCGGTCAGCCTGGCGCCGGGCGTCATCGACACCGACATGCAGGCGGCGATCCGCGCGACACCGGACGCCAACTTCCCGCTGCGCGAGCGCTTCGTCGAGCTGAAGGACACGGGCGGCCTGACCTCACCCGAGGACTGCGCGCGCAACCTGGCCGATTATCTGCTCGCACCTGGCTTTGGCCGCGAAGCGGTCGACGATCTGCGCAACTGACGGCGATAACAATTTCTTGTTGACGCAGGTGCGACACTTGTCGCATCATTGCGGCAAGCGTCACATTAGGCGTCATATCAAGGACTGTTGCCATGGCCGTACCCTCGATTTCCGAACTTAGCCTGCTCAAGGCGCTGTGGCGCCAGCAGCCGCTCAGCGCCCGTGAAATCCACGACGCCGTCGAGGCCGAACTGGGCTGGTCGTATTCGTCCACCCGCAAGACGCTCGAGCGCATGCTCGACAAAGGCATGGTGCGCCAGGAGCTGCGCCATGGCGTGCAGGTCTATGCGGCGGTCAGCGACAAGGTCGATACCTTGGCCGCGTTCGCCCACGATTTCGGCAAGCGCGTGATGGAGATCGATACGCCGCTGCCGGTCAATATGTTCACCGGCAGCAAGCTGGTCGACGACGATGAACTCGCGCGCCTGGAGCAACTGCTCAACGACTGGCCAGTCGACAAGGACGCGGCGCCATGAACCTGCTCGACGCGACCCTCATCCGCTTCCTGTTCGCCAGCATCGGCTGTCTGGCCGCCGGCCTGGCTGTGTGGGGCGTGCTGGCGCTGGCGCAGCGGAACCTGCCGGCGCTCGGCATGCAGCGCACCCCGTGGATGCTGGGGCAGGTCGCGCTTGGGGCCACCTTCATTATCCTGATGCTGCCGCAGGCGCAGCAACTTCACATGCTGCCTGTGTTCGACGTCGACCTGTCGCCCATGACGGCCGCCACGGTCGCCACGTCCCCCCAGACTCTCGGGCCCATCGGCACATTAGTAGAACCCCGCTCGTGGCTGGCCTGGACCGCGTGGACTTGGGCACTGGCTTACACGGGCGGTCTGCTGTGGATGCTTGCGCGCCTGTTCCATGGCCAGCGCGCGCTGGCGCAGTTGCTGCGCGCCGGTGCGCACCTGTCAGCGGATGGGGCGCTGCCACCCATGATCGAAGTCGATGCCCCCATCTCCCCGATGCTGGTTGGCCCGTTCCGACCGCGTCTGCTGTTGCCGCTGGCCCTGCGCACAATCGATCCGCTGCAGCGCGAGCTGATCGTTGCCCACGAACTGACGCACTGGCGCCGGGGTGATCTGTGGTGGCTCGCCGCCTGCGCGCTGCTCCAGGCGCTGTGCTGGTTCAATCCCGCGATGCGCCTGCTGCGCGCGCGCCTTGTCTGGGCCCAGGAGTTGGGCTGCGACCGCGACGTGCTGCGCGGCCGGCCGCAGGTCCAGCGCAAGGCCTACGCTGCCGCGCTGGTCGCGCAGTTGCGCTTTCAGTACCAGGCGGCGCCAGCCAATGCGCTGGCCTTCGGCGGCGTTGCGCCGGACACGCTGGCTGCACGTGTCGCGTTGATCCGCACGCCGTTCCTTGCCCGGAATGCTGGCCGTGCCCGCTGCGCCGGCCTGGCCGCACTGGCGCTGGTGTTTGGCGCCAATCTGGCCCTGCAGCCAGCGCTGGCCTGGGGCGATGCACCGGAAACGCTCGACTGCACGCTGATGCTTGATGCTGCCACGGGGGCGGTGCTGGTCGAGGAAGGGCGCTGCGACGTACGCACCACGCCGGCGTCGACCTTCAATATCGCCGTGAGCCTGATGGGTTTTGACGCCGGCATCCTGCAGGACGCCCACACGCCGGCGCTGCCGTTCAAGGCAGGTTACATCGACTGGCAGCCGTCGTGGCGCGCCACTACCGACCCGACGAGCTGGATCCGCAATTCGACCGTCTGGTATGCGCAGCAGGTCACTAGCCGGCTGGGCGAACGCCGCGTACAGGATTACGTGGGTCGCTTCAACTACGGCAACCAGGACCTCACCGGCGGCGTCGACAGGGCCTGGATCTCGTCGTCGCTGCAGGTCTCGCCGCGCGAGCAGGTCGCTTTTCTGCGCAAGGTCGCCAACCGCCAACTGCCCGTCAGCGCGCACGCCTTCGACATGACGGCGCAGCTGCTGCGCTTGCCCCTGCTTGCCAATGGCTGGCAGGTGTACGGCAAGACCGGCACTGCCACTGATGATGGGGCCGGGGACACGGACCGCGCGCTTGGCTGGTTCGCCGGCTGGGCCACGAAGGATGGGCGCACCGTCGTCTTCGCACGCCAGAACCTTGGCCCCGGTCACCCGGACCGCGCGGCCGGGCCGCTCCTGAAAGAACGCTTCCTGCGCGCGCTGCCGGGAAGACTCGCTACGCTGTCACCGTCCACATAAGGAATCGTCATGATGAAACACACAAGCCTGGCACTGGCCGCGGCTGGCCTCGTTGCGTGCCTGCAGCCTGCTGCAGCCAACGACTGGAACACGCCGCAGAAACCGTTTGCCCTGTACGGCAACACCTACTATGTCGGCACGCATGGCCTGTCGGCGGTCCTGATCACATCGCCACAGGGCCACATTCTGATCGACGGCGGCAGCGAGAAATCGGCTCCGCAGATCGTGCGCAATATGCGCCAGCTCGGCTTCAAGGTCGAAGATATCCGCTTCATCCTGAACTCGCACGCACACTCCGATCACGCAGGCGGCATCGCCGAGCTGCAGCGCCTGTCGGGCGCCGAGGTCCTGGTCGGCAGCGCTGCCGTACCCGTGCTGGCGAGCGGCCAGGCCGACAAGGGTGACCCGCAATACACCGACCTTCAGCCGATGGCGCCAACTGCCCGCGTGCGGGCCGTAACTGACGGCGACGTCGTCAAGCTCGGCCCGCTGGCCGTGACGATGCACGCCACGCCTGGCCACACGCAGGGCGGCGCAAGCTGGACCTGGAACGCCTTCGAAGGCGGCCGGACGGCGCACATGGTGTACGCCGACAGCCTGAACGCGATCGCAGCTGGGCCATTTCGCTACCGTGGCCATCCATCCTACCCGGCGGCGCGCGCGGACCTCGAACGTTCAATTGCGACAGTGGCCGGCCTGCCGTGCGATGTGCTGGTCTCGGCGCATCCGGAAGGCAGCGACCTGTGGCAGCGCTACGCCCGCCGTGCCTCGCGGGGCAACGCCGCTTTCATCGACACCACCGCCTGCCGAACGTATGCCGACAAGGCGCGCGCGCGTCTGGCCGCCCAACTGACCAAGGAAGCAGACCAATGATCAAGCATGTTCTTGCACTTGTCCTGATGGCGTTCGGCGCCGTCGCCCAGGCCACCGAATGGCGCGACAGCCTGGCCGTCACGCAGCTGTTCAAGAAAGAGGGCGTCACCGGCACCTTCGTCGTGCACGACGTGGCCCAGGACACCGACACGGGCCACGACCGCCAGCGCGCCGCCAAGCGGTTCATCCCGGCGTCGACTTTCAAGCTGCCAAACTCGCTGATCGCACTGAGCACGGGCGCCGTCGCCTCGGTCGACGAGATCGTGCCGTACGGCGGCAAGCCGGTCGCCCGCCCCGAGTGGGCCCGGGACATGGGCCTGCGCGAAGCGATCAAGATATCGAACGTGCCTGTCTACCAGGAAATGGCGCGGCGCATCGGCCTGGAACGCATGCGCGGCGCGCTCGTGCGCATGAATTACGGGAACATGGAAACCGGCACGGTGGTGGACCGCTTCTGGCTCGATGGCCCGCTCGAAATCAGCGCGCTCGAGCAGACGGCGTTCCTGGCCCGGCTGGCGCAGGGCCAGCTGCCGTTCGAGAACGTGCACATGGAGGCCGTGCGCGCCATCGCGCGCCAGGACGGCCCGGCCGAACTGTATGCGAAAACCGGCTGGGGCAAGCGCCCCGGCCAGCCCGATATCGGCTGGTGGGTCGGCTGGATCAAGAAGGACGGCAAGCTCTACACGTTCGCGCTGAACATCGACATCCCGGACGGGGCCGACGACAAGCGCGTATCGCTGGCGAAAGCAGCGTTGCAGTCATTAGGGCTGCTGTAGCATCGCGTTCAAATGACGCTGCAAAAAAAGCCGCCCGAGGGCGGCTTCTCTGTGCCTGGCCAGCCTTGCGGCCAACCAATCGGCTTACTGCCCGCGCTTGGCGCGTGCCTTCGCCGCAATCCGCATGCGCAGCGCATTGAGCTTGATGAAGCCGCCCGCGTCAGCCTGGTTGTACGCGCCGCCATCTTCATCGAACGTTGCGATGTTCATGTCGAACAGCGAATCGGTCTTCGAATCGCGCGACACGACAATGACATTGCCCTTGTACAGCTTGATGCGCACCCAGCCGTTGACCGTGGCTTGCGTGTGGTCGATCAGCGTCTGCAGCGCGACGCGTTCCGGCGCCCACCAGTAGCCGTTATAGATCAGCGACGCGTAGCGTGGCATCAGGTCATCCTTCAGGTGCGCCACTTCGCGGTCGAGCGTGATCGATTCGATGGCGCGGTGCGCGCGCAGCATGATCGTGCCGCCCGGGGTTTCGTAGCAGCCGCGCGACTTCATGCCGACGTAGCGGTTTTCCACCAGGTCCAGGCGGCCGATGCCGTGCTTGCCGCCCAGGCGGTTCAGCTCGGTCAGGACCGCGGCTGGCGACAGGCGCTTGCCGTTCAGGCCGACGATGTCGCCGCGCTCGAATTCGACGTCCAGGTATTCCGCTTCGTCCGGCGCTGCTTCTGGCGAGACAGTCCAGCGCCACATCGATTCCTCGGCTTCGGCGCTCGGGTTTTCCAGGTGACGGCCTTCAAAGCTGATGTGCAGCAGGTTGGCGTCCATCGAGTACGGCGCGCCGCCGTTCTTGTGCTTCATGTCCACCGCGATGCCCGCGTCTTCTGCGTACTTCAGCAGTTTTTCGCGCGACAGCAGATCCCATTCACGCCATGGCGCGATGATCTTGACGTCCGGCTTGAGTGCATAGGCGCCCAGCTCGAAACGCACCTGGTCGTTGCCCTTGCCGGTCGCGCCGTGCGAGACGGCGTCGGCGCCGGTTTCATTGGCGATCTCGATCAGGCGCTTGGCGATCAGCGGCCGCGCGATCGACGTGCCCAGCAGGTATTCGCCTTCGTACACGGTGTTCGCGCGGAACATCGGGTAGACGAAGTCGCGCACGAATTCTTCGCGCACGTCGTCGATATAGATGTTCTCTGGCTTGATGCCGAACTTGATGGCCTTGGCGCGTGCCGGTTCCAGTTCTTCACCCTGGCCGAGGTCGGCGGTGAAGGTGACGATTTCGCAGCCGTAATTGTCTTGCAGCCATTTCAGGATGACGGAGGTGTCGAGGCCGCCAGAATAGGCCAGTACTACTTTCTTGATGTCGCTCATGGGATGTTCCAGTGATGGAGGGAGGGTAATGGTCAGCTGGCTCGCAAATCCAGCCCGGCAAGCGCCGGGATGGACGGCCAACGATCAAGCTTCAGGGGTAAAAATCAATCTTCGATACGGCCGAGCAGCAGGTACTCGATCAGGGCTTTTTGCACGTGCAGGCGGTTTTCGGCTTCGTCCCAGACGACCGATTGCGGGCCGTCGATGACCTCGGCGGCCACTTCTTCGCCGCGGTGCGCCGGCAGGCAGTGCATGAACAGCGCGTCGCTCGCGGCGCGGGCCATCTTGGCTTCGTCGACGATGAAGCCGTCAAACGCCTTCATGCGCTCGGCGTTTTCCTTCTCGTAGCCCATGCTGGTCCAGACGTCGGTATTGACCAGGTGCGCGCCTTCGCAGGCGTCCGACGGGTTGTCGAACAGCGTGTAGCGCGTGGTCGAGACCAGGCTCGGGTCCATCTCGTAGCCTTTCGGGGTGGCGACGTTCAGGTGGAAGCCGAAGACTTCGGCTGCCTGCAGCCACGAGTACAGCATATTGTTGGCGTCGCCGATCCATGCGACGGTCTTGCCGGCGATCGAACCGCGGTGTTCGTGGAACGTGAACACGTCCGCCAGCACCTGGCACGGGTGGTGTTCATTGGTCAGGCCATTGATGACCGGCACGCGCGAGTTGGCGGCGAAGCGGTCGATGATGTCCTGGCCAAAGGTGCGGATCATGATGATGTCGCACATGCGGCTCATCACCTGGCCAGCGTCTTCCACCGGTTCGCCACGGCCGAGCTGGCTGTCGCGGGTGTTGAGGTAGATGGCGGCGCCGCCCAGCTGGTGCATGCCGGCTTCGAACGACAGGCGCGTGCGCGTCGAGCTTTTTTCGAACACCATCACCAGCGTGCGGTCGACCAGCGGGTGGTACACCTCATAGGCCTTGAACTTGCGCTTGATGATGGCCGCGCGCTTGATGACGTATTCAAACTCATCGAGCGTGAAGTCGGAAAACTGCAGGAAGTGCTTGATCGGTGGGGTACTCGTCATCATAAGTCTGCTCGTGTCTGCTGCTATGTTTGTCCCTTGAATTATAAGGGGAATTTCTTTCCGTTAGGGAAAGTAGTCAGGGTCTCAATACAGGGTCTGCGCCGATTCGTGCAGCAATTGCCCGTAGAGTTCATGGCGGTGCTTCCAGATCTTGCCCGCTGCGACGGCATCGAGAATGGCGCAGAACGGCTCGGCCAGATGGCGGCAGTTGTAGTACTTGCAGCCGCCCAGGTAGGGCTTGAACTCGACGAAGGCGCGCTCGAGCATGCCTTCGCTCAGGTGGTACAGGCCAAATTCCTGGAAGCCCGGCGAATCGATGATCGCCCCGGCCTTGCCATCGACTTCCGGCAGCCAGTACAGGCGCGTGAAGGTCGTCGTGTGCTTGCCGGTATCGAGCGCAGCCGAGATTTCGCGCACGGCGATATCGGCGTCCGGGATCAACAGATTGATCAGCGACGACTTGCCCATGCCCGACTGGCCGATGAAAATCGACGACTGGCCGGCCAGCAGCGGCTTGAGGATCTCGACCGTTTCTTCAGGATGCGCCTGCGCCGAGACCTCGTGCACCGGGTAGCCGAGGCGCGAATACTGCGCGGCACGTTCGCGTGCGCGGGGCAGCAGGTCCGTCACGTCGGTCTTGTTGAGGATCAGGTGCGCCTCGATGCCGGCCGCTTCGCATGCCACCAGCGAGCGCGACACCAGGTCGTCGGCAAAGCCTGGCTCGGTGGCAATCACGACGAACAGGCGCGAGATGTTCGCCGCCAGCAGCTTGGATTTGTACTGGTCGGAGCGGTACAGCAGCGTGGTGCGCTCGGCGATGCGCTCGATCACGGCCTGGTTCTCGGACGTCCTGACCACGTGGACGACGTCGCCGACGGCCACATTGGTCTTCTTGCCGCGCGTGACGCACTGCAGTTTTTCGCCGTCGATGTCGGCCAGGTAGTGGCGGCCATGGGCCGCGATGATGGTGCCGGTCAGTTCAGTGGGGGATGCGCTCATGCGGTTTCCTGGTTGAGGTACAGCGCATTGGCTTTCGCGGCGCAGATAAAGTCGTTGTCGGACAGCGCGCTGCCCGCGGAATGGGTGGTCCAGCTGACGCGGCAGGTGGTGTAGCCGACCGTCATCTCGGGATGATGGTCTTCTTGTTCGGCCAGCGTTGCGACCGCGTTGACGAATGCGATCGTGGCGCGGTAGTCCGGTAGCGTGAACGTGCGGGCCAGGACGCTGTCGGTCACTTCCCAGCCGGGCACTTCGTGCAGCAGCGTGGCGATGGCCGCCCCGTCAAGCGCGACCGCCTTGCGCGTGCAATGGCGCGACGTGAGTGGTGGCGTCAAATTCATGCGGCCGCCATCGTCAGACGCTTGACCCGGACCGACGCCGGCGGGTGCGAATCGTAGAACGCCGAGTGCAGCGGATCGGGCGTCAGCGTCGACGCATTGTCTTCGTACATCTTCACCAGCGCCGACACCAGGTCGCGGTGGTCGGTGTGCTGCGCAGCGAAGGCATCGGCCTCGAATTCGTGCTTGCGCGACGTGATGGAACTCAGCGGCGCGAGCACGAAGGTGAACACCGGCAGCACGAGAATGAACAGGATCAGCGCCATCCCATCGTTCGACGCGTTCATGAACGGCAGCACGCCCAGGCCCGTGTAGAACCAGGCCTGGCCCTTCAGGTAGCCGAGCAGGGCAAGGAAGGCCAGCGAGATCGCGAACATCGTGGCCACGCGCTTGACGATGTGGCGCAGCTTGAAGTGGCCCAGCTCGTGCGCCAGCACAGCTTCGATTTCCTGTGGCTCCAGGCGCGACAGCAGCGTGTCGAAGAACACGATGCGCTTGGCCCGGCCAAAGCCCGAAAAATACGCGTTGCCGTGGGCGCTGCGCTTACTGCCGTCCATGACGAACAGGCCGCGCGACGCAAAGCCCACGCGCGTCATCAAGCCATCGATGCGCTCCTTGAGGCTGACGTCGGCCAGGGGCGTGAACTTGTTGAACAGCGGCGCGATCACGGTCGGGTAGAACGCGATCATCAGGAGCTGGAAGCCGCTCCAGACGAACCACGTGTACAGCCACCACAGCGCGCCGCTGGCTTCCATCAGCTTGAGCACGACCCACAGCAGCGGCAGGCCGATCAGCGCGCCCACGAACGTGCTCTTGACCAGGTCACCCAACCACAGGCCGGGCGTCATCTTGTTGAAGCCGAAACGCTGCTCGAGGACGAACTGGCGGTACCAGTCGAGCGGCAGGTCGAGCACACTGGCGATCACGGCAAACGCGACGACCAGCACCAGCTGATGCATCAGGCCGGGGCCGGTGAATGGCAGGATTGCCAGCGACAGCAGTTGCAGGCCGCCCATCAGCGTGAAGCCGATCAGGACGATGGCGCCCCACAGCGTGCCGATCAGGCCGAGCCGGGTCTTGGCGACGGTGTAGTCGGCCGCTTTCTGGTGCGCCGCGAGCGGCACTTTCGGCGCAAACTCGGCCGGCACGCTGGCGCGATGGCGCGCGATATGCCGGATATGGCGCGCGGCCAGCCAGGTGCGCAGCGACAAGGTGAGCAGCAGGAAAACGACGAACAAAACCGAAAACGCGAATGAAGACATTCTGTGCCTGTGAGAAAATGCAGGATTGATTAGGCAAAGAGAGAATTATGTCACAAGCGACACCTTCCGCAGTGCCGGGCACGCCCCAGCGGCCCAATGAATTCAACCTCGTCTGGCTCGACATGGAAATGACGGGCCTCGACCCGGACAACGACCGCATCATCGAGGTCGCCGTCGTCGTCACCGATCCAGACCTGAACATCATCGCCGAAGGCCCGGTGTTCGCAATCCACCAGTCGGATGAAACACTCGACAAGATGGACAACTGGAACAAGGGTACCCACGGCAAGTCGGGCTTGATCGACCGCGTGAAGGCGTCGACCGTGACCGAAGCCCAGGCCGAAGTCGAGCTGATCGAATTTCTCAAGCAGTACGTGCCGAAGAACAAGTCGCCGATGTGCGGCAATTCGATCTGCCAGGACCGCCGCTTCATGGCGCGCGGCATGCCGAAGCTCGAGGCATTCTTCCACTACCGCAACCTCGACGTGTCGACGCTGAAGGAACTGTGCCGACGCTGGAAGCCCGAGCTGGCGTCCGGCTTCAAGAAGCACCAGAAGCACACGGCCCTGGCCGACATCGTCGAGTCGATCGAAGAGCTGCGCTACTACCGTGAGCACTTCATTAAGCTGTGATGCCTTAACGGTAATCCGAGAGTTGTAAAGTTGCGCAAGGGCCACTGCCAAACCGGAAAAAGCTGCAATCCGGCAAGCAAGTTATGCGACAATCCTGCGCATGGCCTCGCTCTCCGCTACCGTTTTTTCGGGTGACAGTGTGATGGCTGCGCAGATGCGCAGCCACGACTGGCGCCAGTGCCCGCTCGGCGCACCCGACACCTGGCCGCCGTCTCTCCAGACGGCCGTCGACATGTTGCTGCATTCCGCCTTCCCGATGTTCGTTGCGTGGGGGCCACAGCACATCGTCCTGTACAACGATGCCTATATCCCGATGCTCGGCGAGCGCCACCCAGGCGCGCTCGGTAAGCCGTTCGCGGCCGTGTGGCCCGAGGTCTGGCCCGAGCTGCAGCCGCAGATCGAACGCACGATGGCGGGCAAGCCGGTCTTTTTCGAAGATTACGGGCTATGCCTGCTGCGCAACGGCTATCCCGAGCGCGCCTGGTTCACCTTTTCGTACGCCCCGCTGCATGCCGACGGCGGCAGTGTCGGCGGCCTGTTCTGTACCGCGATGGAAACCACGGCCCGCATGCTGGGCGAGCGCCGCGCGGCGTTCCAGCTCATGCTGTCCGACGCGCTGGCCGTGCTGGCCGATCCGGGTGACGTGATTGCCACCGCCAGTGCGCTGCTGGGTGCAGAATTAAGTGCAGACTCGACCGCGACGCGCGCGCGGTATGCCGAGATCGATCCGCTCAGCGGGACGTTGGCCGCACCCTGCCTGTCGGCGCTGGCGGGCAGCGCGCCGCAGGCGCAGCCGGACCGCTTTGGTTCGGCAATGATGGCCGCGCTGCAGCAGGGCGCCGTGGTGAGCATCCACGACGCCGCCAGCGATCCGCGCGCGCTCCAGTCGCCGTTTGGCGAGCGCGTAGGCGCCATGCTGGTGGTGCCGTTGATGTCGGCGGGCCGCCTGGCCGCGTGCCTGTGCGTCGATGCGCCGACGCCGCGCGCGTGGACCGAACACGATATCCGGCTGGCGCGCGACGTTGCCGAGCGCACCTGGGCGGCGGCCGGCACGGCGCGTGCGCATGCGATGCTGCGCGAAGAGCGTGACCGGGGCCGCGAGATCTTCGCCAATATCTCGGAAGGCTTCGTGCTGTTCGACCGCAACTGGGTGATGCAGCACATGAACACCGAAGGCTTGCGCATTTGCGCCGTCACGAGCGACGAGGTCGTCGGCCGCAATCACTGGGACGTGTTCCCGGCCATGCGGGAGTGCGAGGCCGGGCGCATGTACCAGCGCGTGATGGCCAGCCGTAAGGCGGGCAGCGCCGAACAGTGCCGCGAGTTTCCCGATGGCCGCCGCGTCTGGATCGATCTGCGCGCCTATCCGACCCAGGACGGCGGCATCGCGACGTTCTTCCGCGACATCACCGACCGCAAGCTGGTTGAAGAAAAGCTGGTGGAGGCCGACCGCCGCAAGGATGAATTCCTGGCGATGCTCGCGCACGAGCTGCGCAATCCGCTCGCGCCGATCAGCGCCGCGGCCGAGCTGCTCCGGCTCGGCAACGTCGATGTGCGCCGGGTGCACCAGAGCAGCACCATCATCAGCCGCCAGGTGCGCCACATGACACGGCTGGTGGACGATCTGCTCGACGTCTCGCGCGTGACGCGTGGCCTGATCACGCTGGGCCAGGCGCGCGTGGCCGCGCGCACCGTCATCGAAGAAGCGATCGAGCAGGTGCGTCCGACGGTCGACACGCGCGCGCAGACGCTCACCGTGCGCCTGCCGTCGGCTGGCATCGCGGTGCTCGGTGACAAGGCGCGCCTGGTGCAGGTGGTGGCCAACGTGCTGGCCAATGCGGCCAAGTACACGCCGGCCGGGCGCGGCATCGACCTGCGCGCCGACCTGCACGGCAACCGCCTGGTACTGAGCGTGCGCGACGAAGGCATCGGCATGGACGTCGAACTGACCGGGCGCGTGTTCGACCTGTTTACGCAGGCCGAGCGCTCATCGGACCGCGCCCAGGGCGGCCTGGGGCTCGGGCTGGCGCTGGTCAAGCACCTGGTCGAGCTGCACGGTGGCACGGTGGGCTGTTCGAGTCCGGGACTGGGCAAGGGCAGCACCTTCGTCATCACGCTGCCGCTGCTGCTCGAAGAAGCGCCGAACCTGCCAGAGCCGGTCGTCGCGGCACCAGCCGGCATCGCGCGGCTGAAAGTGCTGGTGGTCGATGACAACACGGATGCGGCCGAGATGCTTGGTTTGCTGCTGGCGGCGCAGGGGCATGACGTGGCGATCGAACACGGGGCGCTGGGCGCACTGGCGCGGGCGCGCAGCATGCGGCCCGATGTCTGCCTGCTCGATATCGGTTTGCCTGAAATCGACGGTCATGAACTGGCGCGGCGCCTGCAGCAGGATCCTGGAATGGCCGATTCGGTGCTGGTGGCGGTGACAGGTTACGGGCAGCCGCAGGACCGCGATGCGGCATTGGCGGCAGGGTTTGCGCACCACCTGGTCAAGCCGCTCGATGTGGAGGTATTGCTGGAGGTGCTGGCCGGCGTGCCGGGCAGGGTGCCCGGGCAGCAGGTTCGCGAAAACGTATGGGAACAGGTCGGGCAGGATTGACGGCCAGGCCGTCAATCCTGCGGCTTGTTATTCAGCGCCGCAGCACTTCTTGAATTTCTTGCCGCTGCCGCAGGTGCAATCGTCGTTGCGGCCGACTTTCGGCTCGTCTCGCACGATCGTTTCCACCGCTGGCTTGCGCAGTGGCAGCCAGTGGCGGTAGATCGCCGGCACGTTGGCCTCGATCTGCAGCGCCAGGGCATGCACCTTGACCGGATCGTCGACTTCGGCCAGTTCGGCTTCTTCGATTTCGTCCGCGCCCAGCAGGTAGATCGGGCGGATCAGTTCGGCGACGTCGCTGTCCCAGATCGCATCCCACGAGCCGGCGCGCAGTTCGACGCCTTCCCAGAAACCCCAGCACCAGGCTTCCGGATCGATCAGCACCTTGCCATCGACCTCGTGCTCGCAGAACAGCGGCTCGAAATCCTTTGGCGCGACCTCGAACGTGATCAACACTTCGTTCATGAAGCGCATGATCAGGTTGACGATGCGTTCTTCGTCGCGCTTGTTCTTCCATTTCGGCGCGGCGGCCTCGTCTTCGCCCCAGACCATTGGCAGCCATTCGGCCGGCATGATCGATTCCGGACCGATCGCGATGGCGGTCAGGTAGCCGTGCAGGGTGTCCATCGTCATCGCGTCGTCGGAACAACGGTCGGAGAGCAGGAACTGGTCGAGTTCGTCGAATTCTTTTTCGGAGAGGGGCTGTTCGAGGTGCATGGGGTAGGTGGTCTGTGGCGCGAGCGCGCCTGTTGCGTCAAAGGCGCCAGTGTAACGCCTGCGCCGTCGCCGGGCACGAAAAACCTGCCGGCGAGGCGCTGCTTGCAACGTTTACTTCAGTGTCGAACGGTAGTACAGAAGATTAACGCTTGGCGGCGAACGCCTTGGTCAGCTCATCAGCTGCGAACTGCTGGGCTTCCTTGGCCTTCGGCACCACGGCGTCCATGCCGAAGAACTCGTGGGTCACGCCGGTGAAGTGGCGATAGTTGACGGTCACACCTTCCTTCTTGAGGCGGTCGGCGTAGGCCTTACCCTCGGTCATCAATGGATCGATTTCCGCGGTGATCACGGTTGCTGGCGGCAGGCCCTTGAGCGAGGCGGCCTTCATCGGCAGTGCGTGCGGGCTCTTCGGGTCGGCGCCGTAGTGCTTGAAGAACCAGGTCATCATCGCCTTGTTCAGTGGCTTGGCGTTGGCGTTCTTCTTGTACGACTCGTTGTTCATGTCGTCGTTCACGACCGGGTAGACCAGCAGTTGGTGCACTGGCATCTGGATTTTCTTTTCCATTGCCATCATCGACACCACGGTCGCCAGGTTGCCGCCGGCCGATTCACCCGCCACTGCAACACGCATTGGATCGCCATTGATGCTCTTGGCATTGGCCAGCGCCCACTGGTAAGCCGCGAATGCGTCTTCGGTCTGGGTCGGGAACTTGTGCTCCGGTGCACGGCGATAGTCGGCCGAGATCACGATCGCCTTGGCCTTCTTGGCCAGGCCGCGCACCGACGCTTCATACACCTTGGTGTCGGCAATCACGAAGCCGCCGCCGTGGAAGTACACGACGACCGGGAACGGACCCGCGCCTTCAGGCGTGAAGATGTGGATCGGGAAACTGCCGTCCTTGCCCTGGATCGATTGCGTCTTCATCGTCACGCCTGGTTCGGGTGCCGTGCTCTTGCCGGCGTCGGTCAGCACTTTCTTGACAGCGTCGCTTGGGGTTGGCTGCTTGCGCGCTTCTTCCGGGCTCAGGGTTTCGATCGGCTTTGGCTTCAGGGCCGCCATCGCGTCCAGCACCTTTTGCATGTTCGGCTCGGCCTTTGGCGGCTGGGCAGCAGTTTGTGCGATGGCGGTGCCAGCCAGCAGGCCAGCGGCGAGAGCGATGACGGTCAAAGTCAGTTTTTTCATGGTCAGTCCTATGCAGTTATTTGTCCGCTGCACGATGCGCGGGTACATACATGACATGAGACCTTGTTAGATTGTCACACTCTGTGCGCGAACGAACACAGCAATAGTGAAATGTTCGCAATCACCACGCGACCGTGCGCCGCCGTACAATGGGGCATGGATAACCTGAACCCTGCCACCGCCGACGCCACGCCAGACCACCCGTACGCGCGCCTCGATCCTGCCACCGTGCTCGATGCGCTCGACAGCGTCGGCTTGCATGGTGACGGGCGCCTGCTGGCGCTCAACAGCTATGAGAACCGCGTCTACCGCGTGGGCCGCGAAGAGGGCGAGCCGGTGGTGGTCAAGTTTTACCGGCCAGAACGCTGGAGCGATGAGGCCATCCTGGAAGAGCACGGCTTTGTTGCCGAGCTGGTGGCGCAGGAGGTCCCCGTGGTGCCGGCCATCGAGATCGACGGGCGCACGCTGCACACGTTCGACGGGTTCCGTTTTTCGGTGTTTGAAAGCCGCGGCGGGCGCGCGCCCGAGCTGGGCGACCCCGCCGTGCTGGAATGGATTGGGCGCTTCATTGGTCGCATTCACGCGCAGGGCGCCGTCAAGCCATTTTTGCTGCGCCCGGCGCTCGACCCGGTCACGTTCGGCCGCGAACCGTTCGACTGGCTGCGCAGCCACGACTTCGTGCCACCCGAACTGATGCCGGCCTGGTCGAGCGTGATGGAACAGGCGCTGGAAGGCGTTGCACGCTGCTACGAGCGCGCCGGTGAATTGCCGCTCTTGCGCCTGCATGGCGATTGCCACGGCGGCAACGTGCTGTGGACGCCTGACGGGCCACACTTTGTCGACTTCGACGACAGCCGCATGGGCCCGGCAGTGCAGGATCTGTGGATGCTGCTGTCGGGCGAGCGGCAGGAGATGGTCGGCCAGATGGCCGACGTGCTGGCCGGCTATGAGGATTTCTGCGATTTCCACCCGCGCCAGCTGTACCTGGTCGAAGCGTTGCGCACGCTGCGCCTGATCCATTACTCGGCGTGGCTGGCGATGCGCTGGACCGATCCGGCATTCCCGGCCGCTTTCCCCTGGTTCAATACCCAGCGTTACTGGCAAGACCGCATTCTTGAACTACGCGAGCAGGTCGCGCTGATGGATGAGCCGCCGCTGTGGCAGATGTAAGAATGTAGATGGGTGTGGCAAAGCGCCAAGCTGATGCACGATTGCCACCCAGTTCGGCATAGCACGAGAACCGGATTTGCCGGATAATCAACCCGACCGCCGCCACAGAGACTCCGCATGGAACCGAACCCAGCCCAACAAGACGACACCGACTTCACGATCGACCTGTCGCCGGCCGCCGGCGCGCTGGCGCCGACCGATGCGGTGTCAATGCCAGTGCCCGTTTCAACCCCGGCGGCTGCCGCGTTTGCGCAGCCGGTGCTGCCGGTCACGCCGGTGCTGCCCGCTGCGGCGGAACCTGCTGATTTTGCCGGTCCGGGTCGCAAACCGCTCGAGATGCGCGAAATCCAGGAAGCAATCGCCCGTGTCGAGGCGGAAGCCAAGGCCAATATGGCGGCCGAGAGCCGCCACCACGCCGAAGCACGCGCCCGTTCGCTGGCCGATGAGCGCGCCTCGATCGACGCCGCTGCCGCTGCGGCGGCGCAAGCCAATTCCCAGGCCTCCGAAGACGCCATCGCCGCCAACCGCGAACGCCTCGACTCGCTGCGCGCCGCCGCGCAGGCCTCCAGCGAACGCCTGGACGCGATTCGTCAGGAGACTGCCGAGCTGCGCGCGCGCGTAAAAAGCGATACCGAAGTGCGGGTCGCCACCGAAGCGCGTGCCCGCCTCGAAGAAGAAGCGCGCCGCCGCGCGACGGCCCAGATCGAAGCCGAAGCCGAACTGGCCGCCAAGGCCGCACGCGCAGCCGACGAACTGGTCGTGCACACCGAGCAGGCGCGCCTGCAGGCGGTCGAGCGCATGGCCGCTGTCGAGGCGGCGCGTGAAGAAGTGCAGCACAACGCCAGCGCCGACGCCCGTATCGCCATCCTGGCGCGCGAGCGCGAGCGGGCCGAACGCTCTGCGCGTCAGACCGCCGAGAAACTGGCCGATGCCGAGGCCGAAGCCCTCGAACTGACCCAGCAGCGCGAGCGCGCCGACCAGATCGCGCTCACGTCGGCCTTTGCCCGCGCGGCGGCCGAAGCGCGCGCACTCGAAGAAGCACGCGCTTACGCCCACATCGAGCAGGAACGCGAGGCGATCGCGCTGGCCCAGGCCGAGTCCGAACGGGTGGCCGGCCAGTCGCTGCGCATGCGCCTGCAGACCGAGAAAGACATCCGCGACGCCGCCGTGCACCGCGAGCGGCAAGAACAGATGGCGGCATCGAGCGCCGCCGCACGGCGCGACGCCGAAACGCGCATCCTGGCCGCGACCGAAGCGCGCATTGAGGCCGACCGCAAGCTGCGTCTGGTGGCCGAGGACCGCGCCCGCGCTGAGGAAGAAGCGGGCGAGCAGGTGCAGGCGCGGCTGGAAGCCGAAGCCCAGGCCGCGCTCGATGCGCGGGCGCGCATGGCCGCTGATGAAGCGGCCACCGCCGCGGCGCAGGTTGAGGCCGAAGAACACCGGCGCGAGCGCGTGCTGGCCGACGAGCGTGCTGCACTGTCGCAGGCAGCAGCCGACGCGCAGGCTGCAGTGAACGACGACGACGCGGCGGCCCTGGCGCTCGAAGCGTCGCAGGTGCAGTTGCAGCAAGAGGCGGCGCAACTGGCGGCGCAGCGCCGCGAACAGGCTGAACACCTGGTGCAGGCCGAGCAGGAACGTAAAGCGGCCGAGGCACAGGCCCTGGCAGCGCTCGAACAGAAAATCGCGGCCGAGCACGCGCTGACGCTGGCGGCGCAGGCGCGCAGCGAGGCGGAAGCGGCAGCAGCAGCGGCCCTGCAGTCGAAAATCGAGGCCGAGCGGCGCATCGAAGAAGCGCAGCGCGCCGCCTGGGAAGCGCAGCAGGCGCAGGCCGATGCCGCCATCGAAGAAGCCTCGCAGGCCGAGGCGGCCGCAACCGTGCAGCAAGCGCATGCGCGCCGCGCCGCCGAGCTGGCGCAGGCCCAGGCTGAACGGGCCGAGCTCGAGCAGCAGCAGGTGACCTTGACCGAGGCGGCGATCGCTGCCGAGCGCGAGGCAACCCGGGCTGCGCGTGAAGCGTTGTTGCTGGTCGAGCGCAAGCTGGCCGCGCAGCGCGAGCAGGCCGCCGCCGACACCCGCGCCAACGAAGCGCAGGCAGCGCGGCTGGCATCCGAACAGGCGGCGGCGCAGGCAGCCATGTCGCGCGCCGACGCCGAGCAGGCGCAGGCCGAACTGGCACGCCAGCGCGAACTGGCCGAGCTGGCCGCGGTGCAGGCAGCGCTTGAAAAACGCGAAGCGCAGCGGGCGCTGCTCGAACACGCGCAAGAGCACGCCGAAATGCAGCGCAAGGCAGCGCACGCGACGCAGCAGATGGCCGACGCGCGCAAGCAGCTGGTGAATCTGGAAAGCCGGCGTCAGGACGACGACGCGGTTGAGCTGGCAGCGACCCAGCGCGCGATTGGCGAACGCAAGGTCGAAGCAGGGCAGCGCTCGGTTTCGGCCGACCTGACGCGCGAGGTGCTGGGCCGGTTCAAGCAGTCGCAGGCGCGGGCCGGCGATACATCGGCGGCGCAGGCGGCCGCCAGGCTGGCAGAAGTGATTGCGACCCAGCGCGAGCTGGACCCGGATCGCAAACCATAACGGGGGCGGGCGGTCCGCCCCTGTGCTTACTGCGCCGGCGCCTGTTCAGGCAAACCCGGCGCCTGGCTTGGCGACAACGGATTGTCCGGGCCGCCGGCCACTTTCGACACAAAATACTCGGTCTCGCCAAAGCACGTGGTCGGCACGCCCTTGTGCTGGTCATACGTCAGCTGCACGCGCTTGCCCATGCTGGCCAGCAGGGCCGGCACCACGGTTTCGTCGCGCACCGTAAACACGAAGCGCTCGGGAATCGCGCCCGGCATGCTCGACAGCAGAATCTCGCCTTCCCACGTTTTGCACAGCCAGCCGCGCTTGGAGAATTTCTGCAGGTAGCCGGCCCGTTCGCCTTCCGAATACGACCAGGTCAGCGTGAACCAGGTATAGCCTGCAGCCAGGACCGCGACGATGGCGATGAGGATGAGCAGGATGGCGGAAGTGCGCTTGGGCATGGTGGTCGGCATGGTTGGGGCTGGTCGATCAAGAAAGTGGGCGGGGTTGGCAAACGGGCAGCGCAAACGCGGTGCGCGCCCATTCTGCCATGCCTTGCCTTAATCGCAAACCGGGATTCCGGACAACGAAGGATTCAGCCCGGCTGGCTGGCAGCCGTGACCTCTTCTGCGGCCAGCCGCCGGCGATGCCGGATCGACGACCATAGCGACACGAGAATGAACGCCAGCCCGGACAGCCCCGTGAACCACTCGGGAATGTGATAGTGGACGCTGGCGAACATGATCAGCGCCAGGATGCCGATCGCATAGTGCGCGCCGTGCTCCAGATACACGAATTCCTGCAGCGTGCCCTTGTAGACCAGGAACACGGTCATCGAGCGCACGAACATCGCCCCGATGGCCAGTCCCAGCATGATGATGACGACATCGTTGGTGATGGCAAACGCGCCGATCACGCCATCGAAGCTGAACGACGCATCGAGCACCTCGAGGTACAGGAAGCCGCCGATGCTCCCCTGCGAGATGATCGCGCCCACGGACGGATCGTGTTCCTTCGCTTCGAGCAGGTTGCTGAGCCATTTCACCGCTATATAGATGAGCACGCCGGTGACGCCGGCGATCAGCACCGCCAGCTTGCGCGCTTCTGGCATCAGGCGCATGGCGCCGACCACGCACAGCAGCGTGAGCAGCACGGCCAGGCCTTCGGTGCCGTACTTGCCGACCTTCGCTTCGAACCAGTCGAACCAGTGCAGCTCTTTTTCTTCATCGAACAAAAAGTTCAGGAACACCAGCATCAGGAAGGCGCCGCCGAAAGCGGCGACCTCGGCGTGGTGCGCGGTCAGGTTGCGTGAATACTCGGCGGGATTGTCGAGCGCCATGTGCCAGACGTCCGGCAGCCCCAGGCCGGTCGCGGCTGCCACGATCACGAGCGGAAACAGCAGGCGCATCCCGAATACCGCCACCAGGATGCCGACGGTGAGGAACAACTTGCGCCAGAATTCGTTCCAGTGCTTGAGCACCGATGCGTTGACGACGGCATTGTCGAAAGAAAGCGACACTTCGAGCACGCCGAGGATGGCGGTGATCCACAAGGCTTGCAGCAGCCCCGGCCAGCCCCGGTGCGCGTAGCCCCACCAGCCGGCGAGCACCATGAGCACTGCCGTTACGACGAACGACCACCGGAAATGCCGCATATGCGCCTCTTGTGTGCAGATATCTGTTGGGTCAATATTACCGTGTCCCTGCCAAAATGGACCGTACCGAAAGTCGCCCGTCGAGCCTTGCTTCTGAGATAATTCTGCCCAGCATTTTTCACTCTAAGACATCATGGAAATCATTTATCTCGTCACACCGGTACTGACCTGGATGGTAGTCGGTCCGATCAAGTTCCTCATATCCAGTATTCGCTACCGGCGCTGGGCCTTCGACCTGGTCGGCAATGGCGGCTTTCCCAGCAACCATAGCGCCGTCGTCTCCAGCATGGCCACGCTGATCGCGCTGCGTGAAGGCATGGGCCATCCGGCGTTCGGCGTGGCCGTCACGCTCGCCTTCATCGTCATGATCGACGCCAACAGCCTGCGCCAGCACGTCGGTCGCCACGCCGTCACACTGAATCGCCTGCATGATGGCAAGGAAGATTACGTCATCCTGCGCGAGCGCATGGGGCACACCCGGTTCGAAATCGCCGGCGGCATCCTGACCGGCATCGGCATGGGCTTTCTGATCTACACCGTGCTGGGCGGTTTCTAATGTATGTACGGGATGCGTGCGCCGCGCATCCCGCCGGACGTCCGGGCGTCCGTTGTTGTCCGTTGGTTGTTCGTTGGTTGTCCGTTTTTTACTGCATTTCATCCCGGACTGAATGCAGCTCATCGCCAGATTCCGCACTTCATCCATCCAATTCCGCAAACCACAGGATCGTCAATTGACGCTGCTGGAGACCTCCTGAATACTGCGCGCTGGATGTATCTGAACTTATTTTTATAAAAACACCGAGTCCATTTCCGGAGAACCACCATGCTGCGCAAAACACTCCTCGTTCTAGCCATCGCATCAAGCTTAGTCGCTTGCGGCAAAGATGCCAAAGCCCCCGAGGGCAAGGATAACAAGCCGACCCAGCTGACCGTGGCGCAGGAGGATGTCTTGACGATCCAGAGTGCGTCGGTGTCGTCGGGCCCGGTGATTACCGGCTCGATCGAGCCCGAGCGCCGCGCCGACCTGCGCGCTGAAGTCTCGGCCATCGTGCTGCAGGTGCTCAAGGAAAATGGCGAGCCGGTCAAGCGCGGCGACGTGCTGGTGCGCCTCGACGAAACCTCGATCCGCGACACCCTGATGTCGGCCGAAGACATGCAACGCGCCGCCTCGCTGGCCGTCGACCAAGCCAACCGCCAGCTCGAGCGCCTGAAAACCCTGACGGCGTCGGGCATGACGTCGGCCAAGGCGCTGGACGACGCCGAAATGGCGCGCAACAACGCCATGAGTGAACTGTCGAGCTCGCGCAGCCGCGTGGCCACCGCGCGCCAGCAACTGGCCCGCACCACCGTGCGCGCACCGTTTGACGGCATCGTTTCCGAGCGCAAGGTCTCCAATGGCGACACCGCCACCATCGGCAAGGAACTCGTCAAGGTCATCGACCCGACCAGCATGCGTTTCGAAGGCGCGGTTTCGGCGGACTCGGTCAGCACCGTCAAGATCGGCCAGAAGGTCAACTTCCGCGTCAATGGCTACGCGGACCAGACGTTTGCCGGCGTGGTCAGACGGATCGACCCCGCCGCCAATCCGGTGACGCGCCAGGTCGAGGTGCTGGTGGGCTTTGTCGACAATGCGCAGCCGCGCGTGGCCGGCCTGTACGCCGAAGGGCGTGTCGACGCCGCCGCGAGCGATGCGCTGATGCTGCCCGAGAGCGCGCTGGTGCGCGTGGGCGACGCCAGCCACACCTGGCGCATCAGGGACAAGACGCTGTCGAAGGTCAAGCTGGTGGTCGGCGCGCGCGACGCCCGCACCGGCAATGTCGAGATCAAGCAGGGCCTCGCGGCCGGCGACGTGGTGCTGCGTGCGCCGACGTCGAACCTGAAGGACGGCCAGAAGGTCGACATGCCGAACGCCCGTGTTGCCAGCGCCAATGGCGCGGGTGCGGGCGCCGGCGCGGTCCAGGGCAAGTAAGCCCAGGAACACCAAAGGAAAACCCACCATGTTCCTGTCCAATTTTAGTGTCAAGAAACCGGTCGCGACGATTGTCATCATCGTCGCGATGATGGCCATCGGCCTGCTGGCCCTGTCCAAGCTGAAGGTCAACCAGGAGCCGGACGTCGAGATTCCGATCATCGTGGTCGACATTCCCTATCCGGGCGCTTCGCCCGAGACTGCCGAGCGTGAGATCACCAACCGCCTCGAAAAGCAGATGCAGGCGATCCAGGGCGTGAAGGACGTCAACTCCAACTCTTACGAAGGCGGCGCCTCGATCTGGATGGAATTCGACTTCGACCGCGACCTGATCGAAGCATCGGACGACGTGCGCAACGCGATTGCCGCCGTGCGCTACAAGTTGCCGATCGAGATGCGCGAGCCGGTGCTGCGCCGGATCGATCCGTCGGCCCAGCCGATCATGTCGCTGGCGCTGTCGTCCAGCACCCAAAGCCACGCCGAAATCTCGCGCTACGCCGAAGACGTGCTGGCCGACGAATTCCGCGGCATCGACGGCGTCTCGACCGTGGTCGTCAACGGCGCACTGCGCCGTGAGCTGTCGGTGCTGCTGCGCGCCGAGAAGCTAAGTGAATTTAATGTCTCGGCGTCCGATGTCACCAACGCACTGCGTAACGGTAATACCAACGCGCCGGTGGGCAAGCTGCGTAGCGAACTCGACGAAAAAGGCATCCGCCTCGTCGGTCGCATCGAGCGGCCGGAAGACTTTTCGCAGATCGTCGTCAAGCGTAATGGCGACCAGATCGTGCGCCTGAGCCAGGTGGCCGAGATCCGCGATGGCTTTGCCGATGTGAACACGCTGTCGGTGCGCAGCGGCAAGCCGAATGTCGGCCTGCAGATCTCGCGTTCACGCGACGCCTCGACCGTGTCGCTGGCCAAGCGCGTGCACGAAGTGGTGGCGGCGCAAAGCAAGCTGCTGCCGGCAGGCACCCAACTCGAAGTCGTGCGCGACGGCGGCAAGGATGCGCAGTCGAGCCTGAACAACGTGATCGAAGCGCTGGTGCTGGGTGCGGTCCTGACCGTGTTCGTCGTCTATGCGTTTCTCAATTCGTGGCGCTCGACGCTGATCACCGCGCTGGCGCTGCCGACGTCGGTGCTGGCCGCGTTCATCGCCGTCTGGCTGTGCGGCTTCACGCTGAACTTCATGACGCTGCTGGGCCTGTCGCTGGCCATTGGCGTGCTGATCGACGATGCGATCGTGGTGCGGGAAAATATCGTGCGCCATATGGAAATGGGATCCGACCGTCGCACCGCGGCGCTTGAAGGCACCGCCGAGATCGGCATGGCGGTGGCTGCAACCACGTTCTCGATCATGGCCGTGTTCGTGCCGGTGGCGTTCATGCCGGGCGTGTCCGGTGAGTGGTTCCGCCCGTTTGCCCTGACCGTGACCTGCTCGGTGATCGTGTCGCTGTTCATCTCGTTCACGCTCGACCCGATGATGTCGGCTTACTGGGGCGATCCACCGGATCACCACAGCCGCCCGAAAACCGGCATCGGCGCCGTGCTCGACCGCTTCAATCACTGGTTCGACCGTCAGGCCGACCGCTATGGCCGCGTGATCGCCTGGGCGCTGCATCACCGCCGCGCGATGGCGTGCCTGGCAGTTCTCAGCCTGATCGGCGCGCTGGCCATGCACCATTTCTTTGGCGGTTCGAGCTTCCTGCCCAAGCAGGACTCGGGCAACCTGCAGATCGAGGTGCGTACGCCGGCCTCGTCGTCGATCGAGTATGCGCGCCGCAAGCTCGAAGCAGCGGCCGTGCTGGCCCGCACTTTGCCTGAAACGAAGGACACCAACAGCAACGTCAAGACCAGCGGCGGCACGATCTACGTCGACATCGGCAAGCGTAGCGAGCGCAAGCGCACCGCGTCCGAAGTCGCCGTCGAGCTGCGTGCCAAGATCGCCAGCCTGGTGGGCGCCGAATACACGGTCATCGATGACCTGTCCGGCGGCGGCAAGCCGGTGCAGGTGGAATTTACCGGTCCCGATTCGCGCAAACTCATGGAGCTGACCACCGCCTACATGGAAAAGCTGCGTGAAGTGCCGGGCGCGGTCGACGTTGCGCTGTCCGAGCAGGATCCGAAGAACGAGCTGCAGATCGTGCTCGACCGGGGGCTTGCCAATGCCCTGGGTATTTCGGTGGGCGATGCGGCGCAGTCGCTGCGGGTGGCGTTTGCCGGCATCGAAGTGGGCGACTGGGTCGATCCGACCAGTGAAACCCGCGACGTCGCCGTGCGCCTGCATCCTGATGACCGCGTCAATACCGACAGCATCGAGCGCCTGCCGATCCCGGTCACCGGCACCGGCATGATGGTGCCGCTCGAGCAGATTGCGTCGATCACGATGGGCAAGGGCCCGTCGGCGATCCGCCACAAGAACGGCGAGCGCATGATCACCGTGTCGGCCAATGCCCAGGGCCGTTCGGCGGGCGAAGTCACGACCGACGCCATGAAGCTGGCGCGCACCTTCGACTTCCCGCCGGGTTATGGCCTGGCGCTGGGCGGTTCGGGTGAAGACCAGCAGGAGCTGTTCACCCAGATGCTCATTGCGCTGTTCTCGGGCATCGCGCTGATGTACCTGATCCTGGTGATGCAGTTCGGTTCGTTCACGGCGCCGATCGGCGTGATGCTGTCGCTGCCGCTGTCACTGATCGGCGTCGTGCTGGCCCTGATCATGACCGGCAACACGCTCAACCTGATGAGCATGATCGGCATCCTGATGCTGATGGGACTGGTGGCCAAGAACGCGATCCTGCTGCTCGACGCGGCCAGGGCGCTCGAGGACGAAGGCATGGACCGCGAAGAAGCGCTGATGGCGGCCGGGCGCAAGCGCCTGCGGCCGATCCTGATGACCACCTTCGCGCTGATCGCCGGCATGCTGCCGGTGGCGCTGGCCCTGGGCGACTCGGGCGAGTTCTACCAGCCACTGGCCATTGCAATCATCGGCGGCACGATCACCTCGACCATCCTGACGCTGCTGGTGGTGCCAACCTTCTATGACAGCATCGAGATCGCCCGCGACCGCATGGTGGCCAAGTATGGCCGCCGCGCCGAGCATCGCAATGCGCTGGTGGCGTTCCTGATGACGTTTGTCGAAGCCATCCTGGCGCTGACGCTGGTACGCCTGGTGTATCGGGTGATCATGCGCCTCGTGCAGATGGTGACGGGCCGCGGCCGTACCAAGGTCGCGCCGGTCTGATTCGCCAGGGCAGGGCGCTGCGCGCGCCTTGCCGGATTTACCGGACACGGCCAGTCTCGACTGGCCGTGTTTTTTTATGCGTGACTAATGGTTGCTTTACCGGGGTTGTAAAATAGCACCTCGGCAACCGACGGACGACGGCTTATGGTCTAATAGCGGCTGTTTTGCCATGCACCTTGCCATTAGGCAGCATGTGCAACGGTGGCGTGCCTTCGCATGACGCCACGCCGCATCTCCATTTTTCCTCCGTAAGGTCCAGCCCCATGCCCGCAGCCCAGCCCATTGCCTTGTTCGTGAACGACGACATGAACTGGCTCGCCGGTGGGGGCGAGATGGGCGAACTGATCCGCAGCATGGACTGGTCGGCCACGCCCCTCGGACCGCTGTCCGGTTGGCCGCAGAGCCTGCGCACATCGGTCAGCCTGTGCCTGTCGTCGACGTTCCCGATCCTGGTCTGCTGGGGGCCGGACGACATCCAGATCTACAACGACGCCTATCGCCCGATCTGCGGCGACCTGCATCCTGCCGCCATGGGCGCGCCATTCAAGGTGGTCTGGGCCACGGCCCTGCCGGTCGTGGGCGAGGCCTTCGAACTCGCGCACCAGGGCTCGGGTGCGTACATCCGCGACCAGCAGATGTTCCTTGATCGCAGTGGCTACCTTGAAGAAGCCAATATGACGTTCTCGTTCTCGCCGATCCGCGACGAGTCGGGCGCGATCGGCGGGATCTTCCACCCAATTACCGAAACCACGGTCCAGGTGCTCAGCGCGCGCCGCAGCAAGGGCTTGCGTGACCTGACCGCGAGCCTGTCAGGCGTGCGCGCGATCGGTGACATCGGTACGCAGCTGGCAAGCCACTGCGCGCCCATGACGGCCGACGTGCCGTTCGTGTTGTTCTACCAGATCGATGCCGAGACAGGCATGCTGGCGCTGCGTGGCAACGCTGGCCTGGTGGCGGGCAACCCACTGGCCCCGCTGGCAGCCGCCTTCGATGACAGCATCTGGCCATTTGCCCGCAGCAGCGCGTCGCACAGCGTCGAACAGGTCGATGACGTTGCAACGCGGCTCGGCGGTGTTGCCTGCGGACCGTACGAGGACGCGCCGCGCTCCGCGCTGGTGCTGCCACTGACCTTGCCCGGGCAGCAGGAGCTGTTCGGCTTTGTCGTGGCCGGGGTCAGCGTGCGCCGCGCGCTCGACGCCGAGTACCGCAATTTCTACGCCTTGCTCGGCGCGGCCGTCAACACTGCGGTGGGCAACGTCGTCGCCTACGAGCAGGAGCAGCGCCGCGCCGAAGAACTGGCCCAGATCGACCGCGCCAAGACGGCGTTCTTCTCGAATGTCTCGCATGAATTTCGCACGCCACTGACGCTGATTCTCGGCCCGCTCGACGATGCACTGGCCGATGCGCCCGAGTCGATGAATGCAGTCCAGCGCCAGCGCGTCGAGCTCACGCACCGCAACTCGCTGCGCCTGCTCAAGCTGGTCAATTCGCTGCTCGACTTTTCGCGCATCGAGGCGGGCCGCGTGCAGGCCAGCTACGTCCCGGTCGATCTCACGCGCCTGACGGTCGACCTGGCCGGCGTGTTCGAGTCGGCCATGGCCAAGGGGGGGCTGGAGTACACGGTCGATCTGCAGCCGCTGACCCAGCCGGTCTTTGTCGACCGCGACATGTGGGAAAAGATCGTCTTCAACCTGCTGTCGAACGCCTTCAAGTTCACGCTGCACGGCGGCGTGACGGTGACGCTGCGTGAACATGCCGGCATGGCGCGCCTGTCGGTGCAGGACACCGGCACCGGGATTCCCGAGCACGAACTGCCGCGCATGTTCGAGCGCTTCCACCGTATCGAGGGCGCGCCGGGCCGCACCTACGAAGGCACCGGTATCGGCCTGGCGCTGATCCAGGAGCTGGTACGCCTGCATGGCGGGACGATCGCGGTGTCGAGCACCTTTGGCGAAGGTACGCGCTTTGATGTCGACCTGCCGTTTGGCGACGCCCATCTGCCGGCGGATCGCATCGTGCAGGCGCCGGAAGCGCTGGGCGACCGCCAGCGCATGGGCGCGGCGTTCGTCGAAGAAGCACTACGCTGGCTGCCCGACACGCAGGAAGGCGCTGCGCCGGCGCCGGATTCTGACCTGGGCACGATCGCGCCCGCGCAGTCTGAGGTGCAGCCTGAAGCGCGACCGCGCATCCTGGTCGCCGACGACAACAACGACATGCGTGCCTATCTGAAATCGCTGCTTGAACCGCATGCCGACGTGCGCGTGGTGGCCGATGGCCAGGCGGCTTACGAAATGGCGCTGCTGGATCCGCCCGACCTGCTGCTGTCGGACGTGATGATGCCGCGCCTGGACGGCTTCGGCCTGATCGCCAAGGTGCGCGCCAGCGAAGTGCTGCGCCATCTGCCGGTGATGCTGCTGTCGGCGCGCGCCGGCGAAGAAGCCAAGGTCGAGGGCCTGCAGGCCGGCGCCGACGACTACCTGGTCAAACCGTTTTCGGCCAACGAACTGCTGGCGCGCATCGGCACCCAGGTGGCGCTGGGACGCGAGCGGCGCCAGAACGCACGCGATGCGCAGGCGCGTGAAGCGCATGTGCGGGCGCTGATCGATGCCTCGCCCGCGATGCTCTGGACCACCGACAACGACAGCCTGTGCACCTATCTGAGCCAGCGCTGGTACGACTACACGGGCCGCGCGCCGGAGCAGGACCTGGGCATGGGCTGGCTCGAGAACGTGCACCCCGACGACGCCGCGCGCTCGGGCGAGATCTTCCTGGCCGCCAGTGCGGCGCGCCAGCCGTTCTCGTTCGACTACCGCCTGCGCGGCAGTGACGGCAGCTACCGCTGGTTCATCGATGCCGGCCTGCCGCGCGTGAACGCCGCCGGGGAGCCGGACGGCTATGTCGGCACCGTGATCGACGTCCATGCGCGCAAGCTGTTGCAGGAGCGCTTCGAGCGCGTGTCCGAGGCGGGCGATATCGGCGTCTGGTACGCCGACGTGCCGTTCACGCATTTCCAGATCAATGCCGAGATGGCGCTGCACTTCGGCGTCGACATGGGGCGCGCCGCTTCGGTGAGCGAACTGCTGGCGGCGGTGGAGCCGGAAGACCGCGAACGGCTGGCCGAGAGCGTCGAATACGCGGTGCGCGCCGGCGCGCCGCTGGACCTCGAATTCCGTACCCGTGTTGCCGCAGCGGACGGTGGCGACGGCGCGCCGCGCTGGTTGCGCGCCATCGGCTGGTGTGGCCTGGACAAGAATGGCCAGCCCGAGCGCTTCGACGGCGTCACGCTCGACATCGACAGCCAGAAACACGCCGAGCAGGAACTGCATCGCCTGGCGCGCGAACTGGGCGCGAAGAATCGCGCGCAAAGCGACTTCCTGTTTACGCTTGCGCACGAACTGCGCAATCCGCTGGCGCCGATCCGCTCGGGGCTGGAGCTGATGCGCATCGGCGCGGCCAGCGGCGACGTGCAGGCCATCATGCGGCGCCAGGTCGATCACATGGTGCACCTGGTGGACGACCTGCTCGACATGGCGCGTCTGGCAGAAGGCAAGGTCACGCTGCGCTGCGAACGTGTGCTGCTGGCCGACGCGGTGCGCGAAGCCGTCGACATGAGCATGCCGCTGGTCGAACGTGGCCGCCACACACTGGCCGTGCACCTGCCGGATGGTTATGTCGGCCTGCACGCCGACCGCCACCGCGTGGCCCAGATCCTGAGCAACCTTCTCAACAACGCGGCCAAGTACACGCCGCCCGGTGGCGCGCTGGAAATCCGGGCGCAGATCGAGGGCGATGAAGTCGCGATCTCGGTGCTGGACAACGGCATCGGCATCGCCGCCGATGCGCTCGAGGGGGTGTTCGACATGTATGCACAGGCCCATGCGGGCGCCGAGATGGCGCAGGGCGGTCTGGGTGTGGGCCTGAACCTCGTGCAGCGCCTGGTGAAGCTGCATGGCGGCCGGGTGGCCGCTACCAGCGCCGGGGCCGGGCAGGGCAGCCAGTTCACGGTCTGGCTGCCGCTGCCGGCCGACAGCGCCGCGCCGCCGCCAGTCGTGGCCGACGCGGCGCTGCAGGCAGCGCAGACCGACCCAGGCGTGCTGCGTATCCTGGTGGTGGACGACAATGTAGATGCGGCCGAGACGCTGCAGGCCTTGCTGGAGATGAACGGGCACACGGTGACGGCCGTGCACGACGGCGCTTCGGCGTTGCTGCAGGCAGCGGCGCTGTTGCCGCAAGTCGTGTTTCTCGATATCGGGTTGCCGGACATGACCGGGTACGATGCGGCCGAGGCGATGCGGCGCATCACCGGCATGGAAACATCGACGCTGATCGCGCTGACGGGGTGGGGCGCGGAGCAGGACCGCAAGCGCTCGAGCCAGGCAGGGTTCGATCATCATCTGACCAAGCCAGCTGATTTCCTGATCGTGGAGCAATTGATCCGCGACGTGTCCGAGCGCACGCCGGGATCTGCGCTGACGCCATCACAAAACAAACAGCCCGGCTAAAAAGCCGGGCTGCGATGGTGCGCCGAACCCGCCCCAACCTGCAGGGCGCTGTTCGGCTGGTTGACCGCGATTACTTGCCGGTCGTGCCAGTTGCTGGCGTGGTGGTGCTTTGTGGGTCGGTGGTCTGTGGGCTGGTGGCGCCTTCTACGGTGCCGTTCATGCCCGTGGTGCCGGTGGCGCCAGTCGTGCCGGTGGTGCCAGCTGCGCCCGACGTGTCGGTCGTGGTGCCGGTGGTGCCAGCAGCAGCGCCGGTGCCCATGTCGCCCGTACCGGTGGTGCCGGTGCCCGTTGCGCCAGTGCCGGTGTCACCCATGGTGCCGGTGGCGCCCGAGGTGCTGCTTGGCATGGTTGCCGAGGTGTCGGCTGGAACGGTCGTGGTGGTCGCTGCTTCGTCTTTCTTGCATGCGCCCAGCAGGGTTGCCAGCACAGCGGCGGTCAGCAGGATTTTTGGTGCCTTGGTCATTGCATTCATTTTTTCACTCCTCGATTGAGTCTATTTGTGTGCCGCAGATCCCGGACTGCTTGTTGGGACATTGCGGCGCCAGATCAGTTCCACTGCGACCCGATGGCCACTGGCGAAACGTTGAGGGTACCGACGCAATACGCGGCCCCAGTGCGTACATCTGTGAATCTGTTTCGACTTCAATGTGTTTCAATGCATCTGTGTCAATTAGACCGCAAGCCCGACAGCTGGTTCGTTAGATACCGCACACTTACGGAAATCGGTAACATTTTTTACACACATCGTGTGACCGCCAGTGTTCTAGGTTCCCAGGTGCACATCGCCCGAGACAGTCGCCACACCCTCTGCCGCATGCTTGTCCTGCCGGCCAAGCTGCTCCAGTAGCACCGGTACCTCGGCGGCAAGTTCACGCGCCAGATAGCCGAGCGTCCCCAGGCGCTCGGCGAGCCGGTCGCCGGCGCGTGCATGCAGCGCCACGCCCCAGCAGGCTGCCTGCGCTTCGGTCGCACCGCGCGCCAGCAGGCCGCCGATGATGCCTGCCAGGACGTCGCCCGAGCCGGAACTGGCCAGCCCGATATTGCCGGCACCTTCGTGCTGCCACAGCGAGCCGTCCGGCGCGGCGATCACGGTGCGTGCGCCTTTCAGCGCGATGACGGCGTTCCAGTCGCGCGCCGCGGCCAGGGCCGGCGCATCGGGCAGGCCCACGATGCAATCCTTGTCGATGCCCGTCAGGTGCGCCATTTCGCCGCAGTGGGGCGTCATGATCACAGGACGCTCGAAGCGCATCGGCTTGCCTTCGGGCCAGTGCTCTGGCGGATAGAGCAGGACGTCCATCGCGCAGGCGTCGAGCACCAGGCCCACGTCCGCTTCGACCAGGCGCGGCAGCAGTGCATGCACCAGGCGCGCCGTGCTGGCTTCGTCGCGCATGCCGGGACCCACCAGCACCGCATCCACGCGATCGGCCAGCGGATCGAGGCTCGCCACCGCGTCGAGGCTGAAGCCATCGGTATCGTGCTCGGTCAGGCCGATCACGCGCGCCTCGGGCATCGCCAGTGCGACCAGCTGGGCGACACTGGCCCCGGTCGCGATCGTCAGCTTGCCGGCTCCGGCGCGCAGCGCGGCCGTGGCCGCCAGGATAATGGCGCCCGGCATTTCGCGCGAGCCGCCGATGATCAGGATGTGGCCGCGCATTTCCTTGTCGCCCCCGGTGCCCGGCTGCGGCAGCGGCCAGGCGGCCAGCATGGCGGCGTCGACATCGTGTACCTGGTTCTTGTCCATGCTGGGTGCCCTTATGCGTTGGGGGCCGATGCGACGTCCTTGGCCGCCGTGACCGGTGTACCGGTCTCTTCCAGCGGCGCGACGAAATTGACCAGGCGCAGCGCCAGATCGCCGCGCTTGCCGGCCTCGGGATCGAATTCGTAGGATGTGACGGAGCAGTTCGGGACATCGCCGTTGCGGTCGAATTCGAGGATCTGCGCTTCGGTGAGGTGCTCGAACAGGTAACGGAAGCAATTGACCGTAACCTGGTGCGCGACGATCAGCACACGCTCGCCGGCAAATTCCCGTTCGATCGTATCCATGACACTGCGCAGGCGCAGGATGACGTCGCACCAGCTTTCGCCGCCGGGCGGGCGGAAATAGAACTTGCCGACGTGATGGCGCTGCTCGTACAGGTCGGGGAAGTCGTGCGCGATGCCGTGCGTCGTCAGGCGGTCGAGCACGCCGAATTCCTTTTCGCGCAGGCGCTCGTCCTCGCGCACGCACAGGTCGTCGCGTTCGAGGTGGCGCATCACGAGGTTGGCCGTTTCGGCCGCGCGCACGTACGGCGAATGCAGCACGACGGTCGGGCGCTGCGCTGCGGGGAGCGACGCGAACCAGGCGCCGAGGGCGTCGGACTGGCGCTCGCCAAGGTCGGACAATGGCACGTCGACGTCGCGCTCGGCGATGTCGATGCGGTGTCCTGCTGCTGCTTCAGCCAGGTCGCGGGCGACGTTGCCGGCGCTTTGTCCGTGCCGCACGACCCAAATTTCCTGTGGCCATTTTTGTTCCATGAAGTCCGCCAAAAAGTTATCTTGGCGTCATCATAGAAGGTTTCATGACGGCTTCAGCGCACGATTGTTCCGTGCACGGAAACCATCGGGCGGCATCAGACGGCCTGCGCCTCGCTGTCCAGGTTGATGTCGGCGTCGTCGTTGAACACGCGCATATCGGTCTGCCCCATGACCCTGCTGGTGACGGTGCCGGCGGCGATGGAACCGCTGACATTCAGCGCCGTGCGGCCCATGTCGATCAGCGGTTCGACCGAGATCAAGAGGCCCGCGAGCGCCACCGGCAAATCCATCGCCGACAGCACGATCAGCGCGGCGAAGGTGGCGCCGCCACCGACCCCGGCCACGCCGATCGAGCCGAACGCGATGATCGCCAGCAGCGGCAGCAGGAACGCGGCCGTGAACGGATCGACGCCGACCGTCGGCGCAATCATCACCGCCAGCATGGCCGGATAGATGCCGGCGCAGCCGTTCTGGCCGATCGTGGCGCCGAACGAGGCGGCGAAATTGGCCGTGCCTTCCGGCGTGCCCAGGCGCGCGGTCTGCGTGGCCACGCTCATCGGGATCGAGCCGGCGCTGGTGCGCGACGTGAACGCGAACACCAGCACCGGGAAGATCTTCTTCACGTAGCGCCATGGCTTCAGGCCGCTGGCTGCGACCATCGCCAGGTGAACGCAGAACATCAGCGCCAGCGCAGCATACGACGCGACCACGAAGTTGAGCAGGCCCAGAATGTCTTGCCAGCTCGAGCTCGAGACCACTTTGGCCATCAGTGCGAACACGCCGTACGGGGTCAGGCGCAGCACCAGCGTGACCATGCGCATCACGATCACGTGCGCCACGTGCACGAAGCTGCTGAACGACGTGAAGACTTCCGGCTTCTTGCCGGCGATGCCGGTGGCCGAAACGCCGATGAAGATCGAGAACACCACCACCGCGATGGTCGAGGTCTTGCGCGCGCCCGTCATGTCGAGGAACGGGTTGGCCGGGATGAAGGACAGCAGCAGTGACGGCAGCGACAGTTCCTTGGCAGCGGCCAGGTTGCCCTGCATGTACTCGCCGCGCGCGACTTCGGCAGCGGTGGAGGTCAGGCCGACCGCCGTCAGGCCGAACAGCTTGGCCATCAGGATGCCGATCGAGGCCGCGACGATGGTCGTGATGAGCAGGATGCCGATCGTGAGCGTGCTGATCTTGCCGAGCGACGAGGCATCGCGCAGCTTCAGGATCGCCTGGATGATCGAGACCATGATCAATGGAATGATGATCATCTGCAGCAGCTGGACATAGCCGCTGCCGATCACGTTCAGCCATTCGTTGGTGGCCTTGATTTCCGGCCCCGCCACGTCATACATCACCTGCAGCGCGGCGCCGAGCACGACGCCAAGGCCAAGGCCGGCGAACACGCGCTTGGTGAATGAAACATGGTTGGCCTGCAACCGGTACAGGAAGACGCAGACGGCCAGGGCAATGGCCAGGTTGAGCAGGACGGGAAGTGTCATGGGGGCTTCGATGGGGCGGCGTGGACAATCATGTCATTTTATCGACAAAGTTGCCTGTTCACAGTGCGCTTGTCATTTTTGCCAAGGCGCAGCATTGACTGGGGACTAACGGATTGTTGCGGACCAGCGACGCCCGGCCCGTCTTGTGTAGGGAACCCGTCAATCTCGCGTTCAATACTTCCCATGGGTAAGGATAAGTTTCTATAATCCAATAAAGTATCTTCTTATTTCTCCTCACGTCAGCCCAGCGAACATGTTCAAACATCTCAGCATCAAGTCGCGCCTCATTTTCGTCATCGCGTTCCTCGCGGTCGAACTCATCGCCGGCGCCGTCATCGGCATCTACAACCTTGGTACGGCCAACGCTGAGCTCAAGCAGATGTACGATCGCCGCCTGGTCGGATTGAGCCAGGCCGGGGAAGTCACGCAGCTGATCACGGCAAACCAGCTGGCCGTGGCCAAGGCCGTCAACCTGGAGGATGCCGGTCAGCGCCGCGCTTCGATGGACGCCGTCGATGCGAATATCGCCACGATCAGCAAGCTCTGGGGCCAGTACACGCAGGTCCCGATGAGCGAAAAAGAGCGCGCCCTGGTCGGTCAGATCGCAGCGTCGCGCAAGGCGTTCGTCGACGGCGGCCTGTTGCCGGCAGTGGCCGCGATCCGCGCCAATGACAATGCGCAGGCGATCCAGTTGCTGAACGGGCCGATGACGCAGTTGTATGCATCGCTCAATACGCTGGGCATCCGGCTGATCGACGAGCAGCAGGCTGCGGCGCTGGCCGAATACCAGGCCTCGCAGGCTACTTTTGAGCTGGTGCGCGCAGTATGCCTGGCCGGCCTGGCCTTTGGCCTCATCATGGCCGCGCTGGTTGGCTACCTGCTGGTGCGCGCGATCGTGCGGCCGATCGAGCAGGCCGTGAAGATCGCCGGCGCCGTGGCCCAAGGCGACCTGACCCAGACCATCGAGGTCACGTCGACTGACGAAACCGGGCGCCTGCTGCAGGCGCTCAAGGACATGAACGACTCACTCGTGCGCATCGTCGGCCAGGTTCGTACCGGCACCGACAATATCGCCACCGCTTCCAGCGAGATCGCCGCCGGCAACCTGGATCTGTCGTCGCGCACCGAGCAGCAGGCCGGCTCGCTGGAAGAAACCGCCTCGTCGATGGAAGAACTGACGTCGACCGTCAAGCAGAACGCCGACAATGCGCGCCAGGCCAATGCACTGGCCACGTCGGCATCCGAAGTAGCGGGCAAGGGCGGCGCCGTGGTGGCCGAGGTGGTGCAGACGATGGGCGCGATCAATACGTCGGCCACGCGCATCGTCGACATCATCGCCGTGATCGACGGCATCGCGTTCCAGACCAATATCCTGGCCCTCAACGCAGCCGTCGAGGCAGCGCGCGCCGGCGAGCAGGGCCGCGGCTTTGCCGTCGTGGCGGGCGAGGTGCGCAGCCTGGCGCAGCGCAGCGCGGCCGCGGCCAAGGAAATCAAGGTGCTGATTGACGATTCGGTCGAGAAGGTGCATCACGGCTCGGAACTGGTGGACCGCGCCGGCACGACGATGGCCGAGATCGTGCAAAGCGTGAACCGCGTGACCGACATCATGTCCGAGATCACCGCCGCCAGTCAGGAGCAGACAGCCGGCATCGAGCAGATCAACGGCGCTATCGCGCAGATGGATCAGGTGACGACGCAGAACGCGGCGCTGGTCGAACAGGCGTCGGCGGCGGCGACCTCGCTGCAGGAAGAAGCGGCCAAGCTGGCGCAGACCGTGGGCGAGTTCAAGCTCGTGACGTCGCCGGGCGTGCGCGCAGTCGTGGCCAAGCCGCGCGTGGTGACCAGTGCGCCGAAGATGGTGAGCAATGCGGCGCCGAAGCCGGTGGAGAAGGCGCCTGCGAAGTTGCCTACGAAAGCGCCGGTGAAAACGACGGTAAAACCGGTCGTGACAAAAGCCCGCACCGATGCCGCGCCAGCCGCGAAGCCAGTGAAGCCAGCGAAGGCAGAAGCCGCCAACGCCAGCACTGGCGACGGCTGGGAAGAGTTCTGACGCAGTCCGGGATTGGCGGTCCGGCCGCCTTTCCTACCGCACCGTGCGCAACGTGCGCAGCCCCGCTGCCAGCAGCAACAAGGCCAGCACGGCCAGCGCCAGCAACTGTCCCGGCGCCAGCGTCCCCTTCATCGCGCTCCCGTCATACACGGGCAGCTTTGCCGCATCGCTTGGTGTGAACGGCCGCTCGTCGAACAGGTACGGATAGAAGAACTGCCGCAGCTGCGTGTGATACGCCCCGATCCGGTCGTGGTAGGCCAGTTGCGAGGCCAGGTCGGTATCGGCCAGCCGGTGCAGCAGCACCTGCACGTTCACCGACGCCAGCAGCAGCCCGGCGCGCGCGGTCCAGTCTTCGCGCGCCTGCATGCTGGCGCGGTACTGCGCCACGCTTGGCGCCACCGCATCGTCGCCCGCCTGGTGCATCGCGTAATACCATTTCCAGTGGAAGCGCCCGGTGACCGGCGCCGTGTCCTTCCATTCGGGATGCGTGCGGAAGAATTTTTCGAACGTGTCCGTCTTGGGCACGTCCCACGCCGAATGCACTGCCTGGCGTTGCGCCAGCGCCAGCTCGACGCCTTTCGACACCGGCGACAGGCGCGCGATGCCCGCATCGGCCAGCGTCGGCAGGATCATCGTCAGTCCCACCAGGCTTGCCAGCAGGATCGCGGCGCTGCCGGCCGACGTGCGCGCACGCGCCGCCACCCAGGCCGCCAGACCGAACCAGAACGCCAGGTACAGCGTCGCCACCAGCGCAATCTGGGCGAAGCCCGTCACGCCGGCGCCGGCGATGAAGGCGCCCACGGCCAGCGGCAGCAGCGCAGCGAGCCATAGCAACGCATAGCGCAAGCCGACGCGGCGGCGCCAGGTGTTGGCTGCGCCTTTGGGCAGGGATGCCAGCAGGCGCAGGCGGCCGGCTTCGCGTTCACTCGACACCAGGTCGTGCATCAGCGCGATGACGAACAGCGGCGTCAGGTACACCAGCACGAACGCAAAATCGAAGCGACCCGGCATGGCCAGCTCGGGATTGATCGACTCCGATTCGTACAGCTGCGCGTGCAAACCCAGGATGCGCACGCGCAGCGCCGACGGCTGCAGATCGCGCCCGCCGATGGCGGCAAACGCCAGTGGCGACGGCGGATTGACGGTCAGGTGCGGCAGATAATAGCCGACCGCACCGGCTTCGGCGCCGCCGGTTTTACTGACAGCGCGTAACTGCGTGGCCAGAATGGCCGCGTGGTCATGGGCATGGCTCGCCGCGATGCGCTCGAGCGTGGCGCGCTGCTGGCTCACGGCATGCAAACCGGTCCAGACGGACAGCGCAGACAGCAGCGCCAGCAGCACGACAGCGCCGACGGCCAGGCGCGAGTGCGCGATCTGGCGCAGTTCCATTAACAGTGTTTTCATGCCGGATTCCTTTCCAGGCGTTTGGCGACCCAGCCGCCGATGCTTAACAACGCCAGCAGCCAGCCGCCCAGCAGGGCGAACGCGAGCCAGGCATGGCGCGCGGCGACGTCGGCGAACGGGGCAGGGGCGTAGCCGAAGCGCGGCGTGTCTTCCCAGTGGTGCTTGTCGATGCGCTCGTCGCCGGCGCCGGTGGGCGTGACGACGTTGACGTGCAGGCCGTTGAGGCGCTGGACGAAGGCGTAGCGGTAGCGTTCACCTTCGAGCAGGAAGCGCGCGTGGCTGTCGAGGTTGGTGCCCGACAATGCGGTCGACATGCGGCGCAGCGCGATCAGCGGACTGGCCACGCTGGCCGAATGGACGATCGCGCTTTCCTCGGTCTGGCGCGCATGATCGGCGCGCATGAATTCATCGAACAGGGCGCTGGTCATGCGCTCGCCCTCGGCCATCAACAGGCCGCTGTAGTTGACCGGCAGGTCTTCCACGCGCGCGACGCCGTAGTGCGCCAGCGTGCGCGCGCGGAACGCCTTGAAGTACGGGTCGTCCGGATTGTGGGTATCGCCGATCTTGGCCAGGCGCTCGTGGATCGCGACCTCGGTTTCGATGCGGCTCGGGCGGCCCACGTCGCCGGCCGCGACATCGGGCATCACGCGCGGCAGCAGGATCGCCGTGACGATCCAGCCAGCCACCAGCGCCAGCAGCGCGTCGCGCGCCCGGGGCAGCGATGCCGACACCAGCACGGCCGCCACGACCCATACCAGCAGGTACAGCGCATACCCGGCCAGCAGCGCCAGTGCCTCGGCCGCGACGGTCGGGTGCATGACGGCGATCGCCACCAGCGCGATGAAGGCCGGTGCGCCCAGCAGCAGCGCCACGCCCGCATGGGCCGCGAGCTTGCCAAGCAACAGCGTCGCGCCGCGGACACCCTGCACGATCTGCAGCCGCAACTGCCCACGTTCACGCTCGCGCGCGACGCTGCCGAAGGCGAGGAACACGATCAGCAGCGGCGTGAGCACCTGCAGCACGAAGGCCGGCGTCAACTGGCCAAAGCGCAGCAGTACCGACGACTGGGCGGCGTCGCTGAAGTTGGCGCTGTTCTGGCGGTGGCCTTCCAAAAACAGCGTACTGCCGGTGAACGGATCGACGCCGAAATCGAAGAAGGCGAGGGGACTGAGGGGCCGGAACACATAGTGCCCGTAATGGACGACACGGTGCGGGTGGCGGTCCGGCTGGTTGGCCCACTGGGCGTCGACCGTGCTCTGGAAGCGCGCCCGTTCAGCGTTCACGGCGCCCACGCGCTCATGGCTGACGACGATGGCGACGAGCGTGAGCGCCAGCATCAGGATGCCGGCGGCGACGGCCACCTGGTTGCGCAGCATGGCGCGCCACTCGCCCATGGCAACCGCAGGCAGTGCTCGAGAAACGCTCATGCGGCCTCCGGTCTGGCGGCAGCGTTAGTGGCACCGGCGTAGCGCCGGTACAGGTCGCGCACGTCATAGTGTTCGGCGCCGCTGGCAGCGACTTCGTGGCCGATGTGGCCGCGCTCCAGAAAGCCGATGCGGTCGGCCACTTCGGCTGCACCCAGCAGATCGTGCGTGACCATGAAGATGGCGCTGCCGCGCGCGCGCAAGTCTTGCAGCAGCGTGTTGAATTCGCTGGTGGCCTGGGGATCCAGGCCCGTGGTCGGTTCGTCGAGCAGCAGCAGCGGCACCTGACGCGCCACGGCCAGCGCGATCGCGACCTTCTGGCGCATGCCTTTCGAGTAGCCGCCGAGACGACGCGTCCATGCGGCGGGATCGAGCCGCACCGCGCGCAAGGCATCGTCAATGGTGGCGTCCATCGCTGCACCGGTCCGATCGCTGCCGGCCAGGCGCAGGAAGTAGTCGATGTTCTCGCGGGCGCTCAGGTGTTCATAGAGAGCGACGTTTTCCGGCACGTAGGCAAGCTGGCCGCGCGCGGCGAGCGGGTCGGCGGCGACGTCGATGCCGCACACGCGTACGCTGCCGGTCTGCGGTGCGAGAAAGCCGAGGAAGGCGTTGAGCGTCGTCGATTTGCCGGCGCCGTTGCCGCCCAGCAGGGCATAGATTTCACCGCGCGCAACGCGCAGGTTCAGGTCGCGCAGCACGGTCGTGGCGCCGTAGGCGACGGTCACGCCGGTCGCCTCCATGGCAGGAGTGGTCATGGTCATCGTGTTCTTTCAAAGTAAACAAGGTATGCCGGCGCACGCATGCAGCGTGCACGCTCGATGCAGACGTACGCATAAGCGGCGGTGGCAAACGGGCTGGAGATGACTCGCGCCGCTACGCCGTCAGGTCACGTTGATGACCGCGTCGGCGCATGGACGAATCAGTGGACGGACTGGTGGCGTGGTGGCGCCTGGGGGGAAGGGATCAGGTACTGGCGGCGGTAGAACGGCGCAGGGCGCGGCAGGCGCGCGAGGAGATAGACGACCGCCAGGAAGACGGCCAGCAGTTGTGGCGATACGGCCGGCAGGTCCGTCGTGGCATGGGCGGCAACCTGACAGCTGACGCAGTCGGACAGCTGCTCGGCCAGGTCATGCTCGTGGTACGAGCTGCCGATGAGTTGCAGTGCCAGGATCAGCGCGCACGCACACAGGAGCAACCGGCGCAGGGCCGTACTGGTGTGGGTGATGCGTAAGGTGTGCAACAGCGACATGCAATCCTGGTGGAACGGGTGACGGCGCAGTATAGCCCGGCCATTACGGCGCGGGCAAGGCGCAAGGCGGGGCCTAATGCGCCGGCTTACTCGAACGCCACCAGCAGCGTGGCCAGGCTGATGCAGACGACGGCGACCACGCCAATGCGCTGGCGCAGGCGGCGACTGCTTGCGACGATGTCTTTCGCGATATGACGGCGTGGCTTTTTTGGATTGCTGCGGTCGACGGCGGTCGCCGTATGGATCGGCGTGCGGTGACGCTGGACTTGTTCGGTGTGCATAAATGGCTCCAGTTGCAGGCCCCGGCGGTGCAAGGTCAGTAATGGTAGTAATGTACTCGTGCTTGTGTTTGAGGCAATAAACAATCCTAGCATGCACGCATTCACTTGTGGAAGGCCGCGTTGTCAACCGTGCGCGCGTACGGACAGCCAGCACACCGGCCTGCAACGCCGTCCAAAAAGAGGCGCTGCGCGATCGTAGTGCGCCGCGCGCGCCATGCTGCGGTGCACCGCAGCGGTGGCCATTCTCGCGCTCACTCTGCGGCAGTCACTGGCACGAAGCTTGCGTAATGGTTAATGCGCAACGGAGCGCACGAGGTGAATGCCAACGCTGGCCCAGCCTCCCCGGACAACGACGTCTACCAACGCATGAACACGTTCATGTGGGGTAGCCGTTTTTTTTTGCCTGATCACTTTTTGGGATTTGCAATGGAAAATCAACAGCGTCAAGCGCAGGGCAACCCGTCCACCGGCACGAACGTCGACGGGACCCGCCGGAACATCATTCATGGCGCATCGCTGGCAGCGGCCGGCGGCCTGCTGGGGCTGGCCGGGGGCGGGGCATGGGCGGCGGGGTCGGACAAACCCGAAAAGACCGAGATCAAAATCGGTTTCATTCCACTGACCGATTGCGCATCGGTCGTGATGGCGTCGGTGCTGGGCTTTGACAAGAAATACGGCGTCAAGTTTGTGCTGAGCAAAGAGGCATCATGGGCCGGCGTGCGCGACAAGCTTGCCAATGGCGACCTGGACGCCGCCCACGTGCTGTACGGCCTGCTGTACGGCGTACAGATGGGCATTGGCGGCCAGAAGAAGGACATGGCCGTACTGATGGGCCTGAACAACAACGGCCAGGCCATCACGCTGTCGAAGCAACTGGCCACCAAGGGCGCGGTCGACGGCGCCTCCCTCGCCAAACTGATGCGCACTGAAAAGCGCGACTACACGTTCGCGCAAACCTTCCCGACTGGCACCCACGCGATGTGGCTGTATTACTGGCTCGCTGCCAACGGCATCAATCCGATGAAGGACGCCAAGGTCATCACGGTGCCGCCGCCGCAGATGGTGGCCAATATGCGCATCGGGAATATGGACGGCTTCTGCGTCGGCGAGCCGTGGGGCCACCGCGCCATTATGGATGGCATCGGCATCACGGCCACGACGACCCAGGACATCTGGCGCGACCACCCCGAGAAAGTGCTGGGTTCGACGCTGGAATTTGCCAAGGCCAATCCGAACACGTGCCGCGCGATGATGGCGGCCATTCTGGAGGCAGGCAAATGGATCGATGCGTCACTGGCCAACAAGAACAAGATGGCCGAAGTGATCGCCGCCAAGTCGTATGTCAACACGAGTAAGGACGCGATCGACCAGCGCATCATGGGCCGCTACCAGAACGGCATGGGCAAGACCTGGGACGACGCGAACCACATGAAGTTCTACAACGATGGCCTGGTCAATTTCCCGTACCTGTCCGATGGCATGTGGTTCATGACGCAGCATCGCCGCTGGGGCTTGCTCAAGACCGATCCGGATTACCTGGCGGTGGCCACGGCGGTCAACCAGATCCAGCTGTACAAGGACGCGGCAACGATGACGAAGACGCCGGTCCCGGCGGGCTTGCTGCGCACATCGAAGCTGATGGACGGCACCGTGTGGGATGGCAAGAACCCACAGGCGTATGCCGCGTCGTTCAAGGTCAAGGCTTGACCATCCACCCGTACTGCGAGGAGCCGTCATGAATGCCCTGTTGAAATCCGTTCCCAACGAGCCGGCGCCAGTGCCGGTGGCCGCCAGCGGCCCGGCGCGCACCGCCACACCGCGCAAGCCGGCAGCCAGCACCGTTTCTGCGCGCCGCGCGCAGCCGTTTGCCACGGCGGTCCGGCGCGTGGCGCCGCCGCTGACCGGCATCGCGCTCGTGCTGCTGGTCTGGCAAGTGATCGCCGCGCAGAACGAGGCGTTTCCGTCGCCGCTGGTCACGTGGCAGGCAGCGCTCGAACTGTTCGCCGATCCGTTCTACCGCAACAGCCCCAACGACCAAGGCATCGGCTGGAACGTGTTGGCGTCGCTGCAGCGCGTAGCGATCGGCTTCGGCCTGGCGGCACTGATCGGGATTCCGCTGGGCTTCGTGATCGGGCGCGTGCAATTTGTCAGCCGCATGTTCGGCCCGATCATCAGCCTGCTCAAGCCGGTCTCGCCACTGGCCTGGCTGCCGATTGGCCTGTTGGTATTCAAGTCGGCCGACCCGGCCGCGATCTGGTCGATCTTCATCTGCTCGATCTGGCCGATGATCATCAACACGGCCGTGGGCGTGCAGCGCGTGCCGCAGGACTACATGAACGTGGCGCGCGTGCTGAACCTGTCGGAATGGAAAATCCTCACCAAGATCCTGCTGCCATCGGCGCTGCCCTACATCCTGACCGGCGTGCGCCTGGCGATCGGCACCGCGTGGCTCGTCATCGTCGCAGCCGAAATGCTGACCGGCGGCGTGGGCATCGGCTTCTGGGTATGGGACGAATGGAACAACCTGAACGTGGCGCACATCATCATCGCGATTGCCATCATCGGTGTGGTCGGCCTGTTGCTCGAACTGGCGCTAGTGTCGCTGGCACGCGCACTGACCCACGAACAAGTGGCTAACTGAAAGGGGTTTCGATCATGGACGAACTGCAAAAGAAATTCATCGACATCACCGGCGTCGAGATGGCGTTTCACACGAAGAAGGGCGTGTTCCCGGCGTTGAAGGGGATCGACCTGACGGTCAGCAAGGGCGAATTCATCACGCTGATCGGCCACTCGGGGTGCGGCAAGTCGACGTTGCTGAACCTGGTTGCCGGGCTGCTCAAACCGACGGCAGGCCTGCTGATCTGCGCTGGCCGCGAGATCGGTGGCCCGTCACCGGAGCGCGCGGTCGTGTTCCAGAATCATTCGCTGTTGCCGTGGCTGACGTGCTACGAGAACATCCATCTGGGCGTCGAGCGGGTGTTCAGCGGGGCTGAATCCCGCGCGCAGTTGCGCGAGCGGACGATGGATGCGCTGGCGCTGGTGGGCCTGACAAGTGCCGAAACCAAGCGGCCGCATGAAATCTCGGGCGGCATGAAGCAGCGCGTCGGCATCGCGCGGGCGCTGGCAATGCAGCCGAAGGTGCTGTTGATGGATGAGCCGTTCGGCGCACTCGACGCGCTCACGCGCGCGCACTTGCAGGACGAGCTGCTCAAGATCGTGGCGGCCACGAAATCCACGGTGGTGATGGTGACGCACGACGTGGATGAGGCGGTGCTGTTGTCAGACCGGATCGTCATGCTGACGAATGGGCCGGCGGCCACAATCGGCGAGATCGTCGCCGTGGAGCTCGAGCGGCCGCGCGACCGGGTGGCGCTGGCGCAGGATGCGCGTTACACCGAGCATCGCCGGCAGGTGCTGGAGTTCTTGTACCGCAAGCAGGCGAATCCGGCCGTAGCGGCGTGATTAGTCTCGTCTTTGCGCCTGGCGAGGCTATGTTCTCAGTACCGCCCTTAACCAATCTGAAAACGGGTTCTTCGTAGAACGGGGATCGAAGAAAAGCGGCTAGTTGATAAAAAGGCCTATTTACAATAAGGCTTCTGGTTCCAAAGAGAATGTACCTGCACCCTGCAAGGTCGTTCAGTTAGCCGCTAGTAGCGTAGGGCGCTTACGGCGTCTACGCGTTCCTATAAGTTGACTCCCTTGTGCATTGACGTTGCTCGAGCGCATGGACAATAAGCACTCTTTACGCACGCAGACATAGGTGAAAAATGTCTAAGGGATGTTCTAACGCCTCAAGAAACATATCCTCCTTGCATAGATTCAACCGGCTAAGCTGCGATTCTAGATTTTTGCGCAGTCAGATGTCCGTCTAAATCGATGTTCGACATCTGACTTGAATTATTAGGAAGTCTTCCTAAAAAGTTTAAGGATTCGTTTAGTACTACCGCACCAAAAATTATTAAAACGATAAAAATATGCATTTTGAATATAATTTTGATAGCAAATAACTATGAATCATCTTTATCTTATTAAGATTATTTTCAGTCCATGCTTGATGATATTTATTATTTTTCAGTTAGCATAGCGCTTCAAACTTTCTTAAAGGCGCGAAATGGAGGACGGGGGATATTACGCAATCAAAGGTTTTGAATTTCAAGTTGACAAAACTATAAAGGAAATTTTCGATCCTGAACGAGCCGACGACGAAGAGATTTGGATTGAAAATATTCAAGATTTGAATACTGACGATTTCGTTACTCAAGTCAAGTATAAAGAAACACAGGAATTTTCTGAATATAAAATTAGAGACCCTATTTTACAGCTATTAAATTTATCTATCAATGATAACGGTAATAGGAATTATATTCTTTATTGTCATTTCACTGATAAAGAAAAATCGCGCATCAAATTTGACTTGGCCGGAATCAAGTCGATTCTAAAAATTTCTTCCAAATCAAATTCCTCAGCTGCTCATCTCGAAAAAATTAAAACTATCGAGAGCCTTAATGACCTTGACATACAATCATTTGCGGGGCGATTTACTTTGGAGTTTGCAGATAGTTATTCACCTCATTTTTCTGAGGTAATCTCGATTATATCCAAGCAGAATTTTTGTGTTAACTCTGTTGATGCAGTTTACTACTATGCAATTATCGCTAATTATCTAAGAAAGTTGGTAATCGAAAACGGCACTGTTACAAAAAGACTCTGCGATCGAAAAACTGTTTTGGAAATGATAGGCGATGGTAAGAAAAGTCTATTTTATGGTTCGTTCGAGGAATACAAAGGGCGTGAAAATTTTCTTAAGTTCTTAATCTCCAACACGCCGAACTTATACAAGAATCAATCTAATTATTTTATATTTGGCGACCGTTGTTCAGGGTCATCAGAACAAATTGCTAAAGCAATTGAATCAATAGTGCGGAAATATTACAAATCAGCAGTGCATGATTTGTGTCCGCCAACCTTTATTTTACAAGATGGGGTCTGCACAAATGTGAAGAGAGTTTTAGTGGCTCTAGATATTGTAGTGAATGATGGATTTGAGGATCTTGGTTTCAACGAAAATATTTTTCATCGAAAAGCAATTGTGTTGCGAAAGCTGATGAGCAATAGGAAGCCGTCTGACGTTTTAGAGGACATATCATTTCACGCAAAAGTCATCTCGCGTACGAGTTTTGAAAAATTGACGGCATCTAAACTGCAACCGAGTCGAGTTTTATATTTTGGAGAAGATGAAATTCCTACGCTTATTCCATTTTCAGCGTTCCTTGTAACTGACATCCACCATAATGAAGTGCCGAGCTTAGTAAGGATCTAAACTATGATAAGTGAAAATTTTAGGATTTCAAGTGTATCTTCTACTGCTCTTGTTATCGAGATCATTGACCCATCTCTTTTTGAGGGGCAATTTAACATAGGTAGCTATGTTAAAGTTCCGTGCCGCGGCATGCAAGATACTTATGTTGTTGGAGTTGTCGATAATTATCGGATTAAAGATTTACAAGCGATCAGTGCAACGGATTCTTCAAGTCCGTCTTTCCTTCTCGACGTGAAATTGGTTGGTATGTTATATGGATCGAAGGGTTCACTCATATTCAAGAGGGGCGGCCACGGCGTCCCTCTGCCACCCAACAATGGGATTGGAATTCTTACTAAAGAAGAGTTGTCTGCTATTTATTCAACTGGGCTGCTAGAAACTGAAAAGTTCACATTTTCTAGCCTCGTGACACACTCGGATGTGAAAGTCCCTATCAATGGCGATAAATTTTTTAACAAGCATTTTGCTATTGTGGGCGCTACTGGATCAGGAAAGTCACACACAGTGGCTAAAGTACTGCAGAGTGCAATCTCCGCAAAATCAAGTAAATATTCAGGATTAAATAATTCCCATATTGTGTTATTTGATATTCATGGAGAATATTCGCAAGCGTTCCCCGAATGTAATTATTTAGATTCGTCAACATTGAGTATCCCATATTGGCTCTTCGACGGAGAGGAGTTGATGGAGTTGTTTATAGAAAGTAGCGAAAGCAATTCATACAATCAAGTCTCTCAATTTAGGCATACTGTAATTGAGAATAAAAAAATATTTACTAAAAGCGAAAAGGTCTTTTTCGATTCGCCACTTCAATTTGATATTAAGCAAGTTAAACGTTACATTCAGAATATGAATTCTGAGTTGGTCAATAAGAAGAAGGCTAAAGTACCTGAGGATAAGAATGGTAAGCAAATAGCGGATCGAATTCCCTGTTACTTTAATGATGAATATGAATTCGATAAAGTCAGCACTGATTTTGTAAATGGTCCATATACAGGGGAATTTGATAGATTTTTGATGCGCTTGGAAAATACGATTAACAATCCCAGGCTGGGATTCTTGTTTAAGGATTCTACGGGTATAACAATCGAATCAGTATTGCAGCAATTTTTAGGATATGGGGATTCAAAAAAATCTAATGTTACTGTGATAGATCTTAGTGGTATTCCATTCGAGGTTTTAAGTATTACAGTATCTCTTATATCAAGACTTATTTTTGAATTTGGATATTATTACAAACGTTCATTGGTCAAAAACCCCAAATCTGAGGCGCCGATACTGCTTGTTTATGAAGAGGCCCATAAGTATGTTCCGCGAAGCGACATGGTCAAATATCGAGCTTCAAAGGTCGCGATCGAAAGGATCGCAAAAGAGGGCAGAAAATATGGCGTTACTCTTGGAATTGTTAGTCAGAGACCGTCTGAAGTGTCGGAAACGATATTTTCGCAGTGTTCAAATTACATTGCTATGCGGCTTACTAATCCTGATGATCAGGCTTACGTAAAAAAGCTTTTGCCAGATACATCTGGCGATTTGATCGCAAGTCTGCCAGTCTTGCAATCAGGTGAGGCCCTTATCATTGGGGATTCAATATCCTTGCCGTCCATGGTTTTAATTGACACTTGTTCAGACAAGCCAAACTCAACCGATATTGCCTATTTGAAAGAGTGGTCAGAAGAGTGGCGGGCCATTAATTTCCCTCAAATTATTACTCCATGGAAGAGTTAGGTTTCGATTTGACCTAATCCGAAACAAGAAAATCTTATCTCGGGCTTTAAATCGAAAGTAATTCTTTAGTAAGTATCTGGGTGGTTGATTGGATTAGTCCTAATTGAAACGCATATGCTAATCAACTACGGGTCAAAGAGCTTATGTTTAAAGTCGAGCCATTCAAAAGCTCACAAGCTTTCCGGCAACCACCCAAATGGTTCGCGTTCTATCTATGCAATTAAGTTATCTTTAAACTTAGATTACCCGCTTCTAACTCGCTGTCCCCGATAAATGGGTCACTCAAACCAGCAAATTTAATCATCGCAACGAGCGCGAAGTTACAAAAATAACTTATGAGAAAGTTGTCAGAATTAACTCAAGTCGCTTTTTTCTTCTGCACCTGACGCTGCTGCTGCTTGCGCTGCGTCTGGTTGCGGTTCTGCTTGCCTTCGTGGAGCGCGGTGGCGTCCAGCTTGGCTTGCTCGGCGGTGCGCAGTTCTTCCTTGTCGTCGTGCGCGACGAAGTAATCGTTGGCTTGCGCGTCGACCACCAGCTTGATCGCCGCTTCGTCGGTGAGGTCATACATCTCCGTGAGGAGCGTGGTCACCTCGTCGAGAAAATCTTCATAAGTCATGGTGCGATCATCCTAATGTGAGCGGAATACAAAAAAGCCAACCCGAAGGTTGGCTTTTTTGCTGAATCTTTGGTAGGCCGTGCGGGATTCGAACCTGCGACCAACGGATTAAAAGTCCGCTGCTCTACCAGCTGAGCTAACGACCCGAAGAAGCAAGATTATAGGGGGCGACACGGGCGCTGTCAAATGCCGCGCCCGGCGTATCGCTGATCCGTGTGCTTACTTCAGCGACGCCAGGCGATCGCGTGCGGTCTGTGCGGCGCTCGAATCCGGGTACTTCGCCACCAGCGTCTGGAGCGACTTCTTCGCGTTCTTGTTGTCCTTGAGCAGGGTATAGCTGCTGGCGATATTGAGCATCGCGTCCGGCACCTTCGGGCTGGTGGCGTAGGTGGTCGTGACGACCTGCTGCGCTGCGATGGCCTTCTTGTAGTCGCCCAGTGCATAGAAGGTGTTGCCGAGCCAGTACTGCGCATTCGATGCATACGGCGACTGCGGGTACTGGCGGACGAATTCCTGCAGCGCGACCGAGGCGCCCTTGTAGTCGCCTGCCTGGAACTGGGCGGTGGCGGCTTCGTACGCGGTCTTTTCGGTTGGCAGCACTTCGGCGGTCTGCCCGTCGATGACTTCGGCGCGCGGCTCGACCTTCTTCAGGCGTGCGTCGAGGTCGGCGTACAGCTGCTTCTGGCTGTTCTGGGCCTTGGCGACTTCGTTGGCCAGTACTTCGATCTGGCCGCGCAGGCGGGCGATTTCCTGCATCGTCTGCTCGTGCTGGTTGAGCATCTCGATCTGCACCGTCTTGTCCGATTTGCTGTCGATGCGTGCGGTCAGGTCGCGCGTGATGTTGTCGACCTTGGTGCGCAGGTCCAGGATGGCCTTGCGCGCTTCTTCGTCGTCGAACGGGCCGGCGACGGCGTGCAGCGGCATCGACAGGGCCAGCACGAGGCATGCGAGGCGGGACTTGGGCAGTTTGAGCATAAGCGTTGTGTTCTTTCTACTAAGCCGGTGACTTCGGCGGTTGCTGAGATAAAACAAGGGGCGGGTAGCAGTCTGCACTGCGTCCCGCCCCCTGTCAATCGAACCTGTCCGGCTTGTTCAGCCGAATCGATTATTGATAGACGATGTCTGCGCGGCGGTTTTCAGCCCACGATTCTTCGTTGCTGCCGGTGGCTTTTGGCTTTTCTTCGCCCAGCGACACGGCTTCGATCTGGCTTTCCGACACGCCCAGCGATGCCATCGAACGACGGACGGCTTCAGCACGCTTCTGGCCCAGGGCCAGGTTGTACTCGGTGCCGCCGCGTTCATCGGTATTGCCCTGGATCAGGACTTTACGCGAGGTGTTCTTGGTCAGGAAACCCGAGTGGTTCTGGACCACTGGCTGGCCATCAGCGCGCACGACGAAGCTGTCGTAGTCGAAGTAGATGCTGCGCTTGGCCAGAACGCCTTGTGGGTCGTTCAGCGGATCGACGCTGCCGGTCTGGACCGGGTTGATGTCGCGTGGATCGGCAGCAGCTGGCGCTGCCGGCGTTGGCGATTTCTCGACGACCGGGGTTTCGTTCAGCTTGGTTGGCGACGAGCAGGCGGCCAGCAGGGCTGCGGTGGAAACGATGAAAGCTACACTCTTGAAGTTGCGCATGGATTTTCTCCTGTTATGTTGAGGTTTTACTTCTTACTTCATGAAGGGACCCCAGCTGGGCTCCCGAATGTTTCCCGCTTTGGTCGTCAAGCGTTGCTTGACTCGTCCATCCACAGACACCACGGCCAGCGAGGTGCGACCGCCACCCTTGGTTGCATACATGATGTACTTGCCGTTAGGCGAAAAACTCGGTTCGGTGGCCCCATCGGCCAGGCGCAGTTCCTGGCCGCTGGCCAGGTCCATCGCATATAAGGAGTAAGCGCCGCCGCGCTGCGAAATCCAGGCCAGCGTCTTGCCGTCAGACGACACGCGTGGGCTGATGTTGTAGCTGCCATTGAACGTCACGCGGGTGGCGTTGCCGCCGGCTGCGCTCATCTTGTAGATTTGCGGGCCACCGCTGCGGTCGCTCGTGAAATAAATGGTCCGGCCATCGGCCGAGAACTGCGGCTCGGTATCAATGGCCGGGTTGTTGGTCAGCCGCTTGTGGCCGGTCCCGCCCGAATTGACCGAGTAGATCTCGGTGTTGCCATCCTTCGACAGGGCCACGGCCAGCGTCGAGCCGTCCGGCGACCACGATGGCGCCGAGTTGTTGCCCTTCTGGTTCGAGATCACGTTGCGGCGACCCGTCATCAGGTCTTGCAGATACACGACCGGCTTGCGGTCTTCCATCGAGACGTAGGCGACTTTCGAGCCGTCCGGCGACCAGGATGGCGAAATGATCGGCTCCTTGCCCTGGGTGGCGATGACTTCGTTCTCGCCGTCGGCATCCGACACGGCCAGGACATAGCGCTTGGCGCCGCTGTCAGCCTTCACGTACGCGATGCGGGTCGAGAAGATGCCGCGCACGCCGGTCAGCTTTTCATAGACATCGTCGGCAATGCGGTGCGCCTGCAGGCGGGTGTAGCGGGGCTGGACTTCGCCGCCCATCTGCGAGATTTCGCCGCCTTTGACCGTGTCCATCAGCTTGTAGCGGATGGCGAACCGGCCGTCCGGCTGTTTCGATACGCTGCCGACCACGAGCGCGTCCGCGCCACTCGCCTTGAATGCAGCCAGATTGATACTGCCGGCGTCACGGTCGCTGATGACCTGGCCGGCGTCGATGACCTTGAATACGCCACTACGCTCGAGGTCGGCGCGGATGACGGCCGAGACTTTATCGGGTGCGACGGATTCGTCGGCGAAGGCCGCAATGGCGACCGGGATCTGGTTGCTGCCGACACCGGCGATTTCGATTTGCAGCTGCGCATTGGCTGCCGATCCCATGGCAAGGGAAGCGCTAAACAGCAGGAAATGGATTTTTTTCATAGTTTCTCTTGTAAATCTGGTTCGAACCGAATCAATCGTAATCGCGCATCGAGAAATTCACGTCAAGCGTACGTTCCACAGTCCCGTCCTTCTTTTTGGGCAGTGGCGATGCCTTCTTGATACCATTTTCCACTGCCCTGTCAAATTCCGGCACACCGCTGCTTTTCACCAACCTGACCGACATGATTTCACCGGTTGGCAATTGCTCGACGCGGAACGTGGCGCGTGGATTTCCCGATACATCGGTGTTACCCGGATACGCCGTGCTGCTCTTGATGGCCGCCGTGATCGCGGCGATATAACCACCGTCCGACTTCGGTCCCGTCGACTTGGCAGCGCTGCCGCCGCTGCCCATGGCGCCGGCCATGCGCTTGAGCTCATCGGCACGCAGCTTCGCGAGCTTGGCGTCTTCGGCAGCGGCTGCCTTGGCTTTCGCGGCATCCGCTTTCTTCTTCTCGGCAGCCGCTGCGACCTGATCGGCTTTCTTTTTCTCGTCCGCTTCTTTTTTCTTTTCAGCCGCTGCCAGCGCCGCTGCTTTTTTATCCGCTTCCTTCTCGGCTTGTTTCTTTTTCTCGTCCGCCTCTTTCTTTGCGAGCAGCTCTTTTTCTTTCTCTTTCTGCTTGCGCTCGGCGTCGTCCTTCTTCTTTTGCTCGGCGAGTTTTTCTTCGCGCTCGCGCTCGCGTTTTTCCGCGTCACGCTTCTCGGCCAGCGCTTTCTTCTTCGCTTCCTCCGCCTTGCGTTCCTTTTCGCGCTGCAACGCGATGTCGGGCGCCGGCTTCGGCGCCGGCTCTTCCACCACCGGTGGTGGTGGCGGCGGTGGCGGGGTGCGCACGGGTTCCAGCGTCGGCTCAGGCGCGGGTTTCGGCTCAGGCGTTGGCTCAGGCTCCGGGGCAGGCTCGGGCGGCAACTCGGGGGCGGCCGCGGTCTGCACCGACATGTCCCACACTTCGGCCTCGACGGTGATCGGCGTCTTGGCCGTCCAGCTCACGCCGATCCACAGAAACGCCAGCAACGCGGCGTGCACGGCCACTGCCAGCAGGAACGATGGCAGGCGGCTCGGTTCGGGCGGCACGTGGTACGGCACGCCGGCGTTGTCTGGCTTTATTTCGGGCATATTCTAGGCATCAATGCATCGACATCACTGGGTGGCCAGGCCAACCCGGTTGATACCCATCTTCTTGGCTTCCGAGATCAGTTGGATGACGTCGTCGTACTTGCTTTCGCGGTCGCCCGCGATCAGGACCGGATAATCGGGGTGTTCTTCATGCAGCGCGCGCAGGCGCTGCAGCAGGGCGGAGCGGTCGGCCACGTCTTCCTGGGCCACGCGCGCCTTGCCTTGCACGCCGATCGACAGGCGATTCTCGGGCTCGATCGACACCTGGATATAGGTGTCCGGCGGCAGCGCCGATTTCTCGGCGCGCGGCAGGTTCACCACGCTCGGCGCCTGGTTGGCCGGCACTGCCATGAAAATAATGAGCAGCACCAGCATCACGTCGATGTAAGGCACGACGTTGATCTCGGATTTGAGCTTGCGGCGACGTCCGCCGCGCATGCTGCTGGAAAAGGCCATGGACAGTCTCCCCCGATCAGCGCGACTGGCGCTGAAGAATGTTCGAGAATTCTTCGACGAAGCTCTCGAAGCGGTTGGCCAGGCGGTCGATATCGTGCGTGAAGCGGTTGTATGCCACCACGGCCGGGATGGCGGCAAACAGGCCGATCGCGGTCGCGATCAGTGCTTCGGCAATGCCGGGCGCGACGATTGCCAGCGTGGCTTGCTCGACGCTGGCCAGGCCGCGAAACGCGTTCATGATGCCCCAGACGGTACCAAGGAGGCCAATGTACGGCGAGACCGAGCCGACCGACGCCAGGAAGTTCAGGTGCGACTCCAGTGCATCGAGTTCACGCTGGAACGATGCGCGCATGGCGCGGCGGGCGCCGTCGAGCACCGAGTTCATGTCGAGCGTCTCGCGCGAGGCTTGCTTGCCCTTGATGAATTCACCCATGCCGGACTCGAAGATGCGGGCCAGGGCGCCGCTCTGGTCGCGCTGGCTGCTGGCGCTCTGGTGCAGCGTGTGCAGGTTGCCGCCAGCCCAGAAGCTGCGCTCGAACTGCTCGGTCTGCGCACGGGCGGCGCGGATCGCAAACACCTTACGGAAGATGTAGGTCCAGCTCACGATCGACAGCAGTAACAGCAAGGCCATAATCAATTGCACCAGCACGTGGGCATTGCCGATCAGGGCGACGAATGAAAGGTCTGGGGTGACGGTCATGGGCTATTTATTTAGGTATGTATTCAGGCGGCACGCATTTTAGCAGCCACGTGGTCGGGCAAGGGGCGCGGGCGCATTGTGGCAATATCGACACAACACACGGTCACGCTCGCCGTATTGAGCAGGGTTTCACCGCACCAGGCCTGCTGCAGGAACTGGACCGATGCACGGCCCAGCCTGGCAATACTGGTTTGTATCGTCAACTGGTCGTCGAGGCGCGCTGCCGCGTGGTAGTCGAGGGTTACATTCTTGACGACGAATGCAGTGTTGTCCGCATCGAGCAGGGCTTGTTGCTGTACGCCGAGTGACCGAAGCCATTCGGTGCGGGCGCGTTCAAAGAATTTCAGGTAGTTGGCATAGAACACAATGCCGCCAGCGTCGGTATCTTCGTAATACACCCTGACTGGCCAGTTAAATACTGAAGACATTGTTACTGCCGATACATGAACATGAGAAACATTCTACGCGAGTTTCCTTCTCGATATCACCGTTTCAGGTGACCGATCGTGGAAATTACTTACGTACCCCTCGCACAAAACAGTGCTTTTGCGCGGTAGTAGACTTGAAACTTGGCAAAAAGACCAATCACTGTAACATTTTCTCACAAATGGCGGGCATGCTCTCGGTGGCCATTCAGCGTACCCGCGCACGTGCCTGCGCGGTCAGGCGCGCTTGATCGTGAATGGCGAGAAGCCCTGGCAGGTTGGCATCAGTTCGATGCTGTTGACGTTCACGTGCGGTGGCAGCGTTGCGATCCAGTACGCGGTGTCGGCAATATCTTTTGCGCTTAATGGCGTCGTGCCTTCGTAGACCTTGGCTGCTGCTGAATCGTCACCCTTGAAGCGCACGTTCGAAAATTCCGTGCCGCCGGACAGCCCCGGTGCCAGATTGGTGGCGCGTACGCCAGTGCCGACGAGATCGGCGCGCAGATTGAGCGTGAACTGTTCAACGAAGGCCTTGGTGGCGCCGTACACATTGCCGCCCGGGTAAGGGTAGTGGCCAGCGGTCGAGCCGATATTGATCACCAGTCCGCTGCCGCGCGCGACCATGTCGGGCAGCACGAGACGGGTCATCGTTACCAGGCCTTTGCAATTGGTGGCGATCATGGTTTCCCAGTCTTCCAGCGGCACTTCGTGCGCCGGCACTGTATTAAGGGCCAGGCCGGCATTGTTGATCAGCACATCGATCCCCTTCCAGTCGGCTGGCAAGCCGGCCAGCGCCGTCTCGATCGATGCGCGGCTGGTGACGTCGAGCGTCACCGGCAGGGCGGCGTCGCCCAGCTCGGTCGCCAGATCGGCGATGCGGTCGGTGCGGCGGGCTGCCAGGATCACGCGGTGGCCGTTCGAAACGAAGGTGCGCGCCATTTCGGCGCCGAAGCCGGCCGATGCGCCGGTAATGAGGACGATCATGATGAATCCTTGAAAAGGGCAGTGAGGGGAATGTAAGAAGGCAAATGCAGGCTGGCAAAATTGTAGCCGAAATGATCAGGCCGACGTGGCGGGCAGGCGATTACGCCCGGGCTGGTCACCAGAACGGCGCTTTCCTTGCCCTTCAATGGGGAGTTCAGTACAATTTGCGGACTTTACGTCTCACGTAACTGGCGAAACACCGCACAAGCGCCACCGATTGGTGCGCGGCGCGGCAAAGGTGGGTACCCACCGGGGAACGTGAGACGCCATACGCCGTTCGCCTGGGCAGCCATCAACCGGTACGCGTTCGATCGCGGCTGCCCGCGCCCTTTGGCTCCCGCACCCGCACACAGCGCCGCTCGTTGCCTGGAATACTATCGATTGGAGTTTTACATGTTTGCTAAAGACCATACGCTGGCCAATGTCGATCCGGATCTGTGGAATGCCATTCAGAAGGAAAACGTCCGTCAGCAAGACCATATCGAGCTGATCGCGTCCGAAAACTACACGTCGCCAGCCGTCATGGAAGCGCAGGGCTCGCAACTGACCAACAAGTACGCCGAAGGCTATCCGGGCAAGCGCTACTACGGCGGCTGCGAATACGTCGACATCGTCGAGCAACTGGCCATCGACCGCCTGAAGCAACTGTTTGGCGCGGAAGCCGCCAACGTGCAGCCAAACTCGGGTTCGCAGGCGAACCAGGGCGTGTTCTTCGCCGTGTTGAAACCAGGCGACACGATCATGGGCATGTCGCTGGCCGAAGGCGGCCACCTGACCCACGGCATGCCGCTGAACATGTCGGGCAAGTGGTTCAATGTCGTCTCGTACGGCCTGACCGCTGATGAAGACATCGACTACGAAGCCCTCGAGCGCCAGGCGCACGAGCACAAGCCGAAGATGATCATCGCCGGCGCATCGGCGTTCTCGCTGAAGATCGACTTCGAGCGCATCGCCAAGGTCGCCAAGGCCGTCGGCGCCTACTTCATGGTCGACATGGCCCACTACGCCGGCCTGATCGCTGCAGGCGAGTACCCGAACCCGGTGCCGTTCGCCGACTTCGTCACCTCGACCACGCACAAGTCGCTGCGCGGCCCGCGCGGCGGCATCATCCTGATGAAGGCCGAGCACGAGAAGATCATCAACTCGGCCATCTTCCCTGGTATCCAGGGCGGCCCGCTCATGCACGTGATCGCCGGCAAGGCCGTCGCGTTCAAAGAGGCGCTGACGCCTGAGTTCAAGACGTACCAGCAACAGGTCGTCAAGAACGCCAAGGCACTGGCCGACACGCTGACCGCGCGTGGCCTGCGTATCGTGTCGGGTCGCACCGAATCGCACGTGATGCTGGTCGACCTGCGCGCCAAGAACCTGACCGGCAAGGAAGCCGAAGCAATCCTGGGCCAGGCGCACATGACCTGCAACAAGAACGGCATCCCGAACGACCCGCAAAAGCCGTTCGTCACGTCGGGCATTCGCCTGGGCAGCCCGGCCTTCACGACGCGTGGCTTTGTCGAAGAAGACGCCGTCACCGTGGGCAACCTGATCGCCGACGTGCTGGACAACCCGCACGACGCTGCGACCATCGAGCGCGTCAAGGGCGAAGTCAAGAAACTCACCAGCAAGTATCCGGTTTACGCCGCCTGATCTGGCTGACTCTGTCTATCCGGGCCGGTTCGCTGGCCCGGTAGTCTCCACGTAGTATTGCAGCCCCGGCGCCATGAAATGTCCCTTTTGCCAGCATGAAGATACACAAGTCCTCGATACCCGCGTATCGGAGGAGGGGGACGCCATCCGGCGCCGTCGCCGCTGCGGCAAGTGTGACAAGCGCTTCACCACCTATGAGCGCATCGAACTGTCGATGCCGATCATCGTCAAGAAAAACGGCAGCCGCACCGAGTTTGCGTCGTCGAAGCTGCGCGGCAGCCTGATGCTGGCGCTGCGCAAGCGGCCCGTGGCGGCCGAAGCCATTGACAAGGCCGTTGCCTCCATCGAAGAAAAGCTGCTCACCAGTGGCCTGCGCGAAGTCGACACCGGCCATGTGGGCGAGCTCGTGATGCAAGAGCTCAAGGGCCTCGACAAGATCGCGTACATCCGCTTCGCATCGGTCTACAAGAATTTCGAAGACCTGGATTCGTTCCAGGCGGCGCTGGCCGAAGTCGGGCACCAGCGCAAGCTCGACAACTAATTCCTTCCCAAGGTTCCCCGATCGGCGCGGCCTGCGCTTGCGCCGACGCACGGGCGTGCAAAGCCGGCCTGATAACGTCGTAGCTCGTTATCGGGAGGCTTGCATGCGCAACCATTCACACCACGGTTTTACGCTCATCGAAGTGCTGGTGGCGTTGTTCGTGCTCGCCATCGGCATCGTCGGCGCCAGCGCGGCGCAGCTGGCGGCCGAGCGCACGCGCCAGCAGGCAGCCCTGATGGCCGAAGCGGGCCAGCTGGCAAGTTCGCTGGCGGCGCGCATCGGCGCCAATCTGCCGCTGGCCAGCCTGCCCGATGCGGGCAATCCCTATCTGTCGCTCGACTACGACGCCGTCGCCGACGGCCCGCCTGTCGCCGCCGCCCCATGCTTCGGCACTGCCGCCTGTGATCCGCTGGCGCTGGCGGCCTTCGACCTCGATGAGACGCGCCTGCTCGTGCACCGGCGCTTTCCCGGCGGGCGCATTGCCGTATGCCGCGATGCGGCCCCGTGGGATGCCGCCAGCCGCCGCTATCGGTGGGCGTGCAGTGGTGGCGCGCATGCGGCGGTGGCGATCAAGATCGGCTGGCACGGCAACGATGACTTGCCGGCGTTCGTGCTGATGGTGGCGCGATGAGTATTTATCGGCACCGGCTTGTGCGCCAGGCTGGCTTTACCATCGCCGAATTCATGGTCGCGATGGCGCTTGGCCTGGCCGTGCTGCTGGCGGCTGGCTCGCTGCTGATCGGCGCGACGCGTGCGCATGCGGCGCTGCTCGAAGCGGCCGAGATGGATGATGCCGGTCGTTACGCGCTGGATGCGCTGGCGCGCGCCGTGCACCTGGCGGGCCACGTCGACTGGGCCGCGCATCCGGTGATCGATCCCGCGCTACCGGCTGCCATCGCCGGACTGGATGCGTCGTCGCTGACCCATGCCGGCGCCGGCATCGATGCGCCGCTTCCGGCGACTGTCAACGGCAGCGACGTGCTGGCGCTGCGCTTTGCCGGCACCGGCGCGCCGCCGGACGGCGATGGCGGCACGCTCGATTGCGCCGGGTTTCCCGTGCACCGCGATCAGGAAGGCTGGAGCATTTTTTATGTTGCGCGTAATGCGCAGGGCGACGCTGAACTGCGCTGCAAATACCGGGGCGCCGGCAGCTGGTCGTCCGATGCCGTGGCAGGCCACGTCGACAGCTTCCAGGTGCTGTACGGGCTCGATACCGATGGCGATGGCGCGCCCAACCGGTACGTGAACGCCAGCGCGATCCGGGCGCTCGACTCGGCGCTGGTGCTGGCCGGCTCGACTCCAGGTGAGCGTGCTGCCGATCTGCGCACGCGCAGTCACTGGAAGCACGTTGCGAGCGTGCGTGTGGGCTTGCTGTTGCATGGCCCGCGTCAGGCGCCTGGTGTGGGCGCGGGCCTCGTCCATTGGCTGTTCGGTCCGGGGTACGACGGTGCGCTGGCGGCTGCCGATCCGGGTGTTCGGCTGGCGGCGGCCGACCTCGATCGTGGCGGCGATGCGCGCATGCACAAGGTGTATGGGGCGGTCATCGGGGTGCCAATCGCGGTGCCGATTGCGGTGCCAATTGCGGTGCCAAATGTGGTGCCCGTCGCGGTGCCTGTCGCTCCACCCAGCGTGCCACCTTCTGCGCCGCCGGTGGCCGCGCGTTGAGCAGCATATGCGCCATCAACGTTTTCCCGTGCCACGGCGCCAGGATGGCATCGCGCTCATCACCGCGCTCGTGCTGATGCTGGCCGTGCTCATGACGGGCATCGCCTCGGCGCGCGGCGCACTGCAAAGCACCCGCGCCGCGGCGTACGAACGCGATCGCGCGCTGGCCCTGCACATGGCCGAAGCCGCCTTGCTCGATGCCGAACACGATATCGACGGTGGCGCGGCGCCAGGCTCGGCGCGCGCCAACGCCATCCGTGGCGGCAATACGGACGCCTTCGTCGGCGCGTGCCTGGGCGCCCGACCCTACAACGGTTTGTGCGCGCACGACGCCGACGCCGATGGCCAATTGACCCGGCTGGCGCTTGACGATGGCCCGGCCATCGCGTTCGGCACGTTCACCGGCGCCACGCTGCCGACAGGGGAGGGCGGCTTGCCACTCGAGACGCCACGCTACCTGATCGAGCTGATGCCGGCGTCCGCCGACGGCCAGCTCTACCGCATCGCCGCGCGCGGCGCCGGCAGCATGCCGGGCGCCGGGGCTGCCGTGCAGGCCTATTACCACCTGCCAGCCGCCGGCGGGCATGGGCGGCGCGTTGGCTGGCGCGAGATCGGCAACTGGTCCTCGCTGGTTGCCGCCGCATCCGAATGACGCACCCGGGCAAACAGTCGCAAACAGGAGCAAATTCATGACACGACACCGCAACGGTTTCACGCTGATCGAATTGCTGATGGTGCTGGCAATCGTCGGCATCCTGACATCGGTGGCCTATCCGTCGTATGCGCGCCAGATCGTCAAGGCGCGCCGGGTCGAAGCCCAGTTGGCGCTGCTCGACCTGATGCAGCGCCAGGAACAATACCGCGCCCAGCATCACAGCTATGTCGCGTTCTCGATGGCCAGCAGCACCTCTGACACGGGCCAGTTCCGCACCTGGCTTGGCAACAGCGCCGCCGCCAGCGCCTATGAGCTCGACGGCGAGGCCTGTCCGGAGCAGTCAATTGCCGCCTGCATCGTGCTGCGTGCGCGGCCCGGCACGGCCAATGTCAACGCTGCGTTTTCCGATCCGGAATGCGGCACGCTGACGCTGGCCAGCACCGGTGCGCAGGGCGCCAGCGGCGCGAGTGCTTCAAGCGGCCCATCCACACGCTGCTGGCCATGACAGTCCATCGTGTGACCACGCTGCCCCGCGCCATCCTGCGCCGCCACTGCACCGGTCTGTCGATGGCGGAACTGGCCGTGGTGCTGGGCATGGTGGCGATCACGTCCTCGCTGGCGGCGCCCGGCTTGCACCGGATCGTGCAGGGCCAGGAGCTGCGCGTGGCCGCAGCCGACCTCTACAGTGCGGTCCAGCTCACCCGGTCGATGGCGATCGCCCGCAACGAGCCCGTGATCCTGACATGGAACGACGCGGCCGGCATCGACTGGTCGCGTGGCTGGACCGTGTACGTCGATCGCGACAACAATCGCCAGGCGGGCGCAGGTGACGACATCCTTGCCGTGCGCGCCACGCTGCCGCAGGGGGTGCAGGTGACCTATTCCTTTGCCAGCCCTGCAGCCCCGCAATACATCGCCTACAATGGCGCGGGACGCAGTTGCAGCGATACGAGCAGCGCCGCGGCACGGCCGGGCACGCTGTCGCTCTTCCACGGCGGCGGGGTACGCCGTATTAAAATCAACATGCTTGGCCGCCCGCGCCTGTGCAACCCGGCGCGTGACGCCGGCTGCGATGGCGTCGCCGCGCCGCCCTGAAGTAAGACTGAAAACAAGACTGAAAACAAGCGCATTGCACGATGCGCACCGATGAAAGACCACGTGACGCACGACAGCCAACCCATTCTCAACGACACCGAAGGCATGGCCGCGGCGCTGGCCTGGGCGGCGCGCGGCATGTTCATCACGGCGCCCAATCCGCGCATCGGCTGCGTGATCGTCAAGAACGACATCGTCATCGGCGCCGGCCACACGCAACCGGCCGGCCAGGCGCACGCAGAAATCCAAGCGCTGCGCGACGCCGCCGCGCGCGGCAACGACGTGCGTGGCGCCACGGCTTATGTTACGCTCGAACCGTGCAGCCACCACGGCCGCACGCCGCCTTGTTCGGACGCGCTGATTGCTGCCGGCCTGGGGCGCGTGGTCGCCGCCATGGTCGATCCCAATCCGCTCGTCGCTGGGCGCGGCCTGGCGCAGCTGGAAGCGGCGGGCATCGCAGTGCGTTCCGGCATCATGGCGCGCGAAGCGCAGGAATTGAATATCGGCTTCTTCTCGCGCATGGTGCGCGGCCTGCCGTGGGTGCGCCTCAAAGTGGCCGCCAGCCTGGATGGCGCCACGGCCCTGGCCGGCGGCGAAAGCCAGTGGATCACCGGGCCGGATGCGCGCGCCGACGGCCATGCCTGGCGCGCCCGGGCCAGCGCGATCGTCACCGGCATCGGCACCGTCAAGGCCGATAACCCGCAGCTCACCGTCCGGGGCCTGGCCACGCCGATGCAGCCGCGCCGCGTGATCGTCGACAGCCGCCTCGAGATCGATCTTGATGCGCATATCCTGCAGGGCGAACCGTGCTGGCTCGTCGCGGCGGCTGAGCAACCGGGCGACGAGAAAGCCGCCGCCCTGCGCGCCGCCGGCCACGAGGTGCTGTACCTGCCGAACGCCCACGGCAAGGTCGACCTGCCGGCGCTGATGCGCGAACTGGGGCGGCGCGAAGTCAATGAAGTCCACGTCGAAGCAGGCAGCAAGCTCAATGCCTCGCTCGTGCGCGAAGGCTGCGTCGACGAACTGCTGGTCTACCTGGCGCCCAGCCTGATCGGCCCGGGGCAGGGCATGTTCGACCTGCCGCCGCTCACGCAACTGACCGAGCGGCGCCAGTTGCGCTTCCACGACGTCACGCGCGTGGGCGACGACCTGCGCATCCTGGCCCGCTTCGCCGAAGCTGCTTCCCCATCCTCTGCTACCCCCAACAAGGAATAACGTCGTATGTTTACTGGAATCGTCGCCGCTGTCGGCACCATCACTTCCGTCGCGCCGCTGGCCGGCGGCCTGGACGCCGGCGTGCGTCTCGCCATCGATGCGGGCCCGTTGTCGCTGGCCGATGTCGGCCTGGGCGACTCGATCGCCATCAACGGCGCCTGCATGACCGTCACCGAAAAGAGCGCCACCGGGTTCACGGTCGACGTCTCGCGCGAAAGCCTGAACAAGACCGTGGGCCTTGACGCACCCGGTGAAGTCAATCTCGAGAAAGCCCTGACGCTGGCCGAGCGCCTGGGCGGACACCTGGTGTCGGGCCACGTCGATGGCCTGGGCGTCGTGCACAGCTTCGAGCCGGTCGGCGAATCGCGCGAACTGATCATCGATGCGCCGCACGAGCTGGGCAAATTTTTGGCCTATAAAGGGTCGATTGTCGTCAATGGCGTGTCGCTGACCGTCAACCGGGTGCACGACCTGGACGAGGGCGGCCAGAAAGTCTGCCGCTTCTCGATCAACCTGATTCCGCACACGATCGAGGTCACCACGCTGCGTCACCTGGCGGCCGGTTCGCGCGTCAATCTCGAGATCGACCTGATTGCGCGTTACGTCGAGCGCATGCTGGCAGCCACCACCGCCAGGTAGTCGAGCACCCGGCTCGAGTCCACCGGCTTGGTGAAGTGTGCATCAAAGCCGGCGGCGCTCGAGCGCGCCAGGTCGTCCTGCGCGCCCCAGCCCGATACGGCGACGATGGTGCAGCGCTCGAGCCCGGCGATCTGCCGCAGGCCGCGCGCCACGTCGTGGCCCGACATGTCCGGCAGGCCGATATCGAGAAACACCACTTCTGGAACGCATTGCGCGGCCATCTGCAACGCCTGCTGGCCGTCATGGGCGACCGTAACGGCGTGGCCCTCCATCTCGAGCAGCATCGACAGCGTCACCGCCGCATCGACATTGTCGTCCGTGACGAGAATGCGTAATGCCGGCGCAGCCGGCGTGTCCTGCGCGGCGACCTCCTCAAGCGGCGCCGACGCTGCCGGCGTTTCATCGAGCGCGAGCCTGACCACGAAGGTGCTGCCCTTGCCGATGCCCTCGCTGTGCGCACTGACCGTGCCGCCATGCAAATCGACCAGCTGTCGTACCAGCGACAGGCCGATGCCCAGGCCGCCCTGTGCGTGCTGACGGTTGCTGCCCACCTGGCTGAACATCTCGAACACCGATTCCAGCGAGGCGGCGGGAATACCGACGCCGTTGTCGGTGACGGTGATGACCGCGTGGGCGCCGTCCTGCGTCACGCGCAGCGACAGCACGCCGCCTGGCGGCGTGTACTTGGCCGCATTGGTCAACAGGTTGCCAATCACCTGCGCGATGCGGGTGGCATCGGCCTGTACCGGCAGCGGCGCAGCGTGCAGCTGCAGGTCGAATGCATGGCGATGCTTGTCGATCAGCGGCAGGCTGGTCTCGACCGCATTGGTCACGATGGCGTTCAGGTCGACGCGGGTCTTGCGGATCTCCACCTTGCCGTTGGTAACGCGCGCGATGTCGAGCAGGTCGTCGATCAGGTGCGCCAGTTGCCGGACCTGGCGCTCCATCATGTCGCGCACATTGGCCGCCACGGCGGGGTCGCGAGGCCCGACGCGCAGTAATTCCAGGCCCGTCATCAAAGGGGCCAGCGGATTGCGCAGTTCGTGCGCCAGCACGGCCAGGAATTCGCTCAGGTTGCGGTTGGCCTTGGCCACTTCATCGAACAGTTCGCGCTGGCGGGATTCGGCCAGGCGCAGCGCGGCTTCGGTGCGTTTGAAGGCGTCGATGTCGGTGACGATCGCCACGTGGCCGCGCGTGACATCGTCGCGGCCCTTGAGCGGCACGGCTGCCACCTGCGTCCAGATCTCGACACCATCGTCGCCCAGGTAGCGCGCTTCGATGCCCGGCACGACGCGCTCGCCGCGCGATGCCCGTGCGCCGGCGAAATCACGGCGCTCCAGCGGCCGGCCATCTGCATCGAACGCGGTCCAGCGCATGTAGCGCTCTTCGTCCAGTGACGGCAGCACGCCGGTGGGCAGGTAGCGGTGCATTGCCTGGTTCGACAGCAGCAGCTTGCCGTCCTGGCCGGCCACGGCCACGCCCACCGGCAGGGCGTCGAACATCGTGACGAGCGTGTCGCGCGTCTCGTGCAGCGCCTGTTCGGTGCGCTTGCGGTCGCTGATGTCGAGCACGTTGCCGACAAAACCCAGGAAGTCGCCGTTCGCCGCAAAGCGCGGCTGTCCTGTCGCAATCACCCAGCGGTACCCATCGACGACATGCCGCAGCCGATGCTCCATGCTGAATGGCACGCGGCGCGCATTGGCATCGACGACGGCGTGTAGCGCCGCGTCGCGTTCGTCGGGATGCACGGCTGCCGTCCAGCCGAACGCCAGGCTCGTTCCCCGGTCCTGGGCCGTGAATTCGTGCCAGGCGCGCGACAAGAACGAGAGCTTGCCATCGGGCTCAGTCACCCACAGCATGGCCGGCGCGGCGTCGGCCAGGTCCAGAAAGCGCGATTCGCTGCGCGCCAGCGCACGTTCTGCCAGGCGGCGCTGCAGGATGGCAGCGGCCTGGTTGGCAGCCACGCCCAGCAGCAGGCGCTCGTGTTCGGACGGAAAGCCGGCGCGCCGCGCGCCGATGACCACGACGCCAAGCTCGCTGCCAATGCCGAAGCGGGCTGTGCCGAACTGCAGCGGCGCGTCGTTGGCATGCAGGGTCGCGGGCCGCATGTCATGCGGGTCGGCCGACCCGATGGCGGCGTCGAGCGCCGCGCGCGCAGCCGCCAGCATCGCCCCATCATCGTCATTGTCATCGTTGCGCCGGAGGCGAATCGTGTCCAGTGGATCGATCTCGCCCTTGCCCGGCAGGTGGATACCGACCAGGGCCAGGTCCAGCGTCGTGCGCAGGAAGCTCGCCAGGCTGTCGATGACCCCCTCCGGCGGCAGGTCGCCCCAGATGGCCGGCAGGGTAGTCATCGCAACCAGATCGCGCGTGGTCTTGCGCAGGCGGTCGATCTCGGCGCGGTATTCGTCGGGTGAATGCATGTGGCTGCAGACTCAGTGCGCCGGCATTACGCGGTGGTGTGCTTGGGCGCCATGCAACAGGGCGCTGGCCAGGTGAACCGGGTGATCGGGCATGCTCATGGATTGTTACCAGTAGAGCGCCGATGGTGCCTGGCGCCGGCGTTGATGTGTACGTGGGTGAATGCCCGCTGCGGGCACGCATAGTATAGACGATGCGCGCCGGCAGCCCGAAAGCCCAGGCCGGCGCGCCTGGCGGATCAGGTGCCCGGCAGCGTCGGCTGACCCGGCTGGCCCGGCTGACCCGGCAGCGCTGCAGGCAGCGCCTTGGCCACATTGGCTGCCTTGGCGGCCGCTTCGGGATTGAGCACCACCTGCACATAGTTCTTCGTGTCGAAGTAACGCCGCGCCGCCGCCTGCACATCCTGCGCCGTCAGCGCAGCCACCTGCTGCTCGACCTTGAGGATCGACGCCGGGTCGGTGCCTTCGGTCAGGCTCGATTGCAGGTTCGCCACCCAGTAACCGTTCTCGCGCAGCGAGCGGCGGTGGTTCTGGATCCAGCCGGATTTCACTTTCTCCAGCTCGGCGGCGTCCGGCCCGTTTTCTTGCAGGCGCTTGATTTCGGCAAACGTCGCGGCCACGACCTTGTCGACATTTTCCGGCCCGGTGGGCAGATTGATGCCGATCGAGTAGTTCCCGTACGGGATCTTGCTGAGCGCGCCGCTGGCGCCGCCGCCGTAGATCATCGCCATCTTTTCGCGCAGCACCTCGATGATGCGCAGATTGGTCACTTCGATCAGCGCCGACAGGCGCAGCTGCTCGGCCTCCGAGAATTCAGCCGGACCCGTGAAGTTGATCGAGATACTGCTCTTGGGCTCAGTGCCGCTGCGTACTTCGCGCTTGACCACGCCCGTCACCGGGCGCAGGCCCACGTCGCGGTACGCCACCGGCAGCGCGGGCGTGGGCAGGGTGCCCAGATAGCTGGTCAACAGCGGCCGGATCGCTTTTTCGTCGAAGCTGCCCACCAGAATGAACGTCATGTCCTTCGCGCTCGAGAAACGCTGGCGGAAGATGGCGATGCTGCGATCGAGGTCGATCTTGGCATACTCGTCGGCCTCAAGCGAGCGGGGTGCGCGCGGGTGATTGCCAAACAGCGCCGACACCACAGCGTCGCCGAAGCGCCGCCCCGGGTGGCCGCTGGCGTTGCGCGCAATCTCGGCCTGCTTGTCGATATACGCGTGGAACAGATCTTCGTCGCGGCGCACGCCCGCGAACTTCAGCCACAACAGCTGCAGCATCGTTTCGATGTCGGTGGCGCCCGAGGCGCCTGCGATCACGTCGGTGTAGCTGCCAAGGCCCACGGTCACGCCGGCCGCCTTGCCCGCCAGGATCTTGCGCATGTCCAGCGGCGTGAAATCCTTCACGCCCATGCTGGCCACGATCGCATTGGAAAAGCGCGCATTCAGGATGTCCTGATCGGGAAACAGACTTTGCCCGCCGGGGCGCGCCGCGCTCAGCACCACCTGGTCATTCAGGAAGTCGGTGGGTTTCAGGATCACCTTCACGCCGTTCGACAGGCTCAAGCGCGTCAGGCCCAGCGCCTTATCGTGCTCTTCGTGCGTGATCGTGCCCGGTTGCGCCGGGCGTTCCATCAGGCGCGCCGCCAGCAATTTTTCATCGTACGGTTCGACCGGCAGGCGCGCGGCCTCGCTCACCGCCGCCAGCAACTGCGGCCCGGTGGGCGTGTCAGGCTTGGCCACGCCCGTGTACAGCACCAGCTTGCCCGAGTCTTGCGGAATGGTGCGGCGCGCGTAGGCGTTCATTTCGGCCTGCGTGATGCCGGGCACCAGGTTCTGCACGTAGCGGTATTCGGTCTCGATGCCGGGGATGGCTTCGTCCTGCAGGAAGTTGCGGATGTACTCGGCGGCGTAGGTGCCCGAATCGCTCTTGGCGCGCTCGTTCCAGGCCTGCTCGTAGGTGCGCATCAGGTTTTTCTTGGCGCGTTCGAGTTCCTGCACGCCGAAGCCGTGCTGGCGCGCCCGTTCGTTTTCCTGCACCAGCGCTGCAATCGCGGGCTGCGCGCCGCGCGGGCCGATGGCGGCCGACGCGTTGTAGGCGCGGTAGCGCGGGGTCAGCTTGCCCAGCGAACTGCTGGCGCCCAGCCACGGTGCATCGGGCAGTTGCGAGATCTCGGCCAGGCGCGCACTGAGCATCGACGCGAACAGGCCCTGCACCAGCTCTTCGCGGTAGGCGCGCACGGTGCCCAGGTCGCGCACCGGTTGCACCGGATAGCGGATCAGCACCGCATTGCCATCGGCTTCCGGATCCGTCACGACCAGGGCCTCGGTATCGGCGCGCGCCGGAATCGCGGCGTAGTCGCGCGGGCGCGGCGTGGCCGGATTCTTCAGGCGCGTGAAGTGCTGCTTGACAAGCTTCTCGGCCTGCGCCGGATCGATGTCGCCGACGACGACCACCGCCATCAGGTCGGGCCGGTACCAGTCCTTGTAGAAGTGCTTGAGCGTCTCGGGCTTGAAATTGCGCAGCACGTCTTCGCGGCCGATCGGCAGGCGTTCGGCGTAGCGCGAGCCGTTGAACAGGCGCGGATAGATCTGCTTGCCCATGCGGTCGGCGGCGCCTTTGCCCAGGCGCGCTTCTTCGAGGATGATGCCGCGCTCCTTGTCAATGGCGTCAGTATCGAAGCTCACGCCATGGGCCCAGTCTTCCAGCACCTGGAAGGCGCGGGTGACATTCTGCGGCTTGTCGGTCGGAATCGGCAGGATGTACACGGTCTCGTCGAACGAGGTGTAGGCATTCAGGTCGGCGCCGAAGCCCACGCCGATCGATTGCAGGTACGACACCAGCTCGTGCTTGCGGAAATTGGTCGAGCCATTGAACGCCATGTGCTCGACGAAGTGCGCCAGGCCGCGCTGGTCGTCGTCTTCCAGGATCGAGCCGGCCTTGACGACCAGGCGCAGTTCGAGCTTGTGTTCGGGGCGCGCATTGCGCTGGATGTAGTAGGTCAGGCCATTGGCCAGCTTGCCGACCTTGACCTGCGGGCCGACCGGGATCACGGCGTCGAGCTGCAGCGCGTCCATTTTCGAGACGGCTGCCTTTGGCGCGCTGGCCTGCGGCGCACTGTGCGCCAGTGAGGACACGCACACCAACGCGGCCAGGCAGGCGCCGCGTACGAATTTGTTGCTCATTGGGGGTTCCCGGTGACTTGATCGGTGCATTTTACAGCGCGCCCATCCGTGCACGGCTGGGCTTAAGGCTGCGCTAACGAACGCCGCACCAGAAGATGCGGCGCCACAAGAGCACTTACAGCTTTACGCCGCCCAGCGCCAGCAGCCCGGCCATCTCGAGCGCCGGAATAGGGCGGCCATACAGATACCCCTGCATCACGTCGCAGCCGAGCAAACCGAGAAAATCGCGCTGGCCGATCGTCTCGACGCCTTCGGCCACGACGGCCAGCGACAGGCCCTTGGCCAGCGCGATGGTGGCCTGGGCAATCGCTGCGCTGCGCTGCTCGCTGGTGATGTTGCGCACGAAGGTCTGGTCGATCTTGAGTTTGTCGAGCGGGAAGCGCGACAGGTAGCCCAGCGATGAGTAGCCGGTGCCGAAGTCGTCCAGCGAGAGCGAGACGCCCAGCGCGCGCAGTTCGGCCATCTGGGCCTCGGCCGCGCTGCTGTCGCCCAGCATCACGCTTTCGGTCAGTTCGACTTCGAGCCAGCGCGGTGCCAGGCCGCTGTCGCGCAGCGCGCTGCGCACCACCGAGACGACGGCGCCGGCCTTGAACTGGTGGGCAGAGACATTGACCGCCACGCGTACCGGCGCCAGGCCTGCATCCTGCCAGGCCTGGTTCTGGAAGCAGGCTTGGCGAATCACCCATTCGCCGATCGGATGGATCAGGCCCGTGTCTTCGGCCAGCGGGATGAAGTCGGCCGGCGAGACATTGCCGATCTCGCCGCTGTTCCAGCGCAGCAGGGCTTCCATGCCGACCAGTGTGCCGTCCAGATGGGACACTTGCGGCTGGTAGTGCAGCGCCAGCTCGTCGCGCTCGATCGCGCGCCGCAGGCGCGTTTCCAGCGCCAGCCAGCGCAGCGCCTCGGCATTCATCTCGCCCTTGAAGAAGCGGAAGCCATTGCGCCCCGATTCCTTGACGTGGGTGAGCGCCGCGTCGGCCGCCTTGAGCAGGTCGCCCGGCGCATCGCCATCGCGCGGATAGATGCTGATGCCCACGCTGCCCGTCACCACCAGATCGTGACCGCCTACGCCATGCGGCTCGGCGACGGCGTCGATCAGCTTCTGGGCGCAGTAGATGACGTCGTCGGTATCGTCGAAATCGGTCATCAAGAGCACGAATTCATCGCCCGACAGGCGCGCCACGGTGTCGGTCGGGCCAGCCAGCGCGCTGACGCGGCGCGCGACTTCGCGCAGCACGGTGTCGCCGGCAGAGTGGCCCAGGCTGTCGTTGATGCGCGAGAGCCGGTCGACGTTGAACAGCAGCAGCGCGACCTGGCTGGCATCCTGGCGCGCTGCCGCCAGGGCCTGGCCCACGCGGTCGTTGAACAGCGAGCGGTTCGGCAATTGCGTCAGCGCGTCGTGATTCGACAGGAAATCAAGCTGGTGGTGCGCCGCTTTCAGCGCCGACATATCGGTCGACACCGACACATAGGCCGTCAGGTTGCCGGCATCGTCGCGTACCGCGCTGATGCTCATGCTGGCCGGGTAGATTTCGCCGTTCTTGCGGCGGTTCCAGATTTCGCCGCGCCACTGGCCGTCTTTTTCGAGGCAGTTCCACATGCTGGCGTAGAACGCGGCGTCGTGCCGGCCCGAGCGCATGAAGCGCGGGTTGGTCCCCATGACATCGGCTTCATGGAACCCGGTGATCGTTTCGAAGGCCGGATTGGCCGCGACGATGTTGGCGTCGGCGTCGGTCATCAGGATCGCTTCCTGGGTGCTGTCGAACACCTGGCGCGCCAGTTCCAGCCGGTGCTCGCTGTCGCGCAGCGCGGCGTCGGAATCGGCGCGGGCGATGGCCTCGAGCTGCAACTGCGCCGCGTGGTGCTGCACCACTTCGTACAGGTTCAGGTTTTCGTAGGCCACCGCCAGTTGCGCGGCCAGCGCCGTGGCCCAGCGCTCTTCTTCGTCCGTGAAGGGCGCAGCGTTGTCGGCGCGCGTGCAATACAGCCAGCCCAGTGGGTGCTGCAGGTCGTGGACCTGCAGGCCGAGCAGGTGCACGACGCGCGGATGGCCGGCGGGCAGCGTGGCCAGCAGCGTATCGTCCGCGTCCAGCCGCAATGGCGCCCGGGCGCGCAGCAGCACGCCCGGCAGGTCGTGCTCATCCAGCGCGGATGGCAACAGCAGGGCGGCGTCCACACCATACGTGCTCAGATGGCGCACGCTGCTTTCCGAGCTGCCCAGCAGGCACAGGGCAACGCAATCGGCGTCGAGCACGCGGCGCACGGCGTCGACAAATGCTGCGGCCAGCGCCTCGACCCGGCGTTCGCCGACGAGCATCATGCACATGCGTTCGAGTTCGCCGAGGCGCGCGCCCAGGTCGAACGGCAGGGCGCGCTCGTGCTCTGGCTCGGTGACAGGGGAGGGCGCCGGCGCGCCGCCGGCCACGCCCAGTTCGGCGTCGACAGCCTCGAGGATGCGGTGCGGGTCGGCCGGCTTGCCCAGCACTGTGGTCACGCCGCAGCGCGCCGCCATCGCCACCGTTTCGCGCTCGGAGTACACGGCCGAGAAGAAGATGACACGGGTGTTTTCCAGCGCCGGCTCGGCGCGCAGCTGCTGGACGAACTCGTAACCGTCCATCGTCGGCATCAGGATGTCGGTGATGATGAGGTCAGGCAGCTCGGCGCGCGTAATCGCCAGCGCGCAGGCGCCGTTTTCGGCTTCGAGGATGCGGTGCCCGGTCAGGCCGAGCAGGGCGCTCAGATAACTGCGGTTGCTGGGCCGGTCGTCGACAATCAGAATGGTCGCCATCAGTAAGGCCTGCCGCTGGCAGTGGTGCCTGGAGAGCGAACGGGATGAACTAGCGGCATGGCAACTCCGTCGGAAAGACTGCCGCGGTGGAAGGGTAAATACGGCAATAATGTGTTAATCATAATCCAGTTGGTGACGGTCGTGCCGCGGGCTTGCCACGCGAATGAACTAGCTTAACAATTAACCGACACGCGGTCACCTGTGGTTGTCGATTGGCAACGCATGGTTGACGGCAAGGGCACATCGTGCTGGCAATTTGGCGCTCTGGGCATCGGGAATGCCGTTGGGCGTCTGTAAATCCTTTAAAATAGCGGATTACGCAAAACCCCTGTTTCAAGGAATCTGTATGTCCATTTCCAGCACTGAGGAAATCGTCGCCGAACTGCGCGCTGGCCGCATGGTCATTCTGGTCGACGAAGAAGATCGCGAAAACGAAGGCGACCTCGTGCTTGCAGCCGATTTCGTCACCCCGGAGGCGATCAATTTCATGATCCGCCACGCCCGCGGCCTGGTCTGCCTGACCCTGACCGAAGAACGCTGCGACCAGTTGGCCCTGCCAATGATGACGTCCAAGAACGGCACCTCGTTCGGCACCAATTTCACCGTCTCGATCGAAGCGGCCGAAGGCGTGACCACCGGTATCTCGGCGGCCGACCGCGCGCGCACCATCCAGGTGGCGGTCCACAAGGGCACCGTGCCGGACGATCTGGTCCAGCCGGGCCACATCTTCCCGCTGCGCGCCCAGAAGGGCGGCGTACTAATGCGCGCCGGCCATACCGAAGCCGGTTGCGACCTGACGCAGATGGCCGGCCTGTCGCCCGCGTCGGTGATCTGCGAGATCATCAAGGAAGACGGCACGATGGCGCGCCTGCCCGACCTGATCGAGTTCGCCAAAGAGCACGATCTCAAGATCGGTACCATCGCTGACCTGATCCATTACCGCAGCCAGAACGAATGCCTGGTCGAGCGCATTGCCGAACGCGCGCTGTCGACCGAGTCGGGCGAATTCAAGCTGGTGGCGTTCCGCGACGCACCAAGCGGCTCGGCCCACCTGGCGCTCGTGCATGGCGAACTGTCGCCTGATAAAGAAGCGCTCGTGCGCGTGCACCAGCCGGTGTCGATTCTCGACCTGCTGGAAAACCGCGCCACCACCCACTCGTGGGACATGGCTTCGGCGATGCGCACGATTAAGGCCAGCGACGCCGGCGTGATCGTGCTGCTCAATTGCGGTGAAACGGCCGAGCAACTGTTTGCGCAACTGGCACCGCAGGATGCGCGCGGCAACCGCGCCGGCGCACGCGCCGCGTCGATGGACCTGCGTACCTATGGCATCGGCGCCCAGATCCTGCGCGCGCTGGGCGTGCGCAAGATGCAGCTGCTGGCCAATCCCCGCAAGATGCCGTCGATGACCGGGTTCGACCTGGAAGTGACCGGCTACGTGCCGCGTCCCGACGCCTGAATCATCCCATCCAACTAATACAAGAGGTCAGTCATGACGGTAGGAACTTTTGAAAGCAATATGCAGGGCGAAGACCTGCGCATCGGTATCGTGCAGGCCCGCTTTAACGAGACCGTGGGCAATGGCCTGCTGTCGTCGTGCCTGGCTGAGCTCAAGCGCCTGGGCGTGGCCGATGAAGACATCCTGCACGTGACCGTGCCGGGTGCGCTCGAAGTGCCGCTGGCGCTGCAGCGCATGGCCGTAACCGAACAGTTCGACGCACTGATCGCGCTGGGCGCGGTCATCCGCGGTGAAACCTACCACTTCGAGCTGGTGTCGAACGAATCGGGCGCTGGCATCACCCGCATCGGCCTCGATTACGGCATCCCGGTCGCCAACGCGATCCTGACCACCGAGAACGATGCCCAGGCAGAAGTGCGCATGGCCGAAAAAGGCGCCGACGCCGCGCGTGTCGCCGTCGAAATGGCCAACCTGCTGATGGCGCTGGACGAGCTGGTGCCAGAAGACGAATAACACTAAAGGCAAGAGAACAATGACTGACAAGAATATGCATGCCAACCCGAGCAAGAACCGCACGCCGCGCCACCGCGCGCGCGAGTTCGCGCTCCAGGGTCTGTACCAATGGCTGCTGAACAATGAACCGGCACGCATCGTGGCGGCCAATATCCGCAGCGCCCATGGTTTCGATAAAGCTGACAGCGAGTTTTTTTCGGCGCTGCTCAATGGCGCGATCAGCACCTCGGTCGAGCTGCGCGAGTCGATCGCCCCGCTGATCGACCGTTCAATCGCCGAACTCTCGCCGATCGAGCACGCGGTCCTGCTGCTGGGCGCGTACGAGCTGAAAAACCATCCCGAAGTGCCATACCGCGTCGTGATCAACGAAGCGGTCGAGCTGACCAAGTCGTTTGGCGGTATCGACGGCCACAAGTATGTCAATGGCGTGCTGGACAAGCTGGCCCAGCGCCTGCGTCCGGACGAAGCGGCAGGCGATCAGCGCCGCTGATCGTTTGGCCTGCACCATGTAAAAAGCCACCGTGCGCGAGCCGGTGGCTTTTTTGTTGATCGTTGCCCGCGTGACCGGCGTAAAAAAACCACCGCCGGGGCGGTGGTTTTCAGATGAGCTATGGATTTACAGACCGGCCAACGCGTCCGATGCAACCACCGGTGCGGTGGCAGCGGTGGTCGCTTCAGGTACTGGCTTTGCTCCCGGTTTGACGCTGTCTGCCTCAGGCTGCTTGCTGACGACGACTGGCGCCGACGTCGGCGTTGGCTTGTTGCGCTTCATTGCTGGCACATTCTGGCCTTTCGCGACCTGGTTCAGCAGGCGGTACTCGTTGATGACCTTCGCGCCGTAGCCCTGGTCGCTGTCCATGTCCGCAGCGCCCACATAGGTCTTCAGGCCGCCTTCGACCGAACCGGTGCGCTTGACGTAGTCTTTCAGGATCAAGGCGCCGACACGGATGTTGGCCACGGGATTGAGGGCTGCCTGCTGGCCGCCGACTTTCTCGAACTTGTCATGGTGGACCTTGGCCATCACTTGCATCAGGCCTTTGGCGCCCATCGCGCTTTCGGCGAACGGGTTCAAGCCCGATTCGATGGCCATCACCGCCAGGATCAGCAGCGGATCGAGTTTCAGATCGTGCGCCGTCAGATAGGCGGTCGAGACCAGCATATTGGCGGCATCGCTGGCGACACGGTAACGCTTCGACAGCCACTTGGTCACATACTGCTGCTGCTTGGTATTGCCAAGCGTAGCGGACGATGTGCCCATGTGGGTCGTTTCCACGGCAACTGTCTGGGCCGTGGCCTGCATTGCGGGCACGACGGTGGCAACAGGTGCTGCCGACATATTGACGGCGACCACCGGTTCCGGATGCAGCATCTCGGAGACGCGCTTGGCGACGCTGTCGTTGGAGTAGATCAGGGCCATCAGGGCCACAGCGCTAAGACCGAATACGGTCAGGGTAGAACGCGCAGTTTGTACAACACTGCGTGCCGTTTTTGTCACGGAGGATACCGTGATGGGCTGGCTGGCCCTGGAATGCATGAACTTTGCGCTCATGATCAAACGATGAAACATCGAATTTCCCCTTGTCGCGGCAAAAAGAAGCCCGTCGTCGCGCCAAAGGCGTTACGTGGGGGTGCTCTGGACCGTGCATCAGAAAATCGTTTGTCGCCGCGACGCGGCCGACTAACGCCGTCATTGCCTTGCTTCAGCTGGCTGCCGTCCAACATGGGGACTGGTGCCAGTGGCTCAACAACTGTCTCGGGGGAGTGGGCAGACGCCCGTTGAAAACACTCCTACAATGTCATGTGGGGCCCCGACCCCGTGAATGCATGAGAACAGCTAAAATTGTGTCAAAAAAGGTATCGCTGACTCATCAAGTAGGACGGATTGTATGGGCGAGCTTATATCAAGTCAACCCTAGCACGACTGTTCTATATTACTTCCAGTTATTAAGGGCGTACTGATGAGCGTGAAACACTTGTCGAATCAATCACTTGGCGGCGTCGCTTCACTAATGTTCTGCAACCGAAGAAAAGCTTAAAACTTGATGAAATATACAGATCTGCGTGATTTTATGGCCCAATTGGAGCGCATGGGTGAGCTCAAACGTGTCGATTTCCCTGTCTCGACGCACCTTGAAATGACCGAAGTGTGCGACCGCACGTTGCGCGCCGAGGGTCCTGCGCTGCTGTTTTCCAAGCCGACCGGGCACACGATCCCGGTGCTGGCCAACCTGTTCGGCACGCCAAAGCGGGTGGCGCTGGGGATGGGCGCGAGCGATGTGAGCGAGCTGCGCCGCATCGGCCACGTGCTGGCGCGTCTGAAGGAACCCGAGCCGCCCAAGGGCTTTGCCGACATCATGGGCATGGGGTCCCTGGTAAAAGCGGTGTGGGACATGGCGCCCAAGGAAGTCAAGGGCGCGTCTTGCCAGGAGATCGTCTGGGAAGGGCAGGACGTTGATCTGGCCCGCCTGCCGATCCAGCATTGCTGGCCGGGTGACGTCGCACCATTGATTACCTGGGGCCTGGTGATTACCAAGGGGCCGAACAAGAAGCGCCAGAACCTGGGCATCTACCGCCAGCAGGTGCTGGGCCGGAACAAGGTCATCATGCGCTGGCTGGCGCACCGGGGTGGCGCGCTTGACTTCCGCGAGCACGCGCTGTCGAACCCGGGCAAGCCGTATCCGATCGCCGTGGCGCTGGGCGCCGATCCGGCCACGATCCTGGGCGCGGTGACGCCGGTGCCGGATTCGCTGTCTGAATACCAGTTTGCCGGCTTGCTGCGCGGCAGCCGCACGACGCTGACCAAGGCGATCGGCAGCGAACTGCGCGTGCCAGCGTCCGCCGAGATTGTGCTGGAAGGCCATATCTATCCGGATGCGAACCACCCGACCGGTTTCGAGCATGCGCTCGAGGGGCCGTATGGCGACCATACTGGCTACTATAATGAGCAGGACAGTTTCCCGGTGTTTACCATTGACCGGATCACGATGCGGCGCGACCCGATCTACCACTCGACCTATACGGGCAAACCGCCGGACGAGCCGGCCGTGCTGGGCGTGGCGCTCAATGAAGTGTTCATCCCGTTGCTGCAGAAACAGTTCACCGAAATCACCGACTTCTATCTGCCGCCGGAAGGCTGCAGCTACCGCATGGCAGTCGTGCAGATGAAGAAGCAGTACGCGGGCCACGCCAAGCGCGTGATGTTCGGCGTCTGGAGTTTCCTGCGCCAGTTCATGTATACCAAGTTCATCGTGGTGGTCGACGAAGACGTCAATGTGCGCGACTGGAAAGAAGTCATCTGGGCGATCACGACGCGCGTCGATCCGACCCGCGACACGGTGCTGGTCGACAACACGCCCATCGATTACCTGGACTTCGCGTCGCCAATCAGTGGCCTGGGCAGCAAGATGGGCATCGATGCGACCAATAAATGGCCGGGCGAAACCAACCGCGAGTGGGGCACGCCGATCGTGATGGCGCCGGACGTCAAGGCGCGCGTGGATGCGATCTGGCAAGAGCTGGGGATCTGATGACAGTGGCCGGCGATGGATGTTGCCGGCCATTTCCCCAAACCGCCCGCGTGCGGTATAATTCGCGCTGGCGGGCCCCTGCGCATTGCGGCATGGTTTACCTGGTCAGGTCGGGAACGAAGCAGCCAAAGCCGTTCACCGCAAGTGCCGCAGATCAGGCTCGCCTCTTTCGTTCTTCTTCGCGTCATTACGCGTTCGTATTTTCTGTTTGCCCCCCCTTTTTGCATCATGCTCGCCAGCACGGCGTTGTCGCGCCTGTCATCAGCGTCGCGTGCCGTCTTGTATGCCAGCGCATCCGCCGAATGTCCGCGGCGGGCGTCATCTGCGGTAAAATCGTGGCATGTCCTATCAAGTCCTCGCCCGCAAATACCGTCCCAAGAATTTCGATACGCTGGTCGGCCAGGAGCACGTCGTCCGTGCACTGAGCCACGCCCTGCGCACCGGGCGGCTGCACCACGCCTATCTGTTCACGGGCACGCGCGGGGTCGGCAAGACCACGCTGTCGCGCATCCTGGCCAAGTCGCTCAATTGCATCGGTCCGGACGGGCAGGGCGGCATCACCGAGCAGCCCTGCGGTGTGTGCGAAGCCTGCGTCGCCATCGATGCCGGCCGCTTCGTCGATTACATCGAGATGGATGCGGCGTCCAACCGCGGCGTCGACGAGATGGCCCAGCTGCTCGAACAGGCGGTCTACGCGCCAAGCAATGCGCGCTTCAAGGTCTATATGATCGACGAGGTGCATATGCTGACGAACCACGCGTTCAATTCGATGCTCAAGACGCTCGAAGAACCGCCGCCGCACGTCAAGTTCATCCTCGCCACCACGGATCCGCAAAAGATTCCCGTGACGGTGCTGTCGCGCTGCCTGCAGTTCAACCTCAAGCAGATGCCGCCGGGCCATATCGTCGGCCACCTCGAAGACATTCTGGGGCAAGAGGGCGTCACGTTCGAACAGCCCGCGCTGCGCCTGCTGGCGCAGGGCGCGCATGGCTCGATGCGCGATGCGCTGTCGCTGACCGATCAGGCCATCGCGTACGCCGCCGGCCAAGTCACGCTCGAATCGGTGCAGGGCATGCTCGGCGCGCTCGACCAGTCGTACCTGGTGCGCCTGCTCGATGCGCTCGCTGCGCAGGACGGCGCCGACCTGATGGCGGTGGCCGATGAAATGGCCAGCCGCAGCCTGTCGTACAACGGCGCGCTGCAAGACCTGGGCACGCTGCTGCACCGCATCGCGCTGGCGCAATCGGTGCCGGGCGCGGTGCCGCAGGACTTGCCCGAGCTGGCCGACATCATGCGCCTGGCCGGCCTGTTCGAGCCGCAAGAAGTGCAACTGTATTACCAGATCGCCGTGCATGGCCGTAACGAGATCGGCCTTGCCCCGGACGAATACGCGGGCTTCACCATGACGCTGCTGCGCATGCTGGCGTTTCGCCCCGGGCAGGGCGGCGCCGAGGTCCAGGCCCCACCCGCTGCCGCACCGATCAACGTGCCCGGCGCCCGCGCCGCTGCCGCCGCTGCTGCCAGCCATGCAGCGGTGACGCCGCGCGCTGCTGCACCGGCGAGCGCGTCCGCTGCTGCAGCGACGCCGCCAGCACCTGCACCACGCCCGGGGCCGCCACCGCCGCCAATGCCTGCCGCGCCGACCAGTGCCTCGGCACCCGGTGCGCCACCGATGACGTCGGCGCGGGCCGCGATCAATGCGGCGCTGGAAGCAGCGCGCGCCGGCGCTGGCATGCGACCAAGCGGCAACAAGCGTCCCGAGTCCGCGCCCGAGCCCGCCGCCGACCCTGCACCACCGCCACCGCGCCCTTCAGCGCCGGCCGCGCCGGGCCCGGGCGCCACGATGCACGCGGCGTCTTCGGCGCCGCAAAGCCGGCCCGCGCCGCCATGGGAAGGCGGCGGTCAGCAGGCCGTCGCGCAATCCGTTGCACCCGCGCAGGCGCAAGCGATCGCACCGCCGCAGCCGGCGCTGCGCGCCCAGCAGCCACCTGATGATGATGTGCCGTCCTGGGTCACCGAGTTTTCGGATGACACGGCCGTGGCCACCGTCACCACCGAGGCCGCGCCAGCCGTCGTCGTTGCTCCGGCTCCGGCCGCAGCTGCAGCTATGCGTGCACCGCGCGTGGCGCCGCATGCCTACGTCATCACGCCGGTCCCCGAGATCGACTGGGACGGCAACTGGCCGGCGCTGGCCGGCAGCCTGCCGCTGCGCGGCGTCGCCCAGCAACTGGCGCTGCAGACCGAGCTGGTTGCGTGCGAAGCGCGTGATAATGCGGTCACGTTCCGCCTGCGCGTGCCGGTCGACACGCTGCGCGCGAGCGGCAACAGCGAGAAGCTGGCAGCGGCGCTGCAAGAACATTTCCCGAACCTGCGCGTCTGCGTGGAGTCCGATATCGGCCCGGTCTGGTACACCGCCGGCGCCGAACAGAAAGCGGCGCGCGAGGCGCGCCAGCGCGAGGCCGAGGCCCTGGTCGCGGCCGACCCGTTCGTGCAGGAACTCGAGCAACGCTTCGAGGCCTTCGTCGTGCCCGGCTCGGTCAAGATCGCCTGATCCAATCACTACAGATAACCCCCATTTGGAGAACCACACCATGATGAAGAACCAGCTCGCAGGCTTGATGAAACAGGCGCAAGCCATGCAGGACAACATGAAAAAGGCGCAGGAAGCGCTGGCCCTGGTCGAAGTCGAAGGCCAGTCGGGCGCCGGCCTCGTCAAGGTCGTCATGACCTGCAAGAACGACGTCAAGCGCGTCACGATCGACCCGTCGCTGCTCGGCGACGACCGCGACATGCTGGAAGACCTGGTGGCTGCTGCATTCAACGACGCGTCGCGCAAGGCCGAAGCCACCGCCGCCGAAAAAATGAGCGGCGTGACCGCCGGCATGCCGGGCCTGCCGCCTGGCTTCAAGATGCCTTTCTGATCCAGGAATGATGCGGCACTGCCGGCGCCATGCCGGCGGGCCGTTTTATTCACCCATTCATGTCGACATCCCTCGAATTTCTCATCGAATCGCTCCGGCGCCTGCCTGGCGTGGGCCCCAAGTCCGCCCAGCGCATGGCGTTTCACCTGCTCCAGCATGACCGCGAGGGCGCCGCGCAACTGTCGCGCGCGCTGTACCAGGCGGTCGACACGGTGCACCACTGCATCAAGTGCAATACCTTCTCGGACATCGAGATCTGCGACCTGTGCGCCGATCCCGAACGCGACCACACGCTCTTGTGCGTGGTCGAAACGCCGGCCGACCAGTTGATGGTCGAGCAGACGCTGACCTGGCGCGGCTTGTACTTCGTGCTGATGGGGCGCCTGTCGCCACTGGACAACATCGGGCCGCGCGATCTGCACCTGGAAAAGCTGGTGGCGCGCGCCACCGACGAGGTGGTGGGCGAAGTGGTACTGGCCACCAATTTCACCAACGAAGGCGAAGCCACCGCGCACTACATCAGCGAAATGCTCAAGGCGCGCGGACTCAAGGTCAGCCGTCTCGCACGTGGCGTGCCGGTCGGCGGTGAACTCGAGTACGTCGATGCGGGCACGATCGCGCGCGCGATGCTCGATCGGCGCAGCACATAGGTTATTGCCGGCGTCTCAAGGTCGCATCTTCCATCAATTTTCAAAAAGCGGCTTGGCATGGATGGCATGAAAAACGGGGCAATTTCTTCCGAAAGCGCATGGTCGCGAACGCAGTGGATTGGCCTGTCTCTGGCGTTTGCCGCGTGTTCACTGGCAATCATGTGGGCCCGTTGGGGCGGCACCATTGAAGATTCGCTGGCCTACTTCAATACGGCGCGGTATCTCCGTGGAGAACTTCCATTTTCCGCGTTGGTTGCACCATTTCCTTACAGGGTAACCATGCCCGCCCTGGCGGCGTTGATGCCGGGCGACGTTCGACATGCGTTCGCCATGCTGAACTGGCTGGCAACAGCCGGCACCGCAATCGTGCTTTCCTGTGTCGTGCATGCTGCAGGCGGCAACCGGCGCCAGACGGTGTGGGCGGGAATACTGCTCATCTTCTCGGTGCCAACCTTCTGGTATGCGCCCTATCTGCTCACCGATCCCGGCGCCATTTTTGGCAAGTCGGTATTCGTGCTCGGTGTCGTGACTTGTCAGCCCTGGGTTGCGCTGGCGGGCGCGTTGTTTGCCACGTCGGTCAGGGAAGAAAACATCCTGTTGCTCGGTTGGCTGCTGGTGTTCGGCAAGGTTGGCCTGGTCCGCGGCGCCATTGCACTGGCGGTTGCCGCGCTTTGGCTGGTCAGTGTGCGGTGGTGGCTTTTTTCTGGTCTGCCATCCTACGTATGGGTGCCCAATATCGGCACCGTCGTTGCAGCGTTGCATGACCACCGGGCGCTGATGTCCTTGACCAGTGCTGCCATGATCGTTATTCCGTTGGCGGTATTGGGATGGAAACGGATACCCGAGCCAATCAAGCCGCTCAAGGGGATTCTCTTGATGATGGCAATCCCGCCCCTCTACGCAGCCTTGTCCGTACGTATCGAAGGTCGGGCCATCTGGAGTTTGTACCCATTTTTGATTCCCATCGCCGTTTTTGCCCGGCTGCCCTGGCTAACGACGCAAAGGATCGAGGCGAGGTCAGGCGAGAACGCCGTTTGATCATCCGCCGTCTCCATCCAGGTTGACAGGGTTTTCTGGCAACATACGCAGCAAGCGGGAGTACTCACGGAGACACCATGCAGGGATGGAAGAAATGGACGTTGCGCAGCCTTGTTGCGCTGCTGGGCCTCGTGCTGCTGGTGCTGCTGGGCGCCTGGCTGTTCCTGCGCGCCAGCCTGCCGCAGCTCGATGGCGCGCGGCAGGGCGCGGGTCTGTCGGCCGAGGTGCGCATCGAGCGCGACGCGAGCGGCGTGCCCCTGATCACCGGGGCCACGCGGCTAGACGTGGCCTATGCGACCGGCTTCGTGCACGCCCAGGAACGCTTCTTTCAGATGGACCTGCTGCGCCGCACGGCGAGCGGCGAGCTGGCCGAGTTGTTCGGGCCACGTGCCGTGCCCCTCGACCGCGCCAACCGGCTTCACCGTTTCGCCGCCCGCGCCCAGGCCACGTTCGCGCGCCTGGCGCCGGCCGAGCGTGCGCTGCTCGAACGCTATGCGGCCGGTGTCAATGCCGGCTTGGCGGCGCTGGGTGCGCGGCCGTTCGAGTACGCGCTGACCGGCGCAGCGCAGCGGCCGTGGCATGGCGCCGATTCGCTGCTCGTCGTCTGGGCCATGTATATCGACTTGCAAGGCATGCAGGCGTCGCGCGAACTGGCGCGCGGCTGGCTGCGCGAGCACAGCGACGCCGCGCAACTGGCCTTCCTGTTGCCCGAGGCGACTGCATTCGACACCACGCTCGATGGCGGCGCCCCGCCAGCGCCGGCCCCGATTCCAGAGCGTGCCCCAGCCTGGTGGGGTGGGGCGCCCGCCGCAGCGGATGCTCCCGTCAAACTGGCTGGCCTCGACGTGACCGATTCCGTCGGCAGCAACAACTACGCGCTGGCCGGCAGCCGCAGCACCAACGGCGCGGCGATCGTCGCCGACGACATGCATCTGGGCCTGCAACTGCCGAACATCTGGTACCGGCTGGCGCTGCGTTTTCCTGATCCGTCGGCGCCCGGCGGCCAGCGCCGTCTCGTCGGCGTGAGCCTGCCCGGTGCGCCGCCTTCCGTCATCGTCGGCAGCAATGGCCAGGTAGCGTGGGCCTTCACCAACAGCTATGCCGACGCGATGGACCTGGTCGAACTGGGCGTCGATGCTGCGCGCCCGGGGCAGGTCAAGGTGGCGGGCCAGTGGGAAACGCCGCAGGAACACGCCGAGTCGATCCTGGTGAAAGGCGCGCCCGCTGAACGGATGGTGGTTCGCGAGACGTCGCTCGGCCCGATCCGCGAGGCCGGTGGCCACAGCTACGCCGTGCACTGGATCGCGCACGATCCGGCGGCGCTGAACATGCAGCATCTTCAGCTCGAGTCCAGCGCCACGCTCGATGCCGCGCTGGCAACGGCGGCCACCGATGGCATCCCGGCGCAGAACTTCGTGGCCGGCGACGCGCAGGGGAATATCGGCTGGACGATCGCGGGCTTGCTGCCGCAGCGCACGACCGCGCCGAGCGCCACGACGTTTCCGCTGACAACGGATAGCGCAACGCCCACCTGGGCGGGCGCGCTGCCCTATACGGCGCATCCGCGCGTGGTCAATCCCGCCAATGGCCAGCTCTCCACCGCCAACAGCCGCCAGTTGATGGGCGCCGGTTACGCGCTGCTGGGCGACGGCGGCTACGACCTGGGCATGCGCAACCATCAGCTGCACGATGGCCTGGCGGCGCTGGGCGCGCAGACCGATGTGCGCCGTGCATTCGACGCGGCGCTGGACGATCGCGCGATCCTGATCGGCGCCTGGCGTGACCGCGCGCTGGCCGCGCTCGACGCCGGGGCGCTGGCAGGGCATCCGGCGCGCGCCGAGTTCCGGCGCCTGCTCGAGACCAGCTGGGATGGCCGTGCCAGCATCAACTCGGTTGGCTACCGCCTTGCGCGCGATTTTCTGTGGGCGCTGCATGATCTGCTGTACGGCGGCGCCAACCTGGCGCTGAAGGAGGTCGATCCGAAGGCCAGCGCCGCCGGCGCCAGCGCGCGCTGGCCGGCCGTGGTGGCGCGCCTGCTCGATACACGGCCGGCCGGCTGGCTGCCGCCGGGCCACGCCGATTGGCAGGCGCTGCAACTGGCCGCAGTGGACCGCGCGATCGCCGCGCTGCAGGACGCCGGCACGCCGCTGGCGCAAGCCACCTGGGGCCAGCGCAACACGGCAGGCGTTGCGCATCCGATCAGCATGGCGGTGCCGGCGCTGCGGCCCTGGCTCGCCGCACCGGCCGACCAGCTGGCCGGCGACGCGCACATGCCGCGCGTGGCGGGGCCGAAGTTCGGCCAGTCCGAACGCCTGGTCGTGTCGCCGGGGCGCGAAGAAGAGGGTTTGTACAATATGCCGGGCGGGCAGAGCGGGCATCCGCTGTCGCCGTTTTTCCTGACGGGGCACGGGGCCTGGGTCGATGGCAAGCCGACGCCGTTGTTGCCGGGGGCGGCGCGCTACACGCTGCGCCTGCATCCGTGAATCAGCTGGTGCTGCGGCCTTACCTGGCTGGCAGCACCAGTTGCACGACCTGCAGCAGCTCGGTGATTGTCTCGGCGCCTGACGGGTGGCCAAGATAGTAGCCCTGCACCATATCGCAGCCATATTCTTCGAGCATCAGGAGCTGCTCGCCCGTCTCGACGCCTTCGGCCACCACGACCATTTTGAGGCCATGCGCCATCGCGATGATCGCGCGCGTGATGGCCGCGTTTTCGGAATCCTGCGGCAGGCCAGAGATGAAGCTGCGGTCGATTTTCAAGGCGCGCACGTCGAAGCGCTTCAGGTAATTCATCGACGAATACCCGGTGCCGAAGTCGTCGATCGACAGGTGTACGCCGATACTGCGCAGGCGCTCGAGCGTGACCATCGTGGCGCGCGCATCGTCCATCAGTGTGCCTTCGGTGAGCTCGAGTTCGAGCAGGCGCGGCTCGAGCCCCGTGTCGAGCAGCGCCGAGAGCACGATCTGCGACAGGTTCTCGTCCTTGAACTGCTTGGCTGACAGGTTCACCGCAATGCGCAGCGTGCGCTGCGTCAGGCGTTGCCACGTGCGCGCCTGGCGGCAGGCGGTGCGCAGCACCCATTCGCCGATCGGCACGATCAGGCCCGTTTCTTCGGCCAGCGGGATGAATTCGGTCGGCGCGATCAGGCCCCGCTCGGGGTGGCGCCAGCGCACCAGCGCCTCGACGCCGACAATCTCGGTGCTGCGCACGTCGCGCTGCGGCTGGTACACCAGATACAGCTCGTCGTTCTGCAGCGCGCGGCGCAGCCCAACCTCGAGCTTCACGTGGCTCATGATCTGCATCGTCAGTGATGAGCTGTACAACTTGGCGTTGTTCTTGCCGCAGCTCTTGGCGTGGTACATCGCGGTGTCGGCAAACTTGAGAAGCGAGACGCAATCGTCGCCGTCTTCCGGGAACAGCGAGATGCCGATGCTGGCCGTGACGAAGATCTCGTTGCCTTCGATGATGAACGAGCGCCGCATCGCTTCTTTCACCCGGTGCGCGACGTTGAGCGCGTGCTCGACCCGCTCCAGGTCCGGGATCAGGATCGTGAATTCGTCGCCACCCAGGCGCGCCAGGTTGCTGGCGCCGTCTTCGTTCACGTCGCCGCCATCGCCGCGCGAGACCAGGTCACTCGGGCGCGTGGTGTCGCGCAGGCGCTCGGATACCATCTTGAGCAGCTGGTCGCCCGCATTGTGGCCAAGCGTGTCGTTGATGCGCTTGAATGCGTCGAGGTCCATGAACAGCACCGCGAACTTCTTGTTGCCGATCCGTGAGCGGTGCAGCTCGCGTTCGAGCGTTTCCAGGAACGCCTGGCGGTTCGGGATCCCCGTCAGGCCGTCGCAATAGGCCAGGCGCCGGATCTGTTCTTCGGTGCGTTTGCGCTCGCTGATGTCGCGCACGAGACCCAGCACTTCGGACGAACTGGTGGCCACCAGCCGCGCCTCGAAATGCTGGGCCACGCCGGCCTCGACCAGCTCGTATTCGACCGAGCGCACCTGGTGCGTGGTCAGCACGGCTTTCATCTGCTCCAGCATGCGCCCGGCGATGTCGGGCGGCAGCGTCGCGGTCAGGTGTTTGCCGATGAAGCGGGCGCCGGCGCTGTCGGGCAGGTCCGGGCGGGTGGGTCCTCCTGGTCCCGGACGTTCGTGTCCCGGACGCTCATGACCCTGCTCGTAATCCAGATAGAAGCCATCGGCATTCAGGCGAAAGAAGGTATCGGGAATCGCCGCCAGCACGGCGCGGTTCTGGGCGTCGGCGATGCGCAGGCGGGCGATGGCGTCGCTGGCGCGCAGCACGTACAGCACGCGGTGGCCGAGGATCTGCCAGTTAATCGGCTTGGACACGAAATCGGTCGCGCCCACTTCGTAGGCGTGGGTGACGGCTTCGATGTCGTCGCTGCCGGTCACCATGATGACCGGCACGCAGACGCCATCGCGTTCGGCGGCGCGGATCGCGCGGCAGGCAGCAAAACCGTCCATGCGCGGCATGTCGACGTCCATCAGGATCAGGTCGGGCTGGCCGGTGCGGGCCTGGTCGAGGGCCTCGATGCCGTCGCCGGCCTGAATTCCGTCCAGGCCAACCTGCGCCACCATTTCGAGCATCAGCATCCGCATGACCGGATCGTCGTCGGCAACCAGGACCGTCACGCGCTGGGTGGGAGCGGAAGGCATGTCAGGATTCCTTTTCAAGCGCTGCGTGAAGCGACAGTCTTACCGCGCGAAACTCGCGTGCCGCGTCGGCCAGCAGCAAAGCGCCGCTGTCCACATTGCCGCTGCGTCCCAGTTGTTCGAGTTCGCGGCACAGGCTGGACAAGTGCGTGGCGCCGATATTGGCGCTGGCCGATTTCAGGCCGTGGGCCACGCGCCGCACGCTCTCGGCATCGCCTTCGCCCAGCGCCTGGCGCAGCGCATGCAACTGGCGCGGCGTGTCGCCGACATAGGCGGCAATCACCTTCTGTACCAGGGCGTCGCCGTCGTCGCGGCTCAGGGCGCGGATATTGTCCAGGGCGGTGCGGTTGATCGGGTCGGCGTCCGGGGCAGTGCGCGTGGCTGCACCGGCGGCGGCAGGCGCAGGCCGGACTGACGGTAGCGGCAGCGGCGTCGCCGGCGCGATCTCGACCACCGGCTCGTCGCCATGCTCGCGCGCCGACAGCAGCGGCATCGCGATCCAGCGGCCGATGACGGTGGCCAGCTGCTGCTGGGTGAAAGGCTTGGACAGGTAATCGTCCATGCCCGCCGCCAGGCAGGCTTCGCGGTCGCCCTGCAGCGCGTTGGCGGTGATCGCGATCACGGGCAGGCCGCGCTGGCGGCCCATTTCGCGCTCGTGGCGCCGGATCTCGCCGGTGGCCGCAAAGCCGTCCATCACCGGCATCTGGCAATCCATCAGCACCGCATCCCAACGGCCCTCGTGCACGGCGCGCAGCGCTTCCTGGCCGTTTTTCGCGCAGCCCGTTTCGAGACCCAGGCTTTCCAGCATCGCGCGGGCGACTTCGACGTTGACCGGGTTGTCTTCGGCCAGCAGCACGCGCCGCGCGCGTTTGACCGGATGCGGCGCGGGTTCCTGGCCGCTGCCTTCTGCCGGCGGCGCGGCCGGCCGCTGGAGCCGGGCCGCGCGCACCGCCAGGCACGCATACAGATCGGCCGCGCGCGCCGGCTTGACCAGCTGGTACGCCACGCCCGCCTCGCGCCGCTGTACCGGATCGGCGGCCAGCCGTTCGGGGCTGAGCAACACCAGGTGCGTGTCGCGCGCCAGCGGTTCGGCGCGCACTGCGGCGGCCAGGGCCAGGCCGCTGGTCTCGCGCAGTTCCATGTCCAGCACCGCGGCATCGTAAGGCCGTCCGGCGCGGGCCGCGTTGACCAGCCACTCGAACGCGAGCGCGCCACCGACGTCGTCGCACTGCGCATGCCACGCGGTCAGCTGCTGCACCAGCGCCTTGCGGCTGGCGTCCTGCTCGTCGACCACCAGCACGCGCAAGCCATCGAGTGTGTTGAGGTGATGGCCCGGCGCGTACGGGTCGACCCGGTGCTTGTCGAAGCTGACCGTGAACCAGAAGACCGAGCCGCGCTGCTGTGCATTCTCGACGCCGATGGCGCCGTTCATCAGCTCGACGATCTGCTTTGAAATTGCCAGCCCCAGGCCGGTGCCGCCGTACTTGCGGGTGGTGGAGTCGTCCGCCTGTGAGAAGGCGTTGAACAGGCGCGCCCGTGCTTCGCGCGAAATGCCGATGCCGGTGTCGTGCACTTCGAAGCGCAGCATGACCTGTTGCGGGTCTTCGCCCGCCACGCGCACGCGCGCCAGGATGCGGCCATCGTCGGTGAACTTGAGCGCGTTGCCCAGCAGGTTGGCCAGGACCTGGCGCAGCCGGTTCGGATCGCCGCAGATCGCCACCGGGATGTCGTTGGCGATGTCGAAGTCGCACGCCAGGCCCTTGGCCGCGGCTTGCGGCGTGTAGACCTTGTGGATCTCGTCGAGCAGGTCCCACAGGTTGAAGTTGATGTACTCGATGGTGAGCTTGCCGGCTTCGATCTTGGAAAAATCAAGGATGTCGTTGATGATCACCAGGAGGTGCTCGCCCGAGCGTTTTACGAGCTGCGTGTAGTTGCGCTGGGCGTCGGTCAGCGACGTGGCCAGCAGCATGTCGGTCATGCCCAGCACGCCGTTCATCGGCGTGCGGATCTCGTGGCTCATCGTGGCCAGAAAGCCGCTCTTGGCGCGGCTGGCCGCTTCGGCCGCATTCTTGGCTTTCTCGAGCTGCTCGGTGCGCACGCCGACCTGGCGTTCGAGCTCGTCGCGGTGGTGCAGCAGGGCGGCGCCGCGCTCTTCGATCTGCGCCAGCATCCCGTTGAAGCTGTCGATCAGCACGCCCAGTTCATCGCTGCGCGTGTGCGGGATGCGCAGGCCGTAGTTCTGGCTGGCCGAGACCTTGTGCGCGGCCTGGATCAGCTTGGTGATTGGCTCGGCGATGCTGTGCTTGAGGCGTCCGGCCAGCACCAGCGACACAAGCAGCGCCGCGCCCATCGCCAGCCCGATCACGCCAAGGCTGGTGGCGATGTCGAGCCACATCGGCAACAGGTCGGCTTCGATCATCACCGCGCCCACCACCAGCTCGCCGTGGCGCACTGCCTGCACCACGCGCATGTGGCGCGCCAGCAGCGCGCGGCCGCCGCGGTTGATCCGCTCGAGCGTGCCGGCCTCGATGTCGTCGAGCGGCGCGAGGGCGGCGGCCTGGCGCCCAGGCGTGTGGTAGGTGGCGATGGGCTGGCCGAAACGGTCGTACAGCACGGCGGCCGAGACGCTCTGGCGGGCTTCGAGGGCCGACAGCGTCGCACCGGCCTGCTTGCGGTCGACCAGCATCAGGTCGCCAGCGCAGGCCGCGCCGATGACGCGCGCGAACGCCGTCAGTTGCGCGGCTTCGGCGCGCCGGTGATTGTGGATGGAGGTGACGGCAAACGCGCCGAACACGAACAGCAACGCCGTCGCGGTCGAGAGCAGCGAGATGATGGTCAGCTTCCGGTTCAGGCTCGAGCGCTCGAAGTTCGGCATCGCAATTCCCGCGGTGGGCACAGCGGCATGGACCTGCACGACGCGGATCCTCCGCGCGGGCAAGAGCCCGCAGGAAAAAAATATACGGGGTAGGGGCGTGCGCGGCTTTGCGTGAACGCAAAGGGGGCGGGCGAACCGGGTTCATGTTGCAAACACGCCCAAATTGAAAGGGAGCGCGTAGATTAGTTGCTGAAGGTTGGATGGACTGATCCGGACAGCGAGGTTTGAGTCCCATTCGCTAAAAATGTAACTAACCAACGGTGATGATCGTGGCACCGAAGAGCAGCGATCATGGCCGGGGCCGGCCCATGACGCCTAATGCGCGAACGCAGAGGGCAGCACGGAGATGCCTAGCGCGATACGCGGATGGTGAGTCACTCCCCCTGATCATGGTAGGGGACGAGGGCGGCGTGCGCAGATCGACGCCGCCCGGCAGGTTACGGCAAAACGGGAATCAGTCGATTTCGCTGACGAACTGGTCGAGCGGGCGGCGCACTTTCGCCAGGCCTGCCAGCCAGTCATCTTCGGCCTTGCGATAGCCCAACGGCAGAATGACCACGCTACGCAGGTGGCGTTCGCCCAGGTTCAGGATGCTGTCGACCGCGGCCGGATCGAAGCCTTCCATCGGCGTGCAGTCGACTTCCTCGAAAGCGGCGGCGATCATGGCCGCACTGAAGCCGATGTAGGCCTGGCGCGCCGCGTGCTCGAAGTTCACCTGTGCATCGCGGCCCGGGTAGGTTGACAGCAGTTGCTGGCGATAGGCTTCCCAGCCTTCGTTGTGGAAACCGCGTACTTCGTTGGTCAGGTCGAACATGTGGTTGATCCGCTCGGGCGTGTAGTTGTCCCAGGCAGCAAAAACCATCAGGTGCGAGGCGTCGACCACCTGCGCCTGGTTCCAGGCGACGTCCTTGATCTGGGCGCGCAGCGCCTGATTCTTCACGATCAGGATTTCATAGGGCTGCAGGCCGGACGACGTCGGCGCCAGGCGCGCCGCTTCGATGATCCGATCGATCTTATCCTGCGGCACCTTGCGGGTCGGGTCCATCGCCTTGGTGGCATAGCGCCAGTTCAGTTTGTCGAGCAATTCCATGTGAATCCTTCCAGATAAAAGATTCACCATTGTATTTTTTCTCAGTAGATAGATAAACTACGAATTTGGCAAATGATTTGTTCTTGAGGAAGCAAGATGGCGAGAAAGTTCGATCACCTGGCCGATGTCGAAGTATTTCTGAGTGTCGTCGAGCACGGTTCGTTCAGCGCAGCCGCGATCGTGCTGTCAACCACGCCGTCGGTGCTGAGTCGGGCTCTGTCGCGACTCGAAGCACGGCTCGGCACACAGTTATTGCGCCGGACCACGCGCAGCCTCAGCCTTACCGACGCCGGTCAGCGCTACGCCAACGAGGCACGCGACGCCTTCGCCCGCCTCGGGCAGGCAGAGCAGGCGATGCGCAGCACGACGGCGCAACTGAGCGGCAAGGTGCGCATGAGCGTGTCCACCGGCTACGGCCAGCAGCGCCTGCCACCGATACTGGCCGCCTACGCGCGCGCCTATCCGCTGGTCGAGCTGGACGTCGATATCACCAACCGCAATGTGGATCTGGTGGCCGAAGGATTCGACCTGGCGATCCGCTCCGGACCACTGCCGAGCAGCACGATGGCGTCGCGCCAGCTGGAAGCATCGCCACTGTGCCTGCTGGCATCCCCAGCCTACTTGGAAACCGCCGGATCGCTTGCGACGCTCGAGGACCTGGCGCGCCAGCAATGCATCGCCTTTGTCCGGCCCAACACCGGCCGGGTGTTCCCCTGGCAGCTGCGCGATGGCGGGCGCGACATCGACTGGATCCCGCCGGCATCGGTGATGGTCTCGACCGACGCGATGGGCGTCATCTGGCTGGCCGAGCAGGGGATGGGGATCGCACTGTGTCCGCGCCTGTTTGCCGAAACCAGCCTTGCAGCGGGACAGCTGGTGGAGATATTGCCGCAGCTAAGTGGCCGCACACGCGCATTCTCGGTCGTCTATCCGGCGCATCGTGGCCTGTCGGCAGCGTCGCGCGCGCTGATCGACATGCTGGTAGCGGCGCACGACAGTTCAAAAAGCCGGGGTCAGGTCTGACATTTGGACACGGACTCTTCACTAGTCCGTTCACAAAGTCTTTCATAAGCAGGCTATTGTTGAA
>NZ_JANUGZ010000029.1 GCF_024753205.1 Massilia aurea | reverse complement strand
AGTGCCGTTTATTGCTGCCGACCAGGACTCCCCAGCATGGTACATGGTCCTGGTATGCCACCACATCGTGTGCGACCATGTCGCCTTGGAGCGAGTGAGTGAAGAAGTTCTTCTACTATTGCAGAGTAGCGATGCTGACCTGCCTCCCGCGATGCAGTATCGCAGCCTCATCGCGCAGCTAATTAACACTCCACAGGACGCACACGAAAGTTACTTCCGTGCGGTGCTTGGCGACTTTACGGTTCCGACCGCCCTTTTCGATGTGCTGGACGTGCAAGGCACGGGGCGAGACATGCGAGAAGCCCGCTTGGTGATATCGCCGAGTACGGCGCAACGCCTACGCAGCGCAGCACGCTGCCGGGGGGCAAGTTCTGCAGCATTATTTCATCTCGCTTGGGCCAAGGTGCTGGCGCAGTGCAGCGGTCAATCCGACGTTGTGTTCGGCACGCTGCTGTTTGGTCGCTTGCATGGCAGTAGCGGGGCGGATCGGGCGGTAGGTATGTTTATCAACACGCTACCTTTCCGCCTTGATGTCGGGGATATCGGCGTCAAACAAGCGCTTGAAACTGCTTTCAGCATCCTGGCAGGGCTTCTTGAACATGAACACGCACCTCTCGCTCTAGCCCAACGGTGCAGTGGCGTGCCGCCTCAGCTTCCCTTGTTCACCACGCTGCTCAATTTCCGCCACAGTCAGCGCACCGCCCAAAAGGACCACCGTTTTCCCGAGGGTGTTAGTTATTTAGGCGGTGACGAGCGCACGAATTATCCGGTAACGATATCTATCGACGACTGGGGAGATAGCTTTTCCATTAAAGCACAGTGCACGAATGGAATCGATCCGATTCGCGTGGCAAGCTACCTCGAAACGGCGATCAATGAACTCGCTGAGACACTCGCACGCGAGCCAGGACTTCCGATGAGCGAGATCGACATCTTGCCAAAAGGGGAACGGGAGCAATTACTGATTGCGTTCAACGACACTGCTGTGCCCTACCCGCGTGAGCGCCTGCTGCACCAGCTGTTCGAAGAACAGGCCAC
>NZ_JANUGZ010000028.1 GCF_024753205.1 Massilia aurea | reverse complement strand
GCGCCAGCCGGATGGCACGGCCGTCGTCTTCGAAGACCAACACCTGAGTTACGACGAACTGAACCGCCGTGCCAATCGTTTGGCACACCGCCTCATCGCCCAGGGCGTCGTCCCCGACGCACGCGTGGCCATCTGTGCCGAGCGCAGTTTGGAGATGGTCGTCGGCCTGCTGGCGATCCTGAAGGCAGGCGGCGCCTATGTCCCGCTCGATCCGGCCTCTCCAAGCGATCGCCTCGCCTATATGCTAGGCGACTGCGCCCCTTCGGTCATTTTGACCCAAGGGACCCTGATGCAGCACGTGCCGATAGAAGCTTCGGTGCCTGTCCTGCTGCTCGACGACTTCGAATCGGTCTTCGACACGCACACCGATCACAATCCGGTAGTGACGGCGCTGCGGGCGCATCACTTGGCCTATGTGATTTACACCTCCGGCTCGACCGGCATACCCAAAGGTGTCATGAACGAGCACCATGCGGTGGCGAATCGTCTGCACTGGATGCAGCAACAGTTTGGGATCGATGCTGGCGACCGCGTCTTGCAGAAGACACCGTTCAGCTTTGACGTCTCCGTATGGGAATTCTTCTGGCCGCTGCTGGCTGGAGCTACCATTGTGCTCGCCCGTCCGGAAGGCCACAAATCGCCCGAATATCTGCGCCAACTAATCGACAACGCAGGTGTGACGACGCTGCACTTTGTGCCTTCCATGCTACAAACCTTCGTCGAGCACAGCGGCGACTGGCGGGCTGCGAGTGTGCATAGGGTCTTCTGCAGCGGCGAAGCGCTGCCGCCGGCCTTGCGCGCACACTTCGTCTCGACATGGCCGGATATCAGTCTGCATAACCTGTATGGCCCAACCGAAGCGGCAGTGGACGTAACATGGTTCAACTGCAGCAAACATACCTGGACGCATCTGGTGCCGATCGGCAAGCCGATCGCCAATACGCGTATCTATGTCCTCGACCCGCATGGCCGGCCGGTACCGATCGGCGTGGCCGGCGAAATCCACATCGGCGGCGTACAGGTCGCACGCGGCTACCTGAACCGGCCGGAACTGACCGCCGAGCGATTCGTCG
>NZ_JANUGZ010000027.1 GCF_024753205.1 Massilia aurea | reverse complement strand
CCCAGACAGTCTCGAACGTCCCCCTCGACATCTCGCCGCTTAATCGTTTTCGGTAGCAACGACGCGCGTATTCGCTTGTATTCCGTCGTGTTTTTGTCGCGCACTACTGCTGCGCGTCTACTTTCGATTTTGGGACAACTATGTTCTCTAAAAGTTTTGCTGCCGCCAGTGCGGTAGCCCTGACCTCGTTCGCGTCCATCGCGGGCGAGTCACCAGCTTCTCTCAAAGCCGCCGACCCGGCTGCTCACGTTCCACAAACAACCTATACCTCAGTTTTTTCGACTTACAGGGTCGCTCAGGACACCACTGTCTCGCCCGACAAAGTGTGGAAAGAAGCTAACGCTACGGTTGCGAACGAGGGTATGCATGGCGGCGCTCACGCCGGTCACACGCCGGCAGCCCAAGATGCTAGCGGTCACGCTGGGCACGCGATGCCGACCCAAGGCGCAAATCCAGGCACCCCTTCTGGCCACGGAACACCAGCTGAACCAGCTGGTCAGGCGTCGCATGCAGGGCATCAGATGCCAGCTCAAGCTGTCGCTCGGGCGGCCCGTACTGGCCAACCTTCGCCGACGGCACACACAGGTCATCAAATGGCACCGGCTCCAAAGTCAGACCCGCACGCGGGTCATCAAATGGCGCCGGTGTCAAAGCCCGACCCACACGCAGGACATAAGATGGGCCAGGAAAAAAAACCGGCCACAATTTCTCGCCCGGTCCCTGCAAATGGTGCAGCGAGTGAAGCGGCACACGAACAGCATCAGCAACAAGCAAAAGAGGCGAAGAAATGAGGCCTATCGTTTTCACACCATTACTGAAGACTTCCAGTCTTTTACTGGCCGTATCGGTTCTAGCCGGATGCTCGACGCTGTCTAACGACGGCGCAGCGGGCGACGTCTCAAAGCTGACGCAGCCCCGTACCGGCTTCGGCGTGACGGGCGAAAGGAACGACAGTGACGCGCAGGCTAGCTCTGCCCAAGTCTCCAAGCTCCTGTCGGCACCTCTGACGCCTGACTCTGCGGTGCAGATTGCATTGCTCAACAACCGCGGCCTCCAGGCTTCGCTAGCAGAGCTTGGCGTGTCCGAAGCCGACTTTGTCCAAGCCGGCCGTATA
>NZ_JANUGZ010000026.1 GCF_024753205.1 Massilia aurea | reverse complement strand
TCCAGACAGTCTCGAACGTCCCCCTCGGCATCTCGCCGCTTAATCGTTTTCAGTAGCAACGACGCGCGTACTCGCTCGTATTCCGTTGTGCTTTTGTCGCGCACTACTGCTGCGCGTCTACTTTCGATTTTGGGACGACTATGTTCTCTAAAGGTTTTGTTGCCGCCAGTGCGGTAGCCATGACTTCGTTCGCGTCCATCGCGGGCGAGCCACCAGCTTCTCTCAAAGCCGCCGACCCGGCTGCTCAGGTATCACAAACGACCTACACCTCAGTTCTTTCGAAATACAGGCCGGCTCAGGACACCAGTGTCTCGCCCGACAAAGTATGGAAAGAAGCTAACGCTACGGTTGCGAACGAGGGTATGCATGGTGGCGCTCACGCCGGTCACACGCCGGCAGCCCAAGATGATAGCGGTCACGTTGGACACACTATGCCAACCCAAGGCGCGACTTCGGGCGTCCACGCTGGCCACGGCACACCAGCTGCAGCTGATGGTCAGGCGTCGCATGCAGGGCATCAGATGCCAGCTCAAGCCGTCGCCCCGGCCGGCCGTACTGGCCAACCTTCGCCGGCAGCACACACAGGTCATCAAATGGCACCGGCTTCAAAGTCAGACCCGCACGCGGGTCATCAAATGGCGCCGGTGTCAAAGCCCGACCCACACGCAGGACATCAGATGGGCCAGGAAAAAAAGCCGGCCACAATTACTCGCCCAGTCTCTGCAAATGGTGCAGCGAGTGAAGCGGCACACGAACAGCATCAGCAACAAGCAAAAGAGGCGAAGAAATGAGGCCTATCATTTTCACACCATTACTGAAGACTTCCAGTCTTTTACTGGCTGTATCGGTTCTAGCCGGATGCTCGACGCTGTCTAATGACGGCGCAGCGGGCGACGTCTCAAAGTTGACACAGCCGCGTACCGGCTTCGGCGTCACCAGCGAAAGGAACGACAGTGACGCGCAGGCTAGCTCTGCCCAAGTCTCTAAGCTCCTTTCGGCATCTCTAACGCCTGACTCTGCGGTGCAGATTGCATTGCTCAACAACCGCAGCCTCCAGGCTTCGCTAGCAGAGCTTGGCGTGTCCGAAGCCGACTTTGTCCAAGCCGGCCGTATG
>NZ_JANUGZ010000025.1 GCF_024753205.1 Massilia aurea | reverse complement strand
GTGCGATGACGACCGCTTCGCCCACGCCGGGGCAGGCTGCCAGCTTCGCTTCGATTTCGCCCAGTTCGATCCGGAAGCCTCGGATCTTGACCTGAAAGTCTTTGCGACCGAGATATTCGATGTTGCCGTCAGCCAGCCAGCGGGCCAGGTCGCCGGTTTTGTACATGCGTGCCCCCGGCGTAGTGCTGAATGGATCGGCGACGAAGCGCTCGGCGGTCAGTTCCGGCCGGTTCAGGTAGCCGCGTGCGACGCCGGCACCGCCAATGTGGATTTCTCCGGTTACGCCGCTAGGCACCGGCTGACCGTGAGGATCGAGGATATAGATCTGGGTATTGGCGATGGGACGACCAATACCCGGCCGGAAACCGCCCTCGCGGGAGAACCGCGTCCACGTCGAGTAAGTCGTGGTTTCGGTCGGGCCATACAAGTTGGCAATATACCGGGTTGCGGTTCCGGCAAACAGCTGTTCGACGAGCTGGGCCTTTAATGGCTCACCCGCAAGATTGATGCCTGATACTGATGGAAGTATCCGGCCCGTGGCCAGCAAGCTGGCAGCAGCAGAGGGTACGGTATTGATGTGGGTGATGCTGGCCAACGAAACGCCGGGAGCCAAGATATCCTTGACCAAGGTGACCGTGCTACCCGAACTCAGCGGGAGAAACATTTCATAGACTGCCAAGTCGAAATTGATCGAGGTGGCGAATAAGGTCGATGCGCTCTGCTCTGGGCTGAAGTGCCGCATGGCCCAGACGATCAAGTTACATGCGTTCGCGTGTTCGATCATCACGCCCTTTGGCATGCCGGTCGAGCCGGAGGTATATATCACATAAGCCAAATGGCGCGGGCACAGCGCCGCTACGGATAAGTTGAGCTCGCCATGTATGTCATCGCCCATCTGAGCGGCATCGAACAGCACGACAGGCATGGGCGCTTCCATCGGCATGAACTGCGCGAACGCCCGATGGGTCAGCAGAATTGATGGTGCGCAGTCGCGCAACATGTAGTCCAGTCGATCGCGCGGATAGGCTGGGTCGAGCGGGACATAGGCCCCGCCTGCTTTGAGAATGGCGAGCAAGCCGACAATCATATCCAGGCTGCGTTCGACGCAAATGGCCACTCGTGCGTCGGGGACCACGCC
>NZ_JANUGZ010000024.1 GCF_024753205.1 Massilia aurea | reverse complement strand
TGGCTTGCCTGTTCGGATAACACCGTAAATCAGATGAGCCAATTTGTGTGTAACGGCGCCGATGACGGCTTTCTTCGCCATGCCAGTTGCAAGCAAGCGGTCGGCGAACTGGCGCAAAATGGGGTTATGACGTCGCGCTACCATGCTTGGCATGAAGAGCGCAGCACGTAATGACGTACTCCCGGTCTTGCTCATCACCGTTCGTCCTCTGACTGAACTGCCGGACGTACGCTGCTTTGGTGTCACGCCGAGGAATGCAGCGAAGGCCTTGGCGTTCTTGAAGCGGCGAATGTCGCCAATGTGGCCAAGGACACGGGCTATCGTCGTCATTCCTAAGCCAGGAATGCTGGCAATGAGCTGCGCGTCATTTTTGAGATCAGGATGCCGATCGATGTGATCGTCGATCTCCTTTTCCAGCTTTTTGATTTCGACGTCGAGCCATATAATGTGCGTCTTCACGTGCGTCGCAACGTCTTCCATTCCGCCGATCGTGTGAGCTTCCAGCCGATTCTCTTCCTGCTGCCGGATGTCTTTCAGTGCTTGAACGCGCAACGTCCATCCCCGTAGCTGGCGCTGCTCCAGCGGCGGTGGCGTCCATAGTTCGGGATTCATGGCCAGGCAATAGCGAGCAATGAGACCAGCATCGATTTCATCGTTCTTGTTGCGGATATTTTCACCATGTCCGAAGCCCTTGATGCAGGCAGGATTGACGATGCTTACCTTGATACCAGCTTCATATAATGTCAACGCCAAGGCCTCGTGGTACACGCCTGTCGCCTCCATGCACACGTGCAGCGAAGAACGTGACGCCTTCGACTTGTCGATCCATTCCAGCAAACTCTTGTGCCCTGCAGGAGTGTTCTGCAGCACCTTCGTTTTTACTTTTCCGTTGATTAGCAACTCGATGTCGAGCTTTGATTTGCTAACGTCAATTCCCAAAACCTCGCGCATCGCTTCCATTTTGACCTCTCTCGTATGCGGGCTTACGCAAAGAACAGCGATGGCCCAAGATACCGTTCGGACTAATAAAATGAAACGGGCGGGGGCACCAATCTGACCCACGTGCTCAATGGCACTCAGTCTGAACAGTGTCACCCCGACCGGCCACATCACCATTATTATCTACTGGTGCGTTGGCATCTTCAATATACGAGGTCTGACATT
>NZ_JANUGZ010000023.1 GCF_024753205.1 Massilia aurea | reverse complement strand
CGGTCGGGTCCAACCTCCGTCGGTACCGGTAACTTCAAACTCGTGCCCGTGTAGATGAATCGGGTGATTGGTCATCGTCAAGTTGCCGAAGCGAATACGCACACGCTCGCCCTGGCGCGCTACCATCGTGTCGATACCTGGGAAGACGCGACTGTTGAACGTGAACAGATTGAAGTCCAGCATGGTCGAGGTCTTTGGGACGAAGCTTCCCGGCTCAATGTCGTAGCTACCAAGCAGAAATACGTAATCGCGGTCGACTTTCATGAAGTTGGGATTTTTCGGGTGGGTAACCCAGAAGCCCATCATCCCCATGGCCATCTGCACCATTTCGTCGGCATGCGGGTGATACATGAACGTACCGGGCCGCTTAGCCTCGAACTCATACACCATCGTCTTGCCGGGCTGGATGCCTTTTTGCGTCAAACCGGTAACACCATCCATACCATTCGGTAGTGGTTGACCATGCCAGTGGATGCTGGTGTGCTCTGGCAGGCGGTTAGTCACGAAAATACGAACACGGTCACCTTCAACCACTTCGATGGTCGGCCCTGGTGATGCGCCGTTATACCCCCAAAGGTTTGCTTTCATGCCAGGCGCAAATTCACGCACAACCGGCTCAGCAACCAGGTGGAACTCCTTGACTCCGTTGTTCATGCGCCATGGGAGCGACCACCCGTTAAGAGTCACGACTGGGTTGTAAGGGCGGCCGTTCGGTGGCGGCGGTGGAACCTGGGTCGCGGCGCTCTGCATGATTACTGCTTCTGGGAGGGATGCTGCGCCCACTCGGCTGACTACCCCCGCCCCAATTAGCGCCGCAGCACCGGTGAACAAATCTCTACGTGAAACCATCTCAATTCTCCAATTAATGTTCAGCTGCTGGCGCAGAGCCCGACGCTGCAATGGTTGCGCTCGAAACGGCTCCGCCGCTGCCGTTTATTGCTGTCTGTAGTTCGGTCTCTGCAATCCAAAAATCGCGTTGCGCTTCAATAGCGCCGTTGACGCTCGTGATTTGGTCGCGCGAGTCGGCCAGCAGCTCGAAAACGCTGGCAAGCATCCCGTTGTACCGGAGGAGGACCTCTTCCGAAATCTGCTTCCTTAGCGGGACCACCTCGTCGCGATAGTGTTTGGCGACGTCATACGTAGTTCGGTAGGCCGAGTACGCTTCGCGCACTTCTGAGCGCACGCGAACAGCCGTATCGGCGGTACGATTGACAGCGAGCATGTACGTTGCCTTCGCACGAGCACGTCGAGACCCACCCCAGTCGAAGATAGGCAGTTCCAGCGATATTTCGTAGCCGTTCTCACGAGGCGCCCCGGTAGTGCTCTTGTTGGCGTATCCAGCGTCCAAAACGTTAATGAAGCCTGTGGCGTTTGTAAGACCCAG
>NZ_JANUGZ010000022.1 GCF_024753205.1 Massilia aurea | reverse complement strand
TTGGGCCTGACGAACGCTACAGGCTTTATCAATGTTCTGGACGCTGGATACGCCAACAAGAGCACTACTGGGGCTCCTCGTGAGAACGGCTACGAAATATCGCTTGAACTACCTATCTTTGACTGGGGTGGGTCTCGACGTGCTCGTGCGAAGGCAACGTACATGCTCGCTGTCAATCGTACCGCCGATGCTGCTGTTCGCGCGCGCTCAGAAGTGCGCGAAGCATACTCGGCGTACCGAACTACGTATGACGTCGCCAAACACTATCGCGACGAGGTGGTTCCGCTAAGGAAGCAAATTTCGGAAGAGGTCCTCCTCCGTTACAACGGGATGCTTGCCAGTGTTTTCGAGCTGCTGGCCGACTCGCGCGACCAAATCACGAGCGTCAACGGCGCTATTGAAGCGCAACGAGATTTTTGGATAGCAGAGACCGAACTACAGACAGCAGTAAACGGCAGCGGCGGAGCCGTTTCGGGCGCAACCATTGCAGCGTCGGGCTCTGCGCCAGCGGCTGAACATTAATTGGAGAATTGAGATGGTTTCACGTAGAGATTTGTTCACCGGTGCTGCGGCACTAATTGGGGCGGGAGTAGTCAGCCGAGTGGGTGCAGCATCCCTCCCAGAAGCAGTAATCATGCAGAGCGCCGCGACCCAGGTTCCACCACCGCCACCGAACGGCCGTCCTTACAACCCAGTCGTGACTCTTAACGGGTGGTCGCTCCCATGGCGCATGAACAACGGAGTCAAGGAGTTCCACTTGGTTGCTGAGCCGGTTGTGCGTGAATTCGCACCGGGCATGAAAGCAAACCTTTGGGGGTATAACGGCGCTTCACCAGGGCCGACCATTGAAGTGGTTGAAGGTGACCGTGTCCGTATTTTCGTGACAAACCGCCTGCCGGAGCACACGAGCATCCACTGGCATGGTCAACCACTGCCAAATGGTATGGATGGTGTTACCGGGTTGACGCAAAAAGGCATCCAGCCCGGCAAGACGATGGTGTACGAGTTCGAGGCTAAGCGGCCCGGTACGTTCATGTACCACCCGCATGCCGACGAAATGGTCCAGATGGCCATGGGGATGATGGGCTTCTGGGTGACCCACCCGAAGAATCCCAACTTCATGAAAGTCGACCGCGATTACGTATTTCTGCTTGGTAGCTACGACATTGAGCCGGGAAGCTTCGTCCCAAAGACCTCGACCATGCTGGACTTTAATCTGTTCACGTTCAACAGTCGCGTCTTCCCAGGTATCGACACGATGGTCGCGCGCCAGGGCGAACGTGTGCGTATTCGCTTCGGCAACTTGACGATGACCAATCACCCGATTCATCTGCACGGGCACGAGTTTGAAGTTACCGGCACCGACGGAGGTTGGACCCGACCA
>NZ_JANUGZ010000021.1 GCF_024753205.1 Massilia aurea | reverse complement strand
AACAGAGATTGAACTGAAGAGTTTGATCCTGGCTCAGATTGAACGCTGGCGGCATGCTTTACACATGCAAGTCGAACGGCAGCGCGGGGCAACCTGGCGGCGAGTGGCGAACGGGTGAGTAATATATCGGAACGTACCCAAGAGTGGGGGATAACGTAGCGAAAGTTACGCTAATACCGCATACGATCTAAGGATGAAAGCAGGGGATCTTCGGACCTTGTGCTCCTGGAGCGGCCGATATCTGATTAGCTAGTTGGTGAGGTAAAGGCTCACCAAGGCCACGATCAGTAGCTGGTCTGAGAGGACGACCAGCCACACTGGAACTGAGACACGGTCCAGACTCCTACGGGAGGCAGCAGTGGGGAATTTTGGACAATGGGCGAAAGCCTGATCCAGCAATGCCGCGTGAGTGAAGAAGGCCTTCGGGTTGTAAAGCTCTTTTGTCAGGGAAGAAACGGTGAGGGCTAATATCCTTCGCTAATGACGGTACCTGAAGAATAAGCACCGGCTAACTACGTGCCAGCAGCCGCGGTAATACGTAGGGTGCAAGCGTTAATCGGAATTACTGGGCGTAAAGCGTGCGCAGGCGGTTTTGTAAGTCTGACGTGAAATCCCCGGGCTCAACCTGGGAATTGCGTTGGAGACTGCAAGGCTAGAATCTGGCAGAGGGGGGTAGAATTCCACGTGTAGCAGTGAAATGCGTAGAGATGTGGAGGAACACCGATGGCGAAGGCAGCCCCCTGGGTCAAGATTGACGCTCATGCACGAAAGCGTGGGGAGCAAACAGGATTAGATACCCTGGTAGTCCACGCCCTAAACGATGTCTACTAGTTGTCGGGTTTTAATTAACTTGGTAACGCAGCTAACGCGTGAAGTAGACCGCCTGGGGAGTACGGTCGCAAGATTAAAACTCAAAGGAATTGACGGGGACCCGCACAAGCGGTGGATGATGTGGATTAATTCGATGCAACGCGAAAAACCTTACCTACCCTTGACATGTACGGAAGACCGAAGAGATTTGGTTGTGCTCGAAAGAGAACCGTAACACAGGTGCTGCATGGCTGTCGTCAGCTCGTGTCGTGAGATGTTGGGTTAAGTCCCGCAACGAGCGCAACCCTTGTCATTAGTTGCTACATTTAGTTGAGCACTCTAATGAGACTGCCGGTGACAAACCGGAGGAAGGTGGGGATGACGTCAAGTCCTCATGGCCCTTATGGGTAGGGCTTCACACGTCATACAATGGTACATACAGAGGGCCGCCAACCCGCGAGGGGGAGCTAATCCCAGAAAGTGTATCGTAGTCCGGATCGCAGTCTGCAACTCGACTGCGTGAAGTTGGAATCGCTAGTAATCGCGGATCAGCATGTCGCGGTGAATACGTTCCCGGGTCTTGTACACACCGCCCGTCACACCATGGGAGCGGGTTTTACCAGAAGTAGGTAGCTTAACCG
>NZ_JANUGZ010000020.1 GCF_024753205.1 Massilia aurea | reverse complement strand
ACGAGTGTCCACCGAGCTCGAAGAAGTGGTCGTTGCGGCCGACGCGTTCCAGACCCAGCAGTTCCTGCCAGATCGCGGCGATGGCAGTCTCGGCCACTCCCTGAGGCTCTTCGTAGCCGCGGCTAGCCACGGCCGACTGGTCCGGGGCCGGCAAAGCCTTGCGATCAAGTTTGCCGTTAGGAGTGAGCGGGAAGGCGTCGAGGATGACGAAGGCTGCCGGCAGCATGTAGTCCGGCAGGTTCGCCGCCAGCGAGGCGCGCAGGCTGGCCGCATCGAGCGCGGCGCCATTCCGGGCGATCACGTAGGCGACCAAGCGCTGGTCGAGCGAGCTGTTTTCACGCGCAACGACGACCGCGTCGCCTACGCCTGGGCAGGCTGCCAGCTTCGCTTCGATTTCGCCCAGTTCGATCCGGAAGCCTCGGATCTTGACCTGGAAGTCGTTGCGGCCGAGGTATTCGATGTTGCCGTCTGCCAGCCAGCGGCCCAGGTCGCCGGTCTTGTACATGCGTGCGCCCGGCGTGGCGCTGAACGGATCGGCAACGAAGCGCTCGGCGGTCAGTTCCGGCCGGTTCAGGTAGCCGCGCGCGACGCCGGCGCCTCCGATGTGGATTTCTCCGGTTACGCCGCTAGGCACCGGCTGACCGTGAGGATCGAGGATATAGATCTGGGTATTGGCGACCGGGCGGCCAATAGGGATTGAATGTAAAGGTAAACTGCCGCTGCAGGCGACGCTGAACGCCGTGGCATTGACTGCTGCCTCGGTTGGGCCATAGTTATTGATCCACCGCGTGCGGTGCAACGACGGTTCGCCACACCATGTCGCCAGGTGACGCAACTCTGACCTTTCTCCGCCAGACAAGATCAAACGCAGGTCGGGGTTAGGAGAGGCGTATCCTGCACCAATCTGTTGCGCCCACCGATGCCAGAACGCGGTTGGTAGGTCGATTATTGTAATGCGCTGTGTCTGGAGGAGGGTGGCGAAATCATCGTCCGGTACTGTGAGCCGGGGAGGGCGTATAACCAGTGCGGCGCCAGCCGCTAGGCAAGAGAAGATTTCCGGCACCGAACTGTCGAAGCTAAACGAGGCAAACTGCAAAACGCGATCGTGAGGTGTTAATTCGCACATCGCAATGTGACCCTGGACCAGATTGACCACGTTACGGTGTTCGAGCATCACGCCTTTTGGCATTCCGGTAGAGCCAGAGGTGTAGATAACGTATGCTAGGTGTTGCGCCGACTGACGCACCTGCGGATTAGTGATTGCTTGCGAGGCCAGCGTTACGGCTATTTCGGGCGTGTTTAATTCGAACGCCGGCAGACCTGGGATTGCAGGTAGAACACCTCTCAACCCTTGGTGGGTCAGTAGTGCTACTGACGTGCTGTCCTGCAGCATATGCGCCAGTCGATCGCGCGGATAGGCTGGGTCGAGCGGGACATAGGCCCCGCCTGCTTTGAGAATGGCGAGCAAGCCGACAATCATGTCCAGGCTGCGTTCGACGCAAATGGCCACTCGTGCGTCGGGGACCACGCCCTGA
>NZ_JANUGZ010000002.1 GCF_024753205.1 Massilia aurea | reverse complement strand
GAAGCCCCACTCAGTGATCTGAGTGGGGCTTTTCGCTTTGGGCGATCGATAGGTCGCTGCTCTCCAGGCAAAGCCGGACTTGACGACTCTGTTGCCCAACATCAGCATCGACCAGCCGGCTCTACGCCAACATTCTCCATCGACCACCGCTGGAGAATCACCATGTCAGATCCCATCGAACAGGCCGCGTTGAACGCCAGCCTCATGACGCCCATCGCCGCCATTGTAGACAAACAACGCGCCACGCTCGCACCAATGCTGCACGGCGGCACGGGACAGGCCGCGCAAGCTGCCCTGCGCGACGATGAATGCGTGCGCAGGATCGCCACGTTTTGCTATCCATTGCTGCCGGGCCTGGTACGCCTGGCCGTCAAGGAGCCGACCTTCGTGAGTTTCATCCTGAACAACCGCGAAAAGGTCCTCGCGCCCCTCACAAGGCCGGCGTAACCTACTGCCCCGTCACCGTCACTGGTTCAACCGTCTTGGCCACGCCGCGGCTTTGGCTGATGCTGTTGCCATCGTCGCGGCGCAGGCGCCAGAACACCAGGGAAGAGAACAGCGTCAGTATTGCCAGCGCCATGAAGCCATGGTGTATCGCCTGCGTCACCCGACCCCCATTGGTCTGGGACACGTCACCAAGGAACCAAGCAGTCACGATCGATCCAGCGGCCAGGCCAAAGCTCATCGACAATTGCTGTAGGGAGCTGGAGATCGTGCTTGCCATGCTTGAGTCCGCCGGTTCAATGTCGGCGTAGGCCAGCGTGTTCATGCTCGAAAACTGCAGCGAGTTGAAGAACCCCAGCATCAGGCTGATGCACACGATCATGATCAACGGCGAGCCGGCATCGACCAGCGTGAACATGGCAATGGTGACGCCAATCATGATCGTATTGGCCAGCAGTACCTGGCGATAGCCGAAGCGCGCCAGCAGGCGCGGTGCAAACAGCTTCATTCCCATTGCCGCCAGCGCCGATGGCATCATCATGAGCCCCGACTGCCATGCCGGCATTCCCAGGCCCAGCTGGTACAGCAACGGCAGCAGGAACGGCAAGCCGCCAACGCCAAGACGGGTTACGAAGCCGCCAAGCACGGCAATGCGGAAGGTACGCACCTTGAGCAGCGTCAGGCGCAGCAATGGAAACTTCGTGCGGCATGCATGCCAGGCGTAGGCGCCGAGCAAACCCAGTGCCAGCAAGAACAGCAGACCGGCCGTGATGCCGTCGAGCGTGTGCTCGCCAAACACTTCCAGCACCCACGACAGCAAGGCCGTGCCGCTGCTGAACAGCAGCAGGCCGGCCACATCAAGCGGGCGCCGCTGCTCCGCACGGTAATCCGGCATATGCCGCCAGACAAAATACAGCGCGATCAGCCCCACTGGAACATTGACGAAGAAGATCACACGCCAGGTGGTCCAGTGCACGATCAGCCCCCCGATTGTCGGTCCCAGCAGCGGCCCGATCAGCGCCGGGATGATCACGAAGTTCATCGCTCCCAGTAACTCGTTCTTGGGGAACGTACGCACGATCGACAGACGCCCGATCGGGATCATCATCGCGCCGCCCAACCCCTGCAGCAGGCGCGCGCCCGTCATCATCCGCGCATCGACCGACAAGCCGCACAACACGGACGCAAAGGTGAAAATTGAAATTGCGGTAAAAAACACGCGCCGCGTACCGAAGCGATCGGCCATCCAGCCACTGAGTGGAATACCGACGGCCAAGCCCAGGATATAGCTGGTGACGACGGACTTGAGACTGAGCGGTGTGACGCCAAGACTGGCGGCGATGCTGGGAATGGCGGTATTGACGATGGTCGCGTCCAGCTGTTCCATGAACAGGGCAATGGCGACGAGCCAGGGGAGATAGCGTTTGAGGGTAGGCGAAGGAGTCAATCGGGCCTCGACAGCAGCGCGCGGACTACGCCGCGAAAGGCCCGATTGTGTCACGAAATGCTATTTACCCGCGCCGTGTACCCGCAGCCGGGGCGGGTGTCACGCGGGTAATAAAACCCATCAGAAGCGGTAGGCTGCCTTGGCGACGAGCCAGTTGGCGCCAGCGTTCGGGCTCTTGATGCTGCCGTTCGAATAGTGCTGGTATTTCAGGCCGAAGTCCCACTTGGCGGTGGTGTAGCCCACGCCGAGATGGTCGCCAAACTGGAACGCGGTCGACAGTTCCTTGTCTTCATTCTTGTACAGCGTCGACAGCAGGTTCAGGCCGATACCGATTTCGCCATACAGGCCCAGCTTGTTGTCGTTCTGATAGCGGAACACCGGGGTAAAGCCCAGCACGCCGATGTTCTTGTTGCGACCACGAACGTTCTCGTACGAATTCAGGCGCCACAGGGCCAGGTTCGTTTCAAAATAACCCGACAGATGGCGGCCATTGCCGGCAAACCACTGCTTGTCCCAGTCCGACTGGATCGCGACGCGGCCCATGCGCTGCTGCGGGTTGGTACCGTATTCGAACGACACGGAATCGATATAACCGTTGCCCACGGTGGATTGGGCGAACGCGGCAGGCGCGCACAGCGCGGCGCTGGCCAGCGCCAGCATGCTGATTTTTTTGAGAGTGAACATGGTCTACCTGGAAAGGGTGGGGGATGACATTTTGGAATAATGCGGTATTGTACTAGCGAGAACAATAGCGTGCTGGCAGCCACGCAAGCGGGCGGCACAGGTATCATAGGCGCCCGCCGCAACAATATCGATCAATCACCATGGCCGAACCAACCATCACTCCGCTGTATCCGTTGACTGCGCCGATGCAGCGCCAACCCGAATCCGTCGTGCTGCCGCACGATCCGGTCGGCGAACACATTGCCACGCACCTGGGCGCCCCCGCGATGTTCTTCCACGAGACCGATGGCGGCGCCGTCCAGGTCGACATCCACGTGATCGCACCAACCGCCGACTTCCCCTACGTGCGCCTGGTGACCTCGGGAATGAGCAAGCGTCCGATGACGACGCCGGAAGGCGCGCCGCCATTCGCCGAGCTGATCATGACCCTGCCGGCGAACTGGCAGCTCGACGAAGCGGCGATCAAGGAAGAACGCTGGTACTGGCCGGTGGCCCTGATGCGCCATCTGGCGCACTATCCGCATAACCAGGGCACCTGGATTGGCCTGGGCCATGCGCTGCCCAACGGCGCACCGCTCAAGCCCTACGTCGATGGCGTGGACTTTTGCGGCGCCATCCTGTTGCCGCCAGTGTCGACGCCGGAACCGTTCCACTCGGTGACGGTCGAAGGCAAGGACATCTACTTCCACTGCGTCGTGCCGTTATTCAAGGAAGAACTGGATCTGGCGCGGCACCAGGGTTTTGCCGCCCTGATCGACAAGTTCAACGACAAGGACGTGACCGATGTCGTCGACCCGGCGCGCAAGAACACGGTCAAGAAAAAATTCCTCGGTCTGTTTTAGGCGCCCTCAAGCAGGGCCGGGCGCGATGCCCGGCCCGCCACGTTGTCAGGCAACCGGCAGACTCATCTCTGCCAGGCGTACCCAATAGCTCGCGCCAATCGGCAGCAGGTTGTCATTGAAGTCGTAACTGGCATTGTGCAACTGGCATGGTCCAAGACCGTGGCCACCCGTGCGATGGTCGCCGTCGCCATTGCCCAGGAAGACATAGCAACCTGGCTTGGCCTGCAGCATGAAGGCGAAATCCTCGGCGCCCATGGTCGGCTCGACATTCACGTTGACCGCGTCCGGGCCCACCACCGCGCGCATTGCCTCGATCGCAAACGCGGTCTGCTCGGTGTGGTTCACCAGCGGCGGGTACTTGCGCTTGAAGCCAAAATCGATTGTCGCGCCAAAGCCGGCAGCAATCCCGTCGGCCATTTCCTGCATGCGGCGCTCGATCAGGTCGAGCACTTCGGTCGTGAACGTACGCACCGTGCCCACCAGATGTGCTTCATCCGGAATGATGTTGGTGGCACTGCCTGCGTGGATCTGGGTAATCGACAACACCGCCGTGAGCAGCGGGTTCTTTTCGCGCGAGATGATCGTTTGCCACGCCTGCGCGATCTGCACCGCCACCATGATCGGATCGATGCCGCGGTGCGGCTGCGCCGCGTGGGCGCCCTTGCCGCGCACGGTCACGCGAAACTCGTTACTCGACGCCATCATCGGTCCGTCGACCACGGCAAACGTGCCTTCGGCAATGCCTGGCCAGTTGTGCATGCCGTACACGGCGTCCATCGGGAAGCGCTCGAACAGGCCATCCTCAATCATGCGCTCCCCGCCGCCGCCGCCTTCTTCGGCCGGCTGGAAAATCAGATACACAGTGCCATCAAAGTTGCGGTGCTGCGCCAGATAGTGCGCGGCGCCAAGCAGCATCGCCGTATGGCCGTCGTGGCCACAGGCGTGCATCTTGCCGGCGTGGGTCGACGCATGGGCGAAGCCATTGATTTCCTGCATGGGCAGCGCGTCCATGTCGGCGCGCAGGCCGATCGCGCGTTCGGACGTGCCGTTCTTGATGATGCCGACGACGCCCGTCACACCCAGGCCGCGCACGACGGGAATGCCCCACGCTTCGAGCCGGTCGGCCACGATCTGCGCGGTACGGTGTTCTTCGTAGCCCAATTCGGGATGCGCGTGCAGGTCGCGCCGGATTGCCTGGATTTCAGCGAGTGACGCCAGGATAGGTTCAACCAGTTTCATGATGTTCTCCGCGATGGGGACCTCGGTGACGCTAACGCGCGCTGCAGCGCGTCAGGCGCTGCACGTAGGGGTTTGCTGGAGGCCCCTCGGTTGTCTTGCCACCCTTGCATGGCATGGTTTTAACTATTGTAGCGTGCCTTAAACAGACTTGTCAGGGGAGGTCACGAACCCCGTCCGAATCGTATAAAGTATTGGTTTAGCGCAGTTTTTTCAGTGCAGCCTGCATGCAAAGCCCAAATAACAATATGACCACCACCACCGTCCGTGCGACCTGTCCCCACGATTGCCCCGATACCTGCGCGCTGCTCGTCAAAGTCGAGAACGGCGTTGCCACTGAGGTCAAGGGCGACCCGGACCATCCCACCACGGCCGGCGTGCTGTGCACCAAGGTCTCGCGCTACATCGAGCGCACCTATCACCCGGATCGCGTGCTGTATCCGATGCGGCGCGTTGGCCGCAAGGGCGAAGGCAAGTTCGAACGCATCACGTGGGACGCCGCCCTGGACGAGATCGCCACGCGCCTGACCGGCATTGCCGCGCGCGACCCCGAAGCGATCCTGCCGTACAGCTATTGCGGCACGATGGGCCTGGTGCAGGGCGAATCGATGTCGCTGCGCTTTTTCAATCAACTGGGCGCGTCGCTGCTCGATCGCACCATTTGCGCCACGGCCGGCGCGACCGGCTATCGGTATTCCATCGGCAGTTCGATCGGTACCGACCTCGAACAGTTCCAGAACGCCAAATTGATCCTGATCTGGGGCGGTAACCCGATCGCGTCGAACCTGCATTTCTGGATGCGCGCGCAAGAAGCCAAGCGTAATGGCGCCACCTTGATTGCGATCGATCCGTATCGCTCGCTCACTGCCGAAAAATGCCATCAACATATTGCGCTGCTGCCCGGCACGGATGCCGCGCTGGCCCTGGGCATGATGCATGTGCTGATCAAGGAAGACCTGCTCGATCACGCCTACATCGACAAGCACACGCTGGGTTTCGAGCCCCTCAAAGCGCGCGCGCTCGAATGGCCGCCCGAACGCACGGCCGAGATCTGCGGCATCACTGTCGATGAAGTGGTCAACCTGGCGCGCCTGTACGGCCAGACGGCGAAGAACGGCGAGGCGGCTGCGATCCGCGTCAACTACGGCATCCAGCGCGTGCGCGGTGGCGGCATGGCCGTGCGCAATATCGCCTGCCTGCCGGCCCTGGTGGGCGCCTGGCGCCAGCCGGCCGGGGGCATCCAGTTGTCGAGCTCGGCCTCGTTCCCGACCAACCGCCCGGCGCTGCAGCGCCCGGATTTGCTGGCCGGGCGCACCCCGCGCACGATCAACATGACCACGATCGGCGACGACCTGCTGCGCGAAAGCGCGCCCGATTTCGGCCCGAAGATCGAGGCCGTCATCGTCTACAACGCCAACCCGCTGGCCATTGCGCCCGATTCGCGCAAGGTGCAGCAGGGCTTCGAGCGCGAAGACCTGTTCACCGTGGTGCTCGAGCACTTCCATACCGACAGCGCCGACTACGCCGACATCCTGCTGCCGGCCACCACCCAGCTCGAACACGTCGATGCGCACCTGGCCTACGGCCACCTGTACATGATGGCCAATAACGCCGCCGTCGAGCCGGTGGGCGAATCCAAGCCGAATACCGAATTCTTCCGCCTGCTGGCCGCGCGCATGGGCTTTACCGATCCGTGCTTCCGCGAGAGCGACGACGCCATCGCAGCGCAAGCCTTCAACAGCAAGGATACGCGGGCGGTGCACTTCGACTGGGAGTCGCTCAAGCGCACTGGCTGGAGCAAGCTCAACATGCCGGACGCGCCGTTTGCCGACGGTGGCTTCACGACGCCATCGGGCAAGTGCGAGTTCTTTTCCGAGAGCATGCTGGCCGACGGCCTCGATCCGGTGCCGACGTACATCCCGCCGTACGAGTCGGTGGCATCCAATCCGGAGCTGGCAAAAACCTATCCGCTGGCCATGATTTCTCCGCCGGCACGGAACTTCCTTAACTCAACGTTTGTCAATGTACAGAGCCTGCGCGCAACTGAGGGCGAACCGCACCTCGACATCCACCCGCTCGATGCCGCCGCACGCGGCATCGCGCACGGTGACATGGCGCGCATTTATAACGACCGCGGTTCGTTCCTCGCCCGTGCACGCGTGACCGACAAGGCGCGCGCTGGATTGGTGGTGGGCTTGTCGATCTGGTGGAAGAAACTGGCCACCGACGGCAAGAACGCCAACGAAGTCACCAGCCAGCGTTTGACCGACATGGGCCGGGCGCCCACTTTCTACGACACCCTGGTGCAGGTTGAAAAAGCTGCGCCCCCCACACGAGATGACGCCCTCTAGATTCTCACTGGCCTTCCGGCCGCTCATGGCCGCGGCAGCTGCGGCCCTGATGTTGACAAGCTGCTCATCGCTCTCGTACTACACCCAGGCCGCGCAAGGCCAGCTGCAACTGCTGTCCGATGCGCGCCCGATCGACGACTGGATCGCCGACACCGGCACCAGCGCCAAATTGCGGCACCGGCTCGAGGCGGCGCGCCAGATCCGCCGCTTCGCCATCCAGGAAATGCAGCTGCCCGATAACGGCAGCTACACCAATTACACCAGCCTCAAACGTCCCTACGTGCTGTGGAACGTGGTGGCCACGCCCGAACTGTCGCTCAAACCGATCCAGTGGTGCTTCCCGGTGGCCGGCTGCGTCAACTACCGCGGCTACTACAGCAAGACCGACGCCCAGGCCTACGCCCGGCAACTGCGCGCAGAAGGCCACGACGTGGAAGTGGGTGGCGTCAGCGCCTATTCGACGCTCGGCTGGTTCAGCGATCCACTGGTATCCACCTTCATCAATTACCCGGACGCCGAACTGGCGCGCCTGATCTTCCATGAACTGGCGCACCAGGTCGTCTATGTCGCGGGCGACTCCCAATTCAATGAATCGTTTGCCAGCGCCGTGGAGCAGGCCGGTGTGGAAGCCTGGCTCGAACGCTTCGGCAACCCGGCCATGAGCGCAGCCTACGACCGCTACAAGGCGCGCAAGCGCGACTTCCTGGCGCTGCTGCTGCGTTATCGTGGCGAGCTCGAGCGCACCTACAAGAGCATGGAACCGGACGCCACCAAGCGCGCTACCAAGGGCCGCCTGTTCATCGCGCTGCAGAACGACTACCAGGTGCTCAAGGCAAACTGGGGCGGCTACGCCGGCTATGACCGCTTCTTTGCCGAGCCGCTGTCCAATGCCCATCTGGCCTCGGTGGCGACCTACAATGATCTGGTGCCGGCATTTCGCGCCCTGCTGCGCCGCGAGAAGACGTGGACGGGTTTCTACAAGGCTGTCAACCGGCTCGCCGCCCTCGACAAGAAAGAGCGCACCCGCGTGTTGACGGGGTTGGCTACGACGGGTGCAACGGGCCTGCAGGTGGTGCAGCGCACCATGAGCGTGCTGCCGTAGAGGGCCGGTTCCAATCGGCGTAAAAGCGCTTGCGCACAAGGGCGCTGCCCGATAGCATCACAACCAGCGATAGCAAAGGCATAAGCTTCGTGCGCACGCGAGCCGGCAACATAGCACGGCCGTCGACAAGAACGATCATGATCTTGCAAAAGATCCCGAGACAGAGGCAACCCATGGACAAGATTTGGCTGCAGTCGTATCCACCAGGCATGCCGGCAGAGATCAATCCGGATCAGTACTCTTCGCTGGTGCAATTGCTGGAAGAATCGTTCAGCAAATTCGCGGACCGCAATGCCTTTGTCTGCATGGACAAGTTCCTCACCTACCGCGAACTTGACGCGTGTTCGCAAAAGCTCGCCGCCTGGCTGCAAAGCCGCGGCCTGACGCCGGGTGCGCGCGTGGCGCTCATGATGCCCAATGTGCTGCAGTACCCGATCGCGCTGGCCGCCGTGCTGCGTGCTGGCTACGTCGTCGTCAACGTCAATCCCCTCTACACCGCGCGCGAACTCGAACACCAGATCACCGACTCGGGCGCCGAAGCGATCATCGTGCTGGAAAACTTCGCCCACACCGTACAGAAGGTGATGGGCAAGACACCGCTGCGCCATGTGGTGGTGGCGAACATGGGTGAGCTGCTGGGCGGTGCCAAGGGCATGCTGGTCAATTTCGTGGTCCGCCACGTCAAGAAGATGGTGCCCGAGTTCTCGCTGCCGAACATGGTGTCGTTCAAGGACGCGCTGGCGCAGGGCGCCCGCATGACTTTCAAGCCGGCCACGCTCAAGGCCGGCGACGTCGCCTTCCTGCAGTACACGGGCGGCACCACCGGGCCTTCAAAAGGCGCGACGCTCACGCACCGCAACGTGATCGCCAACGTGCTGCAAAGCGAAGCATGGTCGGCGCCGGCGCTGGGCCCGGCGGGCGGCGAGCCTTTGACAATCGTGTGCGCGCTGCCGCTGTATCACATCTTCGCGCTGACCGCGTGCGCCATGTGGGGTATGCGCATGGGCGCCCTGAATGTGCTGATCGTGAACCCGCGCGACATCCCGGGCTTCGTCAAAGAGCTCGCCAAGTACCGCTTCAATATGCTGCCGGCCGTGAACACGCTGTACAACGCACTGGTGAACAACCCCGATTTTGCCCACCTCGATTTCTCCGGCCTGCGTATCTGCAATGGCGGCGGCATGGCGGTGCAAAAGGCCGTCGCCGACAAATGGCGCGATATCACCGGCGTGGCCATCATCGAAGGCTACGGCTTGTCCGAGACGTCGCCGGTGGCCACCTGCAACCGTGCCGACGTGCTGGACTTCACCGGCACCATCGGCTTGCCGGTGCCATCGACCGACATCGCCATCATCGACGATGCCGGCAACCCGGTGGCGCGGGGCGAGAGCGGCGAGATCGCGATCCGCGGCCCGCAAGTCATGCAGGGATACTGGAACCAGCCGGCCGAAACCGCCAAGGTCATGACGGCTGACGGCTTCTTCCGCTCCGGCGACATCGGCATCATGGACGAGGGCGGCTACGTCAGGATCGTCGATCGCAAGAAGGACATGATCCTGGTCTCGGGCTTTAACGTCTACCCGAACGAGCTCGAAGGCGTGATCGCCGGCCATCCAGGGGTGCTCGAGTGCGCCGTGGTCGGTGTGCCGGACGCGCATTCGGGCGAGGCGGTCAAAGTATTCGTGGTAAAAAAAGACCCGGGCCTCACGACAGACGACTTGCTGGCCTACTGCAAGCAGGAATTCACCGGCTACAAACGCCCCAAGTACATCGAGTTCCGCGATGAGCTTCCCAAGACCAACGTCGGCAAGATTCTTCGCCGCGCGCTGCGGGACGAAAAGCAGGCGGACACGGTGGCATAAGTCACGGCGGATGATGGGCAACCAGCCGAAGCCGCCTGCGAGGCGGCTTCGGCGTTTTATTGGAACCAACAAGGAAGGCAGTGGAATACATGGACAAATTCTGGCTCACGTCGTACGAAACCGGTGTACCGGCAGAGATCGATGCGACGCAATATCGCTCGCTGGCGCATTTGCTCGAGGAGGCGTTTCGCAAGTACGCCGACCGCAAGGCCTATGCCTGCATGGGCAAGTCCATCACGTTTTCCGAACTCGATACGATGTCGCAGCGCATGGCCGCCTGGCTGCAGGCGAAGGGCCTGAAACCCGGCGCGCGCGTGGCGCTGATGATGCCCAACGTGCTCCAGTATCCGGTGGCGCTGGCCGCCGTGCTGCGCGCCGGCTATGTCGTCGTCAACGTGAATCCGCTCTACACCCCGCGCGAGCTGCAGCATCAGCTGACCGACTCGGGCGCCGAGGCGATCGTGGTGCTGGAAAACTTCGCCCACACGCTCGAGCAGGCGGTCGGTAAGACGCAGGTCAAACACGTCATTCTGGCCACGATGGGCGACCTGCTGGGTGGCCTGAAAGGCACGCTGGTCAATCTGGTGGTACGCAAGGTCAAGAAGATGGTGCCGGCCTACTCACTGCCAGGCGCGGTCGCCTTCAACAAGGTGCTGGGCGAGGGCGCACGCGAAACCCTGGGGCAGGTTGCGATCGGCCACGACGACATCGCCTTCCTGCAGTACACGGGCGGCACCACGGGCGTGTCGAAGGGCGCGGTGCTGCTGCACCGCCACGTGATCGCCAACGTGCTGCAGAACGAGGCCTGGTTCGCGCCGACTCTGGGGCGCCAGCTGGCGGGCGAGCAGCCGCAGTTTGCCTGCGCGCTGCCGCTGTACCACATCTATGCGCTGACGGTCTGCGCGCTGCTCGGCCTGCGCGTGGGCGGCATGAACCTGTTGATCCCGAACCCGCGCGACATCAAGGGCTTTATCAAGGAGCTGGGCGGCTACCGCATCAACATCTTCCCGGCTGTGAACACGCTGTACAACGGCCTGCTGAACGACGACGATTTCGCCAAGCTCGATTTCTCGGGCCTGATGGTGTGCCCGGGCGGCGGCATGGCGGTGCAAAAAGCCGTGGCCGACAAGTGGCTCAAGACGACGGGCATCCCGATCGTCGAAGGCTACGGCTTGTCCGAGACCTCGCCCGTGGTGACCGCCAACCGCTGCGACATCAGCGAGTTCACCGGCACCATCGGCCTGCCGCTGCCATCAACCGAACTGCGCATCCTGGACGATGCCGGCAACGCCGTCCCGTTCGGCACCGCCGGCGAGATCGCCGTGCGTGGCCCGCAGGTCATGGCCGGCTACTGGCAACGTGACGACGAGACGGCCAAGGTCATGACGCCCGACGGCTTCTTCAAGACCGGCGACATCGGCATCATGGACGACAAGGGTTACACGCGCATCGTCGATCGCAAGAAGGACATGATCCTGGTCTCGGGTTTCAATGTGTATCCGAACGAAGTCGAAGGCGTGGTCGCGGCGATGCCGGGCGTGCTCGAAGTGGCGTGCGTGGGCGTGCCCGACCAGCATTCTGGCGAGGCGGTCAAGCTGTATGTGGTCAGGAAGGACGCGAGCCTCACCGCCGATCAGGTCAAGGCCTTCTGCAAGGAGCAGCTGACCGGCTACAAGCGGCCGAAGTTCGTCGAGTTCCGCGAGACGCTGCCGAAGACGAACGTCGGCAAGATCCTGCGGCGCGAACTGCGCGACGAAAAAAAGCCGGGCTGATGCCGGCATGAGGTTCTGGAGGCCGCCATCATGGCGGCCTTTTTCACGACCGGATTACCGGTTCGCGATCAGCGATTCGAGCGGCGGCAACTGGCGCGGCTTGCGATCCGGGCCGGTGGCCACATAGGTCAGCGTCGCCTCGGTCACCTTGACCACTTCGGCCGCCAGCCGGTTGCGCTCGGCGTACACCTCGACGAACACCGTGATCGACGTGTTGCCCACCTTGGTGATATCGGCATAGAACGACAGCAGGTCGCCGACGAACACCGGATTCTTGAACAAAAACGAGTTCACGGCGATGGTCGCCACGCGGCCATTGGCGCGGCGCGTGGCCGGCAGCGAACCGGCCAGGTCGACCTGGGCCATGATCCAGCCGCCGAATACATCGCCATACACATTGGCGTCGGACGGGGCGGGCATGACCCGCAGTTCGGGCATCTTGCCGGCGGGGAGGCGAATGGTACTGGGCGTGGTAACGGTGTTTTCGGGCGTGGTCATCGTAAATTCTCGGTAAAAGCTACAATCGACCCGAATTGAACCACAAAAGTCCCCCCATGCGCCGCAATACCTCACTTCCGCCGGACCCTACCGGCATTCCCCGCAACGACTGGGCAACGCTCAAGACCTTGTTCCCGTACCTGTGGGTCTACAAGTGGCGCGTGCTGGCCGCCATGGGCGCGCTGGTCGCGGCCAAGATGGCCAACGTCGGCGTGCCGCTGGTGCTCAAGCGGCTGATCGACGGCCTGGCCATCGATCCCGCGCACCCGCATGCGCTGATGGTGCTGCCGGTCGGCGTGCTGATCGCCTACGGCTTGCTGCGGCTGTCGATGACCGTCTTCACCGAGCTGCGCGAATTTCTGTTCGCGCGCGTGACGCAGCGCGCCGTGCGCACCATCGCGCTGCGCGTATTCCGCCACCTGCACGCGCTGTCGCTGCGCTTTCACCTGAACCGCCAGACGGGCGGCATGACGCGCGACATCGAGCGCGGCACGCGCGGCGTGAACTCGCTGATCTCGTACTCGCTCTTTAACATCCTGCCGACGCTGGTCGAGATCACGCTGGTGCTGGGCTACCTGATACTGAATTACGACATCTGGTTCAGCATCATCACCGCCGTGGCACTGGCGTCGTACATCACCTTTACCGTGGTGGTGACCGAATGGCGCACGCACTTCCGGCGCACGATGAACGACCTCGAATCGAAAGCCAGTACCAAGGCGATCGACTCGCTGCTCAATTACGAAACGGTGAAATACTTCGGCAACGAAGACTACGAAGCCAAGCGCTATGACGAGGGCCTGAAGAACTACGAGAACGCCGGCGTGCGCTCGCAGACTTCATTGTCGGTCCTGAACACGGGCCAGTCGCTGATCATCGCGACTGCCGTCACGCTGATCCTGTGGCGCGCCACGCAGGGCGTCATCAACGGCACCATGAGCCTGGGCGACCTGGTGCTGGTCAATACCTTCATGATCCAGCTGTACATGCCGCTGAACTTCCTGGGCGTGATCTACCGCGAGATCAAGCAAAGCCTGGCCGACATGGAGCGCCTGTTTGGCCTGCTCGACCAGAACCGCGAAGTGGCCGACGGTCCCAAGGCGCTGCCGCTGGATATCAAGGGCGCGCAGGTCGAGTTCTCGCATGTGGAATTCAGCTACGAGACCAAGCGCCAGATCCTGTTCGACGTCGACTTCACCATTGCCGCCGGCACCACGACGGCGGTGGTGGGCCACAGCGGCTCGGGCAAGTCCACGCTGTCACGCCTGCTGTTTCGCTTCTATGACGTGAACGGCGGTGCGATCAAGATCGATGGCCAGGATCTGCGCGACATCACCCAGTCTTCGCTGCGCGCGGCAATCGGCATCGTCCCGCAGGACACGGTGCTGTTCAACGACACGATCGAATACAACATCGCGTATGGCCGGCCTGGCGCCAGCCGCGACGACATCGTGGCAGCCGCGCGCGCGGCGTCGATCCACGACTTCATCGAAAGTCTGCCGGATGGCTATCAGAGCATGGTGGGCGAGCGGGGCCTGAAACTGTCTGGTGGCGAGAAGCAGCGCGTGGCGATCGCGCGCACGCTGCTGAAAGACCCGGCGCTGCTGATCTTCGACGAAGCCACGTCGGCGCTCGACTCGCGCGCCGAGCAGGCCATCCAGGCGCAGCTGAAAGAGATCGCGAAGAACCGCACGACGCTGGTGATCGCGCACCGCCTGTCGACGATCGCCGACGCGCAGCAGATCATCGTGCTCGATCACGGCAAGATCGTCGAGCGCGGTACGCACGGCGCGCTGCTGGCGGCGCGCGGCCTGTATGCGCAGATGTGGGACCGGCAGCTGGCGCGGCCCGACGAGGATGTGGCCTCGCCGCCGCTGGTGCCGGAAGCCTTCGAGCAGGTGGTAACGGGTAAATAGGCGTAGGGTGGACGGCTCCGCCGTCCACGCGTCCCGCCAGCAGTGCATCAATACGTATAAAACATCCGCTGGATTTCGCTGGTGCTGGTCGTCTTCGTCAACGCCAGCATCAACAGAATGCGCGCCTTCTGGGGGCTGAGCGTATCGGCCACCACGAAGTCCAGCCCGTCGTCATTGGCTTCGCCATTGCGCGCCACGATGCCCTGGCCGACGCGGCTCGCACGCACGACGATGACGCCCTTGGCCCGCGCCGCCATCAGCGCCGGCCTGGTTTTGGCAGGCAGGCTGCCGTTGCCGACACCCGCATGCACCAGCCCCTTGGCGCCAGCTGCCACCAGCGCATTGACCGCCACATCGCCCACGTTTGCATACGCGTACGCCACGTCCACCTGCGGCAGCGCATCGAGTTTGGCCAGATCGAACTCGGTATCGACCGTGTGCTTGCGCGTCACGTCGCGATAAAAGAACGGCTTGCCGCCCTGGATGTAGCCGATCATCCCCAGCTCCGTCGTGCGGAAGGTGTCCGCCGTTGTCGTATTGGCCTTGGTGACGTCGCGCGCCGCGTGGATCTGGTCATTCATCGCCACCAGCACGCCGCGGCCGGCCGCTTCAGGCGTGCCGGCCAGGCGCACCGCGTTGTACAGGTTGATCGGGCCGTCGGCCGACAGCGCCGTTGACGGCCGCATCGAGCCGACCACCACCACCGGCTTCCTGCTCTTGACGACCAGGTTCAAAAAGTATGCCGTCTCTTCCAGCGTGTCGGTGCCGTGCGTGATGACGATGCCATCGACGCTGCTTTGCGCCAGCAGCACGTTGACGCGCTTGGCCAGTTGCAGCCACTGCGCATCGCTGATGTTTTCGCTGGCGATCTGGAATACCTGTTCGCCGGTGACGTTGGCCACCTTCGCGATCTCGGGCACGGCCGCGATCAGCGATTGCACGCCGACAGTGGCGGCGGTGTAGCCGACCGTTGTCGTACTGCTGGCGCCCGTCCCGGCGATGGTGCCGCCGGTGGCGAGGATCGTCACGTTCGGCAGCTTGGCGGTCTGGGCCTGGACGGCGGCCGCAAACAGAAAAAGAACGCCGCACAGGGCGGCGTGGGCAGATCGCGGGAACAGCATGAAAGTCTCCGGGTTTTATAAACCCGGCAGCTTACAGCTTTTTAAAGACGACGCCATCCTTCATCACGAACCTGACCTGCTCGAGCAGCTTGACGTCCTTGAGCGGGTCGCCCTCGACCGCGATGATGTCGGCCGCGAACCCCGGCGCGATCGCGCCCAGGCGCTTGGGCTGATCCAGCAGCACGGCCGCATTGACGGTCGCGGCGCGGATCGCCTCGATCGGCGTCATGCCCGCTTCGACCATGTAGCCGAACTCCTTCGCGTTCTCGCCGTGCGGGAACACGCCGGCATCGGTGCCGAACGCGATCTTCACGCCGGCCTTGTGGGCGCGGGCGAACGTGGCTTGCAGCTGCGGCCCGATTGCCGCCGCCTTGGGTTGCACCAGCGCCGAGTAGTAATTCGGCACCTTGGCCTTGTCCGCCACGTAGCGGCCGGCCGAGATGGTCGGCACGTACCAGCCGCCGGTCTTCTTGAAAAGCGTGATGACTTCGTCGTCCATCAGCGTGCCATGTTCGATCGAGTCGACGCCGGCGCGCAGCGCGCGCTTCATGCCTTCCGCGCCGTGGGCGTGGGCCGCGACGCGAAAGCCGTAGTCCTTCGCGGTCGTGACCACGGCGCGCAGCTCGTCCTCGGTGTACTGCGAGTTCTGGCCGCTTGCGGCCTGGCTCAGCACACCGCCGGTGGCCGTCACCTTGATCAGGTCAGCACCATCCTTGTAGCGCTGGCGCACGGCCTGGCGGGCTTCTTCCGGGCTGTTGAGCACACCCTCGACCGGGCCGGGCGTGCCGATCTTCTCGTTCAAAAAGTGCGACAGGTTGTTCGTCGGATCGGCATGCCCGCCCGTGGTGGCCAGCGATTTACCGGCCGTGAACATGCGCGGGCCCGGCACGTCGCCAGCGGCAATCGCCCGTTTGAGGGCGATGTTCAGGTCATCGGCCGCGCCCAGGTCGCGCACCGTCGTGAAGCCCGCCATCAGCGTGCGCTCGGCAAACTTGATCGAGCGGTAAGCCATGTCGGCCGGGTTGGCGGTGAGGCGGTCGCGGTAGGCGTCCACTGCCGGCAGGGTCTCGCTGGTCAGGTGCACGTGCATGTCGATCAGGCCGGGCAGGCAGGCGTGGCGCGACAGATCGATATTGCCGGGGGCGCCGGTCATGGGGCCGACCGAGAGGATGCTGCCGTTCTCGATGACGATGCTGACGCGTTCGCGCCAGGTACCTTGCTGCACGTCCAGCAGGCGGCCGCAATCGACTGTCTGGGTGGCGGCGTGCGCGCTGTTCAAGGCCAGCAGCATGCCGGCGGCCATCATGGTTTTCATCGTTCGTCCCTCGTTATTTTCATGAAAAAAAAGGCCCTCCATCGCTGGAAGGCCTTCGGTGTCAGGCAATGCCCGCCGCGCCTAGCGCAGTGGTGAAATGGCGGGTTCGGCGTTCGGCTCTCCGAGCTCGCCCTCCCACTTGGCAACGACGGCGGTGGCGATGCCGTTGCCGATGACGTTGGTGGCCGAGCGGGCCATGTCCAGGAAGTGGTCGATCGCCAGCAGCAGCAGCAGGCCGGCTTCGGGGATGTCGAACTGGTTCAGCGTGGCGGCGATCACGACCAGCGATGCGCGCGGCACGCCGGCCATGCCCTTGGAGGTCAGCATCAGCACCAGCATCATCGTGATCTGGGTGCTCATCGACAGCTCGATGCCGTAGGCCTGGGCGATGAAGACGGCGGCGAAGGTGCAGTACATCATCGAGCCATCGAGGTTGAACGAGTAGCCGATCGGCAGCACGAACGAGGCCAGGCGGTTCTTGACGCCGAAGCGCTCCAGACCTTCCAGGGTTTTCGGGAACGCCGCTTCGGACGATGCGGTCGAGAAGGCCAGCAGGGTCGGGCCGCGCAGTTCGGCGATCAGGCGCAGGATGCGCGGGCCGACGAAGATCATGCCAATGCCGATCAACACCACCCACAGGAGCGCAATGCCGAAGTAGAACTGGGCCATGAAGACGCCATACGTCGACAGCACGCCCAGACCGCTCTTGGCGATGATGCCCGAGACGGCGGCCAGCACCGCGATCGGTGCGAAGTTCATCACGTAGCCGGTCAGCTTGAGCATCACGTGGGCGACGCCGTCGATGGCGTCGATCATCGGCGTGGCGCGCGCACCGACGGCGGCGGCAGCGGTGCCGAAGAACACCGAGAACACGACGATCTGCAGGATCTCGTTGCGGGCCATGCCGTCGACGATCGAGGTTGGCACCAGGTGGGTGATGAAGTCCTTCATCGTCAGGCCGGTGGTGGTAATGCCCGCATCGGTGCCCACTGGCGGCATCATGCCGGCGGCGAACAGCGCGTCACCGGGACGGAACAGGTTCACCAGAATCAGGCCCAGCGACAGCGAGATGAGCGAGGCGATGAAGAACCAGCCGAGTGCCTTGACGCCGATGCGGCCGACTTCCTTGGCGTCGCCCATCTTGGCGATGCCGACCACCAGGGTGGCAAACACCAGCGGCGCGATGATCATCTTGATCAGGCGAAGGAACAGCGTCGTGATCAACGACATCGTGTCAGCGAAGCTTTGCGCGCCGGCGGTGTCCGTGTTGGTGTTGACCAGATAGCCGACCAGAATACCGATCACCAGCGCGATCAGAATAAAAGTGGTCAGGCGGTTTCGATTGTTCATAAAGCTTCCTGTCTTTGGGACCTGTGCGACACCCGCGGCAACGGCGCTGTCGCTGGTGAATTGTTCGGGCAGTGGCTGGCTGTCGAGGACCGAAAGACCAGTTGATTCTGAAGATTATGGCAAGTTCCGCAGTATCCTAGGGGCTGTTAGTGCTGTCAAGCATGCAGTCGCGTGTGGCGTATGTCGGCTGTCGTGCCACGTTGCGCGGTGATCCACGGCGCCCCGGCACAGGTAAAATACGCCATCCGTTTTCCGAGAGCCGCCATGTCCACCATCGAAATCCCCGACACCATCACCATCACCCGTCCCGACGACTGGCACCTGCACCTGCGCGACGGCGCGGCCATGGCCAGCGTGCTGCCGCACAGCGCGCGCCAGTTCGCGCGTGCGATCGTGATGCCGAACCTGCGCCCGCCCGTCACCACCACGGCGATGGCGCTGGACTACCGCGCCCGCATCCTGGCCGCGCTGCCCGAGGGCGTGCAGTTCGAGCCCCTGATGACGCTGTACCTGACCGACAACACCAACCCGGACGAGATCCGCCGCGCGCAAGATACGGGCTTCATCCACGCCGTCAAGCTGTACCCAGCGGGCGCCACGACCAATTCCGACGCCGGCGTGACTGACCTGACCAAGTGCTACAAGACGCTCGAAGTGATGCAGGAAATCGGCATGCCGCTGCTGGTGCACGGCGAAGTCACCAATAGCGACATCGACCTGTTCGACCGCGAAGCCGTGTTCATCGAGCGCGTCATGCGCCCGCTGCGCCGCGACATGCCGGCCCTGCCGGTCGTGTTCGAGCACATCACCACCAGGAATGCGGCCCAGTACGTGGCCGAAGCCGAAGGCCCGATCGCCGCCACCATCACCGCGCACCACCTGCTGTACAACCGCAATGAGCTGTTCAAGGGCGGCATCCGCCCGGACTTCTACTGCCTGCCTGTACTCAAGCGCGAGGAACACCGCCTGGCGCTGGTCACCGCCGCCACCAGCGGCGACGAGCGCTTCTTCCTGGGCACCGACTCGGCCCCGCACGCGGTGCACACCAAGTACGCGGCCTGCGGCTGCGCGGGCTGCTACACGGCGCTGCACGCGATGGAGATGTATACCGAAGCCTTCGCCCAGGCCGGCGCGCTCGACCAGCTGGAGGCATTCGCCAGCTTCAACGGCCCGGCGTTCTACAACCTGCCGCGCAACGAGGGCACGATCACGCTCAAGCGCGAAGCCTGGACGCTGCCCCAATCGGTGCCGATGGCCGAGCACCAGCTGGTACCGCTCAACGCGGGCGAGACCATCAACTGGAAGATGCTGTAACACCGATGCTGCCGCCGATCGACTGGGCGCAGCCGTGGTACGACACGGTGCGCCCGGCCTTCGAGCGCGCCGCGCCGCCGCCCGACGGCTTCATCGACGCCTTCAATGTGGCCGCATGCGCGCTCGATTTGCGCAACGGCGCCGGCCAGCCGTTGCGTTTCGTGCCGCAAGCGAGCCTGCCCGACGGCATGGCGTACGAGGCTTTCATCGGCGCGACGGGGCAGGTGCCCACGCGCGACAATCTGCACGACTTTTTCAATGCGCTGGTGTGGCAGACGTTCCCGGGTATCAAGCGCGCCCTGAACACGCTGCAGGCGGCGCAGATCGCGCAGGCCGGCGTGGGCAAGTCGCGCGGACCGGCGCGTGACGCCGCCACGATCTTCGACGAGAACGCAGCGCTGCTGGTGGTGCGGGGTACGGCTGCCGGGCGCGCGCTGGTCGACGACCTGCGTGCACATCGCTGGCTCGAAGCGCTGTACGATCAGCGCGCGATGTTCGGCCGCGACGCCGAGGTCTGGCTGTTCGGCCACGCGCTGATGGAGAAGCTGGTCACGCCGCGCAAGGCGATCACCGCGCATACGCGCGTCGTATTCGTGGACGACACTTACTTTCTACTCGCGCCGGCTGCGCGCCGCGCCTGGATCGACCGCGAAGTGGCCGCTGCCCTGGCTGGCGAAGGCCTGGCGGGCAATGGCGCTACATCGGGCTTCACACCGCTGCAGGTGCTGGGCGTGCCGGGCTGGTGGCCCGGGCAGGACGCCGATTTTTATCGTGATACCACCGTGTTCCGTCCACGCCGGACGGACTAACCAAGGAGAATGTGCATGGCTGAAGCGGTACGTTGGGGAATCCTCGGCACGGGCAAGATTGCCCATGCCTTTGCCACTGCACTCAAGGATGTGCCGGGCGCGGTGCTGGCCGGCGTGGCATCACGCAGCCAGGAAACGGCCGATGCGTTCGGCCGCGAATTCGGCGCGCTGGCTAGCTACGGCTCGTACGACGCACTGGTGGCAAATCCGGACATCGACCTGGTCTACATCGGCACGCCGCACCCGCAGCACGTCGAGAATGCATCGATGGCCCTGCGCGCCGGCAAAGGCGTGTTGTGCGAAAAGCCGTTCACGATGAACCTGCGCGAAGCCGAGCAGGTCGTCACACTCGCGCGCTCGAAGCGCCTGTTCCTGATGGAAGCAATGTGGACGCGCTACCTGCCCGCCTACCAGGAAGTCCAGCGCATCCTGGCGTCCGGCGAAATCGGCACGCCGCGCCAGGTGGTGGCCGACTTCGGGTTCGCCGCCACGTTCGGCCCAGAGCACCGCGTCTTCAATCCCGAGCTGGGCGGCGGCGCACTGCTCGACCTGGGCATCTATCCCTTGTCGATCGCCGCGGGCCTGCTTGGCCCGGTGTCGGAAATCCGCGCCCAGGCCGAAATGGGCCCGACGGGTGTCGACGTGCAGACGGGCTTCACGCTCAAGCACGAAGGCGGCGGCATGTCGGTCTGCAGCTGCTCGCTGCTGGCGCGCACGCCGGCCGAACTGACGGTGGCGGGCGAGCGTGGCCACGTGCGCATGAACACGCGCTTCCACTGCGCGACGTCGGTCACGGTCACGCTCGACGACGGCACCTCGCGCACGATCGACACGCCGTATCTGGGCAACGGCTACGTGCACGAAGCCATTGAGGCGCAGCGCTGCTGGCAAGCCGGCTTGCTGGAAAGCCCGGTGATGACGCAGCGTGAAACGCTGGCGCTGATGGGCGTGATGGACGAGATCCGCCGGCAGATCGGCTTGCGTTACGACGCGGACCGCGTACGCCCGCCAGCATGATGCTTGGCGCCGTCACGCCGATCCTGCGTATCTTCGACGAAGCGAAGGCCAGGCAGTTCTATGTCGACTACCTCGGCTTCAGGGTCGACTGGGAACACCGCTTCGCGCCCGACCTGCCGCTGTACCTGCAGATCGCGCGTGACGGGTGCGTGCTGCACCTGAGCGAACATCATGGCGATTGCTGTCCTGGTGCGGCGCTGCGGATCGCCGTTGACGATATCGATGCGCTGCATGCCGAGCTGACGGGCAGGGCGTACGGTTATGCGCGCCCTTCAATCGAAGATACGCCTTGGGGAGCGCGCGAGCTGACCGTGCGTGACCCGTTTGGGAATCGCCTGACGTTTTTCATTTCGTAGAATTCCCGGCATCGCAGGTGTCAGAATCAACGTCATGATCCCTTCTGCAATGCATGTACTGCCGCGATCAACGCAGCGGCAGCGTCAATCAGTTCCTCGACGAAGCCCTGTGTGACGTCAAGATCGCCCTCGTACTCGGCAAGATTGCGTTTCTTGTGCGCTTGATCGAGTAGCAGCCATTGCGTCGGTGCGTAGCCCAATGTGTGTTCGAGGGACTGAAAGACCAGATAGCGGTTCTCGCTGCGGTAGCCATGCGTTCTCAAGGCCGACAATGCGGCCGCGTGCGCGGCATTGTAGGCCAGGTCAAAGCGGCTCTCGAGCGACAGGATGGGTTGCCGGGCATCCTGCAAACGTACTGTCGCCGAGCGTAACAAGCCGGCGCTCTCGCGAGCGTCAGGCGGCTCTGCCTTCAACTTGCCGATCCGGGCCAGGTTCGCCAGCGCTGCCGATTCGGGAAATGTCATGCTCGTTTCCTTTGACGAAGACTTTAGGCTGCTCCAGCACGCGAATGATAAACGACTTGCCAACCTGTACGCGTTGCGAAAATTCGGCCGCTGTATAGAGCGTCGGATTGACGACGCGGCCCAGCAGAGCATGCGTTGGCAGCAGTAGTTCGAGTAACTGGACGTTTGATGGCAGTGATCCAATCACCATTAGATCAACATCGCTGCCTGCATGTTCCGTGCCCTTGGCCAAAGAACCGTAAATAAACGCTACCTCGATTAGAGGCCACAATGGGATGAGCGCATTGCGCAGCACGTCGGCCACGCCGAACGTTTTCATGACGATGCCGCGCAGTTCCTCGTAGATTGGCGCGTCCGGGTTTGCCTGATAATGCTTTTGGTTTCCGATCTTCTGCACCGTCACGAGGTGTGACGCTTGCAGACGCGCCAGCTCCCGTTGTACGGCACCTGAACCGGACTGCGCCAGTTCGATAATTTCATTCGCGTAAAAAGAACGATGCGGTTGGCCGAACAATACCGCCAGCACGCGTTGCTGTGTTTTAGTGAAAAGCGCTTCGGCATAAGTACCCATAGAGGGAATGATAGTACCCAAATAAGGTATTGTCAAAGTCGCGGCTGAATAGACGGTTCATTCAATGGTGCACCAGGAGGCAAGTGTCACGTTGGTACAGTCGCCGCATCCAGCCGTCTGAACAATTCTCGATGCAGGTCCCGCGTGTGCTTTTCCATGTGCTTGCGCGCATGCGCAATCTCTTGCAGCTCGCGCTGTGCCACATCGTTCTTGCCGTTGGCGATGGCCCACAGCGCCAGTTCGACGCGCGCATCGATACTACCGAAGCGCTCCACCACTGACTCGAACTGCACGCCGGCTTCAAGCTGCTGATTGTTCGCGGCATACGCGCGGCCCAGTGCCAGCCCGACTTCATCGGCGCGAAAGCCCGGCTGCCGGTCTTGCAGCGACGCGAGCAGCGCAATTGCGGGCGCCGGCTGGCCATGCGCCGCATTGGCGCGCGCGGCGCCCAGGATCACTTCCGGATCACCCGCAAACGGCCCGCGCAGGCAGGCATCGTAATGCTGAACCGCTTCATCGGACTGGCCCGCACCCAGCAGCGCGGCGGCCAGACGCATCTGGTTGTGGGCTGTCGGCGTCAGGTCGAACGCTCGCCGCGCTTCACGCACGTCGCGCCCCGGATCGATGGTTTTCTGCAGCGCGCGGGTGGCGATGCGGCCCTGGCGCTGAAGGCGCGACGCGGGCAGGTACTCAGCCACGAAATAGGCCAGGCTGCCCAGGACCGGGAACGAAAACAGGATCAGCAGCCAGTACATCTGGCGCCCGTTGCGCAGTGCATGGACCGCGAAGAACAGCGCGATCAGAAAGTGCAGTCCGAGTCCGACGATAGGCATGCCAGGTTCCGTATTGAATGGTGAATGAGAGGCGCCACTGCCCCGGGCAGGGCATTGCAACTCAGCCAAGATAGCCGCAAACAGGGAGCAAATTTCTAACGGATTGTCACAGTGCATTTGTACAACAAGGTAAGCGCTCAGACGGGAAATGCCACCCGTCCGTCATCAATATCCTGCTAGAGTTAAGTTGTTGCCTAACGGGAATTCTCATGTCTGCAGAACGGAATGTTGCGGTACTGGTCGATTGCGAAAATGCGCAAAGCGCCGTGCTCGATCAGGCGATGCAGCATGCATCAACCCTCGGGCGTGTGGTGCTGCGGCGCGGTTATGGCAATGCGGCTTCGCTGACCAACAAGTGGCAGGAAGCGCTGATCCGTCACGGCTTTGCGCCGTGCCTGCAATTCCAGTATGTGGGCGGGAAGAACACGGCCGATATCGCGCTGGCGCTGGATGCGCTGGAAATGCTGCTCGACGGGCGCGCCAACCAGTTCGTGATCGTGACGAGCGACTCGGATTTTGTTGGCTTGTGCCGCAAATTGCAGGAGCGCGGGGGTGGCGTGCATGTATTTGGCGAGCAGAAAACGCCTGCGGCCTTGCGTCATGCGTGCGACCGGTTTCATGAAGCGGCTTCAGTGGTAGTGCAGGTCGTTGAACCACCTCGTGTGGCAGCAGTTGTGATGGACGACAAGGTCGTCGCGCCTGTCAGGCGCAGGCCAAGATTCGTCGTGGAGGCAGTGCGTCTGTTAGCCGATTCGGCTTCCGATGGCAGGGTCGATCTTGGGGCGCTGGGCAATCATCTGCGCCAAGTACGCCCCGGGTTCAGCCACACGGCGAACGGTTACAAAAGCCTGCGCACGATGCTGGATGCCTATGATCTGCTATGCGTCCATCAGAGTGATCAAGGGCACTGTCGGGTAGGGCTGGCATCTACCGCCATCCTGCCTGCCGTCTAAACCTTCAAGAACTCCTCACGCCCACCCAGCCAGCGCGCCAGGTGCGCATCGACGACGGCCATCTTCTCGGGTGTTTCGCCCTCGAGCAGCCACTGCGCCACGTCGCGTGCCCGGTCGACCATCCACTGATCGATTTCCAGGTCGGCAAAGCGCAGCATCGCCTGTCCTGACTGGCGCGCGCCCAAAAACTCACCGGGCCCGCGAATCTCCAGGTCACGCCGCGCGATCTCGAAGCCGTCCGTCGTCTCGCGCATCGTCAACAGGCGCTGCTTGGCCACCTGGCCCAGCGGCGACTGGTATAGCAGCAGGCATACCGACGCTGCCGAGCCGCGACCCACGCGCCCTCGCAGCTGGTGCAGCTGCGACAGGCCGAACCGCTCCGCATGCTCGATCACCATCAGCGATGCATTCGGCACGTCCACGCCCACCTCGATCACGGTCGTCGCCACCAGCACATGCACCTGGCCCGCCGTGAACGCGTCCATCACTTCCTGCTTCTCGGCCGGCTTCATGCGGCCATGCACCAGCCCTACCTGCAGGTCGGGTAGCGATTCGGCCAGCGTTTCGTAGGTCTCGGTCGCAGTCTGCAATTGCAGCGCTTCGGATTCCTCGATCAGCGGGCAGACCCAGTACACCTGGCGGCCTTCGAGCGCCGCGGCGTACACGCGCTCGACCACTTCGTCGCGGCGGTTCTGGTCGATGGCGCGCGTGACGATCGGGCTGCGGCCCGGCGGCAGTTCGTCGATCACCGAGACTTCGAGGTCGGCGTAGTACGTCATCGCCAGCGTGCGCGGGATCGGCGTGGCCGACATCATCAGCTGGTGCGGTACCAGGCCATCGCTTCCCTTGTTGCGCAGCGTGAGGCGCTGGCCGACGCCGAAGCGGTGCTGTTCGTCGACGATCACCAGGCCCAGTTTCGCGAACTGCACCGAGTCCTGGATCAGCGCGTGCGTGCCGATCACCAGGTTCGCCGCACCCGATTCGATCAACGCGTTCGATGCCGCCTTGTCCTTTTTCTTCAGGCTGCCGGTCAGCCACGCGACTTTCACGCCAAGGGGCTCCATCCACGCCGCGATTTTGCGAAAGTGCTGCTCGGCCAGGATCTCGGTTGGCGCCATCAGGGCCGCCTGGTAGCCGCTGTCGATCGCCTGCGCGGCGGCCAGCGCCGACACCACCGTCTTGCCGCTGCCGACGTCGCCCTGCAGCAAGCGCTGCATCGGATAGCCAGCGCGCAGATCGGCGCGGATCTCTTCGACCACGCGCTGCTGCGCACCGGTCAGCGCAAACGGCAGGCCGGCGAGGAAGCCTTCGGACAACTGGCCCACCGCGCGCAGTGGCGGCGCGCCTTTTTCGCGGCGCGCACGCTGCGCGCGTTTCAGCGACAACTGCTGCGCCAGCAGTTCGTCGAACTTCATGCGGTCCCAGGCCGGGTGCGAGCGCTCGATCAGCGCGTGCTCGTCGACATCCGCCGGCGGGTAGTGCAGGAGCTTGACGGCCGGCTCGAAGTCCATCAGGTCCATGCGCTTGCGGATCGCTGGCGGCACGGTGTCGGCCCAGTCGATGCGCTTCATCGCATCGGCGATCGCGCGCCGCAGCACCGTTTGCGACAGGCCTTCGCCAGCCGGGTACACGGGCGTGAGCGAGGCGGGCAGGGGCGCGCCTTCGTTGACGACCTTGTAGCCCGGGTGGACCATCTCGGCGCCAAAGAAGCCGTGTTTGAGTTCGCCCCGCGCGCGGATGCGCACGCCTTCGGCCATCTGCTTGACCTGGCTGCCATAGAAATTCATGAAGCGCAGCAGCAGGTCGCCCGATGCATCGGCGATCGTGACGAGCAGCTGGCGGCGCGGCTTGAATGAGATCTCGTTCTTGGTCACGATGCCTTCGACCTGCCAGGTCTGGCCGCCGCGCATGCAGGCATCCCGGATCGTGATGATCTGGGTCTCGTCCTCGTAGCGCAGCGGCAGGTGCAGCACCAGGTCCATGTCGGTGCGCAGGCCAAGGCGGGCGAGCTTGCTTTCGAGCGTTTTTGGGGGCGTTGTGGTTTTAGGGGCGGGCATATTGCGGCAAAGTGGCGCTTGCTGACGTAAAATAGAAGGTTCGCCGTATGCGCTTCAAGCCTCTATTGTAAAGCTGGCAGCATTGATTTGCCGAGATTTGCCCAACCAATTGAACATCATGTATTCGCTATCCGATTTCGACTTCGACCTGCCCCCCGAGCGCATTGCGCAATTGCCGCTGCCGGACCGCAGCGCGTCGCGCCTGCTGCACCTCGATGGCGGCCAGATCATCGACCGCCAGTTCGCCGACATCGTCGACCAATTGCAGGCGGGCGACCTGCTCGTGATGAACAACACCCGCGTGCTCAAGGCGCGCTTCTTCGGCGTCAAGGAGTCCGGCGGCCAGGTCGAGGTGCTGGTCGAGCGCGTGCTCGACAACCGTACCGTGCTAGCGCAGGTCCGCGCGTCGAAGTCGCCCAAGCCGGGTAATCGCATTCGCCTGGCCGACGCTTTCGATGTGACGGCAGGCGAGCGCGCCGGCGAATTCTTCACGCTGCACTTTGAAGGCGATGTGTTCGACCTGATCGAAGCGCATGGCCGGCTGCCGCTGCCGCCGTACATCGAGCACACTGCCGACGAATTCGACGAGCAGCGTTATCAGACGGTGTACTCGAAAGAGCCAGGCGCCGTGGCCGCGCCCACGGCCGGCCTGCACTTCGACCAGCCGCTGCTCGACCGCCTGGCCGCAAAAGGCGTGAACTTCGCCTACGTCACGCTGCACGTGGGCGCCGGCACCTTCCAGCCGGTGCGGGTCGAAGACCTCAGCGAACACAAGATGCACACCGAGTGGTACACGATCGCGCAAGAGACGGTGGACGCGGTGCGCGCCACCCGGGCCGCAGGCCGCGACGTGATTGCCGTCGGTACGACGAGCCTACGCGCGCTGGAATCGGCCTCGCAAAGCGGCGAGCTGGTCGCCGGCAGCGCCGACACGGCCCTGTTCATCACGCCCGGCTACACCTTTAAAACGGTCACGCGCCTGGTGACCAACTTCCACCTGCCCAAGTCGACGCTCCTGATGCTGGTGTCGGCCTTTGCCGGCTACGCGCCGATCCGCGCTGCCTACGCGCACGCGATTGCCAATGAATACCGCTTCTTCAGCTATGGCGACGCCATGCTCTTGAGCACTACCTCACGATAAGTCCAGAGAACACAATGCTCGAATTTACCCTGCTCAAAAAAGACACCAGCGGCCTGTCGCACGCCCGCCGTGGCCGTCTCAAGCTCAACCACGGCACCATCGAAACCCCGATCTTCATGCCGGTCGGCACCTATGGCTCGGTCAAGGCGATGGACCCGATCGAACTGAAGGACGTCGGCTCGCAGATCATCCTGGGCAATACCTTCCACCTGTGGCTGCGCCCGGGCGTGGACGTAATGAACAAGTTCGGCGGCTTGCACAAGTTCATGGGCTGGGATGGCCCGATCCTGACCGACTCGGGCGGCTTCCAGGTGTTTTCGCTGGGCGCGATGCGCAAGATCACGGAAGAGGGCGTCAAATTCGCCTCGCCGATCGATGGCTCGAAACTGTTCCTGTCGCCGGAAATCTCGATGCAGATCCAGCGCGCGCTCAATTCGGACATCGTCATGCAGTTCGACGAATGCACGCCGTATGAAATCGACGGCCGCCCGGCCACCGCTGACGAAGCGGCGAAATCGATGCGCATGTCGCTGCGCTGGGCCCAGCGCTCGATGAACGAGTTCAATGCCGGCGGCAACCCGAACGCGCTGTTCGGCATCGTCCAAGGCGGCATGTACGAGCACCTGCGCGACGAGTCGCTCGCTGGTCTGGAAGACATCAACTTCCCGGGCCTGGCCATTGGCGGCCTGTCGGTCGGTGAGCCGAAGGAAGACATGAAGCGCATCCTGGCCCACGTCGGCCCGCGCCTGCCCGAGAACAAGCCGCACTACCTGATGGGCGTGGGCACGCCGGAAGACCTGGTCGATGGCGTGGCCAACGGCGTGGACATGTTCGACTGCGTAATGCCCACCCGGAACGCCCGCAACGGCTGGCTGTTTACGCGCTTTGGCGACGTCAAGATCAAGAATGCGCGCTATAAAGAAGAGATGGCGCCGCTCGACGAGAGCTGCACCTGCTACTGCTGCCAGAATTTCTCGCGCGCCTACCTGCACCATCTGCACCGCTCGAACGAAATCCTGGGCGCGCGCCTGAACACGATCCACAACCTGCATTACTACCTGAATCTGATGCAGGAAATGCGCGACGCGATCGATGCCGACGGCTTCCAGGCGTTTCGCGTCAAGTTCGCGGCCGACCGCGCACGCGGCGTGTAAGCACTTGCTTACCCTGCGGCCCCGATCTTGCGGTATTGACGGTCGGGGCTGCATGCGATATCGACCGGTTTGTCTTGCAATACCTGAAAGCAAGACGACATACTGCCGGATATGGTTTGCGGCTTCTGGCCGATGCTAGAATACACCGCTTATTTTTTTAACTTCACCATCGGAGTTCTTGTGTTCATTTCCAACGCGTACGCGCAAACTGCCCCTGTCGCCGACGCCGGCATCATGGGTAGCCTGACGACCTTCCTGCCGCTGATCCTGATGTTCGTGGTCATGTATTTCCTGATGATCCGTCCTCAGCAGAAACGCCAGAAAGAGGCGAAAGCCATGATGGACGCACTGGCCAAGGGCGACGAAGTCGTGACCGCCGGCGGTATCGTCGGCCGTGTTTCGAAAGTGGCCGAAGCCTATGTGACGCTGGAAGTTGCCGTCGGCACCGAAATCACCGTGCAAAAGAATTCGGTGACCACGCTGCTGCCAAAAGGCACGCTCAAAGCCCTGTAAGCCTTAGCTGTGCGCTGTGCGGGGCAACCCGCACTGCCTAACCTGAACGCCGGAACACTATGAATCGCTATCCCGTCTGGAAATACTTACTGATCGTCATTGCGCTGCTGCTGGGCGCCTTGTACACGGCACCGAACTACTTCGGCGAAACGCCGGCGTTGCAGGTCACATCAGGCCGTTCTACCCTGAATATCACGAGTGCCTCCACCACCGTGGTCGCGGATGCGCTCAAGCGTGCCGGCATTCCATCCACCGGTATTACCCTCGAAGGCACGGGCCACACCACTTCGGTGCGCGCGCGCTTCGCCGGTACCGAAGAGCAGTTCAAGGCCAAGCTGGCCCTCGAACGCGAACTGAACCGCGACCCTGCCAATCCCGATTACATCGTCACCGTCAACCTGGTGAAGAACACCCCGGCCTGGATGACGGCCATTGGCGCAGCGCCGATGAGCCTGGGTCTGGACTTGCGCGGCGGCGTGCACTTCCTGCTGCAGGTCGACACCAAGGCGGTCCTCGACAACAAGGTCAAGGCCCTGCAGTCGAGCGTGCGCAGCAACCTGCGTGACAAGAACGTGCGCCACAGCGGCATCGAGCGCGTGCGCGACACCATCGAGGTGCGCTTCCGCGACGCTGCCACCCGCAGCAACGCGCGCAATGTGCTGGCCGCGCAGTCGAGCGAGCTGGCCTTTGCCGATGCCGCCGATGGCGCCGACATGAAGCTGGTCGTGAGCCTGAAGCCTGAAGCCATCAAGCGCTCGGTCGAAGACGGCATCAAGCAGAACATCATGACGCTGTCCAAGCGCATCAATGAACTGGGCACCACCGAGCCGATCATCCAGCAGCAGGGCGCCGACCGCATCGTGGTCCAGCTGCCAGGCGTGCAGGACGTCGCGCGCGCGAAAGACATCATCGGCCGCACCGCCACCCTCGAACTGCGCATGGTCGACACCACCGTGACCCCGGGCACCGAGCTGTCGGCGGCGATTCCGCTGAACTCCGAACTGTTCACCGAAGGCCGCGGCGCACCGATCGTCGTCTCGCGCGACATCATCCTGACCGGCGAATCGATTTCGAGCGCCACCGCCAGCTTCGACCAGAACCAGCAGCCTGCCGTCTCGCTCGACCTGAACGGCGACGGCGGCCGCCGTATCCGCCTGGCCACGCGTGAAAACGTCGGCAAGCGCATGGCGATCCTGCTGAAAGAAAAGGGCGTCTACAACGTGCTGTCGGCCCCGACCATCCAGAGCGAACTGGGTTCGAGCTTCCAGATCACCAATATGGGCACCTCGCAGGACGCCAACGAGCTGGCACTGCTGCTGCGCTCGGGCGCGCTGTCGGCGCCGATGGAATTCGTCGAAGAACGCGTGATCGGCCCGCAACTGGGCGCCGAGAACATCGAGCGCGGCCTACACTCAACGATCTGGGGCTTCGTGGCAATCGCGATCTTCATGATCATCTACTACCACCTGTTCGGCGTGTTCTCGGCGCTGGCGCTGGCGGCCAACGTGCTGTTCCTGCTGGCCCTGCTGTCGATCCTGCAGATCACGCTGACCCTGCCGGGTATCGCGGCAATCGCGCTGGCACTGGGCGTGGCAATTGACTCGAACGTGCTGGTGAACGAACGTATCCGTGAAGAGCTGCGAGCCGGCGCGACGCCGCAGGCGGCGATTTCGGCCGGTTCCAAGCACGCCTGGGACACCATCGTCGACTCCAACGTGACCACCCTGATCGTCGGCCTGGCGCTGCTGATCTTCGGTTCCGGTCCGGTGCGCGGCTTCGCCGTGGTCCACTGCCTGGGCATCCTGACCTCGATGTTCTCGGCCGTGGTCGTGGCGCGCGGTTTCGCCAACCTGTGGTACGGCCGCCAGAAGAAGCTGACGAAGATTTCGATCGGCACGGTCTGGCAGCCTGGCATGACGCCTAACAAGAAGTAAGCACCGGGATACGACAATGGAATTTTTCAAGATCAAACGGGACATCCCGTTCATGCGCCACGCGCTGGTCCTCAATGCGATCTCGGTGATCACATTCGTGGCGGCGGTGTTTTTCCTGATCACCAAGCCCCTGAACTTCTCGGTGGAGTTCACGGGCGGCACGGTGATGGAGCTGCTGTATCCGAAGGCGGCGGACCAGGAAAAGATCCGCAACACGCTGCGCGGCATGGGCTATTCGCACCCTGAGGTGGCCAGCTTCGGCACCGCGCAGGACATCATGCTGCGCCTGCCGATCGTCGCGGGCGCGCCAGCGGCGAGCAGCTCGACGGCCGTGTTCAACGCGATTTGCCGCGACGATCAGGGCACGACCAAGCAGACGCAAACGACGACCGACAAGGGTGAAGTGCTCAACCGCACCAGCTGCGTCGCGCCAGGCGGGCAAGAGTTGATTAGCCTGCAGCAAGTGCAGTTCGTCGGTCCGTCGGTCGGTGACGAGCTGGCCCAAAACGGCCTGAACGCACTGCTGATGGTCATTCTGGGTATTGTGGTCTACCTGGCGATCCGCTTCGAATGGAAATTCGCCGTCGCCGCCGTGATCGCCAACCTGCACGACGTGGTCATCATTCTGGGCTTCTTCGCGTTCTTCCAGTGGGAATTCTCGCTGACGGTGCTGGCTGCAACGCTGGCGGTGCTGGGCTACTCGGTCAACGAGTCGGTCGTCATCTTCGACCGGATCCGCGAGATGTTCCGCAAGCAGCGCCGCATGAGCGTGCCGGAAGTGATCGATCACGCGATCACCAGCACGATCTCGCGCACGATCATCACGCACGGCTCGACGCTGATGATGGTCATGTCGATGCTGTTCTTCGGCGGCTACGCGCTGCACTACTTCGCGATCGCGCTGGCCATCGGTATCTGCTTTGGTATCTACTCGTCGGTGTTCGTGGCGGCGGCCGTGGCGATGTGGCTGGGCGTCAAGCGTGAAGACCTGATCAAGCCGGTCAAAGAGAAAGACGATACCGACGGCGCCGTCGTCTGACCGATTGCACGATTGCGGTTTTGTGTGTGTCAACGCACGGAGCCGCGATGTGCCCGTATTTATAGTGGAACTGTCTCTTTCAGGACATCCCTAGTTTTGGACTTCACCCGCCCCGGCAACGGCGCGGGTTTTTTTTTGCCCTGTCGCTAAGCGTGGTCGGCTGCAAATTGCTGCTGCAAAAAGGCAATGAACAAGCGCACCCGCTGCGGCGCCTGGCGTCCGTAGGCATGCAGCGCGTGTACCTCCAGCCCTGGCATTGGCAAGTGCGGCAGCACGATGTCGAGGCGGCCGGCGGCCAGATCGTCCGCCACGGCGATCCTGGCTAGCTGGGCAATACCGGCGCCTGCCAGCGCGGCCTGGCGCAATACGACCCCATCGTTGGTGTCGAACGGACCGTCCGGCACCAGGCTGCTGCCGTCGGCCCAGGTCCAGGGGAAGGGGCCGGCCGGCGTCAGGTAGCGCAGGCAGGCGTGCTCGGCCAGGTCCGCCCGTTCGGCCGGTTGCCCGCGCCGCGCCAGGTAAGCGGGCGCGGCGACGAGCACCGGCTGCAGCGTCGTCAAGCGGCGCGCCGTCAGTCGGTTGTCCAGCAGGGCGCCAACGCGGATCGCCACGTCATACCCCTCGCGAATCAGGTCGACCTGGCGGTCGGCAATCCCCAGTTCGAGCTTGAGCCGGGGATGCGCGCGCGCGAAACGCTCGGCCCAGCCGGCAAACACGGTACGGCCCAGGTCACTCGGCGCCGCCACGCGCAGCAGGCCGCTCACATCATCCGGCGTGCGCAGCGCCTGTTCGGCATCGGCCAGCGCCTGGATCAGTGGCGCCACCCGCTCGAAATACAGCGCGCCTTCGGCTGTCAGCGCCAGCGTGCGTGTCGAGCGCTGGATCAGCCGCACACCGAGCCGCGCTTCCAGCCGCGCCACGCTTTTTGATACCGCGGAGGGACTCGCGCCCAGCAGGCGCGCAGCGTCGCTGAACGACCCGGTCTCGATCGTGCGAACAAATGCAGCCAGGCCGGCGGAGGTATCGACAATCGCAGTCATTCAAGAACTTTCGGCATAAATCATGTGATGTTTTTGGGGCTAATTATCCGGGATATCCGGAATTACCATGGCAGCCATCTCATTTGCTCTAAAGGTTATCTCATGCTTCCAACCACGATGCGCCATTGGCGCCTGGCCGCGCCCGGCCGCGACAACCTGACACTGGCAAGCGCGCCGGTGCCCCGGCCTGCTCCGGGCGAGGTCCTGATCAGCGTCGGTGCGGTGGCGCTGAATTACCGCGACCTGCTGGCGATTGATGCTGGCATGGGCATTCCGCCCGTGTTTCCGCTGACCCCGGGCTCGGATCTGTGCGGCGTCGTCGTTGCGGTCGGGGAGGGCGCCCGGCGCCTGCAGCCGGGCCAGCGCGTGATCTCGACCTTCGAGGCGGGCTGGTTTGATGGCTTGCCTGCGGGGACTGCGCGCCATCCGCCCGCCCATACGCTCGGGGGCGCGGCGCCCGGTGTGCTGGCCGAGTATGTGGCGCTGCCGGAAGACTGGTTCGTGACGGCGCCCGAACGCCTGGACGATGCGCAGGCCAGCACGCTGCCGGTGGCTGGCCTGACCGCCTGGAGCGCGCTAGTGGAACACGGGCAGCTGCACGCCGGCCAGACGGTGCTGATCCAGGGCACGGGCGGGGTCTCGCTGTTTGCCTTGCAACTGGCGGTGGCGCATGGCGCGACGGCGATCGTGACCTCGTCCAGCGACGCCAAGCTCGACCGGGCCAGGGCGCTGGGTGCGGCCCACCTGATCAATTATGCGCGCGAGGACTGGGTCGAGGCGGTGTACCGCATCACCGGCGAGCGGGGCGTCGATCATGTGCTCGAGATGGTCGGTGGCGCGCACCTGGACCGCGCGCTGCATGCGGTGGCGGTGCAGGGGCGGATTTCGCTGATCGGCGTGTTCGACGGTTTTACCTTCTCGGGCTCGTCCGGCCTGATGCTGCGCAAGCAGGTCACGCTGCAGGGGATCAGCGTCGGCCACCGGCGCGCGCTCGAAGCGCTGGTGCGCGCGGTGGACCGCACCGGCATCGCGCCCGTGATCGACCGGCGCTACCCGCTGGCGGCGCTGCCGGAGGCGCTGGCGCACCTGGCGGCAGGCCCGTTCGGAAAGATCGTGATCGAGATGGCTTAAGCGATCACAACTGCCACGGATGGTTGTTCCTGCCATCGAGCGCGCTGTCGAGATACGTGGCAGCGCTGATCAGGGCCAGGTGCGTGAACGCCTGCGGGAAGTTACCGAGCAGCTCGGCCTTGCCGGTGAACTCCTCCGCGTACAGCCCGACGTGGTTGCCGTAGGCGAGCAGCTTTTCCATATTGTTGTGCGCCTGTTCCAGGCGGCCGGCGCGCGCCAGGCATTCCACGTACCAGAACGAGCAGGCCGCGAACGCGCCTTCCTCGCCCTCGAGGCCATCGTCGCGGTCGTAGCGCAGCACCAGCGCGTCGTCGCCCAGCTGGTCGCCGATGGCGTCGAGCGTGGCCAGCCACTGCGGGTCGGTCGAGCCGATGAAGCGCACCAGCGGCATCATCAGCATCGCGCCATCGAGGTCGGTAGAGCCCTTGCTGCGCACGAAGTGGCCCAGTTCCTTGTTCCAGAACGTGGCCCAGATGTAGTTGGAGATGTCGTTGCGCGCCGCGATCCAGCGGTCGAACGGGGCGGTCAGCGAGCGCTTGCTGGCCAGGCGGACTGCCCGGTCGACCGCCACCCAGCACATGAGTTGCGAGTGCAGGTGCTCGCGCGGCGCTTCACGGCCTTCCCAGATGCCGGCGTCAGGCCGGCGCCAGTTGTCGCACACGAAGCCGACCACGTGACAGACGCCGAGCCAGTCGGCGTGCGAGATCGCTTCGCCGTACTTGTTGCTCAGGTACACCGCGTCGAGGAGGGCGCCGAAGATATCGAGCTGCAGCTGGGTCGCGGCGTCGTTGCCGATTCGGACCGGCTGCGAGCCGGCATAACCGGCCAGGTGATCCAGATCGACTTCGGCCTGCACTTCCCCGCCGTCGAGCGCGTACATGATGCGCAGCTGGCCATCGTCCGGCCCATGGTTGGGCCGCTCGGCCGACCAGCGCGTGAACGCCTTGGCTTCGTCGGTGTAGCCAAGCCGCATCAGCGCATACACGGTGAACGACGCATCGCGGATCCAGGTCGAGCGGTAATCCCAGTTGCGCGAGCCGCCCAGCACCTCGGGCAGGCCGAAGGTGGCGGCAGCGACCATCGAACCATGACGGCGCGATGTCATCAGCTTGAGCACCAGTGCCGAACGCGTGACGTCCTCGCGCCAGCGGCCCTTGTAGGTCGAGCGCCGGGCCCAGTTGCGCCAGTGCGCGACGACGTCAACCACCAGCGTATCGCGCGCCGCCTGGTCGAGCGGCGGGTCGCCTTCTTCGTCCATGACGATGTCGATCGACTCGCCTGCCTTCAGCACGAAGGTGGCGCCGGCGCCGCCTTTGACGTCAGTGAAGTCGACCGGCGCGCACAGGCGCAGCGACGGCGCGCCGGCGGCGGAAAACACCACCTGGCCCTGCGTGATGCTGACCTCGGGCTGCAGCCGCGCGTAGTCAAAGCGCGGCTGGCAATCGAGCCGCATGCACACGTCGCCCTTCGTGACCTGCACGCGGCGCAGCAGGCGCGCCGCGCCGTGGCCGATTTCTTCGGGACCGGCCATCAGGTCGGTGACCTGGACACTGGCCTCGTCACTGAGCCACTGCGTGAGCAGGACGTTGGTGTCGGGCAGGTAGGTCTGCACGACGCGCGCATCCGCCATCTGCGGGGCGAGCGTGAAATGACCGCCCTTGTCCGGGTCGAGCAGGGCGGCGAATATGCTGGGGCTGTCGAAGTCGGGCCAGCACAAAAAGTCGATCGTGCCGTCGGTGGCGACAAGCGCCATCGTGGCCAGGTTGCCGATCGCGCCGTGATCGGCGATAGGCCTTGGTGGCGGCGTGGCCGGTGGATTGGGCGCCTGGTTGCTTGAGCGTTCAACCATTGTCTTCGAAGCCCGGATACAGCGTCATGCCGCCATCGACATACACCGTGGTGCCGGTCATGTAGTCGGCCAGGTCGGATGCCATGAACAGCGCCAGCGCCGCGACGTCTTCCACATCGCCGATACGGCCGTACGGGATCAGCTTGAGCAGCTTGTCGGCCGCCGCGCCTTCGGTGGCCTCGGCATTGATCGGCGTGCGGATCGCGCCCGGGGCGATGGCGTTGACGCGGATGCGGTCGGGCGCCACTTCCTGCGCCAGGGAGCGCATCAGCATGCCGATGCCGCCTTTGGACGCGGCATAGTTGACGTGGCCCGCCCAAGGAATGATCTCGTGCACGGAGCTCATGCACAGGATGGCGCCGTTGGCGCGCATGCGGCCACGGTTGCCCTGCTCGCGAAAGCGCCGGATCGCCGCGCGCGTGCACAGGAACTGGCCGGTGAGGTTGACGTCGATGACGGCTTGCCAATCTTTCAGCGTCATCTCGGCGATCGGGGCGTCTTTCTGGATGCCCGAGTTGGAGACCAGAATATCGATGCCGCCGAACGCCTTGACGGTTTCGTCGAACAGGCGCGTGACGTCGTCTTCGTGCCCGACATTGGCCTGGACCGCCACGGCGCGGCCACCGGCACCCGTGATCTGCGCGACGACTTCTTCGGCCTTGTCGCGGCTGCTATTGTAGTTGACGACGACCTGGGCGCCGGCCTCGGCGAACGCGAGACTGATGCCGCGGCCGATGCCGGAATCGCCACCGGTGACGAGCACCACCTGGTCTTGCAAGCTGATTTTCATGGGATTCTCCAGAAGGTCGGGGCGCACAGCTGCGTACGCCAGTGATTGGCGTGACCTTAGCAGAAAGCGGGGATGCGACCGGCATGCCAGGGGTGGCAATGGCGTGTGGAAAAACGAGCACGGAATCCGCGTGAAAAGATGGCGCGAGTGTGAGTCAGCGCACCGAGTGCGCACCCCGCGAGACATAAGATCGGGCTGTCTCTTTCAGGACATCCCTAGTTTTGGACTTTGGCCCGCTCCTCACCGAGCGGGCATTTTTTTGCCTACAGCAGCGCCGAGGTCAGGCTCTTGACCTCTTCGCCCGACTCCGCCAATACACCCTTGAGCGTGCCGTGGCCGAACACGAAGTCGATGGTGGCTGCGGCCGCATAGGTCGTGGCGCCCACGGGCGCGAACAGCGGCGACGGGAACGGCGACAGGTCATTGGCCAGCAGCAGTGTGTCACCGAGGGTTTCGGGCGGCAGCGCGCGCATGCCGTCCCACAATGCTTCGATGGCGCTCATCACGGGCGTCGGCACGGCCAGCTGGTGCAGCACGCCGCGACCGATGGCTGCTTCGCCGTGGTCGAGCCAGGCCTCCAAATTGTCGTCCAGCAGCCCCGGCATCGCTTCCGCGCGCGACAGCAGGTAAAAGCCGCCGACCTCGTGCACGATGCCGGCGAACAGCGCGGTTTCAGGGTCGACGAACGAGACGCGGCGCGCGATCACCTGGGCCAGTGCGGCCACGTGGGCGGAGTGGGTCCACAGCTGGTCGGCCTTCTTGCGCAGGCCCGGGTCGCGGATTTCGCTGGCCAGCTGGCGCACGATGACGGACGCGGCCAGCGCGCCCAGCGTGCGAAAGCCCACCCGTTGCACCGCGGCGGGCACGCTCGTGACGTCGTTGCCGGAGCGGTTATAGGCGACCGAGTTGGCGATCGCCACCGTGCGCGCGGCCAGTAGCGGTTCGGCCTGCACGAGGCGGGCGGCGGCGTCGATATGGCAGTCGGGTTCGCTCAACGCCCGCTGCAACTTGAGCGATGCGTGAACGCTGGTGGGGAACGTGAGTTCGCCCCGGCTGGCTTCAGCAGCAATGCTGTCGAGGGAGGAGAGTTGGTCCATCAAAAAATTATACCCCCAACCCATCAGAACGCGACCAAATATATTGCTCTAGAGAACCACCGGCAATGGCCTGTGGTGTCCCTGCGACCGGATTACGCTTCGCTGAAGATGGCGTCGCAGCCTTCTTTTGGCTCTTCGGTGTTTTCCAGCTCGTCGGCCAGGCCCAGGTCGAACAGTTCTTCGACGGCGTTCATGTAGCTGTTGAGCTTGGTAGCGCCGATGAGGCGGTAGATTTCGCCGGCTTCGTTGCGCACACCGATCAGCATCGGTTCTTGCTGGACTTCATCCAGGGGGGCGACGTCGAGCAGGATGTTGCCGATGATGTGCTTGTCGAAATGGGCGGGCTTCTTGTCGTCGATGAGGGCGGTTTTCAAGGCGTTTCCTTCAGGTGGGGTGGTGATGGCAGGGGACCGTTGCCGTGGCTGGCGATGCGGGTGCGCAGCAGCGTCAGGGCGGTTTCGAGCGTGGCGAAGTCGGTGTCGCTGTAAGCGTGGAATAATTCCTTGCCGCGTGCGATCACGAGCGGGAATACATCGCAGAATACCTGTTCGCCAGCCGGCGTGAGGCGCACGAAGAACGAGCGCTTGTCGTCGCAGCTGCGCTCGCGCAGTACCAGGCCCTTGTGCTCCAGGCGCTCGATGACGCCGGTGAGCGTGCCCTTGGTGATCAGGGTGCGCTCGCCCAGCTCCTTGTAGCTCATGCCGCTCGTGTTGCCGAGCGTGGCGATGATATCGAACTGCGCATGCGTCAAGCCATTCTGGCGCACGGCGTCGCCCGAGACGCGCTCGAAACTCTGCATGCACTCGGCCAGCAGTCGGACGCTTTTTAGATATCGTTCCCCCATGGGCCGGGATTATAGCCGCCCGCTGCCTTGCCGGTAGCACCACGCGTCCACCGATACGCAATATTACCGGGCAGGCGGCCACAGTCCCGTTGCGCGAATGTTCTCCGGTATGATGTACGCCCATGTCGTTTGCACAGGCCTGTGGCCGTTTCCTTTTCGTGACCCTGACCATCCGCCGCGATGCAGCCTGACCTGTCCCTGCTGACCCAGGAGCGGCTGCTGCGCGTGCTCTTGGTCAATGCCGGCGAGCCGGACGCGCTGACCTGGTCCGGGCTGTACCAGCCGCTGCGGCTGGCTGCCAAGGTGCTTGGGCCCGAGCGTCTGCACGTCGACGTGCGCAGTCCCGACAAATTCATGGGCGACGCCCAGCGTCACTGGCACCTCGTGCTGCTGGTGGCCGACGAGGCCGAAGCAGCGCTGCGTCCGGCCAATCTGCGCGCGCTGGTCGAGCGCTGCCGCGCCGCGCCGTTCTGGGGCGGCGTCGGCGCCGGCGTGCTGTGGCTGGCCGATGCCGGCGTCCTGCAGGGCGTGCGCACCGCGCTGCCGTGGGCGCTGTACCCTGACGTCAATGCCCAGGCCGAGCAGGCCCTGCTCACTCCCAACCTGTACGAATTCGACGCCAACCGCCTCACCTGCTGCGGCGGCGCGGCCAGTATCGACTTCGCGCTGACGCTGGTCGATCTGCTGTTTGGCGCGACCGTCCAGGCACAGGTGAAAGAAACCCTCTGCATCGACCGCGTACGCGGCCCGGACGAGCGCCAGCGCGTGGCGCTGCAGGCCCGCTTCGGCGCGCTGCAACCGAAACTGTCCGAGGCGGTGGCGCTGATGGAAGCCAATATCGAAGAGCCGCTGTCCACCGACGAGATCGCGCAGCTGGCCGGTATTTCGCGGCGCCAGCTCGAGCGCCTGTTCAAACAATACCTGGGCAGCCTGCCATCGCGCTACTACCTCGAACTGCGCCTGCGCCGCTCGCGCCAGCTCCTGCTCGACACCAATCACTCGATCGTCCAGGTGGGGCTGATGTGCGGATTTTCGTCCGGCTCGCACTTTTCGACGGCGTTCGGGGCCCTGTTCGGCAATACGCCGCGCGAAGAGCGGCAGCGGAAGCTGGCGCAATAGCGCCGTCCGGTAGCGTCAAAAATGAAAATGCCTGTCGCACTTCTAAAAGAAGTTGTCGGCCAGCGTTTCTATAATGAATTGATCATGCGGGAGACTTGTCCCGCGCCATTTACATTGATTGGATGAGGAAAAAGCCATGAACGCTCAGCTCGACTCGGGTATCGCCACGCGGTCTGTCACCCGCCAGACCTTCGACGACGTCCTGGTCCCGACCTACGCCCCGGCCGCCATGGTGCCGGTGCGCGCATCGGGCCTGGACCTGTGGGACCAGGAAGGCAAGCAGTATCTGGACTTCACCTCGGGCATCGCCGTCACCTCGCTGGGCCACGCCCATCCTGAAGTGAACGAAGCGCTGACCAAGCAGCTCAACACCCTCTGGCACCTCGGCAACGGCTACACCAACGAGCCGGTGCTGCGTCTGGCCAGTGCGCTGACCGAAGCGACGTTCGCCGAGCGCGCGTTTTTCTGCAACTCGGGCGCCGAAGCCAACGAAGCGGCCCTCAAGCTCGCCCGTAAATACGCGCACACCAAGTTCGGTCCGCACAAGTCGCGCATCGTGTCGTGCCTGGCCTCGTTCCACGGCCGCACGCTGTTTACCGTGTCGGTCGGCGGCCAGTCGAAGTACACCGAAGGCTTCGAGCCGCTGCCACCGGAACTGAGCCACATCCCGTACAACGACATCGAGGCCGCGCGCGCCGCGATTACCGATGATGTCGCGGCCGTGATCGTCGAGCCGATCCAGGGCGAGGGCGGCGTCATTCCCGGCAATCCTGACTACCTGAAAGCGCTGCGCGAGCTGTGCGACCAGACCGGCGCGCTGCTGATCTTCGACGAAGTCCAGTCGGGCATGGGCCGCACCGGCACGCTGTTCGCCTACGAGCAGATGAACGTCAAGCCGGACGTCCTGACGTCGGCCAAGGCGCTGGGCAACGGCTACCCGATCGGCGCGATGCTCACCACCACCGAAATCGCCCAGCACCTGGGCGTGGGCAGCCACGGCACGACCTACGGCGGCAACCCGCTGGCCACCACCGTCGCCCTCAAGGTCCTGGAGATCATCAACCAGCCGGCCTTCCTGGCGCGCGTGAAAGAAGCCAACGTGGCCATCATGACGAACCTGTTGCAACTGGCGGCGGACTTCCCGCAAGTGTTTGGCCAGCCACGCGGCATGGGCCTGCTCCTGGGCCTGCCGATGGCGGAAACGTCGAAAGGCCGCTCGAAGGACTTCACCAAGATCGCCGAGAAGATGGGCCTGATGCTCCTGATCGCCGGTCCGGACGTCGTGCGCCTGGCGCCGGCGCTGATCGTCTCGGACGCGCAGATCGCTGAAGCGAACCGCATCATGCGCGCCGCCGTGGCCGAATTTTTGGCTGACGCCATCGACGAACCTGCGGCGCCACGCAAAGAGGCACCCGTGCCTGCACCCGACGCCGCCTGATGCATCGGACCCGCCGGTCGCCTTGAACGGGGTGGCCGGCCGCACGCACTGACCCACAGGGAGACCACATGTATGTTGTCCGTCCGGTAGATCGCGCGGATATCGGCGCGCTCGAAGCGATGGCCGCTATTTCGATGCCGGGGGTGCATACGCTCCCGCGCACGCGCGAAGGCATCAATGCCGCCGTCGAGCGCTCGCTCGCCTCGTTCGCCGCGCAAGTCGATATTCCAAGCGAAGAATCGTATCTGTTCGTGCTCGAAGACCTGCGCTCGCGCGAGGTCGTCGGCACTGCCGCCATCCACGCATCGGCCGGCTCGAACGGCACCTATTTCGCGTTTCGCAACGATGTCATCCAGCAGGTCTCGCGCGACCTGAACATCAGCCACAACGTGCACGCACTCACATTGTGCTCCGAGCTGACTGCCTACTCGCACCTGTCGGGCTTTTTTGTCCGCAACCGTGAAAGCGCCGGTGTCGAGGCGGCGCTGCTGTCGCGCGCGCGCCTGCTGTACGCGATGCTCGCGCCGCACCGCTTTGGTGACCGCTTCTTCGTGCCGCTGGCCGGGCGCGTCGATGCCGATGGCCAGTCGCCGTTCTGGAATGCGCTGGGCCGCAAGTTCTTCAAGATGGATTTTCTCGAAGCCGAGCGCCTGATCGAAGGCGCCCGCAACCGCACGTTGATCGTCGAACTGATGCCGCACTATCCCGTCTACGTGCCGCTGCTGCCGGGCGATGCCCAGGCGGCGCTGGGCCAGATCCATCCGGGTGGCCAGATGGCCTTCGACCTGCTGGCGCAGGAAGGTTTTGAAGCCGACGAGTACATCGACATCTTCGACGGCGGTCCGATCCTGCAGGCGCACAAGAACGCGCTGCGCTCGTTCGGTGCCTCGCAGCGCCTGCGCGTGGCCGCTGCCGGACAAGAGTCGCCGAATCACGGCGCGCCGGTGGCCTACGCCGTCGCCAGCGTCGACAACGGCTTCCGGGCCGTGACGCTGCACTCTTCGCCGCTCGATCACGCATCGACGATCGCGCTGCCGCGCGACGTCCAGCAAGCGCTTGGCGTCGCAGCGGGCGACGAGGTTGTCTGCCTGCGCATCGAAGGAGAAGCATCATGCTCGTGATCCGCGCCGCCAAAACGTCCGACCTGGACGCCCTGATCAATATGGCGCACCAGGCCGGCAGCGGCATGACGACGCTGAAGCCCGATCCCGAGATGCTGGGCCAGCGCCTGGCCACGTCCGAGGCGTCGTTTGCCGAAACCATCCGCCCCGAACAGCGCGACTACATGTTCGTGCTCGAACAGCCGCAGGACGGCAGCATCGCCGGCGTCTGCGCGATCAAGGGCGCAGTGGGCCTGACCGAGCCGTTCTACAACTACCGCATCGGTACGCTGGTGCACTGCAGCCGCGAACTGAATGTCTTCACGCGCATGGAGACGCTGTACCTGTCGAACGATCTCACCGGTTCGACCGAACTGTGCTCGCTGTTTTTGCTGCCTGAATACCGCGTGGGCTTCAATGGCAAGTGGCTCTCCAAGAGCCGCTTCCTGTTCATCGCCCAGTTCCAGCAGCTGTTTACCGAAAAGATCATCGCCGAGATGCGCGGCTACCAGGACGAGGGCGGCGATTCGCCGTTCTACGAAGGCCTGGGCCGGCACTTCTTCAAGATGGATTTCAACCACGTCGACGGCCTGACCGCGATCGGCAAGAAATCCTTCATCGCCGAGCTGATGCCGCGCCAGCCGCTGTATGTCGACTACCTGCCGCAATCGGCGATCGATGTCATCGGCAAGGTGCACACCTCGACCCAGCCGGCGCGCCGTCTGCTCGAACAAGAGGGCATGTATTACGAAGGCTATGTCGACATTTTCGACGCCGGTCCCGTGCTGCAGGGCCGCGTGTCCGAACTGCGCGCGGTGCGCGACAGCGTGCTGGCCGTGGCGGCGCAAGGCTTGCCGGCCATCGACGCCGGCGAGGTGGTCGAGGGTGCGCCCAAGGACATCGCCCACGACACCGAACACATGCTGGTGTCGAACACGCGCCTGGACGACTTCCGGATGATCCTCACGCGCGCCGTGCCGGGCGCGGGCAGCGTGGTCCTGAGTCCCGACGAGCTGGCGCTGCTGCGCATCGCCGCTGGCGACAATGTGCGTACCCTGACACTCAATACCAGGAAAAACACCCATGGCTAATCTCTCGAATTACATCAACGGCGAATGGCTCGCCGGCAGCGGCGCCGAGCTCGCGACGATCGACCCATCGACTGGCCGCCAGACCTGGACCAGCAATGCCTCGAGCCCGGATGACATCGCGCGCGCCGCGCAAGCCGCGCACGACAGCTTCGAAGCCTGGGCCCTGACGCCACTGGCCGAACGCATCGCCATCGCCACGCGTTTTCGCGATCTGCTGAAAGACAACGCCGAGTCGCTCGCCGCGACGATCGCCGAAGAAGTCGGCAAACCGTTGTGGGAAGCGCGCACTGAAGTCGCGACGATGGCCAACAAGATCGACATCTCGGTCCAGGCGCACGCCGCCCGCACCGGCGAGAGCGCAACCAAGGTCGCCGACGGCAACGCCGTGCTGCGTCACCGTCCGCACGGCGTGTTCGCCGTCTACGGACCGTACAACTTCCCGGGCCACCTGCCGAACGGTCACATCGTGCCGGCGCTGATCGCCGGGAACACGCTGCTGTTCAAGCCGAGCGAATACGCACCGCGCACGGCCGTCAAGACGGTGCAGCTGTGGGAGCAGGCCGGTTTGCCGAAGGGCGTGCTGAACCTGGTCAACGGCGGCCGCGACACCGGCATCGCACTGGGCCAGCAAGCGCTGATCGACGGCGTGCTGTTTACCGGCAGCAGCCAGACCGGCGCCGCGCTGCATAAACAGTTCGGCGGCCAGCCGGGCAAGATGCTGGCATTGGAAATGGGCGGCAACAATCCGCTCGTCGTGTGGGGCGTAAAAGACATCGACGCGGCCGTGCACCACACGGTGATGTCGGCCTTCATCTCGGCCGGCCAGCGCTGCACCTGCGCGCGCCGCCTCGTGATCGAAGAGGGCGCTGCCGGCGACGCGTTCCTCGCGCGCCTGGTGGCCGTGGCCGCGCAGTTGCAGGTCGGCCCGTCGAACGCCGAGCCGCAGCCGTTCATGGGGCCCGTCGTCTCGAGCGCCGTCGCCGCGCGCCTCGTGCAGGCGCAGGAAGACATGGTCGCCAAGGGTGGCAAGCTGCTGCTGGCGATGCGCCAGCTCGACCCGAACACCGGCTTCGTCACGGCCGGCATCGTCGACACAACCGACGCGCAGGGCATTCCGGACGAAGAATGGTTCGGCCCCTTGCTCCAAGTGATCCGCGTGGCGAGTTTTGATGACGCGCTGCGCGTGGCCAACGCTACCCAATACGGCCTGGCCGCAAGCCTGCTGTCGCCGTCCGAAGACCTGTGGCAGCGCTTTGCCGTGCGCGCCCGCGCCGGCATCGTCAACTGGAACCGGCCGACCACCGGCGCGGCCAGCTCGGCGCCGTTTGGGGGCGTGGGCAAGTCGGGCAATCACCGCCCGAGCGCGTATTACGCCGCCGATTATTGCGCCTATCCGGTCGCCTCGATCGAGAACCCGGTGCTGGACATGCCGGCCACGCTCTCGCCCGGCTTGAGCTTCCCGGCCGAAGGAGCTTGACCATGCGCGACGCACGCGAATTCAATTTCGACGGGCTGGTTGGCCCGTCGCACAACTACGCTGGCCTCTCGTTCGGTAATGTGGCCTCGTTCAGCAATGTGCGCAGCAGCTCCAATCCGCGCCAGGCCGCCTTGCAGGGCCTGGCCAAGATGCGTGAACTGGCCGCGCGCGGCTTTGCGCAGGCGGTGATGCCGCCGCAGGGCCGGCCGAATTTCCGCCTGCTGCGCAGCCTGGGTTTTTCGGGCACCGACGCCGATGTGCTGGCCCGCGCTTATCGTGAAGCCCCCGTGATCCTGGCCTGCGCCTGGTCGGCTGCGCCGATGTGGACCGCCAACGCGGCCACCGTCAGCCCGTCGGCCGATTCGCTCGATGGCCGCGTGCACTTCACGGCCGCGAACCTGAACAACAAGCTGCACCGCTCCGAAGAACATGTGCAGGCCACGCGCACGCTGCGCGCGATCTTCGGCAACAGCGAGCATTTCATGGTGCACGACCCGCTGCCATCGGTGCCGGCCTTCGCCGACGAAGGCGCGGCCAACCACACGCGCTTTGCCGCGAGCCACGGCGCTGCCGGCGTCGAGTTCTTCGTGTATGGCCGCGCCGAGTTCGACCCGTCGGCCCCGGCGCCGAAAAAATACCCGGCGCGCCAGACGCTGGAAGCCTCGCAAGCCATCGCGCGCCTGCATGGCCTGGACCCGGCGCGCACTGTGTTTGCGTCGCAGAATCCGGACGTGATCGATCAGGGCGTCTTTCATAACGACGTCATCGCGGTTGGCAACGGCAATGTGCTGTTCTACCACGAGCAGGCGCTCGCCGATGAAGCGGGCACGCTCGACGCGCTGCGGCGCGCACTGGCCGTTGCCGGCACCGAGCTGCATCCGGTGCGCGTGGCGACGAGCCAGGTGGCGGTGGGCGACGCCGTCGCCAGCTACCTGTTCAACAGCCAGCTGCTGTCGAAGGCGGACGGGCGCATGGCGCTGGTGGTGCCGCACGAATGCCGCGAGAACGCCGCAGTTGCCGATTATCTGGCAGGCTTGCTGGCGGGACGCGTACCGATCGATGAATTGATCGAATTCGACCTGCGCCAGAGCATGCGCAACGGCGGCGGGCCGGCGTGCCTGCGCCTGCGCGTGGCGCTGACCGACGCCGAGGCGGCCGCGATGCACCAGGGCGTGATCATGACCGAGGCGCTGTACGCGCAACTGGTTGCGTGGGTCGAACGCCACTATCGCGACCGCATCGAAACGCAGGATCTGATGGACCCGCAGCTGGCGCTCGAATGCGCCGCCGCGCTGGAAGAACTCACACGCATCCTCGGCTTGCCGGGGCTGTACGACTTGTAACAGCAGGATTCGGGCGGGTAATCCCCGTCCATATAAAGCAGGGCAGCGCCACGCCACGAGCCGGTTGCGCGCCAGGCACACAACTTTGGAGAAGCAAGATGAAAGATATGCCCAACGATTTGCGCGGCCAGACGCTGGCGCTGATCAACGAGAACGGTTCGGCCAATCCATCGGCCAGCAGCGCGCAGGTCAATGCCCTGATCGCCGCCTGGCTCGAGTCGCTCGACGACGAAGACCTGGCCGGCACCGCGCCGCAAAGCCTGGCGCCCGTGCTGGTCGACGGTTTCTCGCAACTGGCCCAGCGCACCGGCCCTGGCGCGCAGATCGCCACGATGGGTTACTCGGACGGCCGCGGCGGCAAGGCCACCGCACTCTTGATTCTCAACGATGACCGCCCGTACCTGGTCGACTCGTTCGTCATGGCACTGCGCAAGGAGCGCATCGTCGCCGCCGGCGTCATGAACGCCGTGCTGCCGGTACGCCGCGACGCCACGGGCGCGCTGGCCGCCATCGGCGAAGCGGGCAGCCCGCTCGAATCCATCGTCCTGTGCCTGCTGAACGATGAACTGCAGTACGAAGAACTCGACAAGCTGACCGCGCGCATCCGCATGGTCGCCAGCGACGCCGCCACCGTGCAGCGCGACGCCGTCGCCATGGGCGACCGCATGACCGCCGTGGCCGCAGCCGCTGCCGCCGCCGGCACGCCGGACGGCCAGGAAGCCGCTGCCTTCCTCGAATGGGCCAAGAACGAAGGCTTCGAGCCGTTCGGCTATGCCTACTACGTCGTCAAGGCTGGCGAGCGCGAACTCGAACGCGATCTGGGCAGCCGCATCGGCGTGCTGAAAGACACCGCTCATCCGGTGTATGGCGATTGCCTGGCCAGCATCCCTGGCGACCTCGATACGCTGTCGCGCCGCGCTGACACGCTGTCGATCGTCAAGGCCGACGTGGCCGGCACGCTGCACCGCGACCAGCCGCTGGACTTCATCGGCGTGCGCGATACCGACGCGCAGGGCCGCATCCTGGGCGAGCATTGCTTCATTGGCCTGTTCACCCGCGCCGCCACCTCGACCCCGCTGGCGCGCCTGCCGTTCGCCCGTGGCCGCGTGGCCAAGGTGCTCGGCATCGCCGGCGTGCGCCAGGAAGGTTTCCGCGCCGAGAAATTCATCGAGATCCTCGAATCGCTGCCGCGCAACGAAGCGCTGGAAGCCGAGCCGGAATGGCTGGCCGAAGTCTGCAGCGCCGTGGTGTCGCTGTACAAGCAGCCGCGCGCCAAGGTGTTTGCACGCCGCGACGTGTATCGCCGTCACCTGAACGTGCTGGTGTACCTGCCGCGCGAGCGTTTCAGCGCCGCCGTGGCCGCGAGCCTGGCAGCCGCCCTGAAGGAAAGCTCGGGCGCGCGCGACGTCGATGTCCAGACCCTGGTGGCCGATGGCCCGCTGGCGCGCGTGTACCTGATCGCGCATGCGGCCCGCTATCCGCTCGACCTGGAAACCGATCTGCAGGCGCCGCTCCTGGGCGTGCTCGATGGCTGGCATGACCGCTTTGCCCAGCTGACCAACAGCGTCGATGAAAGCCGCCTGCGCAGCCTGATGCGCAAGGTGGTGCCAACGCTGCCGGTGAGTTTTGTCTCCGCCACGGCGCCCGAAACGGCGTTCCGCGACGTGCACGCGCTGTTGACGCGCTGCCGTCCGGACCGCGTGACCGCGCGCATCGAGCAGGATGACGCTGCCGGCACCTCGATCCGCCTGTACTCGAGCGAGACCGTGCCGTCGCTGTCGCGCATCCTGCCGGCGCTGCAGAACGCCGGCATCGCGGTCGACCGCGAGCAGACCTTCCGCCACACGGGCCTGGATGGCGTGCGCCGTTACGTGACCGCGCTGTCGGTCGACGCCGAAAGCGCCGCCAAACTCACCAAGCCGGGCATCGGCAAAGTGGCCGAAGAACTGTTCTCCGCCCTGTTCAACGACGAAGCCGAAGATGGCCGCATGAACGGCCTGACCATTGAAGGCGGCCTGTCGCTGCGCGAAGTGCAGCTGGTGCGCGCGTACATCAGCTACTGGCGTCAGCTCGGCTCGAAGTTCTCGGTGCGCTACATGGCCGAAACGCTGCGCGCCCAGCCTGGCCTGGTCAAGGAATTCGTCAACGGCTTCATGCAGCGCTTCGATCCGGCGCTGACCGACGAACAACGCAACGAAGGCAGCAGCGCGCTGTACCTGCTGAAAACCAGCCTGCCAGGCGTGAACCACGCCGACACCGAAGAAATCATGGCGGCGCTGATCGACCTGGCGCTGGCCACCGTGCGTACCAACTACTTCCAGAACAGCGGCGAAAAAATCATCTTCAAGGTCGACACGAGCGACCTGGCGCTGGCGCCCGAGCCGCGGCCGTTCCGCGAAATCTATGTGTTCTCGCGCCGCTTCGAAGGCGTGCACCTGCGCGGCGGCCCGGTCGCCCGCGGCGGCCTGCGCTGGTCGGATCGCATGGAAGACTACCGCACCGAGGTACTGGGCCTGGTGAAGGCGCAGATGGTCAAGAACGCCGTCATCGTGCCGGCCGGCTCGAAAGGCGGCTTTGTCTGCAAGCAGATGCCGAAGGATGCGGCGCGCGACGTGGTCGCCGCCGAGGGCGAAGCCGTCTACCGCCTGTTCATCGCCAGCCTGCTGGAAGTGACCGACAACCGCGTGCGCGGCGAGATCGTGCCGCCAGAGGCGACCGTGCGTCACGACCAGGACGATCCGTACCTGGTGGTGGCCGCCGACAAGGGCACCGCGACATTCTCGGACATCGCCAACAGCATCGCCGTGCAGCGCGGCTTCTGGCTGGGCGACGCGTTCGCATCGGGCGGCTCGAACGGTTACGACCACAAGAAGATGGGCATCACCGCCAAGGGCGCGTTCGAAGCGGTCAAGCGCCACTTCTATGAACTGGGCCACGACCTGGCCAACAACCCGATCACGATGACCGGCGTGGGCGACATGTCGGGCGACGTGTTCGGCAACGGTGTGCTGCTGTCGCGCCAGCTGAAACTGGTGGCGGCGTTCGACCACCGCCACATCTTCCTGGACCCGACCCCGGATGTCGAAGTCTCGTTCAAGGAACGCGAGCGCATGTTCGCGCTGCCACGCTCGTCGTGGGAAGACTATGACAAGAGCCTGATCTCGGCCGGCGGCGGCGTGTACCCGCGCAATGCCCGCTCGATCGAACTCTCGCCGCAGATCCGCGAGGCGCTCCAGATCGAAGAGACATCGCTGCCGCCACAGGAACTGATGCATCGCATCGTCAAGGCGCCGGTCGACCTGTTCTACAACGGCGGCATCGGTACCTATATCAAGGCCTCGACCGAAACGCACGCGCAAGTGAAGGACCGCGCCAACGACCAGATCCGCGTCAACGGCAATGAGCTGCGCTGCAAGGTGGTGAGCGAAGGCGGTAATCTGGGCGCGACCCAGGCCGGCCGCATCGAGTTCGCGCTCGCCGGTGGCCGTATCTTCACTGATGCGATCGACAACTCGGCCGGCGTGGATTGCTCGGACCATGAAGTCAACGTCAAGATCTGGCTCGACACCGAAGTCAATGCCGGCCAGTTGTCGGAAACCGACCGTAACCGCACGCTGAATGAAATGACGGGCGAGATCGAGCGCCTTGTCCTGCGCGACAACACGCTGCAGACGCATTTGCTGACGCGCGAAGTGCAGGCGCAAGCCACCGGCGCAGTAGTCGATGGCTACATCGCCCTGATCGCCAACCTGGAAGCCGAAGGCGCCGTCTCGCGCGAGCTCGAACAGCTCCCGAGCGACGTCGAACTGCTGCGCCGCAAGGCGCTGGGCCTGGGCCTGACGGCGCCGGAACTGGCGGTGGTCATTGCCAACGTCAAGAACCGCTTCAAGCGCACGCTGGCTGCGCTGCCGCTGACCGATGAAGTCTGGGCCGATGCACTGCTGCGGCCTTACTTCCCGGCGCAGCTGGTCGCCACCCGCGATCCGCTGGACCATCCGCTGGCCAACGCCATCCTGGCCACCGTGCTGGCTAACGAAGCCGTGAACCGCTGCGGCCCGCTGATGCTGCGCGACCTGGCGCTGGAACACCGCATCGACGACACCGAAGTCGTCAAGGCGTGGGCCAAGGCCTGGGCTGCGCTGCACCTGGCGCCGGTGTTCGATGCGCTCGACGCGGATGCTCTGGTGGTGCCTCGCGACGTGTCGGTCTCGGTCGACAACCGTACCCGCGCGCTGCAGCGCGCCACGATCGAAGGCGTGCTGTCGCTGCCACCAGGCTCGCAAGGCCTGGACGAGCTCTCGACGCTGTTCGCCGAAGCCGACGAGAGCGCGGCTGCCAAGTTCCGTTCCGAGGCCGATGGCCACACGGGCCTGCCACCGCAGTTTGCAGCGGCCTGGAAGGCGGTCGAGATCATCGAGTCGCAAGCCTCGTTCCTGTTCGCGGCGGTCTCGGTGTCACGACCAGAAGGCATGTCGCTGCTGCAGTTCCTGCAGGTCGGCACGCTGCTGCGCCAGCAGGTTGGTATCGACACGCTGGAACTGGGCCTGAAGCTGCCGGCGCAGAGCAAGTCGCAGGAACAGCTGCGCAACTACGCGCTGCAATCGCTGCGCCGCGCGCAACAGCGCCTGCTGCTGCAGGTGATCGAGCATGCGGGCCACAACGGCAACGACATGCAGGCAGCGGTGGACGAAGTAACCGCCGCGCGCGGCTTGACGGGCTTTGCGCCGCCGACCGAACTGGAGCAGGCGATGCTGGACGTGTGGGCGCTGTCGGAAGGCCTCTCGCCAGAACGTCTGGCCGCGTGATATGAGCACCGAGATGAGCACCGCACCTGCAGCAGGATTGCCGGAAGCGGTGCGCGCGCTGGCCGAAGCCGACTTCGGCGCGGTCGCGCAGCGTTTTCGCGATGCCGGCTTTGTCGTCGGGTTGCCGGCGTCGGGCATCCTGACGGTGCGCGCCGCAACGCCGGACGCCGATCGCCCCAGCGTGCTGGTGTCGGTCGGCGTGCATGGCGACGAGACGGGGCCGATCGAGATGGTGGCGTATCTGGTCGATGCGCTGTCGCGTTCCGCCAGCACGCTGGCGGTGGACCTGATGCTGTGTGTCGGGCATATCGACGCCATCCGCGCCGGCAAGCGTTTCATCGACGCGGACCTGAACCGGATGTTCCGCGCCGAACGCGGCTCGCTGGCCGGGACGTTCGAGGCCGGCCGCGCCGATGTGCTGATCGAGGCGACCCGCGCGTTTTTCGAGGGCAGCGGCCCGGCGCGCTGGCACCTCGACCTGCACACGGCGATCAGGCCCTCGCACTATCCGATGTTCGCGATCGTGCCGGAACTGATTGCGGATGCCGCGCGTGAGGGCTTGATAGGGTGGCTGGGCGAGGCAGGGATCGAAGCGATCATCATGAATCCCGAATCGGCCGGCACCTACAGTTACTTCACGGCCGAGCATCTCGGCGCGGCCAGCAGCACGGTCGAACTGGGTCGTGTTGGCACGCTGGGGCAGAATGATCTGTCGCAGTTCGCCGCCGCATCAAGCGCGCTGGATCGCCTGCTGCGCGGTCAGCCGACGCAGCCAGCAACGGCGCCGCCGCGCGTGTTCGCAACGGCGCAGTCGATCATCAAGCTGTCCGACGCGTTCAGCATGCAGGTGGGGCGCGAGACCTGGAACTTCACGCCGATGCAAAAAGGCGACGTCATCGCGCAGGATGGTGCAACGACCTACACGGTGCAGCACGACGAAGAACTGGTCGTGTTCCCGAACCCGGATGTCCGGGTGGGACTACGCGCCGGAATCATGGTGGTGCGCATCGGATAAGACCAAGCGGGCTGCGGCCCGCTTTTTTTGGTCGACGACACGTATTTCCATAACAAAGCCGGGGTCAGGTCTGACATTCAGACACGACCTCAGCCTTACAGCCGGGGTCAGGTCTGACATTCGGACACGGCCTCAGCCTTAGCCACTTCCAACAGTGTCTTGCCCAGTATTAGCATGGCCCGGTGCCAGCTGGTTCCCACTACGCGATTGTCGAGACCGTGTCCGAATGTCAGACCTGACCCCCGCTTTTTTTTGGTCGACGACACGAATTTTCATGTCGGGCTAGACTGGTGCTCTTGATATGCAGGAGCCACCATGACCATGCTGTTTTCACCGTACTCGCTCGGCCCCCTCGAGCTGTCCAACCGTATTACCATCGCGCCGATGTGCCAGTATTCCGCTGTCGATGGCCTGGCCACCGACTGGCACATGATCCATCTGGGCAGCCTGGCGCTGTCCGGCGCCGCGCTGATCACATTGGAGGCCACGGCCGTCGTGCCGGAAGGCCGCATCTCGCCAAATGACCTGGGCCTGTGGTCCGATGCCCATGCCGACGCGCTGGCGCCGGTTCTGGCAGCGATGCGTCGTCATTCGCCCATCAAGATCGGCATTCAGCTGAGCCACGCGGGCCGCAAGGCGTCGACGAACGTGCCGTGGGAAGGTGGCGCGCAGATCGCCCCTGACGCGCCCAAAGGCTGGCAGACCGAAGGCCCGTCCGCCGTGCCGCATACCGAGGGCGACGCCGCGCCGCTGGCGCTCGATGCCGCCGGCTTGGCGCGGGTACGCGACGGTTTTGTGGCCGCTGCACGCCGCGCGCATGCCCTGGGTTTTGACGCGATCGAGCTGCACGGCGCCCACGGCTACCTGCTGCACCAGTTCCTCTCGCCGCTGGCCAACCACCGCACCGACGAATATGGCGGCTCGCTCGAGAACCGCATGCGCTATCCGCTGGAAGTCTTCGCGGCCGTGCGCGCTGCCGTGCCGTCGATGACGCTCGGGATGCGCATCTCGGCCACCGACTGGGTCGACGGCGGCTGGGACCTCGAGCAGAGCGTGCGCTTTGCGCAGGAACTCGAGCGCATTGGCTGCGACTTCATCCACGTCTCGAGCGGCGGCTTGTCGACCGCCCAGAAGATCCCGGTGGAGCCGGGTTACCAGATCGGCTTCGCCGAACGCATCAAGCAGGATACGGGCCTGCCGACGATTGGCGTCGGCCTGATCACCGAGGCGCGCCACGCCGAAGCCATTTTGCAGGCGGGCCAGGCGGACGTCATCGCCCTGGCGCGCGCGATGCTGTACGACCCGCGCTGGCCGTGGCACGCGGCGGCCGAACTGGGTGCGCAGGTGAGCGCGCCGCCGCAGTACTGGCGCTCGCAGCCGCATGAGTTCAAGACGCTGTTCGACACCACGCGGCCTGGCAAGGGCTGACACGGTTCGCGCCGGGGGCATGCAGTCCACGGCGCCGCTTTTGCAGTTCGTCGCACGCAGCACGTTGCGGGGCAGGGCGGTTGGTAGAGTGCCATCACCCGAACAACAACCTGTCAGGACTGCCATGCGTACCCCCATCGCCCTTGCTGCTCTAGCTGCCCTTGCCGGCTGCGCCATCATCGTCGCGCCCCAGGATGGCAGCGACATGCGCATTCATACGTCGTGGAGTAGCGGGACGACGGAGGGGAACGGTGTCGCGGCGCGCGATGCCCGCGCCGTCGCGGCGCTGCCGGCGCTGGACGTGAGCGGCGCGCTGCCGGTCGATGTGCGCGTGGGGCCGGTCGCGTCGCTGGTGGTGGAAGCCGACAGCAACCTGCTGCCGCTGATTCGCACCGAGACGCAGGGCGACACGCTGCGCATCTGGTCCGAGCAGAACCTGCGCAGCAAGACGCTGCTACGCATCATCTACACGACGCCGCGCCTGACCGAGGTGCGCGCGTCGGGCGCGACCCGCGTCGACGTGAGTGGCCTGAATGGCGCGCCGCTTGACGTGCGCAAGAGCGGTTCGGCGAGCGTGACGCTGGCCGGCACTGCGGGCAACCTGCATGCGCGGGCCAGCGGCTCCGGTCTGCTGGATGCGGCCCGGCTCACCAGCAACAGCATCGATGTCACGCTGTCCGGGTCGAGCCGGATGCGCCTTGGCCCGGTCAGCGGCGAAGTCGCGCGCATGGAGCTGAGTGGATCGAGTTCGCTCGATGCCAGCGGCGCGGTGCGCTCGCTCAACGCCCGCGTGAGCGGCTCGGCCAGCGCCGATCTGGCGGGCCTGACGACGCAGGACGCCGACCTGGGCGCGAGCGGCGCCGGCAGCATCCGGGCCACGGTCAGGCAGTCGCTGTTTGCCCGTACCTCGGGCTCGGGCGGCATCCGCGTGTATGGCCAGCCGGCCCAGCGCAGCATGACGGGCGAGCGCATCCACCTGCTCGATTAAGGTCTTGTCGCGCGTGCAAACAAAATGTCTTCAGCGACAGCAGAGTCCCCTATAATCGCAGCTTCGTTTTGAGACTGCGTTTGGGGACTGCTTACCGGCGGCATCGAACGCGATTGCAACCGCGTACTGAAGGACTCGCCGTGAATCAGACTCTGGGCCAAAAGCTGCTACGTACCAAACCGGCGGGACGCCATCACGACGAGGGCACATCTGTTGGCGTTGCCGGCGCCTTGCCTGGCCTGCATCGCTCGCTCGGGCTGTTCCCGCTGACGATGATCGGCGTGGGCGCCACGATCGGTACCGGCATCTTTTTCACGATGGTCGAAGCGGTGCCGAAAGCCGGTCCTGCCGTCGTCCTCTCGTTTCTGCTTGCGGCAATCACCGCTGGCCTGACCGCGCTGTGCTACGCCGAACTGGCCGGGCGCGTGCCGGCATCGGGCTCCTCGTACTCGTTCGCGTATGCGACGCTGGGCGAATTCGCGGCGTTCATCGTCGCCGGCTGCCTGCTGCTCGAATACGGCCTCGCGGCCAGTGCGACATCGATCGGCTGGTCCGATTACCTGAACAACTTCCTGCTCAACGCGTTCCACTGGCAGATACCGATCGAGTTGCGCTCGCCGATGTTCGTGTCGGACCACCATAACGTCTCGTTCAATCCGGGCCACATCAACCTGCCGCCGATCCTGCTCGTGATCATGTGCGGCATCATGCTGGTGCGCGGGACGAAGGAATCGGCCACGACCAACGCCATCATGGTGATGATCAAGCTGGCGATCCTGGTGTTCTTTTCCGCGATTGCGTTCACCGGCTTTGACGCCAACAACTTCCAGCCATTTTTCAATATGGACGAGAGCAAGGGTTACGCGGGCATGGCCGGCGTGACCGCCGCTGCCGGCACCGTATTCTTCTCGTTCATTGGCCTGGACACCATCGCCACCGCCGGCGAAGAGGTCAAGGACCCGCGCCGCAATGTGCCGATCGGGATCCTGTCGGCGCTGGTCATCGTCACCGTGTTCTACATGCTGGTGGCGATTGCCGCGATGGGCGCGCAGCCGGCGCACCTGTTCGAAGGCCAGGAAGCCGGCCTGTCCGTGATCCTGCAGAACGTGACAGGCAAGGCCTGGCCGGCACTGATCCTGTCGGCTGGCGCCGTGGTGTCGGTGTTCTCGGTGACGCTGGTGACGATCTACGGCCAGACCCGCATCCTGTACGCGATCAGCCGCGATGGCCTGATCCCGAAGGTATTCCAGAAAGTCAGCCCGCGCACGCAGGCGCCGGTGGCCAATACGATCATCGTGTGCACCGTCGTGGGCCTGGTGGCCGGCACGGTCGACTCGACCTTCTTGTGGGACATGGTCAGCATGGGCACGCTGACGGCGTTCATGGTGGTGTCGATCGCGGTGCCGGTGATCCGTCACAAGCAGGGTCCTGACGCGCCACCGGGCTTCCGCGTGCCGTTCGGTCCCTACGTGGTGCCGGGCCTGTCGGTCCTGGCCTGCCTGTACATCATGAAGGATTTGTCGAGCACGACGTTCCGCGTGTTCTTCATCTGGATGGGCGTGGCGGTCGTGACCTACTTCGTCTACAGCATGCGCAACAGCCGGCTGAACAAACAGCAGGCGTAAGCGGCTGGCGATCGCGATGGACAAGTTCGAACGACGGCGCGACCGCTTCGCGCTGTTCGACAGCATGGACAGCCCGGCGCTGAACCTGTGCTTCACGCTGACGCTGCCAGACTTTCGTCCCTGGTGCCGCGCGCAGGGCCTGGCGCCATTCCACGTGCTGCTGTGCGCCACGCTGCGCGCGGTGCTGAAGATCGAGAACTTCTGCTACCGCATCATGGACGGCGACGTGATCCGCATCGAACGCCTGACCCCATCGTTCACCGTCACGAACGCCAACGACGACCTGAATTTCGCGATGTTCGCGTGGTCCGACGACCTGCACACGTTCGTCGCCCGCAGCCGCGTTGCTGGCGCCGAAGCCGCTGGCATGACCGCGTTGAACACGCAGTACGCAGCCCTGTCACCGCGCCAGGCGAAAGAGCAAGTCTTCGTCACCTGCATCCCCTGGCTCGACTTCACATCGATCCAGCACCCGACCGCGGTGCTGGCGCAGCCCGACATCCCGTCCCTGGCCTGGGGGCGCTTTCGCGATGCCCCGAACGGCAATCTGACGCTGCCATTCTCCGTCCAGGCCCACCACGGCTTCGTCGACGGCCTCCACATCCACCGCCTGGCCACCCAAATCACTACCGAACTCACCACCATCCTGCAATTAGGGTCAGAGTAGAATTATTGGCCAATTGCCCCAGAGATAACTAGGGTCAGAGTCGCATTAACGGCTCATCCGCAAAAGTTGTCAAACAATTCGACTCTGACCCTAATTGTTTTTGAGGTGTTTTTCTGCTTGAGTTTGGTAGAAGTTACGGCACATTCAAATACTCTCGGCATTAGTTTCCTGCAGCTATACAAACCGGCCAAATTTGACTAAAAATTAATTAGGGTCAGAGTCGAATTATTGGCCAATTGCCCCAGAGATAACTAGGGTCGGAGTCGCATTAACGGCTCATCCGCAAAAGTTGTCAAACAATTCGACTCTGACCCTAATTGTTGGGGAATTTGTTTGGGGTATTAAAAAGGCCGCGCTCCTTGCGGTAGCGCGGCCTTCGGCTAGATTAACGACGTGAGATTTACAGCGCGTTCATTTCTTTCAGCAGGTTATCGGCCTTGTCGACATACTGCATATTCCACAGCATGTAGCGGGTATCGACCTGGATCGAGCGGGTCATGGCTTTGTTGAAGTCCCAATCCGAGATGATCGAGTCGAGCGTGCCGTCGAATGCCAGGCCGATCAGTTCGCCCTTGGCGTTCAGTGCGGCCGAACCCGAGTTGCCGCCCGTGATGTCCAGCGTCGCCAGGAAGTTCACTGGCAGCGTTTTCAGTTTCGGATCAACGTACTTGCCGAAGTTCTTCGCCTGGATGGCAGCCAGCTGGTTGTCCGGCGCGTCGAACTCGCCTTCGCCCGTGTGCTTGGCGGTGACGCCGGCCACGGTGGTGAATGCGGTCCAGCCGGTGGTGCCGTCGGCGCCTTGCGGGCGGCCGGCGATCTTGCCGAAGGTGACGCGCAGTGTGCTGTTGGCGTCCGGGTAGACGGCCTGGCCGCGGCTGTTCATGTAGGCGATCTTGGCCTTCATGTAGTTGCCGTAGGCTTGCTGGATCTTGCCGGCCGACTCTTCCTGCTTTTCTTCATCCTTCATGTCGGCGTCGTACATCGCGACCGCTGCCTTGATGAAGCTGTCGTTCGATGCCTTGAACTCGGCTGGCGTCTTTTTCAGCCACGCAGTGCGCGCTGCCTTGTCAGCCAGTTTCGAGCCTGCATAGATGCGGTCCAGCGCGGCTTTCAGTTCGGCCTCGCTCATGCCGGCGCGCAGGCCCAGTGCGGCGTCGAACGCGGCGTCGTGCTCGGCGGCCGGTTGTGCGTTGTACTTGGTCAGGAAGTTCAGCACCAGCGCCTTGTCGACTTTTTCGTCGTAGGTGCGGTCCTGGCCTTCGACGACGGACGTCAGGCGTGGCAGGTCGCGTTCCTGGTAGCCGGTCTTGCGCTCGGCGTCCGGCTTGGTGCGCTCGTTGGCCAGGCGGTACAGCGTGCGTGCCGACGACAGGAACTTCGGCTGCGCGTAGGTCTGGAAGAAGCTCTTCTTGGTGCCCGCATCGCGTTCGGCGATCAGGGTTTCAGCGGTGTCGATGTCGGCTGCGTACTGCGCCTTGCGCGCGGCATCGCCATTGACCCAGGCCTTGAGCGCATTGTGCTCGGCCGTTTTGCGCTGCAGGAAGTCGCTGCCCTGGTACGAGACCAGCATGCCCTTGCGATTCTTGTAGTAGTTGTTCACGCCCGCGATCTGGCCCGCGTATTTCAGCCGTGCTGCCGGATCGGCCTTGGTTTCGCGGTCAATGATGGCCAGCGTCTCGCTCGAGGCCTGGATGAATGCCGGGTAGTTCCAGTCGAACGTGAACGCCACTTCGGACGGCAGGCGGTGACGGTTGGTGCGGCCTGGATAGCCCAGCACCATCACGAAGTCGCCTTCTTTCGGGTTGTCCTTGGCAATCTTGATGATGTGCTTCGGCTGGTACGGCACGTTGTCCTTCGAGAACTCGGCCGACTTGCCATCCTTGCTCACATACGCGCGGTAGAAACCGTAGTCGCCCGTGTGGCGTGGCCACATCCAGTTGTCGGTGTCGCCGCCGAACTTGCCGACGCCCGACGCCGGCGCATGCACCAGGCGCACGTCGCGGATTTCGAGCTGCTTCAGGCGATAGAATTCCAGTCCGCCGTAGAAGCTGGCCACGGTGCAGCGGTAGCCGGCATCTTTTTCGCAGGCCGCCACCAGGGTTTTCTGGTTCTTTTCAATGGCGTCGATGCGGGCCTTGCCGGTCAGCTTGGCGACTTCAGGGGTGATGACCTGGGCGCTGACATTGGCCACTTCGTCGGTGACATACACGCGGCTGCCGGGCGATGCTGGCAGCTCGTCGGCCATGGTCTTGGCCAGGAAGCCGTTGGCCAGCAGGTCGCGCTCGGGCGTCGAGTTGACGGCGATGCTGTTGTAGACGCAGTGGTGGTTGGTCACGACCAGACCTTGCGGCGAGACGAACGACGCCGAGCAGCCGCCCAGGCTCACGATCGCGCCCATCGGGAATTCAGTCAGCTTGGTCAGATTTGCCGTATCCAGCTTGAGGCCGGCGGCTTTCAGTTGCTTGGCTACTTGTGGCAGCTGTTGCGGCATCCACATGCCTTCGTCCGCTTGGGCGGCGAAGCTGGTGAGGATGGCGAGCGAGAGAAGGGTCTTTTTCATGCGCTTTGGTCTGGTTGGGAAGGGGAATTACGGACTCCGGGGAGTGTTCGTGAGTATGGTTAATCCGCTATCGGATCGTCAACCTGTATTTCAGCCACGCCAATGAAAAAGCCCGCGCCTGTCCCGGCGCGGGCTCCTTTGCAACGGCGCCTGCAACGGCGCTTACAACTGCGCCTCGAACAGCGACGCGAACCACGTGCTCACGTGTTCCCACCATGGCCGCTTGGCGAGGGCCTGCGGCGTCACCGGCTTGGCCAGCTTCCAGTCGGCGTCAAAAACGTCCGTCATCTGCGTCGCAAACCCGGCATCGAGCACGTTCAGGTTGGCCTCGTCATTGATACTGAACGAGCGGTTGTCGAAGTTGGTCGAGCCCACCGATACCAGCAGCTTGTCGACGATCAGCGTTTTGACGTGGTACATCGTCGGTTGGTATTCCGAGATCTGCACACCCGCCGCCAGCAGTTCGGGCCAGCGGTCGCGCGAGGCGGCCCGCACGAGATCCGAATCGATGATGTGGCCCGGCGTGATCAGGCGTACTTTCACGCCGCGTTTGGCGGCGGCGATCAATGTGCGCACCGTCAGTTCATCCGGTACGAAATACGAGGCCGACAAATCGATCGTCTCGCGCGCCGACGTGATCGCCATCAGGTACATCAGGTGCATGCTCTCGCTGCCGCCCGTGGGCGAGCTGGAGAACATCTGCGCCGGCATCGTGCCTTTCGGCTGCAGCGGCGGGAAGTACGCCGGGCCATCGAGCACGACACCCGTGGCCTTGGTCCAGTTGTCGTTGAACACCGCCTGCATCTGTCCGACGACCGGGCCTTCGACGCGGAAGTGGCTGTCGCGCCAGTGGTCTTCGTCCTGCGCGTTGCCGCGCCATTGGTCGGCAATGCCCACGCCGCCCGTGAAACCGACCGTGCCGTCGATGATCAGCAGCTTGCGGTGGGTGCGGTTGTTCATGCGCGCCAGCTTCCACCAGACCGGCTTGTGATAGCGCTGCACCTGCACGCCGGCCGCTTTCATCTTGTCGACCTGGGCATTGTCCATCTTCATGCTGCCCATGAAGTCAAGCATCACGTGCACCTTCACGCCGGCGCGCGCACGCTCGGCCAGGGCTTCGGAAAATTCGGTGCCGATCGATTCCGACCAGTAGATATAGGTTTCCAGCGTGATCGTTTTTTTGGCCCCGCGAATGGCCTCGAGCATCGCCGGGAAAATCTGGTCGCCATTGAGCAGCGCCTCGACCTGGTTGCCTTCGATGATCGGTGGGCCCAGCAAGACGCCGAGCGAGCGGCGGAACTGCGGATCGGCCGTATCGTATTGCCGTGTCAGCTGGCGTTCGATCTGTTTTTCGCCCGGCATGAAATTCAATGCGAGCACCCCCAGAACGAGGGTGGCGGCCACTGTCAGCAACAGTGTCCAGAACTTTTTTGAGCTCATCAGTAAAATCGCAGAGGAAAAAAAACCAACGCACAGGGCGTTGGTTTTTTATGGGTGGCGAACCACCATATTAGCGAACGCGACCGCGACGCAGCAGATTCACGATGGCCAGCAGGATGACTGCACCCAGGAACGAGACCAGGAGCGAAGCAACACTGAAGTCGTCGGAATTGATGGTGCCGGTACCGAACAGTGGCGAAAGCAACCAGCCGCCCAGGAAGGCGCCGATGATACCGACCACAACGTTCAGGATGATGCCTTGCTCGGCGTCCGTTTTCATGACCATGCTGGCCAGCCAACCCAGAATACCGCCAACGACGATCCAGATAATGAATAACATGGTGCTTCCTCCTCAATTGATAAGATATTTCCCCCAGGCCCAACGAATGCCGTGACCATGTGAAAAAGTCTAAAGACGCTACAAACGCGGGTCGGTGCGGCAGCGTACCTTCGATGACGAATTTGCATCGTCGTGAAAATTCTTTGCGGCAAGATGCCGTCAGTCATCCGAACGTGCGTCATCGAACAGAGTCATGCGAAGACGGGGCCTATGGTGAAGGTCCTTGGCAGCAACAGCTCATCCGTAGCCGGCTGCCGAAACCAACCAGCAAAGGATTCATCATGAGCAGCTTCGATACCACCCGCACCACGGATAACCAGCGCATGGTCACTGGCCTGTTCCCTGACCGTGCCAGCGCCGAGCGTGCGTATGGCACCGTGTCCGAGCGCGGCTACAACCGCGATGACGTCAACCTGATGATGTCCGACTCCACCCGTCAGACCCACTTCGCCGACACCGACACCGAACTGGGCACCAAGGCGGCTGAAGGCGCGGGCATTGGCGCCGGTATCGGCGGCACCATCGGCGCCGTGCTGGCCGGTATCGCAGCAGTGGGCACCACGCTGGTGCTGCCAGGCCTGGGCCTGGTCGTCGCCGGTCCTCTGGCAGCGGCGCTGGCCGGTGCTGGCGCGGGTGGTATCACCGGTGGCCTGATCGGCGCGCTGATCGGCGCCGGCATTCCGGAAGAACGCGCACAGCACTATGAAGAAGGCATCAAGGGCGGCGGCATCCTGCTGGGCGTGAATGCACGTTCGGATGAAGATGCAGCGCACATCCACAAATCGTGGACCGAACAGGGTGGTTCGCACGTGCTGGGCGCTGGCCTGGGCGTGGCAGGCGGCGCGGCACTGGGCGCGACCGTCGGCACCGTTGCTGGTCCGATCGGCATGGCAGCAGGCGCGGTTGTCGGCGGCATCGCTGGCGGCATCGCTGGCCAGGGCGCAGCTGAAGTTGTCAATCCAAAAGCCAACGACGACCTGTCCGAGCACCATCTGGCCAAGGGCGTGGGCGCAGGTTCGGGCGCAGCAGCGGGCGCACTGGTCGGTGCTGTCGGCGGTCCGATCGGCATGGCAGCAGGCGCTGTCGTCGGCGGCCTGGCAGGCGGTGCAGCCGGCCGTGGCGCAGGCGAAGTGGTCAATCCAAAAGCAACCGACGAACTGAGCGACCATAACCTGGCGCAAGGCGTCGGTGCAGGCGGCGGCGCGACGGTTGGCGCGGTGATCGGTGCAGCAGCCGGCCCACTGGGCGTAGCGGCAGGCGCGGCGATCGGCGGCATGGTCGGCGGCGCAGCAGGCAAGGGCGTGGGCCATGTGGTCAATCCGAAAGCCGAGAATGACTACTGGCGCAACGAGTACCAGACCCAGCCGTACTACACGCCAGGCTACACCTATGACGACTACGAGCCAGCCTACGCACTGGGCTACAACAACTACGACAAGTACGACGGCGGCTACGATGCCAACGAAGGTCGTCTGTCGACCGAGTGGGACCGTTCGAAAGGCAATTCGCGCCTGAGCTGGGACCAGGCCAAGTCGGCCACCCGCGCTGGCTGGCACCGTGTCGAGCGCGCGATCCCGGGCGACTTCGACCGTGACGGCCGTTAATCGGCACTGAGCTGCACTGAGCTGCACTGATTCGTCAGCGCGCTGATCAAAAAAAATCCCCGCCGGTGCGAACCGGCGGGGATTTTTCATGGTCGAACCAGATTACTTTTTGACTGCTTCAACCTGGATTGCCAGCTTCACTTCCGGCGAGAAGTTCGGCAGGCCGAAGCTGATGCCGAAGTCGTCGCGCTTGAAGGTGCCGGTCACGTCCGCGCCGCATGCTTCTTTCTTGAGCATCGGGTGCATGATGCACTTGAACTTGTTGATCTGCAGGGTCAGTGGCTTGGTCACGCCGTGCAGGGTCAGTTCGCCGTCGACCGAGGTCGGCACGTCGCCCGTGAACTTGATCGCCTTCGACTTGAAGGTCGCGGTCGGGTACTTGGCTGCGTCGAAGATGTCAGGCTTTTTCGCGTGCTCGTTCATCTTTTCGTGGCCGAAATCGATGCTGTTGATGTCGACAGTGATGTCCAACGAGCCGGTCTTGGCTTCGCGGTCGATGGTGACGCTGCCGCTCGACTTGTTGAACTTGCCGCGCCATACCGACAGACCCATGTGGTCGGCTTCGAAGCTTGGGTAGGTGTGGTTCGGCTCGATGTCGTACGTGACTGGCGCGGCGAAGGCCGACGTGGCGGCAAAGGCAGCGGCGGCTGCGATCAGGTGCTTGATGTTCATGGGTGAGATTCCTCTAGATGTGGTGGTAGGACAGTTTATTTTGCTGTACTGGCTGGTGCTGCGGTAACGCGAAACTTGATGACAACTTCATCGGCGACCATGCTCGTGTCTTTCCACTCGCCTTCGCCGATATTGAACGCCAGACGCTTGATTGGCAACTGGCCTTCGAACACGGTTTTTGCACCGGCCGCCTTGACGGTCAGCGGGAACGTGACATTGGCGCTCTTGCCTTTCAGGGTCAGCTTGCCCGACACCGTCAGCTTGCCGGCGCCGGCCGGTGCGATGCTGGTGGAGACGAACGTGGCCTTCGGAAATTGCGCCGAATTGAACCATTCTTTCTTGGCCACTTCCTTGTTGTACATGGCGTCGCCGATATCGAAGCTGGCCGTTGTGATCTCGACGCTGGCGCTGGCCGCCGCCGGCTTGGCGGCGTCGTAATCGATCTGCGCCGCGAACGTGCGAAACGGTGCTTCCACTGGCACGTTCATCTGCTTGAAGACAGCCGAGACGCCGCTGGCTGCCAGGTCGGTCTTGAGTGGCGCGGCCTGCACGGCAACGACGCTGCCGGCAACCAGGCTCGCCAGCAGCAGGGCCTTGATGGAATTCATGGTTTTTCCTTCGGGGTAGGGATGGGGAGCATGCGCTGCATGATGCCGTCACGGTCGATGAGCAGGTGCTTGAGCGCGGCGAGGACGTGCAGCGCCACCAGGGTGGCCAGCAGCATATTGAGCCAGTAATGCAGGCCGCGCAGCGTCTCGCGCAGTACCGGGTCGGGGCCGATCAGCACCGGCAGCGGAAACTTGCTGATATAAACAACCGGGTAGCCGGCCGCCAGGCTGAAGAAATACCCGGACAGCGGCACCGCGAACATCAGCACGTACAGCGCCAGATGCAGGCCGTGGGCAGCGCCATGCTGCCAGCGCGGCAACCCCGCAGGATACGCGGGTGGCTTGTTGAACAGGCGCCATAACAGGCGTAGCGCGGCCAGCGCCAGGATCGTCACGCCGGCCCATTTGTGCCAGCTCGTGTAGCGCAGCTTGGCCATGCTGATGCCCTGGATGTCGGTCATGACGAGGCCAAGGGTGAAGGTGCCGATGATCGCGATGGCATCAGCCGGTGCAGCACGATTGCTGGAATCGAGTAGCGGCGCATTTTTCTTATAAGTAATTAGTACGGGCTAGAACTAACTCACTATAGCAAAAAAGGCCGTCGTGGTGTTGACACGGTTTTACATGCCCAACAAGCCACACCGGATTGCAAAAGATACACCACCACGTTCTGCCGAATGTAATATCTGGTTATGAGCGCATTCATACCCTGCATGCCGTTTGCCGCCAGAGCGCGTGTTGCTACTGTCTGGGTTGCTCTTGTTTGCGCCGCGCCTGTCCTGGCGCTCGCCCATGGCCAGGCCAATCCTGTCGATCTGGCCGATCTGGCCGACCTGTCGATCGAGGAACTGGCCAATATCCAGGTGACGTCGGTCTCGAAGCGGCCCGAGCGCCTGCAGGACGCATCGGCGGCGGTGTTCGTCATCACCGCTGACGACATCCGCAGCTCCGGCGCCGATTCGCTGCCCGAGGTATTGCGTCTTGCGCCCAATCTGCACGTGGCGCGCATCAATGGCTATGCCTACTCCATCAGCGCGCGCGGCATGAACAGCGGGCCAAGCGTCCTGTCCAACAAGATCCTGGTGCTGATCGATGGCCGCTCGGTGTATACGCCGCTGTTTGCGGGCGTGTTCTGGGATGCGCAGGACGTGCTGCTCGAGGACATCGCTCGCATCGAGGTGGTCAGCGGGCCGGGTGGCGTGATGTGGGGCCTGAACGCCGTCAGTGGCGTCATCAATATCAGCACGCGTTCGGCCTTCGATACGCAGGGCGGCATGGTGGCGCTGCATGGCGCCAGCGACGGCACGGCCGGCGCCGCGTTTCGCCAGGGCGGCACGAGCGATGGCGGCATGGCCTGGCGTGCGTATGGCAAGGTCACGCGGCGCAGCGACAGCGAGCGCATTGGCGACGGGCGTATCGACGACGGCTACCGGCGCGCGCTGGTGGGCGTGCGTGCCGACTGGGACCAAGGGGCCGATGCCTTCTCGGTCGTTGGCAATGTCAACCGCGGGCGCCTCGATCAGTCGGCGCCGGGTGAACTGGCCACGCCGTTCGGCCCATCCACATTTGGCCGCGTGCGCTCGGATGGCGCCAACCTGCTGGCGCGCTGGCAGCGCACACTTGACGCGGGCGCCAGCGTATCGCTGCAAGCTTTTCTCGATCACACCGTGCGCGAGGCGCCGCCACTATTCGCCGAGCGCCTCACGACCGCAGACGTGCAGTTCCAGCACACGCTGGCCACCAAAGGCCGCCATGACCTGATGTGGGGCGCCAACTATCGCAGCACGCGTGACCGCGTCACCAACAGCCCCTGGGTCGCGTTCCTGCCGGCGCGCAAACTGCTGCGCTGGGGTAGCGTGTTCGTGCAGGACGACATCCTGCTGAACGACGACTGGCGCCTGACGCTGGGCAGCCGCGTCGAATACAACCATTACACCGGCATCGAATGGCTGCCGAGCGCGCGCCTGTCGTGGCGCCTCTCGCCCCAGCACGCGCTGTGGGCATCGGCCGCGCGCACGGTGCGCTCGCCCGCGCGGCTGGACGTCGATGCCTGGGTGCCCGGCCAGCCACCGTTCATCCTGCGCGGCGGGCCGCACGTGCGCAGCGAAGTGGCGCGCGTGCTCGAATTGGGCTACCGTGGCCAGCCGGCGGCGGGGCTGTCGTACACGGTCGTGCTGTACCACCACGATTACGACCACCTGCGGGGGCAGCAGATCGACCCCACCTTCAGTTACGTCGAATTTGCCAGTCTGCTCAAGGGCAGCGCCAGCGGCATCGAAACCTGGGGCAGTTGGCAGGCACTGCCGCGCTGGCGCCTGTCGGCCGGCTGGACGGCGCTGCACCAGCGTCTGGCCCTCAAACCGGGCGGCAACGACGTGATGGGCTTGAGCGCGGCGCGGCGCGACCCGTCCCATACGCTGCAACTGCGGTCGCACTACACCATCGACGATGCGCGCGAGATCAACGTCACGCTGCGCCGCACTGGCGAGATGCCGGCGTCGCGCATTGCGTCAGCGACGGCGCTCGATGCGCGCTTTGGCTGGCGCTTGCGGCCGGGCGTGGCCTTGTCGGTGTATGGCGAGAACCTGAATGGCGGACATGCCGAATTCGGCTCGACCACGTATTGGGCAGAGTTCGAGCGGCGCGTGGGGGTGAAGGTCAGGTGGGATTACTGACGCGCCGGGGCCGGCGCATCGTCAACGCAAATGCAAGCGCGATGCCGCCGTGTGGCGGCATCGCGCGACATCAGATCTCAGCCGCCAGCTTGGCGGCCAATCCAATATAGTTTGCCGGCGTCATCGCCAGCATCAGGTCTTTCGCTTCCTGCGGCACGGCCAGCGTCCCGATGAATTCACGCAGCGCGTCGCGGGTGATGCCCTTGCCGCGCGTGAGTTCCTTGAGCTGCTCGTACGGGTTCTCGATGCCGTAGCGGCGCATCACGGTTTGTACCGGCTCGGCCAGCACTTCCCAGTTCGCGTCCAGATCCTGCTCGAGGCGCGCCGCGTTCACTTCCAGCTTGTTCAGGCCGCGCAGGCAGCTGTCGTAGGCCAGCAGCGTGTAGCCGAAGCCCACGCCGATATTGCGCAGTACCGTCGAATCGGTCAGGTCGCGCTGCATGCGCGAGACCGGCAGCTTGTCGGCCATGTGGCGCAGCAGCGCGTTGGCCAGGCCCAGGTTGCCTTCCGAGTTTTCGAAGTCGATCGGGTTGACCTTGTGCGGCATGGTCGACGAACCGATTTCGCCGGCCTTCAGCTTCTGCTTGAAGTAGCCCAGCGAAACGTAGGTCCAGATGTCGCGGTTCAGGTCGAGCAGGATCGTGTTGGCGCGCGCGAACGCGTCGAACATCTCGGCCATGTAGTCGTGTGGTTCGATCTGGATCGTGTACGGGTTGAAGGTCAAACCCAGACGCGTCTCGATGACGTCCTTCGAGAACGCCGGCCAGTCGAAGCCCGGATAGGCCGACAGGTGCGCGTTGTAATTGCCGACCGCGCCGTTCATCTTGCCCAGGATTTCGACGTCGGCGATGCGCTTCATGGCGCGCTGCAGGCGGGCGACGACGTTGGCCATCTCCTTGCCCAGCGTGGTCGGGCTGGCCGTCTGGCCGTGGGTGCGCGACAGCATCGGCAGCGCCGCATTGGTGTGCGCGATCTCGGTCAGCCTGGCGATGATCGCCTGCAGTGCCGGCAGCATCACGCCATCGCGCGCCGCTTTGAGCATCATGCCGTGCGACGTGTTGTTGATGTCTTCCGAGGTGCAGGCGAAGTGGATGAATTCGCTGGCCGCGACCAGTTCCGGCACGTCCTTGACCTGCTCCTTGAGCCAGTACTCGACCGCCTTGACGTCGTGGTTGGTGACCGCTTCGATTTCCTTGATGCGGGCCGCGTCCTTCTCGCCGAAGTTGGCCGCCATGCCGTCGAGGTGGGCGATCGCTTCGTTTGAAAATGGCTTGATCTCGGCGAAGCCGGCCTGCGACAGCGCCTGCAGCCACGCGATTTCAACCTTCACGCGGTGGTGCATGAAACCCGTTTCCGACAGGATGGGACGCAGCTTGTCGGTTTTGGTGGCGTAACGGCCATCGAGCGGGGACAGGGCCGACAGGGTCGGCGACAGAGCAGTAGAGGTCATGGCGGGCGTGTCGGTCAAAAACGCGGATTTTACCACTGGCCGGCCGTCCACCTCTTGCCGATGCTGCGATGTTGCAGCGCACCGCAGCGGTGGCGCTGCAGGTTTTGCGGCTGGGGCCGATGCTATACTGAAGTCCAATTTCCACTTGCGTACATCCATGAAACTCATCGGTTCCATTGCCAGCCCCTACGTGCGCAAGGTGCGCGTCGTGCTGGCCGAAAAAAAGCTCGACTGCGCCTTCATCCTCGAAAACGTCTGGTCGGCCGACACCACCATCGCGCAGACCAACCCGCTGGGCAAGGTGCCATGCCTGCTGATGGATGACGGCAGCGCCCTGTACGACTCGCGCGTGATCGTCGAATACCTCGACACGCTCACGCCAGTATGCAAGCTGCTGCCGCCGAACGGGCGCGAACGGGCCGAGGTCAAGGTCTGGGAAGCGCTGGCCGATGGCGTGCTCGATGCGGCCGTGCTGGTGCGCCTCGAAAAAACACTGCGCCCCGAAGCGCAGCAAAGTCCCGAGTGGATCGCCCGCCAGATGGACAAGGTGACTACCGGCCTGCGCGTGATGTCCGAGCGGCTGGGCGAGGGCGCCTTCTGCCGCAGCAACCAGTACACGCTGGCCGACGTCGCCGTGGGCTGCGCGCTGGGCTGGCTCGCGTTCCGCTTCCCCGAGATCGACTGGCGCGGCGACTACCCGAACCTGGCGCGCCTGGCCGACAAACTGGCCGAGCGCCAGTCGTTCAAGGACACCGTGCCGGTCGTCGCATGAATCTGTCCACGACAGTCATCTTCGGCGAAGCGCTCGTCGACGATTTCAATAATGAGCAGATCGTGGGCGGCGCGCCATTCAATGTGGCGCGCCACCTGTCCGCCTTCATGGCGCCATGCCTGGCGATCACGCGCATCGGTGACGACCGCAGCGGCCAGCTAGTGCGCGCCGAGTTCGAACGCTTCGCGATGAGCGACGCCGGGTTGCAGGTCGATCCGATCGAAGAGACGGGCCGCGTGCTGGTCGAGCGCGGCCCGCGCGGCCACCGCTTCACGATCCTGCCGCACCAGGCCTACGATTTCATCGACGCCGCCACGGCCGGCGCTGCGCTGGCAGGCGTGCAGCCGGCCATGGTCTATTTCGGCATGCTGGCCCAGCGCAACCTGCAGTCGCGCGCCGCCCTGACGGCGGTCCTGGCGGCCAGCAGCGCGCCACGCTTTCTCGACCTGAACCTGCGCGACGGCCAGTACGACGAACGCGGCGTGTCCCGCTCGCTGGACGCGGCCAACATCGTCAAGGTCAATGAAGAAGAATTGCAGGCGCTGTTCGGCTGGTACTGCCAGATCCAACCCGACTCCCCGGCGCTGTCGGCCGACGAAGTGCGCGCGTCATGCCAGGCCTTGCTGACGATGTTTGCGCTCGACGCGCTGATCGTCACGCTGGGCCACCGCGGTTCGGTGTACTTCGGCAGCGATGGCAGCGCGCTCAAGAACCACGACACGCCGGCGCCGCCGTTCGTCATCGACACGGTGGGGGCGGGCGACGCCTTCTCGGCCATTTTCCTGCTCGGTATGGCGCGCGGCTGGCCGCTGGACGTCACGCTCGCGCGCGCGAACGAATTCGCCGGTGCGATCTGCGCGATACCGGGTGCGGTGCCAAGGGATATGGGGTTCTACGACAAGTGGATGACGCGCTGGCGCTGATGGTGCGCTAGTGCCTGAAGTGCCGGACTCCCGGGCGGGAGTCCGGCCGGCAAAGCTTACTCGCCGATCTGGGTCTGCAGGTAGTTCTGGATACCGATCTTGACGATCAGGTCCAGCTGCGTCTCCAACCACTCGATGTGCTCTTCGGTGTCTTCAAGAATCATCAAGAGCAGGTCGCGCGACACGTAATCGGCCGCCGCTTCGCAGGCGCCGATGCCTTCCTTGACCGTCACGTGCGCGGCACGTTCGAGTTTCAGGTCGCATTCGAGCGTTTCCTGCGTCGATTCACCAATCATCAGCTTATGCAGCGCCTGCAGGTTTGGCAGCGCGTCGAGCATCAGGATGCGTTCGATCAGCTTGTCGGCGTGCTTCATCTCGCCGATCGACTCGTCGTATTCCTTCTTCGCCAGCTTGTCAAGGCCCCAATGGCGATACATGCGCGCGTGCAGGAAGTACTGGTTAATCGCGGTCAGCTCGTTGGTCAGCTGTGCGTTCAGCAGACGGATGACGTTTGGATCGCCTTTCATGGGTGCCCTCGGTAATGTGTTGAATGACCTCCATGATAGCAAACAGAGAACCATTAAAACGCTAGAAATTGCGCGAAAATGGGTAAAAAAGCGCATTAAATAACGCGAAATGCGACATTTTTGCGCGTAATAGCAACCGTTCTCAGTTCACTGTGCGAACGGTTCTCACTACCCGGTTACACCGTTGCCACCGACGAAAAAAAGCCCCGCACAAATTGCGAGGCGCGTGGTGCCGGGTATGTGAAAGGGGCTCAGGCAGCCTGCGGCAGGCGGCGCACTTCGGTGACGGTGGTCTTGCTGTCGATGTGCTCGTGCAGCACTTCACGTGCATAGCTGACGCAGGTGCCGCACATGGTGCCTACGCCCAGTTCCTTGCGCAGTTCGGCGATCGACGAGATGCCCAGTTCAGCGGCCTGGCGGATTTCACGGTCGGAGATGTTATTGCAGACACAGACGATCATTGGAGCAACCCTTTTGAAACAACCATTGCAGTTTAGTCTATAAAATGCGAATCATTCTCATTTGCGTTGCTATTTTCTGTAAACTTGACCGTGAACGCAAGCGAAATTTTCGGTTCAAACGCACTTTTTTTGGACTTGACCGTCTGGCAATGACAAGCTGCAAATAGAAATAATTCCTATTTAGGTTTATGATACCGGGATCGTTCCAGTCGCTGTCTCATACGCGCCACAATTTTTCGGAAGCCGCCATGACCCACGCCGCATTGCCAACCCTCGACTCGCTCAAGACGGGCCAGAGCGCCACCGTTGTCCATCTTGCGTCCGGTGCGCAGGAGGGCGGCATCGACGTCCAGCGCCGCCTGATGGAGCTGGGCTTCGTGCCGGGCGAGCGCATTCGCGTGCTCAAGCGCGTGATGGGCGGTCCTCTGGCCGTCAAGGTCGGTGAATCCACCTTTGCGCTGCGCCGCTTCGAAGCCGCCCTCGTCTCGATCCAGGCGGACTAGTCGCATGGGAGTCATGGAATCGCAAGTCGCGTCACGCACGCCGCTGGTCGCACTGCTGGGCAATCCCAACTGCGGCAAGACCGCGCTCTTCAACCGCCTGACCGGCGCGCGCCAGAAGGTCGCCAACTACGCCGGCGTCACGATCGAACGCAAGGAGGGCAGCTTCACGTCGCCCGCCGGGCGCGCGTTTCGCGTGCTCGACCTGCCGGGCGCCTACAGCCTGAATGCGCAGACGCCCGACGAAGGCATCACGCGTGACGTGGTGGCCGGCCTGCGCGCCGGTGAAGTCCCGCCCGACGCCATCCTGTGCGTCGTCAACGCCACCAACCTGCGCCTGAACCTGCGCCTGGTGCTCGAGCTGCGCCGTCTGGGCCTGCCGATGGTGCTGGCGCTGAACATGGTCGACGTCGCCAAAAAACGCGGCATCGAAATCGATACCGCCAAACTCTCGCAAGAACTGGGCATGCCGGTCGTCGAGACGGTTGCGATCCAGTCCGGCGGCGAGAAGGCCTTGCTGGCCCAGCTCGACGCGATGCCGTTCGGCGTGCCGGTGACGCCCAAGCCGCTGTCGGCGATCGACGAAGTGTCGGTCGAAGACACGCAGCGCGAAGTGCGCCGCATCCTGGCCGCTGCCGTCTCGACGGCCAAGGATACCGGCAACCTGAGTGAAAAGATCGACGGCGTCGTGCTGCACCCGGTCGCCGGTCCGATCATCCTGGCGCTGTTGATGTTCGTGATTTTCCAGGCCGTGTTCAGCTGGGGCGATGCACCGATCGAAATGATCGAGGCGGGCATGGGCGCCTTTGGCGAGATGGTCGGCTCGTGGATCGGCGAGGGCATGCTGCACAGCCTCATCGTCGACGGCATCATCGCCGGCGTGGGCAGCGTGCTCGTGTTCCTGCCGCAGATTCTGATCCTGTTCTTCTTTATCCTGTTGTTAGAGGACGTCGGCTACCTGCCGCGCGCGGCGTTCCTGCTTGACCGCATCATGGGCAGCGTGGGCCTGTCGGGCCGCTCGTTCCTGCCGCTATTGTCGTCGTTTGCCTGCGCCATTCCGGGCGTGATGGCTGCGCGCACGATCCAGAATCCGCGCGACCGCCTGGTGACGATCATGATCGCGCCATTGATGACCTGTTCGGCGCGCCTGCCGGTGTATGCGCTCCTGATCGCCGCGTTCATTCCCGACCGCGTCGTGGGCGGCTTCATGAACCTGCAGGGCATCGTGCTGTTCGTGCTGTACCTGGCCGGCATTCTGTCAGCGATGGCGGTGGCCTGGTTCATGAAGCGCCGCAATGGCTACAAGCAGCACGCGCTGATGCTCGAACTGCCGGCCTACCACTGGCCGCATCCGCGCGGCCTGGCCTCGGGCCTGCTCGAACGCGCCAAGATCTTCCTGATGCGCGTCGGTACGCTGATCCTGGCCATGATGATCCTGCTCTGGCTGTTCTCCAGCTTCCCGGGCGCACCGGAAGGCGCGACCCATCCGCCGATCTACTACAGCGTGGCCGGCATGATCGGCCGCGCACTCGAAGTCGTGCTGGCTCCGATCGGCTTCAACTGGCAGATCGCCATCGCGCTGGTGCCGGGCATGGCCGCGCGTGAAGTGGCGGTCGGCGCGCTGGGCACCGTGTACGCGCTGTCGGGCGGCGATGAAGTCGGCAATACGCTGGCACCGCTGATCGCCCAATCGTGGTCGCTGGCAACCGGCCTGTCGCTGCTGGCCTGGTATGTCTACGCGCCGCACTGCCTGCCGACGCTGGCCACCGTGGCGCGCGAAACGGGCAGCCGCAAATATGCCTGGATCATGGCCGGCTACATGTTCGCGCTGGCGTACGTGGCGGCGTTCATCGTCTACCGCGTCACGCTGGCCTTCACCGGAGCATAACCATGCAAGAACTGACCGTCATCGTCATCGTTACCGTCGCCGCGTTGTACCTGGGCGCGAAGTACCTGCCGGCACCGCTGCGCGCACGCGCGGTACTGCTGCTGACAAAGGGCGGCCGCCAGTCGGCGCTGGCGCGCTGGCTGGATACCAGCAGCGGCGGCGCCTGCGGTGGCGGCAGCTGCGGCAGCTGCGCCCCGAAAGCCGCGGCGCCGGCGCCGCAGGGCGCGGGCAAGCACCGCGTCATCAAGCTGCACCAGCGCTAGCGCTAGCGGGCTGCAGGTGCGTGGCCAACGGTGCTAAGCTGGCCGCCATCTCCACTTTCCTGTCCACGCCATGATCGTCGTCCACCACCTGAACAATTCGCGCTCGCAGCGCATCCTCTGGCTGCTCGAAGAACTCGGACTCGAGTACGAGATCAAGCGCTACGAGCGCGATCCCAAGACGATGCTGGCCCCACCTGAACTCAAGGCCGTGCACCCGCTGGGCAAGTCGCCCGTGATCACCGATGGCGACCTCGTGGTGGCCGAGTCGGGCGCGATCGTCGAATACCTCACCGCGCGTGCCTCCGATACGGACGCCCCCCGCCTGGTGCCCGCCGCCCGCACGCCGGCGCGCCTGCGCTACACGCACTTTCTGCATTTTGCCGAAGGCTCGATGATGTCGCCGCTGCTGCTCAAGCTCGTGTTCGACAAGATCGAAAGCACGCCGATGCCGTTCTTTGCCAAGCCGATCGCGCGCGGCATCGCGCAGAAGGTCAAGGGCACCTTCGTGCTGCCGCAGATCGCGCTGCAACTGTCGTATCTTGAAGCCGAACTGGGCAAGCACCCGTGGTTCGCCGGCGAAGAATTCAGCGCCGCCGACATCCAGCTGAGCTTTCCGCTGGAAGCGGCCGCCTCGCGCGGCGGGCTTGACGCCAAGTACCCGAACCTGACCGATTTCCTGGCCCGCATCCATGCGCGGCCGGCGTATCGCCGCGCGCTCGAGCGCGGTGGCGAGTACGCATACGCGAAGTAGGGCCAGTCCCACCACGGTCGCCACCTTCCCGCGACCGTGCAACCGGTTTATGATGGGCGCCTTCACGTCTCTTCATGCCCACATCACATGTCTAACCCGGGAAAGCTGCTCGCGATCGACGGCCTGAACATCGTGCGCCGCGTCTACGAAGCCAGCCCCGAGCCCGATTCCGACCTGAAGGCGAGCATCGCGCTGCGCCATGCGTTCTCGTCGTTTCGCAACGTGCTCGAGGCGCATGCGCCGACCCACGTGCTGGCTGCTTTTGATTATGGCGGCCCCACCTGGCGCCATGCGCTGTATCCGCGCTACCGCGAGGGCAGGGCGGCGATGCCGTCCGAACTGCGCGCGGCGCTGCCCGAATTTCACGACCGCCTGCGCGCGGCGGGCCTGCATGTGCTGATGGTGCCCGAGGTCGAAGCCGACGATGTGATCGCTACTGGCGTGATGCGCTGGCTGTCCGAAGGCCGCGGCACGGCGGTGGTGGCCACCACCGACAAGGATCTGCATCCACTGATCGCGCACGGCGCGCTGGTGTGGGATCATTTCAAGAACGAGTGGCACGACGACGCCTGGGTCCGTGCACGCTTTGGCGTGGCGCCCGAGCAACTGCACGACCTGCTGGCGCTGATGGGCGACCCGACCGATGGCGTGCCGGGCGTGTCGAAGGTCGGCATGAAAACGGCGGCGCGCCTGCTGGGTGCGTATGGCAATCTCGAGGCCGTGATGGCCGGCGCCGGCATCCTCAAGACGCCACTTGGCGAGAGATTGCGCGCGGAGCGTGAGATACTGGAGATGTCACGCTGTCTGGTGTCGCTGAAACTGGACGTGCGCCTGGGCGTGACATGGAAAACACTGGCGTACGAAGGCTGATTTTTTCAGCGCACTGACAAGGAATGTGAAGCTATGCTCAAAGCGGTCATCGTGGATGCAAACGCCGTCTCGCGCGCAACGCTCGGCACCGTGCTGGCCGACGGCAGCTACGACGTGGTCGGCGCCACGCACACCAGCGCGCTGGGGTTGGCGCTGGCAGTCAAGCACCACCCGCACGTGATCTGCATCGCGCGCGAACAGGTCGAGGACGGCAGCGACGTGGTCGAGCAGCTGCGCGCGACGCTGCCCAAGACGCTCGTGTTTCTGGTGTCGGGCACGCTCGACGCCGCCGCGGTCCAGAGCGCACTGGCGCGTGGCGTGCATGGCTTCATCGTCAAGCCGTTCAAGGCCGACACCGTGCTCAAGACGATCCGCAATACCGTCATTGCCTTCGTCAAGCAGCAGCAGGCGCCGGGCAAGCCGGGCTGATACAGGCTATGCGCGGCGCTGCACTTCGTCCGATGCAAGCACGGCCAGTTCACGCAGTGCGCGCATCTCGCGCTCGCGCAGGCGGCGCGGCTCGGTATCGAGCACGCACAGCGAGCCCAGCGCGAGCCCGTCGGCGGTGCGTACCGGGTAGCCGGCATAGAAACGGATGAACGGCGCGCCGGTGACCATCGGGTTGTCGGCAAAGCGCGGATCGGCACTGGCATCCTCGACCACGAAAGGCTCGTCCTGCATCAGCGCGTGACTGCAGAAGGCCAATGAACGCGTGGTCTCGCGGTTTTCCATCCCGACCCGCGACTTGCACCACTGGCGCTGCGCGGACAGCAGGGTGATCAGGGACATGGGGCAGCCCGTGGCGTGGCCAGCGAGCCACGTCAGGCGATCGAAGGCGGCGTCATCTTCCGAATTCATCAGGCCGCTTTGCGCGAGTGCCGCCAGCCGCTGCGCCTCATTAGCCGGGACCGGGTAGTCCGGCGCCGAAGCCGGCAAGAACTCGGTCGCCAGTTCCGCAGCACCCGCCTGCCTGACTGCCTTGACCTCATCCTTTGAGGCCATGCGCTCGCGCATCAGGCGCATGACGGCGCTGTAGAGCACACGGCGATGGCCGCCCGGCGTCTTCCAGGCCGGCAAATCACCGCTCTCCATCCATACCTGGGCCGTACTGACAGCAACACCAAGCAACTGCGCTGCTTCGCGGGTAGTCAGTATCGGATCGTTAAATTCATGTGTTTTCATGACATCGTTCGTGTGATTCGCTGCTTTTATTTTACACGAAGCAACTAAAAATGACGAATATAACGATTCGCTTGAAAATAATGATTGACCTTAAGTTTTTTATTAGCAACAATAGATTCTGTCCGTCATATTCGTCATATTTACGCGCAACGGCGCGTCGTCTTTTCATGAATCCTCCGCTCTTCCAACCGCACTGTGCGTCGCCCCAGTACGAGACTGCCCGTCTCGATGCCCTGCGTCGTCTGGAGCTGCTCGACAGCCCGCCCAGCGAAGCGTTCGATCGCATCACGCGCATGGCTGCGCAGTTGTTCGGGTTGCCGATCGCGGCGGTGTCGCTGACCGACGCTAACCGTCAATGGTTCAAATCGAAGGTCGGTATTACCCACGACACGATTCCGCGGATGAGAGCGCCCTGCGCGATGGTGTCGGACGAGCGCGAGGTACTGGTCGTGCCGGATCTGCTGGAAGACCCGTATTTCCGCGACAGCCCGCTGGCTGAAGGCGGTATCCGCTTCTATGCCGGCGCGCCGCTCACGACCAGCGAAGGCTTTTGCCTCGGCGCGATGTGCGTGCTCGGTACCGAGCCGCGCCAGGTCAGCCTGGCCGAGCGCCAGGCGCTGACGGACCTGGCGACCATGGTGATGGCGCAGATCGAACTGCAGCATGCGTTCGGGCGCGTCGATCCGGTCAGCGGCCTGCCGAACCGCAACCAGTTCATTATCGACTTCAACGATCTGGAATTGTACGAGCCAAATGGCGAGGTGCGCCTCGCCGCCCTGATCAGCCTGGCCAGCCCGCAGGAACTGAGCGATGCCCAGCGCGTCATGGGTTCGAGCTATCTCGACGACATGGTGCGTGAAACGGTGCCGCAGCTGCGCCTGGGCGGCGCCGGCAAGATCTATCATGTGGGCAGCACGCAGTTTGCGTTCTTCGCGCCGCGCGGCCTGTCGATCGAGCCGTTCTGCGAGCAGATGCAGTCGTGGCTCGATGCGCGCGCCAGTTATGGCCAGGCGCGCCTGATCACGACGACGACGGTGGGCATTGCGCCGTTCACGGTCGGCCAGACCGAGGGCCTGGACCTGCTGCGCAATATGCACAGCGCCGCGCACGATGCGCTGGCGGCCGAACGCTGCGTGCGCGTGTTTTCGTCGCATCACGACGCGATCCTGCAGCGCCGCTTCTGGCTGGTGACGGAATTCGGCGCCGCGCTCGCGAGCGAGGACGAACTGCATCTCGTGTTCCAGCCCAAGGTCAGCCTGCTCGACGGGGCCTGTGTCGGCGTTGAAGCGCTGCTGCGCTGGAACCATCCGACGGCCGGCGCGATCTCGCCCGGCGAATTCATGCCGGTGATCGAGACGACGTCACTGGCGCGCGCCACCACCGAGTGGGTGCTGCGCGCGGCGCTGCGCCAGATGGTCGCGTGGCGCCGGGATGGTCTGGCATTGCAGGTGGCGGTGAATGTCTCGGCCGTGAACCTGGAAGAGCCGGATTTCTGTGATCGCGTGCTGATGGAGTTGCAGCACCACGGTCTGGCGCCATCGTGCCTCGTGATCGAGCTGACCGAGAGCGCGCTGATGCGCAACCCAAAGGTTGCGCAGGCCACGCTCGAACGCCTCGGACGCGCCGGTGTGCAACTGGCGATCGACGACTTCGGCACCGGCTACAGCAGCCTGTCGTACCTGCAAAGCCTGCCGGCGAACGTGGTCAAGATCGACCAGAGCTTCATGCGCAACCTGGTCCAGGACGAACGCTGCCGCGCGCTGGTGGGCACGATGATCAAGCTGTCGCACGACCTCGGTCACAAGGTCGTGGCCGAAGGCGTCGAAACGGTGGAGGTGGAAGATTTCCTGCGCCTGGCCGGCTGTGACGAGGTCCAGGGCTACCTGCACGCGCGGCCGCTGGCGCCCGCCGTGCTGGTGGAGTGGCTGGCGGCGCGCCAGCCTTGATGTGTCGTCAGGCGGCGCTTGAGCGCACGTCGATGATGCCGCCGCCCAGGCACACGTCGCCGTCGTACAGCACGGCCGACTGGCCCGGCGTGACTGCCCATTGGGCTTCATCGAAGTCGAGCGCGAAGCGCGCGTCGCCATCGGCCAGCACGCGGCAGGCCATGTCGGCCTGGCGGTAGCGGGTCTTGGCCGACAGCGCGCCGGCCGCCGGTGCGTGGCCGGCGATCCAGCTGGCCTGGCCGGCTTCAAGCCGGTCCGACAGCAGCCACGGATGGTCGTGGCCCTGCACGATATAGAGCGTGTTGGCCTCGATGTCCTTGCGCGCCACGAACCATGGCTCGCTGATGCCGTCAGCGGTCTTGCGTGACTTCAGGCCCCCGATGCCGATGCCCTTGCGCTGGCCCAGCGTGTAGAACGACAGGCCGACGTGCTCGCCCACCTGCGTGCCGTCGTCGAGCCGGATCGGGCCCGGCTTATAGGCCAGGTAGCGGTTCAAGAAGTCGCGGAACGGCCGCTCGCCGATAAAGCAGATGCCGGTCGAATCCTTCTTGGCCGCGTTGGGCAGCTGGAGTTTTTCGGCGATCTTGCGCACTTCGGTTTTCGGGATCTCGCCCAGCGGGAACAGCGACTTGGACAACTGCGCCTGGCTCAGGCGATGCAGAAAATAACTCTGGTCCTTGGTGGCGTCGAAGGCTTTGAGCAGCTCGAAGCTGCCGCTGGCCGTATTTTCGCGCACGCGCGCATAGTGGCCGGTGGCGATCAGGTCGGCGCCCAGCTTCATCGCATGGTCGAGAAAGGCCTTGAACTTGATTTCGGCGTTGCACAGCACGTCCGGGTTCGGCGTGCGACCGGCCTGGTATTCGCGCAGGAACTCGGCGAACACGCGGTCCTTGTATTCGGCGGCGAAGTTGACCGCCTCGATGTCCACGCCGACCACGTCGGCCACGCTGGCCGCGTCGATCCAGTCCTGGCGCGTCGAGCAGTATTCGGAATCGTCGTCGTCTTCCCAGTTCTTCATGAACAGGCCGACCACGTCATAGCCTTGTTCCTTGAGCATCCAGGCCGCGACCGAGGAGTCGACTCCGCCCGACATCCCGATCACGACTTTTTTCTTGCGCATGTTACGTCCGTAGTGAATTCTTCAGATCCCGCCTTCGAAGACCGAAGGGTGGGTGTGCAGCAGCGAGAGCGGCGTGCTCTGGCCGGCCAGGTAGTCGTCCACGCAGCGCAGCACGATCGGGCTGCGGTGGCGGTCGACCGTGGCGGCGATTTCGTCGCGCGTCATCCACATGGTGCGCAGGATGCCTTCGTCGAGCGGCTGGTCGAACTGGCGCCCGACGCTGCCGGCGAAGGTAAAGCGCAGATAGGTGACGTCGGCATTGCGCGACTTCGAGTGGTAGCGCGACATGTACATGCCCACCAGCGAGCGCGGGATGAATTCGTGCGCCGTTTCTTCGAGCGCTTCGCGCACCACCGCCTGTTCCAGCGATTCGTGCGGGTCGAGATGGCCGGCGGGCTGGTTCAGCTTGATACCTTCGCTCGTCTCTTCTTCGATCAGCAGGAACCGGCCCTCGTGCTCGATGATCGCTGCCACGGTAACCGATGGTTTGAAGATATCGCTCATGCCTGTCCTTGAAAATGAGCCGGTATTCTACCTTGACAAGGCCCGTGTTTGCTCAGCCGGTCGCTTCCTGCAACGTTGGCATGTGGTTAATCGGGCTTGATCTGACGCAAAAACAACCATCATGGCCCGGTGCGCCCTGCACCGCGTCTACCAAGGATCAAATCGGCTACGTAAATTTAATATTTGAACAATCACTGTAAAGACGTGATAGATTTGCTGGCGCGGCAGTTCAACGAATGGAGGGATCCATGAGAATTGGTATTCCGGCCGAAACCCGGCCGGGCGAGACCCGTGTTGCAGCCACCCCCGAGACCGTGAAAAAGCTGGCCGCGCGCCACGCGGTCGTGGTGCAGGCCGGCGCCGGCCTGCATGCGGCGGCGCCGGATGCCGCGTTCGAAGCCGCCGGCGCCGTCATCGTCGATGCGCCGGGCGCGTTCGGCGCCGACCTGGTGCTCAAGGTGCGCAGTCCGGCCGCTGCCGAGCTGGCCTTGATGCGCCGCGAAGCAGTCCTGGTCGGGATGCTCGATCCCTTCGATGGTGAGAATCTCGCCGCACTGGCCACGGCCGGCATCACCGCCTTTGCCCTGGAAGCCGCGCCACGCATCACGCGTGCGCAATCGCTCGACGTGCTGTCGTCGCAGGCGAACATCGCCGGCTACAAGGCCATCCTGCTGGCCGCGAATACCTACGGGCGCTTCATGCCGATGCTGATGACGGCCGCCGGCACCGTCAAGGCGGCGCGCGTGCTGATCATGGGCGTCGGGGTGGCTGGCCTGCAGGCAATCGCCACCGCCAAGCGGCTGGGCGCCGTGATCGAAGCGTCCGACGTGCGCCCGCCGGTGAAAGAGCAGGTGGAGTCGCTTGGCGCAAAATTCATCGACGTGCCGTATGAAACCGACGAAGAGCGCGAGATCGCGGCCGGCAGCGGTGGCTATGCGCGCGCAATGCCGGCCGACTGGATGCGGCGCCAGGCGCAGCTCGTGCACGAACGCGCGAAGCTGGCCGACATCATCATTACCACCGCCCTGATTCCCGGGCGGCGCGCGCCGGTGCTGATCGGCGAAGACACCGTGCGCGCCATGAAGCCGGGGTCCGTGATCGTCGACATGGCCGTGGCGCAGGGCGGCAACTGCGTGCTGAGCGAGATCGGCGCCACTGTCCTCAAGCACGGCGTGCACATCATCGGCGAGCCCGATCTGGCCACGCTGGTGCCGGCCGATGCCTCGGCCCTTTATGCGCGCAATGTGCTGGATTTTCTCAAGCTGGTGATTGACGCCGACGGTCAGTTTCATATCGACCGCGACGACGAGATCGTGCGCGCGACCCTGATGTGCGGCGCCGGAGAACTGCTGCGCACATAAGACGTTGGCATCGAAGACGTTGGCATCGTTGACAAGAACCGACAGGAGACACCATGGACATCAGCCACACCGTCATCAACCTGATCATCTTCGTGCTGGCGATCTACGTCGGCTACCACGTGGTCTGGACCGTCACCCCGGCGCTGCATACGCCGCTGATGGCGGTGACCAACGCGATATCGGCCATCGTCATCGTCGGCGCCATGCTGGCCGCCGGCCTGACCGAAGGCTTGACGGGGCGCGTGGCCGGCACGCTGGCCGTGGCGCTGGCGGCCGTGAACGTGTTTGGTGGCTTCCTGGTCACGCAGCGCATGCTGGAGATGTTCCGCAAGAAGGTGCCCAAGGCCGCGCCGAAGCAGGAGGACGCGGCATGAACGCCATCAGCATGAATCTGGTCACGCTGTTCTATCTGGTGGCCTCGGTGTGCTTCATCCAGGCGCTCAAGGGCCTGTCGTCGCCATCGAGCGCGCGCCTGGGCAATGCGTTCGGGATGGCCGGCATGGCGATCGCGGTGCTGACTACCATCGCGCTGATGCTCAAACTGCAGGAGCGGCTGCAGCAGGGCGGGGGGCTGGGGTTCGGCCTGGTGCTACTGGGCGTGGTCGTGGGCGGCGCGATCGGCGCGACCGCCGCGAAGAAGGTCGAGATGACCAAGATGCCGGAACTGGTCGCAGCGATGCACTCGCTGATCGGGCTGGCCGCCGTCTGCATCGCGATCGCGGCGGTGGCCGAGCCGTGGGCCTTCAACATCACGACGCGGGGCGAGCCGCTGCCGTTCGGGAACCGGCTCGAGCTGTTCATCGGCACGTTCGTCGGCGCGGTGACGTTTTCGGGCTCGGTGATCGCGTTCGGCAAGCTGTCGGGCAAGTACAAGTTTCGCCTGTTCCAGGGCGCGCCGGTGCGCTTTGCGGGCCAGCACATCCTGAACCTGTTCGTCGCCATCGCGATTGTCGCGCTGGGTCTGGTCTTTTGCTTCGCCGAGGGCCTTGAACCTGCATGGGGCGCGTTCATCGTGATGGCGGCGCTGGCGTTCGTGCTGGGCGTCTTGATCATCATCCCGATCGGCGGGGCCGACATGCCGGTGGTGGTCTCGATGCTCAACTCGTACTCGGGCTGGGCAGCGGCGGGCATCGGCTTCTCGCTGAACAACGCGATGCTGATCATCGCCGGCTCGCTGGTGGGCTCGAGCGGCGCGATCCTCTCGTACATCATGTGCAAGGCGATGAACCGCTCGTTCTTCAATGTGCTACTGGGCGGCTTTGGCGGCGAGGCGGTGGCCGATGCCGGTGGGGAGAAAGAGCAGCGGCCCGTCAAATCTGGCTCGGCCGAAGACGCCGCGTTCATCCTGCAGAATGCCGAGTCGGTCATCATCGTCCCCGGCTACGGCCTGGCCGTGGCGCGCGCCCAGCACACGGTCAAGGAACTGGTCGACAAGCTGACCGCGCACGGCGTGACGGTGCGCTACGCGATCCACCCGGTGGCCGGGCGCATGCCGGGCCACATGAACGTGCTGCTGGCGGAAGCCGAAGTACCGTACGACCAGGTGGCCGAGATGGAAGACATCAACGGCGAATTCGGCCAGACCGACGTGGTGCTGGTCCTGGGCGCCAACGACGTCGTGAACCCGGCCGCAAAAGACCCGAAGTCGGCGATCGCCGGCATGCCCATCCTGGAAGCCTACCGGGCCAAAAGCATCATCGTCAACAAACGCTCGATGGCCTCCGGCTACGCGGGCCTGGACAACGACCTGTTCTATCAACCCAACACGATGATGGTCTTCGGCGACGCCAAAAAAGTCATCGAAGCGATGGTCAAAGCCGTCGACTAAGCAATAGCCCAACAATTAGGGTCAGAGTCGAATTATTGGCTAATAGCCTTCAGGAATGCTGGCCATTCAGCCTGGCGACTCGCTTGAATCTGGCTCTAGACGACTGGTCTAATTTTGCTGTATAGTAGGTCCATGGCAAAAGCATTGACCTCTGAATCGTCCGGCGTTCGTGACACTATCCTCGACGTCGGGCAACGCATCATGGCCGGCAAAGGGTTCTCGGCGGTGGGCCTGAACGAGATCCTGGTCTCGGCCGGCGTGCCGAAGGGATCGTTCTACCATTACTTCGGCTCGAAGGATGCCTTTGGCGAAGCGCTGCTGGCCAGATATTTCGACGCGTATCTGGCAGAGATGGACGTCACACTGCGCGATCCGGCTGTACCAATGGCCAGCAGATTGCTGACGTACTTCGGGCAATGGCGCACGAACCAGTCGTTTGACGATTGCCAGGGCAAGTGCCTGGCTGTCAAGCTGGGCGCCGAAGTGGTCGATCTGTCCGAGCCGATGCGCCTGACGCTCAAGCAAGGTACTGCCGGCATCGTTGCCCGCCTGGCCGAGGCCATTGAAGGCGGCATCGCCGACGGTTCGCTGAAGGTGGAGGGCGAGGCCGGGCAGGTGGCGCAGAGTCTGTACCAGCTGTGGCTGGGCGCCAGCCTCATGGCCAAGATCGCGCGGGATGCAGTAGCGTTTGATGCTGCGCTGGCGACCACGCAGCATATGCTGCAACTGCCTCGATAAACAAGGCAATGACGAACGCTTCTCGGGAAGCGTTTTTTTGACACGGAATCTAGACGACTGGTCTATTAACATCAACAACAAGGAGCCACACCATGAACATCCTGATCGTACTCACCTCACACGACACCCTGGGCAACACCGGCCGCAAGACCGGCTTCTGGCTCGAAGAGCTGGCCGCCCCGTATTACGCGCTGAAGGAAGCCGGGGCCAACATCGTGCTGGCTTCGCCTGCCGGCGGCCAGCCGCCGCTCGACCCGAAGAGTGATGATGCATCGGCCCAGACCGATGACACCCGCCGCTTCAAGGCCGATGCCGCGGCAAACGCGCAACTGGCTGCGACCGTGCGTCTCGACACCGTCTCGCAGGGTGACTTCGATGCCGTGTTCTACCCGGGCGGCCATGGCCCGCTGTGGGACCTCGCCGAAGACCGCAACTCGATCGCGCTGATCGAGTCGTTCATCGCCGCGAACAAGCCGGTGGCGCTGGTGTGCCACGCACCGGGCGCGCTGCGTCACGTGAAGAATGCCGACGGCACGCCACTCGTGCAGGGCAAGCGCGTCACGGGCTTCACCAACACCGAAGAAGCGGCAGTCGAACTGACGGACATCGTGCCGTTCCTGGTGGAAGACGAGCTCAAGGCAAAAGGCGGCAACTATTCGCGCACCGATGACTGGGGTTCGTATGTGGTCACCGATGGCCTGCTGATCACCGGTCAGAATCCGGGTTCGTCGGCGGCGACTGCCACCAAGCTGCTGGAAGCGCTGTCGCGCGCTGCCTGACAGGGCGTGGCGGCCGCCAATACATCGCCGTTGGAAATGTATTGGCGGCCATTTTAAAAAACGTTGTCAAACAATTCGACTCTGACCCCAATTGTTGGGTAATTGCTCCGGGTTAGCGGCGGCCGAACATCATCAGGTCGGCCAGCAGCGTGCGGGCGGGGCGGGTCAGGTCGAGGGCCGCCAGGCCCAGGCCGAGCAGCGGTTGCAGCGGGCCGGGGATCGTGAAGGCACGCGCCATCGTGTCGGTCAGGCCGATGGTTGTGCGGCGGTCGCCTGCGCGGTCCTTCATAAAGCTGGAGATTGCTTCGGCATCCGTCCCGCGCGCGAGCTGGCGCGCCAGCACGGCGGCGTCGCGCAGGCCCAGGTTCAGACCCTGGCCGGCCACCGGGTGCAGCGTTTGCGCGGCATTGCCGATGGCGACCGTGCGCGCCGTGGCCCGTGCTTCGGCGTTCAGGCCGAGCGGGAACGCGCTGCGTGGCGATACTTTCGTGAAGGCGCCCAGGCGGGCGCCGAATGCCTCGCCCAGTTGCGTCAGGAACCGCGTGTCGTCCAGCGCCAGGATCGCCTGCGCGCGGTCCGGGCGCATGCACCAGACCAGCGCGTACTGGTGGCCGTCGGCGCCGTCTTCGGGCAGCAGCGCCAGCGGGCCTTCGTCGGTGAAGCGTTCGAACGCACGGTGCGCGATCGGCAGCGCGGTCGTCACGCGCGCGATGACGGCGCTCTGTTCGTAGTCGCGGCTGCGGGCGCGCTGGTCTTGCGCGCCAAACAGGCCGCCTTCGGCCTGCACCGCCACCCGTGCACGCACCGTGCTGCCATCGTCCAGATGCAGCAGCGCCGCATCCGGCTGTTCATCGAGCGACGTCACGCGCGCCGGGCGCAGCATCAATACGCCGGCCTGCTCGCCCACCTTCGCCAGCGCATCGACGACGGCGCCGTAGCGCGTCACGTAGCCCAGCGCCGGTACGTCGTGGTCTTCGCGCTGCATCAGGCTGCGGCCCAGCTGGCCGCGGCGCGAGACGTGGATCTCGTGGATCGGCGTGGCGGCCAGCGGCCATGCGCCCACTTCTTGCAGCAGTTGCGCGCTGCCCCATGACAGCGCGATCGAGCGCGGATCCGAAATCGCCTGGCCCAGCGACTTGCCGTCGATGAGCGCGATGCGCGCCCCGGGGATGCCACGCCGGACCAGGAAGCCCGCCAGCGCCAGGCCCACCGGGCCTGCACCGCAAATCGCCACATCGACGTCGTAAGTTTGGTTCGTCATCGCGCTGCCTTCATCCATGCTTCAATCTCCGCCAAGTCTTTCGGTACGCCGTCCGTCAGGATGCGCGCGCCCGTCCCGGTGACGACGACGTCGTCCTCGATCCGGATGCCGATGTTCCAGTACTCTTCGGGCACGCCGTCGGCCGGCCGCACATAGATGCCCGGCTCCACGGTCAGCGCCATGCCCGGCTGCAGCGCGCGCGATGGCTTGTCGGGCAGCGTCAGGTTACGGTACACGCCCACATCGTGCACGTCCATCCCGAGCCAGTGGCCGGTGCCGTGCATGTAGAACTGGGCGAACGCGCGCGTGTCGATTGCGTCGTCGACCGAGCCGACCTTGCGTTTGTCGAGCAGGCCCAGGTCGAGCATCCCTTCGGTCAGCGCCCGCACCGCCGCCTCGTGGATGCCGCTGTACGGCTGGCCGGGCCGGACGGCCGCCAGCGCTGCGGCCTGGGCGCGCAGCACCAGTTCGTACAGCGTGCGTTGTGGCGCCGTGAAGCGGCCATTGGCCGGATAGGTGCGCGTGATGTCGCCCGCGTAGCCATCGACTTCACAGCCGGCGTCGATCAGTACCAACTCGCCATCGAGAATGCGGCGGTCGTTGGAAATGTAGTGCAGCACGCAGGCATTCGGGCCCGATGCGACAATCGACGAATACGCTGGCGCCTGCGCGCCGTTGCGGCGAAACTCGTGCAGCAGCTCGGCCTCGATCTCGTATTCGACCATGCCGGGGCGCGTGGAGCGCATTGCACGCGCATGCGCCGCAGCCGAGATGGCGCCGGCGCGCGCCATCAGCTCCACTTCGTGCGCGTCCTTCAATAGCCGCATCTCGTCCAGCAGCACCAAAAGATGATGCGTCGTTGCCGGCGCCGTCACGCCTGTTCGACCCAGTGCGCGCACGCCTTTCAGCCAGCCGTTGATCTGCGCATCGAGCGCCGCGCTGTGGCCCGGCGCGTAATACAGCGCCGGTGCATTCGACAGGATGCCCACCATGCGGTGATCGAGTTCGTCGACCGGATACGCCTCGTCGAACCCGAATGCCGTGCGCGCCGCATCGGGCCCGTAGCGAAAGCCCTCCCAGATTTCATGGTCGGGGTCTTTCGCGCGGCAGAACAGGATTGCGCGGGCAGGGCGCGCATCGAGCGCCGCCACCAGCACGAGGACGCTGTCAGGCTCGGCGAACCCGCTCAGGTAGTAAAAATAGCTGTCGTGCCGGTACGGATACGGGCTGTCGCCATTGCGCATCACTTCGGGCGCCGTGCCGAGCACCGCCACCGCGCCCGGCTGCATCTGCGCCAGCACGCGCGCGCGCCGGTCCGCATGCACGGCGCCGGCCGGCATCATGGCGCCGACTTGGCCGGCCGCAGCGGCGCGTTCAGTTCTTCGAGCTGGCCGACGGTGCCGACATTGACCCACTGGCCGTGATACACCTCGCCACCGATGCGACCCTGCTCGATGTACTGCCGCATCAGGGGGCCGAACTTGACGAATTCGCCCGCGCGGATGCCGTCGAACATCTCGGGCCGGTAGACGCCGATGCCGGCGAAATTGAACTTGACGTCACCCTCGTTACGCAGCGTGTACATGTCGAGCGCGAAGTCGCCCTCGGGGTTGTGCCACGGGTTTGGCGTGAGCCACAGCCAGGCGATGTCGCGCTGGTCGACCGCATAGACCTGGCCTACCGCGTCTTTGTCCTTGAGCGCGTCGAGCGCTTCGGTGAAGTCGAAGTAGGGCGCATAGATGTCGCCCGATACCGCCAAAAATGGTTCGTCGCCCAGCAGGTGCAGCGCATTGGCCACGCCGCCGGCCGTTTCGAGCGGGCTCGGTTCGTGCGAGTAGACGATGCGCGCGCCGTAGCGGCTGCCGTCGCCCAGCTCGGCCTCGATCATGTGGCCCAGGTGCGAGTGGTTGATGACGATGTCGACAATCCCGGCGCGCACCAGGTTCAGCACGTGCCAGGTGATCAGGGGCCGGCCGCGCACCTTGAGCAGGGGCTTCGGGCAGGTATCGGTGAGTGGCCGCATGCGCTCGCCGCGGCCGGCGGCAAAAATCATCGCTTTCATGATGGATGCCTTAGAAGGTGTAGCCGAACTGTTGCGGCTTGTCGTCGACTGCGTCGAGCAGGCGCAGCAGCGGCTTGAGTTCGTTGTAGCGGTTGGCAGTCTTGCGCACGTAGTCGAGCACCGTCGGCAGGTCGCCCATGTAGTGGGCCTTGTTGTCGCGGTAGTTCAGGCGACAGAAGATGCCGAGGATTTTCAGGTGGCGCTGCAGGGCCATGTATTCGAAGTCGCGGTAGAACGCGTCGATGTCCGGATTGACCGGCAGGCCGACGCTTTTGGCGCTTTGCCAGTAGCGCACCACCCAGTCGAGCACCATGTCTTCGTCCCACTGGATGTAGGCGTCGCGCAGGAGCGACGCCAGGTCGTACGTGACCGGGCCATACACGGCATCCTGGAAGTCAATCACGCCCGGGTTGTGCTGGTCGAGGAACATCAGGTTGCGCGAATGGAAATCGCGGTGCATGAACACCTGCTGCTGCGCCAGCACGTTGGCGGCAATCGCTTCGAATACCCCATCGAGCTGCGCCTGCTGCTTGTCGTCGAGCGTCACGCCCAGGTGCTTGCCTAGGTACCACTCGGGGAAGATGCCCAGTTCGCGCATGACGAAGGCGCGGTCGAACTCGGGCAGCACGTCCGGCTGGCTGGCCATCTGGAACTTGAGCAGCGCATCGACGGCGTCCGAATACATGAACGCGGCATTGTCAATGGACAGGCGCGACAGGTAGGTGGTGTTGCCCAGATCGGACAACAGCAGGAAACCCTGTTCGACGTTGCGCGCGGCGATCGCCGGCACACTAACGCCGGCTTCCAGCAGCAAGCCCTGTACGTGGATGAAGGCCGGCACGTTCTCGCGCTCGGGCGGGGCATCCATCGCGACCAGCGTCGCGCCCAGCCTGGCCTGCATGTCGGCCACGACGTCGTAGCGGAAGTAGCGCCGGAAACTGGCGTCGACGGAGGCGCGGCGGCCGGACGCGACGTCGACCAGGCCGGTCGTGGCCAGCCATTCGTTCAGTTGCGACAGCCGGGTATCTGGCACTGCGTCGGCGGAGGCGGAAAGGTTTTGAGACAAAGATGACATGAAGCGGCCTGATGAATCCGGTTGGTTGAACTAATTCCCCTATAATAAGGGATTCATCCCAAAAAAACCGCCCTTTATGGCGCACGTCGATTCTCCATGAGCTGCGATTTTCCATGAGCTGGTCCTCGGCCCAACCATTCCCACCACGACACGTGCTCGCACTGTATGCAATGGCTTCGGTCACTGCAATGCCTGCGTTCGCCCAGACGCCCGCCACCGTCAACGTCACCGCCCCTGCACCAACGGCCCAGGCCGAGGACGAACTTCCCGTCACCGTCAAGGCCGAGGATATCGCCGGCCGGCCCGACCGCCGGCTCGACCTCGCCCGTAACGTCGAGATCACGCGCGGCCAGACCGGCATGACCGCCGACACGGCCTGCTACCTGATCGTCGAAGATCAGGTCACGGCCACCGGCAACGTCGACATGTGGCGCTTTGGCGATCGTTACAAAGGCGACGAGCTGCAGCTGAACCTCGAAACAGGCAAGGGCTACCTGCTCAACCCGACCTATTTCATGGCGGCGAACAATGCCCAGGGCCAGGCGAGCCGGATCGACTTCCTGGGTGAACAGCAGGCCGTCGTGCGCGACGGTACCTACAGCACCTGCGAAGGACCGGATCCCGACTGGTACCTCAAGTCGAGCACGCTGCGCCTGGACAAGGGCCGCGACGTCGGCACCGCCGGCAAGACCGTCATCTATTTCAAGGACGTGCCGATTCTCGGCACGCCGGCGATGTCGTTCTCGCTGTCGGGCCAGCGCCGTTCGGGCTGGCTGCCGCCGACCGTCGGCTTCGGCTCGCAGGGCAAGGCCGAAGTGATGGTGCCGTACTACGTCAATATCGCGCCGAACCGCGACCTGACGCTGTACCCGCGCATGATGTTCGATCGCGGTTTCCAGCTGGGTGCGACCGGTCGTTACCTGGGCAGCACGTACAACGGCGAAACCCACGTCGAAGTGTTGCCGGACGACCGCGAAACCGGCACCACGCGCTGGCGCGCCGATTCGCTGCACAACGGCATGGTCAGGCCGGGCTGGTCGTACGGCTGGAACCTGCATGGCGCATCGGACGATGAATACCCGTCCGACTTTTCGCGCACCGTCGCCGCCAGCGCCGAGCGCCAGTTGCTGCGCGAACTGCGTACCGAGTACGCCGCCAAGTACTGGAGCCTGTCCGCGCGCGCCCAGAATTATCAGGTGCTGCAAGACCCGGCGGCCGCCACCAACCCAAGCCTGACGGTGCCGCGGCCGTACGACCGCCTGCCACAGATTAACTTCCGTTCGGCGCGCTACGACGTGGCGGGCTTCGACTGGGCGGTCGACGCCGAAGCGACCCGCTTCGCCCACCCCACCGACGTGGGCGGCTCACGCGCCGTGGTCCAGGGCCAGGTCAGTTATCCGATCGTGCGCCCGGGCTGGTTCGTCACGCCCAAGCTGATGTACAACGCGGCCCAGTACGATCTCGATGACCACGCAACGCGTCTGGGCAAGCCGACCAAGCTCACGCGCTCGATTCCGACGGTGTCGTTCGACAGCGGCCTGGTGTTCGAGCGCGACGCGTCGCTGTTTGGCAAGTCCACCACGCAGACGCTCGAGCCGCGCCTGTTCTATGTGTACACGCCGTACGAGAACCAGGACGATGTCCCGCTGTTCGACACGGGCCGTTCGGGCTTCAATTACGCCCAGCTGTTTTCCGAGAACCGCTACGTGGGCCTGGACCGCGTGTCCGACGCCAACCAGCTGACCGCGGCGCTGGTGTCGCGCTTCATCCAGGAAGACGGCGCCGAGCGATTGCGCCTGGCCATCGGCCAGCGCCTGTACTTCGAAGAGCCGCGCGTGCGCATCGCGGGCGAAGCGGCCCAGCAAAGCCGGTACGACCTGCTGCTGGCGGCCGGCGGCACCATTTCCGAGTCCTGGAGCTTCGATAGCGGCGTACAATACGATGCGGCCGGAAGCAGTCTGTACAGCTCGAACGTGAGCGTGCAGTGGCGTCCGGGGAAGATGAAGGCCGTGAATGCCGAGTATCGTTATCAGCGTGACAGCTTCCGTAATATCGACCTGTCGGCGCAGTACCCGATCTCGCGGCGCTGGTATGGCGTTGGGCGGGTCAGTTACGCGCTGCGTTCGTATGGTGTGGGCCAGGCGATCAATCCGTCCACGGGCAGCAAGCTGATCGAAAGTCTCATCGGTCTCGAGTACCAGGCCGATTGCTGGGTGTTCCGGATGGGCGCGCAGCGTTTCGTGACGGCGGCCCAGACGACGTCGACGCCGATCTTCTTCCAGCTCGAGCTCAATGGCTTGTCGCGCCTGGGCCTGGGCAATCCGCTCGAGTCGTTCAACAAGAGCGTCCCGGGCTATACGCGACTGAATGCCGGCATTGGCCGGCCTTAAGGAAGTACTGATCTATTCATGACGGCGGAATCGGCCACGAAAAAATGCACCCTGCTGCGTTGCAAATCCTCGCGATACCACGCGGTATCGCTGTGGTTTGCGCCTTGCCGGGCACATTTTTCGTTGCCGATTCCATCCGCCAGAATACATCAATACTTCCTAAGTCAAATTTCAGACTCGGTGTCCATACTTCGTCGTCCAACCTGACGTGAACAATCCTCAAATGAGTGCTTTCCAGATGATGCGTACTACCCGTTTGCAGTCTCTCCAGTTGGCAGCCGCGCTGCTGTGCGCGATGAGCGCCGGCCAGGTCCTGGCCCAGGCCGCGGCGCCCGCCGCCGGTACGCCGGCCGCCACGACGCCTGCCGCTGCCACGCCGGCCGCCGGAGCGCCGGCCGCCAGCTCGGGCTTCCTGCCGCCTGCCTCGGCCAACGCCAAGGTGGTCGACTCGATCCAGGTCGTTGTCAACGATGAAGTCATCACGCGCAACGAAGTGGCTGGCCGCATGGTCCAGGTGACGGCGAACATGAAGGCGCGTAACGCCCAGCTGCCCGACACCGCCACGATGGAGCGCCAGGTGCTCGAGGCGATGATCGTCGAGCGCGCCCAGCTGCAGCTGGCCAAGGAGATGGGCGTCAAGGTCGACGACCGCACCCTGGACGCCACGATCGGCCGCATCGCCGAGAACCAGAAGCTGTCGGTGCAGGACATGCGCAACCAGATGGAAAAAGAAGGGATGCCCTTCTCGCAGTTCCGTGAAGACATCCGCAACGAAATCATGATGCAGCGCCTGCGCGAACACGAAGTCGACAGCAAGGTGCAGGTCTCGGAAGCCGAGATCGACACCTATATGGCCGCCGCCAAGGCCGCCGCTGCCGACCGCATCGAAGTCAACATCGCCCAGATCCTGGTGCGGGTGCCCGAGAACGCCTCGCCCGAGCAGATCGCCGCCCGCGCCGCGCGCGCTGAAGAAGTGATGCGCCAGCTGCGCACCGGCGCCGACTTCGCGCGCATGGCGTCGACCTATTCCGACGCCCCGGACGCGCTCAAGGGCGGTGACATCGGCTGGCGCGATGCCGACCGCCTGCCGCCGAATTTCTCGACCGAGCTGCGCAAGCTGGAATCCGGCCAGGTCACGCCGATCCTCAAGACCAACGTTGGCTTTCACATCCTGAAACTGGCCGGCAAGCGTTCGCTGGCCAGCGAGACCGACAAGGCCGTCGTCGAGCAGACCCGCGCACGCCACATCCTGCTCAAGGTCACCCCGACCATGACCGAGGGTGAAGTCAAGCGCAAGCTGCTGGAAATCAAGGAAAAAATGGCCAACAATGCCGGCACCTTCGAAGACCTGGCCCGCCAGTACTCGCAGGATGGTTCGGCCAGCAAGGGCGGCGATCTGGGCTGGCTGTATCCGGGCGACACCGTGCCGGAATTCGAGACTGCGATGAACGCCCTCAAGCCGGGCGATACGTCCGACATCGTGCAGTCGCCGTTCGGCTTCCACCTGATCCAGGTCGTCGAGCGCAAGAGCGAAGACGTGACGCAGCAGAAAGAGCGCAACGTGGCACGCCAGGTTCTGCGTGACCGCAAGATGCAGGAAGCGATGGAAGACTGGATGCGCCAGGTGCGCGACCGCGCCTACGTCGAATTCCGCGAGGAGCAGTAAGCAATGGTCGCGCCGCAGGCGCCTGTGCGCCCGCTGGCGCACCAACGGCCCACGCTGGCGATCACGGTCGGCGAGCCAGCAGGCATCGGCCCCGAGATCGCGATCCGCGCCGCCTGGGCCATGCGCGATGAGGCCAACTGCGTGCTGGTGGGCGACGCTGCCTTCCTGGCGCTTACGGCCAGCCTGATCGATCCCGCCATCCGCCTGGCCGCCCTGTCGACCCAGGCGCTGCGCAACGGCGGCCTGCCGCACTTCGGCGCCGCGCGGCTGGCGGTCATCGACGTGCCGCTCGACGCCCACGTGGTGCCGGGCCGGCTCGACCCCGAGAACGGCCGCGCCGTGCTGGCCACGCTCGACCTGGCCATCGAAGGCTGCGAGCGGGGCTGGTTCGACGGCATCGTTACTGCGCCGCTGCAGAAAAGCACGATCAACGATGCCGGTGTCGCGTTCTCCGGTCACACCGAGTACCTGGCCGAGAAGACCGGTACGCCGAAAGTGGTGATGATGCTGGCCGGCGCGCCAGGCGGGGATCAACCGTACCTGCGCGTTGCGCTGGCCACCACCCATCTGCCGCTGAAGGACGTCCCGGGCGCGCTCACGCGCGAGAACCTGACCCAGGTGCTCGATATCCTGCACGCCGATCTGACCACCAAGTTCGGCATCGCCGCGCCCGTCATCCTGGTCACTGGCCTGAACCCGCATGCGGGCGAAAACGGCTACCTGGGCCGCGAGGAGATCGACGTCATCACGCCGGTGCTCGAGGCAGCGCGTACGCGCGGCATCGATGCGCGCGGCCCGTATCCGGCCGACACGCTGTTCCAGCCGAAGTACCTGAAAGACGCCGATTGCGTGCTGGCGATGTACCACGACCAGGGTCTGCCGGTGCTCAAGCACGCGACCTTCGGGCGCGGTATCAATGTCACGCTCGGCCTGCCGTTGATCCGCACCTCGGTCGACCATGGCACCGCGCTCGACCTGGCCGCGCAGGGTCTCGGCCTGGCCGATTGCGGCAGCATGATCGAAGCGATCGGCGCCGCCATGCACATGGTGCTGGCGCAGCGCGCGGCCGGCATCAAATCATCAAGAAAGCATTCATGAAACACGTAGCACGCAAGCGCTTCGGTCAGAACTTCCTGACCGACAAGCAAGTCCTCTCCGACATCATCGACGCCATCGCGCCGCGCCAGGGCGAGACCATGGTCGAAATCGGACCGGGCCTGGCCGCGATGACGGCGCTGCTGCTCAAGCAGCTCGACCACATGCACGTCGTCGAGCTCGACCGCGACCTGGTCACGCGCCTGGAAAAAGCCTATCCGCGCGAGCGCCTGACGGTGCATTCGGGCGACGCCTTGAAGTTCGACTTCGGCGCGATTCCGGTGGCCGAGGGGCAGAAGCTGCGCGTGGTGGGCAATTTGCCGTATAACATTTCCAGTCCGCTGCTGTTCCACCTGGCGGACTTCGCCCACCTGATCGAAGACCAGCACTTCATGCTGCAAAAGGAAGTGGTCGAGCGCATGGTGGCCAAGCCGGGCAGCAAGACCTACGGCCGCCTGTCAGTGATGCTGCAATGGCGCTATGACATGTCGCTGATGTTCATCGTGCCGCCCACCGCATTCGATCCGCCGCCGCAAGTCGAATCGGCCATCGTGCGCATGGTGCCGGTCAAGCAGCAACTGCCGTGCGACGCCAAACGCCTTGAAGCGGTGGTGGCCAAGGCCTTCTCGCAGCGGCGCAAGGTCATTCGCAACTGTGTGGCAGGGATGTTCACCGAAGCGCAGCTGGTGGAAGCGGGCATCGACCCGAGCGTGCGGCCCGAAGCCGTGAGCCTGGCGCAGTATGTGGCGCTGGCCAATCTGCCGAGCCAGGCATAGCCGCCGTGGCCGTCTGGCCACCATGTCACCAGATCAAAGCGCCTTCAGGGCGCTTTTTTCATGGCCACGCTGCTGGCACGGGCAAAAAAAAGGCCCGCTACAAGAGCGGGCCGAAATCCAATTCTTTTCTGAGGAGAGTTGGAGGAGACAGGTCCAGTATGCTGCGTTACAGCATATAAGTCCAATTTTCCTTTCGCATACTCGACATAAGAATTACATATAACTCTTTTTGATATTACCCGGCGACGCACGTCACGTTGATATTGGTCACGCGTTCGTCACCCATGGTGCCGGTGGGGTTGACGACTGTGCAGACCTGGCCAGCCGGCTGCTTGCTGACCGTGACGCCATAGGTCGTGCCGAATTGCACTTCAGGCAGCTCGTAGGAGATCGGGGTCGTGGATGGCGGCGTTGCTGGCGTCGCGGCCGAATAAGTGCCTCCGGTACTGCCGTTGGCCAGCACCAGGCCGGCGCCGGTCAGGCCGGTGATCGTGCCACCGATGGGACGGGTGTTGATTCGGCAAGCAATCGCAATGTCAATTGTCACCAGACGGCCCGCCGTGTCGGCGTTGTTGGTGTAGATACCGCCGTCCGGAACGCTTGGTTCGCAACTCTGGTGTGCCGGGTTCGCGGTAACGGTGACGGCATAGGTGTCGCCGTATTCCAGCTTGTCCGGGAAAGCAAAGCGCACCGGTGCACCGGCCGTGGCTGGCGGTGCGACCTTCAGTGGCACGCCGGCATTGCTCAGGGTGAGGCCATCATAAACGATACCGGTTACCGAACCGGCAACGGTGAACTCGGCTTTATCGCTGCCGCCACAGGCGGCCAGGCTTGCAGCCAGCGCCAGCGCAAGCGCCGGGCGGATCAGGGAAGACTTCATGCGTTTGACTCCAGAAAAAATTAAGGTGCGCACGTGATGGTCACGTTGTTCACATCGGCCGCGCCCATGGTGCCGACGCCATTGGCAATGGTGCAGCTCTGGCCGGCAGGGTTTGCCAGGATCGAGACGCCATAGGGCGCATCCTGCGCCACACGGGCCATGGAGAACGTGGTCGCGCCGGCTGGGACGGGAACGCGGTCCGAGCCATTGACCAGGACCAGGTCGTTCTTGAGATTGCTGACGGTGCCGGTCAGGGCCTGGGTCTTGAACGTGCAGGCGATCTGGATGGTCGTCACGTCGAAGCCGGCGCGGCCCGTGTTCTGGAACAACTCGCACTTTTCGATGTTCGTCGGGGTGCTTTTGACCCGCACGTCATACTTGTCGTCCGACGAAATCCGGGTCGGGAAGAAGAATGTGGTCACGCCCGTGCCGTTCGACGGCACCGGGATTTCATAGTCGGAGCCGCCGTTATTGGTCAGGACCATGCCCGGCTTGGTCACGCCGGCAATCTGGCCGCCCAGCAGCAGTTGGCCATCGTCACCACCGCAAGCCGTCAACAGGACCGCGCATGCCAGCGCTGCGCTTGCGCGCAGGTAGGAACTCTTCATATATTCTCCAAATAATCTAGCGGGAAAGCGCAGGCTGCGCGGTTGGAATCAAAAAATCGCTCAACATTTTAGTTCATTTATTAGGCAACCGGTCCATTTGCGTCCCATTTGCATGTGTATCAGGTTGTAAGCACAATGTCATATAAGCAACGCGCAGGCCGTGCGGTTTGCTTTTGGCCGTATGCATCGCTATGCTGGCGTAGCGTTTTTTCATGCCTGTTCCCTGGAAGCCGATGACCCGCCATCCCTGGCCCAAAGCCGTACTGTTCGACCTCGACGATACCCTGTGGCCGATCGTGCCCGTGATCCGGGCTGCCGAAACCATTTTGTATACGTGGCTGCAGCAGCATGCGCCGCGCGTGGCCGAGCGGTTCACGATCGACAGCCTGCGCCAGGCGCGCCTGGAATTGCTGGCCCGCGAGCCCCGGTACGGGATCGACCTGAGCGCGCTGCGCCACGCCGGCCTGATCGCGGCGTTCGAGCAGGTGGGGGAGGACGTTGCCCGGGTGGACGAGGCCATGGTCGTCTTTGTTGCCGCGCGCAATGCGGTGACGCTGTATGACGATGTGGCGCCGGGCCTCGCGCGGCTCCGGCAGCGCGCGTTGCTGGGCTCGGTCACGAACGGCGTGGCCGACCTGGTCACGATCGGCCTGGCCGACCAGTTCCAGGCATCGGTGGCGGCGCGCGACTTTGGCGCGGCCAAGCCGGATCCGGGGATTTTCCTGGCCGGCTGCGCTGCGCTCGGGGTGCTGCCGGCGGATACCCTGTATGTGGGTGATGACCTGCTGCTTGACGTCCAGGGCGCCCAGCAGGCGGGTTTGCGCGCAGCCTGGATGAACCGCAGCGGCAAGATCAACGAGCTGGCCGACCAGGTACGGCCCGATGTCGAGGTGAACAGCATCGATGCGCTGCTCGACTGGCTCGATGCCGCGCACGAGCCGTCACAGGAGCCACCGCACGAGTTGCCACACGGATCTGCGCCGATGCGCGTATAACACTGGGACGGACCGCAAGCCTTGCGCTGCCGTGCCGCGCCCCAATTTGATTCTTATCCCAGCACCACAGAAAAAGACGCTTCCCGGAACCATGCAACTCGATCACCGTGCCCAAACCCTGCTCAAAGCGCTTGTCGAACGCTATATTGCCGACGGCCAGCCGGTCGGCTCGCGCGCGCTGTCCAAGCTGTCGGGGCTGGAATTGTCGCCCGCAACGATCCGCAACATCATGGCCGACCTCGAGGACATGGGCTTCGTCGCCAGTCCCCATACATCGGCCGGCCGCATCCCGACGCCGCGCGGCTACCGCGTGTTTGTCGATACACTATTGACCGTCAAGCAGCTCGATGAAACGACGGTCGGCGCCGAGCGCATGCGCCTGCCGTTGCAGCATCCGCAAAAGCTGATCGCCAACGCGGCCCAGATGCTCTCGTCGCTGTCGCAGTTTGCCGGTGTGGTGCAAAGCCCGCGCCGCGAATCGGTGTTTCAGCAGATCGAATTCTTGCGCCTGTCCGAAAAGCGCATCCTGCTGGTGATCGTCGATCCCCGTGGCGACGTCCAGAACCGCCTGCTGCTGACCGACGTCGACTACACGCCGGCGCAATTGTCGCAGTCGGCCAATTACCTGAACCAGAATTTTGCCGGCCAGTCGTTCGACGGCGTGCGCCAACGCCTGAGCGGCGAATTGCGTCAGCTGAGCGACGACATGGGACGCCTGATGCATGCGGCGGTCGAGGCCGGCAGTGAGGCGATGGCCGAGAGCGACGACGTGGTCATTTCCGGCGAGCGCAATCTGCTGTCGGTGACCGACCTGTCGTCGAATATGAGTTCGCTGCGCCAGATGTTCGAGATGTTCGAGCAAAAGACGGGCCTGATGCAATTGCTCGACATGTCGAGCAAGGCCGGGGGCGTGCAGATCTTCATCGGCGGCGAATCGAACCTGGTGCCGATGGACGAGATGAGCGTCGTCACCGCGCCGTACGCCGTCGATGGCCGCATCGTCGGCACCCTTGGCGTCATCGGCCCCACGCGGATGGCGTACGAGCGGGTGATCCCTATCGTGGACATCACCGCCAAGCTGCTGTCGAACGCACTGAGCCAGCCGTAAGCTTGCTGGATGCAAAAAGGGCGCACGGGAAATTCCGGTGCGCCCTTTTTTGTTGGCCAGCCCTGCGGGCGGCTGATGATCAGCTTGCTTTACGCGCTGCCTGGCACTGCGGGCAACTGCCATAGATCGCCAGCGCATGGTCGACGATCGTATAGCCGTGGGTTTGGGCAATCATCTTCTGGCGCTGCTCGATCTCGTCGTCGTAGAATTCTTCGACCCGGCCGCAGGTGACGCAGACCAGGTGGTCGTGGTGCGAGCCGGCGTTGAGTTCGTAGATGGCCTTGCCGGTTTCGAAGTGGTTACGGTTGAGCAGGCCGGCCTGCTCGAATTGCGTCAGGACGCGGTAGACGGTGGCCAGGCCAACATCCATGTTTTCAGCCAACAGAATCTTGTAGACATCTTCGGCAGTCAGGTGACGCACGGCGCTGTTCTGGAAGATTTCCAGGATTTTCAGGCGCGGGAGCGTGGCCTTCAGGCCGCTTGCCTTCAGGTCGGTCGGATTGTTACTCATGTTTGTTACTCGCATATTGGCGGAGTGCTTTATGATATAGCGTTTTGAAAGCTCCCGCTCGAACGATTTGAGGTTACCTATGCGCGTCAAACAAGCCGTATCCCATCGATTTTCCGCCAAGGCGGTGCTGGCGGCAGGTCTCGTCTGCACGCTGACGCTGTCCGGCTGCGCGTCCTGGCGCAACCAGACCCGTCCGGCGCCACCGGTGGCAACGGACTCGGCGGCCACCGCGGCCGACGCCGACAAATCGGCCGCCATTGCCAATGCCGGCGCGCAGACCGTGCAAGCCTCGCGCCTGCAAAAGTTCCTGTGGATCTTCTCGCCTTACCGACCGGACATCCAGCAGGGCAACTTCGTCTCGCAGGAGATGCTGAACCAGCTGAAGGTCGGCCAGTCGCGCGACCAGGTGCGTTTCCTGCTCGGCTCGCCTCTGCTGCTCGATGCGTTCCATGCCGACCGCTGGGATTACCCGTTCTACCTGGCCCGTGGCAATGGCGAACTGACCACCAGCCGCGTCACCGTGTTCTTCAAGGATGACGTGGTCGAGCGCTTCGAAGGCGGCAACCTGCCAAGCGAGCGCGACTACATCGACCGTATCGCCGGCCCCGCCAAGGTGCCGAGCAAGAAAGAAAAGCCGGAAAGCCGTCCGGTCGCACCGATCACGGTGACCGCCCCGGCAACCCAGCAGTAAGGATTGCCATGACGATGTTGAATATTGCCGTAGCCGGCGCCAGCGGCCGCATGGGGCGCATGCTGATCGAAGCCATCCAGTACGCACCCGACGCCCGCTTGGCGGGCGCCCTCGACATGCCCGGTTCGCCGTTCATCGGGCAGGATGCCGGCGCCTTCGGGGGCTTCCTCACTGGCGTGATGATCGAAGACAGCATCAAGCACGGCCTGCACAACGCCGACGTGCTGATCGACTTCACCCGCCCCGAAGGCACGCTCGCGCACCTCGCGTATTGCGCCGCCAACGGCAAGCAGATGGTGATCGGCACCACCGGTTTCGATGACGCCGGCAAGGCCGAGATCGCCGCCGCCGCCGAGAAAATCGGGCTCGTGGTCGCACCGAACATGAGCGTAGGCGTGAACGTCACGCTCAAGCTGCTCGAAATGGCAGCCAAAAGTTTCGCCGAAGGCTACGACATCGAAATCGTCGAAGCGCACCACCGGCACAAGGTCGATGCGCCGTCGGGCACCGCGCTCAAGATGGGCGAAGTGATCGCCGACGCCATCGGCCGCGACCTCAAGGAATGCGCCGTGTACGGGCGCGAAGGCGTCACCGGCGAGCGCGATCCGTCGACAATCGGCTTTGCCACCGTGCGCGGCGGCGACGTCGTGGGCGACCACACCGTCATGTTCCTGGGCACGGGCGAGCGCATCGAGATCAGCCACAAATCCAGCAGCCGCGTGACCTACGCACACGGCGCGCTGCGCGCCGCTCGCTTCCTGGCAGACAAATCCCACGGCCTGTACGACATGCAGGACGTGCTGGGCTTGAAAGCCTGATATGGCTGTTGCAGAACTGAACGGCGCCGCGATCGTCGACCAGGCGTCGTTTCATGCGCAAAGCCGGGCCGCGTTCGGTTTCCCGGCGTCGTACGCGAACAGCATCGACGCCTGGGTCGATTGCCTGAGCTACCTGCGCGACGACGAAAACATGACCAGCTTCCAGCTGGCGCCGGACGAAGTGCTCGAGATCGTACTCCGCGACGCGGCAGCCATGAAAGCCGCCGTGCCGGACCTGTTCGAGGAGCTGGCCTTTTGTATTGGCGGCATCAACGAGCGGTATGAAGATTATGGTGAAACGCCGGCATTGAAACTCGTGCTGCGCTGAATTACCCGGGGCAGCGTTCAGCGGACGCTGTCTCACCGCACCATCCTTCCTGCACCACGCCACGCCGTAGTGCAAAATCAACAGGTTATAATGACCGGTTCCATCTCCCACATTACGTCTGCAGAAATCATGCAAGAAAAATATAGTCCAGCCGAAGTCGAACAGGCCGCCCAGGCCTACTGGAAATCGATCGACGCCTATAAAGCCGTCGAACACGATCCGCGTTTCCCTAAGGGCAAGTATTACGCCTGCTCGATGCTGCCTTACCCATCAGGCAAGCTGCACATGGGCCACGTGCGCAACTATACGATCAATGACGTGATGTACCGCTACCTGCGGATGAACGGCTACAACGTTCTGATGCCGATGGGCTGGGATGCATTCGGCATGCCGGCGGAAAACGCGGCCATGGCCAACAACGTGCCGCCGGCCGAATGGACCTACTCGAACATCGCCCACATGCGTGGCCAGATGGAGTCGATGGGCCTGGCGATCGACTGGTCGCGCGAGATGACCGCCTGCAAGCCGGACTACTACAAGTGGAACCAGTGGATGTTCCTCAAGATGCTCGAGAAGGGCATCATCTACCAGAAGACCGGTACCGTGAACTGGGACCCGGTCGACCAGACCGTGCTGGCCAACGAGCAGGTCGTCGATGGCCGCGGCTGGCGCTCGGGCGCGCTCATTGAAAAGCGCGAAATCCCGATGTACTACGTGCGCATCACCGAATACGCCGATGAGCTGCTCGACCATGTCGACAACAAGCTGCCAGGCTGGCCCGAGCGCGTGCGCACGATGCAGGCCAACTGGATCGGCAAGTCGACGGGCGTGCGCTTCGCGTTCCCGCACACGATCGCTGACGACACCGGCGCGCCAATCGACGACGGCAAGCTGTACGTCTTCACTACGCGCGCCGACACGATCATGGGCGTGACCTTCTGCGCCGTGGCGCCGGAGCACGCGCTGGCCCAGCACGCCGCAAAGAACAACCCGGCGCTCCAGCAATTCATCGCCGAATGCAAGCTCGGTTCCGTCATCGAAGCCGACATGGCGACGATGGAAAAGAAGGGCATGCCGACCGGCCTGTTCGTCACCCATCCGGTCACGCAGGAACAGATCCCGGTCTGGGTCGGCAACTACGTCCTGATCACCTACGGCGATGGCGCCGTGATGGGCGTGCCGGCGCATGACGAACGCGATTTCGGCTTCGCCAAAAAATACAATCTGCCGATCAAGCAGGTCGTGGCCGTCGAAGGCCAGGAATTCTCGCTCGACGCCTGGCAGGAGTGGTACGGCGACAAGGACAACGGCCGCACGATCAACTCGGGCAAGTACGACGGCCTCGATTACACCTCGGCCGTCAACGCGGTCTCGGGTGAACTGGCGAGCCAGGACCTGGGCGCCAAGAAGGTCACGTTCCGCCTGCGCGATTGGGGCATCTCGCGCCAGCGCTACTGGGGCACGCCGATCCCGATGATCCACTGCGCCGAGTGCGGCATCGTGCCGGTGCCCGAAGCCGACCTGCCGGTCGTGCTGCCCGAGCACCTGGTCCCGGATGGCACCGGCAATCCGCTGAACAAAGACGAAGCGTTCCTCAAGTGCGACTGCCCGACCTGCGGTAAACCTGCGCGCCGCGAGACCGACACGATGGACACGTTCATCGATTCGTCGTGGTACTACATGCGCTATACGTCGCCGGGTTCCAACAACGCAATGGTCGACGAGCGCAACGATTACTGGATGCCGATGGACCAGTACATCGGCGGCATCGAACACGCCGTCATGCACCTGCTGTACGCGCGCTTCTGGACCAAGGTGATGCGCGACTTCGGCCTCGTCAAATTCGACGAGCCGTTCGTGAACCTGCTCACGCAGGGCATGGTGCTCAACGAGACCTACTACCGCGAAGACGCATCGACCAAGAAGACCTGGTTCAACCCGGCCGACGTCGAGCTGACCTTCGATGACAAGGGCCGCCCGCAAAGCGCCGTGTTGAAGGCCGACGGCCAGCCGGTCGAAATCGGCGGCACCGAAAAAATGTCGAAGTCCAAGAACAACGGCATCGACCCGCAAGCGCAGATCGAGCAGTACGGCGCCGACACCGCGCGCCTGTTTACGATGTTCGCGTCGCCACCGGAGCAGACGCTCGAATGGTCGAACAGCGGCGTCGAAGGCGCCAGCCGCTTCCTGCGCCGCGTGTGGGCCTTCGGCTACGCGCAGCGCGCGCGCATTGCCGCGGCACTGACCGGTGAAGTGCAGGGCACGCACACCGACGCACAGAAAACGCTGCGCCGCGAAGTGCACAAGATCCTGCAGCAGGCCGACTACGACCTGAAGCGCATCCAGTACAACACGGTGGTCTCGGCCTGCATGAAGATGCTCAACACGCTCGAATCGGGCAAGCTCGATGACAGCGCAGCGTCCAACGCCATCATCGCCGAAGGCTTCTCGATCTTCCTGCGTTTGCTGAACCCGGTCGCGCCGCACATCACGCACGCACTGTGGCAGGAACTTGGCTTTGCGGGCGTGCATGGCGACCTGCTCAACGCTCCATGGCCGGAAGTCGATCCGCAGGCGCTCGAACAGTCCGAGATCGACATGATGATCCAGGTGAACGGCAAGCTGCGTGGTTCGGTCAAGGTCGCAAAGGATGCCGACAAGGCGTCCATCGAAGCGGCTGCACTGGCCAGCGAAGCGGTGCAGAAGTTCATCGAAGGCACGCCGAAGAAGGTCATCGTCGTGCCGGGCAAACTTGTCAATATCGTGGTCTGATGATGAACACCTCCAACAACAACTTCCTCGTACGCGCCCTCGGTGCTGTCCTGATGGTCGCCGTCCTTGCCGGCTGCGGCTTCAAGCTGCGCGGCAGCGACGGCCAGTACAACCTGCCGTTCCAGAGCATCTGGCTGTCGTTCAACGAAGCCTCACCACTGGGCACGGAGCTCAAGCGCAACCTGCGCGCGGGCGACAACGTGCGCATCGAGCCCGATGCCTCCAAGGCCGAGGCGTTGTTCGACGTGATCAGCGAGTCGCGTGGCAAGGCGATCCTGTCGCTCAACAGCCTGGGTCGCGTGCGTGAATACGCGCTCAGCTACACGCTGGTGTTCCAGGTGCGCGACGCCAACAACCGCCAGCTGCTGGCGCCCACCGAGATCACCCTGCGCCGCAATATCGCGTTCGATGAATCGCAGGTGCTGGCCAAGGAATCCGAAGAAGCGCTGCTGTACCGCGACATGCAGTCCGACCTGGTGCAGCAGGTCCTGCGCCGCCTGGTGGCGATCAAGCCGCTGGCGCCCGTGACGGCGCCAGCGACGCCGGCAGCTGCCTTGCCGACGCCATAAACGATGCAACTGCGGCTCGAAGCGCTCGACGGCCACCTGGCCAAGAACTTGGCGCAGCTGTACGTGATCGCCAGCGACGAGCATCTGCTGGCGCTGGAAGCGGCTGACCGCATCCGCAAGGCGGCGCGCGCGCAGGGCTATACCGAGCGCGATGTGCTCAGCGTGGAGCGCACCTTCAAATGGGGCGAGCTGCTGGCGGCGAATCAGGCGCTGTCGCTGTTCGGCGACAAGAAGCTGATCGAGCTGCGCATCCCGACCGGCAAACCGGGCAAGGACGGCAGCGCCGCACTGCAGGCGTATGCGAAAGACCTCAGCCCCGACAACCTGACCTTGATCACGCTGCCCAAGCTCGACTGGCAGACGGCCAAGGCGTCGTGGGTAACGGCGCTGCAGCAGGCTGCGGTCTACATCGACATCCCGAACATCGAGCGCGCGCAGCTCCCGGCCTGGATCGGCAACCGGTTAGCAAGCCAGGGCCAGAGCGCCGAGCGCCAGAGCCTGGACTTCATCGCCGACCGCGTCGAAGGCAATCTGCTGGCGGCGCACCAGGAGATTCAAAAGCTCGGCCTGCTGCACGAGCCGGGCAAGCTGACGTTCGAGCAGGTGCACGACGCCGTGCTGAACGTGGCGCGCTACGACGTGTTCAAGCTGTCCGAGGCGATGCTTACGGGCGATACGGCGCGCCTGGTGCGCATGCTCGAAGGCCTGAAGGGTGAAGGCGAAGCGCTGCCGCTGGTCTTGTGGGCGGTGGCCGAGGAAATCCGCACGCTGCTAAAATTGAAGAGCGGGATGGGGCAGGGCCGGCCATTGAACGCCCTGCTCAAGGAATACCGGATCTGGGGACCGCGCGAGCGGATGATGGAGCCGGCGCTGCGCCGCGTGTCGCTCGCGACGCTCGAAGCGGCGCTGCAACAAGCGGCGCAGGTCGACCGCATGGTCAAGGGCTTGCGCGCCAAACAATTTGCGGGCGACGCGTGGGATGCGATGTTGCAGCTGGCGTTGCGGGTGGCGCGGTAAGGCTATTTTCAACGCCGATGGCCATCGCCGCCGTGCGCGAGCCAGGTTAATGCAATGGAAAACACGATGGACATCACCGCACACATGCACCAGCTGGGCCAGCAGGCCCGCGCCGCCGCGCGCGCCATGGCACGCGCCGACACCGCCACCCGCAACCGCGCCCTAAGCCTGATCGCCGATGCGATCGAGCGCGACGCCGACCTGCTGCGCGCCGCCAATGCCCGTGACCTGGAGGCCGCGCAGGCGGCCGGCCTGGCCCCGGCGCTGATGGACCGCCTGGCGTTGTCAAACGCCGCGATCGCGACGATGGTCGCGGGTCTGCGCCAGATCGTCGCCTTGCCCGATCCGGTCGGCGAAATCTCGAACATGAAGGTGCGCCCGAGCGGCATCCAGGTTGGCCAGATGCGCGTGCCGCTGGGCGTGATCGGCATCATCTACGAAGCGCGCCCGAACGTGACGGTCGATGCGGCGGGCCTGTGCATCAAGAGCGGCAATGCGGCGATCCTGCGCGGTGGCTCGGAAGCGATCCACTGCAACCGCGCGCTGGCCACGCTGGTGGCCGAAGGCCTGGTGGGCGCCGGCTTGCCGCAGGCCGCAGTGCAGGTGGTCGACACGGTCGACCGCGCCGCCGTCGGCGCGTTGATCACGATGCCGCAGTATGTGGACGTGATCGTCCCGCGCGGCGGCAAGGGGTTGATCGCGCGCCTGATGGCTGAAGCCACGGTCCCGATGATCAAGCACCTCGATGGCATCTGCCACGTCTACATCGACGACAAGGCCGATATCGATAAAGCGCTGGCCATCGCGTTCAACGCCAAGTGCCACCGCTACGGCACCTGCAACACGATGGAAACGCTGCTGGTCGCGCGCGGCATCGCGCCGACCGTGCTGCCACGCCTGGCCGAGCTGTATGCGACCAAAGACGTCGAACTGCGCGCCGACCCGGAAGCGTTCGCGGTCCTGGCCGGTTATCCGCATCTGGTCGCGGCAACGGAAGAAGACTGGTCGTCCGAATACCTGGCCCCGATCCTGGCGATCAAGGTGGTGGCCGGCATCGACGAGGCGATGGACCACATCGATGCATACTCGTCGAAGCACACCGAATCGATCGTCACCGAAGACCACAGCGGCGCCATGCGTTTCCTGCGCGAAGTCGACTCGGCATCGGTGATGATCAATGCGTCGACGCGCTTTGCCGACGGCTTCGAATACGGCCTGGGCGCCGAGATCGGCATCTCGAACGACAAGCTGCACGCACGCGGCCCGGTGGGACTGGAAGGCCTCACGTCGCTCAAGTACGTCGTGTTCGGGCACGGCGAAGTACGCAACTGAATTCAACGTTCACCACAAGGAAAGCATGTACCTCTGGATCAAAGCACTGCACATCGTCTTCATTGCGTCCTGGTTCGCCGGCCTGTTCTACCTGCCGCGCCTGTTCGTCAACCTGGCCGAGGAAACCAACCCTGCGGCGCGCGATCGTCTCTTGGGCATGGCGCGCCGGCTGTACCGCTTCTCGATGATCCTGTCGGTGCCGGCGGTGCTGCTGGGCGGGTGGCTGTGGCTGGGCTACGGCATCCAGGGCGGCTGGCTGCATGCCAAGCTGCTGCTCGTGTTCCTGACCATCGGCTACCATCATATGTGCGGCGGCATCCTCAAGAAATTCGAGCGCGGCGTCAATACGCGCAGCCACAAATGGTATCGCTGGTTCAATGAAGTGCCAGTCGTGCTGATGCTGGCGATTGTCATTCTGGTGACCGTCAAGCCGTTCTAAACCTGCATTTTTTGTATTGCTGCGTCATCGGCCCGGGCCGGTGGCGCGTTTAATTTTCCATCGTTTCATCAACGGACAAAGGGTACCCCTCATGGCTTCCTATTTTTGCCCATGCCCACGCGGCATGGAAGCGGCACTGGCCGAAGAAATCGGCGAGATCGCCGCCCAAAGCACCACGCTGAAAGTGCACAACCAGGTGCCCGGCGGCGTGCACTGCTCGGGCACGATGCAGGATGCCTGGCTGCTCAACCTGCACTCGCGCATCGCGTCGCGCGTGCTGATGCGCATGGCGCAGCGCAGCTACACCACCGAAAACGACATCTACGACCTGGTGCTCGAGCAAACCTGGGAAGACTGGTTCGGCCCCGATCACACGATCCGCGTCGACGTCACGGCCGTCAAGTCGCCGCTGCGCAGCCTCGAATTCACCACGCTCAAGATCAAGGACGCGATCTGCGACCGCTTCCGCGACCAGTACGACAAGCGCCCGTCGGTCAACACGCGCGAACCCGACATGCGCATCGTCGGTTTCCTCGACGCCCGCAATTTCATCGTCTACCTCGACACCTCGGGCGAAGCGCTGTTCAAGCGCGGCTGGCGTGAAGAGACGGGCGACGCGCCGCTGCGCGAGAACCTCGCTGCGGGCCTGCTGCGCGTCTCGGGCTGGAAGCCGGGCGTGCCGCTGTTCGATCCGATGTGCGGTTCGGGCACGATCCTCGTCGAAGCCGCCCAGATGCTGCAAGGGATTCCGTCCGGCGCGCGCCGCAGCTTCGCCTTCGAAAAATTCGCCGACCACGACCGCCAGGCCTGGGCCGCGATGAAAGCGGCGGTCAAGCCGAACGTGCTGCCGCAGGAGCCGACCATCTTCGGCTCGGACATCTCGGGCGACATGGTCGAAATGACGCGCCATAACCTGAAGATCGCCGGCATCCTGTTCGACGTGCCGCTCAAGCAGATCGAAGCGCAGCACGTGTCGGCGCCGACGACCGAGCCGGGCATCCTGCTCACCAACCCGCCGTACGGCGAGCGGATCGGCGTGCGCGGCGACAGCACCGTGCCGCAGGACGACATGGCGGCCGGCTTCTACGCCGCGTTTTCCACGACGCTCAAGCAGCGCTTTGCCGGCTGGACCGCCTACCTGTTCACGGCCGACCTGGGCCTGCCGAAGATGCTGCGCCTGAAAGAGTCGCGCAAGACCCCGTTCTTCAATGGCGCGCTCGAATGCCGCCTGTTCCGCTTCGATATGGTGGCGGGCTTCAACCGCCGCGAGGAAGCCAAACCAAAGCAGGACTGACCCGGAACCGCCCCATGCTGCCAGAACCATCCGATCTGCCCAAGGACCCCGTCACCCCCGTGCCGCCGCCGCCGCCGCACAAGATCGCGATGCTCTCGGCAGGCGGGCTGGCAACGCTGCTGGCGGCGCTGTCGATGCTGGGGCCATTCTCGATCGACGCCTACCTGCCGGCGTTCCCGCAGATCCAGGCCCAGCTTGCCGCCACGCCGCTGCAGGTCCAGCAAACCCTCACCGCCTACATGCTGGCCTTTGCCGTCATGGTGCTGTGGCATGGCGCGCTGTCCGATGCGTTCGGGCGGCGCAATGTGATCCTGGTGGCGCTCGTGGTGTTCGCGATCGGCAGCTTCGGCTGCGCCTCGGCGTCCTCGGTGGAATACCTGTGGGTGTTTCGTGTGCTGCAGGGCGTGTCGGCCGGGGCCGGCGTCGTGGTGGGGCGTGCGATCATCCGCGATTTGTATTCGGATACCGCGGCGGCGCGCCTGCTGTCGATGGTCACGATGATCTTCTCGATCGCCCCGGCCATCGCGCCGGTGGTGGGCGGCTGGATCGTCACGCTGCTCGACTGGCGTGCGATCTTCCTGGCGCTGTCGGTCTATACCGTGCTGCTGTTCTGGTTCTGCTGGAAGCACCTGCCCGAGACGGTGCCGCCGACCGAGCGCCAGCCGTTCAATCCCCGTTTTCTGGCGCAGAGCTACGGCGCCGTTTTCAGCTCGTTCCTGTTTCTGACGATGGCCGGCGTGACGGCGCTGAACTTCGCCGGCCTGTTCTTGTATATCGCCGCGGCGCCCGTCATGCTGCCCGAAAGTCTGGGCCTGGGCCCGTCCGAATTCGCGTGGCTGTTCGTGCCGACCGTGAGCGGCATCTTCTTCGGTTCGCTCGTTGCCAACCGGCTGGCCGGCAAGATGGACTTCGCGCGCCAGATCCGCATGGGCTTTTTCTTCATGCTGGGCGCCGTGACCTTCAACGTGATCTACCACGCGTTCCTTCCGCCGGCCCTGCCGTGGACCGTGGCGCCGATGTTCTTCTTCACCTTTGGCAGCTCGCTGATCGCGCCCGGCGCGACGCTGCTGGCGCTTGACCTGTTCCCCCGCATCCGCGGCACGGTGGCGTCATGCCAGTCGTTCATTCTGACGCTGCTGGGCGCGGTCGTGGCCGGCGCCGTCGCGCCGGCGCTGTCGCATTCGGTGCTGGCGCTGGCGCTCGGCCAGGCATTCTTCGTGCTGCTGTCGCTCTTGTGCTGGGATACCGCGCGGCGCCATCGCCGCAAGCTGCGCGCCCGGGGCGAAGCGACACCCTGACGTTGCATGAAATGAGCGTGAATCGCGGAAACAGTCGTATCGTTACAACAAGTTTTAGAGCGTGTCCGTGTTTACGCCCCACGGACGTCCGTTGCAACGAGTATTCCCGTAACTATTGTTCCTGATCAGAAATGTATATATGTTACGATACGTTTTTATCTCCTGGAGCAGTGGGCAAACCTCTCGCCTGTTCCATGCACTGAAGTGCAGGGCGACGTGGCATGCCTGTTCGGGCGCGATCGCCACCTACCAGAACCCTTCGACAAGTGGCGGCCGTGCTTGATAACATGCTCCTATCCGATCAGGATATTCGCAATCGCTTGCTGATCGCCCGGCTGCCGGCCATGCCGCAGATCCTGGTCAAGCTGATCGAGCACCTGCAGGCCGACGATCTCGGCATGCCGGAACTCGCCGCGCTGATTGCGAAGGACGCCGGCATGACGGCCAAGCTGCTGGCCGTCGCCAACAGCTCGGCCTACCACCGCAGCACGCGCAGCGCCAACCTCGAACAGTCGCTGGTGGCGCTGGGCACCGACATGATCAAGACGCTCGTGATCAGCGATTCGGTATTCCAGACCTTCAACAGCTTCCCGCATGCCGGCAGCATCGACCTGCGCGCGTTCTGGAAAAACTCCCTGACGGCGGCCGTGATCGCGCGCGATGCGGCGCGCATGCTCGACTACGTGCATCCCGAAGAAGCCTATCTGGCGGGCCTGCTGCACAATGTCGGCCGCCTGGCGCTGCTGGCCGCCGCGCCCAAGGAATACGCGTTCAACTTCACCGCGCTCGATGACGAAGACCTGTGCGCGGTCGAGCAGCGCACGCTCCAGATCACCCACGCCGAAGCGGGCGCCTGGCTGATCGAACGCTGGCAGCTCGATTCGTTCCTGGCCGACGCGGTGCTGTACCACCACGAGGCGGGCGACCGCCTGGAAGGCAGCCATCCCCTGATCCGCATCGTGCGCCTGGCGCATGTGCTGACCTGCCACGCGCACGACGAGGCGATGGTGCACGACGCCTGCGCGCTGTGCGGGATCGACGCCGTGCGCACGGCGCACCTGATGGATGGCGCCGCGCGTCAGGTCGAGCAGGCCGCCGCGCATCTGGGCATCGATCTGGCAGGCGCCGACGACATCCCGCAGCCGTCCGCGTATGCGCCGCCGCCGGCGGTCGACCCGGTGCAAAAGCGCCTGAACGAGGAAGTGCGCAATATGGTGCTGGTGTCCGAAGTTGGCCAGACGCTGGCGCGCCAGCAGGGCGAGTCGAGCCTGCTCGACGCGATGACGCGCACCGCCCGCATCCTGTTCGATTTCGAGAGCGCCGTCGTGCTGCTTGAGAACCCCACCGGCCACCTGTTGTCGGGCGCCCCGGCGCCGGGCGTGGCGCGCATCGCCGATTTTTCGGTGTCGCTGGCCAAGGGCGGCCCCGTGGCGCGCAGCGCGCTGGAGCGCCGCCCCGCGTTCGTGGGAGGCAACCGCCAGCAGTTAGGCCTGGCCGAAGAACAGCTGCTGCGCATCCTGGGCACCGATAGCCTGGTGGTGGTCCCACTGGTAGCTGGCGCGCGCTGCCTGGGCGTGCTGGTTGGCGGCGTGCCGACCTGGCAGCTGCCGCATTGCCAGCGCCGCGAGCGGTTCATGCAGGCCTTCGGCGCGCAGGCTGCCGGCGCCCTCGAGAACCTGCTGCTCGAACGCGGTCACGCACGGCGCCAGCTGGCCAATGTGGCCGAAGAATTCCGCGACGCGTCACGTCGCGTGGTGCACGAAGTGAACAACCCGCTGGCGATCATCAAGAATTACCTCAGCATCCTGGACGGCAAGCTGGCGCGCCAGGAACCGGTGGGCGGCGAGCTGTCGATCCTGAACGAAGAGATCGACCGCGTGGGCCAGTTGATCGGCTCCCTGGCCGAACCGCAGGTGCCGGAGACCGGTCCGCGGCCGGTCGATGCCGCCCGCGTCGTCGACGATGTGCTGCGCCTGTTCCGCACCAGCGGCTTCGTGCCGGGCGGCGTGCAGATCGTGGCGCACATGGACGGCGACAGCGCGATCGAGGGCGACCCCGATGTGCTCAAGCAGATCCTGGTGAACCTGGTCAAGAACGCAGTCGAAGCATTCGGGCCGCAGCACAAGAGCGGCGGCCGGATCGAGGTCGTCAACCGCGGCCACGTCAACCGTGAGCGCCACCTGTACGTCGAACTGGGCGTGAGCGACAACGGCCCGGGCCTGTCGCGCGAAGTGCTGGCCAATCTGTTCATGCCCGTCAAGAGCAGCAAGGAAGGCGCGCCCGATGGCGGCAAGCGCGGCCTGGGCCTGTCGATCGTCCATGGCCTGGTCAAGAAGATGGGCGGCCATATCGCCTGCCGCAGCGCCAGTTCCGGTACCTCGTTTGAAATACTCCTGCCGGCGTACACCGGCGCTGGCACGGCGCTCGCGCTGCCGGCGCGCGCGCTCGGTTCCGCCTGACCCCTCACCATGCACGCGCACCCTGCCACCATGCTCCCTGGTGAACCATCCCCGTTTTCCCCGACACTCGACGCCGACAGCCAGCCACGCCTGCTGCTGGTCGACGATGAACCCCGTCTGCTGGCGTCGCTGTACGAATTGCTTCAGGGGCGTGGCTACCGCCTCGTGACCGCGCCATCCGGCACCGAAGCGCTGGCGCAGCTGTCGCGCCAGCGCTTCGACCTGGTCCTGCTCGACCTGCGCCTGCCCGATATCGGCGGCCACGAGATCATGGACTTCATCAACGACAGGGGCATCGACGCCGATGTGATCGTGATGAGCGGCGAGGTGGGCATCGACGCCGCGATCGGCGCGCTCAAGCGCGGCGCCTACAGCTACCTGCGCAAGCCGTACAGCCGCGAAGAGCTGCTCTCGACCGTCAGCAACGCACTGGGACGCCGGCGCCTGGCGCTGGAAAACGCGCGCATCGCGAACCAGCTCGAGAACTCCGAGAAGATGTACCGCTACCTGGTCGACTCGTCGCCGGACATCATCTATACGCTCAATCACGAAGGCCGCTTCACGTTCGTCAATGACCGCGCCTACCAGCTGCTCGGCTACACGCGCGAAGAGCTGATCGGCAAGCATTACTCGATCGTCGTGCACGAAGAAGACCTGGAACGCGCGCGCTATGTGTTCAACGAGCGCCGCATCGACGAACGCGCATCGCGCAACGTCGAACTGCGCCTGAAGTGCCGGGGCGGGAATGGCAACACCAGCAACGACCGCACGTTCAACACGACGCTGATGACGATTTCGCTGAACGCGATCGGCATGCATGTGCCGGACCAGGAAGTGAAAAAGCTCGAGTTCTTCGGCACCTACGGCGTGGCGCGCGATATCACGGACAGGAAGCGCGCCGAGGAAGTCATCGCCTATCAGGCCTATCACGACATCCTGACCGACCTGCCAAACCGCATCCTGTTCAAGGACCGCCTGGGGCTGGCCGTGATCCAGGCCAAGCGCAAGCAGACCGAACTCGCGGTGATGTTCATCGACCTCGATCGCTTCAAGCTCGTGAACGACACGCTCGGCCACGTCAAGGGCGACGAACTGCTGCAGCAGGCGGCCAGCCGCCTGAAGGAATGCCTGCGCAAGGGCGACACGCTGGCGCGCCAGGGCGGCGACGAATTCACCATCGTGCTGCCCGAACTGGTCAGCCACGACGATGCGCGCATGGTCGCCGACAAATTCCTGGCCTGCCTGCAGCTGCCGTTCGACCTCGATGGCCACGAAGTGCACATCTCGGCCTCGATCGGCATCGCGATCTATCCGAAAGATGGCGAATCGATCGACGAACTGCTGCGCCACGCCGACATCGCGATGTACCAGGTGAAAGCGCTGGGCAAGAACGGCCACAGCTTCTATCACGACTCGATGCTCGAAGTGTCGCACCAGAAGATCGCGCTGGAACAGGCGCTGCGCCGTGCGCTCGAGCACGACGAGCTGGAGATGTTCTACCAGCCGCAGATCGACGCCATGACCGGCAACATCACAGGCGCCGAAGCGCTGATGCGCTGGAACCATCCAACGCGCGGGCGCTTGTCGGCCGGCGAATTTTTGCCGTTCGCCGAAGAAAACGGGCTGATGCTGCCGATTTCGGACTGGATGATCGGCGCGCTGTGCCGCGACATGCTGCGCTGGAACGCCGTCGGCGGCAGCGACATCCGTCTCTCGCTGAACCTGTCGCCGCAATACCTCGATCGCGGCGACTTCTTCGAGAAGATGCGCGGGGCCCTGGCGCGCTACGCGATCTCGCCGCAGCAGATCGAAGTCGAGATCACCGAGAACATCTGCATCCGTAACCCGCAGTATGCAATCGAGCAGCTCAACAAACTGTGCGAGCTGGGCGTGTCGATCGCGATCGACGACTTCGGCACCGGCTACTCGTCGCTGTCGTACCTGCACCGCTTCCCGATCCACACGATCAAGATCGACCAGTCGTTCGTCAAGGAGATCCACGAGGAAGACGGCCACTATCCGGTGATCCTGGCGATCATCTCGATCGCGCGTGGCCTGGGCCTGAACCTGATCGCCGAAGGCGTCGAGACCGAGGAACAGGCGCGCTACCTGCGCGCCAACGGTTGCATGACGATGCAGGGCTATCTGTTCTACCGCCCGATTTCGCTGGGCGACTTCATGGTGGCGCTGCGCACCCGGCCCGGATCGAACCTGCGCGCCGTGCTGGCCTGAGTGGGCATGCCCGACACGTCGTTGTACAGCGCCGAATTCCTGCGTGTGAAAGGCCTGGCCGAGCGGGGCGTGGCCGAGGCCCAGCACAGCATGGGCTTCATGTACGTGAACGGCCAGGGCGTGGCGCAAAGCGATGAACTGGCGGTGAGCTGGTACCGGCGCGCGGCCACGGCCAATCTGGCGCAGGCCCAGTACAACCTCGGCGTGATGCTGCAGAAGGGCCAGGGTGTGCCGCAGGACTTCATGCTGGCCGCCCACTGGTACGAGCGCGCCGCCAGCCAGGGCTACGCGCTGGCCCAGTACAACCTGGGCTGGCTGTACGCCAAGGGGCAGGGCGTGGCGCAGGACGTGGGCCGCGCGCTGCACTGGTTCCGCCTCGCCGCAGAGCAGGGCGAGCCGGGCGCCCAGCACAATCTCGGGATGATGTACGACACCGGCAAGGGCGTGGCGCAGGACCACGATGCGGCGCTGGACTGGTACCGGCGCGCCGCCACACAGGGTTACGCCCGTTCGCAGTACAGCCTGGGCCTGCGCTACGACAGCGGCCAGGGCGTGGCGCGCGATCCGGTGCAGGCGCTCGGCTGGCTGCGCAAGGCCGCGCTGCAGGGCTACGCGCCGGCCCAGTTCAATCTCGGGCTGCGCTACGACAAGGGCCAGGACGTGGAAGCGGACGGCGAACAGGCGATGCTGTGGTACGGCCGCGCGGGCATCCAGGGCCATGCCAGCTCGCAGTTCAATCTGGCGCTGATGTACGATACCGGCCACGGCGTGCCGCAGGACGACGCGCTGGCCGCCATCTGGTACCGGCGCGCCGCGCAGCAGGGCCATGCGGGCGCGCAGGACAGCCTGGGCATGCGTCACGAGCACGGCCAGGGCGTGGTGCAGGATGCGGCGCAGGCGGCCATCTGGTACCGGCGTGCGGCCGAGCAGGGCTTGCCGGTGGCGCAGTACCACCTCGGGCAGCTCCTCGACACGGGCAACGGCGTCGAGCGCGATGCGGTGGAGGCCACGGCGTGGTACCGCAAGGCCGCCGAACAGGGCCACCTGCGCGCGCAGTTCGACCTGGGCCTGCGCCACGAAAACGGCATCGGCGCGGCGCAGGACAGCGTGCAGGCACTTGGGTGGTACCGGCGCGCCGCGGCTCAGGGTTACGCGGCGGCGCAGTACATGGTGGCCACGCTGCTCGACCGGCTCGATCTGGGCGACCCGGCCGAAGCCACCGACTGGCTGCACAAGGCGGCCGACCAGAAGCACGCGCTGGCGCAGTTCGAACTGGGGCTGCGCTACGACTGCGCCAAGGGCGCGGACAAGGATTACGAAGCCGCCCATTTCTGGTACCTGTGCGCGGCGCGCCAGGGCCACGCGCGCGCCCAGTTCAACCTGGGCGTGATGTATGCGGCGGGGCAGGGCGCGCCGCGCGATCTGGTGGAAGCGTATGCGTGGCTGCATCGGGCGGGCGGCGCCGGGATCGGACCGGCACGCGACTACCTGGCCCGCACCGCGCGCCGCATGGATGCGCAGCAGTTGTCGCTGGCCGAAGGCTTGCTGCACGCATAACTAGCGTCCCGTCTTTGAACCGGCGCCACCCCCGCACGGGTGCGCTGCCGCACCCTCTGTCATGACACGCCACGCTATACTGTATGCCCATACAGCCACGGGCGTCCGATGGAACTCAACGACAAGCTCGAAATCCTGGCCGACGCGGCCAAGTACGACGCATCCTGCGCCAGCAGCGGTGCGCCCAAGCGCGGCTCCGAGGGCAAGGACGGCCTGGGCGCCACCACCGGCATGGGCATCTGCCACAGCTACACGCCCGATGGTCGCTGCGTCTCGCTGCTCAAGATCCTGCTCACCAACTTCTGCATCTACGACTGCCAGTACTGCATCAACCGGCGCACGTCGAACGTGCCGCGCGCCCGCTTTGCGGTCGATGAAGTGGTCAAGCTGACGCAGGATTTTTACCTGCGCAACTACATCGATGGCCTGTTCCTCAGCTCCGGCATCATCCAGTCGGCCGACTACACGATGGAGCAGCTGGTGGCCGTGGCGCGCACCTTGCGCGAGGTGCACAACTTCCGCGGCTACATCCACCTCAAGACGATTCCCGATGCCGACCCGCTGTTGATCACCGAAGCGGGGCGCTGGGCCGATCGCCTGTCGGTCAATATCGAGCTGCCCACGCACGACAGCGTGACGAAGCTCGCGCCCGAAAAGAGCGTGCACACGATCAAGCTGGCGATGGGCTCCATCCGGCGCAAGCTCGATGAAAAAGCCGAAGAGCCAAGGTCGCCCGCGTTCGCGCCGGCCGGCCAGAGCACGCAGATGATCGTCGGGGCTGATGCCAGCGACGACCACACGATCCTCAACACGGCCGAGACGCTGTACGGCAGCTATAAACTCAAGCGCGTGTACTACTCCGCGTTCAGCCCGATCCCGCAAAGCCCCAAGAGCGTGCCGCTCGCGCCACCGCCGCTGCTGCGCGAGCACCGCCTGTACCAGGCCGATTTCCTGCTGCGCAGCTACGGCTTCACGGCTGGCGAAATCATGCCGCAGACGGGCAACCTGGCGCTGGACATTGATCCCAAGCTGGCCTGGGCGCTGTCGAACCGCGACCAGTTTCCGATGGACCTGAACCGCGTCGATGCGACGCTGATCGCGCGCATCCCCGGCATTGGCCTGCGCAACGCCAAGCGCATCGCGGATCTGCGCCGCATTCGCCGCATCCGCTGGGAAGATTTATCGCGGCTGCGCTGCAGCCTGAAAAAGCTGGCACCGTTTGTCATCACCGCCGACTACAAGCCGGCGCAGGGCGCGACCAGCTCCGACCTGTTGCGCAAGCACATGGCCGATGCGCCGCAGCAGATGAACCTGTGGCCGGAGCTGCAGGCAGCATGACCTCCGCGGCCAGCGCAGCCGTCGTCGCCAGCGAAGCCGTCGCCGCGGTCCGCGCAGGCCAGCCGCTGCTGGTGGCCTCGTTCGTCGAGTGGCGCGCCACGGCCCGCGCCCTGTTGCGCGCAGGCGTGCCGCCCGAGGCGGTGACCTGGGGCGAGCCCGGCGCCGATTTGTTTTCGAGCGCGCCGGCAGCGCCCGCATCGGCTCTGGAGACGGTGCAGCCGACTGGCGACCTTCTCGCCGCCCCGCCTGCCGAACGGGTGGCACAAGCCACGCCCAGGCCGCAGGTACCGCGCTCGCTGATGGAGATGCTGCAGACGGCCGCCTGCTACCGCGACCAAGACCGCTGGGCCTTCCTGTACCGCGTGGTCTGGCGTTGGCAGCAGGGCGAGCACGATGTGCAGTCGCCCGCCGACCCCGATGGCGCGCGGCTGACGTCGATGGTCAAGGCGGTGCGGCGCGAGGTGCACGACATGTTTGCGTATATCCGCTTTCGTGAGCGGCCGATCGAGGCCGGGCCGCCGCAGTTCGTCGCCTGGTTCGAACCCGCGCACGACGTGCTGCCGCAGGTGGCCGAACATTTTGTTGCCCGCATGGGCAAGATGACCTGGATGATCGCCACGCCCGAAGCCAGCGTGCTGTGGGACGGCGCTACGCTGCACGATGCGGGGCCATTGATGTCCGGCCCCGCCGACCTCGAAGACGACGGCGAGGCGCTGTGGCTGACCTACTACCGCAGCATCTTTAACCCCGCGCGCCTGAACACGAAGGTCATGCAAAGCCATGTGCCGTCGCGCTTCTGGAAGAACCTGCCCGAGGGCGCGCTGGTGCCGTCGATGGTCAGCCAAGCCGGCCTGGGCGCGCGCCGCATCGGCCAGGTCGCCGAGGTGGGCCAGCGCCGCGGCACCACGATCCCGATCGCGGCCGAGAAGGCCCAGCCCGACCGCGAGCAGCCATCGAAGCTCGACGAATGCCGGCGCTGCGAACTGTGGCAGCACGCGACGCAGGCCGTCGGCGGAATCGGGCCGGACCATGCGCAGATCATGCTTGTCGGCGAGCAGCCGGGCGACCAGGAGGACTTGTCCGGCCAGCCATTCATCGGGCCGGCCGGCCAGCTGCTCGATCGCGTGTTTGCGCAGGCGGAGGTGGACCGCAAGGGCGTGTACATCACCAACGCCGTCAAGCATTTCAAGTGGGAGCCGCGTGGCAAGCGGCGCCTGCACAAAACGCCGGCGCAGAAAGAGATCGAAGCCTGCCACTACTGGCTCGAAAAAGAAATCGCTACCCGCAAGCCGAAGGTGATCGTGGCGATGGGGGCCACTGCGCTCAAATCGGTGCTGCAGAAGGGGAACGTGACGCTCAGGGACAGTCTCGGCCAACCGGTGCGCCATGGCGACGCGTGGGTCGTGACGATCTATCACCCATCGTACGTGCTGCGCGTGCCGGACGAGGCAACCAAGCACGAAGCGTTTGCCGTGATGGTCGAGGGCTTGCGGGTGGCGCAGTCGCTGCTTGAGCAGTCTGGCGAGTACTGATCCACGTAGCGGCATCGTGACGCGTGCGGAGGCGGGCTTGCACCCCTCCCAAGCAATCCTTATTCGTACACTGCATCTTGCGTATGCATTCGAAAGTCCTTGTGATCGCCGCAGTGGCCGCCTCATAATCGGCGCACGCTTCTGGCCACTTTCACAACAGGATACCTTCATGCGCCCACTCGTCGTTCCCGCACTGTGCTTGTCGTTGCTGGCTGCCCCTGGATGGGCACAGTCGATTGACGGGGCCGGTGCCCCGCCTGCCGCGGTTGTCACCACGGACGCGATCGAACCTGCGCCGGAACAGATTCACGTCGTCGCCCAGCGCCCTGGCCCTGGCATGTGGAAGGTAAAGAAGGGCGATCATGTGCTGTGGGTGTTTGGCACCTATGCGCCGCTGCCGAAGAACATAACATGGCGTTCGCAGCAGGTGGAAAACGTCATCAAGCATTCGCAGGAGTACCTGTCACCACCAGGCGCCACAGCCAAGCCGGGCTTTTTCAAAATGGTCACGCTGTTGCCAAGCCTGATCGGCATGCGCAAGAATCCGGATGGCGCGCAGCTGCGTGATGTTCTGCCGCAGGAAGATTACGCGCAGTGGAGCACGCTCAAGGCAACCTACCTCCCGGAGAACAGCGATGTCGAACGCGAGCGGCCGATCTTTGCCGCGCAGGCGTTGACGGAAGCGGCGCGCAAGGAGGCGGGCCTGGTCAACGGCTATGCGGTGCGCAAGCAGCTGCTCGCCCTGATCAAGAAGAGTGAGCTGAAACAGACGTCGACGGAGGTTGAACTACCGACGGACAATGCGCGCGCGTTGATTAAGAACTTCAAGAAGTCGAACCTGGCTGACGCTGCCTGCCTGAGGACAACGATGGCCACACTGAAGCAGGATCTCGATGGCGCAACAGCGCGCGCCAATGCCTGGGCCAAGGGCGACGTGGATGAGATGCGCAAGCTGAACTACGCCGAACGCGAGGAAGCGTGTTTCGGCGCGCTGATGAACAGCGCCGCGCTCGATACGGAGCCTGAATGGAAGAACGTGAAGGCGCGTGCGAATGCGAAGTGGATCGCATCGGCCGAGAAGGCGCTGGATACCAATGCTTCGACGTTTGCGCTATTGTCGATAGACGATATTTTCGATCCGAAAGGCGTGATCGCGGCGCTGGCGGCGAAGGGGTATGAGGTCGAGTCGCCCGAGTGATGTGATGCTGCGCGCATGGCTAACAAGCAGCATGCGCGCACTTCGGTTGAGAATTTGTCAAACCTTCGCAAACGCGCGTAGAATGCTGGCAACGCGGGTGTAGCTCAATGGTAGAGCAGAAGCTTCCCAAGCTTACGACGAGGGTTCGATTCCCTTCACCCGCTCCAATGAAAAACGGCGAAAAATCTATCTTCGCCGCTCCACAAAAATCAGACCGTTCCACAAAAAAACCTACTTCACTTCGTAAGGGCGACTATCTTGCCCCGCCTCAGGTCGTGTCGGCGAGTCGTCTGGACATTTTCGTGCCCTAGTAAATTGCTCGCTGCCTGATCGCCCAGGTCGTCCGCCGTGTCATCGGCCGCCTTCGCGCGCAGGTCGTAGAACCACATCTGTTTGATCTCTTCCGCCAGGTCTGGCACGGCAACGGCCGCCGCCGTTCGCGCCTTGTCGAACTGCGCGCGTAGCGCAGGCGCAGTCAGTCGCTTTCCATTTAGATTGACCAGTAATGCGGCAGTTTTTACCTTGCACCCTGCCTTGCGAGCTTTGATGCGATCGAGTAGCGTGGCCAGCTGTCCGATGATCTTGATGCGCGGCGGCTGTTTCGTTTTCTCCTGGGTCACGATTAAGTGTCCATCAATGATGTCATGCTCGGTCATCTTGAGTGCATCTGCAGGTCGCTGGCCGGTAAGATACGCAAGATCCATGGCATCGCGGAGGGGGACGCTCGCGCTTGCCCATACTGCTTCGAAGATCGCATCGGTAATCTAGACCGTGCGCTTTCCAAGCGAGTGCCCTTGAATCCCTTCGCACGGATTCGGCAGATCGGTATAGCCCCGCCCCCTGGCCTACCTAAGCTAGCACCAAAGCCTCCCTTTGGTGGGCGGCAGGGTGACGGCCCTCCATCTACATCTTCATTTACATTAAAATAACTTCCCCCAAACCTCCTGACGGGGGCCTCGATTCGACCGAGAGAAAGCCTGGAGCGATCGCGCTGCAAACCTTCCTCGATGTTTGCGCCGAGAAGGGTGACCGGCCACTGCGCGACTATGCGCCGCTGTGGCGCTATGCCGAGGAGGCCGGGCTGCCGCAGGACCTCACGGCACTGGCCTGGGTCGAGTTCCGTCGCCGGTTCCCGCCCGGCGGCACGGGTGCCACCAAGTGCTACAAGGACTGGCGGGCAGCGTTCCGTAAGTATGTCGAAGGCAACTACCTGCGCCCGTGGGCGATTGACGTCAATGGCCAGTACGTCCTAACTACGCAAGGCAAGGCAGCGCAAAAAATCCACGAATCGAGAGAGCCAGCATGAGCAACGAAATTAAACCGCTACCGGACAACCTCGACGCTGAACAAAGCGTCATCGGCGCGCTGCTGCGCGACAACGAAGCAGTCGATCGGCTCGGCGATCTCCGCGCCGAACACTTTTTTCTGTCCGACCACGCCGTAATCTTCGGTGAGCTGATGCGCAACTTGGCCGCCGGCCGCAGCTGCGACGTGATCTCGCTGGGCGACGCGCTGCGCGCCAAGCTGGGCGACTGTTTGCCGTACCTGAACTCGATGGCATGTACGTAGTGCACAGGCCGGTTGCCAGCGCGGCCCATATTCGCAGCGTGGATACGTTCCGGCGCCTGAACATGTATGATCTCGGCCCCAAGGCCATCCACAGCACCACCACCACCGACGTCGAACTGGCACGCAACCGGCACCTACAGGACCACAAGCCGGCCAGCGCAAACCACTTGGCTACGTATCCTGAAGCTACTGACCATGTGGGCGGTCAAGCGAGGCACATTGGCGGCGGCGCCATGGCGCGTGCCGATGCTCAAGGTGCAGAAGCGCCCGCGCGCTATTTTGCAGCTCAACGTGGCACGCACTTGGTTCGACGCGATCGACGAGGCCGCCAAGCGCAAGCCAGTGGTAGCCACCGCCGTGCGCTTGATGTTTGGTTTGGGCCTACGCGAAAGCGAATGCGCCTCGGCCCGGTGGGAGTGGGTCGACTGGCAGCGTGCAACCTACACGCCTGGAATCACGAAGGGTAGGGGAGCCGAACCGGTGCCAATGCCGGACTGGCTGGTCGAACACCTTCAGCCGCTGCGTCAGGCCCAAGGCTTGATGGTGACTAGAGAGGACGGGAAGGAATTTCAATCCGGCTTCGCGCGCCAGGTGATGCGCCTGGCGAACACCTCTTGCTCGCTCAAAGGAATTACGCCATACCGTCTGCGTGGCACCTTTGCCACGTTGCTTTCCGAGGCAGGCGTGCCAGTCCAGACTATGCAGAGAGTCATGCGATACAAGAGTCATGCTACTACAATGGGTTACCTCGAAAAAAACCTCGATCTCGCCCTACAAGCCCAGGAGAAAATTGGCGAGCTTTCTGGGCTAATGAGCGGGGCATAAGCTGTCAAACTGCGCTCGTAATTCAGGGATGAATGTATGGCTATCAGGATACTGTGAATAGAGACTTCGGCGACTCTCCAAGACCGTGTCGAAATGCGAGATCAAGTCTTCATTTTCGCCGGGCCCTGCCTTGATTTTTGAACGGATGTCAGCAGCGGTTTCGCATGCTTTCTTACCATAGAACGCAAGCCGCTCTTCGTCGAGAGCATACGCATCATCAAGTCCAGCCCATAGCTGGGATTGCATGTTGACCCAAGAGTTGCACTGGTCGAAGCGGCTCTGTAGAGACTTTATCTTCGCCACAAATGGGATTGGAAGTGACACCCAATCTGGCTCAGGCGCAAAGTCAAGAACGAATCGTGAAAAGTTTTCGAATGCGGCCATGTCATGGTCATCATAGTACCGGCGCAATGCCTCGCTTACATCGTAGATGCGCCCGTTACACTGACGTGCGAACTCCTCCATCTGCAGAGCCAACGAAAGATACACGTGATCGATCTTTTGGGCTTCTTTGCGCCGATCCAAGTATCGGGCGATAACGCTCCATGTGACGTTGACGCCAGCGCTCACTACAGCGCTGGATAATATGAGTGTAAGCGCGCTAACTGGTTCAGTTGGGATAGCCATTTATAGCATCGTGGGGAGTCGAAGGGACATTTTACGGTGCATTTGACGGTTAGTGTGGCGTGAAAATGGCGCGTAACGTCAAATGAAGCCCGGAAATCCAGGGTTTCCGGATGATAAAGAGTTATCGGGAATGACTCAGCCGGGCGGCCGCTCGCTGGGACAGCAAGTATGCATTGATCTGATAGGGGACCGGCGGGTGTGCCAAGTTTGAGTATCGTAAGATGTCGGAAAAGTCATATTGTCAAACAACTTTTTGACTAGATCAATGAGTCATCGAGCCTCAGCGGGTGCGACGTAAATTTTCTCGATGACATCATGCAAGTTGACCGGAATGATCTTCCCCTTCAGATCTGCATGCTGTCGCCGAATAAAATTATTATTCGAACGCAGTAGGTCTCTCACCACCACACGCCGGTCCCGCTCGTGAACCAACGATTTATGATTGTAGATGTGGGGAATAAAACACAACAGGCTTCAAAGAATTTCATATCAAATACAAGACTTTATGACTAGAGAAATCGCTGTTCGATATCGCCATTGGCAAATCTGATGTCTTGGTGCCACAGGCAAAGAGAATGCTTATAGCGCGAACGCATAGGATGTTGTAATATACCAAATAATTTCCAAATTGCAACATTAAATGTTGCTTTAAGTTAAACCATACCATTGCACAGGAACATATGGATCCGTCACAGCCTGAATTCGAAAAAGAACACAATTCCCTCCAAATTCACTTTTTCTACACGGTAGTGATCCTTGTTGGAATAATTTTGATTCTAGCAACTAGGAACTGGACTTCTCTACCAGGCTTTACAGAATATCTAAGCGTGGCTGCGACAATTACTTCTCTTGTTCTTGGCGTACTGGCTATTATCTATTCCTTTGTTTCCAGCAACTCGATGAATGGTTCGCTAGGGTCAATTCAAGCGTCAGCTCAAGATATCAGCAATATAGGAACGTCTTTGCGCACGGTAGTTGCTGGAGGCCAAACGCTGCAAGATCGTGCAGAAAAGAGAAACGAGGAATTGCATTTGCTGATTGGTGAGCTTCGTGCGACGATTGAAACAGTTTCGAATAAAACTTCCGAGATTGCAGGTCGGCTCGACACCTTCCCAAGCCAGTTCGGTGAACTCCGCGACGAAGTGCGTAAACGAGCACCGGTTGAGCGAGTGTTAAACGGTTCTGAAGAGCTTCGGACTATGTGGAATGCAGAAAAAATTAAGACGTTTTTGGCGAAATCAAGTCTTCTCGCACTAGTCGCGATGAAAGCGTTATCTGATGCAAAACAAAATAAATCATATTGTGACTTAAAAATCTTATTTGAAAAAAGCTTAAATTTCCAATATGTTTACGGAACGCTAATTTGCGCACAAAGTGCCGGTATTTTAAAGTATGAGTTTCCAGATGATAAGGTGCTCATGTTTGGCAAAGCTCGTTTAAGCAACCCTTCTGAGGAATTACGATTAGCTATCGAAAATGAGTTCTCTAGAAGATTAACTAGAGGGGCAGAAAAATACGTTGATCAAATAGAAAAGAGTTTGATTATTGAAGTCTGATGACTCCTGTGGAGTTCGTGACTGTTGATCAAATCGGTCAAATTCTCTTAATGGCGAAGTCCATATAGTGTCTGATTTTTGGGTTTTCTCAGGCGCTTTTTGAGCAATGCAAATCAGTTAGACAAGCCATTGCCGTTGCCGTTGCCGTTGCAAGCAATGTATCAAAGTCGTCGCAACTATGTTGCATGTCAATTTTTTTGTTTTGTTAGTAGGAAATTTTCTGTCTGAACGTGGAGAATAGCTGTGTGTGTAATCACAGGAGAGCTTGATGTCGGACGTCGCTACACTTAGAATCTCACCGGTTCAGCTCTTCGCCGTGTCCGCCGTAGCGAGGTGGCCAAGTCAGTTTTCAACAAACTGGACCCTTATGCATTACTGTTGGCCTGCTGGGTCGACTTCATGCGCGCCGATGATCGCGACCTGGGTGCCGCCGGCATGAAGCTGACGGGTGAGGGCGTCTACGAGCGTGACGTGCACGAACGCCAGCGCGCCGCCGACCTGACGGTAGGCGAGGCAGTGAACGCGATGGTCGATAGTCTGGCGATGCGCGACCGCTGGGCTATCTACAAAAGCCAGGGAATCGCCTTGGCTTGGCGATTTCCGAATACGCGGTACGAGGACGTGCTGATGGCTGCCCGTAACGAACTTGAAAAGAAGTTGCGCAACAATCTTGCAACACGGCTGTATTGGACGTAAACTCTGCGCACTGGATGTCTCTGCACGCCCAAAGAAAGCCCGAACCGTTAAACGTTCGGGCTTTTTGCATTAGCGGTCTACTTAGCAGATAGCTCTGAGGCTTTCCGTCTTGCCCACGTAAGGGCCCCGATCATCACGGGCGCAGCTGCCCAGCCGCGGGTGAGAGCCCCGCCGTCCGCTCCCGTGTCTCCGGTCCTGCGCCAGTAGGATCTTCGCCGCCCCTCGCACCCATGCGCCGGGCGGCTTTTCTATTAGGTGCCCAAGTGCAGACAGTCCGATGCGCGGCCTGGGGCAAGACGTACACGCCCGCCCAGTGCCGCGCTCAGCTCGATCGTGACCTCGAGCGGCACGCCGCCGGCACCGCCATGTGCATCCCGCTCGCGCGCCTGACCAATGGCCAGAAGGTGGCTTCGTCGATATCGCCTACAACGTCGGTGTGAGTGGCTTCTGCGGATCGAGCATGGCGCGGCGCACGAACGCGGGCGACATGGTCGGCGCCTGCAATGCTCTGCTGATGTGGAACAAGGTCGGCGGCAAGGAAGTGCGTGGCCTCACGCGCCGGCGCCAGGCCGAGCGCGGAGCTGTGCTTGAAGGGGTTGCCATGATCCCGGCCCAATACCGCGCGCTGGCGGCCGGCCTGGGCCTGCTGCTGGCTATGGCTTTGGCAGGCGCTGCTGGCTGGTTCACGAACGGCTGGCGGCACGACGCCGAGATCGCCGAGTTGCAGCGCGCGCACGCGGAAACCATGCGCAGCCAGTCGGAACTGGCGCTGACCACGCTGCAGGCCGACGCCGCGCGCATCACCACGGCGGCCACCGAGTTCGCCGCCATTCAATCCACCCTGGCGCCGCGCATGTCGGCGCTCACCAAGGAGCTGCGCAATGCACCGAAACTTCCTGCTGGCTGTGTGCCTGACCCTGTCCGCGTGCGCAACCTCGACGCCGCAATCGAAGCCGCCAACAAAAGCATTTCTCGATAGCGCGCTGGCCGCGCTGTGCCCGGTCGTTGAACGCCCAGCTGCGGCGGACTATGATGTATGGCAGGAATGGGCCAACGAGTTGTTACAGCAATATGCGGAATGCGCAGCACGTCATGCTAAGACCGTCCAGGCGTGGCCGCATTGACTGTCCGCTATCGCAGGCGCCCATACAAGTTTCAAGACTTCCGTCTGGCACTCGCGAAATGGAACCATGCATCGTGCTACTCTAAGCATCTATCATCGATAATGGTAATTGTCATGGAGAAAGACGATCGGGAGCCGACTGAGCACGCAAAAATAAATCATTTTGCGATCCGTTGCTTTAGGGACACCGGAGACTTGGATTACGTAGCCGCGAGGGTGTTAATGAAGTCACACCTATCGGGTCCATTTCTGTGGTCTGCATCCCAGGCTGTGGAAAAATACTTAAAGTGCATTCTTATTCTTCATCGTATAAATACTAAAGATATAAGTCATAACTTAACAAAAGCTTTGGGACGGATAAGAGAGTTGCTTCCTTTTCGAATCGAATTGGAAGAGGGCGAACAGAAATTATTCAATCATTTGGCCCAGTGGAATGGCGACCGATACCTTCTTACCTCATTCACTATTGATAGTTTTGAGCTGCTTCAGCTTGATTCCCTTGTTTGGAAACTGCGTCAGTACTGCGTTCCATTAAACAAACGGCACTATTCTGAAGAGCCCAGCGATGATGTACTTCGGGAGCGCGTTCGAGAAGTTGAAGATATCATCAAAGGTAAAAGTAGAATTCGAGGTCAATTAAAAGGGGCGGTTTTGGAAAGCATTTTGCTAAAAAAGGATCATGCGTCTCATGATGCGTTGACATGGCAAAACATGTTTTACAGTCGTACTGAGAGAAAAACTACCCGATATCGTTCCTGGAGTTATGCTGTCAATGCCCCCCTATTTCTGCAACCAGAACTAGGAGATAAAATCTGTAAGTGGATGAAGATCCATGATACAGCGCTCGATGCTGCACGAGAGTTGGCGGTCAGACGAGCCGCCAAAAAGCGCAGCGTCCGCTAGGGGGTAAGCCTGATAGTCAGGAGCAGTCAAAGTTATAGTTTTTCTCGGCAATATCGCATTCAGAGGGAAAAATTTTCATAGCGAACACCCTATACTGTATATCCGCACAGTATTAATGGGAGTTCGTAGAAGAATGGCAAATCCAATCATCCCTTGGCTCGGTGGTAAAAGACGCCTAGCCGATCACATATTTCCTCAGTTCCCTGCTCACGATTGCTACGTAGAAGTGTTTGCCGGCGGCGCCGCTCTCTACTTTCTCCGGCCACCTGCAAAAGTCGAGGTCATCAACGACATCAACGGCGAGCTTGTACGCCTGTACCGGGTCGTGCAACACCACCTGGAAGAATTCGTGCGCCACTTTAAATGGGCATTGGCCAGTCGCGAGGTGTTCAAGTGGCACCAAGAGACGTCGCCTGACACGCTGACCTACATTCAGCGTGCAGTGCGTTTTTTCTATTTGCAGCAGCACGCTTTTGGCGGCAAGGTGGAAGGGCAGTCCTGGGGCACAGCTACAACCGCGCCGCCCATCAACCTCCTTCGGATCGAAGAAAATTTGTCGGCCGCACACCTTCGGCTATCCGGCGCCTATATCGAAAACATGGACTGGGCCAAGCTGATGGATCGCTACGGCCGACCCCATACGCTGTTCTACCTGGATCCACCTTACTGGGAGACAGCGGGCTACGGCGTTGACTTCGGTTTGGAGGAATACGAGACGATGGCCTCGATGATGAGGCACTTAAAGGGTAAAGCCATTGTCAGTTTGAACGATCATCCGGACATCCGCCGAATCTTTGCAGACTTTCAGATGGATACGGTCCCGATCACCTACACGGTAGGAGGGGGGGGCCGTGGCGCTGAGCGAAATGAAGTCATCATTTACAGCTGGGATCGTGCTGCTGAACCTGCCGGCTTATTTTAGAGCTCGGCTGCGGCCTGGGTGATGGCGTGGCGGACGTCGGCCCGCGCATCACGAGTGGCGATTGCGGAGCACGCACGCCCGCTTACTGTGTTTTTCAGTGGTTCGATGCGCAAGCCAAGGTCTACTGCCAGATCCAGCGCATCACCGCTGAACACCAGAGGATTCCAGCTGTGCAGGACTGAGCCGTCATCGAAGTGTAGGTTGACGTAGCCTTCGCCATCAATCACCTCAACGCGCACGGCGCCGATGGCGCGCGCCGCCCGCTCCAGTAGCGCTAGATCAGCCGCCGGAATGTCAACCCGCAGAGCCGCGGGCAGTTCGTCCAATTCGTCGTAAATCTCGTTCCTCATAGCTACCCCCTCTGCTGTGACGATACTACCGCATCGGTTTTGACCTCCAAAATCGTTCCGCAACCATGCCGAAAAACCAATGTAAACATTGGCTTAGACACGTCGAAATTGCTCCATCTGCGGAAACGATTTCGCGCCAAGAGTTTGATTTTTAAGGCATAGGCGGGAGTCTTGAAAACTGCTCATGCCTTGCGTGGAGGAGCAATAAAATCGGATGCGAGACAGGAGAGTTCGACACAAAAAAATTTGACAGGAAAGGCTAGGACGAACATGCTCTGTCGAACTTCCGCTATCACTCATAAGCGGTTGTTGGGTGTAGCTACGATATTCTATGGAGATCAATAAAAAATGGGTACTAAAAAAACACATCCGAAAAAAAACGCAAACTCTAGCGTCCATAAAAACAATCCGCTAATGAAAATCAATCTCCCTACCCGCATTCCACACGATAATCTCGCATATTCAGCTCTAATCGTAATTAATGAGGGAAAATCAATTGGCTCAGGATTTCGCTTGAAGATCGATGGGGAAAACTATCTTATAACAGCAAAACATGTTCTCTACAATCGCCATGGGCAACTCTATGGAGAAAATTTGATTTTGACATTTTATAGTAGTGACAAAAATTCTACGTTACCTTGGATTTTTAACATTGATTTGAATGATTCTATAATTCTATGCAGCGAGAAGCACGATGTGGCGGCAATTTTAATTGGAAAAAATATTGCCACAGAAGGGTTTGATCATAGTACTCCACTCAAGTATCTGCAAGATGAATTTAAAAGGCCGACTAAACTGATTCCGGAGCCATACGTTAAGCGTTTGCAAGAAGGAAATGGCTCCGTGGTATCCGCGGATGTGGAAGCATTAGGAAAATTAGACTCAGTCTTATTGGCAAGCGATGTTTACGTGATGGGGTATCCTACATCGCTTGGCATGCGAAACAGCAGTTTCTATGACTTCAAAAAACCATTGATTCGCAAAGGAATTGTTGCAGGCATCTATCTCGAAAACTCTACTTTCGTGATTGATTCTTTTGTTTTTCCAGGAAATAGTGGAGGGCCAGTTGTTGAACATTGCGAGGACGGATTTTTCAGGGTTGTCGGGGTTGTTTCAAAATACATTCCATATGAAACAAAATGGCATAGTAATCGGGATGATGTAGTCAATACCGATGTGGCAAATTCTGGATATACCGTCTGTGTAGCGATGGACGAAGTTCTAACAATTCTTAAAAAATCTTAGCCATCTCGCAAATTGGCAATATAAAGCATTTAGATATTGTATATGAGAGTGCGCTAATGGGAGAAAGCGGCCGTTTAAGGCGGGGGAATCAGCAAATTGCGTCCAACTTTATTTTTGCAATCCTGAGATTTGTGAAGCTTCGACGTGCGTTGTGTCAAACCTTATTTGCATGCCCAGCATGTCGGAATCGTTCGCCTCACAGCAGGCTTGTGTCGAACTCGATTGTTTGCACATATCTTGCTAAAGCCTCTTAAAAACTGCTCCACAAACTTTACGAGCACCGCATGGATGCTGGCCTGTAGAGGGATGAATTGGTGATTTTTGTAGAGCGGTTTTAGGTCGCAAACCCGCATGGTTAAGCCGTTCCTTGGTCAGCTTCCCAAGCTTACGACGAGGGTTCGATTCCCTTCACCCGCTCCAATCATGACCTGACGCGAACGCCTGGGTTCAAGATTTCCCCGAATCGACAGGCACATCTCCGCTACGTATCGGCTTCACCAGCTCCCACTCATTATCGGACAATGGACGCGCGTCAGGGTCATCCATCGCTGCGGCTGTAATTTCCGCATCTTCTTCCGGTGTTGGAACCATCGTTCCAGATCTTAAATTCGGCATGGCATTGACTTACTGGACATTTGCTGCGGCTGAACTGGATGCGGCATGTGCTTGTCGGATTACGGCGATGATGTAGTGTGGACGATGCCTGACCCAGCATCTCACCGTGTAGCGCTGCGCCACGTTCAGTCGCGCCGATGTAGCCTTGTATGTCACCCGTCCAAGCAAGGAGCGCTCTGCATGCCACCGACCTCCCCATCACGCCGTCATCTGCTGGCGTCCATGATTGCCGCGTCGAGCGGACTGGCCCTGTCGCCGCTGCTGGCTGCTGCGCCACCCGCGCCCTTGCTCACACGCCCGATCCCCTCGACCGGCGAACAACTCCCGCTCATCGGCCTTGGCAGCTGGATCAGCTTCAACGTCGGGCGCGACCCACAAGGTCGCCGTGAATCGGTCGATGTGATGCGCCAGTTCTTCGCCGGAGGCGGCAGGCTGGTCGATTCGTCGCCCATGTACGGCTCGGCCCAGGACGTGATCGGCGAGGCCGTGCAAACCCTCAAGCCTGCCCGGTTATTTGCGGCCGACAAGGTCTGGGTCAGTGGCGGCGCGCGTGGCGTGGCGCAAGTGGAGGCGTCGCGCAAGCTGTGGCGCGTGCCGCGCTTCGATCTGCTGCAGGTGCATAACCTGCTGTCATGGGAAGAGCATTTGCCAATCCTGCTGGCGATGAAGCGGGAAGGGCGGCTGCGCTACGTCGGCATCACCACGTCCGAAGGCCGGCGGCATGCCGAGATCGAGAAAATCATGGCGTCGCAGCCGATCGACTTCGTGCAGATCTCGTACAACGCACTCGATCGCGACGTCGAGCAGCGCATCCTGCCGCTGGCGCGCGAGCGCAAGATCGGCGTGATCGTCAACCGGCCGTTTCGCCAGGGCGACCTGACGCAGGCGCTGGCCGGCAAGCCGTTGCCGGGGTGGGCGGCCGATATCGGCTGCACGACGTGGGCGCAGGCGCTGCTCAAGTTTATCGTGTCGCATCCGGCCGTCACGTGCGCGATTCCGGCCACGTCCAGCGTCGCACACGTGCGCGAGAATCTGCTGGCCGGCACCGGTCGCATGCCGGACGAGGCGCTGCGCAAGCGCATCGCGCAGGATGTCGAAAGGCTGGCATGAGCGAGTGGTGGACGTATTCGCTGTCCGATTTTTTGATGTTCTCAAGCCGCAGCTACTTCCGGCTCATCGAGAGCTACAACGCCGCGATCTGGCCTGCACATCTGCTGGCGCTGGTGGCGGGCGTCATCGTGCTCGGCGCCATTGCGCGGCCACGCCAGCACCTGCAACGATCAGCGGCGCTGGTGCTCGCTGCAGCCTGGGGCTGGGTGGCATGGGCGTATCACTTGGAGCGCTACGCCGAGATCAACACGGCGGCGCCGTATTTTGCTGCGGCGTTTGCCGTGCAGGCGCTGCTATTGTGCTGGCGCGCATACAGGCCAGGTAACGCAGCGCCAGTACCTCAACCTCTAGCACTCGGACTGTCTGGCCTGGCCATCCTCGCCTATCCCTTGCTGGCGCTGGCTCGCGATGGTGGCCAATGGCGTCAAGCAGAAGTCTTCGGCATCGTCCCCGATCCCACAGTTGTCGCCACGCTGGGCGTGCTGCTCGCATGGCGTGCGCCCGCGATCTTCTGGCTGATCCCGGTAAGCTGGTGCTTGGTCAGCGGCGCGACACTGATGGAGCTGAAGATCGGCCACTCATGGCTGCTGCCGGCGCTCGCGTTGGCAGCCGCAGTTGCCCAAGTCATCAACAGAAAAGAGCCGCGCTACCTCAACTCGACAGCAAATCCCCGATCCTGAACGAGTCCGTCCCGGCCACTTTGCACACGTGCATACCGCGCAGCAGATGCCGGTGCGCCGTGCAGGCAAACAGCAACCCCGGCCGGCTCGCCGCCACTGGCGTGACCTGCCCGCTGACCGGGTTGACGATGTCCGCAATCGGCTCGCCCGCTTCGACCCGGTCCCCCAGCGCCTTGCGCAGCACCAGCACGCCCGCATGTGGCGCGGTCAGCGGCTCTACCGCGTCGAGCGGTGTCGGCGCGCAGGCGTAGGCGGGCATGTCGCCAACCGGGATATCCAGTACGCCCTGGTGCGCCAGGTAGCGCAGCAGCGCGTCGGCATCCTTGCGCGCGTAGTCGTAATTGACGTCGTTCTCACCCCGCAGTTCGACCGTGACGGCCACGCAGGCCGGCGGAATCGTGGCATCGGGATAGTGGCGCGCCAGATCCCACCACAGACGCCCGCACGCTTCGTCGAACGGTTCGCCGCCCGATTCCGTCGCCACCAACAGCACGCGCGCTTCCATCAGCGCGGCCAGCGGCAGCACTGCCTCGACCAGCGGCGTGCCCGCGTACATGTGCAGCACCGCCTCGGTGTCGCAGTGCAGATCGAGCATGATGTCGGCGTCGATCGCCATCGTGAGCAGCGTTTTTTTGAGCACGGCGGTCGCGTTGCCAGGCTCCCAGCTTGCCACCGAGCGCCGTGCATGCTCGCGGATCAGCGCGACGTTGGCGGCGGCGTCCTGCCCGAGCTGGCCATCGACTGCCGCCATCACATCCTGCGCCACGTGGCGGTAGGCGCGATTGAAGTTGGTGCCGGTCGCCAGGTCGTAGCGGCCGAACGGCGCGCCGTGGATCACCTGCGCCAGCCCGATCGGATTGGCCACCGGTACCAGGATCACCTCGCCCTTGATGCGGACTTCGGCGTCGAGGCGCTCGAGTTCCTGGCGCAGCACGTGTGCGACCAGCATGGCCGGCACTTCGTCCGCGTGCAGCGAGGCCTGGATATAGACCTTCTTGCCGCTGCCCGGCGCGCCATAGTGGAACGAGGTCAGGTTGACGGCGGCGATATGCTCGTCGATGGCGATCGGGTGTTTCGTGGAATGCATGGACAAACTCCGGCAAGCTGGGTGAAGACGCGATTATGGCCGATCCGGGCGGCGCGGCGCGTCGGCTATAATGACAGCCGCATTTTCCTCTTCACTTTCTTCGTCCCCACATCCCATGTCTCTTGATAAGCCCAACAATGGCCCGGCGCGGTCCATGCTGTACGATCCCACCGAACACCGCATCCGCAGTTTTGTCACGCGCGCGGGCCGGCTGTCGACCGCGCAGGCGCGGGCCTTCGATGAACTGGGGCCGAAGTTCCTGATCGGGTACAAGAAAGAACCACTCGACGTGGCGCAGGCCTTCGGCCGCACCGCGCCGGTGATCTTGGAAATCGGCTTCGGCATGGGCGACACCACTGCCCACATCGCCAAGCTGATGCCGGAGAAAGACTTCATCGGCGTCGAAGTGCACACGCCGGGCGTCGGCAGCCTGCTCAAGCAGATCGGCGAGCAGGACATCGCCAACCTGCGCCTGATCCAGCACGATGTATTCGAGGTGCTGAATCACATGATCGCGGATGGCTCGCTCGACGGCGTGCACGTGTTCTTCCCCGACCCGTGGCACAAGGCGCGCCACAACAAGCGCCGCCTGATCCAGCCGGCGTTCGTCAAGCTGCTGTGCCAGAAGCTGGCCCCGGGCGGCTACCTGCACCTGGCGACCGACTGGGAAGACTACGCAGTGCAGATGCTCGAAGTATTGAGCGCCGAGCCCGAACTGACCAATACCGCCGACGGCTACGCACCGCAGCCGGCTTATCGTCCGCTGACCAAGTTCGAGAACCGCGGCATCAAGCTCGGTCACGGCGTCTGGGATCTGGTCTTCACGCGCAAGTAAAGAAGTCGTCGTTCGCACCATTCCCTTCGTCGTTCGTCACGCGCCGCTGTCCACGGCAGCGGTTCTTCCCCAGACTGGTCTCGTTGCTATACATTGACGAGAACGGAGGAAGCCATGTGGGGACGCGTCGCGAACTGGTGGACAGAGTGGGAACAGGAGCTGCTGGCGGTGTTGAAGACGCCTGGCCTGGCTGACCAGGCCCCAGCCGGATGGCGGCGCGCCATGGCGTGCAAGGCTGCAAAGCTGTCGCACATCGAGCGCCAGGAGATGTATCGCATCTCGGTAACCTACCGTGGCTGGGCGCTGGTACGCCTCCTTGCCAAGCTGTGTCTGGTCTTTTCGATATTCGGCGCGCTGGTCAAGATGGCCTTCGTGCCGAAGCTGTCGATGCTGGGAGCTGTCGTGGCAGCCAATGCCGTTGGCCTGGGTGTGCTGACCGCCCTGGTCGGGATCTGGTTCAACCATGAAAAGTATTCGCAGCGCGGGGGCAAGCTGCTTGCCAACGCCATCGTCCTGGGGATGCTGGGTGGCTTGTTCGGCTCGTTAATCGTCGTGATCCTCAGGGGCGACTCCTGGACACGCCTGCTGGAGACGGCGCCGAAAGTGCTGATGGTGACCGGTTTCGGCGTCCTGGTGCTGGTGGCGTTGCCCGGCTTCGTGCTGGCGACGGTGCGCAATCGTCACTATGCGCTGCTCGCCTTGAAGCTCGAGCAGGACGCCGAACAGGCGCGCCTAGCACGCGAGCTGAGCGAGACCCAACTGCGCCTGCTGCGCGCCCAGATCGAACCGCACTTCCTGTTCAACACCCTCGGCGCCGTGCAGCAACTGGCCGAGCAAGGCGCGCCGCGCGCCGCCGAACTCACGGCGCACCTGATCGATTTTCTGCGCGCCAGCATGAGCGACATGCGCTGCGAGCAGGTGAGCCTCGCCACCGAATTCGGTCTGGTCGAATCGTACCTGGCCGTGATGCAGATCCGGATGGGTGAGCGCCTGCGGTTCCGGATCGATCTGCCCACCAGCCTGGCCGCCACCCAGGTTCCCAGCATGCTGGTACTGACCGTGGCCGAGAACGCGATCAAGCACGGCATCGAGCCATCGCTGCGTGGCGGCGACATCACCATCACCGCGCAGGAAGACGCCGACCGGATCCGCATCGCGGTGCACGACAGCGGCGTGGGCATGAGCGACACGCCCGGCAATGGCACGGGCCTGGAGAATGTGCGCAGCCGCCTGCGCCTGGCCTATGGCGAGAGCGCCAGCCTGGCGCTGAGCGAAGCCGAACCGGGCCTGCTGGCCGAACTCCTCATCCCCCGCAAGGACGCGCAATGACAGTCACAATCCTGGTCGCCGAAGACGAACCGCTGATGCGCGAGCGCCTGCTCGGCATGCTGGCGCTGGCCTGGCCCGACGCGCAGGTGATCGCGGCGGTCGACAACGGCCTCGATGCCTGGGACGCCTATCTGGAGCATGCGCCGCGCGTGGTGTTCCTCGACATCCGCATGCCCGGCCTGTCGGGCCTGGAGGTAGCCGAGCGCATCGGCCGCCAGGCACACGTGGTGTTCGTCACCGCCTACGACCAGTACGCAGTCGATGCGTTCGACGCCGGTGCGGTGGATTATCTGCTCAAGCCCATCCAGCCGGGCCGCCTGGATAAAGCGCTGGCGCGGCTGCGCGAAAAACTCGACAGCCAGCCGATGGATGTGAGCGCAGTCGTCCGGCAAGTAAAAGCGGCGTCGCCCGCGCCAGCGCGCGAACAACTGAAATGGCTGAAAGCCAGCGTGGGCAAGCAGATCCGCCTGATCGACGTCGAGGAAGTGCTGTTCTTCCAGGCCGATACCAAGTACACGCGCGTGGTGCTGGAAGGGTCGGAGGCGCTGGTGCGCATTCCGTTGAAGGATTTATTGGGCGGGCTCGATGCCGACCGCTTCTGGCAGATCCATCGCGGCACGGTCGTGAAGGTGACGGCGATCCGCGCCGCCGAGCGCATCGACGCGGAACGCATGCAGGTGCTGCTGCGCGGCAGCAGCGAAGTGCTGCCCGTCAGCCGCAGCTTCACGCACCTGTTTCGCGAATAGCGCTACAGCATCTCGTTGATGATCGCGACGATCGCGTCGCCATACGACACGAGCTTTTTCTCGCCCACGCCGGTCACGCCGCGCAGCTGGTCGATCGAGGTCGGCTTGACCTTGGCGATCTCGCGCAGCGTCGCATCCTGGAACACGACGTACGCCGGCACGCCGTGCTCGCGCGCGGTGCCCATGCGCCACGAGCGCAGGCGCTCGAAGATGCCTTGTTCGGAGCGCGACAGCTCCACTTCCTCGAACGTCGAGCGTGACGTGGAAGGGCGCTTGGCCTTGACTGGTTTCTGGTACTGGCGCAGCTGCACGGTCTGCTCGCCCTTGAGCACCGGCCGCGCGGCGTCGGTCAGCTTGAGCGAGCTGAATGCATCGTGGTCGACCGTGACGAGGCCCAGCGCGATCGCCTGGCGCAGGATGGCGCGCCATTCTTGCTCGCTGCGGTCGGCGCCGACGCCGTACACGGTGAGCTTGTCATGGTGCCACTGGGTGATGCGTTCGGTGGTCGCGCCGCGCAGCACGTCGATCACGTGGCCGCCGGCAAAGCGCTGGTCGACCCGGTAGATGGTGGACAGCAGCTTTTGCACCGGCACCGAACCGTCGAAGCTCACCGGCGGGATCAGGCAGGTGTCGCAGTTGCCGCACGGGCCGGAGCGTTCGCCGAAGTAGTCGAGCAGGCGCATGCGGCGGCACGACAGGGTTTCGCACAGGCCGAGCATGGCGTCGAGCTTCATCGACAGCACGCGCTTGAAGGTTTCGTCGGCCTCGGATTCGTCGATCATCCGGCGCTGCAGCACCACGTCCTGCAGGCCGTAGGCCATCCAGGCGCTGGCGGGGCCGCCGTCACGGCCGGCGCGGCCGGTTTCCTGGTAATAGCCCTCGATGCTCTTGGGCAGATCGAGGTGGCACACGAAGCGCACGTCGGGTTTGTCGATGCCCATGCCGAAGGCGATGGTGGCGACCATGACGATGTTTTCTTCACGCAGGAAGCGTGCCTGGTTCTTGGCGCGCACCGCGTATTCCATGCCGGCGTGGTAGGCCATGGCGCGGATGCCGTTTTCGTTGAGGAAGTCGGCGGTTTCTTCGACCTTCTTGCGCGACAGGCAGTAGACGATGCCCGAGTCGCCCGAATGCTCGCCGGCGATGAAGTCGAGCAGCTGCTTGCGGCCGTTGGCTTTCTCGACGATCGAGTAGCGGATGTTGGGGCGGTCGAACGACGAAACGAACTGGCGCGCTTCGCCCAGTTGCAGGCGCAGCGCGATCTCGGCGCGCGTTTGCTGGTCGGCTGTCGCCGTGAGCGCGATGCGCGGCACGTTCGGGAAGCGCTCGTGCAGGATCGACAAGCGGATGTACTCGGGGCGGAAGTCGTGGCCCCATTGCGAGACGCAGTGTGCTTCGTCGATCGCGAACAACGAGATCTTGGATGCATCGAACAGCTCGAGGCAGCGCTGCGTCATCAGGCGCTCGGGCGCCACGTAGACCAGGTCGATTTCGCCAGTGCGCACGAGGCGCTCGATGCGCATCGCTTCTTCGAACGTCTGGGTCGAATTGAGGAACGCAGCGCGCACGCCAACTTCTTCGAGCGCATCGACCTGATCTTGCATCAGTGCGATCAGCGGCGAGATGACCACGCCGACGCCGTCGCGCAGCAGCGCGGGAATCTGGTAGCACAGCGACTTGCCGCCGCCCGTGGGCATCAGGACCAGCGCGTCGCCGCCACTGGCCACGTGCTCGACGATCTCGCCCTGCTGGCCGCGGAAGGCGGGGTAGCCGAAGACGGTCTCGAGCACGTGAAGGGCACGCGCGCTGAGGTCGGCGCCAGTGTCGGTGCCCGTGTCGACGCCGGTGTCTGAATTCATACGATCAATGTCGGACAAAGTGTTCAAGCTGTGTGTTGTACCGGCTGATGCTGCAGGTTTAGTCCGCCCAGGTAAGCAGGTCGAATTGGGCGGTCACGAGGATCAGGATACCGAATACGATACGGTACCAGGCAAAGATCGTGAAGTCGTGCGTGCTGATGTAACGCAGGAGCCAGCGCACGCACAGGAATGCGGAAATAAACGCTGAGAAAAAGCCCAGGCTAAACAGCGGCACATCGGCCATCGAGAGCAGGTCGCGCTCCTTGGCGATCGAATAGACCGTGGCGCCGAGCATCGTCGGCATGGCCAGGAAGAACGAGAATTCGGTGGCCGCCTTGCGCGACAGACCAAACAGCATGCCGCCGATGATCGTCGAGCCCGAACGGCTGGTGCCGGGGATCAGCGCGAACGCTTGCGCGAAGCCGACCTTGAGCGCATCGAGCATGCTCATGTCGTCGACCGTTTCGACCCGCGCCGGCTTGGGGTTCTGGCGGTTGCGGTGCTCGACCCACAGAATGACGATACCGCCGAGCACCAGGGCGACGGCCACGGGAATCGGGTGGAACAGCACTTCGGTAATGGCCGCGCTGAACAGCACGCCAGCAATGGCGGCGGGGAAGAATGCGATCACGACATTGCGCGCAAAGCGCTGCTGGACGGGATCGGCGCCCAGTCCGGCGAATACCTTTGCGATGCGATCACGGTATTCCCAGACCACGGCCAGCATGGCGCCGGCCTGGATGACAATCTTGAAAACGGTTGCCTTGGTGCCCGTGAAATCGAGCAGGCTGCCCATCAGGATCAGGTGGCCGGTCGACGAAATCGGAAGGAATTCAGTGAAACCCTCGACCAGGCCCATGATGATTGCCTTAATGGCGAGAACGATATCCATGGTGTTTTTGTGCTGTGGAAGTGAACTGTGGGAGGTACATGCGAGGGGGCAGAGCTTACCATGAGCGGGGCGGCTGCCGTTGGGCTAACTGAACCGTACGAGCTGCTGCGGATGGCATCGGGGCCGTTTTAATCTCGCTGTAAAGATGTGTCATGCGCAAAAACGCGTGCTACACTCAAGCCCATGAGTCTTATTCTTGTCCTCATTCTTGCTGCGCTGGCCTGGGTAGCATTTCATGATTGGCAGTTGCCCAATGCCTTGCGCTACCGGCCTTTCCAGGGTCGGGCATGGCGTAGTTCTTTCCCTTCCGCATCCCGCAAGGACATCCGCGATTTCCTCGCCGTGTTCGGCTCAGCCTGTGCCTTTGGCGACTGCGACCGCTTGCATCTGCGCCCTGACGATCCGGTGCTCAATGTCGTGCGCGCTGCCAAGCCAACGCGCTGGATGCCCGACGCCACCGACATCGAACCGCTGGCGCGCGCACTGCGCGAACGCTATGGTGTCTTGCTGGCTGACATCTGGCACGATGGCCTGACGCTCGGCGGCCTGTTCCAGCGCGTGCAACAGGCACGCGGCAAGCCAGCGGTCTAAGCCACCGTATTCACACGGGCCCGGGCGCCGTCAGCCGTTCCAGCTCACCCAACCAGACCATCGCCTGCGTTCGCGTATCGCCACACATCTCGTGTGACGGTTGCAGTCCGCCGCAAAAGGCTGGCCGCTCGGGCTGCCCAAAGATGCGGCAGCGCTCGTCCTCTCCCAATTGCACGCAACGTACGCCTGCCGGCTTGCCATTAGGCATGCCAGGAATCGGGCTGGTGATCGACGGAGCGGTGCAACAGGCGCCGCATTGCGGCCGGCACTGGAAGGGGGCAGAAGTGGACAGCATGGCGTTTGAAAAGTGGCAGACCGCAAGTATACATCGGACCGCGACGCCTGCATCAGATGATGGGTTCGTACTTTTTGTGGCAAAAAACAACCTATTTTTAGTCCGGCAGTGGTCGCTTGACGGCAACAACATGACAGGTCTATATTGGTTGTTCCTTAGATAATTTCTGAGTGGGAAAATGGACTGCCAAACAGACAGCAAGCCACGCTGGGAACGTCGCAAGGAAGCGCGGCCGCAGGAGTTGCTCTCGGCTGCCGTCGAGCTGTTCGTCGAGCGCGGCTTTGCCTCCACCCGCCTGGAAGACGTGGCCAAACGCGCCGGTGTGTCCAAGGGCACCTTGTATCTGTATTACACCAACAAAGAAGATCTGTTCAAGGCCGTCGTGCGCCAGAGTATCGTGCCGATGCTGGGGCAGGCCGAAATCTCGGTGGCCGAATTCGAAGGCCACAGCGCCGACCTGCTGCGCAGCGTGATCCTGTCGTGGTGGCATCGGGTGGGTGCGACCAAGGCGTCCGGCATCAGCAAGCTGATCTTTGCGGAAGCCGATAATTTCCCCGAGCTGGCCCGCTTTTATCAAACCGAAGTCATGAGCCGCGGCATGCGCATGATCTCCAGCATGCTCGAGCGTGGTGTACAGCGCGGCGAGTTTCGCGCGATCGATATTCCCCAGACCACCCAGGTCCTGATCGCGCCAATGCTGATGCTCTCCACCTGGAAACACACCATCGCCCCGTGCGAGCGCTGCGACCTGCATCCCGAAGCCTTCCTCGACGCCTTTCTCGACATCACCCTCAATGGCCTCGTGCCGGCTGGCCGACCGGCCCGCTGAACGCTCGTTCACGCCAGGGACGGTTTTCTGGCGTTCATCCCCTCCAAACTGCAGACTGTCGCAATTTTCCTCTGGGGAAGGCGTGCGTGGATAAGATGTGCCTCGAGATACCTATTCAGGTAGGTTCCAGCACCGTTCACGGATTAGAATATCGGATTGTTTATTTTTCCACCGAGAACTGAAATGAATATCGAACAAGCCCGCTTCAATATGATCGAACAGCAGATCCGTCCTTGGAATGTGCTGGACCAGGACATCCTCGACCTGCTGCACGTGGTCAAGCGTGAACAATTCGTGCCACAGGCCTACCAGAACCTGGCATTTGCCGACACCGAAATCCCGCTGCCGGGCGGCGAAGCCATGCTCAATCCGAAGGTCGAAGCGCGCATGGCGCAAGAGGCTGGCGTCAAGCAGGGCGACAACGTGCTGCAGATCGGCACCGGTTCGGGCTACCTGGCAGCGCTGCTGGCAAGCAAGGCGCGTCATGTGACGAGCGTTGAAATCCTGCCGGAAACCGCTGCCCAGGCCAAGCAGAACCTGGACGCTGCCGGCATCACCAATGTCGCGGTCGAAGTGGGCAATGGCGCCCAGGGCTGGGCCACCGGCACCGACTACGACGTGATCGTCGTCTCGGGCGCGCTGCCGCTGCTGCCGGAGTCGCTGATCAAGCAACTGAAAATCGGTGGCCGCATGATCGCGATCGTCGGTGCGGCGCCGGCCATGACGTGCCAGCTGATCACCCGCACCTCGGCCACCGCGCATGAGGCAGTCACCGTATTCGAAACCGTCGCCAAGCCGCTGACGGGCGCAACGAAGCCGTCCGGTTTCACGTTCTGAGGACGCCGTGATGCAACAGATTACTGCTCCCGAACTGGCCGCCTTGCTGGCCGATCCCGCGCGCGAGCAGCCGTTGCTGCTCGACGTGCGTGAAAACTGGGAATTCGAGACGTGCCGGATTGCCGGCTCGACCCAGATTCCGATGAACCTGATTCCGGTGCGCGTGACCGAGATCGACGACGACCGCGAGGTCGTCTGCATCTGCCATCACGGGGCGCGCAGCATGCAGGTTGCTGCCTTCCTCGAGCGCAATGGTTTTGACAATGTAACCAACTTGACGGGCGGGATACACGCCTGGGCTGTGCAAGTCGATCCGTCGATGCCGACGTATTGACCTGATTCCAAAAACTTGATGACCCCTGTGGAGATAGCAATGCAGAAACCCCTTATCGCCGTGCTGCTTGCGAGCGCGTGCTTCTCGCTCAACGCCGGTGCTGCCGACCTGATCCAGGTTTATCAGCAGGCACTGGCCAATGACGCGACGTACGCGAGTGCGCGTGCTTCGCTGTCGGCGAGCCGCGAGCGCATCATCCAGGGGCGTGCAGGGCTACTCCCGACCGTTGGCATCAGCGGTGCACTCAGCAAGAACGACAGTGATTTCGATCCATGGAATGTCGGGCAGCTCGGCACCTTGCCGAACGGCCAGCCGGGCATCGTCGGCAGCAGCGGCTCGAACCTGCGCACCAACGAATACACGCTGGCGCTGCAGCAGCCGCTGTATCGCTGGGATCGCTGGGAAACGTATCAGCAGAGCAAGCTGCAGCAAGCCATTGGCGAAGCCCAGTTTGCCCAGGCCCAGCAAGACCTGATCACGCGCGTGGCGCAGGCCTACTTCGACGTGCTGGCAGCGCAGGACAAGCTGGAATCGACCCGCGCCCAGAAGGACGCCACCACCGAGCAACTGGCATCGGCCAAGCGCAACTTTGAAGTCGGCACCCAGACCATCACCGACACGCACGAGGCGCAAGCCGCGTACGACCTGGTGCTGGCGCAGGAGTTCGCCGCCGTCAATGACCTGGACAACAAGCGCAACGCGCTGCAGGCCATCATCGGCACCGCGCCGGGCAACCTGGCGGCGCTCAAGCCGGGTACCACGCTGGCGGTGCCGCAGCCGGCCACGGTCGATCCGTGGGTGTCGTCGGCCGAGAACCAGAACTATGGCGTGACGGTCAGCCAGCTCCAGGTGGAAATCGCCACGCGCGATATCTCGCGCAACCGCGCCGGGCACATGCCGACGCTCGACCTCGTGGCCAGCTCGACGCGCCGCGACATCAACGGCCGCACCGGCAGCTCGGGCGACACCAAGAACAATGCGATCGGCCTGCAATGGAGCGTGCCGATCTTCAGCGGCTACGCGGTCACCAGCCGCGTGCGTGAATCGATCGCGCTGGAAGACCGCGCCCGCAACGAGCTGGAAGCAACGCGCCGCAATGCCGCGCTGCAGGCGCGTCAGTCGTTCCTCGGCGTGAACAGCGGCCTGGCGCAAGTGAAAGCACTGGAAGCGGCGGAAGTGTCGAGCCAGTCGGCGCTCGAATCGAACAAGCTCGGCTACCAGGTGGGCGTGCGGATCAATATCGACGTGCTCAATGCACAGCGCCAGCTATACCAGACCCGCACCGACCTGTCGCGTGCGCGCTATGACGTGATCGTCAATGGCTTGCGCCTGAAAGCGGCGGCAGGTTCGCTGCGCGAGACCGACCTGACGCCGGTGAACAGTTTGCTGGTAGAGTAATTTTCTGCTGCATCACGCAAGCCCGGTCGACCATGCAAGTGGCGACCGGGTTTTTTGTTTTACAGTGCCCGCGCCTTGCGCCACTGAATCAGTTCAGCAATCGTCAGGATCGGAAAATCGCGCTCCGCGGCGAATTGCTCGATCTGCTCGCCGCGCATCATCGTGCCGTCGGGGTTCATCAATTCGCACAGCACAGCCGCCGGTTGCAGACCGGCCAGCCGGGCCAGGTCGACCGAACCTTCGGTGTGTCCGGCGCGGGCCAGCACGCCGCCGGGTGTGGCGCGCAGCGGGAACACGTGGCCCGGGCGCACGACGTCGTCCGGCCGGGCGTCATGCGCGATGGCGGCCCGGATCGTGGTCACGCGGTCGGCGGCCGAGACACCCGTGGTCACGCCATGGCGCGCCTCGATCGAGACCGTGAACGGCGTGCCGTAACGGCTGCCGTTGTCCGGCGCCATCGGCGGCAGTTCGAGTGCGCGCACCTTGTCATCAGGCAGGCACAGGCAAACGATGCCGCTGCATTCGCGGATCATCAGGGCCATGGTGTCGCTGGTGATGTGTTCGGCGGCGACGATCAGGTCGGCCTCGTTCTCGCGATCGAAATCGTCGAGCAGGATGACCGGAATGCCGGCGCGCATGGCGTCCAGCGCCGCGGCGATGCGGCCTTCCAGGTCGTGACTGAAAAGGGTATGGGTAGAAACCAGCATGTGAAACGCTCCTCGCAAAGTGGGCGAAAAACGCATCAGGGCAAAGCGCAGCCGCACGCCCGTCTGCCCCCACGCAAGGCAGGGCAGGCTGGGCGCGTGAACGCGCACATCTTCTTTCATCCGGACTATACCGTCGGCTCTGGCATCGCACCAGATCTGCTGACCCTGCCCGGCATGATGCCGGGCAGGCGCTCGCGGGCTCGACCGTTGCTGGTCATACCGCCGGTGGGGAATCGCACCCCGCCCCGAAGACGTAATTTTGTAGTTGCCTGCAGGATGCAGGCGCGGCGATTGTAGCAGCGCCGCGCGATCCCTGCAGGCGGCAGGCTTACTTGCTCAGGCCGCCACCGCTGGCATTGTCGGCGCGTTCGATCAGCTCGACCTTGTAGCCGTCCGGATCGGTAATGAAGGCGATCACCGTGGTGCCGCCCTTGACCGGGCCTGGCTCGCGCGAGATGTTGCCGCCGGCTGCACGCACCTGGTCGCAGGTCGCGTAGATGTCAGCAGTCGAGATGGCGATGTGGCCGTAGGCCGTGCCCATGTCGTAGCTGTCGGTGCCCCAGTTATAGGTCAGCTCGAGTTCGGCATGATCGGGATTGCTGCCGTAGCCCAGGAAGGCCAGGCTGTATTTGTATTCGGCGTTCTCGCTCGTGCGCAGCAGTTTCATGCCCAGCACGGTGGTGTAGAAGTCGATGGAGCGTTGCAGGTCGCCGACCCTCAACATGGTATGCAGGATGCGCATCGTGTGTGCCTTATATGGTTCGGAAAGACCGTCATTTTATGCCTTTGACAGTTTCCTTGCCGGACAGGGCCCGATGCGCATCCAATCCTGCTATCAGTTCTCGAGCTTGGCGTCGAGCGTGATGGTGGCGTTCAGTAGCTTCGAGACCGGGCAGTTTTCCTTTGCCGTGGTCGCTGCCTTGTCGAAGGCTTCCTGGCTCGCGCCCGGGATCTTCGCGCGCAGTTCGAGGTGGATCGCCGTGATGGAGAAGCCGCCTTCGACTTTTTCCATCGACACGGTGGCCTTGGTGCGCAGTTCGTCGGCGGTCAGGCCGGCCTGACCGAGCTGGCCCGACAGCGCCATCGTGAAGCAGCCTGCGTGCGCCGCACCGATCAGTTCTTCAGGGTTGGTGCCTGGTGCATCTTCAAAGCGGGTATTGAAGCCATATGGCTGGTCCTTCAGTGCGCCGCTACCGGTCGACACCTGGCCCTTGCCATCCTTGATGCCACCACTCCATACGGCGCTGCCGTCGCGTTTGATTGTCATGTCTTAATTCCTTTCGTTGGTGTTGTCAGTGTCGTCGTCTTTTGCCTCGGGCGCCGGTTCGGCCTCGTGGTCGCGCATGTCGCGATGGCGGTCCGGCAGCGGGGTGGCCTGGCCACTCGCGCCCGGTGCGGCGTTGACCGCCTCGGAAATGCCCGGCGTGCCGCGTGCTTCGGTGTCGATCAGGCCTTGTTCGAGGTCGCTGGCGGCCTGCTTCATGATGCCGCGTGGCTCGGTATCCTGACCATCCGGCGTTTCATCGCGTTCGTGCGGCTCGCGTTTGACGCCATCGTTGCCCATCGGTTCGTCCGTATTCACGGCGCGGTCTTTTGCATTGGTCGCCATGGCGATCTCCTTTTGTATTTTCGTCATCCTCATCCTAACTGCCCACGCCCAAAACGGTCGCTCAATTGAACTTTGTAAATATGATGCTTTTTTGCAATTACATGGCTAAGATAGGATCATGAACGTGTTGACGAAAGATGCACCGTGACGCCTGACACCCTGCCGCAGCACGCCACCTCGGTTTGCAAGAACTGTAGTGCCGCCACCAGCGGCCACTATTGCCACGAGTGCGGTCAGGCCACGCAGCTGCACGTGCCGAGCGCGCGCGAGTTTCTGCACGAATTCATCGCGCATTACGTGGCGCTCGAAGGCGCGCTGTGGAAGTCGCTTGGCGGGCTGATCTTCAAGCCGGGTTTTCTCACCTGCGAATACATCGAAGGTCGGCGCACGCGTTACCTGCAGCCGCTGCGCCTGTATCTGACGTTCAGCATCATCTTTTTTGCGCTGTTCAAGTTCAGCGGGATGGAAGTAATCAATCTCGGCGAAGAGATTCCACCGTCGGCCGTCGTCGTGTCCGATGACAGGAAACAGGCACCTGCATCTGGCACTGAATTCAACCGCGCCGTCGCGCCACTCGTGACTGGCGCCGGATCCTTCAACGCCACCCTGGGCCAGAAGGTCCAGCACTTCCTCGACCTGCCGCGGCGCGATCAGGAAGTGGCGCTCAAGGGGGCATTCTTCAGCTACACGCCGTATGCGGTATTTGCACTGATGCCGGTGTTCGCCTTTTACCTGCGGATCCTGTACGTGCGCACGGGACGCCGCTATGGCGAGCATTTCCTGTTTGCGCTGCACACCAATGCGTTTGCCTTCCTGATGTTCAGCGTGCTGCTGACGCTGCCGCCAATGCTGGACTTTCTGGAGATGCCACTGTCGCTGTGGCTGCTGTTGTATCTGCCGCTGGCGATGCACAGGGTGTATGGCGGCGCGCGCCTGGCCACCGGCCTGCGCTGGATCGTGCTGAGCCTGCTTCATGTGCTGAGCCTGATCCTGGCGGTGATGGTTGCCATGGGCGCGGCACTGGTGGGCTGAACTTGCGGGACCGGGGCGGCGACCGGTATACTGTGCATCTGTACAGTGTTTGCCGAGCGCTGCTATGGCAGCCGCAGGAATTATCGGTTAATCTCCAGCGTGTTGTTAACCTACTACTGCCGAGATCGCTATGCCCGCTTCGCCCCAACCGCAACAGATCATCGCGCTCGTGGTGCGGCATAACACGCCAGGCGTCGAAGAGCCGGTCAGCCGCATCCGTGATTTCCTGGCCGGGGCCGGCTACCGCGTCGTGTTCGAGGCCGATACCGCAGCCAATCTCGCGCTCGACAATCTCGAATCGATGACCGTGGCCGAGATCGGCGACCAGGCGCAGATCGGCATTGTCCTCGGTGGCGACGGCACCATGCTCGGCATTGCGCGCCAGCTGGCCGAATACGCTATCGCCCTCATCGGCATCAACCTGGGGCGCCTGGGCTTCATCACCGACATCGCGCTGGACGACATGCTGCCCCAACTGAGCAACATCCTGGAAGGCCGCGCGCGGCGCGAAGAGCGCACGCTGCTCGAGGCACGCGTGATGCGCGACGGCGTGCTGATCTTTTCCAGCGTGGCCGTCAACGACGTGGTCGTGGCGCGCGGCACCGGCGCCGGCATGGTTGAACTCAAACTGAGCGTCGACGGTCAATTCATGTACAACCAGCGCTCGGACGGCCTGATCGTCTCCACGCCCACCGGCTCGACGGCGTACGCGCTGTCGGCCGGCGGGCCATTGCTGCATCCGAGTCTGGGCGGCACGGTGCTGGTGCCGATCGCGCCGCATGCGCTGTCGAACCGGCCGATCGTGGTGCCCGACACGAGCGAGATCGTCGTCGAGCTGGTCAGCGGGCGCGACATCAGCGTGAACTTCGACATGCAGACCTTCACGAGCCTGCAACTGGGCGACCAGATCGTGATCTCGCGCTCGCCGCACACGATCACGTTCCTGCATCCACTCGACTGGAGCTACTACCACACGCTGCGCCAGAAGCTGCACTGGAACGAGTACCCCACCAACGACGGCAGGCTCAAGTAAGCTATCCATCGCAGCCGCCCGCATTTGCTACAGAATCGCCAAAGAATCGCCCTAACCGCCGGAGACCCGATTTTTCATGCTGCGCACACTTACCATCCGCGACTTCGTCATCGTCGACGCCATCGAACTGGAATTCTCGAACGGCTTCTCGGTGTTCACCGGCGAAACCGGCGCCGGCAAGTCGATCCTGATCGATGCGCTGCAGCTGGCGCTGGGCGGCCGCGGCGACGCCAGCATGGTGCGCGAAGGCGCTGCCAAAGCCGACATCACCGCTGATTTCGCACCGACCGAAGTGGCGCGTGTCTGGCTGGCCGAACACGAGTTCAGCGCCGACGAGGGCGGGGCGCTGCTGCGCCGCGTGATCGACAACGCCGGCCGCTCCAAGGGCTATATCAACGGCGTTGCGGCCACGGCGGCGCAACTGCGCGAGCTGGGCGACCTGCTGGTCGACATCCATGGTCAGCACGCGCACCAGAGCCTGCTCAAGCCCGACGCCCAGCGCGCGCTGCTCGACAACCAGATCGGCGTGCGCGATCCGGCTGCGCGTATCGAAGCGCAGGAAGTGTCGCAAGCCTGGCGCACCTGGCGCGCACTGGTGCGCCAGCGCGAAGAATACGAAGCCGATGCCAAGAACGTGCTGATCGAGCGCGAGCGCCTCGAGTGGCAAGTGGCCGAACTCGACAAGCTGGCCCCGAAGGCCGGCGAGTGGCTCGACATCGGCAACGAGCACAGCCGCCTGTCGCATGCCGCCACGCTGCTCGAAGGCGCGCAGGAAGCGCTGGCGGCCATCTCCGAATCCGACCATCCGATCCTGTCGCAACTGTCGGCGCTCAACGCCAAGCTGGGCAAGCTGGTCGACGTCGATACGCAGCTGCAGTCGGTGCTCGACTGCATGGAGCCGGCGCGCATCCAGCTGCAGGAAGCGGTGTCCGAACTGAACACGTATATCGACAAGGTCGAGCTCGACCCGGCGCGCCTGCGCGAAGTCGACGCGCGCATGGAAGCGCTGCACACGGCCGCGCGCAAGTACCGCGTCACGCCCGAAGAACTGCCGGACGAACACGCGCTGCTGGCCACCAAGCTGCGTCAATTAGCCGACGCCACCGACATCGACGGCCTGCGCAAGCAGGAAGAAAAGGCCGAAGCGGCGTACATGGACGTAGCCGGGCGCCTGTCAGTGCGGCGCGCGGCAGCGGCGCAGGAGCTGGGCACGCAGGTCACGGCGGCGATGCAAGAGCTGAGCATGAGCGGCGGCAGCTTCGCCATCGGCCTGAACCGCGGCGAGCCGGGCGCGCATGGCCTGGAGCACATTGAATTTCTGGTGGCTGGCCACGCGGGCGTCGTGCCGCGCGCGCTGGCCAAGGTCGCCTCGGGCGGCGAGCTGGCGCGCATCTCGCTGGCGATCTCGGTCATCACGTCGAATGCGACGACGGTGCCGACGCTGATTTTTGACGAAGTCGACACCGGCATCGGCGGCGGCGTGGCCGAGGTGGTGGGGCGCCTGCTCAAGCGCCTGGGCCAGCAACGCCAGGTGCTGTGCGTGACGCACTTGCCGCAGGTGGCCAGCCAGGCGAACCAGCACTTCCAGGTGGCCAAGGGCACGACCGACGCCGGCCGCACGGTCTCGCGCATCGACGTGCTCGACAAGCGCGCGCGGGTCGAGGAAGTGGCGCGCATGCTGGGCGGCATCGAGATTACTGAGACCACGCGCAAGCATGCAAGGGAGTTGCTGGCGTCGTGATGGCTTGCATGCGCGGGCCCCGGGTGTTTTTGTGGCACAGTAAACACCCCCATCAACCACTCCGGAAGGAACTCGCATGAGCATCGAAAAAGTCCTGTATCGCGCACAAGCCACGTCGCAAGGCGGCCGTGAAGGCACGTCGAAAAGTTCGGATGGCGCACTGGACGTGACCCTGTCCACGCCGAAGGAACTGGGCGGCGGTGGCGGCGCGGGCACCAATCCCGAGCAGCTGTTTGCAGCCGGTTACTCGGCTTGCTTCCTGGGCGCGCTGAAATTTGTCGCGGGCCAGGCCAAGGTCACGCTGCCGGCCGACCTGACCATCACCGGCGACGTCGGCATCGGCCAGATCCCGACCGGCTTTGGCATCGAAGTCGACCTGTCCATCAAGGGCCCGGGCATGGACCAGGCCCAGTTGCAGGAGCTGGTGGACAAGGCCCACATCGTGTGCCCGTACTCGAACGCCACTCGCAACAACATCGACGTGCGCCTGCACGTGAGCACCTGATTCTGATCCTGACCTCGCGCTAGCCTTGCCGGTCCGTGGCTCGAACACCACGGACCGGCAACCCAAAGCGCGCTGACCCGCTGTTGGGTCCTGCGGGCAGGACATGCCAGACTTATAATGGCCAGATCCTGTCCTCACTACGCCTCCATGTCATTTCGCCCTGAACCGCCTTACACCCACGGTACCATCCCGCGCAGCGCAGTCCTGCTGGTTAATCTCGGCACACCTGACGAGCCCACGCGTGGCAAGGTGCGCAGCTATTTGAAGCAGTTCCTGTCCGATCCGCGCGTGGTCGAGGTGCCGCGCCTGGTCTGGTGGTGCATCCTGCACCTGATCATTCTGCCTTTCCGCTCGGGCCAGTCGGCCGCGAAATACCGCACGATCTGGACCCGCGACGGTTCGCCCCTGCGCGTGAACACGGCCCTGCAGGCGACGCGCCTGCAAGCGATGCTGACCGAGCGCGGCCACGAAGACGTGAGCGTGGCGATGGCAATGCGCTACGGCTCGCCATCGATGCCCGAGGTGCTTGATCGCCTGAAAGAGGAGGGCGTCGACCGCATCGTCGTGCTGCCCGCCTACCCGCAATATTCCGGCACCACCACCGCCTCGATCTGGGATGCCGTGTTCCAGCACTATGCGAAGGTGCGCAACATCCCCGAGCTGCGCTTGGTAAAGCACTACCACGACCACGAAGGCTATATCCACGCGCTGCGCGACAACGTGCTGGCGCACTGGGACAACCATGGCCGCGGCCAGAAGCTGGTGATGAGTTTTCACGGCGTGCCCAAGCGTACCCTGCTGCTGGGCGACCAGTATCACTGCGAGTGCTACAAGACCGCGCGCCTCCTGGCGACCGCGCTCGACCTGTCGCAGGACGAGTACATGGTCACGTTCCAGTCGCGCTTCGGCAAGGCCGAGTGGCTGCAGCCGTACACCGCGCCGACCGTCGCGCAACTGGCGCGCGATGGCCTCGAGCGCATCGACATGATTTGCCCGGGCTTTACCAGCGACTGCCTGGAAACCCTGGAAGAAATCTCGATGGAAGTGCGCCATGATTTCGAAGCGGCCGGCGGCAAGGAGTTTCATTACATCCCGTGCCTGAACGCATCGCCAGCCTGGATTCGTGGCCTGGCCGAAATCGCCGAGCAGCACCTGATCGGCTGGCCGACCATCCTCACGCCGGCGCAGCGCGAAGCGCGCCGCATCGATGCCGAACGTGGCGCCGCGCGCGCCAAGAGCCTCGGCGCTCCCAACTAGTTCATACCGACTTGCCTGTTGACAACCTGCTAAAATAGCGGGTTGTTGGCGCTGCAGGGCCGCATTTGCCTGAATTTCAGATGGCTTTCCTGCAATTCCCCTTGTAATTGTAGGAGATCGCCCCATCTGGTGCGCTGTGTATCAATCAGGATACGTTTTTAAATCAGCCAAGTCCTTGATTCCAGGAGTTTTTCCGATGCAAGACCAAGAAAACAAAGAGATGAGCAACGAGCAGGATGTACAGGCGCCTGGCGCTGACATCAACGATGGTGCTACCGCTGGCGCCGCGCAGGCGGGTACGCCGGGCCTCGAAGAACAACTGAGCGCCACCGAAGCCAAGCTGGCCGAGATGCACGACGCCTTCATGCGCGCCAAGGCCGACGCGGAAAACATCCGCCGCCGCGCCCAGGAAGACGTCAGCAAGGCCCACAAATTTGCGATCGAAAGCTTCGCCGAGGCCATGGTGCCGGTGCGCGACAGCCTGGAGATGGCACTGAAGGTCGAAGCGCCGACGGTCGAATCGATCAAGGAAGGCGTCGAGATGACGCTCAAGCAGCTCACCAGCGCGTTCGAAAAGAACCGCCTGGTCGAGGTGCTGCCGCAAGTGGGCGACAAGCTGGATCCGAACAAGCACCAGGCCGTTGCCGTGGTGCCGGCGGAGCAGGAAGCCAATACCGTGGTCACCGTGCTGCAAAAGGGTTACATGATCGCCGACCGCCTGCTGCGGCCAGCCATCGTGACGGCAGCAGCACCAAAATAAGAATGGCCGCGTGCCGCGTAATGCTCTTGAAAGCACGCCGTTTTTCCCAATATTGAATCCATCAGAAACTCAGCATATAAAAAGGAATACATCATGGGCAGAATTATCGGTATCGACCTTGGCACCACGAACTCGTGCGTGGCCATCATGGAAAACGGTCAGCCAAAAGTGATCGAGAACGCCGAAGGCGCGCGTACCACGCCATCGATCATCGCTTACCAGGAAGACGGCGAGATCCTCGTCGGCGCGCCGGCCAAGCGCCAGGCAGTGACCAACCCGAAGAACACGCTGTTCGCCGTCAAGCGTCTCATCGGCCGCAAGTTCGATGAAAAAGAAGTACAAAAAGACATCTCGCTGATGCCATATGCCATCGTCAAGGCCGACAACGGCGACGCATGGGTTGGCGTGCGCGACAAGAAACTGGCTGCCCAGCAGATCTCGGCTGAAGTGCTGCGCAAAATGAAGAAGACCGCCGAGGACTACCTGGGCGAAGAAGTCACCGAAGCGGTCATCACCGTGCCGGCGTACTTCAATGACTCGCAGCGCCAGGCAACCAAGGATGCCGGCCGTATCGCGGGCCTGGACGTCAAGCGCATCATCAACGAGCCAACCGCTGCCGCACTGGCATTCGGCCTGGACAAGACCGACAAGGGCGACCGCAAGATCGCCGTGTATGACCTGGGCGGCGGCACGTTCGACGTCTCGATCATCGAAATCGCTGACGTCGATGGCGAAAAGCAGTTCGAAGTGCTGTCGACCAACGGCGACACCTTCCTGGGCGGCGAAGACTTCGACCAGCGCATCATCGATTACATCATCGACGAGTTCAAGAAGATCAACGGCCTCGACCTGTCGAAAGACGCGATCGCCCTGCAGCGCATCAAGGCCTCGGCCGAGCGCGCAAAGATCGAACTGTCGTCGTCGCAGCAGACCGAAATCAACGAGCCGTACATCGCCATGGCGAACGGCGCGCCGGTCCACCTGAACCTGAAGATGACCCGCGCCAAGCTCGAGTCGCTGGTGGAAGAGCTGATCATCAAGACGATCGAGCCATGCCGCATGGCCATCAAGGATGCCGGCGTCAAGGTTTCGGACATCGACGACATCATCCTGGTCGGCGGTATGACCCGTATGCCGAAGGTGCAGGAGAAGGTGAAAGAATTCTTCGGCAAGGAAGCACGCAAGGACGTCAATCCGGACGAAGCCGTCGCTGTCGGCGCTGCGATCCAGGGTTCGGTCCTGTCGGGCGAGCGCAAGGATCTGCTGCTGCTGGACGTGACGCCACTGTCGCTGGGTATCGAAACCCTGGGCGGCGTGATGACCAAGATGATCCACAAGAACACCACGATCCCGACCAAGTTCTCGCAGGTGTTCTCGACTGCCGACGACAACCAGCCGGCCGTGACCATCAAGGTGTTCCAGGGTGAGCGTGAAATCGCGGCCGGTAACAAGGGCCTGGGCGAGTTCAACCTGGAAGGCATCCCGCCAGCATCGCGTGGCACGCCACAGATCGAAGTGACCTTCGACATCGACGCCAACGGCATTCTGCACGTCGGCGCGAAAGACAAGGCCACCGGCAAAGAGAACAAGATCACCGTCAAGGCGAACTCGGGTCTGACGGAAGAAGAAATCCAGAAGATGGTCAAGGACGCCGAGCTGAACGCCGAAGAAGACAAGAAGGTCAAGGAAATGGCGGAAGCGCGCAACCAGGGCGACGCTCTGGTGCACTCGACCCGCAAATCGCTGACCGAATACGGCGACAAGCTGGAAGCCGGTGAGAAAGAGCAGATCGAAGCGGCAATCACCGACCTCGAAGGCGCGATCAAGAGCGGCGACAAGGCGGACATCGATGCCAAGACTGCAGCACTGTCGAGCGCGTCGCAGAAGCTGGGCGAGAAGATGTACGCCGACATGCAGGCGCAGCAGGCTGGTGGTGCTGGCGCGGCCGGTGGCCCTGGCGCCGGTGCAGCCGGTGGCGAGCAGTCGGGCAAGCAGGACGACGACGTTGTCGACGCCGACTTCAAGGAAGTGAAAGACGCGAAGTAAGCGTCTCCGGCGCGAAGGCTTGATGCCTTCGCGTACAGGCCGAGCCGACACCTTTCAGGTACTCGGCTCGGTTTTTTTGGTTTAAAGAATTCATTTAGGTGCCGACCATGGCGAAGCGTGATTTTTACGAGATCCTTGGGGTCGCAAAGGGTGCGTCGGAAGACGAGATCAAGAAGTCTTATCGCAAGCTTGCGATGAAGTTCCACCCTGACCGCAATCCGGACAACAAGGAAGCGGAAGAGAAGTTCAAGGAGGTCAAAGAGGCCTACGAGATGCTGACCAACCCGGAGAAGCGCGAAGCGTATGACCGTTACGGTCACGCTGGCGTCGATCCGAACAGCGGTATGGGCGGCATGGGCGGCGGCGCCGGTGGTTTCGGCGATGCGTTCGGCGACATCTTCGGCGACATCTTTGGCGGTGGCCGTGGCGGCCGTAGTGCCGGCCCGCAGGTGTACCGCGGCGCCGACCTGCGCTACAACCTCGAGATCACGCTGGAACAGGCCGCTCACGGCTTCGACACGACGATCCGCGTGCCGAGCTGGGACAAGTGCGACACCTGCCACGGCAGCGGCGCCAAGCCGGGCACCCAGCCTGTTACCTGTACCACTTGCGCCGGTCACGGCCAGGTACGCATGCAGCAGGGCTTCTTCAGCGTCCAGCAGACCTGCCCGAAATGCCATGGCAGCGGCAAGATCATCCCCGAGCCGTGCGCGGCCTGCGGCGGCGCCGGACGCATCAAGCGCAACAAGACGCTGGAAGTGAAGATCCCGGCCGGTATCGACAACGGCATGCGCATCCGCTCGTCGGGCAATGGCGAACCGGGTACGAATGGCGGGCCGGCAGGCGACCTGTATGTGGAGATCCACATCAAGCCGCACACCGTGTTCCAGCGCGAAGGCGACGACCTGCACTGCGAAATGCCGATCTCGTTCTCGAAAGCGGCCCTGGGCGGCGAAATCGAAGTGCCAACCCTGACCGGCAAGGTGTCGTTCACGGTGCCTGAAGGCACCCAGACCGGCAAGACCTTCCGCCTCAAGGGCAAGGGCATCAAGAACGTGCGTTCGGGCTACACGGGCGATCTGTTCTGCCACGTGATCGTCGAGACGCCGGTCAAGCTGACTGACAAGCAGAAGGACATGCTGCGCGAGTTCGAACGCCTGACGATCGAAGGCGGCGCCAAGCACAGCCCGCAGAGCAAGGGCTGGATGGACAAGGTCAAGGACTTCTTCGAGTAAGTCTACTTACCGCTGAACGGCGCCAAGCCTTCAGCGGTTTTTTTTTGCCTGTTCGGTTGGCCCGCCAACACGGTTATACTCCCCCTGTTTCGAGACCTACCCGCCATTGAAGCCTGCTCCAGAACAGGCCTGGCAACGCCCCTTCTGGGACGGTAACAAGCACAAGGAACCATGATGGACAAATACAAGACCAAGGGATTGACCGCGGCAGAGCTGTTCGAACGCAACCGGACGTGGGCAGCCACGATGGTGGCCGAGGACCCGAACTTCTTCAAGGCGCTGTCGGAACAGCAGGCGCCGGAATACCTGTGGATCGGCTGCTCGGACAGCCGCGTTCCTGCCAACGAATTGCTGGGCATGGCGCCGGGCGAACTGTTCGTACACCGCAATATCGCCAACGTCGTCGTGCATTCGGATTTGAATTGTCTGAGTGTGCTGCAGTTCGCCATCGACGTGCTGAAGGTCAAGCACATCATCATCTGCGGCCACTACGGCTGCTCGGGCGTGCACGCGGCGCTGACCGATGCGCGTGTGGGCCTGGCCGACAACTGGCTCGGCCACGTGCGCGACGTACGCGACAAGCACGGCAAATACCTGGGCCACGTGAGCGGCCGCGCCGCCACCAACCGCCTGGTCGAACTGAACGTGGCCGAGCAGGTCATGAACACGGCCCACACCACCATCGTGCGCGATGCGTGGGAGCGCGGCCAGCCATTGACCATCCACAGCTGGGTGTATGGCGTGCACGACGGCCTGCTGCGCGACCTGGGCATCACCGTGAGCAGCTTCGAAGAGATCGAGCCGAAGCTGCGCCGCGTGCTCGATGGCTACGTCGATGACGGCGTCGTGCGTGAAGAGCGGCGTGGACAGTGATCTGATGCGACTGCGCGCGCTAGTGCGCGCGTTTGTCGACGAGCGTGACTGGGATCAGTTCCACACGCCGAAGAACCTGGCCTCGGCCTTGACGGTCGAGGCGGCCGAGCTGCTGGAGCATTTCCAGTGGCTGCAGTCGGGCCGCGCCGATGAACTTGGCGCCGCTAAACTGGTCGAAGTGCGGCACGAGATGGCCGATGTGCTGGTGTATCTCGTGCGGCTGGCCGACAAGCTCGACGTCGACCTGGTCGCGGCGGTCGAAGAAAAGATGGTGCTCAACCGGGCGAAGTACCCGGCCGAGCTGGTGCGCGGCGATGCACGCAAGTACTACGAGTACAAAGAGTACAAAAAAACGTGATCGCCGGCGCCCCTTACATGCCGCCCATGCAGATGTATTTTACGACCAGGTAATCGTCCATCCCGTAGGTCGAGCCTTCACGCCCCAGGCCTGATTGCTTGACCCCGCCGAACGGCGCGACCTCGGTCGAAATGATGCCGGTATTGACTCCCACCATCCCGCTCTCGATCGCCTCGGCCACGCGCCAGACGCGGCCGATGTCGCGCGCATAGAAGTACGACGCCAGCCCGAACTCGGTGTCGTTGGCCATGGCGATCACTTCGTCTTCCGTCTTGAAGCGGAACAGTGGCGCCAGCGGGCCGAAGGTTTCTTCGCGCGCCACCAGCATGTCGGACGTCACATCGGTCAGCACCGTCGGCTCGAAGAAGCTGTGCCCCAGTGCGTGGCGTTTGCCGCCCAAGAACAGCTTGGCGCCCTTGGCCTGCGCATCCTCGATGTGCTGCTCGATCTTGCGCACGGCTTTTTCTTCGATCAGCGGGCCTTGCGTGACGCCTTCTTCGCGGCCATCACCCACCTTCAGTTTGCCCACCGCGACGGCAAGCTTGCGCGCGAATTCGTCGTACACGCCATCCTGCACGTACAGTCGGTTGGCGCAGACGCAGGTCTGCCCGGCATTGCGGAACTTCGAGGCGATCGCGCCCTCGACCGCCGCATCCAGATCGGCATCGTCGAACACGATGAACGGCGCATTGCCGCCCAGTTCGAGCGAAATCTTCTTGACCGTCGGCGCGCACTGTTCCATCAGCAGGCGGCCAACCGCAGTCGAGCCGGTAAAGCTCAGCTTGCGCACGAGCGGGTTGCCCGTCATCTCGCCACCGATGGCTTTCGAGTCGCCAATGACGACGCTGAACACGCCTTTCGGCACACCGGCACGCTCGGCCAGCACGGCCAGCGCCAGCGCTGACAGCGGCGTGAGTTCGGCCGGCTTCAAGACGATTGGGCAACCGGCGGCCAGCGCCGGCGCGACCTTGCGGGTGATCATCGCGGCCGGGAAGTTCCACGGCGTGATCGCGGCGCACACGCCGATCGGCTCCTTGGTCACGACGATGCGTTTATCGGGCCATGGCGAGGCCAGCGTCTCGCCGGCCACGCGCTTGGCTTCTTCGCCAAACCACTCGAAGTACGAGGCGGCGTAGGCCACTTCGCCTTTGGCCTCAGCCAGCGGCTTGCCTTGTTCCAGCGTCATCAGCAATGCCAGGTCGTCGGCGTTTTCCAGCATCAAATCGTTCCACTTGCGCAGGATCGCGGCGCGCTCTTTGGCGGGCAGTTTGCGCCACGCCGGCCAGGCGGCGTTGGCCGCATCGATGGCGCGCTTTGTTTCGGCAGCGCCCATGTGCGGCACGCTGGCCACGGTGTCGCCATTGGCGGGATTGATCACGGCGATGGTCTGGCCATCGTCGGCGTCGCACCAGGCGCCGCCAACAAAGGCTTGCTGGCGCAGCAGGGAAGGGTCTTTCAAATTCGGCATAGTGTCCTCGTCAATTCATGTCGAGCATCGGCTGCAGAGCGCGGATGCAAGCCGTCATGGTAGACCCATTTGCAAACGAACGTGCCGCCGTGCCCGATTCCTGCATACTGGGATTCTCGAAATTGTGATGACTTTTGGAAACGTGTGGGCTGCCTCAGCCGAATGAAGTTAAGCTTTTGACATGAAATTTCCCCCGCGCCCGACCCGTTGACTGCCTTGTGGTCGCGCGCCTCAAAGAGAAGGACAACACCATGCGCCCTATCGTAATCGTCCCCGCATGCACGCGTGATTTCGGCGAACATCCATATCACGCCGCCCAGCACAAGTATGTCGACGCCGTCACTCTGGGCGCCGATTGCGCCTCGCTGATCCTGCCATCGTCCGGCGAATCGCTGGACCTGGAAACCATCTTCGGCACGATCGACGGCATCATGCTGACCGGCTCGGCATCCAATGTGCATCCCAGCTACTACTCGGAAGAAGTGCTGGATCCAACGCTGCCACAAGACCCGGCGCGCGACCAGACCACCTTGCCCCTGATCCGCGAAGCGGTGCGCCGCGGTGTGCCGATCATCGCCATCTGCCGCGGCTTCCAGGAGATGAATGTGGCGCTCGGCGGCAGCCTGCACCAGGCGGTGCAGACGGTCGTGGGCAAGTTCGATCACCGCGAAAAAGCCGAGCTCGGCATGGATGAGCAATACGGCGACGCGCACAACGTCACGGTCACGCCCGGCGGCATGCTCGAGGGTATTCTCGGCGCGGCCGAGATTCCCGTGAACTCGCTGCACGGGCAGGGCGTCAATGAACTGGCGCCGGGCCTGTCGGTCGAAGCCGTGGCCGAAGACGGCCTGGTGGAAGCGTTCACCGTGTCAACGTCGCCCGGCTTCACGCTGGCCGTGCAATGGCATCCCGAGTGGCGCATCCAGCACAACCCGTACTCGATGAAGATGTTCCGCGCCTTTGGCGACGCCTGCCGCGCTTACCGCGAGCAACGCCTGACTGGCGACTCGCTGTTGAAATGACCCGGCGCGCCCGGCATGAAGCGGGCGCGCAATCGATTACCGATATGAGGCAATGATGGCAATACGTGAAAATTTCAGTTATACCGATATGGACGAGTGGCTCGATGCAAAGCGGGTCACCGAAATCGAATGCCTGGTGCCCGATCTGACCGGCGTTGCGCGTGGCAAGATCCTGCCGCGCGTGAAGTTCACCGACGACCGTGGCATGCGCCTGCCTGAAGTCGTGCTGGGCATGACCGTGACCGGCAACACGCCGGAACGTGACGACGCCTACGAGCGCGCCATCTCGAGCATCGACCGCGACATGATCCTCAAGGCCGACCCGACCACGATCACGATGGTGCCATGGGCCGTCGACCCGACCGCGCAAGTGATCCATGACTGCTATTACGCCGACGGCCGCCTGGTCGACTTCGCGCCGCGCAGCGTGCTGCGCCGCGTGCTCAAACTGTACGAGCAGCGCGGCTGGAAACCACTGGTGGCGCCGGAACTCGAGTTTTACCTGACGGCCAAGAACATCGATCCCGACCTGCCGCTGGTGCCGCCGATCGGCCGCAGCGGCCGTGCTGAAACCAGCCGCCAGGTCTACAGCATCGATGCGGTCAACGAGTTCGATCCGCTGTTTGAGGACATCTACGACTACTGCGAGCTGATGAACCTGGACGTCGACACGCTGATCCACGAGATCGGCGCCGGCCAGATGGAAATCAACTTCCAGCATGGCGAGCCGCTGGGCCTGGCCGACAAGGTGTTCTACTTCAAGCGCACGCTGCGCGAAGCAGCGCTCAAGCATGACATGTACGCGACCTTCATGGCCAAGCCGATGGCCAACGAGCCGGGTTCGGCGATGCACGTGCACCAGAGCGTGATCGATGGCGAAACGGGCAAGAACATCTTCAGCACCGAAGACGGCGCGCCGTCCGAGCTGTTCCACCACTATATTGGCGGCCTGCAGCGCTACATGCCATCGGCGATGGCGATCGTCGCGCCGTACGTGAACTCGTACCGCCGCATCGTGCGCCACACGGCTGCGCCGATCAATCTGCAGTGGGGGATCGACAACCGCACCGTGGGCATCCGGGTGCCGGTCTCGGGTTCGCAGGACCGGCGCGTGGAGAACCGCGTGATCGGGGCCGACGCCAACCCGTACCTGGCGCTGGCGATCACGCTGGCCTGCGGCTACCTGGGGATGGTGGAAGCGATCGAGCCATCAGCGATGGTCGAAGGCAGCGCCTACGACATGCCGGTGGACCTGCCGCAAGGGCTGTCCGAAGCCATCACGGTGCTGCGCCGCGAAGACCGCCTGCGCGACGTGCTGGGCGAGCGTTTCATTGACGTTTATACGGCGGTGAAAGACCTGGAGCACCAGGAGTTCATGCGGGTCATCAGCCCGTGGGAACGCGAGCATTTGCTGCTGCACGTTTGAGCGGACGATCGTTGAACCCGTCCACCCGACACATGAGATGATTGTCGACGTAGGGTGGACGGCTGTGCCGTCCACGCGTCCAGCGAAAGCTTACGCCGCCACTTCGCGGCGATTGACCAGCACCTGCGGCGCCAGCGACCCGACGACCATGCCGACAAACGCCATGATCAACCCGGCCAGTTGCCCCGGGAAATGCACGCCCCAGCCGGTGATCTGCTCAAAGAACAGCACCCACGTCAGCAAGCCGCCCGCGATCGACAGGATCGCACCCTGGGTCGTCGCGCGCTTCCAGTACAGGCCCATCACCAGCGGCACGAACGCCCCCACCAGCGGCACCTGATACGCGCTCGACACCAGCTCGTAAATCGACGTACCTTCCATCGCGATCGCATACAGTAGCACCAGCGTGGCAAAGATCACGATCGTCACGCGCATCGCCAGCAGTTGCTGGCGGTCGGTCATGCCGGGCCGGATGTTCTTGAGGATGTTCTCGACAAAACTCGTCGACGGCGCCAGCAGCGTGGCCGACGACGTGCTCTTGATTGCCGAGAGCAGGGCGCCGAAGAACAGGATCTGCATCACCAGCGGCATCTTGGTCATCACGAACGTCGGCAGCAGGCGCTGGTAGTCGTTCTGCGCGATCTCGAGCGCCTGGCTGCCCATCACCACCACTGCAGCGGCCACGATGAACATCGGCACGAAAGCAAACAGGATGTAGCTCACACCGCCGATCACGGCGCCGGTGCGCGCGGTTGGCGCGTCCTTGGCCGACATCACGCGCTGGAACACGTCCTGCTGCGGAATCGAGCCGAACATCATCGTCACGGCCGCAGCGATGAAGAACATGATGTCGGTAAAGCTCGGCTCGGGCCACACGCGCCACAGGTCGGCGTTCTGCACCATCGCCATCACGTTGCCGGCGCCACCGGCCAGGTCGGCCGCGAACCAGGCGATCACGCTCATACCCACGACCAGCACAATCATCTGGATGAAGTCCGTGATCGCCACCGCCAGGAAGCCGCCCACGACCACATAGATCAGCACCGTCAGCGTGCCGACGATCATGCCGGCCGCCGGCGACATCGCCCCGGCCGTCAGGACACTGAACACCAGGCCTAGCGCGGTGATCTGCGCGGCGACCCAGCCGAGATAACTCATGATGATCGCGACCGAGCAGAAAATCTCGATGCCCTTGCCGTAGCGCTGGCGGTAGTAGTCGCCGATCGTGAGCAGGTTGAGTTTATACAGCTTGGTGGCGAAGAACAGGCCCACCAGCACCAGGCACATGCCGGCCCCGAACGGGTCCTCGATTACGGCGTTCAGGCCGCCCTGCACGAACTTGGCCGGGATGCCCATCACCGTCTCGGCGCCGAACCAGGTCGCAAACGTGGTGGTGATCACCATGACCAGCGGCAGGCTGCGCCCGGCGACGGCAAAGTCGCTGGTGTTCTTGATCCGCGTGCCCGCCCACATGCCGAGAGCCAGCGTGCCGAGCAGATAGAGCACGACGAAGGTGATCAAAGTGAGGTTCATGCAGTAGGTGCTCCGAGGCCAGGGAAATTATGAGCGGAAAATTCCGCGATTATAAATCCGAAACCTGGCCGGCGGCCTAAATTGCCATCTCGCGCAACAGTCTGGATGCCTCGCGGTTGGCGCCAATGCAGGTCCCGTCGCGCATGAAGATCTGCAGTTGCGACTGGTCGTCGGCGCGCATCGATTCGACGAAGTCCAGATTCACCAGCGCCGAGCGGTGCACGCGGATGAAGCGCCGTGGATCGAGCTGCGCTTCGAGTTCCGACATCCCGATGCGCACCAGAAAATGCTGGCCGCGCGCGGCGATCACGGTGTACTTCGAATCGGCCTTCATGTATTCGATCTCGTGCGCCGCGAGCGGAAAAATGCGGCCACGGTCGCGCACCAGGATGCGATCGAGCAGCGCCGGCCCTGTGCTGGCGCGCACCAGCGCGCCTTCGATGGCCGCGCGTTCGGGCCGTGCACCATCGAGCAGGCGCGCCACGCTGTCGGCAAAGCGTGCCCGCGTGAACGGCTTGAGCAGGTAGTCGACCGCGTGCAGCTCAAACGCAGCCACCGCATAGTGATCGTAAGCGGTGGTGAAGACGATTTGCGGCAGGTAGTCGAGCTGGCGCAGCACCTCGAGCCCTGTCATCTCAGGCATCTGGATATCCATGAACACGACGTCGGGCCGCAGCGCCACGATACGCGCCAGCGCGCTCGCGCCATCGGCCGCTTCGCCCACCAGCCGCAGGCCCGGATGGGCGTAGATGGCGTCGCGCAGCACGTCGCGCGCGAGCGGCTCGTCTTCGGCGAAAAATACGGTCTTTGTGGTCATGGCGTCGTGGGCACGGTGACGCAGGCGGCAAAGCCGGCGCCGGGTTGGGAGTCGATGCGCAGCGCAGCGCGGCCGGCGTAGTCGAGGTCCAGGCGCCGGCCGATGGTGCGGATGCCCAGGCCGGGCGAGGCCTCGATCGTGGCCGCTGCGGCGCCAGGGCCATCGTCGCGGACCGTCACGCGCAGCAGGCCGGTCGCTGGTTCGCGCCGGCTCTCGATGCGCAGGATGCCATGGCGGGTGAACGGATTGAAGGCGTGCTTGATGCTGTTCTCGACCAGCGGCTGCAGGCTCAAAGCTGGCACCAGGCAATCGCCCAGATCCGGGTCGAGATCCCACTCGACCCGCAGGCGCTCGCCCAGGCGCAGGCTTTCCAGCTCCAGATAGTCGCGCACGAAATCGAGTTCGGCGTCCAGGGTGACGCGGTCGATGCCGGCGCGCTCGGTGTCGAGCACATAGCGCAGCATGTTCGAAAACTGGAACAGCGCCGTCTCGGCCGCCTCCGGATTGCGGCCGGTGAGGGCGATGATCGAGTGCAGGGTATTGAACAGGAAGTGCGGATTGAGCTTGCTGCGCAGCGCGCCCAGTTCGCTCGCCACCAGCAGCGTCTGCGCCTGCTGCGTGGCGAGGGCCTGGCGCTGGGTCGCGGCGTTGGCGCGCACCAGGTGAAACACGCCGGCCACCACGGCGTAGCTCATCATGTTGTACAGGAAGGGCCACAGGTGCCAGGACAGCGGATGGGGTGGCGGGTTCTGCGTCACGACCAGCACCGTGTGCGCGTAGGTGGCAAACGCCACTGCCGCCACGACGTGGATCACGAAGCGCTGCACGCCGGCGACGGCGCGCCGTTCGAAGCGGCCACTGAGCGGCCAGAGCAGGGCCAGCATCGCAGCCGATGGCGCAATGCTCACAAAGGCTCGCCAGAACAGGGATGGATCGAGCCGGCCTGCCAGCAGGGTGTCGGCCTGCATCACCAGTGCAATCACCAGCATGTAGCTCAGCCAGGCGGCGATGTACAGGCGCCACATCGGTGACAGTGAGGAATACTTGGTCGTGGTCATCTGTCGAGTATCGCGCAGAAAAACAGCGCTGCGGCGGGTCTTGCGCCGAAATGCGGGAATCCGGTGCGAACTGCAGGATTGCGTCGTCAGGACACAAATCACATCCTTGCGTTTTTGTGCACGTTATTGCACGAACTTGCATGTTTGTGTACAGTGACGTGTCTAGAACAAGGAGAACTTCATGCAATTAGCCGAAGAACGGCGCGATGCGATCGTCGATGCTGTCGAGCGCGAGGGCAGGGTACTGGCGGCAGAACTGGCCACCCGCCTGGCCACCTCGGAAGACACGATCCGGCGCGACCTGCGCGAACTCGATGCAGCCGGGCTGCTACGCCGCGTGCATGGCGGCGCGATCCGGCGTCAGCCGGAGCCCAGCTTCAGCGAGCGTGCGACCACCGACCTGCCGCGCAAGACCGCACTCGCGCATGGTCTGCGCGCCTGCATCCGGCCGGACGATACGGTCCTGATCGACGCCGGTTCGACGCACCTGGCGCTGGCGCGCCTGCTGGACGATGGCTGCGCCGCGACGATCATCACCAATAGCCCGCAGATCGCGCTGGCACTGGGCGCGTTCCAGCGTACCCGCATCGTTCTGCTGGGCGGCACTTACCATCCGGCGCTCGGCGCGACGGTCGGCGCAGCCACGCTGGCCGAGGTAGCCCGCCTGCGGCTCGATCTGGCGCTCGTCGGCGTTTGCGGCCTCGATCCCGCGCGTGGCGTGAGTGCATCCGACCCCGAAGAAACAGCGCTCAAACGCGCGATGTTCGCCGCCAGCACGCGCCACGCGGTCGCGGCGCTCAACGAACGCTTCGACGACAGCGCGGCGTTCCTGTTCGGCGCGCTGTCAGAGATCGACCATCTGGTGCTCGAGCACGACGCCCCAGCCGCCAGCATTGCCCTGCTGCGCCAGCACCATCCGGCGCTCGACATGACCATCACCACAAAGGCTGCCGCATGAATCACACATCTACCGTTACCCCACGCAGCATCGACGCGGCGCGCTGGGCCATCTCCACCGTGTTCCTGCTCAACGGCGCCGGCATCGGCCTGTGGGCTGCGCACGTGCCGACCGTGCAGGCGCGCATGGGCATCGACACCGGCATGCTGAGCATGGTGCTGCTGACCGTCGCCGGCGGCGCCCTGCTGGCGATGCCGCTGATGGGTGGCCTGACCGGGCGCTGGGGCACGCGCCGCATGGTGCTGCTGTCGGGCTTTGCGTTTGCGGCAATGACCCCGCTGATCATGGGCGCGCCGAGTCTGCCGCTGCTGTTCATCGCCGCGTTCCTGTTCGGCGTCAGCAACGGTGCGCTGGACGTGGCGATGAACGCCAACGCGAGCGAAGTCGAAACCGCGCGCGGCTTGCCGACGATGTCGTCGTTCCATGGCTTCTTCAGCCTCGGTGGCCTGTTTGGCGCCGGCATCGGCGGGCTGCTGGTGGGGCAGGGTCTGGGCCATGGTCAGGGCGCGCTGATGGTCGGCGTGGTCACGGCGGTTGTGCTGGCGCTGTCTGCGCCGCGCGTGATGGGCTTTGCAGCCACGCACGGCGCCGGCAGCCACTTCTCGCTGCCGCGCGGTGCGGCGCTTGGCCTTGGCCTGCTGGCGCTGCTGTGCTTTGCGGTCGAAGGTGCGCTGGTCGACTGGAGCGCGTTGCTGATGCAGGAGCGCACCGGCGCCACGCCGGCATCGGCGGCGCTGGGCTTCTCGGCGTTTTCGATTGCGATGGCGGCATGCCGCTTCGCCGGCGACCGGCTGATCGTGCGTTTTGGTGCACTGCGCATCATGGTGGTTGGCGGCCTGGCGATGTTCGCCGGGCTGGCGCTGGCAGTGGCCAGCACGCACTTCGTGCTGTCAGCGGTCGGTTTCGCGCTGGTGGGACTGGGCGCGGCGAACGTGGTGCCGCTGCTGTTCGGGGCCGCCGCGCGCATCCCCGGCATGAGCGCCGGGAATGGCGTGGCAGCGGTGGCCACGCTGGGCTATGGTGGCTTGCTGCTGGCGCCGCCGGTGCTCGGTTGGGTCGCCATGCACTCGAGCATCATGGTGGCGCTGGGCGTGCTGTCGTTGTCGGGCCTCGTGATCGCCCTGAGCGCCCGTGTGATCCGGCGCTAGGGCGTCATCACGATCAGAAGCAGTGCTCGGCAGCCGGGAAGCTGCCATCCTTCACGGCTGCGACGTAGCTCGTGACGGCGGCATCGATGCTGGTCTGGCCATCCATGAAGTTCTTCACGAAGCGCGCCTTGCGGCCTGGGAACACGCCCAGCAGATCGTGCATCACCAACACCTGGCCCGAGCAATCGGGACCGGCGCCGATGCCGATCGTCGGCACCGACAGCAGCTCGGTAACTTCCTTGCCCAGCGCTGCGGGCACCGCTTCGATCAGGATCAGCGCCGCGCCGGCCGCTTGCAGCGCCAGCGCATCGTTCTTCAGGCTGTCGGCGCCCGCGTCGGTCTTGCCCTGCACGCGGAAACCACCCAGCTGGTGCACGAATTGCGGCGTCAGGCCAATGTGCGCGCACACCGGAATGCCCCGTTCGACCAGCAGGCGCACGGTGTCGGCCAGCCAGGCGCCGCCCTCGATCTTGATCATCTGCGCGCCGGCGCGCATCAGCTGCACGGCGCTGTCGTAGGCCTGCTGCGGGTTGCCGTAGGCGCCGAACGGCATGTCGGCCAGCACCAGTGCGTGCTTGTTGCCGCGCGCGACCGAGGCGGTGTGATAGACCATGTCGGCCACCGTCACCGGCAGCGTCGAATCGTGACCGGCGCAGACCATACCCAGCGAATCGCCGATCAACAGGATCTCGACGCCGCAGCGGTCCATCAGCGACGCAAAGCTGGCGTCGTAGCAGGTCAGCATCGCGATCTTGTTGCCGGCTGCGCGCATGGCCAGCAGCGATGGCACGGTGACGGCTTTCGGGGTTGCCGGTACGGGGGCCGCAGGCGCGGGCACAGCGGCAGGTGTGGGTGCACCTGCGCCAGCCGTCATCTCGTTACCCTGCAAATAACCACTCATGAAGAAATCCTTTAAAACAATGCGTCCTGGCCGCGTAGTGTAATGCGGCCCCTGCGAAGCTGCAGGATCTCGAACGAAAAATGAAGCCTGTGGCGCTCGGTTCTTGCAAGCGCGCATTCTACTGCAGCCTGCCTTTCCTGACACGGCCTGCCCAGGAGCATGGTCGGCCACATGTCATCAAGCCGTCAAAATACTTCAATATTCTTTGAATCGTTGTACGGTTCGACTATCATTCTCATCTCTTGTAATACATCAATCGGGAACGCCATGGATACCAAAGCCACACTTGCCGCCCTGTCAGCCTTGTCGCAGGGGAGCCGCCTTGCGATTTTCCGGCTGCTGGTCCAGGTGGGTCCGGCCGGGCTGGCTGCCAGCCGGATTGCCGAGCACCTCGATGTGCAGCCTTCAGCGCTGTCGTTTCATCTGAAAGAGCTGTCGCACGCAGATTTGCTGTCGTCCCGGCAGGACGGGCGCTTCGTGATCTATTCGGCCAACATCGCCACGATGAATGGCCTGGTCGGCTTTCTGACCGAGAACTGCTGCGGTGGCGTGCCGTGCGACGTGGCCGCGGGAGAGCCATGCAAGCCGCACTGACGTTGCACACGACCTGTACCACGCCAAATTGACCCTTTAACTAAAACAGCCATCCCATGAACATTCTCTTTCTCTGTACCGGCAACTCCTGCCGCTCCGTCCTCAGCGAGGGCACGTTCAACCATCTGGCGCCCGAGGGGTGGCAGGCAATCAGCGCCGGCAGCCAGCCGACGGGCACGCTGCATCCGCGCGCTGTCGCGCTCCTGCACCGCAAGGGCATCTCGACCGAGGGCTACTACAGCAAGTCGTGGGACGACTTGCCGGTCACGCCGGATATTGTCGTGACCGTCTGCGGCAGCGCTGCGGGCGAGACCTGTCCTGCTTACCTGGGGCCGGTGCTGCGCACGCACTGGGGCCTGGACGACCCAAGTCACGTCGTCGGTACCGACGAACAAATCGAAGCGGCGTTCGAGCGCACTTATGCCATCATCCTGGCCCGCACGCAGGCCTTCCTGGCCCTGCCGCTGGAGGAACTGCAAGCCGACCGCAACCGGTTCAAAGCCGAGCTCGACCGCATCGGCACCCTGTTGCCCTGAACGGCATCCGGCACCGCCGACGCTGTATTTGATTGACCTGTTCACTAGGACCCTTTGTGCTGATCGCATCACTGATTTTTCTTGCAACACTTATTTTGGTCATCTGGCAGCCCCGGGGACTGGGCATCGGCTGGAGCGCCACTGCCGGTGCTGCGGTCGCGCTGCTGACCGGTGTTATCCACGTCGCCGACATCCCGGTGGTGTGGGGCATTGTCTGGAATGCGACGGGGGCGTTCGTCGCCATCATCATCATCAGCCTGCTGCTGGACAAGGCGGGCTTCTTCGAATGGGCGGCCCTGCACGTTGCGCGCTGGGGCAAGGGCAATGGCCTGCGGCTGTTCGTTCTGCTCGTGCTGCTCGGCGCCGCCGTATCGGCCCTGTTTGCCAACGATGGCGCAGCGCTGATCCTGACGCCGATCGTGATCGCGATGCTGCTGGCGCTGCGCTTCACGCCCAAGGCCACGCTGGCCTTCGTCATGGCAGCCGGCTTCATCGCCGATACGGCCAGCCTGCCGCTGGTTGTGTCGAACCTCGTCAACATCGTCTCGGCCGACTATTTCGGCATCAGCTTCGCCCGCTACGCGTCGGTGATGGTGCCGGTCAATCTGGTCGCGGTGGCGGCAACACTTGGCGCGCTCATCTGGTTCTTCCGCAAGGACATCCCGGCGAACTACGACATGGCGCAATTGAAGCATCCGGGCGACGCCATCCATGACCGGGCAACCTTCATCACCGGCTGGTGGGTACTGGGGATCCTGCTGGTCGGGTTCTTCTGGCTTGACGACATGGGCGTACCGATCAGCGCCGTGGCGGCGGCCGGCGCAGCACTCCTGCTGGCGGTGGCCGCGCGCGGGAGCCGCATCTCGACCCGCGCCGTGCTGCGCGATGCGCCGTGGCAGATCGTGATCTTTTCGCTCGGCATGTATCTGGTCGTGTACGGCCTGAGGAATGCAGGGCTGACGGTCTATCTGACCGAGCTGTTGAACTGGTGCGCGCAATACGGTGTCTGGGGCGCCGCGCTTGGCACTGGCTTCATCACGGCGATCCTGTCCTCGATCATGAACAATCTGCCGTCGGTGCTGGTGGGCCTCCTGGCCATCGACGCCACGACCACCACCGGCGTGGTGCGCGAGACGATGGTGTATGCGAACGTCATCGGCGCCGACCTCGGCCCGAAAATCACCCCGATCGGCAGCCTGGCCACCCTGCTGTGGCTGCATGTGCTGGCGGCGAAGGATATCCGGATCTCGTGGGGCTACTACTTCCGGGTGGGTATCGTGCTGACGCTGCCGATCCTGTTCATCACCCTGTGCGCGCTTGCGCTGCGCCTGAGCTAAGAAAGCTATCGCCATGAATGACACCATCCCGAACCTGCCCAACATCCGGCCAGAGCTGCTGGACATGCCGACCATCGAGAAGCTCGAGCCGGTAGGGGAGGTGAATCATCCGCCGCGCATCCTGCTGCTGTACGGTTCCCTGCGCGAGCGCTCGTTCAGCCGTTTCCTCACTTTCGAGGCAGCGCGCATCCTCGAACACTTCGGCGCCGAGGTGAAAATCTTCGATCCGATGACCTTGCCGATGGTGGGCAGCGTGCCGGAGACGCACCCGAAAGTCGTCGAACTGCGCGCGTTGTGCCTGTGGTCGGAAGGCCAGGTCTGGTGCAGCCCCGAGCGCCATGGCACGGTGACCGGCGTGATGAAGAACCAGATCGACTGGATCCCGCTGGAGCAGGGCGCCGTGCGCCCGAGCCAGGGCCGGACGCTGGCTGTGATGCAGGTCTGCGGCGGGTCGCAATCGTTCAACGTGGTCAACACGCTGCGCCTGCTGGGGCGCTGGATGCGCATGATCACGATTCCGAACCAGTCGTCGGTACCGATGGCGTACAAGGAATTCGATGACGACGGCCGGATGCGGCCTTCGGCGTATTACGACCGCGTGGTCGACGTGATGGAGGAGCTGGTCAAGTTCACGCTGCTGACCAGGGGCCGCAGCGATTATCTGACCGACCGTTATAGCGAGCGTAACGAGCGTGCGCTCAAGGCGATTGACCGGCAGATCGGGAAAATTTGAACGGCATCGATTTCAGCCTGGCGCGGCTATGGACGAACAATAACGTCGGATAAAAACAATAAAGTTCGACACAAGAGCTCAGGGCGGATATGCTCTGGCGAACTTCCGCTTTTGACCAAGAGCAGATGCCAGATATTGCACTAGCGCAGTAATGGGGGAAAACGATATGCCAGATGTACACCTCGATTTAATACGCGACCCTGCTCGCAAATTCCCATCAGTTGCAGATCCCGAATTAGTACGTAGCGCAAGGGTATGGCATTGCAAGTACAAGAGCCTCGCACCCCTGAGCGCTCTGTGTAACTTGGAGGAGCTGGTAATTGCTACTTTTCCTGATGAGTCTTTCGAGTTTCTCGGCAAGCTCAGTGAACTGCGCTTTCTACAAATACTGCATATGCCGAAGATCTGCGATATCTCGCCACTAAGCAGGCTGCAACGGCTGACGACACTCTCCCTGTCGACACTCCCAAGCTGGGACGCTTCGAGAAAAACAACAACCATCCAGTCGCTCGATCCGTTGTCCCATCTTTCTCAGCTGACCTATTTGGAACTTTTAGGCGTATGTCCTCCGGACAAATCTCTCGTCTCACTTGAGAAATGCAAACATCTTCAAACAGCTCGTGTATCACAATATCCTCTTGATGAGATGACTCGATTCTTTAGCGCAACAGAAGTAATCAACGAGTTCAATCCACGGCCGCTTTTCTCCTAGCCGCCAATGTCTGCAATGGTCGGAACCGGTCCTTGTGACAGTCTGCGATTTTGCGGCGTTGATAGCCTCCTATGCTGGCCTGAAGGCCGAGATTGCCAGAAGCGGATGCCCGCGGTGAGATGGCTAATGGCGATCGATCAAATGAGCATCTAATCAGAAAGTGTCCTCATGCTGCTTGCCACAGAAATCATTACGACCATTCTCGCCGCAGCGTGCGTAGTTATGGTCGTCTTGTACGCAACTTGGCTATTGACGCATCGGCTAAGGCGAGGTGAGTCCAAACGACTTGTGTTTGGGCAGTGGATTCGGCATCTCTTCGAAGCCGTTATGGGCATCTGACATTCCCTGCGTGCATTGCATACGATTCGATGGACTTCAATCAGGACGGCATGGTGAGCTTCAGTGAAGCGGACTATGCATCCTCATTCGGGAAACGAATAATCGTAGACCACGGGCGCCACTGCACGGAATATTTTGCTTACAAAGACGGAGTGCCATTGAAATTGGTTTGCCGTGACTAACGAGATAAGCGTTTGGCCTGTTTATAAAGAACGACCGCCCGTGTAAGCGGAGCGGGAACGGCTGATTCGGGTCGGTTCCGGCCTGTCACGGCTACCGCTGAATTTTTAAACTGGCAACCCGCTATGCTGCCTCAACCGGCTGGATCCAAGGCCAGAAGCAGACATTGGCAGCATAATTTAATGTTCATCTGCACAGGAGAAAATTCCGACTATGTCCTCAAGCATTGCTACATGTTTTGAAGCACTCGACAAGGTTCAGGAAGGTGGAAATTTAGACCAATCATGCCGTAAGGTCGTTATGGTGTATTCAGCGTGGGGAATCATCGAGAATGGCGGGCTCCAATATTTCTTTGAGAGCAACTTCCCTGGTGATCCATCGTATGACGTATTCGTTCAGGCGTTCAGTAGCGTTGGCTTCACTGAGATCGCACTACGCTTCTCAAAACTGGTCTCATTATTTCCGTTCGATGATCCGCATAAGTTCCCTCAGAAAAGACAAGACTTCATCGACTCACGACCGAGTAGCTTCATCACGTCGATGGAGGAGCTTGACGATCTCTTTTTCGCACATGAGAACATCGAGCAAACGTTGAACTCATTCCTGCAAGTGCCTGTTAAGAGCTAACGTGCCCTCAGGGGGAGCAGGAGTCCATTTTATCGTATGGGGTCGGAAGCGAACGCTACCGAAGGTCTTCAACCGGCCATAAGCGGGCGTAATGACCACCGCGTCGCGCACATCAAAACAGGAAGGCTATGCAACGCACGTTAGTGTTCTACCTCCTTGTGGAGTTGTTGGGTTCTATCTTCTACTTCTGGCGTTCGTGGCTATGGCACGGGTGGAAAGCAATTGGTTCTGAAGGATTCTCTGATTCACCAGACGCATCATCCTTGTATTCAAGCGCGCTTTCCGGCTACTTCTTAGCCCAAGGCGTGATGCTCGGGCTTCTGCTTGGGAGTATTGCCATTGCCGTTCTGACGTCCAGTTCACAGAAAGTAAGCATCAATAGATCTCTTCCCATTTTGCGCATCAGCGTCGTCTTATTACCGATCTTCGTGCTGTTTTGCGGGTATCTCGACGATTCCCGGCTCTAAATCAACCGAGGTAGGTCCGCTTCGGGTTGGTACCGGCCAGTCGCGGCCACCGCTCGATTTTCAACATAGCAACCTGCTATGTTGGCCTGAAGGGCCGGGTTCGGCCTTGGATTCAACCGGCCGAATAGGGCGAAGGAACCAGCAAGCCATGTCAAACTTTATCTGCATGCCCAGCATGTCGACATCTTTCGCCTCATAGCAGGGCTAGTGTCGAACTTTATCGTTCGCCCACAGCAGCGCCTGCCGCCAGCATGTCCAGCGCGTACCTGAGCATCCACGTTTCACGCGCAATCGACAGCCCCATGTGCGCTGGCTTGCTACCCAGTATCCGCTCGTTGTGTTCGATGGCGGCATCGATATCGATCCAGCGCGGCACCATGCCGTTGGCCACCTCGTATGCTTCGGGCGAGGTCGCGCCTAACTCTCCGTCAACGTGGCAGCGATAGAAGTGCGAGCGCATGAACAGCACGTCGTAGCCACTTTTCAGCGGCGGGCGATGCTCGTCGAGATAGCCGACATAACCCTCGACAGTAACGTTGGCGGCGCCCGTTTCTTCCAGCAGTTCGCGGCGCAGGCCGTCGATCGGGTCTTCGCCCGCATCCAGTCCGCCGCCCGGGAAGCTATAGTCATCGTAACGGCGGGTATAGAGCAGCAAAATATCGCGGCCGCGCAGGATGATGGCGCGCACGGCCTGCCGTTCGAAGATGGTGCCTTCTAGCGACACGCCGGGATGGGTCAGTGTATGCAGCAGCGTCACAAAAGCTCCTGGTACTTCGTTAAAGTGGGCGCCGTGGCCTCAAGGCCATGACCGGCATGCCGCGTCTGGCGCACGGGTATCAGTCGAGTTTGGCGATCGTCTGGCCGGCCACCAGTTGCGCGAAGTCGCGCGCGGCGCCATGGCCGGGAATGACGATGTCCGGCGCGATTTCCAGCAGCGGCGCGATCACGAACGCGCGTTCGTGCATGCGCGGATGCGGCACAGTCAAGGTGTCGGTGTCGATCGTCTCATCACCGTACAGCAGCAGGTCGAGGTCGAGCGTGCGCGGGGCGTTGTGGTACGGGCGCTCGCGGCCATGGGCCTGTTCGATGGCCTGCAGGGCCGCCAGCAGGTCGTGCGCGCCAAGCGACGTATCCAGGCAGGCCACGGCATTGATGTAATCGTCGCCGTTTGAATCGATCGGGGCGGTGCGGTACATGCTGGACGTGTGCACCAGCATGCCGCCGTCCATGCGCGCCAGGCGCGCGAGCGCATCGAGCACGTTGCCACGCGCATCGCCCAGGTTTGCACCGATGCCGATATAGGCGATCATTTTCCGCGCATGGCCCGGTACTTGGCTTCTTCGTGCGCCGCATAGGCGGCGTCGCGGGCCCGGTCTTCGGCTGTCAAGCCATCGTCAGGGTCCGGCGCGCGCATGGTGTCGCCCGCATCGCCTTCAGCGCCGTTCTTGCGCGGCGCGCGTCGTGGACGGCGCTTCTTGGCCGGGCCGCCTTCGCGCTCGCGCGAGACAGCCACTTCGACCAGGCGCTCACGGTCGCCACCTTCTGCGGCATAGAAATCGGTCCACCAGTCGCCGATCTCCATGTCGAGTTCACCCGATTCGCAGCGCAGCAGCAGGAAGTCGTAGCCGGCGCGGAAGCGCGGGTGTTCGAGCAGCTTGTACGGCGCGCGGCCGGCGCGGCGCTCGAAGCGCGGCTGCATGGCCCAGATGTCGCGCATGTCGGTGGCGATGCGGCGCTGCAGGGCCAGGTTCTCGGTCTGCGTTTCAAGCACGTCGTCGGCGGCCAGGTGCAGGGCAGGGATCGGCGACTCGCCGCCGGCGACATAGGCCGTCCATTTTTCGAGTACCTGGTGCCACAGCAGCGACGCAAACAGGAAGCCGGGCGAGACACCCTTGCCGGCCTTGATGCGGTTGTCGGTGGACTCGAGCGCCAGCGTGACGAACTTCATGCCGATCGGCTGCTCGAGCACGACGTCCAGCAGCGGCAGCAGGCCGTGGTGCAGGCCGGCCGAGCGCAGTTGCTGCAGGCATGCCAGCGCGTGGCCGGACATGAGCAGCTTGAGCATCTCGTCGAACACGCGCGCAGCCGGCACGTTGTCGATCAGCGGCGCCATGACGGGAATCGGCGCCAGCGTGGCCTGCTCGATCGAGAAGCCCAGCTTGGCCGCGAAGCGCACGACGCGCAGCATGCGCACCGGGTCTTCGCGGTAGCGTTCTTCGGGCACGCCGATGATGCGCAGCAGCTTGTTGCGGATGTCTTCCATGCCGCCGTGGTAATCGAGCACCTGCTGGCTGGCCGGGTCGTAGTACAGGGCGTTGATGGTGAAGTCGCGGCGCGCGGCGTCTTCGTGCTGCGGGCCGAAGCTGTTGTCGCGCAGGACGCGGCCATGTTCGTCCTTGGGCGCGTTGTCGCTGCCGTTGCCGCGGAAGGTGGTCACCTCGAGCAGGTCCTGGCCGAACATCACGTGCACGATCTGGAAGCGCCGGCCGATGATGAAGGCGCGCCGGAACAGTTTTTTCACCTGTTCGGGCGTGGCGTCGGTGGCGATGTCGAAGTCCTTGGGTTTGACGCCCAGCAGCATGTCGCGCACGGCGCCGCCGACGACGAAGGCCTGGTAGCCGGCTTCCTGTAGCGCCTGCGTCACGCGGATCGCGTTTGACGACACGCTGCGCGGATCGATCCCGTGTTCGTCGGGGCCGAGGATGACTGGCTCGGTCGGGTCGCGCTGGTCTTTCACACCCAGGATTTTACGGATGAAGGTTTTAATCATTGAATAGTTGGATGGTTGGCCAGCCCTGTTCGCGCGCGTGGCTTGCGAGCGCCTTGCCGGGATTAGTGGCGACCGGGTGAGACACGATCGACAGCAGCGGGATGTCGTTGTGCGAATCGCTGTAGAAGTAGCTGCGCCCGAAGCTGTCGAACGGCTGCCCCAGGCGTTCGAGCCAGGCGTGCATGTGAACGACCTTGCCGGGGCCTGATGTCGGCGTGCCGGCCAGGCGTCCGGTGAGCATGCCGGCAGCGTCGAATTCGGGCATCGCGGCGATGTGGTGCTCGACGCCGAAGGCTGCCGCGATCGGCGCCGTGATGAAGTGGTTGGTGGCGGTGATGATCGCCACCAGGTCGCCGGCTGCCTGATGATCGCGCACGAGCTGGATGGCCTGCGGCGTGATGGCCGGCTCGATCACTTCGCGCATATAGCGCGCATACAGCGCGTCGAGTTCCGCGCGCGGGAACGCCGCCAGGGTGCCGAGCGCGAATTCGAGGTACTCGACCGGATCCAGCACGCCGGCATTGTACTGGGCGAAGAAGGCGTCGTTGCGGGCGCGGTAGGCGTCGCCATCGACCGCGCCGACCCGCGCCAGAAATTCGCCCCATTCATGATCGGAGTCGATCGGCAGCAGCGTGTGGTCGAGGTCAAACAGGGCGAGGTTTTTCATTCTTTGGATTCGAGCGGCAGGTTTTCTTGCAACAGCAGGTCGCGCAGCAGCGGCAGCGTGACCGGCCGCTGGGTTTCAAGCGAATACTGGTCAAGCGCATCGAGCATCGTCGACAGGGAACGCATGTCGCGTTTGAAATGAGACAACAAATAGGGTAACACGCTGGCCGACAGCGTCAAACCGCGCGCCTCGGCGGCGTGCGTCAGCGCTTCGATCTTCTGGTCGTCGGACAGGCCATGGATCTGGTACACCAGGCCCCAGCCCATGCGCGTGCGCAGGTCTTCGCGCACCTGCAGCACCGCTGGCGGCACGGGCCCGGTGCAGACCATATAGGCGCCGTGCTCGCGGATCTGGTTGAACAGGGCAAACGCGTCGATCTGGCGCCGGGCACTGAGGCGATGGCAGTCGTCGAGCAGGTACAGCGTGGTGCCGGCGGCATGCACGAACTGGCTGGCCGGCGCATCGAACGGGATGTAACGCGCGCCCGGGCTGGCGGCCAGGCCCTGCAGCAGGTGGGTCTTGCCGGCGCCGGTGTCGCCCCACAGATAGGCGAAATGCTCGCGCGAGCTGCGCTCGGCGAACAGGTGCATCAGGTGCGTCAGCTCGGCATTGGCCCCGACCTGGAAGGTGTCGAGGCTCTGGGCCGGTTCGGCGCCTAAATCGAGCACCAGCTGTTTCATCGCGAGGGCCGATTCATGCCGGAAGATGGAGGAATGGGCATGCCAGTAAGGATAAGTTTTCGTTGTTATGTACGTTAAACGGCAGTGATCGGCCCATAAAAGGAATACAGGGGAAGCCGTTTTGCTAAAATAGTGGATTGACCAGTTTCGCCGGTCGCCTCCTATTTTACCGCCTCCGCTGCCAAATACCATGAACCAACCATCTAATGTTTCTCTCTCCTACCGCGATGCGGGTGTTGATATCGATGCCGGCGACGCGCTGGTCGAAGCGATCAAGCCACTTGCCAAGCGCACCATGCGTGAGGGCGTACTGGGCGGCATCGGCGGCTTCGGCGGTCTGTTCGAAATCAGCAAGAAGTTCAAGGAGCCGGTCCTGGTCTCGGGCACCGACGGCGTGGGCACCAAGCTGCGCCTGGCGTTCGAGCTGAATCGCCACGACACGGTCGGCATCGATCTGGTGGCCATGAGCGTCAACGACATCCTGGTCCAGGGCGCCGAGCCGCTGTTCTTCCTCGACTACTTCGCCTGCGGCAAGCTGGACGTGGCCACCGCCACCGCCGTGGTCAAGGGCATCGCCCTGGGCTGCGAACAGTCGGGCTGCGCGCTGCTGGGCGGCGAAACCGCCGAAATGCCGGGCATGTATCCGGATGGCGAATACGACCTGGCCGGCTTCGCCGTCGGCGCCGTCGAAAAATCGCAGATCATCGACGGCAGCAAGATCGTGCCGGGCGACGTGGTGCTGGGCCTGGCCTCGTCGGGCATCCACTCCAACGGTTACTCGCTGGTGCGCAAGATCATCGAAGTGGCCAAGCCTGACCTCGACGGCGACTTCCACGGCCGCAAGCTGGCCGACGTGCTGATGGCGCCAACCCGCCTGTACGTCAAGCCGCTGCTGGCGCTGATGGCGTCGATGGAAGTCAAGGGCCTGGTCCACATCACCGGTGGCGGCCTGGTCGAGAACATCCCGCGCGTGCTGCAGGATCACCTGACGGCCGTGCTGGATGGTTCATCGTGGACGATGCCGCCGCTGTTCCAGTGGCTGCAGCAGCACGGCGGCGTGGCTGACGCCGAAATGCACCGCGTGTTCAACTGCGGCATCGGCATGACCGTCATCGTCTCGAAAGAGAACGCCGACGCCGCCTTCGCCCAGCTCGAAGCGGCCGGCGAGACCGTCTACCGCATCGGCGAAATCCGCGCCCGCGCCGACGGCGAAGCGCAAACCATCGTCGTCTAAACCGCGATGACACCCCTGGCGCCGTCCCTGTCCATTCGCGACGAGGAACGGCGCCAGCGGGCCGGCCACGGCGGCGCCGTGGTCTGGATCACCGGCCTGTCCGGCGCCGGCAAGACTACGCTGGCCGACGCACTGCAACGCACGCTGTTCGACCTGGGCTGCCAGGTATTCGCGCTCGATGGCGACAAGGTCCGCAATGGCCTGTGCGCCGATCTCGGTTTTCTCTCCCTGAACGTTCCGAAAACATTCGCCGCATCGGCGAAGTGGCGCACCTGTTTTGCCAGGCCGGCCAGATCGTGGTCGTCTCGGCCATTTCGCCCATGCGCGCCGACCGGGACCTTGCGCGCGCGTTGGTGCCGGCGCCGCAGTTCATCGAGGTGTATTGCCGCTGCCCGCTGGCGGTGTGCGAGGCGCGCGATCCGAAAGGGTTGTACCGGCGGGCGCGGGCAGGGCAGCTGGCGGCGTTTACGGGGATTTCATCGCCGTATGAGGCGCCGGAGGCGGCTGAGGTGGTTGTTGATAGTGCTGCGGCTTCGGTTGATGATGGGGTGGGGAAGATGTTGGCCAGGCTGCGGCAGATGAAGATTATCAAGGCCGCCCAATATCAAGGCGAGTAGATTTCTGCCCCAGCTTCTTGTTGGCGTATTTGTCGATGTTGCTGTCTTAAGTTGAATGTTGTTCAGGGCAGCGCAGGATCGACAGCCTGATATCCAGTCCTTGCGCGCGTCGATGCACTTTCAGTGCTGGCAAATAAACGTCTTCAGCTTTTGTTGACCGCCAACGTGCCTATTTTATGGACGCTATCAAATGAGCACCGCACGCTGTTGAGTCACCATCGTATGCATATGGTTTGCCTTTGTGCCGCGCGCCGCTGCCGTCAGGTTTGATCGCGAAATTACCTTTGCATTTTGGGCAAAAAGTCATGTCGGCGGACAGCGCCGCCTCGACTCCCATGACAATGGTTCCAGAAGACACGGCGCTGACCTTTCCGCCATGATCGGTCATATCGTTGAGGCGAATGACGCCGCGGCCCATGTGCTTCATGACTGCTCCTTATGGTGTGCAAAGTGAGAATCTGGAATCGGGTTCTTGCACAGTGCCGCCGTGGTTGGGCAAAGTCTTGCAACATGGCGGTCACTTCCTCGCCAGAACGAGGAGACGGCTCTGCTTCCCATTCGTTGCGGATATCGCTGCAGGTCGAACGCTTCTCCGGGCTGGTTTTCTGCGAATGACGCTTCGGTTCCCCTTGCCTTGTCTTCGCTCGTGATCAAGTCATATGCGACATCAAGGTAGTACCGGCCTTGCCGTTGAGAGGCAGCGCTTGATTTTAGCTCGGAGGGTCGATTTGTCACGCCTTTCGCGGCATCGATTAGAGTCTGTTTGTCGCCATTCCACGGCAAGAGCGGTGCGGGCGGTAATGGAAGCACCTTGTCAAGGTTAGGAAAGCGCAGCAGTGGATTGAGATCAAGGGCGTCGTGAAGTACGGCATAGCGCTCGGATCGGGCTTGATCGAGATGCGGAACTAGCATATCGGCTAAGTCATGTGGATTCCCGAATTGAACTGACAGCCTTCTCGCGCAATCATTGCAGCCAAATTTCACACCCTTTTGCAAAATCAGCAGGGCTAATGCTTTGTCTTCGGATGTTTGCTCTCCCGAAATTTTACCGTCTGTTGCACGAGGCGATCCTCGAAGCCGGGCAAGAGTAAGAGCAGCCGGGCCATAACCTTGAAGCAGCGCGCAATCCAGCATTTTGGTTGCAATAGGAATATTGGCCCAGAAACCATCGTTTGGGCTATCCCATGTGGCAGATATCATGTCTCCGAGATAGGCCATTGCTTGCGGATTCCCTAATTCAGCTGCCTTTTGCCAGAAGGCATGGGCTTTGGTCACATCTCTAGAAACCCCGGTGCCATTCATGTAAAAGGTCCCCATGCGGTCATAGGCAGCGGGAACGCCGAGCCGCATTGCTTGCTCGACCAGGAGCAGTGCCTCAGATTCGCCATAAGGTGGATCTCTATTTTCCAGATAAAGGCTGGCTAAGTTGAGTATCGCTTTCCAATGGTGCCGTTCTGCTGCCTGGCGTGTCAAATGGACGATTTTCTTATAGTCCCGGTCTTCTTCCCATGCATCTGGATCGTCCAGCGACTTGGCTTCCTGGAACCATAATTCGGCTTGTGCATCGATGGGCGGCACCTTGGTTGTCTCGATCTGGCAAGTGAAACTAGAGCGGTGCGGATTGAAGAGGAGCAGTTTTTCGTTGCGGGGCAGGGCTTGGGTTGCTTTGTATTGGTCTCGTACAATGCTTAATGCGTTGAAAGAGCAAACCAGGAAAACCACCGTCAGCAGGCCGTATGCGATCTTGCGAAGCAGAGGTAATCTCATTGGCAGCTCGATGTCTCGTTGCGAGGTGGGAGCTTTTCCCGGTCAACCCAGGTTCGGTGCAGCGCTGTCCATCAGATGCCATGTCAGCTCATCCGGATCGAAGGGAAGGTAGCTGCCATCTACAAACTGCGGAAATGGTTGCTCGGCGACCACCCAGGCCTGGCGCCACGGTTGGTTGACGACTTGATGCAGTGGGTGTTCTGTTGAAAGCCAAGGTTGCCAGGTGCCAGTGACCGGACACGTCTTGAGCGCATTGCAAGACCGTTGCGGTTGTGTGCGTATGACTTCGCGCGTCATGCCGGTAGCGGCGACTGGGTTGACTACGCCATTGTCGTGGCGGACTGTGAGGAAACGCTGCCACGTTAGCTCCGGGATGGCTCTGCTCCCCATTCCTTGCGGATATCGCGGCAGGTCGAACGCCTCTCCCGGCTGATACAGGCCTGGCGGAATGTCTTTGAGCCAAGTCTGCACCTGCGCCGACTCGGATGGCGCGGTGGCTTGCCAGTATCCTGCGAATGGCGCTTCGGTTCCCCTTGCCTTGTCTTCGCTCAGGATCAAATCATATGTGGCATCAAGGTAGTACCGGCCTTGCCGTTGAGAGGCAGCGCTTGATTTTATTTCCGATGGTCGACTTGTCACGCCTTTTGCGGCATCGATGAGCGTCTGTTTATCGCCATCCCACGGGGGAAGTGGTTCAGGTGGTAAGGGAAGCACCTTGTCGAGGTTGGGGAAACGCAGTAGTGGATTAAGATTGAGGGCGTTATGGAGTACTAGATAGCGCTTTGAACGTGCATTATCGAGATGTGGGGCAAGCATGTCTGCCAAGTCGTCCGGGTCTCCGAATTCTATAGTTAACGTTCTTGCGCAATCGGAACAGCCGTGTTTTACACCCTGATGTAACGTTCTAAGTGCCAGTGCTTTGGTTTCAGTTTTTTGGGGACCGGAACGAGTTCCGTCGCTGGTACGTGGCCATGCCTGGAGGTAATATAAACTATATGCCGCAGGGCCATATCCTTGGGCCAAAGAGCACTCAAGCATTTTTGTCGCGACAGGTATGTTAGCCCAAAATCCGTCTCGCGGACTGTCCCATGTTGCCGCCAACTTGTCGCCTAGGTAGCCCATTGCGTGCGGATTTCCCATCTCGGCTGCTCGTTGCCAGAATGCGAACGCTTTCGTCGCGTCTCCCGGCATGCCAACGCCATGCATGTAGTAAGTTCCCATGCGATCATAAGCAGCGGGAACACCGAGCCTCATCGCTTCCTCCACGAGCACTAGCGCCTCGACTTGCCCACGGGGCGGATCGCGGTTCTCTAGGTATAGGGTGGCAAGGTTAAGCATGGCTTTCCAGTGGTGTCTGTCGGCTGCTTGGCGTGTCAACTGTACGATCCTCCCATAGTCGCGGTCTTCTTCCCAAACGCTAGGGTCGTCGAGAGCTTGCGCTTCGAGGAACGAGCTATCAGCTCGTGCATCGACGGGCGGCACCTTGGTTGCTTCAATCTGGCAAGTGAAGCTAGAGCGGTGCGGATTAAAGAGGGGCAGTTTTTCGTTGCGGGGCAGGGCTTGGGTTGCCTTGTATTGGTCTCGTACGATGCTTAACGCGTTGAAAGAGCAAACCAGGAAAACCACCGTCAGCAGGCCGTATGCGATTTTGCGAAGCAGAGGTAATCTCATTGGCAGCTCGATGTCTCGTTGAGAGGTGGGAGCTTTTCCCGGTCAACCCAGGTTCGGTGCAGCGCTGTCCATCAGATGCCATGTCAGCTCATCTGGATCGAAGGGAAGATAGCCGCTATTTAGAAGCTGCGGAAACGGTTGCTCGGCGACCACCCAGGCCTGGCGCCACGGTTGGTTGACGACTTGATGCAGTGGGTGTTCTGTTGAAAGCCAAGGTTGCCAGGTGCCAGTGACCGGACACGTCTTGAGCGCATTGCAGGACCGTTGCGGTTGTGTGCTTATGACTTCGCGCGTCATGCCGGTAGCGGCGACTGGGTTGACTACGCCATTGTCGTGGCGGACTGTGAGGAAACGCTGCCACGTTAGCTCCGGGATGGCTCCGCTCCCCATTCCTTTCGGATATCGCGGCAGGTCGAACGCTTCTCCCGGCTGGTACAGGCCTGGCGGAATGTCTTTGAGCCAGGTCTGCACCTGCGCCGACTCGGATGGCGCGGTGGCTTGCCAGTATCCTGCGAATGGCGCTTCGGTTCCCCTTGCCTTGTTTTCGCTCTGGATCAAATCATATGTGGCATCAAGGTAGTACCGGCCTTGCCGTTGAGAGGCAGCGCTTGATTTTATTTCCGATGGTCGACTTGTCACGCCTTTCGCGGCATCAATAAGCGTTTGTTTATCGCCATTCCACGGCAAGAGTGGTGCGGGCGGTAATGGAAGCACCTTGTCAAGGTTGGGGAAGCGCAGCAGTGGATTAAGCTCGAGAGCGTTGTAAAGTGCAGCATAGCGCTCGGATCGGGCTTGATCGAGATGTGGAACGAGCATGTCGGACAAGTCCTGTGGCTTGCGGAACTCTCCTGATATGTCTCGCGCGCAGTTGGAGCAACCGAATTTAACACCTTCGTGTAGAGTGCGTAATGCATGTGATCTTGTTGCCGCAGTTCTAGATTCGGCAATTGTTCCATCAGTTTTTAACGGCCAGGATTGAAGAAAAGCCAACGTATAGGCTGCCGGGCCATAACCCTGAGCGAATGCACATTCCAGCATTTTAGTTGCGACGGGTAGGTTCGCCCAAAATCCATCGCGGGGGCTGTCCCATGTCGCGGCCAGTTTATCGCCGAGGTAAGCCATCGCGTGCGGACTTCCCATCTCTGCTGCTCTTTGCCAGAATGCGTAAGCTCTGGTGGCGTCGCCAGGAACACCGACGCCAGTCATGTAGTAGGTGCCCATCAGGTCATATGCAGCTGGAATACCAAGACGCATCGCTTTCTCTACCAGAGCAATCGCGTCCATTTCTCCATGCGGCGGATCACGATTCTCTAGGTAAAGCGTAGCCAAGTTGAGCATGGCTTTCCAATGGTGCCTGTCCGCAGCATTACGTGTCAATTGGACTATCTTCTTGTAGTCGCGGTCTTCTTCCCATGCGTCTGGATCGTCTAGTGTCTGCGCTTCGAGGAACCATTTTTCGGCTTGTGCATCAATAGGCGGGACTTTATCTGCTTCAATTACACAAGTGAAACTTGGACGATGGGGATTAAAAAGGGATAATTCTTCATTGCGGGGGAGGTCTTGGTTAGTTTTATATTGGTTGTTCATCATGGTATATGCCTTGAAAGAGAAAAGTATGAAGAGTCCCGTCAGTAGGTAGTAGAGCAGCTTACGAGCAATAGGCAATTTCATTATTAGCTCAGTCTTAGTGTGGCGCTACGATTATCTTGGGGTGGTAATAGAAACCCTTTTATAGGCTTGAAAATTCTTTTTTTCTCAAGGTTAACCTGATCACTTCAATGTGCTGATCAAGTGCGCGCCGCATTCAGTGACGTCGCCCTCGTAAGCATATGATTTGCTCTCGTGCTTCGCGCCTGCGCCATCCGGCTTGATTGGAAAGTTTCCTTTGCATGCCGGACAAAACGTCATGTCGCCCTCGATAGCTGCGGCAATGCCCATTACCTTAGTCTTCGATGATGCACTGGTGACTTTGCCGCCATGATCTGTCTTATCACTCAGGCGAATGACGCCACGGCCTTCGTGTTTCATATTTACTCCTGGAGATGGTTTGGTGGTGTCGTTATTCTTGATCCGTTGTATCCGCTTGCCGTTTGGGAAAATAATAGGAGTCTTCGGGCGCGCCAGGCACTTTGACCCTGAATTTCAGTGCAAAGAGAAACTTGTCCCAAATTGCTATAGCTTCGTCATCGGTGACTGAAGCCTTTTTTGCCGCCCCTACCATACTATTTTCGACTTTCGTGAACATGGCAGCATGGAATTCTGATGGGTTTGCCACATCTCCCGGCGTACCAACGAATGCCCACTCGAAATCGTGGGTACCATCAGACCTGCGAATTAATGATTCTTCGCCTTTCCAATGTTGTACGTCTCGTTTTCCTTCACGTAGAACATCACGATGAGGGTAAGAAGCACCTTGAATATTTTGTGCATGCGTGATGCGGGCAAGTAGGGGCAATTCATCTCGCTTCATTTGCTCAAATCTGGATTTTTCATAATCAGCGTAAGCATCTTTGTTAGACCCGACCGAGAACGCCACATCTGGGAGGCTTGGCAGATAAATTCCAATACTAACTATTTCCTGAAGGTCATAAATATTATTGGGTATGAATCCTTGATCGACACAAAAGCCGGATTCGGTCGGTACTTCATCGATTGCTCGTAGCTGTAAATATTTCGCCCGCATGAGTTGTCGGTTTATTACGGTGCTTTCAGAATCATTTTGTGATACTGAGTCTCCAAGAATGAATGTTACCTTATCTTTACTCACATATGTGTCGAAAAAAAGTGCGTTGCGCTCCTTCTTATATTTGTCTTCGAAATAGCGTATTTGCCAGCTATTTTCTGTCGGGCCTGGTCCGTTATAGGTAATTTCTGAGGTTGGCTCTTCTGACTTCAGCTTCCTTATTCTTTCTGCAACACGAATTTTCGCCTCATCCAGTCCACCCGTAACTGTAACGATATCAGATGGTAAGGCAAAGTTTCCTGCAACAAACTGTGCTTCGTACGGCACCTCAATCGCGTAGCGGCCGAAACACAAGATTTTTGTTTTATTAAAAATGGATTGCAGGCGTGGAGTGAGCTTTACTCGTTCGGGCACGGCGGTCTCCTTGTAGGAATAGGTTCGTGATTCTCCAGACGAAGATCCCAGCACAATCATTATGGTAGTCGCAGTAGCGAGGAACTTCGAGTGCCGCATGATTTTCACATTCACTCCCATTTTGCGGTCTTGGCGATCTGAGCGATTGAGTACAATAAAGACGAGAGAACGTTATTGTCTGCAAAGCTATTCTGGTGTTCATAGCTCTTGCCCTTACTCTCACCATGTACAAACAGTTTCCCGGCTATCTTTTTAGCTGAGCGAGTGGCTGGGACCGTCTCATCTCCTGGCGCTATCGGAGGCTGCAAGACGAGTGTAAGGATGCGTGTACCGGCCTGCACTTTGAGTGTTCCTGTCCCATCGTCGCTTAGTAGAGTCCAACTTTGGGGAGGGGGCAATGCAATATTTCGCGAATTCCACACTTCACGCTCCATTATCTTAAAGACAATCTCACCATAAGATGGACGTTCTGACGATGAACAGAAACTGCCGTAACAATTACTTGGGTGAAAAGTGGCTCTGATGTCTTCAATAAATTCGGCAGCTTTTTTGACACGATCAACGACAGAATTAATGCCGCCTCCCTGCTTTTCATTCAAACGGGCAGGATTGACCCAGTCTGGATTCAGTAGCCGCCACCACTTATCCGGCGGCTGCATATAAATGCTTTCCAAAGGGCTTTCTCCGCTATCGGGTAAGCTCCATAACTCGCGTCCTGATCCATCTAATATCTTCAGCCAGCCTTTTCCGTAAACAGACCCGGGAAATAGCTCCAGAGCTGCAGGTGCATTTGCAAGTATGGCAGTAGCATTTTCACCGTTGATGCCTAGAACCTTTGCCGAGGTCTCCGCGACCATGCCTGCTCCCTCTAAGAAGCCGAATCGCATTCGTTTGTAAGACGCAGCAGCCCCCATGGTCGGCATGACATTGTGGTACATGCCCAGTACCTTGACCGATGCATCATTCATTAGATTCCCATATTTTGGATGAATGAGCGCACGCGCGAGAAGCCCTCCCATGCTGTGCGTTACGATGATCACTTCATCACACTTGAAGCCTCGTTTTTGATATCCCTTGGTTAATCCACGTATGCGCTCCGCAATTTCGCGTGCGGATACCCCATTGCTTTTCAAATAGTTGTAGCCCATTGCATGAACCGGATACCAACAGGCTGAAATTTTCTTCAGATCGTGTTCGGTCAATGGGACGCTAGCTTCCATTGCCCCGAAAGTAGTTGGATTAGCAAAGAATGGCTTCCACATCGGATTGGCAGCTTCATCTCTGACCATATTGTTAAGGTGGCGCTCAACCGTTTTCAGCATCTGACCGTAGGCGCCAGCGAACAACACTTCACTCCAGCCGCGCCATCTTGCGACCTGTGCCGCCGATTCACGCCTTTTCCCTGATGATTGGCGTCCAGGCCTCCAGCCTGCGACCCTGCGCGCACCTATGAGGGGCGGGATAGCTTCAAGATCGTCGGGAACGTTCTGATGTCGTTGGTCCGCTGCGAGCGTTTCCGCCCCATCTGGATCGAAGCGATCCTTGCTTTCGGTATAACGGTAATATTCGACCTCGGTTTCGTTCTGATCTAACATCAGCTGGCGCTGTGCCGGGGTAGCATTCTTGTACCATCCAGCCACACCAGTGCCACTTAACGCGGTGCTAGCCCCTTTTGTACCTACCATGTCATCAGGGCGCCAGGAGCGGTTATCTGGTCGGTTTAACGCGCTCTGTCTGGCTTTACTTAGCCGAAGATTGCTTCCCATCACACCTGGTAAAAAAATCACTGGTATTACTTTGCGCGGTGGAAGCTTCACGTCATGACGGGCAGTGTCCGACGTTGGTGTCATGTGGACTGTATATTCGGCCCATCCGCCAATGCCCTGCGTAAATTCGCCTTGATGATTGCCGCGCTCGTTGAGTGCTGATTGGTCGCTCATGGTAGTTCACCTTTGTAGCGGATGGTGTAGAAATCGAAGCTACCTGCTTTCTGCAATTCGGTGCTCCCATTGGCTGGGGTTTTGCCGTTCGTAACCGTGCCATCGTCGCGTAGGAGTTCGTAAGAGATATTCTTTTCAGGTTTCATGTTGCCGTCGACGAAATTAACCTCTTGGTCGAACTGGTAGTCGGACGAGCGTTCGTTGAAAGCCTGAGAAACGCTTTTCGCTGCCAGCGTTTCCAGATTTCCGTGAAACAGCACCGGCGCAGAGGTAAAAAATTGAACTTTTTCGCCGATCTCGACCATATTGTTGACGCCATGCAGCCGCACGCCTTTCTTGCCGCGAATATTCACCCACTCAGTCTCGCTGAGCAGTTCAAGCACCTTGTTGGCGATGATTTCCACGTCGTCACTTCGCGCTTGCACTGACACTTGGCCAGCAGCTGCTATCAGTTTCATTCCAGCTTTATGAACGAACAGCCTGAAGGTCTTGCCGACGCTGGCGAATACACCATTGGCGCTAGCGATCGAGAGGCTCTTGCCACTTGTGATCATGGTGTGACGTTCGCTGGCGATGTGAGTCGATTGGGCGCTCGTAAGCTCGATGCCGGCGGGGCTCGCTAAGATCAAGTGCGGCTCCGAGAGCTCGGGCATAGAACCTCTGGTCTCCCCGCGAATCGCCGAATTTTGAGCCTCGATGTCGGTGGCTGCTTCGTCCTGCTGGCCACTCTCTTGTGCCTCCTGTTCGAGCGCCATAGAGGCCAGTTGTTTCTGAATTTGTGCCGCTGATGCTAGCCGCTGAGCAGTCTCGCCCAAGTCCTTGGCATGTGCTACTGCGTTCATCCTGGCTTCGGTTGTGATAAGCATACCGTTGGCAGCGCGGGCAACGCCCCATGCATTGGTCGTCAGTTCCCAGCCTTCCCCGCGCGCATCCTTGCGCCCGGCGTTGTCCTCGATTCGCGTGATATGCCCGAGTGATAGCTGACTGCACTGGTGATCGCTCTTCAGCTGCGCCTGGATCATCTCCTTCGTGTCATCCAGCACCAGGTGGTTGCCGCGTGCACCACCGCCGAGTTCGCGGCTGCGCAAGCCTGCCAGGGCCGATTGCGCCGGCAGCGCCCATGGCGGCATGTGTGTGCCGTTGTACAGCGCGCCCAGTATCAGTGGATGGTCGATGTTCCCGTTCGGATAGACAACGGCGACTTCTTCGCCGACGCGCGGCAGGCGGATGTGGCCAAACTCCTTCCCCGCAGCCGGGCTCAGTACCCGAATCCATGGCGAGCTGTTCTCGTCGTCCTGGCCCAGCCGGTCCCAGTGAAATTGCAGCTTGACCCGGCCGAAACCATCGGTGTGGATGTCGGCGCCAGCCGGACCGACGACCGTCGCCGTGTGCAAGCCCATGTAGGCGCCCGGTTCGCTGTTGAAGTCGCGACCCGGCCGCCAGCGGATGTCCCTGTTGATGCAGGTGAACCGGTTCTCGTAGTGCGACGGGGCACCCGCGCCGGCCTGGTAGTTGTTGGTCGCTTCGTGCTCTACAGACAGGATCAGGTAGCTGCGGTCGCCAATGCTGCGGCGCGGTTCGGGGTCGTAGTCCATCGAGCGCGGCTCGGCGCTGAAATGCCCGCCGAGTTTGAAGGTACGCCCGGGCTGGACGCTGCGGGCATTGCTGGTGGCATCGAACGTCTGCGTATCCTTGTCCTGCTCCACCATGCGCTGCGTTGCGAGCCGTTCGCCATCGCTGCGCATGCGAAAGCCGTAGGCGCCGCTGTCTTCGTACACCTCGTAGGCGAATATGTCGCCTTGCCGGTTGGCGGAGTAACCAGTGGCGTGCTGTGCGCCGGGATTCTTGTAGTCGACGCTGGCCAGCGTGGTCGTGCCGGAGCCGAGGCGCCGGCTCGCACTCCACAGGTGAATGCCGTCATCTTCGAGCGAGCCGCTCTTGTCGTGGAATGCAATGACGTCCACGTCGTCGTAGCTGGTGGCATCGATTGGCTCGTTGTGGAAGCTCTTGTCGGAGAGCATGAGCTTGTGACCATCAAAGCGGTGTTCGTACCAGTAATGCATGCCCCGCGCTTCCCAACGGCGGTGCAGGTGGTTGTAGTCGGTCTCGTTATATTGATTGGCAACGGTCAGTGGCGGATCTTCTTCAAAGACATGCATGTGCCAGTCGGCCTGGCGGTAGTGCTTGAGCGTTGCTTCGGTGATCTGCTGCACGCTCTTGCCGTGGAACGACACGTTGTCCTTGCGCAGTCGCGCGAAGGCAAGCCAGGGCTCGAGCACCATCCGGTAAAAGGCAAAGCCGCCATCGGCACGCAAGAACGACAGTTGCGTGATGTACCCGTTGAAGTAACGCAGCGAGCCGTCCTGGCGTACCAGCGAAATCGTGACCATCCGGCCCATCAGCATCTTGAGCGGAATGCGCGGGTCGTCCGACAGGACGTCGACCTCGAACCGGAATCCGCGCGAGATCTCCTCGCGCGCGACCAGCTTGTTTGGCAGCAAAATCGCGGGCGGGCCGTCCTCGAAAGGAAAATCCAGTCGCATCAGCCGGTTGTGCTGCGAGTTGCCGCGAAATGCCGATAGTGCGGCGCCGGCTGCGATGGTCTGGCTCTCGCCCATTGCGTTGCTCCCGATGGCCGCTGCACGGCCGCAGTTGAAATAATCGACATGGTCAGCGACCACGTTAGCCCGCCGTCACGCAGCCTCAATTGACTGGCATCAACGCCGTTTTTTAAGCCACGTCACCGTCTTCCTGTCTGTCTCTCTTTCGAGTCATCGGAGCGTCCCAGCATTAACCGGACGTCGGGACGATCCGTAACGCCTGGTGTCGCGGTAAGAAACGTATTCCAGCCAAGCTGACGCGACGGCGTCTTCGTGCTCAGCGTGAGCGGCTTGATGGCAGGCGGTGCAAGCAGCAACCGTAGTTCGTAGTGCAAGGTCGGCACCGCAAACATCCTTGTCATTTCCCGCAGTGCCGCCAGCGCCGTGCCACCGGGAAGAAAACTGCGTGCTTGCGCTTCGTCCAGTGGCCCGACATGCAGACGCGCACAGATGTCATGCCGCCACAGACGCGTGCCCAGCGCCGTACTGATGCCGAGCACGGGCCTGGTGACGCCCAATGTGCTGCGCCGGTGTTCGGGAATCGGATCCCAGCAGCCAACGAATTGTTCGAGTCTGACCGGCACGTCGAAATAGCTGCTCAACACCTGTTCGACCGTGCCGGCCGCGACCGGGCGGGTGCGAAGCAGTCCAGCGAAACAGGCTGCAGTGTCCGGTCTGACGTGCCTGTCTGGTTGCCTGGCGCTTGCGGCCCGTGGCGGGCACGTGCCTGCCAAGGCAGTCATCATCGGCAGCAAGCGGTCCCCATCGCCAATCGACAAATCGTGCTCGACCCGGTACTTGACCGATGCCTCATAAAACAGGCCGATCAACCGGGTCGACATGACATCGAGCAGTTCGCGCTGGCTGGCATCGTCCCCAAGCGACTTGCGCGCTGCGATCCGTTCGGTATCGTGCACCGGCAGGGTGCCACTGGCGCCGAGCAGGCCGATAAATGCGGGTGTGATCCGGACGCGGCGCAATGTTCCCGAGCGCAGCGCGCCAAGTGGGTCTTGTGTTGCCGGCTCGATGTCGAGCGCTTCGACTTCGCTGGCAGGAAACGACAGCGACAGGCTGTTGCGAAACGACAGCACGGTGCGCAAGGCGCGTTCGCGGCCGATGCCCTGGTGCTGCAGCGCGCGTAGCAGGATGCTGACCAGCTGGGTAAAGCTGAACCGGTATGGTTCAGCCAGGAGCAGGGCCATTACAGCAGGCTCATGCTTCCGCTTCGTGGGGCGCATCGGATCAGCTCCTTTCCGCTTTGATACGAGAGGGCAACGAGTTCGACGAAGCTGTTCAGGTGAACGTACAGCGCAAAGAACTGGTGCAGCACCTGGACGAACAGGTGCAGGCCGGCGCCGGCATACGCTTCTTCGTCGAGCGTGACGCGCACTTCAAGGCCGTGCACCAGCGATGTGCCGTTCCTGTGCCTGATCCAGGCCGTGGTGTCCTGCTGGTCGAGGGCGATGATGCCGCGGATTTGCCGCCGCGAGACGGACGACGAGGCCAGGTCGTACAGGGACAGCATTTCGCGCAGGCCATGCACGCCGTCGTCCATCAGGGAATGATGGTTCAGCGCCAGATGCGAGATCAGGCGCCAGTGCATGCCTGCGTCATTCGTCAAGCGCGCATGGCGGGTTGGCCTGCGCACCATGCGGATCGCTGCGTTGCGTGTTGCGCCGGGAATGAACAGGTCGCCTTCAGGCGCACCGATGGCCAGTGAGCAGGGCAGGTCGCGGTTCGTGCAGCTCAGTTCAACCGACAGGATATTTCGTTCGATCTCGAACGGGTCGCAATCGGCGCCGACGAGCGTGATCGATTTTTCATGGCCCGGACTGCACAAGGCGAGCGTCTCGTCGTGCCGCAGGAACCAGTAGCGTCCTTGCTCGCTGGCGTATTGTGCGCCGTGCCGAAGCGCATAGAACGGCTGGAATGCCGTGATCGATGTGTCGTTGCCGCACTGGCGCACCAGGTGTACCGCATCGACCGAATACACTTCATACGCCTGCGGAAAATTGGCGTGCGCCAGAAGGGTGTAGTCGGCCGCTCGCTGGTCGTACATGATCGGCACGCCAGGCTGCTGGAACAGATTGACGACGGGCGTGCAACCTTGCACGAGTTGCTGTGTCGACAGGCTGGCGAGCATGCGCGCCTTGTCGGCATCGGGCCGGATGCCGGCAAGGCCCAGGCGTAACGTGACACTGGCGCAGCCGGCAGGTACACGTGCCAGCAGCAAGGGAATATCGATATCGAAAAAATTGAACTTCTCGGGGAAGGCAAAATATTCGGCAAGTATGCGGTAAGCCCCATGCGAGCGGGCGTCGAACGGAATAAGGGCGTCGTCAGGGGCAAATCCAGCCGGTGCGATCGGTATGCAAGGTAACCGTTCCCACGGGCCGTCCTCGTCAATCTGCACGTACGCCGCCGCGGTGTGCATGAAGAGGGCATCGCGCAGCGTGGCGCAGAACGAGGCATCGCCATCGGCATACACGCGCAGCACGGTCGCCGCATCCGGCGCTGGCAGCGGGCCCCATCCGGCAGCGCCGAATGTCAGCGTCAGTGACGATGTGACGTCGTCTGGCAGGCGCGTTGCGACCGGCGCCTGAATGACGGTCTCGAAACTTGCGGCGCGCAGTGCGACAGGCGACGGTTTGACGTCGTGGATGGTCTTGAAGCGGCATGCCACGCCGTGTACTGGCTTCGATTCCAGCAACGTCCCGCGCGGCATGGCGGGGATCGTGTCCGGGCGATCGAGTGTGCTGGAAACGCGCACGATTGCGCACGACGGAAACGGGCGCAGGTAGTGGGGATAGAGCAGGTTGAGCAGGGCTTCAGTAAATTCGGGGTACGAATCGTCCAGTCGCTTCGACACGCGCGCGCTGAGAAGTGCCGTGCTCTGGATCAGGCGTTCGACATGCGGATCGTCGCAAGTATCGCCACCCATTTGCAGCCTGGCAGCAACCTTGGGATAGCGCTGGGCATATTCCCTGCACAGCGACCTGAGAATGACGAGTTCGCGCTCGTACTTTGTCAACAATTCGTCCATGGGATCAGCGATTGCGCCCTCTAGTTGGCACCTTCGATCGAATACTGCTGGAGCGAGGGGCGAAATACCGCATTGAACGACATCGCCTCGGGCATCGACGCATGTTTCAGCTGCGCAGTGATCACGAATTCCACGCGGTTGATGGTGCCCCTGGCGCTCTTGGCGCCCCGGAGTGACACGAGGACCTTGTGCAGCCGGGGTTCATGGCGCTGGATGGCCAGCTGGACGGCCTTGCAGATTTCCTGCTGGTCCGTATCGCTGTTCATGCACATGCCGGCGAAGTCGATCAGGCCATAGTTCAGGATGGAGCCCGATACCGCCGGGAGCGGGCTGAACGACGCCTGGTGCACGCCGCAGCGGGTATTAAGCAGCGCCTGCAGGTCACGCGTGACGCTGCGCAGCGCATGCTCGACAGAGCGCGCACGGGCGTCGCGCCGGTTACCCGATGGGGGCTCACCAGTGTCGTCCAGGCGGTCGAACAGACCGGAAGTAAAGCCGCGCATCGCGCTCCTCTTGTCAAAGCGGGACAACACCTACGGCAGCCATTGTCGGGTCGTGAATCTCAGCAATGTTGCGCCGCCACAAGGGAATGCACTGGTTGATCGATACGATGCCTGGCTGCGCGAAATCAATATCGCGCTTCAGGCGCAACGCCATCCTTCCGAGAATGTGTCCAGCGAAACTTCAACGGGAGAAACCATGAGCGCAACATCGAAGGTCCTGTGGTCGGAAGGCTTGACGCTGGGGCCGCAGCACTTTCAGCGTCAGGATCTTTATCACGAAACCCGCCTCCAGCGCATCGCTTCGGCTCTCAATCCGTACTGTTGGGGTGTGTGCAAGGTGACGTGGAATGTGGACGGATTGGGACACAACCGCCTGAGCGCGAACACGATGTCGCTGATCTATCCCGACGGGGACATCGTCGAGGCGCCCGGCGCCGACCTGCTGCCCGAGCCGGTCGATCTCACGCGCCTGCCGCCAGAGGCAGAATCATTCACGTTCTACGCAGCCCTTGCCCTGGTCAAGCCGCATGGGGGCAATGCCGACGACAACAGCCGCTATGTGCGCTGCGACCTGGATACCACTGACCTGTTCAGCGATGCGCTGGCGATCGAGGTGCCTTTCCTTAAAAAGCAGGTGCGGCTGTTGCTGCAGGCCGAGCCGCATGGGGCGCGTGCCAGCATTCCGGTGGTGCGGCTGCGGCGGGTAGCGGAAGGGGGCTTCGAGCTGGTGCAGGAGTTCATCCCGCCGAGCGTCACGGTGGGCGCAGCGCCAGGCCTGGTGCGCATGCTCGATGGCTTGAGCAGCGTGATCACGACGAAGATCGAATCGCTCCAGCGCACGCACCGCATGACGAACAACAGCATGTATGAAGCCGGCGCGGGCGATATCTCGTCGTGGTGGATGCTCAACATCCTGAGCACGGCCAATGCGCTGCTGATGCACTGCGCCAGGTCGCCCGGGTTTCATCCCGAGGTGATGTTCCGGCAAATGCTTGCCGCCGCGGGCGGACTGATGACCTTTTCAGATCGCTATAAAACAGCCGACCTGCCCGCCTACCGCCACGAGGTAATGGGCGAGGCATTCGCCGAGCTCGACGCGTTGCTGCGCGACTTGGTCGATACGGCGATCGGCACCAACTATGTCATCATTCCATTTGTGGCCGACAAGAGCCGGCGCACGTTCTCGCAGGCGATCCTGGATCCGGCCAAGGTCACGAAACAAAGCCAGCTTTATCTGGCGATTACTGCCGATATGGCGGGCCTTGACCTGGTGGCGACGGTGCCGATCCGGCTCAAGGTCGCTGCGCCCGAGAATATGGAAAGTATCGTCGGGTCCGCATTGCCAGGCATACCGATCGCGCACATGCCGCAAGTGCCCCCGGCGATCCCGGTGCGGCCCAACACCTACTATTTTTCGCTGTCCACCAAAAATCCCTTGTACGACAAGGCACTGGAGGCAGGCGTGCTGGCGGTGTATGCGCCGGACGGGATCCCGGGACTGAAAATCGACCTGGTTGTCGTGCTCTGATCAACCACCGCGATGTCAGCGCACCGCCCCGCTACCGATATTCTTGTCGAGGAACTTCTCAACCCGTCCCCAGAAATCGATGCGGTTCTTTTCCAGCGCCCAGCCGTGACCTTCTTCCGGGTACTCGACCCATTCCACCTGCTTGTTGGTGCGCATGACGGCGTTGCGCAGCGCGGTGCCATGGTTGATTGGCACGCGCCGGTCGACGCCGCCGTAGGCCAGCAGCAGCGGCTGGGTAATGCGCGCCGCCTGCTGCAGCGGTGACGTGGCCTTGAACTGGTCGGCATCCTTGAGCGGGTCGCCGATCCGTTCCGGCAGGCTGTGCTGCTTGACGTCGCGTGACGTGTCGCTGCTGAAGTGCGCGCCATTGTCGAACAGCAGGCCAATGTCGGTCACGCCGACAAAGCTGATCCCGCAGCGGAACATGTCCGGGTCGTTGACGAGTCCCATCAGCGCCGAATAGCCGCCGTAACTGGCGCCGACAATGCAGACGCGCTTGGGGTCGACCAGCCCCTTGTCGACGGCCCAGCGTACACCGTCGGCGATGTCGTTCTGCATGGCCAGGCCCCATTGCTTGTAGCCGGCGCGTTCATGGTTGGACCCGAAACCCGTGCTGCCACGAAATTCTGGTTCGAGCACGGCGTAGCCGCGCGTGGCCAGAAATTGCGAGTCGGGGGCCCAGCCCCAGGATTTTCCGCGCACCCAGGGGCCGCCATGGACCATCACCACCAGCGGCAGGCCGGTGCGCCTGGCACCCGGTGGCAGGGTGAGCAGGGCAGGGATGTCCAGCCCATCGCGCGCCTTGTAGCGCAAAAACTGCTGGCGTCCCATCTGCGTCGGATCGATGCCCGGCCGCGCTTCGCCGACCTTGTTCAGCGATTTGGTTTTGCTGTTGTACAAGAAGAATACCGGCGCCACCACATCCGAATAGGCGGTGACCACGAGCAGGGGCGAGTCGCCCCGGGCCGGCACCGACATCAGGTTGACCGTCGTCGGCAGCAGCTTGTCGACGTCCTGCTGGATCGCTTTCATGCCGGCGTCGAACCATTCATTCGATACCGCATCGGTGCGAAACTGCATGCCCAGCACCTTGTCGCGGTTGATCACCAGCTCACCGTCGAAATCGTAGCCGGGCGCCGACAGCAGCGGTTGCGGATCGAGCTTGCCGGTGTTCACATCGAACGTGTGCATGGCGGTCGTTCCGGCCTTGCCGCGCGCCGTTACGAACAGCGTGCCGGTCGGCCCGAAGGCCACCGGTTCGATCGTCGCGGCGGTTTCCTTGAAGGTCGGGAAACTGGTCAGTTCGCGCCACTTGCCGGTGGCCGGGTCCAGATACTGCAGCGTCGTGGTCAGGTCCTTGTAGGTGATCGCCAGGCGCGGTTCGCCCTTGTGGTCGAGCAGCCAGCCGCGTGTGGCGCCGGGGCGCGGCACCGTTTTGAACTGGCCTGACACGGTGTTCACCTGCAGCAGGTCGACATGGCTCAGTTCACTACGGGTGTCGCCGACCGCCGCCAGCGCGTAGGTCTCATCCGAATCGATCCACGGGGTATTGCCGGCCATCTGGCTCCACGGTGGCAGCAACCGGCGCGCGATGCGCGTGCCGGTGCTACTGACGATGTTACGGCTGGCCAGCTCGACGAAACGGCCGCCGTCGAAGTCGACCGCGTACATGCCGGGCATGAAACGCTGGTCGCCCGGGCCGACGCCTTTGTCATGGGTGTCGAACACCAGGCGCCGTTCGTTGATCCAGTAAAACTTGCGGACATCGGCGTCGTTGTAATGGGCGACGATCTTCGCGCTGTTGGTGTCCAGGTCGATGACCGTCAAAAAGTCGCGCTTGCCCGGCGCGCTGGCGCGCACGGCCAGATGACGTCCGCTGGGGGACAGCCTGGCGTCGCCGAACGGGGCGTTGCCGAAGAAGGCCGCGACGGGCGGCGGTGCTGGCGGGGTTTGTGCGAGGGTCAGTGGCGAAGCGAAAAGGACGAGCGCAGCGAAGATGGCCCTTCCCAGCGCGCGGTGAAATGCTGGCATGAAGTTTTCCGTGAAATGCTTGGTATTGGTATGGTTCGGCCTATGTTGGCGCGGTCCAGAATAGCATTTGTGTCACCGGGAAAATCTCTTCAATTCCCACCTCAGTTGCCACCTGCAGGGTCATTCGGGCGCCCGGATATAGTCGACCATGCCCGCACTGGCGCGGCTCGGGCGCGGCGTGAGCAGGCTTACCACGATCACCGTGAACAGGCCTGCCGGCACCCCGAACACGCCGGCCGCCATCGGCAGGATGCCGAACCAGGTCTCCAGCGCATTGCCGCCCAGGACCGGGCTGGCGCGCAGCATGTAGTACAGGCACACGGCAAATCCCGTGACCATGCCGGTGAGGGCGCCGATGTGGTTGGCGCGCTTCCAGAATACCCCCAACACCAGCACCGGGAACAGCGTGGAGCCGGCCAGCGAGAACGCCGCCGCCACCAGCGACAGGATGTCGGCCGGCTTTTGCGAGGCCGCGTACGCCGCGATGAAGGCCACCGCGAGCAATAGCAGCTTCGAGATCGTCACCCGTTTCTGGGTCGACGCGCCCGGTTCCACCATCTTGTAATACACATCGTGCGACAGCGCATTGGAAATGGCCAGCAGCAGGCCATCAGCCGTGGACAGCGCCGCCGCCAGGCCGCCGGCCGCGACCAAGCCCGAGATCACGTACGGCAGGCCGCCGATTTCGGGCGTGGCCAGCACCAGCACATCGGCATCGATGGCAAATTCGGCCAGCTGCACGATGCCGTCGCCATTGATGTCGGCCACGCTGATCAGGGGATTGGCCTTGTCGACATTGGCCCAGTACGAAATCCAGGTCGGCAGCGACGAGAAATCGCTGCCCACGAGCGACGTATAGATGTCGTACTTGGCCAGCACGGCCAGTGCGGGAATCGTCAGGTACACCAGCAGGATGAAGAACAGCGTCCAGAACACCGACACGCGCGTCTCGTGCACCGAGGGCGTCGTGTAGGCCCGCATCAGGATGTGGGGCAGGGCGGCGGTGCCGAACATCAGGCAGAACACCACCGCCAGAAAATTGTTGCGGCGTGCGTCAGATTCTTCCGGCGTCGCGCCGGGAAACGGCTGCGCATGCGGTTCGGGCGGGCGTGCCCGTGCCAGGTTAGCGTCACGCCGTTCGAGCCACAGCGCACGGGCATCGTCGACCGAGTTGGGATACGTGGTCAGCGCGCGCTCGGCCTGGCGCACTTCGGTCAGCGACGCGTTGCGCGCGCGGGCTGCGGCCAGCTGGCGCTGGGCATCGAGCTTGCCGGCTTCCCACGATTCGGGCAGGGCCGCCACGCGCGCGGCGTAGCCGTCGGCGCGGCGCAGGAATTCGGCGCGCACCTGGGCTTCGCGCGGGTCCTTTGCCAGTTCGGCTTCGCGCGCGGTGAGCTTGGGCAGGAGCGATCCGTACGCCACCTGCGGGATCGGATTGTCAGCATGTTTCACCGACAGCCACATGGTGGGAATCAGAAACGCGACCAGCAGGATGATGTACTGCGCCACCTGGGTCCAGGTGATGGCGCGCATCCCGCCCAGAAACGAGCAGACCAGGATGCTGGCCAGGCCCAGGAAAATTCCGACTGAAAAATCGACACCGGTAAAGCGCGACGCGATCAGGCCGACCGCATAGATCTGCGCCACCACATACGTGAACGAGACGAGGATGGTCGCGCTCACGGCCAGCGCCCGCACCGGGCCACCGCGCCCGCCCGCGCCGCCGCCGTAGCGCGCCGCCAGGAAGTCGGGCACCGTGTACTGCGCAAACTTGCGCAGGTAGGGGGCGATCAACAGCGCCACCAGCACGAAGCCGCCGGTCCAGCCCATGATGAAAGCCAGGCCGTCGAAACCCTGCAGATACAGGCCGCCGGCCAGGCTGATGAAGCTGGCCGCCGAGATCCAGTCGGCCGCCGTTGCCATGCCGTTGAACATGGCCGGCACGCGCCGGCCGGCGACGTAGTATTCGGTGACGTTCGAGGTGCGGCAGATCACGCCGATGATCGCGTACAGCGCGATCGTGGCGAACATGAACAGGTAGCCGATCCACAGGCGCGGCATGCCTTCCTGCTCGAGCAGGGCGAGGGCCGCCAGGAACACCGCGAAGGCGCCGGTGTACGACAGGTAGTAGCGCGAGAGCTTCTTGAAATAGCCGTGCTTCACACCAGGCGTGGGGTTCGTGCTCATGCGCGCGGCGCCAGCGCGGCGTGGTAATCGCGGTCGAGCCGGCGCATGCGCCACGCGTAGATGGCGATGATCGCCAGCGACACCAGCGCGGCGCCCTGCGCGGCCATGTAGAACGACAGCGGCCAGCCGAACACCTCGAAGCGCGCCAGCTCGCGCGCGAAGAACACGGTGCCAAAGCCCGTGACCAGCCAGACGGCCAGCAGCAGCAGCGACATGCGCCGCGTGCGGTGCCAGTGGATCGCGCGGGCGTGTTCCAGGCGCGCACGCGCCATCGTGTCGGAGGTTGGGTCGGGGATGGAATCAGTCGGCATGGTCGGGTTCGCCCACAGGCGGTGGGAAGGTCAGGCGAAACAGGCTGCCCGGAAAGCGCGGAGACACGCTGCGTGGATTATTGAAGATGTCGATGTCGGCGCCGTGTTGCTGCACGATTTCGCGCACGATCGCCAGCCCCAGGCCGCTGCCCTGGGTATTGCTGCCCAGGATGCGGTAGAAGCGTTCGAACACCTGCAGGCGTTCGGCCGGCGCGATGCCGGGGCCGGTGTCTTCGACTTCGAGCAGCGCGTGTTCGCCGCTGCTGCGCACGCGCACCGTCACGCTGCCGCCAGCGGGCGTATAGCGCAGCGCATTGTCGATCAGGTTCGACAGCATCTCGCGCAGCATCAGGGGCTGGCCAGCGATCATCACCCGCTCGTCGTCATTGGCGGGCGACTCGAAACCCAGGTCGATCTGGTGGGCGAACGACGCCTGCACCCAATCCTGCACGGTCTCGCGCGCCACCGCAGCCAGGTCGATCTCGTCGAACGCCAGGCCCGCCTGCGGCTGGTTCTCGGCGCGCGCCAGGGCCAGCAACTGGTTGATCAGGCGCGTGGCCGATTCGGAGCTCTTGGCCAGCTGTTCGAGCGAGCGGTGGATCTCGGCCGGATCGACTTCGCGCAGGGCCAGTTCGGACTGCATGCGCATGCCGGCCAGCGGCGTTTTCATCTGGTGCGCGGCGTCGGCGATGAAGCGCTTCTGCATCTCCACCGTTTTGCCCAGGCGCTCGAGCATGTCGTTGAACGAGCCGACCAGCGGCGAGATTTCTTCGGGCACCTGGCGCGGATCGATCGGCGACAGATCGTCCTGCGGCCGCGCGCGGATGCGTTGCTGCAGCTCGGCCAGCGGGCTCAGGCCGCGCGAGAGCGCGAACCAGACCAGCGCCAGGATCACGGGCAGGATGATGAACTGGGGCAGGATCACGCCCTTGATGATTTCATTGGCCAGGTGGGCGCGCTTGTCGAGCGTTTCGGCCACCTGCACCAGTGCCAGCGGCGGCGTCGGCGAGGCCGTGCGTTCGTGCAGCGGATCGAGATTTACATACGCGTAAGCCACGCGGATCGGCGTGCCGTGGATGGTGTCGTTGCGAAATTCGACCGTGCCGCTGCGGGCCGGCTCGCCGGCGCGGTTAGCACGCGGGCGCGGCAGGTCGCGGTCGCCGTCCAGGTGTTCGCCAGCCGGCCCGGCCAGCAGGTAATACACGCTGTCGACGTCGTCGGCGCGCAGGATGTCGCGCCCGGCCGTGCGCAGCTGGCCGACCGTCTTGCCGTCCACGGTGCGGATCTGCTGGCCCAGCACCGTAACCCGGTCTTCGAGCGCATCGTCGAACGGCTGGTTGGCGATCGATTTCGCGACCAGGTAGGTGATCGCGATGCTCATCGGCCACAGCAGCAGCAGCGGTGCGAGCATCCAGTCGAGAATTTCCCCGAACAGCGAGTGACGGATGTTTTCGTCCGGCTCGGGGTTGGGTGGAACGTAGAGCGGCTCGAACTGCTGCTGCGGCAGCTGCGGCTGCTGCGCGGGCTCGGGCGTGAAGCCGGCGTTCACTTGTCAGCGGCGGTGGCGGCGATGCGGGCGTCGTTCGCGGCGGCAGCAGCTGCGGCGGCCGCGCTGGCCTCGGAGAATTTCTCGAGGCAATAGCCCAGGCCGCGCACGGTGGCAATGCGCACGCCGCCGACCTCGATCTTCTTGCGCAGGCGGTGCACATACACCTCGATGGCGTTGTTGGAAACTTCTTCGCCCCATTCGCACAGGTGGTCGACCAGTTGCTCCTTGGAGACGAGGCGCCCGGTGCGCGCCAGCAGCACTTCAAGCAGGCCCAGCTCGCGCGCCGACAGGTCGAGCATCTGGTCGTTGATGTAGGCGCTGCGGCCGACCTGGTCATAGACCAGCGGGCCATGGCGCACGACGGCTGCGCCGCCGCCGGCGCCGCGCCGGGTCAGCGCCCGCACGCGCGCTTCGAGCTCGGACAGCGCAAACGGCTTGGCCATGTAGTCGTCGGCGCCCAGGTCGAGGCCCTCGACGCGCTGCTCGACGGAATCGGCCGCAGTCAGGATCAAGACCGGCAGCAGCGAGGCGCGCGCGCGCAGGCGGCGCAGCACTTCGAGCCCGGACATCTTCGGCAGGCCCAGGTCGAGAATGAGCAGATCGAACTCCTGCGTGGACAGGGCGGTATCGGCATCCTGGCCGTTCTTGACACAATCGATGGCATAGCCGGACTGGCGCAGGGAGCGCGTCAGGCCATCGGCAAGTACGCTATCATCTTCGGCAAGCAGAATTCGCATGGGGCACCTCTTATTGACGTTGTGGCTTGTTCATCGAACACGCGTGATCGAACCGGTTCTCATTGTGTTGGATTTACCGTCACAATGCGAGTCCCGAGCGATTGTTGGTAAGATAACCACGTCTTTTCGCTTGCAAAAACCACTGGATTTTTATACAGTACTGGCTCTTGAAGTGCGCGTGACCGCCCACACCTTGCCTACTCCACGACAGAAAGTACACCATGGACGACAAAAAAACCGCATTGAACGCCGCTGATAAGGGCAAGGCGCTGGCTGCCGCCCTGGCGCAGATTGAAAAGCAGTTCGGCAAGGGCTCGGTGATGCGCATGGATGCGAACACGCCGGTCGAAGAAGTACAAACGGTTTCCACCGGCTCGCTGGGCCTGGACATTGCGCTGGGCGTCGGTGGCCTGCCGCGCGGCCGTATCGTCGAGATCTACGGTCCTGAATCGTCGGGTAAAACCACCCTGACGCTGCAAACTATCGCCCAGATGCAAAAGCTGGGTGGCACCTGCGCGTTCATCGACGCCGAGCACGCACTCGACGTCACCTACGCGCAAAAGCTGGGCATCAACCTGAGCGAGCTGCTGATCTCGCAGCCGGATACCGGCGAACAGGCGCTTGAAATCACCGACGCGCTGGTACGCTCGGGCAGTGTCGACCTGGTCGTCATCGACTCGGTCGCGGCCCTGACGCCACGCGCCGAAATCGAAGGCGACATGGGTGACTCGCTGCCCGGCCTGCAGGCGCGCCTGATGTCGCAAGCGCTGCGCAAGCTCACCGGCTCGATCAACCGCACCAACACGCTGGTCATCTTCATCAACCAGATCCGCATGAAGATCGGCGTCATGTTCGGCAGCCCTGAAACCACCACCGGTGGTAACGCGCTGAAGTTCTACGCATCGGTGCGCCTGGACATCCGTCGTACCGGCTCGATCAAGTCGGGTGACGAAGTGATCGGTAACGAAACCAAGGTCAAGGTCGTCAAGAACAAGATCGCCCCGCCATTCAAGGAAGCGCACTTCGACATTCTTTATGGAGAAGGCACGTCCCGTGAAGGCGAAATTCTGGATCTCGGCGCAGATAACAAAATCGTCGAGAAGTCGGGCTCGTGGTACAGCTATAACGGCGAGCGTATTGGTCAGGGTAAAGACAACGCGCGTCAGTTCCTGCGTGACCGTCCAGCCCTGGCACGCGAGATCGAAAACAAGGTCCGTACCGCCTTGGGTGTGCGTGAGCTGCCACCGACGATCGGTGGTGACGACAAGCCGAAGCTGCAGGCGGTTGGTGAATAATCAGCCGGGCGCAGGGCGCGGTGGCAGCAGCCTGCCACTGGCGCCCGGCGCCATGTTGATGGGCTGACGTTACCCATGCGAGCACCCGTACTTAGTCTCAAGGGCCGCGCGCTGCGCTATCTGTCGCAGCGCGAGCACAGCCGCTTCGAATTGCGCCGCAAGCTGTCCAAGTACGCGGAAGAGGGCGATGACGTCGATGCCCTGCTCGATTTTCTTGAAAAAAATAACTGGTTGTCGCAGGAGCGCTTTGCCGAATCCCTGGTCAACCGTAAAGCGAGCCGTTATGGCGACAGTCGCGTGATGGCCGAATTGAAAAATCATGGTTTAACAAGCGACGCCCTGGTCGAGATCAAGGCCGGGCTGTCCGACAGCGAGACCGCGCGTGCGATCGAAGTCTGGCAACGCAAGTTTGGTACGGTTGCCGAAGATGCCGCAGCGCGCGCCAAGCAGATGCGCTTCTTGCTGCAGCGCGGTTTTTCCCAGCGCGCGGCACGTGCGGCGATGCAGGGTGCGCCTGACGACGACGAGTTTCCCGACTAATTAACGTTCTCGTGATCGCTTGCAGTCACGCGTTCCGACTCGATGCTGCCCCAGGCGCCAGCGTGGAGCGTCATCCCCGATATGCCAACGCATATTCCTCAACGGGCGATGGCGCTGCACGCTGGCGCTTTTCTACGTCGGCAATGTCCACAACGAAAATCCATATCTCTCATTCATGGCATGAATGGCAGCTCCGGCGGTTGTTCTTCATGCGCATACCATATGCGTCAAACGCGCTGTCAAGCGCCTGCCAAGTCCGGTCATCTCCGTCGACGTTGGCCGTGATGTCCCCTTTTAGCGATGCGCCGGGCGGGACGCTGTGATAAACTTTACGGGTTTAAGCAGCGCCGCATGAGCGGTTGTTGCCGCAGAAGCTGCGGTGACGTGCACTAGCACACCGGCTGCATCACTAACCGCCGTCTCGACGGCACTGGTATTTATGCCTTTGTCTCTTCCCGTATCGCGCTCGCTCCGGCATACGCGCGCCATCACAGTCGACGCCTATGCGCGCGACGATGGCATGTGGGATCTTGATGCCAGCATCCGCGATGTGAAAACGCGTACTGTTGAACTTGCTTCCGGCGAACGGCCCGGCGGCACGCCAGTGCACGACCTGAAGCTGCGCGTCACGATCGACCGTGACATGAACATCGTTGATGCCGAAGCCGCATCCGATGCCGTCCCGTATCCGGGCTTTTGCGATACCATCGGCCCTGCCTACAAGAAGTTGATCGGGCTCTCGCTCGTGAACCATTTCCGGTTGCATCTGAAAGACCGCCTGTCCGGCGTGCTCGGCTGCACCCACCTGACCGAACTGGCCCAGGTGCTGCCCACTGCAGCGCTGCAAGCCTTTGCTGACGACACCGTCGATGCCCCAGGCGGGCAAGGCGTCGCGTCATCCGACCGTCCATTTGAGCTCGACCGTTGCCATGCCCTGCGCAGCGACGGCCCCGCCGTGGCCAAATATTACCCGCGCTGGTCCATCAAGGCCGTGTCGGGTTAAGTCGTCGTTTGTTTTTTTTGTAGTTCAACCGTTTCTAATTCAGTAATAGATAGAAGGGAAGCCAGCATGAAGATCCATGAGTATCAGGGCAAAGAAATCCTCCGAAAATTCGGGGTGACCGTTCCGCGCGGCATTCCGTGCATGTCGGTCGAAGAGGCTGTCAAAGCTGCTGAAGAACTGGGTGGTCCGGTCTGGGTCGTCAAGGCGCAGATCCACGCTGGTGGCCGCGGCAAGGGCGGCGGCGTCAAGGTCGCCAAATCGCTCGAGCAGGTCAAGGAATACGCTGACCAGATCATGGGCATGCAGCTGATCACGCACCAGACCAGCCCGGAAGGCCAGAAAGTCCGTCGCCTGATGGTCGAAGAAGGCGCCGACATCAAACAAGAACTGTATGTCTCGCTCGTTACCGACCGCGTCAGCCAGAAAGTCGTGCTGATGGCCTCGTCGGAAGGCGGCATGGACATCGAAGAAGTCGCGCACAGCAACCCGGAAAAAATCCATAACGTCATCATCGACCCGAAAGTCGGCCTGACCGATGAGCAGGCTGACGACGTCGCCGCCAAGATCGGTGTGCCAGCCGGCTCGATCGCCGACGCACGTGCGAACCTGCAGGGCCTGTACAAAGCCTACTGGGAAACCGATGCATCGCTGGCCGAAATCAACCCGCTGATCGTCACCGGCAGCGGCAAGATCATCGCCCTGGACGCCAAATTCAACTTCGACGCGAACGCCCTGTATCGTCGTCCTGAAATCGTCGCTTACCGCGATCTGGACGAAGAAGACGCAGCCGAAGTCGAAGCATCGAAATTCGATCTGGCCTACATCTCGCTCGACGGCAACATCGGCTGCCTGGTGAACGGCGCCGGCCTGGCCATGGCCACCATGGACACCATCAAGCTGTTCGGCGGCGAGCCAGCCAACTTCCTCGACGTCGGCGGTGGCGCCACGGCCGAGAAAGTGACCGAAGCGTTCAAGATCATGCTGAAGAACCCTGACCTGAAAGCCATCCTGGTCAACATCTTCGGCGGCATCATGCGTTGCGACGTCATCGCCGAAGGCGTGATCGCTGCATCGAAAGCCGTTTCGCTGCAAGTGCCGCTGGTCGTGCGCATGAAGGGCACCAACGAAGACCTGGGCAAGAAGATGCTGGCCGAATCGGGCCTGCCAATCATCGCCGCAGACACGATGGAAGACGCAGCCAAGTCGGTCGTCGCCGCTGCTGCCGGTCAAGCCTAATTGCTAAGGAAATAAAAAATGTCGATTCTGATCAACAAAGATACCAAAGTAGTCACCCAGGGCATCACCGGCAAGACCGGCCAGTTCCACACCCGTATGTGCCGTGAGTACGCAAACGGCAAAGAAGCCTTCGTTGCTGGCGTGAACCCGAAGAAAGCCGGCGAAGATTTCGAAGGCATCCCGATTTTCGCGAACGTCGCAGAAGCGAAAAAAGAAACCGGCGCCAACGTGTCGGTGATCTACGTCCCACCTGCAGGCGCAGCCGCTGCCATTTGGGAAGCTGTCGAAGCCGAGCTGGACCTGGCAATTTGCATCACCGAAGGCATTCCAGTCCGCGACATGATGGAACTCAAGGACCGCATGGCCAAGTCGGGTTCGAAGACCCTGCTGCTGGGCCCTAACTGCCCAGGCCTGATCACCCCTGACGAAATCAAGATCGGCATCATGCCAGGTCACATCCACCGCAAGGGCCGCATCGGCGTCGTCTCGCGTTCGGGTACCCTGACGTATGAAGCAGTTGCACAGCTGACCGCACTGGGCCTGGGCCAGTCGTCGGCAGTCGGCATCGGCGGTGATCCGATCAACGGTCTGAAGCACATCGACATCATGCAGATGTTCAACGACGATCCTGATACCGACGCGGTCATCATGATCGGCGAAATCGGTGGTCCGGACGAAGCCAACGCGGCTTACTGGATCAAGGACAACATGAAGAAGCCAGTCGTCGGCTTCATCGCTGGCGTCACCGCGCCACCAGGCAAGCGCATGGGCCACGCCGGCGCGCTGATCTCGGGCGGTGCAGATACTGCGCAAGCCAAGCTGGAAATCATGGAAGCCTGCGGCATTACCGTCACCAAGAACCCGTCGGAAATGGCGCGTCTGCTGAAGGCCATGCTGTAAATCTGACGATCTATTGATCGAAAGCTAAAACGGGGAGCGCGAGCTCCCCGTTTTTCGTTTAGTGCGCCACTTTTTGTTGATACGCATCGTGCGTGACAAAAATTGCTGTGCGGCACTGACAAATTTTGTCATTCAGGGTGCCGTTTTTTGTTCTGGAACAGGAAAATGTTGGCTTGTTATTCATAAAATCGACCGTTTTACGCCATTTTTGGGCTGGCACAGCGCTTGCATATAGGAAAGCGTAGCAGTGAGCAGCACAAGATACGTAGGTCCACTTTTTTGAAATACCCAACCCGGAGATTTAAAATGAACTTCAAGCAAATGCCAAGCAAAAAAGCCGAAGGCGGCTTCACCCTGATCGAACTGATGATCGTCGTTGCAATTATCGGTATTCTGGCTGCTGTCGCGATTCCACAGTACAGCAACTACACCATCAAGTCGAAGATCGCTGCAGTGCTGGGCTCCACGTCTGCAATCAAGACTGCAGTTGGCGTGTGTGCTCAAGAAAACGGTGGCACGCTGGATGCTTGCGATGGTGGCAGCAACGGTATTCCTACCACGCTGGCAACCAAAGAAATCCAAAAAGTTGCGACCACTGATGGCAAGATCGTCATTACTTTGAATAACGGCATCGGCACTGGTGTTGATGGCTCGACTATCACGATGACCCCAACGATCGGTGATGCAGCACTGGCGTGGGCTAACGAGACGACTGCTACCAACGCAGCAGCTCTGGATGCGATCAAGAAAAATAACGTCGCTACGACGACTCCGTAATTCTAGTTTTTCACAAAAAAGCCCGCTTCCCAGCGGGCTTTTTGCATTGCGGATTTACTTCGCTGGCTGCGTCTTCAAGAACCGATCCAACCACCCATTCACGGTGTGATGCCACTGCACCGAATTAGCCGGCTTGAGTACCCAGTGATTCTCATCCGGGAACACCAGCAGCTTGCTCTCGACACCCTGACGCTGCAGCGCCGTGAACGTCCCCAGCCCCTGCGCTGTCGGAATCCGGAAGTCCAGATCGCCCTGGATCACCAGCATCGGTGTCTTCCACTTCGCCACGTGATGAACCGGATTGAAGCGCTCATGGTTCTCCGGCACCTTGTAGTACGGCCCGCCATTCTCCCAATCCGTGAACCACTGCTCCTCGGTCGAGTAGGCCATGCCGCGCGTGTCGAACACGCCGTCGTGATTGACGATGCACTTGAACTCATCCGACCAGTTGCCGGCGATCCAGTTCATCATGTAGCCGCCGTACGACGCGCCCAGTGCGCAGTCGCGTGAGCGGTCCAGCCATGGGAACTTCTTCACTGCCGCGTCGTAGCCCTTTTGCAGGTCGACCAGTGGCTTGCCGCCCCAGTCGTTGCTGATCGAGTCTGTGAATTTCTGGCCGTAGCCGGTCGAACCGTGGAAGTCGATGAACACGGCCGCATAGCCGGCGCCGGCATAGGTCTGCGGATTCCAGCGGTAGCTCCAGCTGTTGCCGAAGCTGCCTTGCGGCCCGCCGTGGACGATGAACGCGACTGGGTATTTCTGGCCCGGCTGCGCATTCCATGGCTTCATCACGTAACCGTACACGGTGTCACCATTGGCGCCGGCAAACGAAAACTGCTCGGCTTCGCCCCAGCGCACATCTTTCAGCAATTCGGTGTTCAATGTGGTCAGCTGCTTCGGCTTGGCGCCCAGCTTCATCGAGAACAATTGCGCACCAGCGGACAGATTCGCATGGGTATAGACCAGCGTATCGCGGCGCAGATCGAAGGCGCCCACGGCGCCGGTGTCCGTCAACGGGGTGACCTTGCCGCCTGCCACGTCGATGGAGAACAGGCGATGCTGGCCGATGTCTTCTGCATCGACGATCAGCGCCTTGCCGTCGGCGCGCCAGACCAGGCTGCCAGCCGAGCGGTCCCAGTTCGCTGCCAGCGCGCGTTTCTGGCCAGTCGCCACATCCATCAGCATGATCTGGTAGCGGTCGGCCTCGAAGCCGGGGCGCGCCATCGCCAGGTAAGCCAATGTGCGGCCATCGGGGGAGAACGTGCCCTTGGTGTCCCAGGCCGGATTGTCCGCCGTCAGGTTGCGTGGGGCAGCGCCGCCTGTAGCGGGTACGCTGTACAGGTCGAAGTTGGTCGACCAGGCTTCGGTCTTGCCAGCGATGCGGGCCGAGAACACGACGGTTTTGCCGTCCGGACTGAAGCGGTATTCCTCACGGTCACCAAAAGGCTTCGAGGGCACGTCGCCGTCGAGCGAACCCGACAGGCTGACCGGCTCGCCGGTGATCGCGCCTGCTGCGCCAATTGGCGCCGAGAACAGCACCGCATTGCGGTGGTCGTTCCAGGTATCCCAGTGGCGCGCGAACAGGCGGTCGTAGACCTTGCCGGTGGCCTTTTCTTTTTCTTTTGCGTCGAGCCGGGCCTTGGTGCAGGCCAGGTCGGCGCAGTCGCGGAATACCGCCAGGCTGAACGCCAGGCGATCGCCCGTGGGTGCGACGCGGAAGTTGTCGACGTCCAGCGGCAGGTCGGTGACCTTGACGGGTGCGCCGCCGGCCACCGGCTGGCGCCATACCTGCGACGAGCCCGAGCGCGCGGACAGGAAGTACACAGCGTCGCCCGACGGCGACCATTCCGGATCGGCGCTGCTCGACGCATGGTCGGTCAGGCGCTGCGGCGTCGGCTTGGCGGCACGCAGGTCGATCATCCAGAGTTGGGTGTTGCCGCGGTTCTTTTCCATGTCGGTGCTGCGCACGGTGTAAATCACTCGCGTGGCGTCGGGCGATACGGCCGGGCTACCGACCCGTTCCATATTGACCAGGTCTTCCACGGTGAAGCCGCGCGGCGCGGCCATTGCGGTGGTGGCGGCCAGGGTCGCCGCTGCCACCGTCATCAAACGAAATTTCATGCCATCCTCGTCGATCAGTCCCGCGGCCGGGTGCCGCAGGCAAGCCGGGAATGTACCACGCGCGCCAGGCCAGCCGATACGACAACGCCCCCGCTATCCGGCAATGCCGGGTAGCAGGGGCGCTTTAACGTTCCCTAACGCACAGGAAGTTTGTGATTATTTTGGCATGATGACCGTGTCGATGACGTGGATCACGCCGTTGTCGGCGACGATGTCGGTCTTGGTGACAGTGGCCTTGTCTACCATGACTTTGCCGCCCGCGACCTTGACCTTGAAGGCGCTGCCTTCGACGGTCTTGACGTCGCCTGGCTTGACGTCGGCTGCTTTCACGGTGCCTGGCACCACGTGGTAGGTCAGCACTTTGGTCAGTGCGGCCTTGTCTTTCAGCAGTGCGTCGAGTTTGGCTTTTGGAATCTTGGCAAAGGCGGCATCGGTTGGTGCGAACACGGTGAACGGGCCCGGACCCTTCAGGGTGTCGGTCAGGCCGGCAGCCTGGACAGCCGTGACCAGCGTATTGAACGTGCCGGCCGATTTGGCGGTATCAACGATATCTGCTGCGTTGGCGGCGCCGAAGGCGAAGGCGAGTGGCAGTGCGATCAGAAATTTTTTCATCGTATGACTCCATGTGGTTTTTACAGTTCGGTGTGAACCGCGTTAAGACCAATGTAGGCTTATTTTGTTCCCGTGTCTAACGTGTGCACCGTTTATGTAGCATAATAAAGGTTCAATCAAGGGACGATATTATGGAAAACTCGCTAAGATCACATCATGAACCGATCATGTACCGAACCGGCGCAGCTGCGCGTCTGGCGGGTTTGCCGGTAGAGACGCTGCGCGTCTGGGAGCGCCGCTACAGTCTGTCGGATGCGCAGCGCTCGGAGCGCGGCCAGCGCCTGTATTCAGCTGAACAGGTCGCGCGCCTGGGCCTGCTCAAGCAACTGGTCGACCAGGGCCATTCGATCGGCGTGCTGGCCGGCTTGAACCGTGAGCAGCTGCAATCGATGCTGGGCCTGGATGGCCAGGCGAGGGCGATTGCCACCTCTCCGGCGCGCGTGCTGCTGGTCGGCGCCATGCTGTCGCGGCGGATTGCCGCTACCGGCCAGGCTGCGCTGGGGTTGGACGTGCGCGGTCATTGCGCCACGCTGGCACAAGCGCTGGCGTTGCCGCGCGATGTCGGGGCGGATGTGCTGGTGATCGAGCAGTCCGAACTCGACGATACCGGCCTGGCGCCGATTGCCGCCGCGCGCGAGGCCAGCGGTGTCGCTGCCGTCGTGGTGCTGTACCGCTTTTGTTCCAGTGCCACGATTCGCGCCCTGCGCGCGCAAGGCTGCCTGGTGGCGCGCATTCCGGCGGACCTGTCCGAACTGGCGCTGCTGTGCCAGTCGGCGCTGACCGGCCACCGTCCGCCGCTGCAGGAGCAGCCGCTGCCGCCCGTGGCGCCGCCCCGCTTCGACGAGGAAGCGCTGGGCAACATCATGACGGCGGCCGGCATCCGTCTCGATTGCGAATGTCCCCGGCACTTGTCCGAGATCCTGATGATGATTTCCAGCTTCGAGCGCTACAGCGACCAGTGCGCCCACCGCAATCCGGGTGACGAGGCACTGCATGCGCGGCTGAAGATGGCGGCAGGCCGCGCGCGCGTCGTGATGGAAGATGCGATGGAGCATCTGGCCATCACGGAAGGGTTGCCGTTGCCGAAAGTCCTTAACTGAGTCAGGCGTCGATGGCGGCAGTCCAGTCACCGCTCTTGCCGCCATGCTTTTCCAGCACCCGTACGTTGGTCATGACCATGCCGCGGTCAACCGCCTTGCACATGTCATACACGGTCAGTAAACCCACCTGCACCGCAGTGAGCGCTTCCATCTCGACCCCGGTCTTGCCGATGGTTTCCACCTGCGCCCGGCAATGGACGCTGTTGGCAGCCTCATCAATCTCGAAATCAACCGCCACGCGCGTGATCGGCAATGGGTGACACAGCGGCACCAGGTCGCTCGTGCGCTTGGAGGCCATGATCGCGGCGATACGCGCGATGCCAATCACGTCCCCTTTTTTTGCGCTGCCCGACGTGATCAGGGCCAGCGTGGCCGGCTGCATGCGGATGGTGCCGGCGGCCACCGCGATGCGGTGCGTGTCCTCTTTGGCGCCGACATCGACCATATGGGCCTGGCCGGTGGCGTCGAAGTGGGTCAGATGGTCTGCGGTCGGGGTGGAAGGCGTCATGAAGGGTCGGTATCGTTGGGTAACAAAGTGTTCTGGGAGCAGCAGGGTGCGTGCGGATACGGTTATGATAGCACCGTGAAATCTGTCGTCCGACCAGCATCCGTGCGCCGCTGGCGCCCCGTCCTGACCGCCGTTGCCCTATGCACGACGGCAGCATTTGCCGTGGCCGCCCAGTCCGACCCGCTCAAGCGCGCCGATCACATTCATCTGCCGACACTGGGCGACACCGCGCGCGTCGATTTGTCGCCAGTCGTCGAGCGCAAGCTGGGCGAAGAGATCATGCGCGACATCCGGCGCGACCGCGATTACCTCGACGACGAACCGATCTCCGAATACCTGAACAACTTCGGCAATGGCCTCGTGGCTGCGGCGCCCGGCGCGCGCGGCGAAACCAATGCCGATTTTCATTTCTTTGCCGTGCGCGATGCGGCGCTGAATGCGTTCGCGCTGCCGGGCGGTTTCATCGGTGCGCACTCGGGCCTCGTGATCGCAGCCCAGACCGAATCCGAACTGGCCGGCGTCGTGGCGCACGAGATCGGCCACGTCACGCAGCGCCACATCGCGCGCATGCTGGGCCAGCAGCGCCAGGATATCCTGCTACCGCTGGCGTCGATGATCCTGGCGGCGCTGGCCGCCAAGGCCGGCTCGGATGCGGCAATGGGCGTGCTGATGGGCGGCCAGGGCCTGGTGGTCCAGCGCCAGCTCAACTTCAGCCGCGACGCCGAGCGGGAAGCCGACCGCGTGGGCTTCCAGATCATGGAGGCAGGCGGCTACGACACCACCGGCATCGTCGCGTTTTTCCGGCGCCTGCAAAATGCGTCAAAGCTGTATGGCGAACTGCCGACAGGCTTGAGCAACCTGAGCAGCCACCCGCTGACCCAGGAGCGCATCAGCGACATGCAGGCGCGCATCCGCGAGATGCCCAAGAAGCAGCGCGTCGACAGCCTCGACTTTCACCTGGTGCGCGCGCGCATCCGCGTGCTGCAGGAACCAAGCGAGCAGGGTCAGCGCAACACGCGCAGCGCGTTCAACACGCAGCTCAGGGAAACGCACCGCCATCAGCAGGCCGGCGCGCAGTATGGCCTGGCCTACCTCGCGCTCAAGCAGGGCAACCTGGCTGACGCGCAGAGCTGGCTCGACAAATCACGCGAAACCATGAAACCGCGCGAAGGCGTGCTGTCGGTGGCGTCGAATGTCGGCGATGGCGCGACCATGTACGCGGGTCTGGCGATCGAGATCAAGATGGCGCCGGGCCAGCCGGCGTCGGTGCTGGCCGAGGCCGTGAAGGAAGCCGAGACGATGCACGCGCGCTTCCCGCTGTCGCGCTCGCTGGCGCACCAGTACGCCGACGCCATGATCGCCACGGGCAAACTCGACGAGGCTACGCGCTTTCTGCGTGACCAGTCGCAGCAATACCGCGAGGAATACAAGCTGCAGGATCTATTGGCCAAGGCGTACGCAAAGCAGGGCAAGATCGCGCTGCAGCATATGGCGCTGGCCGAATCGTATGTGCTGGCCGGCGCTACTCCGGCCGCGATGGCGCAGCTGGAACTGGCACGCAAGGCGCGCGACGCATCGTTCTACGATCAGGCCGTGATCGATGCGCGCGCCCGCGAACTCGAGGCGCAGCAAAAGAAGGACAAGGAAGAGAAGGACGATTGACGGCCCGGTTCAGGGCGCCGGCATCCTGTTGAACCCGAACCGCTGCGCCAGGTCGGCGTCCGCCACCCGTTCCACAGTGAACACCTTGCCCTGCCAAGGCAATGTCAGCGTGCCAGCACCGCCGCCCAGCCACGCCATCACGGCGTCGTCCGATGCGCTGCGGCCATCCAGCGTGAACTGGCCCAGCACCTGCGCCACATCGCGGTCATCGAGCTGCGCCACGACCTCGCCGGCCGCGAACAGCACGGCGCCGGCATTGCTCAGAAACACGTGCTCGACAGCCGTCAGCGCCTGCTCCGTCTGCAACAACAAGCCCTGCTGCGGATCGGTGCGTGCGATGAACGGTGCCGCCTCCAGATTCACGTACACGCGTTGCGGGCCATTCTGGAAATACCAGTTGCCCCGTTCGTCGTGCAGGTAGTTGCGGTTGATGAACCCCACCAGTTTCTCGTTCTCGAGCCGGTCGCCGGGCAAGCCGGCCTGCTGGGTCGCTTCGTCGCGCATGCGCCAGTGGCCGCGCGCATCGAGCGCGAGCCAGCCGTAGCAGTGCGGTACGTTTGGCCACTTGGCCATTGCCTGTTTTACGATATCGTCCATAGTGTCAGCCAGCATCGCACAGTTCGGCGCCGGTCAGCGCGCGCGTGCCCGCCACGCCATCGAAATGTTGCAGGATGCGCTGCGCCAGCCAGTCGATCCGTCCCGGAAACGGCCCGGTCGGAAAGCCCACATGCCCGCCGGTGGCCGGGTACTCGAGCGTCACCGCAGCCGATGCCGTCGCCGGCAGGTACATCCCCGGGAGGAACGGATCGTTGCGCGCATTGAGCACCAGTGTTGGCACGGTGATCGCGTCCAATACATGGCGCGCGCTGGCGCGGTGCCAGTAGTCGTCGGTGTCGCGGTAGCCGTGCAGCGGCGCGGTCACCACATTGTCGAACGCGTACAGGTCGCGCGCGGCGAGCAGCGCGGCGCGGTCGAACAGGCCCGGAAACTGGTCGAGCTTGGCCAGGCACTTGGGCTTGAGCGTCTGCAGGAACATCCGCGTGTAAATCATGTTGAAGCCCGACGACAGCGCCGCGCCGCCGCGCGCCAGATCGAGCGGGGCCGAGACCGCGCACGCCGCATCCACGATCGATGCGCCATGGCCCGATTCGCCCAGCCAGCGCAGCAGCGCGTTGCCGCCCAGCGAGACGCCGGCCGCGTAGAACACGCCGTCATGGCGCGTGCGCAGCGCGCGCACGATCCACTCGACTTCTGCCGCGTCGCCCGAGTGATAGAAGCGGGGCGCCAGATTCGGCTCGCCCGAGCAGCCCCGGAAATGCGGCACCACGCCCGACCAGCCGCGCGCAGCCAGCGCCGCCATCAGCGCCCGTGCGTAATGGCTGTCCGACGAGCCTTCCAGCCCGTGAAACAGCACCACCAGCGGCTGGCCCGGCTGGCCGTCGACAAAATCAAGGTCGACGAAGTCGCCGTCCGCACTCGTCCAGCGCTCGCGGCGGTAGGCAACGGGCGGCTTGGCGATGCAGGTCGCCGGATAGATGGTCTGGAGATGGCCGCCAGGCAGCCAGCGTGGTGCGCGGTAGGGCATGAAGAAGTGAGGAGAGGGGCGCGCGCAGTCGCGTACGCCCCGAAAGATCAATGGTTCTTGAGCACCGTGCCCGGCGCCAGGCGGTAGCCGGTACCGCAGTACGGGCATTTCGCCTCGCCATGGTGGTCGAAATCGAGGAAGACGCGCGGGTGCGACGACCACAGCGGCATGGCCGGGTTCGGGCAGTGCGCCGGCAGGTCTTTCGCCGTGAGTTCCACGATTGGCATCGTCTTTTGGGTCATCTGGTGTCTCCGTCTGGCAGGTGGGCAAAGACAGGATTCTAACGGATTCGCTCTATTGTCGAAATGACCGTAAAATAATGCGCTCAACATATTGAGCCCAAGTGCCCTTTCGCAAGAGGCCACGACCCATTCCATGCGTTTCATGCCCCTCTGTTTCCAGACCGCCGCTGTCGTCCCAGCCGTCATTTCGCCGTCGGCAAGTTGCATGACTGCCACACCACCATGTCCGTGAACGCGGGCGAGCCGGCTGGCCAGCTCCAAGTCACGATTGGCGACGCGCCCGATCGCGACGCATTCCGTGACGGTTTCAAGACCGGCCTGCCGACGCTGTTCGGCATCGCCGCCTGGGGCCTGGTGGTGGGCATCGCCATGGTCAAGAGTGGCCTGTCCGTACCGCAGGCGCTGGGCATGACGCTGCTGGTGTTCGCCGGCTCCGCGCAACTGGCGTCGTTGCCGCTGATTGCGGCGCAGGCGCCGATCTGGGTCATCTTCGCCACAGCGCTGGTCGTCAATCTGCGCTTCGTGATCTTTTCCGCGCTGCTCGCGCCGCACTTTGCCCACTTGCCGTGGCGTCAGCGCCTGTATCTTGGTTATATCTCGGGCGATATTTCCGTCGCTTTGTTCTTGCAGAAATATCCGACTCCGACGCCGGCCGTGGGCAAGCTGTCGTACCTGAAGGGCTTGATGTTCCCGAACTGGGGCGCCTGGCAGATTGGTTCGGTGATCGGGGTGTTCCTGGGCAGCACCGTGCCAGCCGAGTGGGGCCTGGGCTTTGCCGGCACGCTGGCCATCCTCTGCATCATGGTGCCGTTGATGATCAACCGCGCGGCCTTGTGCGGCGTGCTGGTGGCGGGCACGGTTTCGGTGCTGGCCTATGAGTTGCCTTACAAGCTGGGCTTGCTGCTGGCGGTGCTGGTCGGGATGGTGACGGCGATGGTGATCGAAGAAACAATGGACAAGATAAAGGCGCGCCGTGGCTGACTGGGAAATCTGGGTGGTGATTGGCGTGCTGTGCGTGGCCACGGCCGCCACGCGCAGTTCGTTCTGGCTGATCGGCCACCGCGTATCGATTCCGCCACGGGTGCAGGAAATGCTGCGCTATGCACCCGCCTGCGCGCTGGCAGCCATCATCGGGCCCGATTTTCTGATCGATCCGCAGGGCGGGCTGCAGTTCACGCTGGCCAATCCGAAGCTGCTGGCGGGGCTGGCCGCGTTTGCGTTCTATGTGTGGCGCCGTAACATGCTGCTGACGATTTTATTCGGCATGCTTGTCTTTACGGCATTGCGCGTTCTGCACGTTTTTGGCGCCGCCGCCTAGCAGACCGCGCAAAATCTGCTGCGCGTCGGCGTGCCGGTTTGCGATGCTCGCTGTACGTCCGTACAGCTGCGCTTCTCGACCGCCACGCCTTCCGCTCGCGAGGATTTTTCGCACTCCGCTAATGTACAATGACGTTTTTTCACTATTGCCACGCTGACCAATGGACGCTTCCCGCCGTTTCACCCGTTTGCAAGACCTGATCGATCAGAACGCCCTGCAGGGCAAGCGCGTCTTCATTCGCGCCGACCTGAATGTGCCACAAGATGACGCTGGCAATATCACCGAAGACACGCGCATTCGTGCTTCGGTGCCAGCGATCCAGGCCGCCATCAAGGCGGGCGCGGCAGTGATGGTGACGTCGCACCTCGGTCGGCCGACCGAAGGCGCGTTCAAGCCGGAAGACAGCCTGGCGCCGGTCGCTGCGCGCCTGTCCGAGCTGCTCGGCCAGCCAGTCGAACTCAAGCAAAACTGGGTCGACGGCGTCGATGTCGCACCGGGTTCGGTCGTGTTGCTGGAAAATTGCCGCGTGAATGCGGGCGAAAAGAAAAACAACGACGAACTGGCCCAGAAAATGGCCAAGCTGTGCGATGTGTACGTCAACGACGCGTTCGGCACCGCGCACCGCGCTGAAGCCACCACGCACGGCATCGCCAAGTTTGCACCGATCGTCGCCGCAGGCCCGCTGCTCGCCGCCGAACTCGACGCACTGGGCAAGGCCCTCGGCCAGCCGCAGCGCCCGCTGCTGGCGATCGTCGCCGGCTCGAAAGTCTCGAGCAAGCTCACGATCCTGCAAAGCCTGGCCGACAAGGTCGACAACCTGATCGTCGGCGGCGGCATCGCCAACACGTTCATGAAGGCCGTCGGCTTGAACATCGGCAAGTCGCTCGTTGAAAACGACCTGGTGAATGAAGCCAAAGCCATCATCGACAAGATGGCCGCGCGCGGCGCGCAGGTGCCGATCCCTGTCGACGTCGTGTGCGCCAAGGAATTTGCGCCAACGGCCGCTGCCACCGTCAAGCTGGTGGCTGACGTACAAGACGACGACATGATCCTCGACATCGGCCCGCAGACCGCCGCCATGCTGGCAGAGCAGGTCGCCACGGCCGGCACGATCGTCTGGAACGGTCCGGTCGGCGTGTTTGAATTCGACCAGTTCGCCGAGGGCACCAAGACCCTGGCGCTGGCCATCGCCGGTTCCAAGGGCTTCTCGATCGCCGGTGGCGGCGACACCCTGGCCGCGATTGCAAAATACAAGATCGCCGACCAGATCGGCTACATTTCGACCGGTGGTGGCGCCTTCCTGGAATTCCTGGAAGGAAAAACGCTGCCGGCGGTGGATATCCTGCTGCAACGCAGCGCGCAGTCTGCAGCATAAATGAGACCCTAGCGCAGCCGTGGCTGCGCTTTGTTTTTTACAAGGACACTTCATGTACCGTGGCACCAAGATCGTCGCAACCATCGGCCCAGCATCGACCGACTTCGATATTCTCGTCAAAATGATCCGCGCCGGCGTCGACGTCGTACGCCTGAACTTTTCGCACGGGAAGGCCCAGGATCACATCGACCGGGCCACCTTGGTACGCCGCGCCGCCGCCGAGTGCGGCCGTGAAGTGGCCATCATGGCCGACATGCAGGGTCCGAAGATCCGCGTCGGCAAGTTTGAAGAAGGCAAGATTTTCCTGACCAATGGCGACGGGTTCATCCTGGACGCCAAGTGGGGCGAGAACGGCGAACTGGGCAACCAGGAGCGCGTGGGCCTGGACTACAAGGCGCTGCCGCGTGACGTCAAGCCGGGCGACAGGCTGCTGCTCAACGACGGCCTGATCGTGCTGATCGTCGACCGCGTTGCCGGCCACGAAATCTGCACCACCGTCAAAGTGGGCGGCGAGCTGTCGAACAACAAGGGCATCAACCGCCAGGGCGGCGGCCTGACTGCGCCGGCCCTGACGTCGAAGGACATGGAAGACATCAAGACCGCGATGAGCTTCCAGGCCGACTACCTGGCCATTTCGTTCCCGAAAAGCGCGACCGACATGGAAATGGCGCGCCAGCTGGCCAATATCGCCGGCGAGCCGTACGGCCACAAGCCGATGATGATTGCCAAGATCGAGCGCGCCGAAGCGATTCCGCTGCTGCAAGAGATTCTGGATGCGTCGGATGGCATCATGGTTGCCCGTGGCGACCTGGCCGTTGAAGTCGGTAACGCTGCCGTGCCGGCGCTGCAAAAGCGCATGATCCGCATGGCGCGCGATTCGAACAAGCTGGCCATCACGGCGACCCAGATGATGGAGTCGATGATCGTCAACGCGGTGCCGACCCGCGCCGAAGTCTCGGACGTCGCCAACGCCGTGCTCGATGGCACCGATGCCGTCATGACCTCAGCCGAGACCGCATCGGGCAAGTACCCGATCGAAACCGTCGAGATGATGGCGGCGGTCTGCCTCGAAGCCGAGATGTCCGAATACAACAAGGTCGACGTCGACTTCCTCAACAAACAGTTCACCCGTATCGACCAGACCATCGCGTACGGTACGCTGTTTACCGCGCATCACCTGCGCGTGAAAGCGATCGTGGCGCTGACCGAATCGGGCTCGACCGCGTTGTGGATGAGCCGTCACAGCATCGATACGCCGATCCTGGCACTGACCCCGCTCAAGACGACCGAGCGCAAGGCTTCGCTGTACCGCAATGTGCGCGCCTTCCACCTCGAGCAGGAAGGCGGCAGCCACGCCGTGTTGCGCAAGGCCGAAGAGCTGTTGATGAACGAAGGTTACGTACGCAAGGGCGACCTGATCGTGGTGACGTGGGGCTCGCCAATGGGCGAAGCCGGCGGCACCAATGCGCTCAAGATCGTGCGTGTGGGCGAATATGATTAAGGGGACGCGGCGCCGCGCCTGATGCGTTCACGGCATGCTGGTTGTCCGGCATGCTGCGCTCGGCGCGCGCCGCTTCCCGACAAGTTTCTTTATTGTTTGGAGTACTACCATGGCACTCGTATCACTGCGTCAGTTGCTGGACCACGCCGCCGAAAACGGCTACGGCTTGCCGGCATTTAACGTCAACAACCTCGAACAGGTGCAGGCCATCATGGCTGCCGCCGACGCTGTCAACAGCCCGGTGATCATGCAGGCCTCGGCCGGCGCGCGCAAGTACGCGGGCGAAGCCTTCCTGCGTCACCTGATCGACGCTGCTGTCGAAGCCTATCCGCACATCCCGGTCGTCATGCACCAGGATCACGGCCAGTCGCCGGCAGTTTGCATGGCCGCGATCCGTTCGGGTTTCTCGTCGGTGATGATGGACGGTTCGCTCGAGGCCGATGGCAAGAGCGTCGCCAGCTATGAATACAACGTCGCTGTCTCGCAAGAAGTCGTCAAGTTCGCGCACTCGATCGGCGTGACCGTCGAAGCCGAACTGGGCGTGCTCGGTTCGCTCGAAACGATGATGGGCGACAAGGAAGACGGTCACGGCGCCGACGGCGCCATGACCCGCGAGCAGCTGCTGACCGACGTCGACCAGGCCGCCGACTTCGTCAAGCGCACCCAGTGCGACGCGCTGGCAATTGCCATCGGCACCTCGCACGGGGCGTACAAGTTCACGCGCAAGCCAACCGGCGACATCCTGGCGATCGACCGCATCAAAGAGATTCACGCGCGCATCCCGAACACCCACCTGGTGATGCACGGTTCGTCGTCGGTGCCACAAGAACTGCTGGCGATCATCCGCGAATTCGGCGGCGACATGAAAGAGACCTACGGCGTGCCGGTCGAAGAGATCCAGGAAGGCATCAAGCACGGTGTTCGCAAGATCAATATTGACACCGACATTCGCCTGGCGATGACGGCCGCGATTCGCAAGTACATGTTCCAGAATCCGTCGAAGTTCGATCCACGCGATTACCTGAAGCCGGCGCGCGAAGCGGCAATGGACGTGTGCAAGGCGCGCTTCCTGTCGTTTGGCTGCGAAGGCCAGGCTGACAAGATCAAGCCGATCCCGCTCGACAAGATGGCCGAGCGCTACAAGGCCGGCGAGCTGTCGCAGATCGTTCAATAAACTGCACGGATGGCGGCAACGCCGCCATCCCCGGGTTCGATCGCCCGCGTCGCAAATTGACGTAAAATATCGCATTGACCAGGCTTTACTGCCTGACTTTCACAACCGGCGGCCCGTTCCGCCGGTTCCGCTTTCCTGATACCCCATCTATGAACAGCCTCTACCAATCCTCCATTCAGTTCCTGCCACTGCTCGGTCACGGCAAGGTGCGCGATAACTACGCCGTTGGCGACGACAAGATCCTGATCGTCACCACCGACCGCCTGTCGGCCTTCGACGTGGTCATGAACGAGCCGATTCCCGGCAAGGGCAAGGTACTGAACCAGATGAGCGATTTCTGGTTCGAGAAGCTCGGTCACATCGTGCCGAACCACCTGACCGGCGTTGCGCCGGAAAGCGTGGTCGCGCCGAACGAAGTCGAGCAGGTGACCGGCCGCGCGGTCGTGGCCAAGCGCCTGAAACCGATCATGGTCGAAGCCGTCGTGCGCGGCTACATCATCGGTTCGGGCTGGAAGGATTATCAGCAAAGCGGCGCCATCTGCGGCATCTCGCTGCCGGCCGGTCTTCAGCAAGCTGAAAAGCTGCCGGAGCCGATCTTCACGCCGGCTGCCAAGGCCGACCTGGGCGAGCACGACGAAAACATCTCGTTCGCCCAGATGGAAGAAAAAATCGGCGCCGAACTGGCCGCCAAGATGCGCGACATCAGCATCAAGCTCTACACGACCGCTGCCGAATACGCGGCCACGCGCGGCATCATCATCGCCGACACCAAGTTCGAATTCGGCCTGGACGACAACAACGTGCTGCACCTGATGGACGAAGTGCTGACCGCCGATTCGTCGCGCTTCTGGCCAGCCGATTCGTACGCGCCGGGCATGTCGCCGCCATCGTTCGACAAGCAGTTCGTGCGCGACTATCTCGAAACGCTGACCGAGTGGCCAAAGACCGCACCGGCGCCGAACCTGCCGCAGGACGTCATCGACAAAACCCAGGCCAAGTATTTCGAGGCCATCGAACGCCTGACCGGCGAAAAGCTGAAGGCATAAGCGATGACCGAGCAATCCAAGCCGCTCGTCGGCGTCATCATGGGCTCGTCGTCCGACTGGGACGTGATGCAGAACGCGGTCGCGATCCTGAAGCAGTTCGGCGTGCCGTTCGAAGCCTCGGTGATTTCGGCCCACCGCATGCCGGACGAAATGTTCACCTACGCCGAGACAGCCCGCGCGCGCGGCCTACGCGCGATCATCGCCGGCGCCGGCGGCGCGGCGCACCTGCCTGGCATGGTGGCCGCCAAGACCATCGTGCCGGTGCTGGGCGTGCCCGTGCCATCGAAGTACCTGCGTGGCGAAGACTCGCTGCTGTCGATCGTGCAGATGCCCAAAGGCGTGCCGGTAGCAACGTTTGCCATCGGTGAGGCAGGCGCCGCCAACGCGGCCCTGACCGCCGTGGCGATCCTTGCTGCCAATGATGAGGCGCTGGCCGAAAAACTGGAGCAGTTCCGCCGAGACCAGACCGCCGCCGCCCAGGCCATGACCTTACCTGTTTGATCCGATGACCCAAGCGCAGCAGACTTCTCCAATTCTTCCATCGGCCGATCCGTCCACCTGGCTTGGCGTGATGGGCGGCGGCCAGCTTGGCCGCATGTTCGCGCATGCCGCGCAAAGCATGGGCTACCAGGTTGCCGTGCTCGAACCGAGCGCCGATTGTCCGGCCGGGCAGGTTGCCGATCGCACCATCGAAGGCAACTACGACGATGCGGCGGCGCTGGCCGAACTGCGCGCGCTGTGCGCCGCCGTGACGACCGAGTTCGAGAACGTCCCGGCCGCCAGCCTGCAACTGCTGGCCGAAGGCAGTTTTGTCGCACCCGGTGCATCGTGCGTGTCGATCGCCCAGGACCGCATCGCCGAAAAGCGTTTCTTTGTCGAGTGCGCGCCAACCTCGAAGGTGATGCCGGCGCCGCACAAGACGATCGCCTCGCACGCCGACATCGACGCCATCGGTGACGATCTGCTGCCGGGTATTCTGAAAACCGTGCGCCTGGGTTACGACGGCAAGGGCCAGGTGCGCGTGCGCACGCGCGACGATGTGCGCGCAGCCTTCGACGATATGGACGGCGTGACCTGCATGCTTGAAAAGATGCTGCCGCTGGCCTATGAAGTGTCGGTGCTGACCGCGCGCGGCATTGATGGCGCCTCGGTCGTGTACCCGATCGCCGAAAACGTGCATCGCGACGGCATCCTGTTTACCACCACCGTGCCGGGCCCGAACGTGTCGCCCGAATGCGCCCGCCAGGCCCAGGATGCGGCGCGCGCCATCGTTGACCAGCTGGGTTACGTCGGTGTGCTGTGCATCGAGTTCTTCGTGCTCGACGACGGCACGCTGGTCGTCAACGAAATGGCGCCACGCCCGCACAACAGCGGCCACTACACGATCGATGCCTGTATCACGAGCCAGTTCGCGCAGCAGGTGCGCGCGATGGCGCGCCTGCCGCTGGGCGACGTGCGCCAGCATTCGCCGAGCGTCATGCTCAACATCCTGGGCGACGTGTGGTTTGACGGTGACACTGACAACACGCGCGAACCGGCCTGGGACCGCGTGCTGGCGCTGCCGGGCGCCAACCTGCACCTGTACGGCAAGGACGATCCGCGCCGCGCCCGCAAGATGGGCCACGTGACCTTCGTTGCGCCGACCCTCGGCGAAGCGCAGGCCAGTCTGCGCGCCGCCTGCGCCATCCTCGGCATCGAAGCCTGACCATGACCGACCTGCAGATCGACCAGTCGGTCATCGACACCGCCGCCCGCCTGCTCGAAGAGGGCGAGCTGGTCGCGTTCCCGACCGAGACCGTGTACGGCCTGGGCGCCGATGCCGAGAATCCGGCTGCGGTGGCCGCCATCTACGCGGCCAAGGGCCGCCCGCAAGACCATCCCGTGATCGTGCACCTGGCGCCGGAAGCCCCGCTCGACTACTGGGCCTGCGACATTCCGCCCGAGGCCGGCGCGCTGGCCGCGGCCTTCTGGCCCGGTCCGCTGACGATGATCCTGAAACGTGCGCCGAACATTCCCGATGCCGTCAGCGGCGGCCAGGACACGGTCGGCCTGCGCTGCCCGTCGCACCCCGTGGCGCTGGCGCTGCTGCGCGCGTTCAAGGGCGGCAAGGGCGGCATCGCCGCGCCGTCGGCCAACAAGTTCGGGCATGTCAGCCCGACGCTGGCCGATCACGTCATCGACGAATTCGCCATGGACGACACGGTGGCGATGGTGCTCGATGGCGGCCCCTCGCAGGTTGGCATCGAATCGACGATTGTCGACCTGTCGCGTCTGGACACGCTTGGCCCGGTGCTGCTGCGCCCTGGCCACATCAGCGCCGAGGCGATCGCGGCCGTGATCGACCGCATGCCGGCCGCCGCCGATGCGGCCGCGCCGCGCGCCTCGGGCACGCTCGAATCGCATTACGCACCGCACACGCCAGTGGCGATGCAGGAGCGCGCGGTGCTGCTCGAGACGATCGAGCAGCTGCACGCGGCCGGACGCAAGGTCGCGCTGATCCACGTCAGCACCATGCCGGAAACCCACGCCGCGCAGCGCCTGCCGCCGCGGCCTGCCGGCTTCGCCCATGCGCTGTACGCCGCGCTGCGCGCGATGGACGGGCAGGGCGCCGACGTCATCCTGGTCGAATCGCCGCCGCAGCAGGGTGAGTGGTTGGGCGTCAACGATCGCCTGCGCCGCGCTGCGCATGGATCGACGGGCATCGTCCACGGTTTGCTCAACAGTCGACCAAACGTTTAATTCACATCAACGAATCGATTGATGGGGCGTAAGTACGCCGCGACTTACCGCCTCCCGTTACAAATTCCCCACTTTCTGCCGAGTAAAGGATGGTTATAATCCGACCCCGACAGCCAGACCCATCGCATCTGATAGGTACGTATCGCAACGGCCATTAAGCAATGGATTTTGCTATACATGGGTAATGAACGCTGGCATAGTAAGCAAGCAGCGAATAGCACGAGCGTTCGTTTAGAAAAAAATTCAACTCAGGAGACACAATGCGTCAAACCAAATTTGCGCTGGCCGTGCTGACGGCAGCGCTGCTGTCCGCGTGCGGCGGCGGCACGAGCCCAGCGGGCGGCGACCAGGCTACCAGGGTCACGTTCACCAACCAGGTCTCGTTCGGCGACAGCCTGTCGGACGTTGGCACCTACCGTGTTGGCGCCGTGGCGGCAGCCGGCGGCGGCAAGTTCACCATCAACGGTGACAGCACCGCCAAGAGCGAAGACCTGAACGGCAAGATCTGGCTTGACTTCATGGCTGCTCAGCTCAAACTGCCGGCGCCATGCGCTGCGCAGACCGGCCTGCAAGGTGACGCATCGCTTGGCTTCTCGGTTCCGATCGTCAACAATCCAAATTGCTTCAACTACGCCCAGGGCGGCTCGCGCGTGGTCAATCCGATCGGCCCGGGCAATGCCGCGACCGGCTCGCCGATCGGCGAAATGACCACCCCGATGGTCACCCAGATCGCCAACCACCTGGCCCGTTCTGGCAACAAATTCACCGGCACCGAGCTCGTGACGGTCCTGTCGGGCGGCAATGACGTGCTGATGCAACTGGCAGCCGTGACCAGCGCCGGCACCGCCGCCGGTGCGCAAGCCTTCGCTGGCGCCCTGGCCACCCGCCTCGGCGCCACCGCCACCAACCCGCAAGCCGCCACCCAGGCAATCCTGGCCGCGATCGCCACCGAGAATGCCCGTCCAGGCAAGACCGATGCGACCCTGGTCGCTGCTGCCGTGCGCGCTGCCGCCACCCAGCCGGGCAATTCGGCTGTTGCCGCACCTGCCGTGTACGGTCCGCTCGTGACCGCCGCGCAAGCGGACGGCACTGCTGCCGGCAACACCGCTGCCGGCGCTTACGCTACTGCCAACGCCACCGCGATGGTGACAGCGCTGGGCACTGCCGGTGCGCAGATGGCTGGCCTGGTCAGGAACGAACTGCTGGCCAAGGGCGCGAAGTACGTGATCGTTGCCAACCTGCCTGACGTGGCCAGCACGCCGACCGCGAAGTCGCGTCCGGCTGCGATCCAGTCGCTGGTCGCCGCGATGGTCAATGCCTTCAACACGCAGCTCAAGGCCGGCCTGGGCGCTGACGATGCGCGCGTGCTGTACTCCGATCTGTACTCGGTCAGCAACGACCAGGTGAAAAATCCTGGCCCGTATGGCTTGACCAACACCAGTACCCCGGCGTGCGCCAACAACGCGCTGGGTGGGACCTCGCTGATCTGCACCGCCAACAACACGGTGGCAGGTGATGTGAGCCGCTACATGTTCGCCGACGGGATCCATCCGACCCCATTCGAGAACGACCTTATCGCCCGCTACGTCTTCAAGGACATGGCTATCAAGGGCTGGCTGTAAGCAGGTTCTCAGCAACGAGCGGCGGGCCTGCCCTGGCGGCGGGCCCTCACACATCTATCAGGAGAAGTCATGAAAGTTCGTTTTAGCAGTATCGCCAAGGTTGCGGGTGTCGCCGCCGCACTGGCGTTCGCCACGGGCGCGTCGGCGCAATCGGCCGGTCAGATCACCGCCAAAATCGGTTTCAACCGACTGATGCCGAAGGTCGAAAGCGGCGACATCAGCGCGCCGGCACTGCCAGGCACCAAGGCCGACGTCGGCAACGACATGCAGCCGGTCGTGATTCTGTCGTACAGCTTCACCGACAATCTGTCGGTCGAGGGCGCCCTCGGCACGCCATACAAGCACCAGATCTATGGTGCGGGCGCGATCACCGGCGTGGGTTCGGTGGGCACGGTCGAGGCGCTGCCGCCGACCGCGTTCTTCCAGTACCGCTTCTTCGCGCCGACCGCGGCCTTCCGTCCGTTCATCGGCGTGGGCCCGACCTACGCGTATTTCATGAAGGAACGCGGTAACGGCAAGCTGACCTCGATCACCAATCCTGGCAGCGACGTGCCAACCACCTTCAAGATCGACAACAAGCTGACCTACAGCGCGCAAGTCGGTATCGCGATGAACTTCGACGAGCGCTGGTTCGCCGACGCGACGGTCATCAAGACGCGTCTGCGCACCGACGTGCACTTCTCGACCGGCCAGACCCAGTTCATGAAACTGGATCCGGTGGCGATCGTGCTGGCGGTGGGTTACAAGTTTTAAGCACGGCGCAAGCCGCATGACGAAAGCCCGCCGCGTGCGGGCTTTTTTAATGCGTGCCGGTCACGTACTGCACGAACAGTTCGGCACTCATCGCCGGCTGGTACAGGAAGCCCTGGTAGAGATGGCAGCCTGCATTGGCCAGAAACTGGCGCTGGCCTGCCGTTTCCACGCCTTCGGCAATCACCTGCAAGCCCAGGCTGTCGCCCAGCCCGATGATCGAGCGCACGATCGAGGCGTCGTTCTGGTCGGTGAGGACCTCGCGCATGAACGAGCGGTCGATCTTGAGCTGGTCCAGCGGCAGCTTGCGCAGGTAGGCCAGCGACGAGTAGCCGGTGCCGAAGTCGTCCAGCGAAAACGAGACACCCTGCTGTTTCAGTGTGGCCATCGTCTGCGCGGTCGATGTGAAATCAGTCACGACCAGGCTTTCGGTCAGCTCCAGGCGCAGCCCCGACGGCTGTACGCCGGTTTCGGAAAAAATCGTTGCCAGCAGCGTGGCGAAATCCGGTTCGGTGAACTGGCGCGCGCTGACGTTGACGGACAGCGTCAGGCCGGCCGTTGCCGGCTGGCGCTGCCAGCGCGCCAGCTCGAGGCAGGCGGTGCGCATGACCCAGGCGCCGATCTCGATGATGAGCCCGCTTTCTTCGGCGATGCGGATGAAGTCAAACGGCAGCACGACCTTGCCATCGGGCTGGCGCCAGCGCAGCAGCGCTTCGGCCCCGATCACGCGGTTCGAACGGTCGAGTTGCGGCTGGTAGTGCAGTACGAATTCGTGGCGTTGCAGCGCGCGCCGCAAGCCGCTTTCGAGTTCGGCGCGCGCGAGCCACGCGGCCTGGACCGCCGGGTCGTGGAAGCGAAACGTGTTGCGCCCGGCCGCCTTGGCCTGGTACATCGCGGCGTCGGCCTGGCGCAAGGTCGATTCGACCGTGTCGTGCAGGCCGCACAGCGTGACCACGCCGACGCTCACCGACAGCGTGTAATGCAGCTCGCCCAGCTGGAACGGCGCCGCCAGCGCTGCAACCACCTTTTTGGCGACCGTCTCTGCCTGCGCCGCCGCCACATCGCGCGAATCCTCGACGGGCCGGATCAGCACCACGAACTCGTCGCCGCCCAGACGCGCCACCATGTCCGCTTCGCGCACGCAGCCTTCGAGCCGGCGCGCCACGGCCTGCAGCAGCAGGTCGCCGGCTGCGTGGCCCTGGCTGTCATTGAGGTACTTGAAGTTGTCGAGGTCGCAGAACATCAGCGCGCCGCACTTGCCGCTGCGGGCGCTGCCAAGCAGGGCGCGGCGCAGCTGGTCGAGCAGATTGGCGCGGTTGGGCAGGTCGGTGAGATGGTCGAAGAACGCCAGCCGGAAGATCCGCGCTTCGCTCGATTTGCGCTCGCTGATGTCGGTGCCGATCACCAGGATTTTCTGGCTCGCGCCCGGCACGGCATCGGGCGCCAGCAAGGTCCAGCGCGTGTCGGTGTCGACCTTCGAGCCGTCGCGCCGCATGTGCGCCAGTTCGCCGCACCATTCGCCATCGGCCAGCGTGTGGGCGAACGCGGTTTCGTAGTGCGCCTGCTCGTCGCACAGCAGCTCGCAAAAGCGCTTGCCGATCGCTTCGTGCGCACTCCAGCCGTACAGGCGCTCGGCGCCATGGTTCCAGTAGCTGATGCGCGAGGCCATGTCCATCGCGATGATCGCATCACGCGCCTGCTGCAAGAATGACGCCTGCTCGAGCATGACCAGATCGGCGTGCTTGACCCGTGTGAAATCGGCCAGGAAACCTTCGAGCGTGCCAGCCTGCCGGTTCAGCGCACCTTGTTCCCAGATCCACCGGATTTGCCCGTTGGCAGTGCGAATCCGGTATGTGACCTGGAACGGCTGGTTCTGGGCCAGTGCGATCGCCACTGCCGCATGCATCTGGTCGCGGTCTTCGGGCAGGATGATGCTCGCAAACGACAGGCCCGGTCGGCCGGTGAACGCGGCCGCCGAGTAGCCGGTTACTTTTTCGACGCCGTCGCTGATGAACACCATGCTCCATTCGCTGTCATTGCGACAGCGGTAGGCAGCGCCCGGCAAATTACTCAGCAGCAGGTCGAGCGACAAGGCATCGCTGCGGCTGGATGCGGACGGATCGGATACGGGTTGGGTCAAGCTCATCATGCCTCTGCCGTGAAATGCGCCAGCCTGTGCAGGCCATGCAACATGCATTCGATGGTAGCGCAAATCGGGCCGCTCGCAAGCCCCAAGTACGGGTGACCAGACGAATCGTCATCAGATGCATGCGGTATGCCACGCAAGGTAAAGCGGCATTGGCAAGGTGTCACAATTGACCGGCGCCACATGTCATCCAAACGCGGTATCTCGGGCCCCAAAAAGTGTTCTCTTTGGCAAGTCGCATGCTAGACTGGGCGGCTGATTTTCATGGTGCTACGCATGTCCCCCGCCTCGTTTGCCTGTCTCGGCTTGTTGCTTTGTGCTGTCCTGCACGCGTGCGATGCGCATGGCAGCAGCTTGCGCGCGCTGCGCATCGCGGCGGACGACACGCCGGCGATCGACGGCGCCCTGGATGACCCCGCATGGCGCCGCGCACCTGTCTACCAGGACTTCCACAAGCACCAGCCGCGCGACGGCGCGCCTGCGCCCGGTGGCTTGAAGACCAGCGTGCAAGTGCTGGTCGACGACGGTGCGCTGGTGTTCGGCATCCGCGCCTGGGACGACGCGCCGCATCTGCGCCGGGGCCTCTTGGCGCGGCGCGACAAGGTCGCTGTCGACCAGGACTTCATCGGCATCTGGATCGACCCGGCCGGCCATGGCCGCAATGCCCAGTTCGTACGCATCAACACCACCGGCGTGGTCAGCGACGGCATCCACCGCGCCGAGGATGACGAATCGGATCTGGGGCCGGATTTCCAGATCGAGACGGCCGTGACCATCCTGCCCGACGGCTACAGCATGGAAGTGCGCTGGCCGCTGTCGAGCCTGCGCTTTCCGTACGCCGATGGCCGCAACTGGCGCCTGATGGTCGAGCGCAGCATTCCGCATGCCGACGGCATGCTGCTGGTGACGGCGCCATTCAGGATCGACGCGCTCAGCCACCTGAGCTTCCTGCAGGAGATCGATGGCATGGAGGCCACTGTGGAAGCGGTGCGCGACCGCAGCTTTCTGGAGCTGCGGCCCGAACTGACGGTGCGCAGCGAACGCGCCGCCATGCCGGGGACGCGCACGCGCGGCAGTCAGGCCGAACTGGGCCTGGAGATCAACGTCCGTCCGCGCGCCGACTGGGTGTTCAATGCCACCATCAATCCCGATTACTCGCAGGTCGAGATCGACGAGCCGGTGTCGCAGGGCGCCGGCAATATCGCGCTGTCGCTGCCCGAGAAGCGCGGCTTCTTTCTGGAGAGTGCGGACGTGCTGGGCTTGCCGCTGCCGGCCTTTTATTCGCGCACCGTAAACGATCCGGAATACGGCCTGCGGGCAACCTGGCGCGCGGCGCATGCCGACGCCACGGCGATGAGCCTGCGCGACGAGCCGGGTGGCCTGATCCTGCGCGGCAAGCCGTACGAAACGCTGGAATACGGGCAGACCAAGCGCACGGTCGCGAGCCTCGTGCGTGCGCGCTGGCACGGAGAAGGCTTGCTGCTGGGCGCGTTCGCCTCGCAGCGCGACTACCACCGTTTCGGCGGCAACGATGTCGTCGGCGTCGACGCCCAGTGGCGCGGCGAAGGGGCGGATGGCGAGCAGCAGCAACTGTCCGGCGTGGCGATGGTGTCGCGCACGACGGCGGGATTTGTCGACGACGACGTGCCGGCGCGCGTGGCAGGGCGCTCGGGCGGCTACCTGTGGGGCAAGTCGCTGCACAAGACCGAACGCTGGTGGTACGAGGCCGAGGTCGAAGCGATCGCGCCCGGCTTCGTCAACGACAACGGCTTCGTGCCACAAGCAGGCATCGCCCGCGCCACCGGCTCGATCAACCGCATCCTCGGGCCGCAATCCCTCGGAGGGATCGAGCTGTACGAGTTCGAGACTTACCTGGTGCTGCACGAGATGCGCACGCTGGCCGACCGGGTGACGGGGCAGGCCGGGGGCGAAACGGTCGAGCGCAAGCTGCGCCCGGGCGTCTGGCTGGCCGCGACCCGGCGCACGGGCGTGTGGGCCGAACTGGGCTTCGACCGCCAGCGTGCGCGACCCTTGGGGCGCCTGCACGATACGCGCGTCATCAATGTCGGCATCGAGACGACGCCCGCACCATGGATATCGAAGATCGCACTGGAAGCGGCGCTGGGCCGCCAGCTGGACGCCGATGCCGACCGCGTGGGGCCGGGCGGGAACGTGATCCTCGACGTGGGCCTGCGCTTTCCCTTGCCGCGCGGGTGGTCTCTGGAGCTTGATCAACATATTAATCGCGCCTGGGTCCAGGGCACGCTGGGCCAGCCGGCATTTTCCGACACGGCCTGGCGCGCGCTGGCCATCGTCCATTTCAGCCCGCGCGATTCAGTGCGGCTGCTGGCGCAGAACACCTGGGCCGCACGCCGCGACGATGGCGTGACGCAGCTCGAAGCATGGAACGACCGCCAGGTACACCGCTCGCTGCTGTACCGCTACCAATGGCGACACGGCCGCACGGTGTCGCTGGGAATCGTGGATGACAAGCTCCCACTGGTGGACGAGCGCAGCCGCTCGCTGACCTTCAAGCTGCAATGGGAAGTGTAACCGCTGTCAAAAGCCGGGGTCAGGTCTGACATTCGGACACGACCTCAACCTTAGTCGCTTGACTGATGAATCGCCCTGAAGTTCGAGGGTGGTATTAAATGATCCACCCGGAATTGTCTCGCTTAGGAAATCAAAAAACCGATGCCAGTGCAGAGGCCGTGTCCGAATGTCAGACCTGACCCCGCTTTTGTTTTCCGATTTTGACGTGCGCTACGCAACCTGCGGCTCGGTGCTATGCTTTCACCATGACTACTGATACCGATATTGAACTGTCCGGCGCCTTCCAGGCCAAGGACAGCAACGGCCGTACCCTCGACGTCAAAGAGATCCGCATTTTCGACGAGGGTTACGGGATCATCGATGTGTACGTGGAGTTTGCTGCCAAGCTCGATCCTGATGCCTACAAGGATACCGTCCTGGTGCGTCAACTCGTTGAGCGTCTGCGCACGCTCGGGTACAAGGGGCCAGACTTCGGCCACAGCGACCCGGGCCTGCAAGAGAGCCGCCTGATCGTGCTCGAGGCGCCGGAAGAATTTTCCGCGTTTGCCAAGAGCCGCGGCTGGAAGAATCTGGCCGAAGAGTTCGACGAATAAGCTGCAGCAGCAACGTGGCAAAATAATGGGGCCGGGTTCGTCATCGAACCCGGCCCCATTTTCGTGGAACCTGCGCTGCGCTTACGAACCCAGGCGCAGTTGCAGGCCGGTGTCGGTATAGGTCGGCGTGACGGTAAAGCCGTCGACCGTGATGGTCTCGAACTTGCCCTTCAGGCTTGCAGCGCTGATGACGGTGAGCGTGTCGCCCACGGCCGGCTTGACGCCATCCTGGAACTTGATGCGCAAGGTGCCGCCGCCGATGGTGGCAGCGCCGGTCACGCTCATGCGCCCGCCCTGGGCCGCGCCCAAACGCAGTTCCAGCGTCGCGCCGGTCAGCTGCGTGTACTTGCCGCCCACGACCAGCGTGGCCGGTGCGTTGCTGATCACGGTACCGCCGCCAGCGACATACACGTCACCGGTGCCGAAGGCGGTCGTCGACAGTGCTTCCAGGCTACCGGCATCGACCTGCGTGCCGCCGGTCCAGGCATTCTTGCCGCCCAGCTTCAATGCGCCCGAACCTTGCTTGACCAGCTTGCCGCTGCCGGTGATGTCGTTGCGCCAGCGGTCTGCTGCGTTAAAGCCACCCTTGCTCGCGTCCATGTTCAGCACGACGTTGCCGGTGAAGACGGCATAACCCTCGGCCGCAGCAAACAGGTTCAGGCGGCCCCAACCTTCAGCATCGTCCAGAATTGGATAGCCGGAACCGATCGCGGTGGTTTTCAGCACGACGCGGCGCTGCGCGTCGGTCAGGTACGGCAGGCGCGTTTCCAGCAGCACTTCGGCGCCCTTTGGCACGACGGCCGGTGCGGTCGTCGAGCCGATCAGCGGCAGGCCGAAGGTCATGCGGCGCAGGTAGTTGGCTTTACTGGTCGCGTAGTCGGCAAAGCGGTCGTTCGCCGGCGTGCCCGAGATGGCGTAGCTCGGGAAGGTGCTGGCGGTCGTGCCGGTCAGCTTCATCAGCGTGCTCTGCGCCTGCTCGCGGGCGGCGGCGCGCGTCGTGGCGCCTGCAGCGATCAGGTTGGCGGCGGCGACGGCTTGCGCCTGCACGCGGCCACTGATCACGTCCAGCGGCGAGTGCATGCCGGCATAGATGCGGCTCTCGCCCAGTTCGAGGCCACGGCCCACCAGTTCCTGGTAGCGCTCCGGCAGCACGTAGGCCATCGCGACGGCGTTGCGCACGGCTTCGGCCGAGTGGCCGCTGGTGAAGCCGCCGTCGGTGTTCGGCGTCGCGCTCTTGGCTGGTTCCAGCTGCGGCACGACCTGCACCGCGCTGCTCCAGCGGTAAGGGCGCGCGTACTTGTAGAAGCGCTTGGCCGGCTCGGTCGAACCGTTGCCGCCCATCGCATTGACCAGGTCGACGACCTTGCCGAACTCGGCATTGGCGGCGCCGCCGACGCCGTTGTTGTTGCCGCCGTCTTCGTACTTGACCTTGGTGGCATCCGCCGGCATGTCGTTGATGGTGGTGGTTGCGCGCGAGGCGCTGCGCCATGCGTCGGTCAGCGGACCCATGCCGCCGGTGACGCTGTAGCCCTTGCCGCGTCGGTCGTCCAGGTACGCCAGCAGCGCCTGCTCCGGGGTGCGGCTGGCGGTGGCTTTGACGACGTAGTCGATATTGGCATTGTGCACGGCGGCATTGACGATCGTGCCGCCATTGGTGCCGTCGTTCGGCGTGCCGGTCCAGGTCGATGCGGCCACGGCCGGGAAGCCGTCGACGGCCGGCGCGCTCTGGCCTGCATCGACGAGTTCGGTGACCGGCTTCCAGATGGCGAGCATGCCGCCCAACACGCGCACGCCGGCGTTCGTGGCCAGCGTGGCGTAGCGGGCATCGCCGCGCTGGTTGGTGGCGGCGGTGTCGACAAAAGCAAGCACTGCCGGCACCGGCGCCGTGTCGGCCGCGCCCTGGTCCGCTGGCGCTGCCGGGATGACGATGGCGACATCGGCGGCGGCGGCGTCGTCATGGTGGTCGGAACCACCGCAGGCGGACAGGGCAAGTGCCGCGCCGATGGCGACGGCAAGCGGAAGACGGCGGAGAACGACCTGATGCATGTGAACCCTTCAATGGTGGTGAGGCGAAAAATTGAAGGGATGATAAGAAGTGCGTGTGACGTCATGATGACGCCCACGCTCCGCACTGCATCAATCGACCGTCACACCCGCGTCCTTGACCACTTTGCCCAGCTTGACCGATTCGGTGCGCATCAGGGTGCCGAACGCTTCCGGCGTGCCGCCAACGACCGGCGTGCCCAGCTCTTCCCATTTCTTGCGGAAGGCTGGATCGGCGAAGATCTCGTTGAGCGCCTGGTTCAGGCGCATCACTACCGGCTTGGGCGTGGCGGCCGGCGCCACGATGCCGTGCCAGCCCGTGAAGTTGTAGCCGCTGAGGCCCGACTCGGCCAGGGTCGGCACGTCCGGCAAGGACGGCACGCGCGTGGCCGTTGTCACGGCGATCGGATGCAGCTTGCCCGTCTTGATGTACTGGACCGAGCTGCCGAGGATGTCGAACATCACCTTGACGTGCCCGCCCAGCACGTCGTTCAGCGCCGGGCCGGCGCCCTTGTAGGGAACGTGCTGCAGCTTGGTGCCCACCGCAGTGTTGAACAATTCGCCCGCCAGGTGCTGCGGGGTGCCGTTGCCGGCCGAGGCAAAGCTCAGCATGTCGGGCTGCTCCTTTGCCATGGCAATGAACTGCTTGACGTTCTTGACCGTGACCGACGGGTGCACCTCGAGCACCAGCGGGAACGCCGAGATCTGGATCACCGGGGCGAAATCCTTGTCCGGGTCGAACGGGATCGATTTGTACAGGGTCTTGTTGACCGCCATCGGCCCGCTGGCCGCCAGCAGGATCGTGTAGCCGTCCGGCGCCGATTTCGCCACCATGCCCGTGCCGATATTGCCGCCGGCGCCGCCCCGGTTGTCGATGATGACGGGAACCTTGAACTTCGCCTGTAGCGGCCCCTGGATCAGGCGTGCCATCGCGTCGGTCGGCCCGCCTGGCGGGTAGGGCACGACAAAGCGGATCGGCTTCGACGGATACACGTCGGCGGCGCCGGCGCCGAGCGCCTGGGTCATGAACAGCGTTGCGAGAAGTACCTTCTTGAGCATGCTTTGTCTCCGGGTTGTCTTGTTTTGTTTTGGTGGGGTGGTACGTTGCTGTTCAGGACGCCTGTTGCGCCAGGCGCCGTTTCAGTTCATGCACGGCGCTGTGCACCGTGGTCAGTACGGGCGCACCCGCTGCACGGACACAGGCGTCATGCGCGCGCGCCATGCTGAATTGCGCCAGTGCGATCGTCGCGCAGCCATCGTCGATCAGCCGCCGTGCGCTGTCAGCGATGAGCTCGTCATGTAGGTCGACATCGCCCCGGTTGAGCGCATCGAGCGCGCCTTCGGCCAGCGCGCAGCGCAGCGCCACGCGCGCCGGAAATTCGGGCGGCATCGAGGCCAGCGTGGGGCCGAACGTCGCGATCAGGCCCACCGGGCCGGCTGCCTGACCGGCATCGGCATCGGCAATCATGGCCTGGTTCGGCTTGAGCACGGGAATGTGCGGATAGCGCTGCGCCACCGCTTCGATGCAGGGGCCAAAGGCCGAACAGGTAAACAGGATGGCTTCGGCCCCGCTGCCAAGCGCGTAATCCGCCAGATCGGCGAAGCGCTTGTGCATCGCATCGTCCAGGCCGCGGCTTGACCGGGCCAGGTCGGCCGACAGCGAATCGTCGAGCAAATTCATGCGTGTGGCTTCGGGCCATTGTTCTGCCATGAAGGCATTGATCGGCTCGACTGAATGGCTCAGTGCGTGGATCAGGGCGATGCGTGGCGCCGGGCGGGCAGCCGGCGATAGGGTGACAGACATGGTCATTGCTCCTCGATCCGTGGCAGTTCAGGCGCCAGCAGGCGCAAACCGGCCATCAACAAACTATCGTAACGCGCGCGCTCGGCGGCAATGGTGTCCGGCGTCCAGCGATAGAAGCCTTCGCCCGTCTTCATCCCGTAGTGGCCGGCGTCGTAGCGCTGCGCCAGCACCCGGGCCGGCGTCGTGTTGGCTGCCAGCGACGGGTACATGGTGGTCGCGGCCGGGCAGTGCACGTCAATGCCGGCATGGTCGCGCTGCAGCACCGGGCCGGCCGCAAGAAAGCGAAAGCCGAAGCCGAAGCGCACCGCAGCGTCGACGTCCTCGGCCGTGGCAATGCCGGCGTCGATCAGCGCAAACGCTTCGCGCGCGAGGGCATGCTGCAGGCGGTTGGCCAGGAAACCCGGCAGATCCTTGCGGACCAGCACCGGCACCATGCCGCAGGCACGCATGAAGGCCATCAACGCCTCCGCCAGCTCGCCCGATGAGTTCGCACCAAGCACCACCTCGACCAGCGGCACCAGATGCGCCGGCATGAAGAAGTGCAGGCCCAGCATGCGCCCGGTCGTCTCCAGGTGTTCGCCGATGGCCGAAATGGGAAAGCTCGAGCTGTTGCTGCACAGCAGAGTATCGGGGCGCGCGCGCTGGACCAGCTCGGCAAACAGTGCCTGCTTGAGCGCCAGCTTCTCTGGAATGCACTCGATCACCAGGTCGATTGCCTGCCAGTCGAGTTCGTCGAGGCTGGCGCAGGTCGTGATGCGCTCGCGCTTGTGTTCCAGTCCCAGCTTGCCCAGGGTGTCACCAAAATAGGTATCCAGCGCTTCGCGGCGCGTGGCGCCAGGTTCGAGCACGATCGCGCGGCAACCGGCACGTGCCAGCACGATGGCGACGTCGGCGCCCATTGTGCCGCCGCCTGCGACGAGGGCCAGCGCTTGCGCAGGCTTGGGAAGTATCAAGTTTTCCATGATCATTTTCAAAAAGAGAATGAACTTAGTTTGCGCTTCATCAAATTATCTGAGAAACGCATTTTTTCTATAAACTTATCGATTATGGAAATAAATCTATCCGCGCGCGAATTGCGGGCCTTCCTTGCCCTGGCGGAAACGCTCAGCTTCAGTAAGGCGGCGCAGCAGGTCTGCCTGTCGCAGTCGGCCTTGTCGACACTCATCGGTCGTCTGGAGGAGGGCTTTGGAAGTCGCCTGTTCTCGCGCACCACGCGCTCGGTGGCCCTGAGTGCTGCCGGCGAAGTGCTGGTCCTGCACGCGCAGCAATTGCTGGCCGATATCGAGCGCTCGGCCGCCGCCGTACGCGACGTGACGGCGCTGCACCGGGGCCGGGTGGCACTGGCCGCGATGCCGTCACTAGCGGCGCGGCTCGTGCCGCGCCTGTTCCGCGTCTTTCATGCGCGCCATCCCGACATCGCGCTGTCGCTGGCCGATACCCTGTCGGAACCGGCATTCGAGCTGGTCCGCCAGGGCCGTGTCGACTTCGCCATCACTGCCGCCAATCCGGCTTATCAGGATCTGGAATACATCCCTCTGACAACCGACGAATTCGTGCTGCTGGCGGCGCCCGGGCATCCGCTGGGTCGCGACAGCAGCCCGATCCGCCTGCCCGAGACGCTGCCATATCCGCATATTTCGATGTCGCGCCACACCAGCGTGCGGCAATATGTAGACGCGGCAGCGCTGCAGGCGGGCATCAATTTTTATCCGGCGTTTGAAGTCGATCACCTGGCCACGATTGGTGCCATGGTGGTCGAGGAGCTGGGTGTGGCGGCCTTGCCAAGCCTGGCGGCCGATGTAATTGCCAGCGCCGGGCTGGTGCGGCGCGAGCTGGTCGAGCCCGTCATTCGACGTTCGATCGGCGTGGTCCGGCGCAGCGAAGGTGCGCTCACGCCAGCGGCGCAGGCGATGCTGGCGCTGTTGCAGGCGCAGATTGCGGATGGTTCTTGAACGGCGCGGCGATTGCCGCGCCGGGTGAACTACATGATCAGAAAGCGGCGATGCCGGTCTGTGCGCGGCCAAGAATCAGCGCGTGGATGTCGTGCGTGCCTTCGTAGGTGTTGACGACCTCGAGGTTGACCATGTGACGGATGATGCCGAACTCATCTGAAATGCCGTTACCGCCCAGCATATCGCGCGCCATGCGGGCGATGTCGAGCGACTTGCCGCACGAATTGCGCTTCATGATCGACGTGATCTCCGGCGCCGCCGTGCCTTCGTCCTTCATGCGGCCCAGGCGCAGGCAGCCTTGCAGGCCGAGCGTGATTTCGGTCTGCATGTCGGCCAGCTTCTTTTGCACCAGCTGGTTTGCCGCGAGCGGCTTGCCGAACTGCTGGCGGTCCATCGTGTACTGGCGCGCCGTGTGCCAGCAATCCTCAGCTGCGCCCAGCGCGCCCCAGGCGATGCCGTAGCGGGCCGAATTCAGGCAGGTGAACGGGCCCTTCAGGCCGCGCACGTCCGGGAACGCGTTTTCTTCGGGGCAGAACACATTGTCCATGACGATTTCGCCGGTGACCGATGCGCGCAGGCCGAACTTGCCGTGGATTGCCGGGGCCGACAAACCTTTCCAACCTTTTTCGAGCACGAAGCCGCGGATCGCGCCTTCATCGTCCTTCGCCCACACGACGAACACGTCGGCCACGGGCGAATTGGTGATCCACATCTTCGCGCCACTCAAGCTGTAGCCGCCCTCGACCTTGCGTGCGCGGGAAATCATCGAGCCGGGGTCGGAGCCGTGGTTCGGCTCGGTCAAGCCGAAGCAGCCGATCCATTCGCCGGTAGCCAGCTTCGGCAGGTATTTCTGTTTGGTGGCTTCGTTGCCGAATTCAAAGATCGGGACCATGACGAGCGACGACTGCACGCTCATCATCGAGCGGTAGCCGGAATCGACGCGCTCGACTTCGCGTGCGATCAGGCCGTAGGCAACATACCCCATTGCCGGGCCGCCGTATTCTTCGGGAATGGTCGGCCCGAGCAGGCCCAGCTCGCCCATCTCGCGGAAGATCGAGACATCCATCGACTCGTGACGAAACGCTTCGAGCACGCGCGGGCGCAGCTTGTCCTGGCAATAGGCAGCGCTGGCGTCGCGCACCATGCGCTCTTCATCGGTCAGCTGGCTGTTCAGCAGCAGCGGGTCATCCCAGTGAAAAGCGGCTTTCTTGGGCGAGTCGGTACGGGTCATCGGAAATCCTGTCTCTGAATTCTGGTTAGAAGTTACCTGACCATTATAGAAACGTGGCGCAGCCTGATCTTTTCAAACTGCGACAGGCATTTTCATTTTTGACTGGCAGTGCTGCCGAACTTGCCGCCGTGGAAGATCAGCGCTGGTTGCGGCTGCAACTGGCACTCTTCGACCTCGCCGACGAAGATGACGTGATCGCCCTCCGGGTAACGGCTGCGGTTGTGGCATTCGAACCAGGCCGACACGCCCTTGAGGATCGGCAGGCCGGTGCGCGACAGCTCGTAGTCGACGCCCTCGAACGGGTTCTCGCCGCGGCGCGCAAAGCGCATCGCCAGGTCTTCCTGGCCGGCGGACAGCACATTGATCACGTAGTGCGAGTTGCCGCTGAAGATCGGCATGCTGTTCGCCCCGGCGCCCAGGCTCCACAGCACCAGCGGCGGATCGAGCGAAACCGAGTTGAACGAGCTGGCCGTCAGGCCGCGGAAGGTGCCGTCGGCCAGGCGGGTGGTAATGACGGTGACGCCGGTCGCAAACTGCGACAGCGCCTGGCGGAAATGGGTCGTATCGAAGCCGCGCGTGGTCGCGCGGGCAGAAAGTGTATTCATGGTGTTCCTGGAACTGTGACGCTCATTATGCCACCGTCCTGCGCAAGCTTGCCGCGCCATGCTCTCTGGCCGTATCGGCAGCGGGTCAATACAGCGGGCAGCCGAGCTTTGCGCTACATTAAGCTTATCGAAATTTTACGAAACAAGGTTCATCATGAGTGAGCAAACAACGGGCGAGGTCGCCATCCTCGGGGGCGGCTGCTTCTGGTGTATGGAAAGTAAAACCTAATAAAATCAAATGCTTACATAGCTACAATACTTCATTGAGCTAATTTTGGCAAAATTCAGGCATCCCGAAAGGATTGATCATTCGGAATGAACGGGTTTGGGACGTGCTCCAAGGCCCTAAATGTTGATAAAAATACCAAACTTGACAAGAAGCTGTTTTTTTGTATAATGATTCAGCTGGAGAATTTCTAGCAGACAATTAAGCCCCCAAATTTTTTGGGGGCTTTTTTTTTAACTATACAGAAAGAGAGAAATGGAAGATATTATTAAGGAAATTCTTACGACTGCCAAAGGCCACGGACGTATTGAAAACCGTAAAAGTCACGACGGGGGTGACATTAAAATAGGTTCTACAGACTTTGGAAAAGGTAATTTTAGAAACTGCCAAAAATATATTGCGGCGCTTGAAGAAATGGAAAATCAAGGGCTCGTAAAAGGTGGTGGTGTCAATCACTCCGGCCAAGTTTTCATAGTTACAGATAAAGGCTATAGTTATATTGGGGTTTGAGCAGAATAAGCATTCTGGTTATCCTGTGTTTGAGATAAAAAATATATAGAGAGAGAAAACTATGTCAATGACGAAAAGGTATATGGAACAAGCACAAGACGACGAAAGTCGCAAAAGTGCATTAGAGGCAATGATTGAAAATGATTTGCTGGAAGGGTCAGCTTTAGGTATCGCAAAAAAAATCATAGGCGATAACAGCATTGCTAATCTTTCGGATAAGCAAAGCTTTGTTTTTAGAAATGAAATTTCTCCACATTTTGAGATTGCTTGTGAAACCGAAGACTGTGGCAATATGATTGCTATGGACGAAGTTGCAGACGCCATCCGGAATCGTGAAGCTGGACAAGACGTGCATTGCCCAGAATGCCAATACACCTTTAGAGATAGAGGCGACGACGATTGAACCAAAGCCCTTCGGGGCTTTTTTATTGCCAAAAATTCGATATTATTGATAATTTGATTTTGACTTTATTTCTTTTATTCTATTTAAAATAAGCCCATTGAAAAAATTATAGGCACATCGTTTTTCTTGTAAGTTGTTGACTTAAAGGAGTTATAACTATGGAAGTTGGTATTTTAGGAGGAGGTTGTTTTTGGTGCATCGAGGCGGTGTTTCTCGAAGCACGCGGCGTCACGCGCGTGGAGTCAGGCTATATGGGTGGCCATGCCGATCAACCGACCTATGAGGCCGTTTGCAACGGCACCACCGGCCACGCCGAAGTCGTGCGCCTGGAATTCGATCCGTCGGTGATCAGCTACCACGACATTCTCGAGATTTTTTTCACGATCCACGATCCGACCACGCTCAATCGTCAGGGCAACGATGTCGGCACGCAATACCGGTCGGTGATTTTTACCACGTCGCCGGCGCAGGACACCGTCGCGCGCACCGTGATGGCCGAGATGGCAATGGTGTGGGATGCACCGCTGGTGACGCAAGTGTTGCCGCAGGAAACCTGGTACAAGGCCGAGGATTACCATCAGAACTACTTCGCGCAACACCCGCTGCAGGGGTATTGCGCGTTCGTGGTGGCGCCGAAGGTCAGCAAGTTCCGCGCCACGTTTGCGGAACGACTACGGTAGGGTGGGCGGCTGTGCCGCCCACGCGGTGATCGATACTGGTGCCGATCGCGCGCCGGATGATCTCGCTGCCAACCATCACCGCGTGGGCGGCCTAGCCGCCCACCCTACGGCTGAAGGCGGCTACGCGTCCAGCTGCCGTCCGGCTGGCGCTGGTAGACGATCCGGTCATGAAAGCGCGAGCGGCGGCCTTGCCAGAACTCGATGCGCTCCGGTACCAGGCGGAAACCACCCCAGTTGTCGGGGCGCGCCGGATCATCGCCGGCAGCCTGCGCCACGGCGTCGTAATTCGCTTCCAGCGCGGCGCGATTGGCGATCGGGCTGCTCTGTTGCGACGCGATTGCCGCGACCCGGCTCTTGAGCGGCCGGCTGCGGAAATAATGATCGCTTTCTTCGCTCGACGTCATCTCGACGCGGCCTTCGATGCGGATCTGGCGCTCGAGCTCGCTCCAGAAGAACAGCAGGGCGGCCTGGTTGTTGCCGCGCAGTTCCTGCGCCTTCTGGCTGTCGTAGTTGGTGTACCAGGTAAAACCGCGCGGATCGAACTGCTTGATCAGCACGATGCGCGAGCTTGGCCGGTTGCCCGGGCCGACAGTTGCCACCGTCATCGCATTCGGCTCGTTCACTTGTGCGGCCAGGGCCTGCTCGAACCAGGCCGTGAATTGCGCGATCGGGTCATCCAGCACATCGTCTTCATTCAGGCTGGCCTGACCGTAATCCTGGCGCAGGTCGGCGACCGCCTGGCCGACGCCGGCTGTCTTAGCTGCCGCAGTGGCCGACACCGTGGCCGATACTGTGGCCGATGCCACCGGCTGGTCAAACGCCTCGGGCGCCAGCAGGCCGCGGCGGCGCTGCATTGCCTGGCCCAGCTGCGCCATCTGCTCGGGCGAGAACAGGCGCATTGCCATCGGCGCCAGCGTGCTTTCCTCGCGCTCCATGTGCGCCGTGTAGCGGGCGACGAAGCGCTCGACCGCCGTGCTGGAGAGCATGGTCCCGGTACCTGCCTCGATCGCCGTCAGTTGCTCATGCAGGTCTTGCCACAGGGCGTCCATGTCATTGTGGTCTTGCACGATCGTCGGCGCCAGCGCCTGCAGCGTGGCGGCGTCGTCGCCCTGCGCGGTGGCGCGCAGCATCGGAATCAGGTCCTGTTCTTCGTCGTCGTGGTGCAGGTGCGCCGCCTTGTCGAAGTAGCGCAGTACGGCGCCGGCGGCGTCGCGCGCCTGCTTGTCGACGCCGTGTTCGGCCAGGTGCGGCACCAGCTTCTCGAGGGTCGACAGTTGTTTGCGGATGCGGCCATGGCAATGCTTGAGCACGGCGATCGGCTGGGAGAAATCGGGGGCGGTGTCGGGCAGGAGAGAGGTCATTGTTCTGTGGAAGACACGCAGGTTATTTGGTTGACGAACGATTATTCTAGTGTAGTCGCGAAACACCTGTCCGCTACAATATCGGTATGAATCAATTACTTGAGCAAGGGGCGGCGGCAACGCCCACGGAAGATGTCGACTTTGCGCGCCGCTTTGGCGGCATCGGGCGCCTGTATGGTGAGCCTGCGCTGGAACGTTTTCGCGCGGCGCACGTTTGCGTGATCGGCGTCGGCGGTGTCGGTTCGTGGGTGGTCGAGGCGCTGGCGCGCAGCGCCATCGGTCACCTGACCCTGATCGATCTCGACAACGTGGCCGAATCGAACATCAACCGCCAGATCCAGGCGCTGTCATCGACCATCGGCATGCCGAAGATCGAAGCGCTGCGCCAGCGTATCGCCGAGATCAATCCGTTTTGCCAGGTGACCCTGGTCGAGGACTTCATCGACCTGGAGAACATCGAGACGCTGGTGGCCAACCAGGGCTTCGATTACGTGGTCGATGCCATCGACAGCGTCAAGCCCAAGGCGGCGCTGATCGCCTGGTGCAGCGCCAACAAGATGCCGCTCGTGGTCGTGGGTGGCGCCGGCGGCCAGATCGATCCGACCAAGGTCGAGATCCGCGACCTGGCCCGCACCGAGCAGGAACCGCTGCTGAAAAAAGTGCGCAAGCTGCTGCGCGCGCAATACGGTTTTTCGCGCGGCGAAAAGCAGAAGTACCACATCGACGCCGTGTTTTCGATGGAACCGCTGCGGTATCCGGACACGGGGGACGCCTGCGAGATCGATGACAACGGCATCACTGGCCTGAACTGCGCCGGATTCGGTTCGTGCATGGTGGTGACCGCCACCTTCGGCATGGTGACGGCGGGGCAGGTACTGCGCCGGCTGGCCGAGGCCGCCAATGCCCAGGCTGCGGCTGCCGATGCCGCTGCAGCCGCCGGGCAAACTGTGCAAGCTGAGGCCGCCTTGCTATCATAGGTGCCAGATGCAACCGCCCGGTTGCGACCTTTTGATGGAAGAGCACACATGATTCGTCGATCCGCAGTCATCGCCCTGCTCCTGATGGCAGGCAGCGCCCAGGCCCAGGAAGGCGCACAGGACGCCAGCAAGCCCGCAACCCAGCCGCCACCGGAAGCGCAGCAGCCAGCGACTGCACCTGCTGCTACCCCGGTCACGCCGCCGGTCGCCGCCGAAACCCAGGCACCGCAGGTCGAGATCGTCGATCGCGTGGTCGGCACCGGCAAGGAAGCCTCGCTGGGCAGCAATGTCGTCGTCAACTACACGGGCTGGTTCCACAAACCGCTGGCCAAGCAGCAGCGCGGTCGCAAGTTCGATTCGTCGCTCGACAACGGCCGCGATCCGCTGGAATTCCAGCTGGGCGCAGGCCGCGTGATCAAGGGCTGGGAGCAGGGCGTGGCCGGCATGAAGGTCGGCGGCAAGCGCACGCTGATCATCCCGAGCGCGCTGGCCTACGGCAAGCGTGGCGCGGGCGGCGGGATGATTCCGCCGGACTCCGATCTGATCTTCGACGTCGAACTGCTCAATGTGAAGTAAGGCTGTTCCGGCGTGGCCCAGTTCCGGGCCACGCCAGTCTGTCAGTGCGCGTGCCCGTGCAGCGTGCAGTGATGATGGGTCGTGCCTTCCTCGACCTGCAGCGTGCAGTGATGAATCGCGAACTGCGCGCTTAACCCGTCCACCATCGCATCGATCGCCGCATCGCCAGGATATCCGGCAGGCATCACGACGTGCGCCGTCAGCGCCGTCTCGGTCGTGCTCAGCGCCCAGATGTGCAGGTCGTGCAGGTCGGCCACGCCGGGCTGCGCGAGCAGGAAGGCGCGCACCTTGTCGGCATCCACGCCAGGCGGCACGGCCGCCATCGACAGCTGCACCGATTCGCGCAGCAGCGACCATGTACCCAGCACGATCACCACCACGATCACCAGGCTCACCGCCGGGTCGATCCAGGTCCAGCCCCAGAACATGATGATCAGGCCCGAGATCGCCACGCCCAGCGACAGCGCCGCATCGGCCGCCATGTGCAGGTAGGCGCCGCGGATGTTCAGATCGCCCTTGCTGCCGGCCAGGAACAGCCAGGCCGAGAAGCCGTTGATCAGCACGCCGATCGCGGCAACGATCGACACCGTGGCGCCGGCCACGGGCGCCGGTTCGGCGAAGCGCTGCACGGCTTCCCAGGCGATGGCGCCGCACGCCACCATCAGCAGCAGGCCGTTGCCCATTGCCGCAAGGATCGACGAGCCGCGCAGGCCGTAGGTATAGCGGCCGGTCGGCACGCTTTTGGCCAATACCGCCGCACCCCAGGCAAGCACCAGGCCCAGCACGTCGGACAGATTGTGGCCTGCGTCGGCCATCAGCGCCGTCGAGTGCGCGATGAAGCCGTAGGCGAATTCGATGATGACAAAGGCCATGTTGAGCCCGATTGCCAGCGCGAAAGCGCGCCCGTTGCCTTCAGGGGAGGGCATGTGGTGGTGATGGTGGCCAAAGCCGTGGCCATGATCGTCGTGCTTGTGGTCGTCGTGCTTGTGCTCGTGCTTGTGCTCGTGACCATGGTCGTGATCGTGATCGTGCTGGTGATGTTGGCTCATGCGTCCATTCCGGTGGCGGGTTCGGCAATGTGCTCGAACATGGTGGAAAGCAGGCTGCTGATATGGGCGTCGGCAGCTGCGTAGAAGACTTGCTTGCCCTGGCGCTCGGCCTTGACGATGCGGGCTGCGCGCAGCAGACGCAGGTGGTGGCTGACCAGTGAACTCGACAGCGACAGCGTGCTGGCGATATCGCCCACCGCCGTCGGCTGCGTCAGGCAGGCCAGCACGATGCGCAGGCGCGTTGCATCACCCAGCAAGTGGAACAGGTCGGCCAGCTGGCCGATCGCTTCCTCGGGCGGCGGGGCGATCGGGTGGGCGGCCGGGTGCGTGTGGGTGTGTTCGTGCATGCGACTCTAACATGTGAATAGGTGTTCACATGTTAGGGCAAACGAAGTCGCCGGGCAAGTGCTGCGTAGTACAACTCCAACGGCAGAGCGCGTAAGCGAAAGCAAGATATTCGCAATACCCGGCCATCGCTCCCGGACGATGAATCGCTGAGACGGTGGTGCTAAAAAGTTTTGACGCGGAAAACGATGTGAAAACTTATGCGTAAAAAATTACTTAATCACTGTATAAACTTTGAAAAGATATTCGAGAAGGATAATAAATTGTGCGGGCGCGTGAGTTCTGTAAATATTGTGGACGAGCATTAAAAAATAATCTGATGATTCAATTCATAGTGGCTAAAAAGAAGAGCCAGATGTTTAATTGAATTTTCGTTTGGTTACAATTGGAGAGCTTTCAATGCAGGTCATCCCGTATATTGGATCGCGAACCGGTTTTATTGATGTTATATGCAGTTTGAATTGAACAAGAAAAAACGTCTGTTCTTTGAGCGGTTGGTCGCTGTTCTGGAGGGAGGTTATTGTGTTCGATATTGCTCTCACGCACATATCCAATGTTTTCATTGGCGCCATGCTGCTCTTGCTGTGGGGATGGGACTTGCCAAAAGGAAGTAGAGTTAAGGCCTTTGTCCATCGCTTTTCCAAGCCCATCGTCTGGCTGGGGTTATCCCATAACTGGTCGATGTTTGCGCCTAATCCCATTTCCAGCAATGAACGCCTGCGTGTCGAGATTCGCCTGAACGACGGCAATTGGCACGAGGTTGTTCTCGATTGTATGGGTATGGTCGGCGCTGCTCAGCGTCCCCATGATATACGTGCCCTCAAGATGCTGCATTCCCTGACTTGCAAAGGCAGTAATGCATTGAAGCCAGCGGTTGCATTATATTGCGCCAGGCGTTACTTGAGTAGCCATCCCGACATTTCCGCTGTCAATATTTTCCAGATCAGGCTGATACGTTTATATCAATTAAAGCCACTTTGGCCGCCCAGGCAATTTAACTATAACAATTTTCATTTTGAGGAAGAAACGTATCTGCACGATTTCTCAAAAGACAGAATATGGAAAAAAGACATCGATCAGACTGAGCCGTGTGATCGCCGAGTGGCGGCCTGAGTAGCGCAGTGTTCTTTCAACTTGAAAATTGGGGGGCCAGTGTCGAATTCTATTTTGTCGATTCACCAGTTGACCGGTTCATGGCACTACTTTTTTCATCACGCGATCGCCCCTGACTCGCTGGTCATGTTTCGTATCGCCTTCGGTCTGCTGTTGCTGGCCGATGCGCTGTATCTGGCCAAGTCGCTGATTTTCCTGTATGGCGCGACCGGGATCCTGGATCGTGGAATTTATATCCGTGATTTCAGGGCCAGATTCTTCTCCATTTACAACTGGGGCGCCGACGAGCCTGCGCGCCTGCATCTTTGGTTTGCTCTTCACGTCACCGCTATCATCTGTTTGCTGCTGGGTTTCTTCAGCAATATCGCGGCATTTGTCATTTTCGCCGGGCTGACTTCGTATCACCATCGCAATCCTTTCGCCGTCAACTCGGGCGATGTGGCCATGCGCCTGATGGCGTTTCTGATGATCTTTGCCCCGGCCGATGCCAGCTTTTCCGTGCTTACCGCGATCGGTGCAAAGCCGGTACAGTCAACCATCGATCCATGGGCCTATCGCCTGCTCCAAATTCTTGTGTCCACGATCTATTTCAAGTCCATGTACTGGAAGCTGCACGGGCGCTGGTGGTTGTCCGGCAGGGCGGTTTACTATGTGTTGAATATTGACCGCTACAGGCGCTTTGCCTTGCCGACTGTGCTCAGGAATAAACTGAGCTACCAATCCATGAATTACGCGACCATCGCGATTTGGGGAAGTCTCAGCATCCTGATCTGGATAGACGAGTTCCGCTATCCCGCCATTGCAGTCGGTTTGTTGTTTCACCTGGGGATGGATTACTGTCTGCGCATTCGCCTGTTTCAGTGGGTCATGATGACAGGCCTGGTCCTGTTCATCGACCCGGTCGATCTTGAATCCCTGTACCTGTGGGCGATCCGATGATGTGCGTCTGGGACCGGGACATGATTGTTGGGGCCGTCGAGCGCTGCAAAGAGGCGCACGGAATCCCGGCCATAGGTATGGCACTCTACAGTACCGATGGCCAATGCCTGCAGTACCACACGGGCCAGGCCATATCGTCCCGGCCGGTCGGTGAAAAGACCATGTTCAATATAGGCAGCGTCGGCAAACCGCTCGTGGCGCTGGCTATCCTGCAGATGATCGAACAAGGCCACTTCGCCTTGCACGATGTGATTGCGCCCTTGCTTCCACCGCCGTTGGCGTCGGCCATGCCGACACGAATGCAGCGTATTACCGTCGAAGAGTTACTGGCGCATCGGTCCGGGCTGCCGTTCTGGGGACATTTCGATAGCGACAGCGCGTATGCGCATCTGCTGGCCACGGTCGGTCGCATTGAATTCATCGACAAGAACAGTTATCCATGCAAATACAGCAATCTTGGCTATTTTTTGCTGGGCTGTATTATCGAGCGAATCGCCAAGGTCTGCGTGAGCAAGTATTTGGCCGGGCACGTGCTGGATCGCTTGGGAATGGAAGAGGCGCGTTTCGGCAGCCGAAGTCAACTGATTCAAGCTGGCCAATGCGTGGTTCAGGGTTATTCGACAGCGCGCCCGATGGATTTCCCTACGCCGGATGCGAAATTGTTGCCCGCTGCGGATTGGGTCCTGCCGCCGTCGATCTCGGGGCTCTACACGGGAACGCGCGACATGCTGCGCTGGATGCAGGCGTTCTTCCATGCGTCCGATCGATTCAGCGATGACGCGCCGATGCGTTCCGGTATTGCCAGCATTCTCGGCACCGGTTGGAATCGCCCGTCTGTTCGAGGGCTCGATCTCGGCATGGGGATGCGCCGCCAGCGGGTGTTGGCGCAGAGTGCCGTCACGCATCTCGGCTACGCATTCGGATATAGCGCATTTATTGTCATGTTTCCAGAGCGGGGTGTGGCTGGTGCCGTCATGTGCAACCGCGGCGCCTGCCAGATCCCGCTGGCAATTCTCCTGTATTCCATTCTTGCGCACTGTCTGAATGGGAAGGCAATTACAGCCAAGCCGCGAGTACCCAAAATTGAGGCGACCAATTACTGCGGCATCTATCAGAACGCATCCGACTGTGTGCAGGTCTTGCCCAGCGGCGCCGGTCTTGCGCTTGACTATGAAGGGGAGCGGGTCGAATTGCGTGTGCTGAGCGAGCACCATTTCATGCCGTCCAGCGTGATGGCTTGTCTTCCGCATTTTATCTTTTCCGGCGAAAGAGCGATAAAGCTCAGGCTGGGTAGCCTGGTGTATCGGCGGGCCGGAGAACATGCCGGGTCCGAGACCGGCAATGCGCTGCAGCACTACACCGGAACTTTCTTCAACCCTTACTTCGGTGAGGTGGTGTGCTATCTGGACGAAGGCCAGCTACATCTGGTTCAGGGCGTCGAAGACGTGCTGTTGGAACCTGCTGGAGCGGATGAATTCCGGCTCGGCGAGGTGGCATTTTTTTGCGGCGAAAAAGCCAGATTTTTCTTTGATCAGTTCGGTGCCGTGAACGCCTGTGAAATCGGCGGATTCGAGTTCGTTTGTTCGTAGTGCTGGTAAGTGAGCAGGGGTGAAGAGTGCCCCAATTTTTTATCGATGAGCGAGACCTAATCTAAGGGGAATACCATGGGCGGAGCAGTAGCGGCAGCAGCAGAGGGCGGAGAAGCAGTAGCGGCAGCAGCGGAAGGTGGCGAAGCGGCCGCGGCAGCGGCGGAAGGCGGCGAAGCGGCAGCGGCGGAAGGCGGCGAGGCTGCAGCGGCGGAAGGTGGCGAAGCGGCAGCGGCGGAAGGCGGCGAAGCGGCAGCGGCGGAAGGCGGCGAGGCGGCAGCGGCGGAAGGCGGTGAAGCTGGAGCGGCCGAGGGCGCCGCCGCGGAAGGCGGAGAACCGCCCCCGAATGAAGTCGTCGTCGATGACGATCCCGCAGCCAACCTGCAACTGGAAGAGAACCAGGAAAACGTCGGGGCAGCCGTCGATCAGGCAAACGAAATTCCGGCCGAAGACAAGGTATCGACCTGGAAGGACGTTGCCAAGTCCGTGTGGGGCGTAACGAAGGACATTGTCGATATTGCTTTCAAGGCCGGTAATATGGCTTTCATGGCGATGATGATTGCCGACATGGAAAAGGGCGATAAGTCTGGTGCCGCAGCCGCCGGCGCCAAGGCAGGATTGACGCCGGATCAGGTCCTGCAATTCAACGAAAATATCTCGGTCTGGCTGAACCTGTCGACACCGCTAAAATGGCAGCGGCTGAGCAATCTGATGAGCAATGTAAATTTCACCAGCGATCAGCAAACTTACCTGATCAACTGGCTGTATCAGGCATTTTCGGCACTGCCCAATCAGGCGACATTCACATGGCCGGCATCGGCAGTGGTGGCGCTGGTGAAAACGCTGGCGAAAGAAACGCCCGACGCCAATATGTACGCGTATATGGAAACTTACAAGTACAACAATGACTATCCTCCATTCGACGTCGGCTTGAATTGCGTCTTGATGGCCTTGTCTGTCAAGTATCCAGCCAAAAAAGCAGGCTGATGAGGGCGCGCGTCGGCGGTGCAGTTGCCGTTCGCGCGCTTTAGTTCGACGCGATACAGACGGAGGATGTGATCGATGGGCTGGAACGATGAATTATTGATTGCGGCAGATCCCGACCAGACCTACCAGCGCCATCTGCAGCACAGTATCGAGGTGCTGGACGATCCCGCGGCGCCGCGGCAAGGCGCGGCGTGGCGGCCAGTGGTGGTCAGCTATTGCGGCAACGGCAATCTGGGAGCCGATTTGCGGGCGGCGGAAACGATACGTCACGTACGTCATTTGGTGCCTGGCTGCCGGCCCCGCATGACCGTGCTGGGGCGCGCCATCCCGTTTGCACAATTCGACAATACCGAACAGCTGGCGATCGACAGCTACCTGCCAACATTCGTCAAGGACCGCCTGGTGAATGCGGACGCGGTGATCGTCGCCGAGGGCAGCCTGTTTACCTCTACCTTTTCGGACGACCTGGCGATGTTTTTCGTGGCCGCGCTGGCGCAACGTCGGCGCAACGGCAAGCCCGCTATCGCATTTGGCATTGAAACGGATGCCATGTCCGCGCGGTTGCTGACCTTTGTCCAGGAGCATAGTGGCGGCTGCAGCATTTTCTGCCGCAACCGCGACTCTGTCGCATCGATGCAAGCACATGGACTGCCTGCAATGCTGGGCGCCGATCCGGCGTGGGCGTACGGTGCGCCCGGTGCGGATAGCCGTGCGTTGCGCGAAGCCAGGCAGACCTACGGCAGCGATGGCGCTTATGTGGTGATCTGTCCGGTAAATCCGTTCTGGTGGCCCGTCAGGCTCGACCGGCAAAAACTGGAGGTCTTCTCCGCCACCGGCCGTTATCGGGACACCCAGTTCAACGGCGCCTACTTTCATTGTTTCGATGACAGCCAGCGCCAGCGCTACGAGCATTACGTGCAACAGTACGCGGCTTATATCGACTGGTGCCGGCAGCGCTTGAACAAAGTGCCGGTATTGTTGGCAATGGACGGTGTCGACAGCGTCATCTGCGCGGACATCAATGCGCGGGTGGCGATCCAGACCAAGGTGGTGCCAGCGCGCGCCAGCACGCCGGAAAGCATAGCCGCCTTGCTGGGGGGCGCCGACTTCGTCGTCAGCAACCGCTTCCATGCCGCCATCCTGGCGTTGCTCGGACGCGTGCCCTGTATCGCTGTTTCGATGGACGGGCGCCTCGAGGCGCTCTACCGGGATATGGGATTGGACGATCTGCTGCTGAGAACCGACAGCATCGCGTTGTGTGCCGAATTGCAGGAGCTCTCCACACGCTTGCTCGAGAAGGGTGCAGCGGTGCGTCAAACGATCTTGCTCGGTCATGCATTGCAGTTGCGGCGCCTGGGCGAGATGGGGCGGGCGCTGGTCCAGGCGGTGCAGGCATCAGCCAGTCACGTGCACACGCTCGATGCCGGCCTGCCCTGGGCCCGCTACCTGCCGCCATTGAGCCCGGCCATGCAAGCTCTGCTCGCCGAGACGTCAGCGGAGTACTGTGGATGACTCTGCCGCTACGCCTGCGCAACCTGAACGCATTCTGGTGCGCGCTGGTGATCGACGAGCTGGTCCGCGCCGGGGTTCGCAGAGCGGTATCGTGCTCCGGTGGCCGCAATGCCATGTTCAATTTGCTCGCGCATGCCCATCCGGCCTTGCGATGCAGCCCTGCTCCCGCTGATGAGCGCTGTGCAGGCTTCCTGGCCGTCGGCATGGCGCGCGCGGGTGGCGGGCCGGTACTGGTGTCCGTGACCTCGGGTTCGGCCGTCGGCAATCTGATTCCTGCCTTGATGGAGGCGCGTGCAGCGCACTTGCCGCTGATTGTACTGACGGCCGACCGCGACCAGTGGCATGGCGCCACCGACATGCCGCAGACGGTGGACCAGATCGCTGCTTGTGCCGCGTTTGTCAGCCGCACGATCGACTTGCCGCTGCCCGATGCAGAGGCTGCATCTCTGTCGTCCCTGTGCAGTTTGCTGCGGGGGCAGTTGACCGGCTTGGCCGATGCCGGTCCAATCCACATCAACCTGCCAATGCCCGCGCAGATCTGCCCGACGGAACTGGACAGCGGCTGGCAGCCAGCAACGGCCAGTGCCGCCCTGACCACCGTGTTGCCGGCGCCGGATGCGCCGACCCTGCATGCCGCGGGGCCGGATGCCGCCCGCTGCAATCCCATGTGCCTGGCTGCTGCAGCGCGCGCGCGCCGAGGGCTGATCGTCATAGGTGAGCTGGGACAGGCCGAGCGGCGCATCGTCATGCGCTTCGTTCGATCGGCCGGCTGGCTGGTCATGGCCGATGCCTGCTCCGGCCTGCGGCGCTCCGATGTGGCAGAGCTGTGCTTGGCGTCAATGGATGCGTTGGTGCTCAGTGCCTGGCTGCGCTTTGAACCGCCCGATATGGTGATCCGCATCGGCCAGATTCCGGTATCGCATACCATGCAGCGCTACCTGGCAGACTTGCCAGCGCCCGTGGTCAAACTGGCGCTTGCGCCGTGCAAGAACATGCTGCACCCTAACCTGGTCCAGAGTCTCCCATTGGAGGAATCCGTCCTCGACGCGCTGCTCTCAGCATTGCCGCCGCCGGATGCGGGATGGCAGAATGCCCTGCTGGCGGCTGACCAACGGGCCATGATGGTCACGCGGCAGCAGCATTCCTGGTGCGGGCTCGCGGTCATTGGCGCATTGCTCGAATCAGCTGAATACGGTCTCGTCCACTTGGCCAATTCGCTGACAATACGCCTGGCCAATTTGCTGCTGGATAGCCGTTCGCACACCCGGGAAGCCATCTATGGGGCGCGTGGCGCGAGTGGGATCGAAGGCACACTGGCGCAGTTCTTCGGCGAATTGCTGGTCAGCAGATCGGACGGTCTGCTGATCCTTGGAGACCAGGCGTTTCTTTACGACATCGCCGCATTGCAACTGGCTTCGCATATTCCAGAGCGGGCCCTGATTGTCGTGCTGAACAATGCCGGCGGCGGGCTGTTCGATTATCTGCCGTGCAGCGGCATTGAGGGATATGCCGCCGCAGTGCGAGGCAGCAATGGCTGCAATGTGGTGGCAATCGCGAGCGGATTTCACATCACAGCCAGCCGCTGTGACAATCCAGGCGCGCTTGGCGACAGCATCGACGCTTATGCCAGGGGCACCGGAATCCACTTGATCGAGGCCGTGATACCGCCGTCGCGGCACGGCGATCAGACCGTTCTGTTGTTCGCGGCAATGGTTGCCGCGGCCGATGCGAGCCAGATAGAGATGCGGCATGACACCTGACTTTCCTTCCAACTTCCTGCTTTACGATGGCGACTGTCCGTTCTGCAATCGCTACATGCAGAAAGTGCGCCTCGAGCGCGCGCTGGCGCACTTCGTCATGATGAATGCACGCGATGCACCGGCGCTGGTCAAGGCGTTGCGTGGCGTCGGGCTGGACATCAACGCCGGGATGATCCTGTCCGTTGATGGCAAGCTGTTTCATGGTGCGGAATGCATGCAACGCCTGGCGCTGATGTCGACACGGTCGTCGTGGTTCAACAAGCTGACGGCCTCCATTTTTTCTCGACCGCGCGCAGCACGAATTCTTTATCCGCTGCTGGTGACAGGACGGAACGCGTCGCTGTATCTGCTGGGACGCGGCCCGATCGACCCGTCCGACGATACGCCTCGCGGGAGCTAGCCATGTCGTTCAACCAGGACAGCAGCAATGGCGCGACGCCCGATCACGGCACACCGGAACATTTTTTCATGCCGCTCATTGGTGCTTACGACTGGCTGTATGGACAGGGAGACGTCCGCAACACACGGCTGTATGAGCTCGCGAAAAATCTGAGCTGGGATGCGGACAAGGACATCGACTGGCAAGCTGCCGGCAGTCCATTGTTCAACCGGGATATGCCGGCTACGCAACGATCGGCGATCGATGCCTGGTTGAACGACAGCAGCCCCTGGCGCGGGTTCGAGCCTTACCGCCGAATGCCGCAGGCAGAAAAATTCGCGTTCTATCAGCGCGAACATGTCTGGCATATCAATCAGTTCAGGCATGGTGAACAGGGAGCACTGCTGGTATCGGCACAGCTATGCGTCGGCGCGCCCACCCTCGACGCCAAGCTGTTTGCAGCCTCGCAGGTGTCCGATGAGGCACGCCATGTCGAATTCTTCACCAAATACCTTCAGCGCAGCTTTCCCTACGCGTATCCGGTTTCAGCGCGCTTGAAGGCCCTGCTGGATGCGATCATGGCGTCGTCGCAATGGGACATCAAATTGATCGGCATGCAAGTCATCATCGAAGGTCTGGCGCTTGCATCGTTCCGCATCGCCGTCAGTGAATCCCACGACCCGGTCCTCAAGCAGGGCTTGCAGCTGATCCTGAGAGATGAGTCACGTCATACAAATTTCGGATTTCAATATGTGCAAGACTTTCTCACCACGCTGGCGCCGCACGATATGACTGAGCGCGAAGACTTTGCCGCCGACGCCTGTGCCCTGGCGCGCGATCTGATGCTGCCTACGCCTGTCTTCACCCAGTGCGGCTGGCCGGTGGGCGCGGCCGAAACCTACGCGCGGGAAAACGGTGTGTACGCCAAGTTTCATCATGCCCTGTTTGGCATTATCGTTCCCGAGCTCGCTGTTCTGGGACTGATTCCCGAGCGGCTCTCTGCACGTTACCGCGAGTAAGCAGTGACCGCTCGAGTAGTTTCGGCAGGTAACAGGTATTAGCGCCCGGACCGGATTGGCACCTGCCCATCGTCATCCCGAATCTCCGGCTGCCCCAGTCCCAGCTTCTGCAACTGCGGCAGAATCTTTTTCCGTTCACCGACCGCCACCACGATCATCCGGTCAGGGTCAAACCAGCGGCGCGCGACCGCCTGCACGTCGTCGACGCCGACGGTCGCCAGGCGCGTGGCCAGGCTGTCGTAGTAATCCGCCGGCAAACCATAGACGAACAACTCCGTCAGGCTGGCGCCGATGTCGGCGTTGGTCTCGAACTGTCCCGGCAGCGACAGCAGCTGCGCATTGCGCGCCGCGGTCAGTTCGTCGCTGGAAATCGGCTGCTCGCGCAGCAGCGCGACTTCGCGCAGGATTTCGCGCACCGCTTCGCCGGTCGCATTCTGCTGCACGCTCGCTTCCACCGAAAACGGCGCCGGCTGGCGGTCGTAGTCGAAGTGCGAATGGATCCCGTACGTGAGCCCGCGCGTCTCGCGCAGATTGTTGTTGAGCCGGCTCGAGAACATCCCGCCCAGCACCCCGTTCATGATTTGCAGCGCCGGGAAATCGGGTGTGTCGCGCGCCGGGCCCATCGTCGCCACCTGCAGCGCCGTCTGGCCGGCGTCCGGCTGGTCGATCACAACCAGGCGCGCAGTGGTCGGCCTGGCCGGGCCAACCGAAGCCGCTGGTGCCTCGGCCGCCGTCCAGCCGCCGAACTGCGCCTGCGCCAGCGCTTCCAGTTCGGCGCGCGTGATGTCGCCCGTGACCACCAGCGCCGCGTTCGACGGCACGTAGTGGCGGCGCCAGAAGCCGACGATGTCGTCGCGCGTCGTGCGCCGGATGGCGGGCTCCAGGCCAAGCTGGCCATAGCCTTTCGGATGGCCGGCACCGAACAGCGCACCTGCCGCCGCCAGCGCAGCAACGGTTTCCGGGTCGTCGCGCTGCTGCGTGAGCGCGCCAAGGCGGTCCTGACGCTGGCGTTCGATCTCGGCGGCAGGGAACGCCGGGCGCTGGACGATGTCGGCGACGATTTCCAGCGCGCGAGAGAACGTGGACGTCAGGGCCAGCAGCGAGACGGTGGAGACGTCGTCGCTGCTGCCCGTGTCCATGAACGCGCCCAGCTGGGCGATGTCGTCGGCAATGGCCGGCGCGCTGCGCGTGGCCGTGCCTTCTTCCAGCATCTGGGCGGTAAAGCCGGCCAGGCCGGGCAGGTCGGATGGGTTGGCGGCGCCACCGCTGCGCACCACGAGCTGGCTCGACACGAGCGGCAGCGCCGGATTGCGGTAGTGGATGACGGTCAGGCCATTGGCCAGCGTGAAGGTCTCGCCGCGTGGCTGCTTGAAGCGCGGCGTCGGGCCGGCCTTGGGCGGCGTTGCACGCCATGCTTCTGCCACGTTGACCGGCGCCACCGGCGTCGGCGCGGCCACGGCGCGGGCGGGCTTGCCCGCGCGCGGATCGTCCACCTTCGGCTTGCCCGGCACGCCCGTGACGACGGCGCGCGCCTGCTCTGGCAGCCAGGTCTGCACCGCGCGCTGGACGGCGGCGGCGTCGATGCGGCGCAAGCGCGCCAGGTCCTTGTCCAGGTAGCCCGGGTCGCCCGTGTACAGGTTGTAGTGATTGAGCTGCTCGGCCAGACCATCGCCGCCCAGCTTTTCCAGCGACGCCAGCAGCGACGTCTCCAGGCTGTTGCGCGCGCGTTCGACCTCGCGCGCCGTCGGGCCTTCGGTGCGCAGCAAAGCCAGTTCGGCGTCGATCGCCGCTTCGATCTCTTGCGGCGTGTGGCCGGCGCGCGCCGTCACGTCGATGACGAAAGTCGAGGCCAGGCCCAGCGAGCCTTGCGAGGCCGAGACGTCCTGCGCGATCTGGCGTTCGTAGACGAGCGATTTGTACAGGCGGCTCGACTTGCCGCCGCCCAGGATCGTGGCAGCCACCATCAGTTCGGCGTCGCCCGGTTGGTACGCCGGCGGCGTGAGCCAGCCCATGAACACGCGCGGCAGCTCGACGCGGTCGCGCACAACGACGCGGCGTTCGGCCGTGATCGGGGGCGTGACCACGTGCGGACGCACCACGTCCGGTCCACGGCGCAGGCCGCCGAAGTAGCGCGTGACCAGATCGCGCACGGTCTGCTTGTCGATGTCGCCGGCGATCACCAGGCTGGCATTGTTGGGGCCATAGTATTGGGTAAAGAAGGCGCGCACGTCTTCCAGGCGGGCGCTCTGGATATCGGCGTGCGAACCGATGATCGAGGCCGCGTACGGGTGCCCCTGCGGGAACAGCGTGCGCGCCAGCGCTTCCTCGACGATGCCATACGGCTCGCCCTCGACGGTCTGGCGCCGCTCGTTGCGCACCACGTCCTGCTGGTTGGTCAGCGCCTGCTGGTCGAGCACGTCGAGCAGGTAGCCCATGCGGTCGGCGTGCACCCACAGCGCCAGTTCGAGCTGGTTCGACGGCACGGTGTCGTAGTAGCTGGTGCTGTCGTAACCCGTGCCGCCGTTGCTGTCGGTCGCGCCGGCGCCTTCGAGCAGGCGGTCGGCCATGCCGCGCGGGATGTGCGCGGTGGCCGCGAACATCATGTGCTCGAACAGGTGGGCAAAGCCCGTCAGGCCGGGCGCCTCGTTGGCCGGCCCGACGTGGTACCACAGGTTAACGGCCACGATCGGCAGGCGCTTGTCTTCGACCAGGATCACTTGCAGGCCGTTGGGCAGCACCAGTTTGTCAAACGCGATCGCCGGCACCGGCGCGGCTGCCGATGACGATGCAGGGGCGGGGGGCTGCGCCTGGGCCGGGCCGGAGGCCGGCGCAGCGGCCAGCATCAGGGGGACCATCAGGGTAGGAATATTCAAGCATTCTCCAGATAATTCATTGGCAACGACGCCGGCGTCGGCCAGGCGGCGCCCCGGCCAGCCGGCAGGTGGGGGCTGCAGGACACCGTCGAACTGGCCTTGCACAACACGCTATTATCGCGGATACGCACGAAAGGCGTGGGCCGGCGCCGCCATTGCCCGGCTATTCGACGAAGCGCAGCAGCCCGCGCAGCGCATGCGCCACGGCCTGCGCGCGCACGGCCTGGCGGTCGCCCTGGAACACCAGGCGCTCGGTCTGCACGCGGTCGCCCTGCGCCCAGCCGAAGCACACGGTGCCGATCGGCTTGCCGGGCACAGCGCCGGTCGGGCCGGCGATGCCGGTGGTCGAGACGGCCACATCGGCGCTGCTGTTGGCGACGGCGCCTGCGGCCATGGCGGCGGCCACTTCTTCGCTGACGGCGCCAAATTGCGCGATCACGGCGTCGGACACATCCAGCATGTCGTTCTTGGCCGTGTTCGAATAGGTGACAAAACCGCAATCGAACCAGTCGCCCGAGCCGGGAATGTCGGTGAGTGCCTGCGCGATGCCGCCGCCGGTACAGGATTCGGCCGTGGCCAGCATCATTTTTTTGGCGCCAAGCGTCTGGCTGACCTGATTTGCAAGATCGGTAAGTTCATGCGTCACGTGCGTCTCCTTGTGCAGTCGGCGGACGGGCTTGTCCGTGTGATTCCATTCTAGCGCGCAGTGCGCCGGCAAGGCACGCCGGCTGCAGAGCAGTCTGCCGCTTGATATTGCCATAGGTAAAGATGCTATGCTTTCAGCATGGACATATCCAAGGCAAAGTTGTTGTCGAACCCTGACAGATGTTCCGTGCGACATGCGGCTTGGCCGGACTGCTATGCTGGAACGCAGCTGGCCTCTGTGTCTGGATGCCTCTTTTTTGTTTTACGTAGATCTTACAATGCCGTACGGACGCATCGCATGTGGCCAGCCAGGGTTGGCCCGATCGTGAAGTCGCCAGCCCAACCGGGTCAGCGCCCCGCGCACACGCGTCGCCGTTTCGTGAAACGGTACGGGGAGGAAGCATGAGCCGCCAGCGCTCGATCCGCAAAAAGCTGGTAGCGATGGTGATGACGACCACACTCGTCGCACTGCTGGTCTCGATCGCCCTTGTGGTGGCCTATGACCTGCGCAGCTATCACCACACGCTTGTCAATGACCTGTCGACCGACGCCGAACTGGTCGGCCACATGACGTCTGCCGCACTCACGTTCGACGACCCGCGCCTTGCCAATGAAGACCTGCTGTTGCTGCGGGCCAGTCCCCTGGTGCGCGGCGCCGCCATCTACGATGCGCGTGGCCAGCTGTTCGCGTCGTATTCCGCCGCCGGTGAAAAGCGGGCGGTGCCCGAGCGGCTCGAGCAGATCGACGACAGCGGCGACGGCATCATGGTGGTCAGCCAGCCGATCGTCGAAAATGGCGAGACGGTCGGCACCGTCGTGATGCGCGCCGAGAATCGCATACTCGCGCGCTTCATCGATTACCTTGCCATCGCTGTCGGCGTGACCCTGATCGCGATGGCGATCGCCTACCTGATGATGCGGCGCTTCGGACGCGTGCTCACTTCGCCGATCATCGCGATCAGCGAAGTGGCGCGTGACGTGGTGGCCACACGCGACTATTCGCGCCGCGCGCCGCGGGTCGGCGACGACGAGGCGGCCGAGCTGGCCGACTCGTTCAACGCCATGCTCACCGAAATCGAAGGCCGCACGCGCGAGCTCGAAGACTCGCACAACGCCACTCTGCGCTCGGCCACCGAACGCTCGCACGCCCAGCAGGAGGTGATGCGCCTGAACGAGCAGCTCGAGCAGCGCGTCGACGAGCGCACGCTGCAGCTGGCGCTGGCCAACGCCGAACTGGCCAACGCCAACGAAGAAGCGCGCAGCGCCAACCAGGCCAAGTCGGCCTTTTTGTCGTCGATGAGCCACGAGCTGCGCACGCCGCTCAATGCGATCCTGGGCTTTGCCCAGATCCTGACGTCCAATACGCTGCCGTCGACGCTCGAGCAAAAGAAGGAATTTGCCAACCACATCCTCAAGTCAGGCCGCCACCTGCTCACGCTGATCAACGAGATCCTCGACCTGGCCAAGGTCGAATCGGGCACCATCACACTGTCGATGGAGCCGGTCGCGCTGGCCGACATCCTGCTCGAGTGCCGCACGATGATCGAGCCGATCGCCGCCACGCGCAAGGTGCGGGTGCTGTTCCCCGAGGTCGACGGCGCCGTGGTGATGGCCGACCGCACGCGCCTTAAGCAAGTGATGCTCAACCTGCTGTCGAACGCCGTCAAGTACAACCGCGACGAAGGCGCCGTGGTGCTCACGTGCGACCAGTGCACGCCCACGCGCATGCGCCTGTCGGTGCAGGACACCGGCAACGGCCTCAGTCCCGAGCAGGTCGCGAGCCTGTTCCAGCCGTTCAACCGGCTGGGCCAGGAGTCCGGCGCCCAGGAAGGCACCGGCATCGGCCTGGTCGTGACCAAGCGCCTGGTGGAGCTGATGGGCGGCGAGATCGGCGTGACCAGCAGTCCGGGCGTGGGCAGCGTGTTCTGGATCGAGCTGGGCAGCACCGCGCCGCGCACGTCCAGCCTGGCCGAACGCGCCGCGCCCGGCGGCGGGACGACCTCGGCTGCTTCCGGGGCGGAATTCGTACCGCGCCTGCTGCTGTACGTCGAGGACAATCCGGCCAACCTGCGCCTGGTCGAAGAAATCGTGGCGTTCCGGCGCGACCTGCGCCTGCTGTCGGCGCACGACGGCCACCTGGGCCTGCAACTGGCGCGGGCGCACTGCCCCGACATCATCCTGATGGACCTGAATCTGCCTGGCATGAGCGGCTTCGAGGTGCTGCGCCAGTTGGGTGCGGACCCGGAAACCGCGGACATCCCGGTGATTGCGCTGACCGCTAACGCCATGCCGCGCGATATCGAGCGTGGCGTGGCGGCGGGCTTCCACCGCTACCTGACCAAGCCGATCGACATCGAGAAATTCACTGAAGCGATCAACAGCACCCTGGCGGAGGGGCCCGACCTGGCGGCGTCAGGCGAAAGGAACCACCCATGATTTCGCTGTCCGACATCAGACGGGCCCGTATCCTGGTCGTCGATGACGAACCGGTCAACGTACAGCTGCTCGAATATCTCCTCAAGACCACAGGCTACGAAAACGTCACCTCGACGTTCGATCCGCGCCAGGTCGTGGCGCTGCACCTGAAACACCGCTTCGACCTGATCATCCTCGACCTGCACATGCCCGGCATGGATGGCTTCGACGTAATGGAGGCCTTGAAACCCCTGGAGAGCGACTCGTGGCTGCCGGTGCTGGTGGTGACGGCCGAGCCGGACAAGAAACTGGCGGCGCTCGAAGCCGGCGCGCGCGACTTCATCGGCAAGCCGTTCGACACGGTCGAGGTCATGACGCGCATCCGCAACCTGCTCGAGGTGCGCTTGCTGCACCGCGAATCCCTCGACTACGGCAGTGAACTCGAACGCCAGGTGCGCGAGCGCACCGCCGAACTGGCGCGCTTTCGCGGCGCGATGGACGCCACGCCCGATGCGCTGTTTTTGATCGACACGGCCAGCATGGCGATGGTCGACGTGTCCGAAGGCGCCTGCCGCATGCTGGGCTTTTCGCGCGACGCGCTGCTGCGCATCGATCCGGTGGCGCTGGGCCTGGCCTCGCGCACGCAGCTCGAGCGGCATATGGGCGCGGCCGCGCAGGGCGGGCGGCCCGAACCCGACATCGTCGAGACCGACCTGCTGCGCGCCGGCGGCGAAGGCTCGGTGCCGGTGGAAATCAGCTGGAAGCTGCAGGACCCGGAAGGGCAGCGCAATGCCCAGCGCATGCTCATTGCCGTGGCACGCGACATCAGCGAGCGCCTGCAGGCCCAGGAACGGCTGCGCCACGCGGCCAGCTACGACGCACTGACCGGCCTGCCGAACCGCACGCTGTTCTTTGAAAACCTGCGCGGTACGATCGAGCTGGCCCAGGACAAGAACTGGCGCGTGGCGGTGCTGTGCATCACGCTCGACCGCTTCAAGGTGATCAACGATTCGCTCGGCACGGCGCCGGGCGACGAGCTGCTGCGCCAGTTCAGCACGCGCCTGGTGCGCTGCGTGAAGGTGCGCGATTCGGTCGGGCGCCTGGGCGGCGATGAATTCGCGTTGATCCTGACGATGCCGCGCGAGCAGCAGGACGCCGTGAACATGGCCAACGACGTACGCGAATCGCTGCGCCTGCCGTTCGACCTGCACGGCCAGCAGGCCGCGCTCACGGCCAGCATCGGCATCGCGATGTACCCGGACGACACGATCGACCCGGGCACGCTCGTCAAGTACGCCGACACGGCCATGGTGCGCGCCAAGGAAGCAGGCCGCGACGGCTACCGCTTCTTCACCGCCGGCATGAACGTGCAGGTGCTGGCACGCCTGGACCTCGAACTGGCGCTGCGCGGCGCGCTGGCGGACAACCAGTTTGTGCTGCACTACCAGCCCAAGCTGGAACTCAATACGGGCCGCATTGCCGGCAGCGAAGCGCTGCTGCGCTGGAACCGGCCCGGCTATGGCCTCGTGTATCCGGCCGAATTCGTGCCGGTGATGGAAGAGACGGGCCTGGTCGTACGCGTGGGCGACTGGATCATCAACGAAGCCTGCCGCCAGATCGCGGCCTGGAACGCGGAGGGCGTGCGCGACGTGCGGGTTGCGGTGAACGTCTCGAGCCGCCAGTTCGTCGAAGGCGACCTGGAAGAGGTGGTGCGCAGCGCCCTCGAACGCCACGGCATCGAGGCGGGCCTGCTTGAACTGGAGCTGACCGAAAGCGCGCTGATGCAAAATGTCGAGCGCACGACGGCGGTGCTCACGCGCCTGAAGGCGCTGGGGATCCGCATCGCGATCGACGACTTCGGCACCGGCTACTCGAGCCTGGCTTACCTCAAGCGCTTCCCGATCGACAAGCTCAAGATCGATATCGCGTTCGTGCGTGACATCATCACCAATCCGGACGACGCCGCAATCGCGCTGGCCATCATCAGCATGGCGCACAGCCTGCACATGCTGGTCGTTGCCGAAGGCGTCGAGACGCGCGCCCAGATGGCTTACCTGCGGCGCAACCGCTGCGATGAAATCCAGGGCTTCTACTTTTCACGCGCGCTGCCGGCCGCGCAGCTGGCCAAGCTCGTGGTCTCGAACCGCGCCAATCCGAACGAGCCGCCGGAAGTGATCGACAACGTGCAGACGCTGCTCATCGTCGACGACGATATCAACGTGCTGGCCGCGCTGCACCGGCTGTTCCGGCGCGACGGCTACCGCGTGCTGACGGCATCGTCATCGAGCGAAGGCTTCGAATTGCTGGCGCTGTACCACGTGCATGTGATCCTGTGCGACCAGCGCATGCCGGTGATGAGCGGGACCGAGTTTCTCAGCAAGGTCAAGGAGATGTATCCGGACACGATCCGCATCATCCTGTCGGGCGATACGGGCGTGGAGGCGGTGCTCGATTCGATCAACCGCGGCGCGATCTACCGCTTCTATACCAAACCGTGGGACGACATGGAACTGCGCGACAATATCCGGCTGGCGTTTCGCCATTACTGGATGACGCATGGACCGTATGACGACCGCAAGGCGCCGCGCGAAGGCGATGAGCCCGTGCACGGGGACACCGCGCATCAGGCGCCGCTGAAGTGATCCCAGCCTGACAGCGCCAGATCGAGCGGCGCACCGTGCGCATCGACCAGGCGCAGCCCCGGCGCGGCGTCGATCGTGCCGACCCGCGTGACCGGCGTGCCGGCCTGCGCCCCCGCCGCCAGCACGGCCTCGCGCGCTGTGCGCGGCGCGGTAAAGCACAACTCGTAATCGTCGCCGCCGGCGGCCGTGAAGCGCCGCCGCAATGCCGGCGCCTGCTGCGCCAGCACCGGCCCGGCCGGCAGCGCATCGACATCGAGCGTCGCGCCGACCCGCGAGGCGTGCAGGATGTGGCCAAGGTCGCCCACCAGGCCATCCGAAATATCCAGCGCCGCATGGGCAAGCGGCAGGCTGGCCAGCGCCAGGCCCAGCGCCACGCGCGGCGTTGGCAGGTGCATGCGCGTGGCCGCCTCTGCGTGTAATGCCGGGTCGAGTGCGAGCTCGTTCCAGTACCCCGCCAGTGCCAGCCGCGCGTCGCCCAGCGTGCCCGAGATCCAGATGTCGTCGCCGACCTGCGCCGCATCGCGCCGTAGTGCGTGGCCGGGCGACAGTTCGCCGAACACGGTGATGCAGATGTTCAGCGGTCCTTTGGTCGTGTCGCCCCCGATCAGTTCGCACTCGTGCGCGTCGGCCAGGGCGAACAGGCCTTGCGAGAAGCCGGCGAGCCAGTCCGGGTTGGCCTCGGGCAGCGCCAGAGCCAGGGTAAAAGCGACGGGGCGGGCGCCCATGGCCGCCAGGTCGGACAGGTTCACGGCCAGCGCCTTGTGGCCCAGCATGCGCGGGTCGGCGCCGGCAAAAAAATGGCGATCTTCCACCAGCATGTCGGACGAGATGGCAAGCTGGCGGCCCGGCGTGATGGCGAGCAGGGCGCAGTCGTCGCCGATGCCCAGGGGCGCGCGGCCAGGCCGGTCGCGCTTGAAGTAGCGCTTGATGAGGTCGAATTCGGAGAGCATGGCCGCGATTGTACCGTGGCGCCAAGGCCAGCCAGCCCGGGCGATTTTGCTGCAACCGCACATAATCATGTTGAAAATACGTAGTCGTTGCCAAGACCCTCTCTGATAGAATCGAAAGCCCCGTTTCGCACCAGGAAGGCCTTTCAGCATGGATTCGTCATCTGACAAAAAAGAAGAATTGCGTCAGCAATTGCGCCAAGCAGCGCTCGAATATCACCAGTTCCCACGTCCCGGCAAGATCAGCGTCACGCCCACCAAGGGCCTGCTGAACCAGCGCGACCTGGCGCTGGCGTACTCGCCGGGCGTCGCGGCGCCATGCGAAGAAATCGTCAAGGATCCCGCCAACGCCTACAAGTACACGGCGCGCGGTAACCTGGTGGCAGTCATCACCAACGGCACCGCCGTGCTGGGCCTGGGCAATATTGGCCCGCTGGCTTCCAAGCCGGTGATGGAAGGCAAGGGCGTGCTGTTCAAGAAATTCGCCGCCATCGATGTGTTCGACATCGAGATCAACGAAACCGACCCCGACAAACTGGTCGACATCATCGCCTCGCTCGAGCCAACCTTTGGCGGCGTGAACCTTGAAGACATCAAGGCGCCCGAGTGCTTCTACATCGAGCGCAAACTGCGCGAGCGCATGAAGATCCCGGTTTTCCACGATGACCAGCACGGCACCGCGATCATCGTCGGCGCCGCGATCATGAATGGACTCAAAGTCGTGGGCAAGGACATCACGTCGTGCAAACTGGTGGTGTCCGGCGCCGGCGCGGCCGCGCTGGCCTGCCTCGACCTGATCGTCGACCTGGGCTTCCCGATCGAAAACATCTATGTCACCGACCTGGCCGGCGTGGTCTACAAGGGCCGCGTCGAACTGATGGACCCGGACAAGGAACGCTTTGCCCAGGACACGCCGCACCGCAGCCTGGCCGAGGTCATCCCGGGCGCCGACATCTTCCTGGGCCTGTCCGCTGGTGGCGTGCTCAAGAAAGAAATGGTCGCGTCGATGGGCCCGAGCCCGCTGATCCTGGCGCTGGCCAACCCGAATCCCGAGATCCTGCCCGAAGACGTGAAAGCCGTGCGCAGCGACGCGATCATCGCCACCGGCCGTTCGGATTATCCGAACCAGGTCAATAACGTGTTGTGCTTCCCGTACATGTTCCGCGGTGCGCTCGATTGCGGCGCGACGACGATCACGCGCGAAATGGAAATCGCCGTCGTCCACGCGATTGCCGACCTGGCCCACGCCGAGCAGTCGGACATCGTCGCTTCGGCGTATGGCATCTCGAACCTGTCATTCGGTCCGGAATACCTGATCCCGATGCCGTTCGACCCGCGCCTGTTGACCCATATCGCGCCGGCCGTGGCCAAGGCCGCGATGGACGGCGGCGTTGCCGCCCGTCCGATCGAAGACCTGGGCGCCTACGCCGAGAGCCTGCAGCAGTTCGTGTACCGCAGCGGCACCTTCATGAAGCCGCTGTTTACGATCGCCAAGAGCGCGCCGGATGAGCTCAAGCGCATCGTCTACGCCGAAGGCGAAGAAGAGCGCGTGCTGCGCGCCGTGCAGGTGGTGGTCGACGAAAAGCTGGCGCGCCCGATCCTGGTCGGCCGCCCGGCCGTGCTGGAGCAGCGCATCGAGAAATTCGGCCTGCGCCTGAAACTCGGCGTGCACTTCGACGTCATTAACCCCGATTTCGACGAGCGTTACCGCGATTACTGGCAGAGCTATCACCAGATGGTGATGCGCAAGGGCGTCACGCAGGACCTGGCCAAGCTGGCCATGCGCCGCCGCCACACGCTGATTGGCGCGATGATGATCCACAAGGGCGAAGCCGACGGCATGATCTGCGGCACCTACGGCACCACGCAGATGCACCTGGAATTCGTCGACCAGGTGCTGGGCAAGCGCGCCGGCGCCAAGGTCTATGCGGCGATGAACTTCGTCATCACGCCGGAGCGTCAGCTGGCGATGGTCGATACCCACGTCAACGAAAACCCGAACGCCGAGCAATTGGCCGAGATTACGGTGATGGCGGCCGAAGAGATGGAACGCTTCGGCATCGTCCCGCGCGCAGCCTTGCTGTCGCACTCGAACTTCGGCAGCGCCAATTCGGAATCGGCGCAAAAGATGCGCGCCGCGCTGGCCCTCGTGCAGCAGAAGAAGCCCGACCTCGAAATCGATGGCGAGATGCATGGCGACACGGCGCTCGACGCCAAGATGCGCGCCAAGATCATGCCGAACTCGACGCTCAAGGGCGATGCGAACCTGCTCGTGATGCCGAATATCGACGCCGCGAACATCGCCTACAACCTGGTCAAAACGGCCGCCGGCAACGGCATCGCCATCGGCCCAGTGCTGCTGGGCTGCGCGCGGCCGGTGCATATCCTGACGCCGTCAGCGACCGTGCGCCGGATCGTCAACATGACGGCGCTGGCCGTCGTCGAGGCGGTCTCGCCACGCTGAGGTTCATCGGCGAATGCGTGGATGGCGCCGCCGTCCACGCGATACCCTGCACGCACATTGTCTTTGCTTGTCACCTCTTGTCACGCCTTACGGACACGTAACAAACCGTAAGCGAGCAGTTTATCGCGTCACTTTCGCGTCACAATTGTTCAGATAAGCGTTGTGTGGATTGCAATAAGCCCCGGGGCATAAGCCAGTTTGGCGAGGTCCTCTGTTACAATCTTCGTTTGGCCGGGCGCTGTTTTTACTACGCGCGCCCGCAAGACCAACCTTCAATCATCCATCATATGCACAACAAACGAGCACTCATCACCGGTATCACGGGCCAGGATGGCGCCTATCTGGCGCAACTGCTTCTCGAAAAAGGCTACCACGTCACTGGAACTTATCGTCGTTCGAGCTCGGTCAATTTCTGGCGTATGGATGAGCTTGGAGTTACCACACATCCGAACCTGTCGCTGGTCGAATATGACCTGACCGATCTGGCTTCGAGCATCCGTTTGCTCGAAACGGCGCAGCCGGCCGAAGTCTATAACCTGGCCGCGCAAAGTTTTGTGGGCGTGTCGTTCGACCAGCCGCTGGCCACCGCATCGATCACCGGCCTGGGTGCTGTTCACCTGCTCGAGGCAATCCGCATCGTCAACCCCAAGATCCGCTTCTACCAGGCGTCGACCTCGGAAATGTTCGGCAAGGTGCAGGCGATCCCCCAGATCGAAGAGACGCCGTTCTACCCGCGCAGCCCATACGGCGTGGCCAAGCTGTACGCGCACTGGATGACCATCAATTACCGCGAGTCGTACGACATCTTCGGTTCGTCGGGCATCCTGTTCAACCACGAGTCGCCACTGCGTGGCCGTGAGTTCGTCACGCGCAAGATCACCGATACTGTTGCCAAGATCAAGCTGGGCAAGCAGGACGTGCTCGAGCTGGGCAATATGGACGCCAAGCGCGACTGGGGTTTCGCCAAGGAATACGTCGAAGGCATGTGGCGCATGCTGCAGGCCGACAAGCCTGATACCTATGTGCTCGCGACCAACCGCACCGAGACCGTGCGCGATTTCGTTACCATGGCCTTCAAGGCCATCGACGTGTCGCTCGACTGGAGCGGTAGCGGCGACAACGAAGTGGCCCATTGCACCGCCAGCGGCAAGCAACTGGTGCGCGTCTCGCCAAAGTTCTACCGTCCGGCTGAAGTCGAGCTGCTCATTGGCGATCCGGCCAAGGCCAAGCGCGAGCTGGGTTGGGAACCGAAGACCACGCTCGAAGAACTGTGCCAGATGATGGTCGATGCCGACCTGCGTCGCAACGAACTGGGCTTTTCGTTCTGATATGACGCGCCTGGCCACGGACGACACCCTGCTGCGTGAAGGGGAAGGGCGGCGCGCCCTGATCACGGGCCTGCGCGGCTTTACCGGGTACTACCTGGCGCAAGAGCTGACAGCCGCCGGCTACCGCGTGTTCGGCACCGTAATGCCGGGCGAAGAGGTTGGCCCCGACATGTTCGCGGTCGATTTGTGTGACCGCGATGCGGTCGCTGCCATGGTGGCCGACGTGCAGCCCGATGTCGTGGCGCACCTGGCCGGCATTGCGTTTGTCGGCCACGCCAACGTTGAAGCGATCTACCGCGTCAATGTGGTCGGCACGCGCAATCTACTCGAGGCGCTTGCTGCCGGCAGTCACCGGCCAGCCAGCGTGCTGCTGGCGTCGTCGGCCAACATCTATGGCAATGCCAGCGTGCCCGTCATCGATGAAGACGTGCCGCCGGCGCCGGCCAACGATTACGCGGTAAGCAAGCTGGCCATGGAATACATGGCGCGCCTGTGGATGGACAAGTTGCCGATCACGATCGTGCGGCCGTTCAACTACACCGGCGTGGGGCAGGCGGATAATTTCCTGCTGCCTAAAATTGTTTCGCATTTCCGCCGCCACGAAGCGCGCATCGAACTGGGGAATCTCGCGATCGCGCGCGATTTCTCGGATGTGCGCATGGTGGCGCGTGCCTACCGCCGCATCCTGGCGGCAGCGCCGGCCGGCGAAGCCTTCAACGTCTGCTCGGGCACGCCGCACTCGCTGTCGGATGTCATCGAGATGATGGGCGAGATCGCCGGTTACCGCATCGACGTGCAGGTCAACCCGGCCTTCGTGCGCGCCAACGACGTGTTGCAACTGACTGGCAGCAATCGCAAGCTGACTGCCGTGGTGGGCGACCTGGCCCCGACGCCGCTGTCCGAGACCCTGCGCTGGATGTACCTGGCGTGAACGCTGCAGTGATCAGCGTCGGGCCTGGAACGACCATGGTCGAACCGGGCCTGACAGGCTGGCGCCTGGATGGCAGCGGCGGGTACATGGCGGGCAAACTGGCCGCGGCCATGCGCACGCTGGCACGAAGCAGTGTTGCGCACACGCGCTGTATCGCCGCTGGGCGTGCACGTGCCGAACGACTCGTGGCAAAACACTGCACGCCTGACGGCAAACGTGTACCAAGCCGTACTTTCGCAGTAAGCTGAGTTGATTATGCGTGTCCTTCATTTTTACAAGACCTACCATCCGGATTCGGTTGGCGGCGTCGAACAGGTGATCCGCCAGATGGCCGTGGGTACCGGGCGGCTTGGCGTGACCAATACCGTGCTGTCGTTGTCGCGCCACCAGGACCTCGCACCGTTCGAGTTCGAAGGCCACATGGTGCACCGTGTCCCTCTCAATGCCGAGATCGCGTCCAACGCCATCTCGTTCCAGTCGATCGGCGCGCTTGCGCGCCTGGCGCGTGACGCTGACGTGGTGCACTACCACTTTCCGTGGCCGTTCATGGATCTGGCGCACTTCATGGCGCGGGTGAACAAGCCGACGGTGGTCACGTACCACTCCGATATCGTACGCCAGCGCCACTTGCTGCGCCTGTACCAGCCACTCAAACACCGCTTTCTGCGCAGCGTCGACGCCATCGTCGCGACCTCGCCCAATTACCTGGGGTCGTCGACCGTGCTGGCGCGCTATCCGGGCAAGACCAGTGTCATCCCGTTCGGCCTGGACCGTAACACCTACCCGCAGCCCGATCCCGATCGCCTGGCGTACTGGCGCGAGCGGGTCGGTCCCAAGTTCTTCCTGTTCGTTGGCGTGCTGCGCTATTACAAGGGCCTGCACATCCTGCTCGAGGCAGCGGCCGGCACCGATTACCCGGTTGTCATCGTGGGCGCCGGCCCGATCGAGCAAGAGCTCAAGGAACAAGCTGCGCGCCTTGGTCTGAAGAACGTACTGTTTGTCGGCGCGATTGACGAACCCGACAAAGCCGCGCTGCTGACGCTGTGCTATGCAGTATCGTTCCCGTCACACCTGCGCTCGGAAGCATTCGGCATCTCGCTGCTCGAAGGCGCCATGTACGGCAAGCCCATGATTTCGAGCGAGATCGGTACTGGCACCACGTACATCAACGTCGATGGCGACACGGGCCTGGTGGTCCCGCCATCGGACGCACTGGCATTGCGCGCCGCGATGCGCAAGCTGTGGGACAACCCCGAGCTCGCGCGCACGATGGGCCGGCGCGCAGCAGCACGCTTCGAAGAGCTGTTCACATCCGAGCAAATGGCCGCCAACTACACCGCGCTCTACCACGACCTGGTAGCCCGCCGCGCCACCGGCTCGAGCACCGCTTCCCTCGAACAAACAGACGCAGGTTTGTCGCAGACGAAAGTCTGAGACGACGCATCGCAGACGAAAGTCTGAGACGACGCATCGCCCCGCGATCGGCAACGCCGATCGCCTCCCCAATCCCCGCCTGAGTCGCTGTCACCAACACAAATCCATGCCCAAAAACCCTTGAAAAACAATTAGGGTCAGAGTCGAATTGTTTGACAACTTTGAGGAATTGCCCAATAAATCGACTCTGACCCTAATTAATTTTTGCCAGTTTGGCGCGTAATTTGATGCTCCGAAAAAATTCGATTACAGCCGGCATCAGAAACGCCGCGCACCGCCAAAAAAGCCCCCAAAATAATTAGGGTCAGAGTCGAATTGTTTGGCAACTTTGGGTAATTGCCCAACAATTCTACTCTGACCCTCATTGTTTTTTGGGGGTGGGGTTAGGCTTTTTCGGCCCAGCGGGTGCGGATTTCGCGGATGGCGGGGAGGCGGGTGGTGAAGAGGTCGACAAGTTGGGGGTCGAAGTGGCGGCCTTTCTGGTCGTGCAGGAAGGCGACTGCGTCTTCTTCGGTCCAGGCTTTCTTGTACGGCCGCAGCGAGGTCAGGGCGTCGAAAACGTCGGCGATGGCCACGATGCGGCCGACCAGCGGGATCGCTTCGCCGGCCAGGCCGTTCGGGTAGCCGCTGCCATCGTATTTTTCGTGGTGCGTGAGCGCGATCTGGCGCGCCAGCGCCAGCATGCCGCTCGCGTGTTCGCCGATGATCTCGGCGCCGATCGTCACGTGGCTCTGCATGATCTTCCACTCGTCGGGGTCAAGGGGGCCCGGTTTCTGCAGGATGCGATCCGGGATGCCGATCTTGCCCACGTCGTGCATCGGCGCCGCGTGCAGCAGGTCGTCCGCTTCCAGCTCGTTCAGGCCGGCCGCGATGCCCAGGACGTGCGCAAAATGGCTCATGCGGATCACGTGCAGGCCGGTCTCGTTGTCCTTGTACTCGGCCGCCAGGCCCAGGCGCTGGACGATCTCCAGGCGGCTCGCGCGCAGCGCTTCCATGCGCACCAGCGACAGGTGGGTGCGCACGCGCGCGCGCACCACCGGCGGGCTGACCGGCTTGGTGATGTAGTCGACCGCGCCGGCCTCGAACCCTTCCACCTCGTCGGCTGTCTCGGTCAGGGCGGTCACGAAAATCACCGGCACCGACGCCGTGGCCGGATGGGCCTTCAGCGCCGCGCACACTTCGTAGCCGGACATCCCCGGCATCATCACGTCCAGCAGGATCAGGTCGGGCTGCTCCTGGCGCGCCAGTTCGAGTGCGCGCGCGCCATCCTTGGCAAACAGCAGGCGGTAGTGGTCCTGCAGTATCTGGCGCAGCAGTTGCAGGTTGCTCGCTTCATCGTCGACGGCCAGGATCAGCGGTCGGGTATTCGGTTGGTTCATGCGAAAGGATCGTTGGTGGCGTCGCCGGGCGCGCCGTCAGAGGACTCGGTCCCCAGGATCGCCAGCACGGCTTCCAGGTGATCGAGGGCGAGATCGAAGTCGAAATCGGCGATGGCCGACTGCACCTGGACCACGCGGGTGATGGCCGGATGGGCGGCCAGCGCCACGCCCAGGCTGGTCATGGCGCCGTCGTTCAGGGCGCCGCGGCGCAGCGCTTCGAGCAGCACGCCGCCGGCGCGCCGCGCGCGTGTCAGGTCGACGCCGGCGCCTGGCGTGGCCGGCGCCGGCGTGGCGGCGACGTTGCCGATCGCGGCCAGCGCGGCCTCTAGCGCCTGTCCTGCCACGCCCAGGGCCTCGGCCGCGTGCCGCTCGTCGGTCGGCACCGCATTGGTCGCCTGCTCCAGCGTGGCCAGCGCATCGGACAAGCGCTCCAGGCCGACGTTGGCGGCGGCGCCGCGCACCTTGTGCGCCAGCATGCGCAGCTGCACGTGCTCGCCACCGGCGGCATGCAGGCGCATCGCGCCATCCAGCTGCGCGTACTGGCGGCTGAAGTGGTCGAGGGCTTCGGCGTAGGCGTCTTCGCGGTTGCTCCAGCGGTGCAGGCCGGCGCGCCGGTTGAGCACTTCGCGTGGCGCCGTCGGGACGGCGGTCGCTTCGACCGGCACGCCACCTTCGAGACCGAGCACGCGCGCGATCTCGTGTGACAGGGCGAACCAGTCGACCGGCTTGCTGGCAAAGCCGTCCATGCCGGCATCGACGCTGGCCTGGCGGTGCTCGGCCAGCACGCTGGCGGTCATCGCGATCACCGGCAGGCGCGCCCTTCCGTGGCGTGCCTCGTGCCCGCGAATGGCGCGGGTCGCGTCCAGGCCATCCATCACCGGCATCTGGAAGTCCATCAGCGCCACGTCGTACTCGCCGCTGGTGGCCAGTTCGACAATCGCGCCGCCGTCGCGCGCGGCCGTCATCGTGTGCCCGCGGCGCGTCATCAGCAGTTGCATCAGTTCGAGGTTCTGCGGCACGTCGTCGGCCACCAGCACGCGGAGCGGCGGCAGCACGGCGGCGCTGCGCACACGCGGCGCCTGGTTGCCAAAGCGCGCCAGGATCAGCGGCACGCGCACGTGGAAGGTCGCGCCCTGGCCCGGCGTACTCTCGGCCCAGATCCGCCCGCCCATCAGCTCGACGAGCTGCTTGCTGATTGTCGTACCCAACCCGGTGCCGCCGAAGCGGCGCGTCATCGACGCGTCGGCCTGGGTGAACGGATCGAAGATCGCTGCCAGGCGCTCGGGCGCGATGCCGATGCCGGTGTCGATCACGGCGATGCACAGCTGGTCGACATCGGCGCTCACCGTCAGCGTCACGCCGCCGGTGGCAGTGAACTTGATCGCGTTGTCGAGCAGGTTGGTGAGCACCTGGCGCATGCGCAGTTCGTCGCCGCGCAGGCCGGTCGGCAGCGCCGGGTCGTACTGGATATCCAGGTGCAGGCCCTTGGCGCGCGCATTGGCCGCCAGCGTCGACGACAGTTCATCGATCAGCGACAGCAGGTTGTAGTCGTTCTGTTCGAGTTCGACCGCGCCTTTTTCGAGCTTGGCCGTGTCGAGGATTTCATTGAGCAGCCGCAGCAGGGCGCGGCCGGCGCAGCGCACGGTATCCAGGTGGCGGCGCTGCTCGAGATTGAGTTCGCCGTCGAGCAGCACGTCGGTAAAGCCCAGGATCGAATTCATCGGCGTGCGGATTTCGTGGCTCATATTCGCCACGAAGGTCGCGCGGGCGGCCGCGGCCTGCTCGGCCTTCTCCTTGGCGCAGCGCAGCGCTTCTTCCATCTCGCGCCGCTCGGTGATGTCGAGGATGACGCCATCGAGGTACTGGAGGTTGCCGGCGTCGTCGTGCACGCCGGTGCCGTTTTCCCAGAGCCAGCGCACGCTGCCATCGGCATGCAGCAGGCGGTATTCGACCAGGTACGGCCGGTGCTCGCGCATCGCGGCGCTGGTTTCCTTGCCCACCCGCAGGCGGTCTTCGGCGTGGATCATCGCGCCGAACACGCGGCGCGGCGGGCTGCCCAGGAAGTCGCGCGCCGGATAACCGGTGACGCGTTCGACCGCATCGCTCATGAAGATCATCGGCCACTCGTCATTGAGCGCGCTGCGGTACGAGATGCCGGGAATATTGCCGATCAGGGAGCGGAACTGCTGCTCACTGGCCTGCAGCGCGCTTTCCATCGCGCGCCGCTCGCTGATGTCGGTGACAAAGCAGACGAACAGGTCCTGCTCGCCCAGGCGCGCATGGCCGATCGCGCCCCGTACCGGGACTTCGTGGCCATCCTTGTGCAGGCACCAGGTTTCGGTGCTGGTGTTGATGCCTTCCAGACTGCCACGCGCCAGCACGGTCAGCACGTTGAAGTTGGCGGCGCGCCCGCGCTCGGTGAGCAGCAGCCCGATGCTGCGCCCGACGATTTCGCCCCTGCGCCAGCCGAAGATACGCTCGGCAGACGCATTGAATTCAGTGATGACGCCATCGCGCCCGACCGTGATCACGCCGTCGACCGTGGTGGTGAGCAGGGCGCGCATCCAGGCTTCGCTGCGCGAGAGATCCTGAAACATCTGGCGATAGCGCAGCAGGCCGTTCACGCCCAGCACGGCCACCGACAGCGCCACCGTGGTCACCGTGATCGACAGCGCCAGAAAGCCGCTGTTGGTATCGGCCGCGCCGCCCGGATCGACCGTGCCCGAAAAGCGCGCAGCGGCCATGCCGGTGTAATGCATGCCGGCGATCGCGCAGCCCATCACGCAGGCCGACAGCAGCAGGCGGCGCGATTCGGACACCGACTGGAAGCGCGACAGGCCGTGACGCACGCTCAGGGCCAGCGTGGCCAGGATCACGGCAACCAGGATCGAGACCGCGAACGTGAACGGATCGTAGTGCAGCGACAGGCGCATGCGCATGCCGTCCATGCCGGCGTAGTGCATCGCGCCGATGCCGGCGCCGACCAGCACGCCGCCCACGAGCAAATGCGACAGGCGCATTTCGGGACGCGAGATCAGGCTCAGCGCCACCCACGACGCGCCGATGCTGGGCAGCGCCGACAGCAGCGTTGTCCAGTGGTCGTAATGCACCGGCGTGCACAGGTCGAAGGCAAGCATGCCGATGAAGTGCATCGCCCAGACCCCGGCGCCGAGCGCCAGACTGCCCGTGCCAAGCGCGATGGCCCGGTGCGACGGATGGGTGCTGGCCTGGCCGGTCACCTGCAACCCCATCCACGACGAGAAGATCGCCACCAGCAGCGACAGCACCACCAGGGTGGGGTCGTACATCCCATACGTCAGCAGGGATGGATCTTCAGGAACGGCAAACGATGGCAGCATAGTGAAGGTATGGTTGTACTGAAGTAAAAAAAACTTCCATGGAGCATTAAATCGAAGTATCGCATTTTCCGAATTTACTGTGTTGGTGCACGTGAGATTGCCGGACGAATTGTTGTGTTCTGTAGCGTCCAAGCGACCATCTCAGGCTGTTCATTGCGTAAAAATCATGCTCGCTGGTATGCTGGGGGCGCAGTCAACAACGTCCCGTCGCCCTTGCGCGCCGTGCCCATGGCGGTCATCCAAGAGAATCAAATGCGATTTCGGCAACTCTGCATTGGCCTTGTCATCCTGTCGGGCAGCCTGTCGGCAATGACAAGGGCGGCCCCGCCGGCCGTGCCCTACCTGTCGATCACCACCGAGAGCTCGGCGCCGTCAAGCATGCTCGAAGACGGGCGCGTGGTCGGCATTGCCACCGACAAGATCCGGGTTGTCATGGAACGCGCCGGGGTCACCCACGACATCACGCTGTTGCCCTGGAAGCGCGCGTACGCGGCCGCACTGCAGCAGGCCAACGGCTGCGTGTACTCCGCCACCCGCACGCCCGAACGGGAAGCCTTGTTCAAATGGATCGGGCCAACCGACGAGGCGCAGTGGGTCCTGATGGGGCGCGCTGACCGGGCCTGGCGGATCGCCAGCCTCGAAGATGCACGCGGCCTGCGCATCGGCACCTATGCCGGCGACGCCCGCGACACCTATCTGCGCAGCCGGGGCCATATCGTCGATACGTCGCCCCATGACATGCTCAATCCGCCCAAGCTGCTGCAGGGCCGCATCGACCTGTGGGCCGCCAGCTGGCGCGCGGGCAGTGACGTGCTGGCCCGGAACGGCTGGGACAAGCAGATCGTGCCGGTGTTCGTGTTCAACCGGGTCGCCGTCTACCTGGCCTGCAACCGGGCCGTGCCCGACGCGCTGGTCAAGCGCCTGAATGCGGAGTTTGAAACGATCGAGCGCGACGGCACGGCAAGCGCCATCGAGCGGCGCTACGAGCGGCGTGCTACGTCACGTTGACAGGGGCAAGTACGCCACTGCGTGTCCTATCGCAGACCAAAAGCGCGCATGGACGTGTGCACATACCATCGGCATCGAGACGGAGTTGCCAGACACAAGGCCCAGCCGCGTGCCGCTGCTGCTGGAGCGCAGCTTGTACACATGATAAGCTGGTTCATTCTGCAAAAAAGGTGAGTTCATGAGCGCGTTGGTGAGGACGGGGATTGTGGGGCTGGACGAGATCCTGCACGGTGGCATCCCACGCAATAACAACCTGCTCGTTGAAGGGCCGCCCGGTGCGGGCAAGACGACGCTGGGACTGGGCTTCATCTACCGCGGCGCCGTCGACTTCGACGAGCCGGGCGCCATCGTCTCGTTCGAGCTCGACCCGGCCAAGCTGCTGCGCGACGCCGCCGGCTTCGACTGGGACCTGCAGGGCATGATCGACCAGGGCCGCATCAAGATCATTCAGACCAGCCCGGCCGTGTTGATGAGCGAATTTCGCAGCAGCGACGGCGCGTTTTCGGCCGCGCTGATGGCGATGGGCGCCAAGCGCCTGTTGATCGACGGCCTGACGCCACTGCGCCTGTACGCCGAAGGCAACGACATCCCGTTCCGCGAAGACGTGCACCTGCTGATCGAGGGGCTTACACGCCTGGGCGTGACGACGATGGTCACTGCCGAAAAGGACGCGTCGCTCGGCGGCGTGCTGGCGCACGAGCGCTTCGTCTTCGACACCATCATCTCGCTGACGTTCGAAGAATCGCGCCGCCGCGTGCATCGCCGCCTGACAGTGGCCAAGTCGCGCGGCCAGGATTTCATCGGCGGCAGCCACACCATGCGCATCGAAGCGCACCAGGGCGTGCACGTGTACCGCCGCGCCCAGTCGCGTCCCGTCATGTCGCCCGATCAGCCGACGTCGGAAGAACGCCTGTCGACCGGCTCGTCCGCCATCGACAAAATGATGGACGGCGGCATCTACAAGGGCTCGGTGACGCTGGTCAGCGGCATTTCCGGCACCGGCAAGACAGTGCTCAGCGTGCAGTTCCTGAGCGACGCGATCAAGAACGGCCACAAGGCGCTCTTGGTGAGCCTGGACGAACACGCACGCCAGCTGATGCGCAACGCCAAGCCCCTCGGCTTCGATCTGCAGGCGCTGGTCGATGCGGGCGACCTGTTCATCCATTACGAGTCGCCGCTCGAACTCGAGCTGGACGTGCACTTCGACCGCATCATCAAGCTGGTGGAAAAAGAAGGCATCGATTGCGTCGTGTTCGACTCGATCGCCGTGTATGAAATGACCAGCCGCAGCGAAGTGGCCGATTACCTGTACGCGCTGGCGAGCTTCTTCAAGAACCGGCTGGCCACGACGCTGTTCAACTACGAAAGCCCCGAACTGCTGGGCGTATCGCAGATCAGCGAAGAGCTCAAGGGCTCGCATCTGGTCGACAACATCATCCTGCTCAACTACGTGGAAATCTCCACCGTGCTGCGCCGCGCCCTGGCGGTGCCGAAAGTGCGCGGCAGCCGCAACCTGCAAGTGACGCGCGAATACACGATCGACGTGGGCGGCCTGATCCTGAAGGACGATAGCGGCAGCAATACCCAGGCCGTCCCGCAACTGCCGTTCTCGTCGTATTACGGTCTGCTGTCGCGTTCTCCATCGCGCCAGAGTCCGATGATCGAGGAAGCCGTTGCCAATGGCGAACCCTTGCCCGAGTCGACGCACCAGCCGGTCGAAACGAACCGGTGATTACCGTCGACCTGCCCGACAAGCCGCCCATCGACTGGGACGACTGGCGCGCGCCGCTGCGCCAGTACACCGAGGCGACCGGGCTGGTGACGTCCGTCTACGATGCGACCGGCGTGCGCCGCATCGGCCCGCTGACCGGCTCGCGCATGTCGACCTTCCTCGCCGAGCAGTCGACGCTGTGGGCCGAGGACGGCCCCGGCACGGCGCTCGAGCGCAGCCTGGCGCGCGACGTCTGCCAGCAGGGCACGCCAGCGGCCAGCGAATTCAGCGAAGGTTTCTGCGTGCGCGCGTTGCCGCTGCTCTTGCACGGCAACGTGTATGGCGTGCTGGTGTTCGGCTGGCGCTTTGCCGATTTCAGCTCGCCGCTGGCCTGCGAGCGCATCGGCCGGCAAATCGGCGTGTCGGGCCATCTGCTGTGGAGTGAAGTGCGGCTTGATGCGCCCGTATCGGCGCAGCGCATGGCCACCTACGAAACCCTGCTGCTTACGCTCTCTAGCACGCTCGACCGGCAGCGCGAAACCATCGACGACCTGACGCGCGTGAACCGCACGCGCGAGCTGTTCCTGGCGACCGTCTCGCACGAGATGCGCACGCCGTTGTCGGCGCTGTCGATGCGCATCGAGCTGATGCTGCGCACGATTCCCGACCTGCCAGAGAAGGCAGTGAGCGGCCTGGAATCGATGCGCGTGCACGTGCGCCAGGAGGCCGGCATGGTCGACGACCTGATCGACGCGGCGCGCACGCTGACCGGACAGATGTCCATCGTGCGCAAGCCGATCGTGCTGGGGCAAGTGCTGCGCGAAGCCATCGCCACGGTGGAGCCGCACGCGCATGCCAAGCAGATCCTGATGCAGGTGACGCCCGCAGATTACGGCGCGGACATCCGTTTCGAGGCCGACGGGCAGCGCCTGCAGCAGGTGTGCTGGAACTTGCTGTTCAATGCGGTCAAGTTTACGCCGGTGGGCGGGGTGATCCGCATCGGTATCCGCCGCAGCGGGGGATGGGTCGAGATCGACATCGCCGATTCAGGACAGGGGATCGAGGCGGACGATCTGCCGCATGTGTTTGGGGCGTTCAAGCTGCAGCAGCATGACAATGCCACCGGGCTGGGACTGGGGCTGTATATCGCGCGCCGGATCGTGGAACTGCATGAGGGCACGCTCAGTGTCAGCAGTGAAGGGCGGGGACGGGGAGCGACCTTTGCGATTCGGCTGCCGGTGGAAGGCGCTGCACCGGTCGCGCCTGAGGATGCGGCCGGCGGATAGCAAAAAACCCGCGCTTCCTGCAAGGATGGCGGGTTTTTAGCGTGATACGACTACAAGCGTCTGATTGCCGCTCCGGCATATTGCGCTGCTTGATCAACAGCGCGACAGAACCTGTGCGTTTCACGATGGTCAGGCCACGGCACGCATGCCACTGGCCTGACCATGCAGCAGGCGTTTGTTATGCCTTGACTGCTTTCTTGCGACGGCTCAGACCCAGACCTGCGATACCCAGGCCCAGCAGGGCGATCGATGCAGGCTCAGGCACTTCCGTCGTGACATTGGAGAACACGAAGCTGATGTCGTTGTAGTTGAAGTCGCCGCCACGTGGCTTGTCTTCGAATGCAACATAGGTGCCGGCGCTCAGACGGTCATCGCCTGCGTAATACGACGAGTAGACGTGGTTGGTCAGATCGCTGTTCAAATTCGTTTGCGAGTACCAAGGACCGATGTTGCCTGGCTTGATATTCGACAGTACAAACACCAGAACGTCGCCAGCGACAACGTTGCCGAAGTTGAAGGCCTGACCATACGCCGACGTCTTGTTGTTCAAGCCGAACAGGCCGGTAGCAACGCCATTGACCATCATGCCGACTTCGTTTTCATAGTCGGCTTTGGAACCAGCAAAATAGCCAGTCAGGTTGCCAGTGGTTGCTGCGGTGAAGCTATACGTTGCCGTATTCTGCGTGCCGACTTGCGAATACAGAGCAGGCGCAGCTTGAGCAGCGCCACTCATCGCCATCACGCCAGCTACTGCCAATGTCATAAAAATGCTTTTCATTACTATTCCTTAAGTTTTTTGATAGATTCCTTATACTAAGCAATAAATGGGCCACTGTGAGAATTGGTGAGAAATCAATGACTTATGAGTAGGTCTTTGATTGTAATCAAAGATGGTGTAATTATTTTCGACAAATCATTGATTGACGAGGTGTAAAAATCGTTACTTGAGCGCATCGAAGCGTGCATGTCCAGTGGAACGTTGGATAATTTCCGCATAGAAAGGGCTGGATCAGAACTGAAAAGCCGGGGTCAGGTCTGACATTTGGACACGGTCTCAGCTTTGCACGAGCTAACTCAGAGCCCGGGTTTAGATTTGGCAAAATGAACTCATGCTCAATGTCGGCAGTGCAGGGAGCGGCAGAGGGCTAATGCATGATGATCATGCCACCGGTCAGGGTGCTGGACAGTCAATCTTGATGATACTGAGGGTGGATAGCAAAAAACCCGCGCTTCCTTGAAAGGTGACGGGTTTTAGCGTAGTACGACTGCATGCTGCGAGTAAGTGGTGCCTCCGGCCGGAATCCGAATCTATTTATAATCAATGAGTTGTAAATTGATTGCGTAATTTATGCGTAGTTGCTTTTGCCCGTCCAAAAAGTGCAACTCGAGTCCATCATGCAAGTGTGAGTGCTACCAACGTCTGCTTTCGACCCGAAGCGGACGTTGACAAGAAACCTTAACTGGCACCTCAGCAGTGGGTCTGTTGACGTGCTCGCCATTCGTTTGGATACGGATTGTAGTCGGTCGGGTGCCCCGCGAAATATTCACCACGGCCATACATTGAATAGTATTTCGTCATCGCTTCGACATGGGATGCAGCTTCGAAAGTCGTGACTAGGTTAGCGCTTTCGCCAAGTGTTGCCCTGAGTGCGTCGCCGTCCGGCCCAGCCAAGCATAACGCCTCAAGTATCTGCCCATTCTCATCAAGCTCTTCCCAAACCTCGTGCAACAACAACGCCATACTAGCTCCATGTTTGGATGACTGCTTCTGGCCGAACTCGGCCGTTCGCGTCAGCTGAGCAGGTTGCCAGGTTAGAAAGTTACTGCCTGTGTGAATAGGTAACTGTCGACCAATCGCAGACATTCGACCAATCGCAGACATTCCGACATGCTCAGTCGTCAATTGTCCACTGCGATAAATCGTCTACCGGGCGAGGCAATCTACCTTCGAGCCACTCGGCTGTCGTTCTCGGGTGAAAGTCAGCATCATGGCATTCGATAACCCAAGTGAGGTAGTCACGTGGACCGCCGTTCAAGTAGGGGGGCGGCGAGACGGGTTTGAACACTGTTGGCAATTGTTGGTCGACTGAAAGATAGTTCAGGACATGCCCAAGCTCCTGTACAACTCCCCAAGCCAGAGGATGATCGATATCGATCCCGAATTTTATCCACCATCCTCCGCTCTCGTCGAAGCCACGACCAAATGGTGATATTAGAGCTGGCATCCGGGCCAAGTAGCTCTCTAACTCGTGAAACGTAGGTTGCTCAACCATCGTCAATTCCTTTAAACATGCAACGTCTGCTTCTGGCCGTTTCCTGCCTGTCTCGATCGGCTGGTTTCGACCCACAGCAGACGTTCACGGCGTAATTACCTTGGGGGAAATAGAAGGTAGACGATCGGGATCGTGATTTGGATAAGGGAATACACGATGCCAAACCAGTGCCAAGGGCTTAAGACCAGTTTGTTTTTGAGAGCGGCAAAGCCGAAGTAGATAATCCCAAATACGAAACTGAGCACTGCAATCGCATACGCGACGAGTGACATCATCATCAGCCCGATGGCGTCGCCACCAGCAGGGTGCCCAGCGTTACGCGCTGCCATAAGTTGAGCAAAGACCAAGATCGCAAGTGTGCACGGTACGCTGCCAGCAATCATGGCGGTTCCAACTATCGTAGCCACTCTGTTGCTTCTCATCTGATGCCTTTATTGAAATCCGGGATCGCATACCGTCTGCTATTGGCCGATTCCTGCCTGTCGAAACTGACCGGATGCGACCCATACCGGACGGCCGCTCAACAAATTTGTACAGCTTGCACGCGCTTCCAAATCGAGTCAGGCATTGCAGACTGCCACACGTCGCCAAGTATGCTGGCGAAACGCGCATTCGACCGTGCACATTGCTCGATCCGTTCGATGAAGGCCGGACCGTGTAGGTCTAACAAATCTTCGAGGGGCCCCGCAGCCAAGGTGCCTAAATACGGTGCCATTCTTGGCTGATCAATGGCCTCGATAATTGCCTTCCAAGCCAATTCAGGGTCATCTTCAACGACCCAGTTGAACTCAAACCAACCAGTAAGGTCATCGCTCTTCGTTTCATCTCGGTTCTCAGAGGAGATCCATTCGGCCCACCGATACCATTCGTCAAGCAGTTCTTTCAATGGCAGTGGTCTACTCATCGCAAGCCTTTCAAAAACCAGTTAGACAATACGCACCGGCTCGACTGACCGCTCCTGGCCGATACCGGACAGTCGGCGATGGTCAGTGTAGGCTACTGTTGCATGTTGAGCAACTACTGCTTGTGAGCATTGCGGGGCTGCAATGGTCCGCTGCATGGCATATTGCTGAGTTGCATCCGGCCGGAATCCTAATTTATTTATAATCAATGAGTTGTAGATAGATTGCGTAATTTATGCGCAGTTGCTCTTGTCTGTCTAAAAAGTGTAACTCGAGTCCATAATTCAAGTATGAGTGATACCAACGTCTGCTGCTGACCCCCAGCAGACACTCGCACTCAAGATGAGCTATTTTGGTTTCCGGTTACCCGAAATTGAAGATAGGGTGGGTGGCCCATTGGCGGGGCGCTGCGCGGATCGTGAATCAGACTAATTTCCGCACACTGTTCATGATGATGCAGCAGCTCTTGGCTAAAAATATCTCTGTACTCTAAGCGCATCCAGATGAATATCTTTGTTTTACCTAGCCAGCAATCATATAGATCGCCGGCGGAAACAGGAAGATACCCGCTTCTTACTTGTGACCTGGGCCCCATGACACTAGTAGATGATCCAGTGAAATCAGTTTTGAAGAAAGGGACCTGTGGCGCAGATCCTCGTTGCATTTGAATACTACTTGCGAATCGAACATCTTGCGCTGGGGTCACCCCGGCATTCTCTGCGTAAGCAAAGATTACGTACTCTTTTAGTACATTTTCAAAGATATTGGGGATAGAGTCAAAACCTTTCAAAAAGACAAACGCCCGCTGAGCCGTGGATAGCGATTGTCCAGAAATTTTGGCGCTTCTTTCAGCTGCGCTAGCAGCGCGTTCAGTCGCATCAAGAGAGCTGATCAAGTGCGCTCTTTGTTCCTCTGAATTTTTTTCCGCATCCCTAGAAAGCTTGACTGTCGCATGCCACAACTTTGCGGTGTACACCATAAGTCCAAGCGTAAATAAACACAGTATCCCTGTTAAATAGACCGTCCACCAATCGCTATTAGTATAATCGCGAATAGTATTATCGGCAGCAACTGAGTGCAGTGGCATTAGAAGAAACGCAGTATAAAGTTTCATTATTAAAATAATCGATCGAAAAAAATGGTTAATTAGGGCCTTAAAATTTCCTCAAGACACATTTTAGAATGGTTGGCAAATTAGTGAACTTCTATTAAAAACTTTTTATAGTGGATATTCGTATTGTCAATCGTCAGATGGTCGGTATCACGTCGCTCCTGGCCGACATCAAACGGTCGGTCATTGTGAGTGTAGGGCAATGTTGCATTTTGAGCAACTAACGCTTGCAACTGTTGGCGGGCTACAACAGTTCGCTGCCTGTCATTTTGCTGAGTTGGATTCGGCCGGAATCTATATATTCTTATAATCAATTGGTTAGAACGCTCCTGCTTAATTCATGCGTAGTAGGCGCAGATGATTAAATTACGCTTAGCCTAGCGCGGGTAGTCTAACAAAATCCATGGTGCAATACTTGCAAACATGCTAACTTATTGTTGGCCTAAGTTTTCGAATGATTGGTCAAACCAAAAGCTAATTCAATCTTGTCAATTAAATACTGTAGAATTTCTAATGAAAAACGAAGAAGAAAAGAAAGGACAGCCTAGTGCAGAGCAAATGCTCAAAGCGCTCGAAAAATCAGGTTACCTATTCGAAAATGAAATTGCAAGGAAAGCAGAAGCATTAGGCTTTCACGTCGACTCGAGCTGGGCGTTCAGAGATCAAGAGGAATCAATCTCCCGTGAACTCGATATCAAAGCTGTAAAGGTTGTCGAAGTAGGTGAATCTAAGTTAACTAAAGTAATCACCGAGTTGTTGATAGAATGCAAAAGTTCTGATGCACCTTTTGTTTTTCTCACTACTACGAAAAATCCTCGTGAGGAGAAGTATCCCGGACCTGTTGAATATGTTTTTCCTTTAAAAAAATACAATAAAATATTATCTGAAAACAGCTATCAGGAAATTATTGGATTTAATAGATTTAACTTATCGAGCGCGCATTGTTATTATAAGTCTAGGAAGAAGGCTACTCAATTTGCGAAGATTGTGAGGAAGTCATCTGACTGGCATGCGAATCATGATGGGGTCTATGACGCGTTGATCCTTCCTCAGGCAAAGGCTGTTGAGAGTAGATTAAAAGAGGTGGCTCGGAAACATACGCCGGGTGCCTGGGTGCAAGTTTGGTTGTTCCATAATGTTATTGTTCTGCGTGATCACCTATTCTCTCTTGACTTGGATGTTCCAAATTCTTCCCCCGTACCTGAAGGACGCGTTAGCTTTGTAAGGCAGCGAAGTCGGGGTCAGGTCTGACATTCGGACACAGCCTCAGCTTTGCACAAGTCATAGCCCGGGTTTAGATTTGGCAAAATTAGCTCATGCTCAATGTCGGCAGTGCAGGGAGCGGCAGAGGGCTGATGCATGATGATCATGCCACCGGTCAGGGTGCTGGACAGTCGATCTTGATGATACTGAGGGTGGATAGCAAAAAACCCGTGCTTCCTTGAAAGGTGACGGGTTTTAGCGTAGTACAACTGCATGCTGCGAGTAGGTGGTGCCTCCGGCCGGAATCGAACCGGCACGCCTTACGGCGCTTGATTTTGAGTCAAGTGCGTCTACCAATTCCGCCACAGAGGCCCAATCGCAGGCGGGTATCTTAGCACATTGATTGCTCAGCTGGCCAGTGTGGCGAAACTCACCCTATGAGTTCCCGAGAGATACGGCTGAGCGTATGCCCTGATCGCATACCGCACGCCAGCTAACACGTCATCCGATGCTGCAACAACCGCAAGCTGCCCATCGGCCCCACGATCTCGAGCACGTGCTCGCGCACAGCGACATCGATCGCGCCTTCCTGCGCGCGCAGCCATGGGCGTGGGCGGAAGTAGCGGATGGTGGTGCTGTCGGTGGTTGTGCGCCGGTAGCCAAGCGTTTCGAGCGCTTTGTCGAGCGTGTCGATCATCTGGTGGGCATCGACGCGGCTGCGGATTTCGAAGCGGCCCGGGCCCAGCATGCAGATGGGAAGGAGGCCGCCAATGATGGCGGGCACCACGAGGAACGGCATGGGGGTGCCAGGATCGATCAAGTGTAGGCCCAGCACCAGTACCGGCAAGCCGGCCAGCAGCGTGAGCGCCCAGGGCAGCGACTGGCGCCAGGTATCAATACGCTGCAGGAAGCCAGGGCGATTGACGCGCTGAATTTCAGAAAACGTCACGCTGTTCATGGTGCTCTCCCTGGTTGCTCGCATCAGTCCGTATTTGCGCCGATCAAGAAAACTGGTGCAATATCCAGCCAAATATTAGTTAAATCGTCATTGACTTGATCATTGTGACCAGCGCTCAGTGGCTGGCGTTTGACTGCGCGCAAACACGCATTCGTTGAAGCCAGCTTCTCATAAAGACAACACTTGCCGCGCACAGGTGGATTTTGGCAAGCCATTGGCCCAAAACGAACAAGCCGCACAGAAGTGCGGCTTGTGGGAAAGTGACTCAGGGTTTCTGGCGGAATAGCCGGAAGCGTTCGTCCCGGTCCGATGCACGCCGGCCTTCCCAGAGCGGCACCGCATTGCTCACGTTCCACTTGCGCAGCAAGGTCGCGTCGTCGCGGTTGCGCAGGCTGTCTTGCAACAGCACGTAGTCGCACTTGCCGCCGGCGAGCGTAACGAACGGCAGGCGGCCGTAGAAGGCCAGCGAAGCGCGCTGGGCGGCGCCGACATTGGTGGCGATGCAGTTGGCGTCCGCCGGGAGGCGGGCGGCGATCTGCTGGGCGACGCCGGCGTAGCTCTTGCCGTAGTTCAGGTCGGGCAGGAACAGTGTCATCAACAGCACCCACAGCAGGATCAGGCCGCCCGAGGACAGCACCACGGCGCGCCACAGAACCGCCGGCTGGCGCGACAGGCGCCAGTGCACCAGCATGATCCAGCCGACGCTGGCGCCGGCCGCAACGATGAAGGTGACCACGCCGATTTCCGGCGTGAAGCCCGGCACCAGCTTGAGCGCGTTCTTGGCCAGCTGCGCCGGCCAGCCGGTCAGCTTGGCGATCCAGAACAGCCAGATGATCGCGCTCAGCATCGTCAGCACCATCACCGAGAACCAGTCGATGGCGTTGATTGCGCCGCGCTTCATCGTCGGCAGGCCGAAGGCGGCCATCAGCGCCAGCGGCGGCAGCATTTTCAGGAAGTCGCTGTTCTCGGGCGCCGGGTCGGCCAGCAATTGCAGCACGAGCGCCAGGAAGAAGAACACGGGCAGCACGATGTGCAGCATCTGCTGGCGGCGCCAGGCCCAGATCGCCCACAAGGCGAATGGCCAGGCTGGCCAGAAGAACCAGATGCCGATCCGGAAAAAGGCTTTCAGCGCCGGCCAGCCGGGCAAGCCGATCTGCTGCGCGTTCCAGTCGAGCCAATCGGCAATGGGTGACAGGCCATAAGGCTGGATTGCCGTGGCCGGCACGATCCAGATCAGCGCGATGCCGAAGCCGACACCGGCGGCGACAGCCAGGTCGAGCAGCGCGCGCGGCGTGGGCAGATCGAGATAGCGGGTGCAGGCAAACAGCGCCACGAGCAACACCAGCGGCGGCAGGAAGCCCTGCGTCAGTGTCAGCGCCCCGAGCGCGACCCCCACCAGCACCGCATTGCGCGTGCCGGCAAGTTCGACGTAGCGTACGGCGCGGTACAGGAAGAAGGCAAGCAGGGCGCCCTGCAGGGTCGCTGCAAGCGTCAGGTGGCTTTGCAGCAGCAGGCCCAGGCTGCCGAGGTAGATCAGGACGGCGGTATCGCCCAGCATGCGGCCATAGTCGTCCGGTTCGGGCTGGCCACCGAAGGCCAGGCGCAGCGGTTGCGCTTCAGCGCGCCGGCCCAGGTGGAAGGCGGTGTACCAGAGCGACATCGTGCCCAGCACGAAAATGCCGACCGTCGAAACGCGGGCGGCGAGCACGTCGCCCAGCAGCCAGCCGAACAGCTTGATGCATACGGCGCCGAGCCAGAATGCGAGCGGCCCTTCGTCGACGCTGGCAAGGCCGGCGATGTTCGGATACAGCCAGTCGGCCAGCGTGCCATGCGCCATCGTCCACATAATGCCGAAGCTGGCGGCGTCTTCCTTCCACAGGTCGCGCCCGATCAGGCCTGGCAGAATGTAGAACAGGCCCAGCGCAAGCAGGGCCCAGCGGGGCAGTGCCAGGGTGGCGGCGGCGGGAAGACGGACTGGTTTCATCGATAAGTCTGATGGCGGAAATGAGCGCGTAGTATAGCCGCGAAAAAAAAGAAGCCGGGTAAGCGGCTTCTTTTTTGAAGCCAGCAAAGCTGGCTGTCTGGCCAAAGCCGGTGAAGGCTTTGACGGTATTACATCGGCAATTAGCCGTTGGCGACCGAGGTCTTCGAACCAACTGCGCCGAACTTCTGGCGGAACTTCTCGACGCGACCGGCGGTGTCGACGATCTTGTGCTTGCCGGTGAAGAACGGGTGCGATTCAGCCGACACCTCGATCTTGACCAGTGGGTATTCTTTGCCTTCGTGTTCGATCTTGTCGCGGGTGTTGATGGTCGAGCGCGTGATGAACTTGAAGTCGCACGACACGTCATGGAACACGACGTCGCGGTATTCTGGGTGAGTTTCGGTCTTCATGGTCTTGCTTTCTATAGAGTTGGTAGCCAAACAGCACTTCGTCGGTCGTCTCGCTTCTTGACCCGATTGCCGATCACTTGCCAGGGTTGGGCAGAACCGGCGATTATAAATAGGTTTTCGGCTTCCGGCAATGCCCAACAAAAAAGGCAGCCCGAAGGCTGCCTGTGCGCATGATGCGTTGCGGTGGCTTAGCCGCCGCGGCGCATCATGTCGAAGAACTCCACGTTGTTCTTCGTGGCGCGCATCTTGTCGAGGATGAATTCCATCGCTTCGATCTCGTCCATCGAGTACAGCAGCTTGCGCAGGATCCAGATTTTCTGGAGCTGGTCCGGCTTGATCAGCAGTTCTTCGCGACGGGTGCCCGATTTGTTCAGGTTGATCGACGGGTAGACGCGCTTTTCGGCCAGACGGCGCTCGAGGTGCACTTCCATATTGCCGGTACCCTTGAACTCTTCAAAGATCACGTCATCCATGCGCGAACCGGTTTCGATCAGCGCGGTCGCGATGATGGTCAGCGAGCCGCCTTCTTCGATATTACGGGCCGCACCGAAGAAACGCTTTGGACGCTGCAACGCATTGGCGTCGACACCACCGGTCAGGACCTTGCCCGAGGCAGGGATGACGGTGTTGTAGGCGCGCGCCAGACGGGTGATCGAGTCCAGCAGGATCACGACGTCCTTCTTCATTTCGACCAGGCGCTTGGCTTTTTCCAGCACCATCTCGGCAACCTGCACGTGGCGGGTTGCTGGTTCGTCGAAGGTCGAGGCGACGACTTCGCCGCGCACCGAACGCTGCATCTCGGTCACTTCTTCCGGACGTTCGTCGATCAGCAGAACGATCAGCGTGACGTCGGGGTGATTGGCCGTGATCGCATGCGCGATGTGCTGCAGCATGACCGATTTGCCGGACTTTGGCGACGCCACCAACAGGCCGCGCTGGCCCTTGCCGATCGGCGAAATCAAATCGACGATGCGGCCGGTGATGTTTTCGGCGCCGTTCATGTCGCGCTCGAGACGCAGCGGCTCGTTCGGGTGCAGCGGCGTCAGGTTCTCGAACAGGATGCGGTGCTTCGAGGCTTCCGGCGATTCGCCATTGACCTTGTCGACCTTGACCAGCGCGAAATAGCGTTCGCCGTCTTTTGGCGTACGCACTTCGCCTTCGATCGAGTCACCCGTATGCAAGTTGAAACGACGGATCTGCGACGGGGAGATATAAATGTCGTCGGTCGAGGCCATATAGCTCGCATCGGGCGAGCGCAGGAAACCGAAACCGTCCGGCAGCACTTCGAGAGCGCCGTCGCCGAAGATCTGCTCACCGCCTTTTGCGCGCTTCTTCAGGATTGCAAACATCAATTCCTGTTTGCGCAGGCGGGCTGCGTTGTCGATATCGAGGCCGATTGCCATTTCCAGCAGCGCGGAAACGTGCATCGCCTTCAGTTCAGATAAATGCATGTGTTTGGGTAACCCGTGACGGGTAAAAAAGGTAGGGGAGGGAACTGCGTGGGTTAATCAAGGCGGGAAGGTGGCGATGGGCCGTGGGCCCTCCCGGCCGGGAGGCGATGACGCGGGCGCGTCGTCGCCGCTTATTGTATCAGCTGAATCAGATGTTGCTGTCGATGAACGCGGTCAATTGGCCTTTTGCCAGTGCGCCGACTTTCTGCGCAGCGACTTCGCCATTCTTGAACAGGATCAGGGTCGGGATGCCGCGGATGCCGAACTGGGCTGGAACAGCCTGGTTCGCGTCGACGTCCATCTTGGCGATCGTGATCTTGCCGCCGTATTCCTTGGCGACTTCTTCAAGGATCGGGGCAATCATCTTGCAAGGACCGCACCACTCGGCCCAGAAATCGACCAGCACCGGCAGCTCGGATTTGAGCACGTCGGATTCAAAGGATGCATCGCTGATGTGTTTGATGTTTTCGCTCATGGTTTCCTCGATAAGAGGTAGTAACTGTGATTAACGCCTTGAGACAGGACATGCGGAACGTCTCGACCGGCTACCGGGTATCTTCCTGTGTTGCTTAATATTGTTACTACACAATGGTGGAGGCACTGTGTGCGAATTTCAATATTGGAAGAACGGCTAGAGGGTGTCAGGCGGGGAATGAGCCGAATAATACCGCATTTTTTTGAAAAGTGTTTAGCCGGTTGTACAAAAATTCAACAGGCCAACGCTGCGCGCAACTGGTTTTGTTCGAGCGGCTTGCGAAATGAACCCACGACTTGCAGTCCCAGTGCACGCGCCAGTTCGCCAGCCGCTTCGCGCACGCCATCTTCGAGCGCCGACATCAGGATCACCTTGCCCTGATACCCTTGCGCTGCTGCAGCCTGGAGGAACTCGATGCCATCCATTTCCGGCATCATCAGGTCGCAGATCACGGCGTCTGGCATGGATTGGTCGAGGCGCCGTAGCGCACTGCACGCCTGCGTTTCGAGCGCGATGTTGCTCAGTCCGCATGCGGCGAGCATTTCCCGCATTACTTCCAGCAGCAGCGGATCGTCGTCGAGCACCAGTACGTGCAAGGGCGCTTCCAGGGCTGGCGCGTTGGCGGCTTGCGATGGCATGGTCATACCTGACGGGGAAGGTGATGGCTGTTCCGCCAGATGGCCAGAGTGTGGCATGGTTTATTGTCTGTTCGCATAATTAATCGCTACACGCTGCCCGTGAAGCGGGTCAGATGGCCCGGATGCCACATCGTGGCCACCGAAGCGATCCGGCCGGCCGATGTCGTGCGCCGATGCAGCACCAGGCACGGCGCGCCAGGCGCGATGCCAAGATGCGTGGCCGGGTCGCCCGATGCCGGCAGGGCCTCGATGGTATAGGTCGCGCCCTGCAGCGGCGCGCTCACCATCAGGTGTTCGTTGGGCGTGATGCTGGAAAAATCCTGTTCCAGGTAGGCCGGGGCGCAGGCCGGATTCACCCAGCGGTCTTCAAACTGGATCGGCACGTCGTTCTCGAAGTGGACGATCAGCGAGTGGTACAGCGTGCTGCCCGCTTCGAGCGCGAACTCGGCCGCCAGTCCATCGTCCGCCACGCCGGCCGCCAGCACCAGCACGCGGCTGGTGTGCTGCCTGCCGCGTTCGCGGATCTCGTCGGCGATATTGCGGATCTCGACCAGCGTGGCCTGGTACTTCTGCGGTGCGACGTACGTGCCCGAGCCCTGGCGCCGTACCAGGACCTGTTCGGCGGTGAGCTCGCGCACGGCGCGGTTGACCGTCATGCGCGAGACGCCGAACAGGCGCACCAGCGCCTGTTCGGACGGCACCAGGTCGCCTTCCTTCCAGCGCCCCGCCGCGATTTCGCCGACCAGGTAGTCCTTGATTTGCCGGAAAATGGGTGCTTTGTCCGGTGGGCTGTCTTGCAGGGGATCGTGTGTGGTCCTTGGGTCCAAGCGGTTCTCCGAAGTGACGGCCTGTCTGACCAGCCGGGATTCTAGCATTCGATTCGAAAGCAAGACCCGGCGTGCATAGCAGCAGGCATGGGGCTACGATAGGCTTGCCGCCTGACCCATGGAGATGAACATGACCATTCCCACCGATGCCAATGCCAATGCCGATACCGGTGCCGACCGCGCCGACAGCGCCGATCTGCGCTGGAACGCCGTAGAGCAGCGCGACCCGGCCTTCGACGGCCGCTTCGTGTACTCGGTGCGCACTACCGGCGTGTATTGCCGGCCGTCGTGTCCATCGCGCGCGGCGCGGCGCGCCAACGTGGCCTTTCATGCGGACCCAAATGCCGCCGAAGCGGCCGGCTTTCGGCCGTGCCTGCGCTGCGCGCCGCACTTGCCGCCGCTCGCCGAGCGCCAGCGCGACGCCGTCGCGCGGGTGTGCCGCCTGATCGATGCCGCCGACGAAGCGCCGGATCTCGACAGCCTGGCGCAGGCGGCCGGCATGAGCCGCTTTCACTTCCACCGCGTGTTCAAGGCGCAGACCGGGATCACGCCGAAAGCGTATGCGGCCGCGCGGCGCGGCGAGCGCGTACGGCGCGGGCTGGCGCAGGGCGCGCCGGTGCTCGATGCGCTGTTCGACGCCGGCTACGGCTCCAGCACGCGCTTTTATGCGGGGGCGCAGGCGGTGCTGGGCATGGCGCCGGCGCACTACCGGGCCGGCGGGCGCGGTGAGACGATCCGTTTCGCCATCGGGCAGTGCTCGCTGGGGGCGATCCTGGTCGCGGCGACCGCGCGCGGAATCTGCGCGATCCTGATCGGCGACGCGCCGGCGCCGCTGCTGGACGATCTGCAGGCGCGCTTTCCGCACGCCGTACTCGAAGGCGCCGATGCGGCGTTCGGGCAGACCGTGGCGCAGGTGGTCGCGCTGGTCGAAGCGCCGCGCATCGGTTTCGAGTTGCCACTGGACGTGCGCGGCACCGCCTTTCAGCAGCGCGTGTGGCAGGCGCTGCGCAGCATCCCCGCCGGCCGCACGGTCAGCTACGCCGAGCTGGCCGTCATCGTCGGCGTGGCCGGCGGCGCGCGCGCCGTGGCCGGAGCCTGCGCCGCCAATCCGGTGGCGGTGGCGATTCCCTGCCACCGCGTGGTGCGCACGGGCGGCGCGCTATCCGGTTATCGCTGGGGGATCGAGCGCAAGCGCACCTTGCTCGAACGCGAGCAGGAGCCTGTAGTATCCAACCGGGATTGAACGGGCGCCGGTGCTATGCCGGGCATGCAAATTTCTATACACTCTCCCGAGCTGCGCCCACGAGGCGCGGGACCCCAACCGACGGAGAAAACCACGCATGCGCGCCCGCTTGACCCCCCTGTGTTCCCTGATCGTCCTGGCCGTTGCCGGCAGCCTGCCAGCCCACGCCGCGACCCTGATCGACAACGCCAACGGCTATACCCTCAATACCAAGGGCGACCTGGTGCAGTTCACCGCGCTCGCCTTTGATGACGCGGGCCGCATCATCGCCGTGGGCGCCAGCGCGGATGTCGCGGCCAAGGCGCCCCAGGCCAAACGCATCGACATGGGTGGCCGCACGCTGCTGCCTGGCCTGATCGACGCCCACGGCCACGTGTTCGGCCTGGGCCAGCAACTGACGCAGCTCGACCTGTTCAACAGCACGTCGCTGGCCGGCGCGCTGAAGTCGATCGGCGAGTACGCAGGCGCCAATCCGGGTCACCCATGGCTGCGCGGGCGCGGCTGGAACCAGGAAAACTGGAAGCTGGGGCGCTTCCCCACCGCGGCCGAACTCGACGCCGTCGTCAGCGACCGGCCGGTGTGGCTCGAACGCGTCGACGGCCACGCCGGCTGGGCCAACAGCCGCGCATTGGCGCTGGCCGGCATCACGAAAGCCACGCCGGATCCGGTCGGCGGCAAGATCATGCGCGATGCGAATGGCGAAGCCACTGGCGTCCTGGTCGATACCGCGCAGGACTTGCTGACCAAGGTGCTGCCGCCGCAGACCGAGGCCGAATCGCGCACGATGCTCGACCGCGCCCTGGGGGAACTGGCACGTGTGGGTCTCACCAGCGTGCACGACGCCGGCGTGGACGTGACCCAGGACCGCCTGTACCGCGCCTACGCCGATGCGGGCAAGCTGACAACGCGCGTGTACGGCATGATCGGCGGCGCCGGCGCGGATTTCGATGTGCTGGCCAAGAACGGCCCGCTGAACGACTACGGCAACGGCATGTACGCACTGCGCGCCGTGAAGCTGTATTCGGACGGCGCGCTGGGCAGCCGCGGCGCGGCGCTGATCAAGCCATACAGCGATGACGCGCATTCGCACGGCCTGCTGTTCTTCAAGAGCGGGCAGATGGACACCATGATGACGAAGGCGATGCGCCGCGGTTATCAGGTCAATGTGCATGCCATTGGCGACGCCGGCAACAAGCAGATCCTCGACATCTACCAGAAAGAAGTCTCGGCAACCAAGAGCAGCGCGCAGCGTCACCGCATCGAGCACGCGCAGGTCGTGCAGCCAGGCGACATCCCGCGCTTCAAGTCGATCGGCGTCATCCCGTCGATGCAGCCGACCCACGCGACGTCCGATAAGAACATGGCCGAAACCCGCGTCGGCCCCGAGCGCATCAAGGGCGCGTATGCCTGGCGCACCTTCCTGCACCAGGGTTCGCGCATCGCCTGCGGCTCGGACTTCCCGGTCGAAGCACCGAACCCGTTCTTCGGCCTGCACGCCGCTGTCACGCGCCAGGATGCGCAGGGCCAGCCGGTGGCCGGCTGGTACCCGAACCAGGCGATGTCGCTGAAAGAAGCATTCCGCTGCTTCACGCTCGACGCCGCGTACGCCGGGCACCGCGAAGACAGCCTCGGCTCGCTCGAAGCAGGTAAGCTGGCCGACTTCATCGTGATCGATCAGGACTTGTTCAAGATGCCGACGTACGACATCCACAAAACAGGCGTGCTCGAAACCTGGGTGGCAGGCAAGCAGGTCTTCAAAAAGTAATTGGACAGGATTGTATAGACAACCTGAATGCGGTAGGGTGGACGGATTCTCCGTCCACGCGGTGATGGTTGGCGATCAACTCATCCGGTACGCACGCGGAGCCCATTCCTTATCGAAGGAGCCGCCATGAACCACAATGCTGATGTTGTCGACGATCCCCGCTTCGACCCCTCGCGCGTGATCCAGGCCCCGCGCGGCACCACGCTCAGTTGCAAGAGCTGGCTGACCGAAGCGGCCTACCGCATGATTCAAAATAACCTGGACGCCGAGGTCGCGGAAAACCCGCAGCGCCTCGTCGTCTATGGTGGCATCGGCCGCGCGGCCCGCAACTGGGCCTGCTACGACCAGATCCTGGCCAGCCTGCGCGAGCTCGATGACGACCAGACCCTCCTGATCCAGTCCGGCAAACCGGTCGGCGTGTTCCAGACCCACCCGGACGCGCCGCGCGTGCTGCTGGCAAATTCCAACCTGGTGCCGAAATGGGCCGACTGGGCCCACTTCAACGAGCTCGATCGCCGTGGCCTGTTCATGTACGGCCAGATGACGGCCGGCAGCTGGATCTATATCGGCACGCAGGGCATTGTGCAGGGCACCTACGAAACCTTTGCCGAAGCAGGGCGCCAGCACTTTGGCGGCGACATGCTGGGGCGCTGGATCCTGACCGCGGGCCTGGGCGGCATGGGCGGCGCGCAGCCGCTGGCCGCGAGCTTCGCCGGCGCCGTGTCGCTGACCGTCGAATGCCAGCAAAGCAGCATCGATTTCCGGCTGCGCACGCGTTACCTCCACAAGCAGGCGCGCGACATCGACGAGGCGCTGGCAATGGTGCAGCAGCACACGGCGCAGCGCGAGGCCGTCTCCATTGGCCTGCTTGGCAATGCCGCCGACGTGCTGCCGGAGCTCGTACGGCGCGCCCGGGCCGGCGGCATCAAGCCCGACCTGGTGACCGACCAGACCTCGGCCCATGACCTGATCAACGGCTACCTGCCAAGCGGCTGGAGCGTGGCCGAATGGCAGGCCGCGCAGCGCGATCCGGCGCAGCACGCGCGCCTGACGCGCGACGCGGCGGCATCCTGCGCGCAGCACGTGCGCGCCATCCTCGACTTCAAGGCGATGGGCTGCCACGCGGTCGACTATGGCAACAACATCCGCCAGGTGGCCAAGGACGAAGGCGTGCAGGATGCGTTCGACTTTCCTGGCTTTGTGCCGGCGTATATCCGGCCGCAGTTCTGCGAAGGGCGCGGGCCATTCCGCTGGGTGGCGCTGTCGGGCGACCCCGAAGACATCTACAAGACGGACGCGAAAATAAAGGAACTGTTCCCGCACGACGCGCGCGTGCACCGCTGGCTCGACATGGCGCGCGACCGCATCGCGTTCCAGGGCCTGCCGGCGCGCATCTGCTGGCTGGGCCTGGGCGAACGCCATCTGGCGGGCCTCGCGTTCAACGAGATGGTGCGCACGGGCGAACTGAAGGCGCCGATCGTCATCGGGCGCGATCACCTCGACACCGGCTCGGTCGCCAGCCCGAATCGCGAAACCGAAGCGATGCGCGACGGGACCGACGCTGTATCCGACTGGCCGCTGCTGAATGCGTTACTGAATACTGCCGGCGGCGCCACCTGGGTCTCGCTGCACCATGGCGGCGGCGTGGGCATGGGCTATTCGCAGCACTCCGGTGTCGTCATCGTGGCCGACGGCACCGACGCCGCCGCCAAGCGCCTGGCGCGCGTGCTGGTCAACGACTGCGGCTCGGGCGTCATGCGCCACGCCGACGCCGGCTACGACACCGCCATCGACTGCGCCCGGCGCAATGGCCTCAATCTTCCGATGATCAAATAAATCCATGAACGAATTCACTCTGCACCCCGGCCAGCTGACCCTGGGCGACCTGCGCGCCGCCTGGAGCGCGCACGCACCATTGACCCTGGCCAGCGGGGCCTGGCGCGACATCGCCGCATCCAGTGCGGCCGTCGACGCCATCGTCGCCAAGGGCGATCCGGCCTACGGCATCAACACGGGCTTCGGCATCCTGGCCAAGGCCCATATCCCGGTGGAGCAACTGGCCACGCTGCAGCGCAACCTGATCCTGTCGCATGCGGTGGGTACGGGGCCGCTGATCGACGACCAGATTGTCCGCCTGATCCTGCTGACCAAGATCGGCAGCCTGGCGCGTGGCTACTCGGGCGTGCGCCCGCTCATCGTCGAGACGCTGATTGCCCTGTACAACGCCAACATCATGCCGGCCATTCCCGTGCAGGGCTCGGTCGGCGCATCGGGCGACCTGGCGCCGCTGGCGCACATGACGCTGGCCATGCTGGGCGTGGGCCAGGTGCGCCACAACGGCGTGCTGGTCGAGGCCAATGATGCGCTGGCGGCGGCCGGCATCGCGCCGGTCGTGCTGGGCGCGAAAGAGGGACTCGCACTGATCAACGGCACGCAGGTGTCGACCGCGCTGGCGCTGCACGGCCTGTTCCTGGCCGAGCGCCTGCTCGAAGCCGCGATGGTCACCGGCGCATTGTCGGTCGACGCCGCGCGTGGCAGCGATGCACCGTTCGACGCCCGCATCCACGCCGTGCGCGGTCAGCCGGGCCAGATCGCGGCAGCGGCCATCTACCGCGAGCTGGTGGCCGGCAGCGCGATCCGCGCCTCGCACCTGGTCGGCGACGAGCGCGTGCAGGACCCGTACAGCCTGCGTTGCCAGCCGCAGGTGATGGGCGCCGTGATGGACCTGATCGGCAATGCCGGCCGCACGCTGCTGATCGAGGCGAATGCCGTCACCGACAATCCGCTGCTGTTCACCGACGGCGAGGCGGGCAGCGTCATCCTCTCGGGCGGCAACTTCCACGCCGAGCCAGTGGCGTTTGCCGCCGATTCGCTGGCGCTGGCCATCGCCGAAATCGGCGCGCTGGCCGAACGCCGCATCGCGCTGCTGATCGATGCCAACCTGTCAGGCCTGCCGGCCTTCCTCGTGCGCGAGCCGGGCCTGAATTCCGGCTTCATGATCGCGCACGTGACGGCGGCGGCGCTGGCCTCCGAAAACAAGTCGCTGGCCCATCCCGCCAGCGTCGACAGCCTGCCGACGTCGGCCAACCAGGAAGACCATGTCAGCATGGCCACCTTTGCGGCGCGCCGTCTTCACCAGATGGCGCACAATACCTGCGTGATCGTCGGCATCGAGTTGCTGGCCGCATGCCAGGGCATCGAGTTCCACCGGCCGCTGCGCAGTTCGCAGACGCTGGAATCGGTCCACGCGCAGCTGCGCGAACAGGTTGCGCCATATGATGCCGACCGCTTCTTTGCGCCGGACATCGAGGCGGCGCGCACGATGGTGTGGCAGGGCGCGTTGTCGGCCTCGTGCAAGACGCTGTTCACGGCGCTGCATCCGTAAATCAACGAGGGAGTTGCGATGGCGTTCCGGTTCAAGGCAGGCAGGCTTCCCATGCTGGTATCGATGCCGCATGCAGGCACCGATATTCCCGACGAGGTGGCGCACACGCTGGCGCCGTGCGCCGCTGCGCGCGCCGACACCGACTGGCACCTGCCCGAGCTGTACGGTTTTCTCGAAGAGATGGGCATCTCGACCATCTCGGCGCGCTGGTCGCGTTACCTGATCGACCTGAATCGCCCGCCCGAAGACACGAACCTGTATCCGGGCCTGGACACCACCGGCCTGTGCCCGCTCGACACGTTCGGGCGCGAGCGCCTGTACCGCGATGGCATGGAACCCGACGGGGCCGAAGTGCAGCGGCGCCTGGCGCGCTACTGGCAGCCGTACCACGCGCAGTTGCGCGCAGAGCTCGACCGCCTGAAGATGGAGCACGGGCGCGTGGTGCTGTGGGAAGCGCACTCCATCGCCTCGGTCGTCCCGCGCTTTTTCGACGGCAAGCTGCCGGACCTGAACTTCGGCACGGCCGAAGGCAAGTCCTGCGCCCCGGGCCTCGAAGCCGCGGTGCTGGACGTGGCGCGCGCGCAGGAGCGCTTCTCGATCGCGCTCAATGGCCGCTTCAAGGGCGGCCACATCACGCGCCACTACGGTCAGCCGGCATCGGGCGTGCACGCAATCCAGCTCGAGAAATGCCAATACCTGTACATGAACGAAGCGCCGCCGTTCGAGTACCGGCCAGCGGTGGCCGCTACGCTGCAGCCGCTGCTGCGCGACATGATTGGCGCCGCCGTCGACTGGGTGCGGCCATGACAGCGCTGTTCGCGCGCCATGCGCTGCTGCCGCAGGGCTGGCAGCGCGACGTACTGCTCGAATGGGACAGCGGGGGCGACCTGACGCAGGTGGCGCCCGGCGCGCGCCCGCCGCTGAATGTGGCGCGCGCCGAGTACGTGCTGCCGGGGATGGTCAATCTGCATTCGCACGCGTTCCAGCGCGCGCTGGGCGGCCTGACCGAAACGGGCAGCGAAGGGCCGGACAGCTTCTGGACCTGGCGCGACCTGATGTACCGCTTCGCCGCGCGCATCACGCCGGAGGGGATCGAAGCCATCGCCGCGCAGCTGTTTGCCGAGTGCCTGCGCCATGGCTATACATCGGTCTGCGAATTTCACTACCTGCAGCGCGCTGTCGATGGCGCCAGTTATGCGCGCCCCGCCGAAACCGCCGAACGCGTGGCCGCAGCCGCGCAACTGGCCGGCATGGGTGTGACGCTGCTGCCGGTGCTGTACAGCCACGCCGGATTTGGCGCGCAGCCGCTCACGCCGGGCCAGGCGCGCTTTCGCACCGACGTCGATGACGTGCTTGGCATCGTCGAGGCATTGGCGCCGCTGCGGGGCGGCCAGCTCGAAGTGGGCGCCGCGCCGCACTCGCTGCGCGCGGCCGGCATCGATGCGATCCGCGCGCTGGCGGCCGGCTTGCCCGCCGCGCGGCCGCTGCACATCCACATCGCCGAGCAAGAGGCCGAAGTGGCGCAGTGCATCGCGCACACGGGCCGGCGGCCGGTTGCCTATCTGCTGGAGCAGCTCGTGCTTGATGAACGCTGGTGCCTCGTGCACGCCACGCACCTGGATGCGGCGGAAGTGACGGCGCTGGCATCCAGCGGCGCCGTCGCCGGCCTGTGCCCGACCACCGAGGCGAATCTGGGCGACGGCCTGTTCCCGCTGGCGCCGTACATCGCCGCCGGCGGGCGCTTCGGCATCGGCAGCGACAGCCATGTATCGCAGAGCCCTGTCGAAGAATTGCGCTGGCTCGAATATGGCCAGCGCCTGCAGCACCGGCAGCGCAATGTGGCGCACGTGCCAGCGCAGCGCAGTGTCGGCGACTTTTTGTGGCAAGCTGCGTTGGCCGGCGGCGCGCAAGCCACTGGCCGGCGCGTGGGCGCACTGGCGGCAGGGCGGCGCGCCGACCTGCTGGTGCTGGATGCCCAGCATCCGAACCTGGATGGCGTGGACCACGCCGAGGTCCTTGGCCGCATGGTATTTTGCGGTAACGATAACCTCGTGCGCGACGTGCTGTGCGGCGGACGCTGGGTGGTGCAGGGCGGCCGCCACCGGGCGCAGGAGGCGATTGCGGCGCGCTACCGCCAGGCGCTGCGGGATTTGCGTTCTTAGAAAGGTGACCACATGACTGTCTTGATTCCGTTTGCAGGCCTGGCCCCGGTACCGTGGAAGAACGGCGGCGGCAACACGACCGAGATCGCGATCGGCCCGCTCGACGCTGGCTTTGACGATTTCGACTGGCGCGTCAGCCTCGCCACCATCGCCGAAGACGGCGCGTTCTCGCAGTTCGAGGGTGTCGACCGCACGCTGGCGCTGGTCGACGGGCACGGCATGACCTTGCAGATCGATGGCGAGCCGACCCTGATCACGCATGCCGAACCGGTGGTGGCGTTCGACGGCAGCTCGGAAGTGCGGGCCAAGCTCAATCGCGGACCGACGACCGACTTCAATGTGATGTCGCGCAGCGAGCGCTGTTATCACCAGTTCGGCCGGCGGCGCCTGAGCGGCGACTCGACCTTCATCGCGCGCGCCGAGATCACGGTGCTGTTTTTGGCCGAAGGCGACAGCCTGCAGCTGGCCAGCGACAACGAGCGCATTGGCCTCGTGCGCTACGACGCGGTGGTGCTCGACCAGGGCACTGTCTGGACGCTCGAGGCGGGGCAGGCCACCATCTATATCGTCGACGTTCACTATTATTCCGACGACGATGACGACATGGGGATGTATGACTGACCTGCTGCTGTCCAACGGGCACCTGGCCACGATGGACAACGGCTACGGCCTGCTGCACGACGCTGCGCTGGCGATCAAGGATGGCCGCATCGCCTGGATCGGCGCGCGACATGATGCGCCGCCAGCCGCGCACGAACACGACTGCGGCGGCGCCTGGCTCACGCCCGGCCTCATCGACTGCCACACCCATATCGTCCATGGCGGCAACCGCAGTGACGAATGGGAAGCGCGCCTGAACGGCGCCTCCTATGAAGACATCGCGCGCCAGGGCGGCGGCATCATGGCCACCGTGCGCGCTACGCGCGCGCTCGATATCGATGCGCTGGTCGCGGCCAGCCTGCCGCGCGTAAAAGCCTTGCTGGCGGAAGGCGTGACGACGCTCGAGATCAAGTCGGGCTACGGTCTCGCGCCCGACGCCGAAGAGCGCATGCTGCGCGCGGCGCGCCGTATCGGCGAGCTGCTGCCGGTGCGCGTGGTCACCACGTTTCTGGGCGCGCACGCGCTGCCGCCTGAATTCGCAGGGCGTCCGGATGACTACATTAGCAACGTCTGTGACGTCATGTTGCCCGCACTGGCAGAGCAGGGCTTAGTGGACGCAGTCGATGCGTTCTGTGAGCGCATCGGTTTTACCAACGCGCAGACCGCGCGCGTGTTCGAGAAGGCAGGGACACTGGGCTTGCCCGTCAAGCTGCATGCCGAGCAGTTGTCCGACCAGGGCGGCGCCGCACTCGTGGCGCGCCATGGCGGTTTGTCCGCCGATCATCTTGAACAACTGAGCGAAGAGGGCATTGCCGCGATGGCGCGCGCCGGCACGGTGGCCGTGCTGCTGCCGGGCGCCTATTACTATTTGCGCGAGACAGTAATGCCGCCGATCGCCGCCTTGCGCGTTGCCGGCGTGCCGATGGCCGTGGCCACCGACTGCAACCCAGGCACCTCACCACTGACGTCATTACTGCTGGCGCTGAACATGGCGTGCACCTTGTGGCGCCTCACGCCGCAGGAAGCGCTGCTGGGCGTGACCGCGCACGCGGCGCGCGCGCTCGGTCTGCAGGACGAGATCGGTACGCTCACGGTCGGCAAGCGCGCCGACCTGGCGTTATGGAACATCGCGCGACCTGCCGATCTTGCCTATGCGATGGGTTTGAATCCCTGCCGGGCCGTCATCCATGGCGGCGTCTTGCGCACCATCGGCTGAACTCTTGACGGCCCGCAAGGCTGTCATCTGCGTTTCGGAGAAGATGAATTTCGCGGCGTGTAGAAAAAAAGCAGCGACGGCCGTAAGCAAATGTAAGGCTTAATCAATCGTTAAGGATCGCTGGCTATAGTCCTTCTCGTGATTCAACTTCTCCCCTCCCCATTTGCCAAAATGGGTTTGCCCACGGCGCCAACGCGTCGTGGGTTTTTCTTTGTCGGTCGGGTTTAGCGTCAGCCGAAATCAGCCGAAGTCAGCCGAATCAGCTGCGATCGGCCAGCGCCGTCAGGCTCTCGCCCGTCACGCGGCAGATGCGCCATTCGGGCATCACGTCAGCACCCATCGCCTTGTAGAAATTAATTGCAGGCTCGTTCCAATCCAATACCGACCACTCGAAACGCCCGCAGCCGCGCTCGACCGCCAACTGCGCCAGCCGTTGCAGCATGCGCGTGCCGATGTTCTTGCCGCGATGTGCTTGCTTCACATAGAGGTCTTCGAGGTACAAGCCCTTCTTGGTGAGGAAGGTCGAGAAGTTATGGAAGAACAGCGCGAAGGTGACGACCTCGCCATTCTCTTCGCCGACGATGGCTTCGCACGACGGGTGGGTACCGAACAGGCCTTCGTGCAGCAGCGCTTCGGTAGCCACCACCATGTGTTCGAGTTTTTCAAAGACGGCCAGTTCCACGATCATGGCGTGGATGTGGGTGACGTCGTCCGGGCGGGCAGGGCGGATGGAAAATGGGGCAGCGGTCATGGCGATTCGATGGGATTGTTCAGGTTAGCGGATTGGACGATTTTCGGTGCGGGCGCACGCACGGCCCAGGCCACGCTCGCCAGGCACACGATCATGCCGAGAAATTCGAGCGCGCCGGGCCGGTAATCTTCGAGCAGCACCGACAGCAGCACCGACAGCACGGGCGTGACGACGGTGACGTACACGGCCTTGTTGGCGCCGATGCGGGCGATCAGCGTGAAGTAGGCAAAGAAGGCGATGACGGAGCCGAAGATCGACAGATAAAACAGGCCAGCCCAGTAGGTGCCGCTGTCGGGCAGCGTGAAGGCGTCGCCGTTCGCGAGCGACCACAGCGTCACCATCGACGCGCCCCACAGCATCGACCACGCCATCGTCAGCGGCAGGTTCGCGCACTGCTGCTTGACCTTGGTAACGACAACGCTGCCGCCCGCGCTGGCCATGGTCGCGGCCAGCGCCAGCACGACGCCGGCAATGAAGTGGCCGTTGCCGCCGGCCTGGATCGCCTGCCAGGCGTCGCCAATGGCGTGCCAGAACAGCAGCGCGACGCCCACCGTGGCGGCCGCGCCGCAAGTCCAGGTACGGCGGTTGATGGCGGTGCCGAAAAAGAGGCGGCTCCAGATGGGCGTCCAGAACACCATCAGCGCAAACATCACGGCCACCAGGCCGGAGACGACATGCTGCTCCGCGTGATAGGTGCAGATATACGAGATGCCGAAGGTCAGGCCGCCCTGCAGCGCCATCCAGCGGTGCGTGCGCCACGGCAGGCTCAGGCGTTCGCGGCGTGCGATGCAGACGGCGAACAGGGCAGCGGCAGCGAGGAAGAAGCGGTAGGCCACCGACACCGCCGGTGCGGTGTGCCCCAGTTGCAGGGTGATGGCCCAGAAGGTCGAGCCCCAGATCAGGGACGCGATGGTAAACAGGATGGGGGAAGACATCGCGGGAGTATAGATGGCCCGCCAAGGTCCTGTCGGCATCAGTTCATCGACCCGCGCGGCCGATGTAGTAGAAATGCAACATTACCACGCGACCCGGATACGCCGGTACAGGATGCTCAGCACGAACAGCGGCCCGATCAGCAAGAAGCGCAGATCGTCGAAGAACGATGGCTTCTTGCCCTCGATATGGTGGCCGACGAACTGGCCGAGCCAGGCCGCCACGAACACGCCGATCGACGTCGGCAGCACGGTCCCGTCCGGCAGCATCGCCAGCACCAGCAGCATCGCGCCGGCCATCACGCCTATCCCCAGGGCGAAGGTGCGCGACAGGGTGACGTAATACGCCAGCGCCGCCGCCACGACCAGTAGTGCCACCGCCGGGTGAAGCGCCCACAGGATGCCCAGCAGGCTGAACACGATTGCCGGGATGCAGACGATGTGGATCAGTTCATTGACGGGATTGCAGTGGCTTTCGCCATAGCGCGCCAGCAGGACATCGATGGCGCGTGGCGTGGATGCGGTGTACATGGCGGCGTCTCCCTGTATTGTTGTAAGGACGATTCTACCGCCGCTGTTCCCAGTGCGGCAGCCTATCGTGGCGGCAGCGCCGGCGTGGGCGCCATGGTGTCGGCCGGCTGCACGCGCAGATGGGCATGGTTCGCGAACAGCTCGGCGATCCATTCGACGAATACCCGCACCTTGGCAGACAAATGGCGGTTGTGCGGATAGACGACATGAACGGGAATCGGATCGCAGCGCCAATCCGGCAGCAGCCGCACCATCTTGCCGGTGGCAAGCTGCTCGGACAAAAGATAGTCGGTCATATTGATCACGCCCAGGCCTGCCAGGCCCGCCTTGATATAGGCATTCGAGTCGTTGAGCGCGATGGCGCCGGGCAGCATGACCTCGATGCGCTCGCCGTCGCGGGTGAAGTCCCAGCCGCTGACCTTGCCCGACTTGGACGAGAAATAATTGACGCAGCGATGGCGCTCCAGATCGTTCGGATGCAGCGGCATGCCGAAGCGCTCGATATACGATGGCGCCGCGCAGGTGACGAAATTGATTACGCCAACGCGGCGCGCAATCAGGTTGTTGTCGATCAGGTCGCCACCGCGCACGGCGCAGTCGACGCCTTCCTCGACCAGGTCGACCGGGCGATCGGTGCTGCCCATCTCCAGCGTGATATCGGGATAGCGCGCAAAAAAATCGGGCAGGGCCGGGATCAGGATCTCGCAGGTCAGGCCCGTGGGCGCATCCACCCGTAGCCGGCCACTCGGGCTGAAGCGGTGGCGCGTGAGCGATTCTTCGGCGTCGCGCACGTCCGACAGGATCCGCACGCAGCGCTCGTAATAGGCGGCGCCGTCGGACGTCACGGACACGTGGCGGGTCGTACGGTGCAGCAGGCGTGAGGCGAGCGACGTTTCGAGCGCCTGGATCAGTGTCGAGACCGTCGCCTTGGGCATTTGCAGCGTGTCAGCAGCGCGCGTAAAGCTGCCCGCATCGACGACTTGCACGAACACTTCCATGGCTTGCAGCTTGTTCATCTGGATTTTGACTAAAAAATCACGCTATTGTTCAGGAATCTGAACAATCAATTCGGTATTGTCATCTTTATCCGATTCGGGATCAAGACTATTATGTGTGCATCGCAACAAAGTATTTACTTGAGAAGACGGAGCAGGACATGAGTATTCGAGATGGCATTTTTACCACGGTTGCAGTCACGCTTAGCGGCGTCGCGCTGGCGGGATTGCTTTGCACGGATGCTTACTCCCGCGCCGCCGGCGCCGAAGCACGCGGTGTGCGGGCGCTGTCGATGCAGATGCAGATGAGCTGCGTGGGCGATTGCGCCGTCGTCGACGAGCGCATCGTCGAACTCGAGCTCGGGCAGGTCCCGCGATGAACGCCGTGGGCGATCTGCCAGAGCGCGCGCTGAAAGTACGCGACCTCGAGGTCGCGGGCGCCACCGGCCCGCTGCCGGCACGCCTGTACGCCGCCGGCCCGTCTGCCAAGCGCGACATGCTGGTCGTGTTCTACCACGGCGGCGGCTTTGACAGCGGCGACCTCGATGAGGCGGATGACTTCCTGCGCTCGCTGGCCGAATGCGATCACCTGCCGCTGGTGCTGGCGCCGAGCTACACGCTGGCCACCGTCAGTCCGTTCCCGGCGGCGGTCGAGGATGCCCACGCGGTCCTGCAGTGGGCCAAGAAGAACAAGACCAAGCTTGGCTGGAACGGCAAGCTCCTGGTAACGGCTGGCATCGAAGCCGGCGCCAACCTGGCGGCCGTGTGCGCGCTGATGTCGCGTGATCGTGGTGGTCCGGCACTCGCTGGCCAGATACTGGTCATGCCAATGCTCGATCCGGCCCTGAGCACCGGTTCGATGCGCCAGCTCACGCAATGCTCCGACCGCGAAAAGGCCGCCACGATCTGCGCCGAAGCCTATCGCGGTTATCTGCCCCATGCAGCCGACCGCTCGCATCCGTATGCAGCGCCCCTGCATTCGAGTCGCCTGAAGAACCTGGCGCCGGCGCTGATCCTGTCGGCCGAAGACGACCCGCTGCGCGACGAAGCCGAGCTGTATGGCGCAAAACTGATCAATGCGGGCATCTGCACCACAGTGCGGCGCATGGCGCCCGCCGATCTGCAAGACCCGAACGGTCGCAATGAATGCGCCTGCAAATGGCAGGCGATGGGCGAAATTGCCAACTTCCTGGCACGGCTGGAGGGGCGGCAGGGGGCTTGATTCTGTCGGGTTGTTCCGACCGCACGCCATCGTTCGTTGGACGCGTGGACGGCGTAGCCGTCCACCCTACGCATTCGTACAGGTAAGTAATAGTCCATCACAATAAGAGAGTGCAAATGAATCAAAGCGCCCAGTCGCAGTACCTGCCTCGCAGATAACACACGGCCACCCGCCGGACTAAGCCACCGGCTCTACATCAGATAACAGAAATTTTTTCCACGCCCCGGCGCGGAAGGGGATTCGTTTTGCCTGCGTTTCGTCTGGCCGACATGCCAGCGACGCGGGACGGGGTTCTATTGTCTTTTTTTTCATCGTCGTATTTCATCGTTTCTAATAAAAGGGTTAATCATGAATAACCAATCAGGGATGGGCAAACTGCGCGTCATCATCGCCGCGCTGGCAATCGCAGGTCTCGCGGGCGCCGGTATCACCGGCTGCGCGGACGCCACCAGCGACGACGCACCGGCAGCGGCAGCGCCAAGTGCGCCGCCAGTCACGAGCGCGGTCGTCATCCAGCGCGCCGTGACGGAAACGCAGGAATTCTCCGGTCGCCTGGAAGCGATCGAAGTCGTTGCAATCCGTCCCCGCGTGTCGGGTTACATCACGGCCGTCAACTTCAAACCGGGCGCCGAAGTGAAAAAGGGCGAGGTCCTGTTCGTGATCGATCCACGGCCGTATCAGGCCGAGGCCGACCGCACGAAGGCCGTCGCCGCTGCCGCGCAGGCACGCGCCGACCTGGCCCGTCTGGAATTGCAGCGCGCCGAGCGCCTGCTGGCCGACAAGGCCATCGCCCAGCGCGAATTCGACGAACGTTCGGCCGGCCAGAAGGAACTGGATGCGAGCGTGCGCGCCGCCCAGGCCGAGCACGAAACGGCGCGCCTGAACCTGGCCTACACCCGCGTCACGTCGCCGATCGACGGCCGCGTGTCGAAGGCCGAAATCACCCTGGGCAACCTGGTGGACGCCACCGCAGTCCTGACCTCAGTGGTCTCGCTCGAACGCATCTATGCCAGTTTCGATGGCGATGAATCCACCTACCTGCGCGTGTCGCGTCGCACCAACGCCGGCCAGCCGGTGGACGTGAAGGTGGGCCTGGCCGGTGAAGAAGGCTTCCCGCACAGCGGCAAGCTCGAATTCGTCGACAACCAGCTCGACAGCCGCAGCGGCAGCGTGCGCATGCGCGCCACGCTGGCCAACACCGACCGCGCGCTGGCGCCGGGCCTCTTTGCCCGTGTGCAGATCGCCGGCGGCGCGCCGACCCCGCAGATCCTGATCGTCGACCGCGCCATCAACACCGACCAGGACCGCAAGTTCGTCTACGTCGTCGACAAGGACGGCAAGGCGGAATACCGCAGCGTCAAACTGGGGCCGCTGGACGACGGTTTACGCATCGTGCGCGAAGGCCTGAAACCAGGCGAAAAGATCGTCGTGAACGGCCTGCAGCGCGTGCGCCCGGGCGCCCCGATCGCGGCGCAGGTCGTGCCGATGGTAGCCACTGCAGCACCGGCCACCCCAGCGGCTGCAACGGGAGCATAAGTCACCATGAACTTCCCTAAATTCTTTGTCGACAAACCGATCTTCGCGGTCGTGCTGTCGGTGATCATCTTTGTCGCCGGCCTGATCTCGATCTTCATGCTGCCGATTTCCGAGTACCCCGAAGTCACGCCCCCATCCGTGGTGGTGCGCGCCCAGTATCCGGGCGCGAACCCGAAGGTCATCGCCGAAACGGTGGCCACGCCGCTGGAAGAGCAGATCAACGGCGTCGAAGACATGCTGTACATGTCGTCGCAGAACACGTCCGACGGCGCACTGGCGCTGACCGTCACGTTTAAAATCGGCACCGATGTCGAGCAGGCCGAGACCGCGGTGCAGAACCGGGTCCAGCGCGCGCTGCCACGGCTGCCCGAAGAAGTGCGCCAGATCGGCGTGACGACCGTGAAGTCGTCGCCGAACCTGACGATGGTGGTCCACCTGAATTCCCCGGACGGCCGCTACGACGACCTGTACCTGCGCAACTACGCGGTGCTGAACGTGAAGGACCAGCTGGCCCGCATCAAGGGCATGGGCGAAGTCCAGCTGTTCGGCTCGGGCGACTACGCAATGCGTATCTGGCTCGATCCGCAGAAGGTCGCCGCGCGCGGCTTGACCGCGGGTGATGTCATCGACGCGATCCGCGAACAGAACGTGCAGGTCGCAGCCGGCGTGATCGGCCAGGGTCCGGCCAAGGACGCCGACTTCCAGCTCACCGTGAACACGCAAGGGCGCCTGCAAAGCACCGACGAATTCGGTGACATCGTCCTGAAGACCAATGCCGAAGGCGGCACCACGCTGCTCAAGGATGTCGCGCGCATGGAGCTCGGTTCGAGTTCGTACGCACTGCGTTCGCTGCTGAACAACAAGTCGGCCGTCGCGATCCCGATCTTCGCTGCTCCAGGCGCGAACGACCTGCAACTCTCGGCCGACGTGCGCACGACGATGGAAGCGCTGTCGCAGGAATTCCCGGAAGGCGTGAAGTATTCGATCGTGTATGACCCGACCCAGTTCGTGCGCGAGTCGATCAACTCGGTCATCGTGACGCTGTTCGAAGCGGTGGTGCTGGTGGCGCTGGTGGTGATCATCTTCCTGCAGACCTGGCGCGCCTCGATCATTCCTCTGCTGGCCGTGCCGGTGTCGGTGGTCGGTACTTTTGCCGTGATGCTGGCCTTTGGCTTCTCGATCAACACGCTGTCGCTGTTCGGCCTCGTGCTGGCCATCGGTATCGTGGTCGACGATGCGATCGTGGTGGTGGAAAACGTCGAGCGCAATATCGCCGATGGCCTGAATCCGCGCGACGCCACCATCCAGGCCATGAAGGAAGTCAGCGGACCGATCATCGCCATCGCGCTGGTGCTGTGCGCCGTGTTCGTGCCGATCGCGTTCGTGTCGGGCCTGACCGGCCAGTTCTATCGCCAATTTGCACTGACGATCGCGATTTCGACCGTGATCTCGGCCTTCGCCTCGCTGACGCTGGCCCCAGCCCTGTCGGCCGCGCTGCTCAAACCGCACAACGCGCCGAAAGACCGCCTGACGCGCATGATCGACGCCGTGCTGGGCCGCTTCTTCGGCGCCTTCAACCGCTTCTTCGGCCGCTCGTCGGTGCGCTATGAACACGGCGTGAAAGGCGTCCTGCGCCGCAAGAGCGCTGCGATTGGTGTCTACCTGGCGCTGGCCGTGGCCGGCGTGTTCATGTTCAAGGCAGTGCCGCCGGGCTTCGTGCCACCGCAAGACAAAGCCTACCTGATCGGCTTCGCGCAACTGCCGGACGCCGCGTCGCTCGACCGCACCGACGCCGTGATCCGCCAGATGTCGAAGATCGCCCAGGAGATTCCCGGTGTCGAATCGTCGATTGCCTTCCCGGGCCTGTCGATCAATGGCTTTACCAATGCGCCGAACGCCGGCATCGTGTTCGTCGGCCTGAAGTCGTTCGATCAGCGCAAGGACAAGGCGAAAAGCGCCGAAGCCATCGCCGCCGAGATCAACAAGCGCATGGGCGCGGTCGAAGATGCGTTCGTCATGGTGCTGTCGCCACCGCCGGTCAATGGCCTCGGTACGACGGGCGGCTTCAAGATGATGATCGAAGACCGCGGCAACGTCGGCTACGAAGAGCTGAACAAGGCAGTCCAGGCACTGACGGCCAAGGCCGCGCAGACGCCGGAACTGGCGGGCGTGTTCTCGGGCTTCCAGATCAACGTGCCGCAGCTGTACGCAGACATCGATCGCGTGAAAGCCAAGCAGCTGGGCGTGCCGCTGGCGAGCATCAACCAGACCTTGCAGGTGAACCTGGGCTCGCTGTACGTGAACGACTTCAACCAGTTCGGCCGCACGTATCAGGTGCGGGTGCAGGCGGACGCGCCGTTCCGTTCGCAGCGCGAGCAGATCGAGCAATTCAAGGTGCGCAGCAATACGGGCGAAATGATTCCGCTGTCGTCGATGATGCGTGTGAAGGACACCTATGGTCCGGATCGCGTGACGCGCTACAACGGCTACGTCTCGGCCGAGATGAATGGCGGCGCAGCGCCCGGCGTGTCGTCCGGCCAGGCGCAGGCGGCGATGGAACGCATCGCGAAAGAAGTGCTGCCGAAGGGCGTGTCATACGAATGGACCGAACTGACCTACCAGGACGTCCTGTCGGGTAACACGATGATCTATGTGTTCCCGCTGTGCGTGCTGCTGGTGTTCCTGGTGCTGGCGGCCCAGTACGAAAGCTGGACGTTGCCGCTGTCGGTGATCCTGATCGTGCCGATGTCGATCCTGTGCGCGCTCATCGGCGTCAAGCTCACCGGTGGCGACAACAATGTGTTCACGCAGATCGCGCTGTTCGTGCTGGTCGGCCTGGCGTCGAAGAACGCGATCCTGATCGTCGAATTTGCCCGCGAGCTGGAAGACCATGGCCGCAGCGTCGTCGAGGCGGCGCTGGAGGCGAGCCGCCTGCGTCTGCGGCCGATCCTGATGACGTCGATCGCGTTCATCGCCGGCGTGGTGCCGCTGGTGTTCTCGAGCGGCGCGGGTTCCGAAATGCGCCACGCCATCGGTGTCGCCGTGTTCTGGGGCATGCTGGGCGTGACCTTCTTCGGCCTGTTCCTCACGCCGCTGTTCTACGTGTTGCTGCGCTCGCTGGCCAAGCGTTTTGAAAAACCCGTGCACACCGCGCCTGCGGTGGCGCACAGCGCAGAAGGAGTGCACTGATGAATACGATGATTGCAAAGGGCGTCGCGCCCTTGCTGGCGGCGCTGCTGCTGACGGCCTGCGCCACGCCCGACTTCGTGCAGCCGCACATCGCCACGCCGGAGGCGTTCCGCGAGTCGCAGGCGCCAGTGCCGGCCGCGGAAGTGGCGGGCATCGACGGCGCGCGCTGGAAGCCGGCGCAGCCGGCCGAGCAGCAGCCGCGCGGCCAGTGGTGGCTGGCCTTCAACGACCCGGCGCTCACCGCGCTGATCGACGAAGCCGCCACCAACAACGCCAACCTGTCGGTCGCGGCCAGTCGCGTCAGGCAGGCGCGCGCGATTGCCGGTATCGCCGAAGCGGACCGCATCCCGCAGGTGGGCGTGGGCATCGGCGCCCAGCGTGCGCGCCTGTCGCCACGTGAATCGAACCTGCCGCAAGGCGTGGGGACTGACGCGTACACCAGCTACAACGCGCGCCTGTCGGCCAGCTACGAAGTCGACCTGTTCGGCCGCGTGGCAGCCGGCGTATCGGCGGCGCGGGGCGATGCGGCGACCTCCGAAGCCAACTTCCGCTCGGTGCTGCTGGCCTTGCAGGCGGACGTCGCGCAGACCTATTTCAGGCTGCGCGCGCTCGATGCCGAACTGGTGACGCTGGCCGACACGGTGCGCCTGCGTGAAGAAAGCATCAAGGTCACGCAGCGCCGCTTCGACCTGGGCGACATTGGCGAATTCGACCTGTCGCGGGCCCGTACCGAGCTGTCCACGGCGCGCGCCGAAGCCATCGGCGTGCAGCGCCAGCGCGCCACGACCGAGCATGCGCTGGCGGTTTTGCTGGGCAAACCGGCGGCCGATTACGTGGCTGGCCCGAGCCCGCTGCTCGATGCGAGCCTGCTGCCGGCGATTCCTGCTGGCTTGCCATCGTCGCTGCTCGAGCGCCGGCCCGATATCGTCGCCGCCCAGCGCGCGATGGAGGCGTCGAACGCCCGCATCGGCGTGGCGCGCGCGGCGATGTTCCCGGCCTTGACCATCAATGCCGATGGCGGCGGCGTGGGCGGCGTGTTCTCAGAAGTGTTCAAGTGGAGCAGCCGTTCGTGGGTGCTCGGGGCCCTGGCCTCGATGCCGATCATCGACGGTGGCCGCAACCGCAACAACATCGTGCGCAGCGAAGCGGTGCTCGAAGAATCGGTGGGCACTTATCGCCAGAGCGTGCTGGTGGCGTTCGCCGAGGTCGAGGACAACCTGGCCGGCCTGCGCATCCTGGCAGGGCAGGCCGGTGAGATCGACGCGGCCGTGGTGTCGGCGCGCCGCTCAGCCGATCTGGCGCAGAAGCTGTACGACGCCGGCCGCTCGAGCTATCTCGAACTGCTCGACGCGCAGCGCAACCTGGCGGTCGTGGAACGCACGGCGGTGCAGTTGCGCGGTGAGCGCGCACTGACGACGGTGGCGCTGATTCGCGCGCTGGGCGGCGGTTGGGATGCGACGCAGCCGGTGAATGCGGCGGTGGCGCAACGCTGATCCTCGTATAAAAATTGTTTGCCCTTTGCGGCGGTGCGTGTGAACGCACCGCCGCTTTTTTTCGTCGGTGTAGCAAAACTACAAAAATATTCAGATTCAATTGACTCGGTTAAACGACAAGAACAGAATCTGTGGGCCGAAAGTGTCCGCTCAGAGACCACGGCAACCGGCTGCGTAGTTTATCTACGTGACCAACAGTACGTCCGTCGATGTCCTGAAGGACTGAAACACATCAATTACACCGGAGGAGACAAAATGAAGAAGAGCATCATCGCCATGCTTGCCACCAGCGTTGTGGCATTGAGTAACCCGGCCCTGGCCGCCACCCCGCCTGCCCAGGCAGGTAACAGTTCAGCCGTGCTGCTGCAGGGCTTCCACTGGAACTCGTCGAGCGCCAGGAGCCCGAACTGGTACAACACCCTGCAGGGCAATGTGGGTGAGCTGAAGACCATGGGCTTTAGCCACGTCTGGTTCCCGCCGCCATCCGATTCGGCGGCCTCGCAGGGCTATCTGCCGCGCCAGCTGAACAACCTGAATTCCGCCTACGGCAGCTCGGCCGAGCTCACCAACGTCGTGCGCGCGTTCACGAACAGCGGTATCAAGGCGGTGGCCGACGTCGTCGTCAACCACCGCGTCGGCACCACCGGCTGGTCGGACTTCACCAATCCCAACTGGACCACGTATTCGATCGTCAACAACGACGAGTGCAACTGCGGCCTGGGCAGCGCCGATACGGCGCTCGGCTTCAACGGCGGGCGCGACATCGACCACCGCAACGTCGGCGAAGTCCAGAACGGCATCACCACGTGGCTGAACTACACACTGAAACCGGTGGGCTTTACCGGCATGCGGGTGGACTACGTGCGCGGCTTCAGCCCCAGCTACGTCGGGCAGTATGCCAATGCCTTCAACGCCGAATTCTGCGTCGGCGAGCTGTGGAACGACCTGAACCTGAACAACGTCGATGCGCACCGCCAGGAAATCATGAACTGGATTAACGGGACCAGCAACAGCTGCGGCGCGTTCGACTTCACCACCAAGGGCCTGCTCAACGACGCGCTGGCCAACGGCAATTACTGGCGCCTGAAGGATGCCGCCGGCAAGCCACAGGGCGCGATCGGCTGGTGGCCGGCGATGGCGGTGACGTTCGTCGACAACCACGACACGGGTCCATCCGAAAGCTGCGGCAACGGCCAGAACCACTGGGCGGTGCCATGCGGTTCGGTGATGGAAGGCTATGCCTACGTGCTGAGCCATCCGGGCATTCCGACGGTCTACTACCCGCACATCTACAACTGGGGCCTGAAGACGCCGATTGCTGCACTGATGGCGGCGCGCCGGGCGGCCGGGGTGACGTCGACGTCGCCGGTGGCGATCCAGCAGGCGGCGCAGGGACTGTATGCGGCAGTCGTCACGGGCAACACGCGCCAGCTCGCGATGAAGATCGGGCCGAACGCCTGGAGCCCGGCCGGCACGGGCTGGGTGCTGCAGACGTCGGGCAGCAATTACGCAGTGTGGATGAAGTAGGCCTGCGCTGTCGGTAGACCGGCCGCCAGCGGCAGCGGCCGGTTGCTTGTTCGCCGCTGCGCTGCAGCGTGCGCGCGGCACCGTTACAATGCAGCCGTGGCGGGTGCGCCAGCGTGCTCACCCGCCTTCCACCTGTCAGCCACGTGTTACCTCTGCCAATTCAATCGAACGAAGCCGTACCCTATGCTAGTTGGCTTGCCTCCCGTTGTTGATGAACGGACCCGTATTGTCATTCTCGGAAGTTTCCCCGGTGCGGCGTCACTCGCAGCACAGCAGTATTACGCCCATCCGAGAAATCAGTTCTGGCGGCTGATGTCCGCAGTGACTGGCGAGCCTTTCGCCGATACCGGTTACGATGAACGATTGGTGCGCCTGCTTGCTCACCGGATCGGCTTGTGGGATACCGTTGCTGCCTGCAAGCGTGAGGGCAGTCTGGACACCGCCATTCGCCAGGCACAGGCCAATGAGTTGAGCATTCTGGAACGTCACTGCCCGCACCTCGTGCGCGTCTGCTTCAACGGCAAAACCTCCGGAAAATCCGAGCAGCGTTTTCGCACGGCAGGCTTCGATACCCTTGTATTGCCGTCATCATCGCCAGCCAATGCGCAGATGTCGTTCGATAACAAGTTGAGTATCTGGAAAAAGATCGTCGATCCGGCGCCAGGCTGACACCGTCAATACGTGTTGTTTCTTTGCACGAATATAGTGCATCCTTGCCTACAAGCACGAAAATTTGATGCTGTAAAAGTTTCCATGCTGCACTTATTCGGAGACAATGGGCTATTGATCTGAAGAGACCTTCATGAAAAGCCTTTCCGTTCGCCGCGCCACGCGCCATCTTCGCCGTCCCTTCTCTGTACGCACTGCCGCGTCCACATGTCTGCTCGTCGCCCTGGCTGGCTGCGGCGGTGGCGGCGGTGGGAGCGATGCCGCACCTGCCATCAACGTCGCAGCCACGGCCGCCGTCAACAGTGTCTCGAGCACCAGCGTCGAGGTCGGCAAGACGCTGACCGTCACCGGCAGCAATCTGGACCGCGTTACCAGTTTTACCATCAATGGCGTCAGCCTGCGCATCGTTGCTGTCAGCCCGGGCAGCGCCACCCTGGCCATGCCGGATACGGCCACGAGCGGTGTGCTGACATTGACGGTCAATGGCGCCAGTACGGCCACCGGTTTCAGTCTGACAGCGTATCCGACCCTGACTGTCGCTGGCTATGCACCAGCGTCGGCCGCGGCCGGCGCCACCATCGTGGTGACCGGTACCGGCCTTGGCACGGTCAGCCAGGTGCGTTTTTCCAATGGCAGCACGGCTGCCGTAACGCAGCCACACAGTGACACGAGTCTCAGCTTTGTCGTGCCGGAAGGGGCCGCCAGCGGCGCCATCGTACTGGTGAGCCCTTACCGCGAAACGAGTACGAGCAGCTTTACCGTGTTTCCATCCGTGACAGTCACGTCCATTTCGTCGAGCAGCGACAGCGTGCTGCGCGTGACGGTATCGGGCACCAACCTGAACGGCGTGACCAGCGCCAGGGTTGGCAACGTGCCCGCTGTCATCAACCAGGCCAGCGCCTCCGAGATGATCTTGACGGTGGCGCTGGGAACGTCGGGCACCGTGGTGCTGACCTCGCCAGCCGGCGACCTGAGCGCTGGCGCGGTCGCGGCGCAGAATTACACGATCGGTACGGTGGATGTGGCACAGGTATTCAGCCGCAATATCAGCAATACCGCTCTCAAAGTCACGCCGGGCCGGCCCATGCTGGTACGGGCCTCGGTGCTGGGATTGAGCGCTAATCTTGACAGCCCGACCGTCAGGCTGACCGGCGTCTCCGGTGCGGGCGCCATGCTTGGTTCGCTGACGATGAGTGGCCCGGCCAGGTTGCCGACCAGCCGTGACGAATATGATCTGGCCAATACCTTTTCGGTGGTGGTGCCCGATACCTGGGTCAGGCGCGGCCTCAAACTGGCGGTCTCGGCCACCGGTGCCGACAATCATGTTGCGACAGGCCCGACCCATGTCCCGGCAATTGGCAGCAATACCAAAATTCATCTGTACCTGGTGCCGATCAGCTATAACGGTGTGATCGGCAAGCCACCCGGCAGCTTGCAGTCGGTGAAAGATGCATTCCTGCGTACGTATCCGTATGGTCCCAACGATGTCGTCGTCAGTCTGCGTGCGCCCCTGGTGGTGACGGGTTCCGGCAGCACCGCTGATTCGGCGTGGTGGGACGATGCGCTGACCCAGCTCGAAACGGCACGCTCGGCCGAACAGCCAGGCGGCGTCTACTATGGATTAGTCCACAAGGATGCAAATGCCGGCATCGTCGGCCTGGGCTATGTCAACGACCGCAATACTGGTACCGGCTTTCCTTCGGCCATTGGTATCGAGGCGGATAATTCGGTTGGCAGCATCAACGACCCGTTTGGCAATCTGTGGCCAGCCTGGCTAGCCACCATGCTGCATGAAGTGGGCCATAATCATTCGCTGGAACACGTGGCCGGCTGCGATAATCCGGATTCGACCGATCCGGCCTATCCGTACAGCGGTGGCGCACTGGGTCCGATGCCTGTCTATAACAGCCTGTATGCCGGCGTGGTGCCGGGCGGGTTGAAAAAGGCAGTGTATGGCACGTTCAACACGCCAATGAAGGATGTCATGACGTACTGTGCCGACGGCGCCTGGTTGTCCGATTACAGCTACGCAGCGGCGCAGACGTTTGCGGAAGCACGCAGCGCCATCTATCCAGCCCCGCGCATGCTGGCGGCCGAGCGCAGCGCCGGTGACTACCTGACTGTATCGGGCTCGATCAGCGGTGGCACGGTCAGGCTCGACCCGGCGGATGCCTCGAGCCAGCGACGCTATGCAGCGGCGATCGGCACGAATCATGACTACACCTTGCGCGTGCGAACCGCCGCTGGCCAGACGTTCGACTATGCCTTTGACGCCATGCGGGTCGGTGACGGCGAGGCCGGTCTGCGCCACTTCAACGTCAGCCTGCCGAACCCGGGCGAGGTAAGCGGTATCGAGGTGCTCTACAAAGGCGCCAGGCTGGTCCAGCCGGCCGCCAGGAACGCGGCTGCAGGCGGTGCTCCCAGCTTCGCTGCGCAAGTGAGCGACGGTAAGTTGAACCTGACCTGGAATGCCGGCGCCGAACCGGCAGCCACGGTGGTGTATGTGGCAGACGATGGCAACCGCATGTTGTTGGCCAAGAACCTGCGTGGTGGCAGCGCCAGCGTCGATATCAAGACGCTGCCGGCCGGCGGCAGCTTCGAGGTGAGCCTGTCGACCAGCATCAAGGCACGCCTGGTGAAAGTGGCGCGCTAGCTTCGGGGGGGCGGGCGGCTGTGCCGCCTGCGCGCCTGCCGTCATGATCTGACGGCAGGCGCCTCACAACTCATTCTTCGTGAAACGCCTCGAGCAGTTCGTCCATGATCTCGGCGGTTTCTTCATCCGACAGGCCCAGATACGCGCAGGCCGCAGCACCACCCTTGTTCCATTCGTTCGACTCGGCGTGGCCCTGGTAGCGGGAGATCGCGTTCTCGGCCAGCAGTGACAGGGCGACCAGCGAGCGCACCGGCCCCGCGGTGGCGGCATCGTCGATCACGGCGAAGTCGTGATGGTGCAGGATGGCCCAGGCGACGTGGTCGGACAGGCCCCAGTTGCGGGCCAGCAGGCAGCCCATCGCCGCGTGACTGGTCGCATGGCGTTCGTTCTCGAGGTCGGTGAACGGGCGATGGGCTTCCATCGACGCCGCGCCGTAGGTGGCTTCATAATCCTTGAAGCGGTCCATCAGGAGCGGCACGCCGGTGTCGCAGAACAGGCCGAACGTGTGCGCCACGTCGGCCTCGCCCATACGCAGGCGGCGCGTCAGGAACACCATTGCGTGCGCGCGGCGGGTCGAGATGTCCCAGAAGCTGGCCAGCGCGGCGCTGTTGACGGGAATCGCCTGGCGCGCCAGCAGTCCGGTCATCAGGGCCGCGACCTGGTTAATCCCCAGGAACAGGATGGCCTGCTCGATCGACTTGGCCTTGCGGCGCCCGCCGTAGACGGCCGAATTGGCCAGCTTGAGCAGGGCGCCGGACATGCCGACGTCGCTCGCCACGATCCGGCCGATGGCGTCGGGCGACGGATCGTCGGCCCCCAGCTCGCGCTGCAGATCGGCGAGCAGGCTCGGCCGCGGTGGAATGCGGATCGACTTGATCAGGGCATCGACCTGGTCGGTTTGGGGGGCGGATTCGACGACGGTATTCATGAAATGGCGGGGCGCGAGAGGGCATCTCGGACGTTGCGGGGGAACGTGTCACTATACTCCAGCCGCCAAAATATTGCAGCAAGGCAATGTGCAAATCATCTGGTTAACGTGGCAATTCCACCATAGCGCCAAGGCACTGGCGTGCGCGCTAGAATCCCGCCATGGCTATTTCGACAATTGCAGGAATTGATTTTTCAGCCGACGCCGCCACCGTGGCGCGCCAGCTGATCGGGGTGACGGTGCTGCTGGGCGGCGTCGGCGGGCGCATCGTCGAGACCGAAGCCTATGACCGCGAAGATGCGGCCTCGCACGCGTTTGCCGGCGAGACCGAGCGCAATGCCTCGATGTTCGGTCCGCCCGCGCATGCCTACGTGTATCGCTCGTACGGGATCCACTGGTGCCTGAATTTCGTCTGCCGCGAGGCGGGGCACGGGGCCGGGGTATTAATCCGTGCGCTGGAGCCGGTGGCGGGGCTGGATGTCATGCGCGCGCGGCGCGATGCACAGGACGAGCGCGCGCTGTGTTCGGGGCCGGGCAAGTTGTGCCAGGCGCTGGGCGTGACGCGTGCGCACGACGGGATGGCGCTGGAGGGGGCGTCGTTTGCCTTGCTGCCGGCAGAGGCGGGCCTGGTCGTCGTGGAAGGCATCCGCATCGGCATTTCAAAGGCGGTCGACGTGCCGTGGCGCTTCGGCCTGGCCGGCTCGCGCTTTCTGAGCCGGCCAATCCGTAGCTAGGCCAATCCGCAATTAAGCCGACCCGCGCCGGCGCGTTGTCGCCGGCGGCAGGGCCGGTACCGGCTTCGCGCGCATCGTGCTGGCGCGGCTGCGGCGATCGGCCACGCCCTGGAAGCCCACCGCCGGCGCGTCGTCGTGCGCTTCTTCCACCTCTTCGACGTCGTCGTCACCCGGTGCGATGCGGAAGATCGCCACGGCCTTCGCCAGATTGACCGTCTGCTCGTTCAGGCTTTCGGCCGCTGCTGCGGCCTGTTCGACCAGCGCCGCATTCTGCTGCGTCATGCTGTCCATCTGCCCGACCGCGCGATTGACGTCGGCGATGCCGTCGGCCTGCTCGGTGCTGGCGATGCTGATGCGCCCGATGATGTCGTTCACCTGGCGCACCGACGAGACGATATCGCCCATGCTGGCGCCGGCTTCGCTGACCGACGCGTTGCCCCGTTCGATGATGCTGACCGAGTCCGCGATCAGGCCCTTGATTTCCTTGGCTGCTGCCGCCGAGCGCTGCGCCAGTGTGCGCACTTCGGACGCCACCACGGCAAAGCCGCGTCCCTGTTCACCGGCGCGCGCTGCTTCCACCGCTGCGTTCAGGGCCAGGATATTGGTCTGGAACGAGATGCCGTCGATGACGCCGATGATCTCGACGATCTTGCGCGAGCTGGCCTGGATCGATTCCATCGTCGTCACCGCCCCTTGCACCGCCTGACCGCCGCGCGCGGCCAGCTGCGCCGCTTCGGCCGCCAGTTCGGACGCCTGGCGCGCGTTGGTGGCGTTGTCCTTGACCGCCGTGGTCAAGGTCTCCATTGTGCTGGCCGTCTGCTCGAGCGAGCTGGCCTGCATCTCGGTGCGGCTCGACAGGTCCATATTGCCGGTGGCGATTTCGCGTGACGCCGTGTCGATCGAGCGCACCGCCGTCATCACGCTGCGCAGCGCGGCATTCAGGCGCGCGATCGTGTGATCCAGCGCGCGGCCCGTATCGGCGATTTCATCGCGGCCCTGCGCGTCCACCGGTGGCGCGTCGAGCCGGCCCTCGGCCAGTTCGCCGACCGTATGCGCGATCGAGTGGATCCCGGCCAGCATCGCGCGCCGCACCAGCATCGTCACCGCCAGCGACAGCGCGATCGACAGCAGCACCAGGCCGGCCATGGTCCAGCCCAGCATGCGAAATTCAGCTCTCGCAGCAGCGTAGGCTTCCTGGTTCATCGTTTTTTCGATCTGCGCCAGTTGCGTCAGCGCGGCGTCGAGCGCGCCGAACTGCTGCTCGGCCTTCTGCATCGCATTGGTGGCGATCGACTGGTCCACGGCCGCCATCTCGATGGTCTCGCCGATCGCCTTGCGATAGCGCGTCAGCGCCGCCTGCGAGGCCGCGACCGGCGCGCGTTCTTCGCGCTCTGCGGCGTGCGCGAACTTGCCCAGTTTGTCGCCGATGGCGACGTGCCGGCGGCCGATGTCGGCCGTCAGTGCGCGCAAGCGGTTCTCGGCGAAGCTGCCGTTGGTCCAGGCCAGCAACTGGTAGGCGTTGGCGTGGGCGAAGCGCGCCTCGCCGGCGACATCGGCCACCGCCTGCAGGCGCGCGGCGCGCACCTGCACCATGTGTTCGAGCGAGGCGTTCTGGCGCACCATGCCATAGTAGGCGGCGCCTGACAGCATGGTCAGCAGCACGAGCACGAGGCCCGGGGCCAGCAGCAGTTTCTGGCCGATCCGCAGTTTGTTCAGCATGGGTCACTCCACAAAAAAAGCTGCCATCGCGGGCAGGGCGACGGCAGCGACAGCAGGGGATGCGCGAGGCCGGCGCAGGCTTATTTCTTGTAGATGCCCGCTTCGAGCACCACGCCATCGACCAGCAGGATGTAGGTGGTCTTGGGTTCGATCTTGCCGGTGGTGGGATTCTTGTACTGGTAGTCGACCCAGCCCTTGCCCTTGGCCGCGGCCAGTTCGATGATCTCGCGCCGGTACTTCTTGCCGTTCGCATCGGGCACGTCGGTCAGGTCCTTGCCGACGATCGACGGGTTGTACGGGTGGGCCAGCACGATGCCGGTCTTGACATCGCGCAGGTCGATATACAGCGGACCCTGGACGAAATCCGGGTCCTTGGCATTGATGCGCTTCATCATTTCATCCTTGCCCTTGGCCTTGATCAGGGCGGCGCCGCGCTCGGCCATGGCGACGGCGTCTTTCTCGGTCGGTTCATTGGCCAGGGCGGCGGTCGAGGCCAGCCCCAGGCACAGGGCGGCGGCGGTAGCGATCAGTTTCATGGTGGTGCTTCCTTTCGCGGTAAATGCCTCGGAAATATTGCTTAAGTGCATTCACTACTCTAGCGGCGCGTGCCCGAGCCGGATTGCGCACGCACAAGCGCGTGGAAATCGCGCGGTCGCCGTTGCGCCGATGCCGCACTTTTTCCTACAACAGCCCGTGATTGTCCTATTCACGCAGTCAGACACCATCTCATTGATTGATGGCAATTGCTGTCCATTTGGCCTCCCTAAGATGGGTTCTTTCCGGCAATCCGCCGCCTTCCCATCGTCTTCTTCTGGAGATCTTCGTGAACACGACTGCAACGACGCCCACCAAGTTCAAGCCCTTCACGCGCCAGTCGATCGTGACCGCGCGCCAATGGGAGTGGCTCACGCCCGACCTTCAGGAAGCCGTACAGGTGGTCTCGCACGTGCTGCCGTTTCGCACCAATGCGTATGTGATGGATACGCTGATCGACTGGTCGCGGGTGCCGGACGATCCGATCTACCGCCTGACGTTTCCGCACCGCGACATGCTCCCGGGCGCCGAATACGAGCAGCTGCGCGACCTGGTGCTGATCAAGAAAGACGACGCCGCGATCGCGCGCCTGGTGCACGCGATCCGCATGCGCATGAATCCGCACCCGGCCGGCCAGATGACGCACAACGTGCCGCGAGTGAACGATGCGCCGCTCAAGGGCTTGCAGCACAAGTACAAGGAAACCGTGCTGTTCTTCCCCAGCGCCGGCCAGACCTGCCACGCCTATTGCACCTTTTGCTTTCGCTGGCCGCAGTTCGTCGGCATGGACGATTTGAAGTTCGATGCGCGCGAGTGCGGCGAACTGGTGGACTACCTGAAGGTGCACACCGAGGTCACCGACGTCCTGATCACCGGCGGCGACCCGATGATCATGAATACGCGCTCGTTGGCCGAATTTCTCGAGCCGCTCCTGATCCCCGAACTGGCCCACATCCAGAACATCCGCATCGGCACCAAGTCGGTCGCGTACTGGCCGCAGCGCTTCGTGTCGGACAAGGACAGCGACGACCTGATGCGCCTGTTCGAGAAGGTGGTCGCCAGCGGCAAGAACCTGGCCATCATGGGCCACTACAACCACGCGGTCGAACTGCGCGCACCGATCGCGCAGCAGGCGGTCAAGCGCATCGTCGGCACCGGCGCCACGCTGCGCATGCAGGGGCCGCTGATCCGCCACATCAACGAAGACCCGAAAAGCTGGGCCGAGCTGTGGACGACGGGCGTGCGCCTGGGCGCGATTCCCTACTATATGTTCGTCGAGCGCGACACCGGCCCGCGCGACTACTTCGCGCTGCCGCTGGCGCGCGCCCACGAGATCTTCCAGGAAGCCTATTCGATGGTCTCGGGCCTGTCGCGCACCGTGCGCGGGCCGTCGATGAGTGCATTCCCCGGCAAGGTCGTGATCGACGGCGTCGTCACCATCAATGGCGAAAAGCTGTTCGCGCTGCAGTTCCTGCAGGCCCGCAATCCGGAATGGGTGCGGCGGCCATTCTTTGCCAGATACGACGCCACGGCGACCTGGCTCGATCACCTGAAACCCGCGTTCGGGTGCGATCGCTTCTTCTTCGAGACGGAAAGCGGCGGCCCGCTGCGCGGCGCGGGCGGGCGCGTGATTCCGCTGGTGCCGGCAGGCCAGCGCGGCCACGCCCAGCCCGACGCGGCATAACCGGTCGACGCTTGGTCGGATCCTGCGCCATGCAACCTGCTGCCACGCTGGTGTCTCCCGCTACGCCGCGCCTGTCCGGCCTGGCGGTGTTCGTGTACGTGTTCGTGCCGTTCGCGCTGGGGCATTACCTGTCCTCGCTGCTGCGCAACGTGAACGCGGTGCTGGCGTCGCAACTGGCGAGCGCGCTCGCGCTCACGCCGGGCCAACTGGGGCTGCTCACCAGCGCGTTCTTCTTTGCGTTCGCGCTGGTCCAGCTGCCGGTGGGGATGGCGCTGGACCGCTACGGGCCGCGCCGCGTGCAGGTGGCGATGCTGCTGGTGGCATCCTGCGGCGCAGTGCTGTTTGCGCATGGCGGTGGCTTCTGGAGCCTGCTCGCGGCGCGCGCCGTGATGGGGTGCGGCCTGGGCGGCTGCTTCATGGCGGCGGTCAAGGCCGTGTCGATCTGGATCGCACCGAGCCGGCTGCCGTCGGTGCACGGCTACCTGATCGCCGTGGGCGGCATGGGCGCGGCCAGCGCCACGATGCCGGTGCGCGCAATGCTCGAGTACACCGACTGGCGCGGCCTGTTCGTGCTGCTGGCCGGACTGGTCGCCTGCACCGGGTTGCTGATCGCGCTGCTGTACCCGAAGCTTGACGATACGGCGCCCGCCCGGAGCCCGTTATCACCGCTCTTGCCGGCGCTGCGCGAGGTCTGGCGCGCGCCCGGCTTTCGCGCCGTGGTGGCGCTGGTGCTGGCGCCGCACGCAGTGTTCTTCGGCGTGCAGGGCCTGTGGATCGGGCGCTGGCTGGCCGATGTGGCGCTGTACCCGGAAGACGCCGTGGCCTACCTGCTGTACCTGGGCATGGCGGCGGTGGTGTTCGGCGCCATCGCGGTGGGCATGATCACCGAATGGGCCGGACGGCGCGGCATGCCGCCGCTCGATGTGGCGGCCGCCGGCATCACGATGTTCGTGCTGATCCAGGCCGCATTCGTGATCGGCTACCGGCCCAGCTTCCCGTGGCTGTCGGTGATGTTCACGCTGGCCGGCACGGTCACCGGCATTGACTACGCGATCGTGGCCCAGTCGATGCCGCGGGCCCTGACCGGGCGCGCCGCCACCTTCCTGAACCTTTTGATCTTCATCGGCGCCTTTCTGGTGCAGGCGGGCTTTGGCGTGGTGATCGGGCTGTGGCAGCCCGACCTGCTGGGCCACGCGCCCCCCGCCGCCTACCGCTGTGCGTTCGCGCTGCTGGTGCTGATCCAGGTGCCCGGCTTGTGGCAGTACGCGCGCCGCCGCCGGGGCGTACCGTTGCCGGCGACCTGAGATTGCTGCCACGTAACGTACGTGGTGTAATGTTTTGTCAATATAAGATTCCCCATTCTGTATTTTGGGGGAACACCATGCGACATCATCTGCCGCGCCTGTGCGCCGGCGCCACTCTCCTGTTGCTGGCCGCCTGCGGCGACAAGTCGACGTTGCCGCAAGGCGCCGACATCGGGCCGCAGCCCGAGCTCAAGGCGCCCAACAAGACCCTGATCCCGACGGTCAACATCGCAAAGGCCACTGGCTGGCCCGCGGGCGTGATGCCCACGGCGGCGGCCGGCCTGGACGTGAACGCCTTTGCCACGGCGCTCGACCATCCGCGCTGGGTGTATGTGCTGCCCAACGGCGACGTGCTGGTGGCCGAGTCGAATGCCCCGGCCAAGCCGGAGGCCGGCGGAATTCGCAACTGGATACAGAGCAAGGTGATGGCCCGCGCCGGCGCCGGTGTACCGAGCGCGAACCGCATCACGCTGCTGCGCGATGCTGACGGCGACGGTGTGGCCGAACTCAAAACGGTCTTCCTGAAGAACCTGCATTCGCCGTTCGGCATGGCGCTGGTGGGCGACACGCTGTACGTGGCCAATGCCGATGCCATCGTGCGCTTCAACTACAAGGAAGGCGCCACTGAAATCACGGAAGCCGCGCAGCCGGTCGCGCCGCTGCCGGCCGGGCTGAATCACCACTGGACCAAGAACATCATCGCCAGCCCGGACGGCAAGAAGCTGTACGCCACGGTCGGCTCGAACAGCAACGCCGCCGAAAACGGGATGGAGGCCGAAAAGAACCGTGCCGCGATCCTCGAAGTGGACCTGGCCAGCGGTGCCACGCGTGTGTTCGCGTCCGGCCTGCGCAATCCGAACGGCATGGCGTGGAATCCGCAGACGGGCGCATTGTGGACGGTCGTGAACGAGCGCGACGAAATCGGCAGCGACCTGGTGCCCGATTACCTGACGTCGGTGAAGGAGGGCGGCTTCTATGGCTGGCCGTACAGCTACTACGGCAAGAACATCGATGCACGCGTCAAGCCGCAGCGGCCTGATCTGGTGGACAAGGCGATCGTGCCCGACTACGCGCTGGGCGCGCACGTGGCCGCGCTGGGCCTGACGTTCTATGAAGGCACGCTGCTGCCGGCCCAGTACCGCAACGGCGCGATCATCGGCAACCACGGTTCATGGAACCGCAAGCCGCGTTCGGGCTACAACGTCGTGTTCATTCCGTTCCGGGATGGCATGCCGAACGGGAAGCCGGTCGACATCCTCAGTGACTTCGTCAACAAGGATGGCGAGGCGCAGGGCCGGCCGGTGGGGGTTGCCGTGGACAAGAAGGGCGCGGTGCTGGTGGCCGACGATGTCGGCAATGTGATCTGGCGGGTGGTGCCGGACGCCGGGTAATACCAAGACGTCCCCACGTCGTTCCAGCGAAGGCTGGAACCCAAGTGTGCTTGCGTTACTGGCACCGCGAAGAACTTGGGTTCCCGCCTCCGCGGGAACGACGTGTTTCAGGCGCAGCCAGTGACCAGCAGCACCGGAATCCCGGTCCACGCTACCGCCACCACGGCCAGCACCGCGCTGGCCGCACCCACATAATCCACGAACTCGTCGGACCCCTGGCGCAGGCGCTTGCCGGCCAGGGCGCCGACCCACACGCACGCCGCCATCGACAGCAGCGTCGCACCGCCCAAGAGCCACGGATTAGGACCCGCAGCGCGCAGCGCGCCCGGCGTGCACTGGCTCGCTGCGACGATGTACGCGAACGCGAAGTGCGCGCCCCAGATCAGCAGGGGCAGCGAAGCACGCGTGGCGCGCGAAAAGAAATGGTCGCTCATCGCATCACTCCATCACCAGCAGCAGGCCGCGGATCACCAGGAATCCGGCGAAGCCCTGCAGCGTCACGTAATGCCAGATCAGCGCGATATTGTCGCGCGTGGCACGGTTCTCGGGGACGATCATGCCGCGCCAGGCGCGCACGCACAGGTACGGCGCGGCCAGCAGCAGCACGAACAGCATGATGCCCTGGAAGCCGAGCAGGATCGAGATCGATGCGCTCCACGTGTCGCGCGTGCCGTCCAGGTCCACCAGGCGCCAGCTGTAGACGTCGACACCGAAGGCGCCGGCGGTGCAGGCGAGCGCCACGATCAGCACCCACGGCGTGAGCTTGTTCGACACCCGGTCGCTGAGCCACACCAGCGCGGAGCCGCCCAGCAGCAGCGCGGCCGATAGCAGCGTCCACGACCACGCTGGCAGCGATGCGCCCGGCGGTGGGCAGATCTGCAGCCGCATCGACGTGTGGATGTAGACGTAGGCGAACGAGCAGTAGATCAGGAACAGCACGATCAGCATGATGAACGTGCCCCACCACGAGTGCGACGCCGTGCCGCGCGCGCCGATCGGCAGCGTGACGCCGCCGCCGATGTCGGCTTCGCGCATCGGTACCTTCTGGTCCGACTGCCACAGCCAGGCGATGATCGAGCCGATGGCGATCACGCCGCAGATGGTCGCCAGCACGTTGGCCTTGACGGTCAGCAGCAGGAAGAAGCCGGCGGTGCCGAAGGCGCCCAGCACGGTCAGCCAGCTGTCGCCCGGCAGGATCATCAGGTAGGTCGGCCTGGCGCTGACCGGGCTGGTGGAGATGGTTTCGCGGCGGCCGGTGACGGTGTTGGGCAGGTAGTGGCGGCCTTCGGCGACTTCCTTCGACAGCGTCGGCTGGTCCCACAGCGGGTCGTCCGACGTGACGATCGGGATGCTGCGGTTGCCGTAGTCTTCCGACGGCAGCCACTCGAGCGTGGCCGCATTCCACGGATTGCCCACGTCTTTGGTCGGGCGGCGCAGCGTGCGCGTGGCGTCGACGATCATCAAGAGGATGCCGAGCGCGAACAGGAACGAACCCAGGGTCGAGATCATGTTCAGGGCGTCCCAGCCCATCTCGCTCGAATACGTGTAGACGCGGCGCGGCATGCCGAACAGGCCCGTGATGTGCATCGGGAAGAAGCTGATGTTGAAGCCCCCGAACAGTAGCCAGAAGGTCCACTTCGACAGGCGCTCGGACATCGTGTTGCCGTTGATGAGCGGGATCCAGTAGTAGATCGCGGCAAACACCGGGAACACCATGCCGCCGATGAGCACATAGTGCAGGTGGGCCACGATGAAGTAGGTGTCGTGCACCTGCCAGTCGAACGGGATCACGGCCACCATCACGCCGGTCAGGCCGCCCAGCACGAAGATGAACATGAAGCCGAGCATGAACAGCGTCGGCGCATTCATCCTGATGCGGCCGCTCCAGAGCGTGGCGATCCAACCGAACACCTGGATCCCGGTGGGGATCGCCACGGCCATACTGGCCGCCGAGATCAGGCTCATTTCAATGACGCCCAGGCCCGCCGTGAACATGTGGTGTGCCCACAGGCCGAAGCTGAAGATGCCCACGCCAACGAGTGCGACGACAATCGCGCGGCGGCCTACCAGGCGGTTGCCGGCGATGGTCGGGATCATCGTCGAGATCATGCCGGCGGCCGGCAGGAAGATGATGTAGACCTCGGGGTGGCCGAAGAACCAGAACAGGTGCTGCCAGATGATCGGGTCGCCGCCGCGTTCAGGGTCGAAGATCGGCAGGTTCAGCGCGCGCTCGAGTTCGAGCAGCGCCGTGCCGGCAATCACGGCCGGGAAGGCGATCACGATCATCACGCCCACGACCAGCATGGCCCACGCATACACCGGCATGCGGCGCAGCGTCATGCCCGGCGCGCGGGTAAACAGGATGCCGACGATCAGCTCGATGGCGCCGGCAATGGCGGAAATCTCGATGAAGCCGATCCCCAGCAGCCAGAAGTCGGCGTTCAGGCCAGGCGAATACTTCATGCCCGTCAGCGGCGGGTACATGAACCAGCCGCCGTCCGGCGCCAGGCCCCAGAACAGCGTGCAGAAGAACGCGAGGCCACCGAAGGCGTAGCACCAGAACGCATACGCGGACAAGCGCGGGAACGGCAGATCGCGCGCGCCCAGCATATTCGGCAGCAGATAAACGGCGATCGCCTCGACGATCGGAATCGCGAACAGGAACATCATCACGGTGCCGTGCATCGTGAAGATCTGGTTGTAGGTGCCGGCCGAGACCAGGTCGTTGTCCGGCACCGACAGCTGCACCCGCATGATCAGGGCCAGGATGCCGGCCAGGATGAAGAACAGGATCGCGGTGCCGATGTACAGCAGGCCGATATTGGTGTTGTTGACCGACTTGAAGAAGCCCAGACCGGATGGCGTCTTCCACACGGCCTCCAGTTTTTCCAGCTCCTCTGGCGGGCGTGGGGCGGAGTTGGGTAAGGTTGCGTCGCGCGTCATTTCAGGTGCTCAAGGTAGGTGGCCAGTGCGCGCAGGGTCTCGCCGTCCAGGTCCGGGGAGGGCGGCATGAAGACGCCCGTTTTGATGGCTTGCGGGTCGGCGATCCAGCCGGCCAGCGTACCGCGGTGGTTGCGCAGCGTGCCGGCGGCGATGTGCCGGCGGCTGCCGATGTGCGTGAGGTCAGGACCGAGGCGCGGGGCATCGGCAATCCGGGCATCCAGCTGCGGCGCGACATCGGTGACGCCGCGGATGGTGTGGCAGGTCTGGCATTGCTGCGCGAGGAATGCCTCGCGGCCGCGCTGCAACACCGTGGTGTCGGCCGGCGCGGCCGGCTGGGCCTGACGCGCGAGCCAGGCGTCGAACTCGGGGCGCGGCAGGGCGATCACGTGGAACGCCATGCGTGCGTGCTGCTCGCCGCAGTATTCGGCGCACTGGCCGCGATAGGTGCCCGGCTTGTCGGCGCGCAGGTTCAGGCCCGTCACGCGGCCCGGGATCATGTCGCGCTTGCCCGCCAGCGACGGCACCCACAGGCTGTGGATCACGTCCGATGCGGTCAAGCCCAGATACACCGATTCGCCGACCGGAATGACGATCTCGTTGGCGCTGATGATTTCGCGGTTGCTTGTCGGGTCGCGGTAGCGCACTTCCCACCACCACATCTTGCCGGTGACGGAGATGGTCAGTGCCTTGTGCGAGGTTTGCGGCACCAGTTGCCCGGTGCGCCAGGTGCTCCAGCTGAGCAGCGCGGTGAGCACGATGACCGGGAACGCAATGCCGGCGCCCAGGATCCAGACGCCGGGTGTGATCGGGCGCGCCTGGCGCCGCATGGCCAGCGCGAGCAGGCCCATGACGATGGCGAAGATCACCGTGCCGCCGACGAACAGGACCCACGTAAACTGGTAGATGATGGCCGCGTCGGCGCCGGCCGGATGCATGACGGACTGGATGTCGCTCAAGGGAGTCATATTATTTGAGCGAATACATGAAGGCGGCCATGTGGCGCGCCTCGTCGTCGGTGATGCCGAGCGCCGGCATCAGGGTGCCGGGTTTCACGGCAGGGGGATTCTGGAGGAAGCGGATCATGTTCTCGGGCTGGTTCGGGATGCTGCCGGCGATATAGCTCAGGCGGCCCATGCTCTCGAGCGACGGACCGGCATCGCCGTTCGGACCCTGTACTTCAGGGATGAAGTGGCAGGCGGCGCACTGGTATTGCTGCACCAGCAGGCGGCCACGTTCGGGATCGCCGCCGGAGACGCGCGAGGCGGGTTCTTCTTTCGCGCAGCCGCTCGCCAGGACTGCGGCGCAGAGCAGGGCGCCCGTCGTCAGGCGCGTAGGGAGGGATGCCCTCAGCACAGAAGACAGGCCTTGATATTGACGAGATGGGTTGCGCACGGTTGATTTTTCGTGAAAAAGCGATGGCTTTTATAATACAAGGAAAGTAGATGTCATTCTTTCAACTGGACGCCCTAGGCTATGCTATCGAATCGCGCACGACTTATTGTCAAGACCATGGTGCTGACCCTGCTGGGCGCCGCCACGATCGGCGCCGTCGGTGGCCTGATCGTGCTGCGCGGCGGCTTTTATGACCTGAGCGCGATTACGCAGCACTACGCGATCGTCTATCGGGTGCTTGGCGAGGGCATGCAGTATTCGGTGCAGAACCATGCGCGCGACATCGTGGTGCCACCCAACCTGAACACGCCCGAACGCCTGCAGCGCGGCGCGCTCGTCTACCAGGCCAACTGCGTGCAGTGCCACGGCGGGCCGGGCGTCGCGCCCAGCACGATCGGCATGAGCATGCAGCCGGCCCCGGGCCCGCTGGTCGATGCCGATGTCAACTGGAAGACGCGCGAGCTGTATTGGATCACCCGCAACGGCATCAAGATGAGCGGCATGCCGGCCTGGGAATATCACCTGAGCGAGCCGGACATGTGGGCAGTGGTGGCGTTCGTGGGCGCCATGCCGGGCATGACGAGCCAGGACTTCAAACGCATGACAGCGGGCGGTGCGGTTCCGCCGCATGTCGAGCAGACAGCAACGGGCCGCGCACAGCAGGGTCAGGAAGGCCAGCCATGAAATCCACGATTACCATCCTCCTTGGCGTGTCCGCGCTGCTGGCCGGCTGCGGCCCGAAACTTGCCCCCGGCATCGTGGGCGACCCGGTGCGCGGCAAGATCGCCGCCGCGCAATACGCCTGCCATTCCTGCCACGTGGTGCCGGGCGTGCCAGGCTCCGACGTGCGCGTGGGCCGGCCGCTCGACGAGCTCGCGCAGCAGCGCTACATCGCGGGCAAGCTGCCCAACACCCAGGCCAATCTGGTGCGCTGGATCCGCGATCCGCAGGCGATCGATCCCGGCAATGCGATGCCGAATATGGGCGTGAGCGAGCGCGATGCGGTCGACATCAGCGCCTACCTGCTGAGCCACTAGCGCATTCATTGATCCCATTCATTGGTATCATTCGCGTTTTTCTACAGGAATGACATCATGAGACTGGTCCGCTATGGCCGCCCGGGCAAGGAAAAGCCGGGCCTGTTCGATGAAGAGGGGCGCCTGCGCGACCTGTCCGGGATCATCGACGACATCGATCCATCGCAGCTGTCCGACAAGGCGCTGCGCAAACTCGCCAAACTCGACCAGAAAACCCTGCCGCTCGTGCGCGGCAATCCGCGCCTGGGCGTGCCGGTCAAGGGCATCGGCAAATTCATCGGCGTGGGCATGAACTACCTGGACCACGTGCGCGAAACGGGCGCCGAGGTGCCGGCCGAACCGATCTTCTTCACCAAGGCGATCAGCGCCCTGAACGGCCCGGACGATCCGATCCAGCTGCCGAAAGGCTCGAAGAAAACCGACTGGGAAGTCGAGCTCGGGGTGATCATCGGCACGCGCGCCCAGTACGTGAGCGAAGAAGAGGCGCTCAAGTTCGTCGCCGGCTATTGCGTGGTCAACGATGTGACCGAGCGCGCCTTCCAGTTCGAGATGGGCTCGCAGTGGGACAAGGGCAAAGGCTGCGATACCTTCGGCCCGGTTGGTCCGTTCCTCGTCACGCGCGACGACATCCTGGACGTGCAGGACCTCGATCTGTACCTGGAACTGAACGGCAAGCGCATGCAGACCGGGAACACGGCCAGCATGATCTTCAGCGTCGCGCAGCTCGTCAGCTACGTGTCACGCTTCATGACGCTCGAACCGGGTGACATCATCACCACCGGCACGCCACCGGGCGTGGGCATGGGCCGCAAGCCGCAGCGCTTCCTCAAGAAGGGCGACCAGCTGCGCCTGGGGATCGCCGGTCTTGGCGAGCAGCAGGCCGACGTCGTGGCGTATCCGAAGTAAGGGATATCAAGGCGGGCCGCCACGCGGCTCGCCGGTATCCGGTACGGCGGTGCGCGCCGTATTCATCACCATCGCCAGCAACGTGTAGTAGCCGCAGATCCCCATCAGATCGACCGCCCCCTGTTCACCGAACAGCGCCAGCGCATCCGCATACACGCGGTCTGACACCGCTTTTGTCTCGTGCAGCTCGATGCAGAAGTCGTGCACCACCGCCTCGTCGACCAGCATGTCGGCAGGCCGCTCGCGTGCTGCAATCGCTGCAATCACCGATGCCGGAATCCCCGCCTGCGCTGCGATCGGCGCGTGGATTGTCCATTCGACGGCCTGGTCCCACTGGCGCGCCGTGACCAGGATCGCCAGCTCCGACAAGCGCACGCCGAGCGCGCTGCGGTAGCGCAGGTACTCGCCCATGCGCTGCGCATGCAGCATCAGTTCGGGACTGCGCAGCAGCGGCACGAACGGGCCGTAGACGGCGCCGCGCGGGCCGTCGATGATCTCCTGCGCGGCGGCGCGCTGGGCAGCGCTCAGCGCGTGATCGGGGATGGGGCCGAGACGTTCATTCATCGAGCATACCCGCCTGTTGTATCGAAATTGAAGGCCGGAAAATATTCGCACGGCCCGCGCTAAAAATCAAAAGAAGTGCCTCGGAGCACGCTTATCGTCAAGCGTTGCAGCCACCGCCGAGGGAGCCGTCCATGAGCAACATCATCCACCGCAACCTGCGCCAGATGCCGCCCACGGCGGTTGGCGGCGCGGGCATTGTGCTGCGCGACAGCAGCGGCAAGACTTACCTCGACGCCAGCAGCGGCGCAGCCGTGTCGTCGCTGGGCCATGGCCACCCGGACGTGATTGCGGCCATGCACCGCCAGATCGACCGCTGCGCCTACGCCCACACCGCGTTCTTCACCACCGAAGTCGCTGAGCAACTGGCCGATCGCCTGATCGCCGGCGGGCCGCAGGACATGGGCGGCGTGTATTTCGTCTCGGGCGGTTCGGAAGCGATGGAGACCGCGCTCAAGCTGGCGCGCCAGTACTGGGTCGAAGCGGGCGAGCCGCAGCGCACGCAATTCATCGCGCGCCGCCAGAGCTACCACGGCAACACGCTGGGCGCGCTGGGCGTGGGCGGCAACGAGTGGCGCAAGCGCGCCTTTGCCCCGCTGCTGAAGGAGGCGCTGCGGGTCGCGCCCTGTTACGCCTACCGGGGCTGCAACGAGGGCATGTCGCTCGACGACTACACGGCCGGCCTGCTCGACGAACTTGAAACGGCTGTCATCAAGGCCGGGCCAGACACCATCATCGCTTTTGTCGCCGAGCCGGTGGTGGGCGCCACCGGCGGCGCGATCCCACCCACGCCCGGCTACTTCCAGGGCGTTCGCGATATCTGCGACCGGCACCGCATCCTGTTCATCGCCGATGAAGTCATGTGCGGCATGGGCCGCACCGGCAGCATGTACGCGATCGGGCAGGAGGGCGTGGCGCCGGACATCGTGGCCGTGGCCAAGGGCCTGGGCGCCGGCTACCAGCCGATCGGCGCGGTGCTCGCGCACGAGGCGATCGTCGACACGCTACGCCAGCGCAGCGGCATGTTCCAGCACGGGCACACGTATATCGGCCACCCGGTGGCGGCAGCGGCGGCACTGGCGGTGCAGCAGGTGATCGAGCGTGACGACCTGCTGGCGCAAGTGCAGCGGCGCGGCGCGCTGCTGCGGCAGATGCTGGGCGATGCGTTTGGCGCGCATGAACACGTGGGCGATATCCGCGGGCGCGGGCTGTTCCTGGCGCTGGAATTCGTGCGGGACCGCGAGACGAAGGCACCGTTCGCGCCGGAGGTGAAGCTGCATGCGGCGATCAAGGCCGAGGCGATGGCGCGCGGTTTGCTGGTGTATCCGATGGGCGGGACGATCGATGGTCAGCTGGGTGACCATGTGTTGCTGGCGCCGCCGTTCATCGTGACGCCGGGGGAGTTGTCGGAGATCGTGTCGCGGCTTGCTGATGCGGTGGAGGCGGCGATCGTGGGCTGATGTGGCGTTGGTGGTGCGCTTCGAAACTTGGGTTCCCGCCTTCGCGGGAACGACGTTTTTTCAGGCACGTGGCCAAGATGAATGACCGTAGTCGGCTACCAATGCACGTCATTCCCGCGAAGGCGGGAATCCAAGTCAGCCCCGCACACCAGTCACGTCAAATCAAGCCACGACCTTGCGAATCCAGGCCGAGATGTCCTGCACCTCTTCGAGACACAGCGTGTGCTGCATCGGATACGCGTGCCACTCGACCTGGTAGCCAAGCGCCTCGACGACCTTGCGCGACTCTTCGGCGCGGGCAAACGGCACCACGGGATCCTGCACGCCGTGCGCCATGAAGATCGGCGTGCCCAGGCTCGCTTCGCTGCGCTCGGCGCCGGCGACGCTGGACAGCGGCAGGTAGCCCGACAGGCACAGCATGCCCGCCAGTTTCTCGGGATGGCGCAAACCGGTTTGCAGCGTCATCGCGCAACCCTGCGAGAAGCCGGCCAGGATGATGCGCGAGGCAGGGATGCCGCGCGCTTTTTCGCGGGCGATCAGCGCCTCGACTTGCAACTGCGATGCGCGCAGGCCGCCTTCGTCTTCGCGCCGCGTCAGGTCGGTGGCGACGATGTCGTACCACGAGCGCATCACGTAGCCGCCGTTGATCGTCACCGGCATCGTGTTCGCATGCGGGAACACGAAGCGGATGCCCGGCAGGCCGGTCAGGTCCAGTTCGCGCACGAGCGGCACGAAGTCGTTGCCGTCGGCGCCCAGGCCGTGCAGCCAGACGACGGCGATGGTCGGATTCGGGGCGGTCTCGATTTCGATATTGTCCAGCAGCTGGGTCATGGTGTCTTTCGCAATGCCGATTTGGGGCGGAAGGTCTGGCTGACCGCCGGATTGGTTTCCATGTACGGGCCGCCAATCAGGTCGATGCAGTAGGGCACGGCCGCGAAGATGCCGCCGACGATCGTGGCGCCGGCATCGTCCTTGAGGCCTTCAAGCGTTTCCTTGATCGACTTGGGCTGGCCCGGCAGGTTCATGATCAGGGCCGCATGGTCTGCGGTTTCACGGATCACGGCTGTTTGACGCGACAGGATCGCGGTCGGCACGAAGCGCAGACTGATCTGGCGCATCTGCTCGCCGAAGCCCGGCATCTCTTTGGTGGCAACCGCCAGTGTGGCCTCGGGCGTGACGTCGCGCCGCGACGGGCCGGTGCCGCCGGTGGTGAGCACCAGGTGGCAGCGCGCCGTGTCGACCAGCTCGATCAGCGTGGCTTCGATGGCCGCGCGCTCGTCCGGGATCAGGCGCGTCTCGATCCGGTACGGCGTCGTGAGCGCGCTGGCCAGCCAGTCGTTCAGCGCCGGGATGCCCTTGTCTTCGTAGACCCCGCCGCTGGCGCGGTCGGAAACGGAAACCAGACCGATCACCAGCACATCGTCAGCCACAGCGTTACTCGTCGTCGGACTCGTCATCGTTCGCTTCTTCGTCGTCGGCAGCGGCAGCCGCATCGGCTTTCTTCTTCTTTTGCAGGTCCTTGAGGATCTGGAAGATTTCGCGGAAGGCTTTCGGCGGTTTGGACTCGGCCACTTCCTTGCGCGCGTTGCGAATCAGGGTGCGCAGGTGCTGGACGTCGAGCTCGGGGTTTTCTTCGAGCAGCACGGTCAGCGCCGTGTCGTCCGACAGCAGCTTGTCGCGGCGGCGTTCGAGCGCGTGCAGCGATGCTGTCTCAGCCTTCGACGCGCCTTTCCAGCTGTCGATCGTGCGCTGGATGACGGCGACTTCTTCTTCGTTCAGCGTGCGCATTTTCTTGCCCACGAATTGCAGCGCGCGGCGCCGGCCTTCGTGGTTGGTGATGCTCTGGCACGTGAGGATGGCATCGCGCACGTCCTCCGGCATCTCGACGCGCTTGACGCGGTCGCGCGCCGCTTCGACGAGCTGCTCGCCGAGCTTCTGCAACTCGTTCGACTGGCGCTTGAGCTCAGATTTGGAAGGACGGTCGTACTCTGGTTCGAACTCGTTGGACTGGAAGCCCACCGAGCCGCGATTTGGATTAGGCATGATTTGGATGATTTGATTGGCGCTGGGCCGATCAGTGAAAACAGTAAACGGCTGCTATGATAACTGTTTTAGGGACGGCCACGAAAAACACACATGAATGACACCCCTTTTACCCACACCCAGGATCAGCTGAAACAGCTGGCGCGCGACATGCTGGCGCTTGCGCGCGAGCAGGGTGCGTCCGATGCAGCGGTCGAAATCAGTGAAGGGAGCGGGCTGTCGGTTTCTGTGCGTAAAGGCAATATCGAGACGATCGAGCAAAACAAGGACAAGGGCCTGGGCATCACCGTGTATTTTGGCCAGCGCCGCGGCAACGCGAGCACGTCCGATTTTTCCGCCGATTCGCTCAAGGCCACGGTCGAAGCCGCGTCCAACATCGCGCGCTTCACGGCCGAGGACGACTGCGCCGGCCTGCCCGACGCCGACCTGATCGAAACCGCGCCGCGCGACCTGCGCCTGTTCTACCCGTGGCCGATCTCCACTGAACAAGCGGTCGAGCTGGGCCAGCGCTGCGAAGCCGCCGCGTTCGCCGTCGACAAGCGCATCACCAACAGCGAAGGCGCCAGCGTCTACGTGCAGCAGTCGCACTTCGTCGCCGCCAATTCGCGCGGCTTCCTTGGCGGCTACCCGTTCTCGCGCCACACAATCTCGGTCGCACCGATTGCCGGCAAGGGCAACGGGATGCAGCGCGACGACTGGTACACCTCGTCGCGCGATCCCAAGCAACTGGCCGCACCTGAAAAAGTCGGCCGCTACGCCGCCGAGCGCGCGCTGGCGCGCCTGAATGCCCGCAAGCTCAACACCCGCACCTGCCCGGTGCTGTTCGAAGCGCCGCTGGCTTCGGGTCTGCTGGGTGCGTTCGTGCAAGCCGTCTCCGGTGGCGCACTGTACCGCAAGTCCACATTCCTGCTGGACATGCTGGGCAAGCAGGTGTTCCCATCGCATATCCAGGTGGTCGAAGACCCGCACCTGATCGGCGGCGTCGGCTCGGCCCCGTTCGATGACGAAGGCGTCAAGACCGTGCGCCGCAAGGTGATCAGCGATGGCGTGCTGCAAGGCTATTTCTTGTCGTCGTATACGGCGCGCAAGATGGGCATGCCAACGACCGGCAACGCCGGCGGCGCGCACAACCTCGAGATCGTCTCGACGGCCACCCGCCGCACCGACGACTTCGAGGGCATGCTGCGCAAACTCGGCACGGGCCTCCTGGTTACCGAACTGATGGGGCAGGGCGTCAACTACGTCACCGGCGACTATTCGCGCGGTGCATCCGGTTACTGGGTCGAGCAGGGCGTGATCCAGTATCCGGTCGAAGAAATCACGATCGCCGGCAATATGCGCGATATGTTCCAGCAGATCGTTGCCGTCGGCACCGACACGCTGGTTCGCGGCAACAAGACCACGGGCTCGATCCTGATCGAGAACATGGTCATTGCCGGCAACTAAGGAAAACGCATGACCCGTTTCGTTCGCATCGACAAGGAAAGCAGCCCCAAGACGGTGCTGCTGAACCTCGACCTGGTAGCCACCGTCGAGCTCGCCCCACAATCCGATCTGCTCAGCTCGAGCGGGGACAGCCGCAAGGTGTATGCCACTTTCCTGGCGCCGGATAAAACCGCGATCGCCACCCTGCATTTCGACAGCAGCAGCGACGCCAACGCCTGGGTAAAGGCGCATCTGGGCGTCGATCTGTAAGCCGCGCGGTTGATGCGCTCGACGCAGCCGCCATAAAAAAAAGCGCCGTCGATCCGACGGCGCTTTCCATTGCGCGGCCTCGTTCCGAAAAGCTGGGGTCAGGTCTGACATTCGGACACGATCTCAACAGTCGGGCAGTCAGAACTAGCTCGCACCGTGCCGCGCTGATACTGGTCAAAATACCATTGGAAGTAGCTAAGGCTGAGGTTGTGTCTGAATGTCAGACCTGACCCCAGCTGTTCAGCTGCGGGCCTGTAAGCCGTACGGTTGATGTGCTCCGTGCAGCCGCCATAAAAAAAGCGCCGTCGATCTGACGGCGCTTTGCATTGCGCGGCGAGCTGTTACTTACGCGCGCGGATTGCCTTGAGCACCGGCTGCAGCACGGCTGCGCCCAGGCGTGCGCTGCGTGCGCCGTCCCAGCCGACCAGCGGATCTGGGTCGTTCGCGTTGTCCTTGAACGGCAGCTCGAGCGTCAGCGACAGCGCGCCGAAGGTGTGCGTGATGTGCGGCGAGCCCATGGTCAGGGTCTGGTCGGTGTACGGCGTCTTGCCGTAGCCGTGCACGTCCTGGAAGTCCGGGCTGGCGACCTTGAAGTCGGCGATGAAGCTGGCCTGCGCCGCGCCTTGCTCGGCGGTGAAGTTCGGCAGCGACTCGCTGCCGGCCACGAACACGTATGGCAAGCCTTCGTCGCCGTGCACGTCGAGGCACACGTCCACGCCCGTCTCGTGCATCTTCTGGCGCACCAGGAAGACTTCCGGGCTGCGCTCCATGCTCGGATTGAGCCACTCGCGGTTCAGGTTGGCGCCGGCGGCATTCGTGCGCAGGTTACCGCGCACCGAGCCGTCCGGGTTCATGTTCGGCACCACGTAGAACACCGACTCTTTGAGCAGCTGGCGGCCGAACGGGTTGGCCGGATCGAGCAGCGCGTCGAGCATGCCTTCGACGAACCATTCGGCCATCGTCTCGCCCGGGTGCTGGCGCGCGATGACCCAGACCTTCTTCTTGCCTTCGGCCGGCTCGCCGATCACCAGCATGTTCAGATCGCGGCCGTCGACGGTCGAACCCAGGTCGAGCATGCGCACGTTTTCGGCCATCTGGGCGCGGTCGAGCAGTTCCAGGTGGCGTTCGAACGAATACGGCTCGAAGTAGGCGTAATACACGCTGTCCATGCCGGGCGTGTGCTCGATGGCCAGCACGCTGCCGTCGAACGACGTCGGCACGCGGAACCAGTTCACGCGGTCGTAGCTCGCCATCGCCTGGTAGTTTTCCCAGCCGGCCGGATAGGCGGCCTTGCCGGCATTGAGCAGGCGGATGGTGCAGGCTTGCCCTTGCGCGCCCTGCAGGCGGAAGTAGAACCACTGGATGATGTCGGCGTGCGAATCCTTGCGGATGTTCAGGTCGATGGCGTTCGCGCTCGTGGCGTTCACGACCTCGATGGCGCCAGCGTCGAATTGGCTGCTGATCTTGATAGACATGGTGTTGTCCTGTGTTGGGAAGACGTCGAAGAAGAAATGATACCGCTTTCGCCGCGCTACCGTGGCGCCAGCCCGCCGAAGCGGCCGCGAAACGCCGCATCTGCTTCGGGCGTGGCCGCATCCTCGACGCGCAGCATGGCCAGCACGTGCTCCTCTGCGCGTTCGTGGCTCAGTTGATAAATGGTGCGTGCCAGCGCATACGCGTCGGCGCCCGGCCACGGGTCGGGCAGCAGGGGCAGGGGCAGCATCGGGTCGTGCAGCTGCACGCGGCGGTAGGCGTGGATCAGCAGGGTGCGGATCGCGAACGCGTGCGCCGGGCTGACGTCGCCGCGCGCCAGCAAGGCCGGCAGCGGGGCAAACGTCTCGATGAAGCCGCGGTACCCGAGCACCACCGCATCGAGGTTCCAGCAGTCGCCCACCAGTTCGGGTAGCGGGCGCGAACCGGCGTCCGGCACCTCATCGGCCTGGCACACGAACACGCGGCCTTCGGCGCCCGTGCGTGCGAGGATGTCGCGCAGCAGGTCGCGGTCGGGCGCCGGATGCGCCATCACGCCGCTGGCCAGCATCGCAAAGCCTTCCCATTCGAGTTCCTTGCGCACCAGCGCGCGCAGGTCGCTGTCGATGCTGCCGTTGGTGGCCAGCACGAACGTCCAGCGGCCATCCCAGTCCTGTCCGGGCGCGGCGTAGATGCGGCGGTTGGCGCGCTCAAAGCGCGGCAGCGCCGTCGGCGCCAGCGCATAGCGGCTGCGCCTGCCTTCGCGGCTGGCCGTCAGCCAGCCTTCCTGCACCAGCCGGAACACGCTGGTGCGCACCAGCCGGTCGTTCACGCCAAAGGGCGCGAGCAGCTCGATCATGCTGCCGAGCCAGAAGGCGCCGCCGTGGGGCGCGATCGCGTCGCCGCAGATCGTCACCACCAGCGACTTGTGGCGTGGCGGATCGGTGGCCAGGCTGTGGGCGATCCACTGGGTGCTGGTCATGTCATTCACGATCGGGCTCGATATGATTCAAAATTATTGTGTACTTCCGATTTTTTGTATCGTATTATGATTCGCACAGATTTTGCAACGGGAGAGATCCATGTACGCACAAATGGTGGAGACAGGCCTCAATAAAGTCCGCACAGAACAGGACATGAGCGCTGACGAGCAGGCATTCCAGGCGCGCATCGACGCCGGGATCAAGATCGAACCGAAGGACTGGATGCCGGAAGCATACCGCAAGACGCTGATCCGGCAGATCTCGCAGCATGCTCATTCCGAGATCGTTGGCCAGCTCCCGGAAGGCAACTGGGTCACGCGCGCCCCGACCCTGCAGCGCAAGTCGGTGCTGCTGGCCAAGATCCAGGACGAGGCCGGCCACGGCCTGTACCTCTACAGCGCCGCCGAGACCCTTGGCGTCTCGCGCGACGAGCTGCTGGCGGCCCTGCATGCCGGCAAAGCCAAATATTCGAGCATCTTCAATTACCCGACCCTGAGCTGGGCCGACATGGGCGCGATCGGCTGGCTGGTCGACGGCTCGGCGATCATCAACCAGATCCCGCTGTGCCGCTGCTCGTATGGGCCGTATGCGCGCGCCATGGTTCGCGTCTGCAAGGAAGAATCGTTCCATGCGCGCCAGGGCTACGACATCATGATGGCGCTGGCGAAGGGCACGCCCGAGCAGAAGGCGATGGCGCAGGATGCGCTCAATCGCTGGTGGTGGCCGTCGCTGATGATGTTCGGGCCGTCCGATGCCGAGTCGGTCAACAGCGCGCAGTCGAGCGCCTGGCGCATCAAGCTGTTCTCCAACGACGAACTGCGCCAGCGCATGGTCGACCAGACCGTGCCGCAGGCCGAGTACCTGGGCCTGACGGTGCCGGATCCCGACCTCAAATGGAATGCCGAACGCGGCTCGTACGACTTCGGCGCGATCGACTGGAGCGAGTTCTACGACGTTTTGAAGGGCAACGGCCCGTGCAACCGCGAGCGCCTGCGCACGCGCGTCAAAGCCTGGGACGATGGCGAATGGTTCCGCGACGCGCTGGTGGCGCACGCCGACAAGCAGGCCGCAAAAAAAGTGGCCGCCTGATTCCACCGCACATTCGCACACTCACACGATGCGATGGCAATACGGAGACAATAATGAGCAAAGAATGGCCCCTGTGGGAAGTCTTCATCCGCAGCCAGCACGGCCTCGCCCACAAGCATGTCGGCAGCCTGCACGCCCCTGACGCCGGGATGGCCGTCAACAACGCGCGCGACGTCTACACGCGCCGCAACGAAGGCGTCTCGATCTGGGTCGTGCGCGCCGCCGACATCGTCGCCAGCAGCCCGCACGACAAAGCATCGCTGTTCGAGCCGGCCAACAGCAAGGTGTATCGGCATCCGACGTTCTTCCCGATGCCGGAAGAAGTCAAGAACCTGTGAGCGCGCCGGAGACCAATCCCATGGATGCAAAAATCGACTACCTGCTGCGCCAGGGCGACAACGCCCTGATCCTGTCGCAGCAACTGTGCCAGTTGTGCGGCAAGGGCCCGGCACTCGAAGAAGACATGGCGCTGTCGAACGTGGCCCTCGACCTGCTGGGCCAGACCCGCATGTGGCTCTCGTACGCCGCCGAACTCGAAGGCCAGGGCCGCGACGAAGATCGCCTGGCCTTCCTGCGCGACAGCGGCGAGTACCGCAACTGCATCCTGCTCGAGCAGCCCAATGGCAGTTATGCCGACGTCGTCATGCGCCAGTTCCTGTTCGATGCGTGGCACTACTTTTTGATGGATGGCCTGACCCGCTCGAGCGACCCACGCATCGTCGAGATCGCGGCCAAGTCGCTCAAGGAAGTCACCTACCACCTGCGCCGCAGCGGCGACCTGGTGGTGCGCCTGGGCGACGGCACGGCCACCAGCCACGCGATGATGCAGACCGCGCTCGACGACCTGTGGATGTACAGCGGCGAGATGTTCCTGTACGACGCAGTCGATGAGGCGATGGTGGCGCAGGGTGTCGCGCCGGCCGTCGGGCCGCTGCGTGAAGCCTACCTGAGCCACCTGGCCGAGATATTCGCCGAAGCGACGTTGACCATGCCATCGCCGGACGCCTGGATGCAGCGCGGCGGCAAGCAGGGCCGGCACAGCGAGCGCCTCGGCTTCATCCTGGCCGAGATGCAGTTCCTGCAGCGCGCCTATCCGGGCGCGGCCTGGTGATGACTGCGCTGGCCGTTTCGGTCGAGCAGGTCTGGGCCTGGCTGGGCGAAGTCGCCGATCCGGAAATCCCCGTCATCTCGATCGTCGACCTGGGCATCGTGCGCGACGTGGCGCTGGACGACGACACGTGGGTGGTCACGATTACGCCCACGTATTCGGGCTGTCCGGCCATGACCGTGATCGCCGACAGCGTGGGCGACGCACTGCGCGCGCATGGCCTCGAGCGCGTGCGCATCGCGACGCGCCTGGCACCCGCCTGGACCACCGACTGGATGAGCGCTGCCGGCAAGGCCGCGCTCACCGGCTACGGCATCGCGCCGCCCGTGCAGCAGGCGATCGACATCAGCGGCCTGCACGCCGGCATCCGCCGCCGCGCTGCACCGGCAGTGAGTTGCCCGCACTGCGGTTCGGCCCACACCCAGCTGACCAGCGAATTCGGCTCGACCCCGTGCAAGGCGCTCTACAAGTGCCTCGATTGCCGCGAGCCGTTCGATTACTTCAAGTGTCATTAAAGCCCAGCATGAGCCAATTCCATCCTCTCACCGTCAGCAAGGTGAAACACGAAACGCGCGACGCCGTGTGCGTGACGTTCGACGTGCCGCCGGCATTGAAAGAGACCTTCGCCTTCCGCCAGGGCCAGTACCTGACGCTGCGCACCACGATCGATGGCGACGAGGTACGCCGCTCGTACTCGATCTGTTCGGCAGTGCAGGACGACCAGCTGCGCGTGGCGATCAAGCGCACGCCCGGCGGCCAGTTCTCGAGCTGGGCCAACGACAGCCTGCAGCCGGGCGCGCAGCTCGACGTCATGCCCCCAAGCGGCAATTTCAATGTGCCGCTGGACGCCGCCAGCGCTCGCCACTACCTGGCGTTTGCCGCCGGCAGCGGGATCACGCCGATCCTGTCGATCGTCAAGACCACGCTGCTGGCCGAACCGGGCAGCCGCTTCACGATCGTGTACGGCAACCGTGCTTCGTCGAGCGTGCTGTTTCGCGACGAACTCACCGACCTCAAGGACCTGTACATGGACCGCCTGCGCCTGGTCTACGTGATGAGCCGCGAGCAGCAGGACATTGAACTCTTTAACGGGCGCATCACCGAAGACAAGTGCACGCAATTCCTGCGCCAGTGGATCGATATCAAGGCGATCGATGTCGCCTTCATCTGTGGGCCCGAAGACATGATGCATGGCGTCTCGCGCGCGCTGCAGGCGGCCGGGCTGGCCAAGGAGCAGATCCGCATCGAGCTGTTTGCCGCGAGCGCGCCGACCCGCGAGCGCACGCCGCGCGCGGTTGCTGCCAGCGCGCGCCAGCACACCGAAGTGACCGTGATCATGGACGGCAGCGCCGCCAGCTTCACGATGGACCGGGACACCGAATCGCTGCTGGATGCGGGCCTGCGCGCGGGCATCGACATGCGCTATTCGTGCAAGGGCGGCGTGTGCTCGACCTGCCGCTGCAAGGTGCTCGATGGCGAAGTGGAGATGGACGTGAACTACGCGCTGGAAGACTATGAAGTCGCGCGCGGGTTCGTGCTCAGCTGCCAGAGTTTCCCGGTGACCGACAAGGTGGTGGTGGATTTCGATATCGCCGAATAACCGCGCAACCAGAACAAAAACGGAGACCACGATGAACTACGACAGCATCCTGTTCAAGGCAGAAGGCGGCGTCGCCATCCTGACCCTGAACCGCCCCGATCGCCTCAACAGCTTTACCCGCGCCATGCACCTCGAAGTACGCGACGCGCTCGCCCGCGTGCAGGCCGACCAGTCCGTGCGCGTGCTGGTGCTGACCGGGGCCGGCCGCGGTTTTTGCGCCGGCCAGGATCTCGCCGACCGCGCCGTCGACCCGGGCGCCCCGAGTGTTGACCTGGGCGCCTCGGTCGAAGAGTTCTACGCGCCGCTCGTGCTCACGCTGAAGAACCTGCCGATGCCCGTCATCTGCGCCGTCAATGGGGTGGCCGCCGGTGCCGGCGCCAACCTGGCGCTGGCCTGCGACATCGTGCTGGCCGCGAAATCGGCCAGCTTCATCGAAGCCTTCAGCAAACTGGGCCTGATTCCGGACACCGGCGGCACCTGGCATTTGCCGCGCCTGATCGGCCCCGCGCGCGCGATGGGCCTGGCCATGCTGGGCGAAAAACTCAGTGCCGAAAAAGCCGAAGCCTGGGGCCTGATCTGGCGCTGCGTGCCGGACGAGACGCTGATAGACGAAACGCTGGCCATGGCAAAACACTTTGCCGCGGCGCCGACCAAGGGCCTGGCATTCACCAAGCGCGCCTTCCAGGCCAGCTATGCCAATACGCTCGAGCAGCAGCTGCAGCTCGAAGCCGACATGATGCGCGAACTCGGTAACAGCCACGACTACCGCGAAGGCGTCGCCGCGTTCCTGGCCAAGCGCGCGCCGCAGTTCAAGGGGGGGTGAGGATGCAGTCACTGCCACCGCATTCGACGGTTGCCGTCATCGGCAGCGGCGCAATGGGCGCGGGCATTGCCCAGGTCGCGGCCACGGCCGGCCATCAGGTCCTGCTGTTCGATACCCGCACCGGCGCCGCCGACAATGCCATCGCGCAGATCAGCGCCACCTATGCGCGCCTGGTCGCGAAGGGCCGCATGGGCGCGGTCGAATCCGATCTCGCGCGCGAGCGCCTGCGCCGCATCGATGCCTTGCACGAAGCATCCGGTGCGGTGCTCGTCATCGAGGCCATCGTCGAAGACCTGCAAGTCAAGCGCGCGCTGTTTGCTGCACTCGAAGACGTCGTCGCCAGCGACTGCATCCTGGCGACCAACACGTCATCGATCTCGGTCACGGCGATCGGTGCGCAGCTGGCGCATCCCGAACGCCTGGTCGGCATGCACTTCTTCAATCCGGCGCCGCTGATGGCACTGGTGGAAGTGGTGAGCGGCCTGGCGACCGCGCGCGAGGTCGCGCAGGTCGTGTATGCGACCGCCGAAAAATGGGGCAAAAGTCCCGTGCATGCGAAATCGACGCCCGGCTTCATCGTCAACCGCGTGGCGCGCCCGTTCTATGGCGAAGCCCTGCGTCTGCTGCTCGAACAGGCGGGCGACGTTGCCATGCTCGATGCCGTCATGCGCGAGTGCGGCGGTTTCCGCATGGGGCCCTTCGAGCTGATGGACCTGATCGGGCATGACGTCAATTTCTCGGTCACGCAGTCGGTGTTTGCGGCGTACTTTGGCGACCCGCGCTTCACGCCTTCGGTGCTGCAGCAGGAGCTGGTCAACGCGGGTTATCTGGGCCGCAAGACGGGGCACGGGTTCTATCGCTACGGCGACGGGGCGGAAACGCCGGTCGTGCAGTCCGAAGCTGCCTGCGATCGGCCGGCGGCGATCAAGTACGCGGGCGCGCCCGGCGGCGTCGATGCGCTCGTTGCGCGGTTGAAGGCTTCCGGCATCGAGCTGACCGAGATCGAAGCGGCGCCGGGCCTGTACTGCGGCGGCGCAGCGATCCATCTCACTGACGGGCGCAGCGCCACCGAGCGCGCGCAGGCGGATAACGGGCGTGACACGATCGTGTTCGACCTGCTGTTCGATGCGGCCACGGCGCCCCGCATCGCGCTCGCACGCGCTGACGGGTGCAGCGATGACGCTTGGCGCGCGGCGGTCGGCCTGTTCCAGGCCGCCGGTTTCGTCGTCACGCGCCTGGACGACGTCCCGGGCCTGGCCGTGATGCGCACGGTGGCAATGCTGGCCAACGAAGCGGCCGACGCCGTTCACCAGGGCGTGTGCAGCGCGCGCGCCGTGGACATCGCGATGCAGAAGGGCGTGAATTATCCGCGCGGGCCGCTGGCCTGGCTCGATGCGATCGGTATGGGGCAGGTCGTGACCGTGCTGTCGAACCTGGCCGCCTCGTATGGCGAAGACCGCTACCGCGTCTCGCCGCTGCTGCGCCGCAAGCTGGCTGCCGATCCGCAGGGGGCGCGCTTTCATGTTTGATGGTCAGGATCAGAAGGCGCAGGCGCAGGCGCTGGCCGAGCTGGCCGGGCGCACGATGTTCGAACGCGACCCGGCCAGCCAGGCGCTGGGCATGGTGCTGGATGACATCCGGCCCGGCTATGCGCGCATGACGATGACCGTGCGCGCCGACATGCTCAACGGGCACTCGACCTGCCACGGCGGCTACATCTTCATGCTGGCCGACAGCGCCTTTGCTTTCGCCTGCAACTCGCACAATCTCAGCACCGTGGGCGCCGGCTGCACGATCGATTATCTCGCCCCTGGCCGCGCGGGCGACGTGCTGGTGGCCGAAGCCACCGAGCAGGCGCTGCAGGGCAAAACCGGCGTCTACGACGTCACGGTGAAGACCGCGGACGGGCGCACCATCGCGCTGTTTCGCGGCAAATCGCATCGCATCAGCGGCACCGTGGCGCCCGTGGACGCCTGAACCACAAGGAGTCGACAGATGGTCCAACACCTTCCCGCAGCGGGCGACCTGGAACCGATCGAGCGCGCCAGCCGCGACGAATTGCAGGCGCTGCAACTGCAACGCCTGCAATGGACGCTGCAGCACGCATATGACAACGTGCCGCATTACCGGGCTGCGTTCGACGCCGCCGGCGTGCACCCGGCCGATCTCAAGACGCTGGCCGACCTGGCGAAATTTCCGTTCACCGAAAAGAAGGCCCTGCGCGACAACTACCCGTTCGGCATGTTCGCCGTGCCGCGCGAGCAGGTGGTGCGCGTGCATGCGTCGTCCGGCACCACCGGCAAGCCCACCGTGGTCGGCTACACGCAGAACGATATCGACACCTGGGCCAACATCGTCGCGCGTTCGATCCGCGCCGCCGGCGGGCGCCGGGGCGACCTGGTGCACATCGCCTACGGCTACGGCCTGTTCACCGGCGGCCTGGGTGCGCACTACGGCGCCGAGCGCCTCGGTTGCACGGTCGTGCCGATGTCGGGCGGGCAGACCGAGAAGCAGGTGCAGCTGATCTGCGACTTCAAACCGTCGATCATCATGGTCACGCCGTCGTACATGCTCAACATCGTCGAGGAGTTCACGCGCCAGGGGCTCGACCCGGCAGCGTCGTCGCTGCAGGTCGGTATCTTCGGCGCCGAGCCGTGGACCGACGCGATGCGGCGCGAGATCGAGACGCGCGCCGGCATCGATGCAGTGGACATCTACGGCTTGTCAGAAGTGATGGGCCCGGGCGTGGCCAGCGAATGCATCGAGAGCAAGGACGGTCCCGTGATCTGGGAAGACCATTTCTACCCCGAGATCATCGACCCCGACACGGGTGAGGTGCTGCCCGATGGCGAGGAGGGCGAGCTGGTATTCACCTCGCTGACCAAGGAAGCGCTGCCGATCATCCGCTACCGCACGCGTGACCTGACACGCCTGCTGCCCCCGACCTCGCGGGCGATGCGCCGCATGGGCCGCATCACGGGGCGCTCGGACGACATGCTGATCATCCGCGGCGTGAACGTGTTCCCCAGCCAGATCGAGGAACTGGTGCTGCGCATGCCGGCGCTGGCGCCGCACTACCAGCTGGTCGTGGCGCGCGACGGCCACCTCGACACGCTCGAGGTGCTGTGCGAACTGCGCGATACGCTGCTCGCGCCTGATGCCGTCGAGGCGCAGGCGCGTGAACTGCAGCACTGCATCAAGACCTATGTCGGCGTGACCACGCACGTGCGCCTGTTGCCGCCGCAAGGCATCGAGCGCACGCTGACCGGCAAGGCCCGGCGTGTGGTCGACGGCCGTCCCAAACAATGAACAAGGAAACCAGCATGCTTGACGCTTTCATCTGCGACGCCATCCGCACACCCTTCGGCCGCTACGGCGGGTTGCTCTCGACCGTGCGCGCCGACGACCTGGCCGCGCTGCCCATCGCCGCGCTGATGGCCCGTAACCCCGGTGTGGACTGGACCCAGGTCGACGACCTGTTCTACGGCTGCGCCAACCAGGCGGGCGAAGACAACCGCAACGTCGGCCGCATGGCCGCGCTGCTGGCCGGGCTGCCGCAGGACGTGCCGGCCAACACGATCAACCGCCTGTGCGGCTCGGGCATGGACGCCATTGGCACCGCTGCGCGCGCGATCAAGGCCGGCGAAGCGCACCTGGTGATCGCGGGCGGTGTCGAGAGCATGACACGCGCGCCGTTCGTCATGGGCAAGGCCGACAGCGCGTTTTCGCGCGCCGCAAAAATCGAGGACACGACGCTCGGCTGGCGCTTCGTCAATCCGCGCATGAAGGCGCAGTACGGCATCGACTCGATGCCCGAAACGGCCGAAAACGTCGCGCGCGAATTCAATGTGAGCCGCGCCGACCAGGATGCGTTCGCGCTGCGCAGCCAGCAGCGCTGGGCGCAGGCGCACGCCGCTGGCGTCTTCAAGGACGAGATCGTGCCGGTCACGCTCCAGGGCAAGAAGGAAACGCGCATCGTCGATACCGACGAACAGCCGCGCGCCGATTCCAGCCTCGAGGCGCTGGCGAAGTTGAAGGGCGTGGTAAGCCCGGACGGCTCGGTCACTGCCGGCAATGCCTCGAGCCTGAACGACGGCGCCTGCGCGCTGCTGCTGGCCTCTGGCGAGGCCGCCGCGCGCCACGGCTTGACCCCGCGCGCCCGCGTGATCGGCATGGCGACAAGCGGCCTGGCGCCGCGCATCATGGGCTTCGGCCCGGCGCCGGCCGTCAGGAAGCTGCTGGCGCAGACGGGCTTGAGGCTGGACCAGATGGACGTGATCGAATTGAACGAGGCCTTTGCCGCGCAGGGCCTGGCCGTGCTGCGCGACCTGGGCGTGCCGGACGATGCGGCGCACGTGAACCCGAACGGCGGCGCGATCGCGCTGGGCCATCCGCTGGGCGCGTCCGGCGCACGCCTCGTCATGACCGCTGTGAACCAGCTGCACCGCACCGGCGGGCGCTACGCCCTGTGCACGATGTGCATCGGCGTCGGCCAGGGCATCGCCCTGATCGTCGAGCGGGTCTAGCACGATGGTCAAAGTCTATGAAATCGATGGTGTGCGGCCCGTCGTGCATCCGAGCGCCTATGTGCATCCTTCCGCCGTGCTGATCGGCGACGTGATCGTCGGCCCGCGCTGCTATATCGGCCCGTGCGCAAGCCTGCGCGGCGACTTCGGGCGCCTGATTCTGGAAGAAGGCGCCAATCTGCAGGATTCATGCGTGATGCACGGCTTTCCGCTGGAAGACACCGTGGTCGAAGTCGATGGCCACATCGGCCACGGCGCCGTGCTGCACGGCTGCCGCGTGGGGCGCAATGCGATGGTCGGCATGAACGCGGTGGTGATGGACAAGGCGGTTGTCGGCGCGGAATCGATCGTCGCCGCGATGAGTTTCGTGAAAGCCGGGATGGTGATCCCGCCGCGCTCGATGGTCATGGGCACGCCGGCCAAGGTGGTGCGCGCCTTGAGCGATGACGACGTCGCGTGGAAGAGTTTCGGCACGCGCCAGTACCACGAGCTGGCCGTGCGCTCGCTGCAGACGATGCGCGAAGTCGATGCCGACACCGCCGTGGCGCCGGACCGGGGCCGCATTGCATTCGACACGAGCGCGCTGCACACGCCGAAGTCCTGAACCTACTGGAGATTACATGGGCCACATCCCGACACTGCAAAGCCTGATCGCCGGCCGCTGGCACGGCGCCGCATCGCACACGCCGCTGCACAGCGCGCTCGACAGCACCCTGATCTATCACACGCACGCCGAGAAGATCGACTTCGACGAAGCACTCACCTTTGCGCGCAAGACGGGCGTCAAGGCGCTGATGCGCCAGACGTTCCAGGAGCGCGCCGCCGTGCTGAAGGCGCTCGCGCTGTACCTGATGGAGCGCAAGGAAGAACTGTATGCCATCTCGCACCTGACCGGCGCGACGCGCCAGGACAGCTGGGTCGACGTCGAAGGCGGCATCGGCACGCTGTTCGCCTACGCCAGCATGGGCTCGCGCGAGCTGCCGTCGTCGAACGTGCTGCACGAGGGCCCGGCCATCGCGCTGGGCAAGCGGGGCGGCTTTGCCGGCACCCACATCCTGGTGCCGCGCGGCGGCGTGGCGGTGCACATCAATGCCTTCAACTTCCCGATCTGGGGCTTGCTGGAGAAATTTGCGCCGAGTTTCCTGGCTGCGATGCCGTGCATCGCCAAGCCAGCCACTGCCACCAGCTACCTGACCCACGCGGTGGTCAAGATGATGGTGGACTCGAACCTGCTGCCCGATGGCGCGCTGCAGCTCGTGATCGGCAGCACGGGCGACCTGCTCGATCGCCTCGGTGGTTTTGATGCCGTCACGTTCACCGGCTCGGCCGACACGGCCGCCATGCTGCGCGCGAACGGGAACCTGATCCGCGCATCGGTGCCGTTCACCGCCGAAGCCGACTCGCTCAATTGCGCGGTACTGGCGCCCGACGTGCTGCCTTCCGATCCCGAGTTCGACCTGTTCATCAAGGAAGTCGCGCGCGAGATGACCGGCAAGGCGGGCCAGAAGTGCACGGCGATCCGGCGCGTGATCGTGCCGGAAGCGCTGGTCGACACGGTCGGCGAGCGGCTGCGCGAGCGGCTGGCGAAGATCACGGTGGGCGACCCGAAAGTCGAGGGCGTGCGCATGGGCGCACTGGCGTCGATGGACCAGCACCGCGACGTGAGCGCGCGGGTTGAACTGCTCGCGCAAGGCAACGAGGTGCTGTTCGGTGCAGGCGACGGGTTCAAGCCGGTGGGCGAGAACGTCGCCAGCGGCGCCTTCTTCTCGCCCACGCTGCTGCTGTGCCGCAATGCGATGGTCAACGACGCCGTGCACGACGTGGAAGCCTTCGGCCCGGTCAGCACCTTGATGACCTACACCGACATCGATGAAGCCCTCGAACTGGCGGCGCGCGGCAAGGGCAGCCTGGTCACCACGTTCGCCACCAAGGACCCGGCGCTGGCCGCGTACGCGGTGCCGATCGTGGCGGCGTCACATGGCCGCGTGCTGATCCTCGACCGCGAGGCGGCCGTGGACAGCACCGGCCATGGCTCACCGCTGCCGCAACTCAAGCACGGCGGGCCGGGGCGCGCCGGTGGCGGTGAAGAACTGGGCGGCATCCGGGCCGTCAAGCATTTCCTGCAGCGCGCGGCGGTGCAGGGCTCGCCCACGATGCTCGGCGCCGTTACGGGCGAATACGTGCGCGGCGGCGCGGTCAAGGAAAGCGACCTGCATCCGTTCCGCCGGCATTTCGAGGACCTGGAAGTCGGGCACTCGTTGCTGACGCACCGGCGCACGGTGAGCGAAGCGGACATCGTCAACTTCGGCGGTGTTTCGGGCGACTACTTCTACATGCACTTCGACGCCATCGCGGCCAAGGACACGCAGTTCGGGCAGCGCATCGCGCACGGTTACTTCGTGCTGTCAGCGGCCGCGGGCCTGTTTGTCTCGCCCGCGCCGGGACCGGTGCTGGCCAACTATGGTCTGGACAACCTGCGCTTCGTGGCGCCAGTAGCGATCGGCGACACGATCCGCGCGCGCCTGACCTGCAAGCGCAAGGTCGATCGCAACCGGACGGACGAGCAGGGACGGGGGCAGGGCGTGGTGGCGTGGGATGTGCAGGTGACCAACCAGCGCGATGAGCTGGTGGCCAGTTATGACATTTTGACCTTGGTGCAGAAGCGCGCAGTGGACGAATCGGCGCGGCATTGATCGATCAGTGATGAACGGTTTGAACGCGTGGACGGCGCAGCCGTCCACCCTACGTGTTCAAGCATAGGATCGTAGGGTGGACGGGTTTCCCCGTCCACGCGTTCAACATGCGTCGAACGGCTTGAAAAAATTACGAGCGCGTGCGCTGCAGCTGCAGCAAGCCTTCACCCGTACGAATCGCCCGCAAATCATCGTAATCCGGCACGCCGGTCACGTCGGTTTCGACCGGATGCTTGTGCGTGGCGGTAACCATCACGCTGTCCATGCCGGCGGCAGCAGCCGATTGCAGGCCGGCCAGCGTGTCTTCGAACACGAGGCATTCTTCCGGGCGCATGCCCAGCTTCTCGGCGCCGAGCAAAAATGGATCCGGCGCCGGCTTGCCGTGCTTGACGTCTTCGGCTGCGACCAGCACCGGCGGCAGCGGCAGGCCGGCTGCGGCGATGCGTGCCTGGGCCAGCGCGCGCGGCGCCGACGTCACGATCGCCCAGCGCTCCGCTGGCAGCGTGGCCAGGAAAGCAGCCACGCCGGCAATCGCTTCGATGCCGTCGACGTCCTCGATCTCGGCCAGCGTGATGCGGTGCGCTTCTGCTTCCGCGTCGATATCGGGCAGGCCCAGGCCGCGCACGGTGTCGACGCTGCGCTTGCCGTGGATCGTTGGCAGGAATACGTCGACGTCCAGCCCGTGGCTGCGGGCCCAGTCGGCCCAAACGCGCTCGGCGGCGATGATGGATGTCAGGATGGTGCCGTCCATGTCGAACAGGAAGGCGGCGTAGTCGCGTGCAGGCAGTGCGGTCATGGCGTCATCAATCTAAAAGGGGCATGGAAAAGCGGGCCGGCGCTGCAGCAGCGCCGGCCCGCTTCGGGGTGCGAGATTACTCGGCCAGCTGCTTGCGCACGCGCTCGATGGCGATGCGGACCTGGTTCGGCGCGGTGCCGCCCACGTGGTCGCGCGCGGCCACCGAACCTTCGAGCGTGAGCACCGCGAATACGTCCTCTTCGATCAGCGGAGAGAACGTCTGCAGCGTCTCGAGCGACATCTCGGACAGGTCGCAACCGGCCACGTCGCAGGCGCGCACGGCATGCGCCACCGCTTCATGGGCATCGCGGAACGGCAGGCCGCGCTTGACCAGGTAGTCGGCCAGGTCGGTGGCCGTGGCATAGCCCTGCAGCGCTGCCGAACGCATGTTCTCGGCCTTGACCGTGATGCCCGAGGCCATGTCGGTGAAGATGCGCAGCGTGTCCATCACGGTGTCGATCGTGTCGAACAGCGGTTCCTTGTCTTCCTGGTTGTCCTTGTTGTAGGCCAGCGGCTGGCCCTTCATCAGGGTCAGGAGCCCAATCAGGTGGCCATACACGCGGCCGGTCTTGCCACGGGCGAGTTCCGGCACGTCCGGATTCTTCTTTTGCGGCATGATCGACGAGCCGGTGCAGAAGCGGTCGGCGATGTCGATGAAGCCGATGCGCGGGCTGATCCACATGACCAGTTCTTCGGACATGCGCGAGATGTGCATCATCAAGATCGATGCAGCGGCCGTGAACTCGATGGCGAAGTCGCGGTCTGACACTGCATCGAGGGAGTTGTGGCACACGTCGTCAAAGCCGAGCGTTTTGGCCACGCGCAGGCGGTCGATCGGGAAGGTGGTGCCGGCCAGTGCGGCGGCGCCCAGCGGCAGGCGGTTCACGCGGCGCCGCGCGTCGAGCATGCGCTCGGCATCGCGGCCGAACATTTCGACGTAGGCCAGCATGTGGTGGCCAAAGGTGATCGGTTGGGCCACCTGCAGGTGCGTGAAGCCCGGCATGATCGTGTCGGCGTGGCGTTCGGCGAGGTCGGTCAGGGCGCCGCGCAGGCTGGCGAGCAGCGCGACGATATCGTCGATCGCGGCGCGCACGTACAGGCGAATGTCGGTTGCGACCTGGTCGTTGCGCGAGCGGCCCGTGTGCAGGCGTTTGCCGGCGTCGCCCACCAGTTCGGTCAGGCGCTTTTCGATGTTCAGGTGCACGTCTTCGAGGTCGAGCAGCCACTCGAAGGTGCCGGCGTCGATCTCGGCCCGGATCTGCGTCATGCCGCGTTCGATTTCAGCACGGTCGTGTTCGCTGATGATGCCTTGTGCGGCCAGCATCTCGGCGTGCGCGAGCGAGCCCTCGATGTCGTGCGGGGCCAGGCGTTTGTCGAAGAAGACCGATGCGGTATAGCGCTTGACGAGATCCGACACAGGTTCGGAGAAGCGGGCAGACCACGCTTCGGCTTTTTTGGAGAATTGTTCGGTCATGGTGGGATTCCGGTTGGGGATCCTTCGATTATAAACTGCGCTGCCCGTGTGCCATGCGGCATGGCTGCCCGGGCTCGCAGGCAGGCTCGCGGACAGACTTCCGTGCGGGGGCTGGCGAAATCCGGTGCGGCATGCCACATCGCCGCTTGCGTTGGTACCAATCGGCGCTAGAATGACTTTTTGTCACCTTGTCCAGGCCATGATGACGAACGATTCCAGCTTCGAGGTCAGCACCGACCAGACCCGTCTCGACATTCCCATGATCTACCGCTTCCTCAGCGAGCAGTCCACCTGGGCCGTGGGCATTTCTCGGCCCGTCGTCGAGCGCGCCATTGAAAACTCGCTGTGCTTTGGCGGCTACCTTGATGGTCGCCAGATCGCCTTTGCGCGCGTGATCACCGATTTTTCCACCTTCGCCAATCTGGTGGATGTGTTCGTCGTGCCGGAATCGCGTGGCTGTGGTTATGGCAAGCAATTGATCGGTGTGGTGATGCGACATCCCAGCCTGCAGCAATTGCGCCGCTTTACGCTGGCCACGTCGGATTGCCACGGCCTGTACGAACGCTTCGGGTTCACCCCACCGTTGCGTCCAGAGACATTGATGGAGCGTTACTTTCCCAACATCTACTTATCCTGAGCGCACTCAACATGGCGACGTGAAACTGGAATCAGGCTTACGCTGATGACTTATCGGGGGAAGCCGCATGTTCCAATCTGTCGTCCGTGTTGTTGTCCATGCCACGCTCGCGCTGGCTGTCGCCGCCAGCGTCTCTAGCCACGCGGCCGAGTCGCCGTCCATGCCATCATCACCGCAGCCCAAGGGCTCGCTCGTCATCATCGGCGGCGCACTGCGCGATGACAATGACGCCGTTTGGACGCGCATCGTGCAGCTTGCCGGCGGCAAGAACGCCCGCATCGCAGTGTTCGCCTCGGCCTCGGCCAGCCCCGAACGCGCTGGCAACTATCTGATCGAACGGCTGGACCAGCACGGTGCTAAGGCCTTCTTCGTCCCCGTGGCCGAACGCCTTGATGGTTCCGATGTGCGCGCCGCCGCCGAAGATCCGGCGCTGGTCGAGGCGGTGCGTTCGGCCGGCGGTGCCTACTTCTCGGGCGGCGACCAGGCGCGCATCACGAACGCGCTGCGCCGGCCCGATGGCAGCAACACGCAACTGCTCGATGCGCTGTGGGACATGTACCGGCGCGGCGGCGTCATCGCCGGTTCGAGCGCCGGCGCCGCCATCATGAGCGCCACGATGTTCGGCCATCCACGCTCGGTGCTGGGCACGCTGCAGCATGGCGTGGCTGATGGCCGCCAGATCACGCGCGGCCTGGGCTTCATCGGCGACGACGTCTTCATCGACCAGCACCTCCTGGTGCGCGGGCGCTTTGCGCGCATGCTGCCGGCGATGCTGGCCAAGGGCTACAACATCGGCCTGGGCATCGACGAAAACACGGCGATGGTCGTGGGCCCAAAGCGCGACGTCGAAGTGCTTGGCTATCGCGGCGCGCTGCTGGTTGACCTGAGCAACGCCGCCACGCGCGACGGCACCTTCAACCTCAGTAACGGCCGCCTGAGCTATCTCGATAACGGCGACCGCTTCAACCTGGACAGCAAGGTGTTCACGCCGGCGCCAGAGAAAGTGCGCGGCAAGCTCGATGCGAACAAGCCGTACTGGCGCGGGCCGCTGTTCTCGGCCGATATCCTCGGCAACGGCACGGTGGTCGACCTGATGTCCAAGCTGGTCGACAGCGACCAGCCGGATGCAATCGGCCTGTCGCTCGACAGCCCGAATGCCGACCGGCCCGACCTCGGCTTCGAGTTCAAGCTCGGTCGCGTGAACGAGACGGTCGGCTACCAGTCAGCGTACAGCGAAGCCTATTCGGTCTACAACGTGCGGCTCGATATCCGGCCGATTGTCGTGCAACGGCCGCTGTATCAATATCGCTGACGCACCTGCAGACCACCGGCTTAGAATAGCGCGATCTACTTGTCGGGGATTCGCAATGCGCCTGTTTCACTCCTTTGCTGCGCTGCTGCTTGGCGCATTCGCTTCACTTGCCCACGCCGTGCAGCCGGCCACGGTCCGCCTGGACTACGCACACAGCGGCAATGCGCTGGCGGACAGCTACGCGATCGACCGCGTCGTCATCGAGCCGTTGCCCTGGCCGGGCAGCGCCGCGCGCAATCTGGACGACACCAACCGCGGCCAGAACCGCGTCGAAGTCGTCGATCCGAAAACGGGCGACGTGCTGTACTCGCGCGGTTTCTCCACCGTGTTTGGCGAGTGGCGCACGACCGAGGAAGCAGGACGCATCAGCCGCAGCTTCAGCGAGTCGGTGCGCTTTCCGCAGTTCGCGCAGCCGGTGCGCGTGCGCATCCTGAAGCGCGACGAGCGCAATCAGTTCTCGGTCGCCTGGAGCATCGACGTCGATCCGAACGCGCCCGACGTGGTCAAGCGTCAGCCGCCGCCAGTGGCCAAGCCGATCCCGATCCGGGTCAGCGGTCCGTCGCCCGACAAGGTCGACCTGCTGATCCTGGGCGATGGCTACACGCAGGCAGAGATGACCAAGTTCGAGCAGGATGCGCGGCGCCTGTCGGCGCATCTGTTTTCGGTCTCGCCGTTCAAGGAGCGCGCGAAGGACTTCAATGTCTGGGCGATGGCCGTGCCGACCGGGCAATCAGGCATCAGCCGGCCATCGACCGGCGTACATCATCCCTCGGCGCTGGGCACGCGCTACGACATCTTCGGCAGCGAGCGTTATGTGCTCACGCTCGACAACCGCGCGCTGCGCGACATCGCCCAGCATGCGCCGTATGAATTCATCGAAATCCTGGTCAACAACGAAACCTACGGCGGTGGCGGAATCTTCGGTCAGTTCAGCACGGCGGCAGCCAGCAACGACTGGGCCGACTACCTGTTCGTGCACGAATTCGGGCACCACTTCGCGGGCCTGGCCGACGAGTACTACACATCGCCCGTGGCCTACGCCGCAGCGAGCGGACGGATGGAGCCGTGGGAACCGAACGTCACGGCGCTGCGTGACCCGGCCAGGCTCAAATGGCAGCGTCATGTGACGGCCGGTACGCCGTTGCCGACGCCATGGCCGAAGGCCGAGTACGAAGCCGCGTCGCGCGCTTATCAAAAGAAGCGCGCCGCGCTGCGCGAGGCCAACCGGCCGGAGTCCGAAATGAGCGCCTTGTTTCATGAAGACCTCAAGCAGACCAACGCGCTGTTCGACCGGCAGCCGCACCGCCACGCGGTCGGCGCTTTTGAAGGCGCCAACTACGAGGCCAGTGGTTACTACCGCCCCGCGATGCAGTGCCTGATGTTCGACCGCAGCGATGCGTTCTGCCTGGTGTGCCGCGATGGGGTCACGGACATCATTGACTTGTATGCGGGCTCTGTTCGTCAGTAATCTTTGCTTACAACTCTGACAATTTCTGCGTGTGGTGGCTAACAGACCAGACTGTCTTGACGCCGTATTCTGGAATCACTGAACAACAACAACGACTGCACGGGCAACCCGCTCTGTACAGCGACCACCAAAAGGAAACTTATCATGAACAAACTGATCGCAACCCTTATCGCCGGCCTGATGGTTACCGCTGCTCACGCCCAGACCACCGCACCAACCACCACCGCTGCGGACAACCGCATCGTGAAGGCTGAAGCCAGCGCCGAGAAAGACGTCATCAAGGCAGAACAAAAAGAAATCAAGGCCGCAGTCAAGGCTGACCAGAAGCTGAACAAGACCGTGGCCAAGGCTACCGAAACCAAGGGCGACGCACACGCCAAGCTGGTCAAGACCCACACCGACGCTGCTGCCAACGTCGCCAAGGCCGATCCTGAAGACCGCGCCAAGGCAATGGCCAAGGCCGAAGGCAAAGTCGCTGATGCGAACCTGAAGGCCGAGAAGAAAATGATCAAGGCTGACGAGAAAGTGCTGAAAGCACAGGTCGACGCTGCTGCCGACAAGGCAACCGCTGCTGCCAAGACCGAACAGGTCCGCGCTGAAGCCCAGGCTGACGTGCACAAGGCTGCTGCCAAGCACTAAGCAAGTAGCTCCAATGAAAAATGCCGGCTCAGCCGGCATTTTTTTCGTCCAGATATCACGAGCAAAAGCGAGGGTCAGGTCTGACATTCGGACACGATCTCGACAGTCGGTTAGTCAAAACTGGCTGGCACCGCGCGATGCTAATACTGGGAAAAACGCCATTGAGAATGGCTTAGCTGAGGTCGTGTCCGAATGTCAGACCTGACCCCGGCTAGGGAAATGGCTTAGCTGAGGTCGTGTCCGAATGTCAGACCTGACCCCAGCTGTGCCAGCTGTGTTACTGAGCGGCTTTGTGGTCGCGTTACGTTTTCACGGCATCCGTTTCGGCTGCCCGCATCCCCAGATCATGCGCCTTCATGCGCGCCGACAAAGCCTTGCCCTTGCGCGAGCGCTTGCCGAAGTGCGGTTCCAGGCCCGATGCGAACAGTTCCACGGTGCGCGCCTTGTCGCCGGCCCAGGTGCCGATCACGTTCAGGCCTTTCTGGTTGATCGGCTGCGCTGCCAGCATGGTTTCTTTCGGCTCGAGTTCCATCAGCGTCACGCCGCGGCCGCCATTGGTCAGCACCTTCATCTCGTCGATGCCGAACACCAGCACACGGCCCTTTTCGGACAGGCACGCGATCGCGCCGCAGCTGTCGGTCACGATCCGTGGCGGCAGTGGCGTTGCGCCGTCGTTCAGCGTAATGAATGACTTGCCGCCTTTCAGACGGCTGACCATGTCGCCCGCCTTGGTGATGAAGCCAAAGGCGTCCGACGTCGACAGCAGCAGGCGCGTCTCGGGATTACCAGCGAAATAATGCAGGATGCGGATGCCGCCCGACAGATCCACCAGCGTCGTGATCGGCACGCCGTCGCCGCGCGAACCAGGCAGCGCCGCCACCGGCACCGAATACACCTTGCCGTTGTCGCCAATGCCCAGCAGATGGTCGACCGTGCGGCATTCGAACGCCTTGTACAGCGAGTCGCCAGCCTTGAACGCGAACTGCGCCGGGTCGTGGCCGATGCCGGTGCGGGCACGTACCCAGCCTTTTTCGGACACGATCACGGTCACCGGTTCATCGACGACCTTTTGCTCGGCCACCGCGCGCTGCGCTTCTTCGATCACGGTGCGGCGCTCGTCGCCGAACTGCTTGGCGTCGGCTTCGATTTCGCGGATGATCAGGCGCTTCATCGACGACGGGTTCTCGAGGATGTCCTGCAGCTTTTCCTTCTCGCTGCGCAGATCCGCCAGCTCTTGCTGGATCTTGATCGCTTCCAGGCGCGCCAGCTGACGCAGGCGGATCTCGAGGATGTCTTCGGCCTGGCGTTCGCTCAGGCGGAATTCCTCGATCAGCGCGGCCTTCGGTTCATCCGAGTTGCGGATGATGGCGATGACCTTGTCGATGTTCAGCAGGACGGTCTCGCGGCCTTCCAGAATGTGGATGCGGTCGTTGACCTTGGCCAGCTTGAAGTCGGTGCGGCGGCGGATGGTCGTGAAGCGGTAATCAATCCACTCCTGGATGATCGTGCCCAGGCCTTTTTGACGCGGGCGGCCGTCGCCGCCGATCATCACCATATTGATCGGGCTGGACGACTCGAGCGACGTGTGCGCGAGCAGCATCAGCATGAATTCGTTCTGGTCCTGGTTCTTCGACTTTGGCTCGAACACCAGGCGCACTGCGGCTTCGCGGCCCGATTCGTCGCGCACCGTATCGAGCGCGCCCAGCACCGTGTTCTTCAGCGCGAGCTGCTCGGGCAGCAGCGCTTTCTTGCCGGCCTTGACCTTCGGGTTGGTGAGTTCTTCGATTTCTTCGAGCACGCGCTGCGACGAGCAGCCCGGCGGCAGTTCGTAGACGATCGCCTGCCACTGGCCGCGCGCCAGTTCTTCGATTTTCCAGCGCGCGCGCACCTTCATCGAGCCGCGGCCCACCGCGTACATGTCGGCGATGCTGGACGCCGGGGTGATGATCTGACCGCCGCCCGGGAAGTCGGGACCGGGCACGATGGTCATCAGCTCGGCGTGCGACATCTTCGGATTGCGGATCATGGCGACGGCGGCGGCAGCCACTTCGCGCAGATTGTGCGACGGGATCTCGGTGGCCAGGCCGACCGCAATGCCCGACGCGCCGTTGAGCAGCACCATCGGCAGGCGCGCCGGCAGCGTGCGCGGCTCGGTCGTCGAGCCGTCGTAGTTCGGCTGAGAGTCGACCGTGCCCATGTCGATTTCATCCATCAGGATGCGGGCAATCGGCGTCAGGCGCGCTTCGGTGTAGCGCATTGCGGCGGCGCCGTCGCCGTCGCGCGAGCCGAAGTTACCCTGGCCGTCGATCAGCGGGTAGCGCAGCGAGAAGTCCTGCGCCATGCGCACCAGCGCGTCGTACACCGACTGGTCGCCGTGCGGGTGCAGTTTGCCGAGCACGTCGCCGACCACGGCCGCCGACTTGCGCGGCTTGGCGGTCGGGCCCAGGCCCAGTTCATTCATCGCGTACAGGATGCGGCGCTGGACCGGCTTCTGGCCGTCCGACACGTCCGGCAGCGCGCGGCCCTTGACCACCGAGACGGCGTAGTCGAGGTAGGCGCGCTCGGCGAAGGTGGAGAGGGTGAGCGTCTCGACGTCGGACGGCTCGTGTTGCTGTTCAAAGAGACTTGGTTGGTTCGTCATGGTGTCTGTTCTGTTGCGCGCGGGGCGGATGGCCGGTGCGGCGTATTAGATATCGGCCTCGGTCTCGTTTCCGTGTTCTTCGATCCAGGCGCGGCGCGCGGCGGCTTCGCCTTTGCCCATCAGCATATTGAAGCGTGCCGACGATTCGGCATGGTCGTAGTCGCCCAAAAACACGGGCAGCAGGCGGCGCGTGTCCGGGTTCATCGTCGTTTCCCACAGCTGCTCGGCGTTCATCTCGCCCAGGCCCTTGAAGCGCGAGATGCTCCACACGCCTTCCTTCAGGCCTTCTTTTTTCAGCTTGTCTTCGATCGCCAGCAGCTCGCCGGAATCCAGCGCATACAGCTTCTGGATCGGCTTCTTGCCGCGCGCCGGCACGTCGACGCGGAACAGCGGCGGGCGCGCGATGCAGATGTTCCCGTTCGCGAACAGCGCCGGAAAGTGTTTGAAGAACAAAGTGAGCAGCAGCACCTGGATGTGCGAGCCGTCGACGTCGGCGTCGGACAGGATGCAGATTTTGCCGTAGCGCAGGCCGGTGAGGTCGGGCGAGTCGCCCGCGCTGTGCGGGTCGACACCGATCGCCACCGAGATATCGTGGATTTCATTGTTGGCAAACAGGCGGTCGCGGTCGGTTTCCCACGAGTTGAGCACCTTGCCGCGCAGCGGCAGGATGGCCTGGAATTCCTTGTCGCGGCCCATCTTGGCCGAGCCGCCGGCCGAGTCACCCTCGACCAGGAACAGCTCGTTGCGCGTGATGTCGTTCGATTCGCAATCGGTCAGTTTGCCCGGCAACACGGCCACGCCCGACGATTTTTTCTTTTCGACTTTTTGCAGCGAGCGCAGGCGCGATTGCGCCTGGCGGATCACGAGTTCGGCCAGCTTCTTGCCGTATTCGACGTGCTGGTTCAGCCACAGCTCGAGCGGCGGCCTGGTGAAGGTCGAGACCAGCTTGAGCGCGTCGCGCGAATTCAGGCGCTCTTTCGTCTGGCCCTGGAACTGCGGGTCCAGCACCTTGGCCGACAGCACGAACGAGACGCGCGCGAACACGTCCTCGGGGAGCAGCTTGACGCCTTTCGGCAGCAGGCCATGCAGCTCGACGAAGTTCTTGACGGCGCCATACAGGCCGTCGCGCAGGCCCGCTTCGTGCGTGCCGCCGCTGACGGTGGGGATCAGGTTGACGTAGGATTCACGCACCACGCCGCCTTCTTCGGTCCAGGCCACGACCCAGGCCGCGCCTTCGCCCTCGGCAAAACTGTCGTCGCCGGCGGCGGCGTACTGCGCACCTTCGAACAGCGGGATCAGCGTTTCGCCGGTGGAGCTTTGCGCCAGCGCTTCGGTCAGGTAGCCACGCAGGCCCTCGTCGTAGCGCCAGGTCTGGACTTCGCCCTTGGCGTTCGTGAGCGTGACCGTCACGCCCGGCAGCAGCACGGCTTTCGAGCGCAGCAGGCGTTGCAGGTCGTTCATCGGGATGGTCGGCGAATCGAAGTACTTGCCGTCCGGCCAGGCCGTGACGCGCGTACCGTTCTTCTTGCCGCCGCGCTCGAACGGCGCGGAGGTGAGGGGCTCGATCACATCGCCGGCAGCGAACACCAGCTTGTGCTGGCCGTTGCCCTGATCGTCCTTGCGCCAGACCTCGATCTCGAGGCGCTTGGACAGCGCATTGGTAACCGACACGCCGACGCCGTGCAGGCCGCCCGAGAACGCATACGCGCCGCCCGAGCCCTTGTCGAATTTGCCGCCGGCGTGCAGGCGCGTGAACACGATCTCGACCGTGGACACACCTTCTTCGGGGTGGATGCCGACCGGGATGCCGCGGCCGTCATCTTCGACCGTGATCGAGCCGTCCGGGTTCATCGTGACGCTGATGTTCTTGCAATAGCCACCCAGCGCCTCATCGGAGGCGTTGTCGATCACTTCCTGGATGATGTGGAGCGGATTTTCCGTGCGGGTGTACATGCCCGGACGCTGTTTCACAGGTTCGAGTCCCTTGAGGACGCGGATGGATGATTCGCTGTAGTCTGGAGCGGGTTTCTTGGAGGCCATCTTGAAGAGTATTTGTAGAATGCGTTGGCATTCTATCTTGTCGAGCGGAAAAGGAAATGCTTTTTAGCTGTATAAATATACAGTATTTTGCGCTTATGTCGTGCTTTTCGCCTTGCACCTTTGTGCTAGATTACGCTGTAAATACATAATCGATGCAAGAAGGGTGGGGCCCGATGCAGCGATCCCATTGTCTGTTCACCGTGCGTCCGATCGGCTTTGATCCAGTTGAAACCGCCCGGCTGGCGGCGCTGCTCGAAGACGCGCCGGACGCCGGGCCGTCGTATTCTTGCCTGCATGCCGATAGTTTGCAAGAGCCGGATCTGCTGGTTGCCAACGGTGACAGCCCGTTTGCGCTGGCGCAACTGGCGTGCCGGCCACCCGATGCGCTGCAACCGGCACTGGTCATCGGCGGCAGTGGCAACACCTGTTGGCCAACCGTCGCCCGCCCGCTTGACCAACGGGCATTGCATGGGCAGCTGGCCGAACTGCTCGACACGCGCGTGCATGCGCTGGCCCAGCACGGCGCCCGTGCGCGCCGCGTGCTGGCCGAACGCCGCCGCCGTCCGCGCCTGGGGCCGGATCTTGAAACGCCCGCATTCTACACGCGACTGCGCCGTGGCCCCGTCGATGGCCCGGTATTGATCGTCGATCAGGCGTGCAACCTGCGCAACCGGGTGGCGCAGGTGCTCGGGCCGCGCCGGATCGGCGTCGAATGGACCGACAGCCGGGCCGCCGCCGTGCGCCTGTGCGACGAGACGCCGGTGGCGCTGGTTCTGATCAACACGGCCGCCCCGGGCATCGAGCCGTATGCGCTGTGCTCATCGATCAAGGCGCAGGCCGGCGCCGGGCGCACGCCGGTCGTCTTCATGGTCGCGCCATCGTTTCAGTACGACAGTGCCCGCGCCCGGCTGGCCGGCGCGCGCGGCCTGCTCGAGACACCCGTGGCAGGGCGCCACCTGGTGCTGACCTTCCAGAAGCTGCTCGACGTGCCGGTCTGAGCGCATGGCGACCTTTTGTAACAACTTTGAATCGTGCGCAGCATTGCCGAAGTTATATTAATGACATGACTGAAGACGACCCCATCAAGCGCAAGCCACACGACCCCTCGCCCGAGGCGGATATCGATGAACGTCGCGAGACGCGTGTGCGCGTGCCCGACCGGCGCGCCAGCGGCGGCCAGCACGCACGCGGGCCGGCGCGCTACCTGCGCGATGGCGACAACCCGGTGGCCCTGGCCGGCCGGGTCATCACGTCGCGCTTTCGCTCGCTGCGTGAACGCTTCAGTCGCGACATCATGCAGCGCACGCTGCACATCGGCGTCTCGGCCCGTATCTTTCATCCCGAAGCGGGCGCCAAGGGGCTGCTGAGCAAGAACCTGCAGTATCTCGAGGAATCCATTGCCCAGTGGGTCATGTCGCGCGACGTGCTGGTGTTCATGATCCCGACGGTCAATACCAACGGCTTGCTCCACCCCAGCAACATCACACTGCGCCACTATGCGCGTCATCTGGATGGCCTCGTGCTGCAGGGCGGGGCCGACGTCGCCCCGCAAACCTATTCCGAAACGCCTACGCGTCCCGAATGGAGCGGCGACCGCGCACGCGATGTGTACGAGCTCGAACTGCTGCACGAATTCGTCGACGCCGGCAAACCCGTGCTGGGTGTGTGCCGTGGCTGCCAGCTGATCAACGTCGCCTTTGGCGGCACGCTGCACCAGGACGTCGCCACCGACCGCCCCGATGCGCTGGCGCACGTGCACGACCTGTATGACGCGCATCGCCACGCGGTTGTGTTCCCCAAGGGCTCGTCGCTCGGCCGCATGTTCCCCAACGTCCAGCAGGCGGTGGTCAACTCGATCCACCACCAGGCCGTCAAGGACCTGGGGCGCGATATCCGCATCGAAGCCATGTCCGAGCCGGACGGCATCATTGAGGCGATCCGCTACCAGCGCGCCAACTTCGTCATGGGCTTGCAGTGGCACCCCGAGTTCCACCGCGCGGGCGGGGTCGATCTGCTCGACTGCACGCCGGTGCTTGACGAGTTCTTGCGTGCTGCGCGCGAGACGCGGCTGTAGCACGAAATCGCTTGCTTTCGCCGTGTGACACGGGAATAATGAATGAGAATCATTCTCATCTCATTGTCTTGTTCTGGTCCATGGAGCGCTTCGCATGACGATTTCCCCCACACCTACCACGCCATCCACAGCGGGCGAGCCGCGTAACCAGGACACGCTGCTGGTCGCCTCGCTCCTGCACCTGATGTCGCATTACAGCGCCAAGGGCGATGGCGAGCCGCCGTGCGTCAAGCTGGCATCCGTGATCGAGCGCCACCTGTGCGCGCTGGCGCGCCTGCCGACGATCGACCCGGTGCTGCGCGCCACCTGCGAGCAGCTGGCTGACCAGTGGGCCAACGTGGTCGACGCCAGGCTGTCGGCGCCGGCGCCTGCCAAACAGCCGCTGCTGGCGCGCTTCATGAAGACGGGCTGGGTCGGCAAGGGCGTGCCGGTGGCCGGGTAAGCGGTTGCCCGATCAGGCGCTGCGGTCACCCCGGAAGTGCCCGATCGCCGCATTGACCATCCCTTCGACCGAGCCTTCGCGCTCGGCGTGCCGACGCAGGATCGCCGCGTCGCTGCCGCCGCGCGCGGCTGCTGCCAAGTGCTGCAGCGCCTCGACGCTGCCCAGCGCTTCGGCGTGTGGCAGCATCCGTTCGAGCGTGGCCAGGATATCGTCGCGGATCACGATGCTGTCGTAGGTTTTCGGGTGCGTGATGCTGCCATCCAGGCCAAAGCGGCAGGCCTGGAAGCGGTTGTAGTTGTAGACGAGGTAGTCGTCTTCAGCAGGCGCCTCGTCCTTGCGCTCGAGCAGATGGTGGCACAGCGCCTGCAGGTAGGCGGCCAGCGCGGCGGCCCGCTCCACCGTCAACGGCGTGTCGCACACGCGCAGTTCGATCGTGCCGAATTCGGGCTTGGGTCGCAGGTCCCAGTAAAAATCCTTCATGCTCTTGATGATGTTCGTGCGTTCCATCTTGGCGAAGTACACGTCGGTGAACTCCTGCCAGCTGAGCGTGAAGGGCGCACGGCCGCTCATCGGAAACGCGAACACGGAATTCAAGCGTGCCGATTCGAACAGGCTGTCGTGACCCTGCACGAACGGCGACGACGCCGACAGCGCAATGAAGTGCGGCAGGTAGCGGTTCAGCGCGTGCAGCAGGTACATCGCATCGTCGCCGTTGGCGCAGCCGATGTGCACGTGCTGGCCGAATACCGTGAACTGCTTGGCCAGGTAGCCGTACAGCTGCGACAGGTATTCGTAGCGCGGCTTGGCCGAAATGCGCTGGTCGGACCAGTGCTGGAACGGGTGCGTGCCGCCGCCGGCGATGCCGATATTGAGCGTGTCGCTGGCCGCGACCAGCGTGTCGCGGATCTCGGTCAGCTCGGCCAGCAACGGGCCATACGATGTGTGCACGCTCGAATTAATCTCGATCATGCTCTCGGTGATCTCGGGCGTGACGTTGCCCGGGAACGGCTTGCGCTCCAGCAGATGCATCAGGTCGGGGCTGGCGGCGGTCAGGTTGAAGTCCGACAGGTTCACCAGTTGCAGTTCGAGCTCGACCCCGAAGGTGAGCGGCGTGGACGGGGTAAACGCGTCAAGCGGCATGATGGGACTCCGGTGCTTCGTGCGCCCAGATCAGGGCGCGCTGGATGATGATCGGGCCAAACACTTCGAGCAGCATCGCCACCGCGGCCATCGCGTGCAGGTCGTCGACCACTTTCAGGCCGGCATAGCGCGCATGTTCGAGCATCAGGATCACGAACACGGCCAGCGGCGCCAGGCCCAGGCCCGTGAGGGCGCCCTTGCGCCAGGTGACGCCCGACAGGTGCGAGAACGCGGCCACGCCGGCGGTCTTGGCCAGCAGCCGCACCAGCACCACGACCACCGCCATCACGCCGCCGGCCGCCACCAGGCGCCAGTCGAGGGTCGAAGCGGCGTAGACGAACAGCAGCACGGTCAGCACTTCGCCCAGCGCGCCGAAATTGCGCTGGGTCTGGGTAAAGGTCACGCGGCGCGAGCGCACGGTCAGGCCGAAGGCCAGCGCTGCGACGACCGGCGACAGGCCGCCGACGTCGCACATCGACACGAGCAGGATCACGGCCAGGGCGAATGCGACGGTGGTGTCCTGCTGCGCATTGCCGATCGCGCGCAGCAGCGCCGGCACCAGTAAGCCGAACACGGCGCCGGCCACGATCGACGCAGCGAGCATGACCAGGCTTTGCCACAGTGCCTCGCTGACGGCGTCCTGCGTGTGGAACAGCCAGACGCCGATGATGGCATTGAATGCGAACACGGCCAGCACGCAGTTCTGGGCCGACAGGTGCAGCACGCGCTCGGTCATCTGGCCCGAGCTTTTCTGCTCGTTGATGACCCGCACGACGGTGGCGGGCGAGGTGGCCATGGAGAGCGCCGCCATCAGCAGCGCCGTAATCTGGGCCGCGCCAAACGCGATGGCGACGAGGTAGACGAGCACGAAGGTCAGGCTGGACTCGACCAGGCCGGCCACGCCGATCCACGGATTGTTGACGAGCCAGCGCAGATTGATGCGGTTGCCCAGTTCGAACAGGACCAGGCCGAAGGCGATATTGGCCAGCAGCGCGACCGGGCCCAGATCGGCCGCGGGCAGCACGCCGATCTGCGAGCTGCCCAGCGCGAAGCCGACGAGGCCGTAGAAGCTGATGCGGGGCAGGCCGGTCCAGCGCTGGCCAAATTCACCGGCCAGCCACGCCAGCGCAATCGCCAGGGGCCAGGCAAGGCTCGTCAATACGGACAACAGGTCAGGCATGCGGTCTCCTTCTTCTTATCGTTGCGCGATTCTAGTGCGCCCGGCAGCCCGCGTCCGTGTCCGTGCTAACACTACTTGCTTAACAAGCGCATGGCCCGTTCCAGGCCCTCCAGCGTGATCGGGAACATCCGGTTGCTCATCACCTGGCGAATCAGCGCGATCGATTGCCGGTACTGCCACAGGTGCTCGGGCTCGGGATTGAGCCAGGCGCATTTCGGAAACGCGGTCATGAAGCGCGCCAGCCAGACCGCGCCCGCTTCGTCGTTGTTGTATTCGACCGAGCCACCGGGCGCCATGACTTCGTAGGGACTCATGGTTGCGTCACCGACGAACAGCACGCGCGTATCGGCCGGATATTTACGCAGCACGTCCCAGGTCGCAAAGCGCTCGCTGTGGCGGCGTGCGTTGTTCTTCCACAGGTAGTCGTAGACGCAGTTGTGGAAGTAGTAGAACTCCATGTTCTTGAATTCGCTGCTGGCGGCCGAGAACAGTTCTTCGATGCGTTCGATATGGTCGTCCATCGAGCCGCCGACGTCGAACAGCATCACGACCTTGATCCGGTTCTTGCGCTCGGGCCGCATGCGGATGTCGAGCCAGCCGGCGTTGCTGGCGGTGGCGCGGATCGTGTCGTCCAGTGCCAGTTCATCCGCCGCGCCCTGGCGCGCGAAGCGGCGCAGGCGGCGCAGCGCCACCTTCAGGTTGCGCGTGCCCAGTTCGCGCTCGCCGTCGTAGTCGCGGTAGGTGCGCTGGTCCCACACTTTCACGGCGGTGCGATTGCGGCTCTCGCCGCCGATGCGGATGCCTTCAGGGTTGGTGCCGCCATGCCCGAACGGCGACGTGCCGCCGGTGCCGATCCACTTGCTGCCGCCCGCGTGGCGTTCCTTCTGCTCTTTCAGCAGCTCCTGCAGGCGCTGTTGCAGCTTGTCGTAGCCGAATTTTTCGAGCTGCGCCTTTTGCTCGGGCGTGAGCTCGCGCTCGAAGCGCTTGATCAGCCAGTCGAGCGGAATCTCGGACTTCTCGTCGAATACCGCATCGACGCCGCGGAACCAGGCGCCGAAGACGCGATCGAACTTGTCGAAGTGGGCTTCGTCCTTCACCAGCGTCAGGCGCGCGAGGTAGTAGAAGTCGTCGAGCGACGGGGCGATCACGCCGCGTTGCAGCGCGTCGAGCAGCGTCAAAAATTCGCGGATCGAGACCGGGATGCGGGCCTCGCGCAGGGCGCGGAAAAAATCGATCAGCATCGCATCGAGGGGGCTGGCGCCACCATCACCGGTTATTCCGCGCCATGAACATCAGGCGCTCGAACAGGCCGACGTCCTGCTCGTTCTTGAGCAGGGCGCCGTGCAGCGGCGGAATACCGGCCTTGGCTTCGCCGCTGGCGCGCAGGGCCTCGGCCGGCACGTCCTCGGCCAGCAGCAGCTTGAGCCAGTCGAGAAATTCGGAGGTCGACGGCTTCTTCTTGATGCCGGGTACATCGCGCATGGCATAGAAGCTTTGCAGCGCCGCGGCCAGCAAATCCTGGCGCAGGTTGGGGAAGTGCACGCCGACGATGTCGGCCATCGTCTCGCGGTCCGGGAACTGGATGTAGTGGAAGAAGCAGCGGCGCAGGAACGCGTCCGGCAGCTCCTTCTCGTTGTTGGACGTGATGATCACGAGCGGGCGGTGGATGGCCACGACCATCTCGCGCGTTTCATACACATAGAACTCCATGCGATCGAGTTCGCGCAGCAGGTCGTTCGGAAATTCGATGTCGGCCTTGTCGACTTCGTCGATCAGGAGCACGACGGGTTCGGGCGCCGTGAAGGCTTGCCACAGCACGCCCTTGACGATGTAGTTCTGGATGTCGCGCACGCGCTCGTCTCCCAGCTGCGAGTCGCGCAGGCGCGAGACGGCGTCGTATTCGTACAGGCCCTGCTGGGCCTTGGTGGTCGATTTGACGTGCCACTGCAGCAGCGGCATGTTCAGGCTGGCCGCGACTTCTTCGGCCAGCATGGTCTTGCCGGTGCCCGGCTCGCCCTTGATCAGGAGCGGACGGCCCAGCGTCAGGGCCGCGTTGACGGCCAGTTTCAGGTCGGCGGTGGCGACGTATTTGTCGCTGCCTTCGAAGCGGGGAGCAGCATGCATGGCGGGTGCTTTGTCGAGTCGGTCGGTGGCAGGAAGTATACGCCATAACCCTGGGCGCGCCGCCCCCGTCCGGTTTGTAGACTGGTGTCAAGTCTTCAGATAGAATCGGCCCGTTGGTAGACCTTTGCTAACTTTTTATGCGGTTGCGGTTTTCGAATTACAACTAACGAGACGCCCATGAAAACAAGTTTGGCACCATTGGTACTGGCAGCATGCGCCTGTACCGCCGGCAGCGCCGTCGCCACGGCCGCAGAAGTCGTCGGCAATCCCAAGGCGGCCGTCGCCAAGGTCGAGATGTGCATCGGCTGCCACGGCATTCAAGGCGGCTACAAGACGGCGTTTCCCGAAGTCTACCGGGTGCCAATGATCGGCGGCCAGTCCGCCAAATATCTCGAATCCGCCCTCAAGGCGTACCGCAAGGGCGACCGCAAGCATCCGTCGATGGTCAATATCGCCAAGTCGCTGACCGACCAGGACATCGCCGACGTGGCGGCCTATTACTCCCAACAGACGGTGGCCACGCGATGAACCACGCCATGCAACGGATTGTCTTTTCAATGGTGCTGGGCGCGCTGGGCGCAAGCGCATCGGCCGCCGACGTCGCGCGCGGCGCTGCGCTCGCCAAGACGCACAACTGCGCCTCATGCCACGGGGCCGACTTCAACAAGCCGATCGACCCGAGCTACCCCAAACTGGCCGGCCAGCACGCCGACTACCTGACGACGGCGCTGCGCGCCTACAAGCGCGGGGCCGGCCCGAACGGGCGCGTGAACCCGATCATGTCAGCGCTGGTGCAACCGCTGTCGAACCGCGACATGGCCGATCTCGGCGCGTACCTGGGCAGTTTGCCGGGCCAGCTGGTGACCAAGAAATAAGCCCGGCGCCAGACGCGCAAGGCACTCCCTGGTAACATGCGAGCCCCTTGCCGCGTCACCCGCCGGAGCTTTTCGTGTCATCTCTCTCCCCCGCTTATCTCAAAACCAACCTGCTCAGCGGCCTGACGGTCGCCCTGGCCCTCGTGCCCGAGGCGATTGCCTTCGCCCTGGTTGCCCACCTGTCGCCGCTTACCGGCCTGTACGCCGCCGTGCTGGTCGCCTTCATCACGTCTGCATTCGGCGGGCGGCCCGGCATGATCTCGGCCGCCGCCGGCTCGCTGGCCGTCGTGATGATCGCGCTGGTGGTGCAGCATGGCGCGCAGTACCTGCTGGCGGCCGTGGTGCTCATGGGCGTGCTGCAACTGCTGTTTGCCGCCGCGCGGCTCGGTAAATTCATTCGCATGGTGCCGCATCCGGTGATGCTCGGCTTCGTCAACGGGCTGGCGCTGGTGATCTTTCTCGCCCAGTTCGGGCACTTCAAGGTGGCGGGCCCTGACGGCACGCCGCAATGGATGCCGGCCGCGCAGCTGGTCACGATGGGTGTCATCATCGCCATCACGATGGCGGTGATCTACCTGACGCCGCGAATTACCAAAGCCGTGCCGTCCACGCTGGTGGGCATCCTGGTGGCCAGCGTCGGTTGCGCGCTGCTGGGCGTCGAGACGCGCACCGTGGGCGACCTCGGTTCCATCGCCGGCGGCTTGCCCAGCTTCGCGCTGCCCGACGTGCCAATGACGTGGGACACGCTGCGCATCGTGTTCCCGTACGCGCTCGTGATGGCGGGTGTGGGCCTGATCGAATCGCTCCTGACGCTCACGCTGATCGACGAAATCACCGACACCCGTGGCCAGCCGAACCGCGAATCGCTGGCGCTCGGCGCGGCCAACGTCGTCAGCGGCGTGTTTGGCGGCATGGGCGGCTGCGCGCTGATTGGCCAGAGCATGATCAATGTGAACAGCGGCGCGACGGGGCGCCTGTCGGGCATCGCGGCGGCGGTGATCCTGCTGTGCTTCATCCTGTTCGGTTCCAGCTGGATCGAGGCGATTCCATTGGCGGCGCTGATCGGCGTGATGTTCGTCGTCTGCGAAAAGACCTTTGAATGGGGCACGTTCCGCCTGGCCGGGCGCGTGCCGCGTGCGGATCTGTTCGTGGTCGTGCTGGTGGCGGCAATCACGCTGCTGGTCGACCTGGCGGTGGCGGTGCTGACCGGCGTGATCGTCTCGGCGCTGGTGTTCGCGTGGCAGCATGCGCGCCAGGTGAAGGCGGCGGTCGCGGTCGATGATCAAGGCTGGAAGGTGTATGCGCTCGACGGCACGCTGTTCTTTGCGTCAGTGAGTGCGTTTCAGGGCATCTTCACGCCGAAGGACGATCCGCAGGATGTCGTGATCGATTTTCTGCATGCGCGCGTGGTGGACCATTCGGCGATCCAGGCGATCGACGCGCTGGCCGAGCGTTACCGCCTGCTGGGCAAGCGCCTGCATCTGCGCCATCTGAGCCCCGACTGCCGCGAGCTGCTGGAAAAGGCGCAGGACATGATCGAGGTGAATCTGGTGGAAGACCCGCGTTACCGGGTCGCGGACGACAAACTCGCTTGAATCAGGCAAACGCGCGGCGCCGCACGCATTCGATATACGCCTCGGTATCGGGCGGCACGCCACCCCGCTGCGAGGCCCAGATCATCTCGCCCAGACATTCCATGATCTCGTGATGGGCATCGTGCTCGCCCCGTTTGGCCACCAGCATGTCGTGCGCGGCGCGGATGCCACGTGGCTGGTCGATCGAAATCTGCTCGGCGATCGACAGATGCATCGACAGGTGCAAAAACGGATTGGGCTTGCCGCCTTCGACCGAATAGTCGCGCGCAATCGCCGCCTCGATGTCCTCGAACTGGTCGTGGTATTCGGGATGCTGCACGATCCAGTCGGCCGCGATGGCGTCCATCGGCGTCAGGATTTCGCCATTGCGTTGCTTGCGATAGGCGTCGCAGAAAAAGCGGCGCACGTCGTGCGAGGACGGAGTGAACATGGCAGGAGGGGGCGAAAAAAGGGGAGAGCGGGCATTGTAGCGCAGCCGCCGATCCGGCGCGGGGCCGGCCTCAGGACGCCTCTTTCGACCCCTGGCGGCACTCGGGCGCCGCGTCCAGCACCCGCGTGGCCTGCTCGGCATCGCCCGTGAACCGATGGCGCTCGGCGATCGCAAAGCGCGCCTGGCAGGTGCGCCGCAGCGCATGCGCCGATTCTTCGCCAGCGAGCTTGAGCAGCTTGCCTTCATCGAGCTTGCCGAGATAGAAATCGGCGATCGGCCCAGGCCATTCATCGAGGTCGTGCGTGAAGGCGCTGGCCAGTTCGCGCCGCGCCAGCTCGGGGTCTTTATTGTGCATGCGCGCCGTGTACAGCATCAGCGCGCCGGAGCGCTCGCCCGGCATGCGGTCGAGCGCCTGGCGCAGCCGCACCACCGCTTCGGTATAGCGGCGTTCTTTCATCAGGCGCTGGCCGACGACCAGGTTGGCGCGCGGGTTTCCGCTGGCGGCCGCCTTGTCGAGCCAGACCAGCGCCTGCGCCATGTCAGGCGGCGTGCCATGACCGCTTCGGTGCATCGCGGCCACCATCATCTGCGCGTCGCCATTGCCGGCGTCGGCCTCCTGCTGCAGCCATGGTTCGATGCGGCGCCGCTGGCCAAGTGCGTCGCCCCCGACATAGGTAAAGTACAGCTTCTTCTGGCTCATCGCGAACATGACGCGGTGCGAGCGCAGGAAGTCGGCGCCGAGCAGCAGGTCGACGTCGAGATCATTCGTGTCGATCACGCCGATGTCGGCATTGCTGATCGTCTCGCGGCCGATCTGCAGCTTGTCCAGCGTCACGTTCCAGCGTGCGATGCGCATGGCCCCGACGCCGCCCACTTCGCCAGCGCGTCCGACGTCTGGCGAGTTCATGTTCAGGCCCGCTTTTTCCGCGGCCCGGCGCGTCATCAGCGTGCTGGCGGAGCCGCTGTCGATCACCGCCGTGACCTCCTTGCCGTTCAGGAGCACCTTGAATTCGGGATTGGCCTGACGCGAGCTGGTCCAGCGAAAAGGAATCTTGATCGCGTTCTCGTCCCAGTAGGCCAGGTGCGCGCTATCGCAATTGGTCGGTTTGAAGAACTTGATTTCCTTGGTGGCCAGGGAAATCTCGAGGTCGGACTGGAGCAGGAAGGGCGCGCCGAGAATCGCTTCGAACGATGGCGCGGTGCCGAAGTCACCCAGTACCCGTACGCGGCTGTTGGTGATCGCCGCCGGCCCGGCCTTGAATTCCTTGATCTGCGCGCTGTAGATGCGGGCCGCGCCGCCAATGCCATAGGCACGCCCGTCAGTAGGGCGCAGGGTCAGCGCGCGCCGCTCGGTCGCGGTACGCGTGAGTATCGTGCCATTGGCGCCGGTGTCGACCAGCATGTCGGCCGGCGTGCCGTCGATCCGCCCTTCGATCGTCAGGTTCAGGTCCGGGCCGGTATAGCGTACGGGCAGCGTCGCGAGCTGGGTTAATTGACAACGCTTGGGCTCGGCCTGCCAAGCATGGGCAGTGGGCACGGCGCTCAGGGCAAGGAGTAGCAGCAGCAGATGCAGGCGGGCGGTAGGCGTAGTCATGCAAGCATTGTACCGGCGAATGTTGCCGTGAAAACAATGCTTTGTGCATGAAATGGCGGGGCGTCTGCGAGGAATAAGCGGGATGCCGGAGCTGGCGCTCGTGCGCCAGCTCCGGTATCGATGCGTTGTTGACGCCTACTTGTTCGGCGCCAGCACCAGTGCATCGGGCGCCGCCGGATTGCCCGGCCCGGCCGCCCCGAGCATGTCCTGCCCCGGCTTGGCGCCAGGCTGCGCGCGGCCATGCGGCTGGCGCAGGTAGCGCGCAGTGTGACGCCGCTCGCCGTGCTGGCCCTTGGCCGGCCAGCTCAGAAAGCGCGACAGCTCCTGCAGCGCGCGCTGGTAGACGTCGCGCTTGAACTCGATCACGACGTCAAGCGGCACCCAGTAGTCGTGCCAGCGCCAGGCGTCGAACTCGGGGTGGTCGGTCAGGCGCAGATTGACTTCGTTGTCGCGCGCGACCATGCGCAGCAGGAACCAGATCTGCTTCTGGCCACGGTAATGCCCGCGAATTTCACGCTTGATGAAATGATCGGGCACTTCATAGCGCAGCCAATCGCGGGTGCGACCCACGATCTTGACGTGCTCCTGACGCAAACCGATTTCTTCCTCGAGCTCGCGGTACATTGCCTGCTCGGGTGTTTCGCCGTACTTGATTCCCCCTTGAGGAAATTGCCATGAGTGCTCTCGCACCCGCTTGCCCCACCAGACCTCGTTGTTAGCGTTCAGCAGGATGATGCCGACGTTGGGCCGAAACCCTTCACGGTCGAGCATAAGTGCACCTCGATACTTTCTGCCGGCGGACGTTCCCTCTTGCGGGCACTCGGTACCCTTGTATTTTTACTTACGTATTGTCATGCCCAAGGGGTTTCCGCACCGCTTGCGCGGTCGATGATGCTGGTTCCGGACCCTGTTTGTAGAAAGATTGGACGCATCAGCCGGCTAATCCTTTAAAATTAGGTCGATTATAACCCTCTCTTTTTAAAAAGAATTCACAGATATGCGTGCCTCACGATTTTTTATTTCAACTCTGAAAGAAGCGCCTTCCGATGCCGAGATCGTCAGCCACAAGCTGATGATGCGCGCCGGGATGATCAAGCGCCTGGGTTCCGGCATCTATACGTATATGCCGGTCGGGCTGCGCGTCATCCGCAAGGTCGAAGCGATCGTCCGTGAAGAAATGAATCGCGCTGGTGGTATCGAACTCTTGATGCCGCTCGTGCAACCGGCCGAACTGTGGCAAGAGACAGGTCGCTGGGACAAGATGGGCGACGAGCTCATGCGCGTGAAAGACCGCCATGGCCGCGACTTCGCGATCCAGCCGACGTCCGAAGAAGTCATCACCGACGTCGTGCGCAGCGAGATCAAGTCGTACCGCCAGCTGCCGGTGAACTTCTATCACATCCAGACCAAGTTCCGCGACGAGCGCCGGCCGCGCTTCGGCCTGATGCGCGGTCGCGAATTCACGATGAAGGATGCGTATTCGTTCGACCGCGACGTCGCCGGCATGCAGACGTCGTACCAGACCATGTTCGATGCCTACACCCGCATCTTCACGCGCTTCGGCCTGAAGTTCCGCGCGGTGGCAGCTGACAACGGCGCCATCGGCGGCACCGGCTCGCATGAATTCCACGTCATCGCCAGCACCGGCGAAGACGCGCTGGTCTACTGCCCGACGTCCGATTTCGCGGCCAATATGGAAGCGGCCGAAGCCGTCGCCAGTGGCGAGCGCGCCGCTGCCACGCAAACGCTGACCAAGACGCCAACCCCGGGCACGACCAAGTGCGAGACCGTCGCTGCGCTCCTGGGTGTGAACCTGGCGCAGACCGTCAAGACCATCGCCCTGACGGTCGAGAACGACGGCAAGAAGAGCTACTGGGTGCTGCTGCTGCGCGGCGACCATGAACTCAACGAGATCAAGGTCGGCAAGGTCGAGGGCCTGACCGGCTACCGCTTCTCGAGCGAAGCCGAAATCCTCGAGGTGTTCGGCACCGTGCCGGGTTACCTCGGTCCGGTCGGCACGAAAGTGCCGGTCACCGTCGTGGCCGACCGGACGGTCGCCAACATGGCCGATTTCGTCTGCGGCGCGAATGAAGAAGACTTCCACCACATCGGCGTGAACTGGGGGCGCGATCTGCCCGAGCCAATCGTGGCCGACCTGCGCAACGTCGTCGAGGGCGATCCGTCGCCAGACGGCAAGGGCGTGCTGGCGATCGAGCGCGGCATCGAAGTGGGCCACGTGTTCCAGCTCGGCACCGCGTACTCGCAGGCGATGGGCGCGACCTTCCTGGACGACGGCGGCCGGCCTGCGCCGCTGCAGATGGGCTGCTACGGCATCGGCGTGACCCGCATCCTGGGCGCGGCGATCGAGCAGAACTTCGATGACAAGGGCATCGTCTGGCCGGACGCGCTGGCGCCGTTCGAAGTGGTGCTGTGCCCGATGGGCATGGACCGCAGCGAGATGGTCAAGGACGCGACCGAGCAGCTGTATGCGTCGCTGTCGGCCATGGGCATCGACGTCATCGTCGACGACCGAGGCCTGCGCCCAGGCGCGATGTTCGCTGACTGGGAACTGATCGGCGTGCCACATCGCGTGGTGATCGGCGAGCGTGGCCTGAAAGAGGGCAACCTCGAATACCAGGGCCGCCGCGATGCCGAAGCGAGCAGCGTCGCCGTGGGCGAGATGGTCGGCTTCATCAAGGCCAAGCTGGGCAAGTGATGGCGTTGCGCCTGGCCTCCCGGACCGGAGGCGTGCTGCTGGCGCTGGCCTTCGGTCTGGCGGCGCCGGCGCATGCCGGTAACCAGAAAGAAGAAGCGCTGTCGGATTCGGTGCGTCTGGCGCTGGCCAACGCCATCGCCGACGCGCGTCCGCCGCGCCCGACCTTCCGCACCGAGGCGGGGCGGGCGCGCTACCAGGCGTGGTTCGACCAGATGTCGCCACGCCTGGCCAGGCGCCTGCCCGACGTCCAGACCCGCACCGAGTTCCTCGAGACCGCGTGGTATGAAGCGACCCGCGCGGGCCTTGATCCGGGGCTGGTGCTGGGCCTGATCCAGGTGGAATCGGCGTACCGCAAGTACGCGATCTCGATTGCCGGCGCGCGCGGCTACATGCAGGTGATGCCGTTCTGGACCAAGGCAATCGGCGATGGCGACCGCCGCCGCCTGTTCCACATGCAGACCAATCTGCGCTATGGCTGCGCGATTCTGCGCATGTATATCGACATGGAGCGGGGCGACCTGTACCTGGCGCTGGGCCGCTACAACGGCAGCCGGGGCAAGCCGAAGTACCCGAACGCGGTGCTGGCCGCCTGGAAGAACTGGGAATTCAAACCGGGGGCGTGATGCGTTCCTGCCTTGTACAAAACCCTAACATAGCAATCCACCACGCCGTCATCGACGCAGTGTAGACTTCCCGCTTTCCCCAGTGAGGACTGCATGCGACCCATTCTTTTCACCGCTGGCGCACTGCTGGCGGCGCTCACCGGCTGCGCGGCCACGCCGCCGATTTCAACCCAGACAGCGATCCCGCCAGCGACCGCAACCCCCGCCCTGACGGCCAACCCGGTCGACCAGCGCGCAAAGAACATCATCTTCTTCCTGGGCGACGGCATGGGCGTCAATACGCTGACTGCGGCGCGCATCTTTGCCGTCGGCGAAGAGGGCGAACTGGCGATTGACCGCCTGCCCGAATCGGCGTTCGTGAAAACCTTCTCCAACGATGCACAGGTCACCGACAGCGCCGCCTCGATGGCCGCCTACATGACCGGCGTGAAGCAGAACAACGGCGTGATCTCGATGTCGGCCGGCACTCGCTCGATTGCGCCCGGCAAGGATGCCAACGGCAACAGCCTGGTGAGCCGCTGCGAGAACGGCGAAGCAGCCGTCACGCTGCTCGAACTGGCCCGCAAGCGTGGCATGGCCGTGGGCGTGGTCACCAATACCAGCGTCACCGATGCCACGCCTGCCGCGACCTATGCCCACGCCTGCCATCGCAAGCTGGAAACCGACATCGCCGCCAGCCTGGTGCCCGGCGGCGCCGGCTACAACGGGGCGCTGGGCGCCAATGGCCTGGACGTCCTGTTCGGTGGCGGCGCGCAGCAATTCACGCCATTCGCGCGTGGCGGCAAGCGCGCCGACAACCGCGATCTGCAGGCCGAGTTCAAGGCCAAGGGCTTCCGGGTCGTGGGCGACACCGCCGGGTTCAACGCCTTGACGCCAGGCGCGCCAGTCGTTGGCCTGTTCGCCGCCAACCACATGGACTTCGACGCGATCCGCGACGCCGCCCGCCAACCGGCGCTGCCGGCCATGACAACCAAGGCGATCGACCTGCTGGCGCCGCACCGTGGTGGTTTCTTCCTGATGGTCGAGGGCGGCCTGATCGACCATGCGCTGCACGCGACGCTCGGCAAACGCGCGCTGCAAGAGACGGTGACGTACAACGCCGCGCTGCAGGCGGCGCTGGAGCGCATGGAAGCGCTTGACCCGGGCCTGAAGAACACGCTGATCGTCGCCACCGCCGACCATGACCACACGCTGCTGCTGAACGGTTATGCAGCGCGCACCGGCAAGACCACGCCCGCCAATCCGGGCGTCCTGGGCCTGGTGCGCACGGCCGACGGCAAGCCGACGCTCGACAGCCAGGGCATGCCGTACACGATCATCGGCTTCGGCACGGGCGAAAATCGCCACCAGGGCGGGCGCACCACGCCGCTGACCGACGCCGTCGTGACGGCCGACGACTACCACCAGCAAGCGGCCGTGCGCACGCGCGCGGGCGCCGAGACGCATGGCGGCAGCGACGTCTACCTGGGCGCGGCCGGCGCGAACGCGGAGCTGTTTCGCGGGACCATCGACAACACGCGCGTCTTCAATCTGATCAAGACCGCAGCCGGTCTGTAAGCACGAGAAATCCACCATGACTTCACGACGCATTCTCCCGCTGCTGCTGGCCGCCGCCTTCGGTGCAGCGCTGCCGGCAACGGCTTCGGCCCAGCAAAAAGCGAAGAACATCATCTTCTTCCTTGGCGACGGCATGGGCCCGTCCGTCACCACCGCCGCCCGCATCTACCGCGGCGGCGAAGACAGCCTGCTGCACTTCGAGCGCCTGATGGAGCGCACCGCGCGCATCAAGACCTATTCGCTCGATTACCAGACCACCGACAGCGCGCCGTCGATGGGGTCGTACATGACCGGCATGAAGCTCAATAACGACGTCATCTCGCAAGCCGGCGCCCGCACGATCAACCCGACCAAGGACGGCGTCGACCAGTGCGGCGCGAACAACGGCACGCCTGCCGTGACGATCCTCGAACTGGCCAAGGCGCGGGGCCGCGCCACCGGCGCCATCACCACAACCGAGCTGACGCACGCCACGCCGGCGTCGACCTTCGCGCACACCTGCAGCCGCGATGCGGCCTACACGATCGCGCAGCAACTGGTGCCGGGCGGCGCCGGCTACAACGCGGCGCTGGGCGATGGCGTCGATGTGCTGATGGGCGGCGGGCGCAATCACTTCACGCCGCGCGACACGGCGCTCAATCCGAAGGGCCGGCCGGATGGACGCGACCTGATGGCCGAATTTGCCGGCGCCGGCTATTACGTGGCCGGTACCCGCGCCGGCATGATGTCGGCGAAGGCGGGGCGCAAGTTCATCGGCATCTACAGCGCGGCCAGCCACCTCGATTATGCGTACCAGCGCCGCCCCGAGCAGCCAACGCTGGCCGAGATGACGGGCAAGGCAATCGACCTGCTGTCGACCAATCCGAACGGTTTTTTCCTGATGGTCGAAGGCGGCAAGATCGACCATGCGCTGCACGACACCCGCGCCAGGCACGCGCTGGAAGAGACGGTGGCGTTCGACGATGCGTTGCAGCTGGCGGTCGAGCGCATGCGTGCGATCGATCCGGGCCTGCAGAACACGCTGATCGTGCTCACCGCCGACCATGACCACACGATGCAGATCAACGGCTACCCGAAGCGCGGCAACCCGATCCTGGATATCGTGCGCGACTACGCGACGGGCGAGCCGAAGAAGGATGCGGATGGCAAGACATTCACCACGCTGGTGTTCGGCAATGGTCCGAACCGGCCGGACGCGCGCGCCGATGTCGATGGCGTGATTGCGCAGGGCGACGATTACCACCAGGAGACAGGCGTGCACAAGTCGTCCGAAACCCATGGCGGCGGCGACGTGAAACTGTATGCGACCGGCGCCGGCTCGGCGTCATTCAAAGGCACGATGGAGAATACCCGCGTGTTCGAACTGATGAAGGCTGCCGGCGGCTTGTAAGTGCAGATTCAGGTTATTTACAGCTGGATAACAAAAAGCCCCGGGTTTGAATCCGGGGCTTTTTTAATCAGCGAGACGCCGAGTGAATATAACCTGAACTTATTTCAGATGATCCGAAATCAGTTTGGTCATTTCAAACATCGACACTTGCTCTTTGCCGCCGAAGACTGCTTTGAGCTTGTCGTCGCCATTGATCATGCGACGGTTTGCCGGATCTTGCAGGTCTTTCGACTTGATGTAATCCCAGACCTTTTTGGTCACTTCGGTGCGTGGCAGCGGCTTGTCGCCAACGACTGCAGCGAGCGTGGCCGACGGGGTCATGGCTTTCATGAACGCGGCGTTTGGCTTGCGTGCAACTGCTGGCTTGGCGGCCGATTTGTCAGCCGATTTGTCAGCTGTTTTATCAGCCGTTTTAGCGGCTGCTTTCGCTGGTGCTGCTGCCTTTTTTGCTGCGGGCTTGGCCGCTGCAGCAGGCTTGGCAGCTGCTTTTTTTGCTGGTGCTGCAGTGGTTTTTTTGGCTGTTGCCATCTTCGAGCCTCCTAAAACGAACACATGGAAAAATGCGTAATTTATCGCACGCCTATATTGGTAGCGTTTTACTGTTCATGCAAGTCTTTTTCCAAACTTTTTCACTCTGACAAGCGGCTAAATGGGCGCTATCGCACACAACAACGCACGGGAACGATAAAACGCCGACAAGGGGCGTAAAAAAACCGCGCAAAGCGATACGTTGCGCGGTTCTTCGGGCGGAAAACGATGGATTAGCGCATGCCGGGCATCATGCCCTTCATCCCGCGCATCATCTTCATCAGGCCGCCGCCTTTGAGCTTTTTCATCATCGTCTGCATCTGGTCATACTGATTGAGCATGCGATTGACTTCCTGCACCTGCACGCCGGCGCCGGCCGCGATGCGGCGCTTGCGGTTGGCCTTGATCAGTTCGGGTTTCGCGCGCTCGAGCGGCGTCATCGAATCGATGATGCCGACCATGCGCTGGACCGATTTCTCGGCCTGGCCCATGTTCGCGCCTGCCGCGGCTTGCTGGAACTGGGCCGGCAGCTTGTCCATCAGGCCGGCCATGCCGCCCATCTTTTTCATTTGCGTCAGCTGCGACTTGAAGTCGTTCATGTCGAAACGACCGCCGACCTTGATCTTGTTGGCCAGTTCGGCTGCGGCTTCAGCGTCGACACCCTTGCGCGCTTCTTCGACCAGCGCCAGGATGTCGCCCATGCCCAGCACGCGGTTGGCCATGCGGGCCGGATCGAAGGCTTCGAGGCCATCGAGTTTTTCGGAGACACCGGCAAACTTGATCGGTTTGCCCGTCACGTGCCGCACCGACAGCGCCGCACCGCCGCGCGAGTCGCCATCGAGCTTGGTCAGCACGATGCCGGTCAGGGGCAGGGCGTCGTTGAACGCCTTGGCGGTGTTGATCGCATCCTGGCCCAGCATGGCGTCGACGACGAACAGCGTCTCGATCGGGTTGACGGCGGCGTGCACGGCCGCGATCTCTTGCATCATCGCTTCGTCGATACCGAGGCGACCCGCGGTATCGATGATCAGGACGTCGTGGTAATGCTTCTTGGCCCAGTCGAGCGCGGCCAGCGCGATGTCGACCGGCTTGTCGCTGGCGGTCGACGGGAAGAAGTCGGCGCCGACCTGCTTGGTCACCGATTCGAGCTGCGCGATTGCGGCCGGGCGGTACACGTCGGCCGAGACGGTCAGGACCTTCTTCTTTTTCTGTTCCTTGAGGTACTTGGCCAGCTTGCCGGTGGTGGTGGTCTTGCCGACACCCTGCAGACCGGCCATCAGGATGATCGCCGGCGGTTGCTGGGCGAACGACAGCTGGCTGGCCTCGGGGCCGAGGTCGGCGCCCATCAGGGCCGCCAGTTCCTTCTGCACCACGCCGACGAGCGCCTGGCCCGGGCTGAGCGAGCCGACGACTTCTTCGCCGAGGGCTTTTTCCTTGACCTTGGCGATGAATTCACGCACCGCCGGCAGCGCCACGTCGGCCTCGAGCAGGGCCATGCGCACTTCGCGCAGCATCTCTGCAGTGTTTGCCTCGGTGAGGCGCGCCTCGCCGCGCATGGTCTTGACGACCTTGGCAAGGCGTTGGGTGAGGTTATCTAGCATGTTCAACCTAATTAGTAAGGGCACATCGGACGCGCGGTCCCAAGCGAAATGCCGGTGGGCGAGCGCCGCCAAAGCGGCATTTTACCTTGCGCAGGTGCTGCTGGTTCTTCCGGCGGACGGCAGGCGCACATTTTTTCAGCAAACCGTGGCGTTTTGCGCGGGAGGAAAGCGCGGGCGGCGTCGCTCGCATGCCAGGTGGGCGAAAAATCCGCCCACCCCACGGCGGCAGCATGCAATGGTGTAGACTCCCGTCATGCAGAATTTCCTCTTCCTTGCCGCGGCTTTCCTGTACGCGGTATGCGCCCTGCTGCCATCGCGCCGCGCGCCGGCCATCTCGGCCGTGACGGCCGGCGCATGGGCGCTGCACGGTGTCTCGCTCGGCATGGACGTGATGGTGCCGGGCCGGCTGCGCGTCGGTTTCGCCATCATGCTCTCGTCCGCGCTGTGGGTGTCCGTGGCCGCCTACTGGCTCGAGAACCGCAATTTCGCCCTTGATGGCATGCGCCGCCTGGTGATGCCGTTTGCCGCCGTGGCTGCGCTGCTGCCGCTGCTGTTCCCCGGCACCCTGACGCCGCTGGCCGGCAAGTCGCCGGCCTTTGGGTGGCATATCGCGGTCGCAGTGCTGGCCTACAGCACCCTGACCATCGCCGCCTTCCACGCCGTGCTGATGGCGTTGCAGGAAGCGCGGCTGCATACCCGCACTGCCGGTGGCGGCCGCTTTGGCGCCGCGCTCGACCAGCTGCCGGCGCTGCTCACCATGGAAAAGCTCCTGTTCCGGGTGATCTGGATCGGCTTCATCCTGCTCAGCCTGACGGTGCTGTCGGGCTTCGTGTTCTCCGAACAGGTGTTCGGCCGGCCGCTGCTGCTCGACCACAAGAGCGTGTTCGCACTGCTGTCGTGGGGGCTGTTCGCGGCGCTGCTGGCGGGGCGCCGCTGGCGAGGCTGGCGCGGCAAGACCGCGCTGCGCTTCACGCTGGCCGGGTTTGCCACGCTGGCGCTGGCCTATGTCGGCAGCCGTTTCGTGCTCGAAGTTATCCTGCACCGGGGAACCATCTGATGCGACTATTATTCTGGATTGCCTTCATCGCCCTCGTCGTCTTCGCGGTGCGCAACAAGCTGCGCGCCATGAGCAAACGTGCGGCCGTACCGCCGCAGGCGCGCCCCGGCGCGGCCAAGGCGCCGGTGCAGATCGAAGCGATGGCCCAGTGTACCCACTGCGGCATGTATTTCCCGGCGTCCGAATCGGTGCGCGCCGACGGCCACGACTACTGTTCGCCAGGCCACGTGCGCCTGCCGCCGCCGTAGGCGCAGGCCGGCCTTGACGCAGCGCCGCATCCTGTCGCGCGAAGCGCGCGTCGCCCTGTGGCGCTCGCTGCAGACCTTCACGCTCACGCGCATCGTCATCGCGCTGGTGCTGCTGCTGTATTTCGGCGTCGACTTCGAGAATGGCGCGCTGCGCATCACGCAGCAGGTCGCCCAGATCTGCCTGGGCTACGCGATCATGGCGCTGGTGTTCTCGTTTGCCGCGCGCCACCAGCGGCGCTTCCTGGTGCAGCTCGGGGTGCAGGTTGCGCTCGATCTCCTGGTCATTTCGCTGCTGTACCTGGCCGCCGGCGGCTTGCGGAGCAGCCTTGGCATCCTGTATCTGTTCCCGCTGGCCGGCGCCGCAATCCTCGCGCCCCTGCTGCTGGCGCTGTTTGCGGCGGCGGTGGCCACGCTGTTCTTGCTTGGCCTGAGCGTGTGGCAACTGGTCGAAGGGTTCGATCCGCCGCTGATGCAGGCGGGCCTGTTCGGCGCAGCGTTCTTTGCCGCCGTGCTGGTGGCCAACCGCATGGCCGCGCGCCTTTTGGGACAGGAAGAACTGGCGGCCCAGCGCGGCGCCGACCTGCGCATCCAGCAGGCGATCAATGAAATCGTGATCGCCGACGTGGGCGACGGCATCCTGGTGGTGGGCGCCGACGGCGTGGTGTTTACCGGGAACCCGGCAGCGCGCCGGATGCTCGGGCTGCAGGCTGACACGTCGGGCTTCCTGCTGCACGCGGCCCCGGCCTTCGAGCCGCTCGCTGAAGCCTTCGACGCCTGGCTCGCCGCGCCCGAGAACGATACCGCCTTCGTTACCGTCAAGCCCTACCGCGAGGGCGATGGCGCCGGCGACGTGCGCGGCCGGCGCGACCAGCCGGTGCACGTCAAGCTGCGCTTTGCCCGTGTCGCCGCGCCAGCCGATGCGGCAGGCGAGGGCGGTAGCCGCAGCGTGATCTTCATGCAGGACGTGAGCGCCATCGAAAACCAGGCGCAGCAACTCAAGCTGGCGTCGATGGGGCGCCTGACGGCCAGCATCGCGCACGAGGTGCGCAACCCGCTGTCTGCCATTGGCCACGCGACGGCGCTGCTGGCCGAAGACCTGCACGGCCCGGCCGAAGTGCGGCTGCTGAAAATCGTCGGCGACAATGTGGCGCGCGTGAACCGCATGGTCGAAGACATCCTGCAGCTCTCGCGCAAGGCCCAGCCCAACGGCGAGCCGGTGCCGCTGGGCGCCTTTCTCGAACAGCTCAAGGCCGAGTTCTGCGAAATCCACGGCCTGGCCGGTGATATAGTCTATATCGGCGATCCGGGCGGCAGCGCCGTACGGTTCGATCCGCTGCACCTGCACGAAGTCCTGCTCAATCTGCTCAACAACGCGGTGCGCTATGCCAGCCGCCAGCCGGCCAGCATCCGCATCTTCCCGGCGCGCGATGCGGCCGGGCGGCGCGAGCTGCATGTGCAGGACGATGGCCCCGGCATCACGCCCGAAGTGCGCGACCATCTGTTCGAGCCGTTCTATACCACCTCGAGCAAGGGCACCGGCCTTGGACTCTACCTGGCGCGCGAACTGTGCCTCAACAACGATGCGAAACTCGATTATGAATACCGGTTCGACCCGTCCGCGCTGGGCCCGCGCAAGGCCAGTGGCCGCTTTGTCATCACCTTTGCCCTTGCCTGACGTGGCCGGGGAGCCGTCATGAGCGCGCCGCGCGTCCTGGTGCTCGACGACGAGGCCGACCTGCGCGAGCTGCTCGAGATCACGCTGCTCAAGATGGGCCTGGACGTCGACAGCGCCGCCACGCTGCGCGAGGCGCGCGCGCTGTTCGACGAGCGCGATTACGCGCTGGTGCTGACCGACATGCGCCTGCCGGACGGCCTGGGCCTCGAACTGGTGCGCGAAATCGGCGCCTCCGGCAAGGGCACGCCGGTGGCCGTGATCACCGCTTACGGCAGCGCCGAAAATGCAGTGGTGGCGCTGAAAGCCGGTGCGTTCGACTATATCGCCAAGCCGGTGGCGCTGGACGCACTGCGCGTGATGGTGCGCGCGGCGCTCAAGCAATCCGAAAGTGCGGCGGCTGGCGACGGCGCTGCGCCCGACTCGCGCATGATCGGCAGCTCGCCCGCGATGGCGGCATTGCGGGCCCAGATCGCCCGCCTGGCGCGCTCGATGGCGCCGATCTCGATCACGGGCGAATCCGGCAGCGGCAAGGAGCTGGCCGCGCGCGAAATCCACGCCCAGAGTTCGCGCGCCGCGAAACCGTTCATCGCCGTGAACTGCGGCGCGATTCCCGAAACGCTGATGGAGGCCGAGTTCTTCGGCTACCGCAAGGGGGCGTTTACGGGCGCGTCCGATGAGCGCGACGGCTTCTTCCAGGCGGCCAACGGCGGCACGCTGATGCTCGACGAGGTGGCCGACCTGCCGCTGGCGATGCAAGTGAAACTGCTGCGCGCGATCCAGGAGCGGCGCGTGCGCAAGATCGGCGCGACGGTCGAGGAACCGGTCGATGTGCGCATCATCAGCGCGACGCACCAGGACCTGGCGCGCTGCGTCGAGACGGGCAAGTTCAGGCAAGACCTGTTCTACCGGCTGAACGTGATCGAGCTGGGGTTGCCGCCGCTGCGCGAGCGCCTGGACGATCTGGCGCCGCTGGTGGGCGGCATCTTGCAGCGCCTGGCCGGGGCAGGGCAGGCCACGCTCGGGGCCGGGGTGCTGGACGCGCTGCGGGCGTATTCGTTCCCCGGCAATGTGCGCGAGCTGGAAAACGTGCTGGAGCGGGCGCTGGCGTTTGCCAACGATGGCGTGATCGAAGTGGGCGACCTGTCGCTCAAGGCGGCGCGGCCGATCGAACCGGCACGGGCCGAACTGGCGCCGCCGGCGGTCGCGCCGCCCGTTGCCGCAGCGCCGGTCGCTCCTGCCGCGCCGGTCGCGCCAACGGTATCCGCGCCGCCGGGCGTCGGCCCTGCCGAATTGCCCGGCAACCTGCCCGAATACCTGGAGCAGGTCGAACGCGACATCATCGGCCGCGCCCTGCAGCAAACCCAGTTCAACCGGACCCAGGCTGCCAGCCTGCTCGGCATCAGTGTCCGCCAGTTGCGCTACCAGATGCAGAAGCTGGACATCAGCGCGCCGGACGATTGACGGCTGGTCTGCAGCCGGGCGGCGGTCCCGCGCGCCCGCTCATTTCCCCACGGTTTTTTTAAGGTTAGTAGTCGCTTACCGCGTACTCCCCGTCCTTATGGCGACTCTCGAAAGTCAAGGCTCGCACGCGATAAAAGTAAAAATTTTGGACGTTTATTTGCTTGCCTGTACCGCAAACGAGGTACTACAATTAGTCTGATATCAACGCCTGGCACTAGATATAGTGGTAGTGACTGAAAAGGCACCAGGATTGGGGGCTGCGGCGAGTTGTTCATACGTTGTCCACAAGTTGCACACAAACTTATCCATCGATCGGTTAATTAAGCACTTGTCGACACGCATTATTTACTGATTCTTACCCTGCTTCTCTGGTTTGCCACCACAGGCCACCGGCTGGCAGGGCATCGTTTTTTAATTTGTTGACGGACCGGGTTTGCGCAATACGGCAACACGGTTGCCATGTAAACAACGGCGGTCCGACCGCTCCTGGAGGCGCAATGCAAACAGCACAGAATAGTTCGATCAACCAACATGTCACCCCAGGATCGGCACCCGCCGGCGCCACCCCGGCCGACATCGTCGCCCGTGGCGACTACCGCGTCATCCGCCGCAACGGTTCGGTGGTGGCGTTCGAGCCGCACAAGATCTCGGTCGCGATGACCAAGGCCTTCCTGGCAATCGCCGGCGGCCAGGGCGCCGTGTCGGCGCGCATCCGCGAGCTGGTCGAGCAGATGACCAACAACGTCGTCACCGCGCTGGTGCGTCGCCAGCCGAACGGCGGCACGTTCCACATCGAGGATGTGCAGGACCAGGTCGAGCTGTCGCTGATGCGTTCGGGCGAACACGATGTCGCGCGTGAATACGTGCTGTACCGCGCCAAGCGCATGGAAGAGCGCCGCGCCGCGAAAGAAGCCGCTGGTGGCGGTGGCGCCGTCGTCGCACCGCAGATCCACGTTGTCGATGGCGGCGAGCGTCGCCTGCTGGACATCAACACCGTCATCGGTCTGATCGGCGCCGCCTGCGCCGGCCTCGAAAAGCACGTCGATGCCGACGCGATCCTGGCCGAGACCATGAAGAACCTGTACGACGGCGTGCCGGTCGAAGAGCTGCACAAGTCGGCCATCCTGGCTGCGCGCGCGCTGATGGAAAAAGACCCGGCCTATAGCCAGGTCACGGCCCGCATCCTGCTGCACACGATCCGCAAGGAAGTCTTCGGCCGCGAAGTCGCGCAAGCCGGCGCCGCCGCCGAATACCTGACCTACTTCCCGCAATACATCGCCAAGGGCATCGCCAACGAGCTGCTCGACGAAGAACTGGGCAAGTACGACCTCGAGCGTCTGGCCAAGGCCATCGTCGCCGACCGCGACCTGCAGTTCGGCTATATCGGCCTGCAAACCCTGTACGACCGCTACTTCCTGCACGTGCGCGACGTGCGCATCGAAATGCCGCAGGCGTTCTACATGCGCGTGGCAATGGGCCTGGCCCTGCGTGAAGACGACCGCGAAGCGCGCGCCATCGAGTTCTACAGCCTGCTGTCGTCGTTCGACTTCATGAGCTCGACCCCGACCCTGTTCAACTCGGGCACCCGCCGTTCGCAGCTGTCGTCGTGCTACCTGACCACGGTCGGCGACGACCTGGAAGACATCTACGACGCCATCAAAGAGAATGCGCTGCTGTCGAAGTTTGCCGGCGGCCTGGGCAATGACTGGACGCCGGTGCGCGCACTCGGTTCGCGCATCAAGGGCACCAATGGCCGCTCGCAAGGCGTGGTCCCGTTCCTGAAAGTGGTCAACGACACGGCCGTCGCGGTCAACCAGGGCGGCAAGCGCAAGGGCGCTGTCTGCGCCTACCTGGAAACCTGGCACCTCGACATCGAAGAATTCCTCGACCTGCGCAAGAACACGGGCGACGATCGCCGCCGCACCCACGACATGAACACGGCGAACTGGATTCCCGACCTGTTCATGAAGCGCGTGATGGAAAAGTCGCACTGGACGCTGTTCTCGCCATCCGAGACGCCCGACCTGCACGACCTGACCGGCAAGGCCTTCGAACAAGCCTACCTGGCGTACGAAGCCAAGGCCGAACGCGGCGAAATGGCCGTCTTCAAAAAGATCGAGTCGCTCGACCTGTGGCGCAAGATGCTGTCGATGCTGTTCGAAACCGGCCACCCATGGATCACGTTCAAGGACCCGTGCAACATCCGCTCGCCACAGCAGCACGTGGGCGTCGTGCACTCGTCGAACCTGTGCACCGAGATCACGCTCAACACCAGCGCCGATGAAATCGCCGTTTGCAACCTGGGATCGGTCAATCTTCCGCAGCACATGAAGGGCGATGGCCTGGATCACGTCAAGCTGCAAAAGACGATCCGCACCGCGATGCGCATGCTCGACAACGTCATCGACATCAACTACTACGCTGTCGAAAAAGCGCGCAACTCGAACCTGCGCCACCGTCCGGTCGGCATGGGCGTGATGGGCCACCAGGATTGCCTGCACATGATGCGCATCCCGTTCGCATCCGACCGGGCGGTGCAGTTCGCCGACACGTCGATGGAAGCGGTCTGCTACTACGCCTACCTGGCCTCGACCGAACTGGCCGAAGAGCGCGGCCGCTACGAGACCTACACCGGTTCGCTGTGGGACCGCGGCATCCTGCCGCAAGACTCGATCCAGCTGCTGGCCGACGAACGTGGCAGCCAGTACCTGGAGCAGGATACGTCGTCGAAGATGGACTGGACCCCGGTGCGCGAGCGCATCAAGCAGTTCGGCATGCGCAACTCCAATTGCGTGGCAATCGCCCCGACCGCGACGATCTCGAACATCATCGGCGTCTCGGCCTGTATCGAGCCGACGTTCCAGAACCTGTACGTGAAGTCGAACCTGTCGGGTGAATTCACCGAGATCAACTCGTACCTGGTGCGTGACCTGAAGGCGCGCGATCTGTGGGACGAAGTCATGATCGCCGACCTGAAGTACTTCGACGGCTCGCTGTCGAAAATCGACCGCGTCCCGCAAGACCTGCGCGACCTGTACGCAACGGCATTCGAAGTCGAGCCGAAGTGGCTGGTCGACGCTGCGTCGCGCCGCCAGAAGTGGATCGACCAGGCCCAGTCGCTGAACATCTACATGGCCGGCGCATCGGGCAAGAAGCTGGACGAAACCTACAAGCTGGCGTGGCTCCGTGGTTTGAAAACTACCTACTACCTGCGCACGATCGCCGCGACGCACCTGGAAAAGTCGACCACCCGCACTGGCGCGCTGAACGCCGTGTCGGTCTCGGGCGGCCTGTCCGGTGGCCTGTCGGCTGGCGAAAAAGCGCCGGTTGCTCCGGCGCCGGCACCTGCGGCCAATACGGCAGCAGCAGCGACCGAAGAAGACGGCGCCGCCTGCTATCTGCGTCCGGGCGACGACGGTTTCGAGGAATGCGAAGCCTGCCAGTAATGAAGTAAAAGGAGGCGAGCCGCCTGCAAGGCTGGCTCGCCCTCCGGCAAGAACACAACGGCGCCAGTCGCCGACAACACGAATAACCAACGCATCAACGTGCCCGGGCCGCAGTCGCTGCGCCAGCGCACCACAGAAGGGACCACCATGCTTAACTGGGACGACGAACCAACCAGCGCACCAAGCGCTCCGCAAGCCGACGCCAACCTCGCCATCGTGCCTGCCGCCGAAGTGGCAAAACGCGTCAATGCCGACGACAAGCGCATCATCAACGGCCAGACCGACGTGAACCAGCTCGTGCCATTCAAGTACAAATGGGCATGGGACAAGTACCTGGCCGGCTGCGCCAACCACTGGATGCCACAAGAAGTGAACATGCAGCGCGATATCGAGCTGTGGAAGAGCCCGAACGGCCTGTCGGAAGACGAGCGCCGCCTGGTCAAGCGCAACCTGGGCTTCTTCGTGACGGCCGACTCGCTCGCCGCGAACAATATCGTGCTGGGCACCTACCGCCACATCACGGCCCCCGAGTGCCGCCAGTACCTGCTGCGCCAGGCGTTCGAGGAAGCGATCCACACGCACGCTTACCAGTACATCGTCGAGTCGCTGGGCCTGGACGAAGCCGAGATCTTCAACGCCTACAACGAAGTCAAGTCGATCCACGACAAGGACCAGTTCCTGATCCCGTTCATCGACACGCTGACCGACCCTGAATTCAAGACCGGTACCACGGAAAACGACCAGAAGCTGCTCAAGTCGATCATCGTCTTCGCCTGCCTGATGGAAGGCCTGTTCTTCTACGTGGGCTTCACGCAGATCCTGGCGCTGGGCCGCCAGAACAAGATGACCGGCGCCGCCGAGCAGTACCAGTACATCCTGCGCGACGAATCGATGCACGTGAACTTCGGCATCGACGTGATCAACACGATCAAGATGGAAAATCCGCAGCTGTGGACGTCGGAATTCCGCGAAGAGATCAAGGCCCTGTTCATCGAAGCAGTCGACCTCGAATACCGCTACGCCGAAGACACGATGCCACGCGGCGTCCTGGGCCTGAACGCCCCGATGTTCAAGGGTTACCTGCGCTTCATCGCCAACCGCCGCGCGGTGCAGATCGGCCTCGAGCCGCTGTTCCCGAACGAAGAAAATCCGTTCCCGTGGATGAGCGAAATGATCGACTTGAAGAAAGAGCGTAACTTCTTCGAGACGCGCGTGACCGAGTACCAGACTGGCGGCACGCTGAGCTGGGATTGATGCGGGGGCGTCGATCGCCCTGCGTCAGCCACGAACAAAAGCCCGGCGTTGGATCAGCCGGGCTTTTTTTGTTGTTGCGCGTCAGCCGACGTGGGCGTGCTCCACCACATCGACCACCCACGCGATGCCGAACCGGTCCTTCAGCATGCCGTACATCGGTGACCAGCTGGAGGGCGCAAGTCCCTGTACGATCGCCGCACCGTCGACCAGCTTGTCCCACAGGGCCTTGATCTCTTGCTGCGTGTCCCCGCGCAGCGAGACGTAGAACGCGTTTTCTCCCGGCTGCCATGGCATGTCACCCGTCACATCGAAGGCCATGATGCGAAAGCCGTTGGGCGCCTCGACCTGGCCCCAGGCGATCAGGTTCAGGTCTGCCTCGTTCGCGGTGCGGCCCGCATCCTGGTACGTGAACTGCATCAGCTGGCCGCCAAAGACACGTTGATAAAAGGCCAGCGCGGCGCGCGCCTGGCCCTGGAAGTTGAGATGGGTGACTGCCTGGACGGACATGGGAATTTCCTTGTAAGAGGGGGAGAAGACAGGTGCTACGATAGCAATCCCTCCTGCCACTTTCTGTCAGTTGCCGATGTCCCGCCCACAGCGCCTGTTTCGCCTGCTCGATGCACTTCGCCGCCTGCCATCACCCGTGACGGCGGCGCAGCTGTCGCACGACACTGGCGTCTCGGTACGCTCGGTCTATCGCGATATCGAGACACTGCGCGCGGGCGGTGCCGAGATCGGTGGCGAGCGCGGGTTCGGCTACACGCTGGTGGACGACGGCACGCTGCGTCCGCGTACGTTCAGCCGCATCGAGATCGAAGCGCTGACACTGGGCCTGGCCGAAGTACGGCAGATGGGCGACCCGGCGCTGGCCAGTGCGGCCGACGCGGTGCTGGCCAAGGTGGCGGCAACCCTGCCGTCGCTCGGCCAGCAGCACCTGCTGCATGCGGTGTCGCAGGTCCACCGTTTCGGCCAGCGCTTTTCCAGCCTGCCCGACATGGCCACGATCCGCGCCTGCTGCTGGCGCGAAGAGGCGCTGGCGATCGATTACTGCGACCGCCACGGCGCGGCCAGTACGCGCACCATCTGGCCGCTGGCCATCGTGTATCTCGACGGGATGCTGGTCGTGCTGGCACGCTGCTGCCTGCGCGAGGACTTTCGCATGTTCCGAGCCGAGCGCATCGCGGCGCTCGCGCCAACGGGCGCGAGCTTTCGGCCGCGGCGGGCAGCGTTGTTGCGCGACTACCAGGCGATTCTCGACGCGACGTAACGGCGCGCATACCCTATGATGGCGGTCTTTCAAGCCTGACCAGGAGACACCCTTGAATTCCCGCACCCCGCTGCTGCACGCCCTCATGCTCGCCGGCCTGGCCACTGTCTCAGTCGCCCACGCTGCGCCCCAGGTGGCCGCTGGCCGCACCATTTTCCAGAACAACTGCGCCAGCTGCCATACGGTCGATACCGGGATGGCGCAGCTGGCTGGCCCGGGCCTGTTCGGCGTTGTCGGGCGCAAGGCGGCGGGTGTCGCCGGGTTCAATTATTCGGCGGCGCTGGCCAAGGCCGGCGCGAGCGGCACTGTGTGGACGCGCGACGAACTCGATGTGTTCCTGCTCGACCCGGCCAAGCGCGTGCCTGGCACGATGATGCCGGTCGGCGTGCCGGACGCAAAACAGCGCGGCGCGCTGATCGATTACCTGGCCAGCCTGCAGGGGGCTGCAACTGCCGCGCCAGCCGCTGCCAAAGCTGCTCCCGAACCGGCACAAGCTGCATCCCGCGCCGGTGCCTGGACTGAAAACCAGCCCGGCAAGATCTGGCACTTCAAGCCGACCGACCTGGCCGCGCCGTTTGCCACGGACAGCGCCGGCAACAGCGCGCGCGTGCAGGCGCGGCCCAACGGCACGCTGCCGACCGTGATGCCCGGCTTTACGGTCAGCGTGTTCGCGCAGGACGCCGACAAGCCGCGCGTGGCCCTGCGCGCGCCGAATGGCGACGTGTTCCTGGCCGCGACCGGCGCCGGCGCGATCAAGGTGCTGCGCTCGCGCGATGGCAAGAAGGCCGATAGCGCCGGCGTGTTCGCCACTGGCCTGGCGCGCCCATACGGCATGGCATTCTGGCCGAGCGGCGCCAATCCGCAGTATCTGTATGTGGCCGGCGTCAATTCGGTCGTGCGCATCCCGTACCGCAACGGCGACCTGACGGCACGCGCCGCGCCGGAGGTCGTGATTGCCGAACTGTCTGAGACCAGTGGCGGGCACACGACGCGTACGCTGGCGTTTTCGAAGGACGGCAAGACGCTGCTGCTGTCGATCGGCTCGGCCACCAACGTCGCGGCCGACATCGGGCGCACGCCGCCCGTGCCGCTGGCGCAGTGGGAGCGCGAGCACGGCGTGGGCAGCGCCTGGGGCGTCGAGACGAACCGCGCCACCGTCATGGCGTTCGACCCGGACGGCAAGAACCGCCGCACCTTCGCGACCGGTCTGCGCAACTGCGTTGGCTTGCTGGTACTGCCGGCCACGGGCGAAGTCATGTGCAATGTGAACGAGCGCGATGCGTTGGGCGACAACCTGCCGCCGGATTACCTCACGCGTGTGAAGCAGGGCGGCTTCTATGGCTGGCCGTGGTACTACATCGGTGACAACGAAGACCCGCGCCTGGCGGGTCACCGGCCCGACCTGAAGGGCAAGACGATCACCCCGGACGTGCTGCTGCAGGCGCACTCGGCGCCGCTCGGCATGGTGGCGTACCACGCGCCCAAGGGCGCGACGAGCGCGTTCCCGAAAGAGTACGAGGGAGATGTGTTCGTGGCGCTGCACGGCTCATGGAACCGTGGCGTGCGCACCGGCTACAAGGTCGTGCGCGTGTTCATGAAGAACGGGGTGCCCACCGGGCAGTACCAGGACTTCATGAGCGGCATGGTGGTCAGCGACCGCGATGTGTGGGGCCGGCCGGCGGCAGTCGAAGTCGCGCGCGATGGCGCGCTGCTGGTGGTCGACGATGCCGGCAGCACGCTGTGGCGCGTGGCGCCGGGGCGCTGACGAGACCTGGGCGCGCGAGTGGACACGCGACCGCGCATGCGCCAGGATGGGCTTCTCCTATTGGCAGGGGCTTTCATGATGCCGAATAGCTTCAGGCTGGCGTTTTGTGGCGCGGCCTTGCAGGCCGGTTGCGCCGGCACACCGCTCACTGCGGTCAAGCCGGCGCTGGTTCTCGAAGACTATGTGGAAGGCGCGCCGCGCGGAGGGCCAGCGCGCCGCGATCCATCTACCTGGTGCCGCTCGGTAGCCACCCGGTGGAGCGAATGGCGCGGCAAATGGATGGCTCGTTCCATTCGGTATTCGTCAATTGCCAAACTCGACTGGCTTATATTGCCAAACGCGGCGGCGTGATCGACAGTATCTATTGGTTCGGCCCGTTCGATGTGTAAGTCGATTCGACCTTGGGTTGAAAGGTGCGCGTGAATCCGGCGCCATTTGCAGACCCCCCGTCAATTCAGGCACGCTTGCTTATTTGGCCGCGTATATTGCGCGGCTTGTTTCCGATTCTCGGTTGCGCACACACAAAGAAAGCACGTCCTTTACGCGATTGAATTTGTCAAATCAAGAAGATGTGATATTGTCGCGGGCATCGGGCAAATCGATCGAATAATAGGGCGCTGAACCAAACAGTATGCACGGAAGCGAAGCGAAAAGAACAAGCCGCCTTGCCTGACCAATTGCTCAGGCAAGGCGGCTTTTTCTTTTCGCACCCGCAAGGGTAGCGCTGTGACGACGCTGGAACGGTGGCCTGTCGACGTTGGCTGAAGCGCTGCAACTGTGAGGAGTTGCAGCAGTTCAGCCGGTGCCGGATTCATTGGCGCATATCGATCTTCGGTTTGCGTCGATGAATAACTCGCCGGTCAACAACGACCTGGCGGGTTTTAAACCCTGAGCGTATTTCTCATCGCAGATGAAGGAGAATTAAAATGGCAACCGCTAAAAAAACAGTTGTAAAGGCAGCAGTGAAGAGCGCGCCTTCGTCCACGACGAAGTCGACCGCAAAGGCTGCAGCAGAGAAACCAGTCGCGAAAAAAGCCGCGACCAAGGCCACCACCGCCAAGACCACCACGGCAAAGGCAACCACTGCCAAGACCACCACCAAGGCAGCAGCCAAACCGGCAGCCCGGGCAGTGACCAAGCCAGCGACGAAAACCATGGCGAAACCTGTTGCAAAGAAAACCACTGCAACCAAGACCGCTGCGACCAAAACCACGGCGACCAAAACCACTGCAGCCAAAGCCGCAGTTAAATCGACCGCCAAGTCGTCAGCAAAGCCGGCAGTAAAGAAAACCGTCACTAAAACTGCAGCAAAGCCAACGGTAAACAAAACCGCCGCTAAAACTGCAGCGAAGCCGGTCACCAAGAAAGTCGCTGCCAAGTCCGCAGTAAAGCCGGCAACCAAGCCAGCAACTAAGGCAACAACCAAGCCAGCAGCTAAAGCAGCAACCAAGCCAGCAGCTAAGTCAGCAACTAAGGCAGCAACCAAGCCGGCAGCGAAGAAAGCAGCAGCCAAACCAGCGGCAAAGAAAGCAGCCGCCAAACCGGCAGCCAAGCCAGCGGCAAAGAAAGCAGCAGCGAAACCTGCAGCCAAGCCGGCTGCAAAGAAAGCAGCAGCTAAGCCAGCAGCCAAACCTGCCGCCACGAAAACGTCGGCCAAGGCCGCTACCAAATCGACGGCTAAATCGGCCACCAAGCCGACTGCTAAATCGGCTACCAAGTCGACTGCTAAGTCGACTGTTAAATCGACCACCAAGTCGACCGCTAAATCAGCAGCCAAGCCGGCAGTAAAGAAAACCACCGCCAAGCCAGCCGCTAAAACGACGACCAAAGCTGCAGCCAAGCCAGTCACCGCAAAAGCGGGCACCAGCAAGGCAGCCGCCAAGCCAGTCGCCCAAAAAGCAGCCACGAGCAAAGCAACGGCAAAGCCGGCAGCGCAAAAAGCAACGGTGACCAAAACCGCAGCCAAACCGGCCGTCACCAAGACCGCTGCTGCCAAGCCAGCCGCGAAAAAAGCGACCACCACCAGCGCCGCGGCCAAACCAGCCGTGACCAAGGCTGCTGCGACCACGACCGCTGCCACCAAGCCTGCTGCGACCAAAACCGCTGCGACAAAAACGGCCACGGCCACGGCCACGGCCAAGCCAGCTGTCGCCAAGACCGCTGCGACCAAAACCGTCGCCGCCAAGCCAGCCGCTGCGAAGCCGGACATGAAGGCAGACACCAAGGCCGACACGAAAGCCGACATCAAAGCCGACACCAAGCCGGAAGTCAAAGCCGACGCGAAGGCCGATGTCAAAGCCGATGCAAAAGCCGACGTGAAAGCAGACACCAAGGCGGACGCCAAGCCAGAAGCGAAGAAGCCAGCCGCCAAGAAGGCAGCGACCAAGCCGGCAGCGACCGACGCGAAAGCGGGCGACACGCCTGCAGCCGCGCCGGCAGCGTCAGCAGCCACGCCAGCAAAAAGCGTGATCGCGCCAACCGCCTGGCCATTCCCGACCAGCAGCCGTCCGTAATCGCAAACGTTGTCCTGCCTGCCTGCCGCGCGTCTTGCGCAGCATGGCAAGTGGGGCGCGCTTCAGGCAGAATGCCGCTGTGTGATCCTTCGCACAGCGGTTTTTTTTTGAGGAGAGTCCGTGCTGTCCATTCTTCAGTTTATCGTCGATATCGTTGCAGGCCTGCTGGGCGGGGTGCTGTTGCTGCGCTTCTGGACGAATGCCATCCGCGTGCGTCTTCCCGACCAGATTCGCCAGTTCGTCCACACCATCACCGACTGGCTGGTGATGCCGCTGCGGCGCGTGGTGCCTGGCACCCGCGGCTACGACTGGGCAAGCCTCATCGGCGCCTTCCTGGTGGTCCTGGTGGCCAGCACGGTGCTGCTATTGGCCGGCGCCAGCGGCGAGACGATGCTGCTGTACGCGCTGCACCGTTTCCTGACGTGGATCCTGTACGGCTTCCTGGCGCTGTTAATCATCGAAGCGATCTTCAGCTGGGTCAATCCCAATGCGCCGCTGGCGCCGTTCGTGCACGCGCTCAATCAGCCGTTGCTGCGCCCGATCCGGCGTGTCGTCAAGCCGATTGGCGGCATGGACCTGTCGGTGCTGGTGGCGCTGGTGCTGATCCAGATCCTGCTGTTCGTGCTGCGGCAGGTGTTCGGCTACGTTTAAACCAACCGATCGTAAAAAAGGCCTCTGCATGCAGAGGCCTTTTTTTATGTCATGCACGGCGCCAGCGGCGCCTTCGTTTTAACGGAACTTGCTGCCGAACGCCTGCTCGAACTGCGCGTCGAATTCCTGCGGCGTGAAGTGGTGGTTCTGGCCACCGGCCGAGGCGATCTTGATTGCGCCCAGCAGGCTGGCGATGCGCCCGCTCGTGGCCCAGTCCAGGTCATTGGTGATGCCGAACAGCAGACCTGCGCGGTAGGCGTCGCCGCAGCCGGTCGGGTCGACCACGTTGGTGGCCGTCACGGCTGGAATCTTGATGTGCTCACCGTTCGCGTAGATGTCCGAACCGGCTTCGCCGCGCGTGATGATCAATGCCTCCAGGCGCGCCGCGATGTCGGCCTGGCTCAGGCCCGTGCGGTCCATGACCATTTCGAATTCATAGTCGTTGCACGCCAGGTAGCTGGCCTGGTCGATGAAGGTGATGAGTTCTTCGCCCGAGAACATCGGCAGTTGCTGGCCCGGGTCGAACATGAACGGCACCTTCTGCTCGGCGCAGTCGCGCGCGTGCTTGATCATGCCGTCGCGGCCGTCGGGCGATATGATCGCCACGCGGATTGCGCCCTGGTCGGCGACGTTGTTCTGGTTCGAGTATTCCATCGCGCCCGGGTGGAAGGCGTTGATCTGGTTGTTGTCCTGGTCGGCCGTGACGAAGCACTGCGCGGTGTAGGCCTCGGGAATCGTGCGGATGCCGCGCGTCTCGAGTCCCTGTTCCTGCATGCGCTTGAGGTAGTCGCCGCCGTCCTGGCCGAGCGTGCCCATCATCAAAGGCTCGCCGCCCAGCTGCTTGAGGTTGTACGCGATATTGGCCGCGCAGCCGCCGTATTCGGTGCGCAGCGTCGGCACCAGGAACGACACGTTCACGCGGTGCAGCTGGTCGGCCAGCAGCGTGTCGCCGAAGCGGCCGTGGTACTGCATGATTTTGTCGAACGCGAGCGAGCCGCAGATCAGGGCGGTTTTGGTCATGGGGTGGCTTTCATGGATAGAACACTGCGATGTGGTAGCCGGACGGCTCTGCGCCCTCCAGCCTGAAATGGATGCGCACCTGCTGCTCGCCGCGTGCGGCGAACCCGGTGGGCGCGGCAGCCGCGGCGCCGGCGTAGTCGCGCGGGGCGAACACGCGGCGCACCAGCGGCTTATCGTCAAGGTCGTTCAGCGTCAGTTCGAGGCTGGGCCAGGCCAGCGCCATGTCGCCCTGGTTGCGCAGCACGGTGCTGAAGGTATAGGCGTTGCCGCCCAGCGTGATGAGTTCACCGGTCTCGATCACCAGCTGCTCGGGCCGCGCCGGCAGGTTGACGCTGCAGCCGAACAGGGCGCAGGTCGACACCAGCACCGGACGCAGGCCCGGATGGCGCGCCGCCAGCACGTCGCGAAAGCTCACGGCCCCCTGCACGACCAGCGCAATCAGCAGCAGCACGCTACCCACGGCCAGCGCGATGCGCGTCGTCTTGCCAGAGGCTTCGCGCTGGCGTGTGCTGCGCACGAACTCGGGTTCGTCGATGTCCGGCTTCGGCTTTGGCGGTGGCGGTGGTGGTTTGGGCACCTCGTCGATGCGCGGCGTTGCGGCCTTGACGCGGCGTGCGCGTGCTTCCGCGGCGCGGTTGCGCGGCGAGGCAGGCACGTTCGATGCAATCGGCGGCGAGCCGCCCGACGATTCGCGCAGCAGCAGCGTCGGCGGGCCGATCGAGTCTGCCGTGTGTTCGCGGCTTGGCTCGGGTGCGGGGAGGGTGTCCGGTTCGGGCGTCGATGCCGGCGTTGGCGCCGGTTCTGGTTCTGGTTCCTGCGGCGCGACCGGCTCGCTCACTGGTGCGAGCGTCTCGTCGATGGGAGCAGGAGAAGGAACTTCAGCCGGCGCATCGGCAGGCGCCGCAACAACCGGCGCCGGCCCAGCCGCCAGATCGATCAGCGCGCTGTTCCCGTCAAAAATCTGCTGGCATGCGCCACAACGCACGATGCCCCCACGCAGCTTGAGCTGGTCCGCGGCGACGCGGAACTGCGTGCCGCAGTGGGGGCATTGTGTGGCGAGCGCCATGCCTTTAGCCGGTAGTAGCAGTGCGCGCCGGCGGTGTGTCCTGGCCCAGCGTGCCGTGCAGGGCAACCCAGCCATCCTGCTCGGCCCAGACGCCCAGCTTGATGAATGGTGCGTAGGCTGCAGCCACTTCGTCGGCCTGGCGTGCCAGCACGCCCGACAGCACGAGCGAGCCGCCATCGGCCACGCGGCCAGCGAGCATCGGCGCCATCAGCTTCAATGGGCTCGACAGGATGTTGGCCACGACGATGTCGAACTTGCCGCCGGCATGACGCGCATTGCCGGAAGCGGCAAACGTGTCAGGCAGGTAGAAGTCGATGGCGACGTTATTGCGCTCGGCGTTGGCGCGCGCCGATTCGATCGCTTGCGGATCGATGTCGACACCGGCCACGTCCTGCGACCCCAGCTTCTTGGCCACCATCGCCAGGATGCCCGAGCCGCAGCCGTAGTCCAGCACCGACTTGCCCGGCGCAGGATGGGCTTCGAGCCACTCCATGCACAGGCGCGTCGTCGGGTGGCTGCCGGTGCCGAAGGCCAGGCCCGGATCCAGCTCGAGAATCAGGCCGTTTGGATCCGGCGCGACGTGCCAGCTCGGCACGACCCAGATATTGGTGCCGATGTGGATCGGCTCGAACTGCGACTGCGTCAGGCGCACCCAGTCGGCGTCTTCCACCTTGCGGGTGGTGAACGCCGGCACGACGGGCAGACGGATCGCTTGCGCGGCCTCGGTGACGATCGCCAGCTGGTCGGCATCGGCATCGGTCAAAGCGACAACGCGACTGTGATCCCAGGCCGCTTCGGTCGGCTCCATGCCCGGCTCGCCGAACAGCGGTTTTTCGTCCTCGGTGCCTTCGTCGGCGTCTTCCACCGACACCGACAGCGCGCCGGCTTCCATCAGGGCGTCCGACAGCGCTTCGGCGTGTTCGCGCGCCAGTTCGATGACGACTTCAGTCCAGCTCATTCGTTCACCTTGACTTCGGATTTGGCGGACAGCGCCGTTTCCTTCGGCAGGTCGGGCTTGGCGGCCAGTTTCTGCTCCAGGTAGTGAATGTTGGTGCCGCCTTCGATGAAGCGGGCGTCGACCATCAGTTCGCGGTGCAGCGGAATATTGGTCAGGATACCCTCGACCACCATTTCCGACAGCGCGATCTGCATGCGGCGAATCGCCTGCTCGCGCGTGGCGCCATACGCGATGACCTTGCCGATCATCGAGTCGTAGTGCGGCGGCACGTAGTAGCCGGCGTACGAGTGCGAGTCGACGCGGATGCCAGGACCACCCGGCGGATGCCAGCTGGTGATGCGCCCTGGCGATGGCGTGAACTTGAACGGGTCTTCGGCATTGATGCGGCACTCGATCGAGTGGCCCGACAGCATGATGTCGCGCTGGCGGAAACGCAGCTTTTCGCCGCAGGCGATCCGGATCTGTTCTTGGACGATGTCGATCCCGGTGATCATCTCGGTGACCGGATGCTCGACCTGGATACGCGTGTTCATTTCGATGAAGTAGAACTCGCCATTCTCGTACAGGAATTCGAAGGTGCCGGCGCCGCGGTAGCCGATCTTGCGGCAGGCTTCGGCGCAGCGGTCACCGATCTTTTCGATCAGCTTGCGCGGGATGCCCGGCGCCGGCGCTTCTTCGATGACCTTCTGGTGGCGGCGCTGCATCGAGCAATCGCGCTCGCCGAGCCAGACGGCGTTTTTGTGTTCGTCGGCCAGGATCTGGATTTCCACGTGACGCGGATTTTCCAGATACTTCTCCATATAGACTTCCGGATTGCCAAAGGCGGCGCCGGCTTCGGTCTTGGTCATCGCCACGGCGTTGATCAGGGCCGCTTCGGTGTGCACCACGCGCATGCCGCGTCCGCCACCACCGCCGGCAGCCTTGATGATCACCGGGTAGCCGACGCGGCGCGCCGTCTGCACGATTTCTTTCGGGTCGTCCGGCAGGGCGCCGTCCGAGCCTGGCACGCACGGCACGCCGGCGCGGATCATGGCCTGCTTGGCCGAGACCTTGTCGCCCATCAGGCGGATCGATTCGGAACGCGGACCGATGAAGACAAAGCCCGATTTCTCGACGCGCTCGGCGAAGTCGGCGTTTTCGGACAGAAAGCCGTAGCCCGGGTGGATCGCTTCGGCGTCGGTCACTTCGGCCGCGCTGATGATCGCGGGCATGTTGAGATAGCTGAGGCTCGATTGTGCCGGGCCGATGCAGACCGACTCGTCCGCCAGCTTCACGTACTTGGCGTCCTTGTCGGCCTCGGAGTGCACGACGACCGTCTTGATGCCCAGCTCGCGGCAGGCGCGCTGGATACGCAGCGCGATTTCACCACGGTTGGCGATGAGGATTTTTTCAAACATGGTTGGTCCGGTGGTTCAGTGAAAACCGGCGCAGCTGAAAGACAAGCGGCGCCGGACACGTCATGGGTGAGCTGGTGGCAGGACTGCCGCCCAGCTTGAGGCTTTAGCCAATCACGAACAGCGGCTGGCCGAATTCGACCGGCTGGCCGTTTTCCACGAGGATCTTGGTGACAACGCCCGAGACATCGGCGTCGATTTCATTCAGGAGCTTCATCGCTTCGATGATGCACAGCGTTTCGCCTTCCTTGATGTTCGAGCCGACTTCGACGAACGCAGCAGCGCCCGGTGCGGACGAACGGTAGAAGGTACCGACCATCGGCGACTTGACGACGTGGCCGGTTGGCTCGGCGGCCACGACCGGTGCTGCAGCGACAGGCGCGGCGGCCGGGGCTGGCGCCGCGAATTGTTGCACGCCTTGTTGCGGCATCATCATCATCTGGCCTTGGCCAACAGCGGACGACTTGACGATGCGGACCTTGCTTTCGCCTTCGGTCACTTCGAGTTCGGCGATGTCCGATTCAGCGACCAGGTCGATCAAGGTCTTGAGTTTTCGTAGATCCATGTGAAACCCCTTGGAATTATTCGTTTTAGAGAGCAGGCCGGCGCCTCAAACAGGCCGCGCAGCCGCTGATACATGAAGTTGACGTAGATTAACGCTATTTAAGTGCGAAGTCGATGGCAAACCTGTATCCGTCCGGCCCCAGTCCGCAGATCACGCCACGCGCGATGCCAGAGAGATAGGAGTGCTGCCGGAACGATTCGCGGGCATGCACGTTCGACACGTGCACCTCGACGAATGGAATGGCCACCGACGCGAACGCATCGCGCAGTGCTACGCTGGTATGGGTCAAGCCACCAGGATTGATCACGATAAAATCCACGCCTTCGGTGCGTGCGGCTTGGATGCGATCGATCAGGGCGCCCTCATGGTTGCTCTGGAAATGCTCCAGTGCTGCGCCGGCGTTCGTGGCTTGTGCAACTGCTGCGTTCTCGATGTCGGCCAAGGTCGTCATGCCGTACACCGCAGGCTCGCGCGTCCCCAATAAATTGAGGTTGGGGCCGTTGAGAAGCAGTAGCTTTTTCGCCATAATGAGAGTCTGGTAGCCCGAAAGTCAGGCATTGTGCCGCCTAGCTCGGCTGTTGGCAAGCGGTAAAATTGCTGGTGTTTAGCCGAAATTGGCCGCAATTGCAAATCGTACGATCGTTCGTTAAAAGCGCGATCAACCCTTCAATTTGGCCAGGTCAGCGCGCAATTCGTCGAACTTGAGCTTGCCAATATACGTCTTGAGCACTTGTCCGTCGGCGCCGATCAGCACAGTGTACGGCAAGCCGCCCATCGTGTTGCCCAATTCCTTCGACAGCTCGGTCCCGCCCATACCGGCCACGTAGAGTGGATAGGCGATCTGGTGCTTGGCGGCGAATTCGCTCATATTGGTCGGCGAATCGATCCCGATGCCGATCACATTGAAGTGCTTGCCCTTGTCTTCGCCCGCCAGGTGCGACAGCTCCGGCATTTCCTGCACGCATGGCCCGCACCAGGTCGCCCAGAAATTCACCAGGAGGGGCTTGCCCTTCCACTGCGCCATCGGTTGCGGTTCACCGGCCAGATTGTTGAGCGACTGCGCATACAGGTTGGTGACGGCATTGGTCACCGCGCCAGCGCCAGCAGTCGTACTGATCTGGGGGGAGGCCGGTGCCGGCGCTTTTTTATAGAGCGCGACGACGGCGCCCATCACGCCGAACAGCGCGGCCACTGCCACATAGGTGGCCAGATGTTTCTTGTTCATTCGTTCTGTTCCAGTGTTGAGTCGGCAGCGATCAGCGCGCGCAGGCCGGCAGCGTCGAGACGTTGCGGGCGGCCATCTGCGCGCGGCTTGAGCGCGCCGCGCAGGTCTTGGTATTCAAACAATTGCGCATGCACAGTTTCCTTCATCCACGGGAAACTGACGGTCTCGACAGGCGCATGGCGCCCCCCCTTGAAATGCGGGGTTTCCGAGATCTCGATATTAACATTGCGATTCAGCAGATAGATCTGCACTTCTTTCGCACTGTCGGCGAACAGTTGCAGGTGGATATCGTCGTGCTCGCCAGCCGTGCCTTGCAGCACCGGGCCGGTGATGTAGGGATTGAAGTCGGCCAGCGCCTCCATCACCTGCAGCGCCGTGGCGCGCAGTTGCGCCAGGCGCTTGCTGTGGTCCGGGCCGCCGAACAGTGCCAGGTACTTGCGCACTTCGTCTTCGACCTGGATGTCGTCGGGCATCATATTGGGAACAGGCTGGTTCACGCCGAGCACCTGGCGGGCCGCCTTGCGGCGCGCAGTATCGATGTCGGCGCCATCCTGGGCAACCATGCGCGCAGCCACGAGGGCGATCTCGGCGCGCAATTGAATGAGATCGTTGTTCAAGTTCGGCATCATGATCGAGATCATACTCTGAACGGAAAACAGCTGCGGCTCGGGTAGAATCCCGGTTTCGTCAATTTACATCGCACCCGCGCACCTTCCCATGCACATTCATATTCTCGGCATTTGCGGCACCTTCATGGGTGGCCTGGCGGTCCTGGCCAAGGAAGCCGGTCACCGCGTGACCGGTTGCGACGCCAACGTCTATCCACCGATGAGCACGCAGTTGCAAGCCCAGGGGATCGAGCTGATCCAGGGCTATGGCCCGGAGCAGGTGTCGCTGAATCCCGATCTGTATGTGGTCGGCAATGTCATGACGCGCGGTAATCCGCTGATCGAGGAAATCCTGAACCGCGGCCTGCCATATATGTCGGGGCCGCAGTGGATCGGCGAGCACATCCTGCGCGAAAAATGGGTGCTGGCGGTGGCCGGTACGCACGGCAAGACGACCACGACGTCGATGCTGGCCTGGATCCTGGAAGATGCCGGCTATGCGCCGGGCTTCCTGATCGGCGGCGTGCCGATGAACTTCGGCGTCTCGGCGCGCCTGCATGGCGACAAGCCATCGAACTTCTTCGTCATCGAAGCCGATGAATACGACACGGCGTTCTTCGACAAGCGCAGCAAGTTCGTGCACTACCACGCCAAAACGGCCGTGCTGAACAACCTGGAATACGACCACGCCGACATCTTCCCGGACATCGGCGCCATCGAAACCCAGTTCCACCACCTGGTGCGCACGGTGCCGGGCGTGGGCCGCCTGGTCGTCAATGGCGACGAAGCGTCGATCGGGCGCGTGCTCAAGCGCGGTTGCTGGAGCGAGAAGGAAAGCTTCGGCGGCGCCGACGGTGTCGACTGGACGATGGTCGAGCATCCGGGCGGCGCCAGCTTCGACGTCATCTTCAAGGGCGCGCCGCAAGGCACCGTGCACTGGGACCTGACTGGCAAGCACAACCGCTCGAACGCGCTGGCCGCGATTGCCGCCGCGCGCCACGTCGGCGTGCCGGTCGCGCAGGCCATCGAATCGCTGGCCCGCTTTGAGAACGTCAAGCGCCGCATGGAAGTGCGCGGCGTGGTCAATAACATCACCGTCTACGACGACTTTGCGCACCACCCGACGGCGATTGCCACCACGGTCGGCGGCCTGCGTCAGAAGCTGGGCGCGCAAGGTTCCGGCCGCATCCTGGCCGTGCTCGAGCCGCGTTCGAACACGATGAAGCTGGGCGCGATGAAGGATGCGCTGCCGGGCAGCCTGAAGGATGCCGACCTGGTGTTCGGCTTCGGCAGCCAGCAGGCGCTGGGCTGGTCGCTGGCCGATGCATTCAAGCCGATGGGCACGATCGCGCACAGCTTCGACCAGATCGACTATATGGTGCAAGCCATCGTGCAGCAGGCGCAACCGGGCGACCATATCCTGGTCATGAGCAATGGCGGCTTCGGGGGAGTGCACCAGAAGCTGCTGGACGCGTTGGCCCCATGACGTCGGCGCCGCAGTTGCCACCGTATCTTCTTTATTTGCACGGCTTTCGCTCGTCGCCCAAATCGATGAAGGCGCGCGTCGTCCAGGCGGCGCTCGAAGAGCGCGGCTTGCTCGACCGCCTGATCTGCCCGCAATTGCCGGCATCCCCAAAGGCCGCGTTCGCGCTGGCGCTGGACCTGGCCGCGCAGCATGCACCGGGCAATCTCGCGATCGTCGGCTCGTCGCTGGGCGGCTTCTATGCGTGCGCGCTGGCCGAGCGCCTGGGCGTGCCGGCCGTCGTCATCAATCCGTCGGTCGACCCGACCCGCAACCTCGAACACCACGTGGGCGTTACGACCAACTGGCATTCGGACGAACCGTTCGAGTTTCGCCCTGAGTACATCGATGAACTCAAGGCGCTGCGCGTCGCGGCCATCACGCAGCCCGAACGGTATTTTCTGCTGGCGGCCACGGGCGACGAAGTGCTCGACTACCGCGACATGGTGGCGCACTATGCCGGCGCGCGCCAGCACGTGATCTACGGCAGCGACCATGCGGTGTCGGAGTTTCCGATGTATGTCGACGAGGTGCTGGCGTTCTGCGGGATGGATGCAGTCGGGGACGGAACGCGGTGAGGAACCGTTCGCTGCGCCTGGCCGCCTGGCATCCGCACGCGCGCGCCGTGCGTGCTTCTCCACCAATGCACGACTGGCTCGTCACGCCCGGCTCGCTGACCGCGCGCCTGGTCGCTAGCAGCGACGCGTTTCGCGTGCGCCGCCTGCACCAGCACGGCGCCGTGTGCCTGGCTGACGAAGCGGCGGCGATTGGCCTGGCACGGCCACAGCGCGTGTGGGAGCGCGAAGTGCTGCTCGTCTGCGACGGCACGCCGGTGGTCTTTGCCCACACGGTCGTGCCGCCCGATGCCAACGCGAGCGACTGGCCGCTGTTTTCGGCGCTGGGCGAACGTTCGCTCGGCTCGACCCTGTTTTACGATCCGCTCGTGCGGCGCGGATCACTTGAATTTGCGCGCCTGGGCGCCGACCATCCGCTCGTGCGCCGTGCACATGCGGCTATTGGCGGCGCGGGCGCCCAACAGCCGATTTACCATGCGCGGCGCTGCGTCTATCGCCGCCGTCAAGGCCTGCTCCTGGTCACCGAGGTATTCTTGCCGGCGGTGCTCAGCCTGGGAGCGGGCGCAACCACGAACAACACAGAATAATCATGAATGTATTTTTTGAGGAATCGGGCGACTTCAAGGTCGGCGCCATCCTGTCGCAAGCCGGCGAGGCATACCAGGTCGAACTGGCCAGCGGCAAGCGCACCAAGGTCAAGACGCGTGACGTCCTGCTGCAATTTGAAAAGCCCGGCCCGCAAGAGCTGATGGACGCGGCCAAGGCCGTGGCGGCCGACGTCGACCTCGAGTTCCTGTGGGAAGTCGCGGGCGAAGACGAGTTCGGCTTTGCCGAGCTGGGCGCCGAATACTTTGGCCACGCGCCGCTGCCGCACGAAGCAGCCGGCCTCGTGCTGACGCTGCACGGCTCGCCGATTTACTTCTACAAGAAGGGCCGTGGCCGCTACAAGGCTGCGCCGGAAGCGTCGCTCAAGGCTGCGCTGGCAGGCATCGAAAAGAAAAAACAGCAGGCCATCATCCAGGCCGGCTATGTCGATGAGCTGAAAGCCGGCAAGCTGCCTGAATCGATGCAGCCGCTCGTGCACCAGCTGCTGTTCAAGCCGGACAAGAACACGATCGAATACAAGGCGTTCGAGGCTGCGGCTGATGATTTGAAGGTGAGTGCGGCGCGCCTGATGCTCGACGTCGGCGGGCTGGCCTCGCCCAAAGACCTGCACATGGGCCGCTTCCTGTTCGAGAACTTCCCGCGCGGCGCCGGCTTTGCGCCGGTGGACGTACCAAAAGCGCCGACCGACCTGCCGCGCGCCGACGTCGCCGCATTCTCGATCGACGACGTGACCACGACCGAGATCGACGATGCATTCTCCGTCGTCAAGCTGGACGATGGCACCGTCCGCGTGGGCATCCACATCGCCGCGCCGGGCCTGGCCGTTCGTCCGGACGACGCGATCGACAAGATTGCCCGTGCGCGCATGTCGACCGTGTATATGCCGGGCGACAAGATCACGATGCTGCCGGACGAGGTGGTCAATGCGTTCACGCTGGCCGAGGGCAACGATTGCCCGGCGCTGTCGCTGTATGCCGTCTTGAATCCCGAAGACTGGAGCGTCATCTCGACGACGACGCGCGCCGAGCTGGTGCCGATCAAGAGCAATCTGCGCCACAACGACCTGGACGACCTGGTCAATGAAGAAACCTTGGCCAGCGGCGAAGGCGAGTATCCGCACAAGGAAGAACTGGGCCAGTTGTGGCAGTGGGCCTTGCAGCTCGAAGCCGGCCGCATGGCAAAGCGCGAAGCGTTTGGCCTCAAGCCCGAGCAGGCCAACCGCATGGACTTCAATTTCTATGTCGAAGACGACGTGGTCTCGATCGTGCGCCGCAAGCGCGGCGCGCCGCTGGACAAGATCGTCGCCGAGCTGATGATCTTTGCCAACAGCACCTGGGGCAAGCTGCTGCACGACTCGGGCGTGCCGGGCATCTACCGCTCGCAAGGGCCGGGTGCCGGCGGCTGGGCCGCCAAGATGCAGGTGCGCATGGTCACGCACGCCGCGCCGCACCAGGGCCTGGGCGTGGACCAGTACGCATGGAGCACGTCGCCGCTGCGCCGTTACACCGACCTGGTCAACCAGTGGCAGATCATCGCGGCGGCCGAAAACGGCGTCACCGCGCCACTGGTCGCGCCGTTCAAGCACCGTGACGCGACGCTGTTCTCGATCGTGTCGAGCTTCGACGCGGCGTATGCGGCCTACAACGACTTCCAGCAGAACATGGAGCGCTACTGGTGCCTGCGCTGGCTGGGGCAGGAGGGCGTCAAGATGGTCGATGCCGTCGTGCTCAAGGACGAGCTCGTGCGCCTGACCGACGTGCCGCTGGTGGTGCGTTTGCCGGGCATGTCGCAGGTGGCGCGCGGTGCGCAGGTCAAGCTCGACATCGTCCGCTGGGACGAGATCGAACTGAACCTCGAGGCGCGCTTGCTGGAAGTGGCAAGCAGCACGCCGGATGCGGCATCGGATGCCGCGCTCGAGGAGGAAGACGACGCCGATACCGGTGAAGCAGCGGTGGCCGAAGCCGTGGAGGCCGAAGGCGCCGTTGCGGTGGTGGACACGGCTGACTTGTCACAAGCGACGCCGCCGGTGACGTCGGATACGCCGGCTCCATGATAAACAAAAGGGGAAAGGCCGTGGACACGGCCGCTATCTGAAACCGTGTGCGTTCTGTGTACGGCTGATGAGGACGCTGTATGCAGGATGCGGCCTGTTTTGTGGGGAATTGACAGGGGCACCTTAACGAGGCTTGCCGCTTGACCTCTTTTGTTGCGGGCCGATCAAGCAGTCTTTTTTACAGCAAGAATAAATTTTCTTTTTGCATGTACGATGGAATTTGCTTGCCGAACTTTTTAAGAAGTGAAGGCGCAAAGTCCAGGGCGCTCACTGCTTGCCACGTCTTGATGTTATCTTTCTCGGCCTTATGGCCGGATTTGTAATGCAATAAGATCCCCTCAGGGATGTGGTAGGCATAGGCACTGGAGGCATCCTGTAAATGCACGTTATCGACCCCAATCTTCTTTGGATCGATCTGCATATTTCCATCGAAAACAGACAATGAATTTTGATTGATCAGGCTTATTTCTAATCTTACATCGCCAGTGCTTGTTTCAAAGACGTTGATATTTTTACCATTGATAAAAATATTGCTCAGTTTATTCAATGCTGCTTTCACTGCGCCGCTTTTTGGGGACAGTACAACCTGAGGCGACATGGCCAATTTTGGTTCATAGTCATCAGTCTTCAATCCCAAGTAGCCCATAAGGCTCTTCAAGTTCGTTATCAAGACTTCTCTCTCGGTAGGTTCTGCATTGCTGACAGCGCCTTGCCCCATGCTGGAGGAAATAATCAGCTCTGATCCGCTTGCATCGCAATAATCAAGCAATTTCTGAAGTTGATAATTTGCAACCTTGATTGCGTGTGGTATCTCTCCTGACCATTGCGTTCTCCACGTCTCGTCAAACTTTCCTGAGTCATAATCCTCAGGAAACATAGTGGGCCAATACCGGTGCATACTGGAAGCGACATGATTCGTGAAGAAGAAGCTGACATCGGGCTTGGTCTGAATAAGTTGCCTTATGTAAATATCAAAGGCAATCTCGACCTGGGATACCCGTCGTCTGACAATACGATTGCTATTCAGACGTTCGCTGACGATCTGGTTTGATAACTTCAAAAATGTATTGGTAGTCAAGCCCAGATGCAGGGCGTTCTGAATAAATCGAGTCGCTTCCCGCATTGCGATACCTGATTTGACATTCCTACCATTGGCACGGACCATCGACAAATTAAACGCCTGAAAAGCGCTCAATTTTTCTGGAAAACACTCATCGCCTGCGGCAAAAGTGTCAGGGACATAAAACGCGAAATTGTCCAGATTGACTGGCAAAGGGTAGCTTTGAAGTGAGCCAAAAACCCCAACTTTTACGCCTTGCTGAGCTAAAAGGTTATATACATTTGGATACTCTTTATTGACCTGTGTTAGGTCCTGGCCCAAGTCACTTATTTCATGATGCACGTTTGAAACCCCACGATGCATGGTGGGCCAGGTGATCCAGGGGCTCAGATTGCCTACATCTGCAGTGTGGGTTTGAAATAGCGAACTATGGTTTCTTAATTTTGCAAATGCAGATTTTGGGTGAGAGCTTGCATAAAAGTCAAACAGCTTTATTGGTACTTCGTTCAGTTCATAGATGATTACGCCCATTTTCTTTCCCGCTCTTCAGACTGTAAAGAAGAATCTTCCTGAGGATTCTCCAATTTTATTGGTAAATTCTTTGATTGCTGTCGAATATTTTCTGTCCCGGATTCAATCTAAAACTGAATTTTCGTGGTGCATCTCGATCAGCAAGTAACTAACGTCATCTTATCCGCAAACCATAAATTCGAGAAGTACGTCTCTCTCTCTGGCGCCAATTGCAGCCAGGCTGATGACGATTTTGGCTCGTTTGCAAAGTTACTTGAGAAAGAGCGATCAGATGATAATCTCTTCGCCAGAAATGGGGAATTATCCAGGACTTGTCTCCTGCCAAATGCCAGGATCATGGGTCGATGCATGACTGGACGACAACGCCTGTTATCCGACTGATATTGTCAGACGTGCCACGTTGTGTCGCACGCCAATTCCACCTCCCCCTATGGGTTCGCCTCAGGTTAGAATGAATCAATTCTCCGATTCAATTCTCACCCGCAGCGCGTGAAGTCTCTCCTACACAACCGTCCCCTGATCATTGCCCTGGCCGTATCGGTGGCAGCCCACGCGGCGCTGCTGGCGGTGCGCTTTGCTGCGCCTGAAACATTTCGCCAGACCCCGGCCGACCCGGGGCTCGAGGTCATTCTGGTCAACGCCAAACACGACCGGGCGCCGGCCAAGGCCGACGCGCTGGCTCAGGCGAACCTGGACGGTGGCGGCGCCGCCGAAGCAGGGCGCGCCAAGTCGCCGCTGCCCGATCTGCGCAAGGTCGAGGATGGCGACAGCATCAAGGCCCTGCAGCGCCGTATCGCTGCGCTCGAGCAGATCCAGCAGGACGTCGTCACGCGCGCCCGCACGTCGAGCTTCACCGCGCCACCGGTCACCGAACGGGAAAAGCCGGACCCGTCGCGCACGGGCGAGGACAACCTCGATACGTCGCGCGCCATCTCGCGCAGCGCCGCCGAAATCTTCGAGCGCATCGAAGAAGAAAACCGCCGTCCGAAACGCACGAAGATCACGCCGAGCACGCGCGAGGCCGGTTATGCGCTGTACTACAAGGCGATGCAGAAGCGGATCGAGGAAGTCGGCACGCTCAATTTCCCGCAGCAGGCCGGCAAGAAGCTGTATGGCGAGCTGGTGGTGTACATCCCCGTCTATCAGGATGGCACGCTGTACCTGAAGGATGGCGGTCCGAAGGTCGAGCGCAGCTCGGGCAATCCTGCGCTCGACAAGGCGGCGCTCGACATCGTGCGCCGCTCGGCGCCATACGGCGCGTTCCCGGCCAATATGCGCACCAAGGGCAAGGACGATTTGTGGGAAGTGTTTACGCGCTTCCAGTTCACCCGCGAAGACAGTCTGCGCGCAACCCTGGGGAATGCCTCGCCATGACCGACCGTTACTGCGTTATCGGCAACCCGATTGCCCACAGCAAGTCGCCCCGGATCCACGCGCAATATGCCGCAGAGCTGGGCGAGGATCTCCAGTATGAACAATGCCTGGCGCCCGTCGATGGCTTTGCCGCCACGGTGGCGCGCCTGGTCGGCGAAGGCTACAAGGGCGCCAACGTCACCGTGCCATTCAAACTGGAAGCAGCGCGCCTGGCCACACGTTTGACAGCGCGCGCGCAGGCGGCCGGCGCCGTCAATACGCTGGTGTTCGATGGTGGCGAAATCGTCGGCGACAACACGGACGGCGTGGGCCTGGTGGCCGACATCGTGCGCAATGCCGGCGTCTCGCTGACGGACAAACGCGTGTTGCTGCTGGGCGCCGGTGGCGCCGCGCGCGGCGCACTGCTGCCGTTGCTGGACGCCGGTGCGCGCCAGATCGTGATTGCTAACCGTACGCTCGCCACCGCCGAGGCGCTGGTGGCGGAATTTGCCGGCCATGCGGCGCGCCTGGCGGTCAGCAGCTTCGCCGATGTCGACGGCCCGTTCGACGTGATCATCAATGCGACGTCGGCCAGCCTGGACGCCGCCGTGCCGCCGGTGCCGGCGAGCGTATTCGGCCCGGACACGCTGGCGTTGGATATGATGTACGGAAACAAGCCTACCGTGTTCATGGACTTTGCTGCAGGCCACGGCGCCGCCGTGCGCGACGGCCTGGGCATGCTGGTGGAGCAGGCCGCCGAAGCGTTCGCGCTGTGGCGGGGCAAGCGGCCGGGCACGGCGCACGTGCTGGCATCGATGCGACAATCACAATAACAGGGGTAACCCGTGGCTACATCGCAGAACAAGGGAACAGCGAAGACACCAGCGAAGGGATCAGCGAAGGCGCCAGCCAAGCGGCGCTGGATCAAGTGGCTCTTTCTGGGGCCGCTGCTGATCGTGCTGCTGGTCCAGCTGTATTTCTTCCTGATGGTGTGCTGGTATGCCCAGGTCGATCCGGGCTCGACCAGCTTCATGCGCGCGCAATTGTCGGTACTGCGCGAAACGAATCCCGACGCCACCCTCAAGCATGAATGGGTGCCGTACGAGCGCATTTCGTACAATCTGAAACGTGCAGTGGTGGCGTCCGAAGACGCCAATTTCAACGAGCACTACGGCGTGGACCTGAAAGCCATCGAGAGGGCTTACGAGCGCAACGAACGCCGGGGCAAGCTGGCCGGTGGCGGCTCGACCATCACCCAGCAACTGGCCAAGAACCTGTTCCTGTCCGGCTCGCGCAGCTATCTGCGCAAGGGCCAGGAAACGATCATCGCATTGATGCTCGAGACCGTGATGAGCAAGCAGCGCATCCTGGAAATCTACCTCAACGTGGCCGAGTTCGGCCGTGGCGTGTTCGGCGCCGAAGCGGCGGCGCGCTACTACTTCAAGACATCCGCCGCCAAGCTGAGCACGGCGCAAGCCGCGCGCCTGGCCGTGATGCTGCCCAATCCGCGCTTCTACGACAAGAACCGCTCGACCCGCTACCTGGAGCGCCGCACCAGCACGATCCAGCGCCGGATCCCGTCGGCCGACGTGCCACGTGCGGACGAGCGGCCATAAACGCGCGTTTGTGGCGCCGGAGTTGGCTCCGCGGCGGGCAAACGGTTACACTTGCGCTACTTTTGTCGACCGGCCAAGAATAGCGAGACCCAGCGCATGATCAATGTATTCGTCCTACAGAACGGCCGCCTGAACCAGGTCACGATCGAATCCCGCGAGGAACTCGAGAGCGTGGCGCCGGTCTGGGTCGACCTGACCGACCCGAGCGAGGAAGAGCGCGTCTGGGTCAAGGCCAAGTACAACGTGATCCTGCCGGGCGAAGACGAAGTCCAGGACATCGAAGCATCGGCGCGCTACTACGAAGCCGAAAATGGCGACCTGCACCTGCGCACCGACTTTTTGCTGGAAGAAGAAGACGGGCCGTCGCGCGTGATCACGGTGGCGTTCATCTTGTCGGGCAAGATCCTGTTCTCGGTGCACAACGACGACTTGCCGGTGTTCCGTCTGGTGCGCATGCGCGCCCGTTCGCGGCCCGGCTCGATCGAAGACTATATGGACGTGCTGCTCGACCTGTACGCGACCGACGCCGAGTATTCGGCCGACTCGCTCGAGGGCATCTACGAAAGCCTCGAAGAAGTCTCGACCCGCGTGCTGCAGAAAGAATTTACCGACCAGGACGCGGCCGCTGCACTGAACGCGATCGCGCACGAGGAAGACTTGAACGGCCGCATCCGCCGCAACATGATGGACACGCGCCGCGCAGTCAGCTTCCTGATGCGCGGGCGCCTGCTGAACTCGGACCAGTTCGAGGAAGCGCGCCAGATCCTGCGCGACATCGAGTCGCTCGACGGCCACACCTCGTTCCTGTTCGACAAGGTGAACTTCCTGATGGACGCCACGGTCGGCTTCATCAACATCAACCAGAACAAGATCATCAAGATCTTCTCGGTGGCCTCGGTCGCGTTCCTGCCGCCGACCCTCATCGCCAGTGTCTACGGCATGAACTTCACCGTGATGCCCGAGCTGCAATGGCGCTTCGGCTACCCGCTGGCTATTTTGTTGATGATTGGCTGCGGCGTGGCGCCGTTGTGGTATTTCAGAAGGCGTGGCTGGCTGAAGTAAGCCAGCCAGTCCTGCGGATCACCCAATCCGCTTGAACACGCGCCGCGCCGCTTCAATGGTCTCGTCGATCGCCGCGTCGTCGTGCTGGATCGACACGAAGCCGGCCTCGAACATCGCCGGGGCAAAGTACACGCCTTCGTCCAGCATGCCGTGGAAGAAGCGGTTGAAGCGCTCCTTGTCGCCGGCCATCATTTCACTGTAGCTGCCCGGGACTTCCTTCGAGAAGTACATGCCGAACATGCCGCCCACGGCGTCGCCGCAGAAGTCGATGCCCGCTTCGCGCGCGGCCTCGGTCAGGCCGGCCACCAGGCGGTTCGCGGTGGCGCTCAGGCGCTCGTAGAACCCGGCTTCCTGGATCAGCTTGAGCGTCGTCATGCCCGCCGCCACCGCCACCGGATTGCCCGACAGCGTGCCGGCCTGGTACACCGGGCCGATCGGCGCCATCTTCTGCATCAGTTCGGCGCGCCCGCCGAACGCAGCCACCGGCATGCCGCCGCCGATGACCTTGCCCAGTGCGGTCAGGTCGGGCTGGATGCCGTACATGCCCTGCGCGCCTTGCAGGCCCACGCGGAAGCCGCACATCACTTCGTCGAAGATCAGCACGGCGCCGTGCTTCGTGCACAGGTCGCGCATACTCTGCAAAAATTCTGGCGTGGCGCGGATCAGGTTCATGTTGCCGGCCACCGGCTCAACGATCACGCAGGCGATCTCGTCGCCCATCGTCGCGAACGCGTCTTCCAGTTGCGCCACGTCGTTGTAGTCGAGCACGAGCGTGTGCTTGACGAAGTCTTCCGGCACGCCGGCCGAGGTCGGATTGCCGAAGGTGAGCAGGCCACTGCCGGCTTTGACCAGCAGCGAATCGGCGTGGCCGTGGTAGCAGCCTTCGAACTTGACGATCTTGTCGCGGCCGGTGGCGCCGCGCGCCAGGCGCAGCGCGCTCATCGTCGCTTCGGTGCCGGACGAGACCAGGCGCACCTGCTCGATCGATGGCAGCAGGCGGCAGATTTCTTCGGCGATCTCGATTTCGCCTTCGGTCGGCGCGCCGAACGACAGGCCGTTGGCGGCGGCGGCCTGGACGGCCGATACCACTTCAGGGCGGGCGTGGCCCAGGATGGCCGGGCCCCACGAGCCGATGTAGTCGATGTAGCGCTTGCCGTCGGCATCCCAGAAGTGCGGGCCGAGGGCGCGCGTGATGAAGCGCGGGGTGCCGCCGACCGAGCGGAAGGCGCGCACCGGCGAATTGACGCCGCCGGGCGTGGTCAGTTGGGCACGGGCAAACAGGGTGTCGTTACGCGAGGTGGCTTGTTCAGTGGTCATGTTGACGTTTCAAGAAGAGGAAAGACCGTCCCGCGCAGCGCGCTTGAAACTCAGGGACGGAAGAATTTGGCGGGAATGAATTTACCCATCCCGAAGCGTTGTGCGTTCTCGAGCGCGCCGGTGGTGTATTCCTGCGCCACGGCCAGCGCGGTCGGCGCATCCATGCCGCGCGCCATCAGGGCGGTGAACGCGGCCGAATAGGTGTTGCCGGCGCCCAGGAACGGGCCGGGCAGGTGCTGCCAGTCGACCCGCGCGACTTCGCCGCTGGTGTCGAACAGGCGGTTCGAGCAGGCGCCGGCGGTGTCGCGCGTGCCGGTGACGAGCACATACTGCAGGCCGGACGAGGTCAGTTCGGCCACGTCTTCATCGAGGTTGCCGGGATCGGCATCGCCGCCATCGCGCCACAGCTCGGCCATGCGGCCCAGTTCGGCCTGCGACAGGATCAGGGCGGTGGCTTGCGGCGCCAGAATCGAGCGCAGGGCCATCAGCATTTCTTCGTCGCCCATGCCGGCGTCGGGCAGGGCCGACAGGAACGGGTCGAGGATCAGCGGCGCGTCTGGATAGTCGGATACGATCTCGGCAATGGCGGCCAGGTGCAGCGCGGTGCCCACGGCGCCGACCTTGAAGGCGGCGATCGGCATGTCTTCGAGCAGCGCGCGCGCCTGTTCGGCCATCCAGTCGCTGTCGAGCTCATACATGTGCTCGACACGGGCGCTGTCGGACACCAGCAGACCCGCAATGGCCGACAGCCCGTGGCACCCGAGGGCGGCAAAGGCAGCGACGTCCGATTGCACGCCCAGCGCGCCGACGGGATCGCAGACGCCAAAACTCAGGATGAGGGGTAACGGTTGGTTTTGCACGACGGGTAGATTAAGATGCCGGATTCTGATTCCACATTTTACTAGATACAAGGATCAACACCGTGAGTACTGAATCCACCGCCCCGTTCCTGACCTGGATGTGCCTGATCTGCGGTTGGGTCTACGATGAAGCTGCCGGCGCACCGGAGGACGGCATTGCGCCGGGCACCCGTTGGGCCGACGTACCGATGAACTGGACCTGTCCCGAGTGCGGCGCACGCAAGGACGACTTTGAAATGACAGCGATATAACACCTGTTGTTGTGCCTGCATGGCATCCGGATAACCCCCTGATGCCATCGCAAACGTGTAGTTGACTCCCTGCAACACTTTGCGCACAAGAAAGATTCGTTATGCTATCGTGGCACTTCAAGCCGAAGTGAAACGACCATGACGACATCGCCGCAATCATCAAGCCTGACCATCATGGTGATCGATGACAGCAGCACGATCCGCCGGTCAGCAGAGATCTTCCTGACCCAGGCGGGCTACCACGTGGTGCTGGCCGACGATGGCTTCGACGCGCTCGCCAAGATCAACGACCACCATCCTGCGCTCGTGTTTTGCGACATCCTGATGCCGCGCCTCGACGGCTACCAGACCTGCGCGCTGATCAAGAAGAGCGTGCGGTTTCACGCGACCCCGGTGCTGATGCTCTCGTCCAAGGACGGCCTGTTCGACCGCGCGCGCGGCGCGATGGTCGGCGCCAGCGCCTACCTGACCAAACCCTTTACCAAAGACAGCCTGCTGGCGGCCGTGCGCGAGCATGCGCCGGCGGCAGGCTGACGATTCAACCAACGCTGGAGCCCTGCGTGGCCATTCAAAAGATTCTCATCGTCGACGATTCGCCGACCGAACGACTGTACCTGACCGACATCCTGGTCAAGAACGGCTTTACCGTATGCACCGCCGTCAGCGGCGACGAAGCGATCGAGCGCATTCGCGCCGAGCGCCCGCAACTGATCCTGATGGACGTGGTCATGCCCGGCACCAACGGCTTCCAGGTGACCCGCGCCATCTCGCGTGATCCGGAACTGGCGGCGCTGCCGATCATCATCTGCAGCAGCAAGGACCAGGAAACCGACCGTATCTGGGGCATGCGCCAGGGCGCCAAGGAATACCTGGTCAAGCCGGTCGATCCGGCGCGCCTGCTGGCAGCCATTGCGGCGCTGGCCGTGCCGGGCGACGCAGCCGGCAGCGTGAAGGCATGACCACCGGCGGCGCGGACGAACGTGCAGGCCGCCGCGATCCCGCGGCGCGGCGCACCCGCCTGCGCCTGTACCAGGAACAGCTGCTCGAACGGATGCAGGCAGCGAAAAACGGCGCCGGCGCCAGCGTCGCGCAGCTGGGCCTGGCCATCGGCGGCGCGCGCTACCTGGTCGACCTGGCCGAAGTGGGCGAGATCGTCGCGCCCGTGCCGGTCACGCCCGTGCCGCTGACCCGCCCGTGGTACCTGGGGCTGGCCAATGTGCGCGGCAGCCTGCTGGGCGTGATTGACCTGGCCCGCTATCTCGATGACGGGCACGTGGCCGCAGCGGCGGTCCCTGGCAGCACCCCACGCCTGCTGGTGTTCGCGCCAGCCCTGGGCTTGAATTGCGCGCTGCTCGCGTCCGCGGTGTATGGCTTGCGCCATGCCGGGACGATGACGCGCGACGGCGACGCCCTGCGCGATGCCGATGGCAACACATGGATGCCGCTGTCGCTGGCGGCGCTGGTGCGCGAAGAGCGCTTCCTGCACATTGCACGCTAACCGAACACACTAATTGCAGCACAGGGAGCCGGAATGGGATTCGCCTCGAAATTGACCATGAATGTCTTCGCCAGGAGTGGCGCAGCCGATGACGCGGTGCGCCCGGTCACGCCGGTTCCCGTTCTTGATGCTGCTGCGCCTGACGGGGCAGCCAGTGGTTCGGCTGCCGCAGCGGCGCGGCGCCTGGGCGGCTTTCGTGGCCGTGACGACGCCGTCGCCGATGGCGCGGGCGACATGCGCGCGACGCTCATGGGCGGCAGCTTCCAGCCGAATCGCCTGCGCCTGTTGCTGGGCGCCGTCGCTGCCGGCGCGGTGCTGACCGTGCTGGCCATGTGGCAGAACGCTGCCAGCGACGCCCGCCTGGCGGGACAGAGCCAAGTTGCTGGCGACGCCGTGATGCACTCGCAGCGTTTCGCCAAGGCGGCGCCGATCGCGCTGCGCGGCGATGCGCAAGCGTTCTTCCAGCTGGAAGAGAGCCGCACCGAGCTGGGTCGCGAACTCGATCTGCTGGCGCGTGGCGGCCAGTCGCCGACCGGCCGCATTCCCGCTGCCAGCGGCGAGCGCGCCGACGATCTGCAACAAGCCATCGTGCTGTGGAACCGCTCGTCCAAGGCCGCTGCCAACATTCTCGGCAACCGGCGCAACCTGATCGCCTTCGGCGGGAGCCTGGCCCAGTACGAAGAAGTGGGCCCGGAACTGATCGCCATTGCCGAACGCCTGCAGCGCGACGAGTCCGCCGACGCGCGGCGTCAGATGGCAGCTCTGAGCCTGCTGTCGGTGACCCAGCGCCTGACGGCCGGCGCCCAGACCTTCAACACGCCGGGTTCGACCCAGAACGCGGTGACTTACATTTTGGGCGACATCGCCTCGCTCGAAGCACTCGTCGACGGCCTGCTCGATGGCGGCGGCCGTTATGGCCTGGCCCCGCTGACGGACCTCGAAATGCGCGTGCGCCTGTCGCGCACCCGCGACAGCCTGCGCGAATACGTCAAGACCGTCACGCCGCTGATCGGCAACCTGACCAGCTACGCTGGGGCGCGCGCCGCCGAGCGCCTGATCTCGCGCGACAGCGAACCGCTGCGCGTGATGCTCGCCAAGCTGCACATGGATTACCAGCGCGACCAGGCCGAGATCAGCCCGTGGTTCTGGCTGGCCATCAGCGCCGGCGTGTTCACGCTGCTTGCCACGCTGGGCACCACCCGGGCCATGCTGCAGGAATCGCGTGAACGGGCCGCTGGCGCCGAAGGGCGCCGCCAGGAGGCCGAAGCGATGCGCCACCTCGCGCAGACCAAGGAAGAAGAAGCCAAGGCCACCAATGAACAGAACCAGGCCGCCATTTTGCGCCTGATGAACGAACTGCAGGACGTCGCCGACGGTGACTTGACGGTGCAGGCGACGGTGTCGGAAGACATCACCGGTGCGATTGCCGACTCGGTCAACTACACGGTTGAAGAACTGCGCGAGCTGGTCGTGCGGGTCATCCGCACGGCCGAGCAGGTGGCGCGCGCATCGAACGGTGCGCAGGACGTCTCGACCGAGCTGCTGGGCGCGGCCGAGCAGCAGTCGCGCGAGATTCAGGATGCGTCGACGACGACGCTGCGCCTGGCCGGCCTGATTACCGACGTGTCGCGCTCGGCCCTCGAATCGGCCGACGTGGCGCGCCAGTCGGTGGCGGCGGCGGCGCAGGGCTCGACCGCGGTGCAGAATGCGATCGAGGGCATGCAGGAGATCCGCGAGCAGATCCAGGAAACCTCCAAGCGCATCAAGCGCCTGGGCGAATCGTCGCAGGAGATCGGCGAGATCACCGAACTGATTTCGGACATTACCGAGCAGACCAACGTGCTGGCGCTGAACGCCGCGATCCAGGCCGCATCGGCCGGCGAAGCAGGGCGCGGCTTCTCGGTCGTGGCCGAAGAAGTGCAGCGCCTGGCCGAACGCTCGGGCGACGCGGCCAAGCAGATCGGCGCGCTGGTGCGCACCATTCAGACCGACACCCACGACGCGGTGGCGGCAATGGAAAAATCGACGCAGGGTGTGGTCGAGGGGGCGCGCCTGTCGGACGCCGCCGGCGCTGCGCTGTCGGACATTTCGCGCGTCTCGAACCGCCTCGGTGACCTGATCGGCGACATGTCGACCGCCACCGAACGCCAGGCCACCAAGGCCACCGGCGTGGCCGACAAGATGCAGCAGATTCTCGCCGTGACCGAACAGACCCGCCAGGGTACCCGCCAGACCGCGCTGTCCATTCAGGAACTGGCCACGCTGGCGCAGGAATTGAAGGATTCGGTGTCCCGCTTCCGCGTGGTATCCTGACCGGGCGATGACGACCTTGAACCGCTCCAGCAGTTTTGATACCGGCCCGCTGTCCTGGGTCATTGGCGAAATCCGCGACGCCCTCACGCGCGCCGCGACGTCCCTGCGCGACGCCGCGGGCCGCTCGCCCGAGGCGCAGCCAACCTTGCTGCTGCATGCGAAATCGCATCTGCACCAGGCGCACGGCGCCTTGCAGATGGTCGATGTCGAAGGCGTTGGCGTGTTCACCGCCGCCGCCGAAGCGGTGCTCGATCGTTTCAAGGACGGCCAGTTGGCCTGCAACGCCGAGAGCGTGCAGGTGGTGCTGGACGCCTTCGGTGCGCTGGGCGAATACCTCGACGAACTCCTGGGCGGCGCCCCGCAACAGCCGGCGCGCCTGTTCCCGTATTACCGCGACATGGTCGAACGCCAGGGTGAGACCAAGGTCCATCCGGCCGACCTGCTGCCCCTTGATCTGTCGGTGCTGCCCGAGTTGCCGGCCACGGGCACTGCCGTGGGCGAGGTCGACATCGCGGCCTGCCGCGCGCACTTCGAAAAAGCCCTGCTGCCCTATCTGAAGGCCGACGACGATGCCGCGCGCCGCGCGCAGGCGCACGACATGGCCGCGGCGATCGCGCCGATCGCCGGCGCGCAGGAGAGCGCACGCGCGCGCCTGTTCTGGCAGGCGCTGCATGCGTTTGCCACCGTGGTGGCCGATGGCCAGATCGCCAGCGATCTGTATGTCAAACAGCTCTTTGGGCAGATCAACCTGCAGTTGCGGCGCCTGGCCAAGGGCCAGCAGGATTCGCCCGAGACGATGCTGCGCGACGCGCTGTTCTTCGTGGCCGCCGCCTGCGCACCGGGCCCTGAGGCAGGCGCGCTGCGTCAGGCTCTGGACCTGGACGGCGCGGTGCCGCACGACTACGCCGAACGCCGCTACGGCAAGCTCGATCCGCAGGCGCTGAAGGATGCGCGCGAAGCGCTGGCCCGCACCAAGTCGGACTGGGACCTGATTGCCGGCGACGGCAAGCCCGACGCCGCGGTCGAGAACGATTTCAACGATGCGCTGGCACGCCTGGCCGGCGCCAGCGACAAGCTGGGCGCCCCGGCGCTCGCGCAGCTGCTGCGTGAGCTGGGCCGCGCGGCGGGCGACTCGGTGCAGTCGGGCCGCGACGACCAGTTTGGCCTGGAGATGGCCGCCGCCATGCTGTTCGTCGAGAACAGCCTGGACCAGCTGCGCCAGTTGCCCGACGATTTTTCGCAGAACGCCGAAGCCGTCGGCGCGCGCCTGCTGGCGCTGGCCGCGGGCGAAACCCCGCCCGATGCGCCGCAGTGGCAGGGTGAACTGGCGCGCCAGATCCAGCAGGGCCAGACCGTGGCCGTGCTGGCGGGCGAGGTCAAGGCCGGCCTGCGCCAGATCGAAAAACTGCTCGACGATTATTACGACGACCCGTCCAAACGCCAGGTGCTGGAACAGGCCGGGCCGGTGCTGCATGGCTTGCAGGGCGCGTTTGCCATTCTCGACCAGGAGCAGGCCGTACTGACCGTGCGCCACGTCGAGGACGCGGTACGCACGCTGGCCGACAGCGCCAGCGATGTCACCGCGCAGCACGCGTCGCTGCATAATATTGCGCAGAACATCGGCGCCCTGGGGTTCTTTGCCGACCTGCTGGCGCAGGACAGCACGCTGGCGCGTGGCCGCTTCACGTTCGACACCGAGAAACAGCTGCTGCGCGAACTGCCATTCGAGTTCACTGAGGCTGCTGCCGCCGCCGAGACGCCGGTGGCGCCTGTCGCCCAAGCCAGCGCACAGGACGACGTCGACGCCGAACTGCTCGGGATCTTCATCGCCGAAGCGCAGGAAGTGCTTGGCGTCGTGGTCGAGACGCTGCCGCGCGCGGCCGACGAGCCGGGCAACCAGGAAACGCTGACCGCCCTGCGCCGTGCTTTCCACACGCTCAAGGGCAGCAGCCGCATGGTGGGCCTGGAAGCCTTTGGCGCGACCGCCGCCAGCATCGAGCGGGTCATGAACATCTGGCTGGCCGACGGCTGCGCGGCCACCGCCGACCTGCTGGCGCTGCTCGCGCACGCCTATGCCGAACTGGATGCGTGGGTGGCCGAACTGGCCGCCGGCCAGGCGCCGCAGCGCGATGGCGCGGCGCTGATCGAGGCGGCGGCGCGGGTGCAGGAGGGCGGCGCGTTCGAGCCGCCGGCCGATGCCCAGCTGGATGTGCAGCTGGACGAGCAGTTTGACGCGCAGTTCGATGATATCCCGGTACTCGACGTCCAGATCACGCCGCCCGGCGAGGATGGCGTGCGGCGCGTGGGTGACCTGACCATCGGCCAGGCGCTGCACGACGTCTACCTGCTCGAAACCGAATCACTGTGCGCCACGCTGGAAGACGCGTTCGCCGCGCTGCGCCAGGACCCGGCGCAGCGTGCATCCGCCGATGCGATCACGGCCGCGCACACGCTGGCCGGCACCTCGGCCACGGTCGGCTACACCGACCTGTGTGAACTGGCGCATGCGCTGGAAAGAACGCTCGAGAAGCTCACCGTGCCGGGCGCTCCCCTGGACGAGGATGGGCTGGGCCTGTTCGACACGACGCTGGCGCGCATGCGCGCGATGCTGCACGTGTTCACGCTGGGCGAACTGGCCCCGGCGCAGCCGGACCTGATCGAACAGCTGGCCGCACTGCGCGCCCGCCTGGGCACATCGCCGTTCGACAAGCTCGAACCAGCGCTGGCCAGCCGGCTCGATACGCTGTTTGCCGACGCCTACAAGCAGTTGCTGGCCGAGCCGCCGCCATTCATGGCGCCGGCGCCTGCGCCTCGCGAGGCCGCGCCTGCAGCAGCCTCGGACGATATCGACGACATCTTCAGCGCATTCGGTGACGACCCGTTCGCAGCGCCAGCCCTGGAGCAGGCCGCCCCAGAGCCGGGGGAGGCCGGCTTCGTGGCGGTGACGCCGGATGAAGCGGTGTTGGTCGAGGCTGCGTCAGAACCGGCGCCGGAACCCGAACCCGAACCCGAACCAGAACCAGAACCAGAACCTGCAGCGGAACCCGAGCTGGCGCTCGACGACCTGCATGAGCCCGAGCTGGTTGGCGCCAGCGGGTACGTTGACGAGATCGACGCCGACCTGCTGCCGGTCTTCCTCGAAGAAGCGAGCGACCTGCTGCCGCGCATCGGGCACGACCTGCGCCAGTGGCAGCAGGAGCCGTCCAACGCCGGTGTCGCGCAGCGCATGCAGCGCGACCTGCACACGGTCAAGGGCAGCGCGCGCATGGCCGGCGCGATGCGCCTGGGTCAGCACGCGCACGAACTGGAAACGCAGATCGAGAACATGGTCCATGCCGGCACCTCGACGCTGCCGCCGACCGCGTTCGACGAGCTGCTCGCTAACTACGACAGCGCGATGCTGCTGTTCGAGGGCTTGCAGCAGCCGGCTGGCGGCGCCTCGGAGCCAGCCTCAGTGGATGCCCCCGCGGCCGCGCCGGCCGAGCCAGCCCGCGCGCCGCTGGTGCGCGTGCGCGCCGACATCCTCGACCGGGTGGTGAACCAGGCGGGCGAGGTGTCGATCACGCGCTCGCGTCTGGAAAACCAGGTTGGCATACTCAAATCGTCGCTTGGCGACTTCTCGGACAACGTGGGCCGCCTGCGGCGCCAGTTGCGCGAGATCGAGATGCAGGCCGAATCGCAGATCGCTTCACGCCTGTCGATCGCCGGTGAGCGCGAATTCGATCCGCTCGAATTCGACCGCTTCACGCGCCTGCAGGAACTCACGCGCATGCTGGCCGAAAGCGTCGACGACGTCGCCTCGTTCCAGGAAAGCCTGGCGCGCACCGTCGATTCGGCCAACGAAGAACTCTCAGCCCAGGCGCGCATGACGCGCGACCTGCAGCGCGACCTGATGCGGGTGCGGATGGTGCCGTTTGCCAGCCTGTCCGAGCGCCTGTTCCGCGTCGCGCGCCAGACGGCCAAAGAAACCGACAAGCGCGTCAACCTGGATATCCGGGGCGGCGCCGTCGAAATCGATCGGGGTGTGCTGGAACAGATGGCCGCGCCGTTCGAACATCTGCTGCGCAACGCGATCGTGCACGGCATCGAGCCGCGCGCGGGGCGCCAGGCTGCCGGCAAGGCCGAAACGGGCGAGCTGCTGGTGCAGGTCAGCCAGCACGGCAACGAAGTCCTGATCAACTTCAGCGATGACGGCGCGGGGCTGGACCTCGAACGCATCCGCGCCAAGGCGCTGGCCGGCGGCCTGATTGCCGAAGGCGACGAGGCGCCGGACGAGCAGGTAACCGACCTGATTTTCGCACCGGGCTTTTCGACAGCGGACACGCTGACCGAACTGGCCGGGCGTGGCGTCGGCATGGACGTGGTGCGCTCCGAAGCCCAGGCGCTGGGCGGGCGCGTCGCGGTGGCGTCCGAGCCGGGGCAGGGCGCGCGCTTCACGATCACGCTGCCGCTGACGCTGGCCGTCGCTCAGGTCGTGCTGGTGGTGGCCGGTGGCCGCACTCACGCGGTGCCGTCGACGCTGGTCGAGGCGGTGCAGCAGGTGCGCGAGGCCGACCTGGCCGCTGCGATCGACGCCGGCAACATCCACCTGGCTGGCCACGAACTGGCGCTGTATGGTTTGCCTGATTTGCTGGGCATGGACGACGACGAGCGCATCACGACGCAGCGTTCGACGCCGGTGCTGGTCTTGAATGGCGGCAGCCGCCGCATCGCGCTGCGCGTGGACGAGGTACTGGGCAACCGCGAGGTGGTGGTCAAGAACATCGGCCGCCAGCTGGCGCGCATGCCGGGCATCGACGGCGCCACGGTCCTGGGTTCGGGCGAGATCGTCCTGATCCTCGATCCGCTGGCGCTGGCGCAGCAACCACAAGGTGAGGCGCGTGTGAAGCAGGCCGTCGCGCTGCAGGTGCGGCGCCCCACCGTGATGGTGGTCGACGATTCGCTGACGGTGCGGCGCGTGACGCAGCGCCTGCTCGAACGCGAAGGCTATCGCGTAGTGCTGGCCAAGGACGGCATCGAGGCGCTGGAACTGATCGGGCAGGGCGCACCCGACCTGATGCTGGTCGATATCGAGATGCCGCGCATGGACGGCTTCGACCTGACCCGCAATGTGCGGGGCAATGAGGCAACGAAGGCGATCCCGATCATCATGATCACGTCGCGCACAGCCGACAAGCACCGCAACGTGGCGCTCGGGCTGGGCGTAAATGCCTACTTCGGCAAGCCGTACCAGGAGACGGTGCTGCTGGCGGCGATCGAGGGCTTGCTGGGGCGCGAGGCAGCGTAATGGCGTAACGACGGCGTTCAGTCGTCGTTCGCGTCGTCCTTCGCGTCGACCGTCTCCGCCACCACCTTCTTCACCACCGCAAAGCGCTCCAGCGTGCGCTGCCGCGCCGCGTCGTGCTCCACGACCGGCGCCGGATAATCCCGTCCCAGCACGACACCGCGCTCTGCCAGCACATCGGACTTCACCAGCCACGGCGCGTGAATCTGCTTGCCATCGAGCTTTGCCAGTTGCGGCAGGTAGCGCCGGATGAACTCTCCGCGCGCGTCAAAGCGCGTCGATTGCGTGACCGGATTGAAGATCCGGAACCACGGCTGCGCGTCGCACCCGGTCGACGCCGCCCACTGCCAGCCGCCATTGTTCGAGGCCAGCTCATAGTCATTGAGCTGGCGCGCGAAATAACGCTCGCCGCGGCGCCAGTCGATCCCGAGATCCTTGGTGAGAAAGCTCGCCGTGACCATGCGCAGCCGGTTGTGCATGAAGCCCGTTTGATTCAGCTGCAGCATCGCCGCATCGACCAGCGGATACCCGGTGCGGCCCTCGCACCAGGCCGCGAACAGTGCGTCGGCTTCGGCCCCGGTGTCCCACGTGACCGCATCGAACGCCGGCTTGAACGAGCGTTCGACCACGTGCGGGTTCTGCGACAGCACCATCGCGTAGAAGTCGCGCCAGATCAGTTCCGACAGCCACACGGACGCACCGGTCCCGCCGGTGCCCGACTGCACCATGTCGCGCGCGCTGCGCACCAGATGGCGGATGGACGTGGTGCCAAAGCGCAGGTGGGCCGACAGCCGTGACGTGCCTTCTTCGGCCGGAAAGTCGCGCGCACGGCCATAGTCGGCCATCTCGGTCACAAACGCCTCGAACATCGCCTCGGCCCCATCCATCCCGGCCGGCAGTGGCGGCTCGCCCGACGTGAACCCGATCTCTTCCAGGGCCGGCAGGGCGGCCGGCGCACCTGTGGGCGGCGCGAACGCGTGCGCATGGGCGTCGACCGGGTAGGTGGCCAGGGTCTCGGGATGCGCGGCCAGGCGCTTGAGCCAGGCGTTCTTGTACGGCGTAAACACCGAGAACACGCCGCCGGCGAGCGTGAGCACTTCCTGCTTCTCGAAGATGACCTGGTCCTTGTAGGTATGGAAGGCGCAGTCGCGCCCGGCCAGTTGTTCGGCCACGGCGAGATCGCGGGCAATGGCCGACGGTTCATGGTCGGTGCCGGCATGCACGGCATCGATCCCGAGTTCTTCCGCTAAAGCCGCGACTTCATCGCGCGCGCTGCCGTGGCGCACGATCAGGTAGCCTCCAAGGCGACGCAGTTCCGTGTCGAGCTGGGCCAGGCTGGCATGGATGAAACGCAGACGCCGGTCATCCTTTGGCAACTCATCGAGGATGTCGGTGTCGTACACGAACACGCAATAGACCTGCTGCGACGAACGCAGGGCGTGGTGCAGGGGTGCGTGGTCGAACGTGCGCAGGTCACGGCGGAACCAGACTAAAGACTTGCTTAAATTCATCATCGTGTGCGGGGTCAAGGCGGATCCAGATTTTACTGCCCATCATCGAAACGTGTGGCGCCCGAGGAATGCTTCCAATGGCCTCAGGGGCAAATGGGTGTAAACTGTCGAAAAGCGTAAGGTTGTTCTGCAGATACTTGGCAGCCGTTCAACAGAAGTAACAACGCGAGAGTGCGCCTTTTGAGAGCAATCGTATGAAAAAAACCAAATTTGGCCAAACTCTTCCCATGCCGGGCATGCCCCGTGAGCAGGGTGGCTCCCCCACCATGGCGGGCCCGGCAGCATCCGGTCTGAACCTGGCAAACCACTTCCTGATCGCCATGCCGTCGATCCAGGATCCCGTCTTCGGTGGCACCGTCGTCTATGTCTGCGAGCACAACGACAAGGGCGTGCTCGGCGTGGTCATCAACAAGCCGACCGACATGACGATGGAAACCCTGTTCGACCGCGTTGACCTCAAGCTGGCCGAAGGCTTGCGCGCCACCGTCGTCGACGAGCCGATCATGTTTGGCGGCCCCGTGCAGGACGACCGCGGCTTTGTGCTGCATTCGCCGGGCGGGCGCTATTCGTCGTCGCTGACCGTCACCGACGACGTCTCGTTTACCACCTCGATCGACGTGCTCGAGGCCGTCGCCAATGGCGGTGGCCCGGCGCGCATGCTCGTCTCCATCGGCTATGCCGGCTGGAGCCCGGGCCAGCTCGAAGAAGAAATTTCGCGCAATGGCTGGCTGACGGTAGGCGCCGACGCGCGCGTGCTGTTCGACCTGCCGATCGAAGAGCGCTACCACGCTGCCATCAAGCTGCTGGGCATCGATCCGCTGATGCTCGCCACCGAAGCCGGCCATGCGTAAGGCGCTCCCGTACAAGAAACGTTTGCATGGTTGATATCGTTCTGGGCTTCGACTTCGGCATCAAGCGGATCGGCATTGCCATGGGCAACACCCTGACCGGGCAGGCCCAGCCTTTGAGAGTCGTCAGTGCGATCGACAACGCCACCCGCTTCCAGATCATTGGCGAGCTGATCGCCCAATGGCAGCCGGCGCGCCTGATCGTGGGCGAGCCGCGCCATCCCGATGGCGCCGAGCACGACATGACCCTGCGCAGCCGCCGCTTCGCCAACCAGCTGCATGGCCGCTTCAACCTGCCCGTCGAGCTGGTCGATGAACGCTATTCGTCGGCCGTGATCGCCTCAAAGCGCGGCGACGTCATCGACGACAAGGCGGCCGCCATCATTTTGCAACAGTATTTTGACGCATCACGCTAACCCTATGCCCACCAACAAACACGCATTCGATGCCGAAGCGCTCTACCGCGAGCTGCTGGCCCAGGTCCGCGCAGGCCTGGACGGCGTCGCCGAGCCGGCCATCGTCGGCATCCATTCGGGCGGCGCCTGGCTGGCCGAGCGCCTTGCGCGCGACCTCGACCTGACGCACCGTCTCGGCTCCATCGACGTCTCGTTCTACCGCGACGACTATGCGCGCAAGGGCCTGCATCCGGATGTGAAACCGACCCACATCCGCTTCGCGGTCGACGGCGCCACCGTGGTGCTGGTCGACGACGTGCTGCAGACCGGCCGCACCACGCGCGCGGCGATCAACGTGCTGTTCGACTACGGCCGTCCGGCCTGCATCCGCCTGGCCGCGCTGGCCGACCGGGGCGGGCGCGAGCTGCCGGTGGCTGCCGATTTCGTCGGCGCCCACGCCGTGCTCGAAGCCAACGAGTCGCTGTGCCTGCAGCGCGATGAGACAGGCCAACTTTCGCTTACCATCGAACAAGACAATGCCGATCCTGCACAATAATCCGCAACTGAACAAAAACGGCGAGCTGCAGCACCTGCTCACCATCGAGGGCCTCAAGAAGTCGCACATCGACCACATCCTCGACACCGCATCGAGCTTCGTGGGGATCTCCGACCGCGAAGTCAAGAAGGTCCCGCTCATGCGCGGCAAGAGCGTGTTCAACCTGTTCTTCGAAAATTCGACGCGCACCCGCACCACGTTCGAGATCGCGTCCAAGCGCCTGTCGGCCGACGTCATCAACCTGAACATCCAGGCCTCGTCGACCACCAAGGGCGAGTCGCTGCTCGACACGATCGACAACCTGGCCGCGATGCACGCCGACATGTTCGTGGTGCGCCACGCGCAGTCGGGCGCGCCGTACATGATCGCGCAGCACTTGAACCGGACCCGTTCGGATGTCCACGTCGTCAATGCCGGCGACGGGCGCCATGCGCACCCGACCCAGGGCCTGCTCGACATGTACACGATCCGGCACTACAAGAAAGACTTCACCAACCTGCGCGTGGCGATCGTCGGCGACATCCTGCACAGCCGCGTGGCCCGTTCGGACATCCACGCGTTGACCACGCTGGGCGTTCCCGAAGTGCGCGCCATCGGCCCGCACACCCTGCTGCCGGGCGGCCTGGACCAGATGGGCGTGCGCACCTTCACCAACATCAATGAGGGGCTGAAGGACGTCGACGTGATCATCATGCTGCGCCTGCAGAACGAGCGCATGAGCGGCGCACTGCTGCCGTCGGCGCAGGAATACTTCAAGAGCTACGGCCTGACGCCCGAGCGCCTGGCGCTGGCCAAACCGGACGCGATCGTGATGCACCCGGGCCCGATGAACCGCGGCGTCGAGATCGACTCGGCGGTGGCCGACGGCAGCCAGGCAGTGATCCTGCCGCAGGTGACGTTCGGGATCGCGGTACGCATGGCAGTGATGAGCATTTTGGCAGGAACCCACGCATGAAACTCCATATCAAGAACGGGCGCGTGATCGACCCGGCGAACGGCGTCGACGCCCTGCAAGACCTGTTCATCGTCGACGGCAAGATCGCGGCGCTCGGCGTCGCCCCCCAAGGCTTCACGGCCGATCAGAGCATCGATGCGAGCGGCCTCGTGGTCGCCCCGGGCCTGGTCGATTTGTCGGCGCGCCTGCGCGAGCCGGGCTACGAATACAAGGCCACGCTCGAATCCGAGCTGCAGGCGGCGATGCAGGGCGGCGTAACCACGCTGGTCTGCCCGCCCGACACTGACCCGGTGCTCGACGAACCAGGCCTGGTCGAAATGCTCAAGCACCGCGCGCGCATCGTCGACCAGGCCAATGTGCACCCGCTGGGCGCACTGACCGTGGGCCTGAAGGGGCAGGCGCTGACCGAGATGGCCGAACTGACCGAAGCCGGCTGCATCGGCTTTGCGCAGGCCGAGGAACCCATCCTCGACACCAATGTGCTGCTGCGCGCGATGCAGTACGCCAAGACCTTCGACTACACCGTCTGGCTGCGCCCGCAGGACGCGCACATCGGGCGCGGCGGCGTGGCCCATGCCGGCCCGCTGGCCTCGCGCCTCGGCCTGTCCGGCGTGCCGGTGATGTCCGAGACCATCGCGCTGCACACGATTTTCGAGCTGATGCGCTCCACCGGCGCGCGCGTGCACCTGTGCCGGATTTCGTCCGCTGCGGGCCTGGACCTGATTCGCGCCGCAAAGAAAGAAGGCCTGAACCTGACGGTCGACGTGGGTGTGCACCATCTGCACCTGACGGACGCCGACATCGGCTTCTTCGATTCCAACGCGCGCCTCACGCCGCCACTGCGCTCGCAGCGCGACCGTGACGCAATCCGCGCCGCGCTCGTCGATGGCACGGTCGATGCGATCTGCTCCGACCACACGCCAGTCGATGACGACGAAAAGCTGCTGCCGTTCGGCGAAGCCTCGCCCGGCGCCACGGGTCTCGAGCTGCTGCTGGCGCTCACGCTCAAGTGGGCGCAAGACCAGCCGCACGGCGCACAGGATGCACAGGGCGCGCTGGCGCTGGCACTTGGCAAGGTCACCTGCGAAGCGGCGCGCATTGCCGGTCTGCCGGCCGGCACGCTGGGCGTGGGCGCAGCGGCCGATGTCGTGCTGTTCGACCCGGCTGCGCGCTGGCTGGTCGACGGCAAGGCGCTGGCCAGCCAGGGCAAGCACACGCCATTCCTCGGCTACGAGCTGGCCGGGCAGGTGCGCGCGACCGTCGTGCGCGGCCGCGTGGCTTACCAGCGTTGATCCAACCACCGCGCGCGCTTCGCCTGAAGCGCGCGCCTTCACGGCGCCCACCACTTTGAATATCCGGCTTGCCTGGCGCCTCGCGCGCGTTACCGTCCATCTGTGCGAAGGATTGGCGACCTGCGCGCTGGTGTTTCCCTTCTCGTCTCCCGCACTGCGCGCGCGGATCACGCGGCGCTGGTCAAGCCAGCTGCTGCGCCTGTGCCGCGTGAGCGTCGCCCGCGACGGCGGTGTAGCGCCGCTCGCGCATGCGCTGGTGGTGGCCAACCACGTGTCGTGGCTCGACATCTTCGTCATCAATGCTTTGAGCCCGTGCCGGTTCGTGGCCAAGGCCGAGATTCGCGCCTGGCCCGTGATGGGCCGCCTGGCTGCCGGCGCCGGCACCGTGTTCATCGCGCGGGGCAACCGGCGCGAGTTGCGCCATGTGTTCAAGGGACTGGTCGATGTGCTGCAACACGGCGAGCGCGTGGCGCTGTTCCCGGAAGGGACGACCGGCCTGCAAGGCCAGGTGCTGCCGTTCCACGCCAACCTGTTCGAAGCGGCCATCGATGCCGGTGTGCGGGTGCAACCATATGCGCTGGCCTATGTCGGCGCCGACGGCGCGCATCATCCGTCGATCGAGTACGTCGGCGAGACCACCTTTGTGGACAGCCTGTTCCGGATTTTGCAGGGGCCGCCAGTCGCGGCGCGCCTGACCTGTCTGGCGCCCCTCGAGAGCTACGGCGCGCACCGGCGCGAACTGGCGCAGGCGTCGCAGGAGGCCGTGGCAACTGCGGTGGCAACCGCGGCAGCCAACGCAGTCCCGCGCTGATTCAGCGCTGCTTGCCGCCGTGCTCCCGGTACTCGGGGCAATCCACCTGCAGCAGCGTGCGGTCATCGAGGCACACGGCCGTCAGCTTGCCACCCCAGACGCAGCCGCTGTCCAGCCCGATCAGGTTGGGCCGCTGCACCACGCCCAGTGCCGACCAGTGGCCGAATACCACCGTCACATCCTGCGTGCGGCGCGCCGGCAGGTCGAACCATGGCAGCAGGTCGCTGCCGACCGGGCCGGTGTCGGATTCCTTGTGCTTGAAATCCATCGCACCATCGGGCGCGCACAGACGCATGCGCGTGAGGGTGTTGACGATGCAGCGCAGGCGCTCGATGCCCGTCAGACTGTCGTCCCAGCGGTCGGGCTGGTTGCCGTACATCTGGCTCAGGAAATCCAGCCAGCCATCGCCCTGCAGCATGCGTTCGACTTCGCCGGCCAGCGCCATTGTCTGCGCCGCATCCCATTGCGGCGCCACACCGGCGTGCACCAGCAGGTGATTGTCGACGAACATCGCCAGCGGCCGCGCACGCAGCCAGGCGATGAGTTCGTCGCGGTCGGGGGCGGCCAGGATCTCGTCAAGGGTGTCGGAGCGGCTCAGGCGCTGCGCGCCGCCGGCTACCGCGATCAGGTGCAGGTCGTGATTGCCCAGCAGGGCATCGACCCGCCCGCCGCTCGATTGGTTGAGCGCTTTCATGCGCCGCAGCGCCGTCAGTGATTCGGGGCCGCGGTTGATCAGGTCACCCACGAACAGGATGCGCGCGTCGTCGCCCGCCACGAGGGCGATGCGGTCAAGCAGCAGCTGCGCTTCATGCGCGCAGCCTTGGAGGTCGCCAATGGCGTAGGTCGTCATATTCTTGTTCTGGCAGGGCCTCGTGGTCCTGTGGCCTGGCGTTATGAAAGAGGTGGTATGTGATGCCTTGGCGGATACTAAATGATTTTGCGCGCAGCCGGTGTTTTCGCGTCACCGCGCAAGCTTGCGAAAAGATAAATACGAGGCCCGACAAGCGCGCCCAGCCGGTACAATGAGACCGGCTTCCCTTGATGAATTGCGTGCTGTGGCTGCTCCAATTCGCTTCCTTCGCGAAGCGCTTCACAAGAATAGCACCGAAAGAAAACAATAATGTTCTCGTTTTTTGTCAGTTTCCTTTCCTGCGCCTTGCTCACGCTGCTGGTCATCAAGACGGCGCGAAAACATGGCCTGGGACTCGATGGTAATTTCACCGGCATCCAGAAAAACCATACGCATGCAGTAGCGCGCGTTGGCGGCATTCCCATCTTTTTGGCGGTGGTGGTGGCGTCTGGTTTATCGATCTTGCGCCAGCCCCAAATAGCGGCGTGGCTGGCAACCCTGATTGCCTGTGCCACGATTGCTTTGGCCGGCGGCCTTGCCGAAGACTATACGGGGAAGGTCTCGCCTGGCCGTCGCCTGTTCCTGACGATGCTCGCTGCAGGCTTTGGTTATTGGCTTCTCGATGCGCGTGTCGGGCGGCTTGATCTGCCGTGGATGGTGGTGCCCATTGAATCACTCTGGATTGCGCTGCCTTTGACACTGCTCGCCGTTGCCGGCGTTGCCAACGCCATCAATATCATCGACGGTTTCAACGGCCTGGCCGGCGTGATCAGTATTTTCATGCTGATCTCGCTATCGTACGTGGCTCTGCAGGTGGGTGATATGTTCGTGCTGGTGGCAGCGTTGATTGTCGCGGGCGCCACGGCCGGCTTTCTGATCTGGAATTATCCGGTCGGCCTAATTTTCCTGGGCGATGGCGGCGCGTATTTCCTTGGCTTCCTGCTGGGCGAGCTGGCCCTGCTGCTGGTGATGCGCAATCCTGCCGTGTCGACCTGGTATGCGGCGCTGTTGCTGATTTACCCTGCGTTTGAAACCTTATTCTCTGCCTATCGCCGCATGTTTGTCCGTGGTAAATCACCGACGCTGCCCGATGGTATTCACTTGCACAGTTTAATTTTTCGGCGCATCGTGCAATGGACCGTGGGTCCGCGCGAGGCACGCGCACTGATGAAACGCAATGCCCGCACCTCGCCTTATTTATGGCTGATTTCATTGCTGGCAGTGATACCGGCAACCGTGTTCTGGGAAAGCACCGGCACGTTGATGGTGTTCTGTCTGTTGTTCATAATCAGTTACCTGTGGTTGTATGGGCGTATCGTTCGATTCAAGTCGCCGCGCTGGCTTTTTTTAAGCAAGAAAGACTGACCGGATATTATTGTTGTAGTATATTGCGACATTTGGTGAGTATTCGCCGATAGTCAGCAATTGCTGAATCTGCATTCAATTTTTTAACGAACGAGGAACGATGATGGATCTTTCGAATATGTCGGTAGGCGATTTGCGCAACCTGCAAGAACAAATCAAGCAGGAAATGAAAACGCGTGAAACCCAGGAAGTGCAGAAAGCACGCGAACAAATCCTGGCCATCGCGCAAAGCGTCGGCATGCCGCTGAAAGAGTTGATGGCTGCTACCGGCCGCGGTTCGAAAGGCGCGACCGTCGCCGTGCGTTACCGTCATCCGCAGGATTCCAGCCAGCAGTGGACCGGCCGCGGCCGTCAGCCAAAGTGGGTCAAGGAATGGGTCGATGGCGGCAAGTCGATCGACGACCTGCGCGTCTAAGCAGCCTGCACCGCTCCGCCACGCGGAGCATGCGCCGCGCGCTTCCCCAGCGCCGGCGCTGGTGGCGTGGTGCCATCGAATCTGGCGCGCATTGGCGGCCATCGCTATTCCCTGATACTTTTCTGATTCTCCTCTTGTTCTTTTCGTTCGGCATCCGGCCAGGCTTGCACGCGCGCGTACCATTCCCACGCCAGCCGCGCTTGCCGTTACAATAGTGGTTACTTATCAATCCTCCAATATTCCAGGAAACAAAATGGTCGCTCTCTCCAAAACGATTTTCAAGGCTTACGATATTCGCGGCATCATCGACAAGACCCTGGACGCCGGCATCGCGCGTCACATCGGTCGTGCCTTCGGCGCCGCCGCGCTGGCCAAGGGAGAGAGCAAGGTGGTGATCGGCCGCGATGGCCGCCTGTCCGGCCCTGAACTGGCCGGCGCCTTGAGCGAAGGCTTGCGTGACGCCGGCGTCGACGTGATCGACCTGGGCATGGTCGCGACACCGATGGTCTATTTCGGCACCAACGTGCTCGACACCCGCTCGGGCATCATGGTCACCGGCAGCCACAACCCGCCCGACTACAACGGTTTCAAGATGGTCCTGGCCGGCGAAGCCATTTATGGCGACGCCATCACCGGTCTGCACGACAGCATTGCAGCATATGATGGCGCGATCGCAGCCCAGCGCGGCGGCTACAGCACCCACGACATCCGCGCCGCCTACCTCGAGCGCATCATCGGCGACGTCAAGCTGGCGCGCCCGATCAAGATCGCGGTCGACTGCGGCAACGGCGTGGCCGGTGCGTTCGCGGGCGACCTGTATCGCGGCATGGGCGCCGAAGTGGTCGAGCTGTTCTGCGAGGTCGACGGCACGTTCCCGAACCACCATCCTGACCCGGCGCACCCGGAAAACCTGCAGGACCTGATCCGCGCGCTGCAAGAGACCGACGCCGAAATCGGCCTGGCCTTCGACGGCGACGGCGACCGTCTCGGCATCGTCACCAAGGATGGCCAGATTATCTTCCCGGACCGCCAGATGATGCTGTTCGCGGCCGACGTGCTCTCGCGCGTCCCGGGCGGCGAGATCCTGTATGACGTCAAGTGCACGCGCCACCTGGCGCCGTACATCGAGCAGCATGGCGGCAAGCCGCTGATGTGGAAAACCGGCCACTCGCTGGTCAAGGCCAAGCTGAAGGAAACCGGCGCACCGCTGGGCGGCGAGATGAGCGGCCATATCTTCTTCAAGGAGCGCTGGTACGGCTTCGACGACGGCATGTATGCCGGCGCGCGCATGCTCGAGATCCTGACCAAGCAGCAGGATCCGTCGGCGCTGCTCAACAGCCTGCCAATGGCCAGCAGCACCCCAGAACTGCACCTGCAGCTGCAAGAGGGCGAGAACTTCACGTTGATCGACCACCTGCGCGCCAACGCCACGTTCCCGACCTCCGAAAAAATCAACGACATCGACGGCCTGCGCGTCGAGTACGCCGATGGCTTCGGTCTGGCCCGTTCGTCGAACACGACGCCGGTCGTGGTGCTGCGCTTCGAAGGCGAATCGCCGGAAGCACTGGCGCGCATCCAGGCCGAGTTCAAGACCGTGATCCTGGCGGCCAAGCCGGACGCCGACCTGCCGTTCTGAGGATACGCGCTTGAAGATCCTGCTCGTGCGCGTGTCGTCGCTGGGCGACGTGCTGCATAACCTGCCGATGGTGGCCGACCTGCTGCGCGAGCATCCGGGCGCCACGATCGACTGGGTGGTCGAAGAAGGGTACGTGAGCCTCGTGCGCCTGAATCCCCATGTGCGCAAGATCATCCCGTGGTCGTTGCGCCGCTGGCGCAAGAGCCTGGGCAAGCAAGAAACGCGGGCTGAAATCCGCGCGTTCTTCCGCACGCTGCGCGAAGACGAATACGACTATGTGTTCGACACCCAGGGTCTGCTCAAGACCGGCATCATCATGGGCGCGGCGCGCGTGCGCAAGGGTGGCAAGAAAGTCGGCCTGGCCAACGGCAGCGAAGGCTCGGGCTATGAAGGCATCTCGCGCATCTTCCATACCGACAGTATCCCGTTAAATCCGCGCACGCACGCCGTGGCGCGCGGGCGCATGGTCGCGGGTGCTGCGCTCGACTACAGCGTCGACTCGGCCCCCGAGTTCGGGCTACCGGCGCCGACGCCAGTCACGCGGCCGGCGTTTTTGCCGCACGACGACTACGCGGTCTTTTTCCATGGCACGGCGCGCGCGGCCAAGAAGTGGGCCGACGCCAACTGGATCGCACTGGGCGCAGCGCTCGCACCGATGCCGGTGCTGCTGCCATGGGGCTCGCAGGCCGAACACGAGGATGCCCAGGCCCTGGCGGCAGCCATGCCCAATGCCCGCGTGCTGCCAAAACTGTCGATGATGGACGCGGTATTGCTGGCCCAGCATGCGCGCCTTGCAGTGGGCGTCGACACGGGTCTGACCCATATCGCCGCCGCCTTCGTGCGCCCGACGATCGAAATCTACTGCGATTCGCCCAAGTGGAAAACCGAAGGCAACTGGTCCGATCGCATCGTCAACCTGGGCGACCTGGGTGCGCCGCCGTCAAGCGGCGACGTCATCGCGGCAGCACAGCGCCTGCTGGCGCCGGCATGACATGAACCGCACGCTGTACTCAGGCCTCTGGTGGCTGGCCATGCCGGCCGTGCTGGGCCGGCTGTGGTGGCGCGGGCGCAAGGAGCCGGGCTACCGCGCGCATTGGGATGAACGCCTGTCCCTTGGCGGCCCTGCGGCCGGCGAGCGGCCCACGATCATGGTGCATGCGGTATCGGTGGGCGAGACGCGCGCCAGCGAGCCGCTGATCGATGCGCTGCTGCTGGCGTATCCCGATTGCCGCATCCTGCTGACCCACATGACGCCGACCGGCCGCGCCACCGGGCGCGACCTGTTTGCGCGCCACGGCGAGCGTGTCGTGCAGGCCTACCTGCCATACGACACGGGATGGATGACGACGCGCTTCCTGCGCCGTCATCGTCCACGCGCCTGCATCCTGATGGAAACCGAAGTCTGGCCGAACCTGATTCACGCCTGCACGCGCCAGGGCGTGCCGGTCGTGCTGGCCAATGCACGCCTGTCCGAACGCTCGCTCAAACGGGGCCGCAAGACCGGCGCTGTGATGCTGGAGGCCGCGCGCTCGTTCACGCTGGTGGCGGCGCAGACCGACGCCGATGCGGCGCGTATTGCGTCGCTGGGGGCGCCGAACGTCATCGTCACTGGCAGCGTCAAGTTCGACATCGTGCCGCCGCCCAGCGCGCTGGAGAAGGGCGCCTGGCTGCGCATGCGCATCGATGGCGCAGCGCGCCGGCCAGTGTTTCTGTGCGCGAGCACGCGCGAAGGCGAAGAAGCGCTGATCCTGGACGCGTGGCGGCAGAACCGCGACAAGCCGCAGAACGCACTCCTGCTGCTGGTGCCACGCCATCCGCAGCGCTTTGACGATGTGGCGAAGCTGGTGGAGGCCGGCGGTTTGACGCTTGCGCGCCGCTCGCAGCTAGGTCATGACGACGCTATTGATGCTGATGTTCTTCTCGGCGACTCGATGGGCGAGATGTTCGCCTATTACGCCGCCTGCGACTGCGCCTATATCGGCGGCAGCCTGCTGCCGCTGGGCGGCCAGAACCTGATCGAAGCCTGCGCACTGGGCAAGCCGGTGCTGGTGGGCGAACACACGTTCAATTTTCTGGACGCGACGATCGACGCGGTCGATGGCGGCGCCGCCTTGCGCGTGGCGGACGCCGACGCGCTCGTCAGGGAAGCCGCGCGGCTGCTGCGTGACGATGCGGCGCGCGCGGCGATGGGCGCCAGGGCACTGGCGTTTGCCGGCCGCCACCGCGGCGCGACCCTGCGCACTGTTGAACTCGTGCAACGGCTTATTGGGTAGGTTTTGTTACCATTCCCATCTGCACGCTACAAAACTATAGGGGATGCGCCATGTTGTCATTGAATCGCGCGACACCGGGCAGTGATGGAGAGCCAGTGTCTCTTCGGGTCCAGGAAGGGGTAGTCGACACGCTGGGAACGATCCTGGGCTCAGGCCTGGCCGACCACGCACCGGCAAAGCAGCAAGCGGCAAGCGTGCTGCCGCTCGATGCATTGCATTTTTTCGTCCGCTATTCGCTGAGCGAATACGTCAGCTTCATGTGGCAGCACGGGGGCTTCCTGATCCGTCGCCGGCGCGTGCGCTGGCCTGCCAGCTTTCTGCTGCGCCTGCGCAGCACGCTGAGCGCGGGGCTGAACTTCGTGCTGCTCGGACGCGGGCGCCGCACCTATGAATTCACCATCGATGCCCACGGCATCGTGCGCACCAGTGGCGGCGTCACGCTGATCGAATGGGCCGACGTGGCAGCCGTGCGGACCTACTCGCGCGGCTTCATGATGGTGCTCAAGCGGGGCACGCTGCCGATCCCGTTTCGCTGCCTGTCGCAGCAACAGACCGCCACCATGCGCGATCTGGCGGCAGCGCGCCATGCATTGAGTCTGCACTGATCATGACACTGCGCCGGCGCTGACCGGCGTGAACCCGGCAGGCCAGCGGCCTGCCTGCTCGCCTGCTTACTCCTCAAACAAGACCGGCATCTGGTGCGACTGCTTGCGCAGCGCCAGACGCGCGCCATCGTAATCCGGATACACCTCGGCCACCGTCGCCCAGAATGCCGGGCTGTGGTTCATCTCGCGCAGGTGCGCCAGTTCATGCGCCACCACGTAGTCGATCAGCGCGAGCGGATAGTGGATCAGGCGCCAGTTCAGGCGAATGCTGCCGCCCACCGTGCACGAACCCCAGCGCGAACCGGCCGACGACAGCGTGCAGGTTTTATAGCGCACGTTCAGGCGCGGCGCGTAGTGGTCCAGGCGCTCGGTGAACACGCGCCTGGCCTCGGCCTGGAACCACAGCTTGACCCGTTCCTTGAGCTGCCATTCGGCCAGCCGGGGCACCACGCCGATCGCCAGTTCGCGCGTGGCTTCATCAAACCGGCAATGGCTGCGCGTGGCCGGTTCGAGGCGCAGCGTGATCTCGCCGCCCATGAACGGCAGCAGCGCGCCATCGACCCACACGACCGGCGCGCGTTGCTGGCGCAATTCGCGCCGCTTGCCCCGTTCGAGCAGCTTGGTGATGATCCAGCGGCTCTTGGCGCGCAGCGCGTTCTCGATGTCGTCCTGCGTCACACTGCGCGGCGCGGTCACGCGCAGGCCGTCGTCGTCGATCATGAAGCCGATCGAGCGGCGCGACGAGCGGCGCAGCGCATAGTCGACGTAGTGCTGGCCGAGCGCGATGCGTTTGAGGGGAGGGTCTTGCGGGCCGACGGGCGGCGAAGGAAGCCTGGTGCGGGGCGGCGCCGGCGGCGCCTTGAACAATGGCTGGGACGGCGGCGCCGGCCTGTCGGAAGGCTTGAGCGCCGCAAAGAATTCCTGTGCAAACAGCTCGAGCTGGTCGCCGTCGATCTTCGACGACGCCGCCGTTTGCTGCGGACGCGAATTCCTGATCTGGGTGCTAACGTCGCTCAACCACCTTTGTAGGCGTGGGGCGAAATGACGCGCATTTCCGATTCTATCCAATTTTCTACCTCTTGCATCAAGCTGTCAGGGGTATGGCCTTGCGGCGATATCGGTTTGCCGACCGATACCGTGATCGTTCCGGGCCGTTTGATGAACGAATTCTTGGGCCAGCACTCGCCCGAATTATGCGCGATCGGCACCACCACTGCCTGGGTCTCAACCGCAAGGCGCGCGCCACCGCTCTTGTACTTGCCCTTGCGGCCCACCGGGATGCGGGTACCTTCGGGGAACATGATAATCCACTGGCCATCGGCCAGGCGGCGTTTACCGTGGCGCACCACATGCGAAAACGCGTTCTTGCCCTGCTTGCGGTCAATCGGGATCATGCGCAGCAAACCCATGGCCCAGCCGAAGAACGGGATGTACAGGATTTCCTTCTTGAAGACGTAGACCAGGGGACGCGTCAGGTTCGGCAGCAGAAAGATCGTCTCCCACGCCGACTGATGTTTCGAGAGCACGATGGCCGGCGCGTCGGGCAGGTTGTCGTAGCCCTTGAATTCGTAGCGGATGCCGCAGATGACACGCGCGCACCAGATGATGAAGACGTTCCAGCGCGAGGTGAACCAGAAGCGCTGGTTGTAGGGCAGGGGGGCTGCCAGGAAGCACAGTGAAGCCCAGATGATCGTCGCCACCATCATGACGACCGTGAACAGCAGGGAACGCAGAAACAGACTGAAATTACGCAAAGGGACTCCGGACAAAACGATCTGGTTATTCTTATCGTGGTGTTGTATTGATTATGACGCCTGGGCAGCGCCAGCACCAGTGGCGCCGGCGGGCTTGAGCAGGGCGCTGACCATCGCGGCCAGGTCCGGGTAGACCTTCGTGCCGGGCGGCAGGCCGCCCGTCATCTGCGTGCGCTCGCCCTTGCCGGTCAGGACCAGGTAGGGCGTGCAGCCACGGTTGAAGCCCGCCTGCAGGTCGCGCAGCGAGTCGCCCACCGTCGGCACGCCTTTCAGGTTGATCTTGAAGCGCTTGCCGATTTCTTCGAACATGCCCGACTTGGGCTTGCGGCAGTCGCAGGCATCGAGCGCCGCGTGCGGGCAAAAGAAGATGGCGTCGATGTCGGCGCCCACCAGCTGCGCCGCCGCGTGCATCTTGGCGTGGATGGCGTTGAGCGTGGCAATGTCGAACAGGCCGCGCGCAATGCCCGACTGGTTCGTCGCCAGCACCACCCGATACCCCGCCTGGTTCAGGCGGGCGATGGCCTCGAGCGAGCCGGGGATCGGAATCCACTCGGCCGGCGACTTGATGAAGTCGGGCGAGTCGTGGTTGATCACGCCGTCCCGGTCGAGAATGATGAGTTTCATCGGGGGTGCCTGCATGCGGTGCTTACGTTGCCAGCTTCGAGATGTCGGCCACGCGGTTCATCATGCCGTGCAACGACGCCAGCAACGCCAGGCGGTTGTTGCGCAGCGCGATGTCGTCGGCCATCACCATCACGTCGTTGAAGAACGCGTCGACCGGCTCGCGCAGCTCTGCCAGCGTCTTGAGCGTGCCGGCGAAGTCGCCTGCGGCAAACGCCGCATCGACCGCCGGCTGCACGCGCGTGACGGCAGCGGCCAGGTCTTTCTCGGCCTGGTCCTGCAGCAAGGCCGGATCGACCGCGCCGGCTTGCGCCAGTGCTTCCTCGTTCTTCTTGAGGATGTTGGTGATGCGCTTGTTGGCGGCGGCGAGCGAGGCGGCTTCGGGCAGCGCGGCAAAGGCCTGTACGGCTTCCAGGCGCTGCACCACGTCGTCGACGCGGTCCGGGTTCTGGGCCAGCACGGCTTCGACTTCGTTCGGCGAGAAGCCGCGGTCGCGCAGCAGGCCGCGCAGGCGGTCGAGCATGAAGGCGGTCACCTCTGCGCTCGGGTCCTTGAACGCCGGCTGGTCGGCAAACGTCGTGACCGCATCGCGCAGCATGTCGGACAGTTCGAGCGGCAGGCGCTTTTCGACCAGCATGCGCATGATGCCCAGCGCGTGGCGGCGCAGCGCGAACGGGTCTTTTTCGCCCGTTGGCTGCAGGCCGATGGCCCAGATGCCCACCAGGGTTTCGAGCTTGTCGGCCAGTGCGACGGCCAGACCGGTATCGGTGGTCGGCAGGGTGTCGCCGGCAAAGCGCGGCTGGTAGTGCTCGGACGCCGCGCGCGCCACTTCATCGTGCTCGCCATCGTGGCGCGCGTAATACGTGCCCATGATGCCTTGCAGTTCCGGGAATTCGCCGACCATGTCGGTGAGCAGGTCGGCCTTCGACAGGCGCGCGCCGCGTTCGGCGAGCGACGCGTCAAAGCCCAGGCGCGTGGCGATGTACATGGCCAGCTTGGTCACGCGCTCGCTGCGTTCGGCCTGCGAGCCCAGTTTGTTGTGGTACACGACGTTGCTGAGTGCCGGCAGGCGCGACTCGAGGGTTTTCTTCTTGTCCTGCTCGAAGAAGAACTTTGCATCCGACAGACGCGGGCGCACGACGCGCTCGTTGCCGCCGACGATCGCGGACGGGTCGTCCGTCGCGATGTTCGACACGATCAGAAAGCGCGAACGCAGCTTGCCGTCGGCATCCGTCAGCGCGAAGTATTTCTGGTTCGTCTGCATCGTCAGGATCAGGCATTCCTGCGGCACGGCCAGAAATTCTTCTTCGAAGCGGCATTCATAGACGACCGGCCATTCGACCAGGGCCGCGACTTCATCGAGCAGCGACTCGGGCATCAGGACCTGGTCGGCGCCGGCCTGCTCCAGCAACTGGGCGCGGATGCTGTCCTTGCGCGCCTGCGGCGACGTGATGACCTTGCCCTCGGTTTCCAGCGTGTTCGCGTACTGATCGGCATGTGCGATTGTGATCGCGCCGCCATGCGACAGGAAGCGGTGGCCGGCGGTTTCGCGCCCGGCCGTCAAGCCAAGCAGCGTCAGTGGCAGCACCTGCTCGCCGTGCAGCGCGAGCAGCCGGTGCACCGGGCGCACGAACTGCACGGTGTCGCCGTTCGGACGCTGGTAGCTCATGAGCTTCGGGATCGGCAGCTTATTCACTGCGTCCTGCAGCACGTCCTGCAGCGCGCCGGTGAGCGCACTGCCAGCGGCGGTGTAGGTATAGAAGAAGCTTTCGGTCTTGCCGTCGGGGGCGCGTTCGAGCTGGTCGATCGTCAGGTCGGGAAAGCCCAGTGCGGCCAGCTTCTTGGCCAGCGGTGCACTTGGATTGCCTTCCTTGTCCAGCGCCACCGTCACCGGCAGCACTTTTTCGCGGATTGCTTTGTCCGGTGACGTATCGCGCACATTCGTGATCGAGACGGCCAGGCGGCGCGGCGTGGCGTACGTGGTGACGACGCTGTCGGCTTCGAGGAAGTCGCGCGCCTTGAGGCCGTTCGCGATGCCGGCGGCAAAGGCGGCGCCCAGCTTGACAAGCGCCTTCGGCGGCAGTTCTTCGGTCTGCAGTTCGACGAGGAGTGTTTGGTTCATGGTCTGTTCTGTTCTTTTCAGGCTGCGGCTTGGTCAGCGGCTGGTTCGGCTGGCTTGGCTTGTGGCGCCATCGGGAAGCCCAGCTTTTCGCGCGAGTCGTAATACGCTTGCGCCACCAGGCGCGACAGCGTGCGCACGCGGCCGATGTAGGCGGCGCGCTCGGTCACGGAAATCGCGCCGCGCGCGTCCAGCAGGTTGAAGCTGTGCGAGGCCTTCATGATCTGCTCGTAGGCCGGCAGCGTGAGCGCCAGTTCGACCAGGCGCTTGGCTTCCGATTCGTGGTTCGCAAACGCCTGGAACAGCATCTCGGTATTGGAGTGTTCGAAGTTGTAGGTCGACTGCTCGACCTCGTTCTGGTGGAACACGTCCCCGTAGCTCAGGCTCTTGGTCTTGCCGTCTTCCTGCCACTCGGTCCAGACCAGGTCATACACGTTCTCGACGCCCTGCAGGTACATGGCCAGGCGTTCGATACCGTACGTGATCTCGCCCAGCACCGGCTTGCAATCGAGTCCGCCCACTTGCTGGAAATAGGTGAACTGCGTGACTTCCATGCCGTTGAGCCAGACTTCCCAGCCCAGGCCCCAGGCGCCCAGCGTCGGGCTTTCCCAGTCATCCTCGACAAAGCGCACGTCGTTCTTTTTCAGGTCCAGGCCCAATGCCTCGAGCGAACCGAGATACAGGTCGAGGATATTCTCGGGCGCCGGTTTGAGCGCGACCTGGAACTGGTAATAGTGCTGGAGGCGGTTCGGGTTCTCGCCGTAGCGGCCATCCTTCGGGCGGCGCGATGGCTGCACATAGGCGGCGCGCCATGGCTCCGGGCCGATCGCGCGCAGGAAGGTACCGGTGTGGAAGGTGCCGGCGCCGACTTCCATGTCGTAGGGCTGGAGCAGTGCGCAACCCTGTTTGTCCCAATAGGACTGCAGGGTGAGGATGATTTGCTGGAATGTGAGCATGTCGAGTGGAACGCGGCCCGTGGACCGTGAACGCGGTATGTTTGCCAAATGGCCAATTCTACTGAATTTCTTGCCACCTCTGGGAGCTGTTTTGCGTAGGGTGGACGGCTACGCCGTCCACGCGGTGATTGTTGACGTCAACAAAACGCGGATGTTCACGAAGCCGCCTTCGATGTCGTCCGCCATTGATCGACGGGTAAACATCACCGCGTGGATGGCGGAGCCATCCACCCTACGTTGTCGTGGTGATCGATAACGTCAACAAACGCGCAGGTTCACGAAGCCGTCCGCCCCATGCGACGCCGCCCGGCAAACCAGGCGCCGGCCAGCATGAAGGCCCCCAGCAGCAGGAAGGATGTGCTCCCCAGGCGAATGAACGGCGTCATGCCGGTCGCGCCGCGTACGGTGGCGGCGAGCACACCGTCGGTGTAGAACGGCAGTGCGTGCGTCAGATTGCCGCGGCGGTCGATGATAGCGGTGGCGCCGTCATTGGTCGCGCGCAGCATCGGGCGGCCCGTTTCCAGCGTGCGCATGCGTGAAATCTGCAGGTGCTGCGGGATCGCCACCGACTGGCCATACCACGACAGGTTCGACACGTTCAACAGCAGCGTCGCCGGTTGCGGCGCATTGCGCAGCTGGTAGGCGATTTCTTCGCCGAACACGTCTTCGTAGCAGATGTTCGGCAGCACCAGCTGGTCCTTGACGGCGAACGGCGCCTGCAGCGCGGCGCCACGGGTGGCGTCATTCAGCGGAATGTCGAGCATGTCCGTCACCCAGCGAAAGCCCGGCGGGATGAATTCGCCGAACGGCACCAGATGCGCCTTGTCGTAGCGGTACACGGTGGCATGGGGCTGCGGCGTCAGCGTGACCAGGCTGTTGCCGTACTTGCCCGGGCCGTCCAGCAGCGGCATGCCAACGGCCAGCGTGCTGCCGCTGGTGGTCGCGTAGCGCTGCAGACCCGCCAGGTAACCGTCCGGCAGATGTTGCGGGAAGGTTGGGATCGCTGTTTCGGGCGTGGCGATCAGGTCGGCAGGTGCGGCCGTGATCAGGCCCTGGTAGCGGGTGAGGATACTGTTCAGGAATTCGGCGTCGAACTTGCGGTCTTGCGCGATATTGCCTTGCAGCAGGCGCACGCTGATCGGCTGGCCGACATCCTGCGTCCATTCGACCGTGCGCAGACCTGCGCCGCCCAGCAGCAGGGCAGCCATCAAACCCATGGCCGGCCAGCGCGCGCGCTGGGTCAGCATGGCGAAACAACCGGCGATGATGCCCACGACGATGCCCATGCCGTACACGCCGATCAGCGGCGCGTAACCAGCCAGCGGCGCGAGATCATGTGCGTAGCCGGACGAAGCCCATGGAAAACCGGTGAATACCCAGCCGCGCAGCCATTCCGATACGCCCCAGGTCACGGGCAGCACCAGCAGCAGGAAGGCGGCCACCGGCAGCGACCAGCGGCGACGCAGCCAGGTGGCCACGCCCGCCGTGAAGGCGCCCCACAAGCCCATGTACAGGCACAGCAGCGTCAAGCCCACCACCGCCAGCACGGCCGGCAAGTGGGCGAAATCGGTCATGAAGACATACAGCCAGTGCACGCCGGCCAGCGTCCAGCCGAAGCCGAAGGCCCAGCCGATCAGCGTGGCACGCTTGACGGACGGGCTTATGCCGACCTGATAGAACAGCCAGGCGAGGGAAAGAAATTGCAGTGGCCACCAGCCAACAGGCTGGAATGACAGCAGGGACGAGGCGCCGGCGAGTGCGGCGCCCAGCAGCAGCAGGGCCGAAGGCTTGTTGGCGCGCAGCGCCGGGACCGGCGCTGCGGCTGGAGAGGTACGGCGACGCAGCATCAGTCGTGTTCGTCGTCCGCCAATGGCAGTTTTTCGACCAGCAGGACGTGGATCTGACGCGCGTCGGCGCGCAGCACTTCGAAGCGCACACCGTGCAGATCGACCACTTCACCCTTGTGCGGCATGTGGCCAAGGTGGCTGGCAACCAGGCCGCCGACGGTGTCGACGTCGTCGTCCGGCAGGTTGGTGCCGACTTCGTCGTTGAACTGTTCGATCTCGGTGAGCGCCTTGACGCGCCAGCGCGGGCCAAGCTGGCCTTCGCGGATCGAGATCACATTGTCTTCTTCTTCATCGAAATCGTATTCGTCCTCGATGTCGCCGACGATCTGCTCGAGCACGTCTTCAATCGTGATCAGGCCGGCCACGCCGGAATACTCGTCGACCACGATCGCCATGTGATTGTGGTTGGCGCGGAAGTCGCGCAGCAACACGTTCAGGCGTTTCGATTCAGGAATGAACACGGCCGGGCGCAGTTTGGTGCGCACGTCGAACGATTCTTCGGCGTAATAGCGCAGCAAATCCTTGGCCAGCAGGATACCCACGACCTTGTCGCGTTCGCCTTCGATGGCCGGGAAGCGGGAGTGGGCGGTCTCAAGCACGTAGGGCATCCACTCTTCGATGGGCTTCGTGATATCGATCACGTCCATCTGGGAACGGGGCACCATGATGTCGCGCGCGGACAGGTCGGACACCTGGAACACGCCTTCGATCATCGACAGGGCGTCGGCATCGAGAAGGTTGCGTTCGTGGGCGTCGTGCAGCACTTCAAGCAGCTCTGCGCGGTTTTCAGGCTCGGGGGAGATGAATGCGGTCAACCTTTCCAGCAGGGACCGATGGGGTTTGGCGTCCGGACGGACGTCACTGGGATACTCGGGCATAGTTGGCGAGAAGCCGTTGTTGCGATGGGCGTAGGATACACCAAAAGGCACATTGCCTGTTTTTGATGCAGGCGTGCGGCCTGGGCGGCGGGCGCGCCGCCGCTCAGGTCAGGCTGACGTTCAAGCCATTTTCACTCAGTCAGCGTACGGATCGGGGAACCCCAGCACTTCCATGATGTCGCGCTCGAACTGTTCCATTTCTTCGGCGTCGTCATCGTTGTCGTGGTCCCAGCCCTGCGCATGCAGCACGCCGTGCACGACCAGGTGCGCCGTGTGTTCCTCGACGGTTTTCTTTTGCTCGTCGGCTTCGCGTTGCAGCACGTCGGTGCACAGGACGATGTCGGCCTTGACCGGATCGTCCTCGGCCAGGTCTTCATCTTCGTTGTAGGCGAAGGTGAGGACGTTGGTCGCGTAGTCCTTGCCGCGATAGGCCAGGTTCAGCGCCTGGCCTTCGGCCGCATCGACAAACCGGATGGTCAGTTCGGCCGGGCCGAGCAGGGCAGACTCGACCCAGGTACGCAAGGTGGCCTCGGGCAGCAGGCTTTCCAGGCGCGGGTCGGCGAACTGCACCTCGAGTTCAAGCGGATGTTTTTTTTCTTGCATTTTTCACCGGGATCGGTTTGGGGAGATCGGCCAGTTCCTGTACCGAATTGTCGGATTCGTAGGCATCGATGATGCGCCCGACCAGCGGGTGGCGCACCACGTCCACGCTCGAGAACTGGGAAAACGCGATACCGCGCACATCTCTGAGCACGTGCATGGCGTCGACCAGGCCGCTGCGCTGGTTCTTGTGCAGGTCGACCTGGGTCACGTCGCCGGTGATCACGGCCTTGCTGCCAAAGCCGATGCGGGTCAGGAACATCTTCATCTGCTCGACGGTCGTGTTCTGCGCTTCATCGAGGATGACGAACGCGTGGTTCAGCGTGCGTCCGCGCATGTACGCCAGCGGGGCGATCTCGATGATCTGCTTTTCGAACAGCTTTTGCGTGCGGTCGAAGCCGAGCAGGTCGTACAGCGCGTCGTACAGCGGACGCAGGTACGGATCGACCTTTTGCGCCAAGTCGCCCGGCAGGAAGCCAAGGCGCTCGCCGGCCTCGACTGCAGGGCGGGTCAGGATGATGCGCTTGACGGCGTCGCGCTCGAGCGCGTCCACCGCGCAGGCCACGGCCAGGTAGGTCTTGCCGGTACCGGCCGGGCCCACGCCGAAGGCGATGTCATGGTTCAGCACATCGTTGAGGTACTGGATCTGGTGCGGCGTGCGTCCGCGCAGGTCGCTGCGGCGGGTTCTCAGGGCCGGGCTGTCGGTGTCGTTGGGTGCAACGTCGTCCTGCGCGTCGGCCTGCGCCACGTCGGGCACGGCCTTGACGGCCTTGACGCCCTTGATGGCGCGCGGCTCGCCACCCGGCGCCTCGAGGCTGCGCGGCTTGATGCCGGCGCGCTGCTCGACCAGGGCCAGTTGCACTTCTTCGATCGGCACGACCTTGTTGGCGACCGCGTAGAAGCGTTCGAGCAATTCGACGGCGCGCTCGGCATTGTCGCCGGTGACGATGAATTTCTCGCCACGGCGGAAGACGGTCACGTCGAGTGCGGCCGAGATCTGGCGCAGGTTTTCATCGAGTGGACCGCACAGGTGGGCAAGCCGCGTGTTGTCGAGCGGCTCAGGAATGAAGTACGAGGGCTGGGTTGGCTGTGTTTTCAACTGGCGATGGCAATCGTATCAAGGTTGGCGACGAGTTCGCCGCGCAAATAATAATCGTGGCTGGCGCTGATGCGTACATCGACCAGCTGGCCGATGAGCTGGACACTGGCTGCATCCACGGGGAACAGAACCACGCGGTTATTCTCGGCGCGGCCCTGGAGCTGGGTTACATCTTTTTTGGCATACCCTTCGACCAGCACGCGCTGCACGGTGCCGACCATGGCGGCACTGTGCTTGCGGGTGTTGGCATCGATCAGGGCTTGCAGGCGCTGCAGGCGCGCCAGCTTGACCTCGTGCGGCGTGTCGTCGTCGAGGTTCGCGGCCGGCGTGCCGGGGCGCTTGCTGAAGATGAAGCTGAAGCTGTTGTCGAAATTGACGTCGGCCACCAGTTTCATCATCGCCTCGAAGTCGGCCTCGGTTTCACCGGGAAAGCCCACGATGAAGTCGGACGAGAATGTGATGTCGGGACGCACCGCGCGGATGCGGCGGATGATCGATTTGTATTCGAGGCCCGTATAGCCGCGCTTCATGGCTGCCAGGATCCGGTCCGAGCCATGTTGCACGGGCAGGTACAGGTGGTTCACCAGTTGCGGGATCTTGGCGTAGGCGTCGATCAGGCGCTGGCTGAATTCCTTCGGGTGGCTGGTCACGAAGCGCAGGCGCTCGACGCCGGGAATCTCGGCGATGTATTCGAGCAGCAGCGCGAAGTCGGCGATCTCGCCGTTTTCCATGGTGCCCCGGAACGCATTCACGTTCTGGCCCAGCAGCATGATTTCCTTGACGCCTTGCGCGGCCAGGCCCGCCACCTCGGTCAGCACGTCCTCGAAGCGGCGCGAGACTTCTTCGCCACGGGTGTACGGGACGACGCAGTAGCTGCAGTACTTGCTGCAACCTTCCATGATCGACACATACGCCACCGGGCCGTCGACCTTGGCCGGCGGCAGGTGATCGAACTTTTCGATCTCGGGGAAGGCGATGTCGACCTGGGCCACGCCGGACGTGCGCCGGTCGCTGATCAGCTTGGGCAGGCGATGCAGCGTTTGCGGGCCGAACACGACATCGACGAACGGCGCGCGCTTGATGATGGCCTGGCCTTCTTGCGAAGCAACGCAGCCGCCCACGCCAATGACGAGGTCCGGCTTGTTGCGCTTGAGTTCACGCAGGCGGCCAAGATCGGAGAACACTTTCTCTTGCGCTTTTTCGCGGATCGAGCACGTGTTGAGCAGGATGACGTCTGCGTCTTCCGGCTTGTCGGTGCGTACCAACCCATCCGAGGCGCCAAGGACATCGACCATCTTGTCCGAGTCGTACTCGTTCATCTGGCAACCGAAGGTTTTGATAAAGACTTTTTTCTGCATGGAGAGGGTAGTTGGGGACGAATTGCTGTGCCGACAAGGCAGGGGAATCAGTTTACCGTAATTCGGTATTGACCCGATAAAAACACGGACAGGACAGAAGGAATCGTTCCAAAAGGAATTCTTAGTTTCTTTACCTAAAGTAATTATCTTTTTATTTACAATGTTAAATGTCCGCTAGCGAACATACTTTATTTTCGTCGCGCTATGGCGCCGCATGCACCAAGTATTTCTCTATGTAAATCAAAGAGTTCCGTGATCATTCTGATTGGAAAAATTTATCAGGGAAATCTCTTGCGTGCGCCACAATGTGGCCCCATGTGCTGAAATGCAAACGTGACAAGCTTTCCATACGTTAGCTTGATTTCTGACAAGGAGTCACGTGCGCAGGGTCGGCCTCGGTCCGGCGCACGCCGCCATAATTTGTTTGAAAGACAAGTGCGCATGCAGAAACGACGTAGTGCACGGCAAGACCGGAATCCTTAAGGAACTACTCAGATTCGCCCTGTTTAATTCCTGAACACGTTCCGGGAACTTAAGTTGAAGACATGTTGTCTTCTACTAAGGTTCACAAGGGAACTATTTTAACCAACTCGTGAGGTAATATCATGGCACAACAACATCACGCTCTGTCGTCGCAAGAGAGTTACAACCCGAACCATCTGCTCGACATTCTACTGGGCAAGATGCAGCTGAAGAACGACGCTGCGCTGTCGCGCATGCTCGAGGTGGCGCCGCCCGTGATCAGCAAGATTCGTCACCATCGTCTGCCAGTTGGCGCGTCGCTTTTGATCCGCATGCACGAAGTGACGGGCATGAGCATCCGTGACCTGCGTGACCTGATGGGCGATCGCCGCACCAAGTACCGTCTGTCGGATGCACAAGGCCGTCCGAAGCCAGAAGAAAAAGCAGCAGCAGCCGCTGCCGCAGCAGCCCAGCAGGCAGGTCAGCCAGCACAGGGTCAGGCAAACCAGTCGGGCGACGTGACGCCAAAAACCGGTAATTATGCGCACTGAAATCGTGGGCATGGCAGACGTTTCTGTCATGCCTTCGTTGTTGGCGTGCCGCGGCGCCGCCTGAGTGGCGCCGCACCGCAGTTCTCCTCGTCGCAGTTCTTCTCGTACTACCTGATTCCCACCCGTTGATTCCGTCCTGCGGCCTACGCCAACAGGATGGCGGTCATCTCTTCAAATTGCAGCTCCGTTTCGCGGAACTCCTGCAACCACGCTTCCTCGGATAATCCCAGCGCCGTCCAGGCGACACTCGACACCGTCGGCACTACTTCGTTCGCATAGCCCGCCAGATCGAGCGCATGCGCGACCGCGCTTGCCACATGCACGATCGTGGCCAGGAAACCCGCACCCGGCATCTCCGGCTGACCATGGAATGCGATGGCCTGGCGCAGCGTATCCGAAAATTGCCAGTGCTCCGCCAGCGCCCGGCCTGCCAGTACGTGGTCAACACCCAGCATGGCGCGCTCCATTTCGAGAAGATCGCCATCGACGCGCTCGCATTCACGCAGGACGGCGTCGTATTGTTCCGGGTAACGCGTCACCAGCACCAGGCGGCCGATCCCGTGTAACAGGCCGGCCGTAAACGCCACGTCGGGATTGAAGTGCATGTGCCGCGCCAGCACCCGCGCGCAGGCGGCGGTGGCGATCGACAGGCGCCAGAAGGCCTTGTCGTTGAACGCCGGGCAGCGGCCGCTGGGAAAGCAGCCGGTGATCGATGCCGCCATGATCAGGTTGCGCGTGGCTTGCACGCCCAGGAACGTCAATGCCTGCTGGATCGTCGTAACCTTGACCTGCAGGCCGAAGGCCGACGAATTGGCCAGGCGCAGTGTCTTGGCAGTCAGTGCCTGATCGAGCGCCACCTTTTTCGCTAGCAAGGCCAGATCGGCATCTTCCTGGTCGATGCTGCCCAGCAGCTCCATCACGACAGCCGGCAGCGAGGGCAGGTCGTCCAGGCCGGCCGTCAATTCATCGAGGGTCATGGCGCCACCTGCCGTTCGAGCCGGTAATCCTCGACGTAGCGGCGCAGCAGGTTGCCGGCCCAGTCGTTGTCGTCGTCGCGGTCGTGGCGGCGGAACAGGAAGTCGAGCCGCGCTTGCACCGCGGCTGCATCCGGCGCGCGGTGCGCTTCGACGCGCGCCACCGGCACCACGTCGATCTGATGGCGCGCGAACGACGCAATGATCGCCTCGCTCAAGACCGTGCCTTTGGCCAGCAAGACCAGGCCGTGGCTGTCGAGCAGTTCGTCCGACAGCACCATGCCCGGCAGGGCGCTGGCTACCGGGACCAGCTCGTGATCGTCGCTCATAGTTTCCTCCATTCAATACTCAGGAGATGGTATCACCGGTGTGCAGGCCGATCACGGCGGCGACGCAATATGTCGCTTTCATGCCGCACGACTTGTGGCTGGAGGGCAGTGCCAAAATGCTGTAGGCTTTTGCCACCCATCATTATTTTCAGGAACCCCGTGAAACTCTACTTCAGTCCCGGCGCCTGCTCGCTTGCGCCCCGTATCGCCCTGATCGCCTCCGGCCTGCCGTTCGACAGCGAGCGCGTCAACCTGCGCACCAAGCTGACCGAAGGCGGCGACGATTTCCGGGCCATCAATCCCAAGGGCTATGTGCCGGCGCTGGCGCTGAAAGATGGCCACCTGCTCACCGAGAGCCAGGTCATCCTGCAATACGTGGCAGACCAGGCTCCGGCAGGCGCGCTGGCGCCTGCACCCGGCACATTTGAACGCTACGAATCGATGGAATGGCTGGCGTGGACATCGACCGAGCTGCACAAGCGCTTTTCGCCCATCTTCGCACCGGGCGCGTCGAGCGATGCCAAGGAAGCCGCCTGGGCCGCGCTGGCCGAGCCACTGACCTATGTGGCGGGCCAGATCGGTGACGACGGCTACCTGATCGGGAACAGTTTCACCGTAGCCGATGCCTACTTGTTTACCGTGTTGAACTGGGTGGGGTTCACCAGCTTCTCGCTGGATAACTGGCCGGCACTGCAGGCCTATCATGCGCGCATCAAGGCGTTGCCTGCGGTGCAGGAAGCGTTGCGCCAGGAAGGGTTGCAATAGCATGGAGGCCGACACCACGCCGCGGTCGCGCTACATTGCCCTGCTGCGCGGCGTGAACGTTGGCCGCGCCAAACGCATTGCGATGGCCGACCTGCGCAAACTGGTCGAAGACCTCGGCTATACAGGCGTGCGCAGTCTGCTCAATAGCGGCAATATCGTGTTCGACGCCGTGGTCCCGCCCGTCGATGCGGCGCAAGAGATCGAAGCGGCCATGGCCCTGCATCTGGGTGTCAGTGCGCGCGTGTTCGTGTTTGCAAGCGATAAAGTGGCCGAGATTGTTGACGACAATCCCTTGTTGCACGTGGCCACCGACCATGCGCGCCTGTTCGTCTTCCTGCTGGCAGGTGCGCCGCAACGCGCGTTGGCGGCCGACTTGTGCGGCCAGGACTGGGCGCCCGAGAGCATGGCGCCTGGACGTCATGCTGTCTATGTCTGGTGTCCGCAAGGCTTGCTCGACAGCGCAGCTGCGGCAGCGCTCGGCAAACGGCTGGGTGAGGGCGCCACGTCGCGCAACTGGAATACGATGATCAAGTTGCATGGCCTGTGCTGCGCTGGCACCGATTAACCGACGCCTGTCTGAATAAGCATTTGCCGCCTTTGGCGGAATACATCTTATTGCTCAATTCTCCCCGGCTGGTTTTTGCAGTCGGCGCCAGCCTTTACGCCTTTTCTGGGGCAGTTGCAGAAATAGCCATCACTTTATATACCGATCGCGTCATATTGCATGCAGTCTGAAAAAGTTGACTGTGGTAAATATGCAGCGCTCAGCAATATAGATTTTCGTTCTCTAGTCATTTCATCATGCCATTCTCGCAAGAATGTCCGATTTATTTGACACACTCATCACGAATGCTGTCAGTCGGATAATCAATTCTCTTATCAAGACTTTCATTCGCCTTAAATCGCATACGTTTTTGACTTTTTGGTATTCCCGGCGGTTTTTTTTGAAGGTATAGTCTTCTTACTCCCTTGCCGCCAAGCATCAAAAAGCAAGCTGCAACACCTCGAATTTGTCGGCCCATTGCCGACGCCGGCCATCGTTACCGGTGGCATGGCACCCCAGTCTCTCTTTGCTGTACGCATTTTCGACGAGTACACCTTATGCCCAATTTTTCCCGTCTTCAGATTGCATTCAAGAACGTCTACGTCCGCATCCTTGCCGTCATCCTGATGGCCATGTTGGTGACGCTGGCGATCTTCAAATCCAATGTGCCGCAGGATGCGCGCCCGGTAGTCCACTCGCAGAACATCGCCGAGATTACCGCGCTGGCCAGCCAGAAAGCCCGGCTGGAATACCTCTTGATTGCCAAACCGCTGTCCGAAGCGCCGCGTTATATCTACAAGTTCAAGGATTCAGCAGCGCTAAACGTGGTCAAGGTGCCGAGCACGTCGCACCTGTCGCTTGAGCGCGAAGTGCTGCTCAAGAACGCGATTCCGTACTCGATCGCCAAGGACGACTTCCTCGCAGCCCACGAAGCCGTGATGGACGAGGGTGAAAGCACGCTGGCGCGCACCGGCGCCTTCTTCAAGCAGAACGCCTTCAATATCGCGATCGTGCTGCTGGTGCTGTACCTCATCAAATTCGGCATGCCGGGCACGGGCATGAGCGCATCGGTCATCACGCCGGACAAGCTCAAGGGCAGCATGGATGACCTGATCGGCATGGAAGACATCAAGCAGGAAGTGCTGCACCTGGAAGAAATGATCCGCAACCGCGCCGAGTACCAGTCGCACAATATCGATAAACCGTTCAACGTGATGCTGACGGGCCCGGCCGGTACTGGCAAGACCAAGCTGGTTGGCTACCTGGCCAAGCGCCTGAACCTGCCGATGATTTCGGCGTCCGGTTCGGCGCTCGAATCGGGCTATGTCGGCGGCGGCTCCAAGGCGCTGAACGCCTTGCACCGCAAGGCTTGCGCCAAGGGCAAGTGCATCATTTTCCTCGACGAAGCGCAGAGCCTCTTCATGCCGCGCGGGCGCAGCGAAAAGAAATGGGAAGACGACACCGCCAACACGATGCTTGGCCTGCTGGACGGCGTGAAAAGCGACAAGGGCGCGGGCGTCATCTGGATCGTCGCGTCGAACTTCGATGACAGCTCGACCGAGATGGACGAAGCAATGCTGCGCCGCTTCTCGGTCAAGATCAACTTCCGCCTGCCGAACAAGGCCGAGCGCCGCGAACTGCTGCGCAGCTTCCTGTCGCGCAAGAAGGATGGCCTCGTCGACTGGAATGACCTGAACCTGGACCAGGTCGCCGAGATCACCCAGAACCTGAGCCCGGCGCTGCTGGAAACCGTGGTCGAACGCGCCAGCATGCTGTCGATCCAGGAAAAGACGATCATCAACACGAACCTGCTGTTCCGCGCCTACGAGCGCGCCACGATCGGCCTGACCGACCGCGCCACGACGCTCGACAAGCACAAGCAGCGCGAGCGGATCGCCCTGCATGAGCTGGGCCACTTCTTCATGCAGATCGACCCGTTCCTGCGCCAGGGTCTGACGCTGGCCGAAGTCAAGGAACGCTCGCACCTGCTCAAGATCAGCACCGAGGCGGTGTCGAAGATTGGCGCGCTGGGCTATGTGCTGCAGTCGGGCGAAGACATGTCGCTGCGCACGCTGGAAGAACTCGAGCGCGACGTGGTAGGCCTGTACGGCGGCGTCGCGGCCGAAGAAATGTTCTATGGCCCGCGCGGTATTTCGGTGGGCAGCCAGAACGACATCGAGAAGATCACCAAGATGCTCAACCTGATGGTGAGCCGCCTGTCGATGTATTCGCGCTCGAAGATCGACTACAGCCAGCTGCAGAAGGATATCGGCGGCGAACACACGGTGCGGCTGGTGGAAGAAAAGGCCGACGCCTTGTACAGCTACACGCTGGACGCGATCCGCGACTACAAGCTGATGATGGAGTCGCTCAAGGACACGCTGTTGGAGCAGTATGTGCTGTCGAAGGACGAGGTGTTTGCGCTGCTGGAAGAACGCAGCGAACTCCTGCTGCCGCAGCTGCACGGACAGCGCTGCGCGAAGCTGACCTTGTGTGAGGAAGAAGTGGCGGCGTAAGGCGCCTGATTTCCTCTGGAAGAAGGATGCGCCGCGGGCAGCCGGCGCGTCACGCGCGGGCAAAGTCGGCTAGCATGGCAGCATCGCCACAGCCGGGCTGCCCCGCATGCAAAAGCACGACGAACTGCGCAAGTCCAAACTGATCGCCCTCGGCTTCTTCGTCGGCGCAGCCGTGCTGTTCGTGGTCAGCCTGCTGCTGCCGCAGACCTGGTGGACGGGCCTGTTGCGCGCGTTTTCCGAAGCCGCGATGGTCGGCGCGCTGGCCGACTGGTTCGCGGTGGTGGCGCTGTTCAGGCGCATCCCGATCCCGATCATCTCGCGCCACACCGCCATCATCCCCGGTAACAAGGACAAGATCGCCGACAACCTGGCGCTGTTCGTGCGTGAAAAATTCCTCGACACCGAGTCGATTCTCAAGCTGATCCGCCGCCACGACCCGGTGCAATTGCTGGCCGACTGGCTGGCCAAGCCCGCCAACACTGAACTGATGGGCGCGCACCTGGTGCGCGCCGCCACCTTCATGCTCGACTTCATCGAGGATGCACCGGTGCAGAACGTCATCCGGCGCGCGGTGCACACGATGGTCGGGAGCGTCGACTTGTCGAAGTCCGGCGGCGCCATCCTCGAGAGCCTGACGCGCGGCCGACGCCACCAGCAACTGCTCGACGAAGGCATCCGCCAGCTCGCCCATCTGCTGGACAATACCGAGACCCAGGGCGCCATCGCGGGTGGCATCGTCGACTGGCTCAAGGAAGACTACGCGCTGGTCGAACGCATGCTGCCGTCCGAACTGATTGGTCGCAAGGGTGCCGATATCGCCGTGCGCCTGGCCTCGGGGATTCTCAACAAGGTCGCGGCCGACCCCGCGCACCCGCTGCGTGAACGTTTCGACGAGTACGTGGCCGATTTCATCGAGCGCATGAAGGCCGACCCCGACTTCATCGCCAAGGCCGACGACGTCAAGCGCTACCTGCTCGAAGACGACACGTTCAACAGCTACGTCGGTTCGCTGTGGGCCGAGCTGAAGGCATGGCTCAAGCGCGATCTTGCCAGCGACGATTCGAGCATGCGCCGCCGCATTATCGGCATGGGCGCCTGGATCGGCAAGGCGCTGGGCGACGACCCGCAGCTGCGCCAATCGCTGCAAGACAATCTCGAAGCCGCCGCGCGCGGTGTGGCGCCCGAATTTGCAGGCTACCTCACGCGCCACATCGCCGACACCGTCAAGCAATGGGACGACCGCGAGATGTCGGCCCAGATCGAACTCAATATCGGCAAGGACCTCCAATACATCCGCATCAACGGCACCATCGTGGGCGGGATGATCGGTGTGGTCCTGTACCTGTTGTCGCACCTTCCCGTACTGCTGCGCTAAGCCAAGGAACCCGGATGCACACGCTCTCCCTGAACGACTGGCTCGCCGCCCACCCCGACATCGAAGCCGTGCCCGAGCGCGATTTATACGTCGTGGCGCGCTACATGATTCCCGTGGATGCCACGCTGGCGCAGGGCTGCCTGGAAGCATCGGGCATCCCGGCGATGCTGGCCGACGCGCACCTGATGCAGACCGACCTTCTGCTGGCGCCAGCGCTGGGCGGCGTGCGGCTCCTGGTCCCGGCCGAGCACGTGCAGGCGGCGCACGAGGTGCTGCTGGCGCTGGCGCGCGGGGACTTCGCGCTCGACGAGGATGCGGCCGATGGCGAGTGGCGTACGCCGACCTGAGGTGGCTTGAGCAAGTGCCCGCATCGGTGGTCTGGCGCACAAAACGCGAACCCGCAGCGGCGTAGGCTGATGCTGTCGTGGCCGGTCATCCCGGCTGGCCAACGCATTTGCTGACAGGAGAATCATCATGCCGCAAGGTGATAAATCGTCGTACACCGACAAGCAGAAGCGCCAGGTCAAACATATTGAAGAAGGGTACGAGAAGAAGGGCGTCGGGAAGAAGGAAGCAGAGCGTCGCGCCTGGGCAACCGAGAACAAGGTCTCGGGTGGGGGCAAGAAGCATTGATGCCGCGCCAAAGCAGTACCGGCTCAACAAAAAGCCGCTGCGTCGTTTGATGCAGCGGCTTTTTGTTAGATGGACACGGCCTTGTCTGCAAGCCTCAACGTTCTGGTACTACCATGCCGGCACAGCCGGGGTCAGGTCTGACAAATGGACACGGCCTTATCTGTAAGCTTGAATGTACTGGTACTACGGCTGAGCTTGTGTCCGAATGTCAGACCTGACCCCGGCTTTTTGAGCAGGTTTGACGATCGCCTCGAAGTGCGCGAGCAGCCCGTCGGCCACCTTGTCCCAAGTGTTCTCCAGCGCGTAGCCCCGTAGCCGCGCCGGGTTCCAGTCATTCTCCAGCGCGACACCGATGGCGTGCGCGAACGGCGCCGGTTCGCGGGCGTCGACCAGGATGCCCAGGTCTGGCCCCGTGATGATCTCGGGCACGCCCCAGGTGCGGTGGGCCACTACCGGCGTGGCGCAGGCCATGGCTTCGAGGACGACATTGGGCCAGCCTTCCTTTTCGCTGGCCAGGCAAAACACGTCGGCCGCCGAATACCAGGCGTGCAGGTCGGTGTTCAGCACGGCGCCGGCCCAGACGACGTGTTCGGCGATCCCGAGTTCGGTCGCCAGGGCGCGCAGGTCGGCTTCACAGTCGCCTTCCTCGCCGCCTTGCCCGACGACGATGAAGCACAGGTCCGTGTGCCCCGCGGCGCGCAGCAGGGCGTGGGCGCGCAGCAGGATGTCCACGCCCTTGCGTGGCACCAGGTGCGATACCGACAGCATGTAGCGCCGGTCGGTGCGCAAGCCCAGCGCCGTGCGGGCGTCCGTCTTTGCCGTGGGACGAAACCGCGCCGTGTCCACGCCATTGGTGGACGCATGGCCCTTGTCGGGCGGCGCGCCCAGCCGGATGGCGCCGTCTACCAGCGCCCGGGCGACACCGAAGTAGCGCGCGCTATGGCGCAGCGCGTACAGCACTTGCCGGATCCGCACGGGGAAACGGGGCAGGTCGTTGATGTCGTGGCCGCGCAAGGTGACGACATACGGCTTGCCGATGACGCGGGCCAGCAGGGCGCCCGCAAATCCTTCCGGAAACGCCAGGTGGCAGTCGAGCACGTCGATCTTGCCCTTGAGACCATGGGAGCCGATGAACCGCCACAGCGCGAAGGCCAGAAAGACTCCCTCCAGCGGCTTGAGCACGGCCGGGATCGAGAAGAATTTCGGGAAATAGGTCGGGTACGCGTTGGCGTCGGTCTGCGGCGCAATCTGGTTGCGGTTGGCATAGCGCGGGAAGTACCGCTCGCCGGGGAACCAGGGGATGGGCGAGACCACGATCAGATCGACCTTGGTCGACAACGCGTCCAGTCGTTGCTTGACGAACTGGGCATGTACCGGCATCCGTGGATTGGGAAACATGGTTGCGATACAAAGGATGCGGATGCGGTCGGTCATAAAATGCTTAAAGATTGTCCATGACATCGGCCAGGAAACGGTCTGCTTTTGCCTCCCAGCTTTCGCTTTGGAGAAAGTCGTCGAGGCGGGTGCGGGCATCGCTTGGATACGCTTCCGTGCCCGATTCGAGCGCGGCCAGCGCCGCAGCGACTGCCTGCGGGAACGCATCCGACGCCGCCAGGGTCAGGTAGGCAGCCAGCCGAATCGCCTCGGGAAGCGGCGACGTGATCACGGGCTTGCCCGTGGCCAGGTATTCCTTGAGCTTGAGCGGATTGATGTTCCAGGTCGACGCGTCGACCACGTAAGGCAGGATGCACACGTCGAAGTGTGCGACGTGACCGGGCAAGTCGGCATACGGCACCGCGCCGTAGAAGCGAAGGTTGGGCACATCGAAAAACTCACCGGGATCGCGATCCACAATCGGGCCCAGCACGACGAAGGTCGCCTGTGGTGACAGGAGCGCGGCAGCCCTGAGCGCCTGGCCGTCGACACGCTGGTCGAACACGCCGAACATGCCCACCAACGGATGGGGCAGGGCAGCCAGGGGGCTGGCAGGGTCGGGTAGGGCTCGCGAGAAATGCGCCAGGTCCACGCCATGGGTCAGCAGGGTCGACGCGTGCGCAAACGGGGACCGGGTTTCGAGAATCGAGGTGGACGTGGCGATCATCAGATCGCACGCATCCAGCGTTTGCTGCTCCAGGCGTTGCATGGCCGGACCATTGATACCATGCCAGTGCGTGAAGTCGTCGACGCAGTAATAGATTTTGCGCCTGAAAATATGATCGCGAAACAGGCCGGGCACGATGGGGGACGTACTTACCAGGATCGGTTGCTTGCCTGGCGCCACATGCCGAAGTGCCTCATGCACAGCGCCCGAGAGAAGGTGGTGATTCAATGCGGTGGATGTGGGACCCTGAAACGATGGCCACATGACAGGATTGACGATATACGGGAAAACGGCGTCCCTGGACACTGCCGGCAAGCAGGCATTTGCAGCACGACGTCCCCGGTCTCCCAAGCGCCGCTTTAATCGCGCACCGGGACGAATCCACGAACGAATGACCTGCACGGTCCTTTTGAAATCATGCAGGTTGAGTCGCGGCGTGCGCAGGCCAATGGTATTCACCCAAATAACCTGGACGTGCGGAATAATCCTCAGGAATAAATGCTGGCAACTGGATGGATGCCGGCCCCAATCATCGGCAAATACGACAAAAACGTACTGGGACAGCGGATGTTTAGGGTCTGGCATTCTGGCCAATTAATTCGGGACGGCACTTGGTAGGAAAAGGGGAATGTGTAATTGCACAAAAAACGATACACAATTCACATTGTCTGCCAAGATAAATAACGGCAGGTTTTTTCAGCAATGACAATTGTTATTATAATATCAGCTGAGACGAACCAATCGAGATCAAAATAAAGTCGCTGTCGCCGCAAACCAACTGACTCGTTATGCCCTGAAAATAAGCTTGGCATTCTCCCGTATTTATGCAATACGCGTCCGTAACCCGGACAGCATTTTATCGATCTCCGGGGTTAATGGATGCCCCGTGATGCGAAGTGACAGATACCAGAGGCATGCCAGGGGCAGGGCCGAGGCAAGAAGAACAAGAACCGGCGTGAATGAGGCGGGAAATGCCATTTTGAGCAACGCGGCGCCTGCCATGCAAATGATCGCAACGGCAGCGCTGGGCCATAAAGCCACCAGCATGGTCGACAGCCGGTGACGGAAATAGATGTGCTGCTGGATCAGCAGCACGGGCATCGCAACGATGGTCGCGCCGCAAATCACCCACGAAAAGCTGCGAATACTGCCGTCGAACAGGGCAAAGGCAAAGGCCACGCGCGACGCGAGCGTGACCGCGATCGGGAACGAGGCCAGGAACGGCCTGCCGATGGCCGTCATGGCCGCAGGGTAGTAATTGAAGATCGTGCCGATGGCGCAGGCCACCAGCAAGCCGTCGATGGCTGGCACCGAGGGCAGCCATTTTTCGCCATACAGCACGGTGATGATGTCCGCAGCGAACACATACGTCAGTCCGAGCGCAGTCCAGGCAATGCCGGTCAGCAGCGACGTTGCCTTGTTCAGCAAGGTGCCGACCGACTCGCCACGGTGGTGCGCCTGGGCGATGTACGACACCGAGCCATAATTTGCCGTGCTGCCGGCGATATGGAAAAAAATCGTGACGGTCGAATTGGCCCGGCTGAAAAAGCCGACCAGGGTCGCATTGCCCAGTTTTCCGAGAAGGATATCGGGAATCGAATTGTTAATCGAGCTGAGGCAATTTGTAAGAAGCGAGCTCATCCCGAAATGCACGACATCGCGCCAGTGCCGGAAAGAGGGCATCCATGGAAGATATTTGGGTCGGAAAGGGATGTACGCAATGGCGCACGTGATGATATTGACGAGATTGGCCCACGCCATGCTCAGCGCGCCAAAACCCATGAGAGCAAGAATAATGCAGGTGGCTGCCGATGTGGCAGTACTCACTGCCGTGACCCATGCCTGCTTGCCAGCTGCAAAATCCCGTATCAGCAGAGAATTGGTGATCGAGCCAAACGGGATGAAGACGAAGCAGATCGCGAGGACCTTCATCACGGGCACCATCTTGGGTTCATTGAACCATTCGCCAAACCAGTCGCTGCCGGCATAGATGGCTGCAGCAATCAACCACGAGGTCGTGAAAATCACGCCCGTGGCGGCGCGCAGCTTTTCCGGCGTCAGTTCTTTTTCGCGCTGCAGATAACTGCCGACGCCGAAATCCTGAAAAATATGGGCGATATTGATGAATACGATGGTCATCGAATAGATGCCAATATCGCTGGGGCTCAGTACGCGTGCAAGAAACAGTGTGACGGCAAACTGGACAATCGTTCCGCCAGTCGACGTAAAAAAGTTGATGAACAGGGAGCGCCGAATGTTCGCCATAAGATAGAGCCGCTTTTTTTCTATTTATCCGGCTCATTATGCACGGTGGTGCAGGCCGAGCATATATTCGCAGGGACTAAATTCTGGCATTGCGTGCCGTGGACGGGCAGGGCACAAAAAAACCGCAGTCTCCGTGGTGGAAACTGCGGTTTCTGGCGCTCTCTGTTGCGAGAGTGAAGCTTGGTGGTGATAGGTGGACTTGAACCACCGACCCCAGCATTATGAGTGCTGTGCTCTAACCAACTGAGCTATATCACCGGAACGGGCAAAAGCAAAATGGCCTGACTCGTTGGAGCCAGGCCATCGCCTGAAATCTTTGGTGGTGATAGGTGGACTTGAACCACCGACCCCAGCATTATGAGTGCTGTGCTCTAACCAACTGAGCTATATCACCGCAACGGCAAGTATTATCCGGCGTGAGTGGATGGCTGTCAAGATCGCTGGTGCGTGTGGGTCACAAATAGTCGCCGCACATGTCATTTTTCCAACAGCGCAAGGTGCGCCAGCATCGCGCCGGCCGGATCCGGCCCCAGGCAATCGATGACGATCCGGTCCGGCATCGCGCGCAGCCACGTGATCTGGCGCTTGGCCAGCTGGCGCGTGGCGATGATGCCCGTCTCGCGCAGCGTGGCGCGGTCGATGCGCCCGTCAAGGTAATCCCAGGCCTGGCGATAGCCCACGCAGCGGATCGACGGCAGCAGCGGCGACAGGTCGCCCCGTGCACGCAGCCGCGCGACTTCTGCCACCAGCCCGCTGTCGTCGCGCGTGCCCAGCATTGCGTCGAAACGCTGCACGATGCGCTTGTGTAGTACCGCGCGGTCATCGGTCTCCAGACCGAACGAGACGAGCCTGAACGGCAGCACGGGCCTGGTGCGCAGCGCCAGCAGCGCCGACATCGGCTTGCCGGTCAGTTCGATGATTTCCAGCGCGCGGTTGATGCGCTGGGCGTCGTTCGGTGCCAGCCGGTCGGCGGTGATGGGGTCGAGCGCGCGCAGCTTGTCGTGCATGCCGGGCCAGCCGATGCGGGCCGCTTCGGCGTCGAGCGCAGCGCGCAGCGCCACGTCGGCGGTGGGTAGATCGTCCAGCCCCTCGACCAAGCCCTTGAAATACATCATCGTGCCGCCGACGAGCAGTGGCAGCGCGCCGCGCGCCGTGATCTCGGCCACCAGCCGGATCGCATCGTTGCGGAATTGCATGACCGAATACGCATCGAGCGGATCGAGGATGTCGATCAGGTGATGCGGCACGGCGGCCAGTTCATCGGGTGTGGGCTTGGCGGTGCCGATGTCCATCTCGCGATAGACCAGGGCCGAATCGACCGAGATGATTTCGACGGGGCGCGTTTGGGCGATGCGCAGGGCGGCTGCGGTCTTGCCGGAGGCGGTCGGGCCCATGATGGCCACGGCCAGCGGTTGGTTCATGTTACCCATCATTGACCGCGCAGGAACAGCTTGTCGAGCGCAGAAATTTCGAGCTGCACCCAGGTCGGGCGGCCGTGGTTGCACTGGTCGGCGCGCTCGGTGCTTTCCATCTGGCGCAGCAGCGCGTTCATTTCGGGCTGGCTCAGGATGCGGTTGGCGCGCACCGCCGTGTGGCAGGCCAGGGTGCCCAGCAGCTCGTTGCGCCGTTCGATCAGCACGCGCGAGCCGCCGAACTCGCGCACGTCGCGCAGCACGTCGCGCGCCAGCGTCTGCGCATCGGCGTTTTTGAGCAGCGTCGGCACGCTGCGCACCGCCAGCGTCGTCGGCGACAGGGCCGCGATGTCAAAGCCCAGCGTTGCCAGCGTGTCCGCGTGCTCGTGCACGGTGGCGACTTCCATCGCGTCCGCGTAGAACGTGACCGGGATCAGGAGCGCCTGCACCTGCATTTCCTGGCCCTGTGCCTGGGCGTCGAGCGCATTCTTGATCTGCTCGTACAGGATGCGCTCGTGGGCCGCGTGCATGTCCACCAGCACCAGGCCGCGCGTGTTCTGCGCGAGGATGTAGATGCCGTGCAGCTGGGCCAGCGCGAAGCCGAGCGGGAAGTCGTCGTTCGACAGCGGCTTGTCGGCCGCCGTCATGGGCACCGGTACCGGCATCAGCGCCGGGCTTGATGCAGTGCCAGACGAACTGCTGGCCGCATCGGACGCAAACAGCGCGCCGTAGGATTCAAGGCGTTGGGCCACGCCGCCACCGGTGGCCGCATCGTCCCAGCGGCTGCCCGCTGCATACGGCGATGGCGAGAAGGTCTGCGTGAGCTGCGCGCCGAACGAGGTCTGCTCGTGCGGGCGCTGTTGCGGCTGCGATGGCGACTGCGACAACTGCCATAGCGGCGTGCCGCTCGGGCGCACCTCGGCCGCCGTCATCGGCCCCGGCACGCTGCCGTGCGCGGTGGCCGACGTCTGCGCCAGCGTGCGCTGCACCGCGTGGAACACGAACTGGTGCACCGCGCGGCTGTCACGAAAGCGCACCTCGGTCTTCGACGGGTGCACATTGACGTCGACCAGCGCCGGGTCGAGGTCGAGCGAGAGCACATAGGCCGGGAAGCGGTCGCCGTGCAGCACGTCCTGGTAGGCCGCCTTGACCGCGTGCACCAGCACCTTGTCGCGCACAAAGCGCCCGTTCACGTAGAAGAACTGGCCATCGGCGCGCGCCTTGGAGGCCGTCGGCAGGCCGACGTAGCCATGCAGGTGCAGCGGGCCGGCCGCTTCGTCGAGCGCCAGGCGCGCCTCGGCAAAATCGTTGCCCAGGATGTGGGCGCTGCGCTTGGCCGCTTCGCTGACGTTCCAGTGGTCGATCGTGCGGCCGTTGTGCGACAGGCTGAAGGCCACGTCGGGGCGCGACAGCGCGATGCGGCGCACGACCTCGGCGCAGTGCGCGTATTCGGTCTGTTCGGACTTGAGGAACTTGCGCCGCGCCGGCGTATTGAAGTACAGGTCCTGCACGTCGATCGTGGTGCCACAGGCGCCCGACGATGGCGCCACCACGCCTTCATGCGAGCCGACGATCTCGAATGCGTGCGCAGCGTCGGCCGTGCGCGACGTCACGCGCACCGAGGCGACCGATGCAATCGAGGCCAGTGCTTCGCCGCGAAAGCCCAGCGTGCCGACGTTTTCCAGGTCGCTCAGCGAAGCGATCTTGGACGTCGCGTGGCGCGACAGTGCGAGGGGCAGCTGCTCGGGTGCGATGCCGCGGCCGTTGTCGGTGATGGCGATGCGCTTGACGCCGCCTTCTTCCAGGCGGATGGTGATCGTCGTCGAACCGGCGTCGAGCGCGTTTTCCAGCAACTCCTTGACGACGGCCGAGGGCCGCTCGACCACTTCGCCGGCGGCGATCTGCGAGATGAGCTGGTCGGGAAGCTGCTGGATGGGGCGGATGGTCGGGGCAGGGGCGTTCATCCGCAGATTATAGCCCGTCGAAAAAGACCCGGATCGTCCCCGGCTGCAAATTGCGCCGCCCCTGTGATATCAAGGCTGCTCGCGCACCGGAATCGGCACGTTGCACAGGTCGATCGCGCCGGCGGCGACCTTGCTCCACGGCCCGCCGCGGTTGCGCTGGGCGTCGATCACGGCCTGGAACGCGGCGCTGTCCGAGCGCATGACTTCGAGCTTGCTGCGCTCGGCAGGCGGCACGTCGGCCGCCATGCGCACGCTGGCGATCGGCGTGCGCTGTTCGGCCTTCTCGTAGAAGCCCGACGCGCCGGTCCCGCGCGGCATGACGGTGAGCAGCGGCATGCCGGCCACGATGCGGCCCACGACCGTGATGTTGCGGTCCAGGTGGCGCGGCGCGTGGCCGATCACCGTGTAGAGCTGCGAGCCATTGCCGGTATCGGCGTCGTTGTCGCGCGCCACGCCGATCATCGCGTAGCAGTGCGGCAGCCAGGTTTGCCTGGTCGCCGGATTGCGCGCGACGGGAAAGCCATCGACGTGGCCGACCTGCGGCGCGTAGACGTCGCGTTCCTTCAGGCGCGTGAAGCTGTCGTTCTTCGTATACGGCACGGTGAATTCAGCGGCGACGGTCTTGGCGGCCTTGAACGGGCGCGGCTTTTCTTCATCCGGGTCGCCCCATTGCACGACAAAGCCATCCTGCGCGCGCATCACCCACAAGCCGTCGAAGTAGCGCTCGCGTACCAGCGCGCGGATATTGGCCACCGTGTTCGGCGCGAAGCGCGGCGCCAGCTCGATGACGACGCGCCCCGTTGGCAGCTCGATGTACATCGTGTTCTCGGGGTCGAGCGCGCGCCACTCGGCCACTGTCAGCCGGGGCGGCAATTCCTGCCTGGCCTTGGCCGCTGCGGCGTGCGCGCTGGCGATGCTCAGCAGCGCGCACAGCGCTGCGCCGACGGTTGCGTGGATCGTGTTCTTTTTTGATGACACTGCCTGCATCTGCTCTCCCTGTCGCGGCGGCGCCGCCTTATAAGTATCGGGCAATTGTAATCGAGGGGAAAGCGCGCAGGGCTGGTGATGCAAGGATGGTATGAGGTGTTGTCGCGCAGGCCAGCAAACCAGCCGATCTGGACATTAAATGGCCGATGTTGCCGCAGCGCACTCAAGTTACTCGCCCCCGGTCCGATAAAGGATGGAGAGAATCAAACTATCCGAAAATCACATGCGTAACCTGATCGCACTATGTACGCTGGGCCTGGTCATCGCCCTGGCACAGGCGAACGAACCGACACCGAAGACTGCCAAGCCCGTGGCCGAGCCGGCCAAGCCTGCGATCGCGTCGATCCGGCCGAACCTCAAGCCCGCTGCTGCTGCCCCTGCTGCGCCTGTTGCTGCCGCCGCCGCTACGCCCGCGAAATCCGAAGAGGATACCGAGGTCGACCTGTCGGTGCGCATTGCCGAAAAGCTCGCCGAGCTGCGCGCCAAACAGGCGCTGCGCGCCGAAGAAGCCGCGCGCGCCCGCAAGGCGGCCGACGCGCGCCGCAAGAAGGAAGCCGCGATGGTGGCGGCCGTGGCCGTCGAAACGGCCAAACCGAAGAACGGTACGCACTGGAGTTATGACGGCGAGTTCGGGCCCGAGAACTGGTCGAAGATTAATACGGCATGGGCAGCCTGCAACGCGGGCAATCGCCAGTCGCCGATCGACCTGCGCGATGGCATCAAGGTCAACCTCGAGCAGATCACGTTCGACTATCAGCCGAGCTCGTTCAACGAGATCGACAATGGCCACACGGTGCAAGTCAATGTCGCGGGCGGGAACTTCCTGACCGTGGGCGGCACCACGTATGAGCTGCAGCAGTTTCACTTCCACCGGCCGGGGGAAGAACGCGTGAATGGCCGCGGCACCGAGATGGTGGTGCACCTGGTGCACAAGAGTTACGACAACAAGATCGCCGTGCTGGCGGTACCGCTCGAGCGTGGCGACGCCAATCCGATGATCCAGACCGTGTGGAACAACCTGCCGCTGGAAAAGCTGACCACCGTGACGCCATCGATCGTGCTGAACGTGAACGAGATCCTGCCGGCGCGGCGCGACTACTTCACGTACATGGGCTCGCTGAGCGAGCCGCCCTGTACCGAGAACGTGCTGTGGATCGTGATGAAGCAGCCGATGACGGCCTCGCCGCAGCAGATGGCGCTGTTCTCGCGCCTCTATCCGTACAATGCGCGGCCTGTGCAGCCGAGCAATGGACGGATGATCAAGGAATCAATGTAACTGCGCTATGTAATGGCGCTCAGCTGACCCGGTAGCGGCCTTCCCAGGCCGCGCCGGGTTCGAGCTGCACCGGCGTCAGCTGCGCCGGTTCGATGCAGACGAAGCGCTGATACTCTTCATCTTCCATGTCCGGCAACGCCGCCGTGTCGGCTGCGCCCGGATTCCACACGACCGCATCGGAAAAGCCTTCCTGCTCGAGGGTCAGCACGCGCGCCCAGGTACCCAGGAAGATGGTGTCGTCGACCTGTTCGTACACCACGTCGAGCTTGTCGGCGATCGACAGCGTGCCCGCCTCGAGTCCTTCGATGCGTACGTCGGCCAGGTGCGGCACGAGGTGGTAGCTGTGCAGCGCCGCCGCAAACGGAAACGCTGCGTCGCCTGTATTACGCACATTCAACGCCATGATCAGTTCGTTGGCGCGCACGGCCACGCGTAGTTGCAGCGCGAACCGGTGCGGCCACGCGCCCGCCATGGCTGGCGGCAGATCGGCCTCGTTCAAACCAAACACGGCCCACGCCGCGCCATCCTCGACGCCGCTGTCTTCCAGGCGCCAGGTGCACACGCGCGCAAAGCCATGGCGCATGCCGTCGCCGCGCTCGGCGAACTGCGGAAAGATGACCGGCACGCCGCCACGGATCGCGCGGCTGCCGTCGAGCGCCGAGCGGGCGCTCAGGAACACGCGCTCACCGCCGTCGGCGCCATGCCACGAGACCAGGTGCGCGCCGTACAGCGTGACGACGGCGGTGGCGCCGTCGGGCGCCGTTATGCGGATCGCGGGCAGCTGCCCGAAAGTAATGTGGTCCATGTCAGGTCTGGCGGCTCTTGGCCATCGGCGGGTTGTCGGCGAAATAACGGCGGATGCCGTTCGTGATGGCGTTGGCCAGTTGATCCTGGTAGCCGTTGTCGTTCAGGCGCGCTTCTTCTTGTGGATTCGAGATGAACGCGGTCTCCACAAGAATCGACGGAATGTCCGGCGCCTTGAGCACGGCAAAGCCGGCCTGCTCGACCGACGCCTTGTGCAGCCGGTTGATGCCGCCGATTTCCCGCAGCACGGCCTTGCCGAGCTTGAGACTGTCGTTGATCTGCGCCGTCGTCGACAGGTCGAACAGCACGCTGGCAAGCTGCTTGTCGGCGCTGCCGCCAGCCAGGTTCACGCCGCCCACGAGGTCGGCCCGGTTCTGGTCACTGGCCAGCCAGCGCGCGGCGCTGGAACTGGCGCCTTTTTCGGACAGCACGAACACCGATGAGCCGCTCGCCGTGGGCGAGACCCAGGCGTCGGCGTGGATCGACACGAACAGGTCGGCCTGCACCTTGCGCGCCTTCTGCACGCGGGTGTTCAGGGGTACGAAGAAGTCGCCGTCGCGGGTGAGCATCACGCGCGTGTTGGGCAATTGTTCGAGCTTGGTCTTGAGGCGCTTGGCCACTTCGAGCACGATGTCTTTTTCGCGGCTGCCGTTGGCGCCGATCGCGCCCGGGTCTTCGCCGCCGTGGCCCGGGTCGAGCGCGATGGTGACCATGCGCGCCACTTTCTGGGGCTGGCGCGCGCTGGCCCTGCCGGGCGTGGGCTGCACTGCCTGGGCCGGCGGTGTACCGCGCAGGCCCGAGATTTCGGATTCGAGCCGGGCAATGGCATCGGGCGCGGCGTTCGGCTGCGTACGCGGCGCCACTGGCGGCGGCGTCGGGATCTGTACCGGCGGCGTGGCGGCGACGATGGCGCCTGCTGCTGCGGCCGTGCCCGGGCCGATGGCCCCGGACGGCGGCAGCACGGTGGCCGGCATCGTGGCGCCCGGCGGGCCGGACACCGGATCGCCCAGCGCCGGCGTGCCGGCTGCCACGGTCTTGGTCGGGCCGGTGCTCCATTCGCCGCTTTCGATCATCGCCGCGATCGGGTCGACCGGCGTGACCGGATACAGGTCGAAGATCAGGCGGTGCTGGTAGCCGGCCACGGGCGCGAGCGTAAACACCTGCGGCTTGACCTCGGCCTTGAGGTCGAACACCAGGCGCACGACGTTCGGCCGGTTCTGGCCCACGCGCACCTGCTTGATGTACGGGTCGTTCGATTCGATCTTGGCGACCAGGCTCTTGAGCGTGGGGTTCAAGCCCAGGCCGTCGATGTCCACGACCAGACGCGGCGGATCGGGAATCAGGAAGTGCTCGGTCTTGAGGTTGGTATCGTTTTCGAGCGTGACGCGGGTGTATTCAGGCGCGGGCCAGACACGCACCGCCAGGATCTGGTTGGCGCTGGCGGGCAACGGCGCGACGACGGACAGCAGCAGCGTGCCGCCGGCCTTGAGCATGACGCGGCGGCGTGCGGACGCAGTGGTTACTGGGGCGGCGGGAGGAAAGCGAGACGATCGAGGCATAGCAGGCCTAATTCAGACAACGCTTGCAATTCTACAGCACGGCCGTTTCCGCTGACGCTCAGCAGTAAACGGATGTCCGGCGGCGGTAACACGGGCTCGCCTTTTTCGGGCCATTCGACGATGCAGACGTTGTGGCCGTCAAAATCTTCGCGAAAGCCGGCGTCCAGGAATTCTTCCGGACTCGACATGCGATACAGATCGTAGTGGATCACGCTCAGCGGATTGTCGTCAAGCATCACGTTGTACGGCTCCGACAACGTGTAGGTCGGGCTCTTGACCGTGCCCGTATGACCCAGCGCGCGCAGCAGGGCGCGGGTGAGGGCAGTCTTGCCGGCGCCCAGGTCGCCGTGCAGGTAGATGACGAGGCCCGGCGCCAGCGCGCGGGCTAGCGCGCCGCCCAGTGCATTGGTGGCCGACTCGTCCGGCAAATAGTGGTGCTGGTGCGCTTTGATGGGCTGCATGGCATAAAATAGCGTGGTTTTACTGAATTTTGCTGCGTTCTTTTCTTGTGGTGTTCCCACCCTGGTATGTCCGATTCCCCAACCTCATCCGTCGATCTGCCCCAGCTAGCGCGCGCCATCAAGGGATGGGGCGTGGGGCTGGGCTTTGCCGACGTGCGTATTGCCGATGTCGATCTGGGGCACCTCGAAGCAGGCCTGCAAGCCTGGCTGGATGCGGGCTACCACGGCGAGATGGATTATATGGCAACCCACGGCATGAAGCGTGCGCGGCCGGCCGAACTCGTGCCCGGGACCGTGCGCGCGATCGTGGTGCGGATGGACTATCTGCCGACCGAACGCCAGGGCGACTGGCGCGCCGGCGAACGCCTGCGCCAGGCCGACCCGAACGCGGCCGTCGTGTCGGTATATGCGCGGGGCCGCGACTACCACAAGGTGCTGCGCAACCGCCTGCAGGCGCTGGCCGAGAAAATTCAGGAGAACATCGGGCCATTCGGGTTTCGCGTGTTCACCGACTCGGCGCCCGTGATGGAATTGCCGCTGGCCGAAAAAGCCGGCCTGGGCTGGCGCGGCAAGCACACGCTGCTGCTGTCGCGCGCGGCCGGTTCGACCTTCTTCATCGGCGAGATCCTGATCGACCTGCCGCTGCCGGTCGACCCGCCCACCGGCAAACATTGCGGCGGCTGCACGGCCTGCATCGACATGTGCCCGACCGGCGCGATCCTGGGCCCGGGCAAGCTCGACGCGCGGCGCTGCATCTCGTACCTGACGATCGAGCTCAAAAGCAGCATCCCCGAAGAGTTGCGCCCGCTGATCGGCAACCGCATCTACGGCTGCGACGATTGCCAGGTCGCATGCCCATGGAACAAGTTCGCGCAGCGGGCACAGGTGCCCGATTTCGACGAGCGCAACGGCCTGGGCGAGGGCGACCTGATCGGCCTGTTCGCCTGGGAAGAAGCCGAATTCAACCGGCGCATGGAAGGCAGTCCGATCCGGCGCATCGGACACGAGCGCTGGTTGCGCAATCTGGCTGTGGGGCTGGGCAATGCGGCGCAGCAGTTGCCTGGCGATGCGGCCATCGTCGCGGCGCTGCAAGCGCGGGCCGAGCATCCATCCGAGCTGGTACGCGAGCATGTGGCGTGGGCGCTGGTGCGCCACGGCGCCGGGCCCGATTCGGCCAACTAGACTGCAATGCGTTTCAGGCGCAGCGCCGACCAGTCACCATCCATCGAAATCATGGCCACGCCGGTGATGCCATGCTCCTTGGCATAGGCATTGATCGAATCACGGTTGATGTCGGTTGCCTTCGAGGCCGTCTGCTTCAGGTACGCGATCCAGAGCGAGCCGGTGTCACCTAACTGTTGTTTGGCGAGCGGCAGGTAATGCGCGAGGTCGTTCTGACCCAGGCAAAACATCAGGATGACGTCGAACGGCCCGTTCCCTTGTTTGACGATGTCGGCCGGCAGCTGCGCCGTCACGGTTGGATTGGCTTGGCCATTGAGCACGAGCATCGATGTCGCTGTGCGTAGAAACATCTTGTCTGCAACTGTCTTTTCGTTCATGCGCGTTTCCTGAAAAAGCCTGTGCATCGCGGCGCCCTGGCCGCGGCGCGTTCAGACATTATTTTAGGCGCAGTCAACGTTAAATAGAGACTCGCTTTGAACTGATGATCAGTCCAGTGGTCCAACCCCTGTCCTCAGCGTCAGGAGTCGATCATGAAAGCGCCACGTTTCAAGGGCTGGTTTGCAAAACTGCCTTCGCTGAACCAACCCCAGCGCCGGCAATTGCTTGATGCCCTGTATCCTGCAGCCGGGCTCGATCAGGTAGTCGCGCTCATCAGCGAGGTCAGAGCGCCAAGCCGCTGCTGCCCCAGATGCGGCAACGAACGCTGCTACCGGCACGGGTTCGCGAATGATTTGCAGCGCTACCGCTGCTGTGCCTGCGGCCGCACCTTCAACGACCTGACCGGAACGCCGCTGGCACGGCTCAGGCTCAAGGCCAAATGGCTCGCGTATTCGCAGGTGATGCTCGATTCACTCCCCGTCCGCAAGGCCGCAGATCGGGTCGGCGTACACCGCAACACCGCCTTTCGCTGGCGCCACCGCTTCCTGCATTGGGTCAAGCTCGACCGGCCCGCAGTCCTCAACGGCATCGTCGAGGCTGACGAAACATTCCTGCTTGAATCACAAAAGGGTTCGCGCACGCTCGATCGGCCACCGCGCCACCGTGGCGGCCATGCGGTCAAACGGGGCATTTCCAGCGAACTCGACTGCATCCTGGTCGCGCGCGACCGCGAGGGACGCACGGTCGACGCCGTCACGGGTCGCGGCGCACTCACCGCTGCGCAACTCGCTCGTGACTTGCTGCCCAGGCTCAACAGGCAGGCGTTGCTGGTCAGTGACAGCCATGCCGCGTACCGCGCTTTTGCACGCAAGCACAGGATCGCGCACGAGACGGTCAATGTGCGCGCAAGTGTGCGTGTGAGGCGTCTGGGCAGCCTTGCCATCCATGTGCAGAACGTGAACGCTTACCACCATCGCTTCAAGGCCTGGTTACAGGGCTTTCATGGCGTGGCGTCGCGCTACCTGCCCAATTACCTGGGCTGGAGCTGGGCGCTGGATGGTCAGCGGATCATTTCGCCGGAACAATTGCTCCGCATTGCTATCAGCTTCATCAACAGATAATGCTGACTGCGCCTTATTTTACAAGGCTGTTGCGCACCCTTCAGACCCTCGACGCGCAGGAAATGAAGACAGTGTGAAGACAGCGCGAGCGCGCCGCCGGTAGTTACTTGAGCAGGCCGGCCAATTCAACCGCCGTCTTGACCTGCATCTTGTCGAAGATATGGGCCCGGTGCACCTCGACCGTGCGCATGCTGATGCCGAGCTTGTCGGCCACGACCTTGTTCATCATGCCGGCCAGGATCAGGTCGAGCACCTCGCGTTCACGCGTGGACAGCGTCGCCAGCCGCGCCTGCACTGCAGCGGAGGTGGCCGCCTTGCGCGAGGCGGCCAGCGCTTCTTCCACGCGGTCCATCAAGACATTGTCGTTGAACGGTTTCTCGAAGAAATCGAAAGCGCCGCGCTTGAGGGAGTCGACCGCCATTGGCACCTCGCCGTGGCCGGTCAGAAAAATCACCGGCAGGCGCGGCAGCAGGCCGCGGCCGATCAACTGGTCAAACACGGCAATGCCGTTCATGCCCGGCATGCGCACGTCGAGCAGGACGCAGTCGCCGCTGACGTCGAGGTCCTTGATGACGTCGAGAAATTCCTGGCCGCCGGGATAGCTGCGCGCGTTGAGGCCGCGCGATTGCGCCAGCCAGGCGAGCGAATCGCGTATGACTTCTTCGTCGTCGACGATGTGCAGCATGGGGGTCTCCGTAATAGTCGGGCAGGGCGCCGCACGCGATTCTAGCCGACCGCCCGGCTTGCCGCCTGCGCCGGCAGCGAAAATGTGAACACGGTGCCCCCGGGCGGGTACGGCGCGTGGCTCAGCGTGCCGCCATGGAACTCGATCGCCGTGCGGCAAATCGACAGCCCCATGCCCATGCCCTCGGCCTTGGTCGAATAGAACGGCGAATACAGCCGCTCGGCCACTTCGGCCGAAATGCCGTGGCCGCGGTCGATCACCGAGACAGCCACCTGGTCGTCGATGTGCGCTGCCTCGATGCGCAGCACGCGCTGGTCCGGCACGGTGTCCTGCATGGCCTGGATGCCGTTGCGCGTGAGGTTCAGCAGCACCTGCTCGAGCAGCACGCGGTCGGCCAGCACTGATGGCAAGCCCGGCGGCAAGTGCACGCGCAGCACGACGCCGGCCTGGCGTGCCTGCAATTCGATCAGCGCGTGCACGCTGGCAATGACGCTGCGGATCGTCAGTTCCTGGCGCAGCGGTTCCCGTTTCTTGACGAACTCGTGCACGCTGCGGATGATGTGGCCGGCGCGCTGAGCTTGCTGGCGCGCCTGTTCCAGTGCGTGGCGCAGCATGCCCGGCTTGACTTCCTGGCCGGCGCCGGCGGCGCGGTCAAGCATGTTCAGCGCGCCAACGGTATAGCTCGAGATGGCGGCCAGCGGCTGGTTCAGTTCGTGCGCCAGCATCGACGACAGCTCGCCCATCGTGGCCAGGCGCGCGCTGGCCTGCAGCTTTTCTTCCTGCTGGCGGTTGAGTTCTTCGACGCGCTTGCGGTCGGTGATGTCGAGCACCGAGCTCATCCAGCCGGTATGGCGCCCGTCGACATCGACCAGCGGCGACTCGAACACCAGCACCGGCACGCGCACTTCGTCGGGCCGCTGGAACACGGTCTCGAACTGCGGCGTGACCTTGCCCGACAGGATGCCCTGGAAGCGGTCTTCGTATTCGGCCATCGCTTCCGGCGCCCAGTACGCCATCGGCGGCTTCTTGCCAATCAATTCTTCCTGCGACAGGCCGACGATCTGGCAAAAGGCGCGGTTGACGTACGTGACGCGGCCTTCGAGGTCGCGCGCGCGCAAGCCCGTGATCAGCGAGTTTTCCATCGCCGTGCGAAACGCCATCTGCTGGCGTAGCGCAGCTTCGGCCGCCAGTGTGCGCGAGATGTGGCGCCACAGCGCCGCCAGACTCATCAACAAGCCAAGCGCCAGCACGATCACCGAGCCGACCAGCAGATTGGGCAGCAATTGCGGCGCGCGCTTGACGCTATTGGTCGACAGCACCAGTTGGGCGCCGGGCAGGTCGAGCTCGCGCTGGTGGGTGTAGACGTTGCGGCCCGGGCCGCCCGATGCGCGGCGCGCCACTGGTAGCTCGTTGCGGTCGAGCAGCGTCAGCGCATTGTCCTGCGCGAACCACCACGGCACCGTTTCATCCAGCAGCACCTGCAGGCTGTAGGTCGCCACCAGACTGCCGGCGAACTGACCGCCGCGAAACAGTGGCAGGTAGTAATCGATCACGCCGTGGGTGGAGGCCGTGGCGCCATACGGCACGCTGTAGCGGCCGCGCCGGATCGAGCGCGCCATTTCGCCGGCCAGTACGGTGGCCGCGGGCAGGCCGGCGGCAGGCAGGTCGCTGCCGTAAATGGCTTGCTGAACGCCGTCGGCATCGCTCCAGACCACGCGCACCAGTTCGGGGCCATTGGTGAACATCTGGCGGAAGCGCGCTGTCAGCTTGGCCGGCGGCAGCGGCGCGACGACGAGGTCGGCGCCGAGCGCAGCCAGTGCTTCCTCGCTGCGCGCCAGTTCGAAGCGCAGCGTCTGCTCGACCCACAGCGTATCGGCAATCAATTGCTCTTGCCGATCGTTGCTTTCCATCTGGCGCGCCTGCCATGGCAGCCAGATCAGCACGGCCAAAAACAGCAGGACCAGCAGGATCGGCACCATCCAGCGCAGGAAGCGCCAGCCGCGCGAGCGCGCGCGCGGCTCGGGCTCGGCGTCCAGATCGTCTGTCGCCCCGGGCTGGATGAATGGAAATTTCATGCAAGGTCCTGTTTTGGTTACACTGTCGGGCGCATCGCGGCATCGCCGCGATGGCGGGCAATGCGGCATCCGCCAGTGTAACGTTTCATCAGGAAGAATCGAACCGTCATGCAACTCAATCTCCTGGCCGTGCGCGCGCTGTGTGCCGCGTTGGCCGCAGCCGCCAGCATGAATGCCTGGGCGCAAGGGCCGATCGTGATCAAGTTCAGTCACGTGGTGGCGCCGGATACGCCCAAGGGCCGCGCCGCCGAGCGGTTCAAGGCGCTGGCCGAGCAAATGACGCGCGGCCAGGTCAGGGTGGAAGTCTATCCAAACAGCCAGTTGTACAAGGACCGCGAAGAGCTCGAGGCGCTGCAACTGGGCGCCGTGCAGATGCTGGCGCCGTCGCTGGCCAAGTTTTCGCCGCTGGGCGTGCGCGAATTCGAAGCGTTCGACTTGCCCTATATTTTTCCGGACAAGGCGGCGCTGTACAAGGTGACGGAAGGGCGCATCGGGCGCGAGCTGCTGCGCAAGCTCGAACCGAAGGGCATCACCGGCCTGGCGTTCTGGGACAACGGTTTCAAGATCATGTCGGCCAACCAGCCGCTGGTCGCGCTGAAGGATTTCGACGGCGTGCGCATGCGTATCCAGGCCTCCATGGTGCTCGACGCGCAGATGCGTGCGCTGGGTGCGCAGCCGATGGTGCTGGCGTTTTCCGAAGCCGCCCCGGCGCTGCGCGATGGCGTGGTCGAAGGCACGGAAAACACGCCGTCGAACATGTACACGCAGCGCATGCACGAAACGCAGAAACACCTGACCGTGTCGAACCACGGTTACCTGGGTTACGCCGTGATCGTCAACAAGAAATTCTGGGATGGCTTGCCGGCAGCGACCCGCACAATTCTGGCGCGGGCGATGCGCGAAGCGACCGTGTACGAAAAGCAGATCGCCCAGCGCGCCAACGACGAATCGATGGAAAAAATCCGGCGGGCCGGCACGACCGTGATCCATACGCTCAATCCGGCCCAGCAGGCCGAATGGCGTCGCGCATTGCAGCCGGTGTACGGCCAGATGGAAAACAGGATCGGCAAGGAGACCGTGCATGCTATCCTGCGCGAAGTTGCACGGTAAGCGCCAGTTCCTGGTCACCAAGGCATTTTGTTTATAAGTAAAACAATTTTCTGTTTTTGTGACCTAAAAGATACATTTTCTATAAGCATTTGCGTTATCATGGCGCTCATACGCACTGAAGTGGTGCGGTGCAGGGCCAGCAACAAGCAGTACAGGTTTTGGGGGAGCATTGCTATAAGAACGGTACTCGTACCGGAGAATATTCGAGGAGACACCACGTTTTACAGAAGTCGTTGGCACTGCCAAACGACCGGGAACGTGACCCGAATTGGAGCGCACCAGATGGTGCGCTTTTTTTTTGCCTGTTTTTTATTTCCTGATGCCAAACGACTGGCCGCACACGCGCTGCGGCGGGTAAGATGCCGGAGTGCCTGTCAGCGGGATGGTCCCGTTGCCGCGCACTGCCAACCGTCGCCATGAAGCCAGATCGCGCCTCCCTGTTGTTCAACGCCATCGTACCGGCGCCCTTTGGCGCGCTGGGCATTCGCACGGCCGACGACAAGGTATGCGAGCTGGTCTACCTGCCGCCATCGTTTGCCGAAAAAAGCGCCGACAGCGTGCTTGCCGACCGGGCCGCGCAGCAGGTTGCGCGTTATCTGCAGGATCCTGATTTCGTGTTTGACCTGCCGCTGCTGGAAGCCGGCACCGAATTCCAGCGCAAGGTCTGGCAGCACATCCACGCGATCCCGCGTGGCGCCGTGCACACCTACGGGCACGTGGCGCGCGTGATTGGCTCGGCCCCGCGCGCCGTCGGCCAGGCCTGCGGCGCCAACCGGTTCCCGCTCGTGATCCCGTGCCATCGCGTCACCGCCACCGGCGGCCTGGGCGGCTTTGCCAACCAGGATGACGAAAACGGCTTCCATTTGTCCGTCAAACGCTGGTTGCTGCGCCACGAAGGCGCCACCGCAAGCCCATGGCAACAACAGTCGATCTGGCCCTGATCGACGAGTTCTGCGACACGCTCTGGCTGGAACAGGGCCTGGCCAAGAACTCGCTCGACGCCTACCGGCGCGACATGCGCCTGTTCGCCACCTGGCTGCACGCGCGTCAGCCCGAGCGCGGCCTGCTGGCCGTCGGCGCGGACGACCTGGCCGCCTATTTTGCCGACCGCCATCCCGACTCGCGCCCGAGCACGGCTAACCGCCGGCTGTCGGTGCTCAAGCGTTTCTATGGCCTGGCGCTGCGCCGCAACCGGATCGACGTCGACCCGTGCCTGAAGATGGCCTCGGCGCGCCAGCCGACCCGTTTCGTGCACACGGTGAACGAAAGCCAGGTCGAGGCGCTGCTCGCTGCGCCCGACGTGGCCACGCCGCTGGGCCTGCGCGAACGCACGATGCTCGAGCTGATGTATGCCAGCGGTTTACGGGTGTCGGAACTGGTGGCCCTGAAGCTGGTCGAAGTGAGCTTGAACGATGGCGTGCTGCGGGTGACGGGCAAGGGCAGCAAGACGCGCCTGGTGCCGTTCGGCGAAGAGGCGCGGCGCTGGATCGAGCGCTACCTGAAGGATGCGCGCGGCATCATCCTCAATGGCCAGATGGACGACGCCCTGTTCGTCACCAGCCGGGGCGGCCCGATGACGCGCCAGATGTTCTGGATCCTGATCAAGAAGCACGCAAAGAAGGCCGGCATCACCGGACCGCTGTCGCCGCACACGCTGCGCCACGCGTTCGCCACACACCTGCTCAACCATGGCGCCGACCTGCGCGTGGTGCAACTGCTGCTGGGTCACGCCGATATCTCGACCACCCAGATCTATACCCACGTGGCGCGCGAACGCCTCAAGCGCCTGCACACCGAGCACCATCCCCGCGGTTAGCGTTAAGGCAAGCCGGGATCGGCGCGGTAGTCCATAATGGCCGGTCAGGACGGTACCCCTACCGCTCCATCATATCGAGGTGACTATGGCACGGAATAATTTTCAATACGAAAAACGGCAACGGGAACTCGACAAGAAGCGCAAGGCCGACGACAAGGCCAAGCGCAAGCTCGAACCAAAGAATGACGTCGATGCCGATGGCAACGCCATCGTGCAAGACAGCGACAGCGACAGCGACAGCAGTACCGACAGCGACAACAATACCGACAGCGACGCCGTTGCTCCGGCAGCCGTGCCTGCCAGCCCGGCCTGAACCCATCATTGAACTAACCGCGGCAATTGCGGTCTGAGCCATCTGAAAGCGACAAGCGGTCAGCTGGCTGCCCAAGTTGATGGCAGGGTGCAATTGCCTTCTTACCTCCCCGATTTTTTGCCAGCGCGCCATGTGCCGCTTCGCACACAAAGCGTGTCTCGCAGCATGCCACTGACAGGCTTGTCTTCCTGATTGCTGTCACCGCCCAAGCGAAAGGCGCTGCCGTGAGCAAGCTACTGCCAGATTCCCCGGGTCGTCCGGCGGCTGACCCATCCGGGGGCGGCGTACAAGCCTTCGACTGGCTCTACCATTTCGTCACGGCCCTCGAGCTGGCGCCGGCCGTTGCCGTGCACTCGATGGACCGCGCCGGCATCATCCGCTTCTGGAACCACGCCAGCGAAGAGCTGCATGGCATCGCGTCAGGCGACGCCGTCGGCCGCGCGTTTCGCGACCTGGTGTTCCACCTCGACCGCCAGAGCGAATTCGAGGACGTCATCGCCACCATCTGGCGCACCGGCCAGGCGCCACAGGCAAGCGACTGGCTGGTGCAATCGATGACGGGCCGGCGCCACTGGGTCTACTCGTGCCACTACCCCGTCAAGCACGACGACGTGATGCACGAAGTGTTCTGCATGGAAATCGACATCACGGCGCGCAAGGAGGCCGAGACCAATCTCGAGCAGGCCGCGCAAGTGTTCCAGAATGCGCGCGATGCCATCATCATGATGGATACCGGGTACCGCGTGCGCGCCGTCAATGGCGCCTTCACCGCCATCACCGGGCATGCCCCCGAGCAGATCATCGGCCAGCCGCTGGCCAGCCTCGGCTGGGGCGTCGACGACGACTTCTATCAGCGCATCTGGACTGGGCTCGAGGGGGCCGACCACTGGGAAGGCGAACTGGCCAGCGCGCGCAGCAATGGCGAGCGCTATCCGGTACGCGTCGCGCTCACGGCCATTCGCGATGCGCATGGCGACGTCTCGGGCTATATGGCGATGCTGTCCGATATCAGCGAGCGCAAGCGCATTGAGGAGCAGGTGCGCCACCAGGCCGAGCATGACGCCCTTACGGGCCTGCCCAACCGCATCCTGTTGCTGGACCGGTTGCACCAGGCACTGGCCACCTGGCGCCGCCAGGGCAGCCGCTGCGCCGTCATGTTCCTCGACCTGGACAAGTTCAAGGCCATCAACGATACCCACGGCCACCAGGCCGGCGACATCGTGCTGCGCGAAGTGGCGCTGCACGTGCGTGCCTGCGTACGCCAGGTCGACACCATCAGCCGGCTGGGCGGCGACGAGTTCGTCGTGCTGCTGGCCGACATCAAGGGCGCCGACCAGGCTGCCTGCGTGGCCGTCGCCGTGACCCAGGCCGTGGCGCTGCCAATCGACATCGGCGGCCAGGAAGTGACGCTATCGGCCTCGATCGGCATCGCGCTGTGCCCGGACGATGGCGCCGAAGTCGATACCCTGCTGCACCACGCCGATGTCGCCATGTACCACGCCAAGCAGAACGGGCGCGGCAGCTTCCAGTTTTTCAGCCCGGCCATGAACGCCCACGTGATCGAGCGCGTCGAGCTGGAAAACCGCTTGCGCCAGGCGCTCGACGGCAACGAATTCATGCTGCAATACCAGCCTGAAATCGAAGTGGCGACCGGGCGCGTGACGTCGGTTGAGGCGTTGCTGCGCTGGCGTCATCCACAACGGGGGTTGTTGTTGCCGCACGAATTCCTGCCGGTGGCCGAAGATTCCGGGCTGATCGTCCCGATCGGCGAATGGGTGCTGCGCGCCGCGTGTCGGCGGGCCCGCGCATGGCGCCATGGCGGTTCGACCGCCACGGTGGCGGTCAATCTGTCCGATGTCCAGCTGGCGCATGACGGCTTGCTTCCGGCAATCGACGCCGCACTCGAGAGCGCCGGCCTGCCGCCGGATGCGCTCGAACTCGAGATCGCAGAAGATGCGTTGAGCCGGGGCGAGCCGGCGTTTCGCGCCACGGCGCTGGCGCTGCGTGCCCGCGGGGTGCGGCTGAGCATCGACCGCTTCGGCACCGGCCTGTCGAGCCTGGAAGCATTGCGGCGCTTTCCGCTGACCAAATTGAAAATCGACCGCAGCTACGTGGGCGACGTGGTGCACGATCCGGTGCATGCCGCCATGGTGCCGGCCATCATTGCGGTGGCGCGCAGCCTGCAGCTGCGGGTGGTGGGAGAGGGCGTGGAAACCGCCGAGCAGCTCGAATTCCTGCGCCGGCATGGGTGTGACGATTATCAGGGGTTCTATGCCAGCGCGGCCAGTACACGGCCGAACCTGAATCCACGCCGGGCCCGGCATATGCGGCCCTAGTGCGGTGGCCCTAGTCGAACAGCCGGATCCTGGCCAGCACCTGCCCGTGGTCTGACGACTCGGGCAACGCCAGATTCAGGTGATCGTTCAGATACACCACATCGATCACCTCGCCGATCGCTTCGGGCAGCGCCGGATTGAATTCTGGCGACACCAGGATATGGTCGATCGTCGAATGGCGCGTGTCGTGCAGGATCGAATACCCCACATGGCGCTGGTGATCGAGCCGGCGCTGCACCTGGCTCGCGTCATACAGGCGCTCGGCCAGCGGCGTGCCCGCCCCGAGCACGATTTCGGTCGTCACCGCATCGGCCACATCGTTGAAGTCGCCCAGCACGATGCGCGGGCGGCGGTGCGCGTGCGCCATATCCGTCAGCAGCACGCGCAGCGCGGTGGCTTCGGTGCCGCGCCGGATCAGCGAGCGCAGGCACGCCAGCGCGTACAGGTGCGGGTCGGCCCCGCTGTCGCTCGAGCGGTAATCGGGCCGGCGCGATTTTAAATGCACGACGATCACGTCGATCACCACGCCCGACGGTGCAATCACGCCCGCATGCAGCGGCGCGCGCGTGAAGCGATCGGGGTCGCGGCTGCCCGGTGGCATCGTGACATTGGCCGGAAACTTGCCCAGTTCGGTGCCCGGTTCGGCCAGCGGCAGGCGCGAGACCAGGGCCACGCTGGGCGTCAGCCGCGCCGCGCCCGGGTCGGGATCGAAGCCGACATGGTGCGCGTCGCGGTAGCGCCGCGTGCGCTGCAGGACTTCTGCCAGCACGCTCTGCGAGAAAATTTCCTGGAAGCCGATCACGTCGGCATTGATCAGGTCGAGCTGGTGCGCCGTCCAGTCCAGCTTGGCTTCGTATTCGTCGGCCGTGGTGGGTGCCAGATTGTCGTACAAGCGTGCACCGGGCGGTGCCAGATTGAAAGTGTTGAAGGTGGCAAACCGAAGTTCTTCCTGCATAATAGAAACCCCTATTGTTCGTCTTTAGCGTAACACGCATGGCCAAGAAAGAGCACGTCTCCGAGACTCCCGCCACCCAATTCCTGCGCAAGCATGGCGTGGTGTTTTCCGAGCATCCGTATGCGTACCAGGAGCACGGCGGTACATCGGTCTCCTCTGGCGCGCTGGGCGTGCCGGAACATGACGTGATCAAGACCCTGGTCATGCAGGATGAAGCAGCCAGGCCATTGATCGTACTGATGCACGGCGATTGCAAGGTGTCGACCAAGAATCTGGCCCGCGCCATCCCTTGCAAGTCGGTCGAACCATGCAAGCCGGATGTGGCCCAGCGCCATTCAGGGTATCTGGTTGGTGGAACATCGCCGTTCGGCATCCGCAAGGTGATGCCGGTGTATGTCGAGGAAAGCATCCTGCAGCTCGACAAGATCTACATCAACGGTGGGCGCCGCGGCTATCTGGTAGGCATCGATCCGCGCGTGCTGGTCGATGTGCTGCAGGCCCAGCCGGTGAATTGCGCCATCGCCGAGTAGCTTCGCCGCACGCAGCCGATGGTGTATATTCACGCACCAATTTCCGGTAGAAAAATGACTCCGATACCGGCGCCCACGAAAGAGACACGATGAACACCCTGATTGCCACCATTGCCGCGTATTTGCTCGGTTCGATTTCCTTCGCGGTCGTGATGAGCCGCGCGTTCGGCCTGTCCGACCCGCGCACGTATGGTTCGAAAAACCCCGGCGCCACCAATGTGCTGCGCAGCGGCAGCAAGAAAGCCGCGATTGCCACGCTGATCGGCGACGCGGCCAAGGGCTGGCTGGCCGTCTGGCTGGCGGTGCGCTATGGCTACGACTACGGGCTGGACGATACCGGCATCGCGCTGGTCGCCATCGCCGTGTTCATCGGCCACCTGTGGCCCGTGTTCTTCCGCTTTGTCGGCGGCAAGGGCGTGGCCACCGCGCTGGGCGTGCTGCTCGGCATCAATCCATGGCTGGGCCTGGCGACGCTGGCTACCTGGGTCATCATTGCCTATGCGTTTCGCTACTCGTCGCTGGCTGCGCTGGTGGCTGCGGTCTTCGCGCCCTTGTACTACGGCCTGCTGTTCGGCGTCGATGCCATTCTGCTGGCCGTGATCGTCATGAGCGCACTCCTCGTGTGGCGTCACAGCGGCAATATCGGCAACCTGATCGCGGGCAAGGAATCCAAGCTCGGCAGCAAGTCGGGCGCGGCCAAAAAGGCAAAATAAGGCAAAGCAGGGCAGCGTGCGCGGCTTTTTTGCCGAGGCGTTACCATGGTCGGCAATAGCGGCACATTCGTGCCGCGCCGGACAGAAAGGTGGTACGCCGTGACCAAGCAACTCAGGATTGATTTCGTGTCGGACGTCTCGTGCCCATGGTGCGCAGTCGGTCTCAAATCGCTCGAACAGGCACTGTTGACACTAGGCGACGACGTGCGCGTCGACCTGCACTTCCAGCCGTTCGAACTGAATCCGAACATGCCGCCGGAAGGCCAGGACATCGTCGAGCACGTCACTGAAAAATATGGCGCCAGCCTCGAGCAGCAGGCATCCAGCCGCGAAATGATCCGCGAGCGCGGCGCCGCCGTGGGCTTCACGTTCGACATGGAGCGGCGCGGCCGCATCTACAACACCTTCGACGCGCACCGCCTGCTGTCGTGGGCTGAAGAAGAAGGCAAGCAGCGCCAGCTCAAGGTCGCGCTGCTCGAAGCGTATTTCACCCGCTGTGAAGACCCGAGTAACCACGCCGTGCTGCTGCGCGCCGTCGAGAGTGTGGGCCTGGAGCGCGAGACGGCGGCGCGTATCCTGGCGTCGGACGAGTACAAGGACGAGGTGCGCGAGCGCGAGCAGTTCTTCCTGAATGCCGGCATCAAGTCGGTACCGGCTGTGATCATCAACCAGAAGCACCTGATTTCCGGCGGCCAGTTGCCTGAAGTATTCGAGCGCGCGCTGCGCGAGATTCCAGGCCTGGAAACGCCGGCCGACGCCGTCGTTTAAGTCAGATCGAGGACCACCGGCTGGTGGTCCGACGCCGCTGTCTCGGACTGCACGTCAACGGCGGTCAGGCGCGGCACCAGATCGTCGGTCACGAAGAAATAATCGTAGCATTCAGGCCGCTCGGGCCACGGATACCCGTGCAGCCCGGTGGTTGGCGCGCGCGCCATGTCGCCGTGCACCACGCGCCAGGCATCGACCAGCGCCATGGCGCTGCCTTCCGGCGGGGCCAGCAGCGCCGCGTAATCCGGTGCATCGGGCGCGAAATTGAAATCACCACACAGGATTGCCGAGCCGGGCCGAAAGCCAAGCTGGTACGGCGCGTCCAGGTTCGGATCGGGCTGGAACAGCAGGGCGCGGGCACTGGCCTCGGCATGCAGTTCGCGGATGCGGTTGACCTGCGCCATGCGCTGGACGGGCGAATAATATTCGAGGTGCGTCGTGAGCAGGCGCAGCTTGCCGCCAGGTGCTTCGACAACGGTTTCGAGCAGGCCGCGCGGCATGCCGGCCGCATGGTCGGGGTCGGCCGGCCACGGCAGCAGGTGCCGGTGCACTTGCGAGATGCGGTACTTGGACAGGATCAGGTTACCAAACAGGCGCGGGACATTGTTCTGGTAAATCTCGCTCGGCGCATGCTCCATCGCATGGTAGCCGCCGAAGGCGCCGGCGAGTTGCTTGAACTGGTTGGCGCTGGCGCTGCCTTCGAGCTCGGGGTGATTGGCAGCCACCTCTTGCAGGCAAATCACATCGGGGTTCAAGCGGCGCAGCACGTCGATCATCGCGTGAATGCGGATCCGACCGTCCTTGCCACAACCCCAATGAATATTCCAGCTGACTACGCGCATTGCTCACCTCCGTAAAACTTGATCGACGGATATTGCCACCGTTTTAATGGCAACGGTCACACCGTAGGATCGGTGTCAGACAGGCAAGTTCAATGTTGGCGGCAGGCTGTTTCTCGTGGCTTAAAGCTGGTTATGGAACTGTATTCAGGCCGCTTCGAGCTCGTCCAGCGGCCAGCGCGGACGCACATTGAACGCGTAATCGCGCTGCGCCAGCGCAGGGTTGCGCTCAAGACGCATCGCACCGGCAAACGCGATCATCGCGCCATTGTCGGTGCAAAATTCCAGCTCCGGATAATAGACCTTGAACTTGCGCTTGGCCGCGGCCGCATTGAGCGACGCGCGCAGTTGCTTGTTGGCGCCAACGCCGCCCGCGATCACCAGGCGGCTCAAACCCGTGTGCTTCATGGCGCTCACGCACTTGGCGGTGAGCACGTCGACAATCGCATCGACAAAGCCGCGCGCGATATTGGCCTTGTCCTGTTCGGGGATATCCGCAATCACCTTGACGTCGTGGTTCTTGACGACCGTGAGCACCGCCGTTTTCAGGCCCGAAAAGCTGAAGTTGAAATCCTTGCTGTGCAACATTGGCCGCGGCAGTTTGTAGGCCGCCGGATCGCCACGCTCGGCCAGTTGCGAGATCGCCGGGCCGCCCGGATACCCCAGGCCCAGCAGCTTGGCCGACTTGTCGAACGCTTCGCCGGCGGCATCGTCCAGCGTTTCGCCCAGCAGCGTGTAGCTGCCCACGCCATCGACGCGCATCAACTGCGTGTGACCGCCCGAGACGAGGAGCGCAATGAACGGGAAGTCCGGGCGTTCCGATGCAAGCAGCGGCGAGAGCAGGTGCCCTTCGAGGTGATGCACACCCAGCACTGGCTTGTCGAGCGCGAGCGCCAGGCTGCATGCCACCGACGAGCCGACCAGCAGCGCACCGGCCAGGCCAGGGCCTTGCGTGTAAGCGACGGCGTCGATGTTCGAGGCCGGCAGATTGGCGCGCTTGAGCACCTCGTCCAGCAGCGGAATGGCGCGCCGGATATGGTCGCGCGACGCCAGTTCGGGCACCACGCCACCATATTCTTCGTGCATCGCAACCTGCGAATGCAGGGCGTGGGACAGCAGGCCGCGCTCGGTGTCATACAGAGCAAAGCCGGTTTCATCGCAGGAGGATTCGACGCCGAGAACGATCATGTGGAAAGCCAGGTGGATTGAGCGGAACCGGGCATTCTACCGCAGGGCGGAGGGCGCCGCCGCCCACCCTGCGGATGTTGCGCGGTTTATTACGGACGCTGCAGCAATTCCTTGTGCGCTTCACGCAGCATGGTTTCGGTTTCTTCCCAGCCGATGCAGCCATCGGTCACCGAGCAGCCATACGTCAGCTGCGACAGGTCGCTCGGAATCGACTGGCTGCCGCTGACGATGTTCGACTCGATCATCACGCCGACCAGCGACTTGTTGCCATGACGGATTTGCTGGATGACATCGGACATGACGAGCGGCTGCAGTTCCGGCTTCTTGTAGCTGTTGGCGTGCGAGCAGTCGACGACCAGGTTGGCCGGCAGCTTGGCCTTGGTCAGCGCCTGTTCGGCAATGGCTACCGAGACCGAATCGTAGTTCGGCCGGCCGCCGCCGCCGCGCAGCACGACGTGGCCATAGGCGTTGCCGCTGGTGCGCACGATGGATACGGAACCCTGGCCATTGATGCCTAGGAACGCATGCGGGTTCGACGACGACAGCACCGCATTGATCGCAATGCTCACGTCGCCATCGGTGCCGTTTTTGAAGCCCACGGGCGTGGACAGGCCCGACGACATTTCGCGGTGCGTCTGCGACTCGGTGGTGCGCGCGCCGATGGCGGTCCAGGCGATCAGGTCGCCCAGGTATTGCGGCGAGATCGGGTCGAGCGCTTCGGTCGCGGTCGGCAAGCCGATTTCGCAGACGTCCAGCAGGAACTGACGCGCACGCTCCATGCCAACCTCGACACGGAACGAATCGTCCATGAACGGGTCATTGATATAGCCCTTCCAGCCGGTGGTCGTGCGTGGCTTTTCAAAGTACACGCGCATCACCAGCACCATCGTCTCGCTCACCTCGTCCTGCAACGCCTTGAGGCGACGCGCATAGTCGAGGCCGGCTTCGGGATCATGGATCGAGCACGGGCCCACCACGACGAACAGGCGCTTGTCCTTGCGGTCGAGGATATTGCGCAGCGTTTCGCGGCCCTGCATCACGGTGGCATAGGCGCGGTCGTTCAGCGGCAGGGAGGTATGCAGCTCGACCGGCGTTGGCATGCGGGCGAACGAGCTGACGTTGGTATTTTCGATTTGTGGCGTACTGGTCATGATGCGATCTATATTTCTTTTGGGGGATGGATCAGTGTAAGCGGAAATTGCTGTATGTGCACATGCGCAGCCCCAAATGGCGGCGTCGGGCGGCGTCTCGCTGTGCTCTGCACCCGTGCGTGCTGCCGCAGCGCGACGTTCCCGTGTATCCTTTTGTCATGACTACCGATATCGAACGCTTTGTCGCTGCCCCCTTCATCAAGGAAATCGGCCGCGGCGTAAAAGGGGCACGCAGCATGACGCGCGACGACGCGCACCGGCTGTACGCGGCCATCCTCGAGGGCCGCGTGTCCGACCTCGAACTGGGCGCCATTTTGCTTGCCATGCGTATCAAGGGCGAGTCGGTGGATGAGCTGGCCGGCTTCATGGATGCAGCGAGCGCCGCGTTCACGCCGCTGCCCGCGCCGCGCGGCGAATTCGCGCCGGTATCGATTCCCACCTACAACGGTTCGCGCAAGCTGGCCAACCTGACGCCACTGCTGGCGCTGTTGCTGGCGCGCGAAGGCGTGCCGGTGCTGGTGCATGGCGTGAGCAACGATCCGGGGCGCGTCACCACCGCGGAAATCCTGCACGAGCTGGGCGTGACCGACGCGACCACCGGCGCCGAAGTCCACAACGAATTCGTCCATGGCCGCGTGGCCTTCATGCCGATCGAGCATCTGGCCCCGGAACTGGCGCGCATGCTCGAATTGCGCCGCGTGCTGGGCGTGCGTAATTCGACCCACACCATCGTCAAGATCCTGCAACCCTTCGACGGTCCGGCGCTGCGCCTGGTCTCGTACACGCACCCTGAATACCTGGTAACGCTGGGCGAGTACTTCGAAGGCGTCGACAGCGAAACCCGGGGCGACGCATTCCTGATGCGCGGCACCGAGGGCGAAACCGTCGCCCACCCGCACCGCGCCCAGCGCATCGACTGGTTCCACGCCGGCCAGCGCGCCCTGCTGGTCGAGCGCGACGCGCCTACCGACGACCTGGCCATCGTGCCCGACGGCCGCGATGCGGCCACCACCGCCGCCTGGATCGGCGCTGCGCTGCGTGGCGAGGTGCCGGTGCCGCCATCGATTGCCACGCAGGTGGCGTACTGCGTCGAAGTCTCGCGCAAGATCCGCGCCCGCAGCCTGCCAGTGGCCGAGTAAAGGCTTACCGCGCCGCTGTTCGCCAATCCGCCACTGCCTTACAATGGCGGGTTGAGCAAAGGTGGTGGCAGGCATGGCAAATCAATTCGATGTGGCGGTAATCGGCGCGGGCGCGGCCGGGATGATGTGCGCGGCCGTGGCGGCGCAGGGCGGCAAGCGCGTGGTGCTGGTCGACCACGCGGCCAAGCTGGCCGAAAAGATCCGCATCTCGGGCGGCGGACGTTGTAACTTCACCAACGTCAATGCCGGGCCGCAGCATTACCTGTCGAACAATCCCCATTTCTGCCGCAGCGCGCTGTCACGCTACACGGCGCAGGACTTCCTGGCACTGGTCAAGAAATACCGGATTGCGCACCACGAAAAGCACCGCGGCCAATTGTTCTGCACCGATTCGGCCGAGCAGATCATCGCGATGCTGCGCGCCGAGTGCGACCTGGGCGGCGTCGAGTGGCGCATGCCGTGCAAGGTGGCCGGTGTGCGCAAGAACGATGATGGCTTTGCCATCGACACTGACGCCGGCGAATTGCTGGTGGAAAGTGTCGTGGTCGCCACGGGCGGCCTGTCGATCCCGAAGATCGGCGCGACCGATCTCGGTTATCGCATCGCCACGCAATTCGACCTGAAACTGATCGAGACCCGCCCGGGTCTGGTGCCGCTGACGTTTGACGGTCCGAGCTGGGAACCGTTCGTGCCGCTGGCGGGCATCGCGCTTGAGGTCGAGGTCAGCACGGGCAGCAGCAAAGGCAAGGGCGCACGGGGTGGCCACTTCCGTGAAGACTTGTTGTTCACGCATCGCGGCCTGTCGGGTCCGGCGATCCTGCAGATTTCCAGCTACTGGCAGCCGGGCACGCCGATCGTGCTGAACCTGTTGCCTGAAATGGACGTGGCCGACACGCTGATCGGCCTGAAGAAAACCGAGAAAAAGCAGCTGGGCAATGTGTTGATACAGTGGCTGCCCGCGCGCCTGGCCGAAGGCTTGCTCGCGGCCAATGGCTTTGACGCTACTGCGCGCCTGGCCGACATGGCCGATGCAAAATTGCGCGCGCTGGGCGACGCAATCAACCGCTGGGCCATCGTCCCGACCGGCTCGGAAGGCTACCGCAAGGCCGAGGTCACGCTGGGCGGCGTCGATACCAAGGGCCTGTCGCAGCAGACGATGATGGCCAACAATGTGCCCGGCCTGTACTTCATCGGCGAGACGGTCGACGTGACCGGTTGGCTCGGTGGTTACAACTTTCAGTGGGCCTGGGCATCGGGCGTGGCGGCCGGTCTGGCGGTGGCAAATAGTTGACGTTTGAAAACACCACTTCGTGATTAAAGCTTCCACCGAACTGCAAACGATGCTAGAATTTCGTTCTTCCCTAAATCCAACGGTTTGATTTTTACATGACCACTATCCGCCTTAAAGAAAACGAGCCGTTCGAAGTCGCCATGCGTCGCTTCAAACGCACCATCGAAAAGACCGGTCTGTTGACGGAACTGCGCGCACGCGAGTTCTACGAAAAACCGACCGCAGAACGCAAGCGCAAGCTGGCAGCAGCAGTGAAGCGTCACTACAAGCGCATCCGCAGCCAGCAACTGCCGAAGAAACTGTACTAAGACAGTTCAGACGGCCAAGACCCGGTGACGGCATTGCCAGTCCCGGCGAGTCGCTGAAGTCCGCAAACCCGCTTCGGTTTCGCCGCAGCGGGTTTTGTCGTTTCACCCTTTTGAATACGGAGATCCCATGAGCTTAAAAGAACAACTGACCGAAGACATGAAAAGCGCCATGCGCGCCAAGGAAACCGGCCGCCTGGCAGCGGTGCGCCTGATCATTTCCGAAGTCAAGCGCAAGGAACTCGACGAGCAGACCCAGCTGGACGATACCCAGGTGCTGGCCGTGATCGAAAAAATGATCAAGCAGCGCAAGGATTCGATCAGCCAGTTTGAAGCCGGCAACCGTCCCGACCTGGCCGACATCGAGAAGGCCGAGATGGTCATCCTGTCGGCGTACATGCCGGCTGGCCTGTCGGACGAAGAGATCGCCGCCGAAGTCGCTGCTGCCGTCGCCGAAACCGGCGCGACCGGCCCGCAGGACATGGGCAAGCTGATGGGCGTGCTCAAGCCGAAGCTGGCTGGCCGCGCCGACATGACCGTGGTCTCCGGCCTGGTCAAGAAAGCCCTGGCTGGCGCATAAACGCCATAAGCGTCACCTGCAACGCGTCGTCCCTGCCCACCCTCGGGCAGGGACCACAACTTGTTGCATATCAATTTGCAGCAGGCGCTGCGGTATAGTCTGGCCCTAGACAAACACTGTGTAAGCTCAAGTGATTCCGCAAACTTTCATCACCGATTTGCTCAACCGGGTCGACATTGTCGATATCGTGGGCCGCTACGTCCAGCTCAAGAAGGGCGGGGCGAACTTCATGGGCCTGTGCCCATTTCACAACGAAAAGTCCCCCAGCTTCACGGTCAGCCCGACCAAGCAGTTCTATCACTGCTTCGGCTGTGGCGCCCATGGTACGTCGATCGGCTTCCTGATCGAATACTCGGGCATGGGCTTTGTCGATGCGGTGAAAGACCTGGCCCAGAACGTCGGCATGATCGTGCCCGACGTCGACGACAAGATTCCGCCGGCCCAGCGCGCTGCCCAGCAGGCGCAATCCCTGGCGCTGACCGATGCGCTGACGCAAGCCTGCGCGTTTTACCGCGCCCAGCTGCGCGACGCGCCGGACGCCATCGCGTATCTCAAGAACCGCGGCCTGACCGGCGAAGTGGCCGCCCGCTTCGGCATGGGCTACGCCCCGGCCGGCTGGGACAGCCTGCGCGCCGTGTTCCCCGAGTACGAGGCGCATGTGCTGGTCGAGTCGGGTCTCGTGATCGACAAGGTCGACGAAGAGGGCAACCGCCACAAACGCTACGACCGCTTCCGCGAACGGGTGATGTTCCCGATCCGCAACACCAAGGGCCAGGTCATCGGCTTTGGCGGACGTGTGCTCGACAGCGGCGAGCCGAAGTACCTGAACTCGCCCGAAACCCCGCTGTTCCAGAAGGGCCTGGAGCTGTACGGCCTGTTCGAGGCGCGCCAGGCAATCCGCGACGCCGGCTATGTGCTGGTAACCGAAGGCTATATGGACGTCGTCGCACTGGCCCAGCTCGGCTTCCCGCAAGCAGTGGCCACGCTCGGCACCGCCTGCACCAGTACCCACGTGCAAAAGCTGCTGCGCCAGACCGACGACGTGATCTTCAGTTTCGATGGCGACAAGGCCGGCCGCAAGGCCGCGCGCCGCGCGCTGGAAGCGTGCCTGCCGCAAGTGAGCGATAACAAGACCATCAAGTTCCTGTTCCTGCCGCAAGAGCACGATCCAGACAGCTTCGTGCGCGAGCGCGGCGCCGAAGCATTCGAGCAAGAAATTGCCGATGCAATGCCGCTGTCGCAATTCCTGCTGCGCGAAGTCACGCAAGAGCACGATCTCGATACGCCGGAAGGGCGCGCCAAATCGCAGTTCGACGCCAAGCCGCTGCTGCAATCGATGACGCCGTCGAGCCTGCGCCTGCAGATCGTGCGCGGCCTGGCCAGCATGACGCAATCGACGCCGGCGGAGATCGAAAGCCTGTTCGAGTTGTCCAAGCCAGTGGCCACCGCGCGCCGCGCGCCGCCGCGCCAGGGCCGGCCCGAGCCGGTGGGCCTGGAGCGCAAGATGCTGCGCATCCTGGTCGCGCATCCGCACTTGGCGCTGGAACTCGACGAGGTCGCACTGAGCGCCTTCGACTATTTCGGCGAAGAGGGCGCGGATCGCCTGCGGCATCTGATCGACACCGCGCAGGCCTTGGGCCAGCACGGCACGTTTGCCGCACTGTCACAACAGTTGCATGAAGTCACTAACGAGTATGATGGCATGATTGCTGAAATTGCCGCCGAACCTGAAAACGAAGTCGATGGCGATCGCATCGTCCTGCTCAGTTCAGTGCGCCAAATCAAGATGGATTCGTTACGAGAAGAATTGAACCAGTTGTTTTCTGCCGGCTTGACCCCAGATCAGGTCAGTACTCGCTATCGCGAGATTACTGCCCAGCTGGACCTTCTGGAACGCGAAGCCACCGCGGCGATGGCACCCCGATGAACACGGGCTTTCTCCCCATGGGCCAAGGCGCTCACGACTGGAAAAAGAAAGGGTGCGTGCTATAATAAAACGCTAACTATTGCAACTGTTGAAACACTTCTTGGTTCAATTGCGTGCGTGGAGTATTAGTTAGCGGGGCATGGATTTGTGCCTGCAGGATGATGAAGGTAACAAAACTTTATTCTTAACCACCGTAAAGTTAGTCGTTGTGACATCGAAAGCGCCTGTGCCAACCAAGAAACCCGAAACCAACGTGGCTGCCACGACCACGAGAACGTCCGCCGCCAAGGCCGACAACGCGCAAGACAAGGCTGAGGTGCGCACGGCGACCTCGGCGCCTGTCAACCAGACGACCGATGCGGCCACGCTTGCCGCCATCGACACGTCGGGCTACGTCTTGCCGTCTGTCAAAGTGCCGGGCCGGCGCGGTCGCAAGCCAAAAGAATTCACCCCTGAAAACGACGAGATCGCCGCGCTGAACGCGGTCGAGCGCGCCGAGCTCAAGGCTGCGGACAAGGCCAAGGCCAAGGACCGCAAGGCCAAAGAGAAGGCGCTGCTCAAGGATGCGTTCTCGTCCGATACCGAGGCCAGCGAAGAAGAACTCGAGCTGCGCCGCAGCAAGCTCAAGGCCCTGATCAAGTCGGGCAAGGAGCGCGGCTTCCTCACGTACGCCGAGATCAACGACCACCTGCCCGAAAACATCGTCGATCCGGAAGCGATCGAAGGCATCATCGGCACGTTCAACGACATGGGTATCGCGGTCTATGAACACGCGCCCGATGCCGAGACGCTGCTGCTGTCCGACAACGTTCCCAACGCCACCAGCGACGATGAAGCCGAAGCGGCTGCCGAAGCTGCGCTGTCGACGGTCGACTCCGATTTCGGCCGCACCACCGATCCGGTTCGCATGTACATGCGCGAAATGGGCTCGGTCGAGCTGCTCACGCGCGAAGGCGAAATCGAGATCGCCAAGCGCATCGAAGACGGCCTGAAGGACATGATCCAAGCGATCTCGGCCTGCCCGGTCACGATCGCCGAGATCATCGGCACCGCCGCCAAGATCGACAGCGACGAAATCAAGATCGACGAAATCGTCGACGGTCTGGTCGATCAGGAAGGCGAAGACAACACGCCGCAGGTCGCCGCGCCTGTCGCCAGCGAGTCGGACGAGGACGAAGAAGACGAAGACGACGCCGAAGGCGAAGAGGAAGAAGAAGAAGCGCCAAGCAACTCGGGCGCTGCTGGCTACTCGGCCGAGCAGCTCGAAGCGCTGAAAGTCACGGCCCTGGCCAAGTTCGCCGAGATTGCCCAGCAATTCGACAAGATGCGCAAGGCGTTCGAAAAGGATGGCTACAACTCGAAAGCCTACGTCAAGGCGCAGGACACGATCTCCAACGAGCTGCTGGGCATCCGCTTCACGGCCAAGGTCGTGGAAAAGCTGTGCGACACGCTGCGCGGCCAGGTCGACGAAGTGCGCCACATCGAGAAGCAAATCCTCGACGTGGCCGTGAACCGCTGCGGCATGCCGCGCGCCCACTTCATCAAGGTCTTCCCGGGCAACGAAACCAATCTGGAATGGGTGGATGGCGAAGTCAACGCCGGCCACGCCTACAGCGCGATCCTGGGCCGCAATATTCCGACGATCAAGGAACTGCAGCAGCGCCTGATCGACCTGCAGGCGCGCGTCGTGCTGCCGCTGCCTGACCTGCGCAACATCAACCGCCAGATGGCGGCCGGTGAAATGAAGGCGCGCAAGGCCAAGCGCGAAATGACCGAGGCCAACCTGCGCCTGGTGATTTCGATTGCCAAGAAGTACACGAACCGCGGCCTGCAATTCCTCGACCTGATCCAGGAAGGCAATATTGGCCTGATGAAGGCGGTGGACAAGTTCGAGTACCGCCGCGGCTACAAGTTCTCGACGTACGCAACGTGGTGGATCCGCCAAGCGATCACCCGTTCGATCGCCGACCAGGCGCGCACGATTCGTATTCCGGTGCACATGATCGAAACGATCAACAAGATGAACCGGATCTCGCGCCAGATCCTGCAGGAGACCGGCGCTGAGCCCGACCCGGCCACGCTCGCGATCAAGATGGAAATGCCGGAAGATAAAATCCGCAAGATCATGAAGATCGCGAAAGAGCCGATTTCCATGGAAACGCCGATCGGTGACGACGACGATTCGCATCTGGGCGATTTTATCGAAGACAACAACACGCTGGCACCATCGGACGCCGCGCTGCACGCTTCGATGCGCGGCGTGGTCAAGGATGTGCTCGACTCGCTGACGCCACGCGAAGCCAAGGTGCTGCGCATGCGCTTCGGCATCGAGATGTCGACCGACCACACGCTGGAAGAGGTCGGCAAGCAGTTCGACGTCACCCGTGAGCGGATTCGCCAGATCGAAGCAAAGGCGCTGCGCAAACTGCGTCACCCGTCGCGCTCGGACAAGCTCAAGAGCTTCCTCGAGAACAACAGCTGATTGTTGATGCGGGCTTGACGCGCCTGTACTAAAGGCAATATGCTCTCGCCACTTCGCCCATCATCTTCCTTGATGAGCAGGTGGCGAGTTGTTTGCCATCATCCCAGTTTCTGGGCCTCTAGCTCATGCTTGGTTAGAGCAGCGGACTCATAATCCGTTGGTGCCGTGTTCGACTCACGGGAGGCCTACCAGCCAAATTGAAGGGTTACAGCGCATTGTCTGTAACCCTTTTGCTTTTGTGGGCCGGATGCCATTGACCACCAACGGCATCGATGCAACTGCAATTCATCGAAGCATTCCGCGCTACCGGTGACGATGCCCATCTGCCCTGCATGCTCGTCAATCCGGCCACAATGCGCCAGCCCGGCAATGGTGCTCGAGCAGATGCCGGCAGGCGAATGCCGCGCCCGACGCAGACGCAGACGCATGATGGCGGTTGTGCCTGTTTCTGCAAACAGGTGTCATCGGACGCATTGATCATGTAGACTGCGACGTCATTTAGTTGCCCTCTGGAACTTTATTCTAGTATCTGGTTGGCGATCCTGAATGGTCAGCCTTCTCCTCATCAGAGCATTCCAATGAAAAATTCGATCATCGCCATACTGCTTGCCATCCCCGTTCTTGCCATTGCGCAAGAAGTCCCATCCGACGATGCAACCCTGATTTTCAAATCGCGCGGCGACGCGATGCACGTCGTTTTTCACACGAGTACGAGTGAGCAGTCATGCGAAGGATTGACCCGGGCGGCCGGCATTTATGATGCCGAGCTCCTGCGTGAAAAGCTCCTGCCGTTCATTGCGAAGCTGCAACAGAAGGCGAACGCCGCTGTCGACGTCCTCCCCGAAGGCAAGCAGACTGTCAAAGCCGGCGTGCCGTTGCAGGTGTTCGGCCAATCCAAATGGTCGGACAAGATCGGCAAGTCGTGGTCTTCCGGGCAATGCGGGCCATTCACGCAGCAATTTACGCCGCAGGCCGGGCACACCTATCTGGCGCTGTTCGAATTCGCTGCCGGCAAATGTGGCCAGTCCGTGCAGGACATTACCGATGCAGCAGCGCCAACCCCTGTCGAATTCAAGCCGCTCGAGTGCAGTCTGCCGCGATTCGGCTAAGGCGCCGCTGTGCGCAGAAATGGCTGCGAGGGCGGCGTTTTCCCAGAATAAGCGCCATCCTGCCGGCGACTCAGGCAATCTCTCCAATTGTCACGGGAGCGTCGCCTAAAAGACACATTATTTGGCGCCAGCACCTATTGGGATGACATATCGGGCTTAATTTATTTCCCTATAGAAATTGAACATCTATACTTTGTTCATTTAGTTGTCTATGGGAAATATCGTGTCTTTGTTCTTCGGTCGTTGCGCTGTCGCGCTGGCCGCCAGCCTTCTGTGTGCCCCTGTCATTGCACAGGAAGACCTGTCAACGATCGCCGGGCAGCAGTTGCAGCGTCAACAGCAGCGCGAAGAGGCGCGGCGCCAGCAAGACGAGGCAGCTCCCGACGTGCGTCTGCAGGCGCCGCAGCCGCCGCTGGCCGGCTATCCGGCTGCCGAATCGCCTTGTTTCGTCATCAACACGATCGAGCTTGAAGGCGAGGGGGCGCGCGACTTCCAATGGACCCTGCGCGCTGCGGCGCCCGCACGCGGGCGCTGCCTGGGGTCGGATGGCATCAACGTCCTGGTCGGGCAGATCCAGAACGCGCTGGTGGCGCGCGGCTATGTCACCAGCCGCGTAGTCGCCGCATCGCAAGACCTGCAGGATAGCCAGCTGGTGCTGACCCTGGTTCCCGGAAAGATCCACGCGGTACGCTTCGCCGGGGCTGAGCCCGGGCACTGGGCGGCGGCGCTGCCGGCCGCGCCTGGCGATCTGCTCAACCTGCGCGCCATCGAGCAGGGGCTGGAGAATTTCAAGCGCGTGCCGGGCGCCGCGGCCGACATCAGGATCGTGCCGGCCGAGCACCCCGGCGAAAGCGATCTGCAGGTGCAGTGGCAGGGTGGCCGGGCATATCGCTTCAGCCTGTCGGCCGACGACAGTGGCAGCCAGTCCACCGGCGCCTATCAGGGCGGGATGACGCTGTCGGTCGACAATCCGCTCGGCTTCCAGGACCTGTTCTACGTCACGCTCAACCGCAACCTGCCAGGCGACAGCCCGTCGGGTGACTACGGCACGCGCGGCTACGCTGCGCATTATTCGATCCCGTGGCGCTACTGGCTGTTCTCGGCCCAGATCAACGATTATCGCTATCACCAGAGCGTCGCCGGCGCCAGCCAGGACTATATCTACAGCGGCGACAGCGTCAACAGCGAGATCAAGGCAACGCGCCTGGTGTACCGCGACGCCGCTCGCAAGACGACCGTCTCGGTGCGCGCCTTCCAGCGCCGCAGCCACAACTTCATCGACGATACCGAAGTCGAGGTGCAGCGCCGCCGCATGGCCGGCTTTGTCCTTGGCCTGGGGCACCGTGAGTTCATCGGCCGCGCCACGCTGGACGTCAACCTGGGCTGGAAGATCGGCACCGGTCACTTCGGCGCCTTGCCGGCGCCGGAAGAACTGTTCGGTGAAGGCACCGCGCGCCCGCGCATGTTCAATGCGGACCTGGCGCTGCAATTGCCGCTCACCTCTTCGCTGGCCTGGTCGGCTTCGTGGCGCGGCCAGTGGAACCGCACACCGCTGGTGCCGCAAGACCGCTTCGCCATCGGCGGGCGCTACACCGTGCGTGGCTTCGATGGCGAATCGAGCCTGTCGGCCGAGCGCGGCTCGCTGCTGCGCAACGATCTGGTGTGGTCGATCCCCGGCAGCGACCAGCGGCTGTATGCCGCGCTCGATGTCGGCCACGTGTCCGGTCCCGGCGCGGCGGACCTGCGCGGCACGCGCCTGAGCGGCGCCGCGCTCGGCTGGCTGTTCGCATGGGGCCGCTTGCAGGGCGACGTCTTTGCCGGCGCGCCGATCTCCAGGCCGGACGGTTTTCGCACGGCCCGCGTGACCACCGGCTTCAACCTGAACTTCAACTACTGACCCTCCGACTGCCAACCATGAACAAGCTTCGTTACCGTCTCGTCTTCAACCAGGCCCGTGGCATGCTGATGGCGGTCGGGGAAACCGCCCGCAGCCACGTCAAGGGACCGGGCGAGTCTGCCGCGCCGGCCGGTTTCGGCACGCGCCGGGGATCACCCGGCTTGCGGCAACTGGCCGTGCTGGTGGCGGGCGCTTTTGGCGGCATCTTGGTGTCCGGCGCCGCGCTGGCGCAGGTCGTGGCCGATCCGAATGCACCGGGTACGGAGCGGCCCACGGTGTTGAATGCAGCCAACGGCGTGATCCAGGTGAACATCCAGACGCCGAGCGCCGCCGGCGTGTCGCGCAACAAGTACACACAGTTCGACGTGCCCAACAGCGGCGCGATCCTCAACAATGCGCGCACCGATGTGCAGACCCGGCTGGGCGGCTGGGTCCAGGCCAATCCATGGTTGAAAACCGGTGCTGCACGCGTCATCCTGAACGAAGTCAATTCGAGCAACCCGAGCCGGCTGAAGGGCTTCATCGAGGTGGCGGGACAGCGCGCCGAGACCGTCATCGCCAACCCGGCCGGCATCGTCGTCGATGGCGGCGGCTTCATCAACGTCAGCCGTGCCACGCTCACCACCGGCAATCCGCTGTTGACCGATGGCCGGCTCACCGGCTTTGATGTGACGCGCGGCCAGATCGCGATCGAAGGCGCTGGCCTGAACGGCAGCGAGACTGATTACACCGCACTGATCGCGCGCTCGGTGCAGGTCAACGCGGGCCTGTGGGCCAGCCAGCTCGATGTCGTCACCGGCGTCAACCGGATCTCGCTGGGCGAGACGGCGAACGCCAGGCCGGGCGTGACGCCGGCCGAAGGGGCCGGCGCGCCCGAATTCGCGATCGACGTGGCCCAGCTGGGCGGCATGTACGCCAATCACATCTGGCTGGTCGGCACCGAGGCCGGGGTCGGCGTGCGCAACGCGGGCGAGATCGGCGCTGCGGCCGGCGAGCTGGTGGTGACCAGCAGCGGCCGTCTCGAGAATCGTGGCAGCATCGAGGCCGACCGGATCGAGCTCACGGCCACCAGTCTGGTCAACCGCGACGGACGCATCGCCCAGACCGGCGCGATGGCGCTGGACCTGGCGGCGCGGGACATGTCGAACAACAATGGCCGGCTGGGGCAGGCGGCGCCTGCGCCGGCAGCCACGCCCGCACCGGATGGCGCCGCCGCCCCCGATGCCGGAACCACGGTCCCGGCACTGCCGGTCGCCGCGACACCCGCGCCCGCGCCCGCGCCGGTGTCCGCCCCAACGCCGGCACCGGCTCAGCCTGCTGGCCTGATCAGGGCGACGGTGCTCGACAATGACGGCGGCCTGATCATCGCCAGCGGCGGTCTGCACGCCACCAGCGCCAGCTTTGCCAATCGCGGCGGCGAAGCCCACCTGGAGCAGCTGAGCGTGGCCGGGCCGGTGTTCGACAACGCCGGCGGCGAGCTGCAGGTGCGGCGCGCACTGAGCGTTACCCTTGACCACTTCGGCAACGTTGGCGGCAAGGTGCTGGCCGGCACGACGGCGCAGATTGTCGCCGGCACGCTCGACAACAGCGGCGGCCTGCTGCAAGCGGCCAACCTGACGTTGCAGACCGGTGCGCTGGACAACAGCGGCGGCGCGCTGCGCCACACCGGCGCGGCGCCCGCGACATTCACGGTCGATGGCGTGCTGCATCAAGAGAAGGGCAGCATCGACAGCGCCAGTTCGCTGGCGCTGCGGGCCGGGCAGATCAGCGGGGCAGGCGGCGTACTGAACGTGACGGGCGACCTGGATGTGCGCAGCGGTGCGACGAGTGCGGCGCAGGCCAGCTGGCGTGTGGGCGGCGACGCACGCATCGACACCGGCGACCTGGACGCCAGCGGCGGCGCCATCAGTGTGGGCGGAGCTCTGGCACTGTCTGCCTTTAACCTCGACAACACCGGCGGCAAGCTGGTGGCCGGAGCCGCCGCCAGCATTCGAACCGGCGGGGTGCTCGACAACACGCGCGGCCTGATCCAGGCACAAGGCGGGTTCGACGTCGGCGTCGATGGTCAGTTGCGCAACAGCGCGGGCACGCTCGAAGCGCTGGGTGGACGCGCCACGTTCGCACTCCGGGCGGCGCAGATCGACAACGCGGCCGGCCGGATCGTCAACGCCGGGGCCGGCGCCACCAGCATCGACGCCGGCAGCATCAGCAGCAGCGGCCTGATCGGGGGTAACGGTGGCCTTGGCATCACCGCCGGCCAGCTGGCGAACACAAGCGGCGGGCATATCGTGTCGGCTGCCGACATGCGCTTGTCCGTCCGTGGTTTGCTGGCCAACCAGGGCACGATCGCCACCGCCAGCGGTGACAAGGGTGCACTGGCAGTCGACGCCGGGCGCCTCGACAACGACGCCGGCACGCTGCAAGCCGATGCCGGTGCGCGCATCGTGGTGGCGCAGGCTGTGCGCAACGCCGGCGGCACGATCGCGGCCGGGACCGACCTGCTGCTGCGCGCCGCTGGCGACATCGGCAACGCGCGGGGCGCCATTCTCGGCAAACGCATCGTGGTCGAAGGCGCCAATATCGGCAACGATGGCGGCCGCATCGTCAGCGCCGGCGATGCCATCGTGCAAGCCGCCGGCACCATCGCCAATGGCGGCGCGATCGGCGCCGGTGGCGCTTTGGTGCTGGCCGCGCGCGTGCTGGATAACGGGGTGCAGGGCGACATTGCCGCGCAAGGCCCGCTACGCCTCGATGTCGACACCCGCGTGGTCAATACCGGCCGCATCAGCAGCACGGGGGCGCTGACCCATGACGCGCGTGGCGCCGTCCTGGACAACAGCGGCGTGATCATCGCGGGCGCCGCGCTGGATCTGCACCTGGACCGGATCAACAACGCAGGCGGCGCAATGCTCACGACGGACGGCGGCGCCATGGCGCTGTCGGCCAATACCCTGGACAACCGCGCGGGACGAATCATGGCCGGATCCGCGGCCGGGCTCGACATCAGCGCGAACATCGACAACGCACAGGGCCTCATCCAGGCTGCCGGCGCGCTCGCCGTGGCTGCCGGTACGCACCTGGACAATGCCGCAGGCGTGATCGAAGCGCTCGGCGCAGACGCCTCCCTGCGGCTGCAGAGCGGCTCGGTCGACAACACGGCGGGGCGGATCGTCAATGTCGGCAACGGGGCCACGCTGATCGGCGCTGACGGTCACATTGCCAGCACCGGCCTGATCGCCGGCAATGGCGACGTGACGCTGGCGGCGCGCACGATGCAGACCGGCGGCGAGCTGCGCGCTGGTGGCGCGCTGGCGCTGCAAGTGAGCCAACGGCTGGATAACAGCGGCGCCATCAGCGCCGCCACCGGCCTGCGCATGGAGCAGGCTGGCGCCGCGCTGCGCAACAGCGGCACCGTCGTCGCCGGGCGCGACATCGTACTGGCAGTGAGCGAAATCGATAACAGCAACGGCAATATCGCCAATGCGCGCGGTGCAAACGCCGACCTGGTGCTGAGCGCTGCGCGCATCGTCAACCATGGCGGCGCCATCATGGCCGAACGCAACGCGATGCTTGCAGCAACAGACGGCATCCACAACGCTGGCGGCCTGGTCCAGGCCAGGGAAGACCTGCGGCTGGAAGCGGGCGGCGCGCTGGACAACAGCGGCGGCGCGATCGAGACGCTGGCCGCAGCCGGCACGCTGCAGGTGGATGCGGCCGCCTTGCAAAACGACCGCGGCCGCATCGTAAACACCGGCGGCGGCGCGACCACGCTGCATGTGGATGGCACGCTCGACAATGGCAGCGGCCTGATCGCAGGCAATGGCGCGCTCGCGGTGACAGCGCACACGATGCGCAGCAGCGCTGGCGGCAGCATTGCATCCGGTGCGGCGCTGACCATCACGGCCAAGGACGGCATCGACAATGCCGGCGCCATCAGCAGCCGCGCCACGCTCGCGCTGGAATCGGCGGCGCTGACCAACCGCGGCACGCTCGTGGCCGGCGCCGATGCGACGATCCGCACCGGCGTGCTGGACAACGACGGTGGAAAGATCGCCAGCGCTGACGGCTCGGGCGCGCGCCTGGACGTGACGGCGGCCAGCCTCACGAACCGGGACGGCAGCCTGCATGCCGACGCCGCACTGGTGCTCAAGGTGACCGGCGCCATCGACAACACGAAGGGCGCGCTGCAAGGCGTGACGGCGGTGGGCATCGACGCCGGCGCCGCGCTGGAGAACGACGCCGGCCTGATCGAAGCGACCGGCGCGCAGGCGCAACTGGCGCTGCAGGCCGGGGCGCTCGCCAACGGCAGCGGACGCATCGTCAACGTCGGCAGCGGCGCGACCGCCATCACTGCCGGCACGATCGCCAGCAACGGCCTGATCGCAGGCAATGGCGGCCTGGACATCACCACCGCCACGCTGCGCAATGACGCCAGGGGCACGCTGGCATCGGGCGCGGCCATGAGGCTGGCCATCGGCGCCACGTTCGGGAACGCCGGCGCCGTCAACAGTGGCGGCGCGCTTGCCATTGCCGCGCACGACGCCAGCGTGCGCAACAGCGGCGTCGTGACCGCAAACGGCGCCTTGACGCTCGACAGCGGTGCATTCGACAACGACGGCGGCCAGCTGGCCACGGCCAAGGGGTCCGGCGCGGCGCTGCGCATCGACGCTGTCGATATCAGCAACCGCAAGGGCATCATCCTGTCCGATGCGGCAGCGGCCATCGCCAGCGCCGGCGGGATCGACAACGATGGCGGCACGCTGCAGGCGGCCGGCTCGCTCGATCTGGACGCGGGCGCGGGCATCCGCAACGACGCCGGCCTGATTGAAACGCTGGACCAGGCCGCCACGCTGGCGCTGCGGGCGCAGGCGCTGGACAACGGCAGCGGACGGCTGGTGAACGTGGGCACGGGCGACACCACGATCGCGGTGGGCACGCTGACAAACCGGGGCCAGCTTGCCGGCAATGGCCAGGTCACCATCGCCGCCGGGCGCATCGACAACGGCGCGGGCGGCACGATCGCGGCCGGGCGTGGGCTGGGCATCGACGCCGGCAGCGCCATGGACAATGCCGGCGCGCTCAGCAGTCATGACGCGCTGGTGCTGCGCGCCGCAGCGGCGAGCGTGCGCAACAGCGGGCAGATCGTCGGCGGGACCGACGTAACGCTCGACGCGGGCAGCTTCGACAACAGCGGCGGCCAGGTCGTCACGACCGCCGCCGGTGGCGGCGACCTGGTGCTGCGCAGCGGCGACATCGTCAACGCGGGCGGCGCCTTGGTGGCTGCCGGCGGCGCGCGGATCGACGCTAACGGCAAGCTCGACAACACCAAGGGCGCCATCCGCGCCGGCGATGCGCTTGCCATCGCGGTCGCGGCCAGCCTGACGAACAACGAGGGCGGCATCGAAGCGGGCGGCGCGGCGGCGACGCTGGACATCACGGCGCAGGCCATCGATAACGGCAGCGGCCGCCTGGTGAACGCGGGCAACGGCGCCACCCGCATCGTGGCCGCCACGCACCTGAGCAACCAAGGCATGGTCGGCGGCAACGGGGCGCTGCTGGTGCAGGCCGACAGCCTCGCCAATGGCGCCGCCGGCACGCTCGCGGCTGGCGCGGCCATGGACTTGCAGGCCGGCCGCCTGCTCGACAACGCCGGTGGCATCAGCAGCGCAGGGGCACTGACGGTGGACCAGAAGCAGGCGGCCATCGCCAACCGTGGCACGGTGGCCGCTGGCGGCAAGGTGACGCTGCGCGCCGCTTCGATCGTCAACGACAGCGGCCAGATCGCCACCGCCAACGGCGCCGACATCGCGCTCGACAGCATGCACGTCCTGAGCAACCGGAGCGGCGCCATCGCCGCCGCCGGCAACGCGACCCTGAGCGCCGGCGGCGCCATCGACAACAGCGGCGGCCGGGTGCAGACACCGGGCCGCTTGCAGGTAAGCGCCGGCGGCGCGCTGGAGAACACGGCGGGCGCGCTGGAAGCGACCGGCGCGGGCAGCACGCTGGCGCTGGACGCCGCCGCCATCGCCAACTCGGGCCGCATCGTCAACAGCGGCGCGGGCAGCACCACGATTACCAGCGGCGCGGGCATCGTCAATACCGGCACCATCGGCGGCAACGGCGCGCTCGACCTGGCCGCGGCGACCCTGTACAACGGCGCTGCCGGCGTCATCGTCGCCGGTTCGGCACTCGAACTGGCGATCCGCCAGAGCCTGGAGAATGCCGGTGGCAGCATCAGCAGCGGCGGCGCGCTGCGCTTCGATCAGGCCGGCGCCACGTTCGCCAACAGCGGCCGCATCGGCGCCGGCGGCGCCCTCGACATCCGCGCCGCCGGCATCGACAACGGCGGCGGCCAACTGTACACGGCAGCCGGCTCGGGCGCGGCGATCACGCTGGCAACTGGCGCCCTGCGCAATATTAGCGGCAAGGTGGCTGCCGACGGCCGCCTGGACATTGGCGCCAGCGGCGCCGTGTACAACGACGCCGGCACCCTGCATGGCGGACGTGGCCTGGCGCTGGGCGCCGGCCAGGCACTCGTCAACGGCAGCGGCGTGGTCGAAGCGGCCAGTGGCGCACTCGAGGTGCGCGCCGCCTCGATCGACAGCAGCGGACGCATCGTCAACGGCGGCAGCGGCGACACCGCCATCGCCAGCCAGTCAGGCATCGTCAACAGCGGCGCCATTGCCGGCAACGGCAGCTTGCGCATCGCCGCCGAGAGCCTGCACAACGGGACCGGCGGCCAGATCGGCGCCGGCGGCGCGCTGCAGCTGGACGTGCGCCGCGAGCTGGCCAACGCGGGCGCCATCAGCAGCGCCGGCAGCATGACCTTCGACCAGGCCGCGGCCAGCCTTGCCAACAGCGGCACGATCGATGCCGGCGGGCGCGCCAGCTTCGTGGCCGCATCGTTCAACAACGACGGCGGACGGATCTCGACCGTGAAGGGATCGGGCGCCGACATCAGCATCACTGCCCCCTGGCTGAGCAACCGCAACGGGGCGATCCTGGCCGACGGCCGCGCCAGCTTGGGCATCAACGGCGCGCTCGACAACCGTGGCGGCACACTGCAGGCCGGCAGCGGCCTGGTGCTGAATGCGGCGGGCGCACTGAGCAACGATGGCGGCGTCATCGAAGCGATCGGCGCGGACGCCGCCCTGAGTATCGATGCCGGGACCATCGACAACGGCAGCGGCCGCATCGCCAATCTTGGCCGGGGCGAGACCCGCCTGGCCAGTCAGGGCGACATCTCGAACAACGGCACGATCGCCGCCATGGGCAACTTGCTGCTGGGCGGGCAAACGCTGCAAAACGGCGCCGCTGGCCATATCGCTTCCGGCGGCAACATGACGCTGGCAATCAACCGTCAGTGGGCCAACCGGGGCAACGTCAACAGCAGCGGCGCGCTGACCTTCGACCAGGCCGGCGCCGTGTTTGTCAACAGCGGCCAGGTCATGGCGGGCGGCGACGTCCTGATCCGGGCAGCGCAGGTGGACAACAGCGGCGGACGCCTGGGCACCGGCGATGGTTCCGGCGCCAGCCTCACCTTGATCACCGGGCAGCTGAGCAACGGCGGCGCGCGCATCGCCACGGACCGCGACCTGCACGTGAGCACCCGTGCCCTGAGCGGCTTGGGCCAGCTGTTTGCCGGGCGCGACCTGGCGCTGTCGATGGACGGCGATTATGTGCATGGCCAGGCCGGGCAGATCGGCTCGAACCGCGACCTGAGCCTGGCCGTGACGGGCACCATCACCAACAACGCCGCATTCCAGGCAGCGGGCAAGCTGACGCTGTCGGGCCGGCAGATCAGCAACGGCGCCGGCGCCGTGATCGAAGCGCAGGCGCTGTCGCTGCGCGCCACCGACGACGTGACCAATGCCGGCGAGATCCAGGGCGCTGGCACGCTCGAGATCGCGGCGGCGTCGGTACGCAACAGCGGCGTGGTGGCCGGCGGCGCGGTAACGCTGTCGACCGGCAACCTGGACAACACCGGCAGCGCCGCACTGATCGGCGCCACCGAGTCGTTGCACCTGGGCGTGGACGGCACGCTGAACAATACGGATGGCGCCACGCTCTACAGCGCCGGCAACATGGCCATCGGCGGCGTGGGGGGCGGCTCGACCGGCCTGGTCAACAATCACTCGTCGACCATTGAGGCGGCCGGCGACCTGGCGCTCAATGCCGGCACGCTCACGAACGTGCGCGACAATGTACGGATCGAGCAGGTGACGACGGTGGACGAAACCGTCAACATGCGGGTGCCTTCCTGGCGCGAGAACGGCAGAAACCACGATTATTACGATCCGAAATCATCCAACTACAACCCGCACGAGCTGTATTTCGTCAACCCCAACGACATTCTGGAAGAAACGGCCTTTGTCACGCCGGATGGTCATATGATCACGCGCGCCGTGATCCGCACCCATGCCAATGATTCGGCTTTCTTTGTCGCAGGCAGCGGCGAGTATGGCGCCTATGGCACCCAGCAGCGCATCCGGAATACGGACGGCACCAAGGTCATTTATTACTTCGGGCGCTCCGTCATGGCCAATCCCGACCAGGGTGGGCCGCAGGGCAATATCCTCGATGGCCGCGAGGGGATGAAGAAGTGGGCCGAGCAGGTGACGTTCTCGGGCGCCTACGGTACCTGCAGCACCGACTGCATCCGGCTGGTGACCCAGCCAGGCTATGACGATCCGCGCAACACGATCATCCGCCAGACGCTCAGGCAACTGGCGCCGCAACACGAAAAAGAGGAACTCAAGCGTGATGCGCATCACGTGGCGGTGGAAAACCGGGTCGCCGCAGGCGCCGGTGCGCAGTCGCAGATCCTGTCGGGCGGGAACATGACGCTGGCGGTGCGCGACGTGATCGACAATCAGTACGGCGACATCAAGGCGCGCGGGCAGTTGTGGATGACCGGTACCGCTGCAATCGTGAATACAGGCGCAACGCTCTACCGCACGCACACATTCGATGGCTACTGGTACACCTACGACAACACCAAGACTTACTACAAGCAGGACAGCATCTCGGAGGTGATCGGCTCGGCCAGGGGCGTCATTGAAGGCGCCCAGGGCGTCTTCATCAATGGGCGCAGCTTCACCAACGTGGACGTCACCGCCGGCACGGTCGGCAATATCCGGGATTCGGTGCAGGTGATCGGCAGCGGTCAGTCCGGCGCCGGCAGTGCCGGCGCGAATGCGGCCAGCGGCAACGGCGGCGGCGCGGTCCTGGGCCACGTCACTGGCAGTGGCGGCGGCACCGGCGCTGTACTTGCTGGCGCCCAATCCGCCAGCAACGGCAGCAGCCTGGCCACCGCCGGGCGGAGCAGCGCCAGTGGCGTACAGAATCAGCTTGCCGGCGGCAGCGCGACCGGCGCCAGCGGCGTGACCAATGGCGCAGGCGCCAGCGGTAATGTCAGCGGCAGCGGTGCAGGCAACGGCCTGAGCGTGCACGGCGCAGCCGGCGCCAGCGGCGTACGCAACGATGGGCAGACCACCGTGATCGCGCATGCCGGCGCGGACCAGATCGGCGCCGGCGATGTGCGCAGTCTCGGCGGCGCTGCCGGCCAGGGCGCGACCAGAGTCCAGGGCAGCGCCATCGGCGAAACACGAAAAGTCGCCCCCGGCGGCCTGTTCCTGCAGAACCAGAACCCGTCAAGCGACTACCTGTTCGAAACGCGCCCGCAATTCGCCAAACAGGATCAATGGACCAGCAGCGATTTCCTGCTCGACCAGCTCGCCCGCGACCCGGCCCTGACCCAAAAACGCCTGGGCGACGGTTTCTACGAGCAGCGCCTGGTGCGCGAGCAACTGGCCGAGCTGACCGGCAGCGCACCGAACAAGGGCTTGAGCGACGACACCATCTACAAGAACCTGCTCACGAGCGGCGTGAGCGCCGCGCACGAGTTCGGCCTGCGCCCCGGCGTTGCTTTAAGCGCCGAGCAGGTCGCGCATCTGACGAGCGACATTGTCTGGCTGGTGAGCGAGACCGTGCAGCTGCCCGATGGCCGCATCGAAACGGTGCTGGTGCCGAAGGTGTACGTGGCGCACGCCGGCAAGGCAGCGCTCACCCCGGGCGGCGCGCTCGTCACGGGCGACGGCGTGACGATTAGCGTGACCGACAGCATCGCCAACATCGGCGGCGTGATCGACGGCGGCAATGGCCGCACGGTGCTGGTGGCGGGACAGGACATCGTCAACCGCGGCGGTGCGATTGCCGGCGGCAACGTCGCCCTGCAGGCCGGGCGCGACATCAGGAACGAGTCGCTCGTGGTCAAGGACAGCTGGGCCACGCAGCAAAACAGCGGCAGCACGACGGCCTTGTCGAACACGGCCAGTATTGTCACCACGGGTGCCTTGAACATCGATGCCGGGCGCGACCTGACCGACCTTGCCGGCAAGCTCAGCGCGGGTAGCGCCGTGATCACGGCTGGGAACGACATTCGTTTCGACACGGTCAAGACGGGCAGCACCTACGATTCGCTGATCAGCGGCTACACCGAGAGCAACAGCAGCGTGACGCATCAGCTGAGCCAGGTGAGTACCGGTGGCGACCTGGTGATGAAAGCAGGCGGCAACCTGAACCTGACCGGCACCCAGGTGGCGGTGGGCACGGGAGGCAAGGGCAACGGCGTCATTTCCGCCGGTGGCGCGATCAATATCGCGGCGGTGAAGAATGAGGCCAATTCGTCGGTCATGAACGACGCGTCGAGCAAGGCGTATGACAAGCAGGTGCATCGGAACGAGACGATCGTTGGCGCCGGCGTGGCCGCTGCCGGCGACCTGACCGTGCGGGCAGGCGTTGGCGGCAGCGCCGACCTGAACGTGACGGGCAGCACGCTGGCAGGCGGGGGCAACGTGGCCCTGTCGTCGACCAACAACGTCAACATCGCGAGCACGACCGAAAACCACTTGTCGGATGTGGCAACCCATCGCGAGTCGAGCAGCACCTTCAAGAAAAGCAGTGCCACAAAGGCCGACTACAGCGCCACGACGCAGGCCATCGGCAGCAGCATCAGCGGCAATAACGTGAGCATCGCGGCGAAGAACGACATCACCGTGGGCGCGAGCGAACTGGCCGCGACCGATGCGCTGGCACTGGGTGCGGGCCGCGATTTGATTGTCACGACGGCAGCGATGACCAACACCGAACGCCATACGCTGGAAGAAAAGAAAAGCGGCTTTTCGGTCAGCGCCGGCGGCATCGGCTACAGCAAGGGGCAAGAGCAGCAGACCAGCGGCAGCGAGTCGGTCACGCAGGTGGGCAGCGTGCTGACCGGCGCGAACGTGACGACGGCCAGCGGACGCGACACCGTCATTCAGGGCAGCACCGTCGTGGCCGACGACGACATCGCCATCAGCGTCGGGCGCAATCTGGCCATTGTCAGCGCCCAGAACAGCGTGAGCGAAGACTCGGCCAGCAGCAGCAAGCAGTCCGGCATGATCGGCAGCTTCTTCCAGCCATCGATCGGCACCGTCAAGAACAAGCAGGACGGCACGCGCGAGGCCGTCACGCAGTCGGGCAGCCAGCTCGCCAGCCTGGACGGCAACGTCACGCTCACGGCCGGCAACACCTACACGCAGACGGCGAGTGACGTGCTGACGCAGACCGGCGATATCGTCATCGGCGCCAATAACGTCCTGATCACAGCGGCCCAGGACACCACCATGGGCACCGACCATTCGAGCTACAGCAAGACCGCCATCGGCGGTACGGTGAGCGCGCCGCTACTTGAGGCGGTGCGCACTGTGGCAAGCATGGCCGAGGCGGCCAAGGACACGGGCAACGCGCGCCTGACCGCGCTGGCAGCGATCAACGCTGCCTCGGCGATCAGCGAGATGCCGACGTCGGTCGAGGCCGTTCAGAAGGCCGGCATCCGCGTCAGCATCGGCCTGAGCAACACGAAAAGCGAAAGCACGACCAACTCGGCCAGCAGCACCGCCGTGGGCTCGACGATCAAGGCCGGCGGCAACGTGGCGATCATCGCTACAGGCGCGGGCCAGGCCAGTAACCTGACCGCCATCGGCAGCCAGATCACTGGCGGCGACAGCGTCACCCTGGCGGCCGACAACAAGGTCAACCTGGTGGCGGCGGAAAGCACGGCAAGCCAGCACAGCACGAACAAGTCGAGCGGCAGCAGCATTGGTGTGGGCTTTGGCATTGGCGGCACCTCCAACGGTTTCACGATCGACCTGGCCGTGAACAAGGCGCGCGGCAATGCAGACGGCGAGGACGTGACCTACACGAATACCCACGTCAATGGCGGCCAGAACGTGACGGTCATCAGTGGCGGCGACACCACGCTCAAAGGCGGTGTGATCACCGGCAAGAACGTGATTGCCGACATCGGTGGCGACCTGAACATCGAAAGTCTGCAGGACCGCAGCACGTTCGAGAGCAAGCAAAAGAGTGCGGGTTTGAATGCCAGCCTGTGCCTTCCACCATTCTGCTACGGCGCCAGCACGGCCGGCGGCAACTTCGCCAAGTCGAATGTCAACGGCGACTTCCTGTCGGTGCAGGAGCAAAGCGGCATCAAGGCCGGCGACGGGGGCTTCCAGGTATCGGTCGGCGGCAATACCGATCTGAAAGGCGGCGTGCTCGGCAGCAGCCAGGCGGCGATCGACGAGGGCAAGAATCTGCTGTTGACCGGCAGTTTGAGCGCATCGGACCTGATCAACAAGGACGAGCACAGCGCCAGTGGTTTTTCGCTATCTGGTTCGGTCAGCGGCATGCTGGGAGACCAGTCGGGCAGGCCGGGGAATCTGACTGAGGCGCAGAAAGACGCGGCCCAGCAAGCTGGCAAGCCGACGGCAAGTGGCGGCATCGGGTCGGTCAGCGGTAGCCAGGGCAGTGTCACCCAGAGCGGCATCAGTGGCGGTGTTGTTGTGATCGCCGATCAGGACAAGCAGCTGGCGACGGGCAAGAGTGCCCAGGCGGTGCTGGCCGGACTGGATCGTGAGGTGACGTCGGCATCGTCCCAGAGCGCAGGTGCGTTGGCCAAGGACTGGGATGCGCAGCAGTTGCAGAAGGATGTCGATGCACAGGTGGCGATCACGGAGAAGTTCAGCAAGATAGCGCCGAAAGAGATTGCCGATTTTTCGAACAAGAAAGCGGCGGAACTAGAAGCACAAGGAGCGAGCCCGGACGAGATCGCGAAGTGGAAAGAAGGCGGTATTTACCGGACTGCGCTGCATGGGGTCAGCGGTGGTTTGACTGGCGGCTTGGGTGGTGCGCTAGGCGCAGGCGTTGTCGCCGGGTCTGCCGAAGCGCTGGAGACACTGCAAAAGAATGTTGAAATGGCGTTGCTAGAGCAAGGTGTCGGTCTTGAAGCTGCTAGGGCGATGGCGCAGTCACTGGCGCAGGCTACGGCGATTGGTGTGGGTGCTGCTGTCGGTGGTGAGGCGGGGGCAGCGACCGGGTTGGCGACGGATACGAACAATCGGCAATTGGACCGTAAAGAAATAACTCTGCTTGAGAGATTGCAGAAGGGGAAGAGCCCTGCTGGGCAGCAGAGACTGGCCGACGCTGCTTGTGCACTCACGCGGTGCTCGGCTGGCTTGATGGATGGGCCAGTGAAAGACGCCTTGCAGGCACAGGAAAAGCGTGGGCAGCAATATACTGCTGAACAATCGTTGCTATTAAAGACTGGCGAGTTTGCGTATAGCCCTGTGCACAAGGCAATTGACGCGTTCGATCGGGCGACGCGCACAGCAACTAATGGAGGATCAGAAGCAGTCTTCAATATCATCGGTTGGGCTGCTGACGGGTTGGCTGATCAACTGAAAAGTGCAGGGCGTGGTGCAGTTAATTTAGGCTATCAAGTTGCGACGCATGGACCATTCGGGAATGCACAGACGCCGCCTGATCTGTTTGATGATTCGAACGGACCGAGACCTGGAGGTGCTACAGTATCGGTGATACCAGTGCCAATGTGCGTGCCGCCAGTTTGTGCACTTGTATCGGTACCTGTGGCTACTCCGGGTACGCCGGGTTATGTTCCCAGCAATGCGTTGTTGTCGGACTCAGGTGGGGAGGGGGCAGGTAATTCCGATACAGCTCCACGTGCTGATGGGGCAAATAGCTCAGTAGACTCCTATGTATCTGGGTTGTATAAATTAGAAACGCCGACCGGCAAAGCCAGCGGTAGATTTGAGGTCGAACAGACCGGCCCTTACAACTATCGCGTACCTGCAGGTAATACAACGATCGACATAGATGGCTATAAGGGCACAACAATGCTTGACGCAAAATTCGTTGAAAAGCCCGCCAATAGTCCTTACATAGAAAATTCAAACGTGCCATCGTTCTTGCGAGATAAAATTCGGAACGAGCAACAGTGGGAATTTGAGCGGTATAAAGCAGCGATAAACGATCCGACCGTTCCGTTCAATCGACTTGAAGTGCTTACTAACGAACCAAGAGCTGTTCCTTATTTCCAATCTTTAATGGATCAATTTAATACGCCAGGTACCGTTAAGGTTGTACCAACTCAGATACCAAAGAAAGTCCCGGGGTCAAGATGAGTAAACTATTAATCTACATTGGTGAAGGCCAATGTTTCGACTTGAGCCGCACCGCAGCAGCTATTGCAGCAATTGACGGTGTCTCCAACGTTCGCCAAGGAAATTTTATCGGTGCGGTATTTGAATGCGATTACTCATGCGCTCGTAGGACAACAGTTGTTCGAATCAGCAACGACCTGGAGACAGTTACTGTCGAGGGGCTTGGTGAGGAGGCGACAGACTTTGCTATTAAACTGCAACAGTCTTTGCCAGAGCCGCCGTTGCACGTTATTGATATGGATTACAGCTTTAACTTGGAGCTGTCCAGATTCCAGTCTGGGGACGAGTTAAGGGAGGCAATTGAGCAGGAATGACGAAGGCCGGCTGCCAACGGGCGGGGCAGTGCTGATAAATAGATGCGGATTGAGCTGTATGGGACCGTTGGCCGCATCGGCGCAAGTGATGGGGGCGCCGTATCCTTTTTCTATCTGGTCGTAGCCTGTTTTTATCCTAGACGGCTCCTATTTGTCAAGACCCGGCTGGTAATATACGCGTTTCCTGAACAATTCGGGACGTTTCTCATACCACTGCTTGAGTGCCTGAACAGGCGTTTTGTGGCTGAGCGCTCGTTGCGGAATGCTATGGTTGTAAATCTTGACGTAATTGCGCAGCGTCGACTCCAGCTCGGCTCTTGAGCCGAAGCGAGTCTGGTTCACGATGTCGCTGATGCGGCCGTTGAAGCGTTCTACCATGCCGTTGGTCTGTGGATGGCGCGGCGGAATAAGGCGGTGCTCGATGCCGAGCTGCTTGCACAGTCGGTCGAACACGTGCGTACCGCTGGGTTCTTTCTTCTTGCCGCCGGCCGTGAAGCGATCGGTGAACTGGCTGACGTTGTCAGCCCGCAGCTTGACGATCTTGACGGGACAGGCCTGCTGGACCTTGCTCAGGAAGTTGACACTGCTGCCATCGGTCTGGTTGGCATAGAGCTCGATGAAAACCCAGCGCGTGGCACGGTCGATCGCAACGAACATGTAGCGTCTTGCCGTCTCGTCGGGCATCTGCGGCAGGTACTTGGTATCGATGTGGATGAAGCCGGGCTCGTAGTCCTTGAAGGTTTTCTTCGTCGCCGGCGCGCCATCGTCTTGCTTGACCAAGTCGCGTAAGTCAGACACACCGTGGCGACGAAGGCAGCGCCCCAGGCCAGCTCGTGAGACGGCTGGATTGATGAACTCGCGCGTGACCGCCAGCAGGTCGTCATTAGGCAACAGCAAGGTTGTGCACAGCTCCACCACGATGAGCTCCTGCTCAGGCGTGAGCGTCGTGTACATCTTGCACGGAGCATGCGACTTGTCTTCAGGAGACTCGCGGTTTTGCCACTTCCGGATCGTCTGGCGGGTGACGTTGTACATCCTCGCCAGTTTGGCCTGCGAGAGCGTCGAGTTTCTGATTTCCTCACGGATCAGGTGGGTAGCGCGGGCTTGGCTGTGCAGTGCCTGGGTCATCGAGTGGCCAGTGAAAAGTCGGATTGGAACAGTGTACGCAAAACGTGTCTGGCCTTGAAGAGCGGCCAGCTACGGATGGGTACATGATCCCACGAGTCTAGACAGCTAGGTCGCCCCCGGCGGCCTGTTCCTGCAGAACCAGAACCCCTCAAGCAACTACCTGTTCGAAACCCGCCCGCAATTCGCCAAACAGGACCAATGGACCAGCAGCGACTTCCTGCTCGACCAGCTCGCCCGCGACCCGGCACTGACGCATAAACGCCTGGGCGACGGCTTCTACGAGCAGCGCCTTGTGGGTGAGCAACTGGCCGGGCTGACCGGCAGCGCACCGAACAAGGGCCTGAGCGACGACACCATCTACAAGAACCTGCTCACGAGCGGCGTGAGCGCCGCGCACGAATTCGGCCTGCGCCCCGGGGTTGCTTTGAGCGCCGAGCAGGTCGCGCGCCTGACGAGCGACATCGTGTGGCTGGTGAGTGAAACCGTGCAACTGCCCGATGGCCGCATCGAAACGGTGCTGGTGCGGAAGGTGTACGTGGCGCATGCCGGCAAGGCAGCGCTCACCCCGGGCGGCGCGCTCGTCACGGGTGACGGCGTGACGATCAACGTCACCGACAGCATCGCCAACATCGGCGGCGTAATCGACGGCGGAAACGGCCGCACGGTGCTGGTGGCGGGACAGGACATCGTCAACCGCGGCGGCAGCATTGCCGGGGCCAGCGTCGCCCTGCAGGCCGGGCGCGACATCAGGAACGAGTCGCTGGTGGTCAAGGACAGCTGGGCCACGCAGCAAAACAGCGGCAGCACGACTGCCTTGTCGAACACGGCCAGCATTGTCACCACGGGCGCCTTGAGCATCGATGCCGGGCGCGACCTGACCGACCTTGCCGGCAAGCTCAGCGCGGGTAGCGCCGTGATCACGGCTGGGAACGACATTCGTTTCGACACGGTCAAGACGGGCAGCACCTACGATTCGCTGATCAGCGGCTACACCGAGAGCAACAGCAGCGTGACGCATCAGCTGAGCCAGGTGAGTACCGGTGGCGACCTGGCGATGAAAGCAGGCGGCAATTTGAACCTGACCGGCACCCAGGTGGCGGTGGGCACGGGAGGCAAGGGCAACGGCGTCATTTCCGCCGGTGGCGCGATCAACATCGCGGCGGTGAAGAATGAGGCCAATTCGTCGGTCATGAACGACGCGTCGAGCAAGGCGTATGACAAGCAGGTGCATCGGAACGAGACGATCGTTGGCGCTGGCGTGGCCGCTGCCGGCGACCTGACAGTGCGGGCCGGTATTGGCGGCAGCGCCGACCTGAACGTGACGGGCAGCACGCTGGCAGGAGGGGACAACGTGGCCCTGTCGTCGACCAACAACGTCAACATCGCGAGCACGACCGAAAACCACTTGTCGGATGTGGCAACCCACCGCGAATCGAGCAGCACCTTCAAGAAAAGCAGTGCCACGAAGGCCGACTACAGCGCCACGACACAAGCCATCGGTAGCAGCATCAGCGGAAATAACGTGAGCATCGCGGCGAAGAACGACATCACCGTGGGCGCAAGCGAACTGGCCGCGACCGATGCGCTGGCACTGGGTGCGAGCCGCGATTTGATTGTCACCACGGCAGCGACGACCAACACCGAGCGCCATACGCTGGAAGAAAAGAAAAGCGGCTTTTCGGTCAGCGCGGTCGGCATCGGCTACAGCAAGGGGCAAGAGCAGCGGGCCAGCAGCAGCGAGTCGGTCACGCAGGTGGGCAGCGTGCTGACCGGCGCGAACGTGACGACGTCCAGCGGACGCGATACCGTCATTCAGGGCAGCACCGTCGTGGCCGACGACGACATCGCCATCAGCGCCGGGCGCAATCTGGCCATTGTCAGTGCCCAGAACAGCGTGAGCGAAGACTCGGCCAGCAGCAGCAAGCAGTCCGGCATGATCGGCAGCTTCTTCCAGCCATCGATCGGCACCGTCAAGAACAAGCAGGACGGCACGCGCGAGGCCGTCACGCAGTCGGGCAGCCAGCTCGCCAGCCTGGACGGCAACGTCACGCTCACGGCCGACAACACCTACACGCAGACGGCGAGCGAGGTGCTGACGCAGAGCGGCGATATCGCCATCGGCGCTGCGAACGTGCTGATCACTGCGGCGCAGGACACTACCCGGGGCAGCGACCATTCCAGCTACAGCAAGACCGCCATCGGCGGTACGGTGAGCGCGCCGCTGCTTGAGGCGGTGCGCACTGTGGCAAGCATGACCGAGGCGGCCAAGGACACGGGCAACGCGCGCCTGACCGCGCTGGCGGCGATCAACGCTGCCTCGGCGATCAGCGAGATGCCGACCTCGGTCGATGCCATCCAGAAGGCCGGCATCCGCGTCAGCATCGGCCTGAGCAACACGAAAAGCGAAAGCACGACCAACTCGGCCAGCAGCACCGCCGTGGGCTCGACGATCAAGGCCGGCGGCAACGTGGCGATCATCGCTACAGGCGCGGGCCAGGCCAGTAACCTGACCGCCATCGGCAGCCAGATCACTGGCGGCGACAGCGTCACCCTGGCGGCCGACAACAAGGTCAACCTGGTGGCGGCGGAAAGCACGGCAAGCCAGCACAGCACGAACAAGTCGAGCGGCAGCAGCATTGGTGTGGGCTTTGGCATTGGCGGCACCTCCAACGGTTTCACGATCGACCTGGCCGTGAACAAGGCGCGCGGCAATGCAGACGGCGAGGACGTGACCTACACGAATACCCACGTCAATGGCGGCCAGAACGTGACGGTCATCAGTGGCGGCGACACCACGCTCAAAGGCGGTGTGATCACCGGCAAGAACGTGATTGCCGATATCGGTGGCGACCTGAACATCGAAAGCCTGCAGGATCGCAGCACGTTCGAGAGCAAGCAAAAGAGTGCGGGTTTGAATGCCAGCCTGTGCCTTCCACCATTCTGCTACGGCGCCAGCACGGCCGGCGGCAACTTCGCCAAGTCGGCTGTCAACGGCGACTTCCTGTCGTTGCAGGAGCAAAGCGGCATCAAGGCCGGCGACGGGGGCTTCCAGGTATCGGTGGGCGGCAACACCGATCTCAAAGGCAGCGTGCTCGGCAGTAGCCAGGCGGCGATCGACGAGGGCAAGAATCTGCTGTTGACCGGCAGTTTGAGCGCATCGGACCTGATCAACAAGGACGAGCACAGCGCCAGTGGTTTTTCGCTATCTGGTTCGGTCAGCGGCATACTGGGAGACCAGTCGGGCAGGCCGGGGAATCTGACTGAGGCGCAGAACGACGCGACCCAGCAAGCTGGCAAGCCGACGGCAAGCGGTGGCATCGGTTCTGTCAGCGGTAGCCAGAGCAGTGTCACCCAGAGCGGCATCAGCGGTGGCGTTGTTGTGATCACCGATCAGGACAAGCAGCTGGCGACGGGCAAGAGTGCCCAGACGGTGCTGGCCGGACTGGATCGTGAGGTGACGTCGGCATCGTCCCAGAGCGCGGGTGCGTTGGCCAAGGACTGGGATGCGCAGCAGTTGCAGAAGGATGTCGATGCGCAGGTGGCGATCACCGAGAAGTTCAGCAAGATTGCGCCGAAAGAGATTGCGGATTTTTCGAACAAGAAAGCGGCTGAACTAGAAGCACAAGGAGCGAGCGCGGACGAGATCGCAAAGTGGAAAGAAGGCGGTGTTTACCGAACCGCGCTGCATGCGGTCAGCGGTGGTTTGACTGGCGGCTTGGGCGGTGCGCTTGGCGCAGGCGTTGTCGCCGGGTCTGCCGAAGTGCTGGAGACGCTGCAAAAGAATGTGGAAATGGCGCTGCTAGAGCAGGGTGTCGGTCTTGAAGCGGCCAGGGCGATGGCGCAGTCGCTGGCGCAGGCCACGGCGATTGGTGTGGGTGCCGCGGTCGGTGGGGAGGCGGGTGCGGCGACCGGGTTGGCGACGGATACGAATAATCGGCAGTTGCACCAGAAGGAACAGACGCGCATCGAAAAACTGGCTGGTGGCAATCCGAAGAAGGAAGCGCGTCTTAATGCAGCAGCATGTGCGCTTGTGAAGTGTTATGCCGAGTTCGCAGAAGATAGTCCAGAATATCGCAGCCTCAAACAAGTGGCCGCACTAGGCGCGAGCGACACCTATGCGGTGGAGCGCATGCAGCTATCAAACCAGTCTGGCATCTTCGGTTACAGTACGGACGGCGTAATTAATGACGCAAATCGGGATGCGCTCAAGGCATTGAACAACACTTACCAGGTTGTTACGCGGGGTGGCGGCGCCGGGCAGATGCTATTTGGTGCGGTAGGCTTGGGAGGCATTTTAGCGACGGCGCCAGCATCTTGTGCTACCGGAATTGGGTGCTATGCAAGCGGTATGGGTGCGGTACTCGCGGCGGATCAGGTTTCTACTGGAGCCAAACAGCTTGTGTACGGGCGACCTCAGGAGACGTATCTCAGCCAGAGTCTACAGACGCTCGGGATGTCGCCAGAGGCTGCTGGCTGGATGGAGGCGGCGCTGGGGACGGGATCGGTTGCGAAGGCGGCTTCGGTTGCGAACAAAGCTATTGGGCAGAATGGATTTGTAAAAGTGGTTGGGGCAAATAGCTCAGGGTCAAATATTGTTTACCGTGCGCTTACGCCTGCTGATGCGGCTTCGATTGAAGCTGGTACTGGCCTTGCCGCAAAAGCACAAAATGGAACATGGACAGCGGCCGAACATGTAGCGAATGCGGGCCCTGGCGCTGGTGGCGCGGCAGCCAATAGTCCTTGGATATCTACGACTCGATTGCTTGATGTTGCTAAAGGATACGAAGGCGGGAATGGCATAGTTGGCATTGATCTGAGCAAGGTCGGATCGTTCCAGGCTGAGGTTTGGCAGACTGCGCCGAGGGTGAACGGAGTTGCGGGTCTTCCTTACCACCGGTCAATTTGGGCACAGGAAGTGACAATTTTCCAAGAAATACCGCAGAGCGCAATTATTAAGGTCCCCGGAAAAAAATGAGTGATTTAGATTCGGCTCAAGAGAGCTTTAAGGAGAAGGTCGGTGACTTTCTCCTGTCAGTCCAGACGATGAAGACTATTGATTCTCAGGCGTTTCAGGAGGTGGATGCGCAAGCGAGACTATTGGCTCGCATCCTTAAAGATAGAGAATTAATTTCGAAATCGTTGCTTAACGCATTGCATACAGCAGCGAGGATACTGCGCGCGGAAGCACCATACGTCAAAGACCAGTCCGCCATGCTTGTCAAGATGGCGGAGCAGCTTGAATTGACCTTTGACCTCATTCTTCGGGGCGAATGCCATAGCGATAGAGTCCCTGGTGTGCCCCGGGTAATTTAGAAAAAATCATAGAGTGATCGAATGGAAAAGTCAGAAAACAGCAGAAATTTCGTTGAGTCCCAACACGTGCCGGAACGGATTGAAGTATCAGGGTTCGAGGCCGCGGATGATAGTGTTCACATGCTTGAATGGATGAGAAAAGGCAGGGACTTCCGCCAGTTCGTTGTCAATGATATTGAAACCGAGCTGTACGCACAGGATGCAAATTCGCAGCTCCTGTCCGTAAACTGTAAAGCAAAGCCAAACTTTGAAACAAAAGTGAAAACGGATCAACACGAAAAAAATGGCGTGGTAACTCAGTTTCTTGCGGCATTCCCTGTGTCTTTGCGTGTTCGGTCGTCTAACGGCGCCGTATGGAGATTAGAGGTTGAGCACGGCTATCAAGCAACCAATCTTGACGTACCTGACGAGTTTCAGCTTAGGCTGAACTTCACGATTGTTGGCCATCAAATTGAAGCGTGATCTTGAGAGCTGTGCGGAAACTGGATCAGTGACGGCAAGCGTATACGAACGGAGCTGTATAGCAAGTTGGCCGCGTCAGCGCCAGGTGATTTCGGCTGTAACTTGCTCGTATCCCGTTCGTATCCCGTTTGTGTCTGGCCGTAGCCTGCTCGTATCCTAGTCGTATCCCATTCGGACTGCGGAAAAAGCCGCCCTGGTACGGCAGCCGCAGCAAGAAGCTGTAATGGGCAGGGTGCGCGGGGAGTCCCCGCCACCCCTGCCGATCCCTCACACATCACGCAACCCTTCGGGGTGGCGCAAAGCCCGCCGTTGCGGGCTTTGCGCGTTCAACGCTACCGCATTCTACGTTTAACGCTTGGCGCGGAAATCGGCCGTCGCGCCCGCCGTTGAAGGCGGTCCGTGTTAAACGCGGTCTGCCGCTGCCATGTCTTTTAAATAAAAAAACCGTCCCCAACCCGCTGCTGTTCGCGCGGGTTCCGGGTACGGCTTCTTTTTTAGCTGCTAAGAAAGAGCGCTAAGCGTTGGCCTGGGCCAGCACCGTTTCCCTCTCTTAGCTGCTCAGGCTGTCAACCATCTTGCGCGTCTGGTACTTCATGATCATGCCATCAAGCAGCGCCTTGATGATGCGGCGCTCATCGTCGGGCATATTGCTGACCGCCTAGAACTGCAACACCAAATCGTCAGACGGTCCGCGCTCGCTTTCATCGAACACCAGCACATCGAGGCTGACGTGCGGATTGAGGGTCTGCGGGTTGAGGGTCAGGTCTGACATCGAATGTCAGACTCCAACGATGTGCAAGGCCGGTCCCATCGTGCGCATAAGCTGAATACCACGCTGAGCGCAGCCTATGAGGCAGTGGACTTGTCACTGCGTCAGTCGCTGTACTTGCCTCTTGACGATCTGCTGTATATCATCCGGCAGTACATAATGCAAAAGTTTCCCGTCCTCGCCTTGCTCGATTACTCAAACGTGAAGGCATTTCCCGCTTGGAATATATTATCTTGATCCTGAGGCGACTTTTAATGGTAAAAATCCAATTGCAGGTGGAACTATGTCGCAAGAAAATTCTATCTTTGTTGAAAGATTAAAAGTAATTTTTGGAGATAATGCAGAGCACAATTGCTATTGTGCAGCAGTCGAGGAATGTAGAATGTATTGGGGTGGTCAGATTAGTTTGCCGGTTAAGACAAATGGCTTGGAAAATAATCTAGGAAATAAATGATGAATAAAAATATAGCTTTTGTGTTTTCAATCTTTGCGCTGATCAATGGGTGTGTCAAGCCTTTTCAACCTCCACCAATCTCATATACAACCTGGGCCATGGGCGGCGTGTCTAAGGATGAGGTTATCAAAAATATGGTCAATTGTGGATACCCGAATGCAGCCGGTTTCGAGGGGGTGAGGAACGTTAGTGCAGAGACAGCGGCGGCTGCAGAGCAGTGTATGTTTAAAGCCGGATTTAAGAAGAAAAACGGTTACGGAGGAATTTGCTCGCAAAAATATTCTGTTAGCATATTAGCTTGCAATAAAACTTGACTGTTACAACTGACTGCAGGACCTGCTTTCTTGCATAAATCTGATTTTGCAGTAGCAGATTGGGCATGGAACGTCTTCGTTTCGCAAATATTTCCATTGTGAAATCATATTGACCGCTGCGGTCAAGAACGAGGCCAATTCATCGGTCATAAGCGACGCGTCGAGCAAGACGCATGACAAGCAAGTGCACCGGAACGAAACCGTGGTTGGCGCCGGCGTGGCCGCTGCCGGCGACCTGACCGTGCGGGCAGGCGTTGGCGGCAGCGCTGACCTGAACGTGACGGGCAGCACGCTGGCAGGCGGGGGCAACGTGGCCCTGTCGTCGACCAACAACGTCAACATCGCGAGCACGACCGAAAGCCACTTGTCGGATGTGGCAACCCATCGCGAGTCGAGCAGCACCTTCAAGAAAAGCAGTTCCACAAAGGCCGACTACAGCGCCACGACGCAGACCATCGGCAGCAGCATCAGCGGCAATAACTTGAGCATCGCGGCGAAGAACGACATCACCGTGGGCGCGAGCGAACTGACCGCGACCGATGCGCTGGTACTGGGTGCGGGCCGCGATTTGATTGTCACGACGGCAGCGACAACCAGCACCGAGCGTCATACGCTGGAAGAAAAGAAAAGCGGCTTTTCGGTCAGTGCCGGCGGCATCGGCTACAGCAAGGGGCAAGAGCAGCGGGCCAGCGGCAGCGAGTCGGTCACGCAGGTGGGCAGCGTGCTGACCGGCGCGAATGTGACGACGGCCAGCGGACGCGACACCGTCATTCAGGGCAGCACCGTCGTGGCCGACGACGACATCGCCATCAGCGCCGGGCGCAATCTGGCCATTGTCAGTGCCCAGAACAGCGCGAGCGAAGACTCGGCCAGCAGCAAGCAGTCCGGCATGATCGGCAGCTTCTTCCAGTCATCGATCGGCACCGTCAAGAACAAGCAGGATGGCACGCGCGAGGCCGTCACGCAGTCGGGCAGCCAGCTCGCCAGCCTGGACGGCAACGTCACGCTCACGGCCGGCAACACCTACACGCAGACGGCGAGCGACGTGCTGACGCAGAGCGGCGATATCGCCATCGGCGCTGCGAACGTGCTGATCACTGCGGCGCAGGACACTACCCGGGGCAGCGACCATTCCAGCTACAGCAAGACCGCCATCGGCGGTACGGTGAGCGCGCCGCTACTTGAGGCGGTGCGCACTGTGGCGAGCATGGCCGAGGCGGCCAAGGACACAGGCAACACGCGCCTGAAAGCGCTGGCGGCGATCAACGCTGCCTCCGCGATCAACGAGATGCCGACCTCGGTCGATGCCATCCAGAAGGCCGGCATCCGCGTCAGCATCGGCCTGAGCAACACGAAAAGCGAAAGCACGACCAACTCGGCCAGCAGCATCGCCGTGGGCTCGACGATCAAGGCCGGCGGCAACGTGGCGATCATCGCCACGGGCGCGCGCCAGGCCAGCAACCTGAGCGCCATCGGCAGCCAGATCACCGGCGGCGACAGCGTCACCCTGGCGGCCGACAACAAGGTCAACCTGGTGGCGGCGGAAAGCACGGCAAGCCAGCACAGCACGAACAAGTCGAGCGGCAGCAGCATTGGTGTGGGCTTCGGCATTGGCGGCGCCTCCAACGGTTTCACGATCGACCTGGCCGTGAACAAGGCGCGCGGCAATGCAGACGGCGAGGACGTGACCTACACGAATACCCACGTCAATGGCGGCCAGAACGTGACGGTCATCAGTGGCGGCGACACCACGCTCAAAGGCGGTGTGATCACCGGCAAGAACGTGATTGCCGACATCGGTGGCGACCTGAACATCGAAAGCCTGCAGGACCGCAGCACGTTCGAGAGCAAGCAAGAGAGTGCGGGTTTGAATGCCAGCCTGTGCCTTCCACCATTCTGCTACGGCGCCAGCACGGCCGGCGGCAACTTCGCCAAGTCGGCTGTCAACGGCGCCTTCCTGTCGGTGCAGGAGCAAAGCGGCATCAAGGCCGGCGACGGGGGCTTCCAGGTATCGGTCGGTGGCAATACCGATCTCAAAGGCGGCGTGCTCGGCAGTAGCCAGGCGGCGATCTACCAGGGCAAGAATCTGCTGTTGACCGGCAGTTTGAGCGCATCGGACCTGATCAACAAGGACGAGCACAGCGCCAGTGGCTTCTCGCTGTCCGGTTCGGTCAGCGGCCTGCTGGGAGACCAGTCGGGCAGGCCGGGGAATCTGACTGAGGCGCAGAAAGACGCGGCCCAGCAAGCTGGCAAGCCGACGGCAAGCGGCGGCATCGGTTCTGTCAGCGGTAGCCAGGACAGTGTCACCCATAGCGGCATCAGTGGCGGTGTTGTTGTGATCGCCGATCAGGACAAGCAGCTGGTGACGGGCAAGAGTGCACAGGCGGTGCTGGCCGGACTGGATCGTGAGGTGACGTCGGCATCGTCTCAGAGCGCAGGTGCGTTGGCCAAGGATTGGGATGCGCAGCAGTTGCAGAAGGATGTCGATGCGCAGGTGGCGATCACGGAGAAATTCAGCAAGATTGCGCCGAAAGAGATTGCCGATTTTTCGAACAAGAAAGCGGCTGAACTAGAAGCACAAGGAGCGAGCCCGGACGAGATCGCGAAGTGGAAAGAAGGCGGTATTTACCGGACTGCGCTGCATGGGGTCAGCGGTGGTTTGACTGGCGGATTGGGCGGTGCGCTTGGCGCAGGCGTTGTCGCCGGGTCTGCCGAAGCGCTGGAGACACTGCAAAAGAATGTTGAAATGGCGCTGCTAGAGCAAGGTGTCGGTCTTGAAGCTGCGAGGGCGATGGCGCAGTCGCTGGCGCAGGCCACGGCGATTGGTCTGGGTGCTGCGGTCGGTGGTGAGGCAGGTGCGGCGACCGGGTTGGCGACCGATACGAATAATCGGCAGTTGCACCAGAAGGAACAGACGCGCATCGAAAAACTGGCTGGTGGCGATCCGAAGAAGGAAGCGCGTCTTACTGCAGCAGCATGTGCGCTCGTGAAGTGTTATGCCGAGTTCGCAGAAGATAGTCCAGAATACCGCAGCCTCAAACAAGTGGCCGCCCTGGGCGCGAGCGACACCTATGCGGTGGAGCGCATGCAGCTATCAAACCAGGCTGGCATCTTCGGTTACAGTACGGACGGCGTAATTAATGACGCAAATCGGGATGCGCTCAAGGCATTGAACAACACTTACCAGGTTGTTACGCGGGGTGTCGGCGCCGGGCAGATGCTATTTGGTGCGGTAGGCTTGGGAGGCATTTTAGCGACGGTGCCAGCATCTTGTGCTACCGGAATTGGGTGCTATGCAAGCGGTATGGGTGCGGTACTCGCGGCGGATCAGGTTTCTACCGGAGCCAAACAGCTTGTGTACGGGCGACCTCAGGAGACGTATCTCAGCCAGAGTCTACAGACGCTCGGGATGTCGCCAGAGGCTGCTGGCTGGATGGAGGCGGCGCTGGGGATGGGGTCGGTTGCGAAGGCGGCTTCGGTTGCGAACAAAGCTATTGGGCAGAATGGATTTGTAAAAGTCGTTGGGGCAAATAGCACGATACGCGAAACGGTTCTTGCCAACAGCGAAGCAAGCCGTGTCGGAAATGCGTCCAGCAATTTTGGCACTTTCGCTGGACGGGAAGGGTTGGTTAACGAAGCGCTAGCCGCTAAGCAATCCCCGTGGCCTCTCGGATACACGCCATCCGCAAGGCCAATGGCGGCGGGAGAACAATTCAACATGGTAATTGATGCGAACCAAGCTCAAGGCTTGCGAGGACCGGGCGGATTCGGGACTTTCTCAGACATTCCAAATCAGTCCTTTGCACGGGATACGCTTGCGATAACAGAGCAATTCAAGAGTGACATATCCTTCCTCCAGCGCTACGAGGTTGTTCAACCGTTTAAGGCGCTCGAAGGACCGATTGGCCCTCAAATTGACCAAGTCACTGGCCGTCTTCTCGGAGGCAGTAAAACGACTTGGCAACTTGATCTCCAATTACCCTGGAATCAAAGAATGCAGTATTTGAAACCTATTGGCACACCAGTGCCGCTAAGAAAATAATGGAAAATATTATGTCGACTGGCCCACATACTTTGAAAATTAATTGGTCCATTTGGGATCGAAATCCCACTGTTTCTTGGATTTGTGACGGGATTTTGGCAAGTGTCACAATGAAATTACCTCCAGTTGCGGTTTCTCACCTTCAGAGCCGTGAACTGATTGCGGTAGTCGGAGATTTTGACGAATTTGGTTCAGCGAATCTTCTCTTGTATTCGTACGACGGCACACATCAACAGACGATTGCAGCACCCACTTTGGGGAAAAATGCGCAATTTGGCGAAGTTCTGGAGAATAATAGAGATATAGAGGCTACTTTAGGGTTTCAAATTGATGCAGTGTGGAAAGAAGAGACCGGTCACCTAAATCTTGATGATGGCACAGTAATTAATCTTCATCGGAGCTACTGAGGAAGGTATTTGAGCGCCACCGATTAGGGCAAATAACGTTGCGGAGCAAGCGGCCATTCGTGAACGAGTTCTTGGAAATATTTCTGAGAGCCAAGCAGCCCGTTCTTCGTTTGGGTTATATATTCACATTGCCAGTAGCACTCGGTGTCAGGTCTGAAATTTGGACACGAATTCTTGTGTAATCCAACTCATTCGTTATTTCGGTTGTATCTCCAAGAAAATTTGCCTTTTGAAATTGCCCTTATCTAAAATTAAAATCAGGTCAGGATACCAAGTCTGAATCAGGACGCGTGACTTTGATAGTAAAAAGCTGAGGATGTGTCCAAATGTCAGACCTCACTCCCAACGATGTGCGACCCCTAACGATGTGCCCCCCAATGATGACCAATCAATATTTATGGAGGTAGGCATGACTAAAACCATATATGGAATATTTTTTTCTTTGGCAATAATAGTAGGATGTGCTAAACCTTTTCAGCCTACGCCTGTTGAGTTCGCAATGTGGACTAAAGGTAAACTGTCAGAAAATCAAGTAAAGGAAGGAATGTTTAAATGTGGCTTCCCAAGTGCCGCCGGTTTCAATGGTGTATATGCAAGTGTTGAAGAAATGGCATCTGCTGAGGAGTGCATGTTCCGCGAGGGTTTCGTACGTGAGGATGGATGGAAGGGGATATGTTCACTTCCGAAGGCAAAAGAAAATTCAACATGCAGGAATTCAGATCGCTTTTTAAGACAATAAAATTTGATGAGATAGATCGTATTTGGCAGCGTCTCTTTGAAAAGAAGATAATTATTGATTTTATGTTGAAAGTGGTGAAGGTTTTATTGCACAAATGGACCCGTGCAGCGGTGAGCTTTGTTGAGCAAATACGGCGCAGACCGAGTTGACGCTATTTATAGGTCGTTTTGTAACACCGGAAGTGTAGTCGGGTGTCCAGCCGAATAAAGCGATCGAACTGGAGCGACACCTGTCCGACACAGCGAGCACGCTCTCTTCCAGCAGCCTGCTGCGGGGCACAACCACCCAGCTGGCCGACTATGTGGCGGGCAGCTAGGCAATCGCGAGCAGCCTGTCCGGAAAGACGATCGATATCATCGCAGGCAAGGACATCAATGTGCGCGGCAGCGCGATCGCAAGCGAGGGTGATGTCGACCTGTCCGCACGAGGCTCGGTCAACATCATTGCGGCCACGAGCACCTTGACCGAAAGGCACCACAAGGAAGTCAAGGAAAGCGGCTTCCTCAGTGGTGGCGGTTTTGGCATCAGCTATGGCGAACGCACGACCACGACCGACCAGGCGCGCGACGCCACGACCCAGAGCGGCCAGTCGCGCAGCATGGTTGGTTCGCTCGGCGGCAACCTGAATATCACTGCCGGGGATGCAATCAAGGTCAGCGGCAGCGATCTGCATGCGGGACGCGACATGACACTCGAAGGCAAGAGTGTCACGGTGGATTCGGGCCGCGACAATGTGCGCGACAAGTTCGAGCAGAGTACGGTGCAGGACGGCTTGACGCTGGCCGTGGGCGGCTCGGTGGTTGGCGCATTGCAGACCATGCACGCGATGAAGGACGCGGCATCGCAGTCCAAGGATGGCCGGGTCCAGGCACTTGCGGCGGCAACCGCTGCTCTGGCAGCGAAGAACACTGCCAATGACATCGCGCAGAACGGTCTGAACGTCAGCGTCAGCCTGACAGTGGGACATTCGGAATCGCACACGAGCAAAACCAGTGGTGGTTCGGGCAATGCTGGCAGCACACTCAAGGCCGGTAACGATATCAAGATCGTCGCCACTGGCGGTGGCGAGGCCAGCAACATCAATATCGTCGGCAGCGACGTGACCGCCGGTGGCAATGTCAAGCTCAAAGCGGATAACGAAGTCAACCTGATCGCGGCGCAGGACACGGAGAGCCAGCATACCGACAGCAGCAGCATGAGCGCGGCCGCCGGTGTTGGCGCGTCGTTCGGCACCAGCGGAACATCGATTGGCTTTACTGCAAGCGTGAGCGTGGGTAAAGGCAAGGAAGATGGCAAGGGAACGACGCAGCTCAACACCCACGTTACGGCCGGCAACGGGCTTGTCATCGACAGTGGCGGCGATACGAACATCAGAGGCGCTGTTGCAACCGGCAAGCAAGTCGTGGCGAAAGTCGGCGGCGACCTCAATATGGAGAGCCTGCAAGACACAGCTACCTTCGACAGCAAGAACCAGAGCCTGAGCGCGAGCGGTACCGTCGGTACGGGTGTGAGCGTGAGCGGAAGCTTCAGCGACAGCAAGCTCAAAAGTGATTACGCCAGTGTGCAGGAACAAAGCGGCATCCGGGCCGGCGCCGGTGGGTTCCAGGTGATTGTCGACGGAAATACGGACCTGAAGGGTGGCGTCGTCAGCAGTTCGCAAGAGGCAATTGCCAACGGCAAGAACAGCCTTTCGACAGGCACGCTGACTGCCAGTGACGTCGCCAATCATGCCGACTACAAAGGGCACAGCGTTGGCCTGAGCGGCGGCGTGGGCAGCAAGGGCGACAGCCGAGATGCAGCGCCGAATACCGCCGGCGTGGCGGGCAATAGCTGGAAGATGATGCAGACCGGCGGGACCGGCATGAACGCGCCGATCGCAATGGGGGCGGGGGGCAGCGCGTCGAGTATGACGCACAGCGGTATCAGTGCGGGCCTTGTCAGCATCACCAACGGTCAGCAACAACAGGCGCTGACCGGGATGAGTGCAGGGCAGGTACTGGCCGAGCTGAACCGCGATGTGTCGAACGAGCGCGATACGAGCGGCAAGATCGAGAACAAATTTGACCAGGCGTCGATCCAGGCCGGCTTCGAAGTCGTAGGCGCACTTTCCGGGCAGGTATCGACCTTCCTGGCGGACAAGGCACGCGCGACGGACCAGGCGCGACGTGATGCCGAAAAAGCGGACGGGAGCGCCGATCGGCTGATTGCGGAGGCGAACGCGCTGCCGGAAGGACTGGAAAGATCGGCTAAACTCGCTGAGGCAGATGCACTTCGGGGCGCAGCCGTTACTGCACGTGTTGAAGCCAATACAATTGACGAGCAGTGGGGGGCGGGCGGCACGTACCGCCAGGTTGTGACTGCGCTGACAGCCGCAGCGTCCGGAAATATCAGCGGCGCCACGGGTGAATTTATACAACGTGGTTTGGTGAACTGGGCACAGGGCAATGCTGCAGGCGGCATCAAGCAATTGGCCGAAGACTACGGCATCGCTGAGGGAACGCCTGCGCACGCGGCGTTACATGCAGTGTCGTCCTGCGCCGGTGCCGGTGCTGCGGGGGCGAACTGTGGAACCGCTGCCGTAGCAGCGGCGGGTGCCACTTTGATCAGCTCGCTTCTTTCAGCGCAGGACAATGATGCCCTGAGTAACGAACAAAAAGAGACGCGCGCGGCACTGGTTCAGACACTGATCGTTGGGGCGGCAGTAGCGGCCGGCGCGCAAGCTGATGTAGCAAACACTGCGGCGCTGATCGAACTGGAAAACAACTCGAATGTGCGCAAGGCGGTTGATGACGCGCTGAAGAAAGCAAAAGATTTTGTATCGAAAAATGGAGAGAAAAGTTTAGAGAGCGTTGGAAATCTGCTCGAAAAACTAGAGGTAAAAACACTCTTAGAAAAACAAGATTTAATCAAGAGGTTTTTGAATGATGCAGCAGGCAAAGGGAATCTGACTGAGCCTCAGATTGCTGCTCTTGCGATTTTATACGCTGCAAATGAAGTGTTGTTTCCTACAAATGTGCTTGATCTGGTTCCAGGGGCTGGAAAGGTCATTGCTAAAACTGGAGATTTGATCAAGCAAGGAGTGAGGGCTCAGGACGCAGTAAAAATTGCGAGTGCAACTTCACTTGCTAAGCCAAGCCAAGATGCTGCAAACAATGTAGTCAGCTTGGCATCCGGGGAGAAGTGGAAGTGGACAAAGGAGTTAAATAATCCTAAGCCGGACACGCTACATAATGTTGATGATAGATATTTTTATAAAACTGATGCTTCTGGTAGGGTGGGTAACGTCAAAGGTAACTTGAATTTGGAGACTTTTGATAGGAACAAGTATCAACAATGTTTGGCCGGAAAGTGCGGGTCAGTAGACGACGAAGGTGGACATTTGATTGCGTCAATATTTTCTGGCCCTGGTGAGAAGTTGAATATCGTACCAATGAACGGAAATCTAAATAAAGGTGAGTGGAAGAAGATCGAGAATGAATGGGTAACCGCGCTTAAGGAAAATAAGAACGTTCAAGTTGAAATCAGCCCGGTGTACGACGGCTTGTCGGAAAGACCGAGCAATTTTGAGGTAAGATACCGAATTGACGGCGGCAGAACGGTTACTCTCCGACTAAAGAACTCTCCGGGAGGAGTATGATGAAAAATGACATTCAGATATATAATGAGTTAGCGGCGATACTATACGCCCATGCCCCAAGAGATTCGGCCATTATTAAATTAAAATTCGTTATGGAGGTGGAGGCAAATTCCGGCGGGGGGGTGGAAAGATTCTATTTCGACTACATAGATACACAAGGATATGAAAATTGGTTCGATATAGGCGTAGTTGGGGTGCCATCAAAAATCGGCGATCTTTGTTTGGAGCTTCGTGAATTTATGATAAAAAAGGAGCAGGGCAAATGGTGCGCATTCAATTTTTTTATTGATGTAGGAGGGAAAAAATTTGAAGCGAATTTTGATTATCAAAATCAATAGAGGTTAAATTCAGAGAGTTGCAAGATCATATTTGTCTGAACTCGTTGGATCATACGCAATGAGCCAATGTTTGGCGCCCGAAAATCGCTGGTCTACTTCGTTGAGTTTCTGTGGTATGGCAATTTGGCTAACTTATTGAAGAACGCCGCCTTCGTCCATGGACTGTGCTATCGGCGAAACAAGAAAAGTCGCTCCCGGCGGCCTGTTCCTGCAGAACCAGAACTCGTCAAGCGACTACCTGTTCCAAACGCGCCCGCAATTCGCCAAACAGGATCAATGGACCAGCAGCGACTTCCTGCTCGACCAGCTCGCCCGCGACCCGGCCCTGACCCAAAAACGCCTGGGCGACGGTTTCTACGAGCAGCGCCTGGTGCGCGAGCAACTGGCCGGGCTGACCGGCAGCGCATCGAACAAGGGCTCGAGTGACGACACCATCTACAAGAACCTGCTCACGAGCGGCGTGAGCGCCGCGCATGAATTCGGCCTGCGCCCCGGGGTTGCTTTGAGCGCCGAGCAGGTCGCGCGCCTGACGAGCGACATTGTCTGGCTGGTGAGCGAAACCGTGCAACTGCCGGATGGCCGCATCGAAACGGTGCTGGTGCCGAAGGTGTACGTGGCGCACGCCAGCAAGGCAGCGCTCACGCCGGGCGGGCGCCGGTCACGGCAACGGCATGACGATCAACGTCACCGACAGCATCGCCAACATCGGCGGCGTGATCGACGGCGGCAATGGCCGCACGGTGCTGGTGGTGGGAGAGGACATCGTCAACCGCGGCGGCGCGATTGCCGGCGGCAGCGTCGCCCTGCAGGCCGGGCGCGACATCAGGAACGAGTCGCTGGTGGCCAAGGACAGCTGGGCAACGCAGCACAACAGCGGCAGTACCACAGCCTTGTCGAACACCGCCAGCATCGTCACCACGGGCGCCCTGAGCATCGACGCCGGGCGCGACCTGACCGACCTTGCGGGCAAGCTCAGCGCGGGTAGCGCTGTGATCACGGCCGGCAACGACATTCGTTTCGACACGGTCAAGACAGGCTCATCAGCGGCTATACCGAGATCAACAGCAGCTTGATTCCGATTTACGTATTTAAATAATGGCAGGCCGCACGCCCTGAATTGTTCACCAACCGCGTTTATACCCAAGCGGGTCTTTACGCCTGGTTGCTACCAGTTGCTCTGATGACGTAAAAATTTGATTTGAAAGGGAATGGGCCGCAGAAGCAAGATGCCGCAAAGCGTTAACGACTAAGGAAAACTATCTTCCGATGCTCGCTCGCGGGGCCGCAGTGCTGGCTGTGTTAAAGCAGAGAGTCCTACTTCCAGGCATGCAGATGTCGTGGGGGATTACCACCCCACGTCGCCACTCAATGCGCCTGTTCAGCAGGCGGAATCCCATCCAGCGCCAGATGCCGCGGCAAATTCATCGTAAAAGCACACCCCACACCCGGAAAATCCTCCACCGACAGCTGGCCACCATTGCGCGAGATGCTCTGGCGCGCAATTGACAGTCCCAGCCCCAGCCCCGAGCGATCATCACCACGTTGCGTGAACGGTGAAAACATTTTTTCTGCATTCCCCGCTGGCAAACCACCACAGTGGTCCCTCACAACGATCAGAACACGTTGCCCTTGCGCATACGCTGTCAGTGAGACGGCGGTATGCGCGCGTGTAAACTTCAGCGCGTTATTGAGCAGATTGGCCAGTGCGGCGAGTAACAGATCCCGGTCGCCCTGAATGGCCAGCAGCTTGTCGACCTCAGCAACAACGAGCGCCGAGCCACGCTTGTCAGCTTCAAGCTGCGCCGAATCACGTGCTTCGTGAATGAAATCGGCGAGCGAGAAAATGCCTTTCTGCCCCGCTGCTGCGCCCTCGGCCCGCACATCTTCCAGTGACAGGTTGATCAGGCGCTGCATCGCTGCGTGCCCGCGTTTGAGCAAGGCGCCGGTGGCGCCCGAAATGGATAGCTGGCCAACTTCCATCGCGGCGACCGCCATGGTGGCTACGCTCAACGAATTACGCAGCTCGTGCATCAGGTAACCAAGGCGCTCGTTGGTTTCCGAGGCGTAGCGATCAGAGATGGCGCAGTCACGCTGGAAAGAAAATTCAGTGACCGCACTGGCGATGGCATTGTCCAGGCAGCGGTTGAGGATACGAAATTCATCCACTGGGAACGGTGCATCGCGCTCGACGGCCAAATCCGTGATCGCCTGGCACAGGTCGCCATAATCGTGGACCACCTGGTCCACTGTGTAATCCAGCGCAAGCAACGCGGCGCCATGCGCGGCAGCTGTCGCACCCATTTCCGATGCGTCCTTTCGCTCGCCCCCGGAGGCGCCGGAAATGGCGATTGCAGCGGCCGTGTCAATGTTCTCTTCGGCGTACAGCGTTTTCGTTAGCTGCTCCAAAAACATGGGTATGCCAGTACGCAGTTGCTCTCTGGATGCGTTCCGTTGAGGGCGCTTGTTCACCTTGTCGATACACCGCTGAATCAGATCGTCCGCATTGTTGGACAGAAACTCATACATCATGGTCAGCCTCCCAGGCAAGACGCCTGCAGCCTCCATCGGTGTGAGTACTGTTTGTCAGAACGTTATCCGCCCCATTGTAGGGCGAAATCACCGGAGTACAGCGTTCTGCGAAACATTCATATGGCATAGTTGCTTGCAGGAAGGCGCAGGCCGCGCCACCGGGAATCTGGTCGAGCGCTATTCATCGGGCATGCAAAGCCATGCATAATGACGGATTGGGCCCACGGCCAGATTCCTCTGACAAGATTCGCATGGTCATCCATACCGCCGCAGATACACAGCGTACGCACAATGATATCGACGTCGGCGTGCGCCTGGTCGACGCTCTGCGGCACCACGCGGGCGCTGCCCAGGGCGTGCCCATCGTCTATAAGGACTTGCTCAGGCTGGCCCGTCTTCTGTATCCCAAAGACCTGATCCTCGACCGCGCAGTGCAGGTTGGTATCGGTGCCAAACTCCGGTTCGTCGAAGCATTCTGCGCGGCCCATGGTTTGCCCAACCTCGCAGCCCTTGCCGTCGGGCCGACAACCATGCGGCCGCCGGCGCAGTATGGGGGCGACTGGGATGCTGACCTGCGCGCCGTCGCCGCGTTCGACTGGTCTGCCATCGACGCGCAGCTTGCCAACTATGCTGCGACCGCACGCGCCGCCGTGTCGGCACGCCTGAAGCCGCGCAAGGAGCGGCCCGCCGACGTGTCGTGGTACGCCTATTTCTGCTCGCACCGCAAGGAGTGCGCGTGGATCGGGCAGGAGGACAAGCAGGAAATCGTCAACCTGATCATGGCGGGCATCGATCCGGATACCGCCATGAAACGGGTGCAGGCCGCCAGAACCGAATTTGGCGAAACAGCGTAATACGGTGTCAGTTCAACGCGGTTGTCTGTCGGACGTTGACGGCACCGCCCTGGCGCTGGCGGGCGTTTGCTCCATGCGCGCCAGGGCGCCGCTGCGGTCCAGCACATAATGATCCAGGTCGCGCGCCAGGATCAGATTGCCGTTGTACTGCGCGCGCGCCTCATCCTCCAGCAGCGCCATCGGCAGCGCGCCACGGTCCTGGTAGCGCGGACTGAAATGCGTCAGCACCAGGTTGCGCACGCCTGCTTCTTCAGCAAAGCGCGCTACCCGCATTGCTGAAGTGTGTTGCGGCCCTGGCCCGATCTTTTGCAGCACGTCTTCGGTATAGGTCGCCTCGTGCACCAGCACGTCCGCGCCATGCGCTGCGGTGGCCAGCAGCTCTGGCCGATCGTTGTCGCCGGCGACGACGATACGTCGCGCGCGGCGTGGCGGCAGCAGGTAGTCCGTCGCCTTGATGACGCGCCCGTCGGCCAGCGTCACGTCGCGCCCTTTTTGCAGATCGCCCCACAACGGCGACGCGGGCACGGCATCCGCCCGCAATTTCTCCGTGTCCAGGTGACGCGCCATGGCCGCCTCCGTGAATCCATAGGCCCAGCACGGAAGACCGTGTGACAACGCCGTTGCATCCACCGCCAGTTCGGGCATGAGCGGTGCGCCGGCCGGGTCGCCAGCCAAGTCGCCAGCCAGATCGCTTGGCGTCAGCCAGACGAGCGGGAAGGGTAGACTCAGCTGGCTCGCCACCATGATGGCCTCGATCATGCCGCGCAGCGGCGGCGGGCCGACGACCGTCAAGGCGTCGCTGCGGCCCGCCATGGCGGCGCTGGCGAGCAGCCCCGGCAGGCCGTAGCAATGGTCGCCGTGCAGGTGGGTGATGAACACGGCGCGCAGGCTCATGACGGACAGGGGCGTGCGCAGGATGCGGTGCTGCGTGCCTTCGGCGCAATCGACCAGCACCCATTGTTTTGCGCCGCGCAGGCGCAGCGCCAGGCCGGACATATTGCGTTGCCGGGTCGGCGTGCCGGCCGACGTCCCCAGAACAATGATTTCCATATGCGGTTCCCGTGAAGTGACGTGGCCATTATCCGTCACGCCAACGCCAACGGTCAGAAGCTCATTCGCGTGCGCCCACGGGCGCCGACGATGCCGCGGCAGGGATCATCGGCGCCGCAAACGGCGTCACGCCAAACAGCAGCGAGCGATGCGCGCCGACGCCCGCCATGGCGCCATCGGCCACCGAGAGCGCCACCGTGCTGGCGGCGCGCATGGCGTCGCCAGCGGCGAACACGGCGGGCACCGTGGTCTGCCGGCTGTCGTCCGTGCGAATGAATGGCCCCAGCGGCCCCTGTTCGAATGCGCAACCGAGTTGCTCCGCGATCGGGCTGGCCATGTGCAGGCGCCCGTAGGTGAAGAGGCCCGTCATGATTTCCTGGCGCCCGTCTTCCAGCACGACCGTGGCGACATTCACCAGGCGGCGCACGGGCGTCTCATCGATCTCTACGCCGCGGGCCTGCAGGTCGGCCCGTTGCGCGTCGTCGAGCGGGCACACGCCGTTGGTGAACAACGTCACCTGGCCCCAGTGCGGCAGCATCTGCGCCTGGTGCACCGAGAGCGGGCCGCTGGCCAGCACGCCGATGCGGCCTTCGTTCAGTTCGTAGCCGTGGCAGTACGGGCAGTGGAACACGCTCTTGCCCCAGCGCTCGGCCAGGCCGTCGATGGGTGGCAGGTCGTCGCGCACGCCGGTGGCCAGCACGAGGCGCGCAGCGCGCACGGTGTCGGCGCCATCGAGTTCGACGACGAACCCATCGCCATCCTGGCGGGCCGAGGTTGCTGTGCCGTCGTGCCAGTCCACGTTGGGATAGGCGGCGACGTTGGCGCGGCCCTCGGCGGCGATGTCGGCGGCCGGCTGGCCGTCGCGCGTCAGAAATCCGTGCGAATTGGCGGCGTAGCGGTTGCGGCGCTGGCCCGCGTCGACCACCAGGATGCGCCGCCGTGCGCGCGCCAGTTGCAGCGCAGCCGACAGGCCGGCGTAGCTGCCGCCGATGATGATGGCGTCGTAGGGTAATGGTGATGCCGGTGTCGGTTCAGTCGTGCTCATGCTTTGGCCTCGTATGAAGGTGATTGTCGTAACGTCCGTTGAAGTCGCGCGACAGGTCGGCCAGGCTCACCTGGCCGAGGCGTTCGACCAGCAATGCCTCGGCGTCGGCAAACGCGCTTTCGAGCGACGCATTCACAACGCGCTCGACCAGGCACTCGCTGTGCTCGTTGCGGTTGCCCATCGCGAACACGGTGGGCGCGCCGACCGCATCGTAGACATCGCGCAGCGTGACCTTGGCCAGGTCGCACGTCACGGTCCAGCCGCCGCCATGGCCGCGCTCGGAGCTGATGTAGCCGCGTTCGCGCAGGCCAGCCAGCACGCGCCGCACCAATACTGGATTGGTGCCGAGCATGCCGGCCATCTGCTCCGACGTCATCGGGCGGTCGCTGTGGGCCAGGTGCAGCAGCACGTGGAGGACAGAAGAGAGTTTGCTGTCGCGTTTCATGTAACTAATGATAGTACAAAAACGTGCAGCAGATCACGAGGTGCTGAAAAAAACAGCGATTTACGGCAGCTCGGTGCGGGAAACGATGGGTTCGGCGGGTGTGGCAGAGGCGGGCGGCAGCTTCAGGGTCGGCAGATACCACCACATATACGTGCTCACGCAGGCGCCGATCACGCCCATCATGATCAGGATCGCGATGCTGTCGAAGTGCCGCGACGACCATGCCATCGAGCCCCACAGCATCACCGTCGCCACGATCTTGCCCTTGAGCGGAATGCCGTGGCCGGCCTCGAAATTGGCGATGTACTTGCCGAACACCCGGTGCCCGATCAGCCAGCGGTGCAGGCGCACCGAGCCACGCGCGAAGCAGGCCGAGGCCAGCAGCAGGAAGGGCGTCGTCGGCAGCAGTGGCAGGAAGATGCCAAGGATGCCCAGCAGTACAGCCAGCACGCCGAGGACGTTATAGAAAACTTTCATGGCGTTACTCTAGCACCGTCGGATCAAACTTGTCGAAATGACTATTCAGCATGCATTGTTTGCAACCCGCATCCATGAAACGTGGTTGAACCGGATATTATTACGCAACTTTAAATTCTTAAAGGCAACTTTATACATACATATCAGTATAATGGTGAGTCCAACGACGGGCGCGTTCATTGGGCTGCATCCGGAATTGTTGTGACGCCCGGCTATCCATTCCAGTTGCTGTCCGCCTGTTGCCTGGCTCGATCCGGCCACCTTCCATGCCTTACCCCACTTCGTCCAATCGTTTGGTTGCCATGCTCGGCGGCTACGTCAAGCGCCGCGTACTACGTCACCTGCTGCTGTACCTGGCGCTGATGCTGCTGGTCGTCTGGGGCCTGGTCGCGGTCGAACAGGCGCGCTTTGCCGAGCTGGCCGAAACCGGCGGCAAGAGCAATGTCCAGAACCTGTCGCGCGCGTTTTCGGAAGAGGTCAAGGCCACCGTCGGGCTGATCGATTTGTCGCTGGTCCAGCTGCGCGGCACGTGGCAGCGCGACCCGGCTGATTTCGCCCAGGGCGTGGCCGAGCACGCGCGACATCTGCGCATACCCATCCATTTCACCGTCACCGATGCCGCTGGCCGTCTGCTGTACACGAATGATGGTGCGGGGCCGCCGGGGCTGGCGCTGGGAGAGTTGCCCGAGTTCGCCATTCACCGCACGCAGGCCGGCGACCGGTTGTATATCGGCCGTCCCGAGAAGCATCGCGTCAGCGGCCAGTGGTCGATCCAGTTTACGCGCCCGATCCGCGATGCGGGCGGGCGCCTGACGGGCGTGATTGCTGCCGCAGTTCCGCCATCGTATTTCCTGCGTTTTTACGACAGTATCGATCTGGGTCCGGATGCCGCTGTGAGCCTGATGCGCCTGGACGGCACCATCATCGCGCGCAGCTCGCGCCCTGACGGCGAACACTACATGGGCATCAATATGGCGCAGGCACCGCATATTCGCGCCAAAGGCAACAGCGGTATGTTCCGCAAGGTCAGCATACTCGATGGTATCGACCGTATCTTTGCCTGGTACAAGATGCCGGACTATGGCCTCGTGGTCACGGTCGGCCAGGCCGTGCACGACGCCGAAGCGCGCTTCAACCAGCAAAGCGCGATGATGCGCAATGTGGGCGTGGTCGTCTCGCTCGTGCTGGGCCTGCTGGGGTGGGCAGCGATCGGCGCTGCCGACCGGCGCCGGCGCGCGCTCAGGGCGCTGGCGGCGGCCGAGGCGCGCTGGAAGCTGGCGCTGAACGCTGCCGGCGACGGCGTCTGGGATTGTGATGTCACGCGGGGTACGGCGTTGCTCTCACCCAGTGCGCAGCGCATCCTCGACAGCGAACACGCCACCGTCTCCTGGTTCGGCAGCAAGGGCATGGCCGAGCTGGTGCACCCGGACGACATCGATGCCGTGCGCACGACCTTGCGCGATCATATCGACGGTATCACACCCGACTACGCGATGGTGCACCGGATCCGCATGCGCGATGGCAGCTGGCGCTGGATCGAGGCACGTGGCACCGTCACCGAGCGGGGCGAGCGCAATGAACCGCTGCGCATGGTCGGCACGTTCTCGAACATCGACGCGCGCAAGCAGGAAGAAGAGCGCATGCGGCGCATGGCGCATGAAGACCCGCTAACCAAGCTGCCCAACCGTGTGCTGCTCGACGACCGCATGCGCCAGGCGATCCGGGTCGCGGCGCGCGACGGCCACAAGGTGGGCCTGATCTATTTTGATCTCGACAAGTTCAAGCCGGTCAACGACACCTACGGCCACGCGGTGGGCGATCGTCTGCTGTGCATGGTGGCCGAGCGGGTGCGCGGGGTGTTGCGTGAATCGGACACGCTGGCGCGGGTGGGCGGCGACGAATTCGCCGTGCTGCTGCCGCGCTGCGCGCAGGCCCAGGACACCGAGCGCGTGGCCGCCGCCATCCTGGCCTGCCTGGAGCAACCGTTCATCGACGGTCCGCGCGAACTGCATATCTCCGGCAGCATTGGTTACGCCATGTATCCCGATTGCGGCGACGATGGCGAAGCGCTGCTGCACTGCGCCGACCTGGCGATGTACGATGCCAAGGCGCACGGGCGCAACCGGATCTCGGGCAGCTACCGCACCCGCGTCGGCTGACAGCCGCCGGCCGGCATCACAGCAGCGCGCCCATGTCCGGCGCAGCCTGCGTCGGCAGCACATGCGCTGTATGGCGCGGCAGGTAGATGGTCACGGTGGTGCCGGCGCCCGGCTTACTGGCCAGCCGGATCTGCCCGCCGCTCTGGCGCACGAAGCCGTGCGCCATCGAGAGTCCCAGTCCCGTGCCTTTGCCTTCCGGCTTGGTCGTGAAGAACGGTTCGAACGCGTGCTCCATCACCTCGGGCGGCATGCCGTGGCCCGTGTCGGCCACCGTGATCATCACGTAGTCACCCGGCGCCAGCTCGGCGTCGAGCTGGTCGGCTGCGGTACTGATCGTCACGTTCTCCAGGCGCAGCGCGATGTGGCCCCCGCCGTCCATTGCGTCGCGTGCATTGATGATCAGGTTGAGCAGCACGTGCTCGAGCTGGTTCGGGTCGACCAGCGTCGGCCACAGGTCGGGCGCACTGCTGCGCTCAAGGGTGACGGCGTCGCTGGCGGCGCGCTGCAGCAGGCTGTCGCTGCGGTCGAGCAGCTCGGCCACGTTGACCACGCTTGGGTGCAGCGGCTGGCGCCGCGCGAACGCGAGCAGCTGGCCGGCCAGCTTCGAGCCGCGTTCGACCGCATCGAGCACGTTGTGCAGGCGCTTGCGCGTGGGCGGACCATCGGCGCGCAGCATCAGCTGCACGTTGGCGCTGATGATGTGCAGGATATTGTTGAAGTCGTGCGCCACGCCGCCGGTCAGCTTGCCGACCGCTTCGAGCTTTTGCGCGCGGTGCAGCGCCATGCGCGCTTCGACCAGGCGCGCCTGGCGCTGCAGTTCGCGCTCTTCGGCCGCGCGGCGCGACGTGATGTCGCGCACGAACACGGTGGCGCCGGCGCCGTCCGACGGCGGCAACAGCGCCACCGCCAGTTCGACCGGCACGCGCCGGCCGCTCGTGTGCAGCACCTCGGTTTCGGCCGGCTGGCCCGGCAGCGGCCCCACGCCGCTTTTGGCAAACGCGTCGAACGCGTTGCGGAAGGCCGCATGGCCTTCGGCAGGCAGCAATTCCTCGGCCCGACGGCCGATGGCGTCTTCGGCTTCCATGCCGAAGATCTGCGACGCCTGCGCGTTCCAGTCGGTCACGCGCCCCTGACGGTCGAGCGCAACGAAGCCGTCGTAGGCGGTTTCCAGGATCACGCGGGTGCGGCGGCCGTCGGCGGCGATGCGGTCGTGCGACTCGCGCAGTTCGAGCGTCATCGCGTGCGCCAGTTCCAGCGCGCGCCGGCGCGAGCTGGCCAGCAGCCAGACGATCAGGCTGGCCAGGGCGCCTAGCACGATGCCGGCAATGGCGATCATGCGCGGGCGGGCGGTGTCAAGCGTGGCTTCCAGCGTGGCGCCGGAACCCATCCGCACGGTCCAGACGCGGCCCGCGATCATCATCCGGGTGGTTGTGGACAGGCGCGGCGCCGTGTGCGTGGCGACGCCGGCCGACTGGTACAGCAGCGTGGCCGGCGAGCTGGTGTCGCCATCGTGGATCGTGACATCGAGGTCGGGCGCGCTGACGCCGCCCACGCGGCGCATCAGGTCATTCATGCGAAACGGCGCGTAGATCCAGCCGGTCAGGGCGGCGCGGCGCTGCGCGACGTCGTCGGTCAGGCGGCCCGTGCGATACACGGGCAGGTACATCAGCACCCCGGATTCGGCGCTGCCATCGTCTTCCTGCACCAGCACCACCTTGCCGCTCAGGGTCGCCTGGCCACTGTCGCGCGCTGCCAGCAGGGCCGCGCGGCGCGCCGGTTCGCTGGCCATGTCGAAGCCGAACGCGCGCAGGTTGCGCGCATTGAACGGCTCGATGTGAGAGACCGCCGCGAGCAGCACGCCCGACGCCGGGTTGCCCGGCGCCGGTTGGACACGGTAATCGGGAAAGCCGTCGGCGCGTACCTGCGCCTCGTGCGCCGCCACGTCACCCGGCGCCAGCCGGGTGGCGATGCCCAGCGCACCGATGCCGGGAAAATTCTGCACCAGGTCCAGGCTCTGGTAATACTCGCCGAACACGGCGCGCGGCAGATCGACCGAGCCACGCAGGAAGCCGCGCGCGCTTTGCAGCACCTGCTCGTAGACGAGCATGCGCCGGCTGATGTTGTAGGTCATCGCGCGGGTGCGATAATCGAAGGCTTCGCGCAGCTGTGCCTCGGCACTGCGCTGCGCGCTCGACCAGGCCGCCCAGGTCACCAGCAGCGTCAGCACGAACACCAGCAGCGCCATCAACAATGGCGCGTGGCCGGCGGCGGGCGGCGGCGGTGAGGCAGGAGGGCGGGTGGGGGTGTGCTGCATGTCCTTGTGTAGTGCAGCCGTGGTGGCGCAGTAGATGGGAGCGGTAGGGTCACCACAGGATACGCACCCTCGCATTCACGGGGCGCACGCAACTTTGCTAATTTGTTAATGAACCACGCCAGCCGGGCTCATCGCTTGTTAATTTATTTTATGAAACATTCTAGCCGGAATCTTCTTTCTTGTAAGTATCAGGGTGCGGTATGAGGCAATTCTTGTATCGCCATCTGCCATTGACGGTGCTGGCTGCAGCGCTTGGCTTGACCGTGCTGTGGAGCATGCTGGCGCCGATCAAGGGTGGCAGTCACCAGTTACTATTGGCGTTTCCACCCGGCGTGACGGTGAGTGGCATGGCCGTCCCGGGTGAAATCCGCCTGACGCGGGGCATGCAGGATGTGCTGCTTCTACGCAACAGCGACCGGGTGCCGATCGTGTTCGGTCCGCTCAAGATCGCGCCCGGGCGCGACGTGCGCCTGCCATTCAGTGACGAAGGCGTGTTCGAGTACGTCTGCCCGCCGGTGCTGGGCAAGGTGGTGCGCGTACGCGTGGTGACCGCACCCGGGCCCGGCTGGGCGCGCCTGGTCTGGCGCCTGGGCAGCCTGCGCCAGTGGGTGCGCTATCTGCCGCTGCGTTCGCCGCAAGACTGATGGGCTGCGGCGAGGGCTCCAAGGCAGGGTAATCCGCAGCAGCCTTGGGCCAGGGCAATCGTGTCTCGCGTTAGCGGCGATTCTGTCATCATGAACCCATGTCGACGATTTCCATGCCACTGTTCCCGCTCAGTACGGTGCTGTTTCCGGACGGGGTGCTGCCGCTGCAGGTGTTCGAGGTACGCTACCTCGACATGATCAGCCGCTGCATCGTCGACGGCACGCCGTTCGGCGTCGTCCTGCTCACCAGTGGGCACGAGGTGCGCAAAGCCGACGCCGGGCAAGAGCGCTTCGTGGCCGCCGGCACCATCGCCTCGGTTACTGAAACTACCGCCGAAACCCCGGGTCTGTTGCAGGTGCTGTGCCGGGGCGGGGCGCGTTTCAATGTCGTCACCGCCGAGCAGCGTGTCAACGGCCTGTGGGTGGCCGAAGCCGAACTGGCCGAAGACGACCAGATCGTGCGCATTCCGTCCGAGCTGCAGGGCGCCGCCGATGCGCTCGACCGCGTGCTCAATTCGCTGCACGAAGTCCCGCAGCATCGCTGGCCGGTGCAGCCGCCGTTCCGGCTGGACGACTGTGGCTGGGTCGCCAATCGCTGGTGCGAGCTATTGCCATTGCCCAACCAGCAAAAGCACAATATGCTGATGCTTGATAACCCCGTGATCCGGCTCGAACTGCTGCACGATGTCCTCGACGAACATGGGTTGATCACTTCCTAGCCGCTCATCGGGGTCCAGCCAGCATGACATTCTCGGACGACTTGCTCATTGCGTACATCAACGGCGATCTTGCCGAGCCGGCGCGTGCGGCGGTCGAACGGGCCGCACGGGCCGATCCGGTCCTGGCGGCGCGCGTGGCCCAGCACCGGGCTGAACTACGTCGCGGGCACGGGCGCAGCATCGGCGTCTCGGCCAATGGCCACGATGGCAGTCCCGGCGCGCAGCGCGCCATGCCGCACGGGGCCAAGGTGGTGCACCTGAACAGTCTGCGCCCCGGGCGCCCGATGCCAATGCCGCAAGCCCCCGCGCCCAACCGCGTCGTCGGCCTGCACTGGGTGACGCTGGCTGCGGCATTGCTGGGCAGCGCCATACTGGGCGCGGTCGGCTGGCATCACCTGGGGCAGGGCACTGGCGTGGCCGTGCTCGACCATGACAATGGCGTGCTGATCGCGCGCGGCGCCCTGGTGTCGGCCCTGGCCGAGCAACTGGCCACGCCGGGCCCGTCCGACAGCGGCGTGCGCATCGGCATCACGTTCGTGGCCAAGGATGGCGGCTATTGCCGCAGCTTCGTGGTCGACACCACGGCCGGCCTGGCCTGCCTGCGCCGTGGGCGCTGGACGATTCCGGTCCTGTCCCAGGGCACGGCCGGCGCCGCCTGGCTCGACGGCACGATCCCGCCCCCTGCCGTGCGCGCCGCCATCGAGGCCCGCATCGCCGGCAACGCGCTCGACCCGGCCGCCGAACGCGCTGCCCAGCAACGCGGCTGGATCCGGTGAGGATGGCACCGCTGCGCGCTGCACGCTTGCTGGTGTTTCTTCTGATAAACTGCTTAAAAAAGTGGCGGGCATATACAGGGGTGCCGATTTCAGGTATCTTGTCACCCGCTAAAAGTGTCTCTACGTCCGCTTTCCCCGGCCCGCTTGCAGGCCAATCTTCCGGTCCCGCCGCCTTGCGCCGGCGTCCGGTTTCCGTTGTCACCCCTCGCTGCGTACTGCCGATCGCGATGGGTCAACCTGCCCGATCGTAGAGCTGAACGAATGATTTCCCGAAAAAACTATGTCTGATACCCCGAACAATACCGAAGTCGCTGTCACGCCAGACGTGGATGTGCTGGTCGCCGCCGACGCCATTCCGGTCGTGCGCTTTGCCGATTTCGGCCTGGCGCCGGAAATCCTGCGCGCGCTGACGGACCAGGGCTATGTGCACCCGACACCGATCCAGGCCGAGGCCATTCCTGTCGTGCTGCAGGGCCGTGACGTCATGGGCGCGGCCCAGACCGGCACCGGCAAGACCGCCGGCTTCTCGCTGCCGATCATCCAGCTGCTGATGCAGCATGCCAACCCGAGCATGTCGCCGGCGCGCCACCCGGTGCGCGCGCTGATTCTCGTGCCGACCCGCGAACTGGCGGTGCAGGTGGCCGAAAACGTCAAGGCCTACGCCAAGCACACGCCGCTGCGCGCCACCGTCGTCTTTGGCGGCATGGACATGAAGCCGCAGACCGAAATCCTGCGCGGCGGTGTCGAGATCGTCATTGCCACGCCGGGCCGCCTGCTGGACCACATCGAGCAAAAGAACGTCAGCCTTGGCCAGGTGCAGATGCTGGTGATGGACGAAGCCGACCGCATGCTCGACATGGGCTTTTTGCCCGACCTGCAGCGCATCATCAACCTGCTGCCGAAGCAGCGCCAGAACTTGATGTTCTCGGCCACGTTCTCGCCCGAGATCAAGAAGCTGGCCAACACCTTCCTGAACAATCCGCTGACCATCGAAGTCGCGCGCAGCAATGCCACCGCCGACAAGGTCACGCAGATCGTCTACAAGGTCGAAGAAGGCCAGAAGAGCGATGTCGTCGAGCACCTGATCCGCTCGCGCAACCTCAAGCAGGTGATCATCTTCTCGAACACCAAGATCGGCGCCTCGCGCCTGTCGACGCACCTCGAAAAGCGCGGCATCAAGGCCTCGGCGATCCACGGCGACAAGACGCAGCAGGAGCGCATGGCGGCCCTGGACGCGTTCAAGGATGGCGGTGTCGAAGTGCTGGTCGCGACCGACGTCGCTGCCCGCGGCCTGGACATCACCGACCTGCCGGCCGTGATCAACTACGACCTGCCGTACAACGCCGAAGACTATGTGCACCGGATCGGCCGCACGGGCCGCGCCGGCGCCTCGGGCGATGCGCTGTCGGTGTATTCCGAAAAAGACGAGCGCCTGTTGCTCGACATCGAAAAGCTGATCAAGCAGACGATCACGCGCGGCACGCTCGACGGCTTCGTCGCGCCGGCCAGCCGTGGCCGTGATGCGGCTGGTGGTCGTGAATTTGGCCGTGACTCGGGCCGTGACGCGGGCCGCGAATCTGCCCGTGACGCGGGCCGTCCACCGCGTGACGCCAGTCGTGAATTCGTGCGCGACGGCAGCCGTGATGCGGCAGCCCCGCGCGATGCAGAACGCGGTCCGCGCCGTGATCTCGATGCCGGTCGCGGCGCGCCACGCACGCCGCGCACCGGGCCTGGCCCGGGTTCGCGCCGCGAGCGCGTCGATCCGTGGTTCTTGAAGCCTTATGAGCCAACCAGCAGCCCGCGCAAGGATCCCGATCCGGTCAACGCACCGGCCAAGCCGGGCAAGCAGAAGCTCGCGTTTTTGCTGGGTGGCGGGCCGAAGTAAAAAGAGGGTTATCGGATCAGGCTGTGCTTCCCGGGGCTGCCCTGATCCGGTCTGGCAGATCGTGGATCTGACAGGGCCTGATCAGCCCATGCATGTCGTCGCCGCGCAGGTCCGATCCCGGCGCTTGTTTCGACTGGCCGATCGCGACCCGTGTCGACAGGTCTGCAGGCGCGAACGCCCGCACTCGATCCATTCCAGCCAACTCTTCTCGCAGTAGGGCTTTACCGCTATAACATCCCGCCCGAGGCACTGTCTGGATGTGGTGACCCATCATCCGGATTTCTCCGGATGCCAAGCTCACGCGCCGCGGAAGCGGTTTTCATCCGAAAAACCGCTTGCCGAGACACCAAAAAATTATTTAGTGGTGGTTATTTTTGCGTTGACCGGTTCGATGGTCAGCGCGTGAATGCCAATCCCCAAGCGTCGAGTATCGGTAGCGCCCAGCTCGGCTGGTGATACTGGTTGGGGGACCCTGATCGAAATAGTGCTTTCCTTGCCGGGGTTATCGATTGTGATGACGCGCGACTCAGGGTCGGCATTCAAAATCAATTGTCCAGAAGCGGCAGATTCGATGATGTCGTTGGCTGCTTTTTTACCGAAACTAATCAGAAACGGCTTGCCGATGTTATGCGCAAAGGCCTGAGCTGAAATGTGCAGTTCAAAACGGCTTGGTAACGGCTCGGTAAATTCCATTTGCACGACGTCATCATTTGACCATGCGCCCCAAGCTTCTTCCCCGGACATTCCACTTATTTCCGAAATTCCGCCAGTCCATTCGCTCTTCTTGAAAAAGTTGATATCCCGCGGCGCGCGTCGGATGGCAGTTTGCGGAACGACACTCCACGTTTTGTCATCGAGGTCGAATTTGCAAAGGCCCGTAAGTTGATGTTTACTCGCGTAGGAGGCCACGCGCGCATCGTAATCGGGTTTTTGAGGCTTGGCAAAGTCCCAATCCGGCGGCTGGAACGAGGCCACGCCATTTACCGTTGGCATGGAAAGCTGCTGGGCGATGAGCATTGCACTGACATTGTGTGCGTAAATGTCGGCGGGACCTGCAAGAGTATTCTGGTTGTCCCACGCAGACGTATAGAAGACTTTGCATGCCGCAGGTGGATTTACTGGCACATCAATGCGAGCGAGCTCGGCCTTGCGGTCCAGGCCAAGGCCTGGCGTATTGAATTCTTCGACAATCAGGACGGCAGCAATAATCATCACGACCAGCCGGGGAAGCTTGAGGCTCGTCAAATAACGCACTGCAATCACAATGATTGGCAGGGCAACGAAGATATGGTAAGCCGCTACGACGCGCAGTGCTCGCCCGCCAGGAATGAAGTGGAACGGTAGATACCAAAGGCTATAGCCATGCCATTTCAGCGTCAGCATCCAGGAAATCAGCGATGCAAACATAATGCAGACCAGCAGAAACATTCGATTCTCGCGCCGGTGACGATAGATATGAAATGCGCCCAGAAGAAATAGTCCAAACAGGACAATGGCAAAGCCTGTGTTGTAATACTCGTGCTGTGGCTTGTAGTCAGGCTGAATGTCAAGGAGTACGTCGTTATACAATTTGCCTAGATAAAGATTTTCATTCCCTACTTGCAAAACATTTTCTAAAGGTACTGCATACATCAATGCTTCGCTATAATTTCGAACGCCCGATTCCTGTGCCTTTGGTAAATATGCATACAAGAACGGCACCATTGCCAGCAGTGTGACTGTGAGAATCAAGACTAGGGAAAGATAATGCCTGGATATATGTCCCCAGGCGATAATCAATCCTGAGCGCCCACCTCGAACCGCTGCTACGATCAGGAGCACGAGCATGAAGAAAGAGAAGAACCACGCTGCATAGAAACAGGTCAGGCACCAGGCGCCGAATAGTAATGCACTGAGAATTCCGTATTTTCGCAGCCTGCGTACCTGATCTGAAATCATCGCATGATAGGCATGCCAGAACAGAATTACCATTACCGGAGCGAGGGCGACAGTGCTTAGCTGGGAACGCGAACTATGTACAGTCATCCCGTTCGACAGCGTGAACAGAGCTGCCGCGAGAAGAGCTCCATAAAAAGAAAAAGCGAAGACCCGCCGGCACATGACATAGGCCGCGATAAAGCCTATTGCTTTCATGATCATGTTAACAAGTTCGGCCGAGATAAACTGGTCAAACCCCAGAAGACGAAACGGCGTATACAACACCCCGAGTATGAAGTAAGCGTCGGTTTGCGCGATTACACGGGTATATGGATGAAAGTAGCCAACTTCAGCCCAATTTGACTGGCCACGAAAAACGTTATACCAATGCTCAAGAATCGTGGTGGAGATAACTCCGTCATACCGGTCGCCAGCCAGAATCGTGAAGCCGTTTAAGATCTGCAGTCGGTATAACCAGCCAATGACCAGCAACATTACTGTGAAACAGATAAAAATACGATTTTTCCGGCCCATTTCGTTTGTACTTAACACAAGGTTTTGTTTGCTGGTCATCATTTGGAAATGGTTAGATAGGCTGCCGGATAATTCTGTTACGGGTCAATTTCAAACTGAGCGATACCAGTCAGCGAGCGATATGACGTCAATAAGTTGCTTTGCGCTAGCGCGCCAGGTCAGCCAAGGCATGCTTGCCGAGGATGGCGCTCCGCCATTGGTATGCAGTTCAAACCACTCGTTCAACCGCAAGGCGAGTGCTTGCGGTGTGCTGCCATTGAAATAGAAGGCATGGTCTCCAGCCACTTCCAGGAACACTGGCAGGTCGCGCGCGATGATTGGTATGCCGTACTGTGCCGCCTCGATCAATGGCAGGCCGAAACCTTCCCCTTCCGAGGCTGCCAACAGGGCTGACGCAGCTGCATATATTTTGACCAGAGCGGCATCGCTTGCACTTTCGAGCCAGAACAGCCGTCGTCCATTCTCAGGATGCGAACGCAAGCGCTCGATCAGCGAATCGACCATCCAGCCGGCTTTCCCGACGATAACAAGATTGGCAGAACTGCCCTGTTGCCAAAGAATTTCGAAGGCATCGAGGGCTTGTGCATGGCCCTTGCGCGGTTCGAGCGTGCCGACCATCAGAATGCTGGCTGCATTGCTCATTGCGGCTGGCACGGTATCGGCATCACTGTCGGCTGCGGTGCTGGCAAGCGGACGAATATCTGCGCCAAGATGGAAATAATCGACCTTGAGAGACGCGTGGCGGGCAGGCGCATTTTTTTCAACCCAGCCGCACAGCTCATCGGCCACCGCACGCGAAATGCAGATTACCCCGTCGGCCACGGATGTGACTGTCTTGAGCCATTGCCCGAATATCTCATCAGCTTGCGCAAAGAAAAAGTCGGGGCGCAAAATTGGCAGTAAATCGTAGACGACAAAGAACACTTCGACCCCACGGTTTTTCAACCCGGTGTAGAGCGCAGCATTTTGCGGAACGATATGCGGCAACAGGTCAAGCCCCAGATAACGATCGCCCTGGAACGTTTCCAGCAAGCTGTCCTGCAAGGGAATATCGGTAAGACCAAGGATCTCGCACGCGAAGCGGCGGGCATACCAGTACTGCCCTCCGGATTCATACACCGGCTCGACCCGATAGCCTGCTGGCGGTTCGTTGAGCAAGGCTTCGAGGACATTGCGCACAACACGCTGAATGCCCGATTTGGAATCGCGCTGGACAAGTTCCGATACGTCGACCAATAGCTGACGCGGCCCGAATGGCGGCGCCAGGTTGAGCGCGACGCTGCGTGCAATGCCCGTCCAATCTTCGATCGCCGGCGCAACGCGTGTGTCGATTTGGGCAATGCCTTGCAGTAGTCTGCGGCGATTGGCTGCCGGGCTGCTCATACAAAACTGCTCGATTGCATCTCGGTACTTGCGGCCGACGCGGTAAGGATCGTGCTGGCTGGCGAGGTAGGTTCGGGCCTGCCCTGAATACTCGCGCGCGCGGCCCGGTTCCTTGTAAAGCAGACTGAGCGCATCGCATAGCATCGACTGAGTGAATTCATCGTCGATTTTCAGCAGCGCAGTGTCAGGCAATTCTGCGGCAGACCCATTGGCATTGATGACGGTCGGGACGCCGAACGCGAGGCAATCCATGATCGCAGCCGATGTTTCTCCACGCGACTTGCCGCGCAACTGAACCGCCGAGTCCGCAGCGGAAAGATAGTCGAGATAGACTTCGCGTGAAGCGAAGCCAGTGATCGTGATCTGCTTCGCACGGCCACTCTTTTCGATGGATTGGCTGAATGCCTGACCGTAGGGTCCCGGATCGTTCTGGCCCACGAAAACCAGTCGGCACCGCGGATCGTCCGCCATGGGCGACTGCAGCCATGCATCGAGCAATCTGTCGTTGAGCTTGGTGGGGCCGAGCAGGCCGAAAGTGCAGGTGACGAATACATCATCGTCGAGTCCCAGGCGCTTGCGCGCGCCCTGGCGGTCGGGCTGACCGAGCGCGCGCGGGAAAGGCATGATCACCCAGTCCTTGCCTGCCTCGGGACCGTACCACGACTGCGCCAGCTCCTGCGCAAAGCGCGAGTGCACGATCACGCCTGCGGCGTCGTTCAAAACCTGGTGGTTCGATGGATAACCCCAGATCGACGCCATCCGGCCCGTGCGCTGGTCGGCAATCAGGGCGGCGTAGCCATGGGAGTCGTACAACGCGTGCACGAGGGCGTTTCGTGCCAGTCCGATATAGTCGAGATGGTTGATGATCCCGCTGAGGAAAAAGTCGTGCAGGACAACGACACCCGGGAACCGTGCCAAGAGCCCGAACATGTGTTCATGGAAAGCGGAATTGCCGAAATGGTAAATGATCCGGTCAAAACTATCGCCATGTCGTTCAAACCAGTCGATTGACCGGATTCGGCAATTGGCCTGGACCCATGGGTCGATCACCGTTGACTGGACAATGACATCGATATCGTAATCGCTGATCAGTTCGGCAATCAGATCGGCACTGTAGTCGGCGATACCCGATTTGTCAGGCGGCAGTGGCGACAAGAAAGCCAGGCGCGGACGTGCCGGTGTGCCAGCCAGGTGTGCCCCCGGCACCAATGGCACATGTACGGCGCGGCTGGCATGCAACTGCTCGAATCCGGTGAGCGCGCGCTCGGCGCTGGCATCCCACGAAAATTGCCGTGCCTGGGCCAGGCCATGGCTACGCAAGCTGGCGCGCATGGCGTCATCGACCAGCACCTGTTCGATTTTCGCACTCATGGCAGCCGTGTCTGTCGGATCAAAGAGCGCATCGGCACGCCCGATGACTTCAGGAATACTGCTCGCATCCGAACCGATTACCGGGGTGCCGCATGCCATCGCCTCAAGCGCCGGCAGGCCGAAGCCTTCGTGTAGCGATGGAAATACGAATGCGGTTGCGAGATTGTAGAGTGATACCAGATCCTCGTCCGGTACGTAGCCAGTCAATACCAGTGTATCGCCGCGCAGGCCGCAGCGCGCTGCGAGCGCCGTGAGGCGTTGGCGGTCAGCATCGCCGACATTGCACACGACGGCCAATTGATGCGCTTTGCGCACCGGCCCAGGCAGTCTGGCGAAGGCTTCGATGAGGCCTTCGATATTCTTACGAAAATCGATACCACCTGTATACATCAGGAATGGGCGCGTCAGGCCGTAGCGCTGGCGCATGGCGCCTGCGTCGTCAGCAGTCAGTGTGCGCGGCCCGAACGTCGAGTCGATTGCAGAAGAAATATTAATCACGCGCTCAGCAGGCATGTGCAAGGCACCGATCGCCTCATCGCGACTGTAGCCGGAAATCGCAAGGAGCAAGTCGGCACTCTTGAGCGACTGCAACTTGCGGTAATACCAGTCACGCATGCGATCGTTGGACAGATAGTTTTGCGCCCGTATCAGTGGAATCAGGTCGTAAAGCGTCACGGCACTCACGCCTGCACCAGCCGGTCCGTTGCCAATCGAGCTGACGGCATCGTCTCCCCACCCTTCGAACAGACTGGCTACGTGAACGACATCAGGCTGCAGATCGGCGAGATAGTGTTCACGCATGCGCTCGGAGGCCTGCATGCGCCAGTCATTTGCCGGATCCGCCCCTGCGACGTTGGACGGCACGTCAAATACACGGATGTGTTCGCGTGGCACAAGACCGTCGAAGGCATGTCGTATCGCTTCAACACTGTCGGGAAACCGGCTGTTGAGAACAATACGCACATCATGGCTACGGCCGGGACCGCTGGCCAGCCGTGCGATGTGAATGGCCAGCGACATGGCATAGCGGCCGATGCCGCGCGAGCGATTACTGGCCTGGCAGGCCTGAAGGTCTAGTACGAGGCGCATCGGTCAGGTTTCCGTATGGTCGCCGGCATCGATGCGGCGCTGCAACTGGGCCAGGATATTCTGTGCCGAGCGCGAGATATTTGGTGGGGGCGTTACTGCCGACTGTCCCGGCTGCAACAGAGCTTCGGCCGAGGCCGGCAGTGTCGGTGCCGGCGCTACGGCCTCGGGAATCGGTTGCGCAAGTGCGCGCAGCCGTCGTTCAAGTCGCGGGAAATGGGCCAGCGTGCGCAAAGCGAATGCACGTGTCGCAGGGGTGCCTGTCACAACGCGCAGTAGCGGCACGACCAGATTGCCTGGGCGTGCCTTGCTGCGTTTCTCGACCATGCGCTGAACATCAGCCTTGCCTAACGGCCGACGCAGCAACGTCATCGCTACGCGCATAGGGCGGGTTACTCGCCATGACGAGCTTGCCAACACATCGGATATATGCTGTTCGGTCGCCATCAGGCGCACGGTCATCTCGTTGAGACGCCACTGCAGGTGCTGTGCATGGGCTTCAGCTGCCGCACGCGATTGTTCGGTATTTTCGGCATAGCGCTTCAGTTCCTCGGTCTCGCTCGAGGCGGTAGACGTAAGTCGCTCATGCGCTATCGCTGTTTGCCGCGCATGCTCGTCGATCAGTTGGCGGATCTCTGATGCATGGCGCTCATGAACTGTTCCCTGTTCGGCTCGAAGGCTGTTTACCTCGCGCGTAAGTTCTTCTAACTTATTAATGGCGTGAACACTAGCTTCCTGTTCAGCTCGAAGTCGTGTTGCCTCACGCGCAAGTTCCTCTGCAACCATCGCGTGAGCGCTGGCTTCCTGTTCGGCCCTAAGGCGGTTTGCCTCGCGCGCAAGTTCCTCTGCCGCCATGGCGCGAGCACTTGCCTCCTGAGCCTGACTCAGGTAAGCGGCAGCGCGGGTTTCCGCGTCCTTCAGCGCTTGTGCATGAACAGCCGCTTCGAGCGCACGCTCCCGCTGTTGCGTGTTGTTCAGTTCGGACTGCGCTTGCCTGGTGGCAGCCTGTGCTTCGCTAATTGTTTCGAGTGTCCTTTGGAACAGCCCGCTTGCGCTCAATTCTGCTGCGGCAATTCGTTCCGTGATCTGAGCCAATCCGGCCTGGCTTTGGCTGCGCAGTGCATCCTGCTGCGCCTGATAACGTTGGGCGAGGGTGGCAAGGTCCAGACCGTACGAGGCCGTAAAGGCAGGGTCGAAAGGCGCGCTGACTATAAGCTCGGCTGCTTTCTGTGCCACGACGCTGTAGTCCGGGCTGGCGCCGTTGAGCACATTCATCAGATCGAGATGAGTGGCTTGATGCAGCTGGGGCGATTCTTGCAACCGGACGATGCGTTGACGTGCGAACCCTGCAAACTCAACCACGAATTCAAGCAGCATCGGCGGGATCGGCCGCAGATGGGACGGATCCATATAGAAGCCAGAGGTAGCCACTACGAGGTTCTCTGGATTCGGCGTTTCCATGATCAGGATGCCGCCTGGCTCCAATGCACGCAGGGCTTGCGAAATCAGTTCCTGTACAGAGTCGAACGGGATGTGCTCAACCAGGTGGAAGGCCGAGATCAGTGCAAGACTGGCATCCGGCTGGGCGCGCAGGGCGGTGATGGCATCCTCGGTCTTCACGTTGAGGCCACGGTCGCGGCAAGCTTCCAGCATGCCTTCGTCCAGATCCACACCGGACGCCACGAAACCCGATTCACCCAGCAGCTCGAGCCACTCGCCGCGGCCACAGCCCAGATCGAGGGCCGTAGGCGTGCGTGATGTTGTCAATGGCACCAGGAAAGGCAGGTAGGCTGCAAGGCGCGATTTGATCAGCTCGCGCGAGCCGCGATGACGGTCTTCAAATGCCCGGTAAAACGAATCGCTCATCTGGTGATCTCAACAGTGGGTTCGAGCCAGCTGGTGCCGACGAAGACTTTCCTGTTCATGTTCATGACGATGAACAGGAACGCGAGGTCGCGCCACTCGTAGTTGTGGGCCAGATGCGTATCGCTGCTGGTCAGGGCCGTCGTGATCGAATAGCTGCCCGGGCCCATGTTGAGCGGGAAATTAAAAGCATATTCAACCGTATCGCCTGCTTTGAGGCTCTCGAGAGGGGCTTCCATGTGGTGCGTGTTGGTGCCAAACATCTGCTGGCCAAGGCGGTCCTTGATCATATAACCGAGCACGAGACGCGGGACATCGGCATTCAGCTTCACGCGAATGCGCAGCGTTACCTGGGTGCCGACATTGACCACTTCGAGCGGATTGCCCTGTTCGTCTTCCAGCACGATCTCTGTTACGGTTGCCTCGCCCGTGCCTGACGTAGTCTGTACCCGCCCTTCGGCGGTGACAACCTGATCGAGGCTCGAGTTTTCGCGGTCGGCGATGATCGCGTTGTAATAGTCCATCACTTCCTCGGGCGAGCCCTGCTTGGCAATGCCGCCATGGTCCAGGAGGATGGCACGGTCGCAGATCGACTGGATTGCCGCACGGTCGTGGCTGACGATAAGCAGGGTCGTTCCCAATTTCTGGAACTCGCGGATGCGATCAAAGCTCTTGTGCTGGAAGTAGGCATCGCCAACCGAGAGTGCCTCGTCGACAATCAGGATGTCCGGCCGCTTTGCAGTAGCCACGCTGAAGGCCAGGCGCATTTGCATGCCGGAAGAATAAACACGGACTGGTTGGTCGATATATTCGCCGATATCAGCAAACGACTCGATCGCAGGCATCAGTGCCGTAATTTCATCGACCCCCAGCCCGATCAACTGGCCAGCCATATAGGCGTTTTGCCGTCCGGTGAAATCGGGGTGGAAACCCATGCCCAATTCGAGCAGTGCCGCGATACGGCCGGTCATGATGACGCTGCCTGTGGTTGGATGGGATGTCCCTGTGATCATCTTCAGCAAGGTGCTCTTGCCAGCGCCGTTCATGCCGATGATGCCAACGGCTTCACCCGCGGCGAGCTGGAAGCTGATGTCCTGCAGGACCCATTTCAGGCGATGGCGAATCTTGCTGCCCGGAAGGACCCACTCGGCCAAACGGCTCCAGCGGTTGTCGTACTGCTTGTAGGCTTTGCCTAGCTTGTTGACGCGAATGCTGCCCATCAGAGTTCGTCCACCATTTCACCTGCTCGTTTGCGGAATAGTTGCAAGCCGATTGCGCAGCAGGCCACGCCCACCAGAATCGCCGGGATCAGCGAGCTCCAGTCGGGAGCCTGAGCATGCACCAGAATGCTTTGATATGCCCCGATTACACCCGCCATCGGATTCCAGACCAGCCACTCGCGTACGCCAGGAGGCAACGCGGCCACAGGATAGACAACCGGCGTGAACCAGAACCAGAATTGCAGAAGAATCGTAAAAAACTGGCCGACGTCCCGGAAAAAAACGTTGAGTACGCCCAGAATCATCCCGATCCCGATCGACAGGATGATTTGCACCGCCAGCACTGGAAAGACAGCGAGGTAAATCCAGCCTGGGAAGTTGGACGAGATCGCCAGGAATATGCTGAACAGGCCGAAGATGATGGCGAAGTTGATCGCCGCGTTGAGAACAACAATGACGGGCAGGCACAGACGTGGAAACTGGAGCTTTTTGATCAGGCTCGCATTTTCAAGAAACACCGTCTGGCTGCGCGTTGTGATCTCGGCAAACAAGCCCCAAGTCAGGACCCCGGCACACAGGTAAATACTGTAGGCAAATGTACTGCTGGTGCCAGGTAATCGGGTGCCCATCACTTGCGAAAAAATCATGGTGTAGACCAGGATCATCGACAAGGGGCTCAGGATTGTCCAGGCTGCACCGAGCAGCGAATTGCGGTACTTGATCTGGAATTCGCGCTTGACGCTGCCCCCAATGAACCCGCGGTAGCGCCAAACGCTGGCAAACATTGATAAAGAGATCATGTTTTTTGCGGTTGTTGTTGAGTAGTCACATCAACAACGGATGCGGCATGGAGAAAGTGGAAACTGGTCATATTGGCATCAGTGGGGTAGCGGCTGGGAAGCCGCGCGTCGATCTGCTGTCGTTGCGAAAGGTCAGGCGCAGCGCCAGTCAGGGTATGACGTAATCAATAATTATAACATCGCGATAATTCGAACGGACCGCCCTCTGAGGGGAAAGAAGCATGGCGCCGCCTATGGCGTCAGCTGAGTGTTGCGTCGGTGGGCCAGGGTCCGCGATCATGCTGTTCGATATGCTCTGGTCCTTCATTGACTGGCATTTCGGCTGTCTTCGAGCAATAATAGTACCTTCCCTTGTTAAGCATACACATGAGCACGATTCATCAGAGTGGTATCGCAGTAGTCATTCCGAGCTACCGTGTCACCCGGCATATTTTGGGCGTCATCGCCGGCATCGGCGCTGAAGTGTCACGCATCTACGTGGTTGACGACAAGTGCCCGGATGGGTCGGGTGCGCTGGTTCGCAGTTCCTGTGTCGATGCTCGGGTGACCGTGATCGAGCACGAGCAGAACCAGGGAGTTGGCGGTGCCGTCATGACCGGATACCGGGCTGCCATCGCCGATGGCATGAGCATTATTGTCAAGGTCGATGGTGACGGGCAAATGGATGCGCGCTTGATTCCGCTGTTCGTCACGCCGATCTTGCGCGGCGAGGCTGACTATACGAAGGGCAACAGGTTTTTCGACCTTGAACAAATCGGTGCAATGCCGCCAATGCGGCTGTTTGGCAATGCAGTATTGTCGCTGATGACGAAATTGTCTTCGGGGTATTGGGACCTGTTTGATCCCACCAATGGCTTCACTGCCATTCACGCTGATGCAGCAAAACATTTGCCGTTCAATAAAATCAGCCGTCGCTATTTCTTTGAAACTGACATGTTGTTTCGGCTAAACACCTTGCAGGCAGTGGTTGTGGACGTGCCAATGGACGCTAGCTACGGGGATGAAGTAAGTAATCTGAAGATTTCGAAAATTGTTACCGAATTCATGGTCAAGCATGTTCGTAATTTCGGAAAACGGATTTTCTACAACTATTATTTGCGTAATATGTCGCTTGCTTCGATTGAGTTGCCTGCGGGAATTATTTTGTTCGTGCTGGGGGCTGTGTATGGTGCCGTGCACTGGGTGTCTTCGGCACACGCGGGCGTCGAAACGCCGGCTGGCACAGTCATGCTGGCAGCAGTCCCGCTACTGATGGGCATGCAATTGATTCTCGCATTCCTGGCCAATGATATTGCCAGCGTGCCCAAGCGGCCACTGCACAAGAAGACCCGCGCCTGGCGCCTGCCATGTCCCGAATGACGCTGGCCAGTCCGCAATTTCTGGTATATGTGGCCGGCGGGGTACTCACTGCACTGATTGATATTGGTCTGTTGCAAATTCTTGTATTCAAAGGGGTTGATCCACTGCTTGCTGCGTCGGCAGGATTCGCCGCCGGACTATGCGTGAATTATGCTTTTCATGCGAAGGTGACTTTCAACAATGTCAGCACCTTCGCCAAACTGATGCGGTTTCTCTGTGTCGTCGCACTCAATTACCTGATGACGCTTGGTTTCGTTGCCGTAGCGGTCGCGCTATTTCAACAGCCAATCATCGGAAAACTGGTGTCGCTGCCATTTGTTGCTGTCAACGGGTACTTGTTGAGCAAGTACTGGGTGTTCAAACAGGGTGACACGGCCGCTTGAGCCGTTATACCAGCGCGGCCAGCAAGCGTTCCTTCAGATTCATGGGCATCATGGCGCCATCGAATGCAAGACAGCGATCCTGCACGCCCCGTGCGATCCAGCGTGGGGGTATCGCTATCGCGCGTGCTGTATCGCTACCCAGTGACAGGAACACGTCCCCCGGTTTCGCATCCACCACAGCGTCCTCGAGCTGCAAATCGGCACGTCCGATCAAATCGAGCGTGTAACGCCGCGCATACCGGTAGCCCGTACCATCGCGGCGCACGGGTTCGACACGCCATCCTTCCGGCGCCTGACTGATCATCGCCATGAGGACGTCCCGTTCGCGCTGCGCTGCGCCGTCCACCAGCGCAAACGCGTCGATGTCCACGAGAATTTGCCGGGTGCTGCCGCATGCCCGATTCGTGGCAATCGCCGCCGCCGCCTGCAGCAGATCCGGATCTGCAACCTTGGCATCAATGGCGGCAATCGACGCGATCAGCGCTTGTTCGGCAGCCGGTGCGCCGTCGCGCATGCACGCTTCGATGGCATCCCGGTACAGCGCGGCGCAGTGTTCGCGCGAATGGGTCGCTTGCATGTATGCGGCGCCGGCACGGGAGAGGCGGGCGCGCAGTACGGGGTCGCCGTGCAGCGCTTCCAGCGCACCGCGCAGCGCATCCTGGGTGAATGCGTCGTCCAGGCGCACGCACGCATGTGCGGGCACTTCCGCTGCCGCGCCATGGGCATTGACAATGGTCGGCACACCGTACGAGAGGCAGTCGAGTACGGCGCCCGAGGTTTCGCCGCGTGAGTTGGCGCGTAACTGCACCGCCATGTCGGCTGCCGCCAGATAGTCCTGGTACTGCGTCGTACTGGCATACCCGGTGACGTGGATGCGTGGGTGGCTGGCGATCAGGTCACGCAGCGCGATGCCGAAGCGGCCGGGCGCGATCTCGCCGACGAACACCAGATGGCAGCGCGGATCGTGGGCGAGGGCGCTGTCGATCCAGGCCTTCACCAGTCTGTCATTGCATTTCGGCGCCGACAGAATGCCGAACGAGCACGTGATGACGTCGTCGGCAGCGAAGCCGAGTTGTGCGCGCACCTGCGCCCGGTCGGCCGTGTCCGTGCGAGGCGGCAGGCGCACCAGTGGCAGCACGCGCCAGCTTGCGGCGTAATCCGGTCCATACCAGTGCCTGGCCAGGTCGACCGCATGGTGCGAATGCACGATCACGCCAGTGGCGCGGTCGAGCACCTGCTTGTTGCATGGATAGGCCATGACGGAAGCCGCGCGCTCCCCTTGCTTTTCTTCTGCCAGCGCGCCGTAGCCGTGCGCCAGGTAGAGCGAGCGGCAGTAATGATTGGGCAAGTGGTGGTCTGGTTCAGCATGGCTGATCACGCCGCTCAGGTAGAAATCGTGCAGCACGACCATGCCGGGATGGCGTTCCAGCAAGCCGAACATGTGGGCGTGGAAGGCTGAATTGCCGAACTGATAGACGATGCGGTCGAATGTATGCGCATTGGCATCGAACCAGGCGCTGTCGTGCTGCGGGAAGGTTCCCAGGGCCGGATCGTCAACGCTGTCCTGTGCCAGGATCAGTTCGATATCGTAGTGCTGCGACAAGGCCGGCAACAAATCGGCACTGTAGCCGGCAATGCCCGAGCGGACCGGTGGCAGCGGCGAGACATACGCCAGGCGTGGCTTGCGTTCTGAAGAGACGGGGGCGAACGCGACGGTCGTGCGCTTTGCCGCGCTGCGACGCCCATGCGTTTCCTCGAACGCCTCAATGGCGCGCTGCGCGCAGACGTCCCACGAGAAGCAGCTGGCCTGCGCCAGGCCCTGTTCCCGCAGCGCCGTCCCGCGCGCCGGATCGAGCAGTACTTGCGCCATGCTGGCGCTGATGGCATCGACGCTGGTGGGATCGAACATCGCATCGGCACGGCCGATCACTTCCGGGATGCTGCTGTTGTTCGAGCCGATCACGGGCGCGCCGCAGGCCATGGCCTCCAGCGCCGGCAGGCCGAAGCCCTCGTGCAGCGAAGGGAACACGAACAGCGCGGTGCAGTTGTACAGCGAGATCAGGTCGTCGTCGGACACGTAGCCGGTCAGTACCAGATCGTCCTTTGCGAGTCCGGACTTTGCCGCGAGCCGCTCGAGGCGGAAGCGATCGGGGTCCCGGATGCTGCAGACCACGGCCAGTTGGTATTGGTGGCGCAGCTGGGGCGGCAGCTTTGCGTAGGCTTCGATGAGGCCTTCGATATTCTTGCGGTAGTCGATGCCGCCCGTGTACATGATGAAGTCGCGCTTTACCCCATGGCGGGCCAGAAGGTCAGCGCGTTCATCGGGCGCCAGCACGCGCGGGCGGAAGATCGGGTCGACTGCCGATGAGATATTGACGACGCGCTCGGGCGGCAGCTGCAGCAGGTCGATGCCTTCCTGGCGTGCCGAGCCTGAAATGGCGAGCAGCAGGTCGGCCCTCTTCATGCTCTCCAGCTTGCGGTAATACCATGCCGCCATGTTCGGGTCGCCCAGATAGCGCTCCTTGCGCATCAGCGGTATCAGGTCGTACAAGGTGACGGCGGTGTCGAAGCTGTTACCCGTAGCAGGCACCGACGCGATGACGTTGTCGCCCAGCCCTTCGAACAGGCTTGCGATATGCACGACGTCCGGGCGCAGGCCCGCCAGGTAGTGTGCGCGAATGCGTTCAGCGGCGTGCACGCGCCATGCGTTGCGCGCATCGACTTCGCCTGCCGGCACGGGTGTCACGAAGGTGTGGATGTGCGACGCCGGCACCAGGCCGTCAAAGGCTTGCCTGATGCTGGCAACGCTGTCGGGATAATCTTCGTTGAGGACAAGACGAAGTTCGTGCCCGGCGCTGTTACGCGCCATTGCCAGCGCCAGCGCCATCGAATAGCGGCCAATACCGCGATGCATGCTGGACGCCTGGCATGCCTGCAGGTCGAGGATGATGCGCATGGGGCCTTACGGGGTTGGTTCGTGGTCAAGCGCGCGGCGCAGGTCGGCCAGCACCTGGCGCGCGCTGTCGGTCAGCTCGGCTTCGTCGGAGAGCAGGATCGGCAGGCTTTGCCAATCCGCGCGGCGCGACAGCGCAACGGCGCCGCGCACGCGTCCGGCCAGGCCCGGGAAGCGGTAAATCTGGCGGCGCAGAAAGTCGTCGAGGCGCGGGCGCGCCACGACGAAGGTGATTGCACGCAGCGCGGCGGCCTTTGCCAATTGCCGTGCCCAGGCACGGCCGCGCCCGACCGTCATGCGGCCGGCGCCGTATCGGCGCAATGCGGACACGCCACCCCATACACATACTGCGGCGACAACTGCTCGCGCGGCGTGACGACGGCGCGGCAGGCGAAGCATTGCGTGGTGACGGTGGGTTCGAGTCTGGGGTTGAGCGCCGTACGGTAATCGAACACGAAGCAGTCGCCCGTGTAATGGGCGCCGCCCACGTCCTCGAAATACTTCAGGATCCCGCCCTCTAACTGATACACGTTGTCGTAGCCGATGTTCTGCATGTGGATGGCCGCTTTTTCGCAGCGGATGCCGCCGGTGCAGAAGGTGACCACGGTCTTGCCGGCGAAGTCTTCCTTGTGGGCGGCGATCACGTCCGGGAATTCGGTGAACTTGGCGATGCGGTAGTCGACCGTGTTGTCGAAGGTGCCAACGTCGACCTCGAAATCATTGCGCGTCTCGACCATCACGACCGGCTTGCCGGCATCGTCATGGCCCTGATCGAGCCAGCGCTTGAGCGTGCGCGGGTCTACCGATGGTGCGCGGCCAAGCTCGGGCTTGATCAGCGGCATGCGCATGGTGATGATCTCGTTCTTGATCTTGACCAGCATGCGTTTGTGCGACTGCTCTTCGGAATAGCTGTACTTGACGTCGATGTCGGCAAAGCGCGGGTCGGCGCGCAGCCAGGCCAGGTAGGCATCGATGTCGGCCGGAAGGCCCGACAGGAACATGTTGATGCCTTCCGGCGTGAGCAGGATGGTGCCGCGCAGCTTGCGCTCCTGGCACACGGCCTGAAAACGCGGACGCATGGCCTCGGTATCATCGAAGGTGATGAATTTGTAGGCGGCGATATTGACGTAGCGGCCGGCGCCGGCCTGGACATCGACGGCGTCCGTCGTGACGGGCGCCTGGTGGGGTGTGGTTTGCATGATTGCCAAGAAAATCGATTTCGTTCAGCCCGTATTATAAGCGCTTGGACGTGCGTCCAATCGCATCGCCGGTGGTGGCGGCAGCGCCAGTGGGCGGCACTGCCAGCGCCTGTGCAAGCGCGGCCGAGCCGCATAGCAGGCGGTCGGCGTCCATGCCTTGCGCGGCAGCGGCATCCGCCGCCGTATGCACGGCGAGGGCCACGGTCACGCCGCGGGCGCGCCAGGCCGCCAGCAGACCGGCATCGCGCGCTGCCGCGACAGCCGGCGAGGCGGCCCTTGCGTAATAGATGTCGCCGGCATGCATGTCCACCACGGGCTCGGCCTGGGCCAGCCAGCCAAGGCCCAGCAGGCGGCCGACTGCGTTGCGCGCCTGCCGGTAGCGCGGCGCACCCCCGGTGTGCTCGAGGTACACCGGCTCGACGCGCAGGTCGGGCCGCACTTGCCCGAGCAGTTCGCGCAGCTCGCCGGCAGCCAGTGCATCGGGGGTGGCGCCGGGGGCAGCCCAGTCGCTGACGTCGACCAGCAACTGGCGCCGTACACCGTGTTCATTCGCCGCCAGCGCCGCCGCCAGAGCCGGCAGCGCAGTGTCGGGTGGCTGATGGTCCGCGCCATCGTGCGCCAGCGCCGTGCGCCACGCCGCATCCCGCGTGGCGGTTTCTGCGCGTGCATGCGCGAGCGTGGCGAGGTACAGCTGCGCGCAGGCGGCGGGGCGAAACGCGGCATCGAGCAGCGCCACCGCGCGGGCGCGCAGGGCGCTGCGGCGTGCCGGGTCAGCGCGCAGGGTCTCGAGCGCGGTGCTTAATTCGGCAACGTCGACGATGTCGGGCAGGCGCCAGACAGTATCGGCCGGGAATTCGGCCATCGAACCGTTGGCGTTGACAATCGTCGACAGGCCGTAGTTCAGGCAGTCGAGGACCGCGCCCGAACTTTCACCCTTGGCCTCGCTGCGCAACTGGACGCCGACATCGGCGGCCTGCAGATACTGGCGATAGACCGCCTCGTCGGTCCAGCCGGCAATCCGGATCCGGGCGCCGGCGCCCGCACCGCGAATCAGCGCTTCGACCTCGACACCGTACGGGCTGTCGTGGTTCGCCCCGACCAGCACGAGCGTGCAGGCACGGTCCGCATGCAGCGTGCTGCCGATCCAGGCGCGCAGCAGTTCGTGGGTCAGCTTGTGGGGTGCAATGAATCCGAAGCTGCAGACCAGGAAGCAGTCGGGGGCGATGCCCAGCATGGCGCGGGCCGCGGCGCGGTCGACGCTGGCAGGCGGCGTGCGCGGATGCGGGATGACGTCGATATGGCGCGTGGCGCGCTCGCCGAACCAGTCGGCGGCCAGCTGCCGGGCGTGGCGCGAATGAACAATCACGCGGGTCGCGTTGGCGAGCACTGGCAGGCTGCAGGGCCAGTCCTTGTGTGCCTGGACCCGGCCGGCCGGGGTTTCGGTTGCGTGCACGGCGCTGTAGCCGTGCGACACGAACAGTGCTTCGGACCAGGCCTGCGGCGCGGCGCCGCTCATCTGCGCCTGCGCGAGCACGCCGCCAATGAAAAAATCGTGCAGCACCACGACGCCGGGATGGCGTTCGAGCAGGGCGAACATATGACTGTGGTAGGGGCTGTTGCCGATCTGGTAGAGCACCTGGTCATAGCCGGCGCCGTGCTCGGCGAACCAGGCGCTGCTGCGCAGCGGCAGGCCGGCCAGGGCTGGCGGCAATGTGACCGTGTCCTGCGCCATGATCAGCTCGATGTCGGCATGTGCCGACAGCTCGGTCAGCAGTTCGACGGCATAACTTGCCACGCCGGTGCGTTCGGGCGGCAGTGGCGTGACAAACGCCAGGCGCGGCTTGCCGCCGTGCGGTCGTGGCGCACTGCCGTCAAGCGTGCGCAGGCCGCGCAGGATGGCGTTGGCGCGCGGCGACAGCGCAGCGACATGGTCCGGGTCAGGCTGGACCGGCGCGGCGACGCTGCCCGTTGTCATCATCATCGCGTAGGCGCGCCGGTACAGCAGCGGCGAACGCTTGAGCAACTGCAGCGCGAGCCGCCTGATGTAGGGCCGGCGCAGGACCATGCGCGCCGTCAGCATGAGCGGTGTGACCAGCATGCGCCTCAAATGGGGCGCTGCCTTGCGCTGACCGTCGGGCGCCGCGCCCGGTACCGCAACGGTCGGCGGCATGGCAGGCGGCAGTACGACAAGGGCGCAGCCGTCGGCTGTCCGCGTCGCGGTGGCGTGCGGCGTGGTGGTCAGCACGTCAAGCAGGGTGGCGCCGTTATACGTCATCGGAAGCGGCACGCTGGCAGGCTTGCCGGGCGCAAGATAAAGCAGGGGGAATTCATGGTGGCGGAAAAATGCCGGTCTGGAAGTCGTCGGCAGGGGTAGGGAACAGAGCATGATTATAAGGCAGCATCACCCCGTGCTGCCGGGTAGCCTCGTCAGTTGCGCCTTGACACTAAAAATGATGAATCACATAAAAATAATATTTACTTAGAGAATTAATCCGTGTCGAAAATTTTTACATAGGCAACGTTAGTTTACAAAAGATTACCTTCAAGTCATTGATTAGTAAGAATAGTTTGCATGTGGCATAACAATTGCTTAACTGTCATTCAATTCCATCCACCTTGAATGAGACACTTGATGATTCGTCCTATCGCTTTCCTTACTCTGGCCCTTGCCACCGGTTTTGCTGCTGCAGCGCCTGTTTCCACCGACGGTAACCTGATCAGTAACAAGAACGGCACGTTCACCACCAATTCCAATACGGCTGCTGTCTACTCGCTGGGCGAAAGCCAGTCCGGCGCCATCGTGATCGATTTCAAGTTCTCGTACACGGGCACGGTCGACAACAACGATTATCTGGGCGTATGGTTCGGTAACGCTGGCAATGCCAAGGCCTACGAAGGACCAAGCATCGGCTTCAAGGCCAATTGCGGCTCGCTCGACAGCGCTGTCAGCAGCTGCACCAATGACCTGTACATTCGTACCAGCGGCGTGGGCGGCGAGTTCCTTGCCGGCAGTGCTCTGGAAGCAGGCACGTCGTATCACGTGTTCGGCCATCTGTACAAGAGCGGCAAGAACGGCGACACCTACGACAGTTTCGATGCATGGTTGAACCCGACCGAAAACGAAATGAGCAAGTTCCTCAACCCTGATGCAACGACCTATGGCAAGTCGTCCCTGACGTCGTTCAACACGGTCGGCATTCGTACCAACACCATTGACAAGGGCCTGGCAGTTTCGGTGAACCAGCTGAATGTGAACGAAGTTCCGGAGCCAGGCACCCTGGCGCTGATGGGCCTGGCACTGGCAGGCATGGGCAGCATCGTGCGCCGCAAGCGCGCCTGATTCTGCCCCGCCCGGTCGCGCTTGCGGCCAGGGCAGGCATGATCTGAACAACCCCGCATGCACGCGCCTGCGGGGTTGTTTCTTTTTTGGTCAGCCATTTCCAGTTCACGATCCGTGGCCGGGGTGATGCCTGCAGCGCACCGGTCCGGCAAGGTAAAATACGGGGATGACTTCCCCCACCTTCACCCATCTGCGCATCCACTCCGAATACTCCATCGTCGACGGCCTGGTCCGTATTGACGAGCTGGTCAAGGCGGCGGTCAAGGATGGGCAGCCGGCGCTGGCCGTGACCGATCTGGCCAATACCTTTTGTCTCGTGCGCTTCTATAAAGAGGCGCGCGGCAAGGGCGTCAAGCCGATCGTCGGGGTCGATGCCTGGATCACCAACGACGACAACCGCGACAAGCCGCACCGCCTGCTGATCCTTGCCAAGAATCACACCGGCTACCTGCAGCTGTGCGACCTGCTGGCGCGTGCCTGGCTCACCAACCAGCACAAGGGCCGCGCCGAACTGCGCGCCGAATGGCTCGAAGCGCTGGCCACGTCCACGTCCACGCTCAACCCCGAGCAGTCGCAGGCCAATGGCCTGATCGTGCTGTCGGGCGCGCACTTCGGTGACATCGGCCAGGCCATCGAGAACGGCGACATCGCCCGCGCCGAAGCCAACGCCGCGCGCTGGGCGCGCGTGTTCCCGGGCCACTTCTATATCGAGATCCAGCGCGCCGGCCAGCTCAATCAGGAGCAGCAGGTGCGCCATTCGGTGGCGCTGGCCGGGCGCCTCGGCTTGCCCGTCGTGGCGACGCATCCTGTGCAGTTCCTCGACAAGGACGAATACATTGCCCACGAAGCACGCGTCTGTATCGCCGAGGGCGAGATGCTGGCCAACGCCAAGCGCGTGCGCCGCTTCAACGAGAATATGTGCTTCAAGTCCCAGGCCGAGATGGCCGAGCTGTTCAGGGACTTGCCGGGCGCGCTGGCCAACTCCGTTGAAATCGCCAAGCGCTGCAACGTCACGCTCACGCTGGGCAAGCCGCAGCTGCCGAACTTCCCGACCCCGGGCATGACGATCGATGAATTTTTGATCGCCGAGACCAAAAAAGGCCTGGAAGACCGCCTGCTGCAGCTGTACCCGAACGAGGCCGAGCGTGAACGCGAACGCCCGCGCTACGAAGCGCGCCTGGACTTCGAGAACCAGACGATCATCAACATGAAGTTCCCCGGCTACTTCCTGATCGTGGCCGAGTTCATCCAGTGGGGCAAGAACAACGACGTGCCGATCGGCCCGGGTCGCGGTTCGGGTGCGGGCTCGCTGGTGGCGTATGCGCTCAAGATCACCGACCTCGATCCGCTCAAGTACAACCTGCTGTTCGAGCGTTTCCTGAATCCCGAACGCGTATCGATGCCCGACTTCGACATCGACTTTTGCCAGGAAAAGCGCGAACTCGTCATCCAGCACGTAAAAGACCTGTACGGGCGCGATGCGGTGTCGCAGATCGCGACCTTCGGTACGATGGCGGCCAAGGGCGCGATCCGCGACGTCGGCCGCGTGCTCGATTTCGGCTACAACTTCTGCGACGGCATCTCCAAGCTGATTCCGTTCAAGCCGGGCAAGCAGGTGTCGATTGCCGAGGCAATCGAAGAAGAGCCGATGCTCAAGGAGCGCCTCGAGAACGAAGAAGAGGTCAAGACGCTGCTCGAACTGGCGCAGAAGGTCGAAGGCATCACGCGCAATATCGGCATGCACGCCGGTGGCGTGCTGATCGCGCCGGGCAAACTCACCGACTTCTGCCCGCTCTACACGGCTGGCGGCGATACCGGCGTGGTCTCTCAGTACGACAAGGACGACGTGGAGGCCGTGGGCCTGGTCAAGTTCGACTTTTTGGGCCTGACCACGCTGACGATCCTCGACCGCGCGGTCAAGTACATCAAGCAGCTCGACCCGGCCGAGAGCGAATTCGATCTCGCCAAGCTGGCGCTGGACGACCGCGCGTCGTACAAACTGCTGTCGGACGCCAAGACCGTCGCGATCTTCCAGCTGGAGTCGCGCGGCATGCAGGGCATGCTCAAGGATGCGCGGCCCGACCGCTTCGAGGACATCATCGCGCTCGTCGCGCTGTACCGTCCGGGCCCGATGGACCTGATCCCCGACTTCTGCAAGCGCAAGCACGGCGAAAAGTTCGATTACCCGGATCCGCGCACCGAGTCGATCCTGTCCGAGACCTACGGCATCATGGTCTACCAGGAGCAGGTGATGCAGATGGCGCAGATCGTCGGCGGCTACTCGCTGGGCGGCGCCGACATGCTGCGCCGCGCGATGGGCAAGAAAAAAGCCGAAGAAATGGCCGAGCACCGCGAGATCTTCCGCGCCGGTGCGGCCAAGGATGGCCTCACCACGGCCAAGGCCGACGAGATCTTCGACCTGATGGAAAAGTTCGCGGGCTACGGCTTCAACAAGTCGCATGCCGCCGCCTACGCGCTGCTGTCGTACCACACCGCGTACCTGAAGGTGCACCACACCGCCGCGTTCATGGCAGCCAATATGTCGCTGGCGATGGAAGACACCGAGAAGATCAAGATCCTGGTCGAGGATTCAAAAGAGGTCTGCAAGCTCACGATCCTGCCGCCGGACGTCAACGAATCGCAGTTCCGCTTCACGCCGGAGGGCGAGGCGCGCTCGAAAACGGGCAAGCCGGTCACCAATATCCGCTACGGCCTGGGCGGCGTGAAGGGCGCGGGGCAGGGCGCGATTGAAGCGATCATCGCCGCGCGCACGGCGGGCGGCAAGTTCAAGGACCTGTTCGACTTCTGCAACCGGGTCGACCGCAAGCAGATCAACCGCCGCACGATCGAATCGCTGATCCGCGCTGGCGCAATGGACGCGTTCGGCGTGGATCGCTCGGTACTGCTGGCGTCGGTGTCGTTCGCGATGGAAGCAGCCGGCCAGGCCGCGGCCGCCATCAATCAGGTCAGCCTGTTCGGCGGCGACGATGCCGACCTGGTCGCGCCGCCCGAGTACGTGAAGGCGCTGCCGTGGACCGACCGCCAGAAGCTGTCCGAAGAAAAGATCGCGCTGGGCTACTACCTGTCGGGCCATATGTTCGACTCGTACGCGCAAGAAGTGCGGCGCTTTGCCAAGACGCGCATGAAAGACCTGGAGCCGTCGCGCGACCCGCGCATGATGTGCGGCGTGATCTCGGGCATCCGCACGCAGATGACGCAGCGCGGCAAGATCCTGATCGTGGCGCTGGACGACAAGACCGCCGTGCATGAGGTGACGGTCTACAGCGAAGTCTTCGAAGCCAACAAGAACGCCTTCAAGGAAGACGAATTCCTGCTCGTGGTCGGCAAGGTGTCCGAAGACCGCTTCAACGGCGGCCTGCGCATCACGGCCGAAAAGGTGTTCGACCTGGCCACGGCGCGCATCCAGTATGGCCACAAGCTCGAGATGGACCTGGATAAATCGGTCAGCGCGGCGCGCCTGGCCGAGATCCTGCAGCCGCACCGGGTGCATGACGGGATGCCAGTGAGCCTGCGGTTGCAGACGCAGGATATTCCGTTCACCGTGCAACTGGGCGACGACTGGCGCGTGGCGCCATCCGATACGCTCAAGGCGGCGCTGGAGATGTCGCTGGGTGCGAAGGACGTCGCAGTTGAGTACTAGCGCGCGTCCGACCGACGGCAGATCGGCCTTTGGCCGCATCCTGATCTGCCGCACCGACAATATCGGCGACGTCGTCCTGACGCTGCCGCTGGCGGGCTACCTCAAGCAGCGCTTCCACAGGCGCGGATCGACCTGCTGTCCCGTGCCTGGGTAGCGCCAGCCATGGGTCACAGCCGCCGTCTCGATCGTGTGATCACGCCAGACAATAAGGGCAACCAAGTCCCTACTATTTGAGAAATTTTCGGTCGTCAGACTTGCGGTATGATTCTTTGGTAGCGCATGCCTGTGCTGATAAATAGTGGAATCTCAATGTCTAAAAAGTCAGACTCCGATAATCGAAGCAATCAATTAAATCCAAATAATTCCGAATACTGGAACTGTCGTGGCGGTGGAAATGATGGCAGCGATATGTATGGCGATTACGACGATGCAGGATGGCCGCAAAGAACTTGGTCCGGATTTTCTTATGTCCCTCCTTCTCCGAGTTTCGAAAGAAACTGGTTCTACTTTGCGGGAACGAGTTTCGATGGAACGGCTGTGTATGTCCGGTTCCAGACTGAAGTTAAAGTCAGCAGTCTTTCGACAGGATCGGCAGAAGCTCTTGCTCTTGCAGAGGATGCGAAGGATACTTTACTTCGTCACATGCATCGAAGATGCCCCCTTGGCGTAGCATACTGGCGTCTGGCAAGCAATCAGAACCGGGGCAAGTTTTATTGGTACACCCCCCCGTCAAGTGAGAGCACGTTTGAAACAAGACCGGATGTTTATGGCGGGGTTGAGTGGCAGAAGATGTCGAGCTGGTATTCTGCAATCCGACACCAGTCGCAACAGTTGGATCTTTTGTTCGATTGGGGAAAACACGATGAAGCAGTCGATCTGGGAGTCATCATGAGTGAAGTCATTACGTTCGCTCCCGAAACTGAAGACCTGACAAGGTGGATCAAACAGGCGTCACCTGAACAGCTCTGAAAAAATAGCAGTGCTCAAGTTCCACAATGGCGTCAAATCATTATAGGCAGACTACGGACCGGCTCATCGTTTGTACCTGCCAAACATATCAAGCGCTTACCGCCAACCGTAGAAAGTCCACGAACGCACGCACGCGCGCCGATATGTGGCGATTTTGTGGATACAGGATGGAAAACGGGCGGCAGCGACCCCCGTATTCTTGAAGCACTTCGACGAGATCGCCACGCTTGACCGCTTCGATCGCCGCAAACCGGTAGGTCTGATAAATGCCCCCGCCGGCATTGACCCACGCAACGCAGCCCAATGCATCGTTCAGTACACGCATGCGGCTTTTGATCGGCTGTTCGATGGCGTGTCCTTGCTCGTCCGTAAACAGCCATTGCAACGGGCGCCCGGTATTCGGCGATACATATTGAATGCAATCATGCGCATCGAGCTCGCCGATGCTGCGCGGCGTGCCTTTTTTGGCCAGATAGGCCGGGGTCGCGAACACACCCAGCATGGCGTCTTCGAGCTTCACCGCGACCAGGCGCGAATCCTGCGGCATCCCCAGGCGGATCGCGAGGTCGAAGCCTTCTTCGACAAAATCGATGATCTTGTCTGAAATACTGACCTCGATATCGATTTGCGGATAGGCGTCGGTAAATGCCGGCATCAGGGGCAGCAGACGAAACGTGCCGTACGCAGCGCTGACACTGATGCGCAGTGGTCCACTCGGCACCACTTGCGCGCCCGTGATGGCACGTTCCGCTTCGACGATCTGGTCAAGCGCCAGTTGGCACTCTTTCCAGTACAGCTCACCCTCGGTCGTCAGTTTGACGTTGCGTGTCGTCCGCGAAAACAGGCGCACACCGAGGCGTTCTTCGAGTCGGCTGATCGAGCGGCTTACGGCTGCCGGCGTGACGCCGAGGATCGTCGCCGCGCTCGTGAAACTGCCTGTTTCAGCCGCTTTGCAGAACTGCTCGATGCTGCCGAGTTGCAGGGAGTTCAGGGCCATGTTTGTTCCTGCATGTAATAAATGAAGTGATTTTTAGCCATTTATCTCTCAAAAGCAAGCCGTTAGAGTAGACGTCTTGGCGTGACTGTCGACTATTTCAAGGAACGAATCAATGACGAGCAAGTTAAAGGTATTCACTTCTCCATCCGCCTTCCCCAATCCACAACGGCTGCGTTTGTTCATGCACGAGAAAGGTATTGCAGACCAGTTCGAAGAAATCATCTATGACATGACGTCGGCGGGTGAACAGCGCGGTTGGCGTCACCTGAAAACCAACCCGTGGGGCGAAACGCCGACGCTCCAGCTGGCTGACGGCAGCTTCATTTCCGAGACCGCTGCCGTGGTGCGCTACCTGGACCAGACGTATCCGGGTCGCAAAATCACGGGCGATACGCCGCTGGAACAGGGACTGGATACCATGTGGGACGACCGCATCTGGGTCCACATCCTGTACCGCATCACCACCGCGTTCCATGTCCTGCACACCGGCCTTGGCTTCAAGCTCGAACTGACGAACAACGCGGCCTGGGGTGAGCACTGCCGCAAGGAAGCGCTGGCGCATGCGGCGCTGGTCGACAAGCATCTGGCGGACGGCCGCCACTGGTTGCTGGGCGGTGATGAGCCCACGTTCGCTGACATCACGCTGGCAACTGCAATCGCGTTTTCGAAGTACCCCGTGAATGCGACGCCGCTCGACGAGCGCTTTGAATTCCTGGATGCCTACTGGCAGCGCTGGCAACAGCGTCCCGGCTTCCAGGCGGCGTATGCAGACCGTCAGAGCGGCATCCCGACACTCGATAACAGGGACTGACGCGATCCGGTTGACGATTTCATGCCCACGTCATATTGAAAAAATAAGCTTGTCGGCTCTTACATGAACGGAGCTGGCATGACTTCATCGCATTCGCGTCGCACTTTCCTGGCCCAGGGCGGGGCATTGGTAGGCAGTTCGGCATTGGGCGGCACCTTGCTGCTCGGGGGCTGCGGCGGCAGCAGCCATGCGGCAATCGGCGTCAGTGACAACGAACGGCCGAAGATGCCGTCGGGGATACAGTTCGGTGACATCACCGATCAACGGGCGATCATCTGGAGCCGCAGCGACCGCACTGCACAGATGATCGTCGAATACGATACCAGCGAGCGCTTCAACAATGTCAGCCGCATTGTCGGCCCCACGGCCACCGACGCGACCGATTTCACGACCCGTGTCGACCTGGGCGGCTTGCCGGTCGGTCAGACGGTGTTTGTGCGCGTGCGCTATGTCGATCCCAATAATTCGAAGATCGAGAGCGAAACCATCTCGGGCCAGTTCAGGACCACACCGGCGGCCGATGGCGCCCGTGCCGTGCGGTTTCACTGGAGCGGCGACCAGTGCGGTCAGGGCTGGGGCATCAATACCGACTTTGGCGGCATGAAAATCTATGAAGCGATGCGCTTGCGCGACCCGGACTTTTTCATCCACAACGGCGACACGATTTATGCCGATGGGCCGATCCTGGCCCAGGTGACGGCGGAAAACGGCCAGGTCTGGCGCAATGTCGTCACCGAAGAAGTCAGCAAGGTCGCTGAAACACTCAAGGAATACCGTGGCCGTCACGCCTACAATATGCTGGATGCGAACTTTCGCAAGTTCGCTGCCCAGGTGCCGCAGATCTGGCAATGGGACGATCACGAAGTCACGAACAACTACAGCGCCGCCAAGGATTTATCGGGCGACGCCCGCTATACCGAAAAAAGCATTGCCACGCTCACGACGCGCGGCCGGCGCGCGTTCCTCGAATATGCGCCCATGCGCTACTACAAGCAGAGCGAACCGCAGCGCATTTATCGCACGATCTCGCACGGCCCGCTGCTCGACGTGTTCGTCCTGGACATGCGCAGCTACCGTGGTCCGAACAGCGCGAATCTGCAGACCGGGGAAGACGCCAGTTCGGCGTTTCTGGGCAGTGCGCAGGTGGAATGGCTTATCGCCGGCTTGAAAGCCTCGACCGCAACGTGGAAAGTCATCTCCGCCGACATGCCCATCGGCCTGAACGTTGGCGACGGCAAGAACGCCCGCGGGGAAGACGTATGGGAAGCGATCGCCAACGGCAACGACGGCGTGCCGCTGGGGCGCGAACTCGAAATGGCCCGCCTGCTCAGCAGTATCAAGGCCATCCCGAACGTGGTCTGGATCACCACCGATGTGCATTACTGCGCCGCGCACTATTACGATCCCGCACAGGCACGGTTCACGAACTTTTCGCCGTTCTGGGAATTCGTTGCCGGCCCGATGAATGCGGGCGCGTTCGGTCCGGGCGTGCTCGACAAAACCTTCGGCCCCACCGCGGTCTTTTCGAAAAGCCCGCTGATTCAGAACTCCTCGCCGTTTGCCGGCTACCAGTTTTTTGGTGAAGTCAATATCGATCCGCGCAGCAAGGCGATGAAGGTCGAGCTGTTCAATCTTGACGGCGTATCGCAGTTTGCGCAGACGCTGCCGGCGGCGGGCGTGTAAGGCCGGCCCAATCAGCCGACGGCAGCATGTTCACGCAGGCCGATGCGCGCCTGCGTGGTGCTGGCGCCGTCGCTGGGCGCGAAGGAAGTGGCAGTCAGTATTGAACCCGCAGTGAGCGCAGGGCAGGGATGGGCATTGCACCGCCAGGGCTTCGTCGGGCCTGCGGATGCTTTCGTCTATAATGCGCACTCTTTCACACGCGGTTCGCGTGCTTGTTCAATGATGACAGAAAAAAACAACACACCCGAACCAGCTGGCGGTCGCGCCCGCAATGCGGCGAGCTGGCTCATGTTGCTGTTCCCCGCATCGGTTCTGACCACCAGCTTTGGCGTACACCTGACCCTGTTGATCGTGGTGCTGTCGCTCGCCTTCCTGGCGCGGCGCGGCCTGGCAAGGTTCTACGCTGCCCATGCGCGCGAGATCCGATGGATCGCACTGGCCTTTGGCGGTTATTTCCTGGTGACCCTGCTGCGCATGATCTGGTTCAGCGATTCCGTCGGCACGCTCGACGGTCCCTCGCGGCTGCTGCTGGCCCTGGGCTGCATCGGCTTCGTCGGCATCCTGCGTCCGAATATCCGCATGTTCTGGATCGGCATGGGCATCGGTAGCATCGGGGCCGCGCTGATTGGCGGCTACCAGTGGTTCGCGCTTGGCGAAGCGCGCGCGGTCGGCGCCACTCACCATGCGATCAGCTTTGGTGACATTGCGGTGGCCATGGGCGTGATGTCGTTTTGCGCGCTCAACGACTTGCGCAACACGCGTGTAGCCTGGCTGCCCGTGGTGGGGCTGCTGTGCGGCGCGCTGGCGGCATTGTTTTCCGGTTCGCGCGGCGCCTGGCTCGGACTGCTGGTGGTGCTGTGGCCGATGCTCAAATACGGCAGCCACCTGCATGGCAAGACCATCCGCTATACCGTTGGCCTGATCCTGGTAGCCTGCGTTGGGGCCTACATGACACCGCAGACAGGCGTGGCGGGCAGGATGAACGACGCCGTGTCCGACATCGAGCGCTACAACACCCTGAACGACGCCAGCACAAACGTCGGTATCCGCCTCGAGTTGTGGAAGGCATCGGCAATGTTGATCGCCGAGCATCCGCTGGTCGGCGTTGGCCGCGATGCCTTCCACGGCGAGCTGCAGGCGCTCGAGCGCGAAGGACGGTTGCAGAAGTCGCTCGCCCTTACTTACAGCACTCCGCACAACGACGTGCTCAATACACTGGTCACTGGCGGTTTGCTCGACCTGAGCTTCCTGCTCCTGATCTACGCTGCCCCGTTCACGTTTTTCATGCGTACCCTGCGCAATGGTCCGCCGGCGGCCGCCGCCCCGGCACTGGCCGGCACCCTGCTGGTGATCTGCTTCATCGTGTTCGGGCTGACCGACGTCATGTTCTGGCTGATGCTGACCAAAGTGTTTTACGCCACCATGGTCGGTGTACTGGTCGGCTTCTGCCTCGCCGCCAGGCCGGCGCCAGCGCCGGTAACCCGCATTTCTTCACATGATCGCCATGCGTCCACCACTTGACCGCATCCTGATCTGTCGCACCGACAACATCGGTGACGTCGTCCTGACCCTGCCACTGGCCGGCTATCTCAAAACGCGCTTCCCGCAGGCGCGCATTGACCTGCTGTGCCGCGCCTACGTGGCGCCGGCGATGCGTCACTCGCGCTTTCTCGACCGCGTGATCACCATCGAAGAAGCGGGCGAGCCTGAGGCGTTCTTCAAACAGGGCGGCTACGACGCGGTACTCTTCGCCTTCCCCGATCGACGTCTGGCAACGGCGGCCCGGCGCGCGCGGGTGCCGCAGCGGGTCGGCACCAGCCACCGCCTGTACCACTGGTTCACCTGCAACCGGTTGGCCCATTTCAGCCGGGTCAAGTCGAATCTGCACGAGGCGCAGCTGAACTTTTTGCTGCTGCGTCCTCTCGGAATCGACCATGTGCCGGCCCTTGACGAGATCCCGGCGCTGTACGGTCTCGACGCACCGCAACGGCCTGCCGTCGACGCGCTGTTGCAGAGCGGGCGGCGCCACATCATCCTGCATCCCAAGTCGAACGGCAGTGGGCGTGAATGGCCGCTTGGTCACTTCACGGCGCTGGCGCGCGAATTATCGGCGGACCCGGAGATCCACCTGTTCGTCACCGGCAGCGCAGCAGAGGGCGCCCTGATCGCGCAGCAGGCGCCGGACTTGCTGGCCCTGCCAAACGTGGGGAACGTCTGCGGCCGGCTTGACCTGGATAGCCTGCTGGCACTGATCGGCCGCTGCGATGGCCTGGTGGCCAGCAGCACCGGGCCGCTGCACCTGTCGGCGGCGGTGGGCAGTCGTACGCTCGGCTTGTTCCCGCCGATCAAACCGCTCGACCCTGGCCGCTGGGGCCCGCTCGGAACGCGCGCTGAAGTGCTGTGCGCCGACCGCCCCTGTGCCGGCTGCAAGGACACGGCGACCTGCATCTGCATGGCGTCGATCGCGCCGTCAGACGTGGCCGCACGCCTGCGCGCCTGGGTACGAACCTAAAGACAATCAGGCCACAACGTGGAAACCAACGTCATCGTCAAACGCCTGCTGGCGCTCGTCAAACCCTATAAATCGCGCGCGGCGCTGGCGCTGCTGTCGATGGCGATCACCGCCGCGACGCAGCCCCTGCTGGCCAAGGCAATGCAGCTGCTGTTCGACCGCGGCTTCGAAGAGCGCGTCTCGTTCAGCCTGTGGCTGATTCCTGCCGTGCTGGTATCGATCTTCGTGCTGCGCGGGATCGGCACCTTTGGTACCGCCTACTTCAACAACTGGGTGCTCTCGCGCGTGCTCAACGACATGCGCGCGATGGCCTTCGAGCGCGTGCTGCGCCTGCCGGTCGCACGCTATCAGGATGAGAGCACCGGCAAGATCATCAACACGGTCGTCAACGACGTGCGCCAGGTCGTCGACATGATCCAGTCGGTGTTCGTCGCCTGCGTGCGCGACGTGCTGGTCGTGATCGGTTTGCTCGGCAGCCTGCTGTACCTGAACTGGAAGCTCACGCTGATCGCCATCGTCGTGATCCCGCTGACCGCCGTCATCGTGCGCACGACCACCAAGCGCCTGCGCAACCTGAATCGCGAAAGCCAGCGCGTGACTGCCGAGATGACCGGCGTGGTTGAAGAGGCTGCGCGCGGCCATCAGGTGATCCGCGTGTTTGCCGGCGAAGCCTACGAGCGCCGCCGCTTCCATCAGCGCAGCGTCGCGCTGCGCGGCTTTTCGCAGCGCATGACGGTGGCGTTTGCCGCCACCACGCCCATCACGCAGATCGCGACCTCGCTGGCGCTGTCGCTGGTGGTCGTGCTGGCGATGCAGGCCGACATGACGGTCGGCGAATTCACGCAGTTCGTCACCATGATGCTGATGCTGCTCACGCCGCTCAAGTCCCTGGCTGAAGTGAACGGCCCGATGCAGCGCGGGATGTCGGCCGCCGAGACGGTATTCGGCATCATCGACGCCGAGCCCGAACTCGATACCGGCAGCCGTGAACTGGGCCGCGCCAACGGCCACCTGGTGTTCGAACGGGTCACGTTCCAGTACCCGAATGCGGCTGGTCCGGCGCTCGACGATGTCTCGCTCGAGGTGTTGCCGGGGCAAACCGTGGCGCTGGTGGGGGTCTCGGGTGGCGGCAAGTCGACCTTCGTGAACCTGGTCACACGTTTTTATGATCCGCAAGCAGGGCGCGTGCTGCTCGACGGTGTGCCATACACCGACATCAAGCTCGCATCGCTGCGCAGCCAGCTGGCGATGGTGAGCCAGAATGTCGTGCTGTTCGACGACACGCTGGGGGCCAACATCGCCTACGGGGCCGAGCACATCGACCAAGAACGCCTGGCCGGCGCGATCCGCGCGGCGCACCTGACGGACGTCGTGGCGCGCCTGCCGGATGGCATCGACACGCGCATCGGCGAAAACGGCTCGCGCCTGTCGGGCGGCCAGCGCCAGCGCGTGGCGATCGCGCGCGCGATCTACAAGGATGCGCCGCTCCTGATCCTGGATGAAGCGACATCGGCGCTCGACAACGAGAGTGAACGCGCGGTGCAGTCGGCGCTCGACACGCTGATGGCCGGGCGCACTACGATCGTGATCGCACACCGCCTATCGACGATCGAGCGGGCCGACCGCATCGTGGTGATGGAAGCAGGGCGCATCGTGGAGCAGGGCACGCACGACGAACTGCTGGCCATGAAGGGCATGTACGCGAATTTGTACTATCTGCAGTTCACGGCCGAGAAGAAACAGGCAGTCTAGCCTGCTGCGCCGTCCGTGCGGCGAGTTCCCCGTAGGGTGGACGGCTACGCCGTCCACGCGGTGATGGTTGGCAGCCAGATCATCCGGCACGAAAGCGGCACCGGTAACGATCGCCGCGTGGACGGGAGACCCGTCCACCCTACGCCGTCCACGCGGTGATGGTTGGCAGCGGCATCAAGCCGACAGCCTCAACGCGCGTAATGCGCCGCTTCTCCGGCCTGCCGAATGCCGGCGCCGCCGGCAGCTTCCTGCACCGCATGCGCATAGCGCTGCAATGCATCGTCCAGCGACGGCAGCAGCAGGGCGCGTTCGCTGCCCAGCGCACTGAATGCCGGCCGCTGCGCCGGATAATCCACCGCATCGGTCGCGACCTCCTGCAAGCCATCGGCTGACATGCCCGCTGCCGCGCACGCGCGCCGCGCCAGTTCGGCCCAGCTCACCGCGTCGCCGTTGGTCAGGTGCCAGATGCCGCGCTCACGGTCGATCATCAGGTCGAGCGCCACCTTCACCAGATCCGGCACATAGGTTGGCGAGACGATCATGTCGCCCGCCGCCTGGAACGGTTCGCCATTGGCCAGCGCGCCCAGCGCCTGGGTCACGAAGTTGTGCCGGTCCCATGGCCCGAAGAATGCGCTGGTGCGGATCACGAGGGCCTGCGGATCGGCATCGAGCACGCGGGTTTCGGCGTCGAGTTTGCTGCGGCCGTATACGCCCAGCGGATTGGTCGCATCGGATTCGACATACGGCGCGCCCTTGGCGCCATCGAACACCAGGTCGCTCGAGAACGTCATGAAGCGCAGCGCATGGCGCATAGAGGCCAGCGCCAGCACGGTCGGGCCCAGCGTGTTTTCGCGCATGCAGCGCTCGCTGTCGGTTTCGGCGTCGTCAACGCGGACGAAGCCGCCCGCATTGATGATCGCCCACGGCTTGAAACGCACGATTGCCGCGTCGACCGAGGCCGGGTCGGTAATATCCATCTCTTGCCGCGTGAGTGCGTGGCAGGCCAGGTTGCGCGCTTCGCAGATGCGCTTGAAGGCCGCGCCCAGCGTGCCGCTCGCGCCCGTGATCAGGATCGGCTGCACGGGCGCTGACTTGAACTGGCTGCGCACGGCGATATCGGCCACTGCCGTGCGGGTAGCCACCGGTTTGCACCAGAAGCGGCCCGGCCGGCGCCACCAGCCTTCGCCCTGCAGCACGGGATTGGACAGCGCGCGCTTGCTGGCCAGTTCGCGCATCAGGGTTGCCAGCGCGGTGGGGCGGGGCGTGGGCGAGCGCACGTCGAACGGGCCCGGCTCGTAGTAGCCGTGGCAGGCGGTCACCAGGCTGTTCCAGTCGAACGAGCCCAGTAGCGCCCAGACCGTGACCGCGCGGATGTCGGCGCCCTGCTGGCGCGCCTTGAGGGCGGCGTTCCAGATTTCGACGAGCCAGCGCAGCTGGTCTTCGCGGTTGGCGTCGATGTGCGCTTCGGTGATCGCGATCGGTATGCCGTAACGTTCCCATGTTTCCATCAGCAGCGGGGCAATGCCGGGCGTGGGCGTGGCCAGCGCGCGCGGCGCCTCGATGTCGGCGTGCGCCACGCCCCGGTACATGTGGCGGTGGCTCTCGGGATAGCGCTCGGGGCGATGGTCGAGCCAGCGCTCGCTGGTGACGTAATAATTCACGCCGATCACGTCGGGCGGGCACGGGTTGTCGCGGAACCAGCGCAGCTCGTCGGCCGTGGCGCCCGAGTCGAGCAGGTAGTCCCACAGCTTGTGGCCGGTATCGACCATGCCGCACAGAAGGTCCCAGGCCAGCCAGCGGCGCTCGTTGAAGTAGTTCGCGATGTCCTGCATCTCGGGCGTGCCGTAGGTCTTGGAAAGATCGTCGGTCTGGACCAGTTTTGCACTTGGATTGACGGCGCGGATCGCGCGCATCGACAGCACCGTCGCGCGGCACTGGATCAGCAGCGCGCGGATGAACGTGGCTTCGTCGCCGCCATGCGGGTACCAGACACCGGCCAGACCCGAGAAGCGCGCGGTGGTGCAGATTTCGTTGACGGGCGTGTAGTGCTCGACCCACGGATAACGGGCGGCCACGGCGCCGGCGTATTCTGCCAGCTGGTCGGGGAAGGAGGGATCGACGAGGCTCGTGTGACGGGGGCCGCTGCCGTGGTGGATCAGGCCGACGATCGGGTTGACCCCGAGATCGCGCAGCGCCGGCAGCCGTTCGTCGGCCCATGACCAGTCGGCCTTGTCGATGCCGTCGGGCGCCGTGCGCTCCCACAGCACCGGGTAGCGGATCGCCTGGATGCCCAGCGATGCGAAGCGTTCAATATCTTGCAGGCGGCCAGCGTGGCCGTTGCGGTCCATCTGGCTGAAGTAGTCGTCGCGTACGCGGTTAACCGTGCATTCGAGCCCGCCCCAAAGGGCGAGGTCGGGCTGGGAATCGGTGCGAAGAGTCATGAAGGCTTACCTGCGTAGTGAACATGACAACAGACTAACGGTCACCGGGCAGTCACTATGTTAAGTGGTTAACATAGCAGGCAGTTTTCGGACCAGTCCTACCTCCTGGCGGCGGTTTTTTGGGTAGCGTGGGCACTTCTGCAGAGCAGATCTATTCAGGCGACAATGTCTTTCTTCACAACGCAGGGGGAAATCCAATGTACATGGTCTACTGGACGGTGGTGGACGGCGCGGCCACGAGCGCGCATGCGCAGGGCTTCGACACGGCCGAGATGGTGCCGGCCATGGGGTTCATGGAAGCGCTGCGCAAGCGCCAGCGTGAAGGCGAAGGCATCCGCTTCATCACCATGTGTTCGGAGCATCCGGACGTCGTGGGCCATCCCGGTGTGGACGTCACCGGCGCCGATTACAACTGGAAGAAACGGCGCAGCTAGCGCGACGGATCGTTCATGCCGGTCAGGCTCACGACCTGGCCATCGGCGCGCACGACGCCGTTCTCGAGCACGATCGTCGACGCGCGGTTCACGTCCGGTAGCTTGATGGTGACGATGTCGCCACGCTGCGCGATGCTGCCTTGCGCGGCGCAGGTGCCGAACAGCGGCGTGGGCGTGACGCCGGATGCGTCGGCGAGCAAAAAGTAGAACAGCGTCTCGCAACTGTTGCCACGTCCGCCGCTGCTGGCGATCAGGATCGCTTCCTTGCCGCCGGAGAGCTTGAAGCTGCGCAGCGGGAACTGCCAGCGTGCATCTTCGCCCGTAAACAGCGCCTGGCCGTCCAGCAGCAGCGCGCCCTTGCCATCGGTGCCCGTCTTGCGTTCCAGCAGCCCGGCCACGGTGCGCAGTGACGTAGGCAGGTTGTCGGCATTGCTGTCGACGACAACGCCACCGGCGAGCGGCGCGGACTCTACAGCCTGGTCGGCAGCGCGCTGCACGTCCTGCTCGCGTGTCGTGTAGTCCTGATACGCAGGGGCGGCGATGGCGCCGAGGATGCCGACGATCAAGGCAATCAGCATGATGCCGACACCCCATTGCGACCATTTCCGCTGGACGCGGTTGAAGTGCTCCAGGCTGTCCCACTGTTTGTTTTTCCAGGCCATTTCACGACCCTTGAACCCTAGCCAGAACACCATGAGCCAGCCCACGTACGGCACCAGCGCCAGCAGGCCAATCCAGGAACGGTTGCCGATGGCCCAGATCCAGTTCAGGAAAAATGCGCCCCAGCTCCACCCTTTCACGCCATCGGGAATGTCACCGCTGGCGCCGCGAGGCGATGGTTTGTCGAGGCGGACTGCGGGCGCTGCGAGGACTGCTGCCGCGTTGCCGCAGACGGCGCAAGCAGCAGCATCCGGCGCCATCGGAGCGCCGCAATGAGAACAGAACATGGAAGGCTTTCGTGAGGGTGGGGGAGGGCGCAATGCTGCGCCCGGTCAATGCCGCAGGACGATGATAGCAATCGTGGCACCGCGGGAGTCTCACCCAATTCCACGCATCAGATCTTGATGGTCGTGTGTGCCAGTGTCGCAGCGCGCTGCTGATCACGCGCGGCTGCCGGCCTGGCGCCGGCGCCATGACGCGTGCTGGCGCCGATCATGGCGGTAAAGACACGCGGTACCGTGGCGATGGCCAGTTGATACACCACCAGCAGTATCGCGCTTACGACCAGCGGCGCCATTACCCAGTAGACCGGGTAGGGAATGGCGCTGCCATAGCGGCCGTACAGGATCCAGGTCAGCATGAGAATCGGTGCATGTCCCAGGAACAGGAAGAAGCTGTATTTGCTCATGCCTGCCAGCCACGCGCCGAAGCGCGTGCCGGCTGCCCAGGCGGTTGCAGGCCAGAGCAGGAACGGCGCAGCCAGGCGCAGGTAGGTCGTGTCTTCCATCCGGAAATGCAGGACGGCGAGGCAGGCGAGCACGAAGCCGGCGAACAGGATGCCGGCATGGCGGTCGAGGCAGCGCAAGTCCCACGCGCGCACCGCCGCCATCCCGCCGACATAGAACTGCAGGGCCATCAGATTACGCTGCAGCAGATGCCCGTCGAAATCGCCCATGAAGATGACCGACACAAGGACCAGGCCAGGCCAGGCGGCCTTGCGCAGCAACCAGCCAAACAGGGGCGCCAGCAGGATCAATACAATCAGATCACGCAGAAAATTGAGCGGGTAATTGATTGGCGAGTCAGTCAGACCGAACGCCGCATTCAACCAGCCGGTCGCATCGAAGGGCCACAGATTGGCCGACAAGTGCATGCCGCCAAACATCTCTGCACCCAGGGCCACAGGCGCCAGCGGCAGGTTAAAGCACAGGAAGGGAATCAGGATCGTGCGTGCCTTTTTGGTCATGCAGCGTACCGGTTCCTGATCGATGCAGGACCTGAAGAGCAAATAACCCGAGATCACGGTCAAGACCGGCACACTGGCGCGAAATACTGCAAGCTGGAAAAAGGCCTTTGTCAGGTCAAACCAGCCATCGCCAATGGCCGACATGGGCACATATGCTGGCGTATGCAACATAATGACACCGAAAATCATGACAATTCGTAAAAATGCGATACGGTCACCGGTTGCATGGCCAAGGGTCATCGAGCGCCTTTCGGATACGTGCTGGGTGGGTCATCCAAAGGCAGCTCACAGCGTGTACATACCAGTTGGTAACAAAATAACAACCAATAGGTTACGCCAAAATTTTGTTTCAGTAAATAGATCAGTTACAAAAAATCAATAAAAAAAAGACACCGGTTGGTGTCTTTTATCTTGCTGCGGTGTCATCAGGCCCGTCTGCCACTAACGTGATGGCAGACGGGCTGGGTTGACTTACACCGATGGTGGATCGGTTTCGCGCGCAAACACACGGAAGCCGGCCAGGGCCGCCTTGAACGCTGCCAGGGCCGCATCGGCATTGGCAGCATCACCCATGATCAGGCCCGGGTCATCCGAACCGTCTGGCAGCGTGGTCGGGATCATGGCCTTGGTCAGCAGGTCCGAACCGGCGCCGAACACGAGGATCGGCTTGCCGTGACGATACTGCTCGCGCAGGAACTCCAGCACCTGTGCGTTCTTGGCCAGCGTGGCCACGGCCTGGTCGCCATCCGGCACGATCACTGCGTCGTACATGACCGATGGGCCGGCTTCGACCGAGATCTCGACGTCGATCGGGTCGCCGTCAAGCGCCTTGACCTTGCCCAGCATGTTACCGACCATACGTGGCACGGCGCCATCCTTGAGCAGGCTGCCATACTGGCTCTTGACTGCCTTGTCGTCGACGCCCGACGCGATCAGCACGGCAACGCGGCGGCCCTTGATACCGGTGACGCCTGGACGGCTCATCAGCGACAGCGCTGGCGATGGCGGATAGGTTGGAATCGGCGCACTGGTTGCCAGTGGCAGCGGTGCCGGCACATCCATGCCCAGACCTTCGGCCACACGGGACACCAGCACGTCATCGACGTTGGCCAGCAGCGCCAGCACACGCTCGCGCACGGCCGGCGTCTGCACGCGGGTCAGCTCGAAACGGAATGCGTTGACGATGTGGTTCTTCTCGGCCGTGGTCTGGCTCTGCCAGAACAGACGCGCCTGCGAGTAGTGGTCAGCAAACAGTTCCGGATTGCCGCGCACTTTGTCCGCTGCAATCGTCTCAGGGAAGCTGGTGAAGCCCGCAGGACCAGCCTGGTATGGCACACCGCCGCCCAGCGAATTCGGTTCGTAATTCACGCGGCCACGGTTGATGGCCTGGCGATGGAAACCGTCGCGCTGGTTGTTCTGGATCTGGACGATCGGCGAGTTGATCGGGATCTCGTGGAAGTTCGGGCCGCCCAGACGGGTCAGCTGGGTATCCTGGTACGAGAAGTTACGACCTTGCAGCAGCGGATCGTTCGAGAAATCGATACCCGGCACGACGTGCGATGTGCAGAACGCGACTTGCTCGGTCTCGGCAAAGAAGTTATCCGGATTGCGGTCCAGCACCATCTTGCCGACCGGGGTCAGTGGCACCAGTTCTTCCGGGATCAGCTTGGTCGAATCGAGCACGTCGAACGGGAAGCTGGCAGCCTGTTCTTCGGTGAAGATCTGCAGGCCCAGTTCCCATTCAGGGAAGTTACCGGCTTCGATGGCTTCCCACAGGTCACGGCGGTGGAAGTCGGAATCGGCGCCCGAGATACGGACAGCTTCATCCCACACCAGCGAGTGCGTACCCTGCATTGGCGTCCAGTGGAATTTCACGAAACGCGCTTCGCCCTGTGCATTGATCAGGCGGAACGTGTGCACGCCGAAGCCCTGCATCGTGCGGTAGCTGCGCGGAATGGCGCGGTCCGACATCGTCCACATCAGCATGTGCGCGATTTCCGGCGACAGCGAGGCGAAATCCCAGAACGTGTCGTGGGCAGTAGCCGCCTGCGGCATCGCGTGATGCGGTTCCGGCTTGGCTGCGTGCACCAGGTCAGGGAACTTCATGGCGTCCTGGATGAAGAACACCGGGATGTTGTTACCCACCAGATCCCAGTTGCCTTCTTCGGTATAGAACTTGACTGCGAAACCGCGCACGTCGCGTGCGGTGTCGGTCGAACCACGCTCACCGGCCACGGTCGAGAAGCGCAGGAACACTGGCGTGCGCTTGCCTTTCTTGGCGAACGGGATGGCGCGGGTCAGCGCGCTGAAGTTGTCGTAGGATTCGAAATAGCCGTGGGCAGCCGAACCGCGTGCGTGCACAACGCGCTCAGGGATGCGCTCATGGTCGAAATGGCTGATCTTTTCGCGCAGGACGAAGTCTTCGAGCAGGGTCGGACCACGCAGGCCGGCCTTCAGCGAATGCTGGTTGTCCGAGACCGGGACGCCCTGATTGGTCGTCAGGTGACGGTCGGCCGGGTCGACGCGCACGCGGTCGAGTGGATCGACGGTGGCGTTTTCGCCTTTTGGCGGGTTGCCGTCGCCAACTTTGTCATTGGCGATGATTTCAGTCGTCGTGCTGCCGGTGGCGGCGTGGGTCGACGGCTTGAAGGTCTCACCGACTGCTGGCGTACGCGACGCATCGCCATACTCGCTGGCCTTGTTGGCATTGAATGGACGTGCCGCTGCGAGCTCTTGCTCAGCAGGGATTTTATCGAGCAGACGATCCGCGATCGGGTTGCTGACGCCAAGGCTCTGTGGCGGCTTGGCATCGGATGGACCGGCTACCGTGCTCAGGACCGATCCGGCGCCATCGAATGAGCTGGGGTGCTTTGATGTTGGCATGCTGTTCCTTGTTTGTTGTAGAGATAATTAAACTCCCAATAACATAGCCCAGCACGTTAGACCTCCACTGTGAGTTCACACACACACACAGGAAGATCAGTATTTAATTATTCCTATGATATCGATCAGGATTTTCAATCGTTGGCTTGCTCCAAAATAAACAAGATAGTCGTGCGGCATTGATCTGCATGGAGGACACAGTGCGGCTTCGCAATAAGGGTGTCAGCAAGCCACTACGTCAACCGATCAACGCGCTTCATACCGGCTTGTTGCGCCATCAATGGCAGGCGCACAATGAGGCGAGAGCCTTGCGTATGGGCACTATTGATGACCAGTGTGCCGCCATGTGCCGCGACTTGCTCTTGCTGCGTCGCCAGGCCAAAGCTGCCGGACTTGCGTGGCGTCTGCGGGTTGAACCCGACGCCGTTATCGCCGATGCTCAGTTCAAGCATGCCGTCCGCGCTGACCAAGTGTAGCTGAACCCGGCTGGCAAGCGAATGGCGACACACATTGTCGAGCGACTCGCGCAGCACGCGGTACAAGCTCATCAGGATATCTTCATCGATCTGCAGATCGTCGAGACGCCCGTCAGCCTGCACGTCGCAGGCGATGCCGCTCGCACGGGTGAACTTGCGCGCCTCGATTTCCAGCGTGGCCACGACGCCCAGCTCAAGGCCGGCAGGCCGTAGTTCGCTCAGCAGGTGCTTGACGGTGCGTAGCGTCTCATCGACATTGCCCAGCGCCGCGCTCACCCAATCGTGCAGACGGCCACGTTGGTCGTCCGTTTGCTGGTGCAGGGAGACGATGTCGAGCCGCAAGGCCAGCAGGTTCTGGCCAAGGCAATCGTGGATCTCGCGCGAGATCCGCTTGCGCTCGGCTTCACTGCTGGCGCGCTGGTGGGCCAGTAATGAATGCAGTTGCTGTTCGGACGCGCGTAACGATGCTTCGGAATGCTGGCAGGCGATGATTTTTTCGACCAGTGCCTGGTTGACGAGCATTTGCCCTTCGGTCAGCTGTCGCATGGATGCTTCGAGTCCGTCATCGGCAACCACATCGGCATAGCGCGACGGCGCCAAGGCATCGCGCAGTTGGTCCGGTGCTTTGCTGTGACGATTGCGGAGTCGGGTTCGCATGGCAATCACCTGTGGTTCACGCGCCAAAAAGGGATGAGTTTCCTGCTGCCTGTTGTGAGACGCTAAGTATTTTGCTGACGCAAGTCAAGCGGAACCGATGAGAACGTACGCAAAATCACGCGCGCATGTTGGCTGCGTGTCTGTTCGCGGGTGGCAGCAACGGCGCACCATGCAGCTTGGATGGACTGGATCTCAATAGGTTTGCAGGCGCGTTCGTCAAGCAGGCTGCAATCGATCTGGATCAATCTTGTTGCCTGTTGATGGATCGTTGTTCAGAACGATGAAATGGCCTTGGCCAGATTGTCTCTGGCGCGCTGCTCAAGGCGCTGCGCGACGACCGGCGTGGAGTAGATGTGTTCGCGGGCGAGAAAGCCCTGCAACACGGCGCGGCGCTTGACGGCGTAGACCTGTGGCGGCACCCACGCGTATTCGGCGCCGATCTGGCGCGTGTACTCGGCAAAGCGCGCAGCGGGCGCGCCCAGGATGGCCAGGTCGATGTCGACCAGCAAAGCCTGATCCGGCGAGGCGGGCAGGGCGGTGTTGCAGGTGGCCATGATCAGGTCATGCACGCGCTGGCAGCGCGCCGCATCGACGCCGCCGGCCTTTAATGCGTCAATGGCCCAGTGCGCCGAGCGTGCTTCGTTATCGTGGCCCTGCACGTCGTAGATGGCGTCATGGAACCACAGGGCCAGCTCGATGTCGGCAGGCTGCTCGGCATGCGCGCGCAGCGTGTCGAACAGCGCCAGGCATTCGTTGAGGTGTTGCTGGGTGTGGTAATGGCGCTGGGGTTCGTCCCACGCGCGCAGTAATTGCTCGCACAAGCCGGTGGGTGGGGTCAGGTTCAGGGCTGCCCAGGTTGTGAGCCAGCGGGCGGGCAGCAAGTCCATGGCTACATCAAAATCACATCATACTGTTCCTGGTGATACCCCTTCTCGACCTGCAGCGAAATGCGCTTGCCGATGAAGTCCCCCAGCATGGCCAGGTGTTGCGACTCTTCTTCCAGGAACAAATCGATCACTTCTTGCGAGGCGACGATGCGGAACTCTCTCGGGTTGAACTGCTTGGCTTCGCGTAGCAGTTCGCGCAGGATTTCGTAGCAGATCGTGCGGCTGGTTTTCACCTGGCCCTTGCCGGAGCAGGCCGGGCACGGTTCGCACAGGATGTGGGCCAGCGATTCGCGCGTGCGCTTCCTCGTCATTTCCACCAGGCCCAGCGCCGAGAAATTGCTCACGGAGACCTTGGTGCGGTCGCGTGCCAGGGTTTTCTTCAGCTCGGCGAGCACCTGGTTGCGGTGCTCGTTGTTCTCCATGTCGATGAAGTCGAGGATGATGATGCCGCCCAGGTTGCGCAGGCGCAGCTGGCGCGCGATGGCGTGCGCCGATTCCAGATTCGTTTTGAATATTGTGTCGGCAAAATTGCGCCCACCAACGTAGCCGCCCGTGTTGACGTCGATGGTCGTCATCGCCTCAGTCTGGTCGACGATCAGGTAGCCGCCCGATTTCAGGTCGACACGGCGCCCGAGCGCGCGCAGGATTTCTTCTTCGACGCCATACAGGTCGAACAGCGGCCGCTCGCCCGTGTAGTGCGCCATGCGCGACAGCACGCTCGGTGTGTAGACCTGCGCAAATTCGACGAGTTTCAGGTAGTTTTCGCGCGAGTCGACCTGGATGGTGGCGGTTTCGTCATGCACGAAGTCGCGCAGCACGCGCTGGGCCAGCGACAGGTCTTGATAGAGCAGGGTGGTCGGTGGCCGGGTGCGGGCGCCCTGGACGATGGCGCCCCAGGTCTTGCGCAGGTAGTCGACGTCGGCGGCCAGGTCGTCGTCCGGCGCTTCTTCAGCCATTGTGCGCACGATGTAGCCGCCTTTTTCGTCGGGCGGCAGCAAGCTTTGCAGGCGCGTGCGCAGGCGTTCGCGTTCGCTTTCCTTTTCGATCTTCTGCGAGATGCCGATATGCTGGTCTTGCGGCAAATACACCAGCATGCGGCCGGCGATGGAAATCTGGGTCGACAGGCGTGCGCCCTTGGTGCCGATTGGATCCTTGATGACCTGGACGGTCAGTACCTGACCGTCGAACAGCAGTTTTTCAATCGCAGTTGGGGGCACGTTGCTGCCGTCGTGGCTGCGCGCTTCCCAGATGTCTGCCACGTGCAGGAATGCGGCGCGCTCCAGGCCGATGTCGATGAAGGCCGACTGCATGCCTGGCAGCACGCGCACGACCTTGCCCAGATAGACATTCCCCGCCAACCCACGCGTGAGCGTGCGCTCGATGTGCAGTTCCTGCACCGCGCCTTGCAAAACCAGCGCGACGCGTGTTTCCTGCGGCGTGATGTTGATGAGAATATCTTCGTTCATGGACCCTGCCGCACGTATTGTTCAGGGTGATCATGATACACGCTCACGGGGCATCGCCGGGGCGGGAAGGCGATCAATTCAGACCGTCAGGCCCGCCTTGCGCAGCAAACTGGCGGTCTCGAACAGGGGCAGGCCCATGATACCGGAGTGGCTGCCTTCGATGTGCTCGATGAACAGCGCCGCCGGACCCTGGATGCCGTAGCCGCCGGCCTTGTCGTACGGCTCGGGCGTGGCGCAATAGGCGCGGATCTGTTCCGGCGTGAGCTTGGCAAAGCGCACGTTCGACACTTGCGTGACTTGCTCGGCCACACGTTCGGCATGCACGGCAACCGACGTCAGCACCTGGTGCGTACGACCCGAGAGGCGCTCGAGCATGGCGATCGCCTCTCGGTTATCCGCTGGCTTGCCGAGAATCTCGCCATCGATCGTGACGGTCGTGTCGGCCGTCAGTACCGGGCGCAGCGGCTGGCGCCGTTGCAGCAGAAGGTTAAAGGCAAACGCGCCTTTTTCCTTGGCAACGCGCGCGACATAATGGTGCACGTCTTCATTCGCCAGCACGTCTTCGCTGACGTCGACCGCGCGGGCCGGATCACTGCGCAGCAGCATCAGCTCGAAGTCGACGCCGATCTGGCGCAGCAATTCGCGGCGACGCGGGCTTTTCGAAGCGAGGTAAATCTTGTTCTGGTTGTTTCTCATCGAATCGGACGATCTGGCAAAGCAGTCAGGCAGGTAAAGAATTACTGAACAAGCAAAATTCAGACCCGGTGGTAAGGGTGGTTCTGGGTGATCGACCAGGCACGATACAACTGCTCGGCCAGCATCACCCGCACCATACCGTGCGGCAGCGTCATGCTGGAAATACGGATCAGGCCCTCGGCGCGCGCCTTGAGCTCGGGATCGAGGCCATCGGCGCCACCGATCAGGAACGCGGTGTCGCGCCCGTCACGTTGCCAGGTTTCCAGCTGCTGCGACAGGCCAACGCTGGTCAGGTCGCGGCCACGCTCGTCGAGCGCGATGATGCGTACGCCCTTCGGCAAGACCGCTTCGATGCGCTCGCGTTCGAGGGCCATCGCCGTGGCAGCGGTCTTGCTGCCCGACCGTTCGACCGGCTTGATTTCCTTGAGCACGATGCGCAGCTCGGGTGGCATGCGCTTCGTGTACTCAGTGAAACCCGACTCGATCCAGGCCGGCATCTTGTGACCGACCGCGGCAATGATCAATTGCATGGACGCTTACTCGGCATCCTTCTTGATACGACGGATCACTTTCTTGGCCGGCGCTTCGACCGCTGGCGCTTCTTTCGGCGCGGCAGCTTTCACGGCGCGCTTTGGCGGCTTGGCCTTGGTCGCTTCGACAGCGGCGGTCTCGGTCTTGCTCGGGTTGACCTTCACGGTCTTGCCGGTTGGGACAGCTTTAGCGGCAACCTTCTTGGCAGCCGGCTTCTTGGCGGCAGCAGGGCCTTCGGCAGCGATGGTCTTGGCGACCGTGGCAGCGCGCTTGGCGGCCGGTTTGCGTTCGTTGACCGGCTTGGCCTCGACCTTGTCCTGGTTGGCGGCAAGGTGCTTCGACTTCGGCTTGGCTTCGTCGGCTTCCGCGCCTTCGGCGGTCGACTTGCGCTTGGCGGCGCCCAGCTTGACCGGCTTTTCGCCCCAGATTTCTTCGAGGCGATAGTACTGGCGAATGGCCGGCTGCATGATGTGGACGATGATGTCGCCCAGGTCGACCAGCACCCATTCACCGGTATCCTCGCCTTCCATGCCGATGACGTCGCCGCCGGCGGCCTTGACCTTGTCGCGCACCGATGCGGCCAGCGACTTGGTCTGGCGATTCGAGGTGCCCGAGACGACGGCGATGCGGTCGAACAGGCTGGTCAGGTGCGTCGTGTCGAACATGACGATGTCCTGGCCCTTGACATCTTCCAGGGCGTCAACGACGAGGGTTTGAAGTTTCTTGAGATCCATTAGTTTTTGTACAGGTTATGTTGTTGAATATAGTCTAGCACTTGCGCCATCGCGAGCGCGTTTGCGTCCGCTTCGAGGCCCGCGTGCAAGGCCGCACGAATGCGGCTTGACGAAATGTCGACGTCCAGCGTCGGTGCGAGGCAAACTTTTCCGTGGCTGCTTGCGCGCACGGTGTCGGGCGTCGCAAGGCGCGTCGACAATTCTTGTGCCACCGGTGGTGGCAAGGTTTCTTGCGCCAGGTCGTAACCCGGGCGCGTGGCCACACCCAGGTTGGCCAGCGCGAACAGTTCGCGCCATTCATTCCAGGTATCCAGATTGCGCAGCTGGTCGGCGCCCATCAGGAATACGATCGATGCCTGCGGGCCGAGTTCCCGGCGCAGCGCGCGCAGGGTCTCGACCGTGTAAGTTGGCGTCATGCGTTCAATTTCCTGCAGGTCGAACACGACGTTCAGCTTGTCGTTGTTCAGTGGCCTGAACGCCAGTTCGAGCATCGCGATGCGATGTGCGTCACCGGCTTCCATGCCGTTCTTTTGCCAGGGGCGGCCGGCAGGCAGGATGCGCAATTCGTCCGCCTGCAGCAAGCCGCAAAACAATTGGCCCAGCGCGACGTGGCCGAGGTGCACCGGATCGAAGCTGCCGCCCAGCACGGCGATGCAGGCCGTCACGGCGCGAGCCAGTCCCGGTGCGGCAAAAAGTCGGTCGTCAGGCGCGCTTCCGGGCTGCCCGGCTCGGGGTGCCAGTCGTAGCGCCACTTCACGATCGGCGGCATCGACATCAGGATCGCCTCGGTGCGCCCACCCGACTGCAGGCCGAACAGCGTGCCGCGGTCCCACACCAGGTTGAATTCGACATAGCGGCCGCGCCGGTAGGCCTGGAAATCGCGCTCGCGCTCGCCGTACGGGCGGTCCTTGTGGCGCGCCAGGATCGGCAGGTAGGCCGTGGTGAAGCTGTTGCCGACGCTTTGCATCAGCGCGCACGACTGCTCGAAACCCAGTTCGTTCAGGTCATCGAAAAAGATGCCGCCCACGCCGCGCGCTTCCTTGCGGTGCTTCAGATAAAAATACTCGTCGCACCAGTTCTTGAAGCGCGGGTGCAGCGTCGGGCCAAACGGCGCCAGCGCGTCGTGGCAGCTCTGGTGGAAGTGGCGTGCATCGGCCTCATCGCCGTAATACGGCGTGAGGTCCATGCCGCCGCCGAACCACCAGACCGGCTCTTCGCCGGCTGCGGTCGCTTCGAAAAACCGCACGTTCATGTGCACCGTCGGCGCGTATGGATTGCGCGGATGCAGCACCAGCGACACACCCATCGCTTCCCAGGCGCGGCCCGCCAGTTCAGGGCGCACGGCGCTGGCCGACGGGGGCAGGGCAGCGCCCATCACGTGCGAGAAGTTCACGCCGCCGCGTTCGAACACATTGCCTTCTTCGATCAGGCGCGAGATGCCGCCGCCACCTTCGGGCCGCTCCCACGCATCGCGCAGGAACGGCTTGCCATCGACCTGTTCGAGGTCCTGGACGATACGCGCCTGGAGGTCGAGCAACCAGGCCTTGATGGCTGCGCTATGGAGGGAAGGCATGGAACGATCGCGGTCGGGAAATGAAATGAGCGCAGATTGTACACCTGCGCACGTGGTGGTTCGTTGTAAGGCGGTTGGCGCCTGAGGCTGGTCGGCGTGGCTTGGGTTCCCGCCTGCGCGGGAACGACGTGCAAACATGCTGACGTGATATTCAAGGCGGCTGTTAGTCCGTCGTTCCCGCGTAGGCGGGAACCCAAGTTCAACCCCGCTTACTTGATCCCGCGCCAGCCAATATCACGCCGGTACTGCGCGCCATTGAAGTGGATATTCTCGACCGTTTCGTAGGCACGCTTCTGCGCCATCTTGACGCTGTCGCCCAGACCCACGACGCATAGCACCCGGCCGCCACTGGCCTGCAGCGTGCCGCCCACGACGCGCGTGCCGGCGTGGAAGGTGACGCATTCCGGCGCTTCGGGCGGAATGCCGTCGATCACGTCGCCCTTGCGCGGACTGTCGGGATAGCCGGCAGCGGCCATCACGACGCCCACGGCGGTGCGGCGGTCCCATTCCAGTTCGACCGTGTCGAGCGTGCCATTGCAGGCGTGCTCGAGCACCGTAGCGAAGTCGCTTTTCAGGCGTGCCATGATCGGCTGGGTTTCCGGGTCGCCCATGCGGCAGTTGAATTCCAGCGTGCGCGGATTGCCGTCGGCATCGATCATCAGGCCGGCGTACAGGAAGCCCGTGAACGGGATGCCGTCGCGCGCCATGCCCTGGATAGTCGGGTTGATGATTTCGCGCATCACGCGCGCATGCATCGACGGCGTGACGATCGGCGCCGGCGAATACGCACCCATGCCGCCCGTGTTCGGGCCCTGATCGTGGTCCTTCAGGCGCTTGTGGTCCTGGCTCGTGGCCAGTGCCAGCACGTTCTTGCCGTCACACATGACGATGAAGCTGGCTTCTTCGCCGGCCAGGAATTCTTCGATGACGATGCGCGCGCCGGCGTCGCCAAAGGCGTTATCGGCCAGCATGTGCTCGACCGCGCCATGCGCTTCGTCGAGCGTCATCGCCACGACGACGCCCTTGCCGGCCGCCAGGCCGTCGGCCTTGATGACGATCGGGGCGCCATTGGCGTCGATGTAGGCGTGGGCTGCAGCGGCGTCCGAGAAGGTCTCGTACTTCGCGGTCGGGATGCCGTAACGCTGCATGAACGACTTGGCGAAATCCTTCGAGCTCTCGAGCTGCGCGGCTTCGCGGGTAGGGCCGAAGATCTTCAGGCCGCGCGAGCGGAACAGGTTGACGATGCCGGCGGCCAGCGGTACTTCAGGGCCTACCAGCGTCAGCGCGATGTGCTCGGCCACGACGAAGTCGGCCAGCGCCTGCGGCTCGTGCAGGTCGACCGTCACCAGGCGCGTGTCGAGCTCGGTGCCACCGTTGCCGGGAGCGACGAACACCGTCTGCACGCGTTCTGATTGGGCCAGTTTCCACGCCAGAGCGTGTTCGCGGCCGCCCGAGCCGACTACGAGAATTTTCATATTGCCTACCAGGTTATTCGTCGATCACGGCGTTGGTGAACACTTCCTGGACGTCGTCCAGGTTTTCCAGTGCATCGAGCAGCTTCTGCATCTTGATCGCGTCGTCGCCCGTGAACACCGTTTCGGTGGCGGGTTTCATGATGACTTCGGCCACTTCGGCCTTGAAGCCAGCCGCTTCGAGCGCTTCTTTCACCGACGCGAAGGCGTGCGGATCGCACAGCACTTCGAAGCCGCCTTCATCGTCGGCCGCGACATCGTCGGCGCCGGCTTCGAGCGCCGCTTCCATCAGCTTGTCTTCGTCGACGCCCGGCGCGAACAGGAACTGGCCCGTGTGCTGGAACATGAACGCGACCGAACCTTCGGTGCCCATATTGCCGCCGTTCTTGCTGAACGCGTGGCGTACTTCAGCCACGGTGCGCACGCGGTTGTCGGTCAGGCACTCGACGATGATCGCCGCGCCGCCGATGCCGTAGCCTTCGTAGCGCACTTCTTCGTAGTTCACGCCTTCGAGCTCGCCCGAACCGCGCTGGATGGCGCGCGTGACGTTGTCTTTCGGCATATTCGCATCGGCCGCCTTCTCGACTGCCAGGCGCAGGCGCGGATTGGACGGGATGTCGCTGCCGCCCATGCGCGCGGCGACGGTGATTTCCTTGATCAGGCGCGTCCAGATCTTGCCGCGCTTGGCGTCAGTTGCGGCCTTTTTGTGCTTGATATTGGCCCATTTGCTGTGTCCAGCCATGTCGAGAATTCCTTAGACGGTATGCAAGAGTGGCCGACATTCTAGCATAGCGCCCCCTTGCAAAAAGGTCCAAGGGCCTGCAAGCAGGGGGCGCGAATCGGCATGGAAACAACAGTCTGGCGTGCTGGTGCTTTCGCCGCCGGCGAGCACGAATACGGTATTCTTGGTGCACACAAAGGAGAACTTATGCACGCCAAAGCAATCCGCATCGCCGCCAATGGCGGTCCCGAGGTCATGGAGTATGTCGATGTCGACGTGGGCGCGCCCGGCCCGGGCGAGATCCTGCTGCGCCAGCACGCGATCGGCCTGAACTTCATCGACGTGTATTTTCGCACCGGCCTGTACCCGCAGCCCTTGCCCGGCGGCCTGGGCAAGGAAGGCGCGGGCGTGGTCGAGGCGGTGGGCGAGGGCGTGACCAACGTGCAGCCGGGCGACCGCGTGGCGTACGCGGGCGGGCCCAACGGCGCCTACGCCGACCTGCGCGTGATGCCGGCCGCGGTCGTCGTCAAGCTCCCTGACGCGATCTCGTTCGAGACGGCGGCGGCCATGATGCTGCAGGGCCTGACGGTGCAATACCTGTTTCGCTCGACCTACCCACTGCAGGCCGGTCAGACGATCCTGTTCCACGCTGCGGCCGGTGGCGTGGGCCTGATCGCCTGCCAGTGGGCGCGCGCCCTTGGCGTGCAACTGATCGGCACCGTCGGCTCGAAAGAGAAGGGCGAACTGGCGCTGGCGCATGGCGCCGCGCACGTCATCAACTACAACGACGAGGACATCGTCGCGCGTGTGAAAGAGATCACGGGCGGGGCCGGCGTGCCGGTGGTCTACGACTCGGTGGGCAAGGACACGTTTGCGGCGTCGCTCGACTGCCTGCAGCGTCGCGGCCTGATGGTCAGCTTCGGCAATGCCTCGGGCGCCGTGGAACCGTTCACGCCTGGCGAGCTGGCCAAACGCGGTTCGCTGTACATCACGCGCCCGACCCTGTTCGACTACATGACCAATCAGCAGGAAGCCGAGGCGATGTCGGCCGAGCTGTTCGAGATGGTCACGAGCGGCAAGGTGATCATCAACGTCAACCAGACCTTCCCGCTGGCGCAAGCGGCCGACGCGCACCGCGCGCTGGAATCGCGCCGCACCACCGGCTCAACGGTGCTGCTGCCATGAGGGACACCCGCGACGAGGCGCCGTTCACGCCGCCATCGCGGCCAACGGGCGATGGCACGCCGAAGTTCGGGCGGCTGTTGATCGTGCTGGTGCTGGCCTTGCTGCTGGTCGTGGCGATCACGTTCGGGTCGGAGGCGTATTTCAGTTAGCGGTAAATCGACGGACGTAAAAAAAGCCAGGCAGTGTTGCCTGGCTTTCGGGTCCCTCTTCAAGGCATGGTCAGGCGCCCGGTTCCTTCGTCACCACTACGCGGCGCGCCACGCCCGACTGGCCAGGGAAGCCTTCGAACGCGCTTTGCACCAGCGCAGGCATGACTTCGGGTGTCGACATATTGCGGCTCGTGTTATGCACGGTCACTTCGAACAGGCGCTTGCCGTCGCGTGACGACTTGATTGCCACCTGCAGCTCGCGCCGGTACTGGTTCTCGATCGACGTCTGATACGACGGATATGGGCCCCAGAAAGGGTCGTAGAACGGGCTGTACCAGCCGCCCCAGTAGCGGCGGTTGAAGCCACCGCGGTAGCCGCCGTAGCCGAAGCGCGCGCTCGGATAGAAATACGGCGTCATCAACGGTTCGATCACGCGCACCGGTACTTCGGTGGTGGTAAAGCGCATCGCCACGGTCAGCGCCGGCGTGGCGCCGTTGGCATCGCGGAAGCCCTGGCGCGCCAGCTGGCCGCGCACCAGGTCCTGGTAACTGCGCCACTCGAGCGTATCGTCCTGCGGCGACGGCACTTCAAACACATAGGTCTTGTCGGCAATCTGCGCCGGCCATTGGTGGAACGTGGTGACATCGCTGCGGATGCTCGTCGCGCAGCCGCCCAGCAGCAACGCGAACGCGGTACCCAGAGCGATGGTGATGAAGCGTTTCATGCAAATCTCCCGTTTGTCTTGTCGGTCTTTCCCCGATCTTCAAGATTACCCCTTGTTGAGATTCAGGGGAGCCACTTTTACACCCGGTTACCGTGCATACAAAGCGATACATGGCAATTCGTCGGCGGCGATCCAAAAGCTTGTTGGTAAAATAAGCCCCTCATCCACTGTGTCAGCCCGAGCCCACCATGCGCACCGATACGCCCCAGACCATCTTCCGCAAGGACTATACCCCGCCCAGCTATCTGGTGGATACCGTCGAACTGGGCTTCGACCTGGACCCGGCGCGTACCGTCGTGGCCAGCCGCCTGACGCTGCGGCGCAACCCGGCCGCTACCACGCGCGGCATCGAACTGCACGGCGAAGACATCGAGCTGGTCGCGCTGCGCCTCAATGGCAAGCTGCTGGGCAAGCGCGACTACACGCTGGCCAACAACCTGCTGACGATCCGCTCGGCGCCGGACGAGGTGGTGCTCGAGATCGAGTCGCTGTGTGCACCGGATAAAAACACGACGCTGAGCGGCTTGTACGTGTCCAATGGCAACTTCTTCACGCAGTGCGAAGCCGAGGGCTTCCGCCGCATCACGTTCTTCCCGGACCGTCCGGACGTGATGGCCAAGTTCACCGTGATGCTGCGCGCCGACAAGGCCCGCTATCCGGTGCTGCTGTCCAACGGCAACCTGATCGAAGAAGGCGATCTGGACGATGGCCGCCACTATGCACTGTGGGAAGACCCATTCAAGAAACCGTCGTACCTGTTTGCCCTGGTCGCCGCGCAACTGGTCTGCCAGGAAGAAACCTTCCGCCTGGCCGATGGCCGTGACGCACTGCTGCAGGTGTGGGTCGAGGACGGCAACCTGGACAAGACCGATTACGCGATGCAGTCGCTCAAGCACAGCATCCGCTGGGACGAAGAAAAATACGGGCTTGAGCTTGATCTGGACCGCTTCATGATCGTCGCCACGAGCGACTTCAACATGGGTGCGATGGAAAACAAGGGCCTGAACATCTTCAACACCAAGTTCGTGCTGGCCAACCCGCGCGTGGCGACCGACATCGACTTCCAGGGCATCGAGGCCGTAGTGGCGCACGAATACTTCCACAACTGGACCGGCAACCGCGTGACCTGCCGCGACTGGTTCCAGCTGTCGCTCAAAGAAGGCCTGACGGTGTTCCGCGACCAGGAATTCACGGCCGACATGATCGGCACCGCCACCGGGCGCGCCGTCACCCGCATCGACCAGGTGCGCACGCTGCGCCAGGCCCAGTTCCCGGAAGATGCGGGCCCGATGGCGCACCCGGTACGGCCCGACTCGTTTGTCGAGATCAACAATTTCTACACCGTGACGGTGTATGAAAAAGGCGCCGAAGTCGTGCGCATGTACCAGACGCTGTTCGGCGTCGACGGTTTCCGCAAGGGCATGGACCTGTACTTCGCGCGCCATGACGAGCAAGCCGTCGAGTGCGACGATTTCCGCCGCGCGATGGCCGACGCCAACAACCGCGAACTGGGGCAATTCGAGCGCTGGTACAGCCAGGCCGGCACGCCGGTGCTGCGCTTCGAAGGCCGCTGGGACGAAGCCGCCCAGACCTACACGCTCACGCTGTTCCAGTCGTGCCCGGCCACGCCCGGCCAGCCCGAAAAACTGCCATTCCACATCCCGGTGGCCGTTGGCCTGCTCGATGCCGCCGGCGCCGACATGCCGCTCGTTGTCGATGGCCAGCAGCGCGGCACGACTGCCGTGCTCGAACTGACCGAAGCCGAGCAGACCTTCGTCTTCACGGGCGTGACCGGGCAGCCGGTGGCCTCGGTGCTGCGCGACTTTTCGGCGCCGGTCATCCTGCAGGGCGGCTACACCGATGCCGACCTGCTGCACCTGTTCAGCCATGACAGCGATCCGGTCAACCGCTGGGAAGCGGGCCAGCGCCTGGCCATGGAGCGCCTGCTGAAACTCACCGGTGAAGCGGGCGCCAAGGACGATGCCGCCGCCAGCCTGAACCTGGACGAGACCTTCATCGAGGCGCTGCGCAAGATCCTGGTCGACGAGACGCTCGATCCGGCCTTCCGCGAGCAGTGCCTGACGCTGCCATCCGAATCGATGGTGGCCGAGCAGCTCGAGTGCGTCGATCCGCTGGCCGTGCACATCGCGCGCCAGTTCGTGCGCGCCGACCTCGGCGCGCGCCTGCGCAGCGAGCTCATGGCGCAGTACGAAGCCAACGCCACGCCCGGCCCCTACAGCCCGGACGCCGCCTCGGCCGGCAAGCGCGCCCTGAAGAACCTGGCGCTGGCCTACCTGAACGCCGCGCCGGACGCCGCCAGCGTCGCGTTGGCGCAGCGCCAGTTCGATGAAGCCGACAACATGACCGACCGCGCCGCAGCGCTTTCTGCCCTGGTCGCCGCGCGCGTGCCGCAGGCGGCCGATGCGCTGGCCGTGTTCTATGACGAATTCCAGAACGAGGCGCTGGTCGTGGACAAATGGTTCGCGATGCAGGCCTCAAGCCCAGCCACCGACCTGGCCGCCGTGCGCGCGCTGATGACGCATCCGGCCTTCACGCTGCGCAACCCGAACCGCGCGCGCAGCCTGGTGGCGATGTTCTGCGTGAACAATCCGGTACAGTTCCACGCGCCGGACGGCAGCGGCTACGCCTTCTGGGCCGAACAAGTCATCGCACTCGATGCACTGAACCCGCAAGTGGCCAGCCGCCTGGCGCGCGCGATGGACCGCTGGCGCCGTTACGCGCCCGCCCTGCAGTGGCAGATGCGCGAAGCCTTGCAGAAGGTGGCGGGGCAGGTCAAGCTGTCGAACGACGTGCGCGAGATCGTCGGCAAGGCGCTGGCCAACTAAACACATTCAACACAACCTGAGGAACCCATGAAACGCGTAAGTTTGACGCAGTACCTGGTGGAAGAACAACGCCAGCACCAGAGCATCAATGCGGAGTTGCGCCTGCTGATCGAAGTCGTGGCCCGCGCCTGCAAGCGCATCAGCTATTCGGTGAGCAAGGGCGCGCTGGGCGAAGTGCTCGGCAGTGCCGACACTGAAAACATCCAGGGCGAAGTGCAGAAAAAGCTCGACGTGATCTCCAACGAGATCCTGCTCGAAGCCAACGAGTGGGGCGGTCACCTGGCCGCGATGGCGTCCGAAGAAATGGAAACCATCCGCCAGATCCCGAGCCGCTATCCGAAGGGCGAGTTCCTGCTGCTGTTCGATCCGCTGGACGGCTCGTCGAACATCGACGTCAACGTGTCGATCGGCACGATCTTCTCGGTGCTCAAAGCGCCGGAAGGCATGCAGGACCCGACCGAGCAGGACTTCCTTCAACCAGGCAGCACGCAGGTGGCCGCCGGTTACGCGGTGTACGGCCCGCAGACGATGCTGGTGCTCACGACCGGCAATGGCGTGCACTGCTTCACGCTCGACCGCGAGCAGGGTTCGTGGGTGCTGACCCAGAGCGATATGCAGATTCCGGCAGCGACCAAGGAATTCGCGATCAATATGTCGAACCAGCGCCACTGGCACCCGCCGGTCCAGCGTTACGTCGACGAGCTGCTGGCAGGCTCCACCGGCCCGCGCGGCAAGGACTTCAATATGCGCTGGGTCGCCTCGATGGTGGCCGACGTGCACCGCATCCTGACCCGCGGCGGCGTCTTCATGTACCCGGCCGACCTGCGCGACACCAGCATGCCAGGCAAGCTGCGCCTGATGTACGAAGCCAATCCGATGGCGATGATCGTCGAGCAGGCCGGCGGCGCCGCCACCGACGGCCAGAGCCGCATCCTCGATATCCAGCCGACCAAGCTGCACCAGCGCGTGCCGGTGTTTTTGGGTTCGAAGGAAGAAGTGGATGTTGTTACGGGCTATCACGCGGCCTGATGGCGGGCCTGATGGCGTGCTGATAAATTAGGCAAACCGGAAATCTTGCGAAAGTGATGCGATACACACTAGCAAGGTTGCCGGTTTGTTTGCTAGAATACGGCTCTTTCGTGAGCGACGGCTTGTTTGTCGGGCACGATGGAAGGCGAAGCACAGGTTTCGCCGCTGTAGCTCAGTCGGTAGAGCAGCGCATTCGTAATGCGAAGGTCACCAGTTCGATTCCGGTCAGCGGCACCAAAATTAGTTAGTCAGAAAAAAGGGTTACAGGCTTCGGCTGGTAACCCTTTTTTCTTTTCCCTGCACTTCGTCTGATCGTGTAACCAATCGGTCAGCAAGTCAGCCCTCGCATGCTTTTTCCTGTCCGAACATCAAGGCCGACGTAGCACGAGTACCCTTCGATTTTCGTCCAGATGCAGCTAAGATCGCCTTTGCCACGTTGCCGCTGATCGGGTCCGGCGCCACAGGCGTCCTTGATGTCGGGGCCAAGATGGTCGAACAAATCCCTGGCAAGCGGCCCTGTCACCATCAACGATAATTTTCTGTCCTTCTCCGTCGGAGGGGTGGAGTCGCCAAGGCTGCCGCCGTACATGTAAAAATCTCCGGTGAGCGGTTTGGCCAGGTACCGGCTTTGGCTCTTGCTATCGCCAGCAGAGGCGACTGAAGCCAGCACAACGGCTCCGGCAAGACACGCCAGGCGAATGTTCATGGCCGCTCCCAAAGTCCGATGTGAAGATGATCATCATGGTCACGCCATGGCTTTACAAGCGGACCGCACACCTCGCGTACTTTGGCGTCGTTAAAGTAGATGAGCTTGACGAGGGGGTGTCGCAAAAACAGGCTGACCAGTTTGATCGTAGCTGGCTGATCGTAGATCGCGTCCCGGTACGAGCACCGCGCGGCCTGACCGACCAGCTTGTCTTTGCGGACCGGGCGGATATCCATGTCGATGCCCTTCATGTGCGTGGCATGGTCGAACCTGAGTCCACCCGCCACACTGATGTTCCCGATGCCAAATTTTCGGTCATCGATTGCCTGCCACTCGCGTTCAACCTGAAATATAACGGTCAGCATATTCGGGTGGGCATATTGGGCCAGATGACCAGTGCCGGGCACGCCTTTGATATTGCCATACACGTAGTAACCTGCTTCTTCCGGCGCTTGCGGGAGCATGAAGTGGCCAAGTTGATCCCTTGGTTGAATGGGTATCGGCATGGTCCGGCCTCATGCACACTTTTTGGCGGCGAGATCCCAACCCCCTGACGTACTACCGCTGGCTCCCCCGCCGATCTTCTGCTGGACGTAGGTCCACTTGACCTTGGAGAAGCATAGCCCGATCTCATCCTGAAGCAGGCCACCATCATGCATCACCTGGTCCATATGGGACAGCAGCACGTTCTCCAGTTCGACCTGGTAGTACTTCACAGGCTTGCCGTCGCTATCGGCACGCATGAACTCCAGCTTGGCCTTTGGGATGGTCTTGCCCATCGAGCAGTGCTGCATGAGGACCGGCGAGGCGAGGTCGGCCAGTTTGGTGAGCGACAGGGTGCGATGCTCGCAGTGCCCGGCCGTGTGGCCCCCTGCGGTCGACACGCTGGTGACTCTGGGTTGCGTTACGCCCCAGTGAGTCGAGGCGATTTCAATCCAGCCTTGGTGCGCTGAATCAGCCGACTCCCCTTTGATGCCGTCAATTTGTAGATATGCGTCGAGTGCCATGTGCTGTCTCCGATGGGTTGAGTGCATCGGTTATTCTTTACTAACGACAGCAACAAGGGTTGTGAGCGCGCAATAGATTAGCGACGTATGCCGTTAACTAGCCTGGGTCTCTTCAGTCGCGGCTTCCTGCAACCCGCGCGCCAGGCTCGACACGCTCGGATTGTCGACGAACACGCAGCGCTTGCCATGGCGCTTGCAATGGTCCTTCACGCGCCAGTAGGCGCTGTGGCTGATGCAGCCGGTCTGGCAAATCACCAGGTCGGCCGCGGCCAGGCTGGCATCGAGCTGGCTGCTGCTGTCTTCCAGGCCGCCGTCGTGGTGCGCGAACTGGGCGCCGACGCGCTCGATCATCGTGCGATAGATCGGCACGCTGCTGCTGCGGCCGCCCACGCACAGCACGGCGCGGTTGTGCAGCCGTACCGGCATCGCAACGGGCACGGCAACAGGTTCCGCTGCCGCTGCGGGGGCCGGCTCGGTATCCGGCACAACCGCACGCAATGTCTTCAATTCAACAACCTGCGCGCGCAGGGCTTGCTCGCGCGCTTCCAGTTGCGCGATGCGTTCGGCCATGCGCTCGCGGGTGTCGAGCTCGGGGATGCTGGCTTGCAGACGCGCCAGCTCGGCGCGCAGGGTGGCGACATCGCCATCCCGGGCAATGGTGGCGGCGCGCGCCGTCATCAGGAGCTGCTCGTGGCGCTCGGCATCGAGTGATTTTTCGTGCGCCAGCGTGTTGCAGCGTTCCTGCAGGCGAACGACCTCGCGTTCGAGACGGGAATTGTCGGCAACGATTGCATTGAACTTGTTGAGATCGGCGCGGGCGCAGGCGCCGGCCTGGTGCTGCACCATGTGGATATCGCGGCACATCTTCTCTTCGAGCGCTACCGTGCAGCGGGGATGCGACAGGCCAGCCCAGAATGCGCCAGCCACATCGCCGGCAGCAACAGCCGCCGCCCACATGGCCTCGACCTGCTCGGTGGTCTTGGCCGCGCGGAAGCGCTGGATATGCTGCGCATAGCGACGTTCAAGCTCTTTCTGAACCGCATCGGCGACAGGCGTGCGCAATGCGCATTCGCTGACGGTGCCGACGTGAATATCGTAATCATCATGCAGCACCTTCCCACCGGTCACCTTCTCGACCAGCTTGCGCAAGCCATTCAACGGCAACCCCACGCCCACCAGCGGACAATGCGACGCATGCGACAACTCCCAGACGCGCCGCCGGCGCGAGCTCTGCGCGCCATCGTTGGAGCAGGGTACGGTCGAAGCATGTTTGTCGCACATGGCAAATCCTTTGGCACAGAGAATGGCAGAGGAGGGCAGTGCTCCTCATCAGATGATAATGATTCTCATTTATTCTATCGTAGTCTGCGCGCCGTGCAAGCAGAATTTACAACCCCCTTAATCTTTCCGACAACGTATCTGACGTGATCGTGCACGCCAGCGCGCATGGATAAGCAACTTTGATTTCCAGATGGCTCTGTTACACTGACCCGACTTTTTTCACAGCCTGCCGTCGTCCGCGTGATCCACATACACACCCCCAACGGCCTCCCATCCGTCCTCGTCGGTCCCCTGTTGCGCCGCCTCGAACCTGGCCGTCTTGTCCTTTGGCTGGTCGGCAGCACGCCGTTGTCCTTCACCCTGGTGCTGGAACCACATGGCGGCAATAAGCAGCAGCTGGTGGTGGACGAGAATTCGTGCCGCATCATTCCGATCGGGCGCGATGCGCACATTCACTTTATCGATTTCACGCTGCCCGAGCCACTGCCGCAGGACACGCTGATCGACTACGACCTGTTGCTGACGGATGTCGAAGGCGTCGAACAGGGCATCGCGGCGTGGGCACCGCATCTGGTGCACGAAGGCGCCGCGAGGCCGAACATGGTGCTGCGCAGCCGCTCCGACAACATCCTGTATGGCTCGTGCCGCAAGCCGCATCACCCGTCGCGCGACGGCCTGGCGCGGGGCGACGATCTGATTGCCGGACACGTGGATCAGGCCGGCGAGCGGCCGTCGATGCTGCTACTGGCCGGCGATCAGGTGTATGCCGACGACGTGGCCGGTCCGATGCTGGGCGCGACCCATGCGCTGATCGAGCGTCTGGGTCTGTTCGGCGAATGCGTCGAAGGCGCTGTCGTCGCCGACAGCGACGAGTTGTACGCCCATCCCGACGGTTACTATGGCCGCCAGCGCCTGCTGCCGGCCCATAAGTCGAGCGAGGCGCTGCGCGAGAAGTTCTTCGGCGGCGTGGAAAAGCCGATCTTCACGACGGCCAACGCCGACAACCACCTGATGACGCTGGGCGAAGTACTGGCCATGTACCTGCTGGTCTGGTCGCCGGTGCCGTGGCAGGTGATTGGCGAGATCGCGATGCCCGAGCTTGACCCCAAGCACCAGGAGCGCTGGCACGAGGAAGCCGGCATCATTCACGGATTCTGCGACGAATTGCCGCGCGCCGCGCGCCTGATGGCGCACGTGCAGACCTTGATGATCTTCGACGATCATGACGTCACCGATGACTGGAACCTGTCGTACAAGTGGGAAAAGACCGCCTACGGCCATCCTTTCTCGCGCCGCATCATGGGCAATGCGCTGGTGGCCTACATGCTGTGCCAGGGCTGGGGCAACCGGCCCGACGTCTTCGGCGAGGTGCTGGACGACATGGCCGCGATGGCGGCCGGGCCCGACGACAGGAACCGCCTCGAACCCGAACCGCATGGCGCGCTGATCGAGCGGCTGCTGACGTTCCGCCAGTGGGATTACATGCTGCGCACGCAGCCGGCTGTCATCGTGCTCGACACCCGCACGCGGCGCTGGCGCAACCAGCGCCGGCCGAGCCATCCGTCCGGCCTGATGGACTGGGAATCGCTGACCGAATTCCAGCATGAACTGCTCGATGAGACGGCGGCAGTGATCGTGTCGGCGGCGCCGATGTTCGGCGTGAAGCTGATCGAGGTGGTGCAGAAGATCGCCACGCTGATGGGCCAGGCCCTGACCGTCGACGCCGAGAATTGGATGGCGCACCGCGGCGCGGCCCGCAGCCTGCTGAATATCTTCCGCCACTCGCGCACACCGGGCAACTACGTGATCCTGTCGGGCGACGTGCACTATTCGTTCGCCTATGACGTCGAGGTGCGCGACGACACCCGGCCGCCGCACATCTGGCAGATCACCAGTAGCGGCTTCAAGAACGAATTCCCCGAAGATCTGCTCAACTGGCTCGACCGCCTCAATCGCTGGCTGTATTCGCCGCGCTCGCCGCTGAACTGGTTCACCAAGCGGCGCGCGATGTCGATCACGCCGCACCTGCCCGATCAGCGCAAGCACGGCGAGCGCCTGTGGAACGGTTCCGGCATCGGCCAGGTCTGGCTCGATGCGAAGGGCCGGCCCGAGCGCATCGTGCAGCACAATGCCGATGGCCGGCCTTCCACGCAGTTTTTGAAGCTGGGCGAGGAAAAGGCGGCCGAGCCGGCAGTCGAACGACCGAAGAAGGCCGCCTAGCCGGGCTGCTGGTCCGCTAGCGCCAGCGCCAGCGGCAGCCCACGCGCCCAGCGGTTCGACGACAGCGAAAACTCCAGCGCCCGCACCTGGTGGTACCAGCCGGCCGGCACATACAGCATGTCGCCCGGCCGGACGATCACCTCTACTAGCGCCGCCTGGCGCGCCAGCGGAAAGCGCCCGTCGTCCAGCGCTTCGGGGTCGACGGGTGACCCGAACAGCAGCGGATTGGCTTCCCGCGCATACAAGAACGCATCGTGATGGGGCGGCGCCAGGAAGATCCGCTTCACGCCGCGGATCTGAGCGAAGATATTGTCGTCGTAGTCGCAGTGCAGCGGCGTGATCGTGCGCGCCGGGCCGATCCAGAAGCGGGGCGGCCCCATCTTGTCAAAGTATGCCGGCCAGTGGCACAGCCGGTTCAGTTCGCGCAGCGCCAGGTTGCCTACATACGGCGGCAATCCCGATTCGGGCGGCGTGGACAAATCCAGATAGTCGCGCAGCAGCATGTCCTGCATGGCCCGGTCCGGCGCGAACGCGGTGTGCACGTAGTCGCCCACGCGCGCACGCACGGGCAGGTGGCCGTACTGGGCGCGCAAGGTGGCGATGTCCAGCTGCACGATCGGCCAGCGCCCGACCACGTCCGTCACCAGAAACGGCATGCCGGCCAGCGCATGCGTGCGGAATGCCGCCGCATCGAGGCGCGCAAGGCGTGGCACGTGCGTGAACGGGGGCAGCGTCCGCGCCGCCTCTTTGATGGCTTCGCGCATCGCCGGAATCGAGTCCACCCCACGCACCTGCGCATCGCGCTGCGCGCGTGCTGCCGCATCCTGTTCTGCCTGCGCCACGTCCGTGCGCCGCAGCGGTGGCAGGCGCGCGGCGCCCGGGTCCTTCTCTACTGCCATGTCAGGCGTTCCTGTCTGTGATGAGGGGGCGTATGGTACTGCCAGCTGCCGTAAAGTGCGCCTAAATCACCCAAAATGACCGCTTTATGAACCGATGTGATGGTTCTGTTAGTCAGCGCACGGTCTGCGCAGGGTGCCCATTGTATTTTTTGTATCGCGACGCAGTGAATCCGATACTGCGACTCGGAAAGTTGCCGCAAGGCGGCCAACCGGGATGGGACGCAAAGAAAATATACAGAGACGCCGGGTCGAACCGATGTTGATGTAGCGCAGTACAAGATCGTTCCCGCTTGTTGTATCGGACTTATTCAATCAAAGATGTGGTGCTAGTCGAATTTCGTTCTACTCCGCGTTGATCACTATTTTATGAGGGTTACATCATGGATAATCAAAAGTCTACCGAAGGTAAAGGCATCAACGCAACCAACGCAGGTTCGAACCCAGGTTCGGGCACCGGTTCGCTGGGCACGAGCACCGTGACCGGCAACAGCGGTCTGGGCAACAGCGGCAGCAGCGCCAGCACCGGCGCCGGCAACACGTCGGGTTCGACCACCGGTTCGTCGTCGACCCCATCGACGCCATCGACCTCGTCGACTTCGTCGACCGCATCGTCGATCAGCGACACCGCAGCAAACGCCGCTGGTGGCATCAAGGCAGCAATGTCGTCGATCACGCCTGAGAAAGCACACGGCGCCATCGACAAGGCAGCGCAAGCTGCTCAGCCAGTCGTCGACAACATCGCTTCGAAAGCACACGCAGGCGTCGAAAAGGTCACTGGCCTGATCAGCACCGCGCAAGAAAAATTCGGCGACCGTTCGACCCAGATCACCGAGAAGTACTCGGATCTGTCGGCACAGGGCAAGGAATACGTCAAGAACAACCCAGGCAGCGCACTGCTGGCTGCAGTCGGCGTCGGCTTCATCCTGGCCAAGCTGCTGGGCGGCTCGAGCGACCGTAGCGACTATCGTGACGATTATCGCAACGACTACCGCAAAGACTACAACTCGTACCGCGATTAATTCCACGGTCTAGTACTGTGGATTGATTCCGGCGCATCATCGATGTGCCGATCGAAAGCCCGACCAGCATCTGCTGGCCGGGCTTTTTTCATTCTGAGCTTTAACGCTTTCTTAACGTCTGATTAACGTGACGATGACGGTGGGCAATCTAGCATCCATACCGCATCAGAAAGCGCGTTGGATTCAGGTCCGCGTGATCGATTCATCGTCGGGCAGCGCATGGCCCGGCCCATCCGACGGATTCATGAAGACTGACGAGCTCTACCTGCACCGGGCGGCCACCGCCCAGACACGCCCTGCATCTTCCTGGCTGGCACGCAGCACGCGCATCGCCGGCCCCTTCGCACCGCTGGTGCAGATGCTGCTTATTGGCCTCGTGCTGCTCTCGGGCTTTCGGCTGGCAATGCTGGCTTGGCAATGGGAGCGCGTGCATGCCACCGGCGCCGTGCTGGACATCATCGTGCAGGGCGTGCGCGCCGATCTGATTCTGCTTGGCTATTGCCTGGCCATTCCATTGCTGGCCGCGCCGCTGCTGGCTTATCGCCGTACGGCCCGCCTGTGGCAACGCTTCACGCTGGGCTGGACGATGCTGGCCTTGATCTTCATCCTGTTCATGGAAGTCGCGTCGCCGCAATTCATCATGCAGTACGACGTGCGCCCCAACCGCCTGTTCATCGAATACCTGAACAATCCGCGGGAAGTCTTTTCCACGCTGTGGCACGGTTTCCGCACGGCGGTGATGCTGGGCTGCGCGGTCACCGTGCTCGTGGGTGTCGCGCTGGTGCGCCTGCTGAAAAGCGCCTCCGCCAGCATGCCGATGTGGCCGGGCCGCAGGATGCTGCTGGCGTGGCCCGTCCTGTGCCTGCTCGTGTTCATGCAGATCCGCTCGACCACCGGTCACCGGCCCGCCAATCCGGCCATGTTCGCGCTGACGGGCGATGCGATGGTCAATTCGCTCGTCATCAATTCGGCATGGTCGGTGCTCGACGCGATGCGCTCGATGGACAACGAGGCCAAGTCGTCCGATATCTATGGCGACTTCCCGCGCGCGAAGGTGTTTGCCGAAGTGAAGGCGGCGCCATGGCTGCGCGATTATCAGTTCGCCAACCCTGAGCAGCCGACGCGGCACTACCAGAGCGCGGCCGTCACGCGCGCCAAGCCACTCAATCTTGTCATCGTGCTGCAGGAAAGCCTGGGCGCGACGTTCGTCGAGTCGCTGGGCGGGCTGGCCGTCACGCCGGAGCTCGAAAAACTCAAGGGCGAGGGCTGGTGGTTCGAGCAGTTGTACGCCACTGGCACCCGCTCGGTGCGCGGCATCGAGGCGGTGGTTGCCGGTTATGCGCCCACGCCCGCGCGCAGTACGGTCAAGCTGTCGCTGTCGCAGCAGAATTTCTATACGCTCGCGGCCGGCCTGGGCGACCAGGGCTACCACACCGAATTCGTCTATGGCGGCGAGGCGCACTTCGACAATATGCGCAGCTTCTTCACCGGTAATGGCTTCCAGAAGATCGTCGACATCGGCGACATGAAACCGAAGTTCGTCGCCAGCTGGGGCGCATCGGATGAAGACCTGTTCGACAAGTCGCTTGAGCGCCTCAATACCCTGCACGCCGCGAACAAGCCATTCTTCAGCCTGATCTTCACGTCGTCGAACCACGAGCCGTTCGAATTCCCGGACGGTAAAATCGCGCTCCATGACGGCGACAAGCAAACCGTCAACAACGCGGTCAAGTATGCCGACTACGCGCTGGGCAAGTTCATCCGCGCAGCCAAACAACAGGCCTACTGGAAAGACACGGTGTTCCTGATCGTCGCCGACCACGACAACCGCGTGTATGGCGACAGCCTCGTGCCGATCAAGAAATTCCACATCCCGGGCCTGATCCTGGGCGCGGACATCGAGCCCAGGCGCATTGCGACCATCGCCAGCCAGATCGACCTGGCGCCGACGCTGCTGTCGCTGCTGGGTGTGTCGAGCACGCACCCGATGATCGGGCGCGATCTCGCGAAAGACAGCACGACGCCGGGCCGCGCGCTGATCCAGTTCAACGATTATTTTGCCTACCTCGAAGGCACCTCGGCCACCGTACTGCGGCCCGGCCAATCGCCGCTGGCGGGCCGGTACGACGCCGCCAGCGGGCATTTCAGCCCGGGCAGCGGCAGCCCGACCCAGGCGCAGGTCGACAAGGCGATGGCGCACGTGATCCTGCCGTCGATCCTGTACCGCGAGCAGCGCTATCGCCCGCGCTGAAAACGGCGACCGATTCACCTTACAATGACCAGCATGCGCATCCTCATCGTCGAAGACAACCCGGACATCCTGGCCAACCTGTACGGGTTCCTGGAGCCGAAGGGCTACGCCGTCGATTCGGCGCGCAACGGCTATGGCGGCCTGGCGCTGGCGTCCGAAAACAACTACGACGTCATCATCCTCGACGTCATGCTGCCCGGCTTGAGCGGCCTGGAGCTGTGCCAGAAGCTGCGCACCGATCTGAGCAGCGCGACGCCGGTGCTGATGCTGACGGCGCGCGACAGCCTGCAGGACAAGGTGCAGGGCTTCGACAGCGGCGCCGACGACTATCTGGTCAAGCCGTTTTCCCTGGTCGAACTCGACGTGCGCCTGAAAGCGCTGGCGCGCCGTGCCGGTGGGCAGCATGCATTCAGCCGCGTCCTGCGTTTCGGCCCGCTCGTATTCGATCCCGACCAGCAACAGGCTTCGCGTGACGGCGTCAGGATCGTGCTGACCAAGACCGGGTACGTCCTGCTGCGCTGCCTGATGGCGGCGGCGCCTCGCATCGTGCCGCGCGAGGCGCTCGAGCAGGCGGTCTGGGGCGAAGACCGCCCCGAGAGCGATGCGCTGCGCACGCACATCCATGCGCTGCGCCAGGCGGTCGACAAGCCGTTTGCCTCACCCCTGATCCATACCATCGCCGGCGTCGGCTACAAACTGGCGATGCCCGATGCGCCCGGCTAGTTCGCTCAGCCGGCCGATCGTCGGCGCCTTCATCCTGTTCGGCGTCGTTCTGTCGCTGTTCTTCGCGGTGCTGGCCGCGCTGGTGGTCGAGGGCATCGAAGTCCACCTGGTCGACGAGCGCCTGGCCGAAGTCGAAAAGTGGGCGCGCCCCAGGGCTGCCGCCGGGCTGCCGGCCGACCTGCCGGCCGGCCTGCGCTTTCACCGGGGCGACGATATCCCGCTCTCGCTGCGCGCGCTGCCGGCCGGCGTGTCCGAGGCCGAGGTCGATGGCATCGGCCTGCATGTGCTGGCCGGCGCCGACGAACGGGGGCCGTATGTGGTGGTCGACCATGAAAGCGATTACGAAGAGATCGAGATACTGGTGTACTCGATGTTCGCTGCCTTTTTTGCCGGCTTCGTCACACTGGCGTTGTTTCTTGGCCGCTTTGTCGGCAGGCGCATCGTCACGCCGCTGCGCGAACTGGCCGACGCGGTGGGGCAGGGTGCATTTGCCTTGCCGCATACCGAACGGGCCGACGAGCTGGGAACCCTGGCGCGCGCACTGGCCGCGCATACGCGTGAGTTGCGCGAATACCTTGACCGTGAACGCCTGTTTACGGGCGACGTCAGCCACGAGCTGCGCACACCGCTGACCGTCATCATGGGCGCGGCCGAGATCCTCGTCGAAAACGGCAGGAGCCCCGCGGTGCAGGCGCCGGCGCAGCGCATTTACCGGGCGGCGCAGGAAGCGACGGAGTGCGTGACGGTGCTGCTGGTGCTGGCGCGCGCACCCCAGCTCGCCCTGTTTTCGCCCGTCTCGGTCAACGAGATTGCGCGCCGCGAAACCGAGCGCTACCAGGCCATGGTGACCGGCCGGCCCGTCACGCTGCGCTGTGTCGGCGATGCCGCGTTTCGCATTTGCGCGCCTGCCGAACTGTGCGTGTCAGCCATCGCCAACCTGATTCGCAACGCCTGCCAGTACACCGAACAGGGCGAGGTAACGGTCGTCATCGAACCGGGGCGCATCACGGTCGAAGACACGGGGCGCGGCTTGCCCGACGCGGTACGGCAGACGCTGGGCGAGGGCGCACGCCCGATTCCGTCGAGCGGCTCGGCCGGCACCGGGCTGGGCCTGTCGCTGGTCAAGCGCATCTGCGAATACCTGGGTGCATCGCTCGTGTACGAAAACCGTCCGAGCGGCGGCAGCCGCTTCACGATCATTTTTCCTGTGACGTTCACGCCATCCTAACGCCGCGTTGACGGTGGCTTGCCATCATCCTTTCTATCCTTGAAGCACTGCAGCGATGGTTGCTGCAATGTTGACTAGGGTGTGAAATGGATAAACTGTTTACAAGACGGATCGATGCATCGCTGCTTGTGCTGGTCGTGGCGCTGTTGCTGGCCAGCCTGGGCAACGTCACCTTCTGGAGCGTGCTGGTTCGTGCGACCGGTGGCATATCGCTGGCCAGCCTGCCCACGCTTACCGGTACGTTCCTGATTGTCGTCCTGTTCTTCAATGCCTGCCTGACGCTGGCCAGCTTTCGCTACCTCGCCAAGCCGGTGCTGATCGCCCTCGTGCTGGTGGCGTCCGCGGCAGGCTACTTCATCGCCGCCTACGGCATCGTCATCGACAAGGCGATGATCCAGAATGTGTTCGAGACCGATACCCGTGAAGCGACCGAACTGATCAGCTGGCAGATGGCCGCCAGGATCGGCTTGCTGGGCGTGCTGCCATCGCTGTGGATCGCCCGCGCCAATATCCAGTTTCCCAGTGGCGTGAAAGGGCTGCTCAAGCGCAGCAGCAATGCGGGCGGCTCGCTGCTGCTGGCGTTTGTCCTGCTGGCGCTGCTGTTCAAGAGCCTGGCGCCGACGTTGCACGAGCACCGCGAACTGCGCTTCCTGCTTACGCCCACCAATTTCATCCAGGCCGTGGATGGGTATCTGCGCAGCCGCTGGGCAGCCCAGATCGTGGTCGCACCACTGGGCCGCGATGCCGTGAAGGGCGCTGCCTGGGCCGGCCATCACCGCAAAACGTTGACGGTGATCGTCGTGGGCGAGACGGCGCGCGCGGCGAATTTTTCATTGGATGGGTATGCGCGCGAGACCAATCCGCTGCTGGCGCGGCAAGCTGGTTTAATCAATTTCTCGCGTGTCAGTTCATGTGGCACGGCGACTGCGGTATCGGTGCCGTGCGTGTTTTCCGCGTTCGGGCGCAACGATTACAGCCAGTCCAAAGCAGCAAGCCAGGAAGGCCTGCTCGACGTGCTGACGCATGCGGGTTTCGCCGTGCTGTGGCGCGATAACAATTCGGGCTGCAAGGGCGTCTGCAACCGCGTCGGGTACGAGGACCTGTCGCGGCCCGACGGCAGGAATGTGCACTGCAGCGGCGACGAATGCTACGACGAGCGCCTGCTCGATGGCTTGCCGGACTTGCTCTCCAACAGCAGCAAGGACCTGGTCGTGGTGCTGCACCAGAAGGGCAGCCACGGCCCGGCGTATGCCAGCCGCTACCCGCAAGGGTTCGGCCGCTTCGGTCCGGTGTGCGCGAGCAATGACTTCGACACGTGCTCGCGCGATTCGATCCGGGCCGCCTATGACAACACGATCCTGTACACCGACTACTTCCTGAGCAAGACCATCGACGGCTTGCGCGCGATTGCCACCGCGCAGGACGCCGATACGGCCATGCTGTACTTCTCGGACCATGGCGAGTCGCTCGGCGAAAACAACGTGTACCTGCACGGCGCGCCGTACATGTTCGCGCCGCGCGAGCAGACCGAGGTGCCGATGATGCTGTGGATGTCCGACAGCTTCAGCGAGCGGTTCCGCATCGACCGGCGCTGCCTGGCCGCGCGGCGCAACGAACCGCTGTCGCATGACAATGTGTTCCACTCGGTGCTCGGCATGCTCGACGTGAACACGGCCGTGCTCAATCCGCGCCTGGACCTGTTCCATGCGTGCGTGCGGGGAGCGTGACATGCATGAAATGCGTGAGATGCTTGAAATGCGTGAGCTTCACCAGATGCGGGCCGAGCCTGGGCTGCATGCGCCGCTGCTGTCGGCGCACGCCCTGCGGCGCCTGGCCATGATGCTGGCGGCGGGCGCGCTGACCATCCTGTGGCTGGGCCGCTATACGGATCTCGACCTGGTGCTGGCCGATGCCGTGTTCGACGTAGAGCGCCGCGTCTTTCCCTGGCGCGATACGTGGCTGACCGTCACGTTCAACCACGTGATCGTCAAGCAGCTCCTGATGCTGCTTGCCGTGGGCGTCGTCGGCTACGCACTGGTCGACGCTTGGCGGCCCCGCGCCGCGCTGGGCGCTCTTGGCCGCGTGCAGCTGCGCATCGTTGCGCTGGCCGCCATCCTGGTGCCGGCCGTGACCAGTACCCTGAAACACCTGAGCGCATCGCACTGCCCATGGGATCTGCTGCGCTATGGCGGCGAGCAGCCCTATGTGCGCCTGTTCGGCGCGTTCCCGGCCGACACGCTGCCGGGCCAGTGCCTGCCTGCCGGCCATGCGTCGAGCGCCCTGTGGCTGGTGGCGCTGGCCGTCTGCTGGCTGCCGGCGCGGCCATCGCGGGCGCGCGCCGCCGCCTTGCTGGCGATCGGCGCCGGTGCCACGGTCGGCTATCTGCAGCAACTGCGCGGCGCGCATTTCATGACGCATACGCTGTGGTCGATCTGGATCGCGTGCACGATCGTCGTGGCGCTGATCGCCACCCTGCAGGGCAGGCCATCATGAGCATGCTCCGCACCGTCGTCGATCCTGCCCGGCGAGCCCTGTCCCGCGGCGACCATGTCCGGCTGCAGGGCGTGGTGCACCGGTTGGCAAGGGCCTATCCGCCGGACTGGCTCGAGCGCTGCGGCGCGCAGCTATACGGCGCGACCATCGTGGCCAGTCTGGCGCTCACCGGCGTGGTCGGCGCGCTGTGGTCGCCCTGGTGGACCTATCTGATTCCCGTCGCGTGCCCGCTGCTATTGCTGGGCGTGCTGCCGGTGTGGTTGTTCGGCCGCGAACCGGGCCGCCCGCGCTGGGCGCATCCGCTGGCCATCGTGGGTGACGACGATGCGGCGCTGATCGGGCGGATTGTCGATGCGATGGATGAACACAGCAGGGCAGCGCTGTTGCTGCACTGCCCGGCCAACGATGGCGCGAAGGTCTTCGCGCTCTGGCAACTGCTGCAGGCTGCCGGCGTCGAAGAACCTCGCTGAGACGACGCTGCGTTCAGGCCGGGCTGTTGTCCACCTCGACGGCCCGCGCCGGCTGGCGCCGCATCTTGCGCCCGGTGCGCTTGAGCCAATTCTCGAAATCGTCGACATACGTGAACACGGCCGGCACCACCAGCAGGCTGAGTAACGTCGACGTGATCAGGCCACCGATGACGGCCACCGCCATCGGCGAGCGGAAGCTCGGATCACCCGAGAACCCAAGCGCCAGCGGCAGCATGCCGGCGCCCATCGCGATGGTCGTCATCACGATCGGCCGGCTGCGCTTGTGGCAGGCGTCGACCAGCGCGTCGAAGCGGTTCATGCCTGCCTGGCGCGCCAGGATCGCGTAATCGACCAGCAGGATCGAGTTCTTGGTCACGATCCCCATCAGCATGATCAGGCCGATCATTGTTGGCATCGACAGCGCATTGCTCGTGACGAGCAGCGCCACGAAGGCGCCGCCGATCGACAGCGGCAGCGCGGCCAGGATCGTCACCGGCTGCATGAAGTCCGAGAACAGCAGCACCAGCACGCCGTAGATGCACAGCACGCCGATCAGCATCGCCAGGCCGAAGCTGGCAAACAGCGCCTGCATTTCCTGGGCGTCGCCCAGCTCCGCGATCGTCACCGACGACGGCAGCGACTGGAACACGGGCAGCGCGCGCGCCGCGGTATTGACTTCGCCGAGCGAGCGGCCCGACAGCTCGACGTCGAGCGTGACGTTGCGGGTGCGGTTCAGGCGGTTGATCTGCGCCGGGCCGCTTTCCATCGTGATGTCGGCCACGGTCGAGAGCAGCACCGGTCCGTTCTTGCCGGGCACCGTCAGGCGCCCGATCGCCGCCAGGTCGGCCCGCACGGCATCCGGCAGTTTCACGCGGATCGGCACCTGGCGCTCGTCCAGGTTCATCTTGGCCAGCGACTGTTCATAATCGCCGGCGGTGGCCACGCGCACCGTCTCGCCAATCGCCGCCGCCGTCACGCCCTGGTCGGCCGCGCGGGCAAAGTCGGGGCGCACGATGATTTCAGGGCGCACCAGCGAGGCGCTCGAACTGACGTTGCCAATGCCGGGGAGGCCGCGCAGTTCACGCTCGGCCTGGCGCGCCGCGGTGCTCAGCGCATTGGCGTCTTCGCTGCGCAGCACCAGCTGCATCTTGGTGCCGGCGTCGGGAATGCCGACCGTGAAGCGCGCGCCGGGAATGGCGGCCACGCGTTCGCGGATCGTGTTTTCGATCACGCCCAGCTTCACGTCGCGGTCACTCCGGTCCACCGTTTTCACGGTCAGCACCGCGCGCCGCGCTTCGGCAGCGGCGCCGGGCGAAAACGCGTCACCGCTCGAGCCGCCACCTATCGAACTGAAGATGCTTGTCACGCCTTCGACCTTCATCAGTTCCAGGCGCACCTGCTCGGCCACGGCGCGGGTCTGGGCCAGCGTGGCGCCCGGCGCCAGTTCGACATTGACCTGCGTCTGCGAGCGGTCGGCCGGCGGCATGAAGCCGGTCGGCAGCAGCGGCACCAGCGCCAGCGAGCCCGCGAAGAACACGGCCGCGCCCAGCATCGTCAGGCCACGGCGGCGCAGGCACCACTGCATCACGGCCAGGTAGCGCCGCATGATCGCGCCGTCCTGCGGCTCGTGACCGGCCACGCCGGCGTTCTTCGGCGCCTTGAGCAGGTACGCGCACATCATCGGCGTGAGCAGGCGCGCCACCAGGAGCGACGCCAGGATCGCCAGCACGGCGGTCCAGCCGAACTGCTTGAAGAATTTGCCCGGGATGCCGCCCATGAAGGCGGTCGGCAGGAACACGGCCACGAGCGCGAACGTGGTGGCGATGACCGCCATCCCGATTTCGTCGGCCGCTTCGAGCGAGGCCTGCATCGGCGACTTGCCCATGTGGAGGTGGCGCGAAATGTTTTCGATCTCGACGATCGCATCGTCGACCAGCACGCCGATCACAAGGGCCAGCGACAGCAGCGTGACCATATTGAGCGTGTAGCCAAACAGGTACTGGCCCAGGAAGGCCGGAATCACCGACAGCGGCAGGGCGGCCGCAGCGATCAGCGTCGCGCGCCAGTCGCGCAGGAACCACCACACGACCAGCACCGCCAGCAGCGCGCCTTCGTACAGCATGTGCATCGAGGCGTCGAAGTTCTCGTCGACCGACACCGAGTTGTCGATCACTTCATTGACGATCAGCTTCGGGTTTTCTTTCTTGAGCTGTTCCATCGCGGCGCGCGCGCCGGTGGCGACATCGATCTCGCCGGCCCCGCGTGTGCGGAACACTTCGAAGGCGACGACGCGGCGGCCATCCTGCTCGGCCAGCGCGCGCGGCTCTTCCACAGTGTCGAGCACGCGCGCTACCTGGTCCAGGCGCACGTGGCGCCCGTCCGGCAGCGGGATCTCCATCGCGGCCAGCGCCTGCGCGGTGCCGACGGTGGCCAGCGTGCGCACCGATTGCTCGACGCCGCTGACATCGCCCCGGCCACCCGGCGCTTCGCGCTGCACATTGCGCAGCTGGCGCGAGATGTCGAGCGCCGAGACGCGCAGCGCCGCCATCTTCTGGTCGTCGAGCTCCACCCGCATCTCGCGCGTCACGCCGCCCACGCGCCGGATTTCACCGAGGCCCGGCACGCCCAGCATGCGCTTGGCGACGTCGTTGTCGACGAACCAGCTCAGGTCCTGGTCGTCCAGGCCCGAGCCTTCAGCCGCGGCGATCGTGAAGGTGGAGACGACGCGCCCGGCGGTGGCGGCCTTGGTCACGGTCGGTTCACGCAGCTCGGCTGGCATGTCGGCGCGCACGCGCGAGACCGCGTCGCGCACGTCGTTGACGGCTTCGGCCGAATCGCGCTCGAGGATGAATTCGACCGTGACGGTGGCCACGCCGTCGAGCACGCGCGTGTAGATGTTCTTGATGCCCTGCAGGGTGGCGACCGAGTCCTCGATCTTGCGCGCGACTTCGGTTTCCAGCTGCGCCGGGGCGGCGCCGTCCAGGACGGCGGTGACGGTCACGATCGGCAGTTCGATGTCGGGGAAGTCCTGCACCTTGCTGGCATTGAAGGCCATCAGCCCCGCCACGGTGAGCAGGACGAACAGCATGATCGCCGGGATCGGATTGCGGATCGACAGGGCGGAGAAATTCATCGTGCAGCCTTTGCTGGTACAGGTCCCGGCGCGGCTGCGGGCGCGGCAATATTGCGTACCAGGTCGCCGTCATTGAGGAACCCGGCGCCGGTGACGACAATGGGCGCGTCGGCCGCCAGGCCGCCGACAATCTCGACCCGGTCGCCCAGGCGGCGGCCCGTGGTGACCTTCAGCTGGCTCACGCGGCTGTCCGCATTCAGGCGGTACACATAACTGAAGCCGTCGCGCACCGCGATCGACTGCTGCGGTACGGTCAGGGCGTTCGACGTGCCCAGTTCGAACCGGCCGCTGGCAAACATGCCGGCCTTGAGCGGCATGTCGCCCGACAGCGCCGGCGGCAGGTCGACATAGACCAGCGCAAGCCGGGTCTGCGGATCGACCGACGGCGCCACGACGCGCACCTTGCCGGTGACTTCGAGGCCGCTCGCGCCGCGCACGATGGCGCGCGTGCCCGCCTTGATGCGGCCCAGGTCCTGTGCCGTCACTTCGGCGCGCCACTCAAGGCGGCCCTGGCGGATCATGCGAAACAGTTCGGTGCCCACGCCGACGACGGCGCCAACGGTGGCGCCGCGCGCCGAGATCACGCCGCTGTCGGGCGCCGTCACTTGCGTGTACTTCAGGCGCAGCTGCTGCTGCGTCAGCGTGGCCTGGGCCGACTGGACGCGCGCGGCGCCAGTCTGCTCGCCCGTCACGTATTGCGTGACCTGCTGGGCGCTGAGGGCACCAGAGCTTTCCAGTGCCCGTGCGCGGTCGGCATTCGCCTTGGATTCCAGGGCATTGGCCTTCGCTTCGAGCAGCGCGGCGCGCGCGCCCTCGATATCGGCGCGCACGGTTTCATCCGCGAACACGGCCAGCACCTGGCCCTTCCTGACCACGTCGCCGACATTGACGCGCACCTCGTTCAGGCGCAGTCCGTTCGATTCGCTGCCGATGACTGCGTCCTGCCAGGCGGCGATACTGCCGTTGGCAGTCAGGCTGATTGGCAGGCTGGCGGTAGCGGGACGGGTGGTGGTGACGCTCAGGGCAGGGCGCGGCGCGGCCTTTTCTTCCTTGGCGTCGGCGCGGTTGATCGTCGCCAGCGCAATGACGGCGCACAGCGACGCAGCCCCGAGGGCGATGGCAAGGGCACGTGGATGTCGAATGGTTTTCATGGTGTCTGGGTGATCGCGGCCTGGTCCAGCAATCCGGCAATCCGGCGCTCCGGCAAGCAACTGAGTGTAGCAAATGTGACGCCCCCGGCAGGGCTGCACGGGTGTCATTACAAATAGTGCAGTGCGGAAAAATGGGCGGTTTGGCAGGGCGTTCTACAAATTTACAACAGTAGATCTACCGTATTGCACTGCACAATAAAAAGAGATATATTGGAACTGTCTCCTCCAGTTTTCTCCGAAAATTGGATTTGCCGCCCGCCAACCATCAGGTTCTGCGGGCGTTTTTTTTGGTCGGCTTAGACGTTTTCGCCCTGGAATGACCCGGCGCGCCAGGTCAGCACCAGCGTATCCCGGTAACCATGCTCGCCCAGCGGCTGGATCGGTGTCGATTCGTGGATCACGGCGGCGTCGTCCAGCAACAGCAGCGTCCACGGTTCGGTCATCGTGAAGCGCTGACCAGCGGGGCCGTCGGCGTCGAACACGCGCGTCTCCCCGCCCTTGATGCCGTGGCGGCCAATCATGATCACGGCCACAAAGTTCACGCCGTCGCGGTGCGCGCCTTCGGGTGTCGGGCGGCCGATGCCGTCCGCCGTATCTATCCTGAACTGGTGCGCTTCGACAAACCACGGTTGTACCGGCGTCACCGCCGAACAGGCCGCGCCGAGCGCGCGCAGCAGGCGTTCCCAGGCCGGGTTGGCGACGGTCGCCGTTTCCATCGGCGCGAACAGGCGGTGCATGCCGCCGTGCAGCGCGTTGTACTCGACCGGCTGCCAGTGCGCCCGGTGCGGCGTCTGCACCAGGCTGGCGCCATCGTCGATGAAGCACGAGTGGCGCCGGCGCCGATAGCGCCCGCCATCCTTCAGGTAGTCGTCGAGTTCGAGCCGGTCCCAGCTCGGTACCAGCGTGGCGAGCTCCTGCAGGCTGCAGCCGGCCAGCAGCGCAACGTCGTCAGGGCGCAGCAGGGCGTAGCCGGTGTCGCGCAGTGCGGCCGTCAGGTGCGACGGATCGAGATAGGGCAGGGGCGGTGTGGTCATCCCTCTAGCCTAGCACTTTCACCCGCGCCGGGCCAGACCTCACCAGGTCTTGACCAGGGTCAGGCGCAGCGAGCGCGGTTCGATCGGGTGAAAGTGCACGTCCGCCACCGGCGCCGATTCGCCCGCCAGTTGCGACTCATAGAAGTAGTCGATCGCCGAGGCGCGCCGGTTCGTCAGGTTAAACGCTTCGAGTTCCAGCTGCAGGTCCTTCGCCAGCTGGTAACCCACGCGCCCGTTGAGCGTCACGCTCGCCTTCGAGCGCACGCTGTCGTCCTCGATGAGCGGGCGCGGGCCGAACCAGCGCAGGCGCAGGGAACCCGACCACGGGCCGCTGCGGTCGACCGTCACGCCCAGTTGCGCGACGCCTTCGATGGCGCCCGGGATCCGGTTGCCCAGCGAGCGCGCGCGGGCCCAGGCGGCGTCGAAGTCGACCGACAGCCATTTGTAGGGCCGGTAGTAGTTCGAAAACTCGATGCCGTAGCGGCGGCTCGGATCGCCCGCCTCGGTGTTGCCGGCGTCGCCGATATAGGTCAGCTCGGAATCGAAGTCGAGGCGGTACACGGCCAGCGACATCTGCATCTTCGGGATCGCTTCGGTGCGCAGGCCGAACTCCACGCCGCGCGAACGCACGAGGCCTGGCGTGCGATCCACCGCATCGAGCGTTTTCGGATCGACCGTGGCGACCGTGCCGCGCGCATCGTTGCTGTGAAAGCCGTGGCCGTAGTTGGCATACAGCTCGGTCGAGGCCCACGGGCCGTAGGCGATGTTCAGCGTCGGCGTGACCAGGGTGTCGTGCGCCTTGCCGGCGTTTTCAGGCCGGTCGCCATCGACGCGGAAGCGGTAGTTATTCGCGCGCACACCAACGACCGTGCGCAGCGCATCGCTCCAGCGCGTGGCATTCTCGACGAACACCGCGCCGCTCGTCTCGACGATGTGGTCTTCGCGCGTGGTGGCGATGCGTGCGCGCCTGCGGGTGTCGTACAGGCCGTTGTAAATATTGTCGTTCTGGAGTTGCGCGCCCACCATCAGGTCGGACGACAGCGTGTCGCTGCGGTGCATGTGCCAGGTGTGAGTTGCGTCCAGGCCCGTCGTCACGCGCCGGTCGGGCTGGGCGAACTGGTCGCCGTTCACCGGATCGTTCAAGAAGTAGGTGAAGTTCGAGAACAGTTCGAGCTCGTTGCGGATCACGTAGGCGCTCACTTTCGAGGCCGAATCGGTGTCCGTGCTGCGCCAGATACCCGAGATGCTCTGGCGGCGCGCTTTGCCGCCATCGCTGTCGTCGATGAGGTTGAAGCGGCCGATGCGGCCATCCTCGACGGCCCGCAGCGGAATCTGGTCGGTCGAATTCCAGTGGCCGCTGTAGCTCATCGCGGTGACGTTCCAGCCATTGTTGGCGTAACCCTGGCTGTAGCGCAGCACGGCGTTGACCTTGCGGTAGCCGTCGGGGCGCGTCCATGGGCCGTCGTTCTTCATCAGCTCCAGCGCGTACAGCAGACTGCCGCCGGCAACCTCGGGCGAACCGGCCAGCATCGTGCGGGCGTAGCCGTCCTGGCCGACCGTCGCGGACGCGATGCTTTTCACCAGGCGATTGGCATAGCTGAGCGAGGCGACGCCGGCCGACGAGAAATCGCCTTCGCGCGCCGAGTACGGACCCTTGCGGTAATCGAGCCGGCCCACCAGTTCGGGGATCAAAAAATTCAGGTCGGTCCAGCCCTGGCCGTGCGCGTGGCTGCGCTGGTTGACGGGCATGCCGTCGACCCAGGTGGCCAGGTCGGTGCCGTGGTCGAGATTGAAGCCGCGCAGGTAGAACTGGTTGGCCTTGCCTTCGCCGCTGTGCTGGCTGGCGATCAGACCGGGCGTGACTTCGAGCAGCTCGCCCGGCCGGTACGCGATGCGCCCGGCCAGGTCCTTCGCACCGGCGCTGCCGGCGCCGGCCGAATCGGCGATGCCGAGCTGGCTGGCGCGGGCGCCTTCGACCAGCACGCGCTGGAGCTGGAAATCATCGGCATGGACATGTGATGAGGCGAACAGCGCGGCGAGCACGCACGCGATTGGGCGAAGAGGCATCGGACGAAGCAGCATGGCAATTTCAGAGTAAGGGTTCAGCGCGCAGGCTGTTCGAGCGTCTGGCGCATGAAGGTCAGCGAACGCACGGCGCCGCCTTCGTTGAGGTTCACGGTGTTGACCTGTTCGGCCATGAAGTCGACCAGGACGCCCTGGCGGATCACGGCCGCTGCCGACAGCGGGGTGGCGGCCAGCTCCTGGTAGATCACGACGCTTTGCGCATCGGCCGTCATGCCGACCCAGGTCACGGGCAGCTTCTTGCCGTTCTTGTCGGCGAGCCAGAAGTGGCGCTCGATGTAGGTGCGCAGCACCGCCTGGTCTTCCACGTCGCTCAGGTCGAACTGGCGCCCGTACAGATTGAGCAGCAGCGCGTCGATATCGTGCGCCGTGTAGGTGTGGACGATTTCCGTGCTCTCGGTGCGCGCGTTGTACGAGATGTCGGTCATGCCGAAGTGGAAGCGGTGCGCGCTGGCCGCAGTGCTGGCGCACAGCAGCAGCGCCAGGAGCAGCGATTTCAATCCGCGCACGTTCATTGGGCTGCCTTTGGTGCCGCTTTCAACGGCGTGGCCGCGTCGCGCATCAGGTTGTTCGGATCGCGCTCGGTCTTGAACAGCTCCAGGCGCGACGGCGTCACCTTGCGTGGCCAGCTATTGTTGCTGACATCGATGTCGGCCGTTTCCCAGTACGGGTCCTGCGTCAGGCCGACGATCGGTTCGTCGGTGACGAACAGCTTCGTGATCTTTTTGGGCGAATAGCGCCACACTTCGGCCGGAATGCGCTCGATCGATTTTTTGCCGCTCTTGAAGGTCAGCTCCACAATCAGCGGCATCACCAGGCCGCCGCGATTGGAAAAGTCGACCAGCGTCAGGTGCTTGCCTTCCTTAAGCAGTGCCTTTTCCCAGTCTTCCAGCCCGGCCGTCGTTTCGGCGAAGGTGTTGCGGTCCTTGTTGGTGACGGTGAATTCGTCGTGTTCGTTGTAGAAGTCCTTCAGCTCCGGGTGCGCATCGACGCGGCGCGGCATACCCTGGTTGCGCTGGTCGGTTACCGACACCGGTTCGGCGGCGCGGCGCGCGCGCTGCCAGGCTTTTTCGACTTCCGGGTCCTTCGACGACACCGTGTATTCGCTGATGCCGTCGACGCTGATGTCCACCGCGTCGGTCGTGTAGAACCAGCCGCGCCAGAACCAGTCGAGGTCCGTGCCTGATGCATCTTCCATCGTGCGGAAGAAGTCAGCCGGGGTGGGGCGCTTGAACTTCCAGCGCTCGGCGTATTCCTTGAATGCGAAGTCGAACAGCTCGCGTCCCAGCACTGTCTCGCGCAGGATGTTGAATGCGGTGGCCGGCTTGGCGTAGGCGTTGGCGCCGCGCTGCAGCGTCGACTCGGCATTCGTCATGATCGGTGCCTGGTTCGTGCTGCGCATGTAGTCGACGATGTCGCGCGGCTCGCCACGGCGCGCCGGGTAGTTCTCTTCCCACGCCTGCTCGGCCAAAAACTGCAGGAAGCTGTTCATCCCTTCGTCCATCCAGGTCCACTGGCGCTCGTCCGAATTGACGATCATCGGGAAGTAGTTGTGGCCCACCTCGTGGATGATCACGCTGATCAGGCCATACTTGGCGGCCTGCGAGTAGGTCAGCGCGCCCGTCTTCGCGTCCTTGACGGGGCGGCGGCCGTTAAACGACAGCATCGGGTATTCCATGCCGCCCACCGGGCCGTTGACCGAGATCGCCACCGGATACGGGTAGTCGAACGAGTACTTGTTGTACTGCTCGATCGTGTGGATCACGGCCGGCGTCGAGTATTTTTCCCACAGCGGATTGGCTTCGGCCGGGTAGTACGACATCGCCATCACATCCTGCTTGCCGCTCTTGATGCCCTGCGCATCCCAGATGAATTTGCGGCTCGACGCGAACGCGAAGTCGCGCACGTTCTTGGCGTTGAAGCGCCAGGTGCGGTTGCCGGTGGCGCGGCCCTTTTCGGTCGCCTGCGCTTCGGCCTGCGACACGATCATCACGGGCTTGCCCGCGGTTTTCGCTTGCTGCAGGCGACCGCGCTGGGCGCTGGTCAGGACGTCGCCCGCGTTCTGCAGCTCGCCCGTGGCGGCCACAATGTGGTCGCTCGGCACCGTGATCGCCACATCGTAGTCGCCAAATTCCAGCGTGAATTCGCCGTCGCCCAGGTATTGCGCGTTCTGCCAGCCGGCCGCGTCGTAGTAGGCGGCCATGCGCGGGAACCACTGCGCGATTTCGTAGATGTCGTTGCCATCCTTGAAGCGCTCGAAGCCCATGCGTCGGCCCAGCACGTTCGTCTCGGGGATGTTGAAGCGCCAGGCCACGTTGAACGACACCTTTGCACCTGGTTTTAATGGCTGCGGCAGGTCGATCCGCATCATCGTCTTGTTGATCGTGTGCGCCAGCGCGCGGCCGTCGCTGCCGGTTACGCTCTGAATGTCGATGCCGCCGGCGAACTTGCCTGCCTCCAGCGTGAAGCGCAGCGCATCGAACTTCACGCCATCGTTGCCCCTGGCCTGCCACGCGCTGCGCGACGGCAGCGTCGTGATCTTGCGGTTGTCCGAGTCGCTGCGGAACATGTTCTGGTCCAGCTGCACCCACAGGTACGACAGCGTGTCGGGCGAGTTGTTGTGGTACGTGACCGTGCCGGCGCCGCTGATCGCACGACTGGCTTCATCGAGCGTGACGCGCAGCTTGTAGTCGGCGTGCTGCTGCCAGTAAGCGTGGCCCGGCGCACCGGCCGCGTTGCGCGTGACGCCGGGTGTCGGCAGCAGCTCGTCCAGCTGGCGGAACTTGTCATCGAAGGCCGGACCGGCCGCGCCGGCAGTCATCGCAACGCCGAGGGTGAGGGTCGCGAAGGCCGCGTGCAGGTGGGGGAGTTTCATGATCGTGGTACCCAAAAAATGACATCGGGCGGATCGCTCCGCCCGGGTAATGAACCAGCCGGATGCTGCGTTATTCCGCTGGCGTTGGCGCCGCCTCCGGCGCCGGCGTGCCTTGCGCATCCTTCGTCTTGAGCTTCGAATTGAAGTCGCGCATCAGGTTGTTCGGATCGCGTTCGGTCTTGAACAGTTCGAGACGCGACGGCGTCGCCTTGCGTGGCCAGCTGTTGTTGCTGACGTCGACGTCGGCCGTTTCCCAGTTCGGGTCCTGCGTCAGGCCGACGATCGGTTCATCGGTGACGAACAGCTTCGTGATCTTCGTCGGCGAATAACGCCACACCTCGGCCGGGATGCGCTCGATGGTTTTCTGGCCGTTCTTCAGCGTCAGTTCCACGATCAGTGGCGTGACCAGGCCGCCCACGTTCGAGAAGTCGACCAGCGTCAGGTGCTTGCCTTCCTTGAGCAGCGCCTTTTCCCAGTCTTCCAGCTCGGCCGTCGTCTCCGCGAACTTGTTGCGGTCCTTGTTGGTGACGGTGAACTCGTCGTTCTCGTTGTAGAAGTCCTTCAGTTCCGGGTGCGCATCGACGCGGCGTGGCATGCCCTTGTTGCGCTGGTCCGTGATCGACACCGGCTCGGCGGCGCGGCGTGCGCGCGCCATGGCTTTCTCGACTTCAGGGTCCTTGGAAGACACCGTGTACTCGGTGATGCCGTCGACGCTCACGTCCACCGCATCGGTGGTGTAGAACCAGCCGCGCCAGAACCAGTCGAGGTCCGTGCCCGACGCGTCTTCCATCGTGCGGAAGAAGTCGGCCGGTGTCGGGCGCTTGAACTTCCAGCGCTCGGCGTATTCCTTGAACGCGAAGTCGAACAGCTCGCGGCCCAGCACCGTCTCGCGCAGCACGTTCAGCGCGGTGGCCGGCTTGGCATAGGCGTTGTTACCGAACTGCAGAACCGATTCCGAGTTGGTCATGATCGGCACCTGATTCGTGCTCTTCATGTAGGTGGTGATGGCGCGCGGGTCGCCGCGGCCGCCCGGCCAGTTGGCTTCCCAGGCTTCCTGCGCCAGGAACTGCACGAACGAGTTCAGGCCTTCGTCCATCCAGGTCCACTGGCGCTCGTCCGAGTTGACGATCATCGGGAAGTAGTTGTGGCCCACTTCGTGGATGATCACGCCGATCAGGCCATACTTGGTGCGCTGCGAGTACGTCAGTTCGCCGGTCTTCTTGTCCTTGCTCGGCCGCGGACCGTTAAACGAAATCATCGGGTATTCCATGCCGCCCACCGGACCGTTGACCGAGATCGCGGTCGGGTACGGGTAGTCGAACGAGTACTTGTTGTATTGCTCGATGGTGTGGATGATCGCCTGGGTCGAGTACTTCTCCCACAGCGGATTGCCTTCCTTCGGGTAGTACGACATCGCCAGCACGTCCTGCTTGCCGCTCTTGACCGCCTGCGCATCCCAGATGAACTTGCGGCTCGACGCGAACGCGAAGTCACGCACGTTCTTCGCCTTGAAGTGCCAGGTCTTCATGGCCGTGCTACGCACCTTCTCGGCCGCTTCGGCTTCGGCCTGGGTCACGATGATGACCGGCTTTTTCGCCGTCTTCGCCTGTTGCAGGCGATCGCGCTGGGCGGCCGTCAGGACCTCGCCCGGATTTTGCAGCTCGCCGGTGGAAGCGACGATGTGGTCGCCCGGCACCGTGATGCGCACGTCGTAGTCGCCAAACTCCAGCGTGAATTCGCCCGAGCCCAGGAACTGCTTGTGCTGCCAGCCGTACACGTCGTAGTAGGCGGCCATGCGCGGGAACCACTGGGCGACTTCGAACAGGTCGTTCTTGTCGTCGAAGGTTTCGTAGCCGGCGCGCCCGCCCAGCACCTTCTGCTCATTGATGTTGTAGCGCCAGTCGATGCCGAAGGTCACCTTCGCGCCCGGTTTGAGTGGCTGCGGCAGGTCGATCCGCATCATCGTCTTGTTGATGGTGTACGGCAGCGGGCGACCACTCGCATCCTTGACTGCCAGGATGTCGAAACCGCCCGGGAAGGTGCGCCCCTCGAGCACGGTGCGCAGGGCATCGTATTTCAGGCCGGTGGTCTGGGTGCCGTTGGCCCACGCATCGCGCGACGGCAGGATGGCGCTCTGGCGCGCATCCGAATCGGTCTTGTAGATGTTCTGGTCGAGCTGCACCCACAGGTATTTGAGGGTATCCGGGGAATTGTTGTGGTAGGTGACCGTGCCGGCGCCGGAGAGCGCGCGTTTGGCTTCATCGAGCGTGGTGCGGATCGTGTAATCGGCGCGTTGCTGCCAGTAGGCGTGGCCCGGGGCGCCGGAGGCGGTGCGGATCGTGCCTGGGGTCGGCAGCAGCTCATCGAGCTGGCGGAACTTGTCGTCGAACGGTGCTGCGGCAAACGATGATGCTGCGAGGCATAGAGCTGCTACGCCGATTGGCAAACGAAACATGATTCCCCTGGATTTGTTGTTGGAAATATGACAGGAATTCTATCGTTGATATCCGTCAATTGCTTAACGTATTTGTAAAAATCCGGATACATGTGGCGCGCGCCACACCAATGGCGGCGCCTGCATGCTTATTCCATGGTTCAGTACATGTTTGTCACGCGCGCATACCCCCGCGCCCACGTGCCCTGCACGATCTTGCCAAAGTCGGCGTCGTAGCGGTGCAGTTCGAGGTCGCGTGACAATACGAACAAAACCTTGTCCGATTCGGCGTACAGCGGTTCCCACTGGCCGCCGCGCTGCCTGAGCACCAGCTCACCCTTGCGCTCGGCGATCTCGAAGTCCGTCACGGCGTCGAGCTGGTAGCGGCCCACCAGTGTGCGCCGCGTTTCCGGCGCGAGCGCGACGGCCTTGCGCAGTTTGGTCTGGTTGGTGTCCCATTTGTACTCGTAGGCGATGGCGCGCATCAGACCTGCCGCCACGTCGATGCCATTGTCGCCATTGGTCAGGATGACCGCGCCGCTGCCGTCAGCGACGGAAGCGTAGATCACCGCCTTGAAGCCCTGGTTGCTGCCACCGTGGCTGAAGCCCTTGCCGTGGTCCTGTATCTGCCAGCCGAGCGCATAGTCGTTCTTCACTGGCTGGAGCATCGTGCGCGCCATGGCGGGCGTGAGTACGCCGCCCGTCGCCCCGGCCGCGCCCTGCTGGATCGCGATCGCGAAGCGCGCCAGGTCGTGCGGCGTGGTCCACAGGCCGGCGGCAGCCTGCTCGGGATAGGTGTAAGCGCCGCCGGGGAACGGCTTGCCGTCCTCGTCATGCGGCCGCGCGGCGTTGGGCGCCAGCTCTGGCGGCAGTGGCTGGGCATAGGTGCTGGCGGTCATGCCCAGCGGCGCCAGCACGAGCGTCTGCATGGTCGCGTCAAATGGCTGGCCGGCGCGATCGATCATCGCCTGCTGCACCACGGTGTAGCCGCCGCCCGAGTAGCGGAATGCCGATCCCGGGGCGGCGTTGACACGGATCGCCTTCGTGTTGGCGGGGCTGGCGCCATCGAGCACCTGCTGCAGCGTCGGCACGCTCTTGCCGGCCGCGTAACCGGGAAAGCCCGAGACGCTCATGCCACCGGTGTGCGACAGCAGCTGGCGCAGGCTCGGCATGCCGTCACCCTTCGGCAGCGTCCAGCTAGTGAGCGCCTGGTCGATGCCTGCGTCCAGATTGAGCTTGCCCTGTTCGACCATGCGCAGCGCTGCCATGGCCGACACGGATTTGCTGAGCGAGGCGGCCTGGAACAGCGTTTGCGGCGTGACGGCCGGTCCGCCGGTCCAGGCCACGCCATAGCCGCGCGTCCAGGCCACCTTGCCGTCCTTGATCACGGCCACGCTCACGCCCGGCACGTTCAGCCGTTTCATTTCGTCGGTCAAGGCCAGGGGCGCTACCGGCACATCGGCCAGGGCGACTTCCGGGCGCAGGCCGGACTCGATGCGGGCGATGGCGGCGCTGTCGTCGGCGCTGTCATCGGCGTGTGCGCCGGCAGCGGCCAGCATTGCGATGCAGGCGGCGAGATACACAACATGGGAGTGGCGGCGGGGCAGGGCAGAACGCATCTTCTTCTCCAGACATGGTTGCACAAATGGCAAACAGTATGGGCACCCGCAGTCAGGCCGGCAAGGACCGAAAGAAAGCTATGCCGCCGGCATGCTGAAGGTGAACGTGATGCGCCCGTCCGTTGACGTGACGCCGATCGCGCCGTCGTGGCCGCGCGCGATCTGGTCGACGATGTACAGGCCCAGTCCCAGGCCTTCGTCGCCGGCGCGCGAGGTGGCGCGCCAGTAGGGCTTGAACAGCTGGGCGATGACGGCCTGGCTCAGATCGGGGCCGGCGTTGCTCACGGCGAGCACGAAACTGGCGCCGTCGATGCGCGCTTCGACGTGGATCGGTTCCCCGCTGTCGCCATGCAGCAGCGCATTCTTGAGCAGATTCGACAGCAGTTGGGCGAGCCGCTGCGGGTCGCTGCGCAGCGCGATGTCACGCGCGATGTCGGACCGGATCACGCGGTCGGGGTACACGCCGCGCAGCTCGTCGACCACCTGGTCGAGCATCAGGTGGACGTCGGCGTTCTGGCACAGTTCGAGCGCGAGGCCAGAGCCCATGCGCCCGCGCGTGAAATCGACCACGTTGTCGACCAGGCCGGCCATGCGCATGGCGCTGCTGCGCACGCGTTCGACGATCTTGTCGGTGGCCGGATCGGTGCTGCGGCGCTTGAGCAGTTCGGCGCCGGTCAGGATGGCGCTGAGCGGCGTGCGCAGGTCATGCCCCAGTACCGCGATGAACTGTTCGCGCAGTTCGGCCGTTTCGCGTTCGGACAGCAGGTCCGAGCGGGTAGCGCGCAGCGAGCGCTCGGTTTCGAGCTGGCGCGAAATGAGTTCGGCGAACAGCGTCAGCGCCGACACCGTGGCGCCCTCGCTCAGCGCCGCCGGCTCGGGATCGAGGCCGCACAGCGTGCCGAAGTAGTCGCCGTCGGGACGGAAGATCGGAATCGAAAAATAGCTCTGGAACCCGTACAGGCGCGGCGTGTGGTGGTCGCGGTACGAATCGCTGTCACGCACGCTGTCGATGACGATCGGCTGGCGCGTCGCGCGCACTTCTTGGCACAGCGTCGTGGTGACGTCCAGCGGGTCGCCTGCCTGCAGGCCGAACCCGAGCTCGTCGTGCACGGCGCAGGTGGTCCAGGTGGTGTCGGTGACGTGCGCGATGCAGATGAACCCCAGCCCGGTCATGGTCGCCACGGTTTCGAGTACGCGCGGTACGGCGGCAATGGCCTGGATTTCCCTGACATGCTGGGGGACGGTGTCTGGCATCATGGTAGCTCGGTGAATGAGGTCGAAATCATACCACCGGCAGGCCGGCGTGGTCCGGCTCAGGCCAGCCAGCGTCCATCGGCATATACCTGCACGTCGCCCAGAAACACCGCATCGGTGACCGCGAACACGTCGATGTGAAAGCGCGCATCCTTGCGCTTGAAGCCCGGCTTCGTGTACACGCCGTGCTTGGCGCCGAGCGACAGGTGGATGCCGCACATGCGCTCATACGTCCCGATATCGTCCACCCGCAAGTCGCGCGTGAAGGCGCGGTTCAGCCCGAACCCCAGCTCGCGCACCCACACTTCGCCTTCCTCGAGGCGGATGTTCTCGAGCACCTGCTCGAAGGCGGGTGTGGCGTTCTCGGTGCCGGTCACGCGACCCGCTTCGATGATCAAGGTGACCGGTACGTCGGGATGGTTCGAGCGGTAGCTGGTATCGCCGAACACGTGGATCTGGACCCGGCCATGCACGGCTTCGAGGTCTTGCGCTTCGGTGAATACTTCGCCGATCGGGAACTGGCCGCCGACATTGTTCATCTCGCTGTAGTCGCCGATATTCAGTTTGGCCGCTTCGAACGGCGAGGCGAACGTGAGTGTCTCGCCGCCGCCGATCACGCGGCCATGCGGCGCGCTGTCGATCAGCGCCTTGAGCGCACGCCCGGTGCCGCGGAAGTAGGCGGGGTCGTAGGCCAGCGCATTGACATAGTGTTCGCCCTGGATGCCGGGCATGCGCGACAGGTGCACGTGCTCGATCACTTTTAAATCGAGCTTGAACAGCTCGACGCGGATGCGAAAACCGTCGAGCCGGAAGTTGGTCGACTGGACCAGCACCACCAGGTCGTGCGCGGCCATCGAACGAAACGCCGCCAGCACCGCATCGGGCGTCACGCTGTCGAAGTCCACAAAAGCGGCGTCGGGCAGATTGCACCGGTAGCCCGCGAGCAGGGCGCGCGCCAGCGGCGTGCGCGTGTCGTACACGACCAGCGCCTTGTGCGCCGGGCCGTGTTCGAGGGCGATCGACAGCACCGCTGCCAGATGCGCGGTCGCGGCGTCCACCACGGTGGCGGGCAGGTCGTCGTCGGAAAGAATGGGGGCGGCAGCGGTCATCGGCGCACAGAAAGGAAGAGGGAAGCGGCCATTATACGTTCCGTTGCACCGTGGGGGAGCAGGCGGCGCTACCGGGCAAACAGCGCGACGCGTGGCCGTGCGGGGCGCTATCATGCGGCCTTCCATCACGATCAAGACAGCGGTTGGCAGGCCGTTTTTCGGCATGTACGGCAACAGCGAAATACGGGGCACCATGGCACACAACGATTCCTGCATCAATCCCGGCTGCGGCCGCGCGTTTCCACAGCCGGTCGATTTTTGTCCGTGGTGCGGAACGGCGCAGCGGCCGCTCAGCGCCGTGCCGGCGCCGCCGGTCGTGATGCAGCCCGTGCTTCCCGTACTCCCCGTAACACCCGCGCCACCCGCGCCGCCCGTGCCGCCAGCGCCGGTCATCGCGGCACCAGTCGTTCAACCGCCGCCAGCGCCGAAGCCGATTCCGGCGCCGGCACCACCAGCGCCGCCGGTGCCACCCGTGCGCGCCAATCCCGCACCACGCCCGGCTGCTCCGACGCGCAAACCGATCCGCCTGCGCTGGTGGCTCATTGGCCTAGGCCTTCTGTGGCTGGCCTGGATGCTGACCAAGCCGACCGCGGCCCGCATCGAGCGCCGCATGGCGTCGGCCGTCGCCCTGGCCAAGGAGTGCAAGCCGGAGGACGCGCAGGACGAGTTGATTGCGCTGCGCAAGACGCGTGCGACGCCCGAGCAGCTGCGCCAGGTGCAAAGTGCGCTCAATACGGCGGCCGCGGCCTGCACGCGCGCCGGGCAGCGCCGCGCCGCGTGGACTACCGCGAACAATGCCATTGAGCGCCTGCTGAATACGGGCAGCTTCGAACAGGCGCGTACCCGCCTGGCCACGTTTACCAAACGCTGGGGCGAGGACGCGCGCACGCGCGAAGTCAAGGCGCGCATCGATGCCGGCCGGCGCGACCACCCGCTGGCCGATCCTTCGCGCTGAACCCGGAAATCGCCCGCGCCGACTTAAGCGCTGGCGGCGCGCGGCATGTCCGGATCGCCGTACACGATGGCCATGTCGACCTGGCCCGAGCGCCACGCGTGCTCCAGGTTCTGCTCGATCACATCCAGGTTCACACGTTCGCCATCGGCGAACCCGCGCACGCCGTAAGCGCGGTTGCGGCCATGCGATTTGGCCATGTACAGGGCCATGTCCACCAGGTTGACTACGCGCTCCCAGGCCATCGCCTGCTTGCCGATGGCAAGCGGGAACGGCGCGAAGCCAATCGACACGGTCACGGTAATCTCAACGCCGGCATGATCGATGACGGTGGCGTTGATGCCGCCCAGGATGCGCGCGGCCACTTCGTCCATCCGGTGGCGCGGCACCGAGGGCAGGAAGGCCAGAAACTCTTCGCCGCCCCAGCGCACGATCATGTCGGTCTCGCGCAGGATCTCGGCCAGGCTGGCCGAGATCGTGGTCAGCACCGTGTCGCCGGCCGCGTGGCCGTGGGTGTCGTTGATGTGCTTGAAGTGGTCGACGTCCAGCAGGAACAGCGCGCCGACGCCGTCCGCCCCGGCCGCTGACGGCGTCGCTTGGGGCAGCGCGCGCATGTACTCGAGGAAGTGGCGGCGGTTGTACAGGCCCGTGAGCGGGTCGCGCACGCTCTGCTGCTTCAGCTCGAAGTTCTTGGCGTGCAGCTGCGCGTTCGCGTGGCGCACCTTGCGGTACAACAGCCCCACCACGATGGCCGCCAGCGCGATCACGGCGAGCACCAGCCACCACACCCGCTGTTGCAGGCGGCGGTTGTCGAGTTCGGCCGATTTGATCGTGTTCTCGCTGCGCAGCAGTTCGATCTGGCGCTGCTTGCGTTCGGCCTCGTACTTCTCCTGCAGCTCGAGCATGGCCTGCTGGCGGCGCTTTTCGAACAGTTCGTTCGACAGCGTGCGCTCGCGGTGGTAGGCCTTCAGGGCCCCTGGCAGGTCGCCCACGCGCTCGAGCGCCACGCCGTATTCCACCAGTGCCGTTTGCAGTTCGGGCTTGTCGCCCATTTCCTCGAAGCCGGCAATGCCGGTCTCGATATGGCGCTTGCCCTCGACGAGGCGGCCGGTGGCCAGAAAGGCCTGGCCCAGGTTCAGGTGCGCGATTGCGTCGAGCCGCCGATCGTTCAGGGTTTTCAGCGCGTCGAGCGCCTGCTGCGCGTAGACGACGGCGTTGCGGTAGTCGCCCATCTTCAGATACCAGTCCGACAGGTTGACCAGGGTGCCGGCGATGCGGCTGGTGGCGCCGATCTTGCGCTCGAGCGCGAGGCCGTCCTGCAGCGCGCGCAGGGCGCGCTCGTTCTGGCCGGTGTCCATTGCCAGGCCATATTCGATCCGCTTGAGCAGCACCGTGCGTCCGGGCGAGTTGGCACTGGCCGCAGCGGCGTAGGCCTCGTCCAGCACGTCGAAGCCTTTTTCGGGTTCGCGCATCTGGGTGTACAGGCGCGCCAGGGAGTACAGCGCCATCACGATATGGACCGGATCGCCGTTCGAACGCGCCAGCGCAGCAGCGCCCTGCAGGCCCTGCAGGGCGCGCGGCAGATTGCCTTCCTCGGCATACGATTCACCCGACGAAATCGCGGCGCGCACGCGCAGGTCGATATCGTTCGTGGTGTTGGCCAGTTTTTCGGCTTCCCAGATCAGGCGGTGTGCTTCGCCCGGACGGTGCTGGGCGAACGCGGAATACCCTTGCATCAGCAGACCCTTGGCCAGCGCGCCGGTGTGATCGTGCTGGCGGCCCAGCGCAATGAGCTCGTTGGCCAGCGCGACGGCCTGGGCATGCTGGCCGATGCCGTGGCGGGCCGAGGCCATCTGGTTCAGGAATTCGATTCGCTGCGGCAGCGGTGCAACGCGCGCCTCGTCTTCGATGGCTTCGAGCATTGGCAGGGCGCGTTCGGGAACGATGCGGTTGGCTTCCCGAATCTCGGCCAAGCGCGCGTCGAGCGCCGGGCTGTCGCTGGCCAGCGCGCAGGCCGACGCAACGCACAGTGACAAGGCCACGGCGTTGAAGCGGGAGCGCAACAGGGCGCGATGCAGGATAGCGAACATGCCGTGGTTTTCGTCGCACCGGGAGTAGGCCGGCGGAAGTTGGTTTGAAATATTATATTGCTGTTGCAAAGAAGAAATTCAGTTTGTCGTGAAATGTTCTGAAAATGACACAGCGACATCGTTTCCAAGTGTCCCACGTGGCGCAGGCAAGCGTGCGTGCGCCGCCGAACCATCGACCTATACTGGCCGGACAATTAACCCGGTAGAGGTCGGTCATGTGGAAATCACCGTGGGTCAGGTGGGGCGGTACGCTGGGCTTTGCCCTGGGTGGGTTTTTCGACGGCATCCTGCTGCACCAGATCCTGCAATGGCATCATCTGTTCAGTCTCGTGCCCGGGATGGACGATTTGCGCCTGCAGGTGCTGTGGGACGGTTACTTCCACCTGCTGATGTACGTGGTCGCGATCGTGGGGCTGGCGGGCCTGTGGCGCGCGCAGCGGCGCGGCGCGATGCACTGGGGCCGGCCACTGGCGGGCGCCATGCTGGCCGGCTTCGGGTCATGGCATGCAATCGATGCGCTGCTGTCGCACTGGCTGCTGGGCATCCACCGCATCCGCGTCGACAGTCCCGATCCGCTGCTGTGGGACCTGGCCTGGCTCGTCGTGTTCGGCATCGCGCCACTGGTGCTGGGCCTGCGCTGGCTGCGCCGGCCGGGCGCTGGTGGCACGGGCGCACGCGGTTCGGTGGCCGGCCTGGTGCTGCTGGCCGCCGGCAGCGCGGCCCTCGGTGGCTGGGCGCTGGTGCCGCCACCCGGCCAGAACCTCACCACGGTCGTGTTTCATCCGGGCGCCGGACCGCGTGAGGTATTCGCCGCGCTCGACGCCGTCGACGGACGCCTGGTCTGGAGCGACCGCGCGATGGGCGTGGTCGTGATGGCCATCCCGACCCGGGATCACCTGACCCTGTACCGGCACGGCGCGCTGCTGGTGAGCGGGGCGGGCGCGCCTGGCGGTTGCATCAACTGGAGCCGGCCTTGAACCTGGCCGGCTTTTCAGCCAGCGTCGCCAGCAGGCGCGCCAGTTCCAGCGTGTCGACCGGCTTGACGAAGTGGTACGAAAAGCCCGCGTTCATGCTTGAGCCGCGGTCAGACTCCTGCCCGTAGCCGGTGATCGCGATGAAGGTAGCGCCTGCGCCACCGGCGCGCTGGCGCAGGCGCTGCGCCAGTTCGTAGCCGTCCATGTCGGGCAGCCCGATATCGAGCAGGAACACATCGACCGTGTCGACCCGCGCGCGTTCGAGCGCCGCATACGGACTGTGTTCGGTGACCACGTCGTGCCCGGCCGCCTCGAGGAACATCGACAGCATCTGCGCCGCATCGACATTGTCGTCCACGACCATGATGCGCAGGCGCGGTCCGGTGGGCGCCGGCAACCGGTGCGCCGGCGCGGGCAGCGCATCGACATCGCTCGCCACGGCCGGCAGCACGACCGTGAATTCGCTGCCCTGGCCCAGACCTGCGCTGTGCGCCGACACGGCGCCGCCATGCAGCTCGACCAGGCTGTGCACCAGGGCCAGGCCGATGCCCAGACCGCCCTGCGAGCGGTCCGACGTGCGTTCCCCCTGCATGAACAGTTCGAACACACTGGCAATCAGTGACGGCGCCATGCCGATACCGTTGTCGCGCACTGTGAAGCGCACGAGCGCCCCGCGTACCTCCAGCGACACGGCAATCTCGCCCCCTTCCGGCGTGTACTTGGCCGCATTGCCCAGCAGGTTGGCCAGCACCTGTACGAGGCGCTTCTGGTCGCCCCGCACGAAGGCCGGTTCGTGCGGCGTGTGCACGTCCAGGCTGTGCCGGCGCGCGGCAATCAGGGGCCTGGTCTGCTCGACGGCATCGGCAATCAGCGCTTTCGCGTCGAGGATGTCGTGCTCCAGCGTGATCAGGCCGCGCGTGACGCGCGAGACGTCCATCAGGTCGTTGATCAGGCTTGTCATGTGCCTGACCTGCCGGGTGATGATGCCGCTCGTCTGGCGCAGGCGCGCTTCATCGAGTTGCGCCATGCGCAGCAGGTCGGCCGCGGCGCCGATCGGGGCGAGGGGATTGCGCAGCTCGTGCGCGAGCATGGCCAGAAATTCGTCCTTGCGCTTGTCGGCGTCGCGCAGCTGGCGCTGCGCCACCTTGCGCTCGGTGATGTCGCGGAAGAACAGCGCCATGCTGTCGTCGAGCGACGGGTAGATACGCAGCTCCATCCACGCCTGGCGCCCGTCCGGCCACGCGAACGGCACGTCCCGGATCTCGGCGGCGTGCCTGGCCAGCACGCGCCCGGACAGCGCGTCGGTCGCGTCGCCATCAAGCCAGGGCCAGACCGCGCCGGCCGGCATGCCGACAATCGCCTCGCGCGGGCGCTGCGCCAGCCGCACGCCTTCGTCGTTCACCTGGCGCACCGTCAGGTCGCTGCTGACAATGGCAAAGCCTTCCTTCATGCTCGACAAAACGTGCTGGCTCAGGTCGCGCTCGCGCACCAGTTCGGCCTGGGCGCTGTACTGCATCGAGACGTCGGTGCCTTCGATCAGGATGCCGGAGACGGTGCCTTCGGCATCCAGCACCGGCTGGTAGATGAAATCGACCATCAGTTCGTCGAGCGGTGCGTCCGGCGTGCGCTGAAGCTTGATTGGCGTGCCCCGGCTGATGAACGGCACGCCCGTTGCATACACCTCGTCGAGCAGGTCGAAGAAACCCTGGCCCCCGAGCTCGGGCAGTGCGGCGCGCACTGGCAGGCCGAGGATGTCGCGCTCGCCCACCAGGGACCCGAAGGCCGCATTGGCCAGGTCGAACACGTGCTGCGGACCCTGCGTGACGGCCAGGAAGCTGGGCGCCTGGTCGAACATGTGGCGCAGGCGTTCGATTTCGGTGGCAAGGTTCTGGCGCACGAGCTGCTCGGCGCGCAGGCGACTAAGCACGCCCTCGATCTGGTCCAGGCTTTCGCGGGCCGACAGCACGTCGCCATCGGTCCAGCGGTACGGCGCATGTTTGCCGACGGCCAGCACCGTGCCGACGCTGCCATCCTCGATGGCCGGCAGGATCAGCAGCGAGGCGATGCCGGGCAGGGGCGCCTGATCGCGCAGGTCGTCGAGCCGCACGGGCGCACCGGCATCGAGCGCCGTGTGCCAGGCGGCGAGCGGGCCGTCCAGCGCAATCGTCAGCGCGGCGCCGTCCGGCGTGGCCGGTTCGAGGACCAGGCAGCGCGTGGCCGCGTCGATGGCGCCCAGGCGCACGAACGGCGCCCCCAGGTAGTCGCTCAGCGCCAGGCTGGCCGCCTGCATCGCGGCGTCCGGGCCCGGCATCTGGCGCAGGTCCTGCGCCAGCTTCAGGCGAAACGCCTGGCGCCGTTCGAGGTCCATGCGCGCCGTGGTTTCGACGGCCGCCGTGAACATGCCGAGCACGGCGCCGCTGTCGTCGCGAATCGGGCTGTACGAAAACGTGAAATGCGCGAGGCCCAGCACGCCATTACGGCGGATCCAGAGCGGCAGATCCTCGCCCCGGACGGCTTCGCCCTGTTGCATGACTTGCTCGACCATGGGGCCGATGGTGTCCCAGATTTCCTGCCATGAGTCGAAGGCCGGCCCGCCGAAGCCCGTGACGTCCTTGTCGTCGCCGATGATCGGCTGGTAGGCATCGTTGTAGAACTGGATCAGGTCGGGCCCCCACCAGACCGCGATCGGGAAATGCGAGTCGAGGCAGATGTTCAGGGCCAGGTTCAGGCTGTGCGGCCAGGTGGCGCGCGGCCCCAGCGTCGAGACGCTCCAGTCGTGCTCGCGCAGCCGCCGGGCCATGCGGCCCGGCTGGTTGAACGACGGAACTGCAGCCGGTTGTAAGGTCATGATCGCGCGCAGTGATGATGAACCGTCATCATAAGCCGGGGCGGGCAAATCGGACGCACAGTCGGTGCATGCCGTCCTAGAGGGCGATTTGCTGCAGCAGATACAGGCGCTGGTACAGGCCGCCCTCGATGCGCATCAGTTCTTCGTGCGGCCCGGCTTCGGTGATCCGGCCGTGGTTGAGCACGATGATGCGGTCGGCGTCGCGGATCGTCGACAGGCGGTGCGCGATGGCGATGATGGTCACCTTGCCGCGCAGTTCTTCGAGTGCCTGTTGCACCACCTGTTCGGTGGCGCTGTCGATGCGCGACGTCGCTTCGTCGAGCAGCAGGATGCGCGGCTCGCCTGCCAGTGCGCGGGCAATGGCGATCAGCTGCTTCTGGCCCGACGACAGGCGCGAGCCGCCTTCGCCCAGCTGCGTGTCGTAACCCTGTTCGAGCGCGTTGATGAAATCGTGCGCATGCGCCGCGCGCGCCGCATCCATCAGGCGTTCGAGCGGCAGGCCGCGCCCCATGTCGATGTTTTCGCGCGCGCTGGCGGCCAGGATGAACGGGTCTTGCGGCACCAGGCCCACTTCGTTGCGGAAGCGCTCGTTGCCGATCTTCGCCAGCGGCACGCCGCCGATGTCGATGCTGCCCTGTTCGACGACGTAGTAGCGCAGCAGCAGCGACAGCAGCGTCGACTTGCCGCTGCCCGTGTGGCCGACGATGCCGAAGAACGCGCCTTGCGGGACGTCCAGCGACAGGTCGTGCAGCACCGGCTGGCCGGGCACATACGCAAATTCGACATTGCGCACGCTCACTGCCGGTGCGTCGGGCGAGAACGCATTCTGACCGTGGATGCGGTCCACGTCATGTTCGGGCGCGCCGGCTTCGTCGAGCAGCGTGTTCACGCGCGCGGCCGCGACCACCGCCTGCTGCAGGCCGCTGAACTGCATCGTGATCTGGATGAGCGGCTCGACGACGCGCGCGATGTAGCTGACGAACGCGTACAGCACGCCCACTTCGACCGCGCCGATCTCGCGCTGGCCGAACGCGAAGATCACCAGCGCCAGCAGGGCCACGTTGAGCAGATCTAGCGCAGGACGCAGCAGGAAGGCGTTGGCGCGCAGCTCGGCCAGACGCGCCGTGTAGTGGGTGCGGTTGGTGACGAGGAAGCGTTCGCCGAAGCGCAGCTCGGCATTGCTGGCCTGAAGGACGGTCATGCCGCCGATCGACTCGGCCATCTGCGCATTGATGTCGCTGCGCAGGGCGCGCGCACGGGTGACTGCCGGCGCCGACAGGCGCTGGTACAGCCAGACGATGCCGACCACCGCCGGCACCAGCAACAGCACGATCAGCATCAGGCGCCAGTCGAGCCAGGCCATCGCGACCATCGTGCCGATCAGGACGATCGAGTTGTCGAGCATGACGTACAGGACCTGGATATAGAGCGTCTTGACGGCCTCGGTGTCGTTCGTCACGCGGCTGACCAGCTGACCGGTGATGGCGCGGTCGAAGAAGGCCATCGGCAGGCGCAGCACGTGGCCATAGACCCATTCGCGCAGGCGCTGCACCGAGCGCATCGCCACGCCGGACAGGCGGATCAGCTGCAGGTAGCGCACCCAGCTCGAGACCCAGCCGGTGACGACCAGGCCGCCCAGCAGCAGGGCCATCTGCGGCCAGTCGAGATGGCGCGGCAGCAGGTGGTCGTCGATCAGCGCCTTGCCCAGCAGCGGGCCGACCACTTCGAAGGCCGCCGCCAGGATCAGCCACAGCGTGGCGATGATCAGGTGGCGCTGTTCGGGCGCGGCGGCGCGGCGCAGCAGGCGCGTGGCCAACTTGGCCTGGTCGCGCATCACGCCGCGTTCCAGGCTGTTATCGGTCGTGGGCGGCGGCGTGGTGGTGGATGCGTCGGCTGTGTCCAGCGTTGCTTCAGGTTGCGTCAAGGCTGGCCTCCAGTTGTTGATAGCGCCACTGGCTGGCATACCAGCCATCCAGCAGCAAGAGTTCGTCGTGCGTGCCGGCTTCGATCACGCGCCCGGCGCGCAGCACCACGATGTGGTCGGCCCCGACCACTGCCGACAGGCGGTGGCTGGCGATGATGGCGGCGCGTTCGGGCCGTGCCCGGCGCAGTTCGGCCAGGTGTTCGAGGATGCGCGTTTCGGTGCCGGTGTCCACCGCCGACAGCGCGTCGTCCAGCAGCAGCAGCGGATTATCGGCCAGCAGCGCACGGGCAATCGCGACGCGCTGGCGCTGGCCGCCCGAGAGCGTGATGCCTTTTTCGCCGACCGGTGTGTCATAGCCATACGGGAAGCGCAGGATGTCATCGTGGATGGCGGCCATGCGCGCCGCGTCTTCGATCTCGGCGCGCGAGGCGTCGGGTCGGGCCAGCGCGATGTTCTCGGCAATCGTGGACGAAAACAAAAATGACTCTTGCGGCACCCAGCTGGTGGCGCCCCGCAGGGCGCTCAGGCGATAGGCATCGAGCGGCTGCCCGGCCCAGCGCACCTGGCCCTGTTGCGGCGTCGCCTGGCGCAGCAGCACGCGCAGCAGCGTCGATTTGCCCGAGCCGGTCGGGCCGACGAGACCCAGCGTCTGGCCGGGTTCGAGCGTGACGGACACGCCGGAGAGGGCGGGCGCCTGCGCCGTGTCGTCAGCGGCTGCGCCGTCTTTACTGGCACCGTTCACGCCATACGTAAACGTGACGCCTTCGAGTACCAGCGGGCCCTGGCCCACCTGGTCGATCGTGCCGGCGTCTTCGACCGACAGCGGTGCCTCGAGCAGCGGCTGCAGGCGCGCCATGCCGGCGCGGCCCCGTTCGATCAGCGTGACCACCCAGCCGGCGGCGAACATGGGCCAGATCAGCTGGCCCAGGTACATCGTGAAGCTGGTCAGCGCGCCGACCGTCAGCTCGTTCTGCCAGACCAGGTAGCCGCCCAGGCCCAGCGTCAGGCCGGTGGCGGCAGTCAGTGCAAGGCCAACGGCGGGCTCGTAGGCTGCTTCCCATTTCTGCGCGGTGAGGCTGGCCTCGGCCGCGTTGGCGGTCAGCACGCCGAACTGGGTGCTGCTGCGCGCTTCGAGGCCCAGGGCGCGCAGCGTGCGCACGCCCGACAGCGACTCTTGCACATGGTCGTTCAGCTTCGAGAAACCTTTAAGCGCATCCCCCTCGGCCTTCTGGATGTGGGTCGAGATGTACCAGAACGCGAGCCCCATCAGCGGGAACGGCAACAGCGCGACGAGCGCCAGGCGCCAGTCCACGCCCAGCGTCATGATCCCGAGGACCATCACCAGCGTGAGCGTGCCGTCGAACGCGGCCAGCAGGGCTTCGCCGGCGGCCATTTCGATGGCGTCGATGTCGTTGGTGGCCAGCGCCATCAGGTCGCCGGTGCGCTGGCGCTGATAGAAGGCGGGGCCTTGCGCGGCCAGGCGCGCATACAGGCGCGTGCGCAGCTCGACGCCGAGCTGGTAAGCGGCCGAATACAGGCGGATGCGCCAGCACACGCGCAGCACGTAGATGGCCACGCCCAGGCCGAGAACCTGGGCGATGCCGAGCAGGAGGTCCTGCTCGCCAAGGCGGTTGTTGGCGAGCGCGTCGACCAGTGCGCCGACCTTGCGGGGGATGAGAACCGTACAGATCGCGACGCCGACGAGCATCACGGCCGACGAGGCATAGGATTGCCAATGACGGCGCACGAAGCCGCCGATCAGCCTGGACAAACTCATTCGAATTCCTTGCGGTTGCGCCCGAAAAAAAAGCGGGCCAGAGCCCGCTAGTGTAGTCGTTTTGCCTAGTTGGCGCAGCGCGGCACCGTGGTTGGGGCCGTTGTCTGCTGCGCTCTGGCGATGGCGCCTTCCCAGTGCTACTTGCGGCGCCGGCGTGGGGTGGCCGCCGTGGCAGGGGCGTCCGGGTCGCGTCGCTCGATCGTCGCGGCCGCTGGCGCCGGTGGCGTCGCGGCCATGACGGCGCCGTTGCCGGCAGCCTGGGCGATCAGCGTGGGCTTGGCCGCCGCAGGGCTGGACAGTACATCCAGTGCCACCTCATCGGGTGCTGGTTCCTGCAGCACGCTGGCCACGGCGTCGATGGTCGGGGCAGGCTGGGGCGCCGCCTCTGCCTGTGGCGCTGCTTCGACTTCCGGCTCGGGCGCTTCGGCAACCGGCGCCGGAGCGACGGCGACGGGTTCTGGCAACGGCGCCGCTGCAACCGCATCGAGCGTGCGCTCGGCCGCTGCCTGTACGGTGTCGGCGGTGGCCTTGCCGGCATCGACGACGGCCTGCGCCATGTCGGCGACCGGCGCCATCTCGGCGACCGGCGCCGTTACCGGCGCTGGGGCAGGTGCAGGCGTTGCGCTGCGCAGCAGGAATGGCTGGGCGCCGACAGCGATACCGAGCAATTCGCGGCTATACGCAAACAGGCTGTGCACCTGTTCTTCGGCATGGCTGCGCAGCACGGCGAGGTCACGCGCATCGCGCGCGCCGATCAGCTGGCGGGCGGTCTGCGCCGAGCGCTCGAGGACTTCCTGGGACGTGGTCAGATTCAGCGCCGTGATGCGGCTGGCGCTGTCGATTGCCTGAGTGGCCAGTGCATTGAGCACCGTGAGCTGAGCGTTCATCGGTGCAGTCAAGTAATTGTTGGGTGCTGCGGACAACTGCTCGGAGAGTGAGGTCATGAAGTTTCCTATCTATCAAGTATGGCGCGCTGCAATAAAGTCAGTGTACCCACGATTGTTGGCCGGTGCAATGAACGTCGGTCGCTTATTCGGCGAGGATGATATTGCGTTGCAGCATTGCCATACGGTTGTGCCACAGTTGCTACAATCGGACAACCACTCAATGGAGTCACCATGGACCTCGTGATCCGCAATACCACGCTGCCCGATGGCCGCACCGGCATCGACATCGGCATTCTGGACGGCCGCATCGCGGCGCTGGCGCCGCAACTGGCAGCACGGGGCGTACGCGAGATCGACGCCGCCGGCGACCTGGTCAGCCCGCCGTTCGTCGATGCACACTTCCATATGGATGCCACGCTGAGCTACGGCCTGCCGCGCGTCAACCAGAGCGGCACCTTGCTGGAAGGCATCGCGCTGTGGGGCGAGCTGAAACCGCAGCTGAGCCAGGATGCGCTGATCGAGCGCGCGTTGCGTTATTGCGACTGGGCGGTGGCCCGCGGCCTGCTAGCGATCCGCACCCACGTTGACGTCTGCGACGACCGGCTGCTGGCGGTCGAAGCGCTGCTGGAAGTCAAACGCCGTGTGGCGCCGTATCTCGACCTGCAACTGGTCGCGTTCCCGCAAGACGGCCTGCTGCGCAGCGCCAACGCGTTCGAGAACCTGAAGCGCTCGATCGACATGGGCGTCGACGTCGTCGGCGGCATTCCTCACTTCGAGCGCACGATGGCGCAGGGCGCCGAATCCGTCCGCCTGCTGTGCGAATTCGCGGCCGAGCGGGGCTTGCGCGTGGACATGCACTGCGACGAGAGCGACGATCCGATGTCGCGCCACATCGAAACCCTGGCATATGAAACGCAGCGCCTGGGGCTGCAGGGCAGGGTGGCCGGCTCGCATCTGACGTCGATGCATTCGATGGACAATTATTATGTGAGCAAGCTGATTCCGCTGATCGCCGAGAGTGGCGTGGCAGCGATCGCCAATCCACTCATCAACATTACGCTGCAGGGTCGCAACGACACCTACCCGAAGCGGCGCGGCATGACGCGCGTGCCCGAGCTGATGGCAGCGGGCGTCGATGTCGCCTTCGGCCACGATTGCGTGCTCGATCCGTGGTACGGCATGGGCTCGGGCGACATGCTCGAGGTGGCGCACATGGGCCTGCACGTGGCGCAGATGACGGGCCTCGAAGCGATGCAGTCGTGCTTTACCGCCATCACCGAGACGCCCGCGCGCATCCTCGGGCTCGACGGCTACGGCCTGGCGCCGGGCTGTCACGCCGATCTGGTGATCCTCGATGCCGGCTCGACGGTGGAAGCGATCCGCCTGCGCGCTCCGCGCCGCCTCGTGTTGCGGCGCGGCCAGGTCGTGGCCGAAGCGCCAGCGGCCGCCAGCCGCCTGCATCTGCAGGGCCGGCCAGGCAGCGCCGACTTCCGCCTCGGCCGTGGCTAAACTGTCAATATAGCGCGTGATAATTCGTGTACTTTCAGGCAAAATAGCGGACCGCCCTGTCCTGGCACTCCCGTAGATTGTTGTGAAAGACCTTGTTATCCGCCCTGCGCTCGAATCCGATTTCGAGTCGATCTGGGCTATTTTTTGCGCCCATATCGAGGCGGGTGAAACCTATGTCTTCAGCACGGCGACGTCCCGCGAAGCCGGTTACCACTACTGGCTGGGCGAGGGCGTGGGCAGTTTTGTCGCGGTGAGCCCGGGCGGCCGCGTGCTGGGCATGTACCGCCTGGTGCCGAACCAGGTCGGGCGCGGCCACCACGTGGCCAATGCCTCGTACATGGTCAATCCGGCGGCGCAGGGGGCAGGCGTGGGCCGCGCGATGGGGCAGCACAGCTTGAATGAAGCGCGCAGCCGCGGCTATCTGGCGATGCAATTCAACCATGTGGTCAGCACCAATGGGCCGGCCATCGGTCTGTGGAAGAAGCTCGGGTTTTCCATTGTCGGCACGCTGCCCAAGGCGTTTCGCCACAAGCGCCTGGGCTATATCGATGCGTACGTGATGTACCAGTTGCTGCAGGATCCGGATCACTGGCCGACGGCTGACGACGCGCCGGGCGGGTGAAGGGTGCTGCGGATGCGGTTGCATGTGTCTCTCGGGCAGAAACCGGTCATTCGTAGCATTTTCAATCTTGGCAACCCGATACAATAATCCCAATGTCTGTGTTTGGCCTCGGATTCAACCGATCGACGCAACACTAAACTCTGGGTAAGCAAAAGGAGTGTTGCGGATAGACCTATCGTTGAGCTCGTGTCTGAATGTCAGACCTGACCCCGATTGGAACCCCGGCATTGCATGGGCGGAGTGGTCAGCATGAATGGGCCGGCTATCGGACTGCGGAAGAAACTATGGGTTTCGATGGTCGGCACACTGACCAAGGCGTTTCGCCACAAGCGCCTGGGCTATATCGATGCTTACGTGATGTATCAGTTGCTGCAGGATCCGGATCACTGGCCGACAGCTGACGACGCGCCGTGTGGGTGGCGGGTGATACGGATGCTGTTACAGGCATCTGGTAGCGGCTATCTGGCCGCCTCCATCTGAAGAACGACGCTCAGCTTTCTCGCTTCACGGTCCCCTGGTCGTACTGGTCGTCGTCAGTCTCACTTGGCGGCATCGCGGCCTGCTGGTCGTCTTCAGTTGCGGCCGGCTCGCTTGCGGTGTCGTCGTTGCCTGTGCCGTCACCCATACGCTGCTGATCACGATGTGCGTTGACGTCATTGTCTTTATTTTGCATGGCCATGCTGATCTCCTCGTCATGAAATATGGCCTCATGATAGTCAGGTATCTGCGGCGCACGAATAGTCCCGAAGCTGGCGCGAATGTAGGATTGCACTGTCTACACTCGGCCTGCATGGCCCTGCAACGTTACCTGGATCAGGCTGACAGTTCCCGCCGAATGATCTCTGCGCCTGCGTTCAGCGCAGCCAGCTTGGCTTTCGCTACGTGCCGCGACAACGGCGCCATTCCGCAATTGGTGCAAGGGCACAGCTTGTCGGCGTCGACGAACTTCAGTGCCTTGCGCAAGGTATTGGCAACTTCTTCCGGCGTTTCGATAATATTGCTGGCCACGTCAATCGCGCCAACCATTACTTTCTTGCCGCGAATAAGTTCCAGCAAATCCATCGGAACATGCGAGTTGTGGCATTCCAGCGAGACGATATCGATGTTCGATTTTTGCAGCTGCGGGAAGATGGATTCGTACTGGCGCCACTCCGAGCCCAGCGTCTTTTTCCAGTCCGTATTGGCTTTGATGCCGTAGCCATAGCAAATGTGGACCGCGGTCTCGCATTTGAGGCCTTCGATGGCCCGTTCCAGCGTGGCAATGCCCCAGTCATTGACCTCATCGAAAAACACATTGAAGGCCGGTTCGTCGAACTGGATGATGTCGACACCGGCTGCTTCCAGCTCGCGCGCTTCCTGGTTCAGGATTTTTGCGAATTCCCAGGCCAGCTTTTCACGGCTTTTATAGTGGCTATCATAGAGCGTGTCGATCATGGTCATCGGGCCGGGCAGGGCCCATTTGATCGGCTTGTTCGTTTGCTGGCGCAAAAATTTGGCATCGTCGACGAATACCGGCTTTGGGCGACTCACGGCCCCAACCACGGTCGGGACGCTGGCATCGTAACGATTGCGGATCCTGACCGTCTCGCGCTTTTCGAAGTCGACACCGCTCAGGTGTTCGATAAAGGTCGTGACGAAGTGCTGGCGGGTCTGCTCGCCATCGCTGACGATATCGATGCCCGTCTGCTGCTGGTCTTCGAGCGACAAGCGCAATGCATCCTGTTTGCCCTCGACCAGTTCTTCGTTCTGTAATTTCCACGGCGACCAAAGGGTCTCTGGTTCTGCGAGCCAGGCGGGTTTTGGCAGGCTGCCGGCGGTTGAAGTGGGCAATAATTTTTTCATGTCAGATCGCTTTGCGTGTTTGGTCTTCAGAAGGTGTAGCTGGCTGCCCAGCGCTCGAGGATTGGCTGGTATGGCTTGATGAAATGTTCTTCAGCAAATTTCCCCTGCTTGACGGCGAGCTGGCTGCGCTCTTCCCGGTCGTACACGATCTGCGTCAGTGAATAATCCTGGTGTTTCAATTTCGGCTGAAAGTGTTTCGCTGCCGAAGCATTGGCGTTATAGATCTCGGGCCGGTAGATCTTCTGGAACGCCTCCATCGTGCTGACCGTGCCTGTCAGTTCCAGATCGGTGTAGTCGCCCAGCAGATCGCCGACAAAATAGAAGGCCAGTGGCGCAACGCTATTGGGCGGCATGAAGTAGCGCACCTTCAATCCCATTTTGCTGAAGTATTGATCGGTCAGGGAAGGTTCATCCTGGACGTATTCCACGCCCAGTACAGGATGCTGACGGTCGGCGCGGTGGTACGTCTTGTTGGTTGAAATACTCAGGCAGATCACCGGCGGCTTGCCGAAATGTTCCTTGTACGCCGCCGACGCGATGAAGCACTGGAACAGCTTTCCGTGCAGGTCGCCAAAGTTCTCCGGGACGCCAAATTCCTGCCGGTCCTTGTTGTGGTCCGACAGCAGGACGCTGAAATCATAATCGCGCACATACGAGGAAAAATTATTTCCCGCGATGCCTTCGATGCGCTGATTGGTCTCGCGATCGACGATCGTGGTTTTCAGGATTTCGATCAGCGGGAACGCATCACCACCGCCTTCGGCCGACAACGCCATCTCGACCGACACGATGTCGAGTTCGAGGGCGTAACGATCGCCCCTGGGATTGTCCGCCTGGGCCAGCGCATTGAAACGCGCGTCCATCATGTTTAGGGCCTTGCGCAAATTGTCCTGCCGATGTTCTCCCCGGGCCAGGTTCGCGAAATTGGTCGTGATCCGCGTGCCATCGGCCGGACGGTAATGTTCATCGAACCGAACGGTCTTGATCGCAAACGTAAAATCTTCATTCATCATAGCCAGCTGCTCCGGGATTGAGAGCACACCTGTGTGTGCCCGGTCCGTCGATTATGACCAGCCAGTCGATTGAATAAAAGTGATGTTATCTCATCCAACGATGAAATTCGCTCATGCTTCGCATCCTGCGCTCAGGGTCCTGGCCCCTGCACGCGAGCGTTGTGTAACGCACCCAGCGGCTTCAATGCCGGTGATACGATGGCTGCATTCTCGATCAACCACTCTTACCGAATCGACCTTGCGATGCCAGCCACCGAGTTGCTACCTGACGCTCCTTTCTTCATTGTTCTGAACGCGGGATCGGGTCATTCCGAAACCGAGATGCGCATCTCCACGATCAACGAGGTCATGGACGCCGGTGGCCGCGTGTGCCATCTGGAAGTAGTGGACGAGCCCGAGCGCATCGAACAGATCGCGAAGGACATGGCGGCCAAGGCCGTCGCCAGCGGGGGCGTGCTGGTGGCCGCTGGCGGCGATGGCACCATCAACACGGTCGCGCACCAGGCGGTGCTGGCCGGGTGCGCGTTTGGCGTGCTGCCGCAAGGCACCTTCAACTACTTCGGGCGCACCCACGGGATTCCGGAAGACCTGGCCGAGGCTGTGCATGCGCTGCTGCGCGGCGAGATCAAGCCAGTGCAGGTAGGCATGCTCAACGACAAGATCTTCCTGGTTAATGCGAGTGTCGGCCTGTATCCGGCGCTGCTCGAAGAACGCGAGCACGACAAGCGCGAGTTCGGACGCAGCCGCGTGGTCGCGTTTCTGTCGGCCATCAAGATGACGCTACGGGCGCATCGCCACCTGCAGATCCGGCTCGAGCTCGATGGTAAAGAGCAGCGTTTGCGCACGACGACGCTGTTCGTGGGGAACAATCGCCTGCAGATGGAGCAGGTCGGCATGGAACAGTTGACCGATGCGGTCGAGGATGGCCAGCTGGCGGCGCTGGCGCCCAAGCCGATGGGTAAACTTGGGCTGCTGGGCCTGCTGGTGCGCGGTGCACTTGGCAAGCTGGGTGGCGCCGACGACGTCGTGGCGTTTTCGTTCAAACGCATGACCGTGCGCACGCCGTCGCTATACGGGCGCAAGCGCCTGAAGGTCGCCGTCGATGGCGAGGTCAGCAAGATGGCGACGCCGTTCGAGTTCCGGGTGCTGGAAGGGCGCCTCAAGCTGCTGCTGGCCCCGCCACAGGCAGCCGCTGCCACACCTGGCGACGCTGCCTGAGCCAGTCGGCTTACTTCACCCGCAGCAAGCGCACGCCATGGATGTCGAACCGGTTGGCCGGTTCGGCGCCACCGGCACCCGTGAAGGTCCGGTTGCTCTCCAGGTAGCTCATATTGTAGAAGTCCGTCATCTCCAGGCGGTAGCTGCCGGCCGTCAGGCGCGCGGCCAGCGGCGTCGAATATACGGTTGGCGTCGCGCCCTTGAACAGCGGCGCATGCGGCAACTGGATCACGCCCTGGGCCACGACCTTGCCCGCGCTGTTCTTCAATGCCAGCCACTTCACACCGCCACTGATCCCCAGATTCACCTGGTTCGCGCCATTGTGATAGCGCACCTGGACCCGGTAGTCGCCTGCGCTTTCAACCCGAATTCCATCCACGGCGAAGCGGTCTTGCGGCCGGCCCCAGTCGCGGATCGCGGGTAGTGAAAAGCGCGCATCCGGCGCCGTGGCCGTCAGGTTCGACGTCACGCGCGGGTCGGTCACGCCAATGTCGATGCCAGCACCAGCGACCCCGTCGATGCAGCGCGGCTGGCTGTGGTGACTGACATTGCCGCTGTCGGCAAAGCGCGCCTCTACCGCATAGCACGACGCCACACCGGCCTTGTCGTCGGTCCAGGCGCCGGCCGGCAGCTTGTCGGCCACCAGTTTGCCGTCGCGGTAGACGCGGTAGGTCACATTCCCCGCATTGCCATTCGCGCCGATCGTCAACCCCACGGCGCCGGACGATGCACGCGTCAGCGCCTCGATCACCGGTTCGCGCGGACCGAACGTGACGGACGATTCTTCATACGGATTGGCCTGGACGCGGCGGATGCCTTGCGCCCCGGCGACGAGTTTGCCCAGCACGATCTCGATGCGGTTCTCGGCTTGCAAATCGCTGGACAGCAGCATGTCCCTGACCTGCTTGCCATTCAACAGAATGCGCTCGACCCGGTGATAGCCATCGCCCTCGGCCACTGGCGGCAGGCGCAGCACCACGTCGATGCGCTTGCCGTGCAGGCGCAGGTCGTGCAAGGCAATCTCGTTCGTCGCGCCAAAGGTCTCGCGCCGCAGCTTGGCCGTCACGAACGGGCGCAGCGCGATGCCGTCGTCCTGCACGGTCACGCCGAACACATTGTCGATCACCATGCCCAGATACCCGCCGACCGACCATAACTGGCGGCGCGAGTTGATCACGGGGCCGCTCAGCGCCGGGGTCTTCTCGTCGAGCAGCAGCGGCTGGCCCGACAACCATTCGAGGTTTTCCATGTTCGACAGATTCACCGCTGCGCCGCGCATCAGCGTTGCGTAGGCGGCGTCGGCCACCGCCGCGTTCTTGCCATGCACCGCGGCGCGCAAGCCGTACGCGGTGACGAAGGGCCAGATGGCGCGGTTGTGGTACACCGGCGCGCCGATCTGCTGCGGCCAGATCACGGGCGCGCCCATCGGGCCATGCGGATAGCGCGCCAGGATCGACGCCGTCTGCCTGTCGTCGGCCACGCCGCTGACAATCGCCAGCGCCTGGCCGAGCCAGTCGAACTTGTGCAGCGGCGCGCCGTCCAGGTGGCCGGCGGTGAGGCTGCTGTACATGCCTTCATCGGCCAGCCAGAGTTCCTTGTTGATTGCGCGTTTCAGCTCCGAGGCCCAGCGCGTGTAGCGCGCGGTGTTCGTCGGATCACGCTGTTCGCGCGCCAGTTGCGCCGCCAGCTTGAGCGCCTGGAAGATGACAACGTTGGTCGACAGCGCCTTCGAGCTGGCCATCGACGCCAGGTCGCCCGGCATCCACGCGGCGTAGGTCTGGTCGCGCCAGTCGAGGAACGATTCTTCGCCCGTGTACAGGCCCGTGGCCGCGTCAAACGCCGCCACGCGATCGATCTCGAGCGTGTTCGACAGTGCCTTCAAGGCCTTGCTGGCGAACGGCGCGCGCTCGGCAGCCGGCAGCGTGCGCAGCGTTTCTTCGGCTGCGAAGGCCCACGTCAGGCGGTCGGTGCTGACCGGCCAGCTGCCGCCGCTGCCGGTGTCCTGCACGATCTGCAGGCCGTCCGCCGTGGCAGGAATCTGCGCCACCGGCGTGACGCCGGCGCGCCAGCCAGAGAGTTTGAAGTCGAGCGAATTGCGCACACGCTGCGGGTCGAGCAGGGCCAGGCCCAGGTCGGCCGCATACGACAGGTCGCGCGTCCACACATACGCCCACTTCTCGCCGGTGGAGAAGCAGTCGCAATCGATGGCGTTGCCGCCGTTGTAGTTGCCGTCCTTGATCTGGCTGACCGAATTGAGGCGCATCTCGGTGCCGGCCAGCGCGAACAGCGCGTCGAAGGCGAGGTTGCCGGTGCGGACGCGCGGCAAGCCTTCCTGCTCGGCGTAGGCGACATGCTGCGGACCGGGATCGCGCAGGCTCATCGTGCTCGACTGGACGTACTGGCGTAGCGGCGACTGTGCATCCGGCGTCGAGTAGCGCACCGTCTCGGTCTTGCCGTCCCACGTTGGCCAGGCTTGCGTGGCGACGGCAGCGTGGCCCGCATGCGGATCGGGCGCGTTGGCACGGTCGGCATCGGGAAGGCGCGTGACCTTCAGGGCAGGTTTGGCCGGATCGCTCGCGTCCAGCGTGAAGCGGTAAGTGCCGGAGGTGCGCACGAACAGGAACGTCTCGGGTCCGGACAGGCGTTCGAGCTGGTACGCGGTGTCGGGCGCCACATTGACGCTCTTGTCCGGATCAATCACCCACTCGGCAGCCCAGTCGCTGCTGCCGAGTTTGAAGGCGTGGTTGCCCGGCGCGACGGCGATGTCGGCCTGGTAGATCCCCTTGCCCTTGGGCGCCAGCGCATCGGCCGTCCCCCAGCCATTGAACGCGCCGCGCACGAACAACGCGGCATCTGACTGCGCGTGGGCGGCGCCGCAGGCGAGGAGGGCGGCCAGTGCGATGGCGCTGCGCATCATCGCGGCGTCTCCAGCTCCAGAATCACCGAAGCACGTGGGGGCAGGGTCAGCGTCGAGCGCAGGTCGAACGTCTTGCCGGTCAGGACATCCACGCCGCTGGTCACGCCCGTGAGCATTTCGCGGAAACGGTCGACATCAAGTGCCATTTCTTTCGCGTTGTTGTTGAACGCGACCAGCACCTTCTTGTCCGCGTTGTAGCGGAAGTAGACGTAGGTATTGTTCTGCGGCCCGTAATGCATCATGCGGCCGCTGTGGATCACCGGCTGGCCCTTGCGCCAGTTGGCCAGCTTGCGTACGAACACCTGCGCCGCGCGCGGCTTGTCCTTCAGGCCCGTGCCGGTGAAGGCATTGACCTTGTCGCCGGCCCAGCCGCCCGGGAACGGGATGCGGTAGCTGGCGTCGTCGCGGTCTTTCGTCGGGCTGGTAAACAGCAGCTCGTCGCCCACGTAGAACTGCGGGATGCGCGGCGCCGTCATCATGAACACCATCGCCATCTTGTACTTGTCGAAGTCTTCGCCGGCGACGCTGTAGATGCGCGACATGTCGTGGTTGTCAGCGAACAGCACCAGGTTGCCTGGCTCGGGATACAGGTAGTCGAGCGACAGCGTCTCGTACACGTCCGAGAACACATTGCCGCCTTTTTTATCCGCCAGCGCAGTGCGCATCGCCTCGGCTACCGGGAAGTCCATCATGCTCGGCATGTAGGCACGGTAGCCATCGAAGTTGTCCTTGCCACGCTGCCAGCGCGCCACGACCGGCACCTTCGTGTTCCACTCTTCGCCGACCAGGTTCAGGTTCGGGTATTCGGCCATGATGCGGCGCGTGTACTCCGACAAAAACGCGCTGTCCGAATAGCCGAAGGTGTCGATGCGCAGGCCCGAGAGCTTCGCGTATTCAATCCACCAGATGTTGTTCTGGATGATGTAGTTGGCCAGCAGCGGATTGGACTGGTTCAGGTCGGGCATGCTCTTGACGAACCAGCCGCGCGTGAAGTTGTCGGCGTCTTCTTTTGAGCCGTACGGGTCCTGCACCGCCGTGTGATAGTGCTGGGTCGGGACGAACTTGTCGTTGTAGTTGATCCAGTCCGGCGCCGGCACATCCTTCATCCACCAGTGATGCGAACCGATGTGCGACAGCACCACGTCCTGGATGATGCCGATGCCGCGCTTCTTCGCTTCGGTCGACAGGCGCACGAAGTCTTCGTTGCTGCCGTAGCGCGGGTCGATCTTGTACAGGTCCGTGGCCGCATAGCCGTGGTACGAGTAGCCCGGCATATTGTTTTCGATGAGCGGCGTCGGCCACAGCTGCGTGAAGCCCATGTCCGCGATGTAGTCGAGATGGTTGATCGCGCCCTGGATGTCGCCACCGTGGCGGCCCAGGCCGCCCTTGCGGTCGGCCTTGTCGAGCATGCCGGCGACGTTGTCGTTGGACGGGTCGCCATTGGCGAAGCGGTCCGGCATGATCTGGTAGATCGCGTCCTTGCTGGAAAAGCCCTGGCGCGTCGCGGAACCTGCGTCGCGTGCCAGCAGGCGGTAGGCGTGTGTGGTCGTGCGGCCGGCGCCGCTGAACGTGATGTCGAACGTGCCGGGCGCCACCTTCGCATCGAGCACGAGGTCGATGAACAGGTAGTTGCGGTTCGGTGTGCGCGTGACGGACGCAATGCGCGCGCCGGGGTAGGTCAGCGTCGGCGTCAGGTCGCCAATCGCCTCGCCATGGACCATCAGCTGGACTTTGTTGTCGTGCATGCCGGCCCACCAGAATGGCGGCTCCATGCGGTCGATGGCGGGGGCCTGGGCGAAGGCGGCAAGCGAAGCGCTGCCGAGCACGATGGTGGCGAGGAGTTGTCTCATGAGTTCTGGGGCTGGTGCCAGTCGTGATACTGCTGACGTAGTTGAACTACAAGGTCGGCATGTCAACGGTGGAACGCGGGGCCGGTAATTGTTGTGTTGATGGAAGGTTACTATAAACCCTGCGGCCCAACAATCATGCGGGGCGCATTCGATTTCATCCCGACTACATAGTCGCGTGATGGGTGAACCTTCAGATTGTCTTCAGATTCGATGCGAAAGTTGTTTGGAGGGCCTGAAAACCCTCTAAATGTGTAGCTCAAGTACAACGTGCACAATGTTGTTGCCATGCAAAGCGTGCCATGATCCTCGCCACACATTGCTGCCCATTCAGGCTCTAGTTTTAGTACAGAGTCGTAACGGGCAGTTAAGAAAAACCGAGGAGACACATGAACGCCACCGCCACCCGGGCCACCCAGGCCCGCCGCCGTACTGCAGCCACTTTTGCATTCCCGTTGAACCCGTTCGCCGCCGGTTGCGCCGTGCTGCTGTCGGTCCTGGCAGGTAACGCGTATGCGCAAGCCTCGGGCAGCGAAGAAGCCACCCCCGTCGCACCGAACACCCCCGTGGCAGCCGCCACGGTGCAAACGCCGGCAGAAGCGCCGGCCGCCGCACCCACCGCGTTCCCGAACAGCGCCGTGTCGAAAGTGACCGTGACCGGTATCCGTACCGGTATCGAAGCGGCCATCTCCATCAAGCGCAATTCGAATTCGATCGTTGAAGCGATCTCGGCCGAAGACATCGGCAAATTGCCGGACACGTCGGTTGCCGAATCGATCGCGCGCCTGCCGGGCGTGACTGCCCAGCGTAGCCGCGGTTCGGGACGTGCATCGGAAATCTCGGTGCGCGGCCTGTCGCCAAGCTTCAACGGCACGCTGCTCAACGGCCGCGAAATGGCCTCGACCGGCAATGCCCGCAATCCTGAATTCGACCTGTTCCCGTCCGAGCTGATGGGCGGCGTCGTGATCTACAAGACGCCGGACGCCAGCGTCATCGGCCAGGGCCTGGCCGCGACGATCGACCTGAAAACCGTGCAGCCGCTGGACTTCGGCAAGCGCGTTATTGCCGCCAACTACAAGCGCAGCCGCCTGGGTGTGCGCACTGCCGAAGAAGGCAGCGGCGACCGCGTCTCGTTCTCGTACATCGACCAGTTCGCCGACCGCAAGTTTGGCATCGCACTGGGCATCACGTCGTACGACGAAACCGGCGGCGAGCAGCGCAAGTTCGACGCCTGGGGCGGCAACACGGCAGCCCTGCCGTTCAACGGCCAGAATGTCCTGGTGCCACTGGGCTTTACTGCGGATACCGAATCGACGTCGCACAAGCGTGACGGCGCCTTCATGTCGCTGCAGTTCCGTCCGAACCGCGATTTCCGCTCGACCCTCGACCTGTTCTATTCGGCCGGTGAGACTGGCCTGAAGCGCAGCGGTTTCGAAGGCGCGGTCGGCTCGAACACGTCGGGCCTGTATGACCCGGCCGGCGTGCTGCAGAACGTCGTCGTGCAGAACGGTGTCGCCACCAGCGGCACGCTGACCAACTACAAGGGCGTGGTGCGTAACCACGTCGAGACGTCGGAAGACGACCTGAAGACGGTCGGCTGGAAGAACGAGCTCAAGCTGGGTGACTGGAGCACCAGCGCCGACATCACCTGGTCGAAAGCGACCAAGCTGAGCGCGCGCTACGAAACCACCGCCGGCCTGCCGGGCAATGCAAATCCGCTGGACACGATCTCGTGGACCGGTTTTAACGGCGGCAATTTCACCGACGTCGCCTGGCGCACTGGCCTGAACTATTCGGACCGCGCGGTTGCGCAACTGACCGACGTGAACGGCTGGTCGGGCACCGCCACCAACATCCTGCCGCAAGCCGGTTACCTGGCCCAGCCGTACGTGGAAGACACGCTCAAGGCGATCCGCCTGAACGCCAAGCGTCCGGTGGAGTGGGGCCCAATGTCGGCCGTGCAGTTCGGCTACAACTTCACCGACCGCGAAAAAGCGCGCAGCGGCGAAGAAGGCCGTCTCGAGATCCTGGGCGGCGCCCAGTTCGCTGCGCAGACGATGCCGGGCACGGGTACCGGCGTTGCCGGCACCACCGGTCTTCCGATCGCCACGTGGAATCCGTCCGGCTCGCTCGGCACCGTGTACCAGCTGGCCACGAAGGTCAACGCCGACATCCTGACCAAGTTCTGGGATGTCAAGGAAACGGTCCAGACCGCTTACCTGATGGGCGACCTGAACGGCGAGCTGTTCGGCTTCGAATACCGCGGCAACGTCGGAACGCAGTTCGTGCACACGAAGCAGACGGGCGGCGGCTACAACAGCGGCAACTGCACCGGCGAAACGGCCGATGCGTGCCCGGCCGTGCGCGTTGTCGACAGCGTCAGCTACTGGGACGTGCTGCCAAGCCTGAACCTGTCGTTCGACCTCAAGAATGACCAGGTGCTGCGCATGGGTCTGGCGCAAGTGCTGTCGCGTCCGAACCTGGACGACCTGCGCGGCGGCATCGGCTTTGGCGTGAACACCGGCGTGACCAACCCGTTCATCAGCGGTGGCGGCGGCAACCCGGGGCTCAAGCCGTTCAAGGCCAAGGCGTTCGACCTGTCGTACGAAAAGTACTTCGCGAAGAAGGGCTATGTCAGCGCGGCCGTGTTCTACAAGAAGCTCGACACGTTCATCCTGCGCACGCCGTCGGAATACGACTTCGCGCCATGGACGACCTCGACCACGCCGCTGCCGACCACCGGCGACTTCGCCGGCTCGACCGTTGGCGTGCTGAACCGTCCTGAAAACGGTAACGGTGGCAGCATCAAGGGCTACGAGCTGGCAGTGAATATTCCGCTGAACATGGCGAGCGAGTGGCTGGACGGCTTCGGCATCATGGCCAACCACTCGTTCACCAGCTCGGCGATCGATATCCCGGCCCTGGGCTTTGGCAATGTGCAGACGTCGGCGCAGTCGATCCCGCTGCCGGGCCTGTCGCGCAAGGTCAGCAACCTGCGCGTGTACTACGAAAAGTACGGCTTCCAGATCGCTGCCGCAGCGCGCAAGCGTTCGGACTTCCTGGGCCAGTCGCCGGACTTCTCGGACACGCTGCAGTACACGTTCGTAAAGGGCGAGACGATCGTCGACTTCCAGCTGTCGTATGAAATCCAGTCGGGCTTTGCCAAGGGCTTGTCGGTGTTTGCCCAGGCCAACAACTGGAACAACGCGCCGTACCAGGAGTACACGAACAGCAGCGATTCGATCACCCGTCGCGTCGACTACGGCCGCACCTACCAGTTCGGCGCCAACTACAAGTTCTGATGACTGGCGAGGCTGTGTAGCAGCCTCCAGACCACATCAAGCGATCCCCGACAGCCGAAAGGCTGCCGGGGATTTTTTTCGTCTGTTGTAAAAATACAAAATTCACGTAGTGAAGTTACAAGCTGGGTTTCAGGGCCTGATTGTTTTACTACATCCTGCGCACTGATTCGGTGCAATTGAGCATAAATTGTTGCTTTTTAGAGTGTTTGTAGCACGACTACACGCGTGAAAAACCACGCGCGTGGTGCTCATCAGTTGGCAAGTCACTGTTTTTATTGACTATATTCACTTGCTGAGACCTGAGTTCGTTTGAAACCTACTCCCGTTGACAGTGCATCTAGTTTTAATACAGAATCCCGCCGAGCGTTGATGTTGAGGCGTGTCATAACAAAGTCCCGAACATGGCGGTCGAAAGCTGCTCTAGGGAAATTACGTCGTTCTGAGGAGATCATGAAAACTTTCGCCAACAAGCGTTCCGCATTCCAGCTGAGCCCAGTGGCCGCCGGGTGCGCCATCTTTGTCACCATCATGGCCGGCAGCGCGCAGGCGCAAACCGCCACGACGACTGACACCGCCATCAGCGATGCACCGGTCACCACCGTGACCGTGACCGGTATCCGCCGCGCCATCGAAGACGCGATTGCCGTCAAGCGCGAATCGACCGGCATCGTCGAAGCCATTTCGTCGGAAGACATCGGCAAGCTGCCGGACGTGTCGATCGCCGAATCGCTGGCCCGCCTGCCAGGTCTGTCGGCGCAGCGCGTCAACGGCCAGGCCCAGTCGATCAGCATCCGCGGCACCTCGGGCGACCTGTCGACCGCGCTGCTCAACGGCCGCGAACAAGTCACCACCAGCTCGGACCGTACCGTCGAATACGACCAGTACCCATCCGAACTGATCAGCGCCGTCACCGTGTATAAGACCGGCGACGCCGCCGTGATCGGCCAGGGCCTGTCGGGCACGGTCGACCTGCAAACCATCAAGCCGCTGTCGCTGCGCGAACGCGTCGTCACCGTCAATGTGCGCGGCGAAAAGAATTCCAAAGGCGAAATCAGCGCCGGCTCGCCGGACACCGGCAGCCGCGTCAGCGCGTCGTACATCGACCAGTTTGCCAACCGCACGATCGGTGTGGCCATCGGCTACGCCCGTCAGGACAAGCCGAACGTCGGCGAACAGTTCGAAACGTGGGACTGGGTGGACGACACCAATGTCGTGCCAGGCTCGACCGTCAAAGTGCCAAAGGGCATGAAGGCGATTGCCACGACCGGCAACCAGGTGCGCGACGGCCTGATGGGTGTGCTCGAATGGCGTCCTAACCGCAACTTCAGCTCGACCTTCGACGTCTACCACTCGCGTTTCGACCAGGAAGAAATCCGTCGCGGCATCGAAATGCCGCTCAAGGACGACGGGCAAGTCAGTTTCTCGAACCCGACCGTCGTGAACGGCACGATGATCAGTGGCGCCGCCAACAACGTCAATCCGGTGGTGCGCAACAACCGCCTGACGCGCGACGACAAGCTGACCGCCTTCGGCTGGAACAACCGCTACACGACGGGCGACTGGGTCGGTATCGTCGACATCAGCCGCTCGAAGGCTGACCACAAGGAACAGCTGATCGAGATCAACGCCGGCCGCGCTGCGCGCCAGACGCTGAACTACAGCTACAACGGTGGCACGATTCCTGTGCTGGGCCTGTCGGGCACCTACGACGATCCGTCGCAGATCGCCATTGGCGGCCAGTTCGGCGAAGGCTATGTCAACGCCCCGAACATGACCGACAAGATGACCTCGTTCCGCACGAGCATCGAGCGCAAGTTCGACAACGCGTACTTCAACAGCCTGGAACTGGGCTTTAATTACTCGAAGCGCGAAAAAGAAAAGGCGCACCTGGAAACGGGCTTCTCGAAGATCGGCAACGGCACCTTTGGCGCCAATGTGCTGAACGATTCGCAAGCGCTGTACGGCCTGCAGAACAGCCTGAGCTGGGACATCGACGGCGTGCTGGCCAACAACTTCGGCCCATTCACGCCAGCCGTGCTGGTGCCATGGGGCGCGACCAAGAACTGGACGATCGAAGAGAAGGTCAAAACCGGTTACGCCAAGCTGAACATCGACACCGAACTGATGTCGATGCCACTGCGCGGCAATATCGGCATGCAAGTCATCGAAACCGACCAGAGCTCGACCGCGAACACGCTGCGCGCCTGGCCGTTCGCCGACCTGGTGCCACTGACCGACGGCAAGAAGTACACCGACTACCTGCCAAGCATCAACCTGGCATGGAGCCTGCCTGACCAGCAATTCCTGCGCTTTGGCGCCGGCAAGACGCTGGCCCGCGCCAAGCTGAACCAGCTGAACGCGGCGCTGGAAGTAGGCCTGACCGCCCAGACCACCGGCACCCCGTACGGCAACGGCGGCAATGCGCAGCTCGATCCATGGCGCGCCAAGCAGGTCGACCTGTCGTATGAAAAGTACTTCGGCAACAAGGGCTATATCTCGGCGGCTGGTTTCTACAAGGATCTGTCTTCGTACATTTACAGCGTGACCGTGCCGCGTGACTTCTCGGAGTTCAACCTGCAGGGCGCCCTGACCAACATCGGTACCATCACCCAGCCGCGTAACGGCGAGGGCGGTAGTCTGCGCGGTCTGGAGTTTGCGGCATCGACCCCGCTGGACATGATCCACCCGATGCTCGACGGTTTCGGCATCACCGCCAACGCGTCGTTCACCAACAGCGAGATCTCGATTCTCGACCAGCGCTTCGGCAATGTCGCGATTCCGCTGCCGGGCCTGTCGAAGCGCGTGTTCAACGTGACGGCGTATTACGAGAAAGATGGCTTCTCGGCACGTATCAGCCAGCGTTATCGCAGCGATTATGTGGGTGAAATCGGCGGAATTGGTGGTGCAACCGAGCTGACTTACGTAAAAGCTGATAAAGTAGTCGACCTGCAATTGGGTTATGACTTCAAGCAAGTCGAAGGTCTGTCTGTGCTGTTCCAGGTCAACAACCTGACCGACACCGCCTTCCGCAGCTACGCTGGTACCGAAGACCGTCCGCGCGGCTATGCCAAGTATGGCCGCCAGATGCTGTTCGGCCTGAACTACAAGCTGTAATCCGGTATCAAGCGAAGGTGGCGCCACCCAACGGGGCGCTGTCGCGATCGCCAATGCCCTTGCAGGTGTGCCTGCAAGGGCATTTTTCATTGTTCGGATTCTGTGGTTTCGGCCGCCCGGTCCATTGTATTTAGCGCCCCCAACGAAGCAACGGTGTAAACTGTCGCATTCGTACTTACTTAATAAGAGCAACTTCCTCTATGTCAGACACCCCAATCCCATCGTTTTCCGACCTCAATCTTTCGGCGCCTGTCCTGAAAGCATTGAAAGACGTCGGATACGAAACGCCGTCGCCGATCCAGGCAGCCACCATTCCCCTGTTGCTGGAAGGGCGCGACGTGCTGGGACAAGCGCAGACCGGTACCGGTAAAACCGCCGCCTTCGCACTGCCAATCCTGTCGAACATCGACGTCAAGCAGACCGCGCCGCAAGCGCTGGTGCTGGCGCCGACGCGCGAACTGGCGATCCAGGTCGCCGAAGCATTCCAGAGCTACGCGGCCCACATCAAGGGCTTCCATGTGCTGCCGATCTACGGCGGCCAGAGCTATGGCCCGCAACTGTCGTCGCTGCGCCGCGGCGTGCACGTCGTGGTCGGTACGCCAGGGCGCGTCATCGATCACATCCAGAAGGGCTCGCTCGACCTGTCGAAGCTGACGACCCTCGTGCTGGACGAAGCCGATGAAATGCTGCGCATGGGCTTCATCGACGACGTCGAGCAGATCCTGCAAAAGACCCCGGCCACGCGCCAGACCACGCTGTTCTCGGCCACCATGCCGCCAGCGATCAAGCGCATCGCCAAGACCTACCTGCGCGAGCCGCAAGAGATCACGGTCGCGGCCAAGACCGGCACCGCCGACAATATCCGCCAGCGCTACTGGCTGGTGGCCGGCATGCACAAGCTCGACGCGCTCACCCGCATCCTCGAAGCCGAAGCCTTCGACGGCATGATCATTTTCGCGCGCACCAAGCTGGGTACCGAAGAACTGGCAACCAAGCTGCAGGCGCGCGGTTTCTCGGCTGCTGCGATCAACGGCGACATCGCCCAGCAGCAGCGCGAGCGCACGATCGATAACCTCAAGAAGGGCAAGATCGACATCCTGGTCGCGACCGACGTTGCCGCACGCGGCCTGGACGTCGAGCGCATCAGCCACGTCATCAACTACGACGTGCCGTCGGACCCTGAGAGCTACACCCACCGCATCGGCCGTACCGGCCGTGCGGGCCGTAGCGGCGAAGCGATCCTGTTCATCACGCCGCGCGAGCGCAGCCTGCTCAAGCTGATCGAGCGCACGACCCGCCAGCCGGTGTCGCCACTCGAACTGCCGACCGTCAAGGCCGTCAACGAAGTGCGCATGACGCGCTTCAAGGACCAGATCCGCGCCACGCTGGCCGAAGGCAACCTCGAAGTCTTCCGCGCCCTGATCGAAGACGTCGAGCGCGACGACAACGTGCCGGCGATCGACATCGCCGCCGCCCTGGCCAAGATGGCACGTGGCGACGAGCCGCTGCTGCTGACCAAGCCTGACCGCGACGTGCGTCCCGAGAGCATGCCGTCGCAGCGCGAATTTGGCGGCAGCCACGAGCGTGCGCCACGCGAGCCGCGCGGTGACTGGGAAGAGCGCCCAGCGCGCCCTGCGCGCGAGCCAGGCTTCAAGAAAGAGCGCGTCATGCGTGACCCTGAGCCAGGCATGGCAACGTTCCGCATCGAAGTGGGCTTTGCCCACGGCGCCAAGCCGGGCAATATCGTCGGCGCAATCGCCAACGAAGCAAATATCCCGTCGAAGCAGATCGGCCGCATCGAGATCTATGACGATTACTCGACGCTCGACCTGCCATCGGACATGCCGGCCGAGCTGTTCACGCAGCTCAAGTCGATCTGGGTCGCCGGCCGCCAGCTGTCGATCACGCGTGACGGCGAAACGCCAGCCGTGCCAGCCGCCGGCGCCAAGAAGCCGTTCACGAAGAGCGGCGCCGACCGCCGCGTGACCGACAAGCCGATGCCGGGCAAGAAGCCGCATCGCAAGGGCGAGGGTAGCAAGGACTGATCGTTTCACCGTAGGCTGAAAAACGTCGTTCCCGCGCAAGCAGGAGCGACGTTTTTGCATCTGCACGTCAAATAACGAGCGCGCTTGCTGATGTTGTTTGACTACAAAACGCCACATGCTCTGTGGGTATAGTCCTGATCTCACTATGAGATCTCCACGATTGACACCCCGATAACCCCATGTTATTTTGCTACAGATACGCTGGCAGGACTGTTGTCTGTTCCGGCACGCCTTTGCATCAACGGCGCGCACCACCAGTGCGCCGCGCATTCACATAACAGCGCCCGCTCCCGTGTCGGGCCAGATTGGGGACACACATGGATATGCAATCGACCGTGCTCAAACCACGCCTGTCGTTCTGGCAGCTGTGGAACATGAGCTTCGGTTTCTTCGGCATCCAGTTCGGCTTTGCACTGCAGAACGCGAATACCAGCCGCATCTTCGCCACGCTCGGCGCCGACCCCGAAAACTTTTCCCTGTACTGGCTCGCTGCGCCCGTTACTGGCCTCTTGATCCAGCCGATCGTTGGCTACCTGAGCGACAACACCTGGCACCCGAAGTGGGGCCGCCGCCGGCCGTTCTTCTTCATCGGCGCGGTGCTGGCTGCCATTGCCTTGTTCCTGATGCCCAACTCCACCGCGCTGTGGATGGCCGTAGCCGTGCTGTGGATGATGGACGCCGCGATCAACGTGTCGATGGAGCCATTCCGCGCGTTTGTCGGTGACAAGCTCGATCCGTCGCAGCAGACCGCCGGCTATGCGATGCAGACCTTCTTCATCGGTTGCGGCGCGGTCATCGCATCGCTCCTGCCAACGTTCTTTGAAAGCATGGGCGTGTCGAACGCCGTCATCGGCGGCGTGATCCCCGACACCGTGCGCTACTCGTTCTATGCTGGTGGCCTCGTGTTCTTCCTTGCCGTGACCTGGACCGTGGTGTCCGCCGACGAGCTGCCGCCGCCCGACATGGAAGCGTTCAACAAGGAACGCGCCGCCTCGCGCAGCGTGGGCGTGGCCATCGCCGAGATCTTCGGCGGCTTTGGCAAGATGCCGCGCACGATGGTGCAACTGGCGTTCGTGCAGTTCTTCACCTGGATCGCGCTGTTCGCGATGTGGATCTACACCGGCACCGCCATTGCCGACAGCGTCTATGGCACCACCGACGCGCAGTCGACCGCTTACCAGGACGCCGGCAGCTGGGTCGGCATCATGTTCGCTGTGTACAGCGGCGTGTCGGCGCTGGCCGCGTTCATCCTGCCCGTGTTTGCCCGCATGACCAGCCGCAAGGTCGTCCATGCGACGTGCCTGACCATTGGCGGCCTGAGCCTGGCCAGCGTATTCCTCATCACCGACAAGAACATGCTGGTGGTGCCGATGATCGGTATCGGCATTGCCTGGGCGTCGATCCTGACGATGCCGTACGCGATCCTGGCTGGCTCGCTGCCCGCCAAGCGCATGGGCTACTTCATGGGCTTGTTCAACTTCTTCGTCGTGATTCCGCAGATCGTCAGCGGCCTGCTGCTGGGTTTCGTGACCAAGCACCTGTTCGATGGCCACGCGGTGCTCACGCTCGTGCTGGGCGGCGTCTGCATGCTCATCGCCGCACTGTTGACCCTCTTGGTGACGGACAAGGCGGCGCCGGTACGCGCTGCCGTGTAACTGCTGGGGCGCCAGGCGCGCACGGTACGCGTGTGCGCGCCGTGAATCCGGCGTCTGTCGTATCGTAACGTTTTATCAACATTGTCCGGCTCTGTCCGGCGGTGTTGTGAACGCTTACATTGACAGGAGTAAAGCATGACCATCCAGACCGTCGCGACCACCCCGTTCGCCGGCCAGCGGCCCGGCACCTCGGGCCTGCGCAAGAAAGTGACCGAGTTCCAGCAACCCGGCTACCTTGAAAACTTTGTCGAGTCGATCTTCCTGACGCTGGGCGAAGGCGCCTGCCGTCACCTGGTCGTCGGCGGCGATGGCCGCTACTTCAACCGCGACGCGATCCAGACCATCCTGCGCATGGCGGCGGCGCACGGCGTCGAGCGCGTGCTGGTGGGGCAGGGCGGCATCCTGTCCACGCCGGCCGTCAGCTGCGTGATCCGCAAGCACGGCGCCCAGGGCGGCATCGTGCTCTCGGCCAGCCACAATCCGGGCGGCCCGGACGGCGACTTCGGCATCAAGTACAACATCGACAATGGCGGCCCGGCGCCCGAGAAAATCACCGACGCCATCTTCGCGCACACGCAGACGATCACGCAGTACCGCATCAGCGACGCGCCGGCCGTCGACCTCGACGTGCTGGGCACCACGCGTCTCGAAAACATGCTGATCGAGGTGATCGACCCGGTGGCCGACTACGCCGAGTTGATGGGGGGCCTGTTCGATTTCGACGCAATCCGCGGCCTGTTCGCGAGCGGCTTCCGGATGCGCTTTGACGCGATGCACGCAGTGGCCGGCCCGTATGCCACCACGATCCTCGAAGGCATCCTCGGGGCACCGGCCGGCACGGTCGTCAATGGCGTGCCGAGTGAAGACTTCGGCGGCGGGCACCCCGACCCGAATCCTGTCAACGCTGCCGAGCTGATCGCGGCGATGGCCGCGCCCGACGCGCCGGACTTCGGCGCCGCCTCGGACGGCGACGGCGACCGCAACATGATCGTCGGGCGCGGCATCGCCGTCACGCCATCGGACAGCCTGGCCATCATCGCGGCCAACGCTACCGTGGCGCCGGGTTACGCGGGCGGCATCAAAGGCATCGCCCGTTCGATGCCCACGTCGATGGCGGCCGACCGCGTGGCCGAAGCGCTGGGCATCGCCTGCTTCGAGACGCCTACCGGCTGGAAGTACTTCGGCAACCTGATGGACGCTGGTCTCGTCACGCTGTGCGGCGAAGAGAGCTATGGCACCGGCTCGTTCCACATCCGCGAAAAAGACGGCGTGTGGGCCGTGCTGTTCTGGCTCAATCTGCTGGCCGTGCGCGGCCAGACGGTCGAACAGCTGCTGGCAGCGCACTGGGCGCGCTTCGGCCGCAATTACTATTCGCGCCACGACTACGAAGCCGTGGATGCCGGCGCTGCCGGCGCCATGATGGACGCGCTGCGTGCGCGCCTGCCCGAGCTGGCAGGGCAGACGCTGGCCGGCCACCAGATCGCGCTGGCCGACGACTTTGCCTATACCGACCCGGTCGACGGCTCGGTCTCTACCAAGCAGGGCATCCGCATCATCATGGCGGACGGCTCCCGCATCGTGTTCCGCCTGTCCGGCACCGGCACCGAAGGCGCCACCGTGCGGGTCTACCTCGAACGCTACGAAGCCGATCCGGCGCACCACAACCTCGATACGCAGGCCGCGCTGCAAGGCCTGATCGATCTGGCCGAGAGCCTGTCCGATCTGCGCCAGCGCACCGGCCGCAGCGAACCCACGGTCGTCACCTGACCCCTTCACCACACAGGAACCCCGCATGAAACTACCCGTCCTTGCTTCCGCCATGCTGCTCGCCTTTGGTGCGATGGCCTCTGCCAGCGCCCAGTTGCCCGGCCCGGCGCCCGCCGCCAAGCCGTTCGTCTGGGAGAATGCGACCGTCTACTTTTTGCTGACGGACCGCTTCAACAACGGCAACCCGGCCAACGACAAGGCTTACGGGCGCAAGGACGACGCAGCGCCACTGCGCGGTTTCATGGGCGGCGACATCGCCGGCATCACGGCCAAGATCAAGGAAGGGTATTTCACCGACCTGGGCGTGAACGCGATCTGGCTGACGCCCGTGATCGAACAGATCCACGGCGCGACCGATGAAGGCACCGGCAAGAGCTACGCCTTCCACGGCTACTGGGCCAAGGACTTCACGGCGCTCGACGCTGCGTTTGGCACCGAGGACGAACTGCGCACGCTGGTCGACACGGCGCACGCCAATGGCATCCGCATCGTGTTCGACGTGGTGATGAACCACACCGGCCCCGTCACGCCGCAGGATAAAGTCTGGCCGGCGTCGTGGGTGCGCACGGGTCCGACCTGCACCTACAAGGATGCGCGCACGACGGTCGATTGCACACTGGTGGCGAACCTGCCGGACTTCTTGACCGGTAGCGACAAGCCGGTCGACCTGCCGCCGCACCTGGTGGCCAAGTGGAAGAAGGAAGGGCGCTACGAGCGTGAGGTGAAGGAGCTCGACGCGTTCTTCAAGCGCACCGGCTACCCGCGCGCACCACGCTACTACCTGATGAAATGGCATGCCGACTGGGTGCGCAAGTTCGGTATCGACGGCTTCCGCGCCGATACCGTCAAGCACACCGAGCCTGGCCTGTGGAAGGAACTGAAACAAGAAGCCAGCCTGGCGCTGGCGGACTGGAAGCGCGCCAACCCGGCCAAGACCCTCGACCAGAAGCCGTTCTGGATGGTGTCCGAGGTCTATAACTACGAGATCAAGCACGCGCGCAAGTTCGATCTGGGTGGCGGCGAATTCGTCGACTACCTGGACCAGGGCTTCGACAGCATGATCAGTTTCAGCCTGCGCAGCGACGCCAAGCGCCCGTACGAACAGGTGTTCTCGGAATACTCGACCATCCTGCATGGCGACATGAAAGGCTTCTCGGTGCTGAACTACATCAGCTCGCACGACGACAGCAGCCCGTTCGATCCGCTGCGCCAGAAGCCGTTCGAGTCGGCCAACAAGCTGCTGCTGGCGCCCGGCGCGGCGCAGATCTACTACGGCGACGAAACGGCGCGTGTCCTGAAGTTCGATGGCGCCGAGGGCGACGCCAATCTGCGCACCTTCATGAACTGGGACGAGCTGGCGTCAAACGCCGAACGCGGCCTGCACCGCGTGGCCGATATCCGCGCCCACTGGGCGCGCCTGGGGCGCTTCCGCGCCGCGCATCCGGCCGTCGGCGCCGGCAAGCACCAGATGATCGGATCGAGCCCGTACACGTTCAAGCGCACGTGGGAACAAAATGGCGTGAGCGACCGCGTGGTCGTCGCGCTGGGCCTGTCGACGCAGCAGCCGGTGGCGATTTCGGTGGGCGGCGTCTTCAACGACGGCGCCACGGTCCGCGACTGGTACACCGGCAACACCGCCGTGGTCAAGGACGGCAAGGTGCGGTTCGCAACGGCCGCACAGGTGGCGCTGATCGCGCAGGACTGACCGGGTTCCGGGGTAGACTGGCCGTTCCGTTAACTCTCCGGCTGCCAGTCTGCCCGCCTTCATGTCCTACTTTACGCACATCGCCCGCGCCATCGCGGGCCTGAGTCTTGCCCTCGCGCTGGCCCCGGCGCAGGCACAATCGGCCGCCGCGCCAGTCTACGGCGCCGAACTCGAAGAATTCGCCTACCCTGCACCGACGCAGCAATACCGTTTCACGTCGCAGCGCGTCGATCTGCAGATGACCTATATGGACGTCAAGCCGGCCAGCCCGAACGGCCGCACCGTCGTCCTCATGCACGGCAAGAACTTCTGCGGCGCGACTTGGGCCGGCACCACGAAGGCACTGAGCGACGCCGGCTACCGCGTCGTGGTGCCCGACCAGATCGGCTTTTGCAAGTCCACCAAGCCGCAGCACTACCAGTACACGTTCCAGCAACTGGCCGACAACACGCGCAAGCTCCTGGCCTCGATCGGCGTGAAAAAGGCGATCATCATCGGTCACTCGACTGGCGGCATGCTGGCCACGCGTTACGCGCTGATGTATCCCGAACTGACAGACCAGCTGGTGATGATCAACCCGATCGGCCTGGAAGACTGGAAGAACCTGGGCGTGCCATCGCTGGGTGTCGATCAGTGGTATGAGCGCGAGCTGAAACTGTCGGCCGAGCGCGTGCGCGAGTACGAGCGCACGACCTATTACAACGGTCAGTGGAAGCCGGAATACGAAGTGTGGGTGCAGATGCTGGCCGGGATGTACCGTGGCAAGGGCAAGGAGCTCGTGGCCTGGAATTCGGCGCTCATCTACGACATGATCTACACGCAGCCCGTGGTGCATGAATTCCCGCTGATCAAAACGCCGACCTTCCTGCTGATGGGCTTGAAGGACACGACCGCGATCGGCAAGGACGCCGCGCCCGCTGACGTGCGCCCAACACTGGGCAACTACAAGGTGCTGGCCGAGACCACGCGCAAAGCAATCCCGGGCTCGGTGCTGGTGACGTTCCCCGAGATGGGGCACGCGCCGCAGATGCAGGACCCGGTACAGTTCCACAAGGCGCTGCTCAAGGGACTCGTGCGCTGACCAGGGCCCATTCTCTTGTCATTGGGTCAATGGTATCCTTGTGGTATGACGGAAGACCCTGATCCAAAAAGCAAACCCCCGCGCGCAGCCTTTGCCGACGGCCCGCGCCTGCTGGCCGACATCGGCGCTACCCATGCGCGCCTGGGCCTGGAGACCGCGCCCGGCGTGCTGGGCCAGGTCGCCGTACTGCGCTGCGACGACTTCGACGGCATCATCCCGCTGCTGCACGCCTACCTCGAGCAGCATCCGGGCGGGCGCATTCACCACGCGGCCTTTGCGCTGGCCAATCCGATCAGCGGCGATTTCATCCGCATGACCAACCGCGACTGGCAGTTCTCGACCGATGCCGTGCGCCGCGCGCTGGGCCTGTCGACGCTGTTGATCGTCAACGACTTCACCGCGCTGGCGATGGCGCTGCCGGGCTTTCAGCCGAAGGACCTGCTGCAGATCGGCGGCGGCGCGCCGCAGACGCATGCCGTGTCGGGCGTGCTGGGGCCAGGTACGGGCCTTGGCGTTTCGGGCGTGATCCCGACCATCGACGGTTTCGTCACGCTCGGCAGCGAGGGTGGCCACGTCAACTTCGCGCCGAGCGACGAGCGCGAATTTGCGATCCTGCAGTACGCGTGGCGCGAGTGGAAGCACGTGTCGAACGAACGCCTGATTTCCGGCCCCGGCATCGAACTGATCTACCGCGCGCTGGCCGAACGCAACGGCGTCGCGGCGCCAGCGCGCAGCACCGCCGACATCGTCAGCGCGGCGCTCGATGCCCACGACGCGCTGTGCCTCGAAGTGCTGGAGACCTTCGCCGGCATGCTGGGCAGCGCAGCCGCGAACCTGGCCGTGACGCTGGGCGCGTTTGGCGGCATGTTCATCGGGGGCGGCATCGTGCCGCGCATGGGCGCCTGGTTCGCGCAGTCGCCATTTCGTGCGCGCTTCGAAGCCAAGGGGCGTTTTCGAGACTACATCGCGCAGATTCCGACCTACATCATCATGACGCCCAACCCGGCGCTGTACGGCGTTTCGGCGATCCTGTCCGAGCACCTGCGCGGGCGCAGCGGCGCCAACACGCTCACCGACCGTGTGCAGCAACTGCTGCACGAGCTCTCGCCGGCCGAGCAGCGCGTGGCCGCGCTCGTGATCGAGCATCCGCGCAAGATGCTGTCCGAGCCGATCGCCGAGATCGCGCGCCTGGCCGACGTGAGCCAGCCGACCGTGATCCGCTTCTGCCGCTCGCTGGGCTTCCAGGGCCTGGCTGAATTCAAGCTCAAGTTCGCCGGCAGCCTGACCGGCACGATCCCCGTGCGCCACAGCCAGGTGCGCATGACCGACAGCACGCATGACCTGTCGGCCAAAGTGATCGACAACACGGTCTCCGCGATCCTGAAGTTTCGCGATGCGCTCGACGTCCACGCGATCGACCGCGCCATCGAGCTGCTGCGGCGCGCGCGCCGGGTCGAGTTCTACGCACTGGGCAATGCGCGTGCTGTGGCGCTCGACGGCCAGCACAAGTTCTTCCGCTTTCGCATTCCGGCGGCATCCTATGGCGATTCACACCTGCTCAATCTTGCGGCCGGTTTGCTGGGGCCTGGCGACGTTGTGATCGCCATTTCCACCGGCGGCCAGTTGCCCGAGCTGCTCGAGGCAGTCGACACGGCGCGCGCACGCGGCGCTGACATCATTGCGATCACGGCCAGCCGCTCGCTGCTGGCAAAGAAGGCCTCCGTGTGCCTCGCGGTGGATCACAGCGAAGACAGCACGAGCTTTTTGTCGATGATTTCGCGCATCCTGCAACTGCTTCTCATCGACATCATGTCGGTCGGGATTTCCCTGGGCGCGCAAGGGGAGGGCAGTCCGGACCATCAGGGCGACATCGATGCGCGCCGGCTGCTGATCTCGCACCTGGATATCTGACAGGGCATTCACGCACATGTCACGCGCGTGTCATGCACGCTGACGAGAATGGGCGGCATCGGGTCAAGAATGGCTTGTGCGCGTGCTTTTGTACCGATGTATCGCTAAAAGTTGTCAAAAAAACGTCAACGCTACGCGACGCACGGGACGGAACGTGTAGTTTCCGCACGGCACTGCGTGCTACCATTTCATGTGGCTCCCCCAATTCCCGGCGCCGTGTCGACAGGGCCGTCCTGCCTTGTCGTCTTCGTTCCGGACCATGGAAGAGGTTTTATCATCGTCAGCCAAATGTTAATTGAACAGGCCCGCCTTGCTGCGCTGGCCGAACTGCAGATTCTCGACACCCCTGCCGAGACCCGCTTCGACCGCTTTACCCGCCTGGCCGCCATGACGTTCGACGTGCCCATCGCGCTGGTGTCGCTGATCGATGCGGAGCGGCAGTGGTTCAAGTCGCACCATGGCCTGGACATGTCGGAAACCCCGCGCTCGCTGTCGTTCTGCAGCCACGCGGTGCAGGCGCGCGCGCTGCTCGTGATCGAAGACGCGGCGCAGGATCCCCGCTTTGCCGAAAACCCGCTGGTCACCGGTGAGCCGCATATCCGCTTCTACGCCGGACAGCCGGTCTACAGCGATGGCGAAGCCGTGGGCACGCTGTGCATCATCGACCGCGCCCCGCGCCGCCTGAACCAGGAGCAGCGCCAGGTGCTGGCCGACCTGGCCGGGCTGGTCGAAGTCGAAATCAATCACCTGAAGGCGGTCACCGCGCGCATGCTCGCCGAGCAGGCGCTCAAGTCGCTCAATACCGATCTGGAAGCGCGCATCGTCGCTCGCACCTCCGAACTGGAAGACAAGGTCGAGCAACTGTCGCGCGAAGTGACGCAGCGCGAAGCGGCCGAAGCGCTGCTGCGCGAGAGCGAAGCCTGGAACCGCACGATCATCGATTCGTCGTTCAGCGGCTTCATTGGCGCTGACAGCAACGGCGTGGTGGTGGCGTGGAACACGTCGGCTGAGCGCATCTTCGGCTGGTCGGGCGAGTACGCGCGCGGCCGCCAGTTGTCCGATCTGGTCATGCCGGCGCAGCAGCGCGAAGCGCATGACGCGAACATCCGCCGCCTGCTCGATACCGGCGCCGGCCCGTACCTGAACCAGAACGTCGAACTGCCGGCGCTGACCCAGAGCGGGCGCCAGATCACGATCCAGATGACGGTGGCGGCCCACGAATGGAACGGCGCGCGTTACATCGGCGCCTTCGTCAATGACATCTCGGAGCGCATCCGCACCCAGCAGCAGCTGGAAGAAAAACAGGAACTGCTCGACGCGGTGCTCGAATCGATCGATGTCGGCGTGGTCGCCTGCGACGCCGTCGGCAACCTGACACTGTTCAACCGCACGGCGCGCGCCCTGCATGGTCACGACCTGAAGGCCATCGCGCCATCGGAATGGCCGCTGTTCTACTCGCTGTACCACGGCGATGGCCAGACCCCGATGGCGATGGACGACGTGCCGCTGGTGCGCGCACTCAAGGGCGAAGTCGTGCGCGACGGCGCGATGGTCGTCGCACCGGCCGGCCGCGCGCCGTACACGTTGCTGGCCAGCGGCCGTCCGCTGCGCAGCGCCCAGGGCAAGACCCTCGGCGCGGTCGTGGCGATGAAGGACATCACCGAACTGAAAGCATCGCGCGACCGCCTGGCTGACAGCGAAGAGCGCCTGCGCACGATTACCGACAACCTGCCGGTCCTGATCGCGCACCTCGACCAGGATCACCGCTACATGTTCGCCAATGCAGTGCACCAGTCGTGGCTCGGCAAGGCGTCCGATCAGGTCGTCGGCCAGACCATGGTCGAAGCCTTTGGCGAAGATTTCTATCTGCAGCAGAAGGAAGCGCTGGACGACGCCTGGCTGGGCAAGGCATCGCAGTGCGAGCATGACATCGTGCGCAAGAAGCACATCCGCATCGTCCACTCGACTTTCCTGCCGCATCTGCGCGACGGCGAGGTGGTGGGCGTGTATATCCTGACGACCGATGCCACTGCTGCGCGCATGCACGAACGGAACCTGCACGCGCTGGCTCACACCGATGCGCTGACCGGCATCCCGAACCGGCGCCAGTTCGAGCTGGCGCTGCAGGCAGCCGTCGAACGTGCGCCGCAGCGCGAGCGCGCCTTTGCGCTGTTCTATCTCGACATCGATTTCTTCAAGCGGATCAACGACACCTACGGCCACGCAGTGGGCGACATGGTGCTGGTCGAATTTGCGCGGCGCGTGCGCAAGGTGGTGCGCAGCTCCGACATGGTGGCGCGTCTGGCCGGCGACGAATTCACGGTGCTGCTCGACGAAGTCAATTCGCCGCGCGACGTCGAGCTGGTGGCCAAGAAGATCATGCAGGTCATGGAAGCGCCGTTCATGGTCGGCTCCCAGCCGATTTCCGTCAGCGCGACAATCGGCATTGCGCTGGCCGACGCACCGGGCGTGACGGCGCTGACGATCAGCGAGCTGGCCGACAGCGCCTTGTATGAAGCCAAGGACAAGGGGCGCAATACGTTTGCGATTGCGCGGCTGGCGATGGTGGCGGCGCCGGAGCAAGCGTCCGTGCTGGCCTGACAACGTCGTTCCAGCGAAGGCTGGAACCCAAGTTCAGCACCTTTGCCGCAACATCGACAGCGGCCCGCAACAGACCTGGATTCCAGCCTTCGCTGGAATGACGGTCTTCAGGTCAGCAGCGCGCCGTCGCGAGAATCGCGTTTTCACATGTCGACAAACACCACGGCCGTGCGCGCCGGCACCGTGAAGGTGCCGCTGGCGCTGTCGAAGCGCGCCTTGAGCGCGCGCTTGTCGGCCGCGCCAGGTGCGCTGTGCACCGGATGCAGCTTCAGGCGCTTGCCGCGCAGCGTGGCGTCCTTGATCGTGTGCGCCCGCTTGTCGACGTTCACCAGATACCCCATACCGGCAAAGCCCGCACCCGGATAGCCTTTGCCATCGAGCCAGGCGGCCAGCACGGTCGGTTCCTGCCGCGGCCCCGTATTGAAGAAGCGCAGGCGCGTGTTGATGTCGTCGGCCGTGCGCAGGCGCAGCAGCGTGCTGCTGGCGCGGATGCGCAGCAGGTCGCGGAAGGCGTCGCGCGCGAATGCGATGTCGGCGGGCGTGGGCTTCATCGCGGCATTGGCCAGCAACGGCTTGAACAGCGGCCAGTCCTTCGCATTGTCCGGCGCCGGTGGCAGGCCGGTACCGAAGAAGTTGTCCTGGTAGGTCCAGTCGATGCGGTTGAACCAGTCGCCCGAATTGAAGCTGTTGCGGTCCAGCGATTTCGAGCGCAGCGTGTCGATGCCGGCGTGGTAATACGCCACGCCCTGGCTGAACGCATTGATCGCCATCCCCAGCACCTGAACCCGCGCGCGCTCCGCGCTGCTCGTTGCCACCGGCAGCTTGAGCACGTTGATGTCGTACAGGGTCTGGTTGTCGTGGTTCTCGACGTAGTTGACCGCTTCACCCGGCTCGCTCGCGTAGCCGGCCGGCTGGTTGCCGCCGTAGACCATCGCCTGCAACTGGCGCACCTGGCCATCGAATCCTTGCATCGGATACGTGCGCACCGAGCCGGCCAGGCCGACGCGGATCAGGTCCGCGGCGCGCAGCAGGTCAGCCTTTTTTGCATCGCCACCAAGGGCGTTCGCGTCGTACACCAGACCATTGATATAGCCTTGCTGCTTGATGACCGGCGTGCCCGAATCACCGGGCGAACCGCCGCGCACGGCGTCGCGCGCGCGGTCGCTGAAGGTGCCGATGCCGGTGCCGTTCAGCGATAGCTGCGAGGCCTGCACGAAGCGCGCGCCGTCGGCCACTTCACCGAAGTTCCAGCCTTCGCCGATCAGCTGCACGTGGCGGCCCGCCGCCGCGTCGACGGCCTGCTGCAGGCGCACCATCGCCTCGCGCGGCTGGTGGCCCATCAGGTCGAAGCGGAACGAATCGATCTTGTACTGGCGCGTCCACAGGACCGACGAATCGATCATCAGCTTGGCCATCATCGTGTTCTCGGTCGCCGTGTTGAAGCAGCAGGTCGACGCTTCGATGCCGCCCATGGCGTTCAGGCGATGGTAGTAGCCCGGCACCACGCGGTCGAGGATCGATTTTTCTTCCTGGCCGGCGATGAAGGTGTGGTTGTAGACGACGTCGGTGCCCACGCGCAGGCCGGCCTTGTGCAGGTCCATGACCATCTGGCGGAACTCGACGATACGGCGCGCGCCGTCCTGCGGGTCGCTCGCGTAACTGCCTTCGACGGCGTTGAAGTGCTGCGGGTCGTAGCCCCAGTTGAAGCAATCGGTGTGCGCGGTCTTGACGACCAGCGCCTGCTGGCTCTCGCCATCCGGCGCGCCGGCAGGGGCGGGCTGCGCGCACGCGACTTCAGGGATGCTGCCGATGTCGTACACGGGCAGCAGGTGGATGTCGGTCAGGCCGGCCTGTGCCAGCGCGCGCAGGTGCCGCATGCCGTTGGAATTGGCTTCGCCAAACGCGCCGTACTTGCCGCGTTTGGTCGGCGGCACCGTCTGGTCGATCAGCGAGAAGTCGCGCACATGCAGCTCGTAGATGACCATGTCGGTCTGCGCCTTGACCGTGGCCGGTGGCTGCGTGGCGTCCCAGCCGGCCGGCTTCAGGTTCGGCGCATCCAGGTCGGCGATGTAGCTGCGTTTGGAGTCCGCATTCAGGCTGACCGAATACGGGTCGGTCACCAGGTTGCGTACCAGCCCGGCGCCATCGGCGACGACATCGACCGCGTACTTGTAATAGGTGCCGGACAAATCGCGCGGGACGCTGGCAGCCCAGGCGCCGGTGCGTGCGTCCAGTGCCATCGGCAGCACGGCGTTGGCGCGGCCCGTTGCGCTGTCATACGTGCACACCGCCACATCGCGCGCGGTCGGCGCCCACAGCTTGAAGGCGGTCTGGTTGCCGGCTGGCGTCGCGCCCAGGTCCGGGATGCGTTCGGCTGCCGCATACAGGTCGTCGAGCGCGCCGGCCGCTTGCACGCGGGTTGCGTCGCGCACGGTGCCGTCGGGGCTTTCGTGGACCAGCACCAGCTGTTCGCGGTGCAAGGCAGGCAGGCGCGCCAGGTCGGCTTCCTGCACGCTCAGGGTCGGGCCGCTGGCGACCCATTTGAAGCGCGTGGCGGCGGCTTGCGGCACCGCGACGCGCGAGACGGCCAGCGTGATCGAACCGGCGCTGCCGGCGACCTTGCTGCCCGCCGTGGCCTGGATGCCGCCGACAGGGGAGTGGTACAGGCGGTATACGCCATCGCCAGAGGCGCCGGGCCAGCGCACGAGGCGGCGGTCAAGCCAGACGGCGCGCGCATCGAGTTTGGTGGCCGAGGCGCTGAGCACCTCCTGGAAGGCCGGGCTGTCGCAGGTGGCGAGAGGAACAGCAGCATACGCGCTGGAGGACAGCGATGCTGCAAGCAGGACAAGGTGACGTTTCATGGACCGCTTACCCCGCGACGCTGGTGCGATAGTGGTCGACCATGCGATAGCGCGTCGCATACCAGCCGAATGCCGCCGCCGACAGCAGCGCGAACGCGGCAAAGAAGTACATCTGGAACGCCATCACTCCGACGCCCGAGCCTTCGATATACGCGATCACCGATTCATTCTTGACGCTGGCATTGACGATCAGCACCCACAGGTTGCCGACCGTGACAGCCAGGTACCACAGGGCCATGATCACGCCCTTCATCGAGGCTGGCGCCTGGCTGTACGCGAATTCAAGACCCGTGGCCGAGACCAGCACTTCACCGAGCGTCAGCAGCGCGTACGGCGCGATCTGCCATGCGATCGAGACGGCGTCGCCGGCGTCGAGCGCCACCTGCAGATTGCCCACGACGATCCAGGCCGCAGCCGACAGTGCGATACCGGCCGTCATGCGGCGCAGTGGCGTGGGCTCCACGCCCATCTTGCGCATCAGCGGGAACAGGGCGATGTTGTTGATCGGGATGAGCAGCATCACGAGCAGGGGATTCAACGCCTGCATCTGGGCCGGGATCACGTCGAAGGTCCAGCCCAGGAGGTTCACCTGCGTGGTCATCGTGTTGGCCTGCACGATCCAGGTCGAGGCCTTCTGGTCGAACAGCGACCAGAACGGGGTGACGAGCGCGAACACGATCAGGATGCGCAGCACGGCGCGCACGCCGTCCACGGCGTCGTCCGGATGCAGGCCGCGTGCGCGGTCCAGCTGCATCGACGTGCCCATGCCGCCAAAGGCCATCAACAGCACCAGGGCGGTACAGGCGGCGATCACGAAACCCCATTGCGCGGCCATGGCCAGCGACGCCAATGCGCCGGCGGCGCCCAGCAAGGCCAGGTTCAGGCCCGGACGGCCCTGGCCGGGCTGCCTGGCCAGCAGCGCGCTTTTTGCCACGCGCATGAACGAGTGCGGATTGGCTGGCGCTGGCGGCACGTGCACGTACTTCTTTTTGCCGCTCCAGAACACCATGGTCGCGATGAACATCAGGATGCCGGGCACGCCGAAGGCCCAGGCCGGACCGTAGTCGCGCAGTAGCAGCGGCATCAGGAGCGAGGCGAAGAACGAACCGAAATTGATGATCCAGTAGAAGGCGTCGAAGACGACTTTCGCCTTGTCCTTGTTGGTGTGGTCGAACTGGTCGCCCACAAAACTGGCCACCAGGGGCTTGATGCCGCCCGAGCCGAGCGCGATCAGGAACAGGCCGAAGTAGAAGCCGTTGACGTTGTCCTCGAACATGGCCAGGCAGGCGTGACCCAGGCAGTACACGAGACTGAGCCAGAACACCGTGTTGTACTTGCCGAAGTAGCGGTCGGCCAGCCAGCCGCCCAGCAGCGGGAAGAAATAGACGCCGATGACGAAGGTGTGGAACACGTGCTTGGCTTCGCCGGTGCGCATATCTTCCGGCAAGAACATCAAGAGCGTCGTAATCAGGAAGGGCGTCAGGATGTTGCGCATCCCGTAGAAACTGAAGCGTTCGCACCCCTCATTGGCAATGATGTAGGGGATTTGCCGGGGCATGCGCCCGGTGCCTGGTTTTGCGAGAGTTGTCATCGAACCGCTTCCTTGAATTGGCAAACAGACGCGATGCTATGACGGGGACGCCTCTCTTTGCAACATAAAAATTGTCGTGAAACAAACTAGAAACAAAGTGGCAACATGCATACGTAGTTTAGGTACGGATGAAGAATTGGCACAATCGCCTATAACATCTCAAGTCATTGAAATCAAAAGACTAAATGTGATTTATTGCTGACTGGCCGGAATTGTCAAGAAGGTTCGCCTGATGTATATTGCCTAGAATTCCACATCATGTATCCGCCCGGACCAGCCAATGACCCAGATCTCGACGACCGACAACCCGAACTGGTGGCGCGAAGCCATCATCTATCAGGTGTACCCGCGCAGCTTCCTCGACACGAACGGTGACGGGGTCGGCGACCTGAACGGCGTGACCGAAAAGCTCGACTACATCGCGAGCCTGGGCGTGGACATCGTCTGGCTGTCGCCGTTCTTCAAGTCGCCAATGGCCGATTTTGGCTACGACATCGAAGACTATTGTGACGTCGATCCGCTGTTCGGCGACCTGGCCGATTTCGATCGCATGGTCGCCAAGGCGCACAGCCTGGGCCTGAAGATCATGATCGACCAGGTCATGTCGCACACGGCCGACACGCACAAATGGTTCGTCGAAAGCCGCGCCAGCCGCGATAATCCGAAGTCGGACTGGTATGTGTGGGCCGACCCGCTCCCGGACGGCAACCCGCCCAACAACTGGCTGTCGGTGTTCGGCGGCTCGTCGTGGCAATGGGACACCCGCCGCAAGCAGTACTACCTGCATAACTTCCTGGTGAGCCAGCCGCAGCTGAACTTCCACAACCCGCTGGTGCAGCAGGCGCACCTCGATGCGCAGCGTTTCTGGCTCGAGCGCGGCGTGGATGGCGTGCGCATGGATGCGTGCGTGTTCCACTTCCACGACCGCCAGCTGCGCAGCAACCCGCCGGCGCTGGTGCGCGACACGTCGACCGTGACGGACGTGAACCCGTACGGCATGCAGGCGCACCTGTACGACAAGACGCAGCCCGAGAACATCGCGTTCCTCGAGCGCGTGCGCGCGCAACTCAATGAATTCGGCGCCGTGTCGATCGGCGAAATCAGCTCGGACGACGCGCTGGCCCAGATGAGCGAATACACCGAAGGCGGCAACAAGCTGCACATGGCCTACAGCTTCAACCTGCTCACGCCGGTCTTCACGGCCGCGCACGTGCGCCGCCAGGTCGAGGAATTCAACGAGCGCGTCAAGGATGGCTGGGCGTCCTGGTCGGTCGGTAACCACGATGCGATCCGCGTGGCCACGCGCTGGGGCGGCGTCAACCCGGCCCCTGGTTTCACCAAGCTGGTGCTGGCGATGCAGCTCTCGCTCAAGGGCACGCCATGCCTGTACCAGGGCGATGAACTTGGCCTGACCGAGGCCGATGTGCCGTACGAACTGCTGCAGGACCCGTACGGCAAGACCTTCTGGCCCGAGTTCAAGGGCCGCGATGGCTGCCGCACACCGATGCCTTGGGTCGCCGACGCTCCGCATGCGGGCTTTACCGACGGCCAGCCATGGCTGCCGGTGGACGCCGCGCACGTCAAGGCGGCCGTCGACCTGCAGGACCGCGACCATGACTCGATGCTGAACTTCCAGCGCCGCTTCATCGCCCTGCGCCGCAGCCTGCCACAACTCACGCGCGGCGAGATCGCGTTCTTCGATGCGCCCGAGCCGGTCCTGGCCCTGCGTCGCGACCTGGCCGGGCATGACAGCGTGCTGGCCGCGTTCAACCTGTCGGGTGAGGAAGTCAGCTTCGACTGGCCGGCAACCGACGGCGTGGCGCAGATGCCGGTCGATGGTCTGCAGGGGAGCGCGCAGCAGGGCCGCGTCACGCTGGCGCCTTTCGGCGCCTGGTTCGGCACCGTGGCGGCGAAGCGCTGATGGCCGGCGCGCAGCCCGAGAAATTCGCGCGCACGGCGTTTGCCGATGGCCCGCGCCTGCTCGCGGACATTGGCGCCACGCATGCGCGCTTCGCGCTGCAATGCGCGCCCGGCGTGTTTCGCGACGTGGCAGTGCTGCGCTGCGACGACTTCGCCGGCATCGTGCCGCTGCTGCGCCATTATCTGCTCGACCACCAGGACGTCACGTTGCACCACGGCGCCTTTGCGGTGGCCAATCCGATCAGCGGCGACTATGTGCGCATGACCAACCGCGCGTGGGAGTTTTCCACCGATGCGGTGCGGCGCGAGCTGGGCCTGGCCACGCTGTTGATCGTCAATGACTTCACGGCGCTGGCCACGGCCTTGCCCAATTTTGCGCGCGACGACCTGATGCAGGTCGGCCCGGGCAAGGCGGTGCCGGGCGCCGTCATCGGCGTGCTGGGGCCGGGCACGGGCCTGGGCGTCTCGGGCGGCATTCCGACCGCCGACGGTTTCGTCACGCTGGGCAGCGAGGGCGGGCACGTGAACTTCGCGCCGTTCGACGAGCGCGAATTCGCGATCCTGCAATACGCGTGGCGCGAGTGGCCGCACGTGTCGAACGAGCGCCTGATTTCCGGGCCCGGGATGGAAGTGATCTACCGCGCGCTGGCCGACCGCAATGGCGTCGATGCCGCGCCGCGCACGGCCGCGACGATCGTGGCCGGCGCGCTGGAACAGAACGATGCGCTGTGCCTGGAAACGCTCGAATGCTTCTGCGGCATGCTGGGCGGCGCGGCAGCCAATCTGGCCGTCACGCTCGGCGCGTTTGGCGGCGTGTACATCGGCGGGGGCATCGTGCCGCGCCTGGGCGAGTGGTTTGCCAGCTCGCCGTTTCGCGCGCGCTTCGAAGCCAAGGGCCGCTTCTCGGACTACCTGGCCGACATTCCGACCTGGGTGATCACGACGCCGAACCCCGCCTTCCATGGCGTGGCCACCATCCTGGCCGAACACCTGCGCGGGCGCAGCGGCGCCAACACGCTGATGGAGCGCATCACGCAGCTGCGCCATGAGCTCTCGCCCGCCGAAGGGCGCGTGGCCAGTCTCGTGATCGACCAGCCGCGCATGGTGCTCAATGAACCGATCGCCGAGATCGCGCGCCTGGCCGACGTGAGCCAGCCGACCGTGATCCGGTTTTGCCGCTCGCTGGGCTTCCAGGGCCTGGCCGATTTCAAGCTCAAGTTCGCCAGCAGCCTGACCGGCTCGATCCCCGTGCGCCACAGCCAGGTGCGCCTGAGCGACAGCACGCACGATCTGTCGGCCAAGGTGATCGACAATACGGTGTCGGCGATCCTGCGTTTTCGCGACCAGCTCGACGTGCGCTCGCTGGACCGTGCGATCGAGATGGTCAGCCGCGCCAAGCGGGTCGAGTTTTACGCGATGGGCAATTCGCGCGCGGTGGCGCTGGACGGCCAGCACAAGTTCTTCCGCTTTCGCATCCCTACTGCGCTGTATGGCGACGCGCACCTGTTCACGCTGGCCGCCGAATTACTGGGGCCGGGCGACGTGGTGATTGCGGTGTCGAATTCAGGTGGCTTGCCCGAACTGCTGGAGGCGGTGGACATCGCGCGCGCAGCTGGCGCCGACGTCATTGCGATCAGCAACAGCCAGTCGCCGCTGGCGCGCAAGGCCAGTGTGTGCCTGGCGGTCGATCACGCCGAGGACAGCACGAGTTTCCTGTCGATGATTTCGCGCATTCTGCAATTGCTGCTGATCGACATCATGGCTGTCGGGATCTCGGTCGATGGCCAGCATGGACCGGCGCCGGGCCAGGATCCGCGCCGGCTGCTGATCTCGCACCTTGATAGTTAATCTGCGCTTTTCAGGTTGACGCGCGCGATCGTGCGGCGCCATTCCTGCAGGCTCAGCAGGGTGTCGGACTCGGTATCCTCGACCAGGATCTCGCTGCCGTCCTGTGCGACCAGAAAGCTCTCTTGCCGCCGCGCGTCCTGCGCGCGGTTCTCGACAAAACTCAGCTGGTAGTAGGTCTTGCCATTCACTTCGCGCGGCGTCGGGTTGTCCTCAACCACGGCGCCGTGCGCCTTGCCGTCCGTGCGCCGTTCGATCTGCGCCGACCAGGCCTTCAGTTCCGGTAGTGCCAGCAATGCGGCCATTGCCTGTTCCTTGCTCTGCGCAGGCGCCTGGGCGGCGGGTATGGCCGGCGCCGGGGCGGGTGAGGGCGCCGGCCGGTCGGCGCGCTGGCAGGCAGCGACCGCGCAGCACACGGCAAGCGCGGCGAGGATCGTGCGCAGGGCAGGGAAGGCAGCGGGGCGTGGGGACATGGCAGGTTCCGTGAGACGAGACGGCCATACTAAACCATGCCTGTTTTAGCGGCAAATGATGCGTTCACAGCGTCCATACAAACGTTATTATTTCCGCATGGAAATGCTTTCGTGGTTTACACCACGCTCCTCATGTGTTTCGTGGTGGCATTTGATTTAGTTAGTGCAAGTAATGATATTCTGTAGGATCACTCCTACCAGTCGGTACACCGCAATGGACACCCGCGCTACTTATCAACGTCGTCTCGAACGCAGCTTGCACCGCGAAAAACGCCTGATGGCGCTTGCCGTGCTGGGCGTTGCCGCTGGTGTGGCCGGCATTGTGTTGCCATCGCCGTCGATGGGCTGGCCGACGTTCGGGCAGGCATCGAACGTGGCAGCGGCCACCGCAGCGCCGGCGCATGCGTTGAGCCCGACTGCGCCAACAGCGCAGCAGGCAGCCACGGCGCGTCGTATCTACCGCCATTCGGTCGTGCCGGGTGGCGTAGCGGACAAGGTCGAACTGGCGCAGATCTTGCGAACCGACCGGCTCGTAGCGGCGCACTACGCAACCTTCAATGTCGACAATGCGCGCGCCGTGACGGTGACGGCGCCGCGCGCGGTGTATGTCTCGTACCGCAAGAACGACCAGATCTACTGGACCTCGAAGAAGGTCATGCTCGAGCAGGGCGAGACCCTCCTGACCGACGGCGAGCACGAGATCCGCGCCCGCTGTGCCAACCGCATCTCGGACGTGCCGCAGTATCCGGTCGAACCCCATGGACCAAGCGAAGCCGAGCTTGATACCGTGCTCGCTGTCGGCGCCCCATCCGACATGGCTGGTGTGCCCGGTGAAGAGGGCGGCGTGCTGCCCGTGGGCATGGATGACCTGCCCAACGGCGAAGCGGTGGGGCAGCGTTACGACGTGACCGGCTTCCCGAACGGCGCCGGCTTGCTGACGCTGGCAAATACGACACCGGCGCCGACGCCGTCCCGCGCGGGTCAGGCGCCTGGCATGCCGGACTGGTATAACGCACCGATCTACCGTGGCGGCGTGCTGAGCCCCGCCAGCCGTATCATCGACAACGACGACACCGTCATTGACGTGCCGGCACCAGCGGTGCCGGAAGGCGACAGCCCGACAGTCGGTGCTGGCGACAGCCCGGATCCGCTCCCGGTCGCCGTACCGGACGGTAGCGGTGCCGATCTGCCAGCCCCTGCCACGCCGTCACTGCCAACGCCAGGCACTGGTGCCGATACGCCGGTCACGCTTCCTGCCACGCCGGCCACGCCAGCCGCCCCGACGCCGCCGGGCAATACCGTGGTCGACCCGCTCGCGCCAACCGAAGTGCCTGAACCAGGCACGCTGTGGCTCGGCGGCATCGCACTGGCCGCGCTGCTGTGGCTGCGTCGCAAGGGCCCGCGCGCCCGCTGAGACGCAAAAAACGCAGACAACAAAAAACCCGCGAGGTGTGAACCTCGCGGGTTTTTTATCGTGGGTAGTATGGGCGAAGCATGCAGCGCGCTTCGCCCGGACTGCCCCGGCAATTACATCATGCCGTCCATACCACCCATACCGCCCATGCCGCCCATACCACCCATGCCGCCGGCTGGCTTGTCTTCCGACAGTTCCGAGACCATGCAGTCGGTGGTCAGCATCAGGCCGGCGATCGACGCTGCATTCTGCAGTGCCGAACGGGTGACCTTGGCTGGATCCAGCACGCCCATTTCGACCATGTCGCCGTAGGTGCCGTTGGCTGCGTTGTAGCCGTAGTTGCCGGTGCCGGCCAACACTGCTGCAACGACGACCGATGGCTCTTCGCCGGCGTTCTGGACGATCATGCGCAGTGGCTCTTCCATTGCGCGCAGGACGATCTTGATACCAGCGTCCTGGTCAGGGTTGTCGCCCTTGACGGTGATGTTGGCACGAGCGCGCAGCAGGGCCACGCCGCCGCCGGCAACGATGCCTTCTTCCACGGCAGCGCGGGTAGCGTGCAGTGCATCTTCGACGCGTGCTTTCTTTTCTTTCATCTCGACTTCGGTAGCTGCACCGACGCGGATCACGGCAACGCCGCCGGCCAGTTTGGCCACGCGCTCTTGCAGTTTTTCGCGGTCGTAGTCCGAGGTTGCTTCTTCGATCTGGGCGCGGATCATCTTGACGCGGCCTTCGATCGATTCAGCCTGGCCGGCGCCGTCGATGATGATGGTGTTTTCCTTGCCGACTTCGATGCGCTTGGCCTGGCCCAGCTCTTCCAGCGTGACCTTTTCGAGCGTCAGGCCGACTTCTTCAGCGATGACCTGGCCGCCGGTCAGGACAGCGATGTCTTCCAGCATGGCCTTGCGACGGTCGCCAAAGCCCGGGGCCTTGACAGCGACGGTCTTCAGGATGCCGCGGATGTTGTTGACGACCAGGGTCGCCAGCGCTTCGCCGTCGATGTCTTCAGCGACGATGACCAGTGGACGGCCAGCTTTCGCGACTTGTTCCAGTACCGGCAGCAGGTCACGGATGTTCGAGATTTTCTTGTCGCACAGCAGGACGAATGGATTTTCGTGCACAGCGACTTGCTTGTCCGGGTTGTTGATGAAGTACGGCGACAGGTAGCCGCGGTCGAACTGCATGCCTTCCACGATGTCCAGCTCGTCGTTCAGCGACTTGCCGTCTTCCACGGTGATGACGCCTTCCTTGCCCACTTTTTCCATCGCTTCAGCGATGCGCTCACCGATCGAGGTTTCCGAGTTGGCCGAAATGGCGCCGACTTGTGCGATCTCTTTGGTGGTGGTGGTTGGCTTGGCGATCTTGCGCAGTTCTTCGACGGTGGCAGCAACTGCCTTGTCGATGCCGCGCTTCAGGTCCATCGGGTTCATGCCGGCGGCAACGAACTTCATGCCTTCGCGCACGATGGCTTGTGCCAGCACGGTCGCGGTGGTGGTGCCGTCACCGGCGTTGTCGCTGGTCTTGGAAGCAACTTCCTTGACCATCTGCGCGCCCATGTTCTGCAGCTTGTCTTTCAGTTCGATTTCTTTTGCGACCGAGACACCATCCTTGGTGACGGTCGGCGCGCCGAACGAGCGCTCGAGCACGACGTTACGGCCTTTCGGGCCCAGGGTGACTTTGACTGCATTGGCGAGGATGTTGACGCCTTCGACCATCTTGGCGCGCGCTGCGTCGCCGAATACTACTTCTTTAGCTGCCATTTGTTGTTTCTCCGAAATGTTCGTGAATGGGGTCAGAAATTACAGTGCGACGATCGCGAGGATTTCTTCTTCGCGCAGCACCAGCAGTTCCTGGCCATCGATCTTGACGGTCTGAGCGCCATACTTGGAGAACAGCACGCGATCGCCGACTTTCACTTCCAGAGGGCGGAGCTGGCCGTTATCTTGCACTTTACCGTTACCAACGGCGAGAACTTCGCCTTGGTCCGGCTTCTCTGCCGCGGCATCAGGGATGATCAGGCCGGACGCAGTTTTGGTTTCCTGGTCGAGACGCTTCACGATTACGCGATCGTGCAGAGGGCGAAGGTTCATGCAAAACTCCTTAATATTCAATGGTTTAACTGGCGTTTTTGACACCGTCGCAGCAAGCTTGTGAATGCTGCGCCGGTCTGCAAAGAGTTGTTAGCACTCTCAGCTAACGAGTGCTAATTATAGGGACGATAACCTGCCTTTTCAAGGCGCATGATGGTGAAATCATTTTAAACATGTGATATAGCGCAATGATGACATTGGCATATTCGCAATGTTTGCCGCAGTTTGTCCGCCGCTCGTGGAATGACGGAAGGCCGGCAGCGTACACCGCTGACCAGATTGACGCCGCACGCTAGTCTGCTATTACTGCCGCACGGCAATGAGCACCGGTTGACGGAAAAAGCAACTCGATCCTATAGTGTCGGATGATTTCCGAATTCCAAGACCTTTCAGACAAAATCGACCGGCTTGCGCAACTGACCCAGTCATTGCGCGCCGAGAATTACCTGCTGCGCCAGGCCAATACCTTGCTCAGTGCAGAAAATCTCGCGTTCAAGGAACGCCTGATCGAGGCGCAGCGCCGCGTTGAAGCGCTGCTCGACGAATTGCCGAAGCCGCCGGATGCGTCGGATGCCGAAGAAGAACCTGGCACAGACGCGCCCCTCCAGGAGGCGCCGCCTGATTCCGATGCATCGGTGTCGCCTCAGCTCGCCCACACGCACCGTCAGGGGGCACTATGATCCATCTCGACGTCCATATCATGGGCCAGTCCTACCGCCTGGCATGCCGCGACGGCGAACAGCGCACGCTGCGCGAAGCGGTGAGCTACCTCGATGGCAAGATGTGCCAGCTGCGCGATTCGGGCAAGGTCAAGGGCACCGACCGCATCGCCGTGATGGCGGCGCTGAGCGTGGCTGCCGAATTCCTGTCGGTGAAGTCGCCGCAGGGACCGCTGTCGGACATGTCGATCCTCGAGGTCAAGCAAAAACTCGAGTCGATGCATACGGTGCTGGACCGCGTCCTGGCTGACCAGGAAAATCTGGCCTGAAAGGCCGAATCCGTTTGACAGGGCTGGTCAAAGGAGTAAACTTGTTCCTGCCCTGCGGTGTTCGAGATTTGCCATATATTCCTTGAACCATTCTTACGCATAGGTCGTGGAACAAGTTCGATGGGTGTGAGCGTCGCTAGTCCGACGAACCCGAAATTGATCTGACCGTGACCGCCTTGAACCGTTGTGGTTCAGGATGCCGGCAAAAACGGCACAGGCGGGGACTAAACATACAAGCGGTTGCGCACTCGGTACGCAGCCGCTTTTTTTATGTGCGCGTTCACTGATGCTTCCGGTGCATCGTGTGCTGGCAGGGAGAACAGCGCGATGCGCTATTGGTTGATGAAATCCGAGCCCGACGAAGTCAGTTTCGACGACGTTCTGGCCGCCCCCGGCGCCACCGTGGCCTGGTTTGGCGTGCGCAACTACCAGGCGCGCAACTTCATGCGCGACGCCATGGCCGTCGGCGACGGTGTGCTGTTCTACCACTCGGGCGGCAAGCTGCCGGGGGTGGCAGGCATCGCCGAAATCGTCAGTGGCCCATACCCGGACGCCTCCCAGTTCGACACCGCCAGCCATTACCACGATCCGAAGGCCACGCCGGAGACCCCGCGCTGGGTATCGGTCGACGTCAAGGCAGTCGAAGCGGGCCGCTTCGTGCCGCTGGCCGAACTGCGCACGGTTCCCGCGCTGGACGACATGGTGCTGCTGCAGAAGGGTAGCCGGCTGTCGATCTCGCCCGTTACGAAAGCCCAGTACACGGCCATCGTTGCGCTGGTGCGCGGCAAGGGGGCTTGATGATGGCGCCCGCATTCGATCCGCTGTTGATCCTGGCCCTGCTGGCAATGGGCGCATTCGGGGGCTTCGTGGCCGGCCTGCTTGGCGTCGGTGGCGGCATGATCCTCGTGCCGTTCATCACGATGATCTTCACGGCGCGCGGCTTCCCCGAAGAACTCGTGGTGCACATGGCGATCGCCACCTCATTGGGCACCATCTTCTTTACCTCGTTGTCGTCGGTGCGTGCGCATCACAAGCACGGCGCGGTGCTGTGGCATGTCGTACGCCTGTTCACGCCCGGCATCCTGCTCGGTGCGTGGATCGGGCCCTGGATCGGCAAGCAGATGAACACCCCGGTGCTGGCCTTCTTTTTCGGCTGTTTCGTGGCTTACTCGGCGATCCAGATGCTGATCGGGAAAAAACCGGCGGCGGCGCGCGAGCTGCCCGGCAAACCGGGCATGTTTGCAGCGGGCAGCGTGATCGGCATCCTGGCGGGGCTCGTGGGTGCGGGTGGCGCCTTCGTCTCGGTGCCGTTCATGACGCGCTGTAATGTACGCATTCATAATGCCGTGGCCACCAGCGCGGCGATCGGCTTTCCGGTTGCGCTGATGGGCACCCTGTCGAATGTCTATTTCGGCTGGGGCGAACCCGGTTTGCCACCCTGGTCGCTGGGCTTCATCTATCTGCCGGCGCTGGCGATCATCGTGCTGGCCAGCGTGTCCATGGCGCCGCTTGGCGCGCGTACCGCGCACAAGATGCCGGTGCGGCAGTTGCAGCGCATCTTCAGCGTGATCCTGTGCGCGCTGGCCGCCTACATGTTCTGGAAGGCTTTTAACTAGGCTGCACCTACGCTTTGCGCATTCGTGCCCGGTCCAGTGGCAGGTCGCGCATGCGCAGGCCGCAGGCGTCGAACACCGCATTCGCGATGGCTGCCGCAGCCGGGCCCTGCGCTGCTTCGCCGGTGCCCAAAAACGGCTGGCCGGGACGGTCGATCAGGTGCACGTCGATCTGTTCCGGCGCCTGGGCAAAGCGCAGGATCGGGTACGACGCCCAGTCCACCGTCAGGACGCGCGACGCGTCGAAGCGCACCTGTTCCAGCAGGGTCCAGCTGGCCGACTGGATGATGCCGCCCTCGATCTGGTTGCGCACGCCGTCCGGGCTGACGATCTCGCCGCAATCGACGGCGCTCACCGCGCGCGTGATGCGCACCAGGCCTGTTTCGCGCGCCACCTCGACTTCCACCGCAATAGCGCAGTACGACGCCAGGTTTTTATAGCGTGCAAACGCGAAGCCACGCCCGCGCCGGGCAGGGCGCCGGTAGCCATCCCAGCCGAACTTTGCTGCCGCAAGCTTGACCACGTCGAGCGCGCGTGGATCGTCCAGATGCCGCAGCCGGAACGCGACCGGGTCGCTGTTCGCGGCGCGCGCCAGTTCGTCCATGAAGCTTTCGATGGCAAACACATTGCAGTAGGCGCCCAGGCCGCGCAGCGCCGACGAGCGCAGGACCGGCTTTGGCTGGAAGTGGTGCACCACGCGCGCATTGGGCAGCACGTAATAGGGGATCGCATTGCGGTCGCCACTGCCTTCAGGTTGCGGTGCCGGCTTGGCGACCGGTGGCGCAAACGGGCGCGCCAAGTGGGTGGCCGCCAGCAGATTGCCGGCCTTGCCGGGGCGCGTGTTGTGCGGCGGCGTGAAGACGTCGTGCTGCCAGTCGGCGATGCGGCCGGTGCTGTCGAGCGTAGCGGCCACCTGCACCACCATCGCCGCGCCGAACGGCTCCCACGCGTGTTCTTCTTCACGCATCCACTGTACGCGCACGGGCCGGCCGGGCAGGGCGCGCGCGAGCAGGATGGCGTCGGCCGCGACATCGTCGGCGCCGTTGTGGCCATAGCAGCCCGACCCCTCGACGTGGATGCAGCGGATCGTGTCTTCGTTCACGGCGATCAGTTCGGCCAGGGCCGTGCGCAGCGGGTAGACGCCCTGTGCGTGGGTCCAGACCGTGTAGCGGCCATCGACCAGCTGCGCCACAGCGCACGAGGGGCCAATCGACGCGTGCAGCTGGAACGGGCGCGTGTAACGCGCGGCGAACTTGCGGCCGGCCGATCCTGCTGCGCCCCGCGCCAGGATCGGCAGCGCCTCGGCGGGCTGGGCGCGGATGAATGTATTCACGTCGGGATGCACCGGCAGCGACGCCGGCGTCTCCCAGCGCGTGGCCCGCGCCAGCGCGGTCGCTGCCTTCACGGCGCGGTACTCGCCCTCGGCGATCACGGCGAGAAAGCGCCCGTCCTGCACCACCTTGAGCACGCCCGGCAGGCGTTCGATCGCGGCGACATCGACAGCGATCAGCCGCGCGGCCTGCGACGGTGGCCGCACGATCCGCGCATGCACCATCTGCGGCAGCCGCAGGTCCTGCACGTACGCCGCGCCACCCGTGACCTTGGCCGGGATATCGACGCGCGGCACCGACTTGCCGATTGCCGTGCGCGGACCTGGCGGGGGTGGCGCCGGCGTCGGTGTGGCGCGCAGGTGCAGTTCCTGGCCGGTGACCAGCTGGCCGAACGTGACGCGCCGGCCGCCCGCACTGAACGCGCCATCCTTGAGCGCCAGGGTGCTTGCGGGCACGCCAAGCCGCGTTGCGGCCAGTTCGCCCAGGCGCATGCGTACCTGGCCGGCCGCATGGCGCAGCGCCGTGCCGCTGTCCTTCATCGAGTTGCTGCCGGCGGTGATGCCTTCGTCCGGCGTACGCGCCGTGTCGGCGGTGACGAGCTGCAGGCGGCCAGGGGCCAGGCGCAGTTCGTCGGCCACTACCTGCAGCAGCGCAGTCTTGATGCCTTGGCCCAGTTCGGCCTTGCCGGTAAATACCGTGATGCGTTCATTGGCCTCGATGCGGATCCAGGCGTCGAGCCATGGCGACTTGTCCAGGCTCTTGGGCAGTTCGCCCGGGGCGGCAAAGGCGCTTGCCGGCATCGCAAACGACAGCGTCAGGGCGCCGCCGCCAGCGAGAAATGCGCGGCGGCCGGTATCGATCGTCATGGCTTGCCCTTCGCTGCCAGCGTATTGGCGGCGCGCCGCACGGCGCGCAGGATGCGCATGTGCGTGCCGCAGCGGCACAGGTTCGGCGACATGTGGGCGCGGATCTGGGCGTCGGTCGGCGCCGGCGTCCTTTCGAGCAGCGCCGTGGCCTGCATCAGCATGCCAGCGATGCAGTAGCCGCACTGGGCGGCCTGCTCGTCGATGAACGCTTGCTGCAGTACGCCCGGGGTGGTGGCATTGCCCAGGCCTTCGACCGTGCGCACCGGCCGCTGGCCGACGACGGACACTGGCACCATACACGACATCGCCGGCTTCCCGTCCAGCAGCACCGTGCACGAACCGCACTGGCCCAGGCCGCAGCCGAACTTGGCGCCATTGAGTTCCAGGTCGTTGCGCAGCACGTACAGCAGCGGGGTGTCGGCATCCTGGTCGACGGCGTGCACCTTGCCGTTTACCTGCAGGCGGTAGGTCGTCATTCTTTGCTCGCTTTGCGCACGGCCTTGTCCAGATCGGGCCACACGGGTTGGTTCGCGCCATATTTGCGCAGGTAGGCCGCGAGGGCGCCGGTCTGTTCGTCGGTCAGGATCGTTTTAAAGGCCGGCATGAAGCGCGACGGCTCGCCATCGGGCGGCGTGATGCCATCCAGCGTGATGTGAATCAGGTCGCGCGGATCGGGGTCGTATAGCGCGATCGCTTTTTGCAGCGGCAGCGCGGTGCCGGAACTTGCGTCGCGCCCGGCGTCGTGGCAGCGTGCGCACGAATTTGCATACACGGCGTAGCCGAGCGTCATGCGCTGCAGGTCGGGGTCGTCGTTGCCCGGTTTGGGCAGCGGGCCGGCCTGCTGCGCCGGCGTTGCGCGCGGCGGCGCCTTGGCCAGCTGGCTGTGGGTCCAGGCGGCCAGCGCCGCCACATCGCGCTCGTCGGCTTGCGCCAGGTGCGTGACCACATCCTGCATCGGCCCGGCCGCCATCGCATGGTCGTGCGCGACGCCGGTGCGCAGATATGCGTGCAGCTGGTCGCGCGTCCACGGCAGGGGCGAGGGCGAATCCTGATTCAGCGCTGGCGCGTACCAGTCATCGGCTTCGCCGCCGCCAAGCTGCTTCTTCAGATCGGGGCCGCCCAGCAGCGTGCGCGGCGTGTGGCAGGCGGCGCAGTGTGCAACCGCGTCGGCCAGGTACGCGCCGCGGTTCCATTCGGCCGATTGCCCGGCGACCGGCTGCCATGGCGCATCGTCCAGGTACAGCACATTCCAGAACGCGACCAGCGGGCGGAACCCGAACGGGAACGTCATCCGGTTCTCGCGCGCCGGCGCCACGATCGCGGGGCGGGTCATGAAGTAGGCGTATAAATCCTGGATGTCGCCGTCCGTCATGCGTACATAGTGGTTGTACGGGAAGGCGGGATAGAGCAGGTGGCCGTCGCGTGCGACGCCTTCGCGCATCGCGCGCGTGAAGGCTGCTTCGCTCCAGGCGCCGATGCCGGTCGTGGCGTCGGGGGTGATGTTGGTGCTGTGGACCGTGCCGAACGGGGTGTTCATCGGCTTGCCGCCGGCGAAGGGCCGCGACAGATCCGGCGTGTGGCACGAGGCGCACATGCCAAGGCGCGCCAGGTTGGCGCCGCGCCCGATGCGGGTGGTGTCGAAGGATGGTTGTGTGGACTGCGGCGCCAGTGCGGGACGCCACATGATGGCAAACGCGATGCCGCTGGCGACGATGACGGCTGCGAGCAGCAGCCACCAGCCGATATGTCGTTTGCGCCGGATTTTTACCATCGGGACTCCGTGTCGGGGAGGCCCATTGTGGATGCAGCAAGGGTGGGCGCTCTGTGCGTTCGCCCACCCAGGGGGTACTTATGCCGTCACGGGGCGCGCCGGCGCTTTGCGATACGCCCACGCCAGCATGGCCAGCGCGCCAACGATCATCGGCAGCGACAATACCTGGCCCGACGTGATCGGCAAGCCGAATACGGTGGTTTCCCAATCCGGCACGCGGAACCATTCGGTGAAGAAGCGCGCGCAGCCATACAGCAGCGTGAACATGGCGCCCACGGCCAGGCGCGGACGCGCCTTGCGTGCGAACAGCCACAGGATGATGAAGACCAGCACGCCGTCGATCAGCGCCTGGTACAGCGGCGACGGATGGCGCGGGCCGGTCACGCCCGGCCACAGCATGGCCCACGGCAGGCTCGGATCGGCCAGACGGCCCGGCAGTTCGGCGTTGATGAAGTTACCCATGCGGCCGGCGGCATACCCCAGCGGCACGAGCGGCGCGATGAAGTCGTAGACGTCGAGGATGTTGCGGCGGCGCTTGCGGGCCCACAGCGCCATCGCGATCAGCACACCCAGGAAGCCACCATGGAACGACATGCCGCCGCGCCAGATCATGAAGATCTCGAGCGGGTGCGCCAGGTAGTACAGCGGCTGGTAGAACAGCACTTCGCCCAGGCGGCCGCCGAGGATCACGCCGAGCATCCCGTAGAACAGCATGTCGTCCAGATCATCCTTGGTCCAGCCCTGCACCGCCACGTGCGGCATGCGGATGCGCACGCGGCCCAGCATGATGAATAGGGCAAAGGCGACCACGTACATCAGGCCATACCAGTGGATTTGCACCGGCCCGAGCGCGAGCGCGATCGGGTCCGGCTGCGGATGAATCAGCATAATCAGTCTTTCTTCAATAGGTCCAGGAAGCCCTTGAGGACGGGCGAATCGTTATCGCGCCGCCATGCCAGGCCCGTTTCGGCCAGCGGCGCGGCGTCGCGCAGGGCACGGTATTCTACGCCGGGGCGCATCAGGTTCGAGACGGATTGTGGCACAAGTGCCAAGCCCATGCCGCCGGAAACCAGGCTGACGATGGTCTGCATCTGGATTGCCTCCTGCCCGATCGTGGGCAGCACGCCGGCGGCGCGATAGCACGCGAGGATCGCATCGTGCAGGCTGGGCGCCACCGTGCGCGGGAAGATCACCAGCGGCAGCGGGGGCAGGTCGCGCAGCCACACCGGCCCCGGTGCGGCCAGCGCCGCCAGTCCGCTGGGCGCGCACAGCACCAAGGGTTCGTCGAGCAGCTTGCGGTAGTCGAGCGCAGGATCGGCCATGCCGGCCGGCGCGCCCGGCTGCAGCGGGATCACGAAGCCGGCATCGATGCGGCCGGACAGCAGGTCGTCGAATTGCACGTCGGACGTCGCCTCGTGCAGCACCAGGCGCACGCCCGGGAACGCGGCGCGGTAGCGGCGCAGCACGTCGGGCAGCATGCCCAGGCCGGCCGTGGAGACAAACGACAGCGCCAGGCGGCCCGCCTCGCCGCTGGCCGCGCGCCGCACCAGTTCGGGCAGCGCGCCAGCCTCGTCGAGGATGCGGCGTGCTTCGGGCAGCAGCGCGCTGCCGGCCGCTGTCAGGCCGACCATGCGGCGGTTGCGCAAAAACAGCGGCGCGCCGAGCAGGTCTTCGAGATTGGCGATGCTTTGCGAGAGCGGCGGCTGCGTCATGTGCAGGCGCTGCGCGGCGCGGCCGAAATGCAGCTCTTCAGCCACGGCGACGAAATGGCGGAGCTGGCGCAGTTCGGGATGCATTGATGGAAGTGTGAATGGACAGGGCTCGGTGAGTTGTCCAATGTATCACAGCACAACGACGACAGCGCCGGGGTCTGGTCAGCGGCGTTTTTCCAGCGACTTTTTCACGCGGTCGCTGCGGCGCTGTTCATCGACGTCGTGCGCCTTGCGCTTGTCCAGGCCCAGCGCCTTTTCGATGTACTCGAACCAGATGAAGGCGACCACCATCAGGCCGATGATGTACCACCAGGACAGGTCGGCAAAACGCCAGACTTCGAAGCCGCGTAGGGCGGCAAGCAGGGCGATCAACAGGATCAGGGGCATGGTAAAAACTCCTTGTAGCCACACATCTTACGGCGTAAATGATGCTCATGGGCAAATTTAACAGTTTCCTGTTACACCGTATGAGCAAATGTGGTGATCGCGTTACAGAGTGTATCGCTTGCAGATGGCCCAGGGGATTGCCGGTAAAATTCACTCAATCACTAATCCGGAGAATTCCATGAAGCGGTCCCTGTTGTTGTGTGTCGTGCTGTCGGCGTTTGCATCCGGCAGCGCCCTGGCCCAGGCCGACCTGGCCAAGGCCAAGAATTGCATGGCCTGCCACACGTCGGCCACCAAGCTGGTTGGCCCGGCCTACAAGGACGTCGCCGAAAAATACGCGGGCCAGAAGGGCGCCGAAGACAAGCTGGTGCAGAAGGTGCTCAAGGGCGGCTCAGGCACCTGGGGCCCGATCCCGATGCCGGCCAATCCGCAGGTCAGCGAAGCCGAAGCGCGCTCGCTGGTCAAGTGGGTGCTCGCAACGAAATAAGCCATCCGGCTGCTGCACGTCATGAAGCGCGCCTGCGTGAGCAAGGCGCGCTTTTTTATGGGCGATCCGCAGGGCGCGTGGTGTAAGATCGCCGGCTATTCTCCCGCCTTTGCCACCTGACCAAAGCATGACCACCCTCGATTCCCCCGTACCCGATACGCCCCGCCAGGTCGTCAAGCCCACCATCGGCGTCTACCGCCGCCACCTGCTCGTGTGCACCGGCCCTCGCTGCAATGCCGATGGCGCTGCACAGGCGTTGTTCGACAGCCTGGGCGAGAAGTTCAAGGCCAGCGGCCTGGATGGCGGCCCGCTGCGCGTCAAGCGCAGCCGGGTGAGCTGCTTCGCGGCCTGCAAGGGCGGGCCGATCGTCTGCGTCCAGCCGGACGGCACCTGGTACTACAACGTCACGCTAGACAATATGGACCGCATCATCGACCAGCACCTGTGCAAGGGCGAACGCGTGGAAGACCTGGTGTTCCACCAGGCGGGCGCAGAGGCGTGACGCCGATGGCGCACCGCTTCGACGACGCCCAGATCGAGGGCGTCTACCGCGCCATCGCCGAGCGGCGCGATGTGCGCCACTTCATCCCCGGCGCGATCGACGAGGCGGTGCTGCTGCGCCTGCTGACGGCGGCGCACCAGGCGCCCAGCGTCGGCATGATGCAGCCGTGGCGCTTCATCCGCATCGCGTCAACGCCATTGCGTGAACAGATCTGCGCGCTCGTTGAAGCGGAGCGCGAGGCCACTGCCGATGCTCTGGGCGAGCGCGGCGCCGAATTCATGCGCCTGAAGGTAGAGGGACTGCGTGAATGCGGCGAGGTACTGGTCGTGGCGCTGATGGACGGGCGCGAGCGCCACGTGTTCGGGCGCCGCACGCTGCCCGAGATGGACCTGGCCTCGGTGTCCTGCGCGATCCAGAACATGTGGCTGGCCGCGCGTGCCGAAGGGGTGGGAATGGGGTGGGTGTCGCTGTTCGACCCCGACCAGCTCGCGGCCTTGCTCGGAATACCGGAAGGCGCCAAGCCGGTGGCGATCCTGTGCCTGGGGCATGTGGCGGAGTTCTATCCGAAGCCGATGCTCGAACTGGAAGGCTGGGCCCAGCGGGGGACGCTGGGTGACTTCGTCACGCTCGACCGCTGGTAGAGCGCCGGCGCAGTCTCAGCTCGCAAACATCTTCAGTAAAGCCACTGCCGGGGCGGCCGAGCCGATGCGCCGGTTGGCTTGCGCAGCTTCCAGCACCTCGACCAGTTCATCGTATTTGTCGGCCTGACGATCATTCAGGTTGATCATGTTCATGCTCCAGCGCGGGAATGTGCGAAACTTGGCTGGTTCGTTATAGAGAACGCGCGAATTCTTGTGGCGCGGATCGAGTTCGATCTTGTGGTACAGCTTGTCGAGCGTTTCTACCGGACCCTCCAGCACCTGGAGGAACCAGCCGCCGTTGTAGAACAAACTTCCGGTCACGTCGAGTGGGGCATTGTTATTCTTCGCCGTGTCCTGGATTCCTGCCAGGTCGCTAGGGGACATCTTGCGGGTGGCCTGGCTGACGTACACGAGTTGATTGATCGACATGATAAGATTTCTTTCTTATTGGAAAGAAAGAACGATAGCGCGCCACAAAGCGGTTGTCGATGTAATGTTGCCGATTGGAAAATTGGAGCGGGTCAAAGATGCGCGCTGCATCCGGCCGTACGACATCCGCTATCGCACCCATCAACATTGCCAATCCACGAGTACACGAAGTTTTTCTATAATTTGTCAAATCTTACCGATCAGACAGGAGAAACAAATGAGTGTGGACAATATCCCGGCCAAGTGCCCGTTCAGCGGCGCAGCCGGCACCGGTACGACCAATCGCGACTGGTGGCCAAAGGCGCTGCGTCTCGATCTGCTGGCACAGCATTCGGCCAAGTCCGACCCGATGGGTGGCGACTTCGATTACCGCGCTGCCTTCAACAGCCTCGACCTCGAGGCAGTGAAGGCCGACCTGGCCAAGGTGATGACGGATTCCCAGGACTGGTGGCCGGCTGACTTCGGTCACTACGGCGGCCTGTTCGTGCGCATGGCATGGCACAGCGCCGGCACCTACCGCATCGGCGACGGCCGCGGCGGCGCCGGCCGCGGCCAGCAGCGCTTCGCGCCCCTGAACAGCTGGCCCGACAACGTCAGCCTCGACAAGGCACGCCGGCTGATCTGGCCGGTCAAGCAGAAGTACGGCGAGAAAATCTCGTGGGCCGACCTGATCATCCTGACCGGTAACGTCGCCCTCGAAACGATGGGCTTCAAGACCTTCGGCTTTGCCGGCGGTCGCCAGGACGTGTGGGAACCCGATCTCGACGTGTACTGGGGCCGCGAGAACAAGTGGCTGGGCAGCGACGAGCGCTACACGGTGGGTTCGCCCGGCGTCGAAGGCCGCGGTGTCATCGACAAGGACGATGACAGCGAGATCACCCATTCGCGCGACCTCGAAAACCCGCTGGCGGCAGTGCAGATGGGCCTGATCTACGTGAACCCGGAAGGCCCGGACGGCAAGCCCGACCCGGTCGCATCGGCGCGCGACATCCGCGACACGTTCGGCCGCATGGCCATGAACGACGAAGAAACCGTGGCGCTGATCGCCGGCGGCCACACCTTCGGCAAGACCCACGGCGCCGGTCCGTCCGAGCACGTCAAGGAAGAGCCGGAAGCGGCCGGCCTGCATGCCCAGGGCTTCGGCTGGCAGAACAGCTTCGGCAGCGGCAAGGGCCCGGACACGATCACCAGCGGCCTCGAAGTCACCTGGACCAGCACGCCAACCCAATGGGGCCACGACTACTTCACGTACCTGTTCGGCCACGAGTGGGAACTGACGAAAAGCCCGGCAGGCGGCCACCAGTGGATTGCCAAGGACGCCGATGCCACCGTGCCGGATGCGTATGACGCCGCCAAGCGTCACCGTCCGACGATGCTGACGTCCGACCTGGCCCTGCGCATGGACCCGGCCTACGAGGCGATTTCGCGTCGCTTCCTGGAAAACCCGGACCAGTTTGCGGACGCCTTTGCCCGCGCCTGGTTCAAGCTGACCCACCGCGACATGGGTCCGCGTGCCCGCTACCTCGGCCCGGAAGTCCCGGCCGAAGTGCTGATCTGGCAGGATCCGGTGCCGGCCGCCCAAGGCGCGGCGATTGACGACGCCGATGCGAAAGCACTGAAAGAGAAGGTGCTGGCATCCGGCCTGGCCATCGGCGAGCTGGTGTCGACGGCGTGGGCCTCGGCCGCAAGCTTCCGTGGTTCGGACAAGCGCGGCGGCGCCAACGGTGCCCGCATCCGCCTGGTCCCGCAAAAGGACTGGGCCGCCAACGAGCCGGAACAGCTGGGCCGCGTGCTGGCGCAGCTCGAAAGCATCCAGGGCGAGTTCAACGGGGCGCAGACGGGCGGCAAGCAGGTCTCGCTGGCTGACCTGATCGTCCTGGCCGGCAATGCAGGCGTCGAGGCGGCAGCCAAGGCGGCGGGCCACGACATCACCGTGCCGTTCACGCCGGGCCGCACCGATGCGTCGCAGGAGCAGACCGACGTGGAATCGTTCCATGCGATGGAACCGGTCGCGGATGCCTTCCGCAACTTCGAGAAAGCCCTGTACAGCATCCCGGCTGAATCGTTGATGATCGATCGCGCCCAGTTGCTGACGCTGACGGCGCCGGAAATGGCAGTGCTGGTGGGTGGTCTGCGTGTTCTGGGCGCCAATACGGGCGGCAGCGCCGATGGTGTGCTCACGCAGCAGAAGGGCGCGTTGACGAACGACTTCTTCGTCAACCTGCTCGACATGGCCACCGAATGGCGTCCTGCCACGCGGCCTGGCCAGGGCGTCGAACGCTTCGAAGGCCGCGATCGCAAGACCGGCGAGAAGAAGTGGACGGCGTCACGCGTGGACCTGGTGTTCGGCTCGAATGCGCAGCTGCGTTCGATCTCGGAGGTGTATGCCAGCGCCGACGCCGGCCAGAAGTTCGCGAAGGACTTCGTGGCGGCCTGGACCAAGGTGATGGAGCTGGACCGCTTCGACGTGAAGTAACTCTGTAGTCTGGCCCGGGGTGAATCCCGGGCCTTTTTCTTTTCAGCCTCGCCGGTGCAAATCAGCGCGTGATGCGGCGTTTGGCAACGTCGGCCAGCACCTTCGACAGCCCCTGCGCATCGGCTTGCCCGGTTGCCGCGATATACCCACGCACATAGGCCGCCTGCTTGGCGACCTGGCTGCTGCCACCCTTGAGTTCTTCGAGCAACTGGTCAGCCACGGCGAGATCATTCAGCGCGCCCAGGCGATCCTGCAGCTTTTCGAGATGCCCGAGGTAGCGTTTGACGCGCTGCGCCGGCAGCAGGTCGCGGAAGAATTCCGCCGCATAGCGCGCCTTTTTGGCCGCGATGCGCACACGGTGACGGCCCGGTGCATCCGATTCATCCAGCCCGTCGATGCGCTTGGCCAGGCGCTTCTCGGCCGTGCGCAGCAGGGGCAGGGCGCTTTTCGCGGCGCGTTCGAGCAGCGGCGAATCTTTCGGCAGGCCGCCTTCAGGCTGCCAGCGGCGCTCGCCCAGCCAGTCCTTCAGTTGCGCCATCAATTCGGTATAGCGCGCATCGCGCAGCACGTGCAGGATCTGCGCGTGGTGGCCCGTGGCGCGGTCGTGCGCGGCCTGGCGCAGCGCGTGCGCATCGATGCCCGGCACGCGCTTGATGGTGGAATCGGCCAGCACATCCCAGTCGCGCGCAGGACCGAGTTCGCCGGACAGCCACTCGATGCTTGCATGCAGCGGCACCGGCGGCGGCGCCAGTTCCTCGAACATCGCCAGCAGCGCGCGCAGGCGGCGCAGGCCCACGCGCATCTGGTGCAGGCTCTCGACATGCTGTTTCAGCACGCCCGGCACGTTCGCTTCGATCTGCGCCACACAATTGAGGCCAATGGCCTGGAACGCGTCTTCGAGCGTCATGCGCCCGCGCAGGTGGACCGGTTCGGCCTTGACCGCGCCGATCGGCGCTTCTTTGACGTCGGGGGCCGGCTCTGCTGGCAGCGGCTGGTCCGTTTGCGGTTCGTCGGCTGCCTCGGTCGCCTCGGTCGTCTCGGTTGCCTCTGTGATTGTGATTGCCTGCGTCAGATCGGGCGTCGCGACCGCCGCGACCTCGGGCGTCAGGTGCTTCGTTTTATGGTGCTTGCTCATGCTGGTGCCTCTCGTGGACAGTGGATGAGTCCATCATACGCCTGAGCACTCATCCGTTCACGTCTCGATGACAGGCGCGTGACATGGCGCACGGCAAGGCAGGCTGGCCTACTTGCCGATCCGGTAAATCACGTCCACGCCCTGCACGAATTTCTGCACGCCCACCAGCCATGCGCGGCTCGCTGCCAGGCGCTCTACTCGATCACGAACGCCAGGTCGCGGCCGTTCTGCGCCACCTGGCCCGCATAGTCAGCGGCGTGGATGCGCAGCAGGTACTCGCCCGGCGCCAGGTCGGCGATGCGCCAGCTGCCCGTCTCGATCCTGCCATCGCGCAGGCGGTTGTTCAGCGCATAGTCGAACTGGGTCGATGCGCTGCCGTAGACCGTGATGCCGCTGGTCGGTGCATACACCGCTTTCACGGCGTCAGGATTGCGCGGCAGGCGGTCGTAGACCTGCGTGATGACGGGCTGCTCGAAGCCGGGCAGTGGCGTGCCATCGGCGCGCAGCACCTGGTAGCCCAGCTTGTACAGGCCCAGCTTGCGCCGCGCCAGGTTGCCGTCCACCTGGTCATAGGCATTCACGACGATCTGCAGCTCGCCCAGTGTGCGCTCCAGGCGCAGGGGCTGGCCCTTGCTCGCCGTGATGCGTTTGCCGGCAGTGTCGTACAGCGCGATGCGCGAGATCGTCGGCGTCACCGTGTCGACGAAGCCGATGAACGGCAGTGTGAGCGCATTGACGAGCGATCCGCCCTGGTAGTAATCGAGGTGCACGTGCGACAGCGCATTGAGCGTGCCGAGCTTGTCGCCGACGGCAAAGCGGGTGCCGCGCGGCACCCGCACGCGCACGGCCTTGCCATTGGGTTTGCCATTGGCGGTTTCTTCGCGCTGGATCTGGAAGCGCGGATCGAGCGCACGGCCTTGGGGATCGCGTCCCACGCGCATGTGAATGTACGACAGCGGCCCCACGCTCATGCCTTCGCCGAGGTTGTTGAATCCCCAATTGGCATACGGATCGGTCACCTTGGTCGGCAGGATCGCCAGCACGGTTGCGCCGACGTCGCCGCGTACGTCCAGGCCCGCGTGGAAATGGTCGCGGCTGTCGCCGCCATACGTGCCGCGCACTTCGCCCATCACGCCCACGACTTCATGGACCGTGTCTTGCGGGCCAAGCGGCCAGGGCATCGGTTCCGTGCGCCGTTGCAGCGGCGGGCACGCCAGCACGGGCGCGGCTTCGCCTGCGCGCGGCGGCGCGATGCGGTGCAGGCGATGGGCGTTGGCGTCGGCCACCACCAGGCTGCCGTCGCGCGCAACCGCGATGCCGCGCGGGCCGTTGAGCTGCACGGTGCCGTCGCTGCCGAAACCGTTCGGCTCGAGCGGGTGGTCAGTGTCCTCCAGCGGGCGGAATTCACCCGTTGGCGTCATCTGCAGGATGCGTCCGCCGGCACTGGCAACGATGTACAGGTAGCCGTCGCGTGTGACGGCCAGGCCCACCGGACGGCGTAGCGCAGGCCGGCGCTCGGCCTCGGGCGGCAGCGCGAGCGTGTCGACCGTGCCGTCGGGGCGCAGGCGGCGCACCGCGTTGTTGCCGGTGTCGGCGATGTACAGGTTGCCGTCGTGGTCGACGGCCAGCGCGCTCGGGGTATCGAAGGCGGCGGCCGTGCCAGGGCCGTCGAACAGGTTCGGCTTGCCAGTGCCGGCCAGCGTGGTCACCGTGCCATCCGGGGCGATGCGGCGGATGCGGTCGTTGTAGGTGTCGGCCACGTAGACGATGCCGGCGTCATCCACCGCGATCCCGACCGGGCCGTTGAACTGGGCGGCGCGGCCGATGCCATCCACATAGCCAGGACTGCCGTTGCCGGCCAGCGTCGTCACGGCGCCACCCGGCGCGATGCGGCGGATCGCATGGTTGCCCGTGTCGGCTACGTACAGATTGCCCAGGTGGTCGAGCGCGATGGCGGACGGCGTGTTGAACGCGGCGGCCGCACCCAGGCCATCGACAAAGCCTTCCTTGCCACCGGCCAGCGTCGAGACCGCGCCATCGGGCCGGACGACGCGGATGCGGTTGGCTTCGCCCCCGTCGGCGACATAGATTGCGCCGCGCGGGCCAATGGCCACGCCGTAGGGATCGCTGAAGCGGCTGGCGGGTGCTGCGCCATCGAGCACGCCGTCCTGGCCGTCGCCTGCCAGCAGGTGCACGCGGGCAGGCCAGAATGGCTGGGTTTTGGCGACCGGGGCGGTCAGTACCGGGGTGGCGCCGCTGTGGGGTTCGACCCGGTCAGTGAACCAGAAGACGGTGCCGACGGCCAGGATGGCGGCGCCGGCGAGTGCTGCGATGAGGGGAGTGCGTTTCACGACGACGACCGGCTGATTGCTGAAGTTGCAATCTTAGCCGAAACACGTGAATGGATGGGCCGGGCGGAAATGCGAACGCCGCCGGACGAAGGTCACGGCGGCGTGCAGGTCTTGCGTGGTACTACGAGGCTTAGATGCGCAGGTCGTCCAGCGACTTGCCCTTGCCCAGTGCGTCGACAACCCACTTTGGTTGACGGCCACGGCCGGTCCAGGTCTGGGTATTGTCAGCCGGGTTGTGATATTGCGGATTGACTTTCGCGCCGCCGCCCGCCTTCTTGGCTTTGGTGCTGCCGCCCTTGGCCAGCAGTTCCTCGACCGAGATGCCCATATTCTGGGCGATCTCGAGAATTTGCTCACGCGCTTTCTTGACGTCTTGCTGCTGGCGGTTTTTGATCTCCTTTTCTATATCGAATTGAAGACCTTTCAGTTCGGCGAGGTTATAACCCGACAGATTGATGTTTGCCATTTTGTTTCTTCCTTGATTAGGTGATTCGATTCGTTTCGAAGAGCCGCGCAGGGATTTTACTATTGAATCGCCAATTTGGAATGACAATCGTGCGCGGGGTTAATTTCGAATCAAACGGAAGGCAGAACGGCATGTGGTGCGGGTTTATTTTTCCAGCATTCTGATGTGTGCAATTTCTTGTGAAACTGCGCGTGTCACGACATCGTTCAGCGTATCGCCGAGGCTGTTACGAATATCGGCCGAGAAACTGGTCATTGCTTTGTCGACGGCTTCGGCAATACCGTCGCGCAGGCGCTGTTCGAGCACGAAATCGATCCGGCCCTGCAATTGCTGCAGGATGCGCTCGGTAACGCGGCGCTCCATCACGCTCCATTGCTCGCCGCTCCAATGATCGACGGCGCGCCGTTCCAGCGCTTCTGGCGCATCCTCAAGCGCGGCCACCACGGGCGCAGGCGGCGGCGGGGTCTCTGCTTCGACCACCGGTGCCGGCTGCGCCAGCGGCGTGCCCGGCGCGGTTGGTTCCGCGAATACTTCGGTCAACACGGGAATACTGGCATCGAAAGCGGGATCGTGGCTCATGATTGTCCTGCAACGAAGTGGGTCAGCGGATAGGATTCTTTTTTATACGCGATATAGCGTTTGCGGCCTTCGGCGGCATCTTCTTCATCGATCGAGATAATTTCAAACACACGCGCAAATTGCGTGAAGTTGCGCGGCCTGCGGCGCGTCAGGTTCACGAGCATATCGTGGTGCGGCAGTTCGCTGTCTTCATTATCGGTAATCACGATCGGCGTTTGCGCCGCCAGAGGGTCGCCGGCCATCACGTGCGGAATGAAATCAGTATCCGACACGGTCCACATGGCGGCATTCAAGGCGTCGGCTTGTTCGGGGCTATCGGCCAGCACGACGATTTTGGCGCGCGCGCCATATGCCTTGCGCGCAAGGCGGCAGGCATAGGCCAGCTTATCCGGGATATTGGTATGAAAGTCGATGCGGGTCATGGGCGCTTATGGAAAATCGGGAGTGCGCTTGCACTCCCGACAGGGTCGATCCAATTGGTCAGGCATTCATGCCGCTATGGCGCAGCAAGGCATCGATCGAGGGCTCGCGACCGCGGAAGGCCTTGAATGAATCGAGCGCCGGGCGCGAACCGCCCACTGCCAGAATCTCGCGCTGGAAGCGCCGGCCCGTTTCAAACAGATCGGCGCCGCCACCTTCGACCGCTTCTTCGAATGCCGCATAAGCGTCGGCCGATAGCACCTCGGCCCACTTGTAGCTGTAGTAACCGGCCGCGTAGCCGCCCGCGAAGATGTGGCTGAACGAATGCAGGAAGCGGTTGAACGACGGCGGCGTGATGACCGCGAAGTTGCGGCGCACGTCATCGATCAGCGCCTGGACTTGCCCATTGTGCGCGTCGAAATCGTAGTGCAGGTGCATGTCGATCAGCGAGAACTCGACCTGGCGCAGCGTCTGCATCCCGGATTGGAAGTTCTTTGCGGCCGTTATCTTGTCGAACAGCGCGCGCGGCAGCGGCTCGCCGGTTTTGACATGCGCCGTCATCTGCTGCAGCTTGTCCCACTCCCAGCAGAAGTTTTCCATGAACTGCGATGGCAGTTCCACCGCATCCCATTCAACGCCCGAGATGCCCGACACCGACAGTTCTTCGACTTCGGTCAGCATATGGTGCAGGCCGTGGCCGAATTCGTGGAACAGTGTGGTTACTTCGTCGTGCGTGAACAGCGACGGCTGCAGCACGCCATCTTTCATTGCCGGCGGCGTGAAATTGCAGACCAGGTATGCCACTGGCGTTTGCACGGTGCCGCCGTGGAGCAGGCGGCGGCCGCGCGCATCGTTCATCCACGCGCCCTGCGCCTTGCCGGCGCGCGCATAAAGGTCCAGATAGAACTGGCCGACCAGCTGACCGTCACGCTCGATGCGGAAGAAGCGCACGTCCGGGTGCCAGGTTGGCGCGTCGTCCGGGCGCACGGTCACGCCGAACAGCTCCTGGATCACGCCGAACAAACCGGCGACCACTTTCGGCTCGGGGAAGTATTCCTTCACTTCCTGGGCCGAGAACGCGTAACGCTGCTCGCGCAGCTTTTCGGAGGCGAAGGCCACGTCCCACGATTGCAGGTCGTCGATTGCCAGCTCGTCGCGCGCAAACGCGCGCAGCTCGGCCAGGTCTTTCTCGGCATACGGGCGGGCGCGGCGCGCCAGGTCTTCGAGGAATTCGATCACGTGCTGCGGGCTTTGCGCCATCTTGGCCACCAGCGAGACATCGGCAAAGCTGCCGTAGTCGAGCATCTTCGCCTCTTCATTGCGCAGTTGCAGCAACTTGACGATGTTCGACGAGTTGTCCCACTTCGCGACATCGGTAAACATGATGCCGGCGTCGGACGCCTTGGTCGCGGTGGCGCGGTAGATCGTTTCGCGCAGCGCGCGGTTGGTACTGAACTGCAGGATCGGGAAGTACGACGGGAAGTGCAGCGTGAACAGCCAGCCGGTCTTGCCATCGCGTTCGGCAGCGGCTTTCGCAGCGGCCTTCACGTCGTCCGGCAGGCCGGCCAGTTCGGCTTCGCTGTCGACCACGAGCTTGTAGTCGTTGGTGGCGTCGAGCACGTTTTCCGAAAAGCGCGTCGACAGTTGCGACTGCTGTTCCTGAATCTCGGCGAAACGTTCTTTCTTGTCGGCGGCCAGCTCGGCGCCGCCCAGGCGGAAGTCGCGCAGCGCGTTTTCGACGATGCGCTTGCGGGTGTCGCTCAGCGCCTCGAAACCGGCGCTTTCGCGCAACTGCTTGTACTTGGTAAACAGCGCCTCGTTCTGGCTCAGCGCGGTGGAGAACTCGACGACCTTCGGCTGGTTCTCGTTGTAGGTGGCGCGCAGCTCGGGCGTGTCGACCACGTGGTTCAGGTGGCCGACCACGCCCCAGGCGCGGCCCAGGCGTTCGCTGACCTCGTCGAGCGGGGCCAGCGTGGCCCAGGTAACCTCATCCAGCGGCGCCTCGAGCTGCGCCACGACGGCGTTCGCCTCGGCGATCAGACTGTCGATGGCGGACGTGACGTGTTCGGGCTTGATCGCGTCAAAGCGCGGCAAGTCGGAAAAGTCGAGGAGGGGATTGCTCGTTTCGTTCGTCATCAATAGTCCTTCCAGATTCGTTAGCGTTGATTCTTCAGTTCGCGTTCCGCTGATTCCACCGTGTTTTGCAGCAGCATCGTGATCGTCATGGGGCCCACACCGCCCGGTACCGGGGTGATGTGGCCAGCCACTTCACGCACGCCGGCAAAATCGACGTCGCCGCACAGCTTGCCCGCGTCGTCGCGGTTCATGCCCACGTCGATCACGATCGCGCCCGGCTTGACCATATCGGCGGTCAGGGTATTGCGGCGGCCGACGGCGGCCACCACGACATCGGCCTGGCGGGTGTGGTAGCCCAGATCCGCGGTCGCGCTATGACATATGGTCACGGTGGCATTGGCTTGCAAGAGCAGCATGGCCATTGGTTTACCGACGGTGTTGCTGCGGCCAATGACCACAGCGTGCTTGCCGCGCAGGTCGACACCCGTGGTTTCGATCAGCTTCATGCAGCCGTACGGGGTGCATGGACGGAAGCCTTCCAGGCCCGTCATCAGTTCACCGGCCGACAGCACCGAGTAGCCGTCGACGTCCTTGGCCGTCGAAATCGCTTCGATGACTTTATTGGGGTCGATGTGCTTCGGCAGCGGCATTTGCACGAGGATGCCGTGGATGGCCGGATCGGTGTTCAATGCTGCAATGCGATCAAGGAGGGCAGCTTCGCTCAGGTCGGCGTCGTATTTTTCGAGCACCGAGTGGAAACCGACGTCACCGCAGGCCTTGACCTTGTTGCGCACATAGACCTGGCTGGCGGGATCTTCCCCGACCAGGATCACGGCCAGGCCGGGCTGCTTGCCGGCTGCGGTGAGCTTGGCAGTGCGCGCGGCGATGTCGGTGCGCAGTTGTTGGGAAAGAAGGATTCCGTCGATGTGTTGGGCTGGCATGGTGGGAGGCTCGTCCTGGGCAAAAACAGAATTATACGGCCCGCGCCTGGGTTGCCGTTCGCTGTCGCCCGTTCCGGATAGCTGAAAATACCCTTTTCTGCCGTGTTTCAGACGCTTCGGTATACGATGATTGGTGGCAGGAAGTTCAACATTTCCCTATACAAATTGTGCAGTCGCAGCATAGGTTTTCACATTATGAAATCGAATATCATAGTTTGAAAATGGGGAAGTCCACTGTTAGAATCTGATGGTTTAGCTAAAAGATAGTTCGAATTTCATCAACCGCCGCCAGCCTGCGCAGGGATCGGATGGGGCGTACCACACTAGGAGACGCATGACATGGCAGCTCAACTCGACCAGTTGACCTCGCAAACCGCCAACGATCCGGATGCAATCGAGACCAAGGAATGGCTCGATGCGCTGGAGGCGGTGATCGAACATGAAGGAACGGAACGCGCCCATTACCTGATGGAGCGCCTGGTGGACCTGGCGCGCCGTCGCGGCGCGCACGTCCCGTTCTCGAGCAATACCGCGTACGTCAACACGATTCCCGCGCACCTGAACCAGAACTCGCCCGGCAACCTCGAATACGAAGAGCGCCTGCGCTCGTGGATGCGCTGGAACGCGATGGCGATGGTGGTCAAGGCCAACCGCGCTGACGGCGACCTCGGTGGCCACATCTCGTCGTTCGCTTCGCTCGCCAATATGCTGGGCACGGGCTTCAACCACTTCTGGCACGCCCCGACCGAAGACCACGGCGGCGACCTGCTGTACATCCAGGGCCACTCGTCCCCAGGCATCTACGCACGCGCCTTCCTCGAAGGCCGCCTGACCGAAGAACAGCTGCTCAACTTCCGCCGTGAAGTCGACGGCAAGGGCCTGTCGTCGTACCCGCACCCGAAACTGATGCCGGACTTCTGGCAGTTCCCGACCGTGTCGATGGGCCTTGGCCCACTGATGGCGATCTATCAGGCGCGCTTCCTGAAGTACCTGCACGCACGCGGCATCGCCAAGACCGACAACCGCAAGGTCTGGGTCTTCTGCGGCGACGGCGAGATGGACGAGCCGGAATCGATGGGCGCGATCGGCATGGCCGCACGCGAGCAGCTCGACAACCTGGTCATGGTCGTCAACTGCAACCTGCAGCGCCTGGACGGTCCGGTGCGCGGCAACGGCAAGATCATCCAGGAACTCGAAGCCGACTTCCGCGGCGCCGGCTGGAATGTCGTCAAGGTCATATGGGGCTCGCAGTGGGATCCGCTGCTGGCCCAGGACAAGGACGGCATCCTGCAGCGCGTGATGATGGAATCGGTCGACGGCGAATACCAGAACTACAAGGCCAAGGACGGCGCCTACGTGCGCAAGCACTTCTTCGGCAAGGATCCGGCGCTGCTCGAGATGGTGTCGAAGATGAGCGACGACGACATCTGGCGTCTGACCCGCGGCGGCCACGATCCGCACAAGATCTACGCCGCATTCAAGAACGCGCAGGAAAACAAGGGCACGCCAACCGTCCTCTTGGTGAAGACCGTCAAGGGCTTCGGCATGGGCAAGTCGGGCGAGGCGCGCAACACCGCGCACCAGACCAAGAAGCTCGACGACCAGGCGATCCGCGACATGCGCGACCGCTTCAATATCGCGATTCCCGACGACCAGCTGGCCGACATCCCGTTCTTCAAGCCGGCCGACGATGCGCCCGAAATGGTGTACCTGCACGAGCGCCGCAAAGCGCTGGGCGGCTACCTGCCACAGCGCCGTGAAAAGTCGGACGAAAAGCTGACGGTGCCGGCACTGGCGTCGTTCAAGGGCGTGCTCGAGCCAACTCCTGAAGGCCGCGAAATTTCGTCGACCCAGGCGTATGTGCGCGTGATTACGAGCCTGTTGAAGGACGAAAGCATCGGCCAGCGTATCGTGCCGATCCTGGTCGACGAATCGCGTACCTTCGGCATGGAAGGCCTGTTCCGTCAGATCGGCATCTTCAACCAGCAGGGCCAGTTGTACGAGCCGGTCGACCGCGACCAGGTGATGTACTACCGCGAAGACAAGGCAGGCCAGATCCTGCAAGAGGGTATCAACGAAGCGGGCGGCATGAGCTCGTGGATCGCTGCAGCGACGTCGTACTCGTCGAACAACCGCACGATGATCCCGTTCTACACGTTCTACTCGATGTTCGGCATGCAGCGCGTGGGCGACCTGGTCTGGCTGGCGGGCGACATCCGTGCCCGCGGCTTCCTGATGGGCGGCACCGCCGGCCGCACGACGCTCAACGGCGAAGGCCTGCAGCACGAAGACGGCCATAGCCACATCATCGCCGCAACCGTGCCGAACTGCCTGCCGTACGATCCGACCTTCGGTCACGAAGTCGCGGTCATCATTCAGGACGGTCTGCGCCGCATGGTGGAAGAACAGGAAGACGTGTTCTACTACATCACCATCATGAACGAGAACTACCCGCAGCCGGGCCTGAAGCCTGGTCAGGAAGAGGGCATTCTCAAGGGCCTGTACCTGCTGCAAGAAGGCGGCAAGGACAATGCACAACGCGTCCAGCTGATCGGTTGCGGCACCATCCTGCGCGAGTCGATGTTTGCAGCAGAACTGCTCAAGAACGACTGGAACGTCGATGCAGACGTGTGGTCGGCACCGTCGCTGACCCTGCTGGCACGTGACGGCAACGATTGCGAACGCTGGAACATGGTCAACCCCGAACTGCCACAGCGCGTGCCGTACGTGACCGAGATGCTGGGCGCTACCAGCGGCCCGATCGTCGCGACGACCGACTATATGCGCATGTTCGCCGAGCAGATCCGCGGCTTCATGCCGAAGGACCGCACCTATAAAGTGCTGGGCACGGACGGCTTTGGCCGCTCGGATTCGCGCGTCAAGCTGCGCGAGTTCTTCGAAGTGAACCGCTACTACATCACGGTGGCTTCGCTGCGCGCACTGGCCGACGAAGGCAAGATCGACCGCGCCATCGTGTCGCAGGCGATCGCCAAGTACGGCATCGACCAGAACAAGCCGAATCCGGTGACCCAGTAATGCTCATGAACCGTCGTTCCCGCGCAGGCGGGAACCCAAGTCCTTTGTACAGCCGATTCATTCGCGCTCGCCTGGATGCAGGCAAACTTGGGTTCCAGCCTTCGCTGGAACGACGGCTCGGACGCTAACTCAAAAAATAACGGAGCTAACACTATGAGCATTGTGGAAGTCAAAGTCCCTGATATCGGCGACTTCAAGGAAGTGGAAGTGATCGAGCTGATGGTCAAGCCGGGCGACACCATCAAGGTGGACCAGTCCCTGGTGACCGTCGAGTCGGACAAGGCCAGCATGGAGATCCCGTCGAGCCATGCCGGCGTGGTCAAGGAAATCAAGATTAATGTCGGCGACAAGGTTGCCGAAGGTTCGCTCGTGCTGCTGCTCGAAGAAGCGGGCGGCGCGGCTGACGCACCTGCTGCCGCTCCGGCTGCCGAAGCTGCACCTGCTGCTGCACCGGCTGCCCCTGCGCCGGCGGCTGCCGAAGTGCCAGCTGCTGCACCCGCTGCATCCGGCGGCCTGGTCGACGTGACCGTACCGGACATCGGCGATTTCAAAGAAGTCGAAGTCATCGAACTGATGGTCAAGGTGGGCGACACGATCAAGGTCGACCAGTCGCTGCTGACCGTCGAATCGGACAAGGCCAGCATGGAGATCCCGTCGAGCCATGCCGGCGTGGTCAAGGAAATCAAGGTCAAGGTTGGCGACAAGGTGGCCAAGGATTCGCTCGTGCTGGTCGTGGAAGCGACTGGCGGCGCACCGGCTGCCGCACCTGCAGCCGCGCCTGCGCCAGCCGCTGCTGCACCGGTACCTGCTGCTGCTGCACCTGCGCCGGCACCAGCCGCAGCACCTGCACCAGCCGCCGCACCAGCACCAGCCGCACCAGGCGTGACCGGTTCGAAAGCCCACGCTTCGCCATCGATCCGCAAGTTCGCGCGCGAACTGGGCGTGGACCTGGGCCGTGTGCCGGGCAGCGGTCCGAAAGGCCGCATCACCCAGCAGGACGTGCAGAACTTCGTCAAGGGCGTGATGGCAGCGCCACCTGCTGCAGCACCGGCAAAAGCCGGCGGCAGTGGCGTCGGTCTGGATCTGCTGGCCTGGCCATCGCTGGACTTCTCCAAGTTGGGTCCGACCGAAACGGTGCCGCTGTCGCGCATCAAGAAGATCTCGGGTCCGAACCTGCATCGCAACTGGGTCATGATCCCGCACGTGACGCACTTCGACGAAGCCGACGTGACCGACCTGGAGCAGTTCCGCGTCGATACCAACGTGTCGCTGGCCAAGCAGAAGTCGGCGGTCAAGCTGACCATGCTGGCCTTCGTCATCAAGGCGAGCGTCGCCGCGCTGAAAAAATTCCCGCAATTTAACGCGTCGCTGTCGGGCGATGGCGCAGCCCTGATCACCAAGCAGTACTACAACATCGGCTTCGCGGCCGACACGCCGAACGGCCTCGTGGTCCCTGTCGTGAAAGATGCGGACAAGAAGACCATCTCGCAGATCGCTACTGAAATGGGCGAACTGTCGGCCCAGGCGCGCGACGGCAAGCTGCCGCCAACCGCGATGCAGGGCGCAACGTTCACCATCTCGTCGCTGGGCGGTATTGGTGGTACTGCGTTCACCCCGATCATCAACGCACCTGAACTGGCGATTCTGGGCCTGTCCAAGTCGGCGATGAAGCCTGTGTGGGACGGTTCGACCTTCCAGCCGCGCCTGATGCTGCCGATGTCGCTGTCGTACGATCACCGCGTGATCGACGGCGCCGGCGCCGCGCGCTTCTCCGCCTACCTGGGCGAAGTGCTGGCGGACCTGCGCAAGACCCTTCTGTGATTGGAGCGCACTGATGAGCACTGTTGAAGTGAAAGTCCCGAATATCGGTGACTTCAAGGACGTCGAAGTCATCGAGTTGATGGTCAAGGCCGGCGACACGATCAAGGTCGACCAGTCGCTGGTCACCGTTGAATCGGACAAGGCCAGCATGGAAATCCCGTCGACGCACGCGGGCGTGGTCCAGTCGATCACGGTCAAGGTCGGCGACAAGATCAACGAAGGCACGCTGCTGCTGACGGTGGAAGAGGGCGCAGCCAGCCCTGCCGCCGAAGCCAAGCCAGCCGAGGCCAAGCCGGCCGAGTCCAAGCCAGCCGATGCCAAGCCGGCCGCGCAGATCGGCGCGCAAGCCGTCGCACCAACGGCGGCCACGGGCCCAACGGATTCGTACGCACCGGCCCATCCGGCGCCGGCAGCCCAGTTGGGCGCAGCGCCGGCGCCGGCCGCATCGAGCTACAGCGGCCAGGTCGACATCGAGTGCGACATGATGGTGCTGGGCGCCGGTCCCGGCGGCTACTCCGCTGCGTTCCGCGCGGCCGACCTGGGCATGAACACCGTGCTGGTCGAAAAGTACGCAACGCTGGGCGGCGTGTGCCTGAACGTGGGCTGCATCCCGTCGAAGGCGCTGCTGCACGTGGCCTCCGTCATGGATGAAACGGCGCACATGGCCGACCTGGGCGTGGCGTTTGCCAAGCCAGAAGTCGACATCGACAAGCTGCGCGGCTACAAGGATGGCGTGATCAAGAAGATGACCGGCGGCCTGGCCTTCATGGCCAAGGCGCGCAAGGTAAACACGGTGCAGGGCGTGGGCGCATTCCTGAGCCCGAACCACATCGAAGTCACGGCAGCCGATGGCGGCAAGAAGGTCATCGCTTTCAAGAAGGCCGTGATCGCAGCCGGTTCGTCGGTGGTCAAGCTGCCGTTCGTGCCGGAAGACCCGCGCATCGTCGATTCGACGGGCGCGCTGGAATTGCGCCAGGTGCCGAAGAAGATGCTCGTCATCGGTGGCGGCATCATCGGCCTGGAAATGGCGACCGTGTATTCGACGTTGGGTGCGCGCATCGACGTGGTCGAGATGATGGATGGCCTGATGCAGGGCGCGGACCGCGAGGCCGTCAAGGTCTGGCAGAAGTACAACGCGCACCGCTTCGACAATATCATGCTCAAGACGAAGACCGTTGGCGTGGAAGCGCTGCCGGAAGGGATCAAGGTCACGTTCGAATCAGCCGAAGCGGGTACAGCTGCACCGGAACCGCAGCTGTACGACCTGGTCCTGGTGGCCGTGGGCCGCAGCCCGAACGGCAAGAAGGTTGCTGCCGACAAGGCCGGCGTATTGGTGAGCGATCGCGGCTTCATCGCCGTGGACAGCCAGATGCGCACCAACGTGCCGCACATCTTCGCCATCGGCGACCTGGTGGGCCAGCCGATGCTGGCGCACAAGGCGGTGCACGAAGCGCACGTGGCGGCCGAGGCGGCCTTCGAGAAGAAGACGCACTTCGACGCTAAGGTCATTCCATCGGTAGCGTACACCGATCCCGAAGTGGCATGGGTGGGCCTGACCGAAGACGAAGCCAAGCAGCAGGGCATCAAGGTCGAGAAGGGTCACTTCCCGTGGAACGCCAGCGGGCGCGCCGTGGCCAATGGCCGCGACGAGGGCTTCACCAAGCTGCTGTTCGACGCTGAAACGCACCGCATCATCGGCGGCACGATCGTCGGCACGCACGCCGGCGACATGATCGGCGAGATCGCGCTGGCGATCGAGATGGGCGCCGATGGCGTGGATATCGGCAAGACGATCCACCCGCACCCAACGCTGGGCGAGTCGATCGGCATGGCAGCCGAGGCGTATGAAGGTGTCTGCACCGATTTGCCGCCACCGCGCAAGCGCTGACCGGCAACGTGGCAAGCGAAACCGGGACCGTGATGGTCCCGGTTTTTTTTGGGCGTGCGCAGCATGCGCGCCGCTTGCAGCACGCCGCCAAAGGTCTAAGATGTATTGATGTGGCGGTAGCAGCGTCGCCGCCTTTCTCGCAACATGCCGGAGGGCATATGGACGAGTACAGCAATGAATACATCGGCACCGTATACGTGCTGCCGCAATCGCACGCATTCGAACTCCACACGGTGCTTCATGGCGCAGCCACCGTCATCACCGGCACCGTGGCCCAGCCGTTGGCGCAGCAACTGGCCGATGCCATACCGGGCGGTGGCGGCGTAGCCGATCCATGCCAGCTTGCCCTGCGACCGCGCCGCGTCGAGGTGGTCACGCGTGTACTCCACGAACGTCACCGCGCGCCACACAAGATGCACTTCCTGACCCGCGTGCACGAGGTCGAAGAGCAGGGCCGGCCAGTTCCGCTGTCGGCCGTTTGACGGCGGCGCACAAAAAAAATGCCGCCAGGTTTGCACCGGGCGGCATGGATGGAGATGTATCGCAGGCTTCAGGCGAAGCTGACGAAACGCTCCGGAATATCGATTGCGCCATTCTTGGCGGCTGCTGCGTAGGTACGCATGTCAGCGATGACCGCTTCCAGCTGGTCATCACCCGGATTTTCGATAAAACTCTTCATACGCTCTTGCAGGGCAGCTGCCTGATCACGCCATTCATATCTGGACGACTTGCTCATGTTTCCTCCTCGCGGTCACACCGCTCTTATTTGAATTCACGACACCTGTTGTGAACATTTACATAATGACACAGTTTATTGGTAATAGTCGGTACGATGGCACACCGAACTTTCCACCAGGCTATATGCTGAAAGTTCAGCCAGGTTTGAGCACGCTGCTATAAAACAGTTCCATGCGCGCTGCCAGCTGGCGCCGCGCTTCCTCGCCCGACGGTTCGGCATCAGGGAACAGAAAGCGCCCGACCGGGTCGCCGTTGATGCAGCCGATCAGGTGCGTCAGGATGATGGATGACGGCACGTCGTCGCGTAGCTGCAGGCGTATATCGGGGCGCGCGAAAAAGCGCGCCAGCATCTCGCGCGTCATGCGCGGTCCGCCTTCATAAAACGCTTCCGCCAGTTCGGGATTGGTGCCTGCCTCGGCGATCACCACGCGCTGCAGTGCAAGGGCATCGGGCTCCACCAGCAGGGCGTAGAAATCGCGCGCGAATTCATCGAGGATCGTGCGCAGCGGACGTGGATCGAGCTCCATATTGCGCTTGGCAAACAGGCGCTCGCGCCGCGAGGCGAGCACGGCCTTGAGCAAGCCGGCCTTGCCGCCGAACTTCACATAGATGGTGCGCACGGCAACCCGCGCTTCGCGCGCGATCGATTCCAGGCTGGTGCGCGTGTAGCCGTTTTTCCGGAACAGGCGGCCGGCGGCCTCGATCAGTTTCTGATTCCGTGTTTCGATATCGGCTGCCTTGGGACGCCCGGCGGATTTGGTGCAGGTCGGTGCTGTGTTCATACGCTGGACTCTAGAGCAAAATAAAATGAAATGCAACCGTTTCATTTCTTGACTTCGTTGTATTGATGGCGAATAATGCGACGAATCCATTTCATTTCATTTCGGAGCAGCACCATGGCAGAGAACGACATCACGGCAGGGCAGGCGAGTGCAGCGCAACCGAAGGCGGGCGCCCCCGCCGGCAAGAAGCCGCCCAACAAGCGCGTGCTGATCGTGGTCGGCGTGATTGCCCTGCTGGCCATCGGCGCCGGCGGGCGCATGTGGTATCGCAGCAGCCATTTCGTGGAAACCGAAAACGCCTACGTGACCGGGCGCATGCACCAGGTCTCGTCGCGCGTGGCAGGTGTGGTGACAAAAGTGCTGGTCGAAGACAATCAGATGGTCAAGGCAGGCGACGTGCTGGCGCTGCTCGATCCGGCTGACCAGTCCGTGCGCGTCGAGCAGATCCAGGCGCAGATCGCCAGCATGGAGCAGCAGGTCAAGCAGTCCGACGCCCAGCTGCTGCAGGTGCGCGCCCAGGCCGGCGCCGCCGGCGCTCAGGTGCGTCAGGCCGAAGCCCAGTTGCTGCGCGCCCGCCAGGACGCCGAGCGTTTCGGCCAGCTATATAACGACACGATGAAAGCCGTGTCGAAATCCGAAGTCGATGCGTCGAGTGCAGCGCGTGCCGGCGCCGTGGCCGATGTGGCCGCGCGCCGCGACAATGCCGCCGCAGCGCAGGCACAGATCGGCGCCGCCGAAGCGGGCCGCGACGTGCTCAAGGCCGAAATCAAGGTGCTGCAGGCGCAGCTGAAGGACGCGCGCCAGCAACTGGCCTATAACAGCATCGTGGCGCCGGTGGCGGGCCGCATCGGCCGGCGCAGCGTCGAAGTCGGCGCGCGCGTGCAGCCGGGGCAGGCCATGCTGGCCGTGGTCGAAGACAACGTCTGGGTCGTCGCCAACTTCAAGGAAACGCAGCTGGGCGGCCTTGCGCCGGGCCAGGCCGTGAGCCTGGAAGTCGATGCGCTGCCCGACCATCACCTGGTTGGCCGCGTGGACAGCTTCTCGCCGGCGTCGGGCAACCAGTTCGCGCTGCTGCCGGCCGATAACGCGACCGGTAACTTCACCAAGATCGTCCAGCGCGTGCCGGTCAAGATCACGCTCGATCCGCAGGACGTCAAGAAGTACGCGGGCCGCCTGGTGCCGGGCATGTCGGTGGTGGCCGAGGTCAGGCTGAACCAGGACGTGAAACCGACGCAGACCGCAGCCGCGCGCTAAGCACACCATGACCAGCTTGAGCAAATCAGCCCCGTCGGGCGCGATGGGTAGCAGCATGCCGGGCGCACCCGCGAATGGCGCTGCGGTGGACCTGCGCACCTGGGTCGCGATCGCCGCCGGCATGCTGGGCGCCTTCATGGCGGTGCTCGACATCCAGATCACCAATTCGTCGCTGCGCGATATCCTCGGGACGCTGTCGGCCACGCAGGAAGAAGGCTCGTGGATCTCCACCGCCTACCTGTGCGCCGAGATCGTCGTGATCCCGATGACGGCGCTGTTCACGCGCGCCTTCGGGTTGCGCAACTACATGATGGGCACCACTGCACTGTTCCTCGTGTTCTCGACGCTGTGTGGCGCGGCCTGGAGCCTGGATAGCATGATCGTGTTTCGCATGCTGCAGGGTTTCACCGGCGGCGCACTGATCCCGATGGCGATGATGCTCGTGATGACGCGCTTGCCGCCCTCCAAGCGCGCCACCGGCATGGCCATCTTCGGCCTGACCGCAACGCTTGCGCCGGCCATGGGCCCGACGCTGGGCGGGTATCTGACCGAGCTGTATGGCTGGCCGTCGGTCTTCTACATCAACTGGGTGCCGGGCGTGCTGCTCATCGCCGGCATGATGTGGGGGATGGATGCCGAGAAGTCCAACGTCCGCACGCTGATCAAGGCCGACTGGCTCGGCATCGGGCTGATGGCCATGGGCCTGGCCTGCCTGACGATCTTCCTCGAAGAAGGCAATTCGAAGGACTGGTTCGATTCGAGCTTCATCGTGACCTTCGCCGCGCTCTCGCTGACGGGTATCCTGGGCTGGATTGCGCTCAGTTTTACGCGCCCCGATCCGTTCGTGAACCTGGCGCTGTACGGCCAGCGCAACTTCCTGGTGGCGACCACGCTGTCGGCGGTGATCGGCATGGGCCTGTATGGCTCGGCCTACCTGCTGCCGCTGTACCTGGGTCAGATCGCCGGCTACACGCCGATGCAGATCGGTGAAGTGATCGCCTGGGTCGGCCTGCCGCAACTGCTGGTGATGCCGTTCGCGGCCAAGCTGTCCTCGAAAGTGGACAACCGCATCCTGTGCAGCTTTGGCCTCTTCATGTTTGGCATCTCGTGCATCATGAATTCGTACATGGATGCGACCACCGGCTACGACCAGCTGATGTGGACGCAGGTCGTGCGCGCCATCGGCCAGCCGTTCGTGATGCTGACGCTGTCGAACTTCGCCATGTCCGGCCTGCCGCCGCGCGAAATGGGCTCGGCCTCGAGCCTGTTCAACATGACGCGCAATCTCGGTGGCTCGGTCGGCATCGCGCTGCTGGCCACCACGCTGACCAACCGCGAACACTTTCACTCGGCGCGCCTGGGCGAGGCCGTCTCGACCTATGCGCCGGCCACGCAGGAGCGGCTCGACATGCTGACCCAGGCCTTCATCGCCAAGGGCATCGACCCGGCGGCTGCGGCCAACCAGGCGCTGGGCGTGGTCGACCGCATCGTGCGGCGTGAATCGTATGTGATGGCCTACAACGACGGCTTCTGGATCATCGGCATGATCCTGCTCGGCTGCATCGCGGCGATCTGGATGGCCGACAAGGTCAAGTCGCCCGGCGGTGGCGGCGGTGGCCACTGAACCCGCATTCAATTGAAAAGACAAACCATGTTCAAGCCTGTACTTAACGGCGTCCTTGCGATCGCCATCAGCACCCTGTTCGCCGGCTGCACCACGCTGGGCCCGGATTTCAAGGCGCCGCCGGCGCCCGCCGATGCAGCATTCCGCCACGTCGACGCCAGCACGAACGGCGCGCGCCTGCCGGCCACCTGGTGGCAGGTATTTGGCGACGCGACGCTCGATACGCTGGAGACCCGCGCCTTGCGCGACAACCCGGGCGTCGAAGCGGCAGCCCAACGCCTGTTGCAGGCACAGGCGCAACTGGGCGTCGTACGCGCCGGGCAGCTGCCGTCGGTATCGTTGGGCGCGGGCGTGTCGAATGCCCGCACGTCGAGCGAAACGTCGCAGGGCCTGGCCCTCGGTGGCCGTTCGATCGAAGGCAACAACTACAGCGTGGCTGCATCGTTCTCGTATGAACTCGACCTGTGGGGCCGCGTGCGCCGCATCGTCGAAGCGAGCGACGCGCAGGCACTGGCCGCGCAGATCGACCGTGACGGCGTGCTGCTGATGCTCTCGGGCCAGGTGGCGTCGAACTACTGGCAGTTGCGCGGGCTGGACGCCGAGCTGGCGATCCTGCGCGACGCGCTGGCCACGCGTCGCGAGTCGCAGGATCTGATCGAAGCGCGCTTCAATGCCGGCCTGTCGAACGAGCTTGATGTGTCGCGCACCCGCATCGAGCGTGCCAACGCCGAAGCCGACCTGCACGAAGTCCAGCGTCAGCGCAACCTGGTCGAACACGCGCTGGCCACCCTGGTGGGCGCGTCGCCCACGGCGCCGCTGCTGCCCGAGACGGCGGCGGGCGCATTGCCGCAGCCGCCATCGATTCCGGTGGGCCTGCCGGCCAGCCTCGTGGGCCAGCGCCCTGACCTGGCGGCCAGCGTGGCCCAGCTGAAGGCGGCCAATGCGCAGATCGGCGTGGCCGAAGGCGCGTTTTATCCGGCGCTGTCGCTGACCGGGAATTTCGGCTATGCGTCGCAAAGCCTGAACGACCTGACCAGCGGCGGTGCGCGCCAGTTCTCGGCCGGGCCGCTGGCGCTGTCGCTGCCGATCTTCGACGGTGGCCGCAACCGCGCCAACCTGGCGCTGGCGCAGGCGCGCTACAACGAGGCGCGCGCGAACCACGACACGCGCCTGCTGACGGCGCTGCGCGAAGTGGAAGATGCGCTGTCGGACGTCGAGCAGCGCCAGAAGCAGGGCGATGTGCAGGCGCAATCGCAACAGGCGGCGGCGCGCGCGCTGCTGGTGGCGCAGGCGCGCTACGACCGCGGCGTCTCGACCTACCTGGACGTGACCGACGCCCAGCGCAGCACGCTGGCTGCCGATCGCGCTGCGGCGCAGATCCGCACCCAGCGCCTGCTGGCAACGGTGGCGGTGGCACGTGCCCTGGGTGGTGGCTGGGAGCAGGGCGCGGCACTGGCCACCGTGCGCTGAGACGTGACGACCCGTGGTTGTCACGACCGACCACGGGCAAGTGTTGCGTAATGGTGCACACGATTCATATTTGATTCCAATGGGCAATATCGGGTGATATATTTGCGCTCGCTGAAAGAAAACAGACAGTTTTCTTTGCGACCCACTGATCTCGACCCCTCCCATGAAAAACAAGAACCTCACGATCGGCGCCCGGCTGGCTTTCGGCTATGGCGTCGTCTTTTTGCTGATGATTGTCCTGGTTGCGCTGGGCGCGAGCCGCGTGGGGCGCATCGAAAACGTCCTGAATTACATCAACGATGTGAACAGCGTCAAACAGCGCTACGCGATCAATTTCCGCGGCAGCGTGCACGACCGCGCGATCGCCTTGCGCGATGTGGTGCTGGCGGCCGACCCGGCCGGCGCTGCGACGCCCATCGCGCTGATCAAGACGCTGGACGACAACTACGCGCGTTCGGCCGGCCCGCTGGACGCCCTGTTCGCCGAGCGCACCGACATGCTCCCCGAAGAGAAGGACGCGCTGGCCGCCATCAAGGCGCAGGAAAACCTCACCAAGCCGCTGATCGAGCGTGTGGTCGCGCTGCACGCCGCCGGCCAGGGCCCCGAGGCCGCCGCGCTGCTGTCGCAATCGGCCGCACCGGCATTTACCGGTTGGCTCGCCAGCATCAACCGCCTGATCGACCTGGAAGAAAAACTGAATAACGAAGCGGCTGCCGATGCACGCGCGATGGCCAAGGGCTTCGTCGGCTGGATGGCGCTGCTGTGCCTGGGCGCGATTGCCGCCGGTTCGCTGGCGGCCTGGTACACGGCCCGTGGCCTGCTGCGCCAACTGGGCGGCCAGCCGGATTACGCGGCGTCGATCGCCTCGGCGATCGCCGGTGGTGACCTGGGCGTGGCAATCGTCACCCGTCCGGGCGACAACACGAGCCTGCTGTTTGCGATGCAGGGCATGCGTGACAGCCTGGTACGCATCGTCTCGCAAGTGCGCAACGGCACGCTGGCCATCAGCGCCGTGTCCACCGAAATCGCCGACGGCAACCGCGACCTGTCCAGCCGTACCGAACGCCAGACCGGCACGCTGCACGCCACTGCCACGTCGGTCACCCAACTGACTGGCATCGTGCGCCAGAACGCCGAGAATGCACGTCAGGCCAACAGTCTTGCCGAGTCGGCATCGGCTGTGGCGCTGCGCGGCGGCGAGGTTGTCGCGCAAGTGGTCGACACGATGGCGTCGATCAATGAATCGTCGAAAAAGATCGTGGACATCATCGGCGTCATCGATGGCATCGCGTTCCAGACGAATATCCTGGCGCTCAATGCGGCCGTCGAAGCGGCGCGCGCGGGCGAGCAGGGCCGTGGCTTTGCCGTGGTCGCCACCGAGGTGGGCAATCTGGCGCAGCGCTCGGCTGCAGCGGCGAAGGAAATCAAGGTGCTGATCGGCAGCTCGGTCGAACGTGTGGACGCGGGCGCCGTACTGGTCGACCGCGCTGGCGAAACCATGGGCGAAATCGTCACGGGCGTCAAACGCGTGACCGATATCATGGCCGAGATCAGCCATGCAACGGTCGAGCAGAACGCCGGCATTGAGCAGGTCAATGGCGCCATCGCGCAGATCGACGAAGCCACGCGCCAGAATGCGGCGCTGGTGCAGCAGGCCAGTGGCTCAGCGGCCACGCTAGAGGATGAATCGCAGCGCCTGGCGCAGCTGGTGAGCATCTTCCGGCTGAACGACGGTGCGCCCGCCGGTGCACACGCTGCAACGAAGGCATCAAGCTATCAACCGCAGCTGCTTAATTGATTTTTTTGCAAGTGTACGGTGTCGCACAGAGTGATTTACAGGGATGACGTTTAATGGCTACACCAACAACCTAATAAGGGACTTCACCATGAAATCGTTCATCGCCACCTTGATCACCGCCGCTGCCTTCGCCGCCGTTGGTATCGCACCTGCAGCCGCCCAGACCGTCAACAAGGCCGCGCACAAAACGGCCATGGACAAGGCCAAGGCCGACTACAAAGTCGCCAAAGACAAGTGCGATGCCATGAGCGGCAACGCAGAAGACATCTGCGAAGATGAAGCCAAGCTGATGCGCGCAAAGGCCGAGCACGATGCAGCGATGAAGTTCGACAACACCGGCAACAACGTGATGAAAGCCCGCGGTAACGTCATCGAAGCCGAGTACGACCTGGCTGACGAAAAATGCGACGCCCTGAAAGGCGATGCAGAAGACAAGTGCGAAATGCAAGCCAAGTCGACCCGCGATGCAGCACGCGACGCCAACAAGGCCAAGTAATTCCTGACCCGCGTCTGGCCGCACCTCACTGCGGCTGGTGCCTGTCATGAAAACGTCGTCCCCGGACTGGTTCCGCGGACGACGTTTTTGTATCCGGCGTACGTGTGGTCTTGACGCCACAGTTGGCACGCGCCAGGCATGGGGGATGCAGACACGCCCGGCGGGGCAGGGGGCGGGCGCTATAATCGCCCGGTGAATAAACTCGAAGCCTTTGGATATATCGCCGCGCAAGCTGTTCGCGGCGAAATCACGTTCCCCACCAGCGTCAACGCCGTGCTGCGTCTGCAGCAGGCGCTCGACAATCCCGATTGCCATATCGATGAGGCCATCAGGCTGGTGCTGGCCGAACCACAGCTGGCGGCGCGCACGGTTGCCCTCGCCAACACCGCCGCATTCGGCGGCGGTGGCTCGGTGCCCGTGACCAATGTCCGCACCGCCGTGACGCGCATTGGCTACCGCCGCCTGCAGGCGCTGGTCGCGAGCCTGGTGGTGCGCCAGTTCGGCAATCGCATCAACGATCCACAGCTGCGCGCCAAGGCCGAACAATTGTGGGAGCACACGACCCACATGGCCGCGATCGCCTATTCGCTGGCGCGCCGCGTGACGGGCGTCAATCCTGATACCGCATTGTTTGCCGGCATCGTGCACGAGGTGGGCGCTTTCTACCTGCTGGCGCGGGCCGATGAATTTCCCGGCCTGCTCGACGACGATGCCGACAACTGGGGCGCACTGTGCGAGGACGTGGTCAGCGCCGAAGTGATGAAGAAGCTGTCGATTCCACCGGCCGTTTCCGATGCCATCGCCGATATGCGCGGCGGCTGGCTCAATATGCCACCCGCCACCTTGCTCGATACGCTGCTGATGGCCAATCAATATGCGCCGGTGCCATCGCCACTCGACAGCCGGCGCGAGCCATTGCCGCCGCATGGCGAAAACGCGATCGACTTCGTGTTCGATGAAGCCACGCTGGCCGAGATCCTGGAAGAGGCGGCCGAGACCGCACGCGCAATGGGCGGTGTCTCGTTAGTGTGATCCGATTTTCCATGTAAATACGATGTTGGTAATGATACTATTGATCATTACTAATTTCTACATGGAACTATTGTGATCAAGCTTGGCGTATGTCTGACGGCGTTACTGGCAATGACGGGTGCACACGCCGGTGTGCTCGATATCGGTTCGGTGATGGGCGGCGCAAATGTCTTCACTGCTGGTAATTTCACCGCCAATTCAAGCGACGTCGAAGGCGCCATCGTTTCGGGCGGCAACGTCTCGATCGCCAGTTACGCAGTCAACCAGAACGGCAAGGCTGCGTATGGCAGCTACGCGCTGGCTGCAGGCGGCAACCTGTTCCTGCAAAATGGCGCGATCAGCAACGGCAAGACCTACGCCGGTGGCACGACCATCCTGAACAATGCCGCGCAGACGCCAGCTACCAACGTCAGCCCGGTCGACTTTGCCATTGCAGCCCAGCAGTTCAAGGACATCGCCAGCGGCCTGAGCACCGTCGCATCCACCGGCACGGTCACGCGCGAGTACAGTGCCAACAAGGTCACTGGCAGCGGCAAGGGCGGTGTCGACGTATTCAATGTGAATGCCGACTTTTTCAACGGCGGCGACAACTGGAAGCTGAGCGGACTCAGTGCAGGCCAGACGCTGATCTTCAATATCAGCGGCAAGCAGGGCGGCTTCAATGGCGGCAATATCGGCTTCGATCCACTGAGCGGCTACAACGTGCTGTTCAACTTCTACGAAGCCGAAACCATCAACGTCAATGGCATCATCGGCAGCGTGCTGGCGCCGTATGCCACCGTCGAAAATGGCTGGGGCGTAATCAATGGTCAGGTGGTTGCCGATACCTGGAACTCGAACGTCCAGGTGAACTCGAACCATTACTTCAAGCCGGTCGATGTGGCGGGCTTCGAGCTCGTCAAGAACATGCCGCCAACCGAGGTGTCCGAGCCGGGCACGCTGGCGTTGATGCTGGCCGGCGCGGTTGGTGTCGCCGGCGCTGGCGCCTCGCGCAGGCGCCGCCTGCGCGCAGCCTGCGCCTGAATCGAGCTGCCTGTTACGCTGGCGGCGACGTCGCCGGCTGTGCCTCGGCCAGCATGCGCTCGACCGTCCGGGCCAACTCGCGCGCCTTCCAGCGGCGACGTGTCAGCATCAATGCCGTCAAGACCACACCGCACAACGCCATCGCCGCCGCGACCCACTGCGGCGCGGTGTAGGCAAAACCCAGCGTCAGCGGAATCCCGCCCAGCAAGGCGCCCAGCGCATTGCCGACATTGAAACCTGCCTGGCCCAGCGACGAGCCCAGCATCTCGGCTTCGCGCGAATGCTCGATCAGGAGCACCTGAACCGGTGGGCCAATCGCAAGCGCATTGGCGCCGGTCAGGAAGGCCAGCACGACCATTGCGATCTTCGACTCGGCCATCAGGCCATTGCACAGCAGCAGTACCACCATCGACACCATGAGGATCAACAGGGCGGGCAGCGGATGGAACTTGTCGGCCAGATAGCCGCCAAACTGCACGCCGACCGTCATGCCCACACCGACCGCCGTCATGATCAGCGGCAGCGCACCCGTGCTGAAGCCCGTGACATCGGTCAGCAGCGGCGCGATATAGCTGAACCACGCGAAGAAGCCGCCGGTACCGATCGAGACGATGCCCAGGGCCAGCCACAGATCCAGATGCCGGAAGATGCGCAGGTCCTGCATCAGGCCCGTACGTTTGCTTGGCTCGATCGGCGGCACCCACTGGTACAGGCTCCACATGGTCAGCAAGCCAATGACCGCAACGATCAGGAACACCATGCGCCAGTCAAACGCATGGCCGATCCAGGTGCCGAGCGGCACGCCCAGCACATTGGCCAGCGTCAGGCCGGTAAACATCATGGCCATCGCCGCCGCCGTCTTGCCCGGCTCGGCTAGGCGGCTGGCCACGACCGCGCCCACGCCAAAGAAGGCGCCATGCGGCAAGCCGGCCAGGAAGCGCGACGCCATCATCGTCTCGAAGTTCGGCGCGAACGCCGACATGGCATTGAATACGGCAAACATCAGCATGAACCAGATCAGCACGGTGCGTGGCGGACGGCCGGCGACAATCGTGACGAGGGTCGGCGCGCCGACCACGACACCAAGTGCATAGGCGGTGATGAGGTAACCGGCTTGCGGAATCGTGATCTGCAGACCACGGGCGATATCGGGCAGGATGCCCATCATGACGAATTCGGTCATGCCAATGCCGAAGCCGCCAAGGGCGAGGGGGAGTAGGCTTTTCTTGATCACAGGGGAGGTGGTTGTACTGCGGTGGAAAATGATCCCTGCCGACGGAGGAATTTGCGGCTGGGTCTGTCACTATACCGGCTGCACGATTAAACGTCCGCTCACGAGTCGTGATGACAGGTATAGGGCGCCCGAATGGGCCGCCTCAAGCGGGCAGTAATTCGTCGTCGTCCGGTGGCCACACGATGCGGCCATGGCCCACGTCGCCCAGCCGCGCGCGGATGCCGTCAGCGTCGCTTGCCGGCAGGCTGAACGTGAACTGCACGTCGTCGCCATGCGCTACCTCATCGAGCATGGCGCCGGCGGAGTCGAGCTCGCGCCGCAGCATCCCTTCCATCGCATACGGCGCACTGCAGCGTAGCTGGCGCAGCTTGATGATCGGGATCTTCGGCGCGCCGAGCAGCGCCTGCGCGACGCTGTCGGTGTAAGCCCGCACGAGGCCGCCTGCGCCAAGCTTGACGCCGCCAAAGTAGCGCACCACCGTGGCCAGCACGCCATCGAGATCCTGGTGGCGCAGCACATCGAACATCGGCCGCCCGGCTGTGCCACTCGGCTCGCCATCATCGACCGCCGCCGACTGGCCGCCGGCAAGCAATGCCCAGCACACATGCGCCGCGCCAGGATGCTGCGCACGCAGCGCCGCCACGACCTGTTGCGCGCCAGCACGGTCAGCCATCGGCTGCACGCACGCGATGAAGCGGCTTTTCTTGATGATCAGTTCGTGGTGGACGGCGCTGGCAATGGTCTGGGGCATGGGGCGCGCAGTAAAAGAACAACGAAAACGACAACGCCAACCCGAAGGTTGGCGTTGTCGATGAATCTTTGGTAGGCCGTGCGGGATTCGAACCTGCGACCAACGGATTAAAAGTCCGCTGCTCTACCAGCTGAGCTAACGACCCGAAGAAGACGAGATTATAGCGGCACTTGGCAGATTTACCAAGTGCTTCCGCTCATTCTTTCTTTTTGTCTATGTCAGCGTGGTACTCGTCGCCCTGTTCCTGCGCGTGTTGTTCGCCTTCTTCCGAGACATCTTCGCCTTCGATGACCTTGTCTTCAGCCTGCACATCGTGCATGGCGTGCGGCTCGAGTTCTTCGGCGCTGACGTTCATCCGGACGAACATGCCCCAAGTGGCAAGCAGGGCGGCGGCGGCAATACCGATCGACGCAGCGTGCGGCAAGTATTCCGGGCTGCCATGGACGAACTGGAACACCCCGATCAGGCACTCGACCGACAGGGACACGACGACCACGATCAGGAAGCGCGACAGGAAGCGACGTACGCGGGTAGGCGAGCTGATGTTGGCTTCGCGCTGGATTTCTTCTTCCAGCACGGTCTGGCCAAGGCCGAGAGCAGCAACGGCGATGGTCAGCATGCCGATGCATTCGAGAATGAGGTCGAAACGTTCACGCGCAACGGTATCGGCGGAAGGGCTGAGGGCAGACCAGATTTCGACGCCAGCCAGCACGACGAGGCCGATGCCGCAGGCGAAGAACAGGATGACGATGAACACGTAACCGAGTTCGAAGAGTTTTGTTATGGCTTTCACGGGGAGCGATGGTTGTAAAGATGCGAGACTTTAGCAGTAAAGGCTGAGTTCGCGATGTTCAGGAGGTGGTGGGTGTGGACGTTGTGCGACAGCGGGTGGCGGGCATGCGTGAGGAGCAGGTGACCCTGTCTTATTCGCTAACTAGACGCGCGTGGTTACGTTCGCTTAATAACTAATTCTAGAGAAGTTTTCATGGCGAAAATTCAGATGAGACGCGCTCTAAAAAAATTACCTAGCCATAAATAGCGATCTGCTATAGAGGGGTTCATGTGTAGTCGAGTCTGTAGGGATAGGAATGAGCTTCACCTGTAGACTCTTGCTGATTTAGACTGCTAATGGACGATTCCGGTTGAAGATAAACTTACTATTCAATTTTCAGAACCATTTTTCTGCGAGAGAATTCCTCTTTAAGAAATTGAATCAGCTGCTTTTTCTCAATGAGAGTCAAATTTTCTTTGTCGTCTGGCACATCCCACTTTTCGATGCTGTTCTGATAAAGCACGAAGTCGGGAGATCCGTATCCCCTTAAAAACGCTTCGCCATATATAGTGATGCTCTTTCCTTCAACTTTCACCCAAAGATGCCCACGTGTGATTTCTACTAGGTTCACGTCGCCTACCTCCTGAAAATCGCTTTCGTTGCCCCAGTCTTGGGATTAATTCGACTAGCAATTCGGCGACTTCGCCTGAGAATTGTGAAAATTAATTATGAAAATTGCTTAGCATGTTCAGTATTAGCTTCGCCTAATTTTTCTAAGATTCTAAATTCGTTGATAAAATTTAATTTCCAAGCTTAGATCCCCTTGTTTCGCATCATAGAAAAACGTGACGTGCCCCCAGTCACAAGAATCAAGCGAGGCAGAACTTGGATGGTTACTTATGAACTTTACGCCCGCAAAACTTTCGCATTTTTTTACTATTTTTGATTGGAGAATGCTGCAATCGAAAAACTCGATCAAATCGAATAAGAACGTGAAAACAATTGAACAGTCTTCTTCAACATCGATCACGCCATCCGCAAAATTTCCACAAATATTGAATTTCTGTAAGAATTTATAACGTATCCTAAACTTGTCTTGGTGAATTTTAGTTGAACAAAGATTTTCAATGGCATTTGGGAAAAATTTTTTTCCAAATATTATAGGTCGGGAGTCTATAAAAATTCCGCAATCTTTCAAATGCAAACTGACAAGAAGCATAATTATTCCTGGAATAATATTTACCATATGACAGCGAAAAACGATTTATTCGGATTAAAAAATACCCACTTAATATTTTTGCATATGCGCCTGGATGTAAAGCGCTGATCGCTATCGATGCCGAATACATGGTGCCACGATAATCGAAACGCGGTTCGATTCCTTGCGCGTGGCATAGTAGCTAATTATTTGAGTCAACGTCGACGTGTTGCGCAGGTGCGAAATTTTGGGGTTGTTGACTAGTTATTCTGCCAGTAGTTTATAAATAGATAAATATTTAATCGTCAAGTATATTTTTATAGTGACCAGATTTTTAGAAGCTGCATCAGCTGCACTGAATCCGTCAATGTTCCATCTTCGCAGTGGTTTGTTTCATTCCATTTCGATGCTGTTCTGAAATAGCACGCCGTAAGCAGTATTTTCCTTGGCAATCGAGAGTGCCATCCCAGATGACCAGAGATTTTCCGTCAATGGTATTGAGTCTGTGATTGCATGGCCTAACGTATTCCAACTAATATCTTCGATACTCATTCCAATCAGAAATGTCAACATTGCGATTATTTTCAAAACTGTCACATCCAATTAATATTGTGTTATTGCAAGGGTCCATTATTTCTGCCATGTATCCGCCCGGCGTCATCGCTAAAAGATTAAAAAATACTCCTTGCTGGCGGAGCGATATGCAATATTCTGGGAAATCACTTTCGATATTGAACTGAAATAGAGAGTTCTTGGCTATATCTATCTTGATTTCTGAATACTGCAACTGGCCACGGATATTCGCTATGTTGTTCACGAGAAATTCACTACCGTAGATAGTAAAGCTAAGAACATCACCATAGAAGGTCTTCATCTCCTCCATCATTCCTTTGCGCACTGGAATAAATATCACAACTAACTTATCACTTTTTATATCGGGCCTTTGCTTCTGGTTAGATACTATATTTTTTCGCGCGCACAGCGGGTTTGGTTGGCCAGGGAACATTCTCCGCCTCAATTAGTGTGCATATTAATTCTAATCAGTCTGCAATCGCAATTTGTAACACTCGGAGCAAATTTTCGTTTCTAGCTCCAGCCCTTCCAGCATCAATATCAATAGAAACATTTCCGCAGGTGCAGTATTCATTATTCGAAGGGTTTGATCTTAGAATGCTCCAGCAATTTACGCATTGGTAGAACGTCCGGTCCGAAACTGGTAACGCCGTTCCGGCGAAGTAATTCATGTCTATGATTGTCAAATTTTTCTTTGTCATAGTAGCATCTTCCCCCAGACATTTTACTGCACTATGCTTTAGGCTTTTCTATTATACCCGTTGAACGGTTCGTCTTGAGGAACCAAATTATTCTACAGTCTGGGCTCATTATCAGGATATCCTCCCTAAGAAGTTGCAACTTTTTATTTATTCGATAAAACTGCCTCAATTTGCATAATCTCATAATTTATAAGTCCATCGCAAACAAGCTCCAACCCGTATTCAAAATCCAGTTTTGCGTAGATTTCCCCATCACTTAGTTTGATTTTACCGATCTCTGCTTCTGGCATCGCGATCCATTCGACATTGGATTTTAATTTTGATGCAAGTTCTTTAATTAGTGATCTAAAATCATTTAAATTAATGTTTTCATTAACCAGAAATTGCGATACTCCTGTTTTTTTAGTAGTTTTTATATATTTCATATGTGCGTCTCAATGACAGCCAAATTTTTTCTGGATCGATGCCAAGACTTGGTCGCAGTCCGCATCCAACGGCATGGTTGGACTGTTCAATTGCCGTATCAGCGAGCTAGCACAACAAATCGGATTCGCCAGGATAGATGACCTTTAACAAACTCTGCTTAGCTACCTCAAAATTTATAACTACCACATTTCACGGTACGCCTTGGCACGAGAACGTCAATTCACTTACTCAAAGACTTGCAACACTCCAAGCCCGAATTATTCGTAAAAAGCGTTTGTGAACAGGAGATACTTGGCAGCTAGCAATGTTTGCTCAATATATATTGTGTCTGACCGCGCTGCGCTTACAGCGTGGCACCTACCTAATCCCTTGCTCTTTAATAATTTTCCATTCCTCTTTAGATATAAAGTAGGTTACCGAACCGGGGACACGATTCGCGGTACCAAGCCCTCTTTTTCCTGTGAGAGTTTTCCCATGAACATCACGCTGAAGATTTCATTCGAGCCATTTTTGTTTTCTTCAGTTTTTCAGATATGGTGATGGTAAATTCACGGATGGCTTTCCCACTTTTTACAAAATCGTCATAGGCAATTTTTAATGCTCTCATCGCGTTCCCATCTATAAAAACAACGGAAGGAGAGGGTATCTGAAACATCGGTTCAGAATTCGCTTTTTCCGTGAAAATTCCAATTAAAAAAATTAGGGAAAGCGTTATTTTCATATTTTACAGATGTGATTTGTTGCAGCCCTGAAGCTTTTATATCTCGCGTTCTAAATGTCGACGCACACCCGTTAGTCAGGGTAAATTGAAATCCCTTGGCAAGCAGCAGGTAAGTCACTGCTCGACCTTATCAACGAACTAAAATTTTAGACCGTAGACTTTAAATAACTACAGTAAGAACTCATTTTTCATGTAGTTGACCAATCGATCGTCTCTTTCTCACCGGTAAGTCTAAAAATAAAGTAGTTCACTGCATGAAACTCATTTGAGAATATTGCAACATCGAAGTTCTTTCCTCGTTCGGTAGTGTAAACCACCCAAAAATCTTTCATTTTATTAATAACTAATTCGCCAAGACCGGCAGTCATTTGGCTGCCAAGAGCATATTCAATTCTATTTATTCCCTGCTTGTCAAGAAACTCTCGAAGAATGCAGAATAATGAATTAGTTGATAAGGAATCTGAATTCGAATTTTCAAATTCTAATTGCGGTAGCTCGATAATCATTAGCTTCTCCTTAAGCATCCTGAGGCAATTCACTGCTCTACTGATTTTTCTGTTTTATATTGAGGAGCCATCCCAACCTCGTCGAGCCACGGTATTGCAGGGTCAGAATCCACGGAAATCGGTTTGGTGACTTCGTATTTATAGTATGGGGCCATTTTATCGGTTCCCAAGTACCTTCCAGATACGCCAGATGAAGTTTTATGTCATTATCTTTTCATGGTCATTGACCGCATCGTTCGTTAGATGTTCATGCACATTTATAGCGATATGACCAACAAGAGCGGCTTCGATTTTTTGCGGCCTCTGGCTTTGCCTATCAAGATTTCCAATATATTGCTCGATGACGGATCAGAGTTTACGAACCCATTTCCACGAAAGGCAAGAATCCGAGCGCTGATCATGTCTTGTACCGGGTTCGCACAAGTACGACTATCGAGCATCGACTAGCGCCTCCGAGACATCGACAAACCAGGGGCATGGTGGGACTTTTCAATGGCCGCATCAAGAACTATTACAACAAAACCGAGTCGACAGAAGATATGATCTCGAACAGACTCTGCTTAGCTATATGCAATGCGCGAACCGTCCGTTGCTGGCGAAGTCGACCCCGTGGTCCCAATGGCAGACCTAATCCCCTTGCTTTGTATAGTGAAGAATCGGCTCAACAGTTGCATGGCCTTGTGTACGCTGGATCGGATCAAAAGATTACAAATTTCCGCTGATTCTCTCCAGCGATCCGATCGGATCGTAAGTGAGAGGCCGACCGTGTGTAGATCGGAATGAAAATGAAAGCAAACGTTGATCGATTTTATCAGCGAACTAATATTTTAGTAACTACAGCAGCGAACTCGGGTTTTATGCAGTTAACCAATTGATCGTGTCTTTCTCAACGATAGGTCGAAAAATGAAGTTGATTGCATGAAGCTTATCTAAACATTGTAAAATCAAAACTTTCTCTCGGTCATTGGTTTAAATTACCCAAAATTCATCACTTTATTAATAACTAACTCGTCAAGGTAGCCTAATTTTTTCACCGATAATTCAATTTAAATTAAATGCATATTTTTTTTGTTGATTTGCTAAGCCTTTCAAGGCTATCCCACCAATCCTTCTGCGATAGGTGGGGTAGGTAATAATCTCCAAGCCACTTTACATGACAGCGAGAATCTATCTTCTTGAGCGCATCCTTGCGAATATCTGTTGAGAGATTTTTATCTAATGCTAGGTTGGCGAGTTCCTGTAAATCATTGGCATCTTTATTAAATCCAGCTTGATTCAAATCGCTGATAATTTTGTTAATCAGATCTAAAAAATTTTTCATCGTTTCACTGCTCCTGTATATTTTCCTCCTGCCGTTACAACTTGCCAGCCTCCACCGATTTTGTCAGGTCCCCAGTTTGGCTGAGGCGCTACTTCTCCTTCAAGTAGAAGTTGATCGCGAGTCAGCGTAACAGGACTTTCGAATACTGCTGTATTGTTTGGTGGAAGCGCAAGGTTTTTGCGTCTTTCTGCTGGTGTCGCTCCGCCTGAGCATCGTGTTACAAATACTCCTGATGCATCTCCTACGCTAGATTCAGTAACTATAAAATTGTCTCCCGCGTGTCCATTGGTAGCATAGATTTGTCCATCAAAGCTACCTACTACCTCCTGCTGCTGCTTTTTGGATAGTCCTCGTGTTTTTAAAAGCTTCCTTACAGAGTTGTTCTTGATTGGCATCCCTGCGCATGTAGCGAGTCCTAACGGATCTACCCAGCCAGTTGAACTAGACGTGTATACATAAAAATTCTCACTGCCGCGAAGCCCAATAGGGTCTTGCGTAAGGTACCTTGTCGTATAGGGATCCTAATACCTGTGTCGGTTGTAATGCAGCCCTGTCTCGTCATCCAAGTACTGCCCTTGAAACCGGATGAGATTTCGCATCCCAGATCTGCGTGCAGCCTTGCTGATCGCTTCCTTTGCTTGTCCCCAAGCCTTGTATTGTGCCGACCACGCTACCTTGCCTTCGTAATCGGTCAACTCCTGCGGAGTGCCCAGATGATCGCATTGATAAAATGCGATCTCGTCTTTGCCAAACGGCTCAGCTTCCTTTTCAAGCTCCCCGTTCCACAGCGGATCAAGCTCGATATCGTACTTACCATAGTTCCCAACGATCAGCGCCTGGACATCGGTGCTGGGTACGAGCCGTAGAGCGTGGCTTCGAGTCGCCTGCACCAGCGGCACGAAACTATCGCGCTCGTACACATAGTGGACGGTCCGTTCGCCCGCAGCATGGCCCCCCCACATACTGCTTTCCAGCGCCAGCGTATCGCCATCCCAGCCATACATCGTCCGAGTTGGCTCCCGGAGAGCACCACCATCCAGTGCCTGGCTGTGTTTGGCAATGCGCCGCCCCAACGGATCGTAGGCAAAGGTGGTGACGCCTTGCGACGTCGTGGCGCGGGTCATCCGGTTGAACGCATCCCATGCATACTCGGACCGCTTGCCGTGCTGCATGCGTTCCACCAGGTTGCCGCGTTTGTCGTAGCGATAACTAACGCCCGCATATTCCTTGAGCAGGTTGTCGAGCAGTTTCGGTAACGGGGCGCGTTGGGAAATGGGCCCCTGCTGCGCGGTATCGGGTACCTGTATGTTCCCCGCTGGATCAAAAGCGAAGGTTTCGTAGCCCATTACACTGTTTGCCGCCAGCAGTCGTCCAACCGGGTCATAGCGGTATTCAATGTGGCCGCGCCGGTTGTCTTCGACGCTGGCAAGTTGGCCGGACGGGTCATAACGGTAGCGGCGGACGATTGCGGCGCGCATGCCGACCTGAACGTCGGGACGGTACGTATCGGGGTAGAACAACCGATCCTTCTGGCCGACCTGGGCGATGGGGCCGAGCTGCTGTTCGATCAGGCGGCCAGCCAGGTCATATTTCATCGTTTGCCGCAGGCCGTTGGCCTGGGTGCGGCTGGTTTCCTGGTACAACGCGTCGCGCTCGAAGGCCACCAACTCTTGCCCGTCGAGCAGCAGGCCGTGCACGTGGCCAGCGCCGTAGGTCAGCCATTCGGTGCGGTGGCCATCGGGACGGACCGTGCCGATGCGGCCGTTCAATTCGTCATGCTGGTGGTGCCAGACTGCGGTACCTTTATCTGGATGGAACGGCCCCTGGTAGTGCTGGTGCTCGCGCGTCAGGTTGCCGGCGAGGTCGTAGAACCATTGCAGCCTGGCGTGTTCGTTCTGTGCTTCGGCCAGTTGGCCGTTGGCGTTGTAGGCAAAGGTTTCGGTTTGCTCCGGCTGGCCGGGGGCCGCGGCCCGGCGTTGCACGAGCCGGCCCATGGCGTCAAAGTCGAGGCGCGTGGTCACGCCGGCGTCGACGGTCTCCATCAGCACGCCGCTATCGTCGTCGTAACGGTACTCGGTGACCTTGCCGTCAAAACCTTGTTCCTGCAACAGGCGGCCGACCGGGTCATACCGGAAGCGGTAGACGCTGCCATTTTCGTTTTCCAGCGCGGCCAGGCGACCTAGCGCATCCCAGCTGTAGTGCAGGCCGTGTCCAAGGGCGTCGATGCGCCTGGCGATCAATCCGGCTGCGGTGTAGCGGTAGGTGGTGGTGCGGGCGAGCGCGTCAGTGTGTGCGAGCAGCCGGCCTTCGGCGTCATGGAGCAGCTGCTCTTGCTTGCCGTCCGGGTAGATGACGGCTTCGAGCTGTCCGGGATGGTTGCCCCGGTCGCTGCCGTCATTGCGGGCTTGCGCCAGCGTGTCGGCGCTAAGAGGTGTGTAGCGGTAGCGGGTAACGTTACCGGCGGCGTCGATGCGCTTGATCAAGCGCTTGCGGTCGTCGTATTCCCAATGGCTGCTGTGTCCGGAACAGTCGGTATGGCTGGCGAGTCCGCCGTCCGGAGTGTACGTGAGTTTCGAGATGCCACCCTTGGCGTCAAGGATCTCGATGGGTTGGCCGCGCTTGTCGTACGCATACTGCGTCTTGTTCCCACGCGGGTCTGTCTCTTCAACCAGATGGCCCTGGACATTGTAGTCACGCTTCCAGGTGCCACCTTCGCCATCGCGGATGCCGGTAACGCGGTGCTGGTTGTCATACTCGAAGTGGACCTGGCTGCCGTCAGCGCGCGTATGCGTAAGCAGATTGCCATGGGCATCGAAACGGTAATGCTCGCTGCTGCCGTCGGTGTCGATGTGGCGTACGACGTTCTTGGCGGCGTCGCGATAGAACCATTCCTCGCCTTCGTCCGGGTACACGATGCGGTAGGTGTAGCCGGCGATGTCATAGTAGTAGCGGCTCTCTTGACCAAGCGCATCGGTGACGTAGGCCAGGCGAATGTTCTTGTCCCACTCTAGCCGGGTGTCGAAGCTGCCATCGTCAGCCCATTCGCGGATCGCCTTCGCATTGGCGCCGCTGTCGATGCTGGTATCGTAGGCGAGGTTCATGCCGCGCCCGGTCCGGTCGGTGTAGCGGGTAATGAGATGACGGTCGTACCCGTACTGCCAAGTAGCGCCGTTGTCGTCCTGGGCACGGACCAGGTCGCTGTGCTCGTCGTCATAGTCGTAGGCGGCGAGCTGGCACACCAGCTTGCCGTCCCGGATCTCCCACAGGGCGCGGATGCGGCCGCTATTGGCGTCGATTTGGGTGCCGGCATGGGCAACGATGGCCTCGCCTTGCTTGCTGATGATGTCGCTGAGCACCGCTTCGCCGGCATGGGGACCATGGGCAACGACGTGGTCGTAGCGCAGGCCGAGGGCGGCGCCGTCGCGGGCATGCAGCGCGATCAGTCTGAAATGCTGTTTGCCCATCTCGGCGGCCTTGGCGCGTACGGTGTCGACCAGCTCGTACGTTTCACGCCAGGCGCTGGCTTCGCCTTCTGGCAGGGGCTTGCCGAAGTCAAGGGCGAGCAGGGAGACACTGATGCGGGTGAGCGTGATCAGCTCGACCGGATCGTGGTGCCGCTGGCCGATGTCAAGGCACGGGTAGCGGTGACTGCGACCATCGGCGGCGTGATAGAGCAGGGCGGTGCTCTTGCCCTGGCCAATCACGTCGATGCGCGTGCTGTACGGGGTGAGCCAGCGCGCGCCGAGATGGCCGTGGTCATAGGCGGTCAGCTGGCTGCGGTAGGTGCGGCTCCATTCGATGGGAAGCGGCGCATCGAGTACGAAGTCGGTATGCGTGAAGGTTTCGGCGCCCGTGGCAAAGCTGATCGAGTGCGCGGTGCCGCCTTTTGCCGGGCACAGCTTGCAGGCATTGGCGTCACCCTTGGCCGGAACTTGTCTGCCGGTGGCGCCCAGTTCGTGGCCGGGATTGTCCTTCTGGTGCTGCGCGCCCTTGCTTGACGGGACCAGTGCCGGATAGCGCTTCTTGTGCTTTTTAACCGCATCGCGCAGCCGCATCAGTATCCAGCGGATGCTCATCTTCGCCTGTTCGTCGGCCAGTGCCGCGAGCTTGCCGCGAAACATCGGCTTGAAGTCGGTCAGGTGGTTGACCATGCCGCTCACGCCCTCTAGGGCGCTTTGCGGCAGGTGACGAGCTGCCACGGCAACAATATAGTTGGCGCTCTTTTTGTACTCCTGGCCAAGTGCGCCAAGCATGCGCCGCCAGCTGCTCGTTGCCTTGGGGTCGTGCAGCCTCGTCTCCACGTCCGCAGGGGTGGCCACGTCGAACAGCGGTTCCTTGCCGATACAGCTATTGAGAACCTTGATCAGGTCATCGGCAACGCCGTCAGCAGTAGTGGCGCATTCACTCAGAATGCTGGGCAGCTTGTCCATCGCTTTATCGACAAAGGTGTCGATCTCGCCGGCCAGCTTGGCATTGAGGTGCACGATCAGCACCTCGATCAGCGCGCTGCCGAGATCCTTGACACCCGATGCCAGCTTTTGCCGGACCAGATGCAGTGTCGGCCGCAGGGTCATGCGCGCCGCGCTCATGGCAGGCGGTATTGGGACCACGCCGATCAGGTTGATACCCAGGCTGACCCACTGCAGGAATTCGATTTCTTTCTTGTTGATGAGCTTCTGGATCACCCCCACGATGTCCATGACGGCGTCGATCAACGCCATGATGTTGCCAATCACCGGCAAGCTGCCGGCCACGGTGATCAAGCGCTCCAGCGTGATGTAATCGTGGCTGAACTTGCGCAGCCATTTGTCGAAGGCGGCAGCGCCGGCACTGACGTCTTGCTGGTCGATGGTGTCGAGTGGCGCCACCGCAACTTCTGGCGCGCGTTGGGCGGGCTTGGACGAGGCTTGCGCGGGTTCGGTCATGGTGGCCCTCTATTGAAAGGACTTTTTCAGGGCCGCGGTCACGACGTCGGCGCCAATGCGCGGCAGTGATCCGGGCAACCCGATGGCCGCCACGCCGCCCGGGAGCTTGCCCGCAACATGGGCCACGGCTGCCTGGCCGGCCTGCGCCAGCAACGCTTGCGCGCCGCCCTGTTTCAACGACTGCACCGCGCTCGCCCCTTGCTTTGCTAGCTGCGCGACCGCGCCTGATTTGTCGGCTGTGTCCTCTGGACTACCCGTCGCCGTGTCGGCGCCCGCCTCGGACTGCGCCGCGACCGGCCATTCGGTTCCTTCACCGAAGTAGCTGCCTTCGTCCCACGGGTCGCGCGGGTCCCTCCCATAGCTGACGGTGGCCATTCCCATCGGCAGACCGGCCACGCTGGCAATGCCCTCGCTATCGAGCGTCCCCTGGTGGACGCCACCTTCGGCGTCGACGACGGTGTATTCGCCTTGCCCGACGCCTTGCTTCTTGCTGCCTTCCTGGTTCACATACCGGTGAAGCAGGTCGAGCTGCCCCAGCGGCAGCTTCACTGTCTGCGGCAACGCCGGCGTGCCTTCGCTCTTGCCAGGATCGAGGTTGTGCTGCGCCGCATGCTGGCGCCAGACGCCGCTTGTGCCATGGACGATGCCGGACGCGTTCCAGCGGCTGAAGCTGGTTCCGCCGTTGATCACCACTTCTTCTTTCGCCGTGATTGTGATCCGGTTGGCGGTATGGGTGATGTTGAGCTTGGCCAGGATGTTGACGCTGTCCTTCAGGGCAGTGATGTCGATGTCGGCGCCCGCCGCCACCAGTTTCATGCCGGCCTTGTAGGCGAACATGCGCACCGCTTCCTTGACGCTGACGAGAAGGCTTTTGCCTGCGCTCAGGCTGGCATGGCCGCCACTGGTCAGCGCGGTGTGCTCCATGCTCATCAGATGCGTGGAACCCTGCGTACTGGTTTCGATGCCGGCGGGGCTTGCCAAAACCAGGTGAGGCGCCTGAAATTCCGGGAATTCACCTTGTGCAGGCTGGCCGCCCTGGCCCTTGACGGCGTCGACCTGCAATTTCAGAGCGGCGGCGACCTGGTCCTGGTCGCCCGGCTGATGCGCCTGCGCCTGCTGCGCGACCTGCGACAGGCTGTCGTGCAATGCCTGGCCCTGCGCCATATGTGCCAGCGTCTCGGCCATGTCGGTGATATGGGCGCGGGCGTTGGGCCGGGCTTCGGTGCTGATCAAGAGGCCTTGCTGTGCGCGCAGCGCGCCATGGCCATCGGTGCGCAGCTCGAATCCCTGGCCACGTGGGCCCTTGCGGCCGGCGTTATCGTCGATGCGGTTGATATGGCCCAGGCTGAGCTGGCTGGCCAGATGGTCGCTTTTGATCTGCGCTTGGATCTGTCCTTCTGTGTCGTCCAGCACCACATGGTTGCTGCGCCCGCCAGGCGAGTTGCCACCGCTGGTGGTCAGCTCGCGGCTTCTGATCCCCGTCAACGCCCGCTGTCCGGGCAGCTTCCACGGCGGCATAGTGTTCTGGTTGTAGACGGAGCCAGTCACGATCGGGTGATCGGGATTGCCGTCGAGCCATTGCACGATGACTTCCGAGCCGACCCGCGGATGGCTGGCCAGGCCCTTTTCGCCGCCGGCCCAGTTGCTGCCTACCCGTACCCAGCAACTGCTGGTTTCGTCCCGGTCCCAGTGAAACCTGACCTGGATACGGCCGTACTGGTCGACATTCAGGCTGCTTTGGCCTTCCGGGCCGACCACGATGGCGGTCTGCAGGGCCAGCAGCCTGGTCGTCGTGCTGTTGAAGCCGCGTCCCGGAAACCAAGGCACGGTCTTGCTCTGGCAAAGCACGCGATTCTTGTACTCGGCAAGTACATTCTTGCCTTGCAAATAGTTGTTGCTAGCTTCGTGATGCACTTCCAGAATCAGGAATTCGCTGTCTTCGCTTTCACTGAAATGGTCAAGCAGCTTGAACCACCTGCCGGCGGCGACGCGCCGATTATTGCCGCGTGCTTCGTACAGCTCGCCGCGGGCTTCGATTTCCTCCATGCGCAACCGTGAAAGCCGGGAGGCGCCCGGGTGGTGCAGGAAGCCGTAATGCCCCTCGTAGCTGTGCACCTCGAGTTTCGGTACATCGCCCTGCTGGGCAATGGTGACGGTACCGGCGTGGACCGGGTAGGGATGCTTGAAGTCGAAGCCGCTCACCGTCGCTTGGCCGGACGCCCACTGGCGCAAGGCACTCCAGTCGCTGAACGCGTCCTCTTCGACTGCGCCACCGGCGCCATGAAAGCGGATGCCGGGCGACGGCCCGTCGATCGGGTCTGCGGTGCGCGTGTCGTCGCAGACCTTCAGCACGTGACCGTCGCCCGTATGCTCGTACCAATAGCTGTAGCCGGCGGCTTCCCAGCGCCGGCACAGGTAGTTGTGATCGGTCTCGTCCCACTGCGTGGCCATCGTGAACTGCGGCTGCTCACCGGCGACCTTCCAGTCATAGTCCGGCAGGCTGCCGTAGCCGGCAAAGATCCGTTCCGTTTGCTGGCGCACGCTTTGCCTATGGAACAAGCGGTTGTTGCGGCGCAGGCGCGTATACGCCAGCCATGGCCGCAGGACGGCTTCGTAGAACGCGACGCCGCCGTCCGTCTTGACCAGTTTGAACGAACTCACATAACCGGTGAAGGGACGCAGGCTCCCGTCAGCCTGTACGAGTGAGATGCACAGCAGCTTGCCGTGGATCGCCTCGCGTTCGATCCTGGCGTCGTCGCTCAGGAGTTCCACCGTGTAGGCGAAGTCGCGCGACACGTATTCCGTGCCGACGAATTGGTTCACCATCAGCGTGGCTTGTGGGCCGTCGTTCTCCGGGAACGCCATGCGCAGCAGGCGGGTGTTCTGGTGGGCGTCCAGCAGGGCGTGCAAGTCAGTCATCGTCTCGCTCATCGGTTGAGCTGCGGATTGTTGACGTCGGGATGCGCGCATGGTGACCTAAGCGCGCTTGAACGTACGACGAATTTCTGACTGTAGTTATTGAGTTGCAGGAACTCTCTGACGAGACGCAAGGCCGTGCGACGTTGCGCCGCGTAGTAGCCAAGGTGGGTATGCCGAGCCCTGAGGCCCTACCACGGCATGGTGGAAGCGTTGTGAAAATCGGACGAGCCAAAACAAAAAAGGCGTCACGATTTCTCGTAACGCCCTCATTGCAACAACAAATTTTGGCAGGCAGCTTGGCGGCGACGCGGTAGTGATCCTATGACGTCATCCCGTGCGACATCGGCCTGCCAGGCGTCGATGCTGCGGGCCCGCAGTGTGGCGGAACACTGCGACGATCAGGCGCCGATTTTCTTGCGGCACTCCTTGATGGCTGCCTGAAGGCGGATCTGCACATTCTTGTCCATGTTCGGGGGCGCCGGCGTACCCAGAAACATGCTGTTAAGTTCTGGCTTGGTGAAGTTGTTGAAGTGGGTCTCATAGACACAAGTGCAATAAGGCTTCGCCAGCTTGGGATCCTTGGGCGCATCTTTGTCTATCTGGATAACACTCATGCATCCATCGATGTTCACTTTCTTCAGCATGTCCAACTTCTCATCTGCGTGGGCGGGAAGATGCAGGGCGATGGCAGCGATCATGCCGGCGAGTTTCAATCCGTGTTTCATGTCGTTCCTTTGATGAAGAGCTTCTGGAATGGATGGGGGCAGTTTGTCTGCCCGCGCATCAGGTACGTTTGACCAGTTCGACGCGTCGGTTTTTGGCACGTCCCGTATCGTCCTGGTTATCAGCCACGGGCTTGGCATCGCCCAGACCCACGGCACTGAGGCGGTCCTTGGCAATGCCCCCGGCAAGCAGTGATCCCATCACGGCGTCCGCTCGCTGCTGTGACAACGCCTTGTTGTGGGCCGGATCGCCAACATTATCCGTATGGCCTTCGATGGTCAGCTTGAGGGAAGGGTCCTTCTCCAGGAGTTTGGCGATCTCGTCTACAGCCGGCCGGCCGTCCGGGCGAATGGCGGCCTTGTCCGTATCGAAGTTGATATATAGGGCGACGTGGCCGGCCGAAGCCAGTTGGCTTTGCATTGCATCGGCCGTGACAAAGGCGATCGTCTGCTTGAATGGCTGTTCGGCTACGACGAGTGTGCTGACAGCGCTTCTGCCCGACATGAGCACGATCCACACTAGCTGGTCGGGTTTCCGTACCAGATAAACGTCGTAGGTCATACCCAGGTCCGCGAAGCGGGTTTTCTGCTCGTTTGCCGTATTCTCCGCGCTTAAGGCGGGAGCCAGTTCGGAAGGTGTCGCACTGTTGACCTTCACACCGCCCATCTGTGCGATCAGGTTTTCGTAGTTTCGTCGCGCTTCCGCTTCGCTCATGTTGACATCACTGAGGTAAAACTTGTGGGATTCGACACGACCTTCCACTTTCCTGAGTTGCTTACCAACGACTACATGGAGCGAGTCAAAATTCGCCTTGTTGGTAAAGCGTCCCTCCTCACTGAGACCTGAAGGATATTCGAGATACGGGAAGGGTGGCATTACACCGCTGCTGACTGGGACTTTTTCGATATCGAATTGTGCCTGGGATGCTGGTGCGCCGCTGGTAACCGGTGCGGCAGTCGTGCCATTCGAACCTTGCGATGAGGTCACTGTGGTAGCTGAGGCGTCTGAGTTTGGCGAGGATGCTTTGGGTTTGCAGGCGACCAAAGGAAGGCTCATGACGATCAGAACAATGGCTGCGGAATATTTTGGCATATTTTTTTTGCAAAATGGAATCCGCCGGATTCTAACCGATAATATTCAATATCATCACAGAAAGTAATGTCATTTTCTCGATTAAATGCATCGATTAACGTTTGGCAACTTTCAGATATCTTCTTTTTCTAAATCGCTTACTAAGTTCTGATAAATGAATTCTATGAGCGCTGCGGGTGAGCCAATCCAGATTTTGATCAAGTGATATTTTGTGATTTTTTTATGGAAATATAAAAGTCTACATGGATATATTTCTAATTTTCCCAGGTAGGAGAGGCGTTAAAGTTCGCCTGGCATAATCCTGCATGAGCCATTTTGCATAGAAAATTGCATGATTGTTAAAACCTGCGCATGCTTATCCGTCGTATTAATTAATTATTATCTTCGGCTGAGTGGCTCGGAAAGGTGTTCTTATCCCATTGACGTCAGGTTTTTTTATATAGGCCACGGTAGCCGTAATTTTGACAATGATTTAGATACAGAGATGTTCTGACCTGACGATGGATTGCCCAATTTGGGTCACGCATAGGCAAACCCCCATGGCCTACGGGCATCGGATTTTTGCACAGTGTTTATTTAGGGAATTTACGCCGATGCCTGCAGTAAGAAGACGCGACAGGAGCTGCGAAACAGTACTAACAGAGGCTCATGCGGATCGGCTTACCCGAAGGGCATCCAGGTTACTTGGAACTTGGCGAGGCCAGACGTTATCCAAAGCAACCAAAGCGTGACCAAAACGCAAAAAGCCCACGAACCGAAATTCGTGGGCTTTCGATAATTCTTGGTAGGCCGTGCGGGATTCGAACTTGCGACCAACGGATTAAAAGTGCCTGAACCGGACGCTATTGTACCGGCTTCGTTGGGCGATCGTAAATCGTCCCGCCCGGTATGTCCTTTACCCGTCAGAGCTATCGCTGATCGGCAACGTCTCCTGCGAATTGCCCAAACCTTGACGGTGATGGACAATCCCGGACGTTATTGGACGTGGTCCCGACCAGAGAGCGACCAGACGGCATTTTTCTTTGCGCAGCGCGCGAGTCAGACTGTGCTTGATGAAAAGTGCCCACATTTGCACACCTGCACACCGGTTCACCATGAAGTAAGGTCGTCAGTAGTAAAACTGATTGAGATGCTATCTTTGCGCTATCAAGCAAATGGATAACGTGACCGATTGCGGGGCAGAATTCGACCGAGAACACATCGACAGTGGCGGAACTCGTATGTGGAAAAACAAAAGCGTAGGCGATTCCCAGATTTTCGACTGTACGCCGCCAGACGCTTGGCAGCCCTCGCGCCTTGTCAAGGAACGTTCAGCCATGATCGCCCTGCTGGAACAAGGGGGACCAACGGATGAGCGCGGCTGGCTTAACCTGGCATGGCGCCTGCCCGCCGGACTGCGCAGCGCTCTGATCAAGGAGCTCGCGGCTGGCAACTGGATTGTCTCGATCTCGGATACTGGGTGGCCCCATCCGGGCAGCGTTGTCGTCACCATGCGTGGGCGATTCCACGCGAATCGCCGGGCCCCGCCGCAGGGAGTGTCATGGCGTGCAGTGAATGTCCCTCACTACTGGCGCGAAGAACTAAGCGAAAACATCGGCGACACCGAATTCTTACTGATCACGTAAGCGTGGCATGGCAGGCGCCGCGCTGGCTGCGCCTCTGGCCTTGCTTCTTCACGCAGATCGTGGCGACGAGCCACTTATACCTGCACACCTGCCAGTCGGGACGAGTCGGCTTCATTAATAAAAACCATAGTCCAGTTCCGGCGTTATCCAAGCCACGCATTCAGAAGTATGGCAGCGAGCACGGTTCCTGCAATCATCACCATAACCCACCTCGTATCAACCATCCATGCGTTGTCCTTATCACGATAATCTTTCAATTCGGGTATCAGTTCTTCCAACTGCTTCTTAAACTGTGCTGATTCTGCCTTAGACTGCTTGGCCTGTGTTTCGAAAGCGTTCAATCTCTCCTTTGTGGCATCGAGAAGGAAATTTGACTTTTTGACAGCCTGGTCTTTCTCAAGTAGTGCGTCGGACAGGGTCGCGACGTTCGCTTCCAACTCAAAGCGCTTCCGTTCAGACTGGGCAAGCTCGGATGTTCTCTGTTTCAGCTCTCTTTCCAGATACCCGAGCGAGCATGGGTCGCTGAGCACTGTGCCGGCAAGGAACCCTTTTTCGCCTTCAAGCCAAGTCTTGATCCGCTCGATATAGGCGGTTTCGCGTTCATCGGTCGTTTCCTCTTCCGTGTACTCATAGGCTAGCTTCTCATGGATCGGGATCTCGATCATGGCTATTCGCAGGTCTCTAACGTGCTCATGCTTTCTGGGACCGACCAAATGCGTATTGAACACCTCGACGTGAACGTTGCCGCCCCATTTGAACGCGAGATCTGTATTCAACTCAAACCACAGGATTATGTCGCTGTAGTAGGTTTGTTTCTGAATGCTTGATTGCCGTTTCGATTTCGCTAACGGTAACGAAGATTCGATGGTTACCGAATTTACCCAGGCTTAGGCGTGTTTGCGCGGTAGCAGCAATGGCTTCTTTGAATAGCCGGTGTGAGAGAGACTCACCTGGTCCGCCAGTGTTTTCGTCTGACGAGTCGTTGTAGCGGAAGTGGGGCATCGAACTGCGGTTCACGTGGTGCATGCGCTTGCGATGGCCTTTGCTGTGGGTGCTCCAATAGGTCTTTCCGTCTGAGCTTCCACTATGAAGTAGGATGCGAGTCTTTGCGAACGATCTCGCCGAGACCCGTTTCCAGCCGAATTCTTCTAGATAAGCCCAAGGCTTTCGCATCGTTTCCGCGCTATCGAATGTGCCAATGTGATTAACGCCTACCTCCCTGTGCAGCCATGTCAGGGGCTCCTCACGTTCGTGCAAGACTTCTTGGATGCGTTCCTAGTGGTGCTTATGGCGCTGAGGAATAGTAAATTGCATGAGGATCTCTACGCAAGCTAAGGCGCCTCATTTCGCTGGGATCAGGCTTGATCGTGGTGGCGGGGCAGCTTACCGTTTGGGAGGGACGGGCGAAGGACTGATTTCTCTGCGACCAGAGAGCGACCAGAAACAAAAAAGCCCACGAACGTAAATTCGTGGGCTTCTCTGCGATATCTTGGTAGGCCGTGCGGGATTCGAACCTGCGACCAACGGATTAAAAGTCCGCTGCTCTACCAGCTGAGCTAACGACCCAAGGAGGCAGCATTATAGCCGGCGATCCGGCATCGCGCTAGGCCTGTCGCATAAATTTCTGCGAAGAACTAGTCAAGACAACGCCGACGTCACCTTCAGCACCTCGTCCGCCGTGGTCACGCCTTCGACCACCTTCATGGCGCCGGCAATGCGCAGCGGCTTCATGCCATCGAGAACACTCTGCTGGCGCAGCGCCACCAGATCGCCCGCACCCCGCATCAGCTTGCCAAACCCCTCACTCACGCTCAACAACTCATAAATCCCGGTCCGCCCCCGATACCCGGTCTGCCGGCATTCTGGGCAACCAATGGGCCGGTACACAACCGCCGGCTTGGGAATCTTCCACGCACCGCCAACGCTGTCCCACACATCGTCGTTCAACTCGCCACCGGGCGTCTTGCAGGCAGGGCAGAGCGTGCGCACCAAGCGCTGGGCCATCACGCCGATCAATGTCGCCTCGAGCAGATAATCCGGTACGCCCAGTTCGATCAGGCGCATCACCGCCGATGGGGCGTCGTTCGTGTGCAGCGTCGAGAACACCAGGTGCCCGGTCAGCGCGGCCTGGATTGCCATCTCGGCCGTCGGCAGGTCGCGGATCTCGCCGACCATGATGATGTCCGGGTCCTGGCGCATCAGCGAGCGCACGCCATCGGCGAACGACAAATCGATCCCCGGCTGCACCTGCATCTGGTTGAAGGCCGGTTCGACCATCTCGATCGGGTCTTCCACCGTGCAGACATTGACTTCGCTTGTCGCCAGCGCCTTGAGCGTCGTGTACAGCGTGGTCGTCTTGCCCGAGCCGGTCGGGCCGGTCACGAGGATGATGCCGTGCGGGCGCTTGGTCAGGCGATCCCAGCGCAGGGCGTCGTCAGCCGGAAAGCCCAGCTCGGGCAATGTCTTGACGACGACTTCAGGGTCGAAAATACGCATCACGAGCTTTTCCCCGAACGCGGTGGGCATCGTCGACAAGCGCAATTCGACCTCCTGGCCGCCGGCGGTGCGGGTTTTGATGCGGCCATCTTGCGGGCGGCGTTTTTCAATGACGTCCATTCGCCCCAGCAATTTGATCCGCGCCGTCATCGCAATCATGACGACGGCAGGCACCTGGTAGACCTGGTGCAGTACGCCGTCGATGCGAAACCGTACGACAGCAAATTCACGTTTGGGTTCCAGGTGAATGTCCGAGGCGCGCTGCTCGAAGGCGTAACCCCACAGCCAGTCGACGATATTGACGATGTGCTGGTCATTGGCGTCGAATTGCTTGTTCGCCTTGCCCATTTCGACCAGCTGCTCGAAGTTGTTGCGCATCGCGACGTCTTGCCCGCTGCTGCGGTTGGCGTCGCGGATCGATTTGGCCAGCGCGAAAAATTGCGAAATGTACTGGGCGATGTCGAGCGGGTTGGCCAGCACCAGTTCAATGCGGCGCCGGGCAACTTTCGCGATTTCGGCTTCCCATTCGGTCAGCGCCGGATCGGCCGTGGCCACCACGAGCGTCGTCGCCGTCATTTCCACCGGCAGAATATTGAAGCGCGCCGCGTAGCCGGCTGACATCACATCGGCCACTTTCGTAAAATCGATCTTGAGCGGATCGATGCGGATGAAGGGCAGGCCGACCTTGGCGGCGCACCATTCGGTCAGCACGTCCAGCGTGAGCAGGCGATTGGGGGGCAGTTCGGAAACCAGCTTGCATTGCGCCACCGCCGTGAGCGGGTGCATCGAGCCTGGCGCATTCTTGAGAATGCCCTGGGCCTGGGCGAATTGAGCCTTGACGTTGTCCTTCGTGACGATCCCGTCGGCCAGCAGCCACGAAAAAATCGATTGCAGGTCGAGCTTGCGCAGACTGGCTGGTTTTTGCGGGATGGCGTTCACGGTGGCCCTTGGCAAATCAATCGGTGGTGAACAATCCCTTGACCCAGGACGCGGCGGGCAGCTTGGTCTGGAGGGTGATCTGCGCCGCGCGCGCGGTCAGTGCGGTCTGGTCGAGCTTGGGGCGGGTCTTGAAGCACAGCGCGACCACATTACCATCGTGCACCTCGGGCAGGCACAGCACGTGGTCGAAGGCGAACTTCATGGCCTTGAGGTTTTTGGCAAAGCTCGGGTGGTCGCCAAACAAGTTGACGGTCATGATGCCGTCGTCGGTCAGGCAATTGGCGCAGGCGACGTAGAACTCGGGGGTGTCGAGCACCGGGCCGCGCGCGGTGGCGTCGTAGAGGTCGCATTGGAACACGTCGAACGTGTTGTGGTGTTCCGCGTCTTCGACGAAGTCCAGCGCATCCATCTCGAGCACGGTCAGGCGCTCGTCCAGGCCCGGCAGCTTGAACATCGAATTGCAGATGGCGATCACCGACGGGTTCAGTTCGATGGCGGTGACGGTTGCCTCGGGAAACTGGCGGTAGCAGAACTTGGTCATCGTCGCCGCGCCCAGGCCGAGCTGGACGATGGCGCGTGGCGACTCGATGAACAGCATCCAGGCCATCATCTGCTGCGCGTACTCGAGTTCCGGCCAGTCGGGCTTGCGGATGCGCATGGCGCCCTGGACCCATTCGGTGCCGAAATGCAGATAGCGCACGCCCTCCTGTTCGGATAGCGTGACGGGCGCGTACTTGGGTTTGCGGGAAGGGCGGCGCGACGATTCGGCCTGTTCGATGGATTTGCGTTTGATGAGCATAAGACTGCCTGATGGAATCGCCCTATTATCGGCGGTTGCGTTCCCGCAGCGCAAGCTCGGTCCACGATCCGCACCCTGCATACGACAACGCGGCCACCGGGGCCGCGTTGTCGTTCCTGAATGACGAATCTTAGCGCTGATACTGGCTGTAGGCCTGGCCGTCGTCGTAGCTGTCCAGTGGCTGGACCGATACGCGCAGGCGCACGCGGTTGCCCGGGTCATTGCGCATCAGCGACGTGTAATTCTGACCACGGTATTCATAAGTGACGTTGTAGCCGGCAGTGCGCGATTCGACCGCTTCCACGGTGCGGCATTGCTGCACCGCTTGCTCCTGCACGCTGCTGCCCTGGCGGCCGTTGTTCTGGACGCGATCGCCCACCATGGCGCCAGCGATAGCGCCGGCGGCCGACGCGGCAACTTTACCGTTGCCCCCGCCGATCTGGCTGCCGAGCAGGGCGCCGGCGATACCGCCGACGATCGTGCCGCCCGCATTGCGTTCTTGCTGCACGGGCACTTGCACGTATTCGGTACGGCATTCCTGGCGCGGCGTACGGACTTGTTCGAGACGCGGCTCGACGCGCACCACCCGGCCGAAATCTTCAAAGTCGGCAGCCTGCGCCAGCGGCAGGGTGGCCACACCCAGGGCTGCGATGATCAGTTTGGCTTGGAATTTCATGATGGTCCTCGTTGAATGGTGCGACGTTGGTTAAGACAATAAATACAGAATGCGCTCAAGTCTTGATAGTACGCCGATCGTAAAAAAGCATCGAGTCTCCATGGCAACAAAATGTAACAGCGGATTGCCAGGCGGTTGAAGCACGCCAGAATGAATCAGCCCGATCCGCCCTGTTTTTGCGGCAGGCACGCGCATACCGATTCTTACAAATGACTATTCGCAATGCACATTTGGGTTGCTTCCAATACCACAAAACGTTACCCTTACACAAATCATGGACTTATTGGCGTATAGCAACGACAGCGAGGTAAGCGGCAGCAACGCCCCATGGCGTCGCGACAGGTTGCGCGATGGCGCGTTATTGACAGGTCAACTTGAGGAAAAAATGAGTTTGTTGATGAGAGTGGCGCCGAATATTGTGCAAGCGATCCGCGCGTTTAACGTTGGCGATCTGCAACAGGAGGCGGGGCAACTCGGACATCATTTTCTGTACGCACATTGCGCCAACACGCTCACCAAACAACAAGTCTGCGCCCGCATCGGCGAACAATTTTATTTCCCCAAGCCGTGTAGCAAGAACTTCGACGCGCTGCGTAAATGCCTGACCGAAACCGTCCACGAAGCGGGCCCGCAGCCGGGCTTCATCGTGGTGCTGGAGCAGCTGCCAAGCGCCCAGAAGTTCGACAAGGAAGCGCGCGAAAACCTGCTGGACGTATTTCGCGATGCGGCCGAATTCTGGGCCGAAAAGAAGGTGCCGTTCCGCGTGTTCTACTCGTTCGCGACGGTGCCGCCGACCGCCTGAGCGAGGGTCAAGGTCGTCATTTCAGGCAGCATTTGGTGCCCGTCGTTACGGTACAATGCCGCCTATGAAAAATATCGTGATCCTGATTTCGGGCCGCGGAAGCAATATGGAAGCGGTCGTGCGAGCGCTTGATGCCGAAGGTTGGCCAGCCCGTATCGCCGCCGTCATCAGCAATAAACCTGAAGCCGGTGGCCTGGCGTTTGCGCAGGCGCGCGGCATTCCCACTGCGGTGGTGCCGAGCAAGTCGTTCGCCACCCGCGCCGAATTCGACGCCAAGCTGCAGGAAACCATCGACGTCTTCGAGCCCGACCTGGTCGTGCTGGCCGGTTTCATGCGCATCCTGACGGCGCCGTTCGTCGAGCATTATGCAGGCCGGATGCTCAATATCCACCCGTCGCTGTTGCCGCTGTTTCCGGGGTTGCACACGCACCAGCAGGCGCTCGACGCCGGTTGCGTCGAGCATGGCGCGACGGTCCATTTTGTCACGGCCGAACTCGATCACGGCCCGGCTGTCCTGCAAGCACGCATTCCCGTGCTGCCGGGCGATACCGAAGCCACGCTGGCTACCCGCCTGCTGGTCGAAGAACACAAGCTTTATCCGCGCGCGGTGCGCCTGTTCGTTGAAGACCGTCTGGTCGTCGAGAACGGTGCGGTGCGCATCGTCGAGCCTGGCTTTGACGCCATTAGTATTTAAAACGCATTGTTTTAAGTAAGCAGTTTACAACCCAAGGATTTACATGAGATTGCCTCCAGCGATCGTCGCCAAGACCGAAGAAGTCCTGCGCGAGATTCTCCGTTTTACCTCCCCAGCCGACGTCACCCTGTCGCGTTTCTTCAAAGACAATCCGCGTTTTGGCGGCCGTGAGCGTGGCGTGATTGCCGAAGCCGTGTATTCGGTGCTGCGTAACAAGTCGTTCTTCACCGATTTCGCCGGCCATGGCAGCACGCCATCGATGCGCCGCCTGGCGCTGCTGGGTCTGGCCGAAACGGCTGGCATCGATTCGATCGGTGGCCTTACCGAAGATGAAACCCACTTCCTGACCCGTATCAAGGAAGTTGATCGCACGTTGTTGCCAGGTCCGGTGCAAGCCAACCTGCCGCAATGGCTGTACGACAAGCTGGTGGCCCAGTTCGGCGAAGCCGAAGCTCTGGAACTGGCCGCCGTGCTCAACACGCCGGCACCGCTCGACCTGCGCGTCAATTCGATCAAGGCCGAGCGCGACGCCGTGATCGCCACGCTGCTCGAAGCGCCGATCGTCGCCGAGCCGATGCCGTATGCGCCGCTGGGTCTGCGCGTCAAGCAAAAGCCTGCGCTGCAGAATCTGCCGCTGTTCAAGGAAGGCGCGATCGAAGTGCAGGACGAGGGTAGCCAGGTGCTGTCGCAGATCGTCGGCGCACGCCGCGGCGAGATGGTGGTCGACTTCTGCGCCGGCGCCGGCGGCAAGACGCTGGCACTGGGCGCGCTGATGCGCAACACCGGTCGCCTGTACGCATTCGACGTGTCCGAAAAGCGCCTGGCCAAACTCAAGCCACGCATGGCGCGCAGCGGTTTGTCGAACGTGCATCCGGTGCTCATCGCGCACGAGCGCGATGCCAAGGTCAAGCGCCTGGCCGGCAAGATCGACCGTGTGCTGGTCGATGCGCCATGCTCGGGCCTGGGTACCTTGCGCCGCAATCCGGACGTCAAATGGCGCCAGCAACTGGGCGCGATTGCCGAGATGCAGGAAAAGCAAGCCGCGATCCTGGACGGTGCTGCGCGCCTGGTCAAGAACGGTGGCCGCCTCGTGTACGCCACCTGCAGCCTGCTGAATGAAGAAAACGACGTCATCGTCGAAGGTTTCCTGGCAACGCACCCGGACTTCGATCTGGTGCCGATGAGCCAAGTGCTGGCCGAGCAAAAGATTCCGCTCGAAATGGACAAGTACCTCAAGCTCTTGCCGCACAAGCACCAGACCGACGGCTTCTTCGCCGCCGTGCTGCAACGCAAGGCGCTGGTCAAGGCAGCACCAGTCAAGGCAGATGCTGATGTTGACGCCGACGTGACGGCGACCGACGAAGAATAAGGAACCCTGCGATGCCCTTGTCCGACCTCTGGAATGTCATGATTGTCGACATCCGCAACCCGGCCCTGTTGTGGCAGGCGATTGCCCTTGTCGTCTGCGTGGCGGCGGGCTGGGGGTTGGCAGGGTTGATCGGGCGCTCGCTGCTCAAGAACCGCGACGAACAGGGCCGCTTGATGCGAGTCGGGTTGGGCGGCGTTGCCCGTGTGCTTGGGCCGCTGTTGACGGTCGCGTTGCTGTCGCTGAGCAAGGTCATCCTGGAACACTTCCAGACCGTGAACCTGCTGCGCGTAGCGCTGCCGCTGTTCGTGTCGCTGGCGGTCATCCGCACCTTCTTTTACCTGCTGCGCCGCGCGTTTGCGCGCCGTGGCCAGGTGGGCGAGGCGTTGCAGACGTTCGAACGCGTGTTTGCCTTTACGGCCTGGATCATCGTGGCGCTGCACCTGACCGGCATCCTGCCGGACGTGTTGCGTGCGCTCGAGACGACCATGTTGCCGGTCGGGGCCAAGAAAACCTCGCTGCTCGACCTGTTGCAGGGCATCGTCTCGATCGTCGTGCTGATGATCGTGGCGCTGTGGGCGGGCGCTGCGCTCGAAGAACGGCTGATGCATGTCGAGCGCATGCACTCGTCGCTGCGCGTCGCGTTGGCGCGCGTGGGCCGTGCTGCGCTGATCCTCGTCGCTGTATTGTTCAGCCTGTCGCTGGCGGGCCTCGACCTGACCGTGCTGTCGGTGTTTGGCGGCGCACTTGGTGTGGGTCTCGGTCTGGGCATGCAGCGCATTGCCAGTAATTATGTGTCCGGTTTCATCATCCTGTTCGAGCGCAGCCTGGCGATTGGCGATCCGATCACGCTCGACAAGTATTCCGGCAAGGTTTCGCGCATCAATACGCGCTACACGGTGTTGCGTAGCGCCGACGGTACGCAGACCCTGTTGCCGAACGAAATGCTGATCACCGGCGTGGTGCTGAACCAGTCGGTGACGAACAAGAACGTGCGCGCCGTCACCAAGCTGGTCGTGTCGTATGACAGCGATCTAGCGGTCGTGATGCCGTTGCTGGAAGAGCAACCGAAAGGCGTTGACCGCGTCCTGGAGACGCCGGCGCCGAACGTGCTGCTGACGGCGTTTGTCGCCGATGGCTATGAGCTGGAGGTCGGGTTCTTCCTGGGCGATCCGGAAAACGGGCAGGGCGGGCCGATCTCGGAAGTCAACCGCAAGATTTACGCGCTGGTGCACACGGGCGCCATCAAGCTCGGCCATCCTTCGATGGACACGCGCCTGCTCGACGCGCACATCACGTCGATGATGGCGCGCATCCCGGAGGGTGCGTCAGACGCTACCGAAGGTGGCGTAAAACAGACTGGCGCGGATTTAGGCAAAAATTGAAGACGTGCTGCTGCCGTGCGGCAGTAGAAACACGTAAAATGCAAGGGTTATGCATGTGCGATCTTCCTGATCGACGTCATACAAGCCCTGCATTGGAGACTGAATGAATTTCTTTAACGACACTTTGCACGCTGTGCTGTCGTTCTTGTCGACCGGCCTGCTGGATTTTTCGGCATGGGAAGTCGTGCTGTACACGCTGGTGGTCACGCACATCACCATCATCAGCGTCACTGTGTACCTGCACCGCCATCAAGCGCACCGCTCGCTTGAACTGCACCCGATTCCAAGTCACTTCTTCCGCTTCTGGCTGTGGTTGACCACCGGTCAGGTCACGAAAGAGTGGGCGTCGATCCACCGCAAGCACCACGCCAAGTGCGACACCGAAGAAGATCCGCACAGCCCGCAAACGCGCGGCATCCGCAAGGTGCTGTTCGAAGGCGCCGAGCTGTACCGTGCCGAGAGCAAGGTTCAGGAAACCATGGACAAGTATGGCCATGGCACCCCGGACGACTGGATCGAGCGTCACGTCTATACCGGCCGCAGCATGATGGGTATCGTCGCGATGCTTGTAATCAACGTTGCGCTGTTCGGCATCATCGGTTTGTCGGTCTGGGCCGTGCAGATGATGTGGATTCCGATCACCGCTGCCGGCATCATCAATGGTCTTGGCCACTGGTGGGGCTACCGCAATTTCGATTGCAGCGATGCCGCGACCAATATCTTCCCGTGGGGCATCCTGATTGGCGGCGAAGAGCTGCACAACAATCACCACACGTATGCCACGTCTGCCAAGCTGTCGAGCAAGTGGTACGAGTTCGACCTGGGCTGGGGCTATATCCGCATGCTTGAAATGATTGGACTGGCCAAGGTCAAGAAAGTGGCGCCGAAGCCGAAACTGGCCAAGAACAAGGAGCAGGCCGACTTCGACACGCTGCAATCGGTCATCGCCAACCGCTACGACGTGATGGCGAAATATGCGAAATCGGTGCGTCACGCGTTCCATGAAGAATTCGAGCAGCGCAAGCATGCCAGTGGCCTGGAAACGCGTTTCCTGAAAAGCTCACGCAAGTTGATGCAGCGCGAGCCGGCCAAGCTGGAGCTGTCGCAGAAAGAGCAGCTGGTCGAGCTGTTCCAGCACAGCAAGGCGCTGGAGACTATGCACACGATGCGCGTGGAACTGGGCGCGATCTGGGAACGTTCGCACCACACCCGCGATCAGTTGCTGCATCAGTTGCAGGACTGGTGCAACCGCGCCGAGGCGTCGGGCATCAAGGCGTTGCAGGATTTTTCACTGCGCCTGCGCACCTATGCCTGATTCTGTATCAGCGGATTAAAAAACGGCTCCTTCGGGAGCCGTTTTGCATTTGACCGCTTTCGCACACCACAGCCGGGGTCAGGTCTGACATTCGGACACGACCTCAGCTTTAGCCACTTCTAACGGTGTCTTGCCCCATTGTTAGCATGACGCGATGCCAGCTATTTCCGACTACCCGACTACCTGACTACCTGACTACCTGACTGTCGAGATCGTGTCCGAATGTCAGACCTGACCCCGGCTTTTCATGCGTGACGCGAAGCCAGCTATTTCCGACTACTCGACTACCTGACCTACCTGACTGTCGAGATCGTGTCCGAATGTCAGACCTGACCCCGGCTTTTCATGCGCATTGGAGGCCAGCTCAGATATGTCAGCGCGCGCCAGAGCCATTCGACCGGGCCGTACTGGTAACGTGCCAGCCACCAGTGGCTCAGGCCGATCTGTAGCGCGCACAATCCCAGCGCAATGCCCATTTGCGCTGTCCGCCCGATGCCCCAGAGTCCCATTCCGTGGACATAAAACAACAGTGAGAACACGAGCGATTGCATCAGGTAATTGCTCAGTGCCATGCGTCCGAACGGTGCCAGGAGGCGGATCCGTGCCAGCGCGCTACGGCTGTGCAACATCAGCATGACTGCGCCAATATAGCCAAGCGCAGCGGGCAAGCTGCCGAGCGACAGCAGGGCGTGGGCGAGATCATGGCCACCATCGTCGACCCCAGGCGGCCGGCCCGTCGCGATCAGGCTGCCAAGCAGGCCAAGTCCGACGCCCAGTGGGATGCCGACGATTGCCAGCCGTCGGAACAGCGGCTTGTGATCGGGTGCGCGTGCGATCACACCCGATCGCACGAACCAGACGCCGATCAGGAACACGCCCACCAGCAATACCGAGAACCCGATTTCGTCCACCATGCGTTCGTCCAGCTGCCTGAACCGCATCGCTACTGCATCCGGATAGCTGCCCTGCGTCAGCACGACGCGTTCTTCGGTGCTGCGTGCGATTTGTTCCCGGTAGCGCAGCACGCGGGCATCGGCGGCGGGCACGGACTCGTCATCAGCGCTGCTGACGCTACCGCTGCTGCTCACGCCTGCCGTTTGGCCAACGACAGGCGCAACGTGCCGCATGCCGGCTTCCACCGCGATCAGGCAATAGGTCAGCAGCACGATCTGGGCGCCGATGCGTAGCGGCTTCTGTTCGACCGGTCCGCGCCAGCAGGCGAGCAGGCCAAGGCCCGTGAAGATAGCGCCCACCGCGGTCAGCATCGTCGTGTCGTCGCCCTTGCTGCCCCATGTGGCGAGCAGCGCCGCCAGCAACATCAGCAAACCGGTACCGATCGTCACCAGTGGAAACAGCCAGGCTTGCCGCGCGCGCAGGTACAGCGCGACCAGCGACGCCAGGACGACAGGCGCCAGCAGCCAGCCCAGCAGGCCCAGCCCCGGCATCTGGGGCAACGCGATGCAGGCAATGAGCGCGGTAATAAGCACCCGTGCCGGCGCCAGCAGGGCGAGCATCAGCGCGAGCGCGCCGGCCGCATAACTGATCAGGATATCGCCGCTCCATAGCAAGGTGTGGTGCAACAAGCCGATCGCCAGCAGCACGCCGACCCGGCGGCCGTAGGTTGGCGCGAATGGTCGCCCGGCCACGCAGGCGCGCTCGAGCATCAGTGCGAAGCCCATGCCGAACAGCAGCGAAAAGATCGTCCAGAACTTGCCGCTGACCAGATACGCGACAAGGAATGCCACGAGCCAGTCCAGGCCGTGCAAGCCAGCGGGAATGCCTTGCCCGGATTCGACCACGGGCCGGTTGAAAAATTCGACGTTGGCGATGCAGATGCCGATCAGCGCAAAACCACGCAGGACATCGAGGGCATTGAGGCGGTCGGTGACGGGAGGAATGGTGGGCAGGGACAAACTGGTCATGCCGTCATGGTAACGCGGACAGTGTGCGGCCATAAAAAAAGCCGCCAGGCTTGCGCCGGCGGCTTTTTGAAAGACAACAGGATCAATTACTTGATCTTGGTTTCTTTGTAGATCACGTGCTTACGTGCCTTAGGGTCGAATTTGGTAATTTCCATTTTCGCCGGCATCGTGCGCTTGTTCTTGGTGGTGGTGTAGAAGTGACCCGTGCCTGCAGTCGATTCCAGCTTGATTTTGTCGCGGCCAGTTTTTGCCATGATAGCTCCCTAATTAAACTTTTTCGCCACGAGCACGCATGTCGACCAGCACGGCATCGATGCCGAGCTTGTCAATCAGGCGCAGGCCGGCGTTCGACAAACGCAGCGAAACCCAGCGGTTTTCCGATTCGACGTAGATACGACGATTCTGCAGGTTAGGCAGGAAACGACGCTTCGTTTTGTTGTTAGCGTGGGAGACGTTGTTACCAACCATCACACCCTTGCCGGTTACTTGGCAAACACGTGCCATAGTGCACTCCTTAAATATGTTCCAGGACTGGAAAAACGAGAGTATAGCGCGAAAAATGAAGCGGAATCAATCACTTGCGAAAAACAATGGTTAATTAAACTGACTAAAAAATTTAACAATCGTAGATTCGAGCATATTTGCACGGGTAAGCCCCTGTTTACGCGACGTAATTCAGGCCAGTGGCCGCATCACGCACGGGTAGCAAATTCGTCACAACTGGCCATTCTCGGCAAACGAATGCACGTGGCTGCCTGCCACCACGAAATGGTCCAGTACCCGGATCTCGACCAGTGACAGCGCCTGCGTGAGCGCGTTCGTCAGCCGCAGATCCGCGTCGCTGGGCTCGGCCACACCCGATGGATGGTTGTGCGCCAGGATCACGGCCGCTGCATCGCGCCGCAGCGCCGCCTTGACGACTTCGCGGGGATAAACGCTGGTATGGGTGAGCGTGCCCCTGAACATTTCATCGCAATTGATCAGGCGATTTTTCACATCCAGAAACAGTACGATGAACGATTCGTGCGTCCGCAGCGAGAAGTGGCTGCGCAGATAGTGCCGCACGGCTTCGGGCGAGCACAGCGCCTCGCGCCGGAATTGTTCGGCCACCGCGCGCCGCGCCAGTTCGAGCGCCGCCTGAAGCTGCGCATACTTGGCCGGCCCGAGCCCGTGCAGTTGTCCGAACTCGCCGGCATCGGCATGCAGCAGCCGCTGCAGCGAGCCGAAGTGGGTGAGGGTGTCGCCGGCCAGCGTCACGGCGCTTTTCCCGGCCACACCCACGCGCAGGAAGATTGCCAGCAATTCGGTGTCGGACAATGCCGCCGGGCCGTCGCGCAGCAAGCGCTCGCGGGGGCGGTCCTGCTCGGGCCAGTCACAAATTCCCATTGTGATTCCTCGCCAAAAAAAGAGGCAGCCCGGGCGCAAGCTGCGCGCGTGGCTTACAATAGCGGTTTGCCCCACCGGGGCTGCCCGCACTCATACGAAACGTCGCAAAGAACATGGCCAACGCTGCTCCTGTCGTCAATGAATCCTCGTACCTGACACTGCATTACCGCCTGGCTGTTGCCGGTGGTTCTGATGTGATCACCACCTTCAACGGCACGCCGGCAACGCTGTTGCTCGGTCAGGGCCAGCTCGCGCCATTCCTCGAAGAGCGCCTGATCGGCCTGCCCGAAGGCACGCACCAGACCTTCGAGCTCAGCGCGCAGGAAGCGTTCGGTGAACGTAACCCCGAACTGATCCAGTCGGTGTCGAAAGCGACCCTGGAAGAAAATTCGGTGCCGGGCGCCGATTATCTGGTCGGCGAAGTGGTCGAATTCAATGCGCCGAAGGGCGGCCGGTTTGCCGGCGTGCTGCTCGACATGCGCGATGACTCGGCCCTGTTCGACTTCAACCACCCGATGGCTGGCCGGGCGCTCCAGTTCGAAGTGAAACTGATTTCGGTGCTGTAAAGGAAGACTATGGAAAACGAAATTCTGCTTGCCCAGCCGCGCGGCTTTTGCGCCGGCGTGGACCGCGCCATCGAAATCGTCGAGCGCGCCCTGACCCAATTCGGCGCCCCGATCTATGTGCGCCATGAGATCGTCCACAACGCCTATGTGGTGGCCGACCTGCGCACCAAGGGTGCGATCTTCATCGAACAGCTCGAAGATGTCCCGCCTGGCAACACCCTGGTGTTCTCGGCCCACGGCGTCTCGAAAGCGGTGCGGGCCGACGCCGAAGCGCGCGGCCTGACGATCTTCGACGCCACCTGCCCGTTGGTGACCAAGGTGCACGTCGAAGTGGCCAAGATGCGCAAACTCGGCGCCGAGATCATCATGATCGGCCACGACGGCCACCCGGAAGTCGAAGGCACGATGGGCCAGGCCGAAGAAGGCATGCACCTGGTTGAGACGGTCGCCGATGTCGATAACCTGCAAGTGCGTAACCCTGACCTGCTGGCATATGTGTCGCAAACCACGTTGTCCGTCGACGACACGGCCGACATTATCGAGGCGCTCAAGGTGCGCTTCCCGAACATCATCGAGCCGAAGAAGGGCGACATCTGCTACGCCACCACCAACCGCCAGGAAGCCGTCAAGTTCCTCGCGCCGCAGGTGGAAGTGGTGATCGTCGTCGGTAGCCCAAACAGCTCGAACTCGAACCGCCTGCGCGAAGTGGCTGACAAGATGGGCACGCCTGCCTATATGGTCGACAACGCCGCCGCGATCGATCCGACCTGGATCGCGGGCAAGAAACGCATTGGCGTCACCGCCGGCGCATCGGCGCCCGAGGTACTGGTACAAGCCGTGATCGACCGCCTCAAGCAACTGGGCGCGGCCAGTGTGCGCGCGCTCGAAGGCGTCGAAGAGAACGTGACGTTCCCGCTGCCGAAAGGCCTGGATGGTGCTCGGCAGGTGGCCTTCAAGGCGGAAAGCTGAACATTATTTTTCGTTCCGGCAGAAAACAAAAATTAGCTACTGCCGCCATTTACCGTTGTTAGTTTTCCAGCAGCCAAGCTATGATGGCGGCGCTCGGATTTGTCGTAGCGATGTGCTAACCAGCACGTCGTTGGGCCGCAGACAACGGTAAAGCAGCAGCTTCAGACCTTGAGCGGCACGTCGGGATACCCCGGCGTGCCGTTTTTTGTTATTGCACAACAGGCGGAACGATGGAAACCTTTATCCAACAACTACTGAACGGGCTCGTGCTCGGCAGTATGTATGCGCTGGTCGCGCTCGGCTACACGATGGTGTACGGCGTCCTCAACCTGATCAACTTCGCCCACGGCGACGTGTTGATGATCGGCGCAATGATCGGCCTGACCATCCTGCAACTGCTCGAAGCCTATGTGCCTGGCCTGCCTGGCTATGTCCAGCTGGCGCTGGCGATCCTCGGCGCCATTCCCGTCACCATGCTGGTCAATATCCTGATCGAACGCATTGCCTACCGCCGCCTGCGCAATGCGCCGCGCCTGGCGCCGTTGATCACGGCCATCGGCATCTCGATCCTGCTGCAAACGTTCGCGATGATGATCTGGGGCCGTAGCCCGTTGCCGTTCCCGCAGTTGCTGTCGTCCGAACCGATCATGATCGGCGGCGCCATGATTTCGCAAACCCAGGTCTTGCTGCTGGTGCTGGCCGCGCTGGCGATGGGCAGTCTCGTGCTGCTGGTCGAGCGCACGCGGATGGGCCGCGCGATGCGCGCCGTCGCCGAAAACCCGCGCGTGGCTGGCCTGATGGGCATCGATACGAACCGCGTGATTGTCGCCACCTTCGCTATCGGCGCGGCGCTCGCCGCCGTGGCCGGCGTGATGTGGGGCGCCAACTACGCCTCGATCACGTTCACAATGGGCGTGCTGCCGGGCCTCAAGGCATTCTGCGCCGCAGTGCTGGGCGGGATCGGCAATATCTATGGCGCCATGATCGGTGGCCTCGTGCTGGGCATCATCGAAGCGCTTGGCGCTGGCTATATCGGCGACCTGACCGGTGGTTTCCTTGGCAGCCACTACCAGGACATCTTCGCCTTCGTGGTGCTGATCCTCGTGTTGACCCTGCGCCCGTCCGGCATCATGGGCGAACGCGTGGCCGACCGCGCTTAACCGGAGCACACCATGGCACTCCTGACGTTCGACACCCAGCACAAGCCGCGCCAGGCCTACACCAGCATGGCGATCGTGCTGGTGCTGCTCTTGATCTTCCCGTTCTTTGCCGCGCAATTCGGCAATTCGTGGGTGCGCATCATCGACATCGCGCTGCTGTACATCATGCTCGCGCTTGGCCTGAACATCGTGGTGGGCTTTGCCGGCCTGCTCGACCTGGGCTATATCGCGTTCTTTGCTGTCGGCGCCTACCTGGTCGGCCTGTTCTCGTCGCCACAATTCGCCGCGCTGCTGGAATCGGTGATCTATTACTCACCGGCCATCGGCGAAGCGCTGGTCGCGTTCTTCGGTCCCGAGATCCAGCAAAACGGCATCCACCTGTCGTTGTGGGCGATCGTGCCGCTGGCAGCCTTGTCCGCCGCACTGTGCGGCGCGCTGCTGGGCGCCCCGACGCTCAAATTGCGGGGCGACTACCTCGCCATCGTGACGCTGGGCTTCGGCGAGATCATCCGTATCTTCATGAACAACCTGAACGACCCGATCAACTTCACCAACGGGCCGCAGGGCATCAACATGATCGACCCGATCCGCATTTTTGGCGTGTCGCTGGCGGGCGAGGCGGGGTCCAACGCCACCGTGCACATCGGCAGCTACGCGATGCCGTCGGTGAACGCGTATTACTTCCTGTTCCTGGCGCTGGTGATCGCGTCGATCTTCATTACGGGCCGCCTGCAGCACTCCCGCCTGGGCCGCGCCTGGGTGGCCATCCGCGAAGACGAAATCGCGGCCAAGGCGATGGGCATCAATACCCGCAACGTCAAGCTGCTCGCGTTTGCCATGGGCGCCTCGTTCGGCGGCGTGGCCGGCGCGATGTTCGGCGCCTTCCAGGGGTTTGTTTCGCCCGAATCGTTCTCGCTGACCGAGTCGATCGCCGTGCTGGCCATGGTGGTGCTCGGCGGTATCGGCCACATCCCGGGCGTGGTGCTGGGCGGCGTGCTGCTGGCAGCCCTGCCGGAAGTGTTGCGTCACGTGGTCGACCCTGCCCAGCAGGCGCTGTTCGGCAAGGTGATCATCGAAGCCGAAGTGCTGCGCCAGTTGCTGTACGGCCTGGCGCTGGTATTGATCATGCTGGTGCGCCCGGCCGGCCTGTGGCCGTCGCCCAACAAGGAAGAGCGGCCGAACGCCGCGCTGGCGCGTGACGACGAAGAAGCGAGCACCACATGAGCGAACAAGTCATTCTGAACATTGCCGGCGTCAACAAGCGCTTCGGCGGCCTGCAGGCGCTGACGGATGTCGGCATCCGGATCATGCAGGGCCAGATCTATGGCCTGATCGGCCCCAACGGCGCTGGCAAGACCACGTTTTTCAATGTGATCACGGGTCTCTACCAGCCCGACAGCGGCACGTTCGAGCTGGCCGGCAAGGCGTACTCGCCGTCGGCACCGCACGACGTGGCCAGGGCCGGCATCGCGCGCACGTTCCAGAACATCCGCCTGTTTGGCGAGATGAGCGCGCTGGAAAACGTCATGGTGGGCCGCCACGTGCGCACCAAACAGGGCGTGCTTGGCGCGATCCTGCGCCACAAGGCGGCGCGTGAAGAAGAGCGGGCGATCCGCATCCGCGCCCAGGAACTGCTCGATTTCGTGGGCATCGGCCAGTTCGCCAACCGCACGGCGAAGTTTTTGTCGTACGGCGACCAGCGCCGCCTGGAAATCGCGCGCGCGCTGGCGACGGATCCGCAATTGCTGGCGCTGGACGAGCCGGCGGCCGGCATGAACGCCACCGAAAAACTGGGTCTGCGCGAACTGCTCGTCAAGATCAAGGCGCAGGGCAAGACCGTGCTGCTGATCGAGCACGACGTCAAACTGATGATGGGCCTGTGCGACCGCATCACGGTGCTCGAATACGGCAAGCAGATCGCCGAAGGTGTGCCGGCCGAGATCCAGAAAAACCAGGCCGTGATCGACGCCTATCTGGGAGGTGCCCACTGATGAATGCAATGAAGAGCGAAACGATCCTGCAGATAACGGGCCTGAAGGTCGCGTACGGCGGCATCAAGGCGGTGAAGGGGATCGACCTGCAGGTGGCGCGGGGCGAGCTCGTCACGCTGATTGGTGCGAATGGCGCCGGCAAAACGACGACGCTCAAGGCCATCACCGGCACGCTGCCGCCATGCAAGGTCGAAGGCGACATCAGCTATCTGGGCCAACCTCTGCGCGGTACGCAGTCATTCCGCATGGTCCAGCAAAAGCTGGCGATGGTGCCGGAAGGGCGGGGCGTGTTCACCCGCATGTCGATTCACGAAAACCTGTTGATGGGCGCCTACACGCGCAATGACAAGGCCGGGATCGACGCCGATATCGAGAAATGGTATGCGGTATTCCCGCGCCTGAAGGAACGCGCGGCCCAGCTGGCCGGGACGCTCTCGGGCGGCGAGCAGCAGATGCTGGCAATGGCGCGCGCGCTGATGTGCCATCCGACGCTGCTATTGCTCGACGAGCCATCGATGGGCCTGTCGCCGATCATGGTCGAAAAGATTTTCGAGGTGATCCGCGATGTATCGCAGCAGGGCATCACGATCCTGCTGGTCGAGCAGAACGCCAAGCTGGCGTTGCAGGCCGCGCACCGCGGCTATGTAATGGAGTCGGGCGAGGTCACCATGACCGGCAATGCGCGCGACATGCTGACCGATCCGCGCGTGCAGGCGGCCTATCTGGGCGAATAAGCCATGCGCACGTAAAAATGGCCGGGACGCATGCGCGCCCCGGCCATTTTTTTACCGATCAGTGATGCTGCAGTATTACGCAGCAGCAGCCGTTGCGGAGTTGGTAGCCTTGGCAGCGTTGGCCGAGAATTGCGACACGGCAGCGTTGACATTGGTTTCGATGGCTTCGACAGCCTGCTTCGAGGTCTTGCTGAACTGCTCGTAACCGGCGTTGGCGTTGCTGATGGCGGTCTTGACGGCGGCGACGAAGTTCTCCGAACCGGCCGGTGCATTCTTGCTCACTTCGTCGACCAGCGAAATCACCTTGCGGTTGGCTTCGACGATCTGGCTTTCGGCTGCTTTCGAGAATTCAGCGCCGGTGCCGCTGGCAATCGACGCCAGCTGACGGCTGTAGGCCATGGCTTTTTCAGCATTCGGCTGTGCCTGGGTGGCGGCCAGCGAGAAGAACTCTTGCGGATCCTTGGCGCTCAGCAGCTTGCTGGTGAGGGCCGACGATTCTTCGAGGCTGGCGCGTGCGGTGCTGATGTTCAGGGCGACCAGTTTTTCCATGCTCTCGAACGTCTTCGACGTCAGCGACGAAAACAGGGCGAACTGCGACTCCAGGCTGGTCTTGGTGGCGGTCGAAAACTGCTCAGGGATTGCAAACATGTGTCTCTCCAAAATGTTACGTTTCGTGAATGGACTATTGCTCGGGGTGGGGCAGGCTCTTCGGCAAACGCGATGAAACTCTTCTTTTGTGCACCGCAACAGGGCAGATTTTGTGCCACTTCGTTTGAGGCGTCAAGCGATTTTGATGCGATGCACAATCCGTGGTACGGAAGTGACAAGAATGCATTTATCGTGAGAAAGCTCAATTGATCTACCGCAAACGAACATTCTTTTTCGCTGTCTAATTGCACTAAAACGGTGTGCTAGACTCAGTTCTTGTCTTTACCTTAACTCTGTCGATTCTTTCGGGACATTGCTGCGTTCATGTCACAGCCTGCCATTTTGCCGCCGGTTACCGCTGCCGTCCCAACTGCCCCCTGGCTGTCGCCGGTACCACTGTTTTTTGTCCTGTTGTGGAGCACCGGCTTCATCGTTGCCAAGTTCGGCCTGCCCTATGCGCCGCCGCTGACCTTCCTGATCGTGCGCTGCCTGGGTGTGCTGGCCGTGCTGCTGCCGATCGTGCTGATCTGGCATACACCCTGGCCGCGCGGCCAGATCGTGCACGTCGCACTGGCTGGCTTGTTGTTGCAGGCTGGGTACCTGGGCGGCGTCTGGGCAGCCATCAACCTGGGCATGCCGGCCGGGCTGACGGCGCTGATCGTCGGCATGCAGCCCATCCTGACCGCTGCGGCCGCGCCGCTGATCGGCGAACGCGTGCGGCGCCTGCAGTGGCTGGGCTTGCTGTTGGGCCTGTCCGGCGTGGCCCTCGTCGTGTACGCCAAACTGGGCGTTGCCGGCATGTCGCCGGTCGCACTGGCCCTGTGCCTGTTCGCGCTGCTGTGCATCACGACCGGTACGCTGTACCAGCGCCGTTTTTGTCCACAGTTCGATTTGCGTACCGGCACTGCGATCCAGTTCAGCGCGACGGTGCTCGTGCTGATTCCACTGGCCATCTGGCTGGAAGATCTTGATCCGGGGTTCAGCCGCATCATCTGGAGCGCTGACTTTATCCTGGCGCTGGTGTGGTCGGTGCTGGCGCTGTCGATCGGCGCCATCTTCCTGTTGTTTACGCTGATCCGGCGTAGCCAGGCCACGGAAGTGACGAGCCTGATGTACCTGACCCCGCCTACCACCGCCATCATGGCCTGGCTGCTGTTCGGCGAATCGTTCAGCCTGCTTGGCCTGGTCGGAATGGTCGTTGCCGTGACCGGCGTCGCGTTTGTCGTCAAGAAACCAAGGAAATCTCCATGATCAGCAGTCCCAGCCAGGAAGCGGTCGATGCCGCCATCACGTCGCGCCGCTCGATCCGCGCCTTTCTCGACAAGCCGGTGGAACGCGACGAGATCGCGCGCATCCTCGACGTTGCCGCGCGGGCCCCGTCCGGCACCAACACGCAGCCGTGGAAGGTGTATGTGCTCACTGGCGCGGCGCGCGCGCGGTTGTCGAATGCGATCCTGGCTGTTAATGCCGATCCTGGGCAGGCACGCGGGCATACCGAGGAATACGCCTACTACCCGCGCGAGTGGACGTCGCCGTATATCGACCGGCGGCGCAAGGTGGGCTGGGATCTCTACAGCCTGCTGGGTCTGGGCCGCGACAACAAGGCCGGCATGGCAGCCCAGCATGCCCGCAACTACGCTTTCTTCGACGCGCCGGTGGGGCTGATCTTCACGATCGACCGCATCATGGCGCAGGGTTCGTGGCTCGACTACGGCATGTTTTTACAGAACATCATGGTGGCGGCGCGCGCGCGCGGTCTCGATACCTGCCCACAAGCGGCGTTCACGCAGTATCATCGGATCATCAGTGCCGAACTCGATCTGCCGGCCAGCGAGATGGTGGTCTGCGGCATGGCGCTGGGCTGGGCCGATCCGGCGAGCGTCGAGAATACGCTGGTGACCGAGCGCGAACCGAGTCACGGCTTCGCCCGCTTCATGGACTAACGTAAATACCGTCAATATCCTGTTGATATCAAAAGGAAAATGGTTGGGCGCTTCTTGTTGTATTAAGTCGCTTATTGCCGCACGGAATGTGAATTTTGCTTGCGATCGGACGTCGTTCCGCTACACTTCACTACGTATCTCATCTGTTCGGGTCAGGGGCTTCATCATGTTCAAACTTGCTGTGGCTGCTGTAGTTGCCGCTTTATTTGCCTTTTCCCCAGTCCAGGCCGCCGGTGCTGGCGCAGGCGCGGGTGCGGGCGCCACCGAGCAGGCGAAGAAATCGTCTGCCGCCAAGAAAAAAGTCAAACGCAAGGTCGTGCGCAAAACCACGGCCACACGCACTAAAAAAGCCAAACGCCAGGAACTCGCCGCCGCAGGCGACCGTCCGCGCATGATCCGCCGTGTCAAGACAGTGCGCGGCAAGCGCGTTGTCACGTACCAGCCGGTGCGCACTGCCGCGGCTGCCGTCGCAGTTGGCGTTGCTGCCAAGACCGTTGGCGATATGGCTGGCCTCGACAACACCGTCGATCCGCTGGCGCTGCGCTCGAACGTGGCCTTCGTAGTCGATCAGAACAGCGCCGAAGTGCTGTTCGAGAAAAACGCCAATGTCGCACTGCCGATCGCGTCGCTGACCAAGCTGATGACGGGCATGGTCGTGATGGACTCCAAGCAAGACCTGGACGAAGTGTTGCGCGTGACCGACGACGACGTCGACCGCCACAAGTTCAGCAGCTCGCGCCTGCCAGTTGGCGCCAGCATGACGCGCCGCGAACTGCTCCATATTGCCCTGATGAGTTCCGAAAACCGCGCCGCGTCGGCGTTGGGCCGCAACTATCCGGGCGGCATCAGCGCCTTCGTCGCCGCGATGAACGCCAAGGCGCGCCAGTTGGGCATGCGCGACACCCGTTACGTCGATTCCAGCGGCCTGTCGAGCAGCAACGTCTCGAGCGGGCGCGACCTGGCCAAGCTCGTCATGGCGGCGCATGGCGACCCGGTGCTGCGCGAATTCTCGACCACGCCCAACTCCACCGTGCAGGCCAGCGGCCGCACGATGCACTATCGCAATACCAACTACCTGGTCTCGCTGCCTGACTGGAATATCGGCCTGCAAAAGACCGGTTTCATCAACGAAGCAGGGCGCTGCCTGGTGATGCAGGCCATGATCCATGGTCGCAATGTGGTGATGGTGTTCCTGGACTCGAAGGGCAAGATGTCGCGCACGGCCGACGCCGGCCGGATTCGCCGCCTGATCGAGTCGCTGCCTGATCGCATGGATGTCGATGCAATCCGGCCATCGACCATCACCGCCAGCGCGCCAGGCCTGGCGCGTTAAGAAGAAGGGCAGGCCTTGCGCCTGCCCTTGTTGTATCTGCTCTTGCTGTTTACACCGTCGGCATCGGCCGGTACCCGAGCGTCGCCGAAATGCGCGCCGCTGTCTGCACCAGGTCATCGAGCCAGTCTTCCTGCAGGCGGTCGGCCGGCGCCGAAATCGACAAGCCCGCCACCAGTTTGCCACTGTCATCGTGGATCCCTGCCGCCATGCAGCGCACACCCAGCTCCAGCTCTTCGTTGTCGCGCGCATAGCCGCGCGAGCGCACCAGACTCAGCTCGCGCTCCAGCCGTGCCAGCTCGGTGATCGAATTGCGCGTGTGGCCCGACAGGCCCGTGCGGGTCGCGTAGGCGCGCGTGGCTTTCACATCGTCCACCGACAAAAACAGCTTGCCGGTGGACGTCAGGTGCAGCGGACCGCGCCCGCCGATGGCGCGCACGACCTGCATGCCGGAACGCTCCGAGAAGGCCCGGTCGATGTACACGATTTCATCGCCCTGGCGCACCGACAGGTTGACCGTCTGCTGCGTCTTGCGGTGCAGGGCGCGCATGGCGTCGAGCGCCGCTTCGCGCACCGACAGCCGGCTCTTGACCACATTGCCCAGTTCCAGCAGGCGCATGCCGAGCCGGTAGGTGCCCGGCTCGACACGGTCGACAAAGCGCGTGACCACCATATCGTTGAGGATCCGGTGCGCCGTGGATGGGTGCAGACCCGACACGCGCGCCAGTTCCTTGAGACTGACCGGGTCGGAATAGGTGGCCAGGGCGTCTAGAAGCGAGGTCATGCGTTCGATCACCTGGATCGAGGTCTTGGCGGGTTGGGGCGTTTCCATTTTCATATGATGGTTGTGCGGTGCAGTAGGCCCATTCTTTATACCATGATGTGAAACGCTCGCGCAAACCCGCCCTTGCATTGTGGGCTTGCATGCCACATGCTGATCGGGAGGCGGCATAATGATGTTCCTGCATCCTCACTGGACAACGATGGACAACCCGATCAGCGAATTCAAGACCTTGCGCGGCCTCGAGCGCATTGGCGCGGCGTGCCGCAATACGTGGGACGGCCTGCGCTGGGCCTGGCGCAGTGAAGCGGCGTTCCGGCAAGAAGTAGTGCTGATCGTCGTGGCCAGCGTGATCGCACTGCTGTTGCCGGTTTCCGGTTTCCAGCGCCTGGCGATGATCGGCGTGCTGATCGTGGTGCTGATCGTCGAGCTGATCAATTCAGCGATCGAGGCGATTGTCGACCGTATTTCGCTCGAGCGCCATCCATTGTCGAAAGCAGCCAAGGACATCGGCAGCGCCGCCGTCGCACTGACGCTGCTGCTGGCGTTCGCGACCTGGGCTGTCGTCCTCTACAATCGCTTCATGTAGACCAACGCGCCATTCGTACCGGATGGCGCCCCGAACAAGTTTGATCAATCACAGGAGATGACCATGACCTTACGCCTCGGCGATACCGCCCCCGACTTCGAGCAAGCATCCAGCATTGGCCCTATCCGTTTCCACGAATGGGCAGGCGACTCGTGGGTCGTGCTGTTTTCGCACCCGGCCGACTTCACGCCGGTCTGCACCACCGAACTGGGCCTGACTGCCAAGCTCAAGCCTGAATTCGACAAGCGCAATGTCAAGGCGATCGCGCTGTCGGTCGACGCGGCCGAAAAGCACCGCGACTGGATCCGCGACATCGAAGAAACCCAGCAAACCGTCGTGGGCTTCCCGATCATCGCCGATGCCGACCGTTCGGTCTCGACGCTGTACGACATGATCCACCCGGAACAGTCGGCCACTGCCACCGTGCGTTCGCTGTTCATCATCGATCCGAACAAGAAAGTGCGCCTGACCATCACCTACCCGATGAGCACCGGCCGCAATTTCGACGAAGTGCTGCGCGTGATCGACGCCCTGCAACTGACCGACGGCTACACCGTTGCCACGCCGGGCAACTGGAAAGATGGCGACGACGTCATCATTCCGCTGACTGTCACCGATCCTGACGTGATCAAGCAAAAGTATCCAAAGGGCTTCGAAGCACCGCGTCCGTATCTGCGCATGACGCCGCAGCCGAACAAGTAATTCAGGTTGTACTGCCCAGAAAAATGGCCCAGGCATATGCCTGGGCCATTTTTTTTGTCCAGCCATCGAAGATTTCCGCATATCGCCATGCAAACGCCGCACGTCTACATAGCGTTTCGTGTCTATACAAATAAGGATTGCTTCGTTTGCGTTATAAAGATCACGTGAGAATATTAGCGTCCGATAGAAGAATTTGTAATAAGGACTCGCATGACATCGCTTGCCATGCCAGGCAGCACGGCAGCGTCGAAGTCGTCGAAAGCACCGGGCCGGGTCATCCCCGGCTTTGGCATTTCGCTCGGCTTCACGCTGTTTTACCTGGCGCTGATCGTTCTCATCCCGCTGTCGGCGGTGTTCCTCAATACCTTCAGCATGACCTGGGCCGAGTTCTGGGCCACGGTCACGTCCGAGCGCGTCATGGCGTCGTATCGCCTCAGCTTTGGCGCGTCGCTGATCGCAGCCGCCCTGAATGTCGTGTTCGGCGGCATCGTCGCCTGGGTCCTGGTGCGGTATAAATTTCCCGGCAAGCGCTTCATCGATGCGCTGGTCGATTTGCCATTTGCGCTGCCCACCGCCGTCGCCGGCATCACGCTGACCGCCCTGTATGCGCAGAATGGCTGGATCGGCCAGTACCTGGCCGCCTGGGGCATCAAGGTTGCGTTCACGCCGCTGGGCGTCGTGGTCGCGCTGACCTTCATCGGCCTGCCGTTCGTCGTGCGCACGGTGCAGCCGGTGCTCGAAGAAGCCGAACGCGAACTCGAAGAAGCCGCCGCCAGCCTGGGCGCGCCGCCGCTGCAGACGTTCACCCGCGTGGTGCTGCCGACGATCACGCCGGCGCTGCTGACCGGCTTTGCGCTGGCCTTCGCGCGCGCTACCGGCGAATACGGCTCCGTTATCTTCATCGCCGGCAACCTGCCGATGGTGTCCGAGATCACGCCGCTGCTCATCATCTCCAAACTCGAACAATACGATTACGCCGGCGCCACCGCGATTGCCGTCGTGATGCTGGTGTTCTCGTTCATCCTGCTGCTGACGATCAATCTGCTGCAGGCCTGGACACGCAAACGGGCGGGCAAATCATGAGTGCCGTCCTCGACAAAGCCACGCCGCCGCGTCCACCGGCGGCCCGGGGCAAGCGCCTCGATACGAGCGTGCTCGAGCCGCGCTGGGTCAGCTACGTGCTCATTGCCGTCGCCCTCGTCTTCCTCACGCTGTTCCTGTTCATCCCGCTTGCGGCGGTGTTTACCGAAGCGCTCAAGAAGGGCTGGGAAGTGTATGTCGAAGCGGTCATCGATCCGGATGCCGTATCGGCCATCAAACTCACGCTGATCGCCGCGGTGATTTCGGTGCCGCTGAACCTCGTGTTTGGCGTGGCGGCCGCCTGGGCCATCACCAAGTTCGAATTCCGCGGCAAGAGCATCCTGCTCACGCTGATCGATCTGCCGTTCTCGATCTCGCCCGTGATCGCGGGCCTGATGTACGTGCTGCTGTTTGGCGCATCGGGCTGGTTCGGTCCGTGGCTGGCCGAGCACGACATCAAGATCCTGTTTGCCGTGCCGGGCATCGTGCTGGCCACCGTTTTCATCACGTTCCCGTTCGTGGCGCGCGAGCTGATTCCGCTGATGCAGCAGCAGGGCACCGAAGAAGAAGAAGCGGCGCTGGTGCTGGGCGCATCGGGCTGGTCGACCTTCTGGCGCGTGACGATGCCGAACATCAAATGGGGCCTGCTGTATGGCGTGATCCTGTGTAACGCCCGCGCGATGGGCGAGTTCGGCGCCGTCTCGGTGGTCTCGGGCCACATCCGCGGCGAGACCAACACGATGCCGCTGCACGTCGAAATCCTCTACAACGAATACAACTTCACGGCCGCCTTTGCTGTGGCGTCGCTGCTGGCGCTGCTCGCGCTGGTGACGCTGGCCATCAAGTCCTTTATCGAATGGCGTCTGCACCAGGCCAAGTCGGCCTCGCTGGACGCCCCTCACTGAATTTACGCCGGAGTCACGCATGACGATTGAAGTCCAACACATCCGTAAAAATTTCGGCCAGTTCAAGGCGCTCGACGACGTGTCCCTGCAGTTCCCGGACGGTGAACTGACCGCCTTGCTTGGCCCGTCGGGCTGCGGCAAGACCACGCTGCTGCGCATCATCGCAGGCCTCGAATACCCGGACTCTGGCACTGTGCTGCTCGATGGCCAGGATTCGTCGCACCGCCACGTGCGCGAGCGCCAGGTCGGCTTCGTGTTCCAGCACTACGCGCTGTTCAAGCACATGACCGTGTTCGAGAACGTCGCGTTTGGCCTGCGCGTGAAACCACGCAGCGAGCGCCCGAGCGAAGACCAGATCCGCGACAAGGTGAAAAAGCTGCTCGAACTGGTGCAGCTCGACTGGATCGCCGACCGCTACCCGCCGCAGCTGTCCGGCGGCCAGCGTCAGCGCATCGCCCTGGCGCGCGCGCTGGCCGTCGAGCCGCGCGTGCTGCTGCTCGACGAGCCGTTTGGCGCGCTCGACGCCAAGGTGCGCAAGGAACTGCGCCGCTGGCTGCGCCGCCTGCACGACGATCTGCACGTGACGTCGATCTTCGTCACGCACGACCAGGAAGAAGCACTCGAAGTGGCCGACCAGGTGGTCTTGATGAACAAGGGCCGCGTCGAACAACTGGGCAGCCCCGATCAGGTCTACAACCATCCGGCGTCGCCGTTCGTGTACGGCTTTCTGGGCAACGTCAACCTGTTCCACGGCCGCATCCACGAAGGCGTGCTGGCCAGCGGTGACGTCAACTTCCAGGCCCCGCAGCACATCGACGTGCGCGATGGCGCCGGTATCGGTTACGTGCGCCCGCACGACCTCGATGTCGAGCGCTACACCCCGGGCGCTGCGGGCGTGGTGGCCAAGCTGCGCCGCGCCCATGCGATCGGGCCGCTGGCGCAGCTGGATCTGGAGCGCGCCGACAATGGCCAGATGATCGAAGCAGTGCTGCCAAACGACCGCTTCGCCAGCCTGGGCCTCAAAGAAGGCGACACGCTGGTGGTGCGTCCGCGCCGCATCGAAGTGTTTGTTGACCAGGGAAGCGCCGCATGAATTTCCAGCAGCTGCGCTCGGTGCGCGAAGCGGCCCGCCGCGACTTCAACCTGACCGACGTGGCCAACGCTCTGTTCACGTCGCAGCCGGGCGTATCGCGCCAGATCCGCGAACTCGAAGATGAACTGGGCGTGGTGATTTTCGAGCGCAACGGCAAGCGCTTGACGGGGCTCACGCCGCCCGGCAAGGGCATCCTGCGCATCGTCGAAAAGCTGCTGGTCGAAGCTGAGAACCTGCAGCAGGCCAGCCGTGAATTCGCCGGCCAGGACAGCGGCACACTGACGGTGGCCGTGACCCACACGCAGGCCCGTTACGCGCTGCCGCAAGTGGTGCAATCGTTTCGCGCCGCGTTCCCCAATGTGCGCATCGCCCTGCAGCAAAGCGCGCCGGAACACATCGCCGAGTGGGTCGCTTCGGGCAAGGCCGATATCGGCATTGCCACCGAAGGCCTGTCGGCGTTTCCCGACCTGGTGTCGTTCCCGTGCTACCGCTGGAGCCATGTGATCGTGGCGCCGGAAGGCCATCCGATCTTCGCCAGCGGTTCGCCGCTGCGCCTGGAAGACCTGGCCGAGCATCCGCTCATCACGTATGACCAGGGCTTCACTGGCCGCAGCCACATCGATGCGGCGTTTCTCGAAGCCGGGCTGGCGCCGGACATCGTGCTCACGGCGATGGATTCGGACGTGATCAAGCAGTACGTGTCGCTGGGAATGGGCGTGGGGATCGTGGCGTCGATGGCGTTCGACCATGGCCGCGACAAGGGACTGCGCGCGATCGAGGCATCGCACCTGTTCGCGCAGAACGTGACGCGCCTGGCGGTGCGGCGCGGCGCCTATCTGCGCTCGTACGCGTTTCACTTTATCGAGCGCTTCGCGCAAGGCTACACGCGGGCCGATATCGAAAAGGCGATTGCGACGGCGGAATAGGGTGGCGCCGCCGGCACCTTGTATCGAGGCGCCGGCGGGTTTTGCTGCTTACTTCTTCTTTTTCTCGCGCAGCACGTCCGCGCAATCGCGCACCAGGCCTGGGCCGGCGTAGATCAAACCACTGTACAACTGCACCAGCTTGGCGCCGGCCGCGATCTTCGCACGTGCATCGACGCCGCGCATGATGCCGCCCACGCCGATGATCGGGATGTCGTCGCGCAGCTCGGTCTTGAGCGCGCGGATCACGATGTTCGACTGCTCGAACACGGGCGCACCGGACAGCCCGCCCGCTTGCTGCGCGTGCTTCATGCCCTCGACATCGCGCCGGTTGAGCGTGGTGTTGGTGGCGATGACGCCGTCGATCTTGTGACGCAGCAGGGCGCCGGCGATATCGCGGATCTGGTCGCCGTCGACGTCCGGTGCGATTTTGAGCGTGAGCGGGACGTAGTGGCCATGCTGGTCGGCCAGGCGCATCTGCTCCTGCTTGAGCTGCGACAGCAGGCTGTCGAGTTCGGACGCGCCCTGCAACTGGCGCAGGTTCTGCGTGTTCGGCGACGAGATATTGACCGTCACGTAGCTGGCATACGGGTACACCTTGCGCAGGCATTCGAGGTAGTCGTCGGCAGCGCGCTCGATCGGCGTATCGGCATTCTTGCCGATGTTCAGCCCCAGCACGCCCTGCTTTTCCTGGAAAAAGCGCGAGGCCTGCACATTGGCCACAAACGCGTCGACGCCGCCGTTGTTGAAGCCCATGCGATTGATGATGCCGCGCGCGCGCGGCAGCCGGAACATGCGCGGCTTCGGGTTGCCAGCCTGGCCACGCGGCGTGACCGTGCCGATTTCAATGGAGCCGAAGCCCAGTGCCGCCAGACCATCGATATACGCGCCATCCTTGTCCAGCCCGGCGGCCAGGCCGACAGGATTGGGAAACGTGATACCCATGACGGTGCGCGGATCGGGCCGTGGTTTCCGGAACGCGCCCGTCAGGCCAAGCGCCGCTGCGCGACGCAGCATGGGCAAGGTCAGGTTGTGCGCCGCTTCGGGATCGAGCGAGAACAATGCGGGACGAACGAGGGTATACAGGATTTTGTCTGGCATAGGGTACTCGGTTGACGTATCCCCGTCATTCTAACGTGCGGCGAGGGGGTGTACGTAACGAAGTGTCAATGCAATTGTTAGCGGTTGTGTCCGGTGACCCGCCACGCAACAGGTTCAGGCGTCCAGAATGCCCCACTGCCCGTCGATGCGCGCTTCGAGTGGCCTGAAGTTGATCTTGTAGGCCATCTTGGGGCTTTGCGCGATCCAGTAACCCAGGTACACGTGCGACAGGCCGAGCTCGTGCGCCTGATTCACCTGCCACAGGATGTTGTAGGTGCCATACGACGCATTCTCGACATTCGGGTCAAAGAAGGTATAGACCGACGACAGACCGTCGGACAGCACGTCGATGATCGACACCATGCGCAAGGTGCCATCGGGCTCGCGAAATTCAACCAGACGCGTGTTGACGCGGCTTTGCAGCAGGAACTGCGCGTACTGGTCGCGGCTGTCCTGGTCCATGCCGCCGCCCACGTGGCGCGTAGTCTGATAGCGCAGGTAGAGTGCATAGTGCTCGTCCGAGAACGCCAGGTTGGCGACCATCGCCACCAGATTGCCATGGCGCTTCCAGGCGCGGCGCTGGGTGCGGTTGGGTGTGAAGTCGGCGCACCTGACGCGCACCGGGATGCAGGCCTGGCAACCGTCGCAATACGGGCGGTAGGTGAAGATGCCGCTGCGCCGGAAGCCACTCCTGACCAGCTCGGAATACACGTCGGCATTGATCAGGTGCGAGGGCGTCGCGACCTGCGAGCGCGCCTGGCGTGCGTCGAGATAGCTGCACGGGTAGGGCGCCGTGGTGTAGAACTGCAGCGTGGCAAAGGGCAGGTCGTGTAGGTGCGTCATGCAAGGAGCTCTCGGGACGACGTGGGGTTGCCGCCTATTCTAGCGAAAACCGCGCCGCGATTCCGTTAGCCAGGCAACGGTGACGCTACTGTCCATGACCCGATGCCCGGCCTGGCGGTCGCGCGGTGGAGGTGCTCGAGAAAGCGACTGCGCGGGATTGGCGCTGCGCCAAGCGAGGCCAGGTGGCCGGTCTCCTGCTGGCAATCGACCATCTCGACGCCATGGCGGCGCAGAAACGCTACCAGATAGGCCAGCGCGACCTTGGACGCATCGGACACGCGCGCGAACATCGACTCGCCATAGAACATGCGGCCGATGCACACGCCATACGCGCCGCCCACCAGTTCGCCGTCCAGCCAGACCTCGGCCGAGTGCGCGTAACCCAGCGCATGCAGCCCCGTATAGCCGGCAATGATCTCATCCGAAATCCAGGTGCCGGGCCCGTCGCGCCGCGGCGCGGCGCACGCGCGCATCACCTCGTCGAACGCGCTGTCGAAGCGCACGTCCCAGCGCCCGCCATCCAGGCGGCTGCGCTCGATCTTGCGCAGTGTTTTCGCCAGGCTGTTACTGACCTTGAACTGGTCGGTGTAGAGCACCATGCGCGGATCGGTGCTCCACCACAGAATCGGCTGGCCTTCGGAAAACCACGGGAAGATGCCGTTGCGGTAGGCCTGCAGCAGGCGCGCCGGCGACAGGTCGGCGCCGGCGGCAAGCAGGCCCGGCGCTTCAACGGTCAATGCCTTCGAGACGTCGGGGAACGGCGTGTCGATCTCGAGCCAGGGAATCATGTCAGTCCGGTTCGCGTGGGGCCATCATCGGGCGGTCCACGGCCACGCTGTGAAAGCCGAAGTCGCCACCCTCGCGCACTTTGATCCGATCGGCAAAGAACAGTTCCAGCGTCGTGCGGATCGTGGGGAAGGCCAGGTCATCCCAGGGGATGGTGGCCTCGGTGAACAATTGCACGTCGAGGCTTTCAATGCCCGCTGCATAGTCCAGGTCACGCAGGCGCGCCAGGTAGAACAGGTGCACCTGGTGCACGTGGGCGACGTTGAGCAGCGAAAACAGCGGGCCAAGCTCGATATTGGCGCCGGCTTCTTCTTCGGTTTCGCGCTGGGCCGCCTGTTCGGTGGTCTCTTCGTTTTCCATGAACCCGGCCGGCAGCGTCCAGTAGCCGTAGCGCGGCTCGATCGCGCGCTTGCACAGCAGGATCTGGAGTTCGCCATCGCGTTCCCACACGGGAATTGAACCGACGACCAGCTTCGGGTTCTGGTAATGGATCGTGTTGCAGTGCGTGCACACGTAGCGCGGCCGGTTGTCGCCTTCGGGAATGGCCAGCACGACAGGGTGGGCGCACTCGGAGCAGAATTTCATGGTGGATAGGGCAGGTTGGTCGTGGCAATACTGTACACCGAATGCGGCGTCGGCAGGGCCAAGGGGCGTGTTTGCAGCTGGCGCCCGCGCGCTCGACCGAGATATAAGTTTCTTCAATAAGCCATGCAATGAGGATTGGATTTGCTAAATGACGCACGGGGGCGTATAATTCATTTCACAGACGCGGGGTGGAGCAGTCTGGCAGCTCGTCGGGCTCATAACCCGAAGGTCACAGGTTCAAATCCTGTCCCCGCAACCAAGATTAGAGGCCGTTGATTCGAAAGAATCAGCGGCTTTTCGTTTTTCTGGCCTCGTTCTTGGGCTCTTGCTCTTCCATAACGGCCTCGATCCAGCGCAACGTCACGCGCCTCTGCTGCAATGCACGGCAGCCTGCCGGGTCCAACTTGCAACAGACGACACGTCAGGGGCAAGCCATGATCGATGTAGACGATATCAACCAGGCCTGGGGCTGGGTCGGCATGAGCGCAGTGGAAGTGCTTGGCGCCAATGCCTTCGGCAATCTCATCATTCGCGACGAGGACGACAAGTTCTGGTGCCTGCGCCCGCACGAACTCTGTTGCGAGCCGCTCGCCAGCAACCGCGCTGCGCTCGATGCACTGTCGTACAACCAGGATTTTCTCAACGACTGGTACATGCCCGAAGCCGTGTGCCTGGCCGAGGCCGCGCTGGGGCCGCTGACCGACGGGCGCACCTACTGCCTTAAAATTCCCAGTGCGCTGGGCGGAAAATATGGGTGCGATAATCTGGCGATCGCGCCGCTGGCGGCGTTGATCCGTTTTTCGGGTGAAGGCGCGCAGCAGTTCGATGGTCTGCCGCGTTGGAATTAAGCCTGTTCTTCTGCCGGCGACGTGTCCGCCAGGCTCGCCCACAGGTAGGCCGCCGCCATCGTCCGGTGCGGCGCATAGCGTGCCAGCATGCGCTCGGCTTCCGCTACCGTTGGCCGGGCTGCGCTGCCCGAGAGCTTGTGCAGCGCGGCGCGCACCGCGACGTCGCCTTCCAGCGAGCAATCGGGATAGCCATAGCCACGCAGGAGCACGTAGTTGACGGTCCAGGGGCCGATGCCCTTGATGGCCAGCAGTGTTTCGCTGACCTCGGCGCTCGCCGAGCCAGAAATATCCTCCACGCCAGCGTGCCGTTCGAGCACCAGGCTGCCATCGACCACCATCCGCGCCACGCGTAATATCGTCTCGGCCTTGGCGTTCGAGAATTTGCGGCTCGTGAGCTCACCGATATCGAGCCGGGCTACGTCGGGCGCCTCCGGATAGCACCACAAGCCTGACGAATGCGCGCGGCCCGCTATTTGAATGAGCGTGCGGCGCAGCGCAATGGCAAACGTCAGGTTGATCTGTTGGCCGATGATGGCCCAGGTCAGCGCCTCGAAGATTGTTGCCGACTGCACGATACGCAGACCCGGCTGGCGCGCCACGACAGGCCCCAGCCAGGGATCGTCCTGGACAAAGGCGCCGAATGCAGCCGGATCGATCCGCAGGCCCAGCACGTTCAGCAGCGCATCGTGCATCCGTGCCTGGACATCCGGCGTGACCGGCCCGTCGAACGTCACGCGGCAGTGCGCTGCGCCGTCCCCGAACCGGATGTCGAGCAGCGTCGGCACGCCACCGAGCAGCACGCCCTTGCGCAATCCATCGGCGTCGACCTGCTCGGCCACGCGTTCGGGATCGCGGCCGTGAAATGCCAGCACGTCGGCGACGCGGTAGCCGGGCGGCAGGGCGATCGCATGGAATGCGGTCATCAAACTCCCGTTGGCGCCGGCACGCGCCGCCAGGCCGGCTTGAAGCCGGTCACCAGCGCCGTGCCGAACAGGACGATCGCCGAGCCGGCGATCGTGTGCCAGCCGATCACCTCATGCAGGAACAGCGCGCCCCACAGGATGCCGAACACGGGGCTGAGGAACGTGACTGTCAGCGCCGATGTGGCGCCGACATCCTCGATCAGCTTGAAATAGACGATGTAGGCGATGCCGCTGCAGACCACGCCCAGCGTCACCACGGCGGCAATGATGCCAGCGGTCGGCTCGCCCGGCGCCGGGAAGAACGCGACGAGCGGCAGCACCAGCAGGGCCGAAGCCCACATCGAGCCGTGCGCATTGGCGAACGGTGCCACACCACCTTTGCTGGCGGCGGCCGATTTCGTGTACTGGCTGGCGACGCTGTAGCTGAAGGCGGCGATCAGCGCTGCGGCCACGGCCAGACCTGCGCCGGGCCGTTCGGCCACGTGATCAAAGCCGACCAGCAACGCGACGCCGGCGGTGCCCAGCAGCAGGCCGAGGGCGCTGCGCCGCGTGACCTGCTGGCGCGCCCACACGGCGCCGACCAGCGCGCCCCACATCGGCGCGGTGGCGTTGAGCACCGCCAGCACCGACGCCGACAGCGTGCGCGCCGCAAACGCGAACAGCAAAAAAGGCAGGGCAGAATTGAACAGGCCCAGGATCAGGTAATGCTGCCAGTGGCGCCGCACGTTCAGCGGCGCACCGCGCCCGCGCAGATGCAGCACCCAGCTCACCAGCGCAAGAAACACGGCCGCCAGCGCGAGCCGGTATTCGATCAACACGGCCGGACCGAGCACCGGTGCAGCGATGCGCATGAAGAGGAAGGAGCCGCCCCAGATGGCGGCCAGCGCAACGAGGCGCAGCATGTTCGCGGTGTTCATGAGGTCGAAAAAATAGGCCAGTTGTCAGGCTGACCATTGTGGCAGGGCCGGCAGCAATGTGCCAGCCGCTTCTTGCCATCGATACCCGTCGTCAGGCGGCGCTGGCGAGCGTCAGCGCGGCCGCATGCGGCATGAGTAGCGTCTGTGGCACCGCGTTCTTCACGGCCGTCATTTCGGCCATGATCGAGACCGCGATTTCAGCGGGCGTCTTGCTGCCGATGTACAGGCCGATCGGCCCGTGCAGGCGCGCCAGTTCAACGTCCGTCAGGTCGAACAGCTTGAGACGTTCGCGCCGCTTGGCGTTGTTGGCGCGCGAGCCGATCGCGCCGACGTAGAAGGCTTCGGACTTGAGCGCTTCCATCAGCGCCAGGTCGTCCAGCTTCGGATCGTGCGTGAGCGCCACGACGGCGCTGCGTGCGTCGAGCTTCGCGTCGATCACCAGGTCGTCGGGCATCGCGTGCACCAGCGTCACGCCGGGGATGTGAAAGCCGCTGCGGTATTCTTCGCGCGGGTCGCACACGGTGACGCGGTAATCCATGCCGGCGGCGATCTGTGCCAGGAAGCGCGACAGCGGGCCGGCGCCGATGATGTACAGGCGCCAGCGCGGACCGTGCAGCGTGTGCAGCATGCCGTCTTCGACGCGCTGGATAGCGGTGGCCTGCGCCGTGGCGAGCGTGACGGCGCCGGTGGCCAGTTCCACACTGCGCTCGACCAGTTCACCCTCGCCAAGACGCGCGAGCAGCTCCTTGACCCCGCTGTCGACCGACAGCGGTTCGATGGCGAGCTCGATCGTGCCGCCGCAAGGCAGACCGAAGCGGTGCGCTTCATCGGCGCTGATGCCGTAGCTGATGATTTCGGGGAGGGTGATTTCGATGCCGTTGTCGCGCACGCGGGCGATCAGGTCGTCCTCGATGCAGCCGCCCGAGACCGAGCCGACCACCTGGCCGTCTTCGCAGATGGCCAGCGTGGCGCCCACCGGGCGTGGGCTGGAACCCCAGGTCTTGATGACCGTGACCAGCTGGCAGCGCTGGCCGCCGTCAAGCCAGGCGGCGCAGGTTTTCAGTACGTCGAGGTCGATGCTGTCCATGGTGTTCGTGTCGCCGGAGCGGGTGAATAAGATGGACAATCATACAAAAAAAGCGCCGCACGTGTCGGCGCGTAGGCCAGCGCTCAAGGCACCAGCGGTTTCTTGGCGCTTTGCTTGGCCTTGACTTCGACCACGGTCTTGTCGATTGCCGCCACGCGCATCGGCGTGGCCGGGTGGTTGGCCGTGTAGCTATTGAGGATCTTGGCCGGGTACGTCGCCGCCAGACGCTTCCAGAATGCGGACGCACCTTCGTAGCGGTAGCCGGCGCGCGCCAGCAGGTAGACCGCCAGGCGGTCGGCCGCCACGTCGTCAGCCGCCGGCATCGCCCGGATGCCGCCGCTGCCGATCAGCATCGAGGTGTCGGGCGTGATGGCGGTGAGGTTGTCGATGATGCTGCCGATGGTGGCCGCATTGCGCTGCGTGGCCGCGTGGCCCAGCATATTGTGCGCCATCGTGCGCGCCACCACGTAGGCCACTTCATCGTCGTTCTGCGCGAAGCCCAGCATGCCGCGCGTGACCATCACGCGGCTGCCGTCGGCGTACGCGTTGATGTTGTCGGCGTTGCCCAGCTCAATCGCGAAGGCGCAGGCGCGCGTGACGGGAATGGTGAGGTCGCGCGGCTTGCCACTGCGCTCGATCGACAGCGGCAGGCTGGCCTGCTTGGCCATGATCGGGCCGAACACGGCGCCGGCCTTGCTCAGGGCATTCGGACCCACCGGGAGCGGCGTGCCGGCGGCGGCCAGCAGGCGGTCGCCCTGGCGCAGGCCAGCCTTGGCCGCGCCGCTGCCGTTCAATACGTTCGTGACCTGCAGGTGCTCGTCCATGCCCAGCACGACCCACGCCGCCTCGTTGTACTGGCCCGGATAGGTGTAGCGGTTCTTCGCGGTGAAGCCCAGCAGGTTGCGCGCGTGCTTGGTGCACAGCGCGGCGTTGTCGATCAGGAGGGGGGCGGCGACGCGGTACAGGCGGTCGTGCTGCGTTGCCATGCGCTGGAGCACCTCGGCGGCGGCCGCCATCTGCGGCGTGACCTCGGGCTTGCCCGGCGCCTGTTCGACCGGCACGGCGCCCGGCTCGGTCGACGATTGCATTGGTCCCGGCGTGCTGCAGGCAGCGAGCAGCGCTGCCGTGGCGACGATCAACGCCGGGGAAGTGAATCGGTACAGGCGCTGGATGCGCATCGGGGTGCTCCTCATGGTTTGTTATTGTTTGCCGGTGCTGCCGAAGCCACCGACGCCACGGTCGCTCGACGCGAAGTCCGTCACCACGTTGAAAGCCACTTGCAGTACCGGCACGATGATCAGCTGCGCGAGCCGATCCATTGGTTGCAGCACGAAGGCGGTGCTGCTGCGATTCCAGGTAGAGACCATCAGCTGCCCCTGGTAATCGGAGTCGATCAAGCCTACCAGATTGCCCAGCACGATGCCGCTCTTGTGGCCAAGGCCACTGCGCGGCAGGATCATCGCGGCGTAACCCGGATCGCCGATATGGATCGCGAGACCGGTCGGCACCAGCACGGTTTCGCCCGGCGCGATGGTCAACGGCGCATCCAGGCAAGCGCGCAGGTCGAGGCCTGCGCTGCCCGGCGTGCCGTAGGCCGGCAGCAGGTCCTGCATGCGCGGGTCGAGGATTTTGAGGTCGATATGTTTCATTGCAAAGTCTTGGGTAAGCAGGTAATCAGTCAGGTGAGCAGGGAGCGCTGTTCCAGGCGTTTGCCGATCTCGGAGACCAGCTGGCGCGCCAGCGTAAGCTTGTCGGCGCGCTCAAGCAGCACGTGGCCATGTTCGTCGAACAGGATGATCGTATTGTCGTCCTGGCCGAAGGTCTGTGGCCCGATATTGCCGACCAATAGGGGGATGCCCTTTTTTTCGCGCTTGGCCGCGCCGTAGGTTTCGAGCTGCTCGGATTCGGCGGCAAAGCCCACGCAGTACGGCCAGCCCGACAGCGACACAGTCGCTGCGACCGAAGCCAGGATGTCTGCGTTCTGCGCGAATTCCAGCGCCGGCGGGGCGCCATCAGGCGTCTTCTTGAGTTTCTGGTCGCTGGCATTGACGACACGCCAGTCGGCCACCGCAGCCACGCCGATGAACACGTGCTGGCCCGTGACGCCGGCCATCACGGCGTCGTGCATCTGCTGCGCGGTGAGCACGTCGATGCGGCGCACGCCGTGGGGCGTGGGCAGCGATACGGGCCCGGAGACGAGCGTGACGTCGGCGCCGGCTTCCCGCGCGGCGCGCGCAATGGCGTAGCCCATCTTGCCGGACGACAGATTGGTGATGCCGCGCACCGGATCGATCGGTTCGAACGTCGGCCCAGCCGTGATCATCACGCGCCGGCCCGCCAGCACCTTCTGCTGGAACGAGGCAATCAGTTCGTCGACCAGCTCATCCGCTTCGAGCATGCGCCCCATGCCCGTTTCGCCACAGGCTTGCGCGCCGCGGCCCGGGCCGAACAGGCAAATGCCGTCAGCGCGCAGCTGGGTCACATTGCGCTGCGTGGCCGGGTTGTCCCACATCTCGACGTTCATCGCCGGCGCCACGTGCAGCGGCACGTGACGGGGCCGCGCGACGCACAGCAGCGACAGCAGATCGTCGGCCGCGCCGTGCACCAGCTTGCGGATGAAATCGGCCGAGCAGGGCGCGATCAGGATCGCATCGGCGCCCCGGGTCAGGTCGATGTGGGCCATGTTGTTGGCCATGCGCGCGTCCCACTGGTCCAGGTAGACCGGGTTGCCCGAGACCGCCTGCATGGTGACCGCACCGATGAAATGCGTCGCCGCCTCGGTCATCACGACCTGCACGCTGGCGCCGTGCTTGACCAGGGCGCGACACAGCTCGGCCGCCTTGTAGCAGGCGACACCACCGGTCAGGCCCAGGACGATGCGCTTGCCTTTCAGGTCCATGCTCATGGTTTTGTCCCGGTCACGACTTGTTCACGCGCCGGAATTCATCCAGCACGAACAGCACGGCGCCGACCGAGATGCCGATGTCGGCGATATTGAAGGCCGGGAAGTGGCCGATGCCGGTCCAGTAGAAATCGAGGAAGTCGATCACGTGGCCGTGCACGACACGATCGATGCCGTTACCGACCGCGCCGGCCATGATCAGCGCGAGCGCGAAGCAGAACAGGCGCTGCGTCGCGTTCTTGCTCATCATGTACAGGCAGAACACTACGGCGCCAATGGCGATACCCAGGAACAGCCAGCGCTGCCAGCCGCTCGCGTCACCCAGGAAGCTGAACGCCGCCCCCGGGTTGTACACCTTGATCAGGTTGAAAAAGCCCGTGATCGGCACTGTCTCGGCGTAGGCAAACGTGCGTTCGACGGTGAGCTTGGTGACCTGGTCGAGCAGGACAATGATCAGGGACAGCCCGATCCAGGGGAACATGCTGGCGCCGACGCTCTTGTTCGTGCTGCGCTTGACTAAGGTGGCGCCGGACGGCGCTGGTTTCTTTTTGGTTGCCATGGTGTCTGGACCCGGTACTTATGCGAAGCGGCGCGCTTCGCCGGCGCCGAAGAGGTTGCTCGTGCAGCGGCCGCACAGCGTTGGATGCGCATGGTCGTGGCCGACGTCGCGGCGATAGTGCCAGCAGCGCTCGCACTTCTCGGCGTCCGACGGCACCACGGCCACGGCTTCTTCAGCCTCGCTTGCCACTTCCGTGACGCTCGCCTGCGACGTGATGAAGACGAATTTCAGGTCGTCGTCCAGGCTGGCCAGTGCGCGGTACTTCTCGCCCGAGGCCTTGATCGCCAGTTCGGCCTGCAGCGACGAACCGATCGCGCCCGAGGTGCGCACTTCTTCCAGTTGCTTCGTCACGTCCAGGCGCACCTGGCGCAGCAAGGCGTACTTGGCCAGCAGTGCGTCGCCATCCGGCAGCTCCGGGAAGGTCCACAGCGTCTGCGTGAAGATGGTTTCATCGCTGGCGTTGAACGTCTCCTGGTCCGCAAACACGGCCCACGCTTCTTCGGCCGTGAACGACAGCACCGGCGACATCACGCGCAGCAGCGCATGCGCGATGTGCCACAGCGCGGTCTGGGCCGAGCGGCGGGAGGCAGAATCGATGCCGGTCGTGTACAGGCGGTCCTTCAGGATATCCAGGTAGAAGCCGCCCAGGTCTTCCGAGCAGTAGTTCTGCAGGCGCGAGACGACCGGGTGGAATTCGTAGCGCTCGAAGTGCGCCGCCACATCCTTCTGCAACTGGGCCATCGAGGCGATCGCGTAGCGGTCGATCTCGAGCAGCTCGCCCATCGGCACCGCGTGCTGGGCCGGGTTGAAGTCCGACGTGTTGGCCAGCAGGAAGCGCAGCGTGTTGCGGATGCGGCGGTACGATTCGGTTACGCGCTTGAGGATCTCTTCGCCGATCGACAGCTCGCCCGTGTAATCGGTCGAGGCCACCCACAGGCGCAGGATGTCGGCGCCGAGCGTGTCGGAGATTTTCTGCGGCGCCATCGTGTTGCCGAGCGACTTGGACATCTTCTTGCCATGCTCGTCGACCGTGAAGCCGTGCGTGAGCAGCGCCTTGTATGGCGGTTCGCCATTGAGCATCGAGGACGTCAGCAGCGACGAGTGGAACCAGCCCCGGTGCTGGTCGGAGCCTTCCAGGTACAGGTCGGCCGGGAAGCCCAGCTGCTCCTTGTGCGAGCCGCGCAGCACGGTCTGGTGGGTCGCGCCCGAATCGAACCAGACGTCCAGCGTGTCCCTGTTCTTTTCGTAGATCGCGGCGTCGTCGCCCAGCAGCGTGACCGGGTCGAGCGTGTGCCAGGCGTCGATGCCGCCTTTTTCGAACAGCTTGGCAACTTGCTCCAGCAGTTCCGGCGTGCGCGGGTGCAGCGTGCCGGTCTCTTTATGGATGAAGAAGGCCATCGGCACGCCCCACTGGCGCTGACGCGACAGGGTCCAGTCCGGACGGTTCTCGATCATGCCGTGCAGACGCGCCTGGCCCCAGTCCGGGAAGAACTGGGTCTTGGCGATGCCGGCCAGCGCGGTCTGACGCAGGGTCGGACCGCCATCCTTTGGCGTGAGGTCCATGCCGGCGAACCACTGGCTGGTAGCGCGGTAGATGATCGGCGTCTTGTGGCGCCAGCAGTGCATGTAGCTGTGATCGAACATTTTGAGTTCGAACAGCGCGCCGGCTTCGGTCAGCGCGGCGCAGATTGGTTTGCTCGCCTCCCAGATCGTCAGGCCGCCGAACAGCGGCAGCGTCGGAACGTAACGGCCATCGCCCATGACCGGCTTGAGGATGTCGTCATCCTGCATGCCGTGCGCCTTGCACGACACGAAGTCTTCCAGGCCGTAGGCTGGCGCCGAGTGCACGACGCCCGTACCGCTGTCGACCGTGACGTAGTCGGCCAGGTACAGCGGCGAGAGGCGGTCGTAGAACGCGTCCTGCGCGTGCAGCGGGTGCTTGAAGTTGATGCCGGCCAGCTTTTCGCCGACAGTGGTGGCGACGACGGTGCCTTCGAGCTTGTAGCGCGCCAGGCACGATTCGACCAGCTCGGAACCCAGGATCAGCAGCAGCGGCTTGCCGTCACGTTCGGTCTGTACCAGCGAATACTGGACTTCCGGACCGGCGTTGAGCGCCTGGTTCGACGGGATGGTCCATGGGGTCGTGGTCCAGATGACGATGAAACCGTCGCCGGCCGGGAGCTTGTCCAGGCCGAAGGCGGCAGCGATTTTTTCGGGTTCGGCAAACGGGAAGCCGACGTCGATCGCCGGGTCGCGCTTGTCCTGGTATTCGACTTCCGCTTCGGCCAGGGCCGAACCGCAATCGAAGCACCAGTTCACGGGCTTGAGGCCCCGGTAGACATAGCCTTTTTCGAGCAGCGTGCCGAGCGCGCGCAGCTCATCGGCCTCATTGCTGTAGGCCATGGTCATGTACGGGTTGTCCCATTCGCCGAGCACGCCCAGGCGGATGAAGCCGGCGCGCTGGCGGTCGATCTGTTCGAGCGCGTAGGCGCGGGCTTTTTGCAGCACCTCGGCCGTCGGCAGGTTCTTGCCGTACAGTTTTTCGATCTGGATCTCGATCGGCATGCCGTGGCAATCCCAGCCCGGCACGTACGGCGCGTCGAAGCCCGCGATCGTGCGCGACTTCAGCACCATGTCTTTCAGGATCTTGTTGACGGCGTGACCCAGGTGGATGTCGCCATTCGCGTACGGCGGCCCGTCATGCAGGATGAAGGTCGGACGGCCCTTGGCTGCCTTGCGCACGCGCTCGTAGATTTTCTTGTCTTGCCATTGCTTGACCCAGCCCGGTTCGCGCTTGGCGAGGTCGCCGCGCATCGGGAACGGGGTGTCGGTCATATTGACCGGGTATTTGCTCTCAGGCTTTTTGCCGCCCTTGGCAGGGTTGTGCTGTTTGGTATCGGACATAAGGTTCTTTTGTTGGGTGTTCGTGTGCACGGCGCCGTGCGCCGCGTCGAATAGGGTCTGGCAAACAGGGGGAGGCGCTTCCTGCCAATCGTCGACTGGCCGGGAAGCGCACTCAAATTCGGTCGGTCGCGTTCAGCGCGCCGTTACGCCGGTCGAAGAACGCGCGCGCCTGCAGCGCGTCGTTGTCGATCGCGGCTGTGAGCAGCGCCAGGTCGGCGTATTTTTCTTCGTCGCGCAGCTTGGCGAGAAACTCCACGCGCACGAGCTTGCCGTAACACTGGCCGGCATAGTCGAACACATGGACTTCAAGCAAGGTGCGGCCGGCGTCTTCGACGGTGGGGCGCACGCCCAGGCTGGCCACGGCCGGCAGCGGATGCTCGGCCAAGCCATGCACCTGTACGACGAAGATGCCGGACAGGGCAGGGCGGTGCGTGACGCGCAAATTGAGTGTGGGAAAGCCCAGCGTGCGGCCGAGCTTGGCGCCATGGATCACGTGGCCCGATATCGCGTAAGGATGACCGAGCAGCCGGCTGGTGGCGCAAAAGTCGCCGCCGGCCAGTGCCGCGCGCACGGCCGACGATGAGATGCGCCCGTCGCCATGCATCACGGCGCCGAGCGTGTGGACCTCGAAACCGTGTTCACGGCCTGCCTCGGTCAGCATCGCGATGTCGCCGGCGCGACGCGCGCCAAAGCGAAAATCATCGCCCACCATCAGCCATTTGACGTGCAGGCCGTCGACCAGCACGCGCTGGACGAAGTCCTGCGGCGACATGGCGGCAAACTGTTCGTTGAAATGTTCGACGATGACGCGGTCGATGCCGGCCTGGTCCAGGTCTTCGAGCTTGTCGCGCAGATTGGCCACGCGTGCCGGGGCGTTGGACGGGTCGCCCAGCTTGTGGGCAAAGTATTCGCGGGGATGGGGCTCGAACGTCATCACGGCCGCGTCCAGACCGAGCCGGTCGGCTGCGCCGCGCACTTGCGCCAGCAGGGCCTGATGGCCGCGATGGACGCCGTCGAAATTGCCGATCGTGAGTGCGCAGGGTGCGCGCGCCCTGTCGTTGGGAAGTCCGCGAAATACCTTCATCAAGTCTGGTTCCGGTTGCGCGCCATGCTATCGGTATGCGGCGCCAAAAGCCTGATTATACGGGAACTGCGCGGCAACTCCGACGTTGCATAGAGGTAATGGTTTGTTGTCACCTTCGCGCGCGGTGGTCTTCAAATGCAGACCAAATGAAAACGCCGCCCGAAGGCGGCGTTTTTGGTCGATTGCAAGGCCGTCGACCGCAGCTGCGGTCGACGGCAACGTGCGCTTACGACAGTGGGTGGTTGACTGCCAGAATCCAGTAGCGGGCCAGTTCGGCAGTGCCGTCCTTGCCGCCAACGGTCTTGAAGGCAGCGATGGCTTGCTGCTTCTTGCCAGCGACGGCGTAGGCTTCGCCCATGCGCAGCTTGGCTTCGTCAGCATTGCGCAGGCCACCGGCCTTGATCGCTTCTTCCATCATCTTCAGACCCTTGTCGGTCTGGCCAGCCTGCACCATTGCGTAACCCAGGCCAACCATCTGGTCTGCGTCCTTGGCAGCGGTGTACTCGGCTTCAAGCGCGGCAAAGTTCTTGTTTTGCTCTGCCAGATTTTTCTCGGCCAGTTCCTTCAGGCGCTGGTGGCGCGCGGCATCGGTGCCGGTGCCCAGTGCGCCGGCCTTGTAGCCGCGGTCGATGACCTTGAGCGCTTCAGCCGGGGCTTTCGCCTGCAGCACCAGCTGGGCCATTTCCATGAACTCGCTCGGCTTCTTGAGCAGGTTATTGGCCAGCTTCAGGCGGTAGACGTCGATGTTCAGACGCTGCGAGTAGCCTGGCTGACGCTGCACACGGTTCAGCAGGTCGGTCCAGTACTGGGCTTTTGGATAGCTTGCTGCCAGCTTCTCGATGGTGCGGACATAGCCGGCCGTATCGTTTTTCTTGAGCTGGATATTGGCCAGCATGCCGAGCTGATCTTCGCTCAGGCGGCCGCTTTTTTCGATTCTGCTCAGTTCCTGCTCGAGCGCGGCGGTGTTGCCTTGCTTGTAGTAGTTCTGCAGCAGGTAAGCGCGCAGCTTTGGATCATCCTTCTGCTTGAGCAGGTTCTGGATGGTGCTGTTGGCTTTGTTCAGATCGCCGGCGCGCATATAGATGCCGACCAGGCCTTCTGAAAATTGCGAACGCTCGCTGGCGTTCAGCTTGCCCGAATCGAGCAGTGCTTCAAACGATTTGGCAGCGGTGTCAAAATCACCGGCCGACGAGGCTGCAGCGGCGCGCACGCGCTCGATCGTGTAGGTTTCGTTGGCAGTCTTGTTGCCCACTTTGTCCAGTCCACGCAGGGTCGCCAGTGCGTCCTTGTGCTTGCCCTGTTTCATTTGTGCCTGGGCTTGCTGCAGTGGTTTGCCGATCTCCGCACGCAATGCTTCTGCAGCGACAGCGGAGGACAGGCCGATCACCGGAGTGGCGGCAACGAAGCCGAGTGCGGCCATCGCGATACTGAGGTGAGCGAGACGGAACTTGATCATCTGAAAAATCCTTATTTCAAAATAGACACGGCAGGGGGTAGCCCTGCCGTGTTGGTCAAAACATGGAACGATTACTGGAATTGCTCGTTACCGACCATGCCGATTTTGGTGACGCCGATGCGCTGGGCAGATGCCATCACGCCGGCTACAACTTTATACTCTACCAGCTTATTTGGACGCAGGTGCACTTCAGGCTGGTCAGCCATTGCTGCGACTGCATTCATCTTTGCTTCGAGGGCTGCACGATCCGGAATCACTTCGCCATCCCAGAGGATGGTGCCGTCAAAGTCCACGTCGATGGTGACCACGACCGGCTTGACATCCGTCAGCGGTGGCGGGGTACCCGTCGGCATGTTCAGATTGACCGAGTGGTTCTGCTTCGGAATCGTGATGATCAGCATAATGATCAGAACGAGCAGGACGTCGATCAACGGCGTCATGTTCATTTCCATCATCGGTTCCGGATCAGCATCCTTAGCGGAGCTCGAACCTACGCTCATACTCATGGTGTTTCCTTTTCAAATGTTGGGAGAAGGGCGCGGCGCCCGGCTCGATGAGCCCGGCGCCGCGTGCAGGGCTATCAGCCCGGTGGTTCGATCACGAAACCAACCTTCTGCACCCCAGCACGTTGTGCCGTGTAAATGACCCGACCGATCGCTTCGTAGCGGGCTTCCTGGTCACCACGAACTTTCACTGCCGGTTGCGGCACTTTCACCGACTGCTCCGCGAGGAACTTGAACAGCTCGTCCGTATTCGCGAGGTGCAGCTGGTTATAGTACATTTCGCCGTCTTTATTGACGGTGATGTTAACGTCTTCCGGTTTGGTCAGTGTGACCTGGTTCTCTTCTGCAGGCAGTGCAACTTGTTGCAGTTTCAGAACCACCGGACTCGTGATCAGGAAGATGATCAGCAGAACCAACATGATGTCAACGAGTGGCGTCGTGTTGATCTCTGAATTCAGCTCATCTTCTCCGTTATCGGATCCGACACTCATCGACATAATTTATCCAATCTTCTTGGCGCTGATTGCTGCGTTCGAGGTCGACATTGCGCCCGAGATCAGTACCGAGTGCACGTCAGCCGAGAACGAGCGGATATCTTCCAGCGCGGTCTTGTTACGACGAACCAGCCAGTTGTAACCCAGCACGGCAGGAACTGCAACGAACAGACCGAAGGCGGTCATGATCAGTGCTTCACCGACTGGACCTGCAACCTTGTCGATCGATGCGTTACCCGACATGCCGATGGCGGTCAGTGCGTTGTAAATACCCCAGACGGTACCGAACAGACCGATGAACGGCGAGGTCGAACCAACGGTTGCCAGGAACGACAGGCCATCTTGCAGACGCGACTGAACACGGTCAACAGCGCGCTGAATCTGCATGGTAACCCAGGTCGACAGGTCGATCTGCTCGAGCAGGGCGCCGTCGTGGTGCTGGGTAGCCTTGGTGCCGGTTTCAGCGATGAAGCGGAATGGCGAACCTTCTTTCAGCGTAGCCGAACCAGCAACGATCGACGGTGCTTTCCAGAACTTGGCCTTCATGTCTTTAGCCTGGTTCATCACTTTTTGCTGATCGATCAGCTTGGTGATGATGATGTACCACGAACCGATCGACATCAGCGACAGGATGATCAGGGTGCCCTTGTTGACGAAGTCGCCGTGTTCCCACATGGCCTGCAGGCCGTACGGGTTGTAGACTTCTTCGGTTTTTTCGGTGCCTGGTGCAGCAGCTGGCGCGCCGGCATCGGCCGGAGCAGCGGTAGCAGCAGCATCAGTAGCAGGCGCAGCAGCCGGATCAACGGCTGGTGCAGCTGCGTCGGTCGCCGCTGGAGCAGCTGCGTCGGTTGCCGGGGTTTGAGCGAAGGCTGGTGCCGACACCAGCGCCGATGCTGCGGTTACCGACAACAGGACAGCCGCCAGGAAAGCGGACAAACGGGTATTCTTAAACATGCTTCCTCCAAAATATTTAAATAGACAGTTCGCTGAACTTACGACAACGACAATCAAAGTTTGAGACGGTGTTTTGTCCCGGTTTTATTCCAGCGTCCAGACGTACTGCACCGCTGTCCACGCCTGTTCCGGCTTGCCATCGATCATGGCTGGCTTGAATCGGCATTTGCTCAGAGCCGATTGCGCGGCCCGGTCCAAGTCTCGGAAGCCACTTGACTTCGCCAGCTTGGCTTCCAACACGCGACCATCGACACCAATCAGGAATTGCAGGGTCGTGGTACCCGTTTCTTCATTGCGTTGCGACGAACGCGGATATTCCGGACGTGCGCAAGTATTAAAGTCTGCTACTGCATCGCTGCGGCTGACGCCACGCGGTGCCGGTGGTGCTGGCGGCGCCGATGGTGCCGGTGGCGCAGGCGGTGCCAGCGACGTGGTCGGTGGCGGCGTCTGCGTCGCTGCGGCGATCACGTTTTGCGGTGGCGGCGGCTGCTGCACCTGCACTTCGACCGGCGGAATGAATGGAGGCGGTGGAGCCTTCATTTCCGGCGGCGGCGGCGGTGGCGGGGTTTCCGGTGGTGGCGGTGGAGCCACTTCTTCAATCAGCTTGGTCTCCACAGCTTCGGTCACCGTGCTGACGATCCGGGTACCCAGGCCAGCCACGAGTGCCCAACCCACAAGGATGTGGAAGATGAGCACAACGATGAATCCTGTGAAATTTTTCCCGGGTTGCTTTTCGTTCGAAAAATTCATGCCATATTTCTCCAATGCCAACTCTTTTTTGTTGCTACCAAACCCACTAAATACGACGGAAACCTAGAGCCGCATCCGGGACATTCGAGGAATTATACCTACGAATTCTTTTTTGCACATACATTTTTACAGCAGCGAAAGGACCGCTAACTGCTTGTAAAAGCAGGCAAACCAGCTCATCTATACAAGAACGGATGGGCTGTACGGCGGGGTTTGGAGGTCCGGAAAATGTGTCGTCTTCTCGATGGATTCTCCTCGTTACGTGGAAGATCAATGCTCAGGCTGCTTTAGCCAAATTATTGTCGTTAATTGTGTCGTCTGGCAAATTTCCTATGACTATGCGATCGCTTTTCTGCAAACTATCGCTGTTCACCGAGTCTTGCATCGGAGAATGAATCACCTGAAACAGGCACCTTCCTTCACAAGCTATAGATAAAAGTTATACGACTTCTCACCATTGAGATAACTCAACCGTGCGTCCAACGGGGGTTCAACCTGACGGTAATGAACGCTGCGAGCCTTCACACCTCCTTCGCCAAACTATATTACTTAGTTTTGCTAGGTACTTCACCACCATATTGCCATGACGTAGATGTGACAGCGCCAACATGTGATGACGGCAACATACCATGAAATTACGATATTGGCGATACCAAGCGAACACAAGTACGTACGTGTTCCTACGCACGCATGGTATTTACAGGTTAAGAGGGGTGAAAAGCGGGGTGGGCTGGATCGGCAGGGATGCCGATCCGTGTCTAGTAAACAGGCGATCAGCGCGTACGCTTTTCGCGCCGGCACTCGATAAAGCTGACAACATGGCCGTCAGGATCGGCTGTCTCGAGGCGAACGTCGAAGCCCCACAGGCGGGCCACATGCTTGAGGACTTCCTGGGCTTGCTGGTTGAGTGGGCGCCGGTTGTACTGGGTATGACGCAGCGTCAGCGCGCGGTCGTCGCGTGTATTGACTTGCCAGACCTGAATGTTCGGCTCGCGGCTGCCCAGATTGTATTGTTCGGCAAGCTTGTGGCGCACATAACGGTAGCCGGCGTCGTCATGGATGGCGGAGATGGACAGTTTGTCGCTGCGATCGTCGTCCAGCACGGCAAAAAAGTGAAATTCGCGGATCAGTTTTGGCGACAGGTACTGCGCAATGAAACTCTCGTCCTTGAAATTGCGCATTGCAAAGTCCAGTGTCTTGCGCCAGTCGCTGCCGGCGATGTTAGGGAACCAGATGCGGTCTTCGTCGGTCGGGTGTTCGCAGATGCGGCGGATGTCGCTCATCATCGCAAAACCGAGCGCATACGGATTGATCCCGCTGTAATACGGACTGTTGGCCGGCGGCTGATAGACGACATTGGTGTGGCTTTGCAGGAATTCGAGCATGAAGCCGTCGCCGACGATGCCTTCCTGGTACAGGTCCTGCAAGATCGTGTAATGCCAGAACGTGGCCCAGCCTTCGTTCATCACCTGGGTCTGGCGCTGCGGATAAAAGTATTGCGAGATCTTGCGGGTGATGCGCACGAGCTCGCGCTGCCATGGCTCCAGCAGCGGCGCATATTTTTCAATGAAGTACAGCAGATTTTCTTCGGGCTCGGGCGGAAAGCGCACTGGCGCGGCGCTGTGCACCTGTTCTTCGCGCAGTGGCAGCGTACGCCAGATGGCGTTGACTTGCGACTGGGCGTAGTCTTCGCGCTCTTTGGTGCGCGCCGCCTCTTGCGCTACCGACAGCTTGGCCGGGCGCTTGTAACGGTCCACGCCATGGTTCTGCAGCGCGTGGCATGAATCGAGCAATTCTTCCACCGCATCGATGCCGTGCCGCTGCTCGCATTCGGCGATGTAGTTCTTGGCGAATACCATATAGTCGACGATGGCGTCGGCATCGGTCCAGCTTCGGAACAGGTAATTGCCCTTGAAGAAGGAGTTGTGGCCGTACGCCGCGTGCGCGATCACCAGCGCCTGCATCGTCAGGCTGTTCTCTTCCATCAGGTAGGCAATACAGGGATTGGAATTGATGACGATTTCGTACGCCAGTCCCATCTGGCCACGGCGGTAGCTTTTCTCGGTGCTCAGGAAATGCTTGCCGAACGACCAGTGGTTGTATGACACCGGCATCCCGACCGAGGTGTAGGCATCCATCATTTGCTCGGCGGTGATGATCTCGAGCTGGTTCGGGTAGGTGTCGAGGCCATAGCGTTGGGCCACACGCCTGATTTCTTCGTGCGCCTGCTCGATCAGGTCGAAAGTCCATTCCGACTGTTCGGGCAGGGCGCGCGGGTTGTCCGGATCTCTTGGCATGAGGTACCTCGCTGCTGTTGGCTGGTTCGGCTGTTCGCGCGGCTACTTGGCCTGCTTTTTAAACAGTTCGCGGAACACCGGATAGATATCGGCCGGGGTCACGATCTTTTGCATCGCAAAGTTGCGGTGCTGGCTGGCGACGTCACAGTATTGTTCCCACAGATTCTGTGGCGGGCCGTCCGTGATTTCGACATACGTGTAGTACTGAACGCGCGGCATGATCGCACTGGACAGGATCTGCTTGCACAGCACCGAATCGTTGTCCCAGTTGTCGCCGTCTGAGGCTTGCGCCACGTAGGCATTCCAGTCGGCGCTGCCGTAGCGTTCGTTGATGACTTTTTGCAGCAGGTGCAGGGCCGACGACACGACGGTGCCGCCCGATTCGCGCGAATGGAAGAACTCGTTCTCGTCGACCTCGGCCGCCGCCGTGTGGTGGCGGATGAAGACCACATCGATTTTCTCGTACACGCGTTTCAGGAACAGATACAGCAGGATGAAGAAGCGCTTGGCCGTGTCCTTGCGCGTTTCGTCCATCGACCCCGACACGTCCATGATGCAGAACATCACCGCCTGGGTACTTGGCTTGGGAACCTTGATCCGGTTGGCGTAGCGCAGGTCGAATGGGTCGATGAACGGAATCGCATTGAGCCGGATCCGCAGGTGATGAATGTGGTCGCGCAGTTCGATGACGCCCTGGTCGTCGGCCGGTGCACCTTCGTCGAACAAGGCCTGCAATTGTTCCTGGGCCTCGGCCAACTGGCGCCGCGTGGGCCCGCCCACGGCAATGCGCCGGCCCAGGGCGCCGCGCAGCGAGCGCAGCACGTGGATATTCGAGGGGGTGCCCGAGACGTTGTAGCCGGCGCGCTGATTCTTGTACTCAATGGTCTGGGTCAACTGCGTCTTGACCATATTCGGCAGCTCGAGGTCTTCGAAGAAATAATTCATGAATTCTTCGCGCGACAATTCAAAGATGAAATCGTCCTCGACGGTCTGGTCGCTGTTGCCGGGGCGGCCGCGGCCGGCGCCGGCGCCACCGCCGCGCGGGCGGCTGAACTGGTCGCCTTTTTGATATTCGGTATTGCCGGGGTTGACGGTTTCCCAGACGCCGCCATGGGCGTGGCCGAAGTGGGGCTCGTTCACGTCCTTGACGGGGATGGTGACCTTTTCGCCGTTTTCGATATCGGTGATCGAGCGGCCTTTGATGGCGCGGCCGACGGCATCCTTGATCTGCGCCTTGTAGCGGCGCAGGAAGCGTTCGCGGTTGACCGCAGACTTGTTCTTGCCCTCCAAGCGACGGTCGATGAGGTAAGTCAAAACAGGCCTCCTGCTCAATGTAAGCGCGGATCTGGCGTGTTGGACACGCCGTTGGCGCTGTGGCGCTGCCTTTCAAACAGCAGCGCCCTTATCTTAATACGCTACGTGAACGGACGTGCGGCGCACGCACAGCGCGGGACGTTGCCGGCAGGCGGCCTGCGGCCAGCTGGCAACGCTGTTGCTCATGCACTCTTGCTCATGCTCAGTTGCTCATGCGCTGATGCTTACGACGATTTGCGCACGCGCAGATACCACTCGCACAGCAACCGCACCTGCTTCGGCGTATAGCCTTTCTCGACCATGCGCGCCACGAAATCGGCGTGCTTGTTCGCATCCTCGGTATTCGCCTTTGCATTGAATGAAATCACCGGCAGGAGTTCCTCGGTATTCGAGAACATTTTTTTCTCGATCACACTGCGGAACTTTTCATAACTGGTCCAGGCCGGATTTTTACCGGCATTGGTGGCGCGTGCACGCAGGCTGAAGTTGACGATCTCGTTGCGGAAATCCTTCGGATTCGAAATCCCGGCCGGCTTCTCGATCTTTTCCAGTTCGGCGTTGAGCGACTCGCGATCGAAACTCTCGCCGGTATCGGGATCGCGAAATTCCTGGTCCTGGATCCAGAAGTCGGCGAACGTGACGTAACGGTCGAAGATGTTCTGTCCATACTCGGAATAGCTTTCCAGGTACGCCGTTTGAATCTCCTTGCCAATGAAATCGACATAGCGCTGCGCCAGGTGTTCCTTGATATACGACAGGTAGCGCTGCTCGGTCTCGGGTGGGAATTGCTCGCGCTCGATCTGCTGCTCGAGCACGTACAGCAGGTGCACCGGATTGGCCGCCACTTCGGTATTGTCGAAATTGAACACCTTCGACAGGATTTTGAAAGCAAACCGCGTCGACAAGCCGTTCATGCCTTCGTCCACGCCTGCGTAATCGACATATTCGTGCAGCGACTTGGCTTTGGGGTCGGTGTCTTTCAGGTTGTCGCCGTCATACACGAGCATCTTGGAATAGATGCTGGAATTGTCGGGATCCTTCAGGCGCGAGAGCACGGCAAACTGCGACATCATGCGCAGCGTACCCGGGGCGCAGGGCGCCTTGTCGAGCGACGAATTGCGCAGCAGCTTGTCGTAGATTTTCACTTCGTCCGACACCCGCAGGCAATACGGCACCTTGACAATATAGATGCGGTCGAGGAACGCCTCGTTATTGCGGTTGTTGCGGAAGGTCTTCCATTCGGACTCGTTCGAGTGGGCCAGCACGATGCCGTCGAACGGGATCGCGCCAAAGCCTTCAGTGCCCTTGTAATTGCCTTCCTGCGTGGCCGTGAGCAGCGGGTGCAGCACCTTGATCGGCGCCTTGAACATCTCGACAAATTCCATCAGGCCCTGATTGGCCAGGCACAGGCCGCCCGAATAGCTGTAAGCGTCCGGATCGTCCTGCGAGAAATCCTCGAGCTTGCGGATATCGACCTTGCCGACGAGGGACGAGATGTCCTGGTTGTTTTCGTCGCCCGGTTCGGTCTTGGAAATGGCAACCTGCTTGAGGATCGACGGGTAGCGCCGCACGACGCGGAACTTGTTGATGTCGCCGCCGAATTCGTGCAGGCGCTTGACGGCCCAGGGACTTGGCACCGCGCGCAGATAGCGGCGGGGAATGCCGTAATCCTCTTCGAGGATCTTGCCGTCTTCGTCTTCGCTGAACAAGCCCAGGGGCGACTCGTTGACGGGCGAACCCTTGATCGCATAAAAGGGCACCAGCTCCATCAGGCTCTTGAGTTTTTCGGCAATCGACGATTTGCCGCCACCCACCGGGCCCAGCAGATACAGGATCTGCTTGCGTTCTTCCAGGCCCTGCGCCGCGTGGCGGAAATACGAAACGACCTGTTCGATCACTTCTTCCATGCCATAAAACTCGCGAAACGCCGGATAGATCTTGATGACCTTGTTGGCAAAGATGCGCGACATGCGCGAATCGAGACGGGTATCGACCAGCGTGGGTTCGCCAATGGCGGCGAGCATGCGCTCCGGTGCGCTGGCATAGGTCAGCGGGTCACGCTTGCACATCTGCAGGAACTCGGACATCGAGTATTCCTCTTCGCGAGTACGCTCATAGCGGGCCGTGTAATTTTCAAAGATGTTCATTGAATTTCCTTTAATGTGCCAACAACGAATCACTGTCACAGCAGCGCATGGCGCTGCCCGGGGGCCCGGTTATTTTTGGCGTACTCCTTGTTCGGTCGTCACGTGCGGCGCCAGTGTGGTCGGCGTCGTGGATGGTGCGCGTGCGATTGCTTGTTGTCGATCCGGAAATATCGAACTAACCGCAGTGTGGAGAGCGTCTTTTTGCGTTACTGAAATTTATTATGTGCCTAATAGTTTCCGAAGTCAAAGTCGTGTTGCACGACATGATGAAGTGGTAACAAGTGCTTGATTTAACAATGAAAAGTTTGCTTTTTTCCTGCGCTGCGCGTGCATGCGGGCTGTGATGCAAAGCGTAGCGAGTTTTCGTCAACTGTACAACAGCGGTGCGTGCGTAGCAGGCGCTGCCCCATGATGAACTCACGCTTTTTCGCTATGGCATGAGCCGATTGCACGCATGCGTTACACTTGCCGGTCGCCTCAACGCGACCTTATTCACTGAACACCTGTTGGAGAACACCATGCTTGACGATCGCTTGCGCACCCTGCTGCAGAACATGCCCAAGGCTGAACTGCACATCCATATCGAGGGCTCGCTCGAGCCAGAACTGATTTTTGCTCTGGCACAAAGAAATAACGTCCAGCTGGCCTATGCCTCGGTCGAAGCGTTGCGCGATGCCTACGCTTTCAGCGATCTGCAATCGTTCCTCGATATTTACTATGCGGGTGCCAGCGTGTTGCTGACCGAGCAGGACTTTTATGACATGACCGCCGCCTACCTGGCGCGTGCCCATGCTGACAATGTCCGCCACACCGAAATCTTCTTCGACCCGCAAACACACACCGCGCGCGGCGTGCCGTTTGAGACCGTCATCAACGGCATCTGGCGCGCCTGCCAGGATGCGCCGCTGAGCGCCGAACTGATCATGTGCTTCCTGCGCCACCTGTCGGAAGACGACGCGATCGCCACGCTGGACGAGTCACTGCCGTACCGCGACAAGTTCATCGGCGTGGGCCTGGATTCGTCCGAGGTCGGCCATCCGCCCGAGAAGTTCGCGCGCGTGTTCGAGCGCGCCCGCAACCTGGGTCTGCGCCTGGTCGCGCATGCCGGCGAAGAAGGCCCGCCGGCCTATATCGAAAGCGCGCTCGACGTGCTCAAGGTCGAGCGTATTGACCACGGCGTGCGCAGTCTGGAAAGCCCGGCGCTGGTCGAGCGCCTGGTGCGCGAGCAGATGGCGCTGACCGTGTGCCCGCTGTCGAACATCAAGCTGCGCGTGTTCGACGTCATGGGGTCGCACAATCTGCGCACCTTGCTCGACGCGGGTCTGGCCGTCACGGTCAACTCGGACGATCCGGCCTATTTTGGCGGCTACGTCAACGAGAACTACTTCGCTGCCTTTGACGCCTTGCCGCTGGATGCGACGCACGCGCGGCAACTGGCGCGCAACAGCTTCCAGGCCGCCTTCATCGACCCGGAGCGCAAGCGCGCCTTCCTGGCCGAAGTCGACGACTTCTTCGCCAACGCCTGACCCAACCACGGAGCGACGCCATGTTCGTCCAGGCACTTCGCATGACGGCGCGCGACTGGCGCGCCGGTGAACTGCGCTTCCTGCTGGTGGCGCTCATCGTCGCCGTGGCGGCGCTCACGTCGGTCGGCTTCTTCACTGATCGCATGCGCGCCGGCATGGACCGCGACGCGCACCAGCTGCTGGGCGCCGACCTGCTGGTCAAGACCGATGATCCGGTGCCCCAGGCCTGGCGCGACGAAGCGGCGCGGCGCGGCCTGCTGCTGGCCGACACGGTGACTTTCCCGAGCATGGCGCAGGCAGGCGAGGGCGATGAGTCGCTGGCGCAGCTCTCGTCGATCAAGGCGGTGTCAGCGGGCTACCCGCTGCGCGGCCAAATGAAGATCACGACCGACCCGGTCGCGGCCAGTGGCGCGCGCGGCGAGCCGACACGCGCCGTCCCGGCGCCGGGTACCGTGTGGGTCGACCCTGGCCTGCTCGCGCAGTTGTCGACGCAGGTGGGCGGCATGCTCACGCTGGGGAACAGCCAGTTGCGCATCACGCAGCTGATCGCGACCGAGCCCGATAAAGGCGCGTCGTTCGCGAACTTCGCGCCGCGCGTGATGCTGTCGATGGCCGATCTGAAGGCCACGGGCCTGGTGGACGATTTCGCGCGCGTGGACTTCCGGCTGCAGATTGCCTCGACCAACCGCAACGACCTGACTGCCATCAAGGCTTATGAAACCTGGCTGCGCGCACAGATCAGGGACGGCAACCTGAAGGGTGTGCGCATCGAGACGCTCGAGAACGGGCGCCCGGAGATGCGTGCGACGCTCGATCGGGCAGGTTTGTTCCTGTCGCTCGTGGGCCTGCTGTCGGCGATGCTGGCGGCGGTGGCCGTGGCGATGGCGGCGCGCCGCTTCATGAGCCGCCACCTGGATGCCTGCGCCATGCTGCGCTGCCTGGGCCTGACCCAGAACCAGGTCACCGTCATGTACGTGACCGAATTTGCCCTCATCGGCTTGCTGGGCAGCGTGATTGGCGTGCTGGTGGGTTTTGGCGCGCACTTCGTGCTGCTCGAACTGATCGCATCGCTGATCCGCACCGAGCTGCCGCCGGTCTCCATCCTGCCGGCGCTGCAGGGCGTGGCCACGGGCATGCTGCTGCTGGTGGGCTTTGCGCTGCCGCCGATTCTGCAATTGCGCAATGTGCCGCACAACCGCGTGATCCGGCGCGAAGCCGGCGCGCCGCAACCGGCCGCTTTGGCGACCTATGGCCTGGGCGTGGGCGCGTTCGTCCTGCTTCTCTACTGGCAGGCGGGCGACCTGACGCTGGCGCTGATCACGGCCGGCGGCTTCCTCGGCGGCTTCGCGGTGTTTGCGCTCGTGGCGTGGCTGGGCCTCAAGCTGCTGCGCCGCATGCGCAACCTGTTCCCGCAGCAGGCCTGGCGCTTTGCCGTCACGTCGCTGCAGCGCCGGCCCGGCGCCACGGTCGTGCAGGTGGTCTCGCTGTCGCTCGGCCTGATGGCGCTGCTGCTCCTGACCGTCGTGCGGGGCGACCTGATGGCGGCCTGGCAGTCGGCCACGCCGGCCGATGCGCCGAATCGCTTCGTGATCAACATCCTGCCCGAGCAGACAAAGGGCGTTGAAGACCAGCTGCAGGCGGCCAACGTGAAGGAACCGGTGCTGTTCCCGATGATCCGCGGGCGCCTCACGGCGATCAACGGCGCCGCCATCAAGAGCGACACCTTCGCCGACGGCGAGGCGCGCCGCCTGGCCAACCGCGAATTCAACCTGTCGACAACCAATGCGCTGCCGGAGGGGAACGAGGTCGTCGACGGTGCCTGGTTCAGGGACGCCCCTGGCCTGGCCGAAGCGTCGGTCGAGAAGAGCATCATGGACCGCCTTGGCCTGAAGCTGGGCGACAGCCTGCGCTTCGACATGGCTGGCCTGATGGTGGACGCGAAGATCACCAGCGTGCGCAAGCTTGAATGGGGCTCGATGCGCGCCAACTTCTTCGTCATCATCAATCCCGCCGCGATGGCCAATGCGCCGACCACCTACATGACGGCGTTCCACGTGCCGGCCGAAGGCGCGAACCTGGGCAATGCGCTCACGCGCGCGTACCCGAACCTGACCGTGGTCGACGTCTCGGGCATCATCCGCCAGCTGCAGGACGTGCTGGATCAGGTGGTGGTGGCGGTCGAATTCCTGTTCCTGTTCACGCTGGCCTCGGGCGTGCTGGTGCTGTATGCGGCGCTGATGGGATCGACCTCCGAGCGCACGCGTGAAGGCGGCCTGCTGCGGGCGCTGGGCGCAACGCGCCAGCAACTGGCGCGGGCGCAGCGGATCGAGTTCGTGCTGGTGGGTGGGCTGTCGGGCCTGCTCGCCGCGACGGGCGCTGCGGCGCTGGGCTGGGCGCTGGCGACGTACCAGTTCAAGTTCCCGTGGACGTTCGCGCCGGGCGTGTGGCTCGCTGGCCTGGTGGTCGGCATTCTGTGCGCGATTATCGGCGGCTGGTTCGGCTTGCGCGGCGTGCTGCGTCAGCCACCGCTGCAAACCTTGCGGGAGGCGTGAGCATGCAAGATACGCAAGCCGACACGCCAACGCTGTACGAGATCATGGGCGGCGCCGAGCGCCTGCGCGCGCTGGTGGACCGCTTCTATGACCTGATGCAGCTCGAGCCGGAGTTCGCCAACATCCACGTGATGCACCCGGTGCCCAATGACAGCTCGCGCGACAAGCTGTTCATGTTTTTGTCCGGGTGGATGGGCGGTCCGGACCTGTATATAGAACGCTACGGCCATCCGCGCCTGCGCGCGCGTCACCTGCCGTATGCGATCGGCACGAAGGAGCGCGACGCGTGGCTGCGCGCGATGGCGTGGGCGATGGAAGACCTGGGCTATGACGAGGCGCTTCGGGTCCGCCTGCTGACGTCCTTCTTCGAGACCGCCGACTGGATGCGCAACAAAGCCGATTGAGACAATGACGACAGCAGAAATTCTGATCCTGGTGAGCCTCGCGCTCATCATCGCCTTGCTGGTGCTGGTCTTGCTGCGCCTGCGCGGCAGCGGCGATGGCAACGGCGCGCACATCGAACGGCTCGAGCGCGAGCTGCGCCAGGAACTGCAGGCCAGCGCGCAATCGACGCGCCAGGAGACCGCCGGCCACCTGGCCCAGTATCACAACGCGTCGGTCCAGCAATTTGACAGCATGCGTCAGCAGATGCAGCTGCAATCGAGCAGCGGACGGGAAGAGCAGGCGCGCGCGCTCAAGCGCTTTGCCGACACGCTGCAGCAAACGCTGGGCAACCTGACCGAATCGAACGCCCAGCGCATGCTCGAAGTGCGCAACACGCTGGAGTCAAAAATCCGCGACCTGCAGGCGGACAATGGCAAGCGTCTGGAAGAGATGCGCCAGACGGTCGACGAAAAGCTGCACGCGACGCTGGAAACGCGGCTGACGGAATCGTTCCGCCAGGTGTCGGAGCGGCTGGAAAAAGTCCACCAGGGCCTCGGCGAGATGCAGCAACTGGCCATCGGCGTGGGGGATCTCAAGCGCGTGCTCACCAACGTGAAGACGCGCGGCACGTGGGGCGAGGTACAGCTGGAGATGCTGCTCGAGCAGGTATTGACGGTCGAGCAGTATGCGAAGAACGTCGAGACAGTGGCAGGCTCGAACGCGCGGGTGGAGTTCGCGATCAAGCTGCCGGGCACCGTCGACGGCGGCGCGCCGTTGTGGCTGCCGATCGACGCCAAGTTCCCGAAGGAGCAGTACGAACGCCTGCAGGCCGCGGCCGACATTGCGGACGCCGAAGGCGTCATCCGCGCCGGCGCCGAGCTGGAACGGGCAGTGCGGCGCGAGGCGCAAACCATCTGCGACAAATACGTCTCGCCGCCACAGACGACGGATTTCGCGATCCTGTTCCTGCCGACCGAGGGCCTGTACGCCGAAGTGATGCGCCGCCCGGGCCTGGCCGACGACCTGCAGCGCACGCTGCGCGTGACGATCGCCGGCCCGTCGACGCTGAGCGCCTTGCTCAACAGCCTGCAAATGGGCTTCCGCACGCTGGCGCTGGAAAAGCGCTCGTCCGAAGTGTGGCAGGTGCTGGGCGCAGTCAAAACCGAATTCACCAAATTCGGCGACGTGCTGGCCGCCACCAAGACGACGCTGGAGCGCGCCGCCAAAAACATCGAAAACGCCGAAGTGCGCAGCCGCCAGATGGCCCGCAAGCTCAAATCCGTCGAAGCACTCCCAAGCGAAGCCGCCCAATTACTCCTGGGCTCTGACGGCCTGGAACGCGAAGACTGACAGCACCGCTACAATTTTCCCCAAGTCACAAAAACAATCAGGGTCAGAGTAGAATTAATGGGCAATTACCCAATGTTGTCAAACAATTCGACTCTGACCCTAATTGTTTTAGAGGGTTTTTAACCGCCAAACGCCAAATCTGATTCCGCCTGGAACTCAATTTCCAGGATAACTCGATTTAGTCGAAAAAACAGCCAAAATTAATTAGGGTCAGAGTCGAATTAATGGGCAATTATCCAAAGTTGTCAAACAATTCGACTCTGACCCTAATTGTTTTGTAAGGGTCTGGGGGCAACAATTTGGTGATCGCGGTAGGTGTGGAGTTGCGTCTGGGGGGCTTAGAACAGGCCTTCGAATGGCAGGATGTCGACCATGTCGCCAGCGGCCACGCTGCCTTGCTCATCGTGCAGTACCACCATGCAGTTGGCTTCGGACATTGAGCGCAGGATGCCTGAGCCTTGGGCGCCGGTGAGGCGCACTTCAGGTGTGCCGTCGGCGCTGCGTGTGATGATGCCGCGCTGGTATTCGGTGCGGCCTGGTTTCTTGCGGATTGCTTCGGACGAGCGTGCCTGCAGCAGCGGCAGTGGGGCGTTCGCGCCCATCATCTGCAGAAGCGCGTCGCGCGCGAAGAAGTAGAACGACACCATCACGGCCACCGGATTGCCCGGCAGGCCGAACAGGAAGGCGCTGCGGCCGTTCGATGTGACGCGCCCGAATGCCAGCGGGCGGCCAGGGCGCATGCCCACTTTCCAGAACGTGACGTCGCCCAGCTGCGCCATCACCTGTTTGGTGTAGTCGGCCGCGCCGACCGAGACGCCGCCCGACGTGATGATCGCGTCGGCGTTTTCGCAGGCGGTGCGCAGTGCGTCTTCCAGCGCTTCCGGGCTGTCGCGCACGACGCCCATGTCGATGATCTCGCAGCCGAGGCGCTGGAGCATGCCGTAAATCGTGTAGCGGTTGCTGTCGTAGACGCAGCCTTCGCCCAGCGGCTCGCCGATCGAGCGCAGTTCGTCGCCGGTCGAGAAGAACGCCACGCGCAAGCGCCGTTGCACGGGGATTTCGGCAAAGCCCAGCGATGCGCACAAGCCCAGGTCGGATGGCCGGATGATGCGGCCGGCCTTCAGGGCGGCGCTGCCGGCCTTCAAATCTTCGCCCGCCAGCCGGCGGTTGTCGCCGGCGCGGATAGCGCCGGCTCGCACGGTCATCGCGACGTCGTCGCCGTTGTCGGCAAATTCCTGCGGCAGCACGCTGTCGCAGCCGGCCGGCATTACGCCGCCCGTCATGATGCGTACGCACTCACCGGGACCGGGCACGACCGCGGACGGCTTGCCGGCATAGACAATATCGACCACCTTGAACGTCGCCACGCCGTCCAGCGGCAGGTCGGCGCCGCGCAGCGCGTAGCCATCCATCGCCGAATTGTCGTGCGCCGGCACGTTGATCGGCGAGACCAGGTCGCGCGCCAGCACGCGGCCCAGGCTTGCGCGCAGCGCCACCATTTCGACGGCGCGCACCGGCTGCACGAATTCGCAGATGATGCGCTGGGCGTCGCGCACCGGCAGCGCGTTCGGGTCATAGCCGTTGATGCAGCTGGCCACCTGGGCCAGGCTGGCAGGGAAGGCCGGTTGTTCGAGCCCGCGCAGCTCGTCGAGCGTGTTGATGTTGCGGAAGGCGTCAGCATCGTCGAACACGACTTCAACGGCCTTGATATCGCGGTACCAGCCGTCGACCCGGCGGCCGCCCTGGGCCAGATAGGCCGACAACACGGGCAGCCGGTCGGCACGCACCAGGCAGAACACAGGATGCGGCTGGACCAGCATGCCTGCTTCCTGCGTCGCGGCGTAGGCCACGTCGGCGTCGTGCTCCTGGAGCGCAGCGAACAGGCGCGCGGCCAGGTCAAGTGGCAGGAATGGCGAATCACATGGTACCGTCAGCAGATACGGCGTGGTGCAGTGACGCAAGCCCGTTTCGAGCCCGGCCAGCGGGCCCGGAAAATCCGCCATCTCGTCGGTCAGCACGGGCGCGCCAAATGCGCGGTACGTGTCGAGATTGCGGTTGGCGTTGATTGCGAGCGGCCCGACCTGCGGCCGCAGGCGCGCCAGTACGTGCTCGACCATCGTGCTGGAGCGGAACGGCTGCAAGCCCTTGTCCACATTGCCCATGCGCGAGCCACGCCCGCCCGCCAGAACCAATCCGCTGATCAAGCCTGCCTCCATCGTTTGATTAACCACCGGCTGTCAGCCACCAATATAGGACATTTCAACCCGGCGCGGTCCGTCCAGCTGGCCGGTGCCGGTCTCTGCCGAGCGGGTTTCGGAATAGCGGTCGGCCCGGCCGCGCCACAGTTGCGCGATGGCGCCGCTCAGGGCCAGGTCGTCATGGCCTTCGCGCAGCAGTGCGCGCATATCGTGGCCGCGTGTGGCGAACAGGCAGGTGTACAGCTTACCTTCGGTCGACAGGCGCAGGCGGCTGCAGTCGCCGCAGAACGCCTGCGTGACGCTGGAAATCACGCCGATCTCGCCGTCGCCATCGACGTAGCGCCAGCGCGAGGCGGTCTCGCCGCTGTAGTTGGCGGCCACCGGCACCAGCGGCAGCTCGGCCGAGATACGGCGCACCACGTCGCCCGACGGCACGACGTCGCGCATGTCCCAGCCGTTCGACGCGCCCACATCCATGAATTCGATGAAGCGCAGGATCGTCGGTGAGCCCTTGAAGTGGCGCGCCATCGGCAGGATCTGATCGACATTGGTGCCGCCCTTTACGACCATATTGACCTTGACCGGCCCCAGGCCCACGGCATGTGCGGTATCGATGCCATGCAGCACATCGGCCACCGAAAAATCGACATCGTTCATGCTGCGGAATACGCCGTCGTCGAGCGCGTCGAGCGACACCGTGACCCGGTCCAGCCCCGCATCTTTCAGGGCTTGCGCCTTGCGTGCCAGGATCGAGCCATTGGTCGTCAAAGTGAGGTCGAGCGGACGGCCACTGGGGGTAGGGAGCGCACGCAGCATGCCGACCAGGCGTTCGAGATTCTTGCGCAGCAGTGGTTCGCCGCCCGTCAGGCGCAGTTTTTCGACGCCGTGTGCGACAAACAGGCGCGCGACGCGCGTAATCTCTTCGAACGACAGCAGGTCGCCGTGCGGCAGATATTGGTAATCCTTGTCGAACACTTCCTTCGGCATGCAATACACGCAGCGGAAATTGCAGCGGTCGGTGACGGAAATGCGCAAGTCGTGCAGCGGCCGGCCGAGCGCGTCGCTCAGCAGGCCCGTAGGTGCTTCCGGCACGGCCGGGACCCGCAGCTTCGATGAGCGCAGGTCATTGATAAGGATGATTTTTTCAGCCATTCCAATACGATAGCATGCGCCCGGGAATACTGCCGGGCGAGGGTGTGTCGTTGGAGGGAGTAATGCGGCCCAAATGCGTCGTTCCCGCGAAGGCGGGAACCCAAGGTACCAGCGTTATCGCAACGCTAATCAACTTGGATTCCCGCCTGCGCGGGAACGACGTACGCTACGGCTTATTGCTTAGTGCTTACTGACGGCTGGTATCGACCTGCACCAGCGGCTCGTCGACCGGCACGACGACCGGCTTGCGGGCACGGCCAACGCGCACCGGCGTGGCAGCTTGCGCTGCTGCGGCCTGAGCGGCGCGCAGCTTTTCAGGATCGGTCGCGGCCAGTTGCAGGCCCGCTTCGGCCAGCATGTCATCCAGCTTTGGCGCAGGGGTAGAAGCCACTGGCGCAGGCGCCGTGGTCACTTGCGCGGCTGCCACCGGCGCTGGCTCGACGGCCACGGCGGTCACAGGCTCGACCACTGGCGCAGGGGCGACTTCCACCACCGGCGCCGGCTCGACAGGCGCTGGTGCAGGAGCAGCCTCGGCCACGACCGGTTCAGCAACGTGTTCAGCCGCCACCGATGCCGCCGTCGGGAACATGACCGGTTCGGTCGATGCTGGCGCCGGTGCTGGTGCCGAAACTTCTGCCGGCGCGCCCATCGATGCTGCCGTCGGGAAGTTGACTGGCTCAACATTGGCAGGCGCCGCCTCGGTCGTCGTTGCCGCCATCGATGCCGACGTCGGGAACATCGTGCCCTCGACCGGCGCCGCTTGCGCAACCACCGGTGCAGCCGCTGGTACTGCAGCTGTAGTTGCAGCTTGCGCCGCATCATCCTTGGCAGCAATCGATGCCGAGGTCGGGAACGGCCACGGCGCCTGGGCGCCGGACTGCGCCTGCTTGCCGCGGGCGGCGCGGGCGGCTGCTGCCACCTTGGCAACTTCTTCGTCCGCTACCGGCGCGAATGCTGGTGCGTCTTCGTTGCCTTCGCCGCCTTCGCCTTCGATCTGATCACGATCGCGACGGTTGCGGTTACGGCCACCGCGACGACGACGACGGCGTGGCTCGTCGCCATCCATCTCGACTTCTTCACCATCCGGGCCGATCGTGGTCACCGATTTGATGACTTGCTGCACGACTTCCTGGCTGCCTTCCGGACCCGTGGTGGTCACGGCGACGGTGGTGTTCGACACCACCTGGCTGACATTGATTTCATCGAGCTTGGCTTCGATGACCTGGGTGGTGCGTTCCGTACGCTCGGTGCGCTCGCGCGGCTGACGTGGCTGGCGCTCTTTGCGCTCGCCGCGTTCAGGACGCTCGGCACGTTCCGGACGCTCGGCGCCTTCGGCACGTGGCGCGGCATCGGCCGGGTCGCGTGGTTCACGTGGCTCGCGACCTTCGCGCGGTGGGCGTGGCGGGCGCGGCGGGCGTGGTGGACGCGCTTCGGCGTCCGGGCCCTTGGCCAGCTCTTCGCCCGGTGCGGCGGTCTTGGCAACTGGCTCACGCTCTTCGCGCTCACGGCCCGGCTTGCCAGCTGGACGGCCACCGGTGCGGCCATTCTTGGTGCGGTTGTTGCGGTCGCGCTCTGCCTGCGCAGGGGCGGCGACAGGCACTTCCACCAGCACGGCCGGTGCGGCGCCTTTCGGTTCTGGCTTGCCGAAGAAGAAGTTGCGCAGCTTGGCAAAGAAACCTTCTTCTTCCACTGGCGCAGGCACGGGCACCGCCACAGCAGGGGCGACGGCCGGCTTGACTGGCTTGGCCGCCTCGCTGCGGTCGACCAGCGGCGCAGGCTGGGCCGGGGTGATCGTCTTGACGACGGCTTCCTGGCGCGGCTTGGCTTCTTCTTTCTGGCGTTTCGCGTAGGCCATGTCGGTATCGGCCGACTCGGCCATCGCGTAGCTGGCGTGTGCGTCTTCGAGGCGCGGATCGTCGTGCTTGATGCGCTCGAGCTTGTAATGCGGCGTGTCCAGATGCTTGTTCGGGATCAGGATCACGGTGATGCGGTGGCGGTTCTCGATCTTGAGCACTTCGCCACGCTTTTCGTTCAGCAGGAAGGCGGCGACATCGACGGGCACCTGCACGTGGATGGCGGCCGAATTTTCCTTCATCGCCTCTTCCTGGATGATGCGCAGGACTTGCAGGGCCGACGATTCGGTATCGCGGATGTGGCCGGTGCCCGAGCAGCGCGGGCAGGTCACGTGGGAGCCTTCGGACAGCGACGGACGCAGGCGCTGGCGCGACAGTTCCATCAGGCCGAAGCGCGAAATCTTGCCCATCTGGACGCGGGCGCGGTCATGGTGCAGCGCATCCTTGAGGCGCTGTTCGACTTCGCGCTGGTTCTTGGCCACTTCCATGTCGATGAAGTCGATCACGATCAGGCCGCCCAGATCGCGCAGGCGCAGCTGGCGCGCCACTTCGTCGGCTGCTTCGCAGTTGGTGTTGAAGGCGGTCGTTTCGATGTCCGAGCCGCGCGTGGCGCGGGCCGAGTTGACGTCGATCGAGACCAGCGCTTCGGTGTGGTCGATCACGATGGCGCCGCCCGATGGCAGCGGCACGGTGCGCGCGTAGGCGGTTTCGATCTGGTGTTCGATCTGGAAACGCGAGAACAGCGGCACGTCGTCGCTGTAACGCTTCACGCGGTGCGCCATGTCGGGCATCACGTGGCTCATGAACTGCTGCGCCTGTTCATAGATTTCGTCGGTGTCGATCAGCACTTCGCCGATGTCCGGCTGGAAGTAATCGCGGATCGCGCGGATGACGAGCGACGATTCCTGATAGATCAGGAACGCGCCGTTGGACGACTTGCCGGCGCCTTCGATCGCGCGCCACAGTTGCATCAGGTAGTTCAAGTCCCACTGCAGTTCTTCGACGTTACGGCCGATGCCGGCAGTGCGGGCGATCACCGACATGCCTTGCGGCAGGTCGAGCTTGTCCATCGTTTCGCGCAGTTCCTGGCGTTCTTCGCCTTCGACGCGGCGCGATACACCACCGCCGCGCGGGTTGTTCGGCATCAGGACGAGGTAGCGGCCGGCCAGCGAGATGAACGAGGTCAGGGCAGCGCCCTTGTTGCCGCGTTCTTCTTTTTCGACCTGGACCATGATTTCCTGGCCTTCGCGCAGCGCTTCCTTGATGGAGCAATTGCGCACGTCGACACCTTCACGGAAATACGTGCGGGCGACTTCTTTGAAGGGGAGGAAACCGTGGCGGTCTTCGCCGTAGCTGACGAAGCAGGCTTCGAGGGAGGGTTCGATGCGGGTGATGACACCCTTGTAGATATTCGACTTGCGCTGTTCGCGACCGGCAGTCTCGATATCGATGTCGATCAGCTTCTGGCCATCGACAATAGCGACGCGCAGCTCTTCTTGCTGCGTCGCGTTAAACAACATGCGTTTCATTTTTAGTACTCCGTGACCCGGGGGCCGTGTGAAGGCCGCCCTCACGGGCGGCGCAGCTACAGGGATGTATGCGGGGACGGGTGACAGGAGGGGGTATGCCCGGGCGTGCGGTACAGCAAAGTAATTCGCTGCCGCAACGGGGCGCTGTGGGGCCGAACGTCATTGTCTAAACACGCCGCAACTTTTGTTCGTTACCTGCCACCACATTGGGGTTGGCACAGCAACGAACAAGGGAGGGTGTGCCACAGCCAGCCGACCCTGGGCGCCAGCAACCGACCGGCCTGGAGGCGAAGAGACAGCCTTGCTCAAGCGGTGTGGATGCTGCAGCAGCGGGGTCGGCGAAAACGACAAGCGTTATCGACACCATCAACCGGCAAGCACTTTGTTAAGGATGCTTGCTGGTACTTATCCTTAAGAATCCTGACAATCCAATCCGGCATCATTGCGCGCAATCCGATTACAAATCGGTTGCAACCTTGATTGGCGCAAGGATGTGCGTACACGTTCTTTCCATCGAATTTGCACTTGGCGGGGCCGATGGGGCGTGCCCCAGTGTAAAATTTCATTTTAATTCTTACACCAGCAGAGGTTTGACCGCCGCCTGTCGATTATATATTCAAAATGAAGGACTTAGAGAGAATTTCTGGGAAGACAGACCGAATGGCAATGCAGAACGATAGTGTCCCCCCTTCATCCCCCGCAGCACTGCAAGCGCAGTTCGTGACAATCGACGAAGAAGAAGCCGGCCAGCGCATCGACAACTACCTGTTGCGTGTCTGTAAAGGCGTACCAAAGAGCCACATCTACCGTATCCTTCGCTCCGGCGAAGTCCGTGTCAACAAGGGCCGCATCGACCAGTTGTACCGCCTGGTTGCCGGTGACACCGTCCGCATTCCACCCATCCGCATCGCCGAAAAGTCGGCCGAACACGCCGCGCCGGGCGCCGAATTTGCGGTTGTCTATGAAGACGCGCATCTGCTCGTGATCGACAAGCCCTGCGGCGTGGCCGTACACGGCGGCTCGGGTGTGTCGTACGGCGTGATCGAACAATTGCGCGCCGCGCGCCCGCAAGCGAAGTTCCTGGAGCTGGTACACCGACTCGACCGTGAAACCTCGGGCCTCTTGTTGATCGGCAAAAAACGCAGCGCGCTGACGCACCTGCATGACCAGATGCGCGAAGGCACGACCGACAAGCGTTACTATGCAGCCGTGAAAGGCGACTGGGTGAACAAGCGCCAGCACATCCGCTTGCCGCTGCATAAATACACGAGCGCCGAAGGTGAGAAGCGCGTGCTGGTCCAGGCCGGTGGTCAGGAAGCGCACACGATTTTCAGTTTGTTAAAAAAATGGCACAATTTCGCCTTACTTGAAGCTGAGCTCAAGACAGGGCGCACGCACCAGATCCGGGTTCACCTGGCCTCGTCGGGCTTTCCAATCCTGGGCGACGAAAAGTACGGTGACTTCGCGTTCAACAAGCAATTGCACAAGGCGACCGACAGCCGTGGCGCGCTCAAGCGCATGTTCTTGCATGCGCACCAGATCACGTTCACGCATCCGGATTCGGGCGAGCGCATGACCTTGCGCGCGCCGATGCCGGCCGAGTGCGAGCGCTTCCTGACCAGTCTGGGCGCCCCGGTGTAACACCATCAGGCGCACAGCAACCAATCGCGCAAGTACGACAGCGCACCAATAAAAAACAACAGGGGACCGGCGGCCTTGCCGCCACTAATTATGGCTAGAAAACAATTCGACCTGATCGTCTTCGATTGGGACGGCACCTTGATGGACAGTACTGCCGCCATCGTCAAGTGCATCCAGGCGGCGGCGCGCGACCTGGGCTTGCCGGTGCCGACCGACTCGTCGGCCGCGCACGTCATCGGCCTCGGCCTGGCCGAAGCGATGCAGGCGGTGATGCCCGACATCCAGCCGGCGCTGTATCCACGCATGGTCGAGCGCTACCGGCACCATTTCCTGACCAAGGACCACCAGTTGGTGCTGTTCAAAGGCGTGCCCGAGATGCTCAGTGCGTTGTCGAACGAAGGTTACTTTTTGGCCGTGGCCACGGGCAAGAGCCGGGTTGGTCTGAACCGCGCGCTCAATGCGACCGGGCTGCTGTCGATCTTCGATGCAACACGTTGCGCCGATGAGACATTCTCCAAGCCGCACCCGGCGATGCTGCAGGAACTGACACGCGAGCTTGGCCAGGATTTGCGGCGGACGGTGATGATCGGCGACACAACACACGATTTGTTAATGGCCACCAATGCCGGCGCCGCCGGTATCGCAGTCGAGTTCGGCGCCCATCCGGTCAGCCAGCTCCACGCCTGCCAGCCATTGTTCTCTGCCAGGAACATCCCTGAGCTGCATGACTGGCTTCTCGAGCACGCCTGAAGTCCGGTCGACAGGTACGCCAAGCACGGGCCAGCTGCAGGCCCGCAGTGTACGGGTGGTTTTGCCGACCGTACGCGACGGCGCTGGCACGATATACTGATTGCCGCACGAACAGCCCCGCGCGTGACGCGCGGGGACGGCGTTTCGTCGTCCACCTTCCGACTTTATGAGTGACCATACGAGCATTGACCAACCTGGCGACAGCCGGCTCGCGTCGAATCCGACGATGAGCAACTGGGAGCGCGACACGCTCGAGAAACTGGTATTTGCCACTGTCCAGGAGCGCCGCTCTGCGCGCCGCTGGAGCATCTTCTTCAAGCTCGGCTTCCTGACCGTGGCGTTGCTGGCCCTGTGGGCCTACTACGACTTCAACTTCGCCAGCGGCGACACCGAAAACCTCGGCCGCCACACCGCGCTGATCGAAATCAACGGCGAGATCGAAGCCGAAGGCAGCGGCGCGGCCGACACCGTGATCCCGTCGCTGAACAAGGCGTTTTCCGATCCCGGCTCGGCCGCCGTCGTGCTGCGCATCGACAGCCCGGGCGGCAGCCCGGTGCAGGCCGGCATCATCGTCGACGAAATCCAGCGCCTCAAGCGCGGCTATCCCGACAAGCCGCTGTACGTTGTCGTCGACGAGATCTGCGCCTCGGGCGGCTACTACATCGCCTCGGCCGCCGACCGTATTTACGTCAACAAGGCCTCGATCGTCGGCTCGGTCGGCGTGCTGATGGACAGCTTCGGCTTTACCGGCACAATGGAAAAGCTGGGGGTCGAGCGCCGCCTGCTGACGGCCGGCGAGAACAAGGGGTTTCTCGATCCGTTCAGCCCGCAATCGGAAAAACACCGCGAACATGCCCAGGAGATGCTCAACGAAATCCACCAGCAATTCATCTCGGTGGTGCGCGCCGGGCGCGGCAAGCGCCTGAAAGAAACGCCCGAGACGTTCTCGGGCCTGTACTGGACCGGTGCACGCGCCATCGACATGGGCCTGGCCGATGCCTTTGGCACGGTCGACACCGTGGCGCGCGACATTGTCAAGGCCGAAGACATCGTCGATTACACGGCGCACGAAGGCTTGCCGGAACGGGTGCTGAAGAAATTTGGGGCGTCGGTGGGTGAAAGCGCCGTTCGGGCGGCGTATCACAGCGCCGTGCCCAAATTACGCTGAGCATGTTGTCCTTGAAACCAGAGGATATGCGGCTATAGTGAAACGGTGGCCGACGCTGCGGTGGATCAGTCAAGCTGCTTGCCCATTGATCCCGGACGGTGAACGCTGGCGACCGCACTCCTGTGCGGTTTTCGAGAGAATTTTTATTCCTCGCGGTAAGACTGTCCCGGGCACGTGCATGCGCGCAGCGGGAATGGAAACGACGGCTCAGGCCGTCGTTTTCTTTTGGGGGGAGCAATATGCGTCGATGCGTCCAACTTGTTTTTGCATGCGTTGAACGCGTGGGCGGGTCTTCCCGCCCACGCGTTCAACGCACGTTCGCTTATCACGGAGCACGCTTGGTTTGAACGCGTGGGCGGCGCAGTCGCCCACCCTACGTCTGCCGGCCAGGCGGTCGTGTTTTTTTTGGTGGACAGGGAGTGCGGCTGGCGCTGCCGTGACGGGCGTTTCAAGGCCTGATCAGGCTGCCGCACTGGCGGCGTCGTCATCGCGGGCGGTGCGGCGTGACGGGTGGTGCAGTTCGTTGTCGTTGCAGTGGTCGGGCACGCTGTTATCTGCCTGGGGCGCCCCGGGCGACAAGAGGCGCGGCGGGTGCCACATGGTGGGCTGGCGTAATGGTGGCAAATCGTCATGCTGGGCAAAGCCGCCGCGTTCGAGCCAGTCCTGATGGTCCCCGCCGACGCGTGCAAACCACGCGGCGCGCAGCCGGAACTGGTCGTGATGCGGCAAGGGACGGGCGCCGCTGCTCCAGCGCGACAATGCCATCAGCGTGGGAAAAAGCGCCGCATGGGCTCGTGCAAGGCGTTGGCGCGCGCAATGCACTTCATGCGGGGAAAGCTTTTCGTAGCAGGGATCGAGATCATCGTTCACGTTCAGTCCTGTTCTCTGACGGAATTGCACCTTGATGTATGGCAAACAACCATCAGGGTCGTTAGGCGGATTCCTAACATGTTGAAGTCTATCAATAAGAATTTCTGCAGACTTGACGCTGCTCAAATGAATCGCGGCATGCATGTTGACTAAAAAACATTGCCCTCGCTGTCAGCCTGTTCCCGCCGAACCTGTTCTGGTAAAGTCTCGCCCCATGAGTAAATTGTCCCTAGACCGCATCCTGCAATCGCAGGGATTCGGCACCCGCAAGTACTGCCGCGCCCTGATCGAGGATGGCGACGTCACCATCAATGGCGAGGTTGCCGATAACTTCAAGGCCACCTTCGAGACCGACGGCCTGGTGCTGACCGTGTTCGATGAGGAGTGGGCGTACCGCGAGCATGTCTATATTGCGCTGTACAAGCCGGCCAACTTCGAATGCTCGCGCAAGCCGAGCCACCATCCGGGCGTGCTGACCCTGTTGCCAGAGCAATTTACCTGGCGCGATGTGCAGCCGGTTGGCCGACTCGATCATGACACGACCGGTCTGCTCCTGATGTCGGACGACGGCCCGTTCATCCATGCGCAATCGTCGCCCAAGCGCCACGTGCCGAAGGTGTACCACGCCACCACGGCCGAGCCCGTGACCGAGGAACTCGTCGCCAGGCTGCTCGCTGGCGTGCAGTTGCACGACGAGCCGGCGCCATTGAAGGCGGTGTCGTGCGTCAAGCTGGGTGAACAATCCATCGAGATCGTGCTGGAGCAGGGCAAATACCACCAGGTCAAGCGCATGCTGGCCGCTGCCGAGAATCACTGCAGCGCGCTGCACCGGGCCCAGATCGGGGGCTTGACGCTGGCCGCGCTGGGACTCGAAGAAGGCGAGTGGTGCTTCCTTGATCAGGCACAGCTCGACCTGCTCGTACCTGGCTGACATACCACATCCGCATGCTGTTGTGGAAATTTCACAACGGAACATGCTTAACCACAATATTCGTGCGACATAGTCAGCCGATTTCCGCGACACTCCGTTCCGACGGCGTCCGGGCACCGGTTGTCGCACGAATGAATTTTCCAGAAAAATAACCATGTACGCATACCGACCGAGCCTCTCCCATTCCCTCGCCCTGATTCCATTGCTGCTGGCGCTGCCAGTCATGGCACAGAGCCAGCCGGCCACCCTGGCCGAATGCACCCCGATCCTCGACAGCGCCCAGCGCCTCGCCTGCTTTGACCGCGTTGCGAGCACCGGCAGCGCCGCTGCCGCGAGCACCGCATCGACCCCGGTCGTCGCACCGGCCGTGGCCGCCCAGAGCGCGTTCGACGCACCGCTGAACAGCGCCGTCGACCACACCGCCACCGTCGATCCAACCGTCCAGGCCGCCGCTGAATACACGCTGAGCAGCCATTGGGAACTCGATCCGCGCGACAAGCGCGGCGCGTTCAAGTTCCGTCCGCACCACCCGAACTACCTGATCGCCACCCGCACCCACCGCCCGAACGAAGCGCCGTATGCGGACTTCCTGGCGACCGACCCGGATGCCGAAGGCTTGTCGAAGGCCGAACTGGAATTCCAGCTCAGCGTGAAGATGAAACTGGTCGAGACCCTGTTTGAGCAACCGATCGACGTCTGGTTTGGCTACACCCAGAATTCGTTCTGGCAGGCGGCCAACCACAAGGCATCGAGCCCGTTCCGCGAAACCAATTACCAGCCGGAGATCATGGCTGTCATGCCACTGGACTTCGCGCTGGCCGGCATCAATGTGCGTTTCCTGAACCTGGGCTTCGTGCACCAGTCGAACGGCCAGTCGTCGAGCCTGTCGCGTAGCTGGAACCGCTACTACGCCCAGGTCGGCCTGGAACGTGGTCCGCTGACCATGACCGCCAAGCTCTGGAAGCGGGTCAATGAATCGCTGGAAGACGACAACAACCCGGATATCACCGATTACATGGGTCGCTTCGAGCTGGCGGGTAATTACCGCATGGGTAGCGGCCACGAAATCTCGGCCCTCGTACGCCGTAACTTCAGCACCGACAAGGGTGCAGTCCAGGTCGGCTGGGCATTCCCGCTCGTCGGCCCGATCAAGGGCTATGTCAATGCGTTCGCCGGCTATGGCCAGAGCATGATCGACTACAACTACTTCCAGCGCAGCCTGGGCGTCGGTGTCATCGTCAAGTATTGATCGCTTCACACCAGCCGTACCGTAGAATGGCGGGCTTGATTCTTCGAGCCCGCCCATGAAACTTGCCTCGCTGGACGACGGCACCCGCGACGGCCAACTGGCCGTGGTGTCGCGCGACCTGTCCACTGCCCACATTGCCGACGGCATCGCGCCGAGTCTGCGCGCCGCGCTCGATGACTGGGTCTTCATCGCCCCGCAACTCGATGCACTTTACCGTCAACTGAACGACGGCAAGGGCGACGCCAAAGCGCGCCGCGCGTTCGACTTCGACCCCACCCGTTGCATGGCGCCATTGCCGCGCGCGAGTGCCCGCGTGTGCGGGGCCACCTATTTGCACCATCACGACCTGGAACAACGCGCACTTGGCGGCAGCTTGCCGTCCGCATGGCGCGACGCGCCGCAGCTGCGCCAGGCCGCAGCCGATGGGTTGCTCGGCCCCACGCAGGATCTGGTGCTGGCGCGCGAAGAATGGGGCATTGACTTTGGCGCCGAACTGGCCATCGTCAGCGGCGACCTGCGCCAGGGCGCGACGCCCGATGCGGCGCTGGGCCAGATCCGCCTGCTGCTGCTGGCCAATGACATTTCGCTGCGCAATCTGGCGGCGGATGCGCTGGCGGCGGGTTTCGGCCTGCTGCAGGCGAAACCGGCCACGGCCTTTGCGCCAGTGGCGGTCACCCCGGACGAATTGGGCGACGCCTGGGTGGCGGGGAAGGCCGCGCTGCCGCTGCGCGTGCGCTTCAACGGCAATCCGGTCGGCACGCTCGAAGCGGGCGAGGACATGACGTTCAATTTTGCGCAGCTGCTGTCGGTGCTGGCACTGACGCGGCCAGTGACGGCCGGGACGGTTGTCGGCTCGGGCGTGGTGTCGAACCGGGCAACCCGGCGCCACACGCCGGGCTACGCCAGCCTTGCCGAGGCGCGCTGGATCGAGATGGCCGCTGGCGGCGACGCGGTCACGCCGTTCATGCGCTTTGGCGATACGGTGCGCATCGAGATGCTCGACGAGAAGGGCGCATCGCTGTTTGGGGCCATCGAGCAGACGCTCAAGGTCGGACGATGTGAGGTCGCGGGTCGTTGAACTTGCAACATGCAAGGCGTCCGGACATAACAGAACGGTCGGGTAGAACGTTCGTGCGATTAATGTCCTTACCCAGTGATTCTCCCCGATTGGGTAATAGGAAATGAATCTATCTAAATGTCACGAAGAGAAAGTGTAACAATTTGTGGAGAAATGGTAAGAGAAGTATCTTTACTATTGATTGTTGCGCCGCAATATACGTAGTATCATTCAATAAGCCTTTGCAAATCAATGGCTTGCATGACACTATTAATCGAGTGTGAAATTACGCAAGAAAGCCACATCGGCACGACTGGCGAATAAAAATGACACAAAATGCGATAGAATTGACGAGTTAACAAAGTGGTTCTATGAGTCTCTATAACCTGTCACTAGCCGGCATCGAAATCGGCTTCGCCACATCGCTGATCGTATCGCTTCTGCTCGTGCTCACCACACGCTGGCACGGGCGCTACTCGCTTGATGCAACGCGTGGTGTACAGAAATTCCATATCACCCCAACTCCACGTATCGGCGGCGCCGCGATCATGACCGGCCTGTGGCTGGCGCTGGGCGTCTTGCCGCAAGCGCAGCGCGATTTGCTGCTGCCAGTTCTCCTTGCTTCGCTGCCTGCCTTCGTCTTCGGCCTTGCTGAAGACCTGACCCGCACGGTTTCCGTACGCACCCGCCTGCTCGCTACCATCGGCAGTGGCGTGGTGTGCTGGCTCCTCACGGACGTCACGTTGCAGCACACCGGCTTGCCACTGCTTGACGGCATGCTCGGCTGGCTCCCGTTCTCGGTGCTGTTTACCGCGTTTGCCGTTGGCGGCGTGGCCAATGCCGTCAATATCATCGATGGTTTCAATGGCCTTGCCAGCGGCACGGTCATCATCGGGTTGGGCACGCTGGGCCTGATCGCTCTGGGCGCTGGCGACATTCACCTGGCGCAGTTGTGCTTCGTGATCTGCGCCGTGACTGCGGGCTTTTTCGTCGTTAATTTCCCGTTAGGCAAACTGTTTCTTGGGGATGGCGGCGCCTACCTGCTTGGCTTCCTGCTGGCCTGGTTGTCGGTGATGCTGGTCTACCGCAATCCATCAGTGTCGGCCTGGGCGCCGCTGCTGGCCTGCGCCTACCCGGTATTTGAAACGGTCTTCACGATCATGCGCCGCCTGTGGTGCCGCCGCCATCCCGGCCATCCGGACAGCTGGCACCTGCATAGCCTGGTCAAGACGGCAATTACCGCGCGCTACCTGCGCATGCTGCCACCGCCGCTGCGTAACGCCTTCGTTTCGCCAGTGTCATGGGGCATTGCTCTGGTGCCGGCGGCGCTCGCCGTCAATTATGCGGGTGACCCGGAGGTGCTGGTGCAGGGCGCACTGGCCAGTTTTGCGTTGTATCTGGGTGTGTATGCACTGGTTGTCCTGGCCTGGCGCGCCCGTCGCCATCATGCACCGATCGTCATGCCCAACGCTACCTCGCCGCAGGCAGCTGCCGTTGCCGTCAAGCCAGCGGCAGTCAAACCCCTCATCAACACCGGCAGCAATGGCCAGAGCGCCACGTCCGGCCTGGTTGCTGCCCGCATCGCCAATCCATCGGGCGCCAACCAGCCTGGCACCCTGGCCGATCACGGCCACAAGCAAGCAGCGCCGGTCCTCGCGCGCCGCCGCATGTAATCTCCCCGCAGTCTGTAGCCCGCAGTCCGCGCGATGCCGTCTCTGAACTGGGGCGGGTTTCCCTGCTTGTTCTCGACTTGTCCGCACGGCAATTTCAGCGATAATCTCGCTCGCGCGTACCAACGCGCGGGCGAGACATTCAAGAGCAATCGAGCGGGGGCACCATGTCGGATGATAGCGACGCAGAAAAGACCGAAGACGCATCGCCCAGAAAGATCGAGAAAGCGCGCGAAGAAGGCGACGTTCCCCGATCGCGCGAGCTGGCGACGTTCACGGTCCTGATGACGGCCGGCGCCTGCCTGTGGGCCTTTGGCGGCATGCTCGTGGGCAGGCTGGCGACCTCGCTGAAGTCCGGTCTCACGCTCGACCGCGAGCAGATCTTCAATCCCAATATCTTGCTCGAACGCATCCTTAACGACATCGTCAGCGTCATGCTGGCGTGCCTGCCGATTGCCGGCGCAGTCATGCTCATCGCCTTGATCTCGCCGATGCTGATCGGCGGCTGGCTGTTTTCGGCGAAGGCATTCATGCCCAACTTCGGCAAGCTCAACCCGATCAAGGGTATCGGCAATATGTTCTCCAAGAACGCGCTGGTCGAGCTGCTCAAAGCCATCATCAAGACGATCGTCATCGGCGTGGTGGCCTGGATCGTCGTCAGCGGCCAGAAAGAGGCGATGCTGGGCCTTGCGGTCGAGCCGCTCAATGAAAGCAGTGCTCACGTCGGCGACATGATTGGCCGCTCGTTCCTGTTCATCACCGGCGCGCTGGGGGTGATTGCTCTCATTGATGGACCATATCAGTTGTGGCATTGGAAAGACAAACTGAAAATGACGCGCCAGGAAATGATCCAGGAATCGAAGGAATCGGACGGCAATCCTCAGATTAAGGGGAAGATTCGGCAGATGCAGCGCGAAATGGCCCGGGGCCGGATGATGCAAAATGTCCCTACTGCTGATGTGATCGTTACGAATCCGACGCATTATGCAGTCGCACTGAAGTACGCGGATGGCAAGGGAGCACCGCGGGTGGTGGCCAAGGGCGTCGATGACGTCGCGGCCAAGATCCGCGAAATGGGCGCCGAGAACAAGGTGCCGATGCTCGAAGCCCCGGCCCTGGCCCGCGCCCTGTTCAAGCACACCGAGATCGATGAAGAGATTCCGGAAAAGCTGTACTCGGCGGTGGCGGAAGTGCTGGCCTACGTGTACCAGCTGCGGGCCTACAAGAAAGGCGAGGGCGACTATCCGGATCGCCCGACCAGGTTGAAAGTACCTGCCGAGATGGACCCGCTGAACCCGGCCTCGCAACAGCGACCGGCACCCGATAATGGAGCAACTGAATGACCAACAGCATGAAACTGCCAGCCTGGATGAGCGGCCTTGGAGCACAAGGCGGCAAGGCGGCAGCCCCGATCCTGATCATCATGCTGTTGGCCATGATGATCTTGCCGTTGCCGGCGTTCGTGCTGGACGTGTTTTTCAGTTTCAATATCGCGCTGTCGATCATCGTGCTGCTGACCGCGCTGTACACGGTCAAGCCCCTCGACTTTCTGGCCTTCCCCTCGATTCTTCTCGTCTCGACGATGCTGCGCCTGGCGCTGAACGTCGCGTCGACCCGTATCGTGCTGACCGAAGGCCATACCGGTAGCGCCGCTGCCGGCAAGGTCGTCGAGGCCTTTGGCCACTTCCTGATTGGCGGTAACTACACCGTCGGTATCGTCGTCTTCATCATCCTGACCATCATCAACTTTTCGGTCGTGACCAAGGGCGCGGGCCGTATCGCCGAAGTCGGCGCACGCTTCGCACTGGACGCGATGCCGGGCAAGCAGATGGCCATTGACGCCGACCTGAACGCCGGCCTGATCGGTGAAGACGAAGCGCGCAAGCGCCGCCAGGAAGTTTCGCAAGAAGCCGAATTCTATGGCGCGATGGACGGTGCCTCGAAGTACGTGAAGGGCGATGCCGTCGCCGGTATCATGATTACCGTGATTAATATGATCGCCGGCCTGATCGTCGGCGTCGTGATGCACGACCTGGCCATCGGCGAAGCGACCAAGATCTACACGCTGCTGGCCATCGGTGACGGCCTGGTGGCCCAGATTCCTTCGCTGATCATCTCGATCGCGGCCGGTATGGTTGTTTCGCGCGTGGCCAACGATGAAGACGTCAGCTCGCAGCTGACCAACCAGCTGTTTGCCCGTCCGGAAGCGCTGTACATCACGGCCGCCATCATCGGCGGCCTGGGCATGATCCCGGGCATGCCGAACATGGTGTTTTTGCTGCTGGCCGGCTCGCTGGCTGCTGGTGGCTACTTCATCTCGAAGCGCAAGAAGGAAGCGCCGGCGCAGGCAGAAGCCGCCGCCGTGGCCGACGCCGCTGCCGCTGCCCGTACGGCCCCGGCCGAAAGCGAAGAAGCGACCTGGCAGGACGTGATGCCGGTCGACACGCTGGGCCTGGAAGTGGGCTACCGCCTGATTCCGCTGGTCGACAAGAACCAGGGCGGCGAGCTGCTCAAGCGCATCAAGGGCATCCGCAAGAAGTTCGCGCAGGAAGTGGGCTTTCTGGCGCCGCCGGTACACATCCGCGACAACCTGGAACTCAAGCCATCGGCTTACCGTATCACGCTCAAGGGCGTCGAAGTGGGCAGCGGCGAAGCACTCAATGGTCAGTTCCTGGCGATCAACCCGGGCATGGCCAACGGCACGCTGCCAGGCGTGGTCACCACCGACCCGGCCTTTGGCCTGCCGGCGACCTGGATCGAAGCGAGCCTGCGCGACGAAGCGCAAAGCATGGGCTACACGGTGGTCGATGCGGGCACCGTCGTTGCCACACACCTGAACCACCTGATCACGTTGCACGCGTCGGAACTGCTGGGCCGCATGGAAGTGCAGGCGCTGCTGGACCACCTGGGCAAGGAAACCCCGAAACTGGTCGAAGACCTGGTGCCGAAAGTCGTCTCGCTGTCGACGCTGCAGAAAGTGCTGCAGAACCTGCTGGTCGAAGGCGTGCACATCCGCGACATGCGCTCGATCATCGAAGCGCTGTCCGAACACGCTGGCATGACGCAGGACCCGGCCGAACTGACCGCCGTGGTGCGCGTGTCGCTGGGCCGTGCGATCGTCCAGCAATTGTTCCCGGGCGAGAACGAGCTGTCGGTGATGACGCTGGATAACCGCCTCGAGCGCCTGTTGATGCAGGCGATGGGCGCCGGCGGCGACGGTACCGGCATCGAGCCGGGCCTGGCCGACACGATCGCCCAGCAGGCTGCGCACGCCGCCAACCAGCAAGAGCAGATGGGCCTGTCGCCCGTGCTCCTGGTGCCGGCGCCGCTGCGCGTGCTGCTGTCGCGTTTTTTGCGCCGTGCCGTGCCTGCGCTCAAGGTGCTCTCGCATGCCGAAGTGCCCGAGACCAAGACGATCCGTGTGACGAGTCTGGTGGGCGTGCCGATGTAACAGGGATGGGGCAGCGCAGGCGCTGCCCCCGTGCTCATCATGCCGGAGCAGGGCGATGGACTTGACGCCAGACCAGCCAGCCAAGCGTCGTGACCGTCAGAATCGCGCTGAAGGCCAACCCCAGGGCGACGAGTATTTCAAGATCGGCCAGCTCTTCGCCATTCCTTGAGCCGTACAGGTTGATCAGCCAGATTGCCCACGCTTCCGGGAACGGTGGGAAAAGGTCGTGGTGGATGATCAGAAAACGGGCGAGCACAACGGTGCCAGCAAGGACCCAGATGATCAGAGAAAGTCGTATCAGTGCTCTCTTCATTGGACAGTTACTCGGCCATACGCGTGCAATGAGGTGCCTGGAATGAGAACCTGACCGGCTGCGATGAGTTGATGTCGCAGTACGTTGAAGTCAGTCCGGGTTGTCAGCGTAATGCACCCTTGACTGATGCCGCGCGTACCCGCTGGATGCAGCCTGAAATTTCCTCGTTTCACGGTATTGCAAAAGACTTCATCGTCAATGTTCTTGTCGGCTGCGTACAGGGCAAACCAATCGGACCTGTCCTTGATGAAATCAAGTAGCGGACCAAGCCTGCCGCCTGACTGGCGATTGACGATGTAGTAGGCCCCTGGCGGAATTGGGCCTACGCCTGCTGCACAAGCGAACTCGCGTCGATTTTTATGTTCGCCAAGCCCGGAAAAGGCGGGAAATTTTAACGAGCTCATTTCAAACGTACTCAGCGGTTTACCGTTGAGTTTGAAGGTACATTCGACCATGGGGAACCCCTTGAAGCCTGGTTGAGGAGCTTCTGATCATAGGTAGCTGATGCAGGCAGTCGCTGAGGTGCCACAACCATGCCGCTGCCAGGTGCCAGGTGCCAGGTGCCAGGTGCCAGGTGCCAGATTCCAGGGGGCAGGGGTCCTAGCCCACCACGATTTGCTCTTCGATCGGCCCCAGGTCGGTGATCGTGACAAGGATATTCAGCGGACTGTTCCAGTCGACATGCAGATGAAACTCGACACCGCCGGGGCCGCCTTCGGGATCGTGCGGCCCGATATTGGTGACGTACACATTAGCCTCGCCCAGGTGAGGGCGGCCGGGCGGTGAATCGAAGGGGTCGGCTGTGGGCTTCCATTCTGCCGCCGTGATCAGCACGGCCGAGCTCTCGGTGAGGCCAGCCCAGTTGAAATTGCGGCGTACACGGCCTTGTACGTTACGGTAGAGCAGCCGGATCGAGCGTGCCATGGGGTTCTCCTGATGAGCGTTGCGGCACGCCAGCCGTGCCAGTCATGATTCGACCCGGCCGGCATCCGCAAGATCGGTACCTGAACGTCACCTGTTTGCGCTAGCGCAAACCCGGGCGTCTGCACCAATCCTGCCAGATGCCAATAAACTGGTATCACTTTTTCTGGTTATGGGGAAATAGGCCCTTTTCCCCATCCTTCTCGGTTGATCGTTTCCGCACGGCATCGACAATAATGATTCCTATCGATGGGCATGTGCCCGTCATGCAGAACACAGATTGAAGTGCGGAGAACCACGATGAAAGTGAAGAAATTTACAGCGGCAACTTCCCGGGATGCCTTGCGCAAGGTGCGCGAAGCCCTGGGTCCGGATGCCGTCATCCTGTCCAACCGTCCGGTCGACGGCGCCGTCGAAATCCTGGCGCTCGATAACGACGATGTCGCCTCGCTGGCCGCGCCTGTCGCCGACTCCGAAATGGCCCAGCCGAAGCCGCAGTTGCAGCACTTCGACGAACTCGCGCCAGCCGCGCCGCGCGCCACCTCGGCCCGCCGCTACCAGGATGCCGGTCCGGTCATGAACGCGCCGGTCGCGCCTGCCTATGTCGCACCCGTGGCGCCGTTGGCCCCGGTCGAGCCGGCTGCAACCTACGCCGAACGCCGCGCCCCCGCACCTGAACCAACGATCGACATGGCCGCCATGACCGCCATGATGAGCGCCGCCATCACCCAGGCCAAGGAGTCGGCGACCTCGGAAGTGAGCAACATGATGAGCGAGATCCGCGCCATGCGCGGCCTGATGGAAACCCAGCTGGCCGAACTGTCGTGGGGCTCGACCGCCCAGCGCGAGCCGCACAAGGCCACCGTACTGCGCGAAATGCTGGCCGCCGGTTTCTCGGCCACGCTGGCGCGCTACATCATTGAAAAAATGCCGGCCATGAACGAAGCGGCGCAAGCGATGCGCTGGGTGAAGACTGTGCTGGCCCGCAACCTGGCGACCATCGGCAACGAAGACGCGATGCTGTCCGAAGGTGGCGTGTTCGCGCTGGTCGGCCCGACCGGCGTGGGCAAGACCACGACCACGGCCAAGCTGGCCGCGCGCTGCGTGATGCGCCACGGCCCGGACAAGCTGGCACTGATCACGACCGATGCCTACCGTATCGGCGGTCACGAACAACTGCGCATCTACGGCAAGATCCTCGGCGTCATGGTGCACTCGGTGAAGGATGAGGCCGACCTGCGCATCGCCCTGAAAGAACTGCGCAACAAGCACACGGTGCTGATCGACACCATCGGCATGTCGCAGCGTGACCACATGGTGGCCGAGCAGGTCGCGATGCTGTCGGGCTCGGGCGCCGAAGTCAAACGCCTGCTGTGCCTGAACTCGACGTCGACCAACGAGACGCTCAACGAAGTCGTGCGCGCCTACCAGGGCAGCGGCCTGCACGGCGCGATCATGACCAAGATGGACGAAGCGGCCTCCACCGGCGGCGTGCTCGACATCGTGATCCGCCAGAAGCTCAAACTGCATTACGTCTCGAACGGCCAGCGCGTGCCGGAAGACCTGCACGTGGCCGACAGCGCGATGCTGATCGACCGCGCGTTCCGCAACCGCGGCACCGCCCCGGCGGACGCCGACCTGCCGATGCTGATGGCAGCCACCGCGCAAGCCAACCGCCGAGAGGTGTCGCATGGCTAGTTTTGACTTCGACCAGGCCGAAGGCCTGCGCCGCATGCTGCAAGGCCCGCGTCCGCGCGTGGTCACGTTTCTGTCGGCCACGCCGGAAGACGACAAGGGCGCGATGCTGGTGAACCTGGGCGCCTCGCTGGCCCAGGCCGGCAACGAAGTGCTGATCGTCGACGCGTGCAACGTCGAGTATGGTGTCGCCCGCCGCCTGGGCTTGAACCGCGGCGCTTCGCTGCTGCAGGTTGCACGCCAGGAAAGCGCGCTGAACCAGGTGATCCATCCGGCCCCGCAAGGCTTCTCGGTGGTGCCCATGGGCACGCCCGAATCGACCGACGATGTGCGGCGCCTGGGCAAGACGTTCGACGTGCTGGCCACGCAGGCAGGCATCGTGATCGTCGATGGCGAACTGGGCCCGGACGGTGAGTTCCCGGTGCCGTTGATGTCCAGTTCGGAGATCGTGATCCAGGTGTCGACCAGCGCGGCCTCGATCACCAATGCCTACTCGCTCATCAAGCGCCTGACGCAGGAACTGGGCCGCCGGCCATTCGGCATCCTGGTGACCGGCGCGACTGAGGGGGAGGCCAAGGTGGTATACGATAATATGTCACTGGCAGCAACACGTTACCTGGCCGTCAAGCTCAGTTTCATGGGCGCCGTGCCGGCCGACGAATACCTGCACCGCGCCGCGCGCCTGGGCCGGGCCGTGGTCGATGCCTTCCCGCTGGCCGGCGCATCGGTTGCGTTCCGTCAGCTGGCCGGCAAGTTCGCACTGCCTGCAATGCCGCAGTTCGGCCGCCAGGGCAGCGCGTCCATCGGTTCCTGACGCAGCCGCCATCGAATACGCACAGAGAAAAAGATACATATCAGCATGTACACGGCCAAAGGGAAAGCGGACAAGAATTCTTTGCTGACGGAGCATATGCCGTTGGTAAAGCGTCTTGCCCACCACATGAAGGCGAAGCTGCCGCCTTCAGTGGAGGTCGATGACCTGATCCAGGCCGGCATGATTGGTTTGCTCGACGCAATCAACCGCTACAAAGACGACCACGGCGCCCAGTTCGAGACCTACGCCGTGCTGCGCATCCGTGGCGCGATGCTCGACGAGCTGCGCGCGAGCGACTGGATGCCGCGCAGCACGCGCCAGAACATGCGCAAGGTCGAGGGCGCGATGCAGTCGCTGCAGCAGCGCCTGGGCCGCCCGCCGAGCGAATCCGAAGTCGCCGCGTCGCTCAAGATCTCGCTCGACGAGTACCAGGACATGCTGGCCGATTCGGGCGGCCACCAGCTGCTGTACTACGAAGACTTCCATGCCGACGAAGGCAGCGACAATTTCCTCGACCGCTATGCGGTGGACGATGCCGATCCGCTGCGCAGCCTGATGGAAACCGATTTCCGCCAGGCCGTGATCGATGCGATCGACAAGCTGCCGCCGCGCGAAAAACTCCTGATGGGCTTGTACTACGAAGAAGAACTGAACCTGAAGGAAATCGGCGCCGTGATGGGCGTGAGTGAATCGCGGGTGTCGCAGCTGCACACCCAGGCCGTCGCACGTTTGCGCACCACCTTACGGGAGCAATTATGGACTGGGCCAGCGTAATCGGCCTGGTGCTGGCAATCGCCGGCATCTTTCTCGGTTACACCCTCGACGGCGGCAAGTTCTCGTCGTTGATCCAGCCTGCCGCATTTGCCATCGTGGTGGTCGGCACCTTCGGCGCCGTGCTGCTGCAAAGCGAGACGCGCACCTTCTTGCGCGGCATCGCCATGCTGCGCTGGGTGTTCGTACCACCAAAAAACGGCCGCCAGAAACTGTCGCGCGAGATCGCACTATGGAGCCTGACGGCGCGCCGCGATGGTTTGCTGTCGCTCGAACAATTCATGAGCAAGGCCGACCCGTTCGTCGCCAAAGGCTTGCGCCTGGTGGTCGACGGCATCGCGCCCGAGAAAGTGCGCAGCCTGCTCGAACACGAAATCAACGGCTACGAATTCGCCCAGCGTCAGGCGGCGCGCATCTGGGAATCGGCCGCCGGCTATTCGCCCACGATCGGCATCCTGGGCGCCGTGCTGGGCCTGATCCACGTGATGGAAAACCTGTCCGATCCAGCCCGCCTGGGTTCGGGCATTGCGGTGGCGTTTGTGTCGACCGTGTATGGCGTAGGCATGGCCAACCTGTTCTTTTACCCGGTCGGCAACAAGCTCAAGGCCATCGTCAGCGACAAGGTGTCGCAGTACGAGATTCTGGCCGAAGTGTTCTCTGACCTGGCCAGCGGCGACCATGGCCGCGTCATCGACGAACGCGTCGCCAGCCTGCTCACGCACCACTAGCCGACCGCCATGGCCCGCAAGCGCTACGACGACGATGTCTCCACTGAAAACCACGAACGCTGGCTGATTTCGTACGCCGACCTGATCACGCTGTTGTTCGCGTTTTTCGTCGTCATGTACGCCATCTCCATCGTCAACGAGGGCAAGTACCAGGTGCTTTCCGATGCGCTCGGCGATGCATTCGGCGGACGCGGCGCGGCCACCCGAACCAACACCAATGTCGAGCCGGTGCTGCCGCTGTCGCATATCATCAACCGCCGCCGCAACGAAGCAGCGCGGCGCGAGCAGGAAAAGATGGGCGTGATGGCGCGCGAACTGTCGGCGACCTTGCTGCCGCTGGTGAAGTCGGGGCAGGTGCGTGTGATCCAGAACGCGCGCGGCATCAGCGTCGAGATCAACGCCAGCATTCTGTTCCCGCAGGGCGAAGCAGTGCTGGACGGCGAAGGCCAGGTCATCCTGGCGCAGGTGGCCGGCCTGCTCAGGAACGACACGCACCGCATCGAGGTCGAAGGCCACACGGACGACCTGCCGATCGCCAATCCGCTGTATCCATCGAACTGGGAATTGTCGACCGCGCGCGCGAGCAGCGTGGTGCGGCTGTTCGCCACCAACGGCGTGCCCGAAGTGCGCCTGTCGGCGATCGGCTTTGCCGCGACGCGCCCGGTGGCGCCCAACACCGACGAAGCAGGCAAAGCGCGCAACCGGCGCGTGGCGGTGATGATCCTGGCGGCGCTGCCGGAGACCGGCGGTAACATACTTCCGTGAATGTATTGATGGAATCATGTCATAATCGACAGGCAGCGTCGCGCGGGTGACGCCTGCCGTGATCCTCGAGGAGTCGCAATGCATGTCAAACGAAGCTCGCCGGCGGCCAAGCTGGCAATGGTGCTGTCGCTGGTCGGCGTAGTTGGCGTGGTCAAGGCCGTGGAGGCGAAGGTGAACGTCCAGCATCGGCTCGAAGTGGAAACCGGGGCCGGCAAGGTCAAGGTGCGGGTGCTGATCGAGAACCGGGGCGATGTACCGATATGGATCCCGCGCGAGATCGCGCTGGGCGACGATCTGAGCGCCCCCCGTTTTGCGCTGAGTTCACTGACGGACACGGTCGCCTACACGGGCCGCATGGTCAAACGCGGCCCGCTGAACGCTGCTGATTATCTCGAGGTCAAGCCCCAGACGACCTACCTGAACACGCTCGACATCACGCAGGCGTATGCGTTCAAGCCAGGCCAGCACAGTTACGAGATCCGTTACGCCGGCCCGTGGGTGACCGATTTGCGCAAGCTCGACGCGGGCGGCATCAAGAGCAGCCCGGCGCTGCCGGTGAAGTTCTCGCACACGGTCAGGATGGCCGCGCGCTGATTACGGCGCCTTGCAATTGGTGGCGCTGGCAATCAGCGTCGCGCCACAACTCGTCTTGTCGCCATCGAAGGCAATCAGCTTGCCATCGATTTTATGATGCGCCGAGCCGCTGACGATCTTGCAGCCATTGTGACCTTTGATAGGGCAACTGCAGGTGTCACCCACGCACGCCACGGGAATACCGCCCACCTTCACATGCCGCGCGCTGACGCTGAGAACCTTGCCGCCATGCGACGTGGCGTCGCCGAGCCTGATGATATTGCGCATGATTGAGCCTTTCTTTTGACGGTGATTCAGTCGGCTGCGGTGTCGTGTTCGGGGATTGGGTCTGCGCCCATTACTGCCGCCACTGTCGGTGGCTTGTAGTTGTCCGGATCGATCGACGGCTGGACGATGTGCTTGAAGATGTTCGCCCCTTGCGACTCGCGCCGTTCCTTGCTCGGCGGGCTGATGAACACGATGCTGGCGCCGGTCGGATCGCGCAGATTGATCGCGGCCGAGGCGCCGCCCTCGATATAGCTGCCCATCACGCCCACCGCCATCTGGACAAAGAAGGTTGCCGCGCCGGTATTGCCCATGCGCTGGTCGGTATCGATGAACTGCGACGTCTTGCCGGTGTCGATGTCGGGGCCACCCTGCGCGGCATACGCGTGCAGCGTGCCTGCCAGCGCGATTTTCTGTTCGGTGTCGTGGTTGAACGCGGCGATGATGCGCGCCGGGCCTGCGGCGCGCTGCGCTTCGGGCAGCGTCTGCAGCGCCTGCTGCCAGCCCGCTTCCAGCAGCTTTTGGCGCGCGTCGCGGCGCTTGACCGGCTTGCCTTCTTCATCCTCAAACTTGACGAATACGGGGCGGTGGATGAAGCCCATCGAGGGCAGGGCGTCGAATGCAGCAAGCTGGTTGCGGTTCCAGGGAACCGGGAACCAGGGAGTAGGCTTCCAGTCTTTCGGGGGCGGATTGGCCCAGCGCTTGTAGTCGTCGAGGAGCGTACTTTCGGGGCGGTCGAAGACGGGGTGTTTGGCGAATTTGGCAGCGGCGGGGAGCCATTCGGCGACGGTGGGTTGTCTGGTGCTATTTGGCCACTCGGCTTTCATTTCTGGCCGCATGGGTACTGTGCTCATGAGTTGGTAGTACATCTGGCGCAGGGTTTCTTGCAAATAGTTGTTGTCCGGATCGGTCCATGCATAGGGCCGCAGTGGCTCGACCCGCTCGCGCCGGGCCAGGACGAAGACCGCACTGGCATCGGAGTACTCGGGAATGTAGTACCCGTCACGGACAAGTGGGGGGCTGCCGGGTAGCTGCATATAACCGCGGTCTGCTGCATCGTCGGCACTTAACAGGACGAGATAAGGAAGATCGGGATGTGCATCGAAAAAGGCAAAGGCGTGCTCCAGTAGCTGGTCTGGCCTTTCTCCAAGCTGCCATGGACCAGTGACGAACAGGTGCCAGGCCATGCCGGTACCTTCGGCGCTGGATGCAAGGCCTTCCATCGGCATGACTGCACTCGGCTGCTCTGCAGGGTTGTTGATAGGCCCGCCGGCATACATGGTTGGCACACCCCAAAACATGGGAGATGGGTCTGCCCCATTTTCCAGCGCGTCGCAAGCACGGCTGCCGGTCTGTCCTATTTTATCGATTCTGGTCCATGGATATTTTTTGGGATCGGGTTCACGAATGCTGTTGTAGGGCTCGCCTCCCTGCAACGCTTGCCAAAGCTTGCCTTGACGGTACTGTTCGACCGTAACGCCCAATCCAATTACTTCCAGCACGTATTCGCGCCGGGATTGTTCCGATTTCTTATCGAGATTTTCCTGTTCCTTGAGTTGATGATTTTTTTGTTGCCATGCCCGTTGGCGTTCATGAATAGCACTCGAGTCAAACAGCCACTTTCCGCCGAATAAAATCATGACTACCATGAGGGGAATGCCGAACCAACGCACTTTGTCCATCGTTGTCTCCACATTGAAGTTGCCAAGATCCGGGCGTAATACGCTGAGATCGAATGCGATCCCTATCAGGAATAACACCGGAAAAGTGATTGCTGCTCCCAATACATATTTCCACTTCTTGGGTAACGCGGTCGGGAAGTCATCCGACAGGCTATTTTTCACGATTTTCCTTTCGAGGCGGACATCACGCGCTTGCCTGAGATTGTTTCTGAGATGACGATGTCCCAAAGTCCACCCTTAAGCAGAGGCAGTCCGTGTGGAAGCGCACCGCTGCTGTAATAGTCGGCATTGCCTACTATTAGCTGCCTTCTCCAATCGGGCTCATTTGCGTAGAAGGCACTGAATGAATAAAGGAATTCGCTCCAAGTCAAAATACCTTTACGTGCTTTTTTAATATTTATTGTCTTCTTCAGCCGCCAATCCGCCACCGCGCACAAATAGGCATAGAAGGCCGGATCACTTACCGCTTTGCCACTTCCGATCGATAAGTCGTACGTAGTGATTCGCCGATGATTTTTTCTGCTTCCAAAAATCGCGCTATGAAACGATTTCGGACTGACTTCCTGCTGCCAGCGCAGCCTTGCAGCATTTGGACTTTCCTGTACCTGCGCGGAAATGACATGTTTGTAGCGCGTGGCCCATAAGATGCGCGACATGTCATCCGGGTTGGTATTGCCTCGGAATTGGGAATTGTTGTATGCGACTTCCAGCCGTTGACGGTCTTGCTCCGAGACGTCATCAGCCCCTCCGCGCTCGACCGATGCGACAACAGACGCCGGCAGCCCTACGGTCTTGACAAGCAGGCCTTTATTGCTCGCAACGGCGATGGCGGCATCAATCGGATCGACTTCCTCACAGGGCCCGCGGTTTTCGCGCTTGAGGTGCGCGAGCATGGAATGCGTTGGAATTTTGTCTGGATTGACTTGGTTGCCCCAAATATCGGCTTCGCAGGGTGTTTTGAGCGCTTCTCCATTGATTGTTCGGATGCCAAAGCGATACACGGGATAGTCGAGGCTGAACTGTCCTGCCTGCGGTAACGATTGACGCAGCATACGTCCGCTGGATGCTACATGGGCATGGTCATCCTCTCCCGGCAGTCGCAACACAAAGTCATGTGGTGGTTGGCCGATCAGCACTGGCGCAGGTTTCGCCAGCCCGGCGGCAGCTCGCAGCTTTCCTGTAAAAACGCGTTGACGGAACGAGGGCCCCATTTCCTTGAGCGCCATGCGTTCTACCTTCAGCATTGACGGCGACGGCCCGAACTTCGCTTCATCGCTGAGCACGTCTATCTTGTTTGAAGGTGGTGGGGCGATTAAGTACGCAACAGCGTCAGGTATCCCTTGCCAGCCAATCCCGCGCATATTGTCGAGAGCGACCGTCATGTCTTCCGGGCTGAAGTACAAATAAACTTTGCCCCGGTTGTCGCGATCAGCATCCGCCTTCCAGCGCCCGTGCACCATCCCGCAGGAGTCGGTCTCGCTGATCTTTCCGAACAGGGGTGAGGTTCCCTTCGACTTCGCAACACCGGCGACAATATTGACCAGCGTCTGCAGGCGCGCATAGACGTTTTGTCTGCTGGCGATCAGGTCGTAAAACCCTTCCATGGCCTTGTCGCTGTCACCTGTAACAAAGGTAGCGGTCCGCATTGCCATGCCCATCTTTTCATCCATGCTATACGGCGGATGCGTCAGAATCAGCGTATCCGCCGTACGCTCACCCATCTCCATCAGAAAAGCCTGTGCCAGCAAGCTGATCAAACAACCCTGGCTGTGCGCGACGATGTTGACAGTGTCATTCGGCTCATACTGGCGAATCATCGCCACCAGCGCCGCCAGGCGTCGTGCAGCAAGCACCATGTACATTCGGCCCGGTCCGTTTTTGACAGGCCGGAGCGGGTCACCGGCCGGATCGATTGGCGCATATATGCCCTTGTTCCACATGTCGGGCAGGGTACTGGTGGCATTGCCGAACGGGCCGCCGCCCTTGGACAGGTCCTTGTCGAGGCGATTGCCGTTGCGATCCGTCTTCTGGCCATTCACAGTCTTCGTCAGATTGCCCACTTCACGAAAGCCCCAGTAAAACGGGATCACCGGACTATCCGTGTCGGGCGCCGTGTTGCGCTTGAAAAACACCGCATCAGGATCATCCAGCAGCGTCTCCTTATCCTTCGCGTTAGGCATCCGGTACGTCCCAGGCTTGAACTTGCGCAGCAGGCGATCCTGCAGTCCCGCGCACAGCCCTTCCTCGACTGCGCCATAGCTGGTGCCAACATCGTTTACGCCGTGTACCACGATGATGTTGCAGGGTTGCTCGCGCGGTACGTCGACAACCTTGTCGCTGATGCGACAGGGTTGCAGCAGCGCGTTGTCGCGTTTGATGACGTATTCACTTTTCGGATATTTGTTGGCCATCCCGCTCTCCTATTGGTCTTTGCCACCGCGCGACAGCACGATTTCAGCCAGATGCATCGCATCACGTGCCATCAGTTCGGACTTGCCCTGCGCATCGCTGACACCCTCCAGGCTCGTGCCATCACTGAGCGCCACGCGCATCTTCATGTCCTTCACCAGCGCGCCCAGTGGTTCGGCGCCGTCGTCGTCCGCCACGCCCCGTGGATAGCGCAGTTCCAGTTTTTGATCCGCACCGCCGGCGCCAAAATCAGGAAACTGCGCCGCCATCGATTCAGGCCCATCGAGCGTGTAATCCGGTGCATGAAACCGCAGAGGCGCCTTGCTGCCCAGTACAGGCGGGCCGTCGCCCAGCTTGAGGAACGAACCGTCAGCAGCCACCAGCAGGATGACCTTGCCCGTGACCGTCACCGTGCCTTCCGTCGCCGTGAGCTGCATGTTCTGTGCCGATTCGATGGCCGTGTCGTCGTGCTGGCTTTGCATCAGGAGCTTGCCGTTGTGAGCGATCGCATGCAGCCCGCCGTGATGCGCGAACAGCGACAACCCTTTGCCGGCATTGACCGAGAACCGCTGGCCTGCGGTCAGTTGCATGTGCTGCTGCGCGGCTGTGTCGACGTTGGTGCCCGCGTAGCTGACCACGGCTTTCGAGCTGGCAAAGCCGATTCCTGCCGGGGACGTCACGGCGATCACCGGTTCGCCCGGCTGCGCCGCCTCTGGCTTGGTATTGCTGCCGTCTTCCCACCCCGTGAAGCGCGCCAGCAGCGCCTCTTGCTCGGCCGTGTCGACGGCTAACCCGTTGTGCTGCGCCGCGTAGTTGCCCAGTGACGCGCACAGTTCGCCACAGTCGCGCAGCAGGCCAAGATAATCGTCACGGGCCAGCTGCGCACCCTTGTCGCCGCCACCCAGCAGCTTCCAGGCGCTGAGCAGGATGCCGCGCGCCGCGTGTAGTGCGATGGCTTCTTCGGTGCGTAATTCGGCCCCTTCACCGCGCGGCCTGGCGCTGCCTTCCTGACGCGGTTCGGTCAGGTAGCCCAGATTGAGTTCACTGGCCCCATGGTCGCTCTCCAGCTGCGCGCTGATCTGTCCGGCCGTGTCATCGAGACGCAGCTGGTTGCCGCGCTGGCCGCGGATTTCACGGCTGCGCAGGCCCGACTGAAAGCGGTTGGCGGGCAGGCCATCTTCGCGCCGGAAGCCCGGTGGCGGGGCGGCGCCGTTGTAGACCTGGGCGATGATGACCGGCTTGTCGGGATCGCCACCGGCGAACGCCACCAGCACCTCGCTGCCCACGGGCGGCAGCAGGCGCGCGCCACACTGGTTGCCGGCGCCGTTGCCCGCCCAGCCGGATGCAACACGTACCCAGGCCGAGTCGCGATCCGAACCCGACGCGCCAGCGCCGTCCGCGTGTTCCTGTGCGCGCGTCGCCGGGAAGCGGATCTTGACGCGCCCCAGGTGATCGCACCACACGGCCTCGTCCTGGGGTCCAACGACGATCGCGCTTTGCAACTGCGGCTGCGGAATCACCGGCGGTGGCGGCACGATCCGTATGCCACGCCGCACACAGCTGAAGCTGGACCGGTAGCGCAGCGCCTGGGCGGTGTCGTCAAGCCGGACGATGTCCCAGCCGCTGCGCGCAAACAGCCGTTCGACTTTGGCACTGACGTCCGCCGGCAGGTTGTTGGTGGTATCGATGCGCTGGGCGGTCACGACGAATTCGCGCTGTTCTGGCTGGTGCTTGTCGATCTCGGGATGGCCGGTCAGGCCGAACCACTCGCCAACGGCCAGGTCGCGTACCGCGCCTTCGCCATGGAAGCACTTGGCGACGAATTCGTGGTACGCCACCAGCGCATCGCTGATGGCCAGCAGGTCGAGCCGGTTGTCGCCAAGGTGCGGCGCCGTCACCTGGTACTGTTCCAGACCGGCGGCCAGCGCATTGCCGGTCTTGCCCTGGTTGACGCGCAGCGGCGAACTGGTCGTCGATCCGCCCTTGCCGGGGTTCAGGTAATCCCAGCTGTGCAACGACGTATGGCCCGGCACCAGCGTGCGCTCGGCGCTCCAGAGCGTGATCGCGTCGCGCTCCTCGGTCGCGCCGTCGCGGTGAAAACGGATCGTGCCGGCTGCATTGTGCGCCAGTTCCCTGTCATCGTCGAACAGCACCAGCGAGTGGCCGATGCCGTCGACATCGCCACCTGCCTGACGCTGCCTGTCGGTTCTGCCCGGGCGGAAAAACCAGGCGATGCCGCGGCGCTGCATCAGGCGGCGCACGAAGCTGGCATCCGATTCGTTCAACTGCATCGTGAGCGCGCGCTTCGGGAGATTGCGGTTGAGCAGACCGCTATGAATATCGAAGTCGAAGGTCGACGCGATCACGGGATTGTTTCTTTGCCACTCTTTGAGGACCAGTTCGATGATCTCGAGCTCACTCTTGTCGCGGAAAACGCGCGTGGTGCGCGTCGCGTCCATCACCGACAGCGCGTCGCGCACGGTCAGCTTGTAACTCGCGATCCCGCCGTCGCTGTGACCCGATGCCGCCGCCGTGACGATCCCGCAGAGCCTGCGCAAGTTGCCTCGGTCGGTCACGATCTGCAGTTCGCACGGCAGACCAATAAAACGCTTCAGTTCGAGCGTCGCGTTTTCGGACAGGCACAGAATCTGCAGCTCGAGGCCGCCGCACACTGATTCGCTGGCGCTGGCATGGTGCGGCAGCAGCGCATTGGTATCGGCGGTGCCGGGCTGGCCCAGCACCATGCGCAGAGGCCGGTTACGCGTGTCGAGCCGGTAGTTGACCAAGGCCGCGGCAAGGGTGGTCGGGAGCAGTGTCATGGTCGATCACTCCCCGGCAGCCTGGGCCGCAGTCGCCTGCCGCGGCGTGTTCTCGCCGAAATACTCATACGAATCGGCGTTGTTGATCGCCCGCTGCGGCGCGCTGCGCGCCATGTCCGCCGCTGCGGCCTGGCCGTACACGTGGTCGTCGGTCGCCGCCACCACATTGAAGTGGCTCAGCTCGTGCATCAGCGTGCCGCCGCGCGAATCGGTCCCGGTCGGCGCTGCGGTCCAGAACGCCTTGCACACCCAGACCGTGTACGGCCGCGCCGGATAGACGTAGGCGAAATACGACTCGTCGCAATCGCAGTCGATCTTGACGGGCTTGTTCTCGAACGCCTCCCTGATCGCCGTGACATTGGCTGTGACCTTCGCGCCGCGCGCGGCGTCCTGCGCTCCGAACCACATCGCATAGCGCGCGCCGTATGGCGTGCCCGAGGTCAGGTAGGCCTGGCTGTCGGCTGCCATCGCGCGCCCGGCCGCCATCGCGGTTGTCAGCTGCGTTTGCTGCGCATTGGTGCAATTGGCAAAGCCAGGACCAGTGGACGTGGCGTCCTGCAGGGTCGGCGTGCTGCTGCCGTCAATCCGGATCGTGACGGGGTTGGACGTCAGCTCGCCCACCACCGCGCCAGTGGTCGCGCCCGGCGCCGGCATGGCCGGACTGCGGTAGCGGATCGTGTAGTTGCCGGTGATGCTCATCTCGTAGAACCGCGAGAGCTCGACCGTCTGCGTAAGCACCTCGCCCGGGGTCAGTTGCAGGTAATCAGCCGGCCCCGGCGCGGCGCGCTTGATGCGGCGGCCCAGGTAGCGCACCGGCTGACCGTCGCGCTGGACCTCGAACAGCGGCGCCTCCAGCGCCGGCTGCGGCGTGCGCCAGCGGAGCAATTGCTGGACCGTGTTCGAGGTATTGGTCAGCGTGACGCCCACCAGGACGTTGTCGCCGCCTCCAACCGCCGGCTGCGCCGGGGTCAGCGTGACGTTGACCTGGGCATGCGCCGCGCCGGCACTGCACACGACGGCGAGTGCGCCAGTGGCGCGCGACAGCAGAAAACCTGAATGCATGGTGGACTCCGGTTGGGTTGGACCGGATAACTCTCACCTTATTTTCTCTGTCCACATTGAGCCGCTGCAGCGCCGTACATTGGCGAACTTGAATCATGTCATCTGCTACGCAGAAATCTCACACAAAATAACAACAGAGAATCGACAACGGTCGCCTGCATGGCGTTGCTTTGCTATCATGCAACAATCGTATCCAACAAAAAATAACACTCGATCATGTTGGATAGCCAGAGGTGCTTTCCCATGATGATCCAGACGAACGAGACTCCCGCACCACACACCGATGTGGCTTCCAGCCTGCACACCGCAGCCATCCAGGATCAACCTGAGACCAGTGAAGCCCACGCGCTGCGGGACGCCCACGCGCTGCTTGGCCAGAACCGCAACTATCTTGAGCAAGTGATCGACGGCATGCCGGCAGGATTGCTGGTCATCGACGCCGAGCGCTGTGTGCGCTCGATGAACCGCATGATGGCCCAGCTGATCGACGCGCCGGAAGAATCGGCCAGCGCCGGCCATCCACTCGCGCGCTGGCTGCCCGACGCCGGCCTGGCCGCGCGCGTCAGCGATGCACTCCTCACCGGCATGCCGCAAGACCACGTGCTCGTCTCGCTCGAAGGCGGTCCGGACGGCGTGCGCCATCTCGAATTCAATATCCGCCGTACCGAGCAGGCCGGTGGCTACATGCTGCTACTGATTGGCCAGGACATCACCTTCCGCCGCAAGGCGCGCCTGCGCCTGCAGGAGAGCGAGGAATTTTTCCGCCTGACCTTCAGCCAGGCGGCGGTGGGCATCGTGCTGCTGGGCCCGGACGGGCGCCTGCTGCGCGTGAACGGCAAGATGGCGCAGATCCTGGGCTACACCGAAATCGAACTGCTGCAGCGCTTCTTCCAGCAACTGACGCACGTCGACGATTTGCCGGACGAGCTGACACTGGTGAAACGCCTGCGCGATGGCGAGATCAGCGACTACCAGCGCGAGCGGCGTCTGCTGCGGCGCGACGGTACGCCGATCTGGGTCAATGTCAGCGTCTCGACGATGCGCGACGCCTATGGCAACCAGCGTTTCATCTCGGTGGTCGAAGACATATCGCGCCGCAAGGGCGCCGAAGAAGCGCTGCTGCGCGTGATCAATCACGATGCCCTGACCGGCCTGCCGAACCGCGTGCTGCTGCAAGACCGGCTCGAACGCGCGATTGCCCATGCGCACCGCGCCGGCACACAGGTAGCCGTCATGTTCATCGACCTGGACCGGTTCAAGCACGTCAACGACACGCTCGGGCACGATGCGGGTGACCAGCTGATCGTCGAGATCGCGCGCCGCCTGGCCGGTTCGCTGCGCGAGAGCGATACCGTGGCGCGCCAAGGCGGCGACGAATTCGTCGTCGTGCTGCCCGAGATGACCGGGGAGACCGACGCCGCGCGCGTGGCCCGTAAGCTCCTCGACAACCTGTTCCAGCCGCTGCTGCTGTGCGGGCAAGAGGTCTTCCCGACCGGCTCGATCGGCATCGCCATGTACCCGCGCGATGGCACCGACAGCGCCACGCTGCTCAAGTGCGCCGACAGCGCCATGTACGGTTCGAAAGGTGAGGGCGGCAACGGCTTCAGCTTCTACATGGCCGACATGGGCGCGCAGACCGCGCTGCACCTGCGCATGGAAAGCGAGCTGCAACGGGCGCTGCAGCGCCGCGAATTCGTGCTGCACTACCAGCCCGTGGTCGACATCGCCACCGGCCACCTGGGCGGCGTCGAAGCGCTGCTGCGCTGGCAGCCGCTGGGCAAGCCGATGGTGTCGCCGGCCGACTTCATCCCGCTGGCCGAAGAAACCGGCCTGATCGTGCCGATCGGCGAGTGGGTACTGGAAACCGCGATGGCGCAGCAGGTAGCCTGGCAGAAGGACGGCTTGCCGCCGGTGCGTATGAGCGTGAACCTGTCGGCGCGCCAGTTTCTGGGCCAGGACGTGGCCCAGCGCGTCGCCGTGCTGCTTGAAAAAACCGGGTGCGATCCGCGCGCGCTGACACTCGAAATCACCGAGAGCGTGCTGATGCAGAACCCGGTGGCGGCCACCGCCACGATGGCGCGCCTGGCCGCCATGGGCGTGCAACTGGCGATCGACGACTTCGGCACTGGCTACTCGAGCCTGGCCAGCCTGAAGCGCTTCCCGATCCACAGCCTCAAGATCGACCGCTCGTTCGTCAGCGACCTGATCGACGATGCCGATGACGCCGCCATTGTCGACGCCGTGATCGGCCTGGCGCACTCGATGAAGCTCAACGTGATTGCCGAGGGCGTCGAAACGGCCGACCAACTCGCCTTTTTGCTGGCCCACGGGTGCGACCAGATGCAGGGCTTCTGCTACAGCCGGCCAGTGGCGCCGGATGCCATCGAAGCGCTGCTGTGCGCAGCGCCTGCTGGTCAGGGCCAGCAGGGCAATCTCACGACCGCGGCATAGGCGCATGCACGCTTATTCCGATTCCCGTTTCGTCTGTTCGACTTCTGCTGTTATTTTGTATTGCTTCCACGCGTCGACGATGTTCTCGAGCGCTCAACCGGCATTACCAGCGACAGGGGCTGGTTTTGCTAAGTTGACATTTCAGCGAGCACATCGACAGATCGGAATCGACCCAAAGCAGGCCTCGCATATGGGACTTTACCGAGCATATTCATGACAAATGCCATCGTTAAGACTGAAATTCAAGGCAACTGCATAGCCGTCTGCGGAGTAGCGCGTAAGCAGCAGGCCTTTTGATGTGTTGTAGGTTCCGCCGTTCAATGCCTGATCGACGAAGCAAACCTCCAGGTCCTCGATGCCATCCCCGTTGACATCCTTCCTGTCCACAATCTTCAACTCATACAACCAGTTGCCTGGCGTCTCAAACACAAGCGCATTCTCAGTGGCTTTGCTCGGCGTCATGCCGAAATCAGCAAATGTGCGCAGTGCAGGTGAGCGGCGTGGCCCGAAAGAGCTTCGGATACTGGCCAAATCGAATTTATCCGCCAAAAAGAGTCCTAGATCCTTCGATGGGAAATAGCTCACAAGAGGGGCTGCTTCGACAATGTTAGTCAATAACAAAAACGCCAGGGCGCACGAAGCACAGCGGATTTTCATGAGTCGCTTCCAGATGTGAAAACAGGGGAATGTCCGCCGTTGGCCGAACCCGGTAGTTGAACTCATCGTAACAGGGTGCCAAGGCGGCAGCGTTGCATACTTTCACGAACAGTTGGTTCCTCCCGGAGAGGACCAGGTGAATAGCGAAGCAGTCAAGAGCCGAGCACGATTCGCGGATTCGCTGATTCCCTTTTGAATAGCGTCCATCGTTCGACGCAGGTCTCCACGTGAAAGTACGTCGGACAGCCAACACAGCTACACTGATCATTCCCAACCACGGCAAGCCTGCCGGCGCCATTGCAGGCCGCGACTTCTTACGGAAACCGATCATGCACCGCACCCGCTCGAGCAACTGCCGCACCGGCCGCACCTACCGTACACTCCCCATCCTGCTGGCCTGCCTGTCGACGCTGACGCTGCTGTCATCCTTCAGTATCGATGCCGTGGCCCAGGCAGCGACCGCCGACACGCGCTATGAACGTGTCGCACCCAGTCCGGATGGGATCGGCAAGCGCTATATGGGCCGCGAGATCTCCGGTGTGATGGGATGGGAGGGCGCGCAATGGCTCGAGCGCGAAAGCCGCGCGCACGAGGAGCGGCCGGCATTGCTGTTGCGGGAACTGGCGCTGGCGTCCGGCATGACGGTAGCCGACATCGGTGCCGGCACCGGCTATTACACCTGGCAGTTGGCGAAAAAGGTCGGGCCCAACGGACGTGTGTACGCCGTCGACGTGCAGCCGCAAATGATCGCCATGCTCGACAGCCAGATGGCAAAACGCGGCGTGCGCAACGTGGTCTCGGTGCTGGGCAGCGAAACCACCGTCAAACTGCCACCGGCCAGCGTCGATCTGGCAATCATGGTCGATGTCTATCACGAACTTGCCTATCCCGCGGAAGTCCTCGACAGCATCGTCGGCGCCCTCAAGCCGGGCGGGCGCGTTGTCTTCGTCGAATATCGCGCCGAGGATCCGGCAGTCGCGATCAAGCCGCTGCACAAGATGAGTGAGTCACAGATACGGCGTGAAGCCACGGCGCATGGCCTGAAGTGGGAACGCAGCATCAAGTCGCTGCCGATCCAGCATGCGGTCGTGTTTCGCAAGCCGTAAGCGCAGAGTTTCTCGTCGTTGCTATCGGTAGAAGTGGCATGGTACTTTCCGCCGCGACGCACACTGCTCAACCATCTCACGTTTCACGACGAACTCGACATGCTCACACGACGTCGCTGACTTTCCTGCGCCACTTCTTCCAGCACCGATTCCAGGTCATCGACATCGACATCCAGTATTTCGGTACGTCTGCGTAATACCGCGTCAAGATCCGCACGTGTGAATATCTCCGGCACTTCATGGTTTGCCGCAGGCGTCTTGTGAATCGCGCGGTGGGGATAGCGATGCCCGGTAAGCCTGTGATAAACCAAGGCGCCGATCAGCAGGGCGACAGAATTGAGGCCGATCGGGAACAGCACGAATGCATAGCCGAGTGCATGAATCTTGCTGCCTCCCAGCACCGCTGTGATCGCCACCGCACCGGACGGTGGATGCACGCAGCGAAACGAAAACATCAGCATGACCGTGACTGCCACGGCGACTGCTGCCGCCAGGAGCGGCATCGGGATCAAGTAAGCGCAGCTGACGCCTGTTACTGCGCCGATCAGATTTCCTCCAATGATCGCCCATGGCTGGGCCAGCGGGCTTGCCGGTACGCCGAACAACAGCACGGCAGACGCGCCCAAGGGCGCTGCCAGCAATGGCAGATTGTCGACTGGTCCGCCGAAAAACCAGGCAATTACGCCCGTAAAAAATATCCCGATCAACGCACCCAGGCTGCTGCGTAACTGTTCACGAGGTGCTATTTGAATCGGGGCGGGAAGGAAATCGCGACACCATTGCTGAAAGGACGACAAGATGACATCTTTCTAAAAACTGAGTGGGAGGGCTGCGAATATAACCACTCACAACCATAAGGTCCAAGACCGATATGCGATGATGTCGATAAGTAAAACGAATCATCGGGCTCGCTATGCTGTTGCGTCACATCCGCTATTTTCTTGCCGTTGCAGAGCATCGCAACTTCACCCGTGCCGCCGCCGCGCTGCATGTGTCGCAACCGGCGCTGTCGCAGCAGATCAAGCAGCTCGAAGCATTGCTGGGTGTTCAGCTGTTTGACCGCAGTGGAAAAAGCGTGCGCCTGACCGATGCCGGCGAGGCATGGATGGGCCACGCCAAACTTGGCATGCAGCATCTTCACGCCGGCGCCCGCGCGATCCAGGATGTCGGTACCGCGCAACGTGGCGTGCTGCGTTATGCTGCGCCGCCGACGTTATCGCTGTATCTGATCGGTCCGCTGATCGCCCGGTTCCATGCACTGCACCCAAGGGTCACAGTCAGTTTTCTGGAAATCGCGCAGGAAGACATCGAAGCGATGTTGATCAACGACGAACTCGACCTCGGCATCGCATTCAGTCCGCAGCAGCCGGGTGAACTCGACTACACACCGGTGTACGAAGAAGAACTCAGCTTCGTGACCGCCGCCAGTCATCGACTCGCCACCCGGTCTGCCGCGTTGCCGCTGGCGGCGTTTGCTGCCGAACCGCTGGTGTTGCTCAACAAGTCGTTCGCCACCCGCCGGCAAATCGATGCGTACTGCGCGTCGCACGGTATCGCGGCAAAGGTCGCCGTCGAAGTCAATGCCATCGGCGCGTTGGTCGAGATCGTTCGTCAGGGAACGCTGGGGACAGTTCTGCCCAACCCGATTTCTGCCGCCTATACCGACCTGCACGCGGTTGCGCTGCTGCCGCCAATGCCGTTGCGCCATGTCGTCTATGCCTGGCGCAAAGGGGCGTATCGCACGACGGCAAGCAAAGCACTGGTCGATGTATTGACCGGCCTGGTGCGGGATTTGACGTCAGGCGCCTGACGATCTGTGCCGGCTCGCCGCTGACAGCCTTTTCCGCTGCACCGATTCAATTGCCGCGGTACGTCGAATAGCCGTAAGGGCTCAGCAGCAGCGGCACGTGGTAATGCGGCACACTGCCGTCAGCCGTAAAGATGACAGGGATCTCGGGGAAGAACGTCGGGCTCTTGTGCTCGGCAAACCACTTGCCGGTCTTGAATGTGACCCGGTAAGTGCCGCGTACCATGGCCACGCCAGTGGGGAACAGGGCAGGGATGCGGCCCTGGGCATTGGTGACGCCTTCGCCGAGCATCGTCCATCCGTCGCCTACGCGCTGTTCGAGAGTGACAGCCACATCGGCTGATGGCAAACCGTCCTGCAGGTCGAGGACATGGACGCTGAGCGGGTTGATCGCCGTGGCAGGTGTGACGGTGGGTGCGGCTGCAGCACTGGCGCAGTGCGCAGCAGCACCGAGGGTCATAACGAGCAGGGTCTGAAGGAATTTCATGCGTTCTCCGTAAGGGTAAGTGTAGAAATAATCGGAAGGTCAATGCCGCCAGCAATCAGGGCGTCTTGCGCAACACGTTGTCGATTGCGGCCTGTGCGCAGGCTTCGTCTGTGGCCGGTCCGCCAGCGCCGGCAATGCCGATGGCGCCAATGAGCTCGCCGTCAGCCATCAGTGGCACGCCACCACCGAGCAGCAGCAGCGTCTCGACGGTGTTCAGGTTGGCCGCTTCGGTGCTGGCGCGGGCATTGGCGGCCAGCAGGCGGGTCGCCGTTCTGGTTGACAGCGCCGTGTAGGCCTTGCGCTGGGCAGCGATGGTGTTGTGCGGACCGACGCCATCATCGCGGCGCAGGGCAACCAGGTTGCCGCCGCGGTCGACCACGGCGGCGGCCAGCACTTTGCCGTCGGCATGGCAGGCGGTCATCGCCGCGTCGAGCAGGCGACTCGCGCCATCGAGTGAAATAGTGCGGTGGGGTACGGTCAGCGGGGCGGCAGTGCTGGCCTGGGGGCAGGCCAGCGACAACGCGATCAGCAAACCTGCAGGCAGTGGGTGGTACATGGAATCATCCCGGTAGTGTTCGAATGGCCGCATGGTACGCAGCGCCTGGCGACAACCAGATGACGGCCAGATGACAGTTTTGTCATCTGGCGCGCGGCGGGCAGTAAGATTGCGGCACAAGGAGCAGGCAATGCGCATACTGATCGTGGAAGATGAACGCAAGGCGGCCGACTACCTGCAAAAGAGCTTGCGCGAGTCCGGCTATATCGTCGAGGTGGCAAGCAATGGCTTTGACGGCCGTTACATGATCGAGGAGTTCGACTTCGATCTGGTGATCCTCGACGTGATGCTGCCGGGCCTTGACGGCTGGGCGCTGCTGCAACTGGTGCGCGCCAGGTCGGCCACGCCGGTGATGTTCCTGACGGCGCGCGACGCCATTGAAGACCGCGTGCGCGGGCTCGAACTGGGCGCCGACGACTATCTGGTCAAGCCATTTTCGTTTGCCGAACTGCTGGCGCGCGTGCGCACGCTGCTGCGGCGCGGACCGCCGCGCGACATGCAGGAATTTCGCGTCGCCGACCTGCAGGTCGATGTGCTGCGCCGCCGGGTCACGCGTCAGGGCGACCGGATCACCCTGACGGGCAAGGAATTCGCGCTGCTGCACCTGCTGGTCAGCCGGGTCGACGAGGTGCTCTCGCGTGCAGTCATCGCCTCGCACGTGTGGCAGATGAACTTCGACAGCGACACCAACGTCGTCGATGTGGCCATCCGCCGCCTGCGCGTGAAAATCGACGATCCCTATCCACTGAAACTGATTCACACAGTCCGTGGCATGGGTTACATGCTGGGCGAGACGCCATGAGGCTTGCGTTCACGCCTCGTTCGCTGAGCATGCGCCTGGCGCTGTGGTTTGCCCTGGCAAGCGCGCTGCTGCTGGGGGCCATCGGCGTGTTCCTGTACCGGTCCCTGGCAAGCGAGCTGGCGTGGCGTGACGACATCGCGCTGGCAGGCCGGATCGATCGCATGCGCGCGCTGGTTGCCGACAGCGACAGTATCGAGGCGTTGCGCCGGCGCCCGCAGCTGTACGCCAACATGCTGGGCAACCGCGACAACGCCTTGTGGATGCGCGACGCCACGGGCAACTGCTGATCGCGGTCAATCCGGGCGGCCTGGCGCTGCCGTCCCTGCCGCCCGCGCCATCGATCCGCCTCACCGATGTCGCCACCGGTCAGGCGGCGCGGCTGGCCTGGGTCGATGTCTGGCAGGGTAACCGGCGGTTCACTGTGGTCGCCGCCAAAATGCTGGTCGAGCGCGAGCGCATGCTGGCCAGCTACCGCATGACCTTGGGGGCGGCGCTGGCCGGCGGGGCGCTGCTGTCGTTTGTGCTGGGCTGGCTGATCAGCCAGCGCGCGCTGCGGCCTGTGCGGCTGATGGCGCAGCAGGCCGCCGCCGTCGATGTGCGGCGCCTGCAGCAGAACGTGGCGGTGAAGCTGACACCGGCGCCGCTGAAAGAAACGCAGGAACTGCAGCAACTGGGGGCAGCGCTCGACCAGATGCTGACGCGCCTGGCCGACGGCTTTGTCCAGCTGTCGCGCTTCTCCGAAGACCTGGCCCACGAGATGCGTACGCCTTTACATAACCTGATGGGCCACACGGAACACGCGCTGCGCAAGCGCCGCAGCGTTGATGACTATGAACAGCTGCTGGCGTCAAATCTGGAAGAATACGAGCGCCTGGCGCGCATGATCGACAGCATGCTGTTTCTTGCGCGTTCGGAGCAGCCGGCCAGCGGCGTCACGCTTGAAACGATCGATCTGGCAGAGCTGTGCACCCAGCTGGTGGACTATTTCGAGGGCGTGGCCGAAGAACGCGGGATCAGCGTGGTGGTGCACGCGGCAGGCGAACTGGTTGCTGACCGCGCGCTGGTGCGGCGTGCCCTGGCTAACTTGCTGGCCAACGCGCTGCGCTACGGCGCTGCCGAAGGTACGGTGACGATCTACACCTCCGCCGATAGCGGAATGGTCAGCATCGCCGTGCACAATACCGGCGCACCCATCCCGGTCGTCCATCTTCCACACGTGTTCGAACGATTTTATCGTTGTGACCCGGCACGCAGCCAGGGCGGTGATTCGGGTGGCCTGGGACTGGCCATTGTCGCCTCGATCATGCATCTGCACGGTGGTGAAGCCCGGGTTGAAAGCGACGATACGGGCAATCGCTTCACCCTGCTGTTCCCGCAATCTGACGGGATGTAGCTGGTTCCACCCAGCCGGCCGCTTATTCGCGCGGCACACTTTCCAGCCAAATGTTAGTATTACCTCAACGAAACGTACGAGGCCACCCGGCATTGACAAAATACCTACAGTGCCGGGAGAATGTGCCGATATGTCACGTTTTTGCTATCTAGTCATCATAAAATAGTAGCAACAGTGCATGGGCGGCCAGCGCCGTTCGTCCACGACAATTCTCAGGTTCGCGCAGCGCTCAGGGCGCCGCGCAGCCACCGATACCTTTACCAGGAACTGCAGGCATGACTATCCTCGTGACTGGCGGAGCGGGCTTTATTGGCTCGAACTTCGTCATCGACTGGCTCGCTCACAATGACGAACCCGTCGTCAACCTCGACAAGCTGACGTACGCCGGCAATCTTCAAAACCTGACGAGCCTGGAAGGCGACAGCCGCCACCACTTCGTGCGCGGCGACATCGGCGACGGCGCCCTCGTGGCGCGCCTGCTGGCCGAGCACAAGGTGCGGGCCGTGCTGAACTTCGCGGCCGAAAGCCACGTCGACCGTTCGATCGAAGGCCCGGGCGCCTTCATCCAGACCAATATCGTCGGCACCTTCAACCTGCTGGAAGCCGTGCGCGCTTACTGGAACGGTCTGGACGAGCAAGCCAAAGCTGACTTCCGCTTCCTGCACGTGTCGACCGATGAAGTGTACGGCACGCTGGGCAGCGATGCGCCGGCCTTCACCGAGCAGCACCGCTACGAACCGAACAGCCCGTACTCGGCCACCAAGGCAGCGTCCGATCACCTGGTGCGCGCCTACCACCATACCTACGGCCTGCCGGTCCTGACCACCAACTGCTCGAACAACTACGGCCCGTACCACTTCCCGGAAAAGCTGATCCCGCTCGTGATCCACAACGCGCTGGCCGGTAAGCCGTTGCCGATCTACGGCGATGGCCAGCAGATCCGCGACTGGCTCTATGTCACCGACCACTGCAGCGCGATTCGCCGCGTGCTCGAAGACGGCCGCCTGGCCGAAACGTACAACGTCGGCGGCTGGAACGAGAAAGCCAATATCGACGTCGTGCGCACGCTGTGCGCGATCCTCGACGAACTGCAGCCGCGCGCCGACGGCGCGTCGTACGCAACGCAGATGACGTTCGTGAAAGACCGCCCGGGCCACGACCGCCGCTATGCGATCGATGCCGGCAAGCTCGAGCGCGAACTGGGCTGGCGTCCGGCCGAAACCTTCGACACGGGCATCCGCAAGACGGTCGAGTGGTACCTGGCTAATGGCGCCTGGGTCGAGAACGTCACCAGCGGCGCGTACATGGAATGGGTCGACCGCCAGTACACGCCAGAAAACGGCGCCGCATGAAGATCCTGCTACTGGGTAAGGATGGCCAGGTCGGCTGGGAACTGCAACGCGCGCTGGCGCCGCTGGGCGAACTGCGCGCGCTGGGCCGTGCTGACGCTGATTTCACCGATCCCGAATCGCTGCGCGCCGTCGTGCGCGCATTTGCGCCCGACGTCATCGTCAATGCCGCTGCCTACACCGCGGTCGACAAGGCCGAAGCCGACGCCGCCATGGCGCACAACGTCAATGCCGTCTCGCCGGGCGTGCTGGCCGAGGAAGCCGCCGCCGGCAACGCCTGGCTCGTGCATTACTCGACCGACTATGTCTTTGATGGCACGAAAGAGGGCGCCTGGGTCGAAACCGACGCCGTCAATCCGCTGTCGGTATATGGCCGCACCAAGTATGACGGCGAGCAGCGCATTGCCGCGAGTGGCGCGCGCCACCTGATCCTGCGCACCAGCTGGGTGTTCGCACCGCGCGGCGGCAACTTCGCCAAGACGATGCTGCGCCTGGCCAAAGAGCGCGAGTCGCTCAACGTGGTCGCCGACCAGCATGGCGCGCCGACCGGCGCCGAACTGCTGGCCGACGTCACCGCGCTGGCGCTGCACCGCATCGCCGCGCCTGGCGTGGATGCGCAGCACCTGTCGGGCGTGTACCACCTGGCCGCCGCCGGCGCCACCACCTGGCATGCCTACGCCCAGCACGTGCTGGCGCAGGCGCAAAGCCATGGCGCCGTGCTCGAGGCCGGGCCGGATGCCGTGCAGCCAATCGCGGCCAGCGCGTTCCCGACCCCGGCCGCGCGGCCCGCCAATTCGCGGCTCGACTGCAGCAAGTTCAGCGCCAATTTCGGCGTGAGCCTGCCCGACTGGCGCCACCACGTCAACCGATTGATCGCCGAACTGTCGGCACAAGGAAACCTATGAGCAATGCTATGCAACGTAAAGGCATCATCCTCGCCGGTGGCAGCGGCACCCGCCTGCACCCGGCCACGCTGGCAATTTCAAAGCAACTGCTGCCTGTCTTCGACAAGCCGATGATTTACTACCCGCTGAGCACCCTGATGCTCGGCGGCATCCGCGACATCCTGATCATCTCGACGCCGCAAGACACGCCGCGCTTCCAGCAACTGCTGGGCGACGGCGCGCGCTGGGGCCTGAACCTGTCGTACGCAGTGCAAGCCTCGCCCGATGGCCTGGCGCAAGCCTTCATCATCGGTGAAGACTTCATCGGCAATTCGCCATCGGCACTGGTGCTGGGCGATAACCTGTTCTACGGTCACGATTTCAACCAGCTGCTCGAGCGCGCCGATGCCCGTACCGACTGCGCCAGTGTCTTTGCCTACCACGTGCAGGATCCGGAGCGCTACGGCGTGGTGGAATTCAACGACGACGGCAAGGCGATCAGCCTGGAAGAAAAGCCGGCCAAGCCGCGCTCGAACTATGCGGTGACGGGCCTGTATTTCTATGACGAGAACGTCGCCAAAATGGCGCGCACGCTCAAGCCGTCGCCACGCGGCGAACTCGAGATCACCGACCTGAACCGCATGTACATGGATATCGGCAAGCTCGATGTCGAGATCATGGGCCGCGGCTACGCCTGGCTGGACACCGGCACCCACGAATCGCTGCTCGACGCCGGTCAGTTCATCGCGACGATCGAACAGCGCCAGGGCCTGAAAGTCGCTTGCCCCGAAGAAATCGCGTATCGCAAGGGCTGGATCAACGCCGCCCAGCTCGAAGAACTGGCAGCACCCCTGCGCAAGAACGGCTACGGCCAGTATCTGGTGCGTGTTTTGAATGAAAAGGTATTTTGATGCAGATTACTCGCTTGGCAATTCCAGACGTCCTGAAGATCGAACCGCGCGTATTCGGCGACGACCGCGGCTTTTTCTACGAGAGCTTCCACCAGGCCCGCTTTGAAGAAGCAGTCGGCCGCAAGGTGGCGTTCGTGCAGGACAACCACTCGAAATCCACCAGCAACGTGCTGCGCGGCCTGCACTACCAGATCAAGCAGCCGCAGGGCAAACTGGTGCGCGTCGTCGCCGGCAGCGTCTACGACGTCGCGGTCGATTTGCGCCGCGCGTCGCCGACGTTCGGCCAGTGGGTCGGTGAAATCCTGTCGGCCGAGAACAAGGCCCAGCTGTGGGTGCCCGAAGGTTTCGCACACGGCTTCGTCGTGCTGTCCGAAACCGCTGAGTTCGTCTACAAGACGACCGACTACTACGCGCCCGAGCACGAGCGCTGCATCGTCTGGAACGATCCGAGCCTGGCCATTACCTGGCCGATCAGCGCGACGCCATCGGTGTCGGCCAAGGACGAGAAGGGCACGATGTTCGCTACCGCGGAAGTGTTCGAGTAAGCGGTCGCTTAGCCCCAGGGCCCTGGCACGGCCCTAGGGAAGCACTGATTTATTCTGGGGGATGGAATTGGCAGTTGAAAAAGTCAGCCTGCAAGGCGCAAAATCGAAGCAATAGCGAGCTATTGCGAGAATTTGCAACGCCGCAGGATGGCTCTTTTCAACGCCAAGTCCGCCGCCATGAATTAATCAGTGCTTCCCTATCGCCTCCTGCCTTTCTTCTCGCCGCCGGCAAACAGCTCGATCTTCTTGGTCGGGCCCGACACGATCAACAGGTCGCCCGGCAGAATGCGGGTCTCGCCCAGCGCATGCTGGAAGTCTTCATTGAGCCGTTTCACGCCCACCACCGTGACGCCAAAGCGCGCGCGCACGTGCGATTCGGCCAGCGTGAGGTTGTGCGTCTCGGCCGGCGCATTGATCTTCGCGATCGCAAAGCCATCCTCGAACTCGATGAAATCCATCAGCCGCCCGGTGATCAGGTGGGCCACGCGCGCGCCCATGTCTGCCTCGGGGTAGACCACGTGATGGGCGCCGATGCGCTGCGCGATCTGGCCGTGCTCGGGCGTCATCGCCTTGACCCAGATATCCTTGATGCCCAGTTCGGACAGCACCATCAGCGTCATCAGGCTGGCGGCGAGATCCGAGCCGATGGCGACGATGGCGTGCGAAAAGTCAGCCACGCCCAGCTGCAGCATCACGTTTTCGTTGGTCGAATCGGCCTGCACGGCGTGCGTAAGCCGCTCGCTCCAGAGCTGCACCAGTTCTTCCTTGCGGTCGATGCCCATGACGTCGTGTCCCAGGCGCATCAGCGATTGCGCCACTGCGCCGCCAAAGCGGCCCAGGCCGATCACGACGACGCTGTCGCCCGCCGAAAAGGCGAACTGTTCTGTGAAAATTCTACCCAACAATTGGATGGTCCTCCGGATAACGATAGGGCATGCGCCGCTTGCCCAGGACAAGCGAGGTCGCGAGGGTGATCGTGCCGACCCTGCCGATGAACATGAGTAATGCCAGCACCACTTGGCCGGATGCCGGCAGCTGGGCCGTGATGCCGGTGGACAGGCCGGCGCTGCCAAAGGCCGCGATGACTTCAAAGATAATCTGATCGGTCGGGAAATGCGAGATCCGCAGTAGCGCCAGCGTGCCCAGCGCCACGATCACGCTGCCGAGCACCAGCACGGTCACGGCCTGGCGCTGCGCCGCCATCCCGACCCGGCGGCCGAAGGCCTCGGTATCGGACTGACCGCGCGCCTCAGCCACCACGAGCAGGACCAGGATCATGACGGTGGCCACCTTGACGCCGCCCGCCGTGCCCGCGCTGCCGCCGCCGATGAACATCAGCAGATAGTGCAGCGCCCAGGTCTCGGGCGTCAGCGCGCTGTAGTCGACGGTGTTGAAGCCCGCGGTGCGCGACGCTACCGAGATGAACATGCTGTTGAGGAGTTTGTCGGGCGTCGACAGCGCGCCCAGGGTGGCGGCGTTGTTCCACTCGAACAGCAGCACCGTGGCGAAGCCGCCCACGAGCAACATCAGCGTGCCGGTGAGGGTGAGCTTGGTGTGCAGCGACCAGTGGCGCGGATCGCGCAAGCGGTGGCGCAGGTCGTGCAGCACCGGAAAACCAATGCCGCCGACCACGATGGCCACCATGATCGGCAACAGCACCAGCGCATCGCTTGCATAACGGGTAAGGCTGTCGGCATGCAGCGAAAAGCCGGCGTTGTTGAACGCCGAGACGGCGTGGAAGAGGGCGCTCCATGCTGCGTCGCCCCATGCCAGATCGTGCCCCGCGCGCAGCCGCACGAACAGGATGACGGCGATCACGAGCTGCAGCAGCACCGACACGGTCAGCACGACCCGGGCCACGCTCGCGATGTCGCCCATGCCGAGCGAGCGCGTCTCGGTCTGCGCGATCAGGCGCGTGCGCAGACGCGACGAGCGATTCACCATCAGGCCGAGCAGCGTGGCGGCCGTCATCATGCCGAAGCCGCCCAGCTGGAACAGCACCATGATCGACGCCTGGCCGAACCCCGACCAGTAGGTGCCCGTATCGACCACGGCCATGCCGCTGACGCACACGGCCGATACGGCCGTGAAGAACGCCACCATGAACGGCGCGCCATGGCCGCTGGCGCTGGCCAGCGGCAGCATCAGCAGCAGCGTGCCAGCCAGGATCGCGCCTGCAAACAGCAGGACGACAACCCGGGCCGGATGCAGGATGGTGGTCATGCCGCCCGGGCTGGCCCGGTGTCCGTGGTGCCGTCATCGAAATCCATGGTGTCCGGGTCAAGATCGCCTTCGGCCGGCGCGCCGAACAGCTTGAGCCAGACGAAGCCCAGGATACCCGCCGCCAGCGACGCGGTTAGGATGGCCATCTTCGACGCGTTGATGATCTCGGCCTCACCGACAAACGCCAGGTTGGTGATGAAGATCGACATCGTGAAGCCAATCCCGCCCAAGAGGCCCGCGCCGATCACGTGGCGCCATGCCAGATCGAGCGGCAAGCGGCACACGCCAAGCGTCACGGCGGCAAAGGTGAACAGGAAGATGCCGACCGGCTTGCCGGCGACCAGGCCGGCGATGATGCCCAGGCTGTTCGACGACATCAGTTCGCCCGCCCAGCCGGCGCCGATCACGATGCCGGTATTGGCCAGCGCGAAGATCGGCAGGATCAGGAAAGCGACCGGTGTGTGCAGCACGTGCTCCATGCGGTGCGCCGGCGAAGCATGATCGTCCTGCGTGTGCGAATACGGAATGGTGAAGGCCAGCAGCACGCCGGCAATCGTCGCGTGCACGCCCGACATCAGCATCAGGAACCACATCACCGCGCCGCCCAGCAGATAGGGCCACAGCGCCAGCACCTTCAGGCGGCGGTTCATCAGGAACAAGGCGACGAACATGCCCAGCGCGCCGACCAGGTAGCCGACCTTGAGCTCTGCCGTATAGAACACGGCGATGACGATGATGGCGGCCAGGTCATCCATGACGGCCAGCGCGGTCAGGAAAATCTTGAGCGACGCTGGCACCCGGCTGCCCAAGAGGGCCAGCACGCCTAGCGCGAACGCGATGTCGGTGGCCATCGGAATGCCCATGCCCGGCTGGGTATGGGTGCCGCCATTGAGCGTGAAGTGGATCAGCGCCGGCACCGCCACACCGCCCGCCGCGGCGATGATCGGCAGCAGCGCATTGCGCAGGTCGGACAGCTCGCCGTTATTCAGTTCACGCTGCAGCTCCAGGCCGATCAACAGGAAGAAGATGGCCATCAGCGCATCGTTGATCCACAGCTCGACGCTCAGGCCGGCCAGGTTGATCTGCCAGAACGCCAGGTACGGCGCACCCCATGGTGAATTGGCGACCATCAGCGACAGGATGGTGCACAGGATCAGGACCGTGCCGCCTGCCTTGCCGGACGCGGCAAATGCCTTGAACGTGTTCGATAGACGCTTTTCAATGCGCATGGTGGTTCTCCAAAAGTGCTTGGGCGTCATCTGGCAACCCCCGTGTGGAATGAGGCGGCGCAGCTGCTGCTGGCGTGCGAGTGGAGTGCGGCGTAAGGTGCAGGTGCATGGTGGTCGCGTAGTAGCCCGCGTGGCGGCCCGACCAGCGCAAATCCTGTCATGCCTGGCGGCATGAACACCCTGGCCGGATTATAACGTAATCAATCGACAAGCCGCCCACGCTTTGGCGCGGGCGGCGCGTTATGACGCACGGTCTGGGGGCTCACCCGCGCTTGGCGGGTGAGCGGGCCTTGGTGGCAACTGGATCGTCGCGAGCGCGCTGTACAGCGGCGGCGTGAGCACGCGCGAGACCGTACTGGCAACGACCGCGCAGGCCATCAGGCTGAGCACCATGCTGTGGCCATCGACCATTTCCATGACGATGATGAAGGCCGTCAGCGGCGCCTGCGTGGCGGCCGCCAGAAAGCCCACCATGCCCAGCGCAATCAGTGCGGCGCTGTACGGGTAGCCGGTAATCGAGGCAATGTTCTGGCCCATCGCCGCGCCAATGGACAGCGATGGCGCGAAGATACCGGCCGGCACGCCCGACCAGGCGGTGAGCCAGGTCGCAACAAACTTGAAGAGCGCAAACGCCGCCGGCACGTTGGCTTCGTTCTCCAGCAGACTGCGCGTGGCTTCATTGCCACTGCCGTAGGTTGCGCCACCGCTGAGCACGCCAATGACCGCGATCAGGAAACCGCAGCCCAGTGCGAAGCGCACCGGATAGCGGGCGCGCCAGCGCGTAGGCAGGTCGGGCGAGACGCCGCGCAGGCTGGCGATCAGCACACGCGCGAACAGGCCACCGGCAAAGCCGCACACGACAGCGGCGAGCAAGCCCGGCCACAACAGCGACAACCCGATCGGTCCCGGATGGATGACGCCGAAGTGGGGGCCATTGCCGTGAACAGACACGGCGATCAGGCCAGCCAGGACGATCGCCGCGACGATCAGGCCGCTGTTGCGCTGCTCGGGCGCGCGCGACAATTCTTCGATCGCGAACATGATCCCCGCCAGCGGCGTGTTGAACGCGGCCGCAATACCCGCCGCGCCGCCTGCCACCAGCAGCGAATGGGCGCTGATGCCGCTGCCGCGCGGCAGCCAGCGGCGCGCCGCGAGCATCACGCCGGCAGCGATCTGGACCGACGGGCCTTCACGCCCGAGCGACAGGCCACCCAGCAAACCTGCCGAGGTCAGGCCAATCTTGGCGAAGCTGATTTTTAACGACACGAGCAGGGGCCGCCGGCCCCCGGAAATAGCCGGGTCGAGTGCCGCCATCACTTGCGGAATGCCGGAGCCGCCCGCGCCGCGCACGAAGCGCCGCGTGACCCAGACGATGGCGGCGCACAGAAGCGGGGTCCAGATCAGGGGCACCCACCAGGCGAAATCGGCGATCTTGTTGAACTGGGCGAATGCCGATTCGGCCAGCCAGGTAAACGCCACGACCACGAGGCCGGCGATGGAGGCCGTGCCGACGACAACGATGCGGGTGCGCCAGAGATTGGCAGAAATGAGTTCGCGTTTGAAGGCGGAGCGTACGTCGTGCGGGGAGGGGTCGTGGGACATGGTGGGCTCGAGGGGACGAGGCCGTATTATATAGATTTGTGCGAATGTATTTGCGTCCACACTGTTGTAATGACACAAATATAAAAGAATTTCTGCACGCACTGCCGACCCGGCCGTTACGGACAGTTACAGACCAACCACGCCGGTGTGACCTGCCAGGACAGTTCCGGTTCTATACTCGGTGCATGATCAACGATTCCATTGCGCGCAACCGCCTGGGCCTTGGTGCGCGACCGGACGACAAGCCCGTTGCCGATCCACGGCGCTGGTTGCTGGCGCAGCTCGATGGGTACGAGCCGTTGCCGCCACCATGGCGTGCCATCGAGCGCACCCCGATGCGCGTGGCGCAGTGGACCGAGCAGCAAGCCGCCATCCGCAACGCACCCGAGGCGCAGCGTGCCAGCGTCCGTGCAGACTACCAGCGCGCGGGCAGGGCAGCCTATCTGGCCGGCGTGGAGGCGCGCACCAACAGCGCCGTGCAGAGCAGCACGCCGTTCGTCGAGCGCTTGACCCACTTCTGGGCCAACCATTTCGCGATCTCGGTCGACAAAGTACCCGTGCTTGGCTTTGCTGCCAGCTTCGAAGCCGATGCCATCCGGCCGAATGTCCTGGGGCGATTCGAGGATCTGCTGCTTGCCACGGCGCGCCATCCTGCGATGCTGCTGTATCTCGACCAGTCCGTGTCGACAGGGCCGGATAGCGTCGCCGCGCGCCGGGCCAGCGCGAAAACGCCGGATCGCCCGGCCCGTGGCCTGAACGAGAACCTGGCGCGTGAAATTCTCGAACTGCACACGCTGGGCGTGCGCAGCGGCTATACCCAGGCAGACGTGCTGGAATTCGCCCGCGCGCTGACCGGCTGGACGCTGCCTGGCCAGCAGTCGCCTGAGGACGCGGCGCAAACCTTCCGGTTCCAGGCGAACCAGCACGAGTCCGGCGTGCGGATGGTGCTTGGCCGCAGCTATGCCGACGATGGGCAGCAGCAGGCAACGGCCATCCTGCGCGATCTGGCCAGGGCGCCGGCCACCGCCAGCCACATCGCCACCAAGCTGGCGCGCCACTTCATCACCGACGATCCACCGCCAACCCTGGTCAAGCGGCTCGCCGACAAGTTTCTGCAAACCGGCGGCGACCTGGCGGCGCTGTACCGGGAACTGGTGAGCGCCGCCAGTGATGTGTCGCCAGTGGCCGCCAAGTTCAAGTCGCCCTGGGACTGGATGCTGTCTGGTCTGCGCGCCATGGGCGTGCAGAGCGTCCCGGCGGCGCGCATCCAGTTTTTGACGGGCCGGCTCGGCCAGCCCGTCTGGCGGCCCGGTTCGCCGGCAGGTTATGGCGACGTGACCGCCACCTGGGCGGCCCCGGATGCGCTGCTGCGCCGGGTAGAAATCGCGCAGCGTCTCGCCACGGAGTTTGGCAGCAGGATCGACGCGCGCGCACTGGCGCCACTCGTGCTGCCGGGTAGCTTGAGCGGCGCGACCGCCACCGCGATTGCACAGGCAGAAAGCCCGGCCAATGCACTGGCCTTGCTATTGGCATCGCCTGAATTCCTGAGAAGGTAAAACATGCTCAACCGACGTGATTTTATGTCCAGCGCCGCCGCATTGCTTGCCGCGCCCCGCATCGCATTCGCAGGCGCCGACACCGAGCGCCGCTTCGTGTTCATCATCCAGCGCGGCGCTGCCGATGGCCTGCACACGCTGATCCCTTACGCCGATCCCGCTTATGCCAGATTGCGCGGTGCGCTTGCCATCGATCCCACAGAAGCGTTGAAGCTGGACGGCACATTTGCGCTGCACCCGTCGCTGACCGGCATCGCCGGGCTGTACAAGGCAGGGCAGGCCAGCCTGTTCCATGCGGTGGCGTCACCCTACCGCGATCGCTCGCATTTTGATGCGCAAAATGTTCTGGAGACGGGTGGCAAGGCGCCGTTCGACATCAAGGACGGCTGGATGAACCGGTTGGCCGGCATGCTGCCACGGCGCAGCAACCAGGCGATCGCGTTCGCGCCCACACTACCGCTGGCGCTGCGCGGCGCGATCGATGTCGCGTCGTACGCGCCATCCGGCCTGCCACACGCCAACGACGATCTGCTGCTGCGCGTGCAGAAGCTGTACGAAGGCGATGCCCAGCTGAGCGGACTCTGGTCGACGGCGCTCAAGGCGCAGGGCATGGCTGGTGCGACCGGGGGCAGCAAGGGCCAACAGTCGCCGGTCGAACTGGGCAAGACCGCCGCCGGCTTTCTGGCACGCGCAGACGGCCCCCGGATTGCCATGATCGAAACCAACGGCTGGGATACGCACAGTGCGCAAAAAGGACGCATGGCCACGCAGCTGAACAACCTCGATGATTTGATCGGCGGACTGCAGCAGGGCCTTGGCGATGCATGGCGCCAGACGACGATTCTCGTGGCCACCGAGTTCGGGCGCACCGTCGCAACCAACGGCACGGGCGGGACCGACCATGGCACGGCGTCGGCCGCCATGCTGATTGGCGGTGCGGTAAAAGGCGGGAAGATCGTTGCCGACTGGCAAGGGTTGGGCGCGGGCGACTTGCTCGACAGTCGCGATCTCAGGCCAACACTCGGCCTGGATGCGCTGGTGGCGCACGCGTGCGCCGAAGCGTTTCAGCTGGATCCGGAACGCACGGCGCGCGTGTTGTTTCCCGGTTCGACGCCGGGAGCGTCATCGGCGCGCCTGTTGCGCGCCTGATGACTGTATGAATGGCAATCAGTCCTGGCGCGTTGGGGTATCTGTCCCGCCATCGGCTGCTTCGCCGTCCGGCTCGCCCGGCGCCTTGGGGCGCGAGCCACCCGGTACGTCACCGGTTGCCTGCCCGTGGCTGGCTTGCGGTGCACCCGCAGGGCCAACATTGCTCTCTGGCGAAGCTTTCGCAAAATTGCTGTTAATGCCCGACTGGCTGGTGCCCTTGGCAGGATGACCGATGCTCGAGTCACCGTCGGCATCGTTGGCCACGAAGCCCGCATACGAATCAGGCCCGCCGTCGCGCAGGCCGGTTTCTTTAGGGGCGTTGGTGTTATCGTTGTTCATGCTGCTCTCCTGGATGCGTTGGTATGCAATGCAGTTGGGTGCATGGCGCCGACTTCCCAATAGGAGGGGAGAGCGTCGCGGCGTAGGACTGGTCGCTCAGCGGCTGGCGCTGACCTTCGACGCCGGCCGCACAACGTGCAGCGGCGGGGCCAGTGCAATCACCTGGTCGCGGCCAGCCGACTTGGCGGCGTACAGCGCAGAGTCCGCGCGCGCCAGCGTCGTCTTGAACGGTTCCCCGTCCAGCGTAACGGTCGCGCCGATACTCAGCGTCAGCCGGCGTTGCGCGGCCGGCATCGTGCTGACGACCTCGCGCAGCGCTTCTGCCAGTGCCTTGCCCACTGCGCTCGCGCGCGCCAGGTCGGCGCCCGGCAGCAGCACCGCGAATTCGTCACCACCCAGGCGGGCAATGCAGTCGACCGCGCGCAGCGTCTCGCGCGCACTGGTGACCACCAGTTGCAAGGCGATGTCGCCCGCTTCGTGGCCGGCGCTGTCATTGATGGCCTTGAAATGGTCGAGGTCGATCAGCATCAGGGCCAGTGGCTGGCGCCGGTGCCTGGCGCGCGTCGTCTCGCGTTCGGCAATCTCGAAGAACGCCTTGCGCGACCAGGCGCCGGTCAGGTGGTCGTGGTTGGCGATGTATTCGGCCTGGTGCACGATGTGGCGGTGCAGGGTGAGCAGGCCGCCGAGGGTCAGTGCCGGCAATGCCAGTGCGGCAACGGTCAGGATCGCCAGGCTGGCCGTGCTTGGCTGCAGCAGCGAGGTCGGTGGATTGGCCGCGACCAGCAGCCAGAGCATGCGCACCCCGTGGCCGCCCGCTACCAGCACGCACATGAGCAGCACGAAGCGCTGCACATGCTGCTGGCCGGGGCCTTGCAGATGTACCTGGCCATGAGAGCGGCGCTGCTGCTCGCCGCGCCCGGCGAGCACGCTGTGCGCGATGTCCATGCAGATGCCGGCCTGGAACAGCGAGACGACGGCGCTGCGCAGCGTGAACGAATCGAACCAGTCATGAAATACCACGGTCAGGATACCGACCGCAGCGACCAGCAATGCCAGCGTCCTGACATGGGCCTGGCGGCCGGACAGTTGGCGATAACCGGCAGCAAGGGCTGCGCCGGCGCCGGAATACGCCATGTTTGCGATCTCGTAACCCAGCAGGGTTGGCAGCTCACGTCCAAAGGCATAGAGCAGGTTACCAAGCAGTCCCAGCAGCGCGGCCCAGCGCATGGCGCGCATGCCGCGCAGGGATTGCGAGCCGGCCGACACCAACGCAAGATAGACAAGAAAGCAAAGCAGGGACGCGATCAGGAAGATCTGCTGGGTGGCGAGCATGGCGAACGGGCCTGGCGCACTGGGATGCGCAGTGGTGGACAAGAGGGGGCAAACCGAACTGAGCCGGTATTATGCCGTCGTTGTATCCAGGCCGGGCGCTTATTTGGCGCCGCTGTTCAATTACTTTATTTTAACGTTGCAAGCCGCCAGGGTGGCCTTCAGCCGATGACGTAGCGTTTGGAGACGCCCACGCCCATGGTCTGGCCGCTGGCGCCATAGATGGTGCCGGTCGGTGCGTTGGTGGGGGTGCGCAGGGCGTTGAGCACGCCCTGGTTGTGCGCCAGCTGCTTGTTGATCAGCATGCCATTGACGCGATTGAGTTCTTTTGCTTCGCGCGCAGCGTCGAGCATGCGCTCCCATTGTTGCCGTACGTCGCCGTCGTCATTGACTGCCAGCCAGGGTTCCATGCCCGCTTCCGATGCATCGCAACCCGCCGCGGCCAGTGCCGCGTGGCGCTGTTGCGACAACGAGGCCAGGTCGGCCAGCATCGCATTCTTGCGTGGGGTCAGCTCGGCCAGGGTGTCGGCATCGAGCGACACCAGGGATTGCTGCTCTTGCTTCATCAACGCCAGGAGGGCGGTGAGGTGATGGTGTTCGGCGGCGAGGGTCTGGAACGGGCTGGTGGTCATGGTTTAGCGTTGTCTCGAATGGAGCAAGTCGCGTACGGTGTCTAGCAAGCCGTCAGCCACTTTCTCGGAGTTGACTTGGAACTGGCCATCGGCGATGGCCATCTTGATACGTTCTACTTTCTTGGCGTCGAATACGGCTGCGCCGCCACCGACGCTGCTTGCCATGGCCTGGCCTTGCGGGGACAGGCGCACGCTGTCGGTTTGCGCACCGGTCAGGGGCGCGGTGGTTGCTGCCTTGTCGGCGCCACGCGCATTGTTCGTCTGCGTGGTGGCGGGTTGAAGGCCGGGGTTGCTCTTGACTGTATCGTTGATTTTCATGGCTTCATCCTTCTCGGTGCGCGGAGCACAAGCTCCGGGATCTGCTTATTGTAACGGCCACGCCTTTACAAACTTTAGCAATCAGCACCGATTCAGCGAAGAGAAGATCGCAATTGTTATAAAACGATTTCCACGGTTCCGCCATCGCGCGCGGTGCCGCTGATGATCCGGCCGGCCGTCGTGCGTACCTGGACGATCTGGCCATCGCTGGCATTGTTGATCGCCTTGGCTTCGCTGCTCACCGAAAAGTTCGAGCCGCGCGATACCAGCCGTACCGCCTGGCCCTGCTTGATGACGGCCTGGCTGCGCAGCGCGTCCACGCGCAGCGCCGTGCCTGCAGGCAGCGACACGGTGGGCGCACGGCCCAGCGCCTGTGCCATGTCGGTGATGATCCCGTTTGGCATGGCCGCGATATCGCCCTTCACCATGACCAGCTGACCCGGCAACAGCGGCTGGCCCTGGGCCAGCGGCACGCCGGCGGCGACATACTCGGCCACCACGCTGACCTGGGCCTGGACATACAGCGTCCATGCCGGCGCCGTGCAGCGTACGCCGACCGTTGTCTTGCCCCACGGACGGGCGCCCGGTTGCTGGAAGGCTTCCGGCGCCGGGCAGGCGGGCAGGCTCAGGCGCTGATCGATCACGCCGACCTTCACGCTCACTTGGCCCGGCAGGCCCGCGCTCTGGGTGGTCAGGAACTGTTCCACCACGGCGCGCACGGCCTCGGGTTGCTGGCGGCTGTTTGCCCCCTGCTGGGCCTGCGCACCACTGTATACAAGTGCCAGCAGCGAAAAAGCGACAAGTTGTGATGTCATGGTTTGGTGTTCGAGCTGAAATCCGGGAATGCTGCTATCTTAGGTCGAATGATTCCGTAGTGAAACTTTGAATAGCGGGGGGAATGTCCACTCTTCTCCGTCGATTGGTGTTGCGAACCGAACCGTATGATCGCTTCTGTCCCAACAAAGAACAGCCCGGAGGCGGCATGATCGGCAAACTCGACGACTACATGCGTTTTAATGAAACGGCATTGTCCCTGCGCTCGCAGCGCCAGGAACTGCTGGCGTCCAATATCGCCAATGCCGATACCCCGAACTACAAGGCGCGCGACATCGATTTCGCGGCAGCGTTGCAGGGGGCAATGGCAGGCGGCAAGCCGGGCGGTGCGATGAACACCACCAATACCAACCACATGGCGCACGGCGCTGCCACCGGCGACACGCTGGCCAATGGCACGCCGGTGCTGTACCGCGGCGTGGTGCAGGGCAGCGTCGACGGCAACACGGTCGACATGGACGTCGAACGCAACCAGTTCGCCGACAACGCGCTGCGCTACGAGGCCGGGATCAACATGATCAACAGCCAGATCAAGGGCCTCCTGAGCGCGATCCAGGGCCAATAAGGAAACTCGCCATGTCACTATTTAATATCTTTAATGTGTCCGGTTCGGCCATGAGCGCCCAGGCGCAGCGCCTGAATACGGTGGCCAGCAACCTGGCCAATGCCGACAGCGCCACGTCGCCGTCGGGCGAAGCCTACCGCGCCAAGTCGGTCGTGTTCGAGTCGGTGCCCACCGCCTCGGGCGCGACCGGCGTGCGCGTGCGCGAAGTGGTCGAAGACCCGTCGCCGCTCAAGCAGGTATACGACCCCAAGCATCCGATGGCCGACGACAAGGGCTATGTATCGATGCCGAACGTGAACGTGGTCGACGAGATGGTCAATATGCTGTCCGCTTCGCGCTCGTACCAGACCAACGTCGAAACCATGAATGCAGCCAAGACCATGCTGCTCAAGACCCTGACCATCGGCCAGTAAGCGCCCGTAGATCGATACCATGACCAGCCCAATTACCAGCTCGACCGCAACGTCCGATATTTCCAGCCTGCAGGCGACCATGAACGCCAAGGCGAAGACCGCCGAAGACGGCGTCCAGGCCGACACCGACAAGTTCATGACGTTGCTCGTGACCCAGTTGAAGAACCAGGATCCGCTCAACCCGATGGACAACGCGCAGATGACGAGCCAGCTGGCCCAGCTGCAGACCGTCACCGGCGTGAACAAGCTCAACACCACGCTGGAGTCGTTGAAAGCCAGCTACCAGTCGAGCGAATCGCTGTCGGCAACCAATCTGATCGGCCACGGCGTGCTGGTCGAAGGCAATGGCATTCTGCTGTCGAAGAGCCAGGCAATCCTGGGCGTCGAGCTGGAAAGCCCGGCCGACAAGCTGCAGGTCGTGGTCGTCGACAAGGCCACGGGCAAGGATGTGGCGGCGATCGATCTGGGCGAGCAGAAAGCCGGGATCGTGCCGGTCGCGTGGGATGGTATCCCCGACCCGAACAACCTGGACGCCAATGGCAAGCCAGTCGCGCTGCCCGATGGGAACTACACCTTCCGCGTGATCGCAACACGTGGCGGTGAACAGATCACCGACGCCAAGACCCTGTCATTCGACAGCGTGGCCAGCGTCACGACGAATGGCAAGGACGGCGTCAAGCTGAACCTGCCGGGCAAGGGTGCTGTTTCCCTGGCCGATATCAAACAAGTTCTGTAAGCCAGGCCGCTTACTCTCTCACCTTATACTGGAGCATTACCATGTCTTTCCAACAAGGCCTGAGCGGCTTGAACGCTGCTGCCAAATCGCTGGACGTTATCGGTAACAACATCGCCAACGCCAGCACGGTCGGTTTCAAGGGTTCGACCACCCAATTTGCCGACGTCTACGCCAATGCGCTCAATGGCGCGGGTGGATTGAGCGCCGGTATCGGCGTGAAAACCGCCGCCATCGCCCAGCAGTTCACGCAGGGTAACGTCGAAGCTTCGAGCAACCCGCTCGACATCGCCATCAACGGCGCCGGTTTCTTCCGCATCGAGCAGGCCGGCGTGACGCAATACTCGCGCAATGGCCAGTTCTCGCTCGACAAAGAGGGCTTTATCGTCAACGCCCAGGGCGCCAAGCTGACCGGTTACGGCCTGGGCGCCAACGGCCTGCTGGCGGCCGGCACTGCCGTCCCGCTCAGGATCGATACCGCCGACCAGCCGCCGAAGGTCACGTCGGAAGTGCAGATCCAGCTGCAGCTCGATTCGCGCGCAAGCCCGCCGAAGAAGGCCGACTTCGATCCGGCCGATCCGGAGACCTACAACAAACAGGTGCCAATGAGCGTGTACGACACGCTGGGCAACTCGCACACGCTGTCGACCTTCTACGTCAAGTCGCCGACCGGCGACGGCACCTGGAACGTGTACGCGGCCAAGGATGGCACCGAGATCGGCGCGCTGGACGCGGTCGGCGAGGCCCAGACCGACCCGGCGGCGGTTGCCTCGCGCAACGCCTGGGATACGGCAAGCAAGGTCGTGCCGCCAGTGGCCGCCACGCTGGCCACGACGATCGGCGCCTACGCCACTGACGCCGCCAATGCCGTCGTGGCCGGCGCCGGCAATCTGGCCACCCCCGACAACCTGGCCGAAGTGCGCACCGCTGCCGCTGCCGCCGCAGCGATTCCGGGCGCGACCCCGGTGCAGATCGATGCCGCGATTGCCAAGGCGCTCAAGATGGAGCCAAAATCCATCGGCACGCTCAAGTTCGACACCAATGGCGCGCTGAACCTGGCCAGCACGGGCACCGCGGGCAAGTTCAACATCGATATCCCGATCGTGCCGTCGACCGGCGCCGAGCTGAACCTGCCGGTGGAAATCAACTTCGCCGGCACCACGCAATACGGCACCACCACCAGCGAAAAGTTCCTGGCACAGGACGGTTACAAGCCGGGCTCGCTGCAGCGCTTCTCCACCGGCGCCGATGGCAGCATCCAGGGCCAGTACAGCAACGGCCAGACCAAGGTCCTGGGTCAGGTCGTGCTGGCCAACTTCACCAACCCGAACGGCCTGCAGCCTCTGGGTAACAATGCCTGGGCCGAATCGTCCAATTCCGGCATCCCGCTGATGGGCACCGCCGGTACCGGTGGCCTGGGCGTGCTGCAAGCGTCGGCCACCGAAGCATCGAGCGTCGACCTGACCGCCGAGCTGGTCAACATGATCACCGCGCAGCGCGTGTACCAGGCCAATGCGCAAACGATCAAGACGCAGGATTCGGTGTTGCAGACGCTGGTGAACCTGCGTTAAACAAATCTAGGAAACCACCATGGACCGCCTGATCTATACCGCCGCCTCCGGCGCCAAGCACATCCTCGAGCAGCAAGCCACGACGTCCAACAACCTGGCCAACGTGAGCACGACGGGCTTTCGCGCCCAGATCGACATGTTCCGCGCGGCGCTGGTGCAGGGCCCGGGCATGCCCACCCGTGCGTTCGTCGTCGACTCGACCGCCGGCAACGACTTCGCCGCCGGCCCGCTGCAGGCCACGGGGCGCGACCTGGATGTGGCGGTGAAAGGGCAGGGCTGGCTGGCGCTGCAGATGCCGGATGGTACCGAGGCCTACACCCGCAACGGTGCGCTCCAGATGAGCCCGAACGGCGTGCTGCAAACGCCGGGCGGCCAGACGATTGCGGGCGAAGGCGGTCCGATCACGGTCCCGCCCGACGCCACGGTGACGATCGGCAGTGACGGCACCATCTCGACCATCTCGAACGTCGACACGCCGGCCGCGCCGGCGGTGATCGGCCGCCTGAAGCTGGTCAATCCGCCCCAGGGCGACATGGTGCGCGGCGATGACGGGCTGTTTCGCGTCAAGAACGGCGCGCCGGTCCAGGCCGATCCGACCGTACAGGTGGCAGGCGGCGCGCTCGAGGGCAGCAACGTCAATCCGGTCGATTGCATGGTCGACATGATTGCCCTGGCACGTTCTTTTGACACGCAAATGAGCTTGCTGAAGAACGCCGAGAACAACGCGGCGAAAGCCACCCAACTCCTCGCTTTGAATTAAGTGTTGCCGCTGCATAATTCTATTGTCCGTGGAGGCATTCGCCTGCCACCAATAGGAGAATGCAATGATCCGTTCGCTCTACATCGCCAAGACCGGCCTGGAAGCCCAGCAGACCAATCTAGACGTCATCTCGAACAACCTCGCCAACGTCAGCACCACCGGCTTCAAGAAGTCGCGCGCCGTGTTCGAGGACTTGCTGTACCAGAATGTGCGCCAGCCAGGTGCGCAATCGTCGCAACAGACGAATCTGCCGTCGGGCCTGCAGATCGGTACCGGTGTGCGCACCGTCGCGACCGAGCGCATCCACACCCAGGGTAATCCCCAGCTGACCGGCAACGACAAGGACGTGATGGTCAACGGTCCCGGCTACTTCCCGGTGCTGATGCCGGACGGTACCCAGGCCTATACCCGCGACGGTTCGTTCCAGAAAGATCAGAACGGTCAGCTCGTCACCTCGAGTGGCTTCGTCATCCAGCCGCCGATCACCGTGCCAATCAATGCCCAGTCGATCACGGTGGGCCGTGACGGCACCGTATCGGTCAATGTCGCCGGCGAAACGGCCACCACCCAGATCGGCGCCTTGCAACTGGCCACCTTCATCAACCCGGCCGGCCTCGAGTCGCGCGGCGAGAACCTGTACACCGAAACCACCGCCTCGGGCAACCCGAACCTGAACGTGCCGGGCACGAATGGTGCTGGCAACATCATGCAGGGGTATGTGGAAGCGTCGAACGTCAATGTGGTCGAGGAAATGGTTGCGATGATCCAGACCCAGCGCGCCTATGAGATCAACAGCAAGGCGATCACGACATCCGACCAGATGCTGCAAAAACTGTCGCAGCTTTAATTTTCTTCAGCCATCATGAAAATCCTGACTTCGTTTGCTGCGCTGGTAGTGCTCGCCGGTTGCGCCGCCACTCCGACCACCATCGTGCAGGGCCCGACCAGCGCGCGTCCGATGCTGGTCGACGGCGCCCCGGCCACCGATGGCGCGATCTTCAACGTCAACAGCTACCGGCCGATGTTCGAAGACCGCCGCGCCCGTCATATCGGCGACCTGTTGACCGTCAATATCAGCGAGCGCACGTCGGCGACCAAGGCCGGCGCGAGTTCGGGCAACAAGAGCGGCAGCGCGAGCTTCACCAGCCCGGGCCTGCTGGCCGGCGTGATCGGCGCCGGCGTGGCGCTGGAATCGGGCACCAAGTTTGCCGATGGCGACAACCAGAGCGCGTCGAACAATTTCACCGGCACGATCGGCGTGACCGTTACCGAAGTGCTACCTAACGGCAACCTGATCGTGGCCGGCGAAAAGCAGGTCGCGATGAACAAGGGCACCGAATTCATCCGCTTCTCGGGCATGGTCAGCCCCGACACGATCCAGGCCGGCAATATGGTCTCGTCCAACGTGATTGCCGATGCGCGTGTCGAATACCGTACCAACAGCCGCCTCGATCGTGCCGAAGTGACGTCGATGCTGTCGCGTTTCTTCCTGTCGATGCTGCCGTTCTAAAAGGCGAACCCCATGCGTAAATTTGCTTCCGTTGTCCTGCTGGCTGCCGCCTTTGGCGGTATTGCCCCTCTGGCCCAGGCCGAGCGCCTGAAGGACCTGGCCACCATCGCCGGCGTGCGTCAGAACCAGTTGTCCGGTTACGGCATCGTCGTGGGCCTGGACGGCACTGGCGACCAGACCAGCCAGACGCCGTTCACCGTGCAGTCGATCCGCGCGATGCTGCAACAGAAGGGCGTCAACCTGCCGGCCGGCACCCAGCTGCAACTGAAGAACGTGGCGGCCGTGATGGTCACGACCTCGCTGCCGGCGTTTGCCCAGCCGGGCCAGACGCTCGACATCACCGTGTCGTCGATCGGTAACGCCAAGAGCCTGCGCGGCGGCACGCTGTTGATGGCGCCGCTGCATGGCGCCGATGGCCAGGTCTACGCCATGGCCCAGGGCAACCTGGTGGTCGGTGGCGTGGGCGTCCAGGCGCAGGGCGGCGGCGCGCAGGTGCAGGTCAATCACCTGGCCGTCGGCCGTATCTCGGCCGGCGCCACGGTCGAGCGCGCCGTTGCATCGAACCTGGGCGAGAACAACCAGATTCGCCTGGAACTGAAAGAGACCGATTTCGCGACCGCCGCGCGCGTCGTCGACGCCGTCAACGACCAGTTCGGGCCCGGCATCGCCACGGCCCTGGACGGTCGTGTGGTGCGCGTGCGCACACCGTCGTCGAGCGACCAGCGTGTGGCGTTCCTGGGCATGCTGGAACAGATCGACGTCACGCAGCCGCTGGCCTCGGCCAAGGTGATCATGAACGCCCGCACCGGGTCGGTCGTGATGAACCGCGCCGTGATGCTCGACAACTGCGCGATTTCGCACGGTAACCTGTCGATCACCATCGGCTCGGATACGCAGGTGAGCCAGCCGAACGCACTGGCCGGCGGCCAGACCGTCGTCACGCAGAACCAGTCAGTCGAGATCAAGAAAGAACCCGGCCAGATGATCAACGTGAAGGGCGGGGCGTCGCTGGCCGAAGTGGTCAAGGCGATGAACTCGATCGGCACCACACCGCAAGACTTGCTGGCCATCCTGCAAGCGCTCAAGGCCGCCGGTTCGCTGCGCGCCGAGCTCGAAATCATCTAATTCAAGAGACACGCCATGATCGCCTCGCCCAACCTTGACCAGACCAGCAAGCTCGCGCTCGACACCAACAGCCTCAACGGACTGAAGAACAGCGCGAAAGCCGGCACGCCGGCCGCCATGAAAGAAGCGGCGACCCAGTTCGAGGCGATGTTCATCAACATGATGATGAAGAGCATGCGCGACGCGACGCCGCAGGAAGGCATGCTGGACAACCAGCAGACCAAGACCTTCACGACGATGCTCGACCAGCAGACCAGCCAGAACCTGGCCAAGCGCGGTGTCGGCCTGGCCGATGTGCTGGTGCGCCAGCTGAGCGCGAACCAGATCGGGCAGCAGGCGCTGGCCATTGGCGCCGATGGCATGGGTGGCGATGCCGCCGCTGGCGCAGGCCGCCTGACGCCATCGCTGAACAACGCCGCGGCCATGTATGGCAATGGCGCGGCGCTGGATGCTGGCGCTGCAGCAAGTGCGGTATCCGGCACTGCCACCAGCAAGGCGCCACCGCTGCCGGCAACGACCGAGACGGGCCGCATCCAGGCGCCGCACGTGCGCGCATTCCAGGAAAAACTGCACGAGCACGCCCACGCGGCCGAGCAGACCACTGGCGTGCCGGCCAAGTTCATGCTGGGTCAGGCCGCGCTCGAGACCGGCTGGGGCAAACGCATGATCAAGAACGCCGATGGCAGCAACAGCAACAACCTGTTCGGCATCAAGGCCGGCCCGGGCTGGCAAGGCAAGGTCGCCACCGCCGTCACCACCGAATACGTGAACGGCAAGCCGCAGACGAAGGTCGAGAAATTCCGCGCCTACGACAGCCCGGCCGATTCGTTCCGCGATTACGCGAACATGATCGCGAAGAATCCGCGTTACGAAAAAGTCATCGGCAGCAGCGACGCGGCCACCTTTGCCCAGGGCCTGCAGCGCGCCGGCTATGCAACCGATCCGAACTACGCGGCCAAGCTGACCCGCCTGATCAAGAACTCGCTGGCGTAATGTACACACGCGCATATGCGCCCGTTGACGCCATTCTTATGTCGGCCAACCGTCAAGTTTTCTGAAAACCTGCCGTTGACTGTACTGTCACAGAGAGAAAAAAATTATGTCAGGTAGCCTCCTCGCCATCGGTAAGACAGGGTTGTATGCAGCACAGGCAGCCCTTGCTACGACCGGCCACAACATCGCCAACGCGAACGTGGCGGGTTTCTCGCGCCAGACCGTGGTCCAGGCCACGTCGGCCGCGCTCGATACGGGTGTCGGTTTTTTGGGCACCGGGACCGAGATCGCGCAGATCAAGCGCTACAGCGACAATTTCCTGAACACGCAGGTGCGTAACGCTCAGGCCAGCACCAGCGGCCTGGAGTCGTACTACGGGCAGATCAAGCAGATCGACAACCTGCTGGCCGACACCACGTCGGGCCTGTCGCCGGCAATGCAGGGCTTCTTCAAGGGCGTGCAGGACATGGCCGCCAACCGCGCGTCGGTGCCGTCACGCCAGGCGATGCTCTCGAGTGCCGAAACGCTTGCCACGCGCCTGCAGGACCTCGATTCGCGCCTGGGCGAGATTCGCACCGGCGTGAATGGCGAAATCGAAGCGAGCGTCACCGCGATCAACACTTACGGCACGCAGATCGCCAAGCTCAACGAGCAGATTTCCAATTTCGCTTCGTCGGCCACGCGCCCGCCGAACGACCTGCTCGACCAGCGCGACCAGGTGGTGCTCGAACTGAACAAGTTCGTCAAGGCCACCGTCACGCCGGGCGACAACAGCAGCCTGACGATTTCCATCGGCAACGGCCAGCCGCTGGTGGTGGGCAACGACTCGTTCCAGCTGGCGGCGATGGCGTCGCCAACCGACCTGACCCGCATGGAAGTGGGTTACCAGGTGGGCTCGAAAGTGGCGGTGCTGCCCGATGGCGCGCTCTCTGGCGGCAAGCTGGGCGGCCTGCTCGAGTTTCGTACCGAAACGCTCGATGCGGCCCAGAGTTCGCTCGGCAAGATCGCCATTGGCATGGCCTTTGAATTCAACGCACAGCACCAGCTTGGCCTGGACCAGAACGGCAACAAGGGGCAGCCGTTCTTCAACGTGGCGCCGGCTTTCGTGGGCGCCAGCATCAACAACGCCAAGGGCACCAGCACCAATCCGGCCGCCGAGCTGAGCGCGAAGGTGACCGATCCGGGCAAGCTCAAGGACAGCGACTACGAAGTCACGTTCAACGGCACCAACTACAAGGTCGTGCGCCAGTCCGACAACGCCGAAGTGGGTACCGTCACGCCGGGCGCCAACGGCGTGGCCACGTTTGAAGTCGACGGCGTCGAGTTCAACTTCAAGAACAATGCGCGCAACAAGGACACCTTCCTGGTGCGCCCGACCATCGACGGCGCTGCCAACTTCAAGGTGCTGGCCAATGATGTCTCGCAGATCGCCGCCGCGGCCCCGGTTCTGACCAGCATGCCGCTGACCAATACCGGCACTGCCAAGATCAGCGAAGGCAAGGTCGGCAAGGATTTCCTGACCGGGCCGCCGACGCTGCCGGTCACGCTCGCCTTCGATGAAACCAGCGGCAACCTGACCGGCTTCCCCGCCGGCATGGTCACCGTGGTCAACAGCAAGGGCGAGTCGAGCCAGGTCAATGCCGCCAACGTCAAATTCGACAACGGCTCGACCTACAGCTTCAGCGGTGTGAGCGTCACGATGACCGGCAAGCCGGGCAACGGCGACAAGTTCACGATCGCGGCCAACAACAGCGGTGTGGGCGACACCCGCAACATCGCCGCGCTGGGCGAACTGCAGACCAAAAACATCTTCAACAACGGCACGGCCACGCTGACGTCGTCGTATGCGCAGATGGTCAGCCAGGTGGGCAACAAGACGCGCGAAGTGCAGGTCAATGCGCAGGCCGGCAATGCCTTGCTGGCACAGGCAGAGGGCGCCCAGGCCGATGTGTCGGGCGTGAATCTCGATGAAGAAGCTGCCAATCTCATCAAATATCAGCAGGCCTATCAGGCGTCGAGCAAGGTCATGCAGATCGCCGGCACCATCTTCGACACGCTGCTGTCGATCAGCCGCTAACGTAGCGAAAGAAAACCATGCGTATCAGTACCGCGAACCTGTATGCCAACTCGACCAGCCAGATCAATACGCTGCAAGGCGCGCTTGCGCGCACGCAGATGCAGCTGTCGACCGACCGCCGCCTGTTGACTGCTGCCGACGATCCGGTCGCCTCGGCGCGCGCGCTCGAAGTGAGCCAGTCGCAGGAAATCAATGCCCAGTTCGCCACCAACCGCAACAGCGCGAAGTCGTCGCTGGCGCAGGTGGAGTCGACGCTGCAGAACACGGGCGATCTGCTGCAGGACATCCAGACGCTGGCCGTCACGGGCGGTAACGCGTCAATGGTGCAGAGCGACCGCGAAAAGCTGGCCACCGAACTCGAAGGTCGCCTGGCCGACCTGCTGGGCATCGCCAATACCGCCGACGGCTCGGGCGGCTACCTGTTTTCGGGTTACATGACCACGACCCAGCCGTTCACCAGTACCCCGACCGGCGCCGCCTACCAGGGCGACCAGGGCGTGCGCCAGTTGCAGGTGAGCGATTCGCGCAAATTGCCGCTGTCGGCATCGGGCAGCGCCATTTTCGAGGCTATTCCGACCGGCAACGGCACGTTCCAGACCCAGGCCGGCAGCGCCAACAAGGGCGCGGCGCTGATCTCGTCCGGCTCGGTCGTGGACCGCCAGGCATTCAACAGCACCAAGTACGGGATCGAATTTGCCGTCAGCACCGACACGCCGCCCGTGACCACGTATTCGGTCTACAACACGAGCAGCAATCCGAAGGCCGTGGTCAGCAGCGGCAATGCCTATGAAGCCGGCAAGCAGATCACCTTTGGCGGCATGGCCTTCGACATCAAGGGTGCGCCGGCCAATGGCGACACGTTCAGCGTCGAGCCAAGCCAGAAGCAGTCGGTGTTCACCACCGTTACCGACCTGATCGCCACGCTGCGCCTGCCGGGCGAAGGCTCGGCCGGCAAGGCGGCGTTGAGCAATGGCCTGAACACCGCGCTCGACAATCTGAAGAATGCGCACGACAACGTGCTGACGGTGCAGTCATCGGTCGGCGCGCACATGAAAGAGCTCGATTACCTCGACAGCACTGGCGACGACCTGGATATCCAGTACGCTGCCACGCTCGACGACCTGGTGGGCCTCGACACCGTCAAGGCCATCTCGGACTTCTCGCAGCAGCAAATGACGCTGCAGGCGGCGCAGATGTCGTTCAAGACGATGTCGGGCCTGTCGCTGTTCAACTACCTTTGATCTTCGGCGCGACCTTACCGTTCACCTTTGGTGGTTCTTTCGCGGCGCTGATCTCGGCGCCGCAGTTCGTATCGGGCGCCTTGTCGACGTTGATCAACGGGAGCAGGGCGGCCAGCGGATTGATCGCTGCCAGCGCCACGGCCGCGCCGGCCTTGAGCGCCAGCGGCCCGGCATGCGGACCCACCTTCGGATCCTTGAACGTGCCGCGCGCATACAGCGGCGTGCGCAGCGACAGGATGCGCGCACCTTTCGTTTTCGGCCGCACGTCTACGTCGAGCTTCTCGCTCGCCAGGTCCACATAGCCGGTCGCGTTTACCACGGCATCTTCACTGTCGAGCACGAAACGATCGATGTTCGCGCGGCCGTTGCGCACCGTGGTAGTCGCCGCCACGCAATTGAGCATGGTTTGCTTGTCACCAAAAATTTTCACATAGACGGCGTTGGCCACGTTCAGTCCCGCCAGTTCAAGGACGAACTGGCTGACCGTGCCTTCGGTAACCACGGCATTGATCTCGCCCTGCGACGTGCCCAGCATGGCGGCCACGGTATTGCCCTTGCCGACCAGTGCGCCATCGCCATTGATTTCACCAAAGGTCGCCTGCATCGATTGCAGCTTGGGGAACAGTTCACGGATCTTCACGCCGCGCGCTGCCATCCGGGCCGATGCATCGAGTACTTTTTCGCGACCGTCGAGCCGGATGTTCGACGTGATGCGTCCGCCCGCCAGCGCAAAACTCAGCGGGGTCAGCGTCAGGACCTTGTCCTTCATGCGGATCGTGGTTTCGATGTCGCGCAGTGGAATGTTGGCGGTGCGCAGGATCTGTTTGCCGGTGAACTTGACCTCGGCATCGAGCGCGCCCCACTTGGCCGTGTTGAACTGGTCGGCCGGCAGGGCCTTGCCCGGCGCCGGCGCCGTGACCTTGCCCGCCGCCTTGGTGCCTTCGCCCGTATCGGCGCCCACGGTCGGACCCAGGTCGGCCAGACGCAGTTGCTGCGACGTCAGCGCGCCCGTCAGCAGCGGCCGCGGCTTGCGCTGGGCATAGGCAAGCGTGCCGGCGATATCGCTGGCGCCGACTTTGCCGGTGAAGTCTTTATAGGTAAAGGTCCAGAAGTCGCCGTCCTTCTTGCCCAGCAAGGTGCCCTTGGTGGCATACGGCGGCGTTTCCGGCAGCAGCACGCCGGTCAGCCCGTACAGGTCGGCCATGCTGGCGCCGGCCAGTTGCATTTTCAGGGCAAAGCCCGACAGCGAACGCGGATCGCGGATGATGCCGCGCAGGCCGAGCTTGTTTTCGCCGGCCGTGGCTTCCGCTTCGATCGGGAAGCTGGTGTTGTCGCCGGTGAGCGAGAGCACCGCGCCGGCCTTGCCGCCACCGGTGATCTTCGCCTTGTTGTAGGTGCCGGCCAGCGTGAATGCCAGGCCATACGGCGGCACGCCTGCCGCCGTGGAAGCGGCTTCGCCGCCCTTGATCGAATCGGCCGTGGCGCGCAAATCAAGGCCAACGGGCTCGTCAACGTAGCGGACCTTCGCGCGGTCGAAGGCAAGGCGCTGCAGATCGACTTTCCATTCGGAGGGGCCGTTGTCCTTGAAGGTCCAGGAATTGCTGCCATCGGCGCGGCGCTGGACGGCGATGTCCGGATTGGCCAGGCGCAGATCGGTGATCACGACATCTTTAGTGAGCAGCGGCAGGATGCGCACGCCGGCCTCGACGCGCTGGGCGGCGGCCATCTGCTTGCCGACCGTGCTCCAGGCGGGGTTGCTCATGTAGACGTTGTCGGCGGTGATGTGCGGCTGCGGCACGAAGCGCCGCCAGCCCGTTTCGCCGTTGCGATCACGCTGGAACTTGACGTCCAGATCACCGCGGATGGCGAATTCACGCCCGGTCGTTTCCGACACCTTGCGGTTGATGTAAGGACGCAGCATGTTCCAGTCGAACAGCATGAGGAACAGGATCACTGCCACGGTGATGGCCAGCAAGATCCAGCCGGTAATTTTGAGAGGTCTGGAAAGGGTCATTGTCGTTCGTGCCCATGAATGGGTCAGCGGCTGGCGCAGCGAGGCACCGGGATCGTCAGGCTAGCAGGGTCCTGGCACTATTGTTGGTTGGCTAAGTCTCACTACTGCACATTTAATTGGTATTTTTTTATGTTTTACGTCAGGTGAGAAAAAACCCGAGGCCGCGCGCCATGGCCGGGAAGGTTGCCGAACCGTGATCCTCGTGTGCCAGCAGATTGAATTGCATGCGCGCCAGGATGCCCGTCTTTTGCAGCCGATCGCCCAGTTCACGCGCGTTGTCCACCATGCGGCGCGCGGCGGCGATGGCGTCACGGCCCTGCAGCGGGCCGTTCGCGGTGGACGGTTGTTCCAGCTCGCCCACGGCCAGCATCAGGGACGGCTTCGCAGTCAGGGCGGCGACGCGCCGCTTGAAGCCGTCGATACCATCCAGTACCACCCGCTCGCGATACCAGATCGATGGGCTGGCGGCCAGCCAGGTCTGGAACATCGCCGGGCGGGTGAACAACGCGTGGAGTGCACACAGGCCGCCGTATGAATGGCCATACAGCGCCTGGCGCGCCGGATCGAGCGGCGCCAGCGTCCCGATCAGCGGCTTGAGTTCGCGTTCGATAAAGTCGAGGAACAGGTCGGCGCCACCTTCTTTCGCCGGGCCGTCCGCGCCCGAAGGCGGCGTGTAATCGCGACCGCGCGCCATCCCGTAATCGAACTCACCTGGATAGCCGATGCCGACGACGACGGGCAGCGCAGCGCCCCGTGGCAGAATCGTGCGCGCCATCACCGCCAGCGTCGGGAAGGTCGCGTTGCCATCCAGTGCGTAGATGACCGGGTAGCCAGCAGATGGCGGCGGGGTGGTCGGCATGCTGACGAAGATGCGGTAGGTCTGGCCCGTGATGGGCGAGGTGATGTCGAGTTGCCGGGCCTGGTGCAGTGTGGCGGGTTGCCACGCAGCCGTGGCGCGGGCCAGTGGGGTGCCCAGGGCGGTCAGTGCAGCAGCGGCGCCGAGGATGCGGCGGCGTGGGAAGGAGGTGGGAACGGCAGCAGGAGTGGCCATGCGCTTGACAAAGGATGAGAATGATTCTCATTGTAACGCAGCCCGCTGGCCGCCATTACCCCGGCGCCGGCACCACTGGCCTGGCCGCCGGCTGCGCACCCGCCGTCCCCGGTTGCGGATTGCTGGCGCGCGGCAAGGATCTGCTCACTTCGATACCCTGGTTGAACAGGTTGACGATCGGCGCGCCGAGGTAGGGCAGCACCAGGCTCAGCGTCAAAAAGCCCACGCCCAGCGTGATCGGAAAGCCGATGCCGAAGATGTTCAGCTGCGGCGCGGCGCGCGTCAGAATACCGAGGGCAACCTGCGTGATCAAGAGCGCGGCGATGATCGGCATGGCGATCTGCAGCCCGGCCGAGAAGATGCGGCCGCCCCAGCGCACCAGTTCCAGTGCGGTGTTCGATGAAAACGGGGTGTCGGTGATGGGCATCGTGATGAAGCTTTCGGCCAGCGCTTCGAGCAGGACCAGGTGGCCGTTCACGGCCAGAAACGCCATTGTCGCGACCAGCGCCATGAACTGGCTGATGGCCGACGAGCGCCCGCGCGTGCTGGGATCGAAGAACATCGCGAAACCCAGGCCCATCGTCTGGCTCGACACTTCGCCGGCGTACTCGATGGCGGCGAATACGATGCGCATGGCAAAGCCCATCGCCAGCCCGATGATCATTTCCTTGGTCAGGATGAGCAGGCCCGCCCACGAGGTCGGGTCGGCCGCCGGCACGGCCGGCACGAGGGGCGCGATGACGATTGCCAGCAGGATGCCGAGCGAGACCTTGGCGCGCACCGGCACGCCGGCATTGCCAAACAGCGGGGCGGCGGCGATCAGGCCAAGAATGCGCGACAGCGGCCACAGCAGGCCGGCGATCCAGGCATTCATTTCCGCCGAGGTCAGCGTCAGCATCGGGCGCCTCCGGGCGTGCGCACGCGGGCCTTAGCCGATCAGGCCGGGAATACCCGTGAATACCTGGCGCATGTAGTCCAGCATCACCGACAGCATCCACGGCCCGGCCACCACCAGGGTGACGAACACGCCGACCAGTTTCGGAATGAACGACAGCGTGGCCTCGTTGATCTGGGTCGCGGCCTGAAAGATACTGATGATCAGGCCGACGATCAGCGCCACCAGCAGCAGTGGGGCCGACACCATCAGGGTCACTTCCATGGCCGTGCGGCCCATTGTCATCACGCTCTCGGGAGTCATCGCGCGGCGTCCTCTAGTAGAAGCTCTGGGACAGCGAGCCCAGCAGAAGTTGCCAGCCATCGACCAGCACGAACAGCATCAGCTTGAACGGCAGCGCGATGACCGCCGGCGACATCATCATCATGCCCATCGCCATCAAAACCGACGCGACCACCATGTCGATGATCAAAAACGGGATGAAGATCGCAAAGCCGATCTGGAACGCCGTCTTGAGTTCACTCGTGACGAATGCGGGAATCAGGACCCGCAGCGGAATGTCTTCGGGCCCCTGCAGCGCCGGCGAGCGCGAAATCTTGACGAACAGCGCCAGGTCGGATTCGCGCGTCTGCTTGATCATGAATTCCTTGAGCGGCACAGCGCCCCTGTTCATGGCCTCGGTCATCTGGATCTGGTTGTTCTGCAGCGGCAGATACGCTTCGCTGTAGATGCGATCGAACGTCGGGCCCATCACGAAAAAGGTCAAAAACAACGCCAGCCCGACCATCACCTGGTTCGGCGGCGCCGTCTGGGTACCAAGCGCCTGGCGCAGGAGCGAGAGCACGATGATGATGCGCGTGAAGCTCGTCATCATCAGGAGCGCAGCCGGTAAAAAGGTGAGCGAGGTCAGCAGCAGCAGCGTCTGGACCGGCAGCGAATACGCGGTGCCGCCGTTGGCTGCCGGGCTGCTCTGGAACGCCGGGATGCCGGGCTGGGCCGCCGCGATCAGCGGCAGCAGGGCCAGGCCAGCGGCCAGCCACAGGTGTTTATGACGCATTGCGTTTGTCCATCGTGTTCTTGAGCCAGTCGGCAAAGCGCGTGGCCGGGATGCCGCCTTGTGCGGCGCCCGTGCCTGCGCCCAGATCGACGTCCTGGCGCGGCATCGTGTGCAGCGCGTTCACGCGGCCCGGGGCGGCGCCGACGACGATCCACTGATCGCCCACTTCCACCACCATGATGCGTTCGCGTCCGCCGATATTGAGCGCACCGACCACGCGCAGGTTGGCCAGGCCGCCGCCCGGCTTGGGGCCATAGCGCTTGAGCAGCCAGGCCAGGCCGATCAACAGGCCCAGCACCAGCAGCAGCGCGAAAATGGTTTGCAGCAGGCCGGCCGCACCGGAGCCGCTGGAGGCCGGCAGCGCGACTTGCGGCGGCGGGCGCATCGGCGTGATGGCCGGGGCGGTGGTCGTCGTGGACGGCGCCGTCGTCACGGTCGTGGTGGCAGGGACTGCGGGCTGGACAGGAACGGCGACGACGTCAGCATCGCCCGGCAGCGCGGCAACCGGCGGCGTGGCAGGCGTGGGCACGGTGGCCGGCGCCGGCACAGCCGGTGCGGCCGGCCGGCCGGTGGTGGTGTCGCTGGCAGGTAGGGCCGGCCGGCTTGTGGTGGTGTCCGTGGCTGGCGCTGCCTGCTGCGCCAGCGCGAGCGGCGCGGCCAGCAGCAGCGCCGCAATGGTCGAAAAATAGCTGGCGGCGGCGCGGCGTGCGGTCATTTATTGAGTTTGCGAATCCGCTCTGATGGCGTGATGATGTCGGTAAGCCGGATGCCGAACTTGTCGTTCACGACCACCACCTCGCCCTGGGCGATCAGGCAGCCATTGACCAGCACGTCCATCGGTTCACCCGCCAGGCCGTCGAGCTCGACCACCGAACCCTGCGCCAGTTGCAGCAGGTTCTTGATGGCGATCTTGGTGCGGCCCAGTTCCACCGTCAGCTGGACCGGGATATCGAGGATGAAATCGATATCGTTCGGCGTTTCGTTGCGCGCGCCCTTGTTTGAAAAATCCTTGAACACGGCTGCCGCGGCCACTGGCGGGGCTGCCAGGGGGGATGCCTGGCGTTCGAGTGCTGCCGCTTCGGCAGCGGCCTGCTCGGCAATGGCGGCGCCCCAATCGTCGTCGATGTGTTCCTGGTCTTCCTGATTGTCGGACATGGTGTTCTCCTGTGCGGCGGGCGCTGCGCGCCTCGCCAATATACCGATTACTTGTTGAATGTGTCGCTATTGGCGAGCAGCTTCTCGACCTTCAGCGCATATTGCCCGCTGAAGACGCCGTAGCTGCAGTCCATCACGGGTACGCCATCGACGGTTGCCTGCACCATCTCGGGCACCACGATCGGGATCACGTCGCCGATTTTCATGTTGAGGATTTCGTCGAAGTTGGCCTTGCCATGCCCCAGCACCGCCACCAGCTCGACTTCGGCGACCTGGATCTGCTGCGTCATCAGGCGCACCCAGCGTTTGTCGACTTCGAGCGCTTCGCCCTGCAGGCTCGAAGTCAGCGCGTCGCGGATCGGTTCGATCATCGAATACGGCATGCAGAAGTGGATCTGGCCCGACACCGAGCCCAGCTCAACCGTGAAGGTGCATGACACCACGACCTCGTTCGGGGTCGCGATATTGGCGAACTGCGTGTTCATCTCGGAACGGATGAACTCGAACTCGACCGGGAACACCGGCTCCCACGACTTGGCATACGCCTCGAAGATGATGTCGAGGATGCGCATGATAATGCGCTGCTCGGTCTGGGTAAAGTCGCGGCCCTCGACGCGGGTGTGGAAGCGTCCGTCGCCGCCGAACAGGTTGTCCACCAGCAGGAACACGAGACCCGGATCGAGCACCATCAGCGCCGTGCCGCGCAGCGGCTTCATGTGCACCAGGTTCAGGTTGGTCGGGACCACGAGGTTGCGGATGAACTCGCTGTATTTTGACACCCGCACCGAGCCGACCGACACTTCGGCGCTGCGGCGCAGGAAGTTGAACAACCCAATCCGCAAATACCTGGCGAAGCGCTCGTTGATGATCTCGAGCGTCGGCATGCGGCCGCGCACGATGCGCTCCTGCGTTGCCAGGTTATAGGTGCGGACCCCCGAGGTGTCTTCAGGCGCCGAGATGTCGTCCTGATCGCCGTTGACCCCTTTTAAGAGGGCATCGACTTCTTCCTGGGAGAGGAAATTATCGGCCATGTTTGTCTGGATTTACTGGATGATGAACGAGGTGAATAATACGTCGGACACTTCCTGTTCGTCGCCATCTTTCTCGAAGGGTTCGGTAATTGCTTTCTGGATCTCGGTGGCGAGCTGCTGCTTGCCCTCGACGGTGCTGATCTCGGATGCTTTTTTGCTCGACAACAGCAGCAGCATGCGGTTGCGCACGATCGCCATATTGTCCTTCACCAGCGTGGCCTGCTCGGCGCCCGCCACTTGCAGCGTGAACTGTACTTGCAAATACTGCTCGCCGTTTTCCGGCTGCAAGTTCACGGTGAACGATTCGATCGGCACGTACTCGGCTTTCGCGTCCGGGTTCTTCTTTTTCTTTTTCTTGTGTTCTTTGGCCGGCGCGTCTTCGTCTTCGCCATGGGCCGCTGACCCCTGCGTGAAGTACCAGCCGGCACCCGCGCCTGCGCCCAGCACCAGCACGGCGGCGAGGATCATGATGATCAGCTTTTTCTTCGAGCCGGAAGGTGCCGCTGCGGTGTCCGCTTTCGGATCAGCTTTCATTTTCGGATTCGCTTTCAAGATGTGTCTTTGCCGCTGGTTGGTGAGGGTTCGTCATTATGGCATTGTCGTGGAAAGATGCGTCCCGGCAAGCCCCGAATAGAGGGGAGAAGCCGTGGTAATCCGTGTGATTGTTGCTGGGGCGCGATGACAGAATAGAAAAGGGCGGCCGTGCGGCCGCCCCCGGGACGCCAATGCGGCATCAGGCAAACAGATCGACCATGCCACGGTCACCGAGCGAGACGGTGCGCGTGCGCGGCGCGACCTCGTTCACGGCCGGCGCGGCATCCTGGCCATCGCCCGTCAGGCCACCGGCGCCGCGCTGGCCGCCCTGCGCCCGGCGCTCACTGTCCTGCTGTTGCTGGCGCCCGTCGGGCACGTTGGCGTCGACCGTGGCATTGCCCAGCGCAATGCCGCTTTCGCTCATCATTTCGCGCAGGCGGGGCAGGGCGTTTTCAAGCGCCTGGCGCACATCGAGCTGGTCGGACGAGAAGGCGACGGTGGCCTGGTCGTTGGTCACGTTCAGCACGATCTGCACCGGGCCCAGGTCAGGCGGATTCAGCGTCAGCGTAGCTGCTTGTTCCTTGCCGACCATGTACACGATGCGCTGGCTGACCTGGTTGTCCCAGGCCTGGGTGCCCAGGCGCGCCGGGATGCGGTCGCCCGGCATGGCCGGATTGCCCGTGGCATCGAGCTTGGCCGCCTGGGCCTGCAGCGCGGCCAGCGGAGCCGGGGCTTCTTCGGCCACCGGCAGTTGCTGTTGCTGGGTTTCGCGCAACTGGGCCTGGAACTGGCCGACGTCCTGCTCGCCCTGCGGCAGCGCGGCGCCCGCGGCCTGCGTGGTGCGCAGGTCGGTGCTCGTCTGCTGCACGCCGCTGGCCAGCGCCTGGCCCTTGCCGCTGGCGGCGTCCGTATCGTCGGTGGCGCCGGTAGCCATGCCTTTCATATTGTCGAGCGCCGTTTCGAGCGCGGTCAGTTGGGCATCGCTTTCGGTGGCGGCGCCGGCTGCGGCGGCGTCGGTGCTGACGGTGGTGGCGTTGCTGGCCGGCTGGCTCAAGCTGGCCATGAAGGCCAGCATGTCCGTCACCGGCGTGGTGGCTGCCGCCGCGGCTGCGGCCGCTTCTGCTGCGGCCGCGTCATCGGCGTCGCTGGCCGCGTCCGCCGTGCTGCTGCTGGCCGCTTGCGTGGACTTGGCGTCGCCGTCGTGCATCGGCGGGCGGATGGTCGAGCGGGTCGGGCCGTCGCGTACCGGATCGCGGTTGGCAGGTTTGTCGGGGGCCGCCGGTTTTTGGCCTTGTGCCGGTTTCGGTTGCGCAGCCGGCTGCGGCGGCGCCACGGGCTGGCGCGTGGCCATTTCACGGTTCAGCGTGGCGCTGAATCCGCCAGTGCCGCTGCTCCGCGCTGCGTCGGCCAGGCGATCGGGCGTGGCCGGGCGCTGCGTCGTGGCGTTGGCGCCGGTGATCTGGAACGGGAGGGTATTGGTCTGCATCGTCATGGTGGACTCGACTATCGACGTTGGTTCAGCGTTGTTTGTAACGGGCGCCACGGGCTGCGTGGTCATCCATCTGCTTCTGGTCGCGCTTGTTCTCGACCTTGAGTGCTTCGCTTGCCGCACGTTCGTTCAGCGTGCGGTAGGACAGGCGCTTGCGCTCGCTTTCCTGCCAGGTCGTGCGCTCGAACGTCGCCTTGTTCTGTGCGTGTTTGAGCACCTCGCGCTGGCCACTCAATGCGTGGTCCAGCTTGCCGATGAAGGCAACGAAGTTGTGGTACGCGAAAGGGGTGATGCCGTCCATCTGGGCGGTGTCGAGCTTGCGCGCGTATTCGTCGCGGTAACCGACCAGCATGGCCAGCTTCTGCTCGGCATCCTCGACCAGTTTCAGGGCCGCACCGAGCCGCTTGGCGGCCGCGTCGGAATCGCGTTGCGCCAGGTCGATCAGTGTTTCGAGAGCGGAAGCTTGTGCCATGGTGAATTACATTCTACCGTCATGACGTTGCCCGCAATCACTAGAATAACGTGGTCAATCGCCCCAAGCTCTCGGGAAGCGACGCGTTGTCGTGGATTTCCTGGCACAGGAATTCCTCGATCTCGGTGTTCTTGGCAATCGCCATGTCGAGCACCGGATCGCTGCCGGCGGCGTACGCGCCCACACTGATCAAGTCGCGCGAGCGCTGGTAGCGCGAGTACAGCTGCTTGAGCTTGCGCGCCGCCAGCTGGTGCTCGTGCGTCGTGATCGAGTGCATGGCGCGCGAAATCGATTGTTCGATGTCGATTGCGGGATAGTGGCCCGCTTCGGCCAGGTGGCGGTTGAGCACGATGTGGCCGTCGAGAATACCCCGCGCCGCATCGGCGATCGGATCCTGCTGGTCGTCACCCTCGGACAGCACGGTGTAAAACGCCGTGATCGAGCCGCCGCCTTCGAGGCCGTTGCCGGCCCGTTCGACCAGCACCGGCAGCTTGGCGAACACGGATGGCGGATAGCCTTTGGTCGCGGGCGGTTCGCCAATGGCCAGCGCGATTTCGCGCTGCGCCATCGCGTAACGGGTCAGCGAATCCATGATCAGCATGACGTTCTTGCCCTGGTCGCGGAAGTACTCGGCAATGGCGGTGGCGTAGGCGGCGCCTTGCAGGCGCAGCAGTGGCGGCGAGTCGGCCGGCGCAGCGACCACGGCCGAGCGTGCGCGGCCTTCCGGGCCCAGGATCTGGTCGATGAATTCCTTGACTTCGCGGCCCCGTTCGCCGATCAGGCCGACGACGATGATCTCGGCCTCGGTGTAGCGCGCGATCATGCCGAGCAGGACCGATTTACCGACGCCGGTACCGGCAAACAGGCCCAGGCGCTGGCCGCGGCCGACCGTCAGCATTGAATTGATGGCGCGCACGCCCACGTCGAGCGTGTCCTTGATCGGCGCGCGGTCGAGCGGATTCACGGGGCGGGCATTCAGCGGCGCCATGTCGGACGTGCCGAGCGGCCCCAGGCCATCGAGCGGCCGGCCGGCGCCATCGACGACACGGCCCAGCAGCTGGATGCCCACCGGCAGGTGGCGCGCGCGGTCTTGTGGCCGGCGCCGCCCGTGCGGCACGCTGCCCGGTGGCGGCAGCACGCTTTCGACGGGGAATACGCGCGAGCCGGGCACGACGCCCTCGGTGTCGCTTTGCGGCATCAAAAACAGGCGCTCGCCCTCGAACCCGACCACTTCAGCCTCGATCTGGCCGCTGGCAGTGGGGATCGTGCAGGCCGCGCCCACGGCCAGGCGCAGGCCAACGCATTCCATGACCAGGCCCGCCACGCGCGTGACGCGCCCAGAAATCTGCAGCGGCTCGGCAAAGCTGACGAGCGTGTCGCAATCGCGGATATACGCTTTCCAGCGCGCCGTGTGACGGTCGTGCGAGGATGCCTGGGGCGGTTGCAGGGTGGTGTGGTCGTCCATGTTACGGGCTCAGCCAGTCGACGTTGGCGGCCAGTGCATGGGTCAGGCGTTGCCAGCGGGCCTCGACCTGGGCATCGATCTGGTTGCTGGCCGTCTCCACCCGGCAGCCGCCGCGCGCGATCGCGGCATTCTCGATGATGCGCCAGCCGCCAGTGGCCAGTTCTTCGGCCATGCCATGGCGTACCAGTTCGGCGTCCTGCGGATTGAGCATGAGAAGGGCGGGCTGCTGCAGGATCGGCAGCTGGTTGATGGCATCGCGCACCACCGACATGATGAGCTCGGGCCGCACGTCCAGGCCGGTGCGCACCATGCCGCGCGCCAGGCGCAGCGCCAGGTCGAGCACATCCTTGGCGATTGTTTCGTCGGCCTGCGATACGGCGTCGCCAAAGCTGGCGGCGACCGTGCGCAATTGCTCAAGTTCTTGCCTGGCGGCTTGCTCGCCCTCGGCGCTGCCGGCAGCAAAACCTTCGGCATGCCCTTCGGCGCGGCCTTGGGCGTGGCCGTCGGCGCGGCCCTGCTCGCGGCCTTCGTCCAGGCCCTGCGCGAAGCCTTCCTGGCGCGCCGCCTCGCGCATCGCTTCGAGTTCTTCGACGCTGGGCAGCATGACGTTCGGCGGCAGGCCGAGGCCGAGGCTGTTCAGCGATACGCCCGCCGGCGCTGTGGGCGCCGATGGCTGCTCAGCAGCGCGCCGGGCAAGCGTGCTGGGGCGCTCGTCGCCAAACGAGGCCATCTCCCAGCGCTGGTAGGCGCTCTGCTGTTCTTTTGAAATTGCCATCAGACGAACGAATCCTCTCCTTTACCACCCAGAACGATCTGGCCTTCATCGGACAGCCGCCGCACGATCTGCAGAATCTGCTTCTGCTGGGATTCCACTTCAGACAAGCGCACCGGACCTTTCGACTCCAGGTCTTCGCGCATCATTTCGCTGGCACGCTGCGACATATTCTTGAACACCTTCTCGCGCAGATCCTGCGAGGCGCCCTTGAGCGCAATGATCAGCATGTCCGACTGTACTTCACGCAGCAGCAACTGGATACCACGATCGTCGATATCGATAATATTGTCGAACACGAACATCTCGTCCATGATCTTCTGCGCCATGTCGTTGTCGTAGTTCTTGATGTTGTCCATCACGGCCGATTCCTGCTCGCCGCTCATGAAGTTCAAGATCTCGGCCGCAGTACGCACACCGCCCAGCGACGACTTCTTGATGTGCTCATTGCCCGACAACAGCTTGGTCAGCACGTCGTTCAGTTCGCGCAGCGCCGCCGGCTGCACGCCGTCGAGCGTGGCGATGCGCAGCACTACGTCGTTGCGCAGCCGTTCCGTAAAGTTTGCCAGAATTTCGCAGGCCTGGTCGCGCTCGAGGTGGACCAGGATCGTGGCGATGATCTGCGGGTGCTCGTTGCGGATGAGCTCGGCGACCGACACCGAGTCCATCCACTTCAGGCTCTCGATACCCGACGCATCCTTGCCACCGAGAATCCGGTTGAGCAGCACGGCTGCCTTGTCGTCGCCCAGCGCCTTGGTCAGAACCTGGCGGATGTACTCGTCCGAATCCAGGCCCACGGTCGAATGCAGATTGGTCTCGGTGACAAAGTCTTCGAGCACCGTGACCACCTGTTCGTGCTGCACCGCCTTCATCTGCGCCATCGCAGCGCCCAGCTTGAGCACTTCGCGCGGTCCGAGGTACTTCATCACCTCGGACGCTTCGGATTCGCCCAGGGCCAGCATCAGAATGGCGGCCTTGTTGGTATTGTCTTTGTCTTTATCACTCATTTGAACCCAACCATCCCTTGATCACGTTGGCGACGATGCGCGGATCCTTGTTTGCCAGCTCTTGCGCCATTTTCAGGTTGGCGCGGTAACCCATGTCTTGACGTATCTTTTCTTCTTCCTTGATCGCTTCTTCGGCTGGCGTGTCGGCGACTTCTTCTTCGGCGTTCTCGTCCTTTTCTTCTTCCTTTGGCTCTTCCGGCACGGCGGTGGCTTCGTCGAACTTCTTGATGGCCGGACGCAGCAGCGGACGCAGGAAGCGGAAGTACAGGAAGGCGATCACGGCAGCCACGAAGGCATAGCGGGCCAGGTCCTTGAACAGCGGGAAGTTCGCCGGATCGCTCCACCAGGTCGGTTCTACCACTGCCTCGGCCGGTTTGTCCACGCCGTCGAATGGCGCGTTGGTCACGTTCAGCGTGTCGCCGCGCGCCTGGTTGTAGCCCATCGCCTGCTTGACCAGCTCGTTGATCTGGGCCACTTCGGCCGCGGCCAGCGGACGCACGGTGACCTTGCCGGTGGCCGGGTCGACGATGCGGCGGTGGTTCACGACCACGCCGACCGTCAGTCGCTTGATGCCGCCCATCGGGCGCTGCTCGTAGCGGATGGTCTTGTCGACTTCGTAATTCGTGGTCGAGTTCTTGCTGGTCGGGGCGCTCGGCTGCGCGCCTTCGGCCGGTGGTGCGCCCTCGATCGGCGCGGTGTTCACGCCTGGCGGCTGGTTCGACAGCGCGCCTGGCACGCCGGATGCCGCGCCACCTGCGCCGACCACTTCCGAACTCTGCGTGCTGCGGATCGCCTGCGGCTCCGGTGGCGAATTCGGCTTGTACATTTCAGCGGCCGTATCGACCTGGGCGAAGTCCACTTCGGCGGTGGCTTCGGCGCGCACATTGCCTTCGCCGACGAGCGGCTTGATGATCGATTCGACCTGCTTGATGATGTTCTGCTGGACCTGGTCAACATACTTGAGCTGGGTCGGATCAAGCGACTTGCCGCCCGCGCCTTTGTTGCTGGTATCGGACAGCAGCGCGCCGTTCTGGTCAACGACGGTCACGTTACCTGTGGTCAGTTCCGGCACGCTCGAAGCGACCAGGTGGACGATGGCGCTGACCTGGCCCGGATCGAGCGCGCGGCCCGGCTGCAGGTTCAGCAGCACGGACGCGGTCGGCTTTTGCTGGTCGCGCACGAAGACGGACGGTTTCGGCAGCGCCAGGTGGACGCGCGCGGCGGCGACCGAGCCCAGCGACTGAATCGAACGCGCCAGCTCGCCTTCGAGCGAGCGCTGGTAATTGACCTGTTCCAGAAACTGCGACACGCCCAGCTTCTGGTTTTCCATCAGCTCGAAGCCGACGTTGCCGCCTTTCGGCAAGCCCTGGGCCGCGAGTTTGAGGCGCAGGTCGTGGATCTGTTCGGCCGGCACGAGGATCGCGTTGCCGCCTTCTGAAAACTTGTACTGCACACCCATCTGGTCAAGCGACGCGGTAATGGCGCCGCCATCACGGTCGCTGTAGTTGGCAAACAGGATCCGGTACTCCGGCGCCTGGCTCCACATCCAGACCGCAATCATCAACGCCAGAATGAGCGCGACACCACCACCCACGGCAACGCGCTTGCCCATGGTCGTCTGGAAAAACGACGGGGTAGCGGGAGCCGGCGTGCCTGGTGGCGTGTCGATAAGGTTTTCAGCAGTTGCTGCCATGGTGGAGGGGCCTGGTCAAAATGGGTGGGGACAGCACGCATTATGGAGCCACCGGGCAACATTCAAACCCCGAAATAGCGGGCGTTTACGGGCCTGATTCGCAGGTCAAATTCGCTTTTGCGCTGCTATTCTGCTTCCCTGAGTGCATTTGTAGAGTTTTCTGCAAGGCGAACACAAGCGGAGGGCAAGATGAGTATTGGCGGCATCGGCGGGATTGATACAAGCCGGATCCAGGCCATGATGGAGCAGCTCAAGGCGGCAGCGACGAAGGCGTCGGCGGCGCCCGAGGTGGCCAATGGCCTGGGCGGCGCGAGCGCGATCGGGGGCAAATCCGCGGTCAAGCTCGATTTTGCGGAAGCCCTGCACAGTACCTTGCAGGGCGTGAGCGACCGTTCGGCCGAGGCGCAGGCCCTGAGCAAGCGGTTCACGATGGGCGACGATACAGTCAGCCTGTCGGACACGATGGTGGCGATGCAAAAATCGAGCATCGCGTTCCAGGCGACGGTGCAGGTACGCAACAAGATGATTTCCGCCTATCAGGACATCATGAACATGCAGGTGTAAGGCAAGTCCTGCAGCAGCAACAGGGATCGTCGGGCAGCCTTTTTGATAATCCATTATCATTATCGTTTGCCCGCAAACGATGCTTCCGTTCGCCGGGCTCACCAGCCAGTCCTGCCGACGCCGTGCAGGCACTGGCATCCCAGTCAAAGGATGCAAGTTGCCGACGTTCCCATCGATCTTCTCCACACCCTTTCTGCTGATGTCGCTTGCGGCATCGGCCAGCACCGCAGCATCGTCACTGCTGCCGCCCGCCGCGCCATGGACCGGCGCCAGCGAACAACTGGTCGCCGCCCCGAACGACCCGTGGATCACGCCGGCCGAGAAATCCGATTTTCAGGATTCCCCTGACGCTGCCCGCACGCTTGGCTATCTGCGCGCCATGGATGCGAAGTCCGATCTGCTCTCGCTGCACACGTTCGGCAAGAGCTACCAGGGCCGCGAACTGGTGTACGTGCTGGCGAAGAAACCCGGCGCCGGCAAGCCGGTGGTCATGATCCAGGCGGGCATCCATGCCGGCGAGATCGACGGCAAGGATGCGGGCCTGATGCTGCTGCGCGACATCGCGTTTCACGGTCGCGATGATCTGCTCGACCGGGTCGACATCGTCTTCATTCCGATCCTGAATGTCGACGCACATGAAAACGCCAGCCCGTTCGGTCGACCCAATATGCGCGGGCTGCGCACCAAGGGAGCGCGCACCAATGCGCAGGGTCTCGACCTGAACCGCGACTACGCCAGGCTGCAGTCGCCCGAGATTGCCGCCGTGGTCGCGCTGCTGCAGCGCTTCGATCCGGCGCTGTACATCGACGTGCATGTCAGTGACGGCACCGATTACCAGTACGACACCACGTACACGTTCGCCGGCTGGGGCAGTTATGCCCGCTCGCGCGCGACCGCCGGGTGGCTCATGAACGACTACACCACGGCTGTCGACGCGGCGCTGGTCGCGCAAGGGCATGTGCCGGGTGTCTATCCCAGCTGGATCGATGAAGACCAGCCGGGCAAAGGGCTGCGCATCAGCGCCGAGGGGCCGCGCTATTCGACCGGCTACGGCGATTTTGCCGGCATCCCGACGGTGCTGGTCGAGAGTCACACGATGAAGCCGTACAAGCGCCGCGTGCTCGGTACCTATGTGCTGCTGGAACAATCGATCAGGACCGTCGCCCGCGACCATGCACGAATCGCGCAAGCCAAGTCGCAAGACCGGGCCGCACGTCCGGCGCGGCTGATGACAGCGTGGGAGCGTGACCCGGAACCGCTGGCAACACGCGACTTCAAGGGCTACCGCTACGACACCTACGACTCGAAGGCCTCCGGCGCACGCGAGTTGCGCTGGACCGGAGAGCCAGTCGACATTGGTTTGCCGGTGTACGGTGTACGCTCGGCCAGGGAAATGGATTTCCCCAAGGCCTGGTGGGTGCGCCCAGAGCAGCAGGACATCATTGCAACGTTGCGTGCTCATGGCGTGCAGATGCAAGCGCTTGCCAGCCAATGCACGCTCCCGCTCGAGGTGGTCGGATTCGCCAACGGCAAGGATCGGACCAATCCGTACAAGGCCGTCAAGAATGTGACCCTGCCGACAGGGGCGGTCCGCATCACCTCCGACCAGGCGAAACGATCGCTTGCCGCTGCGCTGCTCGCGCCGGAGAGTGATGACTCTTTCCTGGCGCAAGGCTACTTCGACCAGGCGCTGCCGCCCGAATCGCGCTTGCCCAACCACCTGCTGGCACCGTTGGCAGATCGGATGATGGAGAGCGACCCGGCATTGCGCGCAAGTTTCGAGCAAGCGCTTGCTGGCGACAAAGCCCTGTCCTCCGATCCTCAGGCGCGCTTGCGCTGGTGGCTAGAGCGATCCGACTATTTTGAGCGCTCGCTGTTCACCTATCCCGTCTTCACTGAGAATGGGACGACGACCTGCCGGTTCGATGCCGGCGTCAGCGCCGACGCCCCTGCCATTCACGACGTGCAAGCGGTGAATCCCCGGGAGACGAGGTAAAAGGCCACGCCCTAGCGGTCGAGCGTATCGAGCTTGCGGTCGAGCATATCGCCGCGCGTGCGCATCGTCTGCTCAGCCTGCTGGAGTGTGCGTTCGGTAATGCCGTCGATGGCCGGGCCACTGGACGGCACGATGCGCGGCGTGATGACGACAATCGTTTCGGTGGCCGCGCCGCCGTCGTCGGTGCTGCCGAACGCGCCGCCAATCACCGGAATATCCGACAGCAACGGGATACCCAGGCGCCGGTAGGTGCGGCTGCGCTTGATCAGGCCGCCGATCAGCACCGGCTGCCCGTCGCTGGCCACCAATTGCGTGTTCACTTCGGTCGTCTTCTTCGACGGAATGCCGGCCGATACCGAGCCGGAGCTGACTTCGGGCCGGATCTTCATCATGATGCGTCCGTCGGCGTCCACTGACGGCGTCACGCGCAGAATCACGCCGGTGTCGAGAAACTCGATCGATTCGGACGTGACGTTGTTGATCGTCGTCGTCAGGCGATAGCCCAGCTGGTCGCCGACATTCGTGCTCGCTTCCTGGTCCTCGAGGGCCAGCAGGCGCGGCGTGGCCAGCGTGTGCACGCGGCCCTTGTTGCTCAGCGCGCTCAGATAGGCCTCGATATTTCCATTGACCAGATTCAGGAAGAAGCGCGGGCCGGCGCGCGTGGCAAAGCTCGTCGCGCCCACCGTGTCGGGGCCGTCGCCGCTGAAGACGCGTGACCAGTCGACGCCGAAGTTTTCGTTCTGGTCGAGCGTGATTTCCAGGATCTTCGCTTCGATCAGGATCTGCTGCGGCGCGCGGTCGATTTCACGCAGCACCAGCGCTGCGCGCTCCAGGCCCGCCGCTGTCGCTTCGACCACGAGTGTCTTGGTCTGGTCGAGCACGGTCACCGTGCCGGGCACGCCGATCTGGCGCGCCAGGATGGCGCCCACTTTGGTCACGTCGGCGTAGCGCACCTTCATCGCCTTCACCTGCAGAATGGCGCCGCGCTCGGGCAGCGCGGTCTTCGGGTCCGAAATCAGGAAGCCGCCCGCACGTTCCGTCACCGCAAAGCCGCCGGCTTCGGCGATCGCCTCAATCGCCTCGCGCACCGTCATGTCGTACAGGTTGATCGAGACGTTGCCGCCAACCCCCTTGCCCAGCACGATATTGATGCGTGCGCTGCGCGCAATCATGTTGAACAATTCTTCGATGGGCGTGTCGCGGAACGTGTACGACATCGTCACCGGTGCCAGCGGTACCGGTGCGGTGGCCGTGCTCTTCGTCGCCACGGCCGGCGCGGCGGTGTTCGCAGCTGCGGGCAGTGCGAGCGAGACCCAGGCTGCGCACAGGGCGACGAGCAGGTAGCGTGGCGTCATTGGGTGTCCTTGTCCTGCATCGTCAGCAGGTGCTGGCTGCCGGCATGGCCCAGCAACACGCCGCGCGCATCGATGCGCAGCACGGTGTAGCCGGCCACGCGCTCGCCGGTAGCAACCACATTGCCGTCGAGATTGGCCAGCGACTGCGTGCCGTTGAGCACCACCGCGCGCAGGCGTGGCGGCGTGGCGGGCACGGGCGCAGGCGCATCAGCGGCCACTGGCGCACTGGCCGGGAGCCGGCTCACGAACGGATCGCGCACGATGCGGGGCGGCGTGGCCAGCACATTGGCTGCCAGGCCGGCAAGGACCAGCGCCAGCGCCGGCATCAAGGTGTGTTTCATGGTGGTGGTGTTCCAGTGTCGTGGATGACAAGCTGCAGGGTGATGGCGCGGTCGTCGGTATCGTCGGCGGCTTCCACGGTCAGTCGATGGATGCCAACGGTTGGCTGCTGCCGTTCGATGGCGGCGAGCCAGTCCAGTAGTGCGGTGTAGCGGGCGCTGGCGACGATCTCGACCGTGAGCAGGCGCACGCCGCCCACGGTGCGCTGCGTGCCTTGCGCTGCCGACAACACGGCCACGTCGGCCGCTGCAGCGCTGTGGCTGACCGCCGCGATGAGCGCCAGCGGCTCCGGGGGCGCTGGCGCTGGCGTGATGGCGGCGGCGGAGGCCGACGGTGGCGCAGCGATGGGTGCGGCGGTGCCCGCTGTTTCCAGTGCGGCCAGCGCTGTCTTGTGCTGCCGGTACGCGGCCAGCGGCGCGCGCAGGGCCAGCGTCCATGCCAGCAGCAGCGCGATGACGATCGCGCCGCCGACGATCAGATTGAGCTGGCGTGCGGGCAGGGCGACGAGCAGGTCGCGCAGTTTCGGGCTCATGGCGCCTCCGCCGGCGGGACCAGCACGACCACGGCGCGGAAATCGATCGCCGCCGTCGACGGATTGGCGCTGCTCGAGAGCAGTTCGACGCCATGCATGCCGGGCATGCGCCCGAGGTTCGACAGGAAATCCGTGATGCCGTTGTAATCGGCCGCCTGGCCGGCCAGTTCGACGCTGGTGATCATCACCAGCGTACCGCCGTCGGCGTTGCCGGTGGCGAATGTCGTTGCTCGGCTGTCTGGGGCCGGGGCCGGCGCCGTAGCGGTGGCCGGGGTCGCCGTTGCCAGTTGCAGGTCGCGCTGCAGATTGATCGCGGTCAGCCAGGCATTCGCGGGCAGGGCGCTGTCGATGGCGGCGGCGAGCGCGGCCAGTTCACCTTCGCGCCGCAGCGCGCGCAGCAGGCCCTGTTGCGCCAGCAGGCGCTCGCGCGCTGCCTGCGCGGTGGCCGCCTGCGCCTGACTGGTCTGCGCCGCGTTCGCCGCCTGCTGCAGCGTGGTCGTGCGGCGCTCCAGCGCGGCGCTTTGCCAGCGCAGCGCAGCGCTGCCAGCGGCCGCGGCGAGAACGATCGCGGCCAGCGCCACCCCGGCGCGGCGCAGCGTGCGACGTACGCGCACGCCGTCGCGGTAGCTGCGCGGGATCATGTCGATATCAGCCATCCGCGCCTCCACGCAGCGCCAGGCCGGTGGCCAGCGCGAGCGATGTCGTCGCCTGCTCGCCGGCCGTGTCCCTGGCCGATTCGGGGAAGGCCCCAAACGGATCGAGCAGATGCACCGGCACGTCGATCAGCTCGGCGATCCGGGACTGGATATCGGGGTAGCGCGCCAGGCTGCCATTCAGATACAGGCGGCTGATCGAGCTGCCGCGCGTGCGCGAGGCCACGTACACCTGCGTGTGGGCGAGTTCGTCGGCCAGTGCCTGGCAGGCCGGGTGCAGGATGGCGCGGATCGCGCGCCGCAGCTCGATGTGCGGGCTGTCGACCGCCATGCCGGGGCGCGCGCCGATGCCGTGCTGGCGCAGCAGGCTGGCGGCCGTATCGGGTTGCAGGTCGAGCGCGCCCGCAACAGCGCCCGCCAGCATGTCTTCGCCAAACGCGATCTCACGATCGAGCATCAGGCGCCGGCCCCAGATCACGGTCAGATAGCTTTTGGCGGCGCCGAAATTGAGCAGCGCGACCGATTGGCCGACGTCGCTGCCGTGCAGCGTGGCTAGCAGGCGGCCGATGGCAGCAGGGCCGATGTCAAGCGCGACGGGCTCGAGGCGTGCGTGCTCCAGCATCGCCAGGTAATCGAGCACCCGGTGCTTGAGCGCGGCCGCGACCAGCACCTGCCGCTCGCCGCCGTCCATGTCGGCGCCGCGTACCTGGTAATAATCGATGACGTGCTGCCCGGCGCGCTCGCCCAGTTGCTCGCTCACCGCGCGGCCCACTGCCTGCGCCTCGGTCTGGCCGGTGGCGACATGCACGGTGAGCGGCAGGATGCGCACGTCGGCCGGGGGCAGGGCGGAAATCACGCGGCGGCCCTGGAACGGCGCCTGTGCCAGCGCGGCATCGACGAATTGCACCAGCGCCTTCGGGGAGGCCAGCAGCACCTCACGCGGCATCGGATAAGGCAGGGAACTGGCAGCGCGCAGGCGCCAGCCGCCATCGCGCCAGTCGGCCTGCACCAGGTTGAGCCGGTTGGCGGCGAAGTCGGCGCCAATAGGCCGCGCCGCCGATGGCCGCAGCCGTTGCTGGATGGTCGTTACGAGTTGGCGCAATGTCATGTTGGGCTCACGTCGATCATGCGCATTTCCTGGCACGCACGATCTGCAGCAGCGGACGCATGCCGGGGAGGAACGCTTCGCGACTATAAAAGCTGACCGTCTGGTCGGCATCGACCAGGCGCAGCAGCACGCCATTGCGGGGCAATCGCTTGCTGGCCCAGCCATCGAACAGGCCGGTCAGGTCCCAGTTGACAGCGAGGTTGCCGACGTCAACCGTCGCCAGAGCGGCGCTCGTGTAGTCGCCGCCGTTCCAGTTCGACGCCGGACGCGCCTTGATCCAGGTGGCGCCCCTGTCCCAGGGCGTCGTCACGCGGTACGCAGCGACTTGGCGTACCGTACCGCTGATCGTGGTCGGCACCAGGTTCAGCGTGGCCGACAACACCAGCACGTTGCCGTCGATCGGCTTCAGGTTCCAGTCCATCAGGATGTGCGACTTGCCGGAAACCAGGCGTAACGTCTGCTCCTTCTCCAGCGGTCCCGCGCTGGGGGTCACGATCGTGGTATCGATCGTGTCGTCCGACATGTCGACGCGCTCAGTCTGCTTCAAATCGTACAGCTGCAAGCCGGCGCCCGTCACCGCGCGCGTTGCCCCATTGACAGTGGCGGTGGCAGTGACGTCGATGATGTTTTCCCTTTTGATGTCCACGGTTACCGTGCCGGCGCCCAGGGCAATGGGGCCCACCGGCCGGGTGACGCAGGCGCCAACCTGCCCCGACCACCTGGCGGCGGCAACACCCGCTTCGGCCAGATAGGCAGCGGCGCGGCCCTCGTAATCGTCATTGATCGAGCGCAGTTCGACGCTGCCCGCACGGTTGATGCCGAACGCCAGCGCCGCGAGCGTGGCCAGCAGCAGCGACACCATCAGCAGCAATGCGCCGTCCTGGCGCCGCGGCATCATGGCGCCGCTCCGAGTCGGACAGTGCGCGCATACGCGACGCTGCAGTCCTGGCCGCGGCTGGCGGCACAATCCGGACGGTCGAACACGAGCTCGATGCGCAGGACGGGGCGCCCGGCGCCGACGTCGAGCATGCGCAGGTCGAATGCCCGCACACCGTTGGCGAGCACCATTTTCGCGCCCGACCTGGTTTCGACGAGAACGCCATTGGTGAGTGCGTACGGCAGCGTCGCGAGCCAGGCTGCAAGGTTGCCGGGATCGTCGGCACGTTGTTGCGGTGCGCCCGCGGCCTTCGCGACAATGCGGCCGAGGGCGAAGCGGGCATCCGCGTTCTGGTCCAGGCCGGCGCGCACGAAGCGCGCGCTGTCGGCGCCGGCGCGCAGCATCTCGCTCAGCGGCAGCATCACGAGCGCCGCGATGGTCAGGCCGATCATCAGTTCGAGCAGCGTGTAGCCGTGCGCAGGGCGGGGCATCGTCATCGCGCCACCAGCGTGGTCAATGGCCAGCGGCCGGCGGGGGCGGCCAGCGCCGTGGTCACGCGCAGCAGATGCTCGCCAGTGCCGCCCAGGCCGATCCTGCGGGTGCTGTCGACGCCGTAGCGGGTGATGGTGACGGTCAGCGCCGGGCAATGAGCCGGCATCGCCGGTGCGCGGGCGCCACCAGGGGTCGAATACACCGACGGCGCGTCGGGCGCACCGGCGGCGCTGAGCAGGTCGGCATAGTGTTCGGCCAGCACGGTGTCCATCAGCGTGCTGACGCAATCGAGTTCGCGCGCCGCCAGGGCGCTGTCGGCGGGCACGTTGATGGCGCCGCGCAGCGCATTGGCGGCCGGGATCAGGCAGACCGACAGCAGCAGCAGGGCGAACACCGCCTCGAGCAGCGTCATGCCGGCGGTCCTGGTACGCGATGGGAGAGCGTGCATGGCCGGGAAGATAATCAGGAAACCGTGATGCGACCGGAGGTGTCGACTGTGATCGTGCGCTCGACATTGCCGGCGCCGAGCACGACCTGGCCCGTGCGCAGCGGGCTCTTGCGCGCGGGATCACTGCCGACACCGCGCAGCGGATTGCCGGCCTCATCGAATGCGACGGCAGCAGCGGTCGAGTTGTCCTCGAAGGTAAAGGTGCAGCGCACGAGGGCCATGGTGTTTCCGGCGGGGGCAGCGTTCAGGTTGAGCAGATAGGGGGCGCGGTTGAATGGGTGTTCAACCGGATCGCGCGCCACCCTCGCGGTGGTCTTGTCGGTTTCGAGTGCGAATACCGCGATGGTGTTGGCCGCGGCATTGCAGTCGAACAGCCGCTGCGCGCCGCTGTACTGCGCGTTCTCGCGGGCAAAGCGCAGGGCGTTGACCACTTCGCCAGCGGCGGCATCGGCCTGGAACTCGGCCACTGGTTGCGCTGTCGGTAATGCGACGACAGCGGCGACGGCGAGCACCGCGACCACGATCATCAGTTCGACCAGCGTATAGGCTGCGCAGCGACGCGTGTTCACAGGGCCGACGAAGCGGCTTAGTGCGCCGAGTACGCTTTGTTGGATGGATCTACTGCGTCGCTGTTCATGATGAACTTGCCGGTTTTCGTGTCATAGGCCCAGCCTTTGCCAGTGACTGCAGGCATCGTACCGGTCGTCGAGATAGCGACAGTGGCATCATTGTTGATCGGCTCCGTCGGAATGCCCTGGCGAAGGTACGGGCCGTAGCGGAAGGTGCCATCCGCGATCGAGCATGTCTGGCCCGCCGCATTTGATGGGAATTTCAATTGTTCCTGCATAGCGACCACAGTTCCTGCTGCTCCCTTGCCCGGTTCTCCTGTGCATGTGGTTCCGCCGCTCGCAGCATTGGCTCCAGGGAATACATTGCTTGTATGTTGAGCGCGATACTGCTCGAGTGAACTGCGAATATTTGCAAGGCTCGTATCGAGGGCAGCAAGCTGTGCATCAGCAGTCGCTGAGGAGAATTGCGGAATCGCAATTGCAGAAATAATTGCAAGAATAATCACGACGATCAGCAATTCGATCAGGGTAAAACCGGCGGCGGCAGTGCGCTTGAATGAACGGTACATGGTAGTTTTCGGAAGTTGAACACCCCCTGGAGAGGGCGTTGATTTGTAAAAATTGTCAGTGCCACAGGGTAACATAGCGATGTTTCCACATGGAATGTGGAAATGTATCGTGTGAAGAATGTGTGGTTTTTGTGAAACGCTTCAGTGCACAGCGCGTGATAATTTAAATATCGGCAAGATGAGCGAACTGACAATCGTGCCGACCAGGACGCCCATCACCAGCAGCATCACCGGCTCGGCCATCTTCGTCAGGCGCGCCAGCAGGCGCGTCAATTCGCGGTCATATGAATCGGCCACGCGCGTCATCACGCGGCCCAGCGTGCCGGTCGCCTCGCCGGTGGCGATCATCTGGCGCACCGACAGCGGCACGAAATTGCTGTGCTCGAAGCCGGCGGCAATGCCCTTGCCCTCGGTGACATCACGTTCGAGATCGAGGATGAAGCGCTGGAAGTCGGCGTTGGTCACCACTGCGCGACAGGCCTCGAGCGTGGCCAGGATCGTCACCCCGTGTTCGAGCGAAATGCCCATCACGCGCAGCAGGCGCGTCAGGTAGATCTTGGCGAACACGTCGCGCATGACCGGAAGGCGCAGCTTGGCGCGGTCGATCGCGACGCGCACGCCGGGCTGACGCATCAGCACCCAGCCCGCGCCAACAGCGCCGGCCGTGAGCGCCGCGACAATCGCGCCATGCCCCGTAAGTACCTCGCTCACCACCAGCAGCACGCGCGTGGTGATCGGCAACTGGTCATGGATTGACGCGAACATGACGGCAAACTTGGGGAACACGAACGTCAGAATGAACACCACCACCGCGAACGAAAACGTCAGCAGGATCACCGGATACGACAGGGCCGAGACCAGCATCGCGCGCAGGCGTTCCTCTTTTTCATCCAGCTCGACCAGTTGCACCAGGACCTCGGCCATGAAGCCGCCGGCCTCGCTGGCCGCGATCAGGTTGACGTAGCTGCCCGGGAACAGCGCATGGCGCCCGAGCGCCGACGAAAAGCGCTCACCGGCCAGGATGTCGTCACCGATGGTCCCGATCATCGTGCGCAGCTGGCCCGGTTCGGTCTGGTCGTGCAGCGACTGCAGCGCCGTGTGCAGCGGCACGCCGGTCTCGAGCAGCAGCGCCAGGCGCTCGGTAAACAGTGCCCGTTCGCGCATGCCCGGCGGGCGGGCGCCCAGCGTCCACCACGAGGCGGCTGACGGGGCGGTCTTGCCGGCCGGGCCCGGTCCTGCAGCGGGAGCGTCGAGTTCAATCGGCATGGCGGTTACAGCGAATGCACGACGCGCGCGATTTCTTCGGGCGTCGTGTGGCCGTCGAAGGCGCGCGCCATGCCGTCGGCGTACAGGTCGTGGTGGCCGGTCGAGGCCACGTGCGCGGCCAGCTGGTCCTTGCTGGCATTGGCCACGATCATGCGCTGCAGGTCCGGGCCGACTTCGAGCAGCTCGTAGATGCCCATGCGGCCCTTGTAGCCCGAGTCATAGCAGGCCGGGCAACCGCGTCCGCGCATCAGGCGCAGGTCGCCCTGTCCGCGCCAGCGGTAAGCCGCCGTTGCTTCGGGCGTGGCCAGGTAGCTGGTGCGGCAACCCTGGCACACGCGGCGCACGAGACGCTGGGCCATCACGCCGATCAGTGCCGACGACAGCAGGTACGGCTCCACGCCCATCTCGACCAGGCGCGAGACCGCGCCCAGCGTGTCATTGGTGTGCAGTGTGGTCAGCACCAGGTGGCCGGTCAGCGCCGCCTGCACCGCGATCTCGGCGGTCTGGCGGTCGCGCACTTCGCCGATCATGATGATGTCCGGGTCCTGGCGCAGCACGTGTTTCAGGATCTTCGGGAAGGTCAAGCCGATCGCGTCGTTGACCTGGTTCTGGTTGATGATGTCGAGCTGGTATTCGACCGGGTCCTCGATCGTGACGATGTTCTTTTCGATACTTTTCAGGTGGCTGATCGCCGCATACAGACTGGTGGTCTTGCCGCTGCCGGTCGGACCCGTCACGAGGATCAGGCCATGGCTGCGGCCCAGCAGGCGCTTGAACGCGCCGACCGCATGTGCATTCATGCCGAGCTTGTCGACATCGAGGATCGACTGGTTCTTGTCGAGCACCCGCAGCACGACCTTTTCGCCGTAGATGCCAGGCAGCGACGAGAAGCGCAGGTCCACCGTGCGGCCCTGGGTCGCCACCTGGATGCGGCCATCCTGCGGCAGGCGGCGCTCGGCGATGTCGAGGTTGGCCATGACTTTCAGGCGCGAGACGATGGCGGGATGCTGGTCCACGCGCGGCGACATGACTTCGTACAGCACGCCGTCGATGCGCAGCCGGATGCGGGCGCGGTTGCGCGAGATTTCGATGTGGATGTCGCTGGCGCCATCGCGGATCGCGCGCTGGATCACGGCGTTCACCATATTGATGACCGGGCTGGCGCCGGCCATCTCGTCGATCTGCGTGTAGTCGTCGGGAATCGTCGACTCGATCAGTTCCAGGTCGCTCGCTTCTGTCTGCACGAAATCGGGCAGGGCGCCGCCATACGCTTCGTCGGCCAGGCGCCGGATATCGGCCGGCGGTGCGACCACGATGCGGATGCGCACGCCGGTGCGGGCGCGCAGTTCATCGATGCTGTGGATCGCCTGCGGTTCGGCGCTGGCCACCGTCAGCGTGCCCTGCACCTGGAACAGCGGCAGCACGTTCAGGCGCCGCGTGACATCGCGTTCGAGCAGCGCCAGCGCGCCCGGGTCGTACAGGCCGGTGCGCAGCTGCACATACGGCAGGCCCAGCTGGTCGGCCAGCGCCTGGTACAGCGCCGCTTCGGTGATCCACTTGCGCTCGACCATGATGAGGCCCATGCGCTTGCCGGTCTGGTCCTGCAGGCGCGCCGCCTCGGCGACCTGCTCGGCGCTGGCTGCGCCACGTTCGACCAGGATGTCGCCCAGCTTGCTGCCCGGTTCGCGCACGCGGCGCGGCGCGGTGGGCCGCGCATCGAACAGAGGCAATTGCTCCAGCAGGCCCGTGGCGGCCAGGATGTCCTGCAGCAGGGCATTCGGGTACGCCAGCTTGAGCCAGCCGCCCAGCTCACCGAGGCGCTCGCCCATGTCGGCCATCATGCTCAGCGCCCGCCCGGACAGCAGCGTGACCTTGCCGAGGTCGACCACGATCGACACCTGGTGCTGGGCCACGCATTCGTTCAGCGCCGCCTGCAGCGTCTGGACGGCCTCGTCGGCCACCAGCGCCGTCAGCGGCGCCAGGTACGTCATGGCGCCGATGCGGCTGCGGGTGATCCGCTCGGGGGCGGTGGTCTCGCTCATGCGGTGACGGCGACCTGCACCGGCGCCGCTGCTGGCACCGGATCGCGGGCGATGCGGAACTCGGCGATCCAGCCCGGTTCGGCGCGGCACACCGTCTCGAACATCGCCACGACGCCCGGGTCGAGCTGGGTGCCGGCGCAGCGCGCGATCTCGGCCATCGCCACTTCGTGGCTGCGCCCGGCGCGGTAGGCGCGCGAGCTGGTGATCGAATCGTAGGTGTCGGCCACCGCGATGATGCGCGCGTTGTACGGAATGTCGTTGCCGGCCAGGCCATGCGGATAGCCGGTGCCGTCGTACTTTTCCTGGTGGTGGCGCGCGCCCGGCACCGCGCCCTTGAGACGGTCGATGTGGCGCAGGATTTCGTAGCTGCGCTCGGGATGGACCATGATGAAGGTGAATTCATCGCGTGTCAGGCGCCCCGGTTTGCACAGCACGGCGTCCGGGATGCCGATCTTGCCGACGTCGTGCAGCAGCGAGCCCCAGAACAGGTTGTCCAGTTCGCGCGGTGGCAGGCGCAGCGCGCGGCCGATTTCCATCGCGATGTGGTGCACGCGCTCGCTGTGGCCGCGCGTGTACGGATCTTTTGCTTCGACCGCCTCGATCAGCGCGGCTGCCATCTGCTGGTTGAACTTGCTCGTTTCGGCCAGCATGCTGTGCATGCGCGACAGGCTCGACAGGTGGTTGGCCAGCACTTCGCCCAGCTTGCGGTCGCTGTTGCTGAAGTCTTCCTTGTTCGCATGGTTGAGCAGCACCAGGATCGCCACGACCGACTTGTCCTGGAAGACCGGGCAGCACAGGATCTTGAACGGCATGTCGGTGAAGATGTAGGCGCGGCGCGGATCGTCGGGCTCGTTCATGACGATCGGCTGGCGCGACGAATGCGAGAAACGGTACAGGTCGCCACGCATCTCGACCAATACCAGATCCAGGTTATGGATCGGCGCCGACAGGTTGGTGGCCGAGACACACAGGTTCTCGCCCGGCTTGATAAAGGCGGCGACGTCGGCGTCCATGTGGCTGGCCCAGCTCTCGAGCAGCTCGCCGAACAGGTCTTCGCCGGTGGTCATGTCCTGCACCTGGCGGTCGATCGCATACACCAGGTGCAGCTCTTCGTAGCGGTCCGACAGCTCGCCGGCCATCGCATCGAGTTCGCCCTGCGTGCGGCAGTCGTCGGCAATCGTGCTGGCGATGTCTTCGAGCGCTTCGGCCAGCGTGTCCCAGGCGAACGGCACGTCGGTAGCAGTCGTGGCCGCCTTGTCCGCACGGACCGCGAGGTAGCCGATCAGGCCGCTCTTGGCGATGATCGGCGTGTAGAGCAGGGTGGCGTTGCCGGCATCGTGGCGCTGCATGCCGTCGCCAGTGGATGGCCAGGCGAAGCCGCCCGTGTTGAGCGCCGTGATCCACGATGCGAGCGTCGTGTCGCCGGGTGCGCTCCAGCAGGGCGCGCCGGCGGCGTCGCAGACGGCCAGTGAATAATCGCTCCCGGTGCTGCGGCGCAGCCAGCGCTCGTGGCGGGTGTAGTCGAGGGTCGGCAGAAGATCAAGGGACATGGGCAGGCTTCGGTGGCTGGCGCGGCGTTACGCCAGGGCCGCAAAATGGCGGGACAACCGCGCCACCAGCTGGCGCGGGCTCAGGGGTTTTTCAAGGAATTCGGTATTGGCCAGTTCACGCGCCCAGGCACGCTCGTCGAGCGCGGTCATCGACGTCATGACCAGAATCAGGAACGGGTGGTCCGGATAGGTGGCGCGGGCCAGCGGGCACAGCGTGCGCCCGTCCATGCCGTCCATCTGGATATCGCTGATCAAGACATCGGGCAGCTGCTGCGCCATCGCGGCCAGCGCGGCGTTGCCATCGCTGGCCGTGGCCACGATATAGCCTTCGCGTTCGAGCGACAGGCGCAGCACGCGCAGGACATGGGGCTCGTCGTCGACGAGCAGGATGTGACGCGCGCTCATAGGACGGCGGCGCCAGCCGGCGCGTAAACGATCTTCAGGTGCACCGAGAAGGTACTGCCCACGCCGGGTTCGCTTTCGACGACCAGGCGGCCGTGGTGCAGTTCGACGATCTGGGCGGCCAGGTACAGGCCCAGGCCGTGGCCACCGCGCTGGGTGGCGGCGCCCGCTTCGCTGACGCGGTAAAACTTCTCGAAGATGCGGTCCTGGGCTTCCGGCGCGATGCCGATGCCGGTGTCGCGTACGCTGATCACGATTTCATTGTCCTCATTGCGGGCCGCCAGCGTCACGCTGCCGCCCGGGCGGTTGTATTTGATGGCATTGGTCAGGAGGTTGTTCAGCGCAATGCGGAACAGGTCCTTGTCGATGGCCACGGCCTCGAGTTCGCGCGGCAGGTCGAGCAGCACGCGCAGCTGCATGCCTTCGGCACGTGGCAGCGCCTGCTCATACGCGTCGCGCAGCATGTCGTCGAGCCGCACGCGGTTGCGTTCGGGGCTCATGCTGCCGGTTTCCAGCTTGCTCACATTGAGCAGGTTGCCCACCAGCGCATTCATGCGCTCGATCTCGTCCTGGATCACGTTCAGCGATTCGACCCGCATGCTTTCGTCGTCGCTGTCGGCCAGCATTTCGGCATACATGCCGATGACGTTGAGCGGCGATTTGAGTTCGTGCGAGACGTGGGCCACGAAGTCATTGCCCGCCTGGCGCGCCAGGTATTCGCGGGTCACGTCGCGCAGCACGACCAGCGTGCCGAACGACATCGTGCCGTGTCCGCCGCTGAGCGGTTGCGCGGTGGCGCTCAGCTGCCGGCCTTCGACATTCTGCGGCGCGAAGTCGATCTTGTGCGAGCGGGCGTTGTCGCGCAGGTCGCCGCTGTAGCGGCCAAACAGCGTGCGCAGCGCCGGATCGCAGCACCAGGCATCGAGCGGCTGTCCCAGGATCTGGTCCATCGGGATGCCCAGCAGGGGCTCGACCTTGCCGGACGCGAACGTGACGTCGCCGGCCGGGTCGAGCATCAACAGGCCGTCCGGCAGCGACTGCAGCGCAGCATTGAGCTTCTTGCTGCCGTATTGCAGCAGGCGGTTGTCGGCGGTGGTGTTGAGCGAGCCTTCCTCGAGCTGGACGATGCGGGCGCCGGCCTGGTCGAGGTAGTGCTGCATATTGGTGATCAGTTCGCGCATGTCGTCGGCTCCGGGCTGATCCGGCCTGCCGGGCGCGGCGAGCTGGCGCAGCTGGCCGCGCAGTTGCTGGCTGAGCGCCGCCAGCGGCGCCATCTCGCGCTTGATGACGACGTACATGACCGGCACGACCAGAAACATCATCAGTGCCAGCAGCGCGAGGAACGACACATCCTGCGCCAATACGGTAAAGCCCGGCTGGTGGAAACCCACGCGGACGAACGCCCGGCCGCCGCTGCCGTCGGCCAGCGGGCCATAGAATTCGCGCAGCGGTGCGCTGCCGCCGGCTGCCGGGAGCGTGCGCTCACCGAAGCCGGCCTGTGCATCCGCAGGCAACGGGGTGGCAGGCGCGATGCTGCCGCTGCCCGCGATTTCGGCCAGCACGCGGCCGTTTGCATCGCCAATCGTCACATACGCGAAATCGCTGCCGTCATGCGACGCAAGCACCGCCGCGAGCACGCCGCCGCGGCCACTGCTGTCGGCGAGGAGGGTCATCGGGACCGTGCTGAGCGCCTTGACCAGTCCGACACCCTTGTTGCGCACCTGCGCAGCCTGGCTGGCCTGCTGCCGGACCACGAGCAAGGCAACGACGAGGGTGATGGCAGCCAGCGCACAGGCGATGAGGATGATGCCGATGCGGTTGAGTTTCATGCGGATGGATTTGGGAAATTGAATCTAACGAACTGTAACGATCAAAACTATAGGTCGATGGTTGCAAAGAGGCAAATAAAATTCCAACCGTGCGCAACATTTCTTTAAAAAAATAATTCCGTGACAACGGCGATTGTTGTTTTCACGTTGCCTTTACGTTGACCGCCAGGCCAGTGGACGTGTCATGGCGTCGTCACGATCCGGGCGTACGCTGGCGCCGTCTTGCATCATGTCGGCAAGACAACATAATGCAACATAAATTTCCCGGCTAAAACATTCACGTCTTTGGATACGCCCCTATGACTTCACGACGCAGTTTCCTGCGCAACAGCGCACGCGCGGGTATCGCCGCCGGCACGTTTGCCGCCTTTCCACCTGCCATCCAGCGTGCTCTTGCCATCCCGGCCAACAACGCGACCGGCACCATTCGCGACGTCGAACACGTCGTGATCCTGATGCAGGAGAACCGCGCGTTCGACCATTATTTCGGCACGCTCAAGGGCGTGCGCGGTTTTGGAGACCGTTTCACGATCCCGCTGCCCGAAGGGCGCAGTGTCTGGCAGCAGCGCCTGGCGAACGGCAATGTCGTGATGCCGTTTCACCTGGACGCGAGCCGCGGCAACGCCCAGCGCGTCAACGGCACGCCGCACGATTGGCTCGACAGCCAGCTGGCCTGGGACAACGGCCGCATGGACCAGTGGCCGCGCTACAAGAATCCCATCTCGATGGGCTACTTCAAGGAAAGCGAGATTCCGTTCGCGTTTGCGCTGGCCAATGCGTTCACTGTCTGCGACGCCTACCACTGCGCGATGCACACCGGGACCGACGCGAACCGTTCGTTCTTCCTGACCGGCACCAACGGCGCCGGGCCCACCGGCACGGCCTTTGTCTCGAATGAGTGGGATGCGATCGACGGCCTGCCCGGCGGCGTGAACACGGGCTACACCTGGACCACGTATGCCGAGCGCCTCGAGAAGGCGGGCGTGAGCTGGATCAGCTACCAGAACATGCCCGACGAATGGGGCGACAACATGCTGGGCGCATTCCGCCAGTTCCGGCGCGCCAATATCGCGTCGGGCTATCCGGTGTCCAGCGGCGGCGCCCCCGGCCAGCCGTACACCAACACGGGCCAGGCGCTGCCGTACCACGCCTACGATGCGGCCACCGACAACGCGAAGAATCCGCTCTACAAGGGCATCGCGAACACCTTGCCGGGGACCCAGCCCGAGCAATACCTGGACGCCTTCAAGCGTGATATCCGCGAAGGCAAGCTGCCGCAGGTCTCGTGGATCAATGCACCGTCGATCTATTGCGAACACCCGGGCCCATCAAGCCCGGTGCAGGGCGCCTGGTTCCTGCAAGAGGTGCTGGACGCGCTGACGGCCAATCCCGAGATCTGGAGCAAGACGGTCCTGATCGTCAACTTCGACGAGAACGACGGCTATTTCGACCACGTGCCGTCGCCCTCGGCGCCATCGCCGGACGGCAAGGGCGGCTATGCCGGCAAGACCACGCTGTCTCCTGGCGCGCTGGGCCCGGAATACTACACGCACCCCCGGCCTGCCGGCAGCACCCGCCAACCGGCGGCGGACGGGCGCGTCTACGGCCCCGGCCCGCGCGTGCCGATGTACGTGATTTCGCCATGGAGCCGCGGCGGCTGGGTCAATTCGCAGGTCTTCGATCACACGTCGGTGCTGCGCTTCCTGGAAACGCGCTTCGGTGTCATCGAGCCGAACATCAGCGCGTACCGCCGCGCCGTCTGCGGTGATCTGACCAGCGCCTTCAACTTCGCGACACCGAACGACGAGGCGCTGCCGGCACTGCAGGGCCGCACCAATCGCAGCCAGGCCGATGCCCTGCGCGCCGCGCAGCAGCGCCTGGCGCAGATCGCGCCGCCGGCGTCACCGCAAATGCCGATCCAGGCCCCGGGCACGCGGCCATCGCGCGCGCTGCCATATGAACTGGCCACCACCTGCCAGGTCCAGCCTGGCGCCACGATGGCCGCCGTGCAGGTCACGCTGAACTTCATCAATAGCGGGCGCCAGGGCGCGGTCTTCCACGTCTACGACCGCAAGAACCTGGCTGCCGTGCCGCGCCGCTACACCGTCGAGGCGGGCAAGTCGCTGGCCGACAACTGGACGCCGGCAGTCGGCGGCGCCTACGATCTGTGGGTGCTGGGTCCGAACGGTTATCACCGCCACTTCACGGGCAGCGCGCTGCGCGCCGTCGCGGCAGGGCAGGCGCGCCCGGACGTCCACGTGCGCTGCGATGCCGCCACAGGCGAGCTGGTGCTGCGCCTGATGAATACCGGCGCGGCGCCGTGCACGTTCAACCTGAATGCGAACGCCTACGCGCAGCTGCGCCAGTTGCACACGCTGGCGCCGCGCACCGAACTGCTCGTGCGCATTCCGCTGGCGGCCAACGGCTACTGGTACGACCTGAGCGCCACGGTCTCGGGCCAGCCCGACTACCTGCGCCGCTTTGCCGGGCGCGTCGAAACCGGCCGCCACACGGTCAGCGATCCGGCGCTGGGCCTGGTCTGACCATGTTCGCTTCCATCACCATTAACAGGAATTCCATGCATCCCATGCTTCGTAAGGCCGCTGCGGCCGTTGCCTTCGCACTGTGCGCACCTTTCGCCTCGGCCACCGTGCTCGATTTCGACGACATCGTCGGTCCCGACGGCTACGCCGCCGTCGCTGCCAACTACCGTGGCCTTGACTGGTCGGGCGCCGGCCTGAATGTCTTCACGAGCGAGCAAGACCCGTTTGCCGCTCATTCCGGTGCCGGCCGTGTCACCACTGACTGGACCGACGGCGGACCGGTCGCCAGCACCATCCGCTTCCTGGCGCCCACCGTCTTCGAGGGCGCCTGGTTCTCGGGCTACGAGGACAGCAGCGTGCGCTTCGACCTGTACTTCCAGGGTTTGCTGGTCGCCAGTACGTCGGCGCTGCAACTGTCCGGCGTGGCGGCGTTTCTGGACGCCGGCTGGGATGGCGCGATCGATACGGTCGTCGTCTCCAGCGGCGCGCAGGGTTCGTATGCGATGGACGATTTCAGCTTTGCCGATGCGACCGAGGTGCCGGAGCCGGGTTCGCTGGCGCTGCTGCTGGCGGGCCTGGGCATGGCCGGGGCGTTGCGCCTCCGCCGCACGCAGTCTTAAATCAGTCCCAGCGTCAGCGCGCGCAAGGTCGCGGCGGCGCGGGTCGCGCATCCCAGCTTGCCCAGGATGCTTTCGACATGCGTGCGCACGGCGCCGGTACTGATGCGCATCGCGCGCGCGGCGTCCTTGCCTGACTCGCCCAGGCTGAGGCGCTGCAGCACGTCGACCTCGCGCGCTGACAATACCTGGCCCGCCGGCGCCGATACGGTCGCCGTGGCAGCGGCCGCCAGCACGGCGTCCACCGCAGCGCGATCGAGGCGTCCGCCCGTCACCTGCGCTTCGAGCAGCGCCCGCGTCGACACCGGTTCGTGCGCAGCGCGCCATGGCCGCGGCGAGCGCAGGGCGACGTGGACCGTCGCTGCCGCCAGCAGGCGCTGTGGCATGCCGAGCGTGGTGGCGTCGAGACTGCGGTAGTAGCCGCTGCCATCGAGCCGTTCATGGATTTGCGAGGCCAGCTGCGCATCGGCCTCGATGCCGTCGACACGGTTGCCGATGCGCGCCGTCCAGAAGGGGGCGCGGCGGATGGCTTCCCAGTCCGCGCTACCTGGTTTGCTTCGGCGTTCCCAGACGGTGTTCGACACGGCGGCGCGCCCGATCCCATGCAGCAGCGCGGCGCGCGCCAGGCTGCGCTGGTCTGCGTCCGGCAGCCCCAAGCCTTGCGCAGCCCCGTGCGCCAGCAGCGCCACGCGGCGCGAATGACCGGCCAGCCAGGGCAGCTTCAGTTCGACGGTATCGGCCACCAGCGTCAACGGCACCGACAGCGGCAGGAAGTCGCTGGGCAGCGCGGGTTCCTCCAGCGCGCCCGGTGCGTCGAGCCACGCCTGCGCGTGCGGCGCCACCTGCGCGACCAGCGCCGCCGGATACCGGATGCCGCCCAGACGCGTGACCATCGCCAGCGCCGCGCTGAATCCATGCGCGCGCGCGAGGATCTCGATGTCGCCGGCCAGTGCCACGTGCTGCACGACGCCCGGCACCGCACTGCCTTCCAGACCATACGGCTGGCCGCGGCCATCGACGCGCTCGAACAGGTGGCGCAGGCCGTGTTCGACCGGAGCCGGCAGGCCCAGCATGGCGGCGATGTTGCCTGCAACCTCGCAGTGGATGGCGGCCAGTGGTGTGAGGTGATGCTTCACCTGGTCGAGGCGCGCGGCCTGCTGCGCGCTGAGCGTACGGGTCAGCATCGCCTGGCGGCCACCGATGTCGTCGCCCAGCAGCGTGGCAAAGCCGGTGGCCGTGGCGGTGCTGCCGGACCAGCGCAAGCGGGCTGTCATGTGGGCGTGCGCAGCGGCGTTTGCATCGCCACCGGCAGCCAGTGCAATGCGCGCGGCCAGGCGAGAGGCGCGCGCGGACGCATCGATGGGTTGGCCCATGGCCAGGTCGCCCACGGTCGCGAGCAGCCCCATGGCCTGCGCCAGCGTTACCGTGTCGTGGCCGTGCAGGCTGGCGCTGGCGGGCGAGAGAGAAGGCCGGGGTGCCGGGGTGGTCGTGTGCATGAAGCCGATCGTATAGCCAAGGCCATCCCCGCATCTGCCTGGCTGGCCGCAGTCAGGCCAGTCCGGCCAGCTTCGCGTTGCGCTCGCGTTCGAGCTTGGTGATGTAGCGCTGTACTCCCGCCAGCGCGCCGCGCGAGATGTCGACGAACTGGCAACCGATGCGGCGCGTGGTCTTGTGGTTCAGCAGGGTGAGGTCGAGCGAGTTGCGGATCTCGAGCGAGGTGGCGATCGGCCCGATCTCGGGCAATTCGATGCGGCAGTTGGCGATCACGCGCCCGACCGTGGTATCGAGCAGCAGCTTGCTGTCGAGAAGGGCGATGCCGCCGACGCTGATGTCATGCAGCGCGAAGACGCTCATGCCGCCAGTGCCGCCATCCATCGGCACCGGAATCAGTGCGCGCACCGGATTGCTGACAGGCGTGGCCATGCGGTAGTACTCGCGCCGCTGCAGGCGGATCAGGGTAGGAGGAATATCGGCGCGCAATGCCGGTTCGCCGCGCCAGACTGTCGGGGCCAGGTTGGCGGCGCCGAACAGGATGCGGATCTTGTCGAGCGTGGTTTCGCACTTCGCGCGCGCTGCGCCCGTCATGCGCTGGTTCTGCGCCGGATCGATTGAGCGATCAAGCACGAGCGTGTTGCTGTCTTCGTCCACGGCCAGGATCGAGGTCACGCAGACATCGGCCTCACCCCTGATCAGCAGACGGATCAGCTGGTTGTGTTCGCCGATCTGGCGCAGCAGCGAGACGATCTCGCGGCGCGATGCGACTTCGTAGTCGTGCCAGTCTTCCAGTTCTGCTTCATCCATTGCTAGGCTTTATGTCCTTGACGCTTGTTCCGGGGGGAGGTGAGGCGTCGGATCAGGTGCGGTGGGCATTGACTCACCGTTCTTTTTAGCCGACTCAATATGATATAGCCATGCCAACAGTTCCGCAATTGCTCGATACAGCGTTGGCGGAATTTCGCGGTCCAGGTCGACCTGCATGAGCAGCGACACGAGCTCTTTCGATTCGTGCACGAACACCCCCGCATCCTGGGCGCGCTGGATGATCTGTTCGGCGACCATGCCGGAGCCCTTGGCCACGACCGTCGGCGCTTTCTCGCCGGCGCTGTAGGCCATCGCCACCGCGCTCTTGATGCGCTGATTGGCCAGTTTATTCATGGTCGCCATCGTCATCATTCTTCGGCGCTGCCGCGGCGCGCGCGCGCGCGTCGAACCCCGCCAGCGGCGTGCCCACCGAATCGAGTGCGCCGGCCAGGTTCGGCGCGTGCTGGCGCAGCAGGGCGGCGGTGGCGTCGTCGCCGGTCGCGAGCCCGATCTGCAAGGCCCCGCCCACCATCCGCAGCTGCACATCGAGTTCGCCCAGTTCGGGGAACCGCAGGCGCAGACGGCTGTTCCAGATCGCCCCGTCATCGTCGCCGCCACCGCCGTGGGCTTCGCGCTTGACATCCCATTCCATCGGCTGGCCGGGCCAGAGCTGGCCTTTCCACGCCAGTTGCGACTGTTCCTGCGCCGCCAGCTGCATGCTGATGAACTGCGCGGTGGCGGGATCCTGCGGGTTCGGGCGCGCCCCGTTTTGTGCGGCTTGCTGCTGCGGTTCGTTCGCCAGTTCGGCCAGTGCGCGTGAACCCTGCGCCCATTCGGCCACGTGCGATTCGTAGAACAGGCCGCTCTTGCCGAACGCCTGCTTCAGGCTGGCGGCCAGCGCCGCCGGATCGGCGTCCGGCGTGGCAACCAGCGGCGCACTGCCAGTAACGGCGGTGAGCACCGTCTCGGCTTTCTGGGCGGCCGCCAGCACGCCGGCCAGTGCCTGCGCGGTGGGGCTGAGCGTGGTGTTTTTTGCTTCGGTGCCGCCGGCAAATGCCTGCGCGCCCAATCCGGCGCTGGAGGCCAGCAGGGCGCCGGCGCGGCCGAGGGCGGCGCCTTCGCGGTAGCCCAGCGGCGCGCCCGGCGCGTCGGTGTCGGCTTGCGGTGCGGGGCCGGCTTCGGCGAAACCGGTGGCGGTGGTCTGGGTGCCGACCTGGAAGGTGGGACGGGGATGCAGGCCGATCAGCGTGAGCGGCACGTCGGCGCCGACCAGCGCGCCGGGCGGCAGTTGCATGCGCGCCTGGGTGTCGGCGAACTTGACGATGAAGGTGCCGTCAGTCAGTTTGGCCTGGACTTCGCCGTGGATCGCCTTGCCCAGCAGCGGCGCGACGGCGCGCGCAAAGGCTTGCTGGCGCGGGTCGACTGCCTGCTCGGCGGCCTGGGCCGGCGTGATGCGCGTGACGCCGCCAACAAGATCGCGGGGCAGCATCAGTCAACCCCCGCCGGGCGCATCAGATGCCGTAGGCGCGCGCGACGCGGCGTTCGGTCGACTTGCTGTTGATCAGGGATGACAGGTGCGCCATCCATGGGCTGGTCAGGTCGCGGATGCGGCGGTCGGCGTCGAGCATGCGGCGGATCGCATTGACCTTGCGCACGCGTTCCTGGCCGGCCAGCGGGGCCACGCCTTCGTTGGCTTTGAGGCGGCGCGCATGGGCGGCGCATTCCTGCTCGAGTTCGGCCAGGCGGTCCCATTCGCTGGCGGTGGCCGCGGCGAGCATGCGCTCGGTGATGGCGACCATCGTTTCGTAGACCGACACCACTTCCTGACAGCTCATTGTCATCGTCATCGTCATCGTCAACCTTATGCGCTCATCAGGGTAGGGGCACGCTGGATGGCTGGCACGGCCTGCTCGGCCGTATCGCTCTTTTCGCCGATCTGGACCCAGGCTTCGCGCAGGTCGGACATCAGGCCATGAATTTCTTCGATGATCGCGATATCGTTCTTGATATTGGCCTGCAGCAGGCGGCGGCTCATGTAATCGTACAACGCATCGAGATTCTGTGCGATCTCGCCGCCGGCTTTCTGGTCGAGCGAGGCGCGCAGGCCGTTGTCGATGATCGTGATGGCCTTCGAAATCGAGGCGCCCTTAGCGGCCACGTTCGACGACTTGATGTGGTTGATCGCGCTGAGCAGGGCGACGATCACGCCGTCGTACAGCATCACCACCAGCTTTTGTGGCGAGGCGGCAGCAACGCCGGTCTCCAGACCAACCGTTGCATAGGCGCCGACGCCGCGTTTTGGGGTTCCAAACATATGAGATTCTCCGGTGATGCTGAAATTATCGGTTGGCCGACAGGGTCGCCAACTGCTGGGTAAGGTAATCCGACGTCGACTGCATCGACGACAGCGTGGCGTCGAGTGCGACGAACTGGGCGCGGTAACGTTTTTCGATGCTGTCCAGGCGGGTTTCGAATTTCGCGGCCTGGTCGGCGACCGTCTTGATCGACACGTTCAGGCCATCGGTCTTGCTCTTGAGCAGACTGTCCTTGCCGACGAAGCCGGTCGCCAGGTTGTTGAGCTGGAAGGCGAAACCCTGCGAGAAGGTGACCGCGCCGCGATCGCCCAGGATGCCACCCGTGATCGAGACCTGGATGCCTTCGGCGTTCGATCCCGGCGCTGCAGTCAGCGACTGGCCGTTCCCGGCGGCGGCCACGCCGCCGATCGTACCGATGACGTCGGCGCCCTTGACTGGTGCGGCGCCGCCAAAGATCGATTCGACTGCGCTGCCGCTGATGCCGGCAATCGCGATGTTCGACGTCGAACCGTATTTGCTCGAGGACAGCGTCAGGATACCGTCCTCGCCGACCTTCGCTTCGGTCGCATCGCCAGCGCCGGCAAACGTGGCGTTGCCATTGATCGACGAGCGCAGAAGCGCGGCCAGGTCGTCCTTGCTGTACGTGCCGGCGGGCAGTTTGATTTCCTGGGACTTGCTTTCGGTCACCGGATCGGTCTGGTTCAGTGTGACGCGCCATACCGTGTTCGGTGCGATCGTGGTCGTCGTGCCCAGGGCGGCGCCGCTCGCCAGCGTTCCCTGCGAGGCCAGGCTGGTGATGTTGACGCCATACGTGCCGGCTTTGGTTGCAGCGGTTGACTTGTCAAACTTGACCAGGCCGTCGGTGGTCGAGCCCATGGCCGCGAACAACCCGCCGAAGTCGGCAGCATTGTCGGTAATTGCCTTGTTCAGCTTGCCCGAATCCAGTTTCAGGCTGCCGTCCTGCTGAAACGAGATACCGACCTGGCTCAGCGAATTCAATTTGCCACCGGTGCCTTCCATTACCGCGCTGATCTGCCGGCGCATCTGGCTCTGGATTGCCCGCACGCTCGCGTCGCCCTGCAAGACACCGCCCTTTTTCGTCTCGGCGTTGTATTTGGTCATGCCGCTCATGGTGGAGTTGAGCGTGTTGAATGCCTTCACGAAGTCGTTCACCGCCGTGCTGATCGCCGCCGTGTCCTTCGTCACAGTCAGCGTGCTGCTGCCGACCGCGCTGACGTCAAGCGTCACGCCCTGGATCGCATCCTTGACGCTGGTGCTGTCGCTCTTGATCTCGATGCCGTTCATGTTCAGCAGCGTGCTCTGCGCACCGGCGGTCTGGGTCATGCCTTGCGCACCGGCCGGGTCGTAGCCGAGCAGGGCGGCCAGAGCCGGGTCGGCCGGCGAGCCGTCTTCCCCCGAGACGCCGATCTTCATTGACGTTGCTTCACCCGTTTTGGTGGACGTCATCACCAGGTGGAACGGCTTGCTGCTGCCGTCGGACACGATGGTGGCGGTCACGCCCATGTCCGCCTTGTTGATGGCGTCGCGAATCCCTTGCAGCGTCTGGTCGCCTGCTTCCAGCGTGATGGTCTTGCTGTTGAGCGCGCCGTTGATCGAAAACCCCGAGCCCTGGTGCGAGCCGACACTGCCCGCGGCAAAGCCGGCCGAGGCCGGGTTGTTGCCACCGACCAGAATCTGGTTGCCGTCGTTCGAGCGCAAGGTGACGGCGGCCGTGGCGGTCGTCGTGGCGCCGGTGTTGACGGTGGTGTCATCGCGCTTGAGGCCGCCGCGCACGGTACCGGTGACCGTTTCGGTCACGTCGATGGTATTGCCGTCTGCGGATTTGAATTGCAGCGTGCCGTCGGCGGCGCTGCCGCTGACGCTGATGTTGGCTGCGGCCAGCGCATTGCGTGTGCCGGCGCTGGCCAGGGACGTGTCGAGCGCGGCGCCGGTCAACGGCGCGCTGCCAGTGTTCAGGCTGGCCAGTTGCACGCCACCAACCGACAGAGCGTAGCTCGAACCGCTGTCGACGCTCACCTGGCCAAAGCCGGCGAACAGGTCAGCCGCAGTTTCGGTACTGCCCGCAGTGGCGACGACACCCGTTTTCTCGCTTTGGGCATTGATCGCTTCGGCCAGTGCACGGGCGCTGCGGGTCGTCGGCGTGGTGCTGATCGCCACGCCATTCAGACTCAGTGAACCGTTGGGAATGCCGCCAGCTGCAGCTGCCAGGCCCAATGCGTTGCCGGTCGCGCCAAAGGTGCCACCGGTAATGGTGCCGAACTGGAACGTCAAATTGGTTGGCGAACCAGAGCCGATCGTGGCGGTGCTGCTGGCCATGCCATACGTTTTCAGGCTTTGCGACTGGGCCAGCTGGGTGACGTTGACCTTGTACTTGCCCGGGACGGCGCCAGCGCCGGCAGTGCCGGTGAAGACATCCCTGTTGGAGGGCGTCGCACTGAGTCCCTGGAAGGTGCTCGACTGGTTGAGCGAGGTCAGGGCGCCCTGGAACGCGCCGACGGCGGCGCTGACCTGATTCAGGGCAGCGTTCTTGGCCTGCAGCCCCGCAGTTTTCTTGGCGTAGTTGTCCAGCGGCCTGGCTTCGGCCTGCATGAGTTTTGCAACAATGCCATCGATGTCGAGAGCGGCCACATGTTTCTCCGGTGAAAGCAATAATGTAAGTCATTATCGGCAGAAACAAACCGTTCTTAAGAGCGGTAAAGGCGGCTCTATTTTTATTTTGGTCGGGATTGTCAGGAACGATGCCGAAGCGCCATGTAAAAAGCGCCGCACCTGGTGAGGGGCGGCGCTTCGGGCGAGCGGCGGATCGTGTCAGGCGCTTTGGTTCAGCAGGCGCCCCACCATCTTGTCGATCGATTTGGCCATTTCCAGTGCCTCCTTGGTCGGCATCTGGCGGACGACTTCCTTCGTATCCCGGTCGATGATCTTGACCACGAGGTCCTTGCTCTCTTCGTCGATTTCGAACTCGAGGCTCTGTGCCGATTGCGGCAGCGCTTCGTTGAGTTTCTTCACGGCGGACGACACCTCGTCCCGGTCTGGCCTGGCTTCGGCTTTCTCCGGCGCTGCCCGTGGTGCCGGGGCAGCCGGCCCACTCGCGAGCGCTGGACGTTCGTCCAGTTTGGCGGGGGGCGACGACGCAATGGATGGAATTTGCATGGCGTATCCTAACGAAAATTCCCCAGCCAAATTTCTTCAGCCGGGGAACCGCTTACCGAGTGGTACTGTAACTACGCGTTAGCGATTAGCCACGCAGGAGCGACAGGACACCGTTCGGCAGCGAGTTGGCCTGGGCCAGCATCGAGGTACCAGCCTGCTGCAGGATCTGACCGCGGGTCAGCTTTGCGGTCTCCGAAGCAAAGTCGGTGTCGACGATGCGGCTGCGCGATGCCGACAGGTTCTCGGTGGTCGACGACAGGTTGGAAATCGCCGATTCGAAGCGCGACTGCAGTGCGCCGTATTCAGCGCGCTGGCCGTTGACTGCTGCCAGGGCAGCGTCAGCCACCTTGATGGCTGCCTGAGCGCCATCGAAGGAACCGATATCGATGTTGGCCACCGATTTCAGGCTCGACGAAGCAGCCAGGGCGAAGCCGGTATCGGTGTCTTCGGCCACGGAGAAGCTCTTTTCCGAGTCCAGGGTCACGCGGCCATTGGCGACAGCGGTGCCAGCGGCAGCCAGAGCGACTGGCGTTGCGTTTGCATCGCCATCTGCCTTGTAGGTTGCCAGGCTCAGAGCCGCGCCACCAGTGGCATTCTTGTTATCGATCTGGATGTCTGCGCCAGACGAGTTGGTCAGCTTGATACCGCCGTTTTCAGCATCGTACTGAGCGGTGACGCCAGTCTTTGCCGTCTGGGCATTGATTGCGCTGATACCTGCAGCGTAGTCATCGGCCTTGCTACCGGTACCCGAGACCGAGAACGATACGCGCACTGCCGTGTCGTTGTCCGATTTCACGTCGATGGCGAACGCGCCGTCGGTCGAGGTGCTTTTCAGCAGCGCATCGGTACGGGCAGTTGCCGTCACACCGGTTTCGCCCGACTTGTTGTTGATCTTCGATGCGATGGTTTTTGCGGTATCGGTGGCCGTCGTGGCGATGGCGCCACTGCCACCGAGGTAACCCGAAACAGTGACGGAACCCGCGGCAGCGCCGGTGGTCGCAGCGGCCTGGGCTGCATCGCCGGCGACCTGGTTGTTGCCGTAGGTCGAGGTGTTGAAGTTTGCGCCGGTCATCGAAATCAGCTGGCCAGCATTGGCGCCAACCTGGAAGTTCGAGGTGCCGGACGAACCGTCGAGCAGCTTCTGGCCGTTGAATTCGGTGGTGTTGGCGATGCGGTTCAGTTCCGAGGTCAGCTGGGTGACTTCAGTTTGCAGTGCTTTGCGGTCGCTGGCCGAGTTCGACGAGTTCGACGACTGGACAGCCAGTTCGCGGACACGTTGCAGGATGTCGCCCGAGCTCGACAGAGCGCCTTCAGCGGTTTGCGCCATCGACACGCCATCGTTGGCGTTACGGGTAGCTTGCGTCATACCCTTGATTTGCGAATTCATGCGGTCCGAAATCGCCAGACCAGCGGCGTCATCCTTTGCGCTGTTGATGCGCATACCCGACGACAGGCGTTGGATCGAGGTATTCAGCTGCGACTGCGAGGTCGCCAGGTTACGCTGCGAGTTCAGGGATGCGACGTTGGTGTTGATTACTGATGCCATGGTGATTCTCCAGACTAGGTCTTACTAGGGGTGCAGCGACCGTGCTGCTGTTCACTTTGGTCCGTCGCGTTATTCAGTGACGTTCAAACCGCTGTTGTTGCTGGTAACGGTGCCCTGTGGAAAAAGTTTAGGGCCGGACGCAAAATAAATCGTTTTTTTTATCTGTCTGGAAAAACACCCCTTCAGAACTTGTCACTCCGCCACGACTACCCGGTTCTTGCCGCTGCTCTTGGCCTGGTACATCGCTTTATCGGCCCGCGCCATCAGCGACGCCTGCTCCTCGTTCTGCATCCGCAGCGCCACCCCGCACGAGAAGGTGATCAGCATCTTCTCGTTATCGTGCAAGAAGAAATGCCGGGTCAGCTCGCGCTGCACCCGCACCATGGCTGCGGCCGCCGCGTCGACCGTCGTCTCGGGCAGCAGGATCAAAAATTCCTCGCCGCCGAAGCGCGCGATCACGTCCATCGCGCGCAGCGTCTCGCGCACGACCTTGACCAGGTGCTTGAGCGCGGCGTCGCCCGCCATGTGCCCGTAGGTGTCGTTCAGGCGCTTGAAGTTGTCCAGGTCCAGCAGCGCCACGCACAGCGGCGTGTTGCGGCGGTCGGCGCGCGCGCTTTCGCGCTCGAATACGTCGTCCAGGCCGCGGCGGTTCAGGCTGCCGGTCAGCTGGTCTTCGCGCACCAGCTCGCTCATATGCTGCAGCTCGGCTTCAAGTTCGCGGATGCGCTGCTCGGCTTCCTGCACTTCGCGGTGCGCACCCACCATGCGGTCGCGCGAGGCCAGTGCTTCGTCCTGCGCAAGGCGTGTCTCGCGTAGCACATCGTTCAGTAGCGTATCGAGTTCGCTGATATCGGTCGCGCCGCCGATGCGCTCGGAAAAGTCGCCCAGCTTGGCGTGGTAGTCACCGGTCGCGGCGGCCACCGAACCGAGGCGCTCGACGAACGTCATCATCATGTTCTTCATCGTCGCGCGCACGTCGGCGATGCCATGTTTCAGATGACTTTGCTTGATGATCACGTCTTTCAGGCTGCGCGTGGCGTCTTCCAGCGCGCGCGTGTCCACGGGGCCGGCAATCAGTTCCTGCACCGCCACGACCTGGCCGCGCATATAGTTGTCGTCCTCGAGCAAGCCTTCGATATTGTCGAGCAGCAGACGGAACAGCCGCAGCAGCAGTTCCTGCTGGCCCGCGCTGTCATCCTTGCGCAGCTCGATCTGGAAGCAAAGCTGCTTCAGGCGCGCCTCGATATCGTGCAACTCGCTTTCGCCAACCGCCGTCTTGACCAGGGCGCCCAGCGTTTCGGCCTCCTTGACCTGTTCCGGGTTGTCGCTCAGCAGCGAGGCGCAGGCAAACGACAGCGTGCGTGCCAGCATGTCGCGCAGCAGGCGTGTCTCGGGCTCTTCGTCGCCCATCGCCATCACCGGCGTGTTGCGCCGCAGATGGCGCTCGCTCAACTGGCCAAGGGCCTGGGTGTAGCTGCTCCAGTCACCCGTCTTGACGGCGCGCGTCATGCGCCGGCCGTACTCGGCCAGCTCGCCCGGCGTATCGAGCATGCGGCGCGCGAACCCGTTCAGGACCTCGATGGCGCCAGCATCCGGGGCCGGCGCGGGCGGCGGCGGCGGGGTGCCGGCGATCTCGTCATAGATGGCGCGGTAAGCGTCCGGCGTCGGCGCGATGCGGCGCGTGGCCAGGCGGCGGAACGCCTCGCGTGCGATGTCGGCCGGATTCGCTGCGGGCGCGGCAGTGGCGCCAGGGCCGGCTGCAGCAGTGACGGGAGTGGACGGAGTGGACATGGATTGCAGCGCGGTGCCGAGTTTGCGGGATTGACGACATGATAGGCAGTTTATTTGCCTCGCATCAATAAATATTCAGCGCCGAGGCATGGATGGGGGCGTCAGTCGACCAGGCCGTTGCGGATCGCATACGTGGTCAGCTCGGCACTGCTCCGAAGTTTCATCTTTACTAACAGGCGGGCGCGGTATTCGCTGATCGTCTTGACCGACAGCGACAGCTCGCCCGCGATCTGCGTGACGGTCATGCCCGATGCGATCATCGTCAGCGTCTGGTATTCGCGATCAGACAGTCCCTCGTGGGCGGCGCTTTCATGGTCCTCGCCGATCGCACTGGCCAGCGTTTGCGCGAGCGCGGCGCTGACATATTTTTGTCCGCCGGCCACCAGCCGGATGGCCGTGACCAGTTCGCGCGGCGCGCTCTGCTTGGTGATGTAGCCGGCGGCGCCGGCCTTGAGCGCGCGAATCGCGTACTGGTCTTCGCGGTGCATCGACAGCATCAGCACCGACAGCTCGGGTTTGTCTTTCTTGATCTGCTTGAGCACATCGATGCCATTGCGGTCGGGCAGCGAGATATCGAGCAGCATCACGTGGCAGCGCGTCTTGCCCGCCAGGCGCACGGCATCGTGGCCATCCTCGGCCTCGCCGGCAACAACGATGTCACGCTCGTCGGCGAGGATCTGCTTGAGTCCTTCGCGCACGATGGCATGGTCATCGGCGATGCATACCCGGATGGTTACTTTTTCACTCATTCTGCTTCTTGTTCTGTGCCGGGGCCACGGACGGCGCCAGCCTGGTCTTGACGGTCAACATCGTGCCACCTCCGGGCGCCGGCGACAAGGACAGCACGCCGCCAAGCGCGCTGGCCCGTTCGTGCATGCCGCGCAGGCCGAACGCATGCGGCCGGGTGCGCGCGGCCGGGTCGATGCCGCAGCCGTTGTCGCAGATGGCCAGCGTGAGTTCGCCGCCGTCGTGTTCGAGCGTCAGCGTGACCTGCGTTGCGCGTGCATGCTTGGCAACATTGGTCAATGCTTCCTGGACGATGTGAAACAGGGCGTCGGCGTGCTCCGGCGCCGGCTCCGGGGTCAGCGCGGCGGGGCAGTGCGTGATCACGATGACGCCGGTCTGGCGCGCGAACTCGTTCGCCTGCCATGCGAGCGCGCCCGCAAGGCCCAGGTCGAGCGCGCTGACGCGCAGGCCGAACGAGATGCGATGCACCGTGTCGATCGTGCGATCGACGAGCTCGTCGATGTACCCGGCCTGGCCGGCCAGACCGGGCTGGTCGGCCGGCACGCGCGCCGCCAGCCGCGCCAGCGCCATCTTGATGGCGATGAGGTTGCCGCCCAGATCATCGTGCAGTTCGCGCGCGATGCGGGTGCGCTCGGCCTGGCGGGCGGCGGCGTCGCGGTCGTGCTGGAGCAGGGCGGGTTGGGACATGGTCGAATGATACGACAAGGGCGCGCAAGTCTCGCTACAATGCGTCCATGAACAAGGCATTTGTAAAAGAGTCGGACAACGACGACGATGAAGCCCTGGTGCTGGCACAGGCGATTCCTGACGGCGCCAAGAACTACATCACCCCGGCCGGCTACCAGCGCATCAAGGATGAGCTGCTGCAGCTGATCGACGTCGACCGCCCCGAAGTCGTGCGCATCGTGCACTGGGCCGCGTCGAATGGCGACCGCTCCGAGAACGGCGACTATATCTATGGCAAGCGCCGCCTGCGCGAGATCGACCGCCGCATCCGTTTTCTCACCAAGCGCATGGATTCGGCGTTCGTCGTCGACCCGAGCATCCAGCATGGCAACGACCAGGTGTTCTTCGGCGCCACGGTCCGCTATGTCAACGGGGCCGGCGAAGAGCACACCATCACTATCGTCGGCATCGACGAGCTCGATCCGCTGCACGGCAAGATCAGCTGGGTCTCGCCCGTGGCGCGTGCGCTGACCAAGTGCCGCGAAGGCGACATCGCGCAGCTGCACACGCCGCTGGGCATGGATGAGCTCGAAATCATCTCGGTCGACTATCCCGAGCCGGTCGCCGACTGAGCTTGCGGCCCGGTGCTACTATGTGCGCATGAACCGACCTCATGAAGCGGCGCACAGTCCAATGCACCAACAGGCAGATCCCCTGGCAGCGCTGCGCGCCGCCACCAACGAACAGCACGAACGGCTCGACAGCGGCCTGCCGTTGTCCGGACCTATCCCCGACTTGAACGACTACGCGGCGCACCTGACGATGGTGCGCGACTGGCTCGCGTCGCTGCTGCCCTGGCTCGAATCATTCCCGGACGGGCCGCAGCAGGTCTTGTCGCCAGTGGAGCGCCTGGCGCTGATTGAAGCCGACCTGAACGAACCCGGCATGCCCCCGCTGCGTGTCCCCGCGCCCGCGGACACGTGGCCGCGCGACGCCAGCGCGGCGTACCGCTGGGGCGTGTGCTATGTGATCGAAGGCTCGCAGCTGGGCGGCAAGGTGCTGTACGGGAAACTGGCCGGTACGCTGGCGCCGCATCCGCTGCGCTATCTGAAGGGGAGTGACGCCGGTCCAGGCCCGCGCTGGCGCGCGTTCATGCTGGCGCTGAAAGAGCACGTGAGGTCGGCGGATGAGATTGCCGACGCCTGCGAGGGGGCATGCGCGGCGTTTGACAGTATTCTGAAGCTGGCTGTCATGCGCTGATATTGGCGGCCCGGCCGCCAATATCGGCAACATCCCGAAAAACGCGGATTACGTCCGCTCGCGCTCCACCCGATTCACCCCGGCCACGCGGCGCAGATTGCGAATCAGTTGCGCCAGGTGCACCCGGTCGGCGATCTGGATCGTGAAGCGCAGCTGCGTCATCATGTTTTCGTCGTCTTCGTCCATGCCCACATACGTGATGTTGGCGTCGGACTCGCCGATCTCGGCAGCCACGCGGGCGAGGATGCCTTTTTCATTGTTGATCAGCAGGCGGATACGGCAGTCGAAGCGGCGATTGAGATCGTCGCCCCACTTCACGGCGATCCAGCGGTCGGGTTCTTTGGCCAGCAGGCGCTTGGCCGTCTGGCAATCGCAGGTGTGCACGACCAGCGCCTGGTCGCGACGCAGCTGGCCCGTGATCTGGTCGCCCGGGATCGGCATGCAGCACGGCGCCAGCTGGACCGCCACGCCTTCGCTGCCATAGATCGTCACCGGCGCGATATCACTGGCCGGCAGCGGTTTGCTCGATGGCAGCAGATCGGGGTCGCCTTCCATCAGGCCGAAGATCTGGCGCGCCACCAGCGTCGGCATGCGCTTGCCGATGCCGATGTCGGCATACACTTCTTCCATCGAATTGGCCGACGACTCGCCCAGCAGCCGTTCGACGACACTGGCCGGCAAATCGGGCTTGATGTTGCGTACGGCCAGCGCCTGGGTCAGCAGTTCAAGACCCAGCTCGGCCGACTCGTTGACATCGACCAGGCGCAGGTGATGGCGAATCGCCGAGCGCGCCTTGCCGGTGCGGACAAACGTCAGCCAGGTAGGGCTCGGGCGCGAATCGGGTTGCGTGATGATCTCGACGATGTCGCCGTTGTGCAGCTCGGTGCGCAGCGGTTGCTCTTCGTGGTTGATCTTCACGCCCACCGTATGGTCGCCGATGCCGGTGTGGATCGAGTAGGCGAAGTCGAGCGCCGTCGCGCCGCGGGGCAGGGCGATGATCTTCGACTTGGGCGTAAACACGTACACCGAATCAGGGAACAGGTCGACCTTGACGTGTTCGAGGAACTCGGCCGAGTCGCCCGTCTGCTGCTGGATGTCGAGCAGCGACTGCAGCCACGCATGGGTGCGCTGCTGCAGGTCGGACATATTCGACTCGCCCGTCTTGTACAGCCAGTGCGCGGCCACGCCGCTCTCGGCGGTGCGGTGCATGTCCTGCGTGCGGATCTGGAATTCGACGGGCGTGCCGTACGGGCCGATCAGCGTCGTGTGCAGCGACTGGTAGCCATTGATCTTGCCGATGGCGATGTAGTCCTTGAACTTGCCCGGCATCGGCTTGTACAGCGCGTGCAGGGTGCCCAGCGCTACATAGCAATTGGGCACGCTGTCGACGACGACGCGGAAACCATACACGTCGAGCACCTGTGAGAACGACAGGTGCTTGTTGCGCATCTTTTTGTAGATGCCGTACAGGGTCTTTTCGCGGCCGTGCACTTCGGCTTTCAGGCCGCTGGCCTCGAGCTGGCTCTTGACCGCTTCGAGGATTTTCTTGACCACTTCGCGCCGGTTGCCGCGCGCCGACTTGATCGCCTTGGACAGCGTCTGGTAGCGCACCGGATACAGGTGCGAGAACGACAGGTCCTGCAACTCGCGGTAGATGTTGTTCAGGCCGAGACGGTGCGCGATCGGCACATAGACTTCCATCGTCTCGCCGGCGATGCGGCGTTTTTTGGCCGGGATCATGAAGCCGAGCGTGCGCATATTGTGCAGGCGGTCGGCCAGTTTGATCAGGATGACGCGCACGTCCGACGCCATTGCCAGCAGCATCTTGCGGAAGTTTTCCGCCTGCGCTTCGAGCTGGCTCTGGAATTCGATTTTCTCGAGCTTGGACAGGCCGTCGACGAGGTTGGCGACCTGGGCGCCGAAGCGCTCGATCAGCTCATCCTTCTTGACGTCCTGATCTTCGATCACGTCATGCAGCAGCGCGGCCATGATGGCTTGCGCATCGAGTTTCCACTCGGCGCAGATTTCGGCAACGGCAATCGGATGGGAGATATAGGGCTCGCCCGACTTGCGCACCTGGCCCAGGTGCATCTCGTCAGAGAAGCGGTAGGCTTCCTTGACCTTTTTGAGTTCAGCGGGAGTGAGGTATTCAGACAGCTTGGTGATCAGCTGCGTCACCGAGGCCACGCCAGGCACGATAGGGCCGGCGGGCTCGATGAAATCGGGCGGACGATTGTCTGCCCGCCGCTCGCGCGGAGCGGGGTTGCGTGAAGCGGGAGAATCTGGAGGTAACAGGTTCATTACGTTAATCGTCTGGCTGCGGTGAGATCAGAATAACAGAAGACGGGATAACGCAAATTCAGGCAACCCCGAACGTGATTACATCGGGACTTTTTTCAGCATTTCGATGCCGACTTTACCAGCGGCGATCTCGCGCAGGGCGACGACGGTTGGCTTGTCCTTGGCTTCGACCTTCGGGGTGTGGCCTTGCAGCAGCTGGCGCGCACGATACGTTGCTGCCAGGGTCAGCTGGAAACGGTTCGGGATGTTCTTGAGGCAGTCTTCGATGGTAATGCGGGCCATGTGTGCTCCTGGGTTGCTGAATGTAAGGTGACAATGAGAGAAACAACGCGTGCGGCGCGCCTGCAACGGCGCGCTCGTCAAGATTGTGGTTGATTCGCGTGGATTCCCAGCTGGGCAAACAGCGTAGCGTTGCGGGCAGCTTGTTGGGCAAATCGGCAACGTGTCGCTTTGACAATCGCCTGCAGCTCAGCCAGGGCGACGTTAAACTCTTCGTTGATGATAGCATATTCGAAGTCGGGTGCGTGAGCGATCTCGCCGCCCGCCGCCAGCAGGCGCCGGGTGATGATGTGCGGCTCGTCGGTGCCACGTTTGTGCAGGCGTTCTTCCAGCGCTTCGATCGATGGCGGCAGGATGAAAATGCCGGCCGCGTCCGGGAACAGCTTGCGCACCTGGCGCGCGCCCTGCCAGTCGATTTCGAGCAGGATATCCGTGCCGTTTTTCATCTCCTGCTCGACCGACAGGCGGCTCGTGCCGTAGTAATTGCCGTGCACTTCAGCCCACTCGAGAAACTCGCCCCGATCGGCGCGCGTGACGAAATCCTCGGCGCTCGTGAAGTGGTATTCGCGGCCATCCACTTCGCCCGGGCGCGGTGCGCGGGTGGTGGTGGAGATGGACAGTTTGATGCCCGGTTCGTTCGCCAGCAGGGCGTTGACCAAGGTCGATTTGCCGGCGCCGGATGGCGCGGCGACGACGAACAGGCTGCCGGAAAAGGCTTGTGGGAGCATGGCGGGGTCCTTTGTCAGTACGGTATATGCGCGAGCATGATGTCGCGGGTGGTCATGTTAACGTTGAACGCGTGGACGGGAAACCCGTCCACGCGTTCAACCGGCGCTGGTATCGCTACCGATTCAATTCTGGTGCTTATTCGAGGTTCTGCACCTGTTCACGCATCTGCTCGATGAGCAGCTTGAGCTCCATCGACGCGTCAGCCAGTTCCTTCACCGACGCCTTGGCGCCGAGGGTATTGGCTTCGCGATTGAGCTCCTGCATCATGAAGTCGAGGCGCTTGCCGACCTGGCCACCCTTTTTGAGGATGTGACGCGTTTCGTTCAGGTGCGCCGACAGGCGCGACAATTCTTCGGACACGTCGATCCGGATGCCGTACAGGGTCACTTCCTGCCGAATCCGCTCCAGCACTTCTTGGCGCGTGAGCGTCGACGGATTGCCGTGGCCAGCCAGGCCCAGCGCATCCTGCATGCGGTCAATGGCCTTGTTCTGGAATTGCGAAATGACCTGCGGGATCAGCGGCGTGATGCGCTTGACGATCGCTTCCATCGATTCGATGCGCGATTGCAGCATCGTTTCGAGCGCGGCGCCTTCGCGCCGGCGGCTGTCGACGAACGCGGCAATGGTGGTGACCGTGAGCGCGGCGACATCGGCCTGGAGCGACTCCTGGCCGATGGTCGATTCTTCGATGACGCCTGGCCAGCGCAGCAGCTCGGCCACGGTCATTGGTGCGGCTTCGGCGAAGTGACGCGCTACTTCGCCTTGCAGGCGGGCCAGGTCGGCCAGCAACGTTTGATTGAGCGCCGCGGCGCCACCACTGACCTTGCGGCCAAACGAGACACGCACTTCGACTTTGCCACGCTGAATTGCGGCCATGATGGCCGTCCGCAGATCGGGTTCCAGCGCGCGCAAATCGTCATTGATGCGGAACTGCAAATCGAGGAAGCGTGAGTTGACGCTCTTGATTTCGATCGTGAGGGTTCCGGCAGCGCCTTCGCTGGTGGCGACCGCATAACCTGTCATGCTTGAAATGCTCAATGGGATCCCCGGTTTTTATTCTTTACAAAGCCGACATTTATCCACACAATCGCGCTGTTTAGCAAGGAAACCCAATTGGATGGCTGCACAGAATAACGCTCCTCTGCCCGCAGGACTAGAAATTGCCGGATACCGCATTGTAAAGAAAATTGCGTCCGGCGGGTTCAGTATTGTTTATCTTGCCTATGACAGCGAGGGCAATGCAGTAGCCATCAAGGAGTACTTGCCGAGCGCGCTGGCGCTGCGCCAGCCTGGTCAATTGATCCCCGTGGTGGCCAAGCCGCACCTGGCGGTATTTCGCATCGGCCTGAAGTGTTTTTTCGAAGAAGGCCGCGCCCTGGCGCGCATCGTGCACCCGAACGTGGTGCGCGTACTCAATTTCTTCCGCGCCCATGAGACTGTATACATGGTCATGGCCTACGAGTCCGGGCACTCGCTGCAGGAACACATCGCGCGCGCTGCCGCCAAAGGCAATGGCTTGAGCGAAAACTTCGTGCGCCAGGTGTTCCATGGCGTCTGCAGTGGCCTGCGCGAAGTGCACGCCAACAAGCTGCTGCACCTCGACCTCAAGCCCGCCAACATCTACCTGCGTACCGACGGCTCGCCGCTGCTGCTCGATTTCGGCGCCGCGCGCCAGACGCTGCACACCGACGCCCCAATGCTCGCGCCGATGTACACGCCGGGCTTCGCTGCGCCCGACCTGTATGCACGCGGCGCGGCGCTCGGCCCCTGGACCGATATTTACAGCCTGGGCGCGGCCATGCTTGCCTGCATGAGCCGCTCGACGCCGCCGCCGGTCGATGCGCGCCGCATGGACGATCACGTGCCGCGCCACCTGGCGCGCCTGGCAGGCTATTATTCGCCGGAGCTGGTCAAACTGGTGGCCGCGTGCCTGGCACTCGATCCCCTGATGCGGCCGCAAAGCGTGTTCGAGATCCAGAAGGTGCTGCAGGCAGTGCCGGCCGCGCCGCTGCCGTCGCGGGCCACAGCCCCATCGACAGCCGAGGTCGCGGATGCGGCTGCGGACGCACATGAGGCACGCGGCGGCTGGCGTGGCCTGGTCGACCGTCTCGGCGCATTCCGGCGCGATTAAAGGAAGTCATGCAATTCTCGGTCTATCAACAAAGCCATATTGGCGGACGCAGGGTCAACCAGGACCGGATGGGCTACTGCTACACCCGCGACGCCTTGCTGCTGTTGCTGGCCGATGGCATGGGTGGCCACCTGGGCGGCGAGATCGCCGCGACCATCGCGCTGCAGACGGTGTCGGCGATGTTCCGCCTGCAGGCGCGCCCGTACGTGAAAAAGCCCGAGCGCTTTCTTGAAGAAGCGCTGCTGCAGGCGCACCACGATATCCAGGCCTACGCTGCCACCCACGGCCTGCCCGAGATCCCGCGCACCACCGTCGTCGCCTGCCTGATCCAGCACAACTGCGCCGTGTGGGCGCACGTCGGCGACTCGCGCCTGTACTGGGTGCGGCGCAAGCAGGTCCTGGCCTGCACGCGCGACCATTCGCATTTCGAGTACCTGCTCGAGCGCGGCCGCGCCGACCCGTCCGAGCGCAACACGCACCCCGACCGCAACAAGCTCTATAACTGCCTGGGCGCGTCCAGCCCGCCGAAGATCGAGCTGTCGCAGCAGCACAGCCTGCAGCATGGCGACATGCTGCTGCTGTGCTCGGACGGCTTGTGGTCGACCCTGCCCGAAACCGAGATCGTCCACCGCCTGGCCACGAGCGGCGTCGTGCAGGCGGTGCCGGAACTGGTGCAGATGGCCGCCGCCATCGGTGGAGCGCAGGCCGACAACACGACCGCGCTGGCCATCGCCTGGCAGGGTGCGGCCGGCACGGTCGATGCCGATGCGCTCAACGTGATCTCGACCCAGATGCTGGCCGAGGATGCCGTGAGTTCCACCATCGTTGCGGGCGATCCGCTGCCCGAAGGCAGCGACGCGTTCGACGAAGACGATATCGAAAAAGCCATCGCCGAGATCCGCGAAGCGATCGAAAAATCCTCCCAGCTGCTCAAGTAAGGACCGACCCCATGACCTACCCACCGCGCCCGAGCGGCCGCGCGCCAGACCAGCTGCGCCCGATTGTCATTACCCGCAACTACACGCGGCACGCCGAAGGCTCGGTGCTGATCGAGTTTGGCGATACCAAGGTGATCTGCACGGCCAGTATCGAGGACAAGGTGCCAGCCTTTTTGAAAGGGAAGGGCCAGGGCTGGCTGACCGCCGAATACGGGATGCTGCCGCGCTCGACCCACAAGCGCATGGACCGCGAGGCCGCGCGCGGCAAGCAGAGCGGGCGCACGCAGGAAATCCAGCGCCTGATCGGCCGCTCACTGCGCGCCGCGTTCAACCTGCATGCGTTTGGCGAGCGCACGCTGCATCTGGATTGCGACGTGATCCAGGCCGACGGCGGCACCCGCACCGCCGCCATCACGGGCGCGATGGTGGCCGCGCACGATGCCTTCAGCACGCTGCTCTCGTCGTGCGCGATCACGGCGCTGCCGGTACGCCATTTCGTCGCGGCCGTGTCGGTCGGCATGGTGAACGGCGTGCCAGTGCTCGACCTGGACTATCCGGAAGATTCGGACTGCGACACCGACATGAACGTGGTGATGAACGACCAGGGCCACTTCATCGAAGTGCAGGGCACGGCCGAAGGCGCGGCGTTCGACCGCGCCGCCATGGACCGCCTGCTCGACCTGGCGCAGGCAGGCATCGCCGACCTGATCCATTTGCAGAAGCAGGCGCTGCGGGTGGGCTGACTGCGGTTGCCCGGTTCCTGCGCGGTGGTCGCGCGAAGCCGGTAAAATGACCGGTTTCCCTCACCAGCACCGTGACCACCATGACCCAGCGCCTGATCCTCGCCTCCAACAACGCCGGCAAACTCAAGGAGTTCGCCCAGCTGCTCGGCCCCATCGGCCTCGACCTGCATCCGCAGGGCGAATTCGACGTCCCGGAAGCAGAAGAGCCGTTCGGCACCTTCGTTGAAAACGCGCTGGCCAAGGCGCGTCACGCGTCGCGCCTGACCGGCTTGCCGGCGCTGGCCGACGATTCGGGCGTCTGCGTCAATGCCCTTGGCGGCGCGCCCGGTGTGTATTCGGCCCGCTACGCTGGAGAACCGAAGTCCGACGCCAACAACAGCCGCAAGCTCGTCGCCGATCTGGCCACGCTCAGCGACAAGTCGGCCTATTACTACTGCGTGCTGGTCTATGTGCGCCACCCGGAAGACCCGCAGCCGATCATCGCCGATGGCCGCTGGCATGGCGAAATCATCGCCATGCCGCGCGGCGAGAACGGCTTCGGCTACGACCCGTACTTCTTGATTCCGTCGCTGGGCAAGACCACGGCCGAACTGGCACCGGACGAAAAGAATGCGCTGTCGCACCGTGGCCAGGCGCTGCGCGCGCTGGTCGAGAAACTGAAAAACACCTGACATGATCCCCATTAAATTCGTCGGCGAGAACGTGCCGCAACCGTTGGCCGGCGAGCCCCGTTCGCCCGCGACGGCCGCGCTGCAATACCTGCAGCCGGGCGCGCTGAACCTGACGGCGCTGCCGCCGCTGTCGCTGTACGTGCACTGGCCGTGGTGCGTGCGCAAATGCCCGTACTGCGATTTCAATTCGCACGAAGGCAAGGGCGAGCTGCCCGAGAAGGATTACCTGGACGCGCTGCGCCTCGACCTGGAACAGTCGCTGCCGCTGATCTGGGGCCGCAAGATCCACACCGTCTTCATCGGCGGCGGCACGCCGAGCCTGATGTCGGCGGCGGGGCTGGATCGCCTGATGTCCGACTTGCGCACCCTCCTGCCACTGGAACTCGACGCCGAGATCACGATGGAAGCCAATCCCGGTACCTTTGAGGCCGAGCGCTTCAAGAGTTATCGCGAGAGCGGCATCAACCGCCTGTCGATCGGCATCCAGAGTTTCAACCCGGCGCACCTGAAGGCGCTGGGCCGCATCCACGACGGCGACGAAGCGCTGCGCGCAGTCGAAATCGCGAAGAACACGTTCGACAATTTCAATCTCGACCTGATGTACGCGCTGCCGTCGCAGACACTGGCCGAGGCGCGTCACGATCTGGAAACGGCGCTCGCGTTCGCGCCGCCGCACCTGTCGCTGTACCACCTGACGATGGAACCGAACACGGTCTTCGCGAAGTACCCGCCATCACTGCCGGACGACGACCTGAGCGCCGACATGCAGGACATGATCGCCGAGGTGACGGGGGCTGCAGGCTACGATCACTACGAAGTGTCGGCCTACGCCCGGGCCGGCCGGCGCGCGCGCCACAACCTGAATTACTGGCAGTTCGGCGACTACCTGGGCATCGGCGCCGGCGCCCATTCGAAGATCTCGTTCCCGCACCGCATCCTGCGCCAGGCCCGCTACAAGCAGCCGGCATCGTTCATCGAAGCAGCCAAGCGCGGCAACCCGGTGCAGGAAGAGCACGAGATCGGCCGCAACGACATGGGCTTCGAGTTCATGCTCAACACGCTGCGCCTGACCGGTGGCTTCGATCCGAACCTGTTCGGCGAGCGCACCGGGATGAGCATCAACACGATCACGAAGTCCCTCAACGAGGCCGAGGCCAAGGGGCTGATCTACCGCGATCACAAGCTGATCAAGCCAACGGAACTGGGCCAGCGTTTTCTGAACGATTTGCAGGAAATGTTTTTGGCCGAGTAGGATGCGGCCGTTTGTTCAGGCCTGCACGACGCCTGCCATCGCGGTGAGCGTGCGTGTGAGGCCGGCCACGACGCGCGCCAGGCCGTCGAATTCACCGGGCTGCTGCGCCTCGTCGGTTTCATCGGCGGGCAACGGCGCGGTGTAGAAATAGGGGTAGCCGAGAAAGTCGCTGCCGGTGATCAAGAGAGTAGTCGTGGCTGGGCTGCCATCGGCATCGTCATCGCTATTGCCACCGCGCGAGAGCGTCAAGCCCATCACGTGGGCCGAGGTCGCCAGTCCATGGTGCATCAGCTGCGGGTCGCTGCGCAGTGCTGCAAAGGCCTGATGCACGCGCTGCGCCGCATCGGGCGTGCCGGTGAATGCAATGAAGTTGCCGGCGCCAGTCTCCTCCGCGCCTGACTCCTCAGACCCCATAAAGAACACGAAGCGGATCTCCGTCCCGGGTGCGGGCTGCAGATCCTTGACGGTGCGCGCCAGTTCGAGCACGGCCGCTGCGCCGACATCGCCGCCTGGCCCGACGCGGGCGCCGATCACGAATGTGCGTTCTGGCATGGCGCCTGGCATCACGTTTGCAAGCGTTGTTTCGATGCTGTGGGCGGGATGGCTGGCGCTGTCGCCGTCGATCTGCTGCCTGTGCAGCACATAGCCATACCGGCGCAGCGATGTGTCGACGTATTGCATGGGGCTGCTTGGCGCGCTCGGCGCCAGAGCCCGGGCATGGACTTGCAGGCGTGCCGCCAACGGCGTGGCGTCGGACCGGGTCTCAACGGTCAGCGTTGCCAGCACGATCGCAAGCAATATCGCGAGGATGACTTTCCAGTGCGATCTGAAGAAATGTCTCATGGCGTCACACGGCGCCTTGCGGCGCGTCGTCGGCAATCGATGCAGCCAGTGTAGCCAATCCCGCCAATATCTGCGGCGCCAGCGGAGGGCAATGCCGCGCTACAACGTACTGCGGCGTGGATGCCACAGCGGGAAGGATGACCGCTCACACGAAAAAAAACCGGGCCACGCAGGCCCGGTTCTCATTCACTTCAGCAGCAGCGTCACAACTTACCTCGCCGCCACCGGCGTCCCGTCAGCTTGCGCCGCCGGTTCCACCCAGCCGCCGCCCAGCACGCGATACAACGCGACCTGGTTCTGCAGACGCAGCAGATTGGCCTGCACCGACAACTGCTGCGACTGGAACAGCGAGCGCTGTGCATCGAGCAGGTCGAGCTGGCTGGCGGCGCCGCTGCGGAAGCGCAGGTCGGACAGGTTGAAGCGGTCGGCTTCGGCTTGGGTCACGGCTGCTTGCGCGCGCAGCTGTTCGCTGTACGTCGCCTGGCCGGCCAGGGCGTCCGCCACTTCGCGGAACGCAGTCTGGATCGATTGCTCGTAGCGCGCCACGGCGATGTCGCGCTGGGCACGGGCGGCGCCCAGCGCGGCGGTGTTGCGGCCGTAGTCGAAGATCGGCAGGATCGCCTGCGGTGCGAACGACCAGCCCCAGGTGCCGCTCTCGAACAGGCCCGACAGCTCGCTACTAGCGCTGCCGGCGCTGGCCGTCAGCGAGATGCGCGGGAAGAAGTTCGCGCGCGCTGCACCGATATTGGCATTGGCCGCGATCAGATCTTGCTCGGCCGCGCGGATGTCCGGACGGTTGGCCAGCAGGTCCGATGGCAGGCCGGCCGGCAGGTCGGGCAGCTCGGTCTTGGCCAGTGTGGCGCCGGTCGAGACGTCGGCCGGCAGTGGCTGGCCGACGAGCAGCGTCAGCAGGTTGATGTCCTGGGCGCGGAAGCGCTGTTGCTGCGCCAGCGTGGCCAGGGCCGTTTCAACGAGCGAACGCGATTGCTGGATGTCCAGGCGCGACGCGACGCCGTTCTCGAAACGCAGCTGCGTCAGGCGATCCGAATCCTGGCGCGTCTTGAGCGTATCTTGCGTGATGCGCAGCAGCTCTTCGTCGGCCAGCAATTGCAGATACGCGTTGGCAACCGACGCGATCAGGCTGATCTGCGTGGTCTTGCGCGCTTCTTCGGTGGCCAGGTATTGCGCCAGCGCGGCTTCGCTCAGGTTGCGCACCCGGCCAAACAAGTCCAGCTCGAACGACGAGACTTGCAGGCCGGCCTGGTAGGTGCTGTTGATTGGCTGATCTTCACCGACGGTCTGGCGGTTGCCGCTAACACCCAGGCCCACCGATGGCAGGCGATCGGCGCGCGTGATGCGGTACTGGGCGCGCGCCTGCTCGATGTTGGCAATCGCGATGCGCAGGTCACGGTTGTTGACCAGTGACTGGTCGATCAGCTGACGCAGGCGCGCATCGGCAAAGAACTGCTGCCAGGCAAGCGTGGCAGGCGCCTGGTTGATCACCGGGCTGGTCGATGCCGTGGCGGCCTGTGGCACGGCCGGGAAGGCGCTTGCCACCGGGGCAGCAGGGCGCTCATAGTCCGGCGCCAGCGACATGCAGCCAGCGAGTGCCATCGACAGCGCCAGTGGCGTGACGATCAGTTTGATGTGCTTGATCATACTTTTTTCCCTTCTTCTGCGGCCTGGCGTTCCTGTTTCTCGAGCTCATGCTGCTTTTCCTGCGCATGGGCGTACATCTTGTTCTGGCGCTCGCTGCCCTTGAAGAGCGTACGGACAACGACGAAGAACACGGGCACGAAGATCACGCCCAGCACGGTTGCCGTAATCATACCGCCCATCACGCCGGTACCGATGGCGCGCTGCGATGCCGAACCGGCGCCGCTGGCGATCACCAGTGGCAGCACGCCCAGGATGAAGGCGAGCGAGGTCATGATGATCGGACGGAAGCGCAGGTGGGCCGCTTCGAGTGCCGCATCGAACGGTGATTTACCTTCGGCTTGCAGGTCCTTGGCGAATTCGACAATCAGAATCGCGTTCTTCGCCGCCAGACCAATAATGGTAATCAGACCGACCTTGAAGTAGACGTCGTTGGACAAGCCCCGCATATTGGCTGCCAGCAGCGAGCCGAGAATACCCAGCGGCACCACCAGCATGACCGCCACCGGGATGGTCCAGCTTTCATACAGTGCGGCCAGGGCCAGGAACACCGCGAGCAGCGCGAAGCCGATCAGGATGAACACGGTCGAACCCGACAGCAGTTCCTCGCGCGACTGGCCGGTCCACTCATACGAGAAGCCAGGCGGCAGGCGCTCGGCCAGGCGCTGCATTTCGTCCAGCGCTTCGCCGCTCGAGTAACCAGGCGCCGGTTCACCGGTCAGCTTCATTGCAGGGTAGCCGTTATAGCGGTTGGTCTGCATCGGGCCGGTGGTCCATTCGGTCGTCGCGAACGACGACATCGGCACCGGCTGGCCCTGGGTATTCATCGCATTGATGCGCAGCAAATCGTCCGGCTGCATACGCTGGGGCGCATCGGCCTGCACAATCACGCGCTGCAGGCGGCCACCGTTCGGGAAGTCGTTCACGTACGACGAACCCATCGATGTCGACAGCGCCGTGTTGATCGCGGCGAAGGTCACGCCCAGGGCTTGCGCCTTGTCGCGGTCGATGTTCAGCTTGAGCTGCGGTGCATCTTCCAGACCCTCCGGACGCATGCCCGTCAGGATCTTGCTCTGCGACGCCATGCCCAGCATCTGGTTACGCGCGGCCAGCAGGGCAGCGTGGCCGTTGCCGGCACGATCCTGCAGGCGGAACGAGAAGCCGGTGCCGGTACCCAGTTCCGGAATCGGCGGCGGGCTCACCACGAAGATGAACGAGTCGCGCAGCGCGCCCATGTGGCCGGTGATGCGGCCGGCGAACGATTGCGCGTCCTGGCCGTCACCCTTGCGCTCGTCCCATGCTTTCATCGGGATGAACGCCAGACCCATGTTCTGGCCCTGGCCCGAGAACGAGAAGCCGGTAATCGCCACGATGTTGGCCGTTTCCGGCTGCTTCATCACGAACTCTTCCATCGAACGCAGGACGGCGCCGGTACGTTCGGCAGTCGCGCCTGGCGGCAGCTGGACGTTGGCGATCACGTAGCCCTGGTCTTCGTTCGGCAGGAACGAATTCGGCAGGCGCGTAAACAGCACGCCGACTACGACGACCAGCACGGCAAACACGACCATCCAGCGGCCGGCACGCTTCATCAGGGCGCCGACGAAGCCTTCATATTTCTTGGCGCCGGTGGTGAACTTGCGGTTGAACCAGCCGAAGAAGCCCTTCTTGGTGTGATTGTGGCCGGCTTCGATAGGTTTGAGCAGGTGCGCGCACAGCGCCGGGGTCAGCGACAGTGCCAGGAACGCCGAGAAGGCGATCGAGGTGACCATGACGACCGAGAACTGGCGGTAAATGTTACCGACCGCGCCGGCGAAGAACGCCAGCGGGACGAACACCGCGATCAGGACGACGGTCACGCCGATAATGGCGCCCGAAATCTGGCCCATTGCCTTGCGCGTGGCTTCCAGCGGCGGCAAGCCTTCTTCGCTCATGATGCGCTCGACGTTCTCGACCACCACAATGGCATCATCGACGACGATACCAATCACCAGCACCATGCCGAACATGGTCAGCACGTTGATCGAGAAGCCCATCGCCAGCAGGCAGGCGAACGAGCCCAGCAGTGCGATTGGCACCACGATGGTTGGAATCAGCGTGTAGCGGAAGTTCTGCAGGAACAGGTACATCACCAGGAACACCAGCACGATCGCTTCGATCAGTGTGTGGACCACTTGTTCGATCGAAATCGAGATGAAGGTGGTGGAGTCGTAAGGAATCGAGTACTTGATACCGTTCGGGAAGAGCTTCTGCAGCTCTGCCATGCGGGCCTTGATCAGTTCCGCGGTTTCAAGAGCGTTACCGGATGGCGCCAGCTGCACGCCGATACCGGCCGATGGCTTGCCGTTCAGGCGCGCCGTGGTGCTGTACGACTGGCCGCCGACTTCGATGCGGGCGACATCCTTCAGGCGCACGGTCGAGCCGTCCTGGTTGGCGCGCAGCACGATGTTGCCGAACTGTTCAACGTTCGACAGCTGGCCCGTCACGATGACGGTGGCGCTGATCTGCTGGCCTTGCGCAATCGGCAAGTCACCGATCGTGCCCGATGCGACCTGGGCATTCTGCTGCGAAATCGCAGCCGTGACGTCGGCTGGCGACAGGTTGTAGCCGACCAGCTTGGTTGGATCGATCCAGATCCGCATTGCCTTCTCGGTACCGAACAGCTGGGCCTGGCCAACGCCGGTAATACGCTGAATTTCAGGCAGCACATTGCGCGAGGCGTAGTCGCCCAGCGCAATATTGTCCATCTTCGGGTCATCCGACGACAGGATCGTAAACAGCAGGAAGTTCGAGCGCGACTTGTCGACGCGCACACCTTGCTGCGTCACCGCCGGCGGCAGACGCGGGGTCGCGCGCGACAGGCGGTTCTGAACGTCAACCTGGGCCAGTTCCGGATCAGTGCCGGTCTCGAAGGAAATGGTAATCGAGCCAGTGCCGTTGGCCTGGCTGGTCGATTCCATGTAGATCATGCCCTGGGCACCGTTCATCTCGCGTTCGATAATCGAGATGACGGAATCCTCCAGAGTCTGCGCCGACGCACCCGGGTAGGTGACGTTGACGACGATCGCGGGTGGCGCCACGGATGGGTATTGGGCGATCGGCAACTGCTTGATCGCAACAGTACCCAGCACCATGATGAACAGCGCGATCACCCATGCAAAAATTGGGCGGTCAATAAAAAAACGTGCCATTGAAAAGTCCTGTTCGTTTTATTCTTAGCGGCTGCTGTTGGCCGGGGTCGTTGCGCCCGCTGCCGGCGAACCGGAACTCGGGGTGCGTGCACCGGAAGCATTCGCACCAGCGGCGGCCTGAGCACCGGCAGCATTTGGCTGAGCCGCCGGAGCGCCTGCCTGGGCCGGCGCCTGGGTGCCGGCCGGGGTCCATGGCACCGGTTTGACCGGGGTACCTGGCGGCAGCATCTGCAGCTTCTGGAAGCCGTCGACCATCACTTGTTCGCCTTCTTTCAGGCCGTCAATGACGATCCAGCTCTCGCCTTGCTGCGACGCGATCTTGACCGTGCGGGACACTGGCTTGTTGTCGGCGCCGATGACCATCACGGTGTCGCCGTTCTGGCCGCCACGGGTGACCGCTTGCTGTGGCACCAGGATGCCGCGCGTTTCCGACTGCGACAGGCGCACGCGTGCGTACTGGCCTGGCAGCAGGGCGTTGTCCGGATTGTCGATGGCAGCGCGCAGCGTGACCTGGCCACTGGTTTCGTCGACAGTCACGTCCGAGAACAGCAGCTTGCCCTTGCGTGGCAGCACAGTACCGTCGTCGAGCACGACCGTGACGGGCAGCTCGGCATCGATCTTGCCGCCGGCCTGCTTGCGCAGGCGCTGCAGATCGTTGGCCGATTGCGTGATGTTCAGGTACATGCGGTCGGTCTGCTGGATCAGGGCCAGTTCGGTCGACTGGGTCGCCGAGACCAGCGCACCTTCGGTCACCAGCGAACGGCCGATACGGCCGGAGATCGGCGCATTGACGTTGGTGTAGCCCAGATTGATCTGCGCCACGCGGACCTGCGCGCGGGCGGCGGCCACTTCGGCTTCACCCTGGCGTTGCGCCGCGACGGCGTTGTCGAATTCCTGTTTGCTGACAGCAGCGGCTTCGACCAGCGGCTTGTAGCGATCGGCAATCGACTTGGCCGCGACCAGATTGGCCTGGGCGCGTGCCAGGTCAGCCTGGGCGGAAGCGACCTGGGCCTGGTACGGCGCAGCGTCGATCTGATACAGCGCCTGGCCCTGCTTGACCATGCTGCCCTCGGTGAACAGGCGTTTCTGGACGTTGCCATCGACGCGGGCGCGAACCTGGGCGGTGCGGATTGCCTCGACGCGGGCTGGCAGCTCGGTCTGCAATGCGACGGTTTCGATCTTGGTGGTGATGACACCGGCCTGGACGGCTGGAGCTTGCTGGCCGCCAGGGGCGGCGCCGGCTGGGGCTGCATCTTTCTTGCCGCAGGCGGACAACAGAACCAGGGCTGCCAGAGTGGCGGCAGCGACCCGGGTCAGGGACGGGGACGAGGATTGGGCAGGGCGCATTACGTGTGCTTCCTTCTAGTTAGTAACGCGTCGACGTCACACGCCCGTCATGCAAATATGGCGGAGGGTGATATCAACACTGGCTTTTGCAAATAGTTTTATATACTATCACGACTGTATGTAAAATGTTTTGCCCCCTTGGAATTTTGGAGTATCCCCCGAATATGGTCCGCAGGACGAAAGAAGAAGCCGCCGCAACACGCGACAGCATCCTTGACGCAGCAGAAATTTTGTTCGCAAAAAATGGCGTTTCAAGAACGACTTTACAGCATATCGCTACCGCGGCGGGCGTGACGCGCGGTGCGATTTATTGGCATTTTGTCGACAAGGGCGCCGTGTTCAGCGCCATGATGCAACGCGCCACGATGCCGATGGATGCCGCCGTGAAGCTGGCAGGCGAACGCGCGGACACCGATCCGCTGCAAAGCCTGCGCAACGAAATGCTGGCCGTGCTGCAGATCGTGGAGGGCGACGAAAAGGCGCGCCGCGTGTTCGAGATCGCCACGCTCAAGACCGAATTTACCGACGAGGTCGATTCGGCGCGCGCGCACAAGCGCGAATCCGTGGCGCGCTGGCGCGGCCGGCTGCAGGAGCAGTTCACGCAGGCCATGGCCGACGGCACGCTGCCGGCCACGGTCGATCCGCGCAAGGCGTCGATGTCGGTCTGGGTGATGCTCGACGGGCTGATCCGCAACTGGATCTTCGAGCCAGGGGCATTCGAGCTGGTCGACCTGGGAGCCGAGCTGATCGATACCTACATGGCAGGCTTGCGCGCCCGCTGAGCCCTGGTTTTACAAACGTAAAAAAAAAAGCGGGGGTCAGGTCTGACATTTGGACACGATCTCAACAGTCGATCAAAAAAGCGAGGATCAGGTCTGACATTTGGACACGATCTCGACAGTCGATCAAAAAAGCGAGGGTCAGGTCTGACATTCGGACACGATCTCGACAGTCGGGCAGCCGGGATTAGCTGGCATCGGACGATGTTGGTATCGGGCAAGACGCCGTTGATAGTAGCTAAGGCTGAGGTCGTGTCTGAATGTCAGACCTGACCCCGGCTGTGAGACGTCTGGTTGTACAGATGTAGAAACAACAAAAAACCCGGCCGCAGCCGGGTTTGTCGTTTGCGCAACTGGTGCGCTTAACGCATGCCTTCGATCATTACTTTCAGCTTGATCGAATCGGCCACGAACGCGCGGATGCCTTCGGCCAGCTTTTCGGTCGCCATTGCATCTTCATTGAGCATGAAGCGGAACGTCTTTTCGTCGATCGCGATCTTCTCGATATCGGCGCTGTCGTCCTTGACCAGCTTGCGCTCGAATGGCGCGTCGCTGTCGGCCAGCTTTTGCAGCAGGTCCGGCGAGATCGTGAGCAGGTCGCAACCGGCCAGCTCGAGGATCTGCGACGTGTTGCGGAAGCTCGCGCCCATCACTTCGGTGGCGTAGCCGAACTTGCGGTAGTACTGGTAGATGCCCTTGACCGACTGCACGCCCGGATCCTCGGCGCCCTGGTATTCGGTGCCGGTCGACTTCTTGTACCAGTCGTAGATGCGGCCGACGAACGGCGAAATCAGCTTGACGCCCGCTTCGGCGCAAGCCACTGCCTGGCACAGCGAGAACAGCAGCGTCAGATTGCAGTGGATGCCGTCTTTTTCCAGGATCTCGGCGGCGCGGATGCCTTCCCAGGTCGAGGCGATCTTGATCAGCACACGCTCGCGCGACACGCCGGCCGCTTCGTACAGCGCGATCAGTTCGCGGCCCTTGGCCACCGTGGCCTCGGTATCGAACGACAGCGCGGCATCGATCTCGGTCGACACGCGGCCTGGCACGAACTTGAGGATTTCCACGCCGAAGGCGATCAACAGGCTGTCGATGATGCCGTCGATCGATGCGTCGGGCGCATTGGCAATGGCTTTTTCAAGCAGCGGACGGTACTCGGGCTTTTGCACGGCCTTCAGGATCAGCGACGGGTTGGTGGTCGCGTCCTGCGGTGTGTACGCCTTGATCGACTGGAAGTCGCCGGTGTCGGCAACGACGGTGGTGAATTGCTTGAGCTGTTCGAGTTGGTTCATGGTGGTCTCTTGAATATTCTTAGAAATCGGTGCCCGCGACAAACGCGGCCAGCATGGCTTCCAGGCCGGCGCGGTCTTCGTTGCTGAAGCGCTCGAGCTTCGGGCTGTCGATATCGAACACGCCGATCAACCGGTCGTCCTTGAGCACCGGGATCACGATCTCGGAGGCCGACGCCGAATCGCAGGCGATATGGCCCGGGAACGCATGCACGTCGGCGACGACGATGGTCTCGCGCTTGACGGCAGTGGCACCGCACACGCCGCGCCCGAACGGGATGCGCGCGCAGGCGGGCTTGCCCTGGAACGGGCCGACCAGCAGATCGTTGCCTTCGCCTTTTTTGGACGGCACGGTGAAGTAGAAGCCAGCCCAGTTCAGGTCGGCGATGGTGTCGTAGACAAGGGCCGAGAACTGCGACGCATTGGCCGTCAGGTCGCGTTCACCTTCGAGGATGCTCGTGACCTGGCGTACCAGCAGGTCGTAATCGGGGCGGTCGCTGCGTTCTGGGTTGATGTGCATGGCGTTGCCATTTGGCGGTCAATAAAAAAACTATTTTAGCCGATGAACGAATCGAACTGCATGTCGAACTCCTGCAGCGCCTTCTGCGCGTTCTGCATTTTCTTGCGAAACTCCGGCCCGCGCCGCAGCGCCAGGCCCACCGCCAGCACGTCGATCACGACCAGGTAGGCCAGGCGCGCCGAGATGGGCGTGTAGGGGTCGGTCGCAAACACCAGGTCGATCGGGATCAGCAGCGTGGCCATCTCGGCCAGTGGCGTGCCCGATGGCGCCAGCACGATCACCTGCGCGCCGCCCGCCTTGGCCAGCTTGGCCGAACGGGTCAGCGCGGGGTTGTTGCCGCGCTGCGAAATGGCCACCACCGCATCGCCTTCGCGCAGCAGGGCCGCGGCGATCGAGTGGATCGCCGGGTCGGTATAGGCCACCGTCGGCACGCCCGAGCGGAAGAACTTGTGCTGCGCGTCGGCCGCCACGAAGCCGGACGTGCCCTGGCCGTAGAACTCGATCTTGTTGGCGCGCGCGAGGATCTCAAGGGCCTGCTGAACCAGCTCCGGCTTGAGGTTGTTGCGCAGGTCGAGCAGCGTGTTGATCGAGCGGCTGCAGATCTTGTTGATCAGGTCCGACGCCAGGTCGTCCTGGTGCGGCGCCTCGTTCGCGCCGGGCAGGGCCAGCGCCAGACCTTGCGCCATTTTCAGCTTGAACTCGTGCCAGCCGTCGTAACCCAGCGTGCGGCAAAAGCGCACGACGGTCGGTTCCGACACGCCCGCGTTGCGCGCGAGCGCCGTGATGTTCTGGCTCACGGTGCCGGACGGCGCGGCCAGCACCGCGAGCGCCACCTTGCGCTCCGATTTGGAGAGCGTGTCGAGCTGGGTGCGGATCGAGTCGAGCAGCATGGGTCAGCCTTAGTCTTCGGGCAGCGATTCTTCGCGCCACTGCAAACCGTCGCGCCCGATCAGGGCGCTGGCCGCGGCCGGCCCCCAGGTGCCGGACGTGTACGGGGCGGGCGAGCTGTCGTCCTGTTCCCAGTGTTCCAGGATTGGCTCGACCCATTCCCACGCCGCTTCCAGCTCGTCGCCGCGCATGAACAGCGTCAGTTGGCCGCGCAGCACGTCGAGCAGCAGGCGCTCGTACGCTTCCATGCGCGGCGACGTGAACTGCTCGCGGAAATCGAGTTCGAGTTCGGCCTGTTTCAGGCGCATCGAGTCGCCCGGCGTCTTGGCCATCAGGTTCATCGACAGCCCTTCATCGGGCTGCAGGCGGATCACCAGGCTATTGGGCTGGAAGCTCGACGTCGGCTGGTTGAAGATCGAATGCGGGATCGGCTTGAAGCGCACGACGATTTCGGCCAGGCGGTCGGACATGCGCTTGCCGGTGCGCAGATAGAACGGCACGCCGGCCCAGCGCCAGGTGTCGATTTCGGCCTTCATCGCCACGAAGGTCTCGGTGCGCGAACTCTTTGGCGCATCCGGTTCATCGCGGTAGCCGGGGACCGGCTGGCCATCGATATAGCCCGAGCGGTACTGGCCGCGCACGATATTGTGGGTCAGCGTCGTCGGGGTGAAGCGTTTCAGCGAGCGCAGCACCTGCAGCTTGGCGTCGCGCACGGCGTCCGGCGCGATCGAGGCCGGCGGCTCCATCGCCACGATGCACAGCAGTTGCAGCAGGTGGTTTTGCAGCATGTCGCGCAGCGCGCCCGAGTTGTCGTAGTAGCCCATGCGGTTGCCCACGCCGATCTTCTCGGCGATGGTGATCTGCACGTCCGAAATCCATTCGCGGCGCCACAGCGGCTCGAACAGGATGTTCCCGAAGCGCAGGGCCAGCAGGTTCTGCACGGTCTCCTTGCCCAGGTAGTGGTCGATGCGGTAGATCTGCGATTCGGCGAAGACTTTGCCGACGTCCAGGTTGATCTGCTTGGCCGAGGCCAGGTCGCGGCCCAGCGGCTTTTCGAGCACCACGCGCGAATTAGGCGTGGCCAGGCCCGTGGCGGCCAGGTTGTCACAGATCTTGGCGAAGATCTGCGGCGGCGTGGCCAGGTAGTACACGCGCGTGAGCGAATCATCGGCGCGCAGGGCCGCGACCAGGTCGCCGAAGGTGCCCGCATCGGTGGCGTTTAGTGCCACATAGGTGATGCGGCCGAGGAATTTGTCCCAGTTGACGCTAGAGGGCGCTTCCTTGATGTGCGGCTTCGAGTTGGTCTCGACCATGTGCAGGAATTCTTCCTGCGTGGCGTCGTCGCGCCCGACGCAGATGATGCGGGCGCTGGCCGGCAGGTCGCCGGCCACGTCGCGCGCGAACATGGCAGGCAACAGCTTGCGCATCGCAAGGTCGCCACTGCCGCCAAAGAATACGAGGTCGAAATCGGGAATCGCCATGATGAGCCGGGTACGTGAAGAGAATGAAAACAGGAAGAGATTGTATGTAAATTTACTACATAAACTGGCGCCTTACAAGAAAATATACTACGAAAGGCCGGTGCCGCAGTGTATGTTGACATAGTTGAGGACGCACCGGCGCGCCCCAAGTGGTGGGAATGCGACGACCAGACATTGGAACATGACAGGGCAGGGGATCAGGACTATAGTTTCCACACGTAAATATCGTAGCCGTGCGAGCTGCGAAGACGAGGGAGACATGATGGGCTGGATGCAAAGTTGGGGACGGGCGCTGTCGCCGTTCGGTGGCGGGGCCGTGGGCGGCAGCATGCGCGCGCTGGTGGTCAAGGCGCGCGATGGCAGTATCCGCACGGCGATCAATGCCGCACGCCTGCGTAAGGAAGTCGGCCAGGCACAGGCCCAGGCCGTGAGCCAGCACCAGGCGGCCGGCGCGCTGGCCGCTGCCGCGCGCGAAGTCACCGAGCTGTCGGCCGACGTCAATGCCGGTACGCTGCGCATCGCCGACACGGCCGCGCGCAACCTGCATACGGCGCGCGAATCGATGGATGAACTGACGCGCCTCGAAGCGCGCATGCGCACCATCGAGGCGCAGGTGCACGGTTTTTCGGACACCGTCTCGCAACTGGTCGGGCACCTGCACGAGATCGGCGAATTCGGCACCGTCATCGAAAACGTCGCCAACCAGACCAATCTGCTGGCGATCAATGCCGCGATCGAGGCGGCGCGCGCCGGCCCGGCCGGACGCGGGTTCGCCGTGGTGGCGTCAGAAGTGCGGCGCCTGTCGCAGGTGGTCAACACGGAAGCCGTGAAGATCGCGACCGCCAGCAGTGCGATGCGCGGGCTGGTGGCATCGACCTCCAGCGCGACGGCCAGTATCCTCGATGGCGTGAACGTCTCGGCGCGCGAAGCCGGCAGCGCGGCGAGCCACCTGACGACGTTCGTGGCGGATTTCGAGCGCATGACCGCGACCGTGGACCAGATGGCGCTGGCGATGCAGTCGCTCGACGGCGTCAATCAGCAGATCGGGGCGCGCGTCGGCGAGGTGGCGAGCAATGCATCGGGGGCGGCGGCAACGATGCAGGATGCGTCGCGCCGGGTCGACGAGGTGCGGCTGGCCACCGAGGAGCTGCAAGGCGTGCTGGCGGGTTTTCGCACCGGCGGCACGCCGTTCGACGCGCTGGTCGACGCAACCACCGTGCTGCGCGAAGAGGTGCTGGCTTGCCTGAAGCGGCATGCCGGGAGTGGCGCCAACGTGTTCGATCAGAATTACCAGCCGATCGCACAATCCGATCCGCCGCGCTTTACCACGTCCTACGACCGCATCGTCGAGCGCGACCTGCAAATCCTGTTCGACCGCGTGCTGACCGATTTGCCGGGCGCTGCCTACGCGCTGGCCGTGGACAACCGCGGCTTTGCGCCGACCCACAACACCAAGTTTTCGCGCCCGCCCAACGGGCAGCGCGAGCACGACCTGGTGTATTGCCGCAACAAGCGGATCTTCGACGATCCGGTGGGCATCCGGCTGGCGAAGAACCGCGAGCCGTTCCTGCTGCAGACCTATCTGCGCGATACCGGTGAGGTGATCAACGATCTGTCGATGCCCATCGTGATCGACGGGAAGCACTGGGGCGCGGTGCGGATCGGCTACGATTCGGCCCGGATGATGGGCTGAGCGGGGCATCTGCTGTCATCTGCTCCTATCTGCCGGTTCCCGATATAAGCATAGGCAAAATCGATATTGGCAACGCAATTGGAGGCCTGTTAAGCTTCGCGTCCCTTCGGCGGTCGAGGTACCGCCGTCACCGACCAGAAGAAGAGAAGTCCCCATGAGCTGCAAGCACCATCACGCCAACCCGCATCGCGCGGTCCTGATCCTGAGCCTGATCGCAACCCTGGCCCCGACCGCCGCGCTGGCCCAGGAGACGCCGCCACCGGCGCCGGTCGCCCAGGACGTGCAGACGATCGTCGTCACCGGCACCCGTTCACTGAACCGCCGCACGCTGGATTCGGAGTCGCCCGTCGATGTCATCGGCAACAAGGAACTGCTTAGTACCGGCTCGGGCGAGCTGGCCACCGTGCTGTCGCGCCTGTTGCCATCGATGAATTTCCCGCGTCCGAGCGGCGCTGACGCCAGCGACGCGGTGCGTCCGGCGCAGCTGCGCGGCCTGTCGCCCGACCAGACGCTGGTGCTGGTCAACGGCAAGCGCCGTCACACGTCGGCCGTCGTCAACGTCAACGGCACGCTGGGCCGCGGCTCGGCCCCGGTTGACCTGAATGCGATTCCGCTGGCAGCGATCGAGCGTATCGAAGTGCTGCGCGACGGCGCCGCAGCCCAATACGGCTCGGACGCCATCGCCGGTGTGGTCAACATCATCCTCAAGCGCGGCGCCAAGGGCGGCGAAGCGGAAGTGGTGTACGGCCAGTATGACGCGGGCGACGGCGAGCAGGGCACCGTGCGCGGCTCGGCGGGCTTCAACCTGGGCCAGGATGGCTGGGTGCGCATCGCCGTCGAAGCGGCCGAGCGCAACGCCACCAATCGCTCGTTTGCCGACCCGCGCCCGTCCGCCGGCCCACGCCAGGGCCTGATCACCCAGCGCTACGGTGACCCGGACAGCCGCCCGCGCACGCTGTTCGTCAACAGCGAAGTGCGCATCAACGACGACGTCGACTGGTACGCCTTTGCGAGCTACGGCGAGCGCGACACCTCGTCGGCGGCGACCTTCCGCACCGCGTTCACCGACAACAACCGCACCACGCTGCGCTCGCCGCTGTATCCGGAAGGCTTCCAGCCGCTGCTGGGCAGCACCTCGGTCGATGCCTCGATCGTGACGGGCCTGCGCGGCGTGGCCGCCGGCTGGCGCTGGGATGCGAGCCTGAACCACGGCCGCAACCGCTTCACGCTCGACGTCAACGATACGGTCAACTACAGCCTGGGCGCAGCCAGCCCGACCAGCTTCTATGCGGGCGAACTGACCTCGAAGCAAAGTCTGGCCAACCTGGACGTGGCGCGCGAGATTCCCGTGTCGTTCATGAGCGGCCCGCTGACGGTGGCGCTGGGTCTGGAAGCGCGCCATGAATCCTACGAGATCGGCGCGGGCGAAGCCGGTTCGTACTTCGGTTCCGGCGCCCAGGGCTATTCGGGCTTCCGTCCTGAGAATGCAGGCGAAAATAGCCGCAACAACAAATCGGTGTACCTGAATCTGGAAGGCGACATCACGAGCGCACTGTCGGGCGCCCTGGCGCTGCGCCATGAACGCTACAGCGACTTTGGCAGCACGAACTCGGCCAAGGCATCGGCGCGCTATGCATTCACGCCAACGTTCGCGCTGCGCGGCACGGCCTCGAACGGTTTCCGGGCGCCGTCGCTGGCCCAGTCGTTCTACACGATCACCACCACCAACACGCTGCTCGTGAACGGCGCCAGCGCGCTGGTGGAGACGGGCACGTTCCCGGTCGGCAGCGCCGCCGCCCGTGCGCTGGGCGCGCAGCCGCTCAAGGCCGAAAAGGCGCGCAACCTGAGCATCGGTGCGCAGTGGCAGCCAACGCGCAACTGGACCACGACGGTCGATCTGTACCGCATCGATATCGACGATCGCATCGTGTTCTCGTCGAACCTGCAACTGGCCAATGCACCGGCGCTGTCACGCGCGCTTGCGGCCCAGGGCGTGTTCGTCGGCGCGGCGCGCTACTTCACCAATGCAGTCGACACGCGCACCAAGGGTGTCGACGTGGTCAGCACGTACCGCCTGAACTTCGCGCAGGGCGCGCGCGCCGACCTGACGCTGGCCTACAACCATAACGACAACGAGGTGCAAGGTGTGGCGGCGTCGCCGGCGGTGCTGTCGGGGCAGGGATTGTCGCTGGTGGACCGCCAGAGCATCAACCGCCTGACGGTGGGTTCGCCGAAGGACAAGCTCGGTCTGACGGGTGACTTTACAAAGGGTGCGTGGAATGGCCGCGCCGTCGTGACGCGTTACGGTGAATTCACGGTGCCGCAGAACGATCCGGCGCTGGACCAGAACTACGACCCGCAGTGGGTGCTCGATCTGGCAGCGAGCGTGCGCCTGAACCAGTGGCGCCTGACGGCCGGCATCGACAACGTGACCAATCGCTATCCTGCGCAGGTCACGTCGCGGGCCAACCTGAACGTGAACGGCACCCAGCCATACAGCGTGTGGGCGCCGAACGGCTTCAATGGCCGCTACTTCTATGTGAAGGCCGGCTACACCTGGTAAGCAGGTGCGGGCCCGGGTTCAGCGCGACCCGGGCCTCAGATCGCGCTCCGGGTTCAGATCGCGTACTCGGGCTCTTCGCGGCCGGCGACATCGAGCCGCACCGACAGCACCTTGCCGGTGTGCGGATACTGCGCGATTTCTTCGCTCGACCGGCCCTGGCTGGCGCTGGTGATGTACAGCGTGCGCAGGTCGGGCCCGCCGAAGCAGACCGACGTCGGGCAGCGTACCGGCAGTTTGATCTCGCGCAGGATCTCGCCCGTTGGCGAGATGCGCAGCACGCGCCCGCCTTCGAACATCGCGACCCAGTACATGCCTTCAGAATCCATCGTTGCGCCATCGGGCCGCCCGCCGTAGTCCGGCGCCGTTTTATCGGTCGGGAAGGTGAGGATCGTGCGGCGGTTGCTGTGCTCACCGGTGGCCACATCGAAGTCGTAGCAGTCGATGCGGTGCGTGGTGGTATCGGCATGGAACATCGTGCGGCCGTCCAGGCTCCAGGCCAGGCCGTTCGAGTTGGTCATGCCGCCGCGCCAGGCGCAGCGCAGGTTGTCGCGCGCGAGCACGTACATCTCGGCGGCCGGCTGGTCGCGCGGCTCGTACATGGTGCCGATCCAGAACCGGCCCGCCGGGTCGACGCGGCCATCATTGAAGCGCACCTTCGACGTATCGTAGGGCGCGTCGGCGATCGGGGTTTCCGCACCGTCGGTCGTGTTCAGGCGCAGCAGCTTGTCGCGCGTGGCCACGACCAGGAAATTGTTGTCGTCGATGGCCAGCGCCGACGGGTTCGAGCCCATCTTCCATGAGCTGAATTTGCCGCTGGCCGCGTGCAGGCGGTTGACGGTCAGGCCTTCGATGTCGACCCAGTACAGGGCCGATTCGACTTCGTGCCAGATCGCCGATTCGCCCACCAGCATCGGCGCATCGTGTACCACTTCAAATTTTTCGGTTGCCATAGTCTCGGTCTCGCAAGTTCGGGATCAGACGGCGGCTTTCGCGCGCGCGATCAAGCCGTTGGTGGAACTGTCGTGCAGGTTAGGCGCCGGCTCACCTGCCAGCTCGGCCTCGATCTTCTTGGCCAATACCTTGCCCAGCTCGACGCCCCACTGATCAAAACTGTTCACGTCCCACAGCACGCCCTGGACGAACGTCTTGTGCTCGTACAGCGCGATCAGGGCGCCCAGCGTGGTGGGCGTCAGGCGCTCCATCAGGATCGTGTTGCTCGGGCGGTTGCCGGGGAAGGTCTTGTGCGGCGTGAGGCGCTCGACTTCGTCCGCCGGCAAGCCTTGCGCCGTCAGGTCGGTGCGTACTTCGTCGGCGGTCTTGCCCTTCATGAAGGCTTCCGACTGCGCGAAGCAGTTCGCCAGCAGGGCAGTGTGGTGGTGGTCCATCTCGTGCGCCGGGCGCAGGGCGGCGATGAAGTCCATCGGCGTTACGTCGGTGCCCTGGTGCAGCAGCTGGAAGTAGGCGTGCTGGCCGTTGGTGCCGCACTCACCCCAGATTGCCGGGCAGGTTGGCGTGTCGACTGGCTGGCCGTCGCGCGTGACGCGCTTGCCGTTGCTTTCCATGTCGAGCTGCTGCAGATAGGCCGGGAAGCGGTTCAGGTCCTGGTGGTACGGCGCGATCGAGACCGAGCTGCACTCGAGGAACTGGCGGTTCCAGAAGCCGATCAGGCCCAGCAGCGCCGGCAGGTTCTGCTCGAGCGGCGCGCTGCGGAAATGTTCATCCATCTCGTGCGCGCCGGCCAGGAAGTCCTTGAAGTAGCCAAAGCCCACGGCCAGCGCGACCGGCAGGCCGATCGCCGACCAGACCGAATAGCGCCCGCCAACCCAGTCCCAGAACGGGAACATATTGGCCGGGTCGATGCCGAAGGCCTTGATTGCTTCGGTGTTGGTCGATGCGGCAACGAAGTGCTTCGCCAACGCCTCTTCTGGCGCGTGCGCCAGGAACCAACGGCGCGCGGTCTGCGCGTTCATCATCGTCTCGGTGGTGGTGAAGGTCTTGGAAGCGACGATGAAGAGCGTCGTTTCGGGATCGACCTGACCGAGGGCGGCGTCCATGTCATGGCCATCGACGTTCGAGACAAAGTGCATGCGCAGGCGCGGATGCGCGTAGTGGCGCAGGGCCAGCACGACCATCTTCGGGCCCAGGTCCGAGCCGCCGATGCCGATGTTGACGATGTCCGTGATCGGCTTGCCGGTGTAGCCCAGCCATTCGCCGCTGCGCACCGCATCGGTAAAGGTCTTGATGCGATCGAGCACGGCGTGGATGTCGGCGTTGATGTCCACGCCGTCGACGACGTGCGACGCACCGCGCGGGGCGCGCAGGGCGGTGTGCAGCACGGCGCGGCCTTCGGTGTTGTTGATGCGCGCGCCCAGGAACATCGCATCGCGCCTCGCTTCGACGCCGCGCTCGCGCGCCAGCTGCATCAGCAGTTCAAGCGTGCGCCCGTCGAGGCGATTTTTTGAATAGTCTAGGAACAGGCCTGCAGCCTCGTCACTGAATCGCTCGAAGCGCTGCGGGTCGGCGGCAAACAGATCGCGCATCTGCCACGTGGTGGCGATGTCGGCGTGCTGGGCGAGGGCCTGGAAGCTGGCGGTACTGGTCAAGGATGGCTGGCGCATGGGGTCCGGGGTGCGTGGCACAATGTTGTCGTTAACAGATTATCGAATAATACAATTATCTGCGCGTAAATTCACTACATAAAAGCGCGTGTGCGCCCCCAGGATACCAAGGACCGGCGCATTTCGTGACGCGCGTTCACGCTCATCCATACAGCATCGGGAGTCGCTAAAGAGCGCAATGGTCCGATTTGTAGTAAAATTTCAGATACTAAATTCAGGAAGGAACGAACATGGCGCTCCACCCCGTAGTCGAACAGGTTACCAACCGCATCATCAAGCGCAGCGGCCCGTCGCGCGCTGCCTATCTGGCGCACCTCGAGGCCGCCCGTATCCAGGGCGTGCAGCGCGGCGCGCTGTCGTGCACGAACCTCGCCCACGGGTTCGCCGCGTTCCCCGCCAACGACAAACTGAAGCTGCGCGAAGTCAAGCAGCCGTCGGTGGCCATCGTTTCTTCCTACAACGACATGCTGTCGGCGCACCAGCCGTTCGAGGGCTATCCAAAGATCATCAAGGACGCCGTGCGCGAGATCGGCGCCGTGGCCCAGTTCGCCGGCGGCGTGCCCGCCATGTGCGATGGCGTCACGCAGGGCCAGCCTGGCATGGAACTGTCGCTGTTCTCGCGCGACACCATCGCCATGGCCACCGCCGTCGGCCTGTCGCACAATATGTTCGACGCCAGCCTGTACCTGGGTATCTGCGACAAGATCGTGCCGGGCCTCCTGATCGGCGCGCTGCACTTCGGCCACATCCCGGGCATCTTCGTGCCGGGCGGCCCGATGACGTCGGGCCTGTCGAACAAAGAGAAAGCGCGCGTGCGCCAGCTCTACGCGCAGGGCAAGGCCACGCGCGAAGAACTGATGGAATGCGAAGCCGCGTCGTACCACGACGCCGGCACCTGTACCTTCTACGGCACCGCCAACAGCAACCAGATGCTGATGGAAGTGATGGGCCTGCACTTGCCGGGCGCCGCGTTCATCACGCCTGGCACCGAACTGCGTGACGCGTTGACCAAAAGCGCAGCGCGCCAGGCAGTGGCGATATCGCAGCAGGGCGGCACCTATATGCCGATCGGCCGCATCGTCGACGAGAAATGCATCGTCAACGCCATCGCCGCGCTGCACGCGACGGGCGGCTCGACCAACCACACGCTGCACCTGGTGGCGATCGCGCGCGCGGCCGGCATCGTGATCGACTGGGACGACTTCGACCAGCTGTCGAAGGTCGTGCCGCTGCTCACGCGCATCTACCCGAACGGCGAAGCGGACGTGAACCACTTCCAGGCCGCCGGCGGCCCGGGCTTCATCATCCGCGAACTGCTGGACGCTGGCCTGGCGCACGAAGACGTCAACACGGTCCTGGGCCACGGCCTGCGCGCCCACTGCAAGGAGCCGTTCCTGGGCGAAGATGGCAAGACCATCTGGCGCGACACGCCGGCCCAGAGCGGCGACGAAACCGTGCTGCGCCCGGCATCGAACCCGTTCAGCCCCAACGGCGGCATGGTGCTGGTGCAGGGTAACCTGGGCCGCGCCGTGATGAAGATCTCGGCCGTCAAGCACGATTACCACGTGATCGAAGCACCGGCGATCACGTTCGATTCGCAGGAAGATTTCATGGGCGCTTACAAGGCCGGCCAGCTCAATCGCGATTTCGTGGCGGTGGTCCGCTTCCAGGGCCCGCGTGCCAACGGCATGCCGGAACTGCACGCCCTGACACCAGCGCTGTCAAACCTGCAGGATGCCGGCTTCAAGGTGGCGATGGTCACCGACGGGCGCATGTCGGGCGCGTCGGGCAAGGTGCCGGCCGCGATCCACGTGTCGCCTGAAATCCTGGCCGGCGGCCCGCTGGGTCTCGTGCGCGACGGCGACATCATCCGCGTCGACGCTACCACCGGCACGCTGCAGGCGCTGGTGCCGGCCGAAGAATGGGCCGCGCGCAAGCAGGCCACGACCGACCTGAGCAAGAGCCACATCGGCATGGGCCGCGAACTGTTTACGATGTTCCGCGCCTCGATCAGCGCCGCGGAGCAGGGCGCGGCGACGTTCCCGCTGCCGTCGCCGATCCCCACCATCGTGCCGCTGCACGAAGGCCTGGACGCCAATGAAGTCGTGCCGGGTTCAGACGAAGACTTTCTCTTTAGGACGCAGAAATGACCTTACTTGAAATTATGCGCTCGGCGAGCGTGATCCCTGTCATCGCCATCGACGATCCGGCGCACGCCGTGCCACTGGCGAAGGCGCTGGTCGCCGGCGGCATCCGCGTGCTTGAAGTCACGCTGCGCACGGAGCACGGCCTGGGCGCGATCCGCGCCATGAGCGAAGTCGAAGGCGCCATCGTCGGCGTCGGCACCCTGACGTCGCCCGAAGAATTCGTCGCCTCGCGCGACGCCGGCGCCGTGTTCGGCGTCTCGCCGGGCCTGACGCCAGCGCTGATCGCCGCCGCCAAATCAAGCGGCCTGCCGCTGCTGCCAGGCGTGATGACGCCATCCGAAGTGATGGCCGCGCGCGAAGCGGGCTTCCGCCAGGTCAAGCTGTTCCCGGCCATGCAGGCAGGCGGCGTGGGCATGCTTAATGCGATCCGCGGCCCGCTGTCGGACATGACGTTCTGCCCGACCGGCGGCATCACGATCGAGACCGCACCGGCCTTCCTGGCCTGCAAGAACGTCGCCTGCGTCGGCGGTTCGTGGCTCACGCCGAAGGACGCGATCGAGGCCGGCGACTGGGCCCACATCACCGCGCTGGCCAAAGCCGCTGCGGCGCTGCGCGCCAGCTGACTGGCGACGGGCGACACATCGTGCGCTCGTCCTTTCGCCCACTGAGCGAAAGTGAAATCAGATTGGCGTCGCTGCTGTTCGGCGACGCCATCGATTATTCGCGCGTGCGGATCCACAACCGCCGCTACATGCCGTTCCAGCCACGGAACTGCTGCATGACGCCAAACGGCAGCATGTATTTTCACCATTCCTGTTTTCTCCCCGACTATGCACGCGGCGATCCGCCCGCGATCCACTGGTTCATGCACGAGATGGTGCACGTCTGGCAGCATCAGCTCGGGTATCCGGTGCGTCTGCGCGGCGCGTTCCGGATCGGGCTATCCTATGGCTACACGCTGACCGAAGATTCGACGCTGGAGGATTTCAATATGGAAGCACAGGGCGATTTGCTGGCGGATTATTTCGTGCTCAAGCACTTGCGCCGGCCGGAGGCGATGCGCCAGCAGCGCTATCGCGACAGCCTGGCGTTGTACGAGAAGGTACTGGCGCTGTTCCTGGGAGACCCTGGCAGCCGCGCCAGTCTGCCCCGTGGGCCAGCGCGCTGGCTGGCCGCATGATGCGCCCGTTTTCCGTGGGCGCGATGCTGGCCGCCACGGTCCTGTGCGCGCCCGCGCTGGCCAGCACCTGCTTCGGTAATAGCGGGAGCGGGCGCATCGAAGGCGCGGTTGCCCTGCCGCTTGCGGGCGCCAACTTCGCGGCCTACTCGGAACTCGGTCTCAAGCTTGGCCGCACCTACGTTCATGCGCAGGTGCGCGACGTCGTGCTGGGCGCGTATGCGACACTGGCCCGCACCACGCCAGACGTGCAGTACGTCTATGGCGAGACGGGCCTGCGCACCGGCGGCCCGATGCCGCCCCATCGCACGCACGAGAACGGGACATCGGTGGATTTCATGGTGCCGGTGCGCGGCCGGGATAGCCAGCCGGCGCCGTTGCCGCGCACCGCGCAAAACCACTACGGGTACGATCTGGAATTCGACAGTGCAGGCCGGCTTGCCGACTTGCGCATCGACTTCGCCGCCATTGCCGCGCATCTGGCGCAGCTGGATGTAGAGGCGCGGCGCCATGGGTTCGGTATCGCGCGCGTCATTCTGGCACCAGAGTACATTCCGAAGGTTCTCGCGACACCGGCAGGCCAGCCAATCAAATCGCTGTCGTTCATGAAGACCAGGCCCTGGGTTCGGCATGACGAGCATTACCACGTCGATTTCGCGGTCAAGTGCGTCAGGTAGATCGGCGGCGAGAGCGACCGTTGCCAGTTGCGCCATCGAACCGCTCGCCAGCATGCCTCGTTCAGAACGTATGCCGCAACCCGATATTGAAAGCCCGGTCGCCCGAACCCGCCTCGGCATTGTTACCCACCGTATAACCAGCCCCATTCCGGTTGTCGATCATGCCGTACGAGGTATAGGCACTAGTGCGCTTGGACAGCGCATGCACGTAGCCCACCGCATACTGGGCCGCATCCTGGTTCAGCGCGGTCTTGTCATTCTTGCGAATGTACGAGGTCATGATGGTGCCGGCCGGGCCGACCGGGATGGTGACGCCGACCAGCGTGTCGTCGCCGCGCAGGCTCGGTCTGAACACCTTGCCGTAGGGTAGTGGCGTTGCATTGTTCAGTGGCGCGCTGTTGAGCCCCTTGTCGTTGCTGTAGGCGAAGAACACCTTGACCACCTTGAAGTCGACGTTGGCCACGAACAGCGTGTTGCGCCCGCTGTCGGTACCGGTGAGGGTGGCGCTGTCGTTGTTGCGATGGTTGTGCGCCAGCCGGGCGTTGACCGGTCCCTTGGCATAGTTGATGCTGACGTTGTACTGGCTTCCGGCTTCGCTGTCGCCGGCGGTCTCGCCCAGCGAGTACAGCAATCCTGCGCTGAAGCCATTCTTCACGGGCGTCGTGTAGATGATCGAATTGTTCGCGCGTAGATTGGCGCCCGCGACCGGGAACAAGTTCTTGGCGCTGCCCGACAGGCCGCTGCCGAATGGATCGCCGACCTGACCGAGGGCATTGTAGGTCAGGGTGTACTGGCGCCCGACCGTCAGACTGCCGGCGTCCTTGCTGGCCAGCCCCACGAAAGACTGGCGGTTGAAGGCCTGGCCGGACGAGGCCAACGCACCGGTGTCGATCGAAATCCCGGCCTCGAGCACGAACAGCGCCGAGACGCCCGCGCCCAGTTCTTCCGATCCCTTGAATCCCAGGCGCGAGGCGGATGCGACGCCGCTGCTGACTTTGGTAACGTTGCCGGCTGCGCCGCCGCGTTCTGAAACGATGCCGGCGTCGGCGATGCCATAGATCGTGATATTGGATTGGGCCGTGGCTGCGCCGCTGGCAGCAAGCAGCATGACGATCGGAATCGCCGCGAATGGTTTCATGTTTGTCTCCGTATTTTTATGGGGTACAGCGTGATGGAATGTCGACTTAGTCGAGTTCCATATCGAGCAGCATCGAGCTGAGCGATTTGCCATGGGCGTCCAGGGCCAGCGAGCGCGTCACGCCGCCGCCCAGTGCCTGCTGCATGACGAAGTTCATGGCGCCCAGTTGCGGCAGCAGGTAGCGGGCTACCTCGCCGTGCACGATGCCGGCGAAATGCAGGCGCACCCGTTCGGCGGTGACCTGCTGTTCCAGCAGCGCATAATCGGCCGCGTGAAACGCGATCAGGGACAGGTTGGAGATGTCGCCCTTGTCGCCGGCGCGCGAATGCGCGATGTCGCGAAGTTTCATGTCAGGTTTCCTCGAAATGGATCGTCGCGCTGACTTGCGCGGCAGGCAGCAGCGTGGAGCGGATCGCGATCACTTCGCGCGCCGATCGGGTGGCGCCGCCGCCGCCCGCCGGCCCGCAGGTGTACAGGGTTTCCACTTCGTTGCCGATGCGGATCGCTTCTTGCAGGCTTGTGGTGCGGCCGATGACGCGCAGCCGCACCTCGCGCGGCTCGGCCTCGCCCGGCACCTCACGGTCGCCATGCAGCGCATTCACGCCCATCAGGTCATAGCGCACCTCGGTCAGTGCGACGCCCGTCAGTGCGAACCGTTCGGCGACGATCGCCTGCGCCAGGCGCGCGCGCGCCAGCGCGCCGGGTCCGGCGTACGAGATCTGGCCTTCGCCGATGTAGCTGTCGATGTAGCCGATCGATACTTTCAGCAGGCCGCTGCACGGATGGCCGCTGGCGCCTTGCAGGCTGACGCGGTCCGGTGCGCACTCGGTCATCGTCACCGCCGAGAAATCGGCCACGACGTCCGGCGTCTGGTAGGCGGCCGGGTCATGGATTTCGTACAGCAGCTGCTCGGTGCAGGTGGCGCGGGTCACGTAGCCGCCCGAACCGGCCACCTTGGTGATCTCGACGCTGCCGTCCTCGCCGATCACGGCGAGCGGGAAACCCAGCCGCGCCAGGCTTGGTACGTCCTTGACGCCGGGATCGGCGAAGTAGCCGCCGCACACCTGGCCGGCGCATTCGAGCAGGTGTCCGGCCAGCGTGCCCTGGCCCAGGCGCTGCCAGTCGTCCATCGCCCAGCCGAAGGCGTGGATGGCCGGCGCTAGCACCAGCGCCGGATCGGCGATACGGCCGGTGATGACGATGTCGGCGCCTTGCGCCAGCGCGTCGACCAGCGGCTGCGCGCCCAGATAGGCATTGGCCGACAGCAGCCGGCTGCCCAAGGCCGCCACCGGCTCGCCCGTGTCGTCGAGGTAGTCGCCCTGGCGCAGCTGCTCGAGGACGTCGTCGCCCGTGATGGCGGCGATCTTCAGGTGGCCAAGGCCGAGTGAGACCGCGATCTGTCTGGTTTTGGCGGCCGCCGCGAGCGGATTCGCGGCGCCCATGTTCGTGATGATCTTGATGCCCCTGTCGGCACAGGGCTTCAGCACTGCCAGCATGCGCGCTTCGAGCAGCGGGTCGTAACCGAGCGCCGGGTCTTTCATCCGGGCTTGCTGGGCCAGGGCGATGGTGCGTTCGGCCAAGCATTCGAACACGAGGTAATCGAGGTCGCCATGCTCGGCCAGTTCGAGCGCCGGTTCGATGCGGTCGCCCGAATAGCCGGCGCCGCAGCCGATGCGTAGGGTTTTCATGGTGCAGTCTTTCGAAAGGGTCAATGGGTGCGTCAGAACGGGAACAGCCCGATCAGCGCGGCGACGCAGGTCATGAATACCGTGGTGGCGAGCAGATACGGAATCGTGAAGCGCTGGTGTTCACCCAGGTCGATGCCCACCAGTCCGACCAGCAGGAACGTGGCCGGTGTCAGCGGGCTGACGGCAAAGCCGGTCGTCATCTGGCCAAGCAGCGCGGCCTGGGCCAGCTGCACCTGCGGCACGCCGAGGGTATTGCCGGCCTCGGCCAGCACCGGCAGTACGCCGAAATAGAACGAATCCGGGTCGAACACCAAACTGAGCGGCATGGACACCACGCCGGTGACGAACGGCAGGTGGCTCGCCAGGCTGACCGGGATACTGGCCGCGAGCACCTGGGCCATTGCGGTCAGCATGCCGCTGCCTTTCATGATGCCGGTGAAGACACCGGCGGCAAACAGGATGCTCGCCATCATCAGGGCGGCCTTGGCATGCGCATCGACGCGGGCGCGCTGTTCGGCGACATCCGGGTAGTTCATCATCAGGGCCAGCACGGTGCCGAACATGAAGCAGGCGACCGGATTGAGCACATTGCTGATCATCGTTGCCAGCACGATCACCACCAGAAGCAGGTTGGGAATGAAGCGCCCGGGCCGGCGCAGCTTTTGTTGTGCCTCGTCGATCTCGGGGACGTGATGGCTTCCCATGCTGCCACCGGCGCCGGCAAGCGCGGCCCCGGTGAGGCCGAGACGACGCTGTTCCCGCACGCCCATCATCCAGGCACAGGCAAACACGAACAGCATCCCGGCGATCTGCACCGGCACCATCGGCAGATACAGCTCGGTCATCGGAATATGCAGCGCGGCCGACGCGCGCAGCGTCGGGCCGCCCCATGGCAGCGCGTTGGCCACACCGGCCGACATGGCGACGATGCAGGCCAGGATGCGCTTGTCCATCTTCAGCTTGATATACAGCGGCAGCATCGCCGGCACGGTGACGAGAAAGGTCACTGCGCCGGAACCGTCGAGGTGGACGATCGCCGCCAGCACCGCAGTGCCAAGGGTGATGCGGGCCGGGTGGGTGCCGACGATTTTCAGGATGCGGTTGACGATCGGGTCGAGCATGCCGGCGTCGGTCAGAATCCCGAAGAACAGAATGGCAAACAGCAGCATGCCGGCCACCGGTGCGATCGCCTTGATGCCGTCGGTGATGAAGGTGCCGATCTCGGCGCCGAAGCCGCCAATCAGTGCAGTCAGTGCGGGAATCGCAATCAGCGCGACAAGCGCAGACATCTTCCTGCCAAGGATAACGAACAGCAGGGCGAAAATAGTCAAAAAGCCGAGGAAGGCCAGCATGAAAGTCTCCAATTTATTGTATGTGCTGATCGATGCAGCACTTGAGGCCATTCTGGGGGGCCTTGCTTTTTGTTGTAAAATGGATTTTTCCGATTGATTGTGCGGCTTTTTCGATAAGTGGCAGGCGCGATGCTTCCGAATATCTCCACCAAGCAGTTGCAGGCGTTCCTGGCGCTGGAGCAGCACCGGCATTTCACCCAGGCGGCCGAGCGCTGCCATCTGTCGCAATCGGCGTTCAGCGCCGTGATCCAGAAGCTCGAGGCTACCGTCGGCGCCAAGCTGGTCCAGCGCGACACGCGCAACGTCACCCTGACCACCGAAGGCGAACTGTTCGTGGAAGTGGCGCGCGCATTGCTGGCCGACCTTGATGCGGCCTTCACCGACATGGGCGACTTCATCGCGCGGCGCAAGGGCAGGGTGGCGCTGGCCGTGCTGCCATCGCTGGCGGCCAACGGCATACCCGAGGTCATCGCACACTACAAGGCCACCTATCCCGGCATCACGGTGCAGCTGTTCGACGCGCTGTCGGACCAATGCCTGCACCTGCTGCGCCAGGGCAGGGTCGATCTGGCGCTGACGGCGCCCGGGGCGAATCTGGCTGAATTTTCAACCCGTACGCTGTGCAGCGATCCGTTTTTCTTTGTCTGCCGGCGCGACCATCCGCTGGCGCGCAAGCGCAAAATCCGGATGCCCGATCTGGTGGGCTGCGAACTGATTCACCTTGCGCCATCGACCAGCGTGCGCCAGCACGTCGACCAGCTCACGCGGGGGCTCGACGTACGCCATTCCGGGCTTGAGGTGGAGCACCTGGCCACGGTGGCGGGCCTGATCGGGCAGGGACTCGGGGTGAGCCTCGTACCGGAGCTGACGCTGTTCCAGTTCCGCAGCCTGGACCTGATTGCCATCCCGCTCGATGCGGATGCCGTAGTGCGCCCGATCCTGATCGTCCAGCGCAAGGACCGGGCGTTATCGCACGCCGCGCAGGGCATGCTCGAATTGATCGAGGCGCGGCTGTCGGCCAATGGCAGGCAGCGTGGTGCGAAGCCGGTCGATGCGGGGTTGCGACTCTAGGCAACCCGTATCACGCGTGCGCCTGCAGGGCAGGAGCACAGCCCGTCAGGCGAGCGCTTCTTCTGCAAGCCTGACCGGTCCGGCTTGCCGTGTACTGGCGCGTGCCGGCGCCGGCGCGCGCACGACCAACGAGCGGCTACCACCAGCGCGCGGCGCTTCGCCATGCCCCACATTGAACACGCTGACCAGTTGCGCCAGCGCTGTCGCCTGCTCCTGCAACGCCGCCGCCGCCGCTGCTGCCTCTTCGACCAGCGCCGCATTCTGCTGCGTGACGCCATCCATCTGCGTAATGGCTTCGTTGACCTGTTCGATGCCCGTGGTCTGCTCGGCACTGGCCGACGCGATGTCGGCCATGATGTCGGTCACGCGCCCGATGCCCTGCACGATTTCCTGCATCGTCACGCCGGCTTCGTCCACCAGGTGCCCACCGGCCTCGACCTTCGTGACCGAGTCGCTGATCAGGCCCCGGATTTCTTTCGCTGCAGCGGCCGAGCGCTGCGCGAGGTTGCGCACTTCGCTTGCCACCACCGCGAAGCCACGACCCTGTTCGCCAGCACGCGCCGCTTCGACCGCGGCATTCAGGGCCAGAATATTGGTCTGGAACGCGATGCCGTCGATGACGGCGATGATGTCGCCGATCTTCTTCGACGAAGCATTGATCGACGCCATCGTCGAGACCACCTGCGACACCACCTGACCACCATGCGCCGCGATCTGGGATGCGTTCTTGGCCAGGACATTGGCCTCACGCGCATTGTCGGAGTTCTGGCGCACGGTGCTGGTGAACTCTTCCATCGAGGACGCGGTTTCTTCGAGCGAGCTGGCCTGCTCCTCGGTGCGGGAAGACAAATCCAGATTGCCCGACGAAATCTGACGCGACGCAGTGACGATGTTTTCAGTCCCGGTACGCACTTCGGTCACGGTCTTGCGCAGGCTCGTGCTCATCGTCTTGAGCGCATCGAGCAAGTCGCCGACTTCGTCACGCGATTCGGCGCGGATTTCAGTTGTCAGGTCGCCGGAAGCAACCTGACGCGCCAGGCTCACGGCGCGTTTGAGTGGCGTGGTGATGCTGCGGGCCAGCATCATCCCGAGCACGATACTGACGACCAGCCCGACCACTGCCAGTACGATCAGCGAGCGTCGTGCAGACTGGTCAAGAACCTCGATATGATCATTGGCATTCTTGAACAGCGTCTGCTGAAAGGCCGCGACTTTATTGACGCTCTCGGTGTAGGCGAGCATCGCCGGGATTACTTTTTGTTCAAAGTGTGACTGGACCTGCTGATTGTCCAGACCCAGTTCCCGCTTGAGCTTGTAAGCCGTGTTGCGCGCGTCAATGTAGGTCGTGCGGCGGGTCGCCACGGTGGCGATCAATGCCTTGCCTTCGTCACTTTTTATCAGCGATTCCAGCTCGTCCTGTACCTTGCTCACGTTGGCGCTGACCGCCTTCATTTCCTTCTCGTGGTAGGTCTCGTCTTCGGGGGACGTACTCTTGAAGCGGGCGATGGTGCTGACGCGGTTGACTGCCACACCCTGGCGCCATTCCGTGGCCAGCATGAATTTTTCAGAGGCCTCCGACATCTCTGTCTTCGCATTTGAAATCTGGAAGAGTTGCCATAGTGCGTTGCCTGCCATGAGGGCCATGAGGCCCACGATAATGGCGAGCGTCGCACCCAGGCGGGTGCCAATCTTGAGGTCCTTGATATTCATTTCTATTCCATTCCTGACAATGGGGGAGACGATCGTGGATGCCTTCAGATAATTGTACTTACAGGCAATCCTTGTTTCAGAATAATCCCTGATCGAGGCGTATTGACAGTGGGAATGAAAAATTCGTTGAATGTGTTGCTGGGAGTAAACGAAATAATATGTGAACATTACCTTGGGCAGGTAACGCGCATAATAACGTTGTAAAGATGGTTATTTCAGGCGCCATAACGGGCCGGCGCGGCCCGTTGTAGCAGACAGCATCAGGCGATGGCGTCTTCTTCGTCCTCGACTCGCTCGACATTGGTGCGCGATGGTGCTGCGCTGCGCACGGCCAGCGAACGCCCGGCCACGGTCGGCTGCGCAGCCTGGCGCATAGCACCCGGCCTGCCATGACCGACATTGAACACGCTGACCAACTGCGCCAGTGTCGTCGCCTGTTCCTGCAGCGATGCGGCGGCCGCCGCGGCTTCTTCCACCAGCGCCGCATTCTGCTGCGTCACGCCATCCATCTGCGTGATCGCTTCGTTGACCTGCTCGATGCCTGTTGACTGTTCGGCGCTGGCCAACGTGATGTCCGCCATGATCTCAGTCACGCGCCCGATGCCCTGCACGATTTCCTGCATCGTCACACCGGCTTCATCGACCAGGCGGCCACCGGCCTCGACCTTCGTGACCGAGTCGCTGATCAGGCCGCGAATTTCCTTTGCCGCCGCGGCCGAGCGCTGCGCGAGGTTGCGCACCTCGCTCGCCACCACGGCAAAGCCGCGGCCCTGTTCACCGGCGCGCGCGGCTTCCACTGCTGCATTCAGGGCCAGGATATTCGTCTGGAACGCGATGCCGTCGATGACGGCGATGATGTCGCCGATCTTTTTCGACGACGCGTTGATCGACGCCATCGTGGATACCACCTGCGACACGACTTCACCGCCATGCGCGGCGATCTGCGATGCATTCTTGGCCAGCACATTGGCCTGGCGTGCATTGTCGGCGTTCTGACGCACGGTGCTGGTCAGTTCTTCCATTGACGACGCCGTCTCTTCGAGCGAGCTGGCCTGCTGCTCGGTACGCGACGACAGGTCGAGATTGCCCGAGGCGATCTGCTGCGATGCGGTGACGATGGTCTCGGTGCCGGCGCGCACTTCAGTCACGGTCTTGAGCAGGTTGTCGTTCATGGTCTTGAGCGCCAGCACCAGGTCGCCCACTTCGTCGCGCGATTCGGCGCGGATATCCGCTGTCAGGTCGCCCGAGGCCACCTGGCGCGCCAGGCCCACTGCATGCGCCAACGGACGCGTGATGCTGCGCGTGAGCAGCCAGCCGCAGGCTGCACCGATGGCCAGCGCAGCGATGCCCAGGCCGATCAGGATGCGCGTTGCCGACACGACGATGGCGTCGATGCTGGTGTCCGCATCAGTGAACAATTGCTCTTGGTAGGCCGCAAGTTTCTCGATGGTGGCAACGTAGATGCGCATTTCGGGAATGACCTTGGTCTCGAAGAACGCCTTGACCTCGGCGTTGTCGGCGCCAAGCGCGCTCTTCATCTTGAAGCCCTCGTTGCGCATGACCGAATACTTGGCGCGTTCGGTTGCGATTTCCGCCAGCAGCGCCTTGCCCTGTTCGCTCTGGATCAGGGATTCGAGTTCTTTCTGCAGCTTGCCTGCCTTGTCGCTGATGACTTTCATCTGCGCGTCGTGGTACTTCTCGTCGACCGGATCGACACTCTTGTACTTGGCAACGGTGCTGACGCTGTTGGTGACGGTGCCCTGGCTCCACTCCTTGGCCAGCTTGGCGCGGTAGGACGTTTGCGCCATGGTCTGCTTGGCGTCGGCGATCCGCTCGAGCTGCCAGAAGGCGACGCCCAGCATCAGGACCATCAGGGCGAGAACGGCGGCAAAAGCGCCGCCAAGGCGAACGCCGATTTTAAGATCATTGATTTTCATAGTATCCGTTCAGGTAGCAAGTGATGCCCCGACAATCTGATGAAGCCGGGGTGTGCATCGTGCCGGGAACGCAGGTGCACAGCGGCAAGCGTAAACGCAGGCACGCCGGTTGGACATCAATAAATCCGGTAATATCGATAATTGTTGCTTGTGCGAAACAATATGATACTTGGTTGTTATTATTCGATAACGATTGCATATCTGAGTTATCGACGAACCAATGCCGGAGAATGGATCGGCCATAACGCGGGGCTATGGAAGGTGGATCTATTCAACACGCAGCCCAGACCGCCCGGCATTTGCATTTTGACTCATTTGATCTATACTTCCGTCTTAAAGGAGACGATCATGTCAAATCCCAAGGTATTGGCAGAAGTCGCCCCGGCACCTCGCAAAGCCCGTGCCGGCGCCAGCATGGTGAAGCGCGTTCAGCCGCAAACGGTTGCCCGCAACGCCACAGTCAGCGACGGCGTGCAAGTCTATCGCCTCGATCCTCAGGCACGCATTGCGGTCATCCGCCAGGGTATCTCTGCCGCAACGATCAGCAGCCTGTCGGCGCGCATGGGCATGAGCAAAGAGTATCTGTTGTCCAGCCTCGGGCTGTCCCGTGCCACCATCAGTCGCAAGGAAAAAGACGCGACGCTGCTGTCCAGCGACGAGTCTGAACGGGTACTGGGCGTCGAAGCCCTGATTGGCATGGTGCAGACCATGGTCGAGCAGTCCGGCGATCCGGCCGGATTTAATGCAGCCCGCTGGGTTTCCGACTGGCTGACCAGTCCACTGCCGGCGCTGGCCGGCGCAACTCCGGCCAGCTACATGGATACATTCGAGGGGCAGAAACTCGTCGCCGAACTGCTGTCCATGAGCCAGAGCGGGGCGTACGCGTGACCGTGGCGGTGTGGCGCATTGCAGTCGAAGCGCCGACCTATGCCGCCAATGATCTGAATGGCACCGGCGCCAAGATGACGGGCGGGCGCTGGAACAGCAAAGGAACACCCGTCGTGTACTGCGCCATGAATATCGCGCTGGCCACGCTCGAAACCGTACATTACCTGCGTAGCGGCGGCCTGCCGTTCAATCGCTATCTGGTGCGGATCGACATTCCGGACCGGGTGTGGGATGCGCGTCGGGTGCTCGATCCGCTGCCCGGCGGTTGGGATGCGATTCCGGCAGGCCTGGCCGCCCGGACCACTGGCGACGCCTGGATTGCATCGGGCGACTCGGCGCTCCTGCTTGTCCCTTCCGTCATCGTGCCGGACGAATACAATGTGCTGATCAATCCGCACCACGGCGATGCCGGAACGATCGTCGCAACGACCCTCAAGCGCTGGACGTACGACCCGCGCTTCTTTTCCTGATCCCGGACTCCTGTTGTTCCGGGAGGATGTCATTCATAGCGCAGGCAATCCACCGGCAGCAGACGCGAGGCGCGCCGGGCCGGATAAAAGCCGAAGAACACGCCCACCGCCGTGGCAAACCCGCACGCCACCATCACCGCGCTGATGGTGAGATAGACCTCAAAATCGGCAAACTTCGTGATCAGCGCCGCGCCGCCGGCGGCAATGGCAATGCCGACCAGGCCACCGGCCAGGCAGATCACCACCGCCTCGGCCAGGAACTGCATCAGCACGTCGTTGGGCCGCGCGCCGATGGCCATGCGGATGCCGATCTCGCGCGTGCGCTCGGTCACCGACACCAGCATGATGTTCATGATGCCGATGCCGCCAACCAGCAGCGAGATCGCGCCGATCAGACCAAGCAGCAGCGCCACGCCGGCCGTGATCTTGTTGGCCGTCTCGGCGATGGTATTGAGGTTCTGTACCCGGAAGTCGTCGGGATCGTCGACGCGGATCCGGTGCCGGCTGCGGATGACTTCCTTGATGTCCTCGATCGCATCCGTCATCGCCACCCCGGGCCGGCCCTGCGCATTGATGTAGTGGACATTCTGCGGAAACGGCGACTTGACCAGGTTGGCGCTGGCCGCCGTGATCGGCACCAGGATCTGTTCGGCCAGGTCGGTGCCGTCGGTCTGGCGGCCTTCGCCGGCCAGCACGCCCACCACCTGGAACGCGACGTTCTCGATGCGCAGGAGCTTTCCGAGTGGGTCGGCGCGGTAAAAGAACTGGTCCGCCACCTTCTGGCCGATCACCACCAGGCGCGCGCTGGCGCGCACGTCGCTTTCGCTGAACAGTGTGCCCTGGTCGACCTTCCAGTTACGGATCGTGAACATCGCCGGCGTCACGCCGATGACCATGCTGCTGGCGTTCTCGTTGCCGGCCGTGACCTTGAAGCTGCCCTGCAGCGCCGGCGCGGCGCCGGTCAGGCTGGGCAGCGCGTTGAGTGCTTCGGCATCGTCCAGCGTGAGCACCGCGACCTTGCCTTCGCGGGCGCGCTGGGCGGCCGTGCGGTCGCCCCCCGGCATCACGTAGACCATGTTCGTGCCCAGCATCTGCAACTGCTTGCCGATGAAGCGCTGCATGCTGTCGCCCAGTGCCAGCAGCAGCACGACCGATGCGATGCCGATCACGATGCCCAGCATCGTCAGGGCAGTGCGCAGCCGGTTGGCCGCCATTGAACGGAACGACTCGATCAGGACCTGGACCAGGTTCATCGCGCGACTCCCGCCTGGCTGTTCGCCAGTTGCAGGCCTTCGGCTGCCGGGCCGTCGTACAGCACGCGGCCATCCTTCAGGCGCACCAGGCGCCGGCTGTAAGCGGCGACATCGGGTTCGTGCGTCACCAGCACGATCGTGATGCCGCGCTCGCGGTTCAGGGTGCCGAAGCTGGTCATGATATCGTCGCTCGTGTGGGTGTCGAGGTTACCGGTGGGTTCATCGGCCAGCAGCAGCGGCGGATCGGTCACCAGCGCGCGTGCGATCGCCACACGCTGCTGCTGGCCGCCCGACAGCTGGCTCGGGGTGCGTCTGGCAAATTCGCCCAGGCCCACGCGCTCGAGTTCCTGTACCGCGCGCGCCTGCGCCTTCGCGCGGCCCATGCCACCATAGATCAGGGGCAGGGCGACGTTCTCCGCCACGCTCATGCGCTTGATGAGATTAAAGCTCTGGAATACGAAGCCGATCGTGCGGTTGCGGATGTCGGCCAGTTCGGCGCGGCCCAGCGTGCGCGTGTCGACGCCATTGAGCAGGTAGGTGCCGCCGGTCGCCTGGTCGAGGCAACCGAGGATGTTCATCAGTGTCGATTTGCCAGAACCCGACTGGCCCATGACCGAGACGAAGTCGCCGTGCTCCACGCGCAGGTCGACACCATGCAGCACCGGGGTTTCAACCGCGCCGCTCAGGTAAGTCTTCACCACGCCGCGGATGTCGATCAGCGGCCCTGTCATGGATTCTCCGGCGTGGCCAGTGAGCGGGTGACGACGCGGTCGCCCGGCGTGATGTCGCCCGAGACGACTTCGGTATAGCGGAAGTTCGACAGGCCGGCGCGGATATCGACCGGTTGCGGGTGGTTCATTGCGTCCAGCTTGTAAATCTTGAAGATGCGCGTGGTGTCGCTCGCGTTGCGAAACGCGATGTCGTCGTCCTTGACCGGCACCGGTGGCGGGGGAGCAGCGACAGCGCCCGGTTTGGCGTCCTTGTTGCGCTTGCGCTCGGCCTCCTGCTCTTCTTCCGACAGGCGGAAGCGCAGCGCAGTGGTCGGGATGCGCAGCACGTCCGGACGATTCGCCACCACCAGCCGCACCTGCGCCGTCATGCCGGGCTTGAGCAGTTCGTCGACGTTGTCGACGTCGAGCACCACGTTGTACGTGACGACGTTCTGCACGACGTTCGGCGCGAGGCGGAACTGGCGCATCGTGGCGGCAAATTCGCGGTCGGGATAGGCATCGACGACGAAGCGCGCCGGCAGGCCGTCCTTGAGCTGGCCGACGTCGGCTTCGGACACGCTGGTATCGATCTGCATCTTGGTCAGGTCTTGCGCGATCTGGAACAGGTTCGGCGTGTTGAACGACGCCGCCACGGTCTGGCCCAGGTCGATCGTGCGCTTGATCACGACGCCGTCGATCGGCGAGCGAATCACGCTGTTGTTCAGGTCCGCCCTGGCGCGGTCGTGCTGCGCCTGTGCCAGCGTCAGATTCGCCTGCGCGACCTGCATCTCGCGCTTGGACTGGTCGAGCGCGAGGCCGGACAGGAAGTTCTGCGCCACCAGCTGCTCGTTGCGCTCGAACGTGGCCTGGGCCAGGCGCAGGCTGGCGCGCGCCGACGCGATGTTCGCTTCGGCCTGGCGCACCTGCGCGTTGAAGATGGTCGGCTCGAGCTTGAGCAGCACCTGGCCTTTTTTCACGCGGTCGTTGAAGTCGGCGTTCAGTTCGGCCACGGTGCCCGACACCTGCGAGCCGACATTGATCAGCGCGACCGGATTAATGGTGCCGGTGGCGGTCACGGTCTGGTTGATGGCGCCGCGGTCGACGACGGTGCTGCGGTATTTCGATGGTGGTACGGTGTCGTCCTTGCGCTTGACGACGGCAACGGCGACGGCGGCGGCGGCGAGGACGGCAACGGCGATGACAACGCGCTTCCTGGTGAAGATGTTCATTGTATGTATGCCAGATAAATACCAAATAAAGGCCGAGTTTGATGCACCCGTGCGCGAATGGCAATGCATGGCGCATTGGCAGGCCTGAAATCGGCGCCGAAGGCCCGCCAATTTTGGAAAAAGGGCGGCGCCGATCCGCTAGAATGGCGTATTTCCTTTTTACCGAAGCATCATGACTCAAGACGAACTGAAACAAGCCGTAGCGCGCGCCGCCATCGATTACGTGGTCGAAGGTGAAATCATCGGTGTGGGCACCGGCTCGACCGCCAACTTCTTCATCGACGAACTGGCAAAGATCAAGGACCGCATCAAGGGCACCGTCGCGTCGTCCGAAGCCACGGCAAGCCGCCTGCGCGGCCACGGCATCCCCGTGTTCGACCTGAACGACGTCGAATCGATGGCCGTCTACATCGACGGCGCCGACGAAATCAACGCGCAGGGCGCGATGATCAAGGGCGGTGGCGCGGCGCTCACGCGCGAAAAGATCGTCGCGTCGGTGGCAAAGAAATTTGTCTGCATCGCCGACGGTTCCAAGCTGGTCGAGACACTGGGCGCATTCGCGCTGCCGGTCGAAGTGATCCCGATGGCGCGCGCTTCGGTGATGCGCCAGCTGGCGGCGCTGGGTGGCCAGCCGAAGCTGCGCCTCAAGCCGGGGACCGATCAGGCGTTCATCACCGACAACGGCGGTGAACTGATCGATGTGGCGGGCCTGAAGATTACCGATCCGGTGGCGCTGGAAGAAAAAATCAACCAGATCGTCGGCGTGATCGCCGTTGGCCTGTTCGCCAAAGCCGGCGCCGATGTCTGCCTGCTCGGCACGGCGGACGGCGTCAAGACCCTGTCGCTGTAACCGGAACCCGACCATGAATCGTGCGCTGCTGCTGTCCGCTTCTTCGCTCGCTGCCTTGCTGGCAGGGTGTTCAGTCTTTGGCAGTTCGATCGATCTGTCCGAGCCTGCCGTTGCCGCGCCAGTTGCATCGACCGACGTGACTGCGATCCAGCGCACGCCGTTCAAGGTCGGCGAATCGTCGCACACGGTCGAGAAGCTGGCTAAGGCGCAGGCCTGCACCAGCATGCAGGGCGCGGGGCTGGTGACCGAGCCGGGGCCGATCGAGGTCTACCGGATGCAGTGCCAGAATGGCCAGGTGTTCATGGCGCGCTGCGAGCTGCGCCAGTGCAAACGGATGTAAGACACCAGGCGTAAAAAATCCCGCTCGCGGCCAGTGCCCCGAGCGGGATTTTTTTTATGCGCACAGCGCGGCGTGCTTACACCGGTGGCGGCACGTAGCCCATTGCCTGATCGGCGCCTTCGCCGAAGAAGTGCTTCTCCAGCTGCGTCGCCAGGTATTTGCGCGCGCGGTCGTCGGCCAGGTTCAGGCGGTTTTCGTTGATCAGCATGGTCTGGTGCTTGAGCCATGCCTGCCAGGCTTCTTTCGACACCTGCAGGTACAGCTTCTTGCCCATTTCGCCAGGGACCGGTGGGTAATCCAGGCCTTCGGCTTCCTTGTTCAGTTTGATGCAGTGGACGGTGCGGGCCATCGAGTACTCCTGTTATTCGTTCGGTGATTCGGTCATGTAAGACGCGTATTATAAAGTCTTGATCAAGACCTGTGAGCGGCGCTGCCAGTTGTACATGTGCTGCCTGTCTTTCGGCAGGTCGTCCACCGTGGCCGGCACGAAGCCGCGCTTCTTGAACCAGTGCGACGTGCGCGTGGTCAGCACGAACAGCTTGGTCAGGCCGGCCGCGCGGGCGCGGTTTTCCATGTGCTTGAGGATGCGCTCACCGTCGCCCTGCGTCTGCGCATCCTGGCTCACGGTCAGGCAGGCCATCTCGCCCATCTTCGATTCGGGGAACGGATACAGCGCGGCGCAGCCGAAGATCACGCCATCGTGGTCAATCACCGAGAACTGGTCGATCTCGCGTTCGATCAGCTCGCGGCCGCGATACACCAGCGTGCCGTCGGCTTCGAGTGGCTCGATGAGCTTGATAATTCCGCCAACGTCCTCAATTGTGGCCTGACGCAGGCTTTCGAGGTTCTCGTGGCTGATCATGGTACCCACGCCATCGTGCGTGAAGACCTCGAGCAGCGCCGAGCCGTCCATCTCGAATGGAATGATGTGGGCGCGATCGACACCGGCATTGCAGGCCTTGATCGCGTGCTGCATGTAGAACGCGGCCGAGTCGGACAGGAAGCCCGCCTGCAGCACGGCTTCGGCCATGTGCGACGACAGCTCGCGGATCTCGGTGCCGGCCGCGTCGACGATCATCGGCGTTTCGGTAATGAAGATCAGCTTGTCGGCGTGCAGCGCAATGGCGGCCGATGCGGCGACGTCTTCCAGCGTGAGGTTGAAGATTTCACCGGTGGGCGAGAAACCCAGCGGCGAGAGCAGCACCAGGTTGTCTTCGGTCTGCAGGATCGGGTGGATTTTTTCGGCGGCGATCTTGCGCGTGACGCCCGTGAGTTCGAAGTCGACGCCGTCGATCACGCCAAGCGGGCGGGCGACGACGAAGTTGCCCGAGACGATGCTGATCTGGGCGTTGGACATCGGCGTGTTGGGCAGGCCCTGGCTGAAGGCGGCTTCGATATCGAGGCGCAGTTCGCCGGCGGCTTCTTTCGCGCATTCGAGGGCGGCAGTGTCGGTGACGCGCACGCCGTTGTGAAAGCGCCCCTCGACGTTACGCAGATCGAGCTGTTCGGCCACCTGTGGACGCGAGCCGTGCACCAGCACGATCCGGATGCCCAGGCCAACCAGGAGTGACAAGTCCTGCGCCAGTACCGGTAGCGCGCCGGCAGCAACGAGCTCGCCGGGGAAGGCGACCACGAAGGTCTTGCCGCCGAATGCGTGAATGTACGGCGCGACCGAGCGCAGCCACTGGACGAATTGGGTAGGAGTTTCCATTTGCCGCATTATAATTCGCTGCGCGATGTGCGCACCAAAACCTTGTAAAAATCAATGTCTGAACAGAGTAACAAGCCTTCGCAACGACCGGCGCGCGCCGTAGACGCCACCTCCAACGCCACTGCGGCCCCTGCACCTGCCCAGCCACGTCCACGCCGCGCGCGTGGCGAGGGGCAGCCACGCCAGGAGCGCCCGCCCCGCGAGGATGTTCCCCGCGAGCGCAATCCGCTGCCGCCGATTACCTTCCCCGAAGACTTGCCGGTCTCGGGCCGGCGCGCCGAAATCGCCAAGGCGATCCAGGAGAACCAGGTCGTCATCGTCTCGGGCGAAACCGGTTCGGGCAAGACCACCCAGCTGCCGAAGATCTGCCTGGAACTGGGCCGCGGCAGTAAGGGCCTGATCGGCCACACGCAGCCGCGCCGGATCGCCGCGTCGTCCACCGCCAAGCGCATCGCGCAGGAGCTGGGCACGCCGCTGGGCGAGCACGTGGGCTTCAAGGTGCGCTTCAACGACACGCTGCAAAAGGGCGCGTCGGTCAAGCTGATGACCGACGGTATCCTGCTGGCCGAAACGCAGACCGATCCGCTGCTGCGCAACTACGACACGATCATCATCGACGAGGCGCACGAGCGCAGCCTGAACATCGACTTTTTGCTCGGCTATCTGAAGCAGCTGATGCCGCGCCGGCCGGACTTGAAGATCATCATCACGTCGGCGACGATCGACGCCGAGCGCTTCGCGCGCCACTTCGGCAAGGGCGATGGGGCGGACCTGAAACCGGCGCCGGTGATCGAGGTGTCGGGCCGCCTGTACGCGGTGGAGGTGCGTTATCGCGCGGTCGATCGTGATCCGGTCGCGGGCGTCAATACGCCCAAGCCTGCGCAGGCCTCCGATGCTGCACCGAACCTCGCGCCGAGAGCGCAAGCCGCGCGCGACAAACGCGACCTGATGGATGCCGTGGTCGATGGCGTCGATGAAGTGTGCCGTTTGGGGCAGGGCGACGTGCTCGTGTTCTTGCCGGGCGAGCGCGAAATCCGCGATTGCGCCGAGGCGCTGCGCAAGCACCATCCGCCGCATGTCGAGATCCTGCCGCTGTTCGCGCGCCTGTCGGTCGAAGAACAGGATCGCGTGTTCCGCACGACGAATGCGCGCCGCATCGTGTTGTCGACCAACGTGGCTGAGACGTCGCTGACCGTGCCGGGCATCCGCTACGTGGTCGACACCGGCCTGGCGCGCGTGAAGCGTTACAGCTTCAGGAACAAGGTCGAGCAGTTGCAGGTCGAGCCGATCGCGCAGTCGGCCGCCAATCAGCGCGCCGGCCGTTGCGGCCGCGTGGCCGATGGCGTCTGCATCCGCCTGTTCGAAGAAGACGATTTCCTCAAGCGCCCCAAGTTTACCGAACCCGAAATCCTGCGCTCGTCGCTGGCCGCCGTCATCCTGCGCATGAAGGCGCTGCGCCTGACGGACGTGGAGACGTTCCCGTTCATCGAGGCGCCGCAGGGCCGCGCGATCGCCGACGGCTACCAGCTGCTGCAAGAGGTTGGCGCGGTCGACGACACCAATGAACTCACGCCGCTGGGCCGCAAGCTGGCCAAGCTGCCGCTCGACCCGCGCGTGGGCCGCATGATCCTCGCGGCGCTCGACAACGGCTGCCTGACCGAGATGCTGATCGTGGCCTCGGCCCTGTCCACGCAGGATCCGCGCGACCGCCCCATCGAGTACCAGCAGCAGGCCGACGAGAAGCACAAGAAATTCGCCGACGAGCGCTCGGAATTCCTCAGCTACCTGAAGATCTGGGCCTGGTTCGAAGACGCGATCGAGCACAAGAAAACCAATCGCCAGTTGCAGGAAAACTGCCGCGCCAACTTCCTGTCGCAGGTGCGCCTGCGCGAGTGGCGCGATGTGCATTCACAGCTTTTGACCATCGTGCGCGAGCAGGGCTGGCGCCTGAACGAGTCGCCGGCGACGTACGAACAGCTGCACATCTCGCTGCTCACCGGTTTGCTGGGCAATATCGGCTTCAAGGCCGAGGACGAGCAAGCCGGCATCTACCTGGGCGCGCGCGGCATCAAGTTCCACATCTGGCCCGGCTCGACGCTGGGCAAGAAGGCAGGGCGCTGGATCATGGCGGCCGAACTGGTCGAGACCACGCGCCTGTATGCGCGCACGATCGCGCAGATCCAGCCGGAGTGGGTCGAGAAGGTCGGCGCGCACCTGCTGAAAAAATCGTGGGGCGAGCCGCGCTGGGAGAAGAAGCAGGCACAGGTCACGGCGCTCGAACGCGCGACGCTGCACGGCATCGTCATCTACGGCGCGCGCCGCATCAATTACGGCCAGCGCAATCCAACCGAAGCGCGCGAGATCTTCATCCGCGACGCGCTGGTTGCGGGCGACTATGAAACGCGCCTGCCGTTTTACATCCACAACCACAAGCTGGTGAAGGACATCGAGAACCTCGAGCACAAGTCGCGCCGCCAGGACGTGCTGGTGGACGACCAGCTGATCGCAGCCTTCTACGACAGCGAGATCCCGCGCGACATCGTCAATGGTGCCGGTTTCGAGAAGTGGTACAAGGACGTCGCGCGCGAGAATCCGAAGCTGCTGTACCTGAACCGCGAAGAACTGATGCGGCACGAAGCGGCTGGCATCACCACCGAGTTGTTCCCGAAGACGATGACCGTCACCGGCATCGAGATGGGGCTGTCGTACCACTTCGAGCCGGGCAGCGTGCGCGATGGCGTCACGCTCGCCGTGCCGCTGTTCGCGCTGAACCAGATTCCGCAGGAGCGCGCGGCGTGGCTAGTGCCAGGGATGATCAAGGAAAAGGTGCACCTGCTGCTTAAGTCACTGCCGCAAAAGCTGCGCCGCCACTGCGTGCCGCTGCCGGATTACGCGGCCAAGTTCGTCGAGCGCATCCACGCGGCCGGCACGTTCGGACGGGGCGACCTGATCGACGTGCTGATCGCGGACGTGCGCGCGCAGACCGGCACGCTGGTGCTGACGGCCGACTTCAAGATCGAAACGCTGCCGGCGCACATGTTCATGAACTTCAAGGTGATCGACGAGCACAGTCGCCAGCTGGACATGGGCCGCAACCTGGCCACGCTGCAGGCCGAACTGGGCGGGCAGGCGCGCGAGAGTTTCCAGAAGATGGCCGAGTCGGCGCCGGCATCGAGCAGCTCGCTCGCGCGGCTGGCGCGGCCTGGTGCAGTCGGTTCCGGCGCAGCTGCTGGCGCTGCTGCTGCACCCGCCGCGGCGCCGGCGGCCAAGGGCAAGGGCGCCCAGCCGGCCGCGCCGGCGGTGGCCTCGGCCAAAGGGGCATCGACCAGCAGCCAGCACACGGGCCTGACCGCGTGGACGTTTGGTGACCTGCCGGAGCTTTTGGAGATCAACCAGGGCAAGCTGACGCTGATCGGCTTCCCGGCGCTGGTGGACAAGATCACGCACTGCGATCTGGAAGTATTTGATGACCCGAACGTGGCGGCGCGCACGCACCGCGTGGGCCTGCGCCGCCTGTTCGCGCTGCAGTTCAAGGAGCAGCTCAAGTTCGCCGAGAAGAATATCCCCGGCCTGCAGGGCATGGGCATGCAGTTCATGAGCCTGGGTTCGCAGGAAGACCTGCGTGACCAGATCGTGGCCAAGGCGATCGACATCGCCTGCCTGCAGGATCCGCTGCCACTCAATGCAGCGCAGTTCAACGCGCGCCGTGACCAGGGCAAGGGCCGCATTGGCCTCTTGATCAACGAGGTGGCGCGCCTGGCGGGCCAGGTGCTGGCCGAATTCCACGGCATGCCCAAGCGGGTGCAAACGCTGCCGCAGGCGGTGTCGGCGGACATCATGGGCCAGTTGCAGGCGCTCGTGCACAAGCGCTTCATCGCGGACAACGAGTACAGCCAGCTGGCGCACTTCCCGCGCTATCTGAAGGGGATCAACGTGCGGCTGGAGAAGCTGCGCGGCAATCCGACGCGCGATGCGCAATTGATGGCGGAGTGGCAGTCGGCGGCGGCGCAGTTCCAGCGCACGCTCAAGAACATGGGGTCGAAGAACAACGATCCGCGCATGATCGAGTTCCGCTGGATGCTCGAAGAACTGCGGGTGTCGCTGTTCGCGCAGGAGTTGAGAACACCGATGCCGGTGTCGGCCAAGCGTTTGCAGAAGGTGTGGGAGTCGATGCAGCGGTAATGACGGTGCATGGCTGACGGCGGCGCCGCCAGCCATTGGAAAGTCGCCGTTCAATCAGCCGATATTGCTGCCCCGGATCCGGCTCAGATCGTCGTCGTCGCCCAGGTTGCCGGCGCGTGGATCCAGACTCGCGCCCGAGCCCTGATTGAGCGACGAGTCGCTCATGCTGCTGCCCGATCCGGCCACGCTGGCCGAACCCGCCGAGCCTGCGCCCATGCTCGAACCCATGTTCGAGCCCATTGCGCCGCCGGCGTAGGTGCTGCTGCCGGTGCCCGCGCCGCCCATGCCAGCCGTCGGGACGCCAGGTCCCATGGACGGTGCGCCCGAACGTTGCGGGTCGGTGCCATAGAAATCGTGGACGTCGCCGGCCCAGGTGGTGTCGGCCATGTCGGGCCACGCGTCCTTGTCGAAACCCGGCGCGGATTTCAGGCGATCTTTTTCGACGCCCAGCACGAAACGCTTGTTGACCGTGTCGAGGTGCAGCGCCTGCCATGGCACGGCGAACAGTTTCTCGCCCATGCCCAAAAAGCCGCCGAAGGCCAGCACGGCGTAAGCAACCTGACCGGTCTGCATGTCGAGCATGATTTCCTTGATCTCACCAAGGTCTTCTTCGTTGGCATTGACAACATTTTCGCCAATCAAAGTGTCAGCCCCCATCAGCGATGGTCCCGGACCTGCGATGGAGCTGTCCTTGTACATGCCATATTTGTCGCGATCTGCGTAGCCCATATGTTCCTCCATGTAACGTTGTGAACAGTGCCCGCGGCCAACCCGATCTGGACCAACCGTCGCCCTGTCACGCCATGGTAGGACGCTATTGGATTGGGGCGCGCGCGCCAGCGCTTCGGGCCGGGTGCATTCTCTGGCGACGGCAAAATGCAACAAACAATACTAATGCATTACAGAAATACTATTTTTACCGGTTTCCCTTGCACTGATCGGCTACATTGATGGATCGACAGGAATACGTTAATGGCAATTCTCATCCCATCACTCAGTGCCAGCACGGCGCGCATGACCTCTGGTGAACGGCGCTTCGCTGTGCGCCTCGAAGACAAACTCGAAGATGACTACCTGTGCTGGTATGACGTGAGCATCGGCGCGCGCAATCAGCATCCCGACTTCATCGTGTTTCATCCTGCACGAGGCTTGCTGGTGCTGGAAGTAAAGGACTGGCGTCTCGGCACCCTGGTCAGTATCGACAAGCAGCACGCCGTGATCGTGACCGATGCCGGTACCAAGCAGGTCTTGAATCCACTGGAGCAGGCGCGCCAGTATCTGTATGCCGTCACCAACAAACTCGAGGGCGATCCGATGCTGATCTGGCCATCGGGTAGCTTGAAAGGGAAGTTTTTCTTTCCCTATGGTTGTGGGGTCGTGCTGAGCAATATCACGCGCAAGCAATTTGACGATGGCGCGTTGGGCGAGGTTCTTCCGGCGCACCTCGTTATTTGTCAGGACGAGATGACGGAGAGTGTGGACGACGAAGCGTTTCAGGCGCGGTTATGGGGGATGTTCCCCATCAAGTTCAAGATGAAGCCGTCATTGCCGCAAATTGACCGTGTGCGCTGGCATATGTTTCCTGAAGTGCGTATTGGCGTTCAGGCCGATCAGTGCGAAGAACATGGCCAGATTAGTACGGAAATCCCTGACCTCATCCGTGTCATGGACCTGCAGCAAGAGCAGCTGGCGCGCAGTCTGGGTGAAGGGCATCGCGTGATTCACGGCGTGGCGGGTTCGGGCAAAACGCTGATCCTGGGTTATCGCGCCGAGCATCTCGCAAAGCTGAGCCAGCGGCCGATTGCGATCCTTTGCTACAACAAGACCCTGGCAGCCAAGCTGGCCGCCATGATCGAGCAAAAGGGGCTGGGCGATAAAATCGTGGCCATCAATTTCCACGCATGGTGCATGCGTCAACTTGACACCTATCACGTCGACAAGCCCGCCAAGACAGCCGATCTGGATGCTTATTTCGAGGCGTGCATCGATAGCGTGATCCGGGGCGTGGACAGCGATCTGATTCCCCGGGGGCAGTACGACGCCGTACTGATCGACGAGGGACATGACTTCAAACCGGCCTGGTTCAAGCTGATCGTTCAGATGGTCAATCCTGAAACCAAGTCGCTGCTGGTCTTGTACGACGATGCGCAGTCGATTTATCACACGGCAAAGAAGCTGAAATTCTCGTTCTCGAGTGTCGGCGTGCAGGCAGCAGGGCGCACCACCATCCTGAAACTCAATTATCGGAACACCGCCGAAATCCTGGCGGTGGCGCGCGCCTTTGCCGCCGAGCTGCTCACCGCCCACAATACCGAGGACGACGAAGCGCCGACGGTCCAGCCGATGAGCACGGGCCGGCATGGTCCGAAGCCGATTCTGGTGCAACTGCCGAGTCTGCAGAAAGAAGCTGAATTTCTGGCCGATAAACTCGCTGCGGCCAGCAAGACCGGCACGCCATGGGGCGAGATGGCGCTGATCTATCGGCGTTATGGCGTCGCTAAAGTACTGGCCGAGGTGCTGAAGCGCCGCGACATTCCGTTTCAGTGGCCGCAGGTAAAAGGTGCGGCATATTCGCCGGTACACGACAGCGTCAAGCTGATCACCATGCACAGCAGCAAGGGGCTGGAGTTTTCACTGGTAGGCATTCCTGGCCTTGGCGCAGAGTTCAAGGATGAGGATGTCGTCGAAGACGAGGCGCGCCTGCTGTATGTGGCCATGACCCGCGCTACACACGAGCTGGTGATGACCTGCGATGGCATCACAGCCCATACAGACAAGCTCAAACGCGCAATGACGGTGCTGGAAACAATGTGAGTGTTGCGTAATCGCACGGCCATGAAGCGACTTGATGCCAGCAGGTAAGACTATGCGAACCAGCGTACAGAAGAGCTGGATGGCAATGGTTAATCTGCAAAGCAATACTTTGGAGAACAATCATGACCGTCACCTCACGCTGCAGCAACGCCGGACCGCTGGGCCGCCGGATCCCGACCCGCCCGTTCGCGGCGTTGCTGGTGCGTCTGCTGCGTCGCCGCTGAGCACGCAGGTTGACTAGTCCACCCGGCAAGACCGGGCGGACATACTGTTGACTGCTTACGGCTGCCCGCCGCCACCTGCCACGCCATATACATGGCCGGTGGTGTAGCTCGATTCATCCGACGCCAGCGTGACGTAGGTCGCCGCCAGTTCGGCTGGCTGGCCTGGACGCTTCATCGGCGTGTCTTCCCCGAACTTTGCACGGCCCTCCGGTGAATTGCCGCCCGCCAGTTGCAGCGGTGTCCACACTGGCCCCGGCGCCACCGCATTGACCCGAATCCCTTTTGAGGCCATCTGCTTGGCCAGCGACTTGGTGAATGCCACTTCGAACGCCTTGGTCGACGCATAGTCGAGCAGTTTTTCCGGCGGATCGTAGGCCGTCTGCGACGACGTGTTGATGATCACGCTGCCTGGCTTCATGTGCGGAATCGCTGCCTTGGTGATCCAGAACACCGCATACACATTGGTCTTGATCGTCCAGTCGAACTGTTCGCTGGTGATGTCGAGGATCGAATCGTGGTTCTGCTGGCGCGCGGCATTGTTGACCAGGATGTCCAGGCCACCGAGTTCGCGCACGGCCGTTTCCACCATCTTCTTGCAGAACGCTTCATCGCGAATATCGCCCGGTACAGCTACGGCCTTGCGGCCGGCATCGCGGATCAATTGCATCACTTCACGTGCATCCGGCTCTTCGGCTGGCAGGTAGCCGATCGCCACGTCCGCGCCTTCGCGCGCGTACGCGATCGCGGCGGCGCGGCCGATGCCCGAGTCGCCGCCCGTGATCAGTGCCTTGCGGCCGGCCAGGCGGCCACTGCCGCGATAGGTGGTTTCGCCATGGTCAGGGCGCGGTGTCATCTTGCTGGCTAGTGCTGGCCATGGCTGATCCTGATTCGGGAACGGCGGGCGCGGATAGCGCTTGGCCGCTTCGCGCGCGGCGCCGGCGGCTGGCTGGTTGCCGCCCGCGGCTTGCTGGGCCAGGGCTGGCACGGCGGCGGCCGAAGCGGCAACGCCGGCGGCCACGGTGCCGACGAACCGGCGGCGCGATGGCGCCATGTCTTGCGTGGTCTGGTTCTCGACCTTCTTGTCTTCCGAATGCATGCTTGCTCCTTGGATGTGGTGGCAGGGTGCCGGTAGCGGTCACGACGTTGATAAAGATGTTAGTCGTTATCGAAAAGCCATGGTGTTCGGTAGCGGTGCGGCAATGTCTTGGAAGGGGCGTGGATGGCGCCTGAAGCAGGGCAGGCTGGGGTCTTCATCGCGCTGATGAGTACTGAAGTGGGGTAAGCATGTGTTGAACTGCAATCGTGGCGTGTAAGGGTACCGGCACATTCTTCAGTTTCTTGAAATCGGGCCGCCTCTCGCGTTGCTTGACCATCCTCGGCCGATGTTGGCTATAGCGATCCCGCAGGCGCAGGGCAGCCTCAATCGGCGCGCGGCCGTCGTCGCGAATGGCAAGTCAATGCAGCGCTGCTGCACGACAGTCGGCTGACAAGGTACCGTTCCATTCTTGCTCCTTCCCCTGGCTTGCACATTTCATTCACGATGTTGAATGTTGGCAGTCCAATCCTCGGACTGGTTTTTGCATGCCAAACCATCTTATCTCCGAAGCCTTTAACGCTTGCTACAAACGGCAAGATAACTGAAGACAGCGCGAAAGCGCCATCCGTGCACGCTTGTTGTGATTTTCCGAAACAGGTTCGACATGTGAGAAAATTGTTGTGAGTGTCATCGCGTGAAGTAGAGAAGTCAACGCTTCTTGCTGAGTTGTACCGGTCGGAACAAACTTAAGATTTCGGGCCAAGCTAAAAAAATTGATATGGTTAAGAAAAGGGCAATTATTCTCGATATTTAATGCACATCATATCAGCGATTCTTTTGGCAATTCTTTCAATGACAAACATACATAGTGGGACAATAGGCATGAATAAAGGTTTGAAGTTCAGCACGCATGATTTTGGCATATTGTGTTATGGGGGTATTACCAATCTAAAATTAGTGTATGCAGGCTCTCCGCATAAATTATGTACTAAGTCTCCGGGGCGCGAGAAACTGCCATCCGATGAGAAACGAGGGCCGGGTTTTTTATCGGGCTCTTATCACGCGTTTGCAGGACCGGTAGAGATGGAATGGAATGCGCGTGACGGAAAAAATTTGACTCATACCATAGACTTGGATGAGGTTTTCAAGGACAGAATAGTGCTCCACACTGCTGACCCGGCGCTTGTTTATAAAGACAATCCGATTTCAAGTGGCCAGCCCACGATCGTTGTTGAGGTCAATGACCGTACGGTTAATGTCTATATGGAAGTCGGTTTGATATTGGTGCGCGCTGATCCGACTGATACGGGGCGCGATCACAGCATTTATTTTACCCGTGCCTACTCAAAAACTCTTTGAAGATCGGTCATGAAGAAGGGGGCAATCGATGGCATGGATGTAGCGATTGGTTTAGCAGAAAATTTACGAGCTACGAAAAAGCGGGCAATGAAGTAAGTTAGTTTGGCTTTTGCCGTGCTCCCAGCCAGCTCCAATGAAATATCTTGGAATTAGCGCTCGCAAGATGAGAAATACTATTAAAAGACGAAAGAAGTTTTTGAAAAATTACCCGACTGCTATGCGAGATCTGGAAATGGCTGCCCTTGCCAATGCTATTTCTGCTAGTGAATATGATGCTATTTGGCAGAGTAAAGCCAAAATGTCACCAACGAAGATGCGGCAAACAGCACGGACCAGTGTTGACAGAAATTCCTTTCTGTATCCATGAAATTGCAAAAAAATCAGTATCACAAAGCGAACCGTTTTATTATCAATCTTCGATATGCAATACGGATTTTGTCAGCGCTTTTTTTGGCAATTTTTTCACTTACAAACTTAGAGGTTAGGGCAATGGACATGAATAAAGTTTTGAAATTCAGCACGCATGATTTTGGAATATTGTGCTATGGAGGGATCACAAACTTGGAGCTGGTATATGCGGGCTCTTCGCATGAATTATGCTTCGATACTCCAGGGCGCGAGAAACTACCGTCTGATGAGAAAAGAGTGCCGGGTTTTTTATCGGGCTCTTATCCTACTTTTGCAGGACCGGTCGAGATGGAATGGAATGCACGTGACGGAACACATCTGACTCATACTATCGACCTGGATGAGGTATTCAAGGATAGGGTGGTGCTTCATACCGCCGACTCGGCCCGCATTTATAAAGCCAAACCCATTTCGGGTGGTGAGCCTACGATCATTGTCGAAGTCAATGACCGCACAGTTAGTGTCTATATGAAAGTCAGTTTGCAACTGGTGCGCGCTGATCCGACTGACACGGGGCGCGATCGCAGCACCCACTTTACCCGCGCCTATTCAAAAACTCTTTAAGGGTCAGTCATAAAAAAGGGTTCAATCTATGGCGTGGATGTAGCCGTAGCTTCGGCAGAAAAATTGGCAAGCTATGACAAAGCTCCTAAAGAAGTAAGTCAATTTGAATCGCCGCAGCTTCACGACACACGTGCAGACCCGCATTCGCGGCTGTTTGTCGCGCTGTTTGATGGCATGGAAAATGATGTTGTCAAAGACCCGCTACATGCTTCCAATGTCGGCTTGTTGAAAGAACAAATCGAGGAGAATGAACGAGACGACCCCACCATCAGTGGTTTTTACAAAGAGGGGCCAAGTACTCGGGGTGGGGTAAAGGGGGTGCTCGATGGTGCCATGGGTCGCACATACCAAGAGCGTATTGACTTTATGTATCAGAAGCTTGCAGAACGTACAGCTATTTGGCTGGAAGAAGATCCTGATGTCAATATTAAGGTGTTATCAGTAGGGTTCAGCCAGGGGGGGACAGGCCGCCGGTTTTTCCAGGCTTCTCCACGAGCGCGATATCCGGTCTGTAGAGAATGAAAAACAGGTATTGCGTGCTCCGGGAACGACCCCGCAGGCCCTTGGCTTATATGACCCTGTTGCGACCGGTACTCCCTCACGTAATGACAGGCGCCCTCCACCGTCAGTCGTTTCGGGCATTCAGATTACCGCAGGTGATGAGTACCGTACCAAGTTTCCTTCGACTACCATCATTGCACAAGGAAAATCAGAAGATGGTCGCTTCCTTGGCGTAACCACCGCAGGGGCGCATAGTGATATTGGTGGGGGGTATTTGCTCAACGGATTGCCAGCGCGCAATTTCAATTTGATGGCGGATTATCTTAACAAGACGATCGGTCATGATGCCATTGTTAAAATTCAAGTCCCGCCCGAGCCAGAGAAAAGCGTTATACATGATTCCACACAGCACAAGTGGTTTTATCGATCGGTCGAGGAACGCGCTATTATCGAGCGAGCCGAGCCAACAGGACGTTTACCACTAGAGCCGGGCGACGCTACGATCATGCTGAAATTTTCAGGCAAAAGCATTCCCGAAATTGTGCTCGTGGACAGATCTCTGAAGCCCGAAGGGCACGAAGTATTAGTAGTCGCTAACGGAAAGAGAGTGCTGGACAAGGTTGTCGATGGTGCCTGGACATCACGATCTGCTGGTCCAAGTAAAAATTTACCAGAAGGTTCATACGACCTTACAGCAGCGGAACGGCCTGCGAAGTCAGCGAGTTCCAAGTCGTTTGAAGGGACTATATTGCACACCGATAAAAAGCATGTGTATCAGTTACAGGATAATCAAAGAGAAAAAGCGAGCATCGTACGGCATGACCTGGCACTTTTTAAAAGTGCGCCCGAGATTGGTGCGACGACAAAGGTTGACTACATACGAGGTGCTGGGCATGTCGTAGGCCACGAGCGAGCGTTAGAAAAATAACGCCAATGTCGTCGTCAAGCGCTATATCTGACACAAAAAAACGGGTGACCCGGCAAAGCCGCATCACCCGTTTCAGGGCGCTACCCAATCGCTGACAATCAGTCGACGGTTGCGCCGCTGTCTTTCACGACTTTCGACCATTTGGTGGTCTCAGCCTGGACGAACTTGGCGAAGTTCTCAGGCGTGTCGCCAACGTATTCGGTGCCGGTATCGGCCAGCACGCGCTGGAAGTCAGGCGACTTCATGACCTTCTGCGTTTCGGCGTTGATCTTGTCGACCACGGCCTTCGGCGTCTTGGCTGGCACGAACATGCCGTACCACGCATACGATTCGATCGGCAGGCCGGCTTCGGCGAAGGTTGGTACGTCCGGCAGCAGCGGCGAACGCTTGTTTCCCGAAATGGCGATTGGCTTGACCTTGCCGCTCTTGATGTGCGGCATGATCGCGATGGTGCTGTCGAACATGATCGGGATGTGGCCGCCCAGCAGGTCGGAAATCGCCGGTGCCGAACCCTTGTAGGGCACGTGGACCATGTCGAGCTTGGTCACGCCGCGGAAAATTTCACCGGTCAGGTGTTGCGGGGTACCGTTACCTGCCGATGCATACGAGAACTGGCCGTTCTTCGACTTGATCAGTGCCAGCAGTTCCTTGACGTTCTTGGCCGGGACCGATGGGTGGGCAACCAGCACCAGCGGCGCGCGCAGCAGGTTGGTGACCGGGATCAGGTCGGTCGCCGGGTTGAACGCCATTTTCTTGTACAGGCTCGGGTTGATCACGATTGGTGCGCTCGAGGTGATCAGCATGGTCTGGCCATCGGCCTTGGCGCGGGTGACCGCTGCCGAACCGATATTGCCGCCGCCGCCGCCGCGGTTATCGATGACGAACGACTTGCCCAGTGCGGTCGTCAAGCCTTTGGCCAGCGGGCGCGCCGCGATGTCCGACGGGCCGCCTGCCGGCCATGGCACGACGACGGTCACGGTGTCGCTTGGCCAGGTTTGGGCGAAGACGCTGGTGGAAAGAACGGTTGCCGCGAGAGCAAAGACAAGGGTTTTTCCGCTGGATGGGAAGACGCGCATGGTGTTGTCACCTCTATATAGTTGATTTGTTCCGATAACCTGCTCAGACGATTTTACACGAAGGGTCAGGCCGGTTGCGTCATCGCAGGTGTAATCTTTTGTTTCTAAGTGGGAATTTTTTACAACAGATTATGGCGTCGTAACGGGCTTTGCCTGCCCGGTGCTTGCCTCCCACACGACCGTCGGCGTCCAGCCGGTGGCCAGCAGCGTGGCCTGCATCACGGTGGCGGCGTTGTCCCTCGCGGTATTCAGTATCGTTGGCTGGCTGCATGCGGCCTGCACCGCTTTCTGCGCCGTGGCCAGTACGTTGTTCATGGCCGTGGTGCGCGTTTGCGCCGATGGAATGAACGCCTGCAAGCCCTGGTCGGTGATCGCATAGAAGTACGAGCCACCCTTGTCGCGCGGTTCGTGGTTGATGCGCGCCTGGAGCGGCGAGGGCGCCGGCAGCACGACCGTCAGCGTGCGCGCCGTGTTGTCGATGTCTTCGTAGCGCGCCTGGCGCAGATCGGTGGCCAGCGTGCAATCGCCGCGCGCCACCAGCAGCACGCGGGTACTGCCAAGCCGGACTTCCCATTGCGACCACGGGATGTCCACGGCATTCGGCTGCGTGAATTCGATCACGTCCGAATAATTCATCTTGAGCGACACCAGATGCCCCATCTTCTCGAGCGACACCAGCGGCGGCGGTGTGGGCGCTTCGTCAGCCGGACGCTTGATGAGCGCGAAGGTAATGGCGGCAGCGAGGACGGCGACGAGCAGGATGGGCAGGTGTTGCGATGGTTTCATGGGCGGCAGGGGCGGGTGCGTTGGCGGAGTCGGCGGCCAGTCTATCCGATCCTGTGGATGGCTGTCGTTCACCGTGTGCCATGATTACCTGCGGCATAATGGTGTCATGACAGGAGGAGCCGATGCCAGGTCTTACCGATGCTGCTGTTCTTGACGCGTGGTCGCGCAACGTCGACCCCTGGACCACCGCCGTGCGCGGCGGTGAGATTGAAACCCGCACGCTGGTCACCAACGCCGCCATCGTCGATGCAGTGCGCAGCCTCGATCCGGCCACCGGCATCGATCTCGGTTGCGGCGAAGGCTGGCTGGTGCGCGCGCTGCCTGGCGTGGCGATGGTCGGTGTCGATGCGATTGCCGCACTGGTCGAGAAAGCCAATGCCGCTGGCGGCGGCGACTTTTGCGTGCTGTCGTTCGAACAGATCGCGCGGGGCAGGCTGGCGCTGGCGGTCGATGTCGCGGTCTGCAATTTCTCGTTGATCGGCAACGAGGCGGTCGATGGCCTGCTGCGCGCGGCGCCGACCTATCTGCGCGAGGGCGGCTCGCTGGTCGTGCAGACGGTGCATCCCCTCATGGCGTGCGGCGATGCGCCGTATGTCGACGGCTGGCGCGCCGGCAGCTGGGCTGGGTTTTCCAGCGACTTCGCCGATGCGCCGCCGTGGTACTTCCGCACAATCGCAAGCTGGGTCGCGCTGTTCGCAGCAAACGGGCTGCGGGTCACCGCCATGCGCGAGCCGCTGCATCCACGTACCGGCAAGCCGGTCTCACTGATCCTGATCGGGCAGCTGGAAGCGTGATGCGTCGATCGACCGCGTTCAGCGCAGCAGCTTGAGCCCCGGCGGAAGCGCATCGCCCAGCATGCGCGCTTCGCTGGCCTGATCCAGTTCCACGACCTCGCGCACCATCGCCATCCACGCCGCTGGCGCGCCGCTGGCGGCCAGGCGGCGCAGCACGTCGCCGCGCACCGCGTCATCGATGTCGCGCGAACGGTCGCCCGTCATGCGCGCGATGTGGGCGGCGGCAAAGCCGGCCGGCTCCACCTTGCGCCAGTCGAGCAGCAGGAGCTGGCGCAGCCAGCCCTCGGCCACGTCGGGCGGCGCTACCTCGTGCGCGCTCGACTGGAACGACTGGCGCGCACCCACGCGGCCCAGCGCCCACAGATAGCGGCCGTAGCGCGCGCTGGCGCGGGCATCGAGCTTGCCGCCGGCGGGGATGTCGGCGATCTGCTTGAACAGCCATTCCCCGATCTCGGCCTTGTAGGCCGACGGGATGCGTTCGAGCGACGCGCCCACGCGCAGCAGGTCTTCTTCGCTGCCGTCGACCAGCGTGACGGGGCGCCGGCCACGCTCGGCGGCATCGGCCTGCAGGTTGAAGGCGAAATCGTCCAGCACGCGCAGTTGCGCGTCGAGCGACAGGCCGCCGGCCACGCGGCGCCACAGCGTCCACCATTCGGCGCGCACCTGGCTGTCCTTGTGGTGCTGCACGCCCGCTTCGAACAGGGCCCATAGCCCCTCCATGCGCCACTCGTCGAGCGGGTGGCCGAAGCCGGGGCGCAGGCTGTAGCCGGCCAGGTTCAGCCACGCGCGCTCGTGCTCGACCGAGCGGCGCCGGCCTTTTGCGCGCGCCATCAGGGCGTCGAACAGGCGGCGCAGCAGCGGCGTGGTCCAGCTTTCGCGTGGGCCGAGCAGGTGTTCGAGGCCAGCGCGCAGTTGCTTGACCTCCTTCGGCTCGACCTGTTTCGAGCGGGCGCCGAACACGCGCTCGATCTTGTCGATCGCCGCGTCCAGGTTCGCGGGCAGGGCCTCGTCCTGTGCGTCGATATCGCCGTCATCATCGCTATTGCCACGCAACTGGAACGCCAGTTGCCAGCGCCCGCCGCCGTCTTCGGCGACGCAATGCACTTCGAGCGAACCGGTTTCGCTCAGCGTCGTCACCAGATGCACGGGAATCTCGGCTGTTGTGCTGGACCTCGAGGCGCGCAGTACTGTCGCAATCGGCGGCAGGCGCACCACGTCGGCCAGGTCGAGATCGACCAGGTCACCGGCCTGTGGCGCCGCGCCGGCATCGGCAATCGTCGAGACCAGGTGAAAGCGCACCGGCCGGCCGACGCGCAGCGCGAAGCTGCGGTTTGCCAGCGTGACGTCCGTGGCGGCCGGCGTGCCGCGTGGCAGCAGGCAGACGGCGCGCAGCAGGCCGGCGCGTGCTTCGCCGTCCAGGAGCAGGTAATAGTTACGGGCCGCGCCGCTGTCGATCGCCGGCGCCAGACCCTGGCGCGCCAGCGCGTAGGCGACGCCGCCACGGGCGACGGCGATATCGGGATTCTCGTTGTGCAGCACGCGTACTGGCGCGCCACGCCAGCCGCTCAGCGTGTCGACCAGGCGCCTGGCCAGCGCTGCGCCCCTGAACACGCCGCCGTTGAGCAGCACCGTATCCGGAATCGGGGTCACGCCGCCTTCCAGGCCGAGCGCCTCCCGCGACGCCGCGGCATGCTGGCGCAAAAAGCTCGCCAGATGCCGCGTGATGGCCGGGTCGCTCGCATACGGCAGGCCGAATTCGACGATGCCGGCGCGCGCACGCGTCGGTTCGTCCTGCGCGGCGTTCAGCGGCAGGAAGCCATCGAGCACGATGCGCTCGATGTCGCTGCGCAGCAGGTCGGCCTTGCGAGCGGCGCCAATCAGGCGGCTGCCGGCGCCGAGCAGCGTGACGGCGACCGACTCGGGTGCGTCGTCGGCCAGCAGTTGTTCCTTGGCGGCGCGGCAGCGTTCCGTGAGCTGGGCCAGGCGCGCGGCCGACAGGCGCGTGCGTGCATTGTCATTGTCTGCGCCGGCCATGCGCGCTTCGATCAGGTGCGCCAGCGCGAGGTCCATATTGTCGCCACCCAGGATCAGGTGGTTGCCCACGCCGATGCGCGTCAGGTGCGGCTCGCCATCCTTGGTATCGACCTTGACCAGGCTGAAATCGGTGGTGCCACCGCCCACGTCGGCCACCAGCACCAGCCGCGCATCGCCCAGATCGTCGGCCAGGCTGGCGCGATGGCGGTACAGCCAGTCGTACAGCGCGGCTTGCGGTTCTTCCAGCAGCGCGACCTGTGGCAGGCCGGCCAGCCTGGCCGCTTCGAGCGTCAGCGCGCGGGCGCCTTCGTCGAACGACGCCGGCACCGTGAGCACGATCTGCTGGCGTTCAAGGGGTTGTTTGGGAAAGCGTGCATTCCATGCGGCGCGCAGGTGTGCAAGGTAGCTGGCGCTGGCGGCCACCGGCGAGACCTTGGGCACGTCGTTGTCGACACCCCACGGCAGGATCGGCGCCATGCGGTCGACGCCGTCGTGCGACAGCCAGCTCTTGGCGCTCGTGACGAGCCGGCCCGGCGTGGCCGCACCGAGCACACGCGCCAGGCGTCCCAGCGCAACGCGCTTGACGCCGGCGACGTCCGGCTGCTGCCAGGGCAGTTGCAGGGCACCGGGCGCGAGTTCGTCCGGCCCCGGGTGGTAACGCATCGACGGCAGCAGCGGTGCGCCGGCCACTTCGCCGGGCGCCACCAACTGATCGATCTGGAATAACTCGATGCCGCCCGGGCCATTGCGGCCGTAGGCCAGCACCGTGTTCGTGGTGCCCAGATCGATGCCGACGAGCCAGGTCACTGGACCCCGGCCGCCGTACGCACGTCGAACTCGATCTTCCAGCGCTGGCCGTCACGCGCCACCGCCAGCAGTTCGAGCGTGCCGGCGTCCGTCGCCAGCGCATGCAGTTTTACCTGCACAACATCACCTGCTGCGCGGCCATCGGCCGGCAGCGTGGCCTGGATCTCGTTCATTTCGTGCAGCTCGTCCGGGCCCCAGAATTCGAGCACGTCGCCGATGCGATCCTGGCGGCGCGTGGTCGAGCCGAAGAAGCGGAACGTCACCGGCTCGCCGATCACCAGGCCAAATTCCTGGCCCGGCAGTTCGAGTTCGCTGCCTTCCTCCATGCCGAATGGCGCCACGCACAGGGCTTCGAGTGGCGGCTCCATGCCCGGGATGGCCGGCATCGACGACTCCACACCGACGTAGTACGAGCGCGCCGTGCCGCCGCGAATGCGTACGCCACCGCCACGCCGCGCGTAGCTGAAGTAGGCTGCGCCGCGCGCGACGGCCAGATCGAGATCGGCGCCTTCGAGCATGCGGGCCGGTTCGGCGCCTTCCATGTACAGCCAGTCGTTGATGGTGTCCATCACGCGCTGGGCCAGGATGCCCGACTTGAACACGCCGCCGTTGAACAACACTGCGCTTGGGTGCAGGAAGGTGTGGTCGGCCGTGACGCGGCCAGTGAAACCTTCGAGTTCGGCGGTGGCGCCGGCCTGGCGCGCGAGGAACGCGGCCAGGTGGCGCGTGATCGCGGCATCTTGCGCATACGGCAGGCCAAGCTGGGTCAGGCCGGCGCGGGCGCGCACGGTCGGCCGCGCCGAGGCTTCCACGCGCGGGAAGAAGCCGTCGGTGATGAAGGCGGTGACTTCGTCGCGCGTGAGTTCAGTACGGATCGAGCCGCCAATGAGTTTCGAGCCGCGGCTTGGCACCACGATCGGGTGCGTCGTCGCATTGGCGTCGGCCAGCAGCGCTTCTTTCGCGCTGCGGCAGCCGTAGGTCAGTGCGCGCATCTGCCAGGCGTCGAGCTGCGTGCCGTTGGCCGCGAGTTTGCGGGCCACGAAGTGGGCCAGCGCCAGGTCCATATTGTCGCCGCCCAGCAGGATATGGTCGCCCACGGCCACACGGTGCGGTTCGAGCTTGCCATCACGTTCGAGGATCGCGATCAGCGAAAAGTCGCTGGTGCCGCCGCCGACGTCGACCACCAGGATGATGTCGCCCGGTGCGACCTGCTTGCGCCAGCGACCGCCGCTGCCCTGGATCCAGCTGTACAGCGCCGCTTGCGGCTCTTCGAGCAGGGTCGGCGTGAAGCCGGCCAGGCGCGCGGCGTCCAGCGTCAGCTCGCGTGCTCCCGGATCGAACGAGGCGGGAATGGTGACCGTGACCGATTGCTGGTCGAACGGTGCTTCGGGGTGCGCAGCGTTCCAGGCCTGGCGCAGGTGGCGCAGGTAGTGGGTCGATGCATCCAGTGGCGACACACGGGTGACTTCGTCCGGCGCGTCCGTTGGCAGGATCGCGGCGCGGCGGTCCACGCCCGGGTGGCACAGCCAGCTCTTGGCCGACGAGACCAGGCGGATCGGCGTGGTCGCGCCGCGGTTGCGCGCCATCTCACCGGCGATCGCAGTTTCTTCGGTGTCGCTCCACGGCAGCGCGCGTTCGCCGGCCGGCAGTTCGTCCGGGTGCGGCAGGTACAGGAACGATGGCAGCAGCGGCAGCGCTTCGATCGTGCCGGGCGCGGTCAGTTGCGGGATGGGCAGCACGGCGTCGACGGCCTGTTCGCCGTCACTGGCCTGCAGGTCGACATACGACAGCGCGCTGTGGGTGGTGCCCAGGTCGATGCCGATGGCGTAGCGCGGCTCGGCCGCGTTGTTCAACGGGTCGCTCAACGAGTCATTCAACGGATTGTTCACGATGTCGTTCACAGTTCCACCTCCGCCGGGGCCAGCACGCGCGCATCGTGGCGCTCGGCCAGTTGCGGCAGCGTGACGCTGGCAGCGCGCCAGCCGCGATGGCTCAGGGTGCCGTTGAACGGCGCCGTGCCGACCACGTTGCCGGTCAGGCGCACGCTGGCGGCATCGAAGCCTTCGTTCAGCGTGATGCGTGCACCCTCGGCTTCGCTGCGCACCGGCTCGATCGTGAAGTGCTCGCGCAGCACGCGCGCGCAGCCTTCGTGCACGACGCGTGCGGCGGCGCCGATGTCGGCGTCCGAATAGCTGGTGAGGTTTTCGTGGGCGAAGTCGATCAGGCGCGCTTCGCGCTGGAAGAGGCTCAGCAGCTGCAGGGCCGAATCGGGCGTCGGCGCGCGCAGGGGCGTCGGTGCTGGCGCTGGTTTCACGACAGGTGCAGGCGCCGGCGCCGGGGCTGGCACTGGTGCCGGAGCAGCGGTCGGGCCGACGCCGTCATCGCGCACGCGCGCGGCGAATTCGGCATCGCCGAGTGATTTGAACAGGGCGCCGAAGGCGATCGACAAGCGGCTGAAGAAGCCGGGCAAATTGGTCTGTTGGGTCATGGTTGTTTTGATTGGTCAGTGCGAAAGCGGCGACCCGGCGCATCCGGCGCCAGGGAATCCCGCTCCCAAAAGAGGCGCATGATACCAGCAGGCGCACCGTTGGCGCACTGACAAGACATGGTCAGGGTTGGCCGATCGCGCGCGCGCCGCTCGTCAGCGCTGCTGCGTATTCGGTGAAATCGCCAAGGCCGCGCTTGATGATCGTGACGAGGGCGGGCAGGGGCGCGGCCTGGTAATCCCATTCGGCGCGGCAGAATTCGCCGGTGCGCTTGAGGTTTTCGGCCACGACCGGCGCGATCCAGCCATGCCCGGCCAGCAGCGTGATGACCTCGCGCTCGTCCTGCGCTGGTCCCAGGCGCGCGCAGCCGATCACGTAGTCACCCATCTCGATCGCCGCTTCCCAGGCCCGGATCACGTTGAGGGTGGCCGCATCCTGGCGCGTGATGTCGTCGGTGAACGTCGTGGGATCGCGCTCGTATTCTTCGCGGGCGCGGTTGCAGCAGCGTTCGATGATGCCGGCTTTTTTGAGCAGAAGATCGGTATTGGTGCTCATTACGTTGCTCATTGACAACTCCATGGTCGGGGCACACGAAGAATATATATGGCGCCAGAAAGCCGGTCTACAAGGTGCTGCTACGGGCGTAGGGCGCTTTGCACGGCATTTAATCTCCATAAATCCAGCTAAGCGACTTGATGTAGACAAAATGAAAAGCTCTTGCCAAGCCCCGTTTCAACGAGTACTGTACGTTTATACAGTACTTGCATTGTTATCACTATCATGAATCCTTCTTCCATCTTTGCTGCACCAGAGGCATTGCACCCATCGCTGTGGCGCGCCTCGCAGCTGGCGCATGCCGACACGCGCTGCATCGACACGGGTCACGCTACCTTGTCGGGCCAGTTGCCGGGCGGCGGCTGGCCCGGTGGCACCCTGGTCGACCTGTTGCTGCAACAACCCGGCATCGGCGAAATGCGGCTGCTGCGCCCGGCGCTGGCCGCCTGCGCATCGCGCCGCATCGTGCTGCTGCAACCACCCCATCCACCCCAGGCGCTGGCGCTGGCCGCGCTGGGCCTCGATCCATCCCAATTGCTGTGGCTGCGCTCGACGCGCAGCGCCGATGCGCTGTGGGCGGCCGAGCAGGTCTTGCGCAGCGGCAGTTGCGGTGCGCTGCTGTTCTGGGCCAACCACGTGCGCAGTGACAGCCTGCGCCGCCTGCACCTGGCGGCGCAGGGTGGCGAAACCCTGTTCTTCATGCTCCGTCCCCTGTCTGCTGCGCAAGATGCGTCGCCCGCGCCGCTGCGCCTTGCGCTGCGCCCGGCCGCCGGCGGCATGACGGTCGACTTCATCAAACGCCGGGGACCGCAGCGCGACGCGCCGCTGTTCCTGCCCCTTGGTTCTTCACTACTGCAACGCCATGCGCCTCTGGATCGGCCTGTATTTGCCCCAGCTACCGCTCGAAGTCTTCAGCCCACGCTGGTGCAATAGCAGCAGCAATGGCGGCGGTGCCGATGGCGCCGATGCTGCCGATGCTAGTGCTGCGGTTGATCCCGGCATCGTGGTTCTGGAACAGGAGCGGGTGATGGCCTTGTCGAAGGCGGCGCACATCGAAGGCGTGCTGCCCGGCATGCGGCGTGGTGGCGTGCTGATGCTGATGCCCGACGCGCGCATCGTCCAGCGCAGCCACGAGCGCGAGGCCGAGGCCTTGCAGGCAGTGGCGATGGCGATGCTGCAGTACACGCCGCAAGTGGCGCTGGCCGAAGAAGCCACGCTGCTGCTCGACATCGGCGCCAGCCTGCGCCTGTTCGGCGGCATCCGGCAGTTGTGCGAGCGCGTGCGCGCCAACCTGCGCACACTCGGCTTTACGGGCTGCATTGCCTGCGCGCCCACCGCGCGCGGCGCCTGGTTGCTGGCGCGCCGCAATGCGGGGCGCGCGGTCAAGATGGACTCGCTCGTGCGGCGGCTCAATCGCCTGCCGGTGAGCCTGCTACCACCGGCGCGGCCGTTCGCGGCCTGGTTCGATGGCCTCGGTTGCCGCTGGCTGGACGAATTGCAGCGCCTGCCCCGGCCCGGTCTGCAACGGCGCTGCGGGCGCGCGCTGCTCGACATGCTCGACGCCGCGTATGGCCACAGCCCCGAACTCTTGCAATGGATCGAGCCGCCCGAACGGTTCCAGGCCCGGCTCGAACTGTTCGACCGGCTCGAACATGCCGACCTGCTGCTGGCCGGCGCCCACCACCTGGTATTGCAAATGACGGGCTGGCTGTGCGCGCGCCAACTGGCGGTCGAACGCATCCTGCTGCTGCTCGAGCACGAGCGGGGCAGGGTGGCCTGTCCGCCCACGGCGGTCGAAGTGGCGCTGGCCGAACCCACGTGGCGCGACGAACACCTGATGCGGCTGCTGCGCGAACGCTTGGCCAAGCTCGAACTTGTCGCGCCCGTGATCGGCATCCGGCTCGAAGCGCAGCAGTTGCAGGCGATGGCGCCGCCGACCGACTCGCTGTTTCCCGATCCTGGTGGCAGCGAAGAAGACCGCATGCGCATGATCGAACTGCTGGTTGCGCGCCTGGGCACCGACAATGTGCTGCAGGCGCTGCCGCATGCCGATTACCGGCCCGAGATCGCCAACGCCTGGGTGCCGGTGCACGAGAAAATGAGCGCGGCGGCGCGCGCCGCGCAGATGCCGCCCGATGTGCAAAGCCTGCCCCGGCCAAGCTGGCTGCTGGCCAAGCCGCTCGCGCTGCTTATGCGCGACCACCGGCCGTTCTATGGCTCGCCGTTGCGGGTGGCATCCAATCCCGAACGCATCGAGGCTGGTTGGTGGAGCCAGACGCAAACGCGCGATTATTTCATCGCCGAAGGCAAGGACCACGCGCTGTACTGGATCTACCGCGAGCGCATCAACGGTTCGGGCGAGGATGCGGCGCCGCGCTGGTTCCTGCATGGCTTGTTCGGGTGAGGTCTGCTTGTATATCAGGCGCGGTTGGACGCCTTTCTGGGCGAGGTTCATGCAAATTCTTGCCGCACTGTGGGTGTGGGAAACCATGCCTGGCATCGGCCGGCGGGGCTGACGCGCCGGCGCGTCGCGCTGCCACGGTGAGGCCGTTTGTGCTCGCGCGGGGCCCGTGCAACAGTCGTGCTGTGGGTAGTAAAATCGATTCGGGTGTGCGTGCCGTCCTGCTTCAAAGCGTCCTATAATTGGCGGCAAAGCTGCTCCAGGCGAGTCAGCAAGCGAGCTGGTCCGGCGACGTCGAGTCGTCAGCGGCAAGCCTTGCTTTGCCTTGTTTTGCCAGGAGCATTGCCGGTGTTACGTGAGAAGGAGGCGCCAATGATGGACGTGCTCTTGTTCTTGTTCGGACTCATTCTGCTTGTCGCCGGCGCCGAGGCGCTGGTGCGCGGTGCTTCCCTTCTGGCACTGTCGGTCGGCATGTCGCCACTCGTGATCGGGCTCACCGTCGTCGCGTTCGGTACCAGTGCCCCGGAGCTGGCCGTCAGCCTGCAATCGGCTGTGTCCGGCAGCGCTGACCTGGCGCTGGGCAACGTCGTAGGCAGCAATATCTTCAACGTCCTGTTCATCCTTGGTATATCGGCCCTGATTGCACCGCTGCTCGTGGCGCAGCAGGTCGTGCGCCAGGAAGTGCCGTTCATGATCGGCATCTCGCTGCTACTGCTCGCACTGGCGCTGGACGGGCGCATCGGTCGTGGCGATGGCGCCCTGCTGCTGGGTCTGCTGATCGGCTACACCGCCTTCCTGGTCTACCAGTCGCGGCGCCAGCATCGGCCCGACGACGCCAGCCTTCCAGACGGCGTGCCCGGCCCGTCCAAAGGCTGGGACAGCCACCCGGCAATGCAACTGCTGCTCATTGTCGCCGGACTCGGCCTGCTGGTGCTGGGCGCCACCTGGCTGGTGGACTCGGCCGTCAGCTTCGCGCAGTACCTCGGCGTTAGCGAGCTCGTCATTGGCCTGACCATCGTTGCGGCCGGCACGTCGCTGCCCGAGGTGGCCACCTCGATCATCGCGGCGCTGCGGGGCCAGCGCGATATTGCGGTCGGCAATGTGGTAGGCAGCAATGTATTCAATATCCTGGGCGTGCTGGGGCTGCCGTCGCTGGTGACGTCGTTGGGGATAGAGGTTGCCCCTTCGGTGCTCGCATTTGACCTGCCGGTCATGATCGCGGTGGCAATCGCTTGCCTGCCCATCTTCTTCACAGGCAATCTGATTGCTCGTTGGGAAGGCGGGCTGTTCCTGGGGTTGTACGCGGCCTACATGGCTTACGTGTTGCTGGCGGCCCAGCAGCATGATGCATTGCAGCCATACAGCACCGTCATGGCGATGGCGGTATTACCCCTGGTCGCCATCACACTGGCGGTCGTTGCATGGCGCGAGTGGCAGGGGCGGCGCATGCACCAGGATAGGTCATCCCGCTAGGCGCCCGCCATGGTGCAGACAGCGCTCCCTGTGGCATCGCAGGCGCTCTGGCTCCGCGGGGCCTGGCTGTTGCCACTGGCATTGCTGCCGGTGGTGGCCGGCCTGCCAGCCGAACCAGCAAGCTGGTCGGTTTCCTGGGTGGCGCCGCTTGGCATCCGCCTGGGGTTTGCCGCCGATGGCCTGGCGCGCCTGTTCCTGCTCCTGGTGTGCGCCGTCGGCGCGGCGGTGCTCGCGTATACGCCCGGCTATCTGCGCGGCCATGCCCGCCTGGGCCAATTGATGGGCCTGCTCATCGCGTTCACGCTGGCCATGGCCGGGGCAATTCTTTCCGATGACTTGTTGTTGCTGTTGCTGTTCTGGGAGGCGACCAGTGTGCTGTCCTTCCTGCTGGTGGGTTTCGAGCATGACAGCCACGACAGTCGTGAAAGCGCGCGCCAGGCGCTGCTGATCACCGGCGCCGGCGGGCTGGCGCTGCTTGCCGGGATCGTCCTGATCCTGCTGGCTGCGCCCGGACTGCGGCTGAGCGACCTGGCGCACCTCGATCCTGCTGTGCTTGCCGAGCCGCGCTTCCAGGCGGGGGTGGCGCTGGTGCTCGCTGGTGCCATGACCAAGTCGGCCCAGTTCCCGTTTCACTTCTGGCTGCCGGGCGCAATGGCCGCGCCGACCCCGGTCTCGGCCTATCTGCACTCGGCGACGATGGTCAACCTCGGGGTGTATGTGATGGCCCGCTTCGACGAAGCGATGGGGGCGGTTGCATGGTGGGAAGGAACGCTTCTGTCGATCGGCACACTCACCGCCTTGTGGGGCGCCGTGCTCGCGCCCCGCGAGCGCGACCTGAAACGCATCCTGGCGTGGTCGACCGTCTCCGCGCTGGGCATGCTGACCGTGCTCATCGGCTTGCCCAACGACCTGGGCGCGCTGGCCTTTGTCGCCTTTCTGCTGGCCCATGCGCTGTACAAGGCGCCCCTTTTTTTCGTGGCCGGCAATATCGACCATGCGACCGGAACGCGCCTGGTCGACCGGCTGCGCGGGATGCGCCACGCGATGCCGGTCACTGCGCTGGTAGCGTTGCTGGCCGGCGTGTCGATGGCCGGTCTGCCGGCTACGGTCGGCTTCGTTGCCAAGGACAGCATGAAGGCCGCCAAGGAGATCAGCGACGTCTTGTGGGTGGTCGAAGGCACCAGCCTGCTGGTGAGCACCGTCGGCGTGGCGGTCGCCAGCGTGGCGACCGTGCGCATCTTTTTTGGCCCGCCAACCCATCCCGCAGACCATGCGCCACACGAGGGTGGATGGCGGCTCACGGTCCCGCCGCTGGCGCTTGCCGGCATCGGCATCGTGCTCGGCTTGTTTCCTGCACTGGCCGAACCGCTGCTGATCGATGCCGCCCGGCTGATCTCCCCCACGCTGACACGCGCCGATGTCTCGCTCGACACCGAATGGCTGCTTCGCATCGAGAGCTTTGCCATTGTCTGGGCGGTCGGGGCGCTCGTGTATGCCGGATGGAACCACCTCTACCGGGGGCTTGACCGACTGCGCTTTCTCGACCGCGCCGGCTCGGCTGCCGCGTATGGCGCCGCGCTGCGCGGCCTGAAACACCTCGCCGGCGTGCTGGCACGCGCCCTGCAGGCGCGGCGCCTGAGTCGCTACATGGTCGCAACGGTCGCCGCCACGGTGCTGCTCTGCGTGCCCTGGGCATTCGACCTGGACGTTGCGCCATTCACCGCCATCACCCCCGACGCTGCCGGCGTACTGGTCGGGTGCGCTACCGTCATCCTCGGGGCCGCGCTGGCCGTGCGGGCCCGGGACACGCTCGGCCGATTGCTCGGTGCGGGCGCGGTCGGCACCGGCAGCGCGATCGTGTTCCTGTTCCAGGGCGCGCCCGACCTGGCCCTGACCCAGCTTGCCGTGGAAACCGTCTTCGTGGTGGTGGCAGCGGTGGCATTGCGCCGCTACCACCAGCGGCAGGGCGTCGGGGCGGGCGAAGAACGTGCCGATGCCTGGCGGGCCGGCGTCGCACTGGCGTTCGGCCTGCTGCTCGGCGCCGTGCTGCTGGCGCTGTCCGGCCGGCCGTTCGACGCCGCCATGGCCGATTATTTCCTCGCGCAGAGCGTGCCCAATGCGCACGGACGCAACGTGGTCAACGTCATCATCGTCGACTTTCGCGCCCTTGACACGCTTGGCGAGATTGCCGTGGTCATGCTTGCGGCGCTGGCGACGTGGCCGCTGGCACGCCCGCTTCCTGCCAGGAGAACAAGCCGATGAATACCGGGCGCGCGATCGTGCTGGAGACCACGGTGTCCTTCCTTTACTGGATCATGCTGGCCGCCGCCGTATGGCTGCTGCTGCGCGGGCACAATGCGCCCGGCGGCGGCTTCGTTGCCGCGCTGGTGGCGGTGGCGGCGACGGTCGCCCATGCGCTCGTGCGGGGCACGGCGGCCGCCCGCGCGCGGCTACCGCTCGGACCACTGAGCCTGAGCGCCCTCGGCCTGGCGCTGGCCGCGGCCAGCGGCCTGCCGGCGCTGGCGCTCGGCCAGCCTTTCCTCACCCACTTGTGGGGTGAACTCGGCGCCGGCGCCGTGGCGCTCAAGCTTTCCACGGTGATGCTGTTCGACCTTGGCGTGGCGCTGTGCGTTTGGGGGGCGCTGAGCGGATTCTGCCTGCGGCTGCTGGGGAGCATGCGATGATCGAGTGGGCAATGGCGGCGAGCGTGACCCTGGTGGCTGCCGCCGGCCTGTACCTGGCCAGCTCGCGCGACCTGGTGGCAATCTCGGTGGGGCTGGCCTTGCTCGGTGCAGCGGTGAACCTGTTCGTGTTCGCAGCCGGCCGCCTTGGCCAGGCAGCGCCGCCGTTAATTGCGCCAGGCGCGGTTGCGCCCCTGGCGGCGGTGGCCAACCCGGTACCGCAGGCACTGGTACTGACGGCCATCGTGATCGGTTTCACCTTTGCCTGTTTCGGCATCGCCCTGGCCCTGGCGCTGGCCGCTCACGACGACCGCGCCGATGCCGATGCGCTCGAACAAGCCGAACCGCCCCCGAGGCCTGATGGTGACCCCGGGGAACTGCCATGAGTGGTCTACTAGCGGCCGCGCCGGTGCTGGTGCCGCTGTTCACGGCAGCGCTGACGGTTGCGCTGGCCCGGCGCCCGCGCCGCCAGCGTGCCGCCAGTCTGGGCGGGGCGTTGATCCTGCTGCTGTGCTGCGCGGCATTGCTGGATGGCGCTGCCGGCGGCGCGGTGGTGGTAACGCAGTTCGGCGCCTGGGCCGCGCCTTTCGCGATCGTCTTTCGTATCGACCGCGCCGCCGCCCTCATGCTGACCATCAATGCCGTGCTGGCCATGGCCGTGCTGGTCTGGCCCAGCCGGGGCAGCGCGCTGGCCACGCCGTTCGGCCCACCGCTGGTGCATAGCTTGCTGGCCGGCGCGTGCGGGGCCTATGCCACGGCTGACCTGTTCAACCTGTACGTCTGGTTCGAGGTGATGCTGATCGCGGCCCTCGGACTGATCGTTGCCGGCCGCACACCGGCGCAGCTGGAGGCTGGTCTGAAGTACCTGGTCCTGAACCTGTTCGGCACGGTCGTCCTGCTGGCCGCTGTGGCGGGCCTGTACGGCCTGACCGGCCAGCTCGACTACCACGCACTCGGGATGGCGCTGGCCGGGCGCGGCGACGATCCGCTGGCCTTGCTGCTGGGCGCGCTGTTGATCATTGCGCTGCTCATCAAGGCCAGCGCCTTTCCCTTTTTGTTCTGGCTGCCGGCCGCCTACCCGGTACTGTCGCCGCCGGTACTGGCGCTGTTTACGGCCCTGACCACCAAGGTCGGGGCCTACGCCTTGCTGCGCGTTCTCCATGAAGTCTTCCCGGCCGGCGCGCCAGCCTATACCCCCGTCCTGGGCTGGCTTGCCTGTGCCACCATGATTGCGGGCGTGATGGGCGCGGTGTATCACTACGACCTGCGCCGGATACTGGCCTTCCATAGCGTGAGCCAGATGGGCTATATCCTGTTGGCGGCGGCGCTTGGCGGCGCCGCCGGGATCGCTGCGGCGCTGTTCTTCAGCATCCACCACATCCTGGTCAAGGCCAACCTGTACCTGATCGCAGGCATGATCGCCCGCAGGGCAGGGCACTACGACCTGCGCAAAATCGGCGCCCTGGCGCGCAGTGAGCGAGCGCTCGCCGGCCTGTTTGGGCTGAACGCGGTGGCGCTGGTCGGGATGCCGCCGCTGTCCGGCTTCTGGGCCAAGCTGCTGATCCTGCGTGAAGGGTTTGCCCAGGAACATTACCTGTGGATGGCGGTGGCCGTATGCACCGGGGGGCTGACCCTGCTGTCGATGGCCAAGATCTGGATCGAGGCGTTCTGGAAACCGCACCCGGCGCCCACCACCACGCCGGGTGCGCCCCTTCCGGCGGGCGCGTGGGCCAGCTGCGGGGCGCTGTCGTTGCTGGCCCTGGCCATGGGCCTGATGCCGGGGCCGCTCATCGATTTCCTGGTGGCGGCCGCCGGCACGATGGCGCCACCGGTGGCCAGGCCCGCACCATGAAACGCATCGCCGCCGGCCTCCTGATCGTGTGGCACCTGTTTGCCTCCATTGCGCGTTCAGGTTGGCAAATTTCGTGGCGCATCCTGCGTGGTCCGCATGATTTTGCCCCCGGTTTCGTCGACTACCGGTTCCAGCCGATGCAACCTTGGGCAACGACCGTACTGGCCTGCCTGATCTGCCTCACGCCGGGGACTACGGCGGTGGACGTCGACGCCGTCGCCGGACGAATCCGCCTGCATATGCTCGACACCGGTAACGGCGCCGATGAGGCGGCGCTGCAGGAAATCCGTCATCTGTTTGAAGTTGCCGTGCGGGTGCTCTTTGCTCAAGAGGAGATGTCATGACAATACTGGTCGAGGTGTTTCTTGGGCTGACACTGTGGCTGGTCCTGGCGGCCTTGCGCCGCCTGCCTGGAGCTGCAAACCGGTTGGTGGTCATCGATGTTCTCAGCGCCTGCGCCCTTGCGGCATGCATACTGGCCGCTGCGCGTACCGGGCATACGGCTTTCCTGGACGTTGCGCTCGGCTTCGCCCTGATCGCGTTTCTCGCCACCGTTTGCTGGGCCAACGCGCTGCGCGCCGAGGCGCCCGGGCGGGACGCGCCATGACGGCCCTGGGTTGGGCGCTCATGATTCTCGGCGCAGCACTTCTCGCAGTGGCGGCGTTGGGCCTGCACAGGCTGCCGGACGCCCTGTCGCGGCAGCATGCGGCAACCAAGGCGGCAACGTTGGCGCTTGGCCTCATGCTGGCCGGCCTCGCCGTGCTGCAACCGGGATCGGCCTGGTGGATCAGGATCGGCGCGCTGGTGACAGTACTCGCCGCAACCGTGCCGATTGCGTCGCACGCGCTGGCGCGCGCCGCGGCGTCCCGGCCGGACGCCTCAAGGTCGGATGCTTCAACACCGGATGCTTCAGCGCCGGACTGATCCGCGACGCCGTCATCAACGGCGCTGCATGGATTGTTCAAAGAAACTCTGCGCCCCCAAAGCGCGCCAGCGAACGGTACGGTTAGCCCGATCGGGCATCATTGCGCTGTCCACACTCGACAGGGGAACCCATGAAACGATCCATCCACCTCGCTGTTCTGGCCGCAATGACATTCGCTGGCGCGGCCCACGCCGCCACGCAGCAGACGCTGGAAACGTCCGGCTTTACCGTCAGGATCGTGCAGCAGTGCGAAGAGGGCAACGTCACCTGCGACAACGTGCGCTATACCGGCACCAGCAAGAAAACCGGCAAGGCGATCAAGCTGCGTGGCAAGACCATGCATTCAATGGCAGCCGATGGCGTCACGCCCGGTGCTTTCCAGGGCTATGTATTTCGCTCGGGCCGCGTGAACTACACCGTGTTCGCCGATGGCCGGCTGGTGGTCACCGAAGGCAAGAAAACGCTGGTGAACCAGCGGGGCGAATGGAAGTAGTCCTGGCCCGCACTCGATGAACCGAGAATAGCGTCGCCCGGTTAAATCACCATGCTCAATCCGGCGCCAGCAACTGTTCCAGCCGGCGCGGATAGTGATTCAAAAAGTCGCGCGTTACGGCGTAATGTTCCGTGTACTCATACGCGATCTCGGCAATGCCGGCGCCGTCAAATGCCAGGATCTTCGCGCCAGGGTACACAAGCAGAATCGGCGAGTGCGTCACGATGATGAACTGCGACTGTTCCTGCACCAGCATGTGAATCGCCCGCAATGCGGCCAGCTGGCGATTGGGCGAGAGCGCCGCCTCGGGTTCGTCGAGCAGGTACAAGCCATTGCCTCTGAATTTGTCGAGCAGCACACTCATGAATGCTTCGCCATGCGAGCGCGCATGCAGCTGCTTGCCGCCATAGCCGGTGGTCTCCGGCATCCCGTCGAGGTAGGTCGCGAGATTGTAGAAGCTCTCGGCCCGAAGAAAATAGCCGTCCCTGGGCTTGCGCGTGCTGCGCGACATCCGAATGTGATCCGCCAGCCGGGTGTGCTCGCCGGACGTGTTCAGCAAGCGGTTGTTCAGCGTGCCGCCTTCGATGCCAAAGCCCAGTGCCAGTGCGATCGCTTCCAGCATGGTCGACTTGCCGCTGCCATTTTCACCAACGAAGAAGGTCACGTCAGCGTGGAACTCAATCGATTGCAGTTCGCGCACGGCAGGAATGTTGAACGGGAAGTCATCGAAGCCGACCTCGTTGCTGCACGATGCGTGGATGGCCGATGCTCCCCTGTAGGGTGGACGGCTACGCCGTCCACGCGGTGATCGTTGGCGGAAAATTCATTGCACATGCCCAAGCGGTGAAAAACCTGCACCACCTTACTCCAGCATCATTGTCCGCGCTGCCTCGGTGCCACCCCAATCAGGAAGATATAGCCCACTCTTCACAAACCGTCCAAACGATGAATACGGCCACTGCACTGCACTGGTGACATGACCATGCCTGACCGGGTTGTAATGAATGTAATCGACATGGCGCGTCATGTCGTCGTCATCCCTGATCTGATGCTCCCAGAAACGACGTTGCCAGATCGCGGCTTCACCACGGCGGCGGCGTGACTCGGTAGACAGGATGTCGTCATATTGATCGCGACAGGAAAATGAAACATGGTGCTTGATCTGTGCCCATCGCGTCGAGATGTCGGTGTCGCCATCCGGCAGTGTCCAGATGCAATGCAGATGGTCCGGCATTAACACGATGGCGTCGATAATGAAGGGACGCCGCAGGCGCGTCCGGTCGAGTGCAACGCGCAAGGATAAGCGGATCGCATCGTCACACAGGATGGGGCGACGACGAAAGGCGACCAGTGTGAAGAAATAAGTCCGGCCAGAGCGGACGCGGCGAAAATGGGACATGCTGGCGAGCGTATGCGGCAGCAGGGGGTAATGGGATGTCGCACGTCAAGCGTGACGTGCGCGTTGGATTTGCCGGCGGTTGGACGCGTGGATGGCGGAGCCATCCACCCTACTTGAACGTGCGCCTCGGATCAGCCGATCCTTGAGCGCGTGGATGGCGGAGCCATCCACCCTACTTGAACGTGCGCCTCGGATCGGCCGATCCTTGAACGCGTGGATGGCACAGCCATCCACCCTACAGCGCCTTGAACAGCACCTCGAGCCGATCCTTCGTACCCGGAATGCGTTCCAGGCGCGGATAGCGCAGGCCGTCGCGGTAATCGAGCGAGATCGTGCGCAGGTTGTTCCCCTTGCGTACCAGAAGTTCGAGCGGCGCCTTGCCATCCTTGGCGGCGCGCACTGCTGCCTTGAGCACGTCGCCCTTGTAGACGCGGTTGTTGACGGCAACGATCGTCGTGTTGGCCGCCAGGCCGGCGCGGAAGCCCACGCCGTCCCAGATCACGCCGGTGATGCCGCCGTCGGCGCGCACCTGGAAGCCCAGCGAGTATGTGAAGTCGGTGGTCTTGTTGCGATCTTCTGCGCCACGCGCCGCGTCGCTCGGCGTGTCGCCGTAGACCAGCTTCCAGCCGGCGCGCTTGAGGCCATCGAGCGGGGCGCCCGGGCCGTGGCCGTCCAGGCGCGCACGCAGGAACGGCGCCCAGTCGTATTTCTGCACCTTGTTCAGCGCAGCCACCACGTCGTCGAACGTGTAGTAGGTGGTCTGGGTGCTGCCGTTGTCGATGCCGAAAAAGGCGCGCGCGAAGTCCTGCAGGCCGCGCTGCTCGCCCGACATCTCGCGGATCATCGTGTCGACGTCGAGCCAGATCAGCATGCCCTCGGTGTAGTAATCCTCGCTGCGCTGCCAGTTACCCCAGCCGATCGGGCGGCGCCCGTTGATGATCGGGTCGTTGACGGTGTCCTGCACTGCGCGCCAGTCGCGGCCCTGGGTGGCGTCGTAGCGCGCCGCGTCGGCCGCCAGCGCATCGCGCGCGTGGGTTTGCGAGACCAGGCCCGAACGCGCGGCGAGCACCTTGCCCCAGAACTGGGTCTGGCCTTCGTACAGCCACAGCAGCTCGTTCTGCAGCGGCGTGTTGAAGTTGGCGACATCCTGGCCCGCAGGTCGGCGGAATTTGCCGTTCCACGAGTGGACGAATTCGTGCGGCAGCAGTTCGCGCCCGGCCTCGTTGCGGTTCCACTCGGTGAAGTAACCGAGCTTGACGCCGTTCTCGCTCGACTGCTGGTGCTCGCGGCCGATGCCGCCGAATTCGTCCGAGATCGCAAACAGAAAATCGTACTGGCGATAGTGGTGCGAACCGAACAGCTTGAGCGCCTGGTCGACCATCGCGCGGTGCAGCTTGATCTGGTCCGGTTTGGCCTCGAGGTTTTCGGGATTGTCGGCCACCACATTGAGCATCACCGGTTGCTTCGCGCCCGGCGCCAGGTCGATGCGCTTGAAGTAGCGGCCCGCGAACAGCGGCGAATCGACCAGCGTGTCGAGATCATGCGGCTTGAAGCGCACTTCGTCGCCGGTGCGCGCTTCGACCGCCAGTGAGCTGGCGAACTGCCAGCCAGCGGGCAGGCGCAGCGTCGGCTGCACGGTGATGCGGCGCGCCTGGTAGCCGGCCGGGTACAGCGCCACCGACTGCCACTGCACGCCGAGGATGTCGTCGGTCATCGTGATGCGGCCCTGCGTCGTATCGAGCGGCGACAGGAACTGGTATTCGGCTTCCAGCGTGGTTGCGCCTTCCGGCACCACGACGTGGAACGCATACACGTTGACCGGGTCGCGCTTCCACTCGACCGGCTTGCCGCCGGCGCGGAATTTCAGGCCGGCGAGCTGGGTCAGCGGGATGTTCGGGCCGTGGTTCCCCGGCGCCCACTGCGGATACAGCAGCGTCATCGGGCCAGCCTGCACGGGCATCGACAGGCGCATCCTGAAGACTTGCTGCGACAAGTTGCTCGCGTCGACATGCAGCGCGATCGTGCCGGGATACGGCGCGTCGCCGACGGCGGGAAGCTGGGCCGAGGCAGGCAGGGCCAGAGTCAGGGCCAAAGCGCGCGCCGGACGGGCAGCGCGTGCGAAGAAGGTGCGGGATGCGGTCATGGGAAAAGGCAGGGAAGGGAAGCCGGGCAGTGTAGCACCGCCCGTCGGGCTGGATTTTCCCTGATACATCATGCAAACAAAATTTGGAAAAATATTTTAAATTCCGTATTTTGCTTGTCTTGATTTCGCGATCGATGGCATTAGATTGGTACCAGCGGATGCTCAACTGAGGTCCGCACCCTTATCGCTTAACTTTACAAGGATAGACATCATGCGTACTTACGACCTGACCCCTCTCTACCGTTCCGCTATCGGTTTCGATCGCCTGGCCAGCCTGCTCGAGCAACGCGCCGAGTCGCAGCCAAGCTACCCGCCGTACAACATCGAACTGGTGAGCGAAGACCAATACCGCATCGTGATGGCGCTGGCTGGCTTCACCCGCGACGAAGTCGAGATCATCACCGAGCGTGACAGCCTGCACGTCACCGGCCGCAAACAGAAGGATGACGCCCAGCGCACCTTCCTGCACCGTGGCATCGCAGCGCGCGATTTCGAGCAGCGCTTCCAGCTGGCCAACCATGTGAAGGTCACCACGGCGTCGTTCGACAACGGCATGCTCACCATCGAATTGGTGCGTGAAGTGCCAGAGGCGCTCAAGCCGCGCAAGATCGCCATCGGCGATGCTGCCGGCACCACGATCAGCGGCGACAATGTCCAGGCACTGGAACAACGCGCTGCCTGAATTGGCGCAGATGATGCAGTAACGGTTTGAACGGAGGGCGCCTGCAGCATCGGGGCGCCCTTAGCCTATCTGGCGGGCCTTGTGTGCTGCGCAGCCGCAAGCCGTGTGCATTAAGCCGTGTCTAAGGAGTGTTGCCTGTCAACTTAAGTATGGTCTAAGACGGCTGCGCGACACTAGCCTCATCGAATCTCGATCATCGATTTACCGAATTTTCATCAGGAGCACATCCATGTCGAACCCAAGTGCCGTTACTGCCATCACTGCCAAACGCCTGACGCTGGCCCTGTGTGCCGCGGGCGTCATCGGCGGCGCGGTCGGTGCCATCGCTGTCAATCACAATAACGCTACTGCCAATGCCGCCGCGCCAAGCGTGCCGGCTGTCGTCGCGGCCGCCCCTGGCGCTGCACCGGCTGCTGCCGTGGGCGCACCGTCGTCGACCGTGGCGCTGCCCGACTTCACGCGTATCGCTGCGCAGCAGGGCAAGGCAGTGGTCAATATCCGCGTCGTTGGCGGCACCAAGACGGCCGCCCGTGGTGGCGGCGGTGCTGGCGGCATGCCAAGCCTCGACCCGGGCCATCCGTTGTATGAGTTTTTCAAGCAGTTTCAGGACCCGCGCTCCGGTGGCGAGCGCGGTGGTCGTGAAGCGCCCGTTTTCGGCGCTGGATCGGGCTTCATCGTAAGCCCGGACGGCGTCATCCTTACCAACGCACACGTCGTGCAGGGCGCTGACGAAGTCACGGTCAAGCTGCAGGATCGCCGCGAGTTTCGCGCCAAGGTCCTGGGCTCCGACCCGCGTACCGACGTGGCTGTGTTGAAAATCGATGCCAAGGGCTTGCCCGTGGCGCCGATCGGCAAATCCAAATCGGTGCTGGTGGGCGAGTGGGTGCTGGCCATCGGTTCGCCGTATGGCCTTGAGAGCACCGTCACCGCCGGCGTGGTCAGCGCCACCGGTCGCTCCATCTCGGACGGCAGCGTGCCGTTCATCCAGACCGACGTTGCGGTTAACCCGGGCAACTCGGGTGGCCCGCTGTTCAACACCCGCGGTGAAGTGGTTGGCATCAATTCGCAGATCTACAGCCAGACCGGCGGCTACCAGGGTCTGTCGTTCTCGATCCCGATCGATCTCGCGGTGCGCATCAAGGACCAGATCGTCGCCACCGGCAAGGTGCAGCATGCCAAGCTCGGTGTGGGCGTGCAGGAAGTCGGCCAGAGTTTCGCCGATTCGTTCAAGCTCGAATCGGTGGAAGGCGCGCTTGTGAGTAACGTCGAGCGTGGCAGCCCGGCCGAACGTGCGGGCCTGAAATCCGGCGACGTGATTCGCACGGCCAACGGCACGCCGATCGTCTCGTCGGGCGACCTGCCGGCCATGATGACGATGGCCAAACCCGGCGACAAGATCGCCATGGACGTCTGGCGCGACGGCAAGCTGGTGCGCATCGATGCGACGCTGGCCGACGCTGCCGACAAACCACGCCGCGGCCAGGTGGAAGACGTGGCCGGCACTGTCGACAACAGCGCGAAGCTGGGCCTGTCGTTGCGGCCGCTGGAGCCGATCGAGCGTCGCCAGAGCGGCATCGCGACTGGCCTGTTGATCGAAGATGCATCGGGCGCCGCCGAGATCGCGGGTATCGAACCGGGCGACGTGCTCATCTCGGTCAACGGCCGGCCGGTGAACTCGGTGGCGCAGGTGCGCGAGATGGTGGGCAAGGCCAGCAAGTCGGTGGCCCTGCTGATCCAGCGCGGCAGCGACAAGATCTTCATCCCGGTGCGGATCGGTTAATTGGTTAAGATAGCGTAGCGTCCTCGGGTCGCACTTTTACAACGGGGGATGTATGCGGCTGCTGCTGGTGGAAGACGATACGATGATCGGCGAAGTGGTGCTCGACCTGCTCAGGGCCGAGCACTACGCAGTCGACTGGGTCAAGGACGGCGAAATGGCCGACACGGCCCTGCTGCAGAACCAGAACTACGACCTGGTGCTGCTCGACCTGGGGCTGCCGCGCAAGGACGGCCTCGAAGTTCTGCGCTCGATGCGTGCGCGCAAGGACCGCACGCCGGTGCTGGTTGCCACCGCGCGCGACTCGGTGGCCCAGCGCATCGCGGGCCTGGATGCCGGCGCCGACGACTACGTCCTCAAACCCTACGATCTCGACGAACTGCTGGCGCGCCTGCGCGCGCTGCTGCGGCGCGCTGCTGGCCGCGCCGAGCCGATTTTCGAATACCGCAACATCACGATCAATCCGGTCACGCGCGAAATCATGGTCGACGGCACCCAGGTGTCGCTGTCGGCGCGCGAGTGGGCCGTGCTCGAAGCGCTGGTGGCGCGGCCCGGCGCCGTGCTCTCGCGCGCGCAGCTCGAAGAAAAGCTGTACAGCTGGCGCGACGAAGTCTCGAGCAACGCGGTGGAAGTGTACATCCACGGCCTGCGCAAGAAACTGGGCAGTGACCTGATCCAGAACGTGCGCGGCGTCGGCTACATGGTGCCGAAAGCATGAAGATGACGCACTCGCTGCGCGGGCGCCTGCTCTGGTTCCTGCTCGCGGCGATCACGATCGCGGCGGTGGCGCAGGCGACGATCGCCTACCGTACCGCGCTGCACGACGCCGACCAGATCTTCGACTACCACATGCAGCAGATGGCCCTGTCGCTGCGCTCGAGCACACCGCTGTCGAACGACGAAGCGCGCGCGCGGCAGGAAGCCGAAAGCGCTGGCGGCAACGACGACATGGTGGTGCAGATGTGGTCCCCCGACGGCGCCCAGATGTTCCACAGCGTTTCGCGTGCGCGCCTGCCGCAGCGCGCGGTGCTGGGCTTTTCGAACGTGCGCGCCAACAGCACGACCTACCGTGTGTTCTCGATCCAGACCTCGAATCAAACCGTGCAGGTCGCGCAGGACCTGGCCGTGCGCCGCAATATGGCCGGTAACCTGGCCCTGCGCACGCTGGGGCCCATCGCGGTCATGATGCCGATCCTGATGCTGGTCGTGTGGTGGGTCGTGAGCGGCTCGCTGCAACCGGTGGCGCGCGTGCGCTCGCAGGTGGCGTCGCGCCAGGCCGACGATCTGTCGCCGGTCTCCGATACCGGCTTGCCCGACGAAGTGCGTCCGCTGGTGCAAGAGCTGAACCTGTTGTTTGGCCGCGTGCGCACTGCGTTCGAGGCCCAGCAGCATTTCGTGGCCGACGCCGCGCACGAACTGCGCACGCCGCTCGCGGCGCTGCGCCTGCAGGCGCAAAGCCTCGACCGCGCCGACACGCCTGAGGCGCGCCAGGTCGCGGTGGGCCGCCTGACGGCCGGCATCGACCGCGCCACGCGCCTGGTCGAGCAGCTCCTCATCCTGGCGCGGCAGGAAGCCACCGCCGCCGAAGGCACGGCTGCCAAGACCCGGCCGGTGGACCTGGCCGACCTGGCGCGCCGCACGGCCGCCGACCTGGCCAGCGTGGCTGCTGCCAAGGGCGTCGACCTGGGCCTGCAGCAGGCCGACCCGGCTAGCGTCGACGGCCAGCCCGACGCGCTGCAGATCCTGCTGCGCAACCTGGTCGACAACGCAGTCAAGTACACCCCGGGCGGGGGCACCGTCGACATCTCGGTGCTCAGCGGCGCCGGGACGGTGGCGGTGCAAGTGGAAGACAGCGGCCCCGGCATTCCGCCGGACGAACGCGAACGCGTGTTCGACCGCTTCTACCGCGTGGCCGGCAGCGAAGCCGCCGGCAGTGGCCTGGGCCTGGCCATCATCAAGGCGATCGCCGAGCGCCATGGCGCGGTGCTGACGCTGGGTTCGTCCGAGCGCTTGGGTGGTCTGATGGCGACCGTCACGTTCAAGACCCCTGTGCAGACAGCTGCCTGAGCGCACGGTAAAATAGCCGGTTTGGCGGCTTTTTGTCCGCCTGTTTGCATACCGGGGAACCCATGAACAAAAACATATTGGTCGCCAGCGTACTGGCGGCAACGGCCGGCCTGGCGTCAAGCCAGGACATCGTCAAGATCGGCCACGTGGCCGGGATCACCGGGCCGGTGGCCTACTTTGGCAAGGACACTGAGAACGCTACGCGCATGGCGATCGAACACCTCAACGCGCGCGGCACCACGATCGCCGGCCGCAAGGTGACGTTTCAGCTGGTGGCCGAAGACGACGCGGGCGACCCGAAACAGGCCACCAGCGTGGCGCAGAAGCTGGTGGACGCCAAGGTCAATGGCGTGATCGGGCACCAGACATCGGGCACCACGATTCCCGCGTCGAAGATCTATCACACCGGCGGCATCCCGCAGATTTCACCATCGAGCACCAGCCCGAAATACACGCAGCAGGGCTTCAATACGGCGTTTCGCACGATCGCGAACGACGTGCAGCTGGGCCAGGCCCTGGGCCGCTACGCGACCGGCGCCATGAAGGTGCGCCGCGTGGCCGTTGTCGATGACCGCACGGCCTACGGCCAGGGCCTGGTGATGGAGTTTTCCAGAAGCCTGCAACAGCAGGGCGGCACGATCGTCGCGCGCGAATTCACCAACGACAAGGCGACCGACTTCAGCGCCATCGTCACCCGCATCCGCGCCACCAAGCCGGACATGGTCTTCTTCGGTGGCCTGAGCGCCACGGCCGGCCCGATGCTGCGCCAGATGAAGCAGCTGGGCATGAACGTGCGCATGATGGGCGGCGACGGCATCTGCTCGGACGAGATCTTCAAGCTCTCCGGCGGCACCATGGCCGACGGCCAGGTCGTGTGCGCGGAAGCGGGCGGCGTGCGCGGTGAAGGCAAGGCCGGCATGGACAAGTTCCGCGCCGACTACAAGAAGCGTTTCGGCATCGATGTGCAGATCAACGCGCCGTATGCGTACGACGCGACGATGGTCATGGCCGACGCGATGGTCAAGGCCGGATCGGCCGTCCCTGCGAAATACCTGCCATTCCTGGCCAAAGCCAATTACAAGGGCGTGACCGGGCCGGTGGCGTTCGATGCGCGCGGCGATGTGCGTGACGGGACGATCACCTTGTACGGGTTCAAAGGCGGCAAGCGCTCCTTGATCACGGTGACCAAGTAGCGTGGACGGCTGCGCCGTCCACGCGTTTAACCAGTCATCAGGTGCCGGAAAGTCGGCTCGATATTCTTCGCATGCAGATGGCGCACGATGTCTTCCAGCGTCGCGTCTTTCAGCAGCAGGCCTGCCGGCGGCGCAGGTGTAGACGAAGCCGCAGGCACGGGCGCGGGTGCAGGCACCGGCGCACTCACCGCGGCCGGTTCGAGCAGGCGCCACGCATGCTCGAACTGCGCCGCATCGATACTCTCCAACCCCTCCAGGAATCCAACCTGCCCGTTCGGCGGCGGCTGCATGTCCAGCCCCGGTTCGTCGGCAAACGATGCCCCCATGCCCGGGTGGATGAAGGCGGCCCACTTGCCGGTGCGCGGGTGCAGGCAGGGCGGCAGGGCGACCGGCGCGCGCACTGCGTCCGGCGCCAGCTCGACCTCGGGGAAGTACGCATCGCGCAGGCGTTCGAGAAAAGCCTGCGCGCGCTCGGCCGGCACCGGCGTCGCAAGCGACAGCCACAAATAATACGCGTCGCCGCCCGAGATGCTCACTGCGGGCGCGGGCAGCTTGAGCGTCGTCTGCAGCGCATTGGCTACTTCGCACAGCCGCGTCCAGTGTGCTTCGCTGTCGGCGCCTTTGGTCTTGCGAAACGGGATCATCATGGCCCGCGTCTGGCCGTCGCCACCCGTCAGGCTGACCGGCAGTGCGAGGATGTCGGACGGCAGCACATCGGCGGGAAGATACAGCCGCATCAATTCGGCAATCAGTTTGTGCATGGTGCTTTCAGGTGGGGGCTTGGACGACAGGCGCCATTCTGACACAGCGCAGCCGCCCGGCCGGCGTCAATAAAAAACGGCCTGCAATCGCTTGCAGGCCGTTGTTTCACCGCTCTCAGGCCCAGATCAGAACCGGTGCGCCAGGCGCGCAAACAGCGCCGCGCCATTCAGGCCGAACTGCACGCTCTCGTACTTGAAGCCGTTGTCGGTCTCGTTCGCATCCTGCACGGTTGGCTTGACGTCGAAGATGTTGGTACCGCCAACCGTCAGGCGGGTCTTCTCGGTGAAGGCCCACGTGAAGGCCAGGTCGGCCGACGTCTTGGCTTCGTACTTCTGGTTCGGCACCGGTGGACCCGAGAACGTGCCCAGCGTCTGCGGACCGAAGTGGATCACGCGTAGCGCTGTTTCCAGCTTGCCCTGGACGTAGTCGAAGCCCAGCGTGGCCTTGCGGCGCGGCGCGCCTTCTTCGATGAACAGACGCTCGCGCTCGGACAGCAGCACGTCTTCGAAGCCTGCCAGTGCGGCTGGCGCTTTCACGCGCTGCACTTCGGTCTTGCTGAAGTTCGCGGCCAGGAACGTTGTCAGGCGGCCCGCGGCCACGTTGGCGCGGTGCGAGACCGTCAGGTCCAGGCCCTGCGTCTTGGTGTCGACCGAGTTGACGAAGAACTGCGCCTGGCCCACGCCCAGCTGCTGCAGCGTCGCGCCCAGCGCCGGGTAGTTGTCGGCGTCAAAGCGGCCCGACAGCACGATGCGGTCATCGATGTCGATGCGATACAGGTCGGCCGTGACCGACAGTGCCTGCGTTGGCGACCAGGTCAGGCCCAGCGTGTAGCTCTTCGATTCTTCGTCCTTCAGTTGCGGGATGCCGGCGGCAGCAGCCACGCGGCCACCATTCGGCGCCAGCACGACGTCCAGCGGCTGGCCGCTGACGAAGTCGGTGAAGGTCGACGAGAAGTACGCCTGCTGCAGCGACGGTGCGCGGAAGCCCGTGCTGGCCGAGCCGCGCAGCAGCAGGTCCGGCGCCAGGCGGTAGGCGGCGGCGAGCTTGCCGGTGGTGGTCGAGCCGAAGTCCGAGTAGCGCTCGTAGCGCAGTGCGGTCTGGATCTTGAGGCGGTCGGTGAGGTCCGTTTCGATGTCGACGTAGGCCGCGTTGCTGTGACGGTCGGTGTCGGTTTCGTCGCCCGGCTGGAAGCCCGGGAAGCCCTGGCTGCCGGCGTTGCCCCCGATGCCCACGCCGTCAGCGTCGATGTACGAACCGGCTTCGCCGGCGAAGATCTTGTAGTTCTCGCGGCGGTGCTCGAGGCCGAACGCGACGTTCATGCCCTTGAACACATCGCTGTAGAAGCGGCTGATGTCGGCGTTGGTGGTCGCCTGGCGGAACGAGAACGCGCCCGCATAGAAACGGTCGGCGCTGCGGCCCTGGCCACCGCCCAGCAGATCGAGGTTGGCGATCGAGGCGTTGAGCGTGTTGGCGATGTCGTACTTCAGGCGGTTGTAGCCGTAGGTCTGCGACAGGTCGGCATTCCATTCGCCAGCCGTCCAGCGGTAGCCGACGGTGCCCCAGCGGTCATCGACCTTGCCGTTGATGAACGGTACGAAGCCGTCCGGGTACATCGCGGCCGAATTGCGCGACGGGATGTCTTCGGAGCCCAGGCCTTCGCGGCCGAATGCAGCCGACGACGCGTCGCGCTGCTGCACGCCGGCGGTGAAGTAGAACTTGCCGCCCGCGCCGGCCGGGAATTCGCCGTTCAGGTAAATGGTCTGGTTGTCGGCTTTGGTGTCGCCGATGATGCGCGGGTTACCAGGCTCGGAACGGTTCGAGCGGCCGCGGTCCGAGTATTCGCCGGTGATGCCCAGCACGCCGCCACCGAGGGCCACGCCGCAGTAGGCCGATGCCTGCCAGTTCTCGCCATCGCCCTCGGTGTACTGGCCGTAGCCGGCCACCGATTCGCAGCCCAGGCTTTTCTTCAGGTCGATGTTGATCACGCCGGCAATCGCGTCCGAGCCGTATTGGGCGGCGGCGCCATCGCGCAGCACCTGCACTTCGCGGATCGCCATCACGGGGATGCCGTTCATGTCGGTGCCGGTGTTGCCGCGGTTGCGCGCGCCGAACAGGTTCACCAGCGCGACCGTGTGGCGGCGCTTGCCGTTGACGAGCACCAGGGTCTGGTCCGAACCCAGGCCGCGCAGGGCGGCCGAGTCGATCAGGTCGGCGCCGTCGGCGCCCGTCTGGCGCGTCGAGTTGAACGACGGCGACAGGTTGCTCAGCACCTGGGCTAGGTCGAACTGGCCACTCTGTTCGGCTGCTTTCGTCATCGGGATGAAGTCGATGGCCACCGGGGTATCGGTGCTGGACGCGGCGCCGACGCGGCGCGAGCCGACGACGCTCACGCTTGGCACGACGGCGTCAGTGGTGATGGCGGGTGCGGTTTGCGCCTGGCCGATGCCAGGGGCGAGGGCAAGGGAAGCAAGAATGGTGCTGCCATACAGACTGGCCAACACGGAACGGGGCATGATTTTGAGTTTGAGCACTGGTTTCTCCGAAGGATGTTCGGATACTATCAATGGATCCTTCGATTACCGTTGCAATGTGGCATTAACACAACGTTCTGATTGTATAACTTTGTATTATCAAGTTGGGTGCATAACTAATTTCCTGCGGTAAATAATGCGCGTGAGGCCAAAAAGGTCGGCTATACTGTGTTTTTATACAGTATTTGTCATTTGACATGAGCCCGGCGTGATACAGCCTCCGACCAACCAGCCTCCCGCAGCTCCGACTCTGCCGCCGTATGCCGAGTTGTTCTGCCTGTCGAACTTCTCGTTCCTGCAAGGGGCGTCGCATGCCGAGGAGCTGGTGCTGCGCGCGGTGCAGCTCGGGTACTTCGCGCTGGGGATCACCGACGAATGCTCACTGGCCGGCGTCGTGCGCGCACATGCCGAGGCCAAGGAGGCAGGCCTGCCGCTCATCATCGGCGCCCACTTCCATTTGCAGAATCTCGATGGCAGCCCGGCGCCGTCGCTGATCCTCCTGGCGCAGAACCGCGAGGGTTACGGCAACCTGTCCGAATTCATCACGCTCGGGCGCACGCGTGCTGAGAAGGGCACGTACCTCTTGACCCCCGATGATCTGGCCGACCCGGCGCCGGAGAACGCGCACCTGCGCCACATGCCCGATTGCCTGGCGATCCTGCTGCCGCCGTATCCGGGACACGAGGCGCAGGATGTCGACCGCCTGCACGCGCAGGCGGCGTGGATGGCGACTACCTTTCCGGGCCGCGCCTGGCTCGGCCTGACGTCGCTGCACCGCGCGTTCGACGATGCGCACCGCGCCACGGTCGAAGAAGTCGGCTGGCAGCATGGCTTGCCGATCGTGGCACTGGGCCACGTGTGCATGCACGTGCGCTCGCGCAAACCGCTGCAGGACACGCTCACCGCCACGCGCCTGAACAAGGCGGTGGCCGACTGCGGCTACGGGCTGGCGCAGAACGCCGAGCAGCACCTGCGCTCGCGCCTGCGCCTGGCCAACCTGTACACGCCCCAGGTGCTGGCCGAGACGGTGCGCGTGGCGCGCCTGTGCACCTTCTCGCTCGACGAACTGCGCTACGAATACCCGGACGAAGTGGTCCCGCCTGGCCACACGGCGGCGAGCTTTTTGCGCGCCGAAACCTGGATCGGCGCGCACCGGCGTTTTCGCGACGGCATACCGGCCAAGGTGCAGGCGCAGATCGAGCACGAGCTGGCGCTGATTTCCGAGATGCGCTACGAACACTACTTTTTGACGGTATACGACATCGTGCGCTTCGCCCGCTCGCAGCACATCCTGTGCCAGGGCCGCGGTTCGGCGGCCAATTCAGCCGTCTGCTATTGCCTCGGTATCACCGAGGTCGATCCGGCCCGCGCCAGCCTGCTGTTCGAGCGCTTCATCTCGCGCGAGCGCAACGAGCCGCCCGACATCGACGTCGACTTCGAGCACCAGCGGCGCGAAGAAGTCATCCAGTACATCTACAACAAATACGGGCGCGATCGGGCAGCGTTGGCGGCGGTGGTGATCAGCTACCGCCCCAAGAGTGCGCTGCGCGACAGCGGCCGCGCGCTGGGCATCGACCTTGGCATCGTCGAAAAGGTCGCCAAGACCCACCACTGGTTCGACAGCCGCGCCGACCTGCTGGGCCGCCTGGCCGAGAGCGGCCTGGATCCCGAGGCGCCGCTGTCGCGCCAGTGGGCCACGCTCGCGCAGTCGCTGCTCAACTTCCCGCGTCACCTGTCGCAGCATCCGGGGGGCTTCGTCATCGCGCGCGGCAAGCTCTCGCGCCTGGTGCCGATCGAGAACGCCGCGATGGCCGACCGCAGCGTCATCCAGTGGGACAAGAACGACCTTGAGGAACTGGGGCTGATGAAGGTCGACGTGCTGGCGCTGGGCATGCTGTCGATGATGCGGCGCGGGCTGGAGCTGGTCGGCCAGCGCTATGGCAACGTGTTCGAGATGCAGGACATCCCGGCCGACGATACGGCCACCTACGACATGATCTGCCAGGCCGACACGGTGGGCGTGTTCCAGATCGAGTCGCGCGCGCAAATGAGCATGCTGCCGCGGATGCGCCCGCGCGTCTTCTACGACCTGGTGATCGAGGTGGCGGTGGTGCGCCCCGGCCCGATCCAGGGCGGCATGGTCCATCCCTATCTGCGGCGCCGTCAGGGCTTCGAGCCGGTTGTGTATCCGAGCGCCGAAATGAAAGTGGCGCTCGAGCGCACGTTGGGCGTGCCGATCTTCCAGGAGCAGGTGATGCAGGTGGCGATCCTGGGTGCGGGCTTCACACCGGGCGAGGCCGACCAGCTGCGCCGCGCGATGGCGGCCTGGAAGCGCAAGGGCGGGCTCGAACACTATCACGAGCGCATCACGACCGGCATGCTCGAACGCGGCTACACGCTTGAATTTGCCGAAGCGATCTTCAGTCAGATCCAGGGCTTCGGTGAATACGGCTTTCCCGAGTCGCATGCCGCGAGCTTCGCGCTGCTGGCGTACGCCAGTTCGTGGCTCAAGTGCCACGAGCCGGCCGCCTTCCTGTGCGCGCTGCTCAACAGCCAGCCGATGGGCTTTTACAGCCCGTCGCAACTGGTGCAGGACGCGCGCCGCCATGGCATCGAGGTGCGGCCAGTCGATGTCGCCGTCAGCGGCTGGGATTCGGCGCTCGAAGAATACGATCCGCACGAGCGCACGCGCCAGCCGGCGGTGCGTCTCGGCCTGTCGCTGCAGCGCGGGATGAAGGTCGATGCGGCCGAGCGCATCGAGCAGGCGCGCGCCGTGCGGCCGTTTGCCGATGTGGCCGACCTGGCGCGCCGCGCGGGCCTGGACCGCAGCGACCTGCAGGTGCTGGCGGCGGCCGGCGCGCTGCAATCGCTGGCCGGGCACCGGCGCGAAGCATTGTGGGAAGCATCCGGCGCCGCGCCCGACAAGGACCTGCTGCGTCCGACGGTGCCGCGCGAAGAAGCGCCCGTGCTGGCTGCGCCAAGCGAAGGCGAAGAGATCGTGGGCGACTACCGCGCGCAGGGCCTCACGCTGGGCCGCCATCCGCTGGCGCTGCTGCGCGAGCGTTTGCTGGCGCAGCGTTTCCTGCCCGCGGCGACGCTGATGGATTTCCAGAACGGCCAACTGGCGCGCGGCTGCGGCCTGGTGACGGTGCGCCAGCGCCCCGGCACCGCCAAGGGCGTGCTGTTCCTGACGCTGGAAGACGAAACCGGCAACGTCAACGTGATCGTGTGGCCATCGCTGGTAGAGCAGCAGCGGCGCGAGGTGCTAAGCGCGCCGCTGCTCGGCGTCTACGGGGTCTGGCAGCGCGAGGGCGAAGTGCGCCACCTGGTCGCCAAGCGGCTGGTGGATCTGTCGCACCTGCTGGGTGGACTCGATACGCGCAGCAGGGATTTTTGTTGACGCACAGCCGGGGTCAGGTCTGACATTCGGACACGGCCTCAGCCTTAGTCACTTCTAGCCGGGGTCAGGTATGACATTCGGACACGGCCTCAGCCTTAGTCACGTCCAAAGTGTCTTGCCTAGTATTAGCATGGCCCTGTGTCAGCTAGTTTGGACTACTCGACTGTCGAGATCGTGTCCGAATGTCAGACCTGACCCCGGCTTTTTCTCTGGTCGCCAACTTTCCTGTAGCGGCAGGCCGCTGCATTGATAGAATGGTCATTGCGTAAATATCACGGGAACAGCATGGACAAGACAAGCCGAAGCCGGGGCAGGGGGACGGGGCGCGCGACGCTCGAGCAGGTTGCGGGCATGGCTGGCGTGTCGATCATGACGGCCTCGCGCGCACTGAGCCAGCCGAAGCTGGTGTCCGAGGCCACGCGCATCAAGGTCGAGCAAGCCGTGGCCGAACTGGGTTACGTGCCCAATCGCGCCGCGCGGGCGCTGGCCTCGTCGCAGTCGCACGTGATCGTGGTGCTGGTGCCGTCGCTGTCGAATGCCGTGTTCACTGCCGTCCTCGAGGGCATCCACGACGCCGTCGCGCCCGGCCAGTACCAGCTCCTGATCGGCAATACCTATTATTCGCAGCTCGAAGAAGAAAAGCTGCTGCGCACCTATCTGCAGTCGAACCCCGACGGCATCCTGTTCTCGAGCCAGGTGCGCAGCCCCGCCGTGGCCAAGATGCTGGCGGCATCGAAGGTGCCGGCGGTCGCCATGATGGACCTGTCCGATGACCCGGCCGTGCTGTCGGTCGGCTTTTCGCAGTACGAGGCCGGCATGGCCATGACGCGCCACCTGATCGCCAAGGGCTACACACGCATCGGCTTCATCGGCGCGCAGCTCGACGAGCGCACGCTGCGCCGCGCCGATGGCTACCGCGCCGCGATGGCGACGGCGGGCCTGGCCGATCCTGGCCTGGAGTTGATGGTGCCGGAACGCTCGACGATCGCGCTGGGCGCCGGCCTGATGGCGCAACTGATGGCGCTGCGGCCCGACTGCGACGCCGTCTTTTGCTGCAACGATGACTTGGCCCACGGCGCCGTGTTCCACTGCCAGCGGCAAGGCATCCGCATCCCGCAGGACATCGCGGTATGCGGCTTCAATGACTTGCCCGCATCGGCCTGGATGATGCCGTCACTGACGACGGTCGACACGCCGCGCTACCAGATCGGCTTCGAAGCCGCCGGCCTGCTGCTGCAGGTGATCAAGGGCGAAGAGCCGGCCGAGCGGCGCATCGACCTTGGCTTCACGCTGCGCGACCGCGAGAGCGCATAAGCGGGATCAGTAGGATTTATAGGGCAGGAATTTGCCCGACAAGACCACGTTCACGCGGTCGCCTTTCGGGTCTTCGGTGCGCTGGATATCCATCGAAAAATCGATGGCGCTCATGATGCCGTCGCCGAATTCTTCGTGGATCAGTTCCTTGATCGTGGTGCCGTACACGCTGACGAGCTCATACCAGCGGTAGATCAGCGGATCGGTCGGCACGGCTGTCGGCAGCGAGCCTTTGTACGGCACGATCTGCAGCCAGGCGATCGCTTCGTCGGACAGTTCGAACAGCTTGCCGACTGCTTCGGCCTGTAGCTTGGTCAGCGTCATCTGGCCCAGGCAGGCGGCGGTGGTCCATTCCTTCGACAGGCCCGTGGCCTCGGTCACGTCGCGCCATTTGATGCCCTTGCGGACTTTCGCGGATACGATCAGTTTGGTGACATCTTCACGGCATGAAATCATGTTGGCTGCTCCAGAAAGTGGTGGGAATCTACGTTCACGCATTACTTCAGCAAGGCGCGTGCCATGCACGAAGTCGATGAAGAAGCAGACCGACCAGCAAGAAGTTTGTACCGAGCCGGCGAAATACGCACCGCGCAGGCGCAGCCGCTCGAATTGGGTGCACGGCCGGCGGGTTTACATTTCCAGGCCGCGAGCGCACAATCGCGGTATATTTGTTAGCGGTAACATAAGGCAATGACGACAGAACCAACGAGCGATAACAAGGGAACGGCCTGGGTCATCATGGGCGTGAGTGGCTGCGGCAAGAGCCAGATCGGCGCGCGCCTGGGCAACCAGCTCGGCGTGGAATTCATCGAGGGCGATGCCTACCACTCCGACGTGAACATCGCCCGGATGTCGGCTGGTACGCCGCTGACCGACGACGACCGCCACGACTGGCTCGTGACGCTGCGTGACCTGCTGGCCAGGCGTGAGGGCGGGGCGGTGCTGTCATGCTCGTCGCTCAAGCGCAGCTACCGCGACCTGCTGCGGGGCGCCGGCGGCGACGTACGCTTCGTGCACCTGGCCGGCGAGCGCAGCCTGCTGGCCGAGCGCGTCAGCAACCGCCCCGGCCACTACATGCCGCCATCGCTGCTCGACAGCCAGCTGGCAACGCTCGAACCCCTGCAGCCGGACGAAGCGGGCATCACGCTCGACATCCGCGATACCCCGGCGCAGCTGGTGTCGCAGATTCTCGCCCGCGCCTAGGCGAACAGGCACACGCTCGTCCATCACTGGCGCCGCTTGGGCGCCGGTTACCTGTCTTCACCATCACCACGTACGTCACCGTCTAACCAGCAAAAGTATGCGCACCGGGTAATCTCTGCGTGCCATGCAGATCTGTTTGACGCACCCCAAAAATCGGACTATATTTTTCACACGATATTGGAAAGGTTTCCAACTCGGTATCCCGCATCAAAACCATTCGAGACCAACGCAAAGTTGGCGGCGTGTGGCACGGCAATCCGGCACGGCCACATTTTCTTGTCGTGAGAAAAGAGGAGTCAACGTGAGTCACCTACACCAGCAATACCGCTCCAAATGGAAGCCTTTCCAGATGCTTGTCGCCGGCCTCGCGCTGTCGTGGAGCGCGCAAGCCACCGCCAGCGTTACCAACCCCGTCATCGGCCAGCTGCTGTGGTCCGAAGAGTTCAATGGCACCAGCGTGAATACCGGCGTCTGGAACCTGCAGGACGGGAACGGTTGCCAGATCGGCCTGTGCGGCTACGGCAACGCCGAGCTGCAGTACTACAGCCCCAACAACGCCACCATCGCCAACGTGCCGTTCGAATCGGGCACGCGCGCGCTGGCGATCCAGGCGCGCAGCCAGACCGTGGGCAGCAATCTGTTCACGTCGGCGCGGCTCGACTCGCGCAACAAGGTGCAGGTGCAGTACGGGATGATCGAGGTGCGCATGGCCACGCCGAACCTGGGCACCGGCCTGTGGCCCGCTGCCTGGCTGCTGGGCGTGAGCCCGCAGACCTGGCCGCGCAACGGCGAGATCGACATGATGGAGATGGGACACAAGGCCGCGGCGCGGGCCGAAGGCGGGGCGCCGTCGTCCAACCACTTCGTCGGTGCCAACGTGATCACCTGGCAGCAGGCTGCCTGCGTGTCCGGCAACGAGAGCTGCGCCGCATCGACCGCGTGGCAGACCGATAACTGGCACGTGCCGACCACGTCGCTGGCAAACCGTTTCGTCACCTACCGCTTCTACTGGACCGAGAGCGAAATGCGCTTCTCGGTCGTCGACAACGGCGTCGAACACAATCTGTACAACGCGCCGCTGCCGGTCAATTCGAGCGCGCTGCAGGCGCCGTTCTACCTGCTGCTGAACATGGCCGTGGGCGGCAACTTCACCGATGCGGCCAATGCCAGCCAGGTCACGGCGCCGCTGCCGGGCACGATGTATGTCGACTATGTGCGCGTGTACCAGCTCGATGGCAAGGGGCAGGTCAAGCTGGGCAACCAGAGCGCGCCCGAAGTGGCGGGCAAGTTCGGCATCTTCACCGATAACACGGCGGTCACTGCCAAGCTGGTAGCGGGCACCAGTTCCGACATCTTCCTGTGGAATGCCGCGTCCAGCGGCGCCGGCAACACGGCGCCGTACGAAGGCAGCAACGTCATCGCCTGGAACTACACGGCGCCCGGCCAGTGGTTCGGCGGCGGCATCCAGGCGCGTCAGGTGCGCGACCTGTCGAACTACCGCACCAACGGCACGGTCAAGTTTCGCATCAAGATCCCCGCCAACGTGGGCTTCCGGATCGGGGTGGGCGACACGTTCACCAACCAGAACTGGGTGAACTTCCCGGCCAACACCACTGCCTATGGCCTCGTGCGCAACGGTGGGTGGGCGCAGGCATCGATCCCGGTGTCGACGCTGCTCGGGCCCCTGGTGGCGGCGCAGTCGCTGTACGACATCTTCATGATCTCGAGTATCGACGGCAGTCTGCCCACATCCAGCTTCCAGTTCGCGCTCGACGATATCGTCTGGGAGTCGGGCGGTGGCGGCACCACGACGCCGCCAGCGCAGACCGGGCCGACATCGGTGAGCCAGACGTCATCGACGATGCTGCAGTTCCGCACCACCACCGGCAGCTGGGCCGACGTGCACTACACGGTCAACAACGGGCCGCAGCAGAACGTGCGCATGCAGCTGGCCAATGGCGTGAACACCTTCACGGCGGGCGGTCTGGCGATCGGCAACGTGGTGCGCTACACCGTCACGTACTGGGACACGGCGCGCAACGCTGCCGTCGATACGACGCAGCAGACCTACACGATGCAGTGATCTAGGGCACCAGCACCTGCAGGCGATACCTGCGGCCCGCGTCGATCTTGTCGATGCGGGCCGCAGCCAGTTCGACGCCGTCGCACGTCACCGTCACGCGATCGACCGCGCCGCGCCGGATATCCACCTCGAACGTCGCACCGCGGAAGCGCCGCGTGACCGTCATGCCGGGCCAGCCGGATGGCAGTTGCGGATTGACCGTCAAGCCATTCGCATCACCCTTCAAGCCACACAGGCCTTCGATCAGGCAGCGATACACCCAGGCCACGGTGCCCGTGTTGAACAACTGGCTCGAGCGCCCGGCGGTGCGCGGGTACTCGTGGTACGCGCCGCGGTAGTAGTTGGGGATGAATACCGGCAACTGGCCGCGCTGCAGATAGTCGGCCAGGTCCGGGCCGGGAATCATCTTGCGCAGCGCGTCGAAGGCGCGGTCGGACTCGCCGATCGTGTACAGGCTGAAGATGTAGAACACGGCGGCGTGGTTGTAGACTGCACCATTCTCGGCCGAGCCGGGATGCTTTTGCGTGACGCGGCCGATGTCTTCGCGCATGGCGCTGTAGGGCGGGGCGAACATTTGCACGCCGTAGGGTGTCTTCAGTTGTGCGTCGATCTCGGGCAGCATCTGTGCGCGCTGCGCGTCGTTTGCGGCGCCCGACAAAAATGCCCAGCTTTGCGGGTTCAGGTAGATGCGGCCTTCGGTATCGGCCGCGACGCCAAACTTGACGTCGTCGTCGGTGATGCCGCGTGCGAACCAGCTGCCATCCCACAGGTGCGCGTTGGCAGAGGCGTTCATGGCCGCTGCGCCATCGCGGTAGCGCGCCTGCATCGCCTCATCATCGCGCGCGGCGCAGACATCGGCCCACAGGTTCAGCGCGTACGCTGCCGCCACAGTCAGCCAGCCCGAGACACCGCGGCCCTTGTAGCCGACCATGTTCATCGGATCGCACCAGTCGCCCTGTTCGATGTAGGAGAGGCCCCGTGCATCGCGGCGCTCCAGCAGCCAGTCCATCGCCAGGCAGATGCGCTCGAACGCAGATTTGACGTCGCCGCCGTGCGCGGGGACCGGCATGTCAAGGATGGCCGCGTCGCCTGTTTCATCGAGATAGGCTTGCAGGCATACCGGCAGCCAGACGCAGTGGTCGGTGTGCGGGATCTGGTTGATGTATTTGAGTTCAGCGCCTTCGAACAGCAGGATACCGTCCGGCATGGCGCCATTTTCTTCCTGCTGGCTCAGCGCGTGCAGGAAGGCAGCACGGGCAGCGGCCGGCTTGACGAACACCATGCCCATATTGTCCTGCAGGTAGTTGCGGGTCTGCGGGTCGGTGCTGAGACGATTGACGTCGCCGTGGTAATACACCTGGCGCGCCAGCCACGTGTTGACGAAATTATCCAGCTCGGGGTCAGGCGTGGCGATCTGCAGCACACCGTCGCCCTCGGCGATGTAGGCGGCGTAGTCGCGGGCGGCGCTGGCGAAGCCTTCTTCGCTCAGGTAGCGCTGGCGCAGCTGGGCAATCTCGGCGTCATCGAACGCCGGGCCAAACAGCAAGCGGCGCGTGGCAGCCTCGCCGGGCTCCAGGGTCAGGCGGTACTGGACGACGGCGGCTGGCGTTTCGTAGCGCGCGTCGCCGCAGGGCAGCAGCGCGGGCGTCAGCGTCGATGGCGCATGCAGGCCGCCTTCGCCTTCGAACACTTTTTGCCCGGTTTCCCAGGCATCGGGTGCTTGCTCGCACAGCAGCACCGTGCGGTCTTTCAGCAGGCGGTTCTTGAAAAAGTCATCCAGCTTCTGGTACGGCGTGATGCAGGTTGCGACGATGCCGCCCAGGTCGTGCCGGTACTCGGCCGACTGGTTCATCCACGACATGTAGCCGACCGTGAAGTACGGGTAGATGCTGATGCGGCGCGGGCGCTCCGACAAATTGGTGACGGCCACGGTCCACAGTTCGGCCACGTCGTCGACCGGCAGCGCGAGCGTCAGATCGATGCGGATGCCGAGCTTTTCGATCGTCCATTGCAGGTCGGTGCGCCCGACCGAGAACGCATAGCGATCAAGGCCGCCGCGCACCGGTTCATACGGCGCCGAGAACAGCTCGCCCGTGTCTTCGTCCTTCACGTACACGAAGCGGCCCGGATGGTGGGCATAGTAATTCTGCTCCGGCTGCATGAACGATTTTGCTTCCATGTTCGGGCCGTGCGAGTACTTGCCGGGTTCGGGCTGCATGAACTGCGCGGTGGCGTAGCCGCGGCAGGTCGTCTGGATCATCATCCTGCGGTTCCACAGGAAGCCGCCTGCCTGCGGCATGGCGGTCGGGCTGGTGAGCACATAGCGGTCGTCTTGCGGGTACAGCATCGGGGCAATCTCCATTGGAATCATGGCGCCGCCTTGCGCGCGGCCAGTTCGGCGCCCATGCGCGCCAGGGCCTTGGCGTCGAGGTTATACAAGCACATCACCAGCACGGCCACCAGCGCAAAGGCGGCCGGCACGAACGACATCAGCCAGACGATGCCGGCCTGCGAGCCGACGCTCTGCGCCGCGTTGGGCACGTAGCCGAGCCAGGTAAAGACGGCGCCGATGACGCTGACCGCCACCGCGGTGCCGAGCTTTTGCGAGAAGGTCGCGGCGGCGAAGGTCATCGCGGTGGCGCGCCGGCCGGTGCGCCATTCGTTGTAGTCGGCGGTATCGGCATACATCGAGAACGCCAGCGGCGACTTGGGCCCGAGCACGAAGCCCAGGCCCGCCTGCAGCACGAACATCAGGTCGATCCGGTCGGCCGGGATCAGGAAGAACAGCGACGACAGCACGGCGGTGCAGCTCATCAACAGGATCATCAACAGCTTCTTGTCGATGAAGCGCGTAAGCAGCGGCGTGCAGGCCGCGCCGACGGCGGCAAACACCATATAGGTCGGCACGAAAGTCGCCATCAGCTCGGGGCGGCCCACGACGTACTTGAAGTAGTAGGCCGAGGTCGTGGTGCGCAGCGTGATCGTCACCATGATCACCAGGGCCAGCACGAACAGCACGACCCAGGGCCGGTTGGACGCCAGGTCGCGGATGTCGCGCCAGACGTCGTTCTTCTGGCCGGGCGGGGGCAGCACGCGCTCACGGGTATTGAGAAAGGTAATCAGGAACATGACCGATGCCGCCACGCTCCATGCAAGCATGGTCAGCTGCCAGCCACGCACGTCGTCACCGGCGCCGAGCCATGCCACCATCGCCGGTGTGGCGGCTGTGACGAGCGTGCTGCCGGCGAAGGCAAAGATGAAGCGCAGGCCGTTGATCGTCGAGCGCTCCTGCGGGTCGTTCGAGATCACGCCGGAGAGCGCGTTGTAGGGAATGTTCACGCAGGTGTAACAGACCATCATCGCCAGATAACTGCCGTAGGCCCACAGCAGCTTGCCGTTGGCGTCCAGGTCGGGCGTGGTGTAGGTAAGCACGGCTGCTGCGCCAAGGGGGATCGACATCCAGATCAGGTAGGGGCGGAACTTGCCGAAGCGGGTATTGGTGCGGTCGGCAAAGGCGCCGATCACGGGGTCGGTGAAGGCGTTGATCAGCTTGATCGAGGCGAGCAGGGTGGCCGCCTGCGCCGCCGAGATCCCGAAAGTGTCGGTATAAAAGATCAGCAGGAAGGTGGCGATATTGGCCCAATAAAAATTGAAGCCCATGTCGGCCACGCCATAGCTGATCTTTTCTCGCCAGGCGAGGTTGCCGCCCGTCGCCACAGGTGTCTCAGGCCCGCGCTTGAACATTGATTGTCTCCAGATATTTTTATAGTGATGCCAGCATTAAGTGATAACGCTAACATCGGGCAAGTATGGCGCTGCCTTGATGGCGTGTCAACACACCGCAACGTGCCAACGAGCCGTACTGAAATATGGTGGTTTTGATCATTGCTCTACACTGCCGGGGCAACCTGCGACGACACGCTTTGACTAGAGGAGTTGACTGACCACCATGATCCTGCCGGCCCGAATGCAATTTCTGATGAACCGCCTGCGCGAGCGCCTGTGGGTCAAGCCCATGATCGCCTGCGTTTTATCCGTTGCCGGCGTGGCGCTGGCGCACCTGGTCGACAGCATCCCGATCGACTGGAAGGTGCCGGAAATCGCGCAAGGCTCGATCGTCGACCTGCTCAAGGTGATCGCCGCCAGCATGCTGGGCGTCGCGACGTTTGCCGTCGCGTCGATGGTGGCCGCGTATGCGTCGACCGGGCAGTCGGCCACCGAGCGCGCGTTTCCGCTCGTGATCGCCGATGACGTTTCGCAGAACGCGCTGTCGATCTTTGTCGGCGCCTTCATCTTCGCCATCATCGGCCTGAGTGCAACGACCAACGATTACTTTGGCAAGCCAGGCCGCTTCACCCTGTTCGTGTTGACCCTGCTCACGCTGGTGATCGTCGTGCTCGTGTTCGTGCGCTGGGTCGACAGCATCGCCCGCCTGGGGCGCCTGGGCGCCGTCATTGCCAGGGTCGAACGTGCGGCCGCCGAAGCGATGGCGCGCCGCACCCGGCTGCCTTGCATGGGCGGCATGGTGGCCTTCGGGCCACCGGCCGGCCTGGCCTTTCACAGCTTGGCGAGCGGCTACCTGCAGCGGGTGGACATGGATGCCCTGCAGCGCATTGCCGCCGAACGCAAGCTGCGCATCACGCTGGCGGTTGCACCCGGCGCGCTGATCGTCTGCTCGCGCCCCATCGGTTACGTGCTGCCCGATGGGCAAGACGCTGGCACGATCGAACCGGACCTGATCGCCAAGGCATTTACCATCGGACCCCTGCGCCAGTTCGACGAAGACCCGGGCTTCGGGCTGGTCGTGCTGACCGAAATCGGCAGCCGCGCGCTGTCCCCCGGTATCAACGATCCGGGCACCGCCATCGTCGTGCTCAACGCGGTCTACCGGATCTTCGATGCATGGACCCATCCCGATTTCGGCGTAGAGCCGGACCATGACCGCGTCGAGGTGCCGCCGCTGTCGCTGGACGACATGTTCAACGATATCTTCCCGCCGCTGGCCCGCGATGGCGCCGGAGTGCTGGAAATTGCGCTGCACCTGCAGTGGGTGTGCGGCGAGCTGGGTCGCTGCGGCGATCCGCATCTGCGCGCCGTGGCGCAGCGCCAGGCTGACGAGGCCCTGGCGCGGTCGGCGGCTGCCCTGGATTTTGCGCCGGACCTGGCGCAACTGCGCCGCCGGCACGCCGACTACTGGGAACCGTTTGATGCACAGCATGTAGCTCACCATGCCGAATTCGCGCGGTATGAGAACGCGGCCAGTAATGCCTGACCGCGTTGGGGTCTGATCCTGTCAGTGCGCGGGTGCGGCTGAAACCGATGCCACCTGCGTCGCCGCGCGTTTGGCGGTCTTCTCGTCACGCAGTTCTTCCGGATCGCGCAGCGGAATCATCAGGAACGCACTAAGCGCATACAGCCCGGCAAAGATCCAGATGATCCCCGCCACGCCCAGCGACGCGCTGAAGATGGCAACAATGGCCGGCCCGACCCAGGTCGATGCACCCGCGCCCAGGCTCAGCACCGACAAAGCGGCGGCGCGGTTTTTTGGCACCAAGAGCGGCATCAGCGCTGACAGGGGCACGAAGCCGCCCAGCGTCATGCCGTACATCGCACCGAACAGCGCGGCGATGTAGAAGTTACCGATGAACAGCTGCGGCATGTAGAAGAACAGCGGCGTCGTGATGGCGCTGCCGACGGCGCCCATCCAGATCACCGTGTTGCGGAGGCCAAAGCGGGTGGCCAGGCGGCTCGAGATGATGTTGCCGGCAATATTGGCGACAAAGATGACGGTGACCAGGCGCAGCCACTGCTCCAGCGTGAAGCCGATCACCTCCATGAAGAAGCCCGGCAGCACGATGAAGAAACCGAACATCGATGCGGTATTGATAGTGCGCACCACGCCGCTGAGCGAGGTCTTCGGTTCTTCCCACATGATCGAGACGCTGCCCATCAGTGACGTCAATGGTTTTTCACCGACTGGCGCCAGGCGCTTCGTGCCAGCGGCATCCTTCACGCACAGCAGGGCCAGCGCGGCGCCGGCAATCACCAGAACCAGCGACAGCCAGAACGTGGCCAGCGCGCCGATCAGCGGTACCGAGAAACTGGCGACTAAAGCGCCGAGGGTCGGCAGGCCAGCCGCATAGGCCACCCAGAACCAGCCCATCGCCAGGCCCAGCTTCTTGGCCGGCGTGGCGGCCACGATCCAGACCAGGAAGCCGTAGGCAAACAGCGGATAGCCGAAGCCGCGCAGAGCGTAGCCGGCCAACATCATCGGATAGCTCATCTGGCCGACGCCGAATGTCAGGAACACCACCTGGAACACGACCCAGATACCGGCGCCGATCAGCATGACTTTCTTCGGCCCCCAGATATTCGACAGCGCACCGGCACACCAGGAACCGATTGCCACCGTCACGCCATACACGGTGAACAGGACCGCAATGTCGGCTTCAACCATGTTTTTCTGGGCCAGGTAAGGCGCCAGATAACCAAGCTCGACGCCATCGCCGATCATGAAGACCAGCAGGCCGACGAAGCCCCACAGCAGTGAGCGGGGAATCCCGAGCTTGTCGCACAGCCTGTCGAGGATGTCCGGTTGGGAAGAGGGGAGATGTGGCGATGCCGTTGGCATGCGGTTTTTTGTTGGAGACAAATTAGCACCTGCAAAATCGTGGCGTTCGTGAACGCGATGGGCGACCCGGAAGGGGCGAAGTGCGCGCAGCGGGGGCGCGTAATTGGGCAGTTCCGGAGAGGAACTCAGGGCAAGGATGCCCGTGACATGCCGTGGGAACGGCAAGCAGCGACACGTGACCGCGCCATTGCGTAAGACCGGAGTTGATCTTGTCAAATAGTATCACATTTGCACAAATGTGTTAACTTGTTAGTGAATTTCGTGCGGATGTGCGACGTTGTTGAAAGATACGATCAGAATGCAAAAAACCGCCGTGCCCGGAGCGGGGACGGCGGTTTTTGCTGGCAGCAGCTGGAAGCTTAAAACTCTTCCCATTCCGCTTCATTCATCTTGGTCGTGGCGACCGGCTTGCTCGTTGGCTTGACGGTCGGCTTGCTGGCTGGTTTCGTTGCCTGCTTTTTAGCGGACTTGCTGACTGGCTCTTCGGCAGGCGTAGCAGCAGGCACCGCAGCAGACACCACAGCAGGCTTGGCCGCCGCACGCGGCACCGGCTTGCTCAGCGCCGGGCGTGCCGGTGGCGGACGCTTGACGGGCGCGCTCACCACGACCGGGGTCGTGTGCGCGGCATCGAGCTTGAACACATCGACCACCTGCGCCAGGCGCTTGGCCTGATCCTGCAGCGACGCGGTGGCGGCAGTGGCTTCTTCGACCAGTGCGGCGTTCTGCTGGGTCGCGTTGTCCATCTGGCCCATGGCCTGGTTGACCTGGTCGATGCCGGTGATCTGCTCCTGGCTGGCCGACGAGATCTCGCCCATGATGTCCGTCACGCGGCGGATCGAGTCCACCACTTCGCGCATCGTCGCGCCGGTCTGGTCGACCAGTTTGGTGCCGGTGTCGACTTTGTCGACCGAGTCGCCAATGAGGCCCTTGATTTCCTTGGCCGCCGCCGCCGAACGCTGCGCCAGCGTGCGCACTTCGGACGCCACGACGGCAAAGCCACGGCCCTGCTCGCCGGCGCGCGCTGCTTCAACGGCAGCGTTCAGGGCCAGAATATTGGTCTGGAACGCGATGCCGTCGATGACGCTGATGATGTCGACGATTTTGCGCGACGACTCGTTGATCGAGCCCATCGTGGCGACGACCTGGTCGACCGAGGCGCCGGCCTGCGTCGCGACGCTCGAGGCGGCGATCGCCAGCTGGTTGGCCTGGCGCGCATTGTCGGCGTTCTGGCGCACGGTGCCCGTCAGTTCTTCCATCGAGGCGGCGGTTTCTTCCAGCGCGGCGGCCTGCTGTTCGGTGCGGCTCGACAGGTCGAAACTGCCGGCGGCGATTTCGCCTGAGGCGCCGCTGATGGTCTGGGTGCCGGTACGCACTTCGTCGACGATCTTGGCCAGGCTGGCATTCATATTGCCCAGCGCGCGCAGCAGGGCGCCGGTTTCATCGCTGGCGCTGCTGTCGATGCGTACGGTCAGGTCGCCAGCGGCGACTTGTTCGGCAGCCTGCACGGCGCGGCGCAGCGGCCGGGTGATCGAACGGGTCAGCAGCCAGGCGAAGACGCCACCCAGCAGCAGGGCGCCGGCTGCCAGCGAGCCGATGACGACCTTGCCACGTGCGGCAGTGCCGGCAATCATTGCCGCGCTGTCGCTGATATGTTTCTGTTGCAGGTTGACTAGGTCATGGACGCGCTCTTCATACGCCTTGGCGGCCGGCGTGAATTGCTGGTTCAGGATCTGTTCAGCCAGTTCGGTATTGCCATCGGCCTTGGCCTTGATGGCGCCGTCGCGCGCCTTGCTGTAAGCGGTGCGGTGCTCCATCACCGACTTGAACAGGGCCGTTTCTTCGTCACCGCTGATCAACGGTTCGATCTTCTTGACCAGATCGGCCGACAGCTTGCCGGTGGCGGCCGCGTCTTCCTTGAAGTAGGCGGTCAGCGAGCCATCGCTGCTCTTGACGATGGCGGCGGTGCGGCGCACGGCGGCAAAAATCTGCGTGTACCACTCGGCGATCATGCGTTCTTTCGCCAGTGGCTCGGCCAGAATGATTTGCGTTTCCTGCGCGACCTGGTTCAGCCGCCAGACGCCGACGGTCGCGATAATGACCGTCATCATGAGGGTCAGCGCGAACCCGGCTGCCAGTCGCGTGCCGATATTGAGTTTGATAAAGTTGCCCATGTGTGATCTGCGTGAAATGTGTGAATGTGGTGCTGTCCGGCACCGGCGAAAAGGTAACAAGCGGCTATGTTGACCGGTATGCCATTGACTTGAAGCTTGACGTTACTGGCTCCGATTATTGCCCAACTGAAACAAAAAAGCACTCAGAATGGGTGGTTATTCGTGATTTTGTGATCGGCCAGCGACAGTCTTGCCAGAGAAGTTAACGCCTTGATATGAGGCGATATTTGCCGCTTTAAGGTATAATTTCTATTTCCCGCGTGTGCCGTTCGGCACCATCAGCACAATGACCAAATTCGTATTCGTCACTGGCGGCGTCGTCTCTTCCCTGGGCAAAGGGATTGCAGCCGCCTCCCTCGCCGCAATCCTCGAGAGCCGCGGTCTCAAAGTCACCATGCTCAAGCTCGATCCGTACATCAACGTCGATCCGGGCACCATGAGTCCAACCCAGCACGGCGAAGTGTTCGTCACCGACGACGGCGCCGAGACTGACCTCGACCTTGGCCACTACGAGCGTTTCATCAGCACCCGCATGAAAAAGGTGAATAATTTCACCACGGGTCAGATCTATGAATCGGTGATCCGCAAGGAACGTCGTGGCGAATACCTCGGCAAGACCGTGCAGGTGATCCCGCACATCACCAACGAGATCCAGGATTACATCCGTCGCGGCGCCGAAGGCGTCGACGTGGCGCTGGTCGAAATCGGCGGCACCGTGGGCGACATCGAGTCGCTGCCGTTCCTTGAAGCCGCCCGCCAGCTGTCGCTGCGTTCGGGCCGCAAGGGCGCCGCCTTCGTGCACCTGACGCTCGTGCCGTTCATCGCCTCGGCCGGCGAACTCAAGACCAAGCCGACCCAGCACAGCGTGCAGAAGCTGCGCGAAATCGGCATCTCGCCTAACGCGCTGCTGTGCCGCGCCGACCGCCCGATCCCGGACGACGAACGCGCCAAGATTTCGCTGTTCGCCAACGTCGAAGAGCAGGCCGTCATTTCGGTGTGGGACGTCGACACCATCTACAAAGTGCCGCAAGTGCTGTGCGACCAAGGCCTGGATGACATCATCCTCGAAGCACTCGGCCTGGAAGCACCAAAAGCCGACCTGTCGATGTGGACCAAGCTGATTCACACGCTCGAGAATCCGAAGCACGAAGTCACGATCGGCATGGTCGGCAAGTACGTCGACCTGATCGAGTCGTACAAGTCGCTGACCGAAGCGCTGCGCCACGCCGGCATCCACACCGAAAGCCGCGTCAACATCGAGTACCTCGACTCCGAAGAAATCGAAACCCGTGGCTGCGACCACCTGGCCAAGTACGATGCGATCCTGGTGCCGGGCGGCTTCGGCAAGCGCGGCGTCGAAGGCAAGATCGCCGCTGCCCGCTATGCCCGCGAAAACAAGATCCCGTACCTGGGCATTTGCCTCGGTATGCAGGTCGCGCTGATCGAGTACGCACGCAATATGGCGGGCCTGGCCAACGCCAACTCGACCGAATTCGATCCGGAAACCGACCAGCCGGTCGTGGCCCTGATCACCGAGTGGCAGAACCACGACGGCAAGGTCGAAAAGCGCGACACCAACTCGAACCTGGGCGGCACGATGCGCCTGGGCGCGCAGACCTGCGCTGTCAACCCGGGTACGCTGGCCGCCGAAATCTACGGCAACGTCGTCACCGAGCGTCACCGTCACCGCTACGAAGGCAACAACCACTACCTGCCAAAGGTCGAGGCTGCTGGCCTGACCGTGTCGGCACGTACGCCGAACGAAGACCTGTGCGAAATCATGGAACTGCCACGCACCGGCGCGAACTCGCACCCATGGTATATGGGCGTGCAGTTCCACCCGGAGTTCAAGTCGACGCCGCGTAACGGCCACCCGCTGTTCACGTCGTTCATCAAGGCCGCCCTGGCGCACCAGGCATCGAACACCAACACTGCCGCCAACGTTGAACTGGCCGCACCAGCACTCCAAGGAGACGCAGCATGAAACTCGCCGGATTCGACGTCGGCCTCGAGCACCCGATCTTTCTGATCGCCGGCACCTGCGTGATCGAATCGCGCCAGATGGCGATGGACACGGCGGGCACGCTCAAGGAAATCACCGCGGCACTGGGTATTCCGTTCATCTACAAATCGTCGTTCGACAAGGCCAATCGCTCGTCGGGCAAATCGTTCCGTGGTCCCGGCATCGAGAAAGGCCTCGAGATCCTGGCCGACGTGCGCCGCGAAATCGGCGTGCCGGTGCTGACCGACGTGCACGATGCCGAGATGATCCCGCATGTCGCGAGCATCGTCGACGTGCTGCAAACGCCGGCGTTCCTGTGCCGCCAGACCGACTTCATCAACGCCTGCGCGCGTTCGGGCAAGCCGGTCAATATCAAGAAGGGCCAGTTCCTGGCCCCGGGCGACATGAAGAACGTCATCGACAAGGCGCGCGCCGCTGCGCGCGACGCCGGCCTCGAAGAAGACAATTTCATGGCCTGCGAGCGCGGCGCCTCGTTCGGCTACAACAACCTGGTGTCGGACATGCGTGGCCTGGCCATCATGCGCGAATCGAACTGCCCGGTGGTGTTCGATGCGACCCACTCGGTGCAGCTGCCGGGCGGGCAGGGCACGTCGTCGGGCGGCCAGCGCGAGCACATCCCTGTGCTGTCGCGCGCCGCCGTGGCGTCGGGCATTGCCGGCCTGTTCATGGAAACGCACCCGGATCCGGCCAATGCGATGTCGGATGGCCCGAACGCGGTGCCGCTGGCGCGCATGAAAGAGCTCCTGACGACCCTGGTCGAGATCGACCGCGTCGTCAAGAAGTCGCCGTTCCTGGAATTCGACTTCAAGTAACCGTTCAGGTTTGGATGCACCGTGTTGCGGGTATCCCTGAGGGACCCGGAGCACGGTGGTCCCCCCAAGATTACCTACCTTCTGGAGACTGAGAAACATGAGTGCTATCGTTGATATCATCGGCCGCGAAATCCTGGATTCCCGCGGTAACCCTACCGTTGAATGCGACGTCCTGCTCGAATCGGGCGTGATGGGCCGCGCGGCAGTGCCGTCAGGCGCATCGACCGGCTCGCGCGAAGCGATCGAACTGCGTGACGGCGATCCGAAGCGCTACTTCGGCAAAGGCGTGCTGCAAGCCTGCGAAAATATCAACACCGAGATCTCCGAAGCGATCATGGGCCTGGACGCGAACGAGCAAGCGTTCCTGGACCGCACCCTGATCGATCTCGACGGCACCGAAAACAAGAGCCGCCTGGGCGCCAACGCCATGCTGGCCGTGTCGATGGCCGTGGCCAAGGCCGCCGCTGAAGAAGCAGGCCTGCCGCTGTACCGCTACTTCGGCGGTTCGGGCGCGATGCAGATGCCGGTGCCGATGATGAACGTCATCAACGGTGGCGCGCACGCCGACAACAACCTGGATATCCAGGAGTTCATGATCATCCCGATCGGCGCCCCATCGTTCAAGGAAGCCATCCGCTACGGCGCCGAGGTGTTCCACACGCTCAAGAAAATCCTGCATGCGCGCGGCCTGAACACGGCAGTCGGCGACGAAGGCGGTTTCGCCCCGTCGGTGGCCAACCATGAAGAAGCCATCAAGCTGATCATGGAAGCGATCGAACAGGCCGGCTACGTCGCCGGCCAGGATATCGCACTGGGCCTCGATTGCGCCGCCAGCGAGTTCTACAAGGATGGCCGTTACGTGCTGGAAGGCGAAGGCGGCCTGAGCCTGTCGGCAGCCGACTTCACCAACATGCTCGCGACCTGGTGCGACAAGTACCCGATCATCTCGATCGAAGACGCGATGCACGAAGGCGACTGGGAAGGCTGGGCTACCCTGACCGCCGCACTGGGAAAGAAGGTCCAGCTGGTGGGCGACGACCTGTTCGTCACCAACACCAAGATCCTGAAAGAGGGCATCCAGAAGGGCATCGCCAACTCGATCCTCATCAAGATCAACCAGATCGGCACCCTGACCGAAACGTTCGCCGCCATCGAGATGGCCAAGCGCGCCGGCTACACCGCCGTGATCTCGCACCGCTCGGGCGAAACCGAAGATTCGACCATCGCCGATATCGCGGTGGGCCTGAACGCGCTGCAGATCAAGACCGGTTCGCTGTCGCGTTCGGACCGCATGGCCAAGTACAACCAGTTGCTGCGCATCGAGGAAGACCTGGGCGACATCGCCAGCTACCCGGGCCGTGACGCGTTCTACAACCTGAAGTAATCCCCTGGGGCCGGCGCGCGGGATGGGACCATCCCACCCGCGCGTCGGCTTTTTCATCTCCTTCGTTTTTCACCATGCGCCTGATCACGATTGCCCTGGCCGTTCTGCTCGTGCTGATCCAGTATCCCCTCTGGCTTGGCAAAGGCGGCTGGCTGTCCGTGGCCGACATGCAGAACCAGGTTGAAACCACGCGCATCAAGACCGAGCAGCTCGCCGCGCGCAACAGCAAGCTCGATTCCGAAGTCGATGACCTGACCGAAGGTACGGGCGCCGTCGAAGAGCGTGCGCGCTACGACCTGGGCATGATCAAGCAGAACGAGATTTTCGTGCAGGTGCTGCGCAAGAATGAAATCCCGGTCGAATCGATGACCGTGCCGCCACCACCACCGCCGCCGAAACCGGGCGCCAAGCCCACCGGCGCTGCCGCACACTGAACCTATCAACATGACCGAAGAAACTACCCCGATCGATCCCGCCAGCCTCGATTCGCTCGACGCGATCGCAGACTGCCTGGCCGAAGCGTTCGAAGATGGCGATGGCGCCGTGATTACCGCAGCCCTGCAGGCAGTGGCGCAAGCGCCCGCCCTGGGCGAACTGGCTGCCAGCGTGGGCATGCCGCGCGACGCGCTGCAGGCGGCAATGACGGCAGGGGAGTTCGATATGGATCTCACGCTCGAGATCATGAAGGTCGTCGACCTGCACATGAGTGGCGGGAAGTAAGACGCTTCGCCACGCACACAAAAAAACGTCGTTCCCGCGAAGGCGGGAACCCAAGTTTGCATGCAGACCAGTTACTTTTAAGGTTACCGGCTGCGCGACGTGCTTGGGTTCCAGCCTTCGCTGGAACGACGTTTCTACGCTAACTCATTGAGCGCGACTACAGCGGCCTGCAAAGGCCGCGTTAATGCTTACTCTTTCGACTGCGACGATGCGTCGCCCTGCTCGTGGCCTGCGCCTTGCTCCAGGAATGCGCGCAGCATCCATGCATTTTTCTCGTGCACTTCCATGCGGGTCGACAGCATGTCGGCGGTCGGGAAATCGTCGATTTCGTCAGCAATACGCACGGCAGCGCGCGCGGTGCGGATCACGGCTTCCTGGCCTTCGACCAGTTGACGGATCATCTCTTTGGCCGACGGCACGTCGGTTTCTTCGGTGATGGTCGACAGTTCCACATAACGCTTGTAGGTGCCTGGTGCGAAGTGGCCCAGTGCGCGGATACGCTCGGCGATATCGTCCAGTGCGGTCCACAGTTCGGTGTACTGCTCCTGGAACATCACGTGCAGGGTCTGGAACATCGGACCGGTCACGTTCCAGTGGAAGTTGTGGGTCTTCAGGTACAGCATGTAGCTGTCGGCCAGGACGGTCGAGAGCGATTCGACGATTTTTGCGCGGTCTTCGGTGTTGATGCCAATATCGATGTTCATGTGTATTTCTCCATTAGTCAGTGAGATGTATTTGGTGCCACTGTCTGAAAATGCAACAGTATCAAACAAACATCAGCTTATCACTTCGCGCAAAAAGTCGAAGTCCGCATGAATTCCTGAAATCGGGGCAATACAGGGGCGCGCAACGCTGCTACCTTCGAGGGTGTGTCGATGAAAGTGCGCCACGGTGCGTGGCATGGATGCGTGATCCCATCGTTTGTCAGACTGGAGCCATCATGAACAATCAGGTCATCTTCAACCTTGCGGTCAGCGATCTGGACCGGTCCAAGGCATTCTTTGCCGGCCTTGGCTTTCACTTCAAGCCGCAATACAGTAGCGACAACACGGCCTACATGGTCGTCGTCGACGACTGCATCCACGCCATGCTGATGACCGAGGCCTTCTTCGCTTCGCTGATCGATAAACCCGTGGCGTCGGCGCATCAGGCCAACGAGGTGATTATTTGCCTGAGTTGCGAGAGCCGCGAAGAACTCGAAGGACTGATCGCCCGGGCGCGCGCTGCGGGCGCCCGTATTCCGCATCCGCTGGAAGACCACGGTTTCATGGTCGACCAGGGATTCGAAGACCTCGATGGTCATCTGTGGAATCTGGTGTGGATGGCGCCGCAGCCCTGATGGACTACGGCGCTTCAGGACATTGCTTTAGTGCGTGCTGCCGCTCGGCGGAATCAAGGTCTGGGCTGCGGTATCGACGGCAAACAGCTGCGCGCAATCGACCTTGTCGAACGAGTAGTGCTTGCCGCAGAAATCGCAGTTGATGCCCAGTTCGCCCAGCTCGTCCAGCGCCGTTTCCACCTCCTGCTGGCCCAGCATCTTGAGCATGTTGCCGACCTTTTCGCGGTTGCAGCTGCAGTGGAACTGCGGGTGCATCGGATCGAACACGCGGATCGTCTCTTCCCAGAACAGGCGGTGCAGCAGCGTCGAGATGTCGGTCGACAGCAGCTCTTCGTGCTTGAGCGTGCCGCCCAGCGCGGCAGCGCGGTTCCAGGTTTCCAGGTCTTCCGCTTCGGATGCCTGCTTGGTCTGGTCTTCGGCGCCGCTGTGACGTGGCAGCTTTTGCAGCAGCATGCCGCGCGCCACCTTGTCGTCGGCCGCGACCCACAGGCGCGTGTCGAGCTGTTCCGAGCGCAGCATGTAGTTTTCGATGACGGTGGCGACGTCGTCGCCGTCCAGCGGCACGATGCCCTGGTAAGGCTGCTGGCCCGGCATCTTTTCGAGCGGGTCGAGCGTGATCACGAAGCGGCCCGTGCCTTGCACATTGACCAGCTGGCCGAGTGTCGCGTCGTCGGTGACGTCGACGTCCGGCGCCAGCTTGGCCGTGGCGCGCATGCGCAGGTCGGCGTCGCATTCGACGACGAGCAGGCGCACCGGGCCATCGCCGTGAATCTGCATCACGATCGAGCCGTTGAACTTGAGGTTGGCCGACAGCAGGGCGCAGGCGGCCACCATTTCGCCCAGCACCGAGCGCACCGCTTTCGGATAGCCGTGACGGGCCTGGATCTCGCGCCAGGTGTCGGAAATTTCGACCAGCTCGCCGCGCACGGCGGCGTTGTCGAAGATGAATTTTTGCAGCGTGTCGCCGGTGGTGCTCGTGATGTCAAGCGTGGTGTCTGGTGTCGTCATTCTTTATCCGATTCTCTTTAGCTGTGTATTGAATAGCTGGCCTCGCGCGACATAGCTCGCGGCATTGCCCTGCAGGCGCAGCAGGTCTTCTTGTGTCAGTGTCCGCACCACTTTCGCGGGCGAACCCAGGATCAGTGAGTGATCGGGAAATGTCTTGTTCTCGGTGACCAGCGCGCCGGCGCCGACCAGGCAACCCTTGCCGATGCGGGCGCCGTTGAGGATCACCGCGCCGATGCCGATCAGCGAGCCGTCGCCGACCATGCAACCGTGCAGCATGGCCTGGTGGCCGATCGTCACGCCCTGGCCGATGTCGAGCGGATAGCCCATATCGGTATGCATCACCGTGCCTTCCTGCACATTGCTGTTTTCGCCAATGGTGATGCGTTCGTTGTCGCCCCGCAGCGTGGCCCCGAACCACACCGACGTGTTGGCCGCCAGCGTGACCTTGCCGATCAGCGTGGCCGAATCGGCGACAAACGCCGACGGATCGATCTCGGGTGCATGTTCGCCCAGCTGGTAAATGGCCATGGATGCGCTCGCAGAAGGTTGGAATGGCGCTATTTTACCGCCCCATGCCCCGGGCAGCGCCGGCTTCGCCATCGCCCGAAGACCGGCAGATGGGGCCACGCTGCGCGAATTCAACGGGCCGGCGATATAATTGCCTGAACGATCGTACTTTTTTCGAGGCCTCATGAAACTTTCACGTTCAGAATTTGTCACCGTGCGCGGCCTGCGCCTTCACGTGCGCCATTGGGGGAACGAGGGTGCGCCCAAGCTGTTCATGCTGCACGGCTGGATGGACGTGGCGGCCTCGTTCCAGTTCGTTGTCGATGCCCTGGCGGGCGACTGGCACGTGATCGCACCCGACTGGCGCGGCTTCGGGCACAGCGACCGTTCGGGCGCCGATACCTACTGGTTCCCGGATTACGTGGCTGACCTCGATGCGCTGCTCGACCGGTTTGCCCCGGACCAGGCCGTGAACCTGCTCGGGCACAGCATGGGCGGCAATATCGCCGGCCTGTACGCTGGCGTGCGGCCCCACCGCGTCGGCAAGCTGATCAATCTGGAAGGTTTCGGCCTGCCGGGCACGAAGGCGGCCCAGTATCCGAAACGGCTGGCCAACTGGCTCGACGAATTGCGCGCGCCACCCGAGATGCGCGGCTATGCGAGCCTCGACGAAGTGGCGGCGCGCCTGCGCAAGACCAATCCGCGCCTGTCGTATGAGCGTTCGAGCTTTCTCGCTGCCCACTGGTCCGAGCAGGACCGCGATGGCCAGTGGCGCATTCTGGGCGATCCGGCGCACAAGATGACGGGCCCGCTGCTGTACCACGTCGACGAAATGATGGCGGCGTGGTCGGCCATCACCGCACCGGTGCTGTGGGTCGAGGCCGAGGACACCGATATGTGGCGCTGGATGGGCGCGAAGGAGCAGGCGCGCGCCGAGGTCGACCGCCGCATGGGCTATCTGAAGCACGTCACGGCGCGCATGGTGCCGCAGGCGGGCCACATGCTGCACCACGACCAGCCGGAATTGCTGACGCGCATGATCGAAGACTTCCTCGCTGCGCCGGCAGATTGATGCGCGTACAATGGAGCGTCCATCCCGCCTGCTGAATATCCCATGCTGAAAGTCGACCTGCACTGCCACTCCAATGTCTCCGACGGCGTCCTTGCGCCAGCGGACGTTGCCGCTTACGCCGGCAAGAGCGGTGTGAACGTATGGGCGCTGACCGATCATGATGAAATCAGCGGCGTGAAGGCGGCGCGGCAGGCGGCCACGGCGCTGGGCATGCGTTTCGTGGCGGGCGTCGAGATTTCGGTCACCTGGGCCAACGAGACGGTGCACGTCGTTGGCCTGCAGGTCGATGAAAACAACCCTGCGCTGATCGCCGGCCTGGGAGCAACCCGTAACGGGCGGGAAAAACGGGCCCGCGAAATGGCGGCGCAGCTCGAACAGGCCGGCATTCCCACACCGTATGAAGGTGCGCTGCGCTACGTCGCCAATCCCGACCTGATGTCGCGCACCCACTTTGCGCGCTACCTGTGCGAGATCGGCGTCTGCACGACAACCTCCGACGTGTTCCGCCGCTTCCTCACCGAAGGCAAGCCGGGCTATGTGCCGCATCGCTGGGCCACGCTTGGCGAAGCAATGGGCTGGATCCAGGGCGCGGGCGGCATCGCCGTCATCGCGCACCCGGGGCGCTACCGGTTTAGCGACACGGCCCAGGGTGCACTGTTCGATGAATTCCGCCAGCTGGGCGGCACCGCCATCGAGGTGGTCACCGGCAGCCACACGCCGGACCAGTACGGCACCTACGCCGAAGTCGCGCGCCGTTATGGTTTTCTGGCATCGCGCGGCACCGACTTCCACGCCCCCGGCGAATCGCGGGTCGAGTTCGCCGAACTGCCTCCATTGCCATCCGGCGTGACGCCGGTCTGGCACGACTGGTTCTAACCCTCCCTTGCGCTTGACTGTACGGCCAGCCGCTTCTGCGGCTGGCCGCGTCACGCCTGTTGCTTTCCTGTTTTTATAAAGAATTTGCCCATCAGCTCTTGTAAAAGCAGTTTTATACTCCAATTGGAGTATATTCAGCGTATGGAGAGCACGATGAAAGCAGTTTTACCCCAACAGAAACTTCCTGACAGCGACAAGGTCACGGTCAATGTCGGCCTGGTCGACCTGGCCCAGGTGGACCTGCTCGTTGAGGAAGGGTTCTATTCCAACCGTACCGATCTGGTGCGCACGGCCATTCGCAATCTGCTCACGCAGCATGCCGACGTGATCCGCCAGACCATTGTGCGCAAGCGCTATGTGATGGGCCTGTACCGCTACTCGGTGCAGGAACTCGAGCAACTGGTGGCAGAGGGTCAGCAACTGGATATCCATGTGCTGGGTCTGGCGGTCATCGAAGACAACGTATCACCTGAACTTGCCCGGAATGCGATCGCTTCGATCCAGGTCCTGGGCGCATTCGTTGCATCACCTGCCGTGCGCGCCGCGCTGGCAGATCGCACCCTTACCTAGACTGGAACGCTATGAAATCGCTCGACCAATTCATAAACAAGATGATGACCTCTGCCCGCCTCGTGCAGAACAAGGATGTGGCCTCGGCCACCGCCACGATCCAGCAAGCGCTGGCGCAGGCCGGCCTGATGCCGGGGCAGGGACAGGGACAGGGACAGAGCACCGCGCCCGCCAGCAAGGACGCCACGGCTTTTGTGGACATCAACCCGGCGCCCGATTGGCAAGCGCAGCTGCGCAAGGGTCAGGCCGCCATGCGCGCCGCCGGCGTCGGTGTCGGCCTTGGCGTGCCTCAAGATGACGATGTGGCGGTCATGGACGACGTCGCCGGTGGCACTTTCACGGCAGGCGTCTTTTCAAACGCCGCCGGCCGCCGCCGCTACAAGCTGTACATTCCGTCGCAGCCGTCGACCACGCCGCGTCCGCTGATCGTCATGCTGCACGGCTGCACGCAGAATCCCGACGATTTCGCGCTCGGCACCGGCATGAACCGCCTGGCCGAAGAAGCCAACTGCCTCGTGCTGTATCCGGAGCAGGACAGCGCGTCGAACCGCACGCAGTGCTGGAACTGGTTCGAGTCAGGCCACCAGGCGCGCGATGCGGGCGAGCCGGGCATCATCGCCGGGCTGACGCGGCAGATCGTCAAGGAGCACGGCGCTGATCCGGCGCAGGTGTTCGTGGCCGGCATGTCGGCGGGCGGGGCGATGGCGGCCGTACTGGGCGCCGAGTATCCGGACCTGTTCGCGGCAGTAGGCGTGCACTCCGGCTTACCAGCTGGTAGTGGGCGCGACATGATTACCGGCTTGCAGGCCATGAAAAAGCCGGCCAAGGGGCGCACCTTGCGCGAGGCGGTGCCTGTCATCGTGTTCCATGGCAGCACCGATCATGTGGTGGCGCCAGCCAATGGCGACGCCGTGCTGCAACAGTATGTGGGTGTTCACGCCGGTCTGCACGCCACGCCGCTGAGCGTGCGCCACGACGATGCCGCCCACGGTGGGCGCCGTTGCCGCCGCAGTGTCTGGCGCGATGATGCGGGCCGGGCGATGGCCGAGCAGTGGGTGGTGCAGGGCGCAGGACATGCCTGGGCCGGCGGCAATGCGGCAGGATCGCACACCGACGCGGCGGGGCCGTCGGCGTCAAAGGAGATGCTGCGCTTCTTCCTGGGCGCCAAACGCTGATACGGCACGCACGCGGGGCCGTGCCCTTGAATTTTCCGACAGGAAGCCCAATATTGGCATCCTGTCACTAATTCGGGAGTTGTCCGCCATGAAGCGCATTGTTCTTTTCCTCGCCACCAATCTCGCTGTCGTCCTGGTGCTGTCGCTGGTTATGAACGTGCTCGGTCTTGGCCGCGCCGTCTCGGCGCAGGGCATCGACTTCGCTTCGCTGGCCGTGATGTCGCTCGTCATCGGCTTTACCGGTTCGTTCATCTCGCTGCTGATCAGCAAACCGATGGCCAAATGGTCGACCGGCGCGCGCGTGATCGAACAACCGGCCAACTCCACCGAGCAGTGGCTGGTGGACACCGTGCGCCGCCTGGCCGAGCGCGCCGGCATCGGCATGCCCGAGGTTGCCGTCTACGATGGCGAGCCGAATGCATTTGCTACCGGTGCCTTCAAGAATTCGGCGCTGGTTGCTGTGTCTACCGGCCTGCTGCAGAGCATGAACCAGGACGAAGTCGAAGCCGTCCTGGGCCACGAAGTCGCTCACATCGCCAATGGCGACATGGTCACGCTCACGCTGATCCAGGGTGTCGTCAATACCTTCGTCGTGTTCTTCGCGCGCGTGGTCGGCTTCTTTGTCGACAAGGTGCTGTTCCGCAAAGAAGGTGACGCGCCCGGCATCGGCTATTACGCGACCGTGATGGTCTGCGAAATCCTGTTCGGCCTGCTCGCCTCGATCATCGTGGCCTGGTTCTCGCGCCAGCGCGAATTTCGCGCCGACGCCGGCGCTGCCAAACTGATGGGCAGCCCGGTGCCGATGCAGCACGCGCTGGCCCGCCTGGGCGGCTTCGCGCCGGGTGCGTTGCCGAAAGCGATGTCGGCATCGGGCATTTCCGGCAGCGGCGGCGGTTGGGGCGCGCTGTTCTCGACCCATCCGCCGATGGAGCAGCGTATCGCCGCGCTCCAGTCGCTGCCTAACCAATAACAAGGACACCATCCATGGGCCAGTTTTTCCAGATTCACCCTGAAAACCCGCAAGCGCGCCTGATCAAGCAGGCCGCGCAGATAGTCAGCGCCGGCGGCATCGTCGCGCTGCCGACCGATTCCGCGTACGCACTCGTCTGCCGGCTGGACGACAAGAACGCGGTCGAGAAGCTGCGCCGCATCCGTGGCGTTGACGACAAGCACCACCTGACGCTGCTGGTGCGCGACCTGTCCGAAGTGGCGCAGTATGCGCGCGTGGACAACACGCAATACCGCCTGCTCAAGGCCACGATGCCAGGCCCGTACACGGTGATCCTGGAGGCCACGCGCGAGTTGCCGCGGCGCCTGTCGCACCCGTCGCGCAAGACGATCGGCCTGCGCGTGCCCGAGAACCGTATCACGCTGGCGCTGCTCGAAGAGCTGGGCGAGCCGCTGATCGGTACCACGCTGCAGTTGCCAGGCGACGAGCACATGCTGTCGGATCCCGATGAAGTGCGCGAGCGCCTTGAAAAGCAGATCGAACTGATCATCGATGGCGGCGCCGGCATGCTGGAAGCCACCACCGTGATCGACCTGACCGGCCCCGAGCCGGTGCTGATTCGCGAGGGCCGGGGCGACCCGGCGGCGTTCGGGCTGTAATCAGCCGGGCTGGTGCCTTCAAGGTTGCCTTAAGTATTCCACCGGTCAGGTACCCGCCGCGCTCTGATAGAATCAGCCCCCATGGAAGAAACGATTCGCACCATCGCGGTGTATGCGCTGCCGGTCCTGTTTGCAATCACGCTGCACGAAGCCGCCCACGCGTACGCCGCCAAGTACTTTGGCGACAACACCGCCTATTCGCAGGGGCGCATGAGCCTCAACCCGCTGGTGCACGTCGATATCTGGGGCACGATCGTGATCCCGATTGTGATGTTCCTGTTCAGCGGTTTCGTGTTCGGCTACGCCAAGCCGGTGCCCGTGGAATTCGGCCGCCTGCGCAATCCGAAGCGCGACATGGCGTGGGTGGCGCTTGCCGGTCCACTGGCCAATTTCATCATGGCCGTGCTGTGGCTGATCCTGGGTGTGCTGCTCGTGTTCTTCCAGGTTGGCGAAGAATTCCCGCACAAAGTGGCGCAGGCCGGCATCGTCACCAACCTGCTGATCATGGCGTTCAACCTGCTGCCGATCCCGCCGCTCGATGGTGGCCGGGTCGTCACGGCGATGCTGCCGCACCGCGCCGCGTATGCGTTCGCCCGCATCGAGCCCTACGGCTTCTTTATTGTGCTGGCGCTGGTCATGCTCCGGGTCGTCGGCTACTGGCTCACGCCGGTAATGGCGCTGGGTGGCTACCTGGTGCAGCTGGCAGCCACGCCATTCACGTTCTTCCTGCTCTGAGCCGATGACCACTGGCACACACATGGCGGCCTTGCCCGCGTCGCCCTGGGTAGCGCGCTTTGCGCCCCTGGCGCGGCCGGGCGAAGCGCTCGATCTGGCGTGCGGCAACGGGCGCCACACGCGCCTGCTCGCGGCGCAAGGTCTACAGGTGCTGGCCGTTGATCGCAATCCGGCCGCGCTGGCCGCCAGCGCAGGCGAGGGCGTGACGACACTGGCCTGCGATCTGGAAGCCGATGGCGCAAGCTGGCCATTCGAGGCCGGGCGCTTTGCCGTCATCGTCGTTACCAATTACCTGCACCGGCCGCTGTTCGCACAGATCACGGCCAGCCTGCGGCCCGACGGTATCCTGATCTACGAAACCTTCGCGCAAGGGAACGAGGTGTATGGCAAACCGTCGAATCCGGCGTTCCTGCTCGCGCCCGGCGAACTGCTGGCGCTGGCCCAGGATGGCGGCCTGCAGGTGCTGGCGTACGAGGACGGCCACGTTGAGCGGCCCCATCCGGCGCAGGTGCAGCGCCTGTGCGCCGCCGGTCATGCGTACCGCAAAACCGAGGCCTGGCTCGACCATATTGTGGTCGGGAATGAACCATAGGGGCGGGCTATCCGCTACAATCAGATTTTTAAATGAATGGCACGGTCCAAAGATTATGATTAAGGGCAGTATCGTAGCAATCGTCACCCCGATGTTCGAAGATGGCACCGTCGATCGCGATTCCCTGCGCTCGCTGATCGACTGGCACATCGCCGAAGGTACCGACGCGATCGTCATCGTGGGCACGACCGGCGAATCGGCGACCTTGTCGCCGGAAGAGCATTGCGAACTCGTCAAGCTGGCCGTCGACCACGTTGCTGGCCGCATCCCTGTCATCGCCGGCACTGGCGGCAATTCGACCGTGGAAGCCATCGCGCTGACCCGTCACGCGAAGAGCGTCGGCGCGGATGCGTCCCTGCAAGTCGTGCCGTACTACAACCGGCCGACGCAAGAGGGCATGTACCGCCACTTCCGCACGATTGCCGAAGCCGTCGACCTGCCGATCATCCTGTACAACGTGCCGGGCCGTACCGTGGCCGACATGGCCAACGAGACCGTCGCGCGCCTGGCGCCGATCGAGAACATCGTCGGCATCAAGGACGCCACCGGCAATATCGGGCGCGGCATCGAACTCTTGAGCATGGTCGACAAATCATTTGCCGTGTACTCGGGCGACGATCCGACCGCGATGGCGCTGATGTTCTGCGGCGGCGCCGGCAATATTTCGGTGACCGCCAACGTGGCGCCGCGCGCGATGCACGAGCTGTGCGTGGCTGCAATGAGCGGCGACATCACGCGCGCGCTCGAGATCAACAACCGCGTGCTCGGCCTGCACGCCAGGCTGTTCGTCGAACCGAATCCGGTGCCCGTCAAATGGGCGCTGGCCGAGATGGGCAAGATGCCGGCGGGCCTGCGCCTGCCGCTCGCGCCGCTGTCCTCCCAATACCACGAGATCGTACGTGCCGCCCTGGTGGAAGCCGGCGTTCATTCCCCATCCTGAACCCGCAAGGGTTCGGGTTACTGACCTGATATCGAACGACATGACTATTCGCAAGACTAAGAATTCAAACGGCGCATCCCTGATCAACGCTCCTGCCGCCGCCCGTGTGCTCTCGCTCACGGTCCTCGCGTTCAGCCTGGCAGCCTGCACCACGATTTTCGGTGGCGACAAAGTCGACTACAAGGGCGCCAAGAAGGCCGCACCGCTGGACGTGCCGCCCGACCTGACCAAGCTGCAGCGCGACAACCGCTACGCGATCCCGGATGGCCGTGGCGTCGCGACGGCGTCTGAATTCCAGCAAGGCCAGGCTGCGGCAGCTGCCGGCGGCGTGCCTGCGGTGGCCGGTGTTTCGGCATCCGGCCAGCCGATCGGCCCGATCTCGACCGACGCCGTCAGCGTCCAGCGCAACGGCGACCAGCGCTGGCTGGTGGTCAAGCAAACGCCTGAACAGCTGTGGCCGCAACTGCGCCAGTTCTGGGAAGAGCAGGGCTTTGCACTCGAGACCGAGTCGGCCACCACCGGCACCATGGAAACCGCCTGGGTCGAGAACCGTTCGAAGATCCCGCAAGACTTCGTGCGCCGCGCCATCGGCCGTGTATTCGACAGCGCCTACTCGACCGGCGAGCGTGACAAGTACCGCACACGCCTCGAGCGCCTGCCTGACGGCTCGACCGAAATCTGGGTCAGCCACCGCGGCGCCGAAGAAGTCCTGACCGGCCCGCAAAGCGAAACCACGACCTGGACCGTGCGTCCCAACGATCCGGGCCTGGAGTCGCAATACCTGAGCCGCATCGTCGCTCTGCTGACGGGCGCGAAAGAAGTCGCGCCGGCGGAAGCCATGGTCGCCAACGCGCCACTAGCGCCGCAGCACGCCAAGCTGGTGGGTGACAAGGTCGAGGTCGATGAAGGCTTCGACCGAGCATGGCGCCGTGTTGGCCTGGCACTGGATCGCGTCGGCTTCACTGTCGAAGACCGCGACCGCGTGCAGGGCATCTACTTCGTGCGCTACGTCGATCAGGATGCCATCGAGACCAAGGATGGCTTCTTCAAGCGCCTGTTCACGTTCGGCAAGTCGGAAGACGCCGCCAAGGAAGCCCAGCGCTACCGAGTTCTGGTCAAGGCTGCACAGGGTGCGAACGTGAGTGAAGTGTCGGTGCAGACCAACGACGGCAAAGCGGAAACGTCGCCGACGACGACCAAGATCCTGACGCTGCTGAACAACGAGCTGAAGTAACCCTCGCTGCAGCAACAAGAAACCGGCTAAGTGGCCGGTTTTTTTATGCGCGTGCGGGTTGTTCGTTCACCAAAAAACCGGCTAACTGCCCCGGCGTAGGGTGGGCGGGTATCCCGCCCACGCGTTCAACGAACGTTGATGTACCACCAGATTTGGTTGATTCGAACGCGTGGACGGCATAGCCGTCCACCCTACGAAAGCGACAGGCGTAAAAAAACCGGCCCGCAGGCCGGTTTCTTCATACCGAGTAACGAATTACTTGGTGGTAGCAGCAGCGTCAGCAGCTTGGGTAGCCGAGGTCTGAGCAGCGGCAGCAGCGTCGGTTGCGGTCGAAGCAGCAGCAGCTGCGTCGGTTGCAGCAGCGTCAGCAGCAGCAGCAGCTGGAGCGGTTGCGTCAGCAGCTGGCATGGTTGCGTCAGCAGGAGCGACGACAGCAGCTGGGGTTTCGGTCACTGGTGCGACTGGTGCTTCTTCTTTCTTAGCGCAAGCAGCCAGGGTAACAGCGAACAGGGAAGCGATCAGCAGGGATTTTTTCATGGTTTTTTCCTTAGTATTTACAAAAGTAGAACTACTTGATACGAATAATAATTACCGGTAATTATTTCTCGATGGAATTCTCGTGCCTTCACAAATAGCAAGACTGCCACGGGCGCAACGGAACCTTCCTGATTGATATTATAGACAATTTTACAGTTTCGCAATAGCTAACACATGCTCTGGTGTAAGAATTTTCCGCTTTGATAAGCTTCATATTGTTACAAGATGCTACGCAAATAGCGAAACACCTAGGAATTAACCCTTGGGCAACTAATCGTGCTTTTCTTGCTGGCTTACAAGCCGGTGGTGGTTGGATGCAGCGTTGGTCGGGAAGCTTCCCAGATCGCTTCGAACCGATGGTGGGGAACATCGACGGCGCGCGGATCGTCGAAGCTGGCTTCGCCGCGCATGTGGTCGCTGTGAAAGCGGCGTACCACGTGCTGATCATCGGCGATGCAGAACGAGTCGGTCAGCTGGCGCAGGTTCTTCGGACTCTGACGGCATTCGCAGGCGTGGCCGTAGTCACGCAGCAGACGCAAAAAGCGCGGACAGTGGCGCTCGATGTGGCCCGGCTCGTGCAGGGCCAGACGCAAGGTGCCGCCCCGTTGCATGAAGGCGCGCAGCGCGGCATCCACCTGGACGGTGCCCAGCGCAAATACCGCCCCATCCGGATCGAACAGGCGCAGACTGTGCTGCGCCGCCGCCACGACGGCGAGAAACTGCGCCTCGCAGTCGCGCCGGGTGTCGAACGGGATGGCGCGCGCATCCATGGTCAGCCCAGCTCGACCCAGCCGTCCTGGTACCAGGCGTACAGGGATTCGGTGACGTCGTCGGTGGCCTTGCCGAGCGTGGCGCCGTCGATGCGGCGGTCGTTGGCCAGCACGTCCAGCACCACCTTGTCGGCGCGGCCAGCGGCCAGCGATTCACCATTGATGAACACGTTCTTGCCGCGGTACAGCATCAGCGTCTTGCTCGAGAGCTTGATGCCGCGCTTGGCCGCCGTTTCCATGAAGCGGCCGAAAGTCAGCGGCTTGGCAGGCGGCGTGAAGAACACATTGTGCTTCGGCTCGGACATGTGCTCGCCGAGGAAGATGGTGACGTCTTCTTCGTCCCAACGCACCTTGTTGAGTTCTTCGGTAACGGTGGCGAGCATGTGCTTCGGGATCTCGGCCGGGTTCTTTGCTTCTTGCAATTCGGGATCGGCGTAGCGGCCCGGCAGGTCGATCGAATCGGCCATGAATTGCAGGAACGATTCGCCCAGTTCCTGGAACGACGGCGAACGGAAACCGATTGAATAGGTCATGCATTCGCCTTCGGCGATGCCGTCGTGCGCGTACTGTGGCGGCAGGTACAGCATGTCACCTGGCTCGAGCACGAACTCTTCTTCGGCCTCGAAATTGGCCAGGATCTTGAGCGGCAAGCCTTCGATGATCGTCAGGTCCTGCTGCGCGCCGATGCGCCAGCGGCGCTTGCCGTGCGCCTGCAGCAGGAACACGTCGTACGAGTCGTAATGGGGGCCGACGCCGGCGCCATCGGTGGCGAAGCTCACCATCAGGTCGTCCAGGCGGGCGTCCGGCACGAAGCGGAACTGGCGCAGCAGCTCGTCGGCGCGCTCGTCATGCAGGTTCACGCCCTGGACCAGCATCGTCCAGTTCGGCTCGGTGCGGGCCGGCAATTCGGTGAGGGGGCCGTGCTGCATGTCCCACTCGCCGTCGCGCATCGAGACCAGGCGTGATTCGACGTGGTTCAGCGCGGCCAGCTCGGCCAGCTTCTCGAACTTGAGCAGTGGCTTGAAGCCGGGGATGGCGCCACGGATCAGCAGCGGTTTCTTGTGCCAGTAATCGCGCAGGAATTCTGCGGGGGAAAGATTCCCCAAAAGCGGTAATTTTTTCATGCGACATTATAACCAGCCGAAGCGGGGCCTAGACCCATCGAGAGTATAATCCGCAGCTCACAATGAAAGGATGGACGATGAAGATTGCTAAAGACACAGTCGTGACGGTTAATTACAAACTGTCGGATGCCCAGAACAATCTGATCGAGGAGGGCTCCCAGCCGATGGTGTACCTGCACGGCGGCTACGAGAATACCCTGCCGAAGATCGAAGAAGAGCTGGACGGCAAAGAAACCGGCTACGCCTCGACGATCCAGGTGGAACCAGACGACGCGTTCGGCGACTACGAGCCAGAGCTGGTCAAGGTTGAAGAGCGTTCGCGCCTGCCGGAACCGATCGAAGTCGGCATGCAGTTCGAAGGCGTGGCCGAAAACGGCGACGACGAGCCGGTGATTTTCACCGTGACCGAAATCGCTGACGACAAGGTCGTGCTGGATGGCAACCATCCACTGGCCGGCATGGCACTGCGTTTCGACCTGTCCGTTGTCGACGTGCGCGCTGCAACCGCCGAAGAAATCCAGCACGGTCACGTGCACGGCGCTGGCGGTCATCATCACGAGATCGATGACAGCGATGATGGCGATCACTTCCGTACCCAGCCGCTGCAGTAATCCGGTTGGTGCGCGGCCACCGCATCACGCGGTGGCCGCGCTGTATTGAGCTCCTGTTCTACTGCTTCGCGTCCACCACCGTGAACGCCGCATCTTTCCCCAGCATTACATTCACCTCGACCGCCCTGGTTCCCACTGACAGCTGTCCCAGATTGCCTTTCCATGCGATCTGCGGCTTGTGGCCACCCGGCGCGTCACTGTCGACCAGCAGCACCTTCCCATCGAACTTGACGGCCTGCGCCTGAATCTGACGCCGCGCCGCCTCGAATCCGTCGCGCTCGACCGGCGCACGCCGCAGCAAGCCGCGCAGGCCCGCCGGCTGATCGAGATGGAACGGGCGCACGGCGCCTTCCGAGAACAGCACCAGCGCCTGTGCCTTGTCGCTGCGCGCCATCGCGAACAGGCGGTTCAGCCAGAAGCGGTTGGCCACCGCGCGGTCTTCGTATTCGCTGTTGCGGCCCGCCGCCGGCAGGAAATGGTTATTCGCAGCTGGCAGATTGATGGTGGCGTACAGCACCTTGTCCACCTTCCAGTGTGCGTTTTCGGCATAGCTGCGAAAACGCGGACTGGCTGAGAGCTGCGTCAGGTGGATCTTGGTTGCGCCAAGCGATTCGGGCTCGCCGTAGAGCAGTTCGCGCAAGCGGTTCAGGCGTTCGATCGCATTGGTGCGCTTGGCCGAGTTGCGGCAGCCGGTCCAGTCGCTGCCGGACAGCGACACGATCACGGGCCGCTTCGCGTGCTCGAACAGGTCGCGCCGCTGCAGGTACAGCTTGTCGCCGCAGCTTTCGTTCTCGCCCTTGATGCCCGTGAGGACCACGAACGACACCGATTTTTCGGACGAATCGGCCAGCGCCTGCTTCAGGCGCGCGTCACTGTCGGCGCGCGCGTCGTTGCCGACCACGGCGAAGCGGTGCGTGGGGCGCGCTTCCTTGTCCTTGTCCTTTGCATGGCCGACCAGCGGCGCGCAAGCAAGCGCAGTGGCCAGCAGTGCGGCGCAGGCAATGACCGGACGCGGGATCGACATCAGGCAGCCAGCCGTTTCAGCTCGTACAGCCGCTCGAGCGCTTCGCGCGGCGTCAACGCGTCCGGATCGATGGCGTCCAGTGCATCGCGCAAGCCGTCATCCTGGACCTCGGCCACGACTGGCGCCGGGGTGTCGTCGAGATCGTGCTCGGGCAGGGGCGCGGCGAACAGGTCGCGCTGCGGCGTACCACCTGCGGCCTGCGCTTCCAGGCGCGCCAGGTGCTTGCGCGCGGCCTTGATCACCGGCTGCGGCACGCCGGCCAGTTGCGCCACCTGCAAGCCGTAGCTTTGCGACGCCGGGCCATCCTGCACCGCGTGCAGGAACACGATGCTGTCCTTATGCTCAACCGCCGACAGGTGCACGTTGTACGCGCTCGGGTACGACTCCGGCAACTGGGTCAGCTCGAAATAATGCGTCGCGAACAGCGTGAAGCTGCGGCTCGTGTCGATCAGGTGGCGCGCGATGGCCCACGCCAGCGCCAGGCCATCGAAGGTCGACGTGCCGCGCCCGACTTCATCCATCAGCACCAGCGAATGCTCGGTGGCGCCGTTGAGAATCGCGGCCGATTCAGTCATCTCGACCATGAAGGTCGAGCGCCCGTTGGCCAGGTCGTCGCTGGCGCCGATGCGCGTGAAGATGCGGTCGATCGGGCCCAGCGTCGCTTCAGCGGCCGGCACATAACTGCCGACATAGGCCAGCAGCGTGATCAGCGCCACCTGGCGCATGAAGGTCGACTTACCGCCCATGTTCGGACCGGTGATCAGGAGCAGGCGGCGCTCGTTGGAGAAGCGGCAATCGTTGGCGATGAAGCGCTCGATCTGATTCTCTACTACCGGATGGCGGCCTTCGACGATGTTCAGGCAGGGCGCATCGACCAGCTGCGGCGCGCACCAGCCGTGGCGCAGCGCGTGGCTGGCCAGCGCCACCAGCACGTCGACCTGCGCAATCGCGCGCGCGATCGTCTGCAGGACGCCGATGTGCGGCGCGAGCTGGGCCAGCAAGTCGTCGTACAGGATTTTCTCGCGCGCCAGCGCGCGGTCTTGCGCCGACAGCGCCTTGTCTTCGTAGGCCTTGAGTTCGGGCGTGATGTAGCGTTCGCAGTTCTTCAGCGTCTGGCGGCGGCGGTAATCGTCCGGCACCTTGGTCGCCTGACCGTTGGTGACTTCGATGTAGAAGCCGTGCACGCGGTTGTACTCGACGCGCAGGTTGGCGATGCCGGTGCGGGCGCGCTCGCGTGTTTCGAGATCGACGAGGAACTGGCCGGCATTTTCGGACAGCGCCTGCAGCTCATCGAGTTCGGCGTCGTAGCCGCGCGCGAACACGCCGCCATCGCGGATCATCGCGCTCGGCTCTTCGAGCACGGCGCGCACGAGCAGGTCGAGGCAGTCGGCGGGCGTGGCCAGGTCGTCATGCAGCTCGCGCAGCAGCGACGTATCGCCCGGCACGAAGCAGCGCGCCACCAGCTCGCGCAGCATCGGCAAGGCCTTGAGTCCATCGCGCAGGCTCGCCAGGTCGCGCGGCCGCGCACTGAGCAGGGCCACACGCGTGGTGATGCGCTCGATGTCCGGCACCTGCGCCAGCGTCGGCGACAGATTGTCGATGGCGTCCGCCTGCAGCAGCGCAGCGATCGACTGGTGACGGCTGCGCGCGATCGACTGGTCGCGGCGCGCGTGGTGCAGCCAGTGGCGCAGCATGCGTGAACCCATCGCCGTGCGGCAGCCGTCGAGCAGCGAAAACAAGGTCGGCGACTCTTGCCCGCGAATGGTTTCGGTCAGCTCCAGATTGCGGCGCGTGGCGGCGTCGAGGCCGATGTATTCGTTCTCGTTTTCGCACGCCAGGCCGCGCACATGCTGCAGCCCGCGGCCTTGCGTGGACTGGGCATAGCGCAGCAGCGCGCCGGCCGCGCCGAACGCGGCGCCCAGGCCATCGGCGCCAAAGCCGGTGAGCGTGGCAACCTTCAGTTGTTCGAGCAGCGCGCCGTGGCCCTTGACCACGTCGAAGTGCCATTCCGGCACGCGCTGGGTGTGCACGGTGGATGCGCCGTCGTCGAACATGTCGCCGCAATCGGCGCGCAGGATTTCGGCCGGCGCGATGCGCTCGAGTTCATGCGCCAGACGCGCTTCGATGGAGCGCGCGTCACCTGAAAATTCCATCAGGCGCAGATTGCCGCTGGCCAGCGACAGCCAGGCCAGACCCGCAGTGACGGTCTTGCGCTGTGTTTGCAGGCACAGGGCCAGGAGCGGACGCTCGGCTTTTTCGGGTAGCAGGTCGGAATCGGTCAACGTACCGGGCGTGACCACGCGCATGACCTTGCGTTCGACCGGGCCTTTGGACAGCGCAGGGTCGCCAATCTGCTCGCAGATCGCGCATGATTCGCCCAGTTTCACCAGCTTGGCCAGATAGCCATCGAGCGAGTGGAACGGCACACCCGCCATCTTGATCGGATTGCCCTCGGACTTGCCGCGCGCGGTCAGCGTGATGCCCAGCACGCGCGAGGCTTTTTCGGCGTCGTCGAAGAACAGTTCGTAGAAGTCGCCCATGCGGTAGAACACCAGCATGTCGGGGTAGTCGGCCTTGATGCGCAGGTATTGCTGCATCATCGGGGTGTGCTTGTCGGTCGCGCTGTTCTTGACGGCTGCGGCGTTGATTTCAGTGGGAACGGTGGTCATTTCTTCGGATTGGGTACGGCGAGGCAGAGGCTGGCCAGAGCTGCGTATTTTACCGCGATTGATGTTGCGCGCGCGGCAAGGACTGCAACGCATGTGCTAAGCCTTCTCGCATGTGCTAAGGGTTGCTGCTCCGTCAAAGAACGGGGAGCATCACGTCTAATCAGCAGCTAGAGCGGGCGCTGGTCTGTCTACGCGTCTTGACTTGGTCATCATCGATTGAATCGAAGGATTCAATATGACGCACTGCTTATTGCATCCGAGTGATTTTGCACTACTTGTCATGGGAAGGACAGAGCGCTCAAATCCGCGCGCGCTGTTTCTTGAGCGTGGGAGCTTTTTGGTCAGATGACGGCAGTTTCGATATTGAGCGTGTCTGTTTTTCAGTAGACGCTTTACGAGGCTGTTTGATGGTTGAATCCCCAGACATCACGGGAGATGCCATAGCAACGTTATCCGGCCTTGCAGCAGATACATCCGGATCTGCCTCTTCCCATGGATGGAAGTTCGGAAGGTTAATCCGCGTACCATTTTTAGAAACGACGGAAAGCTCCAACGTCAAACCGAGAGATTGCAAGAAACGACGCAAGGTTGAGACGTAGGTATCGGAACGTTGTTCAAGTTGTGATACAGCGTTTTGTTTTATTCCCAGTTCTTTCGCCACTTCCACCTGGGTCTTGCCAACAGCTTTGCGAAAGTCGGTCAGCGTTGTGGCATGGGCAATCATCTCATCCATTTTCTTCTCGGCAAGTGAAGCAATGCGGGCTTGCCGATCCGGTGGCAGTTTGTCGATGACTTCGTTCAGAGTTCTTCCCATTTGCATCTCCTATTTTTTGCGGACCGACGTACTTGGCCTGCGCGTGGACCGTGGCTGACTCGTTTTCATTGATTCAACTTATGGTCTTCTGTGCAGATCAGTTACGCACCGTACTGTTAGATGGATTCCCCATCCACGCGTTCGTTGAACCTTAGTGCGCCGCGAAATCAGCTTAGTTTGAACGCGTGGGCGGTATAGCCGCCCACCCTACAGTCCGCAAACTGAATGGCACTCTGAGCCGATGGCCCTTGTACTTCGGAGTCAATTATCACCTTCTCGTGATATTGCGTCGAGTTCTGATGCGCCATCTGGCACTGGTCTGGAAATGTGCCAAGTGCTAGATAAAACCCATGGTTCCTTCTACCGCGACCCGCTGCCTGCAGATGACAGCAAATGCCGCCGGGTCGCTAGCCTCCGACAGCGACAGCGAGACCATCGATCGGAGCGGAACAGTGCTAAGAAAATGACAATCGATTGTCACCGGCACCTGGCCTGTCGACCGCTGGCGCAATGAGCAGGCCATGGCAACGGTGTGCATGCCGTGAATGATGGGCTGCTTCATTCCCATCAGTCGCGCGCTCCATGCCCACAGATGAATCGGGTTCCAGTCACCCGACAGCGCCGCATAGCGTCGCCCCGCATCGGCTTGCACGACCCATTGTTCGTCGGCTTTGCCCATGGGCGCGACGATCGGCGACGGTGCTGTGCGCCTGGTTCGTTGTCCGCGTTTGATCAGATACCGACTGGTACATGTGAACACCAACTGTTCGCCGTCCGTGGCATTCGTTTCCAGCAGACATTCGACCGCGCCGTTGGGCCGAGGTTCCGGCATTGACAGCGTTGTCACCAGCGTCAGTGGTGCTTCGAGCCGAACCTCACAATGCATGGTCAGTGAGTTCGCGACATGAATCAACCCGACAATCCGAAACGGAATCGCCCGATCAAGCATTGTGGCCAGTTGCGCGCGCTGCGCTAGCAGGTAGAGGTAGGTCAGCGGCACTGCGCCGGGTGGGTAGCCGAATGCGTTGCTGTAGCGCCGCACGTGATCGATATCGAGCCGGTCCAGCCGGTAGCTGGCCTGGATCAATCCCGCTGACACCCGCGCGGGCTGCTTGAACAATGCCCGCAGCAGCGGCCAGGCACTGGCCCTGGGCAGGGCAGGGAGAGATGACGGGGACGGGCTATTCATCGACGCAGCATACCGCGTCGTCGCCCGCCCCCGGTAACACAGCAACGATACTCAGCTCGCTGCCTTGACCCGCGCCGTAATATGCGCCAGCGCTTCGTCAACCTGATCGATCAGGATCAGGCACAAGTCCCCATCGCCCAAGCGCGAGAGCGCCCGATCAATCGCCACGAACTCGCCATTGATTTCTTCGACGTGGCCCGTGCGCGTCGCGTTGCTCAGCCCCGCGCGCAGCAGCGCGATGACTTCGCCATCGGCGCGGCCACGCTGGCACTGGTCCTGATACAACAGCACGTCGTCGAACGCCGCGCCCAGGATTTCGGTCTGCTGCGTGATGTCCTGGTCGCGCCGGTCGCCGGCGCCGCTGATCACCACCGAGCGGCGCTTGGCAGGCATGCTCTCGACCGCATTGACAAGCGCAGCGATCGCATCCGGGTTGTGGCCGTAGTCGGCGATCACGGTCGCGCCCTTGTAATCGAACACGTTGAAGCGCCCCGGCGCATTGTCGCTCTCGCCGACAAAGGTTTTCAGGCCCAGGCGGATCGCATCCCACGATGTCCCCACGCCCCACGCGGCGGCCACCGACGCCATCACGTTTTCGACCTGGAAGCCCACCACGCCACCGCGCGTGATCGGCACTTCCTTCAGGTCGATGCGTTCGACGAACGACTCCTGCGCTGCCACCAGATAGCCTTCTTCGACGAAGACGACACGGCGGCCCTGGGCGCGGTGCATCGCCATGACCGGATTGCCCACGTCCTGCGCAAAGAAGGTGACGTCGCCGCGTGTCCTTTCGGCCATCGCGGCCACGGTCGGATCGGCGGCGTTGAGCACCGCCATGCCGCCGACGGCCACGTTCTGCACGATCACACGCTTGAGCACCGCCAGGTCTTCGAGCGTGGTGATGTAGTTCAGGCCGAGGTGGTCGCCCGAGCCGATATTGGTCACCACGGCGACCTGGCACTTGTCGTAGGCCAGGCCTTCGCGCAGCAGGCCGCCGCGCGCGGTTTCGAACACGGCGGCGTCGACGTCAGGGTGCAGCAGCACGTTGCGCGCGCTGCGCGGGCCGCTGCAGTCGCCGCTTTCGATGCGGCGGCCTTCGATGTAGACGCCGTCGGTGTTGGTCATGCCGGTGCGCAGGCCGGAAGCGGTGAGCAGGTGTGCGATCAGGCGCACGGTGGTCGTCTTGCCGTTCGTGCCGGTGACGGCCACGATCGGGATGCGGCCATCGTCGCCGTCCTTGAACAGCGTGTCGACGATGGCTTCGCCGATCGGGCGCGGTTTGCCGAACGATGGCGCCAGGTGCATGCGCAGGCCCGGTGCGGCGTTGACTTCGACGATGCCGCCGTTCTGGTCTTCAATCGGTTTGAGGACGCTGTCGCAGACCAGGTCGACGCCGCAGATATCCAGGCCGATCATGTGGGCAGCAGCGACGGCGCGCGCTGCGACTTCGGGGTGCACGTCGTCGGTGACGTCGGTGGCCGAGCCGCCGGTGGACAGGTTCGCGTTATTGCGCAGGACAACGCGCTGGCCGATGGCCGGCACCGAGTCCGGCGTCAAGCCGTTCTGGGCCAGCGTGCCGATGGCGATGTCGTCGAAGCGGATCTTGGTCAGCGACGTGCCGTGGCCATCGCCGCGGCGCGGGTCCAGATTGACCTGTTCGACCAGTTCGCGCACGCTGCGCTCGCCGTCGCCCACCACCTGCGGCGGTTCGCGGCGCGCGGCGGCAACGAGCTTGTCGCCCACCACCAGCAGGCGGTAGTCATGGCCCGGCAGGTAGCGTTCGACCAGGATGTCGTCGCGGAATTCGCTGGCGGCCTTGAAGCCGGCGTCCAGTTGTTCGCGGGTGGTGACGTTGACCGTCACGCCCTTGCCCTGGTTGCCGTCCTTTGGCTTGATCACGACCGGCAGGCCGATTTCCATCGCGGCGGCCCACGCGTCATCAGGGTCGGAGACGCCACGGCCCTGCGGCACCGGCACACCGGCCGCGTCGAGCAGCTTCTTGGTCAGTTCCTTGTCTTGCGCGATTGATTCGGCAATCGCGCCGGTGGCGTCGATCTCGGCGGCCTGGATGCGGCGCGCGCGGCTGCCCCACCCGAACATGACCATGCTGCCTTCGGTCAGGCGGCGGAACGGGATATTGCGGGCCACGGCGGCCTGCACGATCGACCCGGTCGATGGGCCCAGGCGCACGTCTTCGTCGGTCGCGCGCAGTTGCGCCAGCGCGGCGGGCACGTCGAACGGGGTGTCGTTGCGGGCGGCTTCGATCAGCTGCTGCGCCAGTTCGAGGGCCTGGCGGCCGACGTCTTCTTCGCTGTATTCGACGACCACCTGGTAGGTGCCGGTTTCCAGCGTGGCGGTGGTGCGGCTGAACGTTACCGGGCAGCCGGCTTCGGCCTGCAGGTGCAGCGCGACCAGTTCGAGCACGTGGGCCAGCGGGATCGTTTCATAGTGGCCGAACGGCTGCAGGCCGCCGATCTGCGGGAAGCGCACGCGCAGGCGCGATTCGAAACCGGGCAGTTCGCCGATCGATTCTTCCTCAGGCGTGCACGTCACGATCGCCTCGACCGAGGTGTGGTGGCTCCAGAGATTGGGGCCACGCAGGGCCCGTACGCGAGATACTTCCATAAACCGTCATTCCTTTCGCGGGCCGCGCGCCGCGCGCACATGCGCGGGGGCGGGCGCCAGGCCCGGCAGATTGCCGGGCAGTGTCATTCAATGTGTCGTTTGTTTTGGTGTCGCGTCGAAGGCGCGCAGGCCGCCGCACAGCAGGTCGCTCGGCACGCCAAGCGCCCACGCCGCCGCCACTGCCGCCAGCACGTTTTCGGGGTACTTCACGGTGGACAGCTTCATCGTGTCCAGCGTGTTCAGGCGCGTCTCGGTGTCGCCTTCGGCCAGCATGATGCGACCGTCACGGACGAACACGATGCGCTCGCCGGCCGCGCGGTGCGCCGCCAGCACCGCATGATGTTCGTCGAAGGCGTAGAAGATCACGCCGCCATCGCACAATTCGGCCAGCGCCGCGACCTGCTCGTTGGCGGCGTTGAGCACGGCCACGCCGTCCGGCAGGATCACGTCGACCTGGGTGCGGATCACGTTGCGCAGGGCGTCGTCGTCGTGGATATGGAATTCTGCCAGGTCGGCCAGACCCGCCATGTCGGTCACGACGCCCACGGTGCAGCGGTCGTACGGCAAGCCGTCCTGCAGGATCGAGCGGGCGTTCGATTCGAACACCGCCGTCTGCACGTTACGGTTGATCAGGATGCGCTGGCCGGCTTCGACGCCCGTACTGTCGCGGTTCGAGATCACGCGCGCATTCAGGTACAGGCCTTCGCCGTTGGCCACGCCGACCTCTTTGCCGGTGATGTTGACCAGGCAGCCGATCAGGCGCGTGATCAGGCTGCAGCCGAGAGAGCCGGTGACGCCCACCACCGGGATGCGCGCTGTGTCGTTTGGCGCGAACAGGTGCTCGATGATGTCCTTGCCGACGTTGCGGGCGGTGCCGCTGGCCGGCTTGGTGTGGGCCAGCAGGCCCGGGCTGGCATTGACTTCAATGATCGCGCCGCGCTGCTCCGCCAGCGGGCGGCTGATGTCTTCGCACACCAGGTCGATGCCGGCGATGTCCAGGCCGACAATGCGCGCGGCCAGCGCTGCGGCATGCGCGACCTCCGGGTGGAGCTGGTCGGTGACGTCGTCGGCGACGTTGCCGTTCATCTGGATCAGCACCTTCTGGCCGGCAGGCGGCACCGTGTCGGGCGTGAGGCCCTGGCGCTTGAGCTGCAACTGGTTTTCTTCACTCTTGCGCGGCTCGACGGGGCTGAGCGGGAATTCTTCGCTTTCGCCGCGGCGCGGGTCGATATTGATCTGGCTGTCGCACAGCTCGGCCACGTTCTGGCGGCCGTCGCCCGTCACCCACAGCGATTCGCCGCGCGCGACGGCGACGACCTTGCGGCCGACGACCAGCAGGCGGTGTTCGCTGCCCGTGATGAAGCGTTCGACCAGCACCGAGCGGCTGTCGCCTTCTTCGGATGCGATCACGTAAGCGGCGCGCACTTCGGCTTCGGTATTCAGGTTCAGCGACACGCCGCGGCCGTGATTGGCGTCGATCGGCTTGACGACCACGGGCAGGCCGATGTCGGCCGCTTCTTCCCAGGCCGCGTCGGCGCTGCGCGCGATGGCGCCTTCGGGCACTGGGACGCCGCACGAGGCGAGCAGGTTCTTGGTCATGTCCTTGTCGCTGGCGATGCCTTCGGCAATCGCGCTGGTGCGGTCGGTCTCGGCGGTCCAGATGCGGCGCTGCGCGGCGCCGTAACCCAGTTGCACCAGATTGCCGTCGGTCAGGCGGATCGACGGGATGCGGCGGTCGGTGGCGGCGTCCACGATGTGCGCGGTCGACGGGCCCAGGCACAGGCGGTCGACCATGTCGGTCAGGCGCGCAATGGCGGTGGGCAGATCGAACGGCTCGTCGTTGATGGCGGCCATCAGCAGGCGATGGCTGACGTCGAGCGCGGCGCGGCCGACGACGTTGTCGCGCGTGCGGAAGGCCATCTTGTAGACGCCATGTTCGCCGGTGGAGCGGGTCTTGCCGAAGCCGGTCTTCATGCCGGCCAGGCTCTGCACTTCGAGCACGACGTGTTCGAGGATGTGGCCGGCCCAGGTGCCTTCGTTCAGGCGCTCGATGAAGCCGCCGTGGTAGCCGACGCCGCAGTGGTGCTCGACCAGGCCCGGCAGCCAGGTGGTCAGGCGCGTCGTGAACCCGGGGAGCAGATTCGAGGGATAGTCTTCCAGTTCGCCGATGTCGAGCCAGGCCTCGATCACGGGACGATAGGTCCAGATGTTTGGTCCCGCCAGATAATTGATGCGCAGGAATTTGATGTCGTTCTTTTTCGTCATGTAAATACGTTGGTCACCTGGCGCTACTCCCACACCGGCGACTTATCCTTGTATGCCTGAGGTGTCACTACGTTAGCGAAAGGCCGCCAATCGCAGCGCACATCACGCGCTGATCTGATCCAGTTGCGGCTTTTACTTAGCCGCAATATTTTCACCAAAACACATTTCGTGTCATCCAAACGCTGCCCAAAAACGTTCTAGCGCTCTGTAGAGCGTTTGCTGCTTGGCATAAAAACAATAGCCACACGCTTTACCCATACCGAATCTTTGCCGAATTAAAGCCCGTTTCGGGCGCAAACCATGACAACACAACAATTTGCCAGTCCGTCTTCGCTGGCAGTAGCCGCTAATTTCTTGCCTGATCACTGGCAAAATGATGTTGCGAAACAGCTTGCACCAGGGGAAAACGTTTTAAGCAGCGTGGAGGTTGACCTCGATGCGAAATTACATTTCTCAAAAGGATTAGTTCTCGTTACCGACCGGCGTCTGCTGGCCCGCGCGCCGGGCGAAACGGCATGGCGCGACTGGCCGTACCGCGAAGGACTCGCGCTGCGCCATCACGACCACGCGGGCGTCGGGCATCTCGAACTGACCGATGCACACGGGCTTCTGGCAAGCTGGCGCTTCACGCTGGGCCAGAACCTGCATGCCGTGCGCGTGGCCGACCAGTTCCAGGATCAGATGGAAAGCGCGCTGACGGGCGTGGCCATCCAGTCGCCCGAGCAGCACACTTGTCCAAGTTGCAAGGCGCCTCTTGATGCCGACCAGGACGATTGCCCGATCTGCGAAAAAGTCCTGCACACGCCGCCGTCGACGTGGACGCTGTTTCGCCTGTGGCGCTTCGCCAAGCCGTATCAAGGGCAGCTGTTCCTGGGCTTCCTGCTGATGCTGGGCTCGACCGGCGCGCACATGATTCCGCCGTACCTGACGATGCCGCTGATGGACAACGTGCTGATTCCGTACCAGAACGGGCAGCAGATCGACACGAGCCTCGTGTATATGTATATGGGCGGCTTGCTGGCCTCGGCCGTGCTGGCCTGGGCGCTGGGCTGGGCCAAGACTTATGTGCTGGCGCTGGCGTCCGAGCGCATCGGCGCCGACCTGCGCTCGACTACCTACGAACACCTGATGCGCCTGTCGCTCGAATTTTTCGGCGGCAAGCGCACGGGCGACCTGATGGCGCGCATCGGCAGTGGCTCCGACCGCATCTGCGTGTTCCTGTCGCTGCACCTGCTGGATTTCCTGTCCGACGTCCTGATGATCATCATGACGGGCGTGATCCTGTTTTCGATCAATCCGTGGCTGGCCCTCGTGACGCTTGCGCCGCTGCCATTCATCGCCTGGATGATCCATCTGGTGCGCGACAAACTGCGTACCGGCTTTGAAAAGATCGACCGCGTGTGGGGCGAAGTGACCAATGTGCTGGCTGACACGATTCCGGGTATCCGCGTCGTGAAAGCATTTGCACAGGAAAAGCGCGAAGCGGCCCGTTTCCGCGAAGCCAATCGCCACAACCTGAACGTCAACGATAAGCTCAACCGCGTGTGGTCGCTGTTTTCGCCGAGCGTGTCGTTCCTGACCGAGCTGGGCCTGCTGGTGATCTGGTGCTTCGGCATCTGGCAAGTCTCGCGCGGCGACATCACGGTCGGTACGCTGACCGCATTCATCGCCTACAGCGGCCGCTTCTATGTGCGTCTCGATTCGATGAGCCGCATCGTGTCGGTCACGCAAAAATCGGCCTCGGCCGCCAAGCGCATCTTCGACATCCTCGATCACGTCTCGAGCGTGCCCGATCCGGTCAACCCGGTGCAGGTCACCAAGGTCGAAGGCAATATCGAGCTGCGCGAAGTCGGTTTCCGCTATGGCAACCGCGCGGTCAATCGCGGCATTTCGCTGAACATCAAGGCTGGCGAGATGGTGGGCCTGGTTGGCCACAGCGGCTCAGGCAAGAGCACGCTGGTCAATCTGATCTGCCGCTTCTACGACGTGTCCGAAGGCGCGATTCTGCTCGACGGCAAGGACATCCGCTCGTTTGCCGTCGCCGATTACCGCCGCAATATCGGCCTGGTGCTGCAGGAACCGTTCCTGTTCTTCGGCACCATTGCCGAGAACATTGCGTATGGCAAACCGGATGCATCGCGCGAAGACATCATCGCCTCGGCCAGGGCCGCGCATGCGCACGAATTCATCCTGCGCCTGCCGCAGGGCTACGATTCGATGGTCGGCGAGCGCGGCCAGGGCCTGTCGGGCGGTGAGCGCCAGCGCATTTCGATTGCGCGCGCACTGCTGATCGATCCGCCGATCCTGATCATGGACGAGGCCACCTCGTCGGTGGACTCGGAGACCGAGAAGGAAATCCAGAAAGCGCTCGACAATCTGGTGCAAGGCCGCACGACCATTGCCATTGCCCACCGCCTGTCGACGCTGCACCGCGCCGACCGCCTGATCGTGCTCGACCGCGGCGTGGTGGTGGAAGAGGGCAGCCACGATGACCTGATGGCGCGCGAAGGCGCCTATCACCGCCTGTACGAAGCGCAAGCGCGCAACGTGGACCAGGACCTGGACGACAAGGACGCATGATGAGTACTGTTTCGACAACCCCGTTCCAGCTGCGGCGCGACTCTTTCGGCAAGCTGGTGATCACCCTCGAGACTGGCGAAGAATACGTGGGCATCACGCCCGTGCGTGCCTTCCCGATCCAGGCGCCGACCAAGGGCATTTCGCTCGTGCGCGACGGCGGCAAAGAGGTCGCCTGGATCGACGACCTGGCCACCATGCCCGAGGATATCCGTACGCTCATCAGTGACGAAATCGGCGGACGCGAGTTCATTCCCGAGATCATCAATATCAAGGATGTGTCGAGCTTTGCCACGCCGTGCACGTGGTATGTGACGACTGACCGTGGCGACACCGAGTTCGTGCTCAAGCTCGACGAGGATATCCGCCGCATCGGCGAAGCGTCGCTGCTGGTGGCCGACAGCCACGGCATCAACTTTTTGGTGCGCGACATGTTCAAGATCGACAAGCACAGCCGCAAGATTCTCGACCGTTTCCTGTGATCCAAAGGGCGTCCCCGCTTTGACCCGTCAGCGGGGACATGTGGCTCCATCCGTTCGTCGCCCAACATACCGCCAGTGCAGATGACGTTACAGTTGTCTCATCGGCCACACGGCCTTCGCTAACAGGAGACGACTATGGATTCCATTAACCGCAACCAGCCCGAAGAAAACCGCCGCGATCTGGCAGGCGCTGAAGCCATTGAACGCATCAAGGACATCATTGACGATGCCGAGACCGGCTTCTTCATTACCGGCGGCGGCACCGGCGACAGCCGCGGCGTGCGCCCGATGAGTGTGCGCGAGACCGACGACAACGGCGCCATCTGGTACCTGGGCGCGATCGACAGCCACACGAACCAGGAACTGCAAGCCAATCCGACCGTCAAACTGTTCTTCCAGTCAGGCGAAAACGCCGCATTTCTCGAACTCGACGGCCACGCCGAAGTCTCGCAGGACAAGGCGCGCATCAAGCAACTGTGGGAGCCGCTGCTGAAAACCTGGTTCACCGAAGGCGAGGACGACCCGCGCATCATCGTGATCAAGGTGACCCCGAAGTCCGGTTATTATTGGGACAACAAGCACGGCGGTATCGTCGCCGGTGCAAAAATGGCGATCGGCGCCGTGCTCGGCAAGACGCTGGACGATTCCATTGAAGGCACGCTGACCTTCTAATTTCAGGAAGGGCGGGCCCATGCATGTAATCCTGGTGACGATGGGCTCGGCCGGGGACCTGTTCCCGTTCCTGTGGATCGGGCGGGCCCTGCGCGAGCGCGGGCACCGCGTCGATTTTCTCGGCCCCGAGTTGCATGCGCTGTACGTCGATGCGGCTGGCCTGACCTTTCACGGGTTGCCGGCCGATCCGGCCGTGCTCGACCATCCCGACCTGTGGCATCCCACCCGTGGCCTGGCCGTGGTGTGGGACGCAACGCGGCCGGCGATGGCGCAATTGCCTGCCATGGTGGCGGCGCTCGACAGCGGCAAAGACACCTTGCTGCTCGTTCACCCGCTGGCTCTGCCCGAAGCTGACCTGTGCCGTCACAACCGGCCTGGCCTGCGCATTGCAGCGACCTGGCTGGCGCCGTCAAACCTTCCTACCGTGCATGATCCGCTGCTGCTGGGGCCTTGGCCCGTGCCGACCTGGGTGCCGCATGGCGTGCGTCGCTGGTTATGGCGCACGCTCGCTGCACGCTTCATCGATCCGGTCGCCTTGCCCGGCCTGAACGCGGCGCGTGATGAGCGGGGATTGCCCCGCGTGCGCAGCCTGATCGACTACATCCAGACCATTCCCAACCTGTCGCTGGCGCTGTTTCCCGACTGGTTTGCCGCGCCCGTGCCGGACTGGCCGCATCCGCTGGTTCAGGCCGGCTTTCCCCTCTACGATCCCGACCCCGACGCTGCGCCGAGCGCCACGCTGCGGGCATTTCTCGCCGCCGGCGCGCCGCCGGTCGTGTTCACGCCAGGCACCGGCAACCGGCAGGCGGGGCGCTATTTCGAAGCCGCGGCGCAAGCGGTCGCGCAGCTGGGCCTGCGGGCGATTTTCCTGACGCCGCACCGTGAGCAGCTGCCCGGCGCGCTGCCACCATCCATTTGCTGGCAAGACTATGTGCCGCTCAAGGCCTTGCTGCCGCATGTCGCGGCGCTGGTGCACCACGGCGGCATCGGGACGACGGCCGAAGCGCTGCGCGCCGGCACGCCACAACTGGTGGTGCCGCTCGCGCACGATCAGTTCGATAACGCGGCGCGGGTAGTGGCGCTGGGGGCGGGCGTGAGCCTGCATGCGACGAAGGTGACAGCACGCCGGATGGCAGATGCACTCTCGACACTGATCAACGATGCAGAGTACACCCGGCGGTGCGCCGAGATTGCAATGTCTCAGGCGCAAGGGCCTGGAATCGATGGTTTGTGTGCAGCGCTGGAAACCCTGTTGTCGCATCCATCCCACGTGCATGGATAGTTACTTTAAAAAATTTATAAAAAGTAAATATAATTATTGAAACAATCCTGAGCGGGTGAGAAGATTCGTGATTGCCGTTGCATCAGCTGTCCTGCGCTGGTGCCGAATCCGTGATCATGAAAATCCTGACCTTCAGCACACTGTTTCCCAACGCAGCCAAGCCACACCACGGGATTTTTACCGAAACGACGTTACGGCATCAGCTCGAGACGGGACAGATCACCGCGAAGGTCGTGGCGCCGGTTCCCTGGTTTCCGTTCAGCAGCGATGTGTTTGGCGGCTACAGCGTGCTGGCCAGGGCGCCGAAGACCGAAACGCGCATTGGCGTGGACGTGCACCACCCGCGCTTCGCCGTGCTGCCCAAGATCGGCATGCATCTTGCGCCGATGAGCCTTGCCTGCGCGGCCGAAGGCGTCATCGGCCGTATGCTCGACGAAGGGTATGACTTCGATGTCATCGATGCCCACTATTTTTATCCTGACGGTGTCGCCGCTGCGTTGCTCGGCAAGTATTTCAACAAGCCGGTCGTCATCTCGGCGCTGGGCACCGACATCAATCTGATTCTCCGTTATCCCATCCCCCGGCGCATGATCCTATGGGCGGCCGCGCAGGCGGCAGAGGTTATCACCGTCTGTGAAGCGCTCAGAGCCGAGATGATCAGGTGCGGTGCCGATGGCCGGCGCATCACGACCTTGCGCAACGGCGTCGACCTGCAGTTGTTCAAGCCCGTCAGCCGCGAAGAAACACGCCGGGACCTGGGCATGGAAGGCTTCACCCTGCTGTCGGTCGGTTACCTCGATCCCCGCAAGGGGCATGACCTCGTCATTCAGGCGCTGCCGCAACTGGCCGGCGTGCGCCTGATGATCGCTGGCAGCGGGCCAGAGCGGGGCAGGCTGGAAGCGCTCGCGAGGGCGGTTGGCGTTGCGCAGCAGGTTACTTTTCTCGGGCCATTGACCCAGGATGTCCTGCGCCAGTATTACGGTGCGGCGGACGCGCTCGTCCTGGCGTCGAGCCGCGAAGGATGGGCCAACGTCCTGCTTGAAGCCATGGCGTGCGGTACCCCTGTGGTCGCCAGCAATGTCTGGGGTACGCCGGAGGCCGTACGCGCGCCGGCGGCCGGCGTGCTGATGGACACGCTGACAGCGCAGGGCGTGGCCGATGGCGTACGACGCTTGCGCGCCAATTACCCGGACCATGCGGCCACGCGCGCCTATGCGCAAGACTTCGGCTGGGGCGAGACGACGCGCGGCCAGATCCGTTTGTTCCACAATGCGGCCATGCGCCCATTGCCGCAGACGCGTCCGGCGGCCTGCAAAACGGATGCCATTCGTGACCTGCACTGACGTCGATTCAACGGTCCCGCTCGTCGTCCATGTGCTGTACCGCTTCGAGGTCGGCGGGCTGCAGACGCTGCTGGCGCAATGCATCAACCGCATGCCGGCGCAGCACTACCGGCACGCGGTGATTTGCCTGGCAGGCCATACGGCCTATGCCAACCTCGTGCACAGGCCGGACGTCCAGTTCCATACGCTCGACAAGCAGCCGGGGCAGAGCTTCCCGTCGCACCGGGCACTGTGGACGCTGCTGCGCCGGCTGCGTCCCGCCGTCCTGCACACTTACAACATCAGCACGATCGAGTATGGCCTGACCGCCTGGCTGGCCGGCGTGCCGCTTCGCATCCACGCCGAGCACGGCCGCGACAGCATTGAAATGAGCGGCAGGCATCGCAAGTACAACATGCTCCGGCGGCTGCTCGCGCCGTTCGTCGACGCATTCGTCCCGGTGTCGGCCGACCTGGGCGCCTGGCTGCGTCATACCGTCGGTGTGCCGCAGCACAAGATCCGCATGATCGCCAATGGCGTGGACACGACGCACTTCACGCCTGGCCCGGCGCAAGCAGTTCACCCAGGCGCGCTCGCAACGATCTGGGTCGGCACGGTTGGCCGGATTGACCGCATCAAAAACCATAACGGTTTGCTCGATGCTTTTGCCTTGCTGCTGGCCGCGTTCCCGATGCAACAGGCCGACCTGCGCCTGGCCATCGTCGGCGATGGCCCGCTGCTCCCGGCCCTGCGCGAACGCGTCGCCCGCGAGGCGTGGGGGCACCAGGTCTGGCTGCCCGGCGCACGCGACGATGTGGCGCAGATCATGCGCAGCTTTTCCGTGTTCGTGCTGCCTTCGCTGTCCGAAGGCACGCCGGTGACGATCATGGAGGCGATGGCGACCGGGTTGCCGGTGGTCGCAAGCAGGGTCGGCGGGGTGCCGCAACTGGTGCTGGACGGGCAGACCGGCCTGTTGTCCGATCCGGCCGATCTGCACTCGCTCGCGGGCGCCATCGGCGCCTATATCGCCGATCCGGCACTCGCCGGGCGCCATGGCGCGGCGGGCCGCGCGCGTGTCCAGGCACATTTTTGCGTCGATACGATGGTGACGCAGTACGACACCCTGTATGGCCGGCACCGACGGCCGCTTCCTTCTTCACACCAGACCCATGTATAGCGCTGACCATCTTCTTGATTTAAAACTGCAATTCGACACGCAGGGCTTCGTTCATCTGCCCGGTCTTCTCGAGCCGTCGATGACCGAACGCGTGCGCGGTGCGTTCGCCGGTGCGCGCGAGCGCAGCAGCGCATTCATCGAACAACAGCGCGCTGACGGCGCCCGTTTTGTCGACCTGCCGGGCATTCTCGATGCCGATCCGGTCTTTGTCGATCTGGTAGATCTGCCGGCCTTGCTGCCGCTGCTGCGCATGACCGTGGGGGAAGACCTGGCGCTCAACGAAACCAGTGCGCGGCTGTTCTATCCGGGGCCGACCTTCACCAGCCCGTTTCACTCCGATCTGGCCAATGTGCTCGGCGTGAATCATGCCCACACACCGAATTTGCTGGTCAAGCTGCATGTGTTTTTCGAGGACTTGACGCCCGACCAGGGCTGCCTGGCATTCATCCCCGGCAGCCAGCACTTTCCCCCGCACCACGTCAATCCGCACCGGGCGACACTGTCCGGATCGGCCGCCGTTGCCCGGATTGTGCCCCGCGCTGGCGACGCCGTGCTGTTCAACACGCACGTGCTCCACATGGCCGAGGACAACCGGTCCCCGCATGTACGTACGTCTCTGATCTATACCTACGGACATTTCTGGATGAAGTCGCATAGGAATGCGGCGCCGGCCAATCTGACGCAGTTCGCCGCGTCCCCGCAGCGCCAGCAACTGTTCGGTGTGGAACTGCCCGGGATCAGTCATTTTGCCCGGCGACTGGACCGGCTGACGCCGCCGACGCGCCTGCAGCGGCTGAAAGACACCGGCGCGCGTGCGGCGCACCGGCTGTTTCCGACTGTGCGCACGCCGCCACGGGCCTGATCGCGCGCCATTCGCCCGTCAATTGTTGACAAGCGCACCGACACCGTCTGCGTGCCGTCGTTCAATGCGTGATCGCTATTCACGCCGGAGGGCAGATGCCCAGCAAGAAAACCACCCCCCAGAACGCTGCCGAAGACGGCTTCGTCCATGTCCGCGGCGCCCGCGAACACAATCTGAAAAACGTCAGCCTCGACATCCCGCGCGGACAACTCGTCGTATTTACTGGCGTGTCGGGCTCAGGTAAATCGTCGCTTGCTTTTGGCACGCTGTACGCCGAGGCGCAGCGCCGCTACCTCGAATCGGTCTCGCCCTATGCACGGCGCCTGTTCCACCAGATGCCGGTGCCCGAGGTCGATACGATCGAAGGCTTGCCGCCAGCCGTCGCCCTGCAGCAGCAGCGCGGTACGCCCACGGCCCGCTCGTCGGTCGGCAGCGTCAGCACGTTGTCCAATTCGCTGCGCATGCTGTATTCGCGCGCCGGCGATTATCCGGCCGGGCAAGAGCTGCTGTACGCCGAATCCTTTTCGCCGAATACGCCGCAGGGCGCGTGCCCGCGCTGTTCGGGCATGGGGCGCGTGTTCGAGGTGACCGAGCAATCCATGGTCCCGGACGATAGCCTGACCATTCGCGAACGGGCGATTGCCGCCTGGCCGCCGGCCTGGCACGGCCAGAACCTGCGCGACATTCTGGTGACGCTGGGTTACGACGTCGACACCCCGTGGCGCGACCTGCCGAAGAAAGACCGCGACTGGATTCTGTATACCGAAGAAAGCCCGAGCGTGCCTGTGTACGGCGGCCTCACGCCTGCAGAAACCCGCGCCGCGCTCAAGCGCAAGGACACGCCCAGCTACCAGGGCACGTTCACCGGCGTGCGCCGCTACGTGATGCAGACCTTTGCCAATACCGAAAGCGCGTCGATGAAAAAGCGCGTGGCGCGCTATATGGTCAGCACCGCGTGTCCGGAGTGCGAAGGCAAGCGCCTGCGGCGCGAGTCGCTGTCGGTGACGTTTGCCGGCATGGACATCGCCGAACTCTCGCGCCTGCCACTGGCGCGCCTGGCCGAACTGCTGGCGCCGTACACCCGCGCGACGAGCAAGGTCGAGAAAGGCTTGCACGCCGAGCAGCTGATCGTGCGCCGACGCATTGCCGACGACCTGTCGGCGCGCATCGAGGTGCTGCTGGCGCTGGGTCTCGGCTACCTGGCGCTCGACCGCAGCACGCCGAGCCTGTCGCCGGGCGAACTGCAGCGCCTGCGCCTGGCCACGCAAGTACGTTCCAGCCTGTTCGGCGTCGTCTACGTGCTCGATGAACCGTCGGCCGGCCTGCATCCGGCCGATGCCGAAGCGCTGCTCGACGCGCTGGCGCAATTGAAAGCCGCCGGCAATTCGCTGTTCGTCGTTGAGCATGCGCTGGACGTGATTCGCCAGGCGGACTGGATCGTCGACGTCGGACCATTGGCCGGCGAGCGTGGTGGTCAGGTGCTGTACAGCGGCGTGCCGGAAGGCTTGCGCGACGTGGAAGCATCGCAAACGCGGCGCTACCTGTTTGGCGAAGCAGCCTTGGGCCCGCGCACGCCGCGCGAACCGACCGGCTGGCTCAAGCTCGAGGGAGTACGCCGCAACAATCTGCAGGATCTCGCCGTCGCGTTCCCGCTCGGCGTGCTGACGAGCGTCACGGGCGTGTCTGGCTCCGGTAAATCGAGCCTCGTCAGCCAGGTGCTGGTCGAACTGGTCAGCGCAGCCCTGGGGCAGGGCAGTGCGGTGGCCGAAGAGCAGTCCGATGAACCGGACCTGGAACGCGACGAAGCCTTGCCGCTGGAAGGGCGCATCGTGGCTGGCATGGAGGGCGTGCGGCGCCTGGTGCGGGTCGACCAGAAGCCGATCGGGCGCACGCCGCGCTCGAACCTGGCCACCTATACTGGCCTGTTCGACCAGGTGCGCAAACTGTTTGCGGCCACGCCGGATGCGAAAAAGCGCCGTTTCGACGCCGGCCGCTTCTCGTTCAACGTCGCCAAGGGCCGCTGCGAGCACTGCGCTGGCGAAGGCTTCGTGATGGTCGAGCTGCTGTTCCTGCCAAGCGTGTACGCGCCATGCCCGACCTGCGACGGCGCGCGCTACAACGCGCAGACGCTCGAAGTGACCTACCGCGGCAAGAACATCGCCGAGGTCCTGGGCATGACGGTGGGCGAGGCGATCACCTTCTTCAAGGATGAAGCGCTGGTCGAGCGCTCTCTGGAAGTGCTGAACGAAGTGGGATTGGATTACCTGCGCCTGGGCCAGCCGGCCACCGAGCTGTCGGGCGGCGAGGCGCAGCGCATCAAGCTGGCGTCCGAGTTGCAGCGCGCCACGCGCGGCAATGCGCTGTATGTGCTGGACGAGCCGACCACCGGCCTGCATCCGGTCGATGCCGACCGCCTGATGGTGCAGCTGAACCGGCTCGTCGATGCCGGCAACACGGTAATCGTGGTCGAACACACGATGCGCGTGGTCGCCGGCAGCGACTGGGTGATCGATGTCGGCCCCGGTGCGGGCGATCTTGGCGGCAACATCGTGGTCGCCGGACCGCCGCAGGATGTCGCGCGCAACAAGAAAAGCCGCACCGCGCAGTACCTGAAGCCGCATCTGGGCGAGGCCAGGTAGCACGCGTAGCGGTGCGCCCGGCGCGTATGCATTTTGCTAAGATTGCGGGTGTTACGCACGGTCGCGCTTTGGCACGGCCGTGCGCATTTCGTGTGGGCGCGATTTGACATTTGCGTTACACTTGGGATATTTTTTTTCTAACAGAACAACAGGCATGCCCGGTCCAACCATCGACAACAGTGCGTTTCGCCGCATCCTTTCCCGCAATGTCGCGCTGCCCTTAGGCATGAGCATTGTCAGTGCGGTCGTGTTCGTTGGCATCATCGCCTACCTGATCAATAATCTGACCTGGGTCGAGCATTCCCAGAAGGTGATCGGCAATGCGCACGAGATCCGCAAGCTGTCGGCGGAAATGGAAGCCGGCATGCGCGGCTACCTGCTGGCGGGCGACGAAGAGTTCCTGACGCCCTACCTGTTGTCGGCGCAGCGGATGGGCAGCAGCCTCGATACGCTGGGTGAACTGGTCAAGGACAATGGCGCGCAGGCCGAGCGCATCACGCGCATTGCGCAGGTCCAGAAGCAATGGGAAGCGTTTGCCGACGAGATGATCGCGCGGCGCCGGGCCAATGACCTGAACTACATCGATGCAGTCAGAAGCGGCCGCGGCCGCTTGCTCACCGACGAGATGCGCCGCAACTTCGACCTGGTGCTGGCGGCGGAGGCCCGGCTGCTGCAGGAGCGCAGCGACAACGCGCGCAGCACGACCTTCTGGTCGGTGGCGCTGTTCCTGCTGCTCTCGGCGCTGGTGGGCGGCGGTCTGGCCATCTTTGGCCGGCGCCAGTTGATGACCCTGTCCAATACCTATAACGAAGTGCTGGGCCACGAAGCCGAGCACAATGAGAAACTGCGCCACCAGGAGTGGCTGCGCACCGGTCAGAACGAACTGACCGTGCGCAGCGCCGGCATCCACCACCTCGAGCCGCTGGCCGATGCGGTGCTGCCGTACGTCGTCAAGTATCTCGACGGCGTCGTGGGCGCCATGTACGTGCGCAGCGAAGACGGCGTCCTGCGCCGCATTGGCGCGTATGGCTTCAACCACACCCCGTCCGAACGCGCCGAATTCATCCAGCCCGGCGCGTCGCTGGCCAGCCAGGCGGCGCAGGAAAACCGCCTGATGGTGCTGGACGAACTGCCGCCCGGTTACATGAAGGTCGGCTCGAGCCTGGGCGAGACCCAGCCGCGCGCGCTGATCATCGCGCCGTTCTACAACCACGGCAAGGTCAAGGGCGTGTTCGAAATCGCCTTCCTGCGCCCGGTGGAGCTACGCGACCGCGAATTCCTCGGCTTCATCGCGCAGGCGGTGGGGGCGGCGATGGCCGCCGTACTGTACCGTCAGCGCCTGCAGGATTCGCTCGAAGAAAGCCAGACCCTCAACGAAGAACTGCAAGTCCAGCAGGAAGAGCTGCGCACCGCCAACGAAGAGCTCGAAGAGCAGTCGCGCGCCCTCGAAGAATCGCAGTCAGCGCTCGAAAATCAGCAGGCCGAGCTACGCACCACCAACGACCAGCTGGCCGAACAGGCCTTGAGCCTGGACATGAAGAATTCGGCGCTGCAGTCGGCGCAGGAGCAGTTGCAGCAGCGCGCCGTAGAACTGGAAAGCGCCAGCCGCTACAAGTCCGAGTTCCTGGCCAATATGTCGCACGAACTGCGCACGCCACTGAACAGCTCGCTGATTCTGGCCAAGCTGCTGTCCGACAATACGCCGGGCAACCTGAGCGACGAGCAGGTGCGCTTCGCACAAACCATCTATTCGGCCGGCAATGACCTGCTGCACCTGATCAACGACATTCTCGATATCTCGAAGGTCGAAGCGGGCAAGCTCGAACTGGTGCCCGAAGACGTGCCCGTGCGGCGCGTCGTCGAAGGCCTGGCGCGCACGTTCGAGCCGCTCGCGCGCCAGAAGTCGCTCGAGTTCCGCATCGACGTGGCGCCCGACGTGCCGGCAGCGATCAACACCGACCGCCAGCGCATGGAGCAGATCCTCAAGAACCTGCTCTCCAACGCCGTCAAGTTCACCGATGCCGGCGCCGTCACGTTGTCGGTGCTTACCACCACCGATGGCGCCGTCGCGTTCCGCGTGCAGGACAGCGGCATCGGCATCGCGCCCGACCAGCAGGACAAGATTTTCGACGCCTTCCACCAGGCCGATGGCACCACCAGCCGACGCTTCGGCGGCACGGGCCTGGGCCTGTCGATTTCGCGCGACCTCACGCGCCTGCTCGGCGGCGGCATTTCCGTCTCGAGCGCGCCGAACGAGGGCAGTGTGTTTACGCTGACGCTGCCGCGTGGCTTGCCGGATTCACCGATCCCTTCGGCCTCGTCGATGTCGGCGCCTGTGGTGACCAGCACGCAGCCGCACTACGCGCCGGCCCCGGTCGTCCGCGCGGCCGCGCCTGCCCCGGTGCCTGCACCGGCGCCCGCGCCGGTCGTGACCGACCACTACGAAAGCTTCCCGGATGACCGCGAGCGTCCGGCCGATGGCCGCCGAAGCGTGCTGGTGGTCGAGGACGAGATGGCGTTCGCGCGCATCCTGTACGACCTGGCGCGCGAGCTCGATTACCGCTGCCTGGTGGCGATGAGCGCTGAAGAAGGCCTGGCGCTGGCCATCAGCCAGCGGCCCGACGCCGTGCTGCTCGACGTGCGCCTGCCCGACCGATCGGGCCTGACCGTGCTGCAGCAACTGAAGGACAACCCGGCCACGCGCCACATCCCGGTGCACATCATTTCCAGCATCGAGAACGGCGGCGAGGCGCTGCACCTGGGCGCGATCGGTTATGCGCTCAAGCCTGCAAGCCGCGAAGAACTCGAAGAAGTGTTCCGCAAGCTGCAAGAGAAGTCGGCGCAGAAGATCAAGCGCGTGCTACTGGTCGAGGACGACGAACGCCAGCGCGAAAGCGTCGTGGCGCTGATCGCCGACGACGACGTGCAGATCTCGGCGGTGGGCACGGCCAACGAAGCGCTCAATCTGCTGCGCGCCGAGATCTTTGACTGCATGGTCATCGACCTGAAGCTGCCCGACATGCAGGGTGGCGAGCTGCTCGAGCGCATGTCGCATGAAGAGCTGTGCTCGTTCCCGCCCGTGATTGTCTACACGGGTCGCAACCTGACCCGCGACGAAGAAGCGCAGCTGCTGCGCTACTCGCGCTCGATCATCATCAAGGGCGCCCGTTCGCCCGAGCGCCTGCTCGACGAAGTCACGCTGTTCCTGCACAAGGTCGAATCAGAACTGTCGACCGAGCGCCAGAGCATGCTCAAGGCCGTGCGCGGGCGCGATCGCGTGTTTGAAGGCCGCACGATCCTGCTGGTGGACGACGACGTGCGTAATGTGTTCGCACTGACCGCGGCGCTCGAGCAGCGCGGCGCGAAGGTCGAAGTGGGCCGCAATGGCTTTGAAGCGATCGCAAAACTCGATGAAGTGCCGGGCATCGACCTGGTGCTGATGGACATCATGATGCCCGGGATGGACGGCATGGAAGCGACGCGCCGCATTCGCGCCGACGGCCGCTTCGACCGCCTCCCGATCATCGCCATCACGGCCAAGGCGATGAAGGACGACCAGGAACAATGCCTGGCCGCCGGCGCCAACGATTACCTGGCCAAGCCGATTGACCTGTCCCGCCTGTATTCCCTGTTGCGGGTCTGGATGCCGACCCTGGAGCGCATTTGAGCCATACGCCGAGCGACTTCGACATCGAGCTGCGGATGCTCGTCGAAGCCGTCTACCTGAAATACAACTATGACTTCCGCGACTACACCGGCGCCTCGCAAAAGCGCCGCGTGCTGGTGGCCATGCGCGAGATGGGGTGCAATACCGTCTCGGAGCTGCAATCGCGCGTGCTGCACGATCCGAACGGCTTTGCCCAGCTGCTGCAATACCTGACGATTCCCGTCACCGAAATGTTCCGCGACCCGGAGTACTTCAGGGCCGTGCGCGAGCAGGTGGCGCCGTTCCTCAAGACCTACCCGTCGCTCAAGATCTGGGTGGCCGGCTGCAGCACGGGCGAAGAAGTCTATTCGCTGGCGATCCTGCTGAAAGAAGAAGGGCTGCTGGAGCGCAGCATCATTTACGCGACCGACATCAATCCGAAGTCGCTCGAAACGGCCCGGCGCGGCGTGTACCCGATCGACCGCATGCGCCTGTACACCGAGAATTACCAGAAGTCCGGCGGCAAGGCCGCGTTCTCGGACTATTACACGGCGGCCTATGGGGGCGCGCTGTTCGAGCGCAGCCTGATCGAGAACGTAACCTTTGCCGATCACAGCCTGTCGACCGACACCGTGTTTTCGGAAACGCACTTCGTCAGCTGCCGTAATGTGCTGATCTACTTTAACCGCACGCTGCAGGACCGCGTGTTCGGGCTGTTCCATGAATCGCTGTGCTACCGGGGCTTTCTGGGCCTGGGCAGCAAGGAAAGCATCGACTTTTCCAGCTACGCCGGACGCTTCGAGCCGCTGGCGCGGCGGGAGCGGGTGTATCGCAAGGCCGTGCCATGAACCTGAACGAACAGGTGGCGGCGGCACTGGGCAAGCGGCACATCGAGCTGGTGTTGATTGGCGGCTCGGCCGGCGGCGTGGATGCGCTGCTGAGCTTGCTGCCGTCGCTGCAGCCAGGCTATACGCCAGCCGTGGTCTGCATCCTGCATGTGCCGGGCGACCGTGAAAGCCGGCTGGCCGAACTGTTCGATGCGCGCGTGATGCTCCCGGTGCGCGAAGCACGCGACAAGGCCCCGATCGAACCGGGCGTCGTGTATTTCGCCGGCTCGGGGTACCATCTGTCGATCGAGCAGGACCGCAGTTTTTCGCTCAGCTGCGAAGCGCCTGTCCAGTACGCCCGGCCGTCGATCGATGTCCTGATGGAATCGACCGCCAGCGTGTATGGGCCGGCAATGACAGGTATACTATTGACCGGCGCCAACTTTGATGGCGCCGAAGGGATGTGCAGTATCCGCGAACACGGCGGGCTGACCATTGTCCAGGATCCTGAAGAAGCGCACGCCAGTACGATGCCGAGAGAAGCCATCCGGCGCTGCGCACCACACCTGGTGTTGCCGCTGGCCGATATTCGCGCCGCGCTGCCCCTGTTGGAGACCCCATGAGCGCCCATGAATTAAGCAAAATCCTGATCGTCGACGACTTGCCCGAGAACCTGCAGGCCCTCGAGGCGCTGCTGCGCCACGACCAGCGCGTGATTCACCAGGCCAATTCCGGCGACGCTGCGCTGGCCTTGCTGCTCGAGCACGAATTCGCGCTGGCCATCCTCGACGTGCAGATGCCGGGCATGAACGGCTTTGAACTGGCCGAAGTGATGCGCTCGACGTCGCGCACGCGCCATATCCCGATCGTCTTTGTTTCGGCGGCCGGGCGCGAGCTCGACTACGCCTTCAAGGGCTATGAAAACGGCGCGGTCGATTTTCTCTATAAACCGATCGATCCGGGCGCGGTGCGCAGCAAGGTCGCCGTGTTCGTCGCGCTCGACCAGCAACGCCGTGAAACGCGGCGCCAGATGCTGGCGCTCGAGCGCAGCCGGCAGGAACAGGAAACGCTGCTGCGCGAGCTGAACCAGACCCAGCAGGAGCTGCAGCGCTCGCTCAAGATGCGCGACGAATTCATGTCGCTCGTCGCCCATGAGCTGCGCACGCCGCTCAATACGCTGTTCCTGGAAACCCAGATGCGCAGCCTGCAGATCAAGCGTGGTAATGCGGCCGCGTTCGCGCCGCAGCAGATGGAAGCGATGGTCCAGCGCGACGAGCGCCAGATCAAGTCGATGATCCGTCTGATTGACGACATGCTGGATGTGTCGCGCATGCGCAGCGGCAAGCTGTCGATCCGCCCGACGCAGGTGCAGTTGATGAGTTTGCTGGAACGGATCGTCAGCGATCTGTCGCTGCAGGCGGCCACGACGGGCAGTTCGCTGACCTTGCAGCCGCACGATCCCGTGAGTGGCTGCTGGGACGAGTTCCGCGTCGAGCAGGTAATCGTCAACCTGCTGACCAATGCGCTGCGCTACGGCGGCGGCCAGCCGGTGCAGGTGAGTGTCGAGCAGATGGGGGAGTGCGTGCGCATCGACGTGCGCGACGGCGGCAAGGGCATCGCACCGGGCGACCTCGAGCGCATCTTCGAGCCGTACGAGCGGGGCGCCCGCAATGGCGAGCCGAAGGGCCTGGGGCTGGGCCTGTATATTTCGCGCCAGCTGGCGATCTCGCACAGCGGCGAGCTGCGGGTCACGAGCAGCCCCGGTGAAGGCTCGACATTCAGCCTGATGCTGCCGTGCACCGCCGTGCCGGTTTGTGCCTGACGGCATAGCCGTGGGCCAACCGGCATGCTGCCGTCTGCATCATAGTCAAAATCAATCAACAGTATCCAATCAATCAATTTCCCAAAAGACGAGCTGAGCGGTACACTGCTTGTCATACGTTTCATCAACCACAAAACAGGAGCTTACATGTCCCTTATCAACACCCAGATCAAGCCGTTCAAAGCCACCGCCTACGCGAATGGCAAATTCATCGACCTGACCGAAGAAAACTTCAAGGGTACCTGGTCGGTGGTGATGTTCTACCCGGCCGACTTCACCTTCGTCTGCCCAACTGAACTGGAAGATCTGGCCTCGTTCCAGCCTGAATTCGAAAAGCTGGGCGTGAACGTGTACGGCGTCTCGACCGACAGCCATTTCGCTCACAAGGCATGGCACGACACCTCGGACGCGATCAAGAAAGTGAACTACCCGCTGATCGGCGACCCGACCGGCACCCTGTCGCGCAACTTTGAAGTCATGATCGAAGAAGAAGGCATGGCACTGCGCGGTACCTTCGTCATCAATCCAGAAGGTCAGATCAAGGTCATGGAAGTGCATGACAACGGCATCGGCCGCGATGCATCGGAACTGATGCGCAAAGTCAAAGCTGCCCAGTACGTCGCTGCTCACCCAGGCGAAGTCTGCCCAGCCAAGTGGACCGAAGGCGCTGAGACCCTGACCCCATCGCTGGACCTGGTCGGCAAGATCTAAGTAACGCGGTAGTCTGGTAGCCCCCTGACCGGGCCGCTGCGGCGGCCCGGTGCTTTTACCGCCCTCCATTTATTGATTCAAAGAGTTTAAGGAAACCATCATGCTTGACGCGACCCTCAAGAAACAGTTGCAAGCCTATCTGGAAAAAGTGGTGCAGCCGATCGAGCTGGTTGCATCCTTGGATGATTCGCCGAAAGCGCGCGAAATGGACGAGCTGCTGCGTGAAATCGCAGAGCTGAGCAACAAGATCACCGTGCGCCAGGAAGCCAATGAGCGCACCCCGTCGTTCGCGATCAACCGCGTCGGCACCGATATCGGCGTGCGTTTCGCCGGCATCCCGCTGGGCCATGAATTTACCTCCCTCGTGCTGGCACTGCTGCACGTGGGCGGCCACACCATCAAGCTGGAGCAGGCGGTCATCGACCAGATCGCTGCCCTGGATGGTGACTATGTCTTTGAAACCTACATCTCGCTGTCGTGCCACAACTGCCCGGAAGTCGTGCAGGCACTGAACACGATGTCGGTGATTAACCCGCGCATCAAGGTCGTGACGATCGATGGCGGTGTCTTCAAGCAGGAAGTTGAGAGCAAGCAGATCCTTGCCGTGCCGATGATGTTCCTGAATGGCCAGCATTTCGGCCAGGGCCGCACCAGCGTCGAAGAGATCCTCTCGAAGATCGACGTGAGCGGCGGCGCGAAAAAAGCCGCGGCACTGAGCGAGAAAGAAGCGTTTGATGTGCTGATCGTTGGCGGTGGCCCTGCCGGCGCGGCTGCGGCAATCTATGCCGCCCGTAAAGGCATCCGTACCGGCGTGCTGGCCGACCGTTTCGGCGGCCAGGTGCTCGATACGCTGGCGATCGAGAACTACGTGTCGCTGAAGGCGACCGATGGCCCGAAATTCGCCGTCGCGCTGGAAGAGCACGTCAAGGATTACGACGTCGACATCATGAACACGCAGCGCGCCAGCAAAGTGGTGGGCGGCAGCCTGATCGAAGTGCACACCGAGAGCGGTGCGGTGTTGAAATCGAAGTCGGTGATCATTGCGACGGGCGCCCGCTGGCGCGAGATCAATGTGCCGGGCGAAAAAGAGTACAAGAACCACGGCGTGGCGTACTGCCCGCACTGCGACGGTCCGCTGTTCAAGGGCAAGCGCGTGTCGGTGATCGGTGGCGGTAACTCGGGCGTGGAAGCGGCGATCGACCTGGCTGGTCTGGTCAAGGAAGTCACGCTGATCGAATTCGGTAATGAATTGCGCGCTGATGCGGTCCTGCAGCGCAAGCTGACCTCGCTGCCGAACGTGAAAGTGATCAAGTCGGCGCAGACCACCGAGATCCACGGTGACGGCAAGATCGTCAATGGCCTGAGCTACAAGGATCGCAACACCGGCGCGATCCACCGCATCGATCTGGAAGGCGTGTTCGTGCAGATCGGCCTGATCCCGAACTCGGAATTCCTGAAGGGTTCGATCGATCTGTCGGCGCACGGCGAAATCGAAGTCGATGCCCGTGGCCACACCTCGATGCCAGGCGTGTTTGCCGCTGGCGACGTGACTACGGTGCCGTTCAAGCAGATCGTGATTGCAGTGGGTGAGGGTGCGAAAGCATCGCTGGCAGCGTTTGATTACCTGATCCGCCAGCCGGTGGAACTGGAAGAGGACGAACAGAAAGCTGCATGATGTGAGGGCGGGCCGAGAGGCCTGCCCTGCAAAAAAGTTGGAGCGAGCCGAAAGGCTTGCTCGCAATGACAATGAACGCCGTCTTCCCAGTGGAAGATGGCGTTTTTTTATTTAGTGCAGCGAGAACAGTACCGTCGAGGCGATGGCGCCCGACTCCAGCAAGAACCAGGTGGCAGCGCTGGCGAGGGCCAGATGGACAGCAGTCCAGGTCATTGGGTGGCGGCGCATGGTGAATCTCCTGGGTGGTGACAGTACTGTGAATGTGGATCACATCTTAAGTCGCCAATTGCGCCCTGGGCATCGGTAAATACTCCGTCGTGCTGTAGGACTAAACCTTCTTGAGAATTTGTGTCGCACAATTGAGATCTAATCGACAATATTTTCAGAAGGTGGCGCTCCTACGCCCAAAGTAGGTGGCGTCCTATAGTCGAGGCGGGGCGGTCAACCTACAGTCGATATCACCATGACACGACACGACCCCACCCTCATGCACCGCGGCCTCATGGCCGTGCGTCGCCACTCCATCCAGCGCCTTCTCGACGGTGTCTTCGGCATCGCCAAGCTGCGCGACGGCCAGCAACGCGTGATCGACAGCGTCCTTGATGGCAAGGACACGCTGGCGATCATGCCCACGGGTGGCGGCAAATCGCTGTGCTACCAGATACCGGCCAAGATGCTGGAAGGGATCACGGTCGTCGTCTCGCCGCTGATCTCGCTGATGAAGGACCAGCTCGAGAAGCTCGAAGAAATCGGCGTGCGCGCAGTGCAGGTCAACAGCTGCCTGAACGCCGAAGAAGAACATGCGGCAATCGCGGCCATCGAGCAGGAAACCTGCGAGATCGTGTTCTGCACGCCAGAGCGCATGGTCTCGCCCGAGTTCATCGCGACGCTGCAGAAGGTCAAGCTCGACATCGTCGTCATCGACGAGGCGCACTGCATCTCGCAGTGGGGCCACGATTTCCGCCCGGCCTATATCGGTCTGGGCGCTGCCATCGAAGCGATCGGCCGCCCGCCAGTGCTGGCACTGACGGCCACTGCCACTGACGAAGTGGTCGCCGACATCAACAAGCAGCTGGGCCGCAAGCTCAATGTCATCAACACCGGCGTGTACCGCCCGAACCTGCACTATGCGGTCCAGCAGGTCACGAGCGTGGCCGAGAAATACCAGGCTGCGCTGCGCCTGGTGCAGGCGTCCGAAGGCGTCGGCATCGTCTACGCGGCCACCGTCAAGGCGGCAGAGGACATGCTGGCCGTGCTCGAAGAAGCGGGCGAGTCGGTCACGATTTACCACGGCAAACTGCCTGCCGCCGAGCGCAAGCAGAATCAGGACCTGTTCATGGACGGCGAGCGTCGCGTGATGGTCGCGACCAACGCGTTCGGCATGGGCATCGACAAGTGCGACACGCGCTTCGTGATCCACCTGCAGATTCCGCCCAATCTCGAATCGTATTACCAGGAGTCCGGCCGCGCCGGGCGTGACGGGCTGGACGCCACCTGCACGCTGCTGTACCTGCGGGACGACAAGCGCCTGCAGCAGTTCTTCCTGATGAAGCACTACCCGTGCGCGCAGGAGCTGCAACTCGTGCATTGCACCGTGCGTGGACTGGGCGATACCGGTCCCGTCACTTCGGCGCGCCTGGACGAAGCGCTGGCCGACCTGGCTGACTCGAGCATCAAGGTCTGCATCAAGCTGCTCAAGGATGCCAAGCTGATTCGCCAGAACCGCAAGCTCGAATACACTGCCGCCAGCGCCGAACCGAAGCATGGCATCTTCGACAAGCTCGCTGCCGTCTACGTCCAGAAGCAGGAACACGACAAGCACGCGCTCGAACAGATGGTCAGCTACGCCGTCAGCGGTTTCTGCCGCTGGAAGCTGATCCTCGACTATTTCGACGACAAAGTGGCCGGCTTCCAGAACTGCTGCAAGTGCGACAACTGCCTCAATCCCCCTGCGCTGTCGCTGACCGAAGGCATTGAAATTCGTGACGATGAGTTCGACCACGAGCCAGTGGCCGAGGTACCGGCGCCGAAGTTTGCCGTCGGCGCGCGTGCCTGCTCGGCCAAGTATGGCGAAGGTGTCGTGACTGCCGTCGCCGGCGACCAGATCACGCTCGATTTTGCCGATGGAGAAAGCCGGACCTTCATGGTCGACTTCCTCACCCTGGCGTAAGGATGGAAATGGGAGACATGGTCGTTGTCCGCAAGGAGGGCCTGTACTGCGTACCGGGTGATTTCTATATCGATCCATGGCGCCCGGTGCCGCGCGCCGTGATCACGCACGCGCACGGCGACCATGCGCGCGTCGGTCACGGCCACTACCTGGCCGCGGCGCCCGGTATCGGCGTACTCAAGTCGCGCCTGGGCGACATCACGGTCGATGCGATGGAGTATGGCCAGTCGGTCACGCACAACGGCGTGAAGATTTCGCTGCATCCGGCGGGCCACGTGCTGGGCTCGGCGCAGGTGCGCATGGAATGCGGCGGCGAAGTCTGGGTCGCATCGGGCGACTACAAGGTTGAGCCCGACAAAACCTGCGCACCGTTCGAACCGGTGCGCTGCGACACGTTCATCACCGAATCGACCTTTGGCCTGCCGATCTATCGCTGGCAGCCCGAGGCCGAGCTGATGGCAGAGATCAACGCCTGGTGGCGCAAGAATGCCGACGAGGGCCGCTGCAGCGTCGTGTTCGCGTACTCGTTCGGCAAGGCGCAGCGCATCCTGGCGGGGCTCGACGCGAGCATTGGCACGATCGTCTGCCACGGTTCGGTCGAGCCGCTTAACCGGGCGTACCGCGCTGAAGGTGTCGACATTCCACCGACCGTGCTCGTCACTGAGGTCGAGAAGGCACTGCTGCGGCGCGCGATGGTGATCGCGCCACCATCGGCCAGTGGCTCCACTTGGATGAAGCGCTTCGGCGATTACAGCGATGCCTTCGCCAGCGGCTGGATGCTGCTGCGCGGCGCGCGGCGCCGGCGCGGCGTCGATCGCGGCTTCGTGCTGTCCGATCACGCCGACTGGCCAGGGCTGATGAGCGCCATCAAGGCCACGGAGGCCGAGCGCGTGATCGTCACGCACGGCTCGATTCCCACGCTTGTGCGCTGGTTGAACCAGAACGGGCTGGAGGCGTCGGGCTTCGAGACTGAATACGGCGACGAGGAGGCAGGCGAGGCCGCATCGGATGGTGCACCAAAGGAATCGGCTGCGCCCGAAGAAACGGTGGCGCCAGAGAAGACAGCAGGAGCCGCCGATGCGTGAATTCGCCCGCCTGTACGCCGATCTCGATGAAACCACATCGACCACCCGCAAGCTCGAAGCACTGCAGGCGTATTTTTCCAATGCCGCGCCCGAGAATGCCGCGTGGGCCGTGTACTTTCTGGCCGGCGGCAAACCGCGCCAGGCGGTGCCGACCAAACTGCTGCGCCAGTACGCCATCGAGTACGCCGTGCTGGACGAGTGGCTGTTCGACGAGTCGTATGCGGCCGTAGGCGACTTCGCCGAAACCATCGCGCACATCCTGCCACCACCGACCGAACGCTCCGACGTTGGCCTGGCCGAGTGGATGGAAGAGCGCATCGGCCCGTTGCGCGGCGCCGATCCGGGCCGCATTCGCGAAGCGTTGTTCGGCTACTGGAATGAGCTCGACTGGCGCGAGCGCTTCCTGCTCGTCAAACTGATTGGCGGCGGTTTCCGCGTGGGCGTCTCGCGCTTGCTCGTCACGCGTGCGCTGGCGGCGATTGCGGCAGTGGACAGCAAACTCATTGCCCAGCGCCTGATGGGCTGGACCGATGGCCGCGTGAAACCGACGGCGGCCGGCTTCCTGCAGCTGATCGCCGAGCAGTCGGCCGAAGAACACAAGCTGCGCGGCGGCCAGCCGTACCCGTTCTTCCTGTCGCATCAACTGGCCGCCGAACCGGCGACTCTGGGCGAGCCAGCCGACTGGATTGTCGAATGGAAGTACGACGGCATCCGCGCGCAACTCGTGCGGCGCGACGGCCAGAGTTTCCTGTGGTCGCGCGGCGAAGATCTGATCACCGAGCGGTTCCCTGAACTGGCGGCAGCGCGTCTGCCGGACGGCATGGTGCTCGATGGCGAAGTGCTGATCTGGCAGCCCGATGCGGCAATGCCGTCGCCGTTCGCCGATCTGCAAAAACGCATCGGCCGCAAGACCTTGTCCGCCAAGCTGCTGGCCGAACTGCCTGCGGTGCTGTGCTGTTATGACCTGCTCGAACTGGATGGTGTCGACCTGCGCGGCTTGCCGCAGCACGAGCGGCGCGCGCTGCTGGAAGTCGAAGTGGCCAAGCTCGATGGGCGCCAGTTGCGGCTGTCGCCGGTGGTGGAGGCAGAGAGCTGGGAAGCGCTGGCCGAGCTGCGCGCCGGCTCGCGTGCGCGCAGCGTCGAGGGCATGATGCTCAAGGCGCGCACGGCGCAGTATGGCGTCGGACGCACGAAGGATGTCGGCACCTGGTGGAAGTGGAAAATCGATCCGTACGCCATCGATGCGGTGCTGCTGTATGCGCAGCCAGGCAGCGGGCGGCGCGCGTCGCTGTACACCGACTACACGTTCGCCGTGTGGGACGGAGAGGGCGAGGAGCGCAAGCTGGTGCCGTTCGCGAAAGCGTATTCGGGCCTGACCGATGCCGAGATCGGGCAGGTCGACAATGTCATCCGGCGCACGACGATCGAGAAATTCGGGCCGGTACGGTCGGTGAAGCCGACGATGGTGTTCGAGATCGGCTTCGAGGGCATCGCGCTCTCGCCGCGGCACAAGGCCGGCATCGCGGTGCGCTTTCCCCGCATCCTGCGCCGGCGCACCGACAAACCCGTCGAGGAAGCCGACACGCTCGACACGCTCAAGGGTTTGCTGGAGGCGGCCACCGCATGAGTCGCAACGAAGTCAAGGACCGGGTCGACGCGTGGTTCGCCGGGCGTGGCTGGACGGTGTTCCCGTTCCAGCGCAATGTCTGGAAAGCGGCGCTCAAGGGCGAATCGGGCCTGCTGCATGCGAATACCGGCGCCGGCAAGACCTTCGCCGTCTGGTTCGCGGCGCTGCAGCGCGCGGGGCTTGCATCGGGCCGCAACAAGGCCGGCTTGCGGGTCCTGTGGATTACGCCAATGCGGGCGCTGGCGGCGGACACCCAACGCGCGCTGGAAGACTCCGCCGCCGAGCTGATGCCCGAGTGGCGCATCGGCGCGCGCACGGGCGACACGAAAGCCAGCGAAAGGGCGCGCCAGACGCGCAGCATGCCCGCCACCCTCGTGACGACGCCCGAAAGCCTGACGCTCATGATCAGCAATGCGGCGGCGCTCGAGCAGTTCCGCAACCTCGACATGATCATCGTCGACGAGTGGCATGAACTGATGGGCAGCAAGCGCGGCGTGCAGGTGCAGTTGGCGCTGGCGCGGCTGCGGCGCTGGCGGCCCGAGCTCCTGGTCTGGGGCGTGTCGGCGACAATGGGCAACCTTGACCTGGCGCGCCAGGTGTTGCTGGGCGCGGATGCGGGCGTCTTGGTCGAGGGCGACACGCGCAAGAAGATCGTTGTCGATAGCCTGATCCCCGAGAACGTATCGCGCTTTCCGTGGGGTGGCCATCTGGGCCTGCAGATGCTGCAGCCCGTGATCGACGAGATCGAAAAACACGAGGCGACGCTCGTGTTTACCAACACCCGCTCGCAGTCCGAGATCTGGTACCAGAACATCCTCGAGGCGCGGCCCGACTGGGCCGGCGTGATCGCGCTGCACCACGGTTCGCTCGATCGCGAGGTGCGCGAGTGGGTCGAACTGGGTCTGAAAAGCGGCATCCTCAAGGCCGTCATCTGTACCGCGAGCCTGGATCTGGGTGTAGATTTTTTGCCGGTCGAGCGCGTGCTGCAGATCGGCAGCGCCAAGGGCGTGGCGCGCCTCTTGCAACGCGCGGGCCGCAGCGGCCACGCGCCGGGGCGCGTTTCGCGTGTGACGCTGGTCCCGACCAACAGCCTCGAATTGCTCGAAGCTGCGGGCGCGCGCAAGGCGGTGGCGGCGCGCCGCATCGAGGGGCGCTACGTGCCCAACAAGCCATTCGACGTGCTGGTCCAGCACATCGTGACGGTGGCGCTGGGTGGCGGCTTTCGCTCCGAAGAACTGTATGAGGAGGTGCGCCAGGCCTGGTCGTACCGGCACCTGACGCTGGAAGAATGGCAGTGGGCGCTCGACTTTGTCGCGCGCGGCGGCCAGAGCCTGACCGTGTATCCCGAATACCGCCGTGTGCTGCCGGACGAAGAGGGCGTGTACCGCGTCCCCGATGCCGCCATCGGCCGCCGGCACCGGATGAGCATTGGCACCATCATGTCCGATGCGACGATCCAGGTGAAGTACATGTCGGGCGGGCGCATTGGCAGCGTCGAAGAATCGTTCATCTCGCGCCTCAAACCGGGCGACCGCTTCCTGTTCGGCGGGCGCATCCTCGAATTCGTGCGCGTGCACGAGCTGACGGCGTTCGTGCGGCGCGCCACTGGCACGCGCGGCGCCATCGCGCGCTGGCAGGGCGCCAAGATGCCGATGTCGAACGAACTGGCGCACGCCGCGCTGGAAGAACTGCGGCTGGCCGACGCGGGCGTGTTCGACGGCCCCGAGATGCGGGCGATTGCGCCGCTGATCGAGATCCAGCAGCGCTGGTCGGCGCTGCCCACCAGCGAAACGCTGGTGCTCGAATCGATGAAGAGCCGCGAAGGGTATCACCTGTTCGTGTACCCGTTCGCGGGGCGCTCGGTACACATGGGACTGGCCTCGCTGATGGCGTTTCGCGTCGGGCGCGTGCAGCCGATCACGTTCTCGATTGCGATCAACGACTATGGCTTCGAGCTGATGTCGCCCGAGCCGGTGGACTGGGCGGGCATGTTCGCCGCGTCCACCGGGGCGGGCGTGACGCTGTTCGATACCGAGCGCCTGCTCGAAGACGTGATCGACAGCCTGAATGCCACGCAGCTGTCGCAGCAGCGCTTTCGTGAAGTGGCGCGCATCGCGGGGCTCGTGTTCCAGGGCTATCCTGGCCAGCCGAAATCGAACCGGCAGTTGCAGGCATCGTCGTCGCTGTTCTTCGAGGTGTTTCGCAAGCACGACGCCGGCAATCTGCTGCTCACGCAGGCCGAGCGCGAAGTGATGGAGCAGGAGCTGGAACTGACGCGCCTGCGCGACACGCTGCTCGAATTGCACGCGCGCCGCGTGGCCTACCGCGAGGTCAAGCGCGCCACGCCGTTCGGCTTCGCGCTGATGGTCGAGCGCTTCCGCGAAAAGGTCAGCACCGAGAAACTGAGCGACCGCGTCGCGCGCATGGTGCGCGAACTCGAGAAGGCGGCCGCATGACCCATGCAACCATTCAGGTGGCGGGCGAGACGCTGCTGCTGTTACCCGAGAAGGCCGTCTACTGGCCGGCCCAGCGCATGCTGATCGTGGCGGATATCCACTTCGGCAAGGCGGCAGCGTTTCGTTCGCTGGGCGTGCCGGTGCCGCGCGGGACCACGTCAGAAAACCTGGCCGGCCTGGACGCGCTGGTCGCGCAGCACGACGCGCGCCACGTTGCGTTTCTTGGCGACTTCCTGCATGCGCGCGCGGCCCATGCCAGTTCGACCCAGCTCGCGATGCTGGCCTGGCGCGGGCGCCATCCCGACCTGGCCTTGACGCTCGTGCGCGGCAATCACGACCTGCATGCGGGTGATCCGTCCGAGGCGCTGGGCATCGAACTGGTCGACGAGCCGCATGCGATCGGCCCGTTTGCGTTCTGCCACCATCCGGGCGTCGATGCGGCGGGCTATGGCCTGGCGGGCCACGTTCACCCGGTGTACGTGCTCGCCACGCGCTTCGATGCGCTGCGCCTGCCGTGCTTTGTCGTGGGCACGCAGGGCCTTCTCTTGCCATCGTTCGGGTCCTTCACGGGTGGTCATGCCGTCAAACCGGGGCCGGGCGACCGGATCTACGTGACCTCGGGCGACATGGTGCACGGCGTCGGCTAGCAGCTTCGTACGTCAGCGTACCGACCCGGGGCGATCGGAGGCGTAAGGTCGGCCATTGACCCGCTGATGCCAGGAGAACGCCAATGAAACTACGCCTCATGATGTGCACCATCGCCGCCGCTATGGCGCCAGCCACGGTACTGTTGACCGCCAGCGGCACTGCTCTGGCGCAGCCTGTGCCGCAAAGCCGCACCGCCACGCCAGCAATCAATGGTTTCAATGTCGAAGAAGTCGCGCGGCTCGACCAGGGTGTGCGCCTGCAGTTCGACCTGTACGGCACGCCGGGCGGCAACGCCACGCTGAACCTGGATGGTGCAAACCGTGCGCTGCATCTGACCGAAGTCGAACCTGGCCAGTACACGGGTTCGTACGTGATCGGCACGCGTGATCGCCTGAAGGCCGACAGCCGCGTGACCGCCGAGCTGCGCATGGGGAACGAGGTCGCCACGAGCGTGTTGCGTGAATCGCTCGTGCGGGGTGATGTGGCGCAGCCCGCGGACGACACGCGCCAGCTGGCCACCAAGGATTCGCGCATCGCCGCCGCCGCGCCCGGCGCGGCGCCACCACCGGCCCCGCGCACGACCGAGCGCCCGCGGGTGGCCCGTTACTGCACCAGCTGCGGCATCATCGAGAAAGTGGAAACCGTGCAGGGCGCCTTGCCTAATCCACGGCCATTGGCCAGTGACGCCACCGCGCGCCAATACTTCCGCGTGACGGTGCGCATGAATACGACCGACACCACTCAGGTGCTGGAATTTGCCAACAATCCCGGCTACCGGACCGGCGACCGGGTACGCGTCAGCGACGGCGTGCTGACGCTCGACAAGCAAGAGTAATCCAGGCCGTATGCACCAATGACAACGCCCGCCATCACTGGCGGGCGTTGGTCGTTAAGCGGACGGGTTTCAGGCCGTGGCCAGCACCTGATCGTCGCCCGATTGATCGAGCTCGGCCTTTTGCTTGGCGCTTGCCTTCGTGCGTGAACGCGATGGGGGCAGGCGGCGCAGTGTCTTGAGCGATTCGGCGTCCTTGATGCCGATGGTGCGCTGGTCGACGGTGATCATGCCGATCTCGTTGAAGGCCGACAGCGTGCGGCTGACGGTTTCCAGCGTGAGGCCGAGGTAGCTGCCGATCTCGTGGCGGGTCATGCGCAGGTTGAAGAGTTTACTCGAGTAGCCCATCGCGGCGAAGCGGTCGGCCAGCGACACGAGAAAGCGTGCCACCCGCGCCTCGGCCGACAGGGCGCCGAGCATGCCGATCATCGTTTGTTCACGCACCAGCTCGCGGCTCATGACGCCGTACATCATGTTTTCGAGTTCGTTGTGCACGCGGCCCAGCGCCGTCAGTTTCTTGAATGGCAGCAGGATCAGGTCGCAATCGGACAGGGCCACCGCCTCTGACGCATAGTGGCGCGTGTGGATGCCGTCGACACCGAGCATGTCGCCCTTCATCGGGAAGCTGAGCACCTGCTCGTTGCCGAACTCGTCGATCAGCACGGTCTTGAGAAAGCCCGAGTTGACGATGTACAGCGTGTCGAAGGCCTGCCCGATCGTGTGAACGCGCTGGCCGGTCTTGAACTGAACGTGCTGGAACAACAGTTCTTCGGAGCTTACCGAGACGCTGGCCTGGATACGCAGCAGGTCGCAGACTTCCTTGAGGTTGGACCAGAGTCGGCCCTGGCGCTGGCGACCGGCCTCCATCGGGGAATGCAGGGTCGGCTGGTTGGCATTGCGTGGTTCTGACGGTGGCTGAGACTGCATGCTCTTCTCCGGTAAGAAACTCAGGGTTTGAGGCGACCCCGGCGGCACAGCCGAAGTTGACGTACATCTGCCATGCCATTGATTGCTAGCGGCTGACGCTGTGACTTGGATCGCGAGCAAGTCAATGCGGCGAATTCAGTATGCCAACACGAGCCCGGCACGACTATCAGCGTTGCCTGAATATGTAGGTAGGACAGATGGTAGGTTTGTAGGACAATTCCTACTGGCAAGCGGCGTTGCCCGACTGGCGGAAGGGTGAAACAGGAAGGTCAGACCTTTGTTTTTGAACAAACTTGTTCGTGGGTGCAGTTGTTGCGCAACATCGGATTGGGGAGTCGGTGTGACGTCACCGACCGCCATACTCAGGCTTTCATCGGCGAGAGCAGGCGGTGCGCTACGGCGTATTGCACCATTTCCGAGAGCGAACTCATCCCCATTTTCTGCATGATGCGGGTTTTGTGGGTGCTTACGGTCTTCACGGACAGATGCAGGCCATTGGCGATCTCGGTAATCGATTTCCCACCCACGAGATGGGAAAATACCTCAAATTCGCGGTCGGATAACTGCTTGTGGAGCAATTGCTCGCTTGGCGCCATGATATTCAGGGCCAATTGCTCTGCAACCTCGGTACTGATATAGGGGCGCCCGGAAGCCACCTTGCGGATGGCGCCCACCAACTGTGTGCCCGCGCTTTCCTTCGTCAGATAGCCCTGGGCGCCAGCCCGGATCGCGCGCACGGCGTACTGTTCTTCCTCGTGCATCGTGAGGATGAGAATCGCCAGCTTGGGCGCCTCGCTGCGCACCTGGCGGATCAGGTCGACGCCGCTGCGCCCGGGCATCGACAGGTCGAGCAGCAACAGGTCGAAGCCGCCCTGGCGTACCAGTGCCAGCACCTCGAACCCATTAGTTGCTTCGCCGACAATGTCAACTTCTTCGGCGCCCTCCAGGATACGTTTGAGACCTTCGCGCATGATCGTGTGATCGTCCGCGATGACAATTCTGACCATGTCGATTCCTCATACATTAAGAGGTTTCCTACCCCGAAAAAACCGTTGTTCAGTTAAACACGTTCTCGTGGGTAAGTCCTGCTATCAATACTGCGGGTTGCCCAACATGCTTTGTGCGAAGTGCAGACCGTTTCGTCTCGTTCAGGCTGCCGGCTCGGCGATCAGCCGGTGGACCAGCACCGGCTTGGCGGTATGCGACAGCACCTTGTTGGTGACACTGCCCAGCAATAACTGGTTCCAGCCGCTGCGGCCATGCGAGCCCATGAAGATCAGGTCGCAGCCTTCCTGCTCGGCGACTTCAACGATCTTGAGCGCTGCCGTATCTGAAAACGCCGTCAGGCAGCGGTGCGCAAGATTGGCCGATGCGCAGGAGCGCGTGATCCTGCCCATGTATTCCTCGCCCATCCGGCGCATCTGGGCTGCGTATTCTTCTTCGCTGGGATACGAGGGCGGGATGATTTCGACGTACACCGGGTACTGGTATTCGGGCGCGACGAACAGGGCCAGGACCTCGGCGCCCAGCTGCTGGGCAAACTTGACGCCCGCGCAGGCGGTGTGCTGGGAGACGGCGGACCCGTCGGTTGTAATCAAAATTTTTCGATACATGATGATTCTCCTCAGGGCATCTCCATTCTGACAACCATATGCCGAATGGCCAGTGTTGAAAACGCAAAGTGTTGAGTTCGCTCAAACGTCGAGTCACCGTCCGGATGCGACACTTTCTCACGGAAAACAACAGCACGATCACAAAATACAACACCAAGCATATAAAAACGATCAGGAATTGCACGTTTTAATTGTCGCGGAACTAAGTTTTCACGTCCATTTTGTTGCATTGCCTTCTCTTAGATTTACCTACGGCAACCACGCTGATACACTCGCAGGCAACACTAGTCCCACTGATGGGCGCGGAAACGACCGGCCCGGTGGACGCAACACCCCCAGTATTGCAGAGCTGATTGCGAATTTATATTATGGAGAAGCAGGGATTATGACCAACGCCGCTGACGATTTCGACGCACTATTCGAGGAAGTGGCGGCGCAGCGCACCAGCGCTTCGCCAAGTCCTGCTTCCGCGGCCCCCGTGGCCGCAGCGCCTGCCCCGGCAGCCGCTGCCAGCAACGACGAAGACGACCTCGACTCGCTGTTCGACCAGGTGTCCGCCACCGCCACATCGGCCCCCGCTGCGGCCACCGCACCGGCTGCGCCTGCCGCACCAGCAGTAGCAGCAGTAGCAGCCGCACCGGCAAACGCCGCTGCCGGCGACGAAGGCAGCGAAAACGGTGGCATGTTCGAGCGCCTCGGCGGCATCGTGCGCCTGCTGCACGACTCGCTGCGCGAGCTGGGCTACGACAAGGCGCTCAATGAAGCCTCGTCGCAGATCGTCGATGCACAGGACCGCCTCGAGTACGTTGCCACGCTGACTGAACAGGCTGCCAACAAGGTCCTGAACACGCTCGACGAAGGCATGCCGGCCCAGGACGTGCTGTCGAAGCAGTCGAAGGACATGGAACTGCGCTGGGGCGACCTGTTCGACGGCAAGCTGAGCCTGGACGAATTCAAGGCGCTGGCCGGCGATTCGCGCCAGTTCGCCACCAGCGTGACGGCCGCCACCGAAGCCGAAAAAGCGCGCCTGCTCGAAATCATGATGGCCCAGGACTTCCAGGACATCACTGGCCAGCTGATCAAGAAAGTGGTCAAGATCACGCAGGCCGTCGAGGGCGAGCTGGCCCAGCTGCTGCGCGACAACGCACCGCCTGACCTCAAGGAAAAGCTGGCGCAGAAGCAGGCAGTACCAGAACCACTGATGCAAGGCCCGTCAGTGCCGCAAGCGGCGCTGAACCAGGACAACGTTGACGATCTTCTTGCCGATCTGGGATTCTAATGGACGATATGCTGAAGGATTTCGTCGTCGAGGCGATGGATCTGGCGGTCAACGTCGAAGAGCACCTGCTGCGCCTCGAACGCGATCCCGACAACAAGGAAACCCTGAACGCAGTGTTCCGGTCGTTCCACACGATCAAGGGCGGCGCCGGCTTCATGGGCCTGCCCGCGCTCGTCGCAGCCTGCCACCTGACCGAGAACCTGTTCGACGCGCTGCGCACCGGCGCCGCGCCGGTCACGCCGATCGCGATCGAAGCAGCGCTGCAGGCATCGGGCTTCGTGGCCGACCAGCTGGGTGACCTGAACAACGGCACGCCGCCGGAAGGCCTGGCGCAGATGCCGGCCGACCTCGAACGCATCCTGATGGACGCGATCGAAGGCAAGGGCAACAGCGCGCCGGCGCCAGTCGCTGCACCGGTGGTAGCAGCGCCCGTTGCAGCCGCGCCGGTTGCGGCAGCCGTCGCACCGGTCGTCGGCGACGATGGCCTGGACTGGGTTGGCATGTACAACACCGTGGTTCCGGCTGCCAGCGCCATCGCCGGCGCACCTGCCGTTGTTGCTGCTGCTACCACCGCAGTTGCGACGACTGCCCCGGCGGTTGCGCAAGCCGCACCTGCAGCCGCCGCCCCTTCTACGGCAGTCGCCACCACGACGGCCCCTGTCGCCGGCGGCAAGGGCTGGGATGGCACCGAACGCCGCAACGACGCCAAGCCGGTCGCCAATGCGCCGGCCAAGGACGAAAGCATCCGCATCGATGCGGTCAAGCTCGACGCGCTGCTCGAAGTGGCCGGTGAATCGGTCCAGGCCGCGAACCAGGCTGCCGTGCTGCTCGAACGTCTGCAGCAGTTCAAGTTCGAAGGCCAGGCTGCGACCCTCATCGCCACGCTGGCCGAAACGCTGGAACGCGCATCGCGCTATTCGGCCGAACTGCAGCGCGCCACGCTGGCCACCCGCATGCAGCCGGTGGGCCGTCTGTTCCAGAAATTCCCGCGCCTCGTGCGCGAGCTGGCCAAAGACCTGGGCAAGGACGTCGAACTGACCATCGAAGGCGCCGAGACCGAAGTCGACCGCGTCGTCGTGGACAGCCTGTACGATCCGCTGGTGCACATGCTGAGGAATGCCCTGGACCACGGTGTCGAGTCGCCTGCCGACCGCGTCGCCAACGGCAAGCCGGCCAAGGCGTTCATCCTGCTGAAAGCCTGGCAGGAAGCCAACAGCGTCATGATCGTGCTGCAGGACGACGGCAAGGGCATGGACCCGAGCCGCCTGCGCAAGATCGCCATGGACAAGGGCCTGATCGGCGAAAACGGCGCGCAGAGCGACGAAGACGCCTACCAGCTGGTGTTCCTGCCGGGCTTCTCGACCAAGGAAGTCGCTTCCTCGGTCTCGGGCCGCGGCGTGGGCATGGACGTGGTCAAGACGGCGGTGGAAAAAAACCGCGGCGCCATCCGCATCGAATCGCAGATGGGCAAGGGCACGCGCTTTGCAATCCGCCTGCCGATCGAACTGTCGATCGTGCCGACGATGCTGGTGTCGACCTCGGGCGCGCAACTGGCGCTGCCGATGGCCGTCGTCGAGCGCGTCGTCGAACTGCCGGACGAATTCGCCTGTGTCGGCGGCGCCCCGGTGCTGAAAGACCAGGGCCGTCCGCTGCCGGTGCGTTCGCTGGCGCTGGCGCTGGGCTACGAGGCCGGTTCCGAAAAGGTTGGCATCGTCATCAATGCACCACAACCGTACATCCTGGCGATGGAAGCGGTCGATGGCACGGCCGATCTGGTCATCAAGCCGATGACCGCATTGTCGGTGGAAGGCATCACCGGCACGGCGCGTTCGGCCGAGGGTGAGCTGGTGCTGGTCGTGGGCCTGTCGTTCCTGATGGACGGCTGCCGCAGCAGCGTGCGCCTGGCAGCATAAAGTAACGCCAATGCCGCGCGCCGGCAAAAGCGCAGAGAAAAGCCCGGGTCACTGATCCGGGCTTTTTTTATTTGTGCATGGCAAGCCCCTTGCAAACTTAATTTGCCACATGTTATGGTCCTTGGCATAAACATGCGCTGCCCCGGCATGGTGCACCACAGCACAACTATGGCATAATCGAAAACCCGGCTGCCGGGCACCCTGTCCCGGCGACCGCGCGCACCCCCTGTGCGCCCTCACACCGCATCAATGGACTGACCATGCAAAAAACGCTCTACGACAAACTCTGGGATTCCCATGTCGTGCGTGCCGACGCCGATGGCACCACCGTCCTGTATATCGACCGGCACCTGGTACACGAAGTGACCAGCCCGCAGGCCTTCGATGGCTTGCGCGATGCGGGCCGCGGACTATGGCGGACATCGAGCACGCTGGCCGTGGCCGACCATAACGTGCCAACCACCGATCGCGCCCAGGGCATCGCCGATCCCACCTCGCGCCTGCAGGTCGAAACGCTCGACGCCAATACCAAGGCGTTCGGCCTCACGTACTTCAACATGAACGACCGGCGCCAGGGCATCGTGCACGTGATCGGGCCGGAGCAGGGCGCCACGCTGCCCGGCATGACGGTCGTTTGCGGCGATTCGCACACGTCGACCCACGGCGCGTTCGGCTGCCTGGCCCACGGCATCGGCACGTCGGAAGTCGAGCACGTGCTGGCCACGCAAACGCTGCTGGCCAAAAAATCCAAGGCGATGCTGGTCAAGGTCGAAGGCGCCCTGCGCCCGGGCGTGACGGCCAAGGACATTGTGCTGGCCGTGATCGGCCGCATCGGTACGGCCGGCGGTACCGGCTACGCCATTGAGTTCGGTGGCTCCACGATCCGCGCGCTGTCGATGGAAGGCCGCATGACGGTCTGTAATATGGCGATCGAAGCGGGCGCGCGCGCCGGCATGGTGGCGGTCGACGACACCACGATCGCCTACGTCAAGGACCGGCCGCTCTCGCCCACGGCCGACCAGTGGGAGCAAGCCGTCGCCTACTGGCGCACGCTGCACAGCGACGACGGCGCCGTGTTCGACACCGTCGTCCAACTCGATGCACACGACATCCAGCCGCAGGTTACCTGGGGCACCTCGCCCGAGATGGTCATCGCGATCGATGGCCGCGTGCCAAACCCGCTCGATGAACACGATCCGGTGCGCCGCGGCGCCATCGAAAAAGCGCTGGTCTATATGGACCTGGCGGCGGGCACGCCGATCGACGAAGTGGCGATCGACAAGGTGTTCATCGGCTCGTGCACCAACTCGCGCATCGAAGACCTGCGCGCCGCCGCCGATGTCGTGCGCGGCCGCCAGCGCGCGCCCAACGTCAAGCTGGCGATGGTCGTGCCGGGATCGGGCCTGGTCAAGGAACAGGCCGAGCGCGAAGGCCTCGACCAGATCTTTCTGGCCGCCGGTTTTGAATGGCGCGAGCCGGGCTGCTCGATGTGCCTGGCGATGAACGCCGACCGCCTGGAACCGGGCGAGCGCTGCGCGTCGACGTCGAACCGCAACTTCGAAGGCCGCCAGGGCCAGGGTGGCCGCACGCACCTGGTGTCGCCCGCAATGGCCGCCGCCGCAGGGATTGCGGGGCACTTTGTCGACGTACGCGCGCTCTGATGCGTTAAGGCGTATCGCGATCGATTCCACGACCAATTCCACGACCATTTTCTCGTTCAGGACATCATGAAAAAAGCTCTCGCACTCTCCCTCGTCGCCATCCTGCTGGCCGGCTGCAACACCGTCTCGGGCATCGGCCGCGATGTCTCGAAAGTCGGCCAGGTCGTGACCGGCGCCGGCGGCAAATAAGGCCGACAAGATGGATAAGTTCACCGTACACGAAGGCCTGGTGGCGCCGCTCGACCGCGCCAACGTCGACACCGACGCCATCATCCCGAAGCAGTTCCTCAAATCGATCCGGCGCACCGGTTTTGGCCCGAACCTGTTCGACGAATGGCGTTATCTGGATCACGGCGAACCGGGGCAGGACAACAGCGCGCGGCCGCTCAATCCCGACTTCGTGCTGAACCAGCCGCAGTTTGCGGGCGCCTCGATCCTCCTGACGCGCAAGAACTTCGGCTGCGGCTCGTCGCGCGAGCACGCGCCGTGGGCGCTGCAGCAGTTCGGTTTTCGCGCCGTCGTCGCGCCGAGCTTTGCCGACATCTTCTTCAACAACTGCTTCAAGATCGGCCTGTTGCCCATCGCGTTGACCGAAGACGAAGTCGAAGCATTGTTCCAGGCGGTCGAGCGCCAGCCGGGCTTCCAGCTGACGATCGACCTTGAGCAGCAGCGCATCGGCACGCATGACGGCAGCCTGTCGTTCGGCTTTGCCATCGACGACTTCCGCAAGTACTGCCTGTTGAATGGCCTGGACGATATCGGCCTGACGCTGCGCCATGCGGACGAGATCCGCGCCTTCGAACAACGCCATATTGCGGCCCAGCCATGGCTGGCCAACGCGATCTGATCGCGGGCCAGGACAAGAAACCAAGACAAGAAAGACGAGCATGAAGATTGCGATCCTGCCGGGTGACGGCATCGGCCCGGAGATCACCGCCCAGGCGGTCAAGGTACTCAACGCGCTCGGCGAGCGGTTCGAGATGGACACCGCAGAAGTGGGCGGCGCCGGCTACGCCGCGCACGGCCACCCGCTGCCGGACAGCACGCTCAAGCTGGCCAAGGACGCCGACGCGGTGCTGTTTGGCGCCGTGGGCGACTACAAATACGATGGGCTCGAGCGCGCGCTGCGCCCCGAGCAGGCGATTCTTGGCCTGCGCCGCGAACTGGGCCTGTTCGCCAACCTGCGTCCGGCCATTCTGTACCCCGAGCTGGCTGGCGCCTCGACCCTGAAGCCCGAGGTCGTGTCGGGCCTGGATATCCTGATCATCCGCGAACTGACGGGCGACATCTACTTCGGCAAGCCGCGCGGCGTGCGCGAATGCCCGGACGGCCCGTTCAAGGGCCAGCGCGAAGGCTTCGACACGATGCGCTACGCCGAAGGAGAGATCCGCCGCATCGCCCACGTGGCATTCCAGGCCGCGCTGAAACGCGACAAGCGCGTGACCAGCGTCGACAAGGCCAATGTGCTCGAAACGGGCCAGTTCTGGCGCGATATCGTCACCGACGTCCACAAGGAATACGCCGGCGTCGAACTCGATCACATGTACGTCGATAACGCCGCCATGCAACTGGTCCGGGCGCCGAAAAAATTCGATGTGCTCGTGACCGGCAACATGTTCGGCGATATCCTGTCGGACGCCGCTGCGATGCTGACCGGTTCGATCGGCATGCTGCCATCGGCCTCGCTCGATGCGAACAACAAGGGCCTGTACGAGCCGTCGCACGGTTCGGCGCCGGACATCGCGGGGCAGGGCGTGGCCAATCCTCTGGCGACGATCCTGTCGGCCGCGATGATGCTGCGCTTTACCTTTGGCCTCACGGAGCAGGCCGACCGCATCGACAACGCCGTCAAGCACGTGCTGGCGCAGGGCCTGCGCACGCCGGACATTCACGAAGCAGGGTCCACCCGCGTGGGCACCGAAGAGATGGGCAACGCGGTCGTCGCGGCGCTCGGATAACACTGTAATCACACTGAAAGAAGACGATGAAATTAGTTGGTCTGGTAGGTTGGCGCGGCATGGTTGGCTCGGTCCTGATGCAGCGCATGCAGGAAGAGGGCGATTTCGACCACATCGAGCCGGTGTTCTTCACGACGTCGAATCCGGGCGGCGCCGCGCCGGCGATGGCGAAGAATGAAACCACCCTGAAGAGCGCGAGCGACATCGCCGAGCTCTCCAAATGCGAGATCATCATTTCCTGCCAGGGCGGCGACTACACCAGCGAAGTGTTCCCGCAACTGCGCGCAGCCGGCTGGAACGGCTACTGGATCGACGCCGCATCCACGCTGCGCATGAACGACGACGCGGTCATCGTGCTCGACCCGGTCAACCGCGCCGTGATCGACGCGGCGCTGTCGCGCGGCGTGAAGAACTACATCGGCGGCAACTGCACCGTGTCGTGCATGCTGATCGGGCTGGGCGGCCTGTTCGAGGCAGGCCTGGTCGAGTGGATGACGTCGATGACCTACCAGGCGGCATCGGGCGGCGGCGCGCAGCACATGCGCGAACTGCTCACGCAGTTCGGCACGATCAACAGCGCGATCAAGCCGCTGCTGGACAACCCGGCATCGGCCATCCTGGAAATCGACCGCACCGTGCTGGCCACGCAGCATGGTTTGTCGGCTGACGAAACGAAGCAATTCGGCGTGCCGCTGGCCGGCAACCTGATCCCGTGGATCGACAAGGACCTGGGCAACGGCCAGTCGAAAGAAGAGTGGAAGGCCGGCGCCGAGACCAACAAGATCCTCGGTCGCGGTGCGGGCTTCGATGCCAAGCCCATTCCGGTCGATGGCCTGTGCGTGCGTATCGGCGCGATGCGCTGCCACTCGCAGGCGCTGACGATCAAGCTGACGAAGGACGTGCCGCTGGACGAAATCAGCGACATCATCGACTCGCACAACGCGTGGACGAAGGTCGTGCCAAACAACCGCGAAGCATCGATGCGCGACCTGTCGCCGGCTGCTGTCACGGGTGGCTTGACCATCCCGGTGGGCCGCCTGCGCAAGATGTCGATGGGTGACGATTACCTGTCGGCGTTCACGGTTGGCGACCAGCTGCTGTGGGGCGCGGCCGAGCCGCTGCGCCGCATGCTGCGCATCGTACTCGAGCGCTAAGCGACTGCGCTGCTGCAATACCTTGGGCCGGCTACCCCGCGGCCGGCCCGTTATTTCCAGTTCGTCATCGCCGGTTGCATTCCTTGCAACTACCATGTCTGGTGGTTATCGAACCCCGTAAAGGCATGTCTCGCAGGCCACAAAACACCCCGTTCCTCCTGCTGTAAACGTGCGCATCGCTTGCGTGCCCTAGAGCATGATGTTATGTTGAGACTCCGGGAAACCGTCTTTCCCTCGGCCAACTTACTCGCTGCTCACTATGCATTTTTCGGAACAATCTCAGCTCATGGCACCTGCGTTGAAAACCCTCACTGCGGCGATTGCCAGTGCAGTGTTCGTCACTTCCGCCGCCAGTGCGGCCGGGCTTGGAAAATTGACCGTGTTGTCGGCACTTGGCCAGCCACTGCGCGCCGAGATCGAACTGACGACCAGCGCCGGTGAAGACCCGGCCAGCATGGCCGTCAAGCTGGCCACGCCCGAAGCCTTCCGCAGTGCAAACATCGACTTCAATCCGGCGCTGCTGTCGCTGCGTTTCGCCGTCGAGCAGCGCGGTGGCCGCCAGATCATCCGGGTCAATTCCAGCCAGCCGCTGAACGAACCGTTCGTCGACATGCTGCTCGAGCTGACCTGGAATAACGGGCGCCTGGTGCGCGAGTACACGTTCCTGCTCGATCCGGCCGAACTGCGCACGACGCAGCCGGCGCAGGTCGCCAGCACGCCGGCGCCACGCGCGGCGTCGCAGCCAGCCGTTGCGGCGTCGGCCGCTGCCGCTGCTGCAGCTGCACCGGCCGCCGACGCGGCCGAGCGGGCCCGCATCGCCGCCGCACGCGAAGGCGCCCAGCGCCAGGCGACGCAGCGCGATGCGGCAGCGGCCGAGAGCACCTACCGAGTGCGTCGCGGTGATACGCTCAGTGGCATCGCCACCCGCGTGAAGCCGGCCGAGATCTCGCTCGACATGATGCTCGTGGCGCTGTACCGCGCCAATCCCGAGGCCTTCATCGGCAATAACATGAACCGCCTGAAGTCGGGCCAGATCCTGAGCGTGCCCGATAGCGACGCGCTGCGTGGCGGCGCGAGCCAGAGCGAAGCGCGCGGCGTGGTCGTGGCGCATGCGGCTGACTTTGACGCCTACCGCAACAAGCTCGCCGGCCAGGTGGCCGCCAGCACCCCGGCCAGCGCGCCGCAGGGTGGCCAGAGCGCAACCGGACGCGTGACCGCGCGCGTCGAAGAACAACCGACCGCTGCCAACGAGGCGCAGGACAAGCTGCGCCTGTCGAAGGCCACGGCAGGCGCCGCCGGCACGCCGCAGACCGGCACCGCCAGCGTCGAAGACACGCTGGCCAAGCAGCGCGAACTCGAACAGGCCGAGGCCCGTGTCAAGGAACTTGAAAAGAACGTCGGCGAACTGGAAAACCTGATGACGGTGCCGAGCCGCGCAGGCGCCGAAGCCGAGCAGGCCGCCGTAGCAGCGCCCGTCGTGGCGACGCCGGCCAAGCCGGTCACGCATCCACGCCTGAAAAAGCCGGCGCCGGCGCCGGAGCCAGAAAAAGGCCTGGTCGACACGCTGCTGGACAATATGCTGTACATCGCTGCAGCCCTCCTGGTGCTGCTCTTGATCCTGTTTGGCATCGCGCAGCGCCGCAAGCGCAATGCCCCGCCAGTGAAACCGGTGCCGACCGAACCGTCGGTGCTGGGCGCGCCGGGCGCCAGCGCCCAGTCGCTGTTCGCCGAAAGCGGCGGCCAGAGCGTCGACACCAACAACAGCGTCTTCAATTCGAGCTTCGCGCCATCGGCCAGCCAGCTAGATACGAATGAAGTCGATCCGGTCGCCGAAGCCGACGTGTACATCGCCTATGGCCGCGATGCGCAGGCCGAGGAAATCCTGAAGGAGGCGCTGCGCACGCATCCGGACCGTCATCCGGTGCGGTTGAAACTGCTCGAGATCTACGCCACGCGCAAGGACGCCCGCGCGTTCGAACTGCAGGCGCGTGAGCTGCATGCGCTCACGAACGGCCAGGGCGACGACTGGGCGCACGCTGCGGCGCTGGGCCTGGGGATCGATCCGCAAAATCCGCTGTACGCGAACGCCGCGCCAGCCCCGGCGCACACGCCGTCGGCGCAGGAACGCAGCCAGCAGGCCATCCTGTCGCAGCAGTACCAGGATGCGCTGCGCGCTGACGAGCCGGCAGCCGGCACCGACAGCAGTGCGGGCGCCATCGCCGGCGCGGCCGCTGCCGGCGCCATCGCCGGTGCGTCTGCGCTCTCGCTGTCGAAGGACGATGCGGACCGCACCGCGGCGCCGCAAGCCGAACCGGTGGCTGCGTCAGCCCTTGTTGACAACACGCTCGACTTCGACCTCGGCGGGCTGACGTTCGAGCCGGTGACCGACGCCGAACGCACGGAGCCTGCGCCAACCTCGGCGCCTGCAAGCCGGCCCGACCCGGATGCGACGGCCGTGCCGGATTTCGACTTCGACATGCTGCCGCCGGCAGCGGCGGCAGGCAAGCCCGAATCCACGCTGTCGACCGACGTCAATGATCTCGAATTCGACATGGACTTCGATGCGCCGCCTGCCGGACAGCCGGTCCAGTCTACCGCAGTCACTCCGGCCGATGCGCGTGACGACTTCTCGCTCGACCTGACGCCGCAGCCGCAAGTGCAGGCCACTCCGGTCGACATGGCCGGTCTGGCCAAGGACTTCGACGGCTTGCCGTCGCTGCCGGCCAGCCCGGCGCAATCGGCGGACGCCACTGCGGCGCCAAGCGATCCGCTGTTCGACCTCGACTCGATGGACTTCGGCGCACCGGTCACACCGGCCACGCCAGCGCCCGTGAACGATCCGCTGCCTGCCGTGCGCGCCTCGTCGAACGCGAGTGCGTCAGAAGATCCGCTGTTCGATCTGGACGCGATGGACTTTGGTGTGCCGGCCGAGCCACGTGCATCGGGCGGCGCCGAGCCGAAAGACTTCGCAGCGCGCCAGGACGATCCGTTCAACATGTTCGATCTGCCGGACACCCCGGCGCCCGTGCCGGCGCCCGAAGAATTATCGGCGCCCCCGGTCAATGATGCACCGGTGCTGCAGCGCAACTCGCTCGACGCGCTCGACTTCGATCTGGATCTGCCGGCATCGGCGACGGCCGATGCGCCGACGCCAGCGGCATTCGATGCTGACCGGGTCGACAACATGGCTGCAGAGCCGGCGCCGCTCTCGCCCGAGCATATGGAAATGGAAACCAAGCTCGATCTGGCCGTTGCATACCAGGAGATCGGCGACAAGGAAGGCGCGCGCGAGCTGCTCGATGAAGTCATCAAGGGCGGCAGCAGCGAGCAGGTTGGCCGTGCCAGCGCGATGCGAGAGCTGCTGGCGTGACGCGTATTGTTCTGGGTGTCCAGTACATCGGCACCGGTTGGAACGGCTACCAAAAACAGCCGGAGCGCAATACGGTCCAGGACCGTCTTGAGATGGCGCTCGAGAAGTTCGCCTGCACGCCGCTGGCCACCACGTGTGCCGGCCGGACCGACACCGGCGTGCACGCGATCGAGCAGGTGGTCCATTTCGACACGGATCTCGTGCGCCCGACGCAGGCCTGGGTGCGCGGCGTGAACACCTTCCTGCCCGATTCCATCGTCGTGCGCTGGGCCAAAGAGGTGCCGCTGGGCGAGGACGGGCTGGAATTCCATGCGCGCTTTTCGGCCCGCTCGCGTACCTATCACTACGTGCTGTACAACCATCCAACGCCATCGGCGCTGCTGTCGAACCGCGCCGGCTGGATGTTCCGGCCACTCGATGTCGAGCGCATGATCGACGCCGCGCGCCACCTGATCGGCACGCACGACTTCTCGGCGTTTCGCGCGTCGAGCTGCCAGGCCAAGACCCCGGTCAAGGACATGCACGAAGTGCGCATCGAGCGCCATGGCGACATCATCGTCTTCACGCTGCGCGCCAGCGCATTCCTGCATCACATGGTCCGTAATATCGTCGGCTCGCTCGTGTATGTCGGGCTGGGACGGCAAGAGCCGGACTGGATGCACGAGGTGCTCGAGAGCCGCTCGCGCGACGTGGCCGCGCCGACCTTCATGCCCGACGGCCTGTATTTCGCGAAGATCGAGTACGATCCGATCTGGAAGCTGCCGCAGGAAGCGGTCGCGCCGCTCCCCTGGCTGTAAGGATTTTCATGTACCGTACCCGTATCAAAATCTGCGGTATCACCCGCGAAGAAGACCTGAGCGCCGCTGTCGCCGTGGGCGCCGACGCCCTGGGCTTCGTGTTCTACCCGAAGAGTCCACGCTACGTCACGCCGGCGCGCGCGGGCGCCCTGTGCGCCGGCCTGCCGCCGTTTGTCAGCGGTGTCGCGCTGTTCGTCAATCCCACACTGGCCGAGGTGCAGGAAGTCGCGGCGGCGATGCCGCTCGCGCTGATCCAGTTCCATGGCGATGAGACGGTCGAGCAGTGCGCAGCGATTGCGGCGGTGGTCCAGCGCCCGTTCATGCGCGCGTTTCGGGTCAAGCCTGACACGATCCCTGGCACGCTGCTAGAATGTGAGCTTGCATACCGCACCGCCAGTCCATGGTTCTCAAGCCTTCTGCTTGACACCTACGTGGACGCTTATGGCGGCGCAGGAAAGGTCTTCGATTGGTCTCTCATCCCAAAAGAGCTCGCGCCTCGGGTCGTTTTGAGTGGTGGCTTGAACGTACACAACACCACTGACGGTGTCGTACGCGTTCGGCCTTTTGCCGTCGACATCAGCAGTGGTGTCGAAGCCGCAAAAGGTATCAAGGACGCCCGCAAGATGGCCGCGTTTGTCGCGGCCGTGCGGGCAGCCGATGCCACTATTCAAAGCGAGACATACCATGCAGAACACCCCATTCAAGGCAGCGCCTAACGCCACGCCGCTGTTCAAGACCCCCGATTACGCCCTGCCAAACGCGCAGGGGCACTTCGGCCCCTACGGCGGCTCGTTCGTCGCCGAGACCCTGACGCACGCGCTGGCCGAGCTGAGCGAAGCCTACGCGAAGTACGCGCAAGACCCCGAATTCCTCGAAGAGTACCGCTACGAGCTGGCCCACTTCGTCGGCCGCCCGTCGCCTGTGTACCACGCGCGGCGCTGGTCCGAAATGGCCGGCGGCGCGCAGATCTACCTCAAGCGCGAAGACCTGAACCACACTGGCGCGCACAAGATCAACAACGTGATCGGCCAGGCGCTGCTGGCGCGGCGCATGGGCAAGCCGCGCATCATCGCCGAAACCGGCGCCGGCCAGCACGGCGTGGCCACGGCCACCATCTGCGCGCGCTTCGGCCTGGAATGCGTGATCTACATGGGCAGCGAAGACGTCAAGCGCCAGGCGCAGAACGTGTACCGCATGAAGCTCCTGGGCGCGACCGTGGTGCCGGTGGAATCGGGCTCGAAGACGCTCAAGGATGCGCTCAACGAAGCGATGCGCGACTGGGTCACGAACATCGAAAACACCTTCTACATCATCGGCACCGTGGCCGGCCCGCACCCGTATCCGATGATGGTGCGCGACTTCCAGGCGGTGATCGGCGAAGAGTGCCGCGTGCAGATGCCCGCGATGACGGGGCGCCAGCCCGACTACGTCCTCGCCTGCATCGGTGGCGGCTCGAACGCGATGGGCATCTTCTATCCGTATATCGGCGAGCCGGGCGTCAAGCTGGTGGGTGTCGAGGCGGCAGGGGAGGGCCTGGATTCGGGCAAGCACTCGGCCTCGCTGACGTCCGGCCTGCCGGGTGTGCTGCACGGTAACCGTACCTATCTGCTGCAGGACGAGAACGGGCAGATCATCGAGACGCATTCGGTGTCGGCGGGTCTGGATTACCCGGGCGTCGGGCCCGAGCACGCGTGGCTGAAGGACACGCTGCGCGCCGAGTACGTGTCGATCACGGACGATGAAGCGCTGCAGGCCTTCCACGATTGCTGCCGCATCGAAGGCATCATCCCGGCACTGGAATCGTCGCACGCGATCGCGTATGCGGTGAAGCTGGCGGCAACGCTGCCGAAGGACCAGATCATCCTGGTCAATCTGTCGGGCCGCGGCGACAAGGACATGCACACGGTGGCGCAGCGGATGGGGCTTGATTTCGGCTGATGCCGGCATCAACCATCTCATCGTGCCCCGGCCAGCCGGGGCATTCGCCTTTTCCGATTCTCAGAGGAACCCAGCATGTCCCGCATCGCACAGACTTTTACCGCACTTAAAGCGGACAACAAGACCGCGCTCGTTACCTTCATCACGGCAGGTGATCCCGGCCCGGAACTGACCGTCCCGCTGATGCACGCACTGGTGGAGGGCGGCGCCAACGTCCTCGAACTGGGCGTGCCGTTTTCGGACCCGATGGCCGAAGGCCCGGTCATCCAGCGTGCCTGCGAGCGCGCCCTGAAATTCAACGTCGGCCTGAAAGACGTGTTCGGCTTCGTGCGCGAATTTCGCAAGAACGACCCCGACACGCCGGTGGTCCTGATGGGCTACGCCAACCCGATCGAACGCATCGGCCAGACCGAATTCATCCGCTGCGCCAAAGAAGCCGGTGCCGATGGCGCCATCGTCGTCGACTACCCGCCCGAAGAATGCGCCGCGTTCGCGACCGAGATGCGTGATAACGGTCTGGACCTGATCTTCCTGCTCGCGCCAACGTCGACCACGGAGCGCGTCAAGCAAGTGGCCCAGTACGGCGGCGGCTTCAGCTATTACGTCTCGCTGAAAGGCGTGACGGGCGCCGGCACAATCGACACCGCTGACGTCGCCCGCCGTGTGGCCGCGATCCGCGAACACGTTAAACTGCCGATCGGCGTTGGCTTCGGCATCCGCGACGGCGCCACGGCGAGAGCCGTCGCCGAAGTGGCCGACGCCGTCGTGATCGGCAGCCGCATCATCCAGGAAATCGAAAACAGCCCGCCAGACCAGGCCGTCGAAGCCGTCCGCACCTTCACCACCACCATCCGCACCGCCCTCGACGCGCGCTGATCCGCCGCCGTCATATCAATTAGGGTCAGAGTCGAATTATTGAGCAATTTCTCCGGAAAATGTTGTCACTTAATTCGACTCTGACCCTTATTGTGATTGCCTCCAAGCTCTTGCAACCCAATTAGGGTCAGAGTCGAATTGTTTGACAACTTTTGGTGATTGCCCGGCGAATCTTTTAATATCCCATTGCGATGGTTATGGCCGATGGGTTTTTCACAGGCATATTGCCACGTCTCCCCTGCTAGTTGCGCCAGCTTAAAGCTTTTTCATTTTTCCTCAGTAAATTGATCTCTCCGTAGCGCAACCTGAGGGAGTGTCCAATGAAAAAGCGTGTCAAGCACATTGCAGTTGCTCAATTTGGGAAAATGTTGGCGGCAATTTATTTCGTTATCTCGCTACCCATCCTGGCGATCGTTCTCCTGGCTTTCCTGACGGGCTTGGATATGCCGTCCATAGGTGTCGGTGTCGTCGTTATGGTGGCCGTTGCGTATATCGTCATCGGGTACCTGTCCGGAATGCTCAGTGCCTGGATATACAACGTCGTCGCTGCCCGCCTCGGTGGTATTGAATACACGGTCAACGAAATCGCGTCGCCAGCAAAATAATCGCCAACATTGCCGCATAAATAAATTAGGGTCAGAGTCGAATTGTTTGACAACTTTGAGGAATTGCCCAATAAGTCTACTCTGACCCTAATTGTTGGGAAATTGATTATTTAGCTCATCAACGTGACTCTGCCCCTCATTTTGCTTTGGAGATCAAACTTGGGGTTCATTCAGCCGAGGATCGGTTCTATTTATTGGGAAATTGTCGAAAGTTGTCAAACAATTCGACTCTGACCCTCATTGTTTGGTGGTGGTGGCCGGGGCCGCGGGGTGCTGGCGAAGAGTGATGTATTTTTGGCAATATTGGTGGCTTGCTACGATTCGACAAGCTGCCTCCGAGCGGCTACACTACGCCCCACTGTAAGATTTGCCGCAAAGGAGAGAATATGAGTTGGTTGGAAAAACTGCTGCCCCCTCGGATCCAGCGCTCCGATGCCGCTAACCGCAAGACCATGCCCGAGGGCCTCTGGGTCAAGTGTCCGTCGTGCGAGTCGGTGCTGTACCGGGCGGATATCGAGTCCAACCTGCACGTGTGCCCGAAGTGCTCGCATCACATGCGCATCCGCGCCCGTGCGCGTCTGGATTCGCTGCTCGACGAAGGCGGTCGCTACGACATTGGCCAGGAGACGTTGCCAGTCGATACCCTGAAGTTCAAGGACAGCAAGAAGTATCCGGACCGCCTCAAGGCTGCGATGGAAGCCACAGGGGAGACCGATGCGCTGATCGTCCAGGGTGGTTCGATCATGAGCTTGCCGGTCGTTGTGGCCTGCTTCGAATTCGAATTCATGGGTGGCTCGATGGGCTCGGTGGTCGGTGAGCGTTTCGTGCGCGGCGCGCAGGTTGCGCTGGAGCAGAAGGTGCCGTTCATTTGCATTACCGCCACTGGTGGCGCGCGCATGCAAGAAGGTCTGTTGTCGCTGATGCAGATGGCCAAGACCACGGCGATGCTGACCAAGCTGTCCGAGAAGAAGCTGCCGTTCATTAGCGTGTTGACCGATCCGACGATGGGCGGTGTTTCGGCCTCGTTCGCCTTCATGGGCGACGTCGTCATCGCCGAGCCTAAGGCCCTGATCGGCTTTGCCGGTCCGCGCGTCATCGAGAACACGGTGCGTGAGAAATTGCCAGAAGGCTTCCAGCGCGCCGAGTTCCTGGTCCAGAAGGGTGCTGTCGACATGATCGTCGACCGCCGCAAGATGCGCGAAGAAATTGCGCGCCTGCTGGCCCTGCTGCAAAACCAGGCGACCGAAGTCCTGGCCTGATCGATTCACAGGCCGCCGCGAGGGCAACCCGCGAACATGATCGCCAGCGGCGACCGGCGCGGGCATGCCACACGGCGGCCCCCGCGGTCGCCTTTTACATTTCCCGCACTGCCCGCCGACTTTTCCTTTTCTGAGCACCATGTCCCCACTTCCGACTACCTTGCCCGACTGGCTGGCGCTGCTCGAATCGCGCCATGCCGAAACCCATATCGACATGGGCCTGGACCGCGTCCGCGCCGTCAAGGAACGCCTGCAACTCGCGTTTTCATGCCCCGTGATCATGGTGGCCGGCACCAATGGCAAGGGCTCGACCTGCGCGATGCTCGAGTCAGTGTTGCTGCAGTCCGGCTACCGCGTCGGCCTCTACATCAAGCCGCACTTTCTGGACTTCAACGAGCGCGCCCGCATCAATGGCGAGATGGCGTCCGATGATGTCCTCATCGCCGCCTTCAACGCTGTCGAAGCCGCGCGCGGGGAGATTGACCTCACGTACTTCGAATTCACCACGCTGGCCATTGCCCATCTGCTGTCGACGAGCGAGATCGATGTCGCCATCCTCGAAGTCGGCCTCGGCGGGCGGCTCGACGCCGTCAACGTGATCGACGCCGATGTATCGATCGTCACCAGCATCGACATCGACCACACGGCCTATCTGGGCGACACGCGCGAAAAAATCGGCTTCGAAAAAGCCGGCATCTTCCGCGCCGGAAAAACTGCAATCTGCAGCGACCCGGTGCCGCCCCAGTCGCTGATCGACCATGCCACCAGCATCGGCGCCGACCTGCGGCTGCTCGGGCGCGACTTCAACTACCAGGGCGACCAGCAGCAGTGGAGCTTTGCCGGCCGCACCGGGCGCCGCAATTCACTGGCCTATCCGGCCCTGCGCGGCGCCAACCAGTTGCTCAATGCGTCGGCGGCGCTGGCGGCCCTCGAAGCGCTGCGCATGACCTTGCCGTGTGGCGCCCAGGAAACCCGCGCCGGCCTCGCTTTGGTCGAGCTGCCGGGGCGCTTCCAGGTGCTGGCCGGCCGCCCGACCCAGGTGCTGGACGTGGCCCACAATCCGCACGCCGCCGCGACGCTCGCTCAGAACCTCGGCAATATGGGCTTTCACCGCTTCACGTACGCGGTGTTTGGCATCATGGACGACAAGGACATCGACGCCGTGATTGCGCCGATGGCCTCAGTGATCGATCACTGGTGCGTCACGCGCCTCGATTCGCCGCGCTCGGCCAACCCCGCAGCGCTGGCCGACAAGATCACTGAATTGAAGCCAGCGGGTGCGAAAGCGGGCGATTTTTCAGTGACTACCTTCGATTCGCCCGCCGACGCTTACGCGAATGCGCTGAGCCGGGTTGAGGAGAATGATAGAATTGTGGTCTTTGGTTCGTTCTACACGGTTGCCGGCGTGATGGCGGCCCGTAAATCCTCACTACACTGATACCTCAATCGCATGGGCTTGTTCTCGTTCGGCAGTAAAAACAAGCAAGAAACTGTTCGCGACAGCGGTCACTTCGTCAAGGACGACGAGGCCGCCTACACCGAGCGCGCACGCTCCAAGCGCGCCAGCTCGGCCGGTGAGGGCGGTCGCCGCTCGAGCCGTGGCGATCCGATCCTGCCCGAGAAAAAACGCGCGCGCCGCCGCCTGGTCGGCGCCATTGCGCTGGTCCTGGCCGCCGTCGTGGCTCTGCCGATGCTGCTCGATTCCGAGCCCAAGCCGCTGGCCACCGACATCGCGATCCACATTCCCGACAAGGACAAGGCTGCGCCGCTGCCGGTGCCGTCCGAGCAGGTCGCGCCAACCGCCAGCGTCGACAGCGACGAAGAGATCATCGATCCGGTCCCGGCGCCACCGGCCGGCACGCGCACGCCGCCGGTCGCCGTGGCCGCAGCGCCAGCCGCCAGTGAGGTGCCACCGATGCGCATGCTCGAGCCAGCCAAGCCGGTCGAGACCGTCAAGCCAGTCGAAACCGTCAAGCCGAAGCCCGAAGCCAAGCCAAAGGCAGAACCTGAAGCCAAACCGGTGACGAAGCCTGAACCGGTCAAGGCCGAGCGCAAGCCCGAGCCAGAGAAAAAGCCCGAGCCAGAGAAAAAGCCGGTCAAGGTCGCCGAAAAAGCCGCCGAGTCGCATCCGAAAGCCGAGCACGTCAACAAGCCGGCCCGTCCGGACGACGCCGCCCGCGCCATCGCGATTCTCGAGGACAAGCCGGCCGACAAGCCCGAGCCGAAGACGGTCAAGGCCGAAGGCCCGGCGCCGCGCTTCGTGGTGCAGGTTGCCGCGCTGGCCAGCCAGGAAAAAGTCACCGAGTTGCAAAGCCGCCTGCGCGCTGCCGGCGTTGCATCGTTTACCCAGAAGTCTGGCGAACTGATCCGCGTGCGGGTCGGCCCGTTCAGCAAGGAAGAAGCAGAGAAAGTGCGCGCCAAACTGAGCGGCATCGGTCTGTCCGGCTCGATGGTGCCACTCTGATCCTCGCTGCCGCGTGACGATTTTCGATTACCTGGTGCTGTTCGTGCTGATCGCCTCCGTCGTGATCAGCACGCTGCGCGGCCTGGTGAAGGAAATCCTGTCGCTGGTGGGCTGGGTCGTCGCCTTCGTGGTGGCCAATGTCTACGGCGCCCAGCTCGCCCCCTTGCTGCCCGAGGTCATTCCGGGCGGGTCCGCGCGCCTGATGGCGGCCTTCATCGTGCTGTTCCTGGGCGTACGAATCCTGATGGGTCTGCTGTCGATGGCAATCGGTGCGGTGGTTGCCGCCACCGGCCTGTCGCTGGCGGACCGGGGCCTGGGCGGCCTGTTCGGCCTGGCGCGGGGCATTGTGATCGTGCTGGCCGGCGTCATATTGTGCGGGATGACGGCAATCCCGCAGCAGGCGTTCTGGCGCGATGCGCTGTTGTCGCCCATTGCCGAGACCGGCGCGCGCACCGTCAAACCATTCTTGCCCGCTGCCTTCGCGGAGCATATTAATTACTGAATCAGTAGTCGCTGTATTCGCAGTTTTCTGTCATTTTGCACCCAAGCTTTTAGGAGCACCTCATGTGTGGCATCGTCGGCGTCGTTTCGCAGTCTCCCGTCAACCAGCTTCTGTACGATGCATTGCTGCTCCTGCAGCACCGCGGCCAGGACGCTGCGGGCATTGCGACCAATCACAGCAGCATGTTCTCGATGTTCAAGGCTAACGGCCTGGTACGTGACGTTTTCCGTACTCGGAACATGCGTTCGCTGCAGGGCAACACCGGAATCGGCCACTGCCGCTATCCGACCGCAGGTTCGTCGAGCGAAGAAGAGGCGCAACCGTTCTACGTCAACGCGCCATTCGGCATCACGCTCGCGCACAACGGCAACCTGACCAACCAAGCCCAGCTCAGGGATGAGCTGTTCCGCAACGACCGCCGCCACATCAACACCGATTCCGATTCCGAGGTGCTGCTCAACGTGCTGGCCCACGAAATCCAGGAAGCGGCCGATGGCTTCTCGCTCGACGCCGACGCGATCTTCAAAGCGGTCGCTGTCGTACACCGCCGCGTGCGTGGCGCCTACGCTGTCGTTGCGCAGATCGCCGGCCATGGCATGCTGGCCTTCCGCGATCCGTTCGGCATCCGTCCGCTGTGCCTGGGCGTGAACGAAACCGAAAACGGCAACGAATACCTGGTAGCCAGCGAGTCGGTTGCTCTCGAGGGCCTGGGCTTCCGGTTCATGCGCGACATTGCGCCGGGCGAAGCGGTCTTCATTACCAACGATGGCAAGCTGTCCGAGCGCCAGTGCGCCGAGAACCCGTCGCTGAACCCGTGCGCGTTCGAATTCGTCTACCTGGCCCGTCCGGACTCGGTGATCGACGGCGCCTCGGTCTACGCCACGCGCCTGCGCATGGGTGAATACCTGGCCGACAAGGTGCTCAGTGAAATCCCGGTCGAAGACATCGACGTCGTCATGCCGATTCCCGATTCGTCACGTCCGGCTGCCATCCAGCTGGCGTTGAAACTGGGCGTGGAATACCGTGAAGGCTTCATCAAGAACCGCTACATCGGCCGCACCTTCATCATGCCGGGCCAGGGCATGCGCAAGAAGTCGGTACGCCAGAAGCTCAACGCGATCATTTCCGAATTCAAGGACAAGAACGTGCTGCTGGTCGACGACTCGATCGTGCGCGGCACCACCAGCCGCGAGATCGTGCAGATGGCCCGTGAAGCCGGCGCGCGCAAGGTGTACTTCGCGTCGGCCGCGCCACCGGTGCTGTACCCGAACGTGTACGGCATCGACATGCCGACCCGCGACGAGCTGATCGCCTACGGCCGCACGACCGAAGAAGTCTGCCGCGAGATCACCGCCGACCGCGTGATCTACCAGGACATCGACGCCCTCAAGCGTTCGATCTCGGACGTCAATCCGGCACTGAAGAACTTCGAGGCATCGTGCTTCGACGGCATCTACGTGACGGGCGACGTGACCCCGGAATACCTCGATCGCCAGGAAACGGCGCGTCACAATCCTGCTGCCAAGGATGAAGACCAGGTCCGTACCCAACTGAATCTGAACCCTGCCGTTCCAGCCGAGTAAGCATGAGCGAGAAAAAGACCTACGGCTTTACCACGACGATCCTGCACAACGACCGGCACAAGCCGATCGAGCACGGTTCGCTGCACAAGCCAATCCACACGTCGGTCGCGTTCGGCTACACGGATGCGCGTCAGCTGGCCTCCGTGTTCCAGGGCAAGGAGCCGGGCTTCCGTTATGGTCGCCAGGGCAATCCCACTATCAGCGCGCTCGAAGACAAGGTCAGCAAGATGGAAGATGGCGTCGCCACGCTGTGCTTCGGCACCGGCATGGCGGCCATCGGCGCGCTGTTCCAGGCGCTGCTCAAAGCAGGCGACGCCATCGTTTCGTCGAGCTTCCTGTTCGGTAACACGAACAGCCTGTGGCAGACGGTGGCGGGGCAGGGCGTCGATGTCGCCTTTGTCGATGCGACCGACGTGACCCAGGTCGAAGCGGCCTTGACGCCGAACACGCGCATGGTGTTTGTCGAGACGATCGCCAATCCGCGCACGCAAGTGGCGGACCTGGCCCGCATCGGTGAGCTGTGCCGTGAGCGGGGCATCCTGTACGTGGTCGACAACACGATGACCTCGCCATGGCTGTTCCGCCCGAAAAGCGTGGGTGCCGGGCTGGTGGTCAATTCGCTGACCAAGTCGATTGGCGGCCACGGCATTGCGCTGGGCGGCGCGCTGACCGATACCGGTCTGTTCGACTGGAGCGCTTACCCGAACATCGCACCGAACTTTCGCAAGCAGCCGGCGCAGGCCCAGGGCATGGCGCAGCTGCGTGCAAAGGCGCTGCGCGACTTCGGCGCCTCGCTTGGGCCAGAAGCAGCGCATCACATCGCCGTTGGCGCCGAGACACTGGCGCTGCGCATGACCCGTACCTGCGCCAATGCACTCGCGCTGGCCACGATGCTCGAGGCGGACGAGCGTGTAGCGAAGGTTCACTATCCGGGCCTGGCGTCGCATCCACAGCACGGCATCGTCACGTCGCTGTTCCGCGCCGGTGGTTCGCTGCTCAGTTTCGAGCTGCACGAGGCCATCGATCCGTTCGATTACCTCAACCGCCTGCGGCTGGCGATTCCTGCCTCGAACCTGGGCGACAACCGCACGCTCGTCATTCCTGTAGCGCACACGATCTTCTTCGAAATGGGCGCCGAGCGCCGCGCCAGCATGGGCATTGCCGAGTCGTTGATCCGCGTGTCGGTGGGCATCGAGGACACCGACGACCTGGTCAAAGACTTCCGTCAGGCGCTGGACGCGTAAGGCGGTGTTACCGCATGGCGTAAAGCCATGCAAAGAAGGCCGGCGCGATGCCGGCCTTGTCATTTTTACGGTTGAGTCCTGCTGTAAAAGGGGGCTATGATGCCCCATCGTCAGCTTGTCATTTTCTTCGGATGCCCATGAAACGTTTCCTGCTCTGCCTTTCTCTGACTATTGCCAGCACCGCCTATGCGGGCGAGCTGGAAGACGCCAACGCGCTGTTCGAAAAGAAGGATTACGCGGGCGCGCTCAAGCTCTACACCAAGCTGGCCAACGCCGGCAACCCGCAAGCGCAGCAGCAGCTGGGCCAGATGTACTGGTATGGCGAAGCGGGCACCGTCGACGAGGCGGCGGCCAGGGCATTGTTCGAGAAGTCGGCGGCCAAGGGCAACAAGGTCGCGGCCGAATCGCTGGTCGTCATGCAGCAGCGCGTGACCAAACGCGCCGAGATCGATTACTGGATCAAGGGCTATGACGGCGCCGAGTTGCAGTCGGGCGAATACCGCTGCCCGTCACCGCGCATCCCGGCGGTATCGAAGGTGAACGACGAGATCGATCGCGTCAACAAGCTGGTGACCGGCTGGCAGGATTGCTACAACAAGATGGTGACGAATCTGAATGCGCAGTCGCCGCTGACCAAGAAGATCCCGGCCGATATCGCCAAGCTGATGAACAAGCAGGAAGCGGACGCCTCGGCAACCTACCTGGAACAGGTGCGGCAGAATATCGCGGAAGGCGCAAAGGTCAATTCAAAGATGATCCTGGCGGATTTTGCAGCGTGGCGCACTGCCACTGAGGCATTCATCAACCAGCACAATGCGGTGGTGAAGAAGGCGTCGAACTGAGGGGGTAGGCAGGACAGGGCAGGGTACAGCAGGCGCCGGCCGGGGAGGCCGGCGCCGTTACATCAGTTCCAGCTACGCATCAGGCCGACAGCCAGGCCTTCGAGCGCGAATTCTTCGTCCGGCGAGACGGCAATGATGTCGAAGTCGGGGTTCTCCGGCAGCAGTTCGACCAGATCGCCCGTCTTGCGATAACGCTTGACCGTGACTTCGTCGCCCAGGCGCGCAACAACGATCTGCCCGTTCTTGGCGCTGTCGATTTTCTTGACCGCCAAAAAGTCGCCATCCATGATGCCGGCGTCGCGCATCGACCAGCCTTTGACCTTCAGCAGAAAATCCGGCCGCGCCGCGAACATGGCCGCGTCGACGTTGTAAGTGGCTTCGACGTGCTCTTGCGCCAGGATCGGATTGCCCGCCGCGACGCGCCCGACCAGCGGCAGCGACATGAACGACGGCGGCGGCATCGGGATCGCCTCGACGCTCGCGCCGATCAGGCGGATGCCGCGCGACGTGCCCGGCGAAATTTCGATGGCGCCCTTGCGCGCCAGTGCTTGCAAATGTTCTTCAGCCGCATTGGCCGAACGAAAACCCAATTCAGAAGCGATTTCAGCCCGGGTTGGGGGGAAACCGGTGTTCTCGATCGCTTCCTTGATCAGGTTCAGGATCTGTTCTTGCCGTGCAGTGAGCTTTAGCATAAATGTGTTACAGCAACCGGTTATGTATGTAACCTGTATTTTTGTACAGTATTCTCGCGCGCGCAAGGTGTATTCCAAAAAAATCGCAAAAAAAACCGCGACATCACGGCAAGCACCTGTAAAAGGCGCAAATCGGTGTCGCGGCTGCGTGTATTGGCGTGAATTACGTGCTGCTCAGAGTCCGATGCTTAGCAGTAGTCTTCTGCGGTAGTCACGACATACTGCGTCTGGATGCCGGATTTGATCGTTCGGCCTTGGCAGGTAAACTGCCTCCAGCCAACTTCTTGAGTGTATGTGTCGTCGGAATAATACGTCCAGGTCGTGCTGACTCCCGGACCAGCGATCACAGGCGTGGTAATTGCGCTCGACATGGCCAGTGCGGCAACGACGGCGAGAGAGGCGAGATGACGTTTCATGGAACTCCTCAATAAATTTGGATTGAACAACGCTCCTGGTGCGGCGGACACTGACGGCGAAGGTCGCTGCATGGACCATCATATGGCGACCGCCACCGGTCCTGTAGACCTGTCCTGATAGTTGCCATCAACGCCTGGACGGGTTATAATTGCCGGCTTTCCCTTCCCACACTCGTCTTGACGCCGAGGTGGGCATTTGTTAAACGTCCTCAAGGAGTAATGCATGCGTCATTATGAAATCGTTTTTATCGTCCATCCGGACCAGAGCGAACAAGTCCCGGCGATGATCGAGCGTTACAAGACCACGGTGACCAGCCGCGGCGGTAACATCCATCGCGTTGAAGACTGGGGCCGCCGCCAGATGGCGTACCAGATCCAGAAGCTGCCAAAAGCACACTACATCTGCCTGAACATCGAATGCGACAACGAGACCCTGGTCGAGCTGGAAACTGCATTCAAGTTCAATGATGCGGTTCTGCGTCACCTGACCGTCAAGCTGAAAAAAGCTGAAACCGCACCGTCGCCGATGATGAAATCGGTGCAGCGCGAAGACGCAGCCAAGAGCCACCGTGCCGAAGCCGCTGCGCCAGCAGCCGCTCCAGCCGCTGCGCCAGCGCCTGCTGCTGCTTAAGTTTTTCCCAGTTATTCGTAGTAACCAGTAACACCGGGTGCATAACGCAAACCACCTCCAGCTCATGGCGACCATCGCCGAGCGCGACGTACTGCGTTACACCCCGGCCGGTGTGCCAATCGTTTCAGCCGTTCTGATGCACGAATCGCAGCAGGAAGAGGCCGGAGTCGAAAGGTCGGTCGCGTTCGAAGTCCCCGCATTCGCCGCGGGCGAGATTTCGGGCAGGTTTGCCAGCGCCGAATTGGGCGCCAGCTACAGGTTCAACGGATTTCTTGCACGGAAAAATCGCAACAGCAAAGCCCTGGTGTTTCACATCATTGATTTCAGTGCCGCTTAACCCGGCAATTTAGATACAGGAGCCTCAAATGGCATTCGGTAAAAAGTTCGACAAAAACAAAGCGAAACTCAAAGAGAAGCGCAAACAGCAAAACCCGCTGTTCAAGCGCAAGAAATTCTGCCGCTTCACCGCCGCTGGCGTTGAGCAGGTGGACTACAAGGACGTCGACACCCTGAAGGACTTCGTCCAGGAAAACGGCAAGATCATGCCAGCACGTCTGACCGGCACCAAGGCGCACTACCAGCGTCAGGTCGACACCGCGATCAAGCGCGCACGCTACCTTGCGCTGCTGCCGTACACCGACCTGCACCACGGTTAATCGTCGGTCACGACAGTCAGACATCTGGAGATCACTATGCAAATCATTCTGTTGGAAAAAGTAGTCAACGTCGGCAACCTGGGCGACGTCGTCAAGGTCAAGGACGGTTACGCACGTAACTTCCTGATCCCACAAAAAATGGCCCGCCGCGCTACCGCCGGCGCCGTTGCCGAGTTCGAAGCCAAGCGCGCTGAACTGGAAAAAGCAGCAGCTGAAAAGCTGTCGGCTGCCCAGGCCGAAGGCGACAAGCTGAGCGGCATGACCGTCACCATCGGTCAGAAGGCCGGCGTTGATGGCCGTCTGTTCGGTTCGGTCACCAACTTCGACATCGCCGAAGCGCTGACCAAGCAAGGTTTCGCTGTCGAGAAGTCGCAAGTGCGCCTGCCGACCGGCCCTTTGAAAACCACCGGCGAATTCCCGGTTGCAGTCGCTCTGCACACCGACGTCGTGTCGGAAATCACCGTCGCCGTTGTGGGCGAAGCTGCCTAAGCACACGCCGTACATGTGCTGAGCACGCAGTTCTGAAAAAGCCGGGTTCGCCCGGCTTTTTTGCTTTTCGGCTTTCCAACCATGTCAGTCACAGGACTGGAAAAGGTATAATCCCGCCCATGAACGCAGCATCTCCAGATCCGCAACTCGACGCCCTGCGCATCCCCCCGCACTCCATCGAAGCCGAGCAATCCGTCATTGGCGGCCTGCTGCGCGATAACGCCGCGTGGGACCGTATCGCCGACTTCATGAACGCGGAAGACTTCTACCGCTACGACCACCGCATCATCTTCGAACAGATGGTGCGCCTGATCAACGGCGGCAAACCGGCCGACGTCATTACCGTCTACGAAGCCTGCAACCAGCTCGGCAAGGCCGATGACGTCGGTGGTTTGCAGTACCTGAACGCGATGGCGCAGAACACGCCGTCTGCCGCGAATATCCGGCGCTACGCCGAGATCGTGCGTGACCGCGGGATCCTGCGCAAGCTGATCACGGTGGCCGATGAAATCTCGGGCAATGCGTTCAACCCGCAGGGCAAAGAGGTCAAGCAGATGCTTGATGAGGCGGAGTCCAAGATCTTTGCCATCGCCGAATCCGGCTCGCGCGGCCAGCAGGGCTGGAATCCGATCCAGCCGCTGCTGACGCAAGTCGTCGAACGTATCGACGAGCTCTACAGCCGCGAGAACCAGGGTGAGATCACCGGCGTGCCAACCGGCTTCATCGACCTCGACCGCATGACGTCGGGCCTGCAGCCAGGCGACCTCGTCATCGTCGCCGGTCGTCCATCGATGGGCAAGACGGCGTTCTCGGTCAATATCGGCGAGAACGTCGCGATCGAGGCCGGTTTGCCGGTGGCGATCTTCTCGATGGAGATGGGCGGCACCCAGCTGGCAATGCGTATGCTGGGCTCGGTCGGCCAGCTTGACCAGCACCGCCTGCGTACAGGCCGCCTGAACGACGAGGATTGGCCGCGCCTGACGCACGCCATCCAGAAGATGAACGACGCCCAGCTGTACATCGACGAAACCCCGGCGCTGAACCCGATCGAAATGCGCGCACGCGCGCGGCGCCTGGCGCGCCAGTGCGGCAAGCTGGGCCTGATCATCGTCGACTACCTGCAGCTGATGCAGGGTAGCCAGCCGGGCGACAACCGTACCGCCGAAATCTCGGAAATTTCGCGTTCGCTCAAGGGCCTGGCCAAGGAGCTGCAGTGCCCGGTAGTGGCGCTGTCGCAGCTGAACCGCTCGCTGGAGCAACGGCCGAACAAGCGCCCCGTGATGTCCGACTTGCGCGAATCCGGCGCAATCGAGCAGGATGCCGACGTCATTATCTTCCTGTACCGCGACGAGGTCTACAACCCCGATTCGCCCGACAAGGGCACGGCCGAAATCATTATCGGCAAGCAGCGTAACGGCCCGATTGGCGCCATCCGTCTGACCTGGATCGGTCAGTACACCAAGTTCGGCAATTACAGCGGCAACCTGTCTGTGTATCAGGGTGACTAAATAACCATTTGTAGTAACACCAAGGCGGCCATTGATGTTTTAATGGCCGCCTTTACGCGTGGCCGCATTTTCGGCGCGACCGCGTAATCCCAGAGAGTCAATACGGAGAATCTATGTTTGGACGTTTCATGCCCACCGAGGGCAAGTTTTTCGATCTTTTCAATCAGCACGCCGCCTTGTGCGTCAAAGGGGCGCAGGAAATGGTCAGCCTGATGACCAATTTCGACGACCTCGAAACCCGCACCCATGCAATCGAGACGATCGAAAAGCAGGCTGACAAGATCACCTATGCCACGGTGGACCTGCTGCACAAGAGCTTCATCACGCCAATCGACCGCGACGACATCCACAAGCTGATCACGCGCATGGACGACATTCTGGACATGATGGAAGACGCTGCCCAGACGATTTCGCTGTACGACCTGCAAGCCGTGACGCCGGAAGCCAAACGCCTGGCCGAGCTGTGCCTGGCCTGCTGTCTGAAGGTGCAGGAAGCCGTCTCGCTGCTGCACAATATGGACAATGCCGCCAAGATGGTCGCGCTGTGCGAAGAGATCGACCGCCTGGAATCGGACGCTGACCACGTGATGCGCGCGGCGATGTCCAAGCTGTTCCGCGACGAGCCGGACGTGCGCAACCTGATCAAGATGAAGGCCATCTACGAGATTCTCGAAACCGTCACCGATCGCTGCGAAGACGTGGCCAACATCATCGAAGGCATCATCGTCGAGAACGCGTAAGCGTCGCGGCCTGCATAACCATGGATAATCTCAACATCAGCATCTACGTGCTGGGAATGCTCGTGCTCCTGGCACTGGTATTCGACTTCATGAACGGTTTTCACGATTCGGCAAACTCGATTGCCACCGTGGTCTCGACCGGGGTCCTGAAACCCCAGCACGCCGTCGCAATGGCGGCATTCTTCAACTTCATCGCGATCTTCGTGGTCAACATGAAGGTTGCCCAAACCATCGGCAAGGGCACGATCGACCCGCACGTGGTCGACCATTACGTGATCTTTGGCGCCCTGGTCGGGGCGATCTCGTGGAACGTCATCACCTGGTACTACGGCATTCCCTCGTCGTCGTCGCACGCGCTGATCGGCGGCCTGGTGGGCGCGGCCGTGGCCAAGGCGGGCACTGGCTCGCTGATCTCGGGTGGCCTGATCAAGACCGTGGCGTTCATCGTCGTCGCACCACTGCTGGGCTTTGTGCTGGGCTCGATCATCATGCTGATGGTGGCCTGGATCTTCGTGAAGTCCACGCCCAGAAAGGTCGACAACCTGTTCCGCAAGTTGCAACTGGTGTCGGCGGCGGCCTATTCGCTGGGCCACGGCGGCAACGACGCGCAAAAGACGATGGGCATCATCTGGATGCTCCTGATTGCCGCCGGTTATACGAGCGCGACGGCCGAATATCCGCCGGCCTGGGTGATCATCTCGTGCTACGCGGCGATCGCGTTCGGCACGCTGTTCGGCGGCTGGCGCATCGTCAAGACCATGGGCCAGAAGATCACCAAGCTCAAGCCGGTCGGCGGTTTCTGCGCTGAAACCGGCGGCGCGGTGACGCTGCTGCTGTCGAGCGCGTTCGGCATTCCGGTGTCGACGACGCACACGATCACCGGCGCCATCGTCGGCGTGGGCGCTGCGCGCAAGACCTCGGCCGTGCGCTGGGGCGTGGCAGGCAATATCGTGTGGGCATGGATCTTCACCATTCCGGCGTCGGCGTTCATGGCGGCAGTGGCCTGGTGGATCGGCACCAAGATCATGTAATCGTGGCTTGATCACCATTGAAAACGGCGCCGTTGGCGCCGTTTTCTTTTTGCTGATGCCGCGCCTCAGTGCTGCCACAGTGCTGCCTCAGTGCTGTGTCATTGCGCCAGTGCCGACGCTGGAATTTTTCATGTTCTCGCGCTCGACTTCGCTGACAGTGCCGGCATTGTTGGCCGTCTGACCCTTCTTGCGCGGCAGGTAGGTGCCGATCGGGGTGTAGCGCTCTTCCTGTGCCTTCGCTGTGCGTTCGCCGTCAGGGGTGGTACTGGCGCAGCCTGCCAGCAACAGCGCGGCAGCGGAGAGTGTAAAGATTGAAGTCAATCGAAAAGTCATGGCAAGAGGCTCGGGAAGATGGCTGTTCCATATCGACAGCCGCATCCAATTCTACGCCGGCCACGACCTGTGCGATCCTCGCAGAAATGACAGGTAATGGTGGGAGACACACACGCCGACAGGTCGTGTTACCGGCATAACGCAGACATGTTGCCAAAAAAAAGGCGCAGTCAGCATTATCTGTTGATGACGCTGATAGCAATGCGGAGCAATTGTGCTGGCGAAATGATCCGCTGGCCATCCAGCGCCCGGCACCAGCCCAGGTAATTGGGCAGGTAGCGCGATGCCACGCCATGAAAGCCCTGTAACCAGGCCTTGAAGCGGTGGTGGTAAGCGTTCACGTTCTGCACATGGATGGCAAGACTGCCCAGACGCCGCACACGCATACCTGCGCGCAGATTGACCGTCTCGTGCGCGATCCTGTGCTTTCGTGCAAAGGCGCGGTAGGCGGCATGGCTGTCACTGACCAGCAAGGCCTGCCTGTTGAGCCTGGGCAGCAAGTCACGGGCGAGTTGCGCAGCGGTGAGTGCGCCGCGGCCAGTGACGGCGTCGACCGTGCGTCCCTCGCGGTCGCGCGCGACTAGGATGCAGTCGAGTTCGCTGGAAATGCCCCGTTTGACCGCATGGCCGCCACGGTGGCGCGGTGGCCGATCGAGCGTGCGCGAACCCTTTTGTGATTCAAGCAGGAATGTTTCGTCAGCCTCGACGATGCCGTTGAGGACTGCGGGCCGGTCGAGCTTGACCCAATGCAGGAAGCGGTGGCGCCAGCGATAGGCGGTGTTGCGGTGTACGCCGACCCGATCTGCGGCCTTGCGGACGGGGAGTGAATCGAGCATCACCTGCGAATACGCGAGCCATTTGGCCTTGAGTCTGAGCCGTGCCAGCGGCGTGCCGGTCAGGTCGTTGAAGGTGCGGCCGCAGGCACAGCAGCGGTAGCGCTGCAAATCATTCGCGAACCCGTGCCGGTAGCAGCGCTCGTTGCCGCATCTGGGGCAGCAGCGGCCTGGCGCTCTGACCTCGCTGATGAGCGCGATCACTTGATCAAGTCCGGCTGCAGGATGCAGGGCGTCGAGCACTTGCCGGCGTTGCGGCTGGTTCAGCAAAAGCAGTTTTGCAAACCAGCCCTTGAAACGTGGCGCTTTCATGATCGACTCCTGACGCTGAGGACAGGGGTTGGACCACTGGACTGCTCGTCAGTTCAAAGCGAGTCTCTATTTAACGCTGACTGCGCCAAAAAAAACGCCCGCCGGTGAGGGCGGGCGTTGCGGGACAGCGCCTGCACGAGGCAGGCGGCAAAACGATTACAGCACGTCGCTGGCGTGATCGGCCAGGCGCGAGCGTTCGCCGCGTGCCAGCGTGACATGGCCACCGTGGTTCCAGCCCTTGAAGCGGTCGACCACATAGGTCAGGCCGCTCGAGCCTTCGGTGAGGTATGGCGTGTCGATCTGCGCGATATTACCCAGGCACAGGATCTTGGTGCCAGGACCGGCGCGCGTGACCAGCGTTTTCATCTGCTTGGGCGTCAGGTTCTGCGCTTCGTCGATGATGAGGAACTTGTTGACGAAAGTGCGGCCGCGCATGAAGTTGAGCGACTTGATCTTGATGCGCGAGCGGATCAGGTCCTGCGTTGCCGCGCGACCCCAGTCGCCAGCGTCGCCATCAGACTTCATCAGCACTTCGAGGTTGTCGTCGAATGCACCCATCCATGGCGACATTTTTTCTTCCTCGGTGCCTGGCAGGAAGCCGATGTCTTCACCGACCGGCACCGTCACGCGGGTGACGATGATCTCGTTGTAGAGCTTGGTTTCGAGCACTTGTGCCAGGCCGGCGGCCAGGGCCAGCAGGGTCTTGCCGGTACCGGCCTGGCCCAGCAGCGTGACGAAGTCGCACTCCGGATTCATCAACAGGTTCAGTGCGAAGTTCTGCTCGCGGTTGCGCGCCGTGATGCCCCACACATTGTTCTTGTTGTGGCTATAGTCACGCAGGGTTTGCAGTACGGCGGTCTTGCCGTCGATCTGCTTGACCTGGGCGTACAGCGGCGACTGGCCATCCTTCGGCTCCATGTAGACGAACTGGTTCGCCAGCAGGGTCGGAATCAAGGGACCGGTCACGCGGTAATAGGTCGCCGAGTTGCCGTTCTTGTTTTCCTGCCACGATTCGACGTCCTTGCCGTGCGTGTCCCAGAAATTGTCCGGCAGCTGGACGATGCCCGAGTACAGCAGGTCACTGTCTTCCAGCACGTGGTCGTTGAAGTAGTCTTCAGCCGGCAAGCCGATGGCGCGCGCCTTGATGCGCATATTGATGTCTTTCGACACCAGCACGATCGCGCGGCCCGCCTGCTGCTGTTCGAGTGCGCGCACGACGCCCAGGATCTGGTTGTCGGCTTTGCCTTCCGGCAGGCCTTCCGGCAGCGGCGCGCTTGTCAGGCGGGTCTGGAACAAGAGGCGTCCCTTGGCATCCTTGTTGCCCAGCTTGGACAGCGGAATGCCGGACTCGATCGCGTCGTCGTCGACGTTGGCGATCAGCGCGTCGAGCGTGCGCGACACCTGGCGTGCATTGCGCGCCACTTCGGACATGCCCTTCTTGTGGTTGTCGAGTTCCTCGAGCGTCATCATTGGCAGATAGACGTCGTGCTCCTCGAACCGGAACAGCGAGCTTGGGTCATGCATCAGCACGTTGGTATCCAGCACGAACACCTTGGTCAGGCCCGAACGGTCGGCCTTGCGGCTGGTGGACGACTTGACTGGCGCTTCCACGGGCTTCTGCTTGGCGGAATGCAGCTGTTCGGCATCCTGATCGCGCAGCTTGGCCGAGATCGGGGCAACGTTCGGTGCCTGAGGTGCAGCTTGGGGTGCAGCTTGAGGGGCAGCTTTTGGTGCAGCTTCGGGAGCAGCCTGCGGCTTTGCTTCGGCAACCGGCGCAGCACGCACGGGCGCTTGCGCGGCGGCGAGGGTGTCTTCGGCTTTACGGCGTGCACGCGACTTCGGCGTTGGCACGGCTTGACCGCTGATCAGGTCATCGACTTCAGGATCGGGCTTGGCCGAGATCGAACGCACCGGCGAACGACCAGGTTCGGCCTTGGGGTAATCTTTGATCAGCAACATGGTTGCTGGCTCATTCGGTATTTTTGGCAGTGGCATCAGGTTCTCAATCTAAAAAAAGTCTGGAAGACCGTGCGCGCGCGGGCCACATGGCGCTGGCGCACGAGATGACGCGACTAAACAGGGATAAGGGGAATTGCGGTTGAACTGTTGCAACACGGCCGAGCCGGGAAATGCGCCGGCCCGGCGGGCAACCGGGTGGGGGTAGTGCAGATGCAGGACAGGTTGAATTACAGGTCGACTCAAAATAAGTGGCAGCGATCCAGCAGGTTGAACAAACTGGAGCCATCCATTGTCAGGGCTGGCTCTTCAGAAATTCCAGCACTTCAGTCACATGGTCACTGACCTTCACGCCACGCCATTCTTTCACCAATCGGCCTTGAGCGTCAATGACAAACGTACTGCGCTCGACCCCCCGTACTTTCTTGCCATACATGTTCTTCATCTTCATGACGTCGAACTGCGTGCACACGGCTTCATCGGCGTCCGAGATCAGCTCGAACGGCAGGCCGAGCTTGGATTTGAAATTCTCGTGCGAGCGCAGCGAATCGCGGGACAAGCCGTAGATGTCGGCGCCCAGTGCCTGGAACTCGGGATACGCTTCGCGAAAGGCGATGCTCTCGGTGGTGCAGCCAGGGGTATTGTCCTTCGGGTAAAAGTACAGCACCGTGTACTTGGCGGGACGGCCGAGCAGTTCGAACGGTTTCTCGCCCGTCATCGGGGCGGTGAATGGGGCAAAGGTTGCAAGTTGGCTCTCGGCCACGGGTTTCTCCTGACGGTCGCAGCGCAGCTGCAGGTGACCCTCCCGGCGCGCCATGGCGGGGAGCGGCACCCCATGATAATCCGTCGGCGCTATCCGCCGCTAGTACTCTTGTGGGCAGAATCGCAATATTTAACCGGATTGAAACGTTTGCGGCCCCCTTGAACCGCTCTTGTAGCGATTCAGGCGGTGCGTTCGAGGATCAGGGCAAGCGTGACCTTGCGGCCTTCGCCCATCAGCACGTTGTAGGTGCGGCAGGCGGCGCCGTTGTCCATGCTTTCCACACCGATGTGCCGGCTCGACAGGCTGGTGACCAGGCGCGGATGCACGAAGCGCTGGCGCGCGCCGGTGCCGAGGATGACGACGTCCGGCGCATCCTGCGCCAGTTCATCGAAGTGGGCGGCGGTAAGCTGGTCGAAATCGGTGACGTTCCACGGGCGCGGCGGGACCTCGGGCAGCAGCGTCAGGCTGTAGTCGTAACGCTGGGCGTTGATCTCGACGCCGCTGGCATCGACGCCGGTGACGGTCTGGTATTGCTGGGTATTGTCGGAATGGAGCTTCATGGCGATAGGCGAAGTGGACGCTGGTAAGCGGTGACTGTGCGGATGCCCATTGTAACCGGATCGGCAAGGTTGCCTAAACCGTGCGCTTTGGGCAGAATGGGTATTTTTGCGCACTGCAACAGTGCAGGCGTTTTTCCAGGGGATACTGTGCGACCGATTGCCAAATCGAACAAGCTCGACGACGTCTGCTACGAGATCCGCGGACCGGCCCTGGAGCAGGCGCGCCAGATGGAAGAAGACGGCCAGAAAATCATCAAGCTCAATATCGGCAACCTCGCCGTGTTCGGCTTCGATGCGCCGGACGAGATCGTCAGCGACATGATCCGCAATATGCACGGCGCGGCCGGCTATACGGACTCTAAAGGCATGTTCGCGCCGCGCAAGGCGGTCATGCACTACACGCAAGAGAAAAACATCACCGGCGTGACGATCGACGACATCTACCTGGGCAACGGGGCGTCGGAACTCATCGTCATGTCGATGCAGGGTTTGCTGAACAATGGCGACGAGGTGCTGGTGCCGGCGCCCGATTATCCACTGTGGACCGCTGCCGTGAGCCTGGCCGGCGGCGCGCCGCGCCACTATATCTGCGACGAAGGCGCCGGCTGGATGCCCGACATCGCCGACATGCGCAGCAAGATCACGCCAAACACGCGCGCCATCGTCGTCATCAATCCGAACAACCCAACGGGCGCGCTGTATCCGCGCGAAGTGCTGCTCGAGATCATTGAGCTGGCGCGCCAGCATCAGCTGATCATCTACGCTGACGAAATCTACGACAAGACGCTGTATGACATGGCCGAGCACGTCTCGATGGCCTCGCTGGCCGACGACGTGCTGTTCGTGACCCTCAATGGCCTGTCGAAGAACTACCGTTCGTGCGGCTACCGCGCCGGCTGGATGGTGGTCTCGGGCGAAAAGCGCCATGCCAAAGGCTATATCGACGGCCTCAACATGCTGGCCTCGATGCGCCTGTGCGCCAACGCGCCGGGCCAGTTCGCGATCCAGACCGCGCTGGGCGGCCACCAGAGCATTAACGACCTGGTGGGCCCGGGCGGGCGTCTGCTCCGGCAGCGCGATCTTGCCTATAAATTGCTTACCGATATACCGGGCGTGTCCTGCGTGAAGCCAAAAGCTGCGCTCTACATGTTCCCGCGCCTCGATCCGAAGATGTACCCGATCACGGACGACCAGCAGTTCATTTGCGAACTGCTGACCGAGGAAAAAGTGCTGCTGGTGCAAGGCACCGGCTTCAACTGGATCGCCCCGGACCATTTCCGGCTGGTGTTCCTGCCTAATTCCGACGACCTGACCGACGCTTGCGGACGCATTGCGCGCTTCCTCGACGGTTACCGACGGCGTCACGCCTGATCCAGCGCGTCGCGCCCAGACCTCACGAGAAACAGATTTTATGAAACCGATTCAAGTTGGCCTGCTGGGCATCGGCACCGTTGGTGCCGGTACCTTTAACGTACTCAAGCGCAATCAGGAAGACATCCGCCGCCGCGCCGGCCGCGGCATCGAAGTGACGATGGTTGCCGCGCGCAATACCGAGCGCGCACGCACGGTCACCGGCGATGGTGTGGAAGTCGTCAGCGATCCGTTCGCCGTGGTGAACCATCCCGATATCGACATCGTCGTCGAGCTGATCGGCGGCTACGAGCTGTCGCGCGAACTGGTGCTGCAAGCCATTGCCAACGGCAAGCATGTGGTCACCGCCAACAAGGCGCTGGTGGCGCTGCACGGCAACGAGATTTTCGCCGCCGCGCAAGAGAAGGGCGTGATCGTCGCGTTCGAGGCGGCCGTGGCCGGCGGCATCCCGATCATCAAGGCACTGCGCGAAGGCCTGACTGCCAACCGCATCGAATCGGTGGCCGGCATCATCAACGGCACCACCAACTTCATCCTGTCCGAGATGCGCGACAAGGGCCTGGACTTTGCCACCGTGCTGGCGCAGGCGCAGGCGCTGGGCTACGCCGAGGCCGATCCGACCTTTGACATCGAAGGCGTGGATGCCGCGCACAAGCTGACCATCATGTCGGCGATTGCCTTCGGCATCCCGGTGCAGTTCGACAAGGCCTACGTGGAAGGCATCAGCCAGTTGCAGGCAGTGGACATCCGCTACGCCGAACAGCTGGGCTACCGTATCAAGCTGCTAGGCATCACCCGCCGCACGACGACTGCCGCCGGCGAAGGCATCGAGCTGCGCGTTCACCCGACGCTGATCCCGGCCGCGCGCCTGATCGCCAATGTCGAGGGTGCGATGAATGCCGTGCTGGTGCATGCTGATGCCCTGGGCGTCACGCTGTACTACGGCAAGGGCGCCGGCGCAGAGCCGACCGCATCGGCCGTGATCGCCGACCTGGTCGACGTGACGCGCCTGGCCACCGTCGACCCATCGGGCCGCGTGCCGCACCTGGCGTTCCAGCCAAACCAGATGAGCGACGTGGCGATCATGCCGATGGCCGACATCACGACCAGCTACTACCTGCGCGTGCACGTGCAGGATCAGCTGGGCGTGATGGCCGACCTGACGCGCATCCTGGCCGACGGCAATATCTCGATCGACGCCGTGCTGCAGAAAGAGCCGGGCAACCAGACCGATATCGACATCATCATGCTCACGCACCAGACGCAGGAGAAGAGCATCGATGCGGCGATTGCCAGGATCGAGGCGATGCCGGCCGTGATCGGCAAGGTCACGCGGATTCGCCTGGAGTCGCTGGGCTAAGCAGCGCAGCACCATCGGGTGGCCGCTTTGCTTGGGGTCACCCGCATCATGCGGGCAGGGTAGTGCTGCGTGATTCTTCCAGGCTGTTTCGTATCGCCGGCCACGACCTCCGGTATCAGATGCGAATACGCAAGCATGAATATGAGAAACATGCTTTGTTCGGCCGTGCTTGCCGTTGTACATTACGGCATCCTAGTCACCCGAGCCCTCCAGCATGCGCCAACCGAGCCAATTTTCCCTGCTGACCCAGCGCCGTTTCGCCCCCTTTTTCTGGACCCAGTTCCTGGGCGCGTTCAACGACAACCTGTTCAAGACGGCGCTCCTGGTCGTGATGACCTATGACGCGCTGAACTGGACCACGCTCGACCCCTCGCTCATCAACAACCTGATTCCCGGCCTGTTCATCCTGCCGTACGTGGTGTTCTCCGCCACGGCCGGCCAGCTCGCCGACAAGTTCGACAAGGCCCGGCTCGCGCGCATCGTCAAGATCGCCGAAATCGCGATCATGCTGGTGGCCGGTATTGGCTGGATGACGCACAACTTGTGGCTCTTGATCGCGGCCGTGATCGGCATGGGCATGCACTCGACGCTGTTCGGGCCTGTCAAATACGCCTACCTGCCGCAGAATCTGAAACCGGATGAACTGGTCGGCGGCAATGGCGTCGTCGAGATGGGGACGTTCGTCGGCATCCTGCTGGGCGAAGTGGCCGGCGCGGTGCTCGTTGGCCGGCCGAACGGTATCATGCTCGTGGCTGGCGCGACGGTGCTGTTCGCCGTGCTGGGCCTGCTGGCCAGCTGGCGCATCCCGCCATCGCCGGCGCCAGTGCCCGAGCTGCGCATCAGCCGCAACATCATTGCCGAATCGTGGCGCAACCTGGCGTACTCACGCAAGAACCGCACCGTGTTCCTGTCGATGCTCGGCAACTCGTGGTTCTGGTTCTATGGCGCGCTGTTGCTGGCCCAGTTTCCCGTGTTTTCCAAGGATTACCTGCGCGGCGACCACAGCGTGTTCGTGCTGCTGCTGACCGTGTTTTCGCTTGGCATCGGCGCCGGCTCGCTGCTGTGCGAACGCCTGTCGGGCCACAAGGTCGAGATCGGTCTGGTGCCGTTCGGCTCGATTGGCCTGTCGATGTTTGGCATCGACCTGTATTTCGCCAGCTCGAGCTTCACGGCGGGCACGGCGATCGTCGACTGGCTGGCGCTGCTGGGCCAGCCGGGCGCCTTGCGCATCCTGTTCGACCTGGTGATGATCGGCGTGTTCGGGGGCCTCTTCATCGTGCCGCTGTTCGCGCTGATCCAGACGCGCTGCGACCAGAAACATGTCTCGCGCACGATTGCCGGCATGAACATCCTGAATGCGATCTTCATGGTGGCCTCGGCCGGTGTGGCGATCCTGCTGCTGGGGCAGGGCTTCACGATTCCGGAACTGTTCCTGACCACGGCGCTTCTCAATGCGGTGGTGGCGATTTACATCTTCTCGCTGGTGCCGGAATTCCTGATGCGCTTTTTAGCCTGGATCCTGATCCACACCGTCTACCGGGTGCGCATGATCGACACCTCGCACATCCCGGCCGACGGCCCGGCGGTACTGGTCTGCAATCACGTGAGCTACGTCGACGCGATCGTCATCAACGCGGCCAGCCCGCGCCCGATCCGCTTCGTGATGGACCACCGCATCTTCAAGACGCCGTTCCTGCGCTGGATTTTCCGCGCGGTCAATGCGATCCCGATTGCGCCGGCCAAGGAAGACCCGTGGACGATGGAAAAGGCCTTCGTCGACATCGCCCATGCACTGCATGATGGCGAGCTGGTCTGCATCTTCCCGGAAGGGCGCCTGACCAAGACGGGCGAGATGAGCGAGTTCCGAAGCGGCATCACCAAGATCGTCGAGCGCAACAAGGTGCCGGTGATTCCGATGGCGCTACGCGGCCTGTGGGGTAGCTGGTTCACGCGCGACCAGGGCAATCTGTTCGGCCGGCGCGTCGCGCGCGGCATGCGCTCGCAACTGTCGCTGGCAGTGGGCACACCGGTGGCGCCGGAGCTGGCGACGCCGGAGTATCTGCAGCAGCAGGTCATGACGTTGCGCGGCGAGTGGAAGTAAGCGCAAGTCAGCGCCGGGCCATACCGCCGCGATGGGTATGGCAAAATCGCAAGATTTTTTTTGTGGCTCTGATATAATTATTGACTAGTCGGGGCGTAGCGCAGCCTGGTAGCGTACGTGCATGGGGTGCACGGGGTCGGAGGTTCGAATCCTCTCGCCCCGACCAATAGATTCAACGAGTCAGGCCAGCCGAAAGGTTGGCCTTTTTCGTTTCTGAAGCTTTTATATCCCTTAGAAATACTTTTGCGCATCACTCAACTGTCATGACGCAGCGCTGGCACCGGCCAGTGCAGGAAGAGCCGGTGTGAGTATGATGATCCAGGGTTAACGAAAGCGGAAAAGGCTGCTCGACGATGAGCAGCCTTAAGAAATAAATCATGACAGCGCTATTCGCAGCCGCTAGACGGTATATAACAATCGTTAATTACACACTGCGCTGTTTCTTGCGACGGCTCGTCCCGAGACCCAGTAAACCGAGCCCGAGCAAGGCGACGGATGCAGGCTCAGGAACTTCCGAGACATTGGCGAAAACAAAACTTACATCATTGTAATTAAAGTCACCCCCATTATTCAGATCTTCGAACGCGACGTACGTCCCGGCGATCATATTTGCATCACCAGCGTAGTAAGACGAGTAGACATGGTTGACAAAGTCGCTATTCAGGTTGGTTTGGGAATACCAAGGGCCAACATTGCCCGGTACAAGATTTCTGAGAACGAATACCAGGACGTCGCCTTGAACAACAGGCCCGAAGTCGAATGACTGACCATATGTCGATGTCTGATTGTTCAGTCCGTATAGCCCGGTTGCTACACCATTGACAAGCATGGACACTTCATTCGTATAGGTCGCTGCTCCCGCCCCGGCAAAATAGCCTGTCACACTGCCGGTTGATGCTGCAGTAAATGTATACACTGCGGCGTTTTGCGTGCCGACTGGTGAATACGGGATTGGCGCAGCCTGAGCAATACCGCACGTTACCAAAGCAGCTGCCACTGACAGTTTAGCAAACAAGTGTTTCATTACTGTTCCCCAGTTGTTGGATGAGCTTTTTTAGTATGCAATAACTGAGCCACATGAATGAAATCCTTTATTTACAATGGTTTGTAAATACAGCGCGTTTCCGATGCGTACTTGTGTAAATTTTACCGACAAAATCAAAGAAGATTTATTTCACTTGGTGAACCATAGTTAATTTAATGCATCTTTTTAATTTTTCAGATATCGCGCTAAGTAATATAAGGAAATTTAATTTTAAGGATAGAAATTATTTTGCGCGGAATGATATTCCCGCATAGCATCGAGTATTTTTCGCTATGGTGGCCGTACTAACTACTTGTTTATCTATCTTATCTAAGGTGGCTGACGATTCTCATCGATGAGTCATTTGCGCTTCCTGTTCAAGCCTGTGCCCCGTGGCGAGAAAAACACTGTGATCCTGGGCAGCAGCAGTGATTTGCCGCAGGGCTGTTCCGCGACGCCGAGGCGCCCGATTGCAGGTGTACCAGCGTGCTCACGGGATAGATGCCCAGACATTTGACGAGCCAGCAAACACGGCCTCGTTGAATTGCCCGGCGCGGGCCCATTCGGCCATGCCGCAGCGAATTGGTCGGGCACCAGCCCTCTTTGCAGGGGTGGTTCGACGTGATGGCGTTGTACACATCGCAGACCGCGCCCATGCGCGCGTACAAGCCCAGCTCGTCACCGGACAACCAATGCCTGGGTGCAGTTTTTTATGCGCGTGACACGTGACGAGTGCCGATTGAACTTCAGGAAGAATGCATGGACCTGACCCTGCGCGATCAAGCCGGAATGGCTGGCTTTGCCGGGACGTCCACCTGAGGCTGGAAAACCAGGCGCGCAGGTGCGCCCACTGCAGTACTGCCATCCGGCATATCCGTCAGGACGACTGACATGGCACCGATGCGGCAGTTGTTGCCAATTTTGACGCTACCCAATATTTGCGCATACGCGCCGATCTCGACATCATCACCAAGAATGGGCACGGGACCATCGACATGGCGGTTACCAATCGTGACCCCTTGGCGCAGCGTACAATTTGCGCCGATCTTCGTATCGGGATGAATAAAAATACTGCCGAAGTGCCAGATCCGCAGGCCTGGACCAATCTTGGCAGATTTCGGCAGGCTGACGCCCGTCGTCGTCTCGACCACACGAAAGGCCAGCCAGTACAGCGTCGTCTGAAACTTTTTGCTGGGGCCTGCAGACCGGAGGTCAATGCGGCGTCCTTGACGATACAGCCACACCGCCCAAATCGATTGTTCCTTCAGGAATGGTCGCCGCATACCGTACCGAACCAAATCACATTGCCAATCATTCATTTCGTCCCCAGAATCATTATTCGTATTAGTTAAATTATAACTAACGTTTACTCCTGAGAATCTATCGAATTACATCAGCCGGGAATGTCGTTTCAGTTGTTACGCTTGATATGGTTTGATACCATTCACGGCGCCTTCGCGACGCCATCCCCAAGCCGGTACCCGTCAATGTCCCGCAAGCCCCACTCGGCAGCGTTCTCGCATCCAACAATGGCATCGCGCGCGTCCGGCGCGCCCAGACAGTGCGCCGGAGTTGCGCAGCACCGAGGCGGCGATGGATTCGACCATCGGCATGGCATCGCGCACCTCGACCGCGCAGCCCATGCGCGCCTCGTTGAACATGTCGAACAGGGCGCGCTTCGACTGGTCGAGCAGCACGGCGGCGCGGCCGAGTTCGTCCGCCATCATGGCGCGCGGGGCAGGGCGGAAGCGAAAGGCGGTGTCGTCTGCAGCGCGCGCTGTGGCCGGCGCCGTGGCGTTCGTCTCCGGCGCGGGTTCGACATCGAGTCCACGCCCGGTGTCGATCCAGGCTTCGACAGCGCGACTGGTCGCAATGCGCTCGAGTTGCGCTGCCGATTCGATCAGGAAGGACGATTGCCAGAATGGCGTGTCGATCCACGCGCAGCATAGTTGTTCCACATACATTCCTGGCCGTAGCTGCTTGACGGCGACTTTCTTCAGACCGGCACGCGCGGCCGGCGCGGCTTGCCGACCGTTCCAGATCATGGCAGGGCCAGCTGCAGTGCGGTGGCGCGGTTGACGCCCGCAGAACGGCGGGGCGGTGTCGCTGGCATGGACGCTGGCGCTGCACTGCGGGCCAGCTTGAACACGGCCAGCGCCTGGACAACCTTGAGCGTCTGTTCCTGCAGGGCAGCAGCAGCAGCGGCCGATTGCTCCACCAGGGCGGCGTTCTGCTGGGTCACGCCATCCATTTGCGTGACGGCGTCATTGACCTGGCCAATGCCCGCGACCTGTTTGCGCGAAGCGGAGGCGATTTCGTTCATCAGGCCGCTGACCTTGCGCACGGCTGCCTGCACCTGCTGCGTGGTTTCCCCGGCGCGCACGGCCAGGGCGGCGCCGGCCTCGACCTTGCTGATCGAGGCGGCGATCAGCCGCTTGATTTCCTGCGCCGAGGTATTACTGCGCTGTGCCAGATTGCGCACTTCGCTGGCGACGACGGCAAACCCGCGCCCCTGTTCGCCGGCGCGGGCCGCTTCGACGGCGGCATTCAGGGCCAGGATATTGGTCTGGAAGGCGATGCCTTCGATGATGCCGATGATGTCGCCGATCTTGCGCGACGCCTCCGAGATCTCGTCCATCGTGGCAATGACTTCGCCGACGATGAGTCCACCGCTCACGGCTGTGCCATCAGCGGCCTCGGCCATGGTGCTGGCCTGGCCGACGCTGGCGCTGTTTTGCTGGACGGTCGAGGCCAGCTCTTCCATGCTGGACGCGGTTTCTTCGAGCGCCGAGGCCTGGGACTCGGTACGTCCCGACAGATCCATATTGCCGGTCGCGATCTCCGCAGTCGCTACGCTGATCTGCTGGAAGTTGGTGCGCACGTCGCCCACGATGGACTGCAGGTTGACGCGTAGCTGATGCATGGCCCGCATCAACTGCCCCATTTCATCTTGCCGGCTGCTGCTGAATTCGACGCTCAGGTCGCCGCCCGCCATGGTCTGGCAAGCCTGGCGCGATACCTCCATTGGCCGCAGCAGCGTCGCGTGTAACGCGTACCAGAAGTAGAGCAACGACACGCCAGCGACTCCGGTCAGTATGCCGAGCGGTGTTTCGAGGTGGGGAAACCGGACTGCACCGTCGAGGAGGTGAAAGCCCATCAGCACCAGCAGCATCGCGCACTGGCCCGTCAAATTCAGCGCGATGCGGCCGCGCAGCGTCATATGGGCTGCGGCCGCCAGCCAACCGCGCAATCCGGTCGCGCGCACCACGCCTTGCTGAAGACGGATATTACCGGCGGTACCCGCCTTGAGATTCCGATACAGTTCGGCAGCCGCCGTGATCTGGGCCCGCGTCGGCTTCGTGCGCACCGACATGTAGCCGACGGCCTTGCCGTTTTCCATGACCGGGGTGGCGTTGGCCATCACCCAGTAGGCATCGCCGTTCTTGCAACGGTTCTTGACCATCCCAGTCCAGGATCGTCCCGCGCGGATCGTGGCCCACATATCGGCAAACGCCTCGGCCGGCATATCGGGATGGCGCAGGATGTTCTGGGGCGCGCCGATCAGCTCCTCCTCGGTATAGCCGCTGATGGCGATGAAGTACGTGTTCGCGTACGTGATGTTGCCCTGCAAATCCGTGGTCGAGACGATCGTTTCGGTGTCACTCAGTTCGATTTCGACATCGGTAACCGGAAAATTATTGCGCATGAAACACTCCTGCTGGAAGGTGTGGCGGGCATGGCGGGCCCCTGTTTAATTCGTACCAGCAACAATTCTATGTCACCAAAAAACGAAAAACTCAAATAAAACGAATAAATCGATTTATTTTTGATTCAGTGTTGTGATTTGTCACGATGTGTATCGCTGGTTGCCTTCTGTGATGCAACATGGAGGAATGCATCGGGACAGTGGCGCTTTCGCTGCAATCCATGGACGCATCCGTCGTATTTTTGCCAGCCAGGTGTAGCATGAGAAAAATGATCCGCCTACCCACCGGAACCACCATGCGGCGTCGATATATCGAGTTCGCCATGCTGGCAACAGCGCTGGTCTTCATCGGCGCCAGTCTCGCTTATCTGCAGCTGACCGAGGTCGGGCGCCTCGAGAGCAGCGAGCGGGCCCGGTTGCTGTCGCTGACCACGCTGTTGGCCAGCAATATCCAGACCGATCTCGTGGCCACCAATGTGGCGCTCGAGGGCGTGGTGCGCGATTACCTGAGCGCTCCGGATGGCGTCGTTGCCGAGGCAGAATTGGCGGGGCGTCTGTCGGCGCTGGTCGGCGCGATGCCCGGCCTGCGCACGGTGATGGTGTTCGACCGCGACGGGCGAGTGCGTGCTGCGAGCCAACACGACTTGTACGGGCGCGATTTTTCCAGGCGCGACTATGTGACTGCAGTGCGCCGTGCGCCCAGCAGCCGCACCCTGTACGTGGCCGAGCCGTTCCGTTCGATCCGCGGCGACCAGGTGGTGACGGTTGCGCGCATGGTGCCGGACGCAGCCGGCCGTTTCGCGGGAATGGTGCTCGCCACCCTCGATCCCGAATATTTCACCGGCCAGTTCCGCACAGCGATGTATGCGCCCGACGTCTGGGCACTGGTTATCCACGGTGGCGGAAGGCAATTGCTGAACTATCCGCCGAAAGGAAAGATCGACGGCACCAACCTGGCGCGCGCGGGCACGTTCTACCAGCGCCACCGCAGCAGCGGCCGGGTGGCCGGGGTACTCGAAGGCCGGGTCTACACCACCGGCGAAGAGCGGGTCATGGCCATGGCCACGATTGCGCCAGCGGCGCTGGCGATGGACTATCCGCTCGTGATTGGCCTGAGCCGCGACGTGAGCGCGGTTGCTGCACCACTGCGGCGTCAGGGATTGACGCTGGCGGTGCTGTTCATCGTGCTGGCAACCGGCGCCTGCGGGGCGCTGGCGGTGGTGCAGCGCAAGCGCGCGCAGTGGGCGTGCCAGGATGCGGAGCAGGCCCGTGCACGCGCCGCCATGCAGGGCGTGTATGACAGCGAAGCGCGGTTTCGCACGCTGATCGAGGACGCGCCGCTGGCCGTTGCCATCCTGCGGCACGGCCGCTTCATCTATTCCAACCCGCGCTACCGGGCCTTGCATGGCTACGCGGCGGCGGACGACCTGACCGGCTTGCGCTGGCGCGCCATGATCGCTGCGTCATCGTTGGCCGGGCTCGCGCAGCAGGAGGCCCTGATCGAGGCCGATACCCCGGCCGAGCAGCATTTCGAGGCGATCGGCCTGGGCAAGTGGGGCACTTCCGTGCCGGTCTACAAGGCCACCGCCCAGGTCCGGCTGGCGGACGGGCCGGCGACTCTGGTCTTCGCGCAGGATATCTCGGCGCAAAAGAGCGCCGAGGCCGAGATGCTCCTGGCCCGCGATGCGGCCGAGGCGGCCAGCCGCAGCAAGGCCGAGTTTCTGGCCAATATGAGCCACGAGATCCGCTCGCCGCTCAACGCCGTGCTGGGTTTCGCCTATCTGCTCGAGCAGCGCGCGATCGACGCCGACGCCCGCAGCATGGTGCGCAATATCCGCGTGTCCGGCCAATCGCTGCTGGCGATCGTCAATGACATCCTCGACGTGTCGAAGATCGAGGCCGGACACATGCTCATCGAGGCCGCGCCGTTCTGCCTGGGCGAGTTACTGGAGAAGGTCGCCACCAGCATGCGCATCGGCGCCGCTGGCAAGGACCTGCAACTGGTCGTCGACACGCCGCCGGCCGGCGTCGGCATCCTGCTGGGGGATGCGTTGCGGCTGGAGCAGGTGCTGCTCAATCTCACCGGCAATGCGGTCAAGTTCACACCAAACGGCCAGGTCGCGCTGCGCTGCACGCTGGAGCGGCGCGACGGCGACGCCCTGGTGCTCCGGTTCAGCGTGCACGACACCGGCATCGGCATCGACCCGGCCGCCCAGGAGGCGATCTTCTCGCCATTCACCCAGGCCGACAGTTCCACCACGCGGCGCTTCGGTGGCACGGGTCTGGGGCTGACCATCTGCCGCCAGCTGGTCGCGCTGATGGGCGGCGCGCTGGTCGTGGACAGCGCGCCCGGACGCGGCAGCGTGTTCAGCTTCAGCCTGCCGCTGCAGGCGTCCACCGAAGCGGGCGCCACCGCCGTCTGCGCGGCCGCCGCGCCCTCGGCCCAAGCGCTGCGCGATGTGTGCGTGCTGGTTGTCGACGACAGCGACATCAACCGCGAGGTGGTGCAGCGTATCTTGCGCGACCAGGGCGCCGAGACCGTCTGTGTCGGCGACGGCCGGCAGGCGCTGGACTGGCTGCTGGCGCATCTTGAGCAGGCCGACGTCGTGTTGATGGACGTGCAGATGCCGGTCATGGACGGCATCGAGGCGACCCGGCAGCTGCGCCGCATGCCGCAGTTCGACGGCCTGCCGGTCATTGCGCTGACTGCCGGGGCGTTCAAGGAACAGCAGGAGGCGGCGCTGGAGGCCGGCATGTGCCATGTGCTGAGCAAGCCATTCGATGTGCCGGCAATGCTCGCGCTGATTGCACGCTTGTGCGGGAGCGGAAGCGGGAGCGGCAGTGGCAGTGACAGCGGGGGCGGCAGCGCGGGCACCCTGGCCGTCCCGGCGCCGGCACAGGTCGATGAAGACGCGCTCGACGTGGCTGCCGGACTCGCCCTGTGGCTGGACGGCGCGGCTTATCGCCAGTATCTGGCCCAGTTCCTTGACCTGCATGCCGATAGCGCGGCGCTGATCGGCGCCAGTCTGGCTGCCGGTCAGCCCGGCGAAGCGGCCGCACTGGCGCACAAACTGGCCGGCGTGGCCGCCAGCCTGGCCCTGCCTGCCACACGCGTTGCCGCGCACGAGGCCGAGCGGATGCTGTACGCCGCCATGCGCGAGCCGGGCGCCGACGGCGTCGCGGTCGACCTGGGGCCATTGACGCAGGTGCTGGCACAGGCGCGGCGCGCGATCGAGCAGTACCTTGGGCCGGCGCCTGCGCTGGCGCCGGCAGCCTTGCCCGTGGCAGCGTCGCCGGCGGTGCTGCAAGCGCACCTGACGAGTCTGCTCGAAGCGCTCGACGCCGGGGCGCTGGAACAGGCCGAAGCATGCCTTGCCGCACTGGCGCCGCTGCTGCCGGCGGTGACACTCGATCGGGTGTGGAACCCGCTGCGGCGCTTCGATTTCCGCGCCGCCGAGGCCGCCGTGCGCCTGTTGACGGCGGCCGTGCCGGCAACCTCCTAATCACCGGGCCGCTGGCCGTCGACAAGCCGGGCAGGGCGGGCAGCGTCTGGCCGCGCCCCGTCAGCGGACCGGCTGTGTCCAGCGCCGCACGAGGTCGCCAAGCTGCTCCGCCGTGAACGGCTTGCTCAGGTAATCGTCCATGCCGGCTGCCAGGCAGCGTTCACGGTCGCCGTCGATGGCACTGGCAGTGAGCGCCACCACGGCCATGCGCGGGGCGCCGGTGGCTTGTTCACGCTGGCGCAGCTGGCGGCAGGCTTCGTAGCCGTCGAGTACCGGCATCATGCAGTCCATCAGCACCAAATCATAAGTGCTGGTCTCCAGCGCTGCCAGCGCGACCGCACCATTCACCGCTTCGTCGACCCGGCAACCAAGTTTTTCAAGCAGGATGCGCAGCAGTTCGCGGTTGATCTCGGTGTCCTCGACGACGAGCACGCGCGGCGTTCCCACGGTCACCCGCAGACCCGATGCGCCGACGGTGTCGGGCGCCGGCGCCGGCGCCAGGCTGCACGGGACGACCAGACGAAAACAGGCGCCGGCCCCGGTGCGCGGGACCAGGTCGATACTGCCACCCATCAGGTCGGCCAGGCGGCGGCAGATAGCCAGTCCCAGGCCGGTGCCGCCGTACACGCGGCTGATGGTGTTGTCGGCCTGGCTGAATGGCTGGAACAGGCGTGCCTGCGCAGCCGGATCGATGCCGATGCCGTGATCGCTCACCTGGTACAGCAGCAGCCACCCGCCGCGCGTATCTGGATCTCGCCGCGCCACCACGGTCAGTTCGACCGGGCCGCCGCCAACCGGGGTGAACTTGATTGCGTTGCTGAGCAAATTGCCCAGCACCTGGCCGATGCGGTCGGGGTCGGCCATGACGGCCGGTGGCAGCACGCCCGAACGCAGCACGATCGCCAGGCGCTTGCGTTCTGCGCTCATGCGGTACGAGTCGACCCGCTGCGCGGCATGGCGCATTGGATCGAACGCCTGCGGCAGCAGTTCCAGGTTGCCGGACTCGACCTTCGAGAAGTCGAGGATATCGTTGATGGTGCGCAGCAGTTCGAGCACGCTCTGGTGGACGGTGCGTGCATACGTGTCCAGCGGCGCCGGCAGCCCGGCGCCGAACAGCAGTTCGGACATGCCGACGATCCCGTTCATCGGGGTGCGGATCTCGTGGCTCATCATCGCCAGGAAACGCGACTTTGCCTGGTTGGCCGCATCGGCCTGGGCCTTGAGCGCAAGCGCCTCGACCGCATCCCGTTCGCGCTGGCGGACGATGCGCAGCACCGTGGCAAAGGCCAGCGCCACGCCCAGCATGCCGGTCATCGCAATGGCGCCCAGTGGACGCAGATTGCGCCACCAGTCGCCGGTCAGCAGCGCCTGGGGCACGGATGCTTCGATGACCAGCGGGTAATTGCGTACGGGGCGCTGCGCCACCATGCGTGCCTCGGCATTCGTGGCAGCGTCGGCCGGCGGCAGTCCCATCAAGGCGTCACGCTGCGGCCAGGAGGCCAGCAGAACCTTCTCGCTCGACAACAGCGAGATCGCCGCCTGCTGGTTCGGGCTGACGGAGCGAAAGAAGTCGGTGAACGAGGCGCACGAGATGCCCACCACCGCCACGCCCGCGAAGCGGCCATCGGGCGTTTCGCGACGGCGGCTCAGGTAAAACGTCCAGGCCCCGTTGATCTTGTTGCGTACCGGACGGCTGACGTAGGGGGCGGGGTCGCGGTGCGCGCGGTGATAGACGAAATAATCGCGCTCGGCCAAGTTGATGGCGGGCGTTGGCCAGACGCGTGTGGAACTGAGCAGCGCGCCGTCGGCGCCGATGATGCTGGCCACGGCCACCTGGGGCAGGCCGCTGATCTTGTCGCTCATGGTGCGATGGAGCGCCTCGCTCCCCAGCGCCGGATCGCCGTCGTCGGCCGGCAGCGCAGCGAGGATGCTGTCGAGCGCCAGGCTGGACGAGGCCATCGATTGCGCCGTGCTTTCGGCCAGCGCCAGCGTCAGGTTGTCGAGATCGCTGGCCCAGTCGTCGATCTCGCGAAAGTGCAATACCCAGGCTGAACCGGCCAGCGCGAGTGTGAGCAGCAGCACCAGGCCCGCGCAGATCATGGCGCTGACGGTGCGCGTGTCCAGACGCTGCAGACGCTGCAGGTGCTGCCACCGTGGCACGTCGTTCATCAATGTATCCGCGCTCACCCGCACCCTCCGTTGGAATTGGTCGGTAGCCTGCGAGGGGATCGGCGTATGGCATGGGGACGGCGGATGACGCACTCGAGCCGGCTCGTCTGGCAGGCAATGAGTCTACATCAAAACCTTTAAATTCGTTAATTTAATTTATTTGAAATTAAAGTATTGAATATGGTGATTGCTGGCGCGGCAGGGGAGCGCTACATTGGCCCGGGCTTGCGGGCGCGCTGCGCGACGCTCGCCCGCAGGTAGCCGCGCAGCTCGTCATAATTGATCGGTTTGGGGAAGAACACGACACCCTCCGGGACGCCGCCGCGGGCGGCGAGCTCGTCGGCAGGCAGCCCCGACAGAATGGCAATGCTGACGTCCGCCAGTTCCGGGTCGGTCATGACGGTGCGCACCACTTCGAAGCCGTCGATGCCTTCCATGACGATATCGGCCAGCAGGATGTCAGGCGGGCGGCGGGCGATCTGCAGGAGCGCCTGGTAGCCGTTTTCGCAAAAGATAAAGTCCGCTGGCAAGTCCCACGCAGCAAACTGGCGCTGGTACAGGGCGCGCTGGATGGCGTTATCCTCGATCACGAGGATAGTCGCGCGTCCGCCGGCGTCACGCCCCATGCTGCCCGCCAGCTTGTGCTTGTAGTCCAGTACAGCCTTGATCGGAATCCGGCGGTGCCCGCCTTGGGTCTTCCAGGCATCCAGCACGCCTGTTTCCACCAGCTGCTGCACCAGCGACACCGAGACGCCGAGCATCTGCGCCGCCACCTGCGTGGTGCATACCTCGTCGGACGTTACTGCACTTTGCTTGGTTACCACCTGAACCGCTCCCGCACTATCCGTCGCCTCAATGAGAATTCATTGAATTCGTTTTAATTGCTCGTATTGTATCGTACCGGCGCACGACGGATCAGCGCTCAATCGCGCTGGCAGGCCCGCAGTGCTTGTAGAAGAAGGTGGTTGCACACAGCGGGCCGTCGGGCAAACAGGCGAAATCAGGGACGCTACCGACGCGCTGCCAGCCCGACCGTGCATACAGGCGTTCGGCCGTGCTGTCAGCCGTGTCGAGTACCAGCACGCTGCGCCCTTGCGTACGCGCAGCTTTTTCGACTGCCTCCATCAACCGTCGGCCGATGCCCACGCCGCGTGCCTGGCGCCGCACCAGCAGCTTGGCCACATCAGCACGATGTTGCTGGTTGTCCGGCATGGCGGTGATCAGCTGGACGGTGCCAAGAATGCCAGCCCTGTCCTGCGCCACGATCAGCGTACGCTCGCCGCGCTCCACGCCGCCTGCTATGTCATGCCAGTAGTCCAGCGCTGTCGTGCGAGACAGCGGCAGCATGAAGCTGACCGATGCGCCGCCTTCGACGCAATCGATCAGGACATCGGCCAGTTGCCCGCTGCAGGCGCGGACGTCGGCATGCGAAAGGGTGCGCAGCGTGATGTCATGAGGCATGCGGGTTCTCCTGGAGATGGTTGTGACGTGCCGGCCAGGCCCGGCAATGATTCAGTCGATCGTCGCTGCTCCCGGCGCCTGTCCGGCAACCAGTGTACGTGACCCGGCATGGGGTCGTCCATCAATCGGGATATTGATGAAGAACGTCGTCCCACGGTCATTGCTACTGTCCAGGCCGATACTGCCGCCATGGCTTTCGGCCACGGCGCGCACATAGGGCAGGCCGATGCCCCAGCCTTGCGGATCGCCGCGCTGGGCCAGCTCGGCACGGCGGTACATCTGGAAAATGCATTCCTGCTCGTGTGGCGGAATCGGCGGACCGTCGTTGTGTACCGACACCAGCAGGCGTTCGTGGAGCTGGTCGACCTTGATGCTGATCGGCGTGTCAGGCGCCCCGTATTTCACGGCATTGGACACCAGATTCTCGATCGCCCGCCTGAACACCTGGCGATCCCACCAGCCATCGACAGGATGCGCGTGCAGCTCGAAACGCGACCCGTGCGCGGTCCGTGCGTCGGCCAGCACCTCGGCCACGAGTTCGTCCATCGGAAAGGTCGTGATGGTCAGCGGAATGGTCTCGCCACTGTGAAACGCCATCGTATCGAGCAATTCGTCGACCATGCTGCTCATGCGCCGGGTATTGGCCAGCGCCTTGCCGGCCACCTTCTTGATCTGGTCAAGGTCGTTGCTGCGCAGGATGAGTTCGAGCGCAGTGACCGTGGCGCCCAGCGGGCCGCGCATATCGTGTGTCAGCGCTGCAGCGAAGCGTTCCCGGAAGCCGCTGTGCACCAGCGAGAACGCTTCCACGGCTTCCTGGATGCCGGAATCGATCGATGAATGGATCGTGTGGACTTCGCGGTGATCGAGCATGACCTGTTCGCGGTGGACCACATCGAAGATCGCCCAGCGGAAGATCTGGTACTCCTCGATCAGCGCCGTGTGATCGTACGACGTGATGCGCGCGCGCTCGCCGCCATGCTCGGCCGCGACCGTGGTGCCGTCGACGGCGGAGGTGCGCGGGTAGTCGGGGCTGATGCTCTGGACGATGTTGTCGTAGAACAGCGGCAGCGTATCGATCAGGATCGGATGCTGCACATTGCGCGCCTGAGCGACGCGTTCGCGCACGCGTGCTTCCCATGTCGCGAAAACGGCCCCGCGCAGGCCCAGCATCCGCTGTGCATTGGCCGACAGGTGGTCGGAACCGGCTTGCTGGTCGGTGGCGAAACTCACTGGATGCTGTCCCTTCGATGGTGGCGTGTGTCTTGACGTCCGGCCATCTTACGCCGGGGCACGGACACATGCCGTACGATTGTGGTCAAGCCGGCATGGCTCCCGGGTCCGGCGCCAGTGTGTCGAGCAGCGCCAGCAGGTAGGGAATGTCGACCGGCTTGACCAGATGCCGCGAAAACCCGGCAGCCTGCGACGCAGCCAGGTCCTGCGGTTGCCCATAGCCGCTGAGTGCCACCAAGACTGCGTCTGCCAGGCGCGGCGCGGCCCGCAGCCGGCGCGCAAGCTGGTAGCCGTCCATGTCGGGCAGGCCGATATCGAGCAGGCAGACATCGAATGCCGCAGATTCGGCCCGCCGCAGAGCGCCCTGCGGCGACTCCTCGACCTGCACCGTGTGGCCCACGGCCGCGAGCACCATGCCCAGCGACTCGGCAGCGTCGCGGTTGTCGTCGACAATCATGACGCGCAGCGCCGTGTGCGAAGCCAGCGCGCGGTCTTCGCGCGTGGCGGCGGCGGGGCCGGCCCCGCCCGGGCCGAGCGGCAAGGTGACGGCAAAGCAGCTGCCCTGGCCGGGGCCGTCGCTGTGCGCCTCGACCCTGCCGCCGTGCAGCGTCACCATGCTGCGCACCAGGGCCAGCCCCAGGCCCAGTCCGCCCTGCGCCCGGTCGGGCGTGCGCCGGGCCTGCGTGAACAGCTCGAAGATGTCGGGCAGCAGGCTGGCGTCGATGCCGATCCCGTTGTCCCTGACCGACAGGGTCACGCAATCGGTAGCAGCGTCGGCTTGGGCAAACACGGTGATCTCGCCGCCATCCGGCGTGTACTTGGCCGCGTTGCCCAATAGGTTGGTCATGACCTGCACCAGCCGCTTGCGGTCGCCCGTGACGGTGACGTTTGCCGCGCCCAGGCGCGTGGCGAGCGTGTGGCCCTTTTTTTCGATGAGCGGGCGCGCCTGTTCGATGGCGCTGTGGATGACAGTCTTGAGATCGACCGGCAGGCGCTCGAGTTCGACCAGGCCGCGCGTGACGCGCGAGACGTCGAGCAGATCGTCCACCAGTTCAACCATGTGCCGCACCTGGCGGCCGATCACGTCGGCCGCATGCGCCGTGCGTTTCGGATCGACACCCGAGAGCTTGAGCATCTGGGCGGCGGTGCTGATCGGCGCGAGCGGATTGCGCAGCTCATGCGCAAGCATCGCCAGGAACTCATCCTTGCGTGCATTGGCCGCCTTGAGCTCTTCAGCGGCCAGCCGGTGGTCGTGCATGTCGGTGACCGTGCCCATCCAGCGGATGATGGCGCCGGCCTCGTCGCGCACCGGCAACGCGCGGTTGAGCACCCACCGGTAGTCGCCGTTGTGGTGGCGCAGCCGGTGCTCGATCTCGAACAGCGCGCCGCTGGCCAGGCTGGCCATCCACTGCGCCCGCAGCGCCGACAAGTCGTCGGGATGGATGGCGCGGGTCCAGCCGCTGCCGGCCAGCGCCTGGCTCGACATCCCCGTGAATTCGCACCAGCGCCCGTTTGCGTAATCATTGGTGCCATCGGGCAGGCCCGACCACACCATCTGCGGCATCGCTTCGGTCATCGTGCGGAACTTGTTTTCGCTCTCGCGCAGCGCGCGCTGGACCTGCACCTGCGCCGTCATGTCCATCGACACGGCCACGGCGCCGGTGATATTGCCGGCATCGTCGAGAATTGGTGCGGCCCGGGTGAGCAGGGTATGCCGCTCATGCGGCCGGCCGAACGGTTCGATCTCGACAAAGTCGGCATCGACCTGCTCGCCGCGCAGCGCGCGCACCAGCGACCAGTCGCGGGCCTGGACCTGCTGGCCATGGCGCTGCGAACCGTCGGCCCACCAGCCGCGCCAGTCGGCGTAACCTTCGGGGCTGGTGGTCATCGGGTGCTCGCCCCACAGCACGTGCATCATCGGGTTGGCCGACGAGAGCGCGCCCCGGGCGTCGGCGTAGACAATCCCCACGGGTGCGGAGCTGAGCAGCGCATCGAGGCGCCGCCGGTCGGCCTCGGCCTGGGCGAGGGCGGTGCGCGCGGCCGCTTCGCTTGCCTGCAGGGCGCGCTCGGCGTTCTTCTGGTTGCTGATGTCGGTAAACAGCAGCGCCACACGGCGCCGGGTCGGGTGCGCAATGCGGCTGGCGTAGACGGTGAACCAGCGCCCCATCGCTTCGGAGCCCTGCTCGAAGCGGCGTGGCACGCCGCTGCGGGCGATGTCGTCGTAGATGTCGATCCAGCTTTGTTCGATGCCGGGCACCAGCTCGCGCGCGGTCTGGCCGACACTGTCGACCAGACCCGTGTGGCGGGCAAACGCGGGGTTGGCTTCGACGAACAGATAATCAACTGCCTTGCCGTTGGCATCGTCGATCATCTCGATCATGCCGAAGCCTTCGTCCATCGTGTCGAACAGCACGTGGTGGGTTTGCTCGAGGCGCTGGCGCAGCAAATGGTTGTGCGTGACGTCATTGACGATGACAAGCACGCCGCGCACGCCGTCCTCGTCCTCGATCGGGCTGCAGCCATAGGTCCACCAGAGGTCTTCGCGCCGGCCATGGCGGGTGAGGGGAATCAGCCGGTCGTCGTGCCAGGCGCCGCGCCCGCCAGACATGATGTGCTCGATCTCGGCGCCGATCAGGTCCCAGGCTTCGGCCCAGCAGACCCGGCCAGGCTGGCCCAGCGCGGACGGATGGCGTTCATGACCGAGGGTCTGGCGGTAGCTGTCGTTGTAGAGCTGGATCAGCTCGTCGCCCCACCAGATGAGCATCGGGTGATTGCTGGACAACATGAGCCGGACGATGGTCCTGAGCGCCATGGGCCAGGTGTCGGGCGGCCCCAGCGGGGTGGCTTGCCAGTCGTAGGCGCGCATGAGGGCGCCCATCTCGCCGCCGCCGACCAGGAAGCTGAAAGGTGAATTCAAGGGGTTCGATGGTGGCATGTACGAACAGACACGATACGGGCTGGCTGTACCATGCGCAAGACCAATGGCGCGCGGCAATCATGTGTTGCGTTGCAGGCGCAGCAGCAACCAGGCCGCCACCGTGGTGAAGGTCGCGATCAGACCGCACACGATCCAGAACCCATGACCGTTTTCGGCCAGCGGCACGCCGCCCACGTTCATGCCGAGCAGGCCCGCGATCAGATTGATCGGCAGCGCCATCACCGTGACGATCGTGAGCAGGTACAGGCTGCGCGCGTTGTCTTCGTTGACGCGCGCGGCAATTTCTTCCTGCAGCAGCTTGATGCGTTCCTGCAGCGCGGCCAGGTCGCTCAGCACCACGGTGAATTCTTCGGTGGCCTGACGCAGGTCTTGCCGATCGTCGCCATCGACCCAGACCGGCGGGCGCTGCAGCAGCCGGAACAGCGCGGCCGGTTCCGGCGCCAGCAGGCGCTGCAGCCGCACCAGCACGCGCCGCAAGGCGCCCAGGTCTTCGCGCTGACGTGTCAGGCGTCCGGCCAGCAGGCGGTCTTCGATGGTGTCGACGCGTGCCACTGCATCGCGCACGATGTTCACCAGCACGTCGGCCTGGTCGCGCAGCAGGTGCACGAGCAGCTCGCTCGACGAGCGCAGCGGCGCGCCCTGCAAGACGTCCTGGCGCAGACGCTCGATCGACGCCAGCGGCTTGCGGCGGGCGCTGATGACAGCATGCGGCGTGACGTGGGCCCACAGGGTCGAGATCTCGGCACTGTCGAGCGAAAAGCCATGCAGCACATCGTTGACGACGGCGATCAGCGCGTTATCGGCGATCTCGATACGGGTCGAGCGCGAACCCTGGTGCAGCGTGGCATAGAACTCGTCGGCCAGGCCGGCGTGCTGGCGCAACCAGCGCTCGCTGGCCGTGTTCGACAGGTTGAAGTGCAGCCAGATGAACTGGCCCGGCTGCGGCGCGGCCATCCAGCGCAGGGCGTCGGCTGCGCCGATGGGCACAGCGGTAGGCACGGCGCCAGGCGCGGCGGTTGCGCCCGGGTCGATCAGGAATCCCCACACCAGGCCCGAATTGTCGGAGCCGTAATTGAAGCCAGATGCCGCGCCGGATACTGCCATCTGCTGTCCAGGTTGAATCAACGATGGGCAATTGTAGAGCCATCGGCGTGCGCCCGGTGGAACATCCGGCGCCATGCGGGCGTGGTGCTGCGATGTCATCAAGCTGAAATACAGGGCCGCTAAGATCGGCGCTGTGTCTCTCTCTCGCGTGATCCCGAAGGATTTTGCGTTGTTCCGTCGGCGTTGATGTCGACGGAGTTTTTTGTGCTGGTGCCCAACGAAAGAAATCAGATGCAAGCTTCACAGATCAATCGCCGCTACGCAGGCCTGCCGTACATGCAGTCGAACCCGTACGCGGACGCCACTCACATCGTGCGCCAGGGCATGCAGATCCAGGCCAGCCTGGGCACCCTCAGTGCCGTCGAATTTCTCAAGCAGCATGGCGTGCATGGCGCGGTGATCCACCGCGTGCTGATGGGCGAGCACGTGCGCATGGACGACCAGCTCGTGATCGAGAATCCACGCATGTGATTGACGATGGACGATGGACGGTGGCGACCGCCGGCGCCCTCTCAGGCGGGGTCGGTCAGCTCGCGCAGGATCGCGCACTGGCCGGCGGTCTGCACCGAGTCGCAGCGCGCGCGCACGGTCGACAGGGCGGTGCGCAGCTGCTGCAATTCGGTGATCTGGCGATCGATTTCGGACAACTGATGGTCGACCAGCGCATTGACGCCGCTGCATGAGCGCTCCGGCTGGTCCTGGTAACCCAGCAGCGTGGCGATTTCCGCCAGAGACATGCCCAGCGCCCGGCAACGGCGGATGAAATGCAGCCGCTCGGCGTGGCCCGCATCGTAGACCCGGTAGTTCGCCTGCGAACGCACCGGCGGCGGCAACAGACCCTTCAGTTCATAGAACCGCACCGTTTCGGACTGACACCCCGTCAGTTTCGCCAGTTCACCAATTCGCATCTTCATCCACCTTGACGTTTGCATTGACCTTGTAGTTACTACAGGGATTCTAATGCATCCATCGTCTTTGGAGGTGCGTATGTCGTCATGCTGTTCAGGATCGTGCAGTTCTGCTGCCCCGCCGCCCGACGGGCGCTACCGCAAGGTGCTGTGGGCGGCGCTTGTCATCAACTTCGCCATGTTCGGCGTCGAGATCGTCAGCAGCCTGGCGGCCGGCTCGGTGTCGCTGCTGGCGGACTCGGTCGATTTTCTGGGCGACGCCGCCAACTACGGCGTCTCGCTGTTCGTGCTGGGCCTGGCGGTCGTCTGGCGCTCGCGCGCGGCGTACGCCAAGGGTCTCGTGATGGGCGCATTTGGCCTTTTGGTACTGGGCCGGGCATTGTGGCTTGGCACGGGTGAGCAGGTGCCGCATGCCCAGACCATGGGCGTGGTCAGCGTGGTGGCGTTCGCGGCCAATGGCGCGGTAGCGGCGCTGCTGTATGCGTTCCGCAACGGCGACGCGAACATGCGCTCGGTCTGGCTGTGCACGCGCAACGACATGATCGGCAACGTGGCTGTCATGCTCGCGGCCCTTGGTGTGTTCGGCACCGGGGCCGGCTGGCCCGACATCGTGGTGGCGTCGATCATGGCGCTGCTGGGGCTGCATGCGGCGCGCGACATCATCCTGCAGGCGCGGGGCGAGTTGCGCCAGCGCTCGGACGCTCGCGCTGGCGTGCCCACCCGCTAGCACGGGTCGCCATGTCCGGCGATCAGCATGGCCGCGTGGTACAGGTCGGGCGCGATGCGCGTGGGCAGCCGGCGCGGGCCCAGGCGCCACTCGGTTTCGTTGCCGTTGTCGATCAGCAGTGTGCGGCAACCGGCGCGGTTGCCGGCTTCGACATCGTGCAGGATGTCGCCGATCATCCATGAAGCGCGCAGGTCGATGTCATGCTCGTGCGCAGCGCGCAGCAGCATGCCCGGTGACGGCTTGCGACAGGTGCAGGCGTGGGCATAGTTGCTGACGGTGCCCAGCGGATGGTGCGGGCAATAGTAAAAACCGTCGAGCGTGAGCTGCTCGCGAAACAGCAGGTCGCGCAAGCGGTCGGACATCGGTGTCATCGCGTCTTCGCCAAAGCAGCCGTGCGCGATGCCGGACTGGTTGGCGACCACGAATAATCGGTAGTCCAGGCCAGACAGCAACCGCAGCGCAGGTCCGGCGCCATTCACCAGGCGATTACGGCGCGGCTCTGCAGCAAAGGGCATGTCGTCGACCAGCGTACCGTCGTTGTCGAGGAAGATGGCTTTCATGCGGGCGCCTTTCACGGTGCGGTAATGGTCATTGGAAGGCCGGCTTGTGTCGCGCCGGCAGGTCGGCAAGGTGCATGCAAGCGGCGTGGGCCGTTGCCTGCGCCAGGCGCGGAAGGCGTTGCAACCGGGCCAGGCACGCCGCCAGCGCCTCTGCATCATGTGGCGGGAGGACGGCGCCGGTGCAGGGGCTGCATATCGCTGTGCAGCCGTTGCCGACGGCACTGCCGGCATCTGCCGCGCGCCACGGCGTGCTGACCAGCACATTGGCCGCCGCATGGCAGTCGCGCAGGACGTTCATCGACGCGGCGGTCAGGAAGCGTACGTGGGGTGTCATGGCCAGCGCGCGCACCAGTTCGTGCAGCCGCGCCAGCTCGGCCTCTGCATCGACATCGACATCGCCATCGCCCACGGCGCCCGCGGCGACGAGCAGCATCGCATCGACACCATGCCGCTGGCGCAGCCGGGCAGCGCCCCGGATCACGGTATCGATGCCGGCGCATGGCGTGAGGCGCCGCGTATCCAGCGTAAGGGCGAGCACAACAAAGCATGTGTCACGGATGGCCAACTGGCGCCGCGCGAGGTCGCGCCCCGTGTCATTGTCAAAGGGATGCAGCGTCATGCGCGCGCCAAAGCGTGGCACGGCGGCAGGCAGGAAGCGTCGTGCATCGCTGACATGGCAGGTCTCCGCAGGTGGTGCGCCACCGCGCAAGGGTGGCGATGGCGAGCGGTTCGACTGCTGTTTGGATGGCCGGTTCCAGCCGGGCAGGGGGGCTTGGAGCTGCATCAAGCGCAATGCAGAACGGGGCACCAATGGCGCCCCGTTAGGTGTTACTGACCTGCTTTCAAAGGATTACGGGCGCGATCACTGGCGCGAAAAGCCCGTGTCGTCATCCATCTTGCGGTCGCCAGCAAGCTTGTTGGCGCCGCCCGGGCTGCGCGGATAGCCGCCTGCCGCATCGTTCGATTCATGCACCGGGTTCGGTTCGGCGTTCATGCTGCCGCCGGTCTGGTAACCCTCGTCCTCGGTGCGCGGGCCGCTGTTGCCGCCGCTGCGCGGCAGGCCGCCAGCCAGATCGTTGGACTGGTGGAACTCATCGGCCGGCACCTCGCGACGGGTCTCGCCCGTTTGCGAGCCCTGGCGGTCGGTGCTTTCCTGAATCTTGCTCGAGCTGGCGTCCTGGGTATCGGCGCGGTTTTCGCCGTTGGCATTGTCCACGCTCTGGCGGTTGCCATAGATATCGCCATGTTGCACGCCAGGCACGCCGGCTTCGGTGCCACGTGCATGACGATCTTCGGTGGCGGTGCCGGAGAGGATGCCGGTGTCCACGCCCGTGCCAATGGTGGTGCCGCCAGCATGTGCCGGCTGGACCGAAGCAGGCGCATTCACGTTATCGGCAGTGCGTGTCTCGCCCTGGCGATTGCCCACGGGCTCGTTCAACTGACCCCACTCACCGGAATGCGCTTCCATCGCGCGCTGGTGGCTGTCGGTCGTGCCCTGCTGTGCGCCGGTGCTGGCAAGCTGGCCTTGCGATGCGCTCGGCAGGTCAGGCTGCGCCATGCCGGTGCCCGATGGCGCGCGCTGTTCGCTGGCACCGTCGCGCGTGTCGCCCTTGGCGTCCGGATTCCATTTTTCGTTGGCGCCGTTGTTGGTCTGGTTATTCACTTCGCTACGCTGGTTCGCATCCATGGTCGTCTCCTGTGCATTGGTGAACTGGCAGGTCGATGCCTGCCGCATGGGCCCATCATGCGCGCATCGAAGGCCACACAGAATAGGAAGACGTAGGGGGTGCGTGTAGGACTCATGCTAACTGTGAAATTTACTACCGAAACTTTAATTTCGTAACTGCACTAATTCTCACGCGTTGTCCTACAAAGTCATCTGGACTACTCCTATAGCGGTTGTCAAATTGCGTGCCTAATATGGGATTTGGGCTCATCGTCGTCGCCACTCTGGTGTCGGTAGGCCTCAGCCTGCCGCAGGACGCGGCGGTTTCCAACCGTGTAAGTATGGGAGCAACCTCATCATGGCCTCAAACAATCAAGGAAACAAGCAATCGGGCGCGGCCGGCAATAGTCAGAGCGCCGGTGGTACGCGCAACCGTGGCTTCGCATCGATGGATCCGGCACGCCAGCGCGAAATCGCCAGCCAGGGTGGCAAGGCCGCCCATGCCAAAGGGACGGCGCACGAATTCACGTCCGAAGAAGCCCGCCGCGCAGGGAGCCTGAGCCATGGCAACCGCCAGTCGGCCAGCGCCAGCGATATGGTGCGTAGCTCTTCCAGAAGCGGCAACCGCCAGAGCGCCGGGAGCGGCAGCCGCAGCGGCGGCGCCAAGGAATAATCGGCAGGTTGCCGGCAGCGCGCCGGCGCAGTCATCGACGGGGAGCCTCATGCTCCCCGTTTTGCTGTCCGGTGGTGCAAACTGCCCAAAAGGCCGGGGGGATGCGGTAGAATCGCAGCGCCTTTTTCAACCTTCCCCCAAGGATCAACGTCGTGAAACCAGCGGTCATTCGTCAAGTCAAGAGCCTGTCCATGTCCTGCGACCGGGTTGGTAACCTGTTGCTGACCAAGTTCTCCACCATCGGTGCGAGCGATGTCGCCGTCCACATTCCGGCCAACGTCGTGTTCTGGCTGCTCAAACACCTGCCGGTCAACAAGGATCCGCAACTCAAGGCGCCCCCGGCCGGCCCGGTGATCGGTGAGGCCGACTGGCAAAACCCGAACACGCCGCGCGTCCAGTACGTCAATTGCAAAGAGCTGCCAGGCATGATCCGCATGACTTTTGCGCTGGAGACCAAGCCGGACCTGACCGTCGTGCTCGATCGCGGCAATGTCGAGCTGATGCGTCAGATCATGGCGATGTACACGAAGGACCTGATCGACCTCGACGCGCAGTAAACAATCATCTGTCCGGGGGTCTTGCCGGGCTGGCGCCCGGCGCTCCGTCACCCAGCGCCGCCTTCCACGGCGGGCCATGAAAGGATCACCATGTCCATCAAGATCAGCACGATGTTCGACGCCGGATCGATCGATGTCGTCAATGCCGAGCATCCGTCCCGGATCGACCTGAACCTGCGCGCCGACTCGCACGCCGACATCCACCAGTGGTTTCATTTTCGCCTGCAGGGCGCGCGTGACCAGGCGGTGACGATGCGCTTCTTGAACGCCGGCCAGGCCACGTACCCGAAGGGGTTCGAGGATTACCAGGCAGTGGCCAGCTATGACCTCGACAACTGGTTCCGCGTGCCGACCACGTTCGATGGCCAGGTGATGACGATCGAGCACACGCCGGAATCGGACAGCATCTACTACGCCTACTTCGAGCCATACAGCTGGGAGCGCCATCTGCGCCTGCTGGGCGAAGTGGCCGAGAACCCGATCGCACGCGTGGTCGACCTTGGCAGCACGGTCGAAGGGCGCGACATGAACCTGGTCGTGATCGGCAATCCGCAGGCCGAGAAAAAGATCTGGGTCATCGCGCGCCAGCACCCGGGCGAATCGATGGCCGAATGGTTCGTCGAAGGCATGATGGATGCGCTGCTCGACAGCGCCAACCCGGTGGCGCGCACGCTGCTGCAGCGCGCCGTGTTCTACATCGTGCCGAACATGAACCCGGACGGCTCGGTGCGCGGCAACCTGCGCACGAATGCCGCCGGCGCCAACCTGAACCGCGAATGGATGAACCCATCGCTCGAGCGCAGCCCCGAAGTCCTGTGCGTGAAGCAGAAGATCGAAGAAGTCGGCATCGACATGTTCTTCGACATCCATGGCGACGAAGCGCTGCCGTACAACTTCGTGGCCGGCTGCGAAATGCTGGCCGATTTCACGGCCGAGCGGGCAATGGAGCAAACCGCCTTCATCGACCGCTACATCGCCTGCAGCCCGGACTTCCAGAAAGAATTCGGCTACGCCGCCAGCAAGTACAACGACGAACTGCTCACGCTCGCGTCGAAGTATGTCGGCCACCACTACAAATGCCTGTCCCTGACGCTGGAAATGCCGTTCAAGGACAACGCCAACCTGCCCGACGCGCACACCGGCTGGAACGGCGCGCGCAGCGCGGGCCTGGGCGCCGCCATGCTGCAGCCGATCCTGCAAGCGCTGGGCTGACGCGATGGGCATCGAGATCGAACGCAAGTTCCTGCTGGCAGGCGACGGCTGGCGCACGCTGGGTACGGCCACGCTGCTGCGCCAGGGTTATCTGTGCGCCGACCCGACGCGCACCGTGCGTGTACGCATCGAAGGCGAGCAGGGCGTCCTGACCATCAAGAGCAAGAGCGAAGGCGCTTCGCGCGGCGAGTGGGAGTATCCGATCCCGCCGGCCGAGGCTGCCGAACTGCTCGAGCGCCTGTGCGAGCGGCCGCTGGTCGAAAAGACCCGGCGCCGCATCGAGCACGCCGGTTTTACCTGGGAAGTCGATGAATTCCTGGGCGAGAACGCGGGCCTGGTCGTGGCCGAAATCGAACTGCCGTCAGAGGACGCCGTGTTCGACAAGCCCGACTGGATCGGTCAGGAAGTCACTGGCGAAAAACGCTATTACAACTCGAGCCTGATCAAGGCGCCATATTCCACCTGGACCGATACCCCGACATGACCCATCGCGCGCGCCGCAGCGTTCTCGCACTCTCCATTGTCACCGCGTTGAGCCTGGCGCTGCCGGCCACGCTGGCGCTTGCAGCCGACGCCGCTTACTTCCCGCCTGCCGGGGAGTGGGCCCGCAAGGATCCCGCCGCGCTCGGCATGGATCCGGTGGCGCTCGCCGCCGCCATCGCGTTCGCACAATCGCGCGAGACCGAGCGGCCGCTCGACCTGTCCGACCAGGAAGCTATTTTCGGCACGCGCCTGGGCTCGATGCCGACCAAACGCGCCGCGACCAATGGCGTGGTGATCTACAAGGGCTATGTCGTGGCCGAGTTCGGCGACACGCGCTTTGTCGATCCGACCTACTCGGTGGCCAAGAGCATGCTGGCCACCGTGGCGGGCGTGGCCGTGCGGGAAGGGCGCCTGCAGGTCGACGAGCCGGTGGCGCAGCGCGTCACCGACGGCGGCTACGCGACGCCGCACAACGCGGTAGTGACGTGGAAACAGCATCTGCAGCAAGAGTCCGAATGGGACGGCGAGCTGTGGGGCAAGCACAGCAACTTCATTGGCAAGGCTGCCTTCGGCAAGGGTGAAAAGAAGCCGCGCGCCATCAGGACGCCGGGCACCTTCTATGAGTACAACGACACCCGCGTGAACCGCCTGGCGCTATCGCTGCTGCGCGTGTTTGGGCAGTCGGTGCCGGACGTGTTCCAGCAGCAGGTCATGGACCCGATCGGCGCCTCGTCGACCTGGAAATGGGTCCCGTACCACAACAGCTACGTCGAACTGAACGGCAAGCAGGTGGCCTCGGTCAGCGGCGGCACGCGCTGGGGTGGCGGCATGTGGATCGACAGCTGGGACATGGCGCGCTTCGGTTACCTGTGGCTGCGCCAGGGCAACTGGGCCGGCAAGCAGATCCTGCCGCCGGCCTACGTCACGGCGGCGCTCACGCCGAGCGCGAATGGCCCGGACTATGGCTACCTGTGGTGGCTCAATACCAAGGGCAAGAATCTGCCGGGCATGCCGGCTACGACGTTTGCCGCGCTGGGTGCGGGCAGCAACGACATCGTCGTTTCGCCCGAGCACGACCTGGTCATCGTCTGGCGCTGGCATGCGGGCAATGCCGCCGAGTTCGCCACGCGCGTGGTGGGGGCGATCCGCAAATAGACGTTCGCCGGCCGCTGGCCAACAGCAAATCAGCATGAAGTTGGTAATGAATCAGCAGTAACCCAGCAGTAACCCAGCAGTAACCCGGCAGTCATGCGGAGGTCCTTCAACCGCATGGCTGCATCCGTCTTTTCGTACAAACACCGTTGTCCAATTGTGCGGGGCAAAAGGGGGTTTGAGTGATATTCTTTTGCCACTAATTACAATCGCGATGCGGCGACGCGTGTACCGGCTGTGATGTGAAGGCGATGATGTCATCTTCCGTTCCAGTCAAGCTCAAGCCTCCCCCCGGCATTGCCAATATCACCAGGACACAGGAATGAAAAAGAACATCGCCATCGTTGGCGCAGGCTTCTCCGGGGCAGTGATCGCCAACCAGCTGGCACAGGCCGGCTATACCGTCGACGTTTTCGAGTCGCGCCCGCACGTGGCCGGCAATTGCTATTCCGAGCGTGATGCCGAGACCGGCGTCATGGTGCACGTCTACGGCCCGCACATTTTCCATACCGACAACGAGCGCGCGTGGGAATTCGTCAACCGCTTCGCCGAATTCAAGCCATACGTCAATCGCGTCAAGGCCATCACCGACGGCAAAGTCTTCACCCTGCCGATCAACCTGTTGACCATCAACCAGTTCTTCAACAAGACGATGGGCCCGGCCGAAGCACAGGAGTTCCTCGCGAACCTGGGCGACAAGACGATCGAAAACCCGACCACCTTCGAAGAGCAGGCACTGCGCTTCGTGGGCCGCGACCTGTACGAAGCGTTCTTCAAGACGTACACGATCAAGCAGTGGGGCCTGGAGCCAAGCGAACTGCCGGCGAGCATCCTCAAGCGCCTGCCAGTGCGTTTCAACTACGACGACAACTACTTCAACCACAAATACCAGGGCATGCCGGCTGAAGGCTACACGCAGCTGGTGCAGAACATCATCGACACGCCGGGCGTGACGGTGCACCTGAACACCACGTTCGATCCGGCCACCAAGGGCGAGTACGAGCACGTGTTCTACAGCGGCCCGATCGATGCGTGGTTCAAGCACACTGAAGGCCGCCTGCCTTACCGCACGCTGGACTTCGAAGTCTTCCGCGCCGACGGCGACTTCCAGGGTAACGCTGTCATCAATTACTGCGACAACGAAAAGAAATACACCCGCATCACCGAGCACAAGCACTTCTCGCCGTGGGAAAAGCACGAAAAGACGATCTGCTACGCCGAGTACAGCCGTCAGTGCGAAGAAAAGGATATCCCGTACTATCCGATCCGCCAGAACCGCGAAAAGGCCATGCTCGAGCTGTACGTGAACAAGGCGCAGAACGAACCGAACGTCACGTTCGTCGGCCGCCTCGGCACCTACCGCTATCTGGACATGGACGTCACGATCGCCGAAGCACTGGCCACGTCCGACAAGTTCCTGGAAAGCGCCCGCACCAACGCGCGCATGCCAGCATTCACCATCGACCCAATGGCGTAATGCGCTAGTGCAGTCGTAAAAAAGGCCGGCCACGATCAACGTGGCCGGCCTTTTTTGCGCTAATGCACAGCGCCGTTTAAACATCCCACCAGCGTGAAA
>NZ_JANUGZ010000019.1 GCF_024753205.1 Massilia aurea | reverse complement strand
TGGCCTGTTCTTCGAACAGCTGGTGCAGCAGGCGCTCACGCGGGTAGGGCACAGCAGTGTCGTTGAACGCCGCGAGCAGCTCGGTCCGCTGAATCGCATCGAGCAGCGGCAGCGTGACCAGTGGCTGAGACGAATCGGCCACCATGGCCACCAGCAGGGTTTGCAAATGACCGGCAAAGCGTTCGATCGTGGTTCGGTCGAATAAGTCGGTGGCATAAGTGAGGGTGCCGCGAATGACGTCGCCGTCGTCCGATAGCGCCAGTTGCAGGTCGAAATGGGTAGTGTGGGTCTGATGCGCGACTGTGGCCAGAGTCAGTCCCGGCAGGATCAACGGACCACTGTCGGGCATGTTGTTTAGCGACAGGATGGCCTGGAACACGGGATTGTAGGCTAGCGTTCGTTCCGGACGTAGGGTTTCGACCACTTGTTCGAAAGGGACGTCCTGGTGGCTATAAGCGTCGAGTGTCGTGTTCCTGACCTGCTCAAGCAGTTCGGCCACGGTCAGGTTATCGTGCAGCGACACGCGTAGCGCCAGGGTATTGACGAAGAAGCCGATCAGCTGCTCGACTTCTGCTTGCTGGCGGTTTGCTACCGGGGTGCCGATTACGACTTCATCCTGACCGCCGAGCCGAGCGAGCAGTGTTGCCCAGCCGGCCAGAAGGATCATGAACAAAGTAACGCCATGTTGTTGCGCCAGTGCACGCAGTCCTGCGCTCAGTTCCGCCGGCAGCTGCACGATAACGCGGTCGCCGACATACGATTGCACCGCGGGGCGCGGTCGGTCGAGCGGCAGCTCGAGCAGGGCCGGTGCACCGCTCAGCCGATCGCGCCAGAAAGCGAGCTGCTTCTGCAGGGCTTCTCCCTGCAGCCGCTGGCGTTGCCAGGCTGCATAATCAGCGTACTGGATTGTGAGCGGGGGTAGCGGGTCCGGTTTGTTTTGGGAGAACGCGGCGTACAGCGCCGCTATCTCCTTCACGATTACTCCGATCGACCAGCCATCGGTGACAATGTGGTGTTGGGTCAGCAGCAGCAGATGCTCGTGGTCGGCCAAGCGCAGCAACTGGCCACGCACGAGTGGACCGTTCGCCAAATCGAACGGCTGTCGGACTTCGTTCGCACACCATGCAGCGATATCGTCCGGCTGAAGCCGCCCGCGCAGGTCATGTTCGACGAGGCTGAAACCGCAATCAGCCGGTGCAAACATCTGCATGGGCTCGGCTGCCTCGTTCGACAAGAAGCATGTACGTAATGCCTCATGGCGAGCGACGATACGGTCTAATGTTGCGCGTAGCGCCACGCGGTGCAGTGCGCCGTGCAGTCGCAGTACCGCCGGAAGGTGATACGCTAGGCTCGCAGCATGATCCAAGCGGTCGAGGAACCACAGGCGTTGCTGTGCCAGCGATAGTGGCAACGGTTCGCTGCGGTCGGCTGGAACGATCTCGGGCAAGCCGTTTCTCTGCGCACGGCTGAGCAGTTGCGCCAGTGCCGCGAGCTTCGGTGAGGCGAAGAGTTCGCGTAATGGAAGCTCGACGCCCAGTGTCTGA
>NZ_JANUGZ010000018.1 GCF_024753205.1 Massilia aurea | reverse complement strand
TTGGCAGGAGCGCCTGTTCTGCTTTCCCTTCCAACCGACCGACCACGTCCGCCTTCACAGTCCTATGCCGGCGGCAGGGTGGCACTGACTCTGTCTGCCGAGCTGACCGACGGTTTGCTCGCACTGGCCAAGCGCCACGGCGCCACCTTGTTCATGACCTTGCTGGCACCGTGGTCTGCATTACTGGCGCGCTTGTCCGGCCAGGACGACATCGTAATCGGAACCCCGGTCGCCAACCGACGCCACCAGCAGCTCGAACCTCTGATCGGATTTTTTGTCAATACCCTCGCGTTGCGTGTACGACTAAATGCTGAAACGTGCTGCACCGACCAACTAGTTGAACAGATCAAGGCACTCTCCTTAAAGGCCTACTCCCACCAAGACGTGCCGTTCGAGCAGGTGGTGGAAGCCGTCAATCCGGTCCGCAGTATGAGCTACAGCCCAATATTCCAGAGCGCAGTCACCCTCAACAATACGCCCCGCAGCCAGTTTACGCTGCCGGGCCTGAACATGATCTCGCTACCGGTTGACCAAAGCAATGCGCACTTCGACCTATCACTCAACTTGGCCGAATGCGATGGCATGCTGATTGGGAGCCTCGACTTTGCGAGCGACCTGTTTGACAGCGCCACGATCGAACGCTTCCGTGGCTACTTCCACAATCTTTTAGCCGCGATGACGGCCGAACCTACACGATCGTTATCCGTCTTGCCTTTGCTTAGTCAGGCCGACCTGCATCAGTTGCTGGTTTCATTCAACGACACAACGGTCTATCATCCGCAAGAGTGCCTGCTACACCAGCTGTTCGAGCAGCAGGCCATGCGCCAACCGGACTCCGTCGCCGTCGTCTTCGAAGACCAACACCTTAGCTATTCTAAACTGAACGGCCGCGCAAACCGCCTTGCGCACCGCCTTATCGCCCAAGGCGTCATCCCCGGAGCGCGGGTTGCGATCTGCATGGAACGCGGACCGGACATGATAGTTGGCCTACTTGCGATCCTGAAGGCGGGCGGCATCTACGTGCCGCTCGACCCAGACTATCCTCGTGATCGCCTAGGCTTTATCTTGTCGGACGCCGGCGTTGAGCACATACTCATTCCCGAACAGCTGAAAAAAAGCATGCCCGTGGATGGCATCAGGGCGCTTTGTCCCATTTCGGAGTGGGCAGGAATTGAGCAGTTCCCCGATTCTGCGCCGCTGATCAATGCAAACACTGCCTCAATCGCCTATATTACTTACACCTCGGGTTCGACCGGCTTACCTAAGGGTGTCGAAGCTAGCCACGCCGCGGCCGTCAACTATCTCACATTCATTACGACGAACTTCGAGGTCAAGCCGGAGGATAAGGTACTGCAAATCCCAACGATGTCCTTTGACGCCTCGGTCCGCGACATTTTTGGCACTCTGTCAAGCGGCGCCACCCTCGTCATGGTCCCTCAGAAAGATGCGAAGGACCCTAAGGCTCTTGCATCGCATATTGACGAATATCGCATATCGGCCTTGCTTAGTATTACGCCGTCCATGCTTGATGCGATCACGCAAACCAATAAGCACGCCGCCCGATCAGGACAGCTAAGATTGATTCTGGTTTCCGGCGAACCGCTGGATATTCACCATGTCGCCGCGGCGCATCGTTTTTTCGGTGCCCAGGCGTGTGTAGTGAACCAGTATGGGCCGACCGAATGCACAATGACGTCCACCTTTTTCCGAACCGAACCCGAAGCACGTGTTCTCATCGGCAAGCCGATCGCCAATACGCGTATCTATGTCCTCGACCCGCATGTCCGGCCGGTACCGATCGGCGTGGCC
>NZ_JANUGZ010000017.1 GCF_024753205.1 Massilia aurea | reverse complement strand
CGCCGATCCCTTACCTCCACTCACACTCCAGTATGCCGATTACGCGATCTGGCAGCGCCAGTGGCTACAGGGCGAACTACTGTTGCGTCAGCGCGATTTTTGGCGTGACCACCTGTCGGGATTAACTCCTCTGCTTGAATTGCCGACCGACCGACCCCGCCCGCCCCTGCAATCGCATGCTGGAGGCAAAGTTAACCTGAGACTGTCCAACGAACTGACTGAGGCCCTATATTCGCTCGCCCGGCACCATGGTGCTACCCTCTTCATGACACTGTTGGCGGGCTGGTCTACCTTGCTGGCACGCCTGTCGGGCCAAGACGACATCGTCGTCGGCACTCCAGTGGCGAACCGCAGGGACCAGCAGCTCGAACCGCTACTCGGATTCTTCGTCAACACGATCCCGCTACGCGTTCGACTCGGGTCCGTCACCAGCAGCGACGAGCTGATCGAACAGATCAAGGCCACTACCTTGCAAGCCTTCTCCCATCAGGATTTGCCGTTCGAGGAAATTGTCGAAGTCGTTAATCCGCCGCGCAGTCTAGCCCACAGTCCGCTGTTCCAGTCGATGCTATCGCTCAACAATACCCTGCGTACTCGGTTCACCTTGCCGAGCCTAGAGCTGATGCAGATACCCGCCACGCTGTCGAGCGCGCATGTCGACTTGTCGCTTAATTTGACCGAGCAGGATGGCATTCTGGATGGAAGCATCGGATATGCAACCGCGCTGTTTGACCATGCCACAATTGAGAGCTACTCGGAATACTTTAGAAACCTACTGGAGGCAATGGTGGCTGCGCCGGCTCGACCACTGACAAGGCTGTCGCTGCTCAGTCAGGAAAAGCGCGACCAAGTGCTGATCGACTTCAACGACACTGCATCCAATCACTCAATCGACGGTCTCGTACATCGTTTGTTCGAAGCACGTGCAATTTCGCAGCCTGACGCCATCGCCATTATCGACAGCGAACACAGCCTCAGCTATGCCGAGCTGAACAAGCAAGCGAATCGTCTGGCACATCAGTTACGCACGCTTGGAGTCGGCCCAGACGACCGGGTCGCGATCTGCGCCCCGCGTGGCGCAGCCATGATCTCAGGGTCTCTCGCAGTGCTGAAAGCAGGCGGCGCGTATGTTCCACTCGATCCAGACCATCCGCCGGCACGGTTGACGCAGATAATCGACGACAGCAAGCCACGCGCCTTGCTAGTAATTGGTGGTCAAGAGGTCCCGGTCACGAACGACATCCCGGTAATAATGTTGAATCAGGCCACGAACGATCCGATCTTCCCCGAAACCAATTTAGATATTGCCGAACTACGAACGCATCATCTCGCGTATATCATCTATACCTCGGGTTCGACAGGGCTGCCGAAAGGCGTGATGATTGAACATCGTAATGTTCTTCGACTCGTATCCAACAATAATTTTGCCCCTTTTGGCCCCGGTGACTGTCTAGCTCACTGCGCCAACCCGGCATTCGACGCGTCGGCTTGGGAGATTTGGGCAAGCCTTCTTAGCGGAGCTCGGCTGCTAATTGTCCCACAGAGCATCCTCCTTGATGCACAAGCCTTATCATCCCAACTCGAGACGCATGCAGTAAGCGTTCTGCACCTCACGGCCGGTCTATTCCGCCAACATGCTTACGCCATGCGGACAGCGTTTCGCCAACTTGGGTGTCTGATGTTCGGTGGAGAACAGTCGGATCCCGTGATCGTCGACAAGGTTCGACGCGAAAGTGCTCCGGCCCGGCTCGTGCATTGTTATGGGCCGACCGAGGCAACAACCTTCGCGACCACCTTTACCGTACTCGGCACCGATCCATTCAGTCGCCTTCCAATCGGCCGCCCTATCAACGCAACACGGATCTATATTCTCGACCAACATGGGGAGCCGGTACCGATCAGTGTAACA
>NZ_JANUGZ010000016.1 GCF_024753205.1 Massilia aurea | reverse complement strand
CAATGACCGAACGGCTGCACAAGAAGGGCATTCTTGCCAGCGTCCGTGTCGTCTTCGGCGCGCCAAGGCTGGCTGCATTGGCAGCAGCCTGTAATTTTTCGACCAGCCCCGATTGCGCGACTGTTCCGGCAAACCTGCTTGCCGATCACTCCGGTCCCATGACGCCAGAGCTGCTGTCACTCGTAAAGTTGACACAGACCGAGATCGACCGTATCGCAGCCACTGTTCTTGGCGGCGCAGCGAACATCCAGGACATCTATCCTCTCGGCCCACTGCAGGAAGGCGTACTATTCCATTCTTTACTGAAAGATGCACGTGATCCGTACGTACAGTGCAGCACGATTCGGTTCGATAGTCGTGCCCATCTGGACAGATTCCTGATAGCGTTGCAGGCTGTTGTTGACCGCCACGAGATTTTGCGCAGTTCAATTCATTGGGATGCGCTCGTGCGTCCTGTGCAGGTAGTTCACCGTCGAGCGCCCCTCGATGTCCGCCAAGTCGAGCTAGACGGCGCTTTTTGCCCACAAGAGCAACTCAGGGAGCTCTCTCCTCAGCGTTTGAATTTGAATCGGGCACCGCTTCTGGTTCCTTGCATCGCCGTCGATCCGAAGTCGTCGGCGTGGTACATGGCTCTGCTGTCACATCATATCGTGTGCGACCACATGTCCCTCGAACTACTCACCTCGGAAGTTCGCCTAATTTTACAGGACCGTCGCGCAGAACTATCGCCGGCGCTGCCGTATCGCAACTTCATCGCTCAGTTATCTGCGACCTCACAGTCGTTGCATGAAGACTATTTTCGCACTCAGCTTGGTGATGTGGATGAGCCGAGTGCACCTTTCGGCATATTCAACGTACAAGGTAATGGCACTGATGTACAGGAAGCACGTCTGACGGTCGATCCGAAGATTTCACAACGTGTACGCCAGGCAGCGCGCCGATACGGCACAAACGGCGCCGCATTGTTTCATCTCGCCTGGGCCCAAGTACTGGGAAAATGTTGCGCCCGAGACGACGTGGTCTTCGGTACCTTACTGGTTGGGCGCATGTACGGCGGTAACGATGCCAGTCGCGTACCGGGTATGTTCATCAATACGCTGCCGATTCGCCTGCGGATTGGGGAACTAAGCGTCAGCGAGGCGCTCAAGAGCACCTTCGCAAAACTAACTGATCTGATCGATCACGAGCAGGCCCCGCTGGCCCTGGTCCAGCGCTGTAGCTCTGTGTCGCCGCCATTGCCGCTGTTCACCACTTTGCTCAACTTCCGTCACAGCAAGCGGTCCCACGCACTGCAAGATAACGCCTATCTTGAAGGCATTACGCTCCTCGAAGGTGTCGAACGAAGCAACTATCCGATTACCATTTCGGTAGACGACTGGAGCGACGGATTTTCAATCACTGCCCAGTGCACCGCAGGAATCGATGCTGAACGCGTCGCAAACTATCTAAACACATCGGTCGTGGCGCTGACCGATGCACTCGAGCAGCAACCCGACCGTCCGATAGGTGAGCTACAGATTCTGCCCGAGGCTGAACGTCATCAGCTGCTCGCCGCGTCCAATGGCACAGCGGCAGAGCAGCTCCCGTCTCATCTGATAAACCAGCTGTTCGAAGAGCAAGCCGCGCGTCAACCGGATGCCACGGCCGTCGTCTTCGAAGACCAACACCTGAGTTATGGCGAACTGAATCGCCGTGCCAATCGTCTGGCGCACCGTCTTATAGCCCAGGGCGTGGTCCCCGACGCACGGGTGGCCATTTGCGTCGAACGCAGCCTGGACATGATTGTTGGCTTGCTCGCCATTCTCAAAGCAGGCGGGGCCTATGTCCCGCTCGACCCAATCTACGCGGGTGAGCGCATGGCCTACATGCTTGCCGACAGCCAGCCAGCAGTCCTGCTTACGCAAAACGCCTTGCGCGACCATCTGAATTGCGGTCCCGATC
>NZ_JANUGZ010000015.1 GCF_024753205.1 Massilia aurea | reverse complement strand
TGAAATCTCGTCAACTCTTTCTTTTCGCTTCGTCTCAGATTTCTCTGCAGACCTTGCTCTCGTAACCACTTGATTACGTTAACTTTTTCGGTCAGTGCCGAAGCGGAGGCGAACTATACCAAACCGCGGGTTGATTGCACAAGACCCCTTCAAAAATATTCTTCAAAACGCGTATTCATGATTCAAAAATAGAAAGACGTGACACGCCACATGGGCGTGCTCCACGAATGGCGAGGGACTGCCAAAGCGTGAGAGCGCTAGCCTTCTGGGGTAGCATTGCTTGCAATTATCTAGTGTGCGACCTATATTGGATCCATGACGACCCCTTCTCTTCCCTCTACCACCACGCCTCGCCTCGACGAACAGCTGTGCTTCGCGCTGTATTCGACCTCGTTGGCAATGATGCGGGTTTATCGTGGCGTGCTCCCCCAACTGGGGCTGACCTATCCTCAATATCTCGTCATGATGGTGTTGTGGGAACAGGACCAATTGACGGTGTCAGATATCGGCGTGCACCTGTTTCTGGATTCCGCGACGTTGACCCCATTGCTCAAGCGCATGGAGGCACAAGGCCTGGTGCAGCGCAACCGTGCACGTAGTGATGAGCGGCAAGTGATCATCAGCCTGACTGACGATGGCAAGGCATTGAAACAGAAAGCCGCCAATATAATGGCGGCAGTTTTTCGTGCGACGAAGTGTTCGGCCGACGAAGCAGAGACATTACGTGGTCAGCTGGTCGAACTGCGCAATAGCTTGAACGACAACGACGGCTAAGCCAACGCGGTCGTTCATCTGACTCACGCTGTGATTCGCAGCGGCTCGGTCTCGGCATTGATACGGAACACCCGAACCGTGCGCGACAAACTCCCCGCTTGCTCGTTGAGCGCTGCCGCCGACGCAGCGGACTGCTCGACCAGCACAGCATTTTGCTGGGTTGCTTCATCCATCTGATCGACAGCAAGGTTGACCTCCTGGATACCGGCGTGTTGCGCTTCGCTGGCAGCAGTAATCTCTTCAATAATGCCGCTGACATGTCGCACGCTCGTCACGATGTCGGTCATCGTCGTACCGGCTTGTTCGACCAGCTTCGAGCCCGCATCCACCTTCGCGACCGATTCGCAGATCAGTGCCGAGATCTCCTTTGCCGCGCTGGCTGAACGATGTGCCAAGCTTCGCACTTCACTGGCGACCACGGCGAAGCCACGGCCCTGTTCGCCTGCGCGCGCTGCCTCTACCGCGGCGTTGAGTGCGAGGATATTTGTTTGAAATGCAATGCCGTCAATCACGCTGATGATGTCCGATATCTTGTGCGCAGAGGCATTAATCTCCTGCATCGTGCTGACCACCGCAGTGACAACATTGCCACCCTTGCTGGCAACCTGGCTTGCTGATGCCGCCAGCGTATTGGCATGACGGGCATGTGCAGTATTTTGTTCCACCACGACCGTAAACTTTTTCATCGACGTTGCCGTTCGACCGAGCGACGTAGCTTGTTGAGCAGTCCGCGTTGAAAGGTCGCTATTGCCGGCGGTAATTTCGCTGGAGGCATTCGCAATCATGTCGGTCCCATGGCGCACTTGCGAAACGATGCGCTGCAGACTGGATTGCATTTCGCCAATCGCGTACATGACGCTTGCCCGATCTTTGGGGCGCACAGTCACCTTGACCGTGAGATCACCTGAGGCGATCGCCGATGCGATGCGATTGACCTCCAACGGTTCGCCCCCCAACTGGCGCAGCAGGTGCGCGGTGATGGCGCCACCAACCAGAATACTGATTAGCACTGCAGCGAGCGCGACGGCGATGATCGTCGTTTGCGCGGACGTGATGGATTGTTCGGCGGTCAGCGTGCCGGCTTCAACCTGCTTTTGTATGGCCTTGATCACGCGATCGATGTCGAGCACGTTTTGCCGGCGCAGCGGGCTGCACTCATTGACCAGAAATGAACCATATTCCGTCATCTGCCCGGCATCACGATAGCGTCTCGGACGATTGAGTTCCTCTGCCATACGAAGCAGGCCGGCGCGCATCGTCGCAAAGTCAGCGTTTCCCTCACACAGCGGCGCCAGAACCTGCAGCTCCTTGAGAAAATTCGCTTTTTGTTCATCCAGCAGGGCCAGCTCACCCTGTGCTTTCGTCGCATCGGGAATGATGTAGGCATTGCGTGCAGCGAGTCCGGTTTGCGCAAGAGACTCACGCAGCGCATACAGGCGCTCGAGCTTGGTAGTGCGGACCGCGTTCTGAGTCGCCAGTTCCTTACCAACATTCCCTAACTCACGCCAGGCAAAAAAGGCGAGCACGATGATGAGGATACCGACCAGGCCGAATCCGACGCCGAGTTTTGCACGGGTACTGAGTGAGGAAAATATGTTCATGATAACGACTTCGAGCGAAATATGCAGCTTGCCGGTGTTATGCAACCCATCAAATAGTGGATGTTGCACGGTGAGGAGTAATTATAGACAAGATTTAATAGCGCGCGATTAATTCTATACGGAAAGCAAAGTTTTCTATGCTTTAGGCTCTTTACGTTGATGTTTTTCGACACGGAAGCGAGATGCGGCTTGGTAGATCAGACGAAGGCAACGATGGAGGATGCCTGGCGGCTCTGATGTAATAAGCTGCACCGAACGATGGAGCATCATGCGGATCATGAGGAGTAATCTTGGTAGAC
>NZ_JANUGZ010000014.1 GCF_024753205.1 Massilia aurea | reverse complement strand
CGAAATCTCGTCAACTCTTTCTTTTCGCTTCGTCTCAGATTTCTCTGTAGACCTTGCTCTCGTAACCACTTGATTACGTTAACTTTTTCGGTCAGTGCCGAAGCGGAGGCGAACTATAACAAACCTCCCCTGGGTTCCGCAAGCCTTCCCCGAAAAGAATCTTCACACCGTACGTTTTCGTCACGCGGCGACGTCCCCAGCACGATTCTGGCGCCCAAGGTATATTCCCCGGTTAAATAATAGAAGACCAACTTTCACACTCTGCACGCAATACTTTGGGGAAATAATGAAGCATCCTGTCCTGCGCCGTACCACGATCGCCGCCCTTTGCGCCTGCTGGCCACTTGCCGCCATTGCCGATGACATCCGCAATCCAATGAACGTGGTGGTCATCAGTGGCGCGCGTGCTGAACACACCAGCTTCGACCTGCCTGCCGCGATCGATGTCGTCGATGCGGCGCAGATCGGCGCCGCGCAGTTGCGCGTGAACGCCTCCGAAGCACTGGCGGCGGTGCCGGGGGTCGTCGTGCGCAATCGCGAGAACTACGCGCAAGACCTGCAAATCTCATCACGTGGCTTTGGCACGCGTTCGGCATTCGGTGTGCGCGGCGTGCGCCTCGTTGCCGACGGCATCCCGGCCACCATGCCCGACGGCCAGGGCCAGGCCGCGACCTTCAACCTCGATGTCGCCGAGCGCATCGAAGTGCTGCGCGGCCCCTTCTCTGCGTTGTATGGCAATCACTCGGGCGGCGTCGTCCAGCTGTTCACGCGCGAACCGACCGACAAGCCGACCGTCGAAGCCAGCTTCACCGGCGGCAGCTACGGCCAGCGCAAGCTCGATACGAATGCGTCGGGCCGCAGCGGCGGTATCGGCTACCTGATCGATGCGTCGCGCTTCGAAACCGATGGCTACCGCGATCACAGTGCAGCCACACGCGACCAGGCCTATGCCAAGCTGGTGGTCGAGCCAACGTCGACCAGCCGCCTTGTGATTACAGCCAGTGGGCTGCGCCAGGACGATACGCAGGATCCGCTGGGCGTGACATGGGATACCTTCCGCCGCGATCCACGCGCGGGAGAGATCGATACCACCGATACGCAATCGCCGCAGCGCACGCTGGCCGATCGCTACGACACACGCAAGAGCATCGATCATCAACAATTCGGCGCGACGTTCGAGCAGCGCTTCGGCCAGGATCGCCTGCAAGTCACGGCTTACGGCGGCAACCGCCGCGTGATCCAGTACCAGTCGTTCTCGCGCGGCTTCCAGGCGCCGGCCACGCACTCGGGCGGCGTCATCGATTTCGATCGCGACTTCTATGGCATCGACGCTAACTGGCGTGCGGTGCGCGCCGTCGCTGGCGGTACGCTGCGCACCACGGCAGGCCTCGAAATGGCCGAATCCAAGGACGCGCGCCAGGGTTTCGAGAACTTCATCGGCAACACCTTTGGCGTGAAAGGCAATCTGCGGCGCGACGAACAGAACGACGTGACGAGCGTCGACCCGTACGTGCAAGTCGAATGGGAACGCGACCAGTGGGTGCTTACCGGCGGCCTGCGTCACAGCCGCGTGGACTTCGACGTCGAGGACCGGTATCTCTCCAATGGCAACGACAGCGGCGGCACCGACTTCCGTCATACGACGCCACTGGTCGGTGTGCTGTACAAGATTTCGCCCACGCTGAACCTGTATGCGAGCGCCGCGCGCGGCTTCGAAACACCTACCATGAACGAGTCGTTCTATTCAGGCACGGGCGGCGGCTTTAACTTCGCGCTCGAGCCGGCGATCGGCACGCACCTCGAAATCGGCGCCAAGGCGATGGTGGCCCGCGGCGTGCGCGTCAACGCCGCCGTGTTCCAGGTGAAGACGAAGGATGAACTGGTGGTCGATGCATCGTCGGGCGGTCGCACCAGCTATCGCAACGCGAGCGCCACGCTGCGCCAGGGTGGCGAGCTGTCGGTCGACGCGGAGCTGGGGGCCGGCTGGAATGCGCGCATCGCCATGAGCATGCTGCATGCGATCTATGACGAAGGCTTCGGCGCAGTGCCAAAGGGCAGCCGCCTGCCGGGCGTGCCCAAGTCGAGCTTCTACGGCGAATTGGGCTGGACGGAAGCGGCGGGCCGCTATGGCGTCGCGCTCGAGACGGTCGCCAACAGCCGGGTGTATGCGGAAGACACCAACACCGCGCAGACGGCGCCGGGCTACGCGGTCGTCAATGCCCGCGTGCAGGCGAGCCAGCAGTTTGGCGGCTGGCGCCTGCGCCAGTTCGCGCGCCTGAACAACCTGTTCGACCGCGACTATGTCGGCTCGGTGATCGTGGGCGACGCCAACCGCCGCTATTACGAAGCGGCGCCTGGCAGTAACTGGCTACTGGGCGTCAGCGCGCAGTATCAGTTTTAGTCAGGTCCACCGGGGCCGGGGCCGGTGCCACTGCTGCTGCTGCTGGCAGCTCCTGCCCCGGCAGCGCGACATCCGGATACAGGCGCGCGAGCGTCGCCGTCACCGCCGGCACCAGAACAGCCTGCACCAATTTGATGGCTGCGCCCAGGTCCGGCGCGGCGCGTACGGATTGCCACAGGCGCGCACTATCGACGCCGCGCGCGGCCAATGCGCTTTCAGCTTCTGCTTGCCAGAACGGCGGCGCTTCGCTTTCGACATAATTGCCGCGCCCACGGCCGAAGTGCGCCACTGCCAGATAGCGCAGAATCGCGCCCACCAGCATTTGATGCAGGAACGGGTCGGCGAACTTCACGTTTGCCTGGTTGCGATCCGTCCCCTGATTGAAGCCCCACGCGGCGCCGGCAGCCGTGATGCCGCCAGCGATCGCGCCCAATAATGCGCCGGCGCCCATTGTGAGGCCACCCGCCATCAAGTCAGCGGACAGACCGGTGGTTGCACCCGCCACCACTGCACCCAATAATCCAGCCTGCGCCTTGTCCACTGGCGCGTTGACCGCGAAGTTGTCGCGCACGCGTGCATTGACAGCGACCGCCTGCCCCGGATCGATGCGATACAGGGACAGCATGCGCGCCGTCGCATGATTGATGCCGTCGTTCAGGCGCTGCACGAGCGCCGCCATCGCCAGCTCCTGGCGGCGCGCTTCGTCCTTGCCGATGCCGACCGCTTTCAGCGCGCTGCGCAACATGCCCGGTCGTTGGTCCTCCAGCGCCTCAGTGTCGCGCGCGGCAGCGGCAATCTGTTCGGCGTTCATCTGCAGGGCACTTGCATAGCGCTCGCGATTGCGCGCCGCCCAGGCAGAGAGCAGGCGCGCGTAGGCGGGCTGCTTCTCGGCTGCGATCAGGTGCGTGACCGATTCGTAGAACACGTGTTCATGCACCCAGCAGCGGGCGAATGCATCGAGCGGCAGCACTTCCTTGACGACCGAGTACTGAGCGAGATGCTGTTTCCAGCGCTGTGGCTCGGCCTGTTCTTCGCTGGCCGGCCGCGGTGGCCCAATCTGGTTCAGCAGCACGACCACGGGTTTGCCTAGCCATTCGAGGATATTCATCTCGGACGGCAGATAGCCCGCATCCTGTGGCGACTCGGACGAATTGACCAGGTACAGCACCACGTCGGCTTCTTCACGCGCGGCGCGCAGTGCCTGCTGGCTGAGGAAGAATGGCCGGTCGCGATAGCGGTCGAAAACCTCGCGCAGGAACCAGCCGATCGGATTGCCGGCCATGGCCAGGCGTTTGTGCAGACGCACCGAATCGCCGAAACCAGGCGTGTCCCACAACACGAGCGAGTCGCCAGCGGGTGTGGACAGCAGCGGGTAGCCTTGCGAAATCTGCGTTACGTGCGCAGCATCGCGAATTTCGCCGACATCCATGCCAACGAGCGTGCGCGCCAGCGTGGTCTTGCCGTTGTTCGTATGCGAGACGAGGGCGAACTGGATCTTGGCAGGCTGGATCATCGCAGCTCCGGCAGGGTCAAGCCCGCGCCCAGTTCAAGCGGATACTTGTCCGGTTCGAGCAAATTGACGACATGGGCCGACGTACCATGGAAGCTGCAGAACTGCCGCCACAGCGAATGACGCTCGGCGGCGCGTTCGGCGCCGACCTGGTCGCCGATACGTTCGAGCAGCGCCGATTCATCCAGCAGCACGGCGACGCCGCGCGGCACATGCTTGACCAGGTAGTCGAGCAGCGCGCCGTGATTTTCCTTCTCCGGCGTCGCAGCTAAGCTGAACAGCACGGTGGTGACGGTGATGCCGGCTTCGTTCAGCATCGTCTCGCGCAGCGCATCCTTCGGTTCGATGCCATAAGCGACCGATGGGAGCAGCTGCACCCTCGCCTGCCCGCCCAGTGCCGCAGCTGCGATCGCCCACAGGCCGCGGTCGCGCGGCTCGTCGAGTGTGTAGGTGTAAGGGATCACGCGCAGCACGGCCGGCGCGCTGGTACCGATGCTGTCGGCCAGTTTGCGGTAATACGGCTGGTCGAGGTCAAGCGGGAAGTGACGCGACAAATGGCGGGCGCGCAGGCCCGCAACAATCGCGAGCAGCACACGTGGAATGATCACCAGCAGCAGCAACGTCGCGCCATACAGATGGACCCAGCGTTCGCCAACCGGCAGGCCGGCGCTGCCACCGAAGCGCAGTTGCTCGATCTCGGCCAGCGTGAAGCCTTGCAGGAACGGGAACACGGTCAGTGCCGGCGTGAAGAGCCACGACAGCAGCGTGTGCACTTGCTGGGCGTCGAGGAAGGTGCTTTCCCAGCCAGTCACGTATTGGGTCAGCAGGCCACGCGCATACAGCGACGCGACGGCGCCGAGCGCAAAGCCGGCGGCCGCGAGATGCACCGTGCGGCTCAGGCGCGCACGCGTGAGTGGCTCACTGAGCACGGCCCAATCGGCCAGAAAGTGGGCAACGCCTTCGGCCAGTGCAGTAGGCAGCTTGCGTGGCGCCACGGCCTTGCCCACGCTCAGTCGGCGCAGCAGTGGCACGCCGCTCTTCTTCCGGCGCGCGGCAGGAACTACCGCCCATACCAGAAGACCCAGGTACACCAGCAGGTTCCAGGCGATGATGATAAGGAACGGCGCGGATAACAAGTCGACCCGGTGCGGATCGGCGATGCGGTCTAGTGCGGCACCAAGCACGAAGGCAATGAACGGCAGTGCAAACCATATCCCGCGCATGCCGGGGGCGCGGCGCTGGAAAGCGCCGAAGGCCGGCGTGCGTTCGCCGAGACGCTTGAGGATTTGCTCGGCGCGCTGCTGCAGGAAATGCTGCTGGTTGACGGCCGTGTGACTGTCGGCCGCCTGCCATGCGGCGAGCTCGCGTGCGCTGCGGGTGGCATACTTGCGATCGTCGTCGCTCAGTACGGTATGGCCGACGTCGGCGTGCTCGATCGCGCGCGCCAGCACGACATTGCGTGCAACCTGTTCATTCATGCTGTTCCCGTGATTGAAATGACAATGCTGATGAATGCATTGTGCACCAGTTTCACGGGCGTTGGCGGTGGGGTGGCGCACCGTGCTCGTCACATCGGCAAGTGAGCATAGCAAAGCGA
>NZ_JANUGZ010000013.1 GCF_024753205.1 Massilia aurea | reverse complement strand
GGATCGGCCAGGCCTTGGCTAAAGGCGGTGTAGAGGGCTGAAAACTCCTGGACCAGCAACCCGACCGACCAGCCATCGGAGATGATATGGTGCTGGGTAACCAGCAGCACATGCTCGTCCTGTGCCAGGCGCAGCAGCTGGCCGCGCACCAGAGGCCCAGTGGCCAGGTCGAACGGGGTGGCTGCTTCGTCGGAGGCAAGGCGGGCCACGGCCGCTTCCAGCTCGTTGTCAGGCAGGTGACGTAGATCCCGCTCGACCAACGCGAAACCAATGTTTGGCTCCTCAATCTGCTGGCTGGCTTCACCGATGCTACCAACGAAATATGTACGCAGGATTTCGTGGCGTGCCACGATGCGATCAAGGGCAGCATGTAACGCAACATTCGCAAGCGGACCTTGTAGGCGAAGAGCGGCTGGGATGTGGTATGCGGCTCCGGCGTTGCGGTCAAGCTGGTCGAGGAACCATAGTCGCTGTTGTGGTACGGACAGCGGCATGGGTGCTGCCCGAGACACCGCCGACGGCGCGGCTGATGTGGATATCCCGTGAGGCACTTTCCCCGCTTGCTGAAGCTTTTTTAGCAGTACGGCTTTTTTTAATTGTTCTAATTTGTCCCGACTCATTTTTATTCTTTCAGTAAAGACAGCAGTTCGTCCTCAGACAAACCATTAAGTGGATCCAGTAACGCGTCAACATCATCCACTGCGCACGAGGCGATCAGGGCTTCGGTGACAGAGCTGGCAAACTCGGACAATACTGGCGACGCGAAAAGTTCGGCCAACGGAGGAGTCGTCCCCAATTGCTCCGTTAATCGCACCATGAATTGAATCGCTAGCAGAGAGTGGCCACCTAGCTCGAAGAAGTGGTCGTTGCGGCCAATGTTTTCTAGCTCTAGCAATTCCTCCCAGATAGTCGCGATTATCTTCTCAATCTCGTCCTGAGGTTCCTCGTACTCAACTTCTGCTTGTACCGCCCGATCCGGCATCGGCAGGGCCTTTCGGTTGAGCTTGCCGTTTGTAGTTAGCGGAAGTGCATCGAGCAGCACAAACGCTGCGGGCATCATGTAATCCGGCAAGTGTGTGGCTAGTTCTCGGGTCAGCATGCGTACGTCAAGTTGAGCTCCGTCCAGAGGAATCACGTAGGCAACCAAACGTTTATCGCTGGGGCTATCTTCCCTCGCTACGACTACAGCCTCACGCACGCCTGGACAAATGGCCAGTTTTGCTTCGATTTCGCCCAACTCAACCCGATAGCCTCTGATTTTGATCTGAAAGTCGTTACGCCCAAGATACTCAATGTTGCCATTAGGCAACCATCGTCCGAGGTCGCCTGTTTTATAAATGCGAGCTTCTGCCACAGCGCTAAATGGGTTTGGCAGGAAACGCTCTGCGGTCAGCTGTGGTCGGTTCAGGTAACCGCGCGCAACACCTGCTCCGCCGATATAAATCTCACCTTCGACCTCTAACGGGACAGGCTGCATCTGCGCATCCAAGACATACATCTGTACGTTAGCGATCGGCTTGCCGATCGGAATATCTCGTTTGGTCGTGCTGGCTTCGTCTGCCTCGAACACGCTGCAGCCTACGACGGTCTCGGTCGGCCCGTATTCGTTGATAATGCGAGTGTTGGGAGCAATTTGTTGCCACAACGTGACGGTCGAGGCTGCCAGCGCCTCTCCGCCAACGACGAAAAGGGCCACTGCGGGCCGTGCCCTAGCTGCCTTCAAGCGTTGCCCGAGCAAGGCCAAATGCGCTGGCGTAATCTTTACCAAGTCCCACGGGTCCCCTGCCGCCAAGTGACCCTCAACCTCTTGAAGTTCTTGACCTTCCCGAATCAGGGTCAGCATCCCGCCATTAAGCAGCGGCAGATATAAACTTGTTATTGTCGCATCGAATGCTAGAGGGGAAAACACAAGTGCACGAGTCGAACCACAAGGCGTATACGCGGGACCTGCCCATTGCAGATAGTTGTACAGGCCCCGGTGTTCAACCATGACACCCTTCGGCATACCCGTCGAACCGGATGTATAGATTACGTACGCAAGATGATTTAATTGCACTGATGAAGTTGGGTTGGTTTCATGCGACGTATCCAGGTCCAGTTCCCAGCCGTCGAGTAACAGGGTCGGTATGCCCATAGTCGAAAGAATGGTCTGCTCGAAACGACGCTGGGTCAGTAAGACTGCCGGTGCACTATCCTGCAATATGTAGGTTAGCCTGTCGGGTGGGTGAGAAGGATCGACCGGCACATATGCCCCGCCTGCTTTAAGGACCGCGAACAGCCCGATAAGCATTTCAGGGGAACGCTCGACACAAAGTGCAACGCGGACATCGGGGCCTACTCCTTTGGCGAGCAGAGCATGCGCCAGACGGTTTGCACGGCGGTTCAGTTCTCTATAGCTCAAGCGCTCGTCCTCAAAGACCACGGCGGTGGATTCGGGTTGCCGTGCGACTTGGTCTTCAAATAGGTGATGCACCAAGCGCTGATGCGGATAATCGTGGTCAGTTTCGTTGAAATTTAGCAACAGTTGACGGCGTTGCGCTTCCGATAAAATTCCAAGTTCGGTTACTCGGTGATCGGGTCGGCTTTCGAGTGCGTCAACGAGTGAAGCGATCGCGGTTGTGAGATAGCAAACCATCATCTCGGGATCGATCGAACCCGCACACTGAGCAGAGATGGCAAAGTCGCTGCCGAGGTCGTCAATAGAGATAGTGACTGGGTAGTTGTTGCGTTCTTCGCCTCCGAGAAGGGAAATTCCGTCGAGATAATTGCTATCTCCTCGCTGGGTCCCGCCAAGCGTGCTGTGACGGAAGTTGAGCAAAGTAGTAAACAATGGCATCGACGGCGAGATTGCGCTGCAGCGCTGGGCGAGGGCAAGCGGCGCGTGTTCATGTTCAAGCAAATCGGTCAGGCTCTGGAAGGTTTCTGCTAGCGCCTGTTTAGCGCTCCGCCCCCTGAGAGACAGGCGAATCGGCAACGTATTGATGAACATGCCGAGCCCGCGGTGCGATTCGTTGCCTCCACGCATCCGGCCAAACAGCATAGTGCCGAAGACGACATCGTCGCGGCTGCAGCACTTCGCAATGACTTGAGCCCAAGCCAGGTGGAACAGCGCGGCAGCGTTTACACCCTCATGTCGGACAGTTTTTCGAATCCGCTGCGCCAGCTCGGCCGCCACCGCCACGCGTACATGGCGTAGATCCCCGCCAGTGCCATGTACTTCGAGAATGCCAAACGGTGCACTTGGCTCATCGATATCCCCAAGGCGAGCACGGAAGTATCGTTCGTGGTCAGACTGGGGCTGGACGCTCAGCTGTGCAATGAAATTCCGATATGGTACGGGCGTCGCAAGCTCTGCATCGCGGTACTGCAGCAACATCCGCACCTCCTCAGTGAGCAGCTCTAAGCTCACATGGTCGGTCACCACATGGTGGCACACTAGAAGCATATGCCAAGTGGATGAGCCTGGTGCTGCTGCAACAAATGGAACTAACAGCGGCGCACTCGAAAGTTCAAGACGCAGCTTATTTGTCAAGGTCATCAACTGCGCATGTACCTGGCTTGCACTTTCGAGTACGACTTCGCGCACTGCTAGCGGTGCCTGCCGGTGAACTACCTGCACGGCGCGCTCTAAGCCCTCCCAATGAACCGAACTGCGCAGGATGTCATGCCGGTCGACGATACACTGCAACGCCGCTAAGAATCGATCAAGATGATCCCTGCTGTCGAAACGAAGGCCACTACGACGCAGGTAGGCATCGCCCTCTCGGCTAAGCAAGTGGTGAAATAAGATCCCTTCCTGCAGCGGCGCAAGTGGATAAATATCTTGGATCTCAATAGCCCCACCCGGTACCTTTGCGGCAATGCGATCAATCTGCGCTTGCGTAAGCGATACAAGAGGAAGCAGATCGGGGGTGATCTGTGCACATCCGTCGGCAAGTGGATTGGCTGGAACCGAAAACTCCGGGCGAATATGTGAACATTCGAGCGCTTCCGCAAGAGCGGCCAGTGTTGGCGTGCGGAAGATGGCGCGGACATCGGCGGAGATGTCTCGCCGACGCAGCAATTCGATCATTTTAATGACAAGTAACGAGTGACCGCCGAGTTCGAAGAAATTGTCGTTGCGGCCCACACGCTCCACTCCAAGAAGTTCCTGCCAGATGGCGGCCAGCATCACCTCCTTAGCGTCTGATGGCGGTTCATAGGCTCGAGCCGGCACCGCCGACCGGTCGGGGGAAGGCAATGCCTTGCGGTCGAGCTTGCCATTTGAGGTCAGCGGGAACTCAACGAGGTTGACGAAGGCGGTGGGTACCATATAACTGGGCAATGTGGCCGATAGACGGTCGCGCAGTTCTGTAGGCGTCGGCTGTAAGTTCTGGTCGGGCAGAATGTAGGCCACCAGTCGATTATCTCCGGTCGTGTCCTCGCGCGCGATGACGACCGCATCGCGTACACCGTCGCAAGCCGTGAGCCGGGCTTCGATCTCGCCTAGCTCGATCCGAAAACCGCGAATCTTTACTTGAAAGTCGTTACGTCCTAGATACTCGATGACACCGTCCGCGCGCCACCGGCCCAAGTCACCTGTTCTATACATACGCGCTGTTGGAACGTCGCTGAACGGATCGTACATGAAACGCTCTGCACTCAGCTCCGGTTGATTCAGGTAGCCGCGCGCCACACCCGCTCCACCGACATATAGTTCACCGGTGACGCCGATCGGGACCACCTCGCCGTGGCGGTTTAGGATATAGATGCGGGTATTGGCAATTGGATGTCCGATAGGGATTGAGGTTAAGCACGATGCGTCGTCCGTGATCTCAAAAGTGGCGCAACCCACTGTGGCTTCAGTCGGGCCGAAGTGGTTGATCAAGCGAACCTGCGGGAAGCGTCGCTGCCAGAACGCGATATCCGAGGGCACGAGGGCTTCGCCGCCAACCATCAGTGTCCTTGTCGGTGCCGACACATGTTCGGCTAGTTCGGCATTCAGCATCTTCAGGTGCGAAGGTGTGACTTTGATCAATCCGAAAGGTGTCCGGGCTGCGCCCGACGTAATCGCGCTGACTTCATGACCAATCGGTAGGAGTGTCAAGGTTTGCCCTGCAATCAGTGGGCCGTAGAGAGTGGTAAGCAAACCGTCGAAGCCGATCGAGTGCACGGCCGGTGAGCCCCCAGGTGTCGTGCGGTAATAGCTATCGTGCGACCACAATAGGTAGTTCACAATGTTGCGGTGCTCGACCATTACCCCTTTGGGTTTGCCCGTGGAGCCGGAGGTGTAAATTACGTAAGCCAGGTTGCTTTCGGTCAGGTGCGGCACATCTGGATTATGGTGCGGTCCCTCCAGCGATACGTCGAGCAGCACCAGCGAAGCCGCATTCAGGGATAGCTTGGCGTGCAGGTCAGATTGGGTCAAAAGCGCCACCGGCGCAGAGTCCTCCAGCACCTGGCTCAGCCGTTCGACCGGGTACGACGGGTCGAGCGGGACGTAAGCTGCGCCAGCTTTCAAGATACCCAGCAGTCCTGCCATCATTGCAAAGCCGCGCTCCACACATAGCGCGATCCGGTCGTCGGGCTGGACGCCGCATGAGAGCAGTTGGTGGGCAATGCGGTTCGACCAATTGTTCAATTCGTCATATGTGAGCTGTTCCTGTTCGCATATCAGCGCAATGCGCTCTGGATGAGCCG
>NZ_JANUGZ010000012.1 GCF_024753205.1 Massilia aurea | reverse complement strand
ACTTGATGCGATCGACCCATCAACCATCCAACCCATTCCCACAAGTTGTCATGCCCTGTTTGGCGTGCCGCTCATCCTCAGGCTCGCTAGAGTTTGCCGCCTCTCTCATACGCCACTGGCCCACTGTGGCAGCAAAACCCCACGTACCAACCACGTGATTTGATCGGGCGCAACGGTCAAACAGGTTCATTTCTGCACATGCTTCTGGCTCTTACTATTTCTTTGACGCCAAGGGGACTGTCGCATGATGCGTGGGGCCGGACTGGCGGAACCAAGTACTTCACATGAAGGGCCGCCATGCGTGAGATCACCACATGGGTATTGATAATAGCGGCTTATCCCTTCATTGCAGCCTGGCTTGTGGGGCTGCGACGCGGCTATCAAATCAACGAATTGGAAGAGCAGCTGGTTTTGCTCCGCGAGAAGGTCCAACAGCTCTCTCCGGCACCTCTGGAAACACCAACGCCTCGTCCTGCCGACATGGCCGTTTCCACAGTACCAAAGGATGATGTTGAACAGGTGTCATCTGCCGTTTTGCCAGATAGCGCCCATGCACAAGTCCAGGGGGTGGACGGTACCAGTGCCAGTGCCAGTGCCAGTGCCAGGGCCAGTGCCAGTGCCAGTGCCAGTGCCAGCGTCGATGACGCCCAGACAATCCATCGGTCGCCCCAAGCAAAACGAGGTACTCCCCGTCGTGGCCGAAGCCGTGGCAGCCCGATTCAACACGAAGCGATCACGCCGCCGCTGGATCCTGATGCTTCAACCAAAGCGGTATCTCCGCCACCTCGCTGGCTGGTTGCGGTCAAAACCTGGTTGATGACCGGGAATCTGGTCGCCAAGCTCGGCCTGGTTATCCTGTTTATCGGCATTGCATTCCTGCTCAAGTATGTCGCGGCGACCATCACGATTTCTATTGAGCTAAGGCTGGGCGCCGTGGTACTGGTCGACCTGGGACTGCTGGGTTGGGGCTGGCGCCTGCGCAGCAAACGCAGAGAGATCGGGTTGCCGGTGCAGGGAACTGCTATCGCCATCCTGATGCTGGTGATCTTCAGCGCATTCCAGCGCTATGCCTTGATACCTGCGGAATTCGCTTTCGCCTTGCTGGTGTCGCTCACGGTATTCACATGCCTGTTGGCCATATTGCAAGAAGCGCCGTGGCTCGCGGCATTCGGTATAACCGGCGGATTCTCCTGTCCCCTGCTCTTATCGACTGGAGAGGGAAACTATATAGCCCTGTTTTCTTATTACGTGATGCTCAATGTCGGCGTGTTCGTGCTGGCGTTCAAGCGTTCGTGGCACCAACTCAATTTACTTGGCTTTGTCTTCACGTTTGGGGTTGGCGGGGCTTGGGGTGGGTTGCAATACACCTCGGACAATTACGCATCGGCGCAGGCATTTCTCATCTTCTTTTTCCTGTGCTATTCGGCCATCCCTTTCGCATTCGCGGGCCGCAAGAGAACACGGCTGCAGGATTGCGTCGATGCCACGCTGATCATGGGCACGCCGCTATTAACCTTCGGTTTTCAGGTCGGGCTGGTGAAGGACATGCAGTTTGGACTGGCTTTCTCCGCCCTTGGGCTGGGCGGCTTTTATCTCGTGGTCGGGACGATGCTCTGGCATGCCGGCAAGGAGCGCTGGCGTGCGCTGGTGCGGACGTTTGCCGTTCTTGGAGCTATTTTCGCCACGCTGACGATCCCGTTTGCCCTTGATGCGCGCTGGACCTCGGCCGCATGGGCACTCCAGGGATTTGGTTTCGTGTGGTTCGGCCTGCAACACCGCCGGCAAGCCATCTGGATTTGTGGCCTGTTATTGCAAGTCGCAGCCTGGATCAGCTTCACGATTTCGTTGTCCGGCTTCGACATCGACACCGCACTGACGGCGCACTTGTGGTTGGGCTTCCTGCTGCTCGCCGGCAGCGCTTATGCTGTGGCCGTGGCGTTACGCAGGCCGCACGGCGGTGAACAGGATTTGTCGCCACTAGCCAACACGGCTCTGGCACTCGCTGCTGCATGGCTCCTGGCCGGGTGGTACACCGAAGCATCCCTGCGTTTTTCGGGGGGTACCCTGGCCAACTGGATCGTTGGCGGCTCAATGCTCACCGCCCTGCTGCTGTATGCGATCAGCATGCGCATGCTCTGGCCTACCGCGCGGCAACTGGTTCTGGCCGCCCAGATCGCGGGAGCTGTCGGCCTGGCGATGGCTGTTTCGCCCGGATTGTTATGGATACGCATAGTCGAGCTAAATGACGCCATGCCTTTGCTGGGCATCGTGATCCTGGCAGTAGCGGCGTTCGCAACCAGCCGTACGCTGCAGCGAACTGCGCCCACGCAAAACGGCCGCCACCTTCCAGCGTGGTTGCTGCTTTGGAGCTGTATCTGGTGGATGAGCGCCCTTAACATCGCGGCGAGTCGGTTAACCAACTATCTGCCCGCTATCCTGGGCAGCATGGATTCCCTCTGGCTGGCACTGTATTCCCTTGGTATCGCGGCTACGTCGATCGCCTGCGTGCGCTACGCCCCGCGCCTCGTCTGGCCCCACCTGCGCTGGTTTGCCCTTGTCTGCTGGGCCGCGCTGGCCATCATCACGCTGCGCTTACTTGCGCAGCTGTACGGCGCGCACGCGCTCCCGGACGCCGCGCTCTGGATCGCATGGACAGTTGCATGGCTGGGCAACGAACAGGCGATGCTACGCTGGCATACCAGCGGGTTGCTCCTGAACCGCACCGTCCTGCAGCTGCTGCACGTCGTGCGCACGGGTGGGCCGTGGCTCGCATTGTGGCCAACCGGCGCGATCCTGATCGACAGATGGTTAGCCACGCCAATCGACAGCGCATTGATCTTGCAAGGCGGCTGGGTTACGGACGCGGCATGGAGCAATTACCTGCCGACGTGGGCAATGATGCTGGTCCTCGTCGGGTTCCTGCGTCGAAGCATGACGGGGGGCTGGCCTACTGCGCCGATTGCCGACTGGTACCGATCGATTGCTGTTCCAGTAGGGATCATGTTGACGATGTTGCCGATCGCTCTGTGGAACTTGCGGCACGATGGTGCGATGGCCCCGTTGCCCTATATTCCACTGCTCAACCCGCTCGATCTGACCACAGGGTTTGTGCTGATGCTATGGGTAAGCACGTTGCGGCAACTCGCTGCCAGAGCTGCACTGGATCAGCCCGTTCTATCCACGCTGCTGCGTGCCACCATGGTGGCAGCGTGGCTCTGGTTCAATCTCATTCTGCTACGAAGTGCGGCGCATTACCTTGGCATCGATTACCGGCTGGCCGATCTTACGGCTTCGCAAACGGTGCAAGCATTGCTCTCTCTGGCTTGGGGTGCAAGTGCTTTCGCGCTCATGCGCGTTGCGGCACGCACTGCTCGACGACGGGTCTGGTGGATCGGCGCGCTGTTGTACGGCATTGTAGTGGCCAAGCTGTTCCTGGTTGACCTGGCCAATGGCGGAAGCATCGCGCGCGTTGTGTCGTTCGTTGGTGTTGGCCTGTTGCTGCTACTGGTGGGCTATCTCGCACCGTATCCGAAAGCACTGCAGGCCGCGTCAATGGCTGCGTCAGCTTGACCTACAGGAGAACGACCCATGCCGATTTCTCTCTGCAGGTACTGCTGCGTCATCATGGCATTCGCGCTGACGGGCGCCGCCGTCACTGAAAGTCCAGCGGCCCCAACGGACAGGCTGACCGATTATTCTCATCGTCTCCCTTTGCGCACCATGAGCAGCCAAGCCATCGTGCGACTGCCGCTGCCGCGTGCGGTCTATCTGAAAGCGCGCTCGTCCGCCTTGCACGATCTGCGCGTGTTCGATGCCGTTGGTGCGTCGATGCCTTTTGCGCTGATCGATCAGGCCCCACCAGCCGTAGAAAAAAAGGCGACTGCACCGGTCGCTATTTTCCCACTGTATGGTACCGCCCGTGACACAGGGCCGATGCCTGAAAGCTTGCAGATCCGTACCCGGAGTGACGGCGCCGTCATCTCCGTGACGACGCCATCGCGCGCAGCGAGCGACGAACTGCAAAGCCTGATCCTCGACCTTCAGCCGGCAGCACTGGCTGCGAAGGTCAGCGCTGCCGCACCAGTGGGCGCGCTGGCGTTATCGCTGTCCCCGGGAATCGACAACTACAACGCGCACGTTGCGGTCGATGTAAGTAACGACCTGCAAGACTGGGACGTGCTGGCAGAGGCGGCGGTCAGTTGGCTGGTCAACGATCGAGGCGCAAGCGTCGGCAAGCACCGCATCGAATTTTCTCCGCGGCCATTTCGCTACGCCCGTATTCGTTGGCTCGAGGGCAAGCCGCTCGCCTTTGCTGACATCAACGCCGACTATGTCGTGCAGCAGTACGCCGCCATGCAAATGGAGACCATTGTTTTGCCGGGTCTGCCAGCTGCCGAAGGGCGCGATGTCATGTATGCAGCGCCTGTCGCCATTCCCGCGATTGCTGTTGGCTTCGTGTTTGAAGGGCAGAACGTCGTCATGCCGGTGATAGTGGGACAGTACCAAACCACGTCTAACCGCAAACCGGGCGACCGGGTTGTGACGCGCTTGCAGCCAATCGTGAATACAACCTTTTATCAATTGTCACAGACGGGACAGCAGCGCGTTTCAGGGGACGTCGAGATCGCACCCACCAATGCGTCCATGTGGGTGGCACGGCCGCTGACGGCCCTCCTGGAGCGTCCAGCCTTGCGCTTGCGTTGGGCGCCCGCAACCATTGTGTTTGTGGCTGCCGGCAAGGCGCCATACCAACTGGCATTTGGCCGCGCCAGTGCTACGGCTGCCAGCGTGCCGCTCTCCCAGGTTGCACCGGGCTTTACGTCGCGTGAACTGGCTGAGCTGGAATCTGCGACACCCGGGGCACTCGTACAACAGCAATCGCCAGCTACGATCGTGGAGGCTGACCGGACTGCTGGAACCCGCCGGTACTGGTTGTGGGGCGTGTTGGTGTGCGGCCTTGCGGCACTTGCCGCCATGGCCTGGCATCTGTTCCGGCAGATGAAGGCAGATACTTCCGGCACGCCTCCATCTGACGTTGCTCCCGACGGCGGGCTGCATGCCTCTGAGTAAATGAAGAAAAGAAGCGACCTAACGACTCAACGCACCGACGGGTGGTAAGACACTGCTGTGGAGGATCGATCTGTTCCGACCGAGCTGGCGCAGGCACTCGCGCACGGACAGACTGGTCATGGAGTTAAGCGTTGCTGTGGCCCTCATGCTGCATGGGATGGTCAAGCTGCTCCATCTGTTATTGCCGAGCCTGTGCAGCCTTTGCCACGAGTGACTCAGGCAGCGCCATGCTGGCCGGCGACGCGCAATTCGAGCCGGTCCCAGAAGCGGTCGTGAATTGGCAGCAGAAGTACATTGCATACTGGTTCAAGGATGGCCGCGATACCGCCGGACGCGAGCGAGCCCGTCGCGCAGTAAATGACGGTGAACCCCACGACCATATGCATGGCGGTCTGGCTGACTTTTTCGGCAGCGCGTCGGGCATAGCGTTCGCGCTCGGAGCGTGCACGGGCACGGATAGCCTCCCAGGCTTTCTCGTGGAAAGGGAGGAGCAGCACATTGATCACGGGCTCAATGATGATTGCGAGGCCGCTAAACATGACCGAACCAGTCAGCGCGTACGCAATGGCGAAAGCAATGGCCATGTGGGTGATGACTTGACTGGTTTTCTTGGCAGCGACGACCATCTTGACTCCTGAGATTGCACGTGTTGATACGGTAGAGGCAAATGATAGTCATTCTCGATTGGCACACAAAGGCATATATATCTACCATTGTGATAGGTGATTCCTATTGAAGATCTCATTGTGATAGGCCGCAATATTTCATAAGCCCCTTGCCGAACATGTCACAGGTTTGTTATAGTCTCGTTCTGCCCGACGCAGACGCCGCTTAAAAGCAGCGACAGCGAAGGAAAGAAGGGGTTGACGAAAAATGAGAAACACTTCATAATCTCGCCTCTCTGCTGCTAACGAACACAACGCTTCGTAGCAAACGGCAGAAGCAGCACCGAATAAAGTTCTTTAAAAATTAACAGTCGATAAGTGTGGGCGTTTGATGAAGGTGCCAAAGACTTCGGTCTTTGATTACTTAAATTATCAAATGTTCACGAAAAAGAAATACGTTACTCAGCAATGAG
>NZ_JANUGZ010000011.1 GCF_024753205.1 Massilia aurea | reverse complement strand
TCGATACCGTATCGAACGTCAAAATACACCGATCTCATTGTCAAACCACACCGACCCAGCAAGGACATCACGATGAACGTCTATCTCACGGTAATCGATACGATGGCGGATTGGGAAATCGGCTATCTGACGGCCGAGCTGCACAGTCGGCGTTTCTTCCGCGATCCCGCCACGGCATGCAACCTGGTCAAACTCGGGGTAACCCTGGACGCGGTGCACAGTATGGGCGGCATACGGTACGTGCCTGACCTGACGGTCGATACCGTTCAACTGCAAGAGGACGATCTGCTCCTGCTACCTGGTGGCGATGTCTGGCAGATGCCAGTCGTCAGACCATTCCTGACACTGGCGCGCGATGCCCTCGACCAGGGGCACAATGTTGCCGCCATCTGTGGCGCGACGGTTGGTCTGGCCAGCACCGGCGCGCTTGACCGGCGTCGCCATACCTCCAACGATCTCGGATCCTTGCAAGCGGCTTGCCCTGCATACACCGGGCAGTCCCACTACCGCCCTAAGCCGGCAGTTCGCGGCGATAATCTGATTACCGCGAGCGGCCTGGCGCCGCTGGAATTCTCGTATGAAGTGCTGAAGATGCTCAAGGTATGGCGGCCGGCGACGGCAACTGCCTGGTATCGTCTCCACAAGACGCGGCAGGCATGCTGGTACGACGAGCTGGTCGCGTCGATGTCGCCCGAGGCCGAGGGGCCCGTGCCTGGATAGGCGCAGCATCCTTCCCGCTGGCCTCACAGCACAACCCGCAGTACAGTCACGGTATCCGTGACCACTCAGACAACAATGGACTATCAGCAGTTACACGCACAACGCCGCTCGCACCCGGCCTGGCGGCTTCTCGCCGCAGACCATGCGCCCATGATCGCCAGCTTCCTGCACCACGTGTTTGTCGTGCCGAACGTGCGCACCATCGCGCGCCAGCAGCTGGTGTCGCAGCTGGATGACCACCTGTATCAGCTGCACCAGGTCAGCGGCGAGACCCTGTTCCCCAAAAGCGCTGCTGCTTATCTTGATGATTGGGCGTCCGACGAGCGTGGCTGGCTGCGCAAATATTACCCGCCCGGGGAAGACGAACCGCACTACGACCTGACGTCATCGAGCGAGCAGGCGCTCGAGTGGCTGCAGGGTCTGGGCCAGCGCGCGTTTATCGGCACCGAATCACGCCTGATGACGGTCTTTGATCTCCTCAAGCAGATCACCGATGGCACCGAACTCAATCCACGCGCGCGCATCGCCGAGCTGCAGTCAAGGCGGGCCGACATCGATGCGCAGATCGCCCGTATCAAAGAAGGCCACCTGCCCCTGATGGACCCGACCCAGGTGCGCGAACGTTTCCTGCAAATGGCATCCACCGCGCGCGAGCTGCTCGCCGATTTTCGCGCGCTCGACCAGAATTTCCGCACGCTCGATCGCAGTGTGCGCGAACAGATCGCCACCTGGGACGGCGGCAAGGGCGAACTGCTCCAGCAGATCTTCGCCTGGCGCAACCAGATCGCCGATTCCGACGAAGGCCGCAGCTTCCGCGCGTTCTGGGATCTCTTGATGTCGCCTGCGCGCCAGGACGAATTGAGCAAACTGCTCGAGCAGGTGATGGCCCTGGCGCCGATCCGCGAACTTGGTCCGGATCTGCGCCTGCGCCGGATCCACTACGACTGGCTGGAAGCCGGCGAAGTCACCCAGCGCACCGTGGCGCGTTTGTCCGAACAGCTGCGCCGTTACCTCGATGACCAGGCCTGGCTCGAGAATCGCCGTATCATGGAGCTGATTCGCCAGGTCGAGCAAAAGGCGTTGGCGATGCGCGGGCAGGTGCCCGATGCGGACTTCGCCAGTATCGATGCGGCCGGCCCGGACACCGGCCTGCCAATGGAGCGCCTGCTCTACACACCACCGTTCAAGGCCGATCTGCGCGCAGCAGTGGTCGAACAAGCCGACGCCACAATCGTCACCGATGCCTTATTCGAGCAGGTCTACGTCGACCAGGCGCGCCTGACGGGCAATCTGCGGCGCGCCTTGCAGACGCGCAGCCAGGTATCGCTCGCTGCGGTGATCGCCGCGCATCCGATCGAGCAGGGATTGGCCGAACTGGCCACGTATCTGAAACTGGCAACGCAGGATGTTGCGGCCATGATCGATGATGAGCGGACCGAGTCCATCACCTGGACCGGAAGCGACGGTCGCCAGCGACAGGCCACGCTGCCGATGGTGATCTTCACGTTGCGCGATACAAACCACGAAGAATAAAAAATCAATGAACGACGACAACCGACTCGGCCCTGTGCTGGTCAGCCTGTTCCAGGGCGTGCTGTATCGCGAGAGCGCCGAGACCCTTTGGCAAAGTCTGCTCGACCTGCAGGCGCGCGTGCGCGACTATTGCAGCGTGATCGGATTGGAACTGATCCTCGACGACGCCGAGGGCTATGCATATCTGCGCCAGCGTGCCCCCATGCCGGACGCGCCGGACATGCCGCGCCTGGTGCAGCGCCGCCCGCTCAGTTTCCCGGTCAGCCTGATCCTCGTTTTGCTGCGCAAGAAGCTGGCCGAATTCGATGCCACCAGTGGCGACACGCGGCTCGTGATCGGGCGCGACGACATCGCCGATCAGATGCGCCTGTTCCTGCCCGATACCGCCAACGAAGCGCGCCTGCTCGACCGCATGGACACGCACCTGAACAAGGTTGTCGAACTGGGCTTTTTGCGCCGGCTGCGTGCGCAGGACGGCCAGTTCGAAGTGCGGCGTGTGCTCAAGGCGTTCGTCGATGCGCAGTGGCTCGACGACTTCGCGCAGCGTCTGGATAGCTATGCGACGCACGCCGGGTCGCTCGATGCGCGGGAGGCCGAATGAACGCGCCGCACGAAGCGCAGCCGAGCGTGGAGCACGAAGCGGAGCAGGACGCACCGGCGAGCAGCCTGCGCGCAGGATTCCGCTTGCGCCGGTTCGAGGTCTACAACTGGGGCACGTTCGATGCCCGTGTGTGGCGATTGCAGCCCGATGGCGACAATATGCTGCTGACGGGGGATATCGGCTCCGGCAAGTCGACCATCGTCGATGCGTTGACGACGCTGCTGGTCCCGGCCAACAAGGTCTCGTACAACAAGGCGGCCGGCGCCGACGCGCGCGAGCGCACGCTGCGTACCTATGTGCTCGGACACTTCAAGTCCGAGCGCGGCGATACCGGCATGAGTGCGCGCGCCGTCGCGCTGCGCGATCACCGCAGCTATTCGGTACTGCTCGGCGAATTCTGCAACGAGGGTTATGAGCAGACGGTCACGCTCGCGCAGGTATTCTGGTTCAAGGATCCGCGTGGCCAGCCCGAACGCTTTTATGTGGTGGCTGAAAGCGCGCTGACCATCACCGAGCATTTTTCGGGCTTCGGCAGCGACGTCACGCAGCTGCGCAAGCGCCTGCGCGCCATGGCTGGTGTCACGTTGCATGACAGCTTCCCCGCGTACGGCGCCGATTTCCGGCGCCGCTTCGGCATCGGTTCGGAGCAGGCGATGGATCTGTTCCACCAGACGGTATCGATGAAATCGGTGGGCAACCTGACCGAATTCGTGCGCGAGCACATGCTCGAACCGTTCCCGGTGCAGCCGCGCATCGATGCGCTGATCACGCACTTTGACGACCTCAATCGCGCGCATGAAGCAGTGCTCAAAGCCCGCGCCCAGATCGAACGGCTGCAACCTCTGACGGCCGATTGCAACCGGCACGCCGCGCTGGTGCAGCAGGTTGACGAGTTGCGTGGCTGCCGTGACGCACTGCGGCCCTGGTTCGCCCACCTCAAGGGCGAGCTGCTCGACAAGCGGATTGCCAACTGGGCCCTCGACGAAGAGCGCGCGGGCGCCAGGCTCGCCCAGCTTGCGCACGAGCGGCGCACGCAGGCCCGCACGCGCGACGAACTCACGGCCGCCATCTCGGCCAATGGAGGCAACCGCATCGAGCAGATCCGCGCCGAGATCGCGCGCATCGAAGAGAGCAAGAAAGAACGCAGCGAACGCGCGCAAAAATATGACCTGATCGCGGGGGCACTTGGCCTGCCGGCAGCAGTCGATGCGGATACCTTCGACGCCAATGGCCGCGCCATCGCCGCGGGCCAGTCCGAGTGCGTCAGGCAACGCGACGAGCGCAGCAACCGGCTGACCGAGGCGGGTGTGACGGTGCGCGAGCTGCGGCTGCTGCACGGTGAACTGACGGGGGAGCTCGAGTCGCTGCGCCAACGGCGCTCGAACATCCCCCGCCAGATGCTGGCCGTACGCGCCGCATTGTGCGAGGCGCTGTCGATCGCGCCCGATACGCTGCCGTTCATCGGCGAATTGATTCAGGTACGTGACAACGAGCGTGCGTGGGAAGGCGCTGCCGAGCGCCTGTTGCACGCTTTCGGCCTGTCACTTCTGGTGCCCGAGGCGTACTACGCCCAGGTGGCCGCATGGGCCGAGCGCACGCATCTTGGCGCGCGGCTCGTGTATTACCGGGTGCGGCCGCAAGCAGCGAGTCAGCCACCGACGCTGCATCCGCAGTCGCTCGTGCACAGGCTCGCCATCGAACCGGCCTCGCCGTTCTACAGCTGGATCGCGTATGAACTGGCGCGCCGCTTCGACTACGCCTGCTGCGAGAACATGGACCAGTTCCGGCGCGAACAGCGCGCGATCACCCGCAATGGCCAGCTCAAGGCCGGCGGCGAACGTCACGAAAAGGATGACCGGCGCACGATCGACGATCGCACCAGTTACGTGCTGGGTTGGTCGAACGATGCGAAGATCGCAGCCCTTGCCCGGCAGGAGCGTGACCTGGCCACGCGCATCTCGGCACACGCCGCGCAGATCGTCACGCTCAAGCGCGAGGTACAAGACGACAACAATGTGTACGGCCTGTGGCAGCAGCTGGCGGTGTATGTGCACTTCGCGGAGCTGGACTGGAAGTCGCTGGTGGCATCGATCGACCGGCTGGAACGCGAGCAGGAAGAACTGGCGGCAGCGTCCGACCTGCTGCGCACCTTGCAGGAGCAGCTGCGCGCACTGGGCGATGCGCAGGTTGCGCTCGACGCGGACCATGCGGCGGCGGCGGCCCTGCTGGCGACCCTGGTCGAAAAGCTGCGCACGGCGCGCGAGCAGCTCGCGCAGTGCGATGGGCTGGCAGCGGCGGCCGACGAGGCGATCCGCGCGCGCTTCGTGGCGTTGGCTGCGTTGCGTGAGCAGGCGCTGGGCGAACATACCCTCACGGTGGAGTCGTGCGACAACCGCGAGCGTGACATGCGCGACTTCATACAAGCCAGGCTCGATGCCGAGACCCGGAAGATCGAGCGCCTGCGCGACACGATCATCTCGGCCATGCAGGATTACGTGCGCACCTGGCCACTGGATGCGCGCGAGGTCGATGTCAGCATCGATGCCGCCGCCGAATTTCAGCGCATGCTGCACGTGCTCGAAGCGGACGACCTGCCGCGTTTTGCCGATAAGTTCAAGGGTTTGCTCAACGAGAACACGATCCGCGAGATTGCCGGCTTCCAGTCGCAGCTCAAGCGCGAGCGCGAAACGATCCGCGAGCGGGTCGACACCATCAACGCGTCCCTGCATGCGATCGACTACAACCCGAACCGGTATATCGCCCTGGAAGCGGCGCCGAGCCTGGACGCCGACCTGCGCGACTTCCAGCAGGACCTGCGCAGTTGCACCGAAGGCTCGCTCACCGGGTCGGCCGACGAGGACTATACCGAGGCGAAGTTCTTGCAGGTGCGGCGCATCATCGAACGTTTTCGCGGGCGCGAAGGCAGCGCCGAGATGGATCGGCGCTGGACCCGCAAGGTGACCGACGTGCGCAACTGGTTCGTGTTCTCGGCGTCCGAGCGCTGGCGCGAAGACGATCGCGAGCACGAGCACTACACGGATGCGGGCGGCAAGTCGGGCGGCCAGAAGGAAAAACTGGCCTACACCGTGCTTGCGGCCAGCCTGGCGTACCAGTTCGGCCTCGAATGGGGTGCGGTGCGCTCACGGTCGTTCCGCTTCGTGGTCATCGACGAAGCGTTCGGCCGCGGCTCGGATGAATCGGCGCGCTATGGACTGGAACTGTTTCGCCGCATGAACCTGCAACTGCTGATTGTCACGCCGCTGCAGAAGATCCACATCATCGAGCCCTACGTCGCCGGGCTGGGGTTCGTGCATAGCGAAGAAGGGCGTCAGTCGATGCTGCGGTACCTGAGCATCGAGGAGTACCGCGCCGAACGTGGGACGCGCGCGTGATGGGCGAAGCGCGCAATGCCTGGTCGACGCCTGCCGATATCGTCGCCGGCGTGCAGCGGCTATGGGACAGCGGCGCCTTGCTCGCTGCGCGCCTTGATAACGCCCCGTTGTTCCCGTACGAGCTTCGCCTGCGCCAGCCCGGTGTCGCCGCCATGGGCGAGCAGTTCGAGCAGGTGCGGAGCTGGGTTGCCATGCTCAAGGCAGGCAGCCGCGCGGAGCAGGGGCACGGCTATGACCTGACGTGGCGCGACATCAATCACCGCCAGCTGGGGCGCAACAGCATCCCGTTTGCTGCGGTGATTGACACCGAGGCCGAGGCGCTTCGCATGATTGGCCGTGTCCGTGACGCGCGCCAGTTCGATACGTTGGCGGCCGCCACGCTGTCCTCCTTTCCTGAGCTGCGCGCGTGGGTGCGCAGTTATCCGCGCAAGCTGCTCGAACATGCCAGCGGGTGGGAGCGCATCCTGGCGGTGCTGCACTGGTTCGTCGCGCACCCCCGGCCGGCGATTTATCTGCGCCAGCTTGATATCCACGGCGTCGACACCAAGTTCATCGAGGCGCGCAAGGGGCTGTTCGCCGAGCTGCTGGATCAGGTCTTGCCGCGGGCGGCGATTCTTGATACGACCGGGCCGCGCCAGTTCGAGGGGCGCTATGGTTTGCTGGGCAAACCACCCCTGATCCGCTTTCGCATGCTCGACGAGGCGCATTACATCGGCGGCTTGTCGGATCTGACAGTGCCCGTGACGCAGTTGGCGCAGCTGCGCACGGGCGTCGAGCGGGTGTTCGTCACCGAGAACGACATCAATGCACTTACGTTTCCGCAGGTGGGATCAAGCATGGTGATCTTCGGTGGCGGGTACGGCATCGATCGTCTGGCGCAGATTGATTGGTTGCGTGACCGCGATATCGCGTATTGGGGCGACATCGATACCCACGGGTTCGCAATTCTCGACCGCCTGCGTGCGGTCTTGCCAACGGTGCGTTCCCTGTTGATGGATACGGGGACCTTTCAGGCGCATCGCCACCTGTGGGGAAGTGAAGATGCCGACAAGCGTTTCACGGGCGAGCTGATCCGGCTCACGGATGACGAGCATGCGCTATATGACACGCTGCGCGATAACGTTCTGGGCGAGCGGCTTCGCCTGGAGCAGGAGCGTATTGCTTATGGATGGGTTACCAGTGCAATTCAACCTGAGTGACATGATTGCCTTGCGGGCTGGTCTTGCGTTTGTTATAGTCTCGCTCCCTCGACGCAGAAGCATTCAAATGGATGCAGCAGCGAAGAGGGAAGAAAAAAGAAGTTGACGAACATCGCAAAACACCGCATACTCTCTCTTCTCTGCTGCTGACGAACACAACGCTTCGAAGCAAACGGCAGAAAATGCAGTACCGAATAAAGTTCTTTAAAAATTAACAGTCGATAAGTGTGGGCGTTTGATGAAGGTGCCAAAGACTTCGGTCTTTGATTACTTAAATTATCAAATGTTCACAAAAAAGAAATACGTTGCTTCAGCAATGAAG
>NZ_JANUGZ010000010.1 GCF_024753205.1 Massilia aurea | reverse complement strand
AATATGAGTGGGGCTTTTCGCTTTGGGGTGCTGTATTCAGCTGGTCCAATATACGACGATCCATCTGCACAAAAAAGCCCGCTGATTCACATCAGCGGGCTTTTGCGCATCCAGGGGAATAGCACTTCCTTATGTGCGATCCCGCAAGCCAATCAACCTGTCCAGCAATCCTTCCACCGACACCGCAATCCGATCCAGACTGGCTTCACGCAGCCGCGCAGTATCGACCACCTGCTCGCTGCGCGATCCCGCCCAGCGCAGCAACGCGCTGCAGGCATCCGGATGATCGAACAAGCCATGCAGATACGTCCCCATGATTTGGCCATCTGCCGACATCGCGCCTTCTCCGCGCCCGTCGATCGCAAACACAGGCCGCGTCATCGCCGCGCCACTCGATACGCCCATATGGATTTCATACCCACTGACGCGACCCGAGGCATCGCCCGGCGCGAACATACACAAACCTTCGACCCGCGTCAGCCGCTTGTCACATGTGAGCTCGGTATCGATATCGAGTAACCCGAGCCCATTCGACACACCTGGCGCACCTTCGACTCCGTGCGGGTCACCAACTGTCTTGCCCAACATCTGGAACCCGCCGCACACGCCAATGACCTTGCCGCCGTAACGCAAGTGGCGCGCGATCTGCTCACGCCACCCATGCACATCGAGCCAGGCCAGGTCGCCGCGCGTGTTTTTGCTGCCTGGGAGGATGATCAGGTCGGCGCCGGGAATCGCTTCGCCCTCGCGCACGAAGCGCAGGTCGACATCCGGATGCGCACGCAGCGCATCGAAATCGGTGTGATTGCTCATGCGCGGCAGGCTGGGCACAACCACGCGAAACGCGCCCTTGCTCGTTTGCGCCGCCTGCACAGCATCCTCCGCATCGAGGAACAGTCCGTGCAGATACGGCAGCACGGCCAGTACCGGCTTGCCGGTCTGCGCCTCAAGCCAATCCAGTCCAGGCTCAAGCAGCTTGATGTCGCCGCGGAAGCGGTTGATGACAAAGCCGATCACGCGGTCGCGCTCCGACTGCGACAGGCACGACAACGTCCCGACCAGGTGCGCGAACACGCCGCCACGATCGATGTCGGCCACCAGGATCACCGGGCAATCAACGGCTTCGGCAAAGCCCATATTGGCGATGTCGCGGTCGCGCAGATTGATTTCGGCCGGACTGCCGGCGCCTTCGACGATCACCGCCTCGTACTGCGCCAGCAGGCGTGCATGCGATTCGAGCACCGCGCCCATCGCGATCGGCTTGTACTGGTGGTAGTCGCGCGCATTCATGTCGGCGCGGACGCGGCCATGGATGATGACCTGGGCGCCGGTGTCGCTCGATGGCTTGAGCAGCACCGGGTTCATGTCGGTATGCGGTTCGATGCCGGCGGCGATGGCCTGCAGCGCTTGGGCGCGGCCGATCTCGCCGCCGTCGCGCGTGACCGCGCTGTTGAGCGCCATGTTCTGCGGCTTGAATGGCGCGACCTTCACGCCGCGCTGCATCAACAGCCGGCACAGCGCCGCGACCACCGTGGTCTTGCCGGCGTCCGACGTCGTCCCTTGCACCATCAGGGTCCGGTAAGGGAACGTGCTCATTTCGGGCGTCGCTGGCGTGCCTGCTCCAGCGCCTCGCACATCGTGGCGGTGCCCTGGATCATGCGCGGCCCCGCGCGATTGAGCAGATGGCCGTCGAGCGTGAACAGGTTATTGCGGCTCACTGCGGTCATGGTGCCGTAGGTTTTCCACAACTGCACGCCGCCATAGTTCTTTTCGGCCGTGGCGATGATCACTTCGGGATTCTCCTGCAGCACGCTCTCGAGCGTGACCACGGGCGCTGTCACGGCCAGCTTGTCGAAGACATTCACGCCGCCGCACAGGTGCATCGCATCGGTCAGGATGTGCTTTCCGCTGAGCGTGTACAGCGGCTTGTCCCACACCTGGTAAAAGACGCGTACCGGCGCGCGGCCTGCGTACTGCTTGCGCAGGCTGGCCAGCTGCGTACGCAGCCCTGCCGCCGCTGCCTTGGCGGTTGCATCGGTCCCCATCAACTGGCCAAGCCGCTCGACGCTGTCGGGAATGGCGTCGAGCGTCTGCGCATCGCTCTGGAACACGGGGATGCCGAGCTGGCGCACCATCTCGATTTGCCTGTCCGAGCTGTTGTGGCGCCAGGCCACGATCAGGTCGGGCTTCAGTGAAATTAACAACTCCATGTCGATCTCGCGGTTCGAGCCGATGCGCGGGATACGCTTGGCGGCCTCCGGATAATCGCTGTAGTTGACGGCGCCCACGACGCGGCTGCCGCCACCGGCCGCGAACAGCAGCTCGGTCACGCTCGGCGCGAGCGAGATGATGCGCAGTGCCGGCTTGGCGACCGTGACGGTCTGGCCGCCGTCGTCCTTGACCGTAATCGCGGCTTGCGCACAGTTGATCGACAGGCCTGCAATCACCAAAGTCGTCAGGGCAGCCGTCAGGATCGTTGTTTTCATCGTTGGTTCCATTCATGAAGTGCGTGTTCAAAGCGGTGCCATTCAGGTTCGCCTGCCGGCAGGCCGACGCGGATACCGCGTCCGGCATCCCGGAACAGCCGGCACCAGATGCCACGCGCCGCCATGTGGGTGTGGAAGGCTTCGGGTTGTGTCTGCGGCCACCAGCGAAACAGCGCCGTGCCACTGCTGGCGATGCCGTGTTCCAGCAACAGGTGCGTCATCCGCTCGCCGGACTGGCACAGACTGGTGCGCGTCGCGTGCTGCCAGACGCTATCGGTTAGCGCGGCCAGGGCGATTTCCTGCGCCGGACCGCTGATGGTCCATGGCCCCAGCAGGTCAGCCAGGTCGCGCAGCAGGCTGGCATGCGCGGCGACGAATCCCAGGCGCAGACCCGCGAGGCCAAAGAATTTGCCGATCGAGCGCAGCACGATGAGGCCGGGCTGCGAGGCGTGCATCGCCACGCTGAGCGCCGTCGCGGTGTCGCCAAAGGCTTCGTCGACGATGAGCCAGCCGCCGCGCGCCCGCAGGCGCGTGGCCCAGTCGAGCAGGCGCTCCGGCGCGATCGTTTCGCCGGTCGGGTTGTTCGGATTAACGACAACGACGACATCGCTGACATCGACCGCCGCTTCCAGCTCGGCATACGCAACCTGCCGCAACTGGTGGCCATGCTGGCACCAGTGGTGCGCGTGCTCGGCATACGACGGCGCCGACACGGCGACGCGCGACGGTGCGCGCAGGCGGGGCAGCGCCTGGATTGCGGCCTGCGTACCGGCGACAGGCAGCAAGTGCGGCGCTTGGTAGTACCCGCAGGCCGCCGCCAGCAACGCGGGATCCGGCTCGGGCAGGCGCAGCCAGGCACCTGGCGAGGGCGCCGGCGCCGGATAGCCATGCGGGTTGATCCCGGTCGACAGGTCGATCCAGTCATCGCGCCCGTCATACCGCGCGGCGTCGCGCAGGTTGCCGCCGTGTTCAAGCATGCGGCGCACCGATCGCGGATAACACGGCCAGCAGGCAGACGACGCCGAGCCAGAGCAGCGTCGTGCGCAGCACCAGCCGCCAGGCGCGCTGGATGTCGCCGGCACAGGCGGCAGGCCCGGCGCCCAGTGGCGGGCGTTGTTCGACCTCGCCATCGTAGACCGCCGCGCCGCCGAGTGACACACCCAGTGCGCCGGCGCCGCTGGCCATCACTGGCCCGGCGTTCGGGCTGCTCCACGCCGGCGCCTGCGTGCGCCAGCAGTGCCAGGCATGTGCACGCTTCGCCCCCGCGAGCAGCACATACGACAGCGCCGTCAGGCGCGCCGGTACATAGTTCATCACGTCGTCGATGCGCGCTGCAGGGCGGCCGAACAGATTGAAACGCGCGCTGCGATAACCCCACATCGCATCGAGCGTATTGGCGAGCCGGAACAGCACCGCGCCCGGCCCGCCCAGCAGGATGAACCAGAACAGCGTGCCGAATACGGCGTCGTTGCCGTTTTCAAGGAGCGACTCGGCGCTTGCCTTGGCCAGGTCGGACTCGCTGGCGTTGGCAGTGTCGCGGCTGACGATGCGGGCGGTCAGCGCGCGCGCTTGGGCCAGGTCGCCGCCGCGCAGCGCTTCGTAGATCGGGATCGTATGGTCGCGCAGGCTGCGCAGGCCGATGCACAGATACAGCAGCACCGCGTGCAGCCACAGGCCGGCAACATCGGTCAGGACCACGAACAGGATACTCAATGGCAGCACTGCCAACGCCCACGCGAGACTGCCACGCGGCAGGCGCAGGTTGCCGCGGTTCAGGCGCCGTTCGATAAAGGTCGCCAGATTGCCGAAGCCGACCAGCGGATGCCAGCGCCGCGTCTCGCCCAGCAGCAGGTCGAGCGCGACACCTGCCACCAGCAGCAGCGCCACCGTCGACAACGACAAGCCAGTCAGCACAGGGAACCCTTCAGAACAAGTGGCAGGCCGGCCGCGACCAGCACCGCGCGGTCCACGCGCGCAGCCACCGCCTGATTCAGCCGTCCGGCTTCGTCGGCAAAGCTGCGCGAGATCGCGCCCCAGGGCACGATGCCCATGCCGACTTCGTTCGACACAAACACCACGTCGCCGGGCAAGCCCGCATCGAGCAGGTCCAGCAGGGCCGCGCGCTCCTCGTGGAACCGATCTGGCAGCGTCAGGGCGCCGACTTCGGGATACTCCCGGCCATCGCAGAACATCAGGTTGCTGAGCCACAGCGTCAGGCAATCGACCAGCACCAGGCGGCCCGGCAGACATTCGGTGCGCAGCGTCTGCGCCAGCGCCAGTTCTTCCTCGACCGTGCGCCATTCGTGCGGCCGCTGCTCCCGGTGCAGCGCAATGCGCGCTGCCATCTCGCCATCACCCGCGCGCGAGGTAGCGATATACACGACTTCCTGGCCTGACTCGCGCGCCAGCCGTTCGGCAAAGGCGCTTTTGCCCGAGCGTGCGCCGCCAAAGACCAGCGTCGCGCTCATGGCGCACCGCCAAACAGCGTGGCAACCGCGCGCGGGTTGGACGGGAAGTAGCCGTGGAAGTAGGACGCGAACAGCGAGCCGACGCGGTACACCGCTTCACCCGGTGTCTGCGTGCGCTGCTTGACGGTATGTGCCTGCGGCGGGACGTCAGTGGCCAGCAGCGAATAGTGGAACGTGTGGCCGCGCAGTTCGCCCTCCGGCGTGGCCAGCGCATGCATCCCGAGGCCAGCCAGGCGCTGTTGCATCGCCACTTCGCCCGGCAGGACGCCGGCCATCTCCCAGCGCCGGCCATCACTGTCGGTCAAGCCATCGGCAAGGGCCATCATGCCGCCGCATTCGGCCACGATCGGCACGCCGCGCGCATGGGCCACGCGGATCGAATCGCGCCAGCGCGTTGCGCCTTGCAGCACCGCGCCATGCAGCTCGGGATAGCCGCCCGGCAGATAGACTGCGTTGGCATGGTCCGGCACCGCGTCGTTCGACAGCGGTGCAAAGTACGTGATCTGCGCGCCCAGCGCTTTAAGCAGCTCGACGTTCGCCGGATACACGAACATGAATGACGGGTCATGCGCGATCGCGATCGTGCGGCCGGCAAGCGGCGTGTCGATCTGCGCAGGGACGGCGTGCGCTGGTGCCAATGCGGGCGCCATCACCGGCAGCGCATCCCACGCCGCCTCATCGAACTCGATGCTGTCGGCCAGCGCGTCAAGGATACGCTGCAGTTCTTCGACTTCACCCGGCAGCACCAGGCCCAGTTGCCGTTCAGGCAGGTGATTCTCCTGGCGCGCCAGGGTGCCGATTAGCGGAATGTCGCGCAGCGACTCCTTGACCATCGCCGCGTGGCCGCTGCTGGCAACGCGGTTGGCGATCACGCCCGCCATCTGCACGGGACCATAGTCACGCAAGCCTTGTGCCACGGCGCCGGCCGTCTGGGCCATCGCCGATGCATCCAGCACCGCCAGCACCGGAATCCCGAACGCACGCGCCAGGTCGGCGCTCGATGGTGTGCCGTCGTACAGGCCCATCACGCCTTCGACGAGGATCGCGTCGGCCTCTGCGGCCGCATCCTGCAGGCGCTGGCGGCAGGCTTCCAGGCCGACCATCCACAGATCCAGATTGTGGACCGGTGTGCCGCATGCACTTTCCAGCATCACCGGATCGACGAAGTCGGGACCGCACTTGAACACGCGCACGCGCTTGCCCATGCGGATCAAACGCCGCGCCAGCGCGGCCGTGACGGTGGTCTTGCCCTGGCCGGACGCCATTGCTGCCACCAGCACCACACGCGCGCCGGGATGCGCGTTCATTACCACTCCGTCCCGGCCTGGGCGCCGATCCCCGCCTTGAACGCGTGCTTGACGACGTTCATTTCAGTGACGGTGTCGGCGACCGCCACCAGTTCGGGTGGCGCGCCGCGGCCCGTGATCACCACGTGCTGCATGGTCGGGCGATCCAGCAGGTCGGCGATCACGGTGTGCACGTCGACGTACCCGTATTTGAGCGCGATATTCAGTTCGTCCAGCACCACCATGCCGATGGCGGGATCGGACAGGAACTGCTTGGCCAGCGCCCACGCCTCGGTCGCTTTTTCGATGTCGCGCTCGCGGTTCTGGGTTTCCCAGGTATAGCCTTCGCCCATCGCATGGAAACGCACTTCCTCCGGGAAGCGGCGCAGGAAGGTTTCTTCGCCGGTCGACAGCGCGCCCTTGATGAACTGGACCACGCCGACCTGCATGCCATGGCCCAGCGCGCGCGCGACCATGCCGAACGCGCTCGAGCTCTTGCCCTTGCCATTGCCGGTATTGACGATGATGATGCCGATTTCCTTGTCGGCCGACGCGATCTTTGCGTCGATGACGGCTTTCTTGCGCTCCATGCGCACGCGATGGCGTTCGTTCAGCGCTGCGGTTTGTTCGGGAGTCATGTCATTCATGCGGAATCCTCTTGAGGGATGAAGATGCGGCGGCCGTGATGTTCGATCATCTCGATCGGGTGGCCGAGGTAGTCGCCCAGCAGAGCGGGCTGCATGGTCTGTTCATTGGTGCCGGCGTGCCAGCGGCCATCGCCCATCAGCAGCAGCACGTGCGTCGAGATGCGCGAAGCCAGGTTCAGGTCGTGGCCGATCATGACCACGGTCTTGTTCTGCTCGCGGCACAGGCGCGCAAGCAGGCCTGTCACGCTCACCTGATGGGCCAGGTCGAGCGCATTGGCTGGCTCGTCGAGCAGTAGCAGCGGGGTTTGTTGGGCCAGCAGGGCGGCAATCGCCACGCGCTGGCGCTCGCCGCCGGACAGCGTGCGCACGTCGCGCGCCGCCAGGTTACTCACGTCCATTGACGCCAGGGCTTCCAGCGCAATCTGATGGTCGTCGCTGCCTTCCCAGTAGCGGTTGGCGTGGTACGGGTGGCGTGCCGAGAGTACGCTCTCGAGCACCGTGTAGGCAAAGGCGTCGTGGCGCGATTGCGCGAGAAAGGCGCGTTCGCGCGCCAGGTCGGTCAGCGGCCAGGCCGCCAGGGCGCGCCCGCCGATGTGGATGGCGCCGCCGTCTGGCTGGTGCAAGCCTGCCAGCGTGCGCAGCAAGGTGCTCTTGCCGGCGCCATTGCGGCCGATGATGCTCCAGCATTCGCCCGGTTGCGCGGCCCAGTCGAGGCCCTGCACCAGGGTGCGCCCGGCAATGGACAAGCGCAGGTCGTGGGTGGCGATAACGGTCATTTGCGCATGCGGTGCAGTTGATACAGGAAGACCGGCGCACCGATCATCGCCGTGATGGCGCCGACCGGCAGTTGCTGCGGCGCGACGATCGTGCGTGCCAGCGTATCGCACAGCACGAGGAACGCGCCGCCGCTCAGGACGACGGCGGGAATCAGCACGCGGTGATCGGGACCGAAGGCAAAGCGGCAGGCGTGCGGCACGATCAGGCCGACGAAGCCAACGGCGCCGGCGCTGGTGACGGCGCTCGCGGTGAGCAGGGCCGACACAAAAAACAGGCCCTTGCGCAGCGCGCTCACGCGCACGCCCAGCGTGACGGCATTTTCGGCGTGCAGCGCGACCATGTTCATGGCGCGCGCACTGCGCATGGCAAACAGCAGCGCGCCGACCAGCACGAGCCACGGCGCCAGGCGCAGCGGCGCGCCGGCCAGATCGCCAATCAGCCAGAAGATCATGCTGCGCAGGCGCCCCTCCGGCGCGATCGACAGCATGAGGGTAACAAGGGAGCCGCACAGGGCCGAGACGATCACGCCGGTCAGCAGCAGCATCGAGGCGCCGCCTTCGGCAGCCTGGCCGCTGCGCAGATCGCGCCGCGCCAGCGCGTACAGCAGCAGGGAGACGCTGACGGCGCCGACCAGTGCAGCCGCATCGACCATCAGCGTGGACGCCATGAGCAGCAAAGCGAGGAGGGCGCCGACCGAGGCGCCGGACGAGACGCCCAGCACATACGGGTCGGCAAGGGGATTGCGTAACAGCGCCTGCATCATCAGGCCGGCCAGGGCGAGGGCGCCGCCAGTGGCAAAGGCCACCAGCGCGCGGCTGGCGCGCAGGTCGAGCAGGGAGGCGGACAGGGATTCGGGTTTGCCACTGGCCAGCTGGCGCAGGGCGTCGGGGATGTCGCTGAGCGGCACGCGGATGGAACCGGTCATGCCCGAGAACAGCAGGGTGGCGATGGCCAGGACCAGCATGGCGCCGACGATGAGCGTGGCGCGTTGGCGTAATGACGGGACGGGTGCTTGCATGCGGGCCCTGATAGTTGATCGATGCCCGCGGCGCGTGCGCCGCGGGCGGAAAATGCCAGCTTAACGGATGCCGTAGCGCAGCGACGCGAACCAGGTGCGGCCGCTGGTGCCGTAGTTGCGCGCCACTTCGTAGTTCTTGTCCGCGACGTTGTTCACGCGCAGCAGCAAGGACCAGTCGGGCGTGAACTGGTACGTGGTGTACAGGTTCAGCAAGCCGTAGCCGCCCAGGCGGCTGGTATTGGGCGCGTTGTCGAAGCGGTCACCCGACACGGTCAGCTCGGCGCCGCTCTTTAACTGGCCCATCACGTAGTCGGCCGCGAAGTTGGCGTGCTTCTTCGCGCGGCGCGCCAGCTGGCGGCCGGTGGTGTCATCGCGCGGATCCTGCCAATCGAGGCTGGCGCGCAGGTTCACGTCCATCAGGCGCGTGCTGCCGGCCAGCGAGAAGCCTTCGAGCGTCGCTTCGTTGACGTTGTAGGCGCAGCTGCGGTTTTTACCATCCGGGCAGGGCGTGCTCGATACGATCATGTCGGTCAGGCGGTTGTGGAAGTACGTGGCGTCGAGCTTGTAGCCGTTGCCGTCGTAGCGCAGGCCCACTTCACGGTTGCGGCCTTTTTCTGGCTTGTTCGTCTCCAGGCCGTAGTTCGGGAAGTACAACTCGTTGAAAGTCGGGGCGCGGAAGCTCGTGCCGATGCTGGCGGTGGCGCGCAGGCCGTTGCCAAACTCGTAGCCGTAGCCGGCGGCGCCGGTATTCTGGCTGCCGTAGACCGAGCGGTCCTGGCGCGCGCTGACGTCGAACAGGTGATTGGCGCGCTTGGCCGAATACGCCGCTGCATACGAATTGGTGATGCGCGTCTTGCGCATCGACGCGACCTCTTCTTTGCGGTGGTTGAACAGCAACTGCAGCGTGTCCTGGCCGATGGCGACGTTGTTTTGCCACGAGAATTCGTTCTGCTCGGTGTCGGCCTGGCTGGCGCCGCTGGCCGTGGCGTTGCTGAAGCTGCCCGACTTGTCTTCCGAACGCGCGTACTGCACGGTGCTGCGCCAGTTCGGCAGGATCTGGTTGGTCATGAAGACGGCGGCGGTATTGAGGTCCGTGTCGCTGTGCACATCGTAGCTGCCGGAACCACTGGCATCGTACTGGCTGTACGTGCGGCTGGCCAGGAACTGGGCGCCGATCTCGTGACCCGGCGCGAGCGCCATCGATACACGACCATTGGCGTTGCGGCGGCGGTAGCCGTCTTCGTCGGCGTTGTAGCCTGAGGCACCGGGCCGCGTGGACGAGAAGCCGTCCGACTCTTCGTAGCCAGCGCCGAAGGCATAGTTGATGGCATTTGGGCCGCCGCTGCTGCCGAAGATGCCTGCGTCGCCCTGCAGCGTCGCGCTGCTGCCCGCGCCGACCGAAGCGGTGACAACAGGTGCGCCTTCGCCCTTGCGCGTGAAGATCTGGATCACGCCGCCGATGGCGTCCGCGCCGTACAGCGTGCTCAGTGGACCGTAGACGATTTCGATGCGGTCGATGGCGCCCAGCGGGATGGCATTCCAGCTGGCGGTGCCGGTAGTGCCCGAGGCGATGCGCACGCCGTCGAGCAGCACGACGATCTGGTTGGCGTTCGCGCCGCGCACGTAGACGCTGGTGGCGGTGCCGGCCGGGCCGTTGCGGGTGATCTCGATGCCGCGCTGGCGCTGCAGGATGTCGGCCACCGAGCCGGCGCCCGAGCGCGCGATTTCTTCGGCGTTGATGACGGTGGTGTCGGCGATCAGGTCTGCAGCGGGTTGTGGGGTGCGGGTGGCGGTGACGACGACGGTGTCAGCGACTTCGGCGATGGCAGTGGACGAGATGAGGGCGAGTGCGAGCGACACGGCCGCCGCTTGCCGGCTTACTGGAAAATTCATGAATGGTTCTTATCAAAGGCATCCCGCCGACGTCCCCGTGGGCTGGATTCAAAGGATCGCGCTGTGCGCGTATCCACCTTTTGGCCGGTATCCGGGCTGACAAGTATGGCCGTCCGACCTTCCCATGCTCAGAAAAGCACAGTGGTATGAGGGGGCGGTTTGCCGCAGGACCCGATGAGAGGCTGCAGCACTTGCTTACCGTTGCGGGGGCAGCACGCGTTGGCCCTGTGAAGAGCTTCGTGTTTCCCGTTTAACTGCACCTGCGAACGCAGGTGCGAGCACCAAAACGCGCTCATTATAAGGTGGTTGAACCGGGCATTGTCATATTTCCAGCACCATGACTTCGCCGTAGCCGATCTGATGTGGTGTCGATGCCGCACGCAGCGCAGCATCGTGCAATGTGCCGCCGCCGGACATGGCGTGCAGCAGACGCATGGCGCCGGCGTGACAGATGACGAGTGCTGCGGCGCACCCTGTGCGCTGCATGTCGGCGCGAAACGCGGCCACGCGCATGGCCACCTGCAGGACGTTTTCGCCGCCGCCGGGGCGGTAGTGGAGCAGGTCGGCGTTCCAGGCATCGATCTCGTCTCGGGCGATAGTGTTCCAGTCGCGCAGCTCCCACGCACCGAAGTCCATCTCGGCCAGGCGTGCGTCGAACGTCGGTGCGCTTGACAGCTGCTGCGCCAGCACTGCGCTGCGCTGCAAAGGACTGGTGTAGACCGGCATGGCGCCGGGAAGGCCTTGATTGGTCAGCGCCGTCAGCACGCGTGCGGTGTCTGTTGCTTGCGCCGGCAAGTCGGTGCGGCCATAGCAGTACCCGGCCGGCACGTCCGGTTTCGGGTGGCGTACGAGGTAGAGGCGCATCAGGCCAGCGCGCTGCGGCCAAGCGTGGCCAGCACCGCGATATAGATGGCCACTTCGGCCAACTGCTGCACGGCGCCGAGGCAGTCGCCCGTATAGCCCTGCAGCCGGTGCGTGAATGTGCGGGCCAGCCAGCGCGTGGCCAGCAAGGCAGCAAACAGCGCTGCGCCAATCGCAGCCAGGTCGAGCAGGCCTATGGCGAGCAGCGCGAGCGCCGGGACCAGCACCGTGAGCGTTGCGATCCCGAATTCGGCGCTGCTCATGCGCACGGCCAGCGGCTTGGCCTTGCCTTCGGCGCGGGCGTATTCCATCTGCCAGATCAGGGACGTGGCGGCCAGGCGCGAGAGCGGGTGCGCCAGCAGCAGGGCGCCGATGGCGGTAAGGGGCGGCAGCGTGGCGAGTGCAGCCAGCTTCGCGCCCAGCATGCAGACGATGCCGATCGCGCCATACGCACCGACGCGCGAATCCTTCATGATCTCGAGCGCGCGTTCTTTCGTCATGCCGCCGCCCAGACCGTCGCAGGTGTCGGCGAAGCCGTCTTCGTGGAAGGCGCCGGTGAGGTAGATAGTCGCGGCGGTGGAGAGCACGGCGGCCACTGGCGCTGGCAGCCAGTGCGCGGAGATGAAGTAGACGGCCGCGCCGATGGCGCCCACCACGACGCCCACCAGCGGGAAGTAGCGCGACGCGTGATTGAGCCATGCCGGCTCGAAGCCGACCCAGTGCGGGATCGGGATCCGCGTGAAAAACTGCAGCGCAATGAAGAACAGGCGCAGTTGATGGATCATCCCGTGTGCTCGCCCAGTTGTGCCGAAACTTGGGCCGATGCGAAGGTCGCCATCTCGTTGACGAAATTGGCGGCTGCGTGCAGCAGGGGCAGGGCAAGGGCGCTGCCGGTGCCTTCGCCCAGACGCAGGCCCAGGTCGAGCAGCGGCCGTGCCCCAAGCTGCTCGAGCAGCAGGGCGTGGCCATGCTCGCCAGAGCAGTGCGCGAACACGCAGTAGTCGAGAATCGCCGGTTGCAGGCGCGTAGCGACCAGCAGCGCGCTGGTGACGATGAAGCCGTCGATCAGCAGCACCTTGCGCAGGCTGGCTGCCTGCAGCATGGCGCCGGCCATCATCGCGATCTCGAAGCCGCCGAAGGTGGCCAGGACCTCGAGCGGTTCGTGCACGCTGGCGTAATGCGCGACGGCGGCAGCAACCACGCGCTCTTTATGACGGATGCCGTCAGGCGTCAGGCCGGTGCCGGCGCCAACGCAGGCAGCCGCCGGCTGGCCGGTCAGCTTGTGCATCAGCGCTGCCGCAGCGGTCGTGTTCCCGATGCCCATCTCGCCGAAGCCCACGACATTGCCGGGCAGGTCGCGCGCCAGGGCCATGCCGTGTTCGAGGGCGGTAGCACAGTGCTGCGCCGACATCGCCGGTTCGATGGCGAAGTTATTGGTGCCATTGGCGACTTTTCGGTCGAGCAGACCAGCGCGTACGCCGAAGTCGTGGTTCACGCCGGCGTCGATCACGCGCAGCGCGCAGCCATTCTGGCGCGCGAACACATTGATGGCAGCACCGTTGGCGAGGAAGTTTTCGACCATCTGCCAAGTGACGTCTTGGGGATAGGCGGAAATGCCTTCGGCGACCACGCCATGGTCGGCGGCAAAGACGAGGATGGCAGGCTGGTCGATCGTCACCCGGGTTGTCTGCTGGATCAGGCCCAACTGGGTGGCGAGATCCTCCAGACGTCCCAGGCTGCCAAGCGGCTTGGTCTTGTTATTGATCGCGGCGGCCAGGGATTGGGACAGCGCCGCATGGGCGATCGGGGCAATAACAGGAATATGCATGAGTAATAAAAAGGTCGCTATGGGCGGCGGCCACGATATCACAAGAGAAAGCATTGCAAGACCATCCTGGCTTTGTTATAGTCTCGCTCCTCGACGCAGACGCCGCCTCAAACGCAACGACAGCGAAGAAAAAGAAGGAAAGAAGGGGTTGACGAAAAATGAGAAACACTTCATAATCTCGCCTCTCTGCTGCTAACGAACACAACGCTTCGTAGCAAGCGGCAGAAAACGCAGCACCGAATAAAGTTCTTTAAAAATTAACAGTCGATAAGTGTGGGCGTTTGATGAAGGTGCCAAAGACTTCGGTCT
>NZ_JANUGZ010000001.1 GCF_024753205.1 Massilia aurea | reverse complement strand
CGGACACGATCTCAACCGAAAAGCGAGGGTCAGGTCTGACATTCGGACACGATCTCGACAGTCGGATAATCGCGATTTGCTGGCACCGGGTGATCCTGTTTCTGAGCACGATGCCGTTGGGAGTGGCTAGGGCTGAGGTCGTGTCCAAATGTCAGACCTGACCCCGGCTGTGGAAGCGGCTAAGGCTGAGGTCGTGTCCAAATGTCAGACCTGACCCCGGCTGTGGAAGTTCAGTGGAAGTGCTCGCTGCCTGTCGGCGTGTCGTCCGGCATCTCGGCATGCACCAGTTCGCCGGTTGGGTCGGCGAACAGCGGGGAGCCGCAATCGTCGCAGTACTCGGCGGCATAGCGTTCGTTGATGCGCTTGATGTGGGCGATACCGGCTTCGTTCAGATGCGCGACGATTTCGTTCAGCGGGCTGAGCGCATCGTGCGTGATGGCCAGCGGGCCTTCCACCGGCGTGCCGGACTCGTCTTCCTGCCCGTACAGCGGCCAGACGATGCCATACACGACATCGGCGCTCTGGCGCATCGTGAAGGCCACGCGGTATTCGTCGATCTGGATGTCCGGTGCTTCTTCGCCAAAGCCGGCGACGACGGCGCGCAAGTCGGACGGTTCCACGCCCAGCGTGTTCGTCAGGTAATGCACGGCGGCGCGGATCGAGATTGGGCGGATCAGCTTATCGGCTTCGCGGCAGGCCACGTAATACGCTTCCGGCAGCAGCAGCTCAATGCCGCAGCCAGGCATCAGGCGCGCGACGTTGGCGGTGGCTTGCGTGCGCCACTGCTCCAGGCTGCGTTCGCGCTCTTGCACGACGTGCAGCTGGTGCTGCGGCTCTTGCCAGCGGAACAGCGGGTCGCCTGCCGGCGCGACGATCGCGATCAGCATGTAGCGCGTGTCGGCCAGGAACGGTGCGGTTTCCTCTAACTGTGGCGCCGGCTTGATCGTGCCGCCCTTGTGCGCGGCGGCGGCCAGCTTGTGCGTCAGCGCGTAGGTTTCGGCGTGGGTGCGCGGCAGCTGGTCGATCGAGTACAGGGTCGGGGCGATGGCCATCTTCGTGCCGCCTGCGAGCAGGTGGGCCGAGAAGTGCGCGCCGAGCGTGGCCAGCAGATCGGCCGGGATCGCGCCGGTGGCGATCGAGAACCGGGTCCAGGCGAGGATCGGCGCAGCGATCAGGAGCGCCTGCCAGGTGACGTCGACGCCGTCTTTCTGCTCGACCATCATGGCCGATTCGCTGACCGCTTCGACGGTGTCCATCAGCACGTCATACGAGGCCAGATCGTCCCTGAACAGGGCGTTCAGGGCGCTGTCGATGCTGTCCTGGTGATTGGTCTTGAGCAGTTTTTGCAGTTGCGTGTCGAGCTGGCGTTCCCACGCCCGTTCTTCGGCACGGCTGGCAGCTTGCATGAGGGCTTGCGAGAGGCTGACGAGGCGCTGGCTTTCTGCGGAAAGTTTGGGTGTTGAATCTTTGGAAGGACGACGCATGGGGCGAGTGAGTCTCTTGTCAGTTAGTGAATCGAATGTCAGTGGAGCGGGCCGGAGCCGGATAATGATGATAATCCCTTATCCCCGGTATTGTAGTTGATTCGGCCATATGCCATGAACAATGGGGGCCTGGCGCGCCCGGTATGCACCGATTGCACCAAGACGCTTGCCAAGTCCGCCCACACCGACCATAATGAGAACAATTCTCATTCAAACATCAATGAGAAGACGGAAGGAATGTTGGACCCTGCCGGCGACCGGGAAAGCGCCGGCAGATGCTCTTCACGGAGTACCACCCCCGCCGGGAGACCGGATTCGCCCCTCCTGGCTCTGCCAGGGGGGATTTTTTTGTTCGTTGCACCAACCACGATCTCATCATGATGCTGCATATCCCCGGCGTGCTGACGCCAGAACAGGTCTCGGCAATCCGCGCCCGGCTCGACCAGGCGCCGGAGTGGATCGACGGGCGCGAGAGCGTTGGCACGCAGGGCGCCCAGGTCAAACGCAACCGCCAGCTGGGTGAGGGCACGCCGCTTGCGCTCGAGCTGGGGCAGATGGTCAGCGGCGCGCTGATGGCCAACCCGCTGTTCTTCGCGGCCGTGTTGCCACTGCGGGTGCTGGCGCCGTACTTCAATGCGTACGCAGGTGGCGAGCATTACGGGCTGCACGTGGACGGCGCGATCCGGGCCCAGCGCGGCGGCTTGCCGGCGGTGCGGGCCGATGTGTCGACGACCGTGTTCCTGAGCGAGCCGGACGAATACGATGGCGGCGAGCTGGAAGTGGTGGACCTGTATGGCACGCACGAGGTCAAGCTGGCGGCCGGGGACGCGATCGTGTATCCGTCGGGCAGTGTGCATCAGGTGCGGCCCGTGACGCGTGGGGAGCGGGTGGCATCGTTTCTGTGGACGCAGAGCATGGTCAGGGATGACGGCAAGCGGGCGATGCTGTTCGACCTCGACACGCATATCCAGGCGCTGCGGGGTGAACATGGGGATTCGAGCACGACGGTCGGGCTGACGGCGCATTATCACAATCTGCTGAGGATGTGGGCGGAGGTGTAATCGCGCCGCAGAAAACCGCGAAGAACAACAAAAAGGGCTGGAACCCGCGAGGATTCCAGCCCTTTGTCGTTGGACGCAGCCCGCTTGCGCGGGCTGGCCAAACCGCTTACGCCAGCAGCTGACGCAGCACGAACGGCAGAATACCGCCATGCTTGTAGTAGTCGACTTCGATCGGCGTATCGATACGCAGCAGAACGCGCACTTCCTGCGACTCGCCGTTTTCACGGTGGATCACGAGCGTGGCCAGCTGTTGTGGCTTGATCTCGCCTTCCAGGCCCTTCAGGTCGTACGTTTCTTTGCCGGTGATGCCCAGGCTGTCGACGCTGTCGTTGCCGATGAATTGCAGCGGCAGCACGCCCATGCCGACCAGGTTCGAGCGGTGGATACGTTCGAACGAGCGCACGATCACGGCCTTCACGCCCAGCAGCTGGGTGCCCTTGGCGGCCCAGTCACGCGACGAGCCGGTGCCGTATTCTTCGCCGCCGAAGATCATGGTCGGGGTGCCGTCGGCCACGTACTTCATGGCGGCGTCATAGATCGACATCTGTTCGCCGGTTGGCTGGAACTGGGTGATGCCGCCTTCGATTGCCGAGCCGTCCGGACCGACCGGGATCATGCGGTTCTTGATCCGCACGTTCGCGAACGTGCCGCGCATCATGATTTCGTGGTTACCGCGACGCGAGCCGTACGAGTTGAAGTCGGCTTTCAGGACATTGTGTTCCTTGAGCCACTTGCCCGCTGGGCCGTCTTCCTTGATCGAGCCGGCCGGGGAGATGTGGTCGGTGGTGATCGAGTCGCCGAACACGCCCAGTGCGCGTGCACCGGTGATGCCGGTAGCGACCGCTTTCGGGGTCATCTCGAAGTCGGCGAAGAACGGTGGTTCGGCGATGTAGGTCGACTCAGGCCAGTTGTAGACCTGACCTTCGGTCGTCGTGACGCGTTCCCACAGCTCGCCCGGGTTGCCCTTGACGTCGGCGTAGTTCGACTTGAATACTTCCGAGTTCATCGCAAAGCGCATCAGCTCGCCGATCTCTTGCGAGGTCGGCCAGATGTCGCCCAGGTACACGTCCACGCCATTGCTGTCCTGGCCAACTGGCTCGGTCATCAGGTCGCGCGTCATGTTGCCGGCGATCGCGTAGGCGACGACCAGCGGTGGCGAAGCCAGGAAGTTCGAACGGATGTTCGGGTGGATCCGTGCTTCGAAGTTACGGTTGCCCGACAGGATGGCCGAGGCGACGATGTCGTTCTGGGTGATCGCGGCGTTCAGTTCCGGTGTCAGGTCACCCGCATTGCCGATGCAGGTCGTGCAGCCGTAGGCGGTCACGCCGAAGCCCAGCTTTTCCAGGTACGGCAGCAGGCCGGCAGCGGTCAGGTAATTGGTGACCACGCGCGAGCCAGGGGCCAGCGACGACTTGATGTGCGGCGCCACGGTCAGGCCGCGCTCGACGGCTTTCTTGGCCAGGAGGCCCGCGGCCAGCAGCACGCTCGGGTTCGACGTGTTGGTGCACGACGTGATGGCGGCGATCAGGATGCCGCCGTTCTTCACGTTCACGCCGTTGGTCGTGGTGTATTGCTTGTTCAGGTCGTCCGGGTTCTTGTTGAAGCCGTTCTGCGTCGTTGGCTTGCTGAACAGTTCGGTGAAGTTGTTCTTCACGTTGCCCAGTTCGATACGGTCTTGCGGACGCTTCGGGCCTGCCAGCGATGGCGTGACAGTCGACAGATCCAGCTCGACGACGCGCGTGAAGTCGATCTCGCCTTCTTGCGGGATGCCGAACATGCCCTGGGCGCGGTAGTAGCCTTCGAACGCAGCCAGTTCTTCTTCGGTACGGCCAGTGCCGCGGAAGTAGTCCACGGTGGCTTCGTCGACAGGGAAGAAGCCCATCGTCGCGCCGTATTCAGGCGCCATGTTGCCGATGGTTGCGCGGTCGGTGGTCGACAGCGAGCGGGTGCCGGCGCCGAAGAATTCGACGAACTTGCCGACGACTTTTTCTTTGCGCAGCAGTTCGGTGACGGTCAGCACCAGGTCGGTCGCGGTGCAGCCTTCGCGCAGCTTGCCTTTCAGGTTGACACCGATGACGTCCGGGGTCAGGAAATACACTGGCTGGCCCAGCATGCCCGCTTCGGCTTCGATGCCGCCCACGCCCCAGCCGACGACGCCAACGCCGTTGATCATGGTGGTGTGCGAGTCGGTGCCGACCAGCGTGTCAGGGTAGTACACGTCGCCTTGCTTCATGACGCCGCGCGCCAGGTATTCCAGGTTGACCTGGTGGACGATGCCGAAGCCCGGTGGCACGACGCCGAAGGTGTCGAAGGCTTGCATGCCCCATTTCATGAACTGGTAGCGCTCGTTGTTGCGCGAGAATTCCAGCTTCATGTTCAGGTCGAGTGCGTTTGGCTCGCGGAAATGGTCGATCGTGACCGAGTGGTCGACGACCAGGTCGACCGGCACCAGTGGCTCGATCTTCTTCGGATCGGCGCCCATCTTGGCAGCGACGTTGCGCATCGCGGCCAGGTCGGCCAGCAGCGGCACACCGGTGAAGTCTTGCAGCACGACGCGGGCCACGACGAACGGGATCTCGTCGGTGCGCTCGGCGGTCGCTTTCCAGCCAGCGACCTGCTTGACGTGCTCTTCGGTGACCTTCTTGCCGTCGCAGTTACGCAGCACGGATTCCAGGACGATACGAATCGACACCGGCAGGCGCGACAGGTTCACACCAAGGGATTCCGCCAGCGCTGGCAGCGAGTGAAACTGGCCGCTCTGGCCTGCGCCGATCGGGAATTCCTTCAGTGTATTCAGGGTGTTGCGAGACATAATCTCTCCTTCAGTGGAATATTGTTATCAACAACGGTGTTATTTCAACGGCATTAAATAACATCAGGCGACAGGACGGTCTGGATCCGGGAAACCCAAACCACGGCTCAAGTCTTGCTCGCCTCCGGTGCCGCGGTCGCCACGATCGCGGACTGGGTGGCGTTCTTGCATTCATTGGCCAGCTGGCGGTTGAGCTTCGAGTCGAGCAGGATGCCCTTGGACGGAATCCCGATCCAGATCAGGCCATAGTGCGGATTTTCGAAGCGCAAGGCGCCGGTGGTGGTACCGATGCGGGCCAGGCGGTGCAGCCGGGTCTTCCAGCGCAGCGCGATGTGGGCCGCATCGTTGTCGTTCGTGTAGATCGTGATCTTGTTGCCCAGTTCGCAATCGTACTCGGTGGTCTTGGTGTCGGTGATGTCCGGCTCGTCGACCTCGAGCGGGTCAGCGGCCACCGCGGCGGCCGTGACGGCAGCGGCCGTGCCAGCAGCAGCGGCTTTCGCTTTCTTGCTCGATTTTTTGGATGCGGCCTTTGCCGGCTTTTTCGCCGCTTCGGCAGCGAGCACGGCGGAGGCTTTCGGATGCGCTACCGGTGTGGCGGCGTTGGCCGGCGCACAGGCGACGGCGGTGGCAAGGGCAAGTGCGCAGGCAGCAACGATTGGAGAGAGGAGGGTGGCCATGGTCGGGATTATCGGGAGTCGGAGAGGTTGACGATGGCTGCAGCTGCCTCGGGCAGTGCGAGGCCGGCCAGCTTGGCCCGCTGCAACACCGACCAATAGTATCGGTAGCTCGCACGGTCATGCAAGCGGCCGTGTTGCGCAATCGGTCCCCAGCCTGCGGCCATGGCTTCGGTCAGGATATTCGTTGCTTCATTGACTTCGGACAAACGCGGCGTGAACGCCTTCAGGATCGGCTTGATCTGGTCCGGGTGGATGCTCCACATGCGGGTAAAGCCGAACTCGGCGCCAGCGCGCTGGGCGTCGTTCGCCACCGTCGCGCTGTCCTTGATGTCGGTCGTTACATTGTGCGACGCCACCTTGCCATGGGCATGGCAGGCCGCCACCATCTCGAGCTTCGCGCGCACCACCAGCGGATGCGTGAACTGGCCCGGCGTGCGCATCGCGCTCGCTGGAATCGCACCGTAATGGGCCGACACAAAATCCATGATGCCGAACGACAGGCACTCGACCTGCGGCAGCGCCGCGATCGCGTAGGCGTCGCGCAGCGCGCCATGGGTTTCGATCAGCACGTGCACGGGCAGGGCAGCGCGGCCGGCAGCGAGCGCATACTTATTGATCAGCTCGATGGCGCCGCGCACTTCGTCGACGCCATCGACTTTTGGCAGCACGACATACGCCAGGCGTGCCGCAGCGCCGCCGACGATGAGGGCGACGTCGTTGGCAAAGTGGATGCTGGCCGGCTCGTGCAGACGCGCGCCGACACGGTTGAAGCGGTTTTCTTCGCTGTTCAGCAGGCTTGCCACCAGGACGGCGTGCTCGTGCTCGACGCCGGCCTGGGCGCCGTCTTCGCAGTCGAAGGTGATGTCAAACAAGGGGCCAAGCTCTTGTTGCAGGGTCAGCGATTTGCGCATCAGTTTCTCTGAGCCGGCGTAGTGATCGCAGGCTGGGAGAAGAAGCGGCTGGCGTTTGCCCTGGAATAAAACCTCGGAAGGATGCATAGCTTTCAACGCTTGGTTGCATAAAACACCGCCGTGCCGGTTGAGCGGCACGGCGTGGTTGGCGCATGGCAATCGCCATGCGCCTTGTACTGATCAGCCCAGCAGGTGTGCGACGCCGGCTTTTTCTTCTTCCAGCTCTTTCAGGGTCAGGTTGATGCGCTCTTGCGAGAACGAATCGATGTCCAGACCTTGCACGATCGTGTATTCGCCATTCTCGGTCGTGACCGGGAAGCCGAACATGGTGCCTTCAGGGATGCCGTACGAACCGTCCGAAGGGATACCCATCGTGGTCCACTTGCCGTTGGTGCCCAGGACCCAGTCACGGACGTGGTCGATTGCTGCGTTGGCGGCCGACGCTGCCGACGACAGGCCGCGCGCTTCGATGATCGCAGCGCCGCGCTTGCCGACGGTTGGCAGGAAGGTGTTGGCATTCCATTCCTGGTCGTTGATCAGGTCCTTGACCTGGTCGCTGCCAGCGGTGGCGAAGCGGTAGTCGGCGTACATCGTTGGCGAGTGGTTGCCCCAGACGACCATTTTTTCGATGTCCTTGACTGCTTTGCCGGTCTTGGCCGCCACTTGCGACAGCGCGCGGTTGTGGTCCAGACGCAGCATCGCGGTGAAGTTTTTCGCTGGCAGGTTCGGCGCCGATTTCATGGCGATGTAGGCGTTGGTGTTGGCTGGATTGCCGACCACCAGGACCTTGACGTTGCGCGAGGCGACGGCGTCGAGTGCCTTGCCCTGCACGGTGAAGATCTGGGCATTGGCTTCGAGCAGATCCTTGCGCTCCATGCCTGGGCCACGTGGACGGGCGCCGACCAGCAGGGCGACGTCGACATCCTTGAACGCGGTCATTGGATCGGAGTGCGCGGTCATGCCTTCGAGCAGCGGGAATGCGCAGTCGTCGATTTCCATCATGACGCCCTTGAGCGCCTTCTGTGCTTTTTCGTTGTCGATTTCGAGCAGCTGAAGGATGACCGGCTGGTCCTTGCCGAGCATGTCGCCGTTGGCGATGCGGAACAGCAGGGAATAGCCGATCTGGCCGGCAGCGCCGGTCACAGCGACGCGCATTGGGGTTTTAGCCATGATGAATCTCCAAAAGTGGGAATGAAAACGGTTTGCACCGAGGTCGACGCCGAGCATACGCTTGTAGGGCTCAGCTGCAATCAGACTTTAATCAGACTGCAATGATAACAAAAAGCGTCGGCCGGGCTATTCAAAAGTCAATCGCGGGTGTCGCGCGCGTACTCTGGCAAGAGTGCCACCGACTCCCGGTCGGGCATGAGTGTATGCCTGCGTCATCAGGGCTGTCAATTCATATCTTATGTCTTATATAAGACAGATATCTGAATGCCTCAAAAGCTGGACGGTATGTCACTTTTGTGGTGAAATCCCGGTCTATGAATTCCACCTCGTCCAATCCGGCTGCCGACCCTGCCGCCAGCGGCTCGCCGTCCTTCCGGCCGCTGTACCAGCAGATCAAGGCCCTGATCACCAAAAGCCTGCAGGCCGGCGAGTGGAAACCGGGCGAGATGATGCCAAGCGAAGTCGAGTTGGCCGGGCGTTTCAAGGTCAGCCAGGGCACGGTGCGCAAGGCTATTGATGAGCTGGCGGCCGAGAACCTGGTCGTGCGCCGCCAAGGCAAGGGCACGTTTGTTGCCAGCCACGCCGAAGAGCGCGCACATTTTCGCTTCCTGCGCCTGCGGCCCGACGAAGGCCTGCCGCACCATCCCGAAAACCGCTTCCTCGAGGTCAAGCGCATCCGGGCCCCGGCCGAGGTGGCGCGCCTGCTCGACCTGAAAGCGGGCGACGCCGTCGTCTACATCAAGCGCGTGCAGTCGTTCGAGGGCAAGCCGACCATTCTCGAAGAGCTGTGGCTGCCGGGCCAGTTGTTCAAAGGCCTGAGCGCTGAGCGCCTGGTGGAATACAAGGGCCCGATGTACGGCCTGTTCGAAACGGAATTTGGCACCCGCATGATCCGCGCGACGGAAAAGATCCGCGCGGTCGCGGCCGATGCCGCCACGGCGGATTATCTGAAGGTGCCCGAAGGCACGCCGCTGCTGTGCGGCGAGCGGGTCTCGTTCACCTACGGCGACAAGGCAGTCGAGCTGCGCCGCGGGATGTACTTGACGGAACAACATCACTATCAGAACGAGCTGTCCTGATAACTAACTCAGCAGTATAGAAATACTTTGCGGCGGTAAATATCGGCCGCAGCGAAAGTCGGCAAGAGCGACTAAAATAGTTTGGTTTTGGGTGTGCGGCGGACATGACCCGGTCCTACGCCCGCTGTCCCGCCCACCTGGCGTCGCGTGAACGGACCAGGACTGGGAAATCAGCGAAAATCCAAAGGGTTCACATAAAAATTGTTGTCATAAGGGAGGTGTACCATCATGTCCGAAGCCGTGAGAGAAGCAAAGCAGAAGGGGCGGCCGGAGTTCCGCAATATCGGCATCACCGATATCACCGGCAAATATCGCATGCCGCCATCGGCCATTGTGTCGATTTTGCATCGCATCAGCGGCGCCGGCATGTTCCTGGCACTGCCGTTCCTGTTGTACCTGTTCCAGCAAAGCCTGCTGTCGGAATCGTCGTTCGGCTACTTTGCCGGCATCGTTTCGCACCCGCTCGCCAAGCTGATCCTGTTGGGCCTGTCGTGGGCTTACCTGCACCACTTTACCGCCGGCATCCGTCACCTGTTCATGGACAATCACCTGGCCCTGGACAAGGATGCAGCCCAGTCGACCGCCCGTTGGGTCCTGGTCATCAGCCTGGCGCTGACCGCGTTGGTCGGCCTGAAACTGTTCGGAGTGTTCTAAATCATGGCAACCAAGAATAATATCGGCCCGCGCCGCCTTGTCGTTGGCGCACACTACGGCGTCAAGGACTGGCTGGCGCAGCGCGTCACCGCCATCGTCATGGCGGTCTACACGGTCATCCTGCTGGTCGCTTTCCTGACCGGGCAGAATTTCACGTACGAAGGCTGGGCAGGCTTGTTCTCCCGCCAATGGTTCAAGCTGTTCTCGCTGGTGACCTTCCTCGCGTTGTACTACCACGCCTGGGTCGGCATCCGCGATATCTGGATGGACTATGTTAAATCGGCAGGCCTGCGTCTGTTCCTGATGCTGGCAACGATCTTCTGGCTGCTCGCTTGCGCCGCCTGGACCGTGCAAATTCTCTGGAGTGTGTAATCGTGGCAGCTATCAAAACTGCAATTCCTACCCGTCGTTTTGACGCGGTCATCGTGGGCGCCGGCGGTTCCGGCATGCGCGCGTCCCTGCAACTGGCCGAAGCCGGCCTGAACGTTGCTGTTCTGTCGAAAGTCTTCCCGACCCGCTCGCACACCGTGGCAGCGCAGGGCGGCATCGGCGCTTCGCTCGGCAATATGAGCGAGGATGACTGGTACTGGCACATGTTCGACACCGTCAAGGGTGGCGACTACCTGGGCGACCAGGATGCGATCGAATTCATGTGCCGCGAAGCACCGAAGGTCGTGTACGAGCTGGAACACTTCGGCATGCCGTTCGACCGTAACCCGGATGGCACCATTTACCAGCGTCCGTTCGGCGGCCACACCGCCAACTTCGGCGAAAAGCCGGTCCAGCGCGCCTGCGCAGCAGCCGACCGTACCGGTCACGCGCTACTGCACACGCTGTATCAGCGTAACGTCCGTGCCCGCACCCACTTCTTCGTCGAATGGATGGCGCTGGACGTGATCCGCGACGCCGAAGGCGACGTGGTCGGCGTGATGGCTCTGGAAATGGAAACCGGCGACGTGATGATCCTGGAAGCGAAGACCACCATCTTCGCCACCGGCGGCGCAGGCCGTATCTTCGCTGCATCGACCAATGCCTTCATCAACACCGGTGACGGCATGGGCATGGCGGCGCGTGCCGGCCTGCCGCTGCAGGACATGGAGTTCTGGCAGTTCCACCCGACCGGTGTGGCGGGCGCTGGCGTCCTGATCACCGAAGGCGTGCGCGGCGAGGGCGGTATCCTGATCAACAGCAACGGCGAACGCTTCATGGAGCGCTACGCGCCGACGCTGAAGGATCTGGCGCCACGCGACTTCGTGTCGCGCTCGATGGACCAAGAGATCAAAGAAGGCCGCGGCTGCGGTCCGAACAAGGACCACGTGCTGCTGGACCTGCGCCACATCGGCGCCGACACCATCAAGAAGCGTCTGCCTTCGATCCTCGAAATCGGCCACAAGTTCGCCAACGTCGATGCGACCAAGGAACCGATTCCTGTCGTGCCGACGATTCACTATCAGATGGGCGGCATCCCGACCAATATCCATGGTCAGGTCGTGGCACCGGATGGTACGGGCGGCCAGAAAATCGTCAATGGTCTGTACGCGATCGGCGAATGCGCCTGCGTCTCGGTCCACGGCGCGAACCGCCTGGGCACGAACTCGCTGCTCGACCTGATTGTGTTTGGCCGCGCAGCCGGCAATCACGTCGTCGCATCCGACCTGAAGAAGAAAGTCGCCAAGCCGATGCCGGCTGATGCTGCCGACTTCGCGCTGGACCGTCTGAACCGCCTCGAAACGTCGACCGGCACCGAAAAAGTGCAGCACGTCGCCAACGATATCCGCGCCACGATGCAGAAGTACTGCGGCGTGTTCCGTACCGACCAGCTGCTCACGCAGGGCGTCAAGGAAATCATGGTGCTCGACGAGCGTCGCAAGAACGTGTCGTTCAAGGACAAGTCGAAGGTGTTCAACACGGCCCGCGTCGAAGCGCTCGAGCTGGATAACCTGATCGAGACCGCGAAAGCGACCATCGTGTCGGCCCAGGCGCGCAAGGAATCGCGCGGCGCCCACGCCCACAGCGATTACGAAACCCGTGACGACGCGAACTGGATGAAGCACACGCTGTTCTTCTCCGAAGGCAACCGCCTCGAGTACAAGGGCGTTGTGCAAAAGCCGCTGACGGTCGAGACCTTCAAGCCGAAAGCACGCACTTTCTAAATATTTTGTGGCTACCGGGCGATTGTCGCCCGGCGGCCGTGATGAGATAGGTAAAAACATGGCACGCACTGTCCAACTGAAGATTTACCGCTACGATCCGGACAAGGATTCGAAGCCTTACATGCAAGACGTTTCGGTCGAGCTGCAAGACACCGACAAGATGCTGCTGGACGTCCTGCAGCGCATCAAGGCCGATGTCGATGACTCGCTGGCGCTGCGCCGCTCGTGCCGTGAAGGCGTGTGCGGTTCGGACGCAATGAACATCAACGGCAAGAACGGCCTGGCCTGCACGACCAACCTGAACGAGCTGACCCAGCCAATCGTGCTGCGTCCTCTGCCAGGTCTGCCGGTGGTGCGCGACCTGATCGTCGACATGACCAACTTCTTCAAGCAGTATCACTCGGTCAAGCCGTACCTGATCAACGAGTCGATCCGGCCTGAGAAAGAGCGTTTGCAGTCGCCTGAAGAGCGCGAAGAGCTCGACGGTCTGTATGAGTGCATCCTGTGCGCCTGCTGCTCGACTTCGTGCCCATCGTTCTGGTGGAACCCGGACAAGTTCGTTGGTCCTGCCGGCCTGCTGCAAGCGTACCGCTTCATCGCCGACTCGCGCGACGAAGCGACCAACGATCGCCTGGACAACCTGGAAGATCCGTACCGCCTGTTCCGCTGCCACTCGATCATGAACTGTACGGATGTGTGCCCGAAGGGCCTCAATCCGAACAAGGCGATTGGCAAGATCAAGGAACTGCTGGTGCGTCGCGCAATTTAAGCGATGCAATGCGTGCGGCGCCGCAAAAGGCGTCGCACGCGTTCCGGTGTCCAGACGTGCGTCGAGCGTTGCGCTCGACGAATGTGTGCATTACCGTAAAAGTACCGTACTGCCGAATCACGGCAGCCGGAGTATGATGTCGAACCAACAACGGATTTTAATGTGATTACACATCAAGCCGATCCTGCCAACCGTTCGCGCCTGCGCTGGCGTGCACGTCGTGGCCTGCTCGAGAACGATCTGATCCTGACGCGCTTTCTCGACGCGCACGAACAGGAACTGACCGACGACGAGGTCGATGCGCTGACGCGCCTGCTTGATCTGGCTGACAACCCGTTGCTGGACCTGCTGCTGGGGCGCAATGAGCCCTCCGGCGAGCTCGACCTGCCGCACGTGCACGCCTTGCTGGCGAAGCTGCGGCTAGCGTAAGCGAACTATGGGCACCCGATTCGCCTACGCGGCACGTCGCGACGCCCCCCGGTTTCGTTTTATTTTGTAGACCCACTCCCACAAGAAGGAAGTGCCATGAACATCTCTGATACCAAAGCCACCCTGTCGTTCTCGGACGGCAGCCCGTCGATCGACATGCCGATCTACAAAGGCACCATCGGCCCGGACGTCGTCGACATCCGCAAGCTGTACGGCGCGACCGGCAAGTTCACGTACGATCCTGGCTTCATGTCGACCGCCGCCTGTAACTCGAGCATCACCTACATCGACGGTGACAAGGGCGAGCTGCTGTACCGCGGTTACCCGATCGAGCAACTGGCCGTCAACTGCGACTTCCTGGAAACCTGCTACCTGCTGCTGAACGGCGAACTGCCAAACGCAGAGCAAAAAGAAGTGTTCACCGACACCGTGACCAAGCACACGATGATCCATGAGCAGATGAACTTCTTCTTCCGTGGCTTCCGCCGTGACGCGCACCCGATGTCGGTGCTGGTCGGTACGGTCGGCGCGCTGGCGTCGTTCTACCACGACTCGCTGGACATCAACGATGCCAAGCAGCGCGAAATCTCGGCAATCCGCCTGATCGCCAAGCTGCCGACTCTGGTCGCAATGGCCTACAAGTACAACGTCGGCCAGCCGTTCGTGTACCCACGCAACGACCTGTCGTACAGCGCCAACTTCATGTACATGATGTTCGCCAACCCGTGCGAAGAGTACAAGGTCAACGACGTGCTGGTACGCGCCCTGGACCGCATCCTGATCCTGCACGCGGACCACGAGCAGAACGCATCGACCTCGACCGTCCGTCTGGCCGGTTCGTCGGGCGCCAACCCGTTCGCGTGTATCGCAGCCGGTATCGCCTGCCTGTGGGGCCCTGCCCACGGCGGCGCGAACGAAGCAGCTCTGAACATGCTGAAGGAAATCGGCAGCGTCGAGAACATCCCGGCCTTCATCGAGAAGGTCAAGGACAAGAACTCGGGCGTCAAGCTGATGGGCTTCGGTCACCGCGTGTACAAGAACTTCGACCCGCGTGCCAAGCTGATGCGCGAAACCTGCCACGAAGTGCTGGAAGAACTGGGCCTGCAGGACGACCCGCTGTTCAAGCTGGCCATGGAACTGGAGCGCATCGCCCTCGAAGACGAATACTTCGTGTCGCGCAAGCTGTATCCGAACGTCGACTTCTACTCGGGCATCGTGCAATCGGCACTGGGTATCCCGGTCACCATGTTCACCGGCATCTTCGCGATGGCCCGTACCATCGGCTGGATCGCGCAGTGGAACGAAATGATCGCCGATCCAGAGCAGAAGATTGGCCGTCCACGTCAGCTGTTCGTCGGCTCGCCGGCGCGTGACGTGCCGGAAATCGACAAGCGTTAATTCGCCCGTTCGATTGCTAAAAAAGCGGGCTGCGGCCCGCTTTTTTCATGGGCACATGCAGCGAAAATATTCGTTGGCCGACCCCTGGCGTTGCTGCTGAAGAGGTCTATACTGAGCTCATCAGTATAAATTGCCACTATGAAACATCACACGTTTTCCCGATCAGGCGAATCCCTTGGTGCACGCACGCTGGCGCGGCTGGGATTACTCCGCGCAGCCCATGGCCGAGCGGCTTGCGGCATCAGTTCGTAACGCCGCAGCCAGGCGCCGCCATCGTAGCGGCAAGCCGGCTCTTTCAATGCTGATCCTGGAGACTGAAATGAGTGATTCAATGGTTGTTTCGTGGCTGGACCTCGAGCGCCTCGAGCGTGTACTCGACCGGCTTTCGCCAGCGCAGGCCAGGGCGCGCGACGCGCTGCTGGGTGAACTCGAACATGCGCAACTGGTCGAGCCGTGGGAGATGCCGCTCGATGTCGTGACCATGAATTCGCGCGTGCGCTTTCGTGTGGCCGGCGCCAGCGAAGAAGAAACGATGACGCTGAGTTACCCCAACGATATGCAGGACACCGCCGAACGCTTATCGGTGCTCACGCCGGCCGGCATGGCGCTCCTGGGTGTTCGCGTGGGCGGGCGGATGTCGTGGCAGCAGCCGGACGGCCCGCATGAGGCCACGGTGCTCGGCATCGAGCATCAACCCGAACCGGCGAAGCGGTAGTGCCACGGCCTGTCGCGTGCATGTGTAGAATGTTTTCCTCATGATCGTCATCGAGGGAACCACCATGCAACGCTTTTTCGCCGCCTGCTTCCTGTGCCTTTCCTTGTCGCTGGGCCTGGGCGGCGCCGCGCACGCCGCCACCGATCCCACCCTCACGCGCGAAGTCAACGCCTTCGTCGACGGCTGGCACGATGATGCCGCCAACGCACGCACGGCGTACTTCGACAAGATCGCCAGGGATGGCGTGTATATCGGCACCGACCGCACCGAGCTGTGGACGCGCGACGCCTTCAAGGCGTGGGCGAAGAAATATTTTGATGCCAAGTCGGCCTGGACCTTCAAGGCCACGCGCCGCAATGTCTATGCGTCGGCTGACAAATCGCTGATCTGGTTCGACGAGCTGCTCGATACGAAGAACATGGGGCCGGCGATGGCCAGTGGCGTGCTGCGCAAGACCAAGTCGGGCTTCGAGATTGTCCACTACCAGCTCTCGATGGCAGTGCCCAATGCCGTCAACGGCCAGGTCGCCGGCATTATCGCTGGACACGAAAAGCAACCGAAGAAATAAGCAGCCGGCAGTGAGCAATCCTTACATCGGCCGCTTTGCGCCGTCGCCTTCCGGGCCGCTGCATGCCGGTTCGCTGGTCGCGGCCATGGCCAGCTACCTCGATGCGCGATGGCACAGGGGCACCTGGCTGATCCGCATCGAAGACATCGACGAAGGCCGCAGCGTGCCTGGCGCGGCCGAAGGCATCCTGCAATTGCTGGCCGCGCTGGGGATGGCGCACGATGGCGAGATCGTCTGGCAAAGCCGGCGCAAACATTTGTATGAAGCCGCTGCCGCGCGCATCGGGCACGATACGTATCCGTGCGGCTGCAACCGGCGCGAAATCGCCGATTCACGCATCGGCGTGGCGCCTGACGGCAGCGCCATCTATCCCGGCACCTGCCGCCATGGCCTCGGCCCGGGCCGCACGATGCGCAGCCTGCGCGTACGCGTGCCGGTGGCGGGCGAGGATACCATCACCTTTGTTGACCGTTTTGCCGGCTCCGTCACGCAGCATCTGGCCCGTGATGCCGGCGACTTCGTGCTGAAACGCGCGGACGGTTTCTGGGCCTATCAACTGGCCGTCGTGGTGGATGATATCGAGCAGGGCGTGACCGACATCGTGCGCGGCGCAGATCTGCTCGACTCGACGCCACGCCAGATCCATCTGCAGCGGCTGCTCGGTGCACCGACGCCGCGCTACCTGCACGTGCCGGTGGTTCGCAACAGTAATGGGGAAAAATTGTCGAAGCAGACGGGCGCACTTGCCGTCACGGCAGGCGATGCGCCTGCCGCAATCAGCGTGCTGATGGAGACTGCGGCGTTTCTGGGGCTTGTGCTCGACGGGCCAGCGCCAGATTCGATCGAGGCATTCTGGCGCGCCGCGATTCCCGCCTGGGGGCAGCTGCTGGCGGAGCGCGCCGCAGAAAGCTGATCTACTGCGGATTCTGCATGATACTGATGGAGCCGTTTACCTCGAGGAACGCGCACTTCATCTTCGGACGCGGGCAGTCGGCGCCGCGCAGCGCTTCTTCGACATCGTCCTGCGACAAACGGCAACTTTTCATCACATCCTTGAAGAACACGCCATCGCGGCCAATCAATACGGGACTGCCCTCGACGAACGCCTCGAACTTGCGGCTGCGCGATGTCAGGAAAGCAATCAGCACGGTCAGCGCCACGAGCGTCGCAGCGATGACCAGCCCGCCGAGCAGTGATTCGTCGCCACCGGTCATCGAATTGGACACGGATTCGGACAGCAGCATTACCACCAGCAGGTCGAACGGCGTGAATTGCCCGACCGTACGGCGGCCTGCAATGCGCATCATGGCGAGCAGGGCGCAGTAGACGATCGCGCCGCGCGCGATCAGCTCCCACCAGGGTAGATCGAAGTCGAACATGGCGCCTCCAGAGGCATGAAATAGGCGCTGATTGTAATCAATCTGCCAACATCATGACGCCCGTCTGCGCCACACGCCGATTAGTGCCCGGCCAGCATGTCTTCAGCGCCGTCCTTGTCGTGGATGGCAAACCGGGTCATCAAGGTGGCGCTGGCCTCGTTCAAGCCATGCACGATCACCTGCGCACCGGCCCGGCGCAGTTTCAGCACGACCTTGTCGAGCGCGCCGATGGCGGTGATGTCCCAGAAATGCGCATCGCTCAGGTCGATGTGCACGGTCGCGCGCGTCGGGCTGTAGTCGAACGCATGGACGAGCTGGTCGGACGACACGAAGAACACATGGCCACTGACCAGGTAGTGGCGGACTTCGCCGCCGTCCTTGTCAGCCTCGACGCGCGAGGTGACGCCGAGCATCCGGCTGACCTTCTGCGCAAAGAACACGCCCGACAGCAGCACGCCGGCCAGCACGCCCTTGGCCAGGTCGTGCGTGGCCACGGTGACGACGACGGTGGCGAGCATGACGATGCTGGAGCTGGTCGGATGCGCGCGCAGGTTGCTGATCGAACTCCAGCTGAACGTGCCAATGGCCACCATGATCATCACGGCGACCAGCGCCGCCATCGGGATCTGGCGCACCCAGTCGCCCAGGAACACGACCATGAGCAGCAGCACGACGCCCGCCATCAGTGTCGACAGGCGGGTGCGTCCGCCAGACTTGATGTTGATCACCGATTGGCCAATCATCGCGCAGCCGGCCATGCCGCCGATGAAGCCGGTGGCAATGTTGGCGATGCCCTGGCCGACACATTCACGGTTCTTGTCGCTGCGGGTATCGGTCAGGTCGTCGACGATCGTGGCGGTCATCAGCGATTCGAGCAGGCCCACGAGCATCAGCGTGGCCGAGTACGGCAAGATGATCTGCAGGGTCTCGAGATTGAACGGCACGTTCGGGATCAGGAACGACGGCAGGCTGTCCGGCAGCTCGCCCATGTCGCCGACGGTGCGGATGTCCAGGCCCAGCGCGATGGACGCGCCGGTCATCACGACAATCGCGACCAGCGGCGACGGCACGGCGCGCGTCAGGTACGGCAAGCCGTAGATGATGGCCAGCGCGGCCGCGGTGACAGCGTACACGTGCCACGTGACGTTCGTCAGTTCAGGTAACTGCGCGAGGAAAATCAGGATCGCCAGGGCGTTGACGAAGCCCGTGATCACCGAGCGCGAGACGAAGCGCATCAGCCGGCCGAGCTTGATCCAGCCGGCGATGATCTGCAGCACGCCGGTCAGGATGGTGGCGGCCAGCAGGTAATCGAGGCCGTGCTCCTTGACGAGCGAGACCATGATCAGCGCCATGGCGCCGGTGGCAGCGGAAATCATGCCCGGCCGCCCGCCGAAAAAGGCGATCAGTGTCGCGATCGAGAACGACGCATACAGGCCGACCTTCGGGTCGACGCCGGCAATGATGGAAAACGCGATGGCCTCGGGGATGAGGGCGAGAGCGACGACGATACCTGCAAGCAGGTCGCCACGGACGTTGGAGAACCAGTCGTGGCGGATGTGTTGAAATACCATGAGGATACCTTCCCGGGCTGTAACAGCCGAGTGCAAGAAATGGGAGCGCCATGCACGAAGCAGGGCGCAGCAAGACGAACGACAACGCACCGGCGTCGTGATGACGGCGGTGCATGGTCGTGCAATGGGGGAAGGGGTATTACGGGGGTGTTACTGAGCAGAAATAACCACGTGGCAGTCCGCATCCCGGGAAGGATGCCGCGGCCAGCCGCATAACGCGACGCGTGCTGTGAGCACGTTGGGCGCGGCGGAGCTGGGTGGCGGGGAGGGACAATACGGTCATAGCCAGCTATTTTGCACCGCAACATAACATCGGTCAAGTCGCATGCTGCGGTGCGTCCGGTTACCTTGCTACCGGTTTGACGGCAGGTCCATCAGCCGGTGTGGGCGCCGGAGCGTCGGGCATCCCGGCGACTGGCGGTGGTGGCGGCGGCGGTGCGATCCGTTTGGCATGCGCCGGTGGCGCTGGTGGTACCGGCATGTCCTTCAGGGCGCGAGCACCCCGTGCTGGTGGTGGTGGCGGCGGCGGCGCGCCAAGCGGCGGTGCCGGCGGCGCCACTGGTGCCATTGCACCCACTGGCGGTGCCGGTGGCGCAGGCGGCGGCGGTGGTGGCGGCGCGCATTTGCTGCTGGCGCCACGGCAGTCGGGTTGTTCGGCGGCGTGCGCCAGGCTGGCCGACAGCGGCAGGGTGATGGCAAGGCCGAGGGCCAGGCTGGATCGGATGATGCGGTTCATGGTGTTCTCCTTGGTGGGCATGAAACACATCCTGCGCCCACAATGTGGAGAAATCATGGAGATGCCCGAGGGCGTGTGCACGCCATGAAAAATTCCTGGAAGCAAATTGTGCACTCGTCGTTTACTAAACGGCACTAAACTTCACGCAAACCGCCAAAGTTTGTTGAGGCTTCACACACTACTTGTATAAATTTGCGGTACCGGTTTGCACGACCCCTGCGATATGCAGACGAGATGCCCGCCGTTTAGTAAATCTGCGACAGGCTGGCAGGCGACACCTTGAGAACGTGTCGCGCTGGCGATGACATCGGGACGCTTCACGTTGCGATGCGCAAAGGCTGCCGGTTGACGGCCGCCGAAACCAGCTGCCGCCATAAAAGATAGCCCATACAGGGCACGACCAGGAGACACACATGCATTCACACACCCACCGCGCTTCACGGCAGCGCTGCAGCGTCACGCCCATCGCCATGGCCGTCAGCCTCGCGCTGCTGTCGCTGTCGACCGTTCACGCCCAGACCATGCCGGCCGACCAGCCGGCCCAGCCGCCGGCCGCACAGCCAGGCGCAACCCAAACGGTCCCGGCCGCAACCGCAGTTGCAACTGCAGCCACCGAGGCGCCGTCCGCCGACCAGCCTGCCGCTGCCAGCCCGTCGACGGTGGTGGTGACGGGCTTCCGCTACTCCATCGAGAAAAGCCTCGACCAGAAGCGTGAAGCCAATTCCATCGTCGAGGTGGTGACCGCCGAAGACGTGGGCAAATTCCCGGACAAGAACGTGGCCGATGCGCTCCAGCGCGTGCCAGGTGTGGTCGTCACCCGCAGTGGCGGCGAAGGCAAGAACGTCAGCGTGCGCGGCCTGTCGTCCGACCTGACCCTGACCCAGCTGAACGGCAACTACGTCGCCACTGCCGAATCGAATGGCGATCCGTCGCGCTCGTTCAACTACATGCTGATGCCGTCGAACATGCTGGCCAGCGCCGAGCTGTACAAGACGTCCGAAGCGCGCTTCGACGAAGGCGGCATCGGCGGCACGGTGATCCTGCGCACGCGCCGGCCGCTCGACGTCAAGTCGGGCACAGGCTTCGTCAACGCCGAAGGCACCTGGGCCGATACCACCAAGAAGACTGACCCGCAGTTCTCCGGCCAGTACGCGTGGCACGACGAGAGCAACCGCTTCGGCGTGCTGGTCGGCTACACCCAGCAAAAGCGCACCACGCGCACGATGGGCGCGAGCACCGAAAACTGGCAATGGTATGCCGACGACTACAAGGCGCAGCCGCCGGTGGGCGCCGATGGCCAGCCATCGAAACTCAATTCGTTCTGGTGGGGCCAGTCGGGCTTCTACGATCAGTCGGGCAAGTACTACACCAAGTTCGCGATGCCGACCGCGGTCGCGCTGGATGTGCGCACCACCGAGCGCGAGCGCAAGGGCGGGCAGGTCACGCTGCAGTTCAAGCCGCTGCGCAACCTGAACATGACGGCCAACTACTTCCGCTTCGACCTGCAGCAGAATTCGCAGCTGAACCAGCTGAAGGTCCCGGAATGGAATATCGCGCGCTACGACGGCGATGGCAACTGGCCGGGCGGGCGCCTGCTCGACGGCCTCACGTTCGACCCGAGCGGCACCGTCGTCACCGGCGCGCAGTACAGCGCGCGCCCGGGCAAGGCGTACTACTGCAACAGCGCGCAGGCTGGCGCTGCCGGCTTGACCAACACCGGCGGCTTCGGCCCGGACGATTGCACGATCCCGACCCCGCAGATCGCCGGCGGCTACAGCCGCGAGAAGGCGCTGTCGCAGACGGCCGACTTCGAAGTCGAATGGAAGGGCGAGTCCGTCGACGCCACCTTCAAGGCTGGCCGCACCTGGGCCGAGGGCGGCCCGGAACTGCAATTCGGCATGCCGATCAAGCCGCGCCGCCAGAATGCCGACGGCAGCTGGTCGCTCGGTAACACGGCCACGTCGTGGGATGTGAGCGGCAAGCCAACGATGACGTTTGCGCCGGAACTGATGCAGAACCTGCGCAACGGCATCGGCGAGATCGACCTGGGCTCGACCTCGTCGTCCTGGACCCGCAATAGCACCGAGCAGAACTACGCACAGGCCGACCTGACCTGGCACGCCGACAGCAACTGGCTGGACTCTGTCCAGTTCGGCGCCAAGTACCGCGATGGTGGCACCAGCCGCAGCACCGGCAACAACTACTGGGTCTGCAAGGGCGCGAACCCGGCCGACTACGACAGCCGCTACCAGAACGGCTGCGACGCATCGGCCAACCAGTTCCGTCCTGAATTTTTGTACGACGAATCGCTGGGCAACCTGACGGGCGGCCTGAAAGCCAGCGCTTTCCCCGGCATCAACTATCCAGCCTATATCTCGTACCTGAACCAGACGTATGGCGAGATGCAGACCCGCAACGAAGAAAACTTCATCTACAACGTGGATGAAAAGATCACGTCGATGTACTTGCAGGGCAATTTCAAGACCGACCGCCTGCGTGGCAACCTGGGTGTGCGCGTCGTGCGCACCCGCCAGCATGCCGATTCGACCGACAAGGTCGACTACTACAACGACTACTTCTTCGACGGTCCTGACGGCACGCCGGCGCCATGCCTGGCCGGTGGCTTGCCAGCCGCTGGCGCGCCTGCCGGCTCGGGTTGCACGAGTGGCTTCACGGTCGTGCCGGACAGCGAAACCAATCCGGCCACCGGCCACGTGTCGACCTATGTGGTCAGTTCGCTCGACCGCACCTACACCGACGTGCTGCCAAGCCTGAACGTTGCGTATGACCTGACCGACACGCTGCTGCTGCGCGGCGCCGCTTCGAAAGTCGTGGCACGCCCGAGCTACAACGATATCGGCGCGCCGGGCGCCCTGAGCAACTACAGCCAGGAATACGTCAACGATCGCCGCCTGATCGGCGGGGGCGACCGCCAGGGCTGGTTCGGTTCGGGCAGCAACAAGGATCTGGAGCCATACCAGGCCACGCAGTACGACCTGGGCCTGGAGTGGTACTTCCACCGCGGCTCGGTGCTCGGCGCAGGCATCTTCCGCAAGAACGTCAAGAACTTCGCGGTGCCGGTCGTGCGTGACGTCAACCTGAACCTCGGTGGCGAGGCGATCGCGGTGCAGAACTACGCGACCAGTGCCGGCGGGCGCAACGCGGTGTCGAAAGGCATCGAGTTGTACGGCCAGCACACGTTCGACAACGGCATCGGCTTCCAGGTCAACTACACGTACAACAAGACCAACCAGGCCGCGATCACGCTGGCCGACGGCACCGAGATCGGCACCTCGCCGCTCGTGGGCAGCGCCAAGAACCAGGCCAACGTGACGGTGTTCTACTCGACCGACCGGCTCATGCTGCGCGCGTCGTATAACCGCCGCGGCCTGGTGGTCAACGGCCTGATGAACGGCTTGAACGTGTATGAGGCGCCGTACAGCCAGGTCGACCTGAACGCGTCGTACAACTTCACGCCGCAGCTGAGCCTGACCGCATCGGTGCTGAACGCCACCGAGGAAGAGTCGCACTCGTACCTGGGCAACGACACCAAGTCGCGCTTCTACAGCAACAACTACGCCGGCCGTGTGGCGTATATGGGCCTGAACTACAAGTTCTAGTCCGTATCGATGCTCGCCGGGGTCACGCGTTCAACGGACCCCGGATTGCCTCACAATCAGGTTGGGTTGAACGCGTGGACGGCGTAGCCGTCCACCCTACCGCCTGCAGGACACGCGTCGAACGAACCCCGGGTTTGTCACACGCGTCCAACGACCCCGGGGTTTGCCACACGCGTCCAACGAACCCGGGATTTGCCGCACACGTAGGGTGGACGGGTTCCCCGTCCACGCGTCCAACGAACCCCGGGTTCGCCACACAATCAGGTTGGTTTGAACGCAGGACAGTGTCTCTTTTCCAGGATCACGCCATGAACGACCGGATCAACACGATCTCGACGGCCGGCGGCGGCTGGCGCGCGCTGTGCGCCGGCCTGCTTCTTTTCTTTTGCGCAGGCCTCGCCCTGGCCAACCCATCCGACAAGCTCGTCATCGACGGGGGCTGGCGCTTCCACCTGTTGCCGGGCGACGCACGCGAAGCGGCGCATCCCGACCTCATGCCATGGCGCGCCGCCACGGTGCCGGGCACCGTGCACACCGACTTGCTGGCCCACGGCCTGATTCCCGATCCGTATGTCGGCGCGCCCGAAGCGGGCCTGCAGTGGATCGGCCTGGCCGACTGGGAATACCGCACCGCCTTCGACGTGCCGCGCGCCGTGCTGCAACGCGCGCGCAGCGAGCTGGTATTCGCCGGGCTCGATACCTTTGCCGAAGTCTGGCTCAACGGCGTCAAACTGCTCGATGCGAACAATGCGTTTCGCACCTGGCGCGTGCCGGTGGCAGGCCGCCTGCGGGAACACGGCAACATCCTGCGCATCGTCTTCCGTTCGCCGATCAACACGATGCTGCCGCAGGTCGCCGCGATGCCGCACAAGATCGCCGGCAATTACGCGTCGCCATATGGCGATGAACCGAAAGACGTAATGAGCGCGAATTTCGTGCGCAAACCCGGCTATCACTATGGCTGGGACTGGGGCCCGCGCTACGTCACCGCAGGCATCGGCAAACCCGTCGTGCTGCACAGCTGGGATGCGGTGCGCATCGAGGACCTGCAGCTACGCCAGGACCGCGTCGACGCCACGCGCGCCGATGTTGCCGCCATCGCGTCGCTCGACGCGGTGCGCGCCGGGCGCTTCACGCTGCGCCTGTGGCAAACGGCGCCCGGCGGCCAGCGCACGCTCGCCGCCACGAAGCAGATTGACCTGCGCGCCGGCGCCAACCTCATTGAAATGCCGGTGCGGATCGACGATCCGCAGCGTTGGTTCCCGAACGGCTACGGCAAGCAGCCGCTGTACCGCTACCAGCTCGACATCAGCAATGGCAACAACATGCTTACCACGCACACTGCGCGCACGGGCCTGCGCAGCGTCGAACTGCGGCGCGACCGCGACGCCGCCGGCCAGGGCTTCTACTTCGTCATCAATGGCATTCCCGTGTTCGCCAAGGGCGCCAACACGATCCCGTTCGACATGTTCCAGCCGCGCGTGCGCCGCGAGCAATTGCGGCGCGTGCTGCAATCGGCGGCCGACGCCAATATGAACATGCTGCGCAGCTGGGGCGGCGGCTATTACGAAGACGAAGATTTCTACGACCTCGCCGATGAGCTGGGCCTGATGGTCTGGCAGGATTTCATGTTCGGCGGCGGGATGCAGCCGGCGTACGATCCGGCGTTTCGCGCGAATGTCGTCCACGAGGCACGCGACCAGGTGCGACGCCTGCGCAACCGCCCGAGCGTCGTGCTCTGGTGCGGCAATAACGAGCAGGAGATCGCCTGGAAAAACTGGGGCCACCGCAAGACGCTCGAGCGTGCCGATCCCGTGTTTGCCAGCCAGGTCTGGGACGGGTATGTCGCGCTGTTCGGCGTCGACCTGCGCCGCGTGGTCGCCGAAGAGGGCGGCGGCATCGGCTACTGGTCGAGCTCGCCCGGCAACGATTTGCAGGAGGCGGCCAACACGCCCGGCAGTGGCGACATGCACTACTGGGAAGTGTGGGGCAATCCGGCGCATCCGGTCTCCAATTACCTCGACATCACGCCGCGCTTCATGTCCGAGTACGGGCTGCAGGCCTGGCCCGTGCAGCGCACGATCGACGCGTTCGCGACGCGCACCGAGCAGGGCGTGGCCACGCCGGTCATCGAAGCGCACCAGAAATTCATGGCCGGCAAGGGCAATGAGCGCCTGATGAAGTATGTGCGGGAGCAGTTTGGCGAGCCGGTCGATTTTCCTGCGTTTGCCTACCTGAGCCAGGTGATGCAGGCCGACGGCATCGAGCTGGCCGCGCTGCACCATCGCCGCAGCCGGCCTCACACGATGGGCTCGCTGTACTGGCAGCTCAACGATGTGTGGCCGGGCGCGTCCTGGTCGAGCATCGACTGGTTCGGCCGGCCAAAGGCGCTGCAGTTTCATGCGCGTCGCTTCTTTGCACCGGTGGCCGTCGCGGCACTGCGCGACGCCCGCGGCGCCACACGCGTCAGCCTGCTGAACGACCGCACGCACGCCGTGCAGGGGACCTTGCGCACGCGCGTGATGTCGCTGGACGGCGCCGTGCTGCGTGACACAAGCCAGACCATTAACATTGCGCCGCTGTCGGCGCGCGACACGGGTGCGTATGCTGACGCCGACCTGCTGGCCGGCGCCGATCCGGCATCGACCGTCGCCGTATTCACGCTGCAGGTGGAGGGCGAGCCGGCATCGACCGGCGTCGTCTACTTCGTTCCGGCAAAGGACGTCGCCTGGCGCGACCCTGGCCTGCAGACGACCGTGCACCGCGATGGTAACGGCTACCGCATCGAGATCACGGCAGCGACACTGGCGCGCGGCGTCTGGCTCGATGCCGGCGACGTCGATGCGCAGTTCCACGACAATGCCCTGACCGTGCTGCCGGGCGAACCAGTCACCGTACGCGTGACGTCCACAGCCAGCGACAGCGTGCTGCGCGCCGCCCTCCATGTCCGTTCGCTGCGTGATGCCATGCGCGCGACCAACCCAACTTCCTGGAAGATCACCCCATGAACAAGACCCACACCATCGGCGCCGCCGTGGCCATGCTGCTGGCCAGCATGGCCAATGCCGCCGAACCCCGCACTGCGAACGGTTTTGCCACGTCGTTCGAAGCAAACGAACCCCTTCCTGCCATCGGCACGGGCGAAGGCATCCGTGTCACGCCGGGCAGTGGCCCTGACAAACCGTATGCGGCCAAGGCGAAGACCGGCTACACGGGCCTGCGCGCGCTGCAATATCGCGCGGACGGCAAGGGCGGACGCTTGCCGCTGTTCGCGGTCGATCTGGCGATCAAGGCCGACACGGTCCTGTCGTGGAAGGTGCTGCCCGAGATCGTCGACGGCGACATCGCCACGTCCACCGGCGTGGCGCTGGACGTGGTGCTGGATGATGGCCGCCGCATTTCGAGCCTGGACCTGCGCGACAACCACGGGGTGCGCATCGACGCAGCGGCGCAGGCCAGGTCGAATACCCTGTATCCGCAGCAGTGGGCGCACAAGTCGGTGCGCCTGGGCAGCCTGGCGGGCCGCCGCATCAAATCGATCGAGCTGGCGCTGCAACCCAGCGCGGCTGCCGGCGCCAGCGGCTGGCTCGATGACATCGTCATCGGGGAGCAGACCCGCGCCGAAGCCAAGCGTCCAACGGATCACGTGCTGACCACGCGCGGCACCCAGGCCAACGGCACCTTCTCGCGCGGGAACAATATCCCGGCCACGGCGATGCCGCACGGTTTCAACTTCTGGACGCCCGCCACCGACGCCAGCACCCTGAGCTGGCTGTATCGCTGGAACGAGCAGAACGACGAAAACAACCGCCCGCGCCTGCAAGCGCTGTCGCTGAGCCACCAGCCCAGCCCCTGGATGGGCGACCGCCAAACCTTCCAGATCATGCCGTCGAACGCGATGGGTCAACCCGATCCCGACCGCAAGCGTCGCGCGCTGTCGTTCTCGCACGAGAACGAAGTGGCGCGTGCGCACACGTATCGCGTGGATTTCGACAACGGCATCCGCGCCGAGATTGCGCCAAGCGAGCGGGCGGCGATCTTCCGCTTCCGCTTCCCGCAAGGGGGCGACGCCAACCTGCTGTTCGATAACGTCGATGCACGCGGCGGCCTGCGTCTGGATGCAGCCACGCAGACGCTGCGCGGCTACACCGACACGCGCAGCGGCCTGTCGAACGGCGCGACGCGCATGTTCGTGTTCGCCCGCTTCGACCAGCGCTGGCAGGCCAGCGGCCCCCTTGAGACGGGCCGTCCGACCGGCTACATCAAGTTCAAGGCCGACGGCGGCGAAGTGAGCATGCGTATCGCCACCTCGCTGATCTCGGTCGAGCAGGCGCAAAAGAATCTCGCGCTGGAAATCGGCGACGCCGGCTTCGACACCGTGCGCGATCGCGCGCAGGCGGCGTGGGACAAGGAACTGGGCCGGGTGAAGGTCGATGGCGCCAGCGACGACCAGCTGACCACGGTCTACTCGAACCTGTACCGCCTGTTCCTGTACCCGAACGTCGGCCACGAAAACGTCGGCAGCGCGCAGCAACCCGACTGGCGCCACGCCGACCAGAGCGGCTGGTCGCAGGCCAAGACCGGGGGCGACGACGACAAGACCTCTGCACCGGTCGTTGCTGGCAAGGTGTATGTCAATAACGGCTTCTGGGACACCTTCCGCACCACCTGGCCCGCTTACGCGCTACTGGCGCCAACCCGCGCCGGCGAGATGGTCGATGGCTTCCTGCAGCAGTACCGCGACGGCGGCTGGGTGGCACGCTGGTCGTCGCCCGGCTACGCTGACCTGATGGTCGGCACCAGTTCCGACGTCGCTTTCGCCGACGCCTGGCTCAAGGGCGTGCGCGGCTTCGATGCGCACCAGGCCTATGAGGCGGCGCTGAAGAATGCGACGGTGGTGCCGCCCGTGTCGAACGTCGGGCGCAAGGGCCCGGGCAAGTCGATGTACCGCGGCTATGCCGATGCGTCGGTCCATGAAGGCATGTCGTGGACGCTCGAAGGCGCACTGAACGACTTCGGCCTGGCGCAGATGGCGACCGCGCTGGCCGGCGGGGAGGGTGACACGGCGCGTGGCCGCCGCTACCGCGAAGAAGCCGCCTACTTCGGCGCGCGCGCCACCGATTACATCCATTTGTACGACCCGGCCACGGGGTTCTTCCGCGGCCGTGACGCCAAGGGCGCGTGGCGCGAGCCGGCCAAGGCGTTCGACCCGCGCCGCTGGGGTGGCGACTACACCGAAGCCAATGCCTGGAACTTCGCGTTCACCGTGCCGCACGACGTCGAAGGACTGGCGGGCCTGATGGGCGGGCGCGCGGCGCTGGGCAAGCGGCTCGACACCTTCTTCGCCACGCCGGAGACGGCGCAGGCAGCGTTCTCGGGCAGCTACCGCCAGGTGATTCACGAAATGACGGAAGCGCGCGACGTGCGCATGGGGATGTACGCGCACAGCAACCAGCCGTCGCACCACATCCCATGGATGTATGCGGCCGCCGGCCAGCCTGCCAAGACGCAGAAGATCACGCGCGACATCCTGGCGCGCCTGTACCTGGGCAGCGAGATCGGGCAGGGCTATGCGGGGGACGAAGACAATGGCGAGATGTCGGCCTGGTACACCTTCGCGATGATGGGCCTGTATCCGCTGCGGATGGGGTCACCCGAATACGTGATCGGCTCGCCGGCGTTCGCGCGCACCGACGTGCGCCTGGAAAACGGCCGCACGCTGTCCGTGATCGCGCATAACAACAGCCCGGAGAACGTCTACGTGCAGTCGCTCACCGTCAATGGCAAGCCATGGACCAAACCATGGATCCGCCACGACGACATCGCTGGCGGCGCGACGCTGGAATTCACGATGGGCAGCACGCCATCGACCTGGGGCACCGGGGCAGGTGACTTGCCGGCGTCGCTGACGCCAACGGGCAAGCGTCCCGCAGGCCTGATCGACCGCAGCAAAGGCGCCACGCTGACACTGGACGGCAAGCGCGCGCCCGCGTCGCTGACCGACGACGATGCAGCAACGGCGGTGGACGTACTGGCAGCAGCCAACATCGGTATCACGCTGGCAAAGAGCGCCCGCATCAGCCACTACACGCTCACCGGCGGCAAGGCGCCGCTGGGCAAGGTGTCGTGGACGCTGGAGGGCCGGGACGCCAAGGGTGGCTGGGTGGCGCTGGACACGCGCGAGAACGAAGTCTTTGCCTGGGAGCGTCAGCTGCGGCCATTCGGCATCGCCAAGCCAGGCGTGTACAAAGCGTACCGCTTGCGCTTTGCGCAGGGTGCCGCATTCGAGCTGGCCGAAGTGGAGCTGCTCGAGGCGCGGTAAACACACCGCACTCTGGGGCGCTGCTTGTTTACTAAAACGCGCTAAAACACGGGCAGTTTAGTCTGCCCGCGTTGACGCCCCGGAGGCGCGGCTGTTATAAAACGCACTGGAACAACGCGCGCCGGATGCCATCCGGACGACGCAAAAAACGCCCACAGAGGCGTTTATTAAACCAACGATTGGAGACCGATCATGTCCATGATCACGATGCCCGGTATGCCGGAGGCGCGCCCGTGAGCCAGGTCACGCTGCGCCATATCGCCAGCGCCACCGGGCTGTCCATTGGCACCGTCTCGCGCGCGCTGAAGAACCAGGGCGGCATGACGGAGGCCACGCGTACGGCCGTGCGCGATGCCGCGCTGCGGCTGGGTTACGACTTTTCGCTGCTCAAGAAAGGCCGGATCCGCCGCATCGCGTTCCTGCTGCACAGCCAGCACAACACTCTCACGTCCAGCCCCTTCTTCACGCCCGTGCTGCACGGGGCCGAGGAAGCGTGCCGGCGCGAGGGGATCGCGCTGTCGCTGATCGTCGTCGGGCCGGCCGAGCCCGTACTGGAGCAGATCCGCCTGCACCAGCCTGACGCGATCCTGTGCGCCGGCTTTTTTGAGCCGGAAATCCTCACGGCCCTGCAGCAGACCGGCAAGCCGATGGTGCTGGTCGACATGCACCGGCGCGGTTTCACGTCGATCAACCCGGACAATATCAGCGGCGGCTACCTCGCCACGCAGCACCTGCTGCGCGTCGGGCGCAAGCGCATCGCGATGCTGTCGGGGTCCCTGGCCCACTACAGCATCGGGCAGCGCAACCGCGGTTTCCGCCAGGCGCTGTTCGACGCGAAGATGCATGCCGATCCAAACCTCGAAGTGAGCGTGCCCACCATGGGCGAGGGCGACGACGGCGTGATCGAGGCGATGCGCAGCCTGCTGGCGCTGCCGAAGCGGCCCGACGCGCTGTTCTGCTACAACGACAGCACGGCGCTGGTCGCGATGAAGTACTGCCTGGGCGAGGGGCTCAAGATTCCCTACGACCTCGCCATCGTCGGCTTCGACGACATCGCCGCGGCGGCTGCCGCCATCCCGCCACTGAGCACCGTGCGCGTAGACAAGGAAGCGCTGGGCCGCGCAGGCGTCGATGCGCTGCTCGCCAAGCCCGAGCTTCAACAAACCAACTCTCAACAGCCCGGCTTCCAGCAGAGCGACGTGGACGCCACCCAGATAACCCTGCCAGTCGAGATGATCGTGCGCGAGAGCAGCTACGACGACTAGCGTACAACCACCAGCCCCCACCATGACCACGTTCCCGAACTTTCGCAGCCCGGACCAGCTGCTCGACCACGCACGCCACACGATGCGTTTCTACCACCCGCGCGCGATCGATCCCGCCGGCGGCATGTTCCACTATTTCAAGGATGACGGCGCCGTCTACGACCCGCGCCACCGCCACCTGGTAAGCAGCACGCGCTTCGTGTTCACCTACGCGATGGCGTACCGTCAGTTTGGCGACGCAGCCTACCTGGACGGCCTGCAGCATGCGGTGCGCTTCCTGCGCGATGCGCACCGCGCACCGGACGGCAGCGGCTACGCGTGGATGCTGGACGGGCGCGAGGTCGAAGACGGCACCCAGCATGCCTATGGCCAGGCCTTCGTGCTGCTGGCGTATTCGCATGCGACGATGGCGGGGCTGGAAGAGACGCGCGCCTGGATCGGCGAGACGTTCGACCTGATGGAAGCGCGTTTCTGGAATGCGGCCGATGGCCTGTACGCCGACGAGGCGAGCCACGATTGGAGCACGCTGTCGACCTACCGCGGCCAGAACGCCAACATGCATGCGGTTGAAGCACTGCTGGCGGCGCATCAAGCGACGGGCGAAGCACGCTACCTCGAGCGCGCCTATCTGGTGGCCAGCAACATCACGCAGCGCCAGGCCGCGCGCTGCGGTGGCCTGATCTGGGAACACTACGACGAACAGTGGCAGCCAGACTGGAAGTTCAACATCGACGACCCGGAAAACCTGTTCCGCCCGTGGGGCTACCAGCCCGGCCATTTCACCGAATGGGCCAAGCTGCTCGTGCAGCTCGAAGCGCGCGCCCCGGGCGTTCTGACGGATGACCTGAGCTGGCTGCTGCCGACCGCCGAGCGCCTGTTCAAGGTCGCGGTGGAGAAGGGCTGGGACAACGAGTTCGGCGGCGTGGCCTATTCGCTCGCGCCTGACCTGACCGTCTGCGACAGCCACAAGTACTTCTGGGTGCAGGCCGAAAGCGCCGCCGCCGCGGCGCTCTTGGCCACGCGCACCGGCAACGACGCCTACTGGACCTGGTACGAACGACTGTGGCAATACAGCTGGAGCCACTTCGTCGACCACGAGCACGGCGCCTGGTACCGCATCCTGGACCGCGAGAACCGCAAGCTCAGTGACGAGAAAAGCCCGGCCGGCAAGGTCGATTACCACACGATGGGCGCCGTCTACGACATCGTCGCCGCGATGAAAGGAAACCGTCATGGTTGATGCGCCGTTCATGCTGTGCGCCGGCGAGGCGCTGACCGACATGATCCACCAGGGCGACGAACGCTGGGTCAGCCGCGTGGGCGGCTCGACCTGGAACGTGGCGCGTGCGCTGGCGGTGCTGGGCGAGCCGACGGCATTTGCCGGCGCGATCAGCCGCGACCGTTTTGGCGACGCGCTGTGGGCCGCCAGCGAAGCGGCCGGCCTGGACCTGCGCCTGCTGCAGCGCGTGGACCGCGCGCCGCTGCTGGCCGTGGTCGAGGGCGGCGAGCCGCCGCGCTACTTCTTCATCGGCGACGACAGCGCCGACCTGCATTTCGATCCGGCCGCGCTGCCGGCGGGCGCCTTCGACGGCCTGCGCTGGGCGCACTTCGGCGGCATCAGCCTGGCGCGCGAGCCGCTGGCTGCCACGCTGGTGGCGCTGGCGCGCACGCTGAAAGAGCGCGGCGTGTCGATCAGCTTCGATCCGAACTACCGCAACCTGATGGATGCGCGCTACACGCCGACGCTCGAAGCGATGGCTTCGCTGGCCGACCTGATCAAGGTATCGGACGACGACCTGCGCGGCCTGTTCCCCGGCCTGGGGCTGGACGATGCCCTGGCGCGCCTGCGCGCGTTCAACCCGGCCGCCTACTGCCTGCTCACGCGCGGCGGCCAGGGCGCGAGCCTGTTCCATGGCGACGAGCGCTGCCACGCATTGGCGCCGAAAGTGGCGGTCGTGGATACAGTCGGCGCGGGCGACGCCAGCGCCGCTGGCCTGTTGCAAAGCCTTGCGCGCCATCCGCAGCGCCCCTTGCAGGCGCACCTGCACGCCGCACTGGCGGCCGGCTCCGCCGCCTGCCTGCAGGCCGGCGCCACCCCACCGCCACCGGCGGCCATGCACCAACTGTTCGAACTGCTCGAAGGAGAAGCATCGTGATGCCGCATTTCCGTACCCGTTTCAGTGTCCCCACGCTGGTGCTGGCCTGCCTGCTGCCCCTGGGCGCACAGGTCGCGCTGGCGGCCGACAGCATGCCGGTCAACACCTTCATCGGCACCCAGGATGAAGGCAATACCTTCCCCGGCGCCTCCGCACCATTCGGCATGATCCAGGTCAGCCCGATCGCCGACCACTACGCCGGCTACCGCTACAGCGACAAGCGGATCCGCGGCTTTGGCCACTCGTTCCTGTCCGGCGCCGGCTGCTGGGAGCAGGGCGGGCAGCTGTCGGTGCTGCCGGTCACCGGCACCATCGGCCCGGGCGGGGATTTCGACACCGCCAAGAAAGGCACGTTCGACCACAAGCGCTACGCCGCCGACTACACGCATGACGGCGAAATCGGCCAGGCCGGCTACTACAAGGTCAAGCTGACCAGCTACGGCGGCATCACGGCCGAAGCGACCGCGCTGACCCGCGCCGCCGCCGAACGCTATACCTATGCGCCGGGCACCAAGACCGGCCACGTGCTGCTCAACGTGGCCCAGGCCAACGAGCGCCATGGCGTCATCGGCAGCGAAGTGCAGGTCGTCGGCGAGCGCGCCGTCGAAGGCAAGATCGTCACCCGCAGTTTCTGCGGCGGCGCCAAGTACACGACCTGGTTCCGCATGGAGTTCGACCAGCCGATCGCCGCCAAGGGCGTCTGGGACGATCGCGGCGGCTGGCCCGGCGCTGCCGGTCCAAGCCAGCAGGGCGAAGCCAAGCCGCATGGCGTGTGGCTGACCTTTGACCTGAAGAACGGCCAGGCCGTCACTGCTGTGAGCGCGATCTCGCACGTCGACGCCGAAGGCGCGCGCATCAACCTCGCCGCCGACGGCAAGACCGGCGACAAGGCCTTGAGCTTCGACGCCATGAAGACAAAGGCGCAGGCCACCTGGCAGCGTGAACTCAAGAGCGTGCGCATCAAGGGCGGCAGCAAGGACGACCGCACCGTGTTCTACACGGCGCTGTATCACGCGCTGCTGCAACCGCTGACGGGCAACGACGCCGATGGCCGCTATCGCGGCTACGACGATGCGATTCATACCGCAAAAGACTGGACCTACTACGAATTCTTCTCGCTGTGGGACACCTACCGCGCGCAGAACCAGTTGCTGGCGCTGATCCGGCCCGAGCGCGCGCGCGATATCGCGACCTCGGTGCTGGCGATCCGCGACCAGGGCGGCTGGCTGCCACGCTGGGGCTATGCCAACTTCGAGACCAATATCATGACGGGCGATCCGGTCACGCCGTTCCTCGTCGATCTGTGGCGCTTCGGCGCGCTGAAGGGCCGCGAAGCCCAGGCTTACACGGCGCTGCGCGAGAACGCATTTGGCGTGCCGGCCCACGGCATCCGTCCACAAGGCCGCTCGGGTAATCCGAACTACATGAAGCAGGGCTTCGTGCAGTACGACCGCAGTTTTGTGTCGAAAGGGATGGACACCGATCCGCACCACGGCGCCTCGGCGACGCTCGAATACGCTCTGGCCGATGGTGCGCTGGCCGAGATGGCCAAGGCGCTTGGCCACGAGGACGATGCCCGTGTGCTGGCGCAGCGCGCGCTGAACTGGAAAACGATCTGGGACACGAACGCGGTCGACGAACCGACCGGCCAGCGCGGCTTCCCGCGCCCACGCCTGATCGACGGCAGCTGGTTCGCCGATGTCGGCAGCGGGTTCGACCCGCGCGGCGACCATGGCTTCCATGAAGGCACGGCGTGGCAATACCAGTGGCTGGCGCCGCAGGACGTGCCGGGCCTGGCCGCAGCGATGGGTGGCCAGACGCCGGCCCTCGGCCGCCTCGACCAGTTCTTCGATTACGAGGCCGTGCTGGCCGACCCGAACGCCGTGCGCAAGTCGTGGGTGGTGGGGCCGTACAGCTACTACGCCCAATTCCGCTACAACCCGAACAACGAGCCGGACCTGCACGCACCGTGGATGTACACGCTGATGGGCCAGCCGTGGAAGACGACCACCGTGCTGCGTGCTGCCGAGACGCTGTTTACCAATGGGCCGGGCGGCGTGACGGGCAACGATGACCTGGGCACGATGTCGGCCTGGTACCTGTTCAGCGCACTGGGCATCTATCCGGACATGCCGGGCAGCGGCCGCTTCCTGCTGCACGCACCGCGCTTTGCCGGCGCCGAGATCGACCTGGCCCAGGGCCGCACGCTGCGCATCGACGCCGCGGGCGCCAAGCCCGGCCAGCGCGGTTTCGTCAAGTCGGTCAACTACGGTGGCCGTGCGGTCGAACGCGTCTGGCTCGACTGGGAGCAACTGCAGTCGGGCGGCGCGCTGAAGTACCAGCTGGCGCCGCAGCCGGATGCGCAGGGCTGGGGCACGCGTGCCCGCGACCTGCCACGGCCGCCCGCCGGCATGGCGCGCTAAGCACCCGACCACAATAACAATCATCAGGAGACAGCATGGCCAATATGGCAACGGGCGCGGCACCGGTCGCGCGGCAGGATGGTCCCCCCGGGACGCAACAAGGCAGTAACACGGGGGCGCTCGTCATCGTCACCATCCTGTTCTTCATGTGGGGCCTGATCACGTCGCTCAACGACGTCCTGATCCCGCACCTGAAGGCGGTGTACACGCTGACGTATGTGCAGGCGATGCTGGTGCAGTTCTGCTTCTTCGGCGCGTATGCGATCGTGTCGCTGCCAGCCGGCGTGCTGATTCGCCGCATCGGTTACCAGAAGGGCGCCGTGACGGGCCTGCTGGTCGCTGCTGGCGGCTGTACGCTGTTCTATCCGGCCGCTTCCGGTGGCTACGGCATGTTCCTGCTGGCGCTGTTCGTGCTGGCCTCGGGCATCACGGTGCTGCAGGTCGCGGCCAATCCGTATGTCGCGGTACTGGGGCCGGCGCGCACCGCGTCGAGCCGCCTGACGCTCACGCAGGCGTTCAATTCGCTTGGTACCACGATCGGTCCGGCCGTGGGCGGTGTGCTGATCCTGTCGGCGGCCGGTGCTGCCGCCGTGGCGGGCAGCGATGCAGCGGCGGAAGCAGCCAGCGTACGCGGGCCGTACCTGATGCTGGCCGGCTTGCTGGTCGTACTGGCCGTGATGTTCCTGATGGCGAAGCTGCCGAAGATTGTCGCGGCCGAGGACGATGGCACGCCGGTGGCGGGTGCCGCCGGCTCGGTGCTGGCGCATCGCCACCTGGTGCTGGGGGCGATCGGCATCTTCCTGTACGTGGGCGCCGAAGTAAGCATCGGCAGCTTCCTGATCAACTTCATTGGCGAGCCGCAGATCGCTGGCCTCGCGCACGCCGACGCCGCCCATTACGTCAGCATCTACTGGGGCGGCGCCATGGTGGGGCGCTTCATCGGCTTTGCCGTGATGCGTGTGGTCAGCCCTGGCAAGACGCTGGCGTTCAACTCGGTGGCGGCAATCGTGCTGGTGCTGGTCGGTACATTCGCGCAGGGCGACATCGCGATGTGGGCGATCCTGGCGGTTGGCCTGTGCAACTCGATCATGTTTCCGACGATCTTCAGCATGGCGCTGCACGGCCTGGGCAAGCACACGGGCCAGGGTTCCGGCATCCTGTGCATGGCCATCGTCGGCGGCGCTCTGGTGCCGTTCGCGCAGGGCGCGCTGGCCGATTCGCTGGGCGTGCAGATCTCGTTCCTGCTGCCGGCCGCATGCTATGCGTTCATCCTGTACTTCGGCGCGCGCTACGCGTCGATGTACGCGCCGAAATAGGTTTCACATGTCGTAGCGGTAGCCGAGGCCGTAGATCGAGCGGATCGGCTCCAGCCCTGGCGCCGCCGCGTCGATCTTGCGCCGCAGGTTCTTGACGTGGCTGTCGATCGCGCGGTCGGTGGCGTCGAAATTGTCGGCGCGGGCCGCGTCGAGCAGCTGGGCGCGCGACAGCACCTGGCCCGGCCGGCGCGCCAGCGCAGCCAGGATCGCGTACTCGCTTGGCGTCAGGTCGAGCGCGCGGCCGTGGACCTTGACGCTGCGGGCGCCTTCATCCAGTAACAGCGCTGCCGCCGCTGCGCCTGGGCTTCCAGCCCGGCGCAGGATCGCCTTGATGCGCGCCATCAGTTCGCGTGGGCTGAACGGCTTGCACAGGTAGTCGTCGGCGCCCAGTTCCAATCCCAGCAAGCGGTCGATTTCTTCGACGCGCGCCGTCACCATCACGATCGGCACCTCCGAAAATGCGCGCACCGCGCGGCACAGCGCCAGGCCATCCAGGCCAGGCAACATCAGGTCGAGCACGATCAGATCCGGTGGTGTTGCGCGGATCGCGGCCAGGGCTTGCGCGCCGTCGCCGTGCACGGTTGGGACATAGCCGGCTGCGCGTGCGTAGTCGGCGATCACGGCGGCCAGTTCCGGCTCGTCCTCGACGATCATGATGGTGCTGTTCATGGCGTGTCCTTTTTTTGCAGCGGCAGCGACACGGTCACGCGCAAGCCGCCCAGTGGCGAGTGGGCAAACGCCAGTGCGCCGCCCTGCGCGGCAAGCAGGCGCCGGCTCAAGGCCAGACCGAGGCCGGCGCCGCCATGCGCGCGGCTGCGCGATGCATCGACGCGGTAGAAGCGCTCGGCCAGGCGCGCCAGCGCGGCATCGGGCACGCCGGGCGCGCTGTCGTCGAGCGTCAGGTGCAACTGGCCGTCGTGCACCTGCGCGCTCAGCCGCACCGCGCCGCCGGGCGCCGTGTAGCGCAGGCTGTTTTCGAACAGGTTGGCCAGTACCTGACGCAGGCGGTCCGGGTCGCCCAGCACCTGTGATTGTGCCGGCGCCGGGGCGGTCTTGAAGGTCAGGTTGGCCGCCTGGAAGCGCGCGCCGAATGCTTGCGCTTCAGCGGTCGCCAGTTCCCACAGATCGAGCGGCACGCGCTGGCATGCCAGTTCGCCGACATCGGCCCGCGCCAGCGCATACAGTTCATCGATCAGCTTCGTCAGCGCGTGTACCTGCAGCACCATCGCATCGACAGTGTTTGGCGTGGCCTGGCGCACGCCATCCTGGATTGCTTCGAGCTGCGCGCGCAGCACGGCCAGCGGTGTGCGCAGTTCGTGCGACGTGTCGGCCACCCACTGGCGACGCGCCGCTTCGGCCTGATCGAGCCGCTCGGCCAGCGCATTGAAGTGGCGTGCGAGGTCGCCCAGTTCATCGCTGCGCTGGGCCGGCAGGCGCACGGCGTAGTCGCCCGCAGCCAGCGCGCCGGCGCCGCGCGCAAGGCGGTCGATCGGGCGCCGGAAGTGGCGCGCCAGGGCGATCGCGGCCAGCGCGCTGAGCAAAAGGGCAAGTCCGCCGATCAGCCACAGGCTGCGCTGCAACTGGTCGAGAAATGCGAACGCCATCGCGTCGCTGGGCCGCGCACTGCGTGCGACGCCGAAATAGCCGATGGTGCGGTCATCGACGGTGATCGCGCGCCGGGCCAGGGGCAGGTTGCCCGGCAGGCGGCCGGCAAGATAGCCGCCATTTGCATCGAGCAGGGTGATGCGTGTGTGCAGATCCGCGATGACGCCGGGTGGGGCGGGTGGGGGCGGTGGGAGCGGCGGCATGGGCGGGCCGGCTCGCGTGTGCAGGGGAGCGGCGGGTGCAGCAGGCGCTGCGGGATCCACTGGCGGCACTGGCCTGACCGGCCCAACCGGCGGCACTGGCTTCCCGCGCACGGACTGCAAGCGCGTCAATTCGCCGCCGATCCAGTCGCGCCGGTCGTCACCGGACGGCAGGAACGTCCAGTCGCCATGCTGGCTGTACTGGCGCGCGACGGCGCCGGAGAGCTCATTGAGGCGATCCAGTTCAATCGCCACCGCGTAGTCGCCGAAACTGCCCAGCACATTCTGGCGCAGCAGCAGCACGGCGGCGGCGGCCACCGTCAGCATGGCAAGGAGCACGGAGGCAAAGAGGCGGTGGCCGATGGCGATTTTCACGGGCGGGCAAGGAAGTGGTGACAGCGCATGGTAAGCCATCAGCATCGCGACGCGGCATGTTGAACGTGCACGATGTTTGGCGGCGACTGTTCAGCCTTTTTGGACTAGCCCCTGATCGAATGACCGGCGGGCATCGCCGCGCCCGCGTGATGCGTCGTTGATGTGCCAGCCGGATACCAGCGCGCCCGCAGTTGCATGAACGGCGTCTCAATCACGCGGTACAGCACCCAGCCGCCCAGGATGCCGGCCGCCATGACCGCTGCAATGGTCAAGGACGCGCCGGGATCGATGCGCCTGCTGATCAATTCCGGCCGCAAGGCCATGAACACCGGCTTGTGCACCAGGTAGATGGCGTAGGACCACAGGGCCAGGCTGGCCGCGCCGGGAATGCGCGCCCGGTTCAGGATCGAGCCGGGGCTGAGCGCCGAACAGGTCAGCAGCGCGAAGCTGGCAGCAACCAGTGAAAATCCGAAGGTGGATGCCGCAAAAGCGGTCGGCACGTCGTTCGTTATTCCGTACAGCACAGCGGCCGACATCGCCAGGCCCGCTACCAGCAGCGCATTCCCGTGGCGCAGGATGCGTGCAAAGGCCGCCGGATGGAAATTCTTCAGCATCGCGATGGCGACACCGGGCAGCAATTCGTCGAAGCGGGAAAAGCTCGAGTAGTACACCGGCGCCGCAAAGGCATCCATCCCATCCAGGAACGCCATGCCGCGCACCGTCATGCCGGTGCCGATGGCGGCAAAGAGGGCGCACCAGAGCAGGCGCGGCGAGCGCTCACTGCCCACCAGTACCAGCACTGCCAGCGGGAACACCAGGTAAAACTGCTCTTCGATGCACAGTGACCACGAGTGCGTGAACGTTTCCCCGTAGTTCAAACCGAAGTTCTGGGTAAAGGTAAGGAACTGCCAGACCGGGGCCATGCTCTTGCCAGCGATGGGACTATCCGGCAGCAGCAGGTACACGGCCAGCACCGCGTAGTAATTCGGCAGCGTGCGCAGCAAGCGGCGTGCGAAGAAGGTTTTCAGATTTAGGTGATCGCCACGCGCGGCCGGTGCCAGCAGCTGATTGCCGATCAGGTAACCGCTCAGCACGAAAAACAGGTCGACGCCGGCCCAGCCGATTTTCCCCATGATGCCGAAGGTCGGCGCGTGGCTGACGAAGCCCTGGTAGTGCGACATCAGGACCAGCGCGATGGCGAGCGCGCGCAGGGTGTCCAGCCCGGCGAGCCGGGCGGAAGGGGATTGAAGCTGCGTCATGCGGATGTCTTGTCGAGGTGTCGTAGTGCTTCCGCCAGGGCGGGCATATAGGTGCGGCTGGCGCGCAGCACGCTGCCGTCATGCAGGCGCAGCAGGGCGTCGCGATTGGTCAGCGAGCGCAGCTCGGCGATCATGTCCAGCCGCACGATGGTCGAGCGGTGCACACGGTGGAACTGGCGCGCATCGAGCTGTATGGCCAGGTTGTGCAGGCGCTCGCGAACCAGCCAGGTCTTGCCGTTCGCATGCAGGGTGGCGTAGTCGCCGTCGGCCTCGATGCGCTCGACCTGCGCCACCGGCACCAGCACCGTGCGCGCGCCGACACGCACGGTAAAGCTGCGCAGCGCCGGCGCGGCTGGTGGCAACGTACGGCCGTGGGCGCGATAAGGAAAGGCCTGCTGCGCGCGGTCCAGGGCTTCGTCCAGGCGTTCGTCATCGACCGGCTTGAGCAGGTAATCCAGGGCGGCCAGATCGAACGCCTGCAGGGCGAAGCTGTCGTAGGCGGTCAGCAGGATCGCCATCGGCCGCTGCGCTGGCGGCAGCGTGGCCAGTACCTCGAGCCCGGTCTTGCCCGGCATCTCGACATCGATGAACACCAGGTCGGGCCGCAGCGCCAGGATGCCGGCATGCGCGCTGTCCCCGTCACCGAACTCGCCGACGAGAGCGAAGCCGCTGCGCCGCGCCAGCCTGAGCTTGACCGCCAGCCGGGCCAGCGGTTCGTCGTCGACAATGACGACCCGTATGCTCATGCCGCCGCCTCCATGCTGCGTAGCGGCAGGGCGATACGCACGCCGAAGCGGCCGTCCTGTCCCCATCCCGCCTCGACTTCCTGATCGTCGCCGTACAGGTGGCGCAAGCGTTCCCTCACGTTGGCCAAGCCGATACCGCAGCCCGGCTGGGCCGGCTGCTGACCGTCGTTGCGCACCTCGACCATCAGGCGCCCGCCGACATGCTCAAGACGGATGTCGAGCCGCCCGGGAACGGACAGCGGCGCGATGCCGTGACGGATCGCGTTCTCGACCAGGGGCTGCAGCATCAGGTAGGGCATGACGTTGTCGAGCAGGTCCGGACCGGCTTTCATATTCAGGCACAGGCGTTCGCCAAGGCGTGCCTGTTCGATCTTGAGGTAGGCGTCGAGCAGGGCCAGTTCTTCCGCCAGCGAATGCTCGTGGCGGCCGTCGTGCGCAAGGGTGGCGCGCAGGAAGTCGGCCACGCAGCCGAGCATGCGGTTGGCTTCACGGTTGGACTGGGCCGACACGAGCGCGGAAATCGCGTTCAGGGAGTTGAACAGGAAGTGGGGGTTGACCTGCAGGCGCAGCGCGCGCAGCTGGGCGTCGCGCGCTGCGGCCTGCGCCTGGGCCAGATGCAGGCGCACTTGCTGCAGCGACAGGTAGTAGGCTGCCACTGCATGCACGGCGCAGAACGCGATCAGGGCCAACCAGCAGCCGTCCAGACCCTCGGCCAGTTCATTCCAGCGGTAGTGCTTTTGCAGCCCGAGCCAGATGCCCAGGCCCTGTCCCAGCACGGCGTTCAGGATGGACATGGCGTAGCTGGCGGCCAGCAGCACCAGCGCCATGCGCAGCCACGGCCAGTCACAGCGCCACATGGCGCGCTGCAGCAGCGCCAGCGGAATCAACCACACCAGGCAGGCAACGAAGTACAAGCTGCGGAAGGCCGCAGCATACTCGTAGCCGAAGACAGGCAGCCCGAGGATGGCCATGCAGGCGGCGACCGGCAGGGCGGCCAGCACGGGGACGAACAGGGGCGTTTCGACTTTCATGCCGGCTTTTCGAATTGTAAGGTTGCTATTCTAGCGTTTCAGTCGCCCATGGAAAACAGCATCGAGCTGATCTTCCAACCATCTTCCGCGCGCACCATTTGCCAGCTCTCGCTGCCGCGGTTGGTCACCTTGCCGTCGTCAAGAAAGTCGAAATCGAACCATACCGAGGCGACGGCGCCATTGGTGTCGACCCGCACGTTGTAGAAACGTTCTTCGATCGGCTTGTCTGCCGTCTGGATGAATTCGGCGAACTTCTTCCAGCTCGAAGAAACCACTTTGCGTGCCTTCGGATTGCGCGCCTTGACTTTGGCCCAGACCGCCTCGTCGGCCACCGACAGCCAGCTGTCGTGGTCTTGCAGGAACAGGCTGCCGAGGGTCTTGCCGTCATGAGCGATGATCGCCGCCTTGAATTGATCGATGACCGCGTGGATCGCCGCCACGTCTGCCGCTCGGCCGCCTGGGGCGGTGCCTTCGGCGGCATGTGCGGCACTCGCCAGGCAAAGTGTGAGAAGAAGGGAAGACAGTAGAACGCGCATGGAAACTCCCGGGGGGTGGAAAGTTTCCACCTTAGGCAGCAGTCGCACAGCGGTCCAGTGGAATGCGCCGACCCGTGCATACCCTGCGACGAAAGGGTTGAGCCTGAATCGAGGGAATTTCAAGGAAACCACTGGCTTCTCAAGATGCTCTCGAAAAATGAACGGGCTAGATCATCGCAGAGCCCGTGTCTGAATGTCAGACCTGACCCCGCTATGCGTGACCCCGCTATGCGCGCACTCGTCGCACAAACATCCGCATCAACTTTTTCGCGCAACCGGTGTAGACTGGTCCGCGCTTCAGATCCGAAGCGCTACCGGAGTGCATATGAAAGCAATATGGAATGGTGAAGTGCTGGCGCAGTCGAACGATACGGTCGTCGTCGAAGGGAACCATTATTTTCCCCCCGCCTCTTTAAACCGCCAGTTTTTCAGCGACTCGAGTACAACAACCAACTGTCCCTGGAAGGGGACCGCGAGCTACTACAATATCGAGGTGAACGGCAAGGTCAACAAGGATGCGGCGTGGGTGTACGCCACACCAAAGTCCGCCGCGTCAAATATTACTGGCCACATCGCGTTCTGGAAGGGTGTGGATGTGAAGCCCTAACGCGATGAGCCAAGGCTTGCTACATTACATCATTCTTGGTAGTCGCCAGTTTTGTGCCCGCTATTAGCCAAGCGGAAATCAGTGCTTGACTAATAGCATTAATTTTAATAGCACTACTTAATCCTAAGACGTCTTAGCAGCTTTTCTAATACATTTTCATATTCATCTGGGTCAGAGAAGTCGCCGTATAGTTTTCCCTCTAGAAATCCGGGCAACGGACATTTTTCATAAACCAAAGGCAATACAACGACTTCTCCGCTGGCAATTTCGCGGTTCATTGCTATCTCAAGCTCCTTTTTAACCCATGGAGCATTTACTGACTTGGCCGATAAAACAACCCCAATGTAACGAGTTTGTTTCATCCCTTCTTCAATCTTAGCAATTAGCGAATCACCAATTTCAATTTCCGCTTCGTCTAACCATGCTTTTGGTACGCCACGTTCCAAAAGATCTTTTCGAAGTTGTCGAACGAATGGTTTGTCAGCACTTGTGTGGCTCAAGAAAATTCCATGATATTTTTCTTGATGCAGAGGACCTTTTTCCAATTCCAATGCGTCAAGAATGAGCCTATTTGTGGAATCTTCTGACGAGGGCGGGGTAAGAATCCAACCAACAGTGGAGCCAGCTACGAGTTTACCGCCGAGGCTATAGCCTTCCGGCGTTAACGCAATCGAACTGTATCCCTCATGCTCGTTGTCAGCAAGGCAAAGACTCCATCCAGTTTTTGTCAAGGAATCGAAATATCTGGCAAAAGGGCTTTCAAGGTCGACCATACGTATACGACGCCCCTTTTTGACTTTCAGGTCGCCACGCTTCACCAAGCTCGCTACCACTGGCGCTGCATAGCCATATGAGGTTTCACGGTAGCCGAAGAAATTCATTCGTTTAGGTTGAGAAAGACACCATACGATTGTGGTACCACTCTCGATTGCCGCAACAAGTTCGTTCTCCCGATCCGCACTGTCATACGCCGTATCCAGATCGTATTGGTCATTTTTCCTTTTCAAATCACTAAGTTCGTTCGGTGAGCCGGAGAACTCGCCTGCTGTTCCAAAAAGGAAATGAGAGTAGCTTTCTGGATTGATCACAATAACGTCATATTCGTACAACGGAAATGCAGCGCGATCTGGGTCGATAGTTGGTCGACACAATCCAAAATTTTCGAATTCAACGCCTTCAATTTGGCTTCCTGTGTACTTCAGGCCAACGGTGAGTACTCTTTTCATGGGATATTAAGATCTAAACCTTCGGTTTTTAAAATTTGGGCACAGCCAAATACGCCTGACATTCCGTTCTGATTCTGGCAGGTTGCGAAGTTTTTAAAGGCCTTGTGCCCGGCTACCATCAAGGGAGGGTCTAGGCGTGCGCCCGTGCGTATTCACCCGCCGCGGTAGCCAACCCATCCGACGTAATGAGCGAAAAACCTTGTTGCACAGCGTACGCACGGAAGCTATCAGTAATATCGCTACCCATTGCATTCTTCACGCTGTTCAGCGTCGTTTTCGCTCCTGTATCATCATTTGAGTACGTCACATCAATGACAAGTCGCTGCGATTGATTTTGCAAGGTTGTTCTCTTTAGGTAGGTTGGTAAGATACGCTTCTGGAAAAAAGCGAAACTTCCCGAGAAGCATGTCTGCCTTGGCCTCTTGTGTCAAATGTTATTGTCTTATATCGAAATTTATTGTTTGGTGTGTGACCTAATTGCTCATCCATACTCGAGCCCACCCATAATATGCTCAGTGAGTAATAACCGAAAAGAAAGCGGCTGAGCAGAAAATAAAACTTAATCAGGGCATTAGTACACGTCCCGCCGGTACCGCCCATCGCCCATCATGGCCTCAACCGTGGCCGCGCCCAGCACCTCGACCAGTGCGTCATGCACGCCACCGGCCATCCCCTGCAGGCTGCCGCAGACATAGATCGCCGCGCCATCCTGCACCCACTGGCGCAAGAGGTCAGCTTGCGCGGCAACCAGATGCTGGACATAACGCGCCGTGCTCCCGTCACGCGAAAACGCCAGGTCGAGGCGGGTGAGTGCGCCGCTGTCGCGCCACTCTTCCAGTTCGCCCCGGCACAGGAAATCGTGGGCTGCATTGCGCTCGCCGAACAGAAGCCAGTTGTCGTGGGTACCAGCGTCGATGCGCGCCTTGAGCAGTGCGCGCAGGCCGGCCAGCCCGCTGCCGTTGCCGATCGCGATCAGGGGCCGCAGCGCATTCTCACCCAGCCGGAAGCGTGCATGCGCGCGCACCCGCAGCCGGATCGTGTCTGTCGCAAGCGCGTCCGTGCACAACCAGCCGGACGCTGCGCCCGGTGTCCCGTCGGCGCGCTGCTGCAATCGCACCAGCAGCGTGAGCTGGCCTTCTGCGGGTACCGAGGCAATCGAGTACTCGCGCGGATGCGCCGGGTCAGCCGGCGCGCTCACTTGCGCCAGGTCGCCCGCTTCCCACGCCGGCAGCGCGCCATCCTGCGGCACCAACGCGAGGCGGTACAGCGGTGCGCCAGCGCTGCCGGGGTTGAGCAGCGTGCGCTCGGCGACGCGCCACGCGCCGTAGGCGGGTGCTTCCCAGTCCGGTGCGTCACTGGTACCGGCCAGGTGGCTCAGGCGGTGCTGCCATGCGGCCAGCGCTTCTGGCGCGCCGCGATCGACGTCGATCCGCTCGAACAGGCTCGTTGCGCCGCGCTCACGGAGCCAGGCATCGAGTGCGCGGCCGAAGCCGCAGTAGTTGGTGTACGTGATGTCGCCCAGGGCCAGCATGCCGAAGTGCAGCTGCGACAGGTCCGGCGTCGCGTCCATCGTCTGCGTGGCAAAGCGCGCGGCGGGATCGGGCGCGTCGCCTTCGCCGTAGGTGCTGCAGACGAACAGGATGCGGCTGGCGCCCGATAGGGTTGCCAGGTCGAGCGTCGAGATGCAGGCTGCGCGCGCGTCCAGGCCCCCGAGCGCCAGCGTGGCGGCCGTCCGTTCGGCCAGAAATTCTGCGCTGCCGGTCTGGCTCGCGTAGACCACGAGCCAGTCGGCGGCCACGCTGCTGGGGCGCGCCTTCGCCAGATGCATGCGCCACAGGCCCAGGCACATCGCAAGATAGGCGCCGGACAGCGCCAAGGCGCTGCCCCAGCGCAGCGGTTCGATCGTCAACATCATTGCATCATCATTGGAGCATCATTGCATCATCAAGCGCCAGGCGCCCGTCGTGGTTTCTTTCAAGCCGGCTCCGGCGCGCACGAGAAAGCGCGCCGCAATCCCGCGTTGTTCCGCAAACGCCAGCCCATCATCAGGCCCCAGCACCGTCAGCGCAGTGGACAGCGCGTCGGCCGCCATGCAGGTCGATGCCAGCACCGTGACCGAGGCTAGATCGTGATCCACCGGGTAGCCGCTGCGCGGATCGAGCGTGTGCGCCATGCGCCGCATGCCATATTGAAAGCTGCGCCGGTAGTCGCCCGAGGTGGCGATCGCCAGCCCGTGCAGGGCAACGATCGTCTGCCCGATAGCCTCGCAATCCGGCACGCCCTCGACCTCGACCCACCACGGCTGGCCATCCGGCTTGACCCCGGCGCCGCGCAATTCGCCGCCCGCTTCGACGACGAAATGGCGCACGCTGCGATCCTCGAGACAGGCGGCCATGCGATCGACCGCATACCCCTTGGCGACTGACGAGAAATCCAGGATCGCACCGCCCGGTTGCAGCAGGCGCCGCCCGGCATGGTCGAGCACCGGCTGACGCTCAACTCGGTGCGAAAGGAACTTGTCGACAAGTCCTGCCTGCGGCGCCTGGAACCCCGGCTGGTCATACCGCCCGTGGGCGCCAAAGCCCCACAAATCGACGAGCGCGCCGGCGGCCGGATCGTAAGCGCCGCTGCTGTCGCCTGCCACTTGCAGCGCATATTCAGCGACCGCAAAGAACTGCGGCGGCAGCGCGTGCCAGCTGCCGGCCGGGGCGCGGTTGTAGTACGACAGGAGGGAGTCTTCGTCCCAGTGGCTCATTTGCGCAACGATCTCGTCCAGCTCACCTTGCAGCGCGGCGGTGAGCACGGCGCCATCGGCGCCCGGCGGCAGCATCAGCCGCGCCGACCAGGTCGTGCCCATCGACGTGCCGGCCGTGTTGAACAGCGTGCTGCCACCGGGCGGCATGGCCGCGTCGACGTTCAGGGGAACAAGAATGGTGCGCATCGAGCCCGTGTGCCCTTACTGCGGCAGAACGTCGAGCGTGGCCGTGTAGCTGTAGCGCTTCGCGCCCGGCGCTGGCGGACCTTTCTGCGTCTCGAGCGGGAACTTGGCCGAGAGCCAGTACATATTCGCTTCCGGCACCGTGAACTTGACCTCGCCCTTGGCGTCAGTGGTAAAGCGCAGCTCGCCCAGCGTGCCGCGGTACTTGACGGCGCCCGGAACCATGCTGAACGGGAAGTTCGGCAGCGGCTTGCCGTCGAGCTGGAAGCGGAAGGTAATCGGCTCGCCCGCGCGCAGGTCGGATGGATTGGTGACCGGGACCATTTCGAGACCGACGCCGCTTGGCTTGAGCGCCGTGTCGTTCATGTCATTGGCCGAGACGAAGGTTTCCAGGCGCGTGTGCGTGGTGCTGGTGGTTACGTCGGTGGCGCCGGCCGGCACTTGCGCGCCCGGTGTGCCTTCGACGGCGCGGAAGCGCTTGACCTCGCCGCCCAGCTTGTAGCTGCCCATCACGTTGTTGCTGACAATGGCCAGGCGGTAGGTGCCGTCCTTCGGCAGGCGGATGTCGATCGTGCTGCGGAATTTGCCGAGCACGGCGCCTTCGGCCTTGGTCGTCACGCCATCGGGCCCCGTGATCGTCAAGTTGTCCAGGCGCAGCGGCACGTGGTGGAATTCGAACAGGCCTTCCGAGATCGCGCCGTCGAGCGTGACCCACGGTTCCTTTGCTTCGACCATGGCCGCACTGGGCAGCAGCCAGCCGCGGTGCGCCTGCGCGCTCATCGACATGCCGGCCAGTGCCAGGCCGAGCAGGGCGCCCTTGAGGATACGGTTGTGCATGGGATTCTCTCTGGGTTGTTGTTATTGGAGTTCGAGGGCGACGGCGCCCAGTTCTTCCTTGCCGGCCGCATTCGCTGCGACCTTGCCCTTGCCGGTCCACGTGAACGGCACCTTGACCAGTTCACGCCCGCCCGCTTCGCGCGATGCTTCCACGACCAGCTTGTAGTCGCCGGCCGGCAGTTTGTCGAGGCCGTGCTTGGCGTCGTCGAATTTCATCGTCTGGCTGCCGGCAGGACGCGTGGCGCCGCTGACGCCATCGAGCGGAAACTTGGCGTCACGCCCGGCCTTGCGCCACCATGTGCGCAGGTCCTTGACCCATTTGTCGCCGGCGGCGTCCTTTTTCAGGTCGTACAGCACGGCGAGATTGGCCGCGACGCTCTGGTCGGCGCGTTCGAGCCAGATCGCCACATACGGCTTGTGGTATTCGGCCACGTTCAGTTGCGGCAGGTCGAACTTGACGGACAGGTCGGCGGCCACGGCCCAGCCGGAAACGAGCGGCAGGGTCAGGACGAGCGAGTGGGACAGTTTCATTCTTGGTCTTCTCTCAGGTTGAAAATCGGTGGAACGCTCAGTTAGCAAACTTCAGTGGACAAACAACAACGCCAGCACGGCGGGCAGCACGATGCCGAAGCCGATCACCGGCCAGGTCGATGGCCGGTTGGCCGCGTGGTATTTCATGATCAAAAAGCCCGTGATGCAGAACACGATGCAGGCGACCGAAAAAATATCGATGAACCAGCTCCAGACGGCGCCCGTGTTGCGGCCCTTGTGCATGTCGTTGAGCCACGAGATCCAGCCGCGGTCGGTGCGCTCGAATTCGGCGCTGCCGTCGACCGCGATGCGCAGCCAGGCGTCGCCGCCGGGGCGGGGCAGGGCGATGTAGGCGTCTTCTTCGGTCCATTCGGCGCGCTGGCCGCGTACATCGACAGGGAACACGCTGTTGGTCCAGTCGGCGATGCTGCTGGGCAGCGGCACCTTGGCGTCGGCATGTTCTTCGGCCCACTGCCTGAATTCGGGAACCAGTGGCGCCGGCAACGTGGCTTTCAGGCGGGTGACCTCGGGCGTGGCCTTGATCAGCGCCGCGTTGTTCAGCGTCAGCCCGGTAAAACTGAACAGCAGCATCGCCATCAGGCAGATGGCCGAGCTGATCCAGTGCCATTGGTGCAACTGTTTGAGAAACATGGCGCGGCCCGCGCCCGGGAGGCGCTGGGGCATGCCGCCAGTAGCGGGGGCGGGGGTGGGCGTGCTGGTTGCTTTGGCCGATGCCGGTAACACTGGCGGGACAACATCAGGGGACGGGGCAGAGGTAGACATGCGATAAATGATAACGATTATCATTTACAAGGTCAACGTGGTATTGACGACAACCGCACATTTGCCGGTGTGGTGTGAGTGTTCAAAAACACATTTGGTAATAAATTATTCTAGGAATGTAATCTGCCCTGCATGGGATCATGCGTTACAATCATGAGCGCAAGCAGGCAGGATTTTGCACATGTATCGGTACTGAAACAGTCCTTCCCCCACAACTTGATGTCTTGAAGTGCAATCCGCTAAACGGTCAGGCCGTGTCGCGGAAGGTTAAATAACCCGCCCAACCCTCGCGAAGCGCGAAAAGAAAGGTGAGCAAGAATGATGCAACAACAAAACGCCAACTCATACCTGTTCGGCGGCAATGCCCCGTACGTGGAAGAGTTGTACGAGGCCTATCTGGACAATCCGACGTCGGTCCCAGAAAACTGGCGCGCCTACTTCGACCAGATGCAGCACGTGCCGGCCGTCGATGGCTCGAACCGTCCTGACGTCGTCCATTCATCGGTCATTGCGTCGTTCGCCGAACGCGCCAAGCAGGGCCCGATCCGCACCGTGGTCGCCTCGGCTGACTCCGAACTGGGCCGCAAACGCGTCGCCGTGACCCAGATCACCGCCGCCTACCGTTACCTCGGTTCTCGCTGGGCCAACCTGGATCCCCTGCAGCGCCAGGAACGTCCACTGCTGCCCGAACTCGATCCTGCGTTCTACGGCTTCACCGAGTCCGACATGGACACGGTCTTCAACATCACCAATACGTATTTCGGTCAAGAAACCGCGCCACTGCGCGATATCCTGAACATGCTGCGTGACACGTACACCCGCTCGATCGGTGCCGAGTTCATGTACATCAGCGACCCGACCGAAAAGCGCTGGCTGCAAGAGCGTCTGGAATCGATCCGTTCGACCCCGACCTTCTCGGCTGAAAAGAAAAAACACATCCTCGAGCGCCTGACCGCGGCCGAAGGCCTCGAGCGCTACCTGCACACCAAGTACGTCGGCGCCAAGCGCTTCTCGCTCGAAGGTGGCGAATCGTTCATCGCGTCGATGGACGAAGTCATCCAGCGCGCCGGTGAAAAGGGCGTCCAGGAAATCGTTATCGGCATGGCCCACCGCGGCCGCCTGAACGTCCTGGTCAACACCCTGGGCAAGAGCCCGGCCGACCTGTTCGAAGAATTCGAAGGCAAGCACGCCGACGACCTGCCAGCCGGTGACGTCAAGTACCACCAGGGCTTCTCGAGCGACATCACCACGCCGGGCGGCCCGGTCCACCTGTCGCTGGCGTTCAATCCGTCCCACCTCGAGATCGTCAACCCGGTCGTCGAAGGTTCGGTCAAGGCGCGTATGGAACGCCGTGGCGACCGCAAGGGCAAGGAAGTGCTGCCGATCCTGGTGCACGGCGATGCTGCATTCGCCGGCCAGGGCGTGGTCATGGAAACCCTCAACCTGGCGCAGACCCGCGGCTACGGTACGGGCGGTACGGTCCACATCGTCATCAACAACCAGATCGGTTTCACGACGTCGGATCCGCGCGATGCGCGCTCGACGCTGTACTGCTCGGACGTCGTCAAGATGATCGAAGCACCGGTGCTGCACGTGAACGCCGACGATCCTGAAGCCGTCGTGCTGGCCAGCCAGATCGCGCTCGACTACCGCGCCGAATTCGGCAAGGACGTCGTGGTCGACATCATCTGCTACCGCAAGCTGGGCCACAACGAGCAGGATACGCCAGCGCTGACCCAGCCGCTGATGTACAAGAAGATCGCCAAGCACCCAGGCACCCGCAAGCTGTACGCCGAAAAGCTGGCAGCGCAGGGCACCATCGAAGCCGACGGCGGCGACAAGCTCGTTGCTGCGTTCCGCGATGCGATGGACGCCGGCAAGCACACGGTCGATCCGGTGCTGACCAACTTCAAGAACAAGTACGCCGTCGACTGGGCGCCGTTCCTGAACAAGAAGTGGACCGACGCGGCCGATACCGCCGTGCCGCTCACCGAACTGAAGCGCCTGGCGCAACGCATCACCACGACGCCAGAAAACTTCAAGCCGCACTCGCTGGTCGACAAGGTGCTGGCTGACCGCGCCAATATGGGCCGCGGCGAAGTCAACCTCGACTGGGGCATGGGCGAACACCTGGCCTACGCGTCGCTGTTGTCGTCGGGTTACGCCATCCGCCTGTCGGGCCAGGATGCCGGTCGCGGCACGTTCGTGCACCGCCACGCCGTGCTGCACGACCAGAACCGTGAGCGTTGGGACCAGGGCATCTACCTGCCACTGGCCAATGTGTCCGAGAACCAGGCCAACTTCACCGTGATCGACTCGGTGCTGTCCGAAGAAGCCGTGCTCGCGTTCGAGTATGGTTTCTCGACCGCCGAACCGAACACGCTGACGATCTGGGAAGCCCAGTTCGGCGACTTCGTCAACGGCGCGCAAGTCGTCATCGACCAGTTCATCGCCTCGGGCGAAGTGAAGTGGGGCCGCGCGTCGGGCCTGGTCATGATGCTGCCACACGGCTACGAAGGCCAGGGTCCGGAGCACTCGTCGGCACGTATCGAGCGTTTCCTGCAACTGTGCGCAGACAACAATATGCAAGTGGTCCAGCCAACGACCGCCGCCCAGATCTTCCACCTGCTGCGTCGCCAGATGGTGCGCCAGTTCCGCAAGCCTCTGGTCATCTTCACGCCGAAGTCGCTGCTGCGTAACAAGGATGCCGGTTCGCCGCTGACCGACCTGGCCAAGGGTGGTTTCCAGACCGTGATCGGCGAATGCGACGAGAAGATCGACGCATCGAAGGTCAAGCGCGTGCTGGTCTGCTCGGGCAAGGTCTACTTCGACCTGGTCAATGCACGCAAGGCGCGCGCTGTCACCGACACCGCGATCATCCGCATGGAACAGATGTACCCGTTCCCGCACAAATCGTTTGGCGCCGAACTGAAAAAGTTCCCGAACGCTGGCGAAGTGGTGTGGGTGCAGGACGAGCCGCAAAACCAGGGTCCTTGGTTCCAGATCCAGCACAACATCTTCGAAGGCATGGAAGATGGCCAGCGCCTGGCGTACGCCGGCCGTCCCGCCTCGGCTTCGCCTGCGGTCGGTTATGCCGACAAGCACATCGCGCAGCAGAAAGAACTGCTGGAGACGGCGTTCTCGAAGCTCAAGGGCTTCATCCTGACGAAGTGATCAACAATAAGTAAGACCACGACCCCGGCGCAGCGCGTCGGGGTTTCTTGCAAAGAATAATTACTGGAGTTTTAAATGGCACAAATCGAAGTCAAGGTCCCTGTATTGTCGGAATCGGTTGCTGAAGCGACCCTGCTGTCCTGGCACAAGAAAGTCGGCGAGTCCGTCGAGCGCGACGAGAACATGATCGACATCGAGACCGACAAGGTGGTCCTGGAACTGCCAGCGCCAAGCGCCGGCGTGATCGTGCAACTGCTCAAGGCCGACGGCGCAACCGTCGTCGCCGGTGAAGTCATTGCCGTCATCGACACCGAAGCATCGGCGCAGACCAGCCCGCTGCCAGTGAAAGCCATTCCATCGGCCGCGCCAAACGCACCGATCGCTGCCGCGCCATCGCAAGCAGCCCCGGAAGCGGCCTCGAACCAGTCGAAAGCCGGCGTGGCAATGCCTGCCGCTGCCAAGATCCTGGCTGACAACAACATGAACGCCGCCGGCGTCGATGGTTCGGGCCGTGACGGTCGCGTGACCAAGGGCGACGCCCTGGCCGCCGTTGCCAACAAGCCAGCCGCTGCGCCTGCACCAGCTGCAGCACCTGCACCTGCCAAAGCGCCACTGCAGCAAGTCGCTGCCGCCGCGCCTGCCAGCCAGGGCGACCGTCCGGAAGAGCGCGTGCCGATGAGCCGCCTGCGCGCCCGTATCGCCGAGCGCCTGCTGCAATCGCAGTCGACGAACGCCATCCTGACCACGTTCAACGAAGTGAACATGGCGCCAGTCATGGACCTGCGTAACAAGTACAAGGACAAGTTCGAGAAAGAACACGGCGTCAAGCTGGGCTTCATGTCGTTCTTCGTCAAGGCTGCCGTTGCCGCACTGAAGAAGTATCCGGTACTGAACGCGTCGGTCGACGGCAATGACATCGTCTACCACGGCTACTTCGACATCGGTATCGCTGTCGGTTCGCCACGTGGCCTGGTGGTGCCGATCCTGCGCAACGCCGACCAGATGTCGATCGCCGACATCGAAAAGAAAATCGGTGAATTCGGCCAGAAAGCCAAAGAAGGCAAGCTGACCCTGGACGATCTGAACGGCGGTACGTTCTCGATCTCGAACGGCGGCGTGTTCGGCTCGATGATGTCGACCCCGATCATCAACCCGCCACAGTCGGCCATCCTGGGCGTGCACGCGACCAAGGACCGTGCGGTTGTCGAAAACGGTCAGATCGTGATCCGTCCGATGAACTACCTGGCCATGTCGTATGACCACCGCATCATCGACGGCCGCGAAGCCGTCCTGGGCCTGGTCGCGATGAAGGATGCGCTGGAAGATCCGGCCCGCCTGCTGCTGGACCTGTAAGTCTCAACCTGGCCGGCGCCCCGTGGCGCCGGCCATAGTTTGCCGGAGAACGACATGCTGTCAGACGAAATCAAGCGGCTGCACGAGCTGCACCAGGCCGGCGCGCTGACCGACGCCGAATTCGAGCAGGCCAAGGCGCGCATTCTGTCCGGCGCGTCCACGGTCAGCTTGACGAAGGAGAGCGTGTTCAAGAGCGGCTCATCGTTCGACACGCACCGCGACGACCTGCTCAGCGGCCTGCGCCGCACGCGGCTCGATCGCTGGCTCGGTGGCGTGTGTGGCGGCCTGGCGCGCACCTATGGCCTCGAGTCGTGGGTCTGGCGCCTGATCTTCGTGCTGTTCGTCCTGACGTTCGGCTTCGGCATCCTGATCTACCTGCTGCTGTGGGTATTTGTTCCGGAAGAATAAAAAAGGAATCATGTAATGAGCGATAAACAATTTGACGTCGTCGTCATCGGCGGCGGTCCTGGCGGTTACATTGCTGCCATCCGCGCAGCCCAGCTGGGCTTCAAGGTTGCCTGTATCGACGAATGGAGCAACGCCGCCGGCAAGCCTGCCCCGGGCGGCACCTGCACCAACGTCGGCTGCATCCCGTCGAAGGCACTGCTGCAGTCGTCGGAGCACTTCGAGCACGCCGGTCACGCGTTTGCCGACCACGGCATTAACGTTTCGGGCCTCGAACTCGACCTGGGCAAGATGCTGGGTCGCAAGGACACGATCGTCAAGCAGAACAACGACGGCATCCTGTTCCTGTTCAAGAAGAACAAGGTCAGCTTCTTCCACGGCCGCGGCGCGTTCGCCGGCACTGCTGAAGGCGGTTACACCATTAACGTCAGCGGCCCGACCACCGACACGCTGACCGCCAAGAACGTGGTCATCGCGACCGGTTCGAACGCACGCCAGCTGCCAGGCGCCGAATTCGACGAGAAACTGATCCTGTCGAACGTGGGTGCACTGGCGATCGATGCAGTCCCAAGCAAGCTGGGCGTGATCGGCGCCGGCGTCATTGGCCTCGAAATGGGCAGCGTCTGGCGCCGTGTCGGCGCTGACGTGACCGTGCTCGAAGGTCTGCCGACCTTCCTCGGCGCCGTCGATGAGCAGATCGCCAAAGAAGCGCACAAGCTGTTCGTCAAGCAGGGCCTCAAAATCAACCTCGGTTGCAAGATCGGCGCGATCACCAAGGGCGAGAACAACGTCACCGTGGCGTATGCCGACAGCACCGGCGCCGAACAGAGCACCACGTTCGACCGCCTGATCATCTCGATCGGCCGCGTGCCGAACACGATCGGCCTGAACGCCGAAGCCGTGGGCGTGCAGCTCGACGAGCGCGGCTTTGTCGTGGTCGACGATGAGTGCCGCACCAATCTGCCGGGCGTGTGGGCAGTGGGCGACGTCGTGCGCGGCCCGATGCTGGCGCACAAGGCCGAAGAAGAAGGCGTTGCCGTGGCCGAGCGTATCGCCGGCCAGCATGGTCACGTCAACTTCAACACGATTCCTTGGGTCATCTACACGTCGCCAGAGATCTCGTGGGTCGGCAAGACCGAGCAGCAGCTCAAGGCCGAAGGCATCGCCTACAAGGCCGGTACGTTCCCGTTCATGGCCAACGGCCGTGCGCGCGCACTGGGCGACACGTCGGGCATGGTCAAGTTCCTGGCCGATGCCACGACTGACGAAATCCTGGGCGTGCACATCGTGGGCCCAATGGCGTCCGAGCTGATTTCGGAAGCCGTCGTCGCGATGGAATTCAAGGCCTCGGCCGAAGACATCGCCCGCATCTGCCACGCGCACCCGTCGCTGTCGGAAGCCACCAAAGAAGCCGCTCTGGCGGTGGACAAGCGTTCGCTGAACTTCTAAGCAGCAGAAACTTCGCCGGCATGCTTGCCGGCGCGTGAATTCCATGGGGTGGACGGCGTCGCCGTCCACCCCATGTTTTTATCGGTATCCCATGAACGTTCAAGAATATTATGTACACGAGCTTAACGCGCGTGGTTTCACGTCCGACCCCGCGCAGCAAATGGCGGTGGACCGCCTGCAGCAGGCGTACGACGACTGGGTCGCCTACAAGGCCCAGCGGTCGTCCGCTTTCAAGCGCCTGATCAACCGTCCCACGGTGCCCAAGGGCGTCTACATGTGGGGCGGGGTGGGGCGCGGCAAATCGTTCCTGATGGACTCGTTCTATTCGGTCGTGCCGGTGGTGCGCAAGACGCGCCTGCACTTTCACGAATTCATGCGCGCTGTCCACGGGCAACTGGATGAACTGAAAGGCGTGGCCGATCCGCTCGACGAAGTGGCCAAGCGCATCGCCAAGAAATACCGGCTGATCTGCTTCGATGAATTCCACGTTTCGGACATCGCCGATGCGATGATCCTGTACAACCTGCTCAAGGCGCTGTTCGACAATGGCGTGAGCTTCGTGATGACGTCGAACTACGAGCCGTCGACGCTGTACCCGGACGGCCTGCACCGCGACCGCATGCTGCCGACCATCGCGCTGCTGCAGGACAAGCTGGACGTGCTGAACGTCGATGCCGGCAACGATTACCGCAAGCGCGCGCTCGAGCAGGTCGAGGCGTATTACACGCCACTCAATGCCGCGTCCGACCGCGCCCTGCGCGACGCCTATGCCAAGGTGGCCGACATCGCCGACGAAGCGCCGATCGTGCACATCGAGAACCGTGAAATCCGCGCACTGCGCCGTGCCGGCGGCGTCATCTGGTTCGACTTCGCCACGCTGTGCGGCGGCCCGCGCTCGCAGAACGATTACCTGGAACTGGCCAGCCAGTTCCACACGGTGGTGCTGTCCGGTATCCCGGCAATGTCGGCGGGCCAGTCGTCCGAAGCGCGCCGCTTCACTTGGCTGATCGACGTGTTCTACGACCATAAGGTCAAGCTGATCATGTCCGCGGCGGTCGAGCCCGAAGAACTCTACACGCAGGGCCAGCTGGCCAATGAATTCCACCGGACCGTATCGCGTATCATCGAGATGCAGTCGCGCGAATACATGCTCTCCGAGCGGCGCGGCGCGGCCGACAAGATCGCCTGAACCGGCCAGGCACGACAACAAGGATCCACATGACACGCATTACCACGCTGCGCGCAGGCGCGCTGCTGGCCCTGGCAAGCCTGCTGGCGGCCTGCTCTACGACACAGCCGGCCGCGCCGGAGGTGCCACCACCCGCATCGACCTCGACCGCGCAGGCCGAACAGCGCCTGGCAGCCGTGGCCGCCGAGCGCCGCGCCATTGAAACCCGCTACGCCGAGCGCGAAGTGGTCTGCTACGACAAATTCTTCGTCAACAATTGTCTGGACGAAGCGCGCGAGCAGCAGCGCGTGGCCCTGCTCGAGCAGCGCGCCATCGAGATCGAAGCGTCGCGCTACTTGCGCCAGGCCAAGGTCGATGAGCGCGACCGCGCCCTGGCCGTGGCCGAAGCCGCGTTCCAGAAAGAAGAAGCCGAACTGGCGGCCAATCCACCGCCAGTCAAGGCGCCCCCCAGCACTGCCATGCCTGCCCCGCGCACGACGCCGGCGGAGTCGAGCGCAGCCCGCGCCAAACGCCTGCAGGAGAATGCGGCGCGCGCCGAGAGCGCACAAGCCAGGGCGGCTCAGAATGTGGCGGCGGCCGAAGCGCGGCGTGTGGAATCGATCGAGCGCCAGAAGCAGGTCGCGCGCCGGGTTGCCGAGCGCGAGGCAAAGGCCGCCAAACGCGCGGCTGACGACGCGGCAAAGAAGGCAGGCCAGCCGCCTGCAGCGAGCAACTAAGCGCTGGCCGGTTTGACCAGCTTGACGATGGCCATGGTGCAATTGCCACCCTTGCCCTGAGAGCGTTCGCCGGCCTTGCTGATGAGCTTTTCGGCGGCCTGGCGCGGCGTGGACTTGGCGGTCACGGCGGCCAGTTCGGCGTCGGTGAAGAAGTGCCACAGGCCATCGGAGCCGAGCAAAAAGCTGTCGCCGGCGACCAGGCCCGTGTGGCTGCCTGTCGTAACGAACGGCTCCTTGCGGCTGTTTCCCAGTACATTGAGCAGCAGCTTGGAGCGGCGGTGGTTGCGCGCCGCATCGGCTGGCAGGCGGTCACTCGAAATCAGGTGCTCGACATAGGCGACATCGCTCGTGCGCATCGCGCACTTGTCGTGCTCGAAGCGATACAGGCGCGAGTCGCCCACGTGGGCCCAGACCGCCTCGCCATGCGGACTGATGACCAGGCCGACGAAGCTGGCGTGGAGTTCGGTTTTGCCGGCGATGGCGTTCATCTTGATCACCGTGTGGGTTTCGCTGATGATCTCGTGCAGCAACTGGGCCAGGCGCTCGATGTCCGGGTGGTCGCCCGGCTTGAATTCGTCGAACACCTGGCGCGCCGTGTGCAGTACCTGTTCGGCCCCGGCCGGGCTGGCGATGCCGTCAGACAGCACCGCAAGCACGTAGCCGGGCGCGCGCGCGCCCGTCAACAGGGCGGCGCGATCGTTTTGTTGGGGGCGGTTACCGATGTGTTGCGCGGTACCCGCTTCGATCCTGTAGGAAGTCATAAATGCTTGTTTTCTTAGGCCTAACGCCAATCTTTGTTGGCGGCAATGACCGCGTGGATTAAACTATGCACCGAGAACCAACCAACAAGCAAGAAGATTTGCTTAAGGCAATACTGGAAGGCCCGCTGTGCCAGCGCCGACCGGCTCCCATTCCCGCAATCCCATCTGTAAACACTGTTTGGAACAGACCATCATGATCGATGTCCAGGACATCCAGCGCCGTATTATTGAACTCGATGTGGAACACCGCGACCTCGATGCCGTCATCTCCATGTTGACGGCAGACGGCCACGCCGACGGGTTACAACTGCGCCGCCTCAAAAAGCGTAAACTACAGCTCAAAGATCATATTACGCTGCTGAAGATGCAGCTGGTCCCCGATATCCCGGCCTGAGCCATTGCTGCAAGCCACGTTTCTTCAAGATAAGTTACGACACATACATTGACCGACCATCTCCCTGTTCCCGGCCCTGCCGCAGAGCCGGTCGGGACGGCTGGGTCGGCCACTGGCGCCGTGGAAGCACATTCCGCCGCGTCGACCGACTCCGCTATCCCTGCTGGCAAGTACGACGCTGACCTCGACCGCCTGTTCGGTGCGGGCGGCCCGCTCGCGCCCGCCGTCGGCACCTTCAAGCCACGCCAGGCCCAGACCGAGATGGCCAAGGCCGTCGCCCACGCCATCGACAACCAGCAGGTGCTCATGGCCGAGGCCGGTACGGGCACCGGCAAGACCTTCGCCTACCTGGTCCCGGCGCTGCTGTGGGGCGGCAAGACGATCGTCTCGACCGGCACCAAGAACCTGCAGGACCAGTTGTTCATGCGCGACATCCCGACCATCCGCGCCGCGCTGCGCGCGCCGGTCTCGGTAGCGCTGCTCAAGGGCCGCTCGAACTACGTCTGCCATTTCCACCTTGAGCGCACGCTGCAGAATGGCCGCCTGACCTCACGCGACGACGTCGGCCACCTGCGCGAAATCTCGCGCTTCATCAAAATGACCAACTCGGGCGACAAAGCCGAGCTGGCCAAGGTGCCGGAAACCGCCACGGTCTGGAACCTCGTCACGTCCACGCGCGACACCTGCATGGGCGCCGAGTGCCAGTACTACCAGGACTGTTTCGTCATGAAAGCGCGGCGCGAAGCGCAGCAGGCCGACATCGTCGTCGTCAACCACCACCTGTTCTTTGCCGACGTGGCGCTGAAGGACACCGGCGTGGCCGAGCTGCTGCCGTCGGCCAACACCATCATCTTCGATGAGGCGCACCAGCTGCCCGACACGGCGACGCTGTTCTTTGGCCAGTCGGTGTCGACCTCGCAAGTGCTCGAACTGTGCCGCGACGTGCTGGCCGAAGGCCTGGCGCATGCGCGTGGCGGCCCGGACTGGGCCAAGGTCGTCACCGTCGTCGAGAAAGCGGCGCGCGACCTGCGCCTGGCATTTGGCGAAGGCAATCTGCGCCTGTCGCTGCCGCAGATCATGCCGACATCGCAATTCTTCCCGGCGCTCGACAAGCTCAAGGCCGAGCTGGCGGGCATGATCACCGTGCTCGAAGAAAACGCCGCGCGCGCCGAAACCATCGAAGCCTGCCGCGTGCGGGCGCATGATCTTGCCGCCGCCATCGACGGCTGGAAGCCCGACGCCAAGGCCCCGGCTGCCGAGCAGGCCGTGCTGTGGGCCGAAGCGTTCGCATCGTCGCTGCAGTTGCACAAGACGCCGCTGTCGATCGCGCCGATCTTTTCCAACCAGCGCGAAGGCACGCCGCGCAGCTGGATCTTCACGTCGGCAACGCTGGCCGTCAAAAACGACTTCAAGCATTTCTCCGACCAGCTGGGCCTGACGGGCGAGCCGGCCAAGACCTGGCCGAGCCCGTTCGACTACGTGAACCAGGGCTTGCTGTACGTGCCGACCGGCTTGCCGGAACCGCAGGCGGCGGTCTACACCGACGCCGTCGTCGACGCGGCGCTGCCGGTGATCAAGGCGGCCGGCGGGCGCACGTTCTTCCTGTGCACGACGATTCGCGCCGTGAACAAGGTGGCGGAACGCCTGCGGGTCGAGTTTGCCGAGCGCGGCTGGGATTTTCCGCTGTTCGTGCAGGGCGAGCGTGGCCGCACCGAATTGCTCGATTCGTTCCGCACGGCTGGCAATGCCGTGCTGGTGGGCAGCCAGAGCTTCTGGGAAGGTGTCGACGTGCGCGGCGATGCGCTGTCGCTCGTGATCATCGACAAGCTGCCGTTTGCGCCGCCGGACGATCCGGTGCTGGCCGCGCGCATCGAGGTCATGGAAAAGCAGGGCCTCAACGGCTTCATGCACCACCAGTTGCCCGAGGCGATCATCACGCTCAAGCAGGGGGCAGGGCGCCTGATCCGCGACGTCGACGACCGGGGCGTGCTGATGATCTGCGATCCGCGCCTCATCACCAAACCGTACGGCCGCCGCATCTGGCAAAGCCTGCCGTCGTTCAAGCGCACGCGGGTGCAGGAAGACGTGCTGCGCTTCTTCGATCCGGCGGCGGCAGAACCCGATGACAGCGACGCCGGCACGGGTGCTTGAGCGCCAGATCGTGAGCGTGGTTGTTCGGCCGTTGCCGCTCTTGCCATGCTGCTTGTCAATTCGCTAAGTTATCGCGCATGGCGGCGTGTCAAAGCGGCATTCGGCGTCCCGGATCATGAAATCCGGGCGCATTTTTCCGCCACCAGGTGTCGATACAAGCGTTGCTTCAGGTAAAATCGCCTCCATGCGGATACTGATTAGCAACGACGATGGCTATCTCGCGCCCGGCATCCAGGCGCTGGCGGATGCGCTTGCGCCAATCGCCGAGATCGTCGTCGTCGCGCCCGACAGCAACCGTTCGGGCGCATCCAACTCCCTCACACTCGACCGTCCTCTGTCGGTCCACAAGGCGGCCAACGGCTTTTACTTTGCCAATGGCACGCCGACCGACTGCGTGCACATCGCGCTGACCGGGATGTCCGACGCGCTGCCCGACCTCGTGGTTTCCGGCATCAACAATGGCCAGAACATGGGCGACGACACGCTGTATTCCGGCACCGTGGCCGCCGCCACCGAAGCGTATCTGTTCGGCGTGCCGGCCATCGCGTTCTCGCAGGTCAACAGCGGCTGGGCCCACGTGGACGATGCGGCCCGCGTGGCGCGCGACATCGTGGAGCGTTTCGCGGCCGGTGGTTTTGCCGCCTTGCCGTCGCCGTTCCTGCTCAACGTGAACATCCCGAACCTGCCGTACGAGCAGATCGGCCCGCTGACGCCGGCCCGCCTTGGCCGCCGTCACCAGGCCGAGCCCGTCATCCGTGCTCAGGATCCGCGCGGGCGCGAGATCTTCTGGATCGGCGCCCCGGGCGCTTGCCTCGATGCGGGCGAGGGCACCGATTTCCACGCCACGGCGCAGGGCCGCGTGTCGATCACGCCGCTGCAGATCGATCTGACCCACAAGACCCAGCTCGATCTGCTGGCGGGAGCCTTGCCATGAAGGACGCGCGGCCGAACTTCCCGTTGCCGCTGTCGTCGACGACCAGTGGCGCACGGAAACCCGGCGCGCCGGCGCCGGTGTTCACGCCGCAGACCGCGACCCGCAACGCCGCCAGCGGCAGCAAGGCGCCGCTTGAAGCCGGGCCAGCCGCACGCGCGCCCGGCTATGTGCCGGCCGCGACCGGTGCGCCGACCGCCCAGCGTTCGGACCTGGCCGCCACCGAAGCGGTGCGCCGCGCGATGGTGTCGCGCATCGCACGCCAGGGCGTGAACGATCCGCACGTGCTGCGCGCGATGGAAATCGTGCCGCGCCATCTGTTCCTGGAGCCGGCCATGTCGGGCCAGGCGTATGTCGATGCGTCGCTGCCGATCGGCCATCAGCAGACGATGTCGCAGCCGTACATCGTGGCGCGCATGATCGACATGATGTGCGCTGGGCGCAAGCTCGAGCGCGTGCTCGAGATCGGCACGGGCTGCGGTTACCAGGCCGCGGTGCTGTCGTTCGTCGCGAAGGACGTGTACTCGATCGAGCGCATCAAGGCCCTGCACGAGCTTGCCAAAACCAATCTGCGCCCGATGCGCATATCGAACCTGCGTTTGCAGTATGGCGATGGTATGTTAGGCTTGCCGCAGGTGGCGCCGTTCGACGGTATCATTCTCGCGGCCGCCGGCATCGATGTGCCGCGCGCGCTGCTCGAGCAGCTGGCCATCGGTGCGCATCTGGTCGCGCCCGTTGGCGCCGAGGTGCAGCACCTGCACCGCATAACCCGCACCGGCAAGGCCGAGTGGACCAGCGAGACGCTGGAAGCGTGCCACTTTGTGCCCCTGCGCCCGGGCACCATCTAATTTCAATCTGGGCCGCCAGGCCCGCAGTACGCCGACAAGACTAAAGAATGCCAATGACACAAGCACCGCGTTTAGCCCTACTGACGATTATCATCGGCCTCGTTGCCGGCTGTTCCACCACGACCCGCCAGGCGCCCGTCGTCGAACGCGGCACCCCGCCCGCACAGACCCGCCCGGCGCCAGTGCGCGTCGACGAGACCCCCAAGCACGACGAGCGCGGCATGTACACCGTACGCAAGGGCGACACGCTGCTGCGCATCGCCTTCGACTTTGGCCAGAACTACCGCGACCTGGTGGACTGGAACAAGCTGGCCAATCCGGACGACATCAAGGTCGGCCAGGTGCTGCGCGTGAGCCCGCCGGGCGGCGAGCGCACGGCCAACGTCCAGACCCAGCCGATTCCGATGCCGCCGGCCGCCAGCGCGCCGCGCAAGACCGAGCCGCGCGTCGACAAGAAGCCGGTCACCGAGACCACGGTGGCCGATACGCGCCCAAGCGTTCCGGCTGTCACGCCGGTCGTGCCGGCAGCGCCAGCGGCCCCGGCTGCCGGGGCCAGCGACGAAGCACGCCTGAGCTGGATGTGGCCATCGGAAGGGCGCGTCATCGCCACCTTCGACGACGGCCGCAACAAGGGCCTGGACATCGCCGGCAAGGCTGGCCAGCCCGTGGTCGCCGCCGGTTCCGGCAAGGTCATGTACGCTGGCAGCGGGATTCGCGGTTATGGTAACCTCGTGATCGTCAAGCATAGCAACAGCCTGTTGTCGGCCTACGCGCACAATCGCAAGATCGTCGTGAAGGAAGGCGACAATGTGGCCAAGGGCCAATTGATCGCCGAAATGGGCGATTCCGACGCCGACCTGGTCAAGCTGCACTTCGAAATCCGCCAGCAGGGCAAGCCGGTCGACCCGACGAGGTTCCTGCCCGTTCGATAGGATGGTATGACACAGCCGCCGCACTCGCTCGACCCGCAGGACACCGACGAGTTTCCGGATGACCCGGAAAGCGGGCCGGTGGCTGCTGCGGGTGACGGCGAGCCGCTGGCGGTTGCCGCCGTCGTCGATACGGTCGACGAGCTGCGCAAGGTCTTGCAGGCCGAGCTCGCGACCGACACCACCCAGCACTACCTGAACCAGATCGGCACCCGCGCGTTGCTCACGCACGCCGAGGAAGTCCATTTCTCCACGCTGGCCAAGGCCGGAGATTTCGGCGCGCGCCAGACGATGATCGAGCACAATCTGCGCCTGGTCGTCTCGATCGCCAAGCATTACATCAACCGCGGCGTGGTGCTGCTCGACCTGATCGAGGAAGGCAATATCGGCCTGATGCGCGCGATCGACAAGTTCGAACCCGAGCGCGGCTTTCGCTTTTCGACCTACGCGACCTGGTGGATCCGCCAGAGCATCGAGCGCGCGATCATGAACCAGGCGCGCACGGTGCGCCTGCCGGTGCACATGGTGCGCGAACTCAACGGCGTGCTGCGCGCCAAATACCACCTCGAAGCACAAACCCACGACGGCAAGGAAGCCTCGAGCGAGGATATCGCCAGCCTGGTAGGCCGCCCGGTCGAGGAGGTGCAGGACATCCTGATGCTGTCCGAGCATCCTACCTCGCTCGATGCACCGCTTGACAACGACCCGCAATCGAGCCTGATGGACGTGCTGCCCGACGACGGCGAGAGCAGTCCCGATGCCCACGCCGAGCAGCAGGAAGCCGCGCTCTTGGTGCGCGACTGGCTGGCGCGCCTGCCGGACAAGCAGCGCCTGGTCGTCACGCGCCGCTTCGGCCTGGACAACGACGAGCCGGCCACGCTCGAGACGCTGGCCGACGAGCTGGGCGTCACGCGCGAGCGGGTGCGCCAGATCCAGCAGGAAGCGCTGGTGAAACTCAAGCGGGCGATGGCCGCCCGTGGCGTGGTCCGCGACGCGCTGTTATGAACCATCGGGGCGGGTTGTAGCGCCTCATCCGTTTCCTTGCTATCATGCGCGCGCCTGTCCGGCCGCGCCGCCAGCGCATCCTCCCCTCGACGCTCACTCCTTTCTGATCGCCCATGCACGACATTTTCATCGACATCAAATCCCTCGACATGGACGGGCGCGGCGTTGGCCACCTCGAGAACGCCGACGGCTCGCCCGGTAAAGTGGTCTTCGTCGAAGGCGCGCTGCCGGGCGAGCGCGTCAGCTACGAGACGCTCAAGAAAAAGAAGAACTGGGAAGCGGGCCGCATGGTCACGCTGCAGCGCGCGTCGTCGATGCGGGTCGAGCCCAAATGCATCCATTTCGGTTACTGCGGCGGCTGCTCGATGCAGCACCTGGAACCGGGCGCGCAGGTCGCGATGAAGCAGCGCGTGCTGGAAGATAACCTCAAGCACATTGCCAAGGTGAAGGCCGAGACCATCCTGCGGCCGATGTACGGCCCGACCTGGGATTACCGCTACCGCGCGCGCTTGTCGGTGCGTAACGTGCCAAAGAAAAACACGGTGATGGTGGGCTTTCACGAGAAAGCCTCGGCGCTGGTGGCCGACATCGTCACCTGCGAAATCCTGCCCGACCACGTCGCGCGCCTGATCGTGCCGCTGCGCGAACTGATCGCCGCACTGTCGGTGATCGACCACGTGCCCCAGATCGAACTGGCGATCGGCGAAGAATCGACCGTGCTGGTGCTGCGCATCATGGCGCCACTGAGCCGCAAGGACGAAACGCTGCTCAAGGCATTCGCCGACACATGGAAGATCCACTGGTGGCTGCAGTCGAAGGGGCCTGACTCGGCGCACCCGTACTATCCGCTGGGCACCGACCTGTACTACACGCTGCCGGAGTTTGGCATCCGCATGCCGTTCAAGCCGACCGACTTTACCCAGGTCAACCACCAGATCAACCGCGTGCTGGTCTCGAAGGCGCTGCGTCTGCTGGACGTGCAGCCAACCGACCGCGTGGCCGACCTGTTCTGCGGCCTGGGCAACTTCACGCTGCCACTGGCGACCCAGGCGCGCGAAGTCGTCGGCATCGAGGGCAGCACCGCGCTGACCGAACGCGCGCTGGACAATGCCCGTGCCAATGGCCTCGCGGCCAAGACGTCATTCTCGACCCGCAACCTGTTCGACGTGACCAAAGAAGACCTGGTGGCGTTGGGCCGCTTCGACCGCATGCTGATCGACCCGCCCCGCGACGGCGCCATGGCGCTGGCGCAAGCGCTGGCGGAGCTGCGCACCACCCACGAGCACCTGATGCCGCAGCGGATCGTCTACGTCTCGTGCAGCCCATCGACACTGGCGCGCGACGCCGGCATCCTCGTGCACGAAGCCGGCTACGTGATGACGAAGGCAGGCGTCGTCAACATGTTCCCACACACGTCCCACGTGGAATCGATCGGCGTGTTCGAGCTGGGTGAAAAGCCCGTGCCGGCAGAAGAGTGGACCTGAAAAGCCGGGGTCAGGTCTGACATTCGGACACGACCTCGACAGACGGGCAGTTGGAACTCGCTGGCATCGCTCAAGGCTAATGCTGTGCTAGACACCATTGGATGTGGCTAAAGCTGAGGTCGTGTCTAAATGTCAGACCTGACCCCCGCTGTGGGTGAGGAAATAATGAACGAAAAAAAACCGGCCAGTGGCCGGTTTTTTTATTGGGGCAGAGGACGATCAGTCGTCGCCGCCCACGATGCCCAGCAGGCGCAGCAGGCTGGAGAAGATGTTGAAGACGTTCAGGTAGATCGACAGCGTGGCGGTGACGTAGTTGGTTTCGCCGCCATTGACGATGCGCTGCACGTCATACAGGATGAAGGCCGAGAAGATACCGATCGCCAGAATCGAGATCACGATCGACAGCACCGACATCTGCAGGAAGATGTTGGCAACGACGGCCAGCAGCAGCACGACGACGCCGGCCATCAGCCAGCTGCCCATGCCCGAGAAATCGCGCTTGGTCGTGGTGGCGATGCTGGCCATCACGGCGAACACGATCGCGGTGCCACCAAAGGCGGTCATGATCAGGCTGCCACCGTTCGAGTAGTTCAAGGTGTGCGTCAGCAGCGGGGCCAGCATCAGGCCCATGAAGAACGTGAAGCCCAGCAGCAGGGCAACGCCCAGACCGGAGTCCTTGTTCTTTTCGATCGCCCACATGAAGCCGAATGCGACCGCCATGAAGATCACGAAGCCGAGGATACCGCTGAACAGCGCGACACCCATGGACACGCCAAGGAAGGCGCCTGCCACGGTCGGGATCATCGACAGCGCCAGCAACCAGTAAGTATTGCGTAGCACTTTGTTACGCGAGGCCTGGCCACCTTTGGTCAGGTCGATGGTACTTTGGGTACTAGGATACATAGTGCCTCCGGAGAAATGAATAACTGCAGGTACTGTACAGCAACTACCTATCATCCTATAACACGTGACTTAAACGAGCATGAAGTTTGATCAAGAAGCTGGACGTAAGTTTGCCGCCACTGTACCACCTTGCCGACCGCCACCGCAATATGAGCTTTTCGGGTCGGATATGGTAAAATTGAAGGTTAATTGAGTCCCAAAGTTTGTTTACATCGCTCAGTTCTAAACCTTTCATTTTATTGGAGTTTTCTCATGGCAATCGAACGCACCCTGTCCATCATCAAGCCTGACGCAGTCGCAAAAAACGTGATCGGCAAAATCTACAGCCGTTTCGAAGAAGCTGGCCTGAAGATCGTCGCTGCACGCATGGTGCAACTGTCGCGCGCTGAAGCCGAAGGCTTCTACGCTGTGCACGCTGCACGTCCATTCTTCAAGGACCTGGTCGAGTTCATGATCTCGGGTCCAGTCATGGTCACCGCCCTCGAAGGCGAAGGCGCGATCCTGAAAAACCGCGACCTGATGGGTGCAACCGATCCAAAGAAAGCTGACGCCGGCACCATCCGCGCTGACTTCGCCGATTCGATCGATGCCAACGCTGTTCACGGTTCGGACGCTGCCGAAACCGCTGCTGTGGAAATCGCTTACTACTTCCCGGCACTGAACGTCTACTCGCGTTAATTAGTAAGGGGGAGCGCAGTCCGGGCGCGCCCCGGAGCATTCTCCCCGGACTAATGCAATGAGTAACCCGCTCGCCTGCGGCCAAGGGCCGATGCGAGCGGGTGCTGAAACTGAGGAATTTTTGCCATGACGACGCTCACCAACCTGCTGGACCTCGATCCCGCGCAACTCGTCGCGTATTGCGCCGACTTGGGTGAGAAGCCGTTCCGCGCCAAGCAACTCCAACGCTGGATTCACCAGTTTGGCGCCGCGGACTTCGACAGCATGACCGACCTGGCCAAATCGCTGCGTGAAAAGCTGAGCACGCGCGCCGAAGTGCGCGCACCAGCCATCGTCAGCGACAACACGTCCACCGACGGCACGCGCAAGTGGCTGGTCGATGTCGGCAATGGCAATGCGGTCGAAACCGTGTTCATCCCGGAAGAAAACCGCGGCACGCTGTGTATCTCCACACAAGCCGGCTGCGCCGTCAACTGCCGTTTCTGCTCGACGGGCAAGCAGGGCTTCAACCGCAACCTGACAGTCGCCGAAATCATCGGCCAGCTGTGGATGGCCGAGTTCGAGCTGCGCCGCACCAAAGGCATCGAGCCCGGTCCGAAGGGCGAACGCCAGATCACCAATGTGGTGATGATGGGCATGGGCGAGCCGCTGCTGAACTACGAACCCACCGTTACCGCGCTCAAGCTGATGCTCGACGATAACGCCTACGGCCTGTCGCGCCGCCGCGTGACCCTGTCGACCTCGGGCGTGGTGCCGAACATCGACAAGCTGTCGCAGGATGTGCCGGTGGCCATGGCCGTGTCGCTTCACGCGTCGAACGATGCGCTGCGCGATATCCTGGTGCCGCTGAACAAGAAATACCCGTTGCGCGAACTGATGGCTGCCTGCAAGCGCTATCTCGAGTTTGCGCCGCGCGACTTCATCACCTTCGAATACTGCATGCTCGACGGCTTCAACGACAGCGACGAGCACGCACGCGAACTGATCGCGCTGGTCAACGACCCCGTGGTTGGCGTGAACTGCAAGTTCAACCTGATTCCGTTCAATCCGTTCCCCGAGTCCGGCCTGTTCCGCTCCAAGAATCCGCGCATCAAGGCGTTTGCCCAGGTGCTGATGGATGCCGGCATCGTCACCACCGTGCGCAAGACGCGCGGCGACGATATCGACGCCGCCTGCGGCCAGCTGGCCGGTGAGGTCAAGGACCGCACCCGGGTGGTCGAGCGCATGGAGAAAATGGCCGAGTACCAGAAAAAGTTCGGCGCCGACTTCGGGCGCATCGTGGAGATCCCGACCTGATGAAGCTTGCCGCCGCCGCGCTTGCACTCGCCTCGACCCTGACCCTGCTGGCCGGATGCGCCAGCAACGCGGGCGGCGGGTTTGGCAGCGGATTGGGTACCACCGGCGAGCTCAAGACGGCGTCGGACCAGACGGCGGGCGAAAAGCGTGCGTCGATCCGCATTCAACTGGCGGTCGGTTATTACCAGCAGGGCAAGTATGAAATCGCGCTCGACGAAATCAAGAAGGCGCTGGCGGCCGATGCGGCCTATGCCGATGCCTACGGTTTACGCGCGCTGGTCTACACGTCGATGGGCCAGTATCCGCTGGCGGAAGAGAATTACCAGCAGGCGCTGCGCCTGCGCCCGAACGACCCGGAGTTTTCAAACAACTTCGGCTCGTTCCTGTGCCAGTCGGTCAACCGTCCGGCCGAGGCAATGCGTTATTTCGATGCCGCACTGAAGAACCCCACGTACCAGACGCCGCTCAGCGCGCTGGTAAATGCGGGCGTGTGCAGCATCAAGAACCGGAACAACGATGCGGCCGAGCGCTATCTGCTCGAAGCCTTGCGTCTGAACCCCGGTCTGCCGACGGTCAATACCGGATTGGCGCGGGTGTACTACGAGCGGCGCGACCTTGAGCGCGCCGGTTTTTTCATCAACCGCCTGCTCGAGACAGCCAAGCTCGAGACGCTGCCGGCTGATGCGCTGTGGCTTGCCATGCGCATCGGCCGCAAGGCGGGTGACCGGACCCATGAAGCGTCGCTGGCGGCCCAGCTGCGGCGCCGCTTCCCCGGTTCGCCCGAGTACGCAGCGTACGAGCGCGGGGCGTTTGGTGAGTAAAGAAGAACAAGGACAAGGACAAGGACAATGAACGAGCAAGCAGACCAGCCAGCCGCACCGGGCAACGCGTCCGGCATCCCTGGCAAGACCCTGCAATCCCAGCGCGAAACCATGGGCTGGAGCGTCGAGCAGGTTGCCGACCAGCTCAAGCTGGCGCCGCGCCAGGTGCTGGCGCTGGAAGCGGGCGATTACGCCTCGCTGCCGAGCCCCGCCGTCACGCGCGGTTTCGTGCGCGCCTACGCGAAGCTGCTGCGCATCGACGCGGCGCCACTGGTGTCGATGATCGAACTGAACATGCCGCCGGAAGCCCGTGCTGGCGCGCAGTCGGCGATGGCTGCTGCCCGCCGTGAACAAAAACCGGCGGCATTCTCGGAAACCCGGTTCCCGATCAACGGCAAGCGCCGCAGCCTGCCGCTGGGCTGGATCGCCGTCGTGGTCGTGGTCGCCGGCGCTGCAGTTGCTGCCTGGCAGTTCAACCTGATTCCAAGTCTGAATCGCGATGTCGAATCGGGCGATACGATGGTGCTCGAGAATCCGGCTGCCGGTGTCGTGGCGCCGGGCGTTGCTGCGCCAGGCGCCGCCGCGCCGGTCCAGCAAGGCCTGATCAATCCGTCCGTGCCGCTCATCTCGGTGCCGTCGCCATCGAGCCAGGGCACGGCCCCGGCGGGCGCGCCAACGACCGCGCCAACCACGCCAACCACGCCGACCGCACCCGCCGCGGCGCCTGCCGCCGCGCCGGTCACTGCACCGGTGACGGCCACGCCTGCGCCAGTCGCGGCAGCGCCGGCTGTCGTAGCGCCGGCCGCCGCTGGCGCCAACACCCTGGTGCTGAACGTGCGCGCCGATTCTTGGATCGAAGTGCGCCCGAGCGGCGGCGGTCGTCCGCTGATCTCGCGCCTGGTCAAGGCCGGCAGCACCGAGTCGGTCGAAGTCGCCGGCCCCGTCAACCTGACCGTCGGCGTGCCGGGCGCCGTGACCGCGACCCTGCGCGGCGCCAACGTCCCGCTGCCACAGCAGCCGGGCAAGACCATCGCACGCGTGGCCCTGAAATAAGCTGATCACTCGCTGGAACCAACATGAATTCCTTGAACGAAGCCCCAATCCCCGAGTACGCATCGGCCGCCGCCATTCCGTCGGGCCCGATGGCCCGCCGCGCCAGCCGCAAGGTCCTGGTCGCGCATGGTGCGCGCCAGGTGTGGGTCGGTGGCGATGCACCGGTCGTCGTGCAGTCGATGACCAATACCGATACTGCCGATGCGATCGGCACCGCGATCCAGATCAAGGAGCTGGCGCGTGCCGGCTCCGAGATCGTGCGCATCACTGTGAACACGCCTGAAGCAGCAGCGGCCGTACCGGCGATCCGCGCCCAGCTCGACCGCATGGAAGTCGATGTGCCGCTGGTCGGCGACTTCCACTACAACGGCCACCTGCTGCTGCGCGACTATCCCGAGTGCGCGCAGGCGCTGTCGAAATACCGCATCAATCCGGGCAATGTGGGGCAGGGCGCCAAGCGCGACACCCAGTTCGCCCAGATGATCGAGATCGCTGCCAAGTACGACAAGCCGGTACGCATCGGCGTGAACTGGGGCAGCCTGGACCAGTCGCTGCTGGCGCGCATCATGGACGAGAACGCCTTGCGCGCCAACCCATGGTCGGCCCAGGCTGTGATGTATGAAGCGCTGATCACGTCGGCCATTGAGAACGCCATCCGCGCCGAAGAAGTGGGCCTGGCGCGCGACAAGATCATCCTGTCGTGCAAGGTTTCGGGCGTGCAGGACCTGATCGCCGTGTACCGCGAACTGGCCCGCCGCTGCGATTATCCGCTGCACCTGGGCCTGACCGAAGCGGGCATGGGCAGCAAGGGCATCGTCGCCTCGACCGCTGCGCTGTCGGTGCTGCTGCAAGAAGGCATCGGCGACACGATCCGTATTTCGCTCACCCCCGAGCCGGGCGGCGACCGCACGCGCGAAGTCATCGTCGGCCAGGAAATCCTGCAGACGATGGGCCTGCGCAAGTTCACGCCGATGGTCATTGCGTGCCCGGGTTGCGGCCGCACGACGTCGACCGTGTTCCAGGAGCTGGCAGACAATATCCAGACGTTCCTGCGCGACCAGATGCCGGAATGGAAAAAGACCTATCCGGGCGTGGAAGGCATGAACGTGGCCGTGATGGGTTGCATCGTCAACGGTCCGGGCGAATCGAAGCACGCGAACATCGGCATCAGCTTGCCGGGCACGGGCGAATCGACGGCGGCGCCGGTGTTTGTCGATGGCCAGAAGTTTGCCACGCTGCGCGGCGAACGGATCGTCGAAGAATTCCAGACGATCGTGCTGGACTATGTGAAGAAAAACTACGGCCGCGAGTCGGTCACTGAATGATACGTAGGGTGGACGGCTTGGCCGTCCACGCGTCCAACCGGTGCATGCGCTGCAGGAACGCGTGGACGGCATAGCCGTCCACCCTACGCGAAGAATTGGTTCCGGCAGTATCGGCACCGTTTGAACGCACGAAGAATTGGTTCCGGCAGAATCGGCACCGTTTGAACGCACAAACAATTGGTTCAGGCAGTACAAGCACCGTTTGAACACGAAAAAGAGTTAACAGAAAATGTCCAAACCAGAAAAAATCGTCGCCATCAAAGGCATGAACGACATCCTGCCCAGCGATGCACCGCTGTGGGAATTGTTCGAGAACACCACTGAAACGATCCTGAAAAGCTACGGCTACCAGAAGATCGTCACGCCGATCGTCGAGCAGACGAGCCTGTTCTCACGCGCCATCGGCGCCGTGACCGACATCGTCGAAAAAGAGATGTACTCGTTCGAAGATTCGATGAACGGCGACCAGCTCACGCTGCGTCCTGAAGGCACCGCCAGCGTCGTGCGCGCCGTGCTCGAACACAATCTGGTCTACGATGGCCCGCGCCGCCTGTGGTACAAGGGTCCGATGTTCCGCCACGAGCGTCCGCAGCGCGGCCGCTATCGCCAGTTCTTCCAGTTCGGCGCTGAAGCCATCGGTTTTTCGGGCCCGGACATTGATGCCGAGCTGATCATGATGTGCCGTCGCCTGTGGGATGACCTGGGCATCGAGAACGTGCGCCTCGAACTGAACTCGATCGGCAATGCCGAAGAGCGTCAGCGTCACCGCGCCGACCTGATCGCCTACCTCGAGCAGCACGAAAGCATTCTGGACGCCGAAGCCAAGCGCCGCCTGCACAGCAATCCGCTGCGTATCCTCGACACCAAGAACCCGGCCATGCAGGAAATGGTCAACGCGGCCCCGCGCCTGCTTGATTACCTGGGTGAAGAATCGCTGGCGCACTTTAATGGCGTCAAATTCTTGCTGGATCAGAACGCGGTGCAGTACACCGTGAACCCACGCCTCGTGCGCGGCCTGGACTATTACAACCGCACCGTGTTCGAGTGGGTCACCGATGCACTCGGTTCGCAAGGCACGATCTGCGCTGGCGGGCGCTACGATCCGCTGGTGGAAACCTTTGGCGGCAAGGCCACGCCGGCCGTCGGTTTCGCGATGGGCATGGAGCGTATCATCGAGCTGATGAAGGCGATGGGCGAGCCGGCCGAGCCGAACCAATGCGACGTCTACATGGTCCATCAGGGCGAGAAGGCGCAGCTGCAAGCTTTCATCCTGGCCGAGCGCATTCGGGATGCCGGGCTGGATGTTGTGTTACATTGCGCAACGCCAGCGGGTGCCGGCAGCTTCAAGAGCCAGATGAAGAAGGCCGACGGGTCCGGCGCGGCGTTTGCCGTGATCATTGGCGACGACGAAGTTGCCAACGAGACCGCGGCCGTGAAGACGATGCGCGGCGAGATCGGCGAGCAGCAGCAGAGCACCGTGCCGTTCCTGGAAGTGGTCGATTACCTGGTCGACCAGATCACCGGCGCGCACGTGCATGATGAACACTGCGATCACGATCACGATCACATCCACAAGCATTAACACCCGTCGTACGACGCATTCCATCCACTCACTACAAGAACACGCACATGGCATACGATCACCAAGAGCAGGAACAGCTTGATTCCTTCAAGGCGTTCTGGTCGAAATACGGCAACATCATCGTCTGGGTCCTGATCCTGGCGCTCGGTTCCTTCGCCGGCTGGAATTTCTGGAAGACCCACCAGGCCAACAAGTCGATCGAAGCTTCGGCGCTGTACGACGAACTGCAGACGTCGCTGCTGGCCAATGACAATGCCAAGGTGCAGCGTATCGCCGGCGACATCCGCAGCAAGTACGAAAATTCGCCGTACACGCAGATGGCAGCCCTGGCCGCGGCCAAGACGGCGTTCGAAGCGAACGACCTGAAAACCGCCAAGGCCCAGCTGCAATGGGCGGCCGACAACGGTAACGACGAATACAAGTCGATCGCCAAGCTGCGTCTGGCGGGCGTGCTGCTCGATGAAAAAGCCTTCGACGAAGCACTGAAAGTCTTGAACGGCACGTTCCTGCCGCAGTTCACTGCCCAGGTCAACGACCGCAAGGGCGATGTGCTGGTCGGCCAGAACAAGCTGAACGAAGCGCGTGCTGCGTATGTCGCCGCGCTGGCCGCGATGGATGCCGCCAGCCCGGCCCGTCAACTGGTGCAGGTCAAGCTCGAAGCCATCGGCGGCACGGTGCCGGCAGACAAGAACGGCAAAGCGCCAGCCGCAGACCAGAAAGCGGCTGCGTAAATTTTTCGCATGAGATGGCCCGCGTCCGCCTTCGAGCGGCCGCGGGCTTTGCGTCCTTTATAGTCCAGGAACAAGGTAGAACATAATGCGTATTAGCAGCAAGCTTGTTGGCGTCGGCGTACTGGCCCTGATGACGGGTTGCTCGACCCTCAATTCGCTCAATCCATTTGCATCCGACAAGAAGGGCGATCAACCCGCCAAGCTTGTCGAACTCAAGGGCAGCATGGCCGTGCGCACCGCATGGAAACTCGACATCGGCAAGGCCAAGGGCTATCAGTTCTCGCCTGCGCTGAGCGGCAACACGCTCGTCGTGGCCGCGGCCGATGGCGCCATTGCGCGCGTCGACGCCGCCACCGGCAAGCAGCTGTGGCGCGTCAAGGCCGACAGCGAGCTGTCGGCGGGCGTGGGCACGGATGGCAACCTGATCGTCGTCGGTGCCGAGAAGGGCATCCTGATGGGCTACAACATGGACGGCAAGCTGCTCTGGAAAACGCAGCTGTCGAGCGAGATCCTGTCGGCGCCGGTCGTGTCGCAAGGTATCGTCGTCGCCCGTTCGATCGACAACCGCATCGTCGGTGTCGACGCCACGGATGGCAGCAAGAAATGGACTGTGCAGAAGGTCGCGCCGCCGCTGACGCTGCGCAACGCGCCAGGCATGATCGTGGCCGGCACCGACGTCATCGTCGCGCAGCCGGGCGGCAAGCTGTCCGCACTGATCATCGCCACCGGCGCACCGCGCTGGGACGTCGAGGTCGGCATCTCGCGCGGCGCGACCGAACTGGAGCGCGTCACCGATATCGGCGGCGCCCCGGTGCTGTTCGAGAACGAGGTGTGCGCCGCTTCCTACCAAGGGCGCGTAGGCTGCTTTGACCTGGTGACCGGTTCGGCGCGCTGGACGCGCGACCTGTCCTCCAGCGTCGGCGTGGCCGTCGACCAATTGTTCGTGTTCGCACCGGACGACAAGGGAGCACTCAATGCATTCACCCGCGACACGGGCGCCAGCAGCTGGAAGAACGACAAACTGTCGTTCCGCCGCCTGTCGACCCCGCTGTCGTATGGCCGCGCCGTCGCGGTCGGCGACTACGAAGGCTACGTGCACTTCCTGTCGCGCGAAGATGGCTCTTTCCTGGCGCGCGCCGCAACCGACGGGAGCCCGATCGTGGGCACGCCGCTGGTGGCCGGCGCAAACCTGATTTTTCAAACACAAAACGGAACTGTGACCGCCATCGCGGTCGAATAAGAAAACATGAAGCCGGTAATCGCACTCGTAGGTCGACCCAACGTCGGGAAATCGACCTTATTTAACCGCATGACCCGTTCGCGCGACGCGTTGGTGGCCGACATGCCAGGCCTGACGCGCGACCGCCACTACGGCGAAGGCCGCATTGGCGAACGGCCATTCCTGGTCATTGACACGGGCGGTTTCGAGCCGGTCGCCAAAGAAGGCATCATGCACGAAATGGCGCTGCAGACGCGCCAGGCCGTCGCCGAAGCCGACGTGGTCGTGTTCATCGTCGACGGCCGCCAGGGCCTGACCCCGCACGACAAGACCATCACCGATTTTCTGCGCAAGAGCGGCCGCAAGGTCATGCTCGTCGTGAACAAATCCGAAGGCATGAAGTACACGGCCGTCACCGCCGACTTCTACGAGCTCGGCATGGGCGACCCGTACGTCATCTCCGCCGCCCACGGCGACGGCGTGACCGACCTCGTGGTCGAGGCGCTCGACGCTGCGTTCGCCGCGCGGCCGGACGAACCGGCCGAACTCGAGCACGTCGACCATGGCATCAAGATCGCCATCGTCGGCCGCCCGAACGTGGGCAAGTCGACGCTGATCAACACGCTGGTCGGCGAGCAGCGCGTGATTGCCTTCGACATGCCGGGCACCACGCGCGACTCGATCGAAGTGCCGTTCGAACGCGACGGCAAGAAGTTCACGCTGATCGACACTGCGGGTATCCGCCGTCGCGGCAAGATCTTTGAAGCCATCGAGAAGTTCTCGGTCGTCAAGACGATGCAGTCGATCGCCGACGCCAACGTCGTCGTACTGCTGCTCGATGCCCAGCAAGACATCTCCGAGCAAGACGCGCACATCGCCGGCTTCATTCTGGAGTCGGGCAGGGCGCTGGTCGTGGCCGTCAACAAATGGGACGGCCTGAAAACCGACGAGCGCGACGAAGTCAAAATCGACCTCGATCGCAAACTGGACTTCCTGAGCTTTGCCAACACGCACTTCGTCTCGGCACTGCGCGGCACCGGCATCACGCAACTGATGAAATCGGTCGAAGCGGCCTACGCTGCTGCCACCGCCAACCTGTCGACGCCGCGCCTGACGCGCGCGCTGCAAGAGGCCGTGGAGAAGCAAGAGCCGAAACGCAAGGGCTCGGGCCGTCCAAAGATGCGCTACGCCCACCAGGGTGGCCAAAACCCGCCGATCATCGTCATCCACGGCAATGCCCTGGACGGGATCAGCGAGCCGTACAAGCGCTATCTTGAGAAGCATTTCCGCGAGACGTTCAGCCTGGTCGGCACCCCGCTGCGGATCGAGCTGCGTAGTGGCAAGAACCCGTTCGCGAAGCCGTAGCAGTACGACAAAAAGTGGCGAAACAGGTTACAGTAGTTCAGGGCCGCATTCGCTTTGGCAGAATATGGCCTCACCCATGTGGCATGACTACTTGAAAATCGGCAAATCGCCTCAAACTTTTAACTACAACAACATCACGGAGCTGTTATGAGCAACAAAGGGCAACTGTTACAAGACCCATTCCTCAACGCCTTGCGCAAGGAACACGTCCCTGTCTCGATCTACCTGGTCAACGGTATCAAGCTGCAGGGTCATATCGAATCCTTCGACCAATACGTCGTTTTGCTTCGCAACACCGTGACCCAGATGGTCTATAAACACGCCATCTCAACCGTCGTGCCGGCCCGCGCCGTCAACCTCAATCTTGACTCCAGCGAAGCCGAGTAAGGCCGATGGCTGACGCCCCCGGCACGCCGCTCATGCGCGCAGCCCTGGTCGGCATCGACTTCGGGACTGGCGACTTCAACGCCAGTCTCGAAGAGTTGTCCCTGCTTGCGAAGTCCGCTGGCGCCGAACCGATCACCACGATCACGGCCAAGCGCTCGAGCCCCGATCCCGCACTCTTCATCGGCAGCGGCAAGGCCGATGAAATCGCCCTCGACGCCAAGGCACTCGGCGTCGACATCGTCATCTTCAATCATGCACTCTCGCCTGCCCAGCAGCGTAACCTCGAGCGTCGTCTCGAACTGCGCGTGGTCGACCGTACCAGCCTGATCCTCGATATCTTCGCGCAGCGCGCCAAGAGCCACGAGGGCAAGCTGCAGGTCGAGCTGGCCCAGTTGCAGCACCTGGCCACGCGTCTGATCCGCGGCTGGACTCACCTTGAACGGCAAAAGGGCGGTATCGGCCTGCGCGGTCCGGGTGAAACCCAGCTCGAGACCGACCGCCGGCTGATCGGTGAACGCGTCAAGGCGCTGCGCGCACGGCTGGCCAAGCTGCGCAAGCAGCACGAGACCCAGCGTCGCCAGCGCGGGCGCAACAACACGTTCTCCGTCTCGCTGGTCGGCTATACCAATGCCGGCAAGTCGACGCTGTTCAACTCGCTGACCAAGGCCGGCGTGTATGTGGCGAACCAGTTGTTCGCCACACTCGACACGACCAGCCGCCGCATGTACCTGGGCGACGATGTCGGCAGTGTCGTGATTTCCGACACCGTCGGCTTCGTACGCGACTTGCCGCACCAGCTGGTGGCGGCATTTCGCGCCACGCTCGAAGAGACGATTCACGCCGACCTGCTGCTGCATGTGGTCGACAGCGCGTCACCCACGCGCATGGAGCAGGTAGAGCAGGTCAACGAGGTATTGCGCGAGATCGGCGCCGATCATGTTCCCCAAATTCTGGTCTGGAACAAGATCGATGCTGCGGGCCTGGAGCCCGGAGTCGAGCGTGATGAGTATGATAAGATCAACCGGGTTTTCATCAGTGCCCATAGCGGCGCCGGCCTCGACCTGCTGCGTTCGGCGATCGCCGAAACTGCCAAGTCCGGACCTGGTCAAAGCTATCGAGCCACCCCGGAAAACGAAGAACAGGACGACGCTTTCGAGCTCGCCGAGGTCGATGCGTCGGTGGACGCTCTGCCTGACGCGCTACCCGAAGGTCCTGCCGATCATCTGCCAACTTCCACCCTTGTCGGGCCACGCTAAGCCTATGTTTGTTTCCATACTAAAAAGATTCGGCGTCAAACTGTCGCTGAACGACCCACGCTGGGGCCGCAACCCAGAAGATGACCGCAAGGCCCAGGACGGTCGCCGTCCGGGCGACGGTCCGCCCGACCTCGACCAGATGTGGCGCGATTTCAATGCGCGCCTCAACAAGATGTTCGGCAACCGTGGCAACAACAACGGTGGCGGCGACAGTGGCGGTCCGAACCGCGAAATGCGCGGCGCCGGCATTGGTGCGGGCGTGATTGCCATCATCGTCGGCTTCATCTGGCTGGCCTCCGGCGCGTTCATCGTGCAAGAGGGTAGAACTGCTGTCGTCACGACCTTCGGCCAGTTGAGCCACACGACGACGCCTGGTTTCAACTGGCGTTGGCCATACCCGATCCAGGCCCACGAAATCGTCGATGTCTCGACCATCCGTACGGCAGAGATCGGCTACCGTGGCACGGCGAGCAACAAGCAGCCGCTGGAATCGCTGATGCTGACCGACGACGAAAACATCGTCGACATCCAGTTTGCCGTGCAATACACGCTGAAAGACCCGGTCGCATGGGTGTTCAACAACCGCGATCAGGACGACACCGTGCGTCAGGCAGCCGAAACGGCCATCCGCGAAGTGGTTGGTCGCAGCAAGATGGACTTCGTCCTGTATGAAGGCCGCGAGAAAGTCGCAGCCGATGTGCAGACGCTGATCCAGACGATCACCGACCGCTACAAGCTTGGCGCCCTGATCAGCAACGTGACGATGCAGGGCGTGCAACCGCCGGAGCAGGTCCAGAGCGCGTTCGATGACGCCGTGCGCGCCAGCCAGGATCGTGCCCGCGCCCGCAACGAAGGTGAAGCGTATGCCAACCAGGTAATTCCGGCTGCGCGCGGCCAGGCGTTCCGCCTGCAACAGGATGCCGAAGCGTATCGCTCGATGGTGGTTGAAAACGCGACCGGTAACGCATCGCGCTTCGATCAGGTCGTCGCTGCCTACGCCAAGGCCCCGGGCGTGACCCGTGACCGCATGTATGTCGACACGATGCAGCAGATCTTCTCCAGCACCACCAAGGTGATGATCGACTCGCGTGCCAACAACAATATGCTGTACCTGCCGCTCGACAAGCTGATGCAACAGGTTGCAGCCAACGATGCCCAGGTCGGCAGCAAGTCGGGTCCGGTGCAAGTGCCAGGCACCGGCCAGCCGGCCGAAGTGACCCAGGCCCTGGAAGCGGTGCGCCAGCGTGATGAGCGCAGCCGTGATTCCTCACGTGATCGGGAGACCCGTTAATGAACCGCCTCGTTACCATCTTCGTGGCCGGCTTCATCGCACTGATGCTGCTGTCGTCCACTATTTTCGTTGTCGACCAGCGCCGCTTCGCGATCGTGTTCGCGCTTGGCCAGGTCAAGGAAGTGATCGACAAGCCGGGCCTGCACTTCAAATTGCCGCCACCGTTCCAGAACGTGGTCTATATGGACAAGCGCATCCTGACGCTCGACACGCCTGACGTGAACCGCTTCATCACGTCCGAGAAGAGCAATGTGCTGGTCGACTCGTTCATCAAATGGCGCATCAGCGATCCGCGTCTGTACTACGTCAGTTTCGCGGGCGATGAAACGCGTGCGCAGAATCGGTTGTCGCAGGTCATCAAGGCGGCACTGAGCGACGAGATCACCAAGCGCACCGTGCGTGAAGTGATTTCGGGCCAGCGCGCCGCCGTGATGGCAGCGGTGCAGGCCAAGCTCATTGCTGAAGCCGCGGAAGTAGGCATCGGCATCGTCGACGTGCGCCTCAAGCGTGTCGAGTACACCGAGCAGAACATCAATTCGGTGTACGAACGCATGCGCGCCGAGCGTGTTCGCGTCGCCAACGAATCGCGTTCGACCGGTGCTGCCGAATCCGAGCAGATCCGCGCTGACGCCGATCGCCAGCGCACCGTGATCATCGCCGAAGCGTTCCGTGATGCCGAAAAAGTCAAGGGTGACGGCGATGCCAAAGCATCGGCGATCTACGCTGATGCTTTCGGCAAGAACCCGGAATTCGCGCGCTACTACCGTTCGCTCGAAGCGTACCGTGCGAGCTTCAAGGATCGCAGCGACGTCCTCGTCGTCGATCCGAACTCGGAGTTCTTCAAGTACTTCAAGGCACCTGCAGGCGGCGGCAAGTAACGCCGTTCCCGCCTTGTTGCGGGGGTAATTGAACACTCTGGGGGAGCAGGGCCATCGGCCTTGCTCCCCCAGTGTCGTCTGCGGCAGGCATTGCCCGTACTGTCCGGCATCGTGGCAGATTATCAACCTTGACCCCCGCCGGTCCCGCTTTCGCTGCCTCAATCTGGTGGTTTTCGGTTAAAATCACCGATTCGGCGTTCGCGTCGTGCGCTGGCACGCCTGTCGTACGACGCTTGCCATTGACTACCTCAAACCCATAACGTCGTTGCCCATGCCGAATTGGCTATTGCCTGAAAATATCGCCGATGTCTTGCCGTCCGAAGCGCGCAAGATCGAAGAGTTGCGCCGACTGATGCTCGACAACTTCCGGCTCTACGGTTACGAACTGGTGATGCCGCCGCTGCTCGAGTATCTCGACTCGCTGCTGGCCGGCGCCGGTGCTGACACCGACCTGAAAACCTTCAAGGTCGTCGATCCGCTGTCGGGTCGCCTGCTTGGCCTGCGCGCCGACATGACCACGCAGGTCGCGCGCATCGACGCGCACCTGCTCAACCGCGACTCGATCACCCGCCTGTGCTACGCCGGCAGCGTGCTGCATACCCGCCCGTCGGGCCTGCACGCCACGCGTGAGCCGATGCAGATCGGCGCCGAGATCTATGGCCACGCGGGCCTCGAAGCCGATGCCGAGATCCAGGAACTGGCGCTGGGTTCGCTGGCCCTGGCCGGTTTCACGAACGTGCGCCTGGACCTCGCCCACGTCGGCGTACTGCGCGCACTGCTCGACGACGACCCGGCCGCCAAGCGCGACGAGAACCAGCTCTACAGCCTGCTGCGCGCCAAGGATGCGCCGGGCCTGGACGCCATCTCGCAGAATTACTACCCGCAGACCCGCAAGGCGCTGCTGGCCTTGCCGCGCCTGTACGGCAATATCGACGTGCTGGCCGAAGCCCGCGACGCACTGCCGGCGCTGCCGGGCGTGCAGCGCGCGCTGGCCGAACTGGCAGCGCTGGCCGCCGGCGCGCTGGGCCGCGCCGAGATCGCGATCGATCTGGCCGACCTGCGTGGCTATCAGTATGAAAGCGGCGCCATGTTCGCGCTGTATGTGACGGGCTTGCCGAACGCGGTTGCGCGCGGCGGCCGTTACGACCATGTGGGCGAAGCGTTCGGCCGTGCGCGGCCCGCAACGGGCTTCTCGCTCGACCTGCGCGAACTGGCCCGGCTGCTGCCGATGGCCGAGCGCAAGCATTCCATTCGCGCGCCGTGGGGCAATGCCCCCGAGCTGAAGGAAAAAATCGCTGACCTGCGCAAGGCAGGCGAAGTCGTGATCCAGAGCATGCCGGGTCACGACAATGTTCAGGACGAGTTCGAGTGCGACCGCGTACTCGTCCTCGAAAGTGGAAATTGGATTCTCAAAAACTTAGGTTAAGTGATGTCAAATACTAACGTGGCAAAGAACGTCGTTGTCATCGGCACCCAGTGGGGCGATGAAGGCAAGGGCAAGATCGTCGACTGGCTCACCGACCACGCCGCTGGCGTGGTGCGTTTCCAGGGCGGCCATAACGCTGGTCACACCCTGGTGATCAAGGGCCAGAAAACCGCGCTGCAACTGATCCCGTCGGGCATCATGCGCGAAGGCGTCGCCTGCTACATCGGCAACGGTGTCGTGGTCTCGGTGCCGGACGTCATGCGCGAAATCGACAAGCTGGCCGCGGCCGGCGTCGAAGTCGTCTCGCGCCTGATGATCTCGGAAGCCTGCCCGATCATCCTGCCGTACCACGTCGCCATCGACAAGGCACGCGAACTCAAGCGTGGCGAGAACAAGATCGGCACCACGGGCAAGGGCATCGGCCCGGCCTACGAAGACAAGGTCGCCCGCCGCGCCATCCGCATCGCCGACCTGCTCAATGCAGAGCGCTTTGCCGAGAAGCTCAAAGAGAACCTCGATTACCACAACCACGTGCTGGTGAACTACCTGGGCGCCGAAGCGATCGACTTCCAGACCACGTTCGACGACGCGATGGCACTCGTGCCACGCCTGCGTCCGATGGTCGGCGACGTGTCGTCCGCCCTGTACGCGGCGCACAAAGCCGGCGGCAAGCTGCTGTTCGAAGGCGCACAGGGCTCGCTCCTGGACGTCGACCACGGCACCTATCCGTTCGTCACCTCGTCGAACTGCGTGGCCGGCAATGCCGCTGCCGGCGCCGGCGTCGGTCCGAACATGCTGCACTACATCCTGGGCATCACCAAGGCCTACACCACCCGCGTCGGTTCGGGCCCGTTCCCGGCTGAACTGCCAACCGACGCTGGCGTCGGCGAGCACCTGTCGCGCGTGGGCCACGAGTTCGGCACCGTCACGGGCCGCGCCCGTCGCTGCGGCTGGTTCGACGCTGCGCTGCTGCGCCGCTCGGTCCAGATCAATGGCGTGTCGGGCATGTGCCTGACCAAGCTCGACGTGCTGGACGGCATCGAGTCGCTCAAGCTGTGCACCGGTTACAAGATCGACGGCCGCGCGGTCGACATCTTCCCGGTCGGCGCTGAAGACGCAGCCCGCTGCGAGCCAGTGTACGAAGAGATGCCAGGCTGGACCGAAAGCACCGTCGGCGCCAAGTCGATGGAAGAGCTGCCAGCCAACGCCCGCGCCTACATCCAGCGCATCGAAGAACTGGTCGGCGTGCCGATCGACATGGTCTCGACCGGTCCTGACCGCGAAGAAACGATCGTGCTGCGCCACCCGTTCGCGGCATAACGACAAAATCTGGAGTCAAAAAAGATGAATTCCCCTGTATCGACGGAAAAAGACCTGTGGGTCTCGTGGGACGAATACCACCGCCTGATCGAGCGCCTGGCGCTGCAAGTGTATGAATCGGGCTGGAAGTTCGACCAGGTGCTGTGCCTGGCGCGCGGTGGCGTGCGTCCGGGCGACGTGTTCTCGCGCATCTTCGACGTGCCACTGGCGATCCTGTCGACCAGCTCGTACCGCGAAGAAGCCGGCACCAAGCAAGGCGACCTGGACATCTCGAAGTACATGACGATGACCAAGGGTCCACTGGCCGGCCGCGTGCTGCTGGTCGACGATCTGGCCGACTCGGGCGTGACGCTGCGTAAAGTCAGCCAGCACCTGACCGAAAACTACCCGCAGGTCACCGAAGTCAAATCGGCGGTCATCTGGGTCAAGGGCACGTCGTCGATTCGTCCAGACTATTTCCTGGACGACCTGCCGCACAACCCATGGATTCACCAGCCGTTCGAAGAATACGACGGCCTGCGCCCGCACCAACTGTCGGCCTGGCTGAAGAAGTTCGAGAAGTAATTCATCCGGTCAAACGGGCGACAAGCGGGGAAGGGCGGATGCCTTTCCCCGCTTTTTTATTGGCGCACCCACAGGGCAACCGAGCTCACCAATAGATAACGGTTACAGCGCCTTCTTTTTCTTCCTGGGCAGCGGCAGCGCCTGCGCGGTAATGCGCACCAGCTGGCTCAGCCATTCCCGGTCTTCGCACAGATCGCCGTCAATCTGGAAACAGGGTTTCGCACCCGGGTAGGGCGGCGCTTCGACAGGGGTCCCGATATGGGATCGGCCACCCTCCGTCGGCTTGATGAACAGGACATCGTCGCACACCAGCGCGACCATCTTCTCGTCGAGATAGACGCCGTATTCGCCAAACATTTTCTTGGCGCTGACCGCCCCGGCAGCGCTCATCTGGTCGAGGACGAAGTCGACCGTGCTTTGTTGTGATCCCATGTCTGCTTTCGAAGTAGAGGTGATCGGCCTTCGTGCCAGATCGTCCAGCACGTTGATGCACTCTGGTAAGATTACGCCTTTACTGTCGTTGCGTCTTCCAAGAATAATAAGCCATGACCCAAAGCTTTTTCTCCACCTTCATTCTGCTCATCCTCGTGACCGACCCGTTCGGTAACGTCCCGCTGTTCGCGGCCGCCCTGAAAGACACCCCGCTCGAACGCCGCAACCGCATCGTGATCCGCGAGTGCGCGATTGCCTTCGTGCTGCTGCTGGTGTTCATGTTCTTCGGCAAGCACTTCCTGGAAGCACTGCACCTGAGCCCGATCGCGCTGCGCATCGGCGGCGCCGTGATCCTGTTGATGATTGCGATCCGCATGATCTTCCCGCACCCCGATGGCGTGCTGGGCAAGAGCGAGGGCGGCGAGCCGTTCATCGTGCCGCTGGCGATTCCTGCGCTGGCCGGCCCATCCGCGCTGGCCACCGTGCTGCTGCTGTCGGCGACCAGCTTTACCGAAACGATGGTGCATGTGGCGGCGCTGGCGGCAGTCGGGATCGTCTGGCTGGCCGTGTTCCTCAGCGCCGAGAAGCTGCAGCAAAGGCTCGGTCCGCAGGTCATGACGGCGTTCGAGCGCCTGATGGGCCTGATCCTGACGGCAATGGCGGTCGAGATGCTGCTGGGCGGTATCCGCGAGTTTGTGCAGACGCTGTAACGCTCGCGTCACGCTCGTTTTACGCTGGCGTGCGTGAGAGGAGCGGCAAATCTGGCACACTTCGCTTGCGCGGTGTGCGCGGATTAACACGAAGCATCATGGGTATGAATCAGGTAGTGGAAGCGCCGACGGACGTGCGGCAAGAACCGTCATTATTCCTCGGCGACGGCACGGTGCGTGCGCTGATGCGCGAACACGACTGGACTACCTCGCCACTCGGTCATCCGCGCGACTGGCCGCAGGCCTTGTGTACGGCGGTTGCACTGATGCTCGACTCCAAGTTCCCGATGTTCGTCGCCTGGGGCGATGAGCTTGGCTTCCTGTACAACGATGCCTACAGCGTGATCCTGGGCGCCAAGCATCCGGCGTCGCTCGGCCAGCGCTTTCGCGATGTGTGGTCGGACATCTGGGACGACATCGCGCCGCTCGTCGAGCGTACGATGGGCGGCGAGTCCATCTACCTCGATCGCTTTCCATTGACCGTGCGCCGCCATGGGTACGATGAGGCAACCTGGTTCCGCTTTTCGTATTCGCCCGTGCGGCGTGAAGATGGCCTGGTCGCCGGCCTGTTCTGCGCCTGTGTGGAGACCACCAACGAAGTGCTGGCGCAGCGTTACCGCGACGAAGAACACAGCCGCCTCATCAACCTGTTTGAAGAAGCGCCCGGCATCATCGCCGTGTTGCGTGGCCCCGACCATGTATTCGAACTGACCAACCGTTCTTACCTGACACTGGTCGGGCATCGCGATCTGATCGGCAAGCCGGTGCGCGAGGCATTGCCGGAGGTCCAGGGGCAGGGCTACTTCGAGCTGCTGGACCAGGTCTATACCAGCGGCCAGCCGTTTGTCGGCCATGCTGTGCCGCTGCGCGTGCAACGCGAACCGGGCGGCCCGCTCGAAGAATGCTATCTCGATTTTGTCTACCAGCCGATCCGCGACCAGTTCGGCAAGGTGACGGGTATTTTCCTGGAGGGCAGCGACGTCACGGTGCGCAAGCGTATCGAGGACGAGCTGCGCGAAGCCAACCGCCAGAAGGATGACTTCCTGGCGATGCTCGCCCACGAACTGCGCAATCCGCTCGCGCCCATCACCACTGCCGCGCAACTGCTGCAGCGCGGCCAGATGGACGCGCCCGGCATTGCGCGCGCCAGTGCGATCATCGCGCGCCAGGCCGAGCACATGACGGCGCTCGTGAACGATTTGCTGGACGTCTCGCGCGTCACGCGCGGGCAGGTCACGATGGCGCAGGAAACCGTGGCGGTCGAGCCGCTCGTGCAGGAAGCGGTGGAGCAGGTGCGGCCGATGCTCGACAGCTGCCACCATGAACTGTTCCTCGACATCGAACCGGGCCTGTACGTGCTGGGCGACCGCACGCGCCTGATCCAGGTGCTGTCCAACATCCTGAACAACGCCGCCAAATACACGCCGGCCAGGGGCCGCATCGTGCTGAGCGTGCGCACGGACGGCGGCGACGTGCGCCTTGCCGTGCGCGACAATGGCCAGGGCATCGACCTGCCCGTACTGCCGTATATCTTCGACCTGTTCACACAGGCCGAACGCACACCCGACCGCTCGCAAGGCGGGCTGGGCCTCGGACTGGCGCTCGTCAAGAGCCTGGTCCTGCTGCATGGCGGCCGCGTCGATGCGCTCAGCGACGGGCTGGGCGAGGGCAGTGAGTTTGTCGTCTACCTGCCGTTGCTGGAGCCAGTCGTGGAGTCGCCAGCCCCGGCGCCGGTCGCATCCGTGCCTGACGCATCAGGCTTGCGCGTGCTGGTCGTGGACGACAATGTCGACGCTGCCGAGATGCTTGCCACGCTGCTGGAGATGAATGGTTACGCCGTCCGCGTCGAATTCGATGGCGCGAGCGCGCTGGCGACGGCATTGCGCGAGCCGCCCGTGGTGGCGCTGCTCGATATTGGATTGCCCGATATGGACGGTCACGAACTGGCCCGTCGCCTGCGTGCACAGCCTGCGACGGCAGGGGCCGTGCTGGTGGCGCTGACTGGCTACGGCCAGGCCGAAGACCAGCAGCGCGCGCAGCAAGCCGGCTTCGACCATCACATGGTCAAGCCGGCCGACCTGGACCGGTTGCTGACGTTGCTGGCCAGCGTAGAACGCTAAGCCGGCAACGCACTGCTGGCCTTACTTGCCCAGCATCGAGACGACGTTGTCGGCGCCTGGCGCGCCGAACGCCTGCTGCTTGAGCACATGCAGCTGGTCGCGTACCTGCGCGGCTTTCTCGAACTCCAGGTTCTTGGCGTGATCGACCATGAGTTTTTCGAGGCGCTTGATCTCCTTGCTGATCTGCTTCTCGCTCATCGACTCGATCTTCGCCGTTTCCTTGGCGTCTTGCAGCACTTCGCGCTCCGTATTCGGGTTGTACACGCCGTCGATCATTTCCTTGATCTTCTTGTGCACGCCTTTCGGGATGATGTTGTTCTCGAGGTTGAACGCGATCTGCTTGGCACGGCGGCGCTCGGTCTCGTCGATGGCGCGCCGCATTGAATCGGTGACGCGGTCCGCGTACAGGATCGCCACGCCGTTCAGGTTACGCGCCGCGCGGCCGATCGTCTGGATCAGCGAACGTTCGGAGCGCAGGAAACCTTCCTTGTCAGCGTCGAGCACTGCGACCAGCGACACTTCCGGCAAATCGAGACCCTCGCGCAGCAGGTTGATGCCGACCAGCACATCGAACGTGCCCAGGCGCAGGTCGCGCAGGATTTCCACACGTTCGACCGTGTCGATATCGCTGTGCAGATAGCGCACCTTGATGCCGTGGTCGCCCAGGTATTCGGTGAGCTGCTCGGACATGCGCTTGGTGAGGGTCGTCACCAGCACACGCTCGTCCTTGGCGATGCGGTCGTTGATCTCGCCCATCAGGTCGTCGACCTGCGACAGGGCAGGGCGCACGATGATCATCGGATCGACCAGGCCCGTCGGGCGCACCACCTGCTCGACGACGTTGTCGGCGCGGCCTTGTTCGTACTCGGCCGGCGTGGCCGAGACGAAAATCGTCTGGCGCATCTTGCCTTCGAACTCGACGAATTTGAGCGGCCGGTTATCCAGCGCCGATGGCAGACGGAAGCCGTACTCGACCAGGTTTTCCTTGCGCGAACGGTCGCCGTTGTACATCGCGTTGAGCTGGCCGATCATCACATGTGACTCGTCCATGAACATCAGCGCGTCTTTCGGCAGGTAGTCGATCAGCGTCGGCGGCGGCTCGCCCGGCATCGCGCCGGACAGGTGGCGCGAGTAGTTCTCGATGCCCTTGGTAAAGCCGATCTCGGCCATCATTTCGAGGTCAAAGCGGGTGCGCTGTTCGAGGCGCTGCTCTTCGATCAGCTTGTTCTGCTGGCGGAATTCTTCGAGGCGGTCGCGCAGCTCGGCCTTGATCGATTCGACCGCGCGCAGGACCGTCGAGCGCGGCGTGACGTAGTGCGAGCCTGGATACACGGTAAAGCGTGGAATCTTCTGGCGCACGCGGCCCGTCAGGGGATCGAACAACTGCAGCGATTCGATCTCGTCATCGAACATCTCGACGCGGATCGCCAGCTCGGCGTGCTCGGCCGGGAAGATGTCGATCGTGTCGCCGCGCACGCGGAACGAGCCGCGCGAGAAATCCATCTCGTTGCGCGTGTACTGCATCTGGATCAGGCGCGCGATGATGTCACGCTGGGCCACTTTGTCCTTGTGGCGCAGCGTCAGAATCATCTTGTGGTATTCGTTCGGATTACCGATACCGTAGATCGCCGAGACGGTGGCCACGATGACGACGTCGCGCCGCTCCATCAGCGATTTGGTGCACGACAGGCGCATCTGCTCGATGTGCTCGTTGATCGACGAGTCCTTTTCGATGAACAGGTCGCGCTGCGGCACGTAGGCTTCGGGCTGGTAGTAATCGTAGTACGAGACGAAATACTCGACCGCGTTTTGCGGGAAGAATTCGCGGAACTCCGAATACAACTGGGCCGCCAGCGTTTTATTCGGCGCAAAAATGATCGCGGGCCGGCCGGCCTGCGCGATCACATTGGCCATCGTGTAGGTCTTGCCGGAGCCCGTGACGCCCAGCAGCGTCTGGTACATCAGGCCGTCGTCGATGCCTTCCATCAGCCCCTTGATCGCGGTGGGCTGGTCGCCCGCCGGCTCGAACGGCTGGTGCAGTTTGAACGGCGAATCCGGGAACGTGATGACGGTCGGTTCGGGAGAAGTTGCGATGGATAATTCAGCCATGCTTACAGACCTTTGTTAGAATGAGAATCCGCTCGCGGCCCTGCAGGTTCAAGGGCCGCTGTCTATACAATTGCAAACCCCGCCGCTGTCAATCCAGCCAACAAAACCGAGTTTATCAGATGACTTCCACTGCCTCCGCCAGCTTGTTCAGTGCCATTGAAATGGCCCCACGCGACCCGATCCTGGGCATCACCGAAGCCTTCAACGCCGACACGAACACCGCGAAAATCAACCTCGGCGTGGGTGTCTATTATGACGACAAGGGCAAAGTGCCGCTGCTCGAGTGCGTGCAGAAAGCGGAAGCGAAACTGATGGAGCAGCCGACGCCGCGAACCTACCTGCCGATCGAAGGCCTGGCTGCGTACGACAAGGCGGTGCAAGAGCTGGTATTTGGTGCCGACAGCCCCGTAATTCAAGAGAAACGCGCGCTGACCGTGCAGGCCATCGGCGGCACCGGCGCCCTGAAGATCGGCGCCGACTTCCTCAAGCGCTTCCTGCCAGCGTCTGACGTGTACATCAGCGACCCGAGCTGGGAAAACCACCGCGCGCTGTTCGAAAGCGCCGGTTTCACGGTCCACAACTATGCGTATTACGATGCGGCCACCCGCGGCGTGAACTTCGACGGCATGCTGGCCGCACTGAAAGCGATGCCGGCAGGTTCCATCGTCGTCCTGCATGCGTGCTGCCACAACCCGACCGGCGCCGACCTGACGCAAGACCAGTGGGATCAGGTGATTGCTGCCGTCCAGGCCGGCAACCTCGTGCCATTCCTCGACATGGCGTACCAGGGCTTTGCCAACGGCATCGATGAAGACGGCGCCGTCGTGCGTCGCTTCGCCGCGACCGGCATGGCGATGCTGGTGTCGAACTCGTTCTCCAAATCGTTCTCGCTGTACGGCGAGCGCGTGGGCGCGCTGTCGATCGTGGCCACCACGAGCGAAGAAGCCACGCGCGTGCTGTCGCAACTCAAGCGCGTCGTGCGCACCAACTACTCGAACCCGCCAACGCATGGCGGCAAGGTCGTCGCCACCGTGCTGGCAACGCCTGAGCTGCGCAAACTGTGGGAAGAAGAGCTGGCCGGCATGCGCGTGCGCATCCGCGAAATGCGCGGCGCGATGGTCGAAAAGCTCAAGGCCAAGGCACCGGGCCACGACTTCGAATTCGTGCGCGAGCAGGTCGGCATGTTCTCGTACTCGGGTTTGAGCAAGGAGCAAGTGGGCAAGCTGCGCGACGAATCGATCTACGCCGTGGACACGGGCCGCATCTGCGTCGCGGCGCTCAATTCGACGAACATCGATCGCGTCGTTGACGCCATCGCCAAAGTTCTCTAAAATCCTGGCTCTCTTGATCGCTGCAAGCGCGCAAGAGGGCAGCAGTAGATGGAAAACGAAACGCCTGTGCTGATTTGACAGAAGCGTTTCATGAACCATATAATGCCAGCTTCAATTCCCTGATAGCTCAGTTGGTAGAGCGACGGACTGTTAATCCGCAGGTCCCTGGTTCGAGTCCAGGTCGGGGAGCCAGAATACAAGAAGGCCGCATCGAAGGATGCGGCCTTTTTCGTTATGCGGAGTCATGTCGTCTTTTTGGAGAGTTCGCGTGAAGCAACCACTTAAAAGTCACGCCACCCTGATCGAAGGGCAGATGTTTCGCTTCGCGCGAGCCGGGCAGGGCAGTCCCTCGATCGTGCTGATCGGCGGCGCTGGCGGCCCGCTCGATGGCTGGTTCAAGCTGTATCCCGAGGTCGAGGCACTGGGCACCGTGTTCAGCTACGACCGGCCGGGCACGGGCGGCAGTCCGAAGCCGACCGAAGCGCAGTATGGCGAGACCGTCGTCGCGCAGTTGCGGCTGTTGCTGCAGTTCGCCAAGGTGCCGCCGCCATTCGTGCTGGTGGCACATTCGTTTGGCGGCCTGCACGCCAACCTGTTCGCGCGCGAGTTCGCCGATGAGGTGGCAGGTGTGCTGTTCATCGAGGCCACAGCGCCGCAGGACGTCGACAACCTCAAGCAACATCAGTCGGCGCTGCAGCGGGGCTTCGTCAAGCTGCTCGACCGCGTGTCGCCGCGCGATGCGTTCGACGAGCTCCGCAACGAGCGCGAGACCGTCAGGGATATCCTCGAGGCGCCGGCGTTCCCGCCCGTGCCGGTGACGGTGCTGTCGGGCACGAAGCGCTTGCCGCGCTGGCTGGTGCCGGCGGCGTTGGTGCGTGAGCGCGAACGTTCGCAACTGGCGCTGGCGGCTTTGTCGCCGTTGGGCGAGCGGGTCGTGGCCGAGCGCAGTGCGCATTTTCCGCAGTTGTCCGAGCCGGAACTGGTGATCGACACGCTCAAACGCTTGCTGGCGCGGATTGGTCGCTAGATTTTCTTTTCGAAAAATTTGCGAAATCGACACCAGCAGGTATAATGCGGCCTCAATTCCCTGATAGCTCAGTTGGTAGAGCGACGGACTGTTAATCCGCAGGTCCCTGGTTCGAGTCCAGGTCGGGGAGCCAGAATACGAAGGGCCGCATGCAAATGCGGCCCTTTTTGTATTCGGGCCTGTAGATGCTTACTTGCCCGACACTGGCTTGACCTTCGCCGCTGCCTCAAGCGCACGTTCACGCGCCATAGCGATATCGTCCGCCGTCGCCAGTGCCACGCCCATGCGCCGGCGTGCAAACGACTCCGGCTTGCCAAACAGGCGCACATCGGCACCCGGCACCTGCAGGGCCTCGGCCACGCCCTCGAACGCAATCCCTGCCTCATCGAGCTGACCGTAGATCACGGCCGATGCGCCCGGTGCGCGCAGGGCCACGTTCACGGGCAAGCCGAGAATCGCCTTCGCATGCAGTTCGAACTCGCTCTGCACCTGGCTGGCCATTGTCACCATGCCCGTGTCGTGCGGGCGTGGGCTGACTTCCGAGAACCACACCATATCGCCCTTGACGAACAACTCGACGCCGAACACGCCCAGACCGCCCAGATTGCCGGTGACTTTGGCGGCGATCTCGCGCGAGCGTTCCAGTGCCAGCGACTGCATCGGATGCGGCTGCCACGATTCGACGTAATCGCCCTGGACCTGCTTGTGGCCGATCGGATCGCAGAAGCTCGTTACGACCTCGCCATCCGCGCCCAGCGAGCGCACCGTCAGCAGCGTGATCTCGTAATCGAAGTCGATGAAGCCTTCGGCGATCACGCGCCCGGCGTCGACACGTCCGCCGCTGGCAGCGTATGCCCAGGCCGCGGCCACGTCATCCGCACTATCAAGCTTCGACTGACCCTTGCCCGACGACGACATCACCGGCTTGACCACGCACGGGAAGCCCACGGCAGCGCAGGCAGCCTGCAGTTCGTCAAGGCTGCTGGCAAACTGGTAGGGCGACGTGGCCAGGCCCAGCTCTTCGGCGGCCAGGCGGCGGATGCCTTCGCGGTTCATCGTCAGTTGCGCCGCGCGTGCGGTCGGGATGCAGGTGATGACGCCCGCCGCTTCCAGTTCGGCCAGCTTGTCCGTGGCGATCGCTTCGATTTCCGGCACCACGAGGTGAGGGCGCTCCTGCGCGATCAGCGCTTCGAGCGCGGCGCCATTGGTCATGTCGATCACGTGCGCGCGGTGCGCGACCTGGTGGCCCGGGGCATTTGGGTAGCGGTCGACGGCGATCACCTCGACGCCCAGGCGTTGCAGCGAGATGATCACTTCCTTGCCCAGTTCGCCCGAGCCGAGCAGCATGACGCGGGTTGCGGAAGGGGAGAGTGGGGTGCCGAGGGTGCGTGAAATGGTCATGGTCGGTCGGGGATGAAGGAGGTGGTGGGAAGCTGCGACTATATCAAAAGCGCCCTTTGGCAGCGGCCGGCCAGCCGATTCACACACTGCTCTGGTCAAACCGCAAATGCCCGGCTATAATATTGCCTCAATTCCCTGATAGCTCAGTTGGTAGAGCGACGGACTGTTAATCCGCAGGTCCCTGGTTCGAGTCCAGGTCGGGGAGCCAGAACAAGAGAAGGGCCGCATGCAGATGCGGCCCTTTTTGCATTTCCGGCGTCGGTCACTGCGTCAGCGCCCCTTCTTCTTGTTCGCGGTGTATGTGCGCGTATAAAACCCCGCCGGCTTCTTCGCCACCCACACGATGAACGCCGCGATATCGGCGTGCCCGCGCAGCGATTCCCACGTGTGATACGTCTGCAGCAGCTCTCGCTCGGTGAACGCCGAGTGGATTTTGCGATGGCAGATCTTGTGGATCGGGTACTGGTCTCGCCCCTTGAACGTCTTCGGGATCAGGTGATGGCGGTCGACGTGCTCCGTTCCCAGCGGCCGTCCGCACAGCGGGCAGGGGTCATCGGGCGTGGTCGTGGCTTGGTGATGTGGCATGCGCGCCATATGCAGGGCGACTTTTTACCGCACAAGTCTTGACCCGAGTTTGCTGGAATGATACCAAGCGGGACGAACCCTTGTTAAATGGTATTAGTGTAGAATTAACCCTGAATTATCGCGCAGCACGTTACCCCTCCAGCCCTGAAAGCGACGCAGTTTGCAATGATCGAAGACAACTCCACCGTTTGTTCCGTGCTGTTGATCGACGATGAGTCGTTTGCCCAGGACATCATCGCCCATGGCCTCAAAAGCTGTGTCGGTCACCAGCTCCGTTATGAATCCAGCCCGGCGCGCGCCGTCGAGGTCGCGCGCGATGTCGATGCGACGGTGGTGATCGTCGATTTGCGCATGCCTGGCGGTATGGATGGTTTCGACGTGATCGCCATGCTGCGCGCGCATCCGGACACGCATGACGTGCCGGTCATCCTGCTCTCTTCCGAAGACGACCCAGATACCAAGGCCAAGGCCTTTGCGGTCGGCGCCAACGACTACATGGTCAAGTGGCCCGATCCGCGCGAGCTGGTGGCGCGTGTGCGGTATCACAGCGGCGCCTGCGTTGCGCGGCGCGAGCGCGACGAAGCCTTTGCATCGCTGCGCCTGAGCCAGGAGCAACTGGCGGCGAGTCAGCTGGCGCTGCACCAGGCGCAAAAGATGGAAGCGATCGGCCAGCTCACCGGTGGCGTGGCCCACGATTTCAACAATGTCCTGCAAATCATTGGCGGCAATCTGCAATTGCTGAAAATGGTCGGCAACTTGAACGACGCTGCGCGTACGCGCGTCGAGATGGCGCTATCGGGCGTCGAGCGCGGCGCCAAGCTGGCCGCGCACTTGCTGGCCTTTGCACGTCGTCAGCCGTTGCAGTCGGTCGTCATCGACCCGACCCATCTGGTGCGTGAGCTCGACGACATGGCGCGCCGCGTGCTTGGCGCCGGCACCCGGGTCGAAACCGAGGTCGCACCCGAACTGGGCAGCACCATGGTCGATCCCAACCAACTCAACAACGTATTGCTGAACCTGGTCATCAATGCGCGCGACGCGATGCCCGATGGCGGCACGCTGACTATCCGCGCCGTCAATGCTGCCGCCGACGACGATTTGCCGCCCGATGTTCCGCACAACGATTACGTGATGCTCGAGATCGCTGATACGGGCAAGGGCATGCCGCCCGACGTGCTGCGCCGGGCGTTCGAACCGTTCTTCACCACCAAGCCGACGGGCCAGGGCACGGGCTTGGGGCTGTCAATGGCGTATGGTTTCGTCAAGCAGTCGGGCGGCGAAATCGTGCTGCGCAGCGAGCCGGGCAAGGGCAGCAGCGTGCGCATCTATCTGCCACGCAGCACCGCAATCCCGGCCGAGCAAGCAGAGGCAGCCGTGCATCCGTCGCTGACGGGCGGCCTGGAAACCATTCTCGTGGTCGAAGACGAAGACGACGTGCGCTCATCGACCTGCGGCATTCTGTCGGCGCTGGGTTATGACGTGCTGGAAGCGCGCGATGCGGCCAGCGCGGCGGCGCTGGTAGAAGAAGGCCGGCATATCGACCTGGTGTTTACCGACGTGATCATGCCGGGGCCGCTGTCGAGCCTGCAACTGGGCGAGATCGTGCGCCGTCACCTGCCGGAATGCGAAGTGCTGTACACATCGGGCTATGCCGAAGGTGTGCTGACCCACGAAGGCAAACTGGACGCGTCGGTCCACCTGCTGCAGAAACCCTACCACCCGGACGCGCTCAGTGCGCGCATCCGTCATTTGCTGCGTCGTTCGCGGCGCGCCTCAGGCAAGCCGCAAACAGCCAGTCACTTTGGCTTGATGTAACGGTGCGAGCCTGGCGGCGGCTCGTTGAGCACTGCCCAGAAGATCCCCAGGTCGGCAATGGCGCGCACGAATTCATTAAAGTCGACCGGCTTGACCACATACGCATTCACACCCAGCTCATAGCTGCGGATCACGTCCTGTTCTTCCTTGGACGACGTCAGCATCACCACCGGCACCGACCGCAGTTCGGCGGTGGTGCGGATTTCCTTGAGCACTTCAAGTCCATCGACTTTCGGCAATTTCAGGTCGAGCAGGATCACGGCCGGATTGCCGAGCTGGCGGCCGTCGAATTCACCGCGCCGGTGCAGATAGTCGAGCGCCTCGGCGCCGTCGCGCGCGACCACGACTTCGTTGGCCAGCTGGCTCTTTGACAGGGCAATGAGGGTGAGCTCCAGGTCGTGTGGATTGTCTTCTACCAGGAGGATGGGCTTAAGCATGGGTGCCTTGTTCTGTGATGGCTTGTTTTGGGAGGGTGAAGGAGAACGTTGCACCTTCGCCCAAGATCGAGTCGGCCCAGACGCGGCCGTTGTGGCGTTCGATGATGCGGCGCACATTGGCCAGGCCGATGCCGGTGCCCTGGAAATCTTCCATGCGGTGCAGGCGCTGGAACACGCCGAACAGCTTGTGTACGTAGTCGCGGTTGAAGCCGGCGCCGTTGTCGGCCACGTGGAACGCGATGTCGTCGCCGGCATCCTCGGCCCAGATCCGGATCACGGCCGGGTCACGCCCGCTGGTGAACTTGACCGCGTTGGACAGCAGGTTGAACATTGCCAGGTGCAGGAAGCTCGGATCGCCCTGCACGACTGGCAGGCGGTCGATGTGCCAGTCGACGCGGCGCTGGCCGATCTCGATGCCCAGCTTGTCGATGCAGCCCGACACCAGGTCGGTCATGTCGATGCTGGTGGGGCGCAGCGCGGCGCGGCCCATCTGCGAGAACGACAGCAGATCGTCGACCAACTTGCCGGCCAGGCGCGCCGACTCCTTGATGTTCTTTAAAAAGCGCTGGCGCAGGGCCACGTCTTCGCTGCCGGCCGATTCGAGCAGCAGGTCGGAAAAGCCAGCGATGTGGCGCAGCGGCGCGCGCAGGTCGTGCGAGACCGAATACGAAAACGCTTCGAGTTCCTTGTTGGCGCGGCCCAGTTCTTCGGCCAGTTCGGCCATCTGCTCGGCGCGCTCGAGCGCGATACCCAGAAGCGCCGTGCGGAACTCGGTGGTCATCTCGATTTCGGCGGCGTGCCATGGCAGGCTGTGGCCGTGGATGGTTTCGCGCCAGGTGGCGAAGCTCTGGCGCGGCGTCAGTTGTCCTGGCGTGCCGGCGCTGGCTTCCTTCTCGTGCGGATTGCCGGCCCATTCGACGGTCTGCACCAGCTCGGGCCGGAACCACAGCAGGTAATGCTGGTGGATGCGCGAGATCGGCAGCGCCAGTAAACCGCTGGCATTCTGGATGAATGCCTTCGCTGGCGGGTACACGGCGGCGAGTTCGTCGGTATGGAAGACCTCGGTGTGCCCATGCACGGCGAGCCAGGTCGACAGGTCACGGATGGCCGCTTCATCGGGCGTGTAGCCGTAGGTCAGGATGCGGTCGTCGACCACGACGGCCACGCCGCCGGCACGCGCAAAGCGCAGCAGTTCGCTGAACACGCCGCTCAGATTGTCGACAAAGTCGGTGCCTTTGGTGAGGCGACCGAGCACCTCGACCATGATGCGGCGCACGTCGAGCCGGAACTGCAGTTCGGCGCTGTCTTCGCGGCTTTCGATACACAGTGCCAGGATCTGGCCCAGCTGCTCGCAGGCCGTGCGTTTTTCAACGGACACCGGGCACGGCGTGGCGTTGTGGCATGCGATCAGACCCCACAGCTTGCCCCGTACAATTAGCGAGACCGACATCGAGGCCAGTGTGCCCATATTGCGCATGTATTGCAGGTGCACCGGCGAGACGCTGCGCAGCGCGGCGAACGACAGGTCGTTGCGCGCGCCGCTGGCCGGATTTTCGGCCGGCACCAGCGCCTCGGCCTCGTAATTGGCGTCCTGGATCACGCGGATCGGCGAGAGCGTGTACAACTCGCGCGCCTGCGAGGGAATATCGCTGGCCGGGAATGCCTGGCCCAGGTATGACTTGTAGTCGGGCGCTTTGGCTTCGGCTACCACGCGGCCATGGCCGCTCGGGTCGAACCGGTACACCATCACGCGGCCGTAGCCCGTGACCGAGCGCACGTGGCGCGCGGCCAGATCGGTCAGCGCGGTGATCGACGCGTGTTCGCCGACTTTGGCGAGAAAGTCGGTGATGAGCGGGTACAGATGGCGAAAGTCGGCCGGCTCGGCGCGCTCGACGGTTTCGAATTCAGCGATCACCAGGCCGTCCCAGACGTGGCCGAGCACATCGAAATGGCGGCCATTGTCGAGCGTGACGGTACCGAGATACATCGGGCGCTGGCCGAGCGTGTCGCTGGCCAGTTCGCGCGCCATGCGCTCGCCACAGGCCTTGCCGATGACGGCAGCCACTGGCAGGCCGAGTGCTGCTTCCGGTGCCAGGCCCGCCAGCGGGAGCAGGTTGGCGCTGGCCTGCAACACGTCGAGTGCAGGCGACAGCGTCAGCATGAAGCCGTGTGGCTGGATACTTCCGGGCGTGCGGATCGGTTCGCTGGCGCAGCTGGAAATGTCGAGTTGGTCGGGGGATGCCTGGGTCATGGGCCTTTGGGGTAATGCACAGGTGAGCAGGGCCATATTGTAACGTGAAAGTGTGTTGTCAAATCGCGATGTCACGATTTGTCCCCGCGTCGACGCGCCCTTGAAATGAGAATTGTTCTCATTTAAGATGGGTCCTGGTTCAGGAACAGGAGGCGCAGATGGCGGCATACCGGGAAGCCGACGGCTTGGCTGGCGAACACGTGACGTTGCTGCGGGCACATGCGCAGGCGCAGGAACGCTGCAGTGCGCTGCTGCAGGCGCAGGCCACGCGCATCGCCGCCATGGAAGCGCAGCTGATCCGCGCGCGGGGCGCGACGATCCGTGCTGCAACGGCGCTGCTGTGGGAACGCGAAGACCGCGCCGCCTTTGATGCGGCGCTGCCGGGTCTCGGCCGGCGCGTCGCGCTGGGCCGTCAGGTGGCTGCGCTGCAGACGCGGGTGCATGACCTGATGCGCACGCTGCAGCGCCGTGAGCTTGCCGGGCGGACGGGCAGCGCGAGCCATCCAGGGCATACGCCAGCTGGCGTCGCGGCGGACCTGGAAGCGAGCTTGCAGGCCGCCGATCTGGTGATCTGCCAGACCGGCTGCATGAGCCACGGCGACTACTGGCGCGTGCAGGACCATTGCAAGCGCACCGGCAAGCTGTGCATGCTGGTGGACCAGCCCGACGGCTTGCAGATCGTACGCATCCACCGGCCTGACGAGGTGTTTTCACCGTGACTCGCGCAGCAGTCTGCGATGGCCGGTTGAACGCGTGGGCAGGAAACCCGCCCACCCTACACAGGATAACTAGCCGCCGAGGTATTTTCATCCTGAGCTACAGCGCAAAGAGGATGTCGCTGATCCGGTCGTACAGCGGATCAGCCGATGGCCCTTGATTGGGCCAGTTCAGGATATCGAAGTGGTCGTATCCCGGGTAGTTGCCCAGAAAGTTCCATGTTCCGCGCAGCGCCGTGCCGTTGTAGTCGCGTACCGGATGCCCGCCGGGCGCGCGCATGCTGACCGTGTTGACGACGCCATCGCTCGGGAACCAGTCGCTGTCGATGCGCACCCGGTTTGGCACATTGACGGTGTAGCTGCCCATGCCGCGCTGACCGGCCGAGGGCACGATCCACTCGCCGGCGAACGATTTGAAGTAGGGCATCATGTCGCCGCGCGCGTACTGGAACGCTGTTGTCTGGATCGGTGCGATCGCGCGGTCGGTGCCGTTGCAGCACCAGCTGCCGCTGGCGGTGGCGAGGGTAGCAACTGAAAAATAGTAGACGCTGGGCGAAGTGAGCGCCCACCGGTTGAATTCGCGGGCGCCGTCCGGCGCGAGCTCCCAGCTGGCAGCCCGGTTGCGCAGGATGTCGCGCAGCACGATGGGCACATTGGGCAGGATATTCAGGACCGCGTCACTGAGCGTGGTGCCATTGTGCGGCGCCGAGATCGTCGTCGCGCTGCAGATCCAGCCCGTCTTGCCACCCTTGAACAGCGCGCCGTCGCCTTCGTCCGTCATTGCGCCGTGCTCCAGCAGCTGGATCAGGGCGCGGATGGTCGTGCCGCCCTGGCTGTGGCCGATCATGTGGATCGGATGGTCACGGCCCCATCGCGGGTACAGCGCCGGCGGATACCCTTGCGGATTGTCGCGTGGGTCGGCGGCCCAGCATTTGCCGGGCGGTTTTTGCACCTGACCGGGCACGCCCTGTGCGGCAACATGCGCCTTGCCGTAGTCGACGCAGCCGCCCTTGATCTGGGCATACAGCTCGGCGGCGCGGTCCCAGTTCGACGCGATCGGGCTGACGGCGGCGGCAACCACCGTGTGCGGGCCGCGGTAGACCTGCATGTGCGCCGCGATGTCGCCATAGCCGCCCCAGTAGTTGAAGCCGCTCTTCTGGAATTCGTCGGGGCCAAAGCCCAGAAAGCCGTGCACCAGCACGACGGGATCGTTGTTCGCGGCTGTGGCGGCAGGGGCGGCCAGCAGGCCGAAGACGACGAGAAGCGCGGCAGCGCAGGCGTGGACGAGACGAACCATTGGTATGCTCCGGACAATGCGACAGCCGCATTGTCTGATGCATCACCAAGCTGCGGTTTGCGCTGGATCGACCGGACGCACAGTAAAGCGAACTCATGCAGGAAGAACTGCGCAGGCCGCTTGACAAGCCTGCGCGATCAGCGCGCGGTCGTACTGCCCACCGACGTCGTCGGATCGGAGTCGGCCATCGGGTTCGGCGCCGGCATCAGCGCCGCCGTGGCTGCTGCTTTCTCGGTTCGGTCGATGCGCTCGTCATGCCAGACCACATAGTCGTCGACCGAGTACAGCCGGCACGGCTCCTTGCTCTTGGCCGAGCAGGTCGCCAGTGCGCGTCCATCCGGGTCTTCGCCTTCCTCGGCCCAGGTCCAGCCGCCGCTGGCCGACACGGCAAACGCGCGCGGCGTCATCTTGGTCAGGTAGTCGCGGTAGGCGCGGCGGCCGTTCTCGGACAGGAACGGTACGGCCGCGATATCGTCGACCTGCGCATAATCGGTGCGCGCCGGGGTGGGCGGGGCAGGGACGTCGACCACGATGGCGGTCGGCATGCCGATCTCGCGCAGGAACTGCTCGGTATCCTGCAGCCAGACTTTTTCGCCGTCGCGGCTGGCCAGCATGCCGTGGGCGTCGCGCTTGAAGGCAGGGAATTCGACCAGGCGGCCACGGCCACCGGCCGCCGCATAGGCGGCGTGCATGCGGCTGGCCAGCTCCGGGCCGAACAGCGAATCGTTCTGGCCGTACATCCACAGGCTCGGGACTTTTGCCTTGGCGCCGTAGTCGGCAAAGGCCGCCACCAGTTGCGAGCGCCAGGCGCAGCGGTTGCTGTCGTCGCGCAAGCCGCCCGCAAAATTGATCAGGCCGCGCACGCCCGGCAGCGCCTCGGTACCCAGTGCGATGGCCGCCAGCCCGCCATACGACTGGCCGGCCACGATCATGCGCCCGCCGTCGATCCACGGTTGCTGGCGTGCATAGGCGAGGGTGGCGCGGATGTCTTCGGCCTGGGTATAGCCATTGGCCGTCATGTCGCAGCCGCGATCGCGGTAGCGCCCGCCCGATTTGGAAAAGCCCTGGCGCATCGGCACCATCACCGCGTAGCCACGCTTCACGAATACGGACGCCATATGATAGAAGCGGTCGCGCGACTGCAAGCTTGGGCGGCCCGGGTCCTTGCCGTGGTTGATGACGAGCAGAGGGAAGGGGCCGGCGCCATCGGGCTGGAACACGGTGGTTTCGAGCAGTACATCGTCCGGCCCGGCCGGCACCTGGATGACGCGCTCGTTCATCCGGTAGTCGAGCGTGCCGGTGACTGGCATTGGTGCCGGCAGTTCCTGCGAGAAGCCGACTGCGGGCAGCATGGCCAGCGCGGCAAGCGAAGCGGAGATCAGGGTGCGAATGGCGTGGATGCTCGACATGGCTGACTCTGGAAATGCTGCCACACGAAACTATTTCCGTACGGCACAACTTGAGTCTAGATCCAATAAATCCATAGAGCAATATCTGGTTGGTCAACTTTTGCATTAAATAGTTTGGGTGTGGCGAAAGCGTCATCCGACGTGAAGTCGAGCAAAGGCGTAAGATAGCGAGCCTGACAACTACGGTGAAACAGCAGGATGAGCAAGTACGCGCCACGCGAATGGGCACCTGACGAAAAGCCGATGCTGCCCGGCTCTCCGTCCACGCCGGCGCATACGACAAAGCTGCGACTGGCCTATCTGGCGGTCGGCATCCTCGTCACGATCACGGGCGGCCTGGGCAACGCGCTGGTCGCCGTCAACCTGATCAATCTGCAGGGCGTGCTGGGCGCGTACCAGACCGAAACCGCCTGGCTGCCGGCCGCGTACGTGATGGCCAACGCGTCGATGAACCTGCTGCTGGTGAAATTCCGGCAACAGTTCGGCTTGCGCCTGTTCACCGAGTGCTTCCTGGTGCTGTACGCGCTGGTCACGCTGGCCCACCTGTTCGTCAATGATCTCGGCTCGGCCATTGCCGTGCGCGCCGCCCATGGCATGCTGGCCGCCGCCGTCAGTCCGCTTGGCCTGTATTACACGCTGCAGGGGTTCAAGAAGGAGTGGCGCCTGAAAGGCATCGCGATTTCGCTTGGCACGGCCCAGTTGGCGCTGCCGCTGGCCTATATCTTCTCGGGCGACCTGCTGCGCATTGCCGAGTGGCGCGGCCTGTACATGTTCGAGCTGGGCCTGGCGCTGGTGTCGCTGGGCGCCGTGCTGCTGCTCAAGTTGCCACCGGGCGACCGGATCAAGGCGTTCCGCCCCACCGACTTCGTCACGTTCGCGCTGTTTGCGCCGGGCATGGCGCTGCTGTGCATGGTGCTCACGTTCGGTCGCATCTTCTGGTGGACCGAGCAGGCGTGGATCGGCGTGGCGCTGGCGGTGTCGATCTTCCTGCTCGCGGCCGCGATGTGCGTCGAGCACAACCGGGCCAATCCGCTACTCAACCTGCGCTGGCTGACCAACCGCAGCATCCTGCGCGTGGCGCTGTCGCTGCTGCTGGTGCGCATCGTGCTGTCCGAGCAAAGCGTGGGCGCGGTGGGTTTCCTGCGCGCCGTGGGGCTGGACAATAACCAGATGCAGTCGCTGTTCCTGTGCGTGCTGGCGGCCACCGTCGCCGGTATCGTGGTGTCGGCCCTCACAGTCAACGTGAAGCACCTGATGGCGCCGCAGGTCATTGCGCTGGTGCTGATGGCGCTGGGCGCCTGGATGGATGCGCATGCCACCAACCAGACCCGCGTCGAGCAGATGTACCTGAGCCAGAGCCTGCTGGCATTTGGCGGCACGCTGTTCATCGGGCCGTCGCTGATTTCGATGATCGTCACCGTGATCGGCAATCCCGGCGCCCTGATCAGTTTCTCGGTGCTGTTCGGCCTGACCCAGAATCTGGGCGGCCTGATCGGCTCGGCGCTGGTCGGCACGTTCCAGATCATGCGCGAAAAATTCCACTCGTCGATGATTGTCGAGGGCCTGAGTTTGCTCGATCCGCTGGTGGCCGGGCGCATCCAGTCCGGCGCGGCGGCGGCCGGGCAATTGCTGGCCGACCCGGCGGCGCGCACGCGCCAGAGCCTGGCGTCGCTGGCCGCCAGCGCCACGCGCGAAGCCAACATCCTGGCGTACAACGACGTGTTCCTGATGATCGCCCTGATCGCTGCCACGAGCGCAACCTGGATCTTCCTGCACGCCCTCTGGATGTATTACAACCCTCCGGCTACCGCGCCGGCTACAGCACCGGCGCCTACTGCGGCACCGGCACCCGCCGCACCTGTCAATAACATTCCCGCACCCATTACCGTCACCGATTGATATGTCAGAACCTGTTGCTACCCCCGCGCGCCCGAAGCGCAAGATCATCCTCAGTGCGCTGGCCTTTGCCGCCATCGCGCTCGTCGGCATCCTGATCGTGCTGTACGCCTGGAATCTGCCGCCGTTTCGCAGCACGCTGCAGGCGACCGAGAACGCGCTGGTGCGCGGCCAGGTGACGATCATCAGTCCGCAACTGAGCGGCTACGTGACCGAGGTCCGCGTGCAGGATTTCCAGACCGTCAGGAAGGGCGAGCTGTTGCTGCGCATCGATGACCGGATCCCGATCCAGCGCCTGGCGCAGGCACGGGCCGAACTGGCCAACCGCAAGGCGGCGCTGGCCAACTTCGCGCAGACGAACGCCAGCGCCCGCGCCACCATCGCCCAGAACCAGGCACTGCTGGCATCGAACGAAGCGCAGGCACGGCGCAGCAGCGCCGATCTGCGCCGCGTGGAAGAGCTGGCGGCCGACGGTTCGCTGTCGGCGCGCGAACTCGACGCCGCGCGCGCTACCCGTGCCCAGTCCACGGCCAGCCGCGACCAGGCCCGCGCCTCGGTCGAGATCGCTCGCCAGAACCTGGCGTCGGTTGGGGTCAACCGCGCCGCCCTCGAAGCCGCGGTTGCCAGCGCCGAAGCGGCTGTCAAGCTGGCCGAGATCGACTTGGCCAACACCAACATCATCGCCCCGCGCGACGGCCAGCTGGGGCAAGTGACCGTGCGCCAGGGCGCCTTCGTCAATGCGGGTGCGCAGCTGACCGCCCTGGTGCCTAACCAGATGTGGATCATCGCCAACCTGAAGGAAACGCAGATGGCGGGGGTGGCCGTCGGCCAGCCGGTCAGTTTTAGTGTCGACGCGCTGGGCGGTGCCAAGCTGCGCGGCCACGTCGAGCGCATCGCGCCGGCCACTGGTTCGGAGTTTTCGGTCATCGCGCCGGACAACGCCACCGGTAACTACGTCAAGATTGCCCAGCGGATTCCGGTGCGCATCAGCATCGACCCGAACCAGCCGCTGGCCAACCGCCTGCGGCCCGGGATGTCGGTGGTGACAATGATCGATACGGCTGCTGCCACCACGGCGAACGCGGGGCAGCGATGAAGCGGCGGTTAGTGGTTCTGGCGGCGCCACTCGTGTTGGCCGCCTGCGCAATGGCGCCGCAGCCGGCGCCGCCGTCCTCGGTGACGGTGCCGGTGGCGTGGCGCACGACCTTGCCCGGCGCGAATGCCAGCGTCGAGCGTGACTGGTGGCGCGCGTTCGGCGATCCGGCGCTGGACGCCCTGGTGCAACAGGCGCAGGCGAACAACGGCGACCTCAAGATCGCCCGCGCGCGGCTGCAGGAATACCAGGCGCGCATTCGCGTGGCCGACAGCGCGCGTCTGCCGGCGCTGAACCTGTCGCTGGCGCCGACCCGGGCGCGCGCCATCGGCCCGCAAGGCACGCCGGTCGAATCGACGTCGCTCGTGGGCGCCGTGCAGGCCAGCTACGAGCTGGACCTGTTCGGCCGCGTGGCCAACACCGTCGAGTCGGCGCGGTTCGAGGCGCTGTCGCAAGAGGCGGCGCTGGAAGCAGCGGCGCTGGCGGTGGCGGCCAATACGGCGTCGGGCTATCTGAACCTGCTGGGCCTGGACGCCCAGCTGGCACTGGCCAAGGCCACGCTGGCGTCGCGCGAGCGCTCGTACAACCTGGCACGGCATCAGTTCGAAGTGGGCTACAGCTCGCGCCTGGAAATGTCGCAGGCCGAGGCCGAATTGCACGCGACGGCCGGCACCGTGCCGCAGTTGGAGCGGCAGGTGGCGCAGCAGGAGCAGGCGCTCAATCTGCTGCTGGGCGCGAGTCCAGGGGCGATTGCGCGCGGTACCGATCTGCTGTCGCTGCGTGAGCCGACCCCCGGCGCCGGCTTGCCATCCGAACTGCTCCGGCGCCGGCCCGACATCGCCCAGGCCGAGCAGGCCATCGCTGCGGCCGATGCCAGCCTGGCCGTGGCGCGCGATGCGCTCTTGCCGTCGATCCGGCTGACGGCGTCGCTCGGGGCAGGGGCGGGCGGCATCACGCAATTGCTGCGTTCGCCAACGGAATTGTGGAGCATCGGCGGCAGCGTGCTTGCGCCATTGTTCGACGCGGGCCGCCTGCGTGCGCAGGCCGAAATCGCCGGCACGGTGCGCGATCGCGCCATCTACGGCTATGAGACCGTGGTGCGCACGGCGTTTGCCGAGACCGAGAATGCCCTGGCGTCGATCGATGGCTTGCAGCGACAACTGGTGGAAGCCGAGGCACGGCGCGCGGCGGCCGGCGAGGTGCTGCGCGTGGCCCACAACCGCTACACGAACGGCTACGCGTCGTACCTGGAAGAGCTCGACGCACAGCGTACGGCATTCAGTGCCGATCTCGCCGCGCTGCAACTGCGCACGAGTTTGCTGGCGGCGCACGTCGACCTTTACCGGGCGCTGGGCGGTGGCTGGACGCCAGCGCCGTGACGGGTGCGGCTGGATTCAAACGCGCTGTCTGCACGACGTGCCTGCGGGCGCAGTCGGCCTGCATTTGCCGCTGGATCACGCCGGTACAGGCGCAGGCGCACCTGCTGATCCTGCAGCATCCGCTGGAAGTGGGCAACGCCAAGAACAGCGCGCGCTTGCTGCATCTGTGCGTGAATGGCAGCGTGATGGCGACCGGCGAAGCCTTCGATGCCGGGGTGCTCGATGGCCTGTTGCATGCGGATGGGCGCACGCCCGTGCTGCTATATCCGGCCACACCAGATGATGCCGGCCTGCCCGCGCCGCTGCCAATGCCGGCGCTGCCTGCCGAGGCCCTGCGGCTGGTGCTATTTGACGCTACCTGGCGCAAGAGCCGCAAGATGCTGTACCTGAACCCGGTGCTGCAACGGCTGCCGCGGCTGGCGTTGACCGACGTAGCGCCGTCGAACTACCGCATCCGCAAGGCGCATGCGCCGCATCAGCTCTCAAGCCTGGAAGCGGCGGCGCAGGCGCTGGGGCAGCTGGAACGCGCGCCCGGGCGCTTCAGCCCGCTGCTCGACGCCTTCGACGGGTTTGTCGCACAACAAGCGGCCTATGTACGCGCTTGCGCTGCCGGATCATGCGCAGACAACGCAAGTCAATCTGATGAACAGGGCGTGAACCGTTTAATGGGTTGTTAGACCGAAACGCCCGTGACAGTGAACCGCATTTTGACCTGTTTCCTGTATGATCAAATCATGCAAGAACAATCCTCAACCTCCCCCACCGTGTACTACGACGGCAGCTGCCCGGTATGCACCCGCGAGATCGCCCTCTATCAGCGTCAGGACGGAGCAGACCAGGTTTGCTGGGTCGACGTCGCCCACTGCGCGCCCGAAGCGCTTGGCCCGGGGCTGAACCGCGAGGCCGCCATGGCGCGGCTGCACATGCGCCGTCCCGATGGGACCCTGGCCAGCGGTGCGGAGGCATTCACCCTGCTGTGGCGGTCCTTGCCGCGCTGGGCCTGGCTTGGACGTCTGCTGGGGTCCAGGGTTGCGCTGGCGTTGCTGGAGCCGGCCTATCGCCTGTTCCTGGCCATGAGGCCGCTGTGGCGCGGCCATGGCAGCAAGCGATGAGTGGCACGAGCCTACGGGTAGCGGTGGTCGGGGCCGGCATTGCCGGGGCTGCCTGTGCGCGCGCGCTGGCCGATGCCGGGCATGCGGTGCAGGTGTTCGACAAGTCGCGCGGTGTTGGCGGGCGCATGTCCACCAGGCGTGTGACGTCGGTCGCTGGCACCGACGCCATGCTGGGCCTGGATCACGGGACGCCGTGCTTTGCTGCCACGGGCGCCGACTTCCTGGGTTTCGTCGAGCAGGGGCAGCGCGTCGGGCTGCTGGCGCGCTGGACGCCGCGGCTGGCGCATGGCGCAGCCCTGCCTGGCGGCGCGTTCTGGGTTGCCACGCCCGACATGCCGGCCCTGTGCCGCGCGTTGTTGAAGGACCTGCCGTTGCATACCCTGTGCACGGTCGATGGCGTGCGGCGCAGCGGCGCAACGTGGTCTCTGGAGAGTGCCGGTGTGACCGTGGCCGATGGCTTCGATGCCGTGGCGTTGGCCATCCCACCGCAACAGGCGGCCGCGCTGCTGGACGTGCATCGCCCGGATTGGGCCGCGCGCGCGCAGGCCGTGCCGATGTTGCCGGTCTGGGTCTTGATGGGCACAACCGACGCGCCCGCAACGGGCTGTGACTGGGACCTGGCGCTGCCCGCATCCGGCCCGTTGGCGCTGGTGGTGCGCAACGATGCCAAGCCGGCGCGCACAGTGCTGGCGGGGCAGGCCCAGTGGGTGGTGCACGCAACGCCCGACTGGACCGGCGCGCATCTGGACACGCCGCCCGACCAGGTGCAGGCGATGCTGCAGGCGGCGCTTGCCGATTGTGTCGGTGGCGCTCTGGCCTGGCGCTTCGCGGCCGTGCATCGCTGGCTGTATGCAACGCTGGCAGCGGCGCCCGGTGACGAGCCGGCCGCCGGCGCCTGGTGGGACGCGGGCATGGGACTTGGCGTGTGCGGCGATGCCCTTGCCGGCGGCGGTGTGGAAGGCGCCTGGCGCTCCGGCCGCGCATTGGCAGCGCTGGTGACCGCTGCTGCGAGCGGAGACCAAACATGAGTGCGCTTGCAGACGAAATCGCCCGCTTCGACCGACTCGGCGCCACCTGGTGGGACCCGAACGGACCGATGCGGCCGTTGCATGTCACGAACGCGCTGCGCCAGGCCTATCTGCTCGCGTGCATGACGTCGCATTTCGGCCGCGCCGATACGTCGCTGGCGGGTCTGCGCATCCTCGACGTCGGCTGTGGCGGCGGGCTGCTGTCCGAACCGCTGGCCCTGCGTGGCGCACAGGTGGTCGGCATCGATGCCTCGCCTGGCAACCTGGCGGCGGCGCAACGCCACGCGGCCGCCAGCGGCGCGGTAGTCGATTATCGCCTGGGCGAACTGGAGACTGTCCTGCGGTCCGATGAACGCTTCGACGTCGTACTGGCGCTCGAGGTGGCGGAGCATGTGGCCGACCCCAAGGCTTTCATCGAAGAGGTAGCGCGGCGCGTGGCGCCCGGTGGTCTGCTGCTGGCGTCGACGATCGACCGCAGCTGGAAGAGCTATCTGTTGGCCATCGTGGCGGCGGAGTACGTGTTGCGCGTGCTGCCGCGTGGCACACACCAGTGGCATCGCTTCGTCAAACCCGCCGAGATGCTGGCTGCAGCCACCGGGGCCGGGCTGCAGCGGATCGATCTGCGCGGCATGCGTTACCTGCCGGTGTTGCATCGCGCCTCATGGTGCAGCGATACGAGCGTGAACTATCTGGCGACCTTTGCCCGTCCGCACAACTAGCGGCTTGAATTTGGTGGGGTAGCGGCGTAACATACTGTATAAACATACAGTATGGAGCAGAGGCCATGATCGACACCGATGAGCCCATCCGCCGCGAGCGGGTAGAAGAACACATCATGCTGGCGCCGTCGCGCGTTGCACGCAAGGGGCGTGGCGCGGTGTCGAACCTGCAGGGGCGCTATGAGGTCAACGGTCGCGAGCGTTTTGACGACGGCTGGTCTGATGCCGATTCTGAGTCGGCTGCCGGGTCGACCGGTGAATCGGCCGCGTTCAAGACCGTGGTCACCGACGAGTTCGCCAAGACGATCCTGTCACGCAACACGTCGCCCGATATTCCGTTCAGCGTATCGCTCAATCCCTACCGCGGCTGCGAACACGGAATGTAGACCGAGCAGGCGTCGTGGGTTTCATAGGGCAAGAATGCTGACAGTGTCCCAATTTTGCGAAGAATTGCGGAATGGAAAATTTGTTCATGGACCGAAACATGTTGCTCCAAGGCTAGCTTAGCTCTACTATCGTCTGCCAAACTGTTGGTGCTTTTTGCGCTACATCAGACAGATGAACATGTTCTTTGACGCTCAGTTGACCCTATTTATCAATGACTCAGGCCACCCCGAACTGAAAGAGGGGCAGCCAGTTTTCTTCCTCGAGACACCAGCGCGACAAATATTGTTTGAAGAACCAACGGGGTTCATGAACGAGCATTACGTTCACTCCGCTTCAACTGCGAGTTTTCACACTTGGTCAAAAGCGGCTTATGCTCTCAAGAGCTGGTTCCAATATCTGCAAGCGATCCGCCGCGAATGGCTGACAGCATCTGAACAAGAACGACGCGATTACCGCGACGCATACCTTTCTTCGATCAGTCCCAAAACTGGAAAGCTGTATGGACCGGATGGTGTGCGCGACGCTATGGTGGTAGTCCGAGCTTTCTATGAATACTGTTCAAAAAGTGGTATTTATCAAGGCGACATCGGTGGGCAGTTATGTGTGGAAGAAAGTAGGATCCCAGCAAATCATGGCGGTTTTGAGCATACTACTCGTCTTACGCTGACTCGTATAAAAGACCGAGCCCTTCCCAAAGCTAGGCCTAGCGGTAAGATTCATCCCCTCAGGGTTGTAGATTTACGAAACCTACTTCGACATATCGGTCCGCAAGCGGCAGAACGACAAGGAGATAAGCGGCCATCGCGAGATCGGCTAATTATTGACCTGGGCTGGGCGGTAGGGCTGCGTTTGGATGAAATTAACTGTTTGACCACATTGCAGTTTCTCAGTTTATGTCCCGATTCGGCGACTCCGTTTGTGAGCATGCCGTTGACTATCCATCACGGGAAGGGAAAAAAAACACGGCAAGTATCTATTCCGACCTGGTTGGTAATGGATGCTATTGCATATATAGACGGCGAACGTGCAGATTCGCTTCGATCCTGCAAAGTCAAATCTCGAACGCCCTCACACAAGCTGCTCCTCGCTCATATAACTTCCCGGTCATGCGGGAGACCAGTCACGAACGGTGCACTGCAAAAAATGTTTAGAAATGCGTGTTTTGAATTAGGTCTAGTAGATACTGTTAAAAAGAAGGACCCAATGACGAACGAAGTGTTTTTGGATAAGGTGCCAAAACATTCGATCCATGACTTGCGTCATTCATACGCAGTGCTAACATATCATGCTGAGCGTCTTAATGGTAATCCAGAACCATGGAAGAAAATACAGGCCCAGCTTGGTCACGAGAACCTCAAGACAACCATCGGCACTTATCTAAGGTACGTGGAGATATTTAACGACCAGCCTGGGATGACTGATGTACGACGGATGCTTGGATTGTGAATACAAAAGCTAATCAAATAACTCAGTCTACTGGGATGTCGGGGAGCCGTAAAAAGCCCTCGTCAGCAGCTATTGTGGCCGCGCAGGTTCAAGCAAAGAACGAACAAAATTCAACGATAAAGTCGATAGTTAAGGCTAGAGCCGATCACTGGGTTGATCAAAATACCGGAGAATTGACCTTTGGCGCAATTTTCCCGCAGCCAGAAGGAGGAGAGCCACATAAGATCGACCTTGGGTTCCTTCTGGAATTCCCCAAACTTCAGCCGATATTTACAGAGGCAATCCTAGCATGGGGCGTGCATTGTAAGAAAAATACGCGGTCAGGAGTTGTAGGAGTACTGAGGCGCGGATTCTTCAAGTATCTAAGGGAGTGTTGGCATGTCATGCTTACACCCGAAGATGTAGACGATGAAATATTGGTGGGATTTAAAGAACATTTGCTGCGAAGGGTGAGTGCAAAGGGCAAGCCATTGCACCCAGCAACAGTGAGTTCGTTATTAGACGCGTTAAGGTCAGTATTGGGTGCACTCGACTCCGGCGCTTGGGTTATAAACGCACGACATATAGTCGAGAGGATACCAGCTGGTCCGACGGGGGCAGGCGCTAAGTCACAGCCAACGGAGGTTCTCGATCTTGAAGCGATCGTATCGATTCTGCAAGCTGCCGAAAAAGAAATCCTAGAGATTGAGGCGCGCCGAGCTCTTGGGGAACAGCTACTAATCGAAGGTCGCGCAAAATTGCTTGATCCTACTCGGGTTAAGTCAGGAAACCGAAACGACTATAGCGACTTGTCTGTCTGTCTGGCGGCGTTAGATTCGGCTTATTCAGATCTCATTCCAGATCTAGAGGACATAATGGCTGATAATTCTCCATTAGGCTATGCGGTAAAGCATATACACGGGCAGCGGGAAGTTTGCTCGTATTTTTCTCCAACAGGACGTGATTTGGCCCCGTTTGTGTTGCTACTTACTATTGCAACGGTCTTCAACCCGGAGACAGTCTTGAAGCTGAGTTGGAACGATGTCGATATCGACAAAGATCGCGCAGGTACTCCTGTGATTGAAATTTGGGGAACTAAAGCTCGCGCGAAACGGGACCCTGTTTGCCGAATCGACCCAGGAAGTTCGGTTTCTTCTAATTTGAGTCTTCATCGGTTGTTAACGTGCCTGAAAAAAATTACCGAGCGTATCCGAGCAGCTGCGGACCCAAGTAACATTGGCTATTTGTTTTTATGTGTTCAACAGGTAGGCAAAAAACGGCCTAAGTGCCTTGGCGAAGAAGTGGGACGTGGTGGAAGCAGTGTATGGAAGTGGGCTCTCAAAGGCTTTATTAGTGACAACAAACTTTCCTCATTTACGTTAAGGCAATTGCGCCCAACAATTCTTAGTTTAGTGCAGTTTATAGATGGCAGTCTCGAAGCCGCGCAGCGGGTTGGCAACCATAAAAATCCTGTGACCACTTGGACGCATTACACTAGCAGCGCCGTCAAAAAGCGCTATAGGGAAAAAATTGGTCAAATCATACTGCTACGCGAGCGTTGGATTGAAACTCAGGGAACGATCGATCCCCGACGACTGCAGCCACGACAGGAAAAGGGGGCAGCGACGCCAGGCTTCCTGTGCTTAGATCCATTTGACTCCCCCCGTCCGAACCAGCAACCGGGAAAGCTGTGTAAGGATTACGGTGGATGTCCCGCCTGCCCAATGGCTGCGGCATTTCCAAACGAAGTTGTGAGTGTCGGATACTATTTCGCACTTGAAGTCGCTATTTACAAGAGTCAGTCAGTGATGAGTACAAAAACTTGGTTTGAACGTTGGGTGCCTGTACTTACGGATCTAAGGGCATTATTAGCTTTGGTGCCGCCCGATGTGTTAGCGGAATCGCGGAAATTTTCCATCAAACTTCCTAATGTCGGATGAGTAAGATGTCCAATACACGCTACTTGGGGCTTTCTGCTCCGGCGCCCAAAAAGAAGAAAATTTACGAATTGAATGACGAGGAACTCGGCCTCTATTGTATAAGTTCTAATAGCCAATTTAAGGATGTGGTGTGGTCATTCATTAATCCCACACCTGGCGCAAGGAAGGGCGACAGCAATCTAAATTGGGAAATTGAGCTATTAGATGGAAGCCGGTTGACCGATCAGCAACATGTAGAACGAATTCGATGGGCCAAGATATTGACGCTTACTCTTTTCGTGCTGCCGGTGAAAGGGCGCGCACCTGCTCCTGGATCAGCACCGGGCTTGCGACATGAGTTTAAGTGGATACTTTCTTGGATGAGCGAACGCGGGTATCACTCCCCAAGTGAATTAACTCCGTCTGTAATCCAGCAGTACATTGAAGAGTTATATCATTTCATGATTCGTCATTGTAGCGATGAAGAGATTAGTGTAAGTACTGCTATCAGAGCACTGGCGCCACTCATGCGCTTATGGGATCAGCGATCTGCACTTGAGAAAATGGGGGTTAAGTCGTTATCTAATCATCCTTTCGAAGGAAAGGGAACGCATGCGGTCGCAAAGGAAATTGCTACGAAAGCGCAAGGTTGGATTAAACCGATCCCCGATGAAGTAGCAATTCCTTTGCTGAATAAAGCAGCGTGGTTTCTTGAGACCCCTGCCGACGATGTTATCAAGCTTTTGGATGTAGTACGAGATCCTTCTGCAGGCGTTGTCGTGCCAATAGAGAGAGGGGAGTATATCTCGATGTGCAAGGCCGGGGAGGGTAAAAGTTCGCGCTTGCGTCGTGCCAAAAAATTCTTGGATAACTTTCAGTTCGGCACACCGACAGGCGAAGAAAATCCATGGCATGAGTCGCTTGACGTTAAGTACAATGCCACATCCGAGCGTTCAGCCAGAAAAATGGAGAGGGTGAGAGAATTGTGGGAATCCGTTCGGGATGCAGCTGCAATCGTAATTCAGTCGACCTCAGGCATGCGAATATCCGAATTGCTTGGCATTAAGGCGGGGATTGATAGCGAGACAGGTCTGCCTAGAGATGTCCGCTTGGAAAAAAGTCCCACCGGTTTGTACGAATGGTTCGTCCTTCGCTCAGTACTTTCAAAAACTGATGATGGATTGCCTCGGGAAGTTGACTGGGTTCTTGGCATGAGACCAGGAGGTAGTGTCCAGATGCCGCTTGCCGTTCGTGCGCTCTACATACTTAATAAGATTTATGAGCCTTGGCGTACAAACACACAGAGTGAGTATTTATTTCTCTCGAAGGGAATGGGTAAGCTTCTTCCCCTTGCATCCACGTCACTCCGAGCGATGTCTAATGACACGTTGAATGTTACTATAAAACGCTTTATTGAACGTTGGATTGACCTTTCGAGGTTGCCTGACGAGAGCAAGCATAAATCGGAAGACAACGATTTGATACCTTGGCGCGAAAGCAAGGGAAGTATATTTAGCACGCACATGCTGCGTAAAACTTGGGCACAGTTCACTTTGGCCTGCGATCCCCGACTTTTACCAGTTATTCAGATGCAGTTCCACCATTTGAGTCTGGCGATGACAGAGGGAGGCTATATTGGGCGCAACCCGCTCCTGATTGAGGCTCTTGACTCGATATCTCTTCAAAAGCGAAATCTCATGCTATTCGAGTCGCTGACAGGGAAAACACTGCTTGCCGGACGTATGGGTGAACAGTTGGAGCAGGAAATGGCCCGACTGCGCGCGACAGTGGGTGAGCTCTCTACATCCGAAAAATGGAAAAGCACTGCCGAGTGGGCGGACTCACACGATCTGCAGATGTTTTTTTCCGCGCATGCGACTTGCTGCCCCACCCGAACCAGTGAAATGCGATGTCATGACACAGCGAGAACCCCAGTGTGGTTACGGAAGGAGCCAAATAGCGCAACACGTGAGCCAAGCCTGTGTGCTGGCTGTGCCTGCGCGGTTATGGATAAAAGCCATGAGCCGTTCTGGTCCGAACGTTATGTGACCAGCGAAGTGACGATAAAAGCAGCTTCTGTAGCTGAGATTAAACAAGGATATTTTAGGGAAATCCGGTTTCGTGCGGAGCAAGCAAGAAACATCCTTAAAAAATTCGGGGCCGACATGGAAAAGCTAGACGCACAGGTCCGATTGTCTTTGGAGCAAGAATATGCCTAAGCTGAAACCCGAAGCGCCGGTGGACGATCCTATTGAGCGGGATTTTCTAGATGCAATCCAAAGGTTGCTGGACGGCAATCCAAAGCATAAGACGCTTAAGTTGCAAAAAGAAAGAGGCGCTCTCAAAATCAACATTTCGAATGTTGCTATGGAAGCAGGGCGCGCACGCACCTTGATTGCCTTGGAGCAGGGATGTCGTTACCCGAGGGTGCGTGAACTGGTCAAGCAAGCAAAAAGCGGTAAGTCGGCCTTGCCGACAACCCTTACGGAACTAACTGATCGTCTCCGTTTCGACAAAGCTGAATTGACCGCCCAGGTAAAAAAATATCAAGTTGAGGCGGCGGTACACTTCCAAGCCCGTGTGAAAGCAGAAGCTGAAGCGAAGCGTGAGCGTAATACTGTTGCGCAGCTTCGTAGAGAGCTTGCCAAATGTCGCGACGTGATTCAGCTCGTGCCAAAGGCGCATTAAGCCTATCGCATGGGCCTGTCCAGCAGGAGAGTTAACGTATAAGTTTTCGAATTCGCAATAAGCCTTGTCAAAGGTGGGGCTCTGCTTCTGATGTCTGGTTGCCAAGTAGCGCTGACTTTTGACGTGTGGCGTCGCAAGTTCGCGACGATGCGCACAGCGGTTGCACTCGCCAGCATCGGTTGTTACACTAGAGGTGAATACTGTATAAATATACAGTTAACCTGGGCGGGCGCTATGAATTCAGACTTCACTGAGGTTCGACAGCAACGGATACATGTGCTGAAAGGACGAGGGGCAACGAGCAATGTGCAAGGGCGTTTTGAGGCCAGAACGCGAGAGCGCACCTGCGACGGGTGGGATGCGGAGCCTGATCACTTCTCTGATGAGTACCAGAGAAAAACCGTTGTGTCGGACGAAGTTGCCAAAAGCATCCTCAGCCGCAATTCTTCGCCCGACATCCCCTTCAACGTGTCTCTCAATCCATATAGGGGCTGTGAACACGGCTGCATATATTGCTTTGCCAGGCCGTCACACAGTTATCTCGGCTTGTCGCCTGGACTCGATTTCGAAAGTCGCATCTTCGCTAAGGTGAACGCGGCCGAACTACTGCGCCAAGAGTTAGCGCGGCCCGGATACGTGCCAGAGAATATTGCCATCGGCGTAAACACGGACGCCTATCAGCCATGCGAACGCGACAAGCGCCTGACGCGCCAAGTGCTCGAGGTGCTAAGCGAGTGCCGTCACCCGATTGCTATGATCACTAAATCGGCTTTAATCGAGCGCGACATTGACATCTTGGCGCCTATGGCTGAGATGGGTCTTGCCTGCGCCGCGATTACCATCACCACGCTCGACTCCGAGATCTCGCGTACCTTGGAGCCGCGTGCCTCGGCGCCTGCGCGACGGTTGCGCGCGATCCGAACGCTAACGGAGGCCGGTATTCCTGTTAGTGTCAGTGTGGCACCGATCATTCCCTTCGTTACCGAACCAGAGATCGAAAAAATTCTTACAGCGGCGCGTGACGCGGGCGCTGTGAGCGCGCATTATGTCGTGCTGCGACTGCCTTTCGAGGTCAATCCGTTGTTCCAACAATGGCTGGAGGCCCACTTCCCGGAGCGTGCTCAGCGTGTAATGAACCGTGTGCGCGAGATGCGCGGAGGGAAGGATTACGACAGCGATTTTTCCAAGCGCATGCATGGCGAAGGGGTGTGGGCAGACCTGATCCGTCAACGCTTTACCAAGACCGTTGAGCCGCTCGGCCTTGGTAAGCTTGGTAGTCGTTTTGAACGTCTTGATACGACACAGTTTCGTCGGCCGCTGATCGTGCCGGCGTCAGCAGGTACAGGCCGCGCAACGGCAGCGGGGCAGCTAAACTTGTTCTGAAATCGGTTACTGCTTGAGCGAAGGCGTCGTCGGTGCGAGTCACGCAGGTTAGTTTTATAGTTTGAGGCCGTGCGCGCCACCTGTCATGGTTTTGTCCATCACTAAGATTTACTATGGGATGGTATCTCGGCAATTAGTCTGAACATTCACCAGGTGGAGAAGTAGCAAACCACGTTGCAGCAGCACAGTCTATCGGTTTCGTAATCAAGTACTCGACGTACTTGACGACATCACGCCCCTTCAACTTCTTGAAGCAGACGTCACCAGCTTTAAGAATCGTATCAAGAAGAATGTTAGTTAACCACGACGCCTCTCTCGGGGATGGTCTATGCCAAGGCCAAATCGACTGGCCATTTGCGAGTCGGTAGTCGACAGAGCGGCGAATGCCTCCGGGTAGCATGTTGTAGATGTGCTGCGGCGTATGCTTACCCTCCTGTGTCAATGCTGCGAGGTTCTTCACTGAATAGTAGACGACGTTCCACATCTCACCAATCGAGCATTTGTCTAAATAGTGCTGGATAGCGCCAGAGACTTTGGCAGAGTAGATGCCAGGATGAGCGAATCTGTAGCGTTGCCACTGGCTGACGAAGTATCGCCTGCATTCGTCTTCTGCTACCAAATACCACAGTACCTCGACCGCCTTTGGCTCAGGTCGATCCAACCTACGAAATAATAGCGTAAGAATTTCATCTATCGATCTCCCTGAGACATCGCTTGCAAGGGTCCATGCTCCTGCACGGATGTCAATCGTTACGGCATCGGTATCACGATCCAGACTAAACGCATCAAGGTCAGAAGACAGGGCAGGTATGAAGATTCCGTCGGTGCAAAGCCGACCATAGATTTCGTTTGCTAGCTCTGGAGTCGGAGCGAGTTCGTCCATTTGCATCTCCAACGGCGGCACGACGCTTTGGCCCGGCGCTAGATTCGCAGCAAGCAACGCAGCATACAGGAGACATGACTGTAAGAAGCTCAACTCCGCGTAGTCCACCGGTTTGGCTTTTTCGTGCAAACGCCTCAGTGCGTTTGCTACACGATCCCGGTGATTCGTCAGGATGACTGGACCGTTATCTTGTTTGGGCGCGAGAGCAGCTGCAGAGCAGAAACTGCACAATGGCGGAGGCCAAAGTTCACCGAACTTGTGAATTTTTCGAATTAGTGATGAGTACTCGCTACGAGTCATCACTGAGATCTGGCCTCTGCAGCTTCCACAGCATACGCGAGGAAAGTGCAACCGGCATGCCGATTTCAGCATGTCAACCATCTCCCCCTTGCTGAGTCCTGAATCTGACAGCAGGGTTTGGAATGACTCAGCCCATTTCCCAGTCGGCGATCTTGCCCAATACCTCAAACAAAAACTGTTTGCGATCTCGCTGTCGGTCAGGAGGCACAAAAAGGAAGCGCGATTTCTAGTCATTTTTCGGATAAGGGCCCTGAACAAATTGTCGGACCAGAAAACATCGTCGAAAGCTAGCATGACGCTAAGCATCACTACCTACATCTGCGCAGATGATGACTATAGTCCGAAGACTCCATGATAACGCAGAGCCATGATTTCCCTTCAATATAGGGGGAAATCTTTTGGACCCAGGTTTTGCGTTCGGAAAAGTATTGCGTACGGTTCGAAAGGACGCTGGCCTTACTCAAGAACAACTTGCACTCGCAGCAGACATTGATCGTACGTTTGTAAGTTTGATGGAGCGGGGAGAGAGGCAGCCAACTATACGTGTGCTCTTCAAATTAGCGACTGCCTTGCACGTTCCACCAGCCCGGTTAATCCAGTTGACTGAGGAGAGGGTGGCGCTTGGCATGACGTAGCTAATGGCTCCCAAGGCGTCAAATCGTAGGTTTGGGGAACTGTAAGAAGCGACTGGACGAGGCGATGGTGAGCGACCTCGTCGCGCGAGAAATCGCTACGTAAAAGAGTTTGGCTTGGGCTTGATTTTCTCGGGCAAAGTGCGTCGCGTCCGGGATCACCACATGATCGAACTCCAACCCTTTCAACAGCAGGGGCGTCGAAACCGTCCGGGTCGGCAGGCGCCGACCCGAATTTGCCGTACGTTGGCGCACGACGCCAGCTGCCTCGGTCATGGTTTCGCAGCGGCCAGCGTCCACCTCGCCGATTGCGCGCTCGGCATCGCGCCAAATTTCTCCTCGGAAGATCTTCCACCGTGGACGCATGCGCGCGAGCGCGAACAATCGAAGCAGTTGGGCCGCGCCGTTGCCCTCCGAAAGGGTCTTCGCTGTCGCGTTCATTTCGTCCGCGACGGCTTGGTCGCCCAGATCGGGAGTCGTGCCGTCCAACGCAGGCTTTTTGTTCACGCATTCCTCCATCAGAGCCTTGACGGCGGCGAGACGATTCCCGTTTTCAGGCGAGGCGTCCCATGCCGTGGCGAAGGCGTGTAATCGATTAGCAGCCATTTCCTCGATGGCTTGGAATCCTCCGCTGGACGCTCGAGCGAGCTGGTTGCACACGCCTCTGCGGCAGTGAATTGCAGCTTGCGAACCATTCCGGCTGTCGATCCCATCAAAGAGAAGGCCCATTTCGAAGGCGTCGTCGGCCTCTCTAAACGCTATAGGCCCATCCATCAGGTCAATGCGCTCGCCGGCGATCAGCTTATCCCGGGTTCGCGCAACCCAAGCCCCCAGATCAGGATTTTTTCCATTCCAGCGATGAGGCGTGTCCAAACTTCCCGCCAACGGGAAATCGTCGTGGATGTGGCCCTTCCAGCTCAACGTGGCGCCGGCGAATTCGAAGATGCCCTGCATGGGGTCGCCAAAGATCAGGGTGGGGGTAATCTCGGCCAAGACCACAGCGAGCTCGTGCTGAAGCGCATGACAGTCCTGATATTCATCGATCAGGATCCGGTCGTAGGAGGCGGCGACCACTTCGCGCAAGGCAAGAATAGTTCCGCGGTAAAGCTGATCCCATTCCTGATCGTTCCTCGGCATCCCTTTGGGCGGCTGAGCCACTTTGGGGAAGGCGTTAGCATAGCGCATGCACCATCCTGCAATCGTGTCGACTGATACCGCACCCGATAGAATGCCCAAACGTTTCATCCGGGAGCGGATCGCGTGCACGCCGGCGTGAGTATGGGTCAAGACCAAAGCCCTTACGCCGAGTGCGGCGACGTTGGCTATGACCTCCGTTTTTCCATGGCCCGCTGGCGCAACCACGGCACCGGACCTCAGGCGCACCAAGTCGGCGGGATTAGGCATAGAGCCACTCCTCGGAGGCGGCAAGGGTCAGAGCCAAGGGCGAATTGGGAGCAGACATTGCCACTTTCCAAACATGAGGAGCTAGGCCCCGGCCCACCCGCTGGTCTTTAAACCATTTTTTTCGACAGATCACCTCGGCGATAATTTTGCGCAGATCGTCGCCCGACTTACTAAATGTTTCGCTCCACTCCGCGAAAGGGGCGCTCGCGCTGACCCGATTCATTCCAAGAATCAGCGGCGCCAAGTTGTCGGTCACTGCATCTCCACGCTCCGTTCGGGTATAGGCCAACAGGTCCTCGACCGCCTCGTCGCTCGCCACGCTGAATATGGCCTGCTCGGTGTTGAGCGAGTGGCCATACTCGAAGACCTGGACGCGCGCTTCCGCCAGCTTGGCGATCTCTTCAGGCTTCAACGCGACGTCCGAATCGCGGAAAATGGCAACGGCGTAGCCCAAGGCTCGGAGCGCCAAGGCGAGCTCGCAAGCTTGGTTTCCGTTCCCGTTTGTGACTGCGGCGCCAAGTTGCTCGATGGGCTTGCCTCCATGGCGGGGCGGCCACATTTCACGAATGCCCGTCATCATGCCAACCTCGGTCATGCCCTCGGTCACGAGTATGCGGCGGGCAAACATGGCCCGCGGCGTGTGGCGGAGCAGCGCGACGATCGGAGCGGGCGCCTTTGCCGCGAGAGGGCTTGTCATCCGATCCGGCCGCGATGAGTTCACGACATACAAGCCCTTGCCGCCCGTCTCGCCCAAAGCGATGTCGGAGTGCGTTGTCATAATCACTTGACCAATGGGTCCGCCGACAAGCTCGGCGATGCCTTGGTCGGATTTCAATTGGGAAATGGCACCAATAATGCGGTGAGGCTCAAGGCCATGCTCGATCTCGTCGATGAGGATGATCGCCCCCTCAGGGATGGCGGACTTCTGAATGCCCAAGGTGGCCAAGCGGCGTGTACCCAGCCCGGCGAGGCGCAAGGGTACGCCGCCGTCGTGCAGGGCGATCGAGCCCGACGACAATCCTGAGCGTCCTAGCTCCAAGCCAGGCGTGTACGATCCGTCGACATAAGCCCCAAGCTCTTTCGCGTGCCCCTCCGCTTTGAACGCCGCGGAGGCAAGCGACTCGATCTGATCCAGCTGCGCGCTGTCGCGGGCGGCGCGGTAAGCCTCGGCGAGTCGCCCGCTAGCCTCTGCGCTGTCTCCCGTCATCCGGGAGAGAACCGAGCCTTGGGCCCAGGTGAGGTGCCGCGCGTCGTCGCCGGCGAGGCGAACCAATCCGAACAAGGCCCGGTCTCGGTTCGAAATGGCCCTCGGCATCCCCGCCCGATCGCAGACGATTTCCCATACGGGTTCGAGCGTGGCGTCCACGCTGAGCCTGACTGTAAGGGCCGGCTCGTCCCCGTCCTCCGGCTCGTCCCGCAACGTACCTTCCGGGGTCCAGCCGCGCATGTATAAGCCGAAACGCTCGTCCGATTTTAGTGCCTTCGACAGCTCGCTGACGGTCACCTCGATTACGATAGGACTGCTGGTGTCGCACGCGAAAAAGTCCGATTCGGAGAAAGAGAACCAACGGGAGTTGAGGACTGCCTCGGCCGCGTCCAAGATCGTGGACTTGCCAGAATCTCCAGGTCCGATGAGGCAACAGAACGCATCCTGCGGAGTCCAGTCCATGGCGGTCACGCCGCGAAAATTTGTCACCTTCAGTTGACGGATCTGCATTCGGGTTCCTTGTTGAGAGTTTTCAACGTTATCTAAAAACAATATCGTTTATATCCGAGAATAGAAGGGCTCTCAAGTGTTTTGGTGGCGCGGGTTGTTACCAGAGGCATCAGCAGCTTTGTCGCTACTATTCACAAACTTACCTCGCTTTAAAAAAGGCTAGGTGCAACACATGCCAGGTGGTACGATTGACCCATCGTAACCTCTGGTTCTCGTGCGCATGTCAGTGTTTATCTCGCATCAACAAGCCGATAGCCCTAAGGCTTATGAAATCTCTCGCTACCTCCGCATCTATCACACAATTGATACCCGTCCGTACAGCTGAGTATTTAAGGTAGCCGAGGCGGAAAAGTCGCGGACTGCCACGAAGGGCTGGAACCGACCCGAAGCAGACTTTGCTGTTGTTGAGTTCAACAACCTTCTTCCAATTTTGTGCCATATGCTTGTTGGAACGATCGTTACTGCTGGGTAGGATAGTTCTAACTAGTACTCAGCTAGACGGCGGATTGACAGCATCATTTCTCCCATTTCGAAATTGTTTTGAGTTATTCTTGAATTTTTAATGGAGAAAAAAATGACCGTGCTAACTGAATTTAGAGAATTTGCCACTAAGGGGAATGTGATGGACCTGGCGGTTGGGGTCATCATTGGCGCAGCATTTAGTAAGATCGTCGATTCGCTTGTACAAGACATTATTATGCCAATTGTAGGGAAAATTTTTGGAGGGCTTGATTTCGGGAACTATTATCTACCGCTAAACGGTCAGGCATGGGGACTGCCCCTGATCGAAGCAAAAAAGGCGGGCGCGGTATTGGCATACGGAAATTTTCTAACAGTTTCAGTAAATTTCATTATCCTCGCATTTATAATTTTCCAGATGGTTCGTATGGTAAATCGTCTGCGTAAACCCGCTCCGGTTATTATTGCTACTACCGAGGAAGTCAATCTACTTCGCGAAATTCGAGATGCGTTGCAACGGTAGGCTAGCTTCAGTCGCTGATGTTGCGATAAGTCTAGCGGCACTGGTATCACTGGAGAGATCGTAACTTTGTACAAATTTAGGGGTGACCTTAACGCTGGAAAATTCAAGTGAACTGCTGTGTGCACCCGTTATCATCGCAGTCGGTTGTACGCATAATCAGGGGAATTATCTCTCTTTAATTAATGATCGAGTGTACCTTTCTTCAACCACTGCATGGCTGCAGCGGGTGATAGCGATCGTGAAAACAGATAGCCCTGCATGCATTGGCAATGCGCTGCCTGTAAAAAGTGCGCTTGATCCGTCGTTTCAACTCCTTCTGCCGTCACATCAATGTGCAATGCTTGCGAGAGAGAGATAACGGCGCTTGCAACCTTGTTGGCATTTGTAGCTTGTGGTATTTCCCGTACGAAACTTCGATCGAGTTTGATTATGTCGATCGGCAGCGTACGCAGATAGCTGAGCGACGAGTAGCCGGTACCGAAGTCGTCCAGTACGATTAGGCATCCCATGTCTCGCAGGTTGCCGAGGATTTCTGTGCTGCTACCTTCTAATTGAATAGCGTCACGTTCCGTTAATTCGATTTCGACTTGCGATGGCTCTAAGCCAAACTCTACGAACGCATTTTCAAGGGACCTTATGTAAGCCGGATCAAGCAATTCCTTCGCGCATGTGTTGACTGCCAATCGAATTTTTTTCATTCCACCGAGATGCCATTGCTTCAGCTGCATGCACGCTTGGCGAAAAACCCACGTGCCAATAGTTACGATCAGTCCCATTTCCTGCGCGAGATTAATCACGTAGTCGACCGAGTGACCAGCGAGTTGGGGGTGGACAAAGCGGATTAATGCTTCCATCGATACAGTGCAGCCAGTCTTGGCGTTAACGATCGGCTGGTACTCAATTCGATAGAGATTGTTTTGTACGGTATTGCGCAACGCGGCTTTATCCAGATTCTGCTCCTTAACTGCTTGGTCTATCTTTTCGGTGAAATAGTGATAGCAATTTCTACCATGTTTTTTTGCCTGGTACAACGCCAGATCCGCTGTCGCACGCAAGTCATGCGCATTACGCGCATCGTTAGGGAAAACGGAAATTCCGATGCTGCCGCTGATCAGGATGGCATGGCCATCTATGTCGAACGGTCTGGCCAGCTCTCGCAGCAGTTTCTCCGCTAGCGTGGCCCCGGCAGAGACGCCGGGGGGGTTCAACTGCAGCAGCGCAAATTCGTCGCCTCCAAGCCGAGCGATCACATCGCTCTCACGGCATGAATACTTGAGACGTCTCGCGGCTTCCTTAAGCAGGATGTCTCCGGTTCCGTGTCCAAATTGGTCGTTAACTTCTTTGAATTTGTCTAGGTCGATGGCGAATAGAAGCAACCATTGGCTGCCGCGTTCTGCAACTCCTAATAGTTCAGAAAGTCGTGCTTCAAACGTTGCTCGGTTAGCAACGCCTGTTAGCAGATCGCATGATGCTAAGTATTCGGCCTTTTCAAACATGAGCTTAGTTTCGGTCACATCACGCAGAATTTTGAGAAAACCTACGACAATGCCATTGTCGTGCATGGGCATCATCATTCCGTCTGCCCAGAAGAGCGTTCCGTCCTTTCGCTGGTGCCAGCGCAAGCCAACAACGCTGCTGTCGTGCAATGCCCTTTGCATTTCGCGCTCAGCTATACCTGCAACTCGATCATCTAAGATGAACAGGCGATCTGCCAGTGTTGCGAGAACTTCGTGCGTAGCGTAGCCAAAAATTACCTCCGCGCCGCGATTCCATGACGTGATATGACCGTCGATATCGAAGGTGACGACTGCATACTCAACCATGTTGGAAGATATTTGCTGAAGAAGAAAACTAGGGTCAATCAGCATGACCAACTCCCACTAAGCGATCGAGGCGCATTTAAATATGCGTAAGAATTTTTTTCTTAGTGTAAATATACTGCAAAATTTATATGAAAACCCACTGTGAAAGTTGATATTTGTGATTTCTGTGTACGGCGAACAACCCTCGCTCAACCGAGGGCAGCCACGTAGCTGGACGTGCAGTTTGCCAATGCCAAATTAAGCATCCTATAGGGGTTCCGATTTAGATCGAAATCGACCTATTTTTTGATCCAATGAAGCTCGACCCGATCCGCGCCAACCAGCAGTGCTTCAGGCACTTCTTGAATCTCCTCAGCATTGATAGTTGGGCGCGGGAACGAACTAGATGACTGGAGCAGTTCCGGATGATTCTGCATCGCAATAGTACAAGCCCTGGAAAAAGCGTCGTTGATGTTGTTGGCACGAACGAGACCCGATAGCTCGCAGTCGTGTTGAACTCCATCTTTTTTAAAGCCGCAGCCTACGGCAACCACACGCCATACGATCATGACACTCCTCCATAAACGCTACCCAATTGAATGGAACCAAAAACTAAGGTCTGTTCTTGGCCGAACTCGGCTGTTAGCGTCAGCTTAGCAGGTTACTCGGCGGAAAAGTCGCCGACTGTCTCCACAGGCAGCTGTCGACCCATTGCAGACCTTGCGCTCGTGAACGTTGTATTCGAGGCGTCGCTTTAAGCAAGTTCTGGCGACGCGCCCGTTGAAATAGTGAACCTCTGTATCGCGCGGCCCCGCCCTGCGCAATTACATGTTGATAGCGCGGACCAACCGCACGCCCCATTCCTCGTCGGGATTGGTTGTGCCGTCCCCAAGACGTTCCTGCATTACCGCCACGCCTAGGTCTCGGCGCTTCGGCAACCTGTGTCGCTCTGCAGCATCCAAGGCAGCGCCGATCTCGGCATAGGAAAGATCGGTGCAATAGACGGGCGCTCCCGGCTGCTGGCGCCACGAATTCGCGAGCGAACCGGCGTCAAAGGCATCCAGACCGGTGTCGTTGACCAGCGACATGGCTACCTTGCGATCATGATCTCGATCTGCGGCCACCGGAATAGCGATCCGATCGGATGCTCCGGCAGGCTTTGCCTTCTTGGCCAGAGAAGCTGAGCCGATTGCATTCCAAGCCTTGGCGATAGGGCGACCAAGCTGCTCGGCGACCCACAGGCTCTCGGCCTGTCCTTGCTCGATGGCGTCGATCTTTTTATCGCGGAAGGGATAATAATTGGAGGTGTCGATCACCACTGTCTCCTCCGGGAGGCGAGCGACCAAGGACGCGATGCCGGAGATGCGGTTGAGTGGGATGGACAGAATGACCGCATCCACATCAACCAGTGCGTCCTCAGTGGTCACAGCACGTGCGCCAAAGGACAGAAGTTCCGCATCAATCGTCTCAGGGCCACGAGAATTAGCGACTTTTACCTCATGCCCAGCCTGGCTTAAGCGCACGATGAGCGTCTTGCCGATGTGTCCCGTTCCCAAAATCCCGATTTTCATAAATTTCCTCTCATGGACGTGTAATGCTTTAAAAGTTGACAAGGCAAAGCAATGTGGCCTGTCAATATTGCTCATGGCAGTTGACAGGCCGAGGGCTGCTCAACGGCTTATTTGCCTTTAGCGGCAGTCTTCAGCTCCGTGTACTCGACAGGCACCCAGGAATACCCAATCGTCTCTTTGCGCACATGACCAAGCCCGGGAAACGGATGATGGGCGGCGGCCACGAGCCACTTCTGCTGAGCGACTTCCGCCAGGATCTTCCGGCGTGAGGCGACCGCTTCTTTCGAAGCGACATCGACTTCGATAGTCACTTCCGGGTGTGGCAGCTGGACTGCATGGAAGTGCACGATGTCACCCCACACCAGAAGTTTCTCCGCGCCGGACTTGACTAGGTATGAGGAGTGGCCTGGCGTATGGCCATTGGAAGGAACCACGGTGATACCCGGCACGATCGTGTCGCTGCCGGTGAAGGTCTTGAATCGGCCTTGCGCCGCATATGGCGCCACTGCACCTTGCGCCATTTTGAGGAACACATGCTGGCTTGCAGGCAGTCGAGATGCCGACGATTGGTTGAGCCAGAAGTCCGCATCCTTGCGGTCTGCCCAGATGGTCGCATTCGGAAACGCCGGCTTGCCATCCGGCGTCGTGATGCCGCAGGCGTGATCTGGGTGCAGGTGCGTCAGCAGCACGGTATCGACGTCTGCAGGGCTGTACCCGGCCAGCTTGATGTTGTCGACCAGGCGCCCCACCGTCGGGCCGAAGCAGTCCGACGAGCCGGAATCGATCAGGACCAGGTTATCTTTGGTATGGACGAGATAGGCGTTTACTGCGGTCTGCACCGTGGAGTTTTTTGCCTGGAACAGCTTGGCGATGTGGACTTGAATCTGCTGCTGGGTCATTCCCGACAGGGTCTTGGGATCCAGGTCGAGATAGCCATCGTAGACTGCCGTGACCACGGCGTCACCGACCTGTTGTCGATAAAAGCCCGGAGCCTGTTCGCTTTGCACAGGTGCCGCAGCATGCGCAGCCGCCGCACCGATCAGCGACGAAATGACCAAGTTGGAGAGCAAATTGCGCGCACGGATTCCGAATTTTTTACTCATGGTTCTGCTTTCATAAACGATTGATCGACCGTTGTTGCAATCAGCTACAACGTTGATAGCAGTCTAAATCCGGTTTCTGATTCCAGTAAGTACACCTTTGGATGAAGACTTCATCCTCCAGCTCTATAATTCCTTGCACTTGGCGTTGAAAATATCAGAGCGCGAGGCTGCCAGTTGGGTTAGCGCGTCGACAATCACTTTTACCTTCGGTTGCATGTGCCACGTTTTCTGCCAGACGACATGGATCGGCATCGAGGCGCCGGATATTTCGGGAAGCACTGGCACCAGCGTTCCAGACTGGATAGCGTCACCGGCCAACCAGACAGGAAGCTGTGCTAGGCCGGCGCCGCGAATACACGCCTCCAGAAGTGCGTCGCCGTCTGTCAGCTCATGTCGTGCCGATACCTCATATCGTTCGAATTTCCCCTGCTCGTCCTTCAGGAGCCAGGCAGGTTTGGCGCCACGTCGCCACCCGGTCAGGCAATCGTGTTGGAATAGATCGGCATAGGACAGCGGTACGCCCTTGCGCGCCAGATATCCGGGAGAGGCGCACGTCATCAGATGCTGGTCTCCCAGTCGCCGGGCGATGAGATCGGGGTAGTCTCCCAATACACCGATACGGACGGCCAGATCGATCCCTTGCGCGACCATGTCGACAGGCTGATCCCGCAAGCTGACGTCCAGGTCTAGCTGTTCGTAGCGCTCCGCCAGGTCCAGCAAGGTCGGAACGATGTGGCGGCGCCCAAAGGTCGTCGGCAGGTCCACCCGCACGCGGCCTATTGGATGCTGGTGGCCGGTCGCAAGGAAGGCCTCGGTCTGGTCGAGTTCCTCGAATATGCGGCGGCAACTCAGCAAATAGGCCTCTCCCTCGCTTGTTAGGTCCATCCGCCGCGTCGTACGGTGCAGCAGCTGTACGCCGAGCCGAGCCTCCAGTTTCGAGATGCTCTTGCCGACTGCAGAACCGGTAATGCCGAGCTGCGCCGCAGCCCCTGTCAGGCTACCCTTCTCAACGGTCAGGACAAACTCGCGGATCCCTACGAAACGATCTTCCATGGCGGATTATGGACTGGGAGGCTGGAAACTCAGGAATTTTACCTACTTATTCCACTTGCCGGGATCGACTAGACTTTCCAGACTCAGCCCAGCATGGAGGAAATGGAAGCATGGCTTCTCAAACATGTTGGTCTCAACAATATTGTGCTGGGGCGAAGCGCGACTGCCAAGCCCTGGGCCTGGCGAAATTCTGATACGAAGGAGCAAGCAATGCCAGCAGACACACCAGCAGCACGACCACAGTCTGTACCGACTCAACTCTCGACCCATGCAGGCTTCTCACGCATGTTCAAGCCAGATGGGCTGACCATCGGTTTCATCCTGCCATTGGAGGCTTACCCGGACACGCCGGCCCCTAGCATGCGCGACCATGCCGCCATCGCCAGGTACGCCGACGAAGCAGGATTTGCCGGCCTTTGGGCGCGTGACGTGCCGATGTACGACCCCATGTTCGGCGATACCGGCCAACTATACGAGCCCTTTACCTATCTTGGTTTCATGGCGGCGAACACGCAACGCCTGGCCTTGGCAACTGGTAGTGCGGTGATCACGCTTCGGCACCCGCTTCTGCTGGCAAAGCAAGCCGCATCGGTCGACCAGCTCTCCGGCGGACGCATGGTGCTAGGGGTCTCGTCAGGAGACCGGCCGAGTGAGTATCCTGCGTTTGGTATCGAAAGCGATTTCGACTCACGCGGTGAGCGTTTCCGTGAGGCGCTCGGCATGTTCAAGGCCAGCCTGGAGGAACCCTTCGCCGTGCACAGGTCTGGACGATTCGGCGCTCTCGACGGCTCCCTGGACCTGCTGCCGAAACCGGTCCATGGAAAAATCCCGACGATCGTGACCGGACGCAGCCGCCAGGACCTGGAGTGGATCGCGCGCAATGCGGACGGCTGGCTGTACTACTTCGTCAATCCCGAGCACCTGGCGCCGCTGGTCTCGACCTGGCGCGATGTGGTCAAGCGTGAGACGCGGTCCGACGTATTCAAGCCCTTTGCGCAGGGAATGTTCTTCGACCTGTCCGAGCATCCGGATCACCCGGTGCAGCGCATCCATTCAGGCCTGCGCGTCGGGCGTAACCGCTTGATCGACTACCTGTACTGGCTACAGGCCCTTGGCGTGAATCACGTTGCGCTGAACCTGAAGGCTTCTCGTCGGCCTGCACGCGAAGTGCTGCAGGAGCTGTCGGAATACGTTCTGCCGGAATTTGCTGCGAACTGATTACTGAATAACTCAAGTAGAGGTGCCGATGGAGCTCTTTCAATCAATGCGCCTGTTCTCCAAGGTCGCACAGCTTCAAAGCTTCACCAAGGCCGCCGAGTCCCTGCAGATCGGCCGGCCGCAGGTCACGCTGGCCATCAACCAGCTCGAAGCGTCGCTGGATGTACGACTGTTTCAGAGAACGACACGCAAGGTCAGCTTGACCACCGAGGGCGAGGCCTTCCTGGCCAGGGTTGAAGAGATTCTCGGCGGGGTCGACGAAGCGGTGGCGATGTTCCAGGCTCCCGGGGACGCCGTCAGCGGACGGTTAAGGATTGATATACCTTCGGCGTTTACCGTAGAGGGCTTCATGGATTCGCTCAGCCAGTTCCGGACTATGTACCCCAAGTTATCGATCACGCTGGGAGTGAGCGATCGCTCGGTCGACCTCATCGCCGAAGGGGTTGATTGTGTGCTGCGCATCGGCGAACTGCCGAGTTCCAGCCTGGTGGCTCGCCGCCTGGGTGCGCTCGTAATGATCACCTGCGCCGCGCCGGCCTATCTCGAGAAAGCGCCGCCGCTCGTTCAACCGGACTGTCTTGACCGACACGCGTGCGTCAATTTCCTGTCCGGGATCAGCAAACGCACGCTGCCTTGGCACTTCCGCCACGATGGGGTGAGCAGATCGCTGCTACCCGACAGCTCGATGCTGGTGAACGATGCGTCCGCCTACGTCCAGTGCGGCCGCTCTGGCTTCGGGTTGATTCAAGTGCCGGGAATTATGGTGGAACGGTATCTTCGCGACGGGACGCTGGTGGAGGTCCTGGCGCAATATCGTCCCGCCCCGCGCCCTGTCTCGCTGGTCTATCCCAGCCGGTCGCATGTTCCACCACCGCTGCGGGCATTTTCGGATTGGCTTCAGCAGCACTTCCTCGCCATTGACCGCACCTGGCTTGAGTAATCGAGAAATGAACAGGCCGCGTCGTCTCCCTGTACGACAAACAGCCCCGCAGTACGCGGGGCTTCCAGACGCACATCGCTGTGCGCCAGTGTGACGTTACAGCTTCACCACGATCTTACCGAACTGCGCGTTGGATTCGAGGAAGCGGGTTGCTTCGACGATCTCATCGAACGGAAATACCTTGGCAATCTGCGGGTTGAGCTTCCCAGCGCTCAGACCTTCGGTGATAAATGCTTTGGCACGAGTAAGTTTCTCGTCATCGGCGGTGACTTCGATAAATTCGTAGCCGCGAATCGTTGTGTGCTTGCCCAACACGTGCAGCACCGGCACTGGGGTTGCGTCGTGGCTCAGTGCGCCGTAGATGAACACGATCGCATCCTTGCTCGTCGCCTTGACGATGTTTTCGAAGTCGGCGCCGCCTACCGGATCGAAGACCACGCGTGCGCCGTCGCCGTCGGTGATGCGCATGATTTCCGCAGTGATGTCGTCTAGGCCGGTCTGCAGAATGTGCGTGAAGCCTGCCTGCCTCAGTTCGTCGATCTTCTCGCTATTGCGGGTAATGGCGATCGGGGTAGCGCCGACCGAGGTGGCGATCTGCATCGCAGCCAGTCCGACACTGCTCGACGCTGCCGACAGAACCACGAAGTCACCTTTACCAAGCTTGGCCAGATCGATCAGCGCGCCCCAGGCAGTCGTGAACGGCATCCAGGTGGCTGCTGCGGCTTCCCAGCTCACGCCAGCCGGATTCTTGACCACAGCGCGGGCCGGGGCGATCACGAGATCGCCATACAGGCCGTACTGGTCGAACATGAAGGCCGGGATGACGGCTACAGAATCGCCGACCGCCAGACCGCTTACTTCCGGCCCGACCGCGTCGATCACGCCCGATGCCTCATAGCCCATCGTGGCCGGGAAGGTGGGCTCGATCACGTAGCGCCCAGTGCGGTACATGCTCTCGGCGCGATTCAGACCCAGCGCGCGAACGCTGATGCGTACTTCGCCAGCCTTAGGTTCGGGAGTGGGTACTTCGTCGATTTGCAGAACTTCAGGACCACCGGTTTGGTGAAAACGAACATGACGTGCCATAACTCTTCTCCTAATTTCGATACGCCATCAAGGCGGCGTGGAATGGGTAATTGACCGGTCCGCTCACGCTGGCGTCGAAGGACGGCGAGGTGAGCTGGACACAGGTGAACTATAAGGAGAAGCTCGATCGTCGAGAAGATCGGATGGCGGGAACTGATTGTTTCTGGAATTGATAACTATCGCCACCAGGATGCGATATTCCGCACGATGCGGCCGATGGTATGTCCGCTATTGGCCGAAAGCGGAAGTTCATCGCGCTCAGTGTAACTCAGCAAGAAATAGTGAATTTCTCTACTTCACGCCTGTAGTTGTTGCTGCAATTTTCAAAACGTCGCATCTATTTCGGCAAGTCACAGCTCAAGGTGCAGCGCGATTCCGACCAACTCGCTAGAAACCGGTGAAGCAGCGGCGCTTCGAAACGTGCGAAAGACGCACTCTCGAGCGCCTGCTGCTAGATGAGGCTGCAAACCGGCCAACATACTTGCATGGCGCGACAGAGCGCCGGTACGCACGCCGACATGTAAGCGTAAGTATGGACGGAAGGCTGCAGGTAACGCGTAGGGGCGTGAAGAAAAAATTTTGTACCCCAAAAAGACCAAGTTCGACAAACTTCCTAAGAAAGGCATCAGTGTAGGCACCAGCTTGCTGACCTTGTAGCAAATTGAGGGCGTCCATGATGAGCATAAATACTGTGTGTGCGCACAGTATTTATTATTATTAATTTTTATATAATGAATTTTTACATTTTTCATGTTGCGAGTGCTTCAGTGCTGTAGGGCTGAAATGAGGGCAGAACTGAACGCACATATGAATGAACGTCGACTTAAACCGCGTGCTGACTTCTCGTCCCTTCAAATCCGAGAACAGCTTGTATTTCGTTTTAACAGTGCTCTTGGGCCACCGAACAAGGCTGACTTGGCTATACAAGAAGCCTTTTTAAAAGGGATGATGAGCCCAGGAGAGACACAGCTCTTCATTAGCATGTGCGAGTACGTACTTGAAATTGTTGAACGGCATGCTAGGCGTGATCATCTTGGGTGACCGCCGCAACACCGGGCCGCCGTGGCCCACCCTCTATTAACACACGCTGCGCAACGTGCAAATCTACGCCCAGTTGCTGTGCAGATTCAATACCTGCTGCTAAGCCAAATGCAACGGAAACTGCAACAGCTAAATCTACGTGAGCTGCGGCCAGTCGATCGATTCGATTTTCCATGCGTCAATCCTATCGTGTTAGCTCAAGCCATGGGGCACTCTGTTGAGGTGCTCGAGTCTATGACGAGGTGCGGCGTGGCCTGCCGTCGATTAGTATGTGCTGCACCAAGATCAAAGGCGTTCTGTACTGTGTACGCGCATGCCAGCCACTAGCTCAAACGCGATGACAACGTTGACTGCCAAGTCAACATAAGTAGCACTGAGGCGGTCGGTTCGTTGTTCCACGCTCTCAGTATGGCATGTGCGCGCCAGTGATTCTGGGCCTAGCCAAAATTCGGCAGGGGCCATGCCCGCTGATACGCTGTATGAATGAACAGTGATTCTTACATGTGATTCAAGCCGCAGCTGAACCGCGCTAACCCGGTGCCATTCAAGAGCAAATCCAGGAAGCGCCGACGTGCGCGCAGGGCTTTGGGAGATGAAGCGATTCCGCGCGCTGGCACTATACGTCGACTAGCTGCAGCGTATCTAAGACACCCTATCCGGCGCCCAGGGCGACGTCTTGCAAGCCATCCGCTCGGAACGAACGGGCAAGCAAGACTTCAGAAGATCAAACAGCCGCTGAACGATTCAGCAAACTTGTTGCGTCGACCGGTTGAATCCAAGACCTGTAGCGGACCTTCACGATATCGAAACTTCGAACTTCGTGACCCTAGCTCTCCTTCTACCAAACGAGCGAATAGGTTGTGATCTCTACAGTCGTAATTGGACCAGCGAAAATTGCACGATCTTACTCAAACTGGAAAACACAGTATGAGGCCGCTTGAAACTTTGGAATAGAGAGGTTCACATGCACATTAGCGACATGAATGGGAAAACTTGACATCGAGCATGGCACATCGCACATCGTCAAGTTGTTTATATCATTATAGCGACATATCTCTAGTTGTGAGATAACAATCCACTCGGATTTCTCCACCGGCAATATTAACGCATGAATAAAGCGCAGCTTTGATCGCCTCGCAGCCAGCCTCAACATGCTCGAGCTCAACAATAGGCATACAAGGTGTTGGGATATTGAATAATAGCTAACTTAGCTTAAGAAAGAATATAATATTTGAGAAACCAATATTTCCAAGAAAAAACAAATGTAGAATTGCAGCTTTATATGCAAGTCGACAAATTTAACAGAAACGTATGCATCGGATTTGACCCGGTAATATTTAGTGCTATAAACTAGTAAACTCTTACATTAGTCCCCGCGTATGATTGATCCTGCGAACGTGCAGAGCACACCACCGACTGAGCAGGGCATTGTGCCAAGCAAGCTCGATTTCCCAGTTGTAGGTATTGGCGCCTCCGCCGGCGGCATGACTGCTCTGCTCAGCCTATTCGAGCACATGCCCGCCTCACACGACATGGCGTTTGTCGTGGTGATGCACCTGTCTCCTGATTACCCGAGCTCGGCGGCGTCGATCTTGCAACGCGCGACACGGATGCCCGTGAGCCAGGTTACGTCCAAGGTCAAGATCGAAAAGCGTAATGTTTACGTAATCGCCCCTAACCTGCAGCTATCGATGTTTGACGGTTTGCTGGTTGTCGACGAGCTCGAGCGGCCGCGTGGCAAGCATGTCGCCATCGACCTGTTCTTCCGTACATTAGCAGAGGTACATTGCGAGCGTGCAGTGGCAATTGTTTTGTCCGGCACTGGCAGCGATGGTGCGGTCGGGCTGTCGCGCATCAAGGAGCTTGGTGGCGTTACTCTGGTCCAGTCTCCGGACGACGCTGAATATGACGGCATGCCGGAAGCAGCAATCCGCACCAAAGCGGTCGATTTTGTCTTGCCAGTAGCGGATATCCCGCAAAAGTTAGTCGACCTTTGGGAAAATGCCAGGAACATTGAGTTGCCACCTCCTGGCGATGGAGAGGCACCTATCGCGCACTTGCCAGATACGAGCGATGCAGCCAGTGCTGAGGAAGCCCTGCACGAAATCATCAGCCAGTTATTCAGCAATACAGGGCACGATTTCCGTCACTACAAGCGCGCTACCGTGCTCCGTCGCATCGAACGCCGCCTTCAAGTGCGCAGCATACACTCTTTACCCGAATACAACGAACTCCTAAAAACGGATGCCGTCGAGCACAAGGCATTGCTCGACGATATGCTGATTGGCGTGACCAACTTCTTCCGAGACCGCGATGCATTCGAGGCACTCGAACGCGACGTGGTTCCCGAGCTGTTTAAAGACAAGGGCTCGGGCGATGAAGTGCGGGCTTGGGTAGCGGCCTGTTCTAGCGGTGAGGAAGCTTACTCACTGGCTATACTAATGACGGAACAGGCTGCACTACACGAGTCGGCTCCGGTCTTCCAGGTCTTTGCATCAGACATTGACGAACATGCGATCGACACGGCGCGAGCCGGCATCTTTCCTGGCTCCATTATTACCGATGTTGCGCCGGGAAGGCTGCGCCAGTATTTCACCAAAGAAGATGACCGCTACCGCATCCGGAAAGCCGTACGCGACCGAGTGCTGTTCGCCTCACATAACTTGCTACGCGACCCGCCGTTTTCCAGGCTTGACCTCGTCAGCTGCCGCAACCTGCTGATATACCTGAACCGCGACGTGCAATTACGCGTACTGCAGATGTTCCATTTCGCGCTCAAGCCGGGCGGCTTCCTCTTTTTAGGCAGTTCTGAATCAGCCGACGCGGTCGCCGATTATTTCATTCCAATTGACAAAAAAAATCGTATCTACCGCGCGCGCTCCGGGTTGCCACAACTGCAGTACCAAAGCTTGGCTGGTACGGCCTTCCGCGCCAGTATTCCCGATGTGCAACGTAGCAAGCTACCGCTCAAACGCCTGTTTTCTTACGCTGAAATGCACCAGCGTGCGTTGGCACGGTTCGCATCACCTTCGGCCGTGATCGATCGAGAAGGCAATATAGTGCACATGGCAGAAGAGGTTGGCCAATACCTTCGCATGAGCGGCGGGGAACCCTCGCGCAGCCTGCTCACTTTAATCCTGCCCGAATTGCGGCTTGAATTACGATCCGGAATGTTTCAGGCGACGCAGGCTGACGCTAGCGTCGACTGCCGCCCGGTCGATGTACCTGCGCTCGGCGAGCGCAGTCTAGTGGCAATCACGGTGACGCCTTTCCGCGACGATGAGGCCGAAAGCGATTACATGCTTGTAATGTTCAGACGCCATGATCAGCCCACTGAACAAGTAAGCAGGCCCGGCTCCAGCGGGAGCCACGACGTGGTGCTGGCCCAGCTTGAGGCCGAACTGCAGCGCAAACGCGAGCAGCTTCAGGAAACCATCGAAAACGCCGAGATTTCGACAGAGGAACTGCGTGCCTCTAACGAAGAGCTACAGGCAATCAACGAAGAATTGCGTTCTGCCACAGAAGAGCTGGAAACCAGTAAGGAGGAGTTGCAGTCGGTCAATGAAGAACTAATTACCGTAAACTATGAACTGAAAGTCAAGGTCGAGGAGACCGGCAAAGCGAACGACGACCTGAACAATCTGATCGCCTCAACCGACATCGCCACCATCTTCGTCGATAAGGGCATGCGTATCAAGCGCTTCACGCCGCGTGCGGCCGACCTGTTTTCAATCATTGGATCTGACGTGGGGCGCTCGCTGCTCGACCTCACGCATAAGCTCGACTATGACGAATTGCCGGAGGATGTTAACGCGAGCTTTGAAACCCTACGTATGGTCGAGCGCGAGGTGCGCAGTGTCGATGAGCGATGTTATATTGCGCGCCTTCTTCCCTACCGCACCAACGAAGACCGGATCGAAGGTGCGGTCATGACTTTCTTCGACATCACCCTTCGCCGTCAGGCCGAAGGGCAGGCACGCGCCAGCGAGGCACGCATGCGCTTGGTGGCCGAATGCGCCAGCGACTACGCCATCATCACGCTCGACGAACACGGCTGCATTACCAGCTGGAACAAGGGCGCTGAATACCTGTTCGGTTGGTCGGTGCAGGAAATAATGGGAGAGACGGCAGAACGATTGTTTGTGCCAGAAGACGTGGCAGCGGGCGTGCCGACCGACGAATTGCGGCGCGCCCGTTCCGATGGCCGTGCCGAAGACGAGCGCTGGCATGTGCGCAAGGACGGCTCACAGTTTTACTGCAGCGGGGTAACCACACCGCTGTTCGATGGCCGCTTCTATGGATACGCCAAGATTGCTCGTGACGCTACTGCTCGTTTGCGCCACGAGAATGAGCTCGAGAAGGTTATAGACAAGGCCCAGGCCGGGCAGTCGGATGCGCAGGAGGCGGCCGCGCTGAAAGACGAATTCCTATCCGTGATGTCGCATGAGCTGCGCAACCCGTTGAACATGATCAACATCAATGTAGAACTCCAGTCGCGTATTCCTGAAGTCAGCCAGTCCGAGCTTTTTGCTCGTACATCGGCGAGTATCCGCAATGCAGTACGGAGTCAGGCAAAAATCATCGACGACCTGATGGACATGTCACGTGCGCGTACCGGCAAACTGTCGCTCGCCCTGGCCCCGATGGAAGTTGGCCAAGTCGCAAGGGATATCGTCGAGATCGCGCGCACTAATCCATCGGCAGCTGAATGCGCCATTTCGCTACAAGACAATAGCGGCCGCGCCGCCGTGTTGGGCGACAGGGTGCGCATTGAACAAGTGCTCATGAATTTGCTCAGCAATGCCGTCAAGTTCACTCCGCACGGGGGCCAAATCCAGGTATGTATAGAGCGTGAAGAGAAAACAGTGCGCTTGGATGTAGTCGACAGCGGCCACGGCATCGAACCGCAATTTCTACCCAATGTGTTCGATATGTATGGCCAGAGCGCGTCCGCCGCCACCCGCATCCAGGGTGGCCTAGGTATTGGGCTGGCGTTGGTACGCGAGATCGTGGGAATGCATGGCGGACGTGTAGAGGCCTTTTCCGACGGTATCGGAAAAGGTGCACGTTTCAGCGTATGGCTGCCCGTTTATGACAGCGCGCCGCTGTCCCAGCACGAGACCGTGCACAGCGTTGCCGACACCCTAGTTGGACTGCGCATCGCCATTGTTGACGCCATGCCCGACATGCTTGACCTATTCGCGTCCTTGCTTGAATCGAGCGGTGCGACGGTTTTCCCAACCGCTAGCGCAGAGGAATGTTTGCGAATCTTGCAACAGGAGACAGTTGATCTCCTAATTGCGGATGTGTCGCCATCGAGCAAGGACACGATTGCACTGATGCAGCAAGTACGCACTAATGCTCGTGTTGCAAGGCTACCGGCGATTGCCTTGAGCGCCATGACGCGAAAAAGCGACATCGCCGAGATCATAGCAGCTGGATTTTCGGCCCACATAGGCAAGCCGATTGCAATGGAACAGCTCAGCATCGTGGTCAGCAGTCTATTGCCTTCACATATAGCACCCAACACGAGCACATTGCCCATTGCAAAAAAATGACAGCAATGAGGGAGGCTGTCCAAGAGATCGCTAGCACATTTGTTATGGAGTCGGTATGGCTATTCGGATACGTCGTAGCACCCTGATTTCCCAGCATGTTGAAGTAGCGCTCGTCTACAGAGACATGCTCGGAATCGACGAGGCACTCGCATACCTCGCACGCGAAAATATATCGAACGATCTTGCAGAGCGAATCCTCGGTGATGGGCGTCGTGCCAGCGATATTGTAGTTACGCTGGTGCCGGGAGGTAGCTCGGTAACGTCATTTACCGTATGCCGAAGGCGCAATCATTTACACGACGCCATTATCGAAGCTGCTCTCAAGATCGAAAGGAAACTTGGGACGACTTGGGCGCACGCCTTACTACGGGACGAAAAAGTGCCAGATGAAGTAGCGGCTCGTATTCTGGCAGAAGGTCCTCGTCAATTGCGATGCAAGTCCAAGGCATAGTAATTTTATTATAAAATAATAAAAATTACATTTATTTAAGTTGATTTTTATCCATAAATTTAGCCTATATTCAATGCCGGCTATAATTAATTATTACAATTGACACCAAAAATAAAATATGAGAATCTCGGGTTTTATCCGGAGTCGATCAATGAAACCACATATTCTTAACCGCCGGGAAGATTTTCAAACTGCATTGGCTATCGACTGCGCAGTTATTATATTAAAAAATGCAGGACTCCCCCAAGCTTATGCCGCATTGCTGGCAAATGGCATACCAGGAAGAATTGTCAAGCGTCTACTTTCAATGCCTAATAAATGCCGGCGGATTAAAGTGATCGAGATGAGAGCTAATCATAATCAAGCTTTACCTCATCAATAAGCTTGCTTTTCATTTTACTGTAGCCGCGCGTTATTCGGCACTGAAAGGTCCCCGACCCTAAAAGTGCCACGGCGCCGCAGTTCCCGAAATGATCTAATAGAGCAAGAGTTGCAGTATTGCGGAAGCGGATGTCCGCTCGCGACCTATACGACCCTCAGCTCGTACCTGAGCTGCTTCACACGAAAGGTGTAAATCGCCGAGATTGCATTGCGGCCTTCATCTCTATGTCGGCTTCGAGTGCAGCCGCCTGTCGAAAAAAAAACGCCATGGCTTGTGCGGCATTAATGCCGCTTAATTTGCTAGCACCACCAGCCTCGACTGCCATGAAAGGACTACTTTCGACCCAAAGCGGCCGGTCGCTATATAATTGCGGATTCTGTTCGCACAGAACTGAACGATTTACATCGACCGTCACGTTCATTTAGCTACTAGTCATCAAACCATGGCCACCTACTCAAGCATGAGGAGGTACGAAACACTTCCTTGAATATGACTTGAATTCCGTTAGCGAGGGTTAATTTCTGAATTAGCTGCTTTACCGTCTCCAGATCCTGCTTAGTGGCTCCGTCGTCGAACCGTATCTCGAATGCAGCCAAACCATGACCTGTTATGGAATGCCATCCAGCAAGGCGTGATGCTCCGCTAAACAGCTTTTCTAATGGATTTGTTATCGTTGCTTCCACGCGTTCAGGCGCTTGTTCGTCTACAAGGTACTGAACGGCTACCATAGGAAATGTCCCTTGGCAGGCGGCTGCACAGCTGCTCCTTAGTAACACTGAAGCGGAGAATAAGAGTCATTTAAGCATGAGCGCCTTGTGAGTGTGGATCTTACATAAATCTCGCGTAGCAGAATCGTCACCCCATACGGGGCACATCGCCTGTATCAATGGCTCGATAGTCCGCTATTGGCGCGTTAGCGGACTCCGCGCCCGAGGCTACGTCAACAGTGCTGCATGGGAATCGGGTCCAGCTTGGTAGCGCGTTGACTGCGTTGTGCCCTGCAGTCGAAGACCTATGCACCGATGCATGGCAGGCATTAGTAGCGAGCCCATGCGCCAGTATGCGGAGTGCACTGCGCGTTTAGAGACGACAGTTCAGGCATAGTCAGATTGAATGACGGCCAGCCTTACAGCCTGTCAATTTCCAAAAAAACCGAATCCAAGTAGTCAGTGAACTCTTCCATACTAAAGGGCTTAGAAAAACACCTATCAAATCCAGCATTAATTGCCTTTAGGTAATTTTCATTGGTGTCTAAGCCAGTCATCGCAATCAAATGTGTAGTACCGCTGTGATTGCTTTTTCTGAGCTCGGACGCGAGATCAAACCCGGTTAGACCTGGCATATTGAGGTCTGAGCACGTCACATGTGGATGGAACTCGGCAGCAAGAGCTAGGCCGGAGATGCCGTCAAATGCAATGCGGACATCATAGTCCTGAAACTGGAGAACCATCTGAAGGAGTTCTGCTGCATCTCGGTTGTCATCAACCACCAAAATTCGATGCTGCGAGTGATTTTTTTGCATAAGCGCTATAGCTGTCTGATTGGCATTTGCCAGTTTAACATTTGTACAGCTGCGTTTTTACTAACAGTTAAGCCAAGCTATGGGCTGCAGTTCGCTAGGAGAGCAACCATGCACCGGCAGTGGCGATTAATGGCAGCCTGGGCCAATGGTTGCTGCGTCGGTGCGCTAAATAAGCGGCTCGCTATGCGGAGACGAGTCTGGCGTAGCAGAAGTTACGCTGCGCCGTGGCCCGCCGTCCATCAAGACCGCTGCACAATCTGTTGGGGGATGCCCAACTCATGTGAAGCATCCACCGAGCGGCTAAGCCGAATGCAACGGATACGTTTGTGGCTAAGTCTACGTGAACTGCGGTGAGTCGATCAATTCGATTTTCCATATGCCAATCTTAGTGCGTCGGTGTGACACGCGGCGGCTCAACCCGCCAATGACCTCCGGCCGGTCGAGGCAACATCGCAGGTTGTCGCGTTGAAAATTGAACACGCCCGCGAACGGCCGAAAACGACCCAAAGCAGCCGTTAGACGTCTAGTCAGTAACAATGACGCCGCCATAATTTGAAGGTGCGTTCTTATCTGGCCATCGTAAGTCGACCATTGGTTTATCTGTACACAGTGAGTTGGCGATAAATTTTCCGCTAGGGATTCCACGGCACTCCCATCTTATGTCGCCTCCATGTGCGATACCGTCCCACGCGACGTCGAAATCGTTCGCTAAAGGTACTCGGGGTTGGTCACTTATCAGATCGGCATATGGCGAAATTGCCGCCGCATTTTGAGTCCAAGGGGACTTGGTTGCAATAGCCGAGCTAGCCTTCTTGACCTGATTCTCTTCGTTAGCACAGCCGGCTAGTACAGCGAATACCACGTACGCAAAACGCGTCTTCAAATTTCCTCCCGTAGTCAAGAGCGTAGATGTCCAGCTGTGGCCGAACGCGGCCGTTTACGTCAGCTTAGCACGTTGCCTGGCTTGAAAAAGCACTGACTGTCACGACAAGCCGGTACCGACCCGAACCAGACTCTTGCGTGAAATCGATTAGGCTTTTGACTGCCGCAATGGTTCTAAGGTTGTGGGGTAGCCGGAAATGGAACTTGAAGTCTCTCGGCGGGGGGTAATAACCAGACGTATTGGACCGGAACCCATGCGCGTTGTGGCTGGCCATCTCTGACGGCCGGCTTAAAGCGGCATCTGGACAGTCCAGAAAGCGCCGCCTCATCGAGCGATAAGTCCCCACTGGATTTTAGGATATTGGACTGGGCGACGCGACCGTCGATATCGATCAGGAAGCGGACAGTCGTGGTCCCCTGTGAACCACGCCGAAGCGCTTCCTTCGGATATTCGACTCTGGGGCATGTAGCGGGTTTCTGGGCCGACGTCGTCGTGCTGGCGACGTCGGCGTTAGCGCGTGTAACGGGTGCCTGGGCACAGCCGGCCAAGCTGAATTGAGCTGAGATAAGAGCCAGGCTAAGGACGGCGATTGTGCCATTTGATTTGAAGGGTGGGTTGGGGTCAACGACCGCTCGTTCAATGCATAACATAATGCTCCTAATTAGTGGCATAGCTGATATGTAGCCTAATGGGTGGGTAGCGTCACAATCTTGCGCCTTGCCGCGCTATGAGATGAACTGCCAAAACAGAGGGTTGAACTGTGTGCTGAGCCGATAGGGCAACGGGGCGTTCTCTCAGCAGCATCTAACGTCTGCTTTTGGCCGTAAGCGGCCTTGGCGACAAGGCCACTTACGAGCATTTCGAGCGACTGATTCTGTTTTGTACGTCAGACTTCGGTCTGCTCGGCGATCTCTAGTGCGTCGTCAACTTCAATGCCGAGATATCGTACTGTGCTCTCGAGCTTAGTATGGCCGAGAAGCAGCTGTACAGCACGAAGGTTTTTCGTACGACGGTAGATCAATGTCGCCTTCGTCCGCCGCATGGTGTGGGTTCCATATGCCGCTGGATCCAAGCCGATGGATCGCACCCATCTGGCGACGATGCGCGCATACTGACGAGTCGAGAGGTGATGCGAGTTCTTTGCTCTACTCGGGAACAAATACTGGTTCGATGTTAGCTCACCAGCTGTAATCCAGCCTTGGACTGACTGGCGAGTCTGCTCCGTAATTTCGAACTGAACAGGCCGGTGAGTCTTCCGTTGCATAACAATCGCACGATGAAATATGCTGCCACCTTGTGCGACGTCTTTCACTTTTAAACTGACCAGGTCGCAACCGCGGAGCTTGCTATCAATTGCGAGATTGAAAAGCGCTAGATCTCTTGAGCGTTCAGCAATCTGCAGTCTGATCCTTATCGCCCAGATTTCCTTCAGCTTCAAAGGCAACTTTTGACCGACCAGACGTCCTTTGTTCCATGGAATACTCCGGCTAGCGGTATCACTAATTGTGTTCATGTCGACCTCCTCAATGAGCAAGGCCTAATTTTGGTACGTCAGCTGAGTGAAGGCGGCTCAATCGCAGTCGAGCTAGCCCATGACGCGTAGTAGAATCGACACAGTGCGCAACACACTCAACTAAATTGAAGGAATATCGTAAATGGCAACTATTGATCTGTCAGGCTACAACCTCAGCGAACTGAAGGGCCTGCAGCATGACATTGAAAAGGAAGTCAAGAGTCGGCAGCACCAAGACTTGCAGAGGGCGCGGGAACAAATCCTGGCAATCGCTCAGGAGGCAGGGGTCTCAGTAGAGGAATTGCTTGCTGCAGACAGCAAAAAACCGAAGGGCAGCAAGGGGCAGAGGGTTCAGGCGCGCTATCAAAACCCCAGTGACAATAGTCAAACCTGGACTGGTCGCGGGCGCCAGCCGAAGTGGATTGCAGAAAGGCTTGCCAGGGGAAAGTCGATGGATGACTTCCGCATCTAGCAGCAGGAGTTGACCTGGCCGCCACCGCTAGAGCAAGGGGGGGGCGCACCTGTTTTACTAATGTGAGTGTTTTTTGGTTGTCCCCGGCGGGATGAGATTAAGAACCTCCCAAATAACCACGTTGGCAAAGCCATAGTCCTCAAGAAAACGCATGGCGTACAGCAAACCGTGCGTTTTCCTTAACTGAACAGCCGCAACGAGCAACTTAGCCTTGCGGTGGAGGTCTGGTTTAAGCTGAGTAGTCATCAGCGCATTGTAGGGAGACCGTGTGTTCCGACTATGATATGGATCAAGCAATTGCACTGCGGACTGCGACGATGTGCATTGATGGGGCAACTGCTTGAGTCCGCTTTCGGCCAAAAGCAGTCGTTCGCAGATGGAACCAAACTGCAGCGGCAACCCTGCGCCAAAAAACCCGCGCTGAGCAAAACTTACGCTAATATTGTTGAAAGCTTCACAGCAATTTTTACAATTAGCTCAACTTCGTTAGTGATTTTCGGTATCTAACGATGAATCTGTTCACCCCGTGCAATATTCTACGAATGTATTTCAATGAACGATTCGAGCGCTTTCGCCAGCATGTTGGGCAATTCCGTCGCCGCAAAATCCATTCTTAAACACGATTGGTCCGTCAGTGAACTAGGTGGCATTGAAGCGTGGGGGCCGGAACTGCGATGCGCGGTCGCTATGGTCTGTCGCGCTCCTGCGGCGATGGCTCTACTATGGGGGCCGCAAGGCCAGTTGATATACAACGATGGTTATCGAAAAATTGTCGGCGACCGCCATCCAACAGCGCTTGGTGCGTCAGCATTTTCTGTCTGGCCAGAAGCAGTCAGTTTCAATTGCGATGTGGTTAGTCGCGTCGGCAAAGGGGAGTCGCTTAGCTTACGCGACGTGGAATTTGTACTGCAACGCGCTGGCAAGGCGCAGTCGGCTTGGTTCGATCTAGATTACTCACCGGTGTTCGACGGTCAGGGCGCGGTGATAGCCGCACTCGTCCTAGTGATAGAAAAAACTGATTCGATCCACGCCAACAGACAGTTGGAACTAGAGCGGGCAACGTTCGTTGAGCTATTCGAACAGGCGCCGACGTTTATGGCGTTGCTGCGCGGCCCCCAACACGTTTTCGACCGCATCAATCCCGGCTATGCAAAGCTGGTCAACCATCGTAGCGTAATCGGTAAATCCGTCGCTGAGGCATTGCCGGAGGCGGTGGAGCAGGGTTTCGTCGAACTGCTGGACAGTGTGTTCCAGTCCGGCGAAGCGTTTTCCGGTTCCTCTGTGGAATTTTCCGTGCAATCCGCGCCTGACGGTCCTGTCGATCGTCGCTATCTTGATTTTGTATACCAGCCAATACGCGATTTTAATGGCGTCGTGACAAGCATTTTCGTGGAAGGTGTCGACGTTACAGACCGTGAACTCGCCAGCGCGCAAATAAAGCGCGCAGAGGCGCAAAATCGGCAGATCCTTGATAGCGCAATCGATTATGCAATTATCGCTTTTGACCTGAATGGCAAGATAACGCAGTGGAACCGGGGTGCATGGCACGTCTTGGGCTGGAGCGAACAGGAAATGTTGGGGCAGGATGGCTCACGTTTCTTTACACCCGAAGACCGCGCCTTAGACCGTATGCGCATCGAGATGAGCTGCTCGCTAGAACGAGGCGTCGGCAACGATGAGCGCTGGCACATACGCAAATCCGGCGAGCGCTTTTGGGCGTCCGGCGAAATGACTCCGTTGCTCGATGAGCAGAAGCAGCCTGTTGGTTTCGTAAAAGTGCTGCGCGACCAGACTGAGCGGCATCAATCGGCGAAGACACTCGAGGACTCTTTGCGCCGCCTTGACGCTGCGCAGGAGGTCGGCGCCTTGGGAACTTACACGGTTGACGTGGCAGATGGCGAACTGCAAGGCAGTCGCGGTTTTTTTCGCATTTTCGGCTTGGATGAGCAGGAGCGTATCGACGCCACCGATATCGAGGCGCTTGTGATCTCCGAAGATACCCTGATTCGATCGAGCAGAGAATCTCGAGCGGATGAGTCCGCTCCTCTTGATGTGCAATACCGTATTCACAGGGCCAGTGACGGCGCTGAGCGCTGGATCGCCCGCAAGGCTGAGTTTGAACGCGATAACGTTGGTGCGCCCTTGCGCATGGTAGGCATTGTGCAAGATATCACCGAACGTAAGACACAAGAATTAGCGGTTCAAGAAAGCAGCGCGCAGTTCAAAACCCTGGCGCAGGCATTGCCCAACCAAGTATGGACCGCCAATGTCGATGGAAAGCTGGATTGGATAAACCGGCGCTTGATCGACTATGTTGGCGCCAGGCGCATCGTCAAAGAAGGACAGAGTTGGGTAGATTTCGTGCATGCGGACGATACGGCGAATACTCTGCTTTTATGGGAGCAAAGCGTCGCTTCAGGCGCACCTTTTGAAACTGAGTTTCGCATGCAACGCCACGATGGCGAGTACCGTTGGCATCTGAACCGAGCACTGCCCTCGCATGCCCCGGACGGCGAAATCAGCCGCTGGATCGGCACTTTGACCGATATCCACACCAACAAGGTACTAGAAGAACAGACCAAGCGAGATCGCAATCGGATGTGGACCCTGTCGCAGGAACTGATGTTGATCTGCAGTTTCGAGGGGAATATTGCGGCGGTCAACCCTTCGGCGACGCGGTTACTCGGATGGAGCGAAGAAGAAATGGTCGGCCACTCGCTTGGCGATTTCCTCCATATGGACGATATCGCAGCCACTGCCGCCGAAGTGGACAAGCTAGGTCAAGGCGTCACAACCCTGGCATTTGAAAACCGTTATCGGGGTAAGGACGGAGCGTTCCGCACTTTCGACTGGACTGCGGTGCCCGATGGCGGCATGATTCACGCGGTCGGCCGTGACGTCACCCACGAACGCGCCACTGAGGCAGCTCTGCGGCAGTCTCAAAAGTTGGAAGCGATTGGGCAATTGACGGGTGGCGTAGCCCATGATTTTAATAATGTACTGGCGGTAATCCGGACAGCGGTCGACATGATGCGTTTGGTGAAGCTGACCGAAGAGCGCCGTGAGCGTTACGTGACCGCCATTTCAGACGCCGTAACGCGAGCCACCAAGCTGACCGCACAGCTGCTCGCTTTCGCCCGACGGCAAGCCCTACAGCCTGTAGTGTTCGACGTTAACCGCAACATTCAATTAGTTAGCGCGATGATCGGTAGTTTGACGGGCGCTAGAGTCGCAATGGTAGTTGATCTGGCGCCAATGCCTTGTTTTGTCAATGCCGATCCCAGTCAGTTCGACACTGCAATCGTCAACCTGGCGGTGAATGCGCGCGACGCTATGAATGGCAGTGGCCGCCTCAAAATCACTGTGTCACCTGTTAGACAGATTCCGTCGGTTCGTGGTCACGACGCCGTCGAAGGTCGTTTCGTCGCGATTTCTATGCAGGATACGGGACTTGGTATTTCTGCCGATAACTTGATGAAAATTTTCGAACCGTTTTTCACCACAAAGGGAATCGGTCAGGGCACCGGCTTGGGACTGTCACAGGTGTTCGGCTTCGCTAAACAGTCCGGTGGAGAAATTGACGTGAAGAGCGAACTGGGATCGGGTTCGACGTTTACCATGTTTTTGCCGCAAAGTGGGCAGACTGGCGCTTCCGATGCGGATGTAGAGGTAGCAAATGTAGTGCACGGCAAGGGCGGTTGCGTGCTGGTGGTGGAGGACAACGGCGAGGTGGCCAAGTCAGTGGAAATGACGTTGGAAGAACTCGGATATAGCACAGTGACGGCGTCGAGCGGCGAACAGGCCTTGCAGATCCTGTCGAACGACGCTACCCGCTTCGCGGTTGTATTTTCCGATGTGGTAATGGGGGGCATGAGCGGCATCGATTTGGGCAATGAAGTGCAACTTTTGTATCCTGCATTGCCGATCGTCTTATCAAGTGGCTATAGCCATATGCTTGCAAACAATCCTGAGCACGGATTTACCTTGCTGTCCAAACCGTACTCACTTACCGACCTGGCGCGCATCTTAAGCGATGCGATCGCTGGAAAGCAGGTGGGCGCGACGATTTCACAATCGCACAAAGCCGCGCTCTTGCCCAACGTCGAGCGCAACCTCGATTACGGCGACATGGAGTTGTTCCGGCAGGCTGAACTCGATTCACTGCAAATTCTGGATACCGACGACGAAGCAGCATTCGATGAAGTCACACGCATGGCTGCAGAGTACTGTGGCGTACCGATCGCGCTGATTTCCCTGATCGATGCCGATCGCCAGTGGTTCAAATCGCGTGTTGGTCTGCAAGCCCGGCAAACGCCGCGCGAATATGCCTTCTGTGATCACGCCATCCGGCTGCCGGGCGAGACCATGGTGGTAAACGATGCGACCGTTGACCAGCGCTTTGCTGATAATCCGCTGGTTACGGGCGACCCCAATATCCGTTTTTATGCGGGCGCTCCTTTGGTGACGCAGAACGGCAAAGCGATTGGGACTTTGTGTGTGATCGATTCGGTAGCGCGCAAAATGGACGCTGGGCAAATAGAGATGCTTGAATTATTGGCCAAACGAGTAGTCTATTTACTTGAAAGACACAGGAATACCCATTCGACCACCATTTAAGCAAGCGGGGTTTTCATAGCATTCGTTAGGGCTACAATATGAATCGCGAAGCTAGATATATTTCTATTATGCAACTTCCGCATTGAACCAAAGCCTTGTTCATCTGTAGATAGAGGAAAATCCTGCAGTCCGCACCGTCGTTTAACGACGCTACCCTAAGCTAGACATCTGCAGACGCGAGTTTTTTAGCCATTTCGCGACGACGCCACCTGGCACCTGCGCCTGACGGTTATGAAACTAGAGAGTGGTACTAGGTCAACGCCGGTGTCCGGAGCCGTGAGTGTAGGGTCTATGCCAGCGACACGATAGGCAGCACGATTTCAAAGCGGCTGCCGTGCCCAGAACCATCGGAAAACGCCTGCAAAAAATAGACCCTTAGATATCTTGAGTTCTGCAACGCAAGAAATTCAAAAATTCATGTTGAATCGGTAACTTTATGAGCGCAAACATCTTTTTATCGATCGAGGCTGCACGAAGTGCTGCCTGGCCCAAAGGGTCTCGATGGAGCATTTTATTCGGCCTCTATGAGCGGTATCTCGGTCGCGTTTTCTTGACTGCCCCTCAGCGGTTCTTGTTGGTAACCAAACATGGGGATCTGGCTTTCGATGCCCATGAGGTCCGGTAGGTCGAATGGGTTGATAACGCTCTTGTGACGGACACTGAACGTTCCTATTGGGCCTGTGACCCATTCATATGAGAGGCCAATTTTTACCTCACAGTTGTTTGTCCAACGTCTGCTTTGGGTCGAAACCAGCCGATCGAGACAGGCAGGAAACGGCCAAGAGCGGTCGTTTAGCGTAATGTGAAAAAGCGCGCCTTTTTCCCTGCTCCGACTGCGGTAAGATTGAACTCCATCCGTTAATCGTTTTCCATGTCCAACAATACTCGCCGTACTAAAGCGCTCGCAATCTTGGCCGATACTGGCATGTGGCGCAGCAATTATGAACCTCCGTATCTGCGTTTGCTCTGGCGCCTTGGTGTCGATGCAGCCCCGCCTCACTTCGTGCCGTTCTGGCGCACCCTTCCCGTCGCTGGAATATGGTTTGGCTCTTTTTGGGGAGCCTTTATGTCGCTGTTTGTTTGGAGTCAACAGGGCTTTCCGGTTGCACTGGCTGTCGTGCTTACCGCAGGCGTCGGCTTGTTTTTCGGTCTCAGCATGGCAGGCTATTACGCTTATGGTCGCCGCAAGTATCATTTGCCTAAGTGGAATTCCATACTGTCCTGATGCAGGTTCTCGCGTACGCTCAAGGATGGTCTGATGTACAAGCTAGAGCTTCCGAAATCGGCCAAAAGCCGACGCTCAGCACAATCTGACTGCTTAGTGTGAAATTGTGTGAGCCTGTCCTTCGGCTGGGAGGGTATGCTCCCTGCTTCATCAACCTTTCATTCGCTCAACATGACTGAGGTACGTTGGCACTGGGTCGCTCCCTTAGCCCTAATCGGTATCGTGGCCCTTTGCCTCATTTTCCGCTTCCGAGACAAGCATTTGCGGCCAATAGCTGTCACAGCTGCGGGCGCAATTTTTTCACTTTTTTGGGAGGGCACAAGTGGGGACAGTAGCGCTCTTGTCCCAATCTTGCTTACTGGTTTGATCCTGACTATCACTAGTGCGGCCACCGGGCGCAAATAATCGCGCTATATCTAAGCTCGATACGAGTCCTAATCCGGGGTCTAAGCGGATTCACTTACGACTGTTAAGGTCTGCTTTGGGTCGACAGCTGCCGGTCGAAACAGTCAGTGAGTTTTCCAGCCCGGCAACCTGCTAAGCTGACGCGCAGGGCCGAGTTCGGCCAGAAGCGGTCTTTCGGCCGAAACCATCATCACGAGGAGAGCTAACCGTCTGCTCGCTTTGGTATGGAGGCGGGAAGCTTGTGATATTGTTATTATTCCAATAATCTTTCAGGATTGGTTTTAACCATGACGACGTCTAGCGGCATTAGCGCCTCCCACGAGGAACATACTCACGAACTCAGCGAGAGCGATGCTTTTGTACGCTGGCTCGGCCTCGTAAGCGGCACGCCGGAACTGGCCGAGCAGGCACGCTCGACATTCGGCAACAGCGAAACCATGCCGGACCTTTTTACTCTGATGGAAGAATTGGCTTCGATCGAGCTGGCCGTGAGTGCCGACCTCAAGGATGACGACACGTTCGAAGAAATGATGTTGTGCATGTGCAACACGCGCCAGCTGCCGGCGCCTGACCTGCCTGATGAGCCGCCGCAGGGGCCGGCGCGGATCAGCGTACTGCTAGATACCCTGCTGGAACACGCACCGAAGTTCGGCAAGCGGATGATCGTACTGGATGACGGAGGCGACGCCTGGAATGTCGTGCTAGTCGACGAGCACGACGGCGACAAGTTCTTAGACCTGTGTGAGCAACTGGGCGTAGGCATCCTGGACCAAGACCAGTGGCAATAAAATCAGCGGCAATGACGAGTAACGAAGCCCCATGTTTGCGCCAATTAGGGAAGAAGGTTTGACCCGTTGGCGTATGCGGTACCTTGCTTAAGGTCCGCAATGAGTCGAGACCGGCCTGTCGTGACAGTCAGGGCCTCCCAAGCCTGGCAACCTGCTAAGCTGACGTGAACGGCCGGGTTCGGCCAAGAGCGGACGTCATTTATAACTCATCAGAGGAGTCCAATGAGCTATCGAGCGGCGGCAGAAGCGGCTTACACACTGGCATGCGACGAAGATGTCGAAGTCGCGAAATTGGGAGCGCGACTCCTTTCCGATTTGGCCGAGAAGAAATGCTATCTGGCCATGCTCTGCATGGTGTACCTGCACAATACTGGTGGACACGACGAGCAGCATCTTGCATTAGCAAGGATGTGGGCTATGCGAGCGAAATCATTACATCCGACGCTCACCGACGCAGATGACCTCTGCGATGCTGGAGGGCTATGTAACCAGTATGCTTACTGGTTGGAAACGACCGAACGTGACGCGCTATTCTTTTGGGAGAAAGCCGCATCGTTAGGTAGCGGCAACGCTCTTTGGGAAATCTGTGAGGCGACTCGCGTCGACAAAGGCACGCGTGCTTGGCTCGATCGATTATCGATGGCGGCAGCTTTGGGGAGTATCCAGGCAATGGTTGAGCTTGCAGAACAAGAGGGCGTGCGAGACACAGAACAGGAGTTGATCTGGCTGCGGGCTGCGGCTGCCTTGGGTAGCCTGCGTGCCAAAGAGATGCTCAATGTCTCATAGGTTTCGCAATGGGTCGGTACCGGCCTGTCGCGGCCACCGCTGAATTTTCAACGTGGCAACCTGCTATGCTGCCTCGACCGGCTGGTTTCGGCCAAAAGCGGTCTTTCGCAGCGGACCAAGTTGATCAGCGTGAAATTGTGTGACCTTTCATGTTCAAGCTCCACGTATCATGCTTGTCTTTCGGATCAATGTTGATTCAACATGGCAAACGTAGCTTGGTATTGGGTCGTTTCACTCGCACTGATAGGGATCATCGCGCTCTACCTTATCTTCCACCTTCCTACCCAGCGCTGGCCGCGAGCGATGGCCGCCACAGCCGGAGGAGCGATCGTGTCACTATTTTTCGGTGACACCAGTGCGCTATGGCCCATTCTGCTTTCCGGTTCTGTCCTAACAATTTGTAGTGCAGCAGCGCAGCGCGGATAAGTGCGTCAAACCGTGCATGCAGCCCAGCCAGTTGTTCTCTCAAAGCTGTCGGCAGACGTCCGAAATGGGGTCGAAACCAGCCTGACAGTGACCGGCCGATTTCGGCCAAAACCGGCCGTATGAGAGCTTCCGAATCTGAAAGGCGCGAATGCATCTTCCAACTGCACAACAGCTTATGTTGGTGTACGAACGAATTGGTAAAGACATCAATGAGGCAGACGCCATAATCCGCACATTGCCAGAAACTGAACGCACTCAGCATCTGCATGCCCTCGCTGGCATGGTCAATTACATCTGGTTCAATCTTCAGGCTCCCATCGTACGTGAGCATGGAGAGTTAGACCCGGATAAGGATTACTTCCAGAAAAAATGACAAGTGGAGCATGGAGGTCTGCTTTGGGTCGAAAGCAGTCGTTGACGGTGCCCAAAAGGCGGCCAAAACAATGCTGCGTCACTTCGGCCAAGCCTGCATCGTCTTACCGTGGCGCGCCGCGCACGTGGCGTTGTAATGCAGCAGCCCGAGCGCCCACTCTTGCCAGGCGTCGAAATCGGAGGCTGCCGGGCGGGCTACTTCCGGGCACCGTGCCGCTAGCGCGCTATCAAGGGATGATTTTGTTGGTGGCTTCGATTGCGGCGTCGAGGTTGCGCACGCGGTCAGCATCAGGCACGCAACCAGCAGGCAGAGGTTTCGCATTACGCAGCTCTTGGTGAGCGCCGACATTCGCGGCGCCAGGGTGGATTGAATCGCGGCGAACTCAGTAGCCGCCGTGGTGATGCGCGCGGCGTCGGCCTGCAGCGTGGTCAGCGCCAGCTCGGACTGGCTGAATATGGTTTCTGCGTGCGTGCGCGCGCTGCAGCTCGGCTAGAACCCTACGCTCGGGATTTCAATATTCCTGTCACTCATAGTTCGAACGCGATCGACACCGTGGGAAACTGCCACCATTTTGGCAAGTCCTGTCGTCGCGAAAGTCTGGGTCTCAACTTGGTGAAGGGCAATCGCCCTATTGGGGGCATCTGGAAGACCACTTACCCGTTGGATCAGGTAGGCAGGCCAGAAGTCGCCATCAGGGGCTGGAATGGCATAACCATAAACAATATAATCACCATCACTCCATGGATTTATAAATTTCAACGACGTAATTTCGCTCACAAACAGGTCTCCTTTAGATTTTTTCAGAATTGTAATCGAGCATGGGCATCGAAAATTTTTGCCCACTTATTTCTTCGGGTCAGACCCGGGGCGCAACAAGCCAGTTTAATAATCCTCAATCAAGGGGACTGCTATGAGCGCAAACATTTCCAAACGCGGCGGTGTATGGCACTACCGCTTCTAGGTCGCCGGCGTGCGCTACCGTCGCAGCACAGGGCTGGCCAGCCGACGCTCAGCCGAAAATTTAGCTCAGCGTGCTTACGACGCCGCGGTACTGCGCGCCAACGGAGGCGAGCCGGTGCCTACGCTGGCCGAGTTGGCGCACGCGTGGATCGAAGTGCACCGGCCCGTGTCCAGCGCCGCGCACATCCGCAGCGTCGAGCTGTTCCAGCGCTCGCACATGTTCGACCCGGGCGCCAAGCCGATCAATGATCACCACGCTCGACGTCGAGCTGGCGCGCAACCTGTACCTGCTGACGCACAAGCCGGCCAGCGCAAACCACTGGCTGCGGATTGTGAAGATGCTGACCATGTGGGCCGTCAAGCGCGGCATGCTGGCGGCGATGCCGTGGCAGGTATCCATGCTCAAGGTGCAAAAGCATTCTCGCTCGATTCTGCCGCGTGCCGCCGCACGCGCGTGGTTCTCCGCAGTCGACGAGGCCAACGAACACGCGCCGGGGATTGGTACCGCCGTGCGGCTGATGTTCGGGCTGTGCCTGCGTGAGGGAGAGGTGATCACGGCGCGCTGGGAGTGGATCGATTGGGCGCGCAAGACGTACACGCTCGGAATTACGAAGGGCAGGGAGGCTGAACCGGTGCCAATGGCGGGATGGCTGCGCGAGCACTTGATGGTGCGGTGCCAGCCTACCGGTCTAATCGTGGCCAGCCAGATGGCAAGGCCTTTGCATCAGGGTTTGCGCGTCAGGCGATCCGGCGAGCCAATGATACCTGCGCCATCAAGGGGATCACTCCGCACCGCCTGCGCGGCACGTTCGCGACGCTGATGTCCGAGGCTTGCGTGCCGATTCAGACGGTGCAGCGCGTGATGCGGCACAAGAGCTTCACGACTACGATGGGTTATCTGGATAAGAATTGGATGTAGCTGTACAAGCCCAAGAGAGAATTAGTCAGATTGCAAGACTATGAAAATTACGTTAGAAACTCTGAGATATTAAGATTTTATGTGCCGTAGGTACAACGATGCAATGCGCCTTATCCGAGTCGCAGCTCGAGATTCCAAAAATTCACCGTACTCTGTTGTAGATCTTAAATAACGCTTTTCAGTAAGGTCGCCGATCCAAGGATGCAGCATGCAGTCGAGTTCTAAATGCATTGGTACCGGCGACTTTTTCCGTACCTGGAGTTTAAGCTGAGAAATAGCCATACGGGATATATAAAACAACACTTGATCATCAGCATTAAAGAGTGAATTCCAAAATTCGGACGGTGCTTTCATATGAACTACGAATGGGCCTTTCCCTGGAAGATATATTTCCAATTCGATAGAAATGGCATTATCCTCTTCACGGCACGTATGAACTTTACCTCTTCCGAGTTTGCTGTCGATAAAGTAACGGGTAATTTCTTCCATATGAGTACTAAGCGGTTAGAAAATTTAGTATTTGGTTTCAGTCAATAAGTAACTGCTGATGAGGCACGCTAGAAAACTGAACAGTAATTAATATGCGAGTTGCCCATATTTGCCGCGTGGGCCGCCCGTCATCCGTTCAACTGCACGTTCAAGTTGGGGAAGTGTGTAGGGCTTTCGGATGAAATGATCAACGAAGTAATTTGTTGTACCTGTAGGCGTAGTCCCGTCTACCAGTATGACCTTGATTCTTCTCTGATATGCCTTAGCGTCGAAGGCGACGAAGGCAGTTTCAGGATCATCGAGCGCCTCAATCACCACGAGAGCATCGAAGACAATCCCGTCAAAGCTGGAGTATGCAGTCTTAGTTGTCCCGACTGGGACTACCACGTAGTTTCTGCCCTCAAGCATGTATGTGATTGCTTCTCGGGTCAGGAGATCTTTTGCGAGAAGTAGGACAGTGACAGGCATGATTTTACGGAGGGTGATTGAGCCGACATTGTAGTGCATGACTGCATAGCTGCCACAAAAGTGACACACCGCATCGAAGTACGCCCGTAGATACAGGCTCTACGTTTGATTAATGATCAGCAGTAATGCTAGACGCAAGCCTGCCTAGGTCGCGCGACGTGGTGCGTATCGTGTCTGGCGGAGTGCATAACAAGCTTTTAGCAAGACGTGATCAGCAGAAGTGAAAGATCATAAGGCTTAGGCACCTGATCATGTAACACATCAGCTAAAATCGGAAAAAGTGATACCATGCGCCGGATTGATTGCTGTATCATTTTTAGAAATCTCTCCAAAAGTCACGCAATCTCGTAAGACATCTGCGGCAAACCTGAACGAAATGATCATATGCATCAGAACTCACGCAGCCAACAAGTGTCAGTCATGATTGGCGACCTTAGATCTGGGGGGATGAAGGTTTGCCCAGCCGACAGCGCGATGCTCGATGCCTATTGCAGGGGGGTAGTAACGGGTCGTGACATGCTCGCGCACTTCCGCCAATTTCGTACATTGGAATCGTATCAAGCTTGGTCACACGACTTTCCAAGTATCAACATTAATCACCCGATTGCCGATGTCTCAATTGAGCAGGTACTTAGTGAGTTTCGAGAATGCTTACAGCGACGGCAAGCCAATGTATTAGACAATGCACTGCGCTAGGTGCTGCCCGGTGCAGCCGTAGCCCTACAGCATTTTGAGTTACGAACGGGGACAAACCGTTGAGATCAAGTTCACGGCCAACCAGACACCAAAAATTTATGGTTCGGTAGGGTGATAGGTGACATGCCTAACGCCCTGCAGAGCGGCATGTGACGTCGCTTCCCTCAACACGCGCTCGATGATGCCATTCGGGACGTGGACATCTCTTAAAAATTTTAGCGCGTACCCTCTGCCCCGAAAGCGGCACAGCCGGATTCCAACTTCGACCAACATCTGGGTGTGGCGGTTATTTCGGCGCTCGACGAAGTCGGTCATCGTTTAGATCACTTGAAATAGAAAATTTTTCTAGCGTTTTCTCCAGCGCTAGCAGCGAAAATGGCTTTTGTATAAAAGCATCAATTGCTAACTCTGAGAACTCCGGCGAGTCTATTGCATCCGCTATTACAAGCTTTAAGTGTGGCTGAATCTTTTTCGCTTCCAGCGCGTAGCTCGGCGCTTCAATCAGCGTAGTGCCCGGGCTGGTAATCAGCACATCAAATCCTAAATGTTTAAGTAGCTGCAGGCCACGAATAGCGGATGAAGTCCCTAATGCTTCATGGCCTAGCGCTGTTAAGAGGTCAATAAGGGTCTGGCGAAGAAGAAGGTTTCTTTCTACTACCAATATAAATGCTCGCATTTCGGCTTTCTCATGGAGCAGACCTTCAGGTTACGCTGATGGCTACTCAGATACACTCAAACTTGCAAATTAAGGAAAACAAAGCAACAACGAAACAACGAAACAACTCACGTTTACCCACAACAATGTAAAAAATAGATATATTACCAATAGAAATAATTAGGTGCCGTGTGCCACGCTGCTAGGGTCGTTTTTTATAGAGTGTTAAATCATGGGTTTCGTTGACCTACCTGCAGCCGCTCAACATGGTCGACGCGGCCAAGCCTGTCGATTACGCCCGTCAAGGCGAGCGCTGAGCAAGTCGCCGAAATTCAAGGAATCCTCGCACGAAGAACCGTTTCCGCATCGCCGGCATGATTTTTAATCAGCTAATTATGGTGACCTAGTCGATGCTAAACCAGGCTGCGGCCTGGGCAATCAGCAAATGAGCCTGAAGATCGTCAACCTGAGCCTCAACGGCGCGCAGCCGCGGATGATGGATGACGATAATGGCCCGTACGAAACGGCCGCCATGCGGGCCGAGTCATCTCGCCGTCAGATGATTGCCAATACTGGCTGAGCTACCGGCACCTCGAAGAGATGATGGAAGAGCGTGGCGTGTCGGTCGACCATTCGACGATAAACCGATGGGCGATCCGCTTCTTGCCGCTCATCGAGAAAATGGCCCGGGAACACAAGCGCCCGGTCAGCGGCAGCTGGCGCATGGACGAGACGTACATCAAGGTCAAGGGCTTCTGGAAATACCTCTACCTCGCCGTCGACAAGCATGGAAAGACCGTCGACTTCCTGCTAACGGCGAAGCGGGACAAGGCTGCGGTGAAGCGCTTCTTCGACAAGGCCGTGGGAGCGAAGGGCGATCCAGAAAAAGTCGCGATGGACAAAAGCGGCGCCAACAAGGCGGCCATGGATACCATCAACGCCGGCCGCGCCGTGCCGATCCTTGTCCGCCAGGTTAAATACCTCAACAACATTGTCGAGCAGCACCATCGCGCCATCAGGCGGTGACCAAGCCGATTCTCAACTTCAAATCATTCCTTGCAGCCGGCTCTGTGCTTGCCGGCATCGAGCTGATCCACATGATCCGCAAGGGCCAGTTCGTATTTGACGGCGCAGACGCCATGTCGTTCGCCGACCAATTTTCTGCGCTGGAAGGAATGGTCCGTTCAGCCTGAGCGGTGCAGGCTGGGTCGGGTCGGTCCCTGCCCTTCGTGACAGTCCGCGACTTTTCCACCTTGGTGACCTGATATGCTCAGCTGAACGGCCCGGTTCGGCCAAAAGCAGACATACAGCAGTCTGCGAATTGGTTAGTTGCTCATCGGCATGCGTCCTTAAATCACAGCGACTGTGGCATGCCAGATCGGTTTTTGACAAAAATGCTGAAGTTAGCAGCCCAAGCGATCCTTGGTGCGAACTCGCTGGAGACCGTGGGAGACGGCCATCATTTTAGCGAGTCCCTGCGTTGCAAAAGTTTGGATATCTACTTGATGAAGTTCCACTGCTTTCTTAGGGGCATCGGAAATTCCTTGAATTCGCTCTATTATGTACGCTGGCCAATAAGTACCATCAGGAGCCGGAATAGCATAACCGTAGACACGATAGTCACCCTCAGTCCAAGGATCAACCGACTTCGAAGGGGTAAATCCGCTCATAATCAAGTCTTCCATTAGTTGCCTAACCATCGTAATAACAGGTTTGGATTGATAATTTTGCCCCAAATTACATCTTCGGGTCAATCGGAAGTAACATCGATAGTGTGAAGCGAGTTGGTAAGGAAGACTGGTCTATGAGCGCGAACGCATTCGAGCATGCGGCGTCTAGCATCATTTATTCAGATTGACGGCAGACGCTTTCGCCGCAGAACACGCCTCGTAAGTCGATGTACCGCAAGCAGATAGTTTGGCGCGAGTACGGTACTACAGAACTTCGGCTTAAATAGAGCTAGTAACATTCCATTCGGCCACGTGAACCCGGTTCCGACCGCTACGTTTGGCAGCGTACATAAGCTCATCAGCGCGTGCTATCAAGGCATGGCTTGCTATTGTTGGAAGATGGGGCAAAAGGCAGGTACTGACCACCCCAAAGCTTGCTGTAGCATTGATCCGGACATCCCCATGCATGCTGATGGCTTCAGTTAATTTTGTGCGAATGCGCTCGGCAAGGGCAAGGCCATCGGGCAAATCGGTGTCAGGCAAAATTAGTAAGAACTCTTCACCACCGTAGCGCACGACTGTATCAATACCGTCTCGGGTCATGGAAAGCAATAGGTGCGCGAAATCTCTTAGAAGCGTGTCCCCAGCCTGATGCCCATGAGTATCGTTGACGGCTTTGAAACCGTCTATGTCGCATATGATGACGGTAAGCGATTCCCCATTAACTCTAGCGCGGTCAATTTCTTCGTCGAGCAGGCCAGCGTTTAGATGACGACGATTGAAGACGCCGGTTAGGGGATCCCTCATAGCTTGGCTGATTAGAATTTGACGAGTCCAGTATTGTCGGCGCGATGAATGAGAGTCGCGCCGTGCGGCAATGGCGCCGAATAGATTTGCGAGGATGAGCAGCATTGTCATAGTCGATAGCTGACGCACGCTTATCATATCGACAGCATACACAAGCCCCAAGAAGGCGATGCTCGCGCTGAGTGCGACGATAGTGGCGTTGACAAGTCGGTTCGGAATAAACAGATAGACGATGATTAGCATAATGGCCATCGACATACCGTGAAGCAGCAAGTCACCCCGGAAATAAGCGACTAGCAAGAACGTCAGCATTGCGAGGCTGGTAAAGACAGTAGCCACGCGGTAGGCGGTACGCGCTGGATTGGAACTGCGGCGAATCATTACGATACCTATCAACGCCGCGATCATGACCATGAGACGGGCTAGAAACAGTGCCAGTGCTTGATCGCCATAGCCGAGTTGGGCTAGGTCAGCAAGCCCGAATGCGCAAAAAAAAATCCCGCAAAACGCAAGCGAACGCACTGATTCACCCTGGATGACGTTGCCATGGTCGTGTAAAAATTTAGATTCGATTGTTACAGAAGCAAATTCGCTATGCCAGCATCTGATGTCACCGGGAGACTGCAGCTTCGACATGGGGTAGGTATCAGATAGGATGGAGCAAGACTTTAGCGGCTAATTGCATTGCTGTAAAGAATTTACGTAAAGACAGATTCGATCAGCAAACCACGCCGTGGGGCACGAGCGGCAGTTTCTGTTGGCCAGAAGCATCAGCTTAGGAGTCTCGAGGCTTAGAACACTGCTTGCATTGCGTCGATAGCTACTTGTAAATACGACCGGCGAATTTTTCAGCCTGGCAAACTGCTAAGCTGACGCGAACGGCCGGGTTCGGCCAATTGCGGACGTTCGATACGGCTCAGTGTACTCGGCTGTTGCCTGCTGAGCAACTAGAGGGTTTTGTTAGGCGCTCTAATGCATATCCTGGCTGACCCTCAGCAAGTCAAGTTAGGCCGAAACCGGATGCGCATTCGCTTTCCGGGGATTGAATGCTCGAGAAGTCTGGCAAGACGAAGCGGTCGAGGTCGATAGTTTGCAAGTTGCTCGATGCCTGCGAGGCAGTGATGCGGCCCATGCTGGCGAACTCTCGTTAAGAACTAACCGCCGGCCGGACGCCTACATCGAAGCCTGCAATAAGAAAGGCTGGACCACGGCCGAGGAATGTTTATCTCTGTTACTGACTTTTCGGCGGCGGTGAACATCGTGCCGTATGTTGGGATTGTTTCCTCAGAGGCATACTTGGATCTGCAAGCCGCACCGCGCCTGCGTTTAAGCGTAGCATTTCGAAAATAATCGGTGGAACAGTAGCGTTACGCTGGGCACTTGTTCATAAACAGCATAATTTTGGCAAATTGGATTTTATGGATAAAAATCAACGACTTAGAATATTCTCTGAACAGTTCGAGTCGACATTCTACAGGGCTGCATTTATTGCTTCGCGCGGCCCACGCATAGCTATCTCGGCCTGTCGCCGGGCCTCGATTTTGAATCCCGGCTCTTCGCCAAGGTGAATGCTCTCGAACTGCTGCGGCGCGAACTCGCCAAGCCCGGTTACGTCCCCGAACACATTGCCATCGGCGTGAATACCGACGCCTACCAGCCCTGCGAGCGCGAGCGCCAGATCACGCGCCAGGTATTGGAAGTATTGTCCGAATGCCGTCACCCGCTTGGCCTGATCACCAAGTCGTCGTTGATCGAGCGCGACATCGACCTGCTTGCGCCAATGGCGGCTAACAATCTGGCGTGCGCGGCGGTGACGCTCACGACACTCGACGCGCAGATTTCGCGCACGCTCGAGCCACGCGCGGCCGCGCCGATGCGCCGTCTGCGCACAATCCGCACGTTGACGGACGCCGGCATTCCCGTCAGCGTGAGCGTGGCGCCGATCATTCCGTTCGTGACCGAGCCCGAGATTGAACGCATCCTTGAAGCAGCGCGCGATGCCGGCGCGGTCGGCGCGCACTACACGGTGCTGCGCCTGCCGCACGAAGTCAATCCGCTGTTTCAAGAGTGGTTGCAGGCGCATTTTCCGGACCGCGCGCAGCGGGTGATGAACCGCATCCGCGAAATGCGCGGCGGCAAGGACTACGATGCCGACTTTGCACAGCGCATGCATGGTGACGGCGTATGGGCCGACCTGATCCGTCAGCGCTTTGAAAAAGCGGTCGCGCGCCTTGGCTTCAAGTCATTGCGCGGGCGCTTTGGGCGGCTCGATCGCTCGCAGTTCCGGCGACCAGTGGTGGTACCCGCGACGACACGCCGCGGCAGTGCTCAGGGGGCAAGGCAGCTGGACCTGTTTTGAGAATGCAGGAATGGCCCAGGACGTTGCCAACTAGCCCGCACGCCCGTCTGCGCAAGCTCGATGCAGCCGTCTACGCGGAAAGCGCGACCGCGACCGCGAACGCCGGGCACTGGTAACTGCGCGCCGTGTCGTTCGACGTAAACGACGGGCTGGCCGATAACCTGCGCAGCCAGGTTCTCGGCCGGCTGGGCGGGCAACTGATGTGCTTGGTGTCCGAAGACGGTCAGCGCGGTGTCGCACCGGGTACACGACGTAACGAGCAGAACCGGCGTGGCGGGTAGGGCAACGGACCCGGCAACGGGTGTGGTCCTGTGATTGAGCTTGGGCGGCATCGGCAATACGGGTGGCATGGGCGCCAGGCGGGGCGTCGATGACTTCGGTGGATAATGGTGACCGGGGACATCGGTCCAGCGCCAGATCACTCGGCCCGCATACCCTTGGTAAAACGTCACTGAAGAGCTCGTTTTATTCTAAGATGCGGCATTGACAGGCGCGCCGCTCCGCGCGCCGTCCAGTTGCCTCGATAAGAATCCATGACCACACCAGTGACACCAGGGCAGGCCGGCTTTCCCGGCAACGGCCCGAACGAGGCCAGCGCTGCCGCCGTGACGATGGAGCAGGGCTTGCAAGCCGCCGGCGTCGGCCGGTTCCAGTACCGCATTTTCCTGATCTTTGGCCTGGTCTGGCTGGCCGACGCGATGCAGGTGCTGTCGATCGGTTTTTCTGCGCCATCGATCGCGAAGACCTTCGGCCTGTCGATGCCGCAGGCCTTGCAGACAGGGACCGTGTTCTTTGTCGGCATGATGATCGGCGCGTTTGTCTTCGGGCGTTTGGCGGATCGCATCGGCCGCCGGCCCGTGCTGCTGATGGCAGTCGTAATCGACGCCTGCTTCGGTGTGGCGTCCGCGTTCGCTCCCGATTTCACATGGCTGCTCGTGCTGCGCCTGATGACGGGCATCGGCGTGGGCGCGACGCTGCCGGTCGATTACACGATGATGGCCGAGTTTCTGCCCAGCGACCGGCGCGGCCGCTGGCTGGTGCTGCTCGAATCGTTCTGGGCATTGGGCACGATCGCCCTGGCCGTGCTGGCCCTGTGGGCAGTGGGCTGGGGCGACGATGCGTGGCGCGTAATCTTTTTTGTCACCGGCATCCCGGCGCTCATCGGCATCGTGCTGCGCTGGTACATCCCCGAGTCGCCCATGTACCTGCATCGCAGCGGCAAACCGGACGAAGCGCGCGCGGTGCTGGAACGCGTGGCCAGGACGAATGGCCGTACGCTGACGATGCCGCCGTTGCTGCCCGAGCCGCAAGTCAAAACGACACTGCTGTCGCTGTTCTCGGGCGGGCTGCGCCAGCGCAGCATCGCGCTGTTCGTCACCTGGGGCCTGATTTCGATTGCGTATTACGGCGTGTTCGTCTACCTGCCGATCCGCCTGAGCGCGGAAGGCTTCGGCTTCATGCGCGGCCAGGAATTTTTGATCGTGCTGGCGCTGGTCCAGTTGCCCGGCTTCGCGCTGGCTGCGTATGGCGTCGAACGCTGGGGCCGTAAGCCGACGCTCGTTGGTTTTCTCCTGCTGAGCAGTGTCGGCTGCCTCGGTTACAGCCTGGGCAGCTCGACCGTGCTGGTCGTCGGTTCGACGCTGCTGATGAGCTTTGCGCTGCTGGGCACATGGGGCGCGCTGTATGCGTTCACGCCCGAGGTATACCCGACCCGCCTGCGCGCCAGCGGGATGGGCATGGCCGGGGCAGTTGCCCGCTTCGGTGGCCTGTTCGCGCCCGCGATCATTGCGCCGGTGATGGCGACGCACTTCACGCTGGCGCTGATCATGCTCTCTGGCTTCCTGCTCATGGGCGCGATCGCCATCCTGTGCGTAGACACCGAGTCGCGCCAGCGCGCGCTCGACTGAACCGTTGAGTTGTCACGGCGGCTCGGCTAGGATGTCGCATCGATCGTTACAGGATGCAGGCATGGGTGAGCAGGGGGCAGGCAGTCGGCTGGTGGTGTTTGTCGGCGCCGAGTCGACGGGGAAATCGACATTGGCCAGCATGCTGGCGCGCGAGCAGGGCGCGCAGTTCGTGCCGGAGATCGGCCGTTTCATCTGGGAAGAAAAGCAGGGCCAGCTGGTGGCCGCCGATTATGTCGAGATCGCCGAGCGGCACCGCGCTGCCGAAGACGCCGCCGTTGCCAGGGCGGGCGGCGAGTACGTCTTCGTCGACACCAATGCACTGACCACGTTGCTGCTTGGCTTGCGCTTTGGCCAGGTCACCGAGCCGGTGCCGCCAGCCTTGCTGCGCTACGCGCTGGAATGCCGCACGCGCTACCTGCACCATTTCGTGTGCGCCGACGACATCCCGTATGAAGAAGAGCCTGGCGTGCGCGAAAACGCGGCATGGCGCACGCAGATCCAGCAACTGGTGCTGGACGATCTGGACCGGCGCGACATCGGCTACACAATCCTCACGGGTTCGCTCGAACAGCGTGCTGCGCGCGTGCTGGCCACGCTTGCAGCCATCGCGTCGCAGGGGAACTCAATTACGCGTACTGCTGCGTAACCCCCATCGCCGCCAGATGCCGCTCGATCTCGAACACGTGCGGATCGGGTTTGCCCAGCGCGCGCAGTGACTGGGCCAGGCCCAGCAGGTAGTCGCTGTTCGGGCCGCTCGGGCCGCGCGCCGTGGCGATCTGGCGCGCAATCGCGTGTTCATCGGCCGGGCCCAGGTACGCCGCGTTGTCGTGCGTGGCGATATACACGATGCCTTCGTCGCTGCTGCCGTCATCAAACTGCATTTGCGTTGCCAGACGCAGGTAGCCGTTCTTTTCGCGATGGTCGAGATGCGCGAATTCTTCGGGCGTGACGAGAAACGCCATGCCGTGGCAGACCGCATCGGGATCCGGCACCAGCGTCACCACACGTCCCGGCGCCGTCTCGGTGCCGCGGTGATCGTGCGAGCCTTGCCAGAAGCGGCGCGTCCAGCCGCGGATGGACGCCGCGCGCTGCTGAAGAAACGGGAAATCGGGTTTGAAGATCAGGGAGCCGTAGCCAAACAGCCAGACGCTGGCATGGCCATCGAACTTGTTCATCTGGCGGTTGATCGCAATCGTATCGTGGGACATCGTGGGTCCGATTAAAAAAGACACGGCCCATTGTAGCGTGCCTTTTCGTGAGAATCAGCCTTCCGCTTGCGCCCGTTTTACATATGCAAAGAGGAATTCCACATAACTCTCGGCGGCCGGCGACAGCGACCGGCCCGGCCGCGTGTAGACGAAAAAGCGCCGCTGCAGCGTCGGCGCATCGAGCGGGCGCATCGTCAATCCATACAGCGTGGCCAGCGGCGCCGCATAGGGCAAGCACACCGTCACGCCCAGGCCGGCGCTGACCATGGCCAGCGCCGTCGTCATGAAGGTCACTTCGTGCGCCGGCGTGAGCGCAACGCCCGTGCGCGAGGGCTGCACCGCGTCGAGCAGCAATTCGGTGAACTGGCCCTGCAGCGAGATGAACGGATAGGCCGCCGCATCCTGCCACGTCACCCGCTCGAGCGCGGCCAGCGGATGCTGGTGCGGAAACACCAGCGCGAATGGCATGGTGAACAGTTCACGTGCCAGCAGCGGCGGCGCGGGCGTGCGTTCCGGGCCGATCCCCACATCGGCCTCACCCGACAGCACGCGCGTAATGACGCCCTCGACTTCGGTATCGGCCAGGCGCACAACGATCTCGGGGTGCTGCGCGCGGTAGTCGGCAATGCTTGGCGGCAGCAGGGTGCACGCCATCAGCTGTGGCGCGGCGATGCGCACGACGCCTTTCTTCAGGCGCGTGTGGTCGGCCACGTTAGCCAGCGCACCGTCCAGGTCGTCGATGATCTGGCTAAATAAAGGCAGCAATTCGCGACCGATGTCGGTCAGGCCGATCCGGCGCGTGCTGCGGTCGACGACCCGGGCGTCCAGCGTCTGTTCGAGCTCCTTGATCAGGCCCGATAGTGCCGATTGCGTCACGTGCAGCGTCTGCGCGGCCAGCGTGAAATTGCCGGTGCGGGCCAGCGCAACGAAGGCGCGCATTTGTCGTAACGTTGGATTCATCAGATAGGGTGATATATCACGCTGAAAATATCGTTTGTATGATAGTGCGTTTTACCTTGTAATGGCGGCTACTCAGCAATAACAAAAGGATAGTCCATGAAACTCGCCACCCTCAAAGCCGGCGGCCGCGACGGCACCCTGGTCGTCGTCAGCCGCGATCTGGTCACCTGCCAGCAAGTCCCGACCATCGCGCGCACGCTGCAGGCCGCGCTCGACAACTGGGATGCCTGCAAGCCGCAGCTCGAAGACGTCTATGCCCAGCTCAATGACGGCAACGCCGAGGGGGCCGAATCGTTCATCGAAGCAGATTGCCATTCGCCGCTGCCGCGCGCCTACCAGTGGGCCGACGGCTCGGCCTACATCAACCACGTCGAGCTGGTGCGCAAGGCGCGCGGCGCCGAGGTGCCGGCGTCGTTCTATACCGATCCGCTGATGTACCAGGGCGGCGGCGATTCCTTCGTCGGCCCGATGGACCCGATCGCGGCCCTGTCCGAAGACTGGGGCATCGATCTCGAAGCCGAGGTGGCCGTAGTCACGGGTGACGTGCCGATGGGCGCCGATGCAGCCGAGGCCGCCAGTGCCATCCGTCTCATCATGCTCGTCAACGACGTGTCGTTGCGTAACCTGATCCCGAACGAATTGGCTAAAGGCTTCGGCTTTTATCAGTCCAAGCCGGCCAGTGCGTTCTCGCCAGTGGCGGTCACGCCGGACGAGCTGGGCGAGGCCTGGCAGGGCAACAAGCTGCACCTGCCGATCCTGGTCACGCTCAATGGCGCCGCGTTCGGCAAGCCCAACGCCGGCGAAGACATGACCTTCAGCTTCGCCCAGCTGATCGCGCACGCGGCGACCACGCGCGAACTGTGCGCGGGCAGCATCATCGGCTCGGGCACTGTGTCGAACAAGCAGGGCGGGCTGTATGGCTCGAGCGTCGAGCATGGCGGCGTGGGCTATTGCTGCCTGGCCGAAGTGCGCATGTACGAAACCATCGAAGGCGGCGCCCCCAAAACGCCGTACCTGTCGTTCGGCGACACAGTGCGCATCGAGATGCTGGATGCGAGCGGCGCCAGCATCTTTGGCGCCATCGATCAGGAAGTCGTCCGTTACCACGAGAGACAACCATGAAACTGTATACCTACTTTCGCAGCTCGGCCGCGTACCGGGTGCGCATTGCCCTGAACCTGAAAGGGCTGGCCTACGACGCGGTGCCGGTGCACCTGCTCAAGGATGGCGGGCAGCACCTGCAGGACGACTATCGCCAGATCAACCCGAGCGGTCTGGTGCCGGCCTTCCAGGATGACCGCATCACGCTGTCGCAGTCGCTGGCGATCATCGAGTATCTCGAAGAAGTGTATCCGGACGTGCCGCTGCTACCGAAGGATGCGCCGGGCCGGGCGCGCGTGCGCGAGCTGGCCCAGATCATTGGTTGCGACATCCACCCGATCACCAACCTGCGCGTGCTCAATTATCTGGCGCGCGAGATCGGTGTGCCCGACCAGGCAAAGAGCGAGTGGTACCGTCACTGGGTGATCGAGGGATTGCAATCGCTCGAAGCGCATCTGGCGCGCGATCCGGGTGCGGGGCCGTTTTGCCATGGCGACCATCCGACCATCGCCGACTGTTACCTGGCGCCGCAGGTATTCAATGCGCAGCGTTTCAATATCGATGTTTCGGCCTACCCGAACATCGACCGCATCAATGCGCTGTGCATCGCGTTGCCGGCGTTCCAGGCGGCGCACCCGTCGCGACAGCCCGATTCCGAATAGCGCGCGGGTGGATGCGAAGGGCGGCGGCGCGCTACAATCGCCGCCTCCTTCCATTGCCATTTCGCCATGACCGCCACCGCCGCGCTTGCCTCCAGCCCCATCGCCATCCCTGCACCGATCCTGCAGGCCCTCGACCTGGCCGACGCCTCGTGGCGTCCGATCCTCGAAGCGGGCTTGCAGGGGGTGGCCCGCGCCAATCCTGATTATTTGCCCGCACTGGCGCAGGACGATTACGTCCCGACGGAACACCGCATGTTCGCCGCCTTTGCCCAGCCGCTGGACAAGGTGCGCTACGTGCTGGTGGGGGAGGGGCCGTACCCGCGCGCCGCGAGCGCCACCGGCGTGAGCTTCATGGACGGGGCCGTGGGCGACCTGTGGAGCGATGCCGGACTGTCCAAGCCGGTGAACCGGGCGACGTCACTGCGCAACTTCATGAAGATGCTGCTGGTGGCAAGCGGGCAGTTGCAGCCCGATGCGACGAGCGGGGAGGCGCTGGCGCCGGTCGCCCAGGCCGCGCGCGCTGACGGCTCGATCCAGACCTTGGCGCAACTGCAGGACAATCTGATGCATGAGGGCTTCTTGCTGCTCAATGCCGCGCTGGTGTTTCGCAAGCATGTCAAGCCGGTCATCGACGCGCGCGCCTGGTTGCCGTTCCTGCAGACGGTGCTGGCGGCGCTGGCCGCCCAGCCGCAGGTGCCGACGCTGGTCCTGTGGGGCAAGATTGCCGAGCAATTGCAGAAGTTGCCAGAGACGGCCGCGTTTCCGCAGGCAGTGGCTGAGCATCCGTACAACCTCAGTTTCATCGGGCATCCGGGCATGCAGGCGCTGTTCGGGCCGATGGCGTTGCTCCGAGCCCGCTGATCGCGTGCATGGCTGCAGGAACGGTAGGGTGGGCGGGTTTCCCGCCCACGCGTTCAACAAACCCCTGCGTCATACATCACGTTGGGTTGAACGCGTGGATGGCATAGCCATCCACCCTACGGTGCGCAATCCGTACCAGCGCGGTAGGGTGGGCGCGGCCGGCGGCGGGTCCCCCCGTCCACGCGTTCAACGGCGACTTTTTCAGGAGTGAAAGTGACCCGCCGTTTTTGGGGTGGTCCAAGACAAGATCATTGCGATTTGCTATACTTGACTAAATCGTTCAACTAATCAGGTCTTTCCCCGCTCTCAGAGGGAAACGTGCTGCAGGATGCGGCGCCGACTTGGTACTTGGACAAGAGAAATATTTTATCATTCACCGGGGTTGAAATGCGTCTGACCACCAAAGGCCGTTTTGCTGTCACTGCGATGATCGACCTTGCCATGCGTCAAGGCAATGGTCCTGTCACGCTGTCGGGCATCAGCCAGCGCCAGGCCATTTCGCTGTCGTACCTCGAGCAGCTGTTTGGCAAGCTGCGCCGCCACGAGATCGTCGAATCGATCCGTGGTCCGGGCGGCGGTTACAGCCTGGCGCGCGCGGCGGGCAAGGTGACGGTGGCGGACATCATCATCGCTGTCGACGAGCCGCTCGATGCAACCCAGTGCGGCGGTAAAGAGAACTGCCATGGCGCCCATACCGACGGCGCCCGGTGCATGACCCACGAACTGTGGACCACGCTGAACGAAAAAATGGTCGACTACCTCGATTCGGTATCGTTGCAAGACCTGGTCGACCAGCAGCGCCAGAAAGAACAGAACGTCGTGCACGTGCACCGCGGCGCCCCCGCCGCAGTCGGACAAAACTAAAGTTACCGGAGTAAATCAGATGAACGCGCCAATGGACAAGACCACCGAGCAGAGCTTCGCGCCAGCTCCACATTTCCCGATCTACATGGATTACTCGGCCACGACGCCGGTCGATCCACGCGTCGCCGACAAGATGATTCCGTTCCTGCGCGAGCAGTTCGGTAATCCTGCGTCGCGCAGCCACGCCTACGGCTGGAACGCCGAAGCGGCCGTCGAAGAAGCACGCGGCCACGTTGCCGCGATCATCGGCGCCGATCCGCGCGAAATCGTCTGGACCTCCGGCGCGACCGAAAGCAACAACCTGGCGATCAAGGGCGCGGCCCAGTTCTACAAGACCAAGGGCAAGCACATCATCACGGTCAAGACCGAGCACAAGGCCGTGCTGGATACCGTGCGTGAACTCGAACGCGTCGGCTTCGAAGCGACCTACCTCGAGCCGCAAGCCAACGGCCTGATCACCGTCGAGCAGCTGGCAGCGGCGATCCGCCCTGACACCATCCTCGTGTCGGTCATGTTCGTGAACAACGAAATCGGCGTCGTGCAGCCGATCGCCGAAATCGGCGAACTGCTGCGCTCGAAGGGCATCATCTTCCATTGCGATGCGGCCCAGGCCGTCGGCAAGGTCGAGATCAACCTCGAAGTGCTGAAGGTCGACCTGATGACCTTCACCGCGCACAAGGCCTATGGCCCGAAAGGCATCGGCGCGCTGTACGTGCGTCGCAAGCCGCGCGTGCGCCTCGAAGCGCAGATGCACGGTGGCGGTCACGAGCGCGGCATGCGTTCGGGCACGTTGCCGACGCACCAGATCGTCGGCATGGGCGAAGCATTCCGCCTGGCCAAGGTCGAGATGGACAGCGAGCTGGCGCGCGTGCGCGCACTGCGCGATCGCCTGGCCCGTGGCCTGATGGAGATCGAAGAAGTCTATATCAACGGCGACATGGACCACCGCGTGCCGCATAACCTGAACGTCTCGTTCAATTATGTCGAAGGCGAGTCCCTGATCATGGCGATCAAGGACCTGGCCGTGTCGTCCGGTTCGGCCTGCACCTCGGCCAGCCTGGAACCATCGTACGTGCTGCGCGCCCTGGGCCGCAGCGACGAGCTGGCGCACAGCTCGATCCGCTTCTCGATTGGCCGCTTCACGACCGAAGAAGAAATTGATTTTGCCGTCAACCTGCTCAAGAGCAAAGTTGGCAAGCTGCGTGAACTGTCGCCGCTGTGGGACATGTTCAAGGACGGGATCGACATCAGCTCGATCCAGTGGGCTGCACACTGATCTGCTCATACCGAGCGCGCATTTTCTAAACATACTGGAGCATCACCATGGCATATTCGGACAAAGTACTGGACCACTACGAAAACCCACGCAACGTCGGCGCGTTCGACAAGGGCGACGATGACATCGGCACCGGCATGGTCGGCGCGCCGGCCTGCGGCGACGTCATGAAGCTGCAGATCAAGGTCAACGACCAGGGCCTGATCGAAGACGCAAAGTTCAAGACGTACGGCTGCGGTTCGGCCATCGCATCGAGCTCGCTGATCACCGAGTGGGTCAAGGGCAAGAGCCTGGACGAAGCACTGGCGATCAAGAACACGCAGATCGCCGAAGAGCTGGCACTGCCTCCGGTCAAGATCCACTGCTCGATCCTGGCAGAAGACGCGATCAAGGCCGCTGTGGCCGACTACAAGGCAAAGCACGCCGATAAAGCAGTTGCAGCAGTCGCAGCGGCGTAATTCCTGGTAATAGAACTGAGCTGGAGAAGCACAACATGGCAATCACCCTGACCGAAAAAGCTGCAAAGCACGTCAACCGTTACCTCGAACGCCGGGGCAAGGGCATTGGCTTGCGTTTCGGTGTGCGCACCACCGGCTGCTCCGGCCTGGCCTACAAGCTCGAGTACGTCGATGAAAGCGCGAACGAAGACAGCGTCTTTGAATCGCATGGCGTGCAGGTATTCGTTGACCCGAAAAGCCTGCCGTACATCGATGGCACCGAGCTCGATTTCGCCCGTGAAGGCCTCAATGAGGGCTTCCGCTTCAATAATCCGAACGTCAAGGACAATTGCGGCTGCGGCGAAAGCTTCCGCATCTGATCGCGCATGCAGAATCACTTCGAACTGTTTCAACTGCCGGCCCGTTTTGAGGTCGACCAGCATGCCCTGGATGCCGCCTACCGCGAGATCCAGGGCCGCGTCCATCCTGACCGGTTTGTCGGCAGCAGCGACGGCGAAAAACGCGTGGCCATGCAATGGGCCACGCGGGCCAACGACGCCTACCAGACCCTGCGCAACCCGCAAAAGCGCGCGCAGTATCTGTGCGAACTGAATGGCGTCGATCTGCAGACCGAATCGAATACCGCGATGCCTACTGCGTTCCTGATGCAGCAGATGGAATGGCGCGAAGAACTTGGCGATGCGCGTGCTGGCAAGGATGCTGCCGCGCTCGACGCCCTCGATGCGCAGGTACGCGCCGAACGCAAGCAGATGCTGGTCACCGTTGGCCAGCAGCTCGATGCGGGCGACTACGCCGCTGCCGCGCAGGGCGTGCGCTCGCTGATGTTCCTCGACAAGTTCGGCGAGGAGTTACACCGAATATTCGATGATATTCTTGAACGATAAACGTGTTGTCAATATTTTATGGTGGATGGAGCTGGTTTCAGCACTTCCTAACTCAAAATTCTGCTACTTTACATAACCTCGCGGAATTTGTAAAAGTCGTTGGCTCATTTGCCTCTTTTTATGCGGTCTATCGATTATCTAGGATTGAAAAACGGTATGTTTTCAAAGCAACCGTACCTTTAATTAGTAAAGATATTGAGAAGTCGCTGACTTTGCTGAACAAAGGGATGGCAGACTCCGAGTCATTCAATCCTACTATAAGCGAAGCAGTCCATAAGCTGCACGCTGATGCGATGAGTCTTCGGCGTAAGGTAAATGGGGATTCTAAAGCCTCGGTCGAGGAACTTCTCATCTCCATTCGCACGACTGGTCTTGGGCGACGTTTTTGGCATCGTGCCAATAAAAATCCATATGCGAAATCTGATCTCCTTAATATCTACGGAAAAGGGCAAGGTCTTTTGAGGTCATTGAAAAATGACCTTGGTGACATGAAATGGAGTAACAAATGAATGACGACAAGCTCGAACAGGCTGTATTTCAAATTTTCCAGATGACACACATGGGTAATTTGGCATGGTCTCGTAGGGACGCGCCAAGGTCCATTTGGGGCGGAACCGATTTGGTAATCTCGGCGTATTTTGAAACAGAGCTTAAAGGGCAGAGATTGGCTCTTTTCCAAGAGCGCTATCGCCAATATCACGGCGAGCTCGATAGCGAACGCTGGACAGAGCGCACTGTTCTTGCAATGCTCGATCGATATGATCAGGTTCAATTTGAGTTTCCTCAGTCCAGTCAAGTTTGGGATTTGCTAGAAACAGTCAAATATAAGACTTCAAACGTAGATGGTTTTCTTCAAAGTTTGCTTAAGCCACAAGGATTTTAATTGTAAGTATGGCACTCCTCCAAATCGCCGAACCCGGCATGTCCACCGCCCCGCACCAGCACCGCCTGGCCGTGGGCATCGACCTGGGCACCACCAATTCGCTCGTCGCTACCGTTCGCAGCGGCAGCCCTGAAGTGCTCAGCGACGAGGAGGGCCGCTCGCTGCTGCCGTCGATCGTGCGCTACTTGGACAACGGCCACGCCCACATCGGCCACAAGGCGCGCGCGCACCAGACCACCGACCCAAAGAACACAATCGTCTCGGTCAAGCGCTTCATGGGCCGTGGCCTCAAAGACATCACGCACGCAGAAAACCTGCCGTACGACTTCGTCGATGGCGAGGGCATGGTCCAGCTCAATACCGTCGCCGGCGTGAAAAGCCCCGTCGAAATCTCGGCCCAGATCCTGGCCACGCTGCGCCAGCGCGCCGAAGATTCGCTGGGCGACGACCTGGTTGGCGCCGTGATCACGGTGCCGGCCTATTTTGACGATGCACAGCGCCAGGCGACCAAGGATGCGGCCCAGCTAGCCGGCCTGAATGTCCTGCGCCTGCTGTCCGAGCCGACCGCGGCTGCCATTGCGTACGGCCTCGACCAGGGCAAGGAAGGCGTGTACGCCGTGTATGACCTGGGCGGCGGCACGTTCGACATCTCGATCCTCAAGCTCTCGAAAGGCGTGTTCGAAGTGCTGTCGACCGGCGGCGACTCAGCCCTGGGCGGCGACGATTTCGACCATCGCCTGTTCTGCTGGATCATGGAAAAAGCGCGCCTGGCGCCCCTGTCGGACCAGGACACCGCAACGCTGATGGTCAAGGCCCGCCAGGCCAAGGAACTCTTGTCGACGAACGAAGAAACGACGATCGAGGCGATCCTGAAATCGGGCGAGCTGGTGCAGGTGACGATTACGGCCGTCGAGTTCGTCGAGATCACGAAGCATCTGGTCGGCAAGACGATGAATGCGATCCGCAAGGCGATGCGCGATGCCGACACGAGCGTCGAAGACGTTGATGGCGTGGTCATGGTCGGCGGCGCGACGCGCATGCCGCACGTGCGCCGGGCGGTGTCGGAATTCTTCCAGACCATCCCGCATGCCAATATCGATCCGGACCGCGTGGTAGCGCTGGGCGCGGCGATCCAGGCCAATCTGCTGGCCGGCAACCGCGCCGACGGCGAAGACTGGCTGCTGCTGGACGTGACCCCGCTGTCGCTCGGCATCGAGACGATGGGTGGCCTGGTCGAGAAGATCATTCCGCGCAACTCGACGATTCCGGTCGCGCGCGCGCAGGAATTCACGACCTTCAAGGATGGCCAGACGGCGCTGGCGGTGCACGTGGTGCAGGGCGAGCGCGAGCTGGTGTCGGACTGCCGCTCGCTGGCGCGCTTCGAGCTGCGCGGCATCCCGCCGATGGCGGCCGGCGCGGCGCGCATCCGCGTGACCTACCAGGTCGACGCCGATGGCTTGCTGGCGGTAGCTGCGCGCGAAATGCGCTCGGGCGTCGAGGCATCGATCACGGTCAAGCCGTCGTACGGCCTGGCGGACGATCAGGTGGCGCGCATGCTGCAGGATTCGTACACGTCGGCCTCGAGCGACATGCAGATGCGCGCGCTGCGCGAAGAGCAGGTCGAGGCCGAGCGCATCCTGCTGGCGACGCAGTCGGCGCTGGACAGCGATACCGATCTGCTGTCGCCCGACGAGCAAGCCACGATTGCCGCGCAATTGCAAATGGTGCGCGACGCGGTGGCGATGTCGAACGACACGACGCTCGAACCGGGTTTGCGCCAGAACGTGGTGCACGATGCGGTCCAGGCGCTGGCGCATGGCACCGAAGAATTCGCGGCGCGCCGCATGGACAAGAGCGTGCGCAAGGCATTGTCGGGCAAGTCGCTGGACGAAATCTGATCTGCACACCGCAAACTACAACAATCAACCGAGGTAACCCAAGTGCCACAAATCGTCATCCTTCCCCATCCCGTGCTGTGCCCAGAAGGCGCCGTGCTTGAGGCGCCTAGCGGCAAATCGGTCTGCGACGTCCTGCTCGAAAACGACATCGACATCGAACACGCGTGCGACCGCGTCTGCGCCTGCACCACCTGCCACGTGATCGTGCGCGAAGGCTTCAATTCGCTGAACGAACAGCAAGAGCAGGAAGAAGACATGCTCGACAAGGCCTGGGGCCTGGAGCCCAATTCGCGCCTGTCGTGCCAGGCGATCGTCGCCGACGAAGACCTCGTTGTCGAGATCCCGAAATACACGATCAACCACGCCGCCGAAAAGAACCACTGATCTTCATGAAGCGTGTCGAGAACGTCAAGAAAGCCCCGGCTGTAACGGAGTTGCCACCCGAGGTTCGCCCGGGCCAGTCGATCGAGCTGCTGAAAGAGCTGCACATCCTGACCCGCGACGGCAAGTTGAACCAGGACAGCCGGCGCAAGCTCAAGCAGGTCTACCACCTGTACAACTTCATCGAGCCGCTGCTGCGCGACGTGCAGGGGGAGAAGGGCAGCGTGTCGCTGGTCGATCATGGCGCCGGCAAGTCGTACCTTGGCTTCATCCTGTACGACCTGTTCGTCAAAGCCCAGCAGGTTGAGGAAAACGGCGGTTCGCACATCTACGGCATCGAGACGCGCGAAGAACTGGTCACCAAATCGACCGAGCTGGCCGCGCGCCTGGGTTTCAAGGGCATGTCGTTCCTGCCGCTGTCGGTGGCCGAATCGACCACGTCGAGCGCGCTCCCTGAATCGATCGACATCGTCACCGCGCTGCATGCCTGCAATACCGCCACCGACGACGCCATCGACTTCGCGCTCAAGAAGAACGCGAAGCACATGGTGCTGGTGCCGTGCTGCCAGGCCGAAGTCGCCACCGTCCTGCGCAAGAACAAGGGCAAGGACGTGAAACGCAGCGCGCTGACCGAAATCTGGCGCCACCCGATCCACACGCGTGAATTCGGCAGCCAGATCACCAATGTGCTGCGCTGCCTGCAGCTCGAGGCGCATGGCTACCAGGTCACCGTGACCGAGCTGGTGGGCTGGGAGCACTCGATGAAGAACGAGCTGATCATCGCCACCTACAAGAACCTGCCGCGCCGCCGCCCGACCGAACGTCTGCACGAGGTACTGGGCGAACTGGGTCTGGCAGAGATGACCGAACGTTTCTACGCCCCACAAGCCGCCACCACGGAGTGACAACAAGCATGAGCGACAACACGCAAGGCTGGATCGACCTGCGCAGCGATACGGTGACGCAGCCGAGCGCCGCGATGCGCGCCACGATGGTGGCTGCCAACGTCGGCGACGATGTGTATGGCGACGACCCCACCGTCAACCGCCTGCAGGATTACGCGGCGGAGCTGTTCGGTTACGAGGCCGGCATGTTCGCCCCGAGCGGCACGCAGACCAATCTGATCGCGCTGATGACGCACTGCGGCCGCGGCGATGAATACCTGGTGGGCCAGGAAGCGCACACCTACAAGTACGAAGGCGGCGGCGCGGCAGTGCTGGGCAGTATCCAGCCGCAGCCGATCATCAATCAGCCGGACGGCTCGATCCTGCTGGCCGACATCGAGGCCTATATCAAGCCCGACGACATGCACTTCGCGCGTACCCGCCTGCTGGCGCTGGAAAACACGATCGGTGGCCGTGTGCTGAGTCAGGAGTACGTGGCCGCGGCCACGACACTCGCGCACGAGAAGGGCCTGGCCACGCACCTGGACGGCGCGCGCATCTGCAATGCCGCCGTCAAGCAGGGCATCAGCCTGGCGGACGCCGTCAAGGGCTTTGACACCGTCTCGGTCTGCCTGTCCAAGGGCCTGGGCGCGCCGGTCGGCTCGGTGTTGCTGGGCCCGAAGGCCTTCATCGAGCAGGGCAAGCGCTGGCGCAAGATGCTGGGTGGCGGCATGCGCCAGGCTGGCGTGATCGCCGCTGCCGCGCACTACGCGCTCGAACACAATGTCGCGCTGCTGGCGCAGGACCATGACAACGCCGCCGAACTGGCGCGCGGCCTGGCCCTGATCCCGGCGCTCACCGTCAGTACCCCGCAAACGAATATCTTCTGGATCGACGTGCCGGCTGGCGCCTGCGCACCGCTGCGCGCGGCGCTCGAACGGGCGCAGATCCGCGCCACGGTCGGCCCCAGAATGCGTCTCGTGACGCACCTCGATGTCTCCGCGCGCGATGTTCAGCGCACGGTCGACGTCTTCACCGCATTTTTTACTGATTGGCGTGCATGACAACTGAAGAAGCAATCCGCCTGGCCAAGCGCGTGGCCGACGTGGCAGGGTGCTCGCGCGCCGATGCCGAGCGTTATATCGCCGGCGGCTGGGTCAGCGTCGACGGCACCGTGGCCGAAGATCCCGCCACCCGCGTCACGCCGGAGCAAAAGGTCGAGCTGCTGCCCGGCGCGACGCCGGTTGAACCGGATCCGGTGACGATCCTGATGCACAAGCCGGCTGGTATCGAAATCGAAGCGGCGCTCGCGAGCATCACCGCCGAGAACCAGGTACTGGAACACGGGCGCGGCAAGCCGTTCCTGCGCCGGCACCTCTTCAAGACCACGGCTGCCACGCCGCTGGAAACCATGGCCTCGGGCCTGATCGTGTTCAGCCAGGATTTCCGCGTGATTCGCAAGCTGGTCGACGATGCATCGCGCAACGAGTCCGAATACGTCGTCGAGGTCGATGGCCAGATCGCCGACAATGGCATGGCCAAGCTTGGCCGCATGTTCAAGGCCAGCTGGCAAAGCGAGCAGCGCCTGCGCATCGCTGGCAAGAACATCCAGCGCGGCCAGATCGAGCGCCTGTGCGGCGACGTGGGCTTGCGCGTGACCGCACTGCGCCGCCTGCGCATCGGCCGCATCTCGATGGGCCCGATGCCGGCCGGCGGCTGGCGCTTCCTGCGCGACACCGACCAGTTCTGATACGGTGACGGGGGACGTGTTGATGACATGTCATGCTGCTGTCATCGGCGCGTCCTATGCTGGCGGTTTTTCATCCCTGGAAAACCGACCATCATGCTGCGCAGCTCCCGTCCTACCAACCGCTACCTTCCAATGATTGCCACGATTGCGCTGGCCTGCACGCTTGCTGCCTGCGGCGGCGACCATGACGACGAACCGACGCCCACCACGCTGACGTTGGAAAAAATCGGCAGCTACAACGGTGGCGCCGTCGGCGCAGCCGAGATCACTGCATACGATGCTGCCAGCAAGCGCCTGTTCGTCGTCAACGGCGCCAATGGCACCGTCGACGTGCTGGACCTGAGCGCACCGACTGCACCCAAGCTGCTGGGCACGATCAGCGTGGCGGGCCTCGGCAAGGCCGTCAACAGCGTCGCCGTGTACGACGGCCTGGTGGCGCTGGCGATCGAAGCGGCGGTCAAGACCGATCAGGGCACCGTGGCGTTCTACAATGCGGCCGACCTCAAGCTGATCAACAGCGTGAAGGTAGGCGCGTTGCCCGACATGCTGGTGTTCACGCCGGACGGCAGCAAGGTGCTGGTCGCCAATGAAGGCGAGCCAAGTGGCTATGGCGTGGCCGGGACGAGCGACCCCGAAGGCGCGGTCAGCATCATCACCGTGAATCGCGGCGGCGCCCCAAGCGTTGCCACCGCCGACTTCCGCAGCTTCAATGGCCAGGAAACGGCGCTGCGCGCGCAGGGCATCCGCATCTTTGGCCCCAAGGCCACGGCTGCGCAGGACTTCGAGCCGGAATACATCACCGTCAGCGAAGACGGCAAGACGGCCTGGGTCACGCTGCAGGAAAACAATGCGATCGCCATCGTTGACGTGGCCAGCGCAAAGGTCACATCGATCAAGCCGCTCGGCTTCAAGGACCACAATGTCGCCGGTTTCGGTCTGGACGCGTCGGACGAAGATGGCGGCACCAATACCAACAGCGGCACGCCGGCCACGAAGATCGGTCCGCAGCCTGTGAAAGGCATGTACCTGCCGGACGCGATTGCCGGCTACACGGTCGATGGCAAGCATTACCTGCTGACCGCGAATGAGGGCGATGCCCGCGCCGACTGGCCGGGCTTCAATGAAGAGACGCGCATCCGCGCACATTGCACGGCAGGGCTGGATCCGAGCGTGTTCCCGAACGCCGGTAGCGCGACGTTCGACTCGAACCTGGGCCGGCTGCGCGTGACGACGACGCCCAACGGTGGTGGCATGACCGGCAAGAACGCCGCCGGCCAATGCACCGAGCTGTACACGTTTGGCGGCCGTTCATTCTCGATCTGGGACACGGACATCAAGCGCGTCTACGACTCGGGCGACGAATTCGAGCGCCGCACCAGCACGCTGCCGAATGCGCGCTTCAACGCCAGCAACGACAACAACAATCTGGAAGACCGCAGCGCCTCGAAAGGCCCGGAGCCGGAAGGCGTCGTGGTCGGCAAATTCGGCGACAAGCAGTATGCGTTTGTCGGCCTGGAGCGCATCGGCGGCGTGATGGTCTACGACATCACGAAACCGGCGTCAGCGTCGTTCGTGACTTACCTGAACACGCGCGATGGCGACAAGGGCGACCTGGGACCGGAAGGCTTGACGTTCATCCCGGCGCACAAGTCGCCCAACGGCAAGCCGTTGCTGATCGTCGGTAACGAAGTCAGCGGAACGACTGCCGTCATGCAGGTCAATCTGACGTATTAATTGTCAGAGCGTTTGCCCAGCAAGGAGAGGCCGACGGCGGCCGCGATCAGCACGGCGCCCACGGCGAGCGTGTTGTCATTCGATGGCACGCGAGGCTGCACGTCGCGCCGCGGTCGAGCAGGGGCAGAGGCAGGGCGCTTCACCATGCCGCTGTGCACGCCGCTGGCGCCCTGCTGCGGCTCGTACAGCGCGCCCACCGTGTCTTCGGTGGGGTCAGCGCGTTTGGCCCAGGTTTCCATGAAGCGGTTCATGCCGGATGCCAGCAGGTCGGGCGCAGTTGCGTGAGCTTCTTGGTCACGTCGGGCGCGCCCAGCAGCGTGACTGAGCGCGGCTTGCGCACCAGGGCGACGACAGCGTTGGCCACTTTCTCGGGGGCCAGCACGCCTGGCGGATACGACAGCTTGGCACCCGTATAGTTGGCAGCGTGCTTGAAGCCCGGCGTGTCGACGAAGGACGGGTAGATGTCGCACACGTGGATGTCGCGTTTCTTGCCCAGTTCGGCGCGCAGCGCCTCGCTGAAGCCGCGTAGGCCAAATTTGCTGGCGCCGTAGGCCGCCGCGTACGGCGTGGCAACAAAGCCGCCCGACGAAATCATGTTGACCCAGATGCCGTAATCCTGTTCCAGGAAAATCGGGATCACGGCGTGCGCGTCGTTCATGTGCGTGATCAGGTTGGTCTCGATGACCTGGCGATGGTGCGCGATCGGCACGTCGGCGAACTTGCCGACGACGCCACTGCCCACATTGCTGAACCAGAGGTCGATCTGACCGAGAAGGTCGCGGGCGTCCTGCGCAAACGCGGCCACCGCGTCGGCATCGGTAGCGTCGACGACCAGCACGTCGGCATGGCCGCCGGCCTGGCGGCAGCGCCGGGCGATGTCGTCCAGGCCAGCCTTGCCACGCGCGCCGAGCACGAGGTGAGCGCCCTGGCGGGCGAAGGCGATGGCAGTGGCGGCGCCGATGCCGCTGGAGCCGCCCATGATGACGACGCGAAGATGTGATTGCTTCATGAAATCCCTTTCGGATTGATTGACAAGATTGTCTGGTAATCAATTATTAAGGGATTCGGTCAGCTACGTATTTCGTATTCCGCGAGACAATTTTTGTGTTCGCAACATGGGTGGCGCAGTCTGGAAAAATATCCACACTGACGGCCTCCGCGCAACACGACCAAGTGCTCGGCCTCCGGTCACTCACGGTTGAGTACGCGCAACTGCATAGAACGTGGAATAACTTGTATTTCTCCATCCAACAAAGTTTCTTGCTTTACATGGATAGATGGGATCGACGAACGTATTTTGCGTGATGGAGCGATCGGCGACGACCGCCCATGCACATGCCGAGGTGATTTCGATCAGATTCGGCGTCTCTGCCTTTGTTATATAGGGTCCTTCAACTCGCCAGGCTTTTGTTTTATCTGCTGATCTGTAGAGCCATGCCCTGAACGTCGTTCCATCTTTAAAGCCGTCGACTATTTTCTCCGTCCCACGTTCAGTAGTGCCTAATGAGAATTTGCCAGTGATTTTCGCTTTTTTGTTTTGACTAATCTGCATTTGCCCTTGTTTTCCGTCGATTTCGATGATCCACTCACCGGATAAATCGTATTGCTTGTTGCCTGTGCTATCCAGAAAGGGTGTCACGTAACCGGGTTCAGTTGGTAATATCGTGACAATAACCTTATTCGAACGATGTTCGCCGTACTTCGTTTTAAGGGTGATCGACATCGTGCTCTGGTATTCTTTTTCCGGGATCTGTTTTGGATAGAGAACGAAGCGTCCTTCGTTGAGCATTCGACTCTCCGCTATTTCCGCCGTATTGAATCCACTGGGCGTATCTTTGGACAGAACAAAAACGGAGCGATCGTAATCAAGCTTAAGGAAACCTTTTTCAACAGGAGTGGATGCATCAGGCGTCGCATGGATGAGGATTGATATCGGTTGCGACAGCGACATGATACAAGTGCCGCAATCGAGTGTGATATCGACCTTCTCCGGGTAGATCCAATGCAAAAAATCGTTTTTTAGTGGTTCAAAAAATGGCATGAACCAGACAAGCAGGCTAGCTCCGGTAATGCCGAACATTTAGGAGATTTTTTTGATGCTCGAACTCAGCCACCCGGCGATATTCGCCATAGTGGATTGGACTGACGGCGCTTTGCCGCCAGAATTGATTTGCCGTAGTCGTCCGGGGCGGGATCGATAGGGCATGATTTCTTCTACCGGGAGATGACCACTAAGTTGGGAACGTAGTTTTTTCCTGGGTCGCCATAGTGTAGCTTGAGTTGCGGTATGTAAATTTGCGAGCCCGGACCGCCATCCATCGCAATCGCAGTAACAGGTCGCTCACCTTGGGCGGACTCGATCGACGTCACCAGTTGCGCGAATTCGTACAGCGAAACTGCTCGCCCGAAACTCTCGAATGCACCAGCAACAAAAATTCTCCCTGATGGAAAGACACCGAAAGCTGTCCGGTTGAAGCGCTCTTTGTCATCCGAGTAGATGGCGACTTGAGAATCTTCGACGATGAGCGGTTTGCTCTGCACTGCCTGCAGAATGCCGGAGCTTACCTTGAATTTTCTTGCCTTCGTGATTTTTGCGTGCTCGCCCTTTTTTTGTAGAAGAATACCTCCCCCTGACCAGGCAATCTTTCGGTTCACGATTGTTCCGTCAGAAATCACCAGGCCCAAGGGAATGTAGCGCTTGTTGGCGTCGTAGCCAAAAAATCCACCATTAATTGAAAGCAAGGCATTGGCTGGGGTTTCTGATTTGTAAATCGAATAACTATCATCAAAGCGAAGCACCTCTTTTACCAGAATGTTTTTCTTTACGTTGTCGAATTCGACCCACGCAAATGTTAGTCCGGCACGGCTGCCGAGTGGGCTGGACGTCATTTCATGCACGGTGATTGTATGATCGCGCGTCTGCACGATACGCTCGGGTGCGGTGTTTACACCTAGTTTCTGCCAAGCTGAATTTGTTGCGGCGAAACTGATAGCACTGATCAAAAACAGGCTGTTAAGGATGAAAAAGCATTCTAGATAGTTTTTTTTAGTAAAAAGGTTCATGCGTCTTCCCTGGAAAGGTCTGAAAGCAGGCTATCTGGATGACGTACCTGTAGCCTCGGCGCATGGTGTGGCCGTTTCAGATTGGACAGCCTGTCGACTGTCAGGTTCCGAAAATGCACGAATTTTCAGCAGTGGTGAGCGACGACGTCGCATGGCGGATCGATTAACTGCTCACCAGATCGGAATCAATGGCACGACTTGAGGAGATGACCTGATTGGCAGAGACCAGGCTATGACGTCGGTGCGGATTTGCCCGAACGTCTTTTCGGCAAGCAAATCAAACGCGTCCCCATCAGCCGGTCATGCAGGAATTGCCGGTCGCTGTCGAACCACGCGGTCAACGCCCAGGCAACGATACCGATCGCGAGCGCGAGCGCGATCTGGCCGCGGGCATGCAGCCCGAACACCGCGCACACAATCAGCGCCGGCGCAAACCAGCCCCATGCCAGCAGATAGCGCACGATCGCCGTACGCCACGGCAGGCGTGCGTGCCCGGGCTGCACGACCTTGACGCGCCATGTCTTCATGGCCAGCGTGTGGCCGCTGTCGCGCCAGCACCAGGTGAAGTACAGGCCCGTGATCACGAACAGGTACACCTTCAGGCCGTGCTGGAAGAGGGGATCCTGGCGGTTGCCGGTAACGAGCAGATACAGCAGGACGGCCAGCATCTCGACCGCGAACAGAAGAAGGAATTCATAGACCATCACGGCAAGGCGCCGCTTGACTGTAGGCGTGGTGGCGATCGCCGGCGTGGCCCCGGGAGGCGCAACCGGCGGCTCAGTTGCCTGCATTGGCGGCCTGGGCATCGCGCGCTTGGCCACCCGGTGTGGCGACAGCGCCGCCGTTTATGGCGGCTGGTGACACCGCGGAATTCGGTGACGATGGCGCTGCCGGCGTCGTCACTGCAGGCGCGACCGGCCCTGGCATGACGGCAATGGCCGACGGCGGCGGCGTATCGGGCGTGCCGATCAGCACGCACTCGGCGCCCCGGCGCGTCGTGTTCGCCGCGCACGGCATCGGCACGACCAGCAGCGGCGTGTCGGGCAGCGCGATCGGCGCGCTCTTTTGCAGCGTGGCCGGCTTGCTGGCCAGCTTGCGCTTTTCCTCGGCCGACAGCTGCTTGTAGTTTTCCCAGTTGGCCGCCTTGTCGCCCTGCGCCAGCTTGTTGGTCTTGCTAAAGTTCTCGCGCGCCAGTTCACGCTGCTGGGGCGTGAGTTTCATCCATTGGCGCATGCGTTCCTGCACGCGTTGCTGTTCGGCCGGGGCCATCGAGGCAAAGCGCGCCGAGACCTCGATCCAGCGACGCTTGCGCGCGCCTTCCATGCGGTCCCATTCGGGGGCGAGCGGTGCAAGCGCCACCTGTTGCGCACTGCTCAGGTCGCGCCACAGCGGCTTGTCGGGGGCCTTGCGCAGCGGGCGCACGCTCGCGATTGTCTCAGTGGCTGCCGGCAGGATGGATGGTGTCTCGAGGCGATCGACGATCACCCAGGCCAGCGCAGCAGCGGCTACGACGCCGATGACGGTCTTCAGCACGGGGAAGCGCGATCTCGAGACGTTCTTCTTGGTCATTGCTGGCGCTGCTGCGACTCCAGATAGGCGTTGAAACCCGGGTCGAGATAGGCCGTCAGCGGCAGTTCGTCGGCCAGTACGGCGGCGTCGATGTCAGCCAGTGCCGCCAGTTGCTGCTGTTGTTCGTGCTGGTAGAAGCCCCCCATGCCAATCACCAGCGCCATGAGCGGCACGGCGATGGCCAGGCGCGCCACGGTCGGCCCGGCCAGGAACGCGCCTATGCCGCGCCAGCCAGAGCCAGAAGCAAAGCCGAAGCGGGCGGCGTCGGGTTTCTTGCGCGCCATGGCGGCAGCGCGTGCGGCGGCCAGCCGGTCGACGGTCGAAGCCGGCAGGTGGTCGAGCTGTTCGTCCAGCGCGTGGCGTATCTTGTACGCCAGATTGATGTCGTCGGTGTTCATAGTGTGATTCCCTTGGCCTGGAGCGCTGCCGCGAGGGCGTGGGTGGCGCGCGAGCAATGCGTTTTGACGCTGCCCTCGGAGCATCCCATTGCTGCCGCCGTCTCGGCGACGTCCATATCTTGCCAGTAACGCATGAGGAAGGCTTCCCGTTGACGCGTGGGGAGCTTTTGTACTTCGTCATCGATCAGGCGCAAGGTCTGGGTACGCTCGACCTGGTCCGCGCTCGACTCTGCGGCCGCCGAACCTTGCTCGGCCTCGAGTGAGGCGAGTATATCAAAGTCATCGTCGTCGTTTCCGTCGCCCCGCCCGAAGCCCGAGAACAGGCTGACCCAGGTATTGCGCACTTTTTCGCGGCGGAAGTAATCGAGAATCGTCGTCTGCAGGATGCGCTGGAACAGCATCGGCAGCTCGGCGGCCGGCTTGTCGCCGTATTTTTCGGCGAGCTTGATCATCGCGTCCTGCACGATGTCCAGCGCCGATTCGTCCTTGCGAACCGCATAGACCGCCTGCTTGAACGCGCGCCGTTCGACATTCTGCAGAAAGTCGTTAAGTTCTTTGTCTGTGGCCATGCAGGTTCAGGGGGAGGCGCGCAAGTGGGTCGTGCTTTAGGGAAAACTGTCGCATCCTAGCAAAAAACCACCCGGCCTGCATCGGAATCGCTCAGGGTGGACTCCCGCCATGCCAGTTGCATGGGGTGCAAAAAGTGCATGACGATAGCTGAAATCATTCGTTGTTGGGGCTGACAGGCGTGGCTATCGTAACAACACGATCATTCAGCCACGCCAACGCCATGCCACTCGATTCTGCCCGCCAGTCCTTTGCCATCCATCCGTTTCCCGGCGCGCCACTGGGCGCCGAAGTCATCGGTCTCGACCTGTCCCTGCCGCTGGCCACGTCCGATCTTGCGCGGCTGCACCGCGCGCACCTCGATTATCACGTGCTGGTGTTTCGCGACCAGCACATCACGCCCGCGCAGCAGGTGGACTTCAGCCGCCACTTCGGCGCCCTGCAGATCCACGTGTTGCGCAATTTCCAGCTGCCCGAGCAACCCGAGGTGCTCGTCATCTCTAATATCCAGCAGGACGGCAAGCCGGTCGGGCTGGGCGACGCCGGCCACTTCTGGCATTCCGACCTGTCCTATAAAGAGACGCCGAGCCTGGGCTCGATGCTCCATGCGCAGGAGTTGCCGGCCGAGGGCGGCGACACGCTGTTCGCCAACCAGCACACGGCGTGGGATGCGTTGCCCGATGACCTCAAGCGCGAAGTCGAAGGATTGCAGGCCGAGCACTGGTACCTGGCGCGCTATGAGGAACTGCGCCAGCGCAACCCGTACCGGCCGCAGCTGACCCAGGCGCAGATCGACGAAGTCAGGCCGGTCAGCCATCCGGTCGTGCGCACGCACCCCGAGACGGGGCGCCGCGCGCTGTTCGTCAGCGAGCATTTCACCACGCGCATCCTGGGCGTGTCCGAACAGCGCAGCCGCGAACTGCTCGACCTGCTGTTCGATTACGGCACGCGCGCCGCGCATGTCTACCGCCATCAATGGCAGCCACACGACATGGTGTTCTGGGACAACCGCTCGCTGATGCACCTGGCCGCCGGTTGCCCGGACCACCTGCGCCGCAAGCTGTACCGCACGACGATCGAAGGCGACGTGCCTTTCTGACCTAATTCCAGGAAACCCATGAATCTCAATACAAAGTTGTTGGCACTGGCTGCAGCGCTGACGTTGGCGCTGCCCTCAAAGGCGCAGGCCGAAGGCAAGATCCGCGTGGCCGAGCAGTTTGGCGTTGTGTATTTGCTGCTGAACGTGGCGCAAGACCAGAAGCTCATCGAAAAGCATGGCAGGAAGCAGGGGATCGATGTCGACGTGGACTGGGTCAAGCTGTCGGGCGGCGCCGTCGTCAACGATGCGCTGCTGTCCGGTTCCATCGACGTGGCCGGCGCCGGCGTCGGCCCGCTGATGACGATCTGGGATCGCACGAAGGGCCGCCAGAACGTGCGCGGCATCGCGTCACTGGGGAGCTTTCCGTATTACCTCGTCAGCACCAATCCGGCCGTGAAGACGATTGCCGACTTCAGCGCGAAAGACCGGATTGCATTGCCGGCCGTAACGGTATCGGTGCAGGCGCGCATCCTGCAGATGGCGGCAGCGAAACAGTGGGGCGTGGCCGGGTTCAAGAAGCTCGATCCGCTCACGCAGACGGTGCCGCATCCGGATGCGGCCGCTGCCCTCATCGCCGGCAAGACCGAGCTCAACGGACACTTCGCCGCGCCGCCGTTCCAGCAACTCGAGCTGGCGGGCAACCCTAATGCGCACGTCGTGCTCGATTCGTACCAGGTGCTGGGCGGGCCGTCGTCGGCCACGGTGCTGTATGCCACCGAGAAGTACGTGAAAGACAATCCGAAGACCTACCGCGCCTTGATTGATGCGCTGGCCGAGGCGGCCCAGTATATTGCGGCCAATCCGGAAGGCGCGGCCGATGCCTATCTGCGCGTGAACAAGGGGAGCGTCGACCGGGCACTGCTGCTTAAGGTCATCAAGGACCCGAAGACGCAGTTCAGCGTGGCGCCGCAAAACACGCTGGGACTGGCGCAGTTCCTGCACCAGGTCGGCGCCATCAAGAACAAGCCGGCATCGTGGCGCGATTACTTCTTCGCGCATCCGGCCATCGCCAACGGAAGCTGATATGCGCGCCATTGCCCCCTTCAACCTGGTGCCGCCGGAACCGCTGCTGCGCGCCCAACATGTCACGCTGGAATACGCCAGCGAGCGCGGCGTCGTGCGCGCGACCGACGATGTGAGCTTCGACGTCTACCGGGGCGACCGCTTCGTGCTACTGGGGCCGTCGGGCTGCGGCAAGTCGACGCTGCTCAAAGCCATCGGCGGCTTTATCGCGCCGCGCGCGGGCAGTCTGCACCTGGGCGGCACGCCCGTCACGGGGCCGGGCCCGGACCGCATCGTCGTGTTCCAGGAATTCGACCAGCTGCCGCCGTGGAAAACGGTGAAGCAGAACGTCTTGTTCCCGATGCTGGCCGGTGGTGTTGCGCGGGCCGAGGCCGAGGTGCGCGCCCGCCACTGGCTCGGCAAGGTCGGGCTGGCGCGGTTTGCCGACGCTTACCCGCACACGCTGTCGGGCGGCATGAAGGCGCGGGTGGCGATTGCCCGCGCACTGGCGATGCAGCCGGCCGTGCTGCTGATGGATGAACCATTCGCCGCGCTCGATGCGCTGACCCGGCGCAGCATGCAGGAAGAACTGCAGGCGCTGTGGGACGAGATCGGCTTCACGATGCTGTTCGTGACGCACTCGATCGAAGAGGCGCTGGTGGTGGGCAACCGCATCCTGCTGCTCTCGCCGCACCCGGGCCGCGTGCGCGCCGAACTCAATAGTCATCAGTTCAGCCTGGCCAGTGCGGGCAGCCACGAGTTTCAGGCTGCCACGCAGCGCATCCATGCGCTGCTGTTCGGTGCTGACGCCGATGGGCCCGCTGTGCAACCACAACCCGCACAGGTGCAACCATGAGCGCCGTGCACGAACCGCCGGTCCGGCCGGAATACGTCGCGCCGCAGCGTGCGGCGCCCGACCCCGCCCTGGTCAGCACTGGGTCGGTTGACCGCTTGAGCTGGCTAAACAAGCCTGCGATCCTGCTGGCGCTGGTCATCCTGTGGGAGTTGCTGGCGCGCTGGGTCGACAACGATTTACTGTTGCCAGGCGCGCTGCAGACGGCTCGCGCATTCATCGACGGCATCGCGTCGGGCGAGCTGATCGGTTATGTGACGGTGTCGCTGGCCATCCTCGTGCAGGGATTCCTGTTGGGTGTGGCGATCGCGTTCCTGCTGACCTGGCTGGCCGTGTCGAACCGCTTCGGGCGCGAGCTGATCGACACGCTGACGTCGATGTTCAATCCGCTGCCGGCCATCGCGCTGCTGCCGCTGGCGCTGCTGTGGTTCGGTCTGGGCAAGGGCAGCCTGCTGATGGTGCTGGTCCATTCAGTCGTGTGGCCGCTGACGCTCAATGCCAGTGCCGGCTTTCGCGCCGTGCCCGAGACGCTGCGCATGGCCGGGCGTAACTATGGCCTGGGCGGCTTGCGCATGGTCCTGCAGATCCTGGTGCAGGCGGCGCTGCCGTCGATCCTGTCGGGCCTGAAGATCGGCTGGGCCTTTGCCTGGCGCACGCTGATCGCGGCGGAGCTGGTCTTTGGCAGCACGTCGGGGCAGGGCGGCCTGGGCTGGTACATCTTCCAGAACCGCAACGAGCTGTTGACCGATAAGGTCTTCGCGGGCCTGGCCACGGTGATCCTGATTGGCCTGGCGATCGAGCGCTGCGTGTTCCAGACGCTGGAGCGCGTGACGGTGCGGCGCTGGGGCATGCAGCGCTGAAGCGCAAGGTGGCCGGGGTCAGCGCGCCGCTTGCAGCGCGCTTAGAGTCGCAATGCGGTAGGTGGCTTCCTGTCCACCATCGTCGGTCGTGATGAACGCAGTGCCGTTGGCGCCCATGTTGAACATGCGCCCGGCCCCGGCCGGAATCAGCGACTGCACGCGGCGCACGACGTGACCGGCCAGCCCCTGCGCGCCCTGCGCCACCAGTACCGTGCCATCCGCGCCATCCGCGCCGGGTGCCTCCCCACGCAGGTCGATCAGCGGGATCGCCGCGCCCTGCCAGGCCATGGTGGCGCCCAGCGGTCCATCCAGCGGCACGATCTGCTCGATTGCGGCGAGCGGCAGCGCCTGCAGGCCGGCGGCATCGAACACGACATAGGCTTCGGCATTGCTGGTGCTGGCGCTTGTGCTGGTGCTCGCGCTGGCCGTGACGCTGTCGCCGCGCGCCAGGGCCGCCTCGGGATGCCGCGCCAGCAGACGCGTGACGTCGACCAGCAGCACCGTGTCCCCGCTGGCGTCAATCGCATTCTCGCCAACGCCGTCCGTGCTGGGCACGCCGGGACCGAATTCCTCGAGCCGCAGCACGGCCTGCACCGGCACACCCAGCGCCAGGTCGGCGTGCTGCAACACGGCGAGCAGGGGCGCAGCAGCGACGCGCGTCTCGACGCCAGGCGCCTGGAACAGCGCTGTGCTGGCAATCAGCGCAAGCTGGCTGTCGTGCCAGCGGCACCAGGCGCTGCTGCCGATATGTGTCAGCGGCGGCAAGGCAAGCACTTCGGCCAGCGCGGCCGGCGGCACGCCGATCAGGCCGTGGCCGGTGTCGAGCAGCGCGTAGCAGGTGCGTTGCAGCGGGTCGGCCACGGGCGGGGCAGCGGACTCAGCGGGCGCAGCGGCCGTCGGCGCCGTGCTCCAGCACTGTGCCAGATCGGCCAGCCGGGTCACTTCCAGCAGGCTCAGAAGCATGCCATTCCCGCTTGGTGCGGCGCTGTGGAACACGTCGTCCGGATCGTCGCCGTGATGGAGGCGCTGCAGCGCCGCTGCCTCGACCTCGACCAGCTCCTCGAGCGCATCCACGCGCAGGCCGACGGTGCGGTCACCGTCGCGCAGCAACAGCAGTTGCGGGACGGCGCCCGCCGGCGCTGCGCCGACGTCGAGCCAGCGCGCCAGGTCGACCACCGGCACGGCCATGCCGTCGTGCTCGACCATGCCGAGCAGGGCGTGGGTGCGCAGGGGCAGGCGACTGAACGTCTCTGGCAATGGCAGCGCCTGGAGCACGGTTTCGATCCGTATGCCGATCCCGACTTCGCCAATCCGGATGCGCGCCAGCGTCAGCTGCGCGCTGCAGGTGGCCGGCATGGCCTAGCGCGCTCGCGCCACTGCCTCGAGCTCGGCCAGCAGGCGCGAAGCGTCGCGGGTGGAGTCGGCCTGATGGTGGGTGGCGCTGCCGATGCCGGCGATCGAACTGCTGGTGGCGGCGACCGACTCGAGGATGCGCTCGAACGCATCTTCCACATCGCCGGCCAGGCGGGTGCCTTCGTCGACGCGGCTGACCGTCTCGTTGATCAGCTTGGAAATCTCGCGCGCTGCCAGTGCCGACTTTTCGGCCAGCTTGCGCACCTCGTTGGCCACCACCGAAAAGCCGCGCCCATGCTCCCCCGCGCGCGCCGCCTCGATCGCAGCATTGAAGGCGAGTAAATGGGTCTGGCCGGCGATGCTGGTGATGGTGTCGATGATCTCGCGCACGTCGCCGGACGAGGTCTGGATGGCTTGCATGGCGCCCTTGGAGCGTTCCAGCAGGCGGCTGCCGCTGGCAGCACCGTCCTGGGTACGCGCCGCCATCGCGGCTGACTCACGCGCGCCGTCGGCGATCGTGGTGATCGAGCGGCCCAGGCCGTCCAGTGCGGTACCGATGGCGTCGATCTTGGCGCTCACCAGTTCTTCGCGCCGCACCTGGGCCGTCACGTCCATCGCGAACTTGACGACCTTGTACGGTTTGCCGGTGGCATCGAGGATCGGATTGTAGGTGGCCTGGATCCAGATGTCGGCGTCGTGCTTGCCACGGCGCTGGAAGCGTCCGGCCTGGAACCGGCCCTGGCCCAGGTCGGCCCAGAAGTGCCGATATTCGGCGCTTTTGGCCAGTTCCGGGTCGCAGAACAGTGTGTGGTGGGAGCCGACGATCTCGTCTTCGGTATAGCCCATGGTGCGCAAGAAATTCTCGTTGGCGGACAAGACATTGCCGCGCATATCGAATTCGATGACTGCCTGTGAGCGTCCGATCGCGTCGAGCTTGCCGCGCGATTCGGCGGCCAGCAGCTTCTGCTCGGTGATGTCGGTGGCGAACTTGACCACCTTGACCGGCTTGCCGTCGGCGTCGAAGATCGGGCTGTAGGTGGCCTGGATCCAGACCGGTGCGCCATCGCTGCGGATGCGCTTGAATTCGCCGGTGTGGAACTCGCCCTTGGCCAGGCTGTGCCAGAACATCTTGTATTCGGGCGAACGCTGGTAGGCAGGTTCACAGAACATCGCATGCTGGCGCCCGATGACCTGATCCTGCTCGTAACCGAGAGTGAGCAGGAAATTGCGGTTGGCGTGCAGGATACGGCCTTCGAGATCGAACTCGATCACCGCCTGTGCGCGGTCGATGGCCGTCATGGCGGCCATGGCCATTTCCTGGAGATTGTCGTTGGGCGCTTGCATAGCTGAATCCGGAACAGAAGGTGAGCAAAAAACTGGATCTTCAAAGAAATAATCTTAAGCGTTTTTTCTTTGAAGGTCGATTTCCATGTGGCAATAAACTGGATTGTACTGTGGTGCGCCGGATTTACAACACACGCACTGTGCGTGCACCAAAAACGAGCGGGTCAGAGCCTGCGCGCTGCGCCGCAGTGCGGTGGGTTGCCCCCAGCGCCTACCTGGCAGCCGCACCGTGCCAGCTATAGGCGCCAACAAGGTCGCATCTTGTCGAAAGACAAAGCTTGACCAGAATGGTGCGGCGCGGTATGGTGTTCCTCACGCTTTGCACCCTCAAAGCATCAACGTCATGCGGGAGTCGCCCACAACGCCCCGTCCGCCATGGCACGCTTTCATTTGTAGGCAGTTTGCTCCGACCCGTGCCACAAGCGCGAGAGATGCGTCCAACCGCTACAAACACTCAAGCCTAACGAGTTGCGCCCAGCGTCAATGCGTACGGTCCCTACGGCGACCCGAACCATCGACGTGCACGCAGAAAGAAGTGGAGCCTGAGGGTTGTAAGCGCAGCACGCATATCGCCAGGAACGAGCATCCGATCAATCAACCCTATGGGTTTTGAAAGGAATGGTTATGAGTTTCGATCCAACAGTCCCTATCACGGGCGCTGAAATCGTTGTCCGTTGTCTGGCAGAAGAGGGCGTCAAGCACGTTTTCGGTTATCCGGGCGGCGCGGTTCTGTATATCTACGACGCGATCTTCCAGCAAGATAAATTCCAGCACGTTCTCGTTCGCCACGAACAAGCCGCGGTGCATGCCGCCGATGCCTATTCGCGCAGCTCGAACACCGTGGGCGTCGCCCTCGTCACGTCCGGTCCGGGCGTCACCAATGCCGTCACCGGCTTGTCGACCGCCTATATGGATTCGATCCCGATGGTCGTGATCTCGGGCCAGGTGCCAAGTCACGCGATCGGCCAGGATGCATTCCAGGAATGCGACACCGTGGGCATCACCCGCCCGGTGGTCAAGCACAACTTCCTGGTCAAGGACGTGCGCGATCTGGCCTCGACCATCAAGAAAGCCTTCTTCATCGCCCGCACCGGCCGGCCCGGTCCCGTGCTGGTCGATATCCCGAAGGACATCACGGTTAACAAATGCCTGTTCGAGTACCCGCGCGAAGTCGACATGCGCTCGTACCGTCCGGTCGACAAGGGCCATGCCGGCCAGATCCGCAAAGCGGTCGCGCTGCTGCAGAACGCCGAGCGGCCGATGATCTATGCGGGCGGCGGCGTCATCCTGGCCAATGCCTCGAATGAGCTCAACCGCATGGTCGAGTCCACGGGCTTTCCGATCACGAATACGCTGATGGGCCTGGGCGCGTCGCGTTCGTCCGATCCGCACTTCGTCGGCATGCCGGGCATGCACGGCACCTATGAAGCGAACATGGCGATGCAGCACTGCGACGTGTTGATCGCCATTGGCGCGCGCTTCGACGACCGCGTGATCGGCAACCCGAAGCACTTTGCCTCGCATCCGCGCAAAATCATCCATATCGACATCGACCCGTCGTCGATTTCCAAGCGCGTGAAGGTGGATATCCCGATCGTCGGCAACGTCAAGGACGTGCTGATCGAACTGCTCACGCAGCTCGAGGCCGGCAATGGCCACGCGAATGCGCCTGCGCTGCAATCGTGGTGGAAGCAGATCGCCGAATGGCGTGGCCGCGATTGCCTGGCGTATGCGAGCTCCGACACGCTGATCAAGCCGCAGTCCGTGATCCAGCAGCTGCACAAGGTGACCGATGGCGACGCGTTCATCACGTCCGACGTCGGCCAGCACCAGATGTGGGCCGCGCAGTACTACCCGTTCGACAAGCCGCGCCGCTGGATCAATTCCGGTGGCCTGGGCACGATGGGTGTCGGGCTGCCATTCGCGATGGGCGTGCAGATGGCCAATCCGGATGCCACCGTAGCTTGTGTTACCGGCGAAGGCTCGATCCAGATGTGCATCCAGGAGCTTGCCACCTGCAAGCAATATCACCTGACGCCGAAGATCATCCTGCTCAATAACCGCTTTTTGGGCATGGTCCGCCAGTGGCAGCAGATCGATTACGGCTCGCGCTATTCCGAGTCGTACATGGATTCGCTGCCCGACTTCGAAAAGCTGGCCGAGGCCTATGGCCACGTCGGCATGCGCATCGAAAAGCCGGGCGATGTCGACGGCGCGCTGCGCGACGCATTCGCCATGAAAGACCGCCTGGTGTTCATGAACTTCATCACCGACCAGAGTGAAAACGTGTGGCCGATGGTCAAGGCGGGCCGCGGCCTGAACGAAATGCTGCTTGGCTCGGAGGACCTGTAAATGCGCCATATTATTTCTGTCCTGCTGGAGAACGAAGCCGGCGCGCTCTCGCGCGTGGTCGGCCTGTTCTCGGCGCGCGGCTACAACATCGAAACGCTGACCGTGGCGCCGACCGAAGACGCGACGCTGTCGCGCATGACGATCGTGACGTCCGGCTCGGACGACATCATCGAGCAGATCACGAAGCACCTGAACCGGCTGATCGAGGTCGTCAAGGTGGTCGACCTGACCGAAGGCCAGCACATCGAGCGCGAACTCATGCTGATCAAGGTGCGGGCGGTCGGCAAGGAGCGTGAAGAAATGAAGCGTACCGCCGATATCTTCCGGGGCCGCGTCATCGACGTCACCGAAAAGACCTACACGATCGAGCTGACCGGCGCCAAATCGAAGCTGGATGCCTTTATTGACGCCATCGACCGCGCCTCGATCCTCGAGACGGTGCGTACCGGCGGCTCGGGCATCGGCCGCGGCGAACGCATTCTGAAAGTTTGAGCAAAACGCTCAACATCACACAATTCAAATTAAATAACAGGATAAAAAAATGAACGTTTTCTACGACAAGGACTGCGACCTCTCCCTCATCAAGGGCAAGAACGTTGCCATCATCGGTTACGGCTCGCAAGGCCATGCGCACGCACAGAACCTGAGCGAATCGGGCGTCAATGTCACCGTCGGCCTGCGCCGCGGCGGCGCCTCGTGGGGCAAGGTCGAGCAAGCCGGCCTGAAAGTGGCGGAAGTCGATGAGGCAGTCAAGAACGCCGACGTCATCATGATCCTGCTGCCGGACGAAAACATCGCCGAAGTCTACAAGCAGAACATCGAGCCGAACGCGAAGCAGGGCGCCGTGCTGGCCTTCGCCCACGGTTTCAACGTGCACTACGGCCAGGTCGTTCCACGCGCCGACCTCGACGTCATCATGGTCGCGCCGAAAGCGCCGGGCCACACGGTGCGCGGCACCTACACGCAAGGTGGCGGCGTGCCGCACCTGATCGCCGTGTACCAGGACAAATCGGGCGCCGCCCGTGATATCGCCATGTCGTACGCAATGGCCAACGGCGGCGGCCGCGCCGGCATCATCGAAACCAACTTCCGCGAAGAAACCGAGACCGACCTGTTCGGCGAGCAGGCCGTGCTGTGCGGCGGCGCGGTCGAGCTGATCAAGGCGGGCTTCGAGACGCTGACCGAGGCCGGTTACGCGCCGGAGATGGCGTACTTCGAGTGCCTGCACGAACTCAAGCTGATCGTCGACCTGATCTATGAAGGCGGCATCGCCAACATGAACTACTCGATCTCGAACAACGCGGAATACGGCGAATACGTGACCGGCCCGCGCGTCGTGACCGAAGACACCAAGAACGCGATGCGCCAGTGCCTGAAGGACATCCAGACCGGCGAATACGCCAAGAGCTTCATCCTGGAAAACAAGGCCGGCGCACCGACCCTGATCTCGCGCCGTCGCCTGACTGCCGAGCATCCGATCGAGGAAGTCGGCGCGAAGCTGCGCGCGATGATGCCGTGGATTGCGAAGAACAAGCTGGTGGATCAGTCGAAGAACTAAGCTCGTGGCCAGACCATCGCGTGCGGTGGTGTGGCGTTGGCGATCGACGCGTGGACGGCAGAGCCATCCACCCTACGAACATGTGTGCCGTGAAAAACCGGTCGCGCGCACCTCGTAGGGTGGACGGGTTCTCCCGTCCACGCGTTCGTCTGACGGTGCTAACACGTTTCAAAAGCTACTCATTTGCAACTGTCCATTACAAAATACCGATGTTTTCCCTGTGCAAGGTATCGTATAACCAAGTCGGACATACGTCGCAACTCACAGGAGAACAACAATGGCATTCACCAAATCCCTCGTCGCTGCCGCCCTCGTGCTGGCCTTCAGCGCTGCCCAGGCGCAGACCGCGCCGTCGACCGCGACCACCGGCACCATGGTCATCGTCCCCGCCTTTGGCGAAGTCAAGCACGCGAATGACGAAGCGACGATCACGTTCGCCGTCGAAGAGCACGACAAGGACAAGAACGCCGCCGCCGACCGCGTCAATCGCAAGATGAAAGAGGGCACCGAGATCGTGCGCCGCGCCGATCCGAAAGCCGAACTGAAAACGCAGGGCTATTACACGTACCCGGTGTATCCGGAAGTGCAGCCACAGCCGGTCGGCCGCGTGGTCGCGCCCGTCAAGCCGGTGCCGATCGCCTGGCGTGTTGGCCAGTACCTGGAAGTCAAGACCACGAACCTGGCCGCGCTGCCGAAAACGGCTGCTGCCGCGCAGAAGGTCCTGCAGATCAATAACATCAACTTCGGCCTGACCCCGGCGACCGAGAAGCGCCTTGACGACCAGCGCATCGCCGCCACGTATCAGAACCTGAACGAGCGCATCGTCTCGATCGCCAAGGCAATGGGCCGCCAGCCGGGCGACGCCGTGCTCGATACGGTCGACTTCGAAGGCTCGGGCAATTATGCGGGCGACGCCCAGGCCGCGCCGGCCATGATGATGCGTTCGAGCGCCAAGCGCGAGATGGATGATGGCATGGCTGAACCGAGCTTCGAGCCAGGCGAAACCACGCTGCAAATGCGTCTGGTGGGCAAGGTCAAGTTCAAGTAATCGCGCCATCCGGCACGGTCGTGTTCAAGTGGCGCAGTCAGCGTTGTCTGTTGATGACGCCGATTGCGATGCAAAACAATTGTTCAGCTGAACTGATCCGCCCGCCATCCAGTGCCCAGCGCCACCCCAGGTAGTTGGGCAGATAGCGCGATGCCACCCCGCGAAAGCCCAGTAGCCAGGCCTTGAAGCGACCGTGGTAGGCGTTCACGTTCTGTACGTGGATGGCGCGGCTACCCGAATGCCTGACGCGCACGCCGGCGCGCAGATTGACTGTCTCGTGCGCAATTCTGTGCTTGCGTGCAAAGGCCCGGTACGCGGCGTGGCTGTCGCTGACCAGGAGTGCCTGCGGATCAAGTCTGGGCAGCAAATCGCGTTCGAGTTGCGCGGCCGTCAGTGCGCCACGGCCAGTGACGGCATCGATGGTGCGGCCATTCCGGTCGCGTGCTACCAGGATGCAATCGAGATGGCGGGAAATGCCCCGCATGGGCGCGCGGCCGCCCCGTCGGCGTGGCGGGCGGTCGAGCGTGCGTGATCCTTTTTGCGATTCGAGCAGGAATGTCTCGTCGGCCTCCACGATGCCGTTGAGCGATGCAGGCCGGTCGAGCTTGACCCAATCGAGAAAGCGGTGACGCCACCGGAATGCCGTGTTGCGGTGTACGCCGACCCGGTCTGCGCCCTTGCGTACAGACAGTGAATCGATCAGCACCTGCGAATACGCGAGCCATTTGGCCTTGTGCCTGAGTCGCGCCAGCGGCGTGCCGCTCAGGTCGTTGAACGTGCGGCCACAGGCGCAGCAGCGAAAGCGCTGCAGGTCGTTGGCAAACCCGTGCCGATTGCAGCGTTGGTTGCCACAACTGGGGCAGCAGCGTGCTGGCGCTCTGGCCTCCGCGATCAGTGCAACCACCTGGTCGAGACCAGCTGCGGGATGCAGGGCGTCGAGCACTTGCCGGCCCTGTGGCGGATTCAGCGCTGACAACCTGGCAAACCAGTTCTTGAAACGGGGCGCTTTCATGCGCGACTCCTGATGCTGGCGACAGGCGTTGGACCACGAAACCGCTCATCAGTTCACGGCTCGGCTCTATTTAATGTTGACTGCGCCGTTCAAGTAGGCGACATGCAATTGCCAGCCGGGTTAGCGTAGTGTTTCGCTAACACGGGTCCCGCCTCTATAATGGTTGGGAACAGTCGCTCGGCGGCTCACTTGAATACGATTGCTTATGCCAACTTTTCCACGAAGAAGAAAGCCAGGGACCCCGCCCAAAGGTCCACGATTCTCCCGCCTGAAAAAGCGTTTCGCGCCCCGTACGCAAGGACGGGCTGCCGGTGAGCGCAGCCGCGGCATCTACCTGCTGCCCAATGCCTTCACCACCGCCGCGCTGTTCTGTGGGTTCTACGCCATCGTCATGGCGATGAACCAGCGTTTCGACCAGGCTTGCTGGGCCGTGTTCATCGCGATGATCCTCGACGGCCTGGACGGGCGCATCGCCCGCCTGACCAATACCCAATCCGAATTCGGCGCCCAGTACGACAGCCTGGCCGACATGGTTTCGTTCGGCGCCGCGCCGGCGCTGGTGATGTACGAATGGTCGCTCAACGGCCTTGGCAAGGTCGGCTGGGTCGCCGCCTTCATCTACTGCGCCTGCGCCGCCTTGCGCCTGGCACGCTTCAATACCAATATCGAAGTGGTCGACAAGCGCTTCTTCCAGGGCTTGCCCAGCCCGGCTGCAGCGGCGCTGGTGATCGGCTTCATCATGATGATGATCGATCCCGATATCAGCGTCATCCCGCGCAAGGTCGAGTGGGTGTCGTGGGGCATCACGGTCTTCGCCGGCCTGACGATGGTGTCGAACGTGCCGTTCTACAGCTTCAAGGACATCAACTTCCGCAAGTCGGTGCCGTTCATCGCCGTGTTCCTGATCGCGCTGGTGCTGGCGCTGCTGGCGATCGATCCGCCCAAGGTACTGTGGCCGATCTTCGTGATCTACGGCCTGTCGGGTTACGCCGTGTACGTGTGGCAGCGTGCGAAGGGCAAGCGGGTCAGCATCATCCCGCTCGACGACGCCGACGACGACCTCCACCGCTGATCACAGGCTGCCCGAACCATGAGAGCTCCTTACTTCGCGGCCTGCGCCGCCACCGTCCTGCTGCTGTCGGGGCTGCTCGCGGCCTGCTCGCCGCTGTCGCTGGTCAACGCGGTCTCACCGAGCGGTGCCACGCGCACGGTGGCCTCGGCTGCCTATGGCACCAATCCACGTCACGTACTCGACATCTACCGGCCCGAAAACTGGACCGGCCCGGCGCCCGTCATCGTGTTCTACTACGGCGGCAACTGGGTCAATGGCGAGCGGGGCGACTATGCCTTCGTCGGCCGCGCGCTGGCGGCGCGTGGTTTCGTGGTGGTCATTCCCGACTACCGCCTGTATCCGCAGGTACGCTACCCAGATTTCCTGACCGACAGCGCCGAAGCACTGGCCTGGACGTCGCGCCGGATCAAGGCCTATGGCGGCGATCCGAAGCGCATCTACGCGATGGGCCACAGCGCCGGCGCGTACAACGCGGCGATGCTGGCGCTCGATCCGCGCTGGTTGCGGGCACAGGGCACGGCGCCGAGCATCCTGCGCGGCTGGATCGGCATGGCCGGCCCCTACAACTTCCTGCCCGTGGAAAATGAAACGACGCGCCCGGTGTTCCTGTACCCGAATACGCCGCGCGATTCGCAGCCGATCAACCACGTGACGGTCAATGCGCCGCCCGCGCTGTTGATCGCGGCGCGCAACGATTCGACGGTCGATCCCGAGCGCAACACGGGCGCGCTGGCGGACCGGCTGCGCGCGACCGGCGTGCCGGTCCGCGAAGTGAGTTTTACCGGCGTGAACCACGTCACGCTGCTCGCAACGCTATCGAGCTCGCTGCGCCGCCTGGCACCGTCGCTCGATGCGATCGAAGACTTCGTGCACAGCGACGGCGGGCGCAAGCTGCCGCCGGCGCGCTAACCCGCCTCATACCGCAGCCCCTACCAGGAGCTGCGGTCCCTCGGTTCGTACATCGGGTCAGGCCCGTTCATCATCTGGCGCACGACGCCTCCCTCGTCGAAGTGCACGTGCATCAGCGAGTTCCAGACGCCGGCCTCCTTGTAGCGGTACGACCAGACCTCGTAGTTCTGCATCGCCACACGCGAGCGTTCGGCAGGGCGCCCGATCGTGCGCAAGACCTGCTCCTTGGTCGCTTGGTCGACCTTGAGCGTGGCAAATTTTTCACCAGTGAGCACCTGCTCGTAGGCCGTCAAGCGGCCATCGGGGTCAAGGCGTGCCATCCACGTGTATTGACCCATCGGCCCCGTCGCGTATTCGAGCGAGCGCGCCGCGCCATTGCCATCGACATAGATGGACGTCGGCTTGCCGAGCTTGGCCTGGACCACGTCGGCCGTTTCGCCCGGCAACGGGGCAGGGCGCGTGGCGCACGCTGCCAGCAACAGCGTGGCAGCCAGCGTTGTTATTTTCATCATCCGGTGCATTATTTTGTCCTTTACTTGGCGGCAGGGCGGGCAAACGCTGGTCGGTACCCGCGTTTTGCACTATACTTGCCGGTCTGTCCGAATCCGGGCAGGCATTTTAATCAATCACGGTGCGCTGGGTTGCGACTCTTGCACCGCATGTGAAAGGTAACATCATGACCGTAGAAACTCTGAACAAAGCCGCGATTATCGCGGACAACGCACGCGGCGAAAAAGACACCGGTTCGCCAGAAGTGCAAGTTGCACTGCTGACCGCACGCATCAACGACCTGAACGGCCACTTCAAGGCCCACCAGAAAGATCACCACTCGCGTCGTGGTCTGATCATGATGGTCAACCGTCGTAAGAGCCTGCTGTCGTACCTGAAGAACAAGGATCTGAACCGTTACCGCGACCTGATCGCCAAACTGGGCCTGCGTAAGTAATTCGTTTGCGCCAGACGGTTTAAGTCTGAAGATGCCTGCGCCAGTTCTCTGTCGCGGGCATTTTTCGTTTTTGAGCGGTTTGTTTGTTGTTGCAAGGCTGTTCTGCTCGTGAACGGCCCGTGGTGAGAGGTGAACGACAGCACCTGAAAATCTGTCGGCAAAATGAAAGGGATACCCCATGTTTAACAAAGTTACGAAAACCTTCCAGTACGGTCAACACACTGTCACCCTGGAGACGGGCGAAATCGCGCGCCAGGCAAGCGGCGCCGTCGTGGTGTCGGTCGAAGATACCGTCGTGCTGGCAACCGTGGTCGCACGCAAGGATGCCAAGCCGGGCCAGGACTTCTTCCCGCTGACCGTCGACTACCTCGAGAAAACGTATGCTGCGGGTAAAATCCCGGGCGGTTTCTTCAAGCGCGAAGGCCGTCCTTCCGAAAAAGAAACGCTCACCTCGCGTCTGATCGACCGTCCAATCCGTCCGCTGTTCCCGGAAGGCTACCTGAACGAAGTCCAGGTCATCATCCACGTGCTGTCGGTCAACCCTGAAATCGATCCGGACATCCCTGCGATGATCGGCGCTTCGGCTGCCCTGTGCATCGCCGGTATCCCGTTCAGTGGCCCGATCGGCGCAGCGCGCGTCGGCTACGCGAATGGCCAGTACATCCTGAACCCGACCACCACCGAGCTGAAGACGTCGCAGATGGACCTGGTCGTGGCCGGTACCGAAACCGCCGTCCTGATGGTCGAGTCGGAAGCCAAGCAACTGTCCGAAGAAATCATGCTGGGCGCCGTCGTGTTCGGCCATGACCAGATGAAAGTCGTGATCGATGCGATCCACGACCTGGTCGCCGAAGGCGGCAAGCCGGAAGTCGAATGGGCGCCGGCGCCAAAGAACGAAGAGCTGATCGCCCGTATCGGCGAACTGGCCGGCGCGAAAGTGCGCGATGCGTACCAGACCCGCGAAAAATCGGCGCGTCAGCAAAAGCTGAAGTCGCTGTCGTCCGAAGTGATGGCTGACCTGAGCGCCGCTGGCGTCACGGCCGATGCTGGCGACGTCGGCAACATCCTGTTCGACATGGAAGCCAAGGTCGTGCGTTCGCAGATCCTGGAAGGCGAGCCACGCATCGACGGTCGCGACACCCGCACCGTGCGTCCGATCTCGATCCGTTCGAGCGTGCTGCCACGTACCCACGGTTCGGCCCTGTTCACCCGCGGTGAAACGCAGGCGCTGGTCGTTGCTACGCTGGGCACTGCACGCGACAGCCAGAAGATCGATGCACTGATGGGCGAGTACACCGATTCGTTCATGATGCACTACAACATGCCTCCGTTCGCCACCGGCGAAACCGGCCGCGTCGGTACGCCGAAGCGCCGCGAAGTCGGCCACGGCCGTCTGGCCAAGCGCGCGCTGATCGCTGCGCTGCCGGATCCGGAAGACTTCAGCTACTCGGTGCGCCTGGTCTCGGAAATCACCGAGTCGAACGGTTCGTCGTCGATGGCCTCCGTCTGCGGCGGCTGCCTGGCACTGATGGACGCCGGCGTGCCGATGAAATCGCACGTGGCCGGTATCGCCATGGGCCTGATCAAGGAAGGCGGCAAGTTCGCCGTGCTGTCGGACATCCTGGGCGATGAAGATCACCTGGGCGACATGGACTTCAAGGTGGCCGGTACCGCAGCAGGCATCACCGCGCTGCAGATGGACATCAAGATCCAGGGCATCACCAAGGAAATCATGCAGGTGGCACTGGCGCAAGCCAAAGAAGGCCGTCACCACATCCTGGGCGAAATGCAGAAGGCCATGCCAACCGTGAAGACCGAACTGTCGGACTTCGCGCCACGCCTGATCACCATCCGCATCAATCCAGAGAAGATCCGTGACGTCATCGGCAAGGGCGGCGCCGTCATCCGCGCGCTGACCGAAGAGACCGGCACCCAGATCGACATCAGCGACGAAGGCGTGGTCACGATCGCGTCGGTCGACGCTGCTGCCGGCCAGGAAGCCAAGCGCCGCATCGAAGAGCTGACCGCATCGGTCGAAGTGGGCAAGACCTACGACGGCACCGTGCTGAAACTGCTGGACTTCGGCGCGATCGTCCAAGTCATGCCAGGCAAGGATGGCCTGCTGCACATCTCGCAGATCGCCAACGAGCGTGTCAACGCTGTTGCCGACTACCTGAAAGAAGGCCAGCAAGTGCGCGTCAAGGTCCTCGAGACCGACGAGCGCGGTCGTCTGAAGCTGTCGATGAAGGCGGCTGATCCGGTCGAAGGCGCAGCGGTGTAATCACGCTGCAGGCAACGGAAGCGGTTCGCCGCTTCCGCGCTAAAAAAGAACCGCCAGTGCGTGAGCCTGGCGGTTTTTTTATTGCATGATTATGTCTGTTTCCGCACTGAATAGTTTTACACGCAACCGTATGCTGGGCGCGTGAATTGGGTAAATACAATTCACGGGCCTGCAGACATGGGCGCCTAACCTGCCATGTCTGCAAGAATTATCGTAATACCGGACGAGCCGCCGCGGTCGGACGTCCCAGAAACAGGCATTGCAGAATCATGACGGCCCAGAAACAGACGCACGACGACGGAATGACCCGCGACATTCCTGGCAACACGAAGAAAAAGCGCAGAGGGCCGCCCTTGTCGGTGGCTGCATGGAAACAGTTCGTCAGCGTCGCCAAGCCGTACTGGCTGGGCGACGAGCGCAAGCGGGCCTGGCTGCTGCTGGCGCTGTTGATCGTGTTGATGCTGGTGGAAACCAAGCTCGCCGTGATGCTGAACGACCAGGCCGGCGAGCTGACCTCGGCGCTGGCCGGCAAGGACCGGAACCGCTTCTGGGGCGCGGTCCAGGCATGCCTGATCGTGCTCGCGTTCGCCGTGCCGATCTACGCGTTCTACTACTACATGCGCGACCTGTTCGCGAACAAGTGGCGGCGCTGGCTGACGCGGCGCTTCCTCGATGGTTACGTGGGTGGCCGCAAATACTACGAGCTGGGCTCGAACCAGGAGATCGACAACCCCGACCAGCGCATCTGCGAGGATGTGAACACGTTCACCGGCCGCTCGGTGCACTTCATGCTGATCTTCCTGGGTTCGCTGATGCAGCTGGTGGCCTTCAGCGCCGTGCTGTGGTCCATTTCTCACGTGCTGGTGGCGGTGCTGGTAGCCTACGCCGTGCTGGGTACAATGATCGCGCTGCTCGTCTTCGGCAATCCGCTGATTCACCTGAATTTCTGGCAGTTGCGACGCGAAGCCGATTTCCGGTTCAGCCTGATTCGCCTGCGCGAGAATGCCGAGTCGATCGCCTTCTATGGTGGCGAAGCGCAGGAGCGCGCGCACATCGACAGCAAGTTCAACAAGGTCATCCATAATTTTTCGCGCCTGATCAAGAAGCAGCGCGCGCTCAACCTGTTTCAGCGCACCTTCAGCCAGCTCACGCTGGTGCTGCCGTTCGTGATCCTGGCCGATGCCGTCCTGTCGGGCGAGCTCGAAGTGGGGCGTGCGGTGCAGGCGGCCGGCGCGTTCACGGCAGTGCTGACAGCGGTCGGCGTCATCGTCGACAACTTCGAGAGCCTGAGCCGTTTCGTCGCCGGCATTGGCCGCCTGCAGACCTTGTCAATGCATGTGATGCCCGAGCCGCCGGCTGGCAATCCGTGCGACGTGCAGGCCCGCATCACGCGTACCCCTGGCGACCGTCTTGCACTCGAGTCGCTGACCTTGTGTCCGCCACAATCCGACCGCGTGCTGATCAAGGATCTGACACTGTCGCTGAGGCCGGGCGACGCGCTGCTGATCAACGGCGACAGCGGCTGCGGCAAGAGCTCGCTGCTGCGCGCCATTGCCGGGCTCTGGCACAAGGGCAGCGGGGTGATTCATCATCCGCCGCGCGAGGATTTCTTCTTTTTGCCACAGCAGCCGTATCTGCAACCGGGCACGCTGCGCAGCCAGCTGATTTATCCAAGCACCCGCACGTCGCTGAGCGACGAGCAATTGACCGCCATCCTCGAGCAGGTGCACCTGCCGTATCTGGCCGAGCGCGTCGGAGGTCTGGACGCCACGCTCGACTGGGAAAAGCTGTTGTCAATCGGCGAGCAGCAGCGCCTGGCGTTCGGCCGCGTGCTGGTGCACGAGCCAGCCATCGTGATCCTGGACGAAGCCACCAGCGCGCTCGACTCTGCCAACGAGTCGTCGCTGTACAAGCGCCTGCGCGACAAGGGCACGACGCTGGTCAGCGTCGCGCACCGCGCCGGCGTGCTGCGCCACCATACCCATGTGCTGTGGCTGACGGGTGACGGCGGCTGGGAAGTGCATGCGGCGGCCGATTATCAGTTCGATGTGCCGGTGCCTGCGCGCAGCGGTGCGCAGCCTGTACCGCAGTCGCGCGCGAGCTTGCTGGTGGATTAAGCGGCCAACCCATCCTTTACGTTTTCAGGTCCGCGTTCAATGCGATGTCCTGTTGCGCTTCGAGCCTGGCTAACCGGTCCGTCAGCGCTGCGTGGATTGACCGGTAGGCAGTCGACCCCAGCGCGATGCGGCGCGGCGCCGGCGACTGGTCGGCCGAGTCGATCATGGTTCGCACCATCTGTACCGGGTCGCCGCTCAACCTGAAGCTGCCGTCGGCCAGCGCGCGCCGCACCGCGCCCGATGGCGTTGCGTCGTAGTCCGCCATGGCCGGCGCAGTATCCATTCCAGCGGCAAAATTGGTGGGCGTCGGCCCCGGCTCGGCCAGCGTGAATTCGATGCCGAACGGCGCGACCTCTTGCGCGACCGCTTCGACAAAGCCTTCGATGCCCCATTTGGTTGCGTGATACACGCTGAAGTTCGGGTAGGCGATCTGCCCGCCCTCGGATGACACCTGGATCACGCGGCCACCGCCCTGCTTGCGCAGCCAGGGCAGGGCGCTGCGAATGAGCTGGATCGAGCCCAGCAGATTCGTGTCGAGCTGGCGCCGCACCTGCGCGGCTGTGAGTTCTTCGGCCGCGCCGAACAGTCCGTAGGCGGCATTGCTGACGATGACGTCGATCCGTCCCAGCTCGGTGAAGGCGCGGGCCAGCACGGCATCGATCGCCGCATCGTCGGTGACGTCCAGTTGGGCCACCCATAGCTGCTGCGGATAGCGCGCCTGCAGGTCGGCGAGCGCCGACGGTGTGCGCAATGTGGCCGCGACGCGGTCGCCGCGCGCCAGTAGTTGTTCGGTCATGATGCGGCCAAAGCCGCTGGACGTGCCGGTGATGAACCAGGTGCGTTGCATGCTGTTCTCCTGTCAGGGTAAATGGAGCCACCACGATAGCGAACTACTCTGCTGCTATCATCGGATGAATCTCGCATGCATTCGTGAAGGATCGCCAACAATGCCCCAGCCCGACCTCGATGATCTGCGCGCCTTTGTCGCCATTGTCAACCGCCGTAGCTTTCGCAAGGCAGCCGATGAACTGGGCGTATCGCCATCGACGCTGAGCCACATGATGCGCGTGATGGAAGAAAAGCTCGGCGTGCGCCTGCTCCATCGCACCACGCGCAGCGTCGCGCCGACCGAGGCGGGCGAGGGGTTCCTGCGCCGCATCGAGCCGGTCCTGCGCGAACTGGGCGCGGCCTGCGAGGCCGTCAACGGTGTCGGTCAGCAGCCCGGCGGCCTGCTGCGCATCAACACGGCCGAGCCGACCGCGCACTGGTTGCTTCAGCATGCGGTTCCCGTGTTCCAGGCGCGCTACCCGGCCGTTTCGCTGGACCTGTTCGTCGACAACGGCCTGGTGGACATCGTCGCCGGCGGCTTCGATGCCGGCGTGCGCCTGGCCGAAGCGGTGCCGCAGGACATGCACCTGGCGCGCTTTGGTGCGCCGGTGCGTTTCATGCCGATGGCCTCGCCCGCCTACCTGAAAGAGTATGGTATCCCGGTCGTCCCGGACGACCTGCTCGGCCACCGCTGCATCCGCATGCGCATGCAAAGCGGGAAGATCTACCGCTGGGAGTTCACGCGCCACGGCCAGGCGATGGCGCTCGACGTGCCAGGCACGCTCATCCTGAACCAGGTCGGCCTGATGGTCGACGCGGCGCTGGCCGGCCAGGGCATCGCCTACGTGCCGGACACCAGTGCACGCGACCATCTGGCCGCCGGCCGCCTGATGCCCCTGCTGCATGAGTGGTGCGCACCGTCGAGCGAGCTGGCCTTGTACTATCCCGGCCACCGCCATGTGCCTGCTGCATTGCGCGCGTTCATCGATGTGCTGCAGGAAGTCTTCCAGCCGGAAGCGGGCCAAAAACGGGACGGCAGACGCCGGGCCGTCGATAGTGCTTGACCCTCCAGCGGCTACAGGGTATTTAATACACCAATGCGCCGTCTTTTCCTCATCCTGCTGCTGTTTGCCATGCCTTTCCAGGCCGCCTGGGCGGCGGGTGCTGCCTATTGCACGCACAATGAAAAGACGATGCACCCGGGCCACCACACCCACAAGCATGCTTCGTCGACCACGTCGTCATCCACGGCTGCAAGCCAGGACGACGCCAGCCCGGCCGACCCCTGCAACGACTGCGACGCCTGCCACCACTTGTCGGCCAGTGCGGTCCTGTCGTCACAACCCAATCTGCCCCTGCCCAAGGGGGCGCCGCACCTGCGCGGCGAAACACGGCGCTACGTCTCGCACGTGCCCGACCTGATTCCGCCACCCGACCGCCTGCTGCGCATCTAGCGCGGCGAACCTCCATCGCCGGCCCGCCACGCGCGGCCGCCCGATTGCCTTCGCCGGACATTCACCCGTTCGGAGCACCATCATGAAACACCGTTTGACACCGCCGCTGGCGGCGTTCGCCTTGGCCAGCGCGCTGGCCTCCATTGGCCTGCCACCTGCAGTCCATGCCGCGCCCATCTCAACCAGCATGCAGCCCTTGACGCTCGACGCCGCCATCGCGCTGGCCCTGCGTTTGAACCCGACGCTGCGCGCGGCCGGCCATGAGGTCGCCGCGCAACAGGGCTCACTAGCCCAGGCCGGGGCGCGCCCGAATCCCGAACTCGAGCTGCTGCGCGAGGGCACGCGGGGCGACAGCCGCACGACCACCGCGCTGTTGACCATTCCGGTGGAGCTGGGCGGCAAGCGGGCCGCGCGCATCGATGCGGCGCGCCAGGAAGGCCAGCTGGCGGCGCTGGCGCTGAACGCCGAGCAGGCGCGCGTGCGCGCTGACGTGATTGCTGCGTTCCACGACGTCGTGGCTGCGCTGGCGCGCGAACGCATGTCGCAGGAACTGGTGCATCTCGCGGGCCGCGCGCTGGAGGCTGCTGGCAAGCGGGTCGATGCCGGCACCTTGTCGCCCGTCGAGCAGACCCGCGCCCGCGTGGCGCAGGGGGGAGCGCGCATCGAGGCGCTGCAGGCGGCGCGCGCGCTGGAAGCCTCGCGGATCCAGCTCGCAGCGCTATGGGCGGGTGACGCGCGCGGACTCGTGGTCGTCGAGCCGGACACCGTCACGCTGCCCGTGCTGCTGCCGCTCGACCGCTTGCTGGCGCAACTGGACGCCGCGCCCGGCATGCGCCAGGCCGGCGCACACCTGAAGCACCGCCAGGCGCTGGCCCGGCTCGAACAGGCGCGCCGCACGCCGGACGTGAGCATGATCGTCGGCGCCCAGCGCGAAGGGCCGGATGCCCGCAACCGCACCGTGCTGGGCCTGTCGGTGCCGCTGCCGCTGTTCAATCGCAACGACGGCGCCGTCCTCGATGCGCTGCGCCGCGTCGACAAGGCGCAGGACGAACAGGCCGCGCAAGCTGCCCGCCTGCGCGCCGAACTGGGTCAGGCCCATGCGCGCCTTGCTACAGCGCTGGCCGAATGCGCGCTGATCGCGACCGACATCCTGCCCGGTGCGCAGGACGCGCAGCGCGCTGCTAGCCGCGGCTTCGAGCTTGGCAAGTTCGGCCTGATCGACGTGCTCGACGCCCAGCGCGTGCTGGCGCAATCCACCTACCAATACCTCAATGCCGTCGCCGAGAGCCATCGCGCGCAGGCCGATATCGCACGCCTGCTGGGACAAGCAGCCGTGCAGGAGAACCCATGAACAAGCAGCAAACCCGCATCATCGTCATCATGCTGGCCATCGCGCTGGCGCTTGCCGCCTTTGTCATGCTGCGCGACCGCGCGCAGCCGGCAGGCGATGAGCATGACGAACACGCCGAACAGGGCGAGCACGCCGAAGAAAAAGAAGGGGCGCACGCCGACGACGGCGTCATTCACTTCACGCCGAACCAGATCACCGTGGCCGGCATCACGGTTGCCACAGCTGGCCCGAAGCACCTGGACACCTTCATCCGCATGCCGGGCCAGATTGCGCTGAACGAAGACCGCACCGCCCACGTGACGCCGCGCGCGGCCGGCTCGGTGCGCGACGTCAGCGCCGACCTGGGACAGCAGGTGCGCAAAGACCAGGTACTGGCCAGCATCGCCAGCGCCGACATCGCCGGCCAGCGCGGCGCGCTGACGGCGGCGCAAAAGCGCGTCGACTATGCGCGCAGGATTGTTGCGACCGAGCGCACGCTGTGGGAAGAAAAGATCACGGCGCGCCAGGATCTGCTGAAAGCCGAGCAGGAACTGGTCGAGGCCGAAGTCGCGCGCGACACCGTGCGCCAGCAGTTGCAGGCGCTGGGCGCCGCCGGTGGCGGCGGCTCGAACCTGCTCGCCATCCGCGCCCCGTTCGACGGCATCATCGTCGAAAAGCACATCACGCTGGGCGAAGTGGTGGGCGCCGATACGCGCGTGTTCACGCTGACCGATCTGTCGACCGTATGGGCCGATGTGGTGGTGCCAGCGCGCGACCTGGACATCGTGCGCGTCGGCACGAGCGCCGTGATCCGGTCGATTGCCTCGGATACGACGGCGCCCGGCAAAGTGAGTTTTGTCAGTTCGCTGGTGGGCGAGGCGTCGCGTTCGGCCAAGGCGCGCGTGGTGCTGGCCAATCCGGGCGCTGCGTGGCGGCCAGGCCTGGCCGTAAACGTCGACATCGTCACTGGTTCGAGCGACGTGCCGGTGGCCGTCGCGCGCGAAGCGATCCAGACCGTCGATACCCGGCAGGTGGTCTACAAGCGCGTCAAGGAAGGCTTCATCGCGCAGCCTGTCAGCACCGGGCGTGCGGACGGCCGCTTCATCGAGATCACGGCCGGCCTGAATCCCGGCGACACCTACGCCGCCAGCGGCAGCTTCACGATCAAAGCCGAACAGGGCAAGGGTGAGGCCAGCCATGAACACTGACCTGCAAGCTTCCACCTGGTTCGACCGCCTCATTGCGCTCAGTATCGAACGGCGCTGGCTCGTGCTGCTGGCCGTGCTGGCGATGGCCGCCATCGGCATCTACAACTACGGCCGCCTGCCGATCGACGCCGTGCCCGACGTGACCAACGTCCAGGTGCAGATCAACACGGCAGTGCCAGGCTACTCGCCGCTCGAGGTCGAGCAGCGCATCACCTACCCGGTCGAGGCGGTGCTGGCCGGTCTGCCGCACCTGGAAACCTACCGCTCGCTGTCGCGCTACGGCCTGTCGCAGGTGACGGTGGTGTTCGACGAGGGCACCGACATCCACTTTGCGCGCCAGCTCGTGAGCCAGCGCCTGCAGGATGCGCGCGAGAATCTGCCGGCCGGCGTGGTGCCGGCGCTGGGCCCGATCGCCACGGGCCTGAGTGAAATCTACCAGTGGACCGTCGAGAGCGAGCCGGGGGCGAAAAAGCCCGATGGCACGCCCTACACGCCGACCGACCTGCGCGAGATCCAGGACTGGATCATCAAGCCGCAACTGCGCACGGTGCCGGGCGTGACCGACATCAATTCCATCGGCGGCTTCGACAAGGAATACCTGGTGGCCCCGAACACGGCCACGCTGTCGTCGTACGGGCTGGAACTGATCGACATCGTGCATGCGCTCGAGCGCAACAACAGCAATGTCGGCGCCGGCTACATCGAGCGCGAGGGCGAGCAGTACCTGGTGCGCGCACCGGGCCAGGCCGCGTCGATCGATGACATCGGCAATATCGTCGTCACCAGCGTCAACGGGATTCCCGTGCGCGTGCGCGATGTCGCCGAAGTGGGCATCGGGCGCGAGCTGCGCACTGGCGCGGCGACGGAGAACGGCGTCGAGGTGGTGCTGGGCACCGTCGTCATGCTGATCGGCGAGAACAGCCGCAAGGTGGCGCAGGCGGTCGACGCGCGCATGCTCGAGATCAACCGCAGTCTGCCGAAGGGCGTCAAGGCGGTCACCGTGTATGACCGCACGGTGCTGGTCGAGAAGGCGATTGCCACCGTGCGCAAGAACCTCGTCGAGGGCGCGATCCTCGTCATCGCCGTGCTGTTTTTCTTTCTGGGTAATCTGCGCGCGGCGTTGCTGACCGCGCTGGTGATTCCGCTGGCGATGCTGTTTACGTTCTCCGGCATGGTGGCCGGCGGCGTCAGCGCCAATCTGCTCAGCCTCGGTGCGCTCGATTTCGGCATCATCGTCGACGGCGCCGTCGTCATCGTCGAGAACTGCGTGCGCCGGCTGGCTGGCGCCCAGCACCGGCTCGGGCGCCTCCTGAGCCGCGAAGAGCGCTTTGCCGAAGTCTTCGCCGCCGCGCGCGAAGCCAGGCGGCCCCTGATCTATGGCCAGTTGATCATCATGATCGTGTATCTGCCGATCTTTGCGCTCACCGGCATCGAGGGCAAGATGTTCCACCCGATGGCGTTCACGGTGGTGTTCGCGCTGCTGGGCGCGATGATCCTGTCGGTGACGTTCGTGCCGGCCGCCGTGGCGCTGTTCATCGGCCGCAAGGTCGACGAAAAGGACAGCCGCGTCATGCTGGCCGCGCGCCGCTGGTACGCGCCCGCACTCGATTACGCGCTGGCCAACCGCGCCGTGGTGCTGGTGTTTGCTGGCCTGGTGATCGCGCTGGCGGTGCTGATGGCCACGCGCCTGGGCACCGAATTCGCACCGAATCTCGACGAGGGCGACATGGCCGTGCTGACGGTGCGTGTGCCGGGCACGAGCCTGACCCAGTCGGTCAGGATGCAGCAGCAGATCGAGACGACGCTGATGCGCGAGGTGCCCGAGATCGCGCGCGTGTTTGCGCGCATCGGCACAGCCGAAATCGCGTCCGACCCGATGCCGCCCAGCGTGGCCGACAGCTTCATCATCTTCAAGCCCGAATCCGCGTGGCCCAAGCCGAGGCGTTCGCGCGCCGCTGTGCAAGAGGCGATCCGCACGGCGCTCGAACGCCTGCCCGGCAACAGCTACGAATTCAGCCAGCCGATCCAGCTGCGCGTGAACGAGCTGATTTCGGGCGTGCGCAGCGACGTCGCCGTCAAGCTGTTCGGCGACGACCTGGCGGTGCTGGAAGCGACCGCCGGCCAGATTGCGGCCAGCCTGCGCACGGTGCCTGGCGCCGCCGAGGTGCAGGTCGAGGCGACGTCCGGCCTGCCGATCCTGCAGATCCGGGTCGACCGCGAGCGCGCCGCGCGCATGGGCCTGAACATCGGTGACGTGCAGGAAATGATCGCGACCGCCACCGCCGGGCGCGTGGCCGGCACGCTGTTCGAAGGTGACCGCCGCTTCGACATCGTCGTGCGCCTGCCGGAAGACAGGCGCTCCGACATCGACGCGCTGCGCCGGCTGCCGGTGGCCTTGCCTGGCACGAAGGAGGGCGGGCACAGCTTCATCACGCTGGGTGAAATCGCGACCTTCGACGTCGCACCGGGCCCGAACCAGCTCAGTCGCGAAGAGGGCAAGCGCCGCGTGGTCATCACCGCCAACGTGCGCGGGCGCGACATCGGCTCGTTCGTCGCGGCGGCGCAGGCGCGTATCGCGCAAGATGTTCGCATTGCGCCCGGCTACTGGACGGCCTGGGGCGGCCAGTTCGAGAACCTGACAGCCGCCGCCGAGCGTCTGCGCCTGATCGTGCCGGCCTCGCTGCTGCTGGTGTTCGTGCTGCTGTACCTGGTCTTCAACAACCTGCGCGATGGCCTGCTGGTGTTCACCGGCATTCCGTTCGCGCTGGCCGGCGGCGTGGCCGCGCTGTGGGCGCGCGGCATCCCGCTGTCGATGTCGGCGGCGGTGGGCTTCATCGCGCTCTCCGGTGTGGCGGTGCTCAATGGCCTGGTGCTGATCGCGTTCATCCGCAGCCTGCGCGAGGAGGGGGTGGCGCTACCCGAGGCAGTGCGCGATGGCGCCCTGGCGCGCCTGCGGCCGGTGCTGATGACGGCGCTGGTGGCGTCGCTGGGCTTCGTGCCGATGGCGCTGGCGACGGGCACCGGCGCCGAGGTCCAGCGCCCGCTCGCCACGGTGGTCATCGGCGGGGTGTTGTCGTCGACCGTGCTGACCCTGTTATTGCTGCCTGTGCTGTATGAATGGGCCCATCGCGCAAGAGTGCGCGGGGTGCGCAAAAATATCCTCTAGCCAACAGAACAAGGAGGATTGTCTACATCGGAAATGGTATAGTTGGATTTTTACCAGCACTCTGCCACAGCAGCCCGGAATGAGCGGGATATTGTGCGGCGCCACCTAATATTTGAGGACACGACAGATGAGCATGAACGAATATGCGGACCGGATCAGCCAGGCGATTCTTGCAGAAGAATCGGGTATTGGCGCAGAATGGCTCGCCCAGCTGGAGTCGATCACGGTGCGCAGCAGCGGCGCGGCGCGCGAGCAGTTGCGCGCCCATTGCCAGCAGCTGCTCAAAGCGTTCGCTGTCGCGACCCGCAGCGGTGAACTCGAGAACATCGAGCACCGTTCGTGGGACGAAGTGCGTGACCTGCTCAGCGAAATCTCGGCCACCCGCGCCAAGGCTGGCTCCACCCCGGCCGAAACGGCAACGCTCGTGTTCTCGCTCAAGCAGCCGCTGTTCGCGCGCCTGCGCGACGTGTTCGAGACCGATGCCGATGGCCTGGCGATCGCTTCGTGGACCGTCAACACGCTGATCGACAAGCTGGGCCTGTACACGATCGAAGTGTTTCAGAAGACCAAGGACCAGATCATCGTGCGCCAGCAGCAGGAACTGCTCGAGCTGTCCACGCCTGTGGTCAAGCTGTGGAACGGCATCTTGGCGCTGCCGCTGATCGGCACCCTCGATTCGGCCCGCACCCAGGTGGTGATGGAAAACATCCTGCAAAAGATCGTCGACACGGGCGCCATCATCGCCATCATCGACATCACCGGTGTGCCGACCGTCGACACGCTCGTCGCCCAGCACCTGATGAAAACCATCGCGGCCGCGCGCCTGATGGGCGCCGACTGCATCATCAGCGGCATCCGGCCACAGATCGCGCAAACCATCGTGCACCTGGGCGTGAACCTGGAAGACGTGATCACCAAGGCCACGCTGGCCGACGCCTTCCTGGTCGCGCTCGAGCGCACCGGCGCGTCGATCATGATCAAGAACGCAGCCTGAGGCGAGTACTATGGAACGTATCCCGATCCTGCGCATGGGCGACCTGTTGCTGGTGACGATCCAGGTCGACATGCATGACCGCCTGGCGATGCAGCTGCAGGACGACCTGACCCAGCGCATCGTCAGCGACAGCGCCAAGGGTGTCCTGATCGACATCTCGGCGCTCGACCTGGTCGACTCTTTCATCGGCCGCATGATCAGCAATACCGCCGCCATGGCGCGCGTGCTCGATGCACGCACCGTGGTGGTGGGCATGCAGCCGGCAGTGGCGATCACGCTCGTCGAACTCGGATTGACTCTGCATGGCGTTCAGACGGCGCTCAATGTCGAGAAGGGCATGGCCCTGCTCGGAAAGAGCTATCGATAATGGTCGACGCGCAAACCCAGACGGTGCTGTTCGAGACACCGTTGCTGGAGCATCGCCGCGCGCAGCGTACCGGCCGCGTGACCTTGCGCCTGCGCTCGGATGAAGACGTGGTGGGCGTGCGCAAGCAGGTGCGCGAACGCGCAGTGGCGATCGGTCTCTCGCTGGTCGACCAGACCAAGCTGGTGACGGCGGCCAGTGAACTCGCACGCAATACCATCAAATACGGCGGCGGCGGCGAGGTGCATCTCGATGCCTTCGACGACGGCGCGCGCCTTGGCGTCGGGCTGTTGTTCGTCGACGCCGGCCAGGGCATCCCGAATATCGAGAGCGCACTGCGTGACGGTTTCACCACTGGCGGCGGCCTGGGCCTCGGCCTGGGCGGCTCCAAGCGGCTGGTCGACGAATTCGACATCGACAGCCGTCCGAAGGAGGGCACCGCGGTGCTGATTATCAAATGGAAACGCTGATCAGTTCTCAGTCGTCGCACTTCGTCTTCAACCTCACCCATGCCAGCGATGTCGCGGCCGTGCGCCGCGCCGGCCAGAAGGTGGCCGACTCGCTGGGCTTTAATGAAGTCAAGGCCGGCCAGCTGGCCCTGATCATCACCGAAGCGGCCACCAATATCCTCAAGCACGCCGGCGAAGGTGCGATGCACGTCGGGCCGGCGCAGTCGCCGGCCGGCATCGGCGTGGACGTGCTGGCGCTCGACAAGGGCCCCGGTATCGCCGACATCGACAACTGCCTGCTCGATGGCGTCTCGAGCGCCGGCACCGCCGGCACCGGCCTGGGCGCGCTGCTGCGCCTGTCCGACGAATTCGACGTCTACACACGGCGCGACGAAGGCACCGCGTTCTTCATGCGTCTGTGGCGCGACGAGCCGGCCCCGCACCCCAGCGGTGTGGAAGTGGGCGCGCTGTGGGCGCCGATTGCCGGCGAAGACGAATGCGGCGACGGCTGGGCCGTCTCGTGCGGCGACGACGGCGCGACCATCCTGGCGTGCGATGGCCTGGGCCACGGCCCGAATGCGGCGGCCGCCACGAATGCGGCGATCGATGCGCTGGCCGAGCGCGGCCCGGTCGGCGCCGGCGAGATGGTGCACGTGGCGCACGAAGCATTGCGCGGCACACGCGGCGCCGCGCTGGCGGCGGCGCGCGTCGACTTCTACAAGGATGAACTGAGTTTCGCCGGTGTGGGCAATATTGCTGGCGTCGTGATCGATGACGACCGGCGCGCGTTGGTCTCGCACAACGGCATCGTCGGCGCCAATATGCGCAAGGTGCAGGAGTTTTCGGTGCCGTTTCCGCCCGGGGCACTGTGCATCCTGTGCTCGGACGGTATCCAGACCCAGTGGGATCTGCACAAGTATCCGGGCCTGCACGGGCGCGCGCCGGCGCTGATCGCCGCCGTGCTGATGCGCGACTTCATTCGTGGGCGCGACGACGCCATGGTCGTCGTCGTGCGCCGGGCAGCGGGCCTCGCATGACATCCCTGCGCATCCTCAGCGTTGGCCTGGACAGCGAGCAGGATGTGGTGCTGGTGCGCCAGCGTGCGCGCCAGATCTCGGCCATGCTGGGATTGTCGCAGCAGGACCAGGTGCGGGTCGGCACGGCGGTGTCCGAAGTGGCGCGCGGCGCCAGCTACCAGGGCCCCGGCGGGCGCGCCGTGTTCCAGCTGTGCGAACGCGACGGGCGCCAGCATCTCGAAGTGCTGGTCAGCGCCGGGCGGCCGCGCAACGGCCGTGCGGGCGACGCCACGTTCGGCGAAATAGGCCCCGAGTCGCTGCGCGAACTGGCGATCATTACCGCCCATCGCCTGATGGACGCGTGCGAAGTCGACCCCGGTGAAACCGGCGCGGCCAATGTCACGGTGCGCAAGGCGCTGCCGGCGCACGAGCGCATCACGCCGGCGCGGCTGGCTGAAATCGGCGCGCGCCTGGCCGACAGCCCGGACGCCAGCCCCCTGCACGAGCTGCAGATGCAGAACCAGGAGCTGCTGTCGACACTGGCCGAGCTGCGCGAACGTCAGGAAGACCTGATGTCGCTCACGCGCGAGCTGGAGGACACCAACCGCGGCATCGTGGCGCTGTACGCCGAGATCGAGGACAAGGCCGAGCGCCTGCGCCGCGCCGACGAAATGAAGTCGCGCTTCCTGTCCAACACGAGCCACGAACTGCGCACGCCGCTGTCGTCGATCCGCGCGCTGGCCCAGTTGCTGCTCAACCGGATGGATGGCGATCTGACCGAAGAGCAGGAGCGCCAGGTGAGCTTCATCGCCACCGCGGCCAACGATTTGTCCGAGCTGGTGAATGACCTGCTCGACCTGGCCAAGATCGAAGCGGGGCGGGTGCGGGTAGAGGTCGAGCCGGTCGTGGTCGAGAACCTGTTCCGCGCGCTCAAGGGGATGCTGCGTCCGCTGGTGGACGAGGCGCGCGTCGAACTGGTGTTCGAACCGTCCGGCGTGACCGAGCCTCTGTATTCCGACGAAGGCAAGATTTCGCAGATCCTGCGCAACTTCATTTCAAACGCGCTGAAATTCACCGAGCAGGGCTCGGTGCTGGTGTTTGCCGCGCATGATCCCGAGGCAGACACGATCGCCTTTGCCGTGGCCGATACCGGCATCGGCATCAGCCACGAGAACCTGCAACTCATTTTTGAAGAATTCAGCCAGATCGAGCATCCGCTGCAACGGCGCAGCAAGGGCACCGGTCTCGGTCTGCCCCTGTGCCGCAAGCTGGCCGAGCTGCTTGGCGGGCGCGTCGACGTGGCCAGCACCGTCGGTGTCGGTTCGACCTTCACGCTGACCCTGCCGCGCAGCCTGGCGCCGACGCCATCAGCATTTGACACCACAGGATCATGAACTCCCATCCGACCCAGATTCTCAACGTTGACGACAACGACGGCGCCCGCTACGCCAAGACCCGCATCCTGCAAAGCGCCGGCTTCGAGGTGCTGGAAGCGGCCAACGGCACGGACGCGCTGGAAATCGTGCGCAACACATTGCCCGCGCTGGTGCTGCTGGACGTGAAGCTGCCCGACATCAACGGCATCGAAGTGTGCCGCCGCATCAAGGCCGAATCGGACAGCAGCACGGTGCTGGTGCTGCAGACATCGGCCGCGCTGACGGGCCGCGCCGACAAGATCCGCGGCCTGGAAGGCGGCGCTGACAACTACCTGGCCGCGCCGATCGAGGCCGATGAACTGATCGCCAACGTCAACGCGCTGCTGCGCATGCGTCAGATCCAGGTCGACCTGCGTGACAGCGAAGAACGCTTCCGCCAGCTGACCGACAATATCGACGACGTGTTCTGGATGTTCTCGGTGCCGGCGCGTGAGGTGGTGTATGTCAGCCCGGCGTATGCCACCGTGTGGGGCCGCAGCGCCGAAGCGCTGGGCCAGCAGCCCGATGACTGGCTCGCCGCCGTGCACCAGGACGACCGCGCGCGCATGGCCGCGCGCTGGGAGCGCGTGGCATTTGAAGCCCACTATGACGACGAGTTCCGCATCGCCGGCGCCGACGGCCAGGTGCGCTGGGTACGCGACCGCGTGTTCCCGGTGCGCGATGCGCGCGGCCAGGTGGTGCGGGTGGCGCGCGTCACCAGCGACATCACGGGCCGGCGCGAAATGGAGGCGCTGCTGCGCGCCGCCGACAGCAACAAGAACCAGTTTCTGGCGACGCTGGCGCACGAGCTGCGCAATCCCCTGAGCCCGATCCGCAACGCGGCCGCGCTGCTGGGCGCCATCGGCGAAGGGGCGGCCGAGCGCCAGGCGCATGCACGCGACGTGATCACGCGCCAGGTCGATCACCTGGCGCACCTGGTCGACGACCTGCTGGACGTGGCCCGCATCTCCGAAGGAAAAATCGTGCTGCGCAATGAAGAAGTCGACATCAACGGCGTGATCGCCCAGGCCATCGAGACGGCCGCGCCTTTGATCAACGCGCGCGGGCACCACCTGAGCGTCGAGCAGCCGGACCACCAGATCTGGGTCTCGGGCGACCCGGTGCGCCTGGCCCAGTCGGTCGGCAACCTGCTGCACAACGCCGCCAAGTTCACGCCCACCGGTGGCGAAATCCACCTGGCCGTGCGCGTTACCGACAGTGCGCGCGTGTGCATTTCGGTGCGCGACAACGGCATCGGCATCGCCAAGGACAACCTGCCGCGCATCTTCGGCATGTTCACCCAGGTCGAGGTGCCGCCCGACCGCGCGCCGGAAGGCCTGGGCATCGGCCTGTCGCTGGTGTCGCACCTGCTCGAACTGCATGGCGGCCACCTGTCGGCCACCAGCGACGGCATCGGCCTTGGCAGCACGTTCACCGTCGACCTGCCGCTGCTGCATGTCGGGGCCGGCGCGGACGATGCGGCGGCAACGCAACCAACCCCCGAGTCGCAGAGCGGCGGCATGCGCGTGCTGCTGGTGGACGACAACGTCGATGCGATGGAGATGATGGGCTTCCTGCTGGCCGAGATGGGCTACGAGGCGCATACCACGGCCGACGCCAACGAGATCGAAGAGCTGGCCGCGCGCCACGAGCCGCACGTGATCGTGCTCGATATCGGCTTGCCGGGCGTGGATGGTTATCAGGTCGCGCGCCGCATCAAGAGCAATCCGCAACTGGCGCATATCCGCCTCGTGGCGCATACGGGCTACGGCTCGCCGGAAGACCGCCGCCGCGCGCACGAGGCCGGGTTCGATGCGCATCTGGTCAAGCCGGCCGAGTTGTCGGATCTGGAAGCGGCGCTCCGGGGCTAACCCGGTTCAGGTTCAGGCCAGCAGCGCCACGGCCTTCACCTGCGCCCACAGCGCGCATCCCGGCGCGATCGCCAGTTCGCGCCGCGAACGCTCCGTGATCCGCGCCAGCAGCGCCGTGTCACCAACCAGCAGGCGCACCAGCACCTGGCCAGGCGTCCCGCTCGGACCCACGGCGTCGACCCGCGCCGGCAGGATGTTCGTGATGCTGCTGCCGCGTGGCCGTTCCAGCGCCAGGCTCACATCGCGAGCGTGAATGCGGCAGCGTACGCGGGTGCCGACGGCGGCGTTACGCTGGCCCACCAGCAGCACGCCGCCGGCAAATGCCAGGTGCGACAGGCCATCGTCATCGTGCGCTTGCAGCGTGGTCTCGATCATCACGCCGGCGTCGTCCTGAAAATTTGCCGCCAGGTCCAGCCGCGCGAGCGTCGCGGCCAACGGGCCGCTGGCCAGCACCCGGCCTTCTTCCAGCACCACCAGATGATCGGCCAGGCGCGCCACTTCGTCGGCCGCGTGGCTGACATACACGACCGGCAACGCCAGTTCGTCGTGCAGGCGTTCGAGGTAGGGCAGGATTTCGAGTTTGCGCCGCATGTCGAGCGCAGCGAGCGGCTCGTCCATCAACAGCAGGCGGGGGGAGGCGAGCAGCGTGCGCGCAATGGCCGCGCGCTGGCGCTCGCCGCCTGATAGCGTGGCGGGGCTGGCATCGAGCAGCCGTTCGATGCCGAGCAGCTCGGCCACCGCCATCAGGTCGAAGCGGCGCTCGGCGGGCTTGAGGCGCTTGCGTCCAAACTCGAGATTGGCGCGCACGGAGAGGTGCGGGAACAGGCTCGCTTCCTGGAACACATAGCCGATGCCGCGTTCGTGGGTCGGCACGAACACCTTGCGCGCGTCGTCCTGCCACACCTCGTCGCCCAGCGCGACGCGGGCGCCGGCCACGCGCTCCAGGCCCGCCAGCACGCGCAATAGCGTGGTCTTGCCGGAGCCCGAGTGCCCGAACAGCGCGGTCACGCCGCGCCCGGGCAGGGCCAGGTCGACATCGAGATTGAACGCGCCGCGGTCGATCCGGCATGCGAGCGAGATGGGCGTCATCGCTGCGTCCCCCGCATCGACTGCGGATACAGCGTGTACAAGGTGAGCAGCACGACAAAGCTGAACACCAGCATGCCGCCGGCCAGCCAGTGGGCCTGCGCATACTCCATCGCTTCGACGTGATCGTAGATTTGGGTGGAAACAACGCGCGTCTTGTCGGGGATGTTCCCGCCGATCATGAGCACGACCCCAAATTCGCCGATCGTGTGCGCAAAGCCCAGGATCGCACCGGTGACGAAGCCGGGGCGCGCCAGCGGCACGACCACCGACCAGAAGGTGTCCCATGGCCCGGCGCGCAGCGTGGCGGCCACTTCGAGCGGGCGTTCACCAATGGCTTCGAAAGCATTCTGCAGGGGCTGCACGACGAAGGGCAGCGAATAAAACACCGACGCGATCACGAGGCCCGTGAAGGTGAAGGCAAGCGTACCCAGGCCCAGCGCGCCGGTGAGCTGCCCGAGCGGGCCGTTCGGCCCCATCGCCAGCAGCAGGTAGAAGCCGATCACGGTCGGGGGCAGCACGAGGGGCAGGGCGACGAGCGCGCCGACGACGCGCTTGGCGCGCGAGCGGGTGCGCGCCAGCCACCATGCCAGCGGCGTGCCAAACAGCAGCAACAGCAGCGTGACGAGGGTCGCAAGCTTGAGCGTCAGCCAGATCGCGGCGAAGTCGGACGCGTCCAGCATGTGCCTAGACTTCGTAGCCGTAGGCGCGGATCAGCGCTTTGGCCTTGTCGCTGCGCAGATAATCCAGCAGCGCCTGCGCGGCCGGGTTCTTCGCGCCGCGGGTCAGCAGCGCGGCATCCTGGCGGATCGGCGCATGCATCGCCGCGGGGACGATCCAGCCCGAGCCGGCCGTGAATTTACCATCGCGCCAGACCTGCGCCTGCGCCACGAAGCCCAGTTCGGCGTTGCCCGTGCTGGCGAACTGGAAGGCTTGCGCGATGTTTTCGCCCTGGACCAGGCGTGGTTGCAGGCGCGCGGTCAAGTCCAGCTTGTCGATGACGGCGACTGCCGCCGCGCCGTACGGGGCCGTCTTTGGGTTGGCGATGGCCAGGTGCGTGAAGTCGCCCGTCTTGAGCACGGCGCCGCCCGCATCGACGTAGTTGGCCTTGGCCGACCACAGCACGAGGCGCCCGACCGCGTAGGTGAAGCGGCTCTTGGCGACGACCTGGCCTTCGGCTTCCAGCCGCGCCGGCGTTTCATCATCGGCCGACAGCAGCACCTCGAACGGCGCGCCGTTGCGGATCTGCGCATAGAATTTGCCGGTGGCGCCACTGGCGACGACGGCCTTGTGGCCCGTGTCCTTCTGGAATTGCGAGGCCAGCTTTTCCATCGGGCCGGCGAAATTGGCGGCCACCGCCACCTGGACTTCGCCAGCATGGGCCGTTCCCAGGCAGGTCACCACGGCAAGCACACTGGCAAAGAATTTCATGTCGTCCTCGAGTCGTAAAAAGCGCTATAGTCGCAAGTATATAACGGATTCTGGAGCGCACATGGATGACAGGCACATCGCTCTCGAGGGCACCGTCTGGATGACGGTCGGTGGCGAGCAGCTCGGCGGCACGAACCGGGTCGGCTTGCTGGCGGCGCTTGCGCAATGCGGATCGATTACGGCGGCCGCAAAACAGGTCGGCTTGAGCTACAAGGCGGCGTGGGAAGCGATCGACACGATGAACAACCTGGCCGGCGAACCGCTCGTGCAGCGCTCGACGGGCGGCAAGGGCGGTGGCGGCACGCGGCTGACGGCGCGCGGCGCGCAACTGGTCGAGAACTTCACCATGGTCGAGCAACTGCACCATGATTTTCTGGAACGGCTCAATCGGCAGGCAGAGGGCGTGGCCGACGATGTCGCCCTATTCACGAGGTTCAAGATGCGAACGAGCGCACGTAATCAGTTCTTTGGCACGGTCACGCGCGTGGTACCGGGCGCGGTCAATGACGAGATCGAACTTGCCATCGCCGGCGGGCAGAAGATCGTCGCGATCGTCACGCGCGAGAGCACCGACAACCTGGCGCTGGCGCCGGGCCGGCAAGTGTTTGCACTGATCAAGTCATCCTCGGTGATCGTCATGATGGCCGGCGAGGGCGTGCGGCTGTCGGCGCGCAACCAGCTGGCCGGTACCGTCGCGCGCCTGACACGCGGTGCCGTTAATGCCGAGGTCGTGATTGCACTGGGCGGTGGCGGCACGGTCGCCGCGACCGTGACCAGCGAGAGTGTCGATACGCTGGGGCTGGCGGAAGGGCTGGCTGCAACCGCCTTGTTCAAGGCGTCGAGTGTGATTCTCGGGGTGCCCGAATAAACGGTGGTAATGTATCTTTTTTTTTCTCACCACTCAGGAAGGCGATCATGTTCAAGCGTATGGCGGCAGAAGCACTCGGCATCAGCGATATCGGCGTCATTGTCGGCCCGGCCGACTACGGCAATGTCGATGCGGATGACTACCTGTTCACCGAAGACGGCGAGCAGATCTTCTTTCTCATCAAAAGCAAGAAAGACGAATACTGCTTTACCAATCTTGGCCTGATTCATGTGGATGGCGACTCGGCCATTTCGTCGAAGCGCGCGATCAAGCGCTACGATTACGCGTCGCACCAGATTACCGACGTGACCATCGAAACAGCCGGCACGCTGGATATGGATATCGAGCTCAAATTCAATCTGGACGACACGGCGTTCTCCATCGACGTCAAGAAAGCGTTCATCGAACAGCTCAAGGACATTTATAAAGCCTTGATCTCGATCGGCAAGCAGCAGCAACGCGATGCGGTATGCCGCAATAACGCGCTGCGCACGCTGGACGCCACTGCATCGGTGCACAAGCTCAACATCGCGCCGGGTGCCGGTGGACTCGTGAGTCAATTTGACGAATTGCTGACGGCGTTGAATACCGCGATGCTCGATACCTACACCAAGCGCGATTTCAGCGACGTGTACACCAAGTACATTCATAACTGATCAGGGGCTGACGCCCCTTCGATCCAACTGAGAGGGTGCACGGATGCCAGCAAAGAAACGCCTGACGAATATCGCCAATGGTTTGTGCGGTTCATTCATTAGCCGGAACAATGACCTGGATGGCCATTGGGCGATTGGCAAACTGCGTTCACTGGCCGATCAGCATGGCCAGACCACAGTCGTACTGGACTTGCTGACGTCATCCACGCAGCCTTCGTCTGCACAATGTTCAGATGTGTTCGAGCGCTATTGCCGGCTCCTTGCAACGCTGGCGGAGTGCTCGCGTATCCCGTTCGCGGACATCACCGCCGCACGCATCGTCCTTGACTTTGCACCTCCATCCTGGCCCAGGGCCAGCTATTACAAGCTGCAATGGGGTAATCAGTTCACGGTGACCGTGACCATCGAGGCGGACGGGCGCGCAGCGGGTATCGCACACGACGCGGGTTATTGCCGGCCGCATGATGCGGCCAGAAAGGAAAACTTGCTTATATTCTGAGATCGACCGTTTTTTGCGCGCCATGAGAGTAAGCTCGACCACAACTCATCAAGAAAGCCGATTCATGCGATGCTATGTCTTGATCGTTGAACGAGACCTTCTCATGCGCGAGACCATTCTCGATCTGCTGAAGGCACTGGGCCACTCGGGCCTGGGTGCATCGTCACCCATACGAGGCCTCAAAATGCTTGAGGTGATGGTGTTTGACGCAATGATGATCAGCCCGGGCGCTACATTGCTTGGCGAGCCGAGCTATGCGATCGATGCAAAGAAGATCCAGCCTCATTTGAAAGTGATCATGGCCGCGGCGGTCGAGCTGCCCGAATATTCTGCGCCGCCAATCGACGCGTTCATTCAAAAACCATTTTCACTGCTGTCACTGGAAGCGACATTGCAAAAAATATTGATCGTGGGCGCGCCACCCGATAACTGACGCCGGTGTGCGCTGACAACGCTCATCCAGCTGCGCTCGGTTTTCTTCCCGGCAAGCGAGCGCTGCTGTTCCGAATCGCATGCGAGGATCCATTCCCTCTACGCGAAAGGAATCCTCATGAAGCACGATCAGCCGCCGCGCCGCGATTTTCTGCGCTATGTCGGTACCATGGCCGCCCTGTCCACGCCAGCGCTGCAGGCCGCGGCCAGCGAACAGAACCGGGTCAGCTTTCCGCCCATCTTCGACAAGTCCGAAAAGCCCGAGAAGACCGAGCCGCCGGGCGATTCGTGGGATGAGCGCATAGGCGTCGCCGTGGTCGGCTTGGGCCGCATCGCCATCGACGAGATGCTGCCGGCCTTCCAGCGAAGCAAGCATGCAAAAGTCGTGGCGCTGGTCACAGGGGACCGTGACAAAGGGCTGAAGGTCGCCCGCCAGTACAACATCCCCGAGAGCGCAGTGCTCGACTACAAGGACTACGACAAGCTGGCCCAGATGGCCGACGTGAAAAGCGTCTACATCGCGCTGCCCAACCATCTGCATCTGGAGTACACCGTGCGCGCAGCGCGTGCCGGCAAGCACGTGCTGTGCGAAAAGCCGATGGCCAACAGCGCCGCCGAGTGCCGTCAGATGATCGATGCTTGCCGCAAGGCCGGGCGCCAGCTGATGATCGCCTACCGCAGCCAGTACGAAGCGCTCGATCGCACGTTGATCAAAATGGTCCGCGACAAAAAGCTGGGCGCGCTGAAGGAATTTAACTCGGTCAACTCGCAGAATATGGGCGACCCGCAGCACTGGCGCCTCAAGAAGGCGATGGCGGGCGGCGGCGCGCTGCCGGACATCGGCATCTATTGCATCAATGCCGCGCGCTTTCTCAGCGGCGAAGAACCGACCGAGGTATTCGGCAGCATCTGGTCGACGCCAGGCGATGCGCGCTTTCGCGAAGTCGAAGAATCGTGCCAGTTCGTCCTGCGCTTTCCCAGCGGCTTTTCGGCCACCTGCAGCACCAGCTATTCGGCGCACAAGTCGCAGATGTTCCGCCTGAATGGATTTGAAGCGTGGGCCGACATGGATCCTGCCTACGCCTATCACGGCAACAAGCTGCGGATCACGCGCGTGGTCGACGGCAAGGACCAGACCACCGAGATCCCGGCCGGCAAGACCAACCAGTTCACGCTGATGATCGACCACTTCGCCAGCTGCATCCAGCAAAACAAGGACGTGCACACGCCGGGCGAGGAGGGGTTGCAGGACCAGCGCATCATGGATGCGATCTATGAGTCGGCGCGTAGCGGCCGGGTGGTCAAGCTCAAGCCGCCGACGGGCAAGACGCGCGGACCGGAGCCGGAGAGCGCCGATTAACACGCTGTTTTGAAAGAGATGCTGAGATGAACAAACGCAATCGCAACCTGCTGCTCGCAGGCGCCCTTGGCCTGGCGGGCGGCCTGGTCGCCACCAGATTGATGACGCGCTCGCGCGGCGCCCCAGGCACCCGCGAGGGCGAGCTGCCGACCGCCGGCGTGCTCGACACGCTGGCTTTGGCCGTGGACGTGCTGGCCCCGACGTTTGCCAAGGGCGTGATTATCCGTCGCCCGGCCGTGGTAGCGCTGGCCGAACGGCTGGAGCTCGACCGGCGCGCGATCGGGCGCATGCAAAAGCTGCGCAACAAATATGGCAGCGGCCCGCTGATGCTGCCACTGCCGATCCGCAAGCAGGCGGTCATACTGACGCCCGAACACGCGCGGCGCGTGCTGGACGAGTCGCCCGAACCGTTTTCTGCTGCCAGCAGCGAGAAGCGCGCCGCGTTGTCGCATTTTGAACCGCACGGTTCGCTGATCTCGCAATGTCCCGAGCGGACTGCACGACGCCGCTTCAACGAGGACGTGCTGGAGCATGAGCGCGCGGTGCACCACATGGTCGACAAATTCCTGCCGGTGGTCGACGACGAAGCAGGGCGCCTGCTGGCCAAGGCGCGTACCCAGGGCGAGCTTGACTGGGACACCTTCAATACCGGCTGGACGCGCATGGTGCGGCGCGTTGTGTTCGGCGACGCTGCTGCCGGAGACCAGACCATCAGCGACATGATCATCGAGCTGCGCAAGGCGGCCAACTGGGCCTTCATGCATCCAAAGAAGACCGGCCTGCGGTCGCGCTTCCTGGCGCGCATCCAGGGTTACCTCGACCGGGCCGAGCCGGGCAGCCTGGCGGCGGTCGCGGCCAGCGTGCCCCAGAGCGCTGACACGATGGCCAACCATCAGGTGCCACAATGGCTGTTCGCGTTCGACGCTGCCGGCATGGCCACCTTCCGCGCGCTGGCGCTGCTGGCGGCGCATCCGGAACAAGCAGCGCGCGCCCGCGCCGAGTTGCACAGCCATCCCGGCATCGAACGCCAGTACCTGCCATTCCTGCGCTCGACCGTGCTGGAGTCGCTGCGCCTGTGGCCGACAACGCCGGCAATCCTGCGCCAGAGCACGCGCGCGACGCAGTGGGAAGGGGGCACGATGCCAGAGGGTACCGGCATCCTGCTGTTCACGCCGTTCTTCCACCGCGATGATCAGCGCATGGACTGCGCTGACCGCTTTGCGCCGGAGTTGTGGCTGAAGGATGACAAGGTACGCGATGTGCAGGACCGCGACTGGCCGCTGGTGCCGTTCAGTAGCGGGCCGGTGATGTGCCCGGCGCGCAATCTGGTGCTGATGCTGACCAGCGTGATGCTGGGCGCGCTGATTGGCGAGGATGACGGGATCCACGGGCTGACGCCGTCGCAACAGGGGCGGCTGGATCCGGCGCGTTTGCCGGGGACGCTCGACAATTACAGCTTGCGTTTTGTGGTCCTGGCAGATGGCGACGTCGGTACAACCAAATCGTTTGATTGAGCCAGTCAGCAGCCGCTTCCTTCGTATGGGTGCGGCCCCCGATTCGGTACGGCAGCCTGCAAGCGTGCGGCTACCGTGTCCATGCTATGTTGGGTTCCCATTTCCTTCCGGAGTACAAGCACCATGATGTTCAACCTTAAATTTCTTGAGCACAATGTCGCGATCGACCAGGACACCTGGACCGCATTGGCGACGACAGGCAGTGATGCATCGCTGGACAACGTGCGGGCCGCGATTCTCGGCGTGCTGGAAAGCGGCGGCACCTTCACGGTAGAAGACAGCAACGACCAGGTCGTGCGGCGTGTCGAAACGTTAGCCGAGTTCGAGGGCTATATGCAGGAAATCGCGATGCAGCGGGACCAGTTCCAGCAGGAGCAGGCATAAGTTTTCACGCCGCCCGGTGTTGAATCACCCCCGATTTGCCAGGTAATCGTGCGCGGCAGCATGCAGGTAGAATGAATCGGAACTGCCTCTTCCCAACTCTTGAAGCGAGTCACGATGTCATTTTCATGCACCTTCCGCCGCACTATCCTCGCCGCCAGCCTGCTCGCTGGCCTGTCCCAGGTTGGCTCCCACGCCGCGTCGCTTCCGGCGCCATTCGACACCCAGCTGGCGGCCGACTTTCCCAAGCTCGAAGCCTTCTACCGTGACCTGCACGCCAACCCCGAACTTGGCTTTGCGGAACACAAGACCGCGGCCAAGCTGGCCGAACGGGCCAAGGCGCTCGGCTTCGAGGTGACCACAGGCGTCGGTGGCACCGGCGTCGTGGCCATCCTCAAGAATGGTCCGGGACCGACCGTGATGCTGCGCACCGAGATGGATGCACTGCCAGTGCTGGAAAAGACCGGTCTGCCGTTCGCCAGCAAGGTCACGACGAAAAATGCCGCCGGGGACACCGTGCCGGTGGCGCACGCCTGTGGCCACGACCTGCACATGGCGGCCTGGTATGGCACGGCAAAACTGATGGCGGAGAACCGCAAGGCCTGGAGCGGTACGCTGATGCTGATCGGCCAGCCGTCCGAAGAAGCGTTGACGGGCGCCGCCGCCATGCTCAAGGACGGCTTGTTCACGCGCTTCCCGAAACCGGATTACGCGCTGTCGATGCACGACGATGCGTCGATGGCATCGGGCACGATCATGTGGCACGCCGGGGCGTTCCGCGCGTCGGCCGATACCGTCACCATCACGATGTTCGGGCAGGGCGGCCATGGCGCCGTGCCGCACGAGACGCGCGACCCGGTGGTGATGGCGGCGCGGCTGGTGATGGCGCTGCAGACCCTGATCTCGCGCGAAAACAATCCGCTCGACCCGGTCGTGATCACGGTCGGCAGCATCCAGGGCGGCACGCAGGCCAATATCGTGCCGGATCAGGTCAAGCTGGCGCTGACGGTGCGCACCTTCCGGCCCGAAGTGCGCCAGCGCGTGCTGGCCAGCATCGCCCGCGAAGCAAAGGGCGAAGCGCTCGCCGCTGGTGCGCCGAAGGAGCCGCTGGTGGAAGTCAAGACCGGCACCGACTCGGTCGTCAACGATCCGCAACTGGTGGCGCGCGCCGTCAAGGCGGTCGAGCAGGCCGTCGGCCCTGATTTTGTGAAAGAAATGCCGGCCAAGATGACATCCGAAGACTTCGCCATGTACGGCCAGCAGCCCGGCGTGAAGGCACTGCTGCTGCACGTGGGCGCGGTCGATGCCGGTCGCCTCGAGGCAGCGAAAAAGGCCGGCAAGCCCTTGCCGGGCACCCACTCGCCGCAATGGGCGCCGGATCTGAAGCCGACGCTCACCAATACCATCAAGGCCGAGACCGCGATCCTGCTCGACCTGATGGCGCCACAGCGCTAAGCGCATCTTCATAAGGCCCGTCATGCATTTTCTTGTCTTCGCCGCTGCGTCCTCGCTCGTCCTTGCCGCCGTACCGCTTGCCCAGGCCCAGCCTGCAGGCAAGGTTGTGCAAGTCAAAATCGGTACGGTGTCGCCGCTGTCCGGCCCCAGCGCCCATGCGGGCAAGGACATCGAAAACGGCGCCCGCATGGCGATTGATGACCTCAATGCGAAAGGAATTGTGCTTGGCGGCAGCAAGGTGCAATGGGTCTTGCAGCCCGAAGACGACGCTGCCGATCCGCGCACCGGCACGACGGTCGCGCAAAAGCTGGTCGATGCGAAGGTGGCGGCCGTCGTGGGGCACCTCAATTCGGGCACGACCGTGCCGGCCTCGAAAATCTACGCCAATGCCGGCATCCCGCAGATTTCGCCGGCGGCCACGACGCCTGTCTACACGAACCAGGGTTTCAAGACGGCGTTTCGCGTCGTCGCCAACGACAACCTGATCGGCCGCACGCTGGCCACGTATACGCTCGGCACGCTGAAAGCCAAGAAGATTGCCGTGATCGACGACCGGACGGCCTTCGGCCAGGGACTGGCGGACGAATTCGTCAAGGGCGTCAAGAAGGCGGGGGCTGGCACAAGCGTGGTCAGCCGCCAGTTCACGAGCGACAAGGCCACCGATTTCAGCGCCATCCTGACCCAGATCCGCGCGCGCGATCCTGACGTGATTTTTTATGGCGGCATGGACGCGGTGGCCGGGCCGATGCTCAAACAGATGAAGGCGCTCGGTCTGCGCGCCAAGCTTATTTCGGGCGATGGCGTCTGCTCGGAAAAGATGCCGCTGCTTGCCGGCGACGCGCTGGTCGACGACAAGGTGTACTGCGTCGTGGCGGGCGGCGTTGGCACTGCGCAGGAAGCTGGCCTGAATGCGTTCACACAGCGTTACCAGCAGCGCTACAAGCTCCCGGTGCAGTCGTATGCGCCCTATGCCTACGATGCGGTGATGGTCTTCGCGAAAGCGATGCAGACTGTAAATTCGAGCGACCCAGCCAAGTTCCTGCCGGCGTTGGCGGCCGTCAGGCACGAAGGTGTCACTGGCAGAATCGCCTTCGATCAGAAGGGCGATTTGCGCGACGCCGCGATGACGATCTATACCTTCCGCAAAGGCAAGAAAGTCAGGCTGGCCGTGCTGCGCTGACGTGCAGCGATCAACCGCAACCAGCCTGTTCCGGATCCTGCAACAACCGGGAATCCGTCGGGATTCTTTACAGTCAGTATTTTTTAAAATGTAAATACGATAGAAATCAAGCGCCTGGAATAACGGCACGGTAATTGCTCTGTAGCGTGTGCTCGATCAACTTTCTCTTTGACACAACGCAAGCTTTTTACAGGACCTGCCATGCATCGCTCTTATTCTTCTGCTCTGGTACGCCAGGCAACCAACGCCGCCATGCTGGCGATCGGCCTTTTTGGCGCGACGCTGGCGCAAGCCGGCACGCTCACCTTCACCGACACGACGCTCGGTGGCCCGACATGGAACCGTCCGCTGAGTACCACCACGCTCAGTGCGGTAGGCACAAATGTCGCCTACGATGTCAACCGCATCCGGGTCGACCAGACCGGCAACTACACGTTCTTCAGTCAAAGCCTGGTGCCAGCCGGTTGGGACAACTATCTCGTGCTGTACGCCAATGGATTCGCTGCTTCCTCACCCTTGGCGAACCTGATCGCGCTGAATGACGATCTCACCCTCGCCAGCTTCGGCCAGGCGGGATTCACGATCGCCTTGTCCGCCGGGATCGATTACTTCTTGGTCGAAACCGGATTCAGCAATGCCGATGCCGGCAGTTACAGCACGGTCATCACGGGCCTGAACGGCGGCACCGCAACACTTGCCAACGTGACCGATGTGCCGGAACCGGCCACGATGCTCCTTCTTGGTCTTGGCATGGCCGGACTCATGGCGGCCCGTCGCCGCACGTAGCATTGGTGTCGGCTGGCCTGGCGGCGGTGGTAGGATGCTGCTTTCGTTCAGAAGTCCAGAGGAAGCAATGACCATATTCGCCATGTCCGTCTTCGATGCAACCGTGATTTACGACGGCAAGGAACTCTTCAAGGGGCAGGGCGCCGCCACTGGCTGGGCCGAGAAGCTTGCGAAGGAGATCGAGAGCCGCGTCACCGTCGAAAAGATCGGCACCGGCTGGGCGCTCGTGGGGCGGGTCGATGGCGTCGATTGCCGTTGGGGCATCATGGGACAGCGTCTCAAGCGGCTGGACTGATCACGATGCGTAGTTCGAACGGCGGTCTCGTCTATTCCACGGAAACAGGCCGCATGTGCCCGATCTGTCGCCAGCCTGTGGCGCAGTGCACGTGCAAGACAGCTGCCAGTGCTGCGCCAGTCGGCGATGGCAATGTGCGCGTGTCGTTGCAAAGTAAGGGGCGGGGCGGCAAGAGCGTCACGCTCGTCAAGGGCGTGGCGCTCGATCCGATGGCGCTGGCTGTGCTCGGCAAGCAGTTACGCACGGCCTGCGGCGCCGGCGGGACTGTTAAGGACGGTGTGATCGAAGTGCAGGGCGATCATTGCGACACCGTTCTGCAGGCACTCGCCAAACTCGGGCATCGGGCAAAGCGGGCCGGCGGCTGACGCCGGCCCAGGTACATCAGTAGTCGCGTGCGGCGCGCGTTGCCAGCGCCACCACGGCAATGCCTGCCGTGACGATCAGCGCATCTTCAATCAGGCCGCTGCGGGTCTGACCGATCTTGGCCATCGCCTGCTTGCGGGCGGCCAGCGTGGCATACGCGAGTGGCACGGCAGTTGCGACCGCAACCGCTGCGCCGGCCTTTTCACGACCTTCTGGCGCCAGCGCCGCACCGGCGATGCCGGCGCTGGCAATGCGTGCCAGCAGGCCGAGGAACACGGTGCGGTCCGGCGCCGACTTCATCTTGTCGCCGTACAGTTCGCCGGCGCCCATGGCCAGTGCGCCGTACTTGAATAGTGGGCGATCCAGCAGCATGAGGTTACCCGACGTGTTGCGGCCGGCAAGGCGTGCGGCGGCAAGCGTGGCCATCGGGGTCATCGAGCGGGCGCTGGCGACGGCGCCAATCAGGGCGGAAGAAAGCAGGCTGGTAGATTTCATGGCAAGTCCTAAGGTAGTAGTGTTGTTCGATACGTTGTTCAACCGAATACAAGATTGATTCAGTTGCCTTATTTTTAACACAAAATCGAAAATCAGCCCGTTCTGTAAGGACGCTAAATGACGCGGCGTGGGGCCGCCGTGGCCACATCGCCGCTGTTGGGCGTGCCGGTGCGTTCGATCAGCATGATCTGCGCTTCGTGGGGCGCGCGGGGCCGGTGCCGCACGCCTTGCGGTACGACGTACAGCTGGCCGGGCCCCAGCGTCACGGTCGTTCCGTCGTCGAGATCGATCTCCAGACTTCCGGCGAGCACCAGGAAAAAATCGTCCGAATCGTCGTGCACATGCCAGTGGTAGTCGCCACGCAATTTGGCAACCATGACGTCATGGCCGTTGAACAGGCTGACCGTGCGCGGTTGCCAGGCTTCGGTGAATGTGGCCAGTTTGCCGGCCAGGTCGATTGCAGCGTTCATGCGTTCTCCTTGAGTGAAAAGTGAAAACGCCATGGTGCGCCTGCGGGCGGGTAGGGGTCTTGTACAATTGTTGCATGCACCCCGCACCCGCCCGGCCAGTGAACGACGCCACCTTTTCGGCACTGGCGGGCGGCGTCACGCTGATGCAGGCAAGCTTCACGGATCACGCGTTCGAGCGCCACAGCCACGATGGATTCGCGATCGGCGTGACGACCGCCGGGGTGCAGCGGTTTCGCTGCAAGGGCGCGCAGTACGATAGCCAGGTGGGCGACCTGGTTCTGTTCAATCCGGATGAAGACCATGATGGCAGCGCCGGCACGGCCGACGGGTTCCGCTATGCGATCTGGTATGTGCCGGATACGTTCGTGGCAAGCTGCATCGCGCCCGAGGGCGAGCGCGCCGATGGCAGGTATTTCACCCGGCCATGCGTAACTGACCACCAGATGGCGGCGACGTTTGCGCAGCTGTCCAGCAATTTGCTGGCAACGCCAGCCGAGTCGCTGCGGGCGGAAACGCTGCTGCGTGCGTTTCTTGGCACGATGCTGGCGCGCCATGGCGAGCGTCCCGACGCACCGGTTGTCCGGGCCGGCACATTCGCTGCCGATGCGCGCATGGCGCAGGTCAGGGACTATATCCGCACGTACTTCCAGCGCGATCTCACGGTGGCCGACCTGGCCGCCGTGGCCGGCATGTCGCGCACACATCTCACGCGCGCGTTCAGCGCCGCGTATCACACGCCGCCGCACGTGTATCTCAATTCAGTGCGCGTCGCTCATGCCTGCACGCCGATTCGGGGCGGGATGCCGCTCGCGGCGGTGGCGCCCGAATGCGGCTTTGCCGACCAGAGCCACCTGACCCGGCGCTTCAAGGGCTGTGTCGGCGTGACCCCGTCAGGCTGGCGCGACAGGCTGCGGCGCTAACGCGCCCGCTGCCTCACTTGCTGCCTTACTTGCTGCGTTACTCGCTCCGGTATCCGCTGCGTCGGCCGCCGCAGGTCGGATCGTCAGCGTCTGCGCAAAGTGCGCGATCAGCGCCGTGACCTTGGGCGCGTGCTGGCGGCTGCGCTGCCACACCAGATACAGCGGCAGGCCGGACGTGGCCAGCTCGGGCAGAATTTTTACCAGGCTGCCGTCGCGCAGCTGCTGCTCGACGAGCCAGGTTGCCAGCTGCGCGATGCCCAGTCCCATCTCCACGGCCGTGACCTCGGCCTCGGCCTGTCCCAATATGATGCGCCCGTTCACGTGCTGGCGCGCCAGCGGCAGGGCGCCATCCTTGATTAGCCATGGACTCGTGCTGCCGTCGGCGCGACCGTACAGAATGGCGTCGTGGCCCAGTAACGCATCGAGCGTCGTTGGCGCACCGTGCCGCGCCACGTAGGCGGGCGAGGCGCAGAAGACCAGTTCTTCGTCACCCAGGTGCTGGTAGCACAGCGCCGCCGGCCAGGTGTCCGAGCCGCCGATGCGCACGACCACGTCGAGGCCATCCTCGACCGGATCGACAAAGCGATCCGTGAACGACACGTGCGGCTGCACCTGCGGATACTGCTCGGCAAACGCCAGTAGCGAGCGCACGGCGTGCATGCGCCCGAAGGTGGCCGGCATGTCCACGCGCAACCGGCCCGACGGGGCGATATGGTCGTGCGCCAGCAGGCGCTCGGCCGCTTCGAGTTCATCCAGCACGCGCACGCAGACCTTGTAGAAGACGTTGCCGGCGTCCGTCATCTCAAGTTTGCGCGTGGTGCGGTCGAACAGTGGCCGTTTCAATCGCCCTTCGAGTCGGGCAATGGCCTTGCCGACGGCGGAGTTGGTCAGATTCAGCCGGTCGGCGGCCGCCGTGAAACTGCCGGCATCGGCCACGGCAACGAAGGTTTCAAGGCCTTTCAAACGTTCTGCGGGTGTCATTAGCCCTCTCCTGGAAATTTATTCCACATGATGCAGGAATTCTTATCCAACATGCGAATTTTTATCTCTTATATGATGACAGTCAGATAATTACCGGAGTTTTCTGCAATGCCCAATTCATCTACAACCACCGTCGATACGATGGCGGACAAGCCTCAGGCGACTGGCGGCACACTCTCCATCACGATTCTGGCCATTGCCGCGTTTGTCATCGTCACCACCGAGTTCCTGATCGTCGGCTTGCTGCCGGCACTGGCGCGTGACCTGTCCATCACGGTGGCCACGGCGGGCCAGCTCGTGACGCTGTTCGCCGTGGTCGTCATGGTGTGCGGCCCGTTCCTGACGGCGTGGCTGGCCAATGTCGACCGCAAGAAGCTGTTCGTCGCCGTGCTGGTGCTGTTCGCAGCAACCAATGCATTGGCCGCCGTCGCGCAAAACATCTGGGTGCTGGCGCTGGCGCGCCTGCTGCCGGCGCTGGCGCTGCCCGTGTTCTGGGGTACCGCGAGCGACACCGCGGCCCAGATCGCCGGTCCTGAAAAAGCCGGTCGCGCTGTCTCGACCGTGTATCTCGGCATTTCGGCTGCGATGCTGTTTGGTATTCCGCTCGGCACGCTGGCGGCAGACGCCATTGGCTGGCGTGGCGCGTTCGGCCTGCTGGCCGCACTGTCGCTGCTGGTGGCCGTGCTGATGTTCTTCAGCATGCCAACGGTGCGTGCATCGCAGCCGGTTGCCATGCGTGAACAGGCAAAGATCCTGAAAAGCCCGTTCTTCATGGCCAACGTGGCGCTGTCGATCCTGGTGTTTACTGCCATGTTCACGGGTTACACCTACCTGGCCGAGATGCTGGAGAAATCGGCCGGCGTGGCGCCGGCGCAGGTCGGCTGGTGGCTGATGGGCTTTGGCGCGGTGGGCCTGATCGGTAACTGGCTGGGTGGTCTCTGGGTTGACCAGAAACCGCTGGCCACCACCGCCATCTTCAGCCTCGTGCTGGCAGCCGGCATGGCCGCGTCGATGCTGTTCGCCGGCCTGAGCATCGGGTTCGCCATCGCGCTTGGCGTGTGGGGTATCGCCAATACGGCGCTGTATCCGATTTGCCAGATCCGCGTGATGAAGGCGGCAACCGGCGCCCAGGCGCTGGCCGGCACCATCAATGTGTCGGCGGCCAACGGCGGCATCGCGCTGGGCGCCGTGATCGGTGGCCTTGCAGTGGCCAACTGGGGCGCGGGCAATGTCGGTTATGTGGCTGCGGGCATCGCCGTGCTGGCTGCGCTGGCGACCAGCCTGGTGGCACGCATGAATCCACCAACCAAGGCATAACATCATGGCACTCGCACCCATTGGCCCGTTGCCAGCCGAACTGGCAAGCCACGCCGGCTACCAGCGTATCTTCAAGCCGGGCAAGCTGACCTTCGGCTTCATCATGCCGCTTGAAGGCTATCCGGATTCACCGTTTCCGACTCTGGCCAATCACCAGACGATGGCGCGCATGGCCGACGAGGCCGGTTTCTCGACCCTGTGGCTGCGCGACGTGCCGTTTTACGATCCGAACTTCGGCGACACCGGCCAGGTGCTCGATCCGATGGTGTACATGGGCTTTCTGGCGGCGCACACGAGCCGCATCGCGCTGGGCACCGCCGGCATCGTGGCGACGCTGCGCGAGCCGTTGGTCGTGGCCAAGCAGGCGGTGTCGGTCGACCAGCTGCTGGGCGGGCGCCTGGTGCTGGGTTTGTCGACCGGTGACCGGCCCGTCGAGTATCCGGCGTTTGGCCTGGATTTCGACAACCGTGGCGAGCGTTTTCGCGAAGCGTTCGGCCTGATCAAGACCGTGACCGAACAGGACTTTCCGCATGCGCGCACGGCGCACTACGGCAACCTCGACGGGGGTATCGACCTGGTGCCCAAGCCGGCGGCGCCGCGCCTGCCAATGATCGTTGTCGGCCGCGCACGCCAGGACATGGCGTGGATTGCCCGGCACAGCGATGGCTGGATCTGGCACCTGAGCGACTTTACCCGCCTGCCGCAACTGATCGAGGCATGGCGCGCCAGCCACGAGCCGGGGCAGTGGGTGCGCCCGTACGGCTACGGCACGATGTTCGACCTGGCCGAAGACCCGGATGAGCCGATGCGCTTTGTGCGCAACGGCATTCGTAGCGGCCGCCATGCATTGGTCGAGCTGTTTTACCATCAGCAGGAACAAGGCGTGAGCCACGTGGCGCTGAACCTGAAGCCGCTGCGCCGGCCGGCGCAGGATGCGCTGGCCGAACTGGCGGAGCACGTGCTGCCGCTGTTTAACGCCGACTGATTTTTTACCATTGTCTTTTAACGCACGATCAAGAAAAAGGAATGTCATGACCATTGATTTCGACCGTAGCGACAACCTGCAACGCCCGCCGATGGGCCAGACCCGCGATCCGATTACGCATCCGCTGATCGTCACGGCGACCTTTGTCAGCCGTGTCGACAGCACGCCGCGCAGTGAGCGTCCGCAAGACGCAGGCTCTGCCAAAAGCAAGCACGGCAACGAGGTGCATCTGCCGAACTGGCGTCCCGGCGCGCTGGCGCTGGAAGGCAATGAAAACCTGGCGTTCGAGCACTGGGACGAATACTGGCGCAAGGTCCACGGCCCGAAATTCGCGTGGGATGAGCCGGGCAGTTCGTCCGAGCGCGTGCTGCGCTACGATCAGGTACACCGTATTGCCTCGGGCCCGTCGTCGTTCTTCCCGCCACCGTACCGCGCGATGATCGGCGACGATGGCAAGCTGCCGGCCGAGCCAGAAAAATGCGTGCCGCCGTATGGCCGCCCGCGCTGGGATGGCCTGGCCTACATCACGTATGCTGAACAGGACGATATCGAGCGCGTGCTGGGCCAGGAGAAATTTGCCGAGCGAATCATCGCCGATGAGCAAGTGGCGTTTCGCATGGTCACGCGTGAAATCACGCGCGAATACATCCTGATCCCGAGCGCGCGTCACCGCGATCCGATCAGCCTGGTCAAGATCCACATGCGCAACCCGGACCTGTCGCGCGAAGAATTCCAGCGCCGCCTGCTGGACGAGCACGCGCCGCTGGTCATGGGCCAGTCGGCAACGACCGAGTTCGTGAAGCGCTACGCGGTGCTGCTCAATATCGGCTCGACCCAGAAGGACCCCGAAGGCAGCAAAATCGATGCGGTCTCGATCCTGTCGTTCGCGTCACTGAACGATGTCGAGGATTACCTGGTCAGCAGCGACCATGAGGCGATCGCGCAATCCGAAGCGGCGCTGACCGGCGAAGGCTCGGAGTGGTGGACGGCGATTAACTACAGCGTCATGAATCGCCTGATGCCGGAAGTGGCCACCGAGCGCTGACCGGCTACGGTAGAATCACGCCAACGCCGGTCGCGCCGACCGGCGGTAACGTGATACGGGGATTTGCCATGGCCAAGAAGGAAGAAGAACTCGATGAAGAAACGCTGGCGTTCGTCAACTGGTGTATCGAGGTCGAGGGGTTTTTAGTCGCGGGCGGCGCGACCGTACGGCAGGCGCAAGACCATATCGAGGAAGAAATCGAATGGTTCACCGACCAGTTCTACGATTCGCTCACGCCTGAAGAGGCGGCCAAGGAAGCACTGGCGTAACGACAGCACTGTCAATGAAACAGGCCTGCACCGCGGTTACGCGGTGCAGGCCTGTTTGCTTATCGCCGTTGCTCGTTGCCCGTGGCTCGTTGCTCGTTGCTGATTATGCGCGGGCGCCTGTGCGGCGGCGACGCAGTGCGGCAGCGCCCGCCAGGCCGGCGCCGAACAGCAGGACACTGGCCGGTTCCGGCACGTCAACCGGTCCACCCGGGTCGGCGAGTACGACGCCCTGACCCGACAGCGCAGTCAAGCCGGCAATGTCGTCGCCAACCGAATCGAGGAAGATCACGTCAGCGAACGACAGCGCGGACGTGCCCGCACCGATCGCTTCAAAGGTGATGCTGGCCAAGAGGCCGCTGCCCGAGGCGCCCGGGATCGGGCCGAGCAGGCTGCCGTACACGAAGTCGATGAGCCCTGCGTCCATGCCAAGAACACCGCTGACTGTGCTGCCTGCCGTGCCCAGGAAGGCGCCTTCGGTCACGTTGAGTGCGCGCAGGTAGCGCGCATCGTAGTTGATCGAGAACTGGTACGCATACAGGTCGGCGATATCGTCGATCGCGATGTTATACGTCACGGTCGAGCCGACTTGCGCGGCCGGACCGGTGGAAAATGACAGGATGGGGGCGGCCCAGGCCTGGGTGGTGGCGCCCAGCAGGACGGCGGCGATGAAGTGCTTCCATTTGCTCATGGTGTGATCCTAAAGTTGAGTATGCATTCAATGGTTCTGGCGGGCCGGATACGTTGATCCGGCCCGCCGCCTGGATCAGTTGCAGACCGTGCCCGCTGGCACGCGCTGCGTGACGACGTTCAGGTCGCGGATATTGACGATGCCATCGCTGTTCACGTCGGCGCGCGGATCGAACCCGGCCTGGCCGGTGCGCTTGTTCAGCGATGCACGCACCACTGCCACGTCGGCGCAATTGACCACGCCGTCACCGGTCACGTCCCCCACGACCGGCGCGTTCGCCAGCGTGAAGTTGGCGTCCGAGACGTCGAAGAACACATTGCCCACCGCCTCGATCCTGATGCGGCCCTGCGTGGTTGCCACTGCCGGGAACGTGACGCTGGCGCTGCCTGTGTTCGGCACGCTGGCCGCCAGCAGGTATGGCCAGGTCGCGCCGCCGTCGGTCGACAGCGTGATCTTCACGTTCGCGGTGCTCACTGGCGCCGCGTCCGTGTTGGCCACGCTCCAGGTCACGGTCTGCGGACCGGCGTTGATGGTGGCCGCCGTGTTGGGCGACGTGACCAGGAACGGACCGGCAGCAGGTGCCAGCACCAGCGTCGTGGTGGCGCTGTTGACGCCGCCACGGCCGTCACGCGCTGTCAGCTTGAAGTTCAGCGACGCCGGTGCGGCGTTGGCCCCGAAGCCCACGTACGCAGCCGTTGGCAGGAACTCCGAGAAGCAGTCGATCTCGGTTGCCGTTGGCGTGGTGCTGGCAGTGGGGCAGGCGCCGGTGAGGGCATTGGTGTTGTTTGACAGGATCTGCGCCATGTCCGGGAAGACACGGGTTGGATCCGTGGTCACCTGGTTCTGGCCTGGCGACGAGTACTCGAGCGTGCCGGAACTGGTCACGATCGCGCGCGTGCCGAACTGGCGGAACAGCGGGCCGTTGAGCTTGACGTTATTGATCAGCGAGGTACCGGTGCTGCCGCCCCGGTCGTTCTGCTCCCACATATACGTCACGGTGTCGTCGTCGCCATCGACGGCGCTGCCGGTCAGGGCAAATGGCGTGCGTACCGGGATCGTGAAGCTTGGCGGCACGGTGACGCTCGGCGCCGAATTGGTAGTGCCCGCGACGCTGCCGCCGCGATTGGTCAGACCACCGCGTGCGACTTCACCGATGAAGCCGGTTCCGGCGCCACTGACGTTGCTGACCACCAGTGAAGGCACGTTGGTGCTGGCGAGCGTGCCGCCGAAGGTGACGGTGAAGCCCGTATCGCTCAGGGTGCTGACCGATACCGTGGCGCCACTGGGCCAGCCGGGAATGCTTTCGATGGCCGCCTTGACGCCCACCGTGGTGTAGTTGACGCCGCGCACGATCGGAGCCGACAGGTTGCCGTTAAAGCTCAGCTGGAACTGCTGGTCAGCAGCGGTAAAGCCGGCCAGGGCGGCTACCTGTACTTCGTTGATCGCGATATCGGCGCCCGACGTGTAGGCGACGATCTCGTCGAAGCTGCGTTGCGACCAGTATGGATCGCTGTGCGGCTGCAGGTTGTCGGTGGCGCAAATGCCGGCGTAGGCCATGATCGACGAGCCGCTGCCCGGTTCGACCGAGGTGGTGGCGCTGCGGTTGCCGCCGCTGCAGCTGCCTGCCGTGCCATTGAACGTATGGTTGCCCGAGAACTGGTGACCCAGTTCGTGCGCGACGTAGTCGACGGCGAAGAAGTCGCCGGTCGGGGTCGGGATGCCGGTGCAACCCTGGGCCTTGCCGTTGCCGCCCACGACACCCAGGCTGGCGACGCCGCCGCCGTTCAGACCGAAGGCGATGTGGCCGACGTCGAAGTTGCTGGCGCCCGCCAGCAGGCCGGTGACGATCCGGTTACGGCTCAGGGTGCCGCTCGTGCAGCCGGATGCCTGGGCCGGCGTGTAGCAGGCCGCGCCGCCGCAGGGACCGTTGGTGCCGGTCATCTGCTCGGGAGTATTCAGGTTGAGCGCATCGGTGGCGTCGATCAGCACCAGGCTGATCGAGGTCTCGTCTTCGTAGACCTGGGTCACGCGGTTGATCAGCGTGACCTTGGCGGCGGTGACGTTGGCAGGGCCGAAGTAGGTCGCGTAGCTCGGGTCGGTGACCAGCGCCAGGCGGTAGGTGCGCAGTGCGCTGCCGACGACGGCATTGGCCGCCATGCTGGCATCGACCACGCGGTAGGGCGCGCTGGTGCTGTTGCGGCCATCGGTGGCGGTGATATCGAATGCGCCCTGACGTGCTGCGGCAGCCGGCAGCGTGACACTGATCGCGCCGTTCTTGTCGGCGGTGGCTGTGGCATTGTGCAGCGCCACGCCATCGCCATCGGCCGCGATGTTCAGTGTGACGCTGGCGCCCGGGGCAAAGCCCGCGCCGTTCACCACGACGCTGTCGCCTTCCTGGTAGAACGAGCGCGACAGGCTCAGTTGTGGTTCGATAGCGCCTTCGATCAGCGGGCCACGTGGGTTGATCAGGTCGGCGCGCTTGTAGCTGGCGTAGACGCTGGTGTCATTGCGGTAGTACGGATCGACATACCAGCCGCCATCCGGCGAACGGACCGACGCGTGCAGGCCAAGCTGCGTGATGTCCATGCGCAGCGTGGCGCGCGGATCGTCGACGCCCTTGCCGCGGTAGGTCTTGATGTCGGGGTGCTTGGCGGCCAGGCCCGGCTCCATGATCGGCGACTCTTCGAGCGTGAAGCGCTGGTAGCCGCCGTCCGGATGCGGCAGCGAGATGGTCAGGCTGCTGTCCGACAGGTCGCCGCTGCGCGCCATCGGCGCTTCGCGGGCAACGCCCCGCAGACCGGCCAGGTCGAGGCTGGCGGCGCGCACCCGGCGCAGTTGCAGCGCCGGTGTTTTGGCGCTGGAAGTGCGCGCGGTCGTCGATGCCGCCGGCACCGTCACGTCCTGCCAGAACGCGGCCGCGCGCTGGTTCTGTACCTGCACCGGCCCGACTTGTGCCGCCAGCACGGATGGGCTGCCGCCAGCCAGGGCCAGCGCGATGCACAGCGCGAGCGAACCTTTTTTCAGGGGGGCGGTATGCAGCTGGCTTTGCTTGCCGTGGTACGGCGAGCTCGAAGGCTTCGTTCTCATGCGTAGTCCTTTCGCGACTGGTGGGCGTGGGTCGTTGTGGTAAGCGGTGATGCGTCTTCCGGGGGCTTCCTCGTGGTGCCAGCGATGCGTTGCACATCGAAATTCACGATGCAAATAATGCAATGCGAGCGCATAGATATTATTGCTGCATTGATATCCGACGCAAGTAAATACTTTCTTGTTGTAATCTCGTTGAAATAATTAGTTCGCGCAATTGTGGCGCTGGCTTACGGTCTTTTATCGTGCTAAATATGCACGCTCATGCAGCCGGAATATTTGTTAGCGAATAAAGATTGAGTCGAAAAAAATGCCCCGCAAACTACACGGGGCAAGCATCGGTATTGTGGTGAATGGATTACTTCTCGGTCACCGTAAATTCGCCATATGGCGCCAGCTGCGCATCGAGCTTGGACGGATCACCGACAATCACGATCGACTGGTTCTCGGGCGCAAAATATTTCTGCGCCACCGTGCGCACTTGCTGCGGTGTGACCTTGCGCATCAGCGGCACGTAGTCGCCCAGGAACTCGGGCGGCAAGCCGACCAGCCAGTTCGCGGCCAGCGTGTTGGCCACCGAACGCTGCAGCTGGTTATTCAGCAGGTAGCCGCCTGCAACATAGCGCTTGTTCATGTCCATCTCGGCCGTCGTGACCAGCTCGCTGCCCAGGCGCTTGTACTCCTTGAAGTATTCGGCCAGCGCCGCGCCCGTCACTTCATTGCGCACGTCGGCGCCGCCGACCATCATGCCGCCCGCGCGGCTCATGCGCGCGCCCGCTGAGGCGCCATAGGTATAGCCCTTTTCTTCGCGCAGATTGGTGTTGATCCGGCTCGAGAAGCCACCGCCGATGATGGTGCTGGTCAGGCGCAGCGGGATCTGGTCGGCGGCGCTGGCCGCGATGCCAGGGCTGCCCACGCGCAGCGTCGACTGCACGCTGCCGTCGCGCTTGAGCAGGATGCGGGCCGGCTTCACGTTCGTGGTGACGGCAGGCGTGTCCGGCAAGGCCGCGCCGCTGCCCTTCCAGTCGCCAAATGCGGCTTGCGCCAGCTTCAGCGCCTGTGCTTCGGTGATGCGGCCGGTGATGACCAGCAGCGCGCGCTCCGGACGGAAGCGTTTTGCGTGCTCGCTGCGCAGCAGCGCGGCGCTCACGGCATTGATCGACTCGGCCGTCGGATCGGTGCGGCTGTACGGATGGTCGAGGTAGACCGCTTTCTTGATCGCGCGCTCGGCGCGGAAACCCGGCTGGGTTTCGGCCACGCGCAGCGCCTGCAGCGCATTGGCTTTCGCCAGCGCCACTTCGTTCTCGGGGAATGACGGCTGGCGCGCGATTTCGGCCATCAGGTTCAGCATGCCGCCCGCCTGCGAGGCGACGGCGTTGGCCGACAGGATGATGCCGTCGGCGGCCGGGCTGGCGGCAACTTCGCCGCCCATGCCTTGCGCTGCTTCGGCGATGGCGCGCGAATCGCGTTTGGCCGTGCCTTCGTTGAGCATCCCGGCGAGCATCGCCGCAAAACCGCCCTGTGCCGGAGCATCGGCCGCAAAGCCGGCGCCGCGCAGCGCCAGCACGAAGTCCACGCGCGGCAAGCCCTGGCGCGGCACGACCCACACGGTCAGGCCGTTGGCCAGTGTCTGCTTGGCGATCTTCGGTGCGGGAATCGATTTTTCCTGGCCATACGCAGGCATGCCGTTCGGCGCCCTGGTTTGTGCATGCAGCGTCGGCGCGAACGCCAGCGAAACGGCAAGCGCGAGCATCAATTTGTTCATGATGCGCTCCTTATTTGTTCACGCCGGCAGGCGCAGTGGTGGTGGGGGCAGACGTCGCGGCGGTCTTGGCGGCCTCGATCATCGCGGCCGGTTTGCGGTCGATGACGGTGCGGTTGGTCGGGACGAGATAGGTCTTGACGACGCGCTGGATGTCGCTCGAGGTCACGCCATCGATCCAGCCCGGAATCTTGTTGACGACATTGGCGTCGCCCCACAGCACCTGCAGCTTGGCCATCGTGTCGGCGCGGTTGACGAAGCTTTCCAGCTTGTTGTTCCAGTCGGCCAGCATGCGCGTCTTGACGCGCTTGAGGGTGGCGTCGTCGACGCCGTCTTTGGCCACCTTGGCGATCTCTTCATCCATGGCCTTGAGGATCGCGTCCGCGCTGCTGTCGGGCTTGTACAGCGCATGCACGGTCATCAGGGTAGGGCCGTTGTATTCCCACGGGCTGGTCAGGCCAAACAGGATGTCGACGTTCAGCGCGATTTCGCGGCCCTTGACCAGGCCTTGGTAGAACAGCGATGCATCGCCGCCGCCCAGCAGTTCGGCCAGCACGGCGACCGGCGCCTGGTCGCGGCTGCCGCGCTCGGGCACCTTCCAGGCCGCCGCGATCGCCGGCACCTGTGCCAGTGCGTCGCTTTGCTGCAGGCGTTTTTCGGCCGTGTTCAGGGGCTCGCTGAAATCGGTTCCTTTCGGTACCGGCCGAGCAGGAATGGCGCCGAAGTATTTCTGGGCCAGCGCGAAGCCCTGCTGCGGCGTGATGTTGCCGGCGATGGCCAGCACTGCGTTGTTCGGGCCGTAGTAGTCGCGGTGGAACGCGCGCACGTCGTCCAGGCTGGCGTTTTCCAGGTCTTCGAAGCTGCCGTAGCCGTCGTGGTTGTTTTCCCATTTCTGGAACGCATGCTGGCTGATGTCGATCCACATGAAGCCGCCATACGGCTGGTTCTTCACGTTGACGCGGATTTCTTCCTTGACGACGTCCTGCTGGTTCTTCAGCGTGGTTGCGCTGAAGTCGAGCGTCTTCATGCGGTCCGCTTCCAGCCACAGGATCGGCTCCAGTGCCGAGCTTGGCACGGTCTCGATGTAGTTGGTGAAGTCAGGGCGGGTCGAGCCGTTGTTCCAGCCGCCGCCACCCGTGATCGTCGTATCGAAGATGCCTTTCGGCGCGTTCGGCGTGCCCTGGAACATCAGGTGTTCGAACAGGTGCGCAAAGCCCGTGCGGTTCTTCGGCTCGAGGCGCATGCCGACGTGGTAGACGACCGAGACGCCGACGGTGGGCGAGGTGCGGTCTTCCGACACGATCACGGTCAGGCCGTTGTCGAGTTTTTTCATGGTGACTGGCAAGGTCCACCCGTCAGCCGGTGCGGCAAATGCCGACATCGACAGGGTGAACCCGGCCAGCAGGGCGGGGTAGTGGCGCATGCGCATGGGGACCTCTAAATGGATCGCAATGAAATGGGTATGACCGGGACGCGGTGCGCCACCGGCGAAACATCTTAGCGCAATGGCATGCTTAAAAAGAATGTTTTTGTTACGCTGGCGCAGGACGACGTGGGGTCATGCTGGCTGCATCGGGCGCTCTCGCTCAGCTGCAATCTGCCACGGCTGCGCAGCTCGGGCGCCGTTTTTTGCAGTTCATCGCATGGGGTGCGGCGGCGCTTGACTTTCGGGCTATAGTTTCATCATGACAAGTCCCGGCATTGGCCCGGGCCGCAACATACTGGAGAACCTCGATGAATCACCTTTTCAAGCTGGGCGCCGTGGCCGCCTTGTTGGGCGCCACGGCGGGCATCGTGCGCGCCGCGCCGGACACGGCCAGTGAAACGCGGCCGGTCGATGCGCAAGTCGTGCGCGTGACGCTCGAAGGGGTCGGGGATCTGGTCATCCGCCAGGGCGCGACGGCCACGCTGGTGCTGACGGGCGACGCGCGCCTGCTGTCGCGCACCACGACCACGCAGCGCGGCGACACGCTCAATATCGAAACCGAAGGCCGCCGCGGGGGCTTCAACTTCGGCCGTTCGTCGGGCATCCAGGCCGAACTCGTGCTGCCGAACCTGCGCGCCGTATCGTCCGAAAGTATCGGCGCCACCACGGTCAGCGGCTTTGCCGGCCAGTCACTGGACATCAATCTCGATGGCGCCGGGTCAATGTCGGTATCATCATCGAATTATCGTTTCATTACCGCCAACCTGGGCGGCGTGGGCAACCTCAAGATCAACGGCATCGACAGCGAGGGCATCGACCTGAACCTGGGCGGCGCCGGCTTCGTGACCCTGACCGGACGCAGCAAGCGCCTGAAGGCCGAGCTGGGCGGCCTGGGCGGGCTCGATGCGCAGGGCTGCAGCGTCGACTCGGTGGCGCTCGATCTGTCGGGGCTGGGCAATGCCACCGTCAATGTGCGCCAGAGCATCAACGTGTCGCTGTCGGGCATGGGATCGGTGACGGTACTGGGCAAGCCAGTCAACCGCAAGGTGGCGCTCGACGGGCTGGGCAAGGTCAACTGGAAATGACGGACACGCGACAACCACGCTGGCCGGGGACACCCCGGCGGCACCGGCAACGACCTGGATTCTGTGTGCGAACCATGAAGACACCATTCTTTGCAGTTCTCCTGGCGCTGTGCCTGCAGTTCGGTCTGCAGGGCAGCGCCCAGGCCGGTTTCCCCGAAGGCGCCAGTGCCTACAATGCCCGCAACTATGCGCTCGCTTTGAAAGAAGTCACGCCGCTGGCCAAGGCCGGCCACGCCGAAGCGCAGCATCTGTTGGGACTCATGTACTACATGGGGCGGGGCGTGCCGCGCGACTACAAGCAGGCATTTGCCTGGCACCAGAAGGCGGCGCTGCAGGGCAAGGCCGACGCGCAGTACGTGGTCGGGGCCATGTATTACACGGGGAACTCGGTGCCGCAGGACCAGAAGCACGCCGTGACCTGGTTCCGGAAGGCCGCCGAGCAGGGCCATGCCGAGGCGCAGAATGCCCTCGGGCTGATGTACCGCTACCACGTGGCCGGGGTGCCGCAGGATGTCGTGCTGGCCTACATGCTGTATAACCTGGCCGCGGCCGGCGGCAACCGCAACGCCGTCGACCAGCGCGCTGCCATTGCCAAACGCATGACGCAGGAGCAGATCGAAGAAGCGCAGGCACTGTCGCGCACCTGGAAGCCGGGCACGCCGCTGCCGGTGACGTCGAGGACGGGCGGCGACACGTAACGCGCCAGTGTGGCCGGCGCAATCGCCTGGCAATCGTCCCGTTATGCGGGTTGGCGAACCGAGCCCGGGGGCAGGGCGGGCCATGATGGTGCGAACACACTGTCAAGGAGTCCCCGATGGCCAAGGTAACACTGACGATGACGACCGATGTGCCGGTCTCGACTGGCGAAGCCTGGGCCTGGTCGACGTCGCTCGAAGGCGTGCGCACCGAAATGCGCCCACTGCTCAAGGTCGTCTTTCCCAAGGCAATGACGCACATCGGTCCCGATACGGCGCTCAACACGGTCCTGGGCCGCTGCCAGTTCTTGCTGTTTGGTCTGTTTCCGATCGATATGTCCAAGCTGCGCTTTACCGAGATGGTGCCGGGCCACCGCTTTGTCGAGGAATCCGACCTGTTGTCGATGCGCTCGTGGCGCCATGAACGTGTGATCACGCCCTCAGCCGACGGTCGCGGCGCGCAGGTCACCGACCATCTGGCGTTCACGCCACGTCTGGCCACGCCCGTCGTGCGCTACCTCGTCAAGCTGTTCTTCGCGCACCGCCACAAGAAGCTGGCGCAGGCGCTGGGTGTTCGCGGGGCTACCGTTGCGGGCCGCGGCGCAGCCGGCAGAGCACGCTGAGACAGGCTGAGATGCGTCCCCGCATGGTAGGCTTCGGCTTTGACTCATTCGCGCGCCCGATGCATTCGCGGCGTTGCGGCAATTTGGAGCTTGTATGTTGATTGCCACTCACGGCGGCAAATTCCACGCAGACGATGCGTGGGCCGTCGCCGTCCTGAAGGTGTTGTTCCCCGATGCCGACGTGATTCGCACCCGCGAGCAGGCCCGGATCGATGCCGCCGACTTCGCGATCGACGTTGGCGGGGTCTGGGACCCGGCCACCGGCCGGTTCGACCACCACCAGAAGGAATTCAATGCCACCCGGCCGTCCGGCGTGCCGTATGCGAGTGCCGGCCTTGTCTGGCGCGACCACGGCGCGCGCTGCGTTGCTGCGCTGGCGCTGCGCCACACGGGCGAGACCTTGTCCGACGATACGGCCCAGCAGATCGCGTACGCCATCGACGTCGATATCGTGCAGTACCTCGATTTGTCGGATGTCGGCGTGGCCAAGAACGCGCCGGGCAGCTATGGCCTGTCGGCCGTGGTCTCGGGCTTTAATCCGGGCTGGCTCGACGAGCAGCGCCTGGGTTACGGCGAAGCAGTGGACGTGTATCGCATGGGCCAGTTCATGCGCGCCGTGGAGTTTCTCACCGACATCATGGGCAATGCCGTGCGCTACCGCGTGGGCGCCATGCTGGCCGTGACGCAAGTGCGCCAGGCCGAGGTGCTCGAGGGCGGCAAGCTACTGTTCCTCAAGAACGCCGCGCTGCCGTGGAGCAGCATCGTGCGCAAGGAAATGCCGAAGATCCTGTTCGTCATCAGCCACAGCCTGACCGAGAACCGCTACATCCTGCACACGGTGTCGGTCGACACGGAAAGCTTCGATGCGCGCGCCGACCTGCCCGAAACCTGGGCTGGCCTGCGCGAAGCGGATCTGGCGGCCGTGACGGGCGTGCCGGACGCCGTGTTCTGCCACACGGGCCGCTTCATCGCCGCTGCGCGCAGCTACGACGGCATCCGGACCATGGCACGCCAGGCACTCGATGCGGTCGAGCAGGGCGTGACGGTCACGACGTATTCGTAGCCTGCGGGCGCGTTCACTGGCACCGTCACGGGCGGCGCGCACGATCGCCGGGGGCGTCGGCAAGCCGCCGCCGACTCCCGTACAATTGCGGTTTTGCTAATGCGGGAGCTTTCCATGCGCGCCATCGAGATCACCAAGCCGGGGGAACCCGACGTCTTGCAACTGTGTGAACGGCCATTGCCGGTCCTGAAAACCGGCGAAGTCCTGATCAAGGTCCATGCTGCCGGGATCAACCGCCCCGACGTGTTCCAGCGTCTGGGCAAATACCCTGTGCCACCGGGTGCTTCCGATCTGCCAGGCCTCGAAGTGGCCGGCGAGATCGTCGATGGCGACCTTGGTGACAGTGGTTTTTCCAAAGGCGACCTCGTCTGCGCACTGGTGCAGGGCGGCGGTTACGCCGAATACTGCGCCGCGCCACTCGAGCAATGCCTGCCGGTACCAGAAGGGTTGACCCCGCTGGAAGCGGCCACCTTGCCGGAAACCTATTTCACGGTCTGGAGCAATGTCTTTGACCGTGCCCGCCTGAGCGAAGGCGAGAGCCTGCTGGTGCAGGGCGGCAGCTCGGGTATCGGCGTGACCGCCACCCAGGTCGCCAGCGCACTGGGTCACCGCGTGTTCATCACGGCCGGCAGCGACGACAAATGCCGCGCCGTCGAAGCGCTGGGCGCCGAGCGGGGCATCAACTACCGCGACGAAGATTTCGTCGCCGTGGTCAAGGAACTCACGGACGGCCGTGGTGTCGATGTGATTCTGGATATGGTCGCCGGCGACTACGTGGCACGCGAGATCGAGTGCCTGGCCGACGATGGCCGCCTGGTCGTCATCGCGCTGCTGGGCGGGCCGCAAGCCAACCTGGACATGAACCACGTGCTGCGCCGCCGCCTGACGATTACCGGTTCAACGCTGCGTCCACGTCCGGTCGCGTTCAAGGCGGCGATTGCGCGCCAGTTGCGCGAGCAGGTCTGGCCGCTGTTTGCGCAGAAAAAGATCAAGCCGGTGATCCACCACGTGTTCCCGCTCGAAGAAGCCGCGGCAGCGCACACGATGATGGAATCGAGCGCCCACGTGGGCAAGATCGTCCTGCAGGTACTGGCTGACTGACCATAAAAACAACAGGCGCGCCGGTGGGGCCCACAAGCCCTGCGCGGCGCATCCACGGGCGGTATCAGGCAGATTGGCACTCCCAGCCATCGTTTGACCGCCACAATATCGACCGCTAGAATAGCGGGTTATTTGACATGGGGTAGTATGCGTCCCACACTCGTAGTAGGTAACTGGAAGATGAACGGCAGCCGGGCAGTCAATGCCGAGCTGCTGCAAGGCATTCTCGCGGGTCTGAGCCCGGATATTCAGGCAACGTGCGCGGTGTGCGTCCCCGCGCCGTATCTGTTCCAGTGCGAGCAGTTGTTGGCCGGTAGCAGCGTGGCCTGGGGCGCGCAGGATGTCGCGACCGAGCCGTGCGGCGCCTTCACTGGCGAAGTATGTGTCTCGATGCTGCACGATTTTGGTTGCCGTTACGTCATCGTCGGCCACTCCGAGCGCCGCGGTTACCACGGTGAGTCGAACGAGCTGGTCGCGCGCAAGGCAAAAGCGGCGCTGGACGCCGGCCTGACCCCGATCGTGTGCATCGGCGAAACACTCGAGCAGCGCGAAGCGGGCGAGACCAACGACGTTGTCGGTGGCCAGCTGCACGCGGTGCTGGAACTGGTGGGCTTCGAAGATGTGTCGCGCCTGGTGCTGGCCTACGAGCCGGTGTGGGCAATCGGTACCGGCAAGACGGCCACGCCCGAGATGGCGCAGCAAGTGCACGCCGACATGCGCGCGTTAGTGCGCAAGTGCAACGTTGATGCCGCAGAAACCGTACAAATCCTTTACGGCGGCAGCATGAAGCCGGAGAATGCACGCGAGCTGCTGGCGCAACCGGATATCGATGGCGGCCTGATCGGCGGGGCGGCACTGAAAGCCGACGACTTCCTCGCCATTCTGCGTGCTGCTTAAAGACTTAATCTTGCGCATTTAGTTTTGCGAAGATTTTGGAATTACAAAAAATTTGAAACGCTGTTAAACCTTGGAATGGAATTGCAATGATCTGGTCTAATCTTATTATCGTCGTGCAGGTTATCTCGGCCCTGTCCATTATTGGCCTGGTCCTGATGCAGCACGGCAAGGGCGCTGATATGGGTGCGGCCTTCGGTTCCGGCGCGTCGGGCAGCCTGTTCGGTGCATCCGGTTCGTCGAACTTCCTGTCCAAGGCAACGGCAGTGGCTGCCGCCGTGTTCTTCGGCACCACGCTGACGCTGGCCTACATCGGCAACAACCGCACCGGCAGCGACAACGCCGGCGTGATGGGCCGTGCCCAGGCGCCAGCAGCCGGCATTCCGGTCACGGCGCCAGTGCAGACCGCGCCAGCCGATGTGCCGACGCTGCCAGCCGGCAGTGCCGTCCCTGCAGCCCCGGCAGCGGGTGTTCCGGCCGCTCCACCGACCCCGGCGCCAGCGACCAGGTAAGCCACGCAGTCCCGGCGCCACGTGCGCCAATGCTGTTCCAAAACAATGCGCCTTTTTATCGGGCGCATTGTCGTTTTTAGGCGTAGAATACTGCGGCGCGTGACAGGGTTGAACAACCGGTCTGTGCAGCCTTGAAATATTGACGCTGTTGTCGCAACGAACTTTGTCATGCTCATGTCAGTAAAAGAGCGTCCAATAGATTGTTCGGCGATATGATTCAATTAAATGGCAAATATCTTTGTGATTGCGCAATTTGAGCATTGAAAGATAGTGCTAAAGCAGGGTAAAATACTGTTCTCCAGCCGACGTGGTGAAATTGGTAGACACGCTATCTTGAGGGGGTAGTGGCGCAAGCTGTGCGAGTTCGAGTCTCGCCGTCGGCACCAAAATTTAGAAAGAAAGCCAGCAAGGGCGCACGAGTTTTTACCTCATGCCTGAGCTGGCTTTTTTACGAGGATCTGTCGTACGATCCTGGCGGCAGGCTCGAAGCCAGGTTCGCACGATTCGGTGCTGCATCTCTGCAGCGTTCCATTAACCGATCGTTCAGAAGGCTTCATCGTGAACCTCGAAAGTTATCTCCCCGTTCTTCTCTTTATCCTGGTTGGCATCGGTGTCGGTGTCGCCCCTCAGGTGCTTGGTCGCCTGCTCGGGCCGCACAAACCCGACGATGCCAAACTGTCCCCGTATGAATGCGGCTTCGAAGCCTTCGAAGACGCGCGCATGAAGTTCGACGTCCGGTACTACCTGGTCGCGATCCTGTTTATTTTGTTTGATCTTGAAACGGCATTCTTCTTCCCATGGGGCGTCTCGATGCGCGAACTGGGGTTCACCGGTTTCATCACGATGATGGTGTTCATCGCCGAATTCGTCGTGGGCTTCTGGTACATCTGGAAGAAAGGTGCCCTTGATTGGGAATAAGCCATGGCTATTGAAGGCGTACTAAACGAAGGTTTCATCACCACCACAGCCGACAAGCTGGTCAACTGGGCACGTACCGGGTCGATGTTCCCGATGACGTTCGGTCTGGCCTGCTGCGCGGTCGAGATGATGCACGTGGGCGCGGCCCGCTACGACATGGACCGCTTCGGTATCGTGTTCCGTCCGTCGCCACGCCAGTCCGACGTCATGATCGTTGCCGGCACGCTGTGCAACAAGATGGCGCCGGCGCTGCGCAAGGTCTACGACCAGATGGCCGAGCCGCGCTGGGTCATCTCGATGGGCTCCTGTGCCAACGGTGGCGGCTACTACCACTATTCGTATTCGGTCGTCCGTGGCTGCGATCGCATCGTCCCGGTCGATGTCTACGTGCCAGGCTGTCCACCGACCGCCGAAGCTCTGCTGTACGGCATCATGCAGCTCCAGAACAAGATCAAGCGCACCAATACCATCGCGCGCTAAAAACGGACGGCGTACTCCATGACGACAAAACTCGAAACCCTTCAACTCGCCCTGCAGACTGCATTGGGCGAGGGCGCCGCGATCTCGGCGGCGCTGGGTGAAGTCACGGTGGTGGTCAAGGCCGCCGACTACATCCGCTCGATGACGGCCCTTCGCGATACCCCTGCGCTGGCGTTCGAGCAGATGATCGACCTGTGCGGCGTCGACTATTCGGAATATGGCGAAGGCACCTACGAAGGACCGCGCTTTGCGGTCGTCGTGCACCTGCTGTCGCTGACCCACAACTGGCGCGTGCGCGTGCGGGTGTTCTGCCCGGACGACGACATGCCGCTGGTCGAATCGATCACGCCGATCTGGCGCGCCGCCAACTGGTTCGAGCGCGAAGCGTTCGACCTGTTCGGCATCCTGTTCGACGGCCACGGCGACCTGCGCCGCATCCTGACCGACTACGGTTTCATCGGCCACCCGTTCCGCAAGGACTTCCCGATCTCGGGCTATGTCGAGATGCGCTACGACCCCGAGCAGAAACGCGTGATCTATCAACCCGTCACGATCGAACCGCGCGAGAACATTCCCCGCGTGATTCGCGAAGAGACTTACGGGACGAAATAATGGCTGAGCTTAAGAACTACACCCTGAACTTTGGTCCGCAGCACCCGGCAGCGCACGGCGTGCTGCGCCTCGTGCTCGAGCTCGACGGCGAGGTGATCCAGCGCGCCGACCCGCACATCGGCCTGCTGCACCGCGGCACCGAGAAGCTGGCCGAAACCCGCACCTACCTGCAATCGGTGCCGTACATGGACCGTCTCGACTACGTGTCGATGATGTGCAACGAACACGGCTACGTGCTGGCCATCGAAAAGCTGCTCGGCATCCAGGCGCCGATCCGCGCCCAGTACATCCGCACGATGTTCGACGAAGTCACCCGCATCCTGAACCACCTGATGTGGCTCGGCGCACACGCGCTGGACATCGGCGCCATGGGCCCGTTCCTGTACTGCTTCCGCGACCGCGAAGACCTGTTCGACGTCTACGAAGCGGTATCCGGCGCGCGCATGCACGCGGCCTACTACCGCCCGGGCGGCGTGTACCGCGACCTGCCGGACACGATGCCACAGCACAAGGCTTCGCCCATCCGCAGCGCCAAGGCGATCGACGCACTGAACGAACACCGCCAGGGCTCCGTGCTCGACTTCCTCGACGCGTTCACGAAGCGCTTCGATGGCTATGTCGACGAATACGAAACCCTGCTGACCGATAACCGTATCTGGAAGCAGCGTACGGTCGGCATCGGTGTCGTGACGCCGGAAGACGCGAAAGCCATGGGCTTCACCGGCGCCATGCTGCGTGGTTCGGGCATCGCCTGGGACCTGCGCAAGACGCAGCCGTATGCAGCGTACGACAAGGTCGAATTCGACATCCCTGTGGGCACCAACGGCGACTCGTACGACCGCTACCTGGTGCGCGTGGAAGAGATGCGCCAGTCGAACCGCATCATCAAGCAATGCATCACCTGGCTGCGCGCGAATCCGGGCCCGGTCATGATTGACAATAACAAGATTGCGCCGCCGAACCGGATGGACATGAAGTCCAATATGGAATCGCTGATTCACCACTTCAAGCTGTTCACCGAAGGCTTCCACGTCCCAGAGGGCGAGGCGTACGCTGCGGTCGAGCATCCGAAGGGCGAATTCGGCATCTATATCGTCTCCGACGGCGCCAACAAGCCATACCGCCTGAAAATCCGCACGCCGGACTATGTCCACCTGCAGAGCCTCGACGAAATGGCACGCGGACACATGATCGCTGATGCCGTCGCCATCATCGGTACGCAAGACATCGTGTTCGGCAGTATTGATCGCTAGTCCGAAAGGCAGAGAAGAATATGTTATCCCCGCAGTGCTATCAAAAAATCGATCGGGAGCTGGCCAAGTACCCAGCCGATCAACGCCAGTCGGCCGTGATGGCCTCGCTCGCCCACGCCCAGGTCGAACTGGGCTGGCTGTCGCCAGAGACGATGCAGGAAATCGCCGACTACATCGAGATGCCGGCGATTGCCGTGCAAGAGGTGGCGACTTTCTACAATATGTTCAACGTCAAACCGGTTGGCCAGCACAAGATCACCGTGTGCACCAACCTGCCATGCGCATTGTCGGGCGGCGAACGCGCGGCCCAGCGCATCAAGGACGCCCTGAACATCGACTTCCGTGACACCACGGCGGACGGCAAGTTCACGCTGATGGAAGGCGAGTGCATGGGCGCCTGCGGCGACGCACCCGTCATGCTGGTGAACAATCACCGCATGTGTTCGTTCATGAGCGATGCCAAGATCGACGCCCTGCTTGAGGAACTGAACAAATGACCAGCCTGCACGATCGTCACATCAAGCCGCTGATCCTGAAGGATCTGAATGGCACCAACTGGCACCTGTCCGACTACGTCAACCGTGGCGGCTACTCGGCGCTGCGCCGCATCATCGAAGAAAAAATCACGCCCGAGCAGATCATCGCCGACATGAAGGCATCGGGCCTGCGCGGCCGTGGCGGCGCCGGTTTCCCGACCGGCCTGAAGTGGAGCTTCATGCCGCGCCAGTTCCCAGGCCAGAAATACCTCGTCTGCAATACTGACGAAGGCGAGCCGGGCACGTTCAAGGACCGCGATATCATTCGCTACAACCCGCATGCGCTGATCGAAGGCATGGCCATCGGCGCCTACGCGATGGGCATTACCGTGGGCTACAACTACATCCACGGCGAAATCTTCGAAGACTACCTGCGCTTTGAAGAAGCGCTGGAAGAAGCGCGCGCCGCCGGCTTTTTGGGTGACAACATCCTGGGCAGCACGTTCTCGTTCCAGTTGCACGCGCACCACGGTTACGGCGCCTACATCTGCGGCGAAGAAACCGCGCTGCTCGAGTCGCTCGAAGGCAAGAAGGGCCAGCCGCGCTTCAAGCCGCCGTTTCCGGCCTCGTTCGGCCTGTACGGCAAGCCGACGACGATCAACAACACCGAGACCTTCGCTGCGGTCCCGTTCATCCTGAACATCGGCGCCGAGAACTACATGGCGCTGGGCAAGCCGAACAACGGCGGCACCAAGATCTTCTCGATCTCGGGCGACGTCGAGCGGCCAGGCAACTACGAAGTTCCGCTGGGTACGCCATTTGCGACCCTGATGGAACTGGCCGGTGGCATGCGCGGTGGCAAGAAGATCAAGGCCGTGATTCCAGGCGGTTCGTCGGCGCCAGTGGTGCCGGGCGAGCAGATGATGCAAACCGATCTCGACTACGATTCGATCGCCAAGGCCGGCTCGATGCTGGGTTCGGGCGCCGTGATCGTCATGGACGAGACGCGCTGCATGGTCAAGTCGCTGCTGCGCCTGTCGTACTTCTATTACGAAGAATCGTGCGGCCAGTGCACGCCATGCCGTGAAGGCACGGGCTGGATGTACCGCATGGTTCACCGCATCGAGCATGGCCAGGGCCGACCGGACGACATGGATCTCCTGAACAACATCGCTGACAACATCAAGGGCCGCACGATTTGCGCGCTCGGCGATGCGGCCGCGATGCCAGTGCAGGCCATGATCAAGCACTTCCGCGAAGAATTTGAATATCACATTGAGCACAAGCACTGCCTCGTGCCCTCATACCTTTAAACCAGGTCAGGTAACGATCCCATGGTTGAAATTGAATTAGACGGCAAGAAAGTTGAAGTCCCACCGGGTTCGATGGTGATGGACGCCGCAAACAAGCTCGGAACGTACATTCCGCACTTCTGCTATCACAAGAAATTGTCGATCGCTGCGAACTGCCGCATGTGCCTCGTCGAAGTGGAAAAGGCGCCGAAGCCTTTGCCAGCGTGCGCGACTCCGGTTTCGCCGGGCATGATCGTGCGCAGCCACAGCGACAAGGCCGTGCAGGCCCAGAAGTCGGTGATGGAATTTTTGCTCATTAACCACCCGCTCGACTGCCCGATCTGCGATCAGGGCGGCGAATGCCAGTTGCAGGATCTGGCCGTGGGCTACGGCAAGAGCGGTTCGCGCTACGAAGAAGAAAAGCGCGTGGTGGCCCCGAAAGAAGCGGGCCCGCTGATCTCAATGGAAGAGATGGCGCGTTGCATCCAGTGCACCCGTTGCGTGCGTTTCGGCCAGGAAGTGGCCGGCGTCATGGAATTCGGCATGCTGGGCCGCGGCGAGCATTCCGAAATCACGACGTTCGTCGGCAAGACCGTCGACTCGGAAGTCTCGGGCAACATGATCGACCTGTGCCCGGTCGGCGCGCTCACCAGCAAGCCATTCCGTTATTCGGCACGTCCATGGGAACTGCAGCGCCGCAAGTCGGTCTCGCCGCACGATTCGCTGGGCGCGAACCTGATCGTCCAGGTCAAGGGTGGCCGTGTCATGCGCGTGCTGCCGCTCGAAAACGAAGCGGTCAACGAATGCTGGCTGTCGGACAAAGAGCGTTTCTCGTACGAAGCGCTGAACAACACCGACCGCCTGACGAAGCCAATGATCAAGCAGGGCGGCATGTGGCAGGAAGCCGAGTGGCAGACTGCCCTCGAGTACGTCGCCCACGGCCTGCGCAATATCCGTCACGAACACGGCGCCGATGCGATCGCCGCCGTCGCCACTGCGCACTCGACCGTCGAAGAACTGCACCTGCTGAACAAGGCCATGCGTGGCATGGGCTCCGACAACGTCGAGTTCCGCCTGCGCCAGAGCGACTTCTCGCTCGACGGCCAGGTCACGCCATGGCTCGGCATGCCGATCGCCCAGCTGAGCACGCTCAAGCGCGCACTGGTCATCGGCTCGTTCCTGCGCAAGGATCATCCGCTGGCCGCGACCCGCCTGCGCGCCGCCACCAAGTCGGGCCTGCGCCTGTCGCTGGTTGCCGGCGCAGATGACGAGCTCTTGATGAAAGTCGCGCACAAGCTGATCGCCGCACCGAGCGACTGGCTCGTCGCGCTGTCGGAAATCGTCGTCGCCATCGCTGCCGACAAGGGCATCGCGGCGCCGGCCGGTTTCGAGCAGATCGAAGCATCGGACATCGCCAAAGCGATTGCCGCCTCGCTGGTCGTCGTCGGCGACGTTGAACTGCCAGGCGCGATCCTGCTGGGTAACGCTGCTGCGCAACATCCGCAAGCGTCGAAAATCCACGCTGCTGCGCAGTGGATCGCCGAGCAGACCGGTTGCTCGTTCGGTTATCTGGTCGAGTCGGCCAACACGGTCGGCGGCCACCTGGTGGGCGCCACGTCGGGCAAGAACGAAGCACCGTTCGCGACGCCGAAAAAAGCCTACGTGCTGCTGAACGCCGAACCGCAACTGGATGCCGCCAACCCGCAGCAAGCCACGGCTGCGCTGGCTGCTGCCGAGATGGTCGTCGTCATGTCGGCCTTCAAGCATGGCCTGGACTACGCCGACGTGCTGCTGCCAATCGCGCCGTTCTCGGAAACCTCGGGCACGTTCGTCAATTGCGAAGGCCGCGCACAAAGCTTCAACGGCACCGTGCGTCCGCTGGGCGACACCCGTCCAGCCTGGAAAGTGCTGCGCGTGCTGGGCAACCTCTTGGGCCTGCAAGGCTTCGACTACGACACGTCCGAATCGATCCGCGATGAGCTGTTCGGCAAGGGCGTCACCGATCTGTCGGGCAAGCTGAACAACAAAGCCACGCTGGCACCGACCGTTGGCGCCTATGCGCCGGCGGGCCAGCTCGAGCGCGTGACCGACGTGCCGGTGTACTTCACCGATGCGCTGGCACGCCGCGCCGAACCGCTGCAGCGCACCGCCGACGCGAATGCGCCGCTGGTGACGCTGTCGAAAGCGGTGGCTGAATCGATCGGCGTCAAGGCCGGCGACAGCGTCACCGTCACGCAAGGCGCCGGTTCGGCCGTGCTGGTGGCCGATGTCGACGCCACGCTGCCATCGAACGCAGTGCGTGTCGCCGCCGGCCATCCGGCCGTGGCAGGCCTGGGCGCCATGTTCGGTTCCATCCAAGTTGCAAAAGCAGGGGAGAGCAAGTAATGGCCGCGCCCGGTTACATTGATTCATTCAACGCCGGCGGTGCAGACCTGCTCGGCCCGGTCTGGCCGATCGCCTGGACCCTGATCAAGATCATCGCGGTGCTGGCACCGTTGATGATCGCGATCGCCTACGCCACGCTGTGGGAACGCAAGTTCATCGGCTGGATCCAGATCCGCGTCGGCCCGAACCGCGTCGGTCCTGGCGGCCTGCTGCAGCCAATGGCCGACGGCTTAAAGCTCCTGATCAAAGAGATCGTGATCCCGGCCAAGGCCAGCAAGAGCCTGTTCGTGATCGGTCCGGTCATGACGATCATGCCGGCGCTGGCTGCCTGGTCGGTCATTCCGTTCGGCCCGCAGTTTGCGCTGGCCAACGTGAACGCCGGCGTGCTGCTCTTGATGGCCATCACCTCGGTCGAGGTCTACGGCATCATCATCGCCGGCTGGGCGTCGAATTCGAAGTACTCGTTCATGGGCGCCATGCGCGCATCGGCCCAGATGATCTCGTACGAAATCCCGATGGGCTTCGTGCTGGTGGTCGTGCTGATGGTGACGGGCAGCCTGAACCTGTCGGACATCGTCGCCGGTCAGCAGATGGGCACCTTCGCCGGCTGGGGTGTCAACTTCCTGTCGTGGAACTGGCTGCCGCTGTTCCCGCTGTTCATCATCTACCTGATTTCGGGCCTGGCCGAGTGCGGTCGTCACCCGTTTGACGTGATCGAAGGTGAATCCGAGATCGTTGCCGGTCACATGGTCGAGTACTCGGGCATGTCGTACGCGATGTTCATGCTGGCCGAGTACGGCAACATGATCCTGATCGCCTGCCTGGCTTCGCTGTTCTTCCTCGGCGGCTGGTCGGCACCATTCAGCTTCCTCGAAGTGGGCGGCACCCTGGGCGGCTTCATCGGCTTCTTCTGGCTGTTCCTGAAAACGTTCTGCCTGGTCACGTTCTTCATCTGGGTGCGCGGTACGTTCCCACGTTACCGTTACGACCAGATCATGCGTCTGGGCTGGAAAGTGTTCATTCCGATCACGCTGGTCTGGCTGGTGTTCATCGCCGCCTGGATGCAGACGTCGTGGAATATTTGGAAGTAAGGGGACGCACATGTCACGTATGAAAGAAATCCTCGGCAGCCTGATGCTGACCGAGTTGATCAAGGGCCTGGCCCTGACCGGCCGCTACGCTCTGTCGCGCTCGATCACGGTCCAGTACCCGGAAGAAAAGACCCCGATGTCGAACCGCTTCCGCGGTCTGCATGCGCTGCGTCGCTACCCCAACGGGGAAGAGCGCTGCATCGCCTGCAAACTGTGCGAAGCAGTCTGCCCGGCCATGGCGATCACGATCGAGTCGACCCAGCGCGAAGACGGCACCCGCCGCACCTCGCGCTACGACATCGACCTGACCAAGTGCATCTTCTGCGGCTTCTGCGAAGAATCGTGCCCGGTGGATTCGATCGTCGAAACGCACGTGCTCGAATACCACGGTGAAAAACGCGGCGACCTCTATTACACCAAAGAGATGCTGCTGGCCGTGGGTGACCGCTACGAAACCGAGATTGCCGCTGCCCGCGAGGCGGACGCCAAGTTCCGCTAAGTGTTAATTACAAGAGGCTCCTGGGTTAGTCATGACATTTACTGATATTTTGTTCTACGTGTTTGCGGCCGTGATGGTGCTGGCAGGCCTGCGCGTCATCACCGCCAAGAACCCGGTTCACGCCGCGCTGTTCCTGGTGCTGGCCTTCTTCAACGCCGCCGGTATCTGGCTGCTGCTGAAGGCCGAATTCCTCGCCATCGTGCTGGTGCTGGTCTATGTCGGCGCCGTCATGGTGCTGTTCCTGTTCGTCGTCATGATGCTCGATATTAATATCGACCGCATGCGCGAAGGTTTCTGGGGCTTCCTGCCGCTGGCAGCCGGCGTCGGCGCCCTGATCGTGCTCGAGATGGGCGCGGTGCTGTGGCACGGCTACAGCAACTTCCAGCAAACGCCGGAAGCAGCTGCCCTGAACATCGGCGGCACCAAGGAACTGGGCCTGCAGATCTACACCCGCTACATCTACGGCTTTGAAATTGCTGCCGTGGTGCTGCTGGTGGCGATCATCGCCGCCGTGGCCCTGACGCTGCGCCGCCGCAAGGACAGCAAGGCCATCGATCCGGCCGACGCCGTGCGTGTGAAACGCAACGACCGCCTGAAGATCATCAAGGTCGCGACCGTGAACCAGCCGGCCATCGATGCCGCGAACGTGGCCAAGGCCGCTGCAGCCGCTGCTGCTGCAGCGCCAGCTGCCGCCGAACCGAAGGAAAGCAAATGACCGTCTCCCTTGCACACTATCTGATCCTGGGCGCGATCCTGTTCGCGATCTCGGTGGTCGGTATCTTCCTGAACCGGAAGAACATCATCATCTTGCTGATGGCCATCGAATTGATGCTGCTGGCGGTGAACCTGAACTTCATCGCGTTTTCCCACTACCTGGGCGACGCGGCGGGGCAGATCTTCGTGTTCTTCATTTTGACCGTCGCGGCCGCCGAAAGTGCAATTGGCCTGGCGATCCTGGTGGTCCTGTTCCGCAATCTGGACACGATCAACGTGGAAGACCTCGACAGCCTCAAGGGCTGATCGGTCTCGCTCGATAACTTATAACGAATAAGGTTCAACATGGCGGGGCAAATTTCAACCTCACTCTTACTGGCAGTGCCACTGGCACCGCTCGCAGGCTCGGCAATTGCCGGTCTGCTGGGTACCAAGTTCCTGGGCAATGTCGTCGGCCGCAAGGTGTCGCATACCGCGACCATCCTCGGCGTGGCGATCGCGCTGGTCATTTCGGTCATGACCCTGATGGCCGCGCTCGACGGCTTCACGCTCAACCAGGATCTGTACACCTGGATGACTGTCGGCACGCTCAAGCTGGCCGTCGGCTTCCAGATCGACACCCTGACCGCGATGATGATGTGCGTCGTCACGTCGGTGTCGTTGATGGTGCACATCTACACGATCGGCTACATGGCCGAGGATGACGGCTACAACCGCTTCTTCTCGTACATCTCGCTGTTCACGTTCGCCATGCTGATGCTGGTCATGTCCAACAACTTCCTGCAGCTGTTCTTCGGCTGGGAAGCAGTGGGCCTGGTTTCGTACCTGCTGATCGGCTTCTGGTACACGCGGCCAACGGCGATCTTCGCCAACATGAAAGCGTTCCTGGTCAACCGCGTCGGCGACTTCGGCTTCATCCTCGGTATCGGCCTGATCCTGGCCGCTGCCGGCACGATGAACTATGCCGAAGTGTTCGCGCAGGCCGACCAGCTGGCCCTGATGACCGTGCCGGGCACCGACTGGCCGCTCTTGACCGCCGCCTGTATCTGCCTGTTCATCGGCGCGATGGGCAAGTCGGCGCAGTTCCCGCTGCACGTTTGGCTGCCTGACTCGATGGAAGGCCCGACCCCGATCTCGGCACTGATCCACGCCGCGACGATGGTTACCGCCGGTATCTTCATGGTGTCACGCATGTCGCCGCTGTTCGAGCTGTCCGACGGCGCGTTGTCGTTCATCATCGTCATCGGTTCGATCACCGCGCTGTTCATGGGTTTCCTGGGCATCATCCAGAACGATATCAAGCGCGTGGTCGCTTACTCGACGCTGTCGCAGCTGGGCTACATGACCGTTGCACTGGGCGTGTCGGCCTACTCGGTCGCCGCATTCCACCTGATGACGCACGCGTTCTTCAAGGCGCTGCTGTTCCTTGGCGCCGGCTCGGTCATCATGGGCATGCACCACGACCAGGACATGCGCAACATGGGCGGCCTGCGCAAGTACATGCCGATCACCTGGATCACTTCGCTGATCGGTTCGCTGGCCCTGATCGGTACCCCGTTCTTCTCGGGCTTCTACTCGAAGGATTCGATCATCGAGGCAGTGCACGCAAGTAACCTGCCAGGTACCGGCTTTGCCAACTTCGCGGTGCTGGCCGGCGTGTTCGTCACGGCGTTCTACTCGTTCCGCATGTACTTCCTCGTGTTCCACGGCGAAGAGCGTTTCGGCAAAGCGCACGCACATGATCATCATGACGATCACGCGCATCACAAGGCAGCTGCCAACGATCATTCGGATCCGCATGCACTGCACGATTCCGGTTCGCACCATGAGGAAGACGCTCACGACGACCATGGCCACCACGGCCTGGCCCCGGGCCAGAAGCCGCACGAGTCCCCTTGGGTCGTGACGGTGCCGCTGGTCCTGCTGGCCATCCCGTCGATGCTGATCGGTTTCTTCACGATCCAGCCGATGCTGCATGGCACGTTCTTCGATGGCGTCATCACCGTGAACCCGAACCACCCGGCCATGGCCGAACTGGGCGAGATGTTCCACGGCGCTGCCGCGATGGCCCTGCACGGTCTGCAGACCGCACCGTTCTGGCTGGCACTGGCTGGCGTCGTTGCTGCCTACTACTGCTACATGATCAACCCACGCGTGCCGGCCTGGTTCTATGCCAAGTTCAAGCCGCTGCACACCCTGCTGGACAACAAGTACTACATGGATGCGTTCAACCAGAAAGTCTTCGCCGGCGGTTCGCTGCTGCTGGGCGGCGGCCTGTGGAAAGTGGGCGACCGCGGCCTGATCGACGGCCTGGTCGTCAACGGCAGCGCCAAGGCAGTCGGCTGGTTCTCGACCATCACCCGTAAAGCACAGACCGGTTACATCTACCACTATGCGTTCGTGATGATCGTTGGCGTGCTGGCGGCCATGCTGTACTTCTTCCCGTTCTGGCGCGGTTAATCACAGGCAGAGATAACGAAAAATGATGCAGTCTACAATTTCAACATTTCCACCGTACCTGAGCCTGGCCATCTGGCTCCCGATCCTGTTCGGCGTGCTGGTCCTGGCCGTCGGCCGCGACAAGAACGCCGGCATGGTACGCATGCTCTCGCTCGTGGGCGCCATCGTCAGCCTGTTGCCGACGATTCCCCTGATCACGAACTTCGACAACGCCGCCCACGGCATGCAGTTCTTTGAAGAAGCGGCCTGGATCGAGCGCTTCAACATCTTCTACCGCCTGGGTGTCGATGGCCTGTCGCTGTGGTTCGTGCCGCTGACCGCCTTCATCACGATCATCGTCGTGCTGGCGGCCTGGGAAGTGATCCAGGAACGTGTCGCCCAGTACATGGGTTCGTTCCTGATCCTGTCGGGTCTGATGATCGGCGTGTTCTGCGCGCTGGACGGCCTGCTGTTCTACTTCTTCTTCGAAGCGACGCTGATCCCGATGTTCATCATCATCGGCGTGTTCGGCGGCCCGAATCGCGTGTATGCAGCATTCAAGTTCTTCCTGTACACGTTCTTTGGTTCGCTGCTGACGCTGGTTGCGATCATCTACCTGTACAACGCCTCGGGCTCGTTCAACATCCTCGACTGGCACCTGCTGCCACTGACGATGAAAGAGCAGATCCTGATCTTCTGCGCGTTCTTCATGGCATTTGCCGTCAAGGTGCCTATGTGGCCAGTGCACACGTGGCTGCCGGATGCCCACGTCGAAGCGCCAACCGGCGGTTCGGTCGTGCTGGCTGCGATCATGCTGAAGCTGGGCGCCTACGGTTTCCTGCGATTTTCGCTGCCGATCACCCCGGACGCAAGCCAGTACCTGGCGCCGGTCGTCATCGTGCTGTCGCTGATCGCCGTGATCTACATCGGTCTGGTTGCGCTGGTCCAGAAGGACATGAAGAAACTGGTGGCGTACTCGTCGATTGCTCACATGGGCTTCGTGACGCTGGGCTTCTTCATGTTCAACGACCTGGGCGTGCAGGGCGGCCTGATGCAGGCAATCTCGCACGGCTTCGTGTCGGGCGCGATGTTCCTGTGTATCGGCGTGCTGTACGACCGTGTGCACTCGCGTGAAATCGCTGCCTACGGCGGTGTGGTGAATACCATGCCGAAGTTCGCTGCCTTCGCCGTGCTGTTCTCGATGGCCAATGCCGGCCTGCCGGCGACGTCGGGCTTCATCGGCGAGTTCATGGTCATCCTGGGCGCGGTCGAGTTCAACTTCTGGACCGGTCTTGCTTCAGGCACCGCGCTGATCCTGGGCGCCGCCTACTCGCTGTGGATGGTCAAGCGCGTCATCTTCGGCCCGGTCGCCAACAAGCATGTCGCCGAGCTGGTCGACCTGAACGGCCGCGAGTTCGCCATCCTGTCGGTGCTGGCCATCGCCACCCTGGCCATGGGCCTGTACCCGGCGCCGATCGCCGAGACCCTGCAGGTGTCGGTCACCGATCTCCTGCAACATGTCGCAGTCAGCAAAGTGCCTCAATAAAACGCCATGAACGAGATGAACACAACCCTGTTATCGGCGGTCGACACCAATCTGGTGCCGGTCTACGCCGAGATCTTCCTCCTGATCGCCACCTCGGCGATCCTGCTGATCGACATGTATCTGAAGGCCGGCAAGCGCAACCTGACGTATGCGCTGTCGCTGCTGGCAATCGCCGGTTGCGCCGTGTTCTCCTTCGTCGATTTCAATGCCGGCACGACCGTCTTCACCTTCAACGGGATGTACGTGTCCGACCCGATGTCGAACCTGCTCAAGCTGTTCACCTACGCAGCCACGGCCATGACCCTGGTCTATTCGCGCCAGTACATTGGCGAGCGCGACATGATGTCGGGCAATCTGGGCGGCGAGTTCTACGTGCTCGCGCTGTTCGCGATGCTGGGCCAGATGATCATGATCTCCGGTAACAGCATGCTGTCGATCTACCTGGGCCTGGAACTGATGTCGCTGTCGACCTACGCCCTGGTGGCATTGCGCCGCGATCATGCGATCTCGACCGAAGCGGCGATGAAGTACTTCGTCCTCGGCGCACTGGCCTCGGGCTTCCTGCTGTACGGCATGTCGATGATCTATGGCGCCACCGGTTCGCTGGACATCACCACGATCGGCCAGGTCACGACCGCCAATCAGGCGGATCCGATGATCCTGGTCTTTGGCCTGGTGTTCCTGGTGGCTGGCCTGGCGTTCAAGCTCGGCGTCGTGCCATTCCACATGTGGGTGCCGGACGTGGTGCAGGGCGCCCCGACGGCCGTCACGATCCTGCTGGGCGGCGCGCCGAAGCTGGCAACGTTCGCCATCATCATCCGCCTGCTGGTCGAAGCGCTGCCATCGATGGCGTTCGACTGGCAGCAGATGCTGATGGTCGTGGCGGTGCTGTCGCTGGCCTTCGGTAACATCACCGCGATCGCGCAGACCAATCTCAAGCGCATGCTGGCGTACTCGACCATTGCGCAGATGGGCTTTGTCGTGCTGGCCCTGGTGGTGGGCAATATCGGTGGCGATACGACCGATGCCGCCGCTGCTTACAGCGCCGGTATGTACTACACGATCATCTATGTGCTCACGACGGTCGGTACCTTCGGTCTGATCATGATGCTGGCCCGGGCCGGCCATGAAGCTGAGCTGATCAGCGACTTCAAGGGTCTCGGCAAGCGCAGCCCATGGTTCGCGATTGTCATGACCATCCTGATGTTCTCGCTGGCTGGCGTGCCGCCGATGGTGGGCTTCATCGCCAAGTACGCAGTGCTGCAGGCCGTGGCCAATGCCGGCATGGTGTGGCTGGCCGTCGTCGCCGTGATGTTCTCGCTGATCGGTGCGTTCTACTACCTGCGCATCGTCAAGACCATCTGGTTCGACGAAGCCGTCGACACCTCGGCCATTTCGACTCCGCTGGACATGCGCATCATCATGTCGCTCAACGGCGTGGCGATCGTGGTAATGGGCGTGATTCCAGGCAGCCTGCTGGCCGTCTGCTACACCGCCATGCAAGCCACGCTGGCCAAGTAAGGCGTGGATCTGAACCTGGCCGCCTGGCTGGTGGTGCTGCTTGCACTGGCCGCCGCCAACCTGCCGTTCATCAACGAGCGCCTGTTCGGGCTCGTGACGCTCCCCAGCCGCAAGCCGGCCGGGGAGCGCCGCACCAAGCCGTTCCCGGTGCGGCTGCTCGAGCTGATCGTGCTGTACTTCGTGGTGGGCTTTATCGCCCGCCTGCTCGAATCGCGCATCGGGTCGGTGGCCCTGCAGACCTGGGAGTTTCATGCGGTGACCGGGTGTCTGTTCCTGGTGCTGGCGTTTCCCGGCTTCGTGATGCGGTATCTGCACAAGCCACGCAGGTAGAGATCGGGCGGTTCGCTTATGATGCTTCGTATCGCAGCCTCAACGATAAGGAGCACATAGTGTCGGAACTGAAAGAAACCCGCCTCGACGGCGGCGTCGTCTACGATGGTCCCTTCCTGAAGGTCGAACGCGACCGCATTCGTCTGCCGGATGGCAAGGAAAGCCACCGCGAATTCATCCGCCACCCCGGCGCCGTCGTCATTCTCCCGCTGTTGCCCGATGGCCGCATACTGCTGGAACGCCAGTTCCGCTACCCGAATGGCAAGGTCTTCGTCGAATTCCCGGCCGGTAAGATCGATCCGGGCGAAGACCACCTCGACTGCGCCAAGCGCGAACTGGTCGAGGAGACCGGCTACACGGCGGCCAAATGGCGCTTCGTCTGCACCATCCACAATGCCATTGCCTACTCGGATGAGCATCTCGAGATATTCCTGGCCGAAGACCTGACGCACGGCGAGCAACAGCTCGATGCCGGCGAATTCCTCGAACTGTTCAGTGTCACGCTGCCCGAACTGCTGGAGCTCGTGCGCCGTGGCGAGATCACCGACGTCAAGACGATCATCGGCACGTTCTGGCTCGAGAAGATCCTGGCCGGTGACTGGACGCCTGCCTGAACGCGATGCAGCCCTGGTTGTTTGCAGCAGTGCTATCCCTGTTGGCTTCGGCGGCATCGGCGCAGACGCGCACGCCGCTGCAGGCGCGCTGCGAAGACACGATCGGCGAGAGCATCTCGGTGCTGTCGACGCGTGAGCAGGGCTACCGGATCGACAACACGCGCTCGTTCTACGACCTCACGCGCCTGATGCCCAGCGTGCGCCGCGGTTCATGGGTGCTGGGCCTGACGCACACCGAAGCGCGCGTGCGCATCAGTGTCGGCGGGCGCATGCTGGCGGACCCGGCAACGGGTTACGAATGCGTGGCGCCGCGCATTGACGTCAGTCTCGATTACGCGCCCATCGTCGTGTATGTCAGCCGCGAATTCCCGCCCGCATCGTGCGCCTACCGCGAAGTGCTGGCCCATGAAATGCGCCACCTGACGACGTACCAGACCTTCATGCCGAAGGCAGAGGCCACCGTGCGCGCCCGCCTGGCGGGGCGCTTTGCAGGCAAGCCGCTGTACGCACCCATTGGCCAGGCGCAGGCGCTGCTGCAGCGCGAAATCGACCGCAGCTGGATGCCCTACATTAAAGGCGAGATGGCCAAAGTTGAAGTGCTGCAGGCCGCGATCGACACGCCGCAGGAGTACGCCCGCCTGGGCAAGGTTTGTGCAGGTGAGGTACAGTCCTTGCTGAGACCTGCACGTCGCAGTGGATGACAAAAAGCAGTTGATGACAATGAACGAACAACCCGACGTAACCCGCCACGTGGCCCTGATTCCGGCCGCCGGTGTCGGCGCCCGCATGGCTGCCGGCAGTCCCAAGCAATACCTGCCGATCGGCGCCAAGCCCATGCTGCGTCACACGGTCGATGCCTTTCTGTCCAGCCCGCTCATTGCGCACACGTATGTCGTTGTCAGCGCGGACGACCCGTTCATCGACACCGTGCTGCCGGACGCAGGCGAGCGCGCGAGCCGCGTCACGGTCTTGCGCTGCGGCGGCGCGACACGCATGGAGTCGATCCGCAATGGCTTGCACGCCGTGCGCGCCGTGCTGGCGGATACCGATCACGTTCTCGTGCACGACGCCGCGCGTCCCGGCCTGAACGCGGCCCTGATCGAACGCCTGATCACCGAGACGGGCGACCATCCGGCCGGCGGGCTGCTGGCCCTGCCAGTGGTCGACACCGTCAAGCGCAGGGTCGACGGCGGCATCGCCACCGTCGACCGCGCCAACCTGTGGCTGGCCCAGACGCCGCAGATGTTTACCTACGCGCTGCTGTGCCGCGCGCTCGACGCGGCGACCGACCCGGCCGCGATCACCGACGACGCCAGCGCCGTGGAAGCCCTCGGCCTGGCCCCCAGGCTGGTCGAAGGGCACCCGCGCAACCTCAAAGTCACGCTGCCATCGGACATCCGCATCGCCGAGATGTACCTGGCCGCCGACGCCTCCATTTGACCAAGACAAGAAACGACCATCATGGCACTCGCATCCTACAATCCCACTCCACCGTTTCGCATCGGCACCGGCTATGATAACCACGCGCTCGTCGAAGGGCGCAAGCTCATCGTCGGCGGCGTGACCATCCCGCACCGCCTGGGCCTGCAAGGCCATTCGGATGCCGACGTGCTGCTGCACGCGATCATCGATTCGCTGCTGGGCGCTGCCGCGCTGGGCGACATCGGCAAGCACTTCCCGGACACCGACCCGATGTTCGCCGGCGCCGATTCGCGCACGCTGCTGCGCGAAGTGGGGCACCGCGTGCTGCAATCGGGCTACACGATCGGCAATATCGACGCGACCATCATCGCCCAGCAACCGAAGATGGCGCCGCACATCCCGCTGATGGTCTCGCGCATTGCCGAAGACCTGGGTGTCTCGCCGCAGCAGGTCAACATCAAGGCCAAGACCAACGAGAAGCTCGGCTACCTCGGGCGCGAAGAAGGCATGGCCGCGCAATCGACCGCGTTGCTGATCCGCGCGCCAGCCGACTAAGCTGAGACTGATCGCTGCCCACGGCAGGGGCGCTGGCTCTATAATTGCCAAATGACAAACACCCCCGCCAACCTGTCGCCGCGCGCGGCCTGGACACTGATCCTGGTCGCCAGCGCCGTTATGATGATCACGACGGGGACGCGCCTGACGAGCGGCCTGTTTCTGTCGCCACTGAACACGGCCACCGGCCTGGGCGTGGCCACCATCAGCTTCGTGATGGCGGTGGCGCAGCTGATGTGGGGCGTGGCGCAGCCGGTCTTTGGCGCCGTGGCCGACAAGTACGGCCCGGGCCGCGTGATTGCTCTGGGGGGCGTGATGCTGGCGGTTGGCACGGCCGCCACGCCGTTCGTCGGGTCCGAGTGGGCGTTGCTGCTGACGATGGGTTTCCTGTCGGCGGCCGGGGCAGGGGCGGGCAGCTTCTCGATCCTGATCGGCGCCACGGCCCAGCGCCTGCCGCCGGAGCGCCGCGCGTTCGCATCCGGCTTCATCAATGCCGGCGGTTCGTTTGGCCAATTCGCACTGGCACCGCTGATGGGCGCGATCATCGCCGGCGCGGGTTGGATCGTGGCGATGCTGACGCTGGCCGCCACCGCCTTGCTCACCATTCCGCTGGCCTGGCCGCTTCGGCGCAAGCGCGCTGCTGTCGCGCCCGCATTGACGGCGGCAGCACCGGCAGCACCAGCGGTACCACCCATCGCCCTCGGCCAGCAACTGCGCCAGGCACTGCGCGACCGCAGCTACCTGTGCCTGCATGCGGGCTTCTTCACCTGCGGATTTCACATTGCCTTTCTCGTCACCCACTTGCCGGGCGAAGTCGCCATGTGCGGCTTGCCGACGACGGTGTCGGCCACGGCGCTCGCGCTGATCGGCCTGTTCAACATCGCTGGCAGCCTGTCGGCCGGCATGCTGGCTTCGCGCTATCGGATGAAGTCGCTGCTGTTCTGGATCTACGCGAGCCGCGTCGCCATCGTCGGCCTGTATCTGCTGGCGCCCAAGACGGCGTGGACCTTTTATGTTTTTGCCGGCGCGCTCGGCTTTACCTGGCTGGCCACGGTGCCGCCCACGGCAGGGCTGGTCGGCAAGCTGTTCGGCGTGCGCTACCTGGCCACGCTGTTCGGCATGACCCTGCTGTCGCACCAGATCGGTGGCTTCTTCGGCGCCTGGCTGGGCGGGCTGGCCGTCGTCCACACGGGTGACTATAGCTGGATGTGGTACGCCGACATGGCCCTGGCGGCGGCTGCCGCGCTGATCAACCTGCCGATCCGCGAGGCGCACGTGGTCCGCGCGCCAGCGCTGGCAAAGGCGTAACGATGGCGCGCGATGCATGGGCGTACCGCGAGGTGGCGGTGGAATCCAGCCTGGACTGGCGTGGCCGGCCGATCATCCGGCCTGTCTCGGGACAGGCGTTTTCGACTGGCATGCGGGTGCAATGCTCGCGCCGCCTGCTCGACCTGGCGCAGTACCCGCTTGGTACGTCGTTCCTGCTGTCGGTGCGCATCAGCGACCGCCAGGGCGGCGCGCCGTTCCTGTATGCGTGGCATGGTGACCCGGTGGTGGTTTTGACCAAAGCCCGCCGCAAGCACTTCCTGCAAATGTACCGGCGCCTGCGCCTGTAACGGCGCAGCGTTGCGGTGAAATGGTTATCATGGGAGATCGATAACACATCATGCACAATCAAAGGATCCCCATGACCACCAAGAAAATCGCCGTCCTCGTCGGCAGCCTGCGCAAGGAGTCGTTCACCCGCCGCGTTGCCAACAGCCTCATCGCCGTGGCACCGGACGGTTTTGAACTGACGATCGTCGAATTGCGCGACCTGCCGCTGTACAACGAGGACGACGAGACCGCCACGCCGCCGCCGGCGTTCACGGTGTTCCGCGAGGCGATCCAGAGCGCGGACGGCATCCTGTTCTGCACGCCAGAATACAACCGTTCGGTGCCGGGTTCGCTCAAGAACGCCATCGACGTCGGCTCACGCCCGTATGGCAAGGCGGCATTCGCCGACAAGCCGTGCGCCGTGGTCAGCGTTTCGCCCGGTGCCCTGGGCGGCTTCGGCGCCAACCACCATCTGCGCCAGATGCTGCCGTTCCTGAACATGCCGACGATGCCGGCGCCAGAGGCCTATATTGGCGGCGTCGCGAGCAAGTACGAAGGCGACCGGCTGATCGACGACAGCACGCGCGCCTTCTTTGAAAAATTCATGGCCGAATTTGGCGCCTGGGTCACGCAGCACGCCCGATGAGCCGGGCGACCGACAACCACACCGTACCGACCGCGCCGCGCGATATGCCAACCCTGCTGGGCCGCCCGCCCGGCGGCTGGCGCGCGCGCATGTTCGATGTCATCTTCGGCACCGACACGCCGGCCGGGCGCCGCTTTGACCTCGCGCTCGTCGCAATCATCCTGCTCAGCATCCTGACCGTGGTGCTCGACAGCGTGCCGGCCATCGGCCGGCGCTACGCGGCGCAGATGTCGGTGCTCGAATGGACGTTTACAATTTTCTTCACGCTCGAGTACATCGCGCGCCTGGTCTGCGTGCAGCGCCCGATGCGCTATGCGCGCAGCTTCTATGGCGTGATCGATCTGGTCTCGGTGCTGCCGACCTGGATTTCACTGCTGGTCCCGGGCAGCCAGGTATTTCTCGACGTGCGCATCCTGCGCCTGCTGCGCATCTTCCGCATCCTCAAGCTCACGCGCTACGTCGACGAGTACACGCGCCTGGGTGAGGCGCTGGTCGCCAGCAAGCGCAAGATCATGGTGTTCCTGTCGGTCGTGCTGATGCTGATCCTGATTCTCGGCACCGTGATGTACGTGGTCGAGGGGCCCGAGAGCGGCTTTACCAGCATCCCGATGGCGATGTACTGGGCCACGGTGACGATCACCACGGTCGGCTATGGCGACATCACGCCGCACACGCATCTGGGCAAAGCCATCGCGTCGTTCATGATGCTGCTCGGCTGGGGCATCCTGGCGGTGCCGACCGGGATCGTCAGCGCCGAGATGACGTCGCAAAAACTGTCGCGCCATGCACCGCGCGGCGAACCGCGTACCTGCAGCAGCTGCGGCAGTTCGGACCACGATCCGCGCGCGCAGTTCTGCAAGGATTGCGGCGCAGGGCTGGCGACAGAGGCCGCCCGCACAGTCAACCCATCCTGAACCCTTCACGAAAAAACCATCTCATGTCGATCCATTTCTACGAACCCCGTCAAGGCCACGGGCTGCCCCACGATCCCTTCAACGCCATCGTCGGGCCGCGCCCGATCGGCTGGATCTCGTCGCTGAGCAGTGCGGGCGTGCGCAACCTGGCACCCTACAGCTTCTTCAACGCCTTTAACTATGTGCCGCCGATCGTCGGGTTTGCCAGCATCGGCGCCAAGGACACGCTGCGCAATGTGCAGGAGACTGGCGAATTCGTGTGGAATCTCGCAACCCGGCCGCTGGCCGAGGCGATGAACGCGTCGTGCGCCGCTGTCGGTCCGGAAGTCGATGAGTTCACGCTCGCCGGGCTGACGCCCACGCCGTCGCGCCTGGTGGCGGCGCCGCGCGTGGCCGAAAGCCCGGTCGCGTTCGAATGCAAGGTCACGCAGATCATCCAGCTGCAGCAGGCCAGCGGCGAGACCGTGCCGACCTGGCTCGTACTGGGTGAAGTGGTGGGTGTGCACATCGCCGCAGCGTCACTGAAGGATGGTGTCTACGACACGGCCAATGCCGGCCATATCCTGCGGGCGGGCGGGCCGGCCGATTACTTCTCGGTCGGGCCGGAACAGCTGTTCCAGATGCACCGGCCACGCTAGACGATTATCCGGTGCGCACCACGCTGGCGTACGGCGCACCGGATTGGTGGGTTACGGCATGGCCGCGTGGTGGGCAAAGCGTGGTGCAGCGCGGCCCGGCAATGGTGCACAAGGGCGCGTCAGCGTGACCGCTGGCGGGGCAGCGGCGTCGCGTTCGAGCCAGTAATTGAATTGACCGAAGCTCGGCAGACCGCCTGCATCCTGGCCCTGGAAGAAGTCTCCCAGCATCTGGCGGTACGCCGCGCGACGCGAAAAATCGTCGTGGCTGGCGGCGTAGCGCGCTGCAGCGGCGCGGAAGATCGCGCGCATCCGTTCGTCCGCATTGGTGCCGGTGGCCTCGCCCTTGCGTGGCCGGCCGCGCTTGATGCCGGCGGTGACGGCGCGCGTGCGGCCCGGGGCGCCCGAGTTGCCATAGTCCGGCAGCAGCGCGTCCGGCGTCTGGCCCCGCTCCCAGTAGCGGCGCAGGTAGCGCAGGATGCTGGACTTCGAGATGCCATGCGCTGCCGCGTAACCGGCCATCAGGATGGCGCGCTCGCGCGGCTGGTACAGCGCCTGGCGGTCGGCGTGCAGGGCGCGCACCGCCGACCAGGCCTTGGTTTGCAGGGCCAGGTAGCCTTGCGGTACCGGCTCTTGCGGCGGCGCGGCCGCGAACGGATCGACCAGCAGCCGGCGCACCCCACCGGCGCGCAGTGCTTCCTCGAGTTCGGCCAGAAGCACGGGCTCGGGCAGGGCCGCTTGGCTGCCCAGACGGTACGTCCAGGCCAGCGCCTGTGAACGGTCGATCCACAGCACGCGGATCATATGGCCATGCATGCCCGTGTATTCGAGCACATCGTTTTGGGTAAACATCGACTTCTCCCGCAGTTCAGTGTGCTTTTATACATGCAAGGATCGGGCCAGCCCCGTTGACCGACTGGCCCGCCTTGATGCGACCACTTTTGGTGCACGCCGAAGGCGCGGGATGCTGCTTACTGCGGCACTGCGGTTCCCGTCACAGATCCACTTGGGCGAACGGCGCGCGCTTGCCGCGTCAGGCCGAACAATGGCCGCATGGGCGGCACGCGCCGCACCACCTCGTAGAGCGCGAAGCTGCCGCAGGCGGTCAGGATCATCAACAGCACCGCTTCGAGGCCAGGCGCCAGCTGCAGCGGCTTGAAGGCATGCGCCATCGTGATGATCAGCGTCTGGTGCACAATGTAGACGGGGAACACGGCGTCGGTCAGGTAGCGCCGCGCCGGGCCGTCGCGGTTCAGGTGGCAACGGGCGAAGCCGCAGGCCGCGATGATGGCGCTCCAGGCGCACAGCGCATACACGAACCGCATCCCGGTGCGCCAGCGTTCGATGTCGTGCGGCGCCATGGTCTCGTGCGGCCCCAGCAGCCACAGCGCGATCCCGGCCCAGGCCGCCAGGGCCAGGCACAGCGCAGGCCAGCGCTGCGCCGTCATCGTGGCCCAGATCCGCGGCGTGCGCGCCAGCAGCGCACCGAGCACGAAGATGGGCAGGTAGGTGGCATGGTTGTACCAGTCGTTCGTCAGCGAATGGTCTTGCGGAAAACGGTCGAGCAACAGGATGCGTACCAGGCCCAGAAACACGACCGGCAATACGATCAGGCGCCACCCGTCCAGCAGGGCACCGACCCGGCGCGCAAGCGCAGCAATGCGCAGTTCTCCCAGCAGCGCCGCGCCGGCGGCGAGCACCGCCGTATAACACCACAGGTACAGCACGAACCACAGATGGTTCCAGGTGGGCAGCGACAGGCAATCCTCCCGGCAGAAGCCGTCGTAGCCGGCCAGGTACAGCCGCATGAATGCCAGGTAATCGCCCGTGTAGCCGAGTTTTTCGACGACTTCGAGATACGGCTGCGGCGGCACGATCACGAGCATCCCGAACAGCAGCGGCACCAAGAGGCGCAGGCTGCGCCGGCGCAGGAACATCCGCGGGCCAAGGCGCGCGAGCATGAAATGCGAGGCCACGCCGGCCACGAAGAACAGCAGCGTCAGGCGCCAGGGCGACGACAGCAGCATGAAGGGCTCGGCCGCTTCGCTGGCGTACGGACTCTTCACGTGCCAGTCCCAGCTCACGTAGTACATGCCCACGTGATAGGCGATCAGCACGAAAAACGCCAGGATGCGTACCCAGTCGAGAAAGTACAGGCGCTCGCTGGTGGCAGGAACAGATGGCTGCATGGGGTGTCCTCGGAATGTGAAGGCCCCAGCATCGCGCAGGCGTGCATGACGACGCCAGCGCGATGGGGTGAACCGGACTTCAGGCGGGGCGAAGCGGATCGAGCAGGGCGGCCCGGTATTGCCGGCTGCACGGAACGACTGCGCCGCTATGCAGCACGAGTGTGCAATCGCCTTTGCTGTGCGGGACGATGCGGTTGACAGCGGTCAGGCGCACCGCCGCGCAACGATGACAGCGCACGAACGCGGGGCCGAGTTGCCCGAGCAGCGTGCCCAGAGATTGGCGCAGCAGCGGCGCGCCGTCGCGTGTATGCAGCGCGACGTAGTTGTCGGCTGTTTCGAGCCACTCGATATCGGCGACCTGCACGATGCGGGTGGCCCCGCGCTCGGTCACCAGCAACTGGCGCGGTGGTGTACAGGTGCTGGCCGGCGCGTGTGCCGCTGCGGTCAGTCGACTCTGCAGCCGATCGAGTGTACGCCGCAGCCGCGCGCCATCGAACGGCTTGAGCAGATAGTCGACCGCCTCGGCATCGAACGCACGCAGCGCGTAGTCGTCATACGCGGTCACGAACACCACCAGCGGCGCCGGCGCCACCAGCGAGGCAGCCACATCGATGCCCGACAGTTCCGGCATCTCGATATCGAGCAGCAGCGCGTCGGGCGCGTCGCGCGCGATCAGCGCCAGCGCTTCCACGCCATCCGCGGCTTCCGTCACCGACGTGATGCCCGGTTCGTGCGCGAGCATGCGGCGCAGGCGCTCGCGCGCCGGCCGTTCGTCGTCGACGATCAGGAGGCGCATGGCACCCTCAGTTCGGCGCGTACGCCGGCCGGTTGCAGCGCGTGCAGCGCCAGGCCTGCGCGATCGCCATGCAGCGCAGCCAGGCGGGTGCGCAGGTTGATCACCGTGATGCCGGGCGTGCCGGGCGTGCCGGGCGTGTCGGATGGCGCCAGCACGCCGCCATCGTCCTCGATCGACAAGTGCAGCGCGCCGTCCACGATCCGGGCCTCGACCCGGATTGCCGTCGAAGCGCGCCGGTGCGCCACCGTGTGCTTGAATACGTTCTCCAGCAGCGGCTGCAGGCTGATGGCCGGCAGCTGCACCGCCAGGGCCGCCGGCTCGATGACCCAGGTCAGCGTCACGCGCCCGTCGAAGCGTTCCTGCATCACGGCGGCGTAGCCCTGGGCCAGACGCAATTCGTCATCCAGGCTCGCCTGCGGCTTGTCGCCCAGCGCCAGTGTCGCGCGCAGCACATCGGCCAGCCGCACGAGGGTCGCATCGGCGCGCGCCACATCGGTATGCATCAGCGAGGAAATCGTGTTGAGCGCATTGAACAGGAAGTGGGGCTGCATCTGGCGCGTCAGGCGTTCGAGCTGGGCTTCGCGCAGCAGGGCGCCGGCCTGCTCGGCGCGCACGCGTTCCTTCATCATCTCGCGGTATGACAGCAGGCCGAAGCCGATCGTCGTGAAGATGCCGAAGAACAGCGAGATCTTGAGCGCCTCGTAGACGAATACCTCGGCCCAGGCCTCGTGCTCGTAGCGAGTGCCGGCCAGGGCATAGACGGCGTGGCGCAGCGCGAATACGATCGGCGTGAAGCCGAACCAGTACAGCGGCAGCCAGCGCGCCTGCTGGCCGAACCAGCGCCAGGGCGTGGCGACCAGCACGTCGTGCTGCGCGCTGAAGCGGCGCTGGATCACGAACAGACAGGTTGCCACCAGCGCCGATGAGGTCTCCCACAAGACTGGCTGCCACGGCGCGCTGCCCCCGTCACGCCGGTAGTCTTCGACGGCGACGAGTACCATCAGCGTCCAGAACAGGAGCCAGGCAATGCCGGCGACGAGCATGGTGCGGCGTGATGGCATAGGGCAGACCGGAAGGGGAACGGCCGATCTTCCAGCATTCGTGACCACATGTCAAAGCGCCATGCATGCTGCGTACCGGCGCTGCGAAATTGCATCATCTAGAAAGCAATTGCCGACCGTCAATTGGAGTTCGTGCGACAATCAGGCCATGAGCGATCCGGGCCGACCTTCTTCCATGTCCTCCGACCATCGACGCATGCGCGCGCTGGTGCGCAACCACGATTGGGCAGCAACCCCACTGGGCGACGCGGCCGGCTGGCCGCCCGAACTGCGGGTGGCCGTCGACCTGATGCTCGACGCGCGGCAGCCGGCGCTGGTTGGCTGGCGCACGCCTGCATCGGACGTCATGCCCGTACTGTTCAATGATGCCTACGCCAGCCTGCTGGGCGAGCAAGCGTCGCAGGCGCTGGGCCAGCCGTTGGGCGACATTCTGCCCGCCGCCTGGCCGCACCTCGCGCCGCTGGTCGACAGTGCACTTGCCGGCGCGCCGGCCTGGCTCGACGACGTGCTGCTCGGACCCGGCACGCGCCACTTCAACACGGGTTTCTCGCCACTGCGCGATGCCGTCGGCACGGTGCATGGCTTCTTCCATACGGCCTTCGAAATCGACGCCGGCGAGCATGGTCGCGTCGAAGCAGCCTTGCAACGCCAGGCGCACGAATCGGCCGAGGCCAGCCGTCACCGCAGCGAATTCCTGGCAGTGCTGGCCCATGAGCTGCGCAACCCGATGGCCCCGATCCGCACCGGCCTGGAAATCATGCGCCTGCGCGCCGACAGTCCCGAGACGATCGAGCGCGTGCGCGAAATGCTCGAACGCCAGACGCGCCAGATGACGCACCTGATCGACGATCTGCTCGATGTCGCCCGCGTCACCAGCGGCAAGATCGATATCCGCAAGCAGCTGGTCGACCTCAATCGCGTCGTGGCGAGCGCGGTCGAGACCAGCACGCCGATGATCCAGGGCGCGCGCCACGTGCTCGATGTGGAGATGTGGGGCGAGCCGCTGCTGCTCGATATCGACCCGACCCGCGTCGCGCAGGTGATCAACAATCTGCTGACCAATGCAGCCAAGTACACGCCGCCCGGCGGCAGCATCCGCCTCACGGTGCACAAGGACCGGAGCGATGGCGGACAGGCCGTGGTGGCAGTGACCGACAGCGGCGTGGGCATCCCGCCCGAGCACCACGACACGATCTTCGAGATGTTCAACCAGGTCGGCCGCAATATGGGCCTGGCGCAGGGCGGGCTGGGCATCGGTCTGTCGCTGGTACGCCAGCTGGTGGCGCTGCATGGCGGCAGCGTCAGCGCCGAAAGTCCCGGCGCCGGCCTTGGCAGCACGTTCACCGTGCGCCTGCCGCTGGGCGCGCGCATGGCGGTGGCGGGCGACGACGCGGCGCGCCAGGACCGCCGCACGGCGCAGCGCCGCACGTTCCGCATCCTGGTGGTCGACGACAACACCGACGCCGCCGAAAGCCTGTCGCTGCTGCTGCAACTGAATTCGCACGAGATCCGCACCGCGACCAATGGCCGCGATGCGCTGGCTCTGGCCGAGGCGTTCGTGCCGGACGTCGCATTCCTCGATATCGGCATGCCCGGCATGACGGGCTTCGAGCTGGCCACGCGCCTGCGCGCGATGCCGGCGCTCGCGCGGATGACCATCGTCGCCGTAACCGGTTGGGGTTCGGAAGAAGACCAGGCACGCTCGCGCGAGGCCGGGTTCGACCAGCACTTTACCAAGCCGATCGCGGCCGAAACGGTGAGCCGCCTGCTGGCGGCGCTGGACTAGGTCTGTACTTTACTGGGCGTCGCCACGGCGCTCGGCGTCGATCTCGCGCTTCATCGCGCCCACGCTGCCCATGTACTCGGCCACCGGCACAGCGGGACTGGCGCGCAGCTCGGGCGGCAGCAGCACCGGCATGTACAGCTCATCGGCGGTGCGGCCATTGCGCTGCATGTTCCCGGCCAGGATCAGGAGCGAAACCAGCACCGCAATCCCGGCGCAGGACAGGCGCAGGCGGCGCCGGAACTGCGGCGTCACGGTGGCCAGGTGGAAGTAGATCATCATCGACACCGTCACCACGACCGCGTGCGAGCCATAGCCGGTCAGCCATTCGAGCGACCACGCATAGGCCACCACGCTGGCCAGCAGGCGCACCCCGACCAGCGCCGCCAATCCAAAGCCGACGATGAACAAGTGCCGCCCGAGGCGTGCGCGGCGCCCGAACAGGCGGTTGGAAAACGCCCACATGCCGCTCCAGGCCAGGCCGGCGCCCACGGCCACCGCCGGGTACACCCCGTAGCGTTCGGGGTCGCCCCCGGCGTCGAGCAGCCATGCCACGAACAGCGCGGTGAGCAGGCACAGCACGATGCCGGCGCCGCCCGGCAGCATGCCTTCCCAGCCGTGCATCGTGCGGTCGACCAGTTCAGGCGGCACCGGGTGCGCGGCCGGGCGGATACGCAGCGATGTGTGCCCCATGCGCACGACGGTGTCGCCGCCCAGCGTCAGTTCCTTGATGCGCCGGCCCTTGTGGTTGATGCCATTACGCGTGTCGAGGTCGCGCAGCAGCAGGGCGCCATCGGCGCCAAGCTCGACCAGCGCATGGTGCGCGGCGGCGTATTCATCATCGACGATGAAGTCGTTGTCGTAGGCGCGGCCAAGGCGGATCGGCAGCGTGGTCACGCGATGCCGGTGCAGCACCTCGCCATTGCGCGCCAGCGTCTCGATGGTCCAGGGGCCGCTCATTTGCGCACCGGGCGTCCGAAGGCGCCAAGATAGGCGCGCGTGACTCGCATCCCGTTTTCGTACGACACGCCCGACACATCGAGCCGGCTTTGCAGGCTGGCCTGCGAGGCGTCGGTGCTGGCCGTGAGCAGCGTGAAGTTGTACAGCCCTTCGAACTTGCGGTAGGCGCGCACGCAGGTCACGGCGCGCAGCGGCAGCGTGCGCGTGTGCACGAAGCGCTCGGTGCAAAATGGCTTGGTCAGGCGCGGATCGCCCGTGCTCCCTAGATTATCGACCTGGAAGATGTCGGTGGCCAGCGCCGCAAACCGCATCGGGTCCATCGTCCCCGAGCGGATGTAGCGGTGGGTCATCGAGACGTTACCGGTCTGCTGGACGTCCGAGACGAACACCGCCGACTGCATCACGCAGCTCATGGCGTCGACCGCGTAGGCGGCGCCCCGCGCATTGGAGCGCCCCCAGCAGCGCACCTGGCCGGACTCGCGCACCGGCACCAGGTACGGCCCCATACCCTTGAGCGTCAGCGGTTCTTCGAGCAGCCGGTCGACCATGCCGGCCTGGTGCGCCAGCAGCTGCTTGCCGATCAGCGGATTGAAGTCAAGCGGCGGCGCGGCTTGCTGCGCCACCTTGCGCAGCAGCTCCTGCGCGTACATCACAGGCACCAGGAAGCTGACCGATTCGCCGTCGCGCCGGCGCGAAACGTTGATGCCGGCCACGGTGCCGCTGGCGGTCACGCTTGGGCCACCGCTCATGCCCGAATTGATCGGGCCACTGAAGATCAGGCGGTCATAGAAGCTGCGCGTAAGCACGCCGTTGTAGGCGCCTTCGGAAATTGCAAAGCCCAGATCGAGCGGATTGCCCAGCGAGTACAGGGGCTGGCCCTGGCGCAGTTTCACTTTTTGCTCGGGCACCTTGAAAAAGCCGCTGCCATTGCGGTTGATGCGCACCACGGCCAGATCGTGCAGCACGTCGACCGCCAGCAGTTCGACCGGGCCGGTATTGCCGTCGGTGTCGATATATTCGGCCGTGTAGATGGCCGGGTCGAGCGCCATTTGCGAGACCACGTGGTAATTGGTCAGCGCGAGATTACTGGTGCCGACCAAAAAGCCCGAGCCGACCGTGGACTGGGTGCGGCCGTTCTTGAGCAGCATGCGGATCTGCAGCAGGTCGCTGCGCGCCGATTCGTACAGGTCCTGCGCGGCCGACGAAGGCTGGGGCAGGGCGTCCTGCGTGTCGGCCTCACCCGCGATCAGCTCGGTCGGCGTAGCGGCCGGCGGCGTGTCGACGGCGATCTGCGGCACTGGCGCGGCGACGGGGGCGCCCGCCGGTGCAGCCAGCCCGGCGCGCGCGACGGCGCCAGCGCCCGTCTGCGCCATCGCTGGTCGCGTGACGAGATCCAGTCCCGCGCCAAGCGCCAGGCAGGTGGTCAGGAGTGCGGCCAGGCGTGCCACGACGGTCCGGTTCATGCAGTTGCCAGGAAGCTGATGGAAAGCGCTATCTTGCCATCGGGGCGGCCAGCGCTGCGCGCGTTAGCGCATCGGCGCTCAAGCAACCGACGCAGGCGTGGCCGGGGCGACCGGCTCGCCCTGCTCGAGCGAGGTCAAGGGCGCCATCATGTGGCCCAGCTTGGCCTGCTTGGTATTGAGGTAGCTGTTGTTGTGCGCATTGCGGTTCACCAGCAGCGGCACGCGCTCGGTGACCGTGATCCCCAGGCGGGTGAGGGCGTCGATCTTGCGCGGGTTATTGGTCATCAGGCGCACCGCCTTGATGCCGAACTGCGCCAGCATCGGCCGGCACAGTTCATAGTTGCGGGCGTCGGCGTGAAAACCGAGTTGCAGATTGGCTTCCACCGTGTCGGCGCCGGCTTCCTGCAGACGGTAGGCGCGGATCTTGTTGAGCAGGCCAATGCCGCGGCCTTCCTGGCGCAGGTACAGCACGATGCCGCGGCCTTCTTCGGCGATGCGGCGCAGCGCGCCTTCCAGTTGTGCGCCGCAATCGCAGCGCTGTGAGAACATCACGTCACCGGTAAGGCATTCGGAATGGACGCGTGCCAGCACCGGCTCGCCGTTGCCCAGGTCACCCAGTGCCATCGCGAGGTGTTCCTTGCCGGTGGCTGCCTCGACCCAGGCGTGCAGCGTGAACTCGGCCCACGGCGTCGGCAGCGCACACGAGGTGGCGTAGTCGAGCAGGGCGGGCGGGACGTTGGCGGGAATGGCGGCGGCTTGCATGACGGTGTTTCCAATCGATGACGATAGACTTGTAAGGCGCAAGTTTATCGGAAATCGGGCGTGGCCGTGCGGAATCACCCCGGCGGCGGCCGCAGTACCGCGGCCTGTGGGTACAGACTGACAAGGCGGCCTTGCAACACATTTAGGCAGATTGGGTAATTACACGGGATTTTCGTGTAACTCTCGGTAGATTACCAAGTGTAGTATTGCCCTAGGTCATCATCTGCATGCTACGCTCGAAGAATCGACACACTCATGTCTTCCATGCAGAATTCCGAATCCTTCTGGCATCGCCTGATCCCGCGCGGCTTGGGCGCACGGCTTGCTCTCGCGTTTACGCTGATGAGCGGCATCCTCACGCTGCTGCTCGTCGAAGTGGTCGAACGTTCCGCGACGGCGCAGGTCAAGACCAGTATCGGCGGGGGGCTGGGTGAGATGGCAATGCAGACCGCCGACAAGCTCGATCGCGGCATGTATGAACGGTTTCGCGAAGTGCGCCTGATGGCGCGCCGCAACGACCTGATTTCCCCCGCGGCGAGCCAGACCGAACGGCGCCGCATCCTGGCCGACATGCAGTCCACCTACGGTTATTACGAATGGATCGGCTTGGCCGCCATGGACGGCACGGTGCTGGTCGAGGCGCGCGGGCTGCTCGAAGGCAAGAACGTCGCCAAGCGGCCCTGGTTCAGCAATGCCCTGGCAGGTAAACATGTGGGCGACGTGCACGAGGCGGTGCTGCTGGCCAAGCTGCTGCCGGTGCAAAAAGGCGAGCCGCGCCGGTTTGTCGACGTTGCCTTTCCCTACCTGGATGCCAACGGGCAGCCGGCCGGCGTGATGGGCACACACCTGTCGTGGGAATGGGCGCGCGAGGTCGAGCGCTCGATCATTGCGCCGGTTCAGACCCGCAACAAGGTGCAGGCACTGATCGTCAGTGCCGAAGGCGTGGTGCTGCTCGGGCCGCAAGACCTGCTCGACACGACCATCAAACTGGGCAGCTTGAGCTCGGCGCGCGAAGGGCGCACCGGGTATGCGGTCGAGCACTGGCCGGACGGGCATGATTATCTGGTCGGCTACGCGTCGACCAAGGCCGTGGGCGACTACCCTGGCCTGGGCTGGCACGTGCTGGTGCGCCAGGATCTCGAGGACGCCTACGCGCCGGTACGGCAATTACGCTCGCGCGCCCTGTGGAGCGGCGGCGTGCTGGCGCTGCTGTTCTCGCTGGGCGGCTGGCTGCTGGCGCGCCGCATCACGCGCCCGCTCGCGGCGCTGGCCCATTCGGCCGATGGTCTGCGCCGCGGCGACACGCATGAGCTGGTGCCGGCCGGAAGCAGCTATACCGAAGTCCATCAGTTGTCCGGTGCGCTCAATGCGCTGGTGACGGCGCTGGTGCAGCGCCGCGCCGATCTGCAGACCCTGAACGATACGCTGGAACAGCGGGTCGACCGCCGCACCCGCGAACTGGAACGTGCGCTGGTCGCAGTGCGCGCCAGTGAGGGCCGCATCATCGCCATCGTCGAGGCGGCGCAGGATGCATTCATTGCAGTCGACCTGCGCGGCATGATCGTGGACTGGAACCCGGCCGCCGAGCGCATGTTCGGCTGGACCCGGCACGAGGCCGTGGGCTGGCCGCTGGCAGAAATGATCCTGCCCGAACGCTACCGCGACAGCATCGGCAAGGCCTTGCAGTCGTTCCGCCACAACGGCCAGTTCATGCTTGCGCGCCGCATGGAGCGCACCGTCATCAACCGCCAGGGCTTCGAGTTCACGGTCGAGAGCACGGTAACGCTGGCCGGCGAGGGCGAGGATGCGTTCTTCTCGATCTTCCTGCACGATATTTCCGAGCGCAAGAAGGTCGAGCGCATGAAGAACGAATTCGTCTCGACCGTCTCGCACGAGCTGCGCACGCCGCTGACGTCGATCCACGCGTCGTTGTCGATGCTCGACGGCGGGATGGCCGGCAACCTGCCACCCGATGCGGCGCGGCTGATCGCGATTGCCAGCCAGAGCTGCGATCGCCTGATGCGGATGGTGAGCGACCTGCTCGACATCCAGAAGATCGAAGCTGGCCATATGGAATACCAGCGCACCGCCCAGTTGCTGGCGCCGCTGATGCATCACGTGGCCGATGCGATGGAGGGCCAGGCGCGCCAGGCGGGCGTCACGCTGCGCCTCGACATGCCGCCGGGCGCCGAATGGGTCCAGGCCGAGATCGACCACGACCGCATGGTGCAGGTGCTGACCAACCTGGTTTCGAACGCGATCAAGTTCACGCCGGCTGGCAAGGACGTCATTCTGGGCCTGGCACAGCGCCCGGGCTGGGCGCGCCTGAGCGTGACCGACGAAGGACCCGGCATTCCGCCAGCCTTCCAGAGCCGCGTGTTCGAACGCTTCGCGCAAGCCGACGCCGCCGACTCGCGCCAGCGCAGCGGCTCAGGCCTGGGCCTCTCCATCAGCAAGGCGATCGTCGAAGAGCACGGCGGGTCGATCGGATTCGAAACCCGCGCCGGCGCAGGGACGCGATTTACCGTAGAGCTGCCACTGGCGTAACGGTGGCCTAGCGCAAGTCGTGCAAGGCCATACCGCCAAAACTTTCCCAGGCACCGAACGTGCGTTCGAGCTGCGGCAACAGCCGCATCAGCGCGCCCTTGTCCGAATGGAAGCTGGCGTCGGCCGCGTCGATCTCCTGGCTGGCGGCCAGCGCGTAGGCCTGCGCCTTGTCGTGCGCCGCCGGCACCTGCTGCAGCAGCAGGATCTTCTGGCCACCCAGTGTGAACACGAGCAGGTCGCCGCGCGCGCCGGGTGGACGACGCTCGTAGCGGCGCTGGACACCGGCGCCGATCGGGCCTGCATCGAGCGCCACGCGCACGGTCTTGCCATGCTCGACGCCCCAGTCGAGGAACGGCACGGCCAGGCGGTAGATCTGCGCCGGATCGGTGCGCGGGCTCTTGACCGTCAGGATGTCGGCGTGCTTTGCCAGTCCGGCCAGCAGCGCGCTTTTGTCGGCCCACCAGTGGGGCACGACGAAGTCCAGCGTCAGCGGACCGGCCGCCTGGCGCAGTTTCGCTGCCAGTTCGAGGTAACGGCGGTCGCGCTGCGACTGCGGCAGCACGTGGGCCGGGACCAGATACGGTTCGATGTGGTACTGGACACCTTTCAGGCGCGCGCCCTCGGCGGCAGATGCGTTGTAGGCGGCGTAGGCACGCATGCGTGCAATGGCCGCGTCCTGGGACGCAGGCAGCACCATCTCGGGCGCGCCTTCCATGGCGCTGACGGCGATGCCGCGGCTGCCGGCCTGACGAACGAAGGCGCCCAGCTGCGCCGCATCGTCGACACTGCCATCGCGCAGCGGGACCGTAATGAAGACCGCGCCCATCTTTTGCTCGGCCGCCCAGTCCAGCAGCGCTGCGCCGCGTTCGCGCCATTCGTTCGGACTCCAGGTCCAGGTCGCACGTGATGCCGCGGCCGCATCGGCGTCACCGGCAGGCTGGAGGGTCAGCGCGGCGAGCGTGAGTTTCGCGGCGCCTTGCGGACACGTCAGCGACAGCGCGCGCCAATTGGCACGGTCGAGTTTTTCGGGCAGGTCGAAGCGCGCCGTCTGCACCGGTTGGCCGGCGTCCAGGCTGCCCAGGTCAAAAGTCTGGTCCTGCTTGCCCGGCGCGCCGCTGGCCAGCTGCAGCGCAAAGCGGCCTTCGCCGGAAAACGCGGCCTGCATGACGGCGCGTGCGCGCGGCATGAACCACGGCCCCAGCAGCGTGACACTGGCTGGTTTGGCGCCGGCGCGGCACGTCAGGTACAGCCGACCGTCCTTGACGTCGGCGCTGATGCGCGCCGTATCGCCATGGGTGCGGGTCTGCATCGCGCCCAGCAGGCTGGCGCCGAACGGCATCGGCGTCTGGGGGCGTGGGGCCGGCTGGTCACTCACCAGCGTGTGTTCGCTGACGCTGAACGATTTGCCCTTGTCGGCCTCGATCCCGCGCAGCAGAATGGTCTTGCCGGGGCTGGCGTCCGGCGGCAGAAAATGCAGCGCCTGCACACCCATGACGGCCGTCGGCAGTGGCAGCACGCGGCAATGTGCCTGCTGCTTGCCGGGTTCTTCGGTGACGATGGCGTGCAGGATGGTGCCGTCAGGCGCGGTGGTCTGCGCCGTAACGGCGCCGGGGGAGACGACCAGCGGGCCCGGGCATAGCTGCAGGCTGGCAGCAAACGCAGGCGTGATCGACAGCGAGAAAACAAACAGGAGTGGGAGCGAACGGGACATGACTTAATTTTAAGTCAAGAGCCCGAATCGGCGCGTACGGTTCGGGCCCGTCAGGCGCTCTGGACCTGGATCAGGCGGCGCACGCGTGCCAGCAGGGCATTGGGCTCGAACGGCTTGCTGACGAAATCGTTGGCGCCGGCGTCGAGTGCGCGCACCGTATCGCGTTCGGTATTTTTTGCGGTGAGCATCAGGATCGGCACCGCGTTCCAGTCGGGCCGTGCGCGCACCAGCGCGACCAGCTCGAAGCCGTCCAGGTAGGGCAGCATCACATCCATCAGGATCAGGGCCGGCGCCTCGGCGGCCGCAATGTGCGCGCTCGCGGCGCGGCCGTCGGCCAGGTGGGTGACGCGGTAGCCCTGGCGCTCGAGCATGAAGCGCAGTACCTGGGCGATGTGGTCATCGTCTTCGACAACCAGAACCAGTGGCGATGATGCTTGTTCGTTCGGCATGATGAACTCGTCAGTGAATGTCCGATTATACCGATGTGCCTGCCCGGTATGTCACGTAAATTGCCACAAAGTATCAATTACCCGCGCCGGTTGGGCGGGCCGCGCAGCGGATCGAGCAAGCCGCGCAAATCGTTGTGATCGAGTTCGTACATCAGGGCCAGCAGCTGGCCCAGTTCGCCCCGCGGGAAACCCTCGCGCGCGAGCCAGCCGAGATAATGACCAGGGATATCGGCAATCTTGCGGCCTTTGTATTTACCGTAAGGCATTTCCCGAACCAACAGGAGGGCTAAATGGTCAGCATTCATTGTGCGGCACTTTAGCAAACAACGGCGACGTTGTAGCATTTCGATGACAAGGGAGGCCACCATGAACAATCAATTTGATCTCGACCGTTTTGTGCAGGCGCAGGATCCGGTATATGCCGCGGTGTTGACCGAGCTGCGCGCCGGGCACAAGCGCACGCACTGGATGTGGTTCGTGTTTCCGCAGATCGCCGGCCTGGGCACGAGCGCCATGGCGCAGCGCTATGCCATTGCGTCCGCCGACGAAGCGGCCGCGTATCTCGCGCATCCGGTGCTGGGAAAGCGCCTGCGCGAGTGCGCCGGCATCGTCGCCGCGCTCGACGGCGAATCGGCCGGCGCCATCTTCAGCCATCCGGACGAGCTGAAATTCCACTCGTCGATGACGCTGTTCGCCGACGTGGCGCCAGATGAAGCCGTGTTCCAGGCCTGCATCGACAAATACTTCGATGGCCAGGCCGACCCGGCCACGCTGGCCCGTCTGTAAAGGGGCAACTGCCGGGGCGCTCAGGCCTCGGCCAGTTGCGCCAGCAGTTCGTCCGGGCGCCCGCGCAGGGCCACGTGCAGGATGACTGCCGTGTTCAGGCGCAGCGCCGGGTGGCTGGCGCGGTGGCGCGCAAACCAGAATACCTCGTCGAGGTCTTCGTCGGCGTGCTGCGACACCGTCACGATCTGCTCGGGAGGAATGTCGTCGTAGTCGAAGGCTTCGAGCGCGGCATCCTCGACGGCGTCGTGCCAGCTCTCGCACTCCTTGCCCCAAGCCAGCATGCTGCGGCAGCCGGATGCGACCAGCCAGCGCGCCACGTCCCAGCGCCACATTTCGTCGCTGTCGTCATCGATGACGACGATGGCCATGAATGGCGCCAGGGCAGTCAGGTCGGGCAGGGCGTCGTGGGGCCGTAGTTGCAGGTAATGGGCTTTGGCTTGCATGATGTCGTTGTCGGGTCGGTGATTCAAAGACGTCATTATCGCAGGCTCCAGGCCGCAACATGTGGCAGCCTGCAGCTGATGCGGACGAACAATAAAGTGGGACAGAAAATAATAAAGCTCGGCACCAAATGATCATGTTTGACACAAGAGGCCGAGACGGACATGCTCCCGGGAACTTGTGCTTTCGGCCAGGAGCAGCCGTTTGGATCTGCTGGGGTATGGCACAAGATCGACCCAGACCGTTAGTGAGAGCACCGATATCGGGATTGACCTATTTATTCAATTGGCTCATAAAACATGCGACTTCAAGGAAGAATCATCGAGTGGAATGATGAGCGCGGATTTGGATTCGTCGTCCAAAACGGGGCAAGCGCGCGCACGTTCCTGCACGTATCTGCATTTCGCAAAAAGGTAGATCGACCTCTTTTGGGGAGCTTGATAACTTATGAAATTCAACAAGATGAGAAAGGTCGTCCCCGGGCCACAACTGCTGAGCTCGTCGGCACTAAAACATCGAGGAAAAGTTCTGCAGGAGGATTTTTATCTGCAATAGTTGGCTTGGCGCTTCTGCTTGTGCTTGGATATGTGGGCCATGTTCGCCTCTCTAACCCGGATAGCACGATCTCTGCGAGCGCATACAAGATCGTTTCTGCCAGGGATGCGCTTACGTCGCAACCACAGTTTCAGTGCACGCCGGAGAAGAACTCGTGTTCAAAGATGGCATCTTGTGCCGAAGCGCTATTTCACCAAGAACAATGCAATGTTCCTGATATGGACGGTGACGGAGATGGCATTCCGTGCGAGCAGCAATGGTGCAAATGAGCTTAAAACGGCAACGTTCATATCGACCACTTATCTGACCGTAAGCCAGCTCCGGGGGGCGACATCTGCTTCTCAAGACAGTCGGTGAATTTTCAGCCCGGTAAGTTACCAAGCTGAAGCCAACGGCCGAGTTCGGCCAGGAGCGGACTAACGCACGAACAAGGAATCATGGACAAAGCGGAGCTTGCGCAAGCCTTAAACAATCATGGTGTTTCGTCGCGCTACTATCGATTCGGTCCATATGGGCACGGATTTTCCGACGACTCGTTTTCGCTCGAAGAAGGCAACGGAGTATTTCAGGTGATGTATATCGAACGAGGGACGCCTTCGTTGCTGGCATCGTTCTCAACTGAAGGCGAGGCCTGTGCGTACCTCTTGGAACAGTTGACGAGTACCGATCAGTCAGGTTAGGGACGAAGTCTGTCGCAGCTATTTCGATATCCCTGCAGGTCAGTCGCAGCTATTCAGCGAAAATTCGTCGCAGCTACTGGCAAAATCTGTTGGACGCGGTCCTTTGCCGCAGTACCTTTCGTCGCATCTATTCCAGAAAGTTACACAACGCGCTGAAAAAACCACAACGTACATACCGAACGGCATTATTACTTGTAGTCATGATCGCCTCCTCCGTATAATTTTCTTTTTAACAACGGTGGAGCACGGGATGAAGAGAAATAATTTGGCGAGCCTGCTGCTCGTTGCCATGGCGATGGCTGGATGCGGGGGCGGTGGCAGTGATGACAGTGGCGCCAGTACGACGCAGCCGGCGCCTGTCGCTGTGCCATCCCCGGTTCCGACGCCCGTACCGACCCCTGTACCGGCGCCTGTACCGGAACCCATTCCTGTCCCCGTTCCTGTCGCCACAATGACCGTGCAGTCAGGCACCATTGCCCGGGTAATTGCCAAGGACACCGGCATTCAGATCGACGTGACGGCGCAAGCTGCGAACTTTACGCCAGCCGGCACGCTGTTTGCGAGCGCCAGCGACAGCGCCGGCCTGGTGCAGCCGGCCGTCACGGTGACAGCCAACGGCGCCGGCAGCTACACCTTTACGCTCACGACCCTCGCATCCCAACCGGCCAGCCGTTACACCGGCAATGTGACCATCAAACTGTGCAGCGACGCGCCTTGTACCGTTGCGCAGGCTGTCCCATCGATCACCGTCCCTTACGATGTGACCGTACAGTCGAACCTCAGCGCCTGGCCTGGCGACAAGCTCACGGCCTTGTCCGCATTGAGCGGCGTGGCCGACTGGGCGACGTTCCAGGGGAACAATGCCCACACTGGCTATGTGCCAATCGAAGTCAACGCCGACAAGATGGTGCTGCGCTGGAAGCGCGGCGCAGTCAATAACAGCGGAAGCAACTTCAGCGCAACCATCTCCCCACTGGTAACGTCAAATGGACGCTTCTTTGCCAGCGGGGATAAAAAACTCACGGCCTACCAGGAAAGCGATGGCGCGCCGCTCTGGAGTTACGATACCACTGGCTTGACGTACGCCTCGGTCAATCCGCCAGCGGTCGATGGTGGCGTGGTCTACATGGCAGCCGGCCAGCAACAATCGACCTACATGTTGGCGTTCAATGCCGCCGACGGCAGCTTGCGCATGAAGTCGGCGATGACCTCGCAGTGGGACAACTACCTGTCGCCAATCGTGCAGAACGGCGCGGTTTATACCAACGGCGGGTCGTATGGCGGCATCTACGGCTTCGCCACGACCGGCGAGCAATTGTTCTTCAGCAGCTTGTCCCAAACTTCGGGGTGGTCGCCAGCGGGTGATGCACGTGCCATCTATGCCTATACCGGCGATGCACTGACATTGTTCGAACCGAAAACGGGCACCGTGCTGTCCTCGATCAAGGACACCGGTTTTTCCAACTACGTCTATCAGGTCGGCGGTTCCGCCGTCATCGGCGCCAATGGCGGGGTGTATGCGGCTGCCTATGCCAACGGCTACCTTAACGGCGGCAATATCGGCAATGCACTGACCCGTTTCGATACGCTCAAGGGTTTCGTGGACTGGCGCGTGCCTGGCGTGTACCGGGTCACGCCGGCCTATGCTGACGGCGTGCTGTATGCGCCCAACGCCAATCCGTACCGCATCGAAGCGCGCGCCGAGGCCACTGGTGCACTGCTGTGGTCGTGGATTCCACCGCTGAGCGGCGAGACATCGTTTTTTGCGTCGCCTGTCGTGACAAAAAACCTGCTGATCACCAGCACCAACCTGAACACCTATGCGATCGACCTGAAAAGCCATAAAGTCGTCTGGAGCTACCCGGCGCCCGGCTACCTGGCTATCAGCCAGAACGGCATCCTGTACATTCAAAGTACCGATGGGCTGGTCGCGGTCAACCTGAAATAACCAGCGGCACGCAGACAAAACCCCCCGCAGCGTTGACGCGCTACGGGGGGTTTTTATTTATGCAAATTCTAAATATGACCGGCTTACCTCTGCTGAGCTTGGCTTTGGGGAACTTTCAGAAATAGATGCGACGTTTTTTGAAATTACTGCAACGGCAGAGCGTGAAGTAGCGAAGTTCGCCGCTTCTTGCTTAGTCACACTGGCAACCACGAACTTGCGCTTTCGGCCAATAGCAGACATCGTGACGGCCCGGCGCATCGGGTGCGTTGCCTCTACAGTAAGTAGGTCACTATTGAAAACCTGCAATCTTCCCAGATATTGAAGAAGTGACACGACCTTTCTGTTCAGACAACATAAACCGATCGAGGTTTTAAGGGAAGAAATGAAAATATTGCGTTCTATTGGTACCGCCGCTATTGTCGCAGCCATCGCTTGTTCGCCTGCTTTCGCGCAATCGGCTGGGGTTTCTAACCAGCGTGACATGCAGATGAACGCCGCGAGCCGTCAGCAGTTGATAGACGCCGTGATTAAGGAAGTCAACAACAGCTACGTCTTTCCCGACATGGCGAAAAAGGTCGAAACATCGTTACGCCATCAGCAAAAGCGCGGATTCTATGACGCTATTGCTAGCGCACAGCAACTGTCCGAAGTGCTGTCCGATGAATTGCAGGCTGCCACTAAAGACCGGCACCTGCGCGTGATGTACAGCGAGGCGGTGATAGCCGGCAGGAAGTCTTATGACGAGCGATCGCCCGAGGAAGCCGCCAGCTACCTCGCGATGATGAGGTCGAACAATTTTGGCATAGATAAAATCGAACGGTTACCCTTCAATATCGGGTATTTGGATCTTGCGCGCTTCGCGCGCGCAAAGGAGATGGCCGAGACGCTGGCCGCCGCAATGACGCTTGTCGCCCATACGGACGCGCTTGTTATCGACCTGCGCAATAACGGTGGAGGCGATGCAGCTGCAGGGCTCCTGTTGGCCAGCTATATGTTTGACAAGCGCACCCAGCTAAACGACTTCTACTACCGCGAGGGCAACCGCACCGAACAGCGGTGGACTGCCGATGTCGTCCCCGGCCTGCGCTATGGCGGGACGAAGCCGGTCTATATCCTGACTAGCAAGGACACTTTCTCAGCAGCAGAGGACTTCACCTACGCACTCAAGAACCTCAAGCGTGCGACTGTCGTCGGTGAGACCACCGGAGGCGGCGCTAATCAGGGTGATAACAAGCGGCTGCTGCCAAACTTTTCACTCTTTGTACCACTAGGCCGCACAATCAGCCCGGTAACGAAAACAAATTGGGAAGGCGTTGGCGTGACGCCCGATATCAGCGTCTGTGCAAGCGATGCTTTGAGAACTGCGCAGCTAGCTATCTTGGCCAATATTGCGGCGTCGGAGAACAATCCTGACGAGCTAGGTCGCCTGAATGAGCGCATTGGGCAGCTTAGAGAACGCACTACTGGACGCATCACGTGTGGCTGATCTGAATATGCACGTTGGTAGTTACCTGCTATCTGGATCTGACGTCCGCTTCGGGTCGGATGCGGCCTGTCGCACCGGCCTCTACTTTTTGTTTGGCAGCCTGATATGCTTCACCCTACGGCCGGGTTCGGCCACAAGCCGCCAGTGCACCCGTGCAGGGAATACAATGGTTCGGCGAGGCGATTCGCCTGACGCCGACATCGTCAATCATGCCGCGAGCCTGACCTATCCATGTACCTGATCAACTCGAAGACCGGAAAACCTGTAGAGGTCACCGATGAGGACCTTAACAGGTATGGGAGTGGCGAAAAGCCGAAGCGATCAAGCTTCGGAGCGAGACCGAAGAGCAAGGATGACCAGACCGACCGGCCCAGCAAGCTTCCGCAACGTACTTTTGAGACGGAGGAGGCGCCGGCGCAGGATGGTGTGCCCAAAATCACGCGCAGCTCCGATTACAAGAAGAAGGTTCCCAAGACCAGTTTCGGGACGAAAAAGCCTGCTCCTGGAGAATATGCAAGGACGTCCGGCAAAAAGCCAAAGTACAAGGCGCGCGACCCGGCTCAACCACAGCAAAAACCGAAGCAACCGGCGCACCAGTATGCCGGATGGCTCCTATCCAAACGGGAGTATTCGGCAGCCGTACTGCGGCGCAAGCTGGTCCTGCGAGGCTACAGCGAACAGGAGGCAGATGACGCACTGATCCTCCTGCAGGGGTTGAATTACCAGTCAGATGAACGGTATGCGGAGATGAAAACCCGGCAGATCGAACCACGGGTCGGCGACGCGCGAGTCGCCCTGACTCTCCGACAGAAGGGTGTCGACGAGCAACTTACGAAGGCAACCATCGAGCAAATGGAGCCGGAAGATGAGCGCGTTGTCGTTGTGGTCGAGAAGTTTCGCAAGGACATTGCACAGACGGGGATGACACAAGAACTGCGGCAGAAGGTTTATCGCTTCCTGGCTTACCGGGGCTTCAGCGGCCATTCGATAAATATCGCCATGGAGCATCTGAAATCGGGGCCTGAATATGACTAGACGTTGCACTAGTAATGCGATGTGAAGCGATCAAGGCGCAGAAATTATTCCAAGATTTCCCTGCGCGATGGTGGGTGACACGGCGTTAGAATCCCGAGGCGGTTTTTCTTGAGCCGATAATTTCCCGCTTGATAGGCTGCCTAGGGGCGACGGGAGCTAACGGGTGGCTGGGAAATGATGTGCTTGGACCGGTTGGCGGCTACTAGCCAGAGCCAGGACAGTCAGCCACCTAGGCCGCACATTAAAATGAGCAATTCTGTCCGGTAGACTGCGGATGATGGAACTTCCGCTATCGGCCAGAACCGGATCTTCGATGATTGGCATTGTACGGCCAGGGGCGGACCTCTGACCCAACCTGAATTTGTGTGTGCAAAAACAGTTATCGTCACGCGAAAGCCTAGAAAAACATGACAAACCGGCATCGCGAAGCGGATTTGGTTAGCAAGCCAATGCGGCCTCAACCTTATACGCCTGGCCATCGGAACTACCTTCTTCCGTTAAATCAGCCAGTCCATGAACTACGTCCTCTCATGAAAAGCTGGACACGACGCTTGGTTGTTTTAGCAGCGTTATCGTTGGTCATATATAGATTTCACGGACTACTTGTGGATGACATCTACATACCTGGCAAAAGGTCTCCTGGCCATCACTATCGCGGGGCACGGGCTTTTGTGGCCTTACCGATGATTATCAGCTTTGCCAGCGTGTTAATTACTGTTGCGTTTGCTCGCTATGATCCGAGGCAAAACACTTTGGTCGCGGGACGATTTGCGAAGTTCCTTTTGACTGTGTCAGTCATTTCAATATTGGGTGGAATCGCGATGTTTCTTAGCCACTGAACGTTCAGTGCTGAAAATCCGCAATGGGTCGGATTCGGCCCTCCGTAACAGTCTGTGATTTTCCAGCCCGGGCGACCTGCTATGCTGAACTCGACTATCTATGTTGGCCGAGATCGCCTTTTCATGCAATCACGTTGGACCTTTGCATAGAATTTCATCTTCTCATATTGCGGCACCTGAACAATGCAACTTCGATGTCCAAACTGCCAAGCGAGACTCGGCTTCTTTAAAGAATCTGACCGTCAAAAGCGTGTCAGAAACGGCGCCTGCCCAAACTGCAGGCAGAAAATCACTATCGGTGTGAGCAGAAAAGCGTTTGCTTTCATCGTCCCACTCATAGTTTTTCTAACCTGGCTTACTTGGAACTGGTTCCCGCCTGCAATCTTGGGGCTCGGTGCAGGTGTTCTCATTTGGCTGACGGTTGTCAAGCTGGACAAAGCAACGTAAATCAATCCTCTCATACGCCGCTTCTGGTCGGAACCAGACGGTCGCCAAAGGCAGGGTGCGCTAGCCGGCGCCATCCAGCAGCGTGTACAGCTGCGCGATATCGATCGGCTTGACCAGGTGATGGTCGAACCCGGCCTGCAGGATCTGCTCGCGGTCGCTGTCCTGGCCATAGCCAGTGATGGCGATCAGCAGCGCGTGGGCGGTGCCGGGGCGGGCGCGCAGACGGCGCGCCAGTTCGAGGCCGTCGATGCCGGGCAGGCCGATATCGAGCAGGCATACCTGCGGCGGGTTGGCCAGCGTGGCGGCCAGCGCCTCGAGCGGATCGTGTTCGACCTGCACCTGGTGGCCGCTCGCTTCCAGCAGCATCGCCAGCATGACGGCCGCGTCGACATTGTCGTCCACGACCAGCACGCGCAGCAGCGCCGCGTCCGCGCCCGGCTGTGCATCGGGCATTGGCGCAGCCGCGGCAGGTGCATGCAGCAGTGGCAGGCAGACGGAGAACCGGCTGCCCTGGCCCGCGCCAGCACTTTCGCAGGCGACCTCGCCGCCATGCAGCTCGATCAGGCTTTTCACGAGCGCCAGACCCAGTCCCAGCCCGCCCGATGAGCGGTCCGAACTGCGCTCGGCCTGCGTGAACAGATCGAACGCGCGCGCCGCCAGCTCGGGCGCCATGCCGATCCCGTTGTCGAGGACATCGATGTGCAGCCGGTCGCCATGCGCGAAGGCAGTCACGGCCAGGCGGCCGCCCTCGGGCGTGTACTTGGCGGCGTTGCCCAGCAGGTTGGCCACCACCTGCACCAGCCGCTTGCGGTCGCCCAGCACCTGCGTGCCGGGCGGGGGCAGGTTCAGCGCCAGCGCGTGGCCGCGCGAATCGATCAGCGGCGTGACCTGTTCCACCGCTTCGTGCAGCACGGCGCCCACGTCCAGCACGGTCTGGTCGAGCTCCACCAGCCCGCGCGTGACGCGTGAGACGTCGAGCAGGTCGTCGATCAGCGCCGTCATGTGTTTCACCTGGCGTCCGATGATCTGGCTGGTGCGCTTGAGCATGCCATCGTCGAGCTTCGTGCGCTGCAGCAGTTCGGCCGCCGCGCCGATCGGCGCCAGCGGGTTGCGCAGCTCGTGCGACAGCATCGCGAGAAATTCGTCCTTGCGGCGGTCGGCCTCGCGCAGCTTGTCTTCCCAGGCCTTGCGCTCACTGATGTCGCTGGCGGCGCCGATCCATTCATAGACCTGGCCGGCCGCGTCGAACATCGGCACGGCGCGCGACAGCGTCCAGCCGCAACTGCCGTCGCTGCGCCATACCCGGTGTTCCAGTTCGAGGACCGCGCTGTCCTGCATCGCGCGTGCGATTCCGGCCTGGACGAACGCATGGTCGTCCGGCGGAATGTAGTCGTCGAGCCAGTTGCCCGTGGGCGCATCCGTGTCCTTCATGAAGCCGCGTCCCTCGAGGCGGCGCATCTCGGACCAGTCAGCGCTCATGCGGTAGATGACGTCGGCCGTGGCATTGGTCAGCGCGCGGAAACGTTTCTCGCTTTCGCGCACGGCCGCTTCGGAATTGACCTGGTCGGTGACGTCGATATTGCTGTGTGAAATGCAGACCAGTTCACCATCGGCGCCGAAGATTGGCGTGCTGGTGGCGGTCCAGAAGCGTTCTTCGAACCCTGTTTCGCCATTGGGCAGCACCACCGGAATCGGATAGCGCAGGGCGGGCAGGGTGTCAGGATGCCTGTTGGCGCGGACCCGGGCCAGCGAGTCGCGCAGCAGCGCCTCGCCGAAGTCGGCCGGGTCGGCCGGATTGTTGGGGAATGCCGTGAACAGGCTAAGGCCCACGAGTTCGGTGCGCGTACGCGCCGAGGCCTTCAGGAACGCGTCGTTCACGGCCAGGATCGTCGCTTCGGGCGTGGGAGACAGCAAGTAATGCCCGAAGGGCGATCGGTTGAAGACAGACTCGAACAGGTTGGTGGGCAGCATCGATGTTCGAAAAATGGTTGCAAAAGGTTAAATAATTATAGGCCACATTTGACGGATGCTGCACCAATTCCAAATGTCAATTGTGGCCGTTGATCATTCTGCGACGCGCACCACCAGCTTGCCGAAATTCTTGCCATCTAACAGGCCAATGAATGCCTCGGGCGCCTTGTCCAGCCCCTCGACGATGTCTTCACGGTAGCGCAGCGATCCATCCTTGATCCAGCCTGCGGCTTCTTTCAGGAAGGTCGGCTCGAGCCGCTCGACAAACTCGTTCTGCAGGAAGCCGCGTACGGTCAAACTCTTGAACAGCGTGAGGCTCAGGTCGATCGAGGCGCCCGCGCCCGCATCGTTGTAATGCGACACCAGGCCGCATACGGGCATGCGCGCGAAGTTGTTCAGCAACGGCTTGACGGCTTCCAGCACCTGCCCGCCAACGTTCTCGAAATACACGTCGATGCCGTCCGGGCAGGCCTTGGCCAGCTGCTCGGCGAAGTCCGGTGCGCGGTGGTCGACGACGGCGTCGAACTTCAGCTCGTCCTTGACGAACGCGCATTTCTCGGGCCCGCCGGCGATGCCCACGGCGCGGGCGCCCTTGATGCGGGCGATCTGGCCGACGACCGAGCCAACGGCGCCGCTGGCGGCGGCCACGACGACGGTTTCGCCTGCCTTCGGCTGGCCGATTTCGAGCAGGCCGGCATACGCCGTGAAGCCTGGCATGCCGAGCACGCCGACGGCGGTGGACACAGGCGCGCTGTCCGGATCGACGCGGCGCAGGTTGCTGCCATCCGAGATGGCAAACGACTGCCAGCCGAAGTAGGCCACGACGACGTCGCCTTCTTTCCAGTCCGGGTGGTTCGACTGCTTGACGCGGGCGACGGTCCCGCCGACCATCACATCGCCCAGCTCCAGGGCGGCGGCGTAGGTGGCGGTGCCGTTCATGCGGGTGCGCATATACGGATCGAGCGACAGGAACAGCGTTTCGAGCAGCAGTTCGCCGTCGCCCGGCGTCGGGATCGGTGCATCCTCGATGCGGAAGTTCTCTGCGGTTGGCTTGCCCTTCGGGTGCGAGACGAGGACGACGCGGCGGTTGGTTGTTGCGGTCATGTGTTGAGCTCCTTCGAGTGGATCGGATGGCATAGCATAAAGAACCTTGGCCGATGCTGCCCACGCGCCACACCCAATCGCTGAAACTGGCCGCCGGGCAATGTCATACGGCGCGAAACGGAAGGGCGTGCGTATAATCGCCATACGTTTGCCTTATCACTACAGAAAAAACAACTCATGGCCTCTTCTTCCGACAACATCAGCATGGCGGTGTTCTGCGACTTTGAAAACGTCGCACTGGGCGTTCGCGACGCCAATTACGAAAAATTCGACATCAAGCCAGTGCTGGAACGCCTGCTGCTCAAGGGCAGCATCGTGGTCAAGAAGTCGTACTGCGACTGGGACCGCTACAAGGGCTTCAAGGCGGCGATGCACGAAGCGAACTTCGAGCTGATCGAGATCCCGCACGTGCGCCAGTCGGGCAAGAATTCGGCCGACATCCGCCTCGTCGTCGATGCACTCGACCTGTGCTACACGAAGTCGCACGTCAACACCTTCGTCATCATCAGTGGCGATTCCGACTTCTCGCCGCTGGTGTCGAAGCTGCGTGAAAATAACAAGCAGCTAATCGGCGTGGGCGTCAAGCAGTCGACCTCCGATCTGCTGGTGGCAAACTGCGACGAATTCATCTTTTATGATGACCTCGTGCGCGAACAGCGCCGCACCGCCGCCAAGCGCGACGAGCGCAAGGCCGCGCCGCAACCGCGCCGCTCGAACGCCAGCAACAACACCAACACGAATGTCGGCGACGACAAGCGCAAGGAAGAGCTCGAAGCGCGCAAGGTGCAGGCGCTCGACATGGTGGTCGAGACGTTCGACGCGCTCACGTCCGAGCGCGGCGACACAGGCAAAATCTGGGCTTCGCTGCTGAAGGACACGCTCAAGCGCCGCCGTCCCGATTTCTCGGAAACCTATTACGGGTTCCGCACCTTCGGCAACCTGCTCGAAGAAGCGCAGACGCGCGGCCTGTTCGAATTTGGCCGCGACGAAAAATCCGGCACCTATGTATTCCGCAGCGCGCATGCAGGCAATGCAGCAGCGGGCCAGGAAGCCCAGCAGGACGGCACGCAGGCGCCGGACGCCGTGGTGCAGGACATGCTCGACGCGGCAGCGCCGGTTGAAGGCAATGACGAGCCGGTCAAGAACGATGGCCGTCGTGGCCGTGGCCGCGGTGGCCGCAAGGGCGGTAACCGCAACGACGCATCGAACGTACAAGCACTGGCGGAGCCGGTGGCGGTCGAGCCGGAACCACAGGAAGAACTGTTCGAGGAACCGGCAGCGCAACCGGAATCGCAACCGGAAGCGCAACCGGCCAGGACTGACGGCCGTCGCGGCCGTGGCCAAGGCGGGCGCAAGGGCGGCAACCGCAACGAGGCATCGAACGTGCCGGCGCTGCTGGAGCCGGTTGCTTTCGAAGCGGAAGCACAGGACGACACCTTCGACGAACCGGCATCGCAACCGACGCTGGTCGTGAGCGACGCCGAGCCGGTGGAAGCTGAAGCAGCGCCGGCGCCGGTCGAGAAGGAACGTCGCCGCGCGCCACGCAAGCCGTCGGCCAAGAAGCTGGCGGAGCAGGCTGCAGCTGCTGAAGCCGAAGCTGCTGCGGCAGCCGAAGCCGAAGCGCAGGCGGCTGCTGCCGCAGCGCAGGAAGACGTCGCGCCTGAGCCAGAAGCAGACGCGGATGCAGAAGACGCCGCGCCGGCACGCACCAAGGGCGCCCGTCCGGCGCGCAAGGCCGCGCCACGCAGCCGTCGTCCGGCCAAGCCGAAGGCCGGTTCCGACAACGGCTAATCACGGACTGCCGCGCGCCGCGCGCCGCTGCGCGATGCCATAATCACGACGCCTGTCCGGTTTTCGGGCAGGCGTTGTCGTTTGATGGAGCCTCGCATGCGCGCACGTGCCGTCCTGTTCCTGCTGTCCTGCCTGGGCGCGCCGGCGCTGGCTGCTGCACCGGCGGGCGTCGCCGCCGGTCATCCGCTCCTCGGCATCTGGCGGCTGACAGTGCCGGGCACCGAATGCGCCGAGACCTACCGCTTTCGCGCCGACGGCACCACGTTCGTCACCAGCGCCGCCGAGGTTTCCGAAAGCGTCTATACCGTTTCCGCCCAGCCCGACAAGCAAGGCTTCTATCGCCTGCAAGACCGCATCGTCAAAGACAACGGCAAGCCCGATTGTTCGGGCAACGTGATGAAGCCCGGCGCGCAGGTCATCAATTTCATCCAGTTCCACCCGTCACGCACAATTTTCCTGATGTGCGCCGACCAGACCATGCAAACCTGTATCGGGCCATTCCGTCGGGTGCGCAGCGAAGAGGTTTGAGCGCCGGTTGCCCGGCAGTGTATATTGCTGGGCAAAACGATCATCCCCGGCTTTTCCATGTCCCCGTTACTCCTGTTTTGCATCCTCATCGGCTACTTCGCCTTGTTGCTGGCCGTGGCCTGGGCCACGTCGCGCGGCGCCAACAACGACAGCTTCTTCATCGGTAACAAGAGCAGCAACTGGGTGCTGGTCGCCTTCGGCATGGTCGGCACCACGCTCTCGGGCGTGACCTTCGTCAGCGTGCCGGGCGCGGTCGGCGCCGATGGCTTTGGCTACGCGCAGATCCTGATCGGCTACGTGATCGGCTACCTCGCCGTCACCTGGCTCCTGCTGCCGCTGTACTACCGGCTGCAGCTGACCTCCATCTATCACTACCTCGACGTGCGTCTTGGCCGGCGTGCCTATCAGAGCGGGGCCGGCTTCTTCATCATTTCGCGCCTGCTCGGCGCCACCGCGCGCCTGTACCTGGTGGTGAACATCCTGCAGGCGGTCATTCTCGACAGCCTGGGCGTGCCGTTCTGGCTCAGCACCCTCGTCGTATTGGGGATGATCCTGCTCTATACCTACCAGGGCGGCGTCAAGACCATCGTCTGGACCGACACGCTGCAAACGACCGGCATGCTGTTCGGCCTGTTCGCGTGCGCCTGGTTCCTGCTGGGTGAACTGAACCTGTCGGTGCCCGATAGCCTGGAGCAGATGCGCTCGAGCGGCCTGGCCAGCGTGTTCACGACAGACCTCAACAGCCCGAATTTCTGGCTCAAGCAGATCGTTGCCGGCGCGCTGATCACCATCACCATGACGGGGATGGACCAGGAAATGATGCAAAAGACCATCTCGGTCAAGACGCTGGCCGACTCGCAAAAGAATCTGCTGGCGCTGACCGCCGTGCTGGTCGTCGTGCTGCTGTCGTTCCTGTTCCTGGGCGGCCTGCTGTACCTGTACGCGCCGACCGTGGGCGTGACGGCCACCGGCGACAAGATCTTCCCGGCTGTGGTCATGGGCCATCTGCCGCCCGCGCTGCAGATCATCTTTCTGATCGCGCTGATCTCGGCGCTGTTCCCGAGCGCCGACGGCGCGATCACGGCGCTGACCTCGTCGACCTGCATCGACCTGCTGGGCATCAAGCGCAGGACGGATCTGACCCAGGCGCAGGCCGAGGGCCTGCGCCGCCGCGTGCACCTGGGCTATGCGTTCCTGTTCCTGCTGCTCGTGATGGGCTTCAAGGCGGCCGACAATCCCAGCATGATCGGCGTGATTCTCAAGCTGGCGGCCTACACCTACGGTCCGCTGCTTGGCCTGTTCGCGTTCGGCATGTTCACGGCGCGCGTGCCGCGCAATCGCCTTGTACCGCTGGTCACGATCGGCGCGCCGGTCCTGTGCGCGATCCTTGAGTACAATCAGGCGTATCTGCTCGGCTCGTACCGGCTCGGGCTGGAACTCTTGATGATCAACGGCATGCTGGTGTTTGCGGGGCTGTACGCGATTTCGCTGCGCCACCAGGGCCGTCATTCCATGCAGTCTGCTTAATTATGCATCAACCTTTTATGGAGTATCGATGGCCTTCAAGCCCCTGAGCGCCCTGCGGCGCGGGTTCGTCATGCTGTGGACCGCGCTCGACGTGACCCGCCGCACCTTCGTCAACCTGCTGTTCCTGCTGATCGTGATCATCGTCGTCTCGCTCTTCTTCAGCGGTGGCGTCAAGCCGCTCTCGAACAAGACGGCGCTGGTGCTCGAGATCCGGGGTGACCTGGTCGAGCAGTATGAAACCACGCTGCGCGACGCGGTGCTCGACAACGTCGGCGGCGATTCCAAGCGCACCGTGCGCCTGCGCGACGTGATCGTCGTGCTCGACGCGGCAGCGCGCGATCCCAACATCTCGAGCGTCGTGCTGCTGCTCGACGAGATGCAGGGCGGCGGCATGGCCATGCTGCGCGAAATCGGCGCGGCGGTCGACCGCGTCAAGAAGAGCGGCAAGACGGTCGTCGCCTGGAGCGGCAGCTACGACCAGAAGCGTTATTTGGTGGCGTCGCACGCCAGCGAAGTGTATGTCCATCCGATGGGGATGGTCATGATCGAAGGCTTCGGCGGGCGCCGCAACTATTACCGCGATGCGCTCGACAAGGTTGGCGTCACGGTCAACCTGATCAAGGTCGGCACCTACAAGAGCGCCGCCGAGCCGTACATCGCCAACGGCCCGTCCGACGCCGCGCGCGAAGCCGACGCCTATCTGTACAACGCGCTGTGGTCCGGCTACACGGGCCTGGTCGAGAAAAACCGCAAGCTGCCCGATGGCGCGATCGCGGGCATGATCGAATCGCTCCCCGAGCGGATGGAGAATGCCGGCGGCAGTGCCGCGAAAGTGGCGCTGCAGGCCAAATTGGTCGATGGCCTGAAAACCCGCGACGAACTGCGCGACCTGATGATCAAGCGCGGCGCGCCGGACGACGACAACAAGTCGTTCCGCCAGATCGGTTTCTATGATTACCTGTCGCGTCATCCGCAGAAGCAGTTTGGCGATGCGGTTGGCGTCGTAGTTGCCGCAGGTTCCATCACCGATGGCGACGGTGGCCCCGGTGTGATCGGCGGACGCAGCATGGCCAACCTGATCCGCCAGGCGCGCGAGGACGACAATATCAAGGCGCTCGTGCTGCGCGTCGATTCGCCGGGCGGCAGTGCCTACGGTTCAGAGCTGATCCGACGCGAGCTGGAACTGACGCGGGCTGCCGGCAAGCCGGTGGTCGTGTCGATGGGCAGCGTGGCGGCGTCCGGCGGCTACTGGATCTCGATGGCGTCGGATGAAGTGATTGCCGACCCGGCCACCATCACCGGTTCGATCGGCGTGTTTGCGCTGCTGCCGACGGCCGACAAGGTCGCCGCCAAGCTGGGCATCCACACCGATGGCGTGACCACCACCTGGCTGGCCGACGCCTACAACCCGCTGCGCCCGCTCGATCCGCGCTTCCAGCAGCTGATCCAGTCGAGCATCAACAACGTCTACAGCGACTTCACCACCAAGGCGGCGGCGGCGCGCAAGACCACGCCGGCCAAGATCGACGAAGTGGGGCAGGGTCGTGTCTGGACCGGTGTCCAGGCCAAGGAGCGCGGTCTGGTCGATCGCCTGGGCGGCTACAACGATGCGCTGGCATCGGCTGCCGGCCGGGCCAAGCTGGGCAAGGATTACCGCGTCGTGTATGTCGAGCGTCCGGTCACGCGCGTCGAGCGTTTCCTGCAAATGGCGGGCGCCTCGGCGGTCCAGGCCATGACGATCCAGGTCAAGCTGGGCCTGATCGAGAACGCGATTCCTGCCGGCCCTGTGAACCAGGTCGCCGCTGACATGGCGTTCCTGTCGGAGCTGACCACCGAGCGCAAGCCGTTTACGGCAGTCACGCACTGCTTCTGCGGCAACTGGTAAAGCACGGTAGCGCGCATGGTCCACATGTAGCGACTTTGTAACTGATTGAGACAAAGGCGGGACGGGCGCAACACCCTGGTGTTGCGCCCGTTTGCCGTTTACAGCCGTCATTCAGGGGCTAACCGTGTAAATCGGTGTTAAGCGGGTTGGCAGGGCGCCGTTTCAAGGCCGGTTCGCCCGGTATTCTATGTACGTTACGAAACATTCCATGTGAAATTCGCATGCTACAGTCGTCGTGAGTAGTAGTGCGTAGCGCGCATTGACAAAAAAAATCGACAAGGACAAGCATGGACCAGCATTCTCCGATCCCTCCCGCCACCAGCCGCCCGCCGCGCAAGAAGCGCACCCGTGTCATTGGCGGCACCATTGCCGTGCTGTCGATGGCCGCCTTGGGCTACCTGGCCTGGACGCTGATCAACCCGGCACCTGCTAGCGGCCCGGGCGGTCCGGGCATGTCGGCAGGCGGGCCTGGCGGGGGCGGCGGTGGTGGTCGTGGCCCTGGTGGCCCGGGCGGCGGACGGGGCGGCCCGGCGACGACGGTCGGTGTCGCGACCGCGACGGTGGCCGACATCCCGGTGACGCTCGAAGCGCTGGGCACCGTGGTGCCAGCCGCGATCGTGACGGTGCGTCCGCAAGTCTCGGGCGTGGTCCAGAAGATCCACTTTACCGAGGGTGAGCTGGTCAAGCCGGGCCAGGTGCTCGCGACGATCGACCCGCGCCCGTTCCAGATGGCACTGCTGCAGGCGCGCGGCCAGCGTCAGCGCGACGAAGCGCAGCTCGACAGCGCGCGCGTCACGCTCAAGCGCTTCCAGACGCTGCTCGAACAGGATTCGATCGCGCGCCAGGAAGTCGATACGCAGGCCGCGCTGGTCAAGCAGCTCGAAGGCACGGCAACGATCGACCGCGCCAATGAAGGCACGGCCCAGCTCAATCTCGATTACGCCACCGTGCGCGCACCGATCGGCGGGCGCGTTGGTCTGCGCACGGTCGACGTGGGCAACCTGGTGGGCAGCGGCGACACCGCCGGCATCGCCGTGATCACGCAACTGGCCCCGATCGACGTCGAATTCGCGGTGCCGCAGGATGGCTTGCCGGTGCTGCAGCAGCGCATCACGCAAGGCGCGAAGCTGCCGGCCACCGCGCTGGACCGCACCCGCACCGACGCGCTGGCCACGGGCAGCTTCATCGCGCTGGATAACCAGGTCGACACGTCCACCGGCACCGTGCGCGCCAAGGCGCGCTTTGCCAACACCGACGCCAAACTGTTCCCGAGCCAGTTCGTCAACCTGCGCCTGACCGTCAACACGATCCAGAACGCGGTGCAGGTGCCCGTCACGGCGCTGCGCCACGGTACCGACGGCGACTTCGTCTACGTGCTCGACGCCGCCAAGCGCACCGTGTCGCTGCGCACTGTCAAGCGCGGGCAGGCGACCGTGGACAAGGTGCAGATCGCCAGCGGCCTGAAAGCCGGCGAGCAGGTGATTACCGAAGGCGCCGACCGCCTGCGCGATGGCGCGAGCGTGGTGCTGCCGGGCGACAAGCCGGGCGGCGGACGTGGCGCGGGGCAGGGCGGGCGCGAAGGCGCAGGCCGGCCAGCGCGGGGAGCACCGCAATGATGGTGCCGTATCCGGCGCACGGGAGTAACGCGTGAGTCCCTCGACCCCCTTCATCCAGCGGCCGGTCGCCACGGCCCTCCTGATGCTGGCGATCGTGCTGTCCGGCCTGGTGGGTTACCGCTTCCTGCCGCTGGCCGCGCTGCCGCAGGTCGACTTCCCGACCATTCAGGTGCAGACGCTGTATCCGGGCGCGAGCCCCGAAGTCATGGCGCGCACCGTCACCGCGCCGCTCGAACGCCAGTTCGGCCAGATGTCCGGCCTGACCCGCATGAGTTCCACCAGCGCCGCCGGCGTGTCGATGGTCACGCTGCAGTTTGCACTGGGCGAGACGCTCGACGTGGCCGAGCAGGAAGTCCAGGCCGCGATCAATGCCGGCGGCTCGCTGCTGCCGACCGACCTGCCGGCGCCACCCGTCTACGCGAAGGTCAATCCGGCCGATGCGCCGGTGCTGACGCTCGCGATCACGTCCGACACGCTGCCACTGACCGAAGTCCAGAACCTCGTCAACACGCGCCTGGCCCTGAAGATCAGCCAGGTGTCGGGCGTGGGCCAGGTGTCGCTGTCGGGCGGCCAGCGGCCGGCCGTGCGCATCCAGGCCGATACCGACGCCCTCGCATCGTATGGCCTGGGCCTCGACACGCTGCGCACTGCGATCACCGCCGCCAATGCCAACAGCGCCAAGGGCAGCTTCGATGGCCCGACGCGCTCGTACGCGATCAATGCCAACGACCAGCTGGTCACGGTGCCCGACTACCAGAACCTGATCGTCGCCTACCGCAATGGCGCGCCGGTCAAGCTGCTCGAGGTAGCGAAGGTCGTCGACAGCGCCGAGAACGTGCGCCTGGGCGCCTGGGCGAATATGAAGCCGGCGATCATTCTGAACGTGCAGCGCCAGCCGGGCGCAAACGTGATCGCCACCGTTGACGCCATCAAGGCGCGCCTGCCCGAACTGCAGGCCGGCTTGCCCAGCGCGCTGCGCATGGATGTGCTGAGCGACCGCACCACCGGCATCCGCGCCTCCGTCAAGCACGTGCAGATCGAGTTGGTTCTGGCCGTGATCATGGTGGTGCTGGTGATCTTCGCGTTCCTGCACGACCTGCGCGCGACCGTGATTGCCAGCCTGGCTGTGCCGATCTCGCTGATCGGCAGCTTCGGCGTGATGTACTTGCTCGGCTACAGCCTGAACAACCTGTCGCTGATGGCGTTGACGATCGCCACCGGCTTTGTCGTCGACGATGCGATCGTCATGATCGAGAACATCGCGCGCTATATCGAAAAAGGCGAAGCCCCGATGGCCGCCGCGATCAAGGGCGCCACGCAGATCGGCTTCACGATCATTTCGCTGACCGTCTCGCTGATCGCCGTGCTGATTCCGCTGCTGTTCATGGGCGACGTGGTCGGGCGCCTGTTCCGCGAATTTGCTGTCACGCTGGCCATCACGATTCTGATTTCTGGCGTGGTGTCGCTCACGCTCGTGCCGATGATGGCCGGACGCTGGCTGCGCAGCCATGAAAATGAAAAGCCGAGCCGCTTTGCCGTCAAGTTCCAGGCCTTCTTCGACCGTGTGATCGCGCGCTACGACGTGATGCTGGGCTGGGTGCTGAAGCGCCAGGGCTTGACCCTGCTGGTGGCCCTGGCCACGGTGGTGCTGACCGCCGTCATGTGGACGATCATCCCGAAAGGCCTGTTCCCGACCCAGGACACCGGGCAGCTGCAGGCACGCGTGCAGGCACGCCAGTCGATTTCGTACCTAGATATGGCCAAGCTGCAGCAGGAAGCGGCGCGCCGCATCATGCAGGACGAGGCGGTCGAGTCGGTTGCGTCGTACGTGGGCGTCGACGCGGCCAACAACACGATGCTCCATACCGGCACCATGCTGATCAACCTGAAGGCCGAGCGCGGCGACCAGTCTGAAACGATGGTGCGCCTGCGCGAACGCGTGGCAGGCGTGGCGGGCCTGCAGTTGTTCCTGCAGCCGACCCAGGACTTGACGATCGACGCCGAAAGTGGCCCGACCCAGTACCGCTTCTCAGTCGAAGGCGCCGATACGGAGCTCGTCAACTTATGGGCGCGCAAGCTCACGACCAGGATCGGCACCTTGCCCGAGCTGCGCACGGCCGTCACCGATGCCGGCGCGACGGGCGCGGCTGCCTTCATCGACATCGACCGCGACACGGCGTCGCGCCTGTCGATCACGGCGGCGTCCATTGACGATGCGCTCTACAGCGCCTTCGGCCAGCGCATCGTCTCGACGATCTTCACCGAGACCAACCAGTACCGCGTGATTCTGGAGGCGCAGCGGGACGAAGCGATGTCGATTGCCGCGCTGGGCCGGCTGCAACTGCGCACCGGCTCGGGCCAGTCGACGCCCCTGTCGGCGGTGGCCACGATCACTGAACGCCAGGCGCCGCTGCAGGTGATCCACGTGGCGCAGTACCCGGCCGCCACGGTCGGTTTCGATACCGCAGCCGGCGCCTCGCTGGGCGATGCGGTGGCGGCAATTCGCGCCGCTGCGGTGGACATCGGGATGCCGGCGTCGGTCAGCATGACGTTCCTGGGCGCGTCCGGTGCCTACGAGTCGTCGCTGTCGAACCAGCTGTGGCTGATCATGGCAGCCGTCGTCTGCGTCTACATCGTGCTGGGCGTGCTGTATGAAAGCTATATCCACCCGCTGACCATCCTGTCGACGCTGCCATCGGCCGGCGTGGGCGCGCTGCTCGCGCTGTGGGTCAGTGGCCAGGGGCTGGGCGTGATCGGCATCATTGGCATGATCCTGTTGATCGGCATCGTCAAGAAGAACGCGATCATGATGATCGACTTCGCGATCGAGGCCGAGCGCGAAGAAGGCAAATCGCCGCTGGACGCGATCCGCCAGGCGGCCTTGCTGCGCTTCCGCCCAATCCTGATGACGACGCTGGCGGCGCTGTTCGCGGCGGTGCCGCTGATGCTGGGCACGGGCGAGGGCGCCGAACTGCGCCGCCCACTGGGCCTGGCGATGTTCGGTGGCCTGGTCCTGAGCCAGCTGCTGACCTTGTTCACCACGCCGGTGATCTACCTGGCGTTCGACCGCACCGCGCGGCGCCTGACCGGCAAGGCGCCGCACAAAACTGAGGGAGCGGGCGCATGAACCTGTCGCGCCCCTTCGTCGAACGGCCGATCGCCACGGTCCTGCTGACCATCGGCATCGCGCTGGCCGGCATTGCCGCCTTCTTCGTGCTGCCGGTGGCGCCGCTGCCGCAGGTCGACTATCCGACCATTTCGGTGTCGGCCTCGCTGCCGGGCGCTAGTCCCGACACGATGGCATCGAGCGTGGCCACGCCGCTCGAGCGGCGCCTGGGCGCGATTGCCGGCGTCAACGAAATGACGTCCAGCAGCGGCACCGGCTCGACCAGGATCAACCTGCAGTTCGAACTGAATCGCCAGATCGATTCCGCCGCGCGCGAAGTGCAGGCAGCGATCAGTGCCTCGCGCGCCGACCTGCCGGCCACGCTGCGCAGCAATCCGACCTACCGTAAAGCCAACCCGTCGGATGCACCGGTGCTGATCCTGGCGCTGACGTCCAAGACCAAGGCGCCGGCCGAGATTTTTGAATCGGTCTCGAATCTCGTGCAGCAGCGCCTGGCCCAGGTCAAGGGCGTGGGCGAAGTCGAAATCGGCGGCGGCTCGCTGCCGGCCGTACGGGTCGAACTGGTGCCGTATTCACTGAACCGCTATGGCGTGTCGGCCGAGGACGTGCGCGCCGCGATCCAGGCGACGAACCCGAACCGCCCCAAGGGCGAGATCGACACCAATGGCAACCGCCTGCAGATCTATTCGCAGCCGGCTGGCGGCGATGGCCGCAGCGCCGCCGATTACAAGGACCTCGTGGTCGCGTGGCGCAATGGCGCCGCCGTGCGCCTGTCCGACGTGGCGACCGTGTTCGACGGGCCCGAAAACATCTACACGCTGGGCCTGTTCAACGGCCAGCCGGCCGTGATCGTGCTGGTCACGCGCCAGCCCGACGCCAACGTCATCGAAACCGTCGACGGCATCCGCGACCTGCTGCCGTCGCTGCAGGCGCAGCTGCCCGGGGACATCCAGCTGGCGATCGCATCGGACCGCACCAACTCGATCCGCGCCTCGCTGCACGAGATCGAATTCACGCTGGTGCTGTCGATCGTGCTGGTGGTGGCCGTGGTCAGTGTGTTCCTGCGCAGCCTGCGCGCCACGGTGATTCCTGCCGTGGCGACGGTCGTCTCGCTGCTCGGCACTTTCGGCGTCATGTATGCGCTGGGCTTTTCGCTGAACAATCTGTCGCTGATGGCGCTGACGGTGGCGGCTGGCTTTGTCGTCGACGATGCCATCGTGGTGCTGGAGAATACCTCGCGCCATATCGAGAACGGCATGGACCGCATGGCGGCGGCGCTGCTCGGTGCGCGCGAAGTCGGCTTCACGGTGCTGTCGATTTCGCTGTCGCTGGTGGCCGTGTTCATTCCGCTGCTGTTCATGGGCGGGCAGGTGGGTCGCCTGTTCCGTGAATTTGCCGTCACGCTGTCGGCGGCGGTCATGATTTCGCTCGTGATTTCGCTGACCACCACGCCGATGATGTGCGCCTGGCTGCTGCGCGCCGAAGACAAGGACAAGAAGCCGGGGCGCCTCGCGCGCTGGTCCGAAGGGGGCTTTGCCCGCGTGCTGCGCGTCTACGAGCATGCGCTCGACTGGGCGCTGGCCAGCAAGGTGCTGGTCATGATCATCCTGCTGTTTACCGTTGGTCTGAACGTCTATCTGTTCACCAATGCGCCAAAGGGCTTCTTCCCGCAGCAGGATTCCGGCCAGATGAATGGCGGCATCCGCGCGGATCAGAGCATTTCGTCGCAGGCCATGCAGAAGAAGATTTACCAGCTGGTCGAGATCATCCGCAAGGATCCGGCGGTCGAGACGGTGGTCGCGTTCACGGGCGGCGGCCGCGCCGGTGGCGGCTTCATGTTCGTCAACCTGAAACCGGTGCGCGAGCGCGATGTCGCGGCGCAGGCCGTGATCGCGCGCCTGCGTCCGCAACTGGCCAAGGTCACGGGTATTTCGATCTTCCTGAACCCGGTGCAGGACTTGCGCATGGGCGGGCGTTCGAGCAACTCGACCTACCAGTACACGCTCAAGAGCGACAACGCGGAAGACCTCAAGCAGTGGGCCGCCAAACTGGCTGAGGCCATGAAAGGGCAGCCCGCGCTGGTCGACGTCGACACCGACCAGGCCGAAAACGGCGTGGAAACCTATGTCACGATCGACAAGGAAAGCGCGGCGCGCATGGGCATCACCACGCGCGACGTGACCAATGCGCTGTACAACGCGTTCGGCCAGCGCCAGGTGGCGAACATCTACGATGAACTGAACCAGTACCACGTCGTGATGGGCGTGGCGCAGAAGTATGCGCAGTCGCCCGAAGCCCTGAAGGACGTGTACGTGCCGGCACGGGCCGCTGGCGGAAGCGAAAACGTCGTGTCCTCCAGCACCGGCATGGCGGCCGCCGCCGGCGCTGCCGGCGCGGCGACCTCGGCGACAGCGAGCCTGACGGCGGCGCGCGATCCGTCCGGTGGCCAGGCGCTGGCCGACAACGCCGCGACGATGGTGCCGCTGTCGGCGATTGCCCGCTTCGCCGAGAGCGCGACTGCCACCTCGGTCAGCCACCAGGATGGCGAACTGGCCACCACCGTGTCGTACAACCTGAACGAAGGCTTCACGCTGACCGACGGCGAAGCGGCCGTGCGCCAGGCCGAAGCCGACATCGGCATGCCGATCAATGTGCGCGGCAGCTTCCAGGGTACTGCGGCGGCGGCGCAGGCGTCGAGCCAGGAGCAGCCGCTGCTGATCCTGGCCGCCATCGTCGTCATCTACATCGTGCTCGGCATTCTGTACGAAAGCCTGATCCACCCGATCACCGTGCTCTCGACGCTGCCGTCGGCCGGTGTGGGCGCCGTGCTGGCGCTGTTGATGTTCAAGATGGAGTTCTCGATCATCGCGCTGATCGGCGTGTTCCTGTTGATCGGCATCGTGAAGAAGAATGCGATCCTGATCATCGACTTCGCGCTGGAGGCCGAGCGAGCGCGAGGCCTCACCGCAATGGAAGCGGTGCGCGAGGCCTGCATGCTGCGCTTCCGCCCGATCCTGATGACGACGCTGGCCGCGGCGCTGGGCGCTTTGCCGCTGGCGATCGGCTTTGGCGAAGGCTCCGAATTGCGCCGGCCGCTGGGCATCGCCATCATCGGCGGCCTGGTCGCGAGCCAGCTCCTGACACTGCTTACCACGCCGGTCGTGTATGTCCTGCTCGACAAGCTGCGCACCCGCAAACCCGATGAACACGCGTTGAGCCGCCACCCGCACGATGTCGATCCGACTCCGGGTAGCGGTCCATCGCTCGCCAAACCATGATGCCCATGCAAATCTCGACCTCCCTGCGCCTGACCCTCCTCGCCATGGCCCTCGGCCTCGGTGGCTGCGCCGTCGGGCCAGTTTACGAACGGCCTGCCGCGCTGCCGGCCGGCCCGGTACCGGCAATCTACAAGGGCGTCAACGCGCCCTTGCCGGGCTGGGCGCCTGCCGCGCCCGCCGACGCGCTTGAGCGCGGCCCCTGGTGGCAGCTGTTCAACGACCCGGAGCTCGATCGCCTCAGCCGCCAGGTCGAGGTGGCCAACCAGAACATCGCTGTCGCCGTGGCCAACTATGCCCAGGCGCGCTCGATCGTCGCGCAGCAGCGCGCGTCGCTGTTCCCGGTGGTGTCGCTTGGCGCGGGGGGGGATCGCGCCGGCGGTGGTAGCGGCGACACTAACCGCGGCGCCGCCAGCGCCTACCGCCTGCAGATCGGCGCGAGCTGGGAGCCGGACGTGTTCGGCCGCCTGCGCACGGCGGTCGATGCGGCCGAAGCCAGCGCCCAGGCCAGCGCCGCCGACCTGGCCAGCGTGCGCCTCGCGGCGCTTGGCGAGCTGGCGATCAACTACTTCTCGCTGCGCCAGACCGACGCCCAGATCGGCATGCTCACGGCCACCATCGAAGGCTACGAACGCGTGCTGCAGATCACGTCGAACCGCTTCGCGGCCGGCGTCTCGGCGCGCTCGGACGTGCTGCAGGCGCAGACGCAGCTGGCCACGGCGCGCAGCGACGCGCTTGGCCTGCAGCGCTCGCGCGCCGAACTCGAACATGCGATCGCCGTGCTGGTCGGCCAGAGTCCGTCGAGCTTTGCGCTGGCAAGCACGCCATGGCAAGTGGTGGTGCCGGCCGTACCGGTCGGCGTGCCATCCACACTGCTGCAACGCCGGCCCGACATTGCCGCCGCCGAGCGCGATGTGGCGGTGGCGAATGCCGACATCGGCATCGCCCGTTCGGCCTACTTCCCGACCTTCGGGCTGTCTGCTTCGTACGGCAACAACACGAGCCGCGTGGGCGACCTGTTCTCGCTGTCGAACGCGGCCTGGTCGTTCGGCCTGTCGGCCGCGCAGACGCTGTTCAATGCCGGCGCCACGCGCGCCAGCGTCGAAGGCGCCGAGGCGCGCCAGCAGGCCACGGTGGCCAACTACCGCCAGGTCGTCCTGACGGCATTCGCCGATGTCGAGAACGGCCTGGCCGCCACCCGCGTGCTCGAGCAACAGCAGCAGTTGCGCGTTGAGGCGGCCGAAGCGGCGGGCCTGGTCGAACAGCAGATCCTGAACCGCTACCAGGCGGGGCAGGTGAGCTATACCGAGGTGGTGCAGGCGCAGGTCACGGCGCTCAATGCGCGTCGCCAGCTGGTGCAGGTGCAGGCCGACCGCCAGACGGCGGCGGTGGCGCTGATCCAGGCGCTGGGTGGTGGCTGGACCGACGCAGAGGTGAACAACACGCCGGCGATTGTCAATTAAGCCGCGCCAGGGCTTACAATGACGCATCCGAGGCCCGAGCGACTTTATGAAAAAATGGATTGACCGTATGCTGGGCGCCGACAAGGCGCCGGCCCCCGATGCCAGCGAGCCGCCGGCCGGCGAAGCGGCGCACGACCTCGCCGTAGAGGTCGACGCCGCGTATTACCGCTGGCTGACCGCCTCGGCCGGCTACGAAGCCACGCCCGAGGTCGAAGAGCACCTGCTGGACCTGGTGCGCACGCTGGCGCTCGACCCGGGCGCGGCCAGCGGCCTGGTGCCGCGCATCCCCGAACTGATCCCCGAACTGCTGCGCGACCTGGCCGATGACGCCGTGTCGCAGGGCGCGCTGGCACGCTCGGTCGAGCGCGACACGGTGCTGGTGGCTGAAGTGATCCGCGAAGCGAACAGCGCGTATTACCGCCCGCTGCAGCCCATCAAGTCGCTCGATGCTGCGCTATTGATGCTCGGCCAGAACGGCCTGCGCATGCTGCTGGCACGAATCGCATTCCGCCCGCTCTTGCGCATGGCCGACACCGGCTTTGCACGCCACGCCGCGCCGCTGGTTTGGCACCAGGCCGAGAAGTGCGCGCTGGCGTCGAGCCTGATGGCGCCGGGCATGGCTGCCGGCGTGTTCGAGGCCTATCTGGCCGGTCTGATGCAGAACCTGGGCTTGCTGGTGGCCTTCCGCCTGGCCGAGCGAGCGGCCGAAGCGGGCAAGATTCCCGGCTCGAGCGAGTTCGGCGCACGGTTGTTTGCCGTGAGCCGGGGGCTGTCGGCGTCGATCGCGGCGCATTGGGAGTTCCCGCTGGATGTCGTGCAAGCCATCGCTACGTCGAGCACGCCAGCCGCATCGGCACTGGCCCGGGCGCTGGAGCGGGGCGACCAGATCGCCAAGCTGCATCTGTTGATCGATGCGCACGTCGTCGCCGAGGACGACAGTCTCGTCACTGATGGCCTGAACAGCTTCGAACGGCGCTGCCTGGGCAAGCTGGCCGACGCCCGCGTTTAAGCGCAAGGCGCCGGGCAAATCCGGTTGCGCCCATCCTGCTTGGCCGTGTAGAGCATCGCATCGGCCTGCACGAACAACTCGTTTTCGCTGCGCTGCGCCGGAAACGCGGCCAGCCCGCCGCTGAACGAAAAGCGCCGCTCGTCGCCCTGCGCCACCTGGAACGCGATGGCGCCGAAGGCGGTGCGCAGCGCGTCCAGCCGCGGCCATGCCTGCGCCAGCGTGCAATCCCAGAACACCACCACGAATTCTTCGCCGCCGAAGCGGCTGAGCAGATCGCGCTCGCCCATCTGCGGCGCCAGGCACAGGCATAGCCGCTTGATGACGATGTCGCCGAAATGGTGGCCCCAGGTGTCGTTGATGGTCTTGAACTTGTCGATGTCGATGACGCCGAAGGCCAATGGTATGTCTTCCAGCGTGGCCTGGCGGATCAGGTCCTGTGTTTTACGCCGCAGCCCGACCTTGTTGAGCAGGCCGGTGGCGCGGTCCTTGCCGATCAAATCCTTGTTGACGCGGATCTTGGCCGCACGGTTGGCCAGTTGCGCTTCGAGCATGCCCGAGCCAGTGTCGGGCAACACCGCATCGAAGCCATCGCCCAGCGCGCGCCGGGCCAGAGCATCGTCCGGCCGGCGCTGCAGCAGCACGATTTCGCGCACCGGGTCGGCCTCGATATTCTTTTGCAGTACGCGCGCCAGGGCGTCCACCCGCAGGTAGTCGCTGTCGGGGATCAGCACGAGGTCGGGCTGCAGCTCCTTGACGCGCAGGTGCAGCGTCGACGGGTCGGCGTGGTAAGTGACGTCGATGCACTGGTCGCGCAGCGCCGCGTCATCCAGGCTGCCGGGCAAGCCGAGCGTGATCAGGGTGACGGCGTCGCCCCGCTTGTTCTGCACGAACAGGTTGAACAGCTTGTCGACCAGCACATCGTTGGCGATCGGCTTTTCGGCATAGGCCAGGCAATGGCTGTCGACCAGGCGCTGCTGCAGCAGGAAGCGGCTGCCCTGGCGGCTCGATTGCAGGTACACGTAGCGATGACCGGGCGGCAGGCGCGCCAGCAATTCACCCAGCATCAGCGTCTTGCGCGCATCGTGCAGGTCGGCCTGCATATTGTGCAGGGTGTCGAGGTCGATCACGAACAGGCTGTTGCTGCGATCGGCATCGACAGCGGCGACATACTGCGCCAGCTCGCTGAAGAAGCGGATATCGAAATCGTATTTGTGCGCGTGCAGCAGCAGCTCTGCCCGGTTGTCCTTGATGAAGAAACTCTGGCACAAGTACAGGACAGTATGTCGGTACAGTGGCGCCTCGCTTGTCATGAACGCATGCCTTCTTTGTATGACTGTCTTGCAAAACGACAATATTGCATCTTGCCAGACCAATGTGACGGGGTGTTGACGCGGCCGGTGCGGCGGTCGCATCGCCATAAATCGACACGGTTGGGATACAACGGCGATATACTCCCGCATTGCTTTTTTCATCCAGGGTGTTGTCTTGTTCAAATCGATTTTCCTGCCTGTCGCCCTCCTGGGCGCCGCGACCGCCGCCTTCGCCGACGAAGGCCAGTGGCAACCGCACCAGCTGCCGCAGCTCTCGTCCGAACTGAAGCGCATCGGCATCACGATGCCGGCTTCGAAGCTGGCTGACCCGAGCAAGCATCCGATGAGCGCCATGGTGTCGCTCGGCGGCTGCTCGGCGTCGTTCGTTTCGCCCGATGGCCTCGTGGTCACGAACCACCACTGCGCTTACGGCGCGATCCAGCGCAATTCGACCCCGGAACAGAACTACATCGTCAATGGCTTTTTGGCCAAGACCCGCGCCGAAGAACTGCCGGGCGGCCCGAACACGCTGATCTACGTGACCGAAAAGGTCGAGAATGTCACCAAGCGCGTGCTGGATGGTTTGAGCCCCACGCTGTCGGGCAGCGAGCGCCATGCGCTGGTGGCCGCGCGCGTCAAGGCCCTGATCGCCGAATGTGAGACCGACAAATCGACGCGCTGCTCGGTGCCGGCGTTTCACCGCGGCCTGGAGTATTACCGCATCAAGCAGCTGATGATCCGTGACGTGCGTTTGGTGCACGCGCCGTCCGACCGCATCGGCAACTTCGGCGGCGACATCGACAACTACGAATGGCCGCGCCAGACGGGCGATTATTCGTTCCTGCGCGCCTACGTCGGCAAGGACGGCCGTCCGGCCGACCCGTCGCCGGACAACGTGCCGTACCGCTCGAAGGACTTTTTGGTGGTGTCGGCCGAAGGCCTGAAGAACGGCGATCCGATCCTGCTGGCTGGCTATCCGGGCCGCACCAGTCGCTACAAGCTGCCAAGCGAGATCCGCTTCGCGCGCGACGTCGATTTTCCGGCCAAGGCAGCCACGATCACGGCCGACCTGGCGATCATCGCCGCTGCAACCAAGGACAATCCGGCATGGGACGTGCGCTATGCGAGCGTGGCCAAGAGCCTGAACAACGTGCTGAAAAAGACGCAGGGCCTGATGGACGGCTTCGCGCGCAAGGACATCGCCGCCATCAAGGACGTGCAGGACGCCGAGTTCCGCACCTGGCAGCAAGCCCACGCCGGCGCCAACAAGAACCTGCTGACCGAACTCGATGCCGTGATTGCCCGCGACATGGCGCTGCAACGCCAGGAAGCCGCCTGGAATGAAGCGACCCACAGCGACCTGCTCAAGAGCGCGCGCACGCTGTACCGCCTGGCCCTTGAGCGCCAGAAGCCGGACGCAGAGCGCGAGGGTGGTTACCAGGAACGCGACCTGTCGTTCATCAAGGCGCGCCTGACACGGCTCGAGCAATCGTTCGTGCCGAGCGTGGACGAAGCGCGCTACAAGGCCGCGCTGGCCCGCTACGCGCGTATCGATGGCGCCGTGCGCCCGCAGGGCCTCGATGCACTGCTGCCGACCGAAGCGGCGCTGCCGGCAATGTACCGCAGCAGCGAGCTGGCCGACACCGCCAAGCGTCTGGCGTGGATCGGCAAGGACCCGCAGGCGTTCCGCGCCTCGAACGACCCGTTCATCGCACTGGCCGTGCGCCTGCACGACGCCGGCATGGCGCTGGAAAACGGACGCAACGAGATCGACGGCAACCTCGAACGCGTGATCCCGCAATACATGGCGGCCGTGATCGCGTTCAAGACATCGCAGGGCAAGCCGGTCTACCCGGACGCCAACTCGACGCTGCGCGTGACCTACGGCACGGTGTCGCCGTACTCACCGCGCGACGGCCTGCTGAAAGGGCCGTTCACGACCGTCGAAGGCATTCTTGAGAAAGAAACCGACAAGGATCCGTTCATCGTCCCAGCCGCGCTCAAGCAAGCCATCCAGGGCAAGCGCTACGGCGTGTTCAAGGACAAGGCACTGGGCACCGTGCCGGTCAACTTCCTGTCGAGCGCCGACACCACGGGCGGCAATTCGGGTTCGGCCGTCATGAACGGGCGGGGGGAGCTGGTGGGTCTGAACTTCGATTCGACCTATGAATCGATCACCAAGGACTGGTACTTCGACACCGCCATCACGCGCGCGATCCACGTGGATATCCGCTACATGCTGTGGGTGATGAAGGAGGTCGACCATGCCGACAACCTGCTCAAGGAAATGACGATCAAGTATCCGACGAAGTAAGCGAAGAAGTAAGCCGGGTACATCCACGCATGAACGAACCCCTTGTCCTTGCCGGCCTGGTGACGTCGCCACTCGAACTGATCTCGTTCGTGCTGGCCGTCATCACGGTCGTGCTCAACATCCGCCAGAAGCACTGGGCCTGGCTGTTTTCGATCGCGTCGTCGGCCACCTATGCGGTGGTGTTTTTCGACGCGCGGCTGTATGGCGACATGGGGCTGCAGTTCGTGTTCATCATCGCGTCGATCTGGGGCTGGACCATGTGGCTGCGCGGCGCCGGCAATGGGCCGCTGGTCGTCAAGCGCCTCAATCCCGGCACCCGCGCCTGGGTGCTGGTCGCGTGGTTCGCCGGCTTCGTGGTGCTCTCGACCTTCCTCGATCATTTCACCGACACCGACGTGCCGCACGCCGATGGCTTCCTCACCGCCGGCAGCCTGATGGGGCAACTGCTCCTGGCGCGCAAGAAGCTCGAGAACTGGCACATCTGGATCGCGGTCGACATCCTGTATGTCGGCCTGTACGTTTACAAGGGCCTGATGCTCACGGCCGTGCTGTATGGCGTGTTCGTGCTGCTGGCCATTGCCGGGCTGCGTGCCTGGGCGGCGCATGTGGAGCAACGGGCGTGAAGATGCCCGTTGCCGGTGTGGCCAGGATTGCGATCCTGGGCGCGGAATCGTCGGGCAAGTCCACCTTGTCCGAAGCGCTGGCGCGCCGCTACAGCACTGTGTGGGTGCCGGAGTACCTGCGCGAATTCGTCGACGTCCATGCGCGCGTGCCGCGCGAAGAAGACCAGTTCGGCATCGCGCGCACGCAACTGGCGCGCGAAGATGCGGCCGCCCAATGCGCGCAGCGCTACCTGTTCTGCGATACGACCGCGCTGATGACGGCAATCTACAGCCGCGTGTACTGGGACCGTGTGGACGCGCAACTGGCGCAGCTCGCCGCGAATCACGCCTACGCCATCACGCTGGTGACGGCGCCCGATGGTCCGTGGGAGCCCGATGGCCTGCAACGTGAATCGGAAGAGGTGCGCCAGATGGTGCACCGGCTGCTGCTCGAGACGCTCGATGCGCGCGGCATCGCGTATACCTTGCTGGCAGGGGACCTGCCGCAACGTTTGCGGCAGGTGGAGCAGCTGCTCGGGGCACCGTAAGCGAGATCGTCGGCAGGCTTGCCACGACGTTTGATCACCATCATGTGCTTGTCTCGCGCTGCGCCGATAGGACAGAGACGGGCAGGGTGACGGTAAATAGTTTCATGGCGACGTCATTTTGTTTCTTTGTGGCATTACAATATGCCACTTTCTGAACACGGGGCGGAACGCGATGAAAAATTGGATTGGTCGCTTGTTGGGTAGCGCCGAGAAGGAAACCGTCGCGCCGGTGCCCGTCAGCGCAACGCTGACGTTCGATGACGGTCACGCCATGGCGACCGAGGTCCAGGCAACCTATTACCGCTGGTTGACGGGCAGCAGCCGTTGCACGGCGTCCCCCGAACAAGAGGCGCAGATCCTGCGCGAAGTGCGCTCGCTCGCTGCCGATCCCGTTTGCGCATCCGGCCTGGTGCCACGCATCCCTGAACTCATTGCGCAGCTTCTAACTTCGCTCTCGGACGAGAACATCTCGACCGGCGCGCTGTCGGCCCAGGTCGGACGCGACCTGGTGCTGGTCGCCGAAGTCATCCGCGAAGCGAACAGCGCCTATTACCGCCCGGTGACGCCGATTGAAACGCTGGAAGGCGCGGTAACGATGCTGGGCCTGAACGGCCTGCGCATGCTGCTCGCGCGCATTGCGTTCCGGCCGCTGCTGCGCGTGACGACGCAGGGCGTGGCGCGCCAGGTCGCACCGATCGTCTGGAAGCATGCCGAACGCTGCGCATTCGCCGCCAGCGTCATGGCGCCGGGGCTGTCGGCCGGCGTGTTTGAAGCCTACCTGTCCGGCTTGATGCAGAACCTCGGCTTGCAGGTGGCGTTTCAGGTGGCCGACCGCGTCTGCGAAGGCAAGGTGCCGGGTTCCGGTGAATTCGGCATCGCGTTCTTCGCCGCCAGCCGTGAGCTGTCGTCGGTGATCGCCAGCCACTGGGACTTTCCGCCGGATGTCGTCAAGGCGATCGCGCACGCGCATGAGCCGGAGGGCTCGCATCCGGCGCAGGCGCTGGCGCTGGGTGACCGGATTGCCACGTTGCGCTTGCTGCTTGACGCGGGCGTGATCGGTGATGATGACCCGTTGGTGATGCAGGGGTTGAACGGGTTTGAGCGGCGGTGTTTGGGGAAGTTGCTGGAGTTGTCGGATTAAGTCCAGGTCAAGTGCCGGCATGCAGCAGGAGGGCGCTGCGTTCCTGTGAAGTTTCTCGCCCGCCTGACCAGAATCCCACGCGATATCTTGGTGAATACACCTGCTGTGATCAGGCACATATGTGGCGCCGGATCGACACGCCCTCATGATTTCTCTTACTGACCAGGAGGTCGCTCAATAGTCGACACGGCGGTATTCCCCGTGCATGGACAGTCAAATACCTCAAAGTTACGATCTCTTCTGTCTAGCCGACAAGAAGTTGACACATCCTGTGCTCCTCATCGCAGCGACTCGACAGGGCGGTGACGACGTCAATCCAGAGATGGAGGTTACCCAAGCATGGACGGTCCGCATCCATCCCAGTCTCTTCGCCAGGCACTGATTGCCCAGCACAACCGACTCCTCAAACTCACCACGATTTTCGGTGACGACATGTTGCTGCCGCAGCGTGTGATGGGACATGACAGACTAGGGCGCAGTTATGAGTACGTAGTCGACACGGTCTCAGTGCGCAGCGATATCGAGCTGAAAAAGCTCATCGCGCAGCCAGTCACGCTGTGGATCCAGCAGGCGAACCGTTCGTATCTGCCAATCAGTGGCTATGTCCATACTGTTAAAAGATTAGGAAGCGACGGCGAGCTCACTTTTTGCCAACTGACGTTCGCGCCCTGGCTGCACTTTCTGAGATTCCGCCGCGATGCCCGATTGTGGCAAGAGAAGGCGGCTGACGACATCCTGGCCAGCGTCTTTGCCGCTCACCCGTAGGCCCAAGGGCAGTTCCGTTTCGAGGTCAGGACACCGGTATTGCGCCGTTCATATTGCACACAGTATGAAACGGACTGGCACTTTGTACACCGCTTGATGGAAGAAGAAGGCTGGTACGGCTACCACGAACATAAAAGTGATGGCTCCGGACATATCTTCGTGATCACCGATTCGCCCTATCAGTTGGATCCATTGGCGCAGAAGCACGTTTTTTTTCATGGCGCCGCGACAGACGACGAAGCGCACAAGATCGTGCATTGGAGCGCGAGCCGCTGTTTGACGTCGACCCGGCTTACGACCCAATCGGACAATTACAAGTCCCCTAATTCTCCGATGCGCACTGAAAGCTGGGTGTTTCCGGAACATGGCGATCTCCCAAGCCAGCTCGAAATTTACGAATACACGGGTGCTTATTCATTTTCAAAACACGATCAAGGCGTGTGGCGAGCGCGGGTTCGTATTGAGCAGTGGGAGTCGAGCATGAAACGGTTCTACGGCGTTTCGTCCACGCGTTCGATGCAGCCCGGTCGCTGGTTCATACTGGAAGACCATCCAGTGCACCGGTACGATACGGACGAAGACCGGGAGTTCATGATCATTGCGGTTGATTGGTGCATCGAGAATAATTTGCCGCTGTCGAACCGGGTGCGTGAGTTTCCCGGTAGCCTCGCGGCGCAAGTCGAGGCATTCAAGGAGTCCATTGGGCGCGATGTCCAGAATGGACCAGCCAATAGCCCAAGCGCTGCGCGCAGGGCGCAAACAGGCCATTGCTTCAATCGTTTCGAAGTCCAGCGCCGTAAAATTCCCTTTCGAAGCCCGTTCGAGCATCCGAAGCCGACGCTCCACCCGCAGACCGCAGTCGTGGTCGGGCCGGAAGGTGAGGAAATTTTTACCGACCAGCTCAACCGCGTGAAAGTCCGGATGCGCTGGGATCGGATCAATCCCAGCAATGAAAGAGCCTCATGCTGGGTGCGTGTCAGCTACCCAAACGCAGGTCAGCATTGGGGCGCACTGAATGTGCCGCGCATTGGACAGGAGGTCATCGTCACCTTCCTGAACGGTGACGCAGACCGCCCCGTTATCACTGGTCGCCTATACAACGACCTCCAGGGACCGCAGTGGCATTCAAATGGCAGGCTGTCGGGTTTCAAGTCCAAGGAATTCGAGGGTAGCGGTTTCAATCAGCTTGTAATGGACGACACGAACTCTCAAAACCGGGTGCACCTGTATAGCACCAATACCCATGCACAGCTCAATCTCGGTTACCTAGTAAGTCAAAGCGGCAACGAACGCCGACGCTTCTTTGGGGCCGGTTTTGCTCTGAGTACCGATGATTACGGCGCAATCGTCACGCACAAAGGTCTGTATATCAGCACGTATGGTCGCCCCGGTGCGCAAGGTACCCAACTCGATGCGATCGAAGCGACAACCAGACTGAAGGCAGGCGCCTCGCTGACCAAAGCATTGTCTGACACTGCATGCAAGGCAGGGGCCGACGCGTTGGTCGGGCAGGGCGCACTCAACCACTTTATTGAGGCAACGCAGGAGCGTTATCCGGTTCACGGGCAAGGCGACGCGAACCGGTTCAAGGAAGCGATATTGCTAGCCGCCTCCTCGGATGGACTTGGTCTCACGAGTGCAAAAGGCACGCACGTGCATGCTGGGGAAGAGGTGACGGTGTCGTCAGGCTTGGACACCAATATCGCCGTGGGCAGGAGCTTGCTTGCCAGTGTCGCAGAGAAGGTCAGTCTGTTCGCTGCAAACGCAGGCATCAAACTGTTTGCGGCGAAGGGCAAAGTCCAAGTCCAGGCCCAGAGCGACGATCTTGACATCATTGCGGAGAAAGTCCTGCGTCTGCTGTCAACCACGTCTCGCGTCGAGATTCATGCGAAAGATGAAGTGATGCTGTCTGCCGGTGGCTCGTCCATCAGAATCAATGCAAGTGGCATCACTGAATCGACTTCCGGCACATCGACTGCACATGCATCGCTACACACCATGCTTGGGCCGGCAACGTCGAACTATGTGATGCCGCACGTGGAGAAGGCTGAAGTTGGAAAGACCGACTTGGAATTTCGGCATTTGACCGATTGGGGCGCACCCCTCGCTGGCGCCGCCTACAAGGCGACCTTGAGCGATGGAAGCACCCGCGAGGGCACACTCGATGCGATGGGCATTGCTCGTATCAGCGGCATGCCTGCAGGGGCGGCGGCGAAGATCGAGTACGACTATCGGCCGTTGGATGCCAGCTCGACTGTTTCTGTTGAACTCGATGACGATATAGATGAGTTGCTGAACTGGACAGCCGCAAATGCTCGCAAGAAGGGGGGCGCATGAATAAGCCAATCCCGAAGCCAGACGACGATTCGATTCTCCACGATGCTTGGGGCCGCGTTGTCGGCTGCATGACATGGCTGCAAGCGGTCCTCTACGGCGAGTTTGCCGATCATCGGCCACTGTCGGCCGTCATCGCAGACATGCTTCTCAGCTTCGCACCGGGGATAGTGATCGTCACCAGTGCACGTGATGCAGTGGCCATCGTCTTGCGACTGGCATGCCATCCTGAAAAACGCGAAGAGTTGATGGAGTGGGTACTGCTTTGCTCCTGCCTGATCGTGATTGCATTGCCGATAGCGATGGCAGCAGGCGGCGCACTAGCAGCAGGTGCTGGCGCCGCCGTCGGAGGAATCGTGGGCTCCGAGCTTGCTGCTGCCCTGCGTGCAGTCATGCTTTTGATGATCAGGAAGTCGTCGACGTTGGTTGAGCTTGTGCTGTTTTTGCAAAAGTTCATCAAAGGCGATGTGTTGAAACTTCTGCGTGCTGTGAAGTTTGTAACGTATGAAAAGGTGCTCCTTCAGGCACTGAATAAGATCATTGGCAAGCTTCGCGGCATTGTAGGCTCGCTTCGAGCGCATCTGGAAGGTCTTCGGTATTTTGATTCCGTCAAAGTCACGATTGCCAGATTAACGGAGTGGGAAGGCAGGTTCTACAGTCTCCAGCAGGATGCGCTACGGCAGATTCCGAGGGCGCTGGGCGAGCTCGATGCACGGTTGGCGAAGGTACTAACAGAAACCTCCCCAAAGGAAGCGCATACCATTGCATCCGGCGTTCAGGTGGAGAAGCAAGCTTTAACGGAGCCTCAACGTTATCGAGTTCATGATACGCCAGGCAAGATATTAGCGAAAGTCGACAATACAACCCCTGAAGCTGCCGCTCCACTGCATCCGAATTCTGAACCCAAATCGTTGCTCAAGGCTAAGCCTAACGCTGATTCTACTGCGCATGCCAGAAAAAATCCTGATCCAATCAAACCTCCTGAAGAAGGAGCGAATACCAAAAAGCAGGTTGCCGCTGATGCCGCCGCTGCAGCCGATCGTAAAAAAATTACCGAACTATCTGATGAGGCGCGCTCGGCAGAAAAAAGTGGTAATAAGGTACTGGCCGATGCAAAGATAAAACAAGCACGGGATATATTGGAGCCTTACTTGCCAAAGAATCCAGATGACAGTTGGGCTGAGGTGATCAAGCGGCTGGACGTGTCATCGCCAAAAGACCTTGCAGTTTTCTGGTCAGGTGATAACGCTGCAGCGAAAAGATTTGCGGAAAGCATCGGCGGAGTAACCTTGGAAACTACCGCAGGCGGACGAATAATAGATAATTGGCCCGCACTGGACAAGTACTCTTGGAGTGTTGACAATGGCGCACCTCCATATGCCCGTGACCTTTGGGCGGGAGTGTCAAGTGAATATGCGAAAGGTGCGATGGGTAGGATAAATGTGGTGCAAACTACATATAAATTAACTGATAGTCGTACCTTATGGCACAATGTCGAAAAAAATATTTTGAAGACCAAGATGTTGTCAGGCGATATAAGCTCTATAAAAATACACGAAATAACCGATCAAGGAAAAATAAATATTTTGGACAGCGGTGTTATTAAATCTTTGTTAAATCTCAAGGGAACTGCTCCGTTATGAATGCGAATCCACCTTCAGGATTGGAAAGACTGTACCGGTTTTTCCAAAAAAAAGACTCTGAACGGTTGCATGGACTAGACGAAAGTTATTTTCTCGGTCTTGCCCCAATCGAAAAAATTCAGGCTTGGAATTTTATTTCAAACTCTTCTAGATTGTCAGACGAAAGAATAAGCGGATTATTTCTATTGGATCCAGATCGTGCCATTGAATTTTTTAAAAAGATTTGTTTAAGTCCTATCGAGGAATCTGATTTTCCGGCGGAGCGTAGGGCATTTGAACGGACTCGCCTTGCGTTGTTGTATTATATAAATTTGGTTGAGCCAAGTGCCGAGTATATGAATCAAATGTGCAATTTCTCTTCAAGCAAATTCGAAGAAATCAGGTTAATGTTTGCGACATCGGTGCCAGAAAAGGTGACTACCCCAGAGATCATCAGTGCGTTGAAAAGTATGATTTTTACTGAAACTGATGAGATGGCAGTAAGTTCTGCGGTTATGAAGTTTATGGCTATCTATGGAATGGAATTTGATGCTGACAACGAAGATTACAAGATAATTTATAATTCATTACTGGGCGGCGACGGAAGTGGAAAATTGGCTGCTATGAAACGGCTAGAGAAAATTAGTAATCCCAATTTTATTTAGCTATCGCTTGGATTTTCTGTCTCGATTTGGTTATATGACGCCGCTTTTCCCTGCTGCAGATTGAGGTGGTTTATGAGCCCGTATTTACTGAAAGAAGTGATGGTTGACCAAGATGTCTTTCAATATCCTTCGTTGCGATGCAAGAATTTTAACTGGTAATCGTGTCATGGGTCTTATGCCAAGCTATTAGAGAAATATACGCCCGGCTTTGTATTAACTACGGTTATTTTAGAAACCGTAGTTAGGTATTTAATCAAATCAAAAATCAATCTGCGCCGACACCCTGAATGTCCTTGGCGCCCCCGGCAACAAATACCCACCCAGCGACTGCGTCACGTCACGCCAATAGAACTTGTCGAACGCATTGTCCATCCGCGCCCGGATGATCGTGTTCAAACCACCCGCACGCAGCAGGTACGATGCGCCAAACCCGGCCACGTGGTACCCCGGCACCTTAACGCGGTTGGCCGGATCGAACACCTTGTTGCCCGAATACTGCCACTGCGCATCCAGCTTCAGTCCCGCCACTTGCGGCACCACGTATTCGACCCAGGCGGCCGTGCGCAGCTCCGGCACATTGGTGACGCGCTTGCCTTCGGTGCTGGCGTCGCCCGTGTCCTTCTGGTCCGTGTCGAGCGCCATCAGCGACAGGTTGTAGTTCAGGCCGGGCAGGGCGCGGCCTTGAGCCGACAATTCGACACCGCGGTGCGTTTGCTCGCCCGCGCGCACGAAGACGTTGGCGGCGTTCGTGTACTCGAGACCCTGTGTGATTTCAAACACGGCGCCCGACAGCGCCAGCTGCTCGTTCACATTGCGCTTGACGCCAAATTCGAACTGCTTCGAGCGGCTTGGCGAAAGCACCGTGTTCTGGTTGACGGTCTCCATCGGCGCGATGCCGCCGTATTGCAGGCCGTGGCTGATCGAGCCGTAGACGCGCCAGTCCGGCGCCGGCGCATAGACCAGTGCCACGTTCGGCAGCGCGAACGAGTCTTTCGATGTCACACGCGCCTGGTCGATTTCTTCCAGCGCATCGAGCTTGAGCTGGACATAGCGCACGCCGGCGTGCAGCGTCCAGGCCGGTGACAAGGTCAGGATGTCCTGCACGAACAGCGAACGCTCTTCGGTTGCGCGGCGTTCCATCACCGGGCCCGTCACGCGGCTGCTGTCCACCGGCGGCACGATCTGGTTTTGCCAGATATTGCTCGAGCCGACGTAGTCGTAGACGTATTCGCCAAAGCTGTCGTGGCGTTCGGCGTAGGCGCTGCCGATCGTCAGCGCGTGGCGCACCGCGCCCGTGTCGAAGCGGCCCTGCAGCATCGCTTGTGCGCCCCACGGCGTCTTGCGCTCGCCGGTGCTCTGGAAGTCATACACGTCGTAGTCACCGTTCGAGCAATAGCCCGGATAGTAGCCGTCGCCCTCGTTGCTGCAGCCGTACGGGAAGGCGGTGAAGTCGTCGCGCTTGAACCAGTGCTTGTTGGCGTTGACGGTCGCGGTCCAGGTGTCGCTGATGCGGTACTCGAAGCGCAGTCCAAGGTTGCTGCTGTCGGTGTCGACGGGGCGCGTCCACGGCTGGTCGTTGAGCAGCGTTTTTGCCGAGATCCCGGTGGGCAGGGCTTCGTTGCGCAGCAACTGGTAGCCGGGGGCGGTGACCTGCGCCTTGTGCTGGTGGTCGACGTCGATCTGGAACAGCGCATCGGGCGACATCTGCCAGTCGAAGGCGGCCGAGATGAACTGGCGCTTGCCGTCGGCGCCGCGCACGTACGATTTCAGGTCTTCGGCAGCCGCGTTGATGCGGTAGCCAAAACGGCGGTCGGCAAAGCGTCCGCCCAGGTCTACCGCGCCGTACACCGTGCCGCGTTCGCGCACTTCGACGGTGGCCGAGCGCAGCGGTGCATTGGTCGGGCGCTTGGTGACGAAGTTGAGCATGCCGCCCGGTGCCGCGACGCCGGCCTGCAGGCCCGCCAGGCCGCGCAGGACTTCGATGCGCTCCTTGTTCTCGAGCGGGATCTGGGTGTCGCCCGAGATCGCGATCATGTCCTTGCGGTAGCTGGTTGCGTTGTCGAGCGTGAAGCCGCGCACCGAAAACTGTTCGGCGTAGCCGATGGCGTTGTAGGCGTCGCCGATCGAGGCGTCATAGCGGCTCGCATCGCTGACGCTGCGAATCGACAGATCCTGCATCTGGCCCTGGCCGATCGAGGTAATCGACGCCGGCGCGTCGAGTAGCTGCGTTTCGGCGAAGCCGCCGACGCTGGCGCGGTCGAGCGCGATCCATTTGCTGCTGGTGACGACGACCGAAGGGATGGTGTCCTGCGCGACTGCGGCAGGCGTGACAACGAAGGCCTGCACGATGGCGCAGGCAAGGACTGGGTGCTTCAGAGTGAAGGTCATGGTGTGCTCGTGTTTGCGCGCCACGAGGGCGCGCCGCTTAAATTCAAGCCGGAGCCAACGTGGGGGAAGGGCAAACGAACGGGAGGGCTGCTTTGCGCTTTCCTTCGCTGGCATTATCCAGATCAGGTACGAAGGGTATGTCTCACCCGGAACAACGTTCCAGGACCCCTAGCGAAGGCGCGAGTGTAGCACGGCGCTTGACGGCCGTGGTGAATCTGGCAAGCGTCTGAAGGTTCAGGCTTGCGCGGTGGTGGGCGCTCTGGCCGCGGCGGCGGTCGTGGCGACCGGCGCCATATAGAGCAGCAGCGTCGTGCGCGCCGCCTCGCCGATCGCGCGCCACTGATCGCGGCGCTGGGCGGCGCGCTTGCGGTGCTTCGATGGCATGTCGGCCAGCGGCTTGAGGTAGAACGGCAGCGTGATCTGATAGTGGCGTGCATCGTGTTCGGCGCCGCCCAGAATGCGCCAGAAGCCATCGTAGCCGCTCTCGAAGGTCGCGTGCTGGTCTGGCTGGTACGCCGGGTGCGCCGTGGCGCGCAGCGCGAGCACGCGGTCGATGTCCAGCGCCTGCGCCGCGCCCTGCAGGGCGGCAAACGCAAAGAAGCTGGGCGAATTGTTCGGAAAAGCGCGTTCGAACGCATCGAAGGCCGGACCGGCATTACGCCAGAGGCCAGCGTTGTGGGTCACCAGCGGCACGCTCGCCACCGGAAGCGCGAGCTGCGCCCCATCGGCCCAGGTCCAGGAAAGGCGATGCAACACCGCGTCATTGGCGAGCAACGTCAAGGTCAACCCATTTTGCGAATCGTCGCGCTGCGCCGTGCGCAGTTGCAGCGCAAAGCGCCCATGCTCGCCATCGTGCTGCCACAGGATCAAGCCGGCGCTGCCGTGCACCGCATCCCGGTACGCCCGGTTGAAGGTCGTCTCCTCGAAGCGGGCGTGGGAATCGGGGGACTGGTGCGCGCGCCAGTGGCGCAGGGCGTGCCAGCGTTGGGTCAATCGCGCGATGATCATGGACGCTCCAGTGGACAAAAAAGTGACGGGTGAACTTTATTAATTTAGTTCCTCAGTGCAATTATGTTCCCTATTAAAAACGTTTGCTTGGGGAAAGTGTAATGATTCGTCAGGAACCAACACGATTAAGGGCATTGGCCACGTTGACAGGGTTTCGCCGCCTTCGAGGCGTTGCTCAATCGCCACAATCGGTCGATGTCCGTGGCGCGGCACGCTCGCCGCATCACGTTGACCGTCTCAAATCCCCGGTTGCCATCGGGAGCAGGTCATAATGGCGGCACTTATTTATCAGCACGGAAGAACTTTTATGACGCACAACCAGCCGCCGGAAGGCCCGCTCGCGCAGGGCCCTGTGACCGAGCACGAATCTGTGAATGAAACGCAGTCCCGCAGCATGCACCGCACGGTGTCAAGTCGCGTCGTCGGTCAGGCAGCGCGCACAGCGACAGCCAAGACGGCCAAGGGCAAGGACAAGGACAGCACGGGCAGTCCGCAAAGGCCGAACGCCAGCCAGGTCTCGGCATGGAAGAAAGAAAACAAGGCCTCGATTGCAGAAACGGCGAAGCATTTCAACCTGCCGCCAACGATCGCCAAACGGTGGTGCGCAGTCGCCTGACGACAGGCAAAGTGCGTATGGCCGGCGTACCGTGCTTCCCGGCCTTGCTGTTCGGTCTACCATGACTTTTCTCCATCAACAGGAAAAGCAATCATGGTGCAACCCTACGAACTGTATTACTGGCCGTCGATCCAGGGCCGCGGCGAATTCGTACGACTGGCGCTGGAAGAAGCGGGCGCCGATTATGTCGACGTGGCGCGCCGTGATGGTGGCGTCGATCTGCTGACGGCCGCGCTCGAAGTCGGCGACCATCCTGCCTTTGCCCCGCCATTCTTGAAAGCCGGTGAGCAGACCATCGGCCAGGTGGCCAACATCCTGCTGTATCTGGGCGAACAGCATGGCCTGGCGCCACGCACCGAACCTGGCCGGCTCTGGGTCCATCAGCTGCAACTGACGATCGCCGATCTGGTCACCGAGGCGCACGACACGCATCACCCGATCGCCTCGATGCTGTACTACGAAGACCAGAAACCCGAGGCCAAACGCCGCGCGGCCGATTTCGTCGAGACGCGCATCCCCAAGTTCATGGCCTATTTTGCGCGGCTGCTGGCCAATCCCGAGCCGCGCGACTACCTGCTGGGCGAGCGCGTGAGCTACGCCGACCTGTCGCTGTTCCAGGTGATCGAGGGCTTACGCTACGCATTCCCCAACGCGATGAAGAAGATCGAGCAGGAGCATCCCGAGCTCACCGGCCTGCGCGACCGGGTGGCGGCGCGACCGAAGATCGCGGCCTACCTGGCATCGCCGCGCCGCATTCCGTTCAACCAGGACGGCATCTTCCGCCGCTATCCCGAGCTGGACGCGTAAGCAAGGGCAATGCAGCGTCGCCATCACGCCGGCCGATTCGGCTGGCCAGGGTGATGGCGACATTGACCGCCTCAGAACGCGTAGGTGGCGCGGCCGTAGATATAGCGGCCCGCACGACCGAACGGCGCGTACGACGAGAACGGCGTGTTGCCGGTGGTGTTGATGGATGGCGGCTGCGTCTCGGGATACTGGTCGAACACGTTGTCCGCGCCCAGCGCCAGGGTCAGCTTCGGCGTGACCGCAAGGCGGCCTTCCAGATCGACCGTGGTCCTGGCGCCCATCTCGAAGTCAAAAGCGGCCGTGGTGCCTGGCGAGAGCACTTCGCCGTAGCGCGTGGCGCGCAGCGTCGCGCCCCACTGGCCCAGACGCCAGTTCACGTTGGCGCTGACCTTGTTCTTCGGCTGGCCCTTTTCAAGCGACAGCACGTTGAGGCGATCGAACAGCAGCGGTGCCGGGCTCAGGCTCGAGAGCTGCTCAGTCGTCGGCGTCTTGGTCACTTCCGTGTCGGTGAAGTTGGCCGCCAGCGTGAAGTCCAGCTTGCCCGCATCGCCGGCGTTGTACGGCATGCTCAGCACGATGTCCACGCCCTTGGTGGTGGTGTCGACGCCATTGATGAAGAAGCGCCCGCCACCCACGCCGATGAAGCCCTGGCTGGCAATGTAGTTGCGCACGTTCGTCTGCGTCAGGTTTTCGGACAGGATGATGCGGTCGTCGATGTCGATGCGGTAGGCGTCCACCGTCAGGCTGACGGCGCCCAGACGCATCACGGCGCCGAGCGATGCGTTGATCGATTTCTCGGCGTCGAGCGGCTTGGCGCCCAGCGCGACGGCGACCGGATCATCCGGGCGGAAGGTGGTGATCTCGAACGGCACACCGTTAATGAAGTTGGTGGAGGTGGCAGTGAAGTTCTGCTGCTGCGGCGAGGGCGCGCGGAAGCCGTTCTGGATCGCGCCGCGCACGGCGAAGTTCGGGTTGAAGTCGTAGCGCAGCGCGAGCTTGCCGGCCAGGCTGTTGCCGAAGTCCGAATAGCGCTCGCCGCGCACGGCGACCGATGCCAGCAGCTCGGGCGTGACATTCGCTTCTAGGTCGATAAAGGCGCCAATCGCGTTGCGGTGCGCATCGACTTCGTTCGATGGCCGGAAGCCCGGGAACACTTGGGCGCCCGGTGCTGTCGGCGTACCGTTCGGCAGCAGCGCGCCGCCGAAGCTGTACGACTGCTCTTCGCCGGCGAACAGCTCATAGCCTTCGCGGCGCGCTTCGATACCCACGGCCACGTTCAGCGGCGACGAGAACGACGCCATCTCGACGCTGCGCACACCGGTCAGGTTCAGCACCGCCTGGTCGTACGAATAGCCACCCGCATAGAACGACGTCTTGCTGGTCGGGCCAAGGGAGCGGTTCAGCGTGTTCTCGATGGTGTACTCCATCTTGTTCTTGCCGTAGCCGAGCGAGGCGTCCATGTCCCACGCGCCGGCAACCCAGGTCACGCCGCCGGTGGCCGAAAAGTCTTTCACGGTCGGCGAGATCAATGGCAGGAAGCCGTCCGGGTAGATCGACTGGATATTGCGCGCGTCTTGCGGGATGCGGGCATAGCCGGCCGACGTGGCATCGCGGTCCTGGTAGCTCGCCCAGCCATACACCTTGACGCCGCCGCCCATGTCGTTGCCCGCGTTGGCAAACAGCGTGGATTGCTTCATGTCGGGCTCACCCGTCCACGCATTGAAACGGTTGATCGTGTTCTCGCGCGGATCGAATGCGCCGTTGACCAGCGCGTACTGCTGGCGCATGTCGTAGCCGGTACGCTCGGTGCGGTTCTGGTCGCGGAATTCGCCGGCGATCGTCAGGTAGCCGGTCTCGCCCAGCGCCAGGCCTTTCCAGATGCTGACCGTGGCGGTCTGGCCATCGGTGCGCTTGCGTGAGGCCGGGGCGGTCCAGGTGCCGCCGGCCGGTGGCGCTGCGTTGTACAGATCGTATTCGGTCTTGTTGGCGCCATAGTTGACGGTCGCTTCGCCGCCCGTGCGGTCGGTGCGCAGGCGCATGTTGACGACGCCCGAGATCGCGTCCGAGCCATACTGGGCCGCGGCGCCGTCACGCAGCACCTCGACCGTTTTGACGATTGCGGTGGGGATGGTGTTCAGGTCGACCGCTGCCGAACCGCGGCCAATCGAACCGTTGACGTTCACCAGCGATGATGCATGGCGGCGCTTGGAGTTCACCAGCACCAGGGTCTGGTCGGGCGACATGCCGCGCAGGGTGGCAGGGCGGATGGTGTCGGTGCCATCGGTCAGCGCCGGGCGTGGGAAGTTCAGCGAAGGCAGGGCCATCGACAGCGCCTGCGTCAGTTCGGTGCTGCCCGAATTCTTCAGGGTCTCGGCCGAGATCACGTCGACAGGTGCGGTGGTATCGAGCACGGTGCGATTGGCCACCCGGGTGCCGGTGACGACGACCGTCGCGGACGCTGCGGTGGTCTCGGCTTGCGGCGCCTCCTGGGCGTGGGCAAAGCCTGCGCACAGCGCGGCAATGGCAAGGGCAACTGCTGTCTTTTCCGTCTTGGCTCTCTGCATGGTGCTGGTCCTTTGATATTCAAACGCGGGTGTTCCACTGGGAAGGGCGAGGCCGGGACCTCCATTCCATACTGCTCAGCGCTTGCCATGGTGTCAATTCGTGCTAATCGCGAATGACGTAATTACAACAATGGCGACATGTCAGGCTCGTGTAAGGGCAGAAGCGCACGCGCGGACCGGTCTTTTTTTTTCATGCCGGCCCCGTGTATATTCGATGTTGCGGCAGCAAGCCGCTCACCGAATACGAGAGACGATGACAGCCCTGTTCCCCCATTTTCGCGCCCTGCAAGTCGAGGTCAACCCGACCGTGACCATCAACGCCATCGTCGGTGGTTCCGGCCCGCCGCTCCTGCTGCTGCACGGCCACCCGCAAACGCACGCCATCTGGCACCGCGTCGCACCGCGCCTGGCCGAGCAGTTCACGGTCGTGGCCTGCGATCTGCGTGGTTATGGCGATTCGTCCAAACCGCAGGGCGCGCCGGACCACGCCAACTACAGCAAGCGCGCGATGGCGGCCGACATGGTGGCGGTGATGCAGTCACTGGGATTCGCCACCTTCCGCGTACTGGCCCACGATCGCGGTGCGCGCGTTGCGCACCGGTTGGCGCAAGACCATCCGCAGGCTGTCGAGCGGATGGCGCTGCTGGACATCGCGCCAACGCTGGCGATGTACGAGCAAACGTCGGACACGTTTGCGCGCGCCTACTGGCACTGGTTCTTCCTGATCCAGCCGCCGCCGCTGCCCGAGCGCCTGATCGAGGCCGACCCGGCTGCGTACGTGCGGGACGTGATGGGCAAGCGCAGTGCAGGCCTGGCGCCGTTCGATCCGCGCGCGCTGGCCGAGTACCAGCGCTGCCTGGCGTTGCCGGGTGCCGCGCACGGCATCTGCGAAGACTACCGCGCTGCGGCGACGATCGACCTTGAGCACGATCGGGTCGACCGCGATGCCGGAAGCCGTCTGGCGCTGCCGCTGATGGTGCTGTGGGGTGAGCAGGGCGTGGTCGGACGCTGCTTTGATCCGCTCGCGGAGTGGCAACGGGTGGCGGCTGACGTGCAGGGTGAGGCGCTGCCGTGCGGGCACTATATTGCGGAGGAAGCGCCGGAGATGCTGCTCGAGCGGGTGCTGCCGTTTTTGACGTAAAGCTGAATCGGAAAACAAACAGCCTCAAGCGGCGTGGGTCGGCGAGCGACATGGCCTCGGCGCAGCCGATTGCGAACTGGCCTTTGTGGATCATGTGCATCAGCTTAATATTGGCGCGCACGGTGCCGGCAGCGCGGAATAATTTGCGGTTGAGCATCCGCCTACTAAGCTGCTTGATGGCGCGATGATTCTGTTCATTGATGTTGTTGAGGCATGTGACTTAGTACACCATGATCGGTAAGACGCTATCGGGGTTGATTGCATCAATAAGTGCCTTGTCAGTGCCTCTCTTTTCCATTTCGGCCTTCGCCGGATTGCCGTTCGCTCATTGCCTCGTCGAAGAAGTGCTTCGCCATCAGCAGGAAGTCGATGGTCTTGCATTGTTTGTCGCCAGTGCGGTAGGGATACTCCTAGTCGCCCCTGGCCTTGATGTACGTCTCATCCAAACGCCAGCCGCTCCTGACCGTACGCCAATCTTTCTGGATCATTTTCTCGACGAACGGCGGGAAACGAATCGCCCACCGGTCGATCGGCGAATGCTCGATTGATATGCCGCGCTCTTGTGTGATCTTCTTGAGGTGCCGGTCTCAGCGGGTAGGCCGCATGCTGGCGGATTCAGACCAGGATCACTTTGATAAGAAAGCGCGTCAGTCTGAAGTTGCGCATCGCGGGTCACCCTGGGTTGGACGCCGCAGTTTCCCGACCCGCTCATCGGGGCTTGCTTATCCGAAAGAATCCACGGGGCCAGCCACCCGGTTCATTAGTTGCGGCTGGTCCTTTAGCCGCAACAGTGCCGTGTTTTTCACGTATGTGCCGGCCGAGTCGCAGACGTAGAAGATCGGAAGGCCATCGAGGCCATCAAGGTCGTCGTGTTCGCAGGTAAGCAGCCATCGCGCAGCCGCCAAGCAATCTTACATTGCCGCCTGGAGCGGAAATAGCGCACCAGCCTATAGTCCACGGACCTCGCCTCGACGTGGCAGGCCCTGGCGAGCGCCGCGATCAGCGCGTTATTCATTTTTAGGTTGTCGATAACCCAGCCACCATGGTTGTCGGGTGCAGCACGCGCACTGAAATATACTGGTTCGCCATCCTCAAAGATTCGTTGCTCCACCTGAAAGTTGGCGCGTGACAGCATCCTGTCGGCGCCGTGTTGCAACAAGCGCTGCACTGACTGGATCAGCCGCGGCGTGACCCGTTTGCGGATTTGAATTCGCGGCATGGAAATCTATACGCTGTTGCAGCACTCTACTGCCTGTATCAATCGAGAAGCATTTGTGTCATGGCGTTTAGTAGTTGACTGTGATATGGCTTCTGACATTGTAACGAAGCGACGTCTATAGCGCAGTGCGCTGGGGAGCCTCAACAATACCGGCTCTGGCCGCCTCGCGCGACATTCCTGAAATCCTCTTGATCTGCTGATCGATCTTCTTTTATCCCGCGCTCATTGCGCTCGCTGTAATCGACGGTGCGCATCTGTCAGCTGGTTGCGATGAGCAGGCGCCGCTCGCTTTGCATCAAGGTCGATGGCGCGTCACCTTGACTTCGTTGGCATCCAGTGTTGTGCCAGAGGCGTGCTTTGAGGTCAGGCTGCGCACGTTATTCATGCTTCGGATTTTGTAGAAATTAAGCGCCATTCTTAACTGCAGGTCTTGCCGAGACATGCATCTGCGATCCCATAACGTTATTTCAGAAGAAATATTGTTAAGCAATGAAAACTACCTAACTAACGGAAAATTCATGAGCGAAATTTTATTTCTGAAATGGCTCATGAAGTTCCAAAAAACTATTTCCTTATGGAAATCAAAGACTTGAAGAGTTCTCGGGTCGGCAGGTTAGCACAACCGTAAGTACATGTGGTTGCCGAAAGGTGCAGAAAAAGATTTATTTTTTTATATTTTGATTGTGACATTCCGATAGTTTTAAAGCATGACTAATCCAATAGAGTTCGTGCTCTTTCGACACTTTGGGGTTCATCATGATTTCGCGCAAACTCGTTGCAAAAAAAATCGCTTCTCGTCAGCAAAAGGGTCAGGGCATGACCGAGTACATCATCATCGTGGCTCTGATCGCCGTTGCGGCAATCGCCGTCACGCAGTTGTTCGGTGCCACAATCCGTAACCAGATGGCTGGTATCTCGCAGGAAGTCTCCGGCAAGGACGGTAGTGCCGCGATTGCCCAGGCAGGAACGGCATCAGGCAAGGCCGTCACCGCGGCGAAGGACACGAATAAGAACTCGCTGTCCACGTTCGGCGATCAGTCCAACACCGGCAAGCAGTAAGCGTCGCACCAGTTCGCCATGCCACGGCCTCGCACACGACTCCATGCCAATCCGCAACTGGCCCGGCAACGGGGACAGGCGCTGCTTTTCGGCCTCTTCGTGTTGGTTACCGGCCTGGCGGGCGTGTTTTTCATGTTCAACACCGGGCAACTCACCGCGGAAAAGACCAAGCTGGTCAATACCGCGGATGCCGTGGCCTACAGTGCCGCGGTGATGCATGCCCGGGCGCTTAATTTCGATGCGTATACCAACCGCGCCATGATGGCCAACGAGGTGTTGGTGGCGCAACTAGTCAGCGTGTCGTCGTGGCTCGAATATGCTGAAGAGCACAATCAGCGTGTGACGCCATTGAACTGCACGAACATTTCTTCCGTGCCGATCGTCCTTGTATTGGTCAAATATGAACCTTTGTGTGCGTTGATGGCGTGGCAATATGCTCAGGCGGTGATCCAGCCAGCCAAACAGGGTTTCGACGCCGTGGCCCAGGGCACGATTCTGGCCACCGAAACCGCCAAGGTCGCTCTGCAAGCGACGCAAACGGCCATGTCTGCTGGCTTCCTGCCGGCCCGCAAAACGCTGATGCAACAGGTCGCCGACGCAAACTATGCAGGACTTGGTGCCGTCAAGGTGGATACCGTGCCACTGCTCGACAACTACACGCTGTTTGATGGCGAGCCGTTCATCCGTCGCTACTCTGGCAACGACCGTACCCGCTTCAAGAACGTCGAAGCGGCCGCGGCTTACAAGGATTTATTCGTTTCCAGCCGAGGCTGGAGCGACAGATCGCCTTGGTCATGTTTTTTGGCCCTGCCTTTGCGGGGCAATGCGAGCCACACGGCCAGCACGACGCTCAATGGCTTCGATGACTGGTCGGCGCGGGATGATGGAAAATTGGGCACGGAGATCTTCGTTGTCCGGCTGTTTTCGGCCAGGTGCCGGAGCCAAACCGCGTACAACCTGGGCGACGGCAGGCAGTCTGCGAAGAAGACCGGCGGCGACTGGTACTACAGCGGCGTGCCCAGCTTCTACGACCTGTCCACCAAGGCATTTGGGTACGCGCCGGAAAACGCCGACGCCAACAAGAAGGAAAATCCGCGCCTGCAATTTGCCATCCGCCTCACACGCGGCAGCGCCGACCTGCGCACGTCGTCCGGCACGTCGCTCGTCAAGCCGGCGGGGCAGATGGCGATCTACGAAGGCGCTGAAGCGAAGAGTGTGATGGCCGCCGTGTCGAGTTCCGAAGTGTTCTTTGAACGCCCCACCGCGCGCGTGGACGGCAAGAAGGAACTGGCCAGCCTGTTCAACCCGTACTGGCAAGCGCACCTGATCGGCAACTCGGCCGCCGTCAAGGCCGCGGCGTTGGCCCTGCAGAATCCATGACACAGCATATGAACCACCCCCGACGGGCGACGGCAGTCGTGGCATCTGGCATGGTGCTGGTGCTACTTGGCACTGCCGCGCAGGCCACCACGCAGTACGAAACGCTCGTCCTGAAGGCAAATTCGCCACACGTCGTGTACGGCGGCGGTACCGCCGTCAAGGTCCACCGCACTCGGCTCGAAGGCTATTTCGAGGGCAAGGAAGGCAATACAGCAGCCCTGGCGGCCCTGAAGAACGACGTGCAGGCCTGCATGAAATCGCTTGCCGACAGCGGCGTCAAACTGAACCCGCCGAGCGTATGGCCCGACCACGTGACCATCGTCCGCGAGGAGCAGTACGCCACCGCGACGCGCAGGATTACCTACACCAGCGGCGCCACGCACGCCGTGGACATGCGCGATTGCAGTCTGCTATCCAGACCCTATGCGAAGGCGTTGCTAGCGTCGGGCAAGGGCGTCTGCCAGATCGACCTGGTCGCGAAAAAAGCCGATGGTGAGTGCGGGCCCGGCGGCCATGCCGATGCTCGCCCTGTCGCCAGCGCCCCACCGCGGCCGCCGGCCGACATGATGAAGCGGCTGGCCGCGAACCCCGCCTTTGCTGCGGCCATGCCACAGATGCTGAAAGCCGCTGCCATGGCGCCCGCGCGCGGCGCACAACATACGGTGGCAGGCGTGCATTGCAGGCGCTGGACGCAGCCCATCGACGACAAGGGCACGAAGTCAACGCTGTGCTATGCCATTGGTGGATCATTCTTGCCGCTGCATGCCGTTGACAAGGACGGCTTCGGCGGCCTGCTGCTGGAGAGCACCACGCCCGAAGGTTTTCAACTGAAGGCAGTCGATGCACGCCTGGATACCGAAGTAGGTGGTGCCGTCTTCGCACCGTACCTGCATAGTGGTTTCGCGATCAATGCCGACCGGAGCGTGCCATGAAGCGCCACGTTGCAACGGGTCTGCGCCGGCGGCACGATTGTGGCCAGGCATTGACGGAGTTCGTCGTCATCGCGCTGGCGCTGGTGCCGCTGTTCCTGCTGATTCCACTCATCGGCAAATACCAGAGCATCAGCCACGCCACCGAACTGGCCAGCCGCTACGTGGCGTTTGATGCGATCACCAATAACGAAGGCATGAATGCCTATAAGCCTCGTGCCCAGCTAGAGCAGGAAGTGCGGCGACGCTTCTTCAGCAATTCCGATGCGCCGATCAAAACCAACGACGAAGCGGGCGATTTCAAGGCTAACCAGAACCTGATGTGGGTCGATCCACAGGGTGCGGCACTGATCCGCCACTTTTCCGATATCAGCGTCAGTTTTGGCACGTCCAATGGTACCAGTCATGCAAGCGGCATCAGCAGCGCCGACGATGACAGGCCGTTCAACATGCCGACGCCGTTCAAGGCTGCCGATACGATGGGCCTGAAAAACGGCATCTATCGCGCCAATGTTCATGTCACGCTGGCCAACCTGAAGGACATCGGCCCCGGCTATGCATCGACCTACGAGGGTTTCAAGAACATCAACCTGTCGGTGTCGCGCCATACGGCGGTGGTGCCCGACAGCTGGACCGCTGCCGATCCGCAGCAGGTGCAGTCGCGCTTCGGCCAGAAGTTACTTTTCCCGGGCGAGTTGCTGAAGAACGCCAGGCCGCTCGTAAAAGCAGCTGTCACCGTGCTCCAGTCGCCGGCAGGCCACAACGCGCATGCTCCCAAGCTCGGCGAGCTCGATTTCTGGCGCGACGAAGTGCCGAAGGATCGCACACGATGAAGGCCGGCATGTTGACAGTTGCCGGCTGCGGCTGGCGGCATGGTTTCGCGGTCGTGCTTGGCATGTTGGCACTGGCCGTTTGTGCAGCGGTGTCGGGCGCGCCCGGCAACAGCGTGTCGGATTGGCCGGACACCGCGCTGCCCCCTGGCGCTGCGCCGTATGCCATCGGCGAGCAGCTCAATGTGAATGGCCTGCCGATGCGGCTGCGCGGCTTCAGCACCACCAGTTCGCCCGCGCTGACGGCAGCGTGGTTCCGCGATCACCTGCCGCGGCCCCTGATGGAGAACCGCGCCGGTGACCGGCTGGTGCTGGGCCGTGCCAGCGGCAATTACTACATCACGGTCCAGTTGTCGCCGCAGGGAGCCGGCACGAATGGCCTGGTGGCGGTGACCGATGTGCGCGCCAGCCTTGGGGGCCGTGCTACCACCCGTGCGGCCAACGATAAATTGCTGTCCGCGCTGCCTTCCGGCACCCAGGTCCTGAACTCGATGACCTCCATCGATGCTGGCCGCAACGCCACCTTCGTCGTGCTGGCCAATACCTACAGCGAGGACGCAAACCGCGAACGCTTGCAGCAGATGCTGCGCCGCGACGGCTACGAGCTCGAACGCGAGTCACGCGCCGCCGATGCGGGCGCCGCGGCGCTGGCAGCTATGCCACGCGGCGCGGCCGGCGGTCGCACGATGTTCTTCAGCGGGAAACGCCGCGAAGCGGTCGCCGTCATCAGCCGCATGCCGGACAACCGGGTCGTCATTGTCCTCAATACCATCACCTCGATCGAAACCTTCAAATGAATTACCGACAAGCAGGGCACACATCGCTGGAGTACGTGATCGTTTGCGCGGCCCTAGCCTTCGCGCTGTTCGTGCCGATCAGCGGCGATGCGGCCAGTCCGGAAGGCGCCCGCTCCACGCTCAAGGTCGTGCTGGATATCTTCAAGCAGTCCTACCGCGACGTCAGTCACGCCATCTCCTTACCGAACTGATCATGAACCTGGACCGTCTCAAACCGCTGCGCCGCTTCCGGCCTGGCAAGACCTGGATCGTTCTGGGTGTCGCGCTTGCCATCGGCGGTCTAGCCGCGTTTGCCGCCACCCGCTACCTGAACAACCGCGTGGAAGCGATCGAAGCGCGCACCAAGGGCAGCACCGTGCAGGTGGTGGTGGCCAAGGTAGACATCGCCCGTGGCGTCAAGCTCGATAACACCAACGTGGCAGTGCGCAACGTGCCAATTGAATATGCGCACTCTGTGGCCGTAACGCCGGACGATTTTCCCCGCATCGACGGCCAGGCATTGGCCTATCCGGTCAAGGCCGGCGAGATGGTCCTGTGGGGCCTGATGGAGGCGCAGAAGGCGCCGACATTCTCGGCACGGGTGGAAGCGGGCCGTCGCGCGATGACGGTCCCTGTCGATGAAATCAATTCCATCTCGGGCCTGCTCGAACCCGGTGACATGATCGACCTGATCGCCACGGTCGACCAGAACGGCAAGAAGCTGACGTTCCCGCTGCTGCAGCGCGTGCACGTACTGGCCACCGGGCAACGCCAGGTCGACGATGCCACCGCTGGCGACAACCGCCAGTACACCACCGTCACCATCGACACCACGCCGGCGCAGGCGCAGAACCTGATCGTGGCGCGCGACATCGGCAAGCTCACCGCGCTACTACGCAACCCGGACGACAACCAGCCGATCGGTGCTGAAGTCAACGACCTGGCGTCGTTGTTGGGCATACAAGGGCGGCCGAAGGCTGCCGGGGGCGGCCAGGCGCGGCGCGGCGTACCGGTAATCTACGGTAACAGCAAGGTGCCATCCGAGGCGTTGTACCTGCGCCGCACGGGTGGACGGGCTCTCGTCAATCCCGGCGAAGCCCCGGCGCCGGGCGCGAATACACAGTCGGCAGCGGGCGACGATGACCAGTCCGTGCCCGGCACCCAGACCACCACTATTGGCATGCGCTGAAGCGCGCCTCTTACTTTTCCTGATCCATGAGCCAGAACACAATCCAGCTGAATCTTCAAGCAAGACGATTGGCAACGCTGTCGTTGTCGATCCTCGCGGCCCTGGCCACCGCACCCCTGCAAGCCGTCGCACAGGTCACCGCGCAACAACCGGCGGCCGCCAGCCGCGCAGTATCCGCATCGTCGTCATTTGGCGCTCCAACGCCAGCCGCGCTGGCGCCGAAAGCCATCGCTGCCCCTGCCGTGCCCCAAGGAGCGGCACCGGGAACGCAATTCTTGAGCCGCAATCCGATCACCGAGGCGGGCGCCGCTAAGATCAGGCGGGCCGCTCGGAAGACGGTCGAACCGTATGCGCCGATCAATGCGGATGGCGAGCTGGCCCCAGTCTCCGAGATCGAACTGTACGTGGGTGAATCTCGCGTGTTCCCTACCCCGGGCGTGGCCCGTATCGCCGTGGGCAATGGCCAGATCCTCAGCGCTAGTGCGCTGGACGGCCGGGAAATCATCGTGTTCGGCAATGGCGTGGGCGTGTCGTCGCTGTTCGTGTGGAACGAGGACGGTCGCTACCAGCGCATCAAGGTCAATATTGTGTCGGGCGAGACGGCGCGCATCACACGCGAGGTGGCGGGATTTCTTCGCCATATTCCCAGGGCCACCGCGTCGGTGGTGGGTGACAAGGTGATCGTCGAAGGCGAGGAGCTGTCCGATATCGATCGCGAGAAGGTCGCCGAGCTGGCCAAGCGCTATCCGCAGATCGTCAATTTCACCAGCCCGATCGGCTGGGAGCAGACGGTGCTGATGGATGTGAAGGTCGTGGAATTTCCCAAGTCCGAGCTGCGCGAACTGGGCTTGAGATGGAATCCCACCGGCGGCGGCGCCTTGGGCGCGATCTGGTCGCCGTTCAACCGCGGTAATAACGGCGCCGCAGTGGGCGGTCGCCAGATCACCATCACGGCACCGGCCGGCCAGCAGCCGCCGATCTCGAACATCGACCAGAGCCAAGGTGTGGTCCTACCGTCCTCGCTGACACTGATGAGCGCGATAAATGTGGGTTTAAATGCGCAACTGAACCTGCTCGAGCAGAACGGCAGCGCGTCGATCCTTGCCGAGCCGCAGCTGTCCACCCGCAGCGGAGGCAAATCGAGCTTCCTCGCCGGCGGCGAATTTCCCTATTCGGTGGCTAACGACAATGGCGTGACGATCCTGTTCAAGCCCTATGGCATCCGGCTCGAGATCGAACCCAAGGTGGGGCGCAATGGCGTGATCCGTGCCGAGATCGATTCAGATGTCAGTTCGCTGGACCCGTCGGTGACGACGACCAGCGGCCCGGCCCTGCTGACGCGGCGCACCAAGACCGAATTCAATGTGCGCAGCGGTGAGACGATCGTCTTGTCTGGCCTGCTGCAGCGGACTACCAGCAACGATATCGACAAGGTGCCAGTGCTGGGCGACCTGCCCGTGCTGGGCGCGCTGTTCCGGTCCAAGCGTTTCCAGAACCGCGAGACGGAGCTGGTGGTCTTCGTCACGCCGACCGTCGTCGATACCCGCGCGCCGGGCCTCGTCGAACGTGTCGAGCGCACCAAGGAACGGCTCGGCGAACACATGGGACCTATGCCGTTCCTGTCCGATCCGCTACAGCCGCAGACGGATGCGGGGGAAGTCTTCACGCCGGCCGCCACGTCCACTGCGGCGCCGGTCGTCACCAATGAAACACGCTAGGAGTCGCCATGCTGGATATTGAAATCACCGCGGGCGATGGCGCGCCGCACCTGCTTGAAGTGCCGGACGAAGCGATCATCGGCAAAGGCAGCGACAGCGACATCCGGCTCGATGGCTGGCGCCTGGGCAAGGAACACGCGCGGCTGTACCGTACGCCGGCCGGCGTGGTGGTGCAGGACTTGGGGGCGTACATCGGCCTGTCCGTCAACGGCGCGCGAGTGGATTCGCAGTATGGCCCCCTGGCCGCGAGCGACGTGATCACCGTGGGCGGCTACCGGTTGCGCGTCCTCAACAGCATGCCCGAAGCGCCGCAGGTGCAGGCGGCGTCGCCCGTATCGCGCTCCAGTTCGGCGCCGGCGCGCAACCGTCAGGCCACCGAGGAACTGGAAAGCTCGCGCCACTTGGCGGCACGGGCAGCCGAGGCCGTGCAGGCGGCGCTTCGGCAGCCGGCGCTGGGTGCGGTGGTCGATGCTGCGCCGGCCAACGGTTTCGCGCTGGTGCCCGGTGTTGATGTGCGCCGCAAGGAGCTTGAATTCGAATGGCGCAAGCGCATCCACGCAAAGCTGCTCGATACAATGGACCTGCGCCGCCACGATGTGTCGAGCATGAGCGACGAGCAACTGCGTACCGAGAGCGCCACAGTGATCCGCACCATCATGCGCGAAATAGATGCAGACCTGCCGCGCGAACTGGACCGCGCAGTGCTGAGCCGCCAGGTGCTCGACGAGGCCGTGGGCCTGGGGCCGCTGGAAGAACTGCTGGCCGATGATACTGTCAGCGAGATCATGGTCAACCGCTACGACGAGATATATGTCGAACGCAATGGCCGCCTCCTGCGCCATCCGCTCACGTTCACCGGCGACCGTGCCGTGCTGGGCGTGATCGAGCGCATCGTGGCACCACTAGGCCGTCGGATCGACGAGTCGTCGCCGATGGTCGATGCCCGGCTGAAGGACGGCTCCCGGGTCAACGCCATCATCGCGCCACTGGCCCTGAAAGGTCCGGCGTTGACGATTCGTAAATTCTCGGCGCGGCGCCTGACGTCGCAGGACCTGGTGGAATTCGGTGCGCTGAGCCCGAACATGGCTGACTTTCTGCAGATCTGCGTGGAGTCGCGCAAGAACATCATCGTATCCGGCGGCACGGGGTCGGGCAAGACCACGCTGCTGAATATCCTGTCCAATTTCATTCCGTCGGGAGAACGCATCATCACCGTGGAAGACGCGGCGGAACTGAAGCTGCACCACGAGCACCTGATCAGCCTGGAGTCGCGACCGCCCAATTTGGAAGGCAAGGGCAGCGTGCCGATCCGCGACCTGGTAAAGAACACGCTGCGCATGCGGCCGGACCGCATCGTCGTTGGCGAGTGCCGCGGCGCCGAGGCGCTTGACATGCTGCAGGCGATGAACACGGGCCATGAAGGATCGCTGACGACCCTGCACGCGAACACGCCGCGTGATGGCCTGGCCCGACTCGAAACGATGGTGCTGATGGCCGGCATGGACCTGCCGCTGACGGCGATCCGCGAACAGATCTCGTCGGCCGTGGACGTGGTGGTGCAGCAGTCGCGCTTTGCCTGCGGCTCGCGCAAGGTGACCAGCATTACCGAATTGACCGGCATGGAAAGCGGCAAGGTCCAGTTGCAGGAACTGTTCCGCTTCGTCAGCCAGGGTTACGGCAATCCGGACCAGCATGGACTGAAGCGGGTGCAAGGCTACTTCACCGGCTGCGACATGGTGCCGAACTTCTACGAGGAGCTGCGCGCCGTCGGCGCCGATCTCGACATGGATATCTTCAAGCCCACGCTGCCGCCCGGCCACGAGCAGGTGGAGCGGCGCGACTGGCGTACCCGCAGCAGCACCGACAGGCGGCGCGCGTCATGAACGATACGGCGGTGATCGCCGGCATCAGCGTCGTCATCGCGCTGGCGGCCGGCATGCTGACCTGGCTGGCCATCGACGTCGGCACCGGCTCGATGAAGCGTTACCGCTCCAGCTTCACGGAGCGCACCCGCTTCCAGGTGCGCGAGTTCTTCTTGTTTATCGATCCACGCCAGCTGTTCGTTCTGAACATGGCCGGGATCGTGCTGGGAGCGCTGATGACATGGCTCTTCACCGACAGCGCGCTGCTGGCACTTGCGATGGCTGTCGCGCTGACATTCGCGCCGCGGGTGCTGTACGCGCGCTTGCGTGCCCGCCGCCTGCGCCAGTTCGAGGAACAGTTGCCTGATGCGTTGATGATGCTGGCTGGCGGCATGCGCGCCGGCGCCGGCTTCAGCTCGGCGCTGACCCAGCTGGTGCAGGAAGCCCCGGCGCCGCTGGGCCAGGAATTTTCGCTGATGCTGCGCGAGCAGCGCATCGGCGTGACACTTGAACAGAGCCTGAACAATCTTGCGCACCGCATGCCTACGCAGACCACGATCCTCGTCGTGTCGGCCATGCGCATCGCGGCGGAAACGGGCGGCGGCCTGGCCGAAACGCTGGAACGCACGGCCGGCACCATCCGGAGCCGCCTGCAAATGGAAGGCAAGATCCGCGCGCTGACGGCGCAGGGCAAGCTGCAGGCTTGGGTAGTGGGGCTGCTGCCCGTGGGACTGGCGCTGGTGCTGGGCAAGATGGAACCGGCGGCAATGGACATGTTGTGGCACACCCGCGTGGGCTGGGCCGTACTGGCCGTTCTGGCGGTGCTCGAAGCGTTGGGCGTGTACGTGATCCGCAAGATCATCGCTATCGACGTTTGAGGGACAAGCGACAGGGAAATGGACATGGATAAGTTACTGCTCGAACATGGCACGGCACTAATCGTGATGGTAGCGCTGGCGGCCGGCCTGTCGGTGGCGCTGGTGGCCTGGTTGCTTAGCAGCGCGCTGGCCGACGTCCCGACGGAAGACCGCTCGTACAAGGACGCGCCGCCGCTAGGCTTTCGACTCGTCTGGTACCCGATCCACTGGCTTAGCTATTTTCTCGAACCGCTGATCTCGACGCGACGGCTGGCCGCGATCCAGGCGCAGCTGCGCCAGGCAGGGTTGGATTACACTGTGACCGCGCCGCAGATGGTGGGCGCGCGCGTGCTCGGCGCCATCGTGATAACGGCGCTGTGCTGGTGGGGCCTGGCGAGCTTCGACAACCCGCCCGATGGTGAACAGGGACTGGCGCTGACGCTGTACTGGCAGGTGATGGGGGCCGGCGCCCTGCTGGGCTTTTTCTATCCGTCGTTCTGGCTGCGCGACCTGATGAGGGCGCGGCGCAGCGAGCTGCTCAAGACACTGCCGTTCTACCTGGACATCATCACGTTGTGCGTCGAGGCTGGCTTAAACCTGCAGGGTGCTCTCAACCAGGCGGTCGCGAAAGGGCCGAAGGGCGTGCTGCGCACCGAGATCCAGCGCGTGCTGCGCGATATCCGTGCTGGCAAAGCGCGCGCCGAAGCGATGCGTTCGATGGCCGACCGACTGGTCGAACCGAATGTGACGCACTTCATCACTGCCGTGATCCAGGCAGAGCGGATGGGCATGAACCTGGGGCCGGTGTTGCGCGCGCAGGCCGACCAGCGCCGCACCGAGCGGTTCGCTCGGGCCGAGAAGCTGGCCATGGAAGCGCCCGTGAAGATGCTGTTCCCCCTGATCGCGTTCATTTTCCCGTGCACGTTCATCGTGCTGTTCTTCCCGATTGTCATGAAATTCATGCACCCCGGTGTCTGACGAACCTCGCTGCGACCCCTTATGACCAATTCCTCCGTTTTGCCCGCAGCGGCGCCGAGCGACACCCGGTTACTGACCATCAGCGGCAGCCACGCGCTGGCAGTGCGCCGCGCGGCCAGTTTCTTCAGCCGCTTCCGTGGCCTGATGCTGACCTCCTGCCTGGCAGCCGACAGCGGCCTGCTGCTGACTGACTGTCCTGGCGTGCACACCGCGTTCATGCGCTTCGCCATTGACGTGCTGTATCTGGACCGCGACGGCGTGGTGCTCAAGTGCGTGCCGCGCCTGCGGCCGTGGCGCACCAGTGCCAGCAACATGGGCCGTGGCGTCAATGGCCAACGCCATGTGCGCGCCGCGCACACGCTGGAACTGGCCGTTGGCAGCATAGAGCGCCTACAGGTCCGGCCCGGTGACCGGCTGCACCAGCCGCACTGGTTCGCGTCCACGTCGGCACCCCGGTCAGCCGACACCCCGCCGCGCCAGCCGCGGCGCCGTGCGACGCTGCGCCAACGCGGATCGGCCGTCGTCGAACTGGCGGTTGTGGGGCCGATCATGGCGATGATCGGGCTCGGTTCCATCCAGTACAGCCAGCTGTTTTTCGCCAAGAACACGCTTGATCATGCCGGCTTTCTGGCAGCGCGCGCGGGCAGCACGGGCAACGCGAAGATGGACACCATCAAGCAGGCATTCATGGGCGGGCTGGTGCCGATGTTCGGCGGCGGCGACACGGCCGCCAAGCTGGCCAAATCGTTGATCGACGTGGAAAAGGAACTGGCAAAGCCCAATCGCTATCGCGTCGAGATGCTGAATCCGACCAAGGAGTCGTTCGCCGACTTCAATGATCCGGCCCTGCAGGCGCTGCTGAAAACGGGCGGCAAGCGGGTGATCTCCAACCGCTCGCTGGCGTTCAAAGGCAATGCCGTCGGGTTAACGTCAGGCCAGACGCGGCAGGATGCCAACCTGATCAAGCTGCGCATTACCTACGGCCTGAAGCCGGTCGTGCCGATCGTGCGCAGCATCTACACGACCTACCTGAAGTGGCAGGATACCGGCGGAGACGCGGTGCGCACGGCGATGATCGCCGAGGGACTGGTCCCCGTCGTCACGCATGTGACAATGCAGATGCAGTCCGACGCCATCGAGCCGGACAATCCCGTGTCGCTGCCCGGCGACGGCAATGGCGGTAACCCGAGCAACCCGGGCGATCCACCGGTGACGACCGATCCGCCGCCGGATGACGACTGCATGCTTGGCGGGTGCAGCACGCCACCGACCGATGGCACGCCCGGCTGGTGTCCGGTGCCGATCACGGCCGAGCTGAGTGCCGACACGCTGTTCGGCTTCGACCAGGCCAAGCTGACGCCAGACGGCATCGCGGCGCTCGACCAGCTATTGCAGAGTACGAGCGGCAAGACGTTCAGCACGATGACCGTCATCGGTCATACCGATCCGATCGGCACGGAAGCGTACAACCTCGACCTGTCTCGCCGGCGCGCCGAGGCCGTGCGTGACTACCTGCTGTCGAAAGGGCTCAAAGTTGACCAGGTTAACATCGTGGGCGCCGGTGCCGCCGACCTCGTAGTGCCGGCTGAGGCCTGCACCGGCAAGACGGGCACTGCCCTGCAGACCTGTTACGCGGCCAACCGGCGTGTGACGGTGGAACTGAAGCCGAAGACCTGAAACAGACCGACATCCTGATATCGACGACATGAAGACACTTTCGAGATTGCGGCTGCGCGCCGACCTGTCCACCAGTGTGCTGACACTGACACTGATGCTGGTGCTGGTGCTGGCGACGTGGGCCTGGCCCGTTGCCGATGCCCTGGCGTGTCCCGCGGGCGGCGGTACCTGTTCGATTGGCACGGAGGAGCCCGCGAGCTTGCCGCTGGCTAGTTCCCTCAACGTCGGCGCAGGCAATCCGATCAATGTCATGAGTGGTAACAAGTACCTGCGCGAAGAAGACATGCCGGCACTGCCGGGCGTGCTGGGGCTGGAGATCGTCCGTCACTACAACAGCATCGTCAGCGGCGTACGGGCGCCGGTCGGTATCATTGGACGCGGCTGGAAGCTGTCGTACGAAACGCAGCTGCTGGTGGCCACCGGCGGCATGCAGATCGTGCAGGCCGATGGCGCCGTCAGCAACTTTAGCCGCGACGTGCTGCGTCCCACGGTGGCCGTCGGCAGCAATCCTGCCAATGGCATCATCCGCGCCGAACGTCGCAAGGGCAGGGAAGAATACGTGTGGCACTGGACGGATGGCCGCGAACTGACATTCGACCATCGCGGCAAGCTGATGCAGATCCGCGCGGCCACGGGCGAAGTGGCGAGCCTGCTGTACGACGCCCGCGGCCTGCTGGTCAAGGTCACCGATCCGCAGGGCCGTAGCCTGCGCTTGGCGTACCTGGATCGCGAGACCGCGCGCCGCGCGGACCGTTTCCGCGGCGTGCAGAGCATCGACAGCCCAGTCGGCCGGTTCACCTATGACCACGGCAGCAGCGCGCCGCAAGGCAGCGGCACCGACCGCCGTGTCTTGCTGGCCAGCCTTGTCGCCGTGAGCCACCCGGATGGGAGCCAGATGCGTCAGTACCATTACGAAGATGCCCGCTATCCCACTTACCTGACCGGCATCAGCATCGGCGCCGAACGCTTCGCCACCTACGCGTATGATGCCATCGGCAAGGGCGTGCTGTCGACGCATGCCAACGGCAGCGACAAGGTGACGCTCGACTTCTCGCGGCCGGGAATGACGGTCGTGACCAACAGCCTGGGGCAGGAGACTCGCTATCGCTTCGCGCTGCAGGATGACGATTACCGGCTGGCCGAAGTGCGCGGCCCGGGCTGCGCATGGTGCGGGCCGGGAGACCGGCGCTACGACTACAACCGCGCCGGCCAGCTGGTGGAAACCACCGGACTGGATGCGCAGGGCGTGCCGCAGCAGACCGTGCGCACCGATGTCGACTACCTTGGCCGGCCGGTGCGCGTGACGCGTCGGGTGTATGGCACGGACAGTGTACCCGCATCGCGCCTCGTCTCCCGCTATGAATATGCCGACCAGCGCACCACGCGGCCGACGCTGGTCGCCTGGCCCAGTGTCGTCGCGGGTCGTGAAGCGCTGCGGCGGATTGCCTACAATGCGGCCGGCCAACCGGTCAGCGTGAAGGAGCGTGGCTGGTCGCCCGCCGTCGGCGGCGAGGCGCCTGGTGCGATCGAACGCACCACCCTGTACCGATATCGCGTCGTCCAGGGACGCAGCCTGCTGGCCGAAATCGACGGCCCGCTGCCGAACGGGAAGACCGCGACACCGGCCGATTCCGATATCACCCGATTCGAGTACGACCAGGGCGGCTCGTACGTGACCCGGACCGTCGCACCCGGCAACGTAGTGACCGAAGTGCGCGAACGCGACTCGGCGCTGCGGCCGCTTATGACGGTCAGCACCGACGGGGTGCGCATGCTGTCGGTCGAAGAACGCCTCGCGCCCTCCGGGCAGGTGCTCAAGCGCATCGAGAGCGCATGGCTGCTGGACGACAAGGGGCAGGCAGATCCCGGCACGCGGCAGGTGAATGTACTGGAATACCGCTACGACGGGCAGGGCCGGCTGCAGACAGCACTGGCACCCGGCGGCGGCATGACGCGCTACCGTTACGACGGTGCTGGCAACCTGACGCAGCGCATCGCGCCGGATGGCAGCAGCGTCACGCACACGTTCGACACCGAGCGGCAGCTGACGGCCGAGACACGTCATGGTCCGGCGGCAGGCAGCGGGATCACGTGGCGCTACGATGCCGAAGGCAGGTCGGACAGCGCTGCCGCGACCCTCGACTGGCGCTCCGGCCGTATTGACGAGCGCTGGCCAGACGCAACGCAGCCATGGACCGCCAGACATCAGCTGGGCGCCGCCGACACTGCGTCCGAGGGCTTGGTCGAGGAAGTCACGCGGCCGGACGGTAGTCAGGTGCGCCGCTGGTTTGATGACTTCGGCCGCATCGTCGCCACCCGTTCGCCCGAGCAGGGCTTGCGGCTGGCGCGCTACGACAATGCCGGCAACGTGGTGGCACTGCGCGATGGCGTGGGCGTCACCACCACGGTGCGGCGCGACGCACAGGGCCGCGCGCTGGAAGTGCGCTACGCCGATGCAACGGCGCGCGTGCAGCAGCAACTGACGTTGCGCTACGCGGGCATCGCGCTGGCCGAAGAGACGCGATTCGAACGGGGCGCCGTCGATAGCCGGATCACCTGGCTCAGCGATGCGTGGGGTCGGACCAGCGGTAAGCAGCTGACCATCTTCGGCGCGCAAGGAAAGCCTGCACCCACGCTGGTGGTTGGCAGCACGATCGACCGCGAAGACCAGGCTGTGCGCAGGACGCTACCGTCGGGCGCCGAGCTGTCGTACCACTACGATGCCGCCGGCAATGTCGGCCGCATCGAACTGGATGGGCACCCGCTGCTGAGCGACATCCGCCACACGATGACGCTGACCGGCTTGCGGCCCACGGCATTTGAGTATGCCAACGGGCGGCGCAGCGAGACACGCTACAACGCCGACGGCACGCTGGCCAGCCACCTGACCGGCACGGATCTGTTCACCGCCACCCACGATCCGGCGAGCCGCAGCAGCCGTTTCCAGCGCACGGCGGTGCCATTGGCGGCCACGGCGCAGGCGGCGGGTGGCTGGGCGTCGGTAATCAGCAGCTGGATCGGAACCGCCCATGCCGCGGCGCCACCACCGGCGTCCATCGCCGCGCCGGTGAGCATGACTTATGACACGCACGGCAGGCTGGTAAGGGAGCAGCGCGGCGGGCACGACGCATTCGCCGTCGAGTACGATAGCCTGGGCAACCGTGGCGGCACGGCGGCGGCCAGCATCGACGGCATCGGCAACGTGCTGGCGTCCGGCAAGCTGCGCCTTGCCTACAATGCCGCCGGTGAACTGCAGCGCGTGACCGATGAGCGCGGTGTCGAGCGCGCGGCCTATCGTTACGACGCACGCGGTCACCGCATCGCCAAGCAGGCGGGCGGCGAGACGCGCTATTTCATGTACGACGATGGTCAATTGCTTGCTGAAGCGGATGCGGCCGGCCGCGTCGTGGCCGAATATGTCTACCTGGGCCGCCGGCCCGTCGCGCGGCTGCGCTATGATGCGAGCCCGCGCGGCTGGTTGCCGGGCAGCCGGCTCAAGCCGGTCATCGAGTACCTGCACACTGACCAACGCGATGCGGTGGCCACCATCACCGCTGCCGATGGCCACCTGTTGTGGCGCGGCGAGCTCGATGCATTCGGCGTGCTGCGCGCCGAGACGGGTGCCGCAGGCAGCATGCCGCTGCGCCTGGCCGGCCAGTACGCTGACCGGGAAACGGGCTTGTACTACAACGTCCATCGTTACTACGATCCGGCGCAGGGACGCTACCTGCAGGCCGACCCACTGGGCCTGGCCGCCGGCTTGAACATGTACGCCTACACTGGCAACGATCCATTGAGCAAGACGGATCCGCTGGGACTCAATCCGGAGCCAGATGACGGTTGGGCAGGGATCGTGCAGCCGTGGTTGTTCGGCACCTTCGTGCACTCGGCGTTTGCAGACCAAGTCCGGCTCTTCCAGCCCGGGTGGGGCGCCAACGATGGCCGCGAAGGTACCTGGAAAGACCTGCGTCCCGATGCGTATTTCGTCAAGCCGGGGAACGACAAGGTCAACTATACCGGAACGCTATGGGAATTGAAGCCCATTACCTGGGCTTCGGGGCCCAAATACAAAGCAGGTTTGGCAGAGGTTCTCCTGTACAAGAGCAAGGCCAAAACCGGCTGCTGGAGCGCCGGATCCAGCAGCTCGCTGGCCAACCGCCTCACTGCCGATGAAATTTTCATGGGCAACGCCACGTATGAAGTAAATTACGTCGCGGACAAGCAGGATGGCTCGGGCCTGATCTTCTACACGAAGAAGAAGCTCGAGACAAAGCCGGAACCCAAGATCGTGCCAGTCCCAGCCCTATCGAAGAAGGATAGTGACGAGCTGGCCAGGCAGATGCAGGCCGTGCGTAACCAAGGCAAGAAGGAAGGCTGGTCAACCTTGCAGGAGATCGGCATGATAGTTCTGATCGGCCTAGCCATCGCTGCGGCCATTGCCGTTGCCTTCCTGGCCGCATCGACGATCGGCGCGATCATTTCGGCAATTGCCGGCGCAATCGCCGCTGCGGCATCGGGCGCGGTAACGCTACTTGCAGCGATTGCCGCCGTGTTCGCACTGGGTACAGGTGTGGCGGCGGCAGCTGAAGCAAAAGGCAAGGAAAAGGAACAGGGGCTGCTGGATGGCGCGATCGGCTGGTTCAAGAGCTGGTTCTGAGGCCACCGCGTACCAACAATGAAAGGATTTATGGCAAGCAAAAAATTTGAATCGTTCGCGCAACACCTGCGCGCGGCATTGTCCGATGATGCAGGCATGCTCTTTGATTTCCAGTTGCAGTTGATGACACGTGAAATTGCCGAAGGCTGGAAGGCATTTCACGCGCAGGCGGTTTTATTCAAAGAGATATTGCCGGATCCCCTGATCAATGAACTCGGTAGGCAGCATGCGGTGGAAAATCTGCGCTGCGAGATCTGGCGCGATCGTGACCAGATGGTCTGGGTTGGTTTTGGTCAGCTCGGCTCCCAGTATCGTTCTTCTCTGCTCACTCAGTGGTCCGAACATCCGGAAACCCTGGCGGAATACCGCAATTTCCTGCACGTGGGCGAGCTGGACACGGGTGCAGCACCAACGCCGAATCCGCTCGATCGCACCGCCAATGCCGTGTTGAGAGACCGTATCGAGACAGATAATCAGCACTGGTGGTACAAAACCCAGGCAGACACGACAGACTGGTATGTGGAGGCAGCGGCGCAAGGCGTGCTGACGCCGCCACTGATGGTCCGCGAACTGGAGCCGGCCACGCCCGTTCGGGACATGAGCGTGGCCTTGGCGGACGACGGGCCGTACTGGAAAGCCGTGCACCAGGCCCGCTGGCGACGGGTCATGAATGCGACGGAATTTGCTGTATTTACCAAGCCAGACGAAAACCTGCGCCTGATGGCGGCATTGGCCCCGGACTTCCCTTATGCTCCGGGACTGAGTACGGGTAAGCGGCTTATTTTCGTTCAAGAAGGCGAGAGAGCGTTGGCTTGGGCGCTAATGGTCGACAAGACCGATGGAAGTACCACTTACCGCTATCCGCCAAAGCTCATTCTGATCAGCCGCGAACAAACGAAGAAGCTCAAGGACGACGACATAATCTTCCACAATGTAATTGGTACTTGGTTCGTCAGCTACACCTCCGGTGCGCGCTGCCTTGAAACCGAACTACTGTTCCATTTGCCGCGCAGCAGGCGGCTGATCGAATTTTACGAGCCCTACGTGCGGCAGGTGCTCAGTCACGCGGGTTGATGGAAGGTGACTTGCTGGCCGGATCGGTCGTGTTGCCGATCCTGTCGAACGATTTCAGATCCTGTCAATCCATCCATCGATCGCCGTCATCGCCTGCTCGTCGCGCTCGCCGCAGCGATCCGTTTCTCGCCTTTCTGCCGCATGGCGTCGAGCACCGCCAGCCCTACGCGCCGAAGAACCAACCCTGAATGCTCTGACGTTGGTGAAGACCCGCACACTTGCAAGCAGATTCAGCCGTTAGCAGGCCGTTCGCTTGACGAACCGCGGGCTGAATCTGCTCGTTCATCCGCAGGTAGCTTCTGTGCGACTGTAACGAGAAGAAATTCGTGGTCAAAGTTTCTGTGTCATGAGTCCTTTCCTCTGCGTCCGACCTTGCGCGGTTTCGCCTCATTTTTGACAAAATTTTTACGCGGCGCTGCGTAGAATCGCGGCCACGATCAATGTTGCATGACGAGACCCCATGACTATCCGACGAGACAGCGCGAAAGGGCGTAATCCTGGCCATACCGTGTTCACGCGCCAGCGCGCACTGCAGGAGCCGATCAGTGAATGAAGTGGCGACGCGCATCAACTGCACGGTGTATCGCAAGGGCGTCAAGCTGGAAGAGATCCAGATCGAGGATATCAGCGTCGCGCTGGAAGATGAGGACACCTTCGTCTGGCTCGGCTTGTTCGAGCCAGACAAGGAACTGATGGACATGGTGCAGGACGAATTCGACCTGCACGACCTGGCGGTGGAAGACGCGCGCAAGGCGCACCAGCGGCCCAAGATCGAAGAGTATGGCGAGAACCTGTTTGTCGTGCTGCATACGGTGTCGCTGGTCGAGCAGGCGATCCACTTTGGCGAAACGCACGTGTTTGTCGGGCCGCGCTTCGTGATGACGATCCGGCATGGCATGTCCAACGGATATCGCGCGGTCCGCGAACGCGCCGAGAGCGTGCCCGCCAAACTCGCGATGGGCCCCGGGTACGTGCTCTACACGATCATCGATTTCATCGTCGATCATTACCAGCCATGCATGGATATGCTGCAGGACCGATTCCGCCAGGTGGAGAAGGCATTGTTTCTGCCCAATCCGTCGTCGGATAACCTGGAAGAGTTCTACAACCTGAAAAACGAGCTGTTGTCGGTGCATGGGGCGGCGGCGCCATTGATCGACATCTGTAACGAATTGCTGCGTTTTCACGGCGACATCATCCCGGCCGGAAACCGCATCTACTACCGGGACATTCTCGACCATGTCGCGCGCGTAACGCAGACGGCAGACCGGATCGGCGAGATGATCAATGCCGCCATGCAGGTGGCGCTGGCGCAGGTGACGATTCGCCAGAATGACGTCGTCAAGCGCCTCGCCGGCTGGGGCGCGATCTTGGCGGTGCCGACGATGGTGTTCAGCCTGTACGGCATGAACTTCCAGCACATGCCGGAGCTGGCCTGGCGCTGGAGTTATCCCGCGGTGATGTTCGGGATCGTCGCCGGTTGCGCGCTGCTGCACCGGCGGCTGAAGCGTGTCGGCTGGTTGTAGGCACCACCCGGAAAGCTACCCCACGGCGCCAGTGAACGTAATGGTCGCGCACACGCCGCGACCATGCTCGCCATTCTCCAGCGAGATCGTGCCGCCGTTCCTTGCCGCGCCCCGTTCGGCAATTGCCAGCCCCAGTCCTGAACCCAGCTGCTCCTGCCCCGGCACCCGGTAGAACCGCTCGAACACCTTGTCGCGCAGATCCGGCGCAATCCCCGGCCCTCCATCGCAGATCGCCAGCCGGTAGCCAGAAGCAGCACGCGTCAGGCGCACGGTGATGCGGCCATCCGTCGGTGAATACTTGATTGCATTGCTGATCAGGTTATCGACCGCCGACGCCATGCTTTCCAGATGCAGCGGCAGCGCACCGGTGGCGTCGGGGGCAGCGTCGAATTCGATCTCGATATTGCGCTGCACCGCCAAGTGCGCCGCCGTCGCCACGCGCTCGCGCACGAAGTCGGCCACGTCCGTCAGCGGGCACGCCTGCGCGACCTGCGGTTCGGCCCGGGCGCGTTCGAGCGCCAGCAACTGGTGCACCGTGTGCGTGGCGCGAGCGACGCCGCTGCGCAGGCCGGCCGCCGGCTCGGCGCAGCGCTCGGCCATTTCGGCGCCGGCGCGGCTCATCAAGACGTGGGCGTTGATCTGGATGGCCGCCAGTGGCGTCTTGAGTTCGTGCGCGGCGTCGGTCAGGAACTCGTGTTCGTGCTCGATGCGCTGACTCAGGCGATGCATCAGGCCATTGATCGCTACCACCAGCGGCGAGAGTTCCTTGTACTTGGAGTCGGGCAGCGGCGTCAGGTCGGCATCCGTGCGCTGGGCGATGCTCGACGCGATCGAGCGCAGTGGCCGCAGGCCGATGCCGACGATCAGCCACGCCGGAATCAACAGCAGCGGCAGGCTGAAGAAGGTCGACGACAGCAGGAAGCTCACGCCCCAGATGGTCAGCATCCACTCGTCGTCGACTTCGTGGCGGCGCTCGACGACGATGCGGTTGCCCGCGTCGTGCGCCGTCCAGCGCACCCACGCGTAGGCGCCGCGCGCGGCCACCTCGGGCAGCACGTCCGGCAGCTGCGGCATCGAGTTGTAGAGCAGGCGGCCATCGAGCCAGACCCGCACGCGCACGCGCGAGTGGTAATCGAGCTCCTTGAACATGCGCTCGCGGTTCACCTCGATCGCGGCAAGCGCCGGCAGCATGCGCTCGGGCCGGGCGCCGGTGTCCACCAGGTGCGACAGGATGTTGAGCGTATGCGCCTTGTTTTCGCTGAAGGTACGCGTGCGCTGCGTGACCTTGGCCTCATAAAACATCCACAGCACGCCGATGATCGCGACGCTGACGATCACGCCGGCAAAGCTGAACATCAGGCGCCGGAACAGCGAGGACTGTCTAAACGTCACGCTGCACCATGTAGCCGACGCCGCGCACGGTGCGGATCACGCCTTCGCCCACTTTTTTGCGCAGGTTGAAGATGTGCACGTCCAGCGTCTGGCTCTGGCCTTCGCCGGAGGGCAGGGCGCGCCGTTCGAGCTCGACGCGCGTGAGCACGCGGTTGGCCTGCTTCATCAAGGTAAGCAGCAGCGCGAATTCGGTTTTCGAGAGCGTGACGCTCTGGCCAGCGCGCGTGACGAGCATGCGGTTTTCGTCCAGTTCAATGTCGCCCGCCACCCACAGGTTTTCTTCCAGTGCGCCGTGGCTGCGGCGCACGATTGCGCGCAGGCGCACCAGCAGTTCGGGAATCTCGAAGGGCTTGATCAGGTAGTCGTCGGCGCCCAGGTCGAATCCCTTCAGGCGGTCCTGCAGGCTGTCGCGCGCGCTGATGATCAACACCGGCAGTCGCACGCCCTCATCGCGCAGCGCGCGCAGCACGTCGGTGCCGTCGCCATCGGGCAGGCCCAGGTCGAGCACCACCGCGTCGAACGATTCGCTGCGCATGCGCGCGGCCGCGCCCTGGGCCAGGCGCAGCCATACCGCTGTGTGGCCCTCGTCCTGGAACACCGACAAGAGGGCCTGGCCGATCGCCAGATCGTCTTCGATCATCAGAATTTTCATGCCGGAAGTGTATCAGTGCGCTGCGCTTCGGGCGCCGCGACGAATCTTCAGATTCGCTTCAGCCGCACATTGACCGCGCATCCCCGATGCCGGACTATCCGGGGCGACCGCTTTCAGGTTGAAATTGCAACAGAAAACAAGACGAGACAGGAGACGAAGGATGCGTACCAGTTTATTGAAGATGAGCCTCGTGGCGCTGGGCATGGTGATCAGTACCGGCGCGTTCGCCGCCGAAGACCTGATGGCGACCGTCGAGTCGCCCGGCAAGGTGCTCAAGGTGTCGTTGCAGGTGGCCCCGGACGGGCGCCTGTCGTACCAGGTCGAGCGCAAGGGCCAGCCGGTCATCGCGCCGTCGCGCCTGGGCTTCGTGCTGGCCAGCGACAAGCCGCTCGATGCCGGTTTTGCGATGGAGCGCCACCTGGTCACGGCCCATGACAGCACTTGGGAGCAGCCGTGGGGCGAGCGTCGCACGGTTCGCAATCACTACAGCCAGCTGCGCGTGGACGTGCACCAGAAGAAGGATGGCCGGCGCCTGGCGATCGTGTTTCGCGTGTTCGACGATGGCGTGGGCTTCCGCTACGAATTCCCGAAGCAGACCAATAACCGCGCCGTGCACATTGCCGACGAGCTGACCGAGTTCGTGGTGGCGCAGCCAGCTACCGCCTGGTGGCAGCAGGCCGGTGAAGTCTGGGCGCTCGAATACCCGATCCAGAAAACGCCGCTGCGTGAAGTGGGCATGGCCAACACGCCGATGACGGTGCGCATGGAAAACGGCACGCACATCGCCTTCCACGAAGCGGCGCTGGTCGACTACGCGTCGATGTGGCTGCGCCGGGTCGAAGGCCAGCGCCTGCGCGCGCACCTGACGCCGTCCGCCAACGGCGCGCCGGTCGTGCGCACCGGGAGCTTCACGACGCCGTGGCGCACGATGCAGATCGCGGGCGATGCGGCGGGCCTGTACATGTCCGACCTCGTGCTGAACCTCAACGAGCCCAATAAACTGGGCGACGTCTCGTGGGTCAAGCCATCGAAGTATGTCGGCGTCTGGTGGGACATGCACTTGGAGACCAAAACCTGGGCCGCGGGCGACCGGCTCGGCGCGACGACCGATTATACGAAGCGCTACATCGACTTCGCGGCAAAGAACGGCTTCCGTGGCGTACTGGTCGAAGGCTGGAATCCGGGCTGGGACAGCGACTGGGCCGGCAACGGCGCGGACATGGACTTCACCCGCTCGAACCCGCGCTTCGACCTGCCGGCACTGGCGGCGTACGGCAAAGCGCGCGGTGTCCACATCATCGGCCATCACGAAACCGGCGGCAATATCGCGCACTACGAAAAGCAGCTCGATGCAGCGCTGCGCCTGTATGCAAAGAACGGCGTGGACAGCATCAAGACCGGCTACGTGACCGACGGCGGCGCCGCCCAGTTCATGGGCAAGAACGGCAAGGTCCATTTTGGCTACACAGATTCGCAAGAGGGCGTGCGCCACTACCAGAAGGTGGTCGAGGATGCGGCGCGCTACAAGATCGCGATCAACACGCACGAGCCGGTGAAGGACACGGGCCTGCGCCGCACCTATCCGAACTGGATCTCGCGTGAAGGCGCGCGCGGCACGGAGTACAACGCCTGGGGCGATCCGGTCAACAGCGTCGAGCACGAGGCCAACCTGGTGTTCACCCGCATGCTCAGCGGCCCGCTCGATTACACGCCGGGCATCCTGAGCCTGGAGGGCAAGGACAAGAAGCCGTTCAACTCGACCCAGGCCAAGCAGCTGGCCAACTTCGTGGTGATCTATTCGCCGGTGGTGATGGCGGCGGATCTGATCGAGCATTACGACCGCTATCCGGGCGCGTTCAAGTTCATACGCGACGTGCCGACCGACTGGGACGATACGCGTGTGCTGCATGGCGCTGTCGGTGAATACGCAACCATTGCGCGCAAGGACCGCAACTCGAGCGCCTGGTACGTCGGCTCGGTCACCGATGGCAATGCGCGCACGCTCGATCTGCCATTGTCGTTCCTCGATGCCGGCAAATCGTATGTGGCCGAAATCTACCGCGATGGCGACAAGGCGGATTATCGCAGCGAGCGCCGCTTCGACCTGGTGATCGAGAAGCGCACCGTCAAGAGCACCGACACCATCAAGATGGTGCTGGCGCCGGGCGGCGGGCAAGCCATCCGGCTGGTGCCGGCCAGCTAACCGACCGTTGGTAAAAGAACCGGCGCCCGCGGGCGCCGGTTTTCGCATATCCTGTCGGACTGTTCTGTCCACCCGCGTCGTCCATGTCCACATCTTCCTCGCCGTCCAGCACCACCTCCGCAGTCACCCCGGCCGCCTCCGGCGCCGTGATGCAGATCCTTCTCTCGGTTGCCTTCGTCCACCTGCTCAACGATTGCGTGCAGGCGGTGCTGCCGTCGATCTACCCGCTCCTGAAGCACGAATTCAACCTGACCTTTACCCAGGTCGGCCTGATCACGCTGACGTTCCAGTGCACCGCGTCGCTGCTGCAGCCGTGGATCGGCCTGTACACCGACAAGCGGCCGATTCCGTTCCTGCTGCCGGCCGGGATGTGCGTAACGCTGCTCGGCGTGGGGTTGCTGGCGTGGGCCAACAGCTATCCGATGCTGCTGGTTGCTGCCGGCATGATCGGCGTGGGCTCGTCGACCTTCCACCCGGAAGCCTCGCGCGTGGCGCGCCTGGCCTCGGGCGGGCGCTTCGGATTTGCGCAGTCGGTGTTCCAGGTTGGCGGCAATGCCGGCTCGGCCCTGGGGCCGTTGCTGGCGGCGGCGATCGTCGTCGGCCGCGGGCAGGCCGAGATCGCCTGGTTCATGCTGCTGGTGCTCGTTGCGGTGGCGGTGCTGGTGGGCGTGAGCCGCTGGTACAGCCACCACCTGATGAACATGGTCAAGAAAGCGGCGCTGCATGCCGGTCCGGCGCTGCCGCGCAAGAAGGTGATCCAGGCGCTGGCCGTGCTGGCGCTGCTGGTGTTCTCCAAGTACATCTATATGGCGAGCCTGCAGACCTACTACACCTTCTTCCTCATTGAGAAGTTCAAGCTGCCCGTGGGCACCGCCCAGATGTACTTGTTCCTGTTCCTGGCATCGGTGGCGTTGGGCACGTTCGCGGGCGGGCCGATCGGCGACAAGATCGGGCGCAAGCGCGTGATCTGGTTCTCGATTCTGGGCGCGGCGCCGTTCACGATCGCACTGCCGTACGCCGACCTGTTCTGGACCGGCGTGTTGTCGGTCATCATCGGCCTGGTGATGTCGTCGGCGTTCTCGGCCATCGTCGTGTTCGCTCAGGAGCTGGTGCCGGGCAAGGTCGGCCTGATCTCGGGCATCTTCTTCGGCCTGATGTTTGGCATCAGCGGCATGGGTGCGGCCGCGATGGGCACCATCGCCGACGTGCACGGCATCGCGCAGGTGTACCAGATCGCCTCGTTCCTGCCGCTGCTGGGCATCCTGGCCGTGCTGCTGCCGCGCATCGACGCCCGGCGCTAGCGGCCCGGCGCTATGATGGGTGTTTCCAATCACTGAGGAAGCACCCATGCGCCAGGATATTGAACTTCTCGCCGCCTTTGACGACCACGGGCAGGGCGGTAATCCGGCCGGGGTCTGGATCGGCGCGGTCTTGCCGCCGGCTGCCGAGATGGCTGCAATGGCGCGCGACGTCGGATTTTCCGAAACCGCGTTTGCCGCGCCCGAAGGCGAGGGGTGGCGCGTGCGTTATTTTTCGCCCGCTTCCGAAGTGCCGTTCTGTGGCCACGCGACGATTGCCCTGGGTGCCGCCCTGGCGCGCCGGCATGGTGCTGGCCGCTTTGCGCTGACCCTGAATGCCGCTGCCATCTCTGTCGAGGGACGGCAGGACGGCGCGCGCATGCAGGCGGCGCTGCAGTCCCCGCCTACCCGTAGCCGTCCTGCGCCGCCCGCTCTTGTCGACGCTGCGCTCGCGCTGTTCGGCTACGGGCACGCCGACCTCGATCCACGCCTGCCGCCCGCATGCATTCACGCCGGCGCCGATCACCTGTTCCTGGCGCTGTCCAGCCGCGCTGCGCTGGCGGCGATGACGTACGCGCTCGACCCGGGCCGGGCGCTGATGGACGCCCACGGCCTGGTGACGATCGTGCTGGCCTGGTCCGAACACAATAATCTGTTTCATTCGCGCAACGCTTTTGCCTCCGGTGGCGTGCTGGAAGATCCGGCGACGGGCGCTGCGACGGCCGCGCTGGCCGGCTATTTGCGCGATCTGGGCTGGCCGCATGGCGGCCGGATCGAGATCGTGCAGGGCGAAGATATGGGCATGCGCTCTCTCATTACTGCCGAATTTGGCAATGACATTGGCGGGCCGATCCGGGTCTCGGGAACTGCGCGGATGCTGTAATGACAGCCGCCGTTATGCAACGCACATGGTCCGCGTGACGTAGCCATTTTTCCTGGTTTCTCGCTCATTCAAACTGAAGGTGAAAAGTAGGCCTGCTCTGTAAATCGATTCTCCGTAAGCGGATTGATAATTGAATCCAGTTAATTTCTGTTTCTCTTAATCAATCAAGGAGTTCCGCCATGGAGCAGTTCACCGCCGCCGTCATCCACCCAGCCACGCTGTCGCGACCACGTTCGGTGCGTCCTCCGGTCGCCGGCAGCGTGACCGAACGATTGCCGTTCACGATCCGCCGGGTACAGACCCAGGCCGACTTGCTCAAAGCCGTGAAGATCCGCCACGCCGCCTATGCGCGCCACGTGCCGGATTTCGCACGCACCCTGGCGCAGCCTGAAGCGGCTGACTTCGATGCCGACACGATCGTGCTGCTGGCCGAGTCCAAGCTCGACGGGACGGCGATCGGCAGTACCCGCATCCGCACCAACCTGCACCGGCCGCTGGGTGTGGAAGAATCGGTGGTCTTGCCCGACTGGCTGCGAGGCAAGCGGCTGGTCGAGGCCACCCGGCTGGCCGTCGATGAAGGGCGGGTGGGGCGCATGGTAAAAATTGCATTGGTCAAGGCGTGTTTCATGTATTGCGAAGACAACGCAATCGACTTCTCGGTGGCGACAGGCCGCCCGCCGGTCGACCGGCAATACGAGCAGATGCTGTTCGTCGATGTGTTCCCGGAAGATGGCCTGGTGCCCCTGCGCCATGTCGGCAATATCCCGCACCGCGTGATGGCCTTCGAGATCGCCACCTTCCAGCAAAGGTGGACCGAGGCGCGGCATCCGATGCTCGACTTCTTCTTCAACACGGTGCACCCGGATATCGACATCGGTCCTGTCGTCTTCCCATCGGTACCGGAATGGCCGGCCCAGGAACAACTGGCTGTCGCCTGAGGCCGCATTACACCGCGCGAAACCGACGGTTGTTCAACTACGAAGGGCATGACGGCACTACGCTAAAGCTGTATCCTTGCGCTTTAGTGGCCGTCGTTGTCTGCGCGGTGGTCACGCGTATTACCAAGGCCGCTCATGCCCAAGCTTTCCCATCAGTTTCGTGCTTCGCTGCCAGCCGCGTTGCAAGCGGCGGTCGAACTGATTCTGAAGACATTTTCTTACTACCTCATCCCGATCGGGATCGCGGTGGTGTCGCTGATTGCGCTCGTTTTCTGGCACGACGAATACCGCACCAGCGGCGACGTGCCGCTGACGATGCACGTGCTGGCCGATCCGGCCGGCACGCTCGATCCTGCCAGCGCACTCGGGCCGGCGCGCGAGCGCCCGCTGACCAACACGCATGACACCCATCTGTCCGAAGCGCCGGTCTGGTTCGTCATCGAGCCGATGCCGCGCCCGGGTGCACAGGTGCTCGAATTCCCGTCACGCCACGCGCTCGATATCGCTTGCTGGAACGCGGCTTCGCTGGCCCCGCTGGGCACGGCCAGCCGCAGCGACAGCACCGGCCTGCTGCGCGCCGACAAGGCCGGCTTCGCGCTGAGCGTTGCGCCGTTGCCGCGCCAGCTGCTGTGCCGCGGCACGTTCGCGGGCCCTGCGCGCCTGACGGTCGTGCAGTGGCCCATCGAACAGTACGCGCTGTCGGTCAAGCAGTACCACCGCAAGTCGGGCCTGCTCGACGGCGGCATGATCGTGCTGGCGCTGTTCATTCTGATCACGGCACTGATCAACCGGCAGCCGGTGTACGTCATGTTTGCCGGCTGGCTGATCCTGAACCTGCGCGTGGGGGCGTTGTCGGCCGGCTGGGACATCCAGTGGCTCGGCCAGGCGGTGCCGTCCGACTGGCTGCTGCGCAGCCGCGCCGTCACGTTCACGATGTACGGCATCGCGACGCTGACGCTGTACCAGGCGCTGCTGAAGGATCACCTGGCCGAGATGCGCTACGTGGTGCCGATGCGCGTCATGCAGTGGCTGTGCATGCCGATGCTGGCCGCCGCCATCCTGGTCCCGTATGGCATGTACCTGCCGCTGATGTGGGGCATCCTTGCGTGCTGCTTCTCGTTGATGACGATTGGCCTCTTCAAGATCATCATCGAATCCCGCACGCGGGTTGCGGCCTGGTTCGCCGCCTCGTTCGCTGTCACCTTCATGGCGTCGCTGGCCGAAGTCGCGTCGGCCGCGTTCGGCATGCGCGAACTGCTGGGCGTGATCAACAGCGTCACCGCGGCGCTCGCATCGAGCCTGCTGGCGGCGCTGGCCGTGGCTGAACAGATGCGCATGGAAACCGAGAAGCGCCAGGAAGCACAGGAAGAACTCGAGCATGCGTACAAGGCGATGCCGGTCGGCCTGTTTACGCTTGATATCTACGGCCACTTTTTGAGCGTGAACCCGGCGCTGCAGAAAATGCTGGGCATGACCGACTTCACGGCGGGCCGTACAGCGTGGCGCCAGTACTTCACTGAAGCGAGCTGGGCCGCGCTGCACGAGCAGGTCCATGCAAAAGTCGAAGCCGAGATGGAGCTGACCAGCCGAGAAGGCGGCCAGCGCTTCCAGGTCAGCGCCACGCTGGCCAGGTCGCGCATCGAGGGCGTGCTGCAGGACACCACCGAGAAACACAAGGCCACCGAGCAGCTGCGCTTCATGGCCAACAACGATCCATTGACCAAGGTCTTCAACCGGCGCGGCATCGAGCGCGAGTTCAGCAATGCCAGTGCAAGCCTGGCAGCCGGCCGGCCAATGGCGCTGGCATATGTCGACCTCGACCGCTTCAAGCTGATCAACGATCTGTTCGGGCACGGCGCCGGTGACGAAGTGCTCAAGCAGGTCTGCGAACGGATGGGCGCGATGCTGGCCGGCGGCCAGCAACTGGGCCGCGTGGGCGGCGACGAATTCGTGATAGTGATGCCCGAGACAGCGATTCCGCTGGCCTCGATCATCATTCGCGGCATCGTCGACCGGCTGGGCAACACGCCCTACCGCGTGGGTGACAAGGCGTTCCACGTGCGCGCGTCGGTCGGGCTGATCGAGGTGGTGCCGGGCATGCCGATGAAGGATGCCGTCTCCACTGCCGACCGCGCCTGCCGCGAAGCCAAGACCGGCACGGGCGACGGCCTGGTCGTATACGAGCGCGATGCCGATGCATTCCGCCAGCGCGCCGCCGAACTCGACATGGTCGAGCGCCTGTCGGGCCCGGGCGCCACCGACGGCCTGCTGCTCGAAATGCAGCCGATCATGTCGCTGCGCACGCCGCTGGAATCGCTCAATTTCGAGGTGCTGCTGCGCATGCGCGAGCCCGATGGCCGCGTCGTGCCGGCCGGCGCCGTGATCGTCGCCGCCGAAAAAAGCGGGCGTGCGAGCATGATCGACCGCTGGGTGCTCACGAGCACGCTGGCCTGGATCGCCGAGCATAACGACGAGTTGGTCAATACTCGCTTCGTCTGCATGAACCTGTCGGGCGCATCGCTCAACGACGAGCGCTTCGTGCAGGACACGTTCGACATTCTCGGCCGCTACGTGCACGTGGCCAGCCGCCTGTGCCTCGAAATCACCGAGAGCGTGGCCTTGCACGATCTGGACAACACGCGCCGCTTCATCGACCAGGTGCGCGGCTTCGGCGTGAAGGTCGCGCTGGATGATTTCGGCGCCGGTTACACCTCGTTCTCGTACCTGAAAGAGCTGCCGGCGGACGTGCTCAAGATCGATGGCAACTTCATCGTCAATATCAATGCGCATCCGGCCAACGTGGCGATCGTCGAGGCCATTGTCAGCCTGGCTGTCAACCTGGGCATGAAGACGATCGCGGAGTGGGCCGAGGATGCGGCCACAGTCCAGACGCTGCAGGAAATCGGTGTCGATTACGTGCAGGGGTTCGTCGTGGCGCGCTCGATGCCGCCCGAGCGCATCCTGGAAGGACGCTCCAGCGCCAGCTTCATCCAGGATCCAGCCTTGCTGGCGCTGCTGAGCGAGTGGGACAAGCCGCCGACGTCACATCTGGCCAGCGTCACGCGCTTGCATTAGCCGGCAACGTCTGCTGCCGTCAGACAGCGTCACGGTGTGCCAACCGCCCATGGGCGGGTGACTGACTGTACTGATGCAGGGCGATCAGGCTGCAGTCGTGACGGCGTTGCGACGACGGCGGGCTGTATAGCCCATCAGCGCCAGGCCAGCGCCGATCAGCAAGCCACTGGCCGGCTCCGGTACTTCACTGCCAGGCGGGACGTCGATGGCGTCCGTATTGAACGTGATGGTGCCAAAATTCCAGACGCCATCCGGCGAAATCCCGGTATCGTTGAAATCTTCATAAAACTCGAGGCGCAGAATGCCATCGGCATCCACGCTAAAGCTCACGCCCTCCGCAACCAGATCCAGCATGCCCGCGAAGGTCTCCGTACCGGACTGCGTAAGATCGATATCCGGGTTCAGTTGCAAGCCTTTCGTCAGGCCGGAATTCGTGAACGCGAACGCCATTTCAGACAAATAGCTTGGGGCAAAGGCGGTCACGTTGAAGTTGTAGTTGACGCTGGTAATGGTTGCGTTGGCCCCGACATTGATTTCATACACGTCGTTACCCTCGCTACCGATCGTGCCGATGCTCCGGACGCCCGCAACGTCAAAGGTGAATGGTGCGGCAAAGGCAGAGGTGGCGGCAAGAAGCGACATGCCGACCAAGAGTTGTTTGAATGAGCGCGCTGACAAGATAGCCTCCGGTAAGTATGTACTTGTCAGTTATGCAATTAGCATGCCAGTCTTCTAATCTTTAATAGGTTATTGATTTAGCTACCTATTTTGACGCTGGGCAAACCGATTGATGATTGGGTGTAAATTGCATCGACAGTTTTCAATGAAACGACAGGGCGCGTTCAGTCGAGGCCGGCTAACGCAGGCGTCGAACGCACGTCGCTCAGCACGAACTGCGCACGTGCTGCCTTGAGCGTCGCGATGTCGCTGGCCAGGGGCCTGGACGCGACACGGGTGACCGGCATATGGATGCGCTGCGACGCGCGCGGCGGGGGGAGGACGCTGGCGTCAGCAACCAATGGGTGGGCCGGAACGCGCGTCACGCCATCGTTGGCGGGTTCGCCGGCCATTCGCACGGTGGTGGCGCCCGTCTCGCAAGCACGATCGGTGAGCGTCACACGGCCGGCGTCGTCGATACATTTGACGATGCTGGTCTCGGAAAACGCAACCGGTGCAGCCATCATGGTGGCGGCCAGCAGGCACAGTTGGCAGATATGACGCTTCATGATCGACTCCTCGGTTCGGTTTCAAATTCAACAAGTTTATTGTCTTATTTGCATCATTTGGTTTCTGTGCGCCAGTTCACATTCATTTGTAGGCCTGCGCGCCGTTCATTTGCCAGCAATCGGCGGTTTGTCTGTGCTTATGGTGGGCAAGGGCGTATAACGACTTGACCATGATTCACTCAGGAGAAACGCTTGAAAACAGCCGTATTCAGTGCACGCCGCTATGACAAGACCATGCTGGCGCAGGCCAATGACGGGGTCGGTCATGCGCTTTTGTTCATCGAAGAGCGGCTCAGTGTCCAGACGGCCAGCCAGGCGACCGGGTGCGTGGCGGTCTGCGTCTTCGTCAACGACACGGTCGATGCTGCCGTTCTGGAGATCCTTGCGCGGCAGGGCACGCGCCTCGTGGCCACGCGCTCGACCGGCTACAACCATATCGACGCCGCCGCTGCGCGCCGGCTCGGCATCGAGGTCGTGCGCATTACCGACTATTCGCCAAATTCGGTTGCCGAGTTTGCGGTCGGCCTGTTGCTGGCCGTGAACCGCAAGATCGCGCGCGCCAGCGTGCGCACACGCGAAGGCAACTTCGACCTCGATGGGCTGATGGGGTTCGACTTGCACGGCAAGACGGTCGGTGTGATCGGCACCGGCAAGATCGGGCTGATCTTCGCCCGCATCATGGCCGGCTTTGGCTGCACGCTCGTGGGACACGATCTGTATCCGACGCCGGCATTCGAGGCGCTGGGCGGGCGCTACCTGGGCGTGGACGAGTTGCTGGCGTGCAGCGATGTCGTTTCGCTCCATTGCCCGCTGCTGGATGCGACGCACCATATCGTCGATGCGGCCGCGCTGGCGCGCGTCAAGCGCGGCTGCGTGCTGATCAACACCAGTCGCGGCGGGCTGGTCGATACCGATGCCGTGGTCCAGGCGCTCAAGACCGGCCAGCTGGGCGGGCTGGCAATCGACGTCTACGAGCAGGAGGCGAGCCTGTTCTTCCAGGACCTGTCGTCGACGATCATCCTCGACGACGTGATCCAGCGCCTGGTGTCGTTCCCGAACGTGATCGTCACCGGCCACCAGGCGTTCTTCACGGTCGAGGCGATCGGCCAGATCATGCGCACGACCATCGACAGCATCAGTGCCTTCGAGCGCGGCGAAGCGCTGGTCAACCGCATTCCCGGCTGACGAAAAGATACATGAACCGCCCTGACTACTGGACAGCGCACCTCGCCTGCGTTACGGTGCAGTGAGCAGGCCAAACATGGGAGAACACACATGTACATTGAGACAGTCCGCTTCGAGCGGGTATTCGACGTCCAGTCGGGGACATTCAGTTTTGAAGCGGGCGGCAAATGCGAGTTCGCCGTCGTGCTCGATCACAAACGCGCCCCCACGGCAGGATCGACCTTTGCCGTTGCGCTGAGTGAGCCGGGTAACTGGCAGAAGGTACTGGGCTGGCGCGATCTGTCCAGCCCCACCGTGGGACTCAAATACAGCCCCTGGTTCATGGCCTTCGATCTGGTGCTGGATCTGTATTTTCTTGGTATAGCAGTCCTTGCCGCAGCCTGGTTGTTCGGTGGTCCGTGGGCAGCGCTGGCGGCATTCGCCGCGATGGTGCTGGGTGAGGGCAGCCTCATCGTCTTCAGCGCCCTGCGCAACCGCCAGATCGAGCAGGCGCTGCTGGCCGTCTCGCCGGAGCAGACGCGTACGGTCACAATGCCGGACATGCAGTTGCGGCGCGCGGATTCCACGGCGCCTGCGCGCTGAGCAGGGCGCCCTTCGGCGCGCCGCCCGGTGGATCGAGCACGAAGCGCGGTATCCACAGCGTCAGGCCTGACTGCGGCAGCGGCACACCATACACGCCGCCCGACTGGCTGCGCCGGGCCGCGCCGCCGGTGCCGACCAAGGTGGCAAAGCCGAAGTCCTGCATCACATTGGCAAACAGCACGCTCGACGAGTAGGTCAGCGGACCGATCGCCACCTCAACCTTGCCGCTGAAGCGGGCGGGCTGGTCGGGTTGCGGCTCGCGCCAGGTGGCGATCTGCGTGTGGATGATCTGGCCGACCTGTTCGCCGCGCTCGGGGTTGGCGCGCAACACGCGTTTGATCGCGCTCGAGCCGGTGCGGTATCGCGCTGTTGCCAGATATGGCATCAAGCCGTCGAGCCACATGACGTCGTCGCCGCCGGTGTTGGCGCGGATGTCGATGACGAGGTGCCTGATGTGTTCCTGCCCCATGCGCGTGAACGCAGCCCGGGTAAAAGCGACGAAATCTGCCAGGTGGGCGCTATCGAACGCGTTGACGGTCAGGACCGCCGAACAGCCGGGCACGGTGTCGAGCCGGTACAGGCGCGCGATGTCGACCTCGTCCTGCAGCATGCGCGGCTGGTCCATGCTGCCGGGGATCGCAAGCTCGCTGCGTTTGCCATCGCGTTCGATCACGAGCCGGTACTGCTGCGCCGGGCCGAGCGTTTTCCAGTGATACAGCCACCAGCGCTGCGCCAGCAGGGCCATGCGCATCGCGGGCGTATCGCCGTGGACGCGAGAGGCCAGGGTGGTCACGAGCGTGTCGACCGGCATGCCGTCAATGGCGACAATGCGCGCGCCGGCCAGGGGTGACGCTGCACCTCCCAGTGCGGCATCGATGACGAGCCGGCCCTGCGGATCGAACGCCACGTCGAACGGGAACAGGGCGCCGCCGGCAGCGCGGTGTGCTGCGGTATCGGCGCGCCAGTCGGTCAGCGTGATCGCAAGATGCCCGTCAGCCAGCAGCGGATTGAGGCGGGCCAGCTGGCGCCACGCTTCGTCGCGCGTCATCGACGGGGGCAGGTCGCGCCTGATCGCTTCCAGCGCAGCGGTCACGGCCGCATCGCTCGTCGAAAACCCCAGGTCCGGATGCTGCTCGCGCACGGTCCGGAGCACGAGATCGATATCCTGTTGCAGCGCTTGTTTCGTGATCACGGGAGCGGCGTGGGCCGCTTGTCCCAACAGCAGAAAAGCGAACAAACTGGTGACGGCAAAACGCAACGGATACATATGCTTCCTCGGTGTGTGCAACGTGGCGTCTCCTGGGACGATCGGTTACTGTACCAACAATTACATCGTAAAACTATCTAATTGGCAACGTCTGCATACGATTGTTCAGCCACCTTGCCGACGCGTTTGACGTTCGTCCGGGTGGCCGATAGACTGCGCCATCGCCTTCCTTACCCATGCCCCTGAAAGGACCACCCGCATGACCATGCTCCAGCTTCCCACGTATGACGATGTCGTCCAGGCCGCCGAACGCATTGCAGGCGCCGCGCACCGCACGCCGGTGCTGACCTCGCGCACCGTCAACGAGGAGTTCGGCGCCGAGGTATTCTTCAAGTGCGAAAACATGCAGCGCATGGGCGCCTTCAAGTTCCGGGGCGGCTACAACGCGCTGGCCAGGTTCAGCCCGGAGCAGCGGCGCGCCGGCGTCGTGGCGTTCTCGTCCGGTAATCACGCGCAGGCGATCGCGCTGTCGGCGCGGCTGCTGGAGATCCCGGCCACGATCATCATGCCCGAGGACGCGCCGGCCGCGAAGGTGGCCGCCACGCGCGGCTATGGCGCCACCGTCGTCACCTACGATCGCTATACCGAAGACCGCGAGCAGATCGGCCGCGCGCTGGCCGCGCGCGACGGCCTGACGCTGATCCCGCCATACGACCACGCGGACGTGATTGCAGGGCAGGGCACCGCGGCCAAGGAACTGTTCGACGAGGTCGGCCCGCTCGACGCGTTCTTCGTGTGCCTGGGCGGTGGCGGACTGCTGTCAGGCTCGGCACTGGCCACGCGCGCCTTGTCGCCGGGGTGCCTGCTGTACGGCGTCGAGCCCGAAGCCGGCAACGATGGCCAGCAGTCGTTCCGTACCGGGCAGATCGTGCACATCGACACGCCGCGCACGATCGCCGATGGCGCGCAGACGCAGCACCTGGGGCAGCTGACATTCCCGATCATCCAGCGCGACGTCGACGACATCCTGACCGTCAGCGACGATGAACTGGTGGCATGCATGCGGTTCTTTGCCGAGCGCATGAAGATCGTCGTGGAGCCGACGGGCTGTCTGGGCTTTGCGGCCGCGCGCAAGATGAAGGACAGCTTGCGGGGCAAGCGGATCGGCGTGCTGGTCAGCGGCGGGAATATCGATCTGGCCCGCTTCGCGAGCCTGATCGGGGCTTGACCCCCTGAACTATCAGGCCGCCAGCGGCAACGCCACCTGCAGCAGGAACCCGCCACCGTCGCGGTTGCTCACTTCGAGCCCCGCATTGTGGCGCGTGAGCACCCGTTCGACGATGGCCAGGCCCAGCCCGGCGCCGTTGGCCTGGCCGCGCGCGCTGTCCAGCCGCGTGAATGGCTTCATCAGTTGCGCGATCTGGTCCGCCGGCACGCCGACGCCATGGTCGCCGATCTCGATCACGGCGCGCCGCCCGTGGCCCGTTGCTTTCACGCGCAGCACGATGTCGATCTCGGTGTAGTCCTGTCCCGGCGTGACGCCGTAACGGCGCGCATTCTCGATGATGTTGTTGATCACGCGCCGCAGGTCGGTGGCGTTGCCCTGCACGTGCACGTCCGGCACCAGGTCGGTCCTGATGCGCAGGCTCGGGATGCGGCCCGCGTGGTGGCCGATGTCCGCCAGTAGCTCGGACAGATCCACCGGCACGAACGTTGCTGCTTCGGTCGGCTTGGCGTAGTCGAGGAACTGGCCGATGATGGCGTCCATCTGCGCGATGTCCGACTGCATGCCGTCGCGCGCTTCCTGCGACAGGTTGGCCATTTCGACCTCGAGGCCCATGCGCGCGAGCGGCGTGCGCAAATCGTGCGAAATGCCGGCCAGGATCACCGCGCGGTCCTTCTCGACCTGGGCCAGGTCTTCGACCATCTGGTTGAAGCTGCGATTGGCTTCGATGATTTCTTGCGACCCTTTTTCGGGCAGCCGCGCCGGGCGCTCGCCCTTGGCGATGGCGCGCGCGGCGGACGTCAGGCGCGCCAGCGGCCGGTTGACGAGGCTCGAGATCAGTGCCGCGCCCAGCACCGACAGCAGGCCGACCACCACCGCCCAGCCGAGCCACTGCACGCGCGTCAGGCCCGCGAGGCGTTCGCGCTCGAGCATCAACCAATATTTGTCGTCTTCGATATTGAAGCTGATATAGAAGCCGGGCACGCCGTTCACGCCGCTGGAAAAGCGGGTGTCGGCGCCGAGTCGCTCGCGCACGATGGCGGCGATTTCGGGCATCAGGGGATTGTGCGGCGGCGGATCGATGATGTCCGTGTCTTCGAGCGTGAAGATGCGGATGCCTTCGTTCGAGGCCAGTTCGAGCAGCAGTTCGAGCCGCAGGTCGGGCGCCGAGTGCGTCAGCGCGGCCTTGGTGATGGTGACGACGGACACGACCGTTTCGGCCGTTTGCTGCACTTGCGGGCCGCGCTGGTAGACGTTGATCATGCCGATCCAGGCGCCCATCGAGACGGCAGTGAGCACCGACATCAGGAAGAACGTGCGCCAGAACAGGCCGCTCTTGAACCAGGCAAAGCGCACGGCGCGATGCGCCGCCGCGAGCGACGTAAATGCAGGAGGCTTCACTAGCGCGGCTGACCCTCAGGGATGAACACATAGCCCAGGCCCCAGACGGTCTGGATGTACAGCGGGCTCGACGGATCGGGTTCGATCAGCTTGCGCAGGCGCGAGATCTGGACGTCGAGCGAGCGGTCGAACACTTCGTATTCGCGGCCGCGGGCCAGTTCCATCAGCTTTTCGCGCGACAGCGGCTGGCGTGCATGGCGCGCAAACACCTTGAGCACCGAGAATTCGCCGGTGGTCAACGGCACGGTCTCGCCGTTTTTCTTCAGCGTGCGCGTGCCCAGGTCGAGGATGAAGTCGCCGAACTCGAAGGTTTGCGGGGTTTCCGATGGCGCGCCCGGGATTTCGTCGGGGCCTTTGCGGCGCAGCACCGCGCCGATGCGGGCCACCAGTTCGCGCGGGTTGAACGGCTTGGGCAGGTAGTCGTCGGCGCCCATTTCGAGGCCGACGATGCGGTCGACGTCTTCGCCCTTGGCGGTCAGCATGATGATCGGAGTCTGGTCGCCCGCGCCGCGCAGGCGGCGGCAGATCGACAGGCCGTCTTCGCCGGGCAGCATCAGGTCGAGCACGAGCAGGTCATAGCGTTCACGCAGCCAGAGCTTGTTCATGGCCGGCGCGCTTTCGGCGGTCACGACCTGAAAACCCTGTTCGGTCAGATAGCGGCGCAGCAGATCGCGCAGGCGCACGTCGTCATCCACGACCATGATCTTGGCGGAGTGGCCGCCCTGCGTGCCGGTACCCACGTTAATGTTCGAAGTCGATGAAGTCATGGAACTGTCCAGAATTGTCAGATGAATGTCGCTATGGTAACTTCTTATGGCTGCGCCGCAGGCACGACTCAGCTCAGCCATTACAATGTGTTACAAACTTTACCCAATTACTCTTACCCCGCCTCCGCTATCAACCTACACTGGCGTCAAGTGATCAACACAGCTTATCCGTTTATCAGGCATCACGGAAGAGGAACACCATGAACCACGCGCTCAACGACAATCCAGCAGCACCCGGCACCGCTCGCGGCCGGTTCGCCCGGCTTGTGCGCCTTGGTGTTTTCGCCTGCGCGCTTGCAGCAACTGGCGCCGGTGCATTGGCCCAGGACCAGGACCGCAACCGCCGCAGCGATGACGTCCAGGCGCGCGAGCGTTACGAGATGCAGGCCCAGCGCGACGCACGCGCATTTGAAGTGCGCGAGCAGGGCCGCCGCAATGCCGAGGTCCAGCAGGACACGGCGCGCGAAGAGCGGCCGCGCGGACGCCTGTCGCCGGACGAGCGGCGCGACCTGCGCCGCCAGATCAAGGAAGGTGCGGATCTGTATCCAAATTCGCGCCGCCGCTGAACTGCGGCCGCTTCAGTAAAGACAACGGCGCCAGAGGCGCCGTTGTTGCGTCTGGCGTTTGATGGCTCTCAACGCACGACGCTGGCGTAGGTTGACATTCCCGGGCGCAACTGTGTCCATTTTCTTTTTCGCAAATAATATTGCTATATGTTTATTTAATTAGCGCAACATGCTATGTTGGCGGACGCCTTACTGTTGGTAAGGTTCGTCGTCAACAGTACTCGTCCCCTGGAGCGCAAACGTGTCCGATGTCGCCTTGTCTTCTGCAGCACACTTTGCCTCTGACCGACCCGAGCATTGCATCGTCCAGCGCGAAGACGGCGTGTATGCCAACCCGGAAGCGCTCGGCACGACACTCGCGGCGGCGCTCGACAACTTGCTGCGCGCCGGTCACTATCTGGCGGGGCTCGATTACCCGATATTGATCAAAGCCCTGTATGACCATGGCCCGGCGTTGCCACGCGATGCTGCGGGCCGGGTACAGGTGTGCATCGCCAATCACATCTTGCCGTTCACGCCGGCCCGCCAGGCGCTGTACCGGTCAGCGAAAATCACGGACGGCCAGGCGGAGTACTACTTCGAACCGGTGCTCGAGCCCGATCCCGACGGAGGCGAGCGGCCAGCCGCGCTCGATGCCGACGAATTCGTCGCCGACCTGTGGATCAAGGGGATCCGCTTCGGCGCCGATGTCACCGCCATCGCCGAGGCCATCGGCAAGGGCGCGGCTGGCCGCTGCGTGGTGGCGCGCCGCCTGGCGCCCGTCGATGGCGACGCCGCGCGCGTCGAAGAAGTCACGAGCGAACTGCACCGCAGCAATGCGCCGCTCCAGCTGGCCAATGGCAAGCTCGACCTCATGAGCTTCCAGAACCGCTTCCCGCAAGTGCGCATGGGGACGCGCCTGCTGCGCAAGGTGCCACGCACGGCGGGCACCCCGGGTTTTGAGCTGACCGGCATCCCCCTTCTGGCCCAGATCGGGGCGGACCTCGACCTGGCCGCGTACGCCGGAGAAGGCACCGGCATCGACATCGTCTCCGCCGGTGAATTTTTGATCGCGCGCCGCGACGGCTTTTTAAATGTCGACCCGGACAGCAGCCGCATCGCCATCTCCGACAAGATCGTCAGCCGCGATGGCGTCAGCGCCAGGACCACCGGCAACCTGAACCTGAGCGGCGACTACGAAGAATTCGGCGAAGTCCAGGAGCAGCGCACCATCGAAGGCGACAGCATCACCGTGCATGCGAACGTGTATGGCCACGTGCTCTCGCGCGGCGGCGCCATCCGCCTGGAGCGCAATCTGGTTGGCGGCAGCGCGCGCAACATGAACGGCGGCGTGCGCGTGCTGGGCGTGGCCTCCAGCGCGACAATTCAGGCGGCCCGGGGCGACGTGGTGCTGGGACGGGCCGAGAACTGCGTGATTTCCGGTGCCCGCATCCGGGTCGACACCGCGATCAATTGCGAAATCATGGGCGACGACGTCGAGGTCACGCACGCCGAAGGTAGCGCGATTGCCGGCCGGCGCGTCAGGATCGGCCACGCCGCGCCGTGGAAGCAGGGCGAGATGCTGGTGTATCTGCTGCGGCCCGATTGCGCGCGCATCGACGATGCGATGGCCCAGGTGCGCGAGCGCATCGGCCAGTTCGGCCAGCTCGCGGCGCGCCACCGCGCATCGATCGAGACGCTGACGGCCCAGCCGCACCTGAGCACCTACCTGAAGATCGCGCCGCGCATCCGTAGCGGCGACCTGGTGCTCAAGCCCGAGCAGGTACCGCAATTCCAGCGCATGACGGATGCCGCGGGGCCGGCGCTCAAGGAGCTTGGCCGCCTGTCGGACGAAGCAAAAAAGCTCGACGCCGAACGACAGTCGGGGATGGCGGTGCTGGGTCGCCTGGAAGCGCAGCGCTACGACCGCGTCGGCGCGGCGCAGATCGCGCTCGAGGCCATCGCCGGCGAGGTGCAGGTACGCGCGTTGCCGTACGAACCGGACCTTGGCTGCATCTGGGACCAGGGGCCGCGCGACATCCGGCTGCGCCTGCGCGACGCCATCGGCACCGAATTGCTGCATGCCGGCCGCGAGGGCGCCTGGGCCTGGGATTCCGCATCCGCGACCTCCATGGGGTGATCCCCCACGCCCGGGGAGCGGCCAGTCTGAATTGATGGTAGTCAACATCAGGCCGGGAGGCAGGCATACGATGGTGGTCGGACTGACGAAGGATCCACCATGCACACCACATCGCGCGCGCCACGGTCTGGCGCACCCCGGGATTACCTCAGCTTCATGCTCGACGGGCAGGAGTACGGACTCGATTGCGCGCGCGTGCAAGAACTCAAACTGCTCAAGTCCCTCGAACGCTTCGCCGAAGACGGCGACATCATCGGCGGCGTGGCGCTGTCGCATGGCGTGATCCTGCCAGTGATCGACATGCGTACCACTGCTACCCAAGTAGTGGATGCGCACGGCGGTGTGGTGCACCCGGACACCGACGTGATCATCCTGCGCCTGTCGAGCGGCCTGGTGGGAATGGTGGTGGAAGGAGTGACGGGCATCGTGCACGTGCGCCCGGAGGCCGTGCAAACCGTCCCGGGCGAAGCAGGCGCCAGTTACCTGATCGGCATTGCCCGCATCGACGGCCGGTGCGTCGTGTTGATCGACATCGATGGCCTGATGTCGTTGTCGCCGCGGCGGCCGCTCCGGGCCGCCTGACGGCGTGGTACTGCCAGCTTACGCCAGCGCTTCCAGCTGTTCCTGCAATTCCAGCCACTCCATCTCGAACGTTTCCAGATCGCGCGCCACGAATGCCTGGTCGGCCACCAGCGTCTTGAGGCGATCCTTGTTCTGCGCATCGTAGATCGTCGGGTCGAGCAGGGCGGCATCGATCGTGGCCTTCTTGGCCTGCAGCTTGGCCATCTGCTCGTCCAGACGCTTGACCTTGTTCTCGATCGGTTTGCGCTGCGCGGCGTTGCGCTGGCGTTCTTCGGCGCCCAGGCGCTTTTGTTCCTTGCGCTCGGCCGGCGTGGCGCTCGGCACCGGCGCGACGGGCGCAGCGGCCTTGGCCAGCGGCAGGATGTCGGTGCCTTTGCCCAGCTTGGTCTTGAACAGCCAGTCCTTGTAGTCGTCCAGGTCGCCGTCAAATGGTTGCAGACGACCGTCGGCGACGATGATGAATTCATCGGTCGTCGCGCGCAGCAGGTGGCGATCATGGGACACGACGATCAGCGTGCCTTCGAACTGCGCCAGCGCCATCGTCAGCGCCTCGCGTGTTTCCAGGTCCAGGTGGTTGGTCGGTTCATCGAGCAGCAGCAGGTTAGGGCGCTGCCAGACGATCAGGGCCAGCGCCAGGCGCGCCTTCTCGCCGCCCGAGAACGGCTTGATCGAGCTGGTCACCATATCGCCCGGGAAGTTGAAGCTGCCCAGGAAGTTGCGCAGTTCCTGCTCGCGCACCGTCGGCGCGATCTTGGCCAGGTGCCACAGCGGCGATTCATCGTGGCGCAGCATCTCGACCTGGTGCTGGGCGAAGTAGCCGATCGACAGGCCTTTACCAATGGTCGCTTCGCCGGTCAGCGGCATCAGCTCGCCGGCGATGGTCTTGATCAGCGTCGATTTACCGGCGCCGTTCACACCCAACAGGCCAATGCGCTGGCCGATGGTCAGCGAAAAGTCAATGTGGTTGACGATGGTTTTCTTGCCGACCTTGTCGCCGTGCTCGTCGAGCAGGAAGTAGCCGGCATCGACTTTGTCGAGCACCAGCAGCGGATTCGGGGCCGACAGCGGCTCGCGGAAGTCGAACGAGAACTCGGCCGCGGCGCGCAGCGGCGCCAGCTCTTCCATCTTGGCCAGGGCCTTCATGCGGCTCTGGGCCTGGCGTGCCTTGGAGGCCTGCGCCTTGAAGCGGTTGACGAACGACTCGAGGTGGGCGCGCTGGCGCTGTTGCTTCTCGAGTGCGCCGGCGGCCAGGATCATCTGGGCGGCGCGCTGGCGCTCGAAGCCCGAGTAGTTGGCCGTGTAGCGCTTCAGCTTGCGCTCGTCGATGTGCACGATCACGTTGACGACTTCGTCGAGGAAGTCGCGATCGTGGGAAATGATGATCAGGGTGCCCGTGTAGCGCTTGAGCCAGTCTTCGAGCCAGATGATCGCATCCAGATCCAGGTGGTTGGTCGGTTCATCGAGCAGCAAGAGGTCGGACGGGCACATCAGCGCCTGCGCCAGGTTCAGGCGCATGCGCCAGCCGCCCGAGAAGCTCGCCACCGGCTGGTTCATCTGCGCCAGCGAAAAGCCCAGGCCCAGCAGCAGCTGTTCGCCGCGCGACTGCACCGTGTAGCCATCGGCATCGGCCAGCATGCCGTGCAGCTCGCCCAGGCGCATGCCGTGGGCGTCGACGTCCGGGTGCGATTCCAGTTCTTCCAGCTCGGCCTGGAGCTTGCGCAGGCCGACGTCGCCGTCGATCGCGTAATCGAGCGCCGCGCGGTCCAGCGCTGGCGTCTCTTGCGCCACGTATGCCATGCGCCATTTGGCCGGGAAGTCGATCTGGCCCTGGTCCGGGTGCAGCTCGTTACGGAGCATGCCGAACAGGCTCGATTTGCCGGCGCCGTTGGCGCCGATCAGGCCGATCTTGTCGCCCGGGTTGAGGGTCAGGTCGGCATCGACGAGCAGCGGCTTGGTGCCGCGCATCAGGCTGACGTTCTGGATACGGATCATGGTGTCGCTTCGTGTAGGGTGGGCGGCTGTGCCGCCCACGCGGTGATAGTTAGAGGTGCCGGTCTGGGGCCGGATGGTCTTGCTGTGATGGTTACTGGTTCCGGTTTCGTGCCGGATGATCTTGCTGTTATCGATCACCGCGTGGTCGGCGTAGCCGACCACCCTACGATCAATGGCGGCAGGGGTGTTATGGGGCGTTTTGCAGCTGTTCGGCCGTCAGCAGGAACACGGCGTCGTCGCCGATGCTGGTGGTCAGCCAGGTCAGGCCCAGGTGGCCAAACGCGGCTTCGGCGTATTCACGCTCGTTGCCGATTTCGACCACCAGGATGCCTTCCGGCGTCAGGCGCTCGGCGGCGCCGGCGATGATCTTGCGCACCAGGTCCATGCCGTCTTCGCCGCCGGCCAGCGCGATCTGCGGCTCGACCATGTATTCCTGCGGCAGCGTGCGCATCGATTCTGCGTTCACGTACGGCGGGTTGGTGATGATCAGGTCGTACTTCTTGAACGGCACGTTCTCGTACAGGTCCGATTCGATCGGGTTCACGCGCCCTTCGAGTTTGTATTCGCGGATATTCGTTTCGGCCACGGCCAGCGCATCCTTCGAGATGTCGATCGCATCGACTACCGCGTTGGCAAACGTATCGGCCATCATGATCGCCAGGCAACCGCTGCCGGTGCACAGTTCGAGCACGTTTTCCACGCCATCCGGGTCCACCAGCCATGGGCTGAACTGCTGCGGAATCAGCTCGGCGATGAACGAGCGCGGCACCAGCACGCGTTCGTCGACATAGAAGCGGTATTCGCCCAGCCATGCCTCTTTGGTGATGTAGGCGGCCGGCACGCGCTCGGTCACGCGGCGTTCGATCACGGCCAGCACCTGCAGTACTTCGTCGTCCAGCAGCTTGGCGTCGAGGAACGGCTCCAGGCGGTCGAGCGGCAGCTTCAGGGTGTGCAGGATCAGGTAGGCGGCTTCGTCGAACGCTTCGACGCTGCCGTGGCCGAAGAACAGCTTGGCACCGTTGAAACGGGTGATCGCATAGCGCAGCAGGTCGCGCGGCGTGGAGAATGAGGTGGTGGTCATGGCCTGGATGATGGGTTGTAAGGCTTCAAGCGGCCAGCAGGCGCTGGAGCGTACGGCGATAGATATTCTTCAGGGGATCGATGTAGCGCAGTTCGATGTGCTCGTCGATTTTGTGAATGCTGGCGTTCGGTGGGCCGAATTCTATCACCTGAGGGCAGATGCGGGCGATGAAGCGGCCATCCGAGGTCCCGCCCGAGGTCGATAATTCGGTATGCACGCCCAGTTCGTCGCTGATCGCGGTGCAGACGGCGTCCGACAGCGTGCCTTTCTCGGTCAGGAAGGGCAGGCCAGACAAGGTCCAGTCCAGATCGTAGTCCAGGCCATGGCGGTCGAGGATCGCATGCACGCGCGCCTGCAGGCCTTCGGCCGTGCTGGCAGTCGAGAAGCGGAAGTTAAACTCCAGGCTCACGCTGCCCGGGATCACGTTGTTGGCGCCGGTGCCGGCGGCGATGTTCGAGACTTGCCAGCTGGTGGGCGCGTAGTACTCGTTGCCTTCGTCCCAGACCTCTTGCGTCAGTTCGGCCAGTGCCGGCGCGGCCTGGTGGATCGGGTTGCGCGCCAGTTGCGGGTAGGCGATGTGGCCCTGGACGCCGTTGACGGTCAGGTGGCCCGAGAGCGAACCGCGACGGCCATTCTTGATCGTGTCGCCCAGCACATGGTTCGAAGTCGGCTCGCCCACCAGGCAATAGTCGGGCGCGACGCCCCGTTCTTCGAGCAGGTCGCAGACGATGGCGGTGCCGTCGACCGCCGGGCCTTCTTCGTCGCTCGTGATCAACAAGGCGATCGAGCCGCGATGGTCAGGATAGGCGGCAATGAACTCTTCGCACGCGACGACCATCGCCGCGATCGACGTCTTCATGTCGGAGGCGCCGCGCCCGAACAGCTTGCCGTCGCGCTGCGTCGGCATGAACGGCTCGGAGGTCCACTGGTGCAGCGGACCGGCCGGGACCACGTCGGTATGGCCGGCAAACACGAACAGCGGCGCATTCTCGCCCTTGCGGGCCCACAGATTGGTCACGCCGTTCGAGACGATCGTTTCGCACACGAAGCCCAGCGGCGCCAGCAGCTCGATCAGGCGCTGCTGGCAACCCTTGTCCTGGGGCGTGATCGAGTCGAGTGCGATCAGCTCTTCAGTGAGCAGCAGGGTGCGTGATGGCCTCATGCTGCTGCCCCGAATTTTTCTTCAAATGCAGCCGGTGAAAAACCGACCGTCACTGGTCCGGCGCCTTGCAAGACCGGGCGCTTGATGACCGACGGGTTCTCGAGCATCAGCGCCATGGCGCTGTCTGCATCGACGATGGCCGCCTTGCGTTCGTCCGGCAGGTTGCGCCAGGTGGTGCCCTTGCGGTTGACCAGAGTGGTCCAGTCGAGGTCTTGCAGCCAGGCCTTCACCAGTTCAGGCGTGAGCCCCTGCTTCTTTAAGTCGTGGAACGTGAAGTCGATGCCGTGATCCTGCAGCCAGGTGCGGGCTTTTTTCACGGTGTCGCAATTGGGGATGCCGTAGATCTGTATTTTCATAGCGAAATCAATCAATTAAACCCTTTGGGTTATGGTCGAAGATACTACACGCAGCTAGAATCTGCGTGAAATATGAGGATAGCATACTTGAGAGCTTAAAAAAATTACTAAGAGTATTGCTAGTCTTTTGACTTTCATAGAGAATCACTTCATAAATATTAATCACTTGGAGGCAATGCAATGACTCACGCGGGATCGAAGTATGAGCGAGGCGCAGAATGGAGGCAGTGGGACTTACACATTCATACTCCCGCGTCGTTTCACTGGACTGGGGAGCGATTTGACTCAGAAATTGGTTCTGAGAAAAACCGTCGCTTAGTTGATGCAATGATCAATGCGCTCAATGCGGCAAAGCCAACGGTATTTGCAATTATGGATTATTGGACTTTTGAAGGTTGGTTTGCTTTAAAGAGAAGGCTTAAAGATCCTGATGCGCCAAAATTATTAAAAACTGTGTTCCCTGGGATTGAACTTCGGTTAATGGCGCCAATGGTTGGGCGCCTAAATGCACATGTTGTCTTTTCTGACCTCGTGTCTGACCAAGTACTATTAGATTTTCAAGCTGGACTTAAAGTTGAAATCGAAGATCGTCCGCTCTCCAATGATTGTCTAATTTGTCTTGCTCGAAGAGTTGGTAGTGACCTTTTAGAAAAACATGGACTAAAGAAGGGGGAAGTCGATTCGGATGAAATTATTGCACTACATGCAGGCTCAATGTTGGCAGAGATAAATGTCGATAGTTATAAAAAAGCAATTCGCTGCGTTCCTGATAATCAAGCAATTGGATTTATGCCTTTTGACACTAGTGACGGATTGAGTGACGTAAAATGGAAGGATAACTATGCATATTTCATTGGATTATTTAAATCTTCGCCTATTTTTGAATCTAGAGATTCTGCGTTGCGAGATTGCTTCATCGGCGAAGTGACCGAAAAAAATAAAGGGTATATAAAGAATTTTCAAAATGGGCTAGATAATATTCCCCGATTGGTTGTTGCAGGTAGTGATGCGCATCGGTTTAGCGGAACGCAAGGAGACGACGACAAGCGTGGGTATGGCGACTTTCCTTCAAATAAAGCAACTTGGATAAAAGCTGATCCAACGTTCCAAGGCCTACTCCAAGCGATAATGGAACCTGCAAAGCGTTCTTTCATTGGGGAAGTTCCGCCTAAAGTAGCAGCAGTTCAGCGAGGAAAAACATCATTTATCGACACAATAGAAATTGTGAAAAATACCAGTGCGCCCGTCGGAGCTTGGCTGGACGGCGTAAAGTTGCCATTAAACCCAGATTTAGTAGCAATTATTGGAAATAAAGGAAGCGGGAAAAGTGCTCTTGCCGATGTCATTGCGCTCACGGGAAACTCGAAGCAAAGCAATCATTTTTCATTTTTGAAAAGAGACCGTTTTCGAGGAAGGTCAGGAGATCCAGCAAAACATTTTGATGCCACACTAACTTGGCTGGATGGTAGCGCAAACCCTAGAAATCTTAACGAAAATTCTCCGGAAGATAAAGTTGAACTTATCCGCTATATCCCTCAGGGTCACTTCGAAGATCTTTGTAACGGTCACATCTCTGGAACATCCGATGCTTTCGAAAAAGAATTGCGTGCAGTTATATTTGCGCACGCAGATGACTCCGTAAGATTGGGAGCTTTAGACTTTGATCAATTGGTTATTCAGCAAGAAAAGGGATTTAGGCAAAAACTGGAAGAGGGAAGGAAGAATCTTCGGCAAATCAATCAGGAGATTGTTAATCTGGAGGACGAACTGCAATCTGAAGTAAAAGATTGGTTATTGGAGCAGAAGAAATTTAAAGAACGTCAAATATTGGAACACGAGAAATTGAGGCCAATAGAAGTTTCGAAGCCAAGCGAGGTAGTTTCTTTAAGGCAATCAGAATTGATGGCTGAGCTTAATGCAATTGATTTCAGATTGAAAGAAAATGAAAACCTAAACAGTCTCGGGATTTTAAAAAGTGGGACTTTGGCTCGAAAGAAAAAAGCGCTGAGTAATATTCAAGAGCGTGTAGAAATACTCGAAAACAATTTCCGTCAGTTTGTTGAGGAAACTATGATTGAAATGGAGTCGGTGGAAATAAATATTGAGAGTATAGTTTCAATAAAATTTGATAAAACTCCCCTGTTTGATTTGGCAGAAAAAATTTCATTCGAGCAGGTTGAGCTGGAGCGTAGTTCTAGCGACCGTTTCCATGTAAATTCTGAGCTAGTTCTTACAAAGGGGCGAGTGCGTGATCAACTTGGGGCGCCACAGCAGGCCTATCAAAATTATATGCAAGCAATGAATGAATGGAAGTTTCAGTTGTCCGTTCTTCAAGGCAATGCTGAGTCTCCAGATACCTTAGAGGGCGTTAATGAGCGTCTCAGGCAGCTTGAAGAGTTGCCTGCAAAATTACTCACGAAGAAAAGTAAGCGCGTTGATATCTCTAGTGAAATATATGGAGCTCTTGCTCAACAACGTGAAGCTAGAAAAAACCTATTCCGCCCGGTGCAAGAATTGATTAGGTCAAATAAGTTGATACGTGACGAATACAAATTGGAATTTCAGGCAATACTTGGAGGCTCAGTAGAGCTCCTCGCTTCTCCGCTCTTCAGCTTAATAAAGCAGAGCTCTGGGGAGTTTAGAGGTGAGGATGAAAGTATTGCCCTCGTGAGAAAGCTGATGGAAGATAGTGATTTTGATGATGTTACCGGGGCGCGCAGTTTTGTCAAGTCGCTTGATGAAAAATTACAAAGGGCCGCCCATGCAGGAAAGGGAACCGGAATCAGGAGTCTGCTTAGAAAAGATCGACTTGCTCATGAAGTCTATGACTTGATATTTGGGCTTGCTTATTTAGAGCCGAGGTATTCATTGGTTTTCCAGCAGACGCAAATTGAGCAGCTATCACCAGGTCAGCGAGGTGCTTTACTTTTAATATTCTACCTTCTGGTGGATAAGGATTCGTTACCAATAATTTTGGATCAGCCTGAAGAAAATCTTGATAACGAAACAGTGGTTAACCTTTTGGTTCCTGTTCTCACAGAGGCTAAAAAAACGCGTCAGATAATCATGGTAACGCATAATCCTAATTTGGCTGTTGTATGCGATGCCGAACAAATTATATGGTCGATATTTGATAGGAGAAATGATTCAAAAATAACTTACATTTCCGGTGCCATCGAAAATCCAAAAATTAACACCCGAGTTGTTGATGTATTGGAGGGCACCATGCGCGCGTTCAACAACAGAGGTAGTAAGTATTTCAATTGAGAGCAAGTCTAATGCTGATTTGGTAAAACCAGGCATGGCATTTGGGAGTTTTTGACGGTTCGTTCTTACGAATTGAGCGTGAACTCGGTAAACGACGCGCCGCCCTTGGGCTCGCTGGCCTTGTCGTCCAGCTGCTGCTGGATCTGGCTATCGGGCCCGTTGTTGAGCAGCCAGAGCAGGTTGGTGGCCGAGTCGGCGTTGGCCAGGCCTTCGTCCTGCGTCACGTGGCCTTCCTTGATCAGGTGGAACAGGGCGCCTTCGAACGATTGCGAGCCGGCCGACAGGCTCTTGTCCATCGCTTCCTTGATCTGGCTGATTTCGCCCTGTTCGATCAGGTCGGCGATGTAGCGGGTGTTCAGCATGACTTCGACCGCGGCGCGGCGCGCACCGCCGGCAGCGGCCTTGACGAGCCGCTGCGAGACGATGGCCTTGATGCTCGATGCCAGGTCTTGCAGCAGCGCGTTGCGATTTTCCAGCGGGTAGAAGCTGATGATCCGGTTGAGCGCGTTGTAGCTGTTGTTGGCGTGCAGCGTGGCCAGCACCAGGTGGCCGGACTGCGCATAGGCCAGCGCGGCCTGCATCGTTTCGCGGTCGCGGATTTCGCCGATGAGGATGCAGTCGGGCGCCTGGCGCATCGAGTTCTTCAGCGCGATGCCGAAGTCATGCGTGTCACTGCCGATCTCGCGCTGGTTGACGATCGATTTCTTGTTCTTGAAGAGGTATTCGATCGGGTCTTCCAGCGTCAGGATATGCCCGGTGCGCAGGTCGTTGCGATGGTCGAGCATCGATGCGATGGTGGTCGACTTGCCCGAGCCGGTAGCGCCCACGACCAGCATCAGGCCGCGCTTTTCCATGATCAGCTCGGCCAGCACGGGTGGCAGGCCCAGCTCGGCCAGCGGCGGGATGGTCGCCGGGATGAAGCGGAACACGGCCGAGATCGAGCCGCGCTGGCGAAACGCCGACAGGCGGAACCGGCCCACATTCGCGACCGACACGCCCATGTTCAATTCATTGTCGCGCTGGAGTTCGTCGATCTGTTCTGGTGTCGCGATTTCGGACAGCAGCGACAGGATGTTCTCGGGTTCGAGGCGATGCTGGTTGATGGGGATGAGCGCACCGTTGATCTTGATGTGCACCGGGGAGTTCACGGCGAAGAACATGTCGGACGCGTTCTTCTCTTTCATCAGCTGAAACAGGCGGTCCATGGCCATCGCATCGTCTCCGTCAATCGGGGAAATTACAAAAGCCGGTCGAACAGGTAGTCATGTCACCCGTTCGACCGGCTGGTCCTGCTACCTGCGCAATCAGTCGCCGCGCAGCAGGTCGTTGATGGCCGTCTTCGAGCGCGTCTGTGCATCGACGCGCTTGACGATCACGGCGCAGTACAGGCTGTACTTGCCATCGGCGGACGGCAGGCTGCCCGAGACGACAACCGAACCCGATGGCACGCGGCCGTACGACACTTCGCCGGTGGCGCGGTCATAGATCTTGGTCGACTGGCCGATGTACACGCCCATCGAGATCACCGAGTTTTCTTCGACGATGACGCCTTCGACGATCTCGGAACGCGCGCCGATGAAGCAGTTGTCTTCGATAATGGTCGGGTTGGCCTGCATTGGCTCGAGCACGCCGCCGATACCGACGCCGCCCGACAGGTGGACGTTCTTGCCGATCTGCGCGCACGAACCGACCGTGGCCCAGGTATCGACCATCGTGCCTTCGTCGACGTAGGCGCCGATGTTGACGTACGACGGCATCAGGACGACGTTCTTGCCGATGAAGCTGCCGCGACGTGCGACTGCCGGTGGCACCACACGGAAACCGCCGCGTGCGAAGTCTTCAGGCGTGTAGTCGGCGAACTTGGTCGGGACCTTGTCGTAGAACTGGATGTCGCCCGAGACGACCGGCACGTTGTTCTCGAGGCGGAACGACAGCAGCACGGCCTTTTTGAGCCACTGGTTCACGACCCAGGTGCCGGTGTCCTTCTGCGCGACGCGCAGGCTGCCGTCGTCGAGGCCCGCGAGCACGTGGGCAACTGCATCACGCAGTTCGGCGCTGGCGCTGTTCGGGCTGATGTCGGCGCGCTGTTCCCAGGCGGTGTCGATGATGTTCTGGAGTTGTTGGGTCATGGTGCTGTTCTTGGTTGGAATGATTTCAAGGGTGCAGAGGCGTCAGGCGAGGCCCTGGCAGAACTGGACGATGCGGTTGGCCGCTTCCAGTCCTTCGTCGACGCTGGCCACCAGGGCCATGCGGATGCGGTCCTGGCCCGGGTTCTGCCCGTGCGCATCGCGCGCCAGGTAGCTGCCCGGAAGGACCGTGACATTATAGTCGGCGTACAGGCGCCGTGCGAAGTCGACATCCGACAGCCCGGTACGGCGCACGTCGGCCCACAGATAAAAGCCGGCGTCAGGCAGTTCGACGTCCATCACCTGCTTGAGCAGCGGCGTAATCAGATGGAATTTTTCTTTGTACAGCGTGCGGTTATCCTGCACGTGCTGCTCGTCGTTCCAGGCCGCGATCGACGCCGCCTGCACTGGTGGCGACATCGCGCCGCCGCAGTAGGTGCGGTACAGCAGGAAGCGCTTCATCGCCACCGGATCGCCCGCCACGAAGCCCGAGCGCATACCCGGCACGTTCGAGCGCTTCGACAGGCTCGAGAACACGATCAGGTTGCGGTAGGGCTGCTCGCCGCTGCTGCGGCCCAGCTGGTGCGCGGCTTCCAGCGCGCCCAGCGGGGGCGTGCTGCCCGTATAGATCTCGGAATAGCATTCGTCGGCCGCAATCAAAAAGCCCCAGCGGTCCGACAGCGCGAACAGGTCGCGCCAGTCGTCCAGCGTGAGCGTGGCGCCGGTCGGGTTGCCGGGCGAGCAGACATACATCAGCTGCACGCGCGGCCAGACATCGTCTGGCACGCTCGCGTAGTCGGGCGCAAAATTGCGGCCCGGTTCCGAGTTAACAAACCACGGCGCCGCGCCGGCCAGGTAGGCCGCGCCCTCGTAGATCTGGTAGAACGGGTTCGGGCACACCACCAGCGGATCGGGCCTGGACGCGTCGATCGTGCACTGCGCGATGGCAAACAGCGCCTCACGTGAGCCGTTCACCGGCAGCACCATCGTGGCCGCGTCGAGCGCCGGCAAGCCGTAGCGTCGCTCGAGCCAGCCGGCAATCGCCGTACGCAAGGGCTCACTGCCGATCGTGCTCGGATAACTGGCCAGGCCCGATACCGCATGCATCAGCGCTTTCTCGATGAACGCGGGCGTCGGATGCTTCGGCTCGCCGATGCCAAGACTGATGGGCGTGTAGTCCGGGTTCGGTGTGACGCCGGCAAACAACTGGCGCAGTTTTTCGAACGGGTAGGAATGGAGTTTGTCGAGATGGGGGTTCACGGCGATACCAGTGTGTGCTTTTGGCTAATTTTTCATTATAGCGCCAGGAATCGCCGCCACGGCGCATACACCTAAAGTGATTTGCGGTAACATCTGACGTCAATACCCACCTGTAATGTCCACGCCGAAAGTCGATTTTCCGTGCCGATCAATTACGCGCGCAGCCTGACTGGACACGCCCGCACGCCGGGCGCCAACCGCCACCTGGGCGTGGCGCTGGCCTTTGTTGCAGGCGCCATCAATGCAGGCGGCTTTCTGGCAGTGCGCGAGTACACGTCGCACATGACCGGCATCGTCTCGGGTGCGGCCGACCATCTGGTGCTCGGCCAGACCGATCTGGTGCTCTCGGCGCTGGGCGCCTTGTTCAGCTTCATGCTGGGCGCGGCCAGCACCGCGATTCTCGTCAATCTCGTGCGGCGCCAGGGCCTGCACAGCGGCTTCGCGCTGCCGTTGGTGCTCGAGGCGATCCTGCTGCTGGTGTTCGGCATCCTGGGCGCACGGCTCAATGACATCGATGCGCTGTTCATCCCGCTGACCGTGATGTTGCTGTGTTTCATGATGGGCTTGCAGAACGCCGTCATCACCAAGGTCTCGCACGCCGAAATCCGCACCACCCACATGACCGGCATCGTCACCGATATCGGCATCGAGCTGGGCAAGCTGGCGTACTGGAACCGCGATGGCGGCCTGCGCCAGCCGAAGGTCTCGGCCAACCTGGGCCGCCTGGCCCTGATGGTGGCGCTGCTGGCCGCATTCTGCATCGGCGGCGTGGCCGGTGCGCTGGGCTTCAAGCACCTGGGCTACCTGTCGACGATTCCGCTGGCCGCGTTCCTGTGCGTGCTAGGGATTGTGCCGGTGGTCGACGACACGCTGCGCGTGCTGGGACGCGGCCGGGGAGCAGGCCGCGACGCCGCACGCTGACGCCGCTGCGCAGGCTTGCTGCTCACCCGGTGATTCGTGTCTCATCTGTACGACGCAACTAACTATTGTATTTACGACTGTGTAAATATTGGTATATTTACACAGCGCGCCGGATTACCTTTTCCCTGAAAGATCACTGCTTTCCACTTCGAGAGGAAGATATGGTCACGAATCGTCCGTTGGAAAACGGGTACGGATCGAGGATGTTTCGTAGTCTGATGTTGCAGGCATTTGCGGCAATGCTGATTGCCGGATGCGCGACATCACCCGCTGAATATCCTGACCGACCCGTGGCAGCACCGGCGCCGGTAATGGAACCTCCCCCAGAGCCTGTGCCGGCGGCTGCACCGGTTGCAGAAGTCCGGGAAACAAACCCGGTCCAAACGATAGCGGCGCCGGCACCAGCGCAAGTAAAATCATTCATTCTGCCAGCCGATGGTGTGCTACTGACCCAGGTATATTACGCCACCGATCGCACCCGCTCCGGCAGAACGTTCAGTGCGAAGCCCGCCGATCCTGCAGCGTCACTGTCATACGGCTCGGTCGTGGTGAGCTTGCCAACCAAGAGGGTATTGGGCACGGTTCCGCTCATGCCATGGTATGACGAATCCACCAGCAATAAAGAGCGGAAGTACGTGCTCCTGCATCCGTTGCGGGCGATGACGGCGGCGCAGTTCTTCTCGAATGTCTCCGGGGCCACTTTCAGCACGCCGGCGAAAGCGGCCTTTATTTATATCCACGGATATAACAACTCGTTTGACGACGCGGCGCGGCGGACCGGCCAGATTGCAGTTGACCTCAATTTGCCAGTCGTTCCAGTGATGTACAGCTGGCCGTCGACTGCGAAAATTACAGGCTACGGACGAGACCTGAAAAACGCGAACGCGTCCATTACCCATCTTGAGGCATTCTTCCGTGATTTTGCCGAGCGCTCCGACGCAAAACAAATCTTCGTGATAGCGCACAGCATGGGTAATTTGGTCACGACCAACGCGCTGAAATCGCTGTTTGCCAATCGCAGCGACTTGAGCACGAAGTTCACTCAGGTTGTTCTGGCCGCCCCCGATATTGATCCGGACGTATTCAGAAAAGAGATTGCTCCAAGGTTCAGTGAATTAAAAATGCCCGTTACGATCTATTCGTCGAGGCATGACAGGGCACTGAAGGCGTCGGTTGCTTATCACACTCGCCTGAGAATGACGCGTCTGCGACTTGGACATCCGGACGCTATCGTCGGCAAGATCGATGGTGTCGATTTTGTCGATGCATCCGTACTCAGGACCAATTTTATGGGGCATGACTATGTCGCGAGCAATCGTGCCATGCTCACAGATATGGCCCAGATGTTCAAAAGCGGTACACGGGCCAAAGACAGGGTAGGACTGTTTGGCGAGCCCATGCCGGTACCAGAGCGGTGGCGATTTCCCTGATTCTGGCGAATAGCACGTTCATGGCAGCACGGTCGCCATGACGTTCGTGGCACCGTGGACCGTCTTGAATCCCATATGGTCGGCGCGCGAGTCCGCCTCTTGTGCGTCGGGCGTAGAGGCATGGTAGCAGATGCTGTAGCTGGTGTGGCCACGTCACGCTCCTGTCCGGCGCGTTTCGCCAGTCATCGCTCGACGAGCGTTTTGCCGCCAGCACGAGATCGAGCTGCGATTGCGAGTAATGTCGCCCGACGTTGAATTGATGGTCCATACCATCGTCGGAACCGACCTGGTGGCGACGATGCCAAGCCGCCTGACCAGGATCTGCGCCGGCCGCCACCCGATCACGCTGTTGGAGCCGCCAATGGCCGTGCCACCGCAGCCTGCGTGCGCCATGCGCCGGGATTGACCCCGCTCCACTCGCGAAACGCGTGCGTGAACGCGCTCTGGTCCTGAAATCCCAGCAAAAAAGCGACGTCGGCCAGCCCCAGCTCGCGCCGCCGCAAATAGTCCTGCGCAAGAGCGAAGCGCACGCCATCGAGCACCTGCTGGAAGCTCGAGCCGGCGTCGGCCAGCTTGCGCTGCAATGTGCGCACCGACAATCCCAGTTCTGCCGCCACCGGCGCCAGGCGTGCCTGGCCATCGGGCAGCCGTTGCGTCAGCGCAGCCGTCACCAGCGCCACGATGCCGTCAACACCCTTGGCGCGCTGCGCCAGCAGTCCCTCGGCATGCTGGTGGAGTACCGGATAAAGGCTGGGGTCGGCGTTCGGCACTGGCATGTCGAGTAGCGCCACGTCGAAGGCAGCGCAGTGGCGCGGCGCGTCGAAGGTGGGCACACTGCCCAGCACGCGCCGGTATTCGTCGTGGCCGTGGCCGGGATCGGCGTGCCGGAAGCGCATCGCCTGAGGTGTCAGCGGTCGGCCTGCCATCCAACTGCCGAACACGGCAATGCCGGCATACACGCTTTCGGCCAGGTGACGCGTAGCGTCCGGATAGCGGCTAATCCATTCATACTGTGCCTGCGGGCCTTCGATCCCCAGCCGGCTGCGGCCCAGGTCATGCGCGAGCGATTCATAGCGCTGGGTCAGCGCCATCGCATGGCCGAAACTGCTGCAGGCCAGTAGCAGCAGGCCGTATGCGCTGTAGGTTGCGGGCCGCACCTGTTCACCGACATGCAGGCCGAAAAACGGATCGTTTGCCAGTCGCGCGCCAGCATCGAGCAGGGCGATGTAGCGTGCTGTCGGCAGGGTGGCGGGGAGCGGCTCGAGTGCATCCGCGGCAAGGCCAACGGCGTCAGCAAGCGCGTCGCGCGTCACACCGCGTGCGAGCGCAGCATCGAGCAGCGCCTGCAGGTAGGCGCCAGTCACGCGGGCGTGATTGGGCAAGTGTGGCGTGATGGAGCAAGGCGATGGCATGAATGCGCAATACAGTTGGCGAAGCCCTGACTAGTCTGGCAAAAAGGGCAACTTGTGCCCAGTATAACGGGAAGCGTATCGATGCAGCGTTGGAATGGCTGGAGTAACAAGGTAATGGCGGTGCGACTGCAAGACCGGCCCCGGGCGCTGGATGCCCGGCGATGTGTGGTGTTGCGCCGGTCCGGCCCCGACGGCTGCATGCGCACCGCCTGTATGGTGCGGCCATGATGACGTTCCCGCCACCGCGCGATTGGGACGTGCTCGTGATCGGCGGCGGCATCACGGGCGCCGGCGTCCTGCTCGAAGCGGCGCGGCGCGGCCTCAAAACGCTGCTGGTCGAGCAGGCCGACTTTGGCTGCGGCACCTCGAGCCGCTCGTCGAAACTGATGCATGGCGGCCTGCGCTATCTGGCTGCTGGCAGCCTGCGCCGCACGCGCGATGCGGTGGCCGAGCGCGAGGCGCTGCTGCGCGCAGCGCCCGGTCTGGTCGATGCGCAGCCATTCGCGTTCGCCAACCATGGCGCCGACCTCACGCGTCGCCTGGGCCTGCTGTCGATGCTGCGCGTGGTCGACCTGCTCACGGGCCGGCGCGAACCGCAATGGCAGCGCCAGGACGCGCTGCGCAAACCGGCGCCGGATGCGCCCGATCCGCGCAGCGCCGGCAGCATCCGCTATACCGACGCCAAGACCGACGATGCGCGCCTCGTGCTGCGCGTGCTGGGCGAGGCGCGCACCCATGGCGCGGTGGCCTGCAATTATGTGACGGTGCAATCGCTCGTGCGCGATGGCGGTAAGGTGCATGGCGCCTTGCTGCGCGACGAGCGCACCGGCGCCGAGACTGCCGTGCGCGCCCGCCTGGTGATCGACGCTACCGGCGCGCCGCCGGCGCCTGCCAACGCTGGCGCCAACGACAATGCGCCGCGCCTGCGCTGGCTGCGCGGCAGCCACCTGCTGCTGCCGGCCGACCGCCTGCCACTGACCGAAGCCGTCAGCCTGCTGCATCCGCTCGACGGTCGTCCCGTGTTTGCGTTTCCGTGGGAGGGCGTGACGCTGGTGGGCACGGCCGACATCGACCAGGCCGACGACGTCAACGCCCAGCCGAGCATCACGCGCCGCGAATTCGATTACCTGATGGCGGCCGTGCAGGCCCAGTTCGCGCCGCTGGCGCTGGTCGATGCCGACGTGCTGGCCACGTTTGCCGGCGTGCGCCTCGTGTTCGACAGCGGCAGCGACGGCGTATCGATCAGCGACAAGCGCGAGCATCTGGTGTGGTCCGAACCCGGCCTGGTGTCGGTCGCGGGCGGCACGCTGACCACGTTCCGCCTGGCCGCGCGCGACGTGCTGCGCGAAGCGGCGCGCCAGTTGCCGGGGTGGCAGATGCGCACCGAGCGTGGCGCCGTGTTTGCGCGCGCCAGTGCGCCGGCGCGGCGCGACCTCCCGCCCAATGTGCTGCGCCGGCTGACGGGCCGCCACGGCGCGCACGTCAAGGCGCTGCTCTCCGCCGCCCACGCAGGCGAGCTCGAATGCATTCCGGGCACGCACACGCTGTGGGCCGAGCTGCGCTGGGCGGCGCGCGCCGAACAGGTGTACCGCCTCGACGACCTGCTGCTGCGCCGCACGCGCCTGGGCATCCAGCTGACGGATGGCGGCGCCGCCCTCATGGGCCGGGTGCGCGCGATCTGTCAGAAAGAGCTGGGGTGGGACGATGCGCAGTGGGAGGCGCAGGAAAAACGGTATATCGCGGCCTGGCGGTTGCAGCACGCGGTGCCGCCTTCCGTGTAGCCGGCAGGCTCAGGGCGCGCGGCCGCCGCGCACGGTGTCCAGCGTCGTCCCCGCCTGCAGCATGACGACCTGATTGCGCCCGCGCGCCTTGGCCTCGTACATGGCCCGGTCGGCCGAGATGAACAGTGAGCGCAGATCGTCGAACAGCGTCGGCACGATGCAGGCCACGCCCACACTGGCCGTGACCACGCTGGCGCACTCGGCGCGCGGGTTCGGCATGGCCAGACGCTCGATGTGGGCGCGGATCGTTTCACCGAGACTCGCGGCGTTTGCGGCGCTGGTATCGGCCAACAGCACGACGAATTCCTCGCCGCCATAGCGCGCCGCCAGATCGGTCGGGCGCATCGCATGCGATTGCAGCGCTTCGGCGATCGCCTGCAGGCAGGTGTCGCCGGCGGCGTGGCCCAGGCTGTCGTTGTAGCCCTTGAAATGGTCGACGTCGATCACGATCAGCGACAGCGGCTGGCCGTTCCTGATCGCGCGCTGCCATTCTTTTTCGAGAAAGGCGTCGAAGTGGCGGCGGTTGGCGATGCGTGTGAGCGGGTCGACCAGCGCGGCATGCTGCAGCGCCGTCTCGGACTGCTTGTGGTGCGTGATGTCGTGCAGCAGGATCACGAACAGGGTTTCGTCGCCGGCCATCGGCGACAGGCCCAAGTCGATCGCGCGCAGTGCGCCGTCGGGCTGGCGCAGCAGCACTTCGCGCGTGCCGCGGCAGCGTGCAGCAGCATGCTCGTCCGACGGGTTGGCGAAGAAGGCGGCGTAGTCGTGGGCCGCCGGCGGCTCGAGCAGGTCGCACAGCGGGCGCCCGACGAGCAGGCTGCGCGGCTGCGCCAGGAAGCCTTCGCTGGCGGGGTTGGCAAAGGCGATGCACCCGCTTGCGTCGACGAGCATCAGGCCTTCATCCATCCCGTCGACGACCAGCTGGAGGCGCTCGGCTTGCTGTTTCTGGCTGTCGCTGCTGCTGCGCAGGCGCAGCTGGGCGCGCACACGCGCGCAGACTTCGGCCATGCGCACGGGTTTGGCGATGTAATCGGCGGCGCCAGTGTCGAAGCCGGCGACGACGTCATCGGTCTCGCCACATTCGGTGATGAAGATGACGGGAATATGGGCGGTGTCGGGCGCGCGCTTGAGGCGGCGGCAGATTTCCAGGCCGTCGAGGTCGGGCAGGCGGACGTCAAGCAGGATCAGGTCGGGCTGCACGCGCAGCGCGATGTCGAGCGCGCGTTTGCCGGTGCCGGCGACGAAGGTCTGGTAACCCTGCTGTCGCATCATGTCCTGCAACAGGCCGACGCTGTCGGGGGCGTCGTCGACGATCAGAATGGCGGATTGGCGCGCCGGAGCTGCAAGCGCTAGAGCAGGGTGCATCATCAATTGCGGAAAGACCTCATCAGTGTGCGGAAATCATAACCGCAATCCGAAGTAATCAGACAACTGATCTTGCCAGAAACCCACTATGCGATACAGTTGTTGCAATAATGCAACTGAACCGTGATTGGCCCGCGAATGATTCGCGGGCCAATTGGGGGTATTACAGCATGCCGGCGATGAGCTTGCCGAGGATGGCGATGCCTTCGCGGATGCGTTCCGGCGGCACCGTCACGAACGACAGGCGCAGCGTGTTCGACGCCGGATCGTTGGCATAGAACGGCGCGCCCGGCACGAAGGCCACTTTGGCGGCCAGCGACTGCTCGAGCAGTTTCATGGCGTCGATCTGCTGTGGCAGCGTGACCCAGATGAACATGCCGCCTTCCGGTTCGGTCCAGCTGACGCTCGTCGGGAAATGTTCTTTCATCGCGTCGAGCATGCACTGGCACTGGTCGCTGTACAGCTTGCGGATGGTCGGGATGTGCTCGTCGAGGAAACCGTCCTTGACGACTTCATGCACGACCATCTGCGTGAGCTGCGCGGTGTGCAGGTCGGCGGCCTGCTTGGCCAGCTCGAGGCGGCGCACCAGCGGCAGCGGGGCGCACACATAGCCCAGGCGAATGCCGGGCGTGAGCACCTTCGAGAACGAGCCCATGTAGATGACGCCGTCCGGGTTCATCGCGACCATCTTCGGCATCGGCTCGCCGCGGTACGACAGCGAACCGTACGGATCGTCCTCGATCAGCGGGATGGCCAGGCGTGCGCAGGTTTCCACCAGTTCGCGACGGCGCTCGAGCGACAGGCTGCGGCCGGTCGGGTTCTGGAAGTTCGGCAGCGAATACAGCATGCGTGCGCCCTTGGCGACGGCGTCGATCGACGACGGCACCAGGCCATGTTCGTCGGTGTCGACCGATTTGAATTCGGGGCGGTACACCGAGAACGCCTGCAGCGCGCCCAGGTAGCTCGGGGTTTCGACCAGCACGCGGCTGCCTTCGTCGACCAGCACCTTGCCGAGCAGGTCGAGCGCCTGTTGCGAGCCGGACGTCATCAGGATCTGTTCCGGCAGGATGGTCGAGCCTTCTGTCGACAACGAATTGGCAATCCATTCGCGCAGTGGCGCGTAACCGTCGGTCGGGCCGTATTGCAGCGCCACTTTGCCGGCCTCGCTCAGCACCTTGTCATAGGCCGCTTTCATGCGCTCGACCGGGAAGGTCGCAGGCGATGGCAGGCCGCCGGCGAACGAAATGATGTCCGGACGCTGGGTGATCTTCAGGATTTCGCGGATGAAGGAGCTTTGCAGCTGCGCGGCGCGTTCCGAGAACTGCCACTGGATAGGATTGGGGTTTTCGATTTTCATACTTGTCTCGCAGGAAGGGGCACGGTCGTGCCGGGCCATTATAGAACACGCCGGGTAGGCGATCTCTTGTCGGCGGACGGCGCCGGGTCAGCGCCACCCGTAATGACAGTAAAGGAAACACCGGCGAATGTGCGCCGGTTATTGCCACACAAACGCTGTGTTTATGCCACTTCGACGATCATTTCGATTTCGACGCAGGTGCCACGCGGCAGCGATGCGACGCCAAAGGCCGAACGCGCGTGCTTGCCGGCGTCGCCAAATACCTCGCCGATCAGCTCCGACGCGCCGTTCGTGACCAGGTGCTGTTCGTTGTACTCCGGGGTCGATGCGACCAGGCTCATGAGCTTGACGATGCGCTTGACGCGGGTCAGGTCGCCGCCGACGGCTTCCTGCAGCGTGCCGATCAGGTCGATGGCGACCGAGCGTGCAGCAGCCTGGCCGTCCGCGGTGGTCTTGTCGCGGCCCAGGATGCCGGCGTTCGGCGAACCGTCGGCATTCTTGGCGATGTGGCCCGAGATGAACACGAGGTTGCCGGTCTGGACGTACATGACGTAGGCTGCGGCCGGGGTGGCTGGCGCTTCCAGCGTGATGTTCAGTTCTTTGAGTTTGTCGTAGACGGTCATGGAATTTCCAGGGTGCGTGAATGAATCCGGTATTGTACGTCGAGCCGGCGGCACTGCCCAATCACCGGCTTTTGGGGGCACCCATGTCGGGAGTCATGGGCGCCGCGCGATATTGCTTATCAAAAATATCTCTTGAAATCCCCCGGCAGGGCCACATATGCGTCCGGGTCTGACCAACCCCTATTGTCTTTAACGAGGAACAAGATGGCACATGCCGAAAAAGAAACCCTTGGATTTCAGGCTGAAGTAAAACAGCTGCTGCAACTGATGATTCACTCCTTGTACTCCAACAAGGAAATCTTCCTGCGCGAACTGATCTCGAACGCGTCGGATGCCTCCGACAAGCTGCGCTTCGAGGCGATCAACAACGACGCCCTGTACGGCAACGACCACGAACTGAAAATCAAGGTGGCGTTCGACGCCGCCGCCAAGACGATCACGATCTCGGACAACGGTATCGGCATGAACCGTGACGAAGTGATCTCGCACCTGGGCACCATCGCCAAGTCGGGCACCAAGGAATTCTTCAGCAAGCTCTCCGGCGACCAGCAGCAGGACGCGGCGCTGATCGGCCAATTCGGCGTGGGCTTCTATTCGGGCTTCATCGTCGCGTCGAAAATCACCGTCGAAACCCGCCGCGCAGGCGCGGATGCATCCGAAGGCGTGCGCTGGGAGTCTGCCGGTGAAGGCGACTACAGCATCGAACAGATCGAAAAGGCCGGTCGCGGCACAGACGTGATCCTGCACCTGCGCGACGGCGAAGAAGAACTGCTGTCGGCCTGGAAGCTCAAGTCGATCATCCGCAAATACTCCGACCACATCTCGCTGCCGATCGTGATGCAGAAAGAAGAGTGGGACGAAGAAAAGAAAGAAACCGTCCTGAAGGACGACGTCGAGACCGTGAACCAGGCCAGCGCACTGTGGGCACGTTCGAAGAACGACATCACCGAAGAGCAGTACAACGAGTTCTACAAGCACGTTTCGCACGACTTCCAGGAACCGCTGACCTACACCCACAACCGGGTCGAGGGCCGCAGCGAATACACGCAGCTGCTGTACGTGCCAGCGCACGCGCCGTTCGACCTGTGGGACCGCAACAAGCGCGGCGGCATCAAGCTGTACGTCAAGCGCGTCTTCATCATGGACGACGCCGAGCAGCTGATGCCGACCTATCTGCGCTTCATCAAGGGCGTGATCGACTCGAGCGACCTGCCACTGAACGTCTCGCGTGAAATCCTGCAGGAGTCGCGCGACGTGCGCGTGATCCGCGAAGGCTCAACCAAGCGCGTGCTGGGTATGCTGGAAGAAATGGCGAACTCGGAAGAGCAAGCCGGCAAGGACAAGTACGCGACCTTCTGGAAGGAATTCGGCCAGGTGCTCAAGGAGGGCGTGGGCGAAGATGCGACCAACAAGGACCGCATCGCCAAGCTGCTGCGCTTTGCGTCGACCGCAAATGACTCAGACGCCCAGACCGTCTCGTTCACCGACTATATCGGCCGCATGAAAGAAGGCCAGGACAAGATCTATTACGTCACGGCTGATAACTACAACGCCGGCAAGAACAGCCCGCACCTGGAAATCTTCCGCAAGAAGGGCGTCGAAGTCATCCTGATGACCGACCGCGTCGACGAGTGGATGCTGTCGTTCTTCACCGAGTTCGAAGGCAAGGAACTGGTGTCGGTTGCCAAGGGCGGCCTGGACCTGGGCGCGCTGGAAGACGAGGCCGAGAAGAAGGAACATGCCGAGACCGAAGCCGGTTACAAGGAACTGGTCGAGAGCATGAAGGGCGCGCTGGGCGAGAAGGCCAAGGAAGTACGCGTGACGTTCCGCCTGACCGATTCGCCGGCCTGCCTGGTGGCGGATGACAACGAGCTGTCGGGCAACCTGCTGCGCATGCTCAAGGCCGCGGGCCAGGACGCGCCGGAATCCAAGCCGATCCTCGAGATCAACCCGGACCACCCGCTGGTGCAGCGCCTGAAGTACGAAGACACGACGAGCCCACGCTTTGCCGACTGGTCGCACATCCTGTTCGATCAGGCGATGCTGGCCGAAGGCGGCAGCCTGAGCAATCCGGCGTCGTTCGTGAAGCGCCTCAACGAAATGCTGCTCTCTGGCGCGAAGTAAGCGCTTGATCCGTTAGTGTAAAAGCCGCTGCTCCCGTTACCGGGAGCGGTGGCTTTTTTTTTGGTGAGCGCTGATTGCGCGCTGCTGCTCCACCTACAAGTGACGCACCTCGGCTGGCGCTGTATGCCAGTTGTCGTTACGCCCGTCGATGTAGCGCACCGGACCCGCCATCAGCGCATCGACCGGCAGATCGTCCAGGCTGGCGACTGTTACCGCAACGAACGGTCCCGCCGCGACGGTCGTGAAGACATGGACGCCGCACACGCTGCAAAACGCGTGGCCATCACGGCGCGCACCGAAGCGGTAGTCGCGCAGCATCTCGTTGCCCTGCAACAGGCGAAATGCCGCCGGCGCGATGACACAGCCCCAGAACCGCAGCTTGGTGCAGATCGAGCAGTCGCACTTGACCGTGCCAGCGGCCAGGTCGATGTCGGCCTCATAGCGTACCGAACCACAGTGGCAACTGCCGTGAAAGGTGGTCATTCAGGCATGCACGCCATGACGACGCGCCCAGGTGGCGCGGTCGATGCCGTACGCCGTGACAGACGTGCCATGCCACGTTTCCACGCCGCGATACGTCATGCCCAATTTTTCCATCACGCGCCGCGACGCGGCGTTCTCAGGGTCGCAGATCGCGCAGAGGAGCGGTACGCCCAGATCGTCGAAGGCAAAGCGTGCCATGCGCTCGGCTGCTTCGATCGCGTAACCCTGGCCCCAGCGATCGGGCCGCAGGCGCCAGCCGATTTCATGCGGGTTGGATGTGTCGTGCCCGAGATGCTGGATACAGCCGGCGCCGATCAACTCGCCCGAGTCGCGTTCGATCAGGCTCCACCACGCGTAGCCGAGTGTTTCCCAGCGCGCCTTGACCCGGGCAATCACGGCGTGCGTGTCGTCGGGTGTTTCGGGCTGGACGGAAATGAAGCGCATGACGAGCGGATCACTGTTAAGCCGGCGCAGGCCGTCGTAATGGGCATCCTGCATTGGCTCGAAGCGCAGCCGCGCGCTGTCCAGGATCGTCATCGTTTATTTGCTGATGTCAGCGCAAAACGCATCCAGCAAACGCAAGCCTTCGGGCCAGTCGCCATACCCTGAATCGGTGGTGACGTGGCCGGCGTCGCCGATCTCGACCAGTTTGCTGCCCCAGGCGTCGGCAAACGACTGGGTACGCTCGAGGCTGGCATACGGATCGTTCGTGCTCGCCACGATCATGCTGGGAAACGGCAGCGGCGTGCGGGGGACCGGCGCCCAGTTGCGGGCAGGGATCGGGAACGATGGCCGCTCGACGTCGCTGGGCGCTACGAGAAGGGCGCCGGCCACTTTCAGGGGCGAGCCGGACAGCGCCCAATGCGCGACCAGCATGCAGCCCAGGCTGTGCGCGACCAGCACCGGAGCGCCGCTGCAGCCGGCGATGGCTTCTTCCATCTCGGCCACCCACTCGTCGCGGTCGGGGTTGGTCCAGTCGCGGTGCTCCGCGCGGCGCCATGCTGGATGACGCTCGTGCCACAGCGATTGCCAGTGCTGGGGACCGGAGTTGAACAGGCCGGGCAGGATCAATACGTCACATGTCATCTTGTTTCTCCTTGATGGGGTTGGTCGGCGCCGGCGCCAGCGTGGCGCCGCAGCGGGCGCAGCGCGCGCTCGAACAGGCGCTTGAACACGTCCTTGCGCTGCTCGGTCAGCATGCCGAGCAATGCAGTAGCGAGGGCGACTGCAGCCGCCAGGACCAGTACGTCAGTCACGCTGGCGGGATCATGCGGATACACCTCGGACCAGCCGATCAGTACCAGCGCATGGGACAGGTACAGTGTCAGCGTATAGGCGGCGAACAGCCGGATGGGCCGCGCCACGCGCAGCAGGCCGGTAAAACCGGCGAAGCGGGCGCAGGCAAAGTTGAGCACGACGATCAGGCCGAAGGCATAGTCGGCCAGGAAACGGTCGGCGTTGCCGAGTGCGACGTACTGGCCGAGCCAGCTGGCACGCCCGGCCTCGCGCAGCAGTTCCTCGACGCCGTACGCCTCGTAGGCCACCAGCAAGACCATGCTCAGCGCCCAGCCGGCGCGCGCCGCTGTGCGGCCCAGGCTGTAGCGCGCCTGCCAGTGGTACAGCGCAACCCCTGCCAGCCAGACGGGCAGCAGGAGCCACAGCTTGTAACCCATGACGGCCAGCAGCAGGGCAATTGCCGGCAGGCGCCATGGACGGCGCACGTAGCAGGCGACGCCGAACAGTACATAGAACCAGACCTCGTAATTGAGCGACCACCAGGGGCCAAGCCAGGGCGGATGCTCGGACAGTCGCCACAGGTCGCCCATGAACAGCAGGTGAAACGGGATATAGAACCAGGGTTTGGCCACCTGGTAGCTCGCGTCCATGCCGGGGACGTGCGGGCCCTGGCTCAGGTAAGCGCACAGAAAGCCCAGCAGCAGCACGGGCAGGGCGACCGAATAGATCCGTGCCGCGCGCGCGACGGTGAAGTCGAGTGCATCGGGGCGGCGCATCTGCGTGGTGTACGCGATGACAAAGCCGGACAACACGAAGAAGGCCATGACCGATTCGCGGCCGAGCAGTGTCCAGTGCTCGGAGCCGGGAATCGTCACCAGCCTGAACATGCGCATATGCATCAGTACCACGGCCAGCGCGGCAAGGAAGCGGACCAGGTCGAGGTACACCGAGAACGGCTGGTTGAGGGGAGTAGGGGTAGTGCGCATCGTGTTAATAATAAAGCAAAACGTGGATTGCACGATTTTTGGCTGGGGGGCGATACGAAGAAAAAAAGTTCAAAATTTTTTGCAGCGAACCCTAAAGTTCCCGCAGGACCGTCCGATAACAGTCCCAGATAGGCAGTGAATCGCACCTATTTTTTAAAAATTGTGGCGAATCGCCCTAAAGTCGGCGGCGCGGCTGCCGTAAATGGAAGAGCAGGCAGGGTGGAGCAGTTTGGGTGGCTGCAAAAATGTTGAAAATTTTTTCAATCAGACCCTAAAGTTGCCCCGCGAGCTGCCGTTAAAGAGATTAGCGGCTGTTGCCGAGTGGCAAAATTGCGACAAATTCGTTTTGTTGCTGCATATCATCAAGGTGCTTTCCTGCACCAAACAGCCCTGATTTTTACCAGGGTTTCATAGGGAGCCAGATGGGTTTGTAAGACAAACTCCTATGGGTCCGTCTCGTCGTTCACTGACTGAAAATACAGACTTTCTCCAATTTGTGAATAGTTTCCCCACGGTCAGAATCTATCTCATCGGCAACACAACGGCAGCCGACACAACGACTGGAGAGAGAAAATGACGATGAACGACATGATGGCTGAAATTCGCGACGCTAACCTGAGCTACCTGATGCTGGCACAGCAAATGATCCGTGCCGACAAGGTCACCGCCATTTTCCGCCTGGGCGTCTCGGCCGACATCGCCGACCTGATCGAAGGCATGAGCAATGCGCAAATCCTGAAGCTTGCTGGCGGCAACATGATGCTGGCCCGCTTCCGCTTCGACGACAGCGCGATCCTGTCGATGCTGACGAGCCACACGAAGGACCGTAGCCTGGCCCAGTCGCACGCCGCCATCCTGATGGCCGGCCAGCCAGTCGAAGAGATCGTATAATCGCTGTCAGCGGTCTTGCTGTAAGGCCGACAGTGCCGGGAGCCGTATCGCCATGAGTAAAAAGAGCGTTGTCACCGAGGCGCAGGAAATCCAGCTCGCCATTGAACTGATCAACCTGGGCGCACGCCTGCAACTGCTCGAGACCGAAGTCTCGCTGTCGCGCGAACGCCTGCTCAAGCTGTACAAGGAGCTCAAGGGTGTCTCTCCACCCAAGGGCATGCTGCCGTTCTCGACCGACTGGTTCCTGACCTGGCAACCGAATATCCATTCGTCGTTGTTCATCAATATCCACCAGTTCCTGGTGGAGCATGCCGGCGCCACCGGCATCCAGGCCGTCATGAAGGCCTACAAACTCTACCTCGAACAAATGCCGCCGGCGCCGAACGAAGAGCCGTTGCTCTCGCTTACGCGCGCCTGGACGCTGGTACGCTTCTTCAATGGCGGCATGCTGCAGCTGGCCCCCTGCAGCAAGTGCCAGGGCAAGTTCATCGTCAATGCCCTCGATCTCAACAGCGACTACCTGTGTGGGCTGTGCCACATGCCGTCACGCGCAGGCAAGACGCGCAAGGCCAAGGAAGCGCTCGACCAGGCGCGCGCCGACGAAGAGGCCGAGGGCAGGGCCGCCGGCTTGGGCCCGGCCTGATCCAGCACGCCGGCAGCCTGCCTTGCCCGCATCACCGTCTTCCCCGTCGCCCCGGCGCCTGCTGGGCGCGCCCGCAGTCCGGGCGCTGCTGCTGCAGCTCGCTGCCTTTCCCCTCACGCTCGCCGTCATCTACCTGCTCGCCACGGGCGGCCTGACCGTCTCGTACTGGCACGTGGCGCTGGTCCAGGGTCTGCTTGCGGCAGGCCTGACCTGGTGGCGCGGCCTGGCGATCTGGTGGCGCGCGATCCAGTTCGGTTTTCCGCTGGCCCTGCTGGCCACCAGCACGCTGGCGATACCGCCGCTGGCATTTCTCGTCATCTTCGTGTTCCTGTTGCTGCTGTACTGGTCGACCTACCGCACGCAGGTGCCGTATTACCCGTCCGGCCGCAAGGTGTGGGAGGCCGTCGATGCCGCGCTGCCGCAGGGCAGGACGCTGCGCGTGATCGACATCGGCAGCGGCATCGGCGGGCTGGTGCTGGCGCTGCAGCGCCGCCGTTCGAACGCGCGCATCGAGGGCATCGAGCTTGCGCCCCTGCCATGGCTGGCCAGCTTCGTGCGCGCGAAGCTGGCGCGCAGCCCGGCTGTCTTCATCCGTGGCGACTATGAACAGCTCGACCTGGGCGACTATGACGCCGTGTTTGCCTACCTGTCCCCGGTCGCGATGACCGCGCTGTGGCGCAAGGCTGCGCGTGAGATGCGTCCCGGTTCGATGCTTTTCAGTTACGAATTCATCGTTGTCGGACAAACACCGACGCGTGTTGTGCATCCGTACACAGGTGGACCTGCTTTGTATATATGGGACTTTTAAGAGACAAACGGTGAGTTTCCAGGGTGGTTTTGCTTGCCGGACAGCACTTCTCCAGCTAAAGTAATTCCCTGAATAAACATTTTCTGAAATTACCGGTTCCGAGTCGACATGTCGCGACACGGCACGGGTTTTCTGGAGCAAAATCCTTTGTTAGTTATTGTTGGTTACATCATCGTCTGTGCCTGCGTGTTTGGTGGCTTTGCCTTGGCGGGTGGTCACCTTGCATCGCTGTGGCAGCCCATCGAGCTGTTGATGATCGGCGGCGCCGCGTTCGGCGCTCTGTTCGTCGGCAACAGCGGCAAGGCAATCAAGGCGACGCTCAAGGCGTTTCCCAGCATCTTCAAGGGCTCGAAGTACACGAAAGACATGTACATGGAACTCATGGCGCTGCAATTCGACGTGCTGTCCAAGGTCCGCAAGGAAGGCCTGATGTCGATCGAGGGCGATATCGAAGCCCCGGACGCATCGCCGCTGTTTTCCAAGTACCCGGCTGTCGTGTCCGACCATCACATCGTCGAATTCATGACCGATTACCTGCGCCTGATGGTGTCCGGCAATATGGACGCGATGCAGATCGAAAACCTGATGGACAACGAGATTGAGACGCACCACCACGAAGGCGCTATTCCGGCCCACGTGATTGCCAAGATCGGCGACGGCCTGCCGGCCTTCGGTATCGTGGCGGCGGTGATGGGCGTGGTCCACACGATGGAATCGGTCGGCTTGCCGCCGGCCGAGCTGGGCATCCTGATCGCCAAGGCGCTGGTCGGTACCTTCCTGGGTATTTTGCTGGCCTATGCATTCGTCAGCCCGCTGTCCACCGTGCTGGAGCAGAAACTCGAAGAGTCGACCAAGATGTTCCAGTGTGTGAAGGTGACGCTGCTGGCGAGCCTGAACGGCTATGCGCCGGCGCTGGCCGTCGAATTCGGCCGCAAGGTGCTGTACTCGACCGAGCGCCCGACCTTCGCCGAGCTCGAAGAACACATCAAGAAGAAGAAGTAAGCCGCGATGACCGCATTCGATCTTTCGCCGGCGTACACCAGGGAGCATGAGCGTGGCTGACGACAACGCACGTCCCATCGTCATCAAGCGCATCAAGAAGGTGGCCGCCGGCCACCACGGCGGCGCCTGGAAAATTGCGTACGCCGACTTCGTGACCGCGATGATGGCGTTCTTCCTGCTCATGTGGCTGCTGGGCTCGACCGCCAAGGGCGACCTGGTGGGCATCTCGGAATACTTCAAGACCCCGCTCAAGGTGGCAATGCAGGGTGGCTCCGGCTCGGGCGACTCGTCGTCGGTGATCAAGGGCGGCGGCGAAGACCTGACGCGCACCGCCGGCCAGGTCAAGCGCGGCGACTCGGCACCGGCCAACAAGAGCTACGACCTGCAGGCGGCCAAGGCCGCACTGGCGCGCGAAGAAGGCGAGCGCCTGAAAAACCTGAAGGCGCGCATCGAGTCGGCCATCGAAGTCAATCCGATGCTCAAGAAGTACCAGAACCAGCTGCTGCTCGACATCACCAGCGAAGGCTTGCGCATCCAGATCGTCGATGAAAAGAACCGCCCGATGTTCGCGATGGCCAAGGCCGAGCTGCAGCCGTACACGAAGGAAATCCTGCACATCATCGGCATGGTGCTCAACGAGGTGCCGAACAAGCTGGGAATTTCGGGGCATACCGATTCGACGCCGTATCACAGCGACGCCGGCTACAGCAACTGGGAACTGTCGGCCGACCGCGCCAACGCGTCGCGCCGCGAGATGGTGCTGGGCGGCCTGCAGGACGACAAGGTGCTGCGCGTGGTCGGGCTGGCCTCGGCCGCGCACCTGGATGCCACCGACCCGTTCAGCCCCATCAACCGGCGTATCAGCATCATCGTCATGAACAAGCGCACCGAAGACGCGGTGCGGCGCGATGCGTCCACACTGGACGTGCCGGCCGAGGATGTCGAGGCAGCAGCGACGGCAACGCTAAATGCGGTGAAACCGCGATGACCGACGCTGTGCGGGCAGGTTTGGAGAGAACACGATGACAAGAAAAAAGATACTCGGATCGCACGTCAAGCGCCTGCTCTCAGGCGTGTCGGTGCATGGCCGGCGCCACCTGACCGAAGTGGAAGCCGATCTGCTCCAGACCGAACTGCTGCTCGAAGAAGCCATCGACAAGCTCACCGGCAGCTTCGTGGCGGTGCACGCCGTCGTCGGCGCGCGCCAGGAAGCAATCGACCGCATGCTCGCCGGGGGCACGCTGTCGCTTGAGGATCGCGCGCTGCTGGGCTCGATGTCGGACGATGTGAGCGAGCACGTGAACACGGCGATCACCAGCATGCAGTTCCAGGACCTGACGGCGCAACTAATCGAGCGTACGCTGCGCCGCGTGGCGGGCTTGCGCGACTTTCTGGGCACGTTGAACGACCATGGCGAAGGGATCACGCCAGAGCACGGCAGCGACGAAATCGTCGACCGGCTGGGCCAGGTCAGCGTCGCACTGGCGATCCAGTCGCTGCAACTACGCAGCAAGCTGCGCAGGTCGGTCGAACAGAAACACCTGGAAAGCGGCGACGTCGAGCTGTTCTGACCGCGCCGCCGCCCCGTAGTCACCTAACAACCAATTCAACCCGGGTCCGCCCGGTGTAAAAACAGCAGGAGCACAAGATGGCAAAAACGATTCTCGCAGTCGACGATTCCAGTTCACTACGCCAGATGGTGGCTTTCAGTCTGAAGGCAGCCGGCTACCATGTGGTGGAAGCCGTGGACGGCCAGGACGGCCTCGACAAGGCGAAGCTGCAGGCCGTCGACCTGGTGCTGACCGACCAGAACATGCCGAAGATGGACGGCCTGGCGCTGATCAAGTCGCTGCGCTCGCTGCCCGGCTACGCGAAGACGCCCATCCTGATGCTCACCACCGAGTCGTCGGACGAAATGAAATCCAAGGGCCGTGCTGCCGGCGCCAATGGCTGGCTGGTCAAGCCGTTCGATCCGCAGCGCCTGATCGAGGTGGTCAAAAAAGTGATCGGTTAAGCCATGAATTTTGGCTTAGGCAACCACGAGCGGACATCCCCATGAGCATCGACATCAGCCAGTTTTACCAGGTCTTTTTCGACGAAGCAGAAGAACTGCTCGCCGAAATGGAGCGCCTGCTGCTGGGCGTCGATCTGGCAGCGCCCGACGCCGAAGATCTGAACGCGATCTTCCGCACCGCGCACTCGGTCAAGGGCGGCGCATCGACCTTCGGCCTGACCGATATGTGCGACGTGACCCACGTGCTTGAGTCCCTGCTGGACCGTATCCGCAAGGGCGAGATGGCGCTGACCTCGAACCACGTGGACGCGTTTTTGGCGGCCAAGGACGCGCTCAAGATGCAGCTCGACGGCCATCGCCATGGCAAGCAGGTCGACCAGGAAGTCGTCGCCAATGTGCGCATGGCGCTGCACGACCTGGCCGAAGGCGTCGTGCCGGTCGCGCCGGTCGTTGCACCGTCCTACCTGTCGGCGCCGGCACGCGTTGAAGTGCCCACCGAAGGCGCGCACCGCTACAAGATCGAGCTGCCGCAAGTGGCGCAGCGCGACATCGATGCGCTCGTCGACGAGCTGGGCCTGATGGGCCGGATCTCGGTCGCGCCGCTCGATGGCGGGCGCACCGCCGTCATCATCACGACGCTGGAAAGCCTGGACGACATCATCGCGATCTGCTCGTTCGTGCTCGACCCCGATGACCTGAAAATCTTCGAAGCGCCGGCGCTCACCCCAGAGCAGCGGCTGATCGAAGCGGCCGAGCGCAAGCGGATCGAAGACGACCAGGGCTATGGCTTCTTCGGCCCGGACGACGATGTGGCGCCTGCCGCGGGCGAGCCGTCCGAAGATGAACTGGGCTACGGCTTCTTTCAGCCGATCGAGCAGATCCGCGCTGCGGCCGGCATCGTCGAGAGCGCGCCGGAGCCGGTGGCGGCGCTTGCCACGCAAGCCCAGAACGTCGTTGAGCACCTGGCCGAACTGGCGCTGGAAAAGAAAGCCGCGCGCAAGGACGACAAGAACGAGTCGTCGTCCATCCGCGTGTCCGTCGAAAAAGTCGACCAGCTGATCAACCTGATCGGCGAACTCGTCATCACCAATGCGATGCTCGAGCAGCGCAGCGCCGTGCTCGATCCGATCCTGCACGAGCGCCTGCTGTCGTCGGTCAGCCAGCTCGACCGCAACACGCGCGAGCTGCAAGAGGCGGTGATGTCGATCCGCATGATGCCGATGGACTTCGTGTTTTCGCGCTTCCCGCGCATGGTGCGCGACCTGGCCGGCAAGCTCGGCAAGAAGGTCGACTTCATCACCAATGGCGCGGCCACCGAACTGGATAAAGGCCTGATCGAGCGGATCGTCGATCCGCTGACGCACCTGGTGCGCAATTCGATCGACCATGGCGTCGAGATGCCGGCCGCGCGCATTGCCGCGGGCAAGAGCGAAGCTGGGCGCCTGTTCCTGTCGGCCGGGCACCAGGGCGGGCATATCGTCATCGAAGTGGCTGACGATGGCGCCGGCCTGAACCGCGAAAAAATCCTGGCCAAGGCGGCCCAGAACGGGCTGGCCGTGTCCGACACGATGACGGACGCCGAAGTCTGGCAACTGATTTTCGCACCGGGCTTCTCGACCGCCGATACCGTGACCGACGTGTCGGGCCGCGGCGTGGGCATGGATGTCGTCAAGCGCAATATCACCGCGATGGGCGGCACGGTCGACATCCGCTCGGCAGCCGGTTTCGGCACGACGATCTCGATTTCGCTGCCGCTGACGCTGGCGATCCTGGACGGCATGTCGATCCGCAGCGGCGAAGAAATCTATATTTTGCCGCTGTCGTTCGTGGTCGAATCGCTGCAGCCGACGCCCGAGGACGTGCGCGAAATCGCCGGGCGCGGGCGCGTGCTGAAAGTGCGCGGCGAATACCTGCCGATGATCCCGCTGTACCAGATGTTCGATATCGAACCGGTGCACCGCGACCCGTCCGACGGCATCGTCGTCATCCTCGAAACCGAGGGCAAGAAGGCCGCGCTGTTCGTGGACGAACTGGTCGGGCAGCAGCAGGTGGTGGTCAAGAACCTGGAAGCGAATTACCGTAAAGTGGCCGGGATTTCCGGCGCAACCATCATGGGCGACGGTGGTGTCGCCCTGATCCTCGACGTGGCAGCGCTGGTGCGCTCGTCGCGCCAGCTGGCCGACGACCCCGTCGTTCAATAAATTTTTATTTTCACTGCAAACAAAGGAATACCATGTCCAACCTGGCAAACACCCTCTCGACCGACGGCACCGCGCACGACGGCGCCGGCAGCGAATTCCTTGCCTTCACCCTGGGTTCGGAAGAATACGGCATCGACATCCTGAAGGTGCAGGAAATCCGCGGCTACGAAGCCGTGACCCGCATCGCCAACGCTCCCGAATTCATCAAGGGCGTGATCAATCTGCGCGGCATCATCATTCCCGTGGTCGACATGCGCATCAAGTTCAAGCTGGGCACCCCGGTGTATGACCAGTTCACGGTCGTGATCATCCTGAACATCGGTGGCCGCATCATGGGCATGGTGGTCGACAGCGTGTCGGACGTCACCACGCTCACGCCGGACCAGATCAAGCCGGCCCCGGAAATGGGCAGCGCCTTCAATTCGGACTACATGATTGGCCTGGGCACCGTCGATGAGCGCATGCTGATCCTGGTCGACATCGACAAGCTGATGTCGTCGAGCGAAATGGGCCTGATCGACAAGCTGGCGGCGTAAGCCACCGTCTGCGTCGGCACCAAGCACAACAATCCGGCCGGCTCATCCAGCCCGCCATCGTATTCAAGAAAGTCACGCACAGTGCCGCAGCAGAAAACAGAAACCAATAAAGAGTTCGATTTCACCCGGCGTGATTTCGAACGGGTGCGCGCGCTGATTCACCAGCGCGCCGGCATCTCGCTGGCCGACAGCAAGCAGGAGATGGTCTACAGCCGCCTGGCCCGGCGCCTGCGCGCCACCGGCATCCAGTCGTTCACGCGTTACCTGGACGACCTGGAAGCAGGGCGCATGGACCGCGAGTGGGAGTCGTTCACCAACGCGCTGACCACCAACCTGACGTCGTTCTTCCGCGAGGCGCATCACTTCCCGCTGCTGCTCGATCACCTGGTGGCGCTGCACAAGAAGGATTCGCGCCCGCTGCGCATCTGGTGCTCGGCCGCGTCCACCGGCGAAGAGCCGTATTCGATTGCGATGACGGCCTGCGAAGCGTTCAACACGCTCACGCCCAAAGTCGAGATCATCGCCACCGACATCGACACCAATGTGCTGGCCACGGCCTCCAATGGCGTGTACCCGATGGAGCGCATCGAGAAGGTGTCGCCGGAACGCCTGCGCCGCTTCTTCTTGCGCGGCAAGGGCGCCCACGAAGGCATGGTGCGCATCCGCCCCGAGCTGCGCTCGCTCGTCACGTTCAAGCCGCTCAATCTGCTGGCCGATGGCTGGCCGCTGGACGGGCAGTTCGACGCGATCTTTTGCCGCAACGTGATGATCTATTTCGACAAGCCGACCCAGCGCACCATCCTGAGCCGCTTCGTGCCGCTGATGAAGGGCCACGGTCTGCTGTTTGCCGGCCACTCCGAAAACTTCCTGTACGTGTCCGATTCCCTGCGCCTGCGCGGCAAGACCGTGTACGAACTCGACGCGCGCACGGCGTAAGAACGAAGGGCGACCATGAACAGCCAATTCGCAACCAATCTGTACCACGACCGCACGTTCGCGATCGATGCCGCCAAGATCCTGCCCGGCGAGTATTTTTATACCAAAGAGAACATGCTGATCTCGACCGTGCTCGGCTCGTGCGTGTCGGCCTGCATCCGCGACCGCGTCACGGGCCTGGGCGGCATGAACCATTTCATGCTGCCCGACGGCGCGGCCGAGCCCAACAATCCGGTATCGGCCTCGATGCGCTACGGCACCTTCGCCATGGAAATCCTGATCAACGATCTGCTCAAGGCCGGCGCGCGCCGTGAACACCTCGAAGCGAAGGTGTTTGGCGGCGGCGCCGTGCTGCGCGGCTTTACCGCGATGAACGTCGGCGAGCGCAATGCCGCGTTCGTCATGCAGTTCCTGAAAACCGAACGGATTCCGGTGCTGGCCGAAGACCTCAATGACATCTACCCGCGCAAGGTGTTTTTCTTCCCGCGCACGGGCAAGGTGCTGGTCAAGAAGCTGATGCAGACCCATAACGATACGCTGGCCAAGCGCGAACTCGATTACGCCAAGCGACTCAAGGTCGAACCCGTCGGCGGCGCGATCGATCTGTTCTGAGCAACTACGGAGACACCATGAAAATCAAGGTCCTGATCGTCGACGACTCGGCACTGATCCGCAGCGTGATGAGCGAGATCGTCAATTCGCAACCCGATATGGAAGTGGTGGCCACGGCGCCCGATCCCCTTGTCGCGCGCGAGCTGATCAAGAAACACAATCCGGACGTGCTGACGCTCGACGTCGAGATGCCCAAGATGGATGGCCTCGACTTTCTCGAAAAGCTGATGCGCCTGCGCCCGATGCCGGTGCTGATGGTGTCGTCGCTGACCGAGCGCGGCTCGGAAATCACGATGCGCGCGCTGGAACTTGGCGCGGTCGACTTCGTCACCAAGCCCAAGATATCGATCCAGAGCGGCATGCGCGAGTATGCCGACATGATCGCCGACAAGATTCGCGGCGCGGCGCGTGCGCGCATCGCCCCGCGCAGCCGCACGCCCCAGGTGGCCAGCACGCAGCTGTCGGCGCTGAGGAGTCCTCTTATTTCTTCCGAAAAACTGATCATCATCGGCGCCTCGACCGGCGGCACCGAAGCGATCCGCGAATTTTTGATGCAGATGCCGTCCGATTGCCCGGGCATCCTGATTGCCCAGCACATGCCGGAAGGCTTTACCACGTCGTTCGCCAAGCGCCTCGATTCGCTGTGCAAGATCAGCGTGGTCGAGTCGGCCGGCAACGAGCGTGTGCTGCCTGGCCACGCGTACATCGCGCCTGGTCATTCGCACCTGTTGCTGGTGCGCTCCGGCGCAAATTACATGACGCGCATCGAGCAGAGTCCGCCCGTGAATCGTCACCGGCCATCGGTCGACGTGTTGTTCCGTTCCGCTGCGCAGGCGGCCGGTAAAAACGCCGTTGGTGTTATCCTGACCGGGATGGGCAAGGACGGCGCGGCGGGCATGCTCGAGATGCGCGAAGCCGGCGCCCACAACTTCGCGCAGGACGAAGCGAGCTGTGTCGTGTTTGGTATGCCGCGTGAAGCGATTGCCATCGGCGCAGCCCACGAAGTCGGTCCATTACAGGCTTTACCGCGCCTCGTACTCGACCATCTGGCCGCCCAAGGCAGCCGGGCGTTGCGTGTTTGAACTGAATTCATCATCCTTCCATGCTTTGTGGGCTATTTTATCGCCGCAGAGCAACAAAAATGCTATTCTTGCGTCTGTAAAAGTAGCTTACCCAACAAACCAAATTAGTAGATTCAAACGGAGTAATTCATGGCTGATCCAAAGATGCGTTTTCTGGTTGTTGACGATTTCTCGACGATGCGACGCATCGTCCGGAATCTGTTGAAAGAACTGGGTTATGCCAACGTCGACGAAGCAGAAGATGGCGTCATGGCGCTGGCAAAACTGCGCAGTGAATCGTTCGACTTCGTCGTGTCGGACTGGAATATGCCGAACATGGACGGTCTGACGATGCTGCAGCACATTCGCGCCGACCCTGCACTGGCCAAGCTGCCGGTGCTGATGGTGACCGCCGAAGCGAAGAAGGAAAACATCATCGCTGCAGCACAGGCAGGCGCCAGCGGCTATGTCGTCAAGCCATTCACGGCGGCGACGCTGGACGAAAAGCTCAACAAGATTTTCGAGAAACTGGACAAAGCCGGAGCCTGAAATGGTTGAGCAGAACACCGCGCCTGTTGCCGGCGCGTCGTCGCACGATGAGGTGCTGAGCCGGGTCGGTCACATGACCCGCGCGCTGCACGAGAATCTGCGCGGCCTGGGCCTCGACAAGCTGATCGAGAAGGCTGCCAGCGACATCCCCGATGCGCGCGACCGGCTCGACTACGTGGCGCATTTGTCCGAACAGGCCGCCAAGAAGGTGCTGGACGCCACCGACGCGGCCGGTCCGCTGCAGGATGCCATCGAAACGCGTTCGACCGACCTCAAGGCAGGTTGGCAGGCGCTGCTCGATGCGCCTGCAACCGAGGCAACGGATGCGCAGTGGCGCGCGATGGCGCAGCGCACGATTGCCGGTCTGGAGGAGTCGCGTGCAGGGGCGGTTGCCACCCGCAGCGAGCTGATGAGCATCATGATGGCCCAGGACTTCCAGGATCTCACGGGCCAGGTCATCGGCCGCATCACGGGCATTGCCCAGAACCTCGAAAAGCAGCTGGTCCAGGTCCTGATCGATTTCGCACCAAGCGAGATCAAGCGGGAACTGGACAATGGCCTGATGAACGGTCCGCAAATCAAGCCGACCGGCACCGAAGTCGTGGCAAACCAGGGGCAGGTCGACGACCTGCTCGACAGTCTCGGGTTTTGAGCTTGCGCCGAGCAATTTAAAACGGCGCCCCCATGTATCGCACCAACTTCATTGTCCGTGAACCGCTGCTCGATCCCCGGCAGCGCGTTCTCGGCTACGAGCTGTCGTGGCAACAGCACGACGGTCTCATCCCGACCGGCCCCGACCTCGAAGGCCTGGTCGGTTTCGTCGCCGAGCACGTCAACCATGTTGACCAGGGTTGGCTGCTGCGCGACAAGATCCTGTTCCTGGACGCCGTGCCAGCCATGCTGTCGACCGACGCGCTGCACGCGCTGCCGCCGGATCGCACCGTCCTCGCCTTCGATATTCGCCAATTGGCCGACGTCGACGTGCGCTCGGCCGTGCAAGCGGTGCGCGCCGGTGGCGTGGGCGTGGCCATCCGCGGTTGCGATCTCACACTGCTGGGGCGCAACCTGGCGCCGTACGCTTCGTATGTCGAAGTGCGCTTTACCGGCGTCGACGTGGCCGATCAGGCCCGCACCTATGCGAGCGCCAAGCATTCGTCGCTGCGCATGGTTGGGCGGCCGGTGGGCACATGGGCCGATTTCGACGCCTGCGCTGCACTTGGCCTGGATGCCTTTGTCGGCAAGCTGCACCTGACCCCGCGGCCCGGCAATCCCGTCAAGGGCATGAACCCGAGCCAGCAAATCATCCTGCAACTGATGCAGATGGTGCAGGCCAATGACGACGTTGGCCGGCTCGAAAGCGTGCTCAAACGCGATCCGGCGCTGACCTACAAGCTGCTGCGCTACATCAATACCGCCGGCTTTGGGGCAGGGCGCGAAGTCCAGTCGCTGCGCCAGGCCATCTCGCTGCTCGGCTACGCGCCGCTGTACCGCTGGCTGGTGCTGCTGCTGGCCACGGCCAGTGCCAGCGGGTATTCGCCGGTGCTGATGGAAACGGCCGTCGTGCGCGGCCGCCTGGCTGAATTGCTGGGACAAAAAGCCCTCGGCCGGGGTGCCGGCGAACACCTGTTCGTCGCCGGCATGTTCTCGCTGCTCGACCGGCTGCTGGGCCTGTCGATGCAGGAAGTGCTCGATGCAATCCAGTTGCCCGATGAAGTCGTCAAGGCACTGACGAAGCGCGAAGGCAGTTACGGGCCGTATCTCGCGCTGGCCGAAGCGTGCGAACTGAACTCGAACCTGGTGGCGTCGCTCGCCGCTAACTTGGCGCTGAGCCCGTCCGACGTCAATGAGGCGCATCTGTCGGCGCTGGCGTGGGCGCAGAGCGTGGGACTGGACGGGTAGCCTGTCGCCCCCTGTGCATACGTGGCGGCGTCCGTTTGGCGGCTCTGCTAGCATGCCGGATGAAAAATATTCTCCTGGTCGACGATCTGGGCATCGATGTCATGCTGACGCGATTGGCCCTGCAAGAGTTTGCGTTCGACCACCAGCTGGTCGTGGCAAGCGATGGGGCAGAAGCGTTCCAGATGATCCGCGATCAGCGCTTCGATCTGCTGCTCCTGGACATCAAGATGCCGCAGGTCGACGGGTTCGAGCTGCTGGCGCGCCTGCGCGCCGAGTCCCTGGCCGGAATGCCCGTCATCGTCGTGTCGGGGTCTGGCCTTGCGGCCGATCGTGAACGCGCCCAGGCGCTGGGTGTCGACGACTATGTGCAGAAAGCCGTCGATTACACCGGGTTCAAGCGGGAATTGAAGGCAGCGCTGGTGCGCCAGGGCTGCCCGGCGGGCTGAGGCCGGCAGGGCGGCCCAAACGATCAGATTTCCAGATTGTCGATCAGGCGCGTGTTGCCCAGCTTGGCTGCGGCAAGCACGACCAGCGGCGCGCCATTCGTCAGGTCGGCCGCGTCCGGGGCCTGCAGGTCGCCGCGCTTGCGCACCGAGATGTAATCAGGTTTCCAGCCACGCTCGGCCAGCGCCGCCATTGCGCGCGCTTCGACTTGCGCGATATCGCGCTCGCCGCCACGCACGCTGTCGGCCACTGCATTCAGGTTCTGGTACAGGGTCGGCGCTTCAGTCCGCTCGGTCGCCGACAGATACCCATTGCGCGAAGACAGTGCCAGGCCATCCTCCGCGCGATAGGTTTCGGCGCCGATGATCTGGGTTGGCATGGCGAACTGGCGCGCCATATTCCGCACGATCATCAGCTGCTGATAATCCTTCTTGCCGAACACGGCCACGCGCGGCTGCACGCACGAGAACAGCTTGGTGACCACGGTGCAGACACCTTCAAAGAAGCCGGGGCGGAATTCGCCTTCCAGCGTGCTGCCCAGGCCGTCAGGCGGGCGCACACGGTACTCTTGCGGCTCCGGGTACAGATCCTTCTCGGTGGGCGCGAACAGCACGTAGACACCTTCTTTTTCCAGCTTGGCCACGTCTTCGTGGAATGTGCGCGGGTACTTGTCGAAGTCTTCGTTGGGGCCGAATTGCAGGCGGTTGACGAAGATCGACGCGACGACCGGGTCGCCATGGCGGCGCGCCAGGCGCATCAGCGACAGGTGGCCTTCGTGCAGATTGCCCATCGTCGGCACGAATGCCGTGCGCAGTTGGCCGCTGAGCTGGTCGCGCAGTTCGTCGATGGAAGAGATGATTTTCATGATGGATCGGGTCAGGAGAAGCCGGCGTTATGCCGGCGAATAGGCCAGTCGCACGTAGATCGGTGCAAACGGTTCGGCCTGGGTAATTTCAATCAAGGTTTCTTTGGCAAGTTCAAGCATCGCGACGAAGTGCACGACGACAATCGGCACCGTGTGCTGGCCCGCGAACAGGTCGCCGAACTCGACGAAGCGCTGCGACTGCAGCGTGCGCAGGATGGCCGACATGTGCTCGCGCACCGATAATTCCTGGCGGCCGATCCGGTGATGCTGGGTCAGCTTGGCGCGGCGCAAGACATCGAGCCAGGCGCGCTGCAAATCCCACGGATCGACATCGGGCAGCGGCTGGACCAGGCCCTGTTCGACGAACAGCTCGGGCCGGACAAAGTCGCGGCCTTCCTGCGGCACATTGCCCAGAGCTACGGCGGCGGTCTTGATCTGCTCATAGTCCAGCAGACGGCGCACCAGCTCGGCGCGCGGGTCGCCTGCGTCTTCGATCAAGTCGTCCTGGCGCTTGGGCAGCAGCATGCGCGACTTGATCTCGATCAGCATCGCCGCCATCAGCAGATACTCTGCCGCCAGCTCGAGATTGCTTTTGCGGATCTGCTCGACATAGACGAGGTATTGCAGGGTGACCTGCGCCATCGGGATGTCGAGAATATTGAAGTTTTGCCGCCGGATCAGGTACAGCAGCAGATCGAGCGGCCCTTCAAATGCGTCAAGAAAGATCTCGAGCGCATCGGGCGGGATATACAAGTCATTCGGCAAGCGCGTGAGCGGTTCGCCGTACAGGCGTGCCAGGGTGGCGTCGGCCGGCGCAGGATGCGGTGTTTCCATGGCGGGCTGGACAGGCACCTGGTGCCCGTCAGCCGCCCCGTTGGGCATCATGCGCGCGTCCGTCCTCAGACCTTGTTCTGGTACGGATAGGCTCGCTGACGCAGGCGCGACTCTTCAGTGCGTGCCTGTTCGTCGAGCGAGACGGGGGCCTTGTCCCACAGCAGCGCGCGGCCGGCCACCTGGCCAGCGTCCATCTCTGGATGCTGTTTCTTCAGTTCCGAGATGAACTTGGTGTGCTCGGATTCGTAGTTCACGTGTTTTTTCGAGAAGATCATGATTGGCTTCGTGGGTGCATGGAACAGCGGCTTGACGACACCTGGGGCGGGGCAGATTCCTGCGCCCCGCGCCGGTGTCGTCAAGTATGACGATGTTGCGCTTACTTGTGCAGCGCGTTCAACTGGCGCGCGATGATGTCGTGGTTCAGCCACAGCACCGGGGCAATCTTTTCGGATGCGCCATGGAACATCAGCGGGCCGGCGCCTTCCAGCACGAGGCTCGACAGGTGATCGGTGATCAGCGCTTTCTTGTCCTTGTGCAGCGCCGTGATCGCTTCCGAGGTGCCGATCATCACATCGGCCAGGGCCGGCGTGTTGTCCATCGGCCAGGCCTCGAAATTGCGGAACTCGGCGCTGGTGGCGTCGTTGTTGTAGCCCTCGATGGTGCCCAGCAGTTGCTGCAGCGACGTGCCTTCGCCCAGCAATTCTTCGCAGATGCGCCATTGCTCGTCGGCCCAGGCGCCGCCGCCTTCGCGCTTGAGCGCGACCAGCAACGGGAACAGCGACAGTTCCACGCCGACAAAGATGTCCGACGAGTTCGTGCGGATTTCCGGGCAGTTGAATACGGTGGCAGTGATGCCGTTCTTCCACGCTGCTTCGGCCACCGACTCCAGGCGCATCTTGGCGTAGCCCTGCGTGTAGTTGGTGTAGGTCTGCCAGTGGTACTCGCCGCCGATCAGGATCTCGGTGCCGTGGTAACCGTAGGCCGTGTAGCGCACTTCGCCGCCAGCCTGGGTTACGCGGTCGCGGATCGTGGCCGACGCGTCGATCAGATACTTGAGCGTGTTGGCCGAGACTTCGTCGAAGTTCATCAAAATCAGTTTGCCCAGATCGCTCTCGAGCAGGGCGCGCGAGGACATGAAGCGCTCGCCGCGGCCTTTGTAAATGCGATTGGCAATGGCCAGGAAGGCCTTGATCTTCGGGATGCCGCCGGCCATCGTGTGGGCGAAGAACACGTTCGCGCCCTGTGGCACCAGCTTGTCGATCTCCTGCATGACCTGCGCGGCCGAGGTCGTGAAGCGGTGCACGCCCGCTTCACGGCAACGCTCGATGTGGTTCCAGTCCAGCGTTTCTTCCTGCCAGGTTTTCAGCGTGATCCCGGACAGCATTTCGGTCGGGTTCTTTTCGCCCTCCGGTGCATCCATGTCGAAGCCGGCCATCAGCGGCACATTGATGATGCGGCCACCCAGTTTTTCTTCGGCTTCGGCCAGTTCAGCGGCGTCCAGCGGGCGCAGTGCGCCGGTCTCGTCGCGGCGGCCCACGGTGATGCCGACGATCGTCATGCCGGCGGCGCGCGCTTCGTCGATCAGGCCATTCACGTAGCCGCGGCCGAACAGTTCACCGAACAGGACGAACACGTCGCCTTTGCGGAACACGTTGGCGGTCGGGATATGGCGCAGGGGAGTCAAATCGGTCATGGTTCTTGGCTACCTATCAAAAGAGTTTGTAGGGCGTCTTGTCATAGTTTAAACATGGCATTGTACACCCGGTACTGGCCCCGGAAATCGCGTCCGAGGCCGTCCAGCGGCTGGCTGGCGGCCACATCATCGTGGCACGCCAAGCCAGCCGCCGGCATGAAGCTTCAGCGGATGCGCATGCCTGGCGTCGCGCCCGGCATCGGGTCGAGCAGGTACAGGCCCGGATTGGTTTTCTCGTCAGCGGCGGATGCGCACAGCACCATACCTTCGGACACGCCGAACTTCATCTTGCGTGGGGCCAGGTTGGCCACCAGCACCGTCAGCTTGCCGATCAGGTCTTCCGGCTGGTACGCCGACTTGATGCCCGAGAACACATTACGGTGACGGCCTTCGCCGACGTCGAGCGTCAGGCGCAGCAGCTTGGTCGACCCTTCGACGTGTTCGCAGTTGACGATCTTTGCGACGCGCAGGTCGATCTTGGCGAAATCGTCGATCGTGATGGTCGGGGCCAGGTCTTCGATGTCGCCTTCGCTGTCGCCGGCATCGGTCGTCGGCGTCGCTGCCGGGGCAGCCGCAGCCGCGGCGGCGACCGCCGGAGCAGGTGCTGCCAAGACCGGCTTGTCGAACAGGTTCTCGACCATCTTGGCGTCGACGCGCTGCATCAGGTGCGTGTAGGTGCCAATGGTGCGGCCGAGCATCGATTCGTAGACGGCGGCGCCATGGGTGTCAGCCCAGCTCAGTTCAGCGTCGCCCAGGAATTCGGCGACGCGCGCGGCCACTTGCGGCAGCACCGGCTGCAGCATGATCGTCAGTTGACGGAACAGGATCAGCGCGGTCGTGCAGACGTCATGCAGTTCGGCCGTTTTGGTCTCGTCCTTGGCCAGGATCCATGGCTTGTGTTCATCGACGTACTGATTGATGACGTCGGCGATTTCCATGATTTCGCGCAGTGCGCGGCCATACTCGCGCGCCTCGAAGCTGGCGGCCACCGATGCCTGGCGCTCGGCGCCGTCGTGCATCAGCGCCTTGCAGATCCAGTCGCGACTCAGCGGCGAGACGCTGTCGGCCAGCTTGCCGTCGAAGCGCTTGGCGATGAAGCCGGCGCAGCGGCTGGCGATATTCACGTACTTGCCGATCAGGTCGCTGTTGACGCGGGCCACGAAGTCGTCGCCGTTGAAGTCCAGGTCTTCCACTTTGGCGTTGAGCTTGAAGGCCAGATAGTAGCGCAGCCACTCCGGGTTCATGCCCAGTTCCAGATAGCGCAGCGGCGAGATGCCGGTGCCGCGCGACTTCGACATTTTTTCATTGTTCACCGTCAGGTGGCCGTGGACGGCGACCTTCAGGTTGTCGATGATCGGGTGGCCCGAGAAATTGAGCATCGCAGGCCAGAACAGCAGGTGGAACGAGACAATATCTTTGCCGATGAAGTGCAGCTGCTCGGCGGCCGGGTCGTTCAGGAACGCCTCGACATCCAGGCCCTGCTTGTCGAAGTAGTTTTTCAGGCTGGCCAGGTAGCCGACCGGCGCGTCCAGCCACACATAGAAGAACTTGCCTGGTGCATCCGGAATCGGGATGCCGAAGTAGGGCGCATCGCGCGAGATATCCCAGTCGGCCAGCTTTTCGCCGGATTCGCCCAGCCATTCCGAGACTTTGTTGACCATTTCGGGCTGCAGGCGGCCCGGGGTGTTGAGCCACTCTTTGAGGAAGGCGAAGCAGCGCGGGTCGGACAGCTTGAAGAAGTACTGCTCCGACGGCTTGAGCACGGGCGTGGAGCCGGTGAAGACCGAGAACGGATTGATCAGTTCGGTTGGCTGGTAGGCGGCGCCGCAGACTTCGCAGTTGTCGCCGTACTGATCCTTGGCGTGGCATACAGGGCACTCGCCCTTGATGTTGCGGTCGGCCAGGAACATGCCCTTGACCGGATCGTAGAAGCGGTCGACGGTCTTGGTGACGATCAGGCCGGCATCGCGCAGCTTGCGGTAGATGCCTTGCGAGAGTTCAACGTTTTCGGGCGAATCGGTGGAATACCAGTTATCGAAGGCGATATGGAAGCCATCGAGATATTGCGCGCGGCCGGCGGCGATCTTGGCCACGAATTCCTGCGGCGTGATGTTTTCTTTTTCGGCCGCGATCATGATCGGCGTGCCGTGCGTATCGTCGGCGCAGACGAAATGCACTTCGCGTTTCTGGCCGCCCTGCGCATTGCCTTCGCGCTGCATTCGCTGGAAGCGGACCCAGATGTCGGCCTGGATGTACTCCATCATGTGGCCGATATGGAAGGCAGCATTGGCGTAGGGCAGTGCGGTGGTGACGAACAGCTTGCGGGTCATGGTTGAAACGCTTCGGTTATATGAAAAGAAGCATTTTAACAGCGGATGGCCCTGTGCGCGCAGGGGGTATTCCCCGTGGTTTACGACCAACAGGCTGGCTGCCCTGCCGTTTTGCGCTACACTTCGCCCCAATATCAATCGGAGAACACCCGGAGAGCACCATGAGCATCACTGAAAGCGATATCAAGACGGCATTGGCGAGCGTAATCGACCCCAATACCACCAAGGATTTCATCACCACCAAGTCGATCAAGAACATCAATATCGACAATGGCCAGGTCACGTTCGAGCTGGAACTGGGTTACCCGGCCGCCAGCCAGGTCGAGATGCTGCGCCAGATGGCGGCCAGCGCCGTGCTGGCCCTGCCGGGCGTCGAAGGCGTGGCCATTCGCGCCTACAGCAAGATCGTGTCGCACACGGTCCAGCGCGGCATGAAGGTGATGCCGAACGTGAAGAACATCATCGCCGTTGCCTCGGGCAAGGGCGGCGTCGGCAAATCGACGACGGCCGTGAACCTGGCCCTGGCGCTGCACGCCGAAGGCGCCAGCGTCGGCATCCTGGATGCGGACATCTATGGTCCGTCGCAGCCGATGATGCTGGGCGTGAGCGGTCGCCCGCTGACCAATGACGGCAAGAGCATGGAGCCGCTGGAAAACCACGGCATCCAGGTGTCGTCGGTCGGCTTCATGATCGACCCGGATGAGCCGATGGTGTGGCGTGGCCCGATGGCCAGCGGCGCGCTGCAGCAGCTGCTCGAGCAGACCAACTGGCGCGACCTGGATTACCTGATCGTCGACATGCCGCCAGGCACGGGCGATATCCAGCTGACGCTGTCGCAGAAAGTGCCGGTCACGGGCGCCGTGATCGTCACCACGCCGCAGGACATCGCCTTGCTCGACGCGCGCAAGGGCCTCAAGATGTTCGAAAAAGTCGGGATCCCGATCCTGGGCGTGGTCGAGAACATGAGCACCCACACCTGCACCAACTGCGGCCATACCGAAGCGATCTTCGGTCACGGCGGCGGCGAGAAGATGTGCGCCGACTTCGGCATCGAGTTCCTCGGCGCGCTGCCGCTCACGATGTCGATCCGCGAGCAGGCCGATGCCGGTCGTCCGACTGTCGTCGCCGATCCGGATGGCGCCGTTGCCGCGGTCTACAAGCAGATCGCCCGCAAGGTCGCGATCAAGATCGCCGACAAGGCCAAGGACATGAGCAGCAAGTTCCCGAGCATTGTCGTCAGGAACGACTGATATCAAACCTGGCCGGGCCTGGTGTCCGGACTGGTTTCACAAAGCCCCTGCACAACGCTGTTGTGCAGGGGCTTTGTTCATTTTGCAGGCCGATGTCGTGTGGGGGTGCGGCAGGCGGCGCTGTGCGTGTCTGTTCAGGCGCTGCCTGTGGCGCTACCACCGCGCTCATGTGTGGGGCAGGTCGTTGCGCTCGCATCCACCGATGGCCCCATCGCGCCGTTGTGCGCCGCCAAGCAGACTAGGCGAGGGGCCGTGGGGATGCATGCTGGCCGGCCGGGCGTCGGGGTAGAATACGCCTTTTACCTGATTGCTTTCCGCCATGACCGTCCGCACCCGTTTTGCTCCCAGCCCGACCGGCTATCTCCACGTTGGTGGCGCGCGCACCGCGCTGTATTCGTGGGCCTACGCCCGCCACTTCGGCGGCACCTTTATCTTGCGCATCGAAGACACCGACCTCGAACGCTCGACGCCGGAAGCCGTGCAGGCCATCCTTGACGGCATGAAGTGGCTGGGTCTGGAGCACGACGAAGGCCCGTTCTATCAGATGCAGCGCATGGACCGCTACCGCGAAGTGGTCGCCGGCATGCTCGACGCCGGCACTGCGTACCTGTGCTACTCGTCGCCCGACGAAGTGGAAGCGATGCGCGAGCGCATGCGCGCAGCCGGCGAGAAGCCGCGCTACGACGGCACCTGGCGTCCGGAAGACGGCAAGGTCCTGCCGACCGTGCCGGAAGGCGTCAAGCCGGTGGTGCGATTCAAGAATCCGCTCGATGGCGACGTGACCTGGACGGACGTGGTCAAGGGCACGATCACGATCGGCAACAAGGAACTCGACGACCTGGTCATCGCGCGCCCGGACGGTACGCCGACCTATAACTTCTGCGTCGCGGTCGACGACTGGGACATGAAGATCACGCACGTGCTGCGCGGCGACGATCACGTCAACAACACCCCACGCCAGATCAACATCCTGCGCGCGCTCGGCGCCGAGCTGCCGCTGTACGGCCACCTGCCGATGATTCTCGGGACCGATGGCGCGAAGCTGTCCAAGCGCCATGGCGCCGTGAGCGTCATGGATTATCCGGAGCAGGGTTATCTGCCGGAAGCGATGCTCAATTACCTGGCGCGCCTGGGCTGGAGCCACGGCGACGACGAGGTGTTCTCGATGGCGCAGTTCACCGAGTGGTTCAACCTGGAGCACCTGACCGCATCGGCGGCCCAGTTCAATCCGGAAAAGCTGAACTGGCTGAACAACCACTACATCAAGGCGGCCGACAACGAGCGCCTGGCTGCACTGGCGTTGCCGAAGCTCGAACGCGACGGCGCGCGCTTCGATGGGGCGCCGGCGCTGCCAACCGTGCTGGGCCTGATGAAGGAGCGCGCGAACACGATCAACGAGCTGGCCGATGCCGCGATGCTGTTCTACCGCGATCCGCAACCGGATGCCGAGCAACTGGCGCTGCACCTGACCGAAGCCGTGCGCGGGGCGCTGGCGCTGTTTGCCGAACGCTGCGCCACGGTGGCGTGGGACAAGGCGTCTCTGGCAGCCATGATCAAGGAAGTGCTGGCTGGCCACAGCCTCAAGATGCCGCAACTGGCCATGCCGCTGCGCCTGCTGCTGACAGGTCAGTTGCAGACCCCGGCGATCGATGTGGTGCTCGAGTTGTTTGGCCGCGACGTCGTGCTGGCGCGCGTGCAGAAGGGGCTGTAACAGCCCGCACTGGACACCCCGCTTCGACGTCTCAAAACGTTGTTTGCGAAATGCAAGGGTGTCCTATATAATGCTCGCACTTCAGCGCTGCGGGGGTATAGCTCAGCTGGGAGAGCGCTTGCATGGCATGCAAGAGGTCAGCGGTTCGATCCCGCTTACCTCCACCAACTCTGAAGTGTGGCAGTGGTTTTGCCTCGGTAGTGATGTGACGCTGCGTAGCCGGCAGCAAAGTAGTAATGCAGTATCGGTTGTTCACGGTCCCCATCGTCTAGAGGCCTAGGACATCACCCTTTCACGGTGAGTACCGGGGTTCGAATCCCCGTGGGGACGCCAGCTTGCTGGTTAGAATGACCCGACACAGTATGCAAGCAGCATGCGCTACTGGTCGAAGCAGGTGCAGTGTAGTAAAATGTTGTTTTCCCGTGGGGGGTATAGCTCAGCTGGGAGAGCGCTTGCATGGCATGCAAGAGGTCAGCGGTTCGATCCCGCTTACCTCCACCACGTAAAAGAAAACGGCATTGAGTAGTACCGGAGTAGTAGTAAAGAAAGCGTAGTAAAAGTTTCAGCAAGTCCAGGGTCCCCATCGTCTAGAGGCCTAGGACATCACCCTTTCACGGTGAGTACCGGGGTTCGAATCCCCGTGGGGACGCCAAGAATTTGGCAGGTGTGCCGCGCCAGCGGCGGCGCATCAAAGTCAGTCGCATCATGCAGTTGCAGTACGCTCGTCAGAGCAAAACAGTTTTAGGTCCCCATCGTCTAGAGGCCTAGGACATCACCCTTTCACGGTGAGTACCGGGGTTCGAATCCCCGTGGGGACGCCAGTTTAAACCGGGGTAGACCAACGCGCTTGCGCGGAGAGGTGCTCCGGTTTTTCTATTGTGATGCTACATTTGTGCGCGCAATGGTTTGGTTGTAAAGTAGGATCGCAGGATCGTCGTTGTGGCGGTATGCGAAGTTTGCGACAGTGTTGTGATGTTTTGCGTTGCAGTCAGCAGCATCGGGCAACACCCAGTTGGTAATATGCAGCACCAGTTTTAGGTCCCCATCGTCTAGAGGCCTAGGACATCACCCTTTCACGGTGAGTACCGGGGTTCGAATCCCCGTGGGGACGCCAGACAGAAAGCCGGAGCCGGCCACGAGAGTGGGGCTCCGGTTTTTTTTTCGTCTGCGATAGTGTCGCGCAGTGCTACGTACTTCACCAACCGGACACCCGCAGCGTGCCGAACGGATATGGCAACGCCGGCCCTTGATTCGGCATGCCCTGCTGTTGCATACCCTGATACTGCATGTTGGCCCCGGCTGCGCCGGGCCATCCACCATCATGTGACGACATCGCATGCATGCCAACCGGCGCGCCAAACCCTGCTGCTGTGTTTTGCCACGGCATGGTCTGCTGTGTCGTAGGCAAGCCCAGTGCGACCAGCGCATCGGGCAACCCGTAGCCGATGTGGTTGGGATCATTCAGCGTGACAGGGCGCGCGCTCATCCGTAGAACCTGGAACAATCGTTCGACCCGCTCTGGTGAGCGGGCCTGCATCATCGACCCGAATTCGGGCCTGTGTGCCAGTACGAGGGCGGCAAGGCCCGTCACATGCGGCGCTGCCATCGACGTCCCGTCCCAAGCGGCGAAATTATTTGGCGGCACCGAGGACACGACGGCCACACCTGGCGCGCACACATCGACCTGTGGTCCGAAGCAGCTGAAGCGCGCCGTGAAGTAGCCATACATGTCGATGTCGGCGCCGATGGTTTCGGTATGGTAGCTGTCGGACGGGAATTCGCCGATCTTGCCGATGGCTGCGACGGCCAGCACATGCGGCGACGATGCCGGATATTGCACGGCAGCGGCCGAATTGCCGGCGGCGGCTATGCAGGCAACCCCGGCTTGTTTGGCGCGCACGATCTGGCGCTCGAGCGCCTCGGACGGTGCCGAGCCGCCCAGGCTCATGTTGACGATGTCGATGCCTTGCTCGATGCAGTATTCGAGCGCGTCGATCAGCTGGCTGACTTGGCCGCCGGGAAACAGCTTGCAGACGTGGATTTCGGCCTCGGGCGCGAAGCCGCGGATGCCCCAGGCCGGATCGGTAGCGGCAATTACGCCGGTGCAGTGCGAGCCATGGCCGAGCGTGTCGACATTCCAGGTACTGCGGTCGGTGCGCTTGTTGATGACGTCGAAGCCTCCGTGGATCTCGTTCAGGTTGCCATGCGTGGTGGCAGCCCCGGAATCGATGACGGCCACCTTGATGCCACGCCCGCGATAATGCTGGGGTACCTGATCGAGGCGCATGGCCCGTGCCCCCCAGCCCATGACGTTTTGCTGCGGCAGGCCGCGCAGCGCTGGCCATTCGGCCAGAGGGCGCAGCATGACGACGTTGGCCTCTTGCAGGCTCAGGTCGGGATCGCGCTGGTAGAAGCTCCAGTAATCGGCGCGTGGTTTCACATACAGCCCGCTGATCGTGTGCGCATCGTCGCCATACAGACGCAGGCACGCCACGCCGTCGGCGCCGGTGACGGCGGTGCTGGGCAGTACGCCGCCGAACAGCGAGACCTCGACCTCGGGTAGGGGCGCACCGTCAGTGCCCACCACCGCCAGCAGGAGTTCGCACTGTGGGCCCTGGTAGGGCGTGAGCGAACTGACCAGGTCGGGGCGGCGCAGCATGGGGTCGAGCAGCGCGAGGTGCTGGTCGCGTTCGACAAGCAACTGGCCCTGGCCGCGCTGTAGCAGTTCGCCCGCTTTCTGATCGGTCATGCGTGCGACGACCACGCCTTCGGTGCTGTCGCCCATCGAAGATGGCCCGAAGCCGGCCGTGGTCAGCCCGGCGCGTGGCGTGATGGTGTCGACCACGTCGATATCGGGCATGGCGTCGAGTTTCTGCTGCACCGTTGACAGGCCCAGCGGCGTCATCCAGCTGCTGGTGCCAAATGCGCCGAGCACGGCACGCGGCGCCACCAGGTATTTTTTCTTGCGCTCGGTAACCGGGCGTCCGAGCATCGGGGTGGGGCTGCTGCCGTTATCGGCGCGGGCGTCTCCTGCACCGTCATGCAACTCGTTGGGCGACTGCTGCGAATCGGCAGCACCGCCTTTTGCTTGTTTGGCCATAGTGTGTCCTTTGCCCGGCGCCGCTCAGTCGAACAACGAGAGCGGTTGGTCGGGTTCGATCGTTAACTGACCCAGAGTCTGCTGCCGCAGTCGCTCGGCAGTGCGCGCGTCGGTTTCGACGACCGCCGTGTGTGGCGGGCCGGACGACGGACCGATCAGGTCGACGACCTGCACGCCGGGCTCGGCGCTCAGGGCCGCCAGGAACCGGACGAGTTCGTTGTCGTCGTTCGCAGCGCGCACGATGTAGCGACCGGGAGGGGCAGGGGGCAGGGAAGCCGGCATGGCGGAAACTCCTCGGCGCCAGATCATTGCCGGCAACTGCCGGCAATGATCTGGCTGCGTGTCATGGTGTGGTGTGGGTCATGGCTTAGTGCACGGTTTGCTGGCCGAACTGCCCGGACTGGCCATACTGCGCTTGCTGGCCGGCGAACTGGCCGCTAGGCGGGCCACCAAGCGGACCACCGAGCTGGCCGCCGAACTGCTGCCCGTATGGATCAGCCGATGCGGGGATATAGCGGCCAAGCTGCGCCGCCACATTGCCGATCGCGTTGCCCAGGCCCTGATTGCCCAGTTGCTCACCGATGAAGCCGCCCACCGGCCGTGCATATTGGGTGATCGCATTGCTGAGCCAGCCTTGCGGCGCCAATTGACCGCCTTGCTGCATGATCTGCTGCTGCAGCATGACGGCCTGTTGCTGGACTTGCTGCAGCAGTTGCTGCAATTGCTGCTGCTGTGCCTGCAACTGCTGCAGCTGGAGCATCGGATGTTGCTGCTGCATCTGCTGCTGCACTTGCGGCTCGGCGCCGAGCGGCAATAGCCGGGCATAGCCGGAATAGTCGCTGATCATGTTGCCGAGCTGGCGTTTGCCGGTCAGGTTGCCGATCAGGGCGCCGGCAGGCTTGCCGATCGTGCTGATCAGATTGCCGAAGAAGCCGCCTTGCGGGGTCAACTGCCCTTGCTGTTGCAACTGCTGCATCTGTTGTTGCTGCTGAAGTTGCTGCAGTTGTTGCAGCTGCTGCAGTTGTTGAAGTTGCTGCATCTGCTGAAGTTGTTGCAGCTGTTCCGGATCGATCTGCTGCTGCGCCCCCATGGCAGCGGAGGGATCGACCGAGAACGGCGACAGGTGACCGAGGAAGTTGCCGGCCACTTCGCCAATGCGCCCGCCCGCGCCGCTATTGCCAAACCAGCCGCCGATTCCGCGGCCAACGACGCCGCCGAGCGCGCCGCCGAACATGCTGCCCAGGCCTTGTGGTGCAAACTGTGGTTGACCAAATGGTTGTTGAAATTCATTCATGGTGCTAGCCTCCGGTTGATCGGTCGCGCTGAGCCGGCTTTACATCAGGTGCCTGCCACAAAGGACCGTGTTCATATGATTCGCGCCCCGGCATGACCGGTGGTGCGAGGGAAGGGCAGGATGGCGGCCTTTCGAGGCTGCTTTTCCTGCAGGTAGGCGTTCGACCGGTGCCTGGCGGCGAAGTTTTGGTCTTGTGGCGATGTGGGCAACGTTAAAATCGCGCTTTGCGGTAGCGCAGACGCGCGTCAGAAAGCCCCAATTTTCTTCGCGATGCGCACTGGGGCTTGAGACAAATCACCACGTAAAGTCGGGTAAAATGACGACCCCCGCTTCTGCGCGTCACGGCGCCGCCCGCATCCATGTCTCTGTCTTCCTCCCCGCCGTCGCTGGCGATTTTCTGCAAAGTCATCGATAACTATGGGGACATCGGCATCTGCTGGCGCCTGGCGCGCCAGTTGTGCCACGAGCATGCGCTGGCGGTCACGCTGTGGGTCGATGACTTGGTCAGTTTCCGGCGCATCTGCCCCGAGGTGGCGCCGGCGGCGGCACAGCAAACAATTCAAGGCGTCACAGTGCGCCACTGGCAGGATCAGGATGGCCAGTTCGACGCGCGCGACATCCCCGACGTCGTCATCGAGTTCTTCGGTTGCGAGCTGCCGCCCGACTATCAGCGGGCGATGGCCGCCCGCACGCCGCGTCCGGTATGGCTGAACTACGAGGGCTTGACGGCCGAGGACTGGGTCGAGGGCTGCCACCGCCTGCCGTCGATGCATCCGCGCCTGCCCCTGACCAAGCATTTCTATTTCCCGGGCTTTAATGCGCGTACCGGCGGGCTGCTGCACGAAGCGGGGCTGGACGCGCGCCGTCGTGCGTTCCAGCAGGATGGCGCTGCGGTGACCGCTTTCCTGGCCCGGTTCGGCGTGAGCGCGGCCGAGGCCGCCGGGCGCAAGGTGTCACTGTTCTGCTACCTTGACGCGCCGGTGGCCGCACTGTTCGACACCTGGCGGGGCGGCGCCACCCCTACGCTGTGCCTGGTGCCGGAAGGCGTCGCGCCCGGTCAGGTCGGCGCCTTCCTGGGCGCCACGCCAGTGGCCGGCGCGAGCGCAACCCGGGGCTCGCTGACCGTGCGCGTGCTGCCATTCCTGCCCCAGGCCGATTACGACCTGTTACTGTGGGCCTGCGACGTCAATTTCGTGCGCGGCGAAGATTCGTGGGTGCGGGCGCAATGGGCCGCTCGTCCTTTCGTCTGGCACATTTATCCGCAGGACGAGAATCTGCACCACAAGAAGCTGCGCGCGTTCCTGGCGCTCTACGCGGAGCAGGCGCCGGCACTGGCGGCGTACATGCTCGGCTGGAACGGTGCGCAGCCAATGGACGATCACCGTTCCGCCTGGAATGCACTCGACGCCGCGTTGCCCGACATCGCAGCGCGGGCCGATGCGTGGCGCGAGGCGATACTCGCGCAGGGCGATCTGGTCACGCAACTGCTCGATTTCGTGCGCGATCTGCGGTTTGCCCAGGAAAACAGCGTATAATGCCCGGTTAGTTTCTAACGGATTCCGACGATCAAACGCAGGTCCGGGGCCTTCGGCCCACCAGCCGGCGATGATTTAATGCAACTATCTTTTTACGTAAAATATCTATGAAACCCGCAAAAGAAATTCGTGTTGGCAACATCATCATGGTTGATGAAAAGCCGTTCATCGTGCTGCGTTCCGACGTCAACGGCTCGAGCCGCACGGGCTTCACCTACAAGTGGAAGATGAAGAATCTTCTGACCAATGCACCGCTGGAAAACGTGTTCCGTGGCGATGACAAGTTCGACGTCGTCGTGCTGGACAAGAAGCCAGTGACCTACTCGTACTTCGCCGATCCGCTGTATGTCTTCATGGACGCCGACTACGAACAGTTCGAAATCGAAGAAGAGAACCTGGGCGACGCGCTGCACTACCTGAAAGACGGTATGGAATGCGAAGCCGTGTTCTATGACGGCAAGGCCATCTCGGTCGAACTGCCAACCACGATCGCACGCCAGATCGTGTACTCGGAGCCAGCAGTCAAGGGCAACACGTCGGGCAACGTCCTGAAAGAAGCCAAGATCGAAAACGCCATCGAAGGCAAGCAGCACACCGTGATGGTGCCGTTGTTCGTCAGCGGCGACGACATGATCGAAATCGACACCCGTACCAACGAGTACAAGAAAGTCGTGCGTAACTAAGCTCGGGTTTCTCCATAAAAAAACGCTGCCTCGGCAGCGTTTTTTTATGGGCGGGGCAAACCAATTCGTACCACATCGGATGATGCGGTGACGTAGGGTGGACGGCTTTGCCGTCCACGCGTTCAATCAAGCCCATCGAACCACGCGATTTCACACAGCGCCGTTTTGGTTTGAACGCGTGGACGGCGTAGCCGCCCACCCTACAGCCAGCTGTACCAACCAACCCTACTTGCGGCGCAATTGCGCCAGATCCCGCACCGCGCCGCGATCGGCCGACGTGGTCAGCGCCGCATACGCTTGCAACGCCTGCGACACATAACGCTCGCGCCCCAGCGGCAACCAGGCATCCGCACCCAGCGCATCCATCGCCGCGCGGCGGTGCGCCAGTTCCTCGGTCGTCACGCGCAGGTTGATGGTGCGCTCGGGGATGTCGATGTCGACCATGTCGCCTTCCTGCACCAGTCCGATGGCGCCGCCTTCGGCCGCTTCGGGCGACGCATGCCCGATCACCAGCCCCGACGAACCGCCCGAGAAACGGCCATCGGTAAACAATGCGCAGGCTTTGCCCAGGCCCTTGGATTTGATGTACGAGGTCGGGTACAGCATCTCCTGCATACCCGGTCCGCCTTTCGGGCCTTCGTAGCGAATGATGACGACGTCGCCGGCCACCACGTTGTCACCCAGGATCGCTTCGACCGCTGCATCCTGGCTCTCGAACACGCGCGCCTTGCCCGAGAATTTAAGGATGCTTTCGTCCACGCCGGCCGTCTTCACGATGCAACCCTTTTCGGCGATATTGCCGTACAAGACCGCCAGGCCGCCATCCTTCGAATACGCGTGCTCGCGGTCGCGGATGCAGCCCATGGCGCGGTCGAGGTCGTTCTTTTCGTAGCGCTCGGCTTGCGAAAACGCCACCTGGGTCGGCACGCCGCCCGGCGCTGCGCGGAACCACTGGTGCACGGCCTCGTCGGTGCTGACCGCGATATCGTACTTTTCGATGGCTGCCGCCATCGTCGGGCTATGGATCGTTGGCAGCGATGTGTCGAACAGGCCGGCGCGCGCCAGTTCGCCCAGGATCGAGAAGATGCCGCCGGCGCGGTGCACGTCTTCGATATGGTATTTGTCGGTCATCGGCGCGACCTTGCACAGGCAGGGCACCAGGCGCGAGATGCGGTCGATGTCGGCCATCGTGAAGTCGACTTCGGCTTCGTGCGCGGCGGCCAGCAGGTGCAGCACGGTGTTGGTCGAACCGCCCATCGACACGTCGAGCGCCATCGCGTTCTCGAACGCGGTCTTGGTCGCGATCGAACGCGGCAGCACCGAGTAGTCGTCTTCCTCGTAGTGGCGCTTGGCGGTCTCGACGATCAGGCGGCCGGCGCGCAGGAACAGTTCCTTGCGGTCGGCGTGGGTCGCGACGATCGTGCCATTACCCGGCAGCGCCAGGCCCAGCGCCTCGGTCAGGCAATTCATCGAGTTGGCCGTGAACATGCCCGAGCACGATCCGCAGGTCGGACAGGCCGAGCGCTCGATCTCGGCCACGTCGGCGTCCGACACGGTCGCGTCGCCGGCCTTGATCATCGCATCGATCAGGTCGAGCTTGATGACCTTGCGTTCGTTGTTCACGACCTTGATGACCTTGCCGGCTTCCATCGGGCCGCCCGAGACGAACACGGTAGGAATATTCAGGCGCATTGCGGCCATCAGCATGCCGGGCGTGATCTTGTCGCAGTTCGAGATGCAGACCATTGCGTCGGCGCAGTGCGCGTTGACCATGTACTCGACCGAGTCGGCGATCAGATCGCGCGAGGGCAGCGAGTACAGCATGCCGCCGTGGCCCATCGCGATGCCATCGTCGACCGCGATGGTGTTGAATTCCTTGGCCACGCCGCCGGCCGCTTCAATCTCGCGTGCGACCAGCTGGCCCAGGTCTTTCAGGTGGACGTGGCCCGGTACGAACTGGGTGAACGAATTGACCACGGCAATGATCGGCTTGTCGAAGTCGCCGTCTTTCATGCCGGTGGCGCGCCACAGGGCACGGGCGCCTGCCATATTGCGACCCTGGGTCGTGGTGTGTGAACGGTAAGTCGGCATGGCAATCTCCCAGAATAATGCAAAAACAATGATTGGATCAGGGTGACGGCTGGCGCTGGATTTGTCCAATATATGATCGACTCGTCTGTGAGTCGTTTCGCCTATCACAGCCGGGCAGTCCGCCTGTCACGTTGCTGCTATGCTATTGCTTGGCCATTTGACGGAGCACACAGGCATGGAGCGCAGGGATTTTGTACGAATGGGGGTGGCCGGGACAGTATCCGGTACCGTTGCCGGCACGAGCATGCTGGCACATGCCGCGCCATCGAAAACGGCGCCGGCCGCCATCCTCGAGGCCGGCGTCCACGCACAGGCGCAGGCCATGCGCGCCGGCAAGTTGACGGCGCACGAGCTGGCCTCGCGTTACCTGGCCCGCATCGCGGCCGTCGACCGCGCCGGCCCGCGCCTGCGCTCGGTCATCGAAATCAATCCCGATGCGCTCGAGATCGCCCGCGAGCGTGACCGCGAACGCAAGGCCGGCAAGCTGCGCGGCCCGCTGCATGGCATTCCGGTCCTGCTGAAAGACAATATCGCCACCGCCGACAAGATGAGCACGACGGCCGGCTCGCTGGCACTGGATGGCGTCAAGGCCCGGCGCGATGCTCACATCGTGGCCCGCCTGCGCAATGCCGGGGCGGTCATCCTCGGCAAGACCAATCTGTCGGAATGGGCGAACATGCGCTCGACCCGCTCGACCAGCGGCTGGAGCGGGCGCGGCGGCCTGACGCGCAATCCGTATGCGCTCGACCGCAACACGAGCGGCTCGAGTTCCGGCTCGGCCTCGGCAATGGCCGCCAGCCTGGCCACGCTGGCCGTCGGCACCGAAACCGATGGCTCCATCGTCTCGCCCGCGTCAACCTGCGGCATCGTCGGCATCAAGCCGACGCTGGGTCTGGTCAGCCGCAGCGGCATCATTCCCATCGCGCATTCGCAGGACACGGCCGGGCCGATGACGCGCAGCGTGGCCGATGCCGCACTGCTGCTGGCGGCGCTGGCCGGCGCGGATCCGCAGGATGGCGCCACGTCGCGCGCGCCCGTCATCAATTATGCGAACGCGCTCAACAAGGATGGCTTGCGCGGCAAACGCATCGGCGTGGCGCGCGACTTTTTTGGCGGGCACGATGGTGTGAATGCGCTGATCGAGAAGGAGCTGGGTGTACTCAGGGCACAGGGCGCGGTGCTGGTCGATGTGACGGTGCCCAATACCGACAAATACGGCGCGTCCGAACTGACCGTGCTGCTGCACGAATTCCGGCCCGACCTCGAAGCGTGGCTGGAGGCGTACGCGCCGCATGCGCCGGTCAAGACCATGGCCGACATCATCGCGTTCAACCAGCGCAACGCGGCGCGGGAGATGCCGTTCTTCGGCCAGGAACACCTGATCGCGGCGCAGGCAGCCGGCGGCCTGCAGGCGCGCGACTACGTGAAAGCGCTGGCCAACAACCAGCGCTATTCGCGCGACAAGGGGATCGACCAGGTGCTGCGCGCGTACAAGCTCGACGCGCTGGTGGCGCCGACCGGCGGGCCGGCCTGGCTGACCGACACCGTCAACGGCGACCATTACGGCGCGAGTTTTTCGTCACCGGCAGCGGTGGCCGGCTATCCCCACATCACGGTGCCAGCGGGCTTTATCCACGGCTTGCCGGTCGGGCTGTCGTTCGTTGGCACGGCGTGGAGCGAGCCGGCGCTGATCGGGATGGCGTACGCCTACGAGCAGGCCAGCCGGCGCCGCCGCGCGCCGACTTACCGGGCGCGCGTCAGCGTCTGAACGGTCAACGGCGCGCCGCCGCCTTGGCCTGGCTGAACACCGGCCCCCACAGCGGGTGGCCGTGTTCGCCGGGGCTCAGATCGAACGCCGGATCGAGGCGAAAAGCGGCGTCGAACGTCTCGCGGCACAGCGCCTGGCGCCCGCTCACGCAATAGCTGAACGCCGTGTACTTGGCGGCCGACAGGCGTTCGCGTGGGTTGCCGCTTTTCATGTCGGCGCTGCTCAAGCGCCGGATCGCGCCGTTGTAGTCGCCGTCGTTGTAGAGCGCGATGCCTTCGCGCAGCGCGACATCGCTGCGGTCGACCGTGCCGGCAGCGGGGCGGTTCGTGCGGTCCGCGCGCTGGGCGCGTTCGGCGCGCGGGCGCGCATCGTCGGCACGCGGGTGGGCGCGTGCGGCTTCCTTGCCGCCCAGTGCCGGGCCGAATTCGGCGCAGCCTGTCGCCATCACGGCGATCAGCGCCGCGGCCGGCAGGTGTTTCATGAAAGGGGTACTCAAGGCGTTTTCTCCTCGGTGAAATCAAGTTCGATGGTGCCGTTCTGGCCCTCGACCGATTGTACGGTCACGGTATGCTCGGGAAAGCCCGGATTGACGATGCGGATCGTGTGCTCGCCCGGCGGCAGCGTGATGTGCTTGAGCGGAGGCGTCGCGCCGCGCTCGACGCCATCGACGACGATCGTCCCCCACGGCTGGATCAACAATTTATAGGTGGTGCCGGCGATGGCCGCTTCGGGCGGCGTGCCTTGTGGCGCCAGGCGCACTGCGGTAGGTGGCACGGCGACGTCCGGTTTGGCCGGCGGCGGGGTGGTCGTGGCTGCGCGCGGTTCGGTCTCGTCGATGACCGGCGCGTCGGGTTGCGCCGGTTCTTCGGCGAGCGTGACCAGCGGCGCCGGGGCAGCTGCCGGAGCAGCTGCCCCGGGCGTTGCCGGCAGCGCGGACCTGTCTTTCATGGCACTCAGGTCGGCCTGGGGCATCAGTGCGAACAAGGCTGCCAGCGCGGCCAGGATCAGGATGATGGCGCCGATGATCAGCGGCCAGCGTGTCCTGGTGCGCCGGGCAGCGACCGGCGTTGGGGCGGGCGCCATCGGCGTCGATGCATTGGCGGCGGCGCGCATCGGCAGCGGACCGGGGGCGGGGGTAGGGGGTGGCGCTGCCGGTGCTGGCTTTGGCGCCGCCACCGGTTCAGGCGCGCGGACAGGTTCTGGCTTCAGCGGCGGTGCTGGCGTCGGGGCTGGCGTCGGTGCAGGCGCTGGCGTTGGCAGCGGCATGACCGGCGTCACGGGCTCGTCGTCGATCGGCGGCAGCGACATGGCAGGCTTCGGCGCAATCACGGCAATGCCCAGCAGGCCGCGCATCTGCTCGATGGTTTGTGGCCGCACGGCCGGATCGGGTGACAGGCAGCGGTCGAGCGCCGCGAGGAAACCCTCGCTGTATTCAGTCAGGCCCAGCGTGCGCAGTTGCGCGACCGGCGCCAGTTCCTGCGAAATCGCGTAATGCATCACGGCGGCCAGGTCGTACAGGTCACGCGCTTCGTAGTCGGCCGGCACGGCGGTGTCGGGCAACTCGCTGTAACCCGGCACCAGCATCGGGTCGCCGGCCTCAAGGATGTGCAGGCTGTCGGGCGTGATGCGGCGGTGTGGCACGTTCATGCCGTACTGGACTTCGAGCGATTGCAGTACTTGGCGGATGATGCGGCGGCACCATGGCTCGCTGACCATCTCGTGGTTGTACTCGACGATCTCGCGGACCGTGCGGCCGTCGAGTTGCTGCGGGGGCGTGCTGGGGTTCATGGCATCTTGCCGGTCGCCGCTTGCGCGGGCCGAACGAATGTTTATTTATTGCAAATAATGCCAGATTTGTGAGGAAGACGGTACCCCCATCTTAAGCGTGCGCGGAAGATGGGGTGGCAAATGCGCTGCCGCGCAACCGTTCAGGCGTCGAGAAAACGCATCTTGAACCAGCGGCCCTTGATGACGCCAAAGCCCGGTCCCGGCGCATCGCCTTCGCCCAGGCGCTTGACGGCGGCCTGCGCCACGCTGCGCTCGAGCGCGACGTAGCTGTTGAATTCGCCGATATTGATCTTGCCAACCTGGTCTTTCGTCAGGCCGGCGTCGCCGGTCAATGCGCCCAGCAGGTCGCCCGGACGCAGCTTGGCCTTCTTGCCGCCGGCAATCACCAGCGTGACCATCGGCGCTGGCGCGGCCGGTTCTGCGTCGTCACCGAGCGCAGCCAGGCTTTCCCAGACGGCCGGCTGGTCCTGGTACTGCTCGATCAGGCCAACCCATTTCTTTTCGTTCGGCGCGCACAGGGTGTGCGCCATGCCGCTGCCGCCGGCACGGCCGGTGCGGCCAATGCGGTGCACATGGACTTCGGGGTCTTTCGACACGTCCACGTTGATCACGGTGTCCAGGTCGGCGATATCCAGACCGCGCGCGGCGACGTCAGTGGCCACCAGTACTGAGCAGCTGCGGTTCGCAAACAGCACCAGGATTTCATCGCGCTCGCTCTGTTCCAGTTCGCCGTACAGCGCGCGCGCCGAAAAGCCTTGCGCCTGCAGGGCATCGGCCAGTTCGCGGCAGCGCGCCTTGGTATTGCAGAAGGCCAGCGCCGACACCGGACGGTGATGCCGCAGCAGGCGCCCGACCGCATCTTCGCGGCCTTCGAAGCCGATCTCATAAAAACGCTGGTCGATCTGCTCGAAGCTGTGCTTGCCCTCGACCTTCACTTCCAGTGGATCGCGCAGGAAGCCTTGCGTGGCAAAGCGGATATCGTCCGGGTAGGTGGCCGAGAACAGCAGCGTCTGGCGATGTTTCGGCGTGGCCGACACGATGCCCGCGATCTCGTCGTAGAAGCCCATGTCGGTCATGCGGTCGGCTTCGTCCAGCACCAGCGTCTGCACGTTGGCCAGGTCGAGCGTCGCGCGGCCCAGGTGGTCGCGAATGCGGCCCGGCGTGCCGACGACGATGTGCGCGCCGTGCTCGAGCGACGCGATTTGCGGGCGCATCGACACGCCACCGGTCAGCGTCAGGATCTTGACATTGCCCACGCCGCGCGCCAGCCGGCGCAGTTCACCGGCGACCTGGTCGGCCAGTTCGCGCGTCGGGCACAGCACCAGGCCCTGAATGGCGAACCAGGCCGGATTGAGCTTGTGCAGGATGCCGATGCCAAATGCGGCGGTCTTGCCGCTGCCGGTCTTGGCCTGGGCGATCAGGTCGCTGCCAGCCAGGACGGACGGCAGCGTTTCCGCCTGCACCTGCGTCATGTGGTCGTAACCGAGGGTGGTCAGGTTGGCGAGAAATTGCGGCGTGAGGGCCAGCGAAGTAAACGAATCGGATTGCATGGAAGCCTCCAGCCGGCAGGGCCGACGCTATTGGGGATCGGGCGCCCAGACCGGCAGGCCGGTCAGGTCGAGCTTGTCGTCGCGGCGCCAGACAGGCAGGCCGGAGTTGTCGGTTTCGTCGATCAGGCAGAGTTGTTCTTGCTTGAGCGAGCTGCGGCGGGGACGAGGGCCGGTGCGTTTGGGTTCGGTGACCGTATCGAGCGGCGCTGCCGGCTCGAAACCAGGCAGGTCGAACGTTGCGTGGTCTTTCTTGTCTCTCATCCTCTGCCTTCGAGGTTGCATTTTGTTGCCATAGAAAACAAAAGCCCGGCTCTGTGAGTCGGGCTTTTGTATTGAATTGGTTGCGGGGACAGGATTTGAACCTGTGACCTTCGGGTTATGAGCCCGACGAGCTGCCAGACTGCTCCACCCCGCAGCGCAATTATAGCGCGCTGCGCAGCAATATGCAATGCGCGACGTGCAGAGGGAGTAAATCCCTCAAATGGCGCTGCTGCGCAGGCGCCACAGCGACGTGACTTCCTGCGAGCGCGCCGCGTGCAGCGGATCGTCGGCATCGGTCGCGCGCGGGTGTACGGGCCGCGTGTCGTGGCGCTCGATGACTTCCAGGCCGCCCGCCGCAATCCATGCCAGCAACTGATCGCGGCTGCGCAGGCCCAGGTGTTCGGCAAAGTCCGACATGATCAGCCAGCCTTCGCCACCGGCCTCCAGATGGGCACCGAGGCCCGCCAGGAACGCGCGCAGCATGCGGCTGTCCGGATCGTAGATCGCATACTCGATCGCCGAACTCGGTTTGCCCGGCAGCCACGGTGGATTGCAGACCACCAGCGGCGCGCGGCCTTCCGGGAACAGGTCGGTCTGCGCGATCTCGACTTGTGCGCTCAGGCCCAGGCGCGCGATGTTTTCTCGCGCGCAGCCCAGCGCCCGCGGATCGACCTCGGTGGCCAGCACGGCTAGGCCGCGCCGCGCCAGCACGGCCGACAGCACGCCGGTGCCGGCGCCGATGTCGAACGCGCGCTGTGCACCGGCAGGCAGCGGCGCCTGCGCGACCAGCTCGACGTATTCGCCGCGCACGGGCGAAAACACGCCGTACCACGGGTGGATGCGGTCGTTCAGCGCCGGAATCATGACGCCCTTGCTGCGCCACTCGTGGGCGCCGATCACGCCCAGCAGCTCGCGCAACGAGGCGACATACGGCGCGTCGACCGGGCCGTAGGCTTCCAGGCAGGCCTGTTGCGCATCGGGCGCGCGGCGCAGGGGGATGCTGTGATCGGCCTCGAACGGCAGCACGAGCATCGCCAGCGTGCGGGCGCGCTGCAACTGGGACAGGCGATGGCGGTGGAATGCTTCGAGTGGCGTCGGGGCCGCCTTGCCAGCCTTGGCGCGGCGTGGGCGCTCGCCTTTGTGGTCGATCCGGCGCGCGAGCGCCTGCACCAGCTGGCGGGCGTTCTGGAAGTCGCCGCGCCACAGCAGCGCCGTGCCGTCCAGCGCGAGCCGGTACGCGGCGTCAGCGCTCATCGTGTCGTCGGCCAGCACGACCTTCTTTGGCGCGGGCCAGCCGCTCTCCGAGCGCCAGACGGCCGAGCGTTCGACGCCGTCCTCGACCCATTCGATGCGTGCCATCGCTTGATCCCTATTAGTATTAGTGATGGTGGTTCCAGTTGCCGTCGCTCGACGCCAGATAGGACGCAACGGCGTCGGCATTGCCGGTGGCGTGGCGCTTGACTTCACCGCAGCCGCAGATGCCCTGGTAAGGCTGGATGTGCGAGCAGGCGGAGACTTTTTGCAGGTAGACGGTGACTGGCTTGGTGCATTTCGCGCACTTGAATGTCAGGGTACGGGCTGGTTTCATGATCACGGAGCAGGTAAAGGAAAGGAGGGCGGCATTTTACACCGCCTGACTCGGTTTCATTCGACCACCACGGCGCTGCTGCCGCCACCCGCCGGGCGCACCAGCACCTTGGTTGCGATGCGCTCGGTCATCTCCTGCACGTGCGAGATCACGCCCACCTTGCGGCCCAGCGATTGCAGCGCGTCCAGGGCGTCCATCGCCACGCCCAGCGTTTCGCTGTCGAGGCTGCCGAAGCCCTCGTCGATGAAGAGTGATTCGACCCGCACCCGGTTCGACGACAGCGAGGCCAGGCCCAGCGCCAGCGCGAGCGAGACCAGGAACGATTCGCCACCGGACAGCGAATTGACCGAGCGCACCTCGCCGCCCATGTCCTGGTCGCGCACCATCAGCGCCAGCGACGGCATGCCCGCGTAGCTGACGCGCTCGAGGCGATAGCGTTTGGCCAGCTGCGCCAGGTGCGCGTTTGCATAGCCAAGCAGTACGTCGAGCGTGAACTGCTGCGCGTAGTTGCGGAACTTCTTGCCGTCGCTCGAACCGATCAGCTCCGACAGCTTGCCCCAGCGCTGCTCCTGCACCTGCTGCCCCTCGATCTCGCGCAGGCTGGACGCGGCGGCCACGCGCCGCTCGTCGTCCTGCATGACGCGCAGGCGCGCCGAGGTCGACGCTTCGATGGCCGCATGGTGCTCGGCCTGGATCGCCTCGAACGCCGCCGTGACGGCCTCGACCGGCTGGCCGGCCGGCGGGGCCGACGCCAGATGCGCCAGCCGCTGCGCGCGCCGCTCGTTCAGAATTGCCGTCGCCTGGCCGACCTCGGTATCGATCGTATTCAGAGCCGTGCGTTCCTGCGCCAGCCATGCGGCGCCCACTTGCAGCAGGCGGGCCAGCGCATCCAGATTGGCGATGTCGTCCACGCCGTCGGGATCCTTGCGGTAGTCCTCCAGCCAGTCGGCCAGGGCGGTGGCCGCCGCCGCGCCGGCGTTGTCGAGTTGCGCCACGCGCTCGACCAGGCCCGCCAGTGCCGTGCGCGCCGTCGTTTCGCCCTGTGCCGCGTGCTGCGCCACCAGCTGGCGCGCCGCGAGCGCTTCGCGCGCGCCGGTGACGGCGGCGTTCAGTTCGTGCTCGACGTCGCGTGCCGGGCGGCCTGCCCACAGCGCGGCGCGCGCCGTGCGTTTCTGTGTGAGTTCGGCGTCGATGCGCTCGAAGTCGAGTGCACTGCGTGCGCTGGCCGTATCGATCTCGGCGATGCGCGTGGCCAGCGCCGTTGTTTCCACGTCCAGTGTGGCAATTGCCGCAGTGGCGCGGGCCAGTGCGTCGGTCTGTTCACGCCATGCGGCGGCTTCCTGCGCACGCGCCCCGCGCCAGGTGGCTGGATCGCGTCGCCATGCCGCTTGCCAGCCATCGCCATGCGCATCGGCCAGCGGGGCGTCGAGTTCGGCCAGTAGCGCATCCAGTTGCGCGCTGGCTGCTTCGTGGCGCAGCGTGTGGGTCTTGAGCGCGGCCTGCAGGCCGGCTGCCGCTTCGCGCTCGGCTTCTGCTGCAGAGCGCAGGCGGGCCAGGTCGGACTGGGCAGCATCGACATCGTGCTGGGCCGCGTCGCGGGCGGCGGCAGCGGCGCGCCACTGTTGCTCTTGCCGTGCCAACTCGTCGACGGCGTCGCGCAGCGCGCTGCGCTGGGCGCTGAGCCAGTCGGCGCGTTCGGCTGCCGGTGGCGCGCCTGCTGCCAGCGGGTCGGCGTGCCAAGCCTGTTCGAGACTGGCAACGCGCGTGGCGAGCGTGCTGCGTTCGTGCGCCAGCGCCGCCAGCCGCTCGTGCGCCGCGCCCGCTGCGGCCGCGTGCTGCGCCTGCAGCGCCCCGTTGTCGCGCACGCGCAGGCGGCAGCCGTCCACTTCAGCGCGCAGGCTGGCCAGCATGTTCTTCAGCGGCGCAGCCTGATGGGCATACGGATGCTCGTGCGCGCCGCAGACGGGGCAGGGCGCGTCGTCCTCCAGGTTCGCACGCAGCTGTTCGACATCCGCTGCGCATGCGAGTTCCGCTGCCGCCAGCGAGCGCTCGGCCTGTGTCATGGCCGCTTCCAGCGCCGGGGCGCCAGCGCGTGCCTCGGCCAACCCCTGTTCGGCGCCTGAGCGCGCTGTCTCGACGCGGTCAACGTCGCGCGCAAGGTCGGCCAGCGTGGCGTGCGCGGCGGCCAGGTCGGTCCAGGTGCGCTCGGCCTGTGTCAGGCGTTCGCGGCGCACATCGAGACCCTGGCGTTCGGCGCCGATGGCGTCGGCATCGACGCCGGCCAGCGCCGCCATGGCCGCGCGGCGTGTCGTCTCCAGCGCGTCGAGGCGTGCGGTGCTGGCTACCAGCGCGCTCGTGGCTTGCGCTTCGCGCTCGGCAGCGCCCAGTGCCTGGGTTTGGATTGTTTCCGCCGCGGCCTGGTTGGCGGCCAGCGTGGCAAGCGTGTCTTCGCCCTGGCGCAGCAGGCGTTCCCATTGGCCCCAGGCGCCGGCCACCGCGTCCAGGCGCGACTGGGCTGCGAGCCAGGCGGCAGCGCCATCGCGGGCTTGTTGCGCACGTGCCAGTGCAGTCGATTTGGCCTGGTGCTGCTCACGCGCCTGGCGCGCCTGCGCGCGCGCGGCGTCGAGCGCCGACTGCGCCTGCAGATGGTTCGGCGCCAATGTCGCCAGCGCGGCATCGAGGGCCTTGGCATCGTCCAGTTGCGGCGCTGCCGCGCGCAGTGCCGCTTCGGCGGCGTCCAGCTGCACGGTGGCCGCGTCGGTCTCGGCCACGCTGGTGCGCCGCACCTCGAGCGCGGCCGCCAGCTGGGCCTGCGTCGTGTCGATGGCCGAATGGGCTTGCCGGCGCTCGGCTTCGAGGCGCTGCACGTCCAGGCTCAGGGGCCGCGCCGCCTGCACCGCGTCGAGCGTGGCCAGACGCTGGCGCCGCTCGCCGGCGTCCACGCGCTGCGCGTTGGCCGCCGCCAGGACTTGCTCGGCCTGCGCTTCGCCGCGCGTGAGCTTGTCTTGTTCCTGGTGCCAGCGCAATTGCCCCTCGAGCAGGGCGTGGCGATCGTCCAGCGCTTGCCGGGCCATGTCGGCGTTCGTGCGTTCGGTGTCCAGCAGCGCGCGGTCTTCCGGCGACAGCGGGGCGGCATTGGCCAATTTGGATTGCAGGACCTGGGTGCGGACCTGTTCGGCCTTGTAGCGCTCGAATGCCCGGCGCGAAATGTCGCTGTAGATCGTCGTCCCGGTGAGCGTTTCGAGCAGTTCGCCGCGCTCGTTTTCGTCGGTCTTCAAAAACGCCGAGAATTCGTTCTGGGCCAGCAGCACGGCGCGCGTGAACTGTTCGAACGACAGGCCGATGCGTTGCACGATCTCTGCCGCGGCTTCGGTGTTGGTGCCGCCCACGGGGATCAGTTCGGGCAGCCGGTTCAGCGAAATCTTGACCGGCTGCAGCGCGCCGTTCGGCTTGTTGCGCGAGCGCCGCACGGCCCAGCGGGCGCGGTAGCGGCGGTCGTCGCTTCCCACGAAGTCGACCTCGGCCCAGCCTTCGGCCGCGCCCCGGCGCAGCAGCGTGCGGGCATCCTGCGCGGTGACGGTTTCTTCGCCGACATCGGGCAGGCGCGTGCTCGAACGCTTCAGCAGGCGCGGCGTGTCGCCATACAGCGCCAGGCACAGCGCATCGAGCAGGGTGCTCTTGCCGGCGCCGGTCGGGCCGCTGATGGCAAACAGGCCGGCGGAGGCGAGCGGTTCGGATTCGAAATCGATGGCAAATTCGCCCGCGAGCGAAGCGAGGTTCTTGCCGCTGATACGCAGGATCTTCATCGCGGCTCACCTTCCACCGCGTGGAACAGTTCGGCAAACGACGCAATCTGCTCGGGTGGCGCTTCGGCGCCGTATTTCTGCAGCCACAGGCGGCGGAACACGTCGTCCGGTTGCAGCTGCGCCAGTTGATCCAGGCTCAGCGCGAGTTCCGTATCGTCGACGGCCACGTGCTTGCGGGTCGGTTCGATCTTGGCCAGGCGCACGGGTTTGCCAGCCAGTGCCGCCTCGATGCGCGCGCGCAGGCCGGGTTCGGGGCCGTCGAGCAGCACCCTGACTTCGAGGAAGGGCCAGGCGTGTTGTGGCAGGTCGGGATCGAGTTCGAGCGCCTCCAGGGCCGCGAGTGCCTCGTCGAGCGGCGCGGGCTTGGCCGGCACGCGCAGCAAGGCCACCGCGCGTGGCACGAACAGCGGCGTGATCTCCGCGGCACGATCCCCTTCCAGGTCGATTCGCAGCACCTGGTGCTGGTAATTGACTTCGGAAAACGACAGCGGCAGCGGACTGCCGCTGTAGCGCACGTTCTCGCGCCCGCCAACCTTCTGGGCCAAGTGCAGGTGGCCCAGCGCCGCATAGGCGATGCCCGGATCGAACATGCTGCTGGGCAGAGCCTCGGTGCCGCCGATGACGATGCGGCGCTCGGAGTCGAGCGACGCCTGGCCGTCGACCATATGACAGTGGCCCATGGCGATGATGGCCTGGCCATCCGTGGCGCGGGTACGCGCCAGCGCGTACGCCTGGCGGTACAGCAGGGTGGTGCCCTGCAGATACGGATCGAGCCCTGGCGCATCGCTGGCTGCATCGCCCGCCGCGGCGCGCAGACGCGGCACGTCGCCAGGGCGCAGGAACGGCACGGCCAGGCACCAGGCGGCCACCTTGCCGTCGCGGTCATGCAGCGGCACCAGCAGCCGGTCGAGGTCGACCTCGCCATCGCTGCTGCGCAATACATTGCCGACGATAATCGTGCCATAGGCCTCGAGCAGCGGCGTGGGCGCTTCCAGCCGGCCGGCCGAATCGTGGTTGCCCGCGATGACCACCACCTGCAGATGGGGCACGCGGCTGCGGGCCTGCTGCAGGAAGCGGTACAGCTGGCGATGCGCGGCCGACGACGGATTGGCGTTATCGAAAATATCGCCGGCTATCAGCAGCACGTCGATGCGCTCTTCGTCCAGCGTCCCGACCAGCCAGTCGAGGAAGCGCTGGTGTTCGTGGATCCGGTCGAAGTTGTGCAGGGTCTGGCCAAGATGCCAGTCGGAGGTGTGCAGCAGCCGCATGGGGAGTTCTACCGTTGGGAAAGCCGGGGCCTACTATAACGCAGCCGGCGACCGGTCGTGGCGCGCCGTGCAATACCATCTCGCAAGCATGTTGTGTGGGGAAAGTCGTCGTGCCTGACCCCGCTCTTGTTGTCAAATCGCATTTGACGAACATCAAACCTGGCCAGGACCGTGTCTCTACACTAGCTAGTTCTTGTCGCCGGTTACTACTACAAAATCCATCGCCGGCTACCCCGATACCCGCATTCCCAGCCGCTCCGGCATGGCCTCGCCATGCGCGCTGGCGGCGCATTGAGAGGAGACATCATGCTCACTTCCACCTACACCTTGGTGGCATTGTCCGTTGAACAGGCGCGGGTACGCGTCGATTTGCAGGCGCTGCTCGACCGCTGGCGGCCCGCCGCCTGGTGGGGCGAGCCGCCAGCGGCGCACCAGTACCAGGCGGCATGCGACGCGCTGCGCCAGGTCAGCGACGCGTGCCAGTGGCGCAAACTCGACAAGTTCGTGTTGCCGGCGCTGCGCCGGCGTGGCGCCGAGGCCGGCGCGCTGCTGGCCGAACTCGATGCGCTGAGCCGGCGCGCCAACGCCGCGCGCATGGCGGCCCAGGCCGCCGCTGCCGAAGGCGACCCCGGCTGCCTGGCAGCGCTCGAAGCATGTTGCGAACTGCTGCTCGAGCGCCTCGAACGCGAAGAGATCGAGTTGCTGCCGCTGGCGCGCACATTGATTCCCAGCGACCTCTGGTTCACGATCGCCAACCAGATGCTGGCCCATGACACGGTGCAGAACGAACACCGTGACGCCGGGCGCGGCATCGTGCGTGCCAGGCTTCCCGCAGAAGTTTCAACCAGGAAATCGCCCGCATTGCCACCTGTCGTGCCCATCGTGAATTAGCCGCTACGGCAGGGCGTGCGCGCCGGTTGACGCCATGTTCTTTGCTATGATGGCAGTTTTAGCGGTGCGAATTTCCTATGTTCGATTTTCTCTTCAAGCGGCAGGGCAGCAAGCCGGCCGCGTCCGGCGAGCAACAGGGCGCCGCCAAGCCGGCCCCGGCAAAATCGGGCGCTGCCCAGCCCGCCGTTAGCAAGACCGCTGGCAAAGCCGGTAGCAAAGCCGATAACAAGGCCAAGGCGGCCGCAGCCGCTGCTGCCGAGCAGACGGCAAACCAGGCCGCAGCGCAGGCTGCCGAGGCGCGCGCCGCCGTGGCCAGCGCCCGCGAGCGCCAGGCTACGCAGCTCAAGGCGCTCGGCAGCGACGAAGCTGCCGCCGCCGAGTTCATCCTGCAATCCCCGTTTTCCGAATTGCGCCTGGCCGCCGCCGAGCTGCTCCATGGTCGCGAGCACCTCGAGCGCGTGTACGGCGCGATGCGCAATGTCGATCGCCGCGTTGCCAAGCTCGTGCATGGCCGGCTGGATGCGATCCGCCACCATGAAGCCGAACTGCGTCGTGGTGAAGACACGCTGGCGCAGGCGCGCGCCATGCTGGCCGATGCGTTGCTCACGCCCAACCACGTTGGCGAACTCGACCGCAAATGGTCGGTCATCCGCGCGCCCGAACTCGCTGCCGACTTCGAGGCCGTACGCGCCCAGCTTGGCGCCCGTCTCGAAGCGCAGGTCCAGTTGCAGCGCGCCATGATCGATCGCCTGACGGCGCTGCGCCAGCTCGACGGGCAGGGGCTGGACGCCGCCGCGCTCGGCGAGACACTCGCCCGCCTGCAGCAGGAGCAAGCAGCGGCAATGGCCGATCCTGGCCACCCATCGCTGCCGCGCGCACTGGTGGGCGAGGTGAGCAATGAACTGGCACGCCTGACGGCCAGCCTGGCCACCGCCGAGAAGGATGCCGCAGCGCTGGCCGCCCGTGATGCGGCGCTCACCGCATGGGCGGCGCAGCCGCGAGAAGAATTGACGCCGGATGTCCTGCGCCGCGAATGGCAGCGTCTGCCGGCCATGCCTGCCAACGCCGCCACTGAAGAGTTGCAAGCGCGCTTCGACGCCTTGCTCGCGTCGTTCCCGCAAGCGGTCCGCAAGCCGAAAGCAGTTCAGGCCGCAGCGCCAGCCGATAGCGGCACCGCGCCTGCTAAAGACAAGGGCGCCGACCAGGCCTTCCTCGACCAGATGGACGCGCTCGAAGCCGCCCTGCAGCAGGGCTCGCTTGGCACCGCCGCCGAAATCGACAAATCGCTGAAGGACGCCAAGGACAAGGGCGTGCGCCTGACGGGCGCCCAGCTCGAGCACCTGACCCATCTGCGCGCCGACCTGAAACGTTTGTCGGACTGGGCGCGCTGGGGCGGTAATGTGTCGCGCGAAGAATTGATCAAGACAGTCGAGACGCTGGCCACGCAGAACCTGGCGATGGGCGAGCTGGCCAAGAAGGTCGGCAGCATGCGCGAGCGCTGGAAGGCGCTCGACACCTTGTCCGGCCCGGCGCCGCGCAGCCTGTGGGAGCGCTTTGACGCCGCCTGCAGCGCTGCTTACGCACCGGCCGCCGCGCATTTCCGCCAGCTGGCCGACGAGCGCCACGCGAATGCCGCGCGCGGCCAGGCGCTGGTCGACGAAGCCCAGGCCGAGATCGCCAATCTGCAGCAGGATAATGCCGACTGGAAGCACGTGTCGGCCACCGTCCAGCGCCTGCGTACGGCCTGGAGTCATCTGGGCGCGGTCGACCGCAAGGAAAAGAAACGTCTTGATGGCTTGTTCTCCGAGGCACTGACCACGTTGCAGCGGCCGCTGGAAAACCAGCGCAAGGTCGAAGTCGCCGTGCGCGAACAACTGATCGAAGAAGTCCACAAGCTCGACCCGAACGAACGGCATGCCGTCGATATGCTGCGCGAGTTGCAGAGCCGCTGGCAAGACCATGCGCGTGCGCTGCCGCTCGAACGCAAGGCCGAGCAGGCGCTGTGGCAGCGTTTCCGCGCCGCCTGTGACGCACTGTTTGCGGCCCGCAAGGAGCATGCACACGCGGCCGACAGCGAACGCCGCACCCACGAAGCGGCCAAGGAAGCGTTGTGCGCCCGTCTCGAAGCGGCGGCGCTCGATGCCACGCCGTCCAACGTCGCCAGAATGTTGCGTGAAGCCGCGGCCGAATGGCAGGCGATCGGCCCGGTGCCGCGCGCCCACGAGGCGCGCATCGAGGGCCGTTACCAGGCTGCTGTAGCCCAGGTGCAGGCCCAGGTGGCCGAGGTGCGGCGCGCCGCCGACACGGTCCTGGCCGGCGTCGTGCGCGACAAGCTGCGCCTGATCCAGGCGCTCGAAACGGCGCTCGCCGATCCGGACAGCAATGCCGGCACCCATACGCAGGGAGATGACTGGCGTGCCCGCTGGGCGGCACTGGCGCCGGTGGACGGTGGTTACGAGCCGATTCTGCAGAAGCGGTTTGACGCAGCGCTGGCGGCACTCGAAGGCGATCGCGCCGCGTATGCGCGCCAGCTCCAGGAAAACCGGCCGCGCCTGTTGAACGATCTGCTGCGCCTGGAGATTGCCGCCGGCATCGACAGCGGCGCCGAATTCGCCCGCGACCGCCTGCGCCTGCAGGTCGAGGTGCTGCAAAGCTCGCTCAAGTCTGGCCAGAAGCCGGGCGGCAACACGGCTGAACTGCGCGCATTGCTGGCGCTGCCAGCCCTGGCCGACGTGCGCACCGAAACGCGTATCGAGTGCCTGATGCTGCGCCAGCCGAAGGAGGCTTCATGAACAATGTCCGTGTGCAAACGGGCGACTTCGACCTCGGCCTCGAAGTCGCGCGCCTGCGCGAGGGCGACGCCCGGGTCGGCGCTGTCGTCGCGTTCGTCGGCACCGTGCGCGACCTGAATGACGGCGCGCAGGTCGCCGCAATGGAGCTCGAGCACTATCCCGGCATGACCGAGAAAGCGCTCGACGACATCGCGGCCCAGGCCGCCGCGCGCTGGCCCCTGTTCGCCACCCTGGTCATCCACCGCGTGGGGCCGCTGCTGCCGCTCGATCAGATCGTGCTGGTGGCGGTGACCGCCGCGCACCGGGGCGATGCGTTCGCGGCCTGCGAATTCATCATGGATTACCTGAAGACGGAAGCGCCGTTCTGGAAGAAGGAAGACACGCCGGACGGCGCGCGCTGGGTCGATGCGCGCGTGACGGACGATACAGCGCGGGCGCGGTGGCAAGCCCGCTGAATTTTCTCGCGATCGGGCTCGGCGCCGCGATTGGCGCCTGGCTGCGCTGGGGGCTGGGGCTGTGGCTGGGCAGCCTGCACGGCTTTGTCCAGATCGGCACGCTGGCGGCCAACCTGCTCGGTGGCTTTCTGATCGGCTGTGCGCTCGCGTTCTTTGCCGACCAGCCGGGTCTGGCGCCGCACTGGCGCCTGTTCATTATTACCGGCTTCCTCGGTGGCTTGACGACCTTCTCCAGCTTTAGTGGTGAATCGATGACGCTGCTGCAGCGCGGCGACATTGGCTGGGCGCTGGCGCACACGGCGTTGCACCTGATCGGCTCGCTGCTGTGCTGCATGGCCGGTTTCGCCCTGCTGCGTACCCTGCGCGGGTAAAGTCGGCAAAGCAGGGCGGGTTTGCCTGACAACGCACAATTTGCCCGGTTGAAGCATGCTAGAGTTTCCGTCCAGTAAATACATACGGGGCTCGATCATGCATACCCATTACCGGCCGACCGCGGCCTTCGTCGGCGCCTCCTGGGGCGCGCTCATCATCGGCATGGCCGCCTATCTGATTGGCCTCTGGAACGCCCAGATGCAGCTCAATGAAAAAGGTTATTACCTCGTGCTGCTGCTGTACGGGCTGTTCGCCGCCATTTCACTACAAAAAACGGTGCGCGACCGCGCGGAAGGCGTGCCGGTCACGGGCCTGTACTCGTCGCTGTGCTGGTTCTCGCTGATGGCAGCGATCGGGCTGCTGGGCATCGGCCTCGTCAACGCCACGCTGGCGCTGAGCGAAAAAGGTTTTTATGCGATGTCGTTTGCGCTGTCGCTGTTTGCCGTTGTTGCCGTGCAAAAGAACGTGCGCGATCTGCAGGCTGCCGGGCCAGCGCCCGAGTCCAGGTTGTCCGACAGTTAAGTACTATTCTTCCTGTAGGTGTTTTTCTTACGTACTGCCCGACGGGGTGCTTGAAATGCATCCCGTCATCCCAATCTTGTATCGCAACCAAGAACAAACTCAGGAGTCACACCATGCGACAAGATAAATTGACGACCAAGCTCCAGGAAGCGCTGGCGGATGCCCAGAGCCTGGCGGTCGGCAACGACAACCAATACATTGAAACGGTCCACCTGCTGGTGGCGCTGTTGAACCAGGACGACGGCAGTGCGCGCTCGCTGCTGCAGCGCGCCGGCGTGAACGTCGGCGCGCTGTCTAATGCGCTGAAAGCCTCGCTCGAGCGCCAGCCGAAGGTCACCGGTACCGGTGGCAACGTCCAGGTCGGGCGCGACCTGATGGGCCTGTTGAACCTGGCCGATCGCGAAGCGCAAAAGCGCGGCGATGGTTTCGTCTCGTCCGAGATGATCCTGCTGGCGCTGTTGGAAGACAAGTCCGACGCCGGCCGCCTGGCGCGTGAAAACGGCCTGGCGAAAAAGTCGCTCGAGGCGGCGATCCAGGCCGTGCGCGGTGGCGAAAGCGTCAATTCGCCCGAAGCCGAAGGCCAGCGCGAATCGCTCAAGAAATACACGCTCGACCTGACCGAGCGTGCCCGCGCCGGCAAGCTCGATCCGGTGATCGGCCGCGACGATGAAATCCGCCGCGCGATCCAGGTGCTGCAGCGCCGCAGCAAGAACAATCCGGTCCTGATCGGTGAGCCGGGCGTGGGCAAGACGGCCATCGTCGAAGGCCTGGCGCAGCGCATCGTCAATGGCGAAGTGCCCGATTCGCTCAAGGGCAAGCGCGTGCTGTCGCTCGACATGGCCTCGCTCCTGGCCGGCGCGAAGTTCCGCGGCGAATTCGAAGAGCGCCTGAAAAGCGTGCTGAAAGAGCTGGCGCAGGACGAAGGGCAGACGATCGTCTTCATTGACGAGCTGCACACGATGGTTGGCGCCGGCAAGGCCGAAGGCGCGATGGACGCCGGCAATATGCTCAAGCCGGCGCTGGCGCGCGGCGAGCTGCACTGCGTCGGTGCGACCACGCTCGACGAGTACCGCAAGTATGTCGAGAAGGATGCTGCGCTCGAGCGCCGCTTCCAGAAGATCATCGTCGACGAGCCAAGTGTCGAGGCGACGATTGCCATCCTGCGCGGGCTGCAGGAGAAATACGAGCTGCACCACCAGGTCGACATCACTGATGCGGCGATCATCGCGGCGGCCGAGCTGTCGCACCGCTACATCACCGACCGCTTCCTGCCCGACAAGGCCATCGACCTGATCGACGAAGCGGCGGCCAAGATCAAGATCGAGATCGATTCGAAGCCCGAAGTCATGGACCGCCTCGAGCGCCGCATGATCCAGCTGAAGATCGAACGCGAAGCCGTGCGCCGCGAGACCGATGAAGCGTCGCAGCGCCGTCTCGAGCTGCTGGGCGACGAAATCACGCGCCTGGAGCGCGAGTACAACGACTTCGAAGAAATCCTGAAAGCCGAAAAGGCCGCGGTGCAGGGCACCACGCACATCAAGGAAGAGATCGAGCGCATCCGCTACCAGATGGAAGAAGCGCGCCGCCAGAGCAACTGGCAGCAGGCCTCCGAGCTGCAATATGGCCGCCTGCCGGAACTCGAAGCGCAGCTGCGTGACGCTGAAGCCAGCACCGCGCGCGCCGAACTCGACGGCCAGAAGCCCAAGCTGCTGCGTACGCAGGTTGGCGCCGAGGAAATTGCCGAAGTGGTCTCGCGCGCGACCGGCATTCCCGTCACGCGCATGCTGCAGGGCGAGCGCGACAAGCTGCTGCACATCGAGGACGAGCTGCACAAACGCGTCGTGGGCCAGAACGAAGCCATCGAAGCGGTGTCGGACGCGATCCGCCGTTCGCGCGCCGGCCTGTCCGACCCGGATCGCCCGTATGGTTCGTTCATGTTCCTGGGCCCGACCGGTGTCGGTAAAACCGAGCTGTGCAAGGCGCTGGCCGGCTTCCTGTTCGATACGCAGGACGCGATGATCCGCATCGACATGAGCGAATTCATGGAGAAACACTCGGTTGCCCGCCTGATCGGCGCGCCACCGGGGTATGTGGGCTATGAAGAGGGCGGTTACCTGACCGAAGCCGTGCGGCGCAAGCCGTACAGCGTGATCCTGCTCGACGAGATCGAAAAGGCGCACCCGGACGTGTTCAATGTGCTGCTGCAGGTGCTGGACGATGGCCGCATGACCGATGGCCAGGGTCGCACGGTCGACTTCAAGAACACGGTGATCGTGATGACGTCGAACCTCGGTTCGCACCGGATCCAGGCGATGGAAAGCGATGAGCCGGCTGTTGTGAAGATGGCGGTGATGGCCGAGGTGCGCGGGCACTTCCGCCCCGAGTTCATCAACCGTATCGACGAGATCGTGGTGTTCCATGCACTGGATGAGAAGAACATCGGCGCGATTGCCCGCATCCAGCTTCAGATCCTGGAAGCGCGCCTTGCGAAGATGGACATGACGCTCGACATCGACGAAGAGGCGCTGCAGAAGATCGCCGAAGTGGGTTACGACCCGGTGTATGGCGCACGGCCGCTCAAGCGGGCGATTCAGCAGCAGATCGAGAATCCGCTGTCGAAAGCGATCCTGTCGGGCCGCTTTGGACCGAAGGATGTGATTCCGGTCCGGGTGCGGGGTGGCGAGCTGACCTTCGGCGAGCAGACCGAACTGGCGAAGTAAGCCGGTTCGGTTGAAATGAAAAGGGCGCGGCAATTGCCGCGCCCTTTGTCGTTTCTTGACGGGAAATAAGACGCCATATTTCAGGATGCGAAATGATCGTCGTGCAATGCGAAATGCGCAGCATGCCAGCCACCGCTTTTCTTACCATCGTAAGAAATTTCATTCCGCATCATGATATCGAGAATGCAAGCCATTGATATCGTTAGTAATTATTTTAGTCGTATGTCTTATAGAAGACTGATGGTGCCACGCACAAACGGCTATATGATTGTTTCAACGGAATCGCATGCTTGATCAAACGTCTTACCACCCTTCAGGAGAACACACCATGACTACCCGTGAACAGCAAATCGCCGAACTGCAGCAAGACTGGGACACCAATCCACGCTGGAAAGGCGTCGTGCGCAATTACACCGCCGCCGACGTCGTCCGTCTGCGCGGCTCGGTGCGCATCGAGCACACGCTGGCCAAGCGCGGCGCCGAGAAGCTGTGGAGTCTGGTCAATGACGAGCCGTATGTGAACGCCCTGGGCGCGCTGACCGGCAACCAGGCCATGCAGCAGGTGAAAGCGGGCCTGAAGGCGATCTACCTGTCGGGCTGGCAAGTGGCAGGTGACGCCAACGCCGCTGGCGAAATGTACCCGGACCAGTCGCTGTATCCGGCCAACTCGGTGCCGCTGGTCGTGCGCCGCATCAATAACACCTTCCAGCGCGCCGACCAGATCCAATGGTCGGAAGGCAAGGATGACATCGATTACTTCGCCCCGATCGTGGCCGACGCCGAAGCCGGTTTCGGCGGCGTGCTCAATGCCTACGAATTGATGAAGTCGATGATCGAAGCCGGCGCATCGGGCGTGCACTTCGAGGATCAGCTGGCCTCGGTCAAGAAATGCGGCCACATGGGCGGCAAGGTGCTGGTGCCGACCCGCGAAGCCATCGAAAAACTCAACGCCGCCCGCCTGGCAGCCGACGTGATGGGCACCACGACGCTCGTGATCGCCCGCACCGACGCCGAAGCTGCCGACCTGCTCACGTCCGATGTGGATGCCAACGACAAGGAATTCTGCACCGGCGAGCGCACGGTCGAAGGTTTCTTCCGCGTCCAGCCGGGTGTCGAGCAAGCGATTTCGCGCGGCCTGGCCTATGCACCGTTTGCCGACCTGGTCTGGTGCGAAACCGGCAAGCCCGACCTCGAGTTTGCGCGCCGCTTTGCCGATGCGATCCACGCCAAGTTCCCGGGCAAGATGCTGGCCTATAACTGCTCGCCGTCGTTCAACTGGAAAAAGAATCTGGACGACGCGACCATCGCCAAATTCCAGCGTGAGCTGGGCGCGATGGGTTACAAGTTCCAGTTCATCACGCTGGCCGGCTTCCACTCGCTCAATTACGGCATGTTCAATCTGGCCCACGGCTATGCACGCACCGGCATGTCGGCCTTTGTCGAGCTGCAAGAGGCCGAGTTCGCTGCCGCCGAAAAAGGGTTCACGGCAGTCAAGCACCAGCGCGAAGTGGGCACCGGTTACTTCGACGCCGTGACCCAGGCCATCCAGCAGGGACAGAGCTCGACGACGGCGCTGCACGGCTCGACTGAGGACGAACAGTTCTTCGAAGAAAAGAAAGTCGCCTGACCAGCACATTGATGGCACGCCGGCCGCAACCTCACGAGGGTTGCGGCTTTTTTTATGTGAACCACAGATCCCACCGATTCCCAGCCGGGCCCGGTTGTAGTGGATAATGGCGCCTAATATCGCCGCCAGTTTCGCGCGGCAACGTCACTTTTAGGAATTCCAGCTTATGTTGAGCTACCGCCACGCCTTCCACGCGGGTAACCATGCCGATGTCCTCAAGCACTTCATTCAGGTGCAACTGCACCAGTACATGAACCAGAAGGATGCCGCCTATACCTATATCGATACCCACTCGGGCGCCGGCGTGTACGCACTCGACAGTTTCCAGTCGACCAAGACCGCCGAATTCGATACCGGCATCGGCCCGCTGTGGGCGCTCACTGACGTTCCGGCACCCCTCAAGGAATACCTCGATCTGATCAAGGGCATGAACCCGAGCGGCAAGATGCGCTATTACCCGGGCTCGCCGTATGTTGCCGAGCAGATGGCGCGCGAGCAGGACCGCCTGCGCCTGTTCGAGCTGCACCCGGCCGATTGCAAGATTCTGGCCGATAACTTCCGCAAGCTGGACGCGCACAAGGCCGAGCAGGGAGAGCGCTCGCGCGGCCGCCGCGTGATGATCGACCGGGGCGACGGCTTCGACAGCATGAAGGCCCTGCTGCCGCCACCGTCACGCCGCGCGCTGGTGCTGATCGACCCTCCGTACGAAGTCAAGGATGACTACAAGCGTGTGAAAGAAGCCCTCGACGATGCGCTGCTGCGCTTCCCGAGCGGCATCTACGCTGTCTGGTATCCGGTACTGCAGCGCATGGAATCGCGCCAGTTTGCCGATCGCCTGAAGCGCGTGCCGGCCAAGGAGTGGCTGAACGTTACGCTGACGATCCAGACGCCGACCCCGGACGGCACGGGCCTGCACAGCTCCGGCATGTTCATCCTGAACCCGCCGTACACGCTCGAGCCGATCCTGCGCGAAGTGCTGCCGTATCTTGTGCGGGTGCTGGGCAAGGATGCCGGCGCACGCTTCACGATCGAAAAAGGCACCCAGGTCACGGGCACGGCCCTCGGCCGCAGCGCCAGCCGCACCGACGGCGCCGCCGGCATGCCGCGCCAGCCGATCGGCAATGCGCGCCGCGCCAGCCCGCTGTCGGGCAAGGGCAGTCTGCGCCTGCCGGGCCAGGTCATGCCGCGTGAAGGTGACGAGCCGGCAGTGCCGGTCAAGCCATCGCGCACGGGTACCGGCACCGGCGCGGGCCGTCCGACGCAGAGCACAGGCCGTCCAACGCAGGATGCTGGCCGGCCGGGCGCGCCACCGCGCTCGAGTGCGCCGAAGAGTGCCGCACCGCGCGCGCCCCGTGCACCGGGCGCCCCATCGCGCGCGGCGTCGGATACTGCCGCCCCACGTGCACCCCGCACCGGTGGCGATCGCCCGGCGACGCCGGGTGCACCGCGCACCGGCCGCACCCGCCAGGGCGGCGGCCGCAGCTAGCGTTCGATTTGATGTCGAAATGCTAAGATTGATGTTTTTGTAGTATAGTCGGTGCAGGTGGCGCGCGGGTGCGTGCTGCCAGCGCGCCGCGATCCGCCGCGACAGTTTCCAGGAGTAATATTTCAATGCATGCTGATGCAACGGCAGCGGTCTTGGTGCCGTCTGACGATTTTTTCCTCGCACGGCAACCCATTCTCGGGCGCGACCAGCAATTGCTGGCGTTCGAACTGCTGTTTCGTGCTGCCGGCGAGGACGAAGACGCCAAGCTGACCGACGGCGCCGCCGCGACGGCGGCCGTCATTTCGCACGCGTCCCAGCTTGGCATGGAGCAGGTGGTGGGCGATCAGCTCGCGTTCGTCAATGTCGACGCTGTCGTCCTGATGAGCGACTTCGTGCGCTTCCTGCAGCCGCATAAAGTCATTCTCGAAATCCTGGAAACCGTCAAGCCCACGCCCGAGTTGCTGGCGCGGGTGGACGAACTCAAAAACCTCGGCTTCAAGTTCGCCGTCGACGACGTCATCGAGCATTCGCCCGAACTCGATCAGCTGATCTCGCTGATCGACATCATCAAGGTCGATATCAAGGGCGTGGCCCCGGATGCATTGAGCGGTCTGGTCGCGTCGTTGAAAAAGACCGGCAAGCGCCTGTTGGCCGAAAAAGTCGAGACGATCGAAGAGTTCAAGCTGTGCATGGAACTCGGTTTTGAATACTTCCAGGGGTATTATTTTGCGCGACCGGTGATCCTCAGCGGCCGCAAGATTGCCCCGACCGAAGTCGTGCTGCTGCGCTTGCTTGAGCTCGTCAATTCCAACGCCGACAACCAGACCATCGAGACGGCCGTCAAGCGCGACGCGCTGGTCAGCCTGAACTTGCTGCGCTTGGTCAACAGCCGCGCAGTGCCCGGTCCGCGTATCGAATCGCTGTCACAGGCGCTGGCGGTGCTGGGCCGGCGCCAGCTGGGCCGCTGGCTGCAGATCCTGCTGTACACGGCTGCGGGTGCGCAAGTCTCGCTTCACTCGCCGTTGCTGCAGCTGGCCACCACACGCGGCAAACTCCTCGAACTGATGACGCTGCGCGTGCGCCCCGGCGACACGGCCAGCGCCGACCGCGCCTTTACGGTCGGCATCATGTCACTGGCCGAAGCGCTGTTCTCGGTGCGCATGGCCGACATCCTCGTGCATGTCGAGGTCGCGCATGACGTACGCGACGCGCTGATCGACCGCGATGGCGACTTCGGCACGATGTTGCGCATCGCCGAGCTGCTCGAGACGGCCGTCGGCGGCCGCAAGCTCAATGCCGAACTCAAGAAGATCGGGCTGACGGTGCCCGAGGTACGCGAGATCGAACTGGCCGCGTTCGACTGGGTCCGCGAGCTGACCCACGACGTGCGCTGAGTTCGACCTCTCCCTTATTGCCCCAGCAGCAGGAACACGGTCGGCTTCTTGTGGAAGTCCGGCCCCTTGTCGCCCGCCAAGGCCGCCTTCCATTTTGCCGCCGTCATGGTGCGCACCGACTCGCTCGGCAGCGACAGGTCGGTGGCCACGCACACCAGCGTGCCCGGCTGGCAGCCCGCCACCAGCGCCTCGAGCATCACGCCATTGCGATACGGCGTTTCGATGAACAGCTGCGTCTGGCGCTCGCCGCGTGAGCGGGTTTCCAGCTCGCGGATGCGCTTCGTGCGCAGCGCCGCATCGGTCGGCAGATAGCCGTTGAACGCGAAACTCTGGCCGTTCAGGCCACTGGCCATGACGGCCAGCAGCAGCGACGACGGGCCGACCAGCGGCCGCACGGCAATCCCATGCTGATGCGCCAGGCGCACGAGGTCGGCGCCGGGATCGGCCACCGCTGGCACACCCGCCTCTGACACGAGGCCCGCATCGCGCCCCGCCAGGAGCGGCGCCAGCAATTGCGTCAGCGCCGCGGCCGGCGTGTTCACGTTCAGTTCGGCGATCTCGATTTCCTGCAGCGGCTTGGCCAGCGGATGGTCGATCGCGATCAGTTTCAGGAACGCGCGCGCTGTCTTGGCGTTTTCGGCCACAAAATAGTCGAGCGAGCTGGTCAGTGCCTGCACTTGCGTCGGCAGCAGGCTGTTCAGGCAGCCGGGCGCGGCGTCGAGTGGGCCGAGGGTATTGGGAATCAGGTACAGGGTGCCGGGCATGGGTCGTTTCAGGTAAGTGGTCAGGTGCCGAAGAAGCGCACACCGGCGCGCCGCAGCATGCCGGTCAGGGCGATGAGCGGCAAGCCGGTGAGGGCGGTCGGATCAAGCGAGTGGATGTGGTCGATCAGGGCGATGCCCAGGCCTTCGTTCTTGGCGCTGCCGGCGCAATCGTATGGCTGTTCGATGCGCAGATAGGCGTCGAGTTCGGCATCTGGCAGGTCGCGAAAGCGCACGCGGACCTGCACATTGTCGACCTGGGCAGCAGCGGCAGGGTTCGCAGCGCGCCCGTCCCACAGGCACAGCGCCGTATGAAACACGACTTCACGGCCCCGCATCAATTGCAGCTGCGCCAGCGCGCGCGCATGGTCACCCGGCTTGCCGATCTGCAGATCGTCGAGTGTGGCGACCTGGTCGGAGCCGATCACGAGCGCACCCGGATGCAGCTTTGCCACGGCCTCGGCCTTGGCGCGCGCCAGGCGCAGCGCGGTCGCCGGCGGTGTTTCGCCTGGCAGCGGGGTTTCATCGAGATCGGGTGCGATGGCCTCGAACGGCAGGCCAAGCCGGCCCAGCAATTCGCGCCGGTACGCCGAGCTCGAGGCGAGGATCAGGCGGGGCGGGGTGGAACTTGGTAGCATGCGGCCCTCGGGATAAATCGGCAGCGAAGCCACAGTTTCATGGCGCTGCGGTGAAAAGCCTGCTATTATCGCAGGTTTTCCGGGACGACTTTCTAAATGAGCGCTTTCATTATTGATGCCTTCGAGTTTTGCAAGAGCGATGGTTTTCGTGAAGGCAGCACGCCCCTGGTCGAGATGACCCGGCTGGCCGCAGAGAGTTCCGAAAAAGGCGGCGACATCCGCTGGACGATGCAAGGTGGTCAAACCCGTCACGGTTATCCGTCGCTGACCCTTGAGGTCGCCGGTCACGTGAAGCTGGAATGCCAGCGTTGCCTGCAACCCATGGATTACGAAATCGATTCGTCGACCATGCTGGTGCTGGGTAAGGATGACGAAGAAGCCGATGCCATCGAGATCGTTCTCGACGATGACAGCATCGATGTGATCGTTGGCAGCCATACCTGCGATATTCGTCAGTTGCTCGAAGACGAAGCGCTGCTGGCGTTGCCGCAGTCGCCAAAGCACGATGTCTGCCCAGAAAACAAGCTGTTGGACAGCCTGAAGAACGAGAAGCCGTCGCCATTTGCCGGCCTCAAGAATCTCAAGACAGAGTGATGTAGTACCAAATACAGCAGGATCGGTTTCGCAGTACGGTGGCGGCAGCGTAGAAAGAATGTCGCCCAAAATTTGCAAAAAGAATGTGTCAGACGCGTGCAGCGCTCGAGTATGGCATTGGTAGTAGAAGTAGACGGAAACGTGTCGGCAATCCCGGGGACATCCTTGAAGATTGCTGCTGGGATACTCGATGCGCAAATCGTTGCACGTCGAATGTGTTAAAATTTTAGAACTTAGTATTAGGAGTTATCATGGCTGTTCAGCAGAATAAAAAATCCCCATCGAAGCGCGGTATGCACCGTTCGCACGACTTCCTGGTTGCACCAAACCTGGCAGTCGAGCCAACCACCGGCGAAACGCACCTGCGTCACCACATCAGCCCTAACGGTTTCTACCGTGGTCGCAAAGTTCTGAAGACCAAAAACGACGAGTAATCGACGTCCTGGCTTTTAGAACCATGAAAGCGGCGCAACGTATGTTATCTGCGTGGCGCCGCTTTTTCTTTGGCATCTGCTCAGGCATTGTTGGCATCACGGGCATGCATTTCGCCCCGTCATGTTGAGCAGCGCGGATCCTGTGCGCCTCCTGGCGACGAATCGATCCCATCTGGCCGCCAGTCCTGTGTGAGCCGCGGCATTCCCAATACATGACCATAAAAATTTCCATTGACTGCATGGGTGGCGATCACGGCCCGTCAGTAACCATTCCGGCAGCAATCTCGTTCCTCAAGAAGCAGGCTGACGCCGAGCTCGTGCTCGTGGGCGTCGAAGAGGTGCTGCGCGCAGAACTCAAGAAACACCACGGCGACAAATTGCCGCGTCTGACGATCAAGCACGCATCCGAAGTCGTTGCAATGGACGATCCGATCGAAGTGGCCCTGCGCCGCAAGAAGGATTCGTCGATGCGCGTGGCGATCGAACTGGTGAAAGACGGCAGCGCCAATGCCTGCGTCTCGGCCGGCAACACCGGCGCCCTGATGGCCGTCTCGCGCTACGTGCTCAAGACGATGCCCGGCGTCGACCGTCCGGCGATCTGCTCGATCATGCCGAACCAGAAGAACGGGCCGACCTACATCCTGGATCTGGGTGCGAACGTCGATTGCGAACCGCATCACCTGCACCAGTTCGCCATCATGGGCTCGGTGCTGTGCTCGGCAATCGAAGGCATTCCCCGTCCGACCATTGGCCTCCTGAACGTGGGCACCGAAGACATCAAGGGCAACGAAGTGGTCAAGGCCACCGGCGTGCTGCTGCGCGACGATGCTGCCCGCGGCAAGCTCAATTTCTACGGCAACGTCGAAGGCAATGACATCTTCAAGGGCACCGTTGACGTCGTCGTCTGCGACGGTTTCGTCGGCAACGTGATGCTCAAGGCGATTGAAGGCCTGTCGCGCTTCATGAAATCGACCTTCAAGTCCGACATCATGTCGATGGTCGGCGCCGTGTTCGCACGCAAGGCGATGAAGAAACTCAATCCCGAGCGCTACAATGGCGCCGGTCTGCTGGGCCTGAAGGGCCTGGTGTTCAAGAGCCACGGCGGTGCCAACGCCTATTCATTCGAATGGGCGATCAAGCGTGCCTACGAGGCCGCGCACAATAATGTGCAAGAACAGTTGTCGGCACTAATTACCGAGCTGATGCCGAATTCAACGGGCGCTGCCGAAGCGCCCATGCCGGTGCTCGAGTCCGTGTCCACGATCGAGCGCCAGGCGCAATAACCGAGCGGATGGTGAAGCAATGACCCTGTACAGCAAAATCACCGGCACCGGCAGCTACCTGCCGGCCAACCGTGTCACCAATGAAGCGCTGGCCACGCGGCTGGCTGCGCAAGGTGTCGAAACGTCGCACGAATGGATTGTTACCCGTAGCGGCATCGAGGCGCGTCACTTCGCCGCCGCCGACGAGCTCTCATCCGACCTCGCCGTGCACGCCGCGCGCCGCGCGCTCGAGATGGCGGGCCGCGAGGCGGGCGATATCGACCTCGTCATCGTCGCCAGTTCCACCCCCGACTTCCACGGCAGCTTCCCGAGTACGGCCTGCATCGTCCAGCAAAAGCTGGGCATGGCCAATGGCAGCGCCGCCTTCGACGTGCAGGCGGTCTGCAGCGGCTTCGTCTATGCGTTGTCGACGGCCGACGCGTTCATCCGCGCCGGCAATCACAAGCGCGTGCTCGTGATCGGTTCCGAGATTTTCTCGCGCATCGTCGACTTCAATGACCGCGGCACCTGCGTGCTGTTCGGCGATGGCGCCGGCGCCGTGCTGCTGGAAGTGTCGAACGAGCCGGGCATTCTGGCCACCAAACTGCACGCCGATGGCAGCCACGCCGACATTCTGTCGATCCCGGGCAACCTGGCGGGCGGCGCCGTTGCTGGCAGCGGTTTCCTGCACATGGACGGCCCGGCGGTGTTCAAGCTGGCCGTGTCGGTGCTCGAGAAAGTCGCGCACGAAGTGCTCGATACCGCCGGCGTCACGCCGAACCAGATCGACTGGCTGGTGCCACACCAGGCCAATATCCGCATCATGAACGGCACCGCCAAGAAGCTCGGCCTGCCGCTGGAAAAAATGGTTGTCACCGTCAATGAGCACGGCAATACGTCGGCCGCTTCGATCCCGCTGGCGCTCGACCAGGCGGTGCGCGATGGCCGCATCAAGCCAGGCCAGAACGTGCTGATGGAAGGCGTGGGCGGCGGCTTTACCTGGGGCGCCGTGCTGGCGCGCATGTAACGAGTCGCACGCCGCGTCGCAATCACCAGCGGCACTCCCAAGAACCAATTATTACGGATATATCACGATGAGCAACTTCGCATTCCTGTTTACCGGACAAGGCGCCCAGGCAGTGGGCATGCTGAACGGTTTCGCCGGCAACCCGGTTGTCGACCAGACCGTGCAGGAAGCCTCCGACGCCCTTGGCTTTGATCTGCAGCGCCTGATCGCTGACGGCCCGAAAGGAGACCTCGACCTCACCACCAATACCCAGCCGGTCATGCTGACCGCCGCCGTGGCCGTGTACCGCGCCTGGATCGCGGCCGGTGGCCCGATTCCGTCCGTTGTTGCCGGTCACAGCCTGGGTGAATACTCGGCGCTGGTCGCCGCTGGCGTGATCCCGTTTGCCGATGCTGTGCCGCTGGTGCGCTTTCGCGCGCAGTCGATGCAGGACGCGGTGCCGGTCGGGCAGGGCGGCATGGCCGTCATTCTCGGCCTGCAAGCCGACGACGTGCGCGCAGTCTGTGCTGAAGCAGCACAGGGCGAGGTCGTCGAAGCAGTCAACTTCAATGAGCCGACCCAGATCGTGATCGCCGGCCACACGGCTGCGGTCGAGCGCGCCTGCGAGATCGCCAAGGCCAAGGGCGCCAAGCGCGCCATGAAGCTGTCGGTGTCGGCGCCGTTCCACTCGTCGCTGCTGAAACCCGCATCGGACCGCCTGCGCGAATACATGCGCACGCTCACCTTTGCCGTACCGCAGATCCCCGTCATCAACAACGTCGATGTCGTCGTGTTGAGCGATCCGGAACAGATCAAGGATGCGCTGGTGCGCCAGGCCGCCGGCCCGGTGCGCTGGGTCGAGACGATGCAGAAGATGGCGCAGGATGGCGTCACCCAGGTCATCGAGTGCGCACCGAGCAAGACGCTCGTGGGCATGGCCAAGCGGATCGATCCGGCCTTGGTCGGCGACGCGCTGGTCGACCAGGCCGCGCTCGAGCGCGTGCTGGCCACGTTCAACGCGTAACGCCGGCGCTGCACCACTAACCCCAACAAGAGGATCACCATGAATCTGGAAAACCAAGTCGCCCTGATCAGCGGCGCATCGCGCGGCATCGGCAAGGCCATCGCTCTCGAACTGGCCCGTCAGGGCGCGAAAGTCGTCGGCACTGCCACTAGCGATGCCGGCGCGCAGGCGATCTCGGACTACCTGGCGCCGTTCGGCGGCAAGGGCGTCGTCCTGAACGTGCTCGACAGCGAACGCTGCGCGGCCGTCGTGGCGGATGTGCAGAAGGAATTCGACAGCCTGTCGATCCTGGTGAACAATGCCGGCATCACCCAGGACAACCTGGCCATGCGCATGAAAGACGAAGAGTGGGATGGCGTGATCGCCACCAACCTGACCGCCGTCGGCCGCCTGTCGCGCCTGGTGCTGCGCGGGATGATGAAGGCCAAGGCCGGCCGCATCATCAACATCACGTCGGTGGTGGGCGCCTCGGGTAACCCGGGCCAGATGAACTACGCAGCGGCCAAGGCCGGCGTGGCCGGCATGACCCGCGCGCTGGCGCGCGAGATCGGCAGCCGCAATATCACCGTCAATTGCGTCGCGCCGGGCTTCATCGATACCGACATGACCAAGTCGCTGGGCGACGACCAGCATGCTGCACTGCTGACTCAGATTCCGCTGGGCCGCCTGGGCCAGCCGGAAGACATCGCGCATGCGGTGGCGTTCCTGGCCGGTCCGCAAGCGGCCTACATCACGGGCACCGAGCTGCATGTGAACGGCGGCATGTACATGAATTAAGTATATTAAGCATCAAGTAAGAAATCAGCAGCAATAAAGGGCTGGATTGCACGATAATTGGACCCGTTTGAACAGGACGATATCGGTGCAATCCCGACTTTTAGCAGGACTTTCCGGCGAGTTAGGCGCAGTCGCCGAAAATAGTTTTTCAGGTCGCAAACCTGATAAAATGCGCGCACTTTCCGCAACACATACCTTAATGGAGCTACAACATGTCGGATATCGAACAACGCGTTAAAAAAATCGTCGCTGAGCAACTGGGTGTTGCTGAAGCAGACATCAAAATCGAATCCTCGTTCGTTGACGACCTCGGTGCTGACTCGCTGGACACCGTCGAGCTGGTGATGGCTCTGGAAGATGAGTTCGAAATGGAAATCCCTGACGAACAGGCTGAGAAGATCACCACCGTCAAGCAAGCCATCGACTACGCTACCGCGCACGTCAAAGCCTGAGTCGGGTCTGAGTAGTCGCTTTACAGTTTTTGGGAGAATCGCTTGAGTCGTTCACGCAACCGCCGTGTCGTCGTCACTGGCCTGGGTTGCATTTCACCAATCGGTAACACCGTTACCGAAGCGTGGGATGCAGCGCTGGCTGGCAAGTCGGGGATTGCCGCCATCACCAAGTTTGATGCGTCGCAATTCACGACCCACTTCGCTGGTGAAGTAAAGAACTTCGTCGTCGAGGATTACCTGCCGGGCAAAGAAGGCCGCCATATGGATAGCTTTATCCATTACGGTATGGCAGCCGGTATCCAGGCCCTGCAGGATTCGGGTCTGGTTGTCACCGAAGACAATGCGGACCGCATTGGCGTGGTGATCGGCTCGGGCATCGGCGGCTTGCCGCTGATCGAAGCCACCAAAGAGGAATACACGAACCGCGGTGCACGCCGTATTTCGCCATTCTTCGTGCCAGCCTCGATCATCAACATGATCTCGGGCGATCTCTCGATCAAGTTCGGCCTGCGTGGCCCGAACTTGGCCATCGTTACCGCTTGTACCACTGGCTTGCACAGTATCGGCGCGGCAGCGCGCCTGATCGAATACGGCGACGCCGACGTGATGATCGCGGGCGGCGCCGAGTCGACCGTGTCGCCACTGGGCCTGGGCGGTTTCGCCTCGGCACGCGCGCTGTCGACCCGCAACGATGATCCGGCCACGGCCTCGCGTCCCTGGGACCGCGACCGCGACGGCTTCGTGCTGGGCGAGGGCGCCGGTGTCATGGTCGTCGAAGAGTATGAACACGCTGTCGCGCGCGGCGCCCGCATCTATGCTGAAGTCATCGGCTTCGGCATGAGCGCGGACGCCAACCACATCACCTCGCCGGTCGAGGATGGCAGTGGCGCGGCACGTTGCATGGTCAATGCCCTCAACAACGCCGGCATCAATGCCGACCAGGTCCAGTACGTGAATGCGCACGGTACCTCGACGCCATTGGGCGATGCTGCAGAAGTGCGCGGCATCAAGCGCGTGTTTGGCGACCATGCCAAGAAGATTGTCGTGAATTCGACCAAGTCGATGACCGGTCACCTGCTTGGTGGCGCCGGCGGCCTGGAATCGGTGTTCACGGTACTGGCGATCCATAACCAGATCTCGCCGCCAACGATCAACATCTTCAACCAGGATCCCGAGTGCGACCTGGACTTCTGCGCCAACACGGCGCGTGAGATGAAGATCGATTACGCGGTGAAGAACTCGTTCGGTTTCGGCGGTACCAACGGTACGCTCGTTTTCGCGAAAATCTGAACTTGACCAGCCCCATCCCGGTCGAACGGGATGGGCGCTTCTGTAGCCCGGTGCATTGCCCCGCTTGTTGTTCTACAGCGGTGATGTCCCGGTGCTGGCGGCAACGTCCGCAGCTTGCCCGCCGGGCCAGCCGATTCTTGTTATTCATGCTTCCCCCGTTGTATGAACTGTGCGGTGTCTGTCGTCGTCCGGCCGTCGCCTTGCCTGTACTGGCTGTGCGCCGGGTTCGGCGGCGCCCTCATTGCGACCGCCCTGGTCATCGGCCTCGGCACGCCTGAACGCTTTGCGTTTGGCGGCCTCGTCGCCCTTGTGCCGCTGGCGGGCGCTGCGGCGCTGGGGTGGCCACTGGTCCGCGCACGTCATCGTCATCGTCATCGTCATCGTCATCGTCATCGTCATCGTCTACAGGCTTGCTCACAGGCTGATTCCCATGCACTTTTGCCCAAATTTGGAACGGCGCACCGCCTTGATATTTCTGGACTTGGGCAGCTACGCCTGACGGTACAACAAGAGATGCGCCCAGCCGGCGCGGCGGGCGCACTGCACGTAGCGGGTTCATCCGGACCCACCTCCGAAGGCGTTGCGGTGACGCTGCTGCCAGGGGCCACGGTCTGGCCGGGCTGCATCCTGCTGCGTCTGCGCACGGCGGCTGGCAAGACCGTAACGCTCGTCGTACTGCCCGACAGCATGTCGCCAGGCGACTTTCGTGCGCTGTCCGTGGCTGTACGGTCGTTGGCGCAGGGTGCGCGCGACGAAGCGACAAAAATACTTTGAACTTATTGCAGGGGATCAACTCTTAGGAGAGGGTCGCCAATGGGGCATGGTCCGTGACGACAGAACGCGAGAGTGATCAAGTGCTGGTGGAGCGCGTGCAGGCAGGGGAACAGAAGGCCTTCGATCTGCTCGTCTCCAAGTACCAGCGCCGCTTGATGCGCCTGGTGTCGCGTCTTGTTCACGATCCGGCGGAAGCCGAAGACGTCGTGCAGGAAACGTTTATCAAGGCATATCGGGCACTGCGCCATTTTCGCGGTGATTCCGCGTTTTATACCTGGCTCTATCGGATAGGCATCAACACGGCCAAGAATTACCTGGTGACCCAGGGCAGGCGTGCGCCGACCTCGACCGAGACCGACGCCGAAGGGGCCGAAGGCTTCGACGATGCGGACAGTCTGCGTGACATTAATACGCCAGAGTCAATGCTCGCCAGTAAGCAGATCGCCCATACGGTGAATGCGGCCATGGAAGCGCTACCCCTGGAACTACGCACGGCAATTGTCTTGCGCGAAATAGAAGGACTCAGCTACGAAGAAATATCCGAAGTCATGGCCTGTCCCATCGGTACGGTGCGCAGTCGTATTTTTCGGGCGCGCGAAGTCATTGCCGACAAATTGCGGCCTTTGCTTGAATTTCCGGTTGACAAACGACGGTAGGTAGCGGGATCGTACGAACACAGCATTAAGATTGAACTTACCGTGAACACACCGACGTCGACGGACACTCCGATGGACACCAACGAGACACTACGCGCGCATATCTCCGCACTGGTCGACGGCGAATTGCCGCAGGCCGACGCCGAGCTTGCGCTTGCCGCACTTCAGGAGAAGGATGGCAAGGCGGCGTGGGACCGGTATCACCTGATCAGGGACACGCTGCGCGCAACACCCGCGCCAGCGTTGTCGCCCGGCTTTGCCGAACGGCTGGCGGCGCGTCTGGCGGCTGAGCCGGTGGCACTGGCGCCCGAAGGTGGCGATGGTGTCAGCGGCGCCACCGAGTCGACGGGCCAGGCAGTCATCCTCGCCAATCCTGGCGCTTCCTGAGCCGCGCGTCCTCCTCAGATCAGGCTGTCACGCTGTGCAGCCGGGGCCGCCCTGCACGCGACACCTGGTGACGCGACAAAGCGCCGTTTTTGGCTTACCATTTGGTCAATCTTAGCCATTCAACAGCGAATCCATGACCAGTAAAACTGCCAGCCTGCTCTTGTCGGCACTGCTCGTGTCCGGCACCTCAGTACTCTCCCTGTCGCCTGCGTACGCCGCCGGCGCCGCGCCTGTGTCCGCGCCCACCGTCACCGGCTTGCCCGACTTCACCGATGTGATCGACAAGGTCGGCCCGGCCGTCGTCAATATCCGCACCACCGAACGTGTCAGCACGCGCGGCGGGGCGCCTGGCGAAGAAGAAATGCAGGAATTCTTGCGCCGCTTCTTCGGTGGCCAGATGCCACCGCGCGGTGGTCGGCGCGGCCCGCCGCAAGCCGAAGAAGAGCGCGAAGTCCAGCGCGGCGTCGGCTCCGGCTTCATCATTTCGGGCGATGGTTACGTGCTGACCAATGCCCACGTCGTCGAAGGCGCCGACGAAGTCACGGTCACGTTGACCGACCGGCGTGAATTCAAGGCCAAGGTGCTGGGCGCCGACCGTCGCTCCGATGTGGCTCTGCTCAAGCTGACCGCCACCAACCTGCCGTACCTGCGCACGGGCGACTCGAGCAAGATCCGCGTCGGCGAATGGGTGCTGGCGATCGGCTCGCCATTCGGCCTCGAAAACACCGTCACGGCCGGCATCATTTCGGCCAAGTCGCGCGACACGGGCGAATACCTGCCGCTGATCCAGAGCGATGTGGCGGTCAACCCCGGCAACTCTGGTGGTCCGTTGATCAATATGCGCGGCGAAGTCATCGGCATCAATTCGCAGATCGCCACGCTGTCCGGCGCCTACAACGGCATCTCGTTCGCGGTGCCGATCGATGAAGTCACGCGTGTCTCCGAACAACTCAAGGCCAGCGGCAAGGTCACGCGGGGCCGCATCGGCGTGCAGATCAGTGAAGTCACGCGCGACGTGGCCGAGTCGCTGGGCCTGGGCAAGGCACGCGGCGCCGAAGTGTCGATGGTCGAGGCGGGCGGGCCGGCCGAGAAGGGCGGCATCAAGGTTGGCGACATCATCCTGGCCTTCAACAAGCAGCCCGTTGAGACCACGCGCGACCTGCCACGCTTGGTCGGCGCCGCCAAGGTCGGCAGCCGCGCCAGCGTCACCGTCTGGCGCCGCGGCGCGCAGGTCGAAGTGCCGGTCACGATCGTCGAGCTGCAGGACGAGAAATCGACACCCGGCAAGCCTGCGGCGAAAAAGCCGGCACAGGGCGCGACGGCCAATGCGTTTGGTTTGACATTGTCAGCCATCCCGCAGGCCGACCGCCGCCAGCTGGGCGTGGAGGGTGGCGTGCTGGTCGAGAGCGCAACGGGCGCTGCAGCCAGCGCCGGCATCGAGCCGGGCGACGTGCTCCTGCAGTGGAACAACACGCCGCTGACGAGCGTCGAACAGTTCGCGGGCCTGCTGGCCAAGCATGACAAGGCGAAGCCGGTGGCGTTGCTGGTGCAGCGCGACGGCGCCACGCAATACCTGACCATCAAGCCGCGTCCCTGATGCGCGCAGTGCCCGCCGCGCTGCCCGTGCCGTTCACGTTGTACGCGCGGGGATATTGCCACCTGTGCGATGACATGCTGGTGGCGCTGCGGGCCCTGGAAACCCCGGCGCAGCCGTTCGCCATCAGCGTGCTGGACGTCGATGCCGATCCCGCGCTGGTGGCGCGCTTCGACGAGCTGGTGCCGGTGCTGTATGGCGCGCTCGACCAGCCCGAGCTGTGCCATTACTTCCTCGACCGCGCCGCGGTGCTGGCCTACCTCGAGGAGCAGGCCCGAAATCCCGTTGGGCGTCCCGAAATCCGGTAAAATGCCGGGTTGGCGTGTTTCAAGACGGCCCTCCCCAGAATTGTTTGCTTTGCCATGGCGCTCGCCTGGGGACCGGCACGGCCCCGGCGCGGCGCTTTTTCTGTTTGCCGCGCGCGGCACGTGCACCCTGATTCAGTCGTATCCGCCGCATTCGCGGTCTATTTGGTTTTGAGCTCTGTTAATGAACAACATACGTAACTTCTCCATCATCGCCCACATCGACCACGGTAAATCGACCCTGGCTGACCGCATCATTCAGCTGTGCGGCGGCTTGTCGGACCGTGAAATGGATGCCCAGGTGCTCGATTCGATGGACCTGGAACGCGAGCGCGGCATCACCATCAAGGCCCAGACCGCGGCCCTGCATTACAAGGCGCGCGATGGCCAGGTCTATAACCTGAATCTGATCGACACCCCGGGTCACGTCGATTTCTCGTACGAAGTGAGCCGCTCGCTGTCCGCCTGCGAAGGCGCGCTGCTGGTCGTCGACGCATCGCAGGGCGTGGAAGCGCAGACGGTCGCCAACTGCTACACCGCGCTCGACCTGGGTGTCGAAGTGGTGCCGATCCTGAACAAGATCGACTTGCCGCACGCCGACCCGGACAATGCGCGCAAGGAAATCGAAGACGTTATCGGCATCGACGCCAGCGACGCGACGATGTGCTCGGCCAAGACGGGCCTGGGCATCGAAGACGTGCTGGAAACGCTGATCGCCCGCGTGCCACCACCGAAAGGTGACGCCGATGCGCCGCTGCAGGCGCTGATCGTCGACTCGTGGTACGACCCGTACGTCGGCGTCGTGATGCTGGTGCGCGTGATCAACGGCACACTGCGCCCGAAAGACAAGATCCTCCTGATGGCGACCGGTTCGGTGAACCTGGTCGAAAGCATCGGCGTGTTCACGCCGCGTTCGGTCTCGCTGCCGTCGCTGTCGGCCGGCCAGGTGGGCTTCATCATCGCCGGCATCAAGGAACTGACCGCCGCGAAGGTCGGCGATACGGTGACCCTGGCCAACAAGCCGGCCGCCGAACCGCTGCCGGGCTTCAAGGAAGTCCAGCCGCAAGTGTTCGCCGGCCTGTTCCCGGTCGAGGCCAACCAGTACGACGCGCTGCGCGATTCGCTGGAAAAGCTCAAGCTGAACGATGCGGCCCTGATGTACGAGCCCGAAGTCTCGCAGGCGCTGGGCTTCGGCTTCCGCTGCGGCTTCCTGGGCCTCTTGCACATGGAAATCGTGCAGGAGCGCCTTGAGCGCGAATTCGACATGGACCTGATCACGACGGCCCCGACCGTGGTGTACGAAGTCGAAATGCGCGACGGCACCATGATCCGCGTCGACAATCCATCGAAGATGCCGGAACCGTCAAAAATCAACGAAGTGCGCGAGCCGATCGTCGACGTCAATCTGTACATGCCGCAAGAATACGTGGGCGCCGTTATGACGCTGTGTAACGGCAAGCGCGGCATCCAGATGGACATGGCCTACCACGGTCGCCAAGTGAAACTGCACTACGAAATTCCGATGGCCGAGATCGTACTGGACTTCTTCGATCGCCTGAAGTCCACCTCGCGCGGTTACGCGTCGATGGATTACGAGTTCAAGGAAAACCGCGCTGCCGACGTCGTCAAGGTCGATATGCTGATCAACAGCGAGAAGGTCGATGCGCTGGCGATCATCGTGCACCGTGCCAACGCACCGTACCGTGGCCGTCAGGTGGCTGCGAAGATGCGCGAACTGATTCCACGTCAGATGTTCGACGTGGCGATCCAGGCGGCGATTGGCGCAACGATCATTTCGCGTGAAAACGTGAAGGCACTGCGCAAAAACGTGCTGGCCAAGTGCTACGGCGGCGACATTTCCCGTAAAAAGAAACTGCTCGAGAAACAAAAGGCAGGTAAGAAGCGCATGAAGCAGGTCGGTTCGGTGGAGATTCCACAAGAAGCGTTCCTGGCGATCCTCCAGGTGGAAGACAAATAATGAACCTGCAACCCGTGTTGAGCAATTTCGCCCTGATCCTGTTCGTGCTGATGGTCATCACGGGCATCATCTGGTGCCTGGACCGGTTTGTGTTGGCAAAGCAGCGCCGACGCGCAGCCGATGCCGCGCTGCGCGAGTACGATGCGCGCAACGCCAAGCTGGTGGCCGAGGGCATCAAGGTCGACCACAACGGCAACCGCGCCGCGATCGAAGCGGCGCACGTGCGCCAGCCGACATGGGTCGAGTATTCGGGCAGCTTCTTCCCGGTGATTGCCATGGTGTTCATCCTGCGTTCGTTCCTGTGGGAGCCGTTCAAGATTCCGTCGTCATCGATGGTGCCGACGCTGCTGGTAGGCGACTTCATCCTGGTGAACAAGTACACCTACGGTATTCGCCTGCCAATCATCAACAAGAAAGTTATCCAGATCAATGACCCGCAGCGGGGCGACGTGATGGTGTTTAAATATCCGAAGGACATGAGCCAGGATTACATCAAGCGCGTCGTTGGCGTGCCTGGTGATACCATCACCTACGAAGACAAGCGCCTGACCGTCAATGGCAAGGCCGTCGAGTACACGCCGCTGAACGATTACCTGGACGACCAGCATCCGGTCTACCACAAGCAGCTCGAAGAAAAACTGCCGAGTCCGGGCGGCTTCACGCAACACCGCATCCTGAACACGGCCGATCGTCGCAACTTTGACTTCCCCAGCGTCGAGCAGTTCCCGCTGCGCGAAGCCTGCGACTATACGGAAGACAAATTCACTTGCGTCGTGCCGGCCGGGCAGTATTTCATGATGGGCGATAACCGCGACAACAGCGCCGACAGCCGCTACTGGGGCTTCGTGCCAGACCGTAATATCGTGGGCAAGGCATTCGTCGTCTGGATGAACTTTGGCAACTTCAAGCGCGTTGGCGGCATTCATTAAAGAGGTGCGTATGGTCCGGAGCAAACAGCAGGGCGTCACCTTGACCGGCCTGATCGTGGCCCTTGCCGTGATCGGCCTCGTGCTGGTCTTTGCGATGCGCATGATTCCGGCCTATATCGAGTACAACGCGATCAAGACTGCGATCGTCAAGACCAAGGCCGAAGGCGGTACGGTGCGCGCCATGCAGGCGGCGTTTGACCGCAATACCAGCGTCAACGATGTCGAAGCCATCCGCGGGGCCGACCTGGTCTTCACACGCGACGATGGCGACCTCGAGATCAGCTTCGCCTACGAAAAACGCCTGCCCCTGGCCGGCAACGTCAGCATCCTCATCGATTTTTCCGGCACCACGGACCCGAGCGGCATCGTCGCCGAGGCCAGCACCGCCGCACCGTAACCGTACTTTCACGCCATATGGACTTCGTGGCAGGGCGCCTGGCGCCGGCCACGCACACGACACCGACAATGAATCATCAGTTATTGCAGACGCGCTTGGGCTATACATTCCGGGATGCCGGGCTGCTTCAGCAAGCCCTGACCCACCGTAGCCATAGCGCGCTGCATAACGAGCGCCTCGAATTTCTGGGCGACTCGATCCTAAACTGCGTCGTCGCCTCGATCCTGTACGAACGCTATCGTGGCCTCGACGAGGGCGACCTGTCGCGTCTGCGCGCCAATCTCGTCAAGCAGCAGGCGCTGTTCGAAATCGCCCAGAAGCTCGACCTGTCGCAGTTCCTGCGCCTGGGTGAGGGTGAACTGAAATCGGGAGGCTTTCGTCGCCCCTCGATCCTGGCCGATACGCTCGAAGCACTGCTGGGCGCGATCTTCCTCGATGCCGACTTCGACAGCGCGCGCGACGTCATCCGCGCCTTCTATATTCCGCTTTTGGATACGGTCGACCCCGGCACGCTGGGCAAGGATGCCAAGACGCTGCTGCAGGAATTCCTGCAGGCCAAGCGGATCGCGCTGCCGACGTATAATGTGGTGGCCACGCACGGCGCCGCGCACAGCCAGGAATTCGAAGTCGAATGCCTGGTGCCCAAATTAAGTGTGCAAGTGTTCGGGCGCGGTGGCAGCCGCCGCGCTGCCGAGCAGGCTGCGGCCAGCCTGGCACTGGGCGCCGCTCAGAAGGCGCTGGCCAAGTCGCCTGTGAGCCGCAAGGCCAAGCCGCGCACGGCCCAGCTCAAGCTGGCCGGCATCGCCACCAATCAGGGCGGCGCCCCAGACCAATCCTTGGCGCCGGCTGCGGCAAAGCCAGAACAACCAGGAAGCAAAAAAGTATGAACGCCATCCCCGACAATTTCCGCTGCGGCTATATCGCCATCGTTGGCCGTCCAAACGTCGGCAAGTCGACGCTGATGAACGTCCTGATCGGCGCCAAGGTGTCGATCACGTCGCGCAAGGCGCAGACCACCCGCCACCGCATCACCGGCATCCAGACCCGCGACGACGCCCAGTTCATCTACGTCGACACGCCGGGCTTTCAGACCCGGCACGCCAATGCGCTGAACAAGACGCTCAACAAGACCGTCTCGAACACGCTGATCTCGGCCGACGTCGTGCTGTTTCTGCTCGAAGCCGGCACGTTCGGTCCGGCGGATGAACAGGTCCTTAATCTGTTGCCAAAGAACGTGCCGGTGATCCTGGTGCTGAACAAGTCCGACCACGTCAAGGACAAGGCCGTCTTGATGCCGTTCGCGCAAAAGATCGCGGCGATGCGTGAATTTGCCGCCGTCGTGCCGGTCTCGGCCAAGCTGCGCTTCCAGACCGATGCGCTGGAAAACGAGATCAAGAACCACCTGCCGCAGAATGCGCCCGTGTTCGGCCCGGACGACATCACCGACCGCAGCGAAAAGTTCCTCGCTGCCGAGATCGTCCGCGAAAAAGTATTCCGCCTGTCGGGCGACGAATTGCCATACACCAGTACCGTGCTGATCGAGCAGTTCCTGCAAGAGGGCAATCTGCGCCGCGTGTTCGCCGCGATCCTGGTCGAGCGCGACACCCATAAATCGATGATCATCGGTAACAAGGGTGCGCGCCTGAAAGAAATTTCGACGCAGTCGCGCCTCGACATGGAAAAGCTGTTCGGCGGTCCCGTGTACCTGGAAATCTGGGTCAAGGTCAAATCGGGCTGGGCCGACAATGAAATGGGCCTGCGCGCCTATGGTTACGAGTAAGTTCCCGGAGCGCGCCCACACAGCATGCCGAGCCACGATGACCTGATCGACGACGCGCCCGAGCAGGCGGCGCCACCGCCCGCCAAGCGGACCCGCGCGTCGGCCAGCGCACCTACCAACGCATCTTCCAGGACCTCGGCGCGTGACGGCCGTGTAATCGGCCAGCCCGGCTTCGTGCTGCACAGCTATCCCTACAAAGAAACCAGCCTGATCATCGACATGTTCACGCGCGACCATGGTCGCGTGGGTGTCGTGGCCAAGGGCGCCAAGCGCCCGTTCTCGAAGCTGCGCGGTGTGCTGCAAACCTTCCAGCCGCTCTCCGTGTCGTGGAGCGGCAAGTCCGAACTGCGCACGCTGATCGACGCCGAATGGGTCGGCGGCATGCTGCCGCTGGAGCGCACGGCGCTGTTGTGCGGCTTCTACCTCAACGAACTCCTCGTCAAGCTGCTGGCGCGCGACGACCGCCATCCGGCCCTGTTCGACCACTATGTCTCGACCTTGAACCAGTTGGCGCACGGCGAACCTGCGCAAATTGTCTTGCGAAAATTCGAACGGGCCTTACTTAAGGAGACTGGGGTCGCTGCCGACCTGAGTCGCAGTACCGTGACGCGCAGCCAGCTGACGCTCGAGGGTATGTATGTGGTCGACCCCGAACGCGGCGCCCGTGAAGCCAGTGCGGGCGAAGTCTGGCCCGTGGTGCTGGGCAAGACGCTGCTGGACATGGAGCGCGAAGACTATACTGACCCGGCCACGCAGGCGCAGAGCAAGCAATTGATGCGCTTCCTGCTGGCGCACCACCTGGGCGGCCAGCCGCTCAATACGCGCCAGATCCTGATCGACTTGATGCAACTGTAAAACAAGAGCAAACACCATGAGCTTCCTGCAACCCGTTGGCCAGGTGATCGACCTGGGCGTGAACATCGACCACATCGCCACCGTGCGCAATGCGCGCGGCACGACCTATCCCGACCCGCTGCGCGGCGCGCTGCTGGCCGAGCAGGCGGGCGCCGACCTGATCACGCTGCACCTGCGTGAAGACCGCCGCCACATCCGCGACGCCGACGTGATCGCGCTGCGCCCGCTGCTGGCCACCCGCATGAATCTGGAAGCGGCCGTCACGCGCGAGATGATCGATTTCGCCTGCCGCGTCAAGCCGCAGGACGTGTGCCTGGTGCCGGAGCGGCGCGAAGAAGTCACGACCGAAGGTGGCCTCGATGTCGTGCGTTATTACAACGAGGTCGAGGCGGCCGTGAAGCAGTTGAAGGGCGAGGGCATCCGCGTCTCGCTGTTCATCGATGCCGACGCGCGCCAGATCGAGGCGGCCGCCGCCGTCGGCGCCACCGTGATCGAGCTGCACACGGGCCGCTACGCCGAGGCCACGCCGGGCGAAGTCGCGCACGAGCTTGAGCGCATCCGCATGGGTGCGCGCGAAGGCGTCCAGCGCGGCCTGCGCGTGAATGCCGGCCACGGCCTGCACTACACCAACGTCCAGCCGATCGCGGCCATCAAGGACCTGCATGAGCTGAACATCGGTCACGCCATCGTTGGCCACGCCTTGTTTGTGGGCTTTGAAAACGCCGTGCGCGAGATGAAGGCGATCATGGTCGCGGCGCGCCTGGGCACGGCCTATACGAGCGGGACCGGGCCGGCATGATCTACGGTATCGGCACTGACATCGTCCAGATTTCGCGCGTGGAAGCGGCGCTCGCGCGCAGTGGCCCGCGTTTTGCCGAAAAAGTGCTGGGCCCGGAAGAGCTGGCCAAGTACCACGCCCGCAGCGCCAAGAACGCTGTGCGCGGGCTGCGCTTTTTGGCCACCCGTTTTTCGGCCAAGGAAGCGTTCTCGAAAGCCATCGGCACCGGGATCCGCATGCCAATGACCTGGCGCTCGATGCAGATGCTCAATGCCCCGAGTGGCAAGCCGATGATCGTCTGCAGCGGCGCGCTCGAAGAATTCATGCAACAGAACCGGCTCAGCGCCCAGGTGTCGATCAGCGACGAGGCCGATTACGGCGTCGCGTTCGTCATCGTCACCCAGGCCCCCGCGCCAGCCTGACCCCTTTTCAAGAGATTCATGTCCGAAGCAAAGCCCGTCGTACCCACCACGCCCACCGACAGCGGTGTCGAACTCACGCCCGAACTGACGGCGCGCCTGGGGCGCGAACGCCTGGCGGAGGCGCGTGATCAGTCGCGTGCCGAGGCCAACCGCGAACTGAGCCCCAAGGTCGAGCCCGACGTACGCGCGCAAGTGCTCGCGACCGTCAATCGCCTGCCGGGCCTGCCTGGTGTATACCGCTACTTCGACGCAGCCGAGAATGTGCTGTACGTCGGCAAGGCGCGCAATCTGAAGAACCGCGTCTCGAGCTATTTCCAGAAGAATCTGTCGAGCCCACGCATCGCGATGATGGTGTCGCAGATCGCGCGCCTGGAAACGACGATCGTCAGCAGCGAAGCCGAAGCGCTGATCCTCGAAAACAACCTGATCAAGTCGCTCAAGCCGCGCTACAACATCCTGTTTCGCGACGATAAGTCGTACCCGTACATCAAGATCACGGGCGGTGAAGCGCCGCGCATGGCGTATTACCGCGGCGCGCTGGACAAGCGCAACCAGTACTTCGGCCCGTTCCCAAGCGCCTGGGCGGCCAAGGAATCGATCCAGCTGCTGCAGCGCGTGTTCATGCTGCGCACCTGCGAAGACAGCGTGTACGCCAACCGCACGCGGCCGTGCCTGCTGCACCAGATCGGCCGCTGCAGCGCGCCATGCGTCAAGCTGATCGAGCCAGAGCAGTACAAGCTCGACGTCGAGAACGCCGCGCGATTCCTGCGCGGGCGCCAGAGCGAAGTCATGGCCGACCTGCAGAACAAGATGCAGACCTACGCGATGGACCTGAAGTTCGAGCAGGCGGCCGGCGTGCGCAACCAGATCCAGGCGCTGTCGAAAGTGCTGCATGCGCAAAGCATGGAAACCGTGGGCGACGCGGATGTCGACGTCATCGCGGTCGTGCTGCAGGGCGGGCGCGCCTGCGTCAATCTGGCGATGGTGCGCGGCGGGCGGCATTTGGGCGACCGTGCCTACTTCCCGAGCCATGTCGGCGAGTCGCTGGGCGAATGCCCGCTCGACGTCGAGGTGCTGTGCGCGTTCCTGGCTCAGCATTACGCGGGCCAGTTCATCCCGGGCACGCTGATCCTGAACGTCGAGTTCGACCAGCCCGAGCTGATCCTGGCGCTCAGCGAGCAATGCGGCCATCGCATCAACCTCGTGCTGCAGCCGGGCGGCCAGCGCCGCCAGTGGCTCGAGATGGCGCAGAAGGGCGGCGAGATCGCGCTGGCGCGCCTGCTGTCCGAGCAGGGCTCGCAGCAATTGCGCACGCGCGCGCTGGCCGACACGCTGGGGCTGGAGACCGACGATCTCGACTCACTAAGGATCGAGTGCTTCGACATCAGCCACACGGCAGGCGAGGCGACGCAGGCGTCGTGCGTCGTGTTCCACCACCACGCGATGCAGAACGGCGAGTACCGCCGCTTCAACATCAACGGCATCACGCCGGGCGACGATTACGCGGCCATGCGGCAAGTGCTGATGCGCCGCTACGAGAAGGTAGCAGCGGAAGTGCTGGCCGGCGCCGGCGTGATGCCCGACATCGTGCTGGTCGACGGCGGCAAGGGCCAGGTCGAGATGGCGCGCCAGGTGTTTACCGAGCTGGGACTGGACCTGTCGATGATCGTCGGCGTGGCCAAGGGGGAAGGGCGCCGCGTGGGCCTGGAAACCCTGATCTTCGCCGATGGCCGTCCGGCGCAGGAACTGGGCAAGGAATCGGCAGCGCTGATGCTGGTGGCCCTGATCCGCGACGAGGCGCACCGCTTCGCCATCACCGGCATGCGCGCCAAGCGCGCCAAGACCCGCCAGGCGTCGCGTCTGGAAGAGATCGAGGGTATCGGCGCCAAACGCCGCCAGCGCCTTCTGGCACGCTTTGGTGGCCTGCGCGGGGTCATCGACGCCAGTGTCGAAGACCTGATGACGGTCGAGGGCATTTCGAGCGCCTTGGCCGAAGAGATTTACCGGCAATTGCACTGAAGATTGGCAGAGACCCGCGGCGCCCCACGGCGCCGCCAATCTCTGTAGCCGGTGTCAACCGGCACCGTCCCATAGCCGTTGAGCTTGCACGCACCGCAGCGTCCGCTGTTCGTCGACATTACCGACGAGTCAACTGGCCCAAACCCCCTTAGCCATGTAGACTTACGGCCAAGCATTTTCCACGGTAATCAGCTCCCCCATGCCTTTAAATATCCCGATTCTCCTGACCTGGTTACGTGTCGCCCTGATTCCGCTGGTGGTCGGATTGTTCTATCTTCCTTCTGACTGGATGAGCATGACGGACCGTAATCTGGCCGCCACGTCCGTCTTCATCGTGGCCGCCATCACCGACTGGTTCGACGGTTTCCTGGCGCGCCGCTGGAACGAAACCTCGGCCTTCGGCGCCTTCCTCGACCCGGTCGCCGACAAGCTGATGGTGGCCGTGGCGCTGCTCGTGCTGGTCCAGCTCGACCGCGTCGACGCGATCATCGCCGGCATCATCATTGGCCGCGAAATCACAATCTCGGCGCTGCGCGAATGGATGGCTCAGATCGGCGCGACGCGCTCGGTCGCGGTCAGCTCGATCGGCAAGATCAAGACCGCCGCCCAGATGACGGCGATCCCGATGCTGCTGCTTCATGACACGCTGTTCGGCATCGATTTCCAGTTCTGGGGCGAGTATTTGCTGTGGGTCGCGGGCGTGCTGACCGTGTGGTCGATGTTCTACTACCTGCGCCGCGCCTGGCCCCTGATCAAGGAAAAAGCGGGCCCGATTTAATTAGTTTCCGGGCATCCTTGACGTACGGAATAGAATCTCTATAATGCCTGCCTGTTGCGACAACAACGCGACAGATTGAAAGACGAAGCGGGAGTAGCTCAGTTGGTAGAGCGCAACCTTGCCAAGGTTGAGGTCGAGAGTTCGAGCCTCTTCTCCCGCTCCAAAGATTGCAAAGTTGGCACGCGATCTTGGAAAAACGTCTGAAACCTGTCATAATCGTTGTTCTGTACGCGGGAGTAGCTCAGTTGGTAGAGCGCAACCTTGCCAAGGTTGAGGTCGAGAGTTCGAGCCTCTTCTCCCGCTCCAGTTTCGGCTGGTTGTTGCAGAACGTAGCATTGGCGTAATAAAGCAGTAGATGTGATCAGTAATTGCATGGCTCTAAGCGGGAGTAGCTCAGTTGGTAGAGCGCAACCTTGCCAAGGTTGAGGTCGAGAGTTCGAGCCTCTTCTCCCGCTCCAGTGTCTTGCAAATGGCGTAGTAACGTAGTACTCCCCAGCGGGAGTAGCTCAGTTGGTAGAGCGCAACCTTGCCAAGGTTGAGGTCGAGAGTTCGAGCCTCTTCTCCCGCTCCAGAATTCCAGGAAGATCCATTCTTCCCTTGTCGATGCGGTGCATAACCGCCCGCATCAGGCAAGCGCATCAAATCCTCTGGCGAGGTAGCAAAGCGGTTATGCAGCGGCCTGCAAAGCCGTCTAGGTCGGTTCGACTCCGATCCTCGCCTCCAGAACGTATCGCACGGGCCCCTTCGGGGCCCGTTTTGCGTTTGTACAGACGATACTGTCGATTTCGGCGCGACCCAGCGCTTCAGCCACAGAGCGGCGGCTGATACGCACGCAATTGCACGGCGGCCAGCGGCCGGATCCTGACGCCGCACCGGTGCGACGAGATGATGGCCGCCAGTGCCGACAATACCTCGCGCCCAATGCCGTGGTCGCCGTCATCGACGCGCGGCGATACGTGATGCAGCGCGCTGAGAATGCAGGCATTCTCGGCCCGGTGCTCCGCCAGTCCGGCATACCGGACCTCCTCCATCACACGCTCTTCATCCCGGAAGGCCGTTTCGGTCCCTGCTACCAGGTCGGTCCAGCCGGCTGCGAAGGACGCTTCAGGCTGTGCTGCCAGCGCATCGATCTGGCGGCACAATTGCGTGTGCGTGTGCCGAAGGGCAGTACCGAGGGCGTGCGCCGCTTCGTCGGCAGTGAGGGTGTGCATGAAGGCTCCTTGGCCGGGTGGAAACACGAAGAATGTCTGCGGGTGCGAATAGTCGCCGGCGACCGGCGCGACGCCGGTGCTGCTGCGGGAGACCGCGTGTGACTAGTGGCTTGTCAGCATGGGCACGACCGTACCGGCCAGCACGGTTTCAGTGACGCCCCCCAGCACCAGCTCGCGGAAGCGCGAATGCCCGAAGTTGCCCATGACGATCAGGTCGTGCGCCCCTGTGGCGGCCAGCCCGAGCAGCGCCTCGCCGATGTTGCCGGTTGGTGCCGGCGCTGGCGTCAGAATCTCGACGTCGATGCCGTGACCCGCCAGGTAGGTGGCAAGCTGGGTGCCCGCCTGGACTTGAGCGCCACTGTATTTCTGCGGGTGAAAGCACACTGCCGTCACGCTGCCCGCGCGGCGCAGCAGCGGCAGGGCGGCGCGCACGGCCCGGCTCGCCTCCATGCTGCCGTCCCAGGCGATCAGGGGCCGGACGGGCACCCTGGTGACAGCGGTCGTGGACGGCACCACCATGACCGGGCAGGGCGCATGGATGAGAATAGTGCGCGCCAGCGAGTAATCGTCGGCCAGGATCGCATCGGGGTGGGTGACCTGGCCGATCATCAGCAGATCGCAATAGCGGGCCTCCAGCGGCAAGGCGCGGATGGCCGATTCATCGCTGAGCTTGCTTTCCAACGGTATGACGCCTGCGGCGCGTACCGCGTGCTCGAAGTCCGTCAGCGTCCGTTTCGCGTTGTCGGTCAGGAAGTTGTAGTCGTCCGGGCCGATGGGCGCGACGCCAGCGGCAGCGCTGCAACGGACGATGAATTCGATCGCGCCCGAGAGAGCGATGCCGGTCAGGCGCGTCCCTTCGGCCAGCGCGATTGCCGCTGCCAGCCGGTAGCGTGCTTGTGCCAGTTCTGGCTGGCACGCGTGGACGAGAATCGATTGGTAGGACATGGCTTTCCCCTTGGTGGGTGACGTGGCGAACATGGTCGGGCGGGCCGGTTCTCAAGGCGTGATCGCCACCTTCAGCACGCCGTCGCGCCCGTTGGCAAACAGGTCGTACGCTTCTTCGATCTGCTCGAGCCGGAAGCGGTGCGTGATCATCGGTTGCAAATCAAGGCGGCCGGAGGCGACGATGGCCATCAGACGGCGCATGCGCTCCTTGCCGCCGGGGCACAGCGTGGTGACCAGCGACTGGTCGGCCAGCCCGGCCGCAAAGGCGTCGATCGGCAGCGACAGCTTGCCGGAGTACACGCCCAGGCTCGACAAGGTGCCGCCCGGTTTGAGGGCGCGCAGGCAGTTCTCGAACGTCTGCTGGGTGCCGAGCGCTTCAATCGCAACATCGACGCCCTGGCCACCGGTCAGCCGCATGATTTCGCCGACCGGGTCGGTTTCGCGGTAATCAATGGTGTGATCGGCCCCCAAATGCCGGGCCATCTTCAGGCGCTCCGGGACGGCGTCGACAGCAATGATGCAACTGGCGCCGCGCAGCCGGGCACCGGCGGTGGCGCACAGGCCGATGGGGCCCTGCGCGAAAATGGCGACCGTATCGCCCAGTCGGATGCCGCCGTGTTCGGCGCCGCCAAATCCGGTGCTCATGATATCGGGGCACATCAGCACTTGCTCATCGGTCAGGCCGTCGGGAATCGGCGCGAGGTTGGCCATCGCAAACGGGACCTTCAGGTACTCGGCCTGGCAGCCGTCGATCGTGTTGCCGAAGCGCCAGCCGCCGATGGCGTGGCCGCCGCACTGCGACTGGCGCCCGTCCAGGCAGGTATGGCACTGGCCACACGGCGTGATGGCGCCCACGACCACGCGCTGGCCAATCTGGTAACCCGTCACGCCCGGGCCCAGTTCATGGATCGTGCCAACTGGCTCGTGCCCGATCGTCAGGCCCGGCTTGACGGGATACTCGCCTTTCAGGATATGGACATCGGTGCCGCAGATCGTCGTCAGCGTGATCTTGATGACGGCTTCGCCCGGCCCGGCGACCGGAACGGGTTTGCGGTCCAGGATGATGCGGCCGGAGCCGGTGAAGACTGCTGCGTTCATCATGCTCATGAAAACCTCCGGTGTCTTCGTGCTTGCTGTCGCGCTGTCGGCAACGGCGTGCCGCTCGGTCGTGTCGTTCACAAGGATGACGGGGAGGGTTCGCAAAATCCATGACGTGCATCAAAACCGCCAGCGTGCCCTGGCGCACTTCCAGTCAGACCATCGGGCTGCAGGGCGAGAAACCGCTTGCCATCTCGGCAATCCGCTGCGGATCGTTCAGGACGATGGCACGCTTGTTGACCGTGATCAGCCCCAGCTTGGTAAAGCGGGCCAGCAGGCGGCTGATGCTTTCGATGGTCAGCCCAAGATAGCTGCCGATGTCTTCACGCGACATGCGCAGCTGGAATCGCACGGGAGAGTAACCGCGCGACGCGTACGCCGCCCCCATGTCGATCAGAAAGGTGGCCATCCGCTGCTCTGCCCGCATATTTCCAAGCAAGATCATCAGATGCTGCTGCCGGTTGATTTCGTAGCTCATCATGCGGTAGAACCGGCGATGCAGGCCGGGAATGTCCTCGAACAGAAGTTCGAGCGCCGCGAACGGCAGTTCGCACACGATGCTGTCCTCGAGCGCGACCGCATCGGACTGGTGGATGCCCGTGCCCACCGCTTCCAGCCCCAGCAGTTCGCCAGTCATCGGGAAACTGGTGATCTGGTCCCCTGCAGGACCCCGACGGCGTGTCTTGAAGAAGCCGCAGCGCACGGTGTACAGGCTGTGCAGCGGCTGGCCGGTCCGGTACAGCATGTCGCCGCCAGCGATGCGGCGATGCTGGCCAACTAGGCGATCGAAACGCATCTTGCTGACCGAGTCCAGGCCGGTGGCCAAACACAGACCACCCGTGTTGCAATCGCTGCACTGGCCTTTCATGTCCGCCCGTAACCCGGGTGCGGCCGGACCGAGGGGCATGCGTAGCGGAGCATTCATGGTGGGAATACCTCATGGTGGTGATGCTTTCCGCTTGCCGGGCTGGCTGCGGAAACATTGATGGGGTGCGTTCCACCGCGCGCTTCACGCTTGGCGGTATACATCGCGGCGTCGGCATGGGCAATCAGTTGCGCCGGTGTGGTGCCATCGTGCGGAAACACGGCGACGCCGATACTGGCTGACAGGCAGATCGCCCTGCCATCGATGACGATCGGCGTTCGGGCAGCAACGGCCACGCGGGCGAGCAGGGCGGCCAGCAGCGCGTCGTCGTGCATGCCGGGCAGTGCAGCAACGAACTCGTCGCCGCCAAAGCGCGCCAGTGTGTCCGACCCGCGCAGTGCGGCGCGCAGGTTCTGGGCGATGCTGGCCAGCAGGCGGTCGCCGGCCGGATGGCCCATGCTGTCATTGACCTGCTTGAAACCATCGAGGTCGATAAAGGCCAGCGCCACGCTGGACGAGGCTTCACGTGCGCATGCCAGCAGCTGTTCCAGCCGCTCGCCGAGCAGGACGCGGTTGGGCAGGCCGGTCAGGGCGTCGTAGTTGGCGCGTTCTTCGAGACGGCGGCGCTGCATGCTGGCGCTGGTGACATCGGCAAACATGGCGATGTAGTGGTGCGGCTTGCCGTCAGCGCCCGGGACCGCAACGATCGTCAGGCGTTCGGCGAACAGGGTGCCATCCTTGCGCCGGTTCCAGGCTTCGCCCTGCCAGTAGCCCTGGCTGGTGATCGCTTGCCACATGCGCGCATAGAATGCCTGGTCTTGCACGCCCGACTTGAGGATGCGCGGATTCTTGCCGCACACGTCATCTTCGGTGTACCCGGTGATGGTGCAAAAGGCGCGGTTGACGGCCAGGATCGTGCCATCCAGGGCCGTGATCATGATGGCGTCGCGGCTGTGGTGGAACACGGACGCCGCCAGTTCCCCGGCAGTGCTGGCGCAAGCTGGTTGGATGGCTGGCGTGGATGTCATGACGTTCCGGCTTGGTGTGCTGAATGTATTGACAATAAGCCCATCGCCGGGTTACGTCGAGATCAAGGTGCTGAAGAGGTCACTTATTTTATTGATTTTTGATTTGCATCAAAAAAATACCGACTGGCTATTGACCTAAATCTGTACGTGCAGCGAGCTGGTCAGTGTCCATGCCGCCGCATCAGCAGCGCCGGCAGCAGCGCGCTAGCCAGGCCAACGACGCCCGCGCCAGCGACCAGTGCCGGTGCCAGCACCGCAAACTGGAACACCGCCGCCAGCCACGGCACGTACAGCGCCAGGGCCAGCAGACCCAGGGCCGCCGCCACGACCAGCCAGAGGATCCGGTTGGGCTGGCGCAGCGAACCGAGCAGGCTCGCGCCAGCAGCGCGGTTGACCAGAATCAGCGACAGGTTGGCAAACACCAGCGTGGTAAAGCCAAAGGCACGTGCCTGCGCCGGTGCCAGTGCGCCCAGTGCCCAGCCATACGCCAGGGCCACCCCCAGCAGGGGGCCGAGGCCCATGGCTAGCGTGCGGGCCAGAGCGCCGGGCGAAAACAGCGGCGCCTGCGCATCGCGGGGCGGGCGCTGCATCGCACCGGGCACCGCCGGCTCATTTTCGAACACCAGCGTGCAGGCGGGATCGATGATCAATTCCATGAACACGATGTGCATTGGAAACAGCAGGGGCGGCCAGCCCGCAAGGATCGGCAGGATGGCCATGCCGGCAATCGGTGCGTGCATCGAAATGACATAGCGGATCGACTTGCGCAGGTTGTCGTGGATTCGGCGGCCGGCGCCGATCGCATCGACGATCGACGCGAAGCGGTCGTCCAGCAGCACCAGCGCCGCTGCCTCGCGTGCCACGTCGGTGCCGCGCCCACCCATGGCGATGCCCACGTGGGCGGCCTTGAGTGCCGGTGCGTCATTGACGCCGTCCCCCGTCATGCCAACCGTGGCGCCGTTCCGTGCGAACGCCTGGACCAGGCGCAGTTTCTGCGTCGGGGCAATGCGCGCGCAAATACTGAGAGCACCGATGCGCGCATCCAGCGCGGCATCGTCCAGCGCGTCGAGCGCCGCGCCGGTGAGTACTGGCATGTCGGCCAGCCCAGCCTGCCGCGCGATGGCGCGCGCCGTGTCCGGATGGTCGCCCGTAATCATCACCACCCGGATGCCGGCCCCTACGCAGCGCGCGACGCACGCGGGGATCTCGGGCCGCAGCGGGTCGGCCAGGGCCAGCAGGCCGGTTGGTACGAACGGGATATCGGCAGCGCGGGTGGGCCAGCTGGCGTCGGGCAGGGTGGCCTGCGCCACCGCCAGCATGCGCAGGCCGTCCTGCGCCATGGATGACGCCGCGACCAGCAGCCCGGCGCTGACATTGGCATCAACATCGGCATCAACGTTGCACCACCCCAGCACGGTTTCCGGTGCGCCCTTGGCCGCTGCGATCAGGACCCCGTCGGGGCGCCGCCACACCTGCACCAGTGCCCGTTGCTGCGCGCTCACGCCATATTCGTGCACGAGCGACCAGTCCGGATGGCGCTGCGCGAGCGGCAGGTTTGCCGCGCCAAGACGCTGGACGGCGCGGTCGATCGGGTCGGGGCCCGTCGCAGTACTGGCCAGCACGGCTGTTTCAAGCAGCGGCGCCAGCGCGGTCGGCAGGGGTTCGTCCATCACCGGATGGCGCGCGCCGTGCGCGTACAGCGCCACGACGTCCATCCGGTTGGCCGTCAGCGTGCCGGTCTTGTCGACGCACAGGACCGAGATGGCGCCCAGCGTTTCGATCGCCGGCAGGCGCCGCACCAACACCTGCTGCCGCGACAGGCGCCAGGCGCCGATCGCGGGAAACACGGTCATCACGATCGCGAGTTCTTCGGGCAGCATCGACATGGCCAGCGCGATGCCGGCCAGTACCGCCTGCAGCCAGTCGCCGCGCATGAGGCCATAGACCAGCACCAGGACGACGCTGAACGCCATGCCCAGCACGGCAAAGGCGCGCGCCAGCGCGGCGCTCTGGCGCTGCAGCGGGGACGGCGCGGGCCGCAGCGACTGCAGTGACGCGGCAATCCGGCCCAGCTGGCTGCGCCCGCCGGTGGCAGCCACGCGGGCGATCGCGTGGCCCTGCAGCACCAGGGACCCGGCAAACAGCATGGCCGTTGCGTCCTTATCGACCGGCATCGATTCGCCCGTCAGCAGCGATTCGTCGGCCTGCAGTCCGGTGCTGTTGAGCACGTGGGCATCGGCCGGCACGCGGTCGCCTTCGTGCACGGCGACGAGATCGCCAGCGACGATCCCGGCGCTGTCGATCACGTGCCAGCAGCCGTCGCGCAGGACGTGCGCGCGCGGACTGGCCAGGTCGCGCAGCGCGGCCAGTGCGCGCTCGGTCTTGCCTTCCTGGTACAGGCCCAGGCCAAGGCTGACGGCGACCATCAGGCACAGCAGCAGCCCTTCGTCGAGCTGGCCCAGCGCCAGGTACAGCAGGGCCGCGCCCACGAGCAGCAGGAACATCGGTTCGCGGGCGCTGTCGGTGACGATGCGGCGCCAGGTGCGCCGTTCGGTTTCGGCCAGCGTGTTTGGCCCGTCCATGGCGATGCGGTGCGCGGCCTCGGCGGCGCTCAAGCCATCGGTCGTCGGGTCGGCGGCCATCAGTGCGCCATCAGCACCGGCACGGTCATCCGGTCGAGGAGCGTTTCCGTGACACCCCCCAACACCAGCTCGCGCAGGCGCGGCCGCCCGTAGGCGCCCATCACGATCAGGTCGGCATCCAGGCAATCCGTGCAGGCCAGCAAGGCGGCGCCGTCGTCGATCGGCGACGGTTCGACGTGCACCTCGCAGCGCACGCCCTGGCGGGCCAGGTACAGCGCCAGATCGGTGCCCGGCTCGCGCCCGATTGCCTCGAGCGGCTGGAACAGGACGATCGCCACCAGGCCGGCATCGCGCAGCAGCGGCATGGCGCCGGCGACGGCGCGCGTTGCCTGCAGGCTGCCGTCCCATGCCAGCATGATGCGCCCGCCGATCGTCTCGTGGCGGCGTACATGGGGAAGCACCAGCACCGGGCGGGCACTGCCCTGGACCACCTGCGCCGGCACGGGCCCGGCCAGGTGGGCCGCCGCCGGATCGTCGAGGTCGGTCTGGCTGACGATGACGAGGTCGGCGTAACGGCCTTGCAGCGCGAGCCCGCCGGCCGGGTCGTCGTCGGCATAGCGCCGCTCGTGACTGGCGACACCCTCGGCAGCGGCGATGGCGTCGAAGCGTGCCAGTGCGGTGTCGTGGTCGCCCCGGCGTTCATGCTGCTGCGCCAGCAGCATGGTGCTGCCGGCCTCGGCGTAGCGCGAGATGCCGGAAAAGGCGCTGCCGACGAGGTGCGCGCCGCAGCGCGCCGCCAGTTGCGCCGCGTACCGTATGCGCGCCTCGGCATGGGGCGAATGGTCGACGTGAACGACGATGGTCTTGTAGCACATGCTGCACCTCCGGATGGCCGTGACAGCCAGCGTACGGCGCGTCGTGGTGGTCAGTCCAGCGCGACGTTTGCGCTTGGTGCAACCGGTTTCACCGAATTTGACTTGCATCAAACTTGCCGGGTGAGGCTGAAGGCGGACCTCCGCCAGACAACGCGTCGCCGAGATTCTTGATGCATGTCATAGCGGTGTTCGTGCCGATACGACTAGGATCAACCCGATGCCCGACGATAGTCCGACGGCAGGCGCTGACACCCATTTTTGGAGAATGCCCCATGTTCCAGCGCATCCTGTTGCCGGTCGACGGGTCGTTGTCGATGACGCCCCTGGTGTCCACCTGCCTGACGTTTGCCGCCGGCATTGGGGCGGCCGTGGTGGCCGTGCATGTCGTCCCGCCCCCTGATACTGCTGATACCGCGTTGGCGCTGGCCACGCCGGCGCACGCAGAGCGCATTCTGGAGCAGGTGGCCGACACCGCGCGCACGCTGGGCGTGCCGTGCGAGTGCCAGATCTTGACCGGCGCCGAACCGTGGCGTGAAATCGTGCGCGCCGCGCTCGACCATCACGCTGACCTGATCTGCATGAGCTCGCATGGCCGCCACGGCGCCAGCGAGCACATTCTGGCAAGCCAGACGGCGCGGGTGATCGAGCACGCGCATCTGCCTGTTCTACTGTTTCGCTGAGGGGAGGGTATGCGCATTGCGGATCTGCCATCCCAGCCTGTGACCGGGGCCGCCACCCCTGGCGAGACGCCGGTGCGCGAGCTCGACCGCGCACTGTACGCCCAGCTCGCCTGGTGGACGCAGGGCCTGTCCCCGGCGTCGCTGGCGGCGGCCGCCACGGACTGGCTGGTGCACCTGGCCGGCTCTCCCGACAAGCAGCGCGAACTGGTCATCAAGGCGCAGCGCAAGCTGCTGCGCCTGGCGGCAAGCGCCGCCGCAAGTGCGGATCAGAACGGCGTACCTTGCATCACCCCGCTGCCGCAAGACCGCCGCTTCGCCGCGCCCGAATGGCAGGCGTGGCCATTCAACCTGATCCACCAGGCGTTCCTGTTCGAGCAGCAGTGGTGGTACAACGCCACCACCGGCGTGCCCGGGGTGACGCGGCATCACGAGCAGGTATGGACCTTTGCCGTGCGCCAGGCGCTGGACATGTTCTCGCCATCCAATTTCCTGCTGACGAATCCGGTCGTGCTCAAGGAAACCTGGCGTTCCGGCGGCATGAATCTTGCCATGGGTTGGCACAATGCGCTCGAGGACGCGAGCGGCGCCGCAGCGACGGCGCCAACGGGGTTCGAACCCGGCCGGGGCGTGGCCCTGACACCAGGCAAGGTGGTATACCGCAACCGTCTTATCGAGCTGATCCAGTATGAGCCGGCGACCCCTACCGTCTGCGCCGAGCCGGTCCTGATGGTGCCGCCATGGATCATGAAATACTACATTCTCGACCTGTCCCCGGCCAATTCCCTGGTGCGCTACCTGGTCGGCCAGGGCCACACCGTCTTCATGATTTCCTGGAAAAATCCGGACGCGGCCGATCGCGATCTCGGAATGGACGATTATCTGACACTGGGCGTGATGGCGGCCATCGACCAGGTCGCCGCGCGGCGCCCCGGGTACGCGATCCAGGGGCTTGGATATTGCCTGGGCGGCACGCTGCTGGCGATTGCCGCGGCCGCCATGGCGCGCGAGGGCGACGAGCGCCTGGCCAGCCTGACACTGCTGGCGGCGCAGGTCGACTTCACCGAGCCGGGCGAACTGGGCCTGTTCATCGACGAGAGCCAGCTGAACTTCCTCGACAACGTCATGGCCGGCAAAGGTTATCTCGACGGCACGCAGATGGAAGGCACGTTTGCGCTGCTCAATGCGAAGGACATGGTCTGGTCGCGCATGGTGCAGAATTATCTGATGGGGAAGGGCCGGCGCGTCACCAGCGATCTGGCGGCCTGGAATGCCGATGCCACCCGGATGCCGTACCGCCAGCAAAGCGGGTACCTGCGCAGCCTGTATCTCGACAACGATTTGGCGCAGGGCCGCTACCGCGTGGGCGGTAGTCCGGTCGCGTTGTCCGACCTGCACTTGCCCATGTTCGTGCTCGGTACCCGGCGCGACACGGTCGCGCCCTGGCTGTCGGTCTACAAGCTGCACCTGCTGGCCGACGCTGACATCACGTTCTGTCTGACGGGCGGCGGGCACAATGCCGGTGTCGTCAACCCCCCCGCTCGCAAGCGGCGGGCACGGCTACCAGATCGCCACGCGTGCCCGTGACGGCCGCTATCTCGATCCCGACGCTTGGTGCGCCGCGGCGCCGCAGCAGTCCGGCTCGTGGTGGCCGGCCTGGGAGCACTGGCTGCGCAGCCATGCCACAGCGCAGATCGCCGCCACGGCAGTGACGTCGGTCGATCCTGACGCGGTGCTGGACGATGCGCCGGGCCGTTACGTGCTGGTGCGGTAGGCATATTTCACCGATGTGCCACGGTGACGGCAGTTTTTGACGTGCATCATTCAAATTGCGTGCCCATCTCGGCACACTGCATGCCATGACTGCCAACCATATGGCGCTCATCCATCAATCAAGGAGCCCCCATGGATACCAAGAAAATGCGCCGCATGAACGCGGTCTTCTACGCGCTGCTGGCGCAGGCCGCTGCCGTCCACGGTGCTGCTGCGAAGGCGCCGGTGAACAGCACGTCGTCGTCCGTCAAGCAGGAGATTATCGACAGCGAACCCGTGAGCGACGCAGTCGCCGTGGTGTGACGGTGGTCAGGCGAAACAAGAAGGTGCAGGGCGCCGCGCCACGGCGGCGTGGCCCTTACTCCAGCTGCAGCGCCGCGATCAGCGCGGCGTCGCGCCCGTAGATGTCGGGTGCAAACAAGGCCCGGCCCTGACGATCGACCAGGGCCGTTGCATAGAACAGCACGACGGGCACCGGCGCGGCCAGCTTGACGAACCGGTTCTTGCCCGCACTCATGGCGGCCGTCACCTGTGCAGCGCTCCACTGTTGCGCGTCGGCCAGCACGAATTGCGCGAGCTCGGCCGGTTGTTCGACGCGGATGCAGCCATGGCTCAGGTCACGGTGCGTGCGCTGGAACAGTTCCCTGGCTGACGTCGAATGCAAATAGATATTCATCGGATTGGGGAATGCAAACTTGACGTCGCCCAGCACATTGCGTGAGCCGGGGCGCTGCCTGACCCTGGCGCCACCGGCCCGCAGGCGGCTTGCCGCATCGCCCGCGCCAACCTGCAGCACACGCCCGTCCGCCCCTACCAGTTCCATGTCATTCTGCTGCAGGTAGGCAGGATTGCGCGCCAGCTTCGGGAGGATTTCATTCTTCTGGATGCTGGCTGGAACATTCCAGTAAGGCGCGAATTCCAGGTAGCGCATTTCTCCGATGAACAGCGGCGTGGGCGTGCGACCGCGCGCGCCGACGATCACGCGCATTTCCAGCGCCGGCGCCGCAAAGTTGTCCCTGGCATCGAAGGTCCACAAGCGGTAAGTGGGCACGTTCACGACGACGACGCGCCCGTGTGCCGGCGGCGGTGGCAGCCAGCGCAGGCGTTCGAGCGTCAGCGCCAGCTGGGCGATGCGATGCGCGGGCGGCACCGACAGGGCCGTGACCGTCCCAGCGCCCAGTACGCCGTCTTCATCCAGCCCGTGCCGCGCCTGGAAACGCCGCACGGCGCCCGCCAGTGCCGGCGTATAGATGCTGTCGCTGTCCATGGGCGCCTGCGCGTCCAGATCACCCAGCAACTGCAGCCGCGCCTGCAGCAGGGCCGTGCCCGTGTAAGTCTCGCCGGCGTGGATGGCGGCCCGTGCGACCGGCGGCAGCGCGGGCCAGTCCGGTGTCGCACGAGACAGTTCGCGGTACTGTGCCAGCGCCGCCTTGACCCTGCCATACAGCGGAATGGCGGGCGCCGCGGCGTCGATGGCCTGCGCCAGCCCTTGCGCGTCGCGCACGGTGGCCAGGCGCTGGCGCGGGTCGAAGCCGGTGTCGGGCGCTGCGGCAACCCGGCTGGCCCAGGCCGCGCGGCCCCCGTGCAGATCGCACAGGTACTGCATCATCGCGCGGTCGAGATCGCGCACGAATGCCGCCGATGTGCCCTCCGGGCCGGCCAGCCGCCGGGTCAGCTCGTCCACCTGATAGCGGCGGACGTCAAGTCCGTGCTCGGGCGCCGCGCGCAGCAGTTGCAGTGCGAGCGGGGCCAGTTCCTGCGCGCCGGCCAGCCAGGATGCAGCGGGTGCGGCGCCCGGGGCACAAGGATCAACGGCAGGCGCCGGGACGTCGGCGCCCACGCCGGCATCACGGGCAAACGCGGCGGAACCCGTGGCAGCCTGAAGCAGCAACAGCAGGAGGAGATGCGCGGCGCCGCCATGTGCTTTGGCGGGCCAGGTCAGACGGGGAACTACCATGGGGTGTGATGCATGCGCTGTGATGGAGGGGTAATGTGACAGGCATCAAAATTACACCCTGCGGCGCCTGGTAGTCGTTGATGTGCATCAATCGAGTGGGTCGCCGCAGCAATGACCGCGCCACCGTGGACGCGGTCTCTCCCAATCAGAAGTAGTAACGCAGCGACGCCCCGGCCGTGGCCTGCGGCACGGTCGTCACCAGCAAGCCACCGGCCGTGCCATACGCAATGTCGCTGGCGAACTCGTGCGGCTGCAGCGTGGCGAACAGTGAACCCTGGAACTTTCCCAGATCGTAGGTCGCCTTCATGTCGTAGCGCACATAGGTCGGCATGTCGCGCTCGTACAGCGGCGTGCCCATGTAATAGGGATTGCCGGCCGTGACATATACGTCGCCACTGAGCGACAACCGGCCCGGGCCCATCGCCGTGCGGTACTGGACGCCGGCTTTCCACGTGTGTTCCGGCACCGACAGGCGCGGGCCGGCGCCAGGCGCCGGGTTGTCCAGCTGCGCGCGCAGGATGCGGCCGTAGCTCAGATACGTGTTCAGCGCGCTGCTGATCTGGTAGTGCAGGTCAAGTTCGAGACCGCGGCGCGTGGTCTGGCCGGACGCGACGAACACGTCCGGCGCCGTGTTGATGATCTCGTCGTCATTCTGGATGAAGTAGAACGCGCCGGACACGCTCAGGCCGTCCAGTGGCGCCGCCTTGAAACCGAGGTCATGCGAGCGCACCCGGCTCGGATCGATGCCAGGATTGCTGCGCCCGCCAAGCGCGCCCAGCGGACCCAGACTGCCGCTGGTGCTGATCTGCTCGGCCGCCGGTGAGCGGAAGCCCTGGGCGATGTTCGCGTACAGCTCGACAGTCGGCAGGACATTCCAGATGGCGCCGTATTTTGGCGTGACCACCGAGGCTTCATAGCCGGTCGATGCGGCGGGCAGCTTGCGGTTGACGAGGTCGTAGTCGAAGCGGTCGTAGCGCGCGCCGCCGTGTAGCTTGAGCGTGGGCAGCATGCGGTACTGGCCCTGGATGAACGCGCCATAGGTCAGCAGGTCGAGGTTTTGGTTGTTGACGTAGCTGGCGGTCGGTTGGCGGTTGCGGTATTGCTGGCGGAACGCATCGCCCTTGTCCTTGCGCGCTTCAAAGCCGGCCGTGAGTACCCCTGCTGAGCCGAAGACCCAGGTATTGCCGCCGCGCGCGCCAAAGATGTCGCGCTCGTCATAGCCATAGGTGTGCAGCGTGGTGCTGGTCTGGATCGCGCGGCTGCGTGCAAAGTCCTCCGCATAGGCGGTGGCGAACCAGCCCGCGTCGCCCGATGCCGGACTGCGGTTGAACACGAGCGTCTTGCGGTGCGCGTCGCCAAAGCCCGGCAGGTTGAACATGGTGTCGTGCGGATCGACGAGGCCCGCTTCCATGGCCGGCAGCGACAGGTAGCCGGCGCCAGCATAGTCCGACTTGTAATAGGTGGCGCGCAGGCTGTAGACACCGTCACCGATATTGGTCGAGAGCTTCCAGAACAGGTTGTTGCGGTCGAGGCTGGCGCCGTGGCGGAAACCGTCGAGGCTGTAGCGGTCGGCCACTACCAGTGAACGGATGTGCCCGAAGTCATTCGACAGAACGAGCGAGCCGCGCCGCCCGCCATAGCTTTCCACGGTGACCGTGGCGCTCGACGGCGTGGCCGCGCCGCCTTCGCGGGTGCGGATCGCCACCGCGCCGGCGCGGTTCTGGTCGCCGTACAGGGCCGAGACCGGGCCCTTGATGACGTCGAACGTGTCGATCATGTCGCCCGTCATCCATTCGAGGAAGGCCGGACCGTGGCCCGCGCCGCCCTGGCTCGATGGAATGTTCTGCGGCACGCCGTCGATATAGATGGCGGTGTCGGCGCCGTGCGTGCCCTGGGTGGCGAAGCCGCGCATGCGAAATCCATTGCCGGTGTCGCCCTGGTCGATATTGTTGGCGACCACGCCCGGCACGCGGCGAAACACGTTCGAGATGTCGCGGCCAATGTCCAGCGTGGCCAGGTCTTCGGCTGTCACGGTGGTCACGCTGCCCGGCAGTAACTTGTTGCCCAGGCCAGGCGCCAGCCGTTCATCGTCGCCCCGCTGGCCCCGGACTTCGACGACCTGCGCCGAGGATCCGGCCAGCGGCGCGAGGTCAGGCGTCTCGTCATCAGCCACGGCAACGCCGCCAAACAGGCAGGTGAGCATGACGGCGTGGGGAATTGCACGCAGGCGGGTGAAACGGGTAGCGGATTGCAAGATCAATACTCCAGTGGGTGGCAGGGTGAGGGTGAGAGAAACAGATATCAGCAGCGCTGCCGGCGGCGCTCGCGCCAGAGGGCGATGCAGGCCAGCACGGCAAAGGCGCAGGCCCAGACCGGCAGCATCCAGGTGCGCGCCGGCATGTGCGCCGGGCGCGCCAGAGCAGGCGATGCGGCGTAGCGGGGCACCGCATCGAAGTCGCGGAACCCATAGCCGCCCAGACAGGTGCGGGCGCACGGCGCCTGTTCGTCGCCCAGTGCTGCGCGCTGAATGGTGGCTTGGAACCAGTCGCGCAAGCGGCCCTGGTGGCGCGCGACGTCCTCGATGAAGCGGCGATGGCGGGCGCGGTCGGTGCCGGCGGCGTCGGCGAAAGCTTCATTGGCGAGACTGACGGGACTGAGCACGCTCATGCGGGTAAAGAACGCAGCGCGCGCATGTTCGGCCAGCGCGAATTCGCGTTCGATGCCTGACATGAGACGTTCGGTTTCCTGAGCCCGGTGCAGGCGTGACACGCTCGAAGCGACCTCGCCCGGCGCGGTGCGCCTGGGTTTCCATTCGGGATGGCTGTCGTAGAAGCGCGCCAGGCTCCCGGCCTGGTCGGCATTGACCTGATCAAGGGCATCGCGCATGGCTTGCACATAGCGTTCGCGGGGCGGCACCGGTGCCGCGATGCGGGTGACGGCGTCGAGGGCGGCCGGCAGCACGATCGCGAACAGCAGCCACAGGCCGAAGCCGGCAAAGGCGGCGCTCATGCGGTTCGCGCAGCAGGCGCAGACGGCGATGCCGACGCCGCTCCAGAACGCCGAGTACAGCAGCACCAGACCGGCCCACTGGGCAAGCGCGCCTGCCCCGGCGCCATCGAATGGCACGGCGCCGGACAGCAGCGCGGCGCCAGCGACGCCCAGGATCAGCAAGATCGTCGCGAGCAGGACGCGTACGCCGGCCTGGACAAACAGGATGCGCGCCGTGCCGACGCCCTGCAGCAGCAGGCTGCGCAGCCGCAGGCTCTCGCGGTCTTGCGTCAGCACCGACGCCGACAGCGTCAACAGGATCAAAGGCCATAGGTAGACCACGAAGAACATCAGGTCGTAACGGCCCGATGCCAGGCGGGCAGGGTGGTCGATGTCGGTGGCAGTGCGCACCGACGCCATCGATTCGGCCCGCACCCGCACATAGGCCGGCTGGATGTCGGCCAGGCCGATCGCCAGCGCCGCACCCGGCAGCGCCGGCATGACGGCAAAGCCCACGTGCTCGCGAAACGCGTAGCCGCGCACGTCCACTGGCGTGCGGTAGTACAGCACGCCGGCAAATTCGGGCGCGTCCGGCTGCGCGAAGTAGCGCGCTGCGAGATCCCTGGCCGCAGTGCGCGCTGCGGCCTCCTGCGCGACTGCCGCCTGGCTCGCGGCCTGCGCGTGCCGCTGGAAGCGGGCGCCTTCAAACAGGCCATACCAGGCCAGCAACAGCGCCGCCGCGAGCAGCAGCAGCGTGCCGCGCTCGCGCAGCAGTGCGCGCAGATCGAAGCGGATCAGTGCCAGGGTGCGGATCATTTGACGCTCCCGAGACGAAGGCGCCGTAGCGCTGCCCAAGCGAGGCCAATGCTGGCAACGAGCAGCGTGAAGAGCGGCAGCAACCAGCGCACGGCCACTTCACGCAGATCGAGCGCCGCAAAGCCAAACGTGAGCGGGGGAATGCTGCGCCACAGCGCCGCATCGGCCTGGTACTTGACACCATCGCGGTCGGGATGACGCGCCAGGTCGCTGTTGAGCAGGTTCTGCATCAGGCGGCGGTGGGTTTCGGCAGCGCGGATGAATTCGACGTGGCTGGCGCTGTCGCTGGCGGCCAGCCGGCTCGACAGCCCTGCGATCGCGGCGGCCGGCGACAACCAGCCCGCCAGCGCCATCGCCCGGTCCTGGCTTGCCAGCGCGGCGAACAGCGGGCCGTAATGGCGGTCGAAGACGACATTGCCATGGGCTTCACTGCGCAGCTGGCTGATGCCAGCCCAGTTGACCGGCAGGTCGGCCACCTTGTCGACGCCATACTGCTTGAGCAGTTGCTGCTTGTGGCGCTCGGCCTCCTGCGGATCGTCCGGCATGCCGAGGTCGTCGTCGACGGCTTGCCGGAATGCCTGCGCGGACGGCAGCGGCGCGGCCGATTGCGCCAGTTCGGCAGCGGCGCGCGGCAGCACGAGCGTGAGCGCCGTCCACAGGGTAACGAGCAGGGCCAGGCTGGCGCGCAGCGTGGCCGCATACGCCGACGCGGCCGTGATGATGGCAGCCCAGACAGTCAGGTAGACGAGGTAGCCGCCACCGAAGAGCAGCGCGCGCAGGCCCGGATCGGCAACCGGTTCGCCGCCGCCGGCCTGCCACTTCAGGGCGACGATGGCGACGATGGCGGGCAGCGACAGCGTCATGGCCAGGCACAGCAGGACCGCGCCACGTGCGACCGCGATTGCGCCCAGTGGCGCACCGTTCAGGCGCAGCGCCGGCAGCATCCCGCGTTCGCGCTCGCCGGCAAACATGCCGAAGCCCAGAAAGATCATCGCTGCCGGCGCCAGCACTTGCAGCACCAGCGCGGGGCTCAGGCGAAACTGGCGGTCGGCGCCCGCGCTGTCGGCGGCGGGGCGGTACACCATGTCGTTCTGCTTGTGCGCTTCCAGCCAGATGCTGGACCCCACATATTGTTCGATGCCGGGATCGATCGCCGCCAGTGTCGGCAGCGGCTTGAACGCGTACACGCCGTAGTGGGCGGCAGAATGGGGATTCTTGCTGCCCTGGTGCACCCAACGTTCGGCCTCAGCCGCAGCCGCGACGGTGCGCGCGGCGCGGGTGCGTTCCAGGTCGAGCGAGGCCAGCAGCGCCGCGCCTGCGGCCAGCGCCAGCCCGAGGGCCAGCACGAGCGCCACGCGCCAGTCACGCCGGCGCTCGCGCCAGTCGGCTTGCCAGGCACCGATGAAGGCTTGTCGCCACACGTGATCAACCACGGGCCGCGAGACTGTCGAGGTAATTGCGTTCGAGTTCGCCGGCATGCAGTTCTCCAAGTTGCCATTCGCTGACCAGATGGCCGCCCACCAGGACGCCACAGCGGTCCGCCAGTTCCTGCGCGCGCAGCAGGTCGTGCGTGGCCATGATCACGGCCGCCCCGTCATTGGCGACGGTGCGGATCAGGTGGCCGAAGGCGACGCTTGCTTCCGGATCGAGGCCCGAGGTCGGCTCGTCGAGCACCAGCACGCGCGCGCCCTTGGCCAGCGCCATGACGATGCCGACCTTCTGGCGCATGCCTTTCGAATAGCCGTGCGCATGGCGGTGCCAGGCGTGGCGGGGCAGGCCGACCCGCTCGAGCAAGGCTTCGATTTCGGCCGTGGCAAGCCGGCGCCCCAGCAGGCGCATGAAGAAGTCGACGTTCTCGACCCCGGTCAGGCGTTCGTACAGGGCCACGTTTTCGGCGATGTAGGCGGCGTGCCGGATCGCAGCCTCGGCCGGCATCAACGGCGAACCGGCCAGCGTGATGCGGCCGGTATCGGGTTTGACGAAGCCGAGCAGGCAACCGATCGTCGTGGATTTGCCGGCGCCGTTCGGGCCCAGCAATGCATAGACCTGGCCCGCTTCGACGTGCAGGTTGAGGTCGTTGACGACGACCCGCTCGCCGTAGCGCTTGGTCAGGTGTTCAATGCGGATCATGGCGTCTCGTGAGGTACGGGCGTGCAGAGTGGACCGGCTGGCACAGGACGTGCGCCTTATTGATAATGATATATCATTACTGACAAAGTGAACACTATTTCATGGTTGGCAAGAAAGGTGCATGGTTGGCTTGCATGGCGGTAATCTGACAGCAGCATGGTGGTATCAAATTTTTCTATTTCTTCATGGCCGGTATTGCTCTCTATGATGGTCGCAGAGCGCCATTGAGTCGCAGTACGCCGACCACCAACATCAAGAACCAAGGAGACCACATGGCTGACCACCAGCACCCGAGCCAGCTGCTCGCCAGCTTCGCCGCCAACCTGCGCTACGAGCAGATTCCCGACGCCGTGCACATGCGCACCGAAGACCTGTTTCTTGACTGGATCGGTTCCGCGCTGGCCGGCCGCACGTCACGCGCCGTACAAACCATCGACCGCTACGCGCAGACGATGGGGCCGGGCGGCGGCCCCTGCGAGGTGCTGATCTCGCGCCGCACCACCACGCCGCTGTTCGCGGCAATGGTCAACGCGGCCGCCTCGCACGTCGCCGAACAGGATGACGTGCACAACGGCTCGGTCTTCCATCCCGGCGCAGTCGTGTTTCCGGCGGCGCTGGCCGTTGCCCAGTCGATCGGCGCCAGCGGGCGCGACCTGCTGACGGCGGCCGTGGCCGGTTACGAGGTCGGCATCCGTGTCGGCGAATTTCTTGGCCGTTCGCATTACCGCATCTTCCACACGACGGGTACGGCAGGCACGCTGGCGGCCGCAGCGGCGGCGGGGCACCTGCTCAAGCTCACACCCCACCAGATGCTGCATGCGTTCGGCTCGGCCGGCACCCAGGCGGCGGGCTTGTGGGAATTCCTGCGCGATGCTGCGGACTCGAAGCAATTGCACACAGCCGCCGCGGCCGCGAACGGCTTGACCTCGGCCTACCTGGCGCAGGACGGTTTTACCGGTGCGCGCCGCATCCTCGAGGGCGCGCAGGGAATGGCGGCGGGCATGTCGAGCGACGCCGATCCGGCCAAGCTGACCGACCGCCTGGGCGAGCGCTGGGCGCTGGCCGAGACGTCCTTCAAATTCCACGCGTCGTGCCGGCACACGCATCCGGCCGCCGACGCCTTGCAGCAGGTGATGCGAACCCACGGCCTGCAACCCGGGCAGATCACGCGCGTCGTCGCGCACGTGCACCAGGGCGCGATCGACGTGCTGGGCGCGGTCGTCGATCCGCAGACGGTACACCAGGCCAAATTTTCGATGGGGACGGTGCTCGGGCTGATCGCGCATTACGATGTGGCCGGCCTGAGCCAGTTCGAGGACAATTTCAATGCGGCGCCGATTGCCGCGTTTCGTGGCAAGGTGGGCATGGAGTTCGACGACGAAGTCGACACCGCCTATCCGGCGCGCTGGATCGGTAAGGTCACGGTCGAGACAACCGATGGCCGGCGCCTCACCGGCCGCGTCGATGAACCGAAGGGCGACCCCGGCAACACCTTGTCGCGCGCTGAACTCGAACAGAAAGCGCTGCGGCTGGCGCTGTTCAGCGAAGCCGCGAGCGAGGCCGAGATGTACGCGCTGGCCGAACGCGTCTGGCATCTGGCGGATGCCCCCACGGTGGGAAACCTGTTTGCCTGAACAGACCTGATACAGTCGTGACACTCTCGTCTTCCGCTGTATCAGCTTTTCCGATGGCACTGAACAATATCCTCAGAAGGCTGGACCTCACCAGCCTGCAGCTTTTCCTGGCAATCCACGAAGAAGGTTCACTCACCCGCGCCGCCGAGCGCGAAGCCATTGCCGTCTCGGCCGCCAGCAAGCGGCTGGCCGACATGGAGCGGGCGCTGGGCGTGGCGCTGATGGTGCGCGCCGCGCGCGGCATGACCTTGACCCCGGCCGGCGAATCGCTGCTGACGCATGCGCGCCGCATCCTGCAGAGCGTTGACAAGATCGGCCAGGAACTGGCCGAGCACGCCCAGGGCTTGCGCGGTTATGTGCGCATGGTGGCGAACCTGTCGGCCATCGTGGAATTTCTGCCGGAAGACTTGCGCGCCTTCCTGAACCTGCACGAGCAGATCCGGCTCGACCTGGAAGAGCGCCCCAGCGGCGACGTCGTCAAGGGCGTCGAAGACGGCTTTGCCGAGATCGGCATCTGCTCGGGCGACACCGATACCCGCGACCTGCACAGCCACCTGTACCGGCGCGACCGCATCGTGCTCGTCATGCGCCACGACCATGCGCTGGCCGGGCGCGGCCGCGTCCCGTTCGCGGACACGCTCGACTTCGATCATGTCGGCCTGCACGCGGACAGCTCCATCAACAAGCGCACGCACCTGGCGTCGCGCGCCTCCGGCCGGCCGTTGAAAACCCGCATCCACGTGCCAGGCTTCGACGCCGTGTGCCGCATGGCGCAGGTGGGCATGGGTCTGGGCGTGATTCCCCACGAAGTCTTCACCGCCATCGGCCAGCCACTGGGCCTGGTGGCCGTCGAGATTGACGAGCCATGGGCCGAACGCGAGCTGCGCATCGTCGTGCGGGAAGAAAAGGGCTTGTCGCCGGTGACGCGGGCGCTGCTCGCGCATCTGGGCGCTGCCGAAGAGCGTTCGCGGTTGACGAAGGCTCGTTGAAAAGAAACGGTTGGACGGGCAGGGTCCGTTCTCTCTATGCTGGGTCGACAAGCTACAACCATCGACGAGACCAGCATGAACCTCAACAGCAGCATTCCCGACGGCGCCTTGCGCGGCGTGCGCGTCATCGAAATGGGCCAATTGATCGCCGGCCCGTTCGCCGGCAAGACCCTCGGCGAATTCGGCGCCGACGTCATCAAGATCGAGGCCCCCGGCAGCGGCGACCCGCTGCGCAACTGGCGCATGATCAAGGAAGGTACGTCGGTCTGGTGGCAGGTGCAGTCGCGTAACAAGCGCTCGATCGCCCTCGACCTGCGCAGCGCCGAAGGCCAGGACATAGCCCGCAAGCTGATCGCCGAAGCCGATGTGCTGATCGAGAACTTCCGCCCCGGCACCCTGGAAGGCTGGGGCATGGGCTGGGATGCGCTGTCGGCTCTCAATCCCGGCCTCGTCATGCTGCGCATCTCGGGCTATGGCCAGACCGGCCCGTACCGCGACCTGCCGGGCTTCGGCGCCATCGGCGAAGCGATGGGCGGCCTGCGCCACCTGACAGGCGAACCCGACCGCGTGCCGGTGCGCTGCGGCGTGTCGATCGGCGACACGCTGGCCGCACTGCACGGGACCATCGGCGTGCTGACGGCGCTGTACCACCGCAAGGTCAATGGCGGCAAGGGCCAGGTGATCGACGTTGCCCTGCACGAGGCCGTGTTCAACGTCATGGAAAGCCTGCTGCCCGAATACAGCGCGTTCGGCGCCGTGCGTGAAGCGGCCGGCAGCGCGCTGCCCGGCATCGCACCGTCGAACGCCTACCGCTGCAACGACGGCTACGTGCTCATCGCTGGTAACGGCGACAGCATCTTCAAGCGCCTGATGGCCGTGATCGGGCGCGACGACCTGGCCCACGACCCGGCGCTGGCCGACAATGCCGGCCGCGTCGTGCGCGTGGCCGAGATCGACGCCGCCATCAGCGTCTGGACGGCAACGCGCCCGATCACCGAGGTCCTCGACCTGCTGGGCGGTGCCCGCGTCCCGGCCGGCAAGGTCTATACGGCGAAAGACATCGCGGAGGACCCCCATTACCGGGCGCGCGACATGATCCTGGCCCAGTCCACGCGCGACGGTTACGACCTCGAGGTGCCGGGCGTCGTTCCCAAACTGCTGGGCACGCCAGGCACTGTGCGCACCTCCGCGCCGGGCCTGGGTGACGATACCGATGGCGTGCTGCGCGAACTGGGCTTGAGCGAGCCGGACATCGCCGCCTTGCGCGACAAGGGAGTGGTCGCATGAACCGGTGGAACGGCGCCGGTCGCCGCATCCACATGCAGGAAGTCGGCACGCGCGATGGCTTGCAGGCCGAGTCGGTGTTCGTACCGACCGCCGACAAGATAGCCCTGGTCAACAGCCTGTCGCAGGCCGGCATGGCCAAGATCGAAGTGACCGCCTTTGTTTCACCCAAGGCGATTCCGGCGCTGGCCGATGCCCAGCAGGTGATGCTCGGCATCGAGCGCGTGCCGGGCGTGATCTACAGCGCGCTGGTGCCGAATGTACGTGGCGCCGAGCGCGCAATCGAGAGCCGCACCGACGAGCTGAATCTGGTGATGTCGGCCAGCGAAACGCACAACCTGGCCAATCTGCGCATGACGCAGGCGCAATCGTTCGAGGGCTTGTGCGAAGTGGCGGCCCTGGCGCGACAGGCGGCGCTGGCCGTGAATATTTCGTTGTCGTGTTCGTTCGGCTGCCCGATGGAAGGCGACGTGCCGGAAGACACGGTGCTGGCCTGGTGCGCGCGCTTCATCGACGAGGCGGGCGCCGACGGCGTTACCCTATGCGACACGACCGGCATGGCGTACCCGAGCCAGGTGGCGTCGCTCACGGCGCGTTTTCGCGCAGCCTGGCCGGATACCGAACTGAGCCTGCACTTTCACAATACCCGCGGCATGGGCCTGGCCAATGTGCTGGCCGGAATCGACGCGGGCGCCGACCGCTTCGACGCGTCGCTTGGCGGCATTGGTGGCTGCCCGTATGCGCCTGGCGCCTCGGGCAATGTCTGCACCGAAGAGGTGGTGCATGCGCTGCAGTTGATGGGTTACGACACGGGCGTCGATCTGGGCCGCTTGCTGGACGCATCGTCGCAGCTGCCGGCGCTGATCGGGCACGAGACGCCGAGCCAGATCGTCAAGGCAGGCCGGCGGCTCGATCTGCACCGGCCACCCGGGGATTTTGAAGCGATCAGGGAGCGCGCAGAAGCGCGTCCGGCTTGAACCCATGCCATCGCCCGCACGAACAAAACTATTTTAATAATTCAGGAGACACCATGAAATCGATTCACTCGCTGCGCATTCGCGCAGGTCTGCTCGCCGTCGGCGCAGCACTTGCCAGCATCGGCGCGCACGCGCAAGACAACTATCCCGCGCGCGCCATCACGCTGATGGTCTCGGCCGCGCCGGGCGGCACGACCGACCTGGCCGCGCGCATGATTTCCGATCCGCTGTCCAAGGCACTGGGCAAACCGGTCGTCGTCGAGAACCGGCCGGGTGGGGCAGGCGCAATCGCTGCCTCGGCCGTCAAGCGGGCCAAACCGGACGGCTATACCTTGCTGGTGCAGTACTCGGGCTTTCACGTCATCACGCCGCACGTGGTCAAGGCCGGATTCGATCCGATCAAGGACTTCACCCCGGTTGCGAACCTGATCGTGGCGCCGCAAGTGTTCGTCGTGCGGCCCGATCTGCCGATCAAGACGCTGCCCGAGCTGGTCAGCTACGCCAAAGCACATCCCGGCAAACTCAATTACGCGTCGTCTGGGAATGGCTCGCTGCAGCACGTGACGGGCGAAATGCTGAACCGGATGAGCGGCACGAATATCGCCCACGTGCCGTACAAAGGTACGGGGCCGGCCATTACCGATCTGCTGGGGGGTAACGTCGAAATGACCTTTACGACGGCGCCGCCGCTGCTCGCCCACATCCGGTCCGGCAAACTGCGCGCCATTGCTGTGACCGGCAATGTTGCGCTGCCGAGCCTGCCCAACGTGCCGACGACGGCGACGATCAAAGGGTACGAGAAGCTGGACGTGAGCTCGTGGTTTGCCGTGTACGCGCCCGCCAACACGCCCAAGCCGATCGTGGACAAGCTGACTGGCGAGATCAAGAAAATCATGGCGACCGACGCATTCAAACGCAAGGCGCAGGAGCAGGGTGCATATGCCGTGTATATGACGCCGCAGGAATTGGCAGCGCATACGGGCAAGGAATATCAGACGTGGGGCAAGTTCGTGAAGGATGCGAAGATCACGGGGGAGTGAGGGCGTACTGCACCTGCTGTTGAAGTCACAGCAGAAGTGGTTTGCCGGGAGGGCGATCCCCCGGCAACCACGTCAGGAATTGAGCACGTTGACGAAGCCCCCCAGCGGCATCGGCCGGTGAAACAAAAAGCCCTGCATCGTCGAACACCCGTGCGCACGCAGGTAGCGCGCCTGCACTTCCGTCTCCACGCCCTCGGCCACCAGGTCGAGATTCAAACCGCGTGAAATCGAGATGATCGCCAGCACGACCGGATAATGCCCGTCCTCGTCGCTGATCTGCTGCACGAACGACTGGTCGATCTTGATGGTGTGGATTGGAAACCGGTGCAGATACGCGAGCGATGAATACCCGGTGCCGAAATCGTCAATGGCCACCGACACACCCAGCTGCCCGAGCTTTTTCAGCTGCTCGATCGCATATTGCGGATTGCGGATGCAGATGTTTTCGGTGATCTCCACGGCGATCCGCCCGGGGCCGATGTCGTAGCGCTCGAGGGCATTGCGCATCGTTTCGAAGAATTTGCTGTGGTCCAGATAATGCGGCGACAGATTCAGCGACAGCGTCAGCTGGTCTGCACCATCCGTTCCCCACTGCGCCATGTCGCGGCACAGCGTGTCGATCATCCACTCCGAGATCGGCACGATCAGGCCACTTTCTTCGGCGAACGGCAAAAACTCGCCAGGCATGATCAGGCCACGCACCGGATGGTTCCAGCGCATCAGCGCCTCGGCGCCGATGATGCGGCCACTGGCGGCGTCAATCTGCGGCTGGTAGTACATCTCGAGTTCGTTGCGCTCGAGCGCGCGGCGCAGATGCTGTTCGAGGGCGACGTTCTGGTGCAGCGCATCGTGCATCGACGGGTCGTAGAAGGCGTGGCCATTCTTGCCGAGGTCCTTCACGCGGTACATTGCGATGTCCGCATTGCGCAGCAGCTCGTCGATCGATTCGCCGTGTTCGGGGTAAATGGCCACGCCGATCGACGCCGAGATATGCACTTCGTTGCCTTCCAGGTCGAACGGCTGTTGCAGCCGCTCGATGAACTTGTCGGCAACCACGCGTGCATCGTCGCGCGAGCGCAGGTCGGGCAGCACGATCGTGAACTCGTCGCCACCCTGGCGCGCCAGCGTGTCGCCTTTGCGCAGGCAATCCTTCAGGCGCTGCGCCACCTGCTGCAGCAATTTGTCGCCATGGCCGTGGCCGAGCGTGTCATTGACGAGCTTGAAGCGGTCCAGGTCGATGAACATCACCGCCAGTTCAGTGCGCTTGCGCCGGGCCTGCAGCATTGCCAGGCCGAGCCGGTCCTTGAACAGCACGCGGTTAGGCAGGTCGGTCAGGATGTCGTGGTAGGCCTGATGATGGATGACCGCCTCGGCACGCTTGCGCGCGCTGACGTCGCGCGCGATGCCGTAGGTGCCGACATAGGTCGGCGTGTGCGGATCGCGTTTTTCACGGTGCATGCCGATCGCGTTAAGTGAAATCGTCATGACGGACGTGTCGGCAGCGTCGTGCGTGTGCTGCTGGCCCGCGCGGCACGTCACGCGCAGCTCGACGTCGCGCGAGGCCCGCTCGCCGACGCGCCGCTCGTTGAACACATAGAGTGCACGCTCGTGGTCTTCGGCATGCAGCAGCGCCGTATAGTGCTGGCCCAGCAGCTCTTCCCGTTCGTAGCCCAGCATCTGGCAGGCGCGGTCATTGACGTAGGTGAAGCGGCCTTCATGACCGAGCATGTAGATCATGTCGGGCGAGGCATCGACCAGATAGCGGTATTTTTTTTCGGACAGCGCGAGCGCCGCCACCATGCGGCGGTTGGTCTGCTGCAGGTCGCGCTGCCTGAGCGCGTTGTCCACCGTGCGCAGCAATTCTTCGCGGCTGAATGGCTTGCGCAGGTAATCGTGAGCGCCGCGCTTCAGGGCCCCGATGGCGGAATCGATGCCGACGGTGCCGCTGACAACGATGACGTCGGTCTTGATGTCGTGCTGGTTGATGAAGTCCATGACCTCGTGGCCGTCGACATCCATCATCAAAAGGTCAAGCAGCACCAGGTCGAAGCGCTGCTCTGCCAGGCACGCCAGTGCTTCGTTGCCGCTGGCAGCCGTACTGATGGCGTAACCGCAGCCTTTGAGCATTTCCTGCAGTGAAGCAAGTACGCGCGGCTCGTCGTCGACCAGCAGCAGGCGAGGGCGGTGGGAAGGCGGGGTAACGGAGGCGTCAAGATAAGTGGGCAGCGTGCCCCGGATGCTGGCCGGGAGTCCGGTAGTTCGAAATCGATTCATCGTCATTCTGTCAGTGCCGTGCGATTTTCTGTGTCTGGCGCCCGTGAGCGCTGCAGACGTCATGTCTTATCTTCCACATAATGCCAGCTTATTCGTTGCATTTGAGGCATGACAATGCAATCGTGTGCAGAAATGCGTCATGTCAGATGGGTTTCGTTCCTGTATGACGACAGAAATGCCGCAGCGCGCACCATTTTTTCTTGATGGTGACTTGTCAAGGCGGCTTGATCGTGTTCAGGGAACTATTGCTGTTCTGATAAACTGGTACGCTGCCGGCTTGATTGCGGCGTGCCATTTCTGAAGGAATCGATCCGGGAGGTCAACGTGGGTGGTTTGAACAAGCTATTCTTTTCACTGCTGCTGATGGCGGCAAGCCACGGCCAGGCGGCTCAGTTGAACACCCGGTCCGCTTCGCCGACAGCCACGTCGACGCCCGTTTGCCCGGCCCAGGACATTTCATTTTTCATCCAGCAATTTTCCAGCGACGAGGCGGTGCAAAGTCTCTACACCACGATCCAGTCGGCTGAATTTCCCGTCATGCCCCTGGTGCAGGAGCGCAAGGACAACGCGCTCCTCATGCGACTGGAAGACGTGACGGCGTCGACGGCGCGGGTCAATCTAACCAAGCCCGACAGCGATTATCTGGTGTCGTATTACTTCAAGATGGACGATTGCTGGAGACTGGTCAGTATCGAGAACCAGTCTCTCTGACGCAGCGCGCAAGCGACTGCGCCAGGTTGCTGCTTACGCTGCCTTGCCGCGTGAGCGACGACGACGCGCCGTGAAGCCCATCAGCGCCAGTCCAGCGCCCATCAGCATGCCCGTTGCCGGCTCAGGAATGTCGGTGCCAGGGTCGCCAGGCACGTTATCTCCCGTCACATCGAACGTGATCGTGCCGAAGTTCCACACACCGTCCGGCGATACTTGTGAATCATTGAAATCCTCGTAGAATTCCAGTCGCAGAATGCCATCGGCGCCGACCGCGAAGTCCAATCCGAAGTCAATCAGGTTGGCTGAATCGGCGTAGCTGCCGGTGCCAGGATCTGCATTCTCAAACCCAGGGTTGAAATAAACCCCGCCTGTCTGCGCCGAGTTACTGAAGTACAGGCCGATTTCGGATAAATAGCTCGGTGTGTATGCGGTGATGTTGACGTCGTAGACGACACCGATAACCCGCGAGCCTGCGCCGACGTTCAGGGTAAATACCGTGTTTCCGGCTGTTCCCGGCGCACCGAAACTTTGCACCCCAGCCACATTGACCACAAACGGTACGGCAAAGGCAGAGGTGCAAACCAGCAACGACAGGCCGACAAGCAGATTTTTTAGCGTTCGCAGGGACATGGTTTTCTCCGGTTAGTGTGAGCCTTGTAACTAGCAGTAACCGTGCCATGCCTTTAGATAGTTTCAAGCGTCTGATTCCAATCGGAATTTTAACTGACGCCTGATTCCTGTATTTACAAATGTAAGCTTTTCCGACAATCTCATTCAACACGCGTTGAATCTCGTTCATTGAAAAAAATCGGGATACCACTGTTTGGCGGAATCCCGTGAAGACCGTCAGGCCTTATTTGAACGAGTAATTGGCACTCGCATAAAAACGGCGCCCGCGCGGATCGGTATAGCTTGGGTCGTAACCGGACAAAAAGTAATATGCCTGGTTCGAATAAGGCGGACTCGTGTCGAACAGATTCTGGATACCCACGCGCAGTTTCAGGTTTGTATTGACTGCATACGCGCCCGACAAATCCCACAACGAATAATGCTTGACCCGGTTGGCCGCCACCACGCTGCCATTGTCGATATTGATCGCCGTATTCTGGTCTTCGTAGCCGCTCGAGAACGTATTTTGCAAGCTGGTCGACAGTGGCCCGCGATCCCAGTCGACACTGACCGTATGGCGCCAGCGCTGGACCACGCCTTTCGTCACGAAGCGATTCAGATTGCTCACGAACGGATCGCCGGGAGCATTCTGGATTTTCGACGTCAGCACATAGGTGCCGTTCAGGCGCCCGCCGAAGCGGCCGATGGCCGTGTCGACGCCGCGTACCGTCAGCGCCAGGTCGAGGCCGCGCGCCAGTTGCGCGCCGCGGTTGTCCTTGCGCAGTTCGATGTAGTCGATCAGCCCATCCTCGTCGCGATACACCAGGTCGCCGTATTTGGCCAGGTTGCCGAGGATGATGTCGTCGCCGATTTCGCTGATGAGGTTGGTGCGCTTGATGTTCCAGTAGTCGAGCGATGCGCTGACATGCTTGCCGGCGGCGAACACGGCGCCCAGCGAGAACTGGCGGCTGCGTTCGGGTTTCAGCGCGTCGTTACTGTAGCGGCGCGTGTCCCAGTTGTCGGCGCAGTCCGAATAATTGTTCTCGACCGTGGCGCAGTAGACCGGATCGGGCAGGGTGGCCGTGCTGCTGTAGACGGTCGGGCGGTACAGCTCTGTCATCGACGGCGCGCGGAAGCCCCGGCCGGCCGAGCCGCGCAGCAGCAGCGCGTCGCTTGGCCGGTAGGTCAGGCCGATCTTCGGACTGGCAGCGCCGCCCACGTTTTCGTAATGGTCGTAGCGTGCCGACAGCTGTGCTTCCCACTGTTGTGCGAACGGCACCAGCACTTCGCCATAGACCGCCGCCACATCGCGGCTGTCGCTGGTGGCGCGGCCGCCTTCGGGCGCGGCGTCATTGTTGATGTTGTCGCTCAGGAGCAGGGCCGATGGCGTGAACTGGTTTTTCTCGCGCCGTGCTTCACCGCCAATCGCCACCGCCAGGTCGCCGCCGGCCATCGGCATCAGGGCGCGCGACAACTTGACGTCGACGGCGTCGAGCGTGCCGCGAGCGCGGCGCACGACATCGTCGACCTGGATGCTGTCGATCAGCGCGCGGCCTTCCGGGCTCGATGGGCCGAACGGGTTGATGCGGCCGTCGGCGATTCCTTCGAGCAGCTCGTTGTAGAGCAGATAGCCATGGGTGTCGCGGTCCTTGACGGTGTTGACGCTGTGGTTGTACGCGGTGTCGTAATCCCAGCCGCCCACGGTGCCCGTCACGCCGACGACGACACGCACGCCTTCGCTGGTGAGGGTGCTGGTGCGCTGGCCCGCTTCGTTCAGGCGCATGCGCAATTCCAGTTCGCCCGGGATGTCGTCGTCCAACCCATCCAGGCCGGTGCCGGCCAGTTGCGGCACCCGCGAATAATCGATGTATCCGGCCACGCGCGCCGAACTGCCGGTGTAGTCGGTCTTGGCGCGGCTGAGCGCCACCTCAGCATATGCCTGGTGCGAGCCGCCCAGCTTGATGACAGCGCGGCTGAGCACACTGGCTTTTTCGGACTTCGGATACAGCTCGGTGTCGCCCATATAGTTATAGGTACAGGCGTCGACGCCGCCCGTGCCATCCGGCAGGTACACATTGGCCGGCGGCGCGCAGCCCGGGACCGACAGGTTGATCAGGCGGTTCGTGATCGGCTTGCCATTGAGTGTGAAACCGATCTCCTGCAGATGGTCGCGCTGGGCCGACGTCAGGCGGATATTGGCGGGACTCGTGTAGCTCGACAGCAGGTGACCGAGGCGCTGCTCGACCTGCAGGCCCGGGATGAAGCTGCGCTGCGACGTGTTCAGGGGATTGGTGCGCTGGAAGTCGGCCACGGCGAAGATGTTGTAGCCATCGCGCTCGAGCACACCCTTGCCGGCGCTGAGGCTGGCGGTGCGCTTGCCGGCGCCGCCTTCGTCGGTCGTGCCGACGTACACGTTCGCTTCCAGTCCCTGGAAGTCCTTGCGGGTAATGAAATTGATGACGCCGCCGATGGCGTCGGTGCCATACAGTGCCGAGGCGCCGTCGAGCAGCACTTCGACGCGCTCGAGCGCGGCGGCCGGGATATTGTTCAGGTCAACGCCGCTGTCGTCGCCGGGAGAGGCGAAGTTGGCCATGCGCCGGCCATTGAGCAGCACCAGCGTGGACGAGGTACCGATGCCGCGCAGGTTGGCGCTATTGAACCCGCGCTGGTCGCCGCCGACATTGATGCTGGCGCCGTCCGTCAGGCCGTTGCTGTTGGCCGAGACCCGTCCCATCAGTTCAGCGGCAGTGGTGACGCCTGTTTTTTCGATCTCGGCCCGTGAAATCGTTTGCACAGGCAGCGCGGTTTCAGACTGCACGCGGCGGATCGCCGAGCCCGTGACTTCGACGCGCGGCAACTCGGCTGCCGATACCGCCGGCAATGTCTGCGCGGCCAGGGGCAGGCTGGCCAGGGCAATGGTCGTTCCGGCGCACGCCAGGAGCACACCACGCACGGCGCGGGCGCCTGCTTTCAAATTCGTATTCATCCATTCTCCGTTATTACGTCAGGCACATTGATTGATATTAAACGGGCGCGAGGTTGAAGGGATGCAACAAATGGAGAGCGATGAATAGATGTTGTAAATATGGTACGCGTGTGCGTAAAAAAACCGCCGCGTCTTTCGACGGGCGGTTTATAGAGGCATCAGCCAGCTTTTAATTCGCGAACAATACCTGGGCAATAATGCCGCTGGCGATCGCTGCCAGCACATAATCGTTACCGGTCTGGACCCAGTGATAACCACGCGGTGGCGCGCTCAGGTGACGGCCGCGCCAGTCATTGACGACGTAGCGATCGTGACGATATTCCTTGTGCAGCTTGCCGCCGCGGCGCAGGTCGTGGCGGGGACCGCCACCGCGGGAATCGTCACGGCGATAATACTGGGCATTGTCGTTGCGGTGGTTGCGATCGTTGGCGCGCGGGCCGTCGTGGCGGTCGTTGCGGTCGTTTCGTTTGTCATCGCGGCGATCATCGTCGCGGCGGTCGTTGTGCTGTTGTTGCGAATAGCCGTTGCGGTCGTGATCGCGGTCGTTTCCGTGATCACCGCGTTGTGCAAAAGCGCTGCCACTCGCGGTAAAGGTCAATGCAATCAGTGCTGCGATGAACTTGGTTTTCATTATTGTTTCTCCTGGTGGCCGATCCGTTGAATCGATGAGTTCATTAGACTACGGGCACCACCTAACATGTTAAGAATTCCAGTAAGCAATGCTACAAAGTGTATCTGTGCCGGCTGTCGCCATGATGTGTGAGAAATAGCGTGCAGGCGCTGGCTATACTCGGTGCGATCGATGCATTTCACCGGGGAGGCGCTGCCATGGAAAAACGTCTGCAACAATGGCTGGTCGGCGCGCTCGTCGTGGCCGGCATTGGCGCGGCCGGGCTCATGTGGAACAGCTCAACACGTGAAACGGTCGTCGATGTGGCCGGCGCACCGCCGCCGCATGCACCACGTGCCGCCATGCCCGTGCCAGCGCAGGCGGTGCCAGCTGCCGTACCGGCATCAGTGCTTGCTGCTGCAGCCAACCAGAACCTGAGCGCGCACGTGGCCGACCTGCTGGCCTCGGGTGATCCGTACGATGCCTACGCGGCCTACATGCTTGTCTCGAGCTGCGCGTCGTTCAACCGGCGGCACGATCTCGAGGTCCACGACAGCAAACTGGGCGCGAAACGCGCGCTGAACGCCGAGGAGCGCCGAAACATGACACGCATGTGCGGCGCGATGACCGAGCGCGAGCGGGTGGCCCGGCTCGATTACCTGGCCACGGCCGTCAAGGCCGGCGTGCCGGGCGCGGCGTGGATGCATGCCATCGAAGGTCCGTTTGGCGATCCGAGCGCGTTGACGACGCGGCCCGACGACCCCCTGGTGCGCGAATGGAAGGCGACGGCAGCCAGTCAGCTCGACACGGCAGCCCAGGCGGGCGACACAACGGTACTCATGCTATGGGGAATGCAGAAACTGGGCGGCTCGAACCTGACGGACAGGCATCCGGTGCAGGGGTACGGCTACCTGCTCGCGGTTGGCCTGATCGACGCCGAACTTGCGCAGCCTGACGACCGGTCGCCGCAGATGTTCGCCGAGGGCAGCGGGCTGCTGACCGCGTTGGGTGGCCAGCTGACGCAGGAACAGCGCGCGGCGGCCCTGATCGAAGCGCGCCGCATCGCTGCGGCTGCAAAAGCACGGCGTGAACGCAGCGAAAACAAGTCGGGCGTCGGGCCAGCGTCGATGCCGGGCGGCGGATTGTCGGCTATGCCGGCAGGTCGTCGGGGCTGACCGTCGCGTTCAGCGTCGAACTCAGCGTCGGGCTTAAGAGCGACGACACATACAGCAGCAGCTTGTCTTCGCTCGCGCCGAGGTCGAGGCCCGTGAGCTCGCCGATGCGGCGCAGCCGGTAGTCGAGCGTATTGCGGTGGATGCCCAGCGCCTTCGCGGTGGCGGCCGAATTCTCGTTCTGCTCGAACCATGCCGAGAGCGTCGCGCGCAGCATGGCGCGGCTCTTGTCGTGCGCGAGCCGCGCGATCGGCATGCGCAGCTGATGCGCCTGCCAGCCACTGTCCAGGCCCGACAGCAAGACCGGCAAGGCCATCTCGTAATAGCTGAAAACCTGCTGTTGCGGATGGCGTGCGCGCCCGAGCCGGCTGGCGGTGCGCGCGCTCCCGTACGAGATCGCGGCGCCATCGATGCCGGGCAGCGCAATGCCCATCGACAGCGTGAACGGCAGCGTGCACTCTTCGCGCAACAGCTGGGCCAGGGCATCGAGACGGCGCTGCGGCGGTGTCTCGAGTCCTTTGCGGGAAGGCTCCCAGGCCTCGAGCAGCACCAGTTCGGTGGGGCCGACGGTGGCGGTGAGGGCATCGTCGCGGCGCGCCAGGAGCCGCATCTGCAGCACCTGCACGGCGCTCGGGGCATGGTCCACCGCCGCCGGCACGCCCTGCAGTTCGACGAGGAACACGAGCTGCATGCGCTCGATGTCGATCCCGAGCCGCTGCGCCCAGCCTTCGAGTTCGGCGCGCGCGCCCGGCTCGTAGCGGATCAGGTTGAGCACGAACGCTTCGCGGTAGCGCGAGTGGCTTTGCAGCGTCTGTGTCAGCGCGGCCTGCTCGAGGATCATCTCGGCGCTCAGGCGTACCAGCTCGCCGAACTGACGCACGGCGTCTGGCGCGCCGGACAAGCCTACTGCCCCGCAGATCTCGCCGCCGACGCACAGCGGCAGATTGATGCCCGGCTGGGCGCCATGCAGCTTTTGCGCGGCCGCCGCATCGATTTCGGTGGTGAGCTTCTTGGCCAGCGCCAGCAGGGCGCCGGCATGCAGCTCGCCGACCCGCGCCGCATTGCCGCTGGCGAGGATCACGCCGTGGGCGTCCATCACATTGACGTTGAACGGGATGATGCGCATGGTGCGGGCGACGATTTCCTGGGCGAGGCCGGTGTCGAGGATGTGCATGGCGGTGTCTGTTGAAGGAGGCATTTGTGATTATGCACAATTATGCCGGCAGGCTGCGCGGTCCGGGCGGGTCGGGTTGGCATGCTGATTGGGTATGTCGACACTGGGTTTGTCATCAACTTGTGCACATGCCTGAAAAAAGGCGAGAATCAAGGGGCTTGAATTGTGCGTGTCGCCGACGCTTGGCAGCCCTTGTTTGGTTGATAATCTCGATGATTACATGACCATATATTCGGAGACAGCATGAGTACCATTGCCAGCACCCCCGGCGCGAGCCTGCTCGAAGGCGCCTACCGCAAGGCCACATGGCGCCTGATCCCCTTCATCTTCGTCTGCTACTTCTTCAATTACCTGGATCGCGTCAACGTCGGTTTCGCCAAGCTCGAGATGCTCGACGCGCTGCAACTGAGCGAGACCGTGTATGGCCTGGGCGCCGGCATCTTCTTCATCGGCTACGTGACCTTCGGCGTGCCGAGCAATCTCATCCTGCACAAGCTGGGCGCGCGGCGCTGGATCGCGGTGATGATGATGACCTGGGGCGCGCTGTCGGCGTGCATGCTGTTCGTGAGCACGCCGGTCGAATTCTATGTGCTGCGCTTCTTTACCGGTGTGGCCGAAGCGGGCTTCTTCCCCGGCATGGTCCTGTACTTCACCAAGTGGTTCCCGGCGCACAAGCGCGGCCAGGTAATGGCGCTGTTCATGTCGGCCATTCCCGTCTCGGGCCTGATCGGCGGCCCGCTGTCGGGCTGGATGCTGAGTCACTTCTCGGCCGGGCAGGGCGGCATGGCTGGCTGGCAGTGGCTGTTCCTGCTGCAGGGGATTCCGACCGTGCTGCTGGGCGTCGCGGTGCTGTTCTACCTGAACGATAGCCTGGCGCAGGCGCCGTGGCTCACGAACGAAGAAAAAACGGCGATGCAGACGGCGCTCGACGAGGACGAAGCGCAGCGCTCGAGCGGCACGCATGCGGTGCATTCGTTCGGCGCCGTGCTGCGCGACTGGCATGTGTGGATGCTCGGCTTCATCTACTTCAGCATCCAGATGGGCGTGTATGCGATCAACTTCTGGCTGCCGTCGATCATCAAGTCGCTGGGCTTCGAAAGCGCCACGACGGTCGGCTGGCTCAGCGCGATTCCCTACCTGTTCGCCGGCGTCTTCATGGTGCTGGTGGGCCGCTCGGCCGACCGCCGGCGCGAGCGCCGCTGGCACCTCTCGGCGCCACTGCTGATGGCGCTGGCCGGCCTGCTGCTGGCCGCGAACTTCTCGGATAACGTGGTGCTGGTGATGATCGGCCTGAGCCTGGCGACGATGGGCGCACTGACCGGCTTGCCGATGTTCTGGCCGCTGCCAGCGGCATTCCTGGGCAGCGCGGCCGCTGCCGCGGGCCTGGCGCTGATCAATTCGATGGGGCAGATCGCCGGTTTCCTCAGCCCGTTCCTGGTCGGCTGGATCAAGGACGCCACCGGCAGCACGGACATGGCGCTGTACATCCTGTCGACCGTGCTGTTCATCGGCGCGATGCTGGTGCTCGTGGTGCCTGCGCGCCTCGTCAATCGTTGATCGGAGCGGACCATGCACATCGTGATCGCCCCCGATTCATTCAAGGAAAGCCTGTCGGCGCTGGAAGCAGCCAGCGCCATCGAGGCGGGTTTCCGCGAGATCTTCCCTGACGCCAGCTACGTCAAGATCCCCGTCGCCGATGGCGGCGAAGGCACCGTCGACGCGATGATCGCCGCGACGGCAGGTCGCCGCGTCGACCTGCGCGCCACTGGTCCACTCGGCACGCCCGTCGACGCCTTCTACGGCCTGACGGGCGGCGACGTCATCGCCGTGATCGAGATGGCGGCCGCCAGCGGCCTGGAACTGGTCCCGCCGGCCGCGCGCGATCCACTGCACGCGACCAGCCGTGGCACGGGCGAGTTGATCCTCGCCGCGCTCGACGCCGGCGCGCGCCGCTTCATTCTCGGCGTGGGCGGCAGCGCCACCAACGACGGCGGCGCCGGGATGCTGCAAGCGCTGGGCGTACGGCTGCTCGACGCGCAGGATGCACCACTGGCGCCGGGCGGCGCAGCGCTGGCGAACCTGGCGCGGATTGACATCACGCAGCTAGACGCACGCGTGCTGGATTCGGTATTCGAGGTGGCCTGCGACGTCAGCAACCCGCTGGTTGGCGTGAATGGCGCCTCAGCCATCTTCGGCCCGCAAAAGGGGGCCACGCCGGTAATGGTCGCCCAGCTCGACGCCAACCTGCGCCACTACGCCGCCATCATCGCACGCGACCTGGGGCAGGATGTGGCGGACGTCCCGGGCGCCGGCGCCGGTGGCGGCATCGCCGCTGCAATGCTGGTCTTCCTGAAAGGCCGCCTGCGCCCGGGCAGCGAAATCGTGGCCGATGCGGTCGGACTAGACGCCGCCGTCGCGCTGGCCGACCTGGTCATCACGGGAGAGGGTCGCATCGACAGTCAAACCGTCAACGGAAAAACCCCGATCGGCGTGGCCCGCGTCGCCGCGCGCCACGGCAAACCGGTGATCGCCATCGGCGGCTGCCTGGGCCACGACGCCAGCGCCGTCCACGCCCACGGTATCGACGCCACCTTCAGCACGATCATGAAAGCCGGCACGGTCGCCGAAGCCCTCGCCAACGCTGAATTCAACCTGCGCACCACGGCCCGCAACGTCGCCGCCACACTCAAACTCGGCCAATCCCTCTGACCCCAACCCCTAATTAGGGTCAGAGTAGAATTATTGAGCAATTGATCCGATTTCTCCGCAATGAGGGTCAGAGTCGAATTATTGGGCAATTGCTCGGCCCCGCCAACAAGTAGGGTCAGAGTCGATTTATTGGGCAATTCCCAAAAGTTGTCAAACAATTCGACTCTGACCCTAATTGTTTCTTCGATTGCCGAGGCTGCCTGACAATTAGGGTCAGAGTCGAATTATTGAGCAATTTCTCTGGCAGCCGGTTAGTGGCTGCTGCTGGTGCGGTCAGCGGCCGATCCAGGCGGCGCCGGGCCAGGCGCCGCTGAGCACCATTTCTTTCATCAGGCCGACCAGTTCTGGGGCCGCCGCCACGCTGACGGGGGACGCGCGGCGGGTGGCGGCGCGTGCCAGGACGATGCGGCGTGACAGGTCGGGGGTGCCGACCGGGGCGCCGGACAGCGTGCCGTCGCGCAGTTCGTCGAGGATCGCGGAGCTGGGCAGGATGCTGTAGCCGAAGCCTTTATTGACCAGCGATTTCTGCAGGTCGAGGGCATTCGTTTCGGCCACCACGTCGACACTGATGCCGGCCACCGCCAGCGCGTGCTCGATGATGCTGCGCAGGCCATGCGGTGCATTCGGCAGGATCATCGGCCGGTCGCGCAGCTGCTTGAGCGGGAACGGTTTTGATGCGTCGATCTCGCCCGGTGGGCCGATCACGTACAGGCGTTCGTCGAGCAGCGCTTCGACCTGCAGGCCATTCGAGGCACGCGTGTCGTACAGCAGCGCCAGTTCGACTTCGCCGGCTTCCAGCCACTGCACGACATTGCCTGCATAACCGACATTGATGCCGACCGTGACCGCGGGGTGCTTCGCGCGCACACGCGCCACCAGCTCGGTCGCCAGCAGATTGCTGGTGCTGGCCAGCAGGCCGATCATCAGCCGGCCCGAGATCGCATTGGCGGCCGGGCCGATTTCTGCACGCGCCTTGTCCAGTTCACGCAGCGCGCGCCGGCCGTATTCGGCCAGCGTGCGGCCGGCGTCGGTTAGCACCATGCCGTGGCGTTCGCGCTCGAACAGCAGGGCGCCGCATTCTTCTTCGAGCATCCGGATATGGCGCGACACGGCTGGCTGCACCAGATGCAGCAGTTCCGCAGCCTTCGTGGCGCTGCCCGTTTCGGCGATGGCGATGAGCGTGCGGATCTGCTTGATGTCCATGGTCGTCCTTCAAGTGGTCGAGACATCAACATAAGCTATTCCTCCGCTGCCTGCAATACCGGGGTGTGATCCCTGCCAGCCATGCGCTCACGTGATCGTGGAATCACGTTTTTCTATTTCCGAGTCGCCTGAATTCAAATTTATGATGGGTTTCGATCCCACCACGCGACTGGTTCGTCATGGCAGCCATCCCCCGTTCCTACCTGTTCGTCCCCGGTAACCGCCCCGAGCGTTTTGTCCGCGCGTTGGATAGCGGAGCCGACGCCGTTATCGTCGACCTGGAAGATGCCGTCCCGCCCGCAGACAAGGACGCCGCGCGGATGCAGGTGGCCGCGGCGCTCGATCCGTCCATGCCCGTCGTCGTGCGCATCAACGCCGAAGACACCCCCTGGTTCGAGGATGACCTGGCCCTGTGCCGTCACGCGGGCGTGGCTGCCATCATGTTGCCGAAGGCGGAATCGGTCGACAACCTGCGCCGCGTTGCGCAGCTCGGCCTGCCCGTGCTGCCGCTGATCGAAACCGCCTGCGGCATGGCGGCAGTCGATGCGCTGGCGCGGGTGAAGGGCGTCGCGCGGCTGGCATTCGGCTCGATCGATTTCCAGTTCGACCTCGGCATCGAGGGCGATGACGAGGAATTGCTGCACTTTCGCTCGATGCTGGTGCTGGCCTCGCGCGTGGCCGGCCTGGCGTCCCCCATCGATGGCGTGACCGTGGCGCTGGACGACGACGCCCAGCTGCGCGCGGACACCCTGCGCGCCCGCCGCTTCGGCTTCGGCGCCAAGCTGTGCATCCATCCGCGCCAAGTGGCGTCCGTCAACGCAGGCTTTCGGCCCACGGATGCCGAGCTGGCGTGGGCCACGCGCGTGCTGGCCGCAGCGCGCGAGGCCAACGGCGCCGCCGTTGCCGTGGACGGCAAGATGGTCGATCGGCCCGTGATCCTCCGGGCGCAGCGCATCGTCGACGACGCTGCCCACTAAAACAAGACAACAACAGGAGACACCCCATGGACAATTTGACCGCCTGGCAGGGCCGCACCGAAGAACAGCTCGACGCCATCACTGCGACGCCGCTCGCGGCGATGGCCGCGCTGCTCGATCGCGACGACCCGGCGCCGCACCCCGGCAGCGCCGTGCCACCACTGTGGCACTGGTTGTACTTCTTGCCTGTGCACCGGCAATCGCAACTCGGCCCCGACGGCCACGTACTGCGCGGGGGCTTTTTGCCGCCAGTGGACCTGCCGCGCCGCATGTGGGCCGGGGGACGCCTGCGTTTCTTGGCGCCGCTGCAGGTCGGCGACCAGGCGCGGCGCGTGTCGACCATCGCCGACATCACGAGCAAGGAAGGCCGCAGCGGCAAGCTGGTGTTCGTGCTGGTGCGCCACGTGATCGAAGGTGCGGCCGGCGTGGCGATCGAGGAGGAACACGACATCGTCTACCGCGCCAATCCGCAGCCGGGCGATCCAACGCCATCCCCGGTGGCGGCGGACCTTGACCACGACTGGATCCGCGACATCACGCCCGACCCGGTGCTGCTGTTTCGCTACTCGGCGCTGACCTTCAACGGCCACCGCATCCATTACGACCAGCCGTACGTGACGCAGGTCGAAGGCTATCCGGGCCTGATCGTGCATGGCCCGCTGATCGCGAGCCTGCTGCTCGACCTCGTGCGGCGCGAACGGCCGGCCGCCGTCGTCACCGCGTTTTCGTTCCGCGCCGTGCAGCCGCTGTTCGACATCCACCGCTTCAGCGTCTGCGGCCGCGTCGAGCCGGACGGCCACACGATCACGCTGTGGGCCAAGACCCACGACGGCCAGCTGGCCATGCGCGCCGAAGCGCTGCTGGCGTAAGCCACCCCAATAAATACCAGGAGACCGCATGCACACCGACCACGATTTTGAAGACATCCGCGACGCGCTGCGCGCCCTGTGCGCCGAATTCCCGGCCGAGTACTTCCGCAAGGTCGACGACGAGCGGGGCTACCCCGAAGCCTTCGTCACTGCACTGACGCAAGCCGGCTGGCTCGCGGCACTGATCCCGCAGGAATACGGCGGCTCGGGCCTGGGCCTGACGGAAGCCTCGGTCATCATGGAAGAGATCAACCGCTCGGGCGGCAACGCCGGCGCCTGCCACGGCCAGATGTACAATATGGGCACGCTGCTGCGCCACGGCTCCGAAGCGCAGAAGCGCCACTACCTGCCGCGCATCGCCAGCGGCGAACTGCGCCTGCAATCGATGGCCGTGACCGAGCCCACCACCGGCACCGACACCACCAAGATCAAGACGACGGCCGTGCGCAAGGGCGACCGCTACGTGATCAACGGCCAGAAGGTCTGGATCTCGCGCGTGCAGCATTCCGACCTGATGATCCTGCTGGCGCGCACCACGCCTCTTGCCGAGGTTACCAAGAAGTCCGAAGGCATGTCGATCTTCCTGGTCGATATCAAGGACGCCATCCAGCAGGGCATGGTCGTGCAGCCGATCCAGAACATGGTCAATCACGAGACCAATGAGCTGTTCTTCGAAAACCTGGAAATCCCGGCCGGGAATCTGATCGGCGAAGAAGGCAAGGGCTTCAAGTACATCCTCGATGGCCTGAACGCCGAGCGCACGCTGATCGCCGCCGAATGCATCGGCGACGGCTACTGGTTCATCGACAAGATCAGCAAGTACGTCAACGAGCGCGTCGTGTTCGGGCGGCCCATCGGCCAGAACCAGGGCGTGCAATTCCCGATTGCACGCGCGTACATCAACGTCGAAGCGGCGAACCTGATGCGCTTTAAAGCCTGCGCGCTGTTCGATGCGCACAAGCCGTGCGGCGCCGAAGCCAATATGGCCAAGATGCTGGCCGCCGAAGCGTCGTGGGAAGCGGCCAACGCCTGCCTGCAGTTCCACGGCGGCTTCGGTTTCGCGTCCGAATACGACGTCGAGCGCAAGTTCCGCGAGACGCGCCTGTATCAGGTGGCGCCGATCTCGACGAACCTGATCCTGTCATACGTCGCCGAGCATGTGCTTGGCCTGCCACGCTCGTTCTGAGGAGGCGCGCACATGACACCAATGCGACCTCTCGACGGCATCACCGTCGTCACGCTCGAACACGCAATCGCCGCGCCGTTCTGCACACGCCAGCTGGCCGACCTGGGCGCGCGCGTCATCAAGGTCGAGCGGCCCGGCAGCGGCGACTTCGCGCGCGGCTACGATGAACGCGTCAATGGCCTGGCCTCGCACTTCGTCTGGACCAACCGCTCGAAGGAAAGCCTGACGCTCGACGTCAAACACGAACAGGCCGACGCCGTGCTGGCGGGCCTGCTGGCAGAAGCCGACGTGCTGGTGCAGAATCTCGCGCCCGGCGCGGCCGAGCGCCTTGGCTTGTCGTACGACGCGCTGAAAGAACGCCATCCGCGCCTGATCGTCTGCGACATCTCCGGCTACGGCAGCGACGGTCCTTACCGCGACCGCAAGGCCTACGACCTGCTGATCCAGAGCGAGTCGGGCTTCCTGTCGATCACCGGCACGCCGGACGAACCATCGAAGGCCGGCTGCTCGATTGCCGATATCGCCGCCGGCATGTACGCATACACGAACATCCTCGCCGCGCTTCTGCAGCGGGGCCGCACGGGCGAGGGCTGCCGCATCGACGTGTCGATGTTGGAGAGCATGGCCGAGTGGATGAGTTATCCGCTGTACTACGCGTACGACGGCGCGCCGCCGCCGCCGCGCACGGGTGCCTCGCACGCGACCATCTTCCCGTACGGGCCGTTCATGGCCGGCGACGGCAAGTCGGTCATGCTGGGCATCCAGAACGAACGTGAGTGGGCGGCCTTTTGCGCCATCGTGCTGGAGGCGCCCGACCTGGCGACCGATCCGCGCTTCAACGCCAACGCACGCCGGGTCGCAGCGCGCGATGAACTGGCGGCGCTGATCGTGGCGGCGTTTTCGACGTTGACGGCGCAGCAGGTGCGCGAGCGGCTGGAGCTGGCGCACATCGCCAATGCCCAGGTCAACGACATGCACGAAGTCTGGGACCATCCGCAACTGAAGGCGCGTGGGCGCTGGACCGAAGTCGATACCGCCAACGGCCGCGTGCCCGCCATGCTGCCGCCCGGGTTGCCGCACAACGTCACGCCGCGCATGGACGCCGTGCCCGCGCTGGGCCAGCATACGGATGCGATCCTGGCGGAGCTGGGCTACGACGCGGCCGCCATCGCGGGCATGCACGCGCAAGGCGCGGTCTAGCGAACAGCGATAAAAAAAGCCCGCGCTGCCGTGATGGCAGCGCGGGCTTTTTGCGTTGCGTGGCTCAGTCGGCGAACGCGCCGTTCTTCTTGTAAATCGGGCCCCACTTGTCGATCTCGGCCTTCAGGTGCGTGCGCAGACCTTCGGGTGTGGCCTTTGCATCCGACACCGGCTCGGCGCCCAGTTCGGCGAAGCGCGCCTTCACGTTCGGGTCATTGAGCGCCTCACGCAGCGCCGTGCCAATGCGCGCCACCACCGCTGGCGGCGTGCCTTTTGGTGCGTACATGCCGTGCCACACATACATCTCGAAACCGGCCATCCCTTGTTCGGCCAGTGTCGGCAGGGCTGGCAGCGACGGGATGCGGGTCTTCGTCGTTGCGCCGTACACCTTCACGCGATTGGTGCGGATGTACGACGTCGTCTGCGTCGTCTGGTCGCACAACAGGTCGATCTGGCCACCCAGCATATCGCTCAACGCGGGCGCCGTGCCCTTGTAGGGAACGGTCGTCAGCGGCACGCCGATCGCGCTCAGAAACAGCATGCCGCACTGGTGCGACACGGCGCCCAGGCCCGCGTGGCCCATTGTCATCGCGTCCTTCTTCGACTTGATCATCGCGATCAGCTCGGGCAGCGTATTGGCCGCCAGGTCCTTGCGCGCCATGAGCACCATCGGCACGTCGGCCACCTGGCCGATGTATTCGAAGTCGGTCATGGGGTTGAAGGCGAGTTTGCGGTACAGCGTCGTGCTGGTGGCCATGCCGTTATGGTGCAGCAGCAGCGTATAGCCGTCCGGCGTGGCGCGCGCGATGCGGCCGGCGGCCAGCGTGCCGCCCGCGCCGAGGGCGTTTTCCACGATGATCGATTGCTTGAGCGACTTCGCCATGCTCTGCCCGAGGATCCGGGCCACGACGTCAGTGGGCCCGCCGGCCGAGAACGGGACGACGAGGGTGATGGTTTTCTCCGGATAGTCGGCGGCAAGCGCGGTGCTTGAAGCGAGCAGGGCGATGGCGGTGGTCAGTACCCTGCGTGTAATTGCGTGTGTCGGCATGCGTGTCTCCTGTTATAGGCTTTTGTGCTCGAAGCTGCCCCGCGCGTGGCGTTTGATGCAGTCAAGTCATCATAGAATTGAATGACATGCACATGTAAATAGCGTTTTCTGATGCCTCCATCAAAAAAGGCGATAGGTACGACCCATGCTCGGTGTGCATCTGCAGCAAGCTCAGGGGTACCTGCAGCCGTCATTGAAAATGATTCTCATTCACGATAGAATCCCGGTTTGCTACTGATCACCGCTTCTTCTCATGTCCCAGTCCCTTTCCCTGCGTCCGTCACGTCTCGTTCTTACGCTGTCCATGGTGTTTCCTCATGCGTTTCCGGCGGCAGCGATGGCGCAGGAAGCCGATGCTGTCGCGATGCCGGCAGTGCGCGTGACGGCGGTGAAGGCGCAGGGCTTCATGCCCAACACGGTGGAAGCCGGGAGCTTTCGCGGCAGCGACGTGATGGACGTGCCGTCGACCGTCAACGTCATCACGCGCGACGTGCTCGAGCTGCAGGGCGCTGCCGGCCTGTATGACGCAGTGCGCAATACGGCCGGCGTGACGCGCCAGCAGAACGGTGGCGACACGTGGGACCAGTTGGTTATCCGTGGCATCGCTGTCGAAAACCGCACCAACTACCGCCTCAATGGCTCGCTGCCGCTCATGAACTTCGGCCAGGTGTCGATGGAGAACAAGGAGCGCGTCGAGGTGCTCAAGGGCGCGACCGCGCTGTATTACGGCTTCACGTCGCCGGCCGGCGTCGTGAACTTCGTCACCAAGCGCGCCGGCAGCGCGCCGCTGACGACCGTCGGCGCCCAGGCCGACAGCAACGGGACGGTCGTCGCCACGCTCGACGCTGCGCGCCGCTTCGGCGTTGATGATGCAGTCGGCGTGCGCATCAACGCAGCCGGTGGCACGCTCGGCTCGCACCTCGATGGCGTCGGCAACGGCAACCGCGGTTTCGTCTCCGGCGCATTCGACTGGCGCGTCAATGCGCGTGTGCGCCTGCGCGCTGACCTCGAATACGACAAGCGCCGCGTGACCGAGCAGGCCGGTATCAACCTGCCGCCGGCCGTGGGCGGCGTGATCACGATGCCGCGCGCGGTCGATCCGCGCCGGCTCGTCGGCCCCGACTGGGCCAGGTTCGAAACGCATGCACGCAACGCGCAGCTGCGCGCAGACATCGCACTGAATGATGCCTGGGCACTGACGCTCGAAGCGGGCCACGCCGAAACGAAGCGCGACCGTTCGCTGCCGATCTTCCGCTTCAATAATGCAGCGAGTGTCGCAACCGGGGCAGGGCGCATCACCGGCAATCTGCAGCATGCCGACGTCGATTCGCGCATGCTGCGCGCCGAACTGGCGGGCCAGTGGCGCACCGGCCCCTTGACGCACGAGCTGACGATTGGCGCGAGCGACACCGACAAGGGCCAGGCGCCGATCTATCAGGCCAACTACACGATCCCCGCACAGAACCTGTATGCGCCGCTGCCGGTGACGAACTTCTCGGTCAGCGCGCGGCCGGCGATGCCCACGACTGCGGCCCTCGATTCGCGTGACCGGGGTCTGTACCTGGTCGATCGCATCAGCGTGGGCAGCTGGCAATTCATCGGTGGCGTGCGCCGCGTCGACTACCGCAGCACGCAGGGCGTGAACGATTACGACGCGAGCGAGACGACGCCAATGGCGGCCGTCGTCTACCGCCTCCGTGACGACTTCTCTGTGTATGCATCGGCGGCAGAAGGCCTGGAAGAGGGCGAGGCCGCACCGGCCGGCACTGCGAATGAAGGAACCCGCATGGCGCCGGGCGTGAGCAAGCAGCGCGAAGTCGGTGCGCGCTGGCGCACGGCCAGTGGTCTGCTGACGCAGGCGGCGCTCTTCGAGATCGAGCGCCCCGGTTACTACACCAACACCGCCAATGTCTTCACTGCTGACGGCGAGCAGCGCTATCGCGGCCTCGAACTGTCGTCGCAGGGCCGCATTCTGCGCAGTGTGGCCTGGCAGGCGTCGGCCCAGTGGCTCGATCCGGCTTTCCGCAATATCAACACGACGTATGACGGCAAGCTGCCCGAGAACGCAGCGCGCCGCACCGCCAGCACCTTCGTGGCCTGGGACCTCGATGCGGTGCCCGGCCTGGCGCTGACGGGCGGCGCGTACTACACGGGCCGGCGGCCAGTGAATGACCTGAACCAGGCCTGGCTGGGTGGCACCACGCTGTTGGGCGTGGGCGCCCGCTACATTGGCCAGTTCGCCGGCAAACGCACCACGTGGCAGCTCAATGTCGACAATGCCGCCGACAAGCGGTACTGGGCCGGTGCCGGCACGCGCCTGAGCGCCGGCTTGCCCCGCCTGATCAAGCTGTCGATGAAGGTCGCGCTGTGAGTCGCTGGCGCCTGCCGTCGCTGCGCGCGGTCTGGTTCCAGCTGCACTGGTTCGTCGGCATCACGGCCGGCACGCTGCTGGCCGTGATCGGGCTGACCGGCGCCATCATGGCGTTCGAGGACGAACTGCTAGACGTGCTCAATCCCGGCGTCATGACGGTCGATGCCGAAGCGCGTCCGCCCCTGAAGCCCGAACAGCTGCTGCAGGCCGCGCAGCGCGTACGCCCAGGTGAGCACGTGGTGAGCATCGTGCTGGAAGCGGATCCGCGCAGCACGGCGCTGGTGCGCTTTGCCGCGCCGCCGGGCGAGCGGCGCGGCCCGGACGTGCGGGTTCACCCGTACAGCGGCGCTGTGCTGCCGGCGCTGCGTTTCGAGGCCGCGTTCAACTGGGTCGAGGAGCTGCATCGCTGGCTGCTGCTGCCGCGTGCGCCGGGCCGCCTCGTGCTGGGCATCCTGGCGCTGTGCCTCGTGGGTCTCGCGCTCAGCGGCCTGTATCTGCGCTGGCCGCGCAAACCCGCCAACTGGCGCACGTGGCTGACCTTCAATACCAGCCTGCGCGGCCGCTCGTTCCTGTGGGCGCTGCATGCGATTGCCGGCACCTGGGCGCTGGTGGCTTACCTGATCGTGGGTGGCACCGGCATTTACTGGAGTTTTGACGTCGTGCGCGACACGGTGCAGGCGTGGGCCGGCAACGAGCGTCGCGCCGCAGCCGAGACAAAGGTGCAGCCACGCAAGCGCGCAGCAACGCCGGGTGGCCCTGCCGCTCTCGATCCGGCCTGGAACACCTTCCTTGCGCATGCCCCGAACTGGGCCAGCGCGACGATCCGCCTGCCGGAACGTGGCAGCGGCGCCTACCAGCTGACGTGGATTGCGCAGGACGGCCCGCACGAGCGCGCCCGCAACCGCATGTCGCTGCGCGCCAGCGACGGCGCACTGCTCAAGAACGAACCCTACGGCGCGCAAACCGTCGGCCAGCGCGCCTTGACCACGATCCGGCCGCTCCACACGGGCAGCTATTTCGGCTTGCCGGGGCGGGTCATCATGATGCTCGCCAGCCTGGCCTTGCCCGGCTTTGCCATCACCGGCTGGCTGCTGTACCTCGGCCGTCGCCGCCAGCAGCGCGCATTGGCGCGCGAACGGGCGCTGGCCCTGACGAGCGAATCCACCACGCCAGGCGCCGGCGCACCGATCCTGCTGGCGTTTGCAAGCCAGGGCGGCCAGGCCGAACGGATCGCGCTGCACAGCGCCGCGGCCCTGCGCGCCGGTGGCCGCGCGGTCGATCTGCGCGCGGTGTCGGCGCTCAGCCCGGGCGAACTGGCCGGTTACGACCACGCGCTATTCGTGGCGGCGACCTTCGGCGACGGCGAGGCGCCGGATGCCGCGCGCCGCTTCACGCGCGAGCTGCATGCGGGACCGCTGGCGCTGGCAGGCTGCAAGTACGCGGTGCTGGCGCTGGGCGACCGCAATTACGCGCGCTACTGCGGCTATGGGGTCGCGCTTGACGAGCGCCTCGGTGCGCTGGGCGCCACGGCGCTGTTCCCGCGCATCGATGTCGATCAGGGCGACGCCGTAGCGCTGGGCCGCTGGATGCATGCGCTGGGCACACTGGGTGCGGCTGCCGGTACGCTGCCCGCCGCTGCCAATGACGCGGCACCGATGACCGACTGGCGCCTCGTCGCGCGCACGCTGTTGAATCCCGGCAGCCTGGGCGCACCGTTGTACGAACTGGTGCTGCAGACGACGGCAGATCAGCAGTGGCAGGCCGGCGACCTGCTGGACGTCGCCGCGTGCCACACGGCGGCGACCGTCGATGCCTGGCTGGCGGCCAGTGGTCTGGATGGCGCGGTGCGCGTGACCTGGCAGGGCGAACCCCAGACGCTGCGCGACGCGCTGGCCTGGAGCGAGCTGCCCGGTGTCGGGCATCCGTTCGCATCGACCCAGGAATGCGCCGATGCACTCAAACCGCTGGCGCCGCGCCGTTATTCGATTGCCGGCATCCCGCAGGACGGTGCACTGACGCTGCTCGTGCGCCAGCAGCGCCACGAGCAGGGAATGGGCCTGGCGTCCGGCTGGCTGACCGCGCATCTCGCCGTCGGCGCGATGGTCCGTGCACGGCTGGCGACGAACCCGAGCTTCCACGGTCCGCAGGATGCGCGGCCCTGCATCTATATCGGCAACGGCTCGGGCATGGCCGGCCTTCGGGCGCACCTGCGCAGCCGCGTGCTGGCCGGGCAGCACCGCAACTGGTTGCTGTTCGGTGAGCGCCAGCGCGCCTTCGACAGCCTGTGCGCGGGCGAGATCGCCGCGTGGCGCAATGCCGGCGCACTGCCGGAATGCGATCTGGTGTTCTCGCGCGACGATGCGCCCGAGTATGTGCAGGACCGCCTGCGCGCACGCGCCGACACGCTGCGCGACTGGGTCGAACGCGATGCGGTCATCCATGTCTGCGGCAGCCTGCAGGGCATGGCGGGGGAAGTCGATGCAGCGCTGGCGGCGATTCTTGGCGAGGCCGGGCGCGATCGCCTGATTGATGCGGGCCGTTACCGGCGCGACGTGTACTGAGCGTGCATTCACTGTGCACCGTCAGTTCGCCCACTCCGGCGAATCGGCGGCGCTGTCGCTATACTGGCGCCATGCATACCGAGTATCCGGCTGGCGCCGACGATTTCCTGACCATCCTGGCCGCGCGGCGCAACTACACGCTGCGCCGCCTCGTTGCGCCCGGCCCGGACGATGCGGCCCTGCTGCGCATCGTCGAAGCCGGCGCGCAGGCGCCCGACCATGGCCTGCTGCGGCCGTGGCGCTTCATCCTGATCCCGCAGCACAAGCGGCATCTGCTGGGCGACGTGTTCGCCGCTGCCGTGCTGGCGCGCGATCCGGTCTGCGGCGACGAGGCGCTCGCCACCGCGCACGACAAGGCGCTACGCGCGCCATGTCTGCTGGTGGCGGTGCTGCGCGACGAACCGGGCACCATCATTCCGGCGCACGAAAAACTCGTGTCGTTGGGCTGCGCCATCCAGAACATGCTGGTGGCAAGCCAGTTGCTGGGCTTTGCGAGCGGTCTGGCCAGTGGCGCGGCGATGGATTTTGCGGGCATGCGCACGTTGCTGCAGCTCGAGGCGCATGAGCGGGCTATTTGTTTCATTGGGCTGGGCACCGCCTCGAATGTCAAAGCACCACGCGCGCGGCCGGATGTGAGCCAATTCCTCAGCAGTTTATGAGGTGATTGAACGCGTGGACGGCGGAGCCGTCCACCCTACGAGCGGCATTGTAGATGTCGTCACGCCACCGACCTGAGGTAGGGTGGACGGGTTTACCGTCCACGCGTTCAACGAACCCCGAACGCCCAGACAGCAAAAAGCCCGCCGATTGGCGGGCTTTTCAATGTGCGCTGCGGCTGCGCCCACGCTATCTGCGTGGTGCGCGCTGCGGCGTCACGAGGGCAGCATCAGATTGCGCAGATGTTGCCGGCTTTTTCGCCTTTAGGGCCGGTCGAGCGCTCGAACGACACGCGCTGATTTTCGGCCAGGCTCTTGAAGCCTTCCGATTGGATGTCCTGGAAGTGCGCGAACAGATCGTCGCCGCCGCCATCAGGCGTGATGAAGCCGAAGCCTTTTGCGTCGTTGAACCATTTTACGGTGCCGGTTTGGGTAGTCATGTTGAATTCCTTTGCAGTGACATGGGCAAAATCGCCCAATACGCACGTTCAACCAAGAGAAGATAAAAGCGGGGGAATCAAACTGGACTGCCGGAAGAGGCGAGGCGGGAGAGAAAAGCCAACAATAACAACGACTTGATGTGGTGCATCGTTGAAGATACACGGCTTTTCCAGAATGTCCTAACGATTTGTCGATTCATTTCCCGAATCGACCTCAGTGTGCAGAAACGAGCTTGAGTCCGACGATGCCTGCCGCGATCATGCCGATGCACGCCAGCCGCGCCGGTGACGCCGATTCCCCAAGCACGATGATGCCCACCAGGGCCGTGCCGACGGCGCCAATCCCCGTCCAGATCGCGTAGGCGGTGCCGATTGGCAGCGTCTTGAGCACGTGGGCCAGCAGGCCGAAGCTGACGATCATGGCGGCGACCGTGCCGACCGTGGGCCACAGGCGCGTGAAGCCTTCCGTGTATTTCAGGCCAACGGCCCAGACAATTTCAAACAGTCCTGCAAGGACCAGCAGTATCCAGACCATATTGCCTCCGATTGAATAAGGCCCGATACTATGTCGAATCCGGTGATGAAAGAAGTCAGCACCTATCAATGGAATTGAACGATGGCGTTTGACCTCGACAACGTAAAAGCCTTCCTGGCAGCGATCGACCATGGCTCGTTTTCCGCGGCCGCGCGTGCGCTCGGTCGCGTGCCGTCGGCGGTCAGCATGGCGATCGCAAATCTCGAAGCGCAGCTCGACGTGCAGCTGTTCGACCGTACCGGCCGCAATCCGGTACCGACCGCGCAGGCGCTGGCGCTGCTGCCGCAGGCGCGCCTGCTGGCCGAGGGATTGCAGCGCTTGAACGTGCATGCGCTGTCACTGAGCCAGGGCCTGGAAGCGTCGCTGACGTTGGCGCTTGTGCCCGAACTGCTGGGCACCGTGCCATGGAGCGACGCGCTGCATGCGCTGGCCCTCGAGCATCCGCTGTTGCAGGTCGAGGTCCTGACTGCGCCGCAGGCCGATGCGCTGGCGATGGTGCGCAGCGGGCGCGCCGACCTGGCGCTGGTGTTCGAACGTTACGGCGCGGCGCCGTATCAGGCATTCCAGGAAGTGGCCGAGGAGCGCCTGGTCGCGGTCGCGGCGCGCGCCCATCCGATGTTCAAGGGGGCCGAAGAGGCGCAGGTGCGCGATACCGATCTGCTGCTGCAGCGCCAGATCGTCGTGGCGGGGCGCGACACCGGCCAGGTCGACCAGCGCATCGCGATGTCATCGCTGCAGTGGAAGACCGACAGCCCAATCGCCGCGCTGGCGCTGGTCAAGGCGGGCCTGGGCTGGGCGTGGCTGCCAGCGAGCCAGGTGCGCGATGCGGTGCAGGGCGGCGACCTGGTTGAGATCCCCACCGCCAATCTGACCAACGTGCTGCGCTTCTTCGTCGACATCGTGTGGACCGAAGAACGGCCGCTGGGCATGGCGGCGACGCGCTTCATCGAACTGCTAAACGTGCAGAAAATGTGAACGATCGTGCGGGAACCGGTCGCGCACGCGATGGTGTCGGTTCGGCTAGAATGTTTGCCCAACAATGGGAGGATCGTTGCGCGCACGCCTTGTGGCGGCCCCGCCTCCCACGCCGCATCACCCAATAAGCATAGGAAGAACATGAGCACCGACAGTACGCTGAACGAAGCACAGAACACCCAACTGCGGATCGACGCGCTGGAATACCACCGCAGCCCGACCCGCGGCAAGATCGAAGTCATCGCCACCAAACCGCTGTCGAACCAGCGCGACCTGTCGCTCGCCTATTCGCCGGGCGTGGCGTACGCCTGCGAAGAAATCGCCGCCGACCCGGCCACCGCGTTCGACTACACCTCGCGCGGCAACCTGGTGGCCGTGATCACCAATGGCACCGCGGTGCTTGGCCTGGGCAATATCGGTCCGCTGGCCGCCAAGCCAGTCATGGAAGGCAAGGGCTGCCTGTTCAAGAAATTTGCCGGTGTCGACGTGTTCGACCTGGAGCTGGACGAACTCGATCCGGACAAGCTGATCGACGCGATCGCAATGCTCGAGCCGACCGTCGGCGGCATCAACCTGGAAGACATCAAAGCGCCGGAATGCTTCTACATCGAGAAGAAGCTGCGCGAGCGCATGAACATCCCGGTCTTCCACGACGACCAGCACGGCACCGCGATCATCTCGACCGCTGCACTGCTCAATGCGATGAAAGTCGTCGGCAAGGACATCGGCCAGATCAAGCTGGTCGCTTCCGGCGCCGGCGCGGCGGCGATTGCCTGCCTGGACATGATGGTGCTGCTGGGCGTGAAGCAAGAGAACATCTACGTCGTCGACTCGCGCGGCGTGATCTGGCAGGGCCGCGACGCCAATATGGAAGAGAACAAGGCGCGCTATGCGCAGGCGACCGATGCGCGCGTGCTGGCCGATGTGGTCAAGGGCGCCGACGTGTTCCTGGGCTGCTCGACCGCCGGCGTGCTGACAGGCGAGATGGTCAAGACGATGGCCGACAAGCCGGTCATCCTGGCGCTGGCCAATCCCGAGCCTGAGATTCGTCCTGAAGTGGCCAAGGCCGCGCGCCCGGACGTCATCATCGCCACGGGCCGTTCGGACTACCCGAACCAGGTCAACAACGTGCTGTGCTTCCCGTACATCTTCCGCGGCGCGCTCGATTGCGGCGCCACGCGCATCACCGACGAAATGAAGCTCGCCTGCGTGACGGCGATCGCCGAACTGGCCGAAGCCGAAGCGAGCGATGTCGTCGCGCTGGCCTACGAAGGCCAGGACCTGACTTTCGGCCCCGAGTACATCATTCCGAAGCCATTCGATCCACGCCTGCTCGGCGCGATCGCACCGCGCGTGGCGGAAGCCGCTGCCGCATCGGGCGTGGCAACGCGCCCGATCACCGACATGGACGCCTACCGCGACAAGCTGGGCCAGATGATCTATCACACCGGGTTCTTCATGAAGCCGGTGTTCGACAAGGCGCGCGCCGATGTGCGCAAGGTGGCGTACGCCGAAGCGGCCGAGCCACGCGTGCTGCGCGCGGTGCAGGCCGTGGTCGACGAGGGCATCGCCCATCCGGTGCTGATCGGCGACACGTCGGTCCTGCAGCGCGCCATCAAGGATGCGGGCCTGCGCCTGCGTGAAGGCGCCGATTACACCGTCATTGCGGCCGAAGCCGATACGACGCTGCAGGGCACGCGCCTGCTGGCGGCGGGCACGGTCGACGCGCTGATCTGCGGCATGACCGGCTGCTACGACGACCATCTGGAGCATGTGCGCAGCGAGATCGGCGTGGCGCCGGGCGCCGAAGTGCTGGCCGCGATGAATGCGCTGGTGCTCGACAAGTTCACGCTGTTCATCACCGACACGTATGTCAACGAGCAGCCAAGCGCCCAGGAGCTGGCCGCCATCACGCGCCTGGCAGCCGAGACGCTGCAGCACTTCGGCCTTGAGCCGAAGGCCGCGCTGCTGTCGCACTCGTCGCAAGGTTCGTCCGAGCGCCCGTCCGCCAAGCGCATGCGCGAAGCACGCGCGCTGCTGGCCGAGCAGTCGCCCGAGCTGGCCGTGGTCGGCGAGATCCACGGCGACGCTGCGCTGTCGGAAGAAATCCGTGACCTGTACAAGATCGACGCGGGCTACTCGGGCAGCGCGAACCTGCTGGTGATGCCGTCGCTGGACGCGGCCAACATCCTGTTCAATGTGCTGAAGGTCGCAGCGGGCAAGGGCGTGACCGTGGGCCCGATCCTGCTGGGCGCGGCCAAGCCGGTGCATATCCTGAGCCCGAGCGCCACCGTGCGCCGCATCGTCAATATGACGGCGCTGGCAGCGGCAGCCGTGAAGTAAGGGCGATCGCCGGGGCTGGGCCCTGGCCCTGGTGTATTGCCAGTAAAACGGCCCCGATCGGGGCCGTTTTTGCGTCCGCTCAGCGAGACGTCAGGCGCCGAAGTGCGCCACCAGAAAATCGATGAAGGCGCGTGCCCGCGCCGATTGCCAGCGCTTGTTCGGATAGACGACGAACAGGTCGGCCTCGGGCTGCGCGTACCCGGGCAGCACGATGCGCAGTCGGCCGCTGTCGACGTACTTCGCCAGATCCCACTCCGAGCGCACCAGGATGCCGTGGCCATCGAGCGCCCAGCCCAGCACGATGTCGCCATCGTTGCTCGATAGCGCACCCTGGACCTTGACCGACACAGCGCGGCCTTCATGTTCCAGGCGCCAGACCCCGTGCGCCTCGTCGTTCTGCCGGTGCACGATGCAGCGGTGGCTGGCCAGATCGGCCAGACTGGCCGGCATGCCATGCCGTTCGAGGTAGCGGGGCGACGCGCACAGGAGGCGCCGGTTCGACATCATGCGGCGCGCGACCAGGCGCTGGTCGGGCAGCTCGCCGAAGCGGATCGCCAGGTCGATGCCTTCCGCGACGAGGTCCATCGGCCGGTCGGTGACGTCGAGCTGCACCTCCACCTGCGGATAGCGCTGCGCGAAGGTCGACACCAGCGGCGCGATCGTCGTGCGCCCGAAGCCGAGCGATGCATTCACGCGCAGCAGGCCGCGCGGCACGGCGCGCGTGCTCGATACCGCTTCTTCCATCTCGTGCAGGTCAGCCAGGATGCGCGTCGCGTAGTGCAGATAGGTTTCGCCCTCGGGCGTGAGGCTGCTGGTACGCGTGGTGCGGTTCACGAGCCGCACGCCGAGACGCTCCTCGAGCTGCGCCAGGCGCTTGGTGGCAGCCGGCGGCGTGAGGTCGAGCGCGCGCGCAGCGGCGCTCAGGCTGCCATGGCGGGCCAGCAGCACAAAGAATTCGAGATGCGAGGCGAGGTCATTTTTCACTTTGGGTGAAGAATCCTGTGAAAGAGATTCAATCATAACCGCCTCTGCAGCGAATAATCTGGTGTCTCGTTCAACCAGCACATGAGAGACACCGCCATGAGAATCGTCGACATCCGCGAGCAGACCGTTCCAATCAGCTCCCCGATCCGCAACGCCTACATTGATTTCAGCAAGATGACGCTGAGCGTGGTCGCCGTGGTGACCGACGTGATCCGCGATGGCAAACCGGTGATCGGCTACGGCTTCAACTCCAACGGCCGCTATGGCCAGGGCACGCTGATGCGCGAGCGCTTCATCCCGCGCATCCTCGAGGCAGATCCGGCGGCGCTGCAAGACGACACGGGCGCGAACCTCGACCCGCACAAGATCTGGCAGACGATGTTCACCAACGAAAAGCCGGGTGGTCACGGCGAGCGCTCGGTGGCCATCGGCACCATCGACATGGCCGTGTGGGATGCAACGGCCAAGATCGCGGGCGTGCCGCTGTTCCAGATGCTGGCCGACCGCTATGGCAATGGCCAGCCGGAGCGCCGCGTGTTCGTGTATGCGGCCGGTGGCTACTATTATCCGGGGCAGGACCACGGCAAGCTGAAAGACGAGATGCGCAGCTATCTCGATCGCGGCTACACGGTGGTCAAGAAGAAGATCGGCGGCGACTCGCTCGACGAAGACCTGCGCCGCATCGACTCGATCCTGAGTGTGCTGGGCGACGGGCAGAAGCTGGCGGTCGATGCCAACGGCCGCTTCGATCTGGACACGGCGATCCGTTACGCCAAGGCGCTGTCGCAGTACGACCTGTTCTGGTACGAGGAAGCGGGCGACCCGCTCGACTACGAACTGCAGGCGACGCTGCGCAACTACTACGCCAATCCGATGGCCACGGGCGAGAACCTGTTTTCGATGCAGGATGCGCGCAACCTGATCCGCCATGGCGGCATGCGCGCTGACCGCGACTGGCTGCAATTCGACTGCGCGCTCAGTTATGGCCTGGTGGAGTATCTGCGCACGCTGGACATGCTCAAGGAACACGGCTGGTCGGCCAATCGCTGCATCCCGCACGGCGGGCACCAGATGTCACTGAATATCGCCGCCGGCCTGGGGCTGGGCGGGAACGAATCGTATCCCGACTTGTTCCAGCCCTACGGCGGCTTCCCGGATGGCGTCAAGGTCGAGAATGGGCACATCACGATGCCCGATCTGCCGGGGATCGGCTTCGAAGGCAAGGCCGATCTGATTGCGCAGATGCGCAGGCTGACCGATTGATCAGGCGCGGTCGGTGGCGTCGAATTTGACGGGTTGCGTCGCGCCGCCCTTGCGCCGCACGACCACGGTGCCGGCCATCTTGTCGTGCCAGCCCTGCTTGCGCGCGTCGAAGCCGACCCAGAGAATGCCCAGTAACAGCGGGATCATCGAGACGTAGTAGCCCAGGTAGCGGATGATGAACTGGCGCGTGCTTGGCTTGCCGCCGGTACGCGCATCGACAATGATGGCGCCAACGGCCATCTTGCCCGGCGTGGCCGAGAGCTTGATCCATAGCGCGAGCACGAAGGCAGCCGGCAGGAGCCAGTTGATGACAAAATCCGCCGGACCGATGACCATCGCAGTGCTGTCCCAATACGCGGCGCCGTAGATCGCGTAGAGCAGTGGCAGCGCGACGATCATCACCAGGATGCTGTCGATGAGCGCCGCGCCGGTGCGCGCCCAGAAGCCAACGTATTCCAGTTCGGTCGATTCGTGCGGCTGCATGGTGGCTCCGGTTGATTGTGCTGTAAGGACCCCCACAATAGCACTGGCCAACCGGGGCGTGGCTTAAGTCTCGAGGTAGCGCGTGACGGCCTGACCCACGTCAGTGGTGTTGGCCGTGCCACCCATGTCGGGCGTGCGCGGGCCCTCGACCAGGCAGCGCTCGATCGCGCCCAGCATGGTGTCATGCGCGGCCGTGTAGTTGGCGTCGCCCTGGCCCAGGAACTCGAGCATCATCGCGCCCGACCAGATCATCGCGATCGGGTTGGCGATGTTCTTGCCGTAGATGTCGGGGGCCGAACCGTGCACCGGCTCGAACAGCGACGGGAAGGTGCGGTCCGGGTTCAGGTTGGCCGACGGCGCGATGCCGATCGTGCCGGTGCAGGCCGGGCCGAGGTCCGACAGGATGTCGCCGAACAGGTTCGACGCCACGACGACGTCGAAGCGCTCGGGCGAGATCACGAAGCGCGCGCACAGGATGTCGATGTGGTACTTGTCCCATTTGACATCGGCGTACTGTTCGCCCATGGCGGCCACGCGCTCGTCCCAGTACGGCATCGAGATGGAGATGCCGTTCGATTTGGTGGCGGCGGTCAGGTGCTTTTTGGGGCGGCTCTGGGCCAGATCGAACGCATACTTGAGGATGCGGTCGGTGCCGTGGCGCGTGAAGACCGATTCCTGCAGCACGAATTCGCGGTCGGTCCCTTCGAACATCTTGCCGCCGACCGACGAGTATTCGCCCTCGGTGTTTTCGCGCACGACGTAGAAGTCGATGTCGCCTGGCTTCTTGTTGGCGAGCGGGCAGGGCACGCCGGGCATCAGGCGCACGGGCCGCAGGTTGACGTACTGGTCGAACTCGCGCCGGAACTTGAGCAGGGAGCCCCACAGCGAGATATGGTCGGGGACAATGTCGGGCATGCCGACGGCGCCAAAGAAAATGGCCTCGAAGCCGGAGAGCTGCGCGCGCCAGTCGTCCGGCATCATCTTGCCGTGCTTGACGTAGTAGTCGCAGTCGGCCCATTCGAAGGTGGTGAATTCGAGGTGGATGCCGAAGCGTTTGGCGGTGGCGTCCAGCGCGCGCAGGCCTTCTGGCATGACTTCCTTGCCGATGCCGTCGCCGGCGATCACGGCAATCTTGTGGGTTTTCATAGGTGTCTCCTGTGAGCTGATCTGAATGCTTCAAGAATAATGCAAAACGCTGTGTTTATAATGCTACTTCTTGTGGTGCAAAGGAACGCGTAGCGTGAATAATCTGTTGGAGAATGCTGATTTGCGGGTGTTCGTGACCGTGGCGCGTCAGGGATCGTTTGCGGGCGCGGCGCAGGCGCTCGGCATGTCGGCCGCGTATGTCAGCAAACGGATCGGGGTGCTCGAGGCTGCGCTGGGCGTGCGGCTGTTCCAGCGCACGACGCGGCGCGTCGTCATCACCGAAGACGGGGCGCAGGCGTTTGAACGGGCGCAGGCGATTCTTGCCAGCCTGGATGACCTGATCGAGGAATCGGCCGAGCGGCGCCGAGCGCCCAGTGGCGAGCTGCGCGTGTGCAGTAGTTTCGGCTTCGGCCGCCAGGTCGTCGCACCGGCGATTGCCCGGCTGGCGCGCGCGTATCCGGCGCTGCAGATCCGCTTCGAGGTGTTCGACCGGCTGGTCGATCCGGTGGCTGAAGGGTTCGATCTGGACGTACGGATCGGCGACGAGATCGCGCCGCAGCTGATCGCGCGGCGCCTGATGGTCAATCACCGCATCCTGTGCGCGGCGCCCGAATATCTGGCGCAGCATGGGACGCCGCGCACGCTACAGGATCTGGCGGGCCACCAGTGCCTGGTGATCAAGGAGCGCGACCATCCATTTGGTGTGTGGCGGCTGCGCGCGAAAGGCGGTGAGGAGACGGTGAAGGTGTCGGGCGCGCTGTCGACCAATCATGGCGAAGTCGCGCTGCGCTGGGCGCTCGATGGCGCCGGGATCGTGCTGCGCTCGCGCTGGCATGCGCAGCCGCTGCTGGCGGCCGGGCAGCTGGTGCAGATCCTGCCCGAGTTTGCGCAGGAGGCCAACGTATGGGCCGTGTATCCGCAGCGGCTGAGCAATTCGGCGAAGGTGCGGGTGTGCGTTGAATTCCTCGAGCGCGAACTGGCGGCGGGTGGGGCACCGGATGCTGGCGCGTAGCGCACCGCAGCGGCGCAATGGGCGCTGTTCGTGCACCGTCAAGGTGCAGCGCACCATCCATTCGCTCATTCGCGACATGGCGCGTTCGTGCGGCTCGACACTGCGCCGCAACATGGGCGATAATGGCGGGCTGTAGCGCGCCGTAACTTGCGTGTTTGCGTCTTTTGACCAGACCTGCGCCGCTTGCAGCTTCTCTTACCCATCCGATCATCCGAGGACCATGAACTCCAGCCCGACGCTTGCCGATTCCGTGTGCGCAGCCCCGCGCCGCCACTTTCCCGCTCGCGTGGTGATAGCGCTCGCGCCGATGTGCGCATCGCGGTCCGGTCCTGCTTGCGCGATGGTGCGGGCGTGAGTCAGTCTGTCATGTATCCAGGCTCCCCCAGCAAGCCATCGCGTCCGATCATCGAGGTCAAGCCGCATTCGACGCTCGATGACGTGTACGGCATCATCGTCGGCGTGCTGTTCGTCGTCATCGGAATCGTGCTGCTGCATGCAGCTGGCCTGCTCACCGGCGGTGTCGCCGGCATCGCCTTGTTGACGTCGTACTCGACCGGCGTGCCGGTCGGTACGCTGTTCATGATGATCAACGTGCCGTTCTTCCTGTTTGGTTACTTCTTCATGGGCGCGCGTTTCACGATCAAGTCGCTGGCCGGCAGCGCGATGATCATGGGCCTGCTCAAGATCATGCCGTTCGTGCTGGTCATCGACCGGGTCCACCCGGCAGTGGCAGCATTAGGCGGCGGCACCTTCTGCGGCATGGGCATCCTGGCACTCGCGCGCCATGGCGCCGGCGTCGGCGGCACGGGCATCGTCACGCTGTGGCTGCAAAAGCAGTACAACATCAACGCCGGCCGCACCCAGATCATGATCGACAGCGTCATCCTGGCGCTGGCACTGCTGCTGGTCGCCCCCCACCTGGTCGCCTGGTCCGCCCTGAGCGCCGTCGCCATGAGCGGCATGGTCATGGCCTGGCACCGCGCCGGCCGCTACTTCGGCAGCTAACCCCCCACAATTAGGGTCAGAGTAGAATTGTTGGGTAATAGCCTTTAGCAAATGCCGTATTCGAGCTCTTAAAGATGAGCCCGTAAAAAATTGCATAAAAATTAGGGTCAGAGTCGAATTGTTTTTCAATTGATTTATAAAAATTGACAAACAATTCGACTCTGACCCTCATTGTTTTTGGCGATTGGTAGCGCTATCTGGTAGTAGGCAAATCCTCTTGTGCAATTAATGGCACAAGGGCATCGGCAGGCTCCAAAAAATCATTCTAAACAATTAGGGTCAGAGTCGAATTAATGGGCAATTACCCAAAGTTGTCAAACAATTCGACTCCGACCCTAAGCTCAGCAGTTAATCTTGCAAATTAATTGGGGTCAGAGTCGAATTAATACACAATTGATTTACTGAAGTTGGCAAACAATTCGACTCTGACCCTAATTTAAATCAGGGGTTATTGGGGTGGGGTGGGTTTTTGCGGGGTGGGGAGCATGTCGGTGCCGACCATGTCGAAGATGCTCAGTTGGCCGCCCAGGCGGATGAAGAGTTCCTGGTAGAGGGCGCCGGTGTTCATATTGCCCCATTCGACGGCGCGATTGATCAGGTAGGGCGTGGGGCTGTGTGGCTCGAGGTGGGCGAGGTAGGCGGCGGCGGCGGCGAGGCAGGCGTAGGCGTCGGCGCGGTCGCGGAAGTGGTGGGGGGCGGGGGTGTTCGTTGGGGTTGCAGTGGCTGGTGTTTCGGACGGTTCTGCCGGCGCTTCGGTTGGCACGGTCGCTGGCGCTGGCGCTGGGACTCGTGCGGCGCGTTCGTTGTGGAGTGCTGAGAGGATGGCGTGTACCTGGTCGGTCAGGGCCGTCAGGCACGGTGCGGTGGTGGTTCGCGGGGTGTTGAAGGTGCCTTGGAGCTGGGCGATTATGGCGTGCGCGTCTTCCAGTGCGGTGATGCGCTCGGTCAGGATTGCTGGTGGCATTGCTGCCAGCGTGCCGCGGGTCGTGGCGTGGCCGTCAAGCTCGTACGTGGTTTGTTCGCAGTCGGCCCACGTCGTGGCGCGGCCGTCTTCCGTTGTGAATAGCGGTGACTGGCGCAGTGTTGGGGCCAGCTTCTGGTCCAGCCAGCGGAGGATGTTCGCGCGGGCTTCGGTATCGTCGTGTTCCAGCTGCGGATGGAGGGCGGCCGGGTAACGCTCGCACAGCGTGTGCGCCAGCAGCAGGCAGGGGGCCAGCGCGCCCAGGCCATGTTCGTGGACCTGGGCCTCGCACAGCCATGCGGCCAGTTGCAGGTCCTTGCCCTGGGTGCGCAAGGCGCCGGCGGCCAGGTTGCTGACGTGCGGCCAGTCCGAGCGCTTTGGTTGCCGCTGCCAGACCCCGCGCGGCTGGATATCTTCATCGCCCTGGCGCGCTTCGATGATGGCGCGGTAGACGCTCGTTGCGCGGGCCGGCAGACCTGTCGGATTGGCGGGATCCACCGGCGCTGCCAGCACCTCCAGGGTGATGCCGAGGTGGAGCAGGAAGTGGTCGTCGGCGCGTCTTGTCAGGTCGCCGTTGGTTGGAACTGGTTCAGGCATGGGGCTCTCCCGTGAATGTGGCCCGACAGAGTGGGGCGCCAACAAAGGCCACACTGTAGCGCAAATGCAGCCAGCAGGGCAGGTGCCGGGAGCCTGAGCCGAAGCGCAAGCCGAAGCTCAAGCCGAACCCAAGCTGGAGCCCGACGCCACCGGCCTCACGGCGCCACCGCGCCGATACGCAGCGTGGCCCGCAATCCCGGATGATTGTCGTCCAGTGTCAGCGTGCCGCCATGCAGCCGCGCCACCGCCGAGACCACGCTCAGGCCGAGGCCCACGCCAGGCGTGCCACGGCTCGCATCGACCCGGTAGAAGCGCTCAATGACGCGCGTGCGTTCGTGCACAGGGATGCCGGGGCCATTGTCGGCCACGACGATCTGCACCGTGTCGGCATCGATGCGCTGTGCGGAGATCGCGATCGCGCCGCGCACCGGCGCATACTTCAGTGCATTGTCGACCATATTACCCAGCGCCTGCGCCAGCAGCACAGGGTCGCCTACCACGTGCAGGTTGTCCGGGCCGTCAAAGCCCAGAACGATGTCCTTCAGTTCGGCGACCGGCGCGTAGAACTCGGTCACCTCTGCGCCCAGCGCCGCCAGGTCGACATCGACGAAACCGGCGCGCCGGCTGCCACTGTCAATTTCGGCCAGCCGCAGCAAGGCATTGAAGATGCCCATCACGCGGTCGACGTCATCGATCGCGGCGTCGATCTCGACGAAGGTTTCGTCCGGCGCCGGCCGCGCGACCGACAACTCCTCGAGCCGCGCGCGCAGCTCGGACAGCGGCGTGCGCAGGTCGTGCGCGATCGCGTTCGAGACATCCTGCACGCCGGTCACCAGATGCTCGATCTGGTCGAGCATGCGGTTCACGGTGCGCGTCAGTTGCTGCAGCTCGTCGCCATCGCCCGGTTCGACCAGCCGGTGCGACAGCTTGCCCTCGATGATCGAGGCAGTGGTGTCGCTGATGCCCTGCATGCGGCCCAGCAGCGCGCGGCGGATCATCAGGCCACCCATCGCGGCGCTGAGCAGCACCGTGATCGCGCAGCCCAGCAAGCCATACGCGAACAGGCGTTCGAGCTTCTGGAAGCGATTCAGGTTGCTGGCTACGAGCAGCCGGTAGCCGTCTTCCAGCGTCACGCGCACCAGCTCCACGTTGCGTGGCACGTCGTCGACCAAGATCGTTACCTGGCACAGGCCATCGCGGTCGGGCACGCCCTCGGGCCACGCCTGCAGGTTACCCGCCAGCTTGGCGCCGTCGGGCGCGACGAACAGCATGATCTTGCGCACGCCGTCGTTCACGCCGTGGACCTGGCTGTCGATCGCGGCGGCCAGCGCGGGCGGGCCCTGGCGGATGAACAGGTTGCTCAGGTGCTGGGCATCGGATTTGAGCAGCTGGCTGCGCACCTCGCCGATATTGGTATGCCACGCGTACCACAGCGGGCCAGCGAACATCACCAGCACCAGCAGCGTCACGAGGCCATAACCGATGGCGATCGTGCGGGCGGAAAAACTGGGGAGCCTGAGCATCGTGTGCGTCTCGCTCAAGGCTGGTCGGTCAGCATGTAGCCGGCATTGCGCACCGTGCGCAGCAAGGCAGTGGGAAAGCCAGCGTCGATCTTTTGCCGCAGCTTGCTGATGTGGACATCGATGACATTGGTCTGCGGGTCGAAGTGATAATCCCACACGTTCTCGAGCAGCATCGTGCGCGTGACGACCTGGTTCGCATGGCGCAGCAGATAGGCCAGCAGCTTGAACTCGCGCGGCTGCAGCGCCAGCGTCTTGCCGGCGCGGGTGACGCGGTGCGCCAGCATGTCGACACTCAGGTCGCCCAGCGTCATGACGGTTTCGACGGCCTGGCTTTGCGAGCGACGCAGCAGCGCATCCAGCCGCGCAAGCAGTTCGCCGAATGCGAACGGCTTGGTCAGGTAGTCGTCGCCACCGGCGCGCAGGCCGCGGATGCGATCGTCCACGCCATCGAGGGCGCTCAGGATCAGGATCGGCACCCGGTTGCCCTGCTGGCGCAGTGTTTCGATCAGTGCCAGGCCGTCGATCCCACCGGGCAGCATGCGGTCCATGACGATCGCGTCGTATGGCTCGGTGACGGCGTAGACCATGCCGTCGCGGCCATTGTCGGCATGGTCGACCGTGTGCCCGGCTTCGCTCAGGCCTTTGGTGACGAAGCGCGCGACGCGCTCGTTGTCTTCGATGAGGAGCAGTTTCACGGCGACCTCAATGCGCTTGCGGCTGCGGTTCAGACGTTTCCGCGGCCGCCTCGCCGTCGGCCGGCGTGTCATCGATATGCGTCGGGGTCTTGGCCCGCGACGCGACGATCACATAGAACAGCGGAATCAGGAACGTGGCCAGGAACGTCGCCGTCAGCATGCCGCCGATGACGCCGATGCCCAGTGCGTTCTGGCTGCCCGAACCGGCGCCGCTCGACAAGGCCAGCGGCAGCACGCCCAGGATGAACGCCATCGACGTCATGATGATCGGGCGCAGTCGCACCTTGGCCGATTCGAGCGCCGCTTCGACAATGCCCATCCCCTGCATCTGCAGTTCGCGTGCGAATTCGACGATCAGGATCGCGTTCTTGGCCGACAGGCCGATCGTGGTCAAGAGGCCTACCTGGAAGAACACGTCGTTCTCCATGCCGAAGGCCGTCGCCGCGCTCAGGGCCCCGAGGATACCGACCGGCACCACCATGATGACCGAGATCGGAATCGCCCAGCTTTCATACAGCGCGGCCAGGCACAGGAACACGACCAGGATCGACAGCGCATACAGCAGCGGCGCCTGCGAGCCGGCCTGCGATTCCTGCAGCGAGATGCCGCTCCACTCGAAGCCGATGCCTTCCGGGAGTTCGCCCACCAGGCGCTCCATGATCGCCATCGCCTCGCCGGAGCTGAAGCCCGGCGCCGGCTGGCCAAGGATTTCGGCCGACTCGATGCCGTTGTAGCGCGCCATCGCCGGCGAACCCCAGGCCCAGCGCGCACTGGCGAAGCTCGAAAACGGCACCATCTCGCCGGCGCCGTTGCGCGCATACAGCAGCTTGATGTCGTCCGGGTTCATGCGGAACTGGGCATCGGCTTGCACGTACACGCGCTTGATGCGGTTGTCCGTGTCGAGGAAGTTGTTGATGTAGCGCGAGCCCCAGGCCGTCGAGAAGGTCTGGTCGACTTCGGTCAGGTTCACGCCCAGCGCGGCGGCCTTTTCGCGGTCGATGTCGATCTTGTAGGTGGCGTTGTCGGCCTGGCCCGTGAAACGCACGCGCTGCAGGTTCGGTTCCTTGCGCGCCAGCTCGAGCAGCTGGTCGCGCGCCTTGGCCAGCGCGTCGTGCCCCAGACCACCGCGATCCTGCAGCTGCAGCGAGAAGCCGTTGGCCGAGCCCAGGCCGCGGATCGATGGCGGTTCGACCGTGTTGATGGTCGCGCCCTGGTAATTGGCGTAGCGCGCTGCGATGCGGTTGGCCAGCGCCGACACACCCAGCGCCTCGTCCTTGCGCTCGTCCCACGTCTTCAGGCGCACGAACAGGCGGCCCTGGTTCTGGCCGCGCTGCGGCTGGCTCGCGCCATTGGTCATGAAGGTGGCTTCCACCACTGCCGATTCTTCTTTCAGCAGGTACTGGCTGATTTCTTCCAGCACGCGGCCCGTCGTTTCCTGCGTGCTGCCGGCCGGTGTCTGCACCTGGACGAACATATAGCCCTGGTCTTCCTTCGGCAGGAAGCCGCCTGGCAGGCGCATGAAGAGGGCGATCACGGCGCCGACCAGCACCAGGTACACCACCATCCACAGCGCGCGCCGGCCCAGGATGCGGGTCACGCCGCCCAGGTAGCGGTCGCGGGTTGCATCGAATGAGCGGTTGAACCAGCCGAAGAAACCCTTCTTTTCATGGTGTTCCGGGTCGACCGGCTTGAGCATCGTGGCGCACAGCGCCGGTGTGAGCGTGAGCGCGATGAACGCCGACAGCAGCATCGAGGCCACGACCGTCAGCGAGAATTCGCGGTAGATCGCGCCCACCGTGCCGCTCGAGAAGGCCACCGGCACGAACACGGCCGACAGCACGAGGGCCACGCCGATCAGCGCGCTGGTGATCTGGCTCATGGCCTTGATCGTCGCTTCTTTCGGCGCCAAGCCGTCTTCGTGCATCACGCGCTCGACGTTCTCCACCACCACGATCGCATCGTCGACCAAGAGGCCAATGGACAGCACGAGGCCGAACATCGACAGCGTATTGATGGTAAAGCCCAGCGCGGACATGATGCCGAAGGTCCCCAGCAACACCACCGGCACCGTGATCGACGGGATCAGGGTGGCGCGGAAGTTTTGCAGGAACAGGTACATCACCAGGAACACCAGCACGATGCCCTCAATCAGCGTGTGGGTCACGCCCTTGATCGACGTTTCGATGAAGGGCGTGACGTCGTTCGGATACACGGTGCGCAGGCCGGGCGGGAAGAATTCGCCCAGCTCCTTCAGGCGTGCGCGCACGGCTTCTGCGGTATCGAGCGCATTGGCGTTCGGGGCGAGCTGGATGCCCAGGCCCGACGCCGACTTGCCGTTGTAGCGCACGTCGACGTTGTAGTTTTCAGGCCCCAGCGCCACGCGTGCGACGTCGCCGATGCGCACCGACGAGCCGTCCGGCTGGACCTTGACCAGGATGCGCTTGAATTCCTCGGGCGTGCGCAGCATGGTCGCCTGGTTGATGGTGGCGCTCAGGGTCTGGCCCTGGACCGCCGGTGTGCCACCCAGCTGGCCGCCCGAGATCTGCACGTTCTGCGCGCGGATCGCGTCCGTCACGTCGAGCGGCGTCAGTGCAAAACTCGTCAGCTTGACCGGGTCGAGCCAGATGCGCATCGCGTACTGGGTGCCGAACAGGTTCATGCTGCCCACACCCGGCATGCGCGAGAGCGGGTCCTGGATATTCGAGGCCACGTAGTTGGCGATGTCGAACTTCGTCATGCTGTCGTCGTCCGAAACGAACGCCGCCACCATCAGGAAGTCGGACGTCGACTTGGTCACGCGCAGGCCCGATTGCTGGACCTCGCTCGGCAGGCGCGGGACCGCCGCCTGCAGCTTGTTCTGCACCTGGACCTGGGCGATGTCGGGATCGGTGCCGGCGGCGAACGTCAGCGACGTCGTCGACTGGCCCGTGTCGTCGCTGGTCGACTGCATGTACAGCAGGTTGTCGATCGCCGTCATCTGCTGCTCGATCACCTGGATCACGGTGTTCTGCATGGTCTCGGCCGATGCGCCGGGGAAGGTCGCCTGGATCTGCACCGAAGGTGGCGAGACCGGCGGATACTGCTCGATCGGCATCTTGAGCAGCGCGATGCCGCCGATCAGCATGATGAGCAGCGAAATGACGATCGCGAAGATCGGACGGTTGATGAAGTACTTTGGCATCTTGGTTTATTCCTGGCGCGCGGCGGTGGCTGCGGCAGGCGCCGTGGCCGCTGGTGCCGCTGGTGCCGCTGCTGGCGCTGCTGGTGCGGTGGCGACCTTGACCACGGTGCCGGGCCGCAGCTTCTGCACGCCGCTGACGATCACGCGTTCGCCGGCCTTCAAGCCGTCGTCGACGAGCCAGAACCCATCGACCAGCGTGCCGGTGCGCACGGTGCGCAGCGCCACCTTGTTGTCCTGGCCAACGATCATCACGGTGGCTGTGCCTTGCGGCGTGCGCGTCACGGCGGTCGCGGGCACGCGCATGACCCCCTGACGCACACCCTGGCTGACGCTCGCGCGCACGAACATGCCTGGCAACAGCAGCTTGTCGGGGTTCGGGAAGCGCGCGCGCAGCGTGACCGAGCCGGTGGCCTGGTCGACCGTCACGCCGGAAAACGCGAGCGTGCCGCTGCGGCTGTAAGTACTGCCGTCTTCCAGTTGCAGGCTGACCTTGGCCGCATCGGTGCCTTCCATGCGCACGCGGCCAGCGGCGATCTCGCGCCGCAGCGCCAGGCCTTCGCTGCTCGATTGCTGCAGGTCGACGTACATCGGATCGATCTGCTGGATAGTCGTCATCAAGGTGGCGGCGCTGCCTTGCACATACGCGCCCTGGGTCACGGCCGACGCACTGCTGCGGCCCGCGATCGGTGCGGTCACGGTGGTGTAGCCAAGGTTGATGCGGGCCACCTCAAGGGCAGCCTTGGCGGCGGCGACATCGGCCGCCGCTTCGAGTTGCGCTGCTTCGGTGGTTTCGAATTCCTGCTTGCTGACCGCATTTTCCTTCACCAGTACGCGGTTGCGATTCAGTTGCGACACATTGCTGGCCAGCGTCGCCTGCGCCCGTTGCAGCTCGGCTTCGGCGCTCTTGACGGCGGCGCGGTACGGCGCCGGATCGATCAGGTACAGCGCCTCGCCCTTGCGCACGTCGGCGCCTTCGGTAAAGCGGCGCTCCTGCACGATACCGTCGACCCGCGCCCGGACCTCGGCCAGCAGGAACGGCGCTGTGCGGCCGGGCAGGGCGATGTTCAGCGCGACGTTCGTGGTTGCCATGGTCAGTATGGCGACTTCGGGCACCGCAGGCGGGGCAGGCTTGGGGTCTTTGCCGCAGGCGGAGAGCAGCGCGGCGGCCGTTATGGCGGTCGCCAGCGCCGGGCGGCGCGGAAGGGTCATCGAGGGCATGGGTGTCGGATCCGTTTGCAAGGTGGAGAGCGTATTGTTCCCTACCTTCGACTATGCCCGGCGCAGGCTTAAACGGGGGTGGCTAATTCGTTAAATATCGTTAATGTTGGCGCTGTCAGCCTCAGCCTCAGCGCCAGTGACCGCGTCGGTATGCGATCGCGAGCAGCGCGATGGCAGCCATGGACCAGGTGATACCGGTGACGATGGAACCTTCAATGCCGTAATCCCCGCCGGACAGCCATGCTGGACCGCTTGTGGAGACCTGAAGCCAGCCGCGAGCGGGGTGGCCGGAGACAGAGACTGCGAACACGGCATCACACAAGAAATTCCATGCGAAATGCAGGCCGATCGGCAGCCACAGACGGCCAGAGAGCAGATAGGCGCCGGAGAGGGCAAGCGATGCCGCCGCCGTCATCGCCGCGCCCAGCACGCTGAAACCTTCGTTCGGCATGTGGGCGACCACAAAAATCACGGTCGACACCCCCAACGCAATTTTCGTGCCCCAGAATTTCTGCAGCATGCCAAAGACAATGGCGCGGAACACAATCTCTTCGAAGATGGCCACCATGACTTGTTCAGGAAAAGGCTTCAGCAGCACGCCTGGCGCTACTGCACCAGTGATGCTGAAGGCGCCACTGGCCAGCAACACCGAATACGTCGCCAGGACGAGCAGTACGCCGATGCCGAGTCCGCGCCATAGTTCACGTCCCGCACCAGCCAGAGCCAGCTCAGTGACCGGGCGGCGTTCCAGACGCATGACAAACCAGCGATAGCCAGCTACCGCGACTGCAGCCGACAGCAGCATGGGCCAGCCGAGGCGCAGCGGTTTCGGCACGATTTCGGTAAGGCCCAGCGTGACAAACATCGGCACGATTGTCGCCAGGATGCCCACGATCGCCAGGATCAAAGGATATCGCAGGATGCGGGTGCGCAGCGGAAGTGCGGACGGTACGGCATATTGCTGGGTACTCATGACGGCTCCTCGTGGTTGGTTCGCTCGCGCGCGGCATGGATCCGTGCGCCGAACGGTCGTGCTTCCAGTGCAGCAATTGCTTGCGCCAATACTTCCGACAGCGGGTATGCCAGATCTGCATCCAGCGTCGCAGCGGCCGCAGTCGTCGCCGCCCAGCAGTGCTGCAGTTGCGGCAGCAGCGCGCGCCCTCGCTCCGACAACCCGATCAGCTTTTGCCGTCCATCTTCGGATGACATGCGGATAACAAGCTCTTCCTTCAGCATCAACGCAAGGGTCTGCGTTGCCGCCGGCTGCGTGATGCCAGCACTTGCGGCAATGTCGCCAATAGTGCGCGGCTCACGTACCGCCAGTGCTCGCATGACGGGGGTATAGCGCGGGCGGTAATTCAGGCCGGCCTCCGTATAGGAAGCAGCTACTGCGCCGTCGAGCAGCTCGATAAGATGGCGCAACTTGGTGCCGAGTCCTTGTTTCATCTTTTGATAATACACGCATTTGCATAAGCGCTTATATAATTTCTCGAGCTGCTTTTTGGCGAGGCAAAATCCAACGCTGTTCATGAAATTGACTGACGCTTGTAAGAAACCTGATGTATTGATTCAGTTAACGACTGCTATTGGCGCAGGCAGTGTAAAAACGCAGGAACCAGTCAGCCATCGCAGGCCGGCCTGGCCATCGCCCACCAGAATCGGGCGCATCAGACAGCTGCTGCATCGCCAACACCAGCACCCGCCGGCAACCACAACGCAACCTCAGTCCCATCCCCCGGCGCCGACACGATCTCGATCACGCCGCCATGCGCGGTCACGATCTCGCGCACGATGGTCATGCCCAGGCCGTTGCCAGGCACGTCGGGCAGGGCGTTGGCGCGCCAGAAGGCGTCATACACCTGTTTGCGCTGCTCGGGCGTCATGCCCACGCCCTGGTCGCGCACCCGCACTGCGGCGCCGGCTTGCCCGGCGCGTTCCTGCTGCGAGATGCTGATATCGACGATGCTGTCCGGCGCCGAGTAGGCCAGCGCATTGTTGACGATATTACCCAGCGCCTGCTGCACGCGCGCGGCGTCGGCCGTCACGGGCGGCAGGCCGGGCGCCACGGCCAGCGCGATCCGTGCGGCGTGCGCGTCGTTGGCCAGCGCGCCCTGGATCTTGGCCATCATGTCGGCCAGGTCGAGCAAGGTTGGTTGCAGCTGGGCCGCGCCGCCGGCATCGATGCGCGCCAGGTCGAGCATCTGATTCACCAGGCCGATCAGGCGCGTGGCCTGGCGGTGGATGATGTCGATCAGCTCGCGCCCGGTGGTCGGGTCGAACTCGCGCTTGAGGAGCAACTCCGAAAACCCGAGGATGCTGGCCATCGGCGTGCGCAATTCGTGGCTGGCGGTGCGGAAGTAATCGTGACGCCGCTGGTTGGCGGCGCGCACCCGTTCGCGTTCCGCGCGCAGGCCGTCCATGTCGCGCACGGTGGCCACCAGGTGTACATGTTCGTCGAGCGTCATTTCGGCAATCGATATTTCGGCGGCAAAGCTGCTGCCATCGATCCGGCGGGCATTGCCCTCGCGGCGCGAGACGACCTGCGGCGCCATGCCGATCAGCAGAGCCGACGGGTGGTCCGCCAGCGCGCGGCTGGGCGCCCCGAACAACTGCTCGGCGGCGGGATTGCACGACAGGATCCGGCCCCCGGCGTCGAGCAGCAGCACGGCGTCGGGCAGGTGTTCGAGCAGCGTGCGCAGTGCGCGCGCGCTGCTGCGTTCACGCTCGCAGGCGGCGCGCAGCTCGATGGTGGCGATTTCCCCCGCCACCATGCCGGCCAGGTCGCGCAGCATCGCGCGGTCGGCGTCGGAAAATTCACGCGGTACGCTGTCGATGATGCACAGCGTGCCAATCCGCATGCCGTCCCCGACGTCGATCGGCGAACCGGCGTAGAAGCGCGCCGCCGTCTCGCCGCGCACCAGCGGATTGTCGGCAAAGCGCGCGTCGGCGCGGGCGTCGCGCACCACCATCACGTCGTCCTGCAGGATGGCGTGCGCGCAAAATGACACCGAGCGCGGGGTCTCGGTCAGCGTCACGCCCACGCGCGACTTGAACCACTGGCGGTCGGTGTCGACCAGGCTCACGAGCGCGATCGGCACCTTAAACAGGTGCGTGGCCATGCGCGTGATGCGGTCGAACGAGGCTTGCGGCGGCGTGTCGAGCAGATTCAGGTCGAGCAGCACCGCGTGGCGCCGGGCTTCGTCCGGGGGCAGGGGGGCAGAACCAGGAGTGGGGTGGAGGTTTGTCGGCGTCTCGTTCATTATGGGGTCCTGCGGATGGATCAGGGCGCCGGTGGTAGCGCCGATGTCACTGCGGCGCGCAGGGCCGCGAGCGGCGCCGGCTTGGTCAGGTAAGGTACATCGTCGGGCAGGCCCATGGCCAGTACGGTCGGCTTGTCCATGCCGCTGATGACCACCATCGGCATCGACGCGGTGGCCGGATTGTCGCGCAGGCTGCGGATCATGCCGAAGCCGTCCATGCCGGGCATGCGCAGGTCGCTCACCAGGATATCGGGGCGCGCCTGGCCGATGCACATCATGGCCTCAAAGCCGTTGCTCGCCTTGCGCACTGAGAGATCCATACCCCAGGTTTCGATTTCCAGTTCGTACAGGCGCAGCAGCGTTGCGTCGTCATCGACAATCAGCACAGTGCGCGCGGCGCCCAGCGGCAGGATCGGGCGGGCGCTGCTCGCCATGGCGGGCGGTGGGGCAAGCACGGCGCGACGCCCGTCGAGCAGGCGCTCGACCGAGGCATTGGTGATGCGGCGATGGCCGCCCGCCGTCTTCCATGCCTGCAGCGCGCCATTCTCGACCCACATCTGCACCGTGCGGTGCGAGACACCGATCCGCTCGGCCGCTTGCCGGGTGGTGCAGAAGGCCGACCGGTCACAGGCGGGCTCAGTATTTTCTTGACGCTCGGCAATTTTCATATTTGCTGATTTTACCGGTTCGGATTGGACTGTCAAGGCAAACCGGAAGGTCTCGTCGGCACTGATGGGCACTTGCAACACCAGCCTTACCGACGGGCCGATGCTGGCCCGTCATCGGTATGGGCCACCGGCAGATAGAGGGTGACTTCTGTGCCGACGCCGGCTTCGGATTGGAGCGCGATGCGCCCGCCGTGCAGATCGACGATCTCCTTGAGGATCGTCAGCCCCAGGCCGCTGCCCGGCGCCGCCGTGTCGCTGTCGACGCGGTAAAAGGCGTCGAAGACCTGGGCCTGCTGCTGGGGCGTCATGCCGATGCCGCGGTCGCGCACGCGGATCGCCACCATCGGCCGTTCGCCCCACTGTTCGGGCGCGGCGCGCAGTAAAATCGGCGTGCCGGGGGCCGAATACTTGATGCTGTTGCTGACGATATTGGTCAGCGCCTGCTGCATCTTCTGGGCGTCGGCGGCCAGTGGCGGCAGGCCAGGTGCGATGTCGGTGCTGACGCGGTGTGCCTGGCCGAGGCCCTCGAGGGATGCCAGCGTCCTGCTCACCAGATCGTCCACTGGGACGGCGTCGATCTTCAGTTCGTCCCGCCCGCCCGCTTCGATCCGCGCCAGGTCGAGCAGCTGGTTCACCAGGCTGACCAGGCGGCCGGATTCGCGGTGGATGATCTCGACCAGTTCACGGCTGACGGCGGGATCGAATTCGCGCTTGAGCAGCAGTTCCGAAAAGCCCAGCACGCTCGACATCGGCGTACGCAGCTCGTGGGTGGCGGTGGCGAAGTGGCGCCGGCGCCGTTCGTCGGTGGCGCGGTTGTGCTCTTCGGCGGCGCGCCGCTGCGAAATGTCGCGCACCGTCACGGCAAACTTCGGGCGCGCCGCCCACATCATGCGGCAATACGAAAACTCGACCGGGAAGCGGCTGCCGTCCAGGCGCCGCGCCAGTGCCTCGTAACGCGCGCCTTCGCGCAACTGGCCCGTGCGGCGCAGGCGCAGCAGGTCTTCGTCCATCAGTTCGCGCAGCGGGCGCCCGGCCAGCAGCGGGCCGGATGCGCCGAACAGCCTTTCGGCGGCCGGGTTCGCGGCCACGATATTGCCTTGCGCATTGAGCATCAGGATGCCGTCGGGCAGGTGGGCCACCAGCGCCTTTTCCCAGCCTTCGGGCGCGGGGCGGCCTGCCGGCCGCGCGCGCAATTCGTCGCCCGCAATGGCGGCCAGGTCGCGCAGCGTGGCCATCTGCTCGTCATCGAAATGGCGCACCTCGCGATCGATCACGCACAGCGCGCCGACCCGGCTGCCGTCCGGCGCGGCCAGCGGAATGCCGGCATAGAAGCGCACGTCCGGCGCACCGGTGACGAACGGGTTGTGGGCAAAGCGGGGATCGAGGCGCGCGTCGTCGATCACCAGGCCATTTTCGTGCTCGATCGTGTGGGTGCAGAACGAGGTCACGCGCGTGGTTTCGTGCAGATCGATGCCCACGCGCGACTTGAACCACTGGCGGTCGGCGTCGACCAGCGCGATCAGCGAAATGGGCACGCCGAGCAGGCGGCAGGCCAGGCGCGTGATGCGGTCGAACCGTTCTTCGGGCGGGGTGTCGAGCAGGGCGAGTTCGTGCAGCGCGCGCACGCGGGCCTGGTCGGACTGGGGGATGGATTGCGGCGCAGGCAAAGTCGGGGCAACCAGGGGGTGTCGGTCCGGCTCGGAATGCATGATGTCGGTCCTGTCAGTCGCGGGCAGCCGCCCCGTCGATGTCACTGAAGATGCGTTCGATCCGGGCGCGCAGTTCGGGGAAGCGCACCGGTTTGGCGAATACCGGGATGTCATCGGGCAGGCCCATCGACTTGATGGTTGCAGGATCGAGGCCGCTGATGACGATGATTGCCATATTGCCATAGCGCGGGTCAGCGCGCAGTGTACGTACCATGCGGAAACCATCCATGCCCGGCATATTCAAGTCGCTGATCAACAGGTCGGGTCGCGCTTCGCCGATCCGGATCAGCGCATCGAAGCCGTCGCGCGCCTTGATCAGCTGAGCGTCGAGGCCCCAGCCCGACATTTCCAGCTCGTACAGGCGCAGCAGGGTCGCGTCGTCGTCGGCCATCACGATGCGCCGGCCGGCAGGCGTCGGCCTGGCAGGGGGCGCCGGTGCAGGTTGACCGCCGGTGACTGCGTGATTGCGCTGTGCTACCAGGCGATGTACCGACGTGAGCAGGATACGGCGGTGGCCGCCGGCGGTTTTCCAGGCTTGCAGAACGCCGCTTTCGACCCAGAGTTGCACGGTCCGGTGCGATACGCCAAGCAGGCTCGCGGCCTCCTTGGTCGAGCAGACTTCTGCGGAAGCGGGGTCGGTCGGCGCCGGCGCCGGACTGCTGTGCGATATCATGAAATAGAATTGTGCAGGTGGTTAAAAGCCTCCCGACCGGGGGCCGATGATCCACCCGATTGCGTGTCGTCAGAGCAACAACGCATCGAAAACAACCGGATCAAGCCACCTGGATGCGTAACGAATACACATAGGCAAGTCAACAATCTATCAAATTATCACAAATTACGATAGTGAAACGTGATAACCCGTTTCTGTATTGTAACTGTCGGTCGTGAACAATGGGACGCTATTGTAGCTTTACCGTCACGGTGACAGTGCCACTGGCCCCCGGCGCCAGCGTACCGGTGATGCCCCACTCGATCTTGCCGTTTGCGCCCACCTCGGGTTTGGCCGCCACCGCGCAGGCCAGGCCAGAAGGCAGGGTGCCGCAGCCGCTGTCGGCATAGGTCGTGAAGGCCGGCGTGGTGTCTTCGATTTTCAGTTGCGTCAGCGTGGTGGTGCCGTTGTTCTCGAACGTGATCGTATACAGGATCGTGCTGCCCGGCGTGGCATTGGCCTTGTCCACTGCCTTGGTCAGCTTGAAGTCGTCGCAGGTCTGGCAAATGCCTTCGACCGTGACGACGATTTCGCCCAGGCCGATGCCGAGCAGATCGAGCAGCGGATCGGCCACCCCAGCCAGCGCCGGCGCAAGCAGTGGCGTGACCACGCCCTTCACCAGCGTCTTGACGAGCGGTTCGACCGCGCCCTGCAACAGCCCCAGGGCCGGCATGCTGCGGATCTGCAGGTTCGTCGCCAGGCTGTTGGCCGCGTTGGTAATGAAGGTCGTGCTCGAGGTCACGGTGCGCGTCTGCGGGAAGGTGCCCGACATCGTCACGCTCGTCGAAAATGGCGCCTGGCCACGCACGATGCTCTTGATGTCGAGTGCAATATCGACCGGCAACAGTCCCAGCGCGGCGGCCCGCAGCGAACCGATGGTGCCGAAGTCGACGTCCGAATCAAGAATCACGCGGCTGCGGTTGAAGAACACGCTGTCGTCGATCTTGCCGATGAAGATGTCGGACACGCCCGGCGCCACCTGCAGCGTGACGGCCCGGTTAGCGGCGTCCACGGCGCTCAAGCTGCCCTGGCCGCGCGCGACTTCCACGTACACATCCAGCTTGCCGATGCCCACCGACGCGCTTTGCAGCAGCCCCACGCCGACCAGCGAATTGGTGGCCGGCGTCAGCGACACCAGGTCCATCTTGAGCTTGAGGCGGATCGCGGCCGAATGGAAGGTCGAGCCGGTCGGGCCGCACACGTACACCGGCGGCTCGATCACCTGCGCATACAGTTGCAGGTTGTTGACCACGCCCGTTGCGCCCAGCAGGCCGCCCGAGATGCCGACCGGCTGCGGCGTGGTCAGCACGTTGCGGCGGTTGTACAGCTGGACCAGGCCGGTGAACATGTCGAGCGCATTGACCGTGCTGGTGCCGAGCGACCCTGTGTCGGCCGTGACCTTGAGCAGGTCGCCCAGGCGCACGGTGCCGCCCACGCCATTGAGTTGCGAGGCCAGGCTGGACAACGCACCGGCCAGCTGCGGCTTGGCCTCGGCCTGCGCCTCGACTGCCAGCGCGTTGGCGATCTGCACCAGCGTGACGTTGGTGCTCAGTGCCTGCGCCGGGGTCGATACGCCCAGGTCGGTCTTGAGCACGTTCAGGAAATTCAGCAGGTTCAGGTTGCCGCCGGCCAGCGCGTTCCAGTCAACGGCATTGAGCGACGTGCCGGTGCCAAGCATGCCGCCCAGCAGCGGGCCGAGCAGGGCGCTCTTGCCGGTGTCGACGCTGGCCAGGCGCGGGCCGGCGGTGATGCAGGCGCCGGTCACCGTGCAGTCGGCCATGGCGGGCAGGGCGCCGAGCAGGCACACGATGGCGAGAAAGGCGCGCAGCCAGGCGTGGCGCAGGCGGGACGAGAGCAGTGCGAAAGTCATGTCGGTATCCTTGATTACTTGAGCAGGTCGCCCGTGAGCAGGCCTTGCAGCGTGTTCTCGTCGAACTTCATGCGCACCCGGAAGTACACGCCCCTGGCGGTGGCGTCGGCGCCGGCCAGGTCGCGTTCCTTGAAGCCGAGCAGGTTGTAGCCGGCCGAGACCCACATATTGCGTTGCAGCTGGTAGCCTGCCTCGATGCCGGCGGCGTACTGGCGGCCACGCGTGTCGCGGTCCATCAGCATCTGCGCGGTGGCGCCGATGTCCCAGTCGGCATTGATCTCGTGGGTCACGCGGCCGGCCACCAGGTGGCTGACCGTACGGTTCGACAGGCCGCTCGACTGGTCCATCGCCATCTTGGCGGCGTAGCGGGCGCTGACGGTGGTATCAAGGCGCAGCTGCCAGTTGGCGCCGACCGAGACGGCGTGCACGGCGCGCTTGAGGTCAGCCAGGCCGTCGTCGCGTTCGAGCTTGTACTCGTACTTGGCCAGGCCGTTCATACCGATCGACTGCAGCGCGCGGTAGGCCACGCCGCTTTGCAGCAGTTCGGTCACGCGCATGGCCTTGCTGGCATTCGAGCGGGTGGCGGCCAGCGTGTTCTTGCCCAGGAAGGTCCAGCTGTCGTCGATCTTGTAGGCCAGGCCCAGCGTCGAGAGGAGGCCATCGCTGTCGGCGCCGTGGCGCAGTTCGAGACGGGCGTTGCCGGTCCAGGTCGGATGCCGGCTTACTTCAATGGCGCCGGTCAGCGCGATGGCTTCGTTGTTGCTGGCGCCCGAGAGCACCTTGACGCGCTCGAAGCTGGTGTTGGCGCGCACGCCGTCGCCCAGCGTCCACAGGTTGCGCAGGCCCAGGGCTGCTTCGGCCTGGCGCTCGCCGGTCACGGTGCCCGCTGGCGAGGTGCCGCCAGCGCGGTATTCCGAGAACACGCGGCCGTCGTGCATGTAGTCGGTGTCGACACCGAACACGGTGGCGTGGCGCTGCTGGCCCTGGTTCAGCGCATAGGTGGAACCCAGGCTGCTGATCAGTTCATGGCGGCCATACACGCGGCTGCCGCCGGCGAAGCGGTAGTCGCCGCCCAGTGCCACCATGCGGCGGCCATTGTCGTGGATATCCTGTTCGCCTTCGACGAACACACCGGCCTGCGGCAGGCCAGGGATCTGCATGCCCAGCTTGGCGCGCACGCTGGTCAGGTCGGGCTGGGCCACGATGACGCCGGCGCCGCCTTCTTCACGGGAATGGCGCATGCCGACTTCGGCTTGCAGGCCGTTCTCGAACGCGTAGCCGGCAAAGAGCTGCACGCCGTTGCGGGTGGCGTCGGTGGTCAGGTCGGCGGTGTGCAGGCCTTCCAGGCCGACGCTGGTGCGCTCGGTGAAGCGGTAGCGCACATTGGCGCCGCCTTCGGTACGGCCCTTCGGCAGGTTGGCCGATGGATTGTCGAAGTTGGCGTCGGCGCGGCCCAGGAACAGGCGGCTCTCGAGCTTGCCGTCGGTGCGGTTGGCGTCGAAGCGCGCGGCGCGACCCGACAGGCCGGCTTTTTCCATCTGCGCCGCTTCGACGATGACGACGGTTTTTTCATCCGGCTTGACGCTGGCGTTGACGCTCACCAGGCGGGTCGGGGCGGCCGGATTGCGGTCTTCGACGGCGCTGGCGCCGACTTCGACATGGCTGCCGATCTGGTACTGGGCGGCGACACCGCCGACCAGGAAGCGTGCGCCGTTCTGGTCGACTTCGTACGCCAGGCGCAGGCTGACCGGGTTCAGGTTTTCGTCCAGGCTCGGCACCGGGGCGCGCAGCAGGATGCGGCCGCTGAGCGGATCGATATCGTAGTCGACGTAGCGCACCAGGGCGCGGCGCGACAGGATCACGCCGGTCTGGTCGCGGTCACGCACGATGATTTCGATGCGCTCGCTGTTGATGACCATCAGGCCGCCGCCGGTGAGGAACGGGCCCGAGGTGCCGTTGGCGGCGAATTCTTCGACCATCTGACGGGTGCTGTCATAGCTGAGGAACGAATCGACTGTCAGACCATCGAGTTCGGCGTGCTGGCGCAGGCCCGTCAGGTTGCGGTTGTAGGCGCCCAGGTTGCGCGCCGGGGTCACGCCTGGCGGCACGAAGTCACCGAACATCACGTACGAGCGGTTGCGCTCAGCCTTGACGTACAGGCGGCCGGCCGATTGCGCCTCGAAGCCGCGGCGCGCGTCGTCGCCGTAGGTCGGGTAAAAGGCAAACGGGTTGATGTCGCGGAACATCTTCGGTTCGGTGTCCTTGTCCGAGTCGTACGACATCGTCAGCAGCGTATCGGCGCCGATCTGGCCCTTGGCGAACATGGCGGCGCGGGCGCCGGCGTTGGCGTTCTCACCCCCTGCCACGTGGCGCAGGCGGTCTTCGAAGCCGTCGAAATCGCGCTGCGGGGTGGCGGTATTGCCGCGGCTGCGGTTCAGGCTGAAGGCGCCTTCGACGACGCCGGCCGCCACCATCGGGCGCAGGGCTGGCAGGAAGCGCAGCGTGTTCTTCGCGCGCAGCAGGCCACTGGTGGCCTGCAGGCGGGCTTCACCGGCGTCCGGTGCCGTGCGCAGCGCGAATTCGGCGCTGCCGCCTTCGACGAAGACTTGGTGGCCTGGCTCGCGTGGATCGAGGTCGGGCTGGTCCCACTGGCCGGCGCTGGCGGCCAAAGTGACCGGCGTGCGTTCGGCGATCAGCACGCCTTGTGCGTCTTCGAGGCGCACGGCGACCATCGCCAGCGAACGGCCGTCGGCCGGCGCGGATTCGACCAGCGGGGCGACCGACAGGCGCGCCAGGGCGCCCGGCACGATGACGTCGACGACGCTGCTGCCGCGCGGGTTGCCGAAGCTGTCCGTCTCGCGCACTTCGATCAGGTTGTGGCCAGGTTTCAGGGTCACGCCGACATAGTCGCGCAGCTCGAGTGCCTGCGCCGCCACCGTGTCCTGCTTGCCGATATGGCTGTCGTCCACGGCCACGCCATCGACCAGCAGCGTAAAGCTCGAACCGGCGCCGCCCTTGACGCGGATCGTCGGCTGGGCGTGTGGCAGGATGGCGCCGTCGACCAGGCCGATGAAGCCCAGGCGGTTGGTGACCGTGGCCAGGTCCAGCTCGGGCGCGGCCTTCGCGGCGGCTGGACTTGGGGCGGTCAGCACGGCGGCCGAGGCCAGCACGGCGCGCAGGCGGGCAGCCCGGGCCTTGATCGCCTCGAGCACATCGGGATTGCAGCCGCTCAGCGCGAAATCGGCGCGCGCCAGTTCGCCGTCTTTCAGGTCGACGAAGCGGCTGCCGGCGTCGCCAGCATTGCGGTTCGACAGCACGGCCAGCGGGCCGGCCAGCATGGTGCTCAGGTCGACTTTCGCCACGTGGGTGCGCGGGGCAACGTCGGCGAAGCTGTAGCGGCCATCGGCATCTGTCTGCGAGAAGCTGCCGTCTTCGAGGTAGATGCGCACGTCGGGGATGCCCGGTTCGCCCAGGTCGCGCTGGCCATTGACATTGCAGTCGGCGAACACGTCGCCCAGGATGAAGCCCTTGCTGCTGAAGATGCCCGCTTTGACCTTGACTTTGGCCGCGGCCACCGAGGAGACCAGCACCAGCGGAGCGCCGCTGGTGGCCTGGGCGCGGTTGATGCCGTCGCCCTGCAGCGCGCCGCCGCCGATGCGCACGCGGTAGCGCAGCACGCGGTTCGATTTCGCGGCCAGCGTATCGAGGGGAATGCGCAGCGTCGGGCCGCGGTCCTCGAACTTGTCGGTCACGAGCGCACCATCGATGCGCAGCGTGCCCGGCACGAATGAGAAGCCGGCCGGCAGGCGGTCTTCGACCACGACATCCACCAGCGCCTGTTCGGCGGTGTTGTGGACGCGCACCGTGTAGTCGAGCACGTCGCCCACTTCGACGACGGCGCGCGACGCATTCTTTTCCACGTACAGCACACCCGGAATCGGGTCGAGCGGCACGTCGATCGTGACCACGCCCGAGGTTTCGCTGACGATGAACTCGCCGCCGAACGAGCCATACAGGTTGGTGGTGCGGCCGGCCGGCAGTTCACCGATGGCGCGCTTTGACGGGAAGCCATAGTTCGACGGCGGGGTGACCTGCAGGCGATACAGGCTCGGTGCCACCAGCGGAAACTGATACATGCCACCGCGATCGGTGATGACGGTGCTTGGCGCGGGCGTGACGCCATCCACGCCGAACACGCGGGCCGGTCCACCAGGCGCGCCGCCGTTGCCGGCGCCGGTGATGTCGATCAGGCTCACGGTCGCGCCCGGCAGCGGCAGGTTGCTGCGGCTGTCGTAGACGATGCCGATCGGGTCGACCAGGATCGCGGTCTGGATCATGCCGCTGCCGCAGCCTTCGACGCTGGCCAGCAGGGTGTCGTTCTTCATCACTTCAACGATGCCGTCGGCAGCGTCGTCCTCATGGTCTTCGTCTTCGCTGTGGTTTGCGGCGACGGCGCTGAAGCGGTATTCGCCGGTGTCGGCGCCCGTCTCGCGCGCCGTGAAGGCTTGCCGGTCGCCCGTCAGCGTGGAGGTCAGCGTCACGCTGACCTGCTCGGCAACATTTTTGTCGACGTTGCATTCGGCGGCATCGACCTGGAGGAACAGGTTGCCGTTGATCTCGGTCGCGCGCGCCACGCGGCTGTAGGCGGCCGAGGTGAAATAGGTGATTGAATCCGGGCGCACGGCGCGCACGGTATTCGATTCAATGGTGATGCTGTTGCCGGTAGCGCCGACAAAGGTCGCGCTGGCGCGGTTGTTGATGGCGGCGCCCGCGTCGCAGGACAACCACAGGACAAAGCTCATGCAGAGAAATACGAGGTGTCGGAGGAGGGTTGTCATGGCGCGCGAGAGTCTGGGAATTCGAAGGCAGCGCCGCCGGAGCGGCGCTGCGTTGGTTTACGTTGGTCTACTTAGTCGATCTTCACGCCGAACGCCATCGTGTTCGACTGGCCCGGGGCCAGCATGCCAACACTGGCCGAGACGCTGCCGACGAAGCCGGCGGCCGGCGCCAGGATCGAACCCAGCAGCGTGTTGGCCGGGGCGCCGGCGTGATAGGTCGTGTTGGCCGGGATCGTGTCGGTCATGACCATCGAGTTGATGACGGTCGCGCCCTTGTTGGTGCCGACGATCTGGTAGCGGATGCATGCGCCCGGCACGGCGCCAGACACGATCGGCGCGCTGCTGAAGGCGGTATCGGCGGTGCCGTCGCAGTTGGCGTCCAGGGCCTGCGTCTTGACCAGCTCGACGAGCGAATCGGCAGCCGCGACCGTGACGGCTTCGTGGATGCGGTCGGCTACGCCGGTGATGCCCGAGATGGCGCGGAAGTACAGGTCGGTCGTGCCTGGCGCGGTTCCGGCTGGCGGGGTTACTTCGGCCGTCACGCGCACATTGGCGCCGGCGGCGACGGTGGCGTTGGTAATGACCGCGCCGTTGGCGTCCTTGAAGACCACGGTCCAGCCGGCTGGCAGGATTTGCATGCCGAACGTGCCGTCGGTGCTCGCTTGCAGATTGAAGGTGTCGGGGCTGCCGCCGGTGTTGTTCAGGAACAGGACGAACGAGGTCATCGTGCCGGCCGTCGTGGTCTTGGTCTCCACGGCAGCTGCTTCGACGCCAGGACCTGCGCCCGGTGCGCCGGCGCCGGCCGAATTGGCGGTGATGTCGAGCACGGCGGCGGCCGACACGGTGGTGGTATCGATGCTGGCGGCGGTGACCGCGCCGTTGAAGCCGCTGGTAGCGCGTACGGTCAGCACGTTGGTCGTGCCGTTGGCGGCGCCGGCCGGCAGCGCGGCGACGGCCACGAAGCGGAAGGTGGCGCCGGCAGTTAGCGGGCCCGTGCTGGTGATTGGGATAGCGTTGTCGGCCACGCCGTCACCGTTGGCGTCCGCGTAGAACACGACGCCGGTCATGTTCAGTGTGCCGGTATTGATTTGCGACAGGGCGAAGGTATCGCTGCCGTTACCCGTGTTGGTCACGCTGTGGGCGTAGGTGACCGAGGTGCCGGCGCCGGCGCTTTTGGCGGTACCGGCCGGCATCGTCAGGCTGGCAACCTGCTGCACGGTCGTGATCACGGTGTTCGACTGGACCGTCTTGGTGCCGGTGGAATCGTTATAGGTGGCGGTGGCCTGGTTGGTGATCTGGGTGCCGGCCGCAGTGGCGGCGTAGGCGCCGTTGGCGGTTGCCAGCAGCGCTGCTGCGGCGACGAGCTTGAGATGGGTTTTCATGGCTGCTTCCTTGTAATGGGACTTGCGTGAGTCAGGATCGAACAGGGTGATCGGATTGTTATGTTAATAAAAAGACAACTATTTGTGCAGTGTTGCAGAGCGACGCCGAAACGTCAGGACATCAAAGGGTCAGGAGCGCGCGAGCCTGGCCGACGGCGGGACGGCGACACGCATGCGCGAGGTCACAGTCGCGGCCTTGCCGGGCGCGAGATCGCCCAGGTCCCAGCGCAGAAAACGGTATTGCTCGGGCGGTACCGGCTCGACGGTGCGGCGACCGTTGCGCATCACTTCGCGGGTCAGGGGGAGGGGACTGAACTGCTTGCCATCGAGACTGGCCTGAACTGCTTTCGGCGCTGCGCTGCCGTCGAGGTAGACCATCGCGCCTTCAGGCACCGGCAGCGTCGCTGCTACTCCCTTTGCGGCCGACTTGCCGTGGTTCCGGTAGGTGACCTGGTATTCGATCGTGTCGCCAGGATTGGCTTCAGTTGCAGGGACCAGCTTTTCGCCGCCCTTGTCCTGCGTCACGACCTGGAAGGCTTGCAGGCGCACATCGACCACCTGGGCATCGGCAGCGAACACCTTCGTTCCGGCCAGCACCGTGGTCCAGAACAGCAGGATCATCACGATGCGCATCAGCAGGGGATTTGTTTCAGTCAAACGGAGATGGTTGGAAGTAATCATGGTTTCGTTTTTACTGGATTATTGGTGTGAGGAATTTTACCGTATTTACCGAATTTCTCAAGAAAAATATTTCTTTTTGACTGATTTGGTTGCGCGGAGGGAACATATGGAACACGCGCTTAAGATGTCTGATCGTTCAAAAAAATGGGGCTTCTCATCTGTAGCAGGACAGGTTGTTGTTGTAGGGCAACGATAAATCAGGCAGAATCAATACTCTGACTTTGCTGGATTTACTGTTTGTGTGAAATGACGGATGATGCAGACATGCACCCGTTGCGTCGTCGCCCGCAGCGCCCTTATTCACCTATCTCACTGAATTTATGGAAACGATCTATCTGGAATCGCCTGACGCGCTGCAAGACCTGCGTGCGATCTACTCGGCGCTCGACGGCGCCCAGGCCATCGTCGAATTCGATTTGAATGGCAACATCCTGCGCGCCAACGACAACTTCCTGAGCGTGACGGGTTACACGGACGCGGAGCTGGCAGGGCGCCATCACTCGATGTTCTGCGAGCGCGAGCTGATCGATTCACCGGCCTATGCCCGTTTCTGGCAAGACCTGGGCGCCGGCAAGTCAGACCGCGCCGAATACAAGCGCATCGCCAAGGGCGGGCGCGAATTCTGGATCAACGCGTCCTACAATCCGGTCAAGGACAGCTCGGGACGCGTGTCCAAGATCATCAAGTTCGCTACTGACATCACGGCCGAGAAAGTTCGGGCTGCCGAGACGACCGGCCTCGTGTCGGCAATCGGCCGCGCGCAGGCCGTGGTCGAATTCGACATGAGCGGCGTCCTGCTCGACGCCAATGCCAATTTCCTCGACCTGCTCGACTACGCGCTGGAAGACGTGCGCGGCGAACACCACCGCGTGTTCTGCGACGACGAATACGCGTCGAGCGCAGCCTACCGCCGCTTCTGGGGCAAGCTCAATCGTGGCGAATTCGACGCCGGCCGCTACAAGCGCCACGGCAACAACGGCAAGACGGTGTGGATTCAGGCGACCTACAACCCGATCTTCGACGCCAACGGCAAGCCGGTCAAAGTCGTCAAGTTCGCCACCGACATCACCGCCCAGGTGATGCTCGAAGAAGCGGCTGTCCAGCGCGCCGAAGATGAGCGCCGCAAGGTCGGCCTGCTGCTCGAGCAGGTGGCGCGCGCCTCGGCCGGCGACCTGACCGGCACGATCGACACGAGCGGCGCCGAGCCCCTCGACGAACTGGGCCGCGGCGTGATGAAGATGATCGGCGACCTGCGCGGCGTGATCGGCGACGCCGTCTCGGCTGCCGGCAAGCTCAATGTCTCGTCGCGCACGATTGCCGACCGCTCCAACACGGTGGCCGCCAGCGCCCAGGCGCTGGGCGCGACGGTCGAACAGATGAACGCCTCGGTCGATGGCCTGACCGCCTCGATCAACACGATCGCCCGCAGCACGCAGGAAGCCAACAGCCTGGCCCAGTCGACCCGCGACGAAGCGGAAATCGGCGCCAAGGCGATTGCCCGTTCGATCGAAGCGATGGCGATGATCAACCAGTCGTCCGAAGACATCGGCGAGATCGTCAAGGTCATCGGCGAGATCGCCGGGCAGACCAATATGCTCGCCTTCAATGCGGCCATCGAAGCGGCGCGCGCCGGTGAACACGGCCTGGGCTTCTCGGTCGTGGCCGACGAAGTGCGCAAGCTGGCCGAGCGTTCGTCGCAGGCGACCAAGGAAATCTCGAAGCTGATCAATGAATCGGTGCGCCGCGTGGCGCAGGGCAGCGAAATCTCGCGCCAGGCCAGCGAAGCGTTCGACCGCATCACCAGCGGCGTCGGCAAGACCTCGCTGGCGATCGCCGAGATCTCCGACAGCGCCAGCGAGCAGTCGCTCACGGCCAAGGAAGTTTCGGCCGCGATCCTCTACATCGCCCAGGAAACCGAGCGGTCAGCCGGTTCGTGCGACAGCATCGCCCGTTCGACCGAAGGCCTGAACGAGCACGCGACCCATTTGAACAACACTGTTGCCCGCTTCGTGGTCTGAAGCACGAGGAAACGGCCATGGAACTGCGCGACGACCATCTCTCCGCCCTGATCGCCCTGGTGCGCCAGCACACGGGCATCGCGATGAACGAGCACAAGCGCGTGCTGCTGCAGGGGCGCCTGCTCCCGCGCCTGCGCGCGCTGGGCATCGCCTCGTGGGCCGCCTATATCGAGCGCCTGGCCAGCGACCGCACCGAGGTCACGTCGTTCATCGACTCGGTGACCACCAACGACACGGTGTTCTTCCGCACGCCGGCCGTCTGGGCCTGGCTGTCGGAGACGTTCCTGCCGGCGTTCGCGGCGCAGGGCCGCGCGGCGCCGCTGCGCATCTGGTCGGCCGCTGCCGCCACCGGCGAAGAAGCTTATTCGCTGGCCATGAGTTGCCTCGAATACCAGGCGCAGGCACCCGGCCTGCGTTTCGAGATCCTGGGCACCGACATCTCGCATGCGGCGCTGGCCACGGCGCGCGCCGGCGCCTACCGCGGCCGCAGCGTGGCACGCTTCGAGGCCGATCGTCCGGCCCTGTTTCGCAAATACCTGGTCGCGCATGGCGACGGCGTGAAGGTCGGTCCGGATGTCGCGCAGCACGTGCGCTTCGACCAGCACAACCTGTTGGGCCGGCCGCCACGGGGCGCCGCGTTCGACCTCGTCATGCTGCGCAATGTGCTGATCTATTTCGATGCCGAGCACCAGCAGCAGGTGCTGGCCGGCGCCCGGGCCGCGATGGGACCAAGCGCCCGCCTGGTCCTGGGCGAACAGGAATCCATCACCCGCCTGCAGACCGCGTTCGCGTTCGAGCAGGCCCACGTATATCGTATCGGCGGAGAACCATCATGAGTATGCAAAGCCTGAGCCAGATGTCGCATGTCTTGTCCGGCCAGATGCAGATCGGCCACGGCCACCAGGTCCTGACCGCGCTGCTCGGCTCCTGCGTCGGGATCGGCATGATCTGGCGTAACCAGGGCCGCTGCGGCCTGGCGCACTGCTTCCTGCCCGATGGTGTGGAAGCCGGCGAAGGCTCGGCCCGCTACGTGAGCGCCGCGGTGCCGCGGCTGCTGGCGATGATGGGCGTGCGGCGCGAGCAGTACGACGAAGTCGACGTCGTCATCGCCGGCGGCGCGCGCATGCTGAACCTGCGCCCGGTGGGCGGCGCGGTCGGCACGCGCAATATCGAAGCGGCCCGTTCGCATTTGTCGCTGCGCGGTCTGCAGGTGAGCTTCCAGGACGTGGGCGGCTCGCAGGGCCGGCGCCTGTCGATCGATTGCGATCAACAGACGTTCAGCGTGGTGCGCATCGCGCGCGAACAGGAGGCGCTGGCGGCATGAATATGGAGACTGCAACGATGAGCGATGTCGGCGCGGCCGTGACGGCCATCGAACAACAGATGGCCGGGGCTGCGCGCGTGCTGCGCGAAGCAGCCGGCATGGAAGTGATAGGGACGTTCTTCCTGGCCGGCCAGGAGTTCGCACTGCCGGCACTGAACGTGCGCGAAGTGGTGGGCATGCCGGCGCGGATCACGCCGATCCCATTGTCGCCGCGCTGCCTGGAGGGCATCTTCACGCTGCGGGGCGCGGCGATCCCGCTGCTGAATCTGGGCCGCATTTTCGATGCGGCTGCACCCGGCGTGACGGGCGAGCAGCGCGTGGTGATCATCGATGTCGACGACATCCAGGTGGGCCTCGTGTTCGACGCCACCGGCGAAGTGCTGCGCGTGCGGCCCGAGCAACGCGCCGGCCTGCAATGGCAACAGGGCGCTGCGCGCGGTGTTGTCGCCGGGACCATCACGCTGGCCGATGGCGCGCGCGTGCTGCAACTGCTGGACGCCGATGCGCTGGTGCGGATCGATAACGTGCCCCAGGTGCGCGCCCATGCCAGCGTGGCGCGCGACGCCTGGCGCATGCGCTTTTTACGCCAGGCGCAGGGCCGCAAGTGCATCTCGTTTACCGTCGGCGGCCTGCGCTTTGCGCTGGCGATGGAAGCGATCCAGGAAATCATGCGCGTGCCCGAACTGCTGCCATCGGTGATGGTGGGCCGCCTGTGCAAGGGTTGGCTGAACCTGCGCGGTGTGCCCGTCGGCGTGGTCGACTTCGGCGCGTTGCTCGGTTGCGGGCCGTCGCAGTCGGAGCCGTCTGATGCGCGCGTGCTGATCGTACGCATCGGCGACGAACAACTGGGCCTGCTGGTCGATGCGGTCGACGACATCCGCCCGTACTTCGACACCGACATCCTGCCCATCCCGCTGCTGGGCACCGCGCGCGGGGCAATGTACCGCGGCTGCCTGCCCAACGCCGAACTGGGCGACAGCCTGTTCCTGGCCCACGACCATCTATTCTCGGAGTCCGAAGTGAGCGACATCTGCGCCGGCCATCGCCGCCTGTACGCACAAGAAGCCGGCGCCGCCTGCGCTGCCCGCAAGATGACCGGCGCGCGCCAGGTGTACCTGGCGTTTTCGCTCGATACCGGCTGGGCCGCCGACATCAGCCAGGTGCGCGAGATCGTCGATTTCAACGGCGCCGTCACCCGCCCGCCCGGCATGCCGGCTTGCGTGCACGGCATGCTGCAGGTACGCCAGCAGATGGTGTGCGTGATCGACCTGCGCCTGTTGTACGGCATGGCGCTCTTGGCCGCAGCGCCGGCGACCGATGCAGCGCGCCGCATCCTGGTGCTCGAGCACGACGGCGAGCGTTTCGGTCTGATCGTCGACCGCGTCGACACCATCCTGTCGCTGCCGGACACCCAGCGCCGCCCGTCACCGCAACTGCTGCGCGTGAACGGCCCGCAAGACATGCGCCAGGACAGCGCCGAAGTGCTCGAAGTGCCCGGCATCGACGGGCGCGAGGACGTGCTGACGCTGTTTGACAAGGAGAAGTTCATTGTCACGCTGCGCCAGCAGTTGGGCGCGGTGCACTGAGCTGCGCGCCCTCCAACGGATTCAATGGCCCTGCGGGGCCTTTGTTATTTGTGCATCAAGCCAGCCGCCCCAGCAACGCCTCAAGCTGCTGCGCATCGTACGGCTTGGCCAGAATCGCATCCGCAACGCTGGAGGCCTGACTGGCCCCGCTGGCAAACGCGATGCGCGTCTGCGGCAGGCGCGCCTTGACCTTCATGGCCAGTTCGTCGCCTTGCATGTTCGGCAGGTGCAGGTCGGTCAGCACGATGTCGGGCGCCCGGTCTAGCAAGTCCAGCGCGGCTTCGGCATCGGCCGCTTCCAGCACCTCGTATCCCAGAAAACGCATCAGTTCAGCCGTGTTCTCACGGATGGCGTCGTCATCTTCCACCAGCAGCACGCGCGCCTTCGCCGTCACCGGCGCCGCCACAGTGGCCGGCAGACTGGCCGCCAGCAGTGCATTCTTCTGCTGCTGGTTCGACAGCACGTGCCGCACCTTGCGCGCCAGGTTATCGCGCGTGTACGGCTTGCCGAGCAGTTCGACGCCGGCGTCGAGCCGGCCGCCGTGCACGATGGCATTCTCGGTATAGCCCGACGTGAACAGCACCGCCACGTTCGGCAAGCGTTCGCGCGTCTTTTTGGCCAGCTCGGGGCTGCGTAGCGGCCCGGGCATCACGACATCGGTGAACAGCAGGTCGATGTGGATGCCGCTGTCGACCACCGTCAGCGCCGCGCTGGCGTCGTTGGCGCGCAGGACGCGGTAACCCAGGTCGGTCAGCATGTCGACCACCGTCAGGCGCACCTGCTCGTCGTCCTCGACCACCAGCACCGTCTCGTGGCCGCCGGTGACCGGTTGCAGCAGCGGCTCGCCCGCATGATCCTCGACCTGCAGGGAGCGGGGCAGGTAGATCTTGATCGTGGTGCCTTCATCGACCTCGCTGTAGATCTTGACGTGGCCGCCCGATTGCTTGACCAGGCCATACACCATCGACAAGCCCAGGCCCGTGCCTTTGCCTTCGGGCTTGGTCGAGAAGAACGGCTCGAAGGCCTGGTCGATCACCTCCTGCGGCATGCCGCTGCCGGTGTCGCTCACGGCCAGCATCACGTACTGGCCGGGCGTGACCTCCGGGTGCGCCAGGCAATAGGTGGCGTCCAGCGCCGCGTTGGCCACTTCGAGCGTCAGGCGACCGGCGCCTTCCATTGCGTCGCGCGCGTTGATGGCCAGGTTCAGGATCGCGTTCTCGAGCTGCGCCGGGTCGACCTCGGTGGTCCACAGGCCGCCCGAAATCACCATCTCGATGTCGATCTCTTCGCCCAGCGCGCGCCGCATCATGTCGTCCATATTGCCCAGAAGGCGGCCGATCTTGACCGCCTTGGGTTCGAGCGGCTGGCGCCGCGCGAACGACAGCAGCGAGCTGGCCAGCTTGGCGCCCCGTTCGACGCCGCTCATGGCGTTCTGGACGCGTTTCTGGATCTCGGGTAGGCCGTCGGCGCGGCGTGCGATGAGTTGCAGGTTGCCGCCGATGACCTGCAGCAGGTTGTTGAAGTCGTGCGCCACGCCGCCGGTGAGTTTGCCGATCGTCTCCATCTTCTGCGACTGCTGCAATGCCGCCTCTGTGCGGCGCATGACGTCCATCTGCGCCAGGTCGGCGCTGATGTCGCGGCCCACGGCGTGCACGTACTGCAGGTCGGGCGACGCGGTCCACGACAGGTTGCACCATGAGCCATTCTTGCGCTGCCAGCGGTTCTCGAAGCGGTACACCTGGCCACCGGCCCGCAGCGCCTCCATCTGCTGCGCCGTCACGGCGCGGTCGTCGGGATGCACGAGTGCGAGCATCGGCGTGCCCAGCACCTCGGCTTCGGTCCAGCCGAGGATGGCCGTGAAGGCCGGATTGACGGCGAACAGCGTGGCGTGCAGGTCGGCCACCAGCATGATGTCCTTCGACAGGCGCCACATGCGGTCACGTTCGGCGGTGCGGCGTTCGACCCGTTCTTCCAGGCTCGCATTGGACAAGGCCAGTGCGTCGGCCGCGCGCTTCTGGTCTTCGATGTCGATGCTGCTGCCGATCCAGAGCGATGCTTCGCCCGCCTCGCCCGGAGAACGGTGGGCGCGCACCAGGTGCCAGCGGTACTGGCCATCGTGGCGGCGCAGGCGGATTTCGGCGTCGATCGGCGCGCCTGTCGCCACGCTGGCCTGCCACACGGCGCGGTAGCGTTCCATGTCGTCCGGATGCACGATGGCCTTCCAGCCCAGGCCCAGCGCATCGTCGGGCGACGTGCTGCAGCCGGCGTACTCGCGCACGCGGTCGTTGATCCATTCGACGCTGCCGTCATCGTGCGCCGCCCACACGTGGTTCGGCATCGCTTGAGCAAAGGTGCGAAAGCGCGTTTCGCTTGCGCGCAGCGCGCGCTCGGCGTGCACCCGCTCGGTGACGTCGTTGCCGAGCACGAAGGTGGCGAACACGGCGCCATCGGCGTCGCGCAGCGGCTGCAGCACGACGTCGATGAAGGTGCTGGTCGGCCCGTCCTGGCCGGGATTGTTCAGTACCAGTTCGACACCTTCGGCGCGAAACGCCGTGCCATCGGCGAAACTGCGATCGAGCTGCTCGACCAGGCCATGCGAGGCCAGTTCGGGCAAGGCCTGCGCCACCGGCATGCCGAGCAGGGCGCGCATGCCGGTCAGCGTGCGGTAGGCGTCGTTGGTGAGCGCGTAGTGGTGTTCGGGGCCGTCCAGCAGGCACATGAAGCCCGGCGCCTGCTCGAACATCGTGTGCAGGCGCGCGCGCTCGGCCTGGATGTGGCGCTCGGCCTTGACCTTGCTGGAGGTCTCGACCACGACCGCCATGACGCCGGCAATCACGCCATCCTGGTCGCGGATCGGCGAGTAATCGAGGTTCATCCAGACCTGCTCGGGCGCGCCGCTGCGGTGCAGCGTGAGTTCCTGATCCCGGTAACTGAGCGTGCCGCCCGCCAGGCCGACGCGCATCACGTTGTCGTTGAAGGCCGCCACTTCGGGCCAGCCTTCGCGCACTTTCGAGCCCAGCAGCATTGGATGGCGCCCGCCCGCGAACACCCGGTAGGCGTCGTTATAGATCATGTAGCCGTCCGGGCCCCACAGCGTGACGATGGGCGTTGGCGTGGCCATGATCAGCGCGACGGTCGTCTTGAGCACGGTTGGCCAGGCGTCGATGGGGCCGAGATCGGTGCTTTGCCAGGGGTAGGCCAGGACCAAACGCGAGGTTTCGTCGATTTCGGGCAGGAAGGGCAGGCTGGCTGGCATCGTGGGTAGAATGCTAAAAAAAGGACGCTGGTATTTTACACTTGTACCGCTGAGCAGTGACGCATCATTACCGATAAGAAATATTTTGGGAGTACAGCCATGTGCGTGAATTACCATCCCCCGACGCCCGAGATGTTCAACGGCCGCATCGGCGCGTTCAGCCAGTTGCCGCGCGACTGGCAATGGCCCGAAGAAACGTGGAAGGATTACGATGCGCCGATCCTGTGCGCCGCGCCCGGGCTGGCGCCGCAGGCGCGCGTGGCGAGCTACGGCATGGTCCCGCGCCGCCACATTCCGCCTGACGTGAAACCGTTCGACACGATGAACGCGCGCGCCGAATCGCTCGTCGCCCGCCGGTCGTTTGCGTCGGCCTGGCGCCGCCTGCAACTGTGCGCAGTGCCGATGCTGTGGTTTTACGAACCGTGCTACGAGAGCGGCCGCGCCGAACGCACGGCGATCGGCATGCGCGACAAATCGCTGTTCTGGGTGGCGGGGCTGTGGCGCGAATGGCAGGAAGCCGACGGCAGCATGACCAGTGCCTTCACCCAGATCACGATCAACGCCGACACGCATCCCTTGATGCGCCGCATGCACCGGCCGGGCGACGAAAAGCGGTCGCTCGTGCTGCTGGGCGACGACGAGGTACGCGACTGGCTGGGCAGCCGCGACCTCGACGTGGCGCACAGTTTTCTGCGTCATTTTCCAGCCGAGGCGATGACGGCGTGGCCGGCGCCGCTGGCGCCCAGGCGGGCAGCACCTTCAACCGCGGTGCCGATGCCTGTCAATGGTGAGCTGTTCTGATCAGCGCAGCAGGCAGGGGCGCTTGTTGTCGAACTTCCAGTCGCGGATCAGGTACTGCATTGCCACTGCATCGTCGCGTGCGCCCAGGCCGAGATTCTTGTAGGCCTGGTGCGCCGCTTCGAGCTTGTCGGCATCGAGTTCGATACCCAGGCCCGGGCGCGCCGGCACCTGCACCATGCCGCCTTCGATGCGCAGCGGCTCCCTGGTCAGGTGCTGGCCATCCTGCCAGATCCAGTGGGTGTCGATGGCCGTGACGCGCCCCGGCGCGGCGGCGCCCACGTGCGTGAACATCGCCAGCGAGATGTCGAAGTGGTTGTTCGAGTGCGAGCCCCAGGTCAGGCCGAACATCTCGCACAACTGGGCCACCCGCACCGAGCCCTGCATGGTCCAGAAGTGCGGGTCGGCCAGCGGGATGTCCACTGACTGCAGCTGGATCGCATGGGCCATCTGGCGCCAGTCGGTCGCGATCATGTTGGTGGCCGTGCGCAGGCCCGTGGCGCGGCGGAACTCGGCCATCACTTCGCGGCCCGAGTAGCCGTTTTCGGCGCCGCACGGGTCTTCGGCATAGGCCAGGATGTCGTGCTTGTCGCGGCACACGCGGATGGCGTCGGCCAGCAGCCAGCCGCCATTCGGGTCGAGCGTCACGCGCGCCTGCGGGAAGCGCTCGTGCAGTGCGACGATCGCCTCCATTTCTTCATCGGCGCCCAGCACGCCGCCCTTGAGCTTGAAGTCATTGAAGCCGTAGCGCGCGCGCGCCGCTTCGGCCAGACGCACGATGGCTTCCGGCGTGAGCGCCTGCTCGTTGCGCAGGCGCAGCCAGGGATCGACTGCGTCGGCTTCGCTGCGGTAGCCCAGCGGCGTCTTGCCGCTGTCGCCGACATAGAACAGGTAGCCCAGCATCTCGACCGCCGTGCGCTGCTGGCCTTCGCCCAATAGCGCCGCGACCGGCACACCCATGAACTGGCCGAGCAGGTCGAGCATCGCCGATTCGACGGCCGTGACGGCGTGAATGGTCGTGCGCAGGTCGAACGTCTGCAGGCCGCGGCCACCCAGGTCGCGGTCGGCGAACGCGCTGCGCATCGCGTTCAGCACCTTGTTGTAGTCGCCCAGCGTGGCGCCGATGACGAATGGGCCGGCATCCTCGATGGTCTGGCGGATCTTTTCGCCGCCGGGCACTTCGCCCAGGCCGGTATTGCCGACGCTGTCGGTCAGGATCACGATATTGCGGGTGAACCAGGGGCCGTGCGCGCCGCTCAGGTTCAGGAGCATGCTGTCCTGGCCCGCGACGGGGACGACGCGCAGGCTGGTGATGACGGGGGCGTTTGCCGAGGTATTGGACATGATGGGCTGCTTGAAAATAAATGTTGAACGGGTTTGGCGTCAGTCCAGCGTGATCTTGCCGTTGATGATGACCTCGCGCCAGCGGGCCAGCTCCTGCGCCTGGAACTTGGCGAATTGCTCGGGCGTTGAGGCCACGACCTCGAAACCCTGTTCGGTCAGTTTGGCGGCAATCTGCGGATCGTGCAGTGCGCCCGTGATCGTCGCGTGCAGCGTGGCCTTGATGTCTTTCGGCAAGCCCTTCGGCGCCGCAATGCCTTGCCACGAATAGACGTCGACTTCCTTGACGCCGGCTTCGCCCAGCGTCGGCACGTTCGGCAGCACCGCCGAGCGCTTGCTGCCCGTGACGGCCAGGGCCTTGAGTTTACCGGCCTTGATGTGGCTGAGCACGACGTTGATGTTCTGGAAGGATGCGTTGGCGTGGCCGCCCAGCAGGTCGGTGATCGCCGGTGCGCCGCCCTTGTACGGCACGTGCAGGCCCGAGGTGCCCGTCTTTTGCCAGAACAGCGCCGTCGTCAGATGGTCCGAGCTGCCGGCGCCGGACGTGGCGAACGTGATCTTGTCCGGATTTTTCTTCAGGTAGGCGACGAAGTCCGCGACCGTGGTGGCCGGCACCGTGGCATTCGTCACCAGCACGTTCGGCGCCTGCACGGCCACGGTCAGCAAGTCGAAGTCTTTTGATGGATCGTAGGGCAGCGTTTTCTGCAGCAGCGGGTTGACCGAATACACGCCAATCGACGCGACCATCAGCGTGTAGCCATCGGGCGCCGCGCGCTTGACGTAGCCGCCGCCCAGCGCGCCCGTGGCGCCCGGCCGGTTATCGACCACCCACGGCTGGCCCAGTTTGGCGCTGACCTTCGGACCGATGGCGCGCGCGATGGCGTCGGTGGAGCCGCCCGCCGGGAACGGCACGACGACATTGATTGCCTTGTCTGGAAAACCTGCTGCCTGCACGCCACCTAGAATTGCCAGTCCGATGAACAGGGATGAAACTTTGGTACGGATCGTCATTGTGTCTCCTCGTTGTTATGGTGTCAGGACTCAGAAGCTGTGGCGCACGCCCAGGTTCCAGGCGGTGTCGCCGCTGCCCGATTCGGTATTGTTCGCCACCGTGTAGCCGGCGCCGTTGCGGTTGGCGACGTGGCCATAGGCGGCGTACAGGCCGGTGCGCTTGGACAGCGCGTACAGGTAGCCGATGCCCCAGGCATTGGCATCCTGGTTGAAACGGGTGCGGTCATCCTTGTGCAGGACCGACGCCAGCAGCGTGCCGCCCATGACGGGCGCCGAGATGCCGAGCAGGTAGCTGCGTCCGTCCGTTGACGGCGTTGGTCGCACGCCGCCATACGGGTTGTTGGGGTTGATCAGCGGCGCGGCGTTGTCGCCCTTGTCGCTGCTGATGCCCGAGTGCAGCTTGATCCAGCCAGCGTTGTACGAGGCTGCGAGCAGGATGTTGCGGCCGATCGACCGGTCCACCGCAGGTGTGGCGCCATTGGCCGCGACATCGGTGTTCTTGTTGTTGTAGACAAGGCGCACGGCCAGCGGGCCGGCCGCATAGCCAATCGCGCCGCCGAACTGGCGGCCCGCGGCCGAGCGGCTTTGCTCGCCCACGCTGTACGCCAGTTCGCCGTCGAAGCCGTTCTTTTTTTGCGTGGCGTAGGTGATCGTGTTGCTGGTGCGGATATTGGTGCCGTTGTGGGGAAACAGGCTCTTGGCACTGCCCGCATAGCCGGTGTTGAACGGGTCGACGATCGAGACCATCGCCGTGTGATACGGCGTGTACTGGCGCCCGAGCGCCACCGAGCCGAACTTGGTGCGCAAGCCGACGTAGGCCTGGCGATTGAAGATGGTGCCGGCGGCGTCGATTTCGCCAGTGTCGATCTTGGTGCCGCCTTCAAGCGTGAAGAAGGCGGCCATGCCGTCGCCCAGCTCTTCCACGCCGCGCAGGCCGAAGCGCGAGGCGGCCGCGGCGCCGCTGGTGACCTTGGTGACGCCGCCGGCGGTGCCGCCATCCTCGACGACGATGGCGGCGTCCACCAGGCCATAGAACGCGACGGACGTTTGGGCATGGGCCGTGCCGGCGCCCAGTAACAGGACAAGCGCTGCTGCTGTTTTCAAGACTGTCTCCTTTGTTATGTGGTCGGACCTTATGTGATCCGTACGCAGCCTTCAGCAGTCGCATGCTTTGGGCTGGGTCCATCATAGAGCGGAGATCAATGCCGAATCAATCCAAAGGCTGTCGCCACCAATACAGGAATTGAATCAATGCCGCGGTCAGGCAGGGTGGAACGGCGCCAGTACCTGTTGCTTGAGTAGTGCGAGCACGGGATTGTCGCTGTCGCGCCGGTAGGTAGCCACCAGGTGCACCGGGTCGGTGGCCACCTTGCGCAGGACGATGCCTTCGAACTTCAGCCGGGCCGCGCCTTCCGCGATCAGGGCCGCGCCCATGCCGGCGCCAACGAGGGCCAGCATCGTGTGCACCTGGCCGATATGCTCGACGATGTCGGGCACCACGCCAGCCTTTGCGAACCGTTCGCTCAGCATCTGGTAGAACGGCCGCGCCTCGTAGGGCGAGTACATGACGAACGGCTTGCCGTGAAAGCAGTCCAGCGTCGGGGCCTCGGGCCACAGGTGGGCGTCGCTTTCCTGGATCGCCAGCATCAGCGATTCGGTCACCATCAGGATGCTTTCCAGTTCGCTGTTGATGGTGTGGGGGCGCATCAAGCCAAGGTCGATTTCACCGGCGTTCAGCGCTTCGACCTGCGCCGTGCTGACCAGCTCCTTGAGATTGAGGGCGACCTGGGGACAGGCCTGGCGGATGCCGCGCACGACAGCTGGCAGCAGGCTGTAACCCGATGCGGCGCTAAAGCCAATGGTCAGCGAACCCTGTTCGCCGCTGGCGGTGCGGCGCGCCTTGACCGCGGCTTCCTGCGCCAGTCGCAGGATCCGTGTCGCTTCGGGCAGGAAGGCCGCGCCGGCGGCGGTCAGCGTGACGGAGCGGCTGGTGCGCTCGAGCAGGGCGACGCCCACGCTGTGTTCGAGCAGGCGGATCTGGCGGCTCAGGGGCGGCTGCGTCATGTTCAGACGCTCGGCTGCGCGGCTGAAGTGCAGCTCTTCGGCGACCGCAACGAAGCAGCGCAGCTGGCTGATTTCAAACAAGGGTTACCTCTTCACCAGAATACGGCGGGTCGCCGGGCGAATAGTGTAACCGGTGGAGGGTGGATCAAGCCCCGCGGGTTACAAGCCGCGGGTTACAAGCCGATGTACTCTCGGTGGAAACGGCTGCCCAGGCGCGTGAGCACCTCGTACCCGATCGTGCCGGCCTGCGCTGCCACATCGTCCACCGTCTGCTGTGCGCACAGCAGGTCGACGCTCTGGCCCGGTGCAACGCGCTCGTCCGGCACGCCGGTCACGTCAAGCGTGATGCTGTCCATCGACACGGTGCCGACGAAGGGCACGGCAACGCCATCGACATACGCGTACGAGCGGCCGCTCAATGCGCGCAGCCAGCCGTCGGCGTAGCCGATGGCGATCGTGGCGATGCGGCGCGGGCCGGGCGCCACGTAGCGCGCGCCGTAGCCGACGATGTCGCCCGCGTCGATGCTGCGCAGCTGCACCACGCGCGCAGCGAGCGACACCGCCTGCGCGAGCGGATTGACGCCGCCCGGCTGCGGGTGGATGCCGTACAGCGCCGCGCCCGGGCGCAGCAGGTCGTGATGAAAGGCCGGGCCGAGGAACACGCCCGACGAATTGGCCAGGCTGCCCGGCACGCCGGGAAACAGCGCGCGCACAGCGTCAAAACGCTGGCGCTGGTGCGCATTGATCGGGTGCAGGGCTTCGTCGGCGCAGGCCAGGTGGCTCATGACCAGTTGCGGGCGCAGGCCATCCAGCCAGGCCGGGTCCTGGCGCAGGCGCTCGACATCCGCGCCGGCCAGGCCCATGCGCGCCATGCCCGTGTCGAACTGCAGCGCGGCCGGCAGCACGCGGCCGGTTTCCCGCGCCAGCGCGCGCCACTCTTCGAGCTGGCCCGGATCGTTCAGCACCGGCACCAGGTCGTGCGCCAGGCAGTCGCGCGCCGCGCCGGGCATCGCGCCGTGCATCACATAGATGGTGGTCCCGGCCGGCAGGAGCGTGCGCAGGCGAATGCCTTCATCCAGGTGCGCCGTGAAGAACGTGCGGCAGCCTTCGGCCACCAGCGCGGCAGCCACCGGCGCCATGCCCAGGCCATACGCATCGGCCTTGAGCACGGCGCCGCATTCGACGCCGCCGAGCGCGCGCAGATGGCGGTAGTTGGCCCGCACCGCGTGCAGGTCGACGGTGAGATACGCGCCAGCGCGCGTTGCGGACGGCATTGCCTCAGTTCCGCGCCAGTTCGGCGTCAGGCGAAACGTCGCGCGCGCCGGCATAGCGGAACACGGCCAGGTCGTCGGCGCGGATCGCCGGCGTCTTGCCGCCCACCAGGTCGGCGATGACCGTCGCCGAACCGGCTGCCATGGTCCAGCCCAGCGTGCCGTGGCCCGTGTTGAGGAACAGGTTGCGCAGCGGCGTGGGGCCGACGATCGGCGTGCTGTCCGGCGTCATCGGGCGCAGGCCGGTCCAGAAACTGGCCTGGGCGGTGTCGCCGGCGCCGGGGAACAGGTCGTTGACAACCAGTTCGAGCGTCTCGCGGCGGCGCGGATTGAGGTCGAGGTTAAAGCCCGACAGCTCGGCCATGCCGCCCACGCGGATGCGGTCGTCAAAGCGCGTCACGGCGATCTTGTAGGTTTCGTCGAGGATGGTCGAGACGGGCGCGCGCGCTGCGTCGACGATCGGCACGGTCAGCGAGTACCCCTTCATCGGATACACGGGCACCGGGAACCAGCGCTGCAACAGCGCGCGCGTGTGGCTGCCGGTGGCCAGCACGTAGCGGTCGGCCGTCAATACCCCCTTGTCGGTGACGATGCCGGCGATCTCGCCGCCGGCTTGTTCCAGGCGGCGTACCTTGGTGTCGAATTCGAAGCGCACACCCAGGTCGCGCGCCATCGCGGTCAGGCGGGTGGTAAACAGCTGGCAGTCGCCCGTTTCATCGTTCGGCAGGCGCAGGCCGCCGACCAGCTTGTGGGCGACATTGGCCAGCGCCGGTTCGGCCGCCGCCAGTTGCGCGCCTTGTAGCACTTCGTACGCCACGCCGGCGTCGCGCAGCACGTTGATGTCCTTGGCGGCGCTGTCGAACTGCTGCTGCGTGCGGAATAGCTGCACGGTGCCTTGCTGGCGGCCTTCGTAGGCGATGCCGGTGTCGCGCCGCAGCTGGCGCATGCAATCGCGGCTGTATTCGGCCAGGCGCACCATGCGCTCCTTGTTGACGGCATAGCGCGCCGGGTCGCAGTTGCGGTACATCTCCCACATCCACTGCAGCTGGAACAGCGTGCCGTCGGGCTTGATCGACAGCGGCGCATGGCGCTGGAACAGCCATTTCGCGGCTTTCAGCGGAATGCCGGGCGCGGCCCACGGCGAAGCGTAGCCGGGCGAGATCTGGCCGGCATTGGCGAAACTGGTTTCGAGGGCGGGACCGGGCTGGCGGTCGATCACGGTGACTTCATGCCCGGCCAGGGCCAGGTAATACGCGGTGGTGACGCCGACCACGCCACTGCCCAATACGATGACACGCATAATTTCCTCGAAAAGAATCAGGATTTGGTAAAGCTTGCCATCGTACCGCCAGAAGCCTGATAATTGTTTCTGTTAATACGGCAGTTTTCAGCAAAAATTACGGAGTTTCTCCATGCGCGTACAAAAGGCCTCGAACCGCATCCTCGACCGCATCGACCTGCACATCCTGTCGGTGCTGCAGCAGGATGCGCGGATCGTCATGAAAGACCTGGCCGAGCAGGTCGGGCTGTCGCTGACGCCCTGCATCGAGCGCGTCAAGCGCATGGAGCGTGACGGCGTGATCATGGGCTACTACGCGCGCGTCAATCCGCAGGCGCTGGGCATGCAGATCCTGGTGTTCGTCGAAATCAACCTGCACCAGAAATCGGACAAGGCCTTCGAGCGCTTCCGGCGCGCGATGCTGGCCATTCCCGAGGTGCTCGAATGCCACCTGGTGTCGGGCGACTTCGATTACCTGATCAAGGCGCGTATCCCCGAGATGTCCGAGTATCGGCGCCTGCTGGGCGACATCCTGCACGTGGCCGATGCGGGCCAGTCGAAGAGCTATGTGGTGATGGAAGAACTGAAGGAAACGCTGGCGCTGTCGATTCCGCGCTAGGGCAGGGCGTCAGCCGTTGTACCTGACGACGCTCTATACTGGTGGACCAATCTCAACCGCCCATGGAGTGCCCGTGAACACCCTGACTTCGCTACTCGGCATCCGCCATCCGATCATCCAGGCGCCGATGGCCGGTTTCGGCACGCCGCAGCTGGCGGCCGCCGTGACCGATGCCGGGGGTCTGGGCTCGCTCGCACTGGGCGCCGGCACGGCGGCGCAGGCCGAAAGCACGATCACCGCGCTGCAGGCGCTGACGGGCGGCCCGTTCAACGTCAACCTGTTTACGCATGCGCCGGCGCAGCTTGACGCGGCGCGCGAGGCGCGCTGGCTGGATCATCTTGCGCCGCACTTCGCGCGCACGGGCCAGGCGCCGCCGACGGCGCTGCGCGAAATCTACCGCAGCTTTCTGGCCGACCCCGACATGCTCGAGGTGCTGGTGCGCACGCGCCCGGCCGTGGTCAGCTTTCATTTCGGCCTGCCTGGCGCGCAGCAGATCGACGCGCTGCACGGCGCCGGCTGCGTGCTGATGGCCACCGCCACCAACCCGTTTGAAGCGCGCGCCATCGACGCGGCCGGCATCGACATCGTCGTCGCACAAGGCTACGAGGCAGGCGGGCATCGCGGTATCTTCGATCCATCGGTGCCCGATCCGGCGCTCGGCACGTTCGCGCTGGTGCGTCTGCTGGCAAAGGCGGTGAGGATTCCGGTGGTGGCGGCTGGCGGAATCATGGACGGGCAGGGCATTGCCGCCAGCCTGCGCCTGGGCGCGAGTGGCGTGCAGATGGGGACCGCCTTCCTGGCCTGCCCCGAGGCGAATACATCCGCGCACCACCGCGCGCTGCTCGCGCAGCCCGATCTTGGCACGGCGGTGACGGCGACGATTTCAGGCCGGCCGGCGCGCGGCATCGTCAATCGGTTCTTCAGCGAGATCGGTGCGCCCGACCATCCGCCGGTGCCCGATTATCCGATTGCCTACGACGCCGCCAAGGCGCTGCATGCGGCCGCCAGCAGCCAGGGGCTCGACGACTATTCAGTGAACTGGGCCGGGCAGGCGTATGCGCTGGCGCGGCCGATGCCGGCGGCGCAGCTCGTGGCGTTGCTGGTCGAAGAACTGCGCACGGCGCACGAAGCATAAGATGGCGCGCAAACCCGACCTGCCGCTGCACGAGGTGCGCCGTTTCCTGGAGCCGGGACCGGTGGTGCTGGTCACATCCGCCCACGCCGGCGAGCGCGACGTGATGGTGATGGGCTGGCACACGGTGATGGAATTTAGCCCGTCCCTGATCGGCTGCGTGATCTCGTCCGCCAACCACAGCCACAGCCTGATCCGCGCCAGCGGCGAGTGCGTGATCAACCTGCCCACCAGCAGCCAGCTCGAGGCGGTGCTGGGCGTGGGCTCGACGTCCGGTGCCGACATCGACAAGTTCGCCACGTTCGGCCTGACGCCGGAGTCCAGCGAACTGGTGGTGCCGCCATCCATCCGCGAATGCCATGCCCAGTTCGAGTGCCGGCTGCATGACGACAGCCTGGTCGAGCGCTACGACTTTTTCATCTGGGAAGTGGTGGCAGCGCGCGCGGCGGCGCGGCCGCGGCATCCGGAAACGCTGCATTACAAGGGCGATGGCACGTTTATGGTGGCCGGCAAGGTGATCCGGCGTCAGCGCGACGGCTTGAAGTAGTCGCGTCGCTTCAGTGCCCCCGCCAGGTGGCTGCCCTGGCGGCCCGGGGGGCGCTTTAGGCATCGTCACCAGTGCGAGGTCGGTGGAGATGCGATGGAGCGAGAGCAGGTCGAGCAGCGCCGCAACGAGCCGCCGGCCGAGCGCGATGTCGCCGTCTTCGATCAGCGGCAAGGCGCGGTGCAGCGCCGCCAGGACGACGGCGTTGTCGGCCAGGTGATCGTGCAGGCTGTGATAGTCGAGCAATTCCATCACCGTTTCTTCGTGCCGGAATCCCGCTTCGACCCGGGCCACCAGCACGGGAAACTCGCGCACGAAATGAGCGTCCGGCGTGCGGACAGGATCGAGCGCACACGCCAGGCGCTCGCACAGGCGGCGCCGGGCATGGCGAATGGCGGCGCCGATGGCGCCCGCCCCACCGCCCGGATAATGGCGAAAGCCCATGGTGTGATCAGTGCGCAATTAGTGCGCAATCAGTGCGCAATCAGTGCGCAATCAGCAGCGGCACCGGCGCGCTGCCGAGCAGGTCGCGCGTGACGCCGCCCAGGAACCATTCGCGGTAGCGGCTGTGGCCAAAGGCGCCCGCTACCATCAGGCCTGCGTGGACCTCGCCCGCCATGTCGATCAGCGCGTCGCTCTCCCGTGCACGGGTGTGGGCGACGACGACATTGACCTTCACGCCGTGACGCGCCAGGTACAGCGCCATATCCGCACCCGGTTCGTCGCCGTGCAGCTCGGACTGGCGTTCAGGGTTGATCAGCCCGAGCGTGACGCTGCCGGCGCGTGCGAGCAGGGGCAGGGCGGCGCAGATGGCGCGCTGGGCCGGCATCGACCCATCCCAGCCAACCAGCACGTTGCTGGCGATTGGTGCGCCGTCGTAGGTGGTGGGCACCACCAGCACGGGACGTGTACCGCCCAGTGCCAGGGTTTGCGGCAGGCCGTGTTCGACGCCGAAACGATCGTTGGGATCTGGCTGACTGACGACGATCAGATCGGCATAGCGCGACTGCAGCAGCAGGCCGTCGTGTGTGCTGCCCTCGAACAGGCGCGCTTCGGCGCCGACGATGCCGAGGCGCTGCGCCTGCTCGATAAAGGCGTCAAGCCGGATGCGGACGTCGTCGCGCAGCGCTTCGAATGCGCGGTCGGACAGTGGCACGGCCATGCCGCCATTGAGCACCGCATAGTTGGCCAGCGAGATACCGGTGGCGCCAGCGCCGACGAGGTGGGCGCCGTGCATCTCGGCCAGCACTGCCGCCGCGCGCAATCGGCTGGCCTGGCCCGCACCGCCGTCGATCTGCACCAGGATAGTCTTGAACATGGTTGGCTCCGTTCGTATGGGTCGTGCAACGGTGCACGACGAGAAAAGCATACGCCCGGCGCGCGGCCATGTCAGGCGCGCGTTTGATGCAGGTCAACCAGTCAGCACAGCGGCCAGCACCATCACCAGACCGGCCAGCGACACGAGCCACACGAGCGAACGCACGTACGGAATCCCGGCCGCATACAGCGGGATGTAGACGATGCGCGCGACCAGATACATCCAGCAGCCCCACAGCGTGAGGTCACCTTCGTTGCCCGACACGTGCGCAATCAGGACCGCGCCAATGAACAGCGGCAGCGTCTCGAACAGATTGGCCTGCGCCCGCTGCAGACGCGCCGTGACGGGCCGCGGTGGCGGGGCTTCGCCGTCGCGGGCGCTGGCGTTGTACTGGATGCCGGTCTCGGCGGTGCGCAGGTTGGCCGTCAGCATGATCTGGACCAGCGCCAGCACAAGGGTCCAGGCCAGCAGGGTCAGTTCGGTCGTCATTGTTGTTTCCTTGTTATGTGGGTAGACGGGAGCAGTGTCGCGCCTTTCCCGTGTTCAGGCACGCACTGCTGACCGGGCCGGCTGGAAGGTCAGGGGCGAGCCTGCCCTTCGCCCAGCAGGTCGCCCCGCGGCCGTCCCCACTGGGGCACGGGCGCCGGACATGGCTGACTGTCCATCGCCTTGTACGGCAGCGTCGAGAAATTGTCTTCGCCTGGCGTGGAAAAGCGGATGTCGGTGGCCTTGCCGTCGATCAGCGATGGCACGCGCGCAAAGCGCAGCCAGGCGTCGAACTGGCAATTGTCGCGCTGCAGGCCGCGCAAGCCGGCAAGGCTGCCGCCTTCACGATACTTCCAGGCGAAATCGGCAGGCGCGCTGTCCGGCATGCCGCCAAAGCGCACGGGGCAGGCCTGCACCCCGGTCACGCCCGGCGCCAGGCTCAGCACGCCAAGGCGGATTGCGTAACTGCCGGCGCCGCCATTGTCGGTCACGGTCGCGAACGACCAGCACAGCGGGTTGGACGGGAACGCCGACAAGGGCATGTCGAGCACGCGGCTGCCCGGTTCCACCTGGGCCAGTGCGCTGCGGATCTGTTCGCGCGCCAGGTGCCCGGCCACTCCCTGGATGGCGATGAAACCCATGCAGGCGACGATTGCCGTGACGAGGCCGGCGCCGCCGCCCCGGCGCGATGCCAGCGCGATCACGCCAGCCAGCAGCAACAACCCAAGAAGCGAGCCCCACTGCAGGAAGCCCATCGCGAAAAACAGCACCGGCGCGGCGAGCATCAGGCCGGTGAGTAGCCAGCGCAGCACGCGCCCCGGCACCTGCAGCGCCAGCGCCACGCCCAGGGCGGTCCAGAACACGGGTTCGACGATGAACACGATGTCGCCATACAGCCAACGGCTATCGAGCGGGTAGAACGGGTGCACCCCGTACACGTTCAAAAAATCGAATGACAGGTGCAGCACCATGCCGAGCGCGGCAGTGGCAAGGATCGCGTTGCGCGCCGTCCGGTCGCCCTGCATGAGCCGCCGCGCGCCCGGCCACAGCAGCCACATCAGGCCCAGCAGCAGGGCGATCTGCGGCAGCGCGAACAGCAGCGTGTGCGTGTGCCCCCGGTGATGCAGCAGATAGCCCAGCGGCGGAGCCAGCAGCGGCGTGAGCACCAGATCCAGGTCGGGGAAATTGCTGGCGAGCGCGCCGGTGGCCAGCAGGACGCGGCGACGGGTGCGCCCGCGCTGCGGATCGGGGTGGGCAGGCAGGGCGCGGTCGACGAGTTCGCCAAGGGCCAGGCCGACGAGGGAGTGGGTCAGATTATCCATTTGCAAAGTTTATCCTGAAAAGCAACACCCTGGCCCCTGCTGAAGATGCCACACGCACTACAGGGGATCGACCGGGCCATTTTTGATCCAGATCAAATTTTTTTGGGAAAGTCGTCCGTACAATCTAAATATTGCATTAAGGAAACTCAAGGAGAGCGCAGTGCGTCACAACCAGCCCGTCACCACGACCGAATACCGGATACAACCAGGCCAGTCGATCGTCTCGAAGACCGATACCAAGGGCCGCATCACCTATGTAAATCCGACGTTTGTCGAGGTCAGCGGCTTTTCTGAAGTCGAACTTCTGGGCAAGGCCCACAATCTGGTGCGCCATCCGGCCATGCCGCCCGAGGCCTTTGCCGACATGTGGCGCACGCTGCAGGGCGGCGAGCCGTGGACCGGCCTGGTCAAGAACCGCTGCAAGAACGGCGACTTTTACTGGGTGGTGGCCAATGTGGCGCCGATCCGCGAGCGCGGCCAGATAACAGGTTATATGTCGGTGCGCACCGCGCCCACGCGCGAACAGGTCGAGACCGCCAGCGCGCTGTACCGCAAGTTCACCGACAACGAAGCGCATGGACTGGCCATCGTGCGCGGGCGCGTCGTGCGTACCGGTTTGGCGCCCGATCGTCTGCTGCGACTGCTGCGCGATGCGCCGCTCGGTCAGCGGCTCGGCTGGCTGATGGGCGGCCAGACGCTGCTGCTGGTGGCGCTTGGCCTGGCGGCCGGGGGCGGCGTCTGGCGCGCGGCCGCCGGCGCCGGTGCGCTGGCCACGCTTGCGGCCTGGTACGGGCTGCAACGCAGCATCGTGCGGCCACTGCGCGACGCGATCGCGACCGTCAATGCACTGGCCGGCGGCGATTTGTCGCACCCGGCGCCGGCATCGGCGGCCGGCAGCGGCGAGATGGGCCGCCTGCAACTGGCTCTGCGCCAGTTGACCGTAAACCTGACGGCAATCATCGGCGACGTGCGCGACAACGTCAGCTCGATCGAGCACGCCACCCGGGCGATCGCCGCCGGCAATGCTGACCTGGCCAGCCGCACCGAAGCGCAGGCCGCGAGCCTGGAGCAAACCGCGGGCAGCCTGGGGACGATTGCCGAGGCGGCGAGCCGCAACACGGACAGCGCCGTGCGCGCCGATGGCATGGTACTGGCCGCGACCACCGTCGCCGGGCATGGCGGCCAGGCCGTCGAGCGGGTCGGCGCGACGATGCAGGAAATCAGCGCCTCGTCGAACCGGATCGGCGACATCATCGGCCTGATCGATGGCATTGCGTTCCAGACCAATCTGCTGGCGCTGAACGCCGCCGTGGAAGCGGCCCGCGCCGGCGAGCAGGGCCGGGGTTTTGCGGTCGTGGCCGGCGAAGTGCGCAGCCTGGCCCAGCGCACGGCTGGCGCAGCCCGCGAAATCACGGGACTGATCGAGGCGTCACGGGCCCACGTGGGCCAGGGCGGGCAGCTGGTGGGCGCCGCCGGCCAGACGATGCGCGACGTGGTCGGCAAGGTGGCCGATGCGGCCGCGATCATGAGTGCGATCACGGCCGCGAGCCGCGAGCAGGCGCTGGAAATCGATGGCGTGAATGCGGCCATGGTGGAACTCGACGCGATCACGCGGCGCAACGCGGCCCAGGTCGAGGAATCGGCGGCGGCGTCGGGTAACGTGGCCGATGAAGCGGCGCGCCTGTCGCTGGCGCTGTCGGTCTTCAAATTTCGCGGTACGGGGAGGGCGGCTACAGCCGACTTGGCCGCGTTTGATGCACCGCATGGATTCATCCGGCATGGATCAATAAGCTGATCGCTGTTGGCGCCGCGTTGCTTCCTGCAACGCGGTCATTGCCGCAGTTTGCTGAAATCTTTTGCTGGAGTTGTTCATCATGCCGGGTCACGCCGAAATCCCTCCTGCGGTACGTTCCGCCATCGTCTTTCCTGCCGCCCAGTTCGATGGCGCCTTGCTGGCCCGCCTGGGCAAGTCGGGGCCGCGCTACACCTCGTATCCCACTGCCGACCGCTTCGGCGCCGACTTCGGCCCCGGCGACTATCTGGAAGCCGTCGCAGCGCGGCGCCAGCGCGGCGGGCGTCCGCTGTCGCTGTACGTGCACATTCCGTTTTGCGACACGGTCTGCTACTACTGCGCCTGCAACAAGATCGTCACGCGCAAACACGAGCGAGCGGCGACGTACCTCGATTACCTCAAGCGAGAAATCACGATGCAAAGCCAGCTGTTTGCCGGCATGAACGAGGTCGAACAACTGCACTTTGGCGGCGGCACGCCGACCTTTTTGCTCGATGCCGAAATGGACGACCTGATGGCGCATCTGCAGGCCAGCTTCCGGTTTGCGTCGGATGCGCTCGGCGAGTACGGGATCGAGGTGGACCCGCGCACCGTGTCACCCGAGCGCGTGCAGAGCCTGCGCCAGCAGGGGTTCAATCGCATCAGCCTGGGCGTGCAGGATTTTGATCCGGACGTGCAGCGCGCCGTGAACCGCGTCCAGCCCGAAGCCGAGACCGTGGCCATCATCGACGCCGCGCGCGCCGCCGGTTTCCGCTCGGTGAGCATCGACCTGATCTACGGCTTGCCCAAGCAGACGCTGGTCAGCATGGCGCAGACGCTCGAGAAGGTCATCCAGGCCAGCCCGGACCGCATCTCAGTCTACCACTATGCCCATATGCCGCACCTGTTCAAGCCGCAGCGGCGCATCCTGGAAGCCGACATGCCGAGCGCCGACACCAAGCTCGCGATGCTCCAGCTGTGTATCGAGCGCCTGGGCGCGGCGGGTTACGTGTATATCGGGATGGACCATTTCGCCAAGCCGGGCGACGACCTCGCCGTGGCCCAGCGCCAGGGCCGGCTGCACCGCAACTTCCAGGGGTACTCGACCCATGCCGATGCCGATCTGGTCGCATGCGGCGTGTCGAGCATCGGCGCCGTGGGCGCGACCTACAGCCAGAATGCCAAGACGCTTGAGGATTACTACGCGCTGATCGACGCCGGCGCGCTGCCGCTCCAGCGCGGCATCCGTCTGGGCATGGACGACCTGCTGCGCCGCGCGATCATCCAGAAGCTGATGTGCCAGTTCGAGTTGTCGGTCTGCGCCATCGAGCAGGCATTTCCGATCGTGTTTGCCGAGCACTTCGCGGCCGAACTGGCGGCGCTGCGCGCGCTGCAGGCTGACGGCCTGGTGCAGGTGGACGACGCCTGGATCAGCGTCACGCCCAAGGGGCGCCTGTTGATCCGCAACCTGTGCATGGTGTTCGATCGCTACCTTGGCCAGCAGGCCGGTGGGCAGCGCTTCTCGCGCACGATCTAGGCGCGGCGTCAGCCCCGCACGACGCGTACCACGACCGCCACCATCACGACCAGCACTGCCAGCACGCCCAGGGCTGCCAGGATCACGCCGTACCACGGGCGGCGCGTGTAGGCGCCGCCCGTGATGACCGCGACATAGCGTTCCTGCGCGCGACCGCCCCAGACATGCCAGCCCACAAGCAAGCCGATCGTCGCCGAGACGGGCGGCGCCAGATTGCGCCCGACGATGTCGCTCACGCCGAGCAGCACGCCGAACGCGACGAAGTAACCAAGCAGCATGCAGCACCAGGCCCGCGCTTCCAGAGACTGGTCGTCTTCGCCCAGCGTCGTCCAGTTGCACATGTGGATGTAGGCGCTGAAGGCGGGCGAGAGCAGCACGCCCAGATACGTCGCCGCGCGCGGATTCCACAGAGGCAGGCTGGCGTCGAGCGTGCACGCTTTGCTGGGCGTCATCGGGGGCGCGTCGGTTGCTTCCTCAAGAAGGGTTTCCACGGCAGTCTCCATTGATTTCCATGTGGAAACATCATGGGCATGCGCCGATGGATCATCCTTGATGCCGGGCAGCTCAAGCCAAGACGCCGCCCCAGGGTCTGCGCTGGCCCAAGCATCAGTCGCGGCCGCCCGCGCCCAGGCGTGCGATGGCGCGCACGTAGACCAGTTCGGCGATCAGCTCGACCAGCGTCTGCGTCACGATGATCGCCGGCAGCAGCGGCAGCGCGCCCGGCACGGCCAGCGCCAGGGGCAGGATCACGAGCGAGTTGCGGGTGGCGCCGCTGAAGGCGACGGCGCGTGCGGCGGGCGCCGCCAGCCGGCACAGCCGCGCGACAAACCAGCCAGCCAGCGGCGCCAGCAGTGCGAAGGCAATGTAGACGGGGATGACGGCCAGCGCGGCAGCGCGCGACTGGCCCAGCTGCGGCAGCACGGACGCCACCACGACGAACAGCACGAGCGCCGTGGCCGGCACCGGCAGCACGCCAAGCACCGCGGCGGCCTGCGCACCGGTGCGCGTGCGCGCTGCCCAATACTGCACGGCGCCCGCCAGTACCAGCGGCGCGGCGATCAGCCAGACGAAGGCGTCGATGAACGGCGCCGGCTGGATCAGGGCGGCCGCATCATCGCCCAGCAGGATGCGCAAATAGACCGGCAGCAGCGCCATCTGCGCCACCAGCAGCACGGGCGTTGCGGCCAGGAGGGCGCGCGCATCGGCGCGGCCCAGGTGCGAGAACGTGACGACGTAGTCGATGCAGGGGGCGAGCAGCACGAGCAGGACACCGAGCCGGATGAGCGGATCGGTCGGCGCCAGCGGCAGCAGGCACGCGACCAGCAGGGGAATGACGAGAAAGTTGGTGACCAGGAGCGCAGCCAGAAAGCGCAGGTGCGTGAAGGCGCGGCCAAGTTGCGCCAGCGGTACCTGCAGAAAGGTCACGAACAGCATGAAGGCCAGGGCCGGATTGACGACGGCGGCCAGCCTGGAGGTTGCCGGCGTCAAGCCCGCCACGATGGCGGCCATCGCGACGGCGCCGAAGTAGATGGCGATCTGCCGGTGTTCCAGCTTGTCGCGCAATGCCTGCATGGGTGTGTCGCCTCGTCGGATGAATGGTGGCGGTATTGTAAGATGCCGCTGTCGATCGATCGGGAGAGCATGTGCAGTACCGGAACCTCATGTTGTACTGGCTGGCCCTTGGCCTTGGCGGGTTGCTGGCCTTTCGCGTGCCCGGTGTCGGCTTCGCGCTGGGCATCGGCGCGCTGCTGTATTTTGTCTACGCGATCGGCTATTGGCTGATGTTCGTCGTGTTCCTGCACACGCGGCCGCGCAGCCGTTTCGTCTTCGGCATGACGCGGCGCACCTTCGCAATCCGCCTCGCCATCGGCGCAGCCGTCGTGTGCATCGGCAGCCTGCTGCTTGGCTGGAAGGTACTGGCCTGCATCGCGGCCGCGCTGCTGTGCTACTGCGGTGAAAGCATCTTCAAGGACCGGATGTTGACAGCGGCGCGCGGCTATACGGATTGATTAAGGTTCGTCATCGGCAGCACAGTACTTACGCCGCACCGCAACACCCATGTTGTCGATTTGTTTACTTCCATGTTAGATTCTTCACGGCAAAAAGCAGCCACCGCCGCCGACAGACAATCACAAGGAAGCCCACGACATGCCATTGACCCGCCAGCGCAGCACGCGCGCCCTCATCGCCGCCCTGTTCGTTCCCGCCATGCTTGCCGGGGTGGCCTTGCCGGCAGCAGCCGCGCCGGCGCCCGTCGCGCAGGCCAGCGCGAGCAAACCGGACGCCGCGTTCAACGTCTGGGCCGACCGCTTCGCCGAAGACTGGGTGCGCCTGTCGCCACAGTCGGCCACGTCGACCCAGTACTTCAGCGGCGCCGAGCAGGCGCGCCTGGATCGCGAACTGACGCCGCTGACCGCCGCGCATCGTCAGAAAGCCGTGGCGCTGGCCCGCGAAGGCCTCAAGCGCCTGGATGGCTTCAAGAATGCCCCACTGGATGCGACCCAGAAGATTTCGGCATCCGTCATGCGCTGGTCGCTGGACAACGTGATCGCCAACGAGCCGTTCGAAGACTACAACTTCGTGTTCTCGCAGTTCAGCGGCGTGCAGAATGGCCTGGTCAACTTCATGACCAACACGCACCCGATGCGCAACAAGCAGGACGTCGACAGCTACCTGGCGCGCCTGGACCAGGTGGGCATGCGCATGGACGAAGCGCTGGTGCGCGCACGGGGCGCCGCGGCCAAAAAGCTGATCCCGCCGCGCTTCATCCTCGAGCGCGCGCAGTTCCAGGTCGACCACTTCCTCAAGCCGTCGGCGGCCGAGAACGTGTTCGTGACGTCGCTGACCGAGCGCAGCGCCGAGCTGAAAGACCTGACCCCGGAAGCGCGCAGCGCCGCCATCGCCCGCGCCACAAGGATCGTCGAGACGAAGGTGCGCCCGGCCTATGCGCGCGTGCAGGCCTTCATGGCCGAGATCCATCCAGCGACCATCGACGTGGCCGGCATCTCGCGCCTGCCGAACGGCGCCGCCGCGTATGCGCGCGCATTGGAAAACTTCACCAGCACCAAGCTCACCGCCGACCAGATCCACACGATCGGCTTGCGCGAAGTGGCGCGCATCGAAGCGGAGATGGACAAGCATCTGAAGTCGCTGGGCTTGAGCGAAGGCGGCATCGAAGCGCGCATGAAGCAGCTCGACGCGCGCTTCCAGCCGAAAGGCGAGGGCGATCCGCGCCCGGGCATCATTGCCAGCTACAACGAGATGGTGCGCGACGCCGAGCGTCGTAGCGCGCCGCTGTTCAACCTCAAGCCACGCGCGCCGGTCGATGTGCGCCGTGTCCCGCCGATGACGGAGCCGTCGGCCGCCGCCCACTACAGCATGCCGGCGCCGGATGGCACGCGCCCTGGCATCTTCTGGGTGCCGCTGGTCGGCCCGACGTTCCCGATGATCCGCATGCGCAGCCTGTCGTACCACGAGGCCGTGCCTGGCCACCACTTCCAGCTCGCGATCCAGCAGGAGATGAAGGATCTGCCGAAGTTCCGCAGCCAGCGCATCTTCAGCGGCGGCAGCGCGCACTCGGAAGGCTGGGCGTTGTACACCGAGCGCCTGGCGGTCGAGCAGGGCTGGTATGAAGGCGACGTGCCGGGCCTGCTCGGCGCGCTGGGTTCGGAACTGTTCCGCGCCCGCCGCCTCGTGGCCGACACGGGCCTGCACACCAAGAACTGGACGCGCCAGCAGGCGATCGACTACGGCATGGGCGTGCAGGAAACCGAGCGCTACATCGTCTGGCCGGGCCAGGCCAATGCCTACATGATCGGCATGCTGCGCATCCTGGAACTGCGCCAGAAGGCGCAGACCGAACTGGGTGACAAGTTCTCGCTGCCGGCGTTCCATGACCTGGTGCTGGGCGCCGGGTCGGTACCGCTGGATGTGCTGGGCAATCTGGTGGACAACTGGATTGCGGGGCAGAAGAAGGCGTGATGGCGGGCGCAGTGCGTTAGCGCGTTGTTTGTAGAGTTGGTGTGATGACGACATCCCCGCGCAGGCCTGGCCTGCGCGGGGATGTTTATTAACATGCTGTATAGCTCGCTGGGTGCCACGCTCGGCCTCCTGCTTGATTGCCACAACAATGCGGAGTCTGGCGGCACGCCCGGCATCAAGACTTCCAGGGAAGTTCAATCGCTGTACCGTCTGGAAGACAAGCAAGCACTGGAGACATCGAAAATACGGCAACGAACTGCAGGTGATCCAGGCCGATATTGATGATCTGGTGCTCGACATTGGCAGGAATGACGACCGTCATGTTGCGAGTAAACCGTTCTACTTTCTCGCCTGAACGCAATTCTCCGGTGCCGCTATTGCAGATCACCACTTCTTCGCAATCATGCCGATGTGGCGGCGTGGCACTACCAGGCGCAACCGATTGCTGCCATACCGACAGCTTGCTCAATCCGTCCTCATGGCCGGCAAGGGTGGTATGGGAAATACCGGGAATGGCGCTGGGCAGAGGCTGTTGATTGGACATCACATGCATGGCTGTTCTCGTCTTGCGGATCCCGTCGGCTGACGGCGTCAATACAGTATCGGCGACTCTGGATCGTTTTAAAAGACGCGTCGATTGACTAATATTGACGAAGATTTTTCTTCAATCTTTCCAGTCAGAGTGAGGGAATCATGAGCGGATTTGGTCGTTTCATTGCTTTCTCGTGCGCAGCACGCCATGGCAGCTTTGCCCGGGCGGGCAGGGAACTGGCGCTGACACCTTCGACTGTTGCCAAACGCATCAGCAGTCTGGAGAGCGAGCTCGGCGTCAAGCTGTTTCACCGTACCACGCGCCAGGTGCAGCTCACCGCCGACGGCGAGGTCCTGCATGCCCGCTGCGAGAAGATACTGGCCGATATCGGCGAGCTTGAACATTTGGCTGCCGTGCAAACGTTGAACCGCGCGGTGAATTGAGAATCAGCCTTCCCATCACCTACGGCAAGCAGATGGCCATGCCTGTCGTGGCACGCATGCTGCGCGATTACCCTGAACTGCGTGCTGACGTACGCATGTCAGACCAGCAGTGCGACCTGATTCGGGAAGGTCTGGATGCGGCAGTGCGGATCATGCCGCTCGACGATTCACGGCTGGCGTATCGGCAAGTCGACGAACAACACCTGACGCTGTGTGCCAGTGCTGCCTACCTAGAGCGTCGCGGCTTGCCGGCGCATCCCGACCAGTTGCCAGACCATGACTTTGTGGTCTTTCGGAACCCGACGTCGGGCCGGCAGAGACCTGTGCAACTCCAGCTTGGTGGAGCGATGATCAACCTGTATCCGCCATACCGCGTCATCCTCGACGACGGCGAGGCCCTGGTACAGGCTGCACGCCTTGGTGCGGGACTGACCCAGGTGCCCGCTTACATGGCAGCAGAAGAATTGATGCGCGGTGATCTGGTGGAGGTGCTGCCGAACTTCAGGCCTTCCCCGATGCCGATCAGCGTAGTTTGGCCTGGCAACAGGCTCATGCCATCACGACTCCGGGTGTTCATCGATGCGCTGGTCGCGCATTGCCAACGAACTTCAAGCTGCCATTGACTCAACTCAAATCGGTGTCGTACGAATGCAAATGATAATGATTATCGTTTACATGTGCTTACATTCTCAGTAGAATCATTGTTTTTCAAGCAGTGTTTCCACCCACTCACACCAAAGAGACCGCCTCGCCATGAAAGCAATAACAAGCCGCAAGCATCCGTCTACCCGCAACCAGGTCATGCGCACCGCGCTGGCCGCTGTCCTGCTGCCCCTTGGCGCGCAGGCTGCCGGCATCGATGCAGCGGCCCCCGTCGACGTCGTTCCAGAAACCAAGGTCGAGATCGTCGGCAAATACGAAAACGCGTTCCGCGCCGAACAGGCGTCGTCGCCCAAGTACACCGAGCGCCTGGTCGATACCGCGCAGACGCTCCAGGTCATCAAGAAGGAACTGTTCGAGCAGCAGGGCGCCCTGACGCTCACCGAAGCGCTGCGCAACACGCCAGGCGTGGGCGCGTTCTTCCTGGGCGAGAACGGCAACACCACCACGGGCGACGCGATCTTCATGCGCGGCTTCGACACGTCGAGCTCCATTTTCGTCGACGGCGTGCGCGACATCGGCTCGATCTCGCGCGATGTTTTCAACCTCGAACAGATCGAAGTGCTCAAGGGCCCGGCGGGCACCGACAATGGCCGCGGCTCGCCAACCGGTTCGGTCAACCTGGTGTCGAAAAAAGCCAGCATGACCAACGCGATGTCGACCGCGATCACCGGCGGCAGCGGCTCGCAAAAGCGCGTCACGGCCGACGTCAACCAGGTGCTCGACGAAGAGCGTGGCATTGCGGTGCGCCTGAACGTGCTGGCCCAGGATGCCGGCAGCGCCTCGCGCGACGTGGTCGAGAACAAGCGCTGGGCAATCGCGCCGAGCATCGGCTTTGGCCTGAACGGGGCCACGCGCGTGCATCTGGACTACCTGCACGTCGACCAGAACAACATCCCCGACGGTGGTGTCTATGTCATCGGCCTGCCTGGCTATACGAGCCCGGACCCTACCCGGGCCTTCATTACCGATGGCAAAAAGGTCGATCCGAAGAATTTTTATGGATCGGCAAGCGACTACGACGACGTGAAAGCCGACATGGCCACCGTACGCGTCGAGCACGACTTCTCGCCGACGATGAAGCTGCAGAACACGAGCCGTTACGGCAAGACGTCGCAGGACTACTTGCTCAGTGCATTCCTGACCAGCGCCGCCAACCTGCGCACCCCCAACTCGGCCGACCCGAACACGTGGACGCTGGCGCGTAGCCTGCGCACCGGCAAAGACCAGGAAAATAAAATCCTGACCAACGTGACCACGCTGACGTCGCAGTTCGACACCGGCGCGGTCAAGCATACGCTGGTGGCGGGCCTTGAATTGACCAGCGAGCGTCAGACCACCTGGGGCCTGACGGGTCTGGGCACGCTGCCGGCCGCGAACATCTACAACCCGAATCCGGACGACGCGCCGACCGTGCCCGTGAATGTGCGCCGCACCGGCGCCTACAACGAAGGCGAGGTCGATACCCAGAGCCTGTACCTGTTCGACACCGCCAAGATCGGCGAGCGCTGGATCATCAACGGCGGCGTGCGGGTCGACCATTTCCGCGCTGACTACTCGACCGTGGCGCTGACCAATAACGTGCTCGTGGCGAACCGTTTCAAGGTCGGCGACAACCTGGTCAACGGCAAGCTGTCTGCCCTGTACAAACCGACCGCCAACAGCAGCGTGTATGCAATGATCGCCAGCTCGAAGCAGCCGCCGGGCGGCAACTTTACCGTCTCGGGCAATGTCAACAGCGCGCAAAATCCGATCTACGATCCGCAAGAGTCGACGACCACGGAATTCGGCGGCAAGCTCGATCTGCTCAAGTCCAAGCTGTCGCTGTCGGGCGCGCTGTTCCGCACCGACGTCAAGAACGAGGTCGAGCAGGATCCGATCGACTCGCAGTGGTACCAGACCGGCGAGAAGCGCGTGCAGGGCATCGAGCTGGGCGCGACCGGCGAACTCGCCCCGCATTGGCTAGTCAGCGCCGGCTACGTGTACATGGACACCAGCGTGGAAGCGGGCCGCAACGTCACCGCCTCGGGCGAGAACAGCCTGACCTACACGCCGAAGCAGTCGTTCACTGCCTGGTCCTCGTATGACCTGCCATGGGGCCTGCGCATCGGCGGCGGCGCGCGCTTCTCGGACAAGCTCAAACGCGGCACCGACGGCGCCATCGGCACCCCGGCCTACACCGATTCGTACTGGGTGGTCGATGCGATGCTGGGTTACCGTCTGACGAAGAACATCGATCTGCGCCTGAACGTCTACAACCTGACCGACGAAAAATACGTCGTCGCGATCAACAAGAGCGGCTACCGCTACACGCCAGGCGTGGCGCGTTCGGCCAGCCTGACGGCCAATATCGGGTTCTAAAATCCTTGCGTTGCGGGCCGGCGAAGGGCGCTTGCGCTATACTCGCCGGCCATGCGCATACAGCTTTTTTCCGACCTCCACCTCGAACGGTACCCCGACTTCCAGCCGCAGATCCTGCCCGGCACCCACGTCGTGGTGCTGGCCGGCGACATCGGCTCGTACCAACCCGGCTCGCGTCTGCTCACGCAGGACTTCGGGCTGGAACGTTTTTCCCCACTGCTGGTGCCTGCCCTGGCGCAGGCGCAGGTGCTGTTCATCCCCGGTAACCACGAATTCGACGCGCTCGACTACGACGCCACCTACGCGCGCCTGCAAGAAACCTGCGCGCGCCTGGGCATCACCTGGCTCGATCGCGAAATCGTCACGCTCGATGGCGTGCGCTTCATCGGCACCACGCTGTGGAGCGACTTCGACGCACTGGTGGAAGAGGGCGCGCCGCTGACGAAGCAGTTGCAGCAGCGCACCAAGGCCTTCCGCGCCGCAAACTACTACCTGAGCAAGAATACGACCATCAAGGATGGCGAGCCGGTGCTGGCCGAAGGCATCCGCGCGCTGGCGCTCGATTGCCAGGCCTGGCTGCGCGCTGCGTTGGCTACGCCGTTCGAAGGCAAGACAGTCGTCGTCACGCATTTTGCCCCGAGCCTCGAGAGCGCCGACCCGCGCTACGGCAAGACGCCCGGCACCGCCGGCTTCTGCAATTCGCTCGATGAACTGTTCAAGCGCGCGCAGGTGTGGATGCATGGCCACCTGCATTGCGCGAACGACTACGTGGTCGAGGGCCGTGACGGCCCGCTGTCATGGGGCTGCCGCGTCATCGCCAATCCGCTCGGGTATCTGAGCAAGGGCGAGCAGGAAGGGTATCGTCCGGCGCTGGTGATTGAGCTGTAGCTACTGGCGCGGCGGGGCTTCCTGCAACAGGTTTTCCATCAGCGTGTCGATGCTGTCTACCGGCGGCGGTGGCGTTTCCAGCTGCTGCTGTTGCTGCTGATCCGCATACTCCGCATACACCCAGTCGCCAGCGACGTTCACGACGCCGTCGGGCACCAGCGGCGCGCGTTCTGGGGCGTTGGCCAGCGCGACGCGCATGTAGTCGACCCAGATCGGCAGCGCGAGCGTTGCGCCGAATTCGCGCCCGCCCAGCGAGCGCGGTTCGTCATAGCCCATCCACGCCACCGCCACCACCGGACCGCTGTAGCCGGCGAACCAGCCGTCGATCGCATTGCTCGTCGTGCCGGTCTTGCCGGCCAGGTCACTGCGCCCCAGTTGGCGTGACGCGGCTGCCGCCGTGCCCACGCGCGCCACGTCGCGCAGCATGCTGTCCGTGATGAAGGCATTTCGCGCGTCGAGCACGCGCACCGGTTCCTTGCGGGCGTGTTCGTAGACGACCTTGCCGTCGCCATCCTGGATGCGGGCGATCAGCCACGGTTCGACCCGGTAACCACCGTTCGCCAGCACCGTGTAGGCGCCTGCCATCTGCAGTGGCGTGACGGCGCCGGTGCCGAGCGCCATGGTCAGGTTGCGCGGATGGCGCGCGGCGTCGAAGCCGAACTGCGCGAGGTGCGCGCGCGTGTCGTCCACGCCAATCGCCTGCAGCATGCGCACGGTGGGCACGTTCCTCGAGCGCGTCAGCGCATGGCGCACCGTCACGGGGCCTTCGAACGTATTGTCGTCATTGCGCGGCGACCAGGCGGCAGCGCCGTTTTCGCCACCAAGTTCGAGTGGCGCGTCGAGGATCGGCGTACCGGGGAAAAATCCCCGTTCCAGGCCCGCCGAATACACGAACGGCTTGATGCTCGATCCCGGCTGGCGCCAGGCTTGCGTCACGTGATTGAACTTGTTCAGCCCGAAGTCGAAGCCGCCGACCAGCGCGCGGTAGGCACCCGTACCGGCATCGACCGCGACGAATGCTGCCGCCACTTCGGGCAGTTGCGTGATCGCCCAGTCGCCTTGCGATTTGCTCAAGCGGATGACGGCGCCGGGGGAGAGTTTCACACCGGTCTTTGCAGAAGGCGCCAGCGCAGCTGCCGCAAAACGCAGGCCAGCGCCGGTGATCTCGATCGTCTCGCCGCTCGTCGTCGCAGCACGTACGCGCTTGGCCGATGCACTCACGACGACGGCGGGCACGAAGCCATCCACGGCCGGGCGTTTCTGCAACGCGGCGGCCACTGCATCGTCACGCGCGTCGCCCGCGGTCGGCAACGCGATGCGCGCTTCCGGGCCGCGGTAGCCGTGGCGCCGGTCGTAGGCGACCACGTTGCGGCGTACCGCATCCCAGGCGGCTTCCTGTTCGGCGGCGATGACGGTCGTCGTCACCGTGATCCCCCGTTCGTAGGCCGCTGCGCCGAAGCGCGTATGCACGGCCTGGCGCGCGATCTCGGCGACCCAGGCGGCGCGCCCGCCGTAGCCGGCGCCGTCACGCCTGAGGGTCAACGGCTCGGCCAGCGCGCGCCGGTACTGCGGCTCGGTGATCGCCTTTAACTCGAACATGCGGCGCAGGACCGTCTGCTGGCGCTTCTTTGCCGCTGCCGGATTCGTGATGGGATTGCTGCTCGATGGGTTCTGCGGCAGGCCAGCCAGCATCGCCGTTTCCGCCAGCGTCAGGTCGTTCAGCGATTTCCCAAAATAGGTGCGCGCGGCGCTGGAAAAGCCGTACGAGCGCTGACCCAGATAGATCTGGTTCAGGTAGACCTCGAGGATCTGATCCTTGGTGAGCGCCTTTTCGATCTTGTAGGCCAGCGCGATTTCGGTGAGCTTGCGTGGCAGCGTCTTGTCGCGCGACAGAAAGAAGTTGCGCGCCACCTGCATCGTGATCGTCGAGGCGCCCTGGCTGCCGAAGTCGGTGATGTTGGCCTTGGCCGCGCCCAGCGCGCGAATCCAGTCGATGCCGCCATGCTCGTAGAAACGCGTGTCTTCGATGGCCAGCACGGCGGTCTTCATCAGGGCGGGCACCTTCGCGATCTGCACGAAGTCGCGCCGCTCGGCGCCGAATTCGCCGATCAGCACTTTGTCGGCGCTGTAGACACGCAGCGGAATCTTGGGGCGGTAGTCGGTGACGGCGCTGATGTCCGGCACGTCTGGCAGGATCGACGCGGCCACCGGGGGCGGGGCAGTGAGGATCAGTGCAGACAACAGCAAGGGCAGGAACGGACGGGCAGGGATCATGGCAATGGTCAGGTAGGTAGTCAGGGCGTATTGAATGAATCGCTACGACGATTCGGTGCCGATCTTACGTCCGCCTGGCTGCGCCTGCTGGGTTTGAAACCGGGTATTACAACTTGCGCTACGAAGGGGCGCCGGGCGCTACCTGCTTCGATCCCCGCATCATTCCATTGGGCTGCACACATCCGTACCCGCCGCCAGCGCCTTGAGCTTGGCCGGATCGAGCAGCGTGACCTCGCGCTTGTCGACGGCAAGCCAGCCCTGTTTCTTGAAGCGCGACAGCAGGCGGCTGATGCTCTCGATGGTCAGGCCCAGGTAATTGCCGATGTCTTCGCGCGACATGCGCAGCTGGAACTGCGTGCTTGAATAGCCGCGCGCCGCGTAGCGCGCCGACAGGTTGACCAGGAAGACGGCGAAGCGCTGCTCGGCGCGCATATTCCCGAGCAAGAGCATGACGTTCTGCTCGCGCGTGATTTCCTGGCTCATGATGCGGTGGAAGTGGCGCAGCAGCGCCGGCACTTCGCCGAACAGTTCTTCAAGGCGCACGAACGGGATCTCGCACACTTCGCTGTCTTCGAGCGCGACGGCGTCGCAGTGGTGGGTGCCGCTGATCGCATCCATGCCCAGCAATTCGCCGGCCATCTGGAAGCCCGTGATCTGGGCTTCGCCGGCGGCGTTGATCTGGAAGGTCTTGAAGTGGCCGAAGCGCACCGCGTACAGATTGCGAAACGGCTCGCCGACCTGGTACAGGCGCTCGTCGCGCGCCAGCCGCCGGCGCCGGCCGATGATCTGGTCGAGGCGCACGATGTCGGCGTCTTCCAGGCCCATCGGGAGACACAGCTGGTGCATGCTGCAGGCAGCGCACGACTTGAGCGCCTGGATGTTCACGAGCGGGGTGGACGGGGAGGGTGAGGCGGGAATCATGGGATAGGCCGGCAGAGGTTCAGCCCGGATTATAGTCCCGCTGTCAGCTTTCCCCGTCAGTATCGCTCTGGCCCTTTGGTTCGGCCAGTTTCACGCCGCGCCGGGCCAGGCCTTCGCGCAGCAGGAATTCGATTTCCGCGTTCACGCTGCGCAGGTCGCGCGCGGCCAGCCGCTGCAGTTCATCCCACAGCGCCGGGTCGATCCGTAGCGCGAACGCTTTTTTTCCTGGACTTGCCATACTGGTCGGCCGCTAGTTGTACAGCGTGCCCGTGTTGATGATCGGTTGCGTTTCCTTGTCCGAGCACAGTACCACGAGCAGATTGCTGACCATCGCCGCCTTGCGCTCGTCGTCCAGTTCGACGATGCCGCGCTCCGACAATCCTTTCAGCGCTGCTTCGACCATGCTCACGGCGCCATGCACGATCTTGCTGCGGGCGCTGATGATGGCTTCGGCCTGCTGGCGCCGCAGCATGACCTGGGCGATTTCGGCGGCGTAGGCAAGGTGGGTCAGCTTGGCGTCGAGCACCTCGACACCGGCCGCTTCGAAGCGTGCCTGCAGTTCGGTCTTGAGCGCATCAGCAACGACGTCCATGCCGGCGCGCAGCGTGGTCTCGCCCTGCGGCAGATCTTCGCCTTCGTCATACGCGTACTGCGAGGCCAGATGCCGCAACGCCGCCTCGGCCTGGATCGACACGTAGCGCTCGAAATCGTCGACTTCGAACACGGCTTGCGCCGTATCGCGCACGCGCCAGACGACGGCCGCGCTGATCTCCACCGGGTTGCCGCGCTTGTCGTTGACCTTCAGCGTGGGCGCATTGAAGTTGCGGGCGCGCAGCGACAGGCGCCGCTTGACGTACAGCGGGAAGGCCCAGCGCAGGCCTTCGCTGCGGTCGGTGCCGATGTACTTGCCGAACAGTGTGAGGATCGCGCTTTCGTTCGGCTGCAGCATGAACAGGCCTGTCAGGCAGAGCAGACCGGCCAGTCCCAGCGCGATGGCGCCCAGCAGAAACAGACCGTCGGGCGTCTCCATCCCGGTCTTGAACAGGTACACCGCAACCAGCAGGAAAACGATGCCGGCGCAAGCGGCCAGATAGCCATTCGCGGACGAAAATGCCTTTTCGCGGCGGGTGTGCGATGCGTTCATGCTTGAACCTCTTCTGGGTGGGTGTGACATCAAAGTGATATCACTTTAGGATTGCCAGAAAGTATTGTCAAGCGATTTGGTGAACGCCCTGAAACTGCCAGTCAGCGTTAGTCGGCCAGTCCCTTTTGCAGCAGCTCGGCCACCAGCGCATTGAGTTCGACGCCGCGCTCCTTGCTCAGCGTTTGCAGCTGCGCTACCAGATCGCCATTGAGCTTGACGGCAAACGGCACCAGTCCCAGCGCGCGGTCGCGTTCGCGCTGTTCGCGGCGATCCGGCGCCGCATCTTTTGCTGGCGCGCCGACGACGGCGCCCCGGGCAGCCATCTGGCCTTGAATCTTCTTGGCGTCGCCTTTTGCCATGTCAGTCTTTTTCATCACGTGCCTTTAGTTTGTTGGAGCCGAATTCTACTCTCGAAACAGGCCGCCAACGGGAATTGGCAAGCCGCGCGCATTTGGTGGCATGATGGCGTGGCAGCACGACAGCAGGCGCGCCGCGGCGCAGCCTGCCCCTGCAACCCATCAGGAGACCACCATGACGCCCACCCAGCGCTTCGTGCAGGCGCGCGACTTCCTCCAGCAGCATCGGCTCGACTACGACACCGCTGTCCGCGACTACCAGCCCCCGCAGCTGACCACCTTCAACTGGGCGCTCGACTTTTTCGACCACCAGGCCCGGGACAATTACGGCATCGCGCTGTGGGTCGTCGACGAAGACGGCACCGAGCACAAGATCACGTTCGCCGACATGGCCGCCCGCTCCAGCCAGGTCGCCGAATACCTGCGCAACTGCGGCGTGCGGCGTGGCGACCGGGTGCTGCTGATGCTGCCGAACCGGGTCGAGCTGTGGGAAGTCATGCTCGCCGGGATCAAGCTGGGCGCCGTGCTGGTGCCCACGACGATGCTGCTGTCCGGCGACGACCTGGCCGACCGGATCGCACGCGGCGCCGTCAAGCACGTGATCGCGCAGGCGTCCGAGACGCACAAGTTCGATGCGCTGCCGGGCTGTTTTACCCGGATCGCTGTGGGTGGCGCGCATGAAGGCAGCAATGAAGGCTGGCATGACTACGCCGCCAGCCACGCCGTGGTGAGCGTATTCGTGCCCGAGGGCGAGACACTGGCCACCGATCCGCTGCTGCTGTACTTCACCTCCGGCACCACGGCGCGGCCGAAACTCGTGCTGCACACGCACCAGAGCTATCCCGTCGGCCACCTGTCGACGATGTACTGGATCGGCCTGCAGGCAGGCGACATCCACTGGAATATCAGCTCGCCCGGCTGGGCCAAGCACGCCTGGAGCTGCTTCTTCGCGCCCTGGAACGCGGGCGCCACCGTGTTCGTCTATAACTACGAACGCTTTGCCGGCGCGGCCGTCCTGAACGTGATCGAGCGTTGCGGCGTGACCTCGCTGTGCGCGCCGCCAACCGTCTGGCGCATGCTGATCAAGGAAGACCTGGCGGCCTGCAAGCCGGCCCTGCGCGAACTGGTGGGGGCGGGCGAGCCGCTCAATCCCGAAGTCATCGAGCAGGTCGAGCGCGCCTGGGGCATCCGTATCCGCGACGGCTTCGGCCAGTCCGAGACCACCTGCCAGATCGGCAATTCTCCAGGCCAGCGCCTCAAGCCCGGCTCGATGGGCCGCGCGCTGCCGGGCTATCGCATCGCGCTGCTCGACATCGACGACGCACCGGCCACCGAAGGCGAAATCGCGGTGGTGCTGGCGGCCAATCCGGTCGGCCTGATGGCGGGCTACGAAGGCGACGCTGACAAGACGCGCGACGTCATGCGCGCCGGCCACTACCACACAGGTGACACGGCGGCGATCGACAGCGACGGCTACTACTTTTATGTGGGCCGCAACGACGACGTGTTCAAGTCGGCCGATTACCGCATCAGCCCCTTCGAGCTCGAAAGTGTGCTGATCGAACACGAGAGCGTGCTCGAAGCGGCGATCGTACCGAGTCCCGACCCGTTACGGCTGTCGGTGCCGAAGGCCTTTGTCACGCTGCGTGCCGGCGTTGCGCCGAGCCGCGAGATGGCCGCCGCGCTGTTCGCGTTCAGCCGCGCGCGCCTCGCACCGTACCAACGGATCCGGCGCATCACGTTCCGCGAGCTGCCCAAGACCATTTCAGGCAAGATCCGGCGCGTCGAGTTGCGGCGCGAAGAAGCAAGGCGGGGCGACGGCGCGGACGATGCGCTCGAATACCGCGAGGAGGATTTCCCCGTGTAGCGGCAAGTGCGTGGCGTTTTGGACGAATGCGGCCATAATGGACGCTCTCTTTTTCTCGTCCTTGCGCCATCCTGATGACCACCAAGCGAACCCCAGCCACGCCGGCTGACACCAGCACCGCCACCGCCACGGCCACCGCCACGCCAGATAGCGGCCCGTCGTACGAAGTGCGCCAGTCGCCCATCCACGGTAACGGCGTTTTCGCCAGGAAGCCCATCGCCGCGGGCGAGCGCATCATCGAGTACCGCGGTGAGCGCATCAGCTGGGACCTCGCGACCGAGCGCGCCGACAAGGCCGGCGGCCCGGTCAACCACACTTTCTATTTCAGCCTGGCCGACGGCCGCGTGATCGACGGCGGCCGGCGCGGCAACGAGGCGCGCTGGATCAACCACGCGTGCTCGCCCAACTGCGAAGCGTTCGAAGATGAAGGCAAGGTCTATATCCACGCGCTGCACGACATCGACGCCGGTGAAGAGCTGAACTACAATTACGCCCTGATCTACGAAGAGCGCCATACGCCCAAGCTCAAGAAACTGTTCGCCTGCCGCTGCGGTACGCCCGGCTGCACGGGCACGATGCTTGCGCCGAAGCGCCGCACCCGCACGCCAGCCGCCGGCAAATGAACCAAGCCCTGGCTGGCCTGGTCAGGCCGGCCCGCCCCATCATCGACCTGGAGCAACGATGAAACCTGTAGTTCGCAGCCTGCTTGAAACCGATCTGTATAAATTCACGATGTGGCAGGCTTTGCTGCACAGCCACCCGGGCGCGACGGGCGAGTACGAATTCCGCTGCCGTAACGAGCCGGCTTATCCGCTGGCGGAGCTCAAGGAAGACATCGAACGCGAGCTCGATCACCTGTGCTCGATGATGTTTACCGAGCACGAAGTCGCCTACCTGCGCGGACTGCGCTTCATCAAGGGCGACTTCGCTGACTTCCTCACGCTGTTTCGCTTCCAGCGCAAGTTCATCGAGGTCACGACCGACGGCCCGCACCTGCGCATCCGCGCCAGCGGCCCGCTGGTGCACGTGATGGGCTATGAAATCTTCGTGCTGTATATCGTCAACGAGCTGTATTTCCGCCGCTTCGACCAGGCCGAGGCCATGGATGTGGCGCGTGCGCGCCTGCGCCAGAAGATCGACGAGCTGCGCGCCTTCGGCGAAGAAGCCCCGCGCGCCAACCCGTTCGAGTTCTTCGATTTCGGTGTGCGCCGCCGCTTCTCGGGCGAGTGGCACGACGAAGTGGTGCAGACGCTGGCGCGCGAGCTGCCGGTCTACTTCAAGGGCACCTCGAACGTTTATCTGGCCTACAAGTTCAATCTGGTCCCGATCGGCACGATGGCGCATGAATACCTGCAGGCGCACCAGGCCTTCGGCACGCGCCTGGTCGACTTCCAGAGCGCCGCGCTCGAGAACTGGGTACAGGAATACCGGGGCGACCTGGGCACGGCGCTGACCGATGTCGTCGGCATGGATGCTTTTCTGGCCGACTTCGACCTGTACTTCGCCAAGCTGTTCGACGGCCTGCGCCACGACTCGGGCGATCCGGTCGTGTGGGGCGAAAAGGCGCTGGCCCATTACGCGCGCCTGCGCATCAACGCGCGCACCAAGCGCCTCGTGTTCTCGGATGCGCTGACCATCCCCAAGGCCCTGAACCTGTACCGCCATTTCGCCGACCGCGTAATGACGGGCTTTGGCATCGGCACCAAGCTGACCAACGACACGCCTTTCCCGGCGATCAATATCGTCATGAAGCTCGTGCGCTGCAACGGCCAGCCGGTGGCCAAGCTGTCGGACGAACCGGGCAAGTCGCAGTGCACCGACGTCACCTACATCGCCTACCTGCGCCAGGTGTTCAACCACCCGGTGTAGCCGGGGCGTTGACCACCTGGGGTCATGCTGCGACCGGCTCGCGACGTCGTGCCGGCTTCTTTGCCGCAGCTTTCGGTGCTGCTTTCTTGCGCGGGGCGGCTGCACGTGGCTTATCTTCTTCGTGCCTGAGCCGCTGCTGCAGCATCGCCAGCACGGCCGCTTCTTCGGGCTGCAGCGCGTGCAGGTCTTCGGCCAGCTTTTCTTCGGTCCGTTCGCGCATCACGTCCAGCGGCGCGCCCTCGAGGTAGGCGTCCAGCACGGCCGGGTGCACGTAGCACTTGCGGCAGATCGTCGGCGTGTTGCCGAGCTTTTCGGCCACCGACTCGATCGCGCGCACGATGTTCTTTTTCGCCTGCGTCTCGGAGTCGAATTTTTCAAATTCCTGCAGAGCCAGCGCTGCCAGCACAGTGCCTGACCAGGTGCGGAAATCCTTCGCCGTGTACTCTTCGCCCGTGATGTTGCGCAGGTAGTCGTTGACGTCGCTGGAGTCGACGCTGTGGGTTTCGCCATCTTCGTCGATGTACTGGAACAGTTCCTGGCCCGGCAGGTCGCGCGTGCGCTTGACGATGCCGGCCAGGCGCCGGTCGTGCACCTTGACCTTGTGGTACACGCCGCTCTTGCCGCGGAAGCTGAATTGCACATCGCTGCCATCGACTTTGACGTGGCGGTTGCGCAGCGTCGTCAGGCCAAACGATTTGTTGGTGCGCGCGTATTCCTCGTTCCCGACCCGCATCATCGTCGCTTCGAGCAGGTAAACAATCGTGGCCAGCACCTTTTCGCGCGGCAGGCCGGGCAGCTTGAGGGCACGGTCGACTTCATGCCGGATCGCCGGCAGCGCGTCGCCGAACTTGAGCATGCGTTCGTATTTCACTTCGTCGCGCGCCGTGCGCCACTTTGGATGGTAGCGGTATTGCTTGCGCCCGCGCGCATCGCGTCCGGTCGCCTGCAGGTGGCCGTTGGCCTGCGCGCAGATCCAGACATCCTGCCACGCCGGCGGAATCACCAGACCCTTGATGCGCGCCAGCGTGGTCTCGTCCTCCACCGGCGCGCCATGCGCGTCCAGGTAGCGAAAGCCGTCCTTGACGGCCTCGCGGTGGATGCCGGCGCGGCCATCGTGCACGTAGCGCAGGCCGGCCGCGCGCGCGGCGCTGGTGGAATCTTTGGTGTCGAGTGCGTCGACGGCATCAAGGGTCTGGCTGGGCATGGCGGTTTCGCGAATGGTGGATATCGCGTTGATGCTACGCCCGGGCCAGGGCCCGCACTGTTCGCAAGATAACGGAGTGCGGGACAGGCAGGTACGTCTTCGGGTCAGCGATAGCGCGCCTCGACCAGGTCGATCTCGCGCAGCAGCTTGCGCGCCACTTCGTCCGACAAGGTGTTGTTGCGCGCCATGCGCAGCAGGACGGCGCGCTCGTGCTCCAGCGCTGTCAAGCGATAGTGGCGCTCGGCGCTTTCGGCGGCGCGTGCGTGCGCCGGATCGACATCGTTGCCGTTGCCGCCATCCAGGCGATATTGGTACAGGCTGCGCACCTGATCGACCGCGCTCGCGTGCATCTCCACCGCGCCCTGCGCATCGCAGCCCGACGTCGGCGGCGGTGGCGGTGCATTCGCGATGGCTTCGAGCGCGGCCAGCGCGGCGGCGTGGCGCGCATTTGCTTCTTCGCTGTCATGCGCCGAATCGTGTGGCAGTTCGAGGCCGCGCAGCACGCGCGGCAGCCCGACACTGGCCAGCACGAGCGAGACGACAATCACGGCGCTGGCCAAAAAAATCACGAGGTCGCGCCCCGGGAATGGCGCGCCCCCCGGCATCGCCAGCGGCAGCGTGAGCACGCCGGCCAGCGTGATCGCACCGCGCACGCCGGCCAGCGAGGTGGCCAGGATCAGGCGCGGATTCGGGCGGTATTCCGGCAGCTTCTGACGTCGGGCGTTGAGCAGCGTCAGACGCAGCGAGACCCAGACCCAGACGAAACGCAGCAGGATCAGGCCGAAGCTGATCGCGAGCGCGTTGGTGACCAGCCACCAGACATCGTTCGCACGTGGCAATTCGGGTGCGACCAGGGCTGCTTCGAGAATATCGGGAAGCTGCTCGCCCAGCAGCACGAACATGATGCCGTTGAGCGCGAACTGCACCGTGTCCCACACCACCGCGCGCCGCACGCGCGTCGTGGCGGCCGCGCGCCCGCTCAATTCAACGTAGCTCATCGTCACGCCAGCCGCGACTGCCGCCAGGATGCCCGAGGCGCCCAGATGTTCCGCTGCCAGATAGGCGCCGAACGGCAGCAACAGGTTGATCAGGATCGGCGAGCCGCTTTCCTCGCCGATGCGCGCGCCCAACTGGCGCTGGGCCCAGCTCACGCCCACCGTGATGCCCGCGCCGATGGCCACGCCCGCCAGCGCGACCCACAGGAACGTGAGCGTGGCTTCGCCCAGCGAAAAGGTGCCGGTCAGGGCAGCGGCCACGGCGAAGCGGAAGCACACCAGGCCACTGGCGTCGTTCAGCAGCGACTCGCCCTCGAGGATGTGCATCAGGCGCGGCGGGATCGGCACGCGCGCGGCGATGGACGACACCGCGACCGGGTCGGTAGGCGCCAGGATCGCGGCGAGGGCGAAGCACACGGCCAGCGGCAGCGACGGAATCAGCCAGTGAATCAAAAAGCCCGCGCCCAGTACCGTAAACAGCACCAGGCCCAGGGCCAGTTCGAGGATGGTGGAGCGGTCGCGGAACAGCCCGACCTTGGGGATGCGCCAGCCGTCGAGAAACAGCAGCGGCGGCAGGAACACGAGGAAGAAGATGTGCGGTTCGAGCCGCACCCCATGGCCGGTGCTGCCGGCAATCGCCGCGCCAAGCGCGATCTGCATCAGCGGCAGCGGCACCGCGAACGGCAGCATGCGCACCAGGTAGCCGCTGGCTACCACCGCCAGCAGCATGGCCAGCACGATTCCCACTTCATCCATCAACATCTCCCTGTTCAAGACAAGATGATAAGGGATTGGCGCCGCCCGTGGCGACGCTGTTGATCAGGCGGCGGACAAACTGGCCTGGGGCGCAGCCTGCAGTTCGGCCAGCAGCGCCTCGAGCGGCATCGGCCGGTGGAACAGGTAACCCTGCATGCACGCGTTGCCGTGCGCGGCCAGATACTCGGCCTGGGCCGATGTCTCGACGCCTTCGGCCACGACGCGCAGGCCCAGGTGGCTGGCCATCGCCAGGATCGACTGCACGATGGCGGTGCCGTTCTTGTCGTGCGGGGTGTCGCGGATGAAGCTCTTGTCGATCTTCAGTTCGTACAGCGGCATCCGGGTCAGGTACGACAGGCTCGAATAGCCGGTGCCGAAATCGTCGATCGAGATGCGGATGCCGAGCGCAGCCAGTGCATGCATCCGCTCGATGGTCTGGTCGAGGCGATCGATCAGCAAGCCTTCGGTGATCTCGAAGATCAGCTGGCCGGGCGGCACGCCCGTCTCGTGCAGGATCGCTTCGACCCGCGTGACGAAGTCGTGCTGGCGGAACTGCATCGGGCTGACATTGACCGACAGCGGGAAGCGGTGGCCGGCGCGGTCCAGAACGTGCCAGGCCAGGCACGCTTCGCGCAGCACCCAGTCGCCCAGCGCCACGATCAGGCCACTCGATTCGGCCACCGGGATGAAGACATCGGGCGGCACGCTGCTGCCGTCCTTGCGGCGCCAGCGCATCAGCAGTTCGGCGCCGCTCGGCATGCGCGCGCCATCGACCTGCAGCTGCAGGTGCAGCGACAGCTCGCCGTTGTCGAGCGCCTGGCCCAGGTCGCGCTCGAGCGTGAGGCGGCCTTCGGCATCGGACAGCATGCCCGGTTCGAACAGCGCCACGCCATTGCGGCCGCGCGACTTGGCGTGGTACATCGCGGTGTCGGCTTCGCGCAGCAGGTCGTGCACCGTGTGCTGCGCGTTGCCGGGTGCGGTGAGCGCGACGCCGATGCTGCTGGTAGCGTAGTAGCGCTGGGCGTCGATGACGATCTTGTCGGCGAGCGCTGCCCGGATCCGCTCGGCCACGGCCAGCGCGCGGTCGGTGGCCCGGTCCGCATGCTGGCCCAGCGCGTCGAGCAGGACGACGAATTCATCCCCGCCCAGGCGTGCCACGCAGCCGTCGTCGCCCGTCATCGCCACCAGGCGATCGGCCACGTTCTTGAGCAGCTGGTCGCCGATGGCATGGCCGCGTGCGTCGTTGACGGTCTTGAAGTTGTCGATGTCGACGTACAGCACGGCAGCCATCGATCCGCCCGCGCGCGCGCCGGCCACCGCCACATCGAGCCGCTCCATCAGCAGGCGCCGGTTCGGCAGGCTGGTCAGCACGTCGTAGAACGCAAGGCGGTGGATCGCGTCGGCGGCGTTGCGTCGCTCCGTCACGTCGCGGCTGACAATCAGCCAGTGCGTGATCGCGCCACTGTCGCCGGAGAACGGCACCATCTCGGCCTCCACCCAATATGGCGTGCCGTGTTTCGTGTACAGGACCATTTCGGCACTGGCGGCTTCCTTGTGCATCACGGCCGTGATCACACGCCGGACGGTCTCCTGGTCGGTGTCGGGCCCTTCGAGCATGCGCACGCTGCGCCCGATGATTTCTTCGCGCGCGTAACCGGTGTGGCGCAGCAGGGCGTCGTTGGCAAAAATGATCGGCTGCTCGGCGCCGGGCACGTCGACCATGCGCGCGATCATGACCATGTCGTTCAGGCGCGCGACCGCGGCCGACGTCAGGCGCAGCTCGTCGTTGACAGCGTGCAGGCGCAACTGGCCCGCTTCGAGTCCTGCGGCGGCCGTGCGCGCTTCGAGGAGCGACCGGTCCAGCCCCTTGAGCAGGGTGCCGCTGGTGATCGTGATCAACGCGCCGACGCAGCAGAAGTTGATGACAACGACGACCGCCGATGCCAGGCCATTCTGTTCCAGGCCAGGCACATACAGGTGCACCTTGCCGGCCAGGCCCAGCAGTAGCACACAGGCGGCGCCCAGGGCCAGGCCAATGAGCGCCTGGCGCATGCCAAGCAGGACGACGGCCAGTGCGGGCAGGGCCGTCATGTAGACCAGGCCAACCGGCCCTACCGCAAACAGCAGGCCGACGGACACCAGGAACAGCATGGCAATGAAGTTGAGAACGCGGACCGTGTGCGCGACGCGGTCGAGTCGCCAGATGGCCAGCAGCCATGCCATCGCCACCGCATCCATGACGATGACCGGCCATTTTCCTTTGCTGATCAGCAGCGGGATGCTGGGCAGGGCGGCAACGAATCCCAGCGCGACGACGATCGGCAGGATGGTGGTAAAGACCTTGACGCGCCACTGCGCGATGTCATCTGGAGGAATTGGCATGAAGCATCCTGTTCGGCACGCCGCACGGAATTTCTCCGGAGCATAGTAAATTTTAGTGCAGCAAATTCTATGCAGGTGTAATGATACCTGTCACGCAATATTTTCGGCTCTGTTGTGCCGATGAAACGACCCCGCCCGAAAGGGCGGTTCAGTTACGGTACCGGCTTCAGCAGGCGCCTGCCTGCGCCAGGAGATCGCCCAGTTGCAGCGTGTTGAGTGGCTTGACCAGATAGTGGTCGAACCCCGCCTGGCGCGCCTGTTCGCGGTCTTGCTGGCGGCCATAGCCGGTCGCCGCGATGAGCGTCGCGTTCTCCATGTCGGGCAATGCGCGCAGGCGCCGCGCCAGCTCGTTGCCGTCGATGTCGGGCAGCCCGATGTCGAGCAGGCAGACCTGCGGCTTGAACACGGCAGCGACATCGATTGCGTCCAGCGCGCAATACACCACTTCCACCGTGTGGCCGCTCGCACGCAAGAACAGACTCAGCGTGTGGGCGGCATCGAGATTGTCATCCACCACGAGGATACGCAGGGGGCCGACGGCGCTGGCGCTGCCGGCCAGCGGCGACGCCACCGGCGCGGTTGGGGCCTCCTGCGCAAAGCACGGCAGGCGCACGGTAAACGTGCTGCCCAGGCCCGGGCCGGGGCTCATCGCGCCGACGCTGCCGCCATGCAGCTCGACCAGGCTGCGGGCCAGCGCCAGGCCCAGGCCCAGGCCGCCCTGCGAGCGGTCCGGCGTACGCTCGGCCTGGGTGAACAGATCGAAGACGCGCTCGACGAGGCGCGCATCCATCCCGATGCCATCGTCGGTTACGTCGATGACCCACGCGTCGGCCTGCTGCGCCAGGTGCAGCGTGATGTGGCCGCCCTCGGGCGTGTACTTGGTTGCGTTGCCCAGCAGGTTGGCGACGACCTGCACCAGGCGCTTGTGGTCGCCCTTGACGCTGGCCGGTTCCGGCGGCATGTCCAGCACCACCTTGTGGCGGCGGGCGAGCATCAGCGGGCGAATCTGCTCGGCCGCATCGTCGACCACCTTGCGCAGGTCGAGGATCTGGGTCGACAGCGTGACCAGCCCGCGCGTCACGCGCGAGACGTCCAGCAGGTCGTCGACGAGGCTCGTCATGTGCTCGACCTGGCGCGCAATGATGGCGCAGGTCTGCGTGATCTGCGCATTGTCCGAATGGAGCAGCTTGAGCAGATGGGCGCCGGTGCTGATCGGCGCGAGCGGGTTGCGCAGTTCGTGCGCCAGCATCGCCAGGAATTCGTCCTTGCGCTGGTCGGCTGCGCGCAGTTCGCGCTCGGCCAGGCTGCGCTGGGCTTCTTTCTGCTGCAGGTGCTCGGCCATCTCGTCCAAGGCCGCGGCCAGCCGGCCGATTTCCTCGCTGTTCGACCCGATGCCGGTGCGGGCATCGAGTTCGCCGGCGGCGATCCGGCGCGCCACCGTCATCAGCTTGCGCACGCGCCGGACAATCAGCTTGTCGCCCGCCAGCCAAGCTGCCAGCAGGGCCAGGATGGTCGTCAGGCCCAGGCCGAGCAGCGACATCAGCTGCGCTTCGCGCGCCACGCGCGTGATGGTTTCGGTCGGCACGCCGATCGTGACCGTATAGTCGGACAGCGTCGGCGGCCCGACGCGCGCAAACGCGTGCAGGCGCTCGACGCCATCCTCGCCCTGGATCACACGGGCGCTGTCGTGCGGGCCGCGCATCGCCGCAAACAGCGGGGCGGGCACACGCTTGCCGAACCAGCGCTCGGGATCGGGGCGGCGCGAAATCAGCTTGCCCGTGGCATCGGCCGTCTCGAGGATCGAACCGGCCGGCAGGCTGATGTCGTTGACGAAGGTGTCCAGGCCCGCCAGGTCCATCGCGGCAAACACGACCGCCACCACCTTGCCATCGCGGTCGGTAACGGGATAGGTCAGGTTGATCGTGTGGCGGCGGATCACGCGCCCGAACACATAGTCGCCGGCGATGAAGCGGCGTTCGGCGACGGCGCGCTTGAAGTGGCTGCGGTCGCCCAGGTTCACCGGATGCACCATCGGCACCGCGCTGCAACTGACGTCGCCATTGAGCTGGATGAGGCCAAAATTGACATACAGCTCGTTGCGGTCGAGGACATTGGCCAGCAGCGCATTGCAGCCAGCCGTGTCGCCCATCAGGTCCGGCACGCTGGCCAGGTCGACCAGGATCTGGCGCGCGCGGTCGATCGACTGCGCTTCATTGGCGGCGGCCAGCGCCGTCAAGCGTTTGAGGTTGTCTTCCGTCGCGCGGATCGCGGCTTCGCGCTCGCGCAGGCCTCCCAGCACGGTGACGATGGCGATCGGTGTGATGGCCAGCAGCACCAGCAGCATCAGCCTGCTGCGCAGGCTGTTCAGGCGAAAACGGCCGGGTGACTTGTTCATCGCCGCGGCGCCGGTTGCGGCGTGGTGGTGACGATCGAAGGCGCAATCTGGCGGGCGATGTAGAACATGTGTGGCGGACGGTTGATCGATCGGACCCGCGACAGAAGGCGGGAATACAAGTGTAACGTTTCCTGATTGTACTAAAAATTGGCTTATCCACAGGGAATGAGTCGCGTGTGCGCGACGCCTTGTTGACATGTCAAGCATCGGCGCAGGTAAGATAGGCCCATGCCAGTATCAGGAGAGACCATGAACATCGTCTGCGTCGGTGGCGGGCCGGCCGGTCTGTACGCCGGCCTGCTCATGAAACTGCGCGATCCGCGCCGCACCGTCACGGTCGTCGAGCGCCACCAGGCCGGCGACACGTTCGGCTGGGGCGTCGTCTTTTCGGACCAGACCCTGGGCAATCTGGCGCTGGCCGATGCGCCCAGCGCGCGCGCCATCGAACACGCGTTCAACCGCTGGGATGCGATCGACGTGCAGATCGGCGGCGCCACCATCATCTCGCATGGTCATGGTTTTTGCGGCATCGCGCGCAAGCGCCTGCTCGGCATCCTGCAGGCGCGCTGCGAAGAAGCCGGCGTGGCGCTCGTGTTCGACACCGACGTGACGGACGAGGTGGCGCTGGCGCGCCGCCATGGCGCCGACCTGTTGGTCGCCGCCGACGGCGTGCACAGCGCGATCCGCACGCGCCATGCCGCCGTGTTCCAACCCGACCTGCAGGAGGGGCGCTGCCGCTACGTCTGGCTTGGCACCCGGCGCCGCTTGTCCGCGTTCACGTTCGCGTTCGAGCCGACCGAGCATGGCTGGTTCCAGGCCCACGCTTACCAATACGATGAGCAGAACGCGACCTTCATCGTCGAGACGCTGGAGTCGACCTGGCACGCCAGTGGCCTGGCCGACATGGACGCCGCAAGCACGCTGGCGTTTTGCGAGCGCCTGTTCGCCAGTCTTCTTGGCGGCGCGCCGCTCTTGACCCAGGCCAGCCGTGGCGGCGCCGCCATGTGGCACCGCTTTGCGCGTTTGACCTGCCGCGAGTGGGGGGGCGCGCTCGACGTCGACGGCCGGCGCGTGCCGCTGGTGCTGCTGGGCGACGCCGCGCACACGGCGCATTTCTCCATCGGCTCGGGCACCAAGCTGGCGCTGGAAGACGCCATCGCGCTGGCTGCCGAACTGCCGGCCGAGCCGAATGGCGGCATCGAGGCCGCGCTGGCGCGCTACCAGGCCGCGCGCGTGACCGAAGTGAGCAAGCTGCAAAGCGCGGCGCGCAATTCGACCGAGTGGTTCGAGAATGTGGCCCGCTACGCTCCCATGCCGCCCGATGCGTTCGCCTACTCGCTGCTCACGCGCAGCCAGCGCCTGTCGCACGAAAACCTGCGCCTGCGCGACCCCGCCTATATAGAAGGCTTCGAGCGCCGCTTTGCCGTGCAGGCGGCAGCGCAGGCCGGCGTGGCCGCGCCAACGACGTCCACGCCGCCGATGTTTACGCCATTGCGGGTGCGCGACGTGCTGCTCAAGAACCGCGTGGTCGTCTCGCCGATGGCGCAGTACGCGTGCGTCGACGGCGTGGCGGGCGACTTTCACCTGGCCCACCTCGGCGCACGCGCGCTGGGCGGGGCCGGCCTGGTGATCGCCGAGATGACCTGCGTGTCGGCCGACGCGCGCATCACGCCGCGCTGCCCGGGACTGTACCTGCCCGAACACACGCAGGCCTGGGCCCGCATCGTCGACTTCGTGCATGCGGCGAGCGACGCGAAAATCGGCATCCAGCTGGGGCACGCGGGCGCCAAGGGCTCGACCCGGCCGATGTGGGAAGGCATCGACCAGCCGCTCGCGCACGGCAACTGGCCGCTTTTGGCGGCGTCGCCCCAGCAATACCTGGCCGGCGTGTCGCAGGTGGCGCGCCAGGCGAGTGAGGCCGACATGGCGCAGATCGAAGCCGATTTTGTGCGCGCCACGCTGGCCGCGGGCGAGGCGGGCTTCGACTGGCTCGAACTGCATTGCGCGCATGGTTATCTGCTCTCGAGTTTTATTTCGCCGCTGACCAACCGGCGCGACGATGAATATGGCGGCAGTCTCGAAAACCGCTGCCGCTTTCCGCTGCGCGTGTTTGCCGCCGTGCGCGCGGCCTGGCCAGCGCACCTGCCGATCAGCGTGCGCATCTCGAGCCACGACTGGGTCGATGGTGGCATCACCCCGATGGACGCCGTGGAGATCGCGCGGCTGTTGCGCGCCGCCGGCGCCGACATGATCGACTGTTCATCCGGGCAGGTGAGCAAGGCCGAGCAACCGGTGTACGGCCGCAGGTACCAGACGCCGTTTTCGGACCGCATCCGCAACGAGGCCGGCATTCCGACGATCGCCGTCGGTGGCATCAGCGAAGCCGATCACGTCAACAGCATCATCGCCGCCGGCCGCGCCGACCTGTGCGCGGTGGGGCGCCCGCACCTGGCCAATCCCGCGTGGACGCTGAACGAGGCGGCGCGCATCGGCTACACTGGCGCCGCGTGGCCACGCCAGTACGCGCCCGGCAAGCAGCAACTCGAGCGCAATCTGGCGCGCGGGCGGCCCGCTACGTGACCGGTTCGTCCATTTTTCAACGCGTCATCAGGAGCAGGCATGCATGATCTAGCGGGCAATCGAACGGGCCTGACCGGCTACGTGGCGCAGCAAGTCGGCTTGGCGTTTGACCCGGCGACGCGGGTAGCAACCCTGACGCTCGACCGGCCCGAGCGCAAGAATCCGCTCACGTTCGCCGCCTACGCCGAGCTGCGTGACCTGTTTCGCGCGCTGGCATATGCCGACGACGTCAAGGCGGTCGTGCTCACCGGCGCGGGCGAGAATTTCTGTTCAGGCGGCGACGTGCACGAGATCATCGGACCGCTGACGCAACTGGATACGCCGGGCCTGCTGGCCTTCACCCGCATGACGGGCGACCTCGTGAAAGCGATGCGCGCCTGTCCGCAGCCGATCGTCGCGGCAGTGGATGGTGTGTGCGCCGGCGCCGGTGCGATCCTGGCGCTGGCCTCGGACATCCGCTACGCCACGGCGCGCAGCCGCACCGCCTTCCTGTTCACCCGCGTGGGCCTGGCCGGCTGCGACATGGGCGCCTGCGCCTTGCTGCCGCGCGTGATCGGCCAGGGGCGCGCGGCCGAACTGCTCTACACCGGTCGCTCGATGGATGGCAAAGAGGGCGAGCGCTGGGGCTTCTTCAATCGCTTGTGCGCGCCGGGCGACGTACTCGCCGAGGCGCAGGCGTTTGCCGCGCAGCTGGCGGCCGGCCCGACGTTCGCGCACGGCATGACCAAGAAGATGCTGCAGCAGGAATGGAATATGGGCGTGGACGAAGCCATCGAGGCCGAGGCGCAGGCGCAGGCCATCTGCATGATGACGCAGGATTTCCAGCGCGCCTACCAGGCATTCGTGGGCAAACAGCGGCCGCAGTTCGAAGGCAATTGATGGAACCCGATGTTCTCGACTGGCCGTTCTTCGATGCGCACCACGGCGTGCTGGCGCGTGAACTCGACGCCTGGGCCGCGGCGAACCTGGCCGACGCGCACGGGGCCGATGTCGACGCGGTCTGCCGCGCGCTGGTCTCGAGGCTGGGGCAGGGCGGCTGTCTGCGCCACGCCGTGGCCGGCGTCGAGCATGGCGGCGCACATGCCACCATCGACACCCGCGCCATTTGCCTGATCCGCGAAACGCTGGCGCGCCATGCCGGCCTGGCCGACTTCGCGTTTGCGATGCAGGGTCTGGGCAGCGGTGCGATCTCGCTGTTCGGCAGCGCAGCGCAGCGCAGCACCTGGCTGCCGTGCGTGGCCGACGGCAGCGCGATTGCCGCCTTTGCGCTGTCCGAACCCGCGGCTGGCTCCGACGTCGCCGCCTTGCAATGCGCCGCGCGCCGCGACGGCGATGCCTGGGTGCTCAATGGTGAAAAAACCTGGATCTCGAATGGTGGCATCGCCGACTTCTACATCGTGTTCGCGCGCACGGGCGAAGCGGTCGAGCGCAGCGCGCGGGGTATCTCGGCCTTCATCGTCGAAGCGGCCACGCCTGGCCTGGAAGTCGCCGAGCGCATCGACGTGATCGCGCCGCATCCGCTGGCGCGCCTGCGTTTCAACGGCTGCCGCGTGCCAGCCGCGTGCCTGGTCGGCCCTGAAGGCGATGGCTTCAAGGTGGCGATGGCCACGCTTGACGTGTTTCGCACATCGGTAGCGGCAGCGGCGCTGGGTTTTGCGCGGCGCGCCATGGCTGAAGCACTGGCGCATGCGCAGGCGCGCCCGATGTTCGGCAAGCTGATGGCCGACTTCCAGCTGACGCAGGCCCGGCTGGCGCAGATGGCGCTGGAGATCGACGCCGCCGCGCTGCTGACCTACCGCGCGGCGTGGCTGCGCGACAGCGGCAAGCGCGTCACAAAAGAAGCGGCGATGGCCAAGCTGGCCGCAACCGAATCGGCGCAGCGCGTGATCGACGGCGCGGTGCAGCTGTTTGGCGGGCAGGGCGTGCAACGGGGCCAGGTCGTCGAAGGCCTGTACCGCGAGATCCGCGCCTTGCGCATCTACGAGGGAGCCAGCGAAGTGCAGCTCCTGATCATCGCGCGCGAACTGCTCGCGCCGCAACACTGAGGCCACATGCCTGGAGATTTGATGGAATTCTTGCAACCGCCTGGCTGGCCGCGCCCCAAAGGGTACGCCAATGGTGTTGTTGCGCGCGGCCGGCAAGTGCATGTCAGCGGGATGGTTGGCTGGACGCCGGCAGGCCGGTTCGAGACGGACGATTTCGTCGGGCAGTCACGCCAGGCGCTGGCCAATATCGTGGCTGTGCTGCGCGAAGCGGGCGCCGGCCCCGAGCACATCGTGCGCATGACCTGGTATGTACTCGACAAGCGCGAATATCTCGATGCCGGGCCGGCGCTGGGCGCAGCCTATCGCGACGTCATCGGGCGCCATTATCCGGCCATGACGGCCGTGCAGGTGGCGGGCCTGATGGAAGACCGCGCGCGGGTGGAGATCGAGGTCACGGCCATCATTCCGGATTGAGCGATGCCGGACGAACGAATGGCCCCGCATGGGGGCCATTCATGGTCCTGCACCGCCGCGCCGTTTAACGTTCGGCGCGGCGGCAAAGTGGCGGATTAGCGGCGGCCTGCACCACGCGCACCACCGCGTTCGATGAACGCTTTCATCTCTGCCAGGTCGTCATCCATCTGACGCTGCGGATCGACGCCCAGCATACGTGCCACGCCGTGGCCCAGCACGCCCGCTGGTGGCGCGTAGCTGATGCGCACCGTTGCGCGCGTGCCGCCATTGACGGACTCGAACGTGACGCTGCCGTCCTGTTCGATTTCCGAGCCCGGCTCGCTGCGCCACGACAGGCGATCCGGACGCGACTGCTCGGTCATGACTGCATTCCATGCGTATTCCATGCCGGCCGGGCCGCGCACGACCCAGTGCGAACGGCGGTGGCCGAGGTCACGCACTTCGGTCACGTGCGACATGAAGCGCGGGAAGTTTTCCACGTCGGCCCACGCATCGAACACTTCGCGTGGCGAGGCGTCGATGAAGACGCTGTTCTCGACCTCGACCCGGCTAGCGTCGCCGCGGTGACGCAGCGAGTCGACCAGATTGCGGCCACGGTCGCTGCGCAGCAGCACTGCGAGCGCGCCCAGGCCCAGCAGGGCAACAGCCGGCGAACGGCGCGCCAGGCCGACGATGCTCAGCGCGCTGGTGCCCAGCAGCGCCGAGTTGGTCAGCGTGGGGCCGCGCGAGCCGAAGGCCTGCGTCAGGTGATCGGTCCATTCGCGTACCTGGTTGCCCACCTCGCTGGCGCGGGCACGGGCGCCGTTGCCGGCGCTGTGCGCGGCCTGCGCCAGGTTTTCACGGGCGATGTCGGCGCGTTCGCGTGCGCGGTCGGCGGCGTCATCGGCGCTGTTGCGGGCCTTGTCGGCAACGTCACTGGCGCTGCTGCGCGCCTTGTCGGCAGCGTAGCTGGCGCGGTCACGGGCATCGTTGGCGACGTGGTGCGCACGTGAGCGGACATCGTCGGCGTAGTCGCGTGCATCGTCAGCCGCGCGGGCGGCGGTGCTGCGGGCCGAGTCGGCGGCGTGCGACACGCGGTCACGCGCGGTGTCGGCGGCGTGCGAAACACGGTCACGGGCATAATCGGCAGCCTGCGCCGCAGCGTGCGAGGCGCGGTCGCGCGCATCGTACGAGGCTTCGGCCAGGCGGCCGCGCGTGCGTTCGAGGCGGTCGCGCGTTTCGTGCGAAGCCTCGGCCAGGCGGTCACCGGCAGCGTGGGCGGCGCCAGCCAGGCGCGCGCCGGCGCGCAGGTAGACCGATTCGGCACGTTCGCGCGCCGAATCGAAGCGCTCGCCGGCAGTGTGCAGCGCGTGTTCGAGTTTGTCAGCGCCGCGGTGACGCGCGTCGCGCAGTGCGCCCTTGGCGCGTGCACGGCGTTTCGGGCCGCGGTCCGGGTCGAATGCATACATCAGCAGGGCGCCAGCCACTGCGGCGCCAATCCATTTACCTGCGTTGTTTCCCTGATCGTTCGATTCGTTCATGTCGACTCCTCTCGGTTAGTTGTACTGTGTTGCGCTGGACCTTGTTGCCAGCCGGGCGGTGCCACGGCATGTCTGATCCAGCACCGGTCTGTTACTGACGATTCATCGTGCTTTGCAGCGTCGCTTTGCAGCGTCACTTGCACGCATAAAAAAACGCACCGCTTCGCAGTCATGCGTTGCAGTGCGTTCCGGCGAACCATCACGCGATTCGGGCAATACCCGTTGCGCAGTAAATGGTCAGACGACGTGCTTTGTCAGCCTGCTTTTTGCAGGGTCAGTAGCAGTACGCCGTTCTCGAGCTTCACCGATGCGGGAGCGCCTGCGACGCCGTCGGTCTGGTAAAGCCGCGCAGGTATCTGCGTGCATTGCATTCAGCATACACCACGGTTTCGCGTTCCCGGCGTTCGTTTGCCGCGTGGCAATTGACTTGGATTCAGCTTGGCGACAAGCGTGTCACGAACTGTCAGTGGCCTGCGCCGCGTGCCACGAGATTCTGGTACGGTGGTTGCCAATGAAACAAGGAGATAACATGAATCACCATATCGTTCGCATGCTGCCCAACTTCGAAGCGGCCGAGGCAGCCCGCAATGGCTTGCTGGCCGAGGGTTTCGACGGCGACGGCATCAATGTCAATGTCACCACCGACGAAGCCGGTCCTGCAGAAAGCAATTTCTATGTGGGCGACTCGCCCGCTGTCAAAGGCGGCACCGACTACGAGGACGTCTTCAAGCCCGCGGTTCGAGGCGATCTGTGCATGATGACGGTGACCGTGGCAGAAGCCTTCCAGCTCGAACGGGCTGCCGCCATCCTGGAACACCACGGCGGGATCGACGTCGATCCGGCCCACGGCGCGGCCAGCAGCACCTTCTAATAGCGGTAGGGCTCGTTTGCCGCATGGGAGCTCAAGCGCTTTCATGCGGTACTGGCGACACCGCTGTCAGCGCGCTGGCGGAAAGAACAACTGCTCGCCCGCTGGCTTGAACCCCGTGATCTGGCGCTGCCCTTGTGGCGACGTGATCCATTCGATCAGCTGCTGCGCGCCCTTGTAGTTCACGCCCGGGTGCTTCGCAGGGTTGACCGCGATGATCCCGTACGGGTTGTACATCCGCTTGTCGCCTTCGACCACGATCGCCAGGCCCGTCCTGGCCTTGTACGCGCCGTAGGTGGCGCGGTCGGTCAGCGTATAGGCCCGCATCTCGGCGGCCATATTGAGCACTTCGCCCATGCCCAGCCCGGCCGACACGTAGTTGCTTCCCTGCGGTTTGGCCCCCGCCTGCTGCCAGTAGGCTTTTTCCATCACGTCGGTTCCCGAGTTGTCGCCCCGCGAGATGAAGCGCACGTTGGCGGCCGTGATGCGCCTGAAGGCGTCGATCACGTCTTTCGAGCCCTTGATGCGCGCCGGATCGGCCTCCGGTCCCACCACGATGAAGTCGTTGTACATGACGTCGCGCCGGTCCACGCCCCAGCCTTCGGCGACAAACTTGTCTTCCAGCGTGCGGGCATGGACCAGTGCCACGTCAACGTCGCCATTCTTGGCCAGCTCGAGGGCCTTGCCGGTACCGACCGCGATGACCTGCACGCGGGCGCCGGTGGCGGCCTCGAAGGCGGGCAGCACCTGCTTGAGCAGGCCCGAGTTTTCGGTGCTGGTGGTGGTCGACAGGCGAATCACGTCCTGCGCCATGGCAGCGGAGCTGGCGAGGGTAGGGATGAGCACGAGGGCGAGCACGATGCGGCGTTTCATGAGGTTCTCCAGGTGGTGGTTGGGATTATCTTGCTTCGAGGCGCCCGTCGCGCAGCTTCAGGCGCTGCACGCCGGGCAGGTTGATCAGGTCGCGGTCATGGCAGGCCACGATCACGCTGGCGCCCAGGTCGATCAGGGTCGGGATCAGGGCAATGACCTGTTCGCGCGCCGCGCCATCGAGGTTCGCGGTCGGCTCGTCGAGCAGCAGCAGGCGTGGCTGCAGCACACGGGCGCGCGCCAGCGCCACACGCTGCTTTTCACCGCCCGACAGGCGCGCCGGATCGTTGTCGCGCAGGTGGGTCACGCCGGCCCAGTCCATCGCTTCGTCGACCAAATCATGCAGCAGACGCCGGTCGCCGCCGCGCGCCAGCAGGCCATAGCCGATATTGTGGGCCACGCTGGTGGAAAACATGATCGGATGCTGGTGCACGTAGACGATCGCATGCCGCAATTGCCGCGGGTAAGGGTAGAGCGGCAGATGCAGGCCATCGAACTCGACGCTGCAGGCAGCGCTGCGTTCCAGGCCACCCAGCATGCGCAGCAGCGTGCTCTTGCCCGATCCGTTGGCGCCGGTCAGCACGTAGGCAGCGCCGGCCGCGATGTCGAGGCGCCCGATATCGAACAGCAAGCGCTCGCCATGGCGCTTGTGCAGCGCGTGCACGGACAGGAGCGGCGTCACAGGCGCGCTCCCGGATTGTGCGCGTCGCCCTGCAACAGCACGAGCACGCCGTTCATCCCCAGCGCCAGCGTCACCAGCACGATGCCCAGCGCGATGCCCTGGGCAAAATCCCCCTTGCTGGTCTCGAGGGCGATGGCGGTCGTGATGGTGCGGGTATGGCCTTCGATATTGCCGCCTACCATCAGCGCGCAGCCCACTTCCGAGATCACGCGCCCGAAGCCGCTGATCACGGCCGCCATCACGCCATAACGGGCTTCATGCAGGACCGAAAACATCACGCGCAGGCGCGAGGCGCCGTGGGCCAGCGCAGTTTCGGCGTAGCGCGGATCGAGCGCCTGCACGGCCGCCAGCGTAAATGCCAGCAGCACCGGCAGGCCGATCAGGCACTGGCCGGCGATGATGCCCGGCTGCGAGAACAGCCATCCCAGATCGCCCAGCGGGCCGCGCCGCGACAGCATCAGGTAGAGCAGCAGGCCTATAAGTACGGTGGGCAGCGACAACGCGGCCTGCGCCAGCCAGACGGCAATGCGCCGCCCCGGAAACCGGTGCATCGCGATCAGGTAACCGAGCACGACGGCCGGGGGCGTGGCCAGGATCAGGCCCGACAACGTGGTCTTGACCGAGACCCACACGATATGCCACAGCGCCGCATCGCCGCGCAGCAGCAACGCGAAGGCGCCGCTCGTCGCCTCGAGCAGGCCCATTCAGGTGACAGGCTCGCCGGACGGCCGCACCTGTGGCGTATCCAGCAGGTGCGGCTCGAACACCAGCCGCTCGTGGCCCGCCACCAGCAGGAAGTGACGGCCGCTGCAGCGTGTCAGCAGGCTCATGCCGACCCGCCCGGCCACCATCTGGCCCATCTGCGTGGTGCCCGAACGCGACAGCAGGAACGGGATGCCCATCTGGGCGCCCTTGATCACCATTTCGGACGTCAGGCGGCCAGTGGTATAAAAAATCTTGTCGGCGCCATCCACGCCGTCCAGCCACATCAAGCCGGCGATCGCGTCCACCGCATTGTGGCGGCCCACATCCTCGACGAAGTACAGCAACTCGCCATCGCGTGTAAACAGCGCGCAGCCGTGCACCGAGCCGGCCTGTTTGTAGACCGACTGCTGGGTGCGGATGGTCTCGACGATGCGGTATACGCTCGACTGGGTCAGGCGGGCATCGGGCGGCAGCACGATGCTGTCGACTTCATCCATCAGGCCGCCGAACACCGAGCCCTGGCCGCAACCGGTCGTGACCACTTTTTTTGCAGTGCGCTGTTCGATGTCGGCAATGCCGCTGCGGGTGACGACGGCCACCGCGTCGACCGACCAGTCGACTTGGATCGAGACGATGTCGTCCAGCTTGCGCACCAGGCGCTGGTTGCGCAGATAGCCGAGCGTGAGCATTTCGGGCGCGCTGCCCAGCGTCATCAGGGTGACGAGTTCGCGCTTGTCGACATACACCGACAGGGGGCGCTCGGCGGGGATCGCCAGCACCTTGTGGCGCCCGCGTTCATCGATCGACAGTATGTCGCGGGTAAGGACCGCGCGCGCATCGGACAGCGCCGGCCGGCAGCCGGGCACGGCGTGCACGGTGAGGTCATCGATGGTCAAGCAGCGCCTCCTGTGTTGAATATTTTATAAAAGTATAAGCCGACCCGGCTCGCGCACGGAAGGGGCGGCTGGCTTTTACGGATCTGCCATGTGCTGCGCATTGCCCTTTGTCGCGGTATGAGGTTGATATTCTCAATTGTGCGCCCCGATAATTTCCCGACAAGTAAAGTTCATGTAACGTTCAGTTACACCTTGTATCGCGACTTACTCGTAATTACAGGCGACCGACCTGCAATGCATGCCATCCAGCTCCCTGCCAGCCACGCGCTCCACGCGCCGCCCAGCCCAGATGACCAGGCCCGGGCCGATCTGTACGCCCTCTTGGCGCGCCTGTTGCTCGCACCGCCCGACATGGCGCTGCTCGATGCCCTTGCCAGCAGCACCCCGATCGTCGCGCAGGGTGGCGACCCTGCACTCGAGCGCTGCTGGGAGCACCTGACGCTGGCGTCGAGCGTGATGGACGCGGGCGCTGTCGCCGCGGAGTTCGACACCCTGTTCATCAGCATCGGCACGCCGCCGGTCGATCCATACGGTTCGCGCTACATCGCCGGCTTCATGAATGACACGCCGCTGGCCGAACTGCGCGCCGACCTGGCGCGTCTGGGCTTGCGCCGTGCGCGTGGCGTCGGCGAGTTCGAAGACCACCTGGGCGCGCTGTGCGAAACCATGCGTGTGCTGATCCTGGGCATGCCCGGCAGCGCGCGCGCATCGATCGAGCAGCAACAACACTTTTTCGAGCGCCATATCGCGCCATGGTGCGAACGCGCACTGGACGATATCGCCGCCGCCGAAGGCGCCAATTATTACCGCCTGGTAGCGCGCCTTGGCGCTGCCTTCCTGGCCATCGAGGCGCAAGCCTTTGAAGTAGGAGAACAAGTCAATGCCCAGAACAATCATGGACGATAAAGAACAGCCTGCCGTGCTGCCCGACCCGGCACGGCGCAGCTTCCTGAAAGCCGCGCCACTGGGCGCGCTGGTGGTGGCTGGTGCGGCGACCGCGGCCGCGCCCGAGGTCGCCCCGGTTGCGGCCGACCCTGCGGAAAAGCGCGGCTACCACGAGACGGAGCACATCCGTCGCTACTATCAGACGGCTGCCTACTGGTAGCGACGACCCACTATCCAATAGGAACACCCCATGTCCCTGGTCAAGTCAACGCGCGACAGCGCCCTGAAACGGCGCCGCTTCCTCGCTGGTGCCGGCGTCATTGCCGGCGCTGGCGCACTGGGGCGCCATCTGCCCCTGGGCGTCATCGAGCAGGCGCAAGCCGATCCGCTGCCCAATACGCCCGTGCCCACCGAAGTCAAGCGCACGGTGTGCAGCCACTGCTCGGTAGGCTGCTCGGTCGACGCCGTGGTGGCCAATGGCGTCTGGGTACGCCAGGAAGCCGCCTTCGATTCGCCGATCAATATGGGCGCCCACTGCGCCAAGGGCGCCTCGGTCCGCGAGCATGCTTTTGGCGAGCATCGCCTGCGCTATCCGATGAAGCTGGTCAATGGCAAATATGTGCGCATGTCGTGGGACCAGGCCATCAACGAGATCGGCGACAAGCTCCTTAAACTGCGCGAGGAAGCCGGGCCCGATGCGCTGATGCTCATCGGCAGTTCGAAACACAATAACGAGCAAGCCTACCTGCTGCGCAAGTTCATGGCCTTCTGGGGCTCGAACAACTGCGATCACCAGGCGCGCATCTGCCACTCGACGACGGTGGCCGGCGTGGCCCAGACCTTCGGCTACGGCGCGATGACCAACTCGTTCAACGACCTGCACCACAGCAAGGCCGTCCTGTTCATCGGCTCGAATCCGGCCGAGGCGCACCCGATCTCGATGCTGCATTTCCTGCACGCCAAGGAACTGGGCGCCAAGATGATCGTCATCGATCCGCGCTTCACGCGCACGGCGCGCTTTGCCCACCATTACGTACGGGTGCGGCCGGGCACGGATATCCCGCTGGTCTGGGGCATCCTGTGGCACATCTTCGAAAACGGCTGGGAAGACAAAAAATACATCAGCGAGCGCACGACCGGCATGGACGAAGTGCGCAAGGAAGTGGCCAAATGGACGCCGGACAAGGTGTCGGACGTCACCGGCGTGCCCGAGTCGGCGGTGCGCCTGACGGCTGAAATGCTCGCCCTCAACCGCCCGTCATCGGTGGTCTGGTGCATGGGGATTACCCAGCACCACGTGGGCACTGCCAATGTGCGGGCACTCTCGATTCTGCAACTGGCGCTGGGCAATATCGGTGTCCCGGGTGGCGGCGCCAATATCTACCGCGGCCACGACAATGTGCAGGGCGCTACCGACGTCGGCCCGAACGGCGATTCGCTGCCTGGCTATTACGGTCTGGCCGAGGGCGCGTGGAAGCACTTCGCCGAGGTCTGGGGCGTCGACTACGAGTGGATCAAATCGCGCTTCGGCTCGAAAGAGCTGATGGAAAAGCCCGGCATCACGGTGTCGCGCTGGTTCGACGCCGTCAACGAGCAGAACCAGTTCATCGACCAGCCGAGCAATCTGCGCGCGGTGTTCTACTGGGGCCACGCGCCCAATAGCCAGACCCGCCTGCCCGACATGAAGGCGGCGATGCAAAAGCTCGACATGATGGTGGTCATCGACCCGTACCCGAGCATGACGGCGGCGATGCATGGCCGCACCGATGGCGTCTACCTGCTGCCGGCGGCCTCGCAGTTCGAGACGCAAGGTTCGTGCACGGCGTCGAACAGGTCGATCCAGTGGCGCGAACGCGTGATCATGCCGCTGTTCGAGTGCAAGACCGACCACGAAATCATGTACCTGTTCGCCCGCAAGCTGGGCTTTGCCGACCAGCTGTGCAAGACCATCAAGGTGGTGCACAACGAGCCGGTGGTCGAGGACATCCTGCGCGAGATCAACCGCTCGTGCTGGACCATCGGCTACTCGGGCTGTTCGCCCGAGCGGCTCAAGCTGCACATGGAAAACAAGCACACGTTCAACCCGACGACGCTGCGCGCCGATTCGGGACCGTGCAAGGGCGATTACTACGGCCTGCCGTGGCCGTGCTGGGGCACCCCCGAAATGAAGCATCCTGGGACGCCGATCCTGTATGACCTGAGCAAGAGCGTGGCCGAGGGCGGCCTGCCGTTCCGGGCCAACTGGGGTGTCGAGCACAATGGCGAGAGCCTGCTGGCGGCCGACGGTTCGGCCAACAAGGATAGCGAACTCGACGTTGGCTATCCTGAATTCGACCACGTGTTCCTGAAGAAGCTGGGCTGGTGGGCCGAGCTCACGCCGCAGGAGCAGGCCATGGCCGAAGGCAAGAACTGGAAGACCGACCTGTCCGGCGGCATCATCCGCGTCGTCATCGCGCACGGCTGCGCGCCGTACGGCAATGCGCGCGCCCGCTGCAATGTCTGGAACTTCCCCGATCCGGTGCCGGTTCACCGCGAACCGCTGGCCTCGCCGCGGCGCGACCTGGTCGCGCAATACCCGACCTACGACGACAAGGCCAACCACTGGCGCCTGCCGACGCTGTACAAATCGGTGCAGGCCGTCGATTTTTCCAAGGACTTCCCGCTCATCATGACGTCCGGGCGCCTGGTCGAGTACGAGGGCGGGGGCGAGGAAACGCGCTCGAATCCATGGCTGGCTGAACTGCAGCAGAACATGTTCGTCGAGATCAACCCGAGCGACGCCGTCCAGATCGGCGCCAAGATCGGCGAGTACGTCTGGCTCGAAACCCCGACCGGGGCGCGCATGAAGATGATGGCGATGGTGACCGAGCGCGTGCCGGTGGGCCTGGTGTGGGCGCCGTTCCACTTCGGCGGCTGGTGGATGGGCGACGACCTGAAAGACAACTACCCGGAGGGCGGCGCGCCGATCGTTCGCGGCGAGGCAATCAATACCGGCTGGACGTACGGCTACGACGCCGTGACGATGATGCAGGAAACCAAAGTGTCGCTGTGCCGCGTGGTACGGGCCTGACGCGACCATCAGGAGAAATACGATGAGCGCAAGAATGAAATTCATTTGCGACACCGAGCGTTGCATCGACTGCAACGGCTGCGTGACCGCCTGCAAGAACGAGCACGAACTGGCCTGGGGCATCAACCGGCGCCGCGTGGTGACGATCAATGACGGCATTCCGGGCGAGCGCTCGGTGTCGGTCGCCTGCATGCACTGCACCGATGCGCCGTGCCTGGCGGTGTGCCCGACCAACTGCATCTACCACACCGAAGACGGCATCGTGTTGCACAGCAAGGACCAGTGCATCGGTTGCGGCTACTGCTACTACGCCTGCCCGTTCGGCGCGCCGCAGTTTCCCGAAACGGGCCTGTTCAACCACCGCGGCAAGATGGACAAGTGCACGTTCTGCGCGGGTGGTCCCGAGCCCGATACGTCCGAAGCCGAATTCAAGAAGTATGGCCGCAACCGCATCGCCGAAGGCAAGCTGCCTGCCTGCGCCGAGCAGTGCGGCACCAAAGCGCTGCTGGGTGGCGAAGCCAACATCATTGCCGACATCTATCGGCAGCGGGTCGAAACGCGCGGCTACGGTCCCGAACTGTGGGGCTGGAAAATCGCTTATGGCAAGCCCAAGCGCGGTGGCCAGATCACGAACAAGGGCAATCTGCCACGCGTGAACCAGAAGGCCAACGATTCGCAGAACGATCCGGGGAGGTTCCCGACATGACACATTGCACCCGCATCCTCAAGGTCTGCGCGCTTGCCGCGCCTCTGCTCCTGACCGGCTGCCTCGAAGTGGACCAGCACCCGCACTGGATCGCGGGCGAGTACGCCGGCAAGCCGGACGATCGCCATTTCCAGCGCCGCTTCCACAATGACCGGCTGGCATGGTGGGCCACGGTCGAGAACCGCAACGGCAAGCAGAACGAGTACAACCGCGCCAATCCCTGAGGAGACATCATGCGAGCCACTTCCAATGCGCTGCGCGCCATGCTCTGTCTGGGGCTGCTGGTACTGGGCGTACTGATGGCGCCTGGCGCCTGGGCACAGGGCAAGAATGAACGCGCCACGCCCGCCTACGCCGAAGAGCAGACCATGCTGCAGATCGAGGCCGATTCACGCGTGCCCGATCCGGGTCTGCTGTCGACCGATTCGGGCCGCGTGCACATGGACCGCCATTACCTGGGCCAGTACGGCACCAAGGAGGGCAATGTGATCGTCCAGCGCGGCGGCAATACCTGGCGCCATCTGCGCAACGGCCCGCTGGCCACCATCGCGGGCTTCATCCTGCTCGGCGTGCCGCTGGCGATCTTCGTGTTCTACAAGACGATCGGTCCGGCCGAGCCGCAGCCCGAATCGGGCCGCAAACTCCAGCGCTTCAACCGCTGGGAGCGCCAGGTGCACTGGGCCACCGCGTTTGCCTTCGTCGCGCTGGGCGTCACGGGCATCATCATCATGTATGGCAAGAACATCTTTCTGCCGTGGATGGGCCACAACGTGTTCTCCTGGGTCGCGATCCTCTCGAAGTACCTGCACAACTTCGTCGGCCCGCTGTTCGTGATTTGCTCGATCCTGATGTTTGCTACCTTCTTGAAGCGCAATTTCTATAACCGCGCCGACTGGCTGTGGATCAAGAAGGGTGGGGGGCTGATTACCCATGAGCACGTGCCAGCCGGTTTCTTCAATGCCGGCGAGAAGGCCTGGTTCTGGGGCGGCGTGGCGCTGCTGGGGCTGATCGTGTCGGTCTCCGGCCTGGTGCTGGATTTTGCCGTGGGCCAGACGCGCTACGTGATGCAGGTGGCAAACGTGCTGCATGTGACGGGCGCGGCGCTGTACATGGCGTTCACGATGGGGCACGCATTCATCGGCACGGTCGGCACGCCCGGCGCCTACGAAGGGATGCGCCACGGCACCGTGGACGAGAACTGGGCCAAGGCGCACCACCGGCTGTGGTACGAGCAAATGAAAACCGGCGTGCCGCCCGGCCTGGACAAGGACGGCAACGTGATTCCTGGCGCAGGCGCGCCGGCGCAGGAGGGCCGTGGCGCTGGTCCCGGACCCCGTCCGCAACCGGGCCCGGCCCACTAAGGACTGCCATGAACCAACGGTCTAATTTGATACTTGCTGGTGTGGCCGCATGCTGCGCCTTGCTCACCGGTTGCCAGCGCGACCGGCCGGCCGCCTCGGACGGCGTCATCCAGACCGGCTACCCGGGCCAGGTGACTGCGGGCGGCGGCAGCAGCGGCCAGGTAATGGCGCGCACGGCGCGGCCTGAAACCGACGCGACCTACGCCGGCGGCACGCCAGGCATCGCCGGCGGATCGGGCGGCAATACCAGCGGCGCAGAAACGGGCGGCACGACGCAGGAGTCGGGCCAGGGACCATCGAGCGGCACGACCCAGCCCACCAGTGCCGGCCGGGCAGGCGCGAATCTGCAGTCGGGCGATACCGGTGGCGCCACCGCGCCTGCGGCAAACCAGCCGGCGCCTGCTGCCAGCAATGCGGCGCCGCAGGGGCCGGCAACGCGCCAGACGGAGGGGAAATGACGAACCAAGCCATCCTGAAGCTGATCCTGAAGCTCAAATTTGTGGCCGGCATGGGGCTGGCCGGCACCGCACTGGCCGCACTGCCACCGCCATCGCCAAAGCAGGCGCAAGCGGCTGCGGCCAAGAAAGCCGAGGCCGACGCCAAGGCGGCCGAAGAGAAAGAACGGCTCGCGGCATCGATGGACAGGGTCAGCAAGCACTGGCGCGAGCGCGCCGCAAGCGAAGGGTTCCGGATCGTGCCGCCCACGGCGCTGGCCAGCGCCGCGCCCGTGCCGGCAAGGGCAGCGTCGGATGTCACGCCACCCGGGGCCGGCATCCCGGCGCCAGCGCCGGCCAATGCTGCGCCCGGTACGGCGGCAGCGGCGCCGGCCACCGGCGCAGCGCCACGCAGCGTGTACGCCCTGCGCGCGGCGACGGTGCCGATCAAGAGCGAAAAACTGGGCACGGCGCGACCAAGCGAGGACGTCAAGCGCGCACCGACGCCGAGCCTGCCGCGTGGCGCCGCGCCCACCGTCAACCGGCCCGGCGTACCGAACGACGCCCACAAACAATGAAAGCCTGGACCCCGTCATGAAAATGGGAAGCATGCCCGTTGCATTCATCATGCAACGCCGCGCTGTGATGCACAAATGGGGCGCGATGGACAGCTGGAGCGCCGTCGGCGTGGTGCCCGACCGCGGCGGCCTGGCCGCGTTGCAGATGCTCAGCGAAAGTGCCCAGCGCGACTATTACCTGGTGTCGGGGATCGAACTCGAACTCTACACCGACGAAAACGAAGGCTATTACGAAAACATCATGGCACCCGACTCGAAGGTGTTCGTGCTGTGGCGCATGGTGGACGGGCGCGCCATGCCGGCGCGCGCCTCTGTCAGCTATGTCGAAGGCACGCGCATGTTCGATTCGGGCGAGGACGCCGACGGCGTGACCATGCCGGCCGAGATCTATCAGTGGGTGGCCAGCTACCTGCGTGACAACTTCACGCCGCGCCCGCGCAAGGGCCGGCAGCACGGATGAGCGATACCCCGATGCCCGAAGAAGGCTTTTTGCGCCGCTGGGCGCGCCTGAAAGCGCAGCCCGAGCCGGCGCCTGTCGATGCGCCGCAGGCCCAGGTCGCTGCTGTTTCGCCTGCGTTGCAGCCGGTTCAGCCCCCCTCTGCGGCGCCGGCCGGGGCGACCGAACGGCCGGCGCCGACGCTGGAAGACGTGGCACTTCTGACGCCCGAGTCGGATTACGCCGCGTTTGTCGCCGGCGGCGTCGACCCAGCCGTGCGGCGCCTGGCACTCAAAAAACTGTTCGCCGACCCGAACTTCGCCGTCATGGACGGCCTGGATATCTATATCAGCGACTACACCAAGGCTTCGCCGCTCACCGACGCGATGCTTGCTTCGCTCAAGCATGCTCCCAATGTGCTCGACCGCCTGTTCGGGAAGAACGATGAGCCGGATGAGGCTGCAGGCCCCGATACACCGCCAGACGACACGCTTGCCGTGCACGACGAGGTGCCTGCGCCATCTCCTGCAACGATGGGCGCCGGCATGCACCAGGCTGCGGAAGCCGATGCCGCGCCCGCGCCCGTGCCCATGCCCATACAGCATGCCGACATGCCGCAAGGTGCACCTGCATCACCACAAGGAACTATATGACGATTCGACTCAGCGACGGTATGCCCGTCGCCCCTGTCCAGCAACAGCATGACGCGCTGGCGCGCCGCGCCGCGCTGCAGGTACTGCACGCATTTCCCGATGTCGAACCGGTCGCCACGGTCGAGTACCGCTCGACGGGCCGCACCCTCGTGGTCGGCGCCGCCCGCGATGCATTGCCACTGGCCGAACGCCTGGCAATGGCGCTGCCGGTCACCGTCCTGCTGCTCGACGAACCCGATGGCGTGGCGCGTCTTTTTCCGGTGCACGCCGCGCGCACGGTGGCGCTGGCCGGCTGGCTGGGCGCGTTCGAGGCGCGCTGGCAGGCGCCGGGCCAGCCGGTGGGCGAGGGCAGGTTCGATCTCGTGCTCGACCTGTGCCCGGTGCGCCTGATCGACAGCCACCAGCGTCCGCATGGCTACCAGGCGCCGGGGCCGGATGGTTCGGCGCGCCTGGCTGCCGTCGAGACACTGCTCGAGATGGTGGGCGACTTCGAGAAACCGACCTACTTCAGCTACAAGGAGCGCATCTGCGCGCACGGGCGCAACGGCATCAAGGCCTGCAGCGCCTGCATCGACATCTGCTCGGCGCGCGCCATCGTCAGTGCTGGCGACAAGGTCCGGGTCAATCCCTACCTGTGCGCCGGGTGCGGCGCCTGCGGGACCGTGTGCCCGACGGGCGCGATGCGTTACGCGTATCCGCCGGTGCCGGTGACCGGCAAGCGGATCCAGGCGCTGCTGCGCGGGTACACCGATGCCGGCGGCGCGCAGCCCGTCCTGCTGCTGCACGATGCATCGGGCCAGGCCGCGCTCGATGGGCTGGGCGATGCAATCCCGGGCCGGGTGCTCACGTATCCGCTGCACCACGTGGCCTCGACCGGCATCGACGTCTGGCTGGCCGCGCTGGCCTATGGCGCGGCCGGCATCTCGATCCTCTGTACGGGCGACGAGGCGCCGCAGTACGTCGAGGCCTTGAGCCACCAGATGCAGATCGCCCAGACCGTACTGGATGGCCTCGGTTACGCCGGGCCGCATTTCCAGCTGATCCGGGTCGACGCCGCAAACGGCGACACGGCGCAGGAGCTTGCGCTGGCGCTGCGGCATGCGCCGCGCGGCGATGCCCCAAGCGCGCCGGCCCTGTTCCACCTGTCGCCAGAAAAGCGCACCACGCTCGATTACGCGCTCGACCACCTGCACCGGCACGCGCCGCTGCAGCCGCAGCATATCGGTCTGCCGGCAGGCGCGCCGTTCGGCGCGCTGGCGCTCGACCGCAAGGCGTGCAGCCTGTGCATGTCGTGTGTGGGCGTGTGTCCGTCCGCAGCGTTGCAGGACGGGCAGGGCACGCCGCAACTGCGCTTCATCGAGAAGAACTGTGTCCAGTGCGGGCTGTGCGCCAATACCTGTCCCGAAAATGCAATCACGCTGGCGCCGCGCATGTCGTTCGCGCCCGAGCGCATTCAGGCAGTGGTCATCAACGAGTCGCAGCCGTTTCACTGCATCCGCTGCAGCAAGGCCTTCGGCACGCTGCACATGGTCGAGAACATGCTGGGCCGGCTCGCGGCGCATCCTGCCTTCACGGGCAATCTGGATCGCCTCAAGATGTGCGGCGACTGCCGCGTGGTGGACATGATGACGCCGACCGACGAGATGCAAGTGACGACGCTCAGGCGCACCCTGTAGCTCAATCAGCAACGTAGCCTGTAAAGGAAGGCAATGATGAAGCACTGGACGAAGCGCGTGGGTAGCCTGTTGACGATGGTGGCGCTGGCCGTGGCGCCGGCAATGGCGCCAGTCGCCGCCGCCCATGCCGGGGGGCAGCAGCCGGCGGCGTTGCCGGCCACCGGAGCGGGCTTTTCGCTGACGCTGCCGGCCACCTCCACTGCGCCGGTCGCCGAGGAGGACGGCGTCCAGTTCATCGGCACGGCGACGGTGCTGATCCGCTACCGTGGCCTGACGATCCTGACCGATCCGAATTTCCTGCACAAGGGCGAGCACGTCCACCTTGGCTACGGCCTGACGTCCAAGCGCCTGACCAACCCCGCGATCGCGCTCGAGGATTTGCCGCCCATCGATCTGGTGGTGCTGTCGCACATGCACGAAGACCATTTCGACAAGCGGGTGCAGGAAAAGCTCGACAAGAATATCCCGATTGTGACGACGCCGGGCGCGGCAAAGGCGCTCAAGAACCTGGGCTTCGTGCGCACCATCGGCCTGGCGCACTGGGACCGGCTCGACGTCGAGAAAGGCGCCACGCGCGTGCGGATCACGTCAGCGCCGGGCAGGCATGGCAAGCTCGGCGCGCAAGCGCTGCTGCCGAGCGTCATGGGGGCGGTGTATGACTTCGGCGCCGACCCCGCGCAACCGGATTACCGGATGTACGTGACCGGCGACACCTTGATCCATGACGATCTCAAGGACATTCCGCAGCGCTTCCCCGGCATCGACCTGGCCTTGCTGCATCTTGGCGGGACCCGCATCCTGGGCGTGTTCAAGGTGACGATGGACGCACAGGACGGCGTCCAGCTGCTGCAGATCGTGCAGCCGCGCCATGCCATCCCCATCCACTACAACGACTACGATGTCTTCAAGTCGCCGCTCGCCGATTTCGCGCGCGAGGTCAAGGCGGCAGGGTGGGGTGACCGCGTCACCTTCCTGGCGCATGGCGAACGCTATCGGTTCGTGCTGCGCAAGCCGCTGGCGAAGTGACGCGGTGCTGATGTGCAGTCACCGCCGTGCACAGGTGCAGGGCGGTGACCGCGGCCGACGATCAGTTGTTGGCGCGTGAAGTCAGTGCAAGGCGAGGCGCCGTGCCCGGGTGAAGCTGGCTTGCCGTCAGCTTGAACAGGCTGACTGCACCGGTCAGGTTATGTGCCTGCATGTGCAGCGATGCAGACGCCGATGCCGCTTCTTCGACCAGCGCTGCGTTTTGCTGCATCGTGCTGTCCATGTCGAGAATGGTGTCGTTGATTTGTTTCAGCTCCACCTGCTGCGCTTGGCCGGCATCCGCGATTTCTCCGATGATATCCGTCACGCGCTTGACGCTCGCGACGATGTCATCCATCGTGCTGCCCGCTTCGCCGACCAGTTTGCTGCCTGCCTCGACCGTCGCAACCGAGTCGCTGATCAGCGTCTTGACGTCCCTGGCCGCTGCAGCCGAGCGCTGGGCCAGGTTGCGCACTTCAGCGGCCACGACCGCAAAGCCGCGGCCCTGTTCACCCGCCCGTGCTGCTTCGACGGCAGCGTTCAACGCCAGGATATTGGTCTGGAAGGCGATGCCATCGATGACGCTGATGATGTCGACGATCTTGGTCGATGAGGCATTGATCGACGCCATCGTCGTGACAACTTGAGAAACGATCGTGCCGCCGTGGGTTGCTACATCGGACGCCGACAGCGCCAGCGTGTTGGCCTGGCGCGCATACTCGCCGTTCTCGCGTACCGTGCCGGCCAGCGTTTCCATCGACGCGGTGGTTTTGTCGAGCGAAGCGACCTGCTGCTCGGTACGCGCCGACAGATCGAGATTGCCTTGCGCAATCTGCGATGAAGCGGCGGCGATGGCGTCCGTGCCCTGGCGTACTTCGCTCACGACGTTGGCAAGGCCTTGCTGCATTCTGTCAAGCGACGACATCAGTTGCGCGATCTCGTCCTTGCCTTCGATCGTGATGTGATGGGTCAGGTCGCCGCCGGCCACGGCATCCGCTGCACTGACTGCCTGGCGGATCGAGTGTGTGATATTACGCAGTACCAGCAACACAATCGTGCTCAGGATCACACCGCAAATCGCCAGGAAGACGACGGCGCGCCACAGGTCGCCAACAAACGCGTCATGCAGGTCATCCATGTAGAGACCCGTCATGAAGGTCCAGTCCCACGGCTTGTAGGTGAGCACATAGGCGCCTTTCGGGAACACCTGCTGCTGGTCCGGGTTGCCTGGCTTGGGCCAGACGTATTCAACCCAGCCTTCTCCGCTGGCTTTGGCAATGGCCGCCACGTTGCGGTACAAGTAGGTGCCGTTGGTATCCTTGAAGTCGCTCAGGTCCTTGCCGATCAGCTCTGCCTTGACCGGGTGCATCAGCATTTTCGGGGCTGAATCGACGACCGTGTAATAGCCATCCTTCCCGTAACGCATGGACTTCAGACGTTTGAGGGCTTGCTGCTGTGCTTCTGCGACGCTCATCGCGCCAGATGACGCCAGTTCCGCGTATTCCTTGACGGTGGACATGCCGACATCGGTCGCAAATCTCAGCGCGATTTTACGTTCCTCGAGACGCTGGGCGTTACTTTCGTACACATGAAGAATCGCCATCACTGACAGGCACAACCAGCTCAGAACGAGTGGCAGGTAGAGTTTGGTACGGAAGCTGAGTTTCATCTTTTTATTGACGTGTTTGACGAACGTGAAGTGGGGATGTGCATCGTGGCGAGCCAGGCGGGCCGGGCAGGAATGACGGGATGCGGATGGGAATTTTAAGAAAGCATTGTATCCTTACGGAAACTTTGTGACTATGGCGATTGTCACTTGCCTTAAGATGATCTAAAGAATGACTGTCTTTGTTGCAGTTATCAGACAGTAATCACTGCGGACAGGTCGCGAGCGAATGGCACGACAACAGGAGGCGGGAGAGCGGAGAAGGGAGCGTACGGGAAAACGGCTTCAGCCTGGCTGAAGCCGCCAAGAATCAGCCGAGCTGACGTGCGTGGAAACGCAGATGGTCTTCGACGAAGGTCGAGATGAAGTAGTAGCCGTGGTCATAGCCTGGCTGGCGGCGCAGCGTGAGCGGCTGGCCGATGCGGGCGCAGGCGCCTTCGAAGGCTTCCGGCCGCAACTGCTCGGGCAGGAACTTGTCGCCCAGGCCCTGGTCAATCAGGATACCGTCCGGGAAGGGCGCCGTTTCCTGCTGCGCCATCAGCGCGCTGGCGTCATATTGTTGCCAGGTGCTTTCATCCGGGCCCAGATAGCCGCCAAAGGCTTTGACGCCCCATGGGCAGCGGCTTGGTGCGGCGATGGGTGCAAACGCCGACACCGAACGGAACAGCTCCGGGTGGCGCAGCGCCATGACGAGCGCGCCGTGCCCGCCCATCGAATGGCCGAAGATGCCCACGCGCGCCGGATCGGCCGGCAGCAGATCAAGCACCAGCGTGTGCAGTTCGAGCAGGTAGCTGTGCATGCGGTAATGGATCGACCATGGCGCTTCGGTGGCGTCAAGGTAGAAGCCGGCGCCGACGCCGAAGTCCCAGCTGTCGGTCTCGCCTGGCACGTTGGCACCGCGCGGGCTGGTGTCGGGCGCCACCAGGATGATGCCCAGTTCGCTCGCCACGCGCTGGGCGCCGGCCTTGGTCATGAACGTTTCTTCGGTACAGGTCAGGCCGGCCAGGTAGAACAGCACCGGCAGCTTCTTGCCGCTGGCCTCGGTGGCCTCGGGCGGCAGGTACACCGAAAACTTCATCGGCAAGCCGATGGCGCTGGAGTCGTGCTGGTAAAAACGCTGCTCGCCGCCGAAGCAGGCATGTTGGTTCAGGAGTTCGGACATCATCATGTGGGGGGCAGTGAAAGATGCGGCCAGTATGCCGCGTCCTGCGAAGGCATGCCAACTACACCAGCTGGAGTGCGCCGAGCACGGCGCCGGACGCCAGCATCCACAGCAGGTGCAGGCGGGTGCGCCAGATGACGATGCAGCTGGCCGCCGACAGCAGCCACAGTGGCCAGTGGTCCGGACCGGCGCCGCTGCCCGAGGCCAGCAGCCAGGCGGTCGACAGCAGCATCGCAATGACGAGCGGGGCCATGCCCTGCTTGAAGGCGCGCACGGCCCGCCGTTCGCGATTGCGATGCGCCCACTGCGCCACCTGATAGGTAAACACGGTCGACGGCAGCATGATGCCGATCATCGCGATGACCACGCCGCAGAGCGCGGCCGCCGTGCTGCCATTGTTCAGGCCGACGTTCCAGCCCAGCAGCGCCACGAACAGCACATTCGGGCCGGGCGACGATTGCGCGAGCGCCACCGAGTCGCCAAACTGCGCCGGTGTCAGCCAGCCCTGGCGCTCGACCAGATAGCGCTGCATCTCGGACGTGGTCGAGATCGCGCCGCCGAGGGACATCAGCGACAGCCCCAGAAAGTGCGTGAACAGGCTGACCCAGTCGTGCCACGTAAAGACGAGCTGCGGCGCGCTCATGGGGTGAGCCTGCGCCAGGCCAGTACGCAGCCCAGGCCACCGAGTCCGAGTACGACGGCCGCCAGTGGAACCCGCACCCAGGCCAGCAGCACGAAGGCGACTGCGGCGATAAGTACGCAGACGATGAGCGGCAGCACGTTCTTGCCCAGCGCGGCCGACATCTTCAGGCCAGTGGCCGCCACCAGGCCTGCAGCGACGGCCGCCATGCCGCGCAGCGCCCCCTGGACCTGTGGCACGTCGGCGAAGCGCGCATATACCAGGGCCAGCGCCAGCACCACGACCAGCGGCGCCGCCAGCAAGCCGGCCAGTGCGCTCATCGCGCCGGCCAGGCCGAAATGGCGCTGGCCGATCATCAGCGCCAGGTTGCACACGTTCGGCCCCGGCAGGATTTGCGCGACCGACCATTCTTCGATGAATTCTTCATTGCTCAGCCAGCGTTTGCGCTCGACCATTTCGCGCTGGATCACGGCCAGCACACCGCCAAAGCCCTGCAGGGCGATCAGCGTGAACGAGACGAACAGGTCGGTGCATGAGGTGGGCACCGGGTGGGCTGCTGCGGCGGCGTCCGGCGGCGCGTTTGGGGAGGGAAGGGGCGATTGGCTCATCCCGTTATTATCGCCGTTGCGCCGTGCTCACGCTCGGCATGACCTTGTATTCGCGGACTGATACACGTTTGCCATTGACTTTGGATTTACTTCGCCAATAATCGTGGTGCATGACACATCCACCATTACCGGAGTTCAGCGATGAAACCACTGCACGCGCAAGACATCCATCCACGCGCTGCCAGCGTGTCCGAGTTGCGATCCAATGCCGGCCAGCGCGATGTCGTCACACGTGGCATTGCCACGTTGGGCGAACTCGGCGTCGTGCCGGCGGTCGAATACCTGAAGTCCAACGGTGTGCGGCCGAAGGTCATCGAGCGTGTTTTGCTCGAGCCCGAACGGCGCCGCGTACTGGCGTAATCCGCACAGCGGCGCGGGCGCTGTCAAGGGTGCGGGCCCCTTTGTTTGGGACAAATCTGCAGTTGTCACCGTCGATGCCTCCCCAATAGGCAACTTGTTGAAAGCCGCCCCGCAGGCCATGTCCAGCGTGTCAAGCCCCCGCTTTTCCACATAGTTATTCACAGACTTTGTGGATATCCAGAACGGTTTTATTTGTCCATGGCCTGGCGCTGGCACGGTAATCCGTGCCCGATGTCACGCGAACGCTCTGCCCGCGGTCGCGCGATTTAGCACTTGTGGTTTGGTACTGGATAAATGTACAGTATCGCTTTCTCCGTCCGCCACACCATGACCACCGCTACCGCCGAGCCTGCCATTGAGGACCCGTTCGCCAGCCTGAATCCAGAGCAGCGCGCCGCGGTCGAGCACGATATCGGCTCGGAGGCACCACGCCCGCTGCTGGTGGTGGCCGGCGCGGGCTCCGGCAAGACCAAAACCCTGGCGCACCGTGTGGCGCGCCTGATCGGGGCCGGCGCCGATCCGCAGCGCATCCTGCTGCTGACCTTTTCGCGGCGCGCCGCGGGCGAGATGAGCCAGCGCGCCAGCGGTGTCCTGCACCGCCTGCTTGGCCGTGGCGCATCTACCCGCACGCAGGCGCCGGTATCTCTGCCATGGGCGGGCACCTTTCACAGCATCGGCGCACGCCTGCTGCGCGAATTCGCCGGGCGCATCGGGCTCGACCCGCAATTCACGATCCACGACCGGGGCGACGCCGAAGACCTGATGGGCATGGTGCGCCACGAGATCGGCCTGTCGCGCACCGAAAAACGCTTCCCCATGAAAGGCACCTGCCTGTCGATCTATTCGCGGGTGGTCAACAGCCGCGATCCGCTGGATCAGGTGCTGCAGGCATATTTCCCGTGGTGCGCTGAATGGGAAGCCCAGCTCAAGACGCTGTTGGGCGCCTATGTCGATGCCAAGCAAGAGCAAAATGTTCTCGACTATGACGATCTGCTGCTGTTCTGGGCCGAGATGGCAGCTGATCCGGTGCTGGGGGCCGAGCTGGGCAGCTGGTTCGACCACGTGCTGGTCGACGAATACCAGGACACCAACCGCCTGCAGGCCGCAATCATCACCGGCATGAAGCCCGACGGCAGGGGCGTGATGGTGGTCGGCGACGACGCCCAGTCCATCTATGGATTTCGCGGCGCCACCGTGCGCAACATCCTCGATTTTGCGGGCCAGTTCACGCAGCCGGCGCACCTGATCACACTCGAACGCAATTACCGCTCGACGCAGCCGATCCTGGATGCCTCTAATGCCGTGATTGGCGCTGCGCTCGAGCGCCACGCCAAGACGCTCTGGACCGACAAGGTGTCGGCCATTAAACCGCAGCTGGTCCTGATTCCCGATGAAGCCGAGCAGGCGCGCTGGGTCTGCAGCCGCATTCTCGAGCAGCGCGAAGAAGGTGTACCCCTCAAGTCGCAGGCGGTGCTGTTTCGGGCGGCCAGCCACAGCGCCGCGCTCGAACTCGAACTCATGCGGCGCAACGTCCCGTTCGTCAAGTTCGGCGGCCTGAAGTTTCTGGAAGCCTCGCATATCAAGGATGTGCTGGCGCTGCTGCGCTTTGCCCAGAACCCGAGCGGGCGCCTGGCCGGGTTCCGCGTGCTGCAACTGATTCCCGGAATCGGCCAGGCGACTGCCACGCGCGTGCTCGATGCGGTGGGCGAGAGCAGCGAAGTCGCCGCCACGCTGGCGGCGTTCCCGGTGCCGGCCCGCTGCAGCGTCGAGTGGCAGGCGTTCTGCGCGCTGTATGCGCGCCTGCGCACCCCTGGCCTGCGCTGGCCGCAAGACCTGGAGCTGGCGCGCGACTGGTATGCGCCGCATCTGGAGCGCCTGCACGACGATTTCCAGGTGCGCGCACTTGACCTCGACCAGCTCGTCGCCTTGTCGGGTGGCCATGCCAATCGCGAAAGTTTCCTGGCCGAGATCACGCTCGACCCGCCTGAAGCGACCAGTGACCGCGCCGGCCCGCCACTGCTCGATGACGATTACGTGATCCTCTCCACCATTCACTCGAGTAAGGGGCAAGAGTGGAAGTCGGTCCACGTGCTCAATGTGGTCGACGGCTGCATACCGTCGGACATGGCCACTGGCAACCAGGACGATATCGAGGAAGAGCGGCGTTTATTGTATGTGGCCATGACCCGGGCCCGCGACAACCTGCATCTGATCGTCCCCAACCGCTTCTTCATCAAGCAGCAGTCAAGCATGGGCGACCGCCATGTGTATGCGACGCGTTCGCGCTTTGTCACGCCTGTCATGCTCAAGCATTTTGAAGAATCCGCGTGGCTGAGCGCCGACAAGCGCGAACTGCGCACGCCCATGCCCGATAGTGTTCGCATGCTCGTGCGTGACCGGGCCCGCAGCGCCTGGAAATAGCCGCAGATCGCGCCACGTTGGCCACTTATCCCCCATGTCACGCTTTTGTAGGAGTGGGCCGCACATAAACTTGTTGCTCCCATGTGGTGCACGTGCAAGTCGTTGATTTTATTGGAACAAAATTTTGCCTCTCGAACGGGCAATTTGTTGAAACCCGCATCCCGTCTGGCCTTGCGGCTTGTCAAGTGGCGCTTGTCCACACAGTTATCCACAATTCTTGTGGATAGCCTAAAACCCTGAACAAAATCAGCTAGTTAGCGTCCATTGATGCTTCTGGGCATGTTTCGTATGATGGCGAATCTCGATTCAGTATCGACAACACGATTGTGTTTTTGTTAGTCCACCACATTCACTAATATGTTTGCTATCGAACAGTCGTGTCATCTGCAGTTCTTTATCCTTTGCCAAGTTATATACCTTGACGGGTAACGTCCTCGTGCGTTTGCCAACGCCGCCATCGCCCGGATGGTGACGAAATGGGCCCGCTGTTTCCCTATCCTGTCCATTTCCAACAAAGGATCCGTATGTCTTCAGCAGTTCCTCCGGCAGACGCACCAGCGCCGCCCGATACCAAGGAAAGCCGCTTCGTCTTCAAGGTCGCCATCGTTGCGACGATGGGCGCGCTCGCGTTTGGGTACGATACCGGCGTGATCTCCGGCGCGCTGCCGTTCATGAGCGCGCCGCCATCGCAGGGTGGCCTCGGCTTGACCCCGCTGACAGAAGGCATCGTGACGTCCGCGCTCGTGTTCGGCGCCGCGGTCGGTTCGCTGATGGCGGGCACGCTGTCCGACCGGTTCGGTCGCCGCATGACGCTGATCTGGCTGTCGCTGGTGTTCATGATCGGCGCGCTCGGCACAACGCTCGCGCCGTCGGTCGAGATCATGGTCGCGATGCGCTTCGTGCTCGGCCTGGCCGTGGGTGGCGCGTCGTCCACCGTGCCGGTGTTCATTGCCGAAATGGCTGGCCCCAGCAGGCGCGCCAGACTGGTCACGCAGAACGAGCTGATGATCGTGACCGGCCAGTTGATCGCCTACGTGCTCAATGCAGTGCTGGCGCATTATTCGAATTCGCCGGATGTCTGGCGCTACATGCTGGCCATCGCCGCCGTGCCCGCCTTGCTGCTGGGTGTGGGGATGATGTTCGTGCCGCCGTCGCCACGCTGGCTGGCCAGCAAGAACCGGATGGATGAAGCGCGCGCCGTGCTGCAGCAAATCCGCTCGAGCGACAAGCAGATCGAGACCGAGATGGCCGACATGACCAAGCTGAACGGGATCGAGCACGAGCAGGCCGGCTGGTCGGCAGTGCTGGGCACGCCATGGATCAAGAAATTGCTGTGGCTCGGCATCGGCCTGGGCTTCATGGCCCAGTTCACGGGCGTGAACGCCTTCATGTACTTCACCCCGATCATCCTGCAGTCGACGGGCCTGGGCACGAACGCGGCCCTGACCGCGACCATCGGCAACGGCGTGGTCGCCGTGATCGCCACGTTCATCGGTATCTGGCTGATCGGCAAGCACGGTCGCCGCTCGATGCTGATGTCGGGCCTGACCGGCGTGGTCGTCATGCAGTTTGCGCTGGGCGCCGTGCTGCTGTGGATGCCCGACGGCATCACGCGCAGCTACGCCGCACTGGCCTGCATCCTGTGCTTCCTGTTGTGCATGCAGATGCTGATTGCACCCGTGTACTGGCTGTTGATGTCCGAGCTGTTCCCGATGCATCTGCGCGGCGTGCTGACCGGTACCGCCGTGGCGTGCCAGTGGATTTTCAACGCGATCGTGGCCTTGCTGTTCCCGCTGGCGCTGGCGCAGTTCGGCAGTGCGACGTTCTTCCTGTTCGCCGCCATCAATGTCGGCTCGCTGATCTTTGTTGCGCTGCGTTTGCCGGAAACGCGTGGCCGCTCGCTTGAGGGCCTGGAAAAGTTTCTGGAAAAAGAACTGACCCCGCGCGCGAAAGCGTAAATGGGAGGCCGGCGCTTCTCAGGGCGCCGGCTTGACCGACGCCGTCCCGGCAGATTCCGTGAGCCGTTCGAGCTCACGCAAAAAACGTTCACAGGCCAGCGCCGGTGGCCACGGTTCCCATGGCGCGCAATCGTAGTAGCGCGCCAGCGGGTCTTCAGGCAGGATCGCTGCGCGAATTTTCAGCGTGCGCCGGACTTCTTCAGCCGACCAGCCTGCCACATGAACCGCTTCGCTGGCCGCGGCCAACCGGTCGGCTTTCTTGTGCGCCGCATGCGACTTCTCATCCCAGGCCGGCAGGCCGTAGCGCAAAAACACCATGTGTTCCAGGCGCTGGGTCAGGGCGCGAAAAGCGTCGCCCAGAAACGGCTTGATGACCGAAATCGCATCGAATCCCAGCAAGCCTTCTTCGGCATCGTGCAGCAGCTCGCGCAGTTCGTCGAGCGGCGACAACGAGGGCGTCGCCGCGCGCCACAGTTTGCCCGTAGTGTTGTCGACAGTTGAATACCTCCTGCTCGAGAACGCGTTGAAGCCATTTTTCTTGTTCAACCATATAGATTTGCTGAGAAAGCGCGGCGGCTGCCGGTTTGCTTGACACCTTATTTCGATTAAGGGCGGTTTGTCTTCCCTGCTGGGGATAGTTCACGTTGTGCAATAATGGCGGCCACTCCCCGAAGTCAACTTAAGCGAGTCAAACTTGGTAACCTCACAGTATCCCACTACCTCTCGAGGCATATCCAGTGGTGGCGCGGCCGCAGCAGCGGGTATTGGGTTTCAGGCCCAGCTTGGGGCGCTTTTTGGTCTGCAGTTGCTTGCCCAGGTTCCAGTCGACCACGTACTGGAATTGGGGGCAGCCGTGCCTGTATGGGTTCGCTTCGAGACCGAGGCACCTGTGGATGACATTCTGGTGGCAACCTCGAGCGGCGGGTTCATCGCGGTGCAGGCCAAAACGACCGTGAACCTCTCGTCCGGGGCTCAAGGCGGCTTAGCCAAAACCATACAGCAGTTCGTTCGACACTGGCTTGTCTGCCGCGATGGCCAGGGCGAACAATTTTGGGATCGCCGCCTCGATCCGAACATGGATCGACTCGTGCTGGCAGTAGGGCCCACCACACCCGCATCGATTCGTGTAGATCTTCCGTCAGCCCTGCGGTCTTACTCGCAGCCGTCGCCGAGTGCGCTGACGCAAGACCAGCAAAGGGCTCTGGAGGTGTTCGAGACATGCATGCAGGCGGCCTGGAGCGACACCACTACCGAACCCTGGAGCCCGACCGTGCTTCGAAGTGTTGCGCCGCTTGTGAGGGTGATGACGTTTGACCCGGCTGGCGCGTACGCCAACGTCATGGAAGGGCTAGCGGCAAAGGCGACGACGACGGATCAGGCTCGACCTTTGATCACCGCAGTGACGCAGATCAGCCAGCGCTGGATGACCGAACGGAGCGGTGGTGACTTACCTCAACTGCGGCAGGCAGTCATGCATGCACGAGTACCGCTGTCGGCGCCGCCGCGCTTCGAAAACGATATCCGCAAGCTTAGGGAACACTCGGCCCAGATTGCCGCCGATTTGCAGCCCTACGAGCAAATCGAGAGAACCGAGGGCGTTATCCGAATTACCCGGGAATGCCAGGTAGCCGCACTAGCCGCCGCTCAAGCAGGATCGCTCCTCTTGATCGGCGAGCCCGGTGCCGGCAAGAGCGCCGTCATCAACGCGCTGGCCCGTGAGTTGAGAAACTATGGCGACGTCGTCGAGCTCGCCGTTGACCGCTATAGCGTTCAAGACCTCGTTGGGCTGAAGAACGAACTGGTTCTCGAACACGACCTGGTCAAAGTGCTCGAGGCATGGGACGGACCGTCGGGCGGATGGCTAGTTGTTGACGCCCTTGATGCTACCCGTGGCGGACAGGGAGAGGGTGCGTTTCGAACACTAATCGAGCGCGTTCTCGCCTTGAAGGGACGGTGGAAGGTCGTGGCCTCGATACGGACGTTCGACCTGCGCATGGGCGTCCGGTTCCGGGAGTTGTTCGCAGGTCTTCCGATCAACCCGAACTATCAGGATGCCGCGTTCCCAACGGTGAGGCATCTGCTTGTGCCTCCTTGGTCGGAGGACGAGTTCGACCAAGTCCTGAACCAAGCGCCGGAACTTCGTACCGCACTCGATGGCGCGCCAACGAAGCTTCGGCAACTTGCGCTTGTGCCTTTTAACACCCGTCTCATCGGCGAGTTGCTTCGCACAGGAATGGGGGCTGAAGCATTTAGCGATCTGGCGAACCAGGCGGGCCTGCTGCGGTTGTATTGGGAGCATCGGGTGACGCCATTGGGGTCGCGCGCTGACGCCTGCTTGCACCTCGTTGTAAAAGCTATGGTTGATAGCAGAGCGCTGCGGGTCCAGACTCATGTCATCGCTGCCACGGCGCCAGATGGCTTGGATGCGCTTCTGCTCAAGGGCGTGTTAGCCAAGGTCGAGAACGAGCGTTTCGTCCAGTTCCGTCACCACCTACTATTCGACTATGCTGCATCGCGACTTCTTATGGACGTCGACAGGCTCGTTTCCGGTGAGGTGCAGTACCTGAAAGCTCAGACAATTGGTCTGATGCTTGCGCCGGCGATGGGCTTCTTGCTGCAGGAGCTCTGGGGGGCTCAGCCGGATCATGAGCGCTACTGGATGGCCGTCGAAAGGATGGTCAGCAATCCGGAGGGAGACCCGATTCTTCGAAGCTTGGCTGGAAGGCTCAGCGCTGAGCTGCCGGAGAATGCTGCCGACACTCATGCTATCGCCAAACATGTAGCCAGCGGTCGAGACATGGTGCCTATGGCACTTTGGCACGTGGTGGCTGCGCTGGCGGTGCGCTTCGAAGACCATCCGAATGTTATTCTCACGCCGTGGGTCTCGCTTGCCGGTGCACTCGCTGCCAGCGTCGAGCGAGTTCCCTCCCCATTGAGGACGCTGCTTTACCTCCTGATCAACGTGGCGCGTCCCTCTCAGACAGGTGCGGCGGTCGGTCTTGCGGCTAGAGCACTATTGGGTTTCTTGTTCGACCATCCTGACTCGAGAATCGACGCAGCGCTCGTCATCCCCTATGTCGTCGCCACTTACGCGACTGCTGCTTCGGAGTCACGAGCGCTCTTGGAACGCATTTTTGAATCTGGGCGCGCCGAGGCACACAACTGGGAGGACGTTCCGGCGCTGTGCCGTGAGATTTCCAAACTAGCCGCCGCCGATCCCGATTTCGCTGCTACGGTGTATTCGAAGACCTTTGCAGGGACCGTCAAGGATGATGTGACGACCAACATGGGCGGTCGAAGTCAGATCCTAAATCTGACGTCGAGCTCCGAGCAAGACTACCGCATGGCGCTATACTCGTTGTGCGAGTTCTTCCCAACATTTCTGCAGGATCACCCTCAAGCGGCTGCCCGAGCGTTTGTGGAATCGGTAGACCACTACATTCGGCGGACGCACAAGCTAACAGAGCGCGAAGTTATCACCAGAACGATCGGTGGCAGGACTCTCCGACTTGAAACCGACTTGAGTCACATCTGGGGGAACGACCCTGATCACACGTATGGCCAGGATGGTGACGCCCTGATCGCGAAGTTCCTGCCAGCGTTTGTGTCCTTACCGGAGCCCGATGCTCTCTTGGTTGCAGACCAGATCTCAACATCATCGGCATGGGCATTAACATGGGCAAGGATATTTCTTGCGGCAGTACGACGCAACGATAGCTTGATTGACCAGCTTTGGCCAATTGCGGCAGATGAAGGCTGGCTCTCGAATATCGATACTCAGAAAGATGCGATTGACCTCGTGGCCCGCGGGTACGAGCGGCGTAGCATGGCTGAGCGGGAGGCCCTCGAAAGCTCGGTGACGACCTTCTCAATGGAAAGGTATACCGATCCCGAGGCGGCCAGGGAACACCTGATCCAGCGTTTGTATAGCGTTATCGGGCATGATCAACTGGTCACCGAAAGTGCACGTGCCATTCTTGCGGCTATGCCAGTAGAGTCGGTCGAGCGTAGCCTTCGAAATGAGAGACCATTTCGCATCACAACCGGATCCAGTCAGCCCGAGCCCTTTTTCTGGATTAGAAATCTTGACAGAGACAGACCGTCAAATATCACCGTCATGGAGGCCATTGAGGCGGCCCGGGACTATTTGGAGGCCAAGCCTGGTCGCCCATCGACCGAAGAAATCGATACGGCGCGTGCACTCACGTTGCTAGAGGCAATCGTTCGTGGCCTAGAAGCTCCCGACTTGGACGGAGCGCTGCGCAGCCATGGCGAAGGCGTAATCGGTCAGGGATGTGAGCGACTTGCGCAGGGCGAGCGCTTAGTTGTCAGGGAGGGCTTCGATCCGACTGCTCGTTATCTTGCGCTCTTTCGGATAGCGGCCGACTCTAACAACCCGGATGTCACTAAACAGACGGAGTCCGAGTATGAACGGTCCCAGGCTTGGGGCAGTCCTGCTGCCCGCATCGAGGCCGCCACGGCGGCGCTGGACGTCTGCTTGCAGCGGCCCGATCTGTACCTACAACTTGCAGAGGATATTGATCGTTTTTTGGAGGATCCCCATCCAGCGGCACGAGCTCAGTCAGTTGGACACCTCATTCGATTGTGGGATCGCGATCGAGCTGGCTTCTGGCGACGGCTCGAACTGCGTCTTGAACGAGAGACGAACTTTGCGGTATTGGACTCCGTCGTCAATGTGCTGCGGACAGTTATCCATGTCGAACCTGACCGAAGCGAGCGACTGATCCAAGCGCTACTTGCGCGGTACAGTGGTACGGCAAAGCTGACTGATCTTGAGGAATCTGTAGCAGACCTCGTCGCGATTCTTTCGGTGACTCATCAGCGAGGCTTGGCGGAGGCTGTTTTGGCAGGATGGCTGCAGGACCCGGCTGGGCATAGCCGACAGCTCGGAACAATTCTGTTCACGCTCCGTGATGCATTAGTGCTGGGTCTGCAGCATAGCCAATCAGTGGAAGATGCGCTTCGGCAACGAGCCCAGGGCCTCGTTCATCGAATTGTCGTTGCCGCCAGCGGACCACTTGCAGCGTATAACCCGAGTGTCGCTGTCCCCGACGATCAGGTGCCGAGGTTGAGACCATGTATAGAGCTCATTGACAAGGCAACCATGCAGCTCTATTTCGCGGCCAGTCGAGACAACGGCAGTTCTGGAATCGACGAGGAGGGGTATGAGATTTACTTTCGCGAGGTAGCGTCGACGCTCGAGCTTATCGCGGATCAAGCACATCCGCACACTATTTACCATCTCCTGCAATTGATCGAGATTCTGTCTCCGCAGGCCCCGGAGCGTGCATTCGATCTGACTGCGCGTGCGATTCGAGGAGGCGGCGCGAAAGGCGGCTACCAATACGAACCATTGGGGGCCGACCTGATGGTGCGACTGATAAGCAGCTTCTTGGCGGATAGCAAGGAGATCTTTGGATCTAAAGAAAGGCGTGAGGCACTTGTGGACTGCCTCGAGATATTCATGGAAGCAGGGTGGCCGTCGGCAAGAAAGCTGCTCTATCGTCTGCCGGAGCTGCTCCAGTGATTCGCGAGGTCACGGAGGCAGAGTTCATCGAACGATTTGCCAGTCTGATCGATCGCTTTGATGCGTCGATCGCCGCAGACGCGCGGCCGGAGTTTGCAGGCGCGGAGCCAGGCGATCCGCATGAACACACGACTCGCGTTCACTTTCTAGATGAACTCGTAGAACTGCTTGGTTGGTCGCTTGGATTAGGTGGGGATATGGCGGAAGAGGCTCGCCTCAAGGGCGAGACCACCACGTTCATGGACTATCTTGGCGTCGAAGCGACCAGCAATGTTCCAGCCTTACTCATTGAGGCCAAAGCTTGGGACAAGTCGTTTCTGCAGCCCCGAAAGAAGGAGGCTTTTGAGGCTCCAGCCCTGCTGGGTGAAGGCATCAATCATTGGAGAACCGGTGGGGAGGCGAAAAACTCTCCGGTGGCGGGACAATGGCACGCCTACATCGATCAGGTGGGCGGCTACGTTAAAGGTCTGAAAGACCGGCACGGTCTCACGCTGCCAAGAGCCATGATCACAAGTGGACAATGGATCGTCGTGTTCGTTGACCCAATGCAGGCCTTCGTCGAGGGCACCGTCGTAGACACCAAGATCAAGATTTTTCACAAGCAGAATTTCAAGGCTCAGGCCAGCGAATTGTTCTGGCTGATATCGAAGAAGGCTCTCGCCGCCGAGACCCCTTTCAGCGTCCGGCCTACACAGATCCTGAACTACCTCACAAAGGACTCGGTCGTCGCATGTTTTCACGCAGTTCACGTGAGCTACGAGGCAAGTGGATCACCTGTTTTCGGGCGAAAGCCGCGTGTATTGGTCTATCCTGCGCTAGTGTTACGGGGGGCGGACAATATGCTCCTGACAGTGCTCGAGGAATCTGAGGAGTCCTTGCTCGCGTACACGAAGGACGAGATAACAGACGAACTCTCTCTAGGGCCGCACGTCGACGACCTTGCTGCCGGCGCCGCGGCTCTCCTGGCGCGAACGGGAGAGCAGCTCGACCTTGCGCTTCGGCCCGCGCCGACTGTTGATTTTCCTGGATTCCTGCGCGAGCCGATGCACAAACAGGCGGTCACACGGCCACTTGCACGTTCGAATCCTAGAGAGCCCGATAACTGGATTATTGTCACTGGCCAAGCGACCCACTTTGTCAAAACTGGACCGGATATGGACTGCAGCTTCCATAAGTGGAGCGTCTGCAATATCGTTCGACTCGCGGCAGGGTCATCTGCAATCTCTATGCCCGTGTTGTCGGCGCCCAGGGTCCTCTTCATTGATGAAACGCCTCACCACTGCGCCCACCTCGATGTCATAGACCGCAGAGAGTCCCGCTGTCAAATACACATGATCGATGCGCGTCTTTGTTGTCGTGGCTGCACATTTGCCTCAGATTGTTGGCCCGGCAATACCCGTCCGCCGCTGCCGTGTGGCACCTAGCAGGCTGTCGCCGTAGCAAAATGGCGGCCGCGTGAAGAGTAAGTACATATGCGAGCTTCCGCCTCGGGCCGCTGACTGGTTGTCTCGAAAGCTGACGTTTAACCTCGTTGTTTTGAGCACTTAAAGAGTGTGTATAAAAAATAAGATTCGTGGTGAATGCATTGCTAAAGGTAGTGCCTTGTCAAAAATGACGTCTTCTTAGAGGAAAGGATTTCAAATGACCATTACAGACTGGGGCTATCGCGACGAACGTTCCGAAAAACCGAAGGTGTTCGACCGTGTGGCCGGCGGGGCTCAGCTCGACGGGATCATGTCGCCACTGTCACGTGAACTTACGGAGCGGTTTAACGTTCTTACCGAAGCTATCGACATGACTCTTGCGTGGGCCTGCACTCCAACGGATTGGACCTGTCCAGGCTGCGGTAGGGGCAAGCGCGACATTGCTCGGGTAACCGATAAAGGCAAGCTAATGTGCCGACTCGTGGAGCATCATGATCACATGGCAGATTTAGTGGAAGCCGAGTTTGAACGTCAATGCAAAACGCGTGGCAAGGTTGTCGCAGATGAATTTGCAAAACGCTTTGCAAAGCGATCCTCGCAAATGGTGGCAGCTTATGACAACACTATAATTTGCGACGACTGCAACACTGTCGATCCCAAAGCAAAACGTGAGGTTGGCGCTCATGTGGATTTTTCGTACTCACCGCAGGAAATCAGTCAGTTTGTCAAAGCGAGGCCGAACGTCCCGCATGAGATTGATCGCGAACAAGCACGACGGATCTGGTTAGAACAGGCAGAAACGTTCAAGCTCAGGCTCAAGATCGTCGCACGAATCGCGGACATTGCAGCCGGCAATAACCATTGGTATCAGGAGGTCCCAAGACCCCAGCGCGCAGAAGAGATCTATACTAAAGCCAAGTTTCTTTCCACAAGCTACGGAGCGCCCACCGCGCTTTATGAACTGGCAGGAGATAAAAGGCGTCCGCCGACGGACTTAAGCGCTTGGCGTAGGAGCGTCCATCAGCCGCCGCGGAAGACGCCTCAAGCCGAAGATTTCGATTACATTGCGAAGGTTTCATGTACTAAGTCATGGAGCAAGGTGGATGACACGTGGCAGTGCCCGTGCTGCGAGCGCAAGAAATTCCATACGGTTCGCTTGTCGAATAAGAACAAGTGGGTGTTCGATATCTTCACCCCGTCGTTCTATACACCTACCGACCGCTACGGTGCCTATCGCGGCATGGTATGCCAAGACTGCTCATCACTGTCTACGGCGCTTGGGCGGGAAGCATGCATGGTGTTGGGAATCGAAAACGAAAGCGCCTACGCAAAATTTGTGACAGCGGAGGAAGTTGCGATGGTGGCCCTATCGAATCCGCACCGGCAACACAACGTCAGTAACGATCATGCCGATAAACTTGTGATGCTTCTCGTTGAGCGAATCCAGCAGCAGCGCACTTCCTAAGCGCTCTTTCATACTTACCGGTAGTGATCCGCCAGACTAAGCAGATAGATTCATCGAACGGGACAGTCGTCCCATGTGTCCGAAGCGCTTTAGGCGTAATCAGTTTTCAATTTAGTTTCCAAAGGTTGAATGGCTCCTTGTACAGGGGCGAAGGCAAGCTGGTGGTTTGTTAGGCGCTCGTGATGAGCCGGCGGCTAGGCTTCAATGCTCGGCGCCTAAATCCTAAGAGTCTGCCACCAGCGGCGTTGCCGACAGCAGCGGCCGCAAGGCCTGCGCTCGAGCTGGCGGTAGCCGTAGTGGTCGCTGCGACTTCGCCGGATGCCCTTGTATCATTATCGCCGACACGCTATATACTTCCTGCACTTGCTGGTTGCTGCATGCAACCCGTGGAAAATTTCCCCCCATTATTTTGCCGCGGCAGCTTACCGAGCCTGGCAATAACGACACACCTGTTCGAGCCGAATCGATGCCCAAGACTGAAATGCACACGCGGGATATCCCCGCCCCCTATCACTGCTTTGAGAGCGAGGTGGGGGAGAACCACTGGCGCAACCGTGTGGCACAGTGCAAAGTAGAAATCAAAGGGAATGAGTTCCTGGGCAATTACTTGCGTGGTGAAAATAGCATCGCTTTTCAGCTCGGCCACTTGGGCGACCTAGTTGAGTGACTCGGGTTAGCGGGCCCTGCACATGTGGCAGCGGCGCCAAGTTCAAATAGTGTCGTGCTTGACCCTCGGCGTCTGCTGTCGAGCCGGTGTAGTAAGCATCGACGTCCGACAGTCGTCGTTTATGGCAATGGAAGTAATGTAATTGCCCCGTCCGCTTTTGGTCCGGATGTGGACATACCGCAGAGCGAAAGTAAGCGGAAAAAGTGAATATCTCGAAAAACAATACCCTTCAATAGAGGAGCAAACAAAAGTGTCGCGATTAGGAATAGATATCAACACGGGTTTGGTGTATGAAGGCCGCGCTGGGCCAACGCATCCCGTATGGCCAACTCCGCCAGTCTGCAACGCGACCTTAATTGAAATGCCTAGTGATATGCAAAAAGTCCCTCGGAGCTTTGCAAGTGATCCGTTCGGGTGGGTGTTTGTCGAAACATCTTTCGATTTTGGCCCGAGGGTACGACGTGGCCGGCTATACCAAAACTTCAGCAATACGAATCGGGAGATGGTTCGGGTAGAGGCCCATCCAGCACTTCATTCTGATTTGATCAAAGCTGCGAATAATGGCTGGAACGTTTCAAAGGAGTTGACGGTTTATATAGAAGCCACTGACTTACTTCTTCGTCAGAATAGGGGCGTAGGTTTAAGAATGGTGCTGGGCCAAGCCGATGCTTGCTCCATTTGGAAAATTGTCCAGGTAGAACGTTCGCTTGGCTCTGACGTTCTCCTCGTATTGCGAGCGGAGTCGGCCCTGGGGGTGCTCCCGGAACTCGATCCAACCCGGATCCATCCGCCAGGTTTTGCAGCCGTCAAGTCAGCATACGATCGGGCGTTAGACGCCGCTTATCGAGAGTTACCAACTTCAGTTGTCGATCAGTGCCGAAACGCAGCCGTCGTATTTGTTTCGCGGTGGATGCAGCAGCAGGAGGGTGCGGAATCGCCAACAGAAAAGGATCTCGGTGCATGGGTTAAAGCATTACAAAACCGTTTTGGTGACAAGGAAATGGTCGCGCTGCGGTCAACCCTAGAAATCATTTCAAGGCTGCATTCAAGAGGTAAGGATAACGAACGACATAAAATGTCGCTAAGAACTGTGGAAGAAGATGACGCCGGGCTTGCAGTGCAGGCGCTAGGTTTCATATTGCGTGAACTTGGATGGGTAGCTTAGCAACGCCGGTCATCGAGATGATCCTCGTATCCGCCGCAACACTTTTCGTTGCTCGCCGCAGATCTCCTCTTAGTTGGCCTTGTGCCGGGCAGGGCGCGCCCTATCTCTAGTTCGGCTGGTCGCCAGCACAGCGGCGAAATACCCAAAGCGTGCGCGAGCTTAAACACGACCCGAACAGTAGGTTGATGCACGCCGCGTTTGATGAGACAAACGAAATTTCGTTCGATGCCAGCGCTCAATGCAAGCTGCTCTCGCGGCTTCTTCGCCTCCTTGCCGACGAGTCGCAAAACTTTTCCAAACGCTCCTTTTGGATCTTGGAAAAGTTTCTGGAAAAAGAACTGACCCCACGCGCAAAGGCATAAGGGAGAGGCCGGCGCTTCTCAAGGCGCCGGCTTAACCGACGCCGTCCCGGCAGACTCTGTGAGCCGTTCGAGCTCACGCAAAAAACGTTCACAGGCCAGCGCCGGTGGCCACGGTTCCCATGGCGCACAATCGTAGTAGCGCGCCAGCGGGTCTTCAGGCAGGATCGCCGCGCGAATTTTCAGCGTGTGCCGGACTTCTTCAGCCGACCAGCCCGCCACATGGACCGCTTCGCTGGCCGCGGCGAGCCGGTCGGCTTTCTTGTGCGCCGCATGCGACTTCGCATCCCAGGCCGGCAAGCCATAGCGCAAAAACACCATGTGTTCCAGGCGCTGGGTCAGGGCGCGAAAAGCGTCGCCCAGAAATGGCTTGATGACCGAAATCGCATCGAATCCCAGCAAGCCTTCTTCGGCATCGTGCAGCAGCTCGCGCAGTTCGTCGAGCGGCGACAACGAGGGCGTCGCCGCGCGCCGCAGCAGCATCACGCTGATCGAATGCTGCGCGACCGACAGCGGCAATGGCCACGCCGAGTGGCCGCCCCAGCGGTAGGTGCGGGCCAGGCCTAGCGCCAGGTCGGCGTCGTCCCAGTCGAACGGGGTGGGGTCGAGCAGGTCGAGGCGCCGGCCTGACGGCATGCGGACCCAGGCGCGTGTCGTGGTGTCCGGCGTTGCGCCTTGTGGGGCCGGTGAAGATGAAAGGTGCATGTGGCGATTTTACACACCGGCTCTGCCATTTTGCGCATGATTGACCGGCCCACGCCCCGCAGGCGAAGCCGGCGTGGGACGCGCACGGAAGGTCATACGGTGCGGCAGGAGCCACCTTGGCCCGTTGGATGGTCTGCAACAGCGAAAGAACGTGTCATTGATCTACGTCAAGACACAATTTTGTTTTCCGAGAACAAAAGCATAAACGCGCACTGCATGGGAAAAATGCGCAGCAAGTGACCCCACACATCGTCATCAAACGCAATCTGCAATGAAGAATGGTCTGAAAATAGTTGTTGTCATTACACGACACGCGTGAAATAGGTGCGTGTAAATATATCGATTGTTAATTTTCGAGGATTTTGAAGGGGGGTGAAGCGACTAGGATAACGCTGATGCATATTCTAACGACCCCATGATTGATACCGCCTTGCTACTCGAATTGATGCAAGCCAGAGATGCGACCCAGTGGAGCGCTTCCCTGTTCAATCTCGCGCGGACATTGGGGTTCGATCAAGTGCTGTTCGGGCTGGTCGGTTCGCGCCATGCGCGCTTCGAGTCGGCCTTCTTGCGCAGTAACTACGCCGATAACTGGCGCGAGCGCTACGACCGCAACGGTTTTGCCTATGTCGATCCAACCGTGGCGCACTGCCTGACGAGCACGTTGCCGATGGTGTGGGAGCCGGGCCTGTTCGCGTCGGGCACCCAGCAAGCGGGCCTGTACGAAGAAGCAAGCGCGCACGGCATCCGCAGCGGCGTGACGCTGCCGGTACACGGCCCGCAGGGTGAATTCGGTGTGATCAGTTTTGCATCCGATGCGCGCCCGGATATCGCGGCGCAGCGCGCCGTGATGGAAGCACTGCCGATGCTGGCGCTGGTACGCGATTACGCGTTCGCCTCATCGCAGCGCTTTCGCGAAGAAGGTGCGCGGCCCGAAGAAGGCCGGGGTGCGGCGCCGCGCCTGACCAAGCGTGAATTGGAAGTCCTGCAGTGGGTCATGGCAGGCAAGTCCTCATGGGAAATTGCTCGCATCACCAACTGCTCCGAAGCGACCGTCAACTTCCATCTGGCGAATGTGCGTCAGAAGTTCGACGTCAACACCCGCCAGCAGGCCGTGGTCAAGGCCATCGGCCTTGGCTTGATCACGCCTGAAGATCACCATCGCTGAGCTTGCCATTGACATACATGCGCAGCAGGATCGACACGGGCGTCGGGATGGCCAGGCCAGTCTCGAAGCGGGAGCCGCTCGACTGGGTGACGCCGAAGCGGCCCCAGAACTTTTCCTGGCTTTCACGCTTGGTGATGCGCAGACGGCGCAGTTCATGCGGCGCCATGCGTACAGCACCAGCTGCACCGATGACGTGGTTGGCGTGCATGTCGGCGGCGAGCGCGTCGGACATCATTTCGATTGCCATGATTATTCCTTTCGGGAAAGTGAAGACAGCACTTGGAAAACTGCATAAGCAAAAGTATTGCACTCCCGACATTGCTCGCCACCTAGCAGAGCTGATAGTACCCAGGCTACCCGACTTGCATAACGATTTTATGCGTCCTGCATTTTCCGATCGACCAGATGTCATTTCAGGAAGGGGTAATGAGCATGCATATCCGGATCGCGCCACGCCGCGCCATTCCATCGAACGAGTTGTGCGAAATGCACTTGCTGCGCGCCCGGGTGTTCCGCGGGCGGCTTGGCTGGGAAGTGCCGGTGTTGTCGGGCATGGAGATCGATGGCTACGACGCCCTCGAGCCGCGCTATATGCTGATGCGCGACGACGCCACGTTGCGCGGCTGCTGGCGCCTGCTGCCCACCGAAGGGCCGTACATGCTCAAGGATTCGTTCCCGCAACTGCTCGACGGGCAGGTGGCGCCGAGCGACCCGCAGATCTGGGAGCTGTCGCGCTTTGCGCTGGAGACGGATGGGGCGGCTGGCTACGGTTTCTCGGCCATGACGATGGAGTCGATTGCCGCCATCATCGACGATGCCCACGAGCGCGCTCTGTCGCGCTACATCACCGTGACCACCACGGCGATCGAGCGCATGCTGCGGCGCGCCGGCGTGGTCATCACGCGCATCGGCATGCCGCAGGCCGTCGGGATCGAGCAGGCAGTGGCGCTGTACGTCGAGATCGAGCCGACCTGGAACGCGCTGTTCGCCAAGCGCCTGGCATCGTAAACAGGGGCTGCGGTGCTCCCGTGAGGCGCGATCTGTTGCTCGCGTGCCTCATCGGGATCGTGACCGTGGCCGCGCCAGGCCGGTGCACCGATATACTCATCTTGATTCTTACCAATATGCGGGGCATGCAGCGCCCGAGAGGGAAAGCATGAAGCGATCAGCTTTGCGTGGCGCCCGCGCCATCGAACTTGCCGCCGCGCGCGTGAGCCGGCCCATCGTGCTGTGGGGCGGCGGCGTCCTGCTGGCGCTGGCGATCGGCATGCTGCTGCATGCGGTCGCCAGTGCCGCCGTCGAGACCGACGCCCGGCGCCGCTTCGACAACCTGGCGCGCGGCGCCCAGGAACGGCTCGACAACGCCATCGCCTCGTATGCCCGCGCCGTGCGCGCGATGGCCGCCCTGCATGCAGCCGGCGGCGGCAGTGCGGTGCCCGACCGCGCATCGTTCCATCGTTACGCAGCGGCGCTCGACCTGCCAAATAATTATCCGGCCATCGAAGCCCTGACGTTTGCCACGCGCGTGCCCGACAACGAGCGCGATGCCTTCGTTGCCGCCATGCGCGCCGACCGCAGCGTCGATGTGCGCGGTTACCCGGATTTTCAGATCTTTCCGGCCGGGTGCCGCCCGTGGTACGAAGTGGTGACCTACCAATACCCGGCCGACAAGCCGACCCGGCGGCTCGGCTTCGACATGGCGTCCCGGCCGCTGGTCGCGCGGGCGCTGTCACAGGCGCGCGACAGCGGCACGATCGTCGCATCGGGGCAGCCCGTGTTCCTGCCCGACCCGGTGCCGCACAATGCCCTCGGCATGCGCGTGCCCGTGTACGTCGGGGGCGTGCTGCCCCTGGGCGTGGGCCAGCGCCGGGCTGCCTATCTGGGCTCGTTCGGCATTTTCTTTTCGGTGCAGGAAATGGTGCGCAATGCGCTCGTCTCGCTCGAGGCGCAGCCGCTGCGCGTGAGCCTGTATGGCACCGGGCGCCGCTATACCGGCCGGCCAGGCGCGCCGGTGGCGGGGGATATCCTGCTGCATGGCGTGGACGTGCGCCGCGCAACACCGGATCCGGCGCTGCATTTTGTGTCGGTACTGGGCGTAAACTACGTCGGCAACGGCTGGACAGCCCACTTTTCGGCGCCCCGCGCCAAGATGCTGGACGGCGTCGACCGCTTTGTGCCCTTGGGCGCGCTGGCCGCCGGTTTCATCGGCACGCTGCTGATGTACGGGCTGTTCCTGGCCCAGTACCGGGCGCGCCGCGCTGCCGTCGAGCAGCGCCTGCTGCTCGACACGGTGCTCGACAACCTCGATGCCGAGGTATACCTGAAGGATGGCGCGCGCCGCATCCGCTATCTGAATGCCAAGGGCGCCTCGCGGCTCGGACGTCCGGCGACGGACCTGATCGGCCGGCCCGATGTCGAGGCGATGGACGCGGGTCAGGCCGACGCCACCTGGGAGCTGGATCGCGCCGTGCTGCGGGCCGACCGCCAGAGCAGCGCGCAAGTGACCCAGGCCGGCCCGGACGGCGCCACGCGCCAGTTGTGGAGCGTGCGCGTGCCGCTGCAGGTCGACGAAGAGCCGGCAGTGCTGTGCGTGTCGACTGACATCACCGAGCTGCACCGCCTGAAGGCGCGCGCCGACGCGGCCAGCAAGGCCAAGAGCGACTTCCTGTCGAACATGAGCCACGAGATCCGCACGCCGATGAACAGCATCATCGGCATGACGCACCTGGCGCTGCAGGCCGGGCCCGATCCGCGCCAGCGCGACTATCTCGAAAAGATCTACCACTCGGGCCAGCACCTGCTGGGCATCATCAACGACATCCTCGACTTTTCCAAGATCGAGGCCGGCATGCTCGAACTGGCGACCGAACGCTTCATGCCCGACGCCCTGATGCGCAACGTCGAGGCGCAACTGAGCACGGCGGCTGCCGCCAAGGGCCTGGGTTTCGATATCGAGATCGCGCCCGAGCTGATGCGGCCCCTGTGCGGCGATTCGCTGCGCCTCGAACAAGTGCTGCTCAATTTTGCCGGCAACGCCGTCAAGTTCGCCGAGCGTGGCCGCATCACGATGCGGGCACGCCTGGCGCATGCATTTGGCCCGGAAATCCTGGTGCGCTTCGAAGTCGAAGACCGCGGCATCGGCATCGCGCCCAACGCGCTGCAGCACCTGTTTACGCCATTCCAGCAGGCCGACCAGTCGGCCACGCGCCAGCACGGCGGCACCGGCCTGGGCCTCGCGATCAGCCGCCAGCTGGCCGAGCTGATGGGCGGTGAGGTCGGCGTCACCAGCACCCCTGCCGTGGGCAGCATCTTCTGGTTCACGGCGCGTCTCGCGCTGGACGATGGCGCCGGCGCGCGGGTGGGGGCGGGCGCAAGTTCGGGCCTGGGCGCAGCGCCCGCGCCGGCCCAGGCACGCCTGGACGGCTGCGCCGTGCTGCTGGTCGAGGACAATCCGTTCAACCAGCAGGTGGCGCGCGAACTGCTTGAACTGGCCGGGGCCGACGTCGTCGTGGCGGGCAATGGCGAAGAGGCGTTGGCAGCAATGGCACAGGCGCGCTTCGACTGCGTGCTGATGGACGTGCAGATGCCGGTGATGGATGGCCTGGAGGCGACCCGCCGCATCCGGCGCGATCCGCGCCTGGCCGACACGCTCGTGGTGGCGATGACGGCCAATGCCGGCGTGGACGACCGCGCGCGCTGCATGGCGGCCGGCATGAACGAATTTCTCGCCAAGCCGGTGGTGCCGGAACTGCTGGCCGCCACCATCGCGCGCTGCCTGGGGCGCACCACGGCGCCGGTGTCGGACGTCGCCGTCAACCTGCCCGCGACCATGGCCCCGGGCAGTGCGGTGCTCGACGTGGCGCTGCTGGCCGCGACGGCCGGTGGCGACCTCGAACGAATGCGCAAATACGCGTTCCTGTTCCTGGACACCACGCGCGAGAACCTGGCCGGTATCGACACGGCGCTGGCAGGGGGCGATCTGACCCACACCGCGAGCCTCGCGCACCAACTGAAGTCGGCGGCGCGCGCGGTCGGCGCCACGGCGTTCGCCACCATCTGCGAAGACCTGGAAGCGCAGCCGGTGCGCGAGCTGCGCGGGGACGGCACGGCGCAGGCGCGGGCATTGACAGCGCGCCTGCGGGCGCTGCTGGTGCGCATCGAGCGCGAGGTCTCGGCGCAGTTTGGCAGCCGCGCCAGCGATGGCCGCTGACCGGCCCTTTTGGCCCTACCGCCAGGGGGCCAAACGCGGTATGCTTTGGTCCCGATTGCCCACGCCCAGCGCATGTCTGCCCCGATCACTCCCGGTCTCTTGATCCTCCACGGTAACCAGATGGAGCTGCTGCGCAGCGCCGTCTTCGACTGGCTGCGCAACCATCCTTTGGGCCCGCTCGAGGAAGAGATTTTTCTCGTCCAGTCGAATGGCGTGGCCGAGTGGCTCAAGATTGCGCTGGCCGAGGAAAACGGCGTCTGCGCCGCCACCCGCGTGGCGCTGCCGGCGCGCTTCATGTGGGAAGCCTACCGGGGCATGCTGGGACGTGAGCGCGTGCCGCAGCGCGCGCCGTTCGACAAGGATCCGCTCACCTGGCGCCTGATGCGCCTGTTGCCGACGCTGCTGCAGGACGACGGCTACGCGCCACTGGCGCGCTTTCTCGCCGATGGCGACGCCGAGCGCCGCCTGCAACTGGCCGAGCGCGTAGCCGACCTGTACGACCAGTACCAGGTGTACCGCGCCGACTGGCTGGCCGATTGGGCTGCGGGCCGCGATGTGCTGCGCCGCGCGAGTGGCGACGTGGTTCCGCTCGCGCCCGAGCAGCGCTGGCAAGCCTGCCTGTGGCGCGCCGTGCACGCGAGCCTGCCCGAGGCGCAGCGCGAGAGCGGCCGCGCCACCATCCACGACCAGTTCCTCGCCGCCGTCGCGGCGGACGTTGCGCCGGCCAGCCGGCTGCCGCGCCGCGTGGTGCTGTTCGGGATGTCGACGCTGCCGTACCAAACGCTGCAAGCGATCTCGGCGCTGGCGCGCCACACGCAGGTGCTGTTCGCGGTACCCAATCCGTGCCAGTTCTACTGGGGCGACATCATCGAAGGCAGCCAGCTGCTCAAGGCGGCGCGCCGCCGCCAGCCGCAGCGCGAGGGCGTCGACCTGGGCACGATCCCGATCGAGGAAATGCATGTCCACAGCCACCCGCTGCTGGCCAGCTGGGGGAGGCAAGGCCGCGATTTCGTGCGCATGCTCGATGAATTCGACCAGCAGCACGAGGCTGGCGAACGCGGCGAACGCGGCGAAGGTGGAGAAAGCGGCGCAGGCCAGCCTGCGCCGCTGCGCGTCGACCTGTTCACCGATGACGATGGCGGCACGCTGCTGTCGCAGGTCCAGGCCGCGGTGCGCGACCTGGTGCCGCTGTCCGAGCACCCGCATGTGCCGCCGATGCTGGATGATCGTTCGATCGAGTTCCACGTCACGCACAGCGTGCAGCGCGAAATCGAGGTGCTGCACGACCAGTTGCTGTCGTGGTTTGCAGACGACCCGACGCTGCGCCCGCGCGACGTGGTGGTGATGGTGCCCGATATCGATGCGTTCTCGCCTGCGATCCACGCGGTGTTCGACCAGCACCGGCGCCACGATCCGCGCCACATCCCGTTCGAGATCGGCGACGTGCGCGACCGCAGCGTCAATCCGCTGCTGGTCTCGCTCGAGTGGCTGCTGCGCCTGCCCCAGCAGCGCTGCCGCCAGAGCGAGGTGCGCGACCTGCTCGACGTGCCTGCCGTCGCGCGCCGCTTTGGCGTGACGAGCGAGGACCTGCCGATCCTGGGCCGCTGGATCGATGGCGCCGGCGTGCGCTGGGGCCTGGACCACGACCACCGCGCGGGCCTGGGCCTGGGAATGACGGGCGAGCAGAATGCCTGGATCTTCGGTGTGCGCCGCATGCTGCTGGGTTACGCCAGCGGCGCCGGCGCCAGTTTCGGCGACATCGAGCCGTACGCCGAAGTCGGTGGCCTCGATGCCGCGCTGGCCGGCTCGCTCGCCCAACTGGTCGAATGCCTGCTGACGTGGCGCGGCCGGCTCGATGCATCGCTGCGGCCAGCCGAATGGGGCGAGGCGGCGCGCGAGATGCTGTCGTGCTTTTATGCGGCCGGCGACGAAGCCGACCGCCTGACGCTGTCGAACCTGGGCGAGGGTCTGCAGTGCTGGCTCGAGACCTGCGCCGGGGCCGGCTTCGATGAGCCGGTGCCGCTGGCGGTGCTGCGCGAAGCGTGGATGAATGAACTCGATGCGCCCACGCTGAATCACCAGTTCGTGTCGGGCGGCGTGACCTTCTGCACCCTGATGCCGATGCGCGCGGTGCCGTTTCGCGCCGTCTGCCTGCTGGGCATGAACGATGGCGACTTTCCGCGCCGCGCGCGCCCGTCCGACTTCGACCTGCTGGCGCTGCCCGGCATGGCGCGTCCCGGTGATCGTTCCCGGCGCGACGACGACCGCTACCTGATGCTCGAGGCTTTGCTGGCTGCGCGCGACAAGTTCTACGTGAGCTGGGTCGGGCGCAATGTGCGTGACAACAGCGAGCAGCCGCCATCGGTGCTGGTGGCGCAGTTGCGCGACTACCTGAAGGCCGGCTGGGACATGGACGACCTGCATCACATCACGACCGAGCATCCGCTGCAGCCGTTCAGCCGGCGCTACTTCCAGCGCGGCGGTCTGCTCACGTACGCGGGCGAATGGCGCACCGCGCATGGCACCGATGACCGTCCCGTCGATGATGCGCTGCCGGCCTACGAGCTTGAACCCGATTTTGTCCTCAAGCTGGGCGAACTGGCCAGTTTCCTGCGCCAGCCGGCGCGCTTTTTCTTCCGCCGCCGGCTGGGCGTCGTGTTTGCCGATGCCGCGCACGTGGGCGACGACGAAGAGCCGTTTGGCCTCGATGCGCTGGAGCGTTACCAGATCGAAGACCACCTGCTGGACGACAGCGGCGAGGCCGAGGCCATCGGCGACGTGCGCGCCACGCTGGCGGTGCGCGCCGAACGTCTGGCGCGCGAAGGCGTGCTGCCGATCGGCCTGATGGGGCGCATGTGGCAAGAGCAGCTGGTCGAGAGCCTGGCGCCCGTGCGCACCGAGTGGCTGCGTCTGGGCGCGCGCTTCCCGCAAGCGGCGCCGAAATTCGCCGTCAGCCTGCTGCTGGGTGACATCCATCTGGACGACTGGATCGATCGCCTGCGTTCGAGCGGTGAGGGCAGTGCGTGGCTGATGCAGATCTCGTCGAAGGTGCTGGACCGGGCCGGCAATCCACGCGGCGACAAATTGATCGCGCCATGGCTGCGCCAGCTTGCGGCCGCCGCTGCCGGCAATCCCGTGACGGGTTATCTGGTGGCGCGTGACGGGGTGCTCGAGATGGCGCCGCTGGCGCAGGAGGCGGCGCTTGAGACGCTGCGCGACTTGGTGCGCCTGTGGCGGGCCAATCTGGACAGTCCGCTGCCGGTGGCGTGCAAGACGGCCCTGAGTCACCTGGCGCAGGGCGATCCGCGCGCGACTTACGATGGCGGCTTCGAGCTGCGCGGTGAGGTCGATGACCTGTGCCTGGCGCGCCTGTGGCCGGACTTCGACGCGTTGAAGAGCGCCGGCGGCTGGCCCGATCTGGCCGAGGAACTGTATGGACCGTTGGCACGCTGGATGCAGGACTGCGTCAAGATCAGGCCGTTGCAGGAGTCGGCTACATGAGAAAAAAAGATGAGCACCAAACTTGAACCGGTCGATTTCCCGCTGCACGGCTCGCGCCTGATCGAAGCATCGGCCGGCACCGGCAAGACCTGGACCATCGCCGCGCTCTACGTGCGCCTGGTGCTGGGGCATGGCGGGCAGGATGCGTTCGTGCGGCCACTGCTGCCATCCGAAATCCTGGTAATGACGTTCACGCGCGCCGCCACGCGCGAACTGGCCAATCGCGTGCGCGAGCGGCTGGTGCAGGCAGCAAGCTACTTCCGCGGTGAACTCGACATGGTCGATCCGTACCTGCACGAACTGGCCGCCAGCTACACGGCAGGCAGCGAGCGCCAGATCGCCGGGCACCGCCTGTTCATGGCCGCCGAGACGATGGACGAGGCAGCGATCTTCACGATCGACGCCTGGTGCCAGCGCATGCTGCGCGAGCACGCCTTCGACAGCGGCAGCCTGTTCGACGAAGAACTGGTCAGCGACGAGCGCGAACTGTTCGAGGACGCCGCGCACGATTACTGGCGCCAGCAGGTCTATCCGCTGGGCGCCGATTCGCTGGCGATCGTGATGGACAGCTGGCGTGACGTCGAGGCGCTCAAGACGAGCGTGCGCGAGCTGGTGCGGCGCGACGCCTTGCTCGGCGCGCTCGCGACCGAACCACTTAAGCAGCTGGTGGCGCGGCTGGCCAAGGCGCAGCGCGAAGAGCTGATGCGCCTGAAGGACGGCTGGTTCGAGCGCGCCCACGAGATGGAGCGCTGGATCGCCGGTCACCGCGAGCGCCAGCCCAAGTGCTTCAACGGCAATAAAATGCGCGCCGATTCGCTCGTTAAATGGTTCGAGGCGCTGCGCGCGTGGGCCACGGACCCGGCGCGCCACATGCCCGACTTGACCGAAACGGCGTGGCGCCGCCTGACCCCGGACGGCATCGCCGATGCGTTCAGCAAGGACTTTTCGACCGACGTGCCGGACTGTTTCGACGCCACCGCCGCGCTGCAGGCCAGCCTCGCTGCGCTCGACCCGATCGCCCACGCGCTGCTGCGCCACGCCGCCGGCCATATCGGCGCGCGCATGCAGGAGCTCAAACGGCGCAACCGCCAGTTCGGCTTTGCCGACATGCTCGAACGCCTGAAGGTTGCGCTCGAAGGCGAGAACGGCGCCGCGCTGCGCGCGCGCATCGTGGGTCAGTATCCGGTGGCGCTGGTCGATGAATTCCAGGACACGTCGCCCGACCAGTACCGCATCTTCGACCTGCTGTACCGGGTCGAGGCGAACGACGTGGAGCACGGGTTGTTCTTGATTGGCGACCCGAAGCAGTCGATCTACGGCTTTCGCGGTGCTGACATCCACAGCTACCTGGCTGCGCGCCGTGCCACCGCTGGCCGCCACTACCAGCTCGACACCAATTACCGCTCGACCGCGCCACTCGTGAGCGCTGTCAATGGCCTGTTCCTGCATGCAGAGGGCGCGCATCCGGGCGCGGCGTTCCGGTTCCGGCGCGGCGACGACAACCCGCTGCCGTTCGACGCGGTCAAGGCGCAAGGCCATCGCCGCCATCTTGTGGGCATGGGCGATGCCACTGGCGCACTGACCGTGAACATCGTGGACCGCGCCGACCTGAAGGCCGACGACTACCGCGATGTGTTTGCCCATCACTGCGCCGAACACATTGTCGGCCTGCTCAACGATGCGCGCGTGGGCTTCGACGACGGCACCGGGGAGACCGATGGATTCACGCGCCTGATGCCGGCCGATATCGCAATCCTCGTGCGCGACCGGCGCGAAGCCGGCGCCATCCGGCGCGCGCTGATGCGGCGCAAGGTGGCCAGCGTCTACCTGTCCGACAAGGACTCGGTCGTCGAGAGCGACGAAGCGGCGGACGTGCTGCGCTGGCTGTACGCGGTGGCCAATCCGCTCGATGGCGCGCTGGCGCGGGCGGCGTTTGCCACCGCCACTGCCGGCCTGGGGCTGTCTGAACTAGCGCAGTTCTCGCATGACGAGATGGTCTGGGAAGCCCGCGTCGAGCAACTCAAGGCGCTGCACGGGAGCTGGCAGCGTCAGGGCGTGCTGGCGATGCTGCGCCGCTTCATCCACGAACTGGGACTGCCGGCACGCCTGCTGCGCGAACCGGGCGGCGAGCGGCGCCTGACCAATCTGCTGCACCTGGCCGAACTGCTGCAGGAGGCCAGCAGCCAGCTCGAGGGCGAACAGGCGCTGATCCGCTGGTTCGCCGAACAGATCGATGGGCTGGGTTCGAGCGGCGACGAGCGCGTGCTGCGCCTGGAAAGCGACGCCGAACTGGTCAAGGTCGTCACGGTCCACAAGTCGAAAGGCCTGGAATACCCGCTGGTGTACCTGCCGTTCGCCGTGACGGCGCGCGCCACCAACCGCCGCAACCGCGCGTTCTTCGAGTACGTGGACGATGCCGGCATGCGCCATCTCGACCTGGCCCTGACCGACGACGCGCTGGCGGTGGTCGACCGCGCCCGCATCGAGGAAGACCTGCGCCTGCTGTACGTCGCGCTGACGCGTGCGCGCCACTTCCTGTGGCTCGGCGCAGCGGCCGTCTCCGGCACGCGCAAGGGCGAGAACAAGCTGCACGAATCGGCCCTTGGCTATCTGCTGGCCGGCGGCGACGCGATCGCCGCCGAGGCGCTGCGCGGGCACTTCGATGTCGTGGCGAGCAGCGCTGACGGCATCTCGCTGCACGCGTTGGCTGAACCGGATGAGTTGACGATGCTGTCGCGCCAGGACATCCGCCCCGACTTGCTCGATGCGCCGCGCTACCGCGCCGAATTCGAGCGCGACTGGTCGGTCGGCTCGTTCACGTCGCTCACGCGCCATGCGATCGCGCCGCCCACGCCGATGCGCGCGCAGGACCAGACGCTGATGGAGGACGTGCCGCAGGCAGCCACGCCGCCCCGCATCGAGGACGCGCCATGGCACCGTTTCCCGCGCGGCTCGGTGCCGGGCAACTTCATGCACGAGCGGCTCGAATGGCTGGCGCGCGAAGGTTTTGCCTGTCTGGACGAACCGAACTGCGAGACGCGCCTGGTGCAGCATATCGAACGTGCGGGCTGGGGCCACCGCCTGTCCGATGCGCTGGCGTGGCTGCGCGAGATCGTCGATACGCCATTGCCGCCACTGAATGCGCGCCTGCGCGACCTGCACGGCGTGCTGCCCGAGATGGAGTTCTGGTTCCCGAGCGAGCACCTCGACCTGCAGCGCCTGGACGCGCTGTGCCGCACACATCTGCTGGGCGGACTTGAGCGGCCCGTGCTGCCCGAGCGTGTGCTGCATGGGATGCTCAAGGGCTTTGCCGACCTGGTGTTCGAGCACGAAGGCCGCTACTGGGTGCTGGACTACAAGTCCAATGCGCTGGGGCCGGGCGACGCGTCGTACAGCCAGGCCGCAATGACTGCGGGGATGGCCGAGCACCGCTACGAGATCCAGGGCAGCATCTACCTGCTGGCCCTGCACCGACTGCTGCGCGCGCGCCTGGGCGACGCTTACGAGCCCGAATACCAGCTGGGCGGCGCCGTCTTCATGTTCCTGCGCGGGATCGCCAATCCGGTGACGCGCGGCTGCTGGGTGCTGGCGCCCGACCTCGAGCTGCTGGATGGACTGGAACGCTTGCTGGACAAGGATATACATGGCGAAGCTTGATGCCGATATCGACGGTCTGTGGCGCGAGATCGGTGCGCTGACCGAAGCGGGTGAGCTGCGTCGCCTGTCGGGCGCGTTCGCGCGCTTCATTGCGCAACTGGGCGACGCGCCGCCGGCGCTGATCCTGGCGGCGGCGGTGCTGTCCGAGCTCGAAGGCCATGGCCACAGCTGCCTGCAGCTGGACGACCTGGCCGCCGGGCCGGCGCTGCTGCTGGGCTGGAGCGACGACCTGTGGCGCCAGCTGGCGCAGGCGGCGGCGCCGCTGCCGCGCGGCGTGGCAGGGTGGAGCAAGCTGCTGGCGCATTGCCAGCAGGTCTGGATCCGGGGCGAATTCGATCTCGACCAGCCGCTGGTGCTCGATGGCCAGCGCCTGTACCTGCGGCGTTACTGGCGCGACGAGACACTGGTGGCGCAGGCCGTGCGCGAGCGCGCGGCGGCCACGCATCCGGTGGATACACCGCTCGTGCGCAGCTGGCTCGACAAGCTGTTCGCGGCGCAGCCTGGCGCGCAGGGACCGGACTGGCAAAAGCTCGCCTGCGCCGTGGCGCTGCGCAGTTCGGTGGCGATCATTACGGGCGGCCCCGGCACCGGCAAGACCTACACGGTAGCGCGCCTGCTGGCCCTGTTGTTCGCGACGGCGCCGGAAGCAGGCCGCCAGCGCGTGGCGCTGGCCGCACCGACGGGCAAGGCGGCAGCGCGCCTGAAGCAGTCCATTGACAAGGCCTTGAATGAACTGGCGGATCGTGTCGGTGGCGATCTGCCGCTGCGCGAACTGACGGCGCGCATGGGTGCTGCGCGCACGCTCCACAGCCTGCTCGGGGCGCGCCCCGATACGCGCGCGTTCGCGCACCACCGCGGCAATCCGCTCGACGTCGATGTGCTGATCGTCGACGAGGCATCGATGGTGCACCTGGAAATGATGGCGAGCCTGCTCGATGCGCTGCCCGTTGGCGCGACCCTGATTCTGCTGGGTGACAAGGACCAGCTGGCGTCGGTGGAGGCGGGCGCGGTGCTGGGTGACCTGTGCCATGCCGCGCACGAAGGCCACTACAGCGCAGCGACGATCGACTACATCGAGGCCGCGAGCGGCGAAATCATCCCGGACATCTATCGCGGCGACGGCGGCGCGCTGGCCCAGCAAACCGTGATGCTGCGCTACAGCCGCCGCTTCGGCGGGCCGATCGGCCAACTGGCGCTGGCGGTTAATGGCGGCGACACCGCGCGCGCCGAACAGGTCCTGCGCGCCGGGGACGAGAGCGTACGCTGGCTCGAGCATGCGCAGCCGGCCCAGCTCCTGCAACTGGCGCATGCCGGCTATGCGCCATACCTGCAACTGCTGCGCGACGGCGCCAGTGGCGAGCACGAAGACTGGGTGCGCCGGATCCTGCTCAGTTTCGAGACCTTCCGCATCCTGTGCGCGGTGCGCGATGGCGAGTGGGGTGTGGCGGGCCTGAACGAAGCCATCGAAAAACGGCTCGCGGCCAGTCACTTGCTGCGCCATGGCGCCGAGTGGTATGTCGGTCGGCCGGTCATGGTCACGCGCAACGACTACTCGACGCGCGTGTTCAACGGCGATATTGGCGTCACGCTGCCGGATCCGGCGCGCGCCGGCGCGCTGCGCGTGTACTTCCTCGAAGGCGACGCGGTGCGCAGCGTGCTGGCCACGCGCCTGCGCAATGTCGAAACGGCGTTCGCGATGACCGTGCACAAATCGCAGGGCTCGGAGTTTCGCCACACGGTGCTGGCGCTGCCGCGCGAGCGCAACGCGGTGCTCACACGCGAGCTGGTCTACACGGGCATCACGCGCGCCAGCGAGGTGTTTACGCTCGTGACGCCGGGCGGCGACGTGCTGCAGGAAGCGATTGCCAGCCGCACGCACCGCACGAGTGGGTTGCGCGATCTGGTGGCGTAATGGGGCACCCATCCAGCGTCGTGAGAATGCGCGCATTTGACGGCGTCCCCGTCCGCTAGAATGTTTGCTTCATACTGAAAAGGATCGATATGCGCGCCCTGCGACTTGCCCTCATCGCCGCTGCCCTGGTGGCCGGTCTTGCCAACGCTTCGCCAACCGCGCCGCGCGATGGTGCAGACTTCACGACACTGGCTGCGCCGCAGCCAACCCAGGCCGAGGGCAAAAAGATCGAGGTGATCGAATTCTTCGCGTATCACTGCGGCGCCTGCAATGCGTTCGAACCGACGCTGAAGAACTGGGTCAAGCAGCAGGGCGACCGGATCGCGCTGCGCCGCGTGCCGCTGCCGTTCCAGGGCCCGAACGATCCGGAAGCGCGCCTGTTCCTGACGCTCGAGGCGATGGGCAAGCTCGATGCCTATCACGGGCGCGTCTTCAATGCCGTGCACGTCGAGCGCAAGCGCCTGATGAAGGACGCCGACATCATCGCGTGGGCGGGCGAGAATGCACTCGACAAGGCGGCGTTTGCCGACACGTGGAACTCGTTCGGCGTCCAGACGAGGCTCAAACGTCTGAGCCAGATGGTCGACGCCTACAAGGTGACTGGCACCCCAACCGTCGTCATCGACGGCACCTATCTCGTGTCGCCATCGCAAGTACAGCAGGCGAACAGGATCCAGGATGCCGGTGACGTCATGGCGGCGACCGGGCAGGTCATGGATGCGCTCGTGGTGAAGGCAGCTGCCACCCGGTAAAACGTGCCGGGCCGGATGTGCAATGAACAGGGGCGTCCCATGCTGTTTTCCAACGATTTCGTCCTCCGCCCTTATGTCCCTGGCGATGCGCCGGCACTGGTTGCGGCCATTGTCGAGTCGACGCCGACGCTCGCGCCGTGGATGCCCTGGGCGACGGCGCAGTTTTCAATGAACGATGCCCTTGCCTGGATCGCGACGTGCGAAAAAGGACTGGCGGAAGCGACGTGCTTCGAATTCGCTATCTTCGACCGTACATCCGGCGTGTTCGTCGGCGGCTGCGGCTTGAACCAGATCAACGGGCTGCACGGATTCTGCAACCTGAGTTACTGGGTGCGCCAATCGTGGCAGCGCAATGGAGCAGCGTCGGCGGCGATTCGCGCGCTCACCGATTACGCCTGGACGGAACTTGACGTGCAGCGTCTCGAAATTGTGGTCGCCGTTGGTAACGACGCGAGTTTGAACACCGCACGCAAGGCCGGGGCGTTCGACGAAGGCATCGCGCGCAAGCGGCTCAAATTGGGACACAAGTGGGTGGACGCCCACATGCTGTCGTTCGTCAAACCGTAAAGGCGAGAAAAAGGGGCCTCGCGGCCCCTTGATCCCATCAAACACGTGCTTAGTCGCGGCGCTTGCGCGTCGTCTTGACCTTGGCGACCTTGCGGTTCTTGGTTGCCTGGACCTTCGACTTGACGACCTTCGTGCGGGCTTTTGCTTTCACGCCACCGGCGCTGGCCTTGATGCGCGGACCGCCGGTGGCGGCGCGTGCAGCGCTCGCCACACGGGCCACGGGCGCGGCGTCGCCGGTCATGAAACGGCGGATGTTCAGTGCGTCGAGCACGCGGGCCGACGACGCGCCGGCGTTGAGCAGCACGAGCGTTGCCTTCTTGCCGGCTGCCGTGATGTTCATGATCAGGCAGCGGCCCGCTTCATTCGTGTAGCCGGTCTTCGACAGGCCGATGTCCCAGCCCTTGGCGCCGACCAGGCGGTTGGTGTTATGGTATTCGACGCCGCGGCCATTGATGTCGATCATTTCCTTCGTCTCGGTGGTCATGCGCACGATATCCGGGTACCGGACCGACGCAACGGCCATCTTGACCAGGTCGCCTGCGGTGGAGCGGTTCTGCGGCGACAGGCCGGTCGGCTCTTCGATCGTGGTCTGGGTCATGCCCAGCGCGCGGATCTTGCGGCGTACGGCAGCCTTGAAGGCTTCGTTACCGCCCGGGTAGGTACGGGCAAGCGCAGCGGCGGCGCGATTGTCCGAGGACATCAGCGCCAGGTGCAGCACGTCGCTGCGCGAGATGCTGGCGCCGACCGGCACGCGCGAGCTGCTGAACTTGACGCGGTCGACGTCGTCGCGGTCGATCTCGATCTGCTCGTTCATGTCGAGCTTGGCGTCGAGCACGACCATTGCCGTCATCAGCTTGGTCAGCGAGGCAATCGGGACGACCGTATCGGCATTTTTTTCAAGGAGGATTTTGCCGGTGTCGTTTTCAACGACGAGGACGGACTGGGAGCCGAACGGCACGGCGAATGCCGCGGCCGACAACGTCATCAGGGCCGTGGCGAACAGGTGTTTGATCATGTCTGTCTGGAATCTGGGTTGAGGTTGATGGAGCTGGGCGCCGGGCGGCGCGGATCAACATCTGTTTCTAGGGCAACTAGAAGGCAGGCAAGATAGCATTCATCGGCTACGCATGTCTATGGTGCACGAGAAAATTCCCCTGTCTAAACCCAATTTTCTATCGAAATAGGGCATTACAGGTGCATATTATTAATAGGACATGTCGCACAGAAATGTCGACTGAGCTGATTGGCGTGACCAAATGCAAACAGCCCTGCACGTGGCAGGGCTGTTGTGAGGTGATGCAGATTACTTCGCGGTGTAGATCTTGTCGAACTCGCCGCCATCGTCAAAGTGGCGCTTTTGCGCTGCGCGCCAGCCGCCGAAGACCTCATCGACCGTGAACAGGCTGATCGGCTTGTAGTTGGCCGCGTACTTCTTCATGACGGCTTCCGAGCGAACGCGCATGAAGTGCTTGGCGCCGATTTCCTGGCCCACCGGGCTGTACAGGAAGTTCAGGTAAGCCGTTGCCGGCTGACGCAGCTTCTGGCGATCGACGACCTTGTCGACGACGGCCACCGGCGACTCGGCCAGGATCGAGCTGGTCGGGTAGACGACTTCGAAGTCGTTACCGAACTCCTTGCGCACCATGCTCACTTCGTTTTCAAACGTCACGAGCACGTCGCCGATCTGGCGCTGCGTGAAGGTGGTGGTGGCGGCGCGGCCGCCGCCGTCCAGGATCGGCACGTTCTTGAATATCTTCGAGACCAGGTCGCGGGCAGCGGCTTCGTTGCCACCTTTCTTGATCACGGAACCCCACGCGCCCAGGTAGGTGTAGCGGCCGTTGCCGGCGGTCTTCGGATTCGGGATGATCACGGCCACACCGGGGCGCGCCAGGTCTTGCCAGTCGCGCACCTGCTTAGGATTGCCCTTGCGGACCAGGAACACCATGGTCGAGTAGTAGGGCGCCGCATTGTTCGGGAACTTCTTGGCCCAGTCTTTTGCCACCAGGCCGCGGTCGGCCAGCATGTCGATGTCATTGGCCTGGTTCATGGTGACGACCGACGCGCCCAAGCCATCGGCCACGGCGCGCGCCTGCTTGCTCGAGCCGCCGTGCGACTGCTTGACTTCGACCGTCTGGCCGCTTTGCTGCTTGTACGATGCGATGAACGCCGGGTTGATTTCTTTGTACAATTCACGGGCGACGTCGTACGACACGTTCAGCAGCTCGGGCCCGGCAGCGCTGGCGTGCAGCGGCACGGCGCCGCCAGCAGCCAGGACCAGCGCCAGGATCGAGCGGCGCAGCGTGTTCGGAGGGGTGGTGCGCATAGTGGGTCTCGCTTGCTTGAAGTTGGAGTGACAGCGTGCATGTTCCCCGATGCCACCGTCAAACGGAACAATAGTTTCGTCATATGGTTATGCCGATCATGCGCTTGACCCTGCCGCCAGCAGGGTCGTTGGCTTTCAGTGTATAGTCGAGCCCGTGTTAAGCCGGGGGCGCCAACTGTCGCCACCTCACGTCTTTGTACCGTATTTATGTTGATGATCGATGTCCACGCGTATTGAAATCCGCAAGGCGGTTCCCGCCGACGCTGCGCCAGCCTGCAATCTGCTGCGCCGCTCCATCGAGGAAGGCTGCCGTGCCGACCACCATGGCCAGCCGGCATTACTCGACGCCTGGCTCGGCAACAAGACGCCGGCCACCGTTGCGGCCTGGTTTGCTGCGCCCGCCAACTTTGCCGTCGTCGCCGAGAGCGAAGGGCGGATGGTGGGGTTGACGCTGCTGACCCCGGCCGGCAAGGTGGCGCTGTGTTACGTGCTGCCCGATGCGCTGCGCTGCGGCGTGGGCCGGGCGCTGCTGGCGGCGGTCGAAGAGCAGGCGCGTGCCTGGAACATCAGCAAGCTGCATCTGCACAGCCCCGCTGGCGCCAGTGCGTTCTTCGAACGCCACGGCTACAGCAATGCGGGCAAGGAAAAATCCTGTTTCGGCCTCGATAGCGACCTGATGTGGAAGCGGCTCGACGGCGCCGGCGAAGGCAGCGCGCGCAAGCGCTTCTGCAACTGCAGCGACTGAGCGCGCGGCGCAGCGCAACCGGGCGCGCGCGCTGCACGCCCGCAGCACGCCACACAGTGCTATCCATGACGAATACGCTATAGTACGGCCCATCGATATTCACGAGTTAGACCAACGCATATATGGCTTCCCGCAGAGACTTCCTCCATCAGGGCGCGCGCCTTGCCGCCATCGGTGTCATCGGTTCGCCGCTGGCCGCTGCCGCAACTGACCTTCAACCGCCACCCGACCTGTTCGACTCGCAGGCACTTGACCTCGATTTCTGGGTCAAGCCGCGTACCTTGTCGGTCACGCGCCCGCAAAGCGGCGAGACGGCGAACGTGCTGTACTGGAAAGACGGCGAAGTCATCGAGTCGGCGTACCAGGAACTGTGCCATCTGCTGCGCGACGTGAACGGCAAGGCATCCGCAGCCATCGATCCGAAGCTGTTCGAGATGCTGTGGAGCACCCAGGCCTTCATCGCCCGTTTCGGCATCATCAAGCCGCTCGAAATTTTGTCAGGCTACCGTTCGCCGGAATCGAACGCACGCCTGCGTGAGCAGGGCATCCCGGCAGCGCGCCAGTCGCTGCATCTGGTCGGCAAGGCGGCCGATATCCGGATCGCCAACCTGAACGAAGAAGTGCTCGGCGGCCTGATCAAGAGCTTCCGTGGCGGCGGCGTCGGCTATTACTACCGCAGCGGTCCGCGCGGTGGCTGGATCCATGCCGATACGGGCCTGGCGCGCACCTGGAAAGGCTGAGTTCGCGGCCGCAGCCCCGTGACGGGGCAGCGGTGTGCACGCGCTGCAACAGTGCGTGCGTGTTTGCTAACCTGGGCTAGTATGGACAGCAAGTGCCGGGGCGCCGCCCCGGTGGTGTCCACGTCACTTTTCCAGGAGGCTCTGATGTCAACAATCAATACCCCAACCATGGATCGCCGTTCGATTCCCGATCGTCGCGTGACGGCGCGTACGCATGGCCGCCCGGCCATGTCTGCACTGGATTACATTGCGATGGTGCTGTTGATTATTGGTGGCCTCAACTGGGGCATGGTCGGCCTGTTCGACGTCGACATGGTCGGCGTGCTGTTCGCGCCGGGCTCGACGCTCACCCGCGTTGTCTACGTGCTCGTTGGCCTGGCGGCGCTGTACTCGGTTGTCACGATGGCCAAGATGGCCGGCAGCAAGCGTTCGTAAGTGGTCATTCGCATTGGCCTGATCTCCGATACGCACGGCCTGCTGCGTCCGCAGGCGCTCGACTTCCTGCAGGGTAGCGATGCCATCCTGCATGCCGGCGACATCGTCGATCCGGCCACGCTCGAGCGCCTGGCCGAACTCGCCCCGCTCACGAGCGTGCGCGGCAATAACGACAGCGGCGCCTGGGCCCGGGCATTGCCTGAGACCGTCACGGTGACCTTTGGCGGCGTCGACATCCACATGCTGCACGACCTGAAGGAGCTTGCCATCGACCCGGTGGCAAGCGGCGTGCGCGTTGTCGTCACCGGTCACACGCACAAGCCGGCCTGCGTCGAGCGTAGTGGCGTGTTGTATGTGAATCCTGGAGCGGCTGGGCGGCGCCGGTTTACGCTGCCTGTGTCGGTCGGCGAACTCATCATCGAGAGTGGGCAGGCCAGTGTGCGGCTCGTGACGCTGGACATCCCATAATGTAAGCGTGACCCTGGCGAGCGTGGACCTGGCCCACGGCGATGGAAATTGCCGTAAGATACGCCCCGTCCCCTTTTGCTTGCAGCACATGACCCTCCCGCCAGAACAACCACCCCGCTTCAAACCCCGCCCCTGGAACGCGCTCGAGACGCCGCAAGACGTCGAGCTCTGGATCGACGAGCACAATGCCGCCATGCAGGAACTGATCACGCCGCAGGAAACAGGCGTCGGCATCTGCTTCGCGCTGGCTGAAGGCGGCCTCGTGCATATGCAGACGACGGCTGACGCCATCCTGCTCGACGTCGACAGCGACGCTGCCTGGATCGCGCCGTTGATCATGGCCGCGACCGGCGCCGAGCAGCCGCGCGGCCAGATCTGGGTGTTGCCGGACGATAAGCTCGTCCAGCTGATCCTGGGCTTGTCGACGCTCGTGCAGAGCACCACGCTGGTCACGGGCCACAACTTCGGGCCAGGTTCGCGCCCGAGCTGGTAAGCGGTATCAGTAGGGCAGTCCCGTAACTTCCAGCGGCAATTGCCAGACGGCGCCCGCGCCCGTGATGTACAGCGTCTTGCCGTCGACCCCGCCGAAGGCGACGTTGGTGACATTGGCATCGACCCGGATCGTCGCCAGTTCGCGGCCCTGCGGCGAAAATACCCGTACGCGCTTGGGCGCATGTTCCGTCACGTACAGGTTGCCGTGGCAGTCGAGCGTCATGCCGTCGCCATTCTCGATGCCCTTGATCAGGTCGCGTCCCGCCTGCGGCACGCCATTCTTGATCGGGTAGGCGCGCACCGCGCCATCGCTCGCATTCACGTACAGCGTCTTGCCGTCAAGTGACAGGGCAATCCCGTTGGGATTCTTGCGCGAGCCGTCGACCAGCGTCACCGTGCCATCTGTCCCCACGCGATAGATGCCGGTCACCGGCTGGCCGCCGGGCGCCGCAGCTTTCTGGTAATCCGGATCGGTGAAGTAGATCGTGCCATCGGCCGCGATGGCGATATCGTTCGGTGAATTGAAGACCTGGCCCTGGAACTGTGAGGCGATATTCGTGCGCTTGCCGTCCGCCAGGTCGTAGCGCGACAGCGCCTTGTACTTGTGGGTGGCCGCGACCAGCGCACCCTTGGCGTCGACCGCCAGGCCATTGCTGCCTGCATCCTCAATGGCCGTCGTGACATCGCCGCCCGGCGTGTACTTGCGCACGCGTGACGGAAAGCCTTCGCTGAAGCTGAAGTCCGAAAAATACAGCGCACCATTCGTCCATACCGCCCCCTCATACAAGCCCGGTTCGCCCCGCGACGGCGTGATCGCAGCGATGCGCTCGGCTCTCAGCTCGCCCGACGGGGCCTTGCCGCTGCAACTGGCGGCTGGCGCGGCCAATACTGCTGGTGACAGGATGGCAGCGACGCTGGCGGCAAGCATCAGGTGGACGAGCGGAACACGGCGGGTAGCAGGGCAAGTGGCACGACGGGGGGACACGGACATGGGCAACTCCTGACAAGGTGAACGGTGAATACTGGCGGTGATACCGCTATCATTTCAAATGAATCAATTGTATCCTTCTCTCCACAAGACGATAACATTCCCGCAACCTTATTGGAGGAGACACGCATGATCGATTTACAACGACGCGGCCTGGTCATGGCTGCAGGTGGCGTTCTGGCGGCAAGCGCAGTGAACCCGGGCTGGGCTGCCAGCACCGGCCGCAAGCTCGGCTACGCGATCGTGGGCCTGGGCGGCTACGGCCTGGGCCGCATCATCCCGCAGTTCCAGAATTGCCAGCACAGCCGCCTCGTGGCGCTCGTCAGCGGCGACCCCGCCAAGGCAAGGAAGGTAGCGCAGGAATATGGCGTGCCCGAGCGCGGCATCTATTCGTACAGCGATTTCGACCGCATCCGTGACAATCCCGACATCGACATCGTGTATATCTGCCTGCCCGTGTTCATGCACGCCGAGTACACGATCCGCGCCGCCCAGGCCGGCAAGCACGTCATGTGCGAAAAGCCGATGGCCATCAATCCAGCCGAATGCGAACAGATGATTGCCGCCTGCCGCAAGGCCGGCAAGAAGCTGATGATCGGCTACCGCTCGCGTTTCGAGCCGCACAATGTCGAGGCCATCCGCCTGGCGCGCGCCGGCGCGATCGGCAATATCCGCTACTTCCGCTCCGAGCACGGCTTTGTCGTGGGTGACGCGAACACCTGGCGCATGAAGAAGGCGCAGTCGGGCGGCGGCTCGATGATGGACATTGGCATCTATGCGCTGCAGGCGGCGCGCTACATGACCGGCGAAGAGCCGATGGCCGTGTTTGCCACGGAAACCACCAACCGCAGCGACCCGCGTTTCCGTGAAGTGGAAGACATGATCGACTTCCAGCTCGAGTTCCCGTCCGGTGCGATCGGCTCGTGCATGTCGATGTACAGCGCGAACCGCAACCAGTTTGTGCTGATGGGCGACAAGGGCCGCATCGAACTGGAGCCAGCCACTGCCTACAGCGGCCAGCGCATGTGGGTGGGCCAGGAACGCAGCGACAAGACCGAGGTCAAACCCCCGCCGGGACCGTACGCGAACCAGTGGGTTGGCCAGCTCGACCACATGGCGCAGTGCGTCATGCAGAACCGCGAGCCGCTCGTGCCTGGCGAAGAAGGCCTGCGCGATATCCGCATCATCGAGGCCGTATACCGCTCGGCGCGCGAACAGAAGCGGATCGTCGTGCAGTCCTGATCCTGTGCCATTCCGCTGCTTTTCGGTTATAACGTGTCTTTGACCGTGCGGAGGCAAGGGGATGGCCGAAGGGATCGACAACGGCGGGCGGCGCCGCGTGCTGGAGCAGTTGCTGGCGCTGCCAGCCTCTGCCGCACTGTGTATGCCATGGGCAGGCGCGGCGGGCCTGGCAGACCCGGCAGACGCACGCGGCACACGGGGCACACTGCGCATCGCGCTCGAGGGCACCTATCCCCCATTCAATTTCATGGACCCGACAAGCGGGCAGCTGACCGGTCATGATGTCGACGTGGCGCGCGCGGTTGCCACGCGCATGGGCCTCGAGCCGCAGTTCGTGCTGACCGAATGGAGCGCGATCCTGCCGGCGGTGCGTGCGGGCAGGGTGGATGTGGCCATCAGCCAGGTCATCATCACGCCGCAGCGCGCGAAAGCGTTCGACTTTTCCGCACCATATTGCTATTCGCAGCCCCAGCTCATCGTGCGCAAGAACGAGCGCGCCAGCTACCGCACGCTGGCCGACCTCAAGGGCCGCACACTGGGCGTGCGCCAGAACAGCGTCTTCGAGCAGCAGGCCAGGGCGGTACCGGGCATCAAGATCAAGCGCTATCCGGCGGTGCCCGAGAATCTGCAGGACCTGGCCTTCGGCCGCATCGACGCTTTGCTCGACGACAGCTTGCTGATGCAATACCTGATCCGCAAGACGCAGCTGCCACTGAAGGCCGGCGCCCGCATTGGCGCGCCTGAGCCCGTTGGCATCGCCCTGCGCAAGGGCCGTCCGGCGTTCAGGCTGGCAATCGACAAGGCACTGCGCGAGGCGCGTTCGGATGGCACGCTGCGCGCGCTGTCGCTCAAGTGGTTCGGTCAGGACGCCGGCAGCATGCCGCCGACCTGACAGGCGCAAAAAAAGCGCGGCCCAGTCATGGCGCCGCGCTTTGTGTGGACAGTGCCACGTCAGCGTTGTTTGTCCTGCTTGCCTTGCCAGTCGCTCTGCTGGTCCATTTGCCGGGACCCGCTGCCCGGCGAACCCTGGTCGCGGCTGGCGCGGTCGGCGTTCAGGTCGTCCAGCGCCGGGGTGCCACCAGATGCATGCTGGCCACCATGTTGCTGGTTCTGCTGTTGGGCACCGGCACCTTGCCGGCTACCGGTGTCAGGCTGCTTGCCCTCCTGCGTGCGGCCACCTTGCTGCCCGGTGGATTGCTTGTTGCCAGCAATATCCTGCTTGGCGCTTTGCAGATTGCTGTTTTGCTGCATGCCGGGGTTTGAACGCCCCGATGATTGGTCATTGCTGCGTGTGGAATCACCCATCGCTGCCTCCTGCCACTGGTGTAGGAGCGACCCATGCTACGCCGTTCGTGTCGACCGCCAATCAGCAGATTGGCGGTGGTATTGCAGGACGATTCTTACAAAGTCAGCAGTAAAAACGGAAGGTCAGGCCGATTACATGTTCGGATAGTTCGGCCCGCCGCCACCTTCCGGCGTCACCCAGACGATGTTCTGGGTCGGGTCCTTGATATCGCAGGTCTTGCAGTGCACGCAGTTCTGGGCATTGATCTGCAGGCGATCGCCCCCGTCTTCGCGCTTGACGTACTCATACACCCCGGCCGGACAGTAACGCTGTTCGGGCCCGGCGTACTTGGCCAGGTTGACGTCGACCGGCACGCTCGGATTTTTGAGCGTCAGGTGGATCGGTTCGTCTTCGCGGTGGTTGGTGTTCGAAATGAACACTGACGACAGCTTGTCGAAGGTCAGCTTGCCATCCGGCTTCGGATAGACGATCGGCTTGAAGTGCGACGCGGGCTTCAGGCATTCATGGTCGGCATGCTTGTGGTGCAGCGTCCATGGTGCCTTGCCACGGAACACGATCTGGTCGATGCCGGTCATGATCGTGCCCAGCACCAGGCCCTTGCTCATCCACGGCTTGAAGTTGCGCGCCACGTGCAGCTCTTCGTGCAGCCACGATTTTTCGAACGCGGCAGGGAAACTCGTCAGCTCGTCGCTCGTGCGGCCTTCGCCCAGCGCGGCAAACGCCGCTTCGGCCGCCAGCATGCCGGTCTTGATCGCGCCGTGGCTGCCCTTGATGCGGCTGGTGTTCAGGAAGCCCGCATCGCAGCCGATCAGCGCGCCGCCCGGGAAGACGGTCTTTGGCAGCGATTGCAGGCCACCGGCGGTAATTGAACGTGCGCCGTACGAGATGCGCTTGCCGCCTTCAAAAAAGCCGCGGATGGCCGGGTGCGTCTTATAGCGCTGGAATTCTTCGTATGGCGACAGGTATGGATTCTGGTACGACAGGCCGACGACATAACCGACTGCGACCTGGTTGTTTTCCAGGTGGTACAGGAACGAGCCACCATAGGTGTCGTTCGGCAGTGGCCAGCCGGCCGTGTGGATCACCAGGCCTGGCTGGTGCTTGGCCGGATCGATTTCCCACAACTCCTTGATGCCAATGCCGTAGGTCTGCGGGTCCTTGCCCTTGTTCAGCTCATACTTGGCCATCAGCTGGCGGCCCAAATTACCACGCGAGCCTTCGGCAAAGAACGTGTACTTCGCATGCAGCTCCATGCCAAGCTGGAATTCCGGGCCCGGCTCGCCGTCACGTTTCATCCCCATATTGCCGGTGGCGACGCCCTTGACCGAGCCGTCTTCGTTGTACAGGATCTCAGCGGCCGGAAAGCCCGGGAAGATTTCCACGCCCAGCGCTTCGGCTTGCTGGCCCAGCCAGCGCACCACATTGGCCAGCGAGATCACGTAGTTGCCGTGATTGGCCAGTGCTGGCGGGATGGCAAACGCCGGCGTGGCGTACGATTTGGTCTCGCTCAGGAACAAGACGCGGTCTTCGGTCACGGCCGTATTGAGCGGCGCGCCTTTTTCTTTCCAGTCGGGGATCAGTTCGTTGATCGCGCGCGGATCCATTACCGCGCCGGACAGGATATGCGCGCCCAGCTCGCCGCCTTTTTCCAGCACGCAGACCGTTACTTCCTGGCCTTTATCAAGCGCCAGCTGTTTCAGGCGGATCGCCGCCGACAGGCCGGCGGGGCCGCCGCCGACGACCACGACGTCGTATTCCATCGCTTCGCGTGGGCCGTATTGTTCGAGAAGATTCGTTGTCTCTGTCATGGTTTTTTTGGGAAAGGGATGACGGTAATCAGAAAATAGCACGAGTGTGCGGGTTTTCGCTGTTCATTGCAATATCGCGGCCATTGTAAAGGCATTATTAGAAGGGACAATCGAATACCGGACATTTGTGGGATCATGGTGCTTTCGCAACTCGTGATCGTACTTACATCGGGGAGTCGGACGTGGGCATTGAAGTCAATTTTGAAGGAAAGATCGCCATGGTCACCGGCGCATCGAGCGGTCTGGGCGCCCGTTTCGCCAAGGCCCTGGCCGGTGCCGGCGCGCAGGTCGTGCTGGCGTCGCGCCGCGTCGAGCGCCTCAAGGAGCTGCGCGCCGAGATCGAAGCCGACGGCGGCGCCGCCCACGTGGTGCGGCTCGATGTGACCGACCTCGGCAGCATCAAGGCAGCCATCGCCCATGCCGAGACCGAGGCGGGGCCGATCGATATCCTGATCAACAACTCGTCCGTATCATCAACCCAGCGCCTGATCGACGTGGGCGAGGATGACTACACCTACATCATGGACACCAATTTGCGCGGCGCGTTCTTCGTGGCCCAGCAAACCGCCAAGCGCATGATCGCGCGCGCCAAGGGCGATCCGCGCAAGCAGCATCGCATCGTCAACATCGCCTCGGTGGCGGGCCTGCGCGTGCTGCCGCAGATCGGCGTGTACTGCATGAGCAAGGCCGGTGTGGTGCAGATGACCAAGGCGATGGCGGTGGAGTGGGGCAAGTACGGCATCAACGTCAATGCCATCTGCCCCGGCTACATTGCCACGGACGCGAACGAAGATTATTTCGAGACCGAGCAGGGCCGCAAACTTGTCGAGATGCTGCCACGCAAGCGCGCCGGCCGGCCCGAAGACCTCGACGGCCTGCTGCTGCTGCTGGCCGCCGAAGAAGCCCACTTCATCAACGGCGCCATCATCACGGCCGACGACGGCATGATGGCGCACTAAACGCCAGGAACCACAGAATGAGTAGTGAGAACATCGCACCGATGCTGGTGCACACCATGCGCATGCCGATCCGCTGGGGCGATATGGACGCCATGGGGCACGTCAACAATACCAATTATTTCCGTTACATCGAGTCGGCCCGCATTGCCTGGCTCGAGCAGGTGGGCGGCTTGCCCGACTCGCGCGACCAAGGCCCCGTCATCGTCAACGCATCGATGAACTTTCTGAAGCAGCTGACCTATCCGGGCGAGATCGAGGTGCGTACCTTCATCGCGCCGCCGGGGCGCTCGAGCATCGAGGTGTCGCACGAAATCCGTCTGCTGGATGCTGACGGCGCACCGGGCGAGCTGCACGCCAACGGGATGGCCAAGGTGGTGTGGGTCGATTTCAAGGTGGGCAAGTCGGCCCCGTTGCCGGCTGCACTGCGCAGCGTCTTCCCGGCTACGTGACCGCGGTGGTCTGTTTCGACCGCAACCGCCTCGCGCTGGACGACATCGTCGCCATCGCGCGCGGCGCGGCCCAGCCGGTGCTCTCGCCCGACCCGGCCTTTCGCGCTTTTATTCAGCGCGGCGCCGACTTCCTCGACCGGCTGCTGCTTGAAGACGGCGCCATCTATGGCGTGACCACCGGCTACGGCGATTCGTGCATGGTGCCAGTACCGCTGGCGCTCGTGACCGAACTGCCGCACCACCTGTACACCTACCACGGCTGTGGCCTGGGCAGTTTTCTAAGTCCGGCCGAGACGCGCGCCGTGATGGCGGCGCGCCTGGCGTCGCTGGCGAAAGGGTTCTCGGGCGTCAGCATCGACCTGCTCGAGCAGATGGTGCGCCTGTTCGATGCCGACCTGTTGCCACTGATCCCCAGCGAAGGCTCGGTCGGCGCCAGCGGTGACCTGACGCCGTTGTCCTATCTCGCAGCGGTACTGTGCGGCGAACGCGAAGTGTTGCGCGGCGGCGTGCAGATGCCCGCTGCCGATGCGCTGCGCGAGGCCGGCATCGCGCCGCTGCGCCTGCGGCCGAAAGAGGGTCTAGCGATCATGAACGGCACCGCCGTCATGACGGGCCTGGCTTGCCTGGCCTGGGACCGCGCCGCCTACCTGACGCGCCTGGCCACGCGCATCACGGCGATGGCTTCGTTTGCACTGGATGGCAACGCCGATCACTTTGACGAAACGCTGTTCTCGGTCAAGCCGCATGCGGGCATGCAGGACGTGGCCGCCTGGCTGCGCGCTGATCTGGCGTACACCGGCCAGCAGGAGCGCAACGGTAAGCGCCTGCAGGACCGTTATTCGATCCGCTGCGCGCCGCATGTGATCGGCGTGCTGGCCGACGCGCTGCCGTTCTTTCGCACCACGGTCGAGAACGAACTCAATAGCGCGAACGACAATCCGATCATCGACGCCGAGGGCGAGCGCGTGCTGCATGGCGGGCACTTCTACGGCGGCCATATCGCGTTCGCGATGGACAGCATGAAGAATGCCGTCGCCAATCTGGCCGACCTGCTCGACCGGCAACTGGCGCTGCTGGTCGATCCACGCTACAACGCCGGTCTGCCCGCCAACCTGTCGGGCATGGAGGGCGAGCGCGCTGCGATCAATCATGGCCTCAAGGCGCTGCAGATCAGCGCGTCGGCCTGGACGGCCGAAGCGCTCAAGCTGACGATGCCGGCATCGGTCTTTTCGCGCTCGACCGAATGCCACAACCAGGACAAGGTCAGCATGGGCACGATCGCCGCGCGCGACTGCCTGCGCGTGCTGGAACTGACCGAGCAGGTGGCCGCAGCGCTCTTGATCGGGGTGCATCAGGGCGTGTGGCTGCGCTGCCGGCTCGAGCCGGAGCGCGTGTTGCCGGCGCCGCTGGCGGAGATGCTGGCGCAGCTGGGGCAAGATATTGCGCCGGTGCGTGAAGACCGGCGGCTTGACGGTGATCTGCGTCTGCTGCTTGAGCGCACGCGCGAACAGCACTGGCAGCTGTATCTGTGATCGTGCGAAGGTGGATCGGGGCTCTGATGGCCCCCTCAGCCCGCACCCACCAGCTTGTGCACCAGTTCCACCGACGTCGATGCCGCAAACTTGCGCATCAGGCTGGCGCGGTGCATTTCGACCGTGCGCGGACTGAGGTCGGTTTCGCGCGCGATGATCTTGCTGGTCTTGCCCTCGACCAGCAGTGCGGCGATCTCGCGCTCGCGCGGCGTCAGCTGCGCCGTCACGGGGCGCTTCTCGCTGACATCCTCGAAGATCCAGACGCCCGCGCCCAGGGGCTCGAGCGGGGACAGCGCACGGCCCGTCACGTGACACCAGAACAGCTCGCCATTGGCGCGGCGCATGATGCGCTCGTCCGAGTAGCGCCCCTTCGCATTCATGATCGGGATGATGCGGTCGCCCGTGCGCAGAAATTCGTCCATCGTCGGATACAGCACCGAGAACGACGAGCCGGTCAGGTGGCCGGCCGGATGGCCGAACATCGCTGCCAGCGCGCCATTGCAGGCCTCTATCACCCGGTCGCGCGAGATGCACATGCCCACTGGCGCGTGCTGGAAAATCATCTCGTAGTCAATCGTGTGCGGCAGGTTCATGTGAGGCGGGTCAGGGCGTTGTTCATTGGCGTGCAGGTGGCGCGGCATGGCGGTAGTTCTACGGTATTGTGCACGGGCTGCCGGTATTCTATGCTGAGACGGGTTCTCAAACTTATAAAAGGGACAGGTATGAATAAAGTGTATCCAGACGCGCGCTCGGCACTTGAAGGCGTCGTGCAGGACGGCCAGACCATCGCCGTGGGCGGGTTTGGCCTGTGCGGTATTCCGGAAGCCCTGATCGCGGCATTGCGCGACTCGGGTGTCAAGCAACTCACCGCCATCTCCAACAACGCGGGCGTCGATGGTTTCGGCCTGGGCCAGTTGCTCGAGACACGCCAGATCAAGAAAATGATCGCGTCGTACGTCGGTGAAAACAAGGAATTCGCGCGCCAGTTCCTGGCCGGCGAACTCGAACTCGAATTCACGCCGCAAGGCACGCTGGCCGAGAAGCTGCGCGCCGGCGGTGCCGGCATCCCGGCGTTCTTCACCAAGACCGGCTATGGCACCATCGTCGCCGACGGCAAGGAAACCCGCGAATTCAATGGCGAGCATTACGTGATGGAGCACGCGCTGTTCCCCGATGTATCGCTGGTCAAGGCCTATATGGCCGACCGCTCGGGCAACCTCGTGTTTCGCAAGACGGCCCGCAACTTCAACCCCAACGTGGCCACGGCCGGCAAGATCTGCATCGTCGAAGTCGAGAAGCTGGTGGAAGTCGGCGAGATCGATCCCGACCACGTGCATACCCCGGGCATCTTCGTGCACCGCATCGTCCACAACCCGTCGCCCGAGAAGCGCATCGAGCAGCGCACCGTGAGCAACTAAGCGCACTTACCCGACGACAGAAACGGAGACAACAACATGGCATGGACTCGTGATGAAATGGCCGCGCGTGCGGCGCTGGAGCTGCAAGACGGCTTCTATGTGAACCTGGGCATTGGCTTACCAACCCTGGTGGCAAACTATGTCCCGAAGGATATCGAGGTCTCGCTGCAGTCCGAAAACGGCCTGCTGGGCATCGGCCCGTTCCCGACGGAAGATGCGGTCGACGCCGACCTGATCAACGCCGGCAAGCAGACCGTGACGGCGCTGCCGGGCTCGGCCTACTTCAGCTCGGCCGATTCGTTCGGCATGATCCGCGGCGGCAAGATCAACCTGGCGATCCTGGGCGCGATGCAGGTCTCCGAAGAAGGCGATCTGGCCAACTGGATGATCCCGGGGAAAATGGTCAAGGGCATGGGCGGTGCGATGGACCTGGTGGCCGGCGTCAAGCGCGTGGTCGTGGTGATGGAACATGTCGCCACCGCCAAGGATGGTTCCACCAGCCACAAGCTGCTGAAGAAGTGCGATCTGCCGTTGACAGGTGTCGGCGTGGTCGATCGCATCATTACCGACCTGGGCGTGCTTGATGTAACGGCCAGCGGCTTGAAGCTGGTCGAGCTGGCGCCTGGCGTCAGTGTGGACGAGATTGTCGCGGCGACCGGTTGCGAACTGGACGTGTCGTCCGTCCAGCACGCGTAGCCGTCGCCGAACGTAGCGTGGGCGGCTATGCCGCCCATGCGTTCAACTTGCCCGGATTTCGTGGCGCATCAACAATCGTTGAACGCGTGGACGGCGCAGCCGTCCACCCTACGGTAATGCTTGGCGATAGAGGTAATCAGCTCGTCGTCCACACATACTTCACTTCGGTCCACTGTTCCTTCGCCGCGCCATTCACCGTGCCCGGCTGGAAGCTGCATTTGGCAATCGCGGCGCGCGCTGCCTCGTCGAGCGACCCATTGCCGCTGGTCTGGCGCACGACAGCTTCGCGCACCTTGCCATCGGCCTTTACCAGCATTCCGAGCGTTACCGTGCCCTCGACCTTGGCTGCCAGCGCATCGGCCGGGTACACAGGCTTGGCGCAAGAATTGAATTTTGCGACCGGCGACGTCGTATCGTTGTCGGGCATGGCGGCAAACGGGTTGACCGGCGCCGTGCTCGTGCAGCCGGCCAGGGCGGCCAGGGCCAGGCCGAGCACCGGAAGCGCGGCTTTCCAGTTCAGTGCCTGCGTATCGGGACGAACAAGTTGTTTGATGCGTTGCATGAGATTGCCTCCATTGGCCGCCTGGGCCAGATGCTGGGTTGAAAACTGGAGTCGTTCCAGTTCGGATAGCGCAAGAGCCAGGCGCCGCGGTTCGCCCAGTTGTCTTGCTGCGATGGTGTCGGCAACCAGTTCCCGTTCGGCGCGGATGCGTCCCGAGATCCACCAGATTGCCGGGTGATAAAACAGCAGTGCCTCGACCACGTTCTGCAGCAGGTTGACGAGGTAGTCGTGACGCCGGATATGGGCCAGCTCGTGCGCCAGCAGTGCTTCGAGCAAGTGGGCCGGCATGCCGGACATGAGCGATGCCGGCACCAGCACCACCGGGCGCCACCAGCCGAAGGTGACCGGGCTGGGCAGGCCCGCGACGATGCGCAGCCGCACCGTGCGCGCAATGCCGGCGGCCTGCGCCATCCGGTCGATCCGGGCTTGCCAGACCGGATCGGATGCCTCGACCGCCGCTGCGCGGTGCAGCCACAGCAAACCTGCGATCATCCGCAATGCGAGCACGAGAGCGCAGACACCCCACGTGCCAACGATCCAGCCCAGGCTGCGTTCGAACACGGCGCGCCAGCTGTCGTCGAGCGGACCCGCCAGCAGCCCGCTAGCGAAGGCCGCCATCGGCTGGGCCGCCAGATCCTGCGTGCCGGCCAGGCGCGCCGCCAGTTCGGCCGCGGGCCAGAGCAGGCACAGCAATAGGCCAGCGCAGGCGACTGCGTACCGGTGCTCGGCGCGCGCATTGCGCAGCAAGCTCATCGCCAGCGCCACGGCGCAGCCGATCAGCGCGCCTTGCCAGATGAATTCGACGAGCGTCCAGCCGATGCTGGCGACCAGATGGGCGGCGGTCATTGGCCGTCCCCGTCCTTGAGCAGTTGCTCGATCTCGGCCCGTTCCTTCTTCGAGATGCCGCTCTTGAGCGCCGCCAGTACGAGCGCCTTGGCCGAGCCGGCAAAGGCCCGTTGCATCAGGTCATTGAGCAGATTGCCCTGCAGCGCATCGCGCGCGTGGACCGGGCTGTAGACGTGCGAGCGTTCGCTCTCGTCGCGGCCCAGCAAACCCTTGGCGTGCATGACCTGCATCAGCCGCAGCACCGTCGCGTAGGTCACGTCGGGCCGCTGCGGCAGCATCGCTTCGTGGACCTGCTTGGCAGTGGCGGCGCCCAGCGGCCACAGCACTTGTAACAGGTCAAGCTCGGCAGGCGTGGGCTTGGGCGCGTCGGGGGAGTGCGGCATGACATCCTCGAATAGGCAAGATGAAGCTAGATTATCTTGTCTAGATCGAGTTGTCTACGAAGATTTGTGCGTGCGCTGGCGAGCTCGGCCTATGTTTTCCCTGAGCGGCACATCGTCTCGATGGTGTCGAGCACGACCCTGGCGCGAAACGGCTTGAGGATCACGCGGGTGATCCGGCGTTCGCGCAGGTCGCTCAGGAGTTCGGGCGTGGCGGTTTCGGTCATGATCGCAATCGACAAGCCTTGCTTGTTGGCGGCCGCATCGGCGCGCAGACGGTCGATCAGGCCCAGGTCGTAGCGGCTGTCCTTGCCGCTGCCCACGCAGTCGACGGCGATCACCGCGCCCTGGAAGGTGCGCACGCTCAGCAGGCGCAGTGCGGCCGCGCTCGTTGCCGCTTCGTGGACCTGGCCCAGGTTCAGGCTGCGCGCCGTCATCGCGACGGTACGGCGCAGCATCGGTTCCGGTTCGACCAGCAGGATGTGCTTGGTTGCGTCAGGCATCGGCCACCTCGCTGATATTGCGCAGTTCCAGTACGACCAGATCGCGCAGCGTGCGCAGGATGCCCAGTTCCATCGCGTCGAGCGTGCGTGGCTTGCGGTCGATCAGGCACAAGGTGCCCAGGCTCAGGCTCGAGGGCATGGTCAATGGCGCCCCGGCATAGAAACGGATGTGCGGTGCGCCGGTGACGAGGGGATTGTCGGCAAAGCGCGCATCGAGCAGCGTGTCGTTCACGACCAGGATGTCCTGCTCAAGGATCGCGTGGGAGCACAGCGAGATGTCGCGGCCGGTTTCGCACAGCTCGGTGCCGGTGCGGGCCTTGAACCATTGGCGATCCGTGTCGACCAGCGTAACGGTGACGATCGGTACATCGAACTCGGTGGCGGCGAAGGCCACGATCCGGTCGAAGCGCTCCTCGGCGGGCGTGTCCAGGAGCAGCAGGTCGTACAGGGCGGTCAGGCGCGCGGCTTCGTTGTCGGGGGTAGCGGCAATCAGCATCTTGCAAGCACCGGCGCGGCCGGTCGTCAGTCGGGATGTTCCGAATATACCAGACACTATCGAGCGGCCTCGACACGATCAGGCACGCCCAAAAGGCGCAGTCAACGTTAAATAGAGCCGAGCTTTGAACTGATGAGCGGTTCCGTGGTCCAACGCCTGTCCCCAACGTCAGGAGCCAGTCATGAAAGCGCCAAGTTTCAAGAGTTGGTTTGCCAGACTGCCATCGCTGAACGTGCCGCAGCGCAAGCAAGTGTTCGACGCCCTGCATCCTGCAGCTGGCCTCGACCAGGTAGTCGCACTCATTACCCAGGCCAGAGGGCCTGGCCGTTGCTGTCCCCGCTGTGGTGACCAACGCTGTCACCGGCACGGTTTCGCCAATGATCTGCAGCGCTTTCGCTGCTGCGCCTGTGGCCGTACATTCAACGACCTGAGCGGCACACCCCTGGCGCGGCTCAGGCACAAGGCCAAATGGCTGGCGTATTCACAGGTGCTGCTCGATTCACTATCCGTGCGTAAAGGTGCAGACCGGGTTGGCGTGCACCGTAATACCGCCTTTCGATGGCGTCACCGCTTCCTCGATTGGGTCAAGCACGACCGACCGGCATCCCTGAACGGCATTGTCGAGGCCGACGAGACGTTTCTTCTGGAGTCGCAAAAAGGATCGCGCACGCTTGACCGCCCGCCGCGCCGGCGGGGCGGGCACGCCCCTGCGCGTGGCATTTCGCGGCACCTCGATTGCATACTGGTCGCGCGCGACCGTAACGGCAACACCATCGATGCCGTCACCGGGCGAGGCGCTTTGACGGTCGCGCAACTCGAACGCGACTTACTGCCTCGGCTCGACGCGCAGGCATTGTTGGTCACGGACAGTCATGCTGCCTACCGGGCCTTCGCACGCAAGTTCAGGATTGGCCACGAGGCGGTGAATCTCCGTGCCGGCGTGCGTACCAGGCACTCGGGCAGCCGCGCTATTCACGTGCAGAACGTGAATGCCTACCATGGGCGTTTCAAGTCCTGGCTACGGGGCTTTCGCGGCGTGGCCTCCCGCTATTTGCGCAATTATCTGGGTTGGCTCTGGGCCCTGGATGGTGGGCGGGTCAGTTCAGTCGAACAATTGTTCTCAATTGCAGTCAGAATCATCAACAGATAACGCTGACTGCGCCAAAAAAAAAGCCGCACCCCGAAGGGTGCGGCTTTCATGGAAGGGCAAACGCAGACGATTACGCCGCTTCGCGCACGGCCTTCATCGTGGTCTGGTCTTCGACGATCACGCGGCCATGCAGGACATCGTCCATGCGCTTGACGTCAAGTTCGTTTTCCCATTTCGACACGACGACCGTGGCGACACCGTTGCCGATGAAGTTGGTCAGCGCGCGCGCTTCGCTCATGAAGCGGTCGATGCCCAGGATCAGCGCCATGCCGGCCACCGGAATCGTCGGCACCACGGCCAGCGTTGCGGCCAGCGTGATGAAGCCGGCGCCGGTGATGCCCGATGCGCCTTTCGAGGTCAGCATCGCCACCAGCAGGATGGTCAGTTCCTGGGTCAGCGTCAGGTCGGTGTTGGTTGCTTGCGCCACGAACAGGGCGGCCATCGTCATGTAGATATTGGTGCCGTCCAGGTTGAACGAGTAGCCGGTTGGCACGACCAGGCCGACGACCGGCTTGGCGCAGCCCAGGCTTTCCAGCTTGCGCATCAGGCTTGGCAGAGCGCTTTCCGACGACGACGTTCCCAGCACGATCAGCAGTTCTTCCTTGATGTAGCGGATGAACTTGAAGATCGAGAAGCCGGTGAAGCGGGCGATTGCGCCCAGCACGATGAAGATGAACAGGGCGCAGGTCAGGTAGAACGAACCCATCAGCTTGGCCAGCGGCAGCAGCGATGCGATGCCGTATTTGCCGATCGTGAACGCCATCGCACCGAATGCGCCCAGCGGAGCAACCTTCATGATGATATTGACGATGCCAAAGATCACGTGCGAAACGTCATCGATGAGCTTGGTCACCGGACGGCCGCGCTCGCCCATCATCGACAGCGCGAAACCGAACAGGATCGCGACCAGCAGCACTTGCAGGATGTTACCCGTAGCAAACGCATCCACGAACGTCGTCGGGATGATGTGCATGATGAACTCGGTCGTGGTCTGGGCATGCGCATTGGTCGTGTATTGCGCAATCGCGCTCGAATCGAGCGTGGCCGGATCGACGTTGAAGCCGGCACCCGGCTTGGCGACGTTGGCCACGACCAGGCCGATGGCCAGGGCGAAGGTCGAGACGACTTCGAAGTACAGCAGTGCCTTGCCGCCGACGCGGCCGATCTTCTTCATGTCCTGCATGCCGGCGATACCGGCGACGACGGTACAGAAGATCACGGGGGCGATGATCATCTTGATCAGTTTGATGAAGCCGTCTCCCAGTGGCTTCATCGCGGTGCCTACCTCTGGGTAAAATACGCCCAGCAACACGCCAAGAACAATGGCGAACAATACCTGGACGTACAGGATTTTATAAAACGGCTTCTTCATGGCAACTCTTCAACGAGGTTGGTAGTAATGCCATGGTGGCGCATTCAAGCGGTGCGGGCTATTGTGGAAATCCGCATGCTGCACCGCAGCAGTGCGGCGTGGAAATTTTTGCACCCGGAGTGTGCGTGGCCGGGCAACAAGCCCGGCCACGACGGGAGAATTATTACTGGGCAGCCCAGCCGCCGTCCATATTCCAGGCCACGCCGCGCACCTGGTTCGCCGCCGGGCTGCAGAAGAACACAGCCAGCGCGCCCAGTTCGTCGGGCGTGACGAATTCGCCGGACGGCTGCTTTTCGAGCAGCAGCGCCTTGCGCGCGGCGTCGTTGTCGAGCCCTTCGCGGGCGGCGCGGTCGTCCACCTGCTTCTGGACCAGTGGCGTGAGCACGAAGCCGGGGCAGATCGCATTGCAGGTCACGCCCGTCTGCGCCGTTTCCAGCGCGGTGACCTTGGTCAGGCCGACCAGCCCGTGCTTGGCCGCGACATAGGCTGACTTCTGGCTCGAGCCCACCAGGCCATGGACCGAGGCCAGATTGATGATGCGGCCCCAGTTCTTTTGCTTCATGCCGGGCAGGGCCAGGCGCGTCGTGTGGAACGCCGAGCTCAGGTTGATGGCGATGATCGCGTCCCAGCGTTCGGCCGGAAAATCTTCGAGCGCGGCCACGTGCTGGATGCCGGCATTGTTGACCAGGATGTCGACGCCGCCGAATTTGTCGTTCGCATACTGCATCAGCGCGGCGATCTCGTCGGGCTTGGACATGTCGGCATTGTGGTACGCCGTCTGCACACCGAATTCGGCGCCGATATCGGTGTAGAGCTTTTCGATTTGCTGCGCGTCGCCGAAGCCGTTGAACACGATATTGGCCCCCTGTTCGGCCAGCGAGCGTGCGATGCCCAGGCCGATGCCGGAGGTCGATCCGGTGACGAGAGCCGTTTTACCGTTTAGCATGGTCGATGTCATTGTGTCCTCATGGGTAAATGCCCGATGGCGAGCGTATGGGGGGAACTCCCTCAGAATTGGTAGAATTCTAACCGTAACGCCTCCCGCGTGCGAAAGCAGCCAGGCGCCTTTCATGATTTTCTTATTCCGGAGTCGCGATGTCCGAGCCCAGATTCAAGAGCGTCCAGTGCATCTCGCCTGCCGGTTTGCACCGTGTCGCCTACAAGGAATGGGGCGCGGCGGACAATCCGAAGGTGCTCGTGTGCGTGCACGGCGTAACCCGCGTCGGGGATGATTTTGACGATATGGCGCAGGCGCTGTGCGATACGTGGCGTGTCGTGTGCCCGGATATCGTCGGGCGCGGCCGCTCCGACCGGCTGCGCGATCCGGCCGGTTATCAGGTGTCGCAATACGTGGCCGACATGGTCACGCTGATTGCCCGTGTCACTGCCGGCTCCGACAATGAAGACGTCGCCTGGTTCGGCACCTCGATGGGCGGCCTGATCGGCATGTCGCTCGCGGCACTGGAAAATTCGCCGATCTCGCGGCTCGTGATCAACGATATCGGCCCGGCACTGGGCGGCGAGGCGCTGCAGCGCATCGGCGAGTACATCGGCCAGGACGTGCGCTTTCCGAGCTTTGCGGCCGGCGCGGATTACATTAAGGCCGTCTCGGCCACGTTCGGGCCGCACGCCGACGACGAGTGGCACAAGCTGGCCAGCGATGTGCTGCGCCAGGACGGCGACGGCCAGTGGCGCCGCCACTACGACCTGAACCTGGCGCAGCCGTTTCGCAGCATGACGGTAGCGCGTGCGGCCGAGGACGAAGCGGCGCTGTGGGCAGCCTGGGATGCCATCACGTGCCCCACGCTGCTGGTGCGTGGCGAACAGTCCGATCTGCTCTCGCGCGCCACGGCGCAGCAGATGACGACCCGCGGGCCGCGGGCGCGTTTGGTCGAGATCCCCGGCGTCGGCCATGCGCCGACCTTCGTGCACGCCGATCAGATCGCGCTTGCCCGCACATTTTTAAACGGCACGGGATCATGACGATCCGGCCTGAATCAACCTTTATCGAACAGAAAGAGATCATGGAAATCAAACGACTGCACGTAGGCAAACGACTGTCCGAAGTCGCGATCCACAACGAGACCGTGTACCTGGCCGGCCAGATCGCCGAAGACACCACCCAGGGCATCGATGGCCAGATGCGCGAAGTGCTGGGCCACGTCGACCGTTTGCTGGGCGAAGCGGGCAGCGACAAATCGTGCATCCTGTCCTGCAATATCTTCATCTCGGACATGGACAACTTCCCCGGCATGAACGATGTCTGGGACGAGTGGGTCGCCCAGGGCCACACGCCGCCGCGCGCCACCGTCGAAGCGAAGCTGGCCAATCCGGCCTGCCTGGTCGAGGTGTGCGTCATCGCCGCGCTGCGCTGAGCGCATGGTCTCCACCGCACTGTTAGGAGATACCAAGACCGGCCTGGTACAGGGGCTGAGCCCTGAGGACTGCGTGCGCGTGCACGCTGCGCTCGACTACGCGTTCGGCGCCTACGGCGCGCGCCTGGCCGGCTCGGGCCAGAGCGCGTTCGAATTCTCGCTTGGCGCTGCCGGCACGCTGGCGTACCTGAATACCGATGCCGAAACCCGCATCGCCGGCCTGGTGTTCGAGCTGGCGCTGATGGACCCGGCCGTGTTCACCGACTTGGAGGAACGCTTCGGCGCCGGCGTCGTTGCGCTCGTGCAGGGCGTGCATCAATTGATCCGCCTGCGCGACCTGACTGCCGGCGGCGCGCCCGTGGGCAGCGGCAAGAATGCGGCCCAGCAGGCGGCGGCGCAAAACGAGACGCTGCGCAAGATGCTGCTGGCGATGGCCACCGACATGCGCGTGGTGCTGATGCGCCTGGCCTCGTGCGCGGCCACGCTGCGCCACTTCGCCGAGCACAAACGGTTTGACGACGTCACGCGCGCCTACGGGCGCGAGGTGCTGGACTTCTATGCGCCGCTGGCCAACCGGCTCGGCATCTGGCAACTGAAGTGGGAACTCGAAGACCTGGCGTTTCGCTTCATCGAACCTGATACCTACAAGCGCATTGCCAAGATGCTCGAAGAAAAGCGCATGTCGCGCGAGAGTTTCGTCGCCTCGTCGATCGAGCGCCTGCAACGCGAGCTGGCATCGGCCTCGATTCCGGCCGATGTGTCGGGCCGGCCGAAGCACATCTACAGCATCTGGAGCAAGATGCGCGGCAAGGAGCTCGATTTCACCGAGCTGTATGACGTGCGCGCGTTTCGCGTGATCGTCCCCGACATCAAGACCTGCTACACGGTGCTGGGCGTGATCCACAATATCTGGACGCCGGTGCCGAAGGAATTCGACGACTATATCTCGCGCCCGAAGCCCAATGGTTACCGCTCGCTGCACACGGTGGTCATGGCCGAAGACGGCCGGCCGCTCGAAGTGCAGATCCGCACGCAGGAGATGCACAACTTTGCCGAATACGGCATCGCCGCGCACTGGCGTTATAAAGAAGAAGGGGGCTCCAACTTCAAGAGCCAGCAATACGACGAAAAGATCGCCTGGCTGCGCCAGCTGCTGGCCTGGAAGACCGACGTGTCCGATGCAGTGTCGGGCCAGGAAGAACTGCAGCGCGAATGGGTTGAAAAGCTCAAGGCCACGACCCTCGACGACCGCATCTTCGTGCTGACACCGCAGGCGCGGGTGCTCGAACTGCCGGTGGGCGCCACGCCGATCGACTTCGCGTACCACCTGCACAGCGATGTCGGCCACCGCTGCCGCGGCGCGCGCATCGATGGCGTGATGGTGCCGCTCAATACCCAGCTCAAGAACGGCCAGACCTGCGAAATCATTACGGCCAAGGGCTCCAGCGGCAACCAGGGCCCGTCGCGCGACTGGCTCAGTCCCGGCTACGCGGTCAGCAGCCGCACGCGCTCGAAGATCCGGGCATGGTTCCATGCGCTGGACCAGGCCGAAACGCTGGCACATGGCCGCGCGCTCGTCGAAAAGTCGCTCCAGCGCGAAGGCAAGACGGCCGTCAACCTGGAACTGCTCGCGCAAAAGCTGGGCTTTGCCAAGGTCGATGAACTGTTCATCGAAGTGGGCAAGGACAAGTTCAGCCTGCGCCACGTGGAGGCTGCGCTGCACGATGGCGACGAACCGGCGCCGGTGGAGGAACCGAAGTTCGACAACAAGAGCCGCGCCTCGAGCGTGGAGCAGGGCGCCAAGTCGGGCGTGCTGGTGCTGGGCACCGAGGGGCTCATGACCTTGCTCGCCAAGTGCTGCAAGCCGGCGCCGCCCGATCCGATCATCGGTTTTGTCACGCGCGGCAAGGGTGTCTCGATCCACCGGCTGACCTGCAAGAACTTCTCCGAGATGCAGGCCAAGTCGCCGGAACGGGTGATCCAGACCGAATGGGGTTCAGCGGGGAACGAAACCGTGTATCCGGTCGACCTGTTCATCCTGGCGCAGGACCGGCAAGGGCTGCTGCGCGATATCTCCGAAGTCTTCTCGCGCGAGAAGATCAATGTGATCGGGGTGAATACGCAAAGCGCCAAGGGGCAGGCGCGCATGATCTTCACGGCCGAAATCGGGTCGACGGCGCAGGCGCAGAAGGCGCTGGCGGCGATCATGGAAGTGGGCGGCGTGATGGAGGCGAAGCGGCAGTAGTGTCATGCTTTATGCGCGGGGAGGTGACGTAATCATTTGTCACCGACCCGCGCAGCCTGCCGCAACCGCAGTATCATTCAGCCCATGCCGCGCTCGCTTCCTTCCACCGCCCATCCCGAACTCTGGTTCGCGCACGCCAAACGCTACCTGCGCAGCTGGTGGTACATGATTCATCTGGGCGCAATCGCCATCGTGCTCGCGTTCTCGCCGTCCACCTGGCAGCGCGAGCGCTTCCACGCTACCGCGCGCCACATCCACGCCAGTACCTGGCAGGTACTGCCCTGGTTCACGCTGGCTGCATGCCTGGTGAGCCTCGTCATCATCCGCATCGTGCTGGTCACGGCCAAGAGCTATGGCTTGTCGGGCTTTGCGCTCGAGATGGTGGTGCGGGTGCTGGTGCTCGAACTGATTCCGCTGTGCGCGGCGCTGTTCGTCGCGCTGCGCGCCAGCATGGCGTTCGACGCGTCGGCGCTGGGCTTAGCTCACCGCGCGCTGCCCGCGCGTGGCGCCAGCGACGACGCCTTGCGCCGCATGCGCCACGACCTGGTGCCCCAGTTGATCGCGAATGCGGTGGCGGTGCTGACGCTGGCGCTGGTCACGTCCATCGTCGTGCTGCTGCTGGCCTACCTGAACGTGTACGGCGTCTCGCCGTGGGGCCTGGGCGACTATACCCGCACGGTAGGGCGCGTGTTCGCGCCAACCGTCACGGCCGGCTTCGTGCTCAAGACGGTGCTGTTCGGCCTGGCCGTGGCGCTGATCCCGACGGCCGCCATCCTCGAATTGCAGCGCTACCCGCGCCGCCTGGTCTCGACCGTGCAGCCGGGCGCACTGCGCCTGCTGTTCGTGCTGATCGTGATCGAAGCGGCCTCGCTTGCACTGAAATACATCTGATTGACAGGACCAATACCCACATGACGGACCAGATTCCCGATAGCGCGCTGCCCGACGAGCCGAAGCACGTCGAAACCAAGGCCGTGATCCTCCTCGTTTTTCTGGGGCTGATGATTTGCGGCTTCGTGTTCTACGTGATGTACGCGCGCGGCGTGTTCGAGCCGACCCAGCGCCTCACGCTCGTGGCCGACGATTCGACCGGCGTCATTCCCGGCATGGACATGACGTTTGCCGGCTTTCCGATCGGGCGCGTGCGCCAAGTGGAGCTGGCCGACACCGGCAAGGTGAATATCCTGGTCGACGTCCAGAGCAAGGACGCCAAGTGGCTGCGCGCCTCGAGCGTGTTCACGCTGGAGTCGAGCATCGTCGGTGAAACGCGGCTGCGCGCCTACACGGGCGTGCTGACCGATGCGCCGCTGCCGGCCGGCTCGACCCGCACCGTGCTGCGCGGCGACGCCACCGCGGAAATCCCGCGAATCGTCGCCACGGCGCGCGGACTGCTGGAAAACCTGGAAACGATGACGTCGTCCGGCTCGGACGTGAACACCAGCCTGTCGAACCTGTCGGCCGTGACGGGCCGCATGTCGGGGCGTTATGGCGTGCTCGGTGGCGCGCTCGGTGGCGACGAAGAAGCGAAGAAGCTGATGGAAGCGCTCGACCGCGTGAATCTGATCCTGGCCAAGGCCGACCAGCGCGTGTTCGGCCAGGCCGGCGTGATGGACGATGCCCAGGCGGCCGTGCGCCAGCTGGATGTCGTGCTCAAGGACGCGAGCGCCACCTTGAAGAAAGTCGACGCCGTGCTGGTCGAGGCGCAGGCCGTTGGCGCCAACACGCGCGAAGCGACCGAAGACCTGAGCGCACTGCGCGGCGATGTCGACGCCAGTCTGCGCAAGGTGAATCGCCTCGTTGAGGAAATCAACCGCAAGTGGCCGTTCGCGCGCACCAATCCGGAGATCAAGTTGCCATGAAGTGCATTCCATTATTGATCGCTGCAATGCTGGCCGGCTGCGCGAGCAAGCCGTTGCCACCCGACTGGCAGGCAAATGCCAAGGGCGCGCTCGACGCCTCGGTAGACGATTACCTGAAAGGGCATACGGCCGCGTCGAATGCCGAGTTCCGCGAAGCGCGCGCCGAGACCACCGCCACTGGCCGTCTTGATCACGTGGCCCAGGTCGAGCTGGTGCGCTGCGCGGCGCAGGTGGCCAGCCTGGTGTTCGAGGATTGTCCGGGGTACGCGGCGCTGGCGGAGGGCGCCACGCCGGCGCAGCGTGCCTACGCCGCGTATCTGGCCGGGCAGTGGGATGGTCTGGATGTGACGCTGCTGCCCGAGCAGCATCGCGCCGTTGTTGGTGGTGGGACGCTGGAGACCATTGCCGATCCCCTGGCGCGGCTGGTTGCGGCTGGCGCGCAGTTCAAGGCGAGCCGCATCGCGCCGGCCGGCATCGCGCTGGCGGTCGACACAGCGTCGACCCAGGGCTGGCGCCGACCGCTGCTGGCATGGCTGGGCGTGCAGGCGCAACGCGCCGAAGCGGCGGGCGACACGACCGCGCAGGCGGCGATCGAGCGGCGCCGCAAGCTGGCCGGCGGCCAGTAAAACTCAACCCGTCAGCGCAGCGCCCACGGCAGCATGTTGTGGATCGTCGTTGCAGCAATGGCTGCCTGACCGGTGGCCACCGTGATCTGGTTCAGCCCGCGCGTGACGTCACCGATCGCGTACAGGCCGGGCACGGCCGTGCGGCAATGGTCGTCCACCGTCAGCGTGTCGCATTCGACCGTTTCGGCGCCCAGATTGGCCGCCAGGGCGGAGCGGGCATTTTCGCCCAGCATCGGGTAGAACACATCGCATTCATAGGATTGCCCGTCGCGCGTGTGCAGCACGGGTTTCAGGTCGTCGGTCAGTGTGACGCCGGCCAGCGGTGACGCGATGTGCTGCACGTTCGCCGCCTGCAACTGCGCATGCTGGTCGGCGTCGACCACCGACTCGTCGGCGCGCTCGAACAGCAGGACGTCGCGGCTGAAGCTGCGCATGAAGAGGGCGTGGCCGACCGGATTGACTTCGGCCGTGGCCACGGCGATGCGCTTGTCGATCACGTCGTAGCCATCGCACACGGGGCACAGGCGCACCGCGCCGCTGGCCACGGCTTCGTCCCAGCGCTCGACCGGCATGCCGACGTCCGCCACGCCCGTGGCGAGCAGCACCGTGTAGGCGCGCATTTCGGTGACGTCGCCCTCCGGGCTCGTGCAGTCGGCGATGAACAGGCCGTCGTCGATGCGCAGGTTGCTGATTTCGCCGGGAATCACGTGGCCGCCATATTTTCCGAGCTGGCAGCGCAGCTGGTCAAGCAGCAGCTTGCCATTGATCCCGTCCGGGAAGCCGGGATAGTTGTGCGAAACTGGAATCCAGGCCAGGCGGCTGTTGCCCTTGTCGACCAGGGCGACATTGCGGGTAAAGCGGCGCAGGTAGATGGCGGCGGTCAGGCCACCCGGCCCGCCGCCGATGATGAGAGTGTCGAATACGTTCGGTGTAAGGTCCATACGTGCATTATGTCGCCGATTGCCGAACCGGGCTATCGGCGCACGCGCTCGCATCTAGTGGGCCTGTGCTTACACGAAAAGTGGCAAGCCGATGTTGACCGCCGGTTTCACAGCGATTTGCCGCCGGCTGCTTCCGGTTGCAGCGTCACGTGGTCGATGCCATGGCGCGCGCGCAGCATCGCGCGCACGGCTTCCAGCACGGCGGGCCACTGCTCCAGGCTGCGGATCTCGATATGGCCGATCAGCGCAGGATGGCCGGGCGACATGTCCCATACATGCATATCGTGCACGGCCAGTACGCCGTCGACGGCAGCCATGTCGGCGCCGACCTGCACGAAGTCGATCGCGTGCGGCACGGCTTCCATCAGAAAGTGGTACGACTCGCGCAGGATGCCGCTGGTCGAGCGCAGGATCAGCAGGGCAACGAAGATCGACAGGATCGGGTCGGCCCGCAGCCACCCGGTGTAATAAATGATCGCGCCGGATGCGATCGCGGCCAGCGAGCCGAGCAGGTCACCCATCACATTGACGAGCGCAGCGCGCGTGTTGATGCTGTCGTTGTTGCGTGACAGGATCCACGCGACGAGCAGATTGATCGAGGCGCCCAGCGCGGCCACGACCAGCACGATGCCGCCCTTGACGGGCTCCGGATGGATCAGGCGCTGGATGGCTTCCCAGCCGATCCAGCCCACCAGGGCCAGCATCACCAGGCAGTTGACGAATGCGGCCAGCGCTTCGGCGCGTACAAAGCCGAACGAGTGGCGCGCCGAGGGCGGACGCTTGGCGATCATCTGTGCGAGCAGGGCCAGGCCGAGGGCGGCGGCGTCGGTGACCATATGGCCGGCGTCCGAGATCAGGGCCAGCGAGTTCGACAGAAAGCCGGTGATCACCTCGATCAGCGCGAACAGCAGGGTCAAGCCCATCGCGAACGCCAGCGCCTTCTGGCTGCGCGCTTCGATGGAATGGGAGTGGCGTGCGTCACCGTCGAGGTGCGCATGCAGGTGGGAAGGGTCGTGCGGCTGGTACGTCATCGCCATGCAATCAATAATCGAACGGGGCACCAGTGTAAATCATCGGCGTCGGTGCAGCATGACAGCCTGGTCAGCAATAAATTTTGTGTGAGGGTTGCAGTTCGCGCATCGGGTCCCTATAATGACGGCATCGGGCGGTTAGTTCAGCTGGTTAGAATACTTGGTCGACATCCAAGGGGTCGCAGATTCGAATTCTGCACCGCCCACCAGAACATCAGTAAGAGCGAGAAAGGCACCACGGTTATGACACCGCGAACTACAACGACGTTGTGGGGGAATCGCTAGACGCGAAGGGGTGTGCTTTTGCTTAACACAACGAATCAACGCGGCTAGCCCGCGTTTTTTTTCGTCCAGATTTTACTATCCTTGATTCTTGTTATTTAACGGCGCGCGGCGCCACGATTGGAGTACAGCATGTTGAACGTCCGACTTCCCGATGGTTCCAGCCGCCAGTTTGACGGTCCCGTGACGGTGGCGCAGGTAGCGCAGAGCATTGCCCCGAGCTTGGGCAAGGCGGCGCTGGCCGGCAAGGTCAACGGCAAAGTGGTCGACACGTCGTTTCTGATCGATGCCGACGCCGATCTCGCGATCGTCACCGACCGCGATCCTGAAGGGCTGGACGTGATCCGTCACTCGACCGCCCACCTGCTGGCGCACGCGGTCAAGGAGTTGTTCCCTGAAGCGCAGGTGACGATCGGTCCGGTCATCGAAAATGGTTTCTATTACGACTTCTCGTACAAGCGTCCGTTCACCCCGGACGACCTGACCGCCATCGAAAAGAAGATGACCGAGCTGGCCAAGAAGGATGAGCCGGTCACCCGCAAGGTGCTGCCGCGTGACGAAGCTGTCGATTACTTCAAATCGATCGGCGAACACTACAAGGCGGAAATCATTGCCTCGATCCCGGCAAACGAGGATGTCTCGCTGTACACCGAAGGCAGCTTCACCGACCTGTGCCGCGGCCCGCACGTGCCATCGTCCGGCAAGCTGAAAGTCTTCAAGCTGATGAAGCTGGCGGGCGCCTACTGGCGCGGAGACTCGAAGAACGAAATGCTGCAGCGCGTGTACGGCACCGCCTGGACCAAGAAGGAAGACCAGGAGCAGTACCTGCACATGCTCGAGGAAGCCGAAAAGCGCGATCACCGCAAACTCGGCAAGTCGCTGGACCTGTTCCACTTCCAGGAAGAAGCCCCGGGCCTCGTGTTCTGGCATCCGAAGGGCTGGACCATCTGGCAGCAGGTCGAGCAGTACATGCGCCACAAGTACCAGGTTGCCGGTTACAGCGAAGTCAAGGCGCCGCAGATTCTCGATCGCACGCTGTGGGAAAAGACCGGTCACTGGGAAAACTACCGCGACAATATGTTTACGACCGAGTCGGAGAACCGTTCGTACGCATTGAAGCCGATGAATTGCCCGGGCCACGTGCAGATCTACAATTCGGGCATGCGCTCGTACCGTGACCTGCCGCTGCGCTTCGGCGAATTCGGCCAGTGCCACCGCAACGAGCCGTCCGGCGCGCTGCACGGCCTGATGCGCGTGCGCGGCTTTACCCAGGATGACGGCCACATCTTCTGTACCGAAGAGCAGGTCGAGCGCGAAGTCACGTCGTTCCATGCCCAGGCGATGGCCGTGTATGACGACTTCGGTTTCGCCAATATCGACGTCAAGCTGGCGCTGCGTCCCGACAGCCGTATCGGTTCGGACGAGGTTTGGGACCAGGCCGAAGAATCGCTGCGCTCGGCGCTGCGTGCCTGCGGCGTGACCTGGACCGAATTGCCGGGCGAGGGCGCGTTCTATGGTCCGAAGATCGAGTACCACCTGAAGGATAGCCTCGGCCGTCCATGGCAGGTCGGCACCGTGCAGGTCGACTTCTCGATGCCGGGCCGCCTCGGTTCCGAGTATGTGGCGGAAGACAACACCCGCCGCGTGCCGGTGATGCTGCACCGTGCGATCGTCGGTTCGATGGAGCGTTTCATCGGCATCCTGATCGAAAACTATGCCGGCGCGCTGCCGTTGTGGCTGGCGCCGGTGCAAGTTGCGGTGCTGAATATCTCGGATGCGCAGGGCGATTACGTGAAAGAAGTCGAGGCCAAGCTGCGCGCCGCAGGCCTGCGTGTTCACGCTGATTTGCGCAATGAGAAGATCACCTATAAAATACGTGAACATTCCGTCCAAAAACTGCCGTACATCCTCGTTGTTGGGGATAAAGAAAAAGACGCGAATACCGTGGCTGTGCGAGCCCGAGGCAATGTCGATCTGGGCGTGATGTCCGTCGATGCACTCGTGGAACGTCTGGTGGGCGAAGTCGCCGCCAAGACCAAGTAATCCCGGCCAAATTTCAATACGTTCAAAGGAAACAACATAGCTACTGACAAGAATAATCGCATCAATGGCGAGATCACCCATCCCGAAATGCGTTTGAACGGCGTAGAGAACGAGCCATTGGGCATCGTTAGTCTGGCCGACGCGTTCCGCATGGCCGAAGAACTGAACGTCGACCTGGTCGAGATCGCGCCAAACGCGGTCCCGCCGGTCTGCCGCCTGATGGACTACGGCAAGTTCAAGTATTCGGAGCAAAAAAAGGCGCATGAGGCGAAGCTCAAGCAGAAGATTATCCAGGTCAAGGAAGTCAAATTCCGTCCGGGTACCGATGATGGCGACTACAACATCAAGTTGCGTAACCTCATCAAGTTCCTGGAAGAAGGCGACAAAGCCAAGATCACGCTGCGCTTCCGCGGTCGTGAAATGGCCCACCAGGATATCGGTATGCGTGTGCTCGAGCGTCTGCGCACGGATCTCGATGCAGTCGGTCAGGTGGAGCAGTTCCCGAAACTCGAAGGTCGCCAGATGATCATGGTGGTCGCGCCGAGGAAGAAGAAGTAATTCTTCGCCGGGAGCATCCAGAGCCGGGTCCGCGTTGCAGAGGTTGTCTGCAGCCCGGCCCGGCTTTATTGCGTCCGTACGCCCGGTGTCGCTGACTGCCTGTCTTTCTTGCAGTCAGCTATCCAAGCGTGAATAAGCTGTGCTACAATCTTCGATTCCTGTTTGCGACAAGCAGGTTGTAGCAGGCTCTGAGTCTGCTGCAAAACAAGTGAAAGTAGGCATCTAAGAGCAGCGTCGCTGCCACCTGCAATCCTGTTACATATGAGACTGTCCGCGAGGGCAGATGACTATGCCAAAAATGAAAACCAAAAGCAGCGCGAAGAAACGTTTTCGCGTGCGTCCAGGTGGTACTGTGAAATCGGGTATGGCGTTCAAGCGTCACATCCTGACCAAGAAGACCACCAAGAACAAGCGCCAACTGCGCGGCACCCGCAACATCAATGCAGCAGACGTCACGTCCGTCTACCGCATGATGCCATCTGCTTAATCTCACACTAAGGAGCTACTATGCCTAGAGTTAAACGTGGGGTTACAGCACGTGCCCGTCATAAGAAGGTTCTTGACCTTGCCAAAGGTTACCGCGGTCGTCGCAGCAAGGTATATCGTGTTGCCAAGCAAGCAGTCATGCGCGCTGGCCAATACGCATACCGTGACCGTCGCAACAAGAAGCGCGTCTTCCGCGCACTGTGGATCACCCGTATCAACGCGGCATCGCGTTCGCACGGTATGACCTACAGCGTGTTCATGAACGGCCTGAAGAAGTCCGCAATTGAACTGGACCGTAAAGTCCTGGCCGACATGGCTGTGCATGACAAGCCGGCATTCGCCGCGATTGTCAGCGCCGTCAAGGCCAAGCTGGCTGCTTGATTCGTTAAGCTGCTAAGCAAGTTGGTGCTGCGCCCCTCACCGGGCGTGGCGCACAAAGAAGCGGGGCAAGGTTCACACCTGTGCCCCGTTTTTGATTCTGGCGTCTCCCGCCAACGAAAAACAGGAAAAGAACAAGCATGAACCTGGAAGAACTCGTCGTCGCGGCCCGTGCCGATTTCGCGGAGGCGCCAGACGCCGCCGCGCTTGAAAATGCGAAAGCCAAGTACCTGGGCAAGACCGGCCAGGTCACCGACCTGATGAAGGGTCTGGGCAAGCTCGATCCCGATGCGCGCAAGGCGCAGGGCGCCCTGATCAATGCCGCCAAAGAACAAATCGAACAGGCATTGACCGCGCGCCGCGATGCGCTCGCCGAGGCGCAGTTGCAGGCGCGTCTTTCCATGGAAGCTATCGACGTGACGCTGCCCGGCCGTGGCCGCTCGAAGGGTGGCATCCATCCGGTGATGCGCACCTGGGAACGTGTCGAACAGATCTTCCGCTCCATCGGTTTCGACGTGGCCGACGGCCCCGAGATCGAAAACGACTGGACCAATTTCACGGCACTGAACAGCCCCGAAAATCACCCGGCCCGTTCGATGCAGGACACCTTCTACATCGACGGCAACGACAGCACCGGCAAGCCGCTGCTGCTGCGCACGCACACGAGCCCGATGCAGGTACGCTATGCACGCACGCACACGCCGCCGATCAAGGTCATCGCGCCGGGGCGCACCTACCGCGTCGATAGCGACGCGACCCACTCGCCGATGTTCCACCAGGTCGAAGGCCTGTGGATCGGTGAAAACATCAGCTTCGCCGACCTGAAGGGCGTGTACCTGAACTTCGTCCAGGCCTTTTTCGAGACCGACGACCTGGAAGTGCGCTTCCGTCCGTCGTATTTCCCGTTTACCGAACCGTCGGCCGAGATCGACATCGCGTTCGGCTCCGGGCCGCTCAAGGGCCGCTGGCTCGAAGTGTCGGGCGCCGGCCAGGTGCACCCGACGGTGGTGCGCAACTTCGGGCTCGACCCGGAAAAATTCATCGGCTTCGCGTTCGGCTCCGGCCTCGAGCGCCTGACGATGCTGCGTTATGGAATCAGCGATTTGCGCCTGTTCTACGAAGGCGACCTGCGCTTCCTGAAGCAGTTCAATTAATTCGACGCTGAGGCACAAAGATTATGCAATTCTCCGAAAACTGGCTCCGCTCGATCGTCAATCCGCAGATCGACTCCGGCGCGCTGTCGCACCTGCTCACCATGTCGGGCCTCGAAGTGGAAGAGGTCGAAGCGGTCGCGCCACCGTTCTCGAACGTCGTCGTGGCCGAGGTCAAGGAAGTGGTCAAGCACCCGAACGCCGACCGCCTGAACGTGTGCCAGGTCGATGTCGGCACCGGCACCTTGCTCAATATCGTGTGCGGTGCGCCGAACGTGCGCGCCGGCATGAAAGCGATCTGCGCGAAAGCCGGCGCCGTGCTGCCGCCAGGCACCGATGGCAAGCCGTTTGAAATCAAGGTTGGCCAGCTGCGCGGCGTCGAGTCGCAGGGCATGATGTGCTCGAGTAAAGAGCTGGGCATCTCCGAAGAGAGCAATGGCCTGATGGAACTGCCGGCCGATGCGCCGGTGGGCCAGAGCATTCGCGACTACCTGGGCCTGGACGACCTGAAATTCACGATCAAGCTCACGCCGAACAAGGCCGATTGCCTGTCCGTGCTGGGTGTGGCGCGGGAAGTGGCAGCCCTGACCGGTGCACCTTTGATGTTCGAGCCGACCCGCACAGTGGCGGTCAACAGCGATGAAATCCTGCCCGTCAAAGTGTCGGCACCGGACCTGTGTGGCCGTTTCGCCGGCCGCGTGATCCGCGGCCTGAATGCGCGCGCCGCCACGCCAGAATGGATGAAGCGCCGCCTGGAACGCAGCGGCCAGCGCTCGGTGTCGGCCCTGGTCGACATCTCCAATTACGTGATGCTCGAAGTCGGCCGTCCGTCGCACGTGTTCGACTTGGCCAAGATCCACGGAAGCCTCGACGTACGCTGGGGCAAGACTGGCGAATCGCTCAAGCTCCTGAATGGCAACACGGTTGCCGTCGACGAGTGGGTGGGCGTGATCGCCGATGAACAGCAGATCGAATCGCTGGCCGGCATCATGGGCGGCGACTCGACCGCCGTGTCGCTCGACACCACCGATATCTATCTGGAAGCGGCATTCTGGTGGCCAAACGCCATCCAGGGCCGTGCCCGCCGCTTCAACTTCTCGACCGATGCCGCGCACCGCTTCGAGCGTGGCGTTGACTACGCGACCGTGCCCGAGCACCTCGAGCGCATCACGGCGCTCCTGATCGACATCTGCGGCACGCCGGACAGCAAGGTCGGCCCGATCGACGACCAGATCGTCAACCTGCCGGTGCGCACACCCGTAGTGCTGCGCACGGCGCGCGCCGCGCAAGTGATCGGCGTGCCGCTGACCGATGCCGTGATCGCCGACATCTTCACGCGCCTGCAACTGGGCTTCGTGCAGGAAGAGGGCGTGTTCCATGTGACGGCGCCAACCTACCGTTTCGACATCGAGATCGAGGAAGACCTGATCGAAGAAGTCGCGCGCGTCTATGGCTTCGAGAACATTCCGACCCGGCCGCCCACCGCGCCGAGCGCGATGCTGATCGAGCCGGAAAACACCCGCTCGCTGTTCGCGATCCGCCATCAGCTGGCCGACCTGGGTTTCCAGGAAGTGGTCAACATGAGTTTTGTCGAAAGCACGTGGGAACAGGATTTCGCCGGCAACCTCGAGCCGATCCGCCTGCAGAACCCGATCGCCAGCCAGCTCAGCGTGATGCGTTCGTCGCTGATCGGCAGCCTGGTCGCCAACGTGCGCTACAACATCAACCGCAAGGCTGGCCGCGTGCGCGCGTTTGAAGTCGGCGGCGTGTTCAAGCGCAACGCGTCGGTCATGGATGGCCCGTTGACGGTGGCCGGTTACGACCAGCCAAAGCGCGTCGCCGCGATTGCCTACGGCCCGGCGCTCGACGAGCAATGGGATGTCGCCACGCGCGCCGTCGACTTTTTCGACCTGAAGGCCGATCTGGAAGCATTGTTCGCGCCGCGTCAGCTGCGTTTCTCCACTGCGGAACACCCGGCGTTGCACCCGGGCCGCTCGGCCAATGTCATGCTCGACGACCAGCAGATCGGCGTGATTGGCGAGCTGCACCCGCGCTGGCTGCAAAAGTATGATCTGCCGCAAGCGCCGGTTGTGTTCGAGGTCGATGCTGAAGCATTGGGCGGTCGCATCGTGCCCGTGTATGCCGAGATTTCCAAGTTCCCGGGCGCCACGCGCGACCTGGCGCTGGTCGTAAAACAGGACGTGCCAGCCCAGTCCGTACTGGACGCTTTTACCGCAGAAATCGCAGTAAATCCTATGGGAAAGATTGTGCAAGCCGTTGTTTTGTTTGATGAATATCGCGGTAAGGGTCTCGAAGCGGATGAAAAAAGCCTTGCTTTCCGCTTTAGCTTGCAAGATACTCAATCGACACTGCAGGACGATGCGGTCGACGCCATTATGGCGGCGGTGCTCGCCACTGCTTCAACCAAACTGAACGCGAAGCTGCGTGCATAATATGCATTCCCAGGCTGACAGCACACGGGTCCCAATCTGTGTTGCTGTCGCCGCGGCATCGTTTGACTTACGGGCAGGGCCTCAAAATTAACAATAACGACGTTGATTCGACCGTGTTCCAGGAAGCCCTCGTGGCCGACCTGGATCGTGCAATGCTGGTGGCGCGCGTGCGTAAAGAGGCAGAGCAGTCATTGCCCACGCTCACCAAGGCCGAGCTGGCCGAACTGCTGTTCGAGCAGGTCGGGCTGAACAAGCGCGAAGCCAAAGACATGGTCGAGACCTTCTTCGACGAGATCCGCAATGCACTCGAGCGCGGCGAAGCCGTCAAGCTGTCGGGCTTTGGCAATTTCCAGTTGCGCGACAAGCCGCAGCGGCCCGGCCGCAATCCGAAAACCGGGGAAGAAATTCCCATTACGGCACGCCGCGTCGTGACGTTCCACGCCAGCCAGAAGCTCAAGGCCATGGTGGAAGAAGCCGGGCCAGGCAATTCGGGCTCGGGTTCGATGGCGCGCGCAGCCTGATAGACGATGAACGACCGACCAAACAAGACCGAACTGACCGTGCTGCCACCCATTCCGGCCAAACGTTATTTCACGATTGGGGAAGTCAGTGAGCTGTGCGGTGTCAAACCCCATGTGTTGCGCTACTGGGAGCAGGAATTCACCCAGCTCAAGCCCGTCAAGCGTCGTGGCAACCGCCGCTATTACCAGCACCACGAGGTCCTGCTGATCCGGCGTATCCGCGAATTGCTGTACGAGCAGGGCTTTACCATCAGCGGCGCGCGCAACCGGCTCGACCATCGCGCAACCGTGGTGGCCGAGCTCGATGAAGAGCGCCTGCGCGACACCCCACCGGCCATCGATGGCGACAAATTGCGCGCCGGCTTGCTGGATATCCTCGATCTGCTCAAGCACGGGTCGCAACCAGCGCCCTAGTGCAGGTCAACATCTCACGCCATCGGCAAGATTGCCGTACCAGATTGCGCCGGGTCGCTTAGCGACCTTGCAGGCAGCGGGTCGTCGCCGGGTCAAGCAAGGCGTTTGATCACTCATGCATTCGTACCGCTGTTGAAGGCAGGCTGCGGAGTGTTAAAATGTCACTCGCGCGATGCTGAATGACACGCATCAACCGGGCGGAGCAGATCCGGCACTTTCCTGCGCAAGGAAAATTTAAGGGAAGACAATGATACGCGTTGCCATTTGTGACGATCACCAGATAGTACGAGCAGGTTTCAAGCAGATTTTTTCGTCGTCGGGCGATTTTGAAGTCGTGGCCGAAGGCGCCACGGGCCGTGAGGCGCTGGATATCGCGCGCCGCGAGATTTGCGACGTGCTGCTGCTCGATATCGCCATGCCGGATCAAAGCGGCATTGACATCCTGCGCACCATCCGCCAGGGCCAGCCCAATCTGCCCGTGCTGATCCTGTCGGGCTATCCGGCGCAGCAATATGCGCTGAACCTGTTCAAGATGGGCGCGAACGGCTACCTGAACAAGGAATGCGAAGCGGACGAGCTCAAGACGGCCGTGCGCACCGTGTTCCAGGGCCGGCGTTACGTCTCGTCAACGGTTGGCGAATTGCTGGCCCAGAGTTTTGACCGCGATCCGAACACAGCGCTGCACACCGAGCTTTCCGATCGCGAATTCCAGGTATTCCTGCGTCTGGCGAAGGGCGCAACCGTGTCCGATATCGGCAATGCGCTGTCGCTGTCGATCAAGACGGTGTCGACCTACCGCACCCGCATCATGGAAAAAATGGGTCTGCAGTCCAACTCCGACTTGACCTATTACGCCATGAAGAACAATCTGCTCGACTAAGAACTCGGCTGGTTGCTACTATCAGATTTGTCCCACAACGCGCCTTGGCGCGTTTTGTCATTTGCACGGCTGTAAAACGAAGTCAGCAGTATTCATCAGCATCAACTGCAACAAATAGTTACGTCGGGCCATTTTGCGGCGCAACAATACGTCCTTACAGGTAGAATGCGAGGCCGCGTTGTCAGCGTGAAAGGATGTCTGGATGTATTTTTCTACCACCCGGGCCGAGCGCCCGTCCCGTCGTCTTCCGCTTCACAAGTCTGTGGTGTGCCTGGTTTGCGTGGTGCTGCTTGTGATCAATGGCGTATTCTTGCTGCGCAATCTCGACGATTTGCGTGATGCCAATCTGCTCCAGGCGCAGACGGCCCAGGTCTCGGACGAGCTGCAATACCTGAACCTCCTCGTCACGGATGCCGAATCCAGTCTGCGCGGGTATTTCCTGTCGAACGATCCGGTGTACCTGAGCCCGCTGCGCGGCGCGCCGCAGCAAATCGATGCCCAGCTGCGCGCACTTGGCGTGCTGCTTGCCGATAATCCTTCTCAAACCCGCAATCTGGCGCAATTGCGTGCGCTGGTCCAGCGCAAGCTGGCCTTGCTGAACCAGTCTCTGGACGTATTCCGCCACGGTGGTCTGGGCGACATCGTCGCGAACGCTGCATTACCGGACGAGCGTGCGGAGATGGATGAAATCCGCCTGCAAGTGGTGATCATGGCCCGTGAACAGAACGAGCTGCTCAAGTCGCGCACTGCGGGGTTTTATCAGCAATACCGGCATGCGGCGCTGTTTGGCGTGAGTATCAATGTTGCGGCGATCATCATTCTGCTGCTCTTTTACAAGCTGGTGCAGCGGGCTTTCGGGGCGCGCCTGGATGCCGAGCACGCGTTGCAGCAGACGAACGACGGTCTCGAGCACATTGTCGCGGAACGTACCGCGCAATTGTCCGTCCTGTCGCGCCACCTGATTCGCGTGTCGGAAGAAGAAAAGTCACGGCTTGCCCGCGAACTGCACGACGAGATGGGCGCCAACCTGACGGCAATTGGCATCGACCTGGCCACGGTCATTGACCGCTTGCGTGAGAACGAACCTGATTTGGCGGACAAGCTGGGCCGTGCACGCCGCACGCTGGTCGACACCGTGCAGCTCAAGCGCCGCATCGTCGAGAACTTGCGCCCGAGCCTGCTCGACAATATGGGCTTGTCGGCGGCGCTGCAAAGCTACTGCACCGATTACGCGCATGTGACGTCGCTCGACTGCGATGCGTTGATCGATCCTGATGTGGATGCGGCCGGTCCGACACAGGCCATTGCCTTGTTCCGCATCACGCAGGAGGCGCTCAACAACATCGCCAAGTATGCGAAGGCGCGCAATGTCATCGTGAACCTGACGCGCGAGCCAACTGGATGGGGTCTGGAAATTACCGACGATGGCATCGGTATCCCTGATGGCATGCTGACCGGAACGAAATCCCATGGCTTGCTTGGCATGCGTGAGCGTGCTTTGTTATTGGGCGGAACGTTGGTAGTGGAGCGGGGAGTGAATGACGTTGGAACGTGTGTTCGCGCCTTGATTCCGGCAGTGGCGCCGGGTGGCAATGAGGTGGCAGGCACCGTTTACACACCGCCGGCCCTGACGCAGAGTGCAGGGCCGGCATATCAGGATTCGCTACCGCACAGGGCGGCGAATCCAGGTTGACTGCTTAGCGTGCGACGTCCGACAGCAGGCGGTCGTATTCCGACTTGGCGACCTTGTAGCATTCGCCAGCGTAGTCTTCCAGGCCAGCACGGTCGAGCACGGTGATGTTACCGCGACGGTACTGGATCAGGCCTTCGTCTTGCAGCTTGCCGGCGGCAGCAGTGATGCTTTCGCGGCGCACACCCAGCATGATCGAGATCAGTTCCTGGGTCACTTTCAGTTCGTTGCTTGCTGAACGATCCAGGCGGTCGAGCAACCAGCGGCACAGCTTCTGTTCGATCGAGCTGTGACGGCCACCGACAGCGTTCTGTGCCATCTGGGCGAACAGGGCGTTGGTGTAGCGCATCAGCAGTTGTGGAAGGGCGCCGCCGCGGTTGAAGGCGTCACGCAGGTACTGGGTGCGCAGACGATAACCGTAGCCGGCGCTTTGCACGACAGCCGAGCAGGTAGCGCGCTCACCCATGAACAGCGACACACCGACTGCACCTTCGTGGCCGACGACAGCGATTTCGGTCGTGGCGCCATCTTCCATCACGTACAGCAGCGACACGATTGCCGTTGTCGGGAAATACACGTATTCCAGTTTGCTGCCATACTCGAACAGTTCTTTACCGAATGGCATTGCCACCAGTTCGAGGTGGTCGAACATTTCTTCGAGATCCATGCGTGGCAGCGCTGCCAGCAATTCATTTTGTTGGGTACCGCTGTAGCTGACGATCGGTTTAGACTGGGACTTCATTGCCTCACTCGTGGCAGGGGTCTGGCTTTTTGCTTTTTGTGTGATACCAGCAAGTTGAGTGTTGTTCATTTTATGTCCTCTTAGGTCTATCGTGCGTCGGGTGCAAGTCAGAAGGCGTATGGTGCTTGCCTCGTTGCGATGTGTGTACTTTACGTCCACCGTCTGTTGGCGCACATAAGACATGTAGTCGCCCCGGTGTAGGTTGCAAGCATCATCACGTGTCAGCCCAGTCCTACTGGGGGAAATGCCTGTTTTAGCCCCAAAAGGCGTTGTATTTTGTTATGGAAACAAAAAATAACGCATAATTCGGGGTGCCGGCGGTGATGTTCACCGTCCACAAAACAGGGTATTCCTACAAATGCTGCGCATTCAGCCGCAAATCGGACTACACATCGGGCTGCATATCTTGTTGGTTGAAGACGATCCCGTGCTTGCCGACGGTTTACTGCGCGCGCTCAGCGCGCAGGCCATGACAGTTCAGCTGGTGCGCGATGGCATCGCCGCTGACACCGCCTTGCAACGGACCGCGTCCGTCCCCACCTTCGACGTCGCCGTGCTGGATATCGGCCTGACCGGCATCGATGGCTTCGAGGTCGTACGCCGCCTGCGCGCCCGTGGTGCTGCAATGCCTGTGCTGTTGCTGACCGCCCGCGACGCCGTCGAAGACCGCGTGCGCGGCCTGGAAACCGGCGCCGACGACTACCTGGTCAAACCGTTTGCCACCGCCGAGCTGATTGCCCGCATCCGCGCACTGGCGCGCCGCCATGCGCCCCCGTCGTCCGTTCTGGCCCTCGGCCGCCTCAGCCTGGACAGCGCCACCCGCCGCGCACGGATCGGCGATCGCGCGGTCGAGTTGTCGGTACGCGAGTGGGGCGTGCTCGAATACCTGCTGCAGCATGCAGGGCGCGTCGTCTCCAAACAGCAGATCCTCGACGCCATCCTGCCCTGGGGCGACGATGTCACGCTCAACGCCGTGGAAGTCTATGTTTCGCGCCTGCGCCTGAAGCTCGAAGGCGCCGATGTGGCGATCAGGACCATCCGCGGCTTTGGCTACCTGCTCGAAGCCGCCGCATGACCCCGTCCAGCCGATGAACAGCATCCGCCTGCGCCTGCTGAAATGGCTGCTCGGACCCATCCTGCTCGTCAATCTCGTGCTCGCCGCGCTGGTCGCGGGCCTCGCGTGGACGCCGGCCCAGGTGGCGTTCGACGCCGGCCTCATGGACACGGCCACCACCCTGGCAAGCCGCGTGGCCACTGGCGGCACAGCCGGCCTGTCGCCCGTGGCCCCCGCTGCGACGGGCGAACGCGCCTGGTTCGTGGTGCGCGACCTGCAAGGCCGCCGGCTGGAAGGGACCACGGGTTTTCCACCATTGCGCCCTGGCATGTCAGCCTATGATGCCGACGTCAGCGGCGAGCCGGTGCGCGTGGTTGCGCTGGCGGTCGCCACGCCGGCCGGAATCCGTCACGTCGGCGTGGCCCGCACGCTGCGCCAGCGCCTCGACCTGCGCGCTGCCATTGTCCGCTCGCTCGTCGTGCTGGTCTCGCTTGGCACGCTGACGCTGGTTGGCGTTGTCTGGCTGTCGGTCGGCAATGGCTTGCGGCCACTGGCGCGCATTCGCGCCGAGCTGGCGAGGCGGGGACCGGGCGACCTCGCGCCCATTCCTGCCGACGGCGTGCCCTATGAAATCGCACCGGTGGTCAGCGGTTTCAATGACCTGCTGGACAAAGTCGAAGCCGGCGCGCGCGCGCAGCGCGACTTCCTGGCTGACATGGCGCACCAGCTCCGCACGCCGCTGGCTGGCGTGCAACTGCAGCTCGAATGGCTGCATGCCCGTCACGCGCAGGATGCCGACACCGTGCAATCGCTTGCCATGATGGGCATGGCCAACGAGCGCATGATCCGCCAGGTCAACCAGTTGCTGGCCCTGGCACGCGCGCGGGAAGGGCGCCCGGGCGACCATGCCGGTCCACTCGACCTGGCGCTGCTGGTGCAGGAATCGATCCAGTTCTTTGTCGACAAGGCAGCCCGCAAGGACATCGACCTGGGCTTCGAGCTGGCGCCGGCCCCGGTGACGGGCGATGCCTTCCAGCTGCGCGATCTGATCGACAATCTGGTCGACAATGCACTGCGCTACACGCCAGCAGGCGGACAGGTGACAGTCGGGTGCGGCATGGATGATGGCGCGCCGCAATTTTCCGTGATCGATTCCGGCCCCGGCATTCCCGCCGCGCGCCGCGCCGCCGTGTTCGAACGCTTCGTGCGGTTCGATGACAAATCCCAGGGCAGCGGGCTGGGGCTGGCGATCGTGCGCGACATCGCGCTGGCGCACGGCGCTTCGGTTCATCTGGCCGACGCCGGGGGTGGCGGTACCAGCATCGTCGTGCGTTTTGCTGTCAGGCAGACAAACCCGCATCGATAAAACAGGGATTCTGCGCACTTGTCAGGGTTTTGTCAGCCTTTCCTCAGGGAAATGACAGCTAGCCGGGTTATCATTCCTTCTGGAAACATTACCGATTCATTTTCGGCCAGGAGCAACCCCCATGCAACATCGTCCATCCGGCTTCACCCTTGTCGAACTCATGATCGTCGTGGCGATCATCGGCATCCTCGGCGCCATGGCCATGCCGTCCTATACGAGTTACGTGACGCGCGCGCGCCTGGTCGAAGCCCACAGCGCGCTGGCCTCCACGCAGCCGAAACTGGAACAGTTCTGGTCGAACAACCGTACCTATGACAAGTTCGCCCAGGTCCCGGGCGCCACCGCCAACTTTACCTACACGCTCAAGGACGCCAACGTCAGCGGCTACCTGCTCGTGGCAACCGGGAGGGCGGCTGCCGCCAGCTTCGTCTATACGCTGGACCAGACCGGCAAGCGCGCTACCACCGGCGTGCCTGCAGGCTGGACGAAGAGCGACAACTGCTGGGTCGACCGGAAGGATGGCTCGTGCACCCAGTGAGCGCCAGGTTCCGCCTTGTGCGCCATGCCGGCTTCACGCTGGTCGAAACCATGGTCGTGCTGGCCATTTTCGCCATCCTGATGGCGGTAGGCGTGCCGAACATGCGCGCCTGGCTCGGCGCCACTACCAGCACCGGCGCCGCCCAGTTCTATGCCGAAGGTTATACGCTGGCGCGCAGTCTGGCCCTGACCAACAATGCCCGCAGCCGCCTGGTGTTTACCGCGAATGCACAAAGTGGTCAGCGCAACTGGCAGGTGGACGTGTGCTTTCCAACTGCAGGCGATGATTGCACAGCGGCCAGCGGCCGCTGGTCGGACGTCGATAAACCGGCGGTCGTGCCCGGTGGCGGCGCTGTCAAGACGAGCTCGGTGTTTCGCAGCGCGGCATCGCTGCCGCGTGTCTCGGCTTTGAAAGTCACGCCCGACGGCGACGCCAGCGCGGCGTATTTCACGGCGCTGGGGTGGATCGACACATCCAAGCCGTCGTTGACGCGGCTGGACCTGACACCGGCAGGGGGCGGCGACGCTTTTCCCGCCAGCGCGGTTGTCGTCACGCTGGCCGGGGCAGTCGTGACCTGCCGACCCAGCGCGGACGCAGGTGACTCGCGCCGGTGCCCATGATGCCGCGCCGTCCACCTGCCATGCGCCACACGCCGCGCCGCCCGGGGCGCGCCGGCCAGCGCGGCGTCGCGCTGCTCGAAGCGTTGATCGCGATCCTGATCCTGGCCATCGGCCTCATCGGCACGCTGGGACTGCAAGTCAATTCGCAGGCCGCGCTGGCCGAAGCGAGCATGCGCGCCGAAGCGACCATCGCAGCGAACGAACTGATCGGCGTGATGAATAACGATCTCGACCACCTGAGCGACTACGCCGTGGCCGAAAACGCCACGCCCGGGGCGCGTTTGCAGGACTGGCACGCGGCCCTGGCCAAACACCTGCCCAATGCCAGCGTTGTCGTTGCCGTCACCCCGGCCGCGGGCACGAAGCGCACGGCAGTGGCAGTGGAGATCCGCTGGTGCCGCAACGCGACGGCGCAGCAGAACCGGCACCGGATCGTCACCTACCTGTCGAGGTCTGCATGAGCACGCGCATACCACCCGCACTGCCACGGGCAGCCGGCTTTTCGCTGGTGGAACTGATGGTCAGCATCGTGATCGGCTTGCTGGCCGTGATGTTCGCCACCCGCATGATGACTGATTCCGAGAGCAACAAGGATGGCGCGCTGGGCGGGTCCGAATCGATGCAGAACGGGATGATGGCGATGTTCTCGATCAGCGCCGATGCCGAGCAGGCCGGTTACGGGCTGAACGACCCGATCCTGGCCGGGTGCGACACCATCTTCAACGACAGCAAGAAGTTCACGATGACGTCGGCCCTGCGCGGGGCCGCGACCGTGCATCCGCTGGCGGCCGCCGTGATCGTGCATGGCAACGCCGGGCCGGACCAGCTGACCCTGTACTCGGGCAGCGCGGCCAGCGGCACGGCCACCGTGCGCCTGACCACGAACTACAACGGCGGCAACCAGATTGCCCTGGACCGCACGCCCTACGGCTTTGCCGTCGGTGACGTGATCGTGGTCGCGCCCGAGGACGGCGCTGGCCAGTGCGCGCTGGCGCAGATCTCGACACTGAATCAGGATGCGCCGTCCATCGGCTTTGCCAGCACAGCCGATCGCTTCAATACGGGCGATCTGGACCGCACGTTCCCCGGCAGCGCCACCCGTGTGTTCAATCTGGGGCGGGCTGCGAATCTGCCGTTTCATACCTGGCTGGTGGAGGACGGCGTACTGCGCCTGCGCGCGACCAACCTCGGCAGCAGCGGCGACACGGCGCAGGCAGTGGCCGACAATATCGTCTCCCTCAAGGCCCAGTACGGCTTCGACACGCGCGCCGTGGCCGCCTTCGATCCGGAACTGGGCATGCAGGTGCGTGAGTGGTCCAACACCATGATCGATGCCGACGGCGATGGCGTGGTCGGCAGCGCAGGCGATTATCAGCGCGTTGCCGCGCTCAGAATTGCCGTGATCGCGCGCAACAAGCGCCCCGAGCGCCCGGGCGCCGGAGGCGCCTGCAGCACCACGACCGAAGCGTTGAAAGTGTTCGAGACGGACCAGCCAAGCGGCATCGATGCTGTTCCGGTCACGCTCGACCTGGGCGTCAAGGATGACCCGATCGACTGGAAATGCTATCGCTACCGCGCGTTCGAGTCCGTCGTGCCGCTGCGTAACGCGAGCTGGAGGCCTACCGCATGACGTTCCGAATCGTTTCGCGCCGCCAGCGCGGCGTTGCCTTGCCGGTCATGCTGATCATGATGCTGGTCATGCTGGTGACCAGCATCTACCTGCTGCGCTCGAGCAATACCACGACGCTGGCCGCGTCCAACCTGGCCTACGACGCGACGCTGAGCCGGGCCGTCGACCTGGGCCTGCACACGGGGTTCCAGTGGCTGCGCGAGACCGCGATCGCGAAGCGCTCCGACCTCGATGCCGACAATGCCGCCAAGGGCTATGTCGCCAGCATGGAAAACACGGCCCTGAGCCCGCGCGACAGCGCCTTCTGGAATGGCAGCGTCGAGTTGCAGGACGCCGACGGCAACAAGATCAAGTACGTGATCCACCGCCTGTGCAAGGCGACCGGGCCGTTCAATAACCCCAAGCCGAAGAACAGCTGCGTCCAGACCGCTGCCAACACTGTCAAGCTCGGCACGACGGTGGCGATTGGCGAGAGCCTGGCGTCCGATGCGCCGGCGTATGCCAGTTCGCCGCAGCTGCACTATGTCATTACTGCCCGCCTCGATGGTGCACGCGGCGGTAACGTGATCAACCAGATGGTCGTGCTGATCGGCGCCTGACGGGCTCCGCGCATCGCCGTTCGAATGGATATCGCATGAAACAGTCTCTTACTACCATCCTGGCGCTGCTGGCTTTGTCGCTTGGTCTCGGCGCCACGCCGGCACTGGCGGGGCCGACCTCGCTGGCGTCCATGCCCTTGATGAGCCTGACCGGCAGCGGGACGGTCAAGCCGAACCTGATGCTCTTGTACGACGATTCCGGTTCGATGGCGTACACCTACACGCCCGACTACGTCAACGACAACACGACCTGCCGCGCCAGCAGCACGCTGGCCCTGGGCCTGCGCGAATGCGCGGTCGGCGACGTGCCGTATCACACGCCGCAATTCAACCGCCAGTACTACAACCCGGACATGCGCTACAAGCCGCCGGTGAAGGCCGACCAGAGTTCGTACCCGGAGCAGAACCGGGCCACGACGAGCGGCTGGACTAACGTGACCACCGACGGCTTCAGCCTCGAGTACCGGGACCTGGCCGGTGCATCCTCGCAAAAGACCAATCTGGTCACGGGTTTCCCCGACCTGGAGTGGTGCGACAGTACCGGCGAATGCCGCCGCAACGTGATCGGCTACACGTATCCGAACCGCACCTACACCAGCCCGAACGCCGTGACCGGCAACGCCTATTACTACCGGCTGAACGTCAACGAATACTGCAGGGACAGCAAGCTCCAGAGCTGCGTATCGACTGCCGTGAACGCCGTCGCACCCAACACGACCTACAGCAAGCCGGCGCCGGTGCGCTGGTGCGACAGCACGAGCCTGACCAACTGCCAGGCCAAGTACGTGGGCAGCTACAAATACCCGCGCTTTGGCGACCCGAACCGCCCGGTCAACTGGTACAGCACGATCACCATCAACAATTCCGGGTCCGACAGCACGCTGACGCTGACCAAGGTCACGTCGGCCAGCGTGGCCGGCCTGCAGGAAATCACCAACGGCGCCATGACCGTGACAGGCGGCACCAATACGGCCGCCGAGCAGCTTGCCCTGGCGGTCGCGCTGGCCAAGTCGATCAATGCCAAAATGGGACTGGCACGGCCGTTCTACGCCTGCGTGCAGACGGCCTCCGGTACGGCGCCCGCCTGTTCAACTTATGGCATCACGCTGCCGGCGGCCAACATGCTAGCTGTGTTCCCGATTGCCTGCCCGCGCACCACCGACAAGAACGGCTGCCAGGTCGTCAGGGAAGGCAGCCGCACGGCCGAAGAACTGATCGTCGAATCGGGCGCCCGCGTCACGGCGCTGCTGCAGTTCAGCGGCATCGCCGGCGATAACACGCGCAGCGTGCTGACCAATCTGCGCTTTGCCGGCCAGACCTGGTTCAGTCGCGGCCTCGAGCTGACGCGCAGGGGCACGGCCGCGCAGATCGCCACGCAGCTCGCCACCGAAATTGGCACTGGCGGCACCGTCAAGGCGTACGTCGGCGGCAACGGCATTACGCCACAGTGCGCGGCGGCGCCATCGACGGCTTTGTGCCTGGTGGGCCCGCTGTCGGCCGCCGGGACCGCTGCCACCATTGGCGCGATCAATAACCGCAACACGCTCGCCTTCACGTCCGTGGCAGCGGTGACCGACCAGGTGCCGACATCGGTGTCAGGCGTCGATACTGGCGTATTCACGCGCACCGACATCGTCGCCACGCGCGACGCCTACCCACGCACCGAGGCGCGCACCGACTGCCGGGCCGAAACCTCCTGCACCTACGACGAAGAAATGACCAACTTCGCCAACTGGTATGCCTACTACAAGTCGCGCAACCAAATGATGAAGACGGCCGTGGGCCATGCGTTCCAGCCGCTGGACAAGGACTACAAGGTGGGCCTGGTGGGCCTGCAGCGCGCCGCGAACCAGACCGACTACATGGGCAACGACCAGATCCTGTATCCGAAGTCGTTCGCCGGGGGCGATCGCACCGCCTGGTACAAGGCGCTGTATGAAATGAACAGCGCCGGCGGCACGCCGGTGCGGCTGGCCCTGAACGAGATGGGCAATATGTTTGCCAACAAGGGGATCTTCAAGCAGGCGCAGGGCGCCGAAGTGATCGAATTCCCCTGCCAGCAGAACTTCACGTTCGTCACGACCGACGGCTACTGGAACGGCGGCAGCGTCGCCGATGTCGTCAACAACGACAACAAGGACGATCCGGCGCGCTTCTGTACCCAGGACACCGGCTGCGTCGACACCAGCGCGCAAGCCAAGCCGTCTCTGGCCGACGTCGCGCTGTACTGGTACAACGGCGGCCGCAACACGCGTGCCCCGGCCGCCAAGGACAATTCGCTGCGTCCCGAGCTCGAAGGCGACGACGGCGTCGTGGCCGGCGACCGCAACAAGCGCCTGCACATGCGCACCTATGGCCTGGGACTGGGCGTGGACGGCGTCATGACCTACGAGCCGAAGTACGATACCGCGCGCGAGTCGGGCGGCGACCTCGACAACATCATCAACAAGGTGGCTGTCGGTTGCCCTTGGACGAGCGACGGCGTGTACCGCTGGCCCGATCCAGTGGTCGACAAGGTGGCGCTGTCGGATACCTACCAGTCGCGCGTGGACGACCTGTGGCACGCGGCCATCAATGGCGGCGGCAAGTACTTTGCTGCGTCCGATCCGCAGCAGGTGGTCGAAGGGCTGAACGAGGCTCTGAACGACATCCGCCAGGCGACCGGCGCGGCCGCCTCTGCAGCTACCTCGACACCGAACATCACGCTGGATGACGCCGACATCTTCTCGTCGACATTCACCACGGTGAAGTGGACTGGCAACCTGGCCAAGCGGGTACTCGACCCGGTGACCGGCGAGGTCGATAAGAAAGTGATCTGGAGCTCGTCCTGGACCCTCGGCCAGCAGGTGGCCGCTGCCAGCGACACGCGCACCATCTGGTACCGCGACCCGGTCAGCGGCACGCGCAAGAATCTCGTGTACGCGGACATGGGCGCCGACCGTGCCTGGTTCGCCAACAAGTGCTCGCTGATGTCGCAATGCGCCAACCTGAACAGCGCAAACCAGGCGATCGTCAACAATGGCGAGACGATCGTCAACTGGCTGCGCGGGCACCAGCAATACGCCAACAACGTGATCCTGCGCGGCTATTCCGGCCCGAGCGAGACCGAGATCGAACCGGACAAGCCGGCGCAGCCGGTGGTGCTGGGCGACATCGCCTCGTCCAAGCCGGCCTACCTGCGCGGCGCGCGCAAGAGCTACGTGGCCGAAGGCTACGACGCCTACAAGGCGGCCCAGGCCGGACGCAAGCCGACCGTGTTCATCGCCGCCAATGACGGCATGCTGCATGCGTTCGACGCCGTCAAGGGCACCGAAATGTGGGCCTACATGCCGCGCATCACGATGAAGAAACTGTACCGCCAGGCCAGCGTGGGCTATGCGACCGAGCACCAGTTCACGGTCGACGGTTCGCCCGAACTGGCGGACGTGCAGATCAACGGCGCCTGGCGCACGATCCTGGTCGCGGGCCTGAACGCCGGCGGCCGGGGCTACTACGCACTGGACGTCACCGATCCGGATGCGCCGGCGCCGCTGTGGGAAATCTGCGCCGACGCCACCGTCTGCGCCGGCCCCCTGCACCAGCCCGAGATGGGCTTCACGTTCGGCAATCCGCAGTTCGGCACCATCAAGGACGGCAAGGACGCCAACGGCAACGACAAGCAGCGCTGGGTAACGTTCCTGACATCGGGCTACAACAATATTCCCGATGCGGACGGCGTGGCCGGCGGCAGCGGCAAGGGGATCCTGTTCGTGGTCGATGTCGCGACCGGCCAGCAGGTGCTGAACCTGGGCGACCGGGACATCACCCACGCCGACACGGGCCTCTTGACCACCGGCTCGGGTGGCATCGGCTCGGGCAGCGGCGTGGCCGATCCGTCCGGCCTGGCCAAGATCACGGCGATCACCGCCAACCCGAACACCGATCCGCTGGTGACCTACCTGTACGGGGGCGACAACTTCGGCCAGATGTGGCGCTTCGATTTCACCGGCGCCAAGGTGGCGCGGGTGCGCATGGGCAGTGCCGGCGTCAACCAGCCGATCACGTCGCGGCCCGACGTGGCGCTGTGCCAGGTCGATACGACCGGGCAGGGGGCGGACGCGTCGCCGACGCGGCGCGTCGTGACCTTCGGCACCGGCCGCATGCTCGACTACATCGACATCAAGGATGTCGGCGAGCAGAGCGTGTACGTGCTGGCCGACACGGGTACGCCGGTGGCCGATGCCAAATGGCGCGCCGCCGACACGTTCTCGGAGCGCCAGTTCACCGAGACCGTGCCGTATAACCCCGCGAAGCCATTGGTGCCGCGCTCGAACCGCTTCACCGTTGGTGGGGCGATCGTCAATCTGGGCGCAAAGGCCGGCTGGTTCATCGACTTCGACAAGAACGCGGGCGAACGGGTCAACCTCGATCCGAAGATCGTCGCAGGCACCTTGTCGGTGGTGACGAACCTGCCGCAGTCATCGACGGCCTGCAACGTGGGCGGCTCGAGTTACGCCTACCATCTGGATGTCTGCACCGGTCGCGCCGTATCCGGCAATGTCGCCGGCGACGGTGCCGGCGACATTGCCGGTTCTCTGCTGTCGGGCGATGCGGCGGCCGTGGGCTTCATCATCGTGCGCCTGCCGTCGGGCGCGCTGAAGATGGTCACCACCACCGCCAAGGGCGACACCATCACGTCCGAGGTAACGTCGGCCACCAGCCAGGATGCCCGCCGCACCGGCTGGCGCCGCGTGCGCGACTGACGCCACACGCTGTGCCTGCCCGGGCGCGCGCCGTATTCTGTTCACACGGCGCGTGCCCGAGACGGTAAAATCGAGGGTTTTCCGACAAGGGCCGTCACAGGTCCACAACTGGGCTCGATTATGGCCAACGACACCGATATTTCCAGCGCCGACGATCCGTCCGGCGCAGGCGCCGACCTTGAAGTCGCCGCCAACCGCCAGGCCGGCACGATCGCGCGCGAAGTCGCGCGCCGCCGCACCTTCGGCATCATTTCCCACCCCGACGCCGGTAAAACGACGCTGACCGAAAAGCTGCTGCTGTTCTCGGGCGCGATCCAGCTGGCCGGTACCGTCAAGGGCCGCAAGAGCGGTCGCCATGCGACGTCCGACTGGATGGACATCGAGAAGCAGCGCGGCATTTCCGTGGCCTCGTCGGTGATGCAGTTCGATTACCGCGACCACGTCATCAACCTGCTCGACACCCCGGGCCACCAGGACTTCTCGGAAGACACCTACCGCGTGCTGACGGCGGTCGACTCGGCGCTGATGGTGATCGATGCCGCCAAGGGCGTCGAATCGCAGACCATCAAGCTGCTCGAGGTGTGCCGCATGCGCGCCACGCCGATCGTCACGTTCATGAACAAGATGGACCGCGAAACGCGCGATCCGCTCGAACTGCTCGACGAAGTCGAATCGGTGCTCAAGATCGAATGCGCGCCGGTGACCTGGCCGATCGGCATGGGCAAGAACTTCCGCGGGGTGTACCACCTGCTGAAGGACGAGATCATGCTGTTCAAGGCGGGCGAAGAAAAAGCCGACGGCGCCTTCGAGATCGTCAAGGGCATCGACAACCCGCGCCTGGCCGAGATGTTCCCGCTCGAAATCGAGCAGCTCAAGATGGAAGTCGAACTGGTGCACGGCGCCTCGCACGAATTTGACCTCGAGCGCTTCCTGTCGGGTGTGCAGACGCCGGTGTTCTTCGGCTCGGCCATCAACAACTTCGGCGTCCGCGAAATCCTGTCGGCCCTGGTCGACTGGGCGCCATCGCCGCGCGAGCGCGACGCCACGGTGCGCGCGGTCAAGCCGGACGAGCAGCCATTCTCCGGCTTCGTCTTCAAGATCCAGGCCAATATGGACCCGGCCCACCGCGACCGCATCGCGTTCCTGCGCGTGTGCTCGGGGCGTTTCGAAAAGGGCATGAAGGTCAAGCACCTGCGCCTTGGCCGCGACGTCAAGCTGTCGTCGGTGGTGACGTTCATGGCCTCGAGCCGCGAACAGGTCGAAGAGGCATTCGCCGGCGACATCATCGGCTTGCCGAACCACGGCAATATGCAGATCGGCGACAGCTTCACCGAAGGCGAGATGCTCAGCTTCACCGGCATTCCGTACTTCGCACCGGAGCTGTTCCGCTCCGTGCGCATCCGTAATCCGCTGAAGATGAAGCAGTTGCACAAGGGGCTGCAGCAGCTGGGCGAAGAGGGCGCGGTGCAGGTGTTCAAGCCGGTGCTGGGTGGCGAACTGATCCTGGGCGCGGTCGGCGTGCTGCAGTTCGAGGTGGTCGCCAGCCGCCTGCTCAACGAATATGGCGTCGATGCCGTGTTTGAAAGCGCAAGCATCAGCAGTGCGCGCTGGGTGTCGAGCGACGACAAGAAAAACCTGGCCGACTTCGAAGCCTCGCTGGGTCACAACGTTGCCTACGATGCAGCCGGCAATATGGCCTATCTGGCCACGTCCGGCGTGAACCTGCGCCTGACGCAGGAACGCTGGCCGAAGCTGACGTTCCACGCAACGCGTGAGCACGCGGTCAAGCTGGCTTGATGTCGGCGCGTGCCTGGGTTGATTGAACGCGTGGACGGCGCAGCCGTCCACCCTACGTTGTTTGCGCTGCTGTTAATTCGTCTGCGCGGCGCTGATCGCGCAGACGGTTTGCGTGCGCACCGCGCCATCAGGTCCGCTCAGGCGCAGTTGCACCGGTAGCCAGGCCTTCGCTGGCGCCAGCCACACCTCCAGTTGCGGCGCGCCATCGTCGGCCAGCCGCACCAGGCGCACTGTCTCCAGCGTGCCGATCCTGGTGTCGAGGGATTCCTGACCTGCGGTCTCGAAATACACCACGCGCGCGCCAGTCACGCCGCCCACCCAGAACGCCAGCCTGCTGCGCAACTGGTCCGGGTCGGCCTGGCCGATGCTGGCCAATTGCAGCAGCACCGAGGCAGCGTCCTGGCTGCCGGGGAGCAGCTGCGCGCTGCGTCCGGTGACGCCATCGACGATCTGGCCGCGTGCGCGGTCGAACACCGTCGTCGCCCGGCCTGCACCCCATTGCTCGCTGGTCCGGCGCGGCGACATCCCGGCGTCGTCCAGACCGCCTTCGCTGACGATCTCGCCCAGTATCCCATCCAGTTCCAGGCGGTAGCTGCTGCCATCCGTTTCCCAGGCCAGACGCGCGTCGCCGCCATTCACCCCGTTGACGCAGTAATCGATGCGCACCGAATCGTGCGAGGCGGTGCGGTATTGGCTGGGCCTCTGGGGCGGACTCGTGTCCTGCTGCGGCAGAGCTGCGCGGTCGCTGGCGGCTGGCGGCGCTGCCGTGGGCGGGCTGAATGGAGGTTCGGCGGTCGCAGGCAGGTCCTGCGGCAGGGGAGCGGGTGGGGTGGGTGGTGCGGACGGGGCTGCTGGGGCCGGCGGGGCTGCGGGCATCCGCACAGGCGGCGCCACCGCTGGCAGCGACGTGCTGGCGCCGGGATCCGCGAGCGTCACGGTCAGTGGCCCCGTCGCCGCCAGGCGCGGCGCGGGACGCGGATCGAGCCACATGATGGCCAGCAGGTGCAGTGCCAGCGACAGCACGAGCAGGGTGGGCAACAGCAGGTGGCGTCCGCGGAAAACAAAAACTGTCATACCCGCAGTGTAGCGCGTGCGGGTGCGCGAGGGTGTATCTGGGAGGCAATTGCTCAGTCAGTGGCCCGGTAGCTTGCGTTGTTGCGCGGCCGGTGGCCGGGCCGGGTTTGCGCCATCACAAACGAAACGCGTGACACGCGACGTACAGTCATGAATGCACTGAGGAAATGGTGCGCGAGAACTCAAGTGAGGATGCCATGACGTTACCGCCATACGCCACGCGCTGTGCCACGCTGCCGTCGGGGGCGTTATGCTGAGTCGCCTGCGTATCGGCCCCAAATTGCTGCTGGCCCCGGGCGCTGTCCTCGTGCTGCTGCTGGTGCTGTCCTGGGCGGCCTATGTCGCGCTGGCACGCCAGAATGCATCGCTCGAATCGATCGTCGGCCAGCGCGCCGCCAGCCTGCACGCTGCCGCCAGTCTGGGCACGCAGTCGCACAAGGCGCATGCCGACATCTACCGTTACCTGAGCTGGATGGGCGGCAGCTTTCCGCCGGCCCGCACCGAGCCGCTGCGGCGCGACATCCTGGCGCAGCACGGGCGCATTGCGGTTGGCCTCACGACGCTGTCGACCGGTCCGCTGACCGGCGCCGAGCTGCGTCACGTCGAGCAGGCCGCGCAGGCGCAGCGCCGCTATGCGCGCGCGGTGCGCGACGTCATCGAGCTCGCGCCACTGGACGGCTCGATCAGCGCCAACGCGATGCAGAAGGCCGAAGCCGCGTACGCGCTGGTCGACCAGCGCCTGGCCGGTCTCAGCGCGCTCGAAGACACGCTGGCGCGCCAGGCCGCCGCGGGGGCCAAGGCCGACTTTCGCATGGTCTCGCTGCTGATGCCCACCGTGCTGGTGCTGGCGATCGGTCTGTCGCTGGCCATTACGTTCGCCGTGCGCCGCATCCTGCTTGGCGAGATCCGCGGCATCGGCCTGGCTGCCAGCAGCCTGGCCAGCGGCAACCTCACGGTGCAGGAACGTGACTACGGCAGCGACGAAATCGCCGACACCTCGCGCCTGCTCGATGCCAGCATCCGCAATCTGAATGGCATGCTGTGCACGGTGGCCGAAGCAGCGCGCACGATCGGCGCGGCCTCGCGCGACATCAAGCTCGGGAGCCTGAGCCTGGGCAGCCGCGCCGTGTACCGCGCCGGGGCGCTGGCCGACACCGAGGACACGCTGCAAGCGCTGGCGGCGAACGTGCGTGACAACGTCGACGATGCCCGCGCCGCCAACCGCCTCGCTGCCGGCGCCGGCGACGTTGCGCAGGACGGCGGCGGTGTCGTCGAGCGCCTCGTGACCACGCTCGACGCGAGCCGGCGCAGCGCGCAGCAGGTGATGGCGATCGTCGATGCGCTGGAAGTGGCGGCAGGCGAAACGGGCACGCGGGTGTTGAATGCGGCGCTGGACGCCTCGCGTGCGCCAATGAGCGCCACGGATCTGGCAGCGGTGGCGACCGAGGTGCGCGCGCTGGCGCGGCGGGTGGCCGCGGCCAGCCAGGAAATCCGCGCCGTGATCGCGCAGTCGGTGGCGCAGATCGACGGCGGCGAGGCATGGGCGCTGCACGCTGGCAGCAATATGCAGCGCATCGCCAGTTCGGTGCGCGATGTCGAACATCTCGTCGGGCGGATTGGCTCGACCGGCGATGGCCAGGCCAAGCAGTTGCAGGGCGTCAGTCAGGCGATCGTGCAGATGGACCAGGTCACACGCCAGAACTGCACGCTGGTCGAGGAAGCCGCGAGCGCCGCGTGCATGCTGCAGATGCAGGCGATTGCGCTGGCGCGCACCGTGGCCGGGTTCAGGCTGGAAGAGGGGGATGGCACCCAGGAGGCGCCGGGAACAACGCCTGCGTTAGCGCCAGGCCCCAATGAAAACAGCGGCGTTCCCGGCGAACCCACGCGCGAGCGGCGTGGGTCAAACCGGGAACGCCGCCGTCACTCGGCATCGCATTTGCGGCTCGCATCGAGCCGCAAATGATGCCGCTGCGGGAGCAGGTCAGTGATTACTCGTAATCGCTGATCGGCGCGCAGCCGCAGAACAGGTTGCGGTCACCGTACACATTGTCGGCGCGGCCGACCGGTGGCCAGTACTTCTTCTTGCGCAGACTCGCGACCGGGAACGCCGCCACTTCACGCGTGTAGCCGTGGGCCCAGTCGTCGCTCGTGACCACTTCGGCCGTGTGCGGTGCACCCTTGAGCGGATTGTCCATGCGGTCGTACTCGCCGCGCTCGACCTTGACGATCTCGGCGTGGATCGTGATCATCGCCTCGATGAAGCGGTCGATCTCGGCTTTCGATTCCGATTCGGTCGGCTCGATCATGAGTGTGCCCGGGACCGGGAAGCTCATGGTCGGCGCATGGAAACCGAAGTCCATCAGGCGCTTGGCCACGTCTTCGTTCGAGATGCCGGTCTTGTCCTGCAGCGGACGCAGGTCGATGATGCACTCGTGCGCCACCAGACCATCGTGGCCCGCGTACAGTACCGGGTAATGGGGCGCCAGGCGGCGTGCGATGTAGTTGGCATTCAGGATCGCCACTTCGGTCGCTGCGGTCAGGCCATCCGCGCCCATCATCGCGATGTACATCCACGAAATCGGCAGGATCGAGGCCGAGCCGAAGGCTGCAGCGCTGACGGCGCCGATACCTTGTTCGTCACGCACGTAGCCGGTCGAGAGCTGGTTTGGCAGGAACTTGGCCAGGTGCGCGCCGACGCCGATCGGGCCGACGCCCGGGCCGCCACCGCCGTGCGGGATGCAGAAGGTCTTGTGCAGGTTCAGGTGGCTGACGTCGCCGCCGAACGCGCCCGGCGAGGCCAGGCCCACCAGTGCATTCATGTTGGCGCCGTCGACGTACACCTGGCCGCCGTGCTGGTGCACGATCTCGCACAGTTCCTTGATGCCTTCTTCGAACACGCCGTGGGTCGACGGGTAGGTGACCATCACGCAGGCCAGATTCGCGCTGTGCTGCTCGGCCTTGGCTTTCAGGTCGGCCAGGTCGACGTTGCCGTTTTCATCGCAGGCGGTGACGACGACCTTCATGCCGACCATGCTGGCCGACGCCGGGTTGGTGCCGTGGGCCGACGACGGGATCAGGCAGATATTGCGGTGGCCTTCGCCACGCGCCTGGTGGTACTTCTGGATCACCAGCAGACCGGCGTACTCACCCTGCGAGCCGGCGTTCGGCTGCAGCGAGATCGCGGCGTAACCGGTGGCGGCGCACAGCATCGCCTCCAACTGCGTGATCATTTCACGGTAGCCGACGGTCTGATCGTTCGGTGCCAGCGGGTGGATGTTCGAGAACTCGGGCCAGGTGACCGGCACCATCTCGGACGTTGCGTTGAGCTTCATCGTGCACGAACCGAGCGGGATCATCGTGCGGTCCAGCGCCAGATCCTTGTCGGCCAGTGCGCGCAGGTAGCGCAGCATTTCGTGCTCGGCGTGGTAGCGGTTGAAGGTTGGGTGGGTCAGGTATTCGCTGGTACGGGCCAGGGCCGTCGGCAGCGCGTCGCTGGCGTCGGCGTCCAGCGCGTCCAGGTCAACGGATTTGCCGTCGCCGAAGATCGCCATCAGCGTGGCCAGGTCGTCGCGGGTGACGGTTTCGTCGAGCGCGATGCCCACTTGCGTGGCGTCGATCTGGCGCAGGTTGATGCCGTGCGCGGTCGCGGCGGCGTGGATCGCGCCGGCGTCCTTGACGCGCACGGTCAGCGTGTCGAAGTAGGTCTGGTTGACCAGCTCGAAGCCCAGTTGCTGCAGGCCGGCGGCCAGGATCGCAGTCTGGCGGTGCACGCGGCGGGCAATGCGCTCCAGACCCTGCGGGCCGTGGTAGACCGTGTACATGCCGGCCATCACGGCCAGCAGCACTTGCGCGGTGCAGATGTTCGACGTCGCTTTTTCGCGGCGGATGTGCTGCTCGCGCGTCTGCAGCGCCAGGCGGTAGGCCTGGTTGCCTTGCGCGTCGATCGTCACGCCGACCAGGCGGCCGGACATGCTGCGCTTGAATTCGTCGCGGGTGGCCAGATAGCCGGCGTGCGGGCCGCCGAAACCGAGCGGCACGCCAAAGCGCTGGCTGTTACCGACGACGACGTCCGCGCCCCATTCGCCCGGCGGCGTGAGCAGCGTCAGGGCCAGCAGGTCGGCGGCCACGATCACCATGCTGCCGGCGGCGTGCAGTTTCTCGACGGCGGCGCGGTAGTCGCGCACTTCGCCATTCACGCCAGGGTATTGCAGCAGCACGCCGAAGCAGGTTTCGCTCAGCGACTCGATGTCGGCCGCGGCGATGGTGCGCACTTCAACGCCGATTGGCAGCGCGCGCGTTTCGATGATTTCGCGGGTCTGCGGCAGCACGTCGTCGGCGACGTAGAACACTTTCGACGCCGACTTGCCGACGCGCTGGATCAGCGTCATGGCTTCGGCGGCGGCGGTGCCTTCGTCCAGCATCGACGAGTTGGCGATGCCCATGCCGGTCAGGTCGGTCACGGCCTGCTGGAAGTTCAGGATCGCTTCGAGGCGGCCCTGCGAAATCTCTGGCTGGTAGGGCGTGTAGGCGGTGTACCAGGCCGGGTTTTCGAAGATGTTGCGCAGGATGACCTTCGGCGTGAAGGTGCCATAGTAGCCCTGGCCGATCAGCGACTTGAGCACCTTGTTCTTCGAGGCCAGGCCTTTAAGAGTGGCCAATGCTTCTTCTTCGGTGCGTGGCTCGGCGAACTGGCCCAGGTTGATCTTGTCCTTGCGGCGGATATTGGCTGGCACGACGGCGTCGATCAGCGCGGCGCGGGTCTCGTAGCCGAGGGCCGACAGCATCGCTGCCTGGTCGGCGTCGGACGGGCCGATGTGGCGCGGGATGAATGAATCACGTGCTTCGAGTTGGGTGAGGCTTGGTCGGGTCATGTTGGGGGACACAGTCTGCGGCGACGTTGAAGGAGAATGGCGGGTGGTGCAGGGCGGTGCGCCGCGGCGGGGCCGGCGGCGCACCTGGAGGCGGATCAGTGGTCGGTGGTCTTGCCGTAGGCGTCAGCGTCGAGCAGATTGTCGTACGAGCCGGCGTCGCTTGGCGCGAGCTTGAATAGCCAGCTGCCGTAGGCATCCTGGTTGATCGAGTCCGGCGCGTCGGCCACTGGCTGGTTCACGGCGGTGACGGTGCCGTCGACTGGCGAATAGATGTCGCTGGCGGCTTTCACCGATTCCACGACGGCGGCGTCGCTGCCGGCGGTAAAGGCCTTGCCGAGCTGCGGCAGCTCGACGAACACGATGTCGCCCAGCGCGTCCTGCGCGTACTCGGTGATGCCGACGGTCAGGGTGCCGTCTTCTTCGCGGCGAACCCACTCATGGGATTCGGTGTATTTCAGGTCGGTAGGGATGTTCATGAGGACTCCGGGTAGTTGGGTGGATAGCAGTATAGGTGTTCTGGGGTCCAGGCAGCGTTCAGGAGGCCAGCACTTTACCGTTGCGCACGAACGGCAGCTTGACGACGCTGGCGGCCAGGCGCTTGTCGCGGATGATCACGTGGACGGTGTCGCCGATGGCCACGTCCATCGGCACGCGCGCCAAGGCGATCGCCTGCTGCATGCTCGGGCTGAAGGTGCCGCTGGTGATTTCGCCTTCCAGGCCGGAGGCCGCGACCACTTTCTGGTGCGCGCGCAGGATGCCGCCTTTTTCGCGCAGGATCAGGCCGACGAATTGCGCGCCCTGGCCCTTGGCCTGGAGCGCCGCCTTGCCGATGAAGTCGCGCTCCGAGACCAGGTCGATCGTCCAGGCCAGGCCGGCGTCGAGCGGGTTGACGGCATCGTCCATGTCCTGGCCGTACAGATTCATGCCGGCTTCCAGGCGCAGCGTATCGCGCGCGCCGAGACCGGCCGGCTTGATGCCGACGGCGACAAAGGCATTCCACAGCGCTTCGGCTTGCGAGGCCGGCACGCCGATCTCGAAGCCGTCTTCACCGGTGTAGCCGGTGCGGGCGATCATCGCTTCGCCAAACGCGGTATCAGGAACGATGACGGCGTTGAACGGCTTGAGGTTTTCCGATGGCGCCTGGGTGGTCGGCAGCACCTGCCACACCTTGGCGCGCGCGTTCGGGCCCTGCACGGCGATCAGCGCGATCGGATCGTTGCCATCGCGGCGCGCGGTAATCGTCACGCCGCTGTTGGTGGCGGTGTTCTGCTGATTCATCCAGGCGACGTCTTTTTCGGCAGTGCCGGCGTTGACGACGATGCGGAACCATTCTTCGGACAGGAAATAGACGATCAGGTCATCGATGACGCCGCCTTCGGGATTGAGCATGCACGAGTACAGGGCCTTGCCCGGCACCTGCAGCTTGTCGACGTTATTGGCCAGGAGGCCGCGCAGGAACGTGCGCATATTGGCGCCTTTGACGTCAACGACGCACATATGGGACACGTCGAACATGCCGGCGTCGCTGCGCACCGCGTTGTGCTCTTCGATTTGCGAACCGTAGTTGACGGGCATGTCCCAGCCGCCGAAATCGACCATCTTGGCGTTGGCGGCGCGGTGAGCGGAATTGAGCGGGGTCGCTTTGAGCGTCATGGAATCCTCAGGCAGAAATAGGGGTACAGCACGGTCGTCGTGCGCTGTCGACCCCTCTGTCCTTGGTACCTGAGAGATAGCGGCTGTGCGCCGCTTGCCCCTTCGGTGGACCGCTACCGCGGCCGCTCTCCAGAGTTGAACCGCCGCGCGTCGCGCCGCCGTCCCTTGACCGGTCCTTTTGCCTGAGAGTTTATGGGTGAGTGCCCCTTCGGCGGCAGCATGCTGCGCTCTCCCGATCAAGACTGCGGAGGATATGCCACCCTTTGCCGACTGTCAACCGCCCACCCCCACCCATAATTAGGGTCAGAGTCGAATTGTTTGACAACTTTCGATAATTGCCCAGTAAGTCGACTCCGACCCTCATTATTTTTGACCTTCACGGCAATAAAAACGATGCATTCAGAAAATTAAGTGACAAGCAGAATCAAAGGCCCATTTTGATAGCGCTAAAGGTTCAAATAATAATTAGGGTCAGAGTCGAATTGTTTGACAACTTTGGGGAATTGCCCATTAAATCTACTCTGACCCTAATTGTAGATAGGCGTGGGATTGCCTTGAAACATTGCTTTGCACTATTGGTGATCGGTTGTGGGGGCGTGCGAGGGGATTTGCTACACTTGGTTCACTTATTTTGTAGGCGGAACAGACTATGAATCAAGAAAAAGCGCGGCAGGAGAAAGAGGGGTGGTTTACGCTGTCTGGCGATGTCAACAGTGATATGGTTCACCGGATATTCGAGGCGGTGGCCAATATGACGGAAGATGGCATCGATACCGCCCACGTGCTGCTGCAATCCAACGGTGGTTATGTCAGCGATGGGCTGTGCCTGTATAACTTCATGGCCAATTCGCCCATTAAATTTGTCATGTACAACGCCGGGGCGGTGGCGTCGATTGCTGTCGTCGTGTATCTGGCCGGGTCGCGCCGCTATGCCAGCGAGACGGCGCGGTTCATGATTCACAAGTCGCATGCGACGGCCTCGCCCGGTTCACGACCGGACGCGCTCAATATCATCGTCGAGGGCCTGCGCGCCGACGATGCGCGCACCGAGGCGATCCTGCGCAAGGAGATCGAGCTCACGCCCGAGCAATGGAGCGTGCACCAGTACGGCGACCTGCACATGACGGCGCGCGATGCCAAGCTGGCCAGGATGATTCATGAAGTGAAAGACTTTGCGCCGCCCAAGGGCGCCGTATTGCACAATATCTGACCGTCGTCGAACCTCCTGGCGCGCAGCGTGACTGGGCGCCTTGTGTCGTTCTAGTCGCTCTGACGCCCTGCGCCCGCGTGCTGCCCGGGTATGCCGCCCTCGACGTCGGCAGCGGAGAGCGAGCCTGGCTCATGCGAATCATTCAGACGGGTATCCGGTTGCTGGACCGGTGTGGGCTGGCACTCCGATTGCACGGCTGCATCGGGCACCGAATCCGCTTGCTGATTCGACAAAGCATCGGGCCGCCCGGCTGGATCGCTCTCGCGACGCTGGCGTTCGGCGTCGATGTGCTGCGCCTGCGCGCTGCCCCCATTGTCTGCACCCGGACCAGCGCTGTTTTTCTCGACCATGATGAATCCTTTCAAGAGTGTCGACAGATCGTACTCCAGCCGCCGACATGGCGTTGTTCGTTTCCGCGACGTGCCACCCGGTGAAGCCCGGCGCCGGATGCCAATCCGACGGCGGCCTCTGCCTCTGTAGACATGTGCCTGCCTGGAAGGCTACTATCGACCCAGGCAAGCGCCGCGCTGGCGCAGCCTGCGCAGTGCCGCTCTGCCTCTGGCCCGCTGTGTTTGCTCATTGCTGACTGGCAAGAGTGTGGCAAAATAGAGGCTCGCCTTACTTTGCCGAATCGTCATGGCCACCCCATCCGTCCAGACCAACGCCGCGCGCAATGCCGCCGCTCAGCAGGCAACGCTTGCCGAGCTGGTCGCCATCGCCTGCCGCCAGGCCGGGACGGACCTGGGCGACGTCGTACGCCGCATCGTGTCGGTCCTGCTCGACCTTACTGCAGCCGGCCCGGATCCCCGCGCCGTCATGCGTCGGGTCAAATCCGGCAATCTCCTCAAGAGCAACGATTACGCCTTTGTCCACCTCGCCACCAGCGCGCTCGAAACGGCGCTGGAAGCCGAGATCGCATTGCTGGCGCCGGGCGCCCCGGCTGCGCAGGCCGCCCCCGTGGCACTGAGCCTTGTGCCGCTCGAGCAGATCGACCAGCAAATGGCGCTGGACGCCGTCAGCCGCCCGTTCGACCTGCAGTACTCGGAGCAGTTAGCCACCCTCGGCGTGCGCCTTGGATTGCTGCTGGGGCGCGACCTCGTGCGCGCCGCCCATAATCCGTTTCGGCCTGCCGTGTTCCTGGGCGCGCTGCACGCCGCGTGGTGCGAGTTCGAGCCTGACCCGGAGGCGCACGGCATGCTGGCGCCACTGCTGCGCCCGGGCCTGATGATCGATCTCGGGCCGCTCTACGAAGCATTGACCGAGGCACTCAAGGTCGCGCGCAAGGGCAGGGACGATGACACGCGCTTTGCCAAGACCGATGACCGCGCCGCGCGCCGCGCCGAACGTGCACGGCGCGAAGCGTCGTTGTCGGACCAGCTGCGCCAGCTGTTTGACCCGGCGCTGGCCGTGCCGGAGATTCCGGATCTGCCGCAGGGCAGCGGTGGCTGGCGGCCCAGCACTGCCTCGGGCTTTGCGGTTGCGCCGCCGGCAGTGAGCATGCCAGTCAGCACGGAGGCTGGCGCCCAGGCCGGCGCGCCAGCCGGTGCCCAGGCTGCCTTCCACCCAGGCGCACCAGGCCACGCCATGTCGACGCCCGCCCACGGATTCACCTATGGTGCCGCCATCGGATCACCTGCGCCCGGCGCGCTGCCACTGATCGACCTGCTCGGCCGCCTCGGCACCGGCGCCGCCATTCCCGGCATGCCGGACCTGCCCCAGTTTGCCGTCAACGCCAGTGCCCCAGGGACCACCAGCTCGGGTCACGGCAGTAACAACAGCGTCCCCCACGGCGCCTTCTACCTCCCGCGCCTGCGCGCCAGCCTGCCGCCCGGCGCACTCTCGCGCGGCGACGCCACCACGCTTGATTTGCTGGCGCGCGTGTTCGAAGGCGTGCTGCAGGACGATGGCGTCGCGCCCGAAACACGCGAGCTGCTGGCGTTCCTGCAGGTGCCGGTGCTCAAGGCGGCCCTGCGCGACCGCAGCTTCTTCTACGAGGAAGCGCATCCCGCGCGGCGCCTGCTCGACCTGCTCTCGCAGACGGGCTGGGAGCAGCCGGCCGACCAGGATGATCCCGTCTACCGCGCCATGCGCCGCAGCGTCGAACGGGTCCGCGATGCCGAGCAGCCCGAGTTCGAGGCCGCCGTGGCCGAACTCGAAGCTGGCCTCGCCGCGCGCGAGGCTGCCGAGCAAGCCGCCATCGCCGGTCCGATCGCCAACGCCACGCGCCAGGAAAAGCGGGTCGCCGCCGAGCGCTCGGCGCAGCGCGCGGTAGCCCGGCGCCTGGCCGGCGAGCAGCTCGTGCCCGCCGTGGCGGGCTTTCTCGAACAGCGCTGGAGCGCCGCGCTGGCGCTGGCCTACACGATCGAAGATACCCGTCCCGGCGCGATAGAAAACGCCACGCGCACGATGGAAGACCTGATCTGGAGCGTCAAGCCCAAAGCGACGCAAGAGCAGCGCAAGACCCTGATCGCGCGCCTGCCGGCGCTGCTGGCAAGTCTGAACAAATGGCTCGACGCCACGCGCTGGCAGGACGCCGAGCGGCTGCAGTTCTTCGCCGAGCTGGCCGAGTGTCACGCCTCGATCGTACGGGCGCCGATCGAGCTGGCGCCCGAACGCCAGCTCGAACTGGCGGTGGAAGCGGCGCAGCAGGATGCATTGCGCCGCGTGGCGCAGGAGCAGGCGCAGGCCGAGGACGAGGCGCACGCCAGTCAGGGTCCGGAAGCCGACACCCTGGCGGGCCTCGAGCGCGGCATGCGCCTCGAACTGGCGGAAGGCGATCGCGTCCGCAAGGTGCGCCTGGCCTGGGTCAGTCCGCTGCGCACGCTGTACATCTTTTCCGGCGCCGCGCGCCAGGAAGCGTTCTCGTTGCCGGCCGGGCGCCTGGCGGATCTGCTGCGCGCCGGCGCGATCCGGGTCGTGCTGGCCGAAGGCGTCGTCGGTCGCATTCTTGGCGCCGCCGTCGGCAGCGCGGCGGTCAACGATGCAGGCCCGCCAGCGGACCATCGCGCCGCCGAGTAAGCGCTTGTCTGTCGGCCCGCCGGTCATGGCCTTCGGTATCGTGGCGATGGTATGATGATCGCTTCTTTGCTACCTTCCTCTCCCACGCAACGTGCGCCTCTCTTCCATCAAATTGTCGGGATTCAAATCGTTCGTCGATCCCACCAATTTTCAGGTGCCCGGCCAGCTGGTCGGCGTGGTCGGCCCCAATGGCTGCGGCAAGTCGAACATCATCGACGCCGTGCGCTGGGTCCTGGGCGAATCGAAGGCCTCCGAGCTGCGCGGCGAGTCGATGCAGGACGTGATCTTCAACGGCTCCACGCACAGGAAGCCCGCCGGGCGCTCATCGGTCGAACTGGTGTTCGACAACAACGCCGGCAAGGCCGCCGGTCAGTGGGGCCAGTACGCCGAGATCGCGGTCAAGCGCACGCTCACGCGCGACGGCACCTCCACCTATTACATCAACGGCCAGCCGGTGCGCCGGCGCGACATCCAGGATATCTTTCTGGGCACGGGCCTGGGCCCGCGCGCCTACGCCATCATCGGCCAGGGCATGATTTCGCGGATCATCGAATCGCGCCCCGAAGAACTGCGCGTGTTCCTCGAAGAGGCGGCCGGCGTCTCCAAATACAAGGAGCGCCGCCGCGAAACTGAAAACCGCCTGTCCGATACGCGCGAAAACCTGCTGCGGGTCGAAGACATCCTGCGCGAACTGAACGCCAACCTGGAAAAGCTCGAAGCCCAGGCGGCCGTCGCGCGACGCTTCCAGCAGATGCAGTCCGACCAGGAAGAAAAGCAGAAGCTCCTCTGGCTGCTGCGCAAGAACGACGCCAACGCCGAGCAGGTCCGTTTCTTCCGCGAGATCGAAGACGCGCAGACCGGGCTCGAAGCCCAGACCGCGCAACTGCGCGGCGTGGAGCTCGACCTCGAACACCTGCGCCAGGCGCACTTCGCTGCGGGCGACCGCCTGCACACGGCGCAGGGCGCGCTCTACAGCGTCAACGCGGAGATCGGCAGCCTCGAAGCGCAGATCAAGTTCGTCGTCGAATCGCGCACGCGCCTGCAAAACCAGATCGCCACACTGAGCGCCCAGCGCGATGGCTGGTCGACCCAGGCCGAAGAACACCGCGAAGGCCAGGAAGAAGCCGAGATGCAGCTCGAAGAACTGGCCGCGCGGGCCGAGGGCGCGCAGATCGCCGTCGAAGTCCATGGCGAGCGCCTGCCCGAACTCGAAGCGGCCTGGCGCACCGGCCAGGATGCGGCCAATGCGGCGCGTGCGCGCATCATGGCGGTCCAGCAGCGCATCGAGCTGGCAGCCGCCCACGGGCGCAACGCCGGCGGCATCCTGGCCAACCTGGTCGTGCGGCGCGAGCGCCTGCAGCAAGAGCGCAACACGCTGAACCTGCCCGACAGCGCCACGCTCGACAACCTGCGCCTGCAGCTCGAAGAAAAACAGCTGGCGCTCGAAGAACAGACGCAGGCGCTGGACGACGCCACGGCGCGCCAGGACACCGTCGAAGCCGAGCGCCGCCTGGCCAATGGCGATGTCCAGCGCGAAAGCGCCGCCAACACGCAGCTGGAAGCACGCCTGGCCGCGCTGCGCCAGATGCAGGACCGCGTGCAAACCAAAGGCAAGGTCCAGCCCTGGTTGCAGAAGCACGCGCTGGCCGACTTGCCGCGCCTGTGGCAGCAGCTCGATGTCGAAGCAGGCTGGGAAACGGCGCTCGAGGCCGTGCTGCGCGAACGCGCCGGCGCGCTCGACGTGTCGAACCTCGACGCCACCAAGGCCTTTTTCAACGATCCGCCACCGGCGCGCCTCGCGCTGTACGCGCCGCAGCCGGGCGCCGCGCGCGACCCGGCACCAGCTGGCCTGACGCCGTTCGCGAGCCTCTTGCGCATCAACGACGCCGGCGTGCGCGGTGTGCTCGATGACTGGCTGCACGGCGTGTATATCGCGCAGGATGCATCGGAAGCGTTCGATGCGCGCGCCCGCCTGCCGCATGGCGCCAGCTTCGTCACGCGCCAGGGGCACGTGATCACGCGTTCGAGCGTGCGCTTTCACGCGCCCGACGCCGAGCAGGATGGCATGCTGGCGCGCCAGCACGAGATCGACAACACCGACAAGCAGGTGCGCGCGCAGGCGCTGCTGGCGAGCGAGGCGCGCGAGCGCGCTGCCCGCGCCGACGCCGCCGTTCTCGATCTGGCGCGGCGCGTGCAGGATGCGCGCGCCCGCGTCGCGACCCTGCAGCGCGAGGTGCACGCGCTGCAGATCGAGGTGCTCAAGCAAAGCGAGATCGAAGCACGCTTCAACCAGCGCAGTGGCCAGATCGCGGCCGACCTGACCGAGATCGCGGCGCAGGAAGCCGAGCAGCGCCAGACGCAGGCGGAAGCGGAGCAAACCTTCGAAGAACTCGAGATGCAACTGGCCGAGCTGCAGGACGCCAGCGAAGACGACCAGGTGGCGTTCCAGGACCAGGAGCAGGCGCTGGCCCGCGCGCGCGAACACCTGCGCGACCTGGAACGGGGCGCGCAGGAAGCGCAGTTCGCCGAGCGCGCCCAGCGCAGCCGCATCGACGAATTGCGCCGCACGATCGCCACCGCCGCGACGCAGGCCGAGCAGGTTGGCGCGAGCCTGGCGCAGGCGCGCCTGGAACTGGCAGCACTCGAAAGCGGCAGCGCCCACGAAGGCCTGCAAGTGCTGCTGGACCAGCGCACGACGCAGGAAGCGGCATTATCAAGCGCCCGCCATGAACTCGACCAGGTCGCGCAGCAGCTGCGCACGGCCGAAGAATCGCGCATGCAGACCGAGCGCAGCCTGCAACCGCAGCGCGACCGCATCACCGAGCTGCAATTGAAGGAGCAGGCGGCGCGCCTGAACCAGGAGCAGTTCGCCGAAGCGCTGGCTGCCACCGGCGCCGACGAAGCCGAGCTGCAGGCCAAGCTCGTCCCTGACCTCAAGCCGCAATACCTGCAGGGCGAAGTCACGCGCCTGACCAATGCCATTGCTGGCCTGGGCGCCGTCAACCTGGCGGCGGTGGACGAACTGGCGCAGTCCAGCGAGCGCAAGCACTTCCTCGATTCGCAGAATGCCGACCTGAGTGAAGCCATCGCCACGCTGGAAGACGCGATCGGGCGCATCGACCGTGAAACGCGCGACCTGCTGCAGGACACGTTCGACCGCGTGAATGGGCATTTTTCGGAGCTGTTCCCGATCCTGTTCGGCGGGGGCAATGCGCGCCTGGTAATGACGGGGGACGAGATCCTCGACGCGGGCGTGCAGGTGATGGCGCAACCGCCGGGCAAGAAGAACGCGACGATCCACCTGCTGTCGGGTGGCGAGAAAGCCCTGACCGCGACGGCGCTCGTGTTTTCGATGTTCCGTTTGAACCCGGCGCCATTCTGCCTGCTCGACGAAGTCGATGCGCCGCTGGACGACGCCAACACCGAGCGGTTCTGCCGCATGGTCAAGCGCATGTCCGAGCACACGCAGTTCCTCTTCATCTCGCATAACAAGATCGCGATGGAGATGGCCAGCCAGTTGATCGGCGTGACGATGCAGGAGCAGGGCGTCTCGCGCATCGTCGCGGTGGACATGGAAGCGGCCGCGGATCTCGTGGCCGCGTGAGCGTGCGGACTTCGCGTGCGGCTCGGCCCGTGTCAGAATGCTAATAAATGACATTCACGCGGGGGAGTTGGTATCATTGCATGCCTTCGCGTGGGGACTGCCCGCACACGTGGCATTTCGATTGAATCACCCAGTTCGCGGCAAGACCAGGACCGTGTGTCCGGCGCGACTTTCGCTATTGAGGCACAAGCAGCATGACTGATCTCCAAATGAGCCTGATCGCAGCCGGCGGCGTGTTCGTCGTCGGTGTCGTCACTTACAACAAATGGCAAGAGTACAAGGCCAGGAAAAGCGTCGAGCGCGCGTTCGCATCGGACCACGACGACGTGTTGATGCGCACCGGCGAAGGCGCGCCGGCGGCCGAACGCAGCGAGCCGATGTTCGACCTCGGCATGCCGTCTGCGACACTGCCAGCGACGCTGCCAGCCAACCCGCCAGCGGCCCCTGTCCCCGGCGCCGCCGCACCCGTCAAGGACACTGAATTTACCTACACGCGCGTGAACGAGCCGACGCTCGACGCGGACGCGTTCACGGTCGCCGGCACCAAGCCCGAGCCGCAGCTCGATGCGCCGGTACTGGGCGACACGCCGACGGCAGCGCCGGTTGCCGCGCCAGCAGCTGAAGAAACGCCTGCGCCTGTAACGATGCCGGTACCTGCGCCAGCCACGCCGGCAACGCCAACCGCGCCGGCTACGCCGGCCGCACCAGCCGCACCCGTCACGCCACCGTCCTACCGCGCCGCCGGCGCCACCGCCGCGCAGGACGCCGTGGCCGCATCGCTCCCGGGCACCCGTCCCGGTATGCCGCCGGCCGAACTGGCCGAATGCCTGGTCGACCCGCTGATCGACTGCATGATCCCGCTGGCGCTCGAAGCGCCGGTCCGCGGTGACAAGATCCTGCCGACGCTGCACGGCCTGCGCCGTGTGGGCAACAAGCCGATCCACTACATCGGCTTTGCCGTCAGCGGTGAGTGGGAAGCGATCGTCCATGGCGGCGTGTACACCAAACTGCAGGCGGGCGTCCAGATGGCCACGCGCACCACAGCGCTCAATGAACTCGAATACTCCGAACTCGTCACGCGCCTGCGCGCGGTGGGTGACGATATCGGCGCCGAGCCGCACGTGCCGGACATGATCGAAGTGATGAGCGAAGCACGTACGCTGCACCGGTTTGTCGCCGGTCACGACGCGCAACTGAGCGTCAACCTGGCCGCCAACGGCGCGCCATGGGCGATGTCGACGCTGATCGGCGCGCTGGAAAACGCGGGCTTCGACGTGCGTCCAGATGGCCGCTTTGCGATGCCGGACCGTGACGGCGCCGGCAACAGCGTGCTGTTTACGCTCTCGACCAACGTCACGCTGGGCGCCGACACCACGTCGCGCCTGACGCTGCTGCTGGACGTGCCGTGCGTGTCTCCGGCCCGCGATCCTTTCGGCCGCATGGTCGATACTGCGCGCGCACTGACGCAGCGCCTGGACGCGACCATTGTCGACGACGGCAACCAGCCGCTCGAAGCCGAAGCGCTCGACGAAATCAAGGGCCAGGTGGTCGAGTTCTACGCCGAGATGGACGCGGCCGACATCGCCGCCGGTTCGACCCGGGCACTGCGCCTGTTCAGCTGAGGACCGTCCCGTGACCGAGCAACCCGATGCCCCGGCCCGGATGGCCTGGCTGGTCGCGGAACTGAACCGCGCCAGCTACAACTACCACGTGCTCGACGCCCCGACGATTCCGGACGCCGAGTACGATCGCCTGTACCACGAACTGGCCGCGCTCGAGACGCTGCATCCGCAAGCGATCGCGCCCGATTCGCCGACCCAGCGCGTGGGCGACGCCCCGATCTCCGAATTCAACCAGGTCACGCACGCGGTGCCGATGCTGTCGCTGAATAACGGGTTTGCCGACGAGGATGTCGACAACTTCGATCGCCGCGTGCGCGAGGGGCTCGAGACGCGCGAAGTCGCCTACAACGCCGAACTCAAATTCGACGGTCTGGCCATCAGCCTGCGCTACGAAAACGGCCGCTTCGTGCAGGCCGCCACGCGCGGCGACGGCTACACGGGCGAAGACGTCACTGCCAATATCCGCACCGTGCGCGTGATCCCGATGCGCCTGCATGGCGACGCCGTGCCGGCCGTGCTCGAGGTGCGTGGTGAAGTGCTGATGTTCAAGCGCGATTTCGAGAGTCTGAACGAACGCCAGCGCGCTGCTGGCCAGAAGGAATTCGCCAACCCGCGCAACGCTGCCGCCGGCAGCCTGCGCCAGTTAGACGCGCGCATCACCAGTGCCCGCCGGCTGCGCTTTTTCGCCTATGGTGTCGGCCAGCTCGAGGGCGCGCCAGCGGCGCTGCCCGCATCGCATTCGACCATGCTCGACTGGCTCGATGCGCTCGGCCTGCCGGTGGCGAAGGAACGCCAGGTGGTCACCGGCCGCGATGGCTTGCTGGGGTTCTACCGCGATATCGGCGAGCGCCGCGCGTCGCTCTCGTACGAGATCGACGGCGTCGTCTACAAGGTCGACCGGCTGGAGGACCAGCGCACGCTGGGCTTCGTCTCGCGCGCGCCGCGCTTCGCGCTGGCGCATAAATTCCCGGCGGAAGAAGCCTTGACCACGGTCCAGGCGATCGAGGTCCAGGTTGGTCGTACCGGCGCCATCACGCCGGTGGCGCGCCTGGTGCCCGTATCGGTTGGCGGCGTGACCGTCACCAACGCCACGCTGCACAACGAAGACGAAGTGCGGCGCAAGGACGTGCGGGTGGGCGACACGGTCATCGTGCGCCGCGCCGGCGACGTCATTCCCGAGGTGCTGGGCGTGGTGCTCGAACGCCGCTTGATGCCGGAACCTCCGGTCTACACCTTGCCGGCGACCTGCCCGGTGTGCGGCTCGCACGTGGTGCGCGAGGAAGGCGAGATCGTTGCGCGCTGCTCCGGCGGCCTGACCTGCGCTGCGCAGCGCAAGGAGGCGATCCGCCACTTCGCCGGCCGCCGCATGATGGACATCGAAGGGCTGGGTGACCGCTACATCGACAGCCTGGTTGAAGCGAACCTGGTCACCGGGGTGGCCGATTTGTACAAGCTGACGCAGGACGACCTGCTCAAGATGAAGCGCCTGGCCGATGAGGCCGAGGAGGCGGCGCCGGAGACCGCCCGGCAGGGCAAGGTGCCGACCAAATGGGCCGACAATCTGCTCGCGGCGATTGCCGCCAGCAAGGCCCCGCCGCTCGAACGCCTGCTGTTCGCACTGGGCATCCGCCATGTGGGCGAATCCACCGCCAAGACGCTGGCCGAGTATCTGGGCAGCCTCGCACTGGTACGCCGCGCCCCGGCCGCGCTGCTGCGCGTGCTGCCCGATATCGGCGGCACAGTAGCGCAGTCGATCGCTGACTTCTTCGCCGAGGAAAAAAACCAGATTGCGCTCGATGCCTTGCTGGCGGCCGGCGTGGCGCCCAAGGGCGAGCATCCGCCCAAGGCCCAGCTGCGCGAGAAGCTCGACGAGATCAAGCTGCTGGCCGCGCTGGACATCCCGAAACTGACCGAGCCGCGCGCGCGCCAGATCATCGCCGCGGACCAGACGCTCGACACCATCGCGGCGCGTACCGACTTCGGCATCTTCGGCTTGCCGGCCACGGTGGCGAGCGCGCTCGAAGGATGGCTGTTTGAGGCGGCCAACCGCGATCTGCTGACGGCGCTGGCGGCCATGCGGCGCGAACTGCTCGATGCGGTGCCCGAAGCAGCGCCTGCGCTTGACGGCCCATTGACCGGCAAGACGTTCGTGCTGACCGGGACACTGCCGACGATGAGCCGCGACGCGGCCGGCGCCCTGATCGAAGCGGCCGGCGGCAAGATATCCGGCTCGGTGTCGAAGAAGACCTCGTACGTGGTGGCCGGTGCCGAGGCGGGCAGCAAGCTGGCCAAGGCCGAAGAACTGGGCGTCGCGATCCTGGACGAGGCGGCGCTGTTGGCGCTGCTCGAACAATCATCCCAACCTGACTGACTACGATGACCCTGATCCGCAAAGCCGTATTTCCTGTCGCCGGTCTTGGCAGCCGCTTCCTGCCCGCGACCAAGGCGCAGCCGAAGGAAATGCTGCCGATCGTCGACAAGCCGCTGATCCAGTACGCGGTCGAAGAGGCAGTCGCCGCCGGCATCACGGAGCTCATCTTCATCACGGGCCGCAACAAGCGCGCGATCGAAGACCATTTCGACACCGCCTACGAGCTCGAAGCCGAGCTGGAAGCGGCCGGCAAGCAGAAGCTGCTCGAGACGGTGCGCAATGTGATTCCGAAGAACGTCAATTGCATCTACATCCGCCAGTCCTCGCCCCTGGGCCTGGGCCACGCGGTACTGTGCGCGCGCCCGGTGGTGGGCAACGATCCGTTCGCTGTCCTGCTGGCCGACGACTTCATGGACACCGCCGAGGGCCACAAGCCGGTGCTGGCGCAGATGACCGACCTCTACACGTATGAGCGCAGCAGCATCCTGGCGGTGCAGGACGTGCCGCGCGAGCAGACGCGCCAGTACGGGATCGTCAGCGCCGCGCCATACCGCCCGAACCTCGAACTGGTGTCCGGCATCGTCGAGAAACCGCAGCCGGCCGATGCGCCGTCGACGCTGGCCGTCGTGGGCCGCTACGTGCTGTCGCCATCGATCTTCAGCTATCTCGAGACGATCGGCAAGGGCGCCGGCGGCGAAATCCAGCTGACCGACGGTATCGCCGCGCTGATGCAGGCCGAGCGCGTGCTGGCCTATCGCTACGCCGGTCAGCGCTACGACTGCGGCTCCAAACTCGGTTACCTGCAGGCGATGACGGCCATCGGCCTGAAACACCCCGAGACCGCCGAAGGTTTTCGCGCGTCCCTGACCGCGCTGCTGGCCGGGGAGGGAGCGCAATGACCGTACGAACCATCCTGCGCATGGGCGACCCACGCCTGCTGCGCGTGGCCCCGCCGGTCACGCACTTTGATACGCCCGAGTTGCACACGCTGGTGGCGGACATGTTCGAGACCATGCATGCGGCCAAAGGCGTGGGCCTGGCCGCGCCGCAGATCGGCATCGATCTGCAACTGGTGGTCTTCGGCTTCGCCAGCAACCAGCGCTATCCGGACGCGCCGCCGGTGCCGGAAACCGTGTTGATCAATCCCGTGCTCACGCCGATCGGCGAGGCGATGGAAGAGGGCGTTGAAGGCTGCCTGTCAATACCGGGCCTGCGCGGCAGCGTCCCACGCTACGCGCGCCTGCATTACGAAGGCTTCGACCAGTTCGGCAAGCGTATTGCCGTCGACGCCGAAGGCTTCCATGCGCGCGTGGTGCAGCATGAGGTGGATCATCTGCTGGGCATCCTGTACCCGTCGCGGATTCGCGACTTCAACCGCTTCGGTTTCACCGACGTGATGTTCCCCGACCTTGAGACGAAAGCGGCCACTTGATGCGTACCCTTTATTTGCTGGCACTTCTTGGCGCAGCGCCGCTGGCGCATGGCGCCGACTTCTTCACGAAGATCGACCCGGCGCCAACAAGCGAATTGTGGATCGACACGGGCTTTTACACGGCCCACTTCGACGGCGACAAGGACCTGAACAATAACAACAAGGGCCTGGCGCTCGAGTACCGCTTCAGCGGCACGCTTGCCGCCACCGGCGGGCGCTTCTACAACAGCGACCGCGCCTGGTCGAACTACGCCGGCGTGATCTGGCAGCCGTATGCGGTGGGGCCGGTGCGCGTGGGTCTGGCGCTGGCAGCGTTCGACGGCTACCCGAAGACGCGCGACGGCGGCTGGTTCCCGGGTGTGGTTCCCACGCTCACCTACGAGTACGAGCGGGTGGGCGTGAATGTCGGGATCATCCCGAACTACAAGGACCGCCTGTACGGCGGTATCTCGTTCCAGCTCAAGTTCAAGCTGTTCCAGCGATAAATGCAAAAGCGGGGGTCAGGTCTGACATTCGGACACGATCTCGACAGTCAGGTAGCCGGAACTAGCTGGCCGGGCGATGCTAGCACCAGGCAAGACACTAATCGATGTGGCTAAGGCCGAGGCCGTGTCCGAATGTCAGACCTGACCCCGGCTGTGCCGTTCACGCGTTCAATGCCGGAGCGGTCAGCTTTCCTTCGGATACGGACTCGGTCCGCCATCCGCGATGAACGCGTCAATGCGCTGCTGCAGCACCGGCAGCGGCACCGATCCCATATGCAGCACGGTGTCGTGGAAGTTGCGGATATCGAACTTCGGCCCCAGCGCCTTTTCAGCCCGCGCGCGTGCTTCCTGGATCGCCATCTGGCCCAGGTAGTACGACAGGGCCTGGCCCGGCCACGAGATGTAGCGATCCACTTCGGTCTCGACTTCGTGCTTGGACAGCGCCGTGTTCTCCATCAGGTAGGCCTGCGCCTGTTCGCGCGTCCAGCCCTTGGCATGCACGCCCGTGTCGACGACGAGGCGTGACGCGCGCCAGGCCTGGTAGCTGAGCATCCCGAAGACTTCATACGGCGTCTCGTAGATGCCCATTTCGGCGCCAAGGCGTTCGGTGTACAGTGCCCACCCTTCGCCGTAGGCCGAGATGTACGCACGCCGGAACGGCGGCACGCCTTTCTGTTCCTGCGCCAGCGGAATCTGGAAGGCGTGACCGGGCGCCGATTCGTGCAGCGTCAGTGCCGGCAGGCTGTAGAGCGGGCGCGCCGGCAGGTTGTAGGTATTCACCCAATACATGCCCGGGCCGCCGCGGCCGGCCGTCCAGAACGGCGCCTGGTCGTCCGGCACCGGCACGATCGCAAAGCGCCGGCGCGGCAGGTGGCCGAAGTACTGGTCGGCCTTGGCGTCGAAGCGCTTGGCGGTCCACGCCGCACTCTTGAGCAGCTCGGCCGGGGTCTTGGCGTAGAACTGCGGATCGGTGCGCAGGAACTGCAGGAAGGCCTGCAGGTCGCCCTTGAAGCCGACCTGCCGCATGATGTCGTGCATCTCGGCGCGGATCTTGGCCATCTCGGCCAGACCGATCGCATGGATCTGGTCGGCCGTCAGATTGGTCGTCGTGAACTCGACGATCTTCGACTGGTAGTAGTCCTTCCCGCCCGGCATGTCCTGGGCGGCCAGCGTGGTGCGTGCTTTCGGCACGTATTCGTCGCGGAAGAACGCGAGCGTCTTGGCGTGCGCAGGCTGCACCTTGCCGGCGATGATGGCGACGGCCTGGCGGCGCAGCGCTTCCTGCTCGGCCGCGGGCATGGTCGACGGCATCTCTTTGAACGGGCCGTAGAACACGGTGTCCTGCGGCGTTTTGGCCTCGGTCACCGACAGCAGCGTGCTTTCGCGGCCGGCCAGCGTGACCTTCGGCGGCGTGAAGCCGCGCGCCAGGCCCGCGCGCATATTGCCGATCTCTTCGTCGAAGTAGGCGGGGATGCCTTCGAGCTGATCCAGGTAATTGCGGTAGGCCTGTGTGGTCTTGAGCGGGCGGCGCGCGCCGTAGGTGACGCCGGTCCAGAACGCGCTGTCGGCATTGACCGGCTGCTCGAACTCGCGAAACACCTGGGCGTCGTGCAGCGAAGCGATCTGCGCGCGGTAGACGGCGAAGTTGATGCGCTCGGCCGGCGACAGGCTGGCAGGCTTGATCGCATCGAGCTGTTTCAGGATGCCGGCCCAGTAGACGCGGCGCGCTTCCTGCGCCGGTGCATCGACCCGGGCGAAGCCGCGGCTGGTGTCCGGGGCGTCTTCATCGCGTTCGAGCTTTTCGGCGACACGCCACTTCCATTCCCGCGTGTAGATGTCCTTGAAGCGCGCATCGGCTGGCGTGGCCTGCGCGGTCTTGCCCGCTGCCGGCGCTGCCGTCACCGACGCTGCTGGTGCCATGGCCAATCCCATTACCACGAAGGCCGTCGAGATGACGGCGCTGAGCTTCTTCTTTTCCATTGAATCCCAATCCATGAGTGTGCACGATGCTCGGGAGCAGGTTCGCCCGGCGCATGCCATCTTAGCGGGGATTATCGCGCATGCCTACTCTGGACGGGGACATCGCCACTGCGTAAACACGCGATAGTGACTGCCTGTTCGTGTCGCTTTCTACCCCTTATTTACTTCACACTTTCAAGAGAAATTGTGAAAAGCCACGATATAATGTTGCCAACCTAATGCCGGCAAGCGCACGACGCAAGCGTTCGACGACTCCGCACCGCAGCGTGCATGGACCTTTCATGATGATAACGGCCGCAATTGCTTTTCGATCCAGACATGATGACGAGTAAGGGTGATCCCGGCCGCTCTGTTGAGCACCTGTTACTCATTCAGTCCTGGCGGCGCCTTGCCGACCAATTGGGGCCGCTGATTGGCGACAACGGTTTCTGCGCGCTGTACGGCCGGGCCCTGCGCCTTGTCGGCCCCGATTACACATGGCTGGCCACGACTGCGCCGTGCAAGACCCGCGCCGCCCAAATCGACGCGCTGGACGACATGCTCGCCAGCGTCGCACCGGACCTCGCACAAGTGGCCCACGCGGCCCTGCTCCAGACGTTTACCGATTTGCTGGCGTCGCTGATCGGGCACGCACTTGCGCGGCGCCTGCTCGACGCCGCGACGGTTGACGGAGAAGAGAAGAAAGTACAGGAGCACAAGTAATGAGCGACAAAGTATCACTTGGGAAATTGAGCACTGGTGTGCAAGGGCTCGACGTCCTGCTCGGAGGCGGGCTGAGCGAGTTTTCGTTCAACCTGATCGCCGGGCCACCAGGTTCGGGCAAAACCACGCTCGCCCACCAGATCATGTTCTCGATCGCAACGCCCGAGCGGCGCGCGCTGTTCTTCACCGTGCTGGGCGAGCCGCCGCTGAAGATGCTGCGCTACCAGCAGCAGTACAGTTTCTTCGATATGCAGAAGGTCGGCACTGCGGTGCGCTACGTGAATCTGGCCGAAGACCTGCGCGCAGGCGACTTCAGCACCGTGCTGGCGCGCGTGATGAAAGAAGTCGAAGACTTCGCGCCGAGCCTTGTGTTCGTCGATTCGTTCCGCTCGGTCGCGCAGACGGCGCGCAGCGGCAACGAAGGCGTGGCCGACCTGCAGCACTTCATTCAGGATCTCGGCACGCGCATGACGAGCTGGCAAGCGACCACGTTCCTGATCGGCGAATACGCCAACAGCGATGTCGAAGCCAGTCCGATCATGACGGTGGCCGATGGCATGATCTCGCTGACACCCGTGCATGACGACAATTCGGTGGTGCGCAAGATGCGCGTGGTGAAGATGCGCGGCCAGGCCCACATGAACGGCTCGCACACCTTCCGTATCACCAGCGACGGCATCCGCGTCTACCCACGCATGCTGCCGCCACTGGCGCAGGACCACCACGACGGCGCGCCGACCGATCGCCATCACAGGCGCATTCCGACCGGCACGCGCGACCTCGACGTGCTGCTGCATGGCGGCCTGCCGCAGGGGCATTCACTGATGGTCACCGGCCCCAGCGGCTGCGGCAAGACCATTCTGGCCACGCGCTTCCTGCAAGAGGGCGTGCATCATGGCGAAAAGGGCGTGGCCCTGTCGTTCGAGAAGGGCACATCGCGCCTGCGCAATGCCGAACTGGCCGCGATGGTGGACGCGGGTGACGTGGTGGTGCTCGAAAGCCGGATGATCGACCTGACGGTCGACGAGCTGCTCGAGGCGCTCAATGAAGCGATCGACCGTACCGGCGCGCGCCGGGTGGTGGTCGATTCGCTGTCCGAGCTGTCGCTGTACCTGGCGCCGGAAGGGCGCAACCAGTTACGCGCCACCGTGTTCCAGATGCTCACGTCGCTGGCCAAGCGCAACGTCACCGTGCTGGTCACGATGGGAATGGACGATGACTTCACCCACCTGCGCTTCAGCCAGGCCGAGGTGGCCTACCTGACCGATGCGATCGTCCTGATGCGCTTTGGCGAAAGCGCCGGCCAGCTGCGCCGGTTCATTTCGGTGGTCAAGGTGCGCGGCAGCAGCCACAGTCACGACCTGCGCGAATTCCATATCGACGATGCCGGCATCCACATCGATGCGATCAGCACCGCGCACGAGGGTGTGCTGCACGGGTTGCCGACCACGCGCGGCGCCACCTGAATGACTCCCATGCCGGTGCTTCCAGGTAACGAGCCAGCCACGCACGACGGCCACCTTGCGCAGCTCGAACGCGAAAATGCGCGGCTGCGGCGCGAGCTCGATGTCAGCACCACGCTGGCCTTGAGCCTGCGCGAAGCCAACGAACACCTGGTGCTGGCGGCGGTCGACGCGCAGACGTCGCGCGACGACGCCGAAGACACCAACCGGCGCCAGAACGAATTCCTGGCCATGCTGGCGCACGAACTGCGCAACCCGCTGGTGCCGATCAGCGTATCGGCGGGCTTGCTCGAGCGCGGCCCCGTTGCGTCGTTACCGCTGGGTCGCCTCACGGCCGTCATCCAGCGCCAGGTTGATCACATGGCGCGCCTGCTGGACGACCTGCTCGACGCGGCGCGCCTGAGCAGTGGCAAGATCACGCTGTCGATCGAGCCGCTGCGCCTGGCCGAAGTGCTCGAACACGCAGCCGAGACGATCATGCCGCGCGTGCGCGAGCGCAGTCAGCGTCTGACGATCGCCCACGACAGGCGCGATCCCGTCGTCGACGGCGACCGCGTGCGCCTGACGCAGGTCTTCACCAATCTTCTCAACAACGCCTCGAAGTACACGCAGGATGGCGGCCAGGTCACGGTCAGTGTGCGCTGCGACGACGGCATCGCGGTCACGATTGCCGACAACGGCGCCGGTATGTCGGATGAGACCATCGGGCGCGCGTTCGAGCTGTTCACGCAGGGACCGCGCACGCTGGCCCGCTCCGAGGGCGGACTAGGCGTGGGCCTGAACGTCGTGCGCAATCTGGTGAGCATGCACGGCGGCAGCGTGACTGCCGGCAGCGACGGCCCGGGGCACGGCAGCACCTTCACCGTGAGGCTGCCGCAATCGTCGGCCGATGCCCCGCGTGCCCCCACCGCTGCGCCAGTGCATACGGCCAGCGCCACGCGCCGCATCCTGGTCATCGAAGACAATGGCGACGCCGCCGACGTGCTGCGCATGCTGCTCGAGCTCGAGGGCCACCAGGTCGAGATCGCGGCCGAGGGGCACGCCGGCCTGGCGCTGGCGCTTGAAGGACGGTTCGACGCCATCGTCTGCGACATCGGCTTGCCCGGCATCGATGGCCTGGAACTGATGACGCGCCTGCGCGCCGCGCAACCGGACCCGCGCCCGCTGACGGTGGCGCTGTCGGGCTATGGCCAACCGAGTGACCGCGCGCGAGCGCTGGCTGCCGGCTTCGATCGCTACCTGATCAAACCGGTATCGCCGGCCACGCTCGTCGAGGCGCTGGCTGGCGTGTCTGCCGCCTCAGCGTAAATAGACTTCACTCTCCATGCATCATGAGACGAATCACGTGCAGACTCTGCACGCTTGATATGTACAACGATCGTTGTACACTCGGGCCATGGACAAGAAAACTGATATGGCAGCATCCGCAGCGCAGCTGTTCGCGCGGGAAGGCTTGCGCGGCATCGGCGTCGATCACATCGGCGCCAGCGTCGGCGCCTCGACTCGTACCCTGTACAAGCACTTCGGTTCGCGTGACGGGTTGGTCATCGCAGCGCTCGAATCGCGGCATGCGGCGTTCATGGCGCTCCTGCAGCACGACGATGCAGCGATCGGTACCGTCGAATCGCTGTTCGATACGCTCGAACAATGGTCGAATGAGTTTGGTGCTTCGGGCTGCCTGCTGCTGCGTGCTGGCAATGAGTACCGGGGCGCCAACGATGACATCGTGGCCTTGGTGCGCGGGCAAAAAGCCGCGTTTTTCAAGGAGATTACAAGGCGCGTCAAGCACGCGCTGGGGCATGACGATCCGCTGTTGTCTTCCCAGATCTGGATCCTGTTCGAAGGCGCCACGGCCATCGCCAGTCTGGATAACACGGCGGTAATTGGTGCTGCCAGGGCTGCCGCCGCATCGCTGATGGCCCATGGGGGCAAGCGCAGTGAAGCATAACGTCAACCTGTTGGCAGCGGCTTTCGCGCTCACTGCCGTCTCGTACGGGCTGGCGCGCTTTGCCTTCGGGCTGCTGCTGCCGCAGATACGCTCTGAGCTATCCCTCGACATCGGCACCACGGGCTGGATCGGCAGCAGCGCGTTCGTCGCGTATTGCATTGGCGTGTGCATCACCTTCGCGTTGAACCGTGCGTGCTCGCCACGGGCGATTGCCGTTGGCGCCGGATTGGCGTCGACCATCGGCATGGTCATCATCACGTTGTCCACGAGCGGGGTAGTCCTGGGACTGGGCGTTGCGCTGGCAGGCCTGAGTACCGGCCTGACCTCGCCGCCACTGGCGACGGCGGTGTCATTGCAATTTGACGATGCCCACCGGCCGAAGGCCAACGCCATCATCAATGCGGGCACCGCAGCGGGCATCGTATTGTCAGGCCTGGCGAGCCTGCTCGCATTCGGTGGCTGGCGTGAACTGTATATCCTGTTTTCTGTCATCAGTGGCGCAGTCGCGGTGTGGATGTTGTATGCCGTGCCAGCGACGCACGAACGCACCGCGAGCGAGCCGATGTCATTCGCCATCTCATTCGCCATCTTCAAGCGCCCCGGCATGCTGGCGCTCTGCACCGGCAGCTTTTTGATGGCCTTGTCGAGTACCGCGATCTGGACGTTCGGCGGCAGCCTGCTGCGCTATGAATTCAACTTCACGCAAACCGATATCTCCTGGATCTGGGTGGCGCTTGGTCTGGCCGGCGTCGCCGGCGCGATGACGGGCGTTTTCGTGCAGCGGTTCGGCCTCGTGCGGGTTCATTGGATTTCTTTGGCCGGGATGGCGGCGGGGATGATTGGCCTGTCCTTCACGTCGATCTCGGTGGCATTCGCCTTTATCAGCGTGGCGCTATTCGGCGCTTCATATATCACGTCGTCCGGCGCGTTTCTGATCCAGGGCATCCGGCTGCTTCCGGATCGGCCCGACCTGGGGCTGGGTATGCCATTTTTGATCCTCGCATCGGGCCAGAGCGCGGGATCGCCATTGTTTGGCGCATTGTTGAGCGGGTGGGGCGCCGGTGTTGCGCTCGCTGCATTTGCGGGGGTGGCATTGCTGTCGGCTTGTATTCGCCCACGGCACTTCGCGGATAAGGCACTTGTTACGCCTTGACGTTTTACCCGATCGGTTTTGTACCGATTCTGGACCGGTTATGTTTCAACGCTTCGATGGTTTGGCCGGCAGGGAGTTGCTCTGGATTTAATTGCGCTCTCGGTGACATTCTGAGACTAAGTTGGCCACGGCTCTCGGCTATGCTCAGCCCAGCCGGTTGACAATGCGCGCAAGTACTCGAAGCGACTGCAGCCTGAGCAACCATTGACGCTTGCTGTTTGCATTGCCGGTTCATGTCCGGATACAGACACACGAACATGGCAATCACCACCAAATTTACCGCGAACTTCCACATCGAACATGACATCGAAACTTGAAAGACAATGGTGGTATTCGCTACCGATTGGCGCGCTTGCAGCAATCCTGACACTGTATGTCTTGCGCAGCGCAGGCATCGAGCATCCGTACACGGCTTCACAGTGGCTGCTGTATATGATGTGTTTTATTGGATTTCAGCGTGGCATTTCCTTTATCGGCTGGCTTGTAGTTTCTTCAGTCTCACCTCGAAACAAGATGCTGGAAAATACGAGGTAACGGATATTTGTCAGAGCGAAGGAACCCATGCCCTGACCCGGAAACTCGGGTTAATTTATAGCTGTAATGTTCAGAAGCGGCTGCGTTAGTTCGATCAGATTGCCCCATGGATCGCTGAAAAACGCAAACCGCAGTGCGAGACCGGGGGCGTCCCGCGGTTCGCTGACAATCCTCACGTCACGACGTTTCAGTTCACCGATCGCGGCATCGACATCCTCGACGCGCAGGCACAGATGGTGCCATCCGGCGACCGCATGGGTATCGATCAGCTGGTCGTACGCGGGACGCGGCGCGCAGCCGGGACCGGCAATCAACTCGATGCGAAAACTGTCGTCAAAAGCAGGTGCGAGAAAAGCCAGTGTCTTTTCACCCAGTGCCATCGTGCGGATCAGGCGGAAATCGAGCGTGCCGGTGTACCAGGCTGCAGCGGTATCGAAGTCCGGCACGCGCAGTCCGACGTGGTCGCCTCGCCATGAAGTGAACGGGCTCGTTGGGTTGGTCGACATGGCGTCGTGGGATGCTGGCATGGGGTTCTTTCAAAAGGTTCGAAAACGGATTAACCAGTCGGACGACGCTATTTCCACGTTCGCTCCAGCGATCACTGAACGCCGGCGTTCGCCGTCTGGTGACCGGTCGTATTCGGCACAAACCAGTGTAGTAGCGCTTAGCCAGTTTGATAAGACGGTGGTTTCAGAATAGACTGATCGCCATGAAGAACAATCGTGAGCCATCCCTGGACGATCTTTCCGTGTTTATTGCGGTGTGCGATGCGAAGGGATTCCGGGCCGCCGCCAAACGGCTGGGACTGGCGCCGTCGAATGTCAGCGACACCATCACGCGTCTGGAAAAGCAGCTTGGCTTGCCCCTCCTGACCCGAAACACGCGCAGCGTCACGCCAACCGAAGCAGGGCGCGAACTGGAAGCCCGCCTGAGCCCCTTGTTGTCCCAGACGCGCGCCGCCTTGCAGGAGATCAGCACCGCGTCGACGTCGGTGACCGGGCTACTGAAGCTGAATGTGGCCGGTTCGGTCATGGTCGACATACTGCCGCCGTTGATCGATCGCTTTCTTGCCGCGCACCCTGCAGTACGCGTCGAACTGGTCGTGAACGACCGGCTGACCGATACGATTGCCCAGGGTTGTGCTGCCGGCATCCGCTATCCCGAACATCTTGCGAAGGACATGATTGCGGTGCCCATCGGTCCCCGCTACCAGGAGCTGGCGCTGGCTGCGGCGCCATCGTATCTGCGGGCGCATGGCCACCCCGCGCATCCCCGCGACGTCATGGCGCACCAGTGCGTGCGTCTGCGCTTTGCCAGCGGCGCGCTCACTGCCTGGGACTTCGAGCGCGGCGGCGAAAAAATCACCGTCGATCCGGCGAGCCGGTTGATCATCGGTGTCGATGCAGCCGCTGCCGGTATCGAACTGGCGCGCGCCGGGCATGGATTGATCTGCACTTTCAGGAACTGGCTCGATCCGTATTTCGAAAACGGCAGTCTTGAGCCTGTCCTGCCAACGTGGTGGCAACGCTTCGATGGCCCCAAGCTGTATTTCCCGAGCAGGCGCATGCCGGCGCCGCTGCGTGCCTTCATCGACCTGGTCGCAGAAGCGCCGGTGTCCGAGGGTTGACGGCGACGGTGCTGCAAGGCAGGCATCGAACGCTACAACCGGAAAACTGCGGTCGGCGCTGCACCACTGGTAACGAGAGGTCAGCCATGTAGCTTCCGTACCAGCCGTGCCACGGCTTCCTCGATCTGCGCATACTTTGTCGCATGCGAAAAACGCACATGCCGACATCGTGCTGCTACGCAGAAATCGTCGCCCGGTACCATCGCCACATGCGCGTCATTGAGCAGCGCAATGCTCAGCGTCGCGTAAACCAGCTTGTCGCTTGGTTGGCTGCAAGCTGGAATAAACCGGAAGAAGTCTAGTTTTGGATTAACTTGTGGCGGTATGTGGCGAGCGTATTGTAGTTGCCAGTCTGCTCATCAACCCAATTTTCAATACCGTAATTATAGTAAAGGAAGGTCGAGCCATTGATCTTTGCAAGCACAGGATATTGCATCCAGCAATTATCTGCTTTAGCAGCCTGCAAATACGGCCCGTGACTTGATCGAGTCCAGCTGGATAATGTACTTGGGGTAGCAGTTCGCATAATCCCTAGCCCCCATTGGCCTTTGCATTCACTGCTTGTGGCCCCTTCGTAAACCCGATAATAGTGGCCGTCCTCGTACATGACCGAACCTGAACCGGAATTGATATAGTCCCACTGCCCAGGCGATGAGCGCGGTAAAGCATAAGGCTGCATCGCGGAGGTGTTTGAAAAGTTCAATGTTCCCGTCCAAAGGCTACTAATGGTCGCCTGATACTGCAGGGCAATAAGGGAAACAGTGTCAACGCTTACCCATTGGAGATATTGATTCCCATTCTCGACGTCAACAAAATAATTTGGCACACTGCCGCTAATATCATAGTTTGTTGTGCAAACAGGGGTATTGCGGAATTGCCAGTTGTTGACGCCATCAGCTGAAAACGCAGATCGTGATGTCCAGGTACACCCGTTCCCACCGCCCTCGAACACCATGTAATAGCCGTCTGGGCGTCTGACAACACTCGGGTCCACAAGAACGTCTAGTCCAGTCCCAGCTCTAGTAATAATCGGTGTTGGAGAGACAGTAAAGTTTCTCCCCCCGTCGTTGGATACTGCCATGAACAGATCAAACTTGTTTTCGGTTTTGGTCTGTCCTTGTCGCCAATCTATTTCTTGTCGGAAGTAAGCGTACACGGTATTCGCATTAACCTGTACGACAGCAACTCGCCCCGGATCTTTCAGTTTTCGATCTGTCAGTGATCCACGCCAGATTACCTGTTCTCGATCGCCCAATGCAGTACGACCGCCCGCAAACAACGATTGCAGCGTCGAATTTTCATCGTAGGGAGTAGACCGGACTAATTTAATACGATCGACCTTCAACTTTGCATCCGAGTAGTCGCTGAATCGCACGGACTGGCTAGGGCCGGTGTAGACGAAATTATTTAATGGGTACCACTGATAGCCGGTATTGCTTACTACACGTGTGACAACAGGGGTTTCATTCCCATTCAAGACGATATGTCCGCCGAATGCATGAGATGCGCCATCTGCGGAAGAAAGTGAGGCGTGAACCGTGTAATCGCCGGATCGCATGTCGTTAGTCGCTGGAAGCCACCAGACATAATTTCCTACTGTTGTGGAAGTCACTGCCTTTTGATTGGATGCATTGAGATCAGTTATAACAGTGCCACCTGCAGCAGCCTCAGCCTCGATAGAAATATCCTTTAATATTGCTACTTTGTCCACTGCGAGACCCGCTGCAGACCAGTCGGATATTCTTAGTTGCTTGCCAACTTCCTTTAAATCAACGCTGCCGACGATAACCCACTTGTAGGCTTTATTGCTTATGAGCGTTTGTTGAGTTGAGATATTGACTTCATTATAATAAGCGCCAAATCCGAAGTTCCTCGGAGTTGTTACGCCGGGCGCCAAGGCTATCCTTGCGTACACTGTGTAAGAACCTGGTTGCATTGATTGGGTTTCTGTTACCCACCAAGTGTATATGCCATCCGTCGTGCGCGTGACCACTTGATTAGTGCTCGTGCCTGGTTCCGCAACATTCGTACCGCCAGACACAAGTTCAGCTTCTCGAGTGATCTGGTAGGGGAGTGCAACCGCCATGCTCGTTGCAAGAATAGTAGTTGTGAAGAAAATTAGTTTTTTCATGTCGTATTTGGCGAGGGGGAGACTCGCAAGTATAGGTCGTCTGCCAAGTCAAATACTCTCAAATAATTTCAGCAATCCATTTTCCGGTTTGTTTTGCTCATCTATATCGTTGACGGAAGATCAAGGTGCTTACTGGCGTCAACAATCGCTCTTAAGAAGAATTATTCTTGCGAGACAGAAAGGGCGAGCTGATCTCAATTCTTTAATATCATTTAAGCTGGATGTGATCCGTTTATTTCGAGAACGGCAGTCTCGAGCCCATCTTGACAACGTGGTCGCAGCGATTGACTCCAATGGTCCCGGGCGTTCAGCGCTGCAGCTCACGCGCCAGCCGCGCCACCGCTTCCTCGATCCGCTCATACTTCGTCGCATACGAAAAACGGACATGCCGCGCCGGTGCGGCCACGCCGAAATCGTCCCCCGGCACGATCGCCACGTGCGCGTCATTGAGCAGCGCCATGCTCAGCGCCGCGCTGTCGCCGCGCAGCGGATGATCGAGCGCGGTGATGTCGGCGTACACGTAGAACGCGCCGTCGGGCATTACGGGCACCCCGAACCCGAGCTCGCGCAAGGCCGGCACCAGATAGTCGCGGCGGCGCTGGAATTCCTGGCGGCGCGCTTCGAAGATCGCCAGCGCTTCGGGCTGGAAGCAGGCCAGCGCCGCATGCTGGGCGATCGTCGGCGCGCAGATGAACAGGTTCTGGGCCAGCTTCTCGAACACGGGTACCAGGCTGTCGGGCACCACGAGCCAGCCCAGGCGCCAGCCGGTCATGTTGAAGTATTTCGAGAAGCTGTTCACGGTGATCACATCCGGGTCCAGCGCCAGCGCGCTGACGGGCACGTGGTCGTACGACAGTCCCTGGTAGATCTCGTCGACGATGGCAAAGCCGCCCCGTGCGCGCACGGCGGCCAGCATGTCGCGCAGCTGCGCCGGGGTCATCGACGTGCCCGTGGGGTTGGAGGGCGAGGCCACCAGCACGCCGCGCGTGCGCGCCGTCCAGCGCTCGTGTACATGGTGCGCGCCGAGCTGGTAGCGGTCCTCGAACGAGGCCGGCACCAGGATCGGCGTGCCGCCGAAGCTGGTCACGAAATGGCGGTTGCACGGGTAAGAGGGGTCGGGCATCAGGACCTCGTCGCCCTGGCCGACCAGCGCGGCGCAGGCCAGCAGCAGGCCGGCCGAGGCACCGGCAGTGATGACGATGCGGCGCGGATCGATGTCCAGGCCCTGCGTCGCGGCGTAGTGGCCAGAAATCGCAGCGCGCAGCTCGGGCAGTCCGAGCGACTCGGTGTATTGCGTGACGCCGCCACGGATCGCGGCCACGGCTGCATCGGCGACGATGTCGGGCGCCGTAAAATCGGGCTCGCCGACGCTCATGCTGATGATGGCGTGGCCCGCGCGCCGCAAAAGCGCGGCGGCCTTGACCATCTCCATGACGCGAAACGGTTCGATGGCGTGCACGCGCTGTGCGACCTGCAGGTTGGTGTCGAGGGAATTGGAAGACATGATGGCCGGATCGGAAAAGAAGCAATCCGGCCATCTTACAAGAACCCTAGCGGTGCGTGTGGTGCTCGGCCGTCAGGCGGCGCATCAGCGGCAGTGCGGCCAGCGCGATCAGCGTGCAGGCGATGGCGGCCAGGCCCAGCTTGTTGAACAGGCTCGTGTAGATCGGCAGCGTTTGCAGCGGGTCAGTCATCCCTTGCGGCACGCTGGCCATCGTGGCCACCAGGCCGCCCAGGTATTGCGAAATGCCCACCGCCACGAAGTAGGCGCCCATCATGAAGCCGCCCATCCGCGCCGGCACGTAACGCGCGATCATCGCCAGTCCGAGGCCGCTCACCAGGAGTTCGCCCAGCGAATACAGGCCGTAGCCCGCGATCATGATCCACGACGACGTCAGGCCGTTGACCGCGAAGGCGCCAGCGAAGCCGTACGTGAAGAAGCCCGCCGCGACGACGGCAAAGCCCAGCGCAAACTTGGCGGCAATCGACAAATCGCGCCCGGCATTGCTGGCGCGCGTGTAGACCCAGGCCAGCACGGGGCTGAGCAGCATGATCCAGATGGCGTTGAGCGCCTGGAACTGCGCCGGCGACCAGGTGAACAGGTGGTTGCCGAACAGGCTGAAGTCCAGGTCGACGTTCCGCAGCGCGAACAGCGACAGCGACGTCGACATCTGCTGGTAGAAGATGAAGAAGAACACCGTCTGCAGCGTCAGCACGAGCGCGGCGACGAGGCCAGAGCGTTCGCTGGCCTGGCTGGTGCGGATCAGGTGGATAAAGATGCCCAGCACGACCAGCCCGGCCAGATACACGAACAGGCGCGCGAGCCAGCCGTATTCGAGGATGAAGGCGGATGCGATCACGGCCAGCACGCCGCCGCCCAGCACCAGCGCGAGCTTGCCCCAATTGAGCGGCAAGTTGTCCGGCGGTGAGCCGATATGCCCGATCGTGCGGCGTAGCAGCCCCACCGTGATCAGGCCCACCCACAGGCCGACGCTGCAGAATGCGAACGCCACGTGCCAGCCCAGTTCACCGGCGTAGTTGGCGTTGACGTGGTCCTTGATCGCCGGCGTGGCCAGCATCGACACCGTCGAGCCGACGTTGACCGCCATGTAGTAGATGGTGAAGGCGCTGTCGATCTTCGAGTCGTTGCCCTCGTAGATCTTGCGCACCAGGTTGGCGGTATTGGGCTTGAACAGGCCGTTACCGACGACGATCACGCCCAGCGCCGAAAAGGTCAGCCAGGTATTGGTCGTCGGGATGCCCATCAGCGCGTAGCCGAGCGACAGGATGATGGCGCCAATCACCATCGAGCGGCGCGTGCCGAGCACCTTGTCGCCGATCCAGCCGCCGATCGCCGGCGCGACGTAGATCAGGGCAGCGGCCGCGCCCCATACTAGCGTGGCGCGGGTGTCGTCGAACCCCAGGCGCTGCACCATGAAGTAGACGATCAGCGCCTGCATGCCGTAGTAGCCGAAGCGCTCCCACAACTCGATCAGCGCGATCGTGGCGAATGAGCGGGTCTGGCTGACCGGGCGCCCGAGTGTCGTGTCCATACAAGTCCTCTGCGACTGCGCCCCGGTCAGGCCGGCGCGCAAAATCCGACGATTCTATGCCATCCGGATGAAGCGTGCAGCCCGGTCGGCGCGCATGGTGCTGACACCTCTCGTGGGCCCGGTACCGGCCAGGCAGCGAACGGTCTTCAGGTTTCATGTAGGGCAAGGCTGTTGGTGATACTCGAAATCTGTCATGCTTCGGCTGCAGCCGCACAACCTGACATAACGACAACCACGCCATGACAACAGCCACGATCGCCCGCCTTGCCCTGTGCATCACCGCACTCCCACTGGCCACCAGCACGTTCGCGTTCGCACAGAACGCCGAGCGCCAGTTCAAGAGCGTCACGCAGAACGGCAACACGCTCGAGATCGCGACGGCCGACGGGCGCTACCTGATCAAGCCATATTCGAGCGCGATCGTCGAAACCACCTTCATCCCGAACGGCGAACAGCTGGACCCCGCTTCGCACGCGGTGATCCTGGCCCCGGTCCAGGCGCCGGCCAGCTTCAAGGACGACGGCGCGCGCATCACGTATGCCACTGACGGCATCGCGGTCACGATCGAGCGCAAGCCGTTTCGCATCGCGTATACGTACAAGGGCAAACCGCTGGTGGCCGAAAAGCGCGGCTTTGGCCGCGTCGACGGCATGGACACCATCGAATTCGGGCTTGACGACGGCGAGGCGCTGTATGGCGGCGGGGCGCGTGCGCTCGGCATGAACCGGCGCGGCAACCGCCTGCGCCTGTACAACAAGGCCGACTATGGCTACGCCGAACGTTCCGAGCTCCTCAACTTCACGATTCCGGTGGCGCTGTCGTCGAAAAAATACGCGATCCACTTCGACAATCCGCAGGTCGGCTGGCTCGATTTCGACAGCCGCAAGGACGGCACGCTGCGCTATGAAGTCATCGGCGGGCGCAAGACGTACCAGGTCGTTGCGGGCGACACCTGGGACGCTGTCATGACCGGCTACACCGACCTGACGGGCCGCCAGCCGCTGCCACCGCGCTGGGCTTTTGGTAACTTCGCCAGCCGCTTCGGCTACAAGACCGAGGCCGAGACACGCGCCATCGTCGACAAGTTCGCGCAAGAGAAGATTCCGCTCGACGCCGTCGTGCTCGATCTGTACTGGTTCGGCAAGACGGTGCAGGGCACGATGGGCAATATGGACTGGGACCGCGACACGTTCCCGCACGCCGAAAAAATGATGGCCGACTTCAAGGCCAAGGGCGTCAAGACGGTCGTCATCACCGAACCGTTCGTGCTGACCACGTCCAAGCGCTGGCAGGAAGCCGTCGACAAGAAGGTGCTGGCGCTGGACGGCGCCGGCAAGCCGGCCACGTATGACTTCTACTTCGGTAACACGGGCCTGATCGACCTGTACAAAAAGGAAGGGCGCGACTGGTGGTGGAACATCTACCGCGACCTGAAGAAGGGCGGCGTCACGGGCTGGTGGGGCGACCTGGGCGAGCCGGAACTGCATCCGTCGAACCTGGTGCACGGCACCGGAACGGCCGACCAGGTCCACAACGTCTATGGCCACGACTGGGCGCGCCTGATCGCCGAAGGTTATCAGCGTGAATTCCCGGCCGAGCGCCCATTCATCCTGATGCGCGCCGGTTACTCGGGCTCGCAGCGCTTCGGCATGATCCCGTGGTCGGGTGACGTCAGCCGCAGCTGGGGTGGCCTGCAGTCGCAGATGGAAATCTCGCTGCAGATGGGCATGCAGGGCCTGGCGTACATGCACTCGGACCTGGGCGGCTTTGCCGGCGCGGTGCTCGACGATGAACTTTACGTGCGCTGGCTGCAGTACGGCGTGTTCCAGCCAATCTTCCGCCCGCATGCGCAAGAGGCGGTGGCGTCCGAACCCGTGCTGCGCTCGGAACGCACCAAGGTGCTGGCGCGCGAAGCGGTATGGCTGCGCTACGCGATGCTGCCGTATAACTACACGATCGCGTTCGACAACCAGCAGACCGGCATGCCGTTGATGCGCCCCCTGATGTTCGTCGAGACCGATCCGGCCCAGCCGATCGAGCGCTCGTCGACCTATCTGTGGGGCCCGGATTTCCTCGTCACGCCGATCGTCAAGCCGGGCGCCACGCGCGCCGAGGTGTACTTCCCGACCACGGGCAGCGTGTGGTTCGACTTCCATACGGGCCAGGCGCACAAGGGCGGCATCCTCGAAACCGTGCGGCCGGTTGACGCCAATATCCCCGTATACGTGCGCGCCGGCGCGTTCGTGCCGATGGCGAAGGTGGTGCAGACCACGCGCGACTACACGGGCCGTCAGATCGATCTGCACTACTACCACGATGCCTCGGTCAAGACCTCGAGCGGCAAGCTGTATGACGACGATGGCGAGACGGCCGGTGCTTTCGCGGCGGGCAAGTACGAGATCGTGCGCTTCACCAGCAAGTTGGGTGAGGCCGACGGCAAAGGGCGCCTCGAGATCGGCTTTGCCACCGAAACCGGCAAGGCCATGACCGCCGTCCCACGGGGCTTTTCGCTGAAGGTACACAACGTCGCGGCCAAACCGCGGGCGGTGACGGTGGACGGGCGCGCTGTGCGCTTCGTGTTCAACGCCCAGCAGCATCTGCTGGAAGTGCCGGTTGCGGCGAAGGCGAGCCAGGCGGCACAGGTGGTGGTCACGCTGTAATGGCGCGTAGTCGGAATGGTGGTCTGGCGAACATCGCGCATGGGCGAAGTTCGCTACATTGGAGGCTTCATTTCAGGAGCCCCCAATGACGACCACCGCACCAGCCAATCCCCTCGTGTTTCGCAGCGAGTTCGAACACGTCGGCCTCGACGAATCCGAGACCATCCACGCGCTGCAAACCGTGTTTGCCAATATGGCCAAGAAGGTGGCGGATGCCGAAGGCCACGCCAGCCGCGCCGTGCACGCCAAGGGCCACGCCCTGGTGCGCGGCAAGCTGACCGTGCTGGACAACCTGCCGCCGCAACTGGCCCAGGGCCTGTTCGGCAAGGCCGGCACCTATGACGTGCTGCTGCGATGGTCGTCGCCACCGGCGGAGCAGCTGCCGGATGGCGTCTCCACCCACCGCGCCGTGGCGATGAAAGTGCTGAACGTGCCGGGTGAGCGCTTCGACTCGGCCAAGAGCGGCAACTCGCAGGACTTCCTGATGGTGAATGGCCCGGTGTTTTCGGCGCCCGATCCACAAGGGTTCCTCAAGAGCGTGAAGATGCTGGCAGCGACGACCAACGCATCGGAAACCGGCAAGAAGATCATCTCGGCCGTGCTGCGCACCGCTGAAAATGCACTGGAAGCGGTCGGTGGCGAGAGCGGCATGCTCAAGGCGCTGGGCGGCGAGCCGCAGCACCATCCGCTGGGCGAAACCTACTTCAGCCAGACGCCGTACCTGTACGGCCAGTACATGGCCAAGCTGTCGCTGGCGCCCGTCGCGCCTGAACTGCTGGCGCTCGATGGCGCATCGATCAAGACCGAAGACGACGCCCAGCGTCACGCAATCGGCTCGCACTTCGCGTCGCAGGGTGGCGAGTGGGAGCTGCGCGTGCAGCTGAACGTCGATGTCGAGAAGATGCCGATCGAGGATGCCTCGGTCGAATGGCCACAGGAACTGAGCCCGTTCATCGCCGTGGCGCGCGTGCGCCTCGAACCGCAAACAAGCTGGGATGCGTCGCTGGAAAAGCTGGAAGATGAAATCGCCTACGACCAGTGGAACTGCCTCGTCGAACACCGCCCGCTCGGGTCAGTCAACCGCGCGCGGCGCCAGGTGATGGCCACGTCGCGCGAATTCCGTTCGGAGTTCAACCGCTGCCCGATCCACGAGCCGTCGGCATAACGATGCAGTGACTACCGGGCCACGATCAAGCGCAGCCCCAGTCCGATGAACACCGCCCCCGCGATCCGGTCGAGCCACATGCCGGCCGTGGGGGTGCGATTGAGCCAACCGCCGATCGTGCCCGAGAAGTAGCCTAGCAGGCCAAAGATCACGGCCGCCTGCAGCGTGAAGACCAGCCCCAGCACGCCGATCTGCAGATTGGCGTCGCCGCGCGCCGCAACGACAAATTGCGGCAGGAACGACAGAAAAAACAGCACCACTTTCGGATTGATCGCCGCAGCCACCAGGCCTTTGGCGAACAGGCGCCGCGCCGGTTCGTTCGATAAGCCCTCACCAGAGACGCGCGCGCCGCCACGGCTGCGAATCGCGCCCCAGCCCATCCAGATCAGGTACAGGCCACCGGCGATCTTGAGCGCCGTGAACGCCGTCGGCGACGCCGCGATCAGCGCACTCACGCCAACGACGGCCAGAAGCGTGTGACTCAGGCAGCCGAAGGCGCAGCCAAGCCCGAAGGCCATGCCGCGCAGGCGCCCCTTGGCGATGCCGGTGCTGAGCACCATCAGGTTGTCGGGGCCGGGAGAGAGCGTGATCAGGATGGCGGCGGCAAGAAAGCCGAAAAGCTGTTCGGGCGAAAGCATGGTGGCGGCGAGATGAAGAAAGGGCGAACAGCATAGCGCATGTTCGCCCTTCGTCAAGCATCCCGCAGCGCGGGGTCAAGCGCTCATCACGCCTTCTTGCAGCTCAGTTCCTTGGCGTTCTCGCCCCACTTGATGGTGACCTTGCCATTCTGTTCCTTGAACTGTTCGCCGCGGTTGCCGTAGGCGACGCCGTTGTCGCTTGGCTCGCCGCGCAGCAGCACGTGTTCCTTGTTGCGCGCTGCGACCATCGACGCTGGCGTGGTTTCGAGGAAGAACGCAGTGATCTTGCTCTTGTCGCTGCAGGTGTACTTCACCGGGCCCTTGGCCTTGGTGACCTTGTAGGCCGTCTGCAGCTGCATGGCGCGGGTGCCGTAGGCATTGTTGATGCAGGTGGTCATGTCCTTGGCATCGGCGCACTGCTTGACGCCGTCCCACCACTTGGTGTGCTGTTCCTGCAGCGTCTTGCCGGCGCCAGCATCGATTTTTTCCAGCGCTGCGCGGTACATCGCGTAGATCAGGCCTTCCGATTCGGCGGAGCCGGGATGGCCGCAGACCTTGGCTTCGGCCGAGCCGATGCCCTTGGCGCAAAAGCCTGGCATCGAGACAGCTTGCGCGCCGATCGGCAGGGCGAGGGCGGCGGCGAGAATGAGCAGTTTTTTCATGAGGATTCCTTATGGTGGTGGTCGCGGCGCATGGATGGGGGCGCCGTCGTGAATTGGGTCAGGCGGATTTGTTCGGAATTTTGCTCAGGTCGAGCTCGATCCAGGTCGGCGTGTGGTCGCTGGGCTTTTCGCGTCCGCGCATGAATTTGTCCACGCCGGCCGCCTTGAGTGCCGGCGCCAGCGCAGGGCTGAGCAGCAGGTGGTCGATGCGCAGGCCGGCGTCGCGCCCGAACGCGTTGCGAAAGTAATCCCAGAATGTATAGATCGTCTCGTCCGGATGCAGTGCGCGCAGCGAATCGAGCCAGCCCTGTTCCATCAGGCGCCCGAACGCAGCGCGGGTCTCGTCGCGGAACAGCGCGTCGTCGACCCAGCGTTCTGGCTTGTAGACATCGCGCTCGGTCGGAATCACATTGAAGTCGCCGGCCAGCACGGCCGGCACGCCGGCGGCCAGCAGCTCGAGGCCGCGCAGGCGCAGGCGCTCCATCCAGGCCAGCTTGTAATCGTATTTGGGGCCAGGCGCCGGGTTCCCGTTTGGCAGGTACAGGCAGGCGATCAGGATGCCCTGGTACGCCACCTCGAGGTAGCGGCTTTGCTCGTCGGCGTCGTCGCCCGGCAGGCCGCGCTGCACTTCCTGCGCCGGCTCCCGCGTGACGATCGCGACGCCATTCCAGCTTTTCTGGCCATGCCACAGCGCGTGGTAGCCGGCCGCCTCGATCGCCGCGATCGGGAATTTCTCCTGCGGCGCCTTGAGTTCTTGCAGGCACACGACGTCGGGCTGGCGCTCCTCGAGATAGTGCAAGAGGGCGTCCAGCCTGCTGTTGATACTGTTGACGTTGTAGGTGGCGAGCAGCATGGGGTGTTCCGCATTTGTGACGGGTCATTATGACAATATTGCGTGGGATCAGTCGCACGCCTCATCGGGCTTGGATTGGTTCATATATGCGAAACAGTATTATCTTATGGCGAATAATTCGTTTTTCCATATAACTGTTTGTTCTATACTTCGATCATCGAATATTGTTGCTGGAGATTTTTGCATGATCAACCGCCGTTCCCTCATCCTGTGCGCCGTTGCGCTGGGTAGTTCGCTTACCATGGGTATGGCCCAAGCCGACCAGCTGGCCGACATCAAGAAAAAAGGCCAGATCGTGTTCGGGGTGCTTGGCACCGATGAGCCGAACAGCTTCATCGACCCGAAGACGCGCCAACTGGTGGGCTACGAGATCGACGTCGCCACCGCCGTGGCCAAGAAAATCGGCGTCAAGCCGGTGTTCAAGCAGCTGGCCGTGTCGGCCCGCATCCCCGAGCTGCAGCAGGGCCACGTCGACATCCTTGCCGCCACGCTCACGCACAACAAGGAGCGCGAAGCGCAGGTCGACTTCGCGCTGACGCACTTCGTCACCGGTTCGAAGGTCATGGTGCGCAAGAGCAGTGGCATCACGGCGCTGCCGCAACTTGCGGGCAAGAAGGTCGTCACGGTCCGCGGCGGCACCCAGGAAACCAATATGAAGAAGGCCGTGCCAACGGCCAGCATCGTCACCTTCGAGAATACCCAGCAAGCGTTCCAGGCACTGCGCCAGGGCAAGGGCGCAGCCTACGTCAATGACGAGTCGTCGCTGCTGGCCGACTACGGCAAACTGGGCCCGGCCGCGAAAGACTTCGTGATCCTGCCGCAATCGATCGGCGTCGAGCCGATCGCGCTCGGCTTGCGCAAGGGCGAGGCGGGCCTCAAGACGGTCGTCGACCAGGCGCTGCGCGAGCTCGAAGCCAATGGCGCGGCCGAAAACCTGTTCGTCAAGTGGTATGGCCCCGGTACGCGCGCCAATATCGCCAAGCGGACCTTCAAGATCAGCACTGACAAGATCTGACCTTGGCGCTGTTCGATCCGACCATCCTGCAATCCGGCGAGTACCACGACTGGCTGGTGCAGGGCTTCATCCTGTCGATCCAGCTGACCGTGATCAGCTTCGCCTTGGCGCTGCCATTCGGCGCGCTGGTGGCGGTGATGCGCACCTCGACGTCCAGGCTGCTGCGCGCGATTGGCACGACGCTCGTCGAGTCGATCCGCAATGTGCCGCTGCTGGCGCACCTGCTGTTCTGGTATTTTGCGTTCCCCGAGCTGCTGCCCGAGGGACTGCGCGAGATCCTGTACGCGAACAATCCCGAAGTGGTGTGCGCCGTCATTGCGCTCACGCTCTACAGCGGCGTGCACATGGCCGAGGATATCCGCAGCGGGATCCGCGCGGTGCCCGCGACCCAGCTGGAAGCAGCCCGTTCGCTGGGCCTGGGGCGCGCCGCGGCGGTGCGCCTCGTGCTGTTGCCGCAGGCGCTGCGCGCTTCCGTGCCGCCGCTCTTGTCGCAGACGGTCAATCTGTGGAAGGACACCAGCGTGGCCACCGTGATCGGCGCAGCCGAGATGATGTACCAGGCCGCGCGCGTCGAGACGGCGAGCTTTCGCAGCCTGGAAGCGTTCACCTTCGCCACGCTGGCTTACCTGACCGTCTCGCTGCTCATTTCGGCAGCCGCCTACCTGTTCCAGCGCCGCTATCCGGTGCGCACGGCGGGCTGACCATGAAAGTGTCCCGATGCTGGAATTGATCGATACCTACTGGCTGTACTTCCTGGTCGGCCAATACCCTGACGGCCCGCTTGGCGGCCTGGTGCTGACCATCCTGCTGTCCGGCGCCGCGCTGGTGCTGGCCATGCCGCTTGGTCTTATGCTCGGCATCGCGCGCGTCAGCCACCGGCGCGCCATCAGCCTGCCGGTGGGCGCGTTCGTGCAGCTCGTGCGCGCCGTGCCGCTGCTGCTGGTGCTGTTCTGGGTGTATTTCTTCTTGCCGGCGGTGACCGGCGTGAAGACCTCGCAGGCCGCGACGATGCTGATCGTGCTGGTAGTGTTCGACAGCGTGTATCTGGCCGAGATCGTGGCGGCGGGCATCCGCGCGCTGCCGAAAGGGCAGCTGGAAAGCGCCCGTTCGCTGGGCCTGGGCTACGGCCAGGCGCTGCGCCACGTCGTGCTGCCGCAGACCTTGCGTCACGGCCTGCCGTCGATCGTGAACCAGCTGGTCTCGACGATCAAGGCGACCTCGCTTGGCTACATCATCGGCCTTTCGGAAGTCTCGTTCATCGCCACCCAGATCAACACGCTCGTGTTTACCCGGTCGGTGGAGGTGTACCTGATCCTGGCGCTGACCTATTTTTTGCTGTGCTTCGGCCTGTCGCGCCTGGCCTTCCTGCTCGAACGGCGCCTGCAGCGGCGGCCCGTCGGTGCGCACTGAATTTCTGAAAGAAGCGAACGATGATCGTTCTCGATAACGTCAACAAGTATTACGGTGAATATCACGCGCTGGTGGGGATCACCGAGCGCGTGGAAAAAAATGAAGTGCTGGTCGTATGCGGGCCATCGGGCTCGGGCAAGTCGACGCTGATCCGCACGCTCAACCGGCTCGAAGACATCGACGGTGGCCGCATCGCCATCGACGGGCGCGATATCCACGCCAAAGGCTTTGACGTGAACGCGCTGCGTGCCGGCATCGGCTTCGTGTTCCAGCAATTCAACCTGTTCCCGCACCTGACGGCGCTCGAGAACTGCATGCTGGCGCCGGTGCAGCTGAAACGCGCCAGCAAGGCCGACGCCAGGGAACAGGCGATGGCGCTGCTCGACCAGGTGGGCCTGGCCCACAAGGCCGACGCCTATCCTGACGCGCTGTCGGGCGGCCAGCAGCAGCGCGTGGCGATTGCCCGCGCGCTGGCCATGCGGCCGTCGATCATGCTGTTCGACGAGCCGACCAGCGCGCTCGACCCGGAGATGGTGGGCGAGGTGCTGCAGGTGATGCGCACGCTGGCAAAACAAGGCATGACGATGGTCTGCGTGACCCACGAGATGGGGTTCGCGCGCGACGTGGCCGACCGCATCTGGTTCATGGCCGAAGGTAAAATCCTCGAGAAGGGCGCGCCCGGCGACTTCTTCGCCAACCCGCAGCATCCCCGCGCCATCCAGTTTCTCGCCGATCGCAACCGCAACTAGCGGCCTGTCACGCGGGCATGCACAGTTTCGTGGACGCCATGCACATGCAGGGGAGCGGTTTGGTATTTATAATGGGTAGCCATTTGGCAGGCCTGGCCTGCCGATCATGCTTTCCCCTTTGCCGATGCCGGCTTCCTTTTACCGTGCCACTTGAAGCTTTCCCGCGATGACGTCCAATTCCGCCAACTTCGATGAAGATGCACGCCTCGCCGTCCTCGATTCCTTCGGCATCCTCGATACGCCGCCGGAACGCTCTTTCGATGACGTGGTGCGCCTGGTCAGCCAGCTGCTCGATGCGCCGATTGCTGCCGTCAACCTGATCGCGCGCGGACGCCAGTGGTTCAAGTCGGAGATCGGCCTGGGCACGCGCGAAATGCCGCTCGATAACTCGATCTGCCGGCACGCCCTGCTGGAGCAAGAGCAGATGATCGTGCCCGACACCCGGGACGATCCCCGCTTCAGCTGCAATCCGCTCGTCACGGCCGATGGCGGCCTGCGCTTCTATGCCGGCGCCGTGCTGCGCACGCGCGACGGCGTGCCGCTCGGCACCCTGTGCGTGCTGGACAAGAAACCGCGGCCGGAAGGGTTGACCGAGCAGCAGCAGTTCATGCTCACGACAATGGCGCACCAGGTCATGAGCCAGATCGAACTGCGCCGGGCGCTGACGGACCAGGAAGCGCTGAACGAAGCGCTGCGCCGCGCCGACCAGCGCAAGGATGAATTCCTGGCGATGCTGGCGCACGAGCTGCGCAACCCGCTGGCGCCGATCGTCTCGGCGGCCACGATGCTGTCGAATTTCGAGCTCCAGCCAAGCATGGTGCAGCGCGCCGCCGACATCATCGCGCGCCAGGCGGGCCACATGACCTCCCTGATCGACGACCTGCTCGACGTGTCGCGCGTCACGCGCGGCAAGGTGGAGCTCGAATTCGTCGAACTCGACCTGAAGGATGTTCTGGCCGACGCGGTCGAACAGGTACGGCCGCTGATCGAGAAGCATGGCCACCGGCTGGTGCTCGAGGCGATGCCGGCGCCGGCGCTGGTCGTGGGTGACCGCAAGCGTCTGGTGCAGGTCATGACCAATTTGCTCAGCAACGCGGCCAAGTACACGCTCGAGGGCGGGCGCATCGAGGTGCGCCTGGCCACGCGCGGTGCGCTGATCGACCTGACGATTCGCGACGATGGCATCGGCATGTCGCCCGAGCTGATCGCCAGCGCGTTCGACCTGTTCTCCCAGGGCACGCGCGGGCTGGATCGCAGCCAGGGCGGCCTGGGCATCGGCCTGGCGCTCGTGCGCAGCCTGCTCAAGCTGCATGGCGGCGAAGTGACTGCCGCCAGCGATGGGCCGGGTTGCGGCAGCACGTTCCGGGTCACGCTGCCGCTGTCCTCGCGCGCGGGCGTTGCCGCGCCGGCTATCGGGACCGATGCGCCGCAGGGCAATCCGGCCGCGCTGCGCATCGGCGTGGTGGACGACAATGAAGACGCCGCCGTGACGCTGGCGCTGCTGCTCGAGACGCTGGGCCACACGGTGTCGGTTGCCCATTCGGCGCGCGCCGCGCTGGAAGCGCTGCCGGCGTTCGAGCCGGACGTGTGCCTGCTCGATATCGGCCTGCCCGAGATGAATGGGTTCGAGCTGGCACGGGCGCTGCGCGCCAGGCCCGGGACCGATCATGCGATCCTGATCGCGGTCACCGGCTACGCGCAGGAGAAAGACCGCGCCGAAGCACGCGCCGCGGGCTTTCACGACCTGTTCGCCAAACCGGTTGACCTCGAGGTGCTGGGCGCGGCGCTGGTGCAGATCGAACGGCGCCGGCGCTAGCCTGCTGTGCGACGGGGTCCGCGTGCGTCAGGCAGAATTTGTGTCTGATTCATGCACAAAGGACACACCATGACGCAACGCTATCAACCGATCACCCGCCTGGGCCTGGGCGGCACGGGCTTTGGTGACATGTACCACGCTACCAGCGACGAAGCAGCCCAGGCGACCGCCGATGCCGCATGGGACGCCGGCATCCGCTACTTCGACACCGCGCCGCATTACGGCGCCGGCCTGTCCGAACACCGCTTCGGGCACGCACTGCGCCGCCGCCCGCGCGCCGACTACACGCTCTCCACCAAGGTCGGCCGCCTGTTGGCCCCATCCACGCCGGGCGAAATCGCCGCGCCGTTCGTCGGCGCCTTGCCCTTCAAGCGGGTGATCGACTACACGGCCGATGGTGCGCGCCGCTCGGTGGAAGACAGCCTGCAGCGCATGGCGCTGGCATCCATCGACATCGTCTACGTGCACGACCTGTCGCCCGACATGTTCGGCGACCAGTTCGACCACTACTACCGGATCGCGTCCGGTCCGGGCGGCGCCTTCGAGGGTTTGACGAAGCTGCGCGAGGAGGGCGTCATCAAGGCTTGGGGCCTGGGCGTGAACACGGTGGAGCCGTGCCTGCGCGCGCTGCGCGATGCCGATCCCGACATCTTCCTGCTGGCCGGGCGCTACACGCTGATGGAAACGACGCCGCTGGCCGAACTGTTCCCGCTGTGCGCCGAGCGCGGCGCAAAGGTCGTCATCGGTGGACCGTTCAACTCCGGCTTCCTGGCGGGCGGGCCGAATTACGATTACGGTCCGGCCGATGCGGGCAAGCTGGCGCAGCGCGACCGCTTGCGCAAAGTAGCGGTCGACCACGGCGTCGACCTGGCCGCGGCCGCGCTGCAGTTCGGCCTGGCGCATCCGGTGGTCGCCGCCACCATCCCGGGCGCCAGCAGCCCGGAGCACCTGCGACGGAATGCGGTGTTGATGGAGATGGCGATTCCGAAAGCGTTCTGGGAAGCGCTGCGCACTGAGGGCCTGGTGGCCGAGGACGCGCCATTGCCGTAACGTGGCCGTTGTGGGAACACCCGGCGCGATATCGCCGCGGCCAACATCCAACGCGTGGACGGCGCAGCCGTCCACCCTACGTCAATGCGCCGGTTGATGACAATGCGCCGTAGGGTGGGCGGCTATGCCGCCCACGCGGTGATCGTTACAGCCAGAACGGCCGCGATAGAATCCGAAGGCCTTAAAACCCTTCTTCCGGCGTCAGATACCGCCACTGCCCAACCGGCAGGTCACCCAACTTGACGCGGCCGATCCTCACGCGCTTCAGGCCCAGTACCTTCAGGCCCACCATGTCGCACATGCGCCGGATCTGGCGCTTGCGGCCTTCCTTCAGCGTGAAGCTCAGCTGGTCCTCGTTCTGCCAGCGCACCTTGGCCGGCAGCAGCGGTTTGCCATCCATCCACAGGCCGTGCTTGAGCTTTTTGAGTTCACTGTCCGGCAGCGTGCCAGGCTTGGTGTACTCCACGCGCACCAGGTATTCCTTCTCGATCGACGTCGTCTCGCCAATCAGCTGCTTGGCGATGCGGCCATCCTGCGACAGCACCAGGAGGCCCACCGAGTCGATGTCCAGGCGCCCGCAGGGCACGAGGCTGCGCAGCTGGGTCGGGTGGAACTGCTCCGTCGACGGATCGTCGGCCCAGCGGTTCTCGGGCCGGATCAGCGCAACGGCCGGCGTGTAGCCGTCTTCGGCCTGGCCGCTGACGTAGCCGACCGGTTTGTGGATCAGCACCGTGACGCGCTTGGACTGCTCGGCGGCGGCCTGGCGCTCGACCGTGATGCGCTGCGTCGGCAGCACCTTGCTGCCCAGCTCCGACACCACCTGGCCATCCACCCGCACCCAGCCGCGCGCGATCCATTCATCGGCTTCGCGGCGCGAGCACAGGCCCAGTTCGGACATTCGTTTGGAGAGGCGGAGCGGTTCGGTCATTGTCAAAGCTTTTCGGTGAAGGAGTAAATCAGATCTTGAGCGCGTCGAGCAGGTCCGTTTCGAGCTGGACCTGGATGCGCGGGTTGTTCAGGGCGGGGCCGTCGACAAGGAACACGTCTTCGACGCGCTCGCCCAGCGTCATGATCTTGGCGGTGTGCAGGTTGATGCGGTAGCGCGTCAGCACGCTCGATACCGCATACAGCAGGCCCATACGATCATTGGCGGCGATCGACAGCACATGGAACTGGCCCCGTTCGTCAGGCCGCACTTCGACCGTCGGCGTGATCGGGAACGTGCGCGACATGCGCGACAGGCGTCCGCGGCACGGCGGCGGCAGCGGTTCCTGCGACACGAGCAGCGCGCTCAGTTCGTGCTCGATCAGGTTGATGATGTCGCGGTAGCTGCCGGCGAAGTGTTCGTCGGCCACCATGAAGCTGTCGAGTGCATAGCCGTGGCGCGTCGTGTGGATCTTGGCGTCGAGGATCGAGAAATCCTTGCGGTCGAAGTAGCTGCAGATGCGCGCGAACAGGTCGGGTTGATCCTTGATGTACACGGCCACCTGCAGCCCTTCGCCGATCGGCGCCAGACGCACCCGCACGATCGGCTTGTCGCTGTCGACCTTGTCGTGCAGGGCGCGCGTCTGCCAGGCGATGTCGGAGGCGTCGTGGCGCAAAAAGTACGCCACGTCCAGCTGCTTCCACAACGCTTCGTGCGCGTCGACCGGCAGGCCAAACAGGCGCAGCGTGGCCAGTGCTTCTTTCTGGCGCGCGCGCAGCTCGCGGTCGGCCGAATGCGGCTCGCCCCCCAGCACGCGCAGCGTCGTCTTGTACAGGTCTTCCAGCAACTTGGCCTTCCACGCGTTCCAGACCTTGGGGCTGGTGCCGCGGATGTCGGCCACGGTCAGCAGATACAGCGCCGTCAGGTGGCGCTCGTCCTTGACCACCGCAGCAAACGCCGCGATGACGTCGGGATCGGACAGGTCCTGCTTCTGCGCGACCTGCGACATCGTCAGGTGCTGCTCGACGAGGAATACCACCAGTTCGGTGTCGGCCTTGGTCATGCCATGGCTGCTGCAGAACTGGCGCGCGTCGTCCATGCCGAGTTTGGAGTGATCGCCCCCGCGCCCTTTGGCGATATCGTGGAACAGCGCGGCCACGTACAGCACCCAGCGGTCGCGGAAGTCGGCGATCAGCTGGCTGCAGAACGGGTATTCGTGCGCGTGTTCGGGCATCGTGAAGCGGCGCAGGTTACGCACCACCATCATGATGTGCTGGTCGACCGTGTAAGCGTGGAACAGGTCGTGCTGCATCTGGCCGACGATCTTGCGAAACGCAGGCAGGTAGCGGCCCAGGATGCCGAATTCGTTCATGCGGCGCAGCGCGTGCACCATGCCGCGCGGCGCCTGCAGCACGCGCAGGAACAGCGCCTTGTTGACCGGATCGGCGCGGTACGCGTCGTCGATCTGGGTGCGGGCATGCCACAGTGCGCGGGTAGCGCGCGCCGTCATGCCCTTGATGTCGTGGCGCTCGGTCATCACGACGAACAGTTCGAGGATCGCGGTAGGCGTCTGCTCGAACGTGTCGTCCTGCGCGATGTCGATCAGGTTCCCCATCTGCAAAAAATGGGCGCTGATCGGGAAGGCAACGGCCGGCTGCGGGAACAGCTGGGCCTCGATGTTCTGCAGCAGGATCGTGTTGAGCTGCGTGACGGTCTTGGCGGCCCAGTAGTAGCGCTGCATCAGCAGTTCGCTCGGGCGACGCACGTTTGGACCATCGTCCGTCTCGACCAGGCCGAGCGTGTTGGCGATCGCCGTCTGCACGTCGAACACCAGGCGGTCTTCGCGCCGCTTGGTGTGCAGGTGCAGGCGGATCCGGATGTCCTTGAACGCGCTTTCCTTTTCCATCAGCTGGCGCGCTTCCATGCGCGTGATCAGCTCGCGCGTGGCGAGCTGGCCCCAGCTGTCGGCCAGGCCTGCGGCCTTGGCCACCCACATGATCACTTGCAGGTCGCGCAGCGCGCCCGGGCTTTCCTTGACATTCGGTTCGAGCGCGAACGCCGTGTATTCGTGCTTGGCGTGACGCAGGCGCATCTCGGCCGTCTTGGCCCGGAAGAACGCCTGCGGGTCGAGCGCCTCGCGGTAGCGTTGCTGCAGCGTGTCGAACAGGGGCTCGTTGCCGGTGACCAGGCGCGCTTCGAGCAGGCTCGTTTGCACCGTGATGTCGGCTGCGGATTCGATCAGGCATTCGTCGACCGTGCGGATGCTGTGGCCGATCTCCAGGCCCAGGTCCCACAACAGCTGGACCAGGCCTTCGAGGCGCGCCTGCGTGATTGCGTCCGGTGGAGCGGCCAGCAGGATCAACAGGTCGACGTCCGAATATGGAAACAGCTCGCCGCGCCCGTAGCCGCCCACGCCCACCAGCGCGGTGCCGGCGGGCAGGCCGGCCGCCTGCCAGGCGTCGATCAAGACCGCATCGACGACCTGGCGCAGGTTGCGCAGCAGTTTTTCGGGCATGCCGTCTTCGTGGAACGCCTGGAACACGAGCTGGCGCTCATTCTTGAGGCGCTGGCGCAGCGTGGTGCGGACGGTGTCCAGGTGTTCGGCGTGCCCCATGGCGGCTCCTTATGCCGCCGCAGCGGCAGGGGCAGGCGCAGACCAGACAAAGTCCGGCCCGAGCAGCGGCAGGGCGATCGCCGGCGGCGGCGGGCTGCCGGCCGACAGCGTCAAGACTTCGACGCCGGTCTCGGTGACCAGCACCGTGTGTTCCCACTGCGCCGACAGGCTGCGGTCTTTCGTCTTGATGGTCCAGCCGTCCGGCATTTCCTTGATGTCGCGCTTGCCGGCATTGATCATCGGCTCGATCGTGAAGATCATGCCGGGTTGCAGGACTTCGAGCGTGCCCGGGCGGCCGTAGTGCAGCACTTGCGGCTCTTCGTGGAACGAGCGGCCCACGCCGTGGCCGCAGAATTCGCGCACGACGCTATAGCCGTTCTTTTCGGCGTGCTGCTGGATCGCGTAGCCGATGTCGCCCAGGTGCTTGCCCGGCTTGACGGCGGCGATGCCCAGCCACATGCATTCAAAGGTAACTTCGGACAGGCGGCGCGCCATGATCGACGGTTCGCCGACCAGGTACATGCGGCTGTTGTCGCCGTGGAAGCCTTCCTTGGTGATCGGCGTGATGTCGATGTTCAGCGCGTCGCCGCTCTTGAGCACGCGGTCGCCCGGAATGCCGTGGCAGATCACGTCGTTGAGCGAGGCGCAGATCGAGCCCGGAAACGGCGGGTAGCCGGGTGGGGCGTAGTTGAGCGTGGCCGGGATCGTGCCTTGTACGTTGACCATGTATTCGTAGGCCAGGCGGTCGAGCTCGCCGGTGGTGACGCCGGGCTTGATGAACGGAGTGATATAGTCCAGCACTTCCGAGCCGAGGCGGCAAGCGACGCGCATGCCGTCGATTTCTTCGAGGGTCTTGATGATGGTGGCCATAGGAGAGTCGTATCCTGCGTGGTATCGGGTGAGCGCCCGGCGACCGGGGTGGCAATGGTCGGGGCAGTATGGCCGCCATTATAAGGGATGTCGCGTCACTGCTGTAAGGCAGGGGAAGAGCCTGGGGCAACGCGCCGCCTGGCCCGGCTGCGATTGCACGCTTGAATAATGCTGACAATTCCGCTAGAATCTCGGGTTGCTCGGATTCACATCGTGCAACGTTGTAAAAATAAAGTTTTTTAATTGATAGAAATCGCGAATGTGGCCCTAAAAGGGTGCCTGCTTGGTGACTGGCCACATTCAAGACCCAACCCTGGAGAATTACATGTCCGTTACTATGCGCGAAATGCTGGAAGCCGGTATTCACTTCGGCCACCAGACCCGTTTCTGGAATCCAAAGATGGCACCGTTCATCTTCGGTCATCGCAACAAGATCCACATCATCAACCTGGAAAAAACCATGGCGATGTATCAGGATGCGATGAAAACCATCAAGCAGATCTCCGCCAACCGCGGCACGATCCTGATGGTCGGCACCAAGCGTCAGGCTCGCGACATCATCGCAGCTGAAGCGCAACGCGCCGGCGTCCCATACGTCGACCAGCGCTGGCTCGGCGGCATGCTGACCAACTTCAAGACCATCAAGACGTCGATCAAGCGCCTGAAGGAAATGGAAGTCCTGGTCGAAGACGGCTCGGTCGAGAAGATGTCGAAAAAAGAAGCGCTGATGTTCTCGCGCGAAATGATCAAGCTGCAAAAGTCGATCGGCGGTATCAAGGATCTGGGCGGCGTGCCAGACGCGATCTTCGTCGTTGACGTCGGCTACCACAAGGGTACGATCACCGAAGCCGGCAAGCTGGGCATCCCGGTCATCGGCATCGTCGACACCAACCACTCGCCAGAAGGCGTGACCCACATCATCCCGGGTAACGACGACTCGTCGAAAGCCATCAGCCTGTACGCACGCGGCGTTGCCGATGCGATCATCGAAGGCCGCGCCAGCGCGACCAACGAATTGGCTGACATGGTCAAGGCAGCCGGCGGCGACGACTTCGTCGAAGTTTCCGAGCAGGCATAAGTGATGGCAGGCCATGTGCCTGCTGCCACATAGAAGGGGGCGCCGTACTGTCGAGCCCCCCTTTTTTTAAGCTAAATACTTGCAGAACGCACATCATTCGCGGACTGCACCCCTGGATACACATTTAGGAGAACACACTATGGCAGCTATTACTGCAGCAATGGTTGGCGAACTGCGCGCCAAGACCGATGCACCAATGATGGAATGCAAAAAAGCACTGACCGAAGCCGACGGCGACATGGGTCGTGCTGAAGAAATCCTGCGCGTCAAGCTGGGCGGCAAGGCATCGAAGGCATCGGCACGCGTGACCGCTGAAGGCGTTGTTGCTACCTATATTTCGGGCAACGTCGGCGCGCTCGTCGAAGTCAACAGCGAAACCGACTTCGTCGCGAAGAACGACGATTTCCTGGCGCTGGTGAACCTGGCAGCACGTCTGGTCGCTGAAAACAACCCGGCTGACGTCGCTGCACTGGCAGCACTGCCGCACGAAGGCGGTACCTTCGACGACGTCCGTACTGGCCTGATCGGCAAGATCGGCGAGAACATGACCGTGCGTCGTTTCCAGCGTTTCGAAACCACCGGCAAGCTGGCGTCGTACCTGCACGGCACCCGTATCGGCGTCATCGTCGATTTCGAAGGTGCGGACGAGCAAGTCGGCAAGGACCTGGCCATGCACATCGCTGCCATGAAGCCAGTCGCTCTGTCGTCGGAGCAAGTGCCAGCAGAAATGATCGAAAAAGAGCGTTCGGTCGCTGAACTGAAAGCCAAGGAAGATGCCGACAAGGCCGTCGCCGAAGGCAAGCAGCCACAATCGGCTGACATCGTCGCCAAGCGCGTCGACGGTTCGGTGCAGAAGTACCTGAAAGAAGTCTCGCTGCTGAACCAGGCGTTCGTCAAGAACGACAAGCAGTCGATCGAACAGATGATCAAGGCGGCCAACACCACCGTCAAGGGCTTCACCATGTACGTGGTGGGCGAGGGCATCGAGAAGAAGGTCGACGACTTCGCAGCTGAAGTCGCAGCACAGATGGCTGCCAACAAGCAGTAATCAAACAAACGGGCCGTGAGGCCCGTTTTTGTAGGGTGGATGGCTGCGCCATCCACGCGGTGATGGTTGGCGGTGCGGTGATGGGGCAGCGAGCGGAGCCGGTTTGGTTTGGTTTGGTTTGGTATCCGAACGTAAGTTTTGCAGGATGCATATTGCGTCTCCGTTATCATTCCGGATGAGCGTAGAGCCAACAATCGTCGCGTCCGCCATGCGTAGCGCGCCCCACGCCGTACCCGCTTTACAATCCCATCCGTCCCGGCACGGATGAGACCCGCCCACGAGGCGTTGGTCAGACCCGAATTCGATCCACAGCACTATCTTAAAGGAGCCGCTTCATCATGACAAAACCAGCTTACCAACGTGTCCTTCTGAAACTGTCTGGCGAAGCACTGATGGGCGACGATCAGTTCGGCATCAACCGCGCCACCATCGAACGCATGGTGGCCGACGTGGCCGAAGTCGCCAAGCTGGGTGTGCAGATCGCGGTCGTCATTGGCGGTGGCAACATCTTCCGCGGCGTCGCCCCCGGCGCCCAGGGCATGGACCGCGCGACCGCCGACTACATGGGCATGCTGGCCACCGTCATGAATGCGCTGGCACTGGCGGACGCGATGCGTCACGTCGGCATCACCGCCCGCGTCATGTCGGCCATCGCCATCGAGCAGGTCGTCGAGCCCTACGTGCGCCCGAAAGCGCTGCAATACCTCGAAGAGGGCAAGGTCGTCGTGTTTGCCGCCGGTACCGGCAATCCGTTCTTCACGACCGATACGGCTGCCGCCCTGCGCGGCGCCGAAATCTCGGCCGAGATCGTCCTGAAAGCCACCAAGGTCGATGGCGTCTACAGCGCCGACCCGAACAAGGATCCAACCGCGACCCGCTACGAGAGCATCACGTTCGACGAAGCCATCTCGAAACACCTGCAGGTGATGGACGCCACCGCGTTCGCACTGTGCCGCGACCAGAAACTGCCGATCAAGGTGTTTTCCATCGTCAAGCCCGGCGCGCTCACGCGCGTGATCATGGGTGAAGACGAAGGTACACTGGTCCACGTCTAAATTAACTGAACAACAGGAGAGCAGCATGTCCTTAGCTGACGTCAAGAAAAACGCACAAGACCGCATGGTCAAGTCCATCGAAACCCTGCGCGCCGATCTGGCCAAGGTCCGTACCGGCCGCGCCCACACCGGCATTCTGGATCACGTCACGGTCGACTACTACGGTTCGCCAACGGCGCTGCCGATGGTGGCCAACCTGACGCTGGTTGATGCCCGCACGATCGGCGTCCAGCCATTCGAAAAGAAGATGCTGGCGGCTATCGAAAAGGCCATCCGCGATGCCGACCTGGGCCTGAACCCGTCGTCGCAGGGCGAAATGATCCGTGTGCCGACCCCGCCGCTGACCGAAGAGCGCCGCAAGGAAATGGTCAAGCTGACCAAGTCCGAAGGTGAAGACGCGAAAATTGCCGTGCGCAATATCCGTCGCGACGCCAACGAAGCGCTGAAGAAAATGGTCAAAGACAAGACCGCATCGGAAGACGACGAGCGCCGTTCGTCGGACGAAATCCAGAAGCTGACCGACAAGGCCGTGGCTGACATCGACAAGCTGCTGAGCGAAAAAGAAAAAGAAATCCTGACCGTGTAAGCAGGCATTTCATCGGCGAGCCCCCGGGCTTTCCTGCGGACCGGCCCCGGCAACTTGCCGCGGCCGGTCCGCGTGCCTTATGATTGGCCAATTGCGCAATGCCAGGTGCAATTCTGTAGCGCAGCTCTCTGGCGCAGTTTTATGGAAATCTGATGTTCAAAAGCTCGACCACCGCCGTTCCCGCCACGTCCGCCGTGCCACGCCATATTGCCATCATCATGGACGGTAATGGCCGCTGGGCAACCAAACGCTTGCTGCCGCGCGTGGCCGGCCACGTCAAGGGCGTCGAAGCCGTGCGCGGCGTGGTCGAAGCCTGCGTCGAGCGGGGCGTCGAATACCTGACGCTGTTCGCGTTCTCGTCCGAGAACTGGCGTCGTCCTGCCGACGAAGTCTCGCTGCTGATGCGCCTGTTCGTGACGGCGCTCGAGCGCGAAGTCGCCAAGATGCACGCCAATAATATCCGCCTGAAAGTGGTCGGTGACCTGAGCCGCTTCGACGCCAAGCTGCAGGATATGATCGCCAATGCCGAGCGCCGCACGGCCGGCAACACGCGCCTGACGGTCACCGTGTGCGCGAACTATGGCGGGCGCTGGGATATCATGCAGGCAACCGGCAAGATGGTGAAAGCCAACCCCGGCGTCACCGAGTTCAGTGAAGACATGCTGGCGCCGCACCTGGCGATGGCGTATGCGCCTGAGCCCGACCTGTTCATCCGCACCGGCGGCGAAGAACGCATTTCGAATTTCCTGTTGTGGCAGCTGGCATATGCCGAGCTGCACTTTACCGACACCTTCTGGCCTGACTTCACGCCAAAGGCGCTGGACGAGGCGATTGGCTCCTACCAGGAGCGCGAACGGCGCTTTGGCCAGACCGGCGCCCAAGTAGCGAAGAAGACCAACTAAATGCTCAAGACCCGGATTCTCACCGCACTCGTCCTGCTGGCAGTCCTGCTGCCGGTTCTGTACTCCAACAATTACACGGCGTTTGCGGTGGTGGCCTGCGTCTTTTTCGGCGCCGCGATCTGGGAATGTTTTCGCCTGTTCAACCCCGGCGCCCGTAGCGCGCTCCTGATCGCCGGCGCCTGGACGCTGGCCTTTGCCTACGCGTTCTTCGTGCGCGAGCAGGGCAATCCAACCTTCTGGTTCGGTATCGGCGTGCTGCTGTGGGCGCTGCGTTTCGCACCGACGCTCAAGTTCGGCCTGCCGCCGCTGTCGAGCACCCCCAACACTTTGCTGAGCTTGCTCTATGCGATTTCGCTGGTGGCCTGCTTCGTGGCCATCGTCTACCTGTTCAATTATTCGGCCGTGCTGCTGCTGTCGGTGCTGGCCATCGTCTGGGCCGCCGACATCTTTGCCTATGTCTGCGGCAAGACCTTCGGCAAGCGCAAGCTGGCGCCGAGCATCTCGCCTGGTAAATCGTGGGAGGGCGCCATCGGCGGCGGACTCGTCACGCTGGTGCTGGCCGCCTGCACCGTCCTGTTCGGCGGCGAAGCCTTCGCCGGCACGTTCGCCGTGCGCGTCCAGGCGGGCCTCGGCTGGCTCGGCCTGTTCGCCGTGATTGCCCTCATCGTGGTTGCCAGCGTCGTTGGCGACCTGTTCGAATCCCAGCTCAAACGCCGCGCCGGCGCCAAGGACAGCAGCAACCTGCTGCCGGGCCACGGCGGCGTGCTGGACCGGATCGACGCACTCGTGCCGGTCCTGCCACTGGCGGCGCTGATCGCCACCTGGCTCTAGAAGGAAGTTCACATGCAACGCATTACCATCCTGGGCGCCACCGGCTCGATCGGCGCCTCGACCCTCGACGTGCTGGCGCGCCATCCGGAGCAATACCAGGTGTACGCGCTGAGCGCCCACTCGCGCGTGGAAGAACTGGCTGCCGCCTGCCGCAGTTGCCGCCCCGCGCGCGCCGTGGTCGGTAGCGCCGACGCGGCCGCACGCCTGGCAACGCTGATCGCCGACCTGCCTACCAGCGTCGAATACGGCGAGCAGGCGCTGTGCGATATCGCGTCAAACGCCGACACCGACACCGTGATGGCCGCCATTGTCGGCGCCGCCGGCCTGGCCCCGACGCTGGCTGCGGCCCGCGCCGGCAAGAAGATCCTGCTGGCGAACAAGGAAGCGCTGGTCATGTCCGGCCAGCTGTTCATGGACGCCGTGCGCGAGCACAATGCAACGCTGCTGCCGATCGACAGCGAACACAATGCCATCTTTCAGTCGCTGCCCGCCGCTTTCGCTCGCGTGCCGGCGGCAGCCGGGGTGGCCAAGATCCTGCTCACCGCATCGGGCGGCCCGTTCCTGAACCGCGCCGTCGAGACGCTTGGCGACGTGACCCCGGACGAAGCCTGCAAGCACCCGAACTGGGTCATGGGCCGCAAGATCTCGGTGGATTCGGCAACCATGATGAACAAGGGCCTCGAAGTGATCGAAGCCCACTGGCTGTTCGGCGCGCCGGCCGACCAGATCGAGGTCGTGATCCACCCGCAAAGCGTGATCCACTCGATGGTGTCGTACGTCGACGGTTCGGTACTGGCACAGCTGGGTAACCCCGACATGCGCACGCCGATCGCGCACGCGCTGGCGTACCCGGACCGGATCGCGTCCGGCGTGGCCCAGCTCGACCTGACGCAGATGGCGGCGCTGCAGTTCTTCCCGCCCGATTTCACACGCTTCCCATGCCTGGCCCTGGCCTTCGACGCGCTGCGCGCCGGCGGCACGGCCCCGGCACTGCTCAACGCCGCCAATGAAGTCGCGGTGGACGCGTTCCTCGAGCGCCGCATTGGTTTCCGCGACATCGACCGCGTCATCCGCCATGCACTCGACGCCGTCGAGCATGGCCCGGCGCCGTCGATCGAGGCCGTGCTGGCCCAGGACGCGCGCGCCCGCGAGGCTGCAGCGCATGCGGTCGCCAGTCTGCACTGATTGACGGATACCGCCCAATGACCCTGCTTTACACCGTGCTGGCGTTTGCGCTGGCGCTCGGCCCCCTGATCGTGATCCACGAGCTGGGTCACTACCTGGTGGCGCGTGCCTGCGGCGTCAAGGTACTGCGTTTTTCGATCGGCATGGGACGCGTCGTCTGGTCGCGCCGCTTCGGACGCGACCAGACCGAGTGGGCGGTGTCGCTGCTGCCGCTGGGCGGCTACGTCAAGTTCCTCGACAGCCGCGATCCCGACGCTGGCCCGATCGACAAGAGCGAGCTGTCGCGCGAATTCACGCGCCAGAATGTCTGGAAGCGCATTGCCATCGTCGCCGCCGGCCCGCTGTCGAACTTCGCGCTGGCGATCGTCCTGATGGCCGCACTCTTCATGCATGGCGTGGACGAGCCGTCGGCGCGCCTGCGCGCCGTGGCCGAATCGACGGAAGCCTACCGCGCCGGCGTGCGCGGCGGCGAGACCGTGGTTGCTGTCAATGGCAGCGCCGTGCGCTCGTGGTCCGAGCTGCGCTGGCAGATCATGCACGCGGCGGTCGACAAGACCGACGCGCGCCTGGACCTGCGCAGCACGGGCGGCGGGGCATATACCGTGGTGCTGCCGGCGTCCGTCATCGGCAAGCTCGATGTCGACAGCGACGTGATGGCCACGCTCGGCCTGGACTTGTGGCGCCCGCAGCCGCGCATCGACAAGGTGATCGCCGACGGGGCAGGGCAGCGCGCCGGCCTGCAGGCCGGTGACCTCGTGCTGCGCCTGAACGGTGCGCCGGTGGTGGATGGCATCGCTTTCATCGACGCGGTGCGCGCCGCACCGGGCCGCGCGCTGCAGGTCGAAGTCCAGCGTGCCGGCGCGCCCGTCACGCTGTCGCTGACGCCCGAGGCGGACGCCAACGGCCGCGGCGTGATCAAGGCGATGGTGGCGCAGGCGCCCGAGATGGTGACTGTCTCGTCAAGCCCGTTCGACGCCATCGCGCGCGGTGCGGAGCGCACCTGGGAAACGTCCACGATGACGCTGAAAATGATCGGCAAGATGATTACCGGCGAGGCGTCACTGAAAAATGTGACGGGTCCCATCACGATCGCCGATTACGCCGGACAGACCGCCCGCATTGGGCTCGTCAGCTATTTACAGTTTATTGCCTTTATTAGTATCAGCTTAGGCGTCATGAATTTGTTACCAATTCCCGTTCTGGATGGTGGCCATTTACTGTATTATTCGCTGGAAGTTTTGACCGGGCGTCCTGTTTCTGTGCGCGTCGTCGAGTTCGCACAGCGCGCCGGGGTCGGCCTGCTGTTCATGCTGATGGCGCTCGCCGTCTTCAACGACCTGGGACGCTTACTCTAGCCGCCCGCGGTTCGCTCCCCGGGAGCCCAGTCAAATCACCAAGCAATCGTTGTCCAAATGAGTGACCCTTTGATCCAGCCAATGAAATCACAACAAGATCGTTTCGCCTTGCCGTTCATTCGCCGCAGCCTGATCGGCTCCGCCGTTGTGGCGCTGTGCGCCACGCTGTACGCAAATAATGCCATGGCCGTCAACCCGTTCGTCGTCAAGGACATCCGGGTCGAGGGCATCCAGCGTACCGAGGCAGGCACCGTGTTCAGCTACCTGCCGGTGCGCGTGGGCGAGACCTTCGACGACGTCAAGGCCTCGAGCGCGATCAAGGCGTTGTATGCAACCGGCTTCTTCAAGGATATCCGCCTCGAAGAAGAAAACGGCGTGCTGGTCGTGCTGGTCGAAGAGCGTCCGGCGATTTCGTCGGTCGACTTCACGGGCACCAAGGAATTCGAAAAAGACATGTTGGTCAAGGCGCTGTCCGAAATCGGCGTGGCCCAGACCAAGATCTTCGACAAGGCGTCGGTCGACCGCGCCGAGCAGGAACTCAAGCGCCAGTACCTGTCGCATGGCCTGTACGGCGTGAAGATCACCACCACCGTGACCCCGATCGAACGCAACCGCGTCACGATCATGTTCAACGTGGACGAAGGCGATGTCGCCAAGATCAAGGGCATCAACATCATCGGCAACAAGGCGTTCAGCGACAAAGAGTTGCGCCAGTTGCTCGAGCTGCGCCCGTCCGGCTGGTTCACCTGGTATTCGAAGGCTGACCAGTACTCCAAGCAGAAGCTGACCGGCGACCTGGAAAAGATCAAGTCGTGGTACCTGAATCACGGCTACCTCGAAGCCAACGTCGAATCGACGCAAGTGTCGATCACGCCGGACAAGCGCGACATCTACCTGACGCTCAACGTCACCGAAGGCGAGCAGTACACCGTCTCGAGCGTCAAGCTCGAAGGCGAAATGTTCGGCCGCGAAGAAGAGCTCAAGCAGCTGATCCTGCTCCAGCCGGGCAAGACCTACGTGGGCGACCTGCAAGAAGGCACCAACAAGCTGATCTCCGATCGCCTGGGCACCTTCGGCTACGCGTTCGCCAACGTCACGGCCAACCCGGAGCTCAATCGCGAAAAACGCGAAGTGGCCTTCACGTTCTTCGTCGACCCGGGCAAGCGCGCCTATGTGCGCCACATGAACATCACCGGCAACACCGTCACGCGCGATGAAGTCATCCGCCGCGAATTCCGCCAGTTCGAGAGCTCGTGGTACGACGCCAACCGCGTCAAGCTCTCGCGCGACCGCGTCGACCGCCTTGGCTACTTCAAGGACGTGAAGGTCGAAACGCCCGAGTCGCCAGGCACGTCCGACCAGGTCGACGTGAACATCGCCGTCGAAGAAAAGCCGACCGGTAACTTCATGATCGGTGGCGCGTTCTCGCAGTCCGAGAAGTTCACGTTCACCGCGTCGATCTCGCAGGCCAACTTCGCCGGCAGCGGCAACACGGTCGGCATCGAACTCAATACCAGCAAGTACAACCGGACGATCGCGTTCTCGCAGACCAATCCGTACTTCACCGACGACGGCGTCTCACGCGCGTTCTCGCTCTACCTGCGCACGTCGCGTCCACCGGCGCTGAACATCGGTTCGTACACGGTGCGCCAGACCGGCGGCAACATGACCTTCGGCGTGCCGTTCTCCGAGTCCGATACCGTCTACTTCGGTGCGGGCCTGGAACGTACCGAACTGGAAACCGACGAGTCGTCGCCATCCATCTACCGTACGTTCGTGAGCCAGAACGGCGGCCCTTCGAATGGTGTCGGCTCGGCCACCACCAATGCTATCCCGCTGACGGTGGCATGGGGCCGCGACACGCGCGACAGCGCCGTGACGCCAAGCCGTGGCCGCTTCCAGCGCGCCAACTTCGAAGTCGATGCGATCGGCGACGCCAAGTACTACCGCCTCGTGTACGAACACCAGTGGTGGAAGCCGGTCACGCGCTGGATGACGCTGGCCCTGCGCGGCGAGTTCGACTACGGCAAGGGCATTGGCGGCAGCGCCTACCCGGTCTTCAAGAACTTCTATGCGGGTGGTATCGGTTCGGTGCGCGGTTACGAAAGCTCGTCGCTGGGCGTGGTCGACCAGCGTTACTACGATGCGATCGGCGGCTCGAAGCGCATCATCGTCAACGCCGAACTGCAGTTCCCGTTCCCGGGCAGCGGCACCGACCGCAGCCTGCGCTGGTTCACCTTCGCCGACGGTGGCCAGGTGTTCCAGGAGGACGCGAAGATCCGCTTCGGCGAGTTCCGCTACTCGGCCGGTATCGGTCTGTCCTGGATTTCCCCGGTCGGTCCGCTCAAGTTGAGTTATGCTAAGCCGCTGAATTCGCTGCCAGGTGACCGCCTGGAGCGCTTCCAGTTCCAGATGGGTACCGGTTTCTGACCGGCCCACTGCGTCCTGAAGAACGATTGCGAGAGACTTTATGTTGAAAAATCTGATTGCCTCGCTGCCTGACGGCTTCAAGCCCACCGTGGCGCCAGCCTTGCTGCTGGCCGCGGTGTGCGCGTCGCCGCTGGCACAGGCGCAGGCGCAGGTGGCGACGGGCCGCATCGGTTTCGTCTACACCGAGCGCCTGATGACCGACTCCAAGATGGCCAAGGCGGCTGACGCCAAGCTGGCCGCTGAATTCTCCAAGCGTCAGAAGGCCATGGAAGAGATGGTCGGCAAGTTCAAGGGCGCGTCCGAGAAATTCGATGCCGAAGGCAGCAGCCTGGCCGAGCTGGAACGCACGCGCCGCGCGCGCGAGCTGTTCAACATGCAGAAAGACGTCGAGCGCATGCAGCGCGAGTTCCAGGAAGACCTGCAGCAGCGCAAGAACGAAGAACGCGCCGCGATTGCACAGAAGGCCTACAAGCTCGTGGAGCAGTACGCCGAAGCCGAAAAGCTCGATGCGGTACTGGTCGAAGCGGCGTGGGTGAACCCGCGCGTGGACATCACCGACAAGATCCTCAAGCTGCTCGACAAGTAACATCTGTCGGCAGTGTTTTCCTGCTTTACCGATTTTGACTCACACTGAAAGACCGAGATGGGCATTCGACTAGGCGATTTGGTCGAGCGCTTCGGCGGACAGCTGGTGGGCGACCCGAACCTCGAGGTTACGGCGATTGCTCCCCTGGACACGGCCGGCGCTTCGCACATCAGCTTCCTCTCCAACAGCAAGCTGCGCGCACTGGCGGCGCAAAGCGGGGCCGCGGCCCTGATCCTGTCGCCGCTGGACGACCCGACGGTAGCCGCGACCTATGAAGGCGCGCGCATCGTCACCACCAACCCTTACGCATACTTCGCCCGCGCGGCGCAGTATTTCGCCTCGCTGACCGACCATGTGCCGCCCGCAGGCGTACACCCGAGCGCCGTCGTTGCGGAGTCCGCCGTGATCGATCCGAGCGCCCACATCGGGCCGCACGTGACGATCGACGACGGCGCCGTGATTGGGGCGCAGGCCGTCATCGACGCCGGCTGCTACGTCGGGCGCAACGCCGTCATCGGCGAAGGCACGCACCTGTTCGCGAACGTGACGTTCCACGCCGGCTGCGAGATTGGCAAGCGGGGCATCCTGCATTCGGGCGCCGTGATCGGCACCGACGGCTTCGGCTTTGCCAACGAAGGCGGCGTGTACATCAAGATTCCGCAGACCGGCCGCGTGCTGATCGGCGACGACGTCGACATCGGCGCCAACACGACGATCGACCGCGGCGCGCTCGAAGACACGATCATCGAAGACGGCGTCAAGCTCGACAACCAGATCCAGATCGGCCACAACACCCGCATCGGCGCGCACACCGCGATGGCCGGCTGCGTCGGCGTGGCCGGCAGCGCCAAGATCGGTAGCCGCTGCACGTTCGGCGGCGCCGCCATGGTGCTCGGCCACCTCGAGATCGCCGATAACGTGCATATCTCATCGGGTAGCATGGTATCGCGCTCGGTGCTCGAACCTGGCCAGTACACGGGCTTTTACCCGCTGGCCAAGAACGCTGAATGGGAACGCAGCGCCGCGATCGTGCGCAACCTGGGCTCGATGCGCGAAAAACTGCGCGCGCTCGAGAAAACCATCAAAACCCTCACAGAACAACAATGACTACGCCAGAACTCACCACCCTCGACATCAACCAGATCAAGGAATACCTGCCGCACCGCTATCCGCTGCTGCTGGTCGACCGCGTGCTGGATGTCGAACTGGGCAAGCGCATCGTCGCGATCAAGAACGTCACCATCAACGAAGAATTCTTTAACGGCCACTTCCCGCACAAGCCGGTGATGCCGGGCGTCCTGATGATCGAAGCGATGGCGCAGACCGCCGCGATCCTGTCGTTCATGACGATGGGCGTCAAGCCGGATGAAAACTCGGTCGTGTACTTCGTCGGCATCGACAATGCGCGCTTCAAGCGGCCAGTGGAGCCGGGCGACCAGCTGCGCATGGAAGTGGAAATCGTGCGCGTCTCGCGCGGTATCTGGAAGTACAAGGCCGTCGCCACGGTCGACGGCAAGGTCGCTGTCGAGGGCGACTTGATGTGCACGATCCGGGGCGCCGCCGAAGCGCCAATGAAAGGCGCCGGGGCGGCACCGGCTGCATCCACGCCCGAGTAAGGAGACGTGATGAGCAAGATCCATCCAACCGCGATTGTCGATCCGCAGGCGCAGCTCGACAGCTCGGTCGAGGTCGGGGCCTATTCGATCGTCGGGCCGAACGTCCGCATCGATGCCGGCACCGTGATCGGGCCGCACGTCGTCATCGATGGCCACACGACGATCGGCAAGGACAACAAGTTCTTCCAGTTCTGCTCCATTGGCGCTGCGCCACAGGACAAGAAGTGGCAGGGCGAGCCGACGCGGCTTGAAGTGGGCGACCGCAACACCGTGCGCGAATTCGTCAGCTTCAACCTCGGCACAGTGCAGGATGAAGGCGTCACGCGCCTGGGCAACGACAACTGGATTTCGGCCTACGTCCACCTGGCGCACGACTGCCAGGTCGGCAGCAACACGATCTTCTCGAACAATGCGCAGCTCGCGGGCCATGTGCACGTGGGCGACTGGGCGATCCTGTCCGGCTTCGTCGGCGTGCACCAGTTCTGCAAGATCGGCGCCCACGCATTCATCGGCATGTACACGAGCCTGACACAGGATGTGCCGCCGTACGTGCTGGTATCGGGCAATCCGGCCGGTGCGCGCGGCGTCAACCTCGAAGGCCTCAAGCGCCGCGGCTTTACGCGCGAGCAGCTCGACGGCATCCGCAGCGCCTACAAGCTGCTGTACCGGAACGGCCTGACGCTCGAAGAATCGAAAGCCGCGCTGCAGGCCGAAGAAGAACGCCTGCCGGCAGCAGCAAACGACATTCGCCTGCTGCGCGATTTCCTCGGCACCGCAAGCCGTGGCATCGTTCGCTGACGGCGTGCCGTCCACTGCGGCCCGCGATGTGTCGCTGGCCCTGGTGGCCGGCGAAGCGTCCGGCGACATGCTGGCGGCGCGCCTGCTGGCCGGCCTGCGCCCGCATCTGCCACAAGCGCGCTTCCACGGTATCGGTGGGCCGCGCATGATTGAGCAGGGCATGGTGAGCGACGTCCCGATGGACCTGCTGACGGTGCGCGGTCTGTTCGAAGTCATTCCCCGCTACCGCGAGCTCAAGGGCATCCAGAGCCGCCTGCGCGATCGGCTGATCGCCGAGCAGCCGGCCGCCTTCATCGGCGCTGACTACCCCGGATTCAACCTGGGCCTGGAGGAGCAGTTGCGCGCCGCCGGCATCCCGACGGTGCACTTCATCGGGCCGCAGATCTGGGCCTGGCGCGGTGGCCGCATCAAGAAGATCCAGCGCGCGGTGTCGCACATGCTCGTCATCTTCCCGTTCGAAGAAGCGATCTACCGCGCTGCCGGCGTGCCCGTGACGTATATCGGGCACCCGCTGGCCGAGACGATTCCGCTGGCGCCCGACGTGGCCGGTGCGCGCCGCGCACTGGGGTTACCAGATGATGCGCGTGTCGTTACCGTCATGCCGGGCAGCCGCATGGGCGAACTGAAATACCTGGCCGAGCCATTCGTGCGCGCCGTGCAGCTGCTGGCGGCGCGCGATCCTGGCCTGCGCTTTGTCGTGCCCATGGTCGGCGAGCGCCAGCGGGCGTATTTCGACCAGATCGTCACCGCAGCCGGCCTGCAGGGCGTGGAGCTGATCGTGACTGCCGAAGGCTCGCATACGGCGATTGCCGCCGCCGATGCGGTGCTGGTCGCCTCCGGTACGGCCACGCTGGAAGTGGCGCTATTCAAGAAGCCGATGGTCATCGCCTACAAGGTCATGCGCGCTTCGTGGGAGATCATGCGGCACATGGGTTACCAGCCGTGGATCGGCCTGCCCAACATTTTGGCGCGCGAATTCGTCGTGCCCGAGCTGCTGCAGCATGCGGCCACGCCCGAAGCGCTGGCCGACGCCGTCTGGCGCCAGCTGCAAGACACCGCAGGGCGAGAGCGCCTGGCGCAGCGCTTCCTCGACATGCATCACAGCCTGCTGCGCAACAGCGCCGAAGAGAGCGCGCAGGCGGTGCTGCAGATTATCGGGCGCGCGGCGCCTGGAACACGTAGATGACAAAAACCAGAATCAATCTGTATCCGGGCCTGCCCACCAGGGGCCGGCCGTTCACCGCACTGGACATCGTGTGCGGCGTTGACGAAGCCGGGCGCGGCCCGCTGGCAGGACCCGTGTTTGCTGCGGCCGTCATCCTCGATCCGCGCCGTCCGATCGATGGCCTGCGCGATTCAAAAAAACTGACCGCCGCGCGGCGCGACGAACTCGCGCCGCTGATCCGCGCGCAAGCGCTGGCCTGGGCAGTGGCGGAATGCTCGTGCGAAGAAATCGACAGGATCAACATTCTGCAGGCGACCATGCTGGCGATGCGCCGCGCCGTGGAGGCGCTGCAGCACGCGCCGACCATCGCGCTCATCGACGGCAACCGCTGCCCCGAGCTGACGGTGCGCGCGCACGCGATCGTCAAGGGCGACGACAAGGTCAATGCAATTTCAGCCGCGTCGATCCTGGCCAAGACCGCGCGCGACGCGGCGCTGGTGCGGCTGCACGAACAGTATCCGCAATATGGCTTTGATCAGCACAAGGGCTATGGCACCGCGCTGCACCTGGAACGCCTGGGCGCGCACGGGCCGTCGCCGGCGCACCGGCGCTCGTTTGCACCGGTGCGTGGGATGCTGCAGACCGATTTGTTCGGCGTCATGGCTGGCAATGGGGTGAGCGCATGAAGACCATCACCTCGCGCGATAACGCGTTTTATAAAGAGATCAAGGCGCTCGCCACCAGCTCGCAGGCGCGGCGCAAGGCTGGTCACAGCCTGCTCGACGGCGTGCACCTGTGCCAGACCTGGCTCGACCTGCGCGGCGCGCCACGCCACTGCGTGGCGTCCGAGGGGGCATTGGGCAACCCGGAAGTGCAGGCCATCGTCGCGCGCTGCGGCGCCGTGAACGCGCCGGTGACTGCGCTGCCCGATGCGCTGTTCAACGCCGTCAGCCAGGTCGAGCATGGCGTGCATCTGCTGTTCGTGATCGACACGCCGCAGCCGGCAACGGCGCCGGCGCTGGTGATGGCCAGCGTGCTGCTCGATGGCGTGCAGGACCCGGGCAACGTCGGATCGATCCTGCGCAGCGCTGCTGCTGCCGGCGTCAAGCAGGTGTACTGCAGCCCCGGCACTGCGTTCTGCTGGTCGCCGAAGGTGCTGCGCGCGGCGATGGGCGCGCACTTCGTGCTGGAGATCTTCGAGCACGTCGAACTGGCGGACCTGGTGCGCACGGCGCAGGTGCCGGTGCTGGCCACCAGCGGCTATGCGGCCGAAGGCCTGTATACGCTGGACCTGCGGCTACCTGTGGCGTGGGTGCTGGGGCACGAAGGGCAGGGCGTCTCAAACGAGGTACTGGAGCTGGCCACGCACCGCGTCGCGGTGCCGCATCTGGGGCAGGTGGAGTCGCTCAATGTCGCCGCCTGCGCCGCCGTGTGCTTCTTTGAAGGCCTGCGCCAGCAGCAGGCATAGACGGCGTCCGCGCCATCCAGTAGGCTAGCGGCTTGTAACGTGGAGTAACGATGGACATCGCGCATTTGCATTTTCTGGTGGCGCAAGCCGACCCTTCCGAACGCCGGGCGCTGGTGGCCCTGCTGGGGCAACTCGGCGCCGGCCAGGTCACCGACGTCGCCGACGGCGCGGCTGCGCTGCAGGCGCTGGAAGCCAGTGCGACGCCCCGCGTCAACGTCGCGCTGATCGACCTCGATTTGCCTGGCATGGACGGCTTGACGCTGCTGCGGCGCCTGGGCGAGATCCAGTGCGGCGCGCGCCTGATCGTCACCGGCGCGCAGCCGGCAGGCCTGCTGTTTTCCGTCGAGACGCTGGCCGAAGCCTTCGGCATCGAGCTGCTTGGCGCCATCGCCCGGCCGGTCACCGCCGTGACGCTCAAGCCGGTGCTCGAGAATTACACGCCATTGCCGCGCCTCGCCCAGACGCCAGCCGAGCCGCGCTTCACGTTCCAGCAAGTGGGCATCGGCCTGCAAAAGCGTCAGTTCGAGCCGTACTTCCAGCCGAAGATCGAGCTGGCGACGGGGCAGGTCAAAGGCCTCGAGGTATTCGCGCGCTGGAATCACCCGGAGCATGGGGTGCTGGGGCCGGCCTCGTTCGTCGATGCGCTGGGCGAGAGCGGCCGCATCGACTTTCTCGACTGGAGCATGATCGAGTTGTCGGTCGAGCGCCAGCGCTGGCTGCAGGACCAGGACATCGCGATCCCGATCTCGCTGAACATCGCCTCCGAAACGCTGGCCCATCCTGCGTTCGTGCGCCAGATGTCGGCGTGCCTGGAGCGCCACGGGGTCGCCGCGACCGACGTGACCTTCGAGATCTCGGAATCGTCAGTGCTGAACACGGACCCCGACTTCATCGAGCGCCTGGTTCGGCTGCGGATGATGGGCTTCGGCCTGGCCATCGACGACTATGGCACCGGCCGCTCAAACCTGCAGCTGCTGGCGCGCATCCCGTTCACCGAACTGAAGATCGACCGCAGCTTCGTCGACGGCGCCTCACGCCGCCTGCCGCTGAGCACGCTCCTGCGCTCCTGCCTGAGCCTGGCCCACAGCCTGGACCGCAAATCAGTCGCCGTCGGCGTCGAAACCCGCCGCGACTGGGACTTCCTGCAAGCCCTCGGCTGCACCTACGCCCAGGGCTACCACATCGCCAACCCCATGCCCGCCACCGCATTCCCTGCCTGGCTGAGCGACTGGCGCCAATACTTCTAACCCCCAGAGCGCCTCAGGCTTTCACGTCAGGTGCGCGCTGGCGGGGCAGTTGAGTCGCGCATCACCAGTTCCAGGCTGTAGCGAATCTTTGCCGGCTTGATCTCGGCGCCCTGGATCAGGGCGATGACCTCGGTGACCGCGCGCTCGCTCATGGCGTCGTACGGCGGGCGCATGGTGGTCAGTTTGGGAAAGACATAGCTCGACGTCGGAATATCGTCGAAGCCGATCACCGACACATCGCCCGGCACCGACAGGCCGCGGCTCTTGAGTGCATCCATGGCGCCAAACGCCATCTCGTCGTTGGCGGCAAAGATCGCGCTGGGCGGGTTGGGCAGCGCCATCAACTGCTCGGTGGCCGCATAGCCCGAGGTCTGGTTGAACGCGCCTTGCACCACCAGAGCCGGATCGGGTTCGATGCCCGCGGCGGCCAGCGCCTCGCAATAGCCCCGGTAGCGTTCCGCGCTCTGCCCCGTACCAGGGTTGCCGGCAATGAAGGCGATCCGGCGGTGTCCCAGCGACAGCAGGTGCCCGGTAGCGGTGCGCGCGCCGATACGGTTCTCGACCGTGATCACCGGCACGTTCATGTCCTGCGCCTCGAAGTTCATCAAGACGCAGGGAAAGCGGCATTCGTTGACCACATCCAGGTACTCGTCGCCGCAGCTGGGCAGTACCAGCAGCAGGCCGTCGCACAGCTTGCTCAGCATCTCGCTGGTGCCCATCCGGCCCGGACCGGCGAAGCGTTCGGCATTGAAAATGATCAGGTCGTAGCCGCGCGCGCGCGCATGGTCGCTGATGGTGCGGATAATCTCGTGCAGGATCACGGAACCGTAATTGTTGACGAAAACGCCGATCAGGTTGCTCTTGTCGCCGCGCATGCGCCGCGCCAGCATGTCCGGCGTGTAGTGGAGTGTTGCGGCCGCTTCCATGATGCGTGCACGGGTCGCTTCCGACACGTAGCCGACCCCGCGGATCGCCCGCGACGCCGTGATCGGGGACACCCCCGCCAGCTTGGCCACTTCACTCAATTTACTCGGCTTGCGCATGCGGCATCCATTGATTTCGAGACGATGATTGTAGTGTCTGGAGGCAAGTTCGGTACATCGATCAGAGAGATATGCAGGACATGTGGTGACGATACCACTTGCCGCGAAAATATAAATTTCGTGATTTTTTCTTACGTATTCAGGTACTTGCGTGAGCGTTTCGCGCGCCAAAAATCTTGACGTCTTGCAAATCAAAACCGTGATGGTAACGTGACCACATGCCCAGGGTGCGAAGACACCGGGTGCTGTAGTTCACCTACGGAGACAGAGAGATGAGACAGAAAATGTTAGTAACGCAGCTGGCGCTCGCGCTGGCAACGGCCTACGGTACCCAGGCGCATGCCCAGACCGCGGCCGACGCACGGGAAGATGCAACACCGGCCTCGGTCACGCCAGCGGGCACCGCAGCGCCGGCCGCCGACGCCCCCGTCGCCACCGTCCTGGTGACAGGCTTTCGCTCCAGCCTGCAGAAGGCGCTGAACCTGAAGCAGCAGGCCATCGGCGTACGGGATTCGATCGTGGCCGAGGACATCGGCAAATTCCCCGAGGCGAATATCGCCGAATCGCTGCAGCGCGTGCCGGGCGTGATCCTGGTGCGCGACGAGAGCTCGGGCGAAGGGCAGCGTATTTCGATCCGCGGCCTGCCAACCGCGTATTCGGTGACGACGCTGAACGGCGCGCCGGTCAACGCCACGTCCACCAGCGGTATCGGCGGCGCGGCGCGCGGCTTCAACTACGACGTGTTCGCGTCTGAACTGTTCGGCCGCGTCGACTTTTATAAAACGCCATTGGCCGAGTTGACCGAAGGCGGTCTGGGTGGCGTGGTCGATTTGCAGAGCCCGCGCCCGTTCGACAATCCGAAGGGCGCGGTGCGCTATGGCGCCACGGCCAGCTACAACACCACGTCGAAGAAGATCGACCCGATGGGCTTCGCGCTGATGTCCAAGACCTGGGGCCAGTGGGGCCTGCTGGTGGGCGGCTCGCACTCGGGCGGCACCAACAACCGGTCCGGTTTCGAAGCGACGGGCGGCTACAACAGCTCGGCGCTTGGCAGCCAGACGCCGGTGCGCGGCAACTTCGCGCTGGCGCTTGACTATAACGACCCGCGCGCCAACCTGTCGGGTTACACCCGCGAGCAGGTCGACAATGCGCTGCTGCCCCGCATCTACCGTTTCTATGGATCGAGCAACGAGCGCTCGCGCGACGGCATGGTGTCGTCGCTGCAGTACAAGACGCCAACCCTGAACCTGTCGTTCGATACGCTGTACTCGAAGCTGGAGAACGAGCGCGACGAGATTTTCTTTGGCGCCCTGATCCGCAGCACGCGCACCACCGAGTCCGGTCGTGCCACCGCAGCGCCGGGCACCAATAATCACAACGGGCTGGTGCCGATCGACGTGAAAATCGATCCGTCCTCGAACCTGCTGACCGGCACGTTCGGCAATACGTCCTACAGCAGCGGCGCCCTGTACAGCACCGACGAGACGCGCTTTCGCTACAACGCCCTGAACGCCCAGTGGAAAGCCACCGACAAGCTGACCCTGACCGGCCAGATCAGCGACAACGCCAGCAAGGCCGAGCGCGCAAGCACCGAACTGTCGGGCCAGATCTTCGGCATCACCTCGACCATCGACTACGGCAGCGACCACGTCTATCCATCGCTGTCCTCGCCGACCAGTTATACCGATGCCGGCAATTTTGCCGGCTTCGCCAACTCGACCGGGCTGCTGCGTGAACTCGACAAGGGCCGCCAGGCGCGCCTGATCGCCGACTATGATTACGACCTGCCGGGCGAGTGGACCGGGCGGCTGAAGGGCGGCGTGGTGTATGTCGAAACCACCAAGGACATCCACCGGCGCAACGGCACCGCGAACGGGACCGCGAAGATCAACCAGGTGGGTGCGGCCGGCATGCGCGCCGGCATGACGTCGACCCTGCCGATCGATAACCTCGACATCGGCGCCGGCTGGCCAGGTAACTGGGCCACCTTCAACCGCGATTACGCGTACGGCAACTTCAATCCGTACGCGCTCAATCCCGATGGCACATTTTCCCCGGCAGACAGCTTCACCGCCGTGGAGGAGGTCCGCACCGCCTTCGTCCAGTCGGACTTCCGCGGCCAGGTTCTGGGGCGCGAGCTGCGCATGAACGCGGGCGTGCGCTATTCGGAAACCCAGACCGACATCGGCAACTACAAGCGCCGCGGGCCCAACCTGCCGTACGATCCGAACGAAGAGCACGGCAAGTACAGCAATGTGCTGCCGGCGATGTCGGCAGCGTTCGACCTGACCGACACCCTGATGTGGCGCGCCTCGTGGGGCAAGACCATCTCGCGCGCATCGCTGTCGATCATCGCCGCCCAGACTGTTGTTCCGAATCCGTTCGACCCTGTCGCCACGTCAGGCAACCCGAACCTGCGTCCGCAGGCGTCGACCAACATCGACACCAGCCTGGAATGGTACTTCCAGCCGGGCAGCCTGCTGTCCGCCGCGCTGTTCAAGAAGGAGCTGACCGACGCCACCGCGAACGTGTCCACGCAGACCACGTTCGGTGCGCTGGGTCTGCCGGATACGGTCATGGGCGCGTTGTTCCGGGATGCCTCGGGCCGGGTCGATCCGAACCTGCCGATGACGCTCAACACGTCCATCAACGCGGGCAAGCAGACCCTGAAGGGCCTGGAACTGGCGTACCAGCAGAACTTCGACTTCTTGCCCGACCCGTTCAAGGGCTTCGGCGCACTGGCCAGTTACACCTACATCGACCCGTTCAACAGCGCCAAATGGATCACCAATGCCGGCCGCGAGATCGACGTTAATTCGGTGCCGAAGTATGCGTACAGTGTGACCGGTTTTTATGACCGTGGCCCGCTGGCCGTGCGTTTCTCGTTCAATCAGAAGGGCCGGTCGCTACACTCGGGCAATCCGCGCAATAACGGCGACGACCTGATTCGCTGGAACGGCGCGCGCGGCTATCTGGATGGCTCGATCAGCTACAGGCTCAGCGACAAGCTCGAACTGCGCCTTGACGCGTTGAATCTGTCGAACACGCTGGTGTACGACTACTTCGAGGACGCCACCGGCCAGTATGGCAGCGGCAGGAAGACCCGGATGGACTACGCCAAGTACGACGGCCGCACGGTCAAGATCGGTCTGCGTGGCAGCCTGTAAGCCTGGTGGCTGCAACTTGACCTTTCTTGCGCTTGCATGACATCACACATTCTTTCCGCCGCTCTCGCTTCGATCACCCTGTTGCTGGGCGGCTGCGCGTCGCCCGGTGATGGCGGGCCTGCCAATGTGGTCGAGGTCGGCCCGGGCTGGGCGAAAAACTCGGTCAATGCCGTGGTGTTTCGCAAGAATTCGCTGGTGTCGCATGGCGACACGCAATACATCGCGTTCTACGACCAGGATGCCAATGTGGTCCTGGGCAAGCGCCAGCTTGGCACAGCGCGCTGGCAGCTGGCACGCACCCAATACCGCGGCAATGCCGCCGACGCCCACAACAGCATCAGCATCATGGTCGACGGCGACGGCTTTCTGCACCTGGCCTGGGACCACCACAACGACCCGCTGCGCTATGCCCGCAGTCTGCAACCCGGGTCGCTGGCGCTGGGTGAGAAGCGGCCGATGGTGGGCCTGGACGAAGGGTCGGTCAGCTACCCCGAGTTCCACCTGTTGCCGGGCGGTGACCTGTTGTTCTTTTACCGTGACGGTGGGTCGGGGAGGGGCAACATGGTGCTGAACCGTTACGACCGGGCGCGCGCCACCTGGACCCGCGTGCACAGTAACCTGATCAGCGGCGAACAGCAGCGCAATGCCTACTGGCAGGCGTTTGTCGACCAGCACGGCACCATCCACGTCTCGTGGGTGTGGCGTGAGTCACCCGATGTCGCCAGCAACCACGACCTGGCCTATGCCCGTTCGGTGGACGAGGGCCGCTCGTGGCAGACCACGTCCGGCAAGCCCTATGCGTTGCCCATCACCGCCGCGAACGCCGAGTACGCGGCGCGGATACCGCAGAACAGCGAATTGATCAACCAGACCTCGATGGCGGCGGACAAGCGCGGCAACCCCTACATCGCCTCGTACTGGCGCGCGGCCGGGCGGCAGATTCCGCAGTACCACGTGGTCTATCACACCGGCAGCGGGTGGCGCCAGCTCGACCTGAACTTCCGCAAGACGCCGTTTTCGCTCAGCGGCCAGGGCACCAAGGCCATTCCCATCTCGCGACCGCAGATCATGGTCGATACGAATGCAGACCGGGCCGCCGGCCTGCTGGTGTTTCGCGACGAGGAGCGCGGCAGTCGCGTTTCGGTGGTGCGCATCGAGGATTTCGACAGCGCCAGATGGTCGGTGCGCGACCTGAGCGAATCGTCGGTCGGCGCCTGGGAACCGAGCTTCGATACGCAGTTGTGGCGCCAGCGCGGGGAGCTTCATCTGTACGCGCAGCGTGTCCGGCAGGCCGACGCCGAAGGCGTGGAAGAGGCCGCGCCGACCCAGGTGCAGGTGCTGGAGTGGACGCCGGCCCTCAACAAGTGAAACCACGAGGATGACAACACCAATGTTCAAGAGAAGACTGTACCTGAAGGCGCTGCTGGCCAGCGGCGCGGCGCTGGGAGCCGGCTGCACCACGGGCGCGCCCAACCGCAATGCCACCAGCGTCAACGCAACCCGCATCGAAGTGCTGGAAACGCTCACCCATGCCAACGACTACTGGCAGGCCAACCACCAGCCCACCAGCTGGGCGTTCTGGGACTACGCGGCCTACCACACCGGCAATATGGAAGCCTACGCCGTCACCCGCAATGAACGATACCGCCAGTACTCGAGCGCCTGGGCCGAGCACAATGGCTGGAGCGGCGCGAAATCGCAGGACAAGGCGGCGTGGAAGTACCAGTACGGCGAAACCGACGACTATGTGCTGTTCGGCGACTGGCAGATCTGCTTCCAGACCTACGTCGACCTGTACCGGCTCGATCCGGCCAAAGACCGCCGCAAGATCGCCCGTGCGCTCGAGGTGTTCGAGCACCAGATGCGCACGCCGAACGTCGATTACTGGTGGTGGGCCGACGGCCTGTACATGGTGATGCCGGCCATGACCAAGCTGTACAAGGTGACCGGCGACAAGCGCTACCTCGACAAGCTGCACCTGTACTTCGTCTGGGCCGACCAGCTGATGTTCGACCAGGACGCCGGCCTGTACTACCGCGACGCCAAATACGTCTATCCAAAGCACAAGGCATCCAACGGCGGCAAGGACTTCTGGGCGCGCGGAGACGGCTGGGTGTTCGCGGGTCTGGCCAAGGTGCTGGCCGATCTGCCGAAGGATCACGCTGCCTACGCGCTGATGCTGGACCGCTACCGCCGCATGGCGCGCGCGCTCAAGCCCGCGCAGCAGGCAGCAGGCTACTGGACCCGCAGCATCCTCGACCCGAACCATGCGCCGGGACCGGAGTCGAGCGGCACCGCCTTCTTCACCTATGGCTACCTGTGGGGCATCAACCACGGCATCCTGGATCACGACGAGTACACGCCGGTGGTGGCCAGGAGCTGGGCATTCCTGTCGCGCACCGCGCTGGCCGCCAGCGGCAAGTTCGGTTACGTGCAGCCAATCGGTGAGCGGGCGATTCCCGGCCAGCGCGTCGACCAGGAATCGACCGCGCCGTTCGGCGTCGGCGCCTTCCTGCTGGCCGCCGCCGAGATGAGCCGGTTTGTCGGCGGCTGACCGTGGCCGCGAGGTGTCTGACCACTGGACTTTCGCCGCAAGGCGCCATGCATATCGAGTGATATAACCATGACCACCACCATTCCCCGCCGCCGCCTTCTGCAAGGCGCGGCCGCCGCCGTCAGCGGCGCGCTGGTTCCGATGCGCGTCGTCGCGCAGGCCGCGTCGTCGCGCTTTGCCGTCGGTTCGCAGGACTTCCTGCTGGACGGCAAACCGATCCAGATCCGCTGCGGCGAGATGCACTTCGCCCGCGTCCCGCGCGAGTACTGGGCACATCGCCTGCGCGCCATCCGCGCGATGGGGTTGAATACCGTCTGCGCCTACCTGTTCTGGAATTACCACGAGTGGCGCGAAGGGCGCTACGACTGGGCCGGGCAGCGGGACGCCGTCGAGTTCTGCCGGCTGGCGCAGCAGGAAGGCCTGTGGGTCATCCTGCGGCCCGGCCCGTATGCCTGCGCCGAGTGGGAGATGGGCGGGCTGCCGTGGTGGCTGCTCAAGAAAAGCCCGTCCGACAGCTTCCTGCGTTCGCGCGACCCGGCCTTTGTCGACCCGGCGCGCCGCTACCTGGCCGAAGTCGGGCGCGTGCTCGGGCCGATGCAGGTCACCCGGGGCGGGCCGATCCTGATGGTGCAGGTCGAGAACGAGTACGGCTTCTTCGGCGAGGACAAGGAATACATGCACGTGATGCGCCAGGCGCTGCTGGACGCGACATTCGACGTGCCACTGTTCCAGTGCAATCCAACCAATATGGTTGCCAAGACCCATATCCCCGGGCTGCTGTCGGTGGCCAACTTCGGCAGCGATCCCGAGCGCGGCTTCGCGGCGCTGAAGGCGGTCCAGCAGGGCCCGTTGATGTGCGGCGAATACTATTCCGGCTGGTTCGACACCTGGGGCAATCCGCACCGGCGCGGCGACAATGCGCGCGCCCTGCAGGACATCGCGTACATGTTGAAGAACAACGGCTCGTTCAGCCTGTACATGGCGCACGGCGGCACGACCTTCGGCCTGTGGGCTGGTTGCGACCGGCCATTCCGGCCCGACACCACCAGCTACGACTACGACGCCCCGATCAGCGAGGCCGGCTGGGTCGGCACCAAGTTCGAGACCTACCGCGAGGGCATGCGCCCGTTCCTCGCGCCGGGCGAAACCTTGCCCGAGCCACCGGCAAACAATCCGGTCATCACCATCGACGCCTTCGCGCTGAACGAGACCGCGCCGGTGTTCGCCAACTTGCCCGAGCGCGTCATCAAGACCGCGTCGCCGGAGCCGATCGAGCACTACGACATCAGCCGCGGGCTGGTGGCCTACCGCGTGCGCCTGCCAGCGGGTCCGGCAGGCGTGCTGGCTGCAGCCAAGGTGCGCGACCTGGCCTGGGTGCACGTGGACGGCAAGCTGGTGGGCACCATGGACACGCGCTACCGCCGCTTTTCGGTGGCGCTGCCGGCGCGCTCCAAGCCGGTCACGGTCGACATCCTGCTGTACACCATCGCGCGCGTAAACTTCGGCATGGAGGTGCATGACCGCAAGGGCTTGCATGGGCCGGTGACGTTCACGGCAGGGGAGGGCGCGCCTCAGGCGGTGGAAGGCTGGGAGATCCGCGCTATCGATTTCGATGCCGACGGCGTGCTGCCACCGCTGAAGTTTGCCAGGGGCCGGGCCAAGGGACCGGCGTTCTGGCGCGGCAGCTTCGAGGTCAAGCGCACTGGCGACACGTTCCTCGACATGTCCAGCTGGGGCCAGGGCATCGTGTGGATCAACGGGCGCTGCCTGGGCCGCTACTGGAACATCGGGCCGACCCAGACCATGTACCTGCCGGGCCCGTGGATCAACAAGGGACGCAACGAGATCGTGGTGCTGGACCTGACCGGGCCCTCCGTGGCGCGCATCGCCGGGCGCGCCGAGCCGATTCTCGATGACCTGCACCCCGAGAAAGACCTGCCGCGGCCACCGAGCACCGTCAAGCCCGCGCTGGCCAATGTCAAGCCAGCGCATGAAGGGCAATTCGCGCCCGGCGGCGCCACGCAGGAGGTGCGGTTTGCAGCGCCGGTCAGGGGCCGCCATTTCTGCCTGGAGTCGCTAAGCGCCTTTGACGGCAAGCAGTACGCGGCGGTGGGCGAGATCGCACTGTTCGGCCCTGACGGCAAGCCGCTCAACCAGCAATCCTGGACCATCCTGTATGTCAGCAGCGAAGAGCGCAAGAAAGAGGATGGCTCGGCACTCAACGCCATCAACGGCCAGGCGTCGGATCACTGGCACACGGCGTTCAGCGGTAGCGGCGCCGGCGCGGCGCACCCGCACCAGCTGATCGTGGATATGGGACAAGAGGTGGACGTGGCGGGCGCGCGCTATACCCCGCGCCAGGGCGCCGAGGGCGTGACTGGCCGGATCCGGCAGTACCGGATGTATGTGGCGGAGAAGCTGGTGACCGACAAGCAGGCAATGACATCGTCCCGGTGACAACGACGAATAACGATCAGGAGACACGATGGAACGACGCAATTTTCTCGGCTCGCTGGTAGCCGGTTCGGCCGCCACGCTGGCCGCCGCAGGCGAAGCAGGCGCTGCAAGCAAGCCGGCGGCACAGCCGGCCAGCGACCGCGCCTACATGGCCGGCCTGCTGCAAAGGATGACCGAGCCGGTATTGTCCGCCATGGCCCGGGGTGAACTGGTCAGGAAGTTCGAACTCGAAGTCAGCCCGACCTGGGACGGGCGCGACAAGCGTGTCAGCTACTTCGAATGCTTCGCCCGGCTGATCGCGGGCGCCGCGCCGTGGCTGGCGCTGCCCGATGACGGCACGCCCGAGGGGGCCACGCGCAAGCGCCTGCTGGACATGGCCCGGCAAAGCTATGTGAACTCGGTCGACCCGGCCAGTCCCGATCGGCTGATGTGGGAGGGCCCCGGGCAGGTGCTAGTGGACTCGGCGTACTACACCAACGCCCTGATGCGCGCGCCCGAAGCGCTGTGGGAACCGCTCGACGCCACCACCAAACGCCGCATTGTCGACCACATCAAATCGCTGCGACGCATCGAGCCGCCGTACATCAACTGGATGCTGTTCGCGGCCATGAACGAAGCCTGGCTGATGTCGATCGGCGAAGCCTACGATCCGATGCGCATGAACGTCGCCATCCGCAAGGTCAACGAATGGTACGTGGGCGACGGCTGGATCAAGGACGGCGAAACCTTCCACTTCGACTATTACGGGTCGTACGTGATGCACCCGATGCTGTGCGAGATTCTGGAAGTGCTGGAACAGCACAAGGGATCATTCTGGAACGGCAAGCCGGACGAGATGCGCGCACTGGCCTTCAAGCGCATGCAGCGCTTCTCGGAACACCTGGAGCGCTTCGTGTCGCCCGAAGGCACGTTCCCGATGTTCGGGCGGTCGCTGACCTACCGCACCGCGGCGTTTCAGCCGCTGGCCTTGCTGGCGCTGAGAAAGCAACTGCCAGCCAAGCTGCCGGAAGGGCAGGTCCGCAGCGCCATGCGCGCGGTGCACGAACGGATCTTCTCGGCGCCATCGAATTTCACCAGGAGCGGTTTTCTGACCATCGGTTTCGTTGGCGCCCAGCCGGAACTGGGCGACTGGTATTCGAACAACGGCAGCATGTACATCACGTCAGCCAGCTTCCTGCCGCTTGGATTGCCAGCGACCGATTCGTACTGGACTGCGGCGGCGCAGGATTGGACGCAGAAAAAAGCGTTTGCGGGCGCCAGGTTTCCTAAGGATTATCACGTTGATTATTAAAACCGGGCCGGGTGAAATGCGCGTCCTCGCGTATGTTGCGCTGGCGTGGCTTGGACTACTTATGATGCTCGCCACAGAACAATAAAGGCTGCTACAAGCCGAAGGCGACCGACTCCGCCGGGCTTGTTCCAACCGCAAAAAGCTTATAGGCTGAGGCATACTCGACAGGCCGCTTTCGGACCGTAGCGGTCATCAAACAAATCGGTACATGAGGTAGTCCACGTGATGCAAACATTTGCTAAGTGGCTCGTTCTGCTCGTTCTCAATCTGGTTGCCTTGGTCGTATTGGCCCTACTGATCATCTCCAGCAACAACGTTGACCTCGAATTCGCTACCTATGAACAGGCTATATCAACTGGCGCGATCGACCGACAAGCACCCCCTGACTACTCGCCAAAATCTGCTAAGGACATCCATTCGACTCGGAATTTGGACAATGGAGGCGAAGTGGTGACGTTCCGATATGGCTCTGATTTCGATCAGTTTATTGCCGCTCAAGTGGTAGCACCACCTTGGACAGCGAAATCGCTTGGCATCAGGCTTGGGGACAATGATTTCACTGATCCCAATGAGCTAAGCTACTTTCCAGAGGTGGCTTTGTACCGTGCACACAAAGCAGGCAAGCTCCTGATCAATCGCATTCAAAGAACTGCTTTGTACATCGATTAGCCTGTCTACTAGAACGTCATCGTCAAAACGATAACCGTCTGGTTTGGGTCGATTGCCGACGTTTGTGGCGTGCGCGAGATTTTTCATCTTGCTAGTGAGTCTCGAAAAACTATTTCAAAAACTTCACTAGACAAATGGTTGCTGAAGGAATAATCTCGCGTTTTATCTAATTTTAATAACTTGGAGTAAACAACCAATGGCCGCAACCACGTTTTCCTTGATGAGGGCCCTCACTTATGCACAAGGCTTGCAGCCGCCGCGTGGAGAGGGGATATTGCCCCGGAAAAATAAGTCATCGAAGGCTTTTTCATCGGCACAAGCGAAACCACTCTTGGATTACCTGTTATCCCCGTACGAAAATGGTTACTGGGAATTAAAAGCAAAGTGGAAAAAAGACTCTGATTTTGCCAAGCTTATACTTGATAAGCTTGGTATTTCTGATGTGCTTGCTGCCGAAGGTTTGGGGAAGGAGATGATAGCTGTTAAAAATCTTGCGGAAGAGAGGCGAGATCATCTATTGTCGGTTACTTCTCGAATTAGTTCAGTAAACGCATTATTTCGATCCATAGTTCTCACTCAAATGGGAAAGGAATCGCCTAGGTTGGCGGAATCCGATGAGTGGGTGAAAGAAATCGATGGCGGTTTGATTCAGGAAAAATATGAAGATGCCTATAAAATATTTTCCACTAAGATTTTTTATGATTCTTATCTGCACTCTGTTGGTGAGAAAAAGATTTACGCCATTCAGAGCGGTTTAGTGATTTGCATGGAAGGGCCCAACTCAAACGGGGAAATTAGTTTTGTATCAAATTCCAGGGAGCCACTGGAGAATCTGCGCGAATTTTATAGCGAACTTGGGACAATTTTTGATTCCACACTGGTGCGAGTTTTTGCACCTGATGAGGCGCTAATGAAGCCGTACTTTTCAATGGTTTCTGGTATTTTGCCTCATGTGATTAACGATTCATTCCAGAATTCAGCATTTTTGCAAGCGCTTGATTATTATGAAAATGACGACTATCAGCATTGTATTAGTACGTTAGGGCTTATTGCCGAGGACTATATGCAGCGTATATTCACCTCATTGTTAAGAGAACAGGCACCAGGAAATCTTACTCTTGGACAAATTTTCGATCTAATAAATCGCAGGGTGGATGGGATTTTTGCTCCACCCAAGCCTGTCTTGCGGCCTGCAGATAAAGTGTTTGAATTAATAAAAGAAATTAGTGCCGAGTCTGGCGCCGTTTCGTTGCAACCGGTGTTGCGTGAAATAGTAAATATCATCCAGGAAGATAGAGTTTTCAATGGCAAAAAAATAGAAGAAGTATCAAAAATTACATTTAAACGCACTCCTTTTCCACTGCGTATAAATGACAATATTAACGAACTTTTGAAATGGCGAAATGCCGCTTCTCACAAGAGCCGGGTGCCACTTGGTGCTCACGAAGCAGACAGAACTCTATATTGCTTGATTACTATAGTTACCTGGTGGCAATCCCAGACTTTAAATATAGACTGGTCTAAGTCGAAAACTGAGATACTCGAAATTCTTATCGCTAGCTCCAAGAAGACAAATTGAAGCTGCCAATTAATAAAAACACATTTTTCTTGAAATTCCAGTCGGAAACTGATCATTGGCTTATACTGTCGGCAGAGCATCTTGAAGCAATAAGCCTGCTTTCGGCAGCAGGGTTGTAGGGCATTCATCATCAATCCTTCTTATCTCTGCCCACAACTAGATCGTAAGGGGAAGATGTGTTGCGTTAGCGATTTAAGGTTCATATGCCCTAGCGAGGAGCGGACCGCTTTCAAGCTGAACTGATTTTTCGTGGCAACACATAAATCGATTGGCAAACGATCTGGCTGCAGTGCTTTCGATTGTGAATTGGCCCCTACGGATCATATGCATAAGCTCAATATCGGCATATTGACTGCGGCGTGAAACAGACGGTATCAGCACAACGATGTTGGCTTGTCCCGAAGTTTGGTGACGTAGTTTTTCGGATTGATTTTGCTTGATGGACAAATGTTGCTACATCTGCTTTGGGTCGAAACCGGCCTGACAGCGACCGCCCGATTTCGGCCACAAGCAGACGTCCGGAATCCCCAAAACTGGTCGGCTAAACTTATGGAATGCCATTGATAAGAAAAAAATCCTCACCAGTCGAGTGGGCCGGGCTCATGTATGAACTTGAAGATGCCCAGGATCCCTTGACGGCGCTAATTTCTGGGATAAACGCAGCAGATGACTTTCACGAAGTTGATCTACGCATACAACTGGACCACGTCTTCTCTCATATGAATCGCGCTTGGCATCGCCGAGATAAAGCGCACGGCCTCAATCAACAGGCGTGGCTGGGCGATGGTCGGTTTCCATCCGACCTGGATCCTATCTAGGATCTGGCTACGACAGGTTGATTCCAAGGTCGACTGCAGACTGTCGGGCAATGCACACGGCTGGCAGGCCGGGGCAGAATTTACTGTTGCAAGCTGCCAATCTTGAATGGTTCTTCGCGCAGTCGTGGCAAACCTTATTTGCGCGGACACCAGCCGAAATCGTCCTGCTTCATGGAGGAACGTGTTGCAGACTTTATTGCTCGACAACCCTCGGCGTCTGCACCGGCCTGAGCCAACCGCTCGCGCAACAGCAGATGGCGATGGCATCACGTTACCGCGGACTCGCGTGACTGTTCGAGGCAGCCGCCCACCGTGCCTGCAGACGCCGGTATTCGTCAGTCGTGATATTCAGGATGGACCCGTGGCGCTTCTTGCTCTGCCCATAATCGACGTTCGCGGCAGCGACTCGGCGAAAGCGCTCGGGCCGTGACAGGTCGTCGCTGACCAGGGCCAGGTAGCCGCCCTTTCGGGCATACTGGTCGACCCACATCCCCCATTCACCCGTCTGCGCGATCTTGAAAAGAATCGGACCTTCGACATCCTTCCCGGTCAGGCCCAGCGGTTGCAGGTCGCCCAGGATGTCCCACTTGCCCATCAGCGTCGTTGCGCCTTCGACCGTCAGCTGGCCGTCGCCCGAGGCGCGCATGTAGCGGTAGCGCGCCATGGGATCGTCGACTTTGACGATCTGGGTATCGATCAGCCCCGTTGTGCCGGGCCTGTCGATATAGAGCGCGGCCGGGGTGAAGCTGACGAAGTCGCGCGTGCGGGACGAATAGATGCGTGGCTTGGTGACGCCGTCGGCCGGCGAGATGGTCGCCCAGTAGACGAGGTAGTCGCCGCTGGCCTCATCGTAGATGGCTTCCGGCGCCCAGGCGCAGCCGGCGTCGGGAATAGCGCCGGCGACGTCCACTAGGCGCGGCGCCGACCAGGTGACCAGATCAAACGATTCCCAGATCACCAGTTTGGTGCTGCCTCGGTTCATGGCGGCGGGCCAGCCTTTGCCGTTCGCGATACGCAGGTCGGTGGCCAGAATCCAGAACCTGTCGCCGTTCTGCGAGCGGACGATCGCCGGGTCGCGCACGCCGCCGTCGCCGAGGATGCTGCGCAGCACGGGCTTCGAGCCATTCAGGTCGGTCCAGCGGTAGCCGTCCTGGCTCGTGGCGAAGTAGAGCTGTTCACCGTCGACGGTCTCGCTGGTGAAGTGCACCAGCAGGTAGTTGGGCAGGGCCGCGGCCGTGGCACGGGGGGCTGCAGTGGTACCAGGCGCGCTGCAGGCGGACAGCAAGGCAACGCTGGCGCTGAACAGGGCGCACAGCGCGATCCTGGCGGCGCTCGGGAGCATCGTCATCATGGTTTCGGCACGCCCTTGCCGCCAACGATGGGTTCACCGATGTCACCCGGCTGGAAGGCCGGCTGCATCGGGTCCATCGGCAGGATGTTCCCTTGCGCGTCGAACGTCATCTTCGCCAGCACCGTCTGGCGCCGGTAGCCATTGCCGTCCGGGATGGCATGACGATGGTAGGCGACGTACCAGCGATCCGTGCCCGGAACATTGACGACGCTGTGGTGGGCGGTGCCGACTGCCGGTCCGTTTTTCTGCAGGACGATGAAGTTGGTCTGCGCTGCCCGCACCGGTCCCAGGGGCGAGTCGGCCGTGCCCCAGCCCACCCGGTAGTTCGGGCTGCGCGCATCGTCGATCGACCACATGAAGTAGTAGGTGCCCTGGCGCTTGAACACGACCACGCCTTCGCGGAAGTCCTTCATCGGGATGCGGTGCACGGCTCCGTCGAGTGTGACCATGTCCGGTTTCAGTTTGCTGACGTTGGCTTCGTCGCCGTTGCCCCAGTAGATGTAGGCCTGGCCATCGTCGTCGATGAACGGGTAGGGGTCGATGGTGTTCGTGGTCATCGTGGCGTCGCGCACCAGCAGCGGTTTGCCGAGGGCATTGACGAAGGGCCCGATGGGGGAGGTGGCGGTCGCGACACCAATCTTGTGGTCGGCGCTGAAGTAGAAGTAATAGGTACCGTTGCGTTCGATGGCGTCCGGCGCCCAGGCCTTGATATTGGCCCATGCCAAGCCGCGGCTGACGTCGAGAATCATGCGCTCTTTCTTCCACGTGAGCAGATCCTTCGATGACCATACCGAGAAGTCGGTGGTCATCCAGTTCGGCTTGTCCGAGGTGGGGTAGAGGTAGTAGGTATCGCCGAAGACCCGGATCGCCGGGTCGGCAGTGAAGCCGTCGAGGGCAGGCGCCGGCGCCTGTGCCTGCGCGTGGGAGAACACCAGGGCGGTGGCCACTGCCACGGCGATGGTCGACAGGCGGGAACGATGCATGCGCGGATGGACTCTGCAGGGACGAAAATCCCATTATGGGCGAAGTCGCCGGCTGCATTCCGTGCCAGCGGCGAGTGCTCAGCATCTTGATTGATTCGGCGCCCCGCGTTCGCACGCCGTTCCCCGTCTTATACTGCCCGGCCAGGCACAGCCGCGCCGCCTGTCCCTACCGGAGATGTCGATGACCGAATCGTTCCGCCGTCCGCTTGCCTGCCTGGTCCTGGGCCTCGGCATCGGCCTGGCCAGCAGTCCCCTCCACGCCGCAGGGGCCGACACGACGATCCGCAATGGCGTGTTCTGGAAGGACACCGCCGGCACACCGATCTACTCGCAGGGCGGCGGTATCCTCAAGATCGGCGCCAGGTATTACTGGTATGGCGTGAAGTACGCTGAGGCGGTCGCCTATGCGCGCGCGCCGGGACCGACGACCGACCAGCCGCACTTCAGCGCGGTCACGGCGTATTCGTCGACCGATCTGGTGAACTGGACGTTCGAGGGCGACGTACTGACGCCGGCGGGCCTGGGCCAGCAGTTCGACCCGAATGCCTGGCTCGGTCGCATGGGCGTGGTGTACAACAAACAGACCCGCAAGTATGTGCTGATCACCCAGTACAGCAGCAAGGGCACGGGCGGCGGCGTGCTGTTTGCCACGAGCGACAGTCCGGCCGGCCCGTTCGTCTTCCAGCGGCTGCAGGCGCGCATCGATAACGTGGCCACGCCGACCTCGGGCGACCAGACCGTCTTCATCGACGACGACGGCAAGCCGTACCTCATCTTCAGCAATAACGGCGACCGCCGCCAGCTGTACGTGGCGGCGCTGCGCGCGAGCGACTACCTGGCGATCGAACCCGCGACGCACATCTACAGCGCGCCGGCCGGCGGGCGCGAAGGCAATGCGATGTTCAAGTACAAGGGCCTGTACTACTTCTGCTCATCCGACCTGCATGGCTGGAACGCGTCGCGCAGCTTCTACATGACGTCGCCGAACATCACTGGACCATTCACGCCGGAGAAGATCATCGAGGGCACCGAGGCTGACTTCTCGCACGTGTCGCAGAACGGTTTCTTCATCCCCGTGCACGGCAGCGCCGGCACCACGGTGCTGTATGCGGGCGACCGCTGGAGCAATTTTGCCGGGAACGGCCACGGCTACAACATCTGGGCGCCGCTGTCCTTCGATGGCGCGGCTCCGAGGTTCAATTCGCTCAGCGAATTTGTCCTCGACGCGCCCAGGGGCACGTGGGCGGTCGGCAAGGGCAACAACTATGTGCGCAACCCCGGCTTCGAGGCAGACCGCGTGCGCCAGACAAGCGTGGCCGCGTGGGTCAGCAGCTGGACGAGCCTGAAGGGTGACGCACCGTTCATGAACACCGCGGGCGGCCGCGCCAGCAAGTGGGCCTTGACGCTGCGCCATCCGGGCCAGACGATGGGCAGCGCGATCCAGAACGTGACGCTGCCCGATGGCAGCTACACCCTGAAAGCGTGGATCAGGAGCAGCGGCGGCCAGCGCGTCGCGCGCCTGTACGCGGCCGGTCACGGCGGCGCCACGATCGCGCTGGCCCTGCCGGACCAGCTGGCGCAGTGGACCGAAGTCACGCTGCCGGGCATCCGGGTCACTACCGGCAGCGTTCAAGTCGGCGTCTACTCGGAAGGCAAGGAAGGCGATTGGCTCAGCCTGGACGATGTCAGCTTGACGCGCGACTGAGCACGCCCGGCTTTCAGGCGTCGCGGTCGAAAATATCAAAACCGTGAGTGTTTCAATCGGCGCGACGATATCGCTTGCGACGCCTGCCGGGATCTACATAGACTGGCAATCCGCTCCAGTCGCTTCAACAACACCAACATGACCTTCTTCGATTTCGCCGGCGCAGCGCGCCTGCGCAAGGCCGCCGTGCGCCTGCTGCCGCTGTGGTTCGGATTGCTCGCCCACGCGCATGCCGCCGACATGAACCTAAACGCGGGCTGGCAGTTCTACCGCGTCGATGAGCGCCAGATCGCCAGCGCCGACCAGGTGCCGGCCGGGGCCTGGACCCGGGTCGACCTTCCGCACGCAGCACGGCTCGAGCCGCGCGTGCCGACGTCGCCCTGGCAGGGTACGGCGTTCTACAAGAAGCGGCTCGACGTGACGCTGCGCCCGGGCGAGCGCGCGATCCTGCGCTTCGAGGGCGTCATGAACGTGGCAGACGTCTGGTTGAATGGCACCTACCTGGGCCAGCACCTGGGCGGCTACCTGCCGTTCGCGTTCGACATCACCGCGGCCCTGAATTCCAGTGGCGCCAATGAACTCGTCGTGCGCGCCAATAACGAGGACAACCCGGTCACCGGTCCCAAGCCGCTCAAGGACCTCGACTACATCCAGCACGGCGGCATCTACCGCGACGTGCACCTCGTGATCAAGCCGGCGGTGCACATCACGGACGAAATGCTGTCGAACACCCCGGGCGGTGGCGGCGTGTTCGTCACGTATCCGAAAGCAGGCAAGACGGCGGCCGTGGTGCAGGTCAAGACCGAGGTCGCGAACACGTCCGGCGCTGCGCAGCTGGTCACGCTGCGCCACGCACTGGCGTGGCAAGGTAAGGCGGTGGGCCAGGTGCAGGAACAGGTGCGCCTTGCGGCCGGCGAACGCCGCCACGTCACGCTGTCGATCGCGCTGGACCGGCCGAAACTGTGGTCGCCCAAAGAACCCAATCTGTACGCGCTCGCATCGACGGTCGTCTCGGCCGCCGGCACCCACGCGGTAACGCACCGAATCGGGGTGCGCCGCCTCGCCTTCGAGGGCGCGCGGCTGCTGCTCAATGGCGCGCCGCTGCAGCTGCGCGGCGTCAACCGGCACCAGGAATACCCGTACGTCGGCTATGCGCTTTCGCCCCAGGCCGATGCGCGCGACGCGCTGCTGATCAAGCGCTACGGCTTCGACTTCGTGCGCCTGTCGCACTACCCGCAGTCGCCGGCCTTCATGCGTGCTGCCGACGAACTTGGACTCATGGTACTGCCGGCGATCCCCGGCTGGCAGTTTCACAACCCGGACCCGGCGTTTGCGCGCCAGGTGGTGCAGACCTGCGCCGACATGGTCCGGCGCGACCGCAACCACCCGAGCGTCGTGGCCTGGGAATGTTCGCTCAACGAAACGCAGATGCCGGACCCGTTGATCAAGGCGCTGCACGCGACCGTGCACGAAGAATACCCGGGCGACCAGGCCCACTCGGCCGGCTGGGTGCCGCAGACCTATGACCTGTACCTGCAGGCGCGCCAGCACCGCATTGGCAGCAAGCATCCGCTGCCGGCCAAGCCGCTGATCGTCTCCGAATATGGCGACTGGGAGTACTACGCGATGAACGCGGGCTTCAATCAAACCGCCTGGGCCGACCTGAAGCCGGTCGACCGCTCCAGCCGCCAGGGCCTGGGGCAGGGCGAAACGCGCCTGCTGCAGCAGGCCCGCAACGTGGCCGAGGCCCGCGACGACAATGCCGCCACGCCGGCCTTCGCCGACGGCTACTGGGTCATGTTCGATTACGCGCGCGGCTATGCGCCCGATCTGGAAGAGTCGGGCGCGCTGAGCATCGAGCGCCTGCCCAAATTCGCGGCCCAGTTCTTCCGGTCGCAGCGCAGCGCAATGGAGCGCGGGCCGCAGTGGGGCGGCGGCCCGATGGTCTTCATCGCCAGTTACTGGCAAGCCGGTTCGGCGCCGCGCGTGCGGGTGTTCTCGAATGCCGACGAAGTCGAATTGCTTTTGGACGGCAAGCCGGTGGGCCGCCAGAAGAGCGGGCCTTCGACAGCGCACCCGCACCTGGCGCATCCTCCGCTGGAATTCGAGACGGGCAGCTTCGTCCCAGGCGAACTGGTGGCGCGCGCGTACACCAAAGGGCGACTCGTGGCCGAGCACCGCGTGCGCACGCCGGAAGCACCGGCAGCGCTGGCGCTGGCGCTCGACGACATGGGCGTGCCGGTGGGAGAGGGCGACCTGGTGTTCCTGCGCGCACGCGTGCTCGACGCCTGCGGCACGACGGTGCCCGCGAGCGGCCGCGACGTCGCGTTCTCGGACGTCGAGGGCGCGCAGATCGTCGGCGGCGCCGTCGCGCCGCTCGAAGCAGGCGTCGCCAGTGTGCTGGTGCGCGTGACGGGGCCACGCGCCGGTGTCGCTGCGCAGGCCCAACTGGGCGCGCTGACAGGCAGCCTCGAACGCTGACCAGCGACGCACCCCCTCGACCCCTTGTTTCAACGGGCCGTCCTGACCCGGGCAGTGCAATTCAGGCATACGCAGGCATCACCAATCGTTAGCTAACGGAGACAAAATGATCCATAACAAAGCTAGAGCCTCGTACTTCCTGCTCGCAGTGCTGGCCGCAGCAGCCGGCAGTGCGAGCGCCGTCATCACCACCCCGGGCAAGCAGATCGAACGGCTGGACCGGGGCGCCGTCGCCATCAGCACCGGCGCCGGTGTCGGTGGCGGCGTGTTCATCAGCTGGCGCCAGCTCGCCCTCGACGCGCCCGGCACGCGTTTCAATGTGTATCGCGGGGCCATGCGCCTGAACGCCGCGCCGCTCGATGCGCTGAACTACACCGATCCGACCGGAACGACAGCGCAGGCCTACACGGTACGCGCCGTCGTCGGCGGCGTGGAGCAGGCGGGCGTCGCTGCAGGTGCCACCTGGAACAAGCCCTACCTGGCGATCCCGGTGCAGGCGCCGGCAGCGGGCACCACGCCAGACGGCGTGGCCTACACCTATGAACTCAACGACGGTTCGCCGGCCGATCTCGATGGCGACGGCGCCTACGAAATCATCGTCAAGTGGCAACCGACCAACGCCAAGGACAATTCGCAGTCCGGCTACACGGGCAACACCTACCTGGACGCCTACAAGCTCGATGGCACCCGCATGTGGCGCATCGACCTGGGCAAGAATATCCGTGCCGGCGCCCACTACACCACCTTCGTGGCCTACGACTTCGATGGCGATGGCCAGGCCGAGGTGATGGCCAAGACGGCCGATGGCACCGTCGATGGCAAGGGCGTGGTCATCGGCTCGGCCACGGCCGACCACCGCAGCCCGAATGGCTACATCCTCACGGGGCCGGAATTCCTGACCGTATTCAACGGCCTGAGCGGCGCGGCCATGAAGACGGCAAATTACCTGCCGGCGCGCGGCAGCGTGGCCGCCTGGGGCGACAACTACGGCAACCGGGTCGACCGCTTCCTGGGCGGCGTGGCCAATCTCGACGGCAACCGCCCGAGCGCCGTCTTCTCGCGCGGCTACTATACGCGCGCGGTGATCGCGGCCTGGGACTGGCGCGACGGCGCCTTGACCAGCCGCTGGGTGTTCGATACCGACGTCGCCGGTGCGGCCGCGCGCGGCCAGGGCGCCCACTGGTTCGCAACCGGCGACGCCAATGGCGACGGCCGCGACGACATCGTGTACGGCGCAGCCACCATCGACAGCTACGGCCAGCTGCTCTACACGACGGGCCTCGGCCACGGCGACGCGCTCCACTTCGGCAAGTTCGACCCGAACCGCGCGGGCCAGCAGGTCTACATGATCCACGAAAGCCCGTCATCCTACGGCGCCAGCGGCTCCGGTATGCACGACGCGGCCACGGGTGCGCTGATCTGGGGCGCGAGTGGCGCCAACGCGGACGTGGGCCGCGGCGTGTGCTTCGATATCGACCCGGCCTACGCTGGCGCCGAGTGCTGGGCGTCGCGCGGTGGCCTGCGCAGCGCCACCGGGGAACTGATCCAGGCAACGCCGCCCAATTCCATGAACTTCGGCGCATGGTGGGACGGCGACCTGCTGCGCGAAGTGGTCAGCGGCGCTGCAGTCCAGAAGTGGGACCCGGCCACCCGGACCCTGGCGACGCTCATCGACGGCGCAGCCAACGGCGCCACGACCAACAACGGCACCAAGGCGACGCCGGTGCTGAGCGCAGATCTGTTCGGCGACTGGCGCGAAGAAATCGTGCTGCGCAACAGCAGCAACACGGAACTGCAGATCTACAGCACCACGATCCCGACTAGCACCCGCATCACGACCCTGATGCACGACCCGCAGTACCGCAGCCAGGTGGCGGGCCAGAACGCCGGCTACAACCAGCCGCCACATCCGAGTTTTTACCTGGGACACGGCGCGACGGCGTTCCCGCAGGCGCCGGTACACGTACCGTATGACGGCAGTGGCGCGGTGCAGGCCGAAACCGCGATCGTCGGTGGCAATGTGCAGGTCATGGCCGACCGCCCGGGCTTCCGGCACATCGGCTTTCTCAACTTTCCATTGAACGGCGGCAGCGCGCAGTTCCAGCGCATCCATGGCGGTGCCGGCGGCGTGAAAACCATCACGATCCGCTACGCCAACGGCAATCCGACCCCACGCACGGGCGTGCTACGCGTGAACGGGACAGCGCAGCCGATCACGTTCCGCCCGAGCGGCGCCTGGAACAACTGGATGACGATGAGCGCGAGCGTGAACCTGGCCACTGGCCAGGAGAACACGCTGCGCTTCGAATCGACCGGCCAGGGCCTGGGCAATCTCGATGAACTGACGGTGCCGTAAGCCGTTCTCTTTCCTCTTTTGATGACAAGGTAATCTTATGAAAAAGCTTCACATGCTGTTCGCGATGGTGCTGTACATGCTTGCCCAATCTGCCTGGGCGGCGCCAATTGGCTGGTACGACCTGAAGGCGACCTGGCGCGACGGCGCGTTTGACGGGCAGTTCTACTACGACAGCAGCGCGCCCACGCCCGTCACGGCGGTCCAGGGCACGCTGGTCGATCTGGTGCGCACCGTCGCTATCGACCGTGTCTGGAATCTGGGCCAGGACGAACCCCAGCCATGGATCTTTCTGAGCAATACCAATCCCGCCGATCCGGGTGGCCATGACGCCGGCTTTTACCTGACCCTGATCGACCTGGGCACGTCGCTCACGCTCGACCTGGCCGGGATGAATGGCCTGTACGACTGGAGCGATTGGGATGCCTACAATCCCGGCCAGCTCGATGATTCGCCGCTGGTCTCGTTCAGCATCGCGCAGGCGAACGAAGTGCCGGAGCCGGCCAGTGCGCTGTTGCTGCTGGGTGGGCTGGCGGGGCTGGTGGCACTGCGCCGCCAGCGCGCCGTCAACAGTTGACGCACAGGGCCTCGGTTGGCTCGGGCGCGAATCGATCGGCCGGATGATTATTGTCGACCGGGCGACGACCTGCAGGGGGCAGGGTTGCATAATCCATCGCACTGACAGTGATGATGGAGACACGATTTGCCAACCTTTCTCCCGGCCCGGCGCCGCTTCGTGCAGCTCGCGGCCGCCCTGGCCGCCGTGCCGGGCGCGCCGGCCGTCTCCTCGGCCGCCACCGTCAATCTCCCCGGCAAGGGCAAGCCAGTGGCCGGCACCGCGCTGCACTGGCTCGACGGCCAGCCGCCCGCCCGCTTCGAAGGCGCCACGCTCGGTGTCCCCTGGCCGCGCGGCACGCTGCGCCTGCCGGCCAACAAGCCACTCCAGTTCACGCTTGGCGCGGGGGCGCCGGCGGTTCAATCCTGGCCCCTGGCCTACTGGCCGGACGGTTCGCTCAAGTGGACGGCGCATGCGGTTGCTGCCGGCGCCACCGCCCCCGGCTGGGACCTGAAGGCCGGCGCCGGCACTGCGCTCACGACCGGCGTATCGGTCACGCAGTCGGCGGCGGCGATCGTCGTCAGTGCGGGCGAATTGGCCTGGACCGTGCCGACGAGCGGCGAATACCTGATCGACAGCGCAACGCGCGCCGACCGCGTAACGATGCAGCACCTGCGACTGGTGGCGTTGCGCCAGGACGGCGCCGAGCCCGAAGGGGCGGGCAGCGTGCGGCGCGAGGCCTTCACCAGCAAGGTCACGCGCGTCGCGCTCGAGCAAAGCGGCCCGGTGCGCGCGGTGCTCAAACTCGATGGCGTGCACGCTGCGGGCGCGGGGAGTAGCCGCACCTGGCTGCCGTTCTCGGTACGCCTGTACTTTTATGCCGGCGCGGACAGCGTGCGCATTGTTCACTCGTTCATGTTTGACGGCGACCCGGCCACCGATTTCATCGGCGCTCTGGGCGTGACGGCGCAGGTACCGATGCGCGACGCAACCTACGACCGCCACATCCGCTTCGCCGGCGAAGGCATTGGCGTGTGGGGCGAAGCCGTGCGGCCCGTCACGGGACTGCGGCGCGATCCCGGCCAGGCATTCAAGGATGCGCAGGTGGCCGGCAAGACGCTGCCGCCGCTGGCCGGCATGGCCAAGCCGGTCCAGGAAGGCATGCGCTGGATCCCCGAGTGGGGCGACTTCACACTGGCGCAGCCCACGCCCGATGGCTTCGCGCTGCGCAAGCGCACCCGCAGTGGCCATGCCTGGATCGATGCGAATGCCGGCACCCGCAGCAAAGGCCTGGTCTATGCGGGCGGCGCGTCGGGCGGGATCGCACTCGGCTTCAAGGATTTCTGGCAGCGCGCGCCGAGCCAGCTGGATGTGCGGGGCGCTGCGACCGACCTTGCCGACGTCACCGCCTGGCTTTGGTCGCCGTCGGCCCCGGCGATGGACATGCGCTCGTACCGTTCGGCCGACGGCATGGACACGTTCGAGAAGCAGATCGCGGGCCTGAACATCACCTATGAGGATTATGAGCCAGGCTGGGACGCGTCGACCGGCGTGGCGCGCACCACCGAGCTGCAGCTATGGGTGCTGGGCGGCACGCCGTCACACCAGGCGTTCTCGGACATGGCCGAACAGGTGGCCAATCCGGCCCGGCTGGTGCTCGACCCGGGCCGGATCCACGCCTGCGGGGTGTTCGGCGACTGGGACCCGGCAGAGCGCAGCACGCCGGCGCGTGCGGTGATCGAGGATCATCTGGCGTTCCGGCTCGACCAGTACCTGCGCGAAGTCGAGCAGCACCGCTGGTATGGCTTCTGGTCGTACGGCGACGTGATGCACAGCTACGACAACGACCGCCACATGTGGCGCTACGATATCGGCGGGTACGCCTGGGACAACTCGGAGCTCTCGACCGACCTGTGGCTCTGGTACAGCTACCTGCGCACCGGGCGCGCCGACATCTTCAGGCTGGCCGAGGCGATGACGCGGCACACGGGCGAGGTTGACGTCTACCATGCGGGCCCGTTCAAGGGCTTCGGTACGCGCCACGGCGTGCAGCACTGGTCCGACTCGTCCAAGCAGCCGCGCGTCTCGAATGCGGCCTACCGGCGCATCTATTATTTTCTGACCGCCGACGAGCGCACGGGTGACCTGATGCGCGAGCTGCTCGAGTCTGACGCCGACCTGCACAAGGTCGACATCGGCCGCAAGTTACGTCCTGGGTCCACTCCCGGTGCGCTGCCCACCAGCGCGCCGTCGCCCAGGCCCTATCCGCCCGTGGAAGCGTCGTTCGGCACCGTCTGGGGTTCACTGGTAGCGGCCTGGCTGGCCGAGTGGGAACGCACGGGCGAGGCGCGCTGGCGCGACAAGATCGTAAATGGCATGCGCACGATCGGCGCGCTCGAGCGGCGCTGGTTTGCCTCCAGCGCGCCGTACGATCCGAACACCGGCACATTCAGTGGACCGGGCGACACCGTGCGTCTCTCGCAGCTCAATGGCGTGTTCGGCGTGGTCGAGATGAGTTCGGAGTTGCTGACCCTCGTCGACGAGCCGGGCTACCGCAAGGCCTGGCTCGAATACTGCCGCAACTACAACGGGTCGACGGAGGAACTGGTTGCGCTGCTGGGCAGCGCGCCACGCGGGCGCGCCCAGCCCGATTCGCATTCGCGCCTGACCGCCTATGCGGCCCACCACGAGCGCGACCGGGCGCTGGCCCTGCGCGCCTGGCGCGAGCTGTTCGCATCGGGCTTCATGAAGTCGCATGCGGGGGCGCGCAAGGTCGGCGGCGTGGCGGTGCTGCGCGCGCTGGACGAACTGCCCGATATCAGCACCAACAGTTCGGCGCAGTGGAGTCTGGCGGCGATCCAGAACCTGGCGCTCGTTGGCGACACGTTGGACGAGGCGGCGCGCGCCGCATCCATCATTTTCTACAACACGTCCCCGCAAAAGGAGCCCAAGTGATGCCCACTTCCTGTTTCAGCCGACGCCGCACCACCATGTCGCTCCTCACCGCGCCCTTGTACTTGGGTACTTGGCCAGCCCTGGCCGCGCAGGCCAGACAGGCCGACATCACGGCTCACGGCGCCGTGCCCGACGACAGGACGGTCAACACCGGCGCGATCCAGAAGGCCATCGATACCCTGGCCTCTGGCGGCGGCGGCACGGTCGTCGTGCCGCGCGGCGTGTTCGTCAGCGGCGCCCTGTTCTTCAAGCCGAAGGTCAACCTGCATCTGGCCAAAGGGGCAGTCCTGAAATGCTCGACGGACCTGACGCATTTTCCGGCCGGGCGCACGCGGATCGAGGGCCACTTCGCCCTGCACTTCAATCCGGCCCTGATCAATGCCAATGGTTGTGACGACTTCCATATCAGCGGCGAAGGCACGCTCGATGGCGCCGGACGCCCGATCTGGGACCAGTTCTGGAAGCTGCGCAACGCGGCCAGCGACCCGGGCAACTTCCCGAACATCAGCGTCCCGCGCGCTCGCCTCGCGCTGATCGAGCGCTCGCGCGGCGTCGTCGTCGAAGGCGTGACGTTCAAGGATTCGCAGTTCTGGAACCTGCACCTGTACCGCTGCCAGGATGTACTGGTGAGGAATGCGCGCTTCGTGGTGCCGGACGACTATCAGCAGGCGCCCAGCACCGACGGGATCGACATCGACAGCAGTCAGCACGTGACGATCGACGGCTGCTACTTCTCGGTGACCGACGACTGCATCGCCGCCAAGGGCTCGAAAGGCCCGTTCGCCCTGGACGACAAGGACAGCCCGCCCGTGGTCGGCATCCGCGTGCGCAACTGCGAATTCCGGCGCGGCCACAGCGTCATGACGCTCGGCAGCGAAGCGACGCTGGTGCGCGACGTGCTGGTCGAGGATTGCCGTGTGACCGGCCACGTGCTGAACGTGGCAGTGCTCAAGCTGCGGCCGGACACGCCCCAGCACTACGAGAACATCCACCTGCGCAACCTGACGCTGGACTCGCCACGCGGCGCGATCGTGTCAGTGCAGCCATGGACGCAATATGTCGACCTGAAAGGTGCGCCGCCGCCCAGGTCCATCGTGCGTAATCTCAGCCTGGTGGGGATCAAGGGCCGTTACGGCGGCTTCGGCAAGATCGCCCCGAATCCCGGCCAGACCGCGATCAGCGACATCGTGTTCAGGGATATCGCGCTGACCCTGGCCGACGCGCGGCCGGACATCACCGGCGCGAGCGGGGTGCGCCTGGAGAATGTCGTCGTCAATGGACAGCAGGTGACGCTGTAGATGCCGCTTTGAGCCGGCCCGCGCCCGCAGCGGCGCGGCACACGTGCACGGTGGCCTGCTCGCCATTGGGCGCACGGTAGTCGCGCGCCACGGCCAGGCGGGCCGCCTCCACCAGGCGTTCCGGCACCAGCGCCACGACACAGCCGCCGAAGCCGCCGCCCGTCATGCGCACGCCGCCAGCCTCGCCGATCGCCGACTTGATGATCTCGACCAGCTGGTCGATGGCAGGCACGGTGATTTCGAAGTCGTCGCGCATCGAGACGTGCGACTCGGCCATCAGCACGCCCATGCGCGTCAGGTCGCCGGCGGCGAGCGCCAGCGCTGCCGCTTCCACGCGCGCGTTCTCGCTCACCACATGGCGCGCGCGCTGCAGCACGACCGGATCGAGGCCGGTGCCCAGCGCCTGCAGGGCGGCCAGGTCGACGTCGCGCAGGGCCGGCACGCCGAAGTAGCGCGCGGCTTCTTCGCACTGCGCGCGGCGCGTGTTGTAGGCGCTGTCGACCAGGCCGCGGGTGATGTGCGACTCGACGATCATGATCGCCGCCCCCTCAGGGATCGGCACCGGCCGCACGTCGAGCGAACGGCAGTCGATCATCAACGCATGGTCCGCGACGCCGCAGGCGGAGCTGATCTGGTCCATATTGCCGCATTTGCAGCCGACGAAGTCGTTCTCGGCGCGCTGGGCGAGCAGCGCGCCTTCGATCGGCGTCAGGTCCTGAAACGCCGGCTGGGTGGCGAACAGGGTGCACACGGCCACCGACAGCGAGGCCGACGACGACAGGCCGGCGCCCTGCGGGACGTCGCCCGCGATCACGAGGTCCATCCCGCGCGCAACGCCGTGCGCCGATTCGCGTTCCAGCAGTTCACGCACCACGCCGCGCACGTAGTTGGCCCACATCGGCGCGGCCAGGCGTTCGATCGGCGCGTCCAGCGAATACGTGTCCACGGGGTCGTCGTAGTCGGCCGCCACCACGCGCAGCAGGCGGTCGTCGCGCTCGCGCGCCACGATCACCGTGCGGTAGCCGATCGCGCAGGGCAGCACCAGGCCGTCGTTGTAATCGGTATGCTCGCCGATCAGATTGACGCGGCCCGGTGCCTGGACCTCGATCGTTGGTGGCTGGCCAAACGCGGCCAGGAAGACATCGGCCGCGCGGGCCGTCAGGAAATCGCTCATCGTATTTTCAAATGGTGGGTTCGGCCGCAAGGGCGTCGAGATAGTGCACGTCATCGGACACGGCGCGCAGCATGGCGGCTGCCTGCTCCGGCGTCAGGTCGCGCTGCGCTTCGGCCAGCATCTCGAAGCCCACCATGAACTTGCGCACGGAGGCCGAACGCAGCAGCGGTGGATAGAAATGGGCGTGCAGCTGCCAGCCGTCAGCGTTGTCACCCCGGTCACCCCGGTCATCCTCGTCAGCCTGTCCATACGGCGCGCCGTGCCAGCCCATCGAGTACGGGAACGAGGTCTGGAACAGGTTGTCGTAGCGCGTGGTCAGGCGCTTGAGCGCGAGCGCCAGGTCGGTGCGCTGGGCAGCCGTCAGGTCGTCGAGGCGGCGCACCGCAAAGCGGGGCAGCAGCAGGGTCTCGAACGGCCACGCGGCCCAGTAGGGCACGATGGCCAGCCAGTGTTCGGTGGCGACCACGATCCGTTCCTGCGCTTGGGCTTCGCGCTCGACGACGTCGAGCAGGAGCGTGCGGCCATGCTCGGCCCTGTAGGCGCGCTGCTGCCGGTCTTCGCGCGCCGGCAGGTCGGGCAGGAAGCTTGTCGCCCACACCTGGCCGTGCGGGTGGGGATTGGAGCACCCCATCGCCGCGCCCTTGTTCTCGAAGACCTGGACCCAGCGGTAGCGCTCGCCCAGCTCGGCCGACTGCGCGCACCAGGTATCGATCACTTCGCGCAGCGCCGGCAGCGCCAGCTGCGGCAGTGACTTCGAATGGTCGGGCGAGAAGCAGATCACGCGGCTGGTGCCGCGCGCGCTCATGCTCTGGAACAGCGGGTCGGCAGCAGGCGGCGCGTCGGGCGTGTCGGGCGTCAGTGCGGCGAAGTCATTCTCGAAGACATAGCTGCCCTGGTAGTCGGGATTGCGCTCGCCGTTGACGCGCGTGTTCCCTGCGCACAGGTAGCAGCCGGGGTCGTGGGCCGGCCGCGCGGCGCGGTCGACGGCCTCCTGCTGCCCCTGCCAGGGGCGCTTGGCGCGGTGGGGCGATACCAGCACCCAGTCGCCGCCGAGCGGATCGTAGCGGCGGTGCGGATGGTCGGAAGGATTGAACATGATCGGGCCTTGTCTGGTTCGGATAGGCGGCAGACTACCATCCCAGCCCGTAAATGGCGACCAGCAGCACGCAAATCACGGCCGAACCCAGGGCGAAGCCGCCGTCGACCCGGAACAGCGTGCGGTCGATCTGCATGCGCTTGAGCGAACCGTCCTGCCGGGCCATCGTGCTCATCACGACCATGCCGATGACGACCATGATGAACACGATCAGCATCCGGTCGAGGAACGGGATTTCGTAGACGCCGGCGCTATTCCGGACGGCGAAGCCGATCGGCGCCAGGAAGCCCAGGTCCATCGCGAGCGGCAAGAACTTCAGGAAGATCGAGAACACCAAGCCGCCGATGGTGGCGAACATCGCCGCCGCGGCGGTGGTCTTGCGCCAGTAGAAGCCGAGCAGGAACATGGCCAGGATGCCGGGCGAGACGAAGCCCGTGTATTCCTGGATGTACTGGAAGCCGCCTTTCTTGTCGATGCCCATCAGCGGCGCCAGCATGACCGCCAGCGCCATCGAGACGACCACCGACACGCGGCCGATCCACACCATGCGCTGCTCGCTGGCTTCGCGGTTGAAGTGCTTGTTGTAGACGTCGAGCGTGAAGATCGTGGCGATGCTGTTGGCTTTGCCGGCCAGCGAGGCGACCACCGCCGCCGTCAGGGCCGCGAACGCCAGGCCCTTGATGCCGGCCGGGAGCAGGGCGAGCAGGGTCGGGTAGGCGCGGTCGGGATTGAGTTCGCCATTCACGCGCATCGCGTCGCCCAGCGTACCCGACTTGTCGAGCGCATACGCGGCGATGCCGGGCAGGACGACGATCACCGGCATCAGGAGCTTCAGGAACGCCGCGAACAGCAGGCCCTTGCGGGCGGTGTGCAGGTTGGCGCCGAGCGCGCGCTGGATGATGTACTGGTTGCAGCCCCAGTAGTTCAGATTCACGATCAGCATGCCGCCGATGATGGTCGACATGCCTGGTAGGTCCATGTAGTGCGGATCGTCGCGCGAGAGGATCATGTCGAAGTGCTCGCCCGCACGCAGATACAGTTCGCTCATGCCGCGGATGGCGCCCTGGCCGCCGGCCAGCGCCGCCACCAGGTCGAGCGCGATCCAGGTCGTCACCAGGCCGCCGATCACGAGACACAGCACCTGGATCACGTCGGTGTAGCCGATGACCTTCATGCCGCCGAGGGTAATGATGGTGGCGAACACCGCCAGGAACAGCATGCAGGCCATCACGTCCAGACCCGCGATGCTGCTGATCGCCAGCGCGCCGAGATACAGGATGGCGGTCAGGTTGACCACCACGTACAGGCCGAGCCAGAAGATCGCCATCGTCGTGGCCACCGCCTTGCCGTAGCGCTGCTCGAGGAACTGCGGCATCGTGTAGATGCGGTTCTTCAGGTAGACCGGCATGAAGAAGATGGCGACGATCACCAGCGTCAGCGCCGCCATCAGCTCGTACACGGCGATCGCCATGCCGATGCGGTAACCGGAGCCGCTCATGCCGATGAATTGCTCGGCCGAGATGTTCGAGGCGATCAGCGAAGCGCCGATGGCCCACCAGGTCAGCGATCCTTCCGCCAGAAAGAAGTCGTGCGTGGCCTTGCCGGTGGTGCGCTTCTTGCGCCAGTAGATCCAGATGCCGTAGGCCGAGATGGCCACGAAGTAGACCAGAAAGACGAAGGTGTCGAGGGTGGTAAATGGGGTCATTGAATTCGCTGTCTCTGTGCGGCCGGGTACGAGCGTCCCGCCTGCTGTTATGTGCCTGACGCGGCGCGCGGCCTTCGCCCCCCGGCGCACTGTGTCGGTAGGCCGGCAGACGAATAGTACTCTGCGGCACGGCTACTGCTGCGGGCAGGACTACTCAATCTGGTGATTGATTGACAGCGCAATGATCAAGCCGGATACCTGGGGCCCGTGGTCACGAACATTCCGCCCTGCAGGAAGGTACTCAGGTCGTCCTGCGGCGGGTAGGCAAACGGCTGGCCCGCGTCCACGGTGAACTGGGCCGCGCTGTCCTTCGCCTGGAACGCCAGGTGGCGTGCGGCGCGGTCGTCCCACCAGCTACCGGGATTGTCGGGCACGCCGAAGGCGATCGTGTGGCCCACGCGCGGCGTTACCAGCGCGCGGCGCAGCAGTTCGACCAGGTCGTCGAGGCTCAGCCAGGTCACCATCTGGCGGTGCGTGACCGGCTCCGGGAAGCAGTAGCCGATGCGGATGCACACCGTCTCCACCTTGAACCGGTCCCAGTAATAGCGCGACAGATTCTCGCCCCACACCTTCGACAGGCCGTAATACCCATCGGCGCGCGGCAGCATGCCGGCATCGACACGCTCGCTCGTCTCGTACATGCCCATCGTGTGGTTGCTGCTGGCGAATACGACGCGCCGGATGCCCAGCTTGTGCACCGCTTCATACAGGTTGACCAGTCCCAGGATATTGGCCTGCATGATCGGTGCGAATTCGACCTCGGTCGACACACCGCCGAAGTGCAGGACGGCGTCCACGCCGTCGCACATCTGCAGCACCTGGTCGCGGTTGGCCAGGTCGCATTGCACGACCTCTTCCCCGGGGCCAGCGGGGCCGATGTCGGCCACGTCGGCCAGGCGCACGATGTCGGCAAAGGCGTGCAGGCGTTCGCGCAGGCGGCGGCCCAGGTTGCCGCCTGCGCCGGTGAGGAGGATGCGTCGGAATGGTTTGCTCATGGTGTGGGTCATCAGGAAGAACGTCGGAGCGCCATTACCGGGCGATTTCGCGCGAGCGTCAATGCGGCCCAGGCGATTGCTCAAGATGTTGAGCGAAACCACCCCACGCACGCGCATATCGCTCAGGTACATGATTCTTTCTAGGCTTCATGGAATGTCGCAACGGTCCACACATAGAATGTTTTCAAGGCCGAGCAGTACACCGATAACAGAGCCCATGGAGACGATTGATGAATCATGTAATGACACGCACGCAAGTGCTTCACCCGACCCGCTGCGCGCGAGCGGTAGCCACAGTGATTGCCGTCCTGGCTGCGCACGGCGCGCTGGCACAGGAAGCCGGGCAGGCCGCAGCGGCGGCAGCAGCGCCCGCGGCCAGTACGGCGCCATCCACGATCAGCGACGCGCAGACCGCACCTGCCGTAGTCTATATCGCCGGCACGCGCCGCTCGGTGGCTTCGGCCATCGACCGCAAGCTGCGCGCCAGCACCGTCTCTGACTCGATCGTGGCCGAAGACATTGGCCAGTTCCCGGACAAGAACGTCGGTGAAGCGCTGTCGCGCGTGACCGGTGTGCAGCTCTCGCGCGACTTCGGAGAAGGGTCGCAAGTGTCGATCCGCGGCGTCGAGCCGGACCTGAACCGCATCGAGATCAACGGCATGTCGGTGCTCAGTACCGGTGGCAACGCAGGCCGCGGCGCCGAACTGCGCGAACTGGCCTCGGAGCTGATTGGCTCGATCGACGTCTACAAAGGCATCACCGCCGACATGACCGAAGGTGGCGTGGGCGGCTCGGTATCGATCAAGACGCGCAAGCCGCTCGACTTCAAGGAGCCGACGATCGGCACCAGCATTTCGGCCGAACACTCGACCTCGCGCGGCGGCGTCCAGCCGCGCGCCAACCTGTACATGGCCGACAAATACCTGAACGGCAAACTGGGCCTGATGGCCAACTTCGTCTACGACAAGGTCCACACGCGCAACGACTACGCCCGCAATACGTCGTGGCGCTTCATCCAGGACTGGGACCGCTCGCCGGAGAAAACGGTGGTCAGCCGCGACGCGGCGCTGGCGGCGATTGGCAACCAGGCCAGCTGCTCGACGGCCGGCCTCACCACCGCGCAGCGCACTGCGTGCCTCAGCCAGTGGTATGACTACTCGCCCGGCATCGCGCGCTACGGCATCTGGACGCGCGATCACAAGCGCTCGTCGGGCGAGGTCACTGCGCAGTACGAATTCAGCAAGGACTTCAATGCGTGGGTCAGCTACCAGGCCAATACGCAGCGCCAGAGCCTGAACGACCGCAACTTCGGTACCGACTTCCCGAATGCCTCGCGCCTGGCCAACACCGGCGCGGCGCCGGTCTACAATCCCGCCACCGGCGTGCCGTCGACCGTTGGCCGCTGCGATGCTCCGACCACGACGCCATCGGACATGGTGATCACGAACCACCATGTCACGTCCTACACGGTCGGCAACTGCCTGTTTGCCGCCGGCCAGGGCGGGCAGGGCGCGTTCGGCACCTCGTCGCGCGACTTCCAGCTCGATATCGATTCGCGCTATACCACCTCGGGCTTCAACTTCAAGCGCGACCGCCTGGAGATCGATGGCCTGTTCGGTACCTCGAAGTCGCTGTACGACAGCGACAGCAATAACATCTCGCTGACCCAGAACGCGCCGGGCCTGAAAGTGACGCTGGACGAGCAAGGCTTGCCGCGCTTTACCTTCCCGGCCGGCTACAGCCCGGATGATCCGGCTTCCTACGTCCAGGCGCAGCTGCAATACCGCCCGAGCGAAACGAAGAACAGCGAAGACCAGGCCAAGATCGACCTGCGCTACCGCCTGTCCACGCCATTCTTCACCAGGGTGCACTTCGGCGCGCAGGCACGGCGTGCCGAATCGACGCAGTACAACGGCGGCGGCTACCTGGCCAGCAATGGCGCCAACCTGGCCTCGACGGCGGACGACATCAATGTGCGCGGCGCGAACGTCAACCAGACCGCGATCTACGATCCGCTCTATCGGGGCAGCGCGCAGCGTCCGAACGACGCGCAGTCGTTCATCAATTCGGGCTACGCCACGAGTTATCTGAATGCGGCGCAGATGGCGAACCTGATCAGCGCCGTCAGCGGCCGCTCGCCGGGCACCTTCTTTGGCGGTCTGGGCGACGTCAAGGGCCTGCCGAAGGACTGGATGTCGCCGGTGTACGCGAACGGGGTGCCGTTCTTCGACACCTCGGCCTTCAACCACGACTACCTGTACAACGCGCCGGGCAGCGATGGCAAGACGTATGCGCAGATCCCGGCATTCGGCGTGAAGGAAAAGATCGCCGCGACCTACCTGCGCCTGGATTACGCGACCCAGCTGTTTGGTTATGAGGTCGACGGCAACTTCGGCATGCGCTACACCCGTACCGACAACAGCTCGTCGGGCCTGTCGCGCTATGCCGTGCGCACCGCCACCTCGCCCGGCTCGGCCACCTTCACCGACGTCGTCGTGAGCAATGCGGTGTCGACGGTCGATAACACCTACCACGACTGGCTGCCGAGCTTCAATGGCGCCTTCTGGTTCATCGATAACAAGTTCCTGGCGCGTGTCGGCTGGGCCAAGGCGATGGCGCGGCCGCGCATGGATCTGCTGGCGCCGAACGCCACCTGCGTTTTGAACAGCGGTAATCCGCAGTTCGGCGGCGAAGGCGTCGACACCTGCACGGCCGGCAATCCAGACCTGAAGCCGTACCGTTCGACCAACACCGACTTCAGTCTCGAGTACTACCCGACCCGTGACAGCCAGCTGTCGCTGGCGCTGTTCCAGAAGGACATCTCGAGCTACGTGATCGAGCGCGTGCTGACCCGTGACGTGGACCTGTTTAAAAATGGCCAGCGCTTCAACGTCACCCAGGCCGTCAACGGCGAGGGCGCGACCACCAGGGGCATCGAGCTCGCGGGCCGCACGGCGCTGACCTTCCTGCCAGGCTGGCTGGGCGGCTTCGGCGTGGACGCGAACTACACCCGCATGGACTTCAAGTATGCAGCGGGTGCCGAGCGCCTGAATATCCTCGATGGCACCGTGCTGCCTTACCCGGGCATGTCCAAGAGTGCGTACAACCTCTCGCTGTGGTACGACCAGGGCCCGATCAATGCGCGCCTGGCCTATACCTGGCGTGACCGCTTCTTCACCGGTAGCAACGATGTCTCGGGCAACCCGGTGTTCCAGGAAAAGACCGGCTTCCTCGATGCGAAGATCCAGTACCGCTTCAACGACCGCGTGTCGCTCTCGCTGGAAGGCAAGAACCTGACCGACGAATCGCAGCGCACCGACGCGGGCGACCCGTTCCGGATCAACGAACTGGCCTGGTCGGGACGCCGCTACTTCCTGACCCTGGGCGTCAAGATCTGATTCCTGCCCGTCTGTCTGCAGCCAGTCACCTCAGAGTGACTGGCTTTTTCGTTTGAGAGGACACGATGCATATTGCTTACCTTGCCGTGCCAGGCATGCTGCTGGCGCTGGCCGGCTGCCAGGTGGCGCCCACCGAGCCGGCTGAGATTCGGGTTGAGACTCGTATCGCCAATCCGCTGGTGCAGCAGCGCGCCGATCCCCATGTCACGTTGCAGCCGGATGGCTGGTACTACTTCACGGCCACGGTACCCGAATACGACCGCATCGAGGTGCGCCGCGCGCGCAGCCTGAATGACCTGGGCAAGGCCGGGGCGAACGTCGTCTGGCGCAAGCACGCCAGTGGCGAGATGGGCGCCCATATCTGGGCGCCGGAACTGCACCGCATCGACGGCAAGTGGTACCTGTACTTCAGCGCCGGCCGCGCCGACAAGGTGTGGGAGATCCGCCTGTATGTGCTGGAAAACAGCGCCGACAATCCGCTGGAAGGTGAGTGGATCGAACGCGGCCAGCTCAAGACTGGCTGGGAAAGTTTTGCCCTCGACGCCACCACCTTCGCGCACCGCGGCCAGCGCTACCTGGCCTGGACCCAGGGCGCGCCCGACGGCAGCAAGGGCACCAATATCTATCTGGCGCAGATGGACGGACCGCTGGCGATCCGTCAGCCCGCAGTGCTGCTCACGCGGCCCGATCTGCCCTGGGAGCAGATCGGCCACCACGTCAACGAGGCGCCGGCGGTGCTGGTTAAACATGGCCGCGTGCTGCTGACGTATTCAGCCAGCGCCACTGACGCCAACTACGCGCTGGGCCTCGTCAGCGCGCGCGACGACGCGAACCTGCTCGATGCCGCGGCCTGGACCAAGTCGCAGGTCCCGGTGCTGCGCAGCAGCGAAAAGAACGGCCAGTATGGGCCCGGCCACAACAGCTTCACCACCAGCCCGGACGGCAAGACCGACATCCTGGTCTACCATGCGCGCAACTACCGCGACATCGTCGGCGAGCCGCTGCGCGACCCGAACCGGCATACGCGCGCGCAGCCGATCACGTGGCGCGCCGATGGCATGCCGGACTTCGGCGAGCCGGTTGCGGACTGATGGCTTTTTCGGCGCGGTGAGACAACTCGCCCGTCTTGACGACGATTTGCAGCAAAGGAGTGCGGTATGAAGTGGCTTCACACGATGGACGAATATACGAAGCGCGGCGTGGCCGCAGTGGCCGCAGTGGCCGCCGTGGCCGCATTGGCCACGGCGAGCGCCGCGGCGCAGGAACTGGGTATTCCCCAGGGTTCGGGGCTGGAGGCCGCGGCCGATGCCGCCAAGGCCAGGGAGATGGCAGGCCAGGTCACCCTGATGCCGGCGCTGAGCGCCGGTGCCGCCAACGCCCTGAGCATCCTGGCGTCAAACAACGGCGTCGACTTCACGTCGCTGGCATCGGAAACCTGGACCCCGCCTGGCGGCGTGCTGCGCGACCCGGCGCTGGTGCGCCACGCCGATGGCCGCTACTACCTGGCCTATGCAAACGGCGCCGGTGGCGTCGGCCTGGCGCGTTCAAGCAATTTGCGGCAGTGGGAATTCGTGCGCGACGTGCCCGCGGGCGGCGCGGTCAGGCCGGGCTGGGTGCGCGACCGCGACGGGCGGCTGCACCTGGTGCTGACGTCGGACCGAGGCGCGCAGGTCGTTACGCCCGATGCGGCGTTCAAGGACTGGCCGGCGGCGCAGCCGTTGGAGGGACTGGCCGGCCATGCCGGCGCCATGGTGCTGGCCGATGGTGACGGCTATCTGGGGCTCGCGCGCGCGCCGCAGGGCGGTCAGCTGGTGCTGGCGCGGGCCCCGGCGCTGGCCGGACCGTGGCGCGTCGAGGCGACACTGGCTGGCTTCGGCAAGGACGTGACGCCGTACGCCCTCGTGCGCCATGGATCGGCGCTGCGCCTGTATGGCAGCGACGCGCAGGCGCGTGCCTGGCATGCCGACAGCAGCGATGGCGGGCGCACCTGGGGCGAACGGCGCGCGCTGAAAGGCACGGCGGCGATGGTGGCCGGGTTCGGGGCGATGCAGGACGAGGCCAGGCTGTTCTCGGCCGCCACCGCGCCCACGGGAACACCGAAGCAGGTGGCCTGGGACCAGTACTCGCTCAAGATCGACGGCAAGCGGGTGGTCGTGTGGTCGGGTGAGATCCATCCGTTTCGCCTGCCCAATCCGTCACTGTGGCGCGACGTGATGCAGAAGATGAAGGCGCTGGGCTTCAATGGCGTGGCGTTCTATTTTGACTGGGGCTATCATTCGCCGGCGCCGGGCGTGTACGATTTCTCGGGCGTGCGCAACGTCGAACGCGCGCTGGAAATCGCGAAAGAAGAGAGCATGTACATCATCGCGCGTACCGGCCCGTACATCAATTCCGAGCTGACGGGCGGTGGTTATCCGGGCTGGATGTTCCGCAACCGCGGCGAGGCGCGTACCGACGATCCGGTCTATCTGGCCGCGGTCGACGAGTGGATGACGCAGGTGAACGCGATCATCGCGCGCCACCAGGTGACCGATGGCGGCGGCACCGTGATTGCGTACCAGCTCGAAAATGAGCTGGGCAAGGTCGAGCCGAAGCACGTGCGCCAGATGGCGCACCTGGCGCAGAAGGCCCGTCAGGACGGGATCACGGTCCCGTTCTTCCACAATTCAGCCGGGCGCCTGCCCGACTGGACGCCGAAGAATTCGACGGCGCCCTGGGCCAACCCCGGCCCGACCGACATGTATGCCTTCGACGGCTATCCGGGCGGCAGCTGTGACGTGCACGCCAACCCGGCGGGCGCGAACAAGGCCCCTGACTGGGGCATCTATGCCACGCCAGGCCCGCGCGCCGGCGCGCTGTCCTCGCCCGGCACACCGGGCTTCGCGGCGGAATTGGGTGGCGGCTGGTTCGACTATTGGGGCTCGAACGGCACCTATGCCTGCACGGCCGAGCGCCAGGGCAAGGGCTATCAGCGGGTGTTCTACGGCACCAACCTGATCAACCGGATCACGATCCACAACGTCTACATGACCTTCGGTGGGACGTCCTGGGGCTGGCTGGCCGGGCCGGTCGTGTACACCTCGTACGACTACGGCGCAGCGATCTCGGAAGACCGCGGCCTGCGCGAGAAGGCCTACGCCCTCAAGCAGCAGGGCATGTTCGTCCAGGCCGCCGAAGCCGTGCTGGCCGAGATGGACAAGGGGCCACCGCTGGCTGCCCAGGGTGGCAAGGTCAAAATCTACCACAACATCAACCGGCGCCTGGGCACGCATATCGTGTTCGCGGCCCACAATCCGGCCGACGGCCAGGGCGAGGAGCGCTTCAGCGTCAGGCTGGCCACGCGCGATGGCGACTACACGGTCGCCTCGAGCATACGCGGCCAGGATGCGCGCATGTTGCTGGCGTCCTACGACATGGAGCGCCAGCGCCTGGTGTACTCGACGTCCGAACTGCAGACGCACCTGCGCGACGGCGCGCGCGATATCGCGCTGCTGCACGGGCGCGACGGCATGAACGGCGAGACGGTGCTGCGTTACGCGAGCGCGCCGAAGGTCGAGGTCCTGGCCGGGACCGTGCAGTCACGCTGGGATGCGACCAGGGGCGACCTGGTGCTGAGCTATGTGCACAACGGCCTGGCACGGGTACGCGTCTCGGGCGGTGGCCGCGCGCCGCTGCTGCTTCTGCTGGCCGACGAGAAGACCAGCATGCGCTTCTGGACGCAGGACACCGGCGCCGGCCGCGCGTTGCAGTTCACGCCAGCGCTGGTGCGTTCGGCCACGCTGGCCGGTGGCACACTGGCGCTGCGAGGCGATATCGACGCGGATGCGGGCATCGAGATCTGGGGGCCGGCATTCGAGAGCGCCAGCTTCAATGGCCAGGATCTGGCGTTCACGCGCCAGCCCGATGGCAGCGTGCACGCTGCGGGCCTGAAGGGGCCGGACGCGGTGCGCCTGCCGGACCTGGCCCGTACTGGCTGGACTCGGCGCATGGACAGCGTGGAAGCGGCGCCCCGTTTTGACGACAGCGCCTGGGTGCAGGCTGACCGCCGTCCATCGGCGGCGCAGACCTGGACCATGCCCGAACGGGGCCAGCCGACGCTGGCAATGAGCGACTACGGCTTCCACCACGGCGACGTGTGGTACCGCGGCCGCTTCACGACGACCGATCCGAAAGCCAACCAGCTCGAACTGTTCTATGGCGCGGGCGGCGCCGGCATGATCCAGGTATGGGTCGACGGCCGCTTCGTCGGCCAGCATGAGCTGGACGTGGGCCGCGCCTTCCCGGAAACCACGGACAGCGTCAAGCTGTCACTGGGCGACCTGACGCCGGGCGAACACGTGGTTGCGGTCATGGTGCGTAACAATGCCCATAACTGGAACCTGATGGCGGACGACTTCCACCGCGAAGCGCGCGGGGTGATTTCGGCCTCGCTGACAAGCCGCGGCGGCCAGCGCTTCGCCACCCCGATCGCCTGGCGCATCCAGGGCCGCCAGGGCGGCGAAACGCTGGTCGACCGTGTACGCGGCCCGATGAACAACGGCGGCCTGTACGGCGAACGCACCGGCTGGCACCTGCCATCCACCCCGTCCCAGGGCTGGACCAACGCACGCCCGACCGACGCACCCCCGGCCGCCGGCACCTACTGGCTGCGTACGCAATTCAAGCTCGACCTCCCGCGCAACCACGACATCCAGCTTGGCCTGGCCTTCGGCGACACGACAACCCCTCGCTCCGAGCGCGACAACCGCGCGCTGATCTTCGTCAACGGCTGGAACATGGGCCAGTTCATTGCTCACATCGGCCCCCAGCGCACCTTCGTGATCCCGCCCGGCATCCTGAACCCAAACGGCGACAACACGATCGCACTTGCCGTCACGACAAACGGCCGCCCCGAAAACGCCCTCGAACCCGTGCAACTCATCAACCTGCGCGCCACCCGCGGCGGCGTCCCCCTCGAACTGATGCAAGGAGCCGACTAATAAAACAATGAGGGTCAGCGTCAGATTGTTTGCCAACCTCAGTAAATCAATTGGCCAATAATTCCACTCTGACCCTAATTGGTATTGGGGTGAGTAGTTGAACAATAAGGGTCAGCGTCAGATTGTTTGCCAACTTCTGTAAATCAATTGGCGAATAATTCGACTCTGACCCTCATTGTTGTTGGCGTGAGTAGTTGAACAATCAGGGTCAGAGTCAGATTGTTTGCCAACTTCTGTAAATCAATTGGCAAATAATTCGACTCTGACCCTAATTGCAGGCGAGTTGCGCTGTGGGGACGTGCAGGTTGAGGGTGCTGCGCCAGGTGGTGCGGTAGGCGGAGAGGCCCCCGATGGTGCATGGTGGAGTGGGGTGGTGCTGGCCGGGTGGGGTGGCGGCGCGGTAGCGCAGGAGCCAGCCGCCGCAGGTGGTGCCGCTGGCGTCGTCGGAGTAGCTTACTGCTTGCTGCGGGCGCAGGCTGGCCAGCAAAGGGCCGAACCAGGGGTTGGCGGTGAAGCTGCCTTCGACGGTGATCGGGCCGCGCGCGCCGAGCGCGTCGAGGCAGTAGTCGGTCATCAGCACGCAGTACAGCGTCGCCAGCGCGAAGCGCTCACCGGCGTCGACGGGCGCGGGGCCGTCGATGCGGCCTGCCTTGCCGGCGAAAGGCCCGCCGCCATCGGCGAAGCATGGGATGGCCATCGTGTCGCGGGAGACCATCTGTTCGAGCTGTTCGAAGGAGCAGGTGGCTGGCTGGTCGCCTGCCAGGGCGCCGAATTCTCGGCCGCCCATGAAGCGCATGCAGGCCACCGGCTGGCCGTGGGCGCTGGTGTTGGCCAGCATGTCGGCGTCTTCGCGCAGGCCGGCCAGGTCGGCGCCGAAAGCGGCGGCGATCAGCCAGGTGCCGGTCGAGAGCACCGTGCGCGGCGTGGTGGCGCTGTCGCCGCCGAGGTAGCGCATCAGCGACGCGTTGCTGTCGTGGATGCCGCACAGGACTTCGCAGTCGGCAGGCAATCCCGTGGCCTGGGCCACGTCCGGGCGCAGCACGCCGAGCGTCGCCCAGGGCGGCGCCAGCGGCGGCAGCCGGTCTTCCCAGCCCATGCGCGCAACGAGCGGTGAGTAATCCTGGCGCACCGGGTCCCACAGATCGGTGTGGCAGCCGAGCGAGGTAGCCTCGCCGGCGGCCACGCCGCACAGGCGCCAGGCCCAGTACTGCGGGTACATCAGGATATGGCGTGCGCGCGCGAACGCGTCGGGATGCTCCTGCTGGAGCCAGGCAAGCTGGCGGCCCAGGTTCAGGCCTGCCGGCAGCAGCGGCGAACAGGTCTGCGCATAGGCCGGCCGCAACGCCGCGTAGTCCAAGCCCGGCAGCGCCGCCTCGTAGTCGAGCACCGGCAGCACCAGGCCGTCGTCGTCGACCAGGGCCGCCGTGGCGCCATGGGTCACCGGGACGATGGCCGAGATGCGGGCGCGGCCCGCGAACGCGCGGCAGGTCGCCAGCATCCAGGTCCAGATGCCCTCGGTGTCATGGTGCGGATAAGGGCCGTCGTGCAGGATCGCGTTGGGCCGGCGCTGTTCGGCGACCAGCCGTCCATCGGCGTCGACCAGGGCCAGCTTGACATTGGTCTTGCCGATATCGAGGACGATCAGGGCGTCGCCCGGGTTTGCATGCATGTGCATCCGTTCTTTCCTGCTAGTGGCGCGTTGACTTGCCGCGCATCAGGCGCGACAGCGAGATCGTGGCCAGCAGCAGCACGCCGACCACGATCGTCATGTAGATGCCGGGAACATTGGCCAGTGCCAGGCCGTAGGTCACCGCGCCCATCGTCAGCACCGCCAGCAGCACGCCGCCGATGGTGCCGGCGCCGCCGGCGATGCTGACACCGCCCAGGATCACCATCGTGATGATCTCCAGTTCCCAGCCGGTGGCGATATTCGGCCGCGTGCTGCCGATGCGGCCCGTCAGTAAAAAGGCCGCCAGCCCCGCCATGGCGCCGGTGAGCATGAACAGGCCAAGGCGGTAGCGGTCGACCGCGATGCCCGAGAAGCGCGCCGCGTCCGGGTTGTTCCCGATGGCGAAGATGCGCCGGCCCGGTGTCGTGGCGTGCAGCACCACCGCGAACAGCAGCGCGAAGCCGAGCAGGATCACAAAGGCGCGCGGCACCACGCCGAAGAAGGTGCCCTGGCCCCAGTCGGCCATCAGCTGCGGGTAGTTGGTGAAGGCCTGGTCGCCCAGCGCGACGCTGGCCAGGCCCCGGTACAGCGCGATGGTGCCGATGGTGACGACGATCGAGGGCAGCATGAAGCGCGTGACCAGGAAGCCATTGAGCCAGCCGCAGGCCAGGCCCGTGCCAACCGCCACGAACACCAGGGCCTCGGGCGGCGCGCCGGCCTGGTGCGCCATGCCCATTGCCACCGACGACAGGGCCAGCGTGCCGGCCACCGAGATGTCGATCTCGCGGCAGATGATCAATAGCGCCATCGGCAGCGCGATCAGGGCCTTCTCGCTGAAATTGACGGTCCCGTCGAGCAGGTTGTACGGGTCGAGGAAATGCTCGAGCGAGACGCCGCCGATGACGAATACCGCCAGCAGCAAGAGCGCAAGAAGCGTCTCCCAGCGTGCCAGCACGTGGCGCAGGGTTGGCTTCTGGCGGTCCAGGATCGTATAGCGGGACGTGGTCACGGGCCTGGCGCCAGGCGTTACGGGTGGTGGAACATCGACCGGGACGATGGTTCGCGCATTCATGCGGCGCTCCTTGCGGCAGGAAGTTGGGACTGGTGCAGCGGCAGGATCTGGCGGCTGCGCTTGCGGTTGCCGCGGGCGTTGAGCAGGACGGCGACCAGGATCACGGTGCCGGTCAGCGCGCTTTGCCAGAACGGCGAGACCTGCAGCACTGGCAGCGCGTTGCCGATCACTGACAGGAACAGCGCCCCGAGCAGCGTGCCGAGCACCGAGCCGACGCCGCCGGCGATGCTGGCCCCGCCGATGACGCAGGCAGCGATCACGGTGAACTCGAAACCGTAGGCGATCTCGGTATACGCTACGGCGTAGCGCGCTACCCACAGGTAGCCGCACAGCCCCGCGACGGTGCCCGACAGGCCGTAGGTCCACAGCAGCCGGCGCGCGGTCGGGATGCCGATATAGGCGGCGCATTGCGGTGCGTTGCCGATCGCGTACAGGTCGCGTCCGAAGCGCGTGTAGCGCGCCACGAAGGCCATCGCCAGCACGGCGCCCAGCGCGATCCACACCAGGTGCGGCAGGCCGAGAAGGCGCTGCAGCGGAAAGGCGACGAAGTTCGCAGGCATCTGGTGCGCCGAGACCCAGGCGCCGCCCGAGATCACGAACACCAGCCCGCGATACACGCTCATGGTGCCCAGCGTGACGACGATCGGCGGCAGCGCCAGGTAGCCGACGAGATAGCCGTTGACGAGGCCCAGGGCCAGGCCGGTGGCGGCCGCCGCCAGCATCACGAAGGCCAGCGGCAGGCCGGGATGGGCGGCAGCGAGCATCGCCGCGACCATGCCCGCCAGCGCCAGCGTCGACGCCACCGAGAGGTCGATGCCGCGCGTGACGATCACCAGCATCTGGGTCAGCGCCAGCATCACGAGCAGGGTGCTGTCGGTGAGCAGGTTGGACAGCGAACCGACGCTCAGGAACACGGGGGAGCGCAGGCCAACCAGCAGCACCAGCGCGACCACCATCAGGGCCAGCAGCGCCTCGCGCTGCCGGAACAGTTCCGGGATACTCATGCGCGTTTTCAGATGTTTGTTCATGCTGCTGCCTCCAGCCCCAGGTCGACCCCGGACGCCGCAGCGACCACGGTTTCAGGCGTGGCCTCGGCGCGCGTGAATTCGCGCACCACGCGGCCCTGGCGCATCACGACCACGCGGTCGGCCAGTCCAAGCACTTCGGGCAGTTCGGACGAGACCAGAATCACGGACAGGCCGCGTTCGACCAGTTCGCTCACGAAGCGGTGAACGGCGGCCTTGGAGCCGATGTCGATGCCCTTGGTGGGCTCGTCCAGGATGATGACCTTGGGGTCGGTGGCCAGCCATTTGCCGAGCACCACTTTCTGCTGGTTGCCGCCCGAGAGTTCGGCGACGTGCTGGGTCAGGAAGGCGGCCTTCAGTTCGAGCTGTTCGGCAAAGCGCCGGGCCAGCGCCGCCTCGGCGCGGGCGCGCGGGAAGAAGCCGAATGTCGACAGGATCGGCAGGGTGATGTTATGCATGATCGGCAGCGTCAGATGCGCGCCATGGTGCTGGCGGTCTTCCGGCACATAGGCCAGGCCGCTGGCAATCGCTTCGCCGGGCGTGCGAAACACGGCCGGCTTGCCCTCCAGGCGCACGGCGCCGCTCACCTGCGTGGTCAAGCCGAACAGCGCCTGCATCACTTCCGAGCGGCCGGCGCCCACCAGACCATAGAAGCCCAGGATCTCGCCCTTGCGCAAGGTGAAGCCCACGTCGCGAAATTCGGTCGGATGGCACAGGCCTTCCACTTCCAGCAGCGGCGCGCCGATGGCCACGTCGGCCTTCGGATACGCCTGGTGCACGGCGCGGCCTACCATCAGCGCCACCAGTTCGGGTTCGCTGATGTCGGCAAGGCGCCCTTCGGCGACGAACTGGCCGTCGCGCAGCACCGTATAGCAGTCGGCCACTTCGAAGATCTCGTCGAACTTGTGCGAGATGAAGATGACGGCGGTGCCGCTGGCGCGCAGCTGCCCGATGATGCGGTACAGCTCGCGTATCTCGCGCTGTGACAGCGCAGCGGTCGGCTCGTCCATGATCACCACGCGCGCATCCTGCGACAGCGCGCGCGCGATCTCGACGAAGTGGCGCTGGGCCACCGACAGGTCGCGCACGCGGGCGCGCACCGGCAGCGCTACTTCCAGGCGTGCGAACAGCTGTTCGGCGTCGGCCTCGATGCCGGCCCAGTCGATGCGTCCGCTGATGCCGCGCGTCGGATGGCGCCCGACATAGATGTTCTCGGCGACGGTCAGTTCGTCGAACATGACGGTCTCCTGGTGCACGGCGGTGATCCCGGCCGCCATCGCTTCCTGCGGGCTGCCGAAGGTCACGGCCTTCCCGTCGAGCAGGATGGCGCCTTCGTCGGGCCGGTGGATGCCGGTCAGCGTCTTGACCAGGGTCGACTTGCCGGCCCCGTTCTCGCCGATCAGGGCCATGACTTCGCCGGGCCGGATGGACAGGCGCACGCCATTGAGCGCGCACACGCCGTTAAAGCGCTTGGTGATGCCGGTCAGTTGCAGGACCGGCGTGGTGGACGCGCCAGGGCGTGCTGCTGCATCGTGTGCGCCGTCAGTCGGGCGCAGGGGAGGGCTTGTCAGTTGGGTCACTGGCATTCGGTGTCGCAAAACAGATGAGGGGCGCCGCGCGCGATATGCGCGCGGCGGACGGGCCGGGTCAGAACAGCTTGGCGAACTTGTCGACGTTGCCGGCGTTGTACGTGAACGGCGGGCCGAGAGCGGCTTCGCCATTGGCGTCCAGCGTCACGCTGCCAAGGCGGCCAACCGACACGCTGGCGCCCGCGCCGGACGTGGCCTTGCCCGTCACGAACTGGTGCGCCGCATACGTGGCGGCATATCCGAGGTCGATCGGATTCCAGATCGCGAACTCGCGCACCGCGCCGCTCTTGACGTGGCCGGCCATCTCGGACGGCAGGCCCAGGCCCGTGACGAACACCTTGCCGACCATGCCTTCATCGGCGACGGCCTTGCTGGCCGCGACAATGCCGACCGTGGTCGGGGCGATGATCGCCTTCAGGTTTGGGTGGCTGCGCAGCAGGCCGATGGCTTCGCGGTAGCTCTTGTCCGACTGGTCGTCGCCATACACGGTGGCCACGAGCTTCAGGCCGGCGTACTCGGGCTTGCCGAGCGTTTTCTTCATCACGCCGATCCAGATGTTCTGGTTGGTCGCCTGGGCCGACGCCGACAGGATCGCGAGCTCGCCCTTGCCTTGCAGTTCGGCCGAGGCCATCTCGATCTGCTTCTCGCCGATCAGCTGCGCGTTGGACGGGTTCAGCTGCATCTGGCGGCCGCCCGCGGCCACCGCGCTGTCGAACGAGATCACCTTGATCCCGCGCTGCATCGCCTTTTTGGTGATCGGCATCAGGGCGTTCGGGTCGTTGGCCGAAATCACGATCGCGTCGACTTTCTGGCTGATGAGCGAATTGATGATCTCGATCTGGCCTTCGGCGCTGGGCGTCGTCGGGCCGGTGTAGATGATTTCGACGCCGCCAATTTCGGTGGCGGCGTCCTTCGCGCCCTGGTGGGCGGCGTCGAAGAAGCCATTGCCGAGACTCTTCACGACCATCGCGATGCGGGTCTTTTCAGGCTGCTTGTCGGTTTTCTTGTCGGCGCAGCCGGCCAGGCCGGCAAACACGCCGACCGCTGCCGCGGCGAGCAGGAGCTGTTTGATCTTCAATGGGAAATCTCCATCAGGGCGGCGGACTGCATGTCGTATTGGGGATTGAAGCGCGAGGCGCGCAGCGCCAGCGATTCGCCGTCCGGTTCGACCGTGACCACCTTCACGCCATACTGCTCGAGCAGCTGCACGGCCTTGTCGGAAGCATCGGTATCGGTGATGACGGTGGACACGCGGTCCAGTCCGCACAGGATCAGGCCGGCCTTGCGCGCGAACTTCGAGCTGTCTGCCAGCACGATCAGTTCCTCGGTCTGGCTGATCAGGCGCTTCTCGGCCTGGATCAGCATCGGGTCGGCTTCCATCAGGCCCAGCAGCGACAGGCCATACACGCTCATGAACATCTTGCCGGCGTAGTGGTGCTGGGTGATGTCATTGTCGAACGGCGAGAGGATGACGTTCTGTTCGCGGTACACACGCCCGCCGGGGACGATGATCTCGTTCTCGCTGGACACCAGCAGGCGCTCGGCCATCAGGAACGAGTTGGTGAGGATCTTGAGCTGCTTATCGGTGAGGAACTCGGCCATCATAAAGGTGGTGGTGCCACCGTTGATGATGATCGTCTCGCCATCGGTGCACATGCCGGCCGCATGGCGGGCGATGGCGCGCTTGCGCGATGCGAAGCACTGGATATTGTTCTGGAACGTTTCGCTCGTGAGCGGGAACTGGCGTGTCCTGGGCAGCAGGTTCTCGGCCCCGCCGCGACTGCGCGTGAGCAGATTGCGGCCAGCCAGCCAGCTGATATCGCGCCGGACCGTTGCCGGGGACGCATTGAGCCATTCAACAAGCTGCTGGACCGTTACCGTCTGATGCTCGGCAAGCAGTTTCAGCAAACGCTTGCGGCGTTTGTGATTCACCATATTTGTCTCCTCCTTATGCCGTCTGTATTTTTGCGGCGTGGAATCCGTCGTTCGGGCCTCTTTTTCAGCCCGAATCGCGGTTTGTTGGAAAAGAGTAATTTCAAGATGCAATAAGGTCAATCACCCAATGATCAATTGGTTGATTATTTGCGCACGTTGCGTTGCACAAACGCGCAATCCAATCACGTTAATGATTGATTGGAACTTGCTCAGCAAGTTGATTGCTTCCTCGTTGACACCCCGGTGGCCGCTGATTTCTACTGTCTGCCGACGCCGTATTGCGCAAGGCAGGCCGGCCGCAGTACTGGAATGCAGGACATGGAAGAGACGCATCGATCATCGGTCGATGACAAAACAATCAACTAGGAGAAATTGATGGGCGCTTTGAGCGAAATGAACCAGCGTGAACCGATCACCTCGCGCTGGGATGCCAGCGTCGCTGCTACGCTGAGCGAGCCGGAACTATTGCTGTACCGGTCCAACCTGCTGGGTTCCGACCTGCGGATTACCAATTTTGGCGGCGGCAACACGTCGGCCAAGATCGACATGGTCGATCCGCTGTCGGGCGAGCAGGTCGAGGTGCTGTGGGTGAAGGGCTCGGGAGGCGACCTGGGCAGCATCAAGCTCGACGGCTTCTCGACGCTCTACATGAGCAAGCTGCACGCGCTCAAGAACCGTTATCGGGGTCTCGAGAACGAAGATGAAATGGTCGCCTACCTGCCGCACTGCACGTTCAACCTGAACCCGCGCGCAGCCAGCATCGACACCCCGCTGCACGCCTATATCGCGCACCGCCACGTCGATCACATGCACCCGGACGCGTGCATCGCCATCGCCGCCTGCAAGAACAGCAAGGAGCTGACCGCCAAAATCTTCGAAGGTGAACTGGGCTGGCTGCCATGGCAGCGCCCGGGTTACGACCTGGGCCTCAAGCTCGAAGCCGTGTCGCAGGCAAACCCGCAGTTGAAGGGCCTGATCCTGGAAGGCCACGGCCTGTTCACCTGGGGCGATACTTCCGAATCGTGCTACGAGACGACCCTTGCGGTCATCAAGCGTGCCGAGGACTGGCTGGCGGCGAACATCCAGCAGCCGGTGTTCGGCGGCCAGGCCAAGCAGGTCTTGCCGCCAGCCGAGCGCGCTGCACTGGCCGCCCGCCTGATGCCGCTCCTGCGCGGCAAGATCAGCAAGGACGAATTCAAGCTCGGCCATTTCGACGACAGCGACGCGGTGCTCGAATTCGTCACCAGTGCCGACCTGGCGCCACTGGCGGCCCTGGGCACCTCATGCCCCGACCACTTCCTGCGCACCAAGATCCGCCCACTGGTGCTGGACTTCGATCCGGCCGCGCCCGACTTCGACCGCCTGGCAGCGAGCCTGGACCAGGCGCTGGTCGACTACCGCGCCGACTACACCGCCTATTACGAGCGCTGCAAGCGCAGCACCAGCCCGAAGGTCCGCGATGCCAACCCGATCATCTACCTGATCCCGGGCGTGGGCATGCTGGCCTTCGCGAAGGACAAGGCCACCGCGCGCATCGCCGGCGAATTCTATGTCAACGCGATCAACGTAATGCGCGGCGCGAATGGCGTCGACACCTACGTCGGCCTGCCGGAACAGGAAGCGTTCGACATCGAATACTGGCTGCTCGAGGAAGCCAAGCTGCAGCGCATGCCCAAGCCGAAAAGCCTGGCCGGGCGCATCGCGCTGGTCACCGGTGGCGCCGGTGGCATCGGCCAGGCGGTCGCCCGCCAGCTGCTGCAGGAAGGCGCTTGCGTGATGCTGACCGATATCGATCCGGAGGCGCTCGAGCAGGCGGGCCGCGACCTGGTCAAGGTCGGCGGCAAGGACAGCGTCGGCATCGTGCGCGCCAACATCACGAGTGAAGACGACGTGGCCGGCATCCTCGAAGCAGCGTCGCTGCGCTTCGGCGGCGTCGACCTTCTGGTCTCGAACGCCGGCATCGCCTCGGCCGCGCCACTGGACGAAACGACGCTCGAGATCTGGAAGCGCAACCAGGACATCCTCGTCACCGGTTATTTCCTGGCCAGCCGCGCCGCCTTCCGCATCATGAAGCAGCAGGGCCTGGGTGGCAGCATGGTCTTCGTCGGCAGCAAGAACGGCCTGGTGGCATCGGCCGGCGCCTCGGCCTATTGCACCGCCAAGGCCGCCGAGCTGCATCTGGCGCGCTGCGTGGCGCTGGAAGGCGCCGAATACGGCATCCGCGTCAACGTGGTCAATCCGGATGCCGTGATCCGCGGCTCGCGCATCTGGGACGGCAAGTGGAAGGAAGAACGCGCCGCCTCCAACAAGATCGACGCTGACGACGTCGAGGAGTTCTACCGCAAGCGCAGCATGCTGAAACTGGCCGTGCTGCCGGAGGATATCGCGGAAGCCGTCTACTTCTTCGCCAGCGACAAATCGGGCAAGAGCACCGGCAACATCCTGAATGTGGACGCCGGAAACGCCGCTGCGTTTACCCGATAAGTTAAGATAGATAAAATCACAACATGCCGGGGTGCGGCCCTTGACGGGCACATCACCGGCAATCGGCGGGTTCGCCCGCCGGCCTCAAGGAGACAAGTATGACGAGCGTAATCGACGCCGGCCTGGTCGCGGACCAGAATGCGAAACACCACGCACAACTGCAGGCCGACTATGACGCATTGGGCGGCATGCTGGATCGCCGCGGCCTGGACATCGAACAACTGACGGCGCTGGCGCAGACCTTCGCCGTGGCGGTGCCCAGCTGGGGCGCCGGCACCGGCGGCACGCGCTTTGCCCGCTTCCCGGGCCGGGGCGAGCCACGCAACGTGTTCGAAAAGCTCGAAGACTGCGCCGTGATCCACCAGTTGACCCGCGCCACGCCGAGCGTGTCGCCGCACTTCCCATGGGACAAGCCGACCGACACCGCCGAACTGCGCGAGACGGCTCGCGCGCTGGGCCTCGTGTTCGACGCGGTCAATTCCAACACCTTCCAGGACCAGCAGGGCCAGGACCAGACCTATAAATTCGGCAGCCTGACGTCCAACAGCGCCGCCGTGCGCGCCCAGGCCATTGCCCACAATATCGACTGCATCGAGGTCGGCCAGGCCATCGGCTCGAAGGCGCTGACCGTCTGGGTCGGCGACGGCGCCAACTTCCCGGGCCAGCACAATCTGCGCGGCGCGCTCGAGCGCTACCTGGACAGCATGCGCGAGATCTACGCCGCGCTGCCATCGGACTGGAACGTCTTCATCGAGCACAAGCTGTTCGAGCCGGCGTTCTATGCGACCACCATCGCCGACTGGGGCACGAGCTTCGCCTGCGCCACCGAGCTGGGGCCAAAAGCCAAGTGCCTGGTCGACCTGGGCCATCACGCGCCGAACACGAACATCGAGATGATCGTGGCGCGCCTGGCGCAATTCGGCAAGCTGGGGGGCTTCCACTTCAACGACAGCAAGTACGGCGACGACGACCTCGATTCCGGTTCGATCAACCCGTTCCAGCTGTTCCTGGTGTTTAACGAGCTGGCTGACGCTGCCAAACGCGAGGGCGACGCCTTCAATCCGGCCTATATGCTGGACCAGTCGCACAACGTGACCGATCCGATCGAAAGCCTGATGAGCAGCGCGGTCGAAGTGCAGCGCGCCTTCGTGCAGTCAGCCCTGGTCGACCGCGTGGCACTGGCCGGCCTGCAGGAGCAGAACGACGTGCTCGAAGCAGCGCAGACGCTCAAGCGCGCGTTCCGCACCGACGTCAGCCCGATCCTGGCGATGGCACGCGTGCGCCTGGGCGCCGCCGCCGACCCGGTGGCGTGCTACCGCGCCAGCGGCTACCGCGACCGCGTCGCGGGCCTGCGGCCCGTCAAGCCGGGCGCCAGCAGCAGCGGCATCGTCTGATCCACCCATCGGCGCCTGCGGGCGCCGATAACCATTTCGACCTACCAGCAGGAGCAGCAAGACCCATGAGCAGCCACGCCACGCGCGCCTTCCGCATGAAACTCAAGGCCGGCAACGAAGCCGAATACCGCCGCCGGCACGATGCGATCTGGCCCGAGTTGGCCGAACTGCTGGGCGGCGCAGGTATTCACGACTATGCGATCTTCCTCGACGAGGCGACGCTCGACCTGTTCGCCGTGATGAAGCTGCACCCGGGCCACGACCTGGGCCCGCTGGCGCAGCATCCGGTGATGCGCAAATGGTGGGACTACATGGCCGACCTGATGGAAGTCGAGCCGGGCAACCGGCCGAAGGAATGGCCACTGACCCAAGTGTTTCATCTGGCGTGAATTTCTGAAACAGATCGGTCGGGATGTCACGCCATCGACGGCGTCGGGCTTCTTGAACGAACCGGCTGCTTCCGACCCAACGCTGGTATTCGCCACTGCCGTAAAATTTTCTCAAGTAACTTGCTTTACTTGCAAGAAAGATTCGGCTACATTATCGGACTCCTAATACAGCGACAGTCACCATGACGTTCCGTCTGCGCATTTCGGACACCCGTCATGTCCTTTGATATCGCTTCAATACTGGTCGCCATGACGCTCACGATGGTGACCATGGCGTTAGCGCTGTTTGCCGTTATGGATGGGGCTGACAGGGCGGCCAGGTTTGCGCAAGTCAGCGCAGGCTCCCAAGCTTGCGGATGGTCGCTATTGCTTGCATCAGGCTCGGCTACGCCGTACAGCATTCCCGACGTCTTATTGTCGACCCTGTCGATGGCATGCATTTCCGGTAGTTTCGCCTGTAGCGCTGCCGCGTTCGAACTGTGGGCGGGTCGTAAGGCCATCGACAAAACCCCTGCGGTTCTGGCGATATTTTTGACAGTCGGCTATGCAGTCGGATTTGCCGACTATGCCTTCCGGGTAGGTTGGGCCAACGGACTGCTCGCCCTGCAGATGGGATTCATCGTTGTCACCTTGCTGAAAAAGCCGCATGGCACCAGTGCGCGCTGGCGCTGGCTCCCGATCGTTGGACTTACTGTCCAGGGCTTGGTCACCGCTTGCCGCGCGGTGCTCGGAGCGTTTTATCCTGCTGATTTTCCGGCTTTCCTGACACCGCATCCCATCAACGTCGCGTTCGCGTTCGCGGGCAACTGCACGGTCGTGTTGCTCATGATCGGCATGCTGCTGGCCTATCGCGAGCAGGCGGCGCAGGCACTTGAGCGGCTGGCGACGACGGATGGTTTGACTGGTGTTCTCAACAGGCGAGCGTGGCTTGCATTGGCGAACGCGAAGCTCGCAAGTACCGATGTCGACAATCGACCACTCAGTGTTTTGATCATGGATATTGATCACTTCAAGCAAATCAACGACACGCGCGGACATGATGCCGGCGATCGCGCACTTCAGTTGTTTGCGAAACTGATGCAGGAGGTTAGCCTTTCCGGTGACCTCGTCTGCCGGTACGGTGGAGAAGAGTTCTGCGTGCTCATGGCAGGAGAGCACAACGCCGTGCCGAACTTCGATCAACGACTGCGAGCTCGTCTGGCTGATACGGTATTCGAGGCGCTCGGGCATCCGATGACGTACAGCGCCGGCATGGTAACGCGCATTTCGGCCGACAAGCAGATTTCGGAGTTGCTGTTACGTGCTGACCAGGCGCTTTACCATGCTAAAACGACCGGAAGAAACCGCACCATTGACGCTGTGGATTTGCGTTGTCTGGGTGACGTGGCGGCTTAGACGGCGGTCGCGCAGCGGGCGTTGTGATCCGCACGCTGCGAGCACGAGACATGCTGTCGGTTGAGCTAGGATCCTCATGTGCTCACATTAGCGGGGTCACGCATTTGCGGGGTCAGATACCGTCTGACCTCATCAGGTGCTTTGCGACCAGCAGACGTCGACCCATTGCAGACAGACCAGCACTGCTTGACGCTTAGTCAGGCATGACCTCTACGTGTTCCCCGATTTTGGCGAACTCATGAAAGACGTCATCCAGGTAGGTAGCCAGGTCTTGCGCTGCCAGGTTCGGCGGGATCACCACATCGTTCAGCCGTGTTCGCTTTCCAAGCTCTGAGCGATACACAACCCAAGAGTCGTTCTCACGTCGGACGTCTACCTGAAAGCGACCGTAAATGTTGAACTTCATTGTGCGATTCCTCGTGGTGATAGATGGCAACGCGTTACGAAAACGATCGAACGTTTTTGGCCGGAAGCGCCAGTCACCCGGCGCGATCCAACAACCCCCGCGCCCGCAGCCATTCCTCGGCCCGGCGCGGCCACAGCGAGGCGGTGCCCAGTCCATCGCGCATGCCCATCCCGTGCGAACCTTGCTCGAACAGCAGCATCTCGGCCGGCACCTTCGCGCGCGTGAGCGCCTGGTAGAACAGGATGCTGTTCTCGACCGGCACCGCCTGGTCGGCCTGGGTGTGGATCAGCAGGGTGGGCGGGGTGCGCGCCGTCACCTGGCGTTCGAGCGACATCAGCGCGATGTCGGCAGGGCTGGGCGTGGCGCCCAGCAGCGCCTTGCGCGAGCCCGCGTGTACGGCGGGGCCGTCCATCGTGATCACCGGATACATCAGCATCAGAAAATCGGGCCGCGCGCTGACGCCGTCGAGCACCGCGCCGGTGCGGCCCAGTCGATGGTCGAACAGCGTGCCGGCGCTCGCGGCCAGGTGGCCGCCAGCCGAACTGCCCATCACGCCGATCCGGTCCGGCCGCACGCCGAAGCGCGTCGCTTCCGAGCGCACCAGGCGCACGGCGCGCAGTACGTCCTGCAGCGGCGCCGGGTGGCCGAAGTCGCGCATGCGGTACTTGAGCACGAAGGCGGTGACGCCGAGCGTGGTGAGCCAGCGCGCGGTCTGCTCGCCCTCGCGGTCCATCGACAGGCGCTCGTAGCCGCCGCCTGGGCACACGATCACGGCCGTGCCGTTCGGGCGGTCGACTGCCGGCAGGTAGACCGTGAGGTCCGGATCGACCACCTGGCTGACACGGCCGTTCTCTGTCTGTTCGGGCCCGAGGCCGGCGCGCATGCCCGGCACGCCCTCGGGCCACAGGGGCAGCACGGTGGACGCGGCCGCGCGGCCGTGCAGCGGGATGGCGGCCGCCAGCATGCCGGCGCCGATTGCGTGCAGGGTGGTTCTTCTGGATGCATGCATCGCGTCGTCCTTTCGATCAGCGCGCCAGCGCGCCGCGTTTGAGCCAAGCATCCGGTACCGGCACCACCACGATGTTCATCGAGCGGCCGTCTTCGGCCAGCATGGCGGACTGGATCTGGATGCGGGTGCCGTCGGCATTGAAGGTCGGGTGCGGATGGTCGGCAGCCGTCGTCTTGTGGCCGGTGGTCAGCATCATCATCTCGCGGGTGCGGCGGTCGATCAGGTAGACGCTGCGGCTGAAATCGTCGCCGACGGCAAAGCGCCCATCGCTCGAGCCATGCACGTGCCACAGGCCGCTGCCCGATTCGGTCTGGCCGACGATCTGCATCTGGCGCGTGCGCAGGTTGACGATCGCCAGGCCCGTCGGCTTCTCGCGGGTACCGGTGACGCCCCAGCCATCGTCCTGGCCGGGGTTGGCGCCGCCGACGCTGGTGGCGGGGCCGGCGACCGCGGCCGCCGCGCCGGGAATGGCGCGGTGGCCCATGATCGCCATCGCCGCTTCGTCCTTCGAGATCACTGCTTCGTGCGTGACCCATTCATACGACGCTTCCGGGTACAGCGGACGCAGGCCGGTGCCGTCGGCGCGCACGGTCCAGGTGCGCTGCGGCGACTTGCCGCCGGTCTCCCAGCAGAACACGATCTCGCCCGGGTTCCACAGGTTGGCCTGGATGTGGCCAACCTGGAACGGCACCGAGACCACGTGTTTGACTTCGCCGGTGCGCACGTTCAGGCGCGCGATGCCCTGCGGGCCGGCGCCCATCTGGCGCGGGCCGAACGCTGCTTCGATCTTCGTGCCCGGCGCGAGGTGCTTGGCGGCCTGGCCGGGGCCAACCTTGAAGTAGACCCACTCTTCGTCGGCGTCGAGCGCGAGGTCGCCGCCTGCTTCCAGTTCGGCTGGCAGATTCGAGACCACGCGCTGGTACGTGCCCGCCGGCTGCATGCGCTTGGCGGCGCTGTCGGCCAGCACCCGCGCCAGGTCGGTCTCGACGATCTGCAGGCCGGTATCGGCCTTGCGCATGTAATACAGCTTCATCGATTTGCGCGCCAGGTTCAGCATGCCGGTGTAGCCGCCTTCGGTCACCTGGACCAGGTCGCCCGTCTGCTCATTGACCGCCAGCGCCTCGCTGCCGGCCAGGGTCGAGCGGAACACGAGCCACTTGCCGTCCGACGTCCATTGCGGGTGGGTCGGGTAGATCTTCGAGTCGCCGTGCGGTTTGCTGGTCAGGAAGGTGAGCATCGTGCCGGTGACCGGGTCCTTGACGAGCTTGCGCTCGGACGGGAAGCGTTTGCCGATATGGGCCGACGCATCGGTGCACAGCAGCAGCGCGACGGCCAGGCCGATCGCGGACGTGAAAAGAGGGCGCATGGGAGTGTCTCCGTATTGTGGATGTTGTCCGCTCATTGTTGCAGTACGTATTGCTCAATTCCAATCAGTTTGTTGATTCTTTCTGCGGTTTGACTGCTGCTGCCAGCAGCGCCGCATAAAATCTGCCTACAACAAGACCATGGAGACCCTGACGATGACATCCGTGCGCGCCCCGCATCGCATACTGGCCCCGGTGCTTGCCTTCGTGCTTGCCTGGCTCCTGCTGGCCGGCGCCGCGGCGCGTGTGCAGGCGCCGGCGGCGGCCGCGGCCGTCAATACGGACCCTGCGCGCGCCCAGGTCGTGCTGCCCGAGCCGGCCAATCCGGCGCTGCCATCGATCATCCTGATTGGCGACTCCACCGCGCGCAACGGCCACGACGACGGCCAGGGCAAGGGCGCGCAAGGGCAGTGGGGGTGGGGCAATCCGCTGGCGGCCCATGTCGATGCGTCGAAGGTCAACCTGGTCAACCGCGCGGTGGGCGGGCTGTCGAGCCGCACCTACATCAGCAGCGGGCACTGGGCGCGCACGCTGGCCCTGGTCAAGCCGGGCGACATCGTGATCATGCAGTTCGGGCACAACGACGCGTCGCCCGTCAACGACGACAAGCGCGCGCGGGGCTCGATCCGCGGCGTGGGCGACGATGTGCAGGAGATCGACAACCTCCTGACCGGCAAGCGCGAAACGGTGCACAGCTACGGCTGGTACCTGCGCAAGTTCATCGCCGATACGCGCGCGAAGGGCGCAACGCCGGTCGTTGCCTCGCTCATCCCGCGCAAGGCCTGGATCGACGAAGGCCCGGAGCAGGGCACCGTGCGCCGCAACCGCGCCGACTATGCCGGCTGGGCGAGGGAAGTGGCGCGCAGCGAACAGGTCGGCTTCATCGACCTGAACGAACTGGTGGCGCGGCGCTACGACGCGCTGGGCCGCGAGGGCGTGATGGCGATGTTCCCGGCCACCGTGCCCGAGGAGCGCATCCACACCAACTGGGCCGGCGCGTCGCTCAATGCGCAGGTGGTGGCTTCCGAACTGAAAGCCCTGGGCGATGCGCGCATGGCGGTGTTCCTCAAGCCCGTGGACGACGTACGGCCTGTGGTCGACGCGCGCACCGTGCGCGACGAGGCAGCGCGCGACCCGGCGCTGCCAACCCTGTTTTTGGTGGGCGACTCCACCGTCAAGAGCGGCGGCCAGAATGGCGCGATCGGCTGGGGTGAGCGCATCACGCCGTGGTTTGACACGCGCCGGATCAATGTGGTCAATGCCGCCATCGGCGGGCGCAGCAGCCGTACATTCTTTACCGAAGGGCGCTGGGACCGGGTCGTGGCTCAGCTCAAGCGCGGAGACGTGGTGCTGATCCAGTTCGGCCACAATGACGGCGGGCGCATTGGCGACCCGGCCTCGAAGAATCGCGCATCGGCGCCCGGCACCGGGCCCGACACGGTCGAGGACACCCGTCCCGACGGCAGCAAGGAACAGGTGCACAGCTTCGGCTGGTACCTGGCGCGCTACGTGGCCGACGCCAAAGCAAAAGGCGCGACCGTTGTCATTGCCTCGCCGATCCCGCACCGCGACAAGTGGCAGGACGAGCGCGACTTCGCCAATTTTGCCGACTGGGGCCGGGAGGTCGCGCGCAGCAGCGGCGCCCATTTCATGGACCTGACGCTGCTGGTGTCGGACGCCTACCGCGCCATTGGGGCGGCAAAGGTCGATACCTTCTTTTCCGACGCGCGCACCCACACGAACGCCGCCGGCGCCGAATTCAATGCGCGCCAGGTTGTCGCCGGCCTGGCCGCACTGCCGGGCGAACCGCTGCGCCCGTACTTCGCGGCGCAGGGGGTTGGCCAGCAGTGCGACACCTGGGGCGAGCGCGGCGCGCTGCTGCACCGGGACGATTTCGACGGCCCGCTGACGGGCTACATCAGCGAGTACGCACGCAAGCCAGGCAACAAGGTCGCCAACGTCGACGGCCGCCTGCTGCTCGACGTCGATTCGGGCGCCACCGTCTGGCTCGACAAACCGCTGTCGGGCAATCTGTTGATCGCCTACACGCGCAGGGTGGTGGTGGAGGGCGGGCCGAACGACCGGCTGTCGGACCTGAACCACTTCTGGATGGCGCAGGATCCCCATCGCGCCAGCCTGTTTACCCGGTCCGGCGTATTCGAGGAGTACGACGACCTGGACCTGTACTACGCCGGCATCGGCGGCAACGACAACACGACCACCCGCATGCGCCGCTACGGCGCCGGCAAGCGCGAACTGGTCGGCGAGCGCCTGGCGCCGACCGACCTGCTCGAGGCGAACCGCGACTACCGGATCGAGATCCTCGTGCGCGACGGCTGTACGCGCATGCGCGTGGACGGCCGTGACCTGTTCACCTATCACGACCCGCGGCCCCTCACGCGCGGGTATTTCGGTTTTCGTACCACATGGTCGCGCCAGACGATCGACGGACTGACCATCCATCACATCAAATAACAAGGAGACTTCACCCATGCATTTCCTCAAGCCGCGCCAGACCCTGATGGCCATTCTCGTCGCGGGCCTGTTCCCGTTGTCCCTGAACGCGAGCGCGCAGCACGCGCCGCCACCGCAGGAAAAGGGACCGGCACCAGCCGACGCCATGCTGCATGCGCTGGAGGTGAAGTATCCGACGCCGTACCGCGCGATGGACGCGGCCGAGATCAAGACCGTGCTGGACCGCGTGTTCACGTACCTCGAGCGCACCACGCCCGCTGAACTGATCGACAAGACCACGGGCGCCGCCATTACCGATGCCGCGACGGCCAATCCGAACGCGGTGCTCAAGCCGGGCGACTTCCGCCTGAACAGCTATGAGTGGGGCGTGACCTATATCGGCATGCTGGCCGCGGCCCAGGCCACGGGCGACGCGCGTTACCAGGACTACGTCACCAGACGCCACACGCTGTTGTCGCAGCTGACCAAGGCCTACCTGCCGGTCGTACGCGCCGATACGGCGAACTCGCATGCACCGATCAAGGGCTTTTTGAATCCGCACGCGCTGGACGATGTCGGCGCGCTGTGCCACAGCTTCATGAAGTCGAAGGTCGCCGGATCAAAGGTCGACTACAGCCAGATGATCGGCATCTGCGGCGACTTCGTGACCAACAAGGAGTATCGCCTGAAGGATGGCACGCTCGCGCGCGGTGGGCCGGATGGCAAGGGTGGCCGCAAGATGCGACCGCTGCCCGACACCCTTTGGCTGGACGACATGTTCATGGGCGTGCCGACCATGGCGTATCTGGGCAAGACGACGGGCGACACCAAGTACTACGATGACGCAGTGCGCCAGGTGCAGCAGTTCTCAAAACGCATGTTCAATCCGAAGCTCGGTATCTACATGCATGGCTACGTCGAAGGCATGCGCGATCATCCCGAACTGCGCTGGGCGCGCGCAAATGGCTGGGCCGTGATGTCGATGGTCGAGGTGCTGGAAGTGCTGCCGAAGACCCACAAGGGCTACAACGTCGTGCTCGAGCAGCTGCGCGCGCACATCCGTGGCCTGGCCAGCTACCAGAGCCGCGACGGATTCTGGCACCAGCTGATCGACCGCAACGACACCTACCAGGAGACCTCGGCCACCGCGATCTATTCATACGCCATCGCGCGCGCGGTCAACCGCGGCTACGTCGATGCGGCGATGTACGGGCCGATGGCCAACCTGGCCTGGAATGCGGTGGCCAGCAAGGTCAAGCAGAATGGCGAGATCGAGGGGATCTGCGTTGGCACCGGCATGGCGTTCGATCCGGCCTTCTATGCCTACCGCCCGACCAGCGTGAAGGCAGCGCACGGCTATGGCCCGACGCTGCTGGCAGGCGCCGAGATCATCGAGATGAACAAGAAGTTCAAGTTCGGGCTGAACGACAGCGGCCTGATGTTCCAGGGCGGCCGCGACTGATTTCGCGAGGGCTGCGCGCTTTCGCAGCTTTCGTATTCAGGGCGCCAGCGCCCTGAGGCGTTCGACCAGGCTGACCGGCGCCGCGAACGCGGTCCCGTGCCGCATCTTGTGCGGAAAGCGCATGCGCGCGCTGACGTCTTCCCACTGGCGCATGTCGCGCGAACGCAGCGCGCCGTAATGCCCGGCGGTGTAGGCGTCGAAATACAGGATCACTTCGTCGCCCACCTGCAAGCCGCTTGGCCCTTCGGCCCACAGCCCCGGCGGCGTGATCGGCGCGCCCAGCAGGCCGAATGGCCCCTGCAGGCTGTCGGCGGCGGCGACCTGCAGGTACTTCTTTGGCGGATACCGCGTCTCGTCCTTCACCACCAGCCAGTCGCGGCCCAGTGCCTGCACGAAGGTGGCATCGATGACCGAGAAGCCCGGTTCGTAGAACAGCGTCGTTGGCGTGAAGCTGATGAAGTCCTTCGTGGTGGTAGCGTAGATGCGGTGGTTGTACTTCTTGTCGCCGGCGGCGTCGCCTTCGGCCTCGGTCTGCGGGAAGCGGCCGGGAATCGTCGACGCCCACAGGATCAAAAAGTGGCCGCGCGCCGCGTCGTGAATGATCTCGGGCGCCCAGGCGTTGAGCGCCTGCGGCTCGTGCCCCATCACCGGCAGGTCGCGCTGGGTCGACCACTGCACGAGGTCCGGCGAGGACGCGTAGCCGATGCCGGTATCGTTCCAGCCGCTGGTCCACACCATGTGGAACATGCCGTCCGGGCCGCGCGCGATGCACGGGTCGCGCATCAGCCGGGTCTTGCCGACGGTCGGCGTCAGAAAGCTGGCGCCGCCGCGCAGCGCGTCCCATTGATAACCATCGCGGCTGGCGGCAAAGTGCAGGCCATCGGCGCCGTTGCCCAGGAAGTAGGAGAACAGATAGGCCTGCTCTTCGCCCGGACGGGCACTGCCCTGCATCGCGCTGCAACCGCCGAGCAGGCCGCCGGCCAGCAGGCCCAGTGCACGACGGCGCTTCATTGCGTGCTCCCGTTGGCTGCCGTGCCGCCGACGAGCGGATTGCCCTCGTCGCCGAGGGGCCGCTGCTCCGTGCGGCGCGGGCTGGGTGGCACTGTGAAACGGGCCACCGGATCGGGATGGGCCGGGTCAAAGCGGAACTCCGGCACCAGGTGAACCGCGAGTGGGATGCCAGCCTGGCGCATGCCCAGCGCAATCGCCTTGGCCATCAGGTAACTGCCGTAGCTGTTGTGGTGAGTGTTGTCCAGGTTGCCTGGTGCCGGCGACGCGAAGGCCGCTGTCGATCCTTCGACGCCCAGCGCCCCATAGATCGTCTTGCTGTACGTGTTCAGGTCGATGAACGGCACGCCCAGTTCACGTGCGCTCTGGCGCGCCGCTTCGGCGTAGTCGGTCAGCGAGGGCTTGACCTGGCCGGCCTCGTCGAAGGCGCGCCGTTCCACCGGCGAGACCAGCACCGGCAGGCCGCCGCGCGCCCGCACCGCGTCGATGTGGGTCTTGATTTCCGCCTTATAGGTGGTGAACGGGCCGCTGCGGCCATCCTTGATCTGCTTCTGGTCGTTGTGGCCGAACTGCATCAGCAGCGTGTCGCCCGGCTGCATCATGCTCAGGATCTTGTCGATGCGGCGGCGCGCCAGCGAATCGCGGTAGGTTTCGCCCGATTGCGCATGGTTCGAGATGGCGACGCCTGGCCCGAAAAAGCGCGGCAGCATCTGGCCCCAGCTGTTGAACGGTTCGCCCGGCTGGTCGCTGACGGTGGAGTCGCCCAGCAGGAACAGCGTCGGTACGGTAACTGGCACGATCTCCAGGTGCTGCACGGCGGTTGGGCTGCCATTGAATTCAAGGGTGAGACGGCCGTCCCAGTTCCAGGCTTCGGTCTCGGTCTCGCGTGGGGCCTTCAGGTCGACGACGCCTGCGGCGACACCCGGCACTGCGGCGATGCGCGGCGTGCGCACGTTCACGACAAAGGTGCGCACGACGCTCTGGCCGGGGGCAGTAAACACGTTCTCGAGCATCAGGCGGCGCAGTTCCGACTTGACGGTCGTCGCCGTTGCGCGTCCATCGTCGCCCAGCACGACGGTGACGGCGTAGTTGCCCTCGGGGAGGTCCACTGAAAAATAGCGGGCGTTGCCCTCGGCGCCGGGCTCGAAGCCGTAGCCGCGCGCGGCGTCGTAGAGCGTGCCGGGGGCGACCCGGGTGTGGCCCGCGGGTGCGGCCGCGGCGCCGAACACGAACCGGGTCGGCGCGGCAGCATGCGCCTGCGTGGCCAGCAGCGTGGCCACAGTGAGAGCGAGAGCAAGTGAACGGATGGTCATGGCGGTGACATCGGATCAGGTGGGTGGCAGCGCGTCGCCGATCAGCGCCAGGTTCTGGATCGCCGCCAGGCCCCATTGCGCGGTGTCGTTGGTCGTGACCCACGGTACCTCGGTGATGGGATTGAGCGTGGCGGGGCCATCGACCTTGCGCGCCACGAATGGCGGGTAGGGCCGTGCGGCACTGGCAAATTCGCTCCAGGCGCGGCGCGCCAGTGCCGGGTCGTTGCGCTTCCAGGCGGCGTACGCCGTCAGGCGCGAGTGGCCGATCACGAGGACGTCCGACCCGCCATGCGGCTTGCCCAGGCGGCGCGCCTGTTCTTCTTTCGGCGCGCTGTACAGGGCGCAGTAGTCGACCCAGGCGCGCTCGAAGTCCTTGTCGCCCGTGAGGGCAATCAGCTCGTCGAACACTTCGACCGCTCCGAACACGGCATTGAGGTGCGACGCCTTGACGTTCTCGCCCGCCATATTGTGCAGGCGGCCGGTCTCCGGTTCGTAGCCCATGCGCTCGGCGCTGAAGAAGCCGTGCGGCATGGCGGCGATGTCGCGCATGCCGGTCACGATTTTGTCGCGGTAGCGGGTGTCGCCGCTGCGTTCCCATTCAGTGAGCCAGTTGGCGGCCAGCGACGCCCAGTCGGTACCGAAGCTGGCGCGCACGGGATACGGTCCCTTGGGTGGCTGGTTGGCGAGCTTGCGTACCGGGTCGACTGCGTCGAGCCGGCGGTCGGCGTCGAGCACCTCGCGCATCACGTCGCCCGTGCGCTCGTCGGCCGTCAGGTAATAGTACATGCGGCGGTAGACCGCGGTGCTGATGCGTACCTGCTTGGCGCTGCAGCCCCAGTGCTGGACATTGTGGCGGGTGCCCAGGCCCGCGAACCGGCCCAAGTGGTAGGTGTCGACGTCGCTCGTGTGGCGCACCATCGCTTCGCCCATCCGGAAAATGTCGGCGCGGCCGGTGCGTAAAAACGCGTACCACAGCCACAGGTCGGGCGAGAGTTCCGAGTTGGCCCAGGCATAGCCGCCGACGTCGTAGCGCCACTCGTGGCGGTCGGTGTCGTAGGTGTGGCGCACGTCGCCGTGGTCCCAGAAGCCATACCAGCTGCGCTGCTCGACCTCGTCGCGGTAGAACGCGAAATGGGCGTCCAGCCGGTCTTCGATGTGCGCCCTGGCGGGTGTGGAGCGGTCAGGGAGCGCGATCAGGTTGCCGAACACGCGCGTGGCCAGGATGTGGGCGGGCGCCGCGACCAGCTGCGGCGGGGTCTGGACGGCGGCGGCCATGCGTACCATCGTCTCGCGCGCCGGCGTGGCATCCAGCGCCCACAGGGTAAATTCGCTGCTGCGCGCCACGCCCACCGGCGTGCCGAAGCCTTTTTCGTAATCCTCGTAGGTCACGTCCAGCGCCTGCAGCTCGTCGGCGTGCGACTGCATGCCCATGCCGTCGTGGTAGAAGCGCAGGTCCATCGCCGGCGCGTCGGGTGACCAGATCCACAAGGTCACCTGCGCCGCCTCGGTGTGGGCGTTGCGCACGTCGAGCTGGGTCGGATGGCGCTGCCAAAAGTCACGCATGCCGAAGGCCAGGCCGCCGCTGGCGCCGCCGATGTAGCCCAGCCCTGGCGCGCGCCGGCCCCAGGCCGCATCGATCCAGCCGTGGCCGGCCTTGGTCCGTTTGCGGATGCGGAAGCTGTCCGGCGAGAGCTGCGCCAGGCTGTAGTCGCCCCAGGCCGGGATCAGGTGCAGCGATTTGCTGACGCGCTCAGCCATCGGCGGCGTGGCCAGGCCCGCAAGCTGCGCCTTGCGCACCGCGTCGCCCGGATCGCGCCGCAGACCCGTAAGGTTGCGCACGCCCTCGGCCCACAGGCCGCCCGCGTCGCCGGCGAAGCGCACGTGGCGGTCGTGTGGCGCATCCGTGAGCGGCACGTCGAAACGCAGCCCCAGGCCGCGCACGAAGTCCTTCTGTTCGTCGCCATCGAACACGAAGGTGTGCATGATGCGCACCGATTCGGCGCCGGCGTAAAAGTACAGGCGCACCGTGAATGGCAGCCAGGCCCGCTTGCCATCAACGGCGCGGTGCATGCCTTCGAGCTTGACCACGCTGCGCAGCACCCCGTTCTGCTCGAGCGTCACGCGATCGAGCCGGCTTTCGTAGGTGCGCTGGCGCGCGCTGCCTTCGGGGCTGTCGTCGCACAGGGCCACCAGCTTGCCGGCGCGTGCGATCTCGCGCCCGCCGCGGCTGATGCTTTGCACAAGCTCGGCGCCGTGGCGCGGGATCGTGCATTCGATGACGCCGGTGTTGACGATGATCGCGTCCGCGCGTTGGGTGATCGCCAGCCGCGTGCCTGTGGGTGCGGCCGCGCTCGCGGCGCGAAGGTGCAGGCGTCCGGGCACCCGGGACTGCGGCGGCAGCGCATGCGCCGTCCACTTGAGCGAGCCATCCGGCCAGTAGGCGGTCGGCCAGCTCTGGCTGGCGATGTCGCCATCATCGCCGGACAGGATAAACGCCTGGTCCTTGCGGCAGGCGCCGCGCGGCCATGGCACGCCGAACGTGGTGCCGGTCATGAGAGCGGGCGTGCCTTCCAGCCAGGCCAGGTCCACCGTGCCCGGGGCGGCGACGGCAGCCGGTGCGGCGGCCTGGCCGGCGCGCACGCCCAGCGGCAGCGCCGCCGCCAGCGCGCCGGACTTGAAGAACGCGCGTCGTGACAGCGGCGCCATCGTCAGCGTCCCGCCGTCACGTTCACGTTCACTCGCACCGGCGCGCGCAGGCGCGCCGCTTCGTCCGTCACGTGCTTCCTGTAGTCGGCCTGGGTGGCAAACGGGCTGCCACGGGTCCAGGCGGCGCCGACGTGGTAGCTGATCGGCTGGCCGGACGTAACCGGCGCCGTTACCAGCGCATTGCGCTCGTCGGCGGCAAAGCCCGACGCCGGCGGCACGATCAGGGCCACGCCGAAGTCGCCCAGGCTGCGCTGCGTCACCCACTGCACCAGGCTGCCGTCGGCCTTGTTCTCGCTGAACTCGACCTTCACTTCCTGGCCCTTGTCGCTCGGGCGCTTGTTCAGACCGACGGCGGCAGTCAGCGTCGACGGGCCGGTGAACGTGAAGGTGCTGTCGATGCGGTCGAAGTAGCGGCCGGCGTCGACCGTGAAGCGCTTGACCTCCGTGACCTTGACGCCGGCGGCGTCCCAGGCGTCGTAGCGCAGTTCGAACACGGTGCGGATCGGGCCATTGGCCAGGATGGTCCAGTCGGTGTAGTTGGCGCCGACGTGCAGCGTCTTGCCGTCCCAGATGCCGGTGCCGCCGGCGCCGCGGGTGGTGCCGACGTTGTACATGTCGATGCCTTCGCCCAGGTCGACGTGGTAGTGGTCGTGGCCGATGTTGTACCAGCGGTCGACAATCGGATACGGCACGCGCTTGAACCAGATGTCCATGCCGCTTGTGGCCAGTACTTCCTTGTCGCTGCCGGCCGGCGCTGGCGCTTTGAGCGCCGGGCCATAAGCGCGGTGCGCCAGCTTGTCGTTTTCCCAGCCGAAGTCGTCGAGGCGCTCCTTGACGAAGCGTGCGTAGGTCTTGGGCGGGAACGGCGCCACGACGGCCGTAGCCTTCTCGATGGTGAAGGTGGCGCTCTTCTCGCCCGCCTTGAAGTCGTGCTGGAACAGCAGTTCACCGTAGGCCACGCCGACCATCTGCGGGTCCTTGGCTGTGGCATTGAGGTTGGTGACCTGGTAGGCCAGGCTGCGCCCAGCCGCGTCCTTGATGACCAGCTGCTGCGAGCGCGCCTGCGGCAGCGCCTCGTTGACGCGGGTCCAGGGAATCGCGATGGTTTCGGCCAGCCGTGCGATGTCGAGCGCGTGGCTGGCGGTGACGGACAGGCGTTCGGCGGCGGCCGCGTCGAACGCAAAGAAGCAAGCGAAGGCGGCAAGGGAAAGTCGCAGGATCATGGCGGGAGCGTTTTCAAGGCTGTTGGGAAGCGGGCGGCGGCGTCATGCCTTCGCCAAGGAAGAAGCTGGGATGCGGTGGCTGGTTGTAGGCCGCGTTCTGCGCCGCCACCTGCACCCGGTACTGCGAATCGTGCATCAGCGTCGGAATCCGGTAACGCGTCGGCGCGGTGGTGGAGAACACGAGGAGCGCGTCGTCGTTGACGCTGCGCCAGACGACTTCTTCGCGCCAGTCGCCGAACAGGTCGGCCGACAGCACGGGATTGGCCTTGGTGCCGTTGATCGACGCGGCGCCATAAAGCGCAGCGTCGATCAACGGCTCGAGGCGCTGCGCCTGCGGGTTCCACTTGTCGATCCTGGTGCCGTCGAGCGACTCGCGCAGCAGGTCGCCGTCCCACCACAGGCCGAAATTGAGCGAGCGCGGCCGCACGGCCGAGATCTGCACGCCGGCCGCGTTGTAGAGACCACCCACGGGATTGGTGATGCCGCCAGTGCTGGCCCAGCACTCGTTGCCCGGGTGAGCGGGGTCGATGTCCATGCAGATGCCGCGGCCCACATCAATGGTGCCCGGGATGTGCCACAGGACTTCGCCGGTGGCGGCATCGTGCATCTCGGCGCCATGGCCGCGGTAGCACGCGGGCGACTCGTGGACCATGAACACCTGCAGGCCGGGGCGGTTCGGCATGTGCTTGCCGACGTGCAGCGCGTCGCCGTGGCACAGGCCCGTGCTGTACATCAGCGTGCCGTCGCTCCTGATGGTCGCCGCGCCATACACGATGTCGTCGCGGCCGTCGCCATCGGCGTCGGCCACTGCCAGCCAGTGCGCGCCCTGGCCGGCGGCGCTCTTGTTGGCCGGGACGTCGCTGTCGAACACCCAGCGCTGCGTCAGCTGTCCGCCGCGCCAGTCCCAGGCCGCCACCACGGCGCGCGTGTAGTAGCCGCGCGCGAAGATCGCGCTCGGGCGCGCACCATCGAGGTAGGCGACGCCGCCGAGGAAGCGGTCGACCCGGTTGCCGCTCGTATCGCCCCAGGCCGCGACGTCGCCGCGTGGCGGCGTGTACGGGCTGCTGGCCAGCGCTGCGCCGGTACGGCCGTCGAACACGGTCAGGAACTCCGGGCCTTCCAGGATAAAACCATCCTTGTTGCGGTAGTCGGCGCTGGCGTCGCCGATCACTTTGCCCGCGCCGTCCACGGTGCTATCGGCCGTCTTGGCCATCAGCTCGGCGCGCCCGTCGCCGTCAAAGTCGAAGGCCAGGTAGGTCGTATAGTGCGCGCCGGCGCGGATATTGCGCCCCAGGTCGATGCGCCACATGAACGTGCCGTCGAGCCGGTAGGCGTCGATCAGGGTCGCCCCGGTATGGCCCCGGTGGGCATTGTCGTGCGCATTGGTCGGCTGCCACTTGACCAGCAGTTCGTAGGCGCCATCGCCGTCGAGATCAGCGGCCGAGCCATCGTTGACCACATAGGTAAACGGCGTGCCGTCGGGCTCCACGCCGCCCGCGGGCTTGCGCAGTGGGATGGTCTTGAACGGTTGGGGCCAGGTGGCGACGGCGCGGGCGCCGTCGTTGCGCTCGGCCCCTCGCACCACTGCGCGCACGCTGTAGGTGGCGCTGCTCGCGCTGCCGGTGTCGACGAGATTGGTGGCGCCGAGCGGCGTGGCGTTCACGCGCACGCCGTCGCGGTACAGGTTGAAGGCGGTGGACGGGTCGTCGGTACCGAGTGCGCGCCAGCTGACGAAGTTGCCGGCCTGGGTATGGATCGCGACGACGCCGCGATCGAGCGCCTCGCGTTGCCGCCCTGGGGTGGTGCAGGCGGTACAGGTCAGCACCAGCAGGCCGAGGGCTGCGCCGCGCTGCAGCAGATCGAGGTGGGGTAGGGGTGTCATCTGGCCGAGTATTCATTTTCCGTTTGGAACGTGTCAACCGGTTGGCGCCCGGGCGGTCCATTTAATCAGGCGCTTGAGCGTTTACCCTTGCCGTCAATACGGCCTGTGCGCTCACGGCGCTGATTATCCGCACCCGGCAATGGACGGGCGCGGGCAGGCCGGCATACACTGCCGGTTCGATCCGCTCACAGCGCCGCCTCGCACACCGTCCATGATCATTTCGTCCGCCACCGATTTTCGCCAGGCAGCGCGCCGGCGCTTGCCGCCGTTCCTGTTCCACTATCTCGACGGCGGCGCTGGCGCCGAGCAGACCCTGCGCAGCAACGTCGACGACCTGCAGGCGATCGGCCTGCGCCAGCGCGTGCTGCGCGGCTCCGAAACGCAGGACCTGGGTGTGCAGTGGTTTGGCGAAGACTATGCGCTGCCGATCGCGCTGGCGCCGGTCGGCCTGACCGGCATGTATGCGCGGCGCGGCGAGGTGCAGGCCGTGCGCGCCGCCTGCCGCCGCAACATTCCGTTCATCCAGTCGACCGTCTCGGTATGTCCGCTGGCCGAGGTGGCGGCGCAAGCCTCGCACCCGATCTGGTTCCAGCTGTACGTGCTGAAGGACCGTGGTTTCATGCGCGACGTGATGCGCCGCGCGTGGGAGCTGGGTTCGAGGACGCTCGTATTCACCGTGGACATGCCGGTGCCGGGTGCGCGCTACCGCGACGCCCACAGTGGCATGAGCGGCCCGAACGCCCCGCTGCGACGCGTGCTGCAATCGGCGCTGCACCCGCGCTGGGCCTGGGACGTCGGCCTGTTCGGGCGCCCGCATGACCTGGGCAATATCTCGGCCTACCGCGGTAGCGTCACTGGCCTGGCCGACTACATCGGCTGGCTAGGCGCCAATTTCGACCCGGGCATCGCCTGGCCCGACCTGCAGTGGATTCGCGACGAGTGGCAGGGTAAGCTCATCATCAAGGGCATTCTCGACCCGGACGACGCGCGCGACGCGCTGGCCTTCGGCGCCGACGGCATGGTGGTCTCGAACCACGGCGGGCGCCAGCTCGACGGCGCGCCATCGAGCGCAGCGGCGCTGCCGGCCATCGCGGCCGCAGTCAAGGGACAGATGACGATCTTCGCCGATGGCGGCGTGCGCACCGGCACCGATGTATTTCGCATGCTGGCGCTGGGCGCCGATGGCGTGCTGCTTGGCCGCGCCTTCGTGTATGCGCTGGCGACCCAGGGCCAGGCCGGGGTCGAGCGCCTGTTGCAGATCATGGAAAAGGACTTGCGCACCACGATGGTCCTCACCGGCGTGCAGTCGGTGCGCGAGATCGGGCCGCACCTGCTGGCGCCCCGCGCCGGACCGTAACGCAGAGCGGCCCTGATGGTTCAGTACTCGCGGCGGTCGGGGGCGATCTCCTGCAGGATCGTCGTCGCGATTTCTTCGATGGATTTCGTTGTTGACGAGAGCCAGCGGATGCCTTCGCGGCGCATCAGCAGTTCGGCTTCGTTGACTTCGTAGCGGCAGTTTTCGATGGACGCGTATTTACTGCCGGCGCGGCGTTCGTTGCGGATTTGCGAGAGGCGCTCGGGCGTGATTGTCAGGCCGAACAGCTTGGCCTTGTACGGCGGCAGGTTGCTCGGCAGGCGGCCGCGTTCGAAATCGTCCGGGATCAACGGGTAGTTTGCGGCTTTCAGACCGTATTGCATTGCCAGGTACAGGCTGGTTGGCGTCTTGCCCGAGCGCGACACCCCGACCAGAATGACATCGGCATCGGCCAGGTTCTTGTGCGACTGGCCGTCGTCGTGCGCCAGCGAGAAATTGATGGCTTCGATGCGGTTCTTGTATTCTTCACTGTCGACCGCGTTGTGAATGCGGCCGATCGTGTGCGTCGACTTGACGTCCAGTTCCTGTTCGAGCGGGGCCACGAAGGTCTGGAACAGGTCCATGTGCATGCCCTTGGCCGAGCGGATCACGCTCGACAGGTCGTGCTTGACCAGGGTCGAGAACACGATTGGGCGCTGGCCATGCAGCGCGAAGCTGTCATTGATGCGGCGCGCGGCGTCGTGCGCCTTTTCGATGGAGTCAATGAAGGGCAGGCGAATCTGCCGGAAGCGCATCTCGAACTGGCTCAGGACCGCGTGACCGAACGTCTCCGCGGTGATGCCGGTGCCGTCGGAGACGAAGAACACGGTGCGGGAAGGGGCCGGCGCCAGTGCGGGCAGGGACTGGGGATCGTCGATCATGGTCTGTTTGTTAAGCTTTGCTGACAGAGTTGCATGTAAAGTGCGCTGCACATCCCCGACTTGCGGGGTAGAATGCTCGGCAACGGATTTTGCATTGTGCTGCACGCGGGCGAGAATAACAAGAATACGCGAATCGCGCCCCGCCTTGCACCGATGCGCCAACAGGTTTCCATCATCAAAGTAAGGTGTTTTTTATCATGACCAATCCAGCTACTGCAGCGATCCAACCGGGGCAGGCCGACAGCGTCTACGTCGCGTCGTTCGAAGACTTGCGCATGACCGACGTCGAGTCGGTCGGCGGCAAGAACGCGTCCCTCGGCGAAATGATCAGCCAACTGGCCGGCGCCGGCGTGCGCGTGCCAACCGGCTTTGCCACCACGGCCGATGCCTTCCGCGACTTCCTCGATCACAGCATCGACGGCGGCGCGTCGCTGGGCGAGCGCATCGCGCGTCGCCTCGACAATCTCGACATCGACGACGTGCGCTCGCTGGCCGTCGCCGGCGCCGAGATCCGCGAATGGATCGTCGCCACGCCATTCCAGCCGCGCCTCGAACAAGAGATCCGCAACTTCTACGAGCGCCTGTTCGCCGACTCGGAAACCGAAGTCTCGTTCGCCGTGCGTTCGTCGGCCACCGCCGAAGACTTGCCGGATGCATCGTTCGCGGGCCAGCAGGAATCGTTCCTGAACGTCGTCGGCATCGACAACGTGCTCGAGGCGATGAAGCACGTGTTCGCGTCGCTGTACAACGACCGCGCGATCTCGTACCGCGTGCACAAGGGCTTCACCCACGCCGAAGTCGCGCTGTCGGCCGGCGTGCAACGCATGGTGCGCTCGGACACCGGCGCGGCCGGCGTCATGTTCACCATCGATACCGAATCGGGCTTCAAGGACGTCGTGTTCATCACGTCGAGCTACGGCCTGGGCGAGACCGTCGTGCAGGGCGCGGTGAACCCGGACGAATTCTATGTCCACAAGCCGATGCTCGAAATGGGCAAGTCGGCCGTCATCCGCCGCAATATCGGCTCCAAGCTGATCAAGATGGAATTCACCGCCGAAGCCAAGGCCGGCCGCTCGGTCAAGACCGTCGACGTGCCGATCGAAATGCGCAACCGCTACTCGCTGGTCGAAGAAGAAATCATCGAGCTGGCCAAGTACGCCGTCATCATCGAAAACCACTACGGCCGTCCGATGGACATCGAGTGGGGCAAGGATGGCCGCGACGGCAAGCTGTACATCCTGCAGGCGCGTCCCGAGACCGTCAAATCGCAGCAGAAGTCGACCGATGCGCAGCAGCGCTTCCACCTCAAGGGCACCGGCACCGTGCTGACCCACGGCCGCGCGATCGGCCAGAAGATCGGCGCCGGCCGCGTGCGCGTGATCACCGACCCGTCCGAAATGGACCGCGTCCAGCCGGGCGACGTGCTGGTGGCCGACATGACCGATCCGAACTGGGAGCCGGTCATGAAGCGCGCCGCAGCGATCGTCACCAACCGTGGTGGCCGCACCTGCCACGCGGCGATCATCGCGCGTGAGCTGGGCGTGCCGGCCGTCGTCGGCTGTGGCGATGCGACCGACGTCCTCAAGGACGGCACCCTGGTCACCGTCTCGTGCGCCGAAGGCGACGAAGGCATGATCTACGACGGCCTGCTGGAAACCGAAGTGACCGAAGTCGCGCGTGGCGAACTGCCACCGATCAAAACCAAGATCATGCTCAACGTCGGCAACCCGCAGCTGGCCTTCGACTTCCAGTCGGTGCCGAACAGCGGCGTGGGCCTGGCGCGCGTCGAGTTCATCATCAACAACAATATCGGCGTGCACCCGAAGGCGATCCTCGAGTACCCGAACATCGACGCCGACCTCAAAAAAGCCGTCGAATCGGTCGCCCGTGGCCACGCATCGCCACGCGCGTTCTATGTCGACAAGCTGGTCGAAGGCGTCTCGACGATCGCTGCCGCGTTCTGGCCAAAGCCGGTCATCGTACGCCTGTCCGACTTCAAGTCGAACGAGTACAAGAAGCTGATCGGCGGTTCGCGCTACGAGCCGGACGAAGAAAACCCGATGCTGGGCTTCCGCGGCGCGGCGCGTTACCTGGCCGACGATTTCGCCGAATCGTTCGCGATGGAGTGCACGGCCATGAAGCGCGTGCGTAACGAGATGGGCTTGACCAACGTCGAGCTGATGATCCCGTTCGTGCGTACGCTCGGCCAGGCCGAGGCAGTCGTGAACCTGCTGGCCAAGAATGGCCTGGTGCGCGGCGAGAACGGCCTGCGCCTGATCATGATGTGCGAAGTGCCATCCAACGCCATCCTGGCCGAGCAGTTCCTCGAGTTCTTCGACGGCTTCTCGATCGGTTCGAACGATCTGACCCAGCTCACGCTGGGCCTGGACCGCGATTCGGGCATGGAGCTGCTGGCCAAGGACTTCGACGAGCGCGATCCGGCCGTCAAGGCGCTGCTGTCGATGGCGATCAAGGCCTGCCGCGCCAAGGGCAAGTACATCGGCATCTGCGGCCAGGGTCCATCGGACAATCCTGATTTCGCGCAGTGGCTGGTGGAAGAGGGCATCGAGTCGATGTCGCTCAATCCTGACTCGGTGATCGACACCTGGCAGAAGCTGGCGAAAATGTAAGCAAGGGCGGGCATCCGGTGCTCGCGAGGCCCTCGCTATCCATTCCGGGTAGCGAGGGTTTTTTTTCACCACAATAAAAAGGAGACACACATGGCCGACTGGACCTACTGGCTGATCGGAGCCGGCATATTGATTGTGGCGGAGCTGTTCATTGGCACGTTCTACCTCTTGATGATCGCGCTGGGCCTCGTGTTCGGCGCACTGGCTGCGTGGCTGGGCGCGAGCGGCGCGCTGCAGACGCTCGTCGCGGCGGCGATTGGCATTGCCGCCACGCTGGTTCTGCGCCGCACGCGCTTTGCCCGCAGCGGGCGGCGCCCGGCTGCGAATGACCCGAGCATCAACCTCGACATCGGCCAGCGCGTGAGTGTGCCGCAGTGGCATGGCGGGCGTGCCCGCGTGATGTACCGCGGCGCCTTGTGGGACGTCGAACTGCAGAGCGGCCAGGACGCGCAGCCGGGCGAGCACGAGATCGTCGAAGTGCAGGGTAATCGCCTCATCGTGGCGCGCCAGTAGGCCAGCCACGTTTCAGCCAATCCGGATTCACACCAACATCACAGGGAACCCCATGGAATCGACCCTCAGCATCGTCGCACTGATCATCTTCGTCATCGCGCTGGTCTTCGTCTTCAAGACCATCAACGTCGTGCCGCAGCAGAACGCCTGGGTCGTCGAGCGCCTCGGCAAATACCACGCCACGCTGGCGCCGGGCCTGAACATCGTGGTGCCGTTCGTCGACCGCGTGGCCTACAAGCATAGCCTCAAGGAAATCCCGCTCGACGTGCCGCCGCAGGTCTGTATCACGCGCGACAACACGCAGTTGCAGGTCGACGGCATCCTGTATTTCCAGGTGACCGATGCGATGCGCGCGTCGTACGGCTCATCGAACTATCTGCAGGCGATCACGCAACTGGCCCAGACCACGCTGCGCTCGGTGATCGGCAAGATGGAACTCGATAAAACGTTCGAAGAGCGTGACCATATCAACACCCACATCGTCAATGCGATCGATGAATCGGCCGCCAACTGGGGCGTGAAGGTGCTGCGTTACGAGATCAAGGACCTGACCCCGCCGGCCGAGATCCTGCTGCGATGCAGGCCCAGATTACGGCCGAACGCGAAAAGCGGGCGCTGATCGCGGCGTCGGAAGGCCGGCGCCAGGAGCAGATCAATATTGCCAGCGGTGAGCGCGAGGCGTCGATTGCGCGCTCGGAAGGGGAGAAGCAGGCCGCCATCAACCGCGCGATGGGCGAGGCGACCGCGATTGTCGCGCTGGCCGAAGCCAGCGCGTCGGCGCTGCGCCAGGTGGGCGACGCCATCCAGTCACCGGGCGGAATGGACGCCGTCAGCCTGCGCGTGGCCGAGCATTACGTGGACGCCTTCGCCAACCTGGCCAAGACCAACAACACGCTGATCGTGCCCGCGAATATGGGCGACATCAGCACCGCCATCGCCAGCGCCCTGCAGATCGTCAAGGCGCAGCGATGAGCAAAACAGCTGCTTAGAACCCGACGGTTGCCGACACCGCCACGGTGCGCGGCGCCGCCAGCACCAGGTAGCCCGAACCCGGATAGCCACCGGCCGAGGCCCAGTAGTTCTTGTCGGCGACGTTGTCCACGCGGGCGCGCAGCGTCAGGTCACGGTCCATGAACGTCGTGCGGTAGGTTGCGCCCAGGTCGACGCGGGTCCACGACGGCAGCTTCTGCGTGTTGGCGCCATCGGCGTACTGGGTCGCCGTGTAGACAGTGCGGGCATTCAGTGCCAGGCCCTGCACGCCCGGCACGTCCCAATCGGCGCCGATGTTCAGCTGTGTTTTTGGCACGCCGATTGCATCCTTGCCCTGGTTCCTGCCGCCTTCCGTCACGCGCTGCTCGGCGTCGATCAATGTCAGGCCACCCAGCACGCGCAGACCGCGCACCGGATTGCCGAACATCGACAGCTCCAGGCCACGGTTGCGCTGTTCGCCGAACACGCCGAACACGCGATCCTGCACATAGCCGCTCGGCTGGCTGGTCGAGAACACGGCAGCGCTCAAGCCATAGCGGCCGCTGTCGTACTTGACGCCCGCTTCACGCTGGCGCGATACATACGGCGCAAAGATCGCGCCCTGGTTGTCGATGTTGACGCCGGATGCGACGGCGCCGCGCTGCAGGCCTTCACTGTAGTTGGCATACACCGACAGGTCCTTGCGCGGGCGGTAGACGACAGCGGCGAACGGGGTGTTCTCGCTGGCCTCGTAGGCTGCGTCTTTCAGGCCGGCACCGGTGGTGTAGTCGTAGCCGTAGTCCTTGAGACGCTGGTGGCGCAGGCCCAGATTGACCAGCACCTTGTCGTCCAGCAGCGACAGCGTGTCGGCGATCGCCAGGCTCGACAAAATTGCCTTGGACGTCACGCTCGGGTTGGCCATGTCACCGGCAGTGAAGAACGACGCCGACGGCGGGGCCACGTCGCGCGGCGTGTAGACGTTCGATGCAAAGCCGGCGAAGTCGCTGAAGCCGTAGGCGTTGCGCGACTCGCTGTGGAAGCCCGAGGCCGAGGCGCTGAGCATGTGCTTGATGAAGCCGGTACGCAGTGCGCCGCGCATGCCCACCTCGCCGGTGCGGACCTGGTCCTTGCGGATATTGTCGAAGCGGGTCATGGTGCCGTCGCCATTGGCGTTGTTGACCGTGATCGAGGACAGGATGTTGTATTCCTGGCCGCTGCGCGCGCCCAGTGCGGCCCAGGCGACGGCGCCGCCGGCCAGGTCGACTTCAGCGCGCACGGTGCCGAAGGTGTGGCGTTCTTCAGAAATGGTCCAAGGCTGCGCGAAGTTGCGGTCGGCGCTTGGCGCGGCAATCATCGGGGTGGTGGCGCCCAGTGTCACGCTCGGGCGTGCATTGGTCAGTTCGTGGTCCTGCGCCCCGATGTCGGCCGACAGGCGGAAGCCCCGGCCGCGGTAATCGACGCCCAGCGAATACACGCTCAGTTCACGGCCTTCACGATCGACCGAGGTGTCGCCCTTGCGGTGCGCAACGTTGACGCGCACGCCGGCGCGGCCTTCCGGTCCGAAGCGGCGACCCAAGTCGATGGCGCCGTAACCCTGGCCACCCGTCTCGACGCCGAGCGTGACTTCGCTCAGGTCCTGGTTGGGGGCGCGCTTGGGCAGCAGGTTGATCGAGCCGCCGATGCTGCCGCCGGCAGGGGCCGCGCCGTTGATGAAGCTGTGGGCGCCGCGCAGCACTTCAACGCGTTCGACCAGTTCGGTCGCGACGAACTGGCGCGGCAGCAGGCCATACAGGCCGTTGTACGCGGTGTCGTCCGAGCCGACCGCGAAGCCGCGGATCATGTACAGCTCCTGGTAGTTACCGAAGCCACGCGCCACGCGTACCGACGGATCGTTCTGGACGACGTCGGCGACGCTGCGTGCCTGCTGGTCCTGGATCAGCGCATGCGTGTAGTTGGTGCTGTTGAACGGCGTGTCCATGATGTCGACGTTGCCCAGCAGGCCCAGACGCCCGCCGCGCGCGACCTGGCCGCCAGCGTAGGCGGCCGGCAGGCCCTGGGCCGATGCGTCGGCCGACGCGCTGATGACGACGGTCGGGACGGCGCTGTCGTCCGTGGCCGGCGCGCCGTCCTGAGCGAATGCGGTACCTGCAACGAGGAGGGCGGCGGCGAATGCGGCCGGGGTCAGGACGAAACGGCGAGTGGTCATGTGATGCAGTCTGGATAAATGGTGGGTAGCGCGCATTCTATCTCCACGTCTTGCTAATGTAAATGAGAACGATTATTATTCTGGACTCATTGAATCTTGCCATAGGCACGCGCAACCATCATGTCACCCGTCTCCCTGCGCCGCTGGGGCTGGATCCACAAGTGGAGCAGCCTGATCTGCACCATCTTCATGCTGCTGCTGTGCCTGACCGGTCTGCCGCTGATCTACCACCACGAAATCGGCCACCTGCTGGGCACCGAGGTCGAGCCGCCCGTGCTGTCCACTCCAATGCCGCAGGGGAACGTCGACGCCGTGATCGCGTCGGCCAAGGAGCTGTACCCGGCCAAGAAGCCGATGTTCATCTCGCAGGAGGCGGACGTGCCCGAGATCTGGAACGTCACGCTGGCCGACCATATGCACGACCCGAACTACAAGCCGATCGCCGTCGATGCCCGCACCACGAAGGTGATCACCGAACCGGCCTTCGAGGGCGGCGTGTTCATGTCGACGATGCTGGCGCTGCACGTCGACCTGTTCATGGGCCTGCCCGGGATGCTGTTCCTGGGCTTCATGGCCTTGCTGCTGCTGGTGGCCATCGTCAGCGGCGTCGTGCTGTATGCGCCGTTCATGCGCAAGCTCGATTTCGGCACCGTGCGCAAGGAGCGCAGCGCGCGCCTGAAGTGGCTCGACATGCACAATATGCTGGGCATCGTCACGCTGGTCTGGCTGTTCGTCGTCGGTGGCACCGGGATGATCAATACCTGGGCCGACCTGATGTACAAGTACTACCAGAAGAACGAACTGGCGCAGATCCTCAAGCAGTACGAAGGCAAGAAGCCGCTGCCGCACACCGCGTCGGTGCACGATGCGATCGAGACGGCCAAGGCGGCGCTGCCGGGCATGCGCGTGGCGTTCGTCGCGTTCCCGGGCACCGATTTCAGCAGCGAGCATCACTACGGCATCTACATGAACGGCAACGAGGCGTTCAGCTCGCGCATGTACCGGCCCGTGCTGATTGATGCGAACACGGGCCAGCTGACGGACGCCCCGGTACTGCCGTGGTATCTGAAAGCCCTGCTGGTCTCGCAGCCGCTGCACTTCGGCGACTACGGCGGGCAGGCGATGAAGCTGCTGTGGGCGCTACTCGACATCGCCACCATCATCCTGCTGGGCACGGGCCTGTACCTGTGGCTCAAGCGGGGCAAGACGGGCAACGCTTCCACCAAGGTGGCCGCGCATGCGCACCCGCTACCGGCAACGCCAACACTCACCGGAGAACGACCATGATCCGCACACCATCACAAATCTGGGGCGCGCCGATCGTGCTCGGCATCCTCACCACCATTGGCCTGATCTCGGCGCTGCTGGGCGACGGCATCTGGGACGCTGTCTCCGCCGTCGCCCTCGGCATCCCGTGCCTGCTGGGCTTCTGGTTCGGCATGCGCCGTACGCCGGCGCAGCGCAGCGCGCTCTAGGCGCACACCGGCCCAGGCTGTATACTCGGTCCCATGAAGATACCTGGGCGGCACCTTGCCCGCCCAGGTATCCGGTCATCATCGAAAGGGCCTCATGTTTGCAGCAGTCGACCTCGGGTCCAACAGCTTCCGCCTTCACATCGGCGAGCCGGCCGGTGGCCGCATCCACATCGTGCGCACCGCGCGCAATCCCATTCGCCTGGCGGCCGGTCTCGATGCTGACAATATGCTCAGCGAAGCGGCAATGCGCAGCGCGATCCACTGCCTGCAAGAGTTCCGCAAGATCCTCGACGAATACCAGCTTGACGCCATGCGCGTGGTCGCCACCAACACGATGCGCGTGGCGAAGAACGCCGACCTGCTGCTGCCGCTGGCCGAGAACGCGATCGGGCACCCGATCGACATCATCTCGGGCGAAGAAGAAGGGCGTCTGATCTACATGGGCGTGGCGCGCGCGATCGAGCGCCACGACGAGCGGCGCCTGGTGATCGACATCGGTGGCGGCTCGACCGAAGTCATCGCCGGCACCGGGGGCGACATCGGGTTGGTCGAATCCTTCGGCATCGGCACCCAGCCGCAAACGCTGGCGTATTTCCCGGATGGCCGCATCACCGCGCACAATTTCGACGCCGCCGTCACGGCCGCGCGCGCGCGCTTCGAAGACGCCGCCTCGCTGTACCACGCCAAGGGCTGGGACACCGCGTATGGCTCGTCGGGCACGATGCGGGCGATTTCCGAAGTCATCTCGCGCAACGCCATCGGCGATGGCACGGTCTCGCAGCACAGCCTGCAGGCCCTGCGCGCGATCCTGCTCGACCTGGGTCACGTGGATGCGTTCGTGCTACCGGGCGTCAAGCGCGAGCGCGTGCCCGTGATGGTCGGCGGCCTGACGGTGCTGATCGGCGCGATGCAGGAGCTGAAGGTCGAGCGGCTCACCGCCATCAATGCGGGCCTGCGTCTGGGCGTGCTGTCGGATCTCGAACTGCGCGCGAACCGGCGCGACCGGCGCGACGCCGCGATCCGCGCCTGCATGGGGCGCTTCCGCGTCGACAGCGGCCGCGCGCTGCGCACCGTGGGCATCGCGACGCAGCTGTTCGAACGCCTGCAGCCGCAGGGCGAGACGCACCGGCCGTATCTGGCCTGGGCCGCGATGCTGCACGAAATCGGCCTGGCGATCTCGATGAGCGGCGCGCACAAGCATGGCGCCTACATCGTCGAACACGCCGATCTGGGCGGCTTCACGACGCGCGAGCAGCGCATGCTGTCCACGCTGGTGCTGGGCCAGAAGGGCAATCTGCGCAAGATCCGCGAAACGCTGGTGGAGGCCGACCTGGCCAAGGCCGTGCTGGCGCTGCGCCTGGCGATCGTGCTGATGCATGCACGCGCCGACGACGATATTGCCGGCCTGCGCCTGCGCATGCGTTCACGCATCGACCTGGATCTGCCGGCGGAGCTGATGCGCAAGCACCCGACGCTCGCGCCGTGGCTCGAGAAGGAAGTGCAGGCCTGGAGTGAGGTCGGGGTGCCGTTCCAGGTACGCCAGATTTAACGCAGCTTGCCGATCACATCCGGTCCGGCGACGAGCCGGATGTATGGCATGCCGTCGCTGGCCTTGTGCTCGATCCAGAACACGCCGCCCTTGCGGATGCGCCAGTCCTGCTTTTGGCCGCACAATAACAGCGACGCCACGTCACCCAGCAGCGGCTGGTGACCGACCACCAGCACCGGCTGCCGGTGCGTTGGCCAGCCGCAGGCCTCGATGATCGCTTCCGCGCTCGACGCCGTGCTCAATGCCTCGGCCACCTTGTAGCGCCGACCCAGGGCGTCGGCCGTCTGCACGCAGCGCGTGGCGGGGCTGACCAGGATGCGGCAGTCGGCCGGCAGTTTGCGCTCCAGCCACGCGCCCATGCGGGCGGCGTGGCGCTGGCCTTTGGGCGTGAGCGCGCGGTGTTCGTCGGCCAGTTCAAGCGAGCCTGGCTCGGCTTCAGCGTGGCGCCAGAGGATCAGTTCCATTGTCGATTTCCTTGTTGGGGGCGCTCTCGGCGCCGAGCATGTCCATAAGCGCCTGCTGCGCGCTGAAGCCAACCTGTTTGCCGCGCGGCCGGCGGCGGCGGTAGCGGCCATCGCTGCCCAGTTCCCACGCATTCACGTTGTCCTTCAGGTAGGGCAGCAAGCCTTCGCGCATGATGCGGCGCTTGAGCAGCGGCGCGCGGATCGGGAAGGCCACCTCGACCCGGCGGAACAGATTGCGGTTCATCCAGTCGGCGCTGCTCAGGTACGTATCGTGTTTCAGGTCGTTGCGGAAGTAATAGATCCGCGTGTGCTCCAAAAAGCGCCCAACGATCGAGCGCACCTTGATATTCTCGGACAGGCCTTCAACGCCCGGGCGCAGCGCGCAGGCGCCGCGGATGATCAGGTCGATCTTCACGCCCACGCACGAGGCGTCGTACAGCGCCTTGATCACCGATTCGTCGGTCAGGGAATTCATCTTGGCGATGATGCGCCCTGGTTTACCCTGTTTCGCCAGCTCGGTCTCGTTGCGGATCGCGCGCACGATTTCCTTGTGCAGCGAGAACGGCGCCAGCCAGATGCTGGCCAGCTGCTTGGGCCGCGTCATGCTGGTCAGGTGGATGAACACTTCATTCGCATCCGACGTCAGGTCGTCGTCGGAGGTGAGGATGCCGAAGTCGGTGTAGAACCTGGCGGTGGTGGGGTTGTAGTTGCCGGTGCCGAGGTGCGCGTAACGGCGCAGGCCACTCGGTTCGCGCCGCAGCACGAGTGCCATCTTGGCGTGCGTTTTCAATCCGACGACGCCATACACGACCTGGGCGCCTGCCTTCTCGAGCTTCTCCGCCCAGTTGATATTGGCCTCTTCGTCGAAGCGCGCCATCAGTTCGACGATGACGGTGACTTCCTTGCCTCGCTCCGCAGCCGTGATCAGCGCCTCGACCAGTTCGGAATTACTGCCCGCCCGGTAGATGGTCTGCTTGATCGCCACCACGTTGGGATCGGCCGCTGCGCACTGGATGAAGTTGATCACCGGCTGGAACGATTCGAACGGGTGGTGCAGCAGCACGTCTTGCTTCCTCAGCGCGGCGAACATGTCGGCGCCTGACAGCTTGCCCGGATAGCCCGACACATACGACGGGAATTTCAGGTCTGGCTGGTCGTGCTGGTTGACGATTTCGAGCAGGCGCCCCAGGTTCACCGGGCCATCGACGGTGAACAGGCGGCTGCGGTCGATGTGGAACTGGTTCAGCAAAAAATCGGCCAGGTGCGCCGGACACGAACGGCCCACCTCGAGGCGCACGGCAAAGCCGTACTGGCGACCGTGCAGCTCGCTCTGGAGCGCCTGGCGCAGGTTTTTCACTTCCTCTTCATCCACCCACAGGTCGCTGTTGCGCGTGACGCGGAACTGGGAGTACGACACCACTTCGCGGCCCGTGAATAGGTCGGCCATATGCGACTGGATCACCGACGACAGCAGGCAGTACGACGTGCCAGGCTTGTCGGACAGGTCGTCCGGCAGACGGATCACGCGCGGCAGCACGCGCGGCGCCTTCATGATGGCAATACCCGAGCCGCGCCCGAACGCATCCTTGCCACTGAGTTCAACGATGAAGTTCAGGCTCTTGTTGATCACGCGCGGGAACGGGTGGGCCGGATCGAGGCCAATGGGCGTCAGGAGCGGGCGCACTTCGCGGTCGAAATATTGCTTGACCCACGCGCGCTGGGCCGGATTGCGCTCGCTGCGGTGCAGGAGGTGGATGCCTTGCTCGGACAACTGCGGCAGGATCTCCTGATTGAACAGCGCGTACTGGCGCGCTATCAGGTGGCGGCACTCGGCGCTTGCGCGTTCGAGGTCGGCGGCCAGGGTCTCGGGCAGTTCGCTGTCGTTGCGGTCGATCTGGTAGGTGGCGAGCAGGCTGGCCACGCGCACTTCGAAGAATTCGTCCAGATTGCTCGCGACGATGCACAGAAAGCGCAGCCGCTCGAGCAGCGGCACGGTGGGGTCTTCCGCCTGTGCCAGTACGCGGCGGTTGAATTCGAGCAGCGACAGCTCGCGATTCAAATAGGCGCTGCCGTCGGAAAATTGTTTCAGGTCAGCCTCGGTGGCCTTTTTTTTCATATCCATGGTCTGCGGTCGTAGTCGTCCCGCAATCAGTCTAGTTGTCGAATATGACAGCGTGGTGACACTGCTGTCAGGATTGCGTTGTTAACGAAAGGCTAAGCATCGACCGTTGATCGACATTTACCATCGATGGCTCCATCACCCAATCAGGAGCAGTCCGTGACCAAATTCATCCGCGCCAACAAGGGTTTTCTGCTGTTTCTGCTGCTGTTCGGCGTATTTCGCACCGCGGTCGCTGACTGGAGCCCGATTCCATCCGGGTCGATGCGGCCCAATCTGCTCGAGGGCGACGTTGTCTTCATCAACCGGCTGGCATACGACCTCAAGATACCACTGACTGAACGGCAAGTGGCGCACCTCGGCGATCCTGTGCGCGGCGACGTGGTCGTGTTTTATTCACCGCGCGACGGCACGCGCCTGATCAAGCGTGTGCTGGCGCTGCCGGGCGACGAGGTCGAGATGCGCGATGACCGCATGACGATCAACGGGGAAGAGGCGGCCTACGCGTTGGTTGGGACCGCACGCGAGCAGGCCGGCGGCCGCGAAGCCGACGCCGTCCGCCTCAGCGAATCCGTGGGCGGCGCGCACCAGCGCGTACAACTGCTTCCGCGCGTGCCCGCGCTGCGTGACATCGCGCCGCTGCGCATACCGCCCGGCCAGTACCTGATGCTTGGCGATAACCGCAATAACAGCGCCGACTCGCGCGTGATCGGCCTGGTGCCGCGTGCAAAGCTGCTTGGCCGCGCCGAACGCATCCTCGTTTCTGCCGACTACCAGCACGACTGGATGCCACGGTTCGAGCGTTTCGGCATGGCGCTACGCACCCGCTGAAAACAGGGCGGCGGCAGATCGGGAAGGCCGAAATCGATTACAATCGCAGCCCTCCAATGCCCGTCATCCGGCCCCATGCATCGTGCATCGTACGGCGCCGGCAGGTTTTCCGAAAGCGCCGTCCATGCAAAAACTCCTCACCGTCATCCTCGCCTGTCTCGGCATGGTCGGGGCCCTGGCCATCGACACCTACCTGCCGTCGATGCCGGCCATCGGCGCCGAGTTCGCGGTCGGCCCGGTCGCGGTGCAGCAGACGCTGAGCGTGTTCCTGTTCACGTTTGCCTTCATGATGCTGTTCTACGGGACGCTGTCCGATTCGTTCGGCCGCCGTCCCGTGATCCTGACCGCGCTGACCGTCTACACGTTGGCCTCGATTGGCGCGGCGTGGGCGCCCAGCTTCGGCTGGCTGCTCGTGTTTCGCGCGCTGCAGGGCCTGTCGGCCGGCGCCGGCTCGGTGATCGGCCAGGCCATCGTGCAGGACCGCTTCGCGGGCGCGCAGGCGCAGCGCATGATGTCGCACATCATGATGGTGTTCGGCCTCGCGCCGGCGATCGCCCCGATCCTGGGCGGCTGGCTGCACGTGACCTTCGGCTGGCGTTCGTCGTTCGTGTTCCTGGCGGTGTTCGGCGCGCTGCTGATCCTCGTGTGCCTGAAGTTCCTGCCGGAGAGCCTGCCGCGTGAAAAGCGCCAGGTCTTTCATCCGGGGACCATCGGCCGCAACTACGTCAAGGTGCTGCGCCATCCGCAGTTCGTGCTGCTGTCCCTCGCGCTGGGCCTCGCGTTTTCGGGTCTGTCGCTGTATATCGGCTCGGCCTCGAACTTCGTCATGGTGATCCTTGGCCTGCCCGAGACGGCGTTTGCCTGGATGTTCATCCCGCTCGTCGGCGGCATGGTGATCGGCTCGGCCTGGGGCGGCAAGCACGCACACAAAAGCACGCCGACCCGGATGATGTGGCTGGGCTTTGGCGTGATGGTGCTGGGCGCGGCCTTCAATGTCGGCTACAACGCGTTGTTCACCGCCGCCGTGCCGTGGGCCGTGCTGCCACTGTTCGTCTACACGTTCGGCCTGTCGGTCGCGATGCCGGCGATCCAGATCACCGCGCTGGGCCTGTTCCCGGACAACCGCGGGCTGGCGTCGTCGATGATCGGCTTCATCCAGATGATGTCGTTCGCACTGGTTTCGGGCCTGGTGGCGCCGCTGCTGTTCCACAGCGCGCTGCACCTGGCGCTGGGCGTGGCGGCCGGGCTGGCGCTGAGCTTTGGCGCCTGGCGCCTGTCGGTGCTCATGGCGGTCAAGCCTGCCGTCGTTGCTGCCTGAGTGATAGCGGTGCGGCGCACGCTGTTGTCCGCGCCGATCCTGCCCTTCCGGCGTGATCCCGCGATCGGCATGGCGGCTTGACGGGGGAGGCGCAGGTCGTGCTGGTGGATGAGCAGAGCAGCAGAGCAGGTGAGGGCGCGGGCGCACGAACACCTGGTGCTGTTCTCGACCCACGACCGCGACCTGATCGCGCTGACCGGCGCCCGCGTGCTGGCGTTGCTGGCACGGGACGCCTAGAACGGCTTAGCGCCGGTTGGTCTTCATCGCCGCATTGACCTCGCGCTTGGCGTCGCGGTCTTTCTCGGTCGAGCGCTTGTCGTGCTGCTTCTTGCCCTTGGCCAGGCCGATCTCGCACTTCACGTTGCCCTTCTTGAAGTGCAGGTTCAGCGGCACCAGTGTGTAGCCGGAACGCTCCACCTTGCCGATCAGCTTATCGATCTCGGCGCGGTGCAGCAGCAGCTTGCGCGAGCGCAGCGCCTCGGGGTGGCTGAAGCTCGACGTGGTCGTCAATGCACTGACGTGCGCACCGAACAGGTACAGCTCGTTGTCACGGACGAGCACGTAGGCTTCCTTGATCTGCACCCGCCCTTCGCGGATGGCCTTGACTTCCCAACCCTCCAGCACGAGACCTGCCTCGTAGCGGTCTTCGATGAAGTAGTCAAAAAATGCTTTTTTATTGTCAGCGATGCTCATGAAAAGGCGAAAATTCGCGTGTCGGTTAAACTACTGCTATTGCGCCAACGGTGGCGCCACTTGCAAACGACCCCCATCATAACAAACGGTTGACCAATGGCAGTAGTGCACAAATCAGTTTTCCTTGGCTATAGCGCAGAACAGATGTTCGACCTCGTTGCCAAAGTCGAAGATTATCCCAAGTTTCTTCCCTGGTGCAGTGGCGTGAACATCGTCGAACGCACCGATGACAAGCTCGTCGCGGCCCTGCAAATTAATTTTCATGGCGTCAAGCAGAGCTTCACGACCTCGAACCACAACCAGCGCCCGACCCAGATGAAGATGCACCTGGTCGACGGCCCGTTCAAGCTGCTCGAGGCCACCTGGAGCTTCAAGTCGCTGCGCGCCGATGCCTGCAAGATCGAGTTCGACATGCAGTATGAGTTCTCCAGCATGATCCTGGCGCAGATCGTCGGCCCCGTGTTCGGCATGATCGCCAACAGCATGGTCGACTCGTTCTGCAAGCGCGCCGAGGTCGTGTATGGCTGACGTCGCGGCCGCGCCGGCATCGCTGGGCATCTCGGTCTGCTACGCCAGCGACAAGGTCGAATGGCTGCGCGAGCTGCAGGTAGAACCCGGCACGACGATCGGCATCGCCATCGAGCGCAGCGGCGTGCTGGAAGCCTTTCCGGATATCAATCTGACGACGCAGCCCGTGGGCATCTACGCCAAGAAGAAGACGCTCGACACGGTGCTGCGCGAGCGCGACCGCATCGAGATCTACCGGCCACTCGTGGCCGACCCGAAAGAGTCGCGCCGCAAGCGTGCGGCCAAGCGGGAAGGCGCTAGCGGCAGTCCTGCAGCGCCTGATTGACCTGCGCGGCCCGCGTGGCCCGCTCGGCATCCGTCATATAACTTTTCTGGCCATCCTGGTCGTAGCGCGCGATGCGTGTGCCGGACGCGAGCTGCGCCTGCGTCTCGCGCGCGGCGTTGCAGCGCTCGGCCAGCTGGCGTGCACGCTGCGCTTCTTCCTGCGCTTTCAGATTGGCTTCGTCACGCGCCTTGGTGCGCGCGCGGTAGGCGGCTTCCTGCTCGGCCAGCGTGGGCGGGCCTTTTGGTGGCAGCGGCTTGGTGGCTGGATCGGCGGCTGACCCTTCCGCTGGCGTGGCGGCAGGGGGCGCCGGCGCCAGTTCGTGAGCGGCGCGGCCCGGCGCCTTGACGATCTTGCTGGCCGGCGTGCCGGGCGGCGGCGGGCGATCGGAATACTGGCGCGTGCCGCCGGGGCCGATCCAGACATACTGGGCTTGCGCGGCCGTGGCGGCAAGGAAGAGCAGGGTGGCGCCGAGGGCGCGGTACGGCATCTGCGACATAGAAATTGCTCCTGAGAATTGACAGATTTCGCCATGCTTCGGTCTGGCTGTCAATCGCAAACCGTACCGCACCAACTAAATTTGGGTCAGGCCGGCGACGGAAATCACGGGTTTCTGTATAATTCGCTTTTGCGCCTATAGGAAATACTATGCGTCTCCTCCAAAAAGCACTCACCTTCGATGACGTGCTGCTCGTCCCGGCCTACTCCAACGTTCTTCCGGCCCAAACTTCCCTGCGCACCAAGCTCACCCGCAATATCACGCTGAACATTCCGCTGCTGTCCGCCGCGATGGACACCGTGACCGAAGCGAACCTGGCGATCGCCATGGCGCAAGAGGGCGGTATCGGTATCATCCACAAGAATCTCCGTCCAGCCGACCAGGCGCGCGAAGTTGCGCGGGTCAAGCGCTTCGAAGCGGGCGTGCTGCGCGATCCGATTACGATTCCACCGACCATGAAGATCCGCGAAGTGCTGGCGCTGTCGCAACAGCACGGCATCAGCGGCTTCCCGGTGGTCGAGGGCAACCAGGTGGTCGGCATCATCACCAACCGCGACCTGCGTTTCGAGGAAGACCTGGAAGCCGAAGCGCGCGCCAAGATGACGCCGCGCGACAAGCTCGTCACCGTCAAGGAAGACGCGGACACGGCCGAAGCCAAGCGCCTGATGAACAAGCACCGCCTCGAGCGCGTGGTCGTCATCAACGACAACTTCGAGCTGCGCGGCCTGATTACCGTCAAGGATATCCAAAAGTCGCACGAACACCCGCTGGCCTCGAAAGATTCGCAGGGCAAGCTGCTCGTGGGCGCCGCTGTCGGCGTCGGCGAGCGTGACGAAGAGCGCATCGAACTGCTGGTCGCCGCCGGCGTGGACGTGCTGGTGGTCGACACCGCCCACGGTCACTCGCAGGGTATCCTTGACCGCGTGCGCTGGATCAAGGACCGTTACCCGCACGTGGATGTCATCGGCGGCAATATCGCTACCGCATCGGCTGCGCTGGCGCTGGTCGAAGCGGGCGCTGACGCCGTCAAGGTCGGCATCGGCCCTGGCTCGATCTGCACCACCCGCATCGTCGCCGGCGTGGGCGTGCCGCAGATCACCGCGATCTCCAATGTCTCCGAAGCGCTTGAAGGCACAGGCGTGCCGTGCATCGCCGACGGCGGCATCCGCTTCTCGGGCGACATCTCGAAAGCACTGGCTGCAGGCGCGCACACCGTGATGATGGGCAGCATGTTCGCCGGTACCGAAGAAGCGCCGGGCGAAGTGATCCTGTACCAGGGCCGTAGCTACAAATCGTACCGTGGCATGGGCAGCCTGGGCGCGATGGCCGACGGTTCGGCCGACCGCTATTTCCAGGAAGCGTCGAGCAAGGCCGACAAGTTCGTCCCTGAAGGTATCGAAGGCCGCGTGGCCTACAAGGGCAGCGTGCTGGCGATCATCTTCCAGCTGATCGGCGGCGTGCGCCAGTCGATGGGTTACTGCGGTTGCAGCACCATCGAAGAGCTGCGCTCGAAAGCCGAATTCGTCGAGATCACGTCGGCCGGCATGCGCGAATCGCACGTGCACGATGTGCAGATCACGAAAGAAGCGCCGAACTACCGTTCGGAATAAACGATCCCGACGCGGCCGATACTGGCCGCGTTTTCGTAGGGTGGGCGGCTTCGCCGTCCACGCGGTGATCGTTGGCATCACGTTCATCCGGCGCGAAATTGGCGCCGTCAACCATCACCGCGTGGACGGCCGAGCCGTCCACCCTACCCAGACTACTCAGACTCTTCTCTCATGCATTCGAAAATCCTCATCCTCGATTTCGGTTCCCAGGTCACCCAGCTGATCGCCCGCCGCGTGCGCGATGCCGGCGTCTTCTCCGAAGTCTTCCCCTACGACGTCAGCGACGAATTCGTTCGCAACTACGGCGCCTCGGGCATCATCCTGTCGGGCAGCCACAATTCGACGCTCGAAGGCGATTCGCCACGCGCGCCGCAAGCCGTGTTCGAAGCCGGCGTGCCGGTGCTGGGCATCTGCTACGGCATGCAGACCATGGCGGCCCAGCTGGGCGGCAAGGTCGAAAACGGCCTGAAGCGCGAATTCGGCTACGCCGAAGTGCGCGCCCGTGGACATACGGCGCTCCTCAACGGCATCAACGACTTCGTCACCGACGAAGGCCACGGCATGCTCAAGGTCTGGATGAGCCACGGCGACAAGGTTCTGGACATGCCGGAAGGCTTCAAGCTGATGGGTTCGACCGACAGCTGCCCGATCGCCGCGATGGCCGACGAAGAGCGCCGTTTCTACGCGCTGCAATTCCACCCGGAAGTCACGCACACCACGCAGGGCGAAGCCATCATCGGCCGCTTCGTGCACGAGATCTGCGGTTGCAAGTCGGACTGGAACATGCCGGATTACATCGGCGAAGCCGTCGAGAAGATCCGCGCACAGGTCGGTACCGACGACGTGATCCTGGGCCTGTCGGGCGGCGTCGACTCGAGCGTGGCTGCTGCACTGATCCACCGCGCGATCGGCGACCAGCTCACCTGCGTGTTCGTCGACCACGGCCTGCTCCGCAAGGACGAAGGCAAGATGGTCATGAGCATGTTCGAAAAGAACCTGGGCGTGAAAGTGATCCGCATTGATGCCGAAGACCAGTTCATGGGTCACCTGGCCGGCGTGAACGATCCCGAGCAAAAGCGCAAGATCATCGGCCGCGAGTTCGTCGAAGTGTTCCAGGTCGAAGCGGGCAAGCTGACCAATGCCAAGTGGCTGGCACAAGGCACGATCTACCCGGACGTCATCGAATCGGCCGGTAAAGGTAAAAAAGGCCAGACGATCAAGAGCCACCACAACGTGGGCGGCCTGCCAGAGACGCTGAACCTGAAACTGCTCGAGCCGCTGCGCGAGCTGTTCAAGGATGAAGTCCGTAAGCTCGGCGTCGCGCTGGGCCTGCCGCATGACATGGTCTACCGTCACCCGTTTCCGGGCCCGGGCCTGGGCGTGCGCATCCTTGGCGAAGTCAAGAAAGAGTTCGCCGACCTGCTGCGTGAAGCCGATGCGATCTTCATCGAAGAGCTGCGCAATACGCCATTCGAAGTGCCAATGGTGCCGGGCATCGATGCGGGCAAGGCGCCGCTGAACTGGTATGAAGCGACCAGCCAGGCGTTTGCCGTGTTCCTGCCGGTGAAATCGGTGGGCGTGATGGGCGATGGCCGCACGTATGAGTATGTCGTTGCGCTGCGCGCGGTGCAGACGCTGGACTTCATGACGGCGCAGTGGGCGCATCTGCCGCATGCGTTGATGGGCAAGGTGTCGAACCGCATCATCAATGAGGTGCGGGGGATTAACCGCGTTGTGTATGATATTTCGGGGAAGCCGCCGGCGACGATCGAGTGGGAGTGATTCCCGGCTGGGCGTGAGCTGTCAACCACCCGGAGTTGAAGTGGATGAAGCCCCTGATTTCAGGGGCTTTTTTCTGTTTGGATGGCCGCCTCAGCCTTCTATTGCATTCACTGATGCTCGCGCTGAGCAGGTCCGATCATCCGATTTCGTAGTTGCCGATTGTCGAGATCAACTGCGCGCCACAACCAGTCTTGTGTCCCGCAAGCGCAACCGGTTTGCCCTCGACGATGTAATCAGCATCGCCTTCAATCACCTTGGTTACGCCATGTCCCGGAATTGGACAACTACATTGGTCGTCCACGCGCACAACGGCAATGCCGTCCACGAGGTAGTCGCTGGCACTGGCGGAGATGACCTTGCCGCCGTGGGAGGTTGGATCGCCGAGTCGGATGACGTTGGGCATGGTGGTCCTTTGATGTTGGTGGCGGGGATACGGGATGTCGTGGTGCCTGTTACGCCGGTTTGTCAGCGCTGCCACGCCCAAGCGCTTGTCCCGGACTGTCTTTCGCACCGTCGTCAATCCGGACGAATTCCCAGACGGTCGGTTTGCTTATTAGGTCTGGCATGCCTTTGAGTCGGTCCAGGAGTGACTGTTGTTTTTGCACGGACGTCTTCGGCAATATCTGGCCGTGTTGGAAACTGCGCATACTGTCCTGTGCAAGTGCGTCCATGCAGCGCCACCAGCCGCTGGCCGGACAGGGCGTGCCGCTGTCAGCCCGCGTGCCGAGAGCCACGTGTGCATGCGCGACCGGTTTGGCAGCTACAACCGGGCGCACACGCAAAGAGGACAGCATCTTGTCCCAGAGTGCCAGCGCTTGGGCGTCCGTTAGACTAGAATCGACAGTGGTACCGGATTCACTATGGCCGGTGCTCAGTTCGAATGACATCTGAGGCGTGAAAACGGAGTCAGTTTTATTGTGGATGAGCTCCCACATGAACGAGTGGCAATAGTTCCCATTGAACTCGTGGACGCGGTCGAGAATCTCTTCTCCGGGTTCGCCGTTTAGCGCCCGCGCCCCGCGCCGCAAGGTATGGAAACGTGAACGATTTGCGTTGATAGTTGGTGCGTCCGCATCGCGTTGAAGCAAGGTTTTTGGTGTGGTGATACCGGCTATCATGCTGAGCGCTATTGACACATCGGGGTGCCCATTGAGACTGACAAACATGGTTGTGCGTTCGCTCTGCTCGACCTTTAATGGCTCTGTGATAAATCCGCCGTCGAAACAGAAGCCAGCCTCGGCTGGAATCTCGTTTTCCTCGCGTGATCTGAGCTGAGTAACCAGTTTGGTAAGTTCTTTGAGATCGTTGTCATTGACATATTTCATACTCAGATTAAAACTGTGCTTTTGCACACGAATCATAGCCTCTGCCTTGACGGCTTCAGTGATTGGCTCATGTGGCAGGCCGGGAATCCACTGCCTGTCGAAAACGCGGACTTTTCCGTACACTCCATGTCCATCAAATTGACGCGTGCTTTCAAGGCTGGGCATCCCTCGTTCATTTTTCTGACCCGATAGCTGATTTTCCCTTTCCTCCAGTCTCGCGGTGAAGTGTTCATCCGTCTCTTCGTAGGTCACGATGCTCCAGCCAGCGACCATCGCGCCCCGGTATGACACTTCGGCGTCGGCAGGTAGGTCGATCACGAAGCGGCCGACGCACGTTGGTTTCATCTTGAGGTCCTGCATTTCATCGGTCATGTTCGTCACCTGGTAGTTGAGAAAGGCTGCTTGCACCTTGCGCGTAAACGCGATGCAGACCAGGAGCAGGCAAGCAGAGATGATCAGTCTGGCGAGCCACCTGCTGTGCTTGCGCGGAAGTGCTTTGGTCACTTGGCCTCCCAGGCAATTCTGACAATTAGTTGCATGGTAAGGGCCAGCATCGATTCATTCGAGTAGCTGCCCTGGTGGTCGTAGCCCCTGGTGCGAAAGAGTTGCTTGACGCCTCGCGCCGGTCCCATACCCGATTGCTGTGGCACCGTACCGTCGCCGGGGCCATCCTGGACCGAATGCGTAAACTGCAGGGTGCTGCCATTCGAAAATTTCACCATGCGGCCGCCGGTCTCGGGGGTACGGCTGATAAGCATCCCTGAAGCAAGCACGCTCTTCTCGGGCACAGACGCTGTCTTGACCGCATGCCAGCGGCAGGTGCCGAACGATAGATGGCCAGGGTCGTCGCCGTAGAAGGCGTAGCTGTTGGGATGGTAGTAATCACCGAGCAACGTTGTATGAAAGCGTTCAGCCTGCGCAATTGCATTTTTGATTTCAGTAGTAACTTTTTCAGCGCCTAAGAATTTGTTCGCGGGATCAGCAAGCGCAGGATCAATCATGCGATACCACGAGGCCATGTCGCGGTACATATCATAGACATTGCCGCTAGGGAGGCTCCTTAGTGAGGCGTTTTCCATTACCAGTTTGGATGGTCGCGTACAGCCACGGTTTTTGATATGAACGATGTATTGGATGACTTGGGCATCGCCAACGTTCCAATCTCATTGCTGAAGAGCCCGGCCTCCTAATTCTGGCCGGCAGAATGAAAGTTCGTAAGGCTCGATTTAAGTTGCGCGCCGCAACTCGTGACATCGCTGTCGTAGGCGACGGGAATGCCATCGATACGGTGGTGTGCCGAGCCGGAGGCAATAGTGCAGCCGTTGTGACCCGGAATCGGACAGCTACATAGGTCGCCAACACACGCAACCGGGATCTGGCCGACCTGGAAGTGACGGGCGCGCACATCGATGACCTTGCCGCCGTGCGACGTAGCATCGCCAAGCCGGATGACATTTTTTTTCATCTCAATGCTCCTTCTGGTGGTTGTTCAGGCGAGATAAGGCGTCAGCTCATGGCGGGGTAGGCGCGGTTGCCGCAGTCGCTCCGGGAGGCGCGTAATTGGCCGGGTCGATGGAATGGCTGTGGATGTGCCTGAAGACGTCACCGCCATTAGCGTGATACTGGGTCTTGCGTTTTTCGTCGGATGGCGGTGTGATGAAAACGATGCTCGCTTCCTTCGGGTCGCGCAAATTAATCGCCGCGCTGGCGCCGCCCGCGCGGTAACTGCCCATGACACCGATCGCCATCTGCATGAACAGGGTGTTGGCCCCGGTATTGCCCAGGCGGTGGTCGGTATTGATGAACTGATCGACTCTGCCCGTATCGATTTCAGGACCGCCCGCGTGGGCATAACGGCTCAGCACGCCGTGCAAGGCAAGCAACTGCTCTTTCTGGTGACCAGTGGCGGCGATGATGCGGGCCGGTCCCTTGGCGCGCTGAGCCTCTGGCAGCGTCATGAGCGCTGTGTGCCAACCGTCCAGCAAGGCCTTTTCTCGCAGATCGCGCCGGCTCAAGGGTTTGCCATGTTCGTCGCTCATGTTGACAAACACCGGTCGGTGGACAAACCCGAGGGTCGGCATGCTGTCAAATTCCTTCAATTGCAGATTGTTCCAAGGGACCGGGAACCAGGGCGTCGGCTTCCAGTCCAGCGGCGGGCGATGTTTGGCGTTGAATGCCCCGTCGAGGAAACTGGTCGGACCGGTGCCGCGAATGTCGTGACGCACTGCGAACTTTGCGGCGGCGGGGAGCCACTCATCAATCAGAGGTTGGCGCGGGGTGTCGAAAGGATGGTCTGCCGTCTTGGGCTTTTTAGGCACTGCGTTCATCAGATCCAGGTACGCCAGGAACAACCGACGTCCGATGCCATCCCGATTCAGGATCTCCACGCTTTGTTCTTCGTCGACATCTTCGAAAGCAAAGGGTCGGATCGCGTCCACCCGTTCGCGCCGCGCAAGTAAAAAAAGCGTGGAAGCATCGGGCATTTCGGGGACGTAATATCCTTCCTTGACCAATTTCGGGCTTCCATCGGGCCTGGACATATTCCTGATGTCCATGCCATCGTCGGAGTTGAAGATGACGTAGGGGATATCGAGGTTCTTGTCAAAAAAATCAAAAATATCTTCAAGAATGTGGTCGGGCCGGTCCTCGAACCGTCGTGGGCCGACGACGAACAGGTGCGTTAGTAAGCCTGACGAATTGGCGCCGGCGACCAGACCCGAATCGGCAGTGAGCGGCGTATCCGCATTTTCCAGGCTATGACAAGCCGGTCTTGCGTTAAACACCGGCACTCCCCAGTCCATTACGGTGTAGCCGGCACCGTTTTCCAGCGTATCGCCACCGCGGCCACCCATCATTTGTAGCTTGTCGGTCTCGCCCCACGGATACTTCTTCGGATCTTTTTCGCGAATTGATGTGTAGGCATTGCCTGATTGAAGTGCATCCCAAAGTCTGCCTTGCCGGTACTTGTCAAGTGTGACGCCCATGCTAATCACCTCGAGCACATATTCGCGTCGACCCTGCTCCGCGCGGCCTTCCGCCAGCACGCGCTCGGCTTTCTCCGTTTCCAGTCTGAATTGCGTCTGGCGCACCTGCGCCTGTTGTGATGCCATGACCCAACGCCCCCCGAACAAGGCGGCCACCAGCATAACGGGTGCACCAAACCACCACAGTTTTTTCATCGTTATCTCCGGTTGATCGATGGAATCAGGGTGAAGCACAGTGAGATCGAGTGCCATCCATAGCGGGACGACGATAAAGAGTGCCGATACCGCGCCCAGCAGATATTTCCAGACCACCGGTCCTTTGGCTGCATGCTGCGCTGATGCATTCATCGTTGGTTCCCCTTGACGCCGATTGCGCCCTCGCTGAAGTTTTGAAGAACGATGGCGGATGGCAAACCTTCCGGTGGTAACGGCAAGCTGCTGGGAAGGATGCCACTTGAGTAGTAAGCAACATTCGCACTGATAAGATGCCTGCGCCACGCTGGCTCGTCATTCCAGTAGATTGCGAAATCGTTCTTGAACTTGCTCCATCCAAGGATGCCTGGCCGCAGCGGTTCCTTGTTCACGGGGTCTTTGAGCCGCCAATCCGCTACCGCACACAGGTAGGCGTAAAACACGGGATGGGTCGTCGCTTTTCCACTGCCAATCGACACATCGTATGCAGTTACGTACTGATGATTCTTGCTGCCACCGTAAATGGCCCCATGAAACGAGCGCGCCATCGACGCGTGCTGCCAGCGATCGCGCGCCTCGTCTGCCGTCTCTGTGCGCTGGATGATCAGCCTGGGCGGGTTAGTGGGGTGCCGGGCGACGGTGTCGCCGACGCAGACGAACACATCCAGTACCTTGCAGCGCGCCTGGGCTTGCTTGCCCTGGTTGATTGCCTGTTCCACCGCGGCGCTGGCCGGCGCGGCGTTGGCGATCACGCCTCGATAGAGAGCGCGATCGATGCTGCCGATGAGCGGGCTCCCGCCCGGGATGGTGACGCCGACCGGGTCGTCGATGCATTCGATGCGCTGGGCGATACCGTAGTTGCTGGTCACGGCGATGGCCGCATCGATCTGGTCAACCCGCTCCATGGCGCCGAAGCGGCCTCTGGCATCGGCAAACGCACCTTCGCCCATGCTGGCGGGCACCGGCGTTGGCAATGGTTCTCCGGTAATCTTGCGCAGTCCGAAGCGTGCTTTTTCCTCAACCGACCCGGTCCGCGGCGCCTGGCCCGGCTCATCGAGGCGGGCGCGCACGGCATGGCGGCTGACGGCGGAATCGCTGATGTCGGTATGCGCCTGATCGTCCTCGCCTTCAACGTGCAGGGCGAAATCGTAGGGCGACGTTTTTTGACCAATCAGCACCTGTGCACCGGTGCGGAAGTCGGGGCGCCGTTTGATCGTGAACACCCGCTGAAAAAAGCCTGGCCCCAGTTCGGCGAGCGGTTTGCGAACTACCTTCTCGGCTCGGGTGATGGTGGCATTGATGTTGAGGGGTTCGCCATCGTCATCGGCGATTGAATAGGGTTTGGCCGAAACCTGGGTGCCGCGCAGGTATTCGGGCACGCCCTGCCAGCCGATACCCTGCACGTTGGCCAGTGCGACCGTCATGTCTTCGGGCGAAAAGTACAGATAGACCTTGCCGCGGTTGTCGCGGTCCTCGCTGGCCACCCATTTGGCGCCCACCACACCCCGGTGCTTCGACGTATCGGGCAATTCGGCAAGGGGCGGGATCGTATGTTTTTTCTTTTGCACGCCGCCAACGATATTTGCCAGTGTCGTCAGGCGCGCGTGCAGGGTTTGGCCCCCACTGAGCCTAGGGTAGCGCTGTGCCATCGCTGCATCGAGGCCGGAATAATAATCGACCGCACTGGCCAGCATCGGTGTCTCGTCGACCAGGCTATAGGGCGGGTTGCAGAGGATTAGCGTGTCGGCCGGCCGGGTATCGGGTTGCAACGCCCTGCCGCCGGTTTCAAGGAGGAATGCCTGGGCCAGGAGACTGAGCAGGCAACCCTGGCTGTGCGCGACGATGCTGACGGTTTCGTCCGCATCGTAATCGCGGAGCATCGTAATGACGGCGGCCAGGCGCTGCGCGGCCAAGACCATGTAGAGCCGGCCGGGATTGTCGAGCACTGGATGGGTCGCGTCACGCTGCGCAGCATCCAGCAGGCCAAGCGCTTTCGACTTGCCGCGGTTCCACATTTCCGGCAAGGAGTTCGTGGCGTTGGCGAACGGGCCGCCACCTTTAGAGAAATCCTTGTCGAGGCGGTTGCCATAACGGTCCAGTGCCTGACCATGCGACGTTCTGAAACCCGGCTTGACCGAGTCGTTTTCCTCCCGAAAGCCCCAATAAAACGGTATGACCGGGCTGTGCATTTCCTTCGTGACGCTGCGCTTGTAATAAACTGCATCGGGATCGTCCTTCAGCACCTCGGCGTCACCAGCCCTGGGATTGCTGTAGATTGCCGGACGCAGGTCGCCGCGCAGGCGCTGGGTCAGCCCTGCGCACAATCCGTTCTCGACCGCCTCATACGCAGTGCCTACATCGTTGACCCCATGCACCAGAATGACAGCGCCAGGCAAGTTGTGACGCACGGCGACGACCTTGTCCCTAATCCGCCCCGAGGTGTAGATGCCAGTGGCGGTTCCACGTGAAAAAGATGTTTTTTGATAGCCCATCTCGATTCTCCTATTGGTTCGGCGGTGGGTCGCTGATGTCGATGTCGGCGGTGTGCATCGCGTCGCTCATGAGCAAGGAGGTTTTACCCGCGATGTCAGTTGTTTCTTCCAAGGTTTCGCCTGCGGTGGTGGCAATCTTGTGGGTGAGGTCGGCAGCCGGCAAACCACCATCTTGATGTGGGTAATATTTGGCGACAAATTTCAGGTCGGTAGCGCCGTTGCCAAACGACGGGAACGCCGTTGCTATCGTCGCGGGACCGTCGAAATCGAAGTCGGGCCCGCGGAATTTGAGCGGCATCTTGCTTCCAAACGTCAGGCCGTCCTTGCCGAGCTTGATGAACGAACCGTTGTCGACAATGAATTCGATCTCCTGTGCCATGATCGTGACTTTGCCTTCTGTTGCCGTCACCTTGCAGTTTTTCGCAGCATTGACTTCTGTGTCGTCATGCTGGCTTTGCAGCAGTAGCTTGCCGTGGTGGGCGATGGCCGCGATGCCGTCATGATGCGCAAACAGCGAAATCCCCTTGCCGGCATTGATGCTATAGCGCTGCCCGGCAGTCATTTGCATATGCCGCTGGGCGACACTGTCAATGTTGACGGCGGCGTAACTGACGATGGTTTTGGCGCTGGCAAAGCTGATGCCGTCCGGCGCCGTGACGCCGATCGCCGCCGCGCCGCCGCCAGTGCCTGTCGGCGCCGTGTTGCTGCCGTTATTCCACTGCCTGATCGATTCCTGCAGCTCGCCTTGCGGCTTGTCATCAACGGGCAGCGCCTGGTTTTGCGCCGCAAACTGGCCCAGCGAGCGAAACAGATCGACGCAGTCCTGCATCAGCGCCAGGTAGTCGGCACGGTCGAGCTGCTTGCCGCCGTCGTTCAGGCGCGACCAGGCCGACAGCAACATGCCCTTGCCGGCGCGTAGCGCCAGTTGCGCGTCGGTGGTCAGTTCGGCGCCTTCGCCGCGCGGCGCGCCGTGCCCCTCGCTGCGTGGCTGTGTCAGCCAGCCGAGGTTCAGTTCACTACGGCCATGGTCGCTCGCCATCTGCGCGTTGATCTGCCCGGTCGTATCATCAAACCGCAGCTGGTTGCCCCGACTCCCTTTGATTTCCAGGCTTCTGATGCCGGACAAATATTTATTGCCGGGCAAGGCGCCGACGCCAAGGTAAGGCGGGCGGGCCAGCATGTTGTAGAGCTGACCGATGATGATGGGCTTGTCGGGGTCGCCGCCCAGAAAACCGATCAACACCTCGGTGCCGGGGCGGGGCAGCGTCAGGGTGCCAAAATGCATGCCGCTGCCAGTGCCGGCCCAGCTGCTGGCCACGCGCACCCAGGCCGAGTCGCGGTCAGTGCCCGAGGCGCCGGCGCCCTCGGCGTGCGCATGGTCGGCTGCGCGCATCGCAGTAAACTGCACCTTGACGCGGCCCTGGGCGTCGCAGTGGACGGCCTCTCCCGGGGCGCCGACGACGATGGCGCTTTGCAATTGCGCCTGCGGCACATCGACGCGCGCGTCCCAGGCTGGCACGAAGGTGATGTCGCGCCGCACGCAGGTGAGGCGGCACTGGAAGCGGAACTGGCTTGAATCGAACCAGTTCTGCGCCGCCAGGGGCAGGTCGGCGGCATCGGTGTGCCAGCGGTTGCGCGCAAACAGGCGCGCGACGCGTGCATCGTATTCCTTGGGCAGGTTGTTCTGCGCGGTGATATGCGAGGACAGCACGATGAACTCGCGCTCGGCGTCCGGGTGGCGGTCGATCTCGGGGTGGCCGGCCAGGATGAAATATTCGCCGGCGGTGCAGTCACGCACGCCGCCCTCGGCGTGGAAGCACCTGGCCTCGAAATTCGAGCGCTCCAGCGCCTGGCGGGCCAGCGACTCGAGGTCTTCGTAGGTGTCGCGCACGTGCGGCGCCTCGGTGAGATAGTGGTCCAGCGTGGCTGCCAGCTTGTTTCCCTTGACGCCCTGATCGTCGGCGCTGGCGAAGCTGGCGCGCATGAAGTCGGTGCCGCGAGGATTGGCGTAATCCCAGCTGTGACGGCTCACCCGGCCCGGGCGCAAGGCGCGCACTGCGCCGAACGCGGTGATCGAGTCGCGCTCTTCGGTGGCGCTGTCGCGATGAAAGCGGATGGTGCCGGCGCTACTTGGTTTGAGCCGCCTGGCGTCCTGGAACAGCACCATGGTGTGCGCTGGCGCCAAGACCGATCCGTCGGCCGCCGCAGGTTCGCTTGCTTCCCCGGCGCGACCTGGACGGAAAAACCACGAAACACCGCGGCGCCGGAGCAGGCGGCGCACGAAAGCGCCCGTGCCTTCGTTGTATTGCACGATCTGGCGGCGCACTGGAAAGTCGCGCAGCGCCAGCGCCGTTTCGAGTTCGATGTCGAACATCGCGGCCAGGCCCGGATTGACACGGCGCGCCTCGCCGAGCACGGTTTTGACGACATCGAGCTCGGTCTGGTCGAGGAACACGCGGGTGCCGACATCGAGGTCGAGGATGGCCAGCGCATCGCGCATCAGTAGTTGGTAGCTGGCCAGGCCACCATCGCTTTCGCCGGCACTGGCTGTGGCGACGATGCCGCAAATGCTGCGCAGCTGTCCCTGGTCAGTCACAATCTGCACTTGCGCGGGTAGCCCGATCAGGGTGTCAAGTTGCAGGTGCGCGTCGAGCGCCAGGCAGTCAATGCGCATCTCGATGCCGTCGCAGATCGCCTCAACCCCTTCGATCCGCTGCGGCAGCAGCACGTCGCTGGCCACGCCGTCAGGAAAACCCAGCTGCATGCGCAGCGGGCGGTTGCTGGCGGTGAGGATTTTGTTGAGTTCGTCGGCAACGTCAAAATCGTTGTCATGGTCCACGGGTATCTCCATCCTGGCTGCAATTAAAAGGCGATCAGGTAGCGGGTGTCGGCATGGTCTTTCGTTCGCGGCGCGGTGAGCATGACCGAGGCTCGACCCAGCCGGGCACGGTTGTCGAGGGCGATCGGGCGGACATCGGCGGCCCGTAGAATGAGGCGCACCTCAAATGCGACGGCAGGCATGGCGAACAGGGCCAGCATTTCCCTGAGCGCCGGGCCGGCGCCGCCTCCGGCAATAAAACGGTCAAAGTCGAGGCGCGTGAGCGGGCCAACCCACAGGCGCACCAGGGCGTCGCGGCGCCAGTAGCGGGGGCCGAGCATATTGCCAAAGCCGAGCACATGGTTTTGCACACCGAGGACAGTGCGATTGTCTTGACCAGCATCGACCCAGCAACCCACCAGCGGCTCGGTGCGAAAGGGCACGCCAAAAAAGTCGGTGAGCACGCCGGCGATCATTTCGCCCTGCACGGGACGATGACGAATCAACGCAGCATAGCGGGCCAGGACTTCAGCGGGGATGACGGTGGTGGTCTTGCCTGCTCGCTCTGTCTTTGGGCGCCGGGGCCTGCCTGCCAGGGCCAGTTGCGCCTCCATAAAACGGTCGCGACCGTCGGCGTCGGCGCCGGATTCAATGTGGCAGGCGGCCCAGGCCCGGTAGAACAAGACCATCATGCGGTGCGAAAAGGTATCAAAGAAAGCGCGGCCGGCGTGGTTTTTTTCAAAGGCAACCTGCGCAGCGATCGTGGCGGTGTAATCGTAGGGCAGCACGCCGTGCACGCCCAGAAAACCCATGAAGGCGGGCGTGAGGCGGACGTGGCGCAGGCGGCCCACCGGCGCTGCAACCGGACCGTCTGGTGTCGCCGGAATCTCGGGGGCGTCGGCGTCAATGGCAAGTGCCTCGATCTGACTGGACGGAAAGCCCAGTGCGACGCTGTTTTTGCAACGCAGTACCGTCTCGAGTTTTTTGCCGTGCGAAGCAGCGTCGCGCTGCAGCCATAGCTCGATCAGGTGCACGGCCTGGAAAAAATGAAACCGGCATGGATGCGTGATCAACCGGTCGATCAGACCAGCTTGCGCGCGCCGTTGCGTGGGTGGCATCGGATCAGCTCCTTTCCGCTAGCATGCGAAAAAACCGTCAACTGGGTGAAGCTCTGGCAATGCACGTAGAGGCCAAAAAAATGGTCGAGCACCGAGACGAACAAGTCGATGCTGCTGCCAGCGAAGGCGTCCTCATCGAGCGTAACGCGCACCGCAAGACCCCGCACCAGGGCGCTATGACCGTCGTCGCGCAGCCAGAGGCTTGTCTCACGCTGTTCCAGCGCAACGATGCCGGCGATCTGCCGTTGTGATACCGACGACTGTGGCAAGTCGTACAGCGTCAGCGTTTCTTGAAGAAGATGCAGGCCGTCGGCAGAGAGCGCGCAATGACTGAGCGACAGGTGGGCAATCAGGCGCCAATGGTCCTGCGCATTGAAGCGGTACTGGGGAGTTGGCCGGCGCAGGAAACGCAGCGGATAGCCATCAGTCGCCTGCTCAAGCTTGAGGTCGCCGCCCGCGGTGTCGTAGCAGAGCCGACTGGGCAAATCGCGGTTGGTGCAGGTGAGTTCTATCGATACGCTGGCATCGGCCATATCCAGTGGATCAAGGTCCAGGTCAACAAGCGCGATGCGCGTGGCGTGACCGGGGTGGCGCAGCGCTGCCAGCTCGTCGCGGCGCACCACGTAGTAGCGGCCCTGGCGCCCACCAGCCTCGCCATGGCGCAGCGAGTAATACGGCCGGAATTCTGTCATGGACTGGCCGTGGCGCGATTTCTGCACTGTGGTCACCTTGTCGACGCTATAAATGTCGCAGACGTCGGCGTAGGCGCCATCGGCGAGCAATGCATAATCAGGCGTCATGTGCGTCAGTTCAATCGGGCAGGCCGCGTGCCTGAACAGATTCACCACCGGCGTGCAGCCGGGTACGAAGTTCTCGCTCGAGAGCTGGCTCAGTGCGCGGCCAGTGTGCGTATCGGCAGCTACGCCAGCCAACCCCAGGTGCAGGGTGAGGCGCCGGCATGTGGCCGGCAGGTGGGGCGCCAGCACCTGCCAGTCAATGTCGAAAAAATTGAATTTCTCAGGATTGACAAAGTACTCGCTCAGCAACAGATAGGCGGGATGCGACAAGTTGCTGCGCGGAAGAACTGCGTCGTGCGGATCGAATCCCACCGCTTTGAGCGGCACGGTGCGCAGAGCCAGCCAATTGCCGTCGATCTCCAGGTATGCCGCCTTGGCATGCATGAACAGCAGGTCGCGTGTGGTCGCGCACAGAGACGGTTCGGCATCGATGAACAGGCGTAGCCTGTCCAACTGCACCAGCCCCAGGCTCAGGGTGGCCGCTTTTGATTCGATGTCGATGGAAAGCATCGTGGTGACAGCGGCCGGTCGCGGCATCGCCGGCGGCAAGTTGAAGTACGGCTGAAAGGCCACCTTTGCCACAACCAGGGGGGTGATGTGCACGTCGAACACGGTGCGCAGCCGGCACGAGGGTCCGTCGGCCGAGCGTGCCACCAGCGTGGCGCCACGGGGAATCAGCCCTGGCGCCGTCATGGTCGCAAGACCGGCGCTGGGATCGACGCGCACGATGGCGGTGGATGGAAAAGGTTGCAAGTAATGAGGGTAATTGAGCTGCAGCAGTGCCTCACTCACCTTGTAATCATTGTCATCGATCAGCTTGGCGATACGAGCGTTCGACAATGCCGTGGCCTGGATAAAACGTTCGATATGGGGATCGTTGCGTTGCCCGCCTTCCATACCAAGCTGACCGGCCTGGGCAGGAAATTCGGCGGCGAACTCGGCGTTGAAGGACTGCATGGTGGAGAGTTCGCGCTCGTAATACAGGCGAATTGCTTTCAGGAGTCTCTTCATCTGGCAGTCCTTGGATCAGCGAATGGCGTACTGCAGACTCGAGGGTTCGAGCATGATGTCGAACTGCACGCGGTCGTCATTGGCCAGCGTGCGCAGCTGGCCGGAGATGGCGAAACTGAGTCGGTTTACCCTTCCGGATTCTTCGACCAGCCGGGCCCGTACCTGTGCCAGCCGCGGTTCGTTGCGCACGATGGCCGCGGTGAGCAGATCGCAAATTTTCTTGCGGTCGGTACTACTGGTGAGGCACAGCTGAGCGAAGTCGGCCAGGCCGAAATTGACGATGGATTCTCTGCAGGCAGGGTATGTTGCCAGCTCGTCTGGGGAAATGGCAACGCGGGTGTTGAGCAGGGCTTCAAGGTCGCGCGCAATGGCAAGCTTGTATTGCGCCAGCGTTAACTGAAGCGGTCGCCGCTCGGCGGCGCATACGGGGATTGGCGCGATCAGCCGGTCCCACACACTGGAGGTGTACGTCACCATCTTTAAGCGCTCCCGTTATTCGTTCCCAGAACAGGGCAGGGCGGCATGGGCGTGGCATGCATGACCCCAGCGGGCAAGTCCGGATTGGATTTTTACGAAGGGAAATTATTGCGCCGACACGCGTCGCGAGTATGCGGTAACGCAAACGATTTGGATGTCGTGCGTCTGACTGGCACGACACAAGTGAAACGCCGCATTGGTCTTACATGCTTGAAGCTACCTTGGCGGGTACAGGAGAGGCCGGGATCCGTGGTGACATGGCGCTTTCTGTCGGGCCGCAATTGGAGAAGTTATCGTCTACAACCCGGTGCTCCTCGAAACTTTCCGCCCCCGTAAATCAGGAAATCGGGAATAAATGTAACTAACCAACAAAAGTGAACGAAAAACCCGAAAACTTGAGCGCCAACGATTACAGTAACAGGTCAACTGATCAACCAAGCTTGCAGGGAAGGGGGAGCCGCCGATGACCAACATCGCAGGACGCTGGCGCTGTGCAGCGCGCCGTCAGAAATGGATGAGTTGTCCAGAGATTAACCTTCGTGGACAGCACTAGCACGCGCGACGTCGCGAACACTTGGTAACCGGTCTTCGGATAGCCTCCCGCCGCCTGTCGGCTTCGGCCCGTTACGTTGTCAACACGTGCGGGCCGCGTGACCACGCGATCCATGCTGCGCATCGCGTCGTTGGTACCTCTCTCGAACCGGGTCAGGGCGGACACATCGCTAGCATTTGGAACATCGGCGAACTGGGTGGTCGTGCAGGTTGCCCGGGCATTGAGGCTGAGCCTCGCGACGTTTGAAATGTCCCGTTCGCCGCTCAGTCGTGCGGTAGGTGTTGCAGCCGCTGCACGTCAGCAACCATGATGGCCAAGCTCTGAACTGCAGTGAACCTGTCTCCACATTGCCACCAGCCTAGTCTTGACCACGGGTCTCTACAGATGGTTCAAACACGGCCTAGTAGCCACTGCCGGGCAGATCGCAATGACTGCATCCTGACGGCGCTGCCGCGACTACAGCAAGATCACGGCGCCGCTGCCGCCCGCGCCTGCGCAATCCAGCCATCAAATTCCTTCTGATGAAACTTGATCCACCCCGACACATGGCGCGCGATATCCGCCTGGGCATTTTCACCGCTGCGCATGCGCGCATTCTGCGCGTCGATATCGGCAATCGGCAGCCGCATCACCTGAAACAGCTTCACGGCTGCCGGGTTCTTCTCGGCCCAGGCACGGTTCACGACAAAGCGCGTCGTGTTGATGGCAAAGCCGTAGTCGCTGCCATCGGGCAGGCGTGTATCGGGCTTGCCCGGATACGCCGTCTTCGGCGCCTGCAGCCACACGACATCCTTGCCCGGAATCAGGACGCCATTGACCCAGTAGGGCGTCCAGGCGTAATACAGGATCGGAGAGCCGCGCTTGAAGCGGCCGATGGTATCGGCGATCAGGGCGGAGTAATTACCCTGCACATGCGTTACCGTGCCGCGCAGCTTGAAGCCGTCCATGTGCTGCTCGATCATCGCTTCGCAGCCCCAGCCCGGATTGCAACCGGCCATGTCCGCCTTGCCATCGCCATCGTTGTCAAACAGCTTGGCCAGGCGCGGCTCGCGCAGTTGGCCGATATTGGTGATGCCGTACTTGTCGGCGGTGGCCTTGTCGATCAGGTAGCCCTGTGCTGCCGGCCCCGCGTACTCGCCCATGCGCAGCAGTTTGGCGTCGCCGCCGGCGTTGTCATAGAAATCCTTGTGCAAGGGATCCCAGTGCACCGCCAGGAACGTGGCGTCGCCGTTGGCAATGGCGATGTGGGCCGTGGGGTATTCCACTTCCTTGATGGGTTGCGGTGCGTAGCCCAGCGCCGCCAGAGCACGGTCGACCAGCATGGTCTGGAACGTTTCTTCGGCAACCGGGCTTTGCAGCGCTTGCACCTTGATCCCCTTGCCGGGAAGGGTGTCTGCCGGCGTTTGCGCCATGGCCAGGTGGGTAGTCAGCGCCAGTGCGCCAAGCGCGATGGTGGCGATCCAGCGAAACATGCGTCGTGACTGGTGTTTGATCGTAAATTTTTTCATGCGATGCATTCGTGGTCCTTTTTATGATTGTGGCTTGCCGCGCGTCAGGCGCAGGATGAGGCCGGCCGGGCCGGTCTGGTACCAGTGGCGTACGCCACGGCGTGGCTGTCCCATCGATTGCGTCAAGCGGTCCAGCGTGATTGCCAGCAGCACGATGCCCAGGCCACCCACGGTTGCCAGACCCATGTCCAGGCGGCCGATGCCGCGCAGGACCATCTGGCCCAGACCGCCGACGGCGATCATCGAGGCGATCACGACCATCGACAGCGACAGCATCAGCGATTGGTTGATGCCGGCCATGATCGACGGCATCGCCAGCGGAAACTGGACGCGGGTCAGCAACTGCCACGGCGAGGCGCCATAAGCGCGCGCTGCCTCGATCAGGTCGGGCCGCACCTGGCGAATGCCGAGATTGGTCAGGCGCACCAGCGGCGGCAGGGCAAAGATGATGGTCACGATCACGCCCGGCGCGTTACCGATACCAAACAGCATCACCACCGGCACCAGATAGACAAAGGCCGGCGTGGTCTGCATGGCGTCGAGCAGCGGACGCAGGAGGTTCTGGGCACGGTCGCTGCTGGCCAGGAAAATCCCCAGCGGCAGACCGATCACCATGCAGAACGCGAGCGACGTCAGCACCAGCGACAGCGTGATCATGGCGTCGGACCAGATGCCCAGCATCGACACGATCAGCAGTGCCACCACGGTGCCAATGGCGAGCGTCCGGGTGGTGAATTGCCAGGCCAGCACGCCGATGACGGCGATTACCGCGAGCGCTGGCGCAGCCAGCAGCAACGCGCTGACGGCGTCGAGCGTGGCATCGATGGGCGCGCGCACGATCTGGAAGAATGGACGGAAGTGCTCGACCACCCAGCCCAGCGCGTCGTTGATCCCGGACTGAAGCGACAGCGAGCCGTTTAGCAGGTCGGACAGCCCAGCGCTGGCCTGATCGGGCGAGGCGGCCGGCGCGGCGTCGAGCCAGGAGGTATCGCGCGGCGGCGTCGGCAGCCATGGATTGATCTGCTCAGCTTGTGGGGCGACCGGTTGGGTCGCGGTCGCAATAGCGGTGCCGGGATTCATGCTTGTCCTTTCGGGTTGTTTGGTGCGGCGATGGGCGGCGTATCGCGGTCAAGGAACTTCAGCAGGGTGGTCTTGCTGATGGCCCCGCGGTATTTGCCATCGTTCGTCACCACAGGCACGCCATACGGCATCTGCGCGACCTGGCCAAACAGGCCGGCGACCGGTTCATCGGCGTCGATGGTGGTGACGTCGGGCAGGTAGGCATGCGCCAGGCCCAGCGGGCCGACGTGGCCGTCGAGCGCGCTGCGCAGGGAGTCGGCCGAGACCACGCCCAGGAATTTTTGCTGCGGGTCGACGACGTAGGCGTAGGCCCGATCCTGTTCTTCCAGCATCGACAGTGCTGCGCGCGAACCGCGCGCGGGCGACTCCGCCACCACGATCTGGCTTTTACGGGCGATATCGCCGGCCTTGAACACGGCCGCGGCATCGACGCCGCGCACGAAGTTGCGCACGTAGTCGTTGGCAGGCTGGCGCAGGATGTCTTCGGGCGTGCCCACTTGCACGACATGCCCGTCCTTCATGATGGCAACCCGGTCGCCGATGCGCATCGCTTCGTCGAGATCGTGCGAGATGAAGACGATGGTGCGGCGCTTGATCTGCTGCAGGCGCAGCAGCTCCGATTGCATCTCGGTACGCATGATTGGATCGAGCGCCGAAAACGCCTCGTCCATCAGCAGGATGGCGGGATCGCATGCCAGCGCGCGGGCCAGGCCCACGCGTTGCTGCATGCCGCCCGATAATTCGTCCGGATAGCTGGCGCCATACCCGGCCAGGCCCACCTGGTCCAGCGCCTGCAAGGCCAGCGCATGGCGCTCGGCCTTCGGCGTGCCGGCCAGCTCCATGCCAAACGCTGTGTTGTCGAGCACGGTCAGTTGCGGCAGCAGCGCGAACGACTGGAACACCATGCTGATGTCCTTGCGGCGCAGCGCGCGCAACTGGGCGTCGGGCAGGGTGTTGATGTCATTGCCGTCGATAAGGATGCGCCCAGCGGTCGGCTCGATCAGGCGATTGAGCATGCGCACCATGGTCGATTTTCCCGACCCGGACAATCCCATGATGACGAAAATTTCGCCGGCTTCAATCGTGAAGCTGGCGTCAAACACGCCGATGGTGCAGGCGGTCTGGGCTAGGATGTCCTGCTTGCTGGCGCCCTGGCGAACCAGGTCCAGTGCGGCTTCCGGCTTGTCGCCGAAAACTTTGAAGACCTGGTCGATGATGATTTGTTTTGCCACGGTGTGGTTCTCCCTCGATCTGTCGAATGAAATGAAATCGCCGCAGGCATCGAGGCCCGCGGCGGAGATCGCGACATGGTCGTGATGCAGACAGCGCGTGCCTGGCCTGTCGACGTGGCGACAATGCCAAAGGCGTGCCGGCGCTTGCGATGTGCGCAATACGTGCCGGGTGCTGTGTGCGTGTTAATGACGCTGAGTGTCGTTCAACCGCCATGCGGCGAACGTTGCTTGATGCGGGCGGTAGGCCCAAGGTTCGGTCCCCATGCACGGCATGGAAAGCGATCGATAGCAGATGTGCTACCGGGGGTTTTGTTGTAAAAGGGCCGCAATTATAGCAGCAATCATGTCAAAGGACAATTGCTTTTTGCGATGAAACATGGTTGCTATAACAGATGCAAGCCGGGGTCAGGTCTGACATTCGGACACGGACCCGGCTGTGAACAGGAGCGCGCTGCTGATTTCAATCCCTTCGAACCACAAATCGAACTGGCGCGACAAGGTGCCTTCAAATTACCAACCGCCGTAAATCGCCACCAACACGGCAAAAATCACCACCGACCCAACCGCAAATCCGCGATCAACGCGGAACATCGACCGGTCGATCACCATGCGCTTGTGGCTGCCGTCACGCTGCGCCGTCGTGCTCAACAAAACCATGCCAATGACCACCATGACGAACACGATCAGCATCCGGTCAAGAAACGGGATTTCGTAACTACCGGCGCCGTTATTGACCGCAAACCCAATCGGCGCCAGAAACCCCAGGTCCATCACCAGCGGCAAGAACTTGAGAAACACCGAGAACACCAGCCCGCCAATCGTCGCGAACATGGCCGCCGCAGCGGTGGTCTTGCGCCAGTAAAAGCCCAGCAAGAACATCGCCAGGATGCCGGGCGACACAAAGCCGGTGTATTCCTGGATGTACTGGAAGCCACCTTTCTTGTCGATCCCCAGCAAGGGCGCGAGCAGCACGGCAATGGCCATCGCCGCCACCACCGAAATCCGGCCGATCCAGACCATGCGCTGCTCGCTGGCCCCGCAGTTGACGTTCTTGTTGTAGACGTCGAGCGTGAAGATCGTCGCCACGCTATTGGCCTTGCCGGCCAGCGACGCGACGACCGCCGCAACGAGCGCGGCGAACGCAAGCCCCTTGAGCCCGGCCGGCAGCAACGCCAGCAGGGTAGGGTAAGCGCGGTCCGGATTGAGTTCGCCACCGGGCCGCATCGCGTCGCCAAGTGTGCCGGACTTGTCGAGCGCGTAGGCCGCAATGCCGGGCAAGACCACGATCACCGGCATCAGGAGCTTGAGGAAGGCTGCGAACAGCAGGCCCTTGCGCGCCGTGTGCAGGTTGGCGCCCAGCGCGCGCTGGACGATGTACTGGTTGCAGCCCCAATAGTTGAGGTTCACGATCAGCATGCCACCGATGATGGTCGACATGCCGGGCAGGTCCATGTAGTTGGGATCGTCGCGCGTGAGCACCATATTGAAATGCTCGCCGGCGCGCAGGTACAGCTCGCTCAGACCCCGCACCGCACCCTGGCCGCCGGCCAGCGCCGCCACCAGATCGAGCGCGATCCAGGTCGTGACGAGCCCGCCGATCACCAGGCACAGCACCTGGATCACATCGGTATAGCCGATCACCTTCATGCCGCCCAGCGTGATCACCGTGGCGAACACGGCCAGGAACAGCATGCAGGCCAGCACGTTCAGACCGGCGATGCTGCTGATCGCCAGCGCGCCCAGGTACAGGATGGCGGTGAGGTTGACCACCACGTACAGGCCAAGCCAGAACACCGCCATCGTGGCCGCCACCGCCGGCCCATAGCGCTGCTCGAGAAATTGCGGCATCGTATAGATGCGGTTCTTCAGGTAGATCGGCATGAAGAACACGGCGACGATGACCAGGGTGGCTGCGGACATCAGCTCATACACCGCGATCGCCATCCCGATGCGAAAGCCCGCTCCGCTCATGCCGATGAACTGCTCGGCCGAGATGTTCGATGCGATCAGCGAGGCGCCGATGGCCCACCACGTGAGCGACCCTTCGGCCAGGAAGAAGTCGTGGGTGGCCTTGCCGGACGAGCGTTTTTTGCTCCAGTAGATCCACAAGCCGTAAGCCGAAATGACCACGAAGTAGATGAGGAAGACGAGGGTGTCGAGGCTGGTGAATGAGGTCATCATTGTGTCGTGTCGCGGCACTCAGGTGCGGTCGCCGCTCGACGTTCGCGGACCAGGCACAGCGGCACCAGCCTGCGTCAGCTGCACATCGCCCCAGGTCGCCACGACAGGTACCGCGTTGCCGGTTTTGGCATCCCGCACCACCAGTTCAACGATTTTCACGCCACGCACATCGGCCGTCAGTGCCTGGACTTTCGATCCGAACCGTGCCGGCGCGCTTTCCGCCAGCAGTTTTCCATCGCCATACACGTAAAAGCGCACCAGCTCCCTGGTGTTTTCCGTCGAATCGTCCACGCCGACCGACGCGGTCAATCGCGCGTAGCCAACATCGTTCTTCACCTGAAGGCGCGAATTGGACAGCACGCCAAGTCCCGACGTAAACACCTGGCCGGCCACCTGCAGGCTCTGGCCAAACGGCGTTGCATCCGGCTGCGCGCCACCCCAGCCGGCGTACTGGGGCCGCGAGCCGCCGGAGCGGGTGCTCGACCACGGGTCGATCATCCGATGGACGGTCGGATCGAGTTGCGGCTGCCGGGTCCCGTCAACGGCAACGTTGATCGACCCCGGGATCTCCGACAGATACACACCGTTTTCCAGCTGGCGCTTGCCGTGCGCTTCGAACACGAGCGTCTCGTGCGGCGCGAGCGTGAAGGCCTTCTCGCCGGTGAAGGTCAAGGTTTCCTTCGTCCACAGGTTGCGCAGCGTGACCGGCGCGCCATCCGCCAGTTTCAGGTGCATCGCCAGCAGCGTCACCGGTGCGGGCGATGCGCCACGGTTGAACAGCGCCACTGCCTTGCGCTGCCCGTCACCCAGCGTCTTGACGATGATCTGCGCATCGTCCGAATCGTAGGCGACGATGCCCTGGTGGCCGGCCTTGTCCTGGTTCAGACGAATCACGTCCGCATTGCCCAACACGGCGAGCAGCGACGCCGGACCATGCTGCAAGTCATAGCTGATCAGCAAGGGCGCATTGATCATCGCCCACAGCGAAAAATGCGAGCGCACTTCGACCGGGTTGTTGGCATCGAATTCGCCATGGCCGATGTGCAGGATATCGGGATCGTTCCAGTGGCCGGGACCTGCGTACAACGCACGTTTGGCCGCGCTGTCGAAGTTGTGCAGCATGCTGGTCCAGCTCGGCGTAATGTCGGCGCTGGTGCGCCACAGGTTGCCGACATCCTTGCCCCAGCTACGCACATTGGCCATGCCCCAGGCGCAGATCGACATCACATAATCACCCAGCGGGCGCGCAGCCTTGATTGCCGCAGCAACGGTCTCGTAGCGGGCACGTACGGCGCCGATATCCGTGCGGTTGATCGACCCGCGTTCGATCAGCGGCGCCATGCCGCGGTAGCTCTGCTTCTTGACTAGGTCCGAGCCCGGGATGAAATCGGCCAGTCCGCAGGCGTCGATCTTCAGGTAGTCAAAGCCCCATTCCTTGAAATACAGATTGATGTCCTGCGTGACGTGGCCGTCCAGGCCCACTTCGCGTTCCGCGGTCGTGCCTTGTGGCAGGTTGGGCGAATGCAGGTCGTAGGCTTGCGAGCACGCATTGCGGCCGACGTCCGTGTAGATGCCGGCCTTGAAGCCCATCGCGTGCAGCTTGTCGGTGAACGGCTTGAAGCTGGTGCCGTCCGGTCCACCGGTGGCGGCCGACGGGAAGATGCCGGTGCGGATCTGCAGGCGGCCATCGCTGGCGCGGCGCTTCATCCACCAGCCATCGTCGAGGATGACATGGTTGTAGCCGAGCTTTGCCAGACCGCTGTCGGCAAGCACCTTCGCCGCGCCCATGACCTTGCCTTCGTCAACTTCCGTGCGAAATGCATTCCAGCTGTTCCAGCCCATTGGTGGCGTGCTGGCGCTGCCACTCGTGTTGCCTTCCCAGCGGCCGGCCGGAGCCAGTGGATCACCGGGAGATGTTGCATGAACCTGCGTCATCGTCAGGGCCAGAACAGCAGCCGCGCTGCCGCACACGACGGCCCAGGGTTTGGTTTTACTTGCCTTAGTCCAGCGGTGGTTCATGCAAATCTCCTGACGATGAATTTTTCTGCGGGCGGAAAAGGTCGGACGGCACATACATCCGTTGTCCAGATGGTAATCGAAAGTATTCGAAAATAAAAGGCGCGATTTTGTCACCAAAAACACGCCATATCGAAAATATTTGGAAAGACTTTGCTTTTCGTTTGTCACTTCTTTACTATCACATCGATGGCAACGAAAACGTTTGAAACAAACGCACCTGGCGGAGGAAGATACGGATGAAAAGCACATCGAGCGATGGCGTTGCGTACTGCATGAACGGGCTGGCAGCATGGGTGGCCCTGTGAATCCCGCAGACACCCTCGAAAAGAGAATTCTGCCTGAACAAGCCGCCACCGGTGCTGCCAGGCCGCGCTGGCTCGGCTATGCGCTGGCAACGGCGCTGCTGTGGGGCGTATGGGGCGCTTTCGCTGGCCTGCCCACCCAGAACGGTTTTCCTGAAACCCTCGTATATGTGGTGTGGGCGCTGACGATGGTGCCGCCCGCGCTGTTCGTGCTGGCGCGCTCCGGCTGGCGCGTACGCCGCGACCGCACTGCGGTCGGCTACGGGCTGGCCATTGGCCTGTTGGGTGCGGGTGGCCAGATGGTGCTGTTCTATGCAGTCAAGGCCGGCCCGGCTTACCTGATTTTCCCGCTGATTTCGCTCTCACCCGTCATCACGATCGTGCTCTCGCTGCTGTTTCTGCATGAGCGTACGGGCCGCATGGGCGTGGCCGGGATCGTGCTGGCCGTGTGCGCGTTGCCGCTGTTCGACTTCAACCCGGGCGGCGCGCCGCAGCAGTACGGGCTGTGGTTCGTGCTGGCGATCGGCGTGCTGGTCGCATGGGGCCTGCAGGCGTACTTCATCAAGCTGGCCAATACGCGCATGGATGCCGAAAGCATCTTCTTTTACATGACCGCCAGTGCGCTGCTGTGCATTCCGATGGCGCTGGCGATGACCGATTTCTCGCAGCCGATCAATTACGGGCCATCCGGGCCGCTGCTGGCCGCTGCCACCCAGGTGCTCAATGCCATCGGCGCGCTGACGCTGGTGTATGCGTTCCGGCACGGTAAGGCGCTGACGGTGTCGCCGCTGGTCAATGCCGGCGCGCCGCTGTTGACCACCGTGATCGCGATGGCGCTGGCCGGCGCCGTGCCGGGATGCTACCGGCTGGCCGGCATCGGCCTGGCGCTGGCGGCTGCGCTGTTTCTTGCGCTGCAGGCGGACGACGGCGTCGCGCCTGCCGAATCAACCGAAGGAGCCTGACAAATGGACTACATGTTGAATCTGGTGCGCCGGCACAAGGCCGGCGAAGCCGTCGGGATCCACGCGGTGTGCTCGGCGCATCCGATCGTGCTCGAGGCGGCGATGGAAGTGACGCTGGCGGCGGGGCCGGCGCAGCCGGTGCTGATCGAAGCCACGTCGAATCAGGTGAACCAGGATGGCGGCTACACCGGCATGACCCCAAGCGCATTTCGCGATTTCGTGTACGCCATCGCCGACCGCGTCGGCCTGGCACGCGAGCGTGTGCTGCTGGGTGGCGACCATCTGGGCCCCAATGCCTGGCAAGGCGAGCACGCGGATGCGGCCATGGCGAAAGCCGAGGTGCTGATCGAACAATACGTCACGGCGGGCTTTCGCAAGATACACCTGGATTGCTCGATGTCGTGCGTTGGCGATCCGGTGCCGCTGCAGGATGACGTGGTGGCCGCGCGGGCTGCGCGGCTGTGCGCTGTCGCCGAGCGGGCCTGGCAGGCGGCTGGAGGCGAAGCGCCCGTGTACGTGGTGGGCACCGAAGTGCCGGTACCCGGCGGCGCGCACGAAGACCTGGCCGAACTGAGCGTCACCACGCCCGCCGCGGCGACGCAGACGATCGCTGCGCACCGCGCCGCATTCGCTGCTGCCGGACTGGATGCGGCTTGGCCGCGCGTGGTTGGCCTTGTGGTGCAGCCGGGCGTCGAATTCGACCACCACAAGGTGATCGACTTCCTGCCCGAGCGCGCCGTGGAGCTCGGCCGCATGATCGAAGACGTGCCCACGCTGGTCTACGAGGCCCATTCGACCGACTACCAGACGGCGGCCAATCTGGCGGCGCTCGTCGCCGGCCATTTCGCCATTCTCAAGGTGGGTCCGGGCGCGACGTTTGCGCTGCGCGAAACGCTGTGGGCGCTGGCCGATATCGAGGCCGCGATGGCCGGTGATGGCAAGGGCTCCGGGTTCAAGGACACGGTGCTGGACGTAATGCGTGCCGAGCCGGCGCAGTGGCAAAAGTACTACGACAACGAGCCGCGCCGCGCCCGCTTCGACCAGCAATACAGCCTGAGTGACCGGATCCGCTACTACTGGCCGCATCCGGCCATCCAGGCCGCGCAGGCGTGTCTGCTGGCCAACCTGGAACGTACGCCGCCGCCGCTCACGCTGCTGAGCCAGTACCTGCCGTTTCAATATGACGCCGTGCGCGAAGGGCGGCTGAACAACCGGCCGGTCGATCTGCTCAAAGAAGGCGTGGCCAGGGTGCTGCGCCAATACATGGCGGCCTGCATGGCAGGCGCCGCAACGAAGGAGTTGGAAGCATGTTAGTCGCTGACAGGAATATTCTGGGCATTGGTACGGAGCGGCTCGATGCCGCCGGCGCCGGCGCTACCGCGCGCGAAATCGCGCAGCAACCGGCCGTCTGGCCCGAGATCGAGGCACTGGTCACCGATCAGCGCAGCGCGCTCGACGCGTTTCTCGGGCCCTTGCTCGCGAAGCCCGACCTGCGCATCGTGCTGACGGGCGCCGGCACCTCGGCCTTCATCGGCGAATGCCTGGCGCCGGCGTTGCTGGGCGGCGGCTGGCGGGCAGACGCCGTGCCGACCACCGACCTGGTCTCGGGCCCGCGCCAGTTCCTGCAGCCGAAGGTGCCGACGCTGCTCGTGTCGTTCGGCCGCTCGGGCAACAGCCCGGAAAGCGTGGCTGCCGTCGATCTGGCCGACGGGGTCGTGGACGAGATCTACCACCTGGTCATCACCTGCAACGCCGACGGCGCTCTGTGCCGGATGGCGCAGGGCCGCGCCAATGCGTATGCAATCCTGCTGCCCGACGCCACGCACGACCGTGGGTTCGCCATGACCACCAGTTTCACCTCGATGCTGCTGGCTGCGGCGGGCGCGTTCGGCGTGCTGGCGCCGGGCGCCACCGCCGGCCCTTCGGCGGCGGCCGCGCAGGTACTGGCGTCGATGCTGCCGCTGCTGGACGGGTTGGTGGCGCAGAATTTTAGCCGTGTGGTCTACCTTGGCAGCAATGCGCTGCGCGGGCTGGCGCGTGAAGCCTCGCTCAAGCTGCTGGAGCTGACCGATGGCCAGGTCGTTGCGCTGTTCGACTCGCCGCTGGGCTTTCGCCATGGCCCGAAGACGGTCGTCAACGCCGACACGCTGGTTGTCGTACTGTTGTCGAACGACGCCCGTGCCCGCCGCTATGACCTCGACCTGCTGGGCGAGCTGCGCAATGATCGTCGTGCCGGCCGCGTGCTGGCGCTGAGCGGCCGTGACGAACCGGCGTTGGGTGACGCCTGCATCACGCTGGATGGCGTCGGGCAGGCACCGGACCTGGCCCTCGCACTGCCGTACATCGTGTTCTGCCAGGCCTTCGCACTGCTGCAGTCGCTGGCACTGGGCTTGCGTCCGGATACGCCGAGCGTGTCGGGCACCGTCAATCGCGTGGTGCAGGGCGTCACCATTTATCCACTGGCGGAGGACAGCGATGTTTCTCGGGGTTGACGGCGGCGGCACCAAGACGGCGTTCGCGCTGATCGACCGGCAGGGGCGGGTCCTGGCGCGCAATGAACAGAGCAGCGCGTATTACCTCGAAGTCGGCATGGAAGGTGCGGCTGACGTGCTGGCGCGCGGCTGCGCCGGGTTGTTCGCGGCCGCCGGCGTCACCGCGAGCGACGTCGCATTCGCGTTCTTCGGCTTGCCGGCGTACGGCGAAGACCGCGCCGTGCAGGCGCAACTGGATGCGCTGCCGCGCGCCGTGCTGGGCCACGCGCGCTACCTGTGCGACAACGACATGGTGTGCAGCTGGGCCGGTTCGCTGGCCTGCGCCGATGGCATCAGCGTCATCGCCGGCACCGGCTCGATGGCCTATGGGCGCATCGGCGGGCAGGGCGCGCGTGCCGGCGGGTGGGGCGAATTGTTCAGCGACGAAGGCTCGGCCTACTGGATCGCCCGCGCCGGTCTCGCTTTATTCTCGCGCATGAGCGACGGCCGTGCGCCGCGCGGGCCGCTGCATGCGTTGCTGCGTACGCGCCTGGCGCTGCAGGATGACCTCGACCTCTGCCAGGTCGTCTATGGCGAGCTGAAAGGCGAGCGCAGCAAGGTCGCCGCGCTGTCGCGTCTCGTGTCCGAAGCGGCGGCGCTGGGCGATGCGCAGGCAGCAGCGATCCTCGAGTCGGCTGCGCTGGAGGTGGCTGCGCTGGTCGATGCGGTGCGGGGCCAGCTCGGGGTCGATCCAGGCACCGAGGTCACGGTCTCGTATTCGGGCGGGCTGTTCGGCGAGGATGGGCCGTTACGCGCGCCGTTTGCCCGCGTGCTTGCGGCCAGCAGCGCCGGCGCTTACCGCTTGATGGCGCCGCGCCTGCCGCCCGTGCTCGGCGCTGCCGTATACGCAGCGCACCAGGTGGGCATACCGCTGAACCCTGCAGCGCTCGACCGCCTGGCAGGCACGCAATGATGCGCCGGCAAGCAGATGGCGTGCCGGCGGTGCGCCAATCTGGTAAGCTGTTTTTTTATTAAATCTGCGTATCCAATCATGGGTCAAACCGGTCAGCGCCGCGACACCATTCTTAAAGCTCTTACCGAACAAGCCTCGGTCCAGGTCAGCGAACTCGTCAAGCAACTCAACGTCTCGGCGGTCACGATCCGCAGCGATCTGAGTGCGCTCGAGGCGCAGGGCCTGGCCATCCGCAGCCACGGCGGCGCCACGCTGGCACGCATGCCGCCGACCGAACACACGGTGTCGCAAAAAGACGCGCTCAACCACGAGCAGAAAGAGCGCATCGGCGCCTTGGCGGCGCGCCTGGTCAAGCCGGGCGAAAACATCATCATCGATTCGGGCACGACGACGCTGTCGCTGGCGCGCCACCTGCGCGACGTGCAGAACGTGACGGTGCTGACCAATGGCCTGAATATCGCGTGGGAGCTGGTCAACGCCGCCGGCGTCGACCTTATCCTGACGGGTGGCCTGCTGCGCAAGCAGGCGCTGTCGATCCAGGGATTGCAGGCCGAAGCCTGCCTGCAGGCCTACAGTTTCGACAAGCTGTTCCTGGGTGTCGATGGCCTCGACCTGCAGTTCGGCGTGACGACCCACCACGAGGCGGAAGCAAGCCTGAACCACAAGATGGTCGAGCGCGCGAGGAAAGTCATCGTGCTCGCCGATTCCTCCAAATTCGGTTTCATCAGCCTGCACCGTATCGTGCAGCTCGACCGCGTTCACACCGTCATCACCGACGGCGATATCAGTCCGCAGTACCGGGATGGCCTGCGCGAGGCGGGCATCGAACTCCTGATCGCCGAGTAAGCCGGCCACGCGCGCATGGCGTGGCAACACGTCAGAGAATATTCAGCGTCGTCCCTGTACGAAACGCGCCCAGCGAGGCATCCCATCCCTGCGCTTTGGCGGCATCGTCGGTGTTGGCAGGCCGCACGCTGTAGCGCACATCGGCGGCCAGGGATGCTGCGCCATCCGGCAATGCCAGCAGCATGTCGTAAGCGCCAATGGGCGTGCCGCCCGGGATCGCAACCCGCGCGGTTGCGGTGCTGGTCTGCCCCGGCAGCCAGGCGCGCGGATCGATCGAGGCCAGGGCCAAGCGTACGACCCGGCCGGTAGCGCGATGCCTGAGCACCATCTGTACCCCACGCGGGTTGAAAGCGCGCGCCCAGCCGGCGTTGCGCACGGTCAGCACCAGCTCGCCCGACTGGCCAGCCACGATGCGTGAACTGTGCCGTAACTTCGATAGTTCGAACCGGTAGCCCATGCTGCGCTTGACCTGCGCGAGACAACCCTGCGTCTGCCAGCGCTGGTGAAACAGGTCGCGGTAATAGCTGTCGTTCAGGTACGTCAGGCCGAAGCGCCGGCCTTCGCGCAGGATGTCGTCGCAGGTCGTGCGTGGCGTTGGATTGACCGCATCGGCCGGATTGCAGGTCTCGGCGCCAAATGGCGCTGCTGTCGACAGCGCGGCCACGTAATCACGCTCGCGCTGCCGGCTCGCCGGGTTTTCACTGTAGGTGCCGACATCCGTGCTTGAGGCCAGAAAGCAGTCGTTGTGCACGCCGATGCGTGCCGCGGCCGAACCGTCGCGCCAGCGCGGCGCCTGCGGCGCCCACGCCATCAGATAAGGTGGGTAACGCACTTGCAGGAAGCGGTCCGGGGGCAGCGCGGCCAGCAGCGCATCGCGGATGCGCGTGCGTCGCGCCGGCAGGGTCAGGTTGTTCGACGAGGTATGCCATTCGCCCCAGGCGCCGACAAAGCCCGCCTGCAGATAGGCGATGACATCCGCATTGGCCGCCAGGACCGGCTTGAGCTGCCCGATATGTTCCAGCACGCGATCTATGGGGGCATCCTGCGCCGCCCGGTAAGCGGTTTCGCCTGCCGGGAAGTTGTACATGAAACGCGGTATGACTTTCAGGCCCGCGCGACGCGCAACGGCAAACCCTTCCGTCAAGTCGGCAAGCAGCGTCGCGGGCAGCGCGTGGCCGGCATGCGCATCCAGCCGTACCGGCGCATAGACGATCCGGTAGCCGGCCGCAAACTGCGCATCGGCTTGCGCCTGCGTCCACGCCGCCAGGTTGTCGGCCGCCCAGACGTACATGCCGCGCTCGGGGTTGGCGATCTCGTCGGCCGACGCCTGGAACGTTGTTTCGACGGGACTGCCTGACGGGCGGTCTGTCGACTGCCCGGCATGGGCATGCGCCGACAATATGACGAGCAGCGTGAGTGGACGCAGGCGCTGCAGCATCATGCGTCGATCAGCAGCCGGCCGAACGCGCCTGGCACGTGGAAGTCGGGCGCCGCAGTGCGGGTCGGACTCCACGCTGAATGCACGCGGTTGTCACCGGCAGCTTCGGGGCCTTCGATGCGGAACAGGTTCAGGCGCCAGCCATCCCCTGCACCGTCTCCACCGCGCATCGGTATGGCCAGCTCGGCCGTCCAGACCTTGTTGCCCGTATCGACGTGCGCCCTGGCGCGGCTGCCGCTATCGATACGCCGCTTGCCCGACACCTCGATCGCGATTTCCTGCAGCAGTCCGTTGGGCGCGACCTGAATTTCGCGATAGCTTTTCAGTCCGGCGCGATCCGGCGCCTGCAGGAACACTTCGACGACGTCGCGCTCCCACAGTGGCCAGATGGTTCTCGCCGGGCCGGCCTGGTCGAAGGTGGTGAGCGTCTCGTACTTGCAGATGAAGCGCAGGTACAGGTGGCCCGCGCCGCGCAGCAACTGAACGCGCGTCGATTGTGGGCCAGGGAGCGGCTTGCCTTGCCAGTCGTGGCGAAAGAACGTCGTGGGCGCATCGGCCCATTGCGATGCGTGGGGGAACCCGTCCGCGCCCACGGCCTTGACGTTGCTGGCAAACGCCACAGGCAGCTCGTCGGGGACGTCGGGCCGCGCTTCGATCAGCAGGCTGTGCGTAAAGCGCAGAGGCAGCGTTGGCTTGTCAGCCGACACCTTGCCCAATACGCTGCCGCTGAGCGAGTCGCGCACCGTCCAGGCGCCCGGGCCGAGGCCACGCAATGCGACGACGCCATCCCAGCGATCGGCGTAGAACGCGTAGTGCAACGCGCCGGCCTGCTCCACGACGTGGGTTTCCGGCTTGTCGAAACCCAGGTCGTACAGCTCGCCCCGGTAACGGCCTTCGGCCAGGCGCCCCTTGTTGTACAGGTCCACCCACTGGCGCCAGTGCGCTTCGCGCTCGGGTGTCAGCAGGAACGAGTCCTTGGGTTTCGGGTCGACCGGCCACGTGAACTTGGTGGCGACGACTGCGCCGATCCCGACGCTGGAAGCGAAATCCTGTCCGCCCGTGCTCAGCTCCACATGGTCGCCTGCGTAGGCGGACCACGGACCCATCAGCGCCTTGAGCGTTTTGCCCTTGTGGCGCACCTGCCAGCTCGACAGCGGGTCGGATGACGGCGCCTGGTCCATGTACGGCATATTGTGGAAGGCGTAGCTGGTGCCGCACGGGCACACTTCCAGTACCGCTTCCGGATTGGCCGCATGCACCACGTCGTGCATGACCTTGTAGAAGTCGGCGACTGCCTCGACCGATTCCTCAGGGCGCTTGTGCTGGTGCTTCGGATTGAAGCACGGCGCCACGCCATTGAGGTGCTGGCCGTCGACCTTGAGGCCGTCGAAGCCCCAGTCCGCAATAATCATGCGCAGCGTCGCGGCCAGGCGCGATTGCGTCTTTTCGTAGGCGGGGCACAGGTAGAAGCAGTTCCACCAGGTCACGTCCTGGGCTGCGCCGGTCTCGTCGAGCAGCAGCAGGTCGGTATGCTCGTGCAGCTCGTCGCTGCCGGGGGCCACGGCCAGCGGTGCGATCCAGAGTCGCGCCTTCATGCCGCGTGCGTGGATGTCGGCCACCAGCGCCTTCATGTCGTCGCCGCCGCGCGGGAATTTGGCGAGGTCGGGCGTCCAGTCGCCAGTCTTGACCTGCCAGCCGTCATCCAGCACGGCCCACTTGAAGCCCAGTTCCTGCACCTTGGGCAGCGTGGCGCGCACATAGTCGAGCGAAAAATCGCGTTCGTAGCCCCACGCGCACCACTGCGCATCGTAGGCGCTTTGCGGCGGCTCCGGGGCGGCGAGGCCCTGCGCGGCCATCAGGCGGCGATAGCGCTCCAGTGGCACATAGAAGTCGCCACGGTGCACGACGATGAACGTGGGCGGGGTGGCCAGCGTAGCGCCCGGGGCCAACGTCTGCGGGACGTCGCCGCGCAGCGCGATGTCGACCGCATTGCCGGCCGCCTTGACGGGCAGTGACACCAGCAGCGGCTGCAGCGCCAGGTGGCCAACGGCCAGGCCGGCGTCGCGACGCCAGACATCCGCGACCGGCGTGCCGCCGCCGTAGTCCGACGCGTTCATGCCCAAAAAGTTGCCTTGCTCGAAACCGCGCTTGACAGGCTGGACCCAGTCGCGCCGGTCAGCGTGGCTGGCGCCGGAATAGGTCCAGTAGCCGCCCGCATGGCGCGGCGCGGCGGTCAGGCGGTGCGCGCCATTTACCCAGGCATCGATCGTCAGCGGCCTGGCGCCGGTATTCACGTAGTGCACGTCCAGCAAGGCGACGCCCGGATGCTCGTCGAGCAGGGTCACGGTGACGCGCTTCTCGATGCCCTCGGCAGAGCGGCCGACGAGGTGCAGCGCCTGTCCTGCGCCAAATGGCGTCGTGGCCGGGGCCGGCTCGGCCTTCTGCAACGTGAAGTGACCGAGCGGCTTGCCGCCCACGACCAGGTGCTCGCTGGTGTCGAAGCCCGTCAGCGCGATGGGCTGCTTGCCCAGCAGGCTGACGACGCGGCAACGCAGCTGCTCGTCGAACTGGAGCGACACGGCGGCGTCCTGCACGCGCACATGGCCCTTGCCGGCCACGGCGGCAGGTGCCGCCCTGGCCAGCGGGATCTGCGTGGCCAGCGGCGCCGCGCCAAGCCACCCGAGAAATGCACGGCGCGCGGTCATGGCTGGCCTTTCCAGGCGCCGGGGAAGGCGCGCTCGGCATTCGTGCGGTAAATTTTGTCGATGACGTCGCGCGGCAGTGCCAGACCCTGGACTGGCTGGTCGAGATCGGCGACCTTGAACGACTCTGCCGTATTGAAGTAGCGCCAGTGCATGCGCCACACGCCTTCGGCTTCGCGGCCCAGTGCGGCGCCGTCCTGGCCAGGTTCTTGCGCCATGTCGCTGCCGTAGAGGATGCGGTCCTGGTACTTGATGAAGAAGTTGCGCACTTTCTCGCGGTCGCGCTGGCTCTGGTACTGCAGCTGGCCGATGCGCGCCGATGCGTCCACGACGGCGTTCGGGAACCGGTCCAGGAAGGCGGCCAGTTCATCCACATTGCGCTCCAGCGACGCCAGGTGCACGCCGACGAAATGCAGCGTCGGGTGCGCCGCCACCATGCGGTCGCGCGCGGCCATCTGCGCTTCCCAGCTTGGCATCTCGGGGTGCAGATACATATGGTATTGCGGGTGATTCTTGAAGTAGGTGCGGTCGTTGTTGACGGTCATGCGTTTTAACGGCAGCCAGCAATTGTGCGGCTCACCCTGGTGGCCCAGCAGCGGGATGCCCTGACGGGCCAGGTCGTCAAACAACGGCGCAAAGCGCGCATCGTCGATCATCACCAGTTCTTTGTCGGCGCCGCGCAGGCTCATGCCGATGTTCTTCCAGACCTTCACGCCCACGGCGCCGGCCTCCATCGACGCGGCGACGCGGTGGCGGGTGGCGGCGAGCCACGCAGGTTGGGCGGAACCATCGACGGAGAAGCTCGCTGCCCATGCCACGTCCTGCGGGAATTGCTTTTTCAGTGCGATGGCGACGCGCTGCTGGTCATCAAGTGGTGGGAAATCAGGGTAGTCGACATTGATCGACAGGATCTTGAAGTTCTGGCGCCGGGCCGCTTCCATGAACGCCGGCGCCGCGTTATGCAGGTGAAGGTGCGCGTCGATCTTGGCAACGCTGGCGTAGTCCGCCATCGTGTAGCTGGACCCGTCCGCAGCGTACGCGGAAAAAGGGATGGCCCCGGCAAGCAGGACGGCAAGGGAAAAGACAGAAGTGTGCATCAGGATTCCAGTTCTCGGTGTTGCGGGCCGGTGAACTGCCAGACCGGCCCGCGCTGGCGATGGGCTGTGCGGCGCCACGTACCATGGCGCCGCTTGTTTCATCAGAATCGCAGGCTGGCGCCCAGGGTCACGGAGCGGCCGTAACGGTAATAGCCGTTGGGCAGACTGACGGTGCCGTTGGTCAGGCGGGGCGCCTGCTCGGCATCGGTGAGGTTGTTGCCTTCGATGCTGATGCGCAGCGATTTGTTCACATCATAGGCCAGCTGGGCCGTGACCCAGGTCACCGAGTTGGTCACTTCGTTGAAGCCGGAACCGATCACGTTGGAGGCAGTGACGAAGGAATCGGTGAAGTCAGCCGTGGTACTCATGCTCCAGGGGCCGCGCTCGTACAGAACGCCCAGCGACGCGCTCGCTGGCGCAACGCCTTCGAGCGGGCGTTCGACGCCGGCGACCCAACTGCTCGACAGGTTGCGCGTGTATTGCGCGCGCACGCCAAAGCCGTTGGCGAACAGGTGCTGCATGCCGATCTCCATGCCACGCGCCTTGGCGCTGTCGCCATTGATCGGGCGCTGCACGTTGAACAGGCGTCCGCCCGGCGCACCGATGTCCTGGCCAGTCAGCCAGAGGTTGGTGATCTGGTTCTTGATGTTCTTCTGGTAGACGGCGAAGGTCATCGCGGAGCCTTTGGCGTAATACCATTCCAGCGACACATCGGCCTGGTGCGCCGTGTATGGCTTCAAATCGGCATTGCCGCCGTAGATCTGCGTGAAGTCGCCCCACGAGATGCTGGCCGTGGTGCTCGACGGCGCGAGCTTGTCGACCGACGGGCGTGCCATCGTCTTGGCCGCGCCAACGCGCAGTTGCAGCTTGTCCGTGAGCGAGTAGGTGAAGTTACCCGACGGCAGGGCGAAGCTGTAGGTGGCATCCTGGCGCACGACCGACGGGTCGGCGTAGATGGGCGTGAAGTTGAATGCGCCGTTCTGCACGATCTCGTTGATCTTGGCATCCCACGCTTGCGCGCTGGTCTTGGTGCGCACGAAGCGCACGCCGACGTCGGCAAACCAGCGTTCGCCCGCCAGGTCGGCCTGCACGAATGCGGTCGAGGTCTTTTCTTCGACGCGGTAGCTTTCCAGCGGGTTGAAGGCGGGCGCCGACAAGGTCGAGCTGTAGACGCCGCCGCCCGGCCGTGGCTTGCCGTCGTAGCCGGCCAGTGCCTGCGCGTAGCTGTCGACGTCAAAGCCGAGGAAACTGCGCGGGAAGTTGCCGTTGACGCCTGACAGGAAGCCTTTCGGGCTCAAGGTCTGGTTGATCACGTTGCCGCCCAGAGCGCCCACGTTGATCGCGTTTTCGCCGGCATAGTGATCCTGGCCCGAGTTGAACGCGTTGTTGATCATGTCGCGTGACTTCTTGCGGTTGGTCTGGCTCAGACCGAACTTGAGGTAGTCGATGCTGTAGCGGTCCACCTTCCAGTCGGCATTGACGGTCGCGCCACCGATGCGGTCGTCGATATTGTCGCCGGCCCGGCTGTAGAAGTGGGTATTGAAGTCCTTGCCGCTGAACAGGCCCTGGGCCAGGCCGCTCTGCAGGTCGCGGCCATCGGCCAGTGTGGTCGTCACATCGGGCACGGCGCCGCCGTTGAGCCGGATGCGCGTCGTGTTCGGCTGGTTCATGCGCAGCACGACATAGCTGTCCTTGCCGCCGGAGTCACGCTTCGACGTCGACAGATAGACGTCGCCGGCCACGTTCAGCGTCGGGGAAATGCGCCATTCGGCCCGCGTACCGTACATCGCGGTATCGACGACCCGGTATTCGGTCCGGTTCAGCACTTCGGGATTGAGGCGCAGCTCGGGGTCGCTGCTGTTCAAGGTCAGGTCGGTCACGACATTGTTGGTGACCTTGACGTCGGACCAGCGGCCCGGCGCATACAGCGGGTAGTACGACAGCTGGTAGCCCACCTGCGGCGAGTCGAGCCTGGTCTTGAACCCATCGAAGATGACCTTGACGTCGCTGCTGGGCCGCCACTCCACCTTGCCCGAGAGCGCGATGCGCTCCTTTTTCTCCATGATCGAGCCGAAGCGGAACTGGCCAGGCCCGATCAGGCCTTCTTCGTTGGGATCGAGCACGCCGTTGCCGTTCGGATCGATGGGGCCGCCCCAGGTATTGCCGGATTCCCAGAACTGGCTCGGGTCGCTCGGGATGGGGTTGCGCGACCAGCCGCCGTCGTTGCCGGCGGTGTCGGTGCGTACGTCGCGCTTGGCATAGACGAGGCCAAGCAGCACGCCGACCTTGTTGTCGAACGTGTTGCTGTAGGTGGCGGACAGCTTCTTGCCGTTCAGGCTGCTCATATCGTTGTGGTCAGCCTCGGCGCGCACCAGGCCACGCTGGCCTTTCTGATCGAACGGGCTGGCCGAACGCAGATTCACCAGGCCGCCGATGGCGCCTTCGACCAGCTGCGCCTGGGTCGATTTGACGACGTCGGCGCCGCTGATCACATCAGCCGGCAGCACATCGAACGCGAAATAGCGGCCCGCGCTGTCGGTGCCCAGCAGGCGACCGTTGAAGGTGGTGAGCGTGTAGTCAGGACCCAGGCCGCGGATGCTGACCCGCTGGCCTTCACCGCCGGCCGTGCGGGAAATCGAGACACCGGTGATATGGCTGAGCGAGTCGGCCACGTTGTTGTCGGGGAAGCGCCCGAGTTCCGTCGAGCTGATGCTGTCCTGTACGACAGCGGCGTTGCGCTTGAGTTCCAGCGATTGCTGCAGGCTGGCACGGGTGCCGGTCACGACCACTTGCTCCAGCTTGCCGGCATCGGGCGCGATGACATCCTGAGCGCGGGCCGGTGTCGCAAGTGTGGCAAGCGCGAGCAGACAGGCAGACGTGAGCGGATTGAGCACAAACCGATCCTGACGATTGGCGCGCGAGCGGCACTGTGAAGGAGAATTCATGAAACGCTTCCTTTATAAGTTGTTGGAGCAGCGTGGTGATGGCTGGCAAACGGAAAGGCTGTTGAGTTGCGATCACTGCCTTCACGAGCCGGAATGCAGACCAGCTGATGCGACTTGTCTCTATCTTTCGTTTTATTTCGTATTGCGTGAATCCTCAGCGTACAGGTTTCGGTTAAGAGATATCGAAAGTCTTTGACATTGCTCGAACCGTCGCTGTGACACCAAGTCTATAGCGAAATTCCGTGTAATACAAAACATCTTTCGTTTTTTCGAATTTCCGTTGTGTTAACGTATTTCACGAAAATTCTTTCATTCGAAAGTCAGTTCTCTGCCGATTTTTGTTTCGTGAGGTGCGCCTGTGCACAGGCAGGCCGGTGGCGCGATCGAACGGTGCCGAACCGGTTGGATGCGCGAGGGGAGGCGTGTGAGAGAACTGACCAGGGGCGATGAGTTATCCCTGGTGTGGCTTCGGGACGAGGCCGTGGTCAGTGGGGATGCGGATGGGCGGGAACGAATGCGAGAGTGCCAGGGACGAGCAGGCCGCTGCGCACGGCATCGGGCTACCAACAGCCCAATGCCCGCGTCAGCCTGTCCGGGGTCAGCGGCTTGTCAGCCTGCCAGGTAGTCGTCGGTGGGCAGCACCGACGCGTAGGCAAATGCGAGCGCCGACATGAACGCCGTGTGCACCTGCGCGGCCGGCACGGTCTGTCCGCCGAACTCGAGGTCGCGCGTGGCGCATGCATCGTGCACGACCGTGGTCTTGTACCCGAAGTCGCACGCTGCACGGGTCGTCGCATCGATGCACATATGACTCATGGCGCCAATGACCGTCACCCGGTCTACGCCGTGGTCGTCCAGCAGTGCCTTGAGATGGGTCTTGAGAAATGCATTCGGGAAGTTCTTGACGATGACCGGTTCGCCCTGCGCCGGCGCCGCGGTGTCATGGATATGGACGGCATCCGTTCCCGGCGTGAAAAGGGGCGCGTCCGGGTCCGTGGACTCGTGGCGAATATGAATGACCAGGTCGCCTTTGGTGCGCGCGTCGGCGATCACGCGCGCCGCATTGTCCAATGCGTCATGGATGCCGGCCAGGGCCAGCTTGCCGGTAGGGAGATACTCGTTCTGGAGGTCGACGACGACGACGGCACGTTTGTTCATGGTGATGATCCTTTTATTGAAATGAGGCGCCCAACGACAATATCCTGCACGCGTCGGGCAGGCCGGAAGACCGATTGTGCTCGAAACGGTCACCACCGAACATTGGCCCGAAGGCTAACTTTCGATATAATCGGGCCATGCCTGCTATCGCGCCCGCCTTACTCCACAAAAAAGTCGCCGTCATCGCCTTCGAGGGCATTACGCCGTTTCACCTGTCGGTGCCTTGTCTGGTGTTCGGTAGCCGCGTGGTCGACACCGATGCGATGTCGTTCGCGATCACTGTCTGCGCGCCGCAGGCGGGCACATTGTCGACCTCTGCCGGATTCGCGATCGCAATCGATGCCGATCTCTCGGCAGTCGACGAGGCTGACATCATCGTCATGCCGTCCTGGCACGCAGACGGGCGCAGCGCACCGGACAACCTGCTTGACAGTGTGCGCCGCGGCCATGCGCGCGGCGCCACGGTTGTCGGCTTGTGCCTGGGCGCCTTTCCGCTGGCACAGGCCGGCCTGCTCGATGGGCGAACGGTGGCAACGCACTGGGAGGCGGCAGACATGCTCGCGCAGCACTATCCCCGACTTGCCGTGGATCGGCATGTGCTGTACGTGGATGATGGCGACATACTGACGTCGGCGGGCGTTGCCGCCGGCCTCGATTGCTGCCTCCATCTGCTGCGGCGGTTGTGTGGTGCCGAGGTCGCCAATCGTGTCGCAAAGCACATCCTGGTTGCGCCGCACCGTGACGGCGGACAGGCGCAGTTCATCGAGCAACCGTTGCCGGACGACGCTGCGGCAGGGCGTTTCGCCCAGTTGCTCGAGTGGGTCGGTCAACATCTGCACGAGGAGCACAGCATTGACATGCTGGCCGAGCGTGCTGCCATGAGCCGGCGCAATTTCACACGTCATTTTCGCCTTGCTACCGGAACCTCCTTCAAGCAGTGGTTGCAGAACCAGAGACTGATCCATGCGCAGCGGCTGCTTGAGGCAGGGGACTTGTCAATCGAGCGCGTCGCGCACGCAGCCGGATTCGGCACGGCGCTGTCGCTTCGGCAGCACTTCAAGGCAGCCCTGCGCATATCGCCTTCCGACTACCGCAAGCGCTTTCGGGCAAGTAGCGTTGAGCAGGCTGAAACCTGATCACGTCAATCGCTGGAAAGGTTGTCGCAGGATCGCTTGGAGAGGGTCAGCTCTTTTTCGGTAAAATGTAACTAACCAACATTTAAGTAGAGGAAAACATACACCCCACGTTAGCAGCGGGGCAGACTTTGGGGCACATGGAACTGTGACCAGATCACGTGATTATCACGCCCGCCAGCGACGATCTGGCACTGCAATAATGCTAAAATGGCGCGCTGTGTGCCTGGCGCCAGTGACTGGCAGCTGACATGCAAGTGTCTGCATAATAATAAAGCCCTGTTTTTACAGGGCTTTATGTTTTTGAACGATTTTGAGCATTACTGAGGAAATCTGCGATGGAAATTAAGGTCAACTTTCTCGACAAACTTCGTCTTGAGGCGAAGTTCGATGACTTCACGGTGATTGCCGACCAACCCATCCGCTACAAGGGTGACGGTTCGGCGCCGGGCCCGTTCGATTATTTCCTGGCTTCGTCGGCCCTGTGCGCGGCGTACTTCGTCAAGCTGTACTGCGATACGCGCAACATCCCGACCGAAAATATCCGTCTGTCGCAGAACAATATCGTCGACCCGGAAAACCGTTACCAGCAGATTTTCAAGATCCAGATCGAGCTGCCTGCCGATATCTCGGACAAGGACCGCCAGGGCATCCTGCGCTCGATCGACCGCTGCACGGTCAAGAAAGTGGTGCAGGCCGGCCCCGAGTTCGTCATCGAAGAAGTCGAGAATCTCGACGCCGATGCGCAGGCCTTGCTCACGCTGCAGCCATCGACCGATTCGCGCACCTATATCACCGGCAAGGACCTGCCGCTCGAGCAGACCATCGCCAATATGTCCGGCATGCTGGCCGACTGGGGCATCAAGATCGAGATCGCCTCGTGGCGCAATATCGTTCCGAACGTGTGGTCGCTGCATATCCGCGACGCCCATTCGCCAATGTGCTTCACCAATGGCAAGGGCGCGACGAAGGAAAGCGCACTGGCGTCGGCACTGGGCGAATACATCGAACGCCTCAATTGCAATCACTTCTACGCCGGTGCGTTCTGGGGCGAAGACATCGCCAACGCACCGTTCGTCCATTACCCGAACGAGCGCTGGTTCAAGCCAGGCCCAAACGATGCGCTCCCGGCGGAGATTCTCGATGCCTACAGCCTCGAGATCTACAACCCGGACGATGAACTGCGTGGCTCGCACCTGATCGACACCAATTCGGGCAATGCCGCGCGCGGCATCTGCGCACTGCCGTATGTGCGCCAGTCGGACAATGAGGTCGTGTACTTCCCGACCAATCTGATCGAGAACCTGTACGTCAGCAATGGCATGAGCGCCGGTAACACACTGGCCGAAGCCCAGGTGCAGTGCCTGTCCGAGATTTTCGAGCGCGCCGTCAAGCGCGAAATCCTCGAAGGCGAATTGGCGCTGCCGGACGTGCCGCAAGAAGTGCTGGCGAAATATCCTGGCATCGTGGCCGGCATCGCGGCGCTGGAAGAGCAGGGCTTCCCGGTGCTGGTGAAGGACGCATCGATGGGCGGCACGTACCCGGTCATGTGCGTGACGCTGATGAACCGCAAGACCGGCGGCGTGTTCGCCTCGTTTGGTGCGCACCCGAGTTTCGAAGTGGCGCTGGAGCGCAGCCTGACCGAACTTCTGCAAGGCCGCAGCTTCGAAGGCTTGAACGATTTACCGCAGCCGACGTTCGCCAGCAATGCCGTCACCGAGCCGAACAACTTCGTCGAACACTTCATCGATTCGAGCGGCATCGTCTCGTGGCGCTTCTTCAGCGCCAAAGCCGATTTTGACTTCGTGGAATGGGATTTCTCGAGCCAGGGCGAGCACGCCAATACCGAAGAAGCGGCGACGCTGCTGGCGATCCTGGCCGATATGGGCAAGGAAGTCTATACCGCCGTGTACGACCAGCTTGGCGCGACCGCGTGCCGTATCCTGGTCCCGGGTTATTCCGAAATCTATCCGGTCGAAGACCTGATCTGGGATAACACCAACAAGTCGCTGCTGTTCCGCAGCGATATCCTGAATCTGCATCGCCTGGACGACGACAGCCTCGAAGCGCTGATCGATCGCCTGGAAAACAGTGAGCTCGACGAGTACTCGGATATCGCCACGCTGATCGGCATCGAGTTTGACGAGAATACCGAGTGGGGCCAGCTGACCGTGCTCGAACTCAAGTTGCTGATTCATCTGGCGCTCGGCCAGCTGGAGGATGCGCATGAACTGGTCGGTGCGTTCTTGCAGTACAACGACAACACCGTCGAACGCCGCCTGTTCTATCAGGCGATGAATGTGGTGCTGGAAGTCTCGCTCGACGACGATCTGGAACTGGATGATTATGTCGCCAATTTCCGCCGCATGTATGGTGACGAGCGCATGGACGCGGTGCTCGGCTCGGTGGACGGCAGCGTGCGCTTCCATGGCCTGGCCCCGACGAGCATGGCGCTGGAGGGACTCGAGCGTCATCACCGCCTGATCGACAGCTACAAGAAGCTGCACGCAGCGCGGGCGAAAGCGGCAGCCCGCTGAGCTGGTGACGGGGCGGTTCGCGTTGCTGTCTACCGTAAGTGGGACTTGCGGAAATAGACGTGACGCGGGGTGCTGCGGTGCCTCGCTAAGCCCTGCTGATTTTGCCAATCGCTGCAACTGGCCCTGGGATCAGGATCGTGACCGGCAGTTTTCAACCTTGGGCGAGCCTCAGCCCAAAAACTGATGGCCGCCTCTGATTGCGCGGTTCCGTAGCTCGATTTCCCAATCGCTGTCTAGAAGGACCGCTGTCGACCGGTTGAATCCAAGACCCTAAGCAGACGTTCAGAAGGTTGGGTCTAGCACTTTATTGAGGGCCGAATCTTTCAAGGGCATTCGTGATGGCAGCTTGCAAGCGGATCTATAGATTCTTATCCATGATTACGTACGCTTGACCAGCTCGACGCGCCGATTCTTTGCACGTCCCGTATCGTCGTTGTTATCCGCCACCGGCTTGGTATCACCTAGGCCTAGAGTACTGAGGCGCTCCTTAGCGATGCCTGTAGCAATCAGTGAGCCCATTACGGCGTCCGCACGCTGCTGCGACAATGTCTTGTTGTGAGCCGGATCACCAACATTATCCGTATGGCCCTCAATAGTCAGATTCAAGGAGGGGTTCTTATCCAACAGTTTTGCAATCTCATCCACTGCAAGTTTGCCATCCGGCCGGATACCCGCTTTGTCGGTATCGAAGTTGATATACAACGCAACGTGCCCGTCCTTCCCCAGCGCGTTCCACATCTCGTCGGCCTTGATGAAACTGACTCGCTGCTGCATAGGTTTTTCTTCCAGTGTCGTGACGCTGACATTCAAGCCATCGTCAAACACAGAGAAACTGAGCCAGATGTTCCTGTCAGGCGCACGCAGCAGGTATTGCGCATATACCGGAACGTCTCCCGGTAAATCTCCCGGAAGGTTGGGTAGGCGCAATCGCTGGAGGATGGATTTGGTATCGCCATTGCGCGCGACGAATACTGGATCGGCAGGGCCCACTGCGTCTACGCGGAGTGCGCCGAGCGCTCGAAACGCGCTGTCGTAGTTGCGGTAGGCCTCCAACAATGACATTTTTACTACACTTAGCGGGAACCAGCGCTGCTGGTATCGGCCCTCGACAGAACGCAGTTCATTGCCCGAAATCACATAAATCTGGTCGAATTGCTGTTCCTCGTTATGATAGCCCTCCGTTCCCGCTGGCCTGTCAACGTAGGGAAACGCTGGTAGTTTGGTCGACGTTATAGGCACGCTTTGCAAATCAAACGGTGTGACGGCACTGCTGCTGGCTGGGTTGCCAATCGGTGTCGCTTGCGAACGTGCGCGTGTTGAATCTGCTGTCGAGGTCGTAGACGCCGCCGTTGTCTCTGCAGTAGTGGCGTCATCGCGCTTACAGGCGTTTAAAGAGATAAGTGCAGCGAGAGCCGCTGTCGTAATCTTAGTGACGTTAGACATTAATATTTTCTTGGAAAGTTTCAGAGTTATTGTATGCACTAGTAGTTAAGATAATTGAATGGCCAACACAGCTTGATATACAACGCCGTTCAACTTTTGAATCTGGAGGAAAAGTCTACCTAACTAGTGCCACGATAAAAGCACACATACTTGCTGTCTAGTAACAAGTCGCATTAAATAGGATACGAATTGGAGACGACGTACAAATGGCTGCACGGTTAATCAAGGGCCGCTTTTAGCGGAAATAGGCCAGCTGACCAAGCTTAGCAGAATGACAGGATGAATCCAATAGCCGCCGCGACAGACCGGAAACGACCCAAAGCAGCCGTTGCCTAAGCGGTGACGAGTTAACCGGGCATCATCAAATCCAATTGCTGAAATCCCACTCTTTTGGAAGTCGGCTTAGGATCTCTTCTTTCGGGATCGGAAGGCGATTTGCGTCGATGGCAAGCCGAATGAATCGCTTAAGAAGATACTCAACGGGAAGATGTGATGAGTTCGACAAAAAAACAGTCCTTAGTTTTGTCGCGCACTTCACAATCCCATCAACGTCGTTGCAGTCAAGAAGAGATATGGAGAAAGGCGCATCAAAATCAGAACGGATTCCTCCATTCACTATACGAAACTTGGCATCGAGTGTATCCAACCATGCTTCGTACTCGTCCAATCCACCTCTGCCCATAACAAATGCCTCACTTTTTGCGCACGCGAACTGCGCCTACTGTTTCCAATCTATCTTTACGCATTAGCTGAAGCGATGCAATTGCAGCTTGCGTCCAAGGTCTGCTTCTGGCCGAACCCGGCCGTTCGGCCGAGCATAGCAGGTTGCCAAGTTGAAAATCCAGCAATGGCCCCGACAGGCAGCTGTCGACCCAAAGCGGACCTAGCGGCGTCGCTCAGGAGCGCGCGGTTGCCAACGGCTTGGCGTCTGGATATCGGTTCACGAACGAATCGATAGCCTGGGCGGGTAGGTTGATTAGAATCGTTCCACTGCTGTCCCAGCAGACGATTTCGAACAAAGCGCCTTCCAACTGCGGTTCCGGCTCCGTACCATCCCAATACCGTGGATTGTCCTCGACGTACGGTGCCTGAGCTGGTATCGGGCGAAGCCCCTTCGGTACCGCACTAAATACTGCCCAGATAAATTGAATTTCATGGGCATACAGGAATGCCGCGAGTTTGTCGCCCGTGAACCATTGATCATCCGGCCGAAACCCCGGTGGCCTCCAATTCGTTTCGATGTCGCTGACGTACCAGTCATAGTCCTGCGGCGCAATGTTGGCGGCCTCGAAAATGTCGCGCATGTTGGTATACATCCGGACCTGATCGGTTTTTTCTAAGATAAGATTTGTCATTTTTCTCTTTAACTCTTGACCGCTGAGGAACCGCTTCTGGCCGAACTTGGCCATTCGCGTCAGCTTAGCAGGTTGCCGGCTGGAAAACTCACCGACTGTCTGGACAGGTAGCTGTCGGCCCGAAGCAGACATGCCTTGCATATGGCCGTTTGTTAACCCTACGGCGATATCAAGTGTGCCGCCTTAAGCACACGACGATCATTGTCTAACGCTACGAACCAGGCCTCGTCTACGATTGACAGCTGATTTTCGAACCACAGTCGCTCCACGCATCGGTCGATACAAGCGTCGTTAACGTACCGACGATACCCCTTGCCTTGATGCTCACGTGTATTGGGCGGACCGAAGAGAGCGACCACCTTTTCTTCGCTGTCGCCTTTTTGTACTTGGGCCATAGCTGCTTCGCCACGATGCGACTCGTACGAACAGGTAGTCATATATCCGACGGTAACCAACGCAACCGCAGCTCCAAAGGACCATGTTTTCATTTTTGATCGATTTATCGAAATGTCTAAATCTGCTAGCAGCGCTGCGATGTTAACGTCCGCTCTTGGCCGAATCCGGCCGGTCGAGCCAGCATCGCAGGTTGGCAAGTTGAAAATCCAGTGGTAGCCGCCACAGGCCGGTACCGACCCATAACGGAACTACCTTGGTTGAGAGAATAGGGCCTTATTCCGGGCAGATTAGAAACTGATCGGTACTCGTCAACTGCTCCAAGAGGTACGCACACGCCTCGTCTTTAGTTGAGAGCGATGCCAGCAAGAAGGCGTCCGTCGTTCGATGTAAATCACCTGAAACACTCCGTTGCCTTCTTCGAGCGAAAACGAGTCGTCGGAAAATCCGTGCCCATATGGACCGAATCGATACTAACGCGACGAGACACCATGATTGTTCAAGGCCTGCGCAAGCTCCGCTTTGTCCATGATCCCTTGTTCGTGCGTTGGTCCGCTCTTGGCCGAAATAGGAAGCTCATCAGGCTAATTAGCTCAGCAAGGATTAGTGGCCTCCGCAATTCACAGCCGTGGTTGCGGCAATTCCCAAAACGTCACATTTATTCTAGAAAGTCACAGCAGGAACACCTGCCTGCCGCCACCCGGCAGCACGTCATCCTGCGTCGTTTCGTCCTTGAGTGCCACGCCGCTCAACTGCCGCAGTTGCGCCTGCTCCAGCAGATAATGCAGCCTGGCAGCGGCTTGGATATAACCCAACCCCGCCGGCCTGACGTTCGAGATGCAGTTACGGCGCTCGTCCGTCAGGCCGACGCGTGGCGCCCAAGTCATGTAGATGCCCATGCTGTCCGGTGCGCTCAGGCCCGGGCGTTCACCAATCAGCACAATGACGATCTTCGCCCCCAGCAATTCACCGACTTCATCACCCACGGCGACGCGGCCTTGCTGGACGATCGCCAGCGGCGCCAGCGCCCACGCTTCGGCGGCAAGCTGCAGATGCAGCGCTGCGAGGAAGGGCGCGGCATTCTGCGCGCTCGCGTGTGACGACAAACCATCCGCCACGACGATGGCCAGGTCGCAGCGGCGGTTGCCATCGTCACTATCGGTCAGAAGCGCGCGTGATGGCGCATCGAGCCGCCGCCCCAGATCCGGCCGCTGCAGATAAACGTTGCGATTCGCAGCCGCGCTGTGGAGCAGGAGCGGCGGGCCCGCGCGCGGCCACGCTGCCTGCAGAGCTGGCATAAGCACGTCGGTATCGAGCGGGAGATGCACGGCGTCACGCGCCCGCGCATGCGCGAGCTGAAAGTCCAGCTGTGCGCCTGTCGGCTGGCTGATGCCGGCGGCGCCCAGCGCAATGCGGGCATCGGTGAACTGGCGCAACGCCTGCCACGGTGCGGCGCCGGCAATGGGGTCATCAATCGAATCGGACATGGGAGCAACCTCAGGATGACTGCAGCAGTGCGCGCTGGAATGCCGGGGGTACGGTCCGCCCCAGCTCGAACTGATCATCGCCCTTGAATATACCCATTGCGCGCAACCACGCATCGAATTCAGGCGCCGGCTGCAGCCCGAGCGCGCGGCGCGCATACAGGGCGTCGTGGAAGGACGTCGTCTGATAATTGAGCATGATGTCGTCCCCGCCCGGAATACCCATCACGAAGGTGCAGCCGGCCGTGCCCAGCATCGTCAGTAGCACGTCCATGTCGTCCTGGTCGGCTTCGGCGTGGTTGGTATAGCAGACGTCGCACCCCATCGGCAGGCCGAGCAGCTTGGTGCAGAAATGGTCTTCCAGGCCGGCGCGGATGATCTGCTTGCCGTCGTACAGGTATTCCGGCCCCATGAAGCCCACCACGGTGTTGACCAGCAGCGGCTCGAACGCGCGTGCCACGGCATACGCGCGCGCCTCGCAGGTTTGTTGATCGACGCCATGGTTGGCATTGGCCGACAGCGCGCTGCCCTGGCCGGTCTCGAAATACATGACGTTGTTGCCCACCGTGCCACGGCCCAGCGACAGGGCGGCGGCGCGGGCTTCGCCGAGCAGCGCCAGGTCGATGCCGAAGCTGGCGTTGGCCGCTTGCGTGCCGGCGATCGACTGGAATACCAGGTCAACCGGCGCGCCGCGCCCGATCGCCTCGATCGTATTGGTCACATGCGTCAGCACGCATGACTGGGTGGGAATGTCGTAGCGGCTGATGATATCGTCCAGCATCGTGACGAGCTTGACCACCTGCGCGACATTGTCGGTGGCCGGATTGATGCCGATGACCGCGTCGCCACTGCCATGCATCAGACCGTCGAACAGACTGGCCGCGATGCCTGACAGGTCGTCGAGCGGGTGGTTCGGCTGCAGTCGCGTCGACAGCGTGCCGGCCAGGCCGATCGTATTGCGAAAGTGCGTGACGACGCGGCACTTGCGCGCCACCAGCACCAGGTCCTGGATGCGCATGATTTTCGAGACGGCTGCCGCCATCTCGGGTGTGATGCCAGGGGCGACGCGCGCCAGCACAGGCCCGTCGACTGCGTCGCCCAGCAGCCACTCCCGGAAACTCCCCACGGTCAGGTGGCGTATCGGCGCGAACGCGGCATCGTCGTGGCTGTCGATGATCAGGCGCGTGACTTCATCGGTTTCGTACGGCACGACGGCGTCGTTCAGAAAGGTGCGCAAGGGCAGGTCGGCCAGTGCCATTTGCGCGGCAACGCGTTCTTCGGCGCTGCCTGCGGCAACACCGGCGAGATGGTCGCCCGAGCGCGCGGGTGTGGCCTTGGCCAGCAGGTCGCGCAGATCGGCGAACCAATACGTTTTGGTGCCGACGACGTGGGATATCCGGGGCATGAAGCTGGTCCTTCGCTTGTAGGGGGCGATGCCGGGCGATTGCGGTGCACGACGGTGGCATTAGCAGCGATAGTGCCACAGGTCGGTCGTGTTCAGGGCGCGTGGCGACGGCGTCAGCGGTGTGATAGCATCGCCGCTGATCTTGCACCATTGGCAACTCGCCTCCATCACACCGACCCCGACCGATCCGACAATGTGAGAACCCCTTCCGACACGCCTGCTTTTTCCTGGCGAATGCGCCTGGCACTGCTGTTATCCCTGGTGATCCACGCTCTGCTGCTGAGCATTCCGCTCGAGGGCGATGTGTTCGGGCTCCCGGGATTGCGCATGCCGTGGGAAGAGCGGCGCCTGGCCGCGACTGAATTGAATGTCAGGCTGGCGCCGGCGCCAGCCGCAGCACCAGCCGCAGCACCAGCGCCGCCGCCCGCATCCGTGGCGAAGGCTGAAGCACCGGTCGCCGCGAGCCAGCAGACCCCGCCAGCCGTTCCAGCAGCAACCGCGCCTGCGCCCTCGGTACCGCAAGCGCCGGTCACCAGGATCCAGCCAGCGCCAGCGCCGACACTACAGAACGACGACGCGGCGGGTGCACGCATCATCGCGCTCGATGACGACAAGCGGGAGACGGCGATCGAGGAAGAACACGTGCGCCAGCAGGTTGTTCAGCGCGAGGCCGCGCGCGCAGCGGCAGCCGTAGCGGCTGAACAGCAGCGGACTGCCGAGCTGGCAGCACAGGCACAAGCACAGGCACAGGCACAGGCACAGGCACAGGCACAGGCACAGGCACGCGAGCAAGCTGCGCGGGACGCGCTGGCCAGCGCCGAGGCGGCGCAACGCGACGCCGAACGTGCCGATGCAAAGCGCCTCGAGGAAGCGAACCGCAATGCGGCGGCCCAGCGTGAGGCTGCCCGCGCAGAAATCGCCCGTCAGGAACAGGCCAAACGGGAAGCGGCGCGTCAGGAACAAGCCCGTCTTGACGCCGCCCGTGCTGAAGCAGCCCGTGCTGAAGCAGGCCGCCAGGAGCAGGCGAGAATGGCGCAACAGGAAGCAGCACGCCAGGAAGCAGCCCGCCAGGATGCGGTCAGGCAGGAAGCGGCACGCCTCGCACAGTTGCCGCAAACGCCGGCGGCGCCCGTGCAAACCGCACAGGAAGCGCAGCGTGAAGAGCGCCTGCGCGCGATCGGCCGGCAGTTGAACCAGGAGGCCGCGCAGCGTGACGCCGCCGGCGGGCAGCGTCGCGGCTGGCTACTGGGCCGCGCCGACGCGAATGCGGACCTCGTGGCGTACGCCGAAGCCATGGGCCGCAAGATCGAGTTGAACATGAGCCTGAATGCCGTACGCGATATCGTCAAGCAGCCGCACCGGCAGCCGCTCGTGACTGTGGCCGTGCGCAGCGACGGTTCGGTGGAGCGGGTGACGTTCGTGACATCGAGCGGCGTGCCTGCGGTCGACGAGGCAATTCGCCAGATCATTGCCAGTCACGCGCCCTATGGACCGTTCCCGCCGGCGCTGGCGCGCCAGTACGATGTGGTGGAAATTCGCAGGACGTGGCTGTTCGATGTGGCGGTTCGCCTCCAGTAAGAGCACACAAACAGCATTCGATCGGGTCGCCAACAGGTGGTCCGGCATGTTAGGGTGCTGTTTTCATTCACCTTAAAGCAACCTGCAACCATGCAAGACCTCTCCAAATATTCGCTGGCCAAACTTCGCGCACTTGAAGAACAGGTCAACGATGCACTCAAAACCCACCATTTTCTCAGCATCAGCAAGGCGCGCGAACAGATCCTTCACATCGCCCGCAATGCCGGCCTGACCGAGAAACAGGTACTGGCGATCAAAGCGCCGGTGCCAGGAAAGCCGGCCGCTACTGCCGTCAGCTACACCAATCCCGACGATCCTGCCCAGCAATGGAGCGGTCGCGGCCGTCAACCGGCTTGGGTCAAGGCATGGCTTGCCGCCGGCAAGTCGCTCGAGGATATCAAGACGCCGGCTTGACCCGCGGCACGGTCAGCGTCAATCGCGCGCGGTACGCCATTCCTGGGCATTGACAGGCTGCTCGTGTTCATGCCCGCAGTTCGTGATTCTCTGCTTGCCGAATTTTTCGATCATGTCGATGCTCGTGGCCGGGGAGCGCTCGGTGATGCAATAGATACCGCCAGCCGTGACAACGCGCGTGCGTCGCGCGCCGTCGCCGCCGTCATTGACGAGTTCAACGATCTTGGGCGCTTCGTACCAGCGGCCCGGTGCGACTGCCGCCGCTTCTGCAAACCCACGGGCCATGCGGATCTGCGGGCTGTCTGGTGGCGCGACGATATATGCCTTGTTGCTCTTGCGCAGCGTGCGCTCGATGGCGCCCGCTTCGCGCAGGGCTTGCTCGACGCTCAGTCGTGCGCCACCTTCAACAGGCGTCACGTCACGACCATCGCCTGAAAGAGCAACGTCCGGCCCGGCGGTTGGCTGTTCGATGCCCGACGCTACCGCTTGGCCAGTCCGGGCGGCTGGTGCAGCGACCGTTGCGCGCCTGCGTTCCGCGGGAGCGGGGACATCGCGTGTGGCAGGCTGCGGCCTGCTGTCAGGCACCTGGACCCACTGGGTGAAGACCGCCTGTCGCTCGTCGTCAGGCGCTTGTTGGCGGCTCGCCTGCCATGCGGCCAGCAGGGCGGCGTGCAGCAGCATGGCGACGCCGATGCCCAAGACGCGATTCTCGGAAGATGACAATGATGGCGGTCGTGAGTACATATCCGCCAAGTATAGTCAGCGCGGTACGTCAATTATTCGCACATTCTCACATTTCACGGACGAGTCAATCCGAGGGAAAATTTTTCTGGTGTATTTATGTCAACTGGATGGCATCATGCTGCGTTATGAAGACACATTTCAGGCGCCGCCGGTCGCGGCGCGCCCGATCCATGCAGACTCCAGGAGAACGAATGCGCCGTTTGAACCTCACGCCGGTATGTGCCGCCATCATGCTGTTGTCCTCGTATGGCGCCCCAGCCTTCGCGCAGGCCGTCACCGACTCGCCGGCTCCGGCACCACAGACGCCGGCCCCGCAAGCGCCGGAAGCACCTGCTGATGCAGCCCAGGCAGCGCCGGCCGCACCTACCGTCATCAAGGTCACTGGACTGCGCCAGAGCCTGCGCTCGGCCGAAGACATCAAGCGCGATGCGGCGCAGGTGGTCGATGCGATCAACGCCGACGATATCGGCAAGTTCCCCGACCGTCATGCGGGCGATGCGCTGCAGCGCGTGGCGGGCGTGCAGGTCGGGCGCGATCGCGGCGAGACCAGCAACGTCACCATCCGCGGCTTGCCCGACGTCGCCACGACCCTGGACGGCAACGAGATCTTTACCGCCGCCGGTCGCCGCCTGGCGTACCAGGATTTGCCGGTGCAGTCGATCGGCGGCATGGAAGTCTACAAATCGGCCACCGCGAACCAGTTCGAAGGCGGCATCGCCGGCGCCGTGAATATCCGCCTGCGCGCACCGTTCGACGCCAAGGGCTTCGTGGCCACCGGCTATGTCGAAGACCGCGTCAACCAGATCAACGGCAGCGGCAATACGGCCGACAAGCACAGCCCGGGCGGCGGCTTTTTGGTCAGCAACCGCTGGGACACCGATGTCGGCGAGATGGGCGCGCTGTTCGACGTCGCCGTCAACCGCGACAACTGGGCCTATCCGGTGCAGTACAACGACCGCCCGTCGAACGTCTTCTCGGTGCGCCCTGACGGCAGCGCCACGCGCCTGGGCGAATCGGCGCCGTTTGCACCGCTCGCCCCTGGCGAGGTGCTGGGCCAGCTGCCGCATATCGGCGGCACCTACAACGAAGGCGCGCGTGAACGCCAGAGCGTGCACGGCGCCTTCCAGTGGAAAATCAATCCGCGCACGACGGCCACCGCGCAATACCTGGGCATGGGGTACCAGGGTCGCAACGCCGTCAACTACGCGTTCTCGAATGTCGGTTCGGCCCCGCGCCTGAGCGGCGTGACGCTGGGCCAGCAGTCCAATGGCTGCGCGACGTCGCTGGGCGTCATCTGCCCGATCCTGTCGGCGACCGCGCCGGCCGCGCAGTTCGGCGGCGCCAACGACTGGGAGCCATACACGGCCACCAGCACCTGGGGCCAGAACGAACGTACCGCCACGCACTACCTGAACCTGGGCCTGAAGTACCTCGAGGGCCCGCTGTCGGTCGAGTCGCAGGTGGGCTACACGCGCTCGAAATTCGTCAACGACACGCTGATCGTCGACCAGCAGGCGCCTGGCGTGAGCGCCAATGTGTACGCGTATGGCGCCGACGGCCATGGCGGCTTCAATGCGATCACCAAGGGCGGCAACGCCAACGTGCTGCAAGACCCGAATGCCTATGTGCTGCGCGGGATGGTGCAGAACTGGAACGAGCAGGCCGGCACCCAGCTCCAGTGGCGTACCGACGCGGTGTACCGCGTGCCCGGCGACGGCGCCTTCAAGGCTCTGCTGGGCGGCGTGCGGCTGTCGTCGCGCAAGGCGAGCTACCATGGCGCCGAAGGTCATGCCGACTTTACCGGCGCGCGCCCGACGCCGATCGGCGCCTTCGGCCCGGCCTTCCAGCACCTGGTGCCGGGACTAGACCGGCTGGGTGGCGCCTGGAGCGCGCCGTCGGCGGACTTCCTGATCGACCAGGCCGACGCGGTGCGCAATGGCTATAGCCTGGCCAGCGGGCGCATTGCCGAAGACCCGGCGCGTGCGTTCGACCAGAAAGAGCAGAACGTCACGCTGTATGCGGCGGGGCGCTGGGACCATGAGATCGCCGGCGTTGGCATCAAGAGCGAAGCCGGCGTGCGCGTCGTGCGCGTGAACCGCGACCTGCGCGGCCAGAGCCGCATTGGCGACGTGATCACCGACATCGACCAGTCGACGTCGGAAACCAATGTGCTGCCAAGCGCCACGGCGACGATCGGCTGGCGCGAGAACCTGCAGTCGCATCTGTCGGTCGGCAAGACGATCACGCGGCCCGAGTTCGGCGCGCTCAATCCGTCGCTGTCCTTGATTGCGCCGACGGTCAACGTGGCGGGCAGCGGCGGGGCCGGCAATCCATTGCTGGAGCCGACCAAATCGACCAATCTCGACGCCACGCTGGAGTACTACTTCAAGAAGAACGGCTACGCGCAGATCGCGCTGTTCCACCGCGATATCGATGGCTACCAGCAAAGCTTCACGCAGGATGAAACGATCGACGGCCAGCTGTATCGCGTGACGCGCCCGCAAAATTCGGGCAAGGGCCGTCTGCGCGGCGCCGAATTCGGCATCCAGAAATTCGCCGACTTTTTGCCGGGCGCCTGGAGCGGCCTGGGTGCGCAGTTCAACGCCACCTACATCGATGGCGACAACCAGTCGCGCACGGCGTTCGACAGCGACCAGTTCACGACAACGGCGCTCACCGGCGTCTCGCGCCAGAGCTACAACTTTGCGCTGCTGTACGAAGGCAGCGGCTTCACCGGCCGCCTGGCCGCCACGCGCCGGGGCGATTATGTCGAGCAGATCGCCGAAGCGCCGTTTGGCCAGGACCGCGTGGTCAAGGCCGCAACCTTCGTCGACCTGAGCATCGGCTACGAGATCAACGACAACGTGTCGCTGCAATTTGACGCCATCAACCTGACGCGCACGAAGTATGAAAGCGCGCTGGGCCAGTACCAGCCGCGCGATATCCGCTACAACCCGACGACATATGGCGTGAGCCTGCGTTTCAGGATGTAAGGCAGGGCGGGCTGGCGGCAGGGCCGGCGCTTGAGGGATAATGGCCGTTTGCCGGCGGGTGCGCCGGGATTCACGCAGACTGCCATGACCTTCATTCGCCGGCTTTTCGCCATTTCTGCTGCGCTGCTGCTCACTGCCTGCAGCACGCCTTCTCCCAACCTGCGCCTGATCGGCACCGCGCAACTGGCGGGTGACATGCGCGTCGGCGAGACGCGCGTCGGTGGTTTGTCCGGCATCGATTACGACAGCGTGACCAGGCAATGGCTCATCATCAGCGACGATCGGGGCGTGCATGGTCCGACGCGTTTCTACCGCGCCCGCATCGATTACGACGCGCAACGCGTTGCGGGCGTGCAGATCACCGGCATGCAGCCGCTGGTGCAGGCTGGCGGCGCGCCGTATGCGCGGCGCGGCGAGCCCGGGCAGGTGGCCGACCTGGAGACGCTGCGCATCGATCCACTTGAGCGCAGTCTCTGGTTTGCCGGCGAAGGCGATCGCGCCGCGCGCTCGCCGATGCTGTTGGCCCGCACCGGCATGGATGGCACGCCTCTCAGCGCGCCGCCATTTCCCGCAGCGCTGCAGATCCAGCCCGATGCGCCAGCCGGTGGGCGCAGCAATGCGGGGCCGGAGGGCCTGAGTTTCAGTGCCGATGGCCAGCACCTGTGGCTGGCGATGGAAGGTGCGTTGATCCAGGACGGCCAGGCGTCGGCGCCGGGCGAGGGCGCGCTCGCGCGCTTGAGTCTGCTCGACCGGCAGGGCCGCATCCTGGCGCAATACGCGTACCCGCTCGAGCCGGTATTGCCGCCGGGCCGCCCGGGCGGTTACAGCGAAAACGGCATTGCCGAGATCCTGGCCATCGGGCCGCACCGCCTGCTGGTGATCGAGCGCGCCGGCCGCCAGACAGCGCAGGATTTTATGTTCGATGTGCGCGTGTACGACGTCGACCTGCAGGGCGCCACCGCGCTCGACCCGGACGCGCCGATTGCCGCTGGCGTGCGGCCGGCCGTCAAACGCCAGTTGCTGGGCAATGCGCAGCTGCCGGCCGGGTGGTCCGACAATTACGAGGCGATGGCATGGGGGCCCAGGCTGGCCAACGGCCACCGTTCACTGGTGATTGCCTCGGATAATAATTTCAGGGACGGGCCGTCGCGCTTTCTCGTCTTCGATGCCGGGGCCGACAGTGCCTGGCGCTAAGCACCGGCCACGGGCTGTCCCGCTGACCCTCCGCACTGCCGGCGTCGATTAATCTGGCCTTAATGTTGCCCCCATAAGTTTCACCATGGGAACAACAAAAGGAGTGACCAGTGTCGACCACCATGCCATGCGCGACCCGCGCCAGCGCCACGCCACCCGCCGCAGCCGGGGCCGGGCGCACTCTTGAACTCGTGGCGCCGGACCATCCGGAACGCGCATCGCTCGAAGCCTTCATCGCCGCCGAGTTTGCCCGCGTCTACGGCGCCACCCTGCAGCATTTCTGCCATACGCTCGCCGGCCGTCGCGACAGCGCCGGGCGCTGGGTAGCGGCGCTCGGTTATTCGCTGGCAGGCGAAGGCCGGCTGTTTCTCGAACATTATCTGGACGGCCCGGTCGAGAGCGAAATCGGCGCGCGCACCGGCCGGCCGGTCGCACGCGGCAGCATCGTCGAAGTGGGCAATCTGGCCAGTACCGATGCGGGCGCCGCGCGTGCCCTGATCGTGGCCATGACGCACCAGCTGCATTGCCAGGGCCTGGTCTGGGTCACGTTCACCGCAACGCGCGCACTGCTCAATTCATTCGCACGGCTGCGGCTGGCACCGTCGGTGCTGGCGGACGCCGATCCGGCGCGCCTGGGGCAGGCGCAGGGGGCATGGGGCAGCTATTACGCGACCCATCCGCAAGTCATGTTCGGCAACATTGGATTCGGTCATGATCAACTGGCGCGCTAATCTCCCCCCAAGCGGCGCCGTGCTGGAAGGCGCGCACGGCAGCTGGAGCGCGAGCATGCTCATCGAGCGTGTCGAGGCGCTGGCACAACTGCTGCGGGCGACATTCCGCCCGGGCGCTGCGCTGGCGATCCTGGCCGACAACGGACCCGAATGGATTGCCATCGACCTTGCCGTGCACGAGGCAGGCATGACGCTGGTGCCGCTGCCATCGTTCTTCACGCCGCCCCAGTGGCGCCATGCGCTGACACAGGCCGCCGTCGATGGCCTGTTCTGCGCCGATGTGGCGCTGGCGGGCGCGCTCGGTTACACCACGGCAGTCGCCACGCCCGGCGCATTAGCGTTGCATGCGGGCCCCAGGCTGCCTTGCACCGTGCCGCACGGCGTGCAGAAAGTGACGTTCACGTCGGGCACCACCGCCCAGCCAAAAGGCGTGTGCCTGGGTTCCAGCCAGCAGTGGGCGCTGGCGCAGGTGCTGGCCGATGCCCTGGCCGGCCTGGAGATCCGGCGCCATCTGAACCTGCTGCCGTTGTCGGTCCTGCTTGAAAACATCGCCGGTACCTACACGGCCATGCTGTCGGGCGCGCTCAATATCAGCCTGCCGCTGGCCATGACCGGTCTGCGCGGCGCGGCGTCGTTCGATCCCGGTATCTGTCTTGCCGCCATTGCAGCCACGCGCGCCGAGAGCGTGATCCTGTTGCCGCAGATGCTGCAGGCGCTGGTGGCCGCGGTCCGGCCGGACGATCCACGCATTGCCAGTCTCAAGTTCATCGCCGTCGGCGGGGCAAGAACGCCCAAGGCGCTGATCGAAGCGGCGCAGGCCAGGGGTTTCCCCGTGTACGAAGGCTACGGCCTCTCGGAGTGCGGCTCGGTCGTGTCGCTCAATCTGCCGGGGCGGGCGCGGATCGGCAGCGCCGGCAAACCACTATCGAATCGCAGCGTGCGCATCGCGCCGGACGGCGAGATTGAAGTCGGCGGCGGCGTCATGGCGGGCTATTTGGGCCAGGCTTCGGGAGACCACGCGCCTGGCCAGGACACCTGGCTGGGCACCGGCGACATCGGCCATCTCGATGCCGACGGCTACCTGTACATCGACGGGCGCAAGAACAATGTGCTGGTCACCGCCTACGGGCGCAACGTGTCGCCCGAGTGGCCCGAGTCGCTGTTGCTCGGCACGGGCGTCATGGCCCAGGCGATGGTGGTCGGCGACGCCCGCGCTTACCTGGCGGCGGCCATCGTGCCGCTGCAGGCGGATGCGCCGGATGCGGTGATCGACGCCGCCGTCGAACGGGTCAACCAGGAGTTGCCCGATTATGCGCGCATCGGCGCGTGGTTCCGTACCGCGCCGTTCAGCGAAGCCGATGGCACCGCGACCGTCAACGGACGCCTGCGGCGCGACACGGCGCGCTTGCGCTGCGCGGCGCACATCGAACAAATTTACCAGTCCTGAAGGAGCAATGTATGCAGTTCTACGACATCCTGTGCCAGCACACCGAACCCCAGCGCCAGCAACTGCTTGGCACGCCGCTGATACAGCAGGCACTGACGGGCGACATCGACCTGGCCCAGTACGTGGCCTTCCTGACGCAGGCCTATCACCACGTCAAGCACACGGTCCCTTTGATGATGGCATGCGGCAGCCGGCTGGGTGACGAGCAAGGGTGGCTGCGCCAGGCCATCGCCGAATACATCGAAGAAGAAATCGGCCACGAGGAGTGGATTCTGTCCGATATCGCCGCCTGTGGCGGCGACCCGAAGCTGGCGCGCGATTCACGGCCGCTGCCGGCGACCGAACTGATGGTGGCCTACGCCTACCACGGGATCGACCGCGGCAACCCGCTTGGCTTCTTCGGCATGGTGCACGTGCTGGAAGGCACCAGCACCGCGCTGGCGACGCAGGCCGCGCAGACCATCCAGCTGCGCCTGGATCTGCCGGATGCCGCGTTCAGCTACCTGACGTCGCACGGCAGTCTCGACCTGGCCCATGTCGCGTTCTTCGTGAGCCTGATGAACCGGGTCGAGCGGGCCGCCGACCGCGAGGCGATCATCCACAGCGCGCGCATGATGTATCGCCTGTACGGCGACATCTTCCGCAGCCTGCCGCAGCGCAGCGCCAGCCTGGCCGGGGTCTAGCATGGCGCACATGAAATGGCGGCTGGTCCTGACCGGCGCGAGCGGAGGCATCGGCCAGGCGCTTGCGGTGGCCCTGGCGCCGTACTGCGCGTCGATGGTGCTCGTCGGCCGCAATCGCGGGGTGCTCGAGACGCTGCGTGCACGGCTTGGACCGCATCTGGTGCGGATCGTCGTGGGCGACGCCACGCAGGCGGCCACGCTTGACGCCGTGGTCGCGGCGGCGAGCGAGCTGGGTGGCGTCAATCTGTTGATCAACAACGCCGGCATCAATGACTTTCATGCGTTCCAGAGCCAGGATCCGGCGGCGCTGCGCAATCTGCTCGAGGTCAACCTGCTGGCGCCGATGCTGCTCACGCAGCGTCTGCTGCCCCAGCTGCGCAGCGCAACGAGCGCGCAGGTCATCAATGTCGGCTCGCTGTTCGGCTATCTGGGCTACCCCGGGTTTGCCGGCTACTGCGCCAGCAAGGCTGGCCTGCGCGGTTTCACGCAGGCGCTGCGGCGCGAGCTGGCCGATACCGGGGTCGAGGTGCGGCACTTCATCCCGCGCGCGACCCGCACGCCGATCAATGCCGGCCCGGTCGAGGCGATGAACGCCGAGATGGGCGTGGCGCTGGACGAGCCGGCCGATGTGGCGCGCCAGCTATGCGCGTTCATCGAAGGCTCGGCGTGGGAGCACAAGCCGGGGCTGAAGGAAGCGCTGCTGGTCCTGCTCAACCACCTGCTGCCGGGCTTGCCCGACCGGGCCATCCGCGGCCAGTTGCCTGTCATTCGCAAACACATGCCGGCGCCTGTCCGGCGCGCACAACCGAGGTCATCATGAAATTATCGCATCGCACACTCACCACATTCGTATTGGGCATGGCAGCCTTCAACGTTGCCCTGGCCGCACCCGCCGACGACGCCGTCAGTACGCTGCAACAACGCTGGGAACAAGTGAAGTACGGCGCGCCCGCCGGTGGGCAGGAGCGCGCATTCGAGGCGCTGAGCGCCGAAGCGGACACGGTGCTGTCGCGCTATCCCGACAGCGCCGGCGTGCTGATCTGGCATGGCATCGTCGTGGCCAGCCACGCCGGCGCCAAGGGCGGCCTGGGCGCGCTGGGCCTGGCCAAAACAGCGAAGAAGGATTTCGAAGCGGCGCTGCAGGCCGACCCGAAGGCGTTGGGCGGTTCGGCTTACACGAGCCTCGGGAGCCTGTATTATCAGGTGCCGGGGTGGCCGATCGGCTTTGGCGACAAGGACAAGGCGCGCGAGTACCTGCAGCAGGGGCTGGCGCTGAACCCGGACGGCATCGACGCCAACTACTTCCTGGGCGACTTTTTGTATCGTCAGGGTGACTTTGCCGGCGCCGAGCGCTGCCTGCGCAAGGCGCTGCAGGCGCCGGCGCGGCCTGGCCGCAAGCTGGCCGATGCAGGGCGGCGTGCCGAAGCCGAAGCGTTGCTGGCGCAGGTCGCGGCCAAGCGCAAATAACAACCTGCTGGAGACGCGCGGGATGCGAATACTACTTGTCGAAGATGACGAATCGCTGGCTTCGGGCCTGAAGCTCGCCCTCGGGCGGGCCTGTTACACGGTCGAGCACGTGGGCGACGGCGTGGCGGCGGTCGCCGCGCTGGAACACAATGCGTTCGACCTGGCCATCCTCGACCTCGGCCTGCCGCGCCTGGACGGCATCGATGTGCTGGCCCGGGTGCGGCGCGCTGGCAACGCCGTGCCGGTGCTGGTGCTGTCGGCGCGCGATGCGGTGCGCGACCGGATCGTCGCACTCGACCTGGGCGCCGACGATTACCTGATCAAGCCGTTCGATGTCGATGAATTGCTGGCGCGGGTGCGGGTACTGGAACGGCGCCGCGCCGGCCTGTCGGTCAACCAGCTGCGTTTTGGCGATCTGGCGCTGGATCTCGCGGGCATGGCGGTCAGCTGGAAAAACCAGCCGATCGATCTGCAGCACCGCGAATTCATGCTGCTTCGGCGGCTCGTCGAGCAGCCCAACAAGGTGTTTACCCGCAGCGAACTCGAAGCGTCGTTGTACGGCTGGGGCGAGGGCGTGGCCAGCAATGCCATCGACGTCTACGTGCACCATGTGCGGCGCAAGACTGACCCTGACCTTATCAAGACGGTGCGCGGGCTTGGCTACCGCATCGGGAATCCAGCTGCATGAGCGGGCGTCGCTATTCGATCCGCAGGCGCCTGATCGTGCGCACGATGGCGTGCATGCTCCTGATTCTCGGGGGTATCTCGCTGGCAGCCCACTGGTTTGCCCGCTACGAGTCCGAAGAATTCTTCAGCGCGCGCCTGGCCAGTTCGGCGCGCGTGCTCGAAACGCTGGTCGCCCACCAGCTCGAGACGGCCACCATCGGCGCGCCCATCGTGGTCCCGATTCCGCAGGGGCTCGGCTACTCGGGCGGCGCAACGCCGTATGGCCACCCGTACGAACACAAGATCGCCTTCCAGGTCTGGAACGCCGACGGGCGCCTGCTGGCCCGCTCGGCGTCGGCGCCGGAAGCGCCGCTCGGGCCCCTGGCGGCAGGCTATACCAGCAAGCTGCTGGGCGAGACCCTGTGGCAGGTGTTTGCCCTCAAATCGGGCCATGTGTGGGTGGTCGTGGCCGAGAAGGACGAGGTGCGCGAAGAGATGGTCGAGCAGCTCGGCGCGTCGGTGCTGGCGCCCGTCATCATCGGCGGCATCCTGCTGGTGCTGGCGGTCAACCTGGTGCTGGCGACGAACCTGGCGCCGCTGCGCACGCTGGCCGATGCGATAGCCCGGCGCGAGCCGGAGTCGCTCGAGCCCGTCGAGCTACCCGACCTGCCACGCGAGCTGGCGCCGGTGGTCGATGAACTCAACAGCCTGTTGCAGCGGGTCGCTGCGGCGTTCGAGCGTGAGCAGCAATTCATCGATGCGGCGGCGCACGAGATCCGCACGCCGATTGCGGCGGTGCAGCTGCATGTGCAGAATGCGCTGCGCGCGGCCAATCAGGCCGAGTGCGATGCGTCGCTTGGCGAGGCGGTGGGGGCGCTCGAACGCACGACGCAGCTGGCCGAGCAGCTGCTGACGTTCAGCCGGCTCGCGTCCGGCACCGACATGCAGTTGCAGCGCCAGGTTTCGCTGGCCGAAGTCTGCCGCGACGTGATGGCGCTGCAGGAACCCTTGCTCGACCGGCGCGGCCAGTCACTCGGCTTGTCCGCCACGCACGATTGCAGCGTGCAGGGCGACCCGTACCGCCTGCAGCAGCTGCTGCGCAACCTGATCGAAAACGCGTCCCGGCATGGCCTGGCGCGCGGCGACATCGACGTGGCCATCGATTGCAGCGAGGGCCAATGCCTGCTGCGTGTGTCCAACGATGGCGACCCGGTGCCGGACGAGGAAACGGAAAACGTGTTCCGTCCCTATTACCGGCTACGGCCCGGTGGCAAGTCGGGCGCCGGCCTGGGGCTGAGCATCGTGCGCCAGATCGCCGACCAGCACGGGGCCACGGTCATGATTGCCCGGAAGGCAGATGGTCAAGGCTGTGTGGTGACGGTGGCGTTTCCTCAGTAAGCATCTCAACGCGCTGGTGCAACCGATGCACCTTCGATGCCATGGCGCGCCAGCGCCTCGGCCACAAAACCGCTGGCTTTCATGGTGTCGATGAAATGCGCCAGAAATGCTGCGGCATCCTCGCCCCGGCTCTTTGGTGTGCCCATCGCCTGCTGGATGACCATGAAGCGTTCGCCGAGCAAACGCAGGCCGCCCAGGCGCCGCGCATCGGCTTCGAGTTGCTGGCGTACGCCGGCCGCCACGTCGGCGCCTTGCTCGATGAACGTGTCGACCACGGTCGGCGACGTTGGCGAGCGCACGATCTGCGCGTGCTCCAGGGTACGTGTGAGGTACAAATCATAGGCGCTGCCCTTGCCGACCACGACGCGGTGGCCGGCGGCATCGACCTCGTCGTTGGCGCCCAACGGTGAATCGTTGCGCACCAGGTAGTAGCCTTCGATCAGCACGTAAGGGGCGGTGAAGGCGATATGCTCGCCACGCAGCGGATCGATGGCGAAGAAGCCGATGTCGGCCTGTTCCGCCAGCACCACGTCCACCGATTTGCCGGCAGCATCGACCACGACCAGTTCCAGCTCCGCGCCAAGCAGCGCGGCAAAGCGTGTGGCCAGATCGACTGAAACGCCGCGCACGGCGCCGTCGGCGTCGCGGCGGGCGAGAATCGGATTGCCCAGATTGATCGCGGCACGCAGCGTGCCGGTGGGGGTGAAGGCCGAACGGAGGGAAGCGGTCAGTTTCATGGTCGGGGCTCAGGGTGAGGGAAGATTGCCGGTCTGGAGGATATTCTCGATCTTCGCCATCGAGTCGAGCGTGTGCACAAGATGCTCGCGCATGAAATTCGATGCGTCCTCGTTTTTCTCCTGCGCGAGCAGGTCAAGGATGTACAGGTGCTGCCGGCAGTGTTCCGGATAACGGTCACGCTGCTTCATCGAGCGGTACGACATCAGGCGGCGCACGCGGTTGACGCGTTTGATCGTGTCGATGAAAAACGGGTTGCCGGATGCTTCGACCAGGCTTTCGTGAAAACGCACGCCCCGGATGTGCAATTCGTCCGTCGTGGCGGTGTCGATGCCGCCGGCGAGCAGGTGGCGTTCGGTGGCGCGGCACTGTTCGAGCACCTTCCGTTCGAGTCTGAAGCCCGGTTCCAGCAGCGCGGCCGGTTCGAGCGCCAGTCGCAGCCGGTACGACTGCAGCAGGCTGTCGGGCGTGGTCAGCATCGTCGAGAACGTCCAGCCATAGCCGAATTTGCGTTCGCCCCAGCCTTCGCTGACGATGCGAGCCAGCACGGCATTGGCTTGCGCCGCCGTCAGACCATAGCGCGAGCGGATCAGTTGTTCGGGGCAGGCGAGCGGTAATTCGTGCTTGAGCAGGTCGTCGGCGATCTGGAAGTAGACGCTCGTGACGATGTCGGATTCGGCCAGGCCCAGCCCGGCCACGATATCGTCGAGTGGTGCGAGGAGTTCCTGCGCCACGAAGTAACCGCGGTTGCGCTCGTGCATCAAGACGCCTTTTTCGTGCAGCAGCGCCAGAGCGCTGTTGACGGGCTGGCGCGATACGCGCAGGCGGTCGGCCAGCATCTGCGCCGGCAAATGGCTGCCGACGGGCCATGCTTCGCTCTTGATCAGGGCGATGATCTGCCTGGGAATGGAGGTGTCCACGTTTATATTCACCATCGGTTGGGGCTTGTGACCCATGCCGGCGACATGGCCGCTGTCAGGATCGGTCCTTCTGCATGATCGTTTGCTCGAGAATGTAGGGAATGACCCCGCCCTGGCGCAGCAACTCGGTCTCGAGCCGCGTTTCCACGGCCGCCATGGCAGTGAACGAGTCGACACCGCCGGCCGCACGGTGAATGCGCACGGCGATGGCAATGCGCGGCTGCAGCGTATCGGGCGCGGCGTCCACCTCGATCCGGTCGCCCGGCGCGATCTGCAGCAGCGCCGGTGACCGGTCAGCCGGCAGGCGCAGCGGCAGGATGCCCATGCCGATCAGGTTCGAGCGGTGGATGCGTTCAAAGCTCGATGCCAGCACCGCGCGCACGCCCAGCAGACGCTGGCCTTTGGCGGCCCAGTCGCGCGATGAACCGGTGCCGTAGCGTTCACCGGCCACCAGCACCACCGGGTCGCCCGCTTTGCGATAACGATCGGCCACCTCGAAGATCGGCGCCACGTCGCCGCTCGGGACGTGCAGGGTCTGGCCCACCGGCGCCGATGGCAGCAGCAGATTGCGCAGCGATTTGCTGTAGAACGCGGCGCGCACCATCACTTCCCAGTTGCCGCGGCGCGAGGCGAACACGTTCAGGTCATCGCGGTCGTCGCCTTGCGCCACCAGAAAGTCGGCGACGAAGCTGTCTTTGGGGATCGCGCTGGCCGGTGAAATATGGTCGGTCGTGATGTCGTCGCCCAGCACCATCAGCGGATACGCCGTGTAGTGACCGAGCAGGCTGCGCTCGGTGAACGACGCGAACGGCGGACGGCGCAGGGCGGTCGATGCCGGGTCCCACGGATACAGGGCGGTTGCCGGAACTTTGAGCGCATGCCAGACCGGGTTCAGGCTGGCGCGGGCGAAGGCGCGCGGGAAGTCGTCGGCCTGCAAACCCTCGCGGACCAGACTTTCGACTTCAGCGCGGCTCGGCCACAGATCCTTCAGGTAGACCGGCTGGCCAGCCTGCGTGATCTGTACCGGCTCGCGCCCGAGGTCGATCTCGGCATTGCCTGCCAGCGCAAAGGCGATCACCAGGGGCGGTGACATCAAAAAGCCCAGGTCCAGGTCGGGATGCACGCGGCCCGGGAAATTGCGGTTGCCCGACAAGACGGCGACCGGCTTGATCTCGCCGCGCGCCTGCGCCTGTTGCACTGCGTCTGGCAGTGCGCCGGAATTGCCGATGCAGGTTGTGCAGCCGTAGCCGACGATGTCGAAGCCGACAAACGACAGGTCATCGAGCAGGCCGGCCCGTTCAAGATAGGTGGCAGCGGCAGGGGAGCCGGGGCCGAGCGAGGTCTTGACCCAGGCTGGCACCTTCAGGCCCAGCGCCCGCGCGCGGCGCGCCACCAGGCCGGCAGCGACCAGCAGACCCGGATCGGATGTGTTGGTGCAGCTGGTGATGGCAGCGATGACCACCGGATGGCGCGGCATGCCGGCGCCTGCGCCAGTGACCGGGGTTGCGGGCGTGAAGCCGAGCGCCGCCAGCGCGGCGGCAGTCTCTGTATACGCCAGCAGGTCTTGCGGCCGTTTGGGCCCGGCGACGTGGATCGCGACCTGGTCCAGGTCGATCTCGATCGTCCGGGTGTAGACCGGCTGCGCGTCGGGATCGAACCACAAGCCATTGCGGCGGCAGTAGGCGTCGACCAATGCACATTGCTCTGGCGAGCGATTCGTTTGCGCGAGATAGGTCAGCGTCTGGGTATCGACCGGGAAGAAGCCTGTCGTGGCGCCGTACTCGGGCGCCATATTGGCGAGCACGGCGCGTTCGCCTGCGCTCAGTGTCGATACGCCGGGCCCGAAGAACTCGACGAATTCGCCCGACACGCCGATCTGGCGCAGGCGCTGCGTGACGGTCAGCGCCAGGTCGGTGGCCATGGCGCCGGCGCCGAGTCGTCCGCTCAGGCGCACGCCGATCACATCCGGCACCCGCAACATCGTTGGCATGCCGAACATGACCGTCTGCGCTTCCAGGCCGCCGACGCCCCAGCCCAGCACCCCGATCCCGTTGATCATCGGTGTGTGGCTGTCGGTGCCGATCATCACGTCCGGCACCACCCAGCGCTCACCGCCACGTTCTTCGGTCGTGACGACGGTGGCCAGTTGTTCGAGATTGATCGTGTGCATGATGCCGGTGCCGGGCGGGTGGATGCGCACGCCCTTCATGACGTTCGAGGCCCAGCGCAGGAAGGTATAGCGCTCGCGGTTGCGGCGCATTTCCAGTTGCAGATTGCGCTCGACGGCGTCGCGCTGGCCAAAGAATTCAACGGCCAGCGAGTGGTCCACCGAGATATCGACGGGGAGTCCGGGATTGAGCAGCGCCGGATGCCAGCCCGCTTCGTCGAGCGCGTTGCGCATGGCGGCGATGTCCACCAGCGCCGGGGTGCTAGTGGTGTCGTGCATCAGGACGCGCCCGGGCTGGAACGCGATCTCGGCCTGGCTCGTGCGGTGTTCGAGCCAGCCGAAAATGGCGTCGATACCGGCCTGGCGTTCGTCCCCGGCGCTGTTGCGCAGGATGTTTTCCAGCAGCAGCCGTAGTACGACGGGCAGCTGGTAAAGACGCTCACCGAACCCGCCGGGCAGGTCGACCATGCGCAGCCGCTCGCCGGCGTGATCGAGATACGCCGGGGAAGTGGCAGCGGGTGTCGTCATGGTCTCAATCCTCGCTGGCCCGGAATTTGCGCAGGCTCTTGAACAGCAGCGGCGCCAGCAGGGCAATCACGGCAATGGCCAGCAGCGTGGCCGAACCGGGATGCTTGAAGAAGACCCAGTAGTCGCCCATGCTCACCTGCAGCGCACGGCGGAACTGGTTCTCTGCCATCGGGCCCAGGATCAGGCCCACCACCATTGGCGCGACGGGATAATCCAGGCAGCGCATCAGGTAGCCGGTCAGGCCAAACACGACCAGCATCGTCAGCTCTGTCGTCGACGGATTGGCGGCCAGCGTGCCCATCGCGGCAAAGACGAGGATGCCGCCGTACAGCCAAGCTTGCGGAATCGTCAGCAGCTTGACCCACAGGCCCACCAGCGGCAGATTGAGCACCAGCAGCATCAGGTTACCGATCAGGAAACTGGCGATCAGGCCCCAGACCATTTCGGGGTTGGTTGTAAACAGCAGCGGGCCGGGCGTCAGGCCATATTGTTGAAAACCGGCCAGCATCATCGCGGCCGTGGCCGACGTGGGCAGGCCGAGGGCCAGCAGCGGCACCAGCGTGCCGGTGGCCGACGCGTTGTTGGCCGCTTCCGGGCCTGCCACACCTTCGATCGCACCCTTGCCGAATTGTTCCGGGTTTTTCGAGAATTTGCGTTCCAGTGTGTACGACAGGAGCGTTGGCACTTCAGCGCCGCCGGCCGGCAGCGCGCCGATCGGGAAGCCCAGCAGCGTGCCACGCAGCCACGGCTTCCACGACGCTTTCCAGTCGGCGCGCGACATCCACAACGAGCCGCGCAGTGCCTGGATCTTCTCCGCCGCGCCCGTGTAGCGTGATGCGACGAACAGTGCCTCGCCCATCGCGAACAGGCCGACGGCCAGCGTGGTGACCGAGACCCCGTCCATCAGCGTCGGCGTATCGAACGTGAGGCGGGCCTGGCCGGTGAGCTTGTCGATACCGACCAGTCCGAGGAACAGGCCAAGGCCAAGACTCGTCAAGCCGCGCAGCACCGAGCTGCCGAAGGTGGCCGACACCGTCACGAATGCGACGACCATCAGGCCGAAATAATCCCATGGCCCGAACTGCACGGCCAGGTCGACGATGCCTGGCGCCAGCAGCGCCAGGCAGATGGTGGCGATGGTGCCGGCAACGAACGAGCCGATGGCGGCCGTGGCCAGTGCCGGACCGGCGCGGCCGGCCAGGGCCATCTTGTGGCCTTCGATCGCGGTGGCAATCGATGCTGCTTCGCCCGGCGTGTTGATCAGGATGGCGGTGGTCGAACTGCCATACATGCCGCCAAAGTAAATGCCGGCGAACATGATGATCGAGCCGGTCGGGTCAAGCTTGAACGTCACGGGCAACAGCAGTGCAACGGTGAGCGCTGGTCCGATGCCAGGCAGGATGCCCACGAGCGTGCCGAGCAGTACGCCAACGGCGGCGAACAGCAGGTTGCCGGGTTGCATTGCCACCCAGATGCCATCGGCGAGAAGTGAAAGTGTATCCATGAATGTTTATCCCAGCAGTTGCTCTAATGGACCCATCGGTAGCGACAGCGACAACGCTTTCGTAAAGAACAGGTAGACGATGCTGCTCATGAGCAGGCCATACACCGGTCCCCACGACTTGAGCGAACGGCCAAAGCCGCAGGCGGTCGCGGTAAACAGGATGGCCGACGACAGGATGAACCCGCCGCCGATCGCAAGCGTGACGATTTGCAGCACCAGGCCACCAAGTACCCAGGCCAGCGAACGCAGATTGGCCGTACCTTCGATTTCACGCACGGCAGCGGTGCGCTTGGCGCGCATCGCCTGGACCAGGTGCGCCACGCCCAGGGCGCCCAGCATCAGGGCGATCAGCTGCATCGCGGCGGATGGGCCGACACCCGGGCCAACGCCGGATGCTACGCGCATCGCGTCGAACATGGTCAGGCTGGCCAGGCCCAGCAAGCCGACGCCTACCAGCAGCGGCGCGCGCCAGGCGGCGACCTTGCGAGGAGCGCCCGGATTCATTTGGCCAGGCCGATCGAGACCAGGATGCCCTTGACGTGCGCCTGTTCGGTTTTCATGAATGCCGCAAACTGGTCAGGTGGCAGGTACGCAGCTTCCCAGCCACGCATCTTGAGGATCTTGCTCCACTCAGGCGACTTGAGGGTTTTCTCGACCGCAGCGGAGAGTACCTGGCGCTGCTGCGGCGTGATGCCGGGGCCGGCAACGATGCCGCGCCAGTTGACGAGTTCCGCGTCAATGCCTTGTTCCTTGAGCGTCGGCACGTTCATGCCAGGGACGCGCTGGCCGGAAGCGACAGCCAGTATGCGCAGCTTGCCCGCCTTGATCATGCTTTCGAACTCGTTGTAGCCCGAGACGCCAGCAGTGACGCGGCCGCCCAGCATCTCGGCCAGCGCTTCGCCGCCGCCCGAGAATGGCACGTAGTTCAGCTTGCGCACATCGCCGCCCACGGTGCGCGCGACCAGGCCGGCCAGGATGTGGTCGGCGCCGCCGGCAGAACCGCCGGCCCAGACGACACGCGACGTGTCGGCCTTGATGGCCGCGGCCAGGTCTTTCATGGTCTTGTGCGGCGAGTTGGCCGGCACCACGATGACGAGCGGATCGGCGGTAATGCGCGCGATCGGCGTCACGGTGTCGAGGCCGACTGGCGAGCGGTTAGTGAGCACGGCGCCGAGCATCGTGATGCCCATCGTCATGACCTGCTTGCCGTCGCCCTTGGCGCCGTTGACGAACTGTGCGAGGCCAACTGTGCCGCCGGCGCCAGGCACATTGATCACCTGGACGTTCTTCGCCGCGCCGGACGACAGCATGACTTGCTGCAGCGAGCGCGACGCCGTGTCCCAACCACCGCCCGGACCGGCCGGGGCAATGATCTTCAGTTCCAGCGGGGCTTGTGCCATGGCTGGCGCGGTGCAGGCGAGCAGGGCGCCGATGGCGAGCGCGCGGGCGCTCATCAGCAAAGGTTGCTTGAAGGGGTGCATGTCTTGTGTCTCCGGTGTTGGGCCCGCCACCAAGGGCGCGCGTTTTTGTCGATTGCATCTCTATATTGCATTTGGATGCGTCTTTATGCAATCGGATTCGTGCAGATTTTTCTATTTCAATGTTTTTTAGGAATCCTTTGCGTATCTGATGCATTGTCGCCACTACAAGTAAATTCCAGCGTTAAATTCCGTCCGGCGTGTTGACGTTGGAAACTTCTAACTGCATTATTGGGCGCCGATATGCAAAATATCGGACGCATACCAAAAATAGTGGAGACGAGAATGAACAAGACAATGCTCGCAGCGGCCATCGCCGCAGCGGTGAGTGGCAGCGCCATGGCCCAGACCAGTGTGCAGGTCTACGGCCTGCTCGATACCGGCATCGAATACGTGACGAATGCAAAGGAATCGGGCGGCAACTCGCTGCGCGTCTCCTCGGGCGGCTCGAACAATTCGCGCTTCGGTTTTCGCGGCAGCGAAGACCTGGGCGGGGGGCTGAAAGCCGTGTTCCAGTTCGAGTCACCTGTGCTGTCGGACACCGGGGAAATCGATGGCCCGCTGTTTCGCCGCCAGGCCAACGTCGGTCTTGAAGGCAAGTTCGGCCGTGTGATCATCGGCCGCTCGTTTACGACTGTGTATGACTTCATCAGCCCGTTCGACCCGATGGGCTACGCACCGCGCTACTCGTGGGCGTCGACGGGCGGCGGCACACTGGGCAGCAAATACGGCATGACGACCGCGTTCGACAATATGGTGAAATACCAGGGCGAGTTCGGTGGCGTGAAGATCGGCGCATCGTTCGGCGCCGGCGAATCGCAGGAAAGCAATGCCGATGGCCGCAAACTCGCGGTTGGCGCCGCGCACCAGGTTGGCGGCCTGCGCTACGTGCTCACAGCAGAGCGCGTAAACGGCGTGACTGGCACGGCAATCGCCCGCTCCATCTCAAGGGTGTATCACGCAGGCCTGGCCTACGAGCTATCGAAAGGCGCCGACCTCAAACTGGGCCTGCGCAATTACAGGCTCGAGCGGCCGGTTGGCAGCCAGGTGCGCGCCGACACGTGGTGGGCCGGCGCGAACGTCGACCTCACGCCAATGGTCGACGTGACCGGCGTGGTCTACTACATCAACGTCAAGAACGGCGTCAACGCCAGCGACACCGAGGCCGATCCGTTGATGTTCGTGGTCCGTACCCGGTACACGCTGACCAAGCGCACCAACCTGTATGCCACCGTGTCCTATGCAAAGGCAGATGGCGGCGTGCCGATCGGCGTGACGCGCGACTCGACCGAAGATGGCGGCGTGACCGGCGTGTCGGACAACCAGACCGGCATCATGCTGGGGATGCAGCATCGGTTCTGATGTCCGGATCGATGCTGGTCACCGCATCACGCCCCCATTCGCGGTATTCGACCAGCAGCGGCGTGCGCGCCATGGCCCCGAGCGGCTCGATGCCCATCGCCGCCAGGCGCGCCAGCAGCTCGGCCAGGATCGTCGCGCGCTGCAGCGACCAGGTCGACGCGAAGCAGCGCCAGAACGTCCAGCCGGCGCGTTCGAGCACGCGCTGGCGGCCCATGTCGGCCTGCCACCGGTCCGGCCCATGGAAGTCGTCGCCATCAAGCTCGATCGCCAGACGCCGGTCGTGCGCGCCTTCCACCACCATATCGATGCGGTAGCCGGCCGCCGGCACTTGCGGAATGACGCGGTAGCCGCGCTCGAACAACTCCGTGTACACATCGCGCTCGAAACCAGATTCGCACAGTTCGATCAGGCTTGTTGCTTCCTCATTGGCTTCGAGCGGCTTGGCGAAGTGTTCGACCAGCGTGCGGCGCAAATCGAGCGTGGACAGTTCTTCGAGCTTCACCGAGCGCACGAGGTACATGCGGTCGCGCGCGCGCGAGGCGGCGACATTGAAGCGCTGGTCGAACTGCACGCCGGACAGCGCGTGGTGCTGCTTGCTGTCGGCGACCATTGACAGGAACATGATATCGCGCTCGCTGCCCTGGAACAGACGCGCGTCGCCGCAGGCGAAGTTGCGCTTGACCAGTTCGGCCATGTCGCAGCGTGACCTTACCATCTTGTCGATGAGCTGCGCCTGTTCGGGCCCCAGCAGCGACACCACGCCCAGCGTGCGCCCGGCATAGGCCGGATCGCGCAGGATGGCGTCGATTTCGGCCACGATGAATTCGGCCTCGGGGCGGTTCAGGCCCTTGTTTTCGCGGTAGCCGTTGGCCACGAACACGTCAATCAGCGGCGGATCGAGCCGCTCGGACGCCTTGGGAATGCGCAGCGGCTGGATGAAACCCTTGTAGAACACCCGGTTGCTGTAGGCGATGATGGGCGCGACGCTGCGGAAGTGCTCGCGCAGCATGACCTTCGAGGCGGCAAACACGGTCGAGGCGATATCGTACAGCGACATGTCGGCCGTGAGCACCGCTTCGAATGGCTGGCCCGCCAGAAAGCGCCGGCGCAGGTCGGTGATCTTGGCGGCCGAGACAAAGCCCGCTTCGGGCGAAACCTGGCGGTCGTCGCCAACCACCAGGAGCTGCTTGCCGCGCAGGACCGCCGGCAGCGCCCACAGGTCGGACTGGCTGGCCTCGTCGACGATGACGAGGTCGAACGCCCCAAGGTTGGCCGGCAGTGTTTCGGACACGCGGGCGTGGCTCATGATCCAGCATGGCACGGCGGCCTGCGCATTGACCATCGCTTCCTGTGCGTCGCGCCGGTAGCGGCCTGCATTCACGCCGGTGCCCTTGCCCAGTTTGCGCATCGACGTGCGGTAGGTTTCCAGCGCGCTCAGCACGTTCTGGCCGGCCAGGCGGCGCGTGGCCAGCCAGGACGATTTCGACACCAGTTGTTCGTACAGGCGCGCCAGGCCCCGTTCGAGTTCGTGCCGGCGCTCGGCCAGGCCCAGCATCTCGTCGCGGGCATCGATGCCGTCGAGGTAACTCGTGAGGCGCGCCCAGGTCCAGGCATCGCGCCAGCGCACCGGGAATACGGCGTCGTCGCCGTGGGCGTCGACCGGGATGGTCATCAAGCGTGTTGCCAGCCGCGCCGCGCCATGCTGCGCCACCTGTTCGGCAAACTCGCGCACGGCGGCCAGGTCGGGCGCCAGCGCAGCTATGCGGCGCAGCTCCGCGAGCAGGGCCGCATAGTCGGCGCTGACCGTGTCGGCCGCCAGGCCAGGTGTGCCCAGCGTCTGCCCGGCGAAGTCACGCAGACGCACGCCGACCGGGCCATCGGCGCCGGCCAGCAAGCCATGCAGCGCGGCCATGGCGGTGCGGGCCTGTTCGAGATTGGCGCGCGCCAGGTGCCGCGCCAGGTAGTCGCGCACGCGCAGCAGATCGGCCTCGCGGCCCAGCAGGTCGTTCGTCGGCGGCTGACTGAACACGGCCTTGGCCAGGCTCGGCAACTGCACGTCGTGCGTCGTTGCCTGGGCATGCGCAGCGCGGGCGGTGGTCAGGATCTGCTCGATGGCGCGCAGTTGCGCCACGTCGGCCACCAGGACCGGCAGCGACAGGTCGGGCGCAAACGCATTCCAGCGCACGGCGAACGAGTGCAGGCGGTTCTGCAGCGCGGCGTAACGCTGCACGTGGGCCCAGTCGTCGCTGGAGGTTGGCGCCAGGCCGGCCACGCGGATCGCGGCAATTAGCTGTTTGACGTCGCCGCCGCCGAATGACAGCAGGCCAAACGGCTTGCCCGTCTCGACCGCGCGGTTGATGGCGTCGACGGCTTTTGGATTGCCGAGTGCTTCGGTCGGCGCCGTGACGGGGCGCTGCATGAATTCGGCGCGTGCGCGCAGCAGCGCATCCATCTCGGGGAGCAGCGCCTCGAACGCGCCGCGCTCGGTGACGAACTGTGACTGGCGGGATTTAAGGCGCACGGCGTGCGCCCAGTCGACGCCCGAGGCTTCGACCTCGGCAGCGGTGGCAATCGCACCGGCCAGCGCCGTCTGCAACGCCTGTGCCGCGGCAAACACGTCGGGCGTGGTCGCGCGCAGCGGCGGCAGCGCGCCGCTGGCTTCGTCGCGCTCGATGTCGCGCATGGCCAGCAGCGTGTCGTGCAGACGGCCAATGGCCTGCGCCGATGGCAGGGCGTCGGCCGCTGGCAGCCGCGCATTGCAGTACACCAGATCTGCGCCGAGCCGGCGCCGCGCCTCGCGCAATCCCATCGCCTGTTCGTCGCCGAATGGCGGCGCGTGGTGCGGGGCCAGCGACAGGTCGTCGTCGAACCAGCCGAAACGCTCCCTGCCGTCGATGACCAGTTCGGCCATCTTCTGCGCGCGCATCTCGACGCCATCGACACTGACGGCGGCCAGTTGCGCATGCGCGATCTCGTCGATGCGGGTGTCGATGGCGGCGGTTTCGGCGTGCGCGCGGTCGAGCGCGACGCGGCACGCGGCAATCGCCTCGGTCTCGAGCTGCGGGTTCAGATGCGACAGCGTGTGGATGATCGCTTCGATCGACGCCTGGAACTGGCGCATGCCTTCCTTGTCGCCCGAGAGCAGGGCAACGGTCAGCGGCCGGATCGATTCGGGAATCTTCTCCTGCAGGACCTTCAGCGCCGGCTCGCCCTTGGACGTGACCAGGATGCGTTTGCCCGAGGCCAGGTAATGGCTGATGATGTTGGCGATCGTGTGCGTCTTGCCGGTGCCGGGCGGACCCTGGACCGTGACGCCGGGCGAACGTTCCAGTTGCTGGACGATGGTTTCCTGCTCGCGGTTGTACGGCAGCGGGAAGTACAGCTCGCGCGGTTCGCCGGCATTGACCGCGCCGCCGGACAGGCCGCGAAACGCGATCGGCTCGTGCTCGAGCACCGCGCTGCCGGGCGGCGTGACAAGGCTCAGCGGCCCGTCCGGCAGCGCTTCGGCGTCGTCCACACGGTCTTTCAGGCGCGCGATGTCGTCGATCAGGAAGTGCGTCGCGCGCGGCCGGGCGAAGATCACCCAGCCGTGCGTGACGACGAGGCGCTCGCCAGGGGGCGGCGCCTGTGTGGCGGCCATGTCGTAGCGCGCATCGGCGCTGATCTGGCCGGCGATCAGCTTGAGGATCGGCTCGATCATCTCGGGTGCGAACGGCGAGAGCGTGCTGTCGCCGCGCGCGGCCAGCAGGCTGCGTGCCGCACGTTCGACGTCGCCGATGCCAGGTACGCCGCAGGCCGCGAACGCATCGAGTTCCAGGTGCGCGTCGAGCTGGCGGGGCCGCAGGCCGATGGCGTGTGAGGTCGGGTCGATGTCGATTTCCAGCGCCTGCGTGATGAGCGGGTAATGGAAGTCGACAGGCGCGGGGGTGCGCATCTGCCACGACGACAGGCCCATGCCCCAGACCAGTTCCAGCGGGCGCGCCGCTTCTTCGGATTCGAGCCTGGCCTTCAGAGCGAACAGGTCCGCATACAGCGTGATCACCTGGCGGCGCGGGCGCTCGCGCGCCGCCCACTCCTGCCACGGCGGCAGGTAGGCAGCCAGCCCCTGCGCGACGCGGGCGCGGCGCTCTGCATCGCGTTCTTCAACGCGCTGCTTCGCCTGGTCGTCGGTGGCATGGGCGGCGTCTTCATGGCGGGCGTCTGCCAGCGTGGCGTCATTGAGCGCCGGCGGATTGCCCGACGGGTCCCCGCCGATCAGCAGGTATGGCGCCAGCGCCGGATCGGCCAGCAACGGCGGCGATGTGGACTCGAGCCGGTGCACGCGCAGCCACAGGTCATCCTGCTCGGTCTCGACGTTGAACTCGATCCACGGCAGCGTCGCCAGGTCGGTAAAGGTTTTCTTGAATTCGGTGACTTTCGCGAGCGTGAACGCGGAAGGGTCTATGTCTTTGGCCTGCTCGACGAGATAGTCGAGCAGCGCGCTCATGCGCTGGGCAGATGTGTGCATCGGGTGCTTCCCGGCAGGGCCGGTGGGTAAGGTGGCGGCCATTGTACAAGAGGGCTGCCGTGCGTGTGGCGCGCACGAATGGCGTGCGCGGGCCATGCTAGAATGAGCGGGTCATTGACTTCCCCGCTGTATATGAGACGAGTATTCGTCATCTGCCTGATCTTGCTGCTCCCCCTGAACATGTTTGCCCTGGCCATGGCCGCATCCGCGATGCTGCCGCCCGCGCCATCGCAGCGCGCTGCCGACGCCGCGCCGATGGTGCAACTGGCATCCGCACCCGTCTTCGCCGACGCCTACCTGCCCGATAATTACGACTGCCAGTCCAGCTGCGACATCGATCCCGATGAACCGCCGGCCGGCGCCGACGTGCACGACACCATCAACGAAGAGCTCTCGCTGCGCCTGGCCGATGTGCGCGGCGGCGCGCTCGCACCCCCATTCCTGTCCCATGCCAGCCGGTCCTGGCACCCCTTGTTCAAGCCACCGCGCGCGGTGTGACGCCTGCCTGTGCCGCTTTTGCGACATGTCCCTGCTGCGCGCCTTTGCGGCGTGATGCAACTGCACGTTCACACTGATTCAAACAAGAGGTAATACATGGAATGGCTATTCGACCCCACCATCTGGGCGGGTCTGCTCACGCTCGTTGTCCTGGAAATCGTCCTGGGCATCGACAACCTGATTTTCATCGCCATCCTGGCGGACAAATTGCCGCCGCACCAGCGCGACAAGGCGCGCCTGATCGGCCTGTCTCTCGCCATGCTGATGCGTCTTGGCCTGCTCACGATCGTCTCGTGGCTCGTCACGCTGACGACGCCGCTGTTTGCGCTCGGCTCAATGGCGTTTTCCGGCCGCGACCTGATCCTGCTGCTGGGTGGCGTATTTTTGCTGTTCAAGGCCACCGTCGAACTGCATGAACGCATGGAAGGCGTTACGCACGTGCAGACGAAGTCGCGGGTGTACGCGGGCTTTGGCGCCGTGGTCGCGCAGATCGTCGTGCTCGACGCCGTGTTCTCGCTCGATGCGGTCATCACCGCCGTCGGCATGGTCGACAACCTGTACGTGATGATGGCCGCGGTGATCATCTCGATCGGCGTCATGATCCTGGCTTCCAAGCCACTGACGCGCTTCGTCAATGCGCATCCGACCGTCGTCGTGCTGTGCCTGAGCTTCCTCTTGATGATCGGCCTGTCGCTGGTTGCCGAAGGCCTGGGCTTTCATATCCCGAAAGGCTATCTGTACGCCGCCATCGGTTTCTCGATCCTGATCGAGGCGCTGAACCAGTTCGCACGCCGCAATTTTTTGAAGCAGGAAGCGCGCGTGCCACTGCGCGACCGCACCGCCGATTCGGTGCTGCGCCTGATGGGCGGCAAGAAGCGCGCGCACGTCGATGCCGATGCCGAACCGCAGGACGAACCGGTCACCGAGCCGGAAGCGTTCGGCGCCGAAGAACGCAATATGGTCAGCGGCGTGCTGGCGCTGGCCGACCGGTCGATCCGCTCGGTCATGACGCCGCGCTCGGAACTCACTTGGGTCGACCTGGACGACGATGCCGATACCATCCTGCGCCAGTTGCAGGCGTCGCCCCATAGCGGCATGCCGGTCGCTCGCGGCCAGCTGGACCAGCTGGTGGGCATTGCGCGCACCAAGGACCTGGTCAGTGCGCTGATGCTGCACGGGCGCATCGACGCCGCGCCCGACAGCGGCATCGTGCGCGCGCCGATCCTGCTGCCCGACACGGCTGGTGTGCTGGGTGCGATGGAGACGCTCAAGCGCGCACACGGCCAGCCGGTGCTGGTGACGGATGAATTCGGGATCGTCCAGGGCCTGCTGACACCGGTGGACATCCTGGAGGCGATTGCCGGTGAGTTCCCGGACGAGGACGAACAACTGGCGATCCGGCCGCAGGGCCCTGACCTGTGGGAAGCCGACGGCGCAGCCGATCTGCACCAGCTGGAACAAGTGCTCGAGACCGATTCTCTGGTGGGCGATGACGATTACACGTCGCTGGCCGGCTTCCTGCTGGCGCGCTTCGCGTCGATGCCCGAACCGGGCCAGGCCATCGAGCTCGATGGCTGGCGCTACGAGGTCGTCGCGGTCGAGGAGCGCCGCATCGCGCGGGTCGCGATTTCGCGTGTGGCTGGCGCCACAGCGGCCGACGGCGTGTAAGCGCTACCCGCCTCCGGCCGGCACGGGCACGCCGGGCGGCATGCCCAGGGTCTCGGCCCGGGCGATGGTGGTTGCGCTGGGAAGGCCGAATGAAAACGGGACGAACGACGCCAGGGGCTGGTACGGCACCGGGTCGCAGACATCGCTCGCGCCCCCAGGCAGGCAGATCCGCACCCGGACCAGCTGGATGCAGTTGGCCGCGTTGGGATTGGACGTGCAATTGATCCGGTTTTGCTGGGGACTTGCCGGCAATCCTGTCCCGATCGGGACGGGATTGGCCGTCGCCGGGATCTGCAGATAATCGATCCTGACGTGGTCGTCGGAGATGGGATCGGCAAATGCAAGCACGCCGGGTGTCGTGCGGAACACGGCCTGCATGCGCACCCTTGCCATCGCCGCCGCGTCGGTGAAGTCGGTGTTGACGGCCAGCGCTGTCGCGCGACGCGTCACCTCCTGCAGGATATTGCAGATATAGAGTGCCCGGAGAATGTCGACGATGCCGAAGAAGAGCATGAAAAAGATCACCGCCACCACGGCGAATTCGACTGCGGCGACACCACGTTGCCGCTCTGGCGTTTGGCGGGTCATGTCAGGTCCATCCGTCAGGGGTACAGGACGATGCGGGTGCCCAGGGACTGCTCGATCGCCAGGCCTGCGAACTCGCCGTACAGAGAGGTCTGCGTGGCGGGAACGGTCATGAAGAATTTGCCGATGCCACGCACCGTGGCGTCGCTCCCGGTGATCGGGCAGGCGAGCAAGGGCAGGTTCAGGACGCGGCGGTTGGCGAGACTCTTGTTACTCGCCGATGGTCCTTTGTAAAATTGGGTACCGGTCGTGTAGGAGTAGGGCGTCGGTGTCTCGGCGCTGTCGGGATAGGGCGTGGTCAGTGAGGTGGTCGGCTGACCCGGTGCGTACAGGGTGCTCCATTTGGTCACGTCATAGGTTGCATAACCGGTTGCCGGTTCCGGCGCACCCGCGCTCGCATACGATGCATACGGGACCGCCTTTGCGTACGACCAGAGCGGACCGAACTGCGCGGCCAGGGTGCCGGCGGGCGCCGTATCGGGGCCTGCAATCGTCCACCGGCGCTCTGTTGTCGCCAGCAGCGCAGCTGACTGCCCCGCGGGCGTTGCGCCCATCCAGGAGGCGCCGCTGTTGAAGGTGAATTCCTTGATATTGATGTCGGCGGGCGCCGTGCGCGCATCGCATGCGGTAGCACCCGTCCCGTAGGTACCAAAGCGGGAATTGAGCTGCTGCCAGAGCTTGTCGATCGGGAACGATGCCGAGACCTTGACCGTGCCACCGGACAGCCGTGACATGGCCAGCGTGCCGGTGCAGACGAACGGCGCCAGCGTCGCGACGTCGGTAATGGGCATGGCCTGCGCAACCGGATTGACGATGAAGGTCTGACCGGTGGTGGCGCCGGGCAGGTTCAGGTCCAGCAGGTTGTAGCTCACGCCCCGGCGAAACCCGAATTCCTCCAGTTCGCCTCCATGGTTGCGGTGTGCTTCGTCACGCATGGCGCAGATGCCAAGCGGGGTGACCTTGATGGCAGAACGACCGGCGACGGCGCGGGCGCTGGTGAAGGCGTCACGGATGTCCGTGAAGGTCGAGAGGAACAGGGTGGCGACCGTCCCGTACTCGGTATCCAGCCCTGCCGTATCGACTCGCAGGTACAGCAGATCCTCAGGGTTGGTCATGGCCTCGCCGACCGGTCGCCACGGGCCGGACGGGCTGCGGGCGAATTCGACGGCAGCATCCGACCAGGCCATCGTGGCCTTGCCGTAGTGGTAGGTGAATCTGTCGCTCCCTTGCAAAAAGCGCTGCGAGGCGATTTCCAGCGCGTCGGTGATGCCGGTCGCAGTCCCGTCAAGTTCATGCGCGGCCGACAACGCAACGGTGTCGGCAACATTCTGGAGTTCCATCTTGCGGTGGGTGACGAGGGACAGGTCAAGGGCCAGGGCGAGAAACCCAAGGATGACGAACATGGCAGACACGAACATCCAGCTGATGACGCCGGTCTGCTTTGCAAGATGTGGCGCGTCTTGCAGACGCGGGCGCGCCGGGCAGGCATTGTTACTGGGCGACATAGCGCATCGTGACGTCGCTGTTCATTGTCATATCGGCAGAACCCAGATAGTCCATCGTCAGGCCGCCGAACAGATTGTCGTGCAACGTGATTTGCACGCCGGTGCGGACCCGGGTGGGCGTCAGCGCACTGCACACGTCACCGTCGCATAGGATCGTGATGGCAATGCCATCGGTAAGCGGCACGAGTTCGCCCAGCTCCTGTTGGGCGATCCAGCGGGCGATCGCGGGAACACGTGCTTCGTTGAAGCCGCCGCCAGGGGTGCGCAGTTCGGCTTGCGTCGCAGTCGCGATATAACGCGTCGCGTCGTGGGCCGCTTTCTGCCCCACGCTGTAGAACCACGCGGCACGTGCCATGTAGAGTGGCCCGGCCAGCAGGATCAGAAACAGGGGCAGAATCAGCGCCATTTCGACCGCGACGCTCCCGTTCACCGACCTGCGAAATTGCTTGTAGCGTACACCCATGGCTTCCTCCTTCCAGCGTTCGACCATTGCCGATACTAGAGGAAGCCTTTGGTCCTGATTTGACTTGCGGCAACTATCGCGAGAGGTGGCGTGATCGTCCTCAGCGAATGCCGGGGACGCCGACGCGGATCGCGCGCGAAAAATCGCTGCCGTCGATATCGGCCTGGCGCGCCCGTGCGTTGATGTGGCCGCGCTGCTGCAGCACCGCGTACGGCACGCCCGGCGTCAGTGCGTCCTGGTCGTACGCATATTCGGCAAAGTGGCCGGATGCGAGCAGCCGGTAGTCGAGCGGCAGGTCGGGCGCAATGCGGTGCGCCAGTTCGTACAGGATCGTCGTGCAGTTGCTGGTGAGCGTGTTGTAGAACTCGGGCTGGCCGCGCAGCGCCTCGGCGCGTTCCAGGTACGCCAGCAGCACGGCGCGCAGCTGCGCCGGTGTGGCGCGCAGGCGGTACAGGTAGACCTGCTCGCCGCGCGCATTGCTGCGCGTGCGGATCAGGTCGCGCTCGTCCGAGGCGATGATCACCTGCTCGAACTGGCGAAAAAAGCCGCCGACCGCCGAGAACGTCTCGGTGCGCTCCTTGCGGATCTCGAGCGAGAACACGAGCTGTTTGCCATCCCTGAACCCGAACGTTACCAGCGTGTGGGCGATGTGTGGCCCCATCCAGTAGGACAGGATCAGGTCGGCCGATACGATGCCAGCGAGGTCGTAGTCACGCGTTTCCCAGCGCGGCGTGTAATCCGTTTCGGTGCGCCAGTCAAAATTGCGCACGTTCTGCAGCACGAGGCGATCGCCGTCGACACGCGAGACGAGCATGCGCGACACGTCGTCGGCCCACACGCGGTCGTGCGATGGCGTGAGCGAACACCACCAGCCGAGCAGCACGGCCAGCGCCACGGCGCCGGTGACCAGCGCCCTGGCGCCAGGCCACTTGCCCGGTCCGCGCGCGATGGCGATGGTGGCGGCCAGGCCGGCGAGCGACCAGAGCGCGACTGCGGCGTAGCCGCCGGGCCTGGACAGCTGGAAGCACAGCGCCAGCGCGCCCCATGCGGTGACCAGCAACGCGCACACGGCAAGGAGGGCGCGGGGAACGGGGCGGCTCATAATCATCTGCTAACTTTCGAAATGCTGGGGTGGTGCAGTGTAGCGGTTCGGTTTGGGCACAACAAGCGCCGGCCCGAAGCGCGCCCTGTAAAATGCCGCCTCCAAGGGGGACCAATGACGACGCCAAGCTTGACCATTTCGCGCATCCTGCATGCGGGGTACGTATTCGCGTGCGAGGGCGCGACGATCGCCTTCGACACCATCTTCGAGAACCCGTTCAGCCGCAACTGCCATGCGTTTCCGGACGTGCGCTTCGATGTCGCGGCGATTCGCCGCCAGCGTTTCGACGCGGTCTTCATCTCGCATTTCCATGACGATCACTGCTCGCTCGACAGCCTCGATCTGCTCGACCGCGCGACGCCCCTGTATATCTACTGCATCTTCGACGCGTTGTTCGACATGGTGCGCCAGCTCGGCTTCACGCACGTGCACCCGCTGCGCCTGAACGCGCCCGTCACGGTCGGCCCGTTTACCGTCACCCCGCGCGAGGCAATGGACGTCGATGTCGACTCGATGTTCCAGGTGCAGGCGGCCGGGCAGAACGTGCTCAATGTCGTCGATTCATGGATCGACGACGACACGCTGGCGCAGCTGGTCGAACTGGGGCCGTGGGACATGGTGCTGTGGCCGTTCCAGACAATGCGCGAAATCGAAGTGCTCACGCCATCGCGCGCCGTGGCCGCGCCGCCCGAGCTGCCGCCCGAGTGGATCGCGCAGCTGCAGGCGCTGCAGCCGCGCTACGTGGTGCCCAGTTCGTGCCAGTTCGTGCAGGAGCCGTGGTCGTGGTACAACCGCGCGTTCTTCCCGATCACTTATGCGCAGTTTGCGCGCGAGGTCGGCGCGGCGCTGCCGGCGGCATCGATCGTGCGGCTCGATCCCGGCACGTCCGTGCGGCTGGACGGCGCGCTGCTGGAGCCGGCAGCGCCGCTGGCGTGGCTGATGCCCGTGGGCCCGCAGGATGTCGATTACGTTTATGAAGGCAATGCGGCGCCGCCTTCGACCGCGTCCATCGCACTGCATTTTACGGCCCTGAGCGAAGCGCAGATGGCGCGCGTGGTGGATTACTGCCGCGCCGGTGTGCCTGCCAAATACGGCGAGGTGGAGGCAGCCTCAAGCTACTTCGACGGCCCGCGCTACTGGCGGCTGTCGGTGTATGACCACCAGGGCCAGGCGAGCGTGTTCGATTACCTGCTCGTTGGTGACGTCGCCACGCTCGTGACCGGGGCCGGCCCGCTTGGCTGGACGACGGAGATCCCGGCCGCCAGGCTGTATGGCGCGCTTGAACAGGGCGAGTCGCTCACCACGATGTACATGCGCATCAACGACGCCCGTTTCGATGCCGATGCCGAGCGTGATCTGCTGGACGTCGACGTCGTTGACGACCCGCTGATCCGCTGCCTGTTCAGCGATACCTTCGGCGCGTACCAGGCGGCGCAGCTGCGGCGCCTGCTGGCGCGCGCATGACCTGATTTACTTGCCCAGCAGGCGCAGCGACTGTTCCCAGTCGTCTTCCCAGTCCAGCAGGAAGTCGTGGGCCTGGAACGCGCGCCGTAACGGGCCCAGTGGTACGCGGTGGAGATCATGCAGGCCGAGTGCCAGCGTCACCGGGTTCCAGACTGCGTTGCGTTTGGACTTGCGCACGCTGGCCTTCACGCGCGCGCCATCGTCACCAAAGATGCCGATGGCATTGTCGAGCGCCGCGCCCAGATCCATGCGCGCATGGGCGGCAAACGCTTCCAATACCTGCGCCTTGTTGATGCCGAAGGCCGATTCGGTCGGCGCTTTCGGTTCCGGTGGCGGCGCGGCCGCTGCAGCGATGGCCGCCTGCGCCTCGCGTTCCAGCCTGGCCACCAGCTGCGTCAGGTCCTTCTTCTGGAACCGCAGCGCATCGAGTGGGCGTCTGAAACCCGGCGGCGGCAGGTGCGCTACGATCTTGTAGGCGTCCTTGGTCATCGTCATCAAAACGTCGTCGCTGCCGGCGATCAGGCGCGCGATGTCGTCCTGGAAGAAGATTGGCGCTGCATAACCGCCATTCGCGTCGCCAAACAACTCGGCGTGGGCCGGGTCGTAGTCGAGCCAGACATACGGCGTGACCGCGTGTTCCAGCAGGCGTGCCAGGGTCCAGGGCGATGCGGTCTGTTGTTCGAGCCAGGTGCAGGCTTCGAGCAGGGTGGCACGGTAGGGCAGTTCGGTGGCGCTCATGGTCATTCAATGGGGGGCGTGGCTGGCCCCCATTGTAGTGCATGCATTTGCCCGTTTGGGTTCAGCGGCCGTCGCGGTTGTGGTCACTGGCGTCGGGCGGCTCGATCCCGCGCGCCGTTGGCAGGTGCCAGCCGTAGCGGATCGCGGCCAGGCGCAAGCCGAAGCACAGCGCCGCGCCGACGCAGGCGGTGGGCGTCGTGGGCCACTGCAGGGCGTCGCCGATCACCACCACCGAGGCGCCGGCCAGCGCCGCGACGGCGTAGATATCCGAACGGAACACGGCCGGCACGTTTGACAGCAGCACATCGCGCGCGACGCCACCGCCGATACCGGTCAGCATGCCCAGCAGCGCGGCCATTACGGGTTCCAGCCCGAACACGAGCGCTTTCTGCGCGCCCGCCACGCAAAACAGCGCGAGGCCCGCGCCGTCGAACAGCAGCACCGGATTGCGCGCGCGGTGGATGAACGGATGCCAGAAGAAGATCGTCACGCCGGCCAGCAGCGACACGCCGAGGTAGCGCCAGTCCGAAAACGCAGCCGGCGGCGTGGCGCCGATCAGGACGTCACGCACGATACCGCCCGAGTTGGCAGCCACGAACGACAGCACGAGCACGCCGAACAGGTCGAGATGACGCCGCACGCCGGCGGTGGCGCCGGACAGCGCAAAAACAAAGGTGCCCACCAGGTCGAGCGTGAGCACCAGCGTTTTCATGGCCGCCCCCATGTCGAGGGCAAGAACGGCAAACACGTGAATCCACCTTGCAAAGACTGGTGCGCGCGGCACCGAAGAGGGCGATTCTAGCGCATGGCTGCGCCTGCCCCCGAATGAATGTCGGCAAATCGGCGTTGACTTATTTGGTGATGCGCAAAATCGCCGAGGCAAGCCGCGAGAAGCAGGGCGTCAAATCGTTGTCGGTCGCGGCGTAGCAATACATGCCGACCGGCTGATTCGGGGTTTGGCAGCGCAGCGGCGCATCTACCGTATTAGCCATGCACTTCAAGATCATCTCGCCCGTGTCGCTATCAAATTCACCCCGGGTTTTCAGGGCAGCGCCCAGACCGAGTGTGAACACAACGATGCCTTGATCACGCGCGCTGCTGGCGATGGATTCCGCGAGGTTACGTGATGCGCGTTCGATATTGCGTCGATAAGTCTCGCTCCTGTTGCCGGAACCGCTGCCGATGTCGGCTGTCACTGTACGTGGCCAGCTCCCCACAATGGGAAATTCGCGTTTCGACGTGTCATTGGGGGCTCGCGCGTCGTTGTGCGCGTTGTACCAATCGGGCAAGCGGCGGGCAGTATAGGTGTTATTGCGGTATATCCGACAGCTTTCCTTGATGATCACATTGTCGCTGTCGTCGATCTTGCTCAGGCCATATGTCGCATCAGAGGAATCGAGCGTGCCTGCAATGTCGCGCCCGAGCAAGTCCTTGCAGTCGTTGTTGTTAGAAAATGACATATACGAACCGAAGGCGGTCGGGGCTCCGTCCGAGAAGAACACGATCACGCGCGTTGTTGACCGGCTGGCGAGGGGAACCAGATTGAGCTGATCGCGAGCGTTCCACATGCCTTCTACTGACGCCGTTCCGCCGCCGAATACATAGCTGTTTATCCTGCTTGTCATCGTCGTGCGGTTAAAGCCGCGCGCCGTCGGGTTGATCGCCACATCGGTTTCGGCGCCCGACGCAAAATGGATGAGTGCGACGCGGTCCTGCGTCACGTTGAATTTATTCAGGAAGCTTTTTGCCGAAGCTTGCACCGTCGTTGCTGAATTCCTCAGCGAGCCCGACGTGTCGACCACCAGCGCCATATCCAGGTCATTCCGAACCGTCTGCGCCGCCGCCACCGGTGTCAACGTCGTGAAATTCATGATCTGCATGATCGACACCGGCATTGGCGCTTCGGCCTTGACATCGATCGTCGCCTGGCCGCCGTTGAAGGTCACGTTGGTGCTCGTGATCCGTGGCGACGACAACAGGTAATTGTTCGGAATATTGGCGGCGAAGAAATCGGCGGCAGCGGCGCGCGCGCTGGCAATCTGCTCGGTCTGGTTATTGCCGGTCGTGACTGCCCGTGCACCGGCCAGCGCCGCCGAATCCACCGCTGCATTCAGGCGCGCTTTCACCAGATACGCCAGTCCGGCATCGACACACAGGCCCACGACGGCAAGCAGCACGAGCATCGACACGGCCACCATGATCGCGACCGCACCGCGCTGGCGGGAAAGATTCGGATTCATCTCAGAACACACTCATGGAATACAGGTCGGGCCCGAAGGTGGGCAGGGTGCTGGGGCCGGTGGTGAAACCGCTGACCAGCATGTCGAAGCGATAGAACGTCTCGACCACGAAGATGACCTCCCCATCGTCGAGCTTGCCGTTCATGATCGTGGTCGCGGGCCGGGTAACACTGCTGACACTCGAACATTTACCGGTGCCACTCCAGGCGCTGCAGCCATAGACCTTGCTCTGCGGCGCGTAGCCGCTCTGGCGAAACCCCTGCAGCCGCTCCGCGTCGTCCCAGCGGTACTGGTCCAGCACGACGCTGCGCGAGACGCCATTGGTCATCACGCCCATGACGCGGGTGATGTACATCATCCCCAGCTGGTTGACGTTCAGCGGCGGGGCGCTGGCCATCAGCGCATTGATCGTGTCCTGGCTGCTGTCGTTCAGATCCACGCCGCTGCGCGACAGGATGTTCGCGCCTTCACGCGCGATATTGGTGATGATGATATTGGCTTGCAAGGCACGCGCGCCGTCGATGGCACACAGCAGCAGGACCACCAGCATCGGCAGCAGCAGGGCCAGCTCGACGGCGGCAACGCCACGCTGGCGGCGTGCATGGCGGACGACATCATACGCTATGGGCCGCATCAGAAATACTCGTTTCGCATGGTGGCGCCGACGGCGAAACTGTTCTGGCCGTCAGTGAAGAATGCCGAGAGCAGCGGCGTCGTCACCGGCCAGGCGCAGTCGAGCTGCAGCACCACCATGTCGCCCGCGCCGCCAAACATTGCGTTGCTGTAGCTGGTGCTCGCGTAGCTCTTGCCATTGACCGACACGATGCAATTCATGCGCTCGTACATGCCGAGCGAGTTGTCGCGGATCTTCGCGATCACTGTGGCGTAGCGCTGCTGGGTGCTGGTCCCGCCGTCGTTTGCGCGGCCGGTAATGGCAAAGCGCGCGCCTTCACGCACCGCGTACTGCATCGTCAGCGTGGCGAAGAACATCATGCTCATTTCGATGATCGCCACGAGCACGAGCATGAACACGGGCGCGATGATGGCCATCTCGACGAGTGTGGCGCCAGATTGACGCTGGGGTCTCTTAAACAACATATTCGGGCAACTGTGAGGGGGTTCGGGCGTCGTATGCGATAAACTTCAAGGATTCTACAGGGCAACAATCACCGCCTGTAACCGTTTTAGCGAGGAGTCAGCGCGTTTGTCGGCGCGCAACAACATGAGTTGGAACCCTGATATCCGTCGTTTGATCGCCGCCGCACGGCGCACGCCCGGCGCCGCCGCGCCATCGGCCGCCGCGCCCGAGGCAGAAGCCTGGATGGTGTTCGGCATGCGCGTGCTGCTGTCGATTTCGGCGCTGCTGACCCTGTACATCGGCCCAGGCGGCGTCGTCGCCTCCAGCCCGTGGACCTGGATCGTGCTCGGCGGCTATGTGCTGCACAGCCTGACGCTGCTGGTCATCGCGAGCTACCGGGCAGGCTTCTGGCACGGTCCGAACATCTACTGGGTCGACATCGTCTGGTACGGGGCGATCGTGCTTGCCACCGGTGGCGGCACCAGTCCGTTCTTTTCGTTCTTCCTGTTTGCGATCCTGGCCACGTCGTTTCGCCACGGGTTCGATGCCGGCGCCAGGCTCACCCTGGGCGCGGTCGGTATCGTGACCCTGTCGGTGATGCTGGTGCAGGGCTTCCAGTCGTTTCACATCCTGCTGCTGCGGGCGACGTTCCTGCTCGCGCTGGGCTACATGATCGCGTTCTGGGGCGGCCTGTCGGTCGACCAGCGGCGCCGGCTGGCGCTGCTGCGCGATGTCAGCCGCCTGTCCAATCCGCGCTTCGGCGTGCAGCACACGCTCGACTCGCTGATGGACAAGATCCTGCGTTACTACGGCGCCACCACCTGCACCTTGCTGATGCAGGACAGCCACCAGCGCTGGATCCTCAATACGGCCCATCATCCCCGGGCTGGCCGCGCGATCAGTCGCAGCCGGCCCGACGCCGCCGACGTGCAGCCGTTACTGGCGCTGGCACCAGGCGCGATCCTGTACCGCGGCCCCGGCGCCGGTTTGCTGCGCCTGCTGCCGGGCGGGGTGTGCGCGGTGCGCCTGGCCACCGGCGAAAAAGAGTGGTGCAAGACGGACATGGACGCCTGTGGGCACGTGGCCGACCTGCTCGATACGGACGGTTTTGTCAGCGCATCGCTCCCGCTGCGCAAGGGCAGTGGGCGTATCTTCATCACCGGCAGCCGCCTGCGCCGTGGCGACGCCACGTTCTTGAAGCACATCGTGCAGCAGGCGTTTCCCGTCATCGAAACCATCGATCTGCTCGACCGGCTGGCGTCCGAAGCGGCGTTTCGCGAACGCCAGACCATCGCGCGCGACCTGCATGACAGTACGATCCAGCCGTATATCGGGCTGCGCCATGCGGTGGCGGCAATCCGCAACAGTGCCGGTGAAGACAGCGCGGTCGCGCCTGAACTCGACCGCCTGCTGGCGATGTGCTCGGACGTGATCGGCGACATGCGCGACTTCGCCCAGCGTTTTCGCAGCGGGCGCCAGGAAGAGCCCGAACTGCTGGTGGCGCTGCGGCGCCAGTTGCGCCAGGTGCAAACCTTCTATGGCCTGGACGTGATGCTCGAGGTGCAGGGCGAGGGCGTGGCCAACGACCGCATGGCTGCCGAGGTGTTCCAGATCGTCACCGAAGGCATCAGCAATATCTGCAAGCACACGCGGGCGCGCACGGCCGGCGTCGTGATCGAAGATGCCGCCGGCCAGCTGGCGATCGATATCTTCAACCCGGTGTCCGATGGCGCGCAGGCGCCGAAACCTTTCGTGCCGCGCTCGATCGCCGAGCGCGTGGCCGCGGTGGGTGGCACGCTCGACGTCAAGGCCGACGGACGCCAGACGCTGCTGCGCGTCCGCATCCCGGTCTGACCGCCACCGACCAACGTAATGGAGAAACCATGACCATCCGCATCCTGCTCGTGGATGACCACAAGACCATGCTGTGGGGGCTCGAGCGCCTGATCCAGGCTGAAGGCCCGTCGTTCACACTGGTGGGCAGCGCCAGCGATGGCGCTGAAGCGACGGCCCTGTGCGCTGCACTGCATCCGGACATCGTGCTGCTCGACCTGGATCTGAAAGGCAGCAGTTCGATCGACTTCTTGCCGGCGCTGGTGGCCAACGGCAGCACACGCGTCGTGATCCTGAGTGCGAACCGCGACCAGGGCACGCTGGCCGCCGCCGTCAAGGCCGGTGCGCGCGGCGTGGTCAGCAAGGAAGCGCCGACCGACGACGTGCTGCTGGCCGTGCGCAAGGTGCATGGCGGCGAGCTGTGGCTCGACCAGTCGCTGATGCAGGCGCTCCTGGGCCAGCTGGTCGCACCGGCGCCGAAGGCCGATCCGGAGGCCGAACGCATTGCCACGCTGACTGCGCGCGAGCGGGACGTCATCGGCATGATCGTGCAGGGCAAGGGCGCGCTTAACAAGGATCTGGCGGAACGCGCGTTCATCTCGGAGCGCACGCTGCGCAATCACCTCACCACCATCTACCAGAAGCTGGACGTGGCCAACCGCCTCGAGTTGTACGTCTACGCCATCAAGCACGGCCTCTCCTGAGGCATCGCCTTTTTTCGCTCCGTCAGAATGCGCCGCAGGGTGACCCAGGACAAATGTACCGGGTTGCCATGGCGCAACGTACCTTTCAAAAAGGTAGTTTTGACGGATGGCAACAAAGTTGCGGGTCCGTAAGATTCAACTCATGCGCTGCGTATCGTGACATGCGGTACGGCGGCAAGCGAACAGGAGCGAACGGTGCACGACAGCGAAGACAACCCGGAACAGCAGTATGAAAGCAGCAGCAATCCGGCCATGTCGTATGTCGTTCTCTCGGTTCTGCTCGCAGTCGTCTGCTTCATCGCGGCAATGGCTGCATGGACGAGCGCATAAAGCCAACCTGCTAATGCTTGAATACCGACCCTTGAAAGGCTCCACCATGAACTTCATCAAAAACCTGATCAAAGAAGAAGACGGCGTCACCGCCATCGAATATGCACTGATCGCATCGCTGATCGCCGGCGTCATCATCACCGCCGTGACCCTGCTGGGTGGCAACATCAGTACGCTGTTCGACAATCTGGCGAAAAAGATCAAGCAGCCAGCGTAATCGATCGCACGTCCGCCAGACGGCGGATCCAGGTCCGGCACGGTTCGTCCCGCTGCCGGATTTTTTTTACCCGGAGAATTCCTTGTCAACTCTGCCACTCCTGCTGCTGTTCGCTTTGCTTGGCGCCGCCGTCATCACCGACGTGCGCGCGCGTCGCATTCCGAATGCCGTCGTGTTTCCGGGCATGCTGGCGGCGTTCGCGCTGCACGCGCTGCTGCCGGCGGGAGCAGGGTTGTTTACCACACCGGCCGGCGGGCTTGGCCTGCTGTCTGCGCTGGGCGGTTTCGCCCTGGGCCTGGGGATGCTGCTGCCGATGTACGCACTGCGCCTCATGGGCGCCGGCGACGTCAAGCTGCTGGCCATGGTGGGCGCCTTTGTCGGGGCAGGCCAGATACTCACCGTCGGCCTGGTCACGCTGGTTGCGGGTGGCGTGCTGGCGCTCGTGTTTGCGGCCTGGCAGCGCAATCTGCGCCGCCTGGTCGGCAACGCGTATCACATGGCGCTGCACACGACGTATTCGGCGCTGGCCGGCGCGGTCACCGCGCCGACCGTCCCGCCCGAAGCGGCCAGCGGCCGCCTGCCGTATGCGATCGCGATTGCGACTGCCACCGCGGGCTGCGTGCTGTGGCTGCGCGTGCATGGGGAGCTGCCGCTGTGAGCCAGGTCCTGCCTGCACCGGCGAGCGCTCCGGCCGACGCCAGGGCGCCGCGCACGGTCGACGAGACCGGCCTGCCGTTCCTGTTCCTGGCCGAATTGCTGGGCAAGGTGCTGGCCCAGCGCGGTCAACTCCGCCTGGCCGAACTGGCCGCGCATACCAAACTCAATGTCAGTGTCATCGATCCTTTGATCGCGTTTTTGCGCAGCGAAAAACTGTGCGAAGTTGCGCGCATCGGCAACAGCGGCACCGACGCCGACCTGTGCTACATCCTCACCGAGGCCGGCCGCGCGCGCGCCCACGCTGCGCTTGGCCGCAACGCCTATGCCGGTCCCGCGCCCGTCACGCTGGCGGCCTACGTTGCCCAGGTCAAGGCGCACAGCGTGGCCAATATGCAGGTGACGCGCGGTGCAATGGCCGCCACCTTCGATGGCGTCGTCGTCAACCCGGTCGTGCTCGACCAGATCGGCGCCGGCATGAACTCGGGCCGCGCGCTGTTTTTGCACGGCGCTGCCGGCAGCGGCAAGACCTACCTGGCAGAGCGCCTGCGCGACCTGCTGGTCGGCACGATCGCCGTGCCGCACGCGCTGATGGTCGATGGCGAAGTGATTCCGTTCTTCGACAACGTGCAGCACTGCGTGACCGAAGCGGCGGTGATGGAAGCGCCGAGCCTGGACCGCGGCAGCGCGCCCGACATGCGCTGGATTCGCGGCGTGCGTCGCCCGGCCGCGCTGGCCGGCGGGGAACTCACGCTCGACATGCTCGACCTGCGGTTCGATCCGCACACCCGGCTGTACCAGGCGCCGCCGCACCTCAAGTCGAACAACGGCATCTTCATCATCGACGACCTGGGGCGCCAGCGCTGCACGCCGGAAGCATTGATGAACCGCTGGATCGTGCCGATGGACCGCAACGTCGATTACCTGACGCTGCACACGGGCCACACCTTCCAGGTGCCGTTCGACGTGATCATCGTGTTCTCGTCCAATTTCGTGCCGCAGCGCCTGTCCGATGGCGCCTTCCTGCGCCGTCTCGGCTACAAGATCGAGGTGCCGGCCGCGTCGACCGACGAATACGCGCGCCTGTTCCGCCAGGCGTGCGAGTCCGTCGGCGTGGCGTTCGACGCCGCGTCGTTCGACTACCTGCTGGCCTGTCACCGCGAGCGCGGCGTGCCGCTGCTGGCCTGCTACCCGCGCGACCTGATGCGCCAGCTGCGCGATCTGGCGCGCTACGAAGACCGCGCGCCCGAATTGTCGCGCCGCACCCTGGACTGGGCCTGGGATAACTATTTTGCCGCGGGCGCCCCAGGCCGGCCCGCATCACAAGAACGCCGCGAACGCGGCACGACGGAGTATGAGCATGCGTAATTCGAGAGCGATCCTGATCATCGGCGTGGCCCTGCTGCTGGCGCTGGGCGCCGTGGTACTGGCAGCCAAGTGGATGGGCGAGCAGGGCCCGGCCGGCACCCGCGTGGTGGTGGCCGCCGCCGACATCGGGCAGGGCGCGCGCATCCTGCCGGCCAGCCTGCAACTGGCCGACTGGCCGGCCGGCGCGCTGCCGCCCGGCGCGATCACCGACATGAAGCTGCTCCAGGGGCGCATCGCGCGCGGCGACATCGCACGCGGCGAGCCAGTGCTCGAATCGAAGCTGGCGCCGGCCGGTACGCTGGGCGGCCTGTCGGCGGTGGTGGCCAGTGGCAAGCGCGCCATGACCGTGCGCGTCAACGACGTCGTCGGCGTGGCCGGCTTTGCGCTGCCCGGCAACTATGTCGACATCCTCGTCAACCTGGCCCCGACCAACAGCGACCTGGCGCAGAACGCCGGCTCGATTTCGAAGATCGTGCTCGAACGGATCCTGGTGCTGGCCGTGGCGCAGGAATCGGCCGTCGACGACAGCAAGCCGCGCGTCGTCAACGCCGTCACGCTGGAACTGACCCCGAATGAAGTCGAAAAGCTCGATCTGGCCCGTTCGATCGGCTCCCTGTCGCTGGTGCTGCGCAACCAGGTCGAAGCGCAACCTGCCAACACCACCGGCGCCACGCGCGAATCGGTGCTCGGCCTGCCGGCACTGTCGGCCAAGGCGCCGGCCCCAGTGCGTGATCCGGCGCCGCACATTGCTCCTCCTGCACCACGTCAGCCAGGCGCGCCGCGCGATGGTGTCCTGGTGATCCGCGGCCTGGACGCCGCTTCGCAAAGCTTTTGATTGAAGAATCCGTCATGACCACATTGACTCACAAGACCCTGCTGGCCTGCGCCGTCGCGCTGACACTGGATGCTCATGCAGCCCCCGCCAGCAAGGCGGAGGCCGTCGACACGAACGCCGCAGCGGCCGACTGCATCGACCTGCGTGGCGGTGCCAATGGGCGGCTCCAGCTGATGCGCGGCAAATCCGTCCTCAAGCGCTTCTGCACGCCGGCCGGGGCGGTCATGGTGGGCGACCCGAAAGTGGCCAACGTCGTGGTCCCGGGCGCCAGCGAAGTCGTGATCGTCGCACGCAGCGTCGGCAGCACCAACCTGATCGTCTCCGGCCGCGACAAGCGCTCGACCGTGATCGACCTGGACGTGGCGCTCGACACGTCGGCCCTGCGCGCGCAGTTCGACGCGCTGTTCCCGCTCGAGCGCGATATCCGCATCGGCGCCAGTGGCAACGCCGTGGTGTTGTCGGGGATGGTCAGCGATGTCGGCGTGGCCAGCCAGCTGGTGGACCTGGCCACGGCGTTCCAGGAAAGCGCCGCGCCCGCAGCAGGCGGCCAGGCCGACAGCGGCGCCGGTAGCCCGTCGCCCCTGTCCGTCGGCGCCCCGGCGGCGCCTGCCGCAGGCTCTGGCGGCGCCGCGAAAGTATTGAACATGCTGTCGATCGCCGCGCCCCAGCAGGTCATGCTGGAAGTGAAGATCGCCGAAATCTCGAAGTCGCTCGTTGACCAGCTGGGCGCCAAGACGGGGTTTGCCAAGACCAACGGCAGCTGGACCTACGCCGCGGTATCGAGTCTGCTCAGTGGCGGCGCGAGCACCGTCACCGCTGTGGGCACCGGCATCAAGGAGCTCACCATCGACGGCGAAAAGCGCGATGGTCTGGTGAAGATCCTGGCCGAGCCGAACGTCATGGCCATCAGCGGGCAGGAGGCGAGTTTTCTTGCCGGCGGCAAGATCTTCATCCCCGTCGCGCAGAATTCGGCCAGCGGCGCGGCCCTGATCACGCTCGAAGAAAAGGAGTATGGCGTGGCGGTGAAATTTACGCCGACCGTGCTGGCGGGCGGGCGCATCAACCTGCGCGTGGCGCCGGAAGTGTCGGAGCTCAATCGCGAGGGCATCGGCATTACCACGCCCGGTTCGACCAACAACAGCGCGACCGCGATCCTGCCATCGTTTACGACGCGCCGCGCGGCCACCACGGTACAGCTGCAGGATGGCCAGAGTTTCGCGATCGGCGGCCTGATCCGCAATAACGTGACCAGCACCATCAAGCGCTTCCCGCTCCTGGGCGACGTTCCGGTGCTCGGCGCGCTGTTCCGCAGCAGCGACTTCCAGAACGACCGCAGCGAACTGGTGTTCATTGTGACGCCGCGCCTGGCCAAGCCGATGCAGTCGCAGCCCGGGTTGCCGACCGACGAGTACGTGCAGCCGACCCGCGCCGAATTCCTGCTTGGCGGCCAGCTCGAAGGCCGCGCCGCCCCTGCCGTACCGGAGAAATGATCATGAAGACGACCACCACCGCCATTCTCGCCGCAGTCTGCACGCTCATGCTGGCCGGCTGCGCGACCGACACGCCCACCGGCACCGGCCACACCGTGCGCAGCATCATGGCCAGCCAGATCATCGCGCCGCAGGCCACGCCGTCGGCGCCGGGCAGCAACGCCGCCACCGCGATCCTCGCCTACAAGAATTACCAGGGCTCGTTTGCCGCGCCCGCGCCGCAGGTCGAGATCACGCTGTTCGGCGGGAACAAGTAAGAGGCCATCATGAAAATCGCAGTCCTTTCGCGCGACGAGCGCCACCTGATCGAGCTGTCGCGCCAACTGCGCGCCCGCCCGGGCAGCGACGAAGTCGACATGATCGCCGGCACCCCGGCGCGCCTGTCGACGATGAGCGACGACGCTATCCCCGACCTGCTGGTGGTCGACCAGCCGCGCGCCGACGAGGGTGACCTCGACCAGCTCGAGCGGCTCGGCCACCTGTTCCCACGCATGGCGTTCATCGTGCTGTCGGGCGACTTGTCGCAGGATTTTTTGCTGCGCGCGATGCGCGCCGGCGTGCGCGAAGTGCTGCCGGCCACAGCCGGTGCGGCCGAACTGGCCAAGGCCGTCGATCACATCGCCGAGAAGTTCGGCAGCCAGGGCGCTGCGCAGGGCAGGGTGCTGGCCTTCATTTCGTGCAAGGGTGGCAGCGGCGCGACCTTCCTGGCCACCAATCTGGCGTATGCGTTGTCAGCCGGGGGCACCAAGCGCGTGGCGATGATCGACATGAATCTGCAGTTCGGTGACGCGTCGCTGTTTGTCTCGGACAGCAAGCCGCTGGCCACGCTGTCGGATGTCGCGACCCAGATCCACCGGCTCGACCCGTCGTTTCTGTCGTCGAGCATGGTCGCCGTGACGCCGAACTTCAGCGTGCTGGCCGCGCCATCCGATCCGGCGCACGCCAGCGACGTCAAGCCCGAGCACATCGACGCGATCATCAAGCTGGCGCGCCGCCAGTACGATTTCATCGTGCTCGATGTCGCGCGCAGCCTGGATCCGGTGACGATCCGCGCGCTCGACCATGCCGACACGATCTACCCGGTGCTGCAAACGACGCTGCCGTACATCCGCGACGGCAAGCGCCTGCTGGACGTGTTCCGCAATCTGGAATACGGCAGCGACAAGGTCGAAATCGTGGTGAACCGCCACGACAACAACAGCGACATCAAGCTCAAGGACCTCGAGCAGGCGTTCGACACGACGCACCTGCGCACGATGCCGAACCACTACGATGCGGCGGCCAAGTCGGTCAATCAGGGCGTGCCGATCACGCGCCTGGCGCCCGACAGCCCGCTGAGCGCGGCCTTGATGACGATGGCGCGCAGCCAGACAGGCGAGGCGGCGCCGCAAGCGGCGGCCGGCGTGATGGCGCGTTTGTTCAAGCGCCGCAAAACTGACGCATGAACCGCGAATTGTCCAAGGAGTCCAACGACATGAACATGATCCCTTCCGCGTCGCTGCGCGAACGCCTCGGCAGCGCCGCGCTTGGCAGCAGCACCAGCAAGACAGCGAGCGCGCCGACGCGCGTGACCACCGGCGCCCCGGCGCCACGCGCCGCCGCCGTGCGCGGCGGGCCGATCGACAACCGCGCGTATCACCAGCTCAAGGCCCGCATCCACGAAGCGCTCCTTGATCGCATCGACCTGGAAAGCATGCAGCGCCTGAACGGTGACCAGATCCGGCAAGAGCTGCGCCTGCTCGTTGAGCGCCTGCTCGAAGAAGAGATGGTCGTCATCAACGACGCCGAGCGCAAGATGCTCACGCGCGACATCCAGAACGAGATGCTGGGCTTCGGCCCGCTCGAGCCGTTGCTGGAAGACCCGACCGTCTCGGACATCCTGGTTAACACGCACAAGCAGGTGTATGTCGAACGGCGCGGCAAGCTCGAACTGACCGACGTGACCTTCAACGACGAAGCCCACCTGATGAAGATCATCGACAAGATCGTCTCGCGCGTAGGCCGCCGCATCGACGAATCGAGCCCGATGGTCGATGCGCGCCTGCCGGACGGCTCGCGCGTGAACGCGATCATCCCGCCGCTGGCGATCGATGGCGCCGTGATGTCGATCCGGCGCTTTTCGGCCGATCCGCTGCGTCTGGCCGACCTGGTCGCGTATGGCAGCATGACGGCCGACATGGCCGAGGTGCTGCAGGGCCTGGGCAAGGCCAAGGTCAATATCGTGATCTCGGGCGGTACGGGGTCGGGCAAGACGACGATGCTCAATGTGATCTCGGGCTTCATCAACCATAACGAACGTATCGTGACGGTCGAAGACGCGGCCGAACTGCAGCTGCAGCAGCCGCACGTGGTACGCCTGGAAACGCGTCCTGCGAACATTGAAGGCAAGGGCGAAGTGACCCAGCGCGCGCTGGTCAAGAACGCGCTGCGCATGCGCCCCGACCGCATCATCCTGGGCGAGGTGCGCGGCGAAGAAGCGATGGACATGCTGGGCGCGATGAACACCGGGCACGAAGGCTCGATGGCGACCCTGCACGCGAACACGCCGCGCGAAGCGCTCACGCGCCTGGAAAACATGATCAGCATGGCGGCGCCGAACCTGCCGCCCAAAGCGATGCGCCAGCAGATCGCGTCGGCCGTGGGTGTCGTGGTGCAGGTCTCGCGCCTGACCGACGGCAAGCGCAAGGTGCTGTCGATTACCGAAGTGACGGGCATGGAAGGTGACGTCATCACGATGCAGGAGATCTTCACCTTCCGGCAGACCGGCGTGGCCGACGACGGCACGGTGCTGGGCCAGGCCACCGCCACTGGCGTGCGGCCGCACTTCGCCGAGCGCCTGCGCACGTTCGGCGTGAATCTGGCGCCGCACATCTTCGAGCCCCGTTAGGCCCTCTGGCATGGATACCACCTTCCTCCTGTTCATCCTGCTGGTGTTTGCCGCCGTCCTGCTGCTGGTATGGGGCGTGTACACGGCCTGGCAGGCGAACAACAACCCGGAAGCCGAGCGCATCGCGCGCCGGCTGCGCAGCGTGATCGGGCGCGAGACGCGCGAGCTCGACGTCACGATCGTCAAGGAACGGCGCCTGTCCGACAACCCGGAGCTCGAGCCGCTGCTACAGCGTGTGCCCGGCGTGTACCGGCTGGACCGCATGCTGCTGCAGGCGGGCAGTGCGCAGAACGTGGCGTCGCTGCTGGCCGTATGCCTGGCAGTGATGGCTGGCGGGATCGTGGCGGCAGTGCTGTTGCGTTTGCCGCTGTTGGGTCTCGTTGCCTGCATGCTCATTGCCGGCTGGCTGCCGCTGCTGCGCCTGACGCGCGCGCGCGCTGCGCGCATGGTGCGCTTCGAACGCCAGTTGCCCGAAGCGCTCGACATGATGAGCCGCGCGATGCGCGCCGGCCACGCGTTTCCGACAGCGCTGAAACTGGTGGCCGACGAAGTCACTGCGCCGCTGGGCGATGAGTTCAGGATCGCGTTCGACGAAGTCAATTTCGGCGTCTCGATGGGCGACGCGCTGAGCAACCTGGCGCAGCGCGTGCCAAGCATGGACTTGCAGTATTTTGTCGTGGCGGTGCTGATCCAGCGCGAGAGCGGCGGCAACCTGACCGAGCTGCTCACGTCGATTTCCACTGTCATCCGCGACCGCCACAAGCTGGCCGGGCAGGTGCGCGTGCTGTCGGCCGAGGGCCGTATCTCGGCCTGGGTACTGTGCCTGCTGCCGTTTGGCGCCGGCGGCATGATGGCGCTGGCCAATCCCGAGACAATGGGCGTGCTCGTGAACGATCCGATCGGGCGCCAGTTGAGCGGCGCGGCGCTGGGCATGATGGGCTTCGGCGTGCTGGCGATTCGCAAGATCGTCCGCATCCGGATGTAAGGAAAGAATGACACGATGACCATGGCAAACATTTTCATGCTGGCAGCGATGTTCCTGCTGGTGTTCGGCATCGCGGTGGCAGCCTTGCTGCTGCTGACGCGCGACCCCGTCAAGGCGCGCCTGGTGGCGCTGGACGAACGCGTCAAGCCCACGACCAGGCGCGGGGACGGCTGGCGTGAGCGCCTGGCCGATTTCGCCGAGCCACTGGCCAAGCTGTCGGTGCCAACCGACGGGTGGGAATCCTCCCCCTTGCGGCTGCGCTTCATCAATGCCGGCTGGCGCGCACCCTCGGCCCCGGGGCTGTACCACGCCGGCAAGTCGGTGCTGACGATCGGCCTGCCGCTGGTAGTCTGGATCGCGCTGCCGCACCACGCCAACCGGCCGCTGGCGTTGACGTTCCTGCTGCTCGTCAGCGCAGCCAGCATCGGCTATTACCTGCCGGACTTCCTCCTCAAGCGCCGCGTTGCCAGACGCCAGCGCGACATCTTCGAAGGCTTTCCCGACGCGCTCGACCTGATGACCGTCTGCGTCGAAGCAGGTCTGGCGATGGATGCGGCGCTCGCCCGCGTGGGCAGCGAGATCGGCCTGAAATGCCCGGTGCTGGCCGACGAACTGCAACTGGTGACGCTGGAACTGCGCGCCGGCAGCGCCAAGGAAAAGGCGCTGCGCAACCTGGCGCTGCGCACCGGCGTGGAAGATGTCGATGCGCTCGTCAAGATGCTGATTCAGGCAGAGCGCTTCGGCACCAGTGTCGGTACGGCGCTGCGGGTGCAGTCCGAACAACTGCGTACGCGCCGGCGGCAACTGGTGGAAGAGAAGGCAGGGCAGATTGCAACCAAGCTGCTGTTTCCGCTGATCTTCTGTATTTTCCCGGCGTTGCTGGTGGTGCTGCTGGGACCGGCGGTGATCCAGATTTTCCGCGCGCTCAAGCCAGCGGCAGGTAGCTGAACCGCCACGTCAGGATCCGGTCTGATGCATGCATGGCATGCCGAATCGACCATGTTTGACGATGTAAGCATTTGTACGTACTAAGGGGCAATTCATGCTTTTTGGCTGCAAATGTTGGTCGTGTGCAACACAGTAATATGGAACATGTGCGATCATGTTTCTTTTGGGCACCTCCATAGCCTGCGTCTGCCGACGTGCAGGGCGTGCCGATTCCTCACAAACTTCTCTCATTCTCTTTTATGAAAAACTTGAAAATAGGCACGCGCCTGGCGTTGAGCTATGCCGCTGTGCTGATCCTCATGGCAATCGTGATCGTCATAACCTTGGGGCGCATGGGTGATATGAACGATGCGACCGATCGCGTGGTCAACACCAGCATGAAAAACCAGCGCAACGTGGCCGAGTGGGCCAGGATCATCGAAGTCAACCGCGCCCTGGTCGAGATGGCCTACCGTACGCCGGAGCCTGAGCAGGTCAAGTTGATCGGCGAGCGCATCGCCGCGGGTTCCGTACGCTCCACCGAATTGCAGCAGACGATCAAGGCCGGCTTGCGCAACCCGAAGTCGCAGGCGCAGCTCGAAGAAGTGGTGGCGGCCCGTGTGCCGTACGCGGCTGCACGCAAGGCGCTGATTGCGGCCAAGATGGCCGGTGATAACGAGGGCGCGCAGCGCATCTTCGAGAGCCAGATGCTCCCGACCAGCGTGGTGTACGTCGAATCGATCAGCAAACTCGCTGCTGCGCAGCAAAAGTCGGCAGAAAAATTCGTGGCCGACGCGAGCGCAGCGTATGACACGGCGCGCACGACCCTGATCGGCCTGGGGATCCTCGCCATTGGCTTGGGCGTGACCTTCGGCATCTTCATCACCCGCTCGATCGTGCGGCCGATCCAGGATGCAGTTGCCGTCGCCGACCGCGTGTCGTCGGGCGACCTGAGCAGCCAGTTCACGGTCACGACCCGCGACGAAACCGGCCAGCTGATGACGGCCCTGCAGAAAATGAACGACAACCTGCTGGGCATCGTGACCCGGGTCCGGGCCGGCACCGAAACGATCGCGACGGCCTCGGCGGAAATCGCGGCCGGCAATCTCGATCTGTCGAGCCGAACTGAACAACAGGCCGGCTCGCTGGAAGAAACGGCTTCGTCGATGGAAGAACTCACGTCGACCGTCCGCCAGAATGCCGATAACGCCCGCCGCGCCAACACGATGGCTTCCGAAGCTGCCAGCATTGCCGGGCAGGGCGGCGCCGTGATTGCGCAAGTGGTTGGCACGATGAGCGAAATCAATGCGTCGTCGCGCAAGATCGTCGACATCACCAGTGTCATCGACAGCATCGCGTTCCAGACCAATATCCTGGCCCTGAACGCTGCCGTGGAAGCGGCGCGTGCGGGTGAACAGGGCCGTGGCTTTGCCGTGGTCGCAAGCGAAGTGCGCAACCTGGCGCACCGCTCCGCTGCAGCGGCCAAAGAAATCAAGAGCCTGATCGACGACTCGGTTCAAAAGGTCGAAGCCGGCACCAGCCTGGTGGACAGTGCGGGTACCACGATGACCAGTATCGTGCAAAGCATTTCCCTCGTGACCGGCATCATGAGCGAAATCTCGCACGCCAGCGACGAGCAGAGCGCGGGCATCGAGCAGGTCAACGCCGCCATCACCGAGATGGACCAGGCGACGCAACAGAACGCCGCACTGGTCGAGCAAGCCGCCGCCGCTGCCGGCTCGATGCAGGAGCAGGCTGCGCACCTGGCCGATGTGGTCAGCGTGTTCAAGACTGATATCGCCCCTGGTCCAGGCAGCGCCGCCGCCCGTCCCGCACCGGCGCGCAGCCACGACGCAACCGCCGGGCGCCTGGCATTGGCCGGTGCCTGACACGAAGTGGAGTAACTGATCATGAACGGTGCCGGCAGTACGCGGCGCCGTTTGCATTTCTGTTGCTGATCAAATATTGAATGCAGAAGATAGTTGATTTGTGAATGACGACTATCATGGATCGCAATTTGATTTCTATCTGATAGAGCGCATACTAGCTTCATACCAGATCAAACACACAGGAAGAAAATCATGACCACCTTGTCCCTTCGCCCATCGTTCGCCGCCCAACTGGCCGCCGTGTTCAGCACCGCATTCGATTTCGTGCGTGAAGTCAAGGCAGCGCCAACCGCCGCAGCCCGTACCACCGGCAGTGCCGACGTCTGGGCGCTGTACCGCATGACCCGCGGCGCCGATGCCGTGTCGCCAGCAGTCGCGCGCCGCCTGGCTGCGCATGCCAAGTCGAACTGATTTCCGGGTCGGGCGCTCGCCCAACCCATGTTGAACGCCTCGCGGAATGCGGGGCGTTTTTCGTTTACGACCCGCCTGCACGTCAACCTCCCACAAGCCCGGTAGTCGCTCTCCTACGCTGTGCAAATGTTGCAACCTCGATAATGTCGATTGAGACTTTGATAGCGGTGCTCTTTCCGCATTTGCACCATGAACAATGAGAACATGCCGCTCGACGGCGAATTTAGCGAGCTGGACAATGGGTGGCCTGCATCCTACGCATGGGCCATCGAGCAGATGCCATGCCCGGCGTATTGCTGCTCTCCCAACGGCGTGCTGGTCCACGTCAACGCCGCAGCAAAGCGGATATGGGGCGATGCCTGTCCGCTGCTGAAAGACATGCGGTGGGATGGGTTCGAGACGCTTCGGTCCCTGGATGGCGAATTACTGGACAAGACGGCAAGTCCTGCGGCGCAGGCAGCCGCCGGGGCCTCGCCGTGTCCTACTGAATTGCTCGCCGTGTGCCGTGATGGTCAGCCCCGCCGCATCGTCGTGCATGCCAAGCCGGTATTCCACGCCGATGGCGCCGTGGTGGGCGCTTTGTGCTGCCTGACCGACATCAGCGAGCAGCGCCGATTGCAAGAGCGGGAGCGCGACGCCGCCCACGCGCGTGAAGAATTCCTGAGCATGCTCGCCCACGAATTGCGCAATCCGCTGGCACCCATCATGAGCATCGCGGGCCTCCTGCAGCGCGCGAACAAGGATCCTGGCGTGGCAAAAATGGCCGGCGTCGTCCAGCGCCAGACCAGGCAGCTGGCGCGCTTCATTGCCGATCTGCTGGATGCGTCACGTGTTGACTGCGTCCACACGCTGCCCGTCGAGCCACGCAGTTGCACAAAGCACGAGATCGTGGACCTGTCGCTCGATGCGGTGGAAACGCTGGTGCGCTCACGCAACCAGCGCTTGATTGTCGAAGTCGACAATCCTGACGCCGAGTTACGTTGCGATCCGGAACGCGTGGCGCAGGCACTGGGTAACGTGCTGTGCAATGCCAGCGCATTCACGCCGGACGGCGAGGAAATCTGTCTGCGGGTTTATATCGAAGGCAATGTGCTGCGCGCCGAGGTCATCGACTGCGGGGCCGGCATTGCGGCGGAAGATTTGCAGCATATTTTCGAGCCATTCGAGCGCCGTGCGCTGGCGCCGGGCCGTGCCCCCGTCGGTGCGGGCCTGGGCTTGACGATTGCCAAGGGCGTGTGCGAAGCCCATGGCGGATCGATCTTCGTGCGCAGCGCGGGGCCGGGGATGGGCACCACCGTGTCGATGGCCTTGCCGGTTGCCGTCTGCGCTGCCTGACGTTCTGTCCCTAGATAAGCCCCGGCTCCGGTTGGGGCAAACGCAGTCAGGTCAGACCTGGCCGCCCGCACGGCGCGCGCGGTGACGCTCCATCAACCAGGCCACGATGCCCGGCACCAGCGACAGCACGATGATGCCCATGATGACGGCCGTCAGGTTGTCGTTGACCCACTTGATATTGCCAAAAATGTAGCCGGCAACCGTCAGCGACACGACCCACAAGGTTCCGCCAGCGATGTTGTACCCGAGGAAGGTGGCATAGCGCATGCTGCCCAGCGCCGCCACGAATGGTGCGAGCGTACGCACGATCGGCACATAGCGCGCCATCACGATGGTCTTGGGGCCATGGCGCTCGAAGAAGCGCTCGGTGTGCGCAATGTGCTCGTCCTTGATCAGCCGGAACCGGTAGCCACGCTTCACGCGTTCACGGAACGCACTGCCAATGGCAAAGTTGAGGATATCGCCCGTCACCGCAGCGACGATCAGCAGCGGAATCAATATTTCCAGTGACAGCATGCCTTTGGCGGCCAGTGCGCCGGTGACGAACAGCAGCGAGTCGCCAGGCAGGAACGGCATCACGACCACCCCCGTCTCGACGAAGATCACGGCAAACAACAGCACGTAGACGAGCAACTGGTATTCGGCGGCCAGTACGGCGAGGTGGCGGTCCAGGTGAAGGAACCAGTCGAGCAGGGTAGTCAGCATTGAATTTCTCGTTGAATCAGGTTGCGGCAGGACCCCGGCGGGCGTCATGCTGGCCGGGGCAAAGCGCGTATCTTACCTTTAGTCTAACCCTTGCTGTTACTCTTCCTGGAACTCGTCCGAGCGGCAGAACAGATCCCACGCTGCAATGAACAGGGCGGCAATCACCGGCCCGATCACGAAACCGTTCAGGCCAAACAGCGCCATACCGCCCAATGTCGAGAGCAGGATCACGTAGTCGGGCAGCTTGGTATCTTTGCCGACCAGGATCGGGCGCAGGATATTGTCGACCAGACCGATGACCATAACGCCATACGCGGCCAGCACCACACCCTGCCAGATATGGCCCGTTACCAGGAAATAGATCGCCACCGGCCCCCACACCAGTGCCGCGCCGATGGCTGGCAGCAGCGACAGGAAGGCCATCACCACGCCCCACAGCAGTGGGCCGGACACGTCCAGCATCCAGAAGATCAGGCCGCCCAGCGCGCCTTGCGCAACGGCCACCAGCACATTGCCTTTGACGGTGGCGCGGATGACCGTCGTGAAGTTCTGGAACAGGCGGCTCTTGTATTCGACGCTCAGTGGCACGGCGCGCTGGATGCGCGCTGCCAGGATGCGGCCGTCGCGCAGCAGGAAGAACAGCAGGTACAGCATGATCGTCATGCTGACGACGAAGTCGAGCGTATTGCGACCGATATTGAGCGCATACGTGGCGGCTGCCTGGCTGATCTGCGCGGCAAATTCGGTGATCTTGGTCTGCAGCGAGGCCAGGTTGGTCAGTTCGAAGCGTTCGAGGATCGAAATCGCCCAGTTCGGCAAAGCGCGCATCACGACCTCGAAGTAGTGAGCGAAATCGATCTGCCCGCTACTGACCATCGTGTAGATACCGGCGACCTGATCGACCAGTGACGCTGTGATCATGGCCAGCGGCAGCAGCACCATCAGCACGATGACCAGCAGCGAGAGCAGGGCGGCAACGGTCGGCTTGCCCTTGGTCGCCCGCAGCAGTTTCGATTGCAGCGGCGCGAAGATGATGGCGAACACGACGCCCCAGAACACGGCCCCGGAGTACGGCAGCAGAATCCAGAGGAAAGCGATGGTGACGATCGTCAGCAGGAGCAGAAAGGAATTCTGCGGAAGGGTAAATTGCTTCATTGGCTGCGTTTGCGAAAAGGTTAATGTTTCTGGATGATAAACCATGAGGCGCGAAGCACCGGGTGCGTTCGTGTAATGACGCGGGGCGGTGTGCCAAGTATGCAACTTGCATGATGCAAGATCGGGCTGTGGCTTAATGACCACAGAGTCAGTTCAATCGTGTGGGTTGGCAAACTAACATCTTGCGATAATTAATCGTGCCGCGTCGAGACAGGGTCTGGCGGGCACTTCTATTAATCGATTATCCGGAGAACCCATGTCCCGCCCTGCACCACGCACTGCTGCCCCGTCCGTCCACACCACCCTCGTCCGCGCAATCAAGGGTGCCATTCTGCTGGGCGCCGCCGCAGCAGGCATGGCGCAGGCGCAGCAGTCGCCAGCGCTCGATCGCGTCAGCATCTCGGCCGGCGCGTTCTACGCCGAGCCTGAAATTCACCTGGGCGGCGACACGCGCTATGGCCGCATCGATACGCCGGATGAAGAGATCAGCGACGTCACGCTGCCACGCGTCAAGGGCGAAGTCCTGATTGGCGACAGCCACGGCATCTCGTTCGACTACTTCCGCTTCGACGAAGGCTATGGCGCCGATCTGAACGGTGACACCGTGTATGAAGGCCGTCCGGTGAGCGGTTCGATCCGCGCCGACGCCAACCTGCGCATCGAACTGGCGCGTCTGTCGTACAAAATGTGGTTCGGCAAGGAAAAGAATGTCTTTGGCGTTGGCCTGGGCGCAGCCCACCTGCGCGCCAAGATTTCCGCTTCGGCGTCGGCCAATGTCAGCGCGACGGCGCCGGTGGAAAGCTATTCCTGGAGCGGTTCGGCGTCGGCCAGCGAAAGCGTCTGGGCCCCGACCGTCGAACTGGCATGGCGCCATGCCCTGAACGACCAGGTCCGCTTCTATGCCGAAGCGTCGGGCGTGAAGAAAAATGGCGGCAATGTCGAAGGTCATATCTACAACGGTGCCGTCGGCGTGGAATATTTCCCGCACAAGAACATTGGCCTGGTGCTGGACTACGGCATCCAGAAAATCGACCTGCACCGCAATGGCGAGCGCACCGCCGACATCGACCTCAAGCTGACCGGCCCGTCGGCCTACGTCAAGGTCCGCTTCTGATCGGGCTGCGCTCACGTTTGAACTGCACGATCAGTTGCTCTCGGTCATAATACCTAGTGTGAAAGCACTGGTGTAAGGGGAGTGGGTGAAAACGGATCAACTGGTCGCGTGTCATGACTGTGGCAGCCTGTATCACTGGCGGCCGCTGGCCGCCTGCGAGCGTGCCAGCTGCAGCCGCTGCCAGCACGAGTTGTACCGCTGGCATAAGGACAGCCCGGCGCGCCAGGCCGAGGTGCTGGCCGCGCTGACGCTGGGCGCCGTGTTCGTGTTTTTGCTGGCGCAGTGGTTCCCCATCGTCACGCTCGAAATGGGCGGCATGCTCTCGGGCGCCACGCTATACCAGGCAGTGGCCGTGCTGTGGGGTGCGGGAGACCAGGTCATTGCGGCCATGGTCTTTTTTTGCGCCATCATCTTTCCCGGCATCGAACTCGGTTCCCTGTTTTATGTGGCGCTCGGTCTGACCCGGGGCGTGCGCGTTCCCGGTTTCAACCTCGTGCTGCGCACCGTGCAGGGCGCACGCCACTGGGCGATGACCGAGGTACTGATGATCGGCATCCTGATCACCGTGATCAAGATGACCAGCCTGGCGCGCGTGGAGCCGCATCCGGCCCTGTTTGCCTTTGGCGTGCTCACGATCCTGTGCGCGCTCGTCATGCGCTATGAACCAAAAGCCTTGTGGGCCCTGGCCGACCGCCTCGCGCCGCTGCGCAAATCCGACCCGGCGCGCCAGACCACGACGATTCCCGAAGCCGATTCGGCGCTGGTCTCGTGCAGCGCCTGCGGCCTCGTGAATCACACCTGCCCGTCGCGCGACGGCACCGATCGCTGCGCCCGTTGCAGCGCCGCACTGCATCGCCGGATTCCCCACAGCGTCGGCTGGACCTGGGCCATGCTCCTGGCTGCCACGCTGCTCTATATTCCCGCCAATATGTTGCCTGTGATGTACACCCGCTCGATCGGGGGCACGGAGGGCGACACGATCATGAGCGGCGTCGTGCTGTTCTGGAACACCGGCTCGAAGGGCCTGGCGATCATTATTTTCATTGCCAGCATCGTGGTGCCGGTCTCGAAGCTCGCCGCGCTGGCATGGCTGAATGCGACCGCCCAGGCACGCTCGCGCACGGCGCCGATGGCACGCACACGTGCGTATCGCGCCATTGAATTTGTCGGCCGCTGGTCGATGCTGGATATTTTCGTGGTTGCCCTGACCGTCGCGCTGGTGCGCTTCGATGCGCTGGTGGTGATCACGGCCGGACCGGGCGCGATCGCGTTTGGCTGCGTGGTGATCGTGACGATGGTCGCATCCCACCAGTTCGACCCGCGCCTGATCTGGGACCCTATTGAATCGAACGGAGAACCCCATGTCTGAACCGGACAGCGCGCACGCACCTGCCAACCCGCCGGCCCCGCCGGAACCACCCGTGGGCCCATCGGCGCCACTGGCCGCTTCACCCGCCGTCGACCGCCCCAGCCGCTGGCTGCCGTCGCTGATCTGGATGATTCCCGTGCTCGCGGCGCTGATCGGCGCCTGGCAGGTGGTCAGCTGGGTCACCAACAAGGGTGCGACCGTCTACGTGTATTTCTCCAGCGGTGAAGGGCTCGAGGCGGGCCAGACCAAGGTCAAGTACAAGGACGTCGACATCGGCCGCGTCGTCTCGGTTACGTTGGGCGAGGACGGCAACCGGGTCGTTGCCAAGATCGAGATGGCCAAGGAGGCCGACCGCTTCACCGCCATCGACTCGCGCTTCTGGGTGGTGAAGCCGCAGATCGGCGCCAGCGGCGTCTCGGGCCTGAATACGCTGCTGTCCGGCCCCTACATCGGGGCAGCGCCCGGCGTGAAGGAAGACACGACCAACAGTTTTACGGGCCTGGAAACGGCGCCCCCGATCCCGATTGGCCTGAAGGGCCGCGAATACAAGCTGCATGCGGAGACGCTCGGTTCCGTGGCGCCCGGTTCGCCCGTCTACTTCAAGCGCGTGCGCGTGGGGCAGGTGGCGTCGGTGGCGCTGGACAAGGCCGGGCACGGCATCGACATGTCGGTGTTCGTCGAGCAGCCCTACATCGGCCTCGTGGGCCCGGATTCGCGCTGGTGGCATGCCAGCGGCGTCGATCTGCGCCTCGATGCAAGCGGTCTGAAACTCAACACCCAGTCGCTGGCGGCGCTGGCGACCGGCGGCATCGCCTTCGAGTCGGCCGACGACCGTAAGCCGGTCACGCCCGCACCGGCCGGCACCCGTTTCCTGCTGTCGGAAGACCGCAGCGCGGCGCTGCGCCCGCCCGACGGGCCGGCGGTGACGGCCGTGCTGTATTTCGATCAGTCGCTGCGCGGGCTGTCGCCGGGCGCCGTGGTTGATTTCCGCGGCGTGGCGCTGGGCGAGGTGCGTGCTGTCGGCATCGAGTTCGACCGTGAACGCCAGAAATTCACGATGCCGATCACGGTCGACCTGTATCCGGGGCGTCTGGGCAAAGGCTTCATGGCGGCGATGGAGCGCGAAGACGGTGGCCGGCGCGCGTTGACGGCGATGGTGGGTCGCGGCCTGCGCGCGCAGCTGCGCAATGGCAATCTGCTGACGGGCCAGCTGTACATCGCGCTGGACTTCTTCCCGAATGCGCGCAAGGCGACGCTTGCGGCACAGGGGGACATGCTGGTCTTGCCGACGGTGCCGGGTCAGCTGGATGAACTGCAAAGCCAGATCTCGCGCATCGCGGGCAAACTCGACAAGATTCCATTCGACGAGATCGGCGTGAACCTGAACCGCACGCTGGTGCAGGCCAATGCAACGCTGGCGCGGATCGATGGCAAGGTGCTGCCCGAGATGCAGCAGACGCTCAATGCCGCCAAGGCCACCTTCGCCAGCGCCGAAAGCGTACTGGCGCAGGATGCGCCGCTGCAGTCCGATCTGCGCAAGGCGCTGCAGTCGGTGACCGACACCATGGCCAAGATCGATGCGCTGGCCGATTATCTCGAACGCAATCCGCAGTCGCTCATTCGCGGCAAACCTCAGGAGAAAAAAGAATGACGCTGTTTATCCAGGCGCGCCGCGCACTGACCGGCGCGGCGCTGGCAGCCCCGCTGCTGCTGGCGGGCTGCTCCAGCACGCCGACCGACCAGTTCTATACGCTCAGCGGCGGCGCCGCCACGGTCGTGCCGCCGGCAGCGGCCAGCGCGCCGCTGTTTTTTGAAATGCGCCCCGTGACGATTCCCGCGCAGGTACGCCGTCCGCAACTGATGGTAGCGGGCGAGGCCGGCAAGATCGAATTGATGGAGCACCATCGCTGGGCTGGCCCGCTGGCCGATGAAATCACCACCGGGCTCTCACTGGGGATCGCGGCCGATCTGGGCGGTGTGGATGTGTACCGCAACCCGGCCCCGGCCGGCAGCACGCTGTACCGCATTGGCGCGAACATCCAGCGTTTCGAGTCAAAGGAGGGCGGCTACGCCCTGATCGACGCCGTCTGGAACGTGCGCAAGGTCGATGGCGGCTCGGTGCAGACGTGCCGCAGCGTGTTCGAGGAAAACGTGGGGCCGGGTTACGAGGCACTGGTGGCCGGGCACCGCGCCGCGCTGGCCAAGCTCGCTGCGGCGATCTCGGCCGGCGTGCGCAGCCAGGTTGCTGGCGACACGCTGGCCTGCGTGAATAACCCATAAGGCAACAGCAGGGCAGGCCCGCTGCACGCTGTTCCCGCTGGGCTTATTTTTTCGGTGTCAGCATCAGAAGCTTGCCGCGCGGACCGTCCTCCAGCAGCCACACTGCGCCGTCCGGCCCGGTGCGAACGGCGCGGATGCGTTCGCCCATGTCCCAATGGTCCACCTTCTTCGCGTTCTCGCCGTCGAGCGCGATGCGGTCCAGCGACTTGCCCGACAGGCCCGTGATGAAGAGAGAATCTTTCCACTTCGGGAACAGGTCCGCGTCGTAATAGGCGAGGCCGCCCGGCGAAATGGCCGGATCCCAGAACACTTTCGGCGCTTCGAAGCCGTCGCCAGGCTTGTGGTCAGGGATGTCGCGGCCGTCATAGTGGCTGCCATTCGATGCTTTCGGCCAGCCATAGTTCAGGCCTGGCTTGATCAGGTTGATCTCGTCGCCATGGCGCGGTCCCATCTCCATTTCCCACAAGCGCCCCTGCTTGTCAAAAGCCACGCCCAGCAGATTGCGGTGGCCGTACGACCAGACCGCTGGATGGAAGCCTTTCGCCGCGAGCGGGTTGCCAGATGCCGGCGTGCCGTCGAGGTTCAGGCGCAGCACCTTGCCGAGCGTCGACTTCGGGTCTTGCGCCGGGTCGAACAGCTGGCGGTCGCCGCTGGTAAAGAACAGGTACTTGCCATCCGGTGAGAAGCCAATACGGCCCGAATAGTGCCCGCCCGTCGACGCATCCTGGCCGCGGAAAATGACCTTGGTATTCTTGAGTGCGCCACCTGCCTGATCCAGCGTCGCCGTAGCGAGCATCACCCGGGTGTCGGCGCCGCTACCCGCTTCCGAGTAGCTGAAGTAGAGCGTCTTGCTGGCCGCGAAGTCGGGGGCGGGCACGATGTCCATGAGCGCGCCCTGGCCCTTGCTGCTGACGGTGGGTGTGCCGGACACGGTCCGCTTGGTACCGGTTGCAGGATCGAACAGGATCAGCGTCCCTTCCTTCTGCGTCACCAGCACTTTGCCATCAGGCAGAAATGCCATGGCCCATGGGTTGTTGAACGTGCCGACCGGCTTGACCTCGAAAGGCAGGCTGCTGGTCGCGGTTGCGCTGGCCTGCGCGTTTGCGGCCGCCGGGGCGGCGAACGCGAGCAGGGTGAGCGAGAAAGTGGTGGCAAGGCCGAGCATGCTTGAATTCATGTTTTCCAGATCTCCATTCGCGGATTAATGCCAGGTTGTTGATGCGGTGCGCGCCTGTTGCTTACGCGCGCGAAGCAGGCGTCCGCGCTGTTGGTGCAAAAGGCCAGTTGGAAGTGTAGAGCAAAACGCCCATTGCAGACGCTGCGCTGGTCGCTGCACCCGGTTTTTCAACACACGGGGTACGGCAATTTCTCAATGTCGGGAATGTTAAAACGGCCCACGGAAACGCGTCGAGCAAGCGTTTCTACGCAGAATGAACCGGTTGCGACCTTTCGAGACAGCCGGCGTTCAGCGCCGCCACATTATTGGCTGGAATGGTCTGCTTGTATAACGCCTGGCAAAATTTCCAGTTCAGGGGATGATTTTTTTCTGCCTCAACTGGTGCAGTGCTGTTTGAATCCAGCGCTCATTATCAGATGGCTCGACAAAGCCTGCACGACGGATTTTCCCCATATCGGAAATGACGTCGAATTCGCAATTGAAAATAAAGTCGCCGAACCCCCAGCTGACCAGCTTCTGGAATGCAGGCCCTTGCAGGGCATGGCGCGTGACCAGATTCTCCCATTCGCCTGCAAGCGACGGCATCTGTCGCGCCAGCGACATCGGCTGCGGCGCTGACACTTCCATACCGAAGTTGTCAGCGACGTGCTGCCAGATGCGTTCCCAGCGAAATGGTTCTCCAACGAGATTGAACGCCTCGTTGCGCGCAGCTGGGGCCAGCGCTGCCCACAGGCTCGCACGCGCCAGCCAGCTTGCATCCGTTACTTGCGCCAGTACATCGCGATAGGTCACCGATGTGCCTGGAAACCGCAGCGGCAACCTGCGTGCCTGGCTCAAGGCGGCATACACCGCCATCGTGACGGTGATATTCATTGGATTGCCGGCCGTACTGCCAACGACCACGTCCGGGCGCAATATGGACCAGTCGAAGCCATCGCGTTCAGCGCGGCTACACAGCAAGTCTTCCTGGGCATAATAGAAATTGGGGCCAAGATAACGCGGATCGTTTTCGTAAAATGGCGCGTGGACCTTGCCCAAGTGGACCCCGTACACCTTGGCGCCCTGGTAAAGCACTACCCGCTGTACCGGTGCGCCTGCTGCCTTGAGGCCATCGAGAAGATTTTCCAGCATGGCGAGGTTGACGACTTCCTCGTGACCCAGGTCAGAATGAGGCGCCAGCGCGGCATAAAATACATGCGTCGTGTCACTGGCATCACGCAGGGCTGCAGCAGTGGCAGCGGCGTCGTGCAAATCGGCATCGATCGTCGCGACACCCTGTACTTCAGTGTGTCGCAAGGCCCGCACCGACCAGTCGGGATGGGCAGCCAATGTTTCTACCAGCGCATTGCCGATAATTCCGCTTGCACCGACAACCAACGCGACATTTCCATTACTCATGCTTTATTCCTTATTTCGTAATCACGCTCTGCCATTGAACAGGGTTTGTAAGTGATAACCGCACATATTAATCGTTATCTGCCATCACATCGTTGGATGTCATTTTATTTTACCAGCATGCCAGAACACCAATGTTCGATACGCCGGTTGTACTACTGGCTTCGGCGTCGATAGTGGCCCGCCGGCGTTCCATTCCGAATATCACAATAAGCTGCAAATCTTTGTAAGGACAATCTTACATACCTGCTGCAGCACTTCCGATAGGTTTTATCTGCCTGGATTTGCATAATGCGCTCAATGGATTGACTGCATTCGCTTATATAGCAACTAAAACAAAGGACTGATGTAATGACGGGAGAGTTAGACGACTTCGCCATCGTTACGCACGGCGGTGCAGGCGAGCCGCTGGAATTTACTGACGGCTGCGAGGCCGCTGCCAGGCGCGGCCGCGAGTGCATGCTTGAAACCGGCGACGCGCTTGAGGCGGCGATCGCTGCGGTGGTCGTCCTCGAAGAAGACGAGCGCTTTAATGCGGGCACCGGTGCTGTACTGTGCCTGGACGGTACCACCATCGAGATGGATGCGTCCGTCATGGATACACGCGGTCGCCTCGCTGCCATCGCCGGCGTGCGTGACGTGCGCAATCCTGTCTTGCTGGCACGCGCGGTGGCTGATACGCCGCACGTTTTCCTGATTGGTGAAGGCGCCGACCGATTAGCCCGCGCGCTGGGTCACGAAAGAGCGCAGCCGATTCGCAACAGTCAGCACGAAAAGCACGCCAGGCTCCTGAGCGAACTTGCTGGTTCCACGCCAGTGATGCCAGGCATTGAGAACCGGCTGTTTGAGCAATTCTGGAACTACAAGATGCCTTTGGCGCTGCCGTCTAGCCAGTCGCACGATACCGTGGGCGCAGTGGTACGTGGTCCCGATGGCCACTTCGCCGTAGCCGGGTCGACAGGCGGTTCGGCCCCTTCGCTCCTCGGCCGCGTTGGCGATACGGCCCTTGTCGGTAGCGGCTTTTATGCGGGTCCATTGGGTGCAATCGCTGCCACTGGAGTAGGTGAGCACATCATACGTCACATGCTTGCCCGCACTGTCTATGGCTGGATCGAGCAAGGCATGCCATTGCAGGAGGCCCTTCAGCGTGGTATTGACTTGATCGACAACGATGTCGATACAGGCTTGATTGCCGTAACCAAAACCGAAGCAGCATCCTGCAGCAACACGCATATGCCAGTTGGGAAAATCTGCATTACAAAGGATTCGTAGTACGTCCAGAAGTCAGCAGGTAATCCCGGTTGTTGAATCACGCTGATACAGAGTTTAACTGGCAGGTGTTGCCTATCCAGACGCAGGCGCTCATCTACATCCCGTGGCGATCTCCTGGCCGCGTTAGCCGGCTACGACTTCCAGCCTCGTGAGGTCCGGCCGGGAAGCCGTCATGCGCTCAAGCAGATCGCACAGCGCCATTGGCCGGCAGAACAGGTAGCCTTGCATGCAGGGGCCGCCATGCTCGGTCAAAAAGTGCGCCTGTTCAGCGGTTTCGATGCCTTCGGCAACGACGCGCAGCTTCAGATGGCCCGCCATGGCCAGGATTGACTGGACAATGGCGGTGCCGTTGATGTCGTGCGGCATATCGCGCATGAAACTCTTGTCGATCTTGAGTTCATACAGCGGCATGCGCCGCAGATAGGCCAGGTTCGAGTAACCGGTGCCGAAATCGTCGATTGAAAAGCGGATGCCGAACTGGGCCAGTTCGTCCATGCGCGCAATCGTCAGGTCCAGGTCGTCGACCAGCAGGCCTTCGGTCACTTCAAAGATCAGTTGCTGTGGCGGCACACCGGAGGCGCCGATGATCGCCTTGGCCTGTGACACAAAATCCGGCTCGCGGAACTGGCGCGGGCTGATGTTAATCGACAGCGGCAGTGCGTGGCCTACCCGATCAAGCTCGCACCAGGTCAGGCAGGCCTGGCGCAACACCCAGGCGCCGAGCGCCACGATCTGACCGGATGCTTCGGCCACCGGGATGAACACGTCCGGCGGCACCAGCACGCCATCTGCCCGGCGCCAGCGCAGCAGGGCTTCGGCCCCGATGGGCGTGCCATCGTGGTCCACCTGCAGTTGCAGATGCAATGCCAGTTCATCGTTGGCGATGGCATGGGCGAGGTCGCGCTCCAGGATCAGTTTGTTCTCGGCTTCGGCCAGCATGCCAGGTTCGAACAGCGCCACGCCATTGCGCCCGTTGTCCTTGGCGTGATACATCGCCGTGTCCGCTTCGCGCAGCAGGTCCGGCACCGTATGCCCTGGCCGCGTTGGCAGGGCGATACCGATACTGCCGGTGAGTTGATACAACTGGCCGTCGATGTGAACGCCTTCGGTCATGGCCGCGCGCACCCTGCCGGCAAGCGCCAGCGCGGCATGGGTGGCGCTGCCGGCCGCGCAGTCGAGATGCTCGACCAGCACGACGAATTCGTCGCCGCCGAGGCGCGCCACCGTATCCTTGGGATGCACGGCGCGTGACAGACATGCGGCGATATGGCGCAGAACGGCGTCGCCGGTCGCATGGCCGCGGGCGTCATTGACGTGCTTGAAATTGTCCAGGTCAATGTAGAGCACCGCGCCCATGCTGTCGCCCGCATGCGTGCGCGCGACCATCAGGTCCAGCCGTTCCATCAGCAGGCGCCGGTTCGGTAAACCGGTCAGCACGTCAAAAAATGCCAGCTGGTGGATGGCATCGGCCGAGCGGCGCCGTTCGGTAATGTCGCGACCCACGGCGACCCAGTGGGTGACCTCGCGGCTCTGATTGGCGAACGGCACCATCTCCACTTCGATCCAGCACGGTTCGCCGAACTTGGTGTAGTGGATGAGTTCGCCCGAGACCGGCTCTTGCCGGGCCATCGCCAGCGCGATCTTGTCGACGACCGCCGCTTCCGAATCGCGACCGTGCAGTACGCGCATGCTGCGTCCGATGATTTCATCAGCACGGTAACCACTGCGGTGCTCGAACGCTGCGTTGGCAAAAATGACCGGGTGCTTCGGGCTTCCCTCGGGGGCAACCTTGGCGATCAACACCATATCGTTCAGTCCGGCCAGTGCTGCCGAGGTCAGGCGCAAATCATCGTTCGAGGCACTCAAGGCTGCCTGGCGTTCGGCCAGGGCTTCGGCCACGAAGCGCTGGCCGTCCAGCGATGCGGACAATCCCTTTAATAGCTTGCCGCAGGTGAGTGTGATGAAGGCGCCGACGCAGGCGTAGTTTAATGTGAAGATCGCAACGGTGCCGAACGAATTGGCATCAGCGTTGTCTATCGGGAAATGGCTTAATTCGGTGAGGCCAAGCACCATCATGGATGCCGCACCAAGGGCCACCATGACCAGCCCTGCGCGCACGCCCAATAAAATGACCGACATGACCGGCGCTGCCAGCAGGTACAACAACCCCAGGGGGCCGACGGTCATCATCGTGCATACGGCGGCGCTGAACAGCATGACCAGGTAATTCAGGGCACGCCACTTGTAGTCGAGTTTTTTGATGCGGCAGATAACAAGTATCCAGGCCAGTGCGACTGCATCCATCAGTGCAACGGCGAGCGCGCCCCGATACACAGCCAGCGCCGCGCTGGGCACTACGCCGATGATTGCCAGTATCCGCAAGGTCGACATGAGGGAGGCAAAAATACGGACGCGCCATTGGGCGATATCGGCGAGATCGGTCATGAAAAGTAGAGATCAAAAATATTATTCTTTGATCATCTTTATTGTGCAAGGGAAATATTTTATCACTTTGGGCGAGTCTGGGTTTTATCTTGCGAATCCTGTTGTCGCGAAATCGATGTTCTCCATACGGAGATGCGGAATAAAGCACCATGGCGCATCCAAACTCGGTGTTGTTTAGTGGCAACGATCATTTCCTGATGCAATATATATCGCGTTATGAGGGGAGTTTTTGCTTACACTGAAGCCCGTCCTGACACCATAGTGCGGCGAATAGCAGGAACCCTTACAAGGCAAACAATGTACTCGTTCAAGAACATGAAAATCGGCACCCAACTGACATTGGGGTTTGGCCTGGTCACCGCGCTGATGCTGCTACTCGGCGCATTTTCCATCGCCGGCTTGACGGCCATTCGCGGTGCAACGAACGACCTGCATCGTGTCAACGAACAGCACCTCAAGCCGCTGTATATCGCGCGTGAAGCGTTAGCCCAGACGGGGCTGGCAGCACGCAATGCCTATATTTTTACCAGCGAGGAACAGGCCAGGAACGAGCTCAATCTGGTCGATCAGCAAAAGACGGCGTATCTCGCTGCACTCGAGGCCATGACACCGGCGTTTGCCGGCGATGCCCAGTTCGACAAAGTACGCGCAGGATTGCTGGCAATGGCCAGTGCGCTGGAAAAACCACGCCGGTTCCGCGAAGCGGGCCAAATGGAGGCATTTGGAAAATTCCTGGTCGAGGAGTGCAGCCCGCTGCGCCACCAGATCGTGAAAGACATCGCGGTGCTGGTTGCTAATGCCGAGCGGGAGGCCGCTGAAGCTGAAACATCTGCCGAGCATGCCGAGGCTGCCGCCCGTAACTGGGCGATCGGGCTGACCATCGCCGCGTTCGTGCTCAGTGTCGTGATATCGGGCGCCATCAAGCGTCTGCTCCTGAAACAGCTCGGTGGCGAGCCTGCCTATACTGCCCAGATTGCAAACCTGATCGCCTCGGGTGACCTTGCCACGAATGTGGAGGTTCGCAGCGGTGACAGTACGAGCCTGCTGTTCTCGGTAAAAACCATGCGCGACAGCCTCGCGTCGATCGTCGGCAAGGTGCGCCATGGAACCGATGCGATTGCAAGCGCCTCGTCCGAAATCGCCGAGGGCAGCTATGATCTGGCCGCACGCACCGAGGTGCAGGCGTCGTCACTGGAACGCATTGCATCTGCCATGGAAGAGCTGACCACGACCGTCGAGCAGAACGCGAACAATGCACGGCAGGCCAACACGTTCGCACAGTCTGCGTCCTCGGTCTCGCAGGAAAGCGGCGCGGTCATGCTTCAGGTGACGGATACGATGGCGTCGATCAATATGTCATCCAAGCGCATCGTCGACATCATTTCGGTGATTGACGGCATCGCGTTCCAGACAAACATCCTGGCGCTCAACGCAGCCGTGGAAGCAGCCCGCGCAGGCGAACAAGGGCGCGGGTTTGCCGTTGTGGCCAGTGAAGTGCGCAACCTGGCGCAGCGTTCGGCAAGCGCTGCCAAGGAAATCAAGGTCCTGATCGAAGACTCGGTCGGCAAAGTGGACACGGGTTCCGAACTGGTCCAGCGCGCAGGCAGTACCATGCAGAACCTGATGGAAAGCGTGCAGCGCGTGACCGAAATCATGGGCGATATTTCGACTGCCAGCGCCGAGCAGAGCGTCGGCCTGGGCGAAGTGAGCACCGCGATCGGCGAAATGGATGGCATGACGCAGCAGAACACCGCGCTCGTTGAAGAAGCCTCGGCCGCCGCGCAGGAACTTCAGGCACAGGCGTCGGGCCTGGCCAGCCTGGTGGGCCAGTTCCGGCTCTCAAGCGCCGCTGGTGGGGCAAGCGGGCAAGATCGCCCCGCGCTTGCCGCTGCGCAGCTGCGTCTTGCCGTTGATGCGTAAGCCGGTCGTGAATGCGTGATCGCATCACGACCGGCAGCATCCCGGCTTCGTTGCTTACGGGATCAGACGTTCAGCGCGCAGGCGCGCAAACAGGTCGAAGAATGATGCATCCGTCGCCTGGTAAGCCGTAAAGCCAAGGCGGCGGCTGTTGCTCATGTCAGTCATGACTTCAAGCGGCCGGCCCAGATCGAGGTCGGTATGCCAGGCCGAGGCCAGGCGATCCAGATCGGCTTCCACCAGGCCGTGGCGCGCCGCGATGTCGCGCCACAGCGGCGCATCGTTTGCCATTGCCGCCTCGAGTGGCTGCACGGTGCCATTGAAGCCGGCCGCCTCGACGCCGAAAAACGCGGCCAGCTTCGGCCACAACCAGCTCCAGCGGAACACGTCGCCATTGACGATATTGAAGGCTTCGTTGCGCGACGCGTCGGTATCGGCGGCCCAGACCAGCTGCTTGGCCAGCATGCGGGCATCGGTCACATCGGACATGCCATTCCACTGCGCGGCTGAACCGGGGAACTGGAACGGGCGGCCCGTCTCCTTGCAGATTGTTGCATACACGGCCAGCGTGGTGCCCAGGTTCATCGCATTGCCAACTGCCAGGCCGATGACGGTGTGCGGCCGGTGGATGGTCCAGGTAAAGCGGTCGCGCTCGGCAGCAGCATAGACTTCATCTTCCTGCGCGTAATAGAAATTCTCGAGCGCCAGGCGCGGCTGCGATTCGCGCAGCGGCGTATCGGGCAGCGTCCCAGAACTGGCATAGGCTTCGAACGGCCCCAGGTAATGCTTCAGGCCCGTGACCAGGGCGACATGGCGCACGCTCTTGTGCGACGACAGCGCGTCCAGCAGATTGCGTACCAGCGCGGCGTTGACGCGGATATTCTCGGCTTCGGTATCCTGGCGCATCCAGGTGGTGATGAAGACGTGGGTCGGGGCAACGTCCTTCAGTGCAGCGCTCAGCGCGGCAGGGTCGAGCAGGTCGGCGGCGATGTGGCGTACCTGGGGCAGGTCGCGCGGTGCGCGGCGCGACAGGCCAATGACATCCCAGCCCTGCGCCAGCAGTTCACGGGCGGTGTGGTTGCCGCCAATACCGGTAACACCAACGACGAGTGCGGTTCGTTTCATGTGTGACTCCTGATTTGACAATTGTCGTTCATTTTACTGCGCACGATTGATGTGCGTGCTGGCGGGCTGCGCTGTACTCGGTAGAGTTGAATTCCTTTCCTCTCAGAAATAGTCCAGCCATGACCGCGCATCGTAGGTGCTTCCACTGCAAGTTTGCCGCCACTGCCACGCCGGTCTTGTTGATCGTGCTGGCCGGTTGCGCGTCGTCGACCGCGACCCGGATTGGGACGGCGGCGACCGTGCCACTGACCGATCTGAACGTCGCGCAAGAAGATATTCCAGCCGTTCTGCTGACCGCCCGGGAGCACCCGTACCAGGTGCCGGCCAGCCAGAACTGCGTGGCGATTTCGCTGGAAATCCGCGAGCTCGATGAGGTGCTTGGCGCCGACCTCGACGCGCCGGTGTCGTCTGTCGATCCTTCCCTCGCGCGCCGCGCTTCGTCGCTGGTGCAGGACCAGGCGGTGGGCGCGCTGCAGCGCACGACCGAGGGGCTGATCCCGTTTCGCGGGTGGGTGCGCAAGTTGAGCGGGGCCGAACGCCATTCGAAGCACGTTTCGGCCTGCATCGCGGCAGGCTCGGCGCGCCGTGCTTTCCTGAAAGGATACGCCGCCTCGGAACATTGCGCCTGGCTCAATGCGGTCGGGGCCGTGGCGACGCGCTGACTGGCCGTCGCCATAGAAAAGGCGTGCTGCATTGCTGCAGCACCCCTTTTATTCATGACCGCGTCACCCCATCAGAAGCGGTAGCGCAGCGTCAGCGATGTATTGCGCGGTGCGCCGTACGTGAACTGGTTGTAGGCGGCGAACATGGCGAACGTTTTCTTGTCGGTCGCATTGTTGACGTTGAGCTGGGCCGACAACTGCTTGTTGAACTCGTAGCGCGCCATCAGGTTGACCAGCGCGTACGATGCCTGCTCCATGCGGCCGTCAATCCCAGGGGCGACGGTACCGTCGACCGTGTAGGTGCTGCCTTCCCAGTTCACGCCGCCGCCGACGGTCAGCTTGTTCCACTGGCCCGGCAGGCGGTAGCTGGCAAACGCACGCAGCGTCTTGCGTGGGTAGATCGAGTTGAAGTCGACACCGGTCGCATCCTTGGCGCGGAAAATCGCATAGCCGACGCTGGCGTTCAGGCCCGAGACGATCTCGCCCGACACGTCCAGCTCGATCCCCTTGCTGGTGGCGCCTTGGGCGGCGCGGTAGTAGCTCTCTTCAAGTAGCGGCCCGGCCGCACCATCGCGGTCGATGCGGCCCGCGGCCTGGCCCAGGTTGTCCTGCTTCAAGTGGAACACCGCCAGCGAGGCGTTCACGCGGCGGTCGAAGAATTCGCCCTTGATGCCGGCTTCGTTGGCCTTGCCCTCGATCGGGTCGAGCATATTGCCCGCGAAGTCCTTCAGGTTCTGCGGCTCGAAGATGCTGGTGTGGCTGGCGTACAGCGAGTAGGTGTCGTTGAGGTCGAACACGAGGCCGGCATAAGGCGTGATCTCGTTGTCGTACTTGAGCAAGTAAGGCGCAGCGCCAAAGCCTTCTTTTTCATACTTGGTCACGCGTGCGCCGACGACGGCTTTCAGGCGGTCGGTCAATGTGAAGCGCGCCATGCCGTACAGGCCTTGCTGGGTGGTTTCGCTGCCTTCATAGAACGCTTGCGGGCCGAAGGTCGGCGTCGGATACGAAGCCGGGTTCCAGTTGTTGATGTCGCTCACCACCTGGCTGGCGTTATCGTAGTTGGCAAGCCGGTTGTTCGAATTGAAATCGGTTTTTGCATGCAGGTAGCCGAAGGCAGCTTCGTGCTGACGCTCGCCCAGCGTGAACTTGCCGCTCGTGTGCACGCCGAAATCCTTCTGCTTGGTCTGGATCACGTATGAACCCGTGAAGGCGTTCAGGCCCGAACCCGTCACGCGATCCGGCACGCCCGACAGATACAGCAGGTGCGAGTCGCCGTCGCGGGTGGCGTCGGTGTAGGTCAGGCGCAGCTTCCAGCCGTTGGCGAAGCGGTGCTCGTAGTCGGCGAAGAAGTTGTCGTACTGGTTTTCGTAGCCGGCCCATGGGGCGGCGGTGGTTTTTGAGCGGTCCCAGTCGATGATCGAGCCGTCGCTGTAGCGGTACGGCAGGCCACCCCACATCGAGCCGCGCGGGCTCATTTTCTGGCGCGAGAAGCCGGTCGAGAAGGTACCGTCACGGCCGATGTCGGCTTCGACGGTGGCGTAGATGGTGCGATCCTTGTTTTCCAGATACTGCACCCAGCTGTCGCCGGCGCTGTACTCGGCCACGGCGCGGCCACGGATGCTGCCTGATGCGTTCAGCGGCGTCGAGACATCGGCCATGATGCGGCGCTTGTCCCAGCGGCCGACGGTGGCCTCGATCGTGCCGTCCAGCTTCTTGCTGAAGGCGCGCTTGCGCACCAGGTTCAGCGCGGCCGATGGCGTGCCGGCGCCGGTCATCAGGCCGGTGGCGCCGCGCACGACTTCGACGCGGTCGTACAGGGCCAGGCTGCCCAGCACTTCGCCGGCGCTCCAGGCGGCATCCCAGGTGGTCGGGATATTGTCGATCTGCAGATTGGTCACTTCGAAGCCACGCGCGGTGAAGCTGGCGCGGTGGGTTTCGTACTGGTTGACCGAGACGCCGGTGACGTTGTTGGCGACGTCGGTGATGGTGAGCAGGCCCTGATCTTCGATGCGCTGTTGGGTGATGACGGACACCGATTGCGGCGTGTCGCGCAGCGACATGTCCAGTGGCGTGGCGGTGCGGGTGCGGCCGATGGTGTACGAGCCGACAGCGTCGCCCAACTTCTGGGCTTGCACCTGCACTTGCGGCATCGACGTGGTGCCCGCGTCGGTGGACTGGGCCTGGGCAACGAACGGGAGCGCGAGGCTCACGCACAGTGTCAGTGTTTTCACGTGAAGACGCCCACTAGGGCAGACCAGCTTATGCATCGTTTTTTCCTGTTGTTCGTGATTGGTACGTAAGGCGACTACCCGGGATCCGGATGATCTGCGCCAGCCATGGCCACATGACCGATTGCCCGGAATGATAACCATTCTCATCTAAGGGTGTCAACTTGTTATTGAACAACGGATAGGCAGGCCAGGTGGGCGGCAGCTCGAGGGATGACCGATGGCGTCACTGGAACAGGTGCCAGCGATATTCGTGGAGGTAGACAGGAAGCGGCCGCGGCGCAGAGCGCGCCGCGGCCCGCGGATCAGGCGCCTGACGCTGAGGGCGTGCCGAGCCAGTCAAAGATGGTGGGCCACAGCGTCGCATGCGCGTTGCGCCCGGCGAGAACGCCGACGTGCTGCAGATTCACGCCGATGTCGCCATGGTATTGCAGCACTTGCTTGCGCGCGCTCGAGGTCGCCTCGTGGAATGGCACCATGGCGGCCGGCGGAATCACCTTGCTGCGAAAATCGACGACGCTGATCGATGGCGCGCGCAGGTCGGCCGGGCCAATGGTGCGGCCGTTAATAACAAGCCGGCCGCCCATGAAGTCGTCGTTGCGGTACAGCGACTCGACGATGTCGACGAACAGCTTGCCGGGCAGGGGGAATTCGTCATGGCTCCAGCGCTCGACCTGCATGTGCGTGGCCAGCGCTTTTGGGTCGAACAGCGACAGCCAGCGGTCGGTTGCGCGTTCCCAGCCGAAGGCCTGCGGCTCGGCCATCGCGCTCATCAGGTTGAGGAAGGCGCCCGGCACGTGACGGAAGGTGTCGGCAATCTGGCGCGCATCGGGCGTGGCCTTGACCAGTGGCGCGAAGCACGAGGCGCCGTGCCCGAAGCGCAGCGGCGATTCGAGCAGCACGGTGGCCGTCACGTGCTCGGGATGCATGGCGCTGTAGATCGCGGCGAGGATGCCGCCGAGCGAGTGGCCCACTACCGTCAGATTGGCTTCGCCGCTATCGGCCTGGATGGCGCGCTGGCAGCTCGACAGCATGCGGTCGCCATAGTCGGCCAGGCCGACGGCCGGGTCGCCGTCGGGCATCGGCAGCCACTCGGCCAGATAGACACGGTAGCCGCGCTCCTGCCAGCGCTGCACCACGCTGATGGCGGGCGCCAGGTCCCAGATATAGGCGCGCTTGATCGGCGCCGGCACCAGCAGCACCGCCGGCCCGCCCGCGGCGGCGGGCTCGTAGCGGCGCAGTTGCAGGCCCGTCTCGGCCAGGATGACCGTGAACGGCGTTTCCTGCGGACCGTGACCGGCCTGCTCGAGTTGCCGGCCGCGTTCCTGGCGGCTGCGGTCCATATTTCTGAGGGCTTGTACCTGCTGCGGCCCCAGGGTAGTCCAGTTACTGGCGTACATGGCAATCCCATCGAAGTGGCGACCATGGCACTGTACCTGCTCTGGCGATCTGCGCCAATCGGGGCGTTCAGGAATCGCCATGGGGTTTGCGCTCGCTACCACCCGTGCCGCGACGGCAATGGCCATGCCGACATTGCGGCGCAAGCCTTACAGGTACTTGACCCAGGCCTTGCCGCTCTCGCGCTTGTAGCGGCCAAAACGCTGCGTTGGCCAGTACAGCAGCAGCGCCAGCAGGACCGAGCAGAGCCATACCTGCCAGACGTGGTCGACATCGACGCGCGGCACGTCCAGCACGGCCGCGGCCACGCGCTGCGCCACCAGCAACAGATACAGGTGCGCGATATAGAAGAACAGCGGCGCGCCGCCGAACACGGCCGCAACCCGTACCCAGCCAGCGTCGATGCGCTCGATCCAGGCCAGCACCAGCACGCCCACGCCGAGCGTAAGCAGCAGGAAGTCCAGCGATGGCGGGTACTTCGTGAAATTCAGCCACGACATCGCGCTGCGCAGTAGCGTCTCGTGCGGCGCCCACGGCAGCGGCTCGCCATACACGTTCCAAGTGCGCAGCAGCGCGAGCAGCAGCAGGCTGGTCACGCCGGCCACCATCAGCCAGCGCCGGCGCTGTACGGCGGGCATGCTACGCGCATACAGCGGGCCGCAGGCGTAACCGAGCAGGATCACGCCGATCCACGCCAGCAGCGGATAGCTGATGCGCACCCGCACCGGGTCGTACATCAGGTTGCCGCGCTGTTCGAGAATCGTCCAGGCACTGGTGGCCCATGTATCCGGCGCGAACGCCACGCCAGCCAGTGCATTGTGGCCGGCCACGATCGCCGCGCCGATGGCCGCCAGCAGTAGCAGCGGCAGGCGGTGCAGCAGGGCCAGCGCCAGCATCGACAGGCCGATCGCCCACATCACCTGCAGATACACGGTGTGCGGCGTGAAGGTGCCAGTCCAGGCGAAGTTGATGACGACGATTTCGAGCAGAATCAAGAAGGCGCCGCGTTTGGCCAGAAAACCCGTGGCGCTCCTCGTGCCGCTCGCCGGATTGGCGTACAGCCAGGCCGACAGGCCGGTCAGGAACACGAACATCGGCGCGCAGAAGTGCGCGGCCAGGCGCGAAAAGAACAGAGCCGGGTCGGTGCCCGCGACATCCATCGGGTCGCTGACCTGGTGCTGCAGGTAGAAGGTTTCACGGACGTGGTCGAGCGTCATGATCAGCATGACGAGGCCGCGCACGACGTCGATCGAGGCGATGCGCGGATTTGGCGGGGTGACTGGGGGGCTGTGCACGGCGGCGTTCATGCAGTGGCAAAGCCCGGCATTCTACCCTGCGCCGCGCCCGGCAAGCCGCGCCTCTGGCATACTCGGGCCATCTTCCACGACGAAACGGCAGGGTGTTGAACGATGAAACCGAGCATTCTCGTATTGGGCAGCGTCTGGTCGGACGACGTGCGCGAACAGGTGGCGCAAGCCTTCGATTGTCACTTCATGAAGGCGATCCCGCAATCGGGCGACGCCGCGTTCGACGCGATCGCCGGCACTATCCGCGGCGTGCTTACCACCGGCACGGTCGGCGTCACGCCCGCGCTGGTGGCGCAGCTGCCGCGGCTTGAAATCGTGACGGTGCACGGCGTGGGCGTCGATGCCGTGCCGCTGTCGCTGCTGGCCGAAAAGGGCATCCACGTGACCAATACGCCTGACGTGCTGACCGACGACGTGGCCGATTTCGCCGTGTTGCTGCTGCTCGCCACGGTGCGTCGTCTGCCGGTGCTCGATCGCTACGTGCGCGCCGGCGACTGGCTGGCCAAGGCGCCGCTGGGGCACGTGCAGGCGCGCGCACTGAAGGGCAAGGTCGCGGGCATCGTCGGCTTCGGGCGCATCGGCCAGGCCGTTGCCGCGCGCCTGCAGGGCTTCGGCCTGCAGATCCGCTACTACCAGCGCAGCCCCGGTCCCGCGCCCGCGCAGCGCAGTGCGACGCTCCTCGCGCTGGCACAGGAGAGCGACATGCTCGTGCTGTGCATGCCAGGCGGCGCCGATACGCAGGGCATGATCGACCGCGCCATCATCGAGGCGCTGGGCCCGCAAGGCACCCTGATCAACATCGCGCGCGGCACCGTGGTCGACGAAGCGGCGCTGGTTGCAGCGCTGCAGGACGGCCGGCTGGGCGCCGCGGGCCTGGACGTGTTCGAGAACGAACCGCAGGTGCCGCAGGCGCTGCTGGCGCTGGACAATGTCGTGCTGACGCCGCACGTGGGCAGCTTCACGGTCGAAGCGCGGCGCGCGATGGGCGCGCTGGCGGTGGCCAATCTGCGGGCGCACTTCAACGGCGAGCCGCTGCCCACGCCCGTGGACTGAGGTCGTTATTCAAGGGCAGTGAGGGGGCGCGATTGCTGTATCATCCCCGTCCTGCAAACGAAAGTCACACATGCTCATCATCACCATCAAGCAGGGCAAGGAAAAAGCCCTGCTCGCCGGCGACCCGTGGATCTACCTGTCGGCCGTCGAAAAAGTCGACGGCAAGGGCCACGAACGCAACAAGCCGGGTATCACCGCCATCGTGCAAACGTCGACGCGCCAGTTCATCGGCCGCGCTGCCTACAACGCCAAGTCGCAAATCGTCGGTCGCATGTGGTCGTTGCGCGAAGACGAGCCGGTCGATCATGCAATGATCAAGCGCCGCGTGCAGGCGGCCATCGACAAGCGCGCCGCCACGCTGCGCACTGCCGATCCGCAGGCGCTGATCGCCTTGATCGATGGTGAGAAGGATGGCTTGCCAGGTCTGCAGGTGCACCAGTATGGTGGCGCCGAGGGCTATCTGATCTGCCAGTTCAACGCTGCCGGTGTCGACATGTGGAAGGTGCCGGTCGTGCAGGCGCTACTCAAGGCCACGGGTTGCCGCAACGTCTACGAACGCAGCGATCCGCTCGTGCGCCAGGGCGAAGGCCTGTTGAATACGCCGGGTGCACTGGCCGGCGACGAGCCGCCCGACCGCCTGATGGTACGCGATGGAAAACGCCTGGTGCCGATGGATATCGCCACCGGGTTCACCTATCCGCGCTGAGCGGCTGCCCTGTCAGTCCAGGCGCTCGTGATGGTCGGCCACGCCGCGTTTCCAGTAGGCCGATACTTTGGCGGCCTGGCGTGGCATGCCCGTCTCGACCAGCACCTGGCGCACACGTGCCATCAGCGCCGCTTCGCCGCCACCCCAGGCCAGCCCGGCGCCCGGCTGCAACGGCAAATCCTTCAGCACCTGCAACAGCGCATCGTCGCTGTCGACCCAGTGGATGTGGGCATCGGCTCGGGTCACAAACGCGCGGCGGTCCGCTGCATCCACCAGCAGTACCGCGACGACGCGCTCGCCTGCCGGCAATTCTTCAAGTCTGCGCGTCACGGCCGGCAGCGCGCTGTCGTCGCCGATCAAGAGGTGCCAGTCCATCGCCAGCGGCAGGATCATCGAGCCGCGCGGCCCGCCGATGATCGCGCTATGACCGATAGTTGCATTGCGCGCCCATTCGGCAGCACCGCCATGGCCGTGCAGCGCAAATTCGATGTCGATCTCGCGGGCGTCGGTGTCGACCCGGCGCGGCGTGTAATCGCGCCGTACCTGCTCGCCATTGGCGTCGTTGAACATGAACTTGACGTGGTCGTCGAACGACCGCGACGTGAAGTCCGCCAGCGCCTCGCCCTGGAAGGTGATGCTGGCAAAGCCGGGGCTGACGCGGTTGATGCGCGCGACGGTGACCTCGCGCAGTTTCAGGTCGTGGCGCACGCGCTCGATCGTGGGGATGTCGGTTTCACTCATGCTACACTCCATCAATTAGTTGATAACGTCCACCATTATGCAAAAAGAAGTTGATAGAGTCAACCAAAAAAGCGGCGAAGATGCGCTCGAGGTGATGCACGCGATCGTGCACCTGTATCGTTCGCACCAGATGCGCGGGCTGCGCAACGGCATACAGGCCGGCTCGCACGAACTGGCGCACATGGAAATCAAGGTGCTGCGGTTTTTCGGCCGTCATCCCGGCGCGACGCAGAGCGATCTGGTCGCGCACTCGGGCCGCGACAAGGCGCAGGTTGCGCGTCTGATCAAGGGCTTGCGCGATGCGGGGATGCTCGATGCGGCAGCCGACGAAGCGGACCGGCGCAGTATCCGGCTGACACTGAGCAGTGCAGGGCAGGCGGTGTGTGAGGAACTGCACCGGCAAAGCGGCGCATTAGGAAAGATTGCCCTGGCAGGGCTGGACAAGGACGAGCAGGCGCGCTTGATGGCGTTGCTGGCGCGCGTGCGCGCCAACCTGGAAGCCAGCGCGGCCTGAGGCCGCGCCAGCGGTCGGTCGAGTCGCTTACTCGACCCAGCCGAAGCCGTCGCGCGCCAGCAGCGCGAACGATTCCGGCGGCCCCCACGAGCCGGCCGCATACGCGTGCGGCTTTTCGCCCAGCGTTTCCCAGCCATTGATGATCGGCTCGACCCATTCCCACGCTGCCTCGAGTTCGTCGCGGCGCATGAAGTGCGTCAGGCGACCACGCACGACGTCGATCAACAGGCGTTCGTAGGCTTCGGCGCGGCGCTGCGCGAATGCCGATTGCAGATCGAGGTTCAGGGCGACCTGCTGCATCAGCATGCCGCTGCCCGGCTGCTTGGCGAAGATCTGCAGCTTGATCGCTTCTTCGGGCTGCAGCTCGATGACGAGGCGGTTGGCCACACCGCCTGGGGTCTCGGGGAACAGCGGGAACGGCGGATTGGCGAACTCGATGACGATCTTCGACGAGCGGCGCGCCATGCGCTTGCCGGTACGCAGATAGAACGGCACCTTCGACCAGCGCCAGGTATCGATGTGGGCGCGCAGGGCGACGAAGGTCTCGGTGTGGCTGTCGGCCGGCACGTTGCTTTCTTCGTGATAGCCCTTGGCTTCCTGGTTGCCACTGACGCCACGCGAATACTGGCCACGCACGGTGTCGCGCGCGATATCGGCCAGGCCCATGCGGCGCAGCGAGCGCAGCACCTTGAGCTTTTCGTCGCGTACCGCGTCGGGCGACAGCGAGGTTGGCGGTTCCATCGCCACGATGCACAGCAGCTGCATCAGGTGGTTCTGCACCATGTCGCGCATCGCGCCGGCGCTGTCGTAGAAGCCCGCGCGGCTGCCCACGCCGACTTCCTCGGCCACCGTGATCTGCACGCTGGCGATGTTCGGCGCGCGCCACAGCGGTTCCAGGATCGAGTTCCCGAAGCGCAGCACCATCAGGTTCTGCACGGTTTCTTTACCGAGGTAGTGGTCGATGCGGTAGATCTGCGATTCAGCGAAATGCTTGCCGACCGCCTCGTTGATCTCGACGGCCGAGGCCAGGTCGCGGCCCAGCGGTTTTTCGAGCACGACGCGCGCGTTGGCGTCGACCAGGCCGGTGGCGGCGAGCTTGTCGCAGATCATCGTAAACAGCGATGGCGCCGTGGCGAGATAGAACACGCGCTGGGCGCCGTCGCGCGAGACGTCGCGCAGCGTGTCGAAGACCGGCGCCTCAGCGACGTCGACCTTCACGTAGACCAGCAGATCCAGGAAACCGGCCCAGCTTTTCTCGTTGAAGTTATCGCCGCTGATGAACGAGCGCGAATGCTCTTCGATGAAGGCGAGATACGCTGCGCGGTCATAGTCCTGGCGGCCGGTCGACAGGATGCGGGTCGATGCCGGCAGGTTGCCGTGCAGGTAGGCCATGTACAGGGCGGGCAGCAGCTTGCGCATGGCAAGGTCGCCCATCCCGCCGAAGATGGTCATGTCGAGGGGGAGGCCGTTGTCAATCTCGGTCGAGGTGCTCATGGGTCTTTCGCTGGCAGGTTGGAGAAAATCGCGTGCGTCGCGGGCCGTAGATTGTAGCGTACCTGAGGCCCGACGGATGCCTGGACTGTCCCGCGGAATAGCAGTAGGGTGGGCGGCTATGCCGCCCACGCGTTCAACGAAACGTAGCATGCCACGGTGCGACGTTGATTTGGACGCGTGGGCGGGAAACCCGCCCACCCTACGGCATGGGCGGCGACATCCCACGGAGCGACGTTGCGTTGCACGGGTGGACGCGGGCGAAAAAAAGCCCGCGCAAGCGCGGGCCCAAGGACGCGAGGACGCGTTCGGTCAGAACTTGTAACGCAGGCCGAACAGATATTCGCGGCCCGTGACGTTGTTGACGACGACGCTGTTGCGCGCCCGGCTGATGAACTGGTCGCTTTCTTCGTTGGTCAGGTTGACGCCTTCGAGCGTGAACTCGAGCTTGTCGTTGACCTTGTACGAGAACGACAGGTCGACGTTGAGGGTTTCGTTCTTGCCTTCGACGTCGTTGTTGTTCTGGCCCGGCACGCGGGTCACGAAGCCCGAGCGCTGGGCCGCCGAGACACGCGCGCTGAACTTGCCGTCGTCATAGAACAGCGTGGCGTTCCATGCTTTCGGCGACAGGTTCAGCAGGTCGTCCGTGATGCGCGCGTCGCTGGTCGGCGAGACCAGGTATTCGATCTTCGACGAGACCCGGGTGTAGTTCAGCAGCGTGCCGAAGTTCTTGCCCCAGCCAGGCAGGAACGTGAACGGCTGCTGGTAGTTGATCTCGAAGCCTTTCAGCTTGCCGCCGTCGGTATTGACCGGGGTGGTCAGCGCGAACACTTCTTCGCCCGTGAAGTTCGCCGGCAGCAGCGACAGCGGCAGGCCCGAATCGCGGAACGCCACGTTGGTGCGCAGGCTCTGGATATAGGTATCGATGTTCTTCTGGAACAGGCCCACGCCGACGAACGCCTTGTTCTTGAAGTAGTACTCGAAGCTGGTGTCAAAGGTCTTGGCGCGGAACGGCTTGAGGAACGGGTTGCCCGTGTTGATCGACAGGTTGCCCGTGGTGGCGATGCTGCCGCCCGGCGACAGGAAACCCAGTTGTGGGCGCGTCATGACCTTGGCGGCGCCGATGCGCACGATGAATTCGTCGGTGATGTTTGCAGCGAGGTTGAACGACGGCAGCGTGTCCTTGTAGTCGTGATCGACCGTGACCGCGGTGCCACCACCGGCGGCCTGGTAGCCGGTCGTCGACAGGTCGGTCTTCACGTGGCGTACGCCGACGTTGCCGCGCACCGGGATGTTCCACAGGTCGTAGCGGAACTCGCCCATCAGGTACAGGCCATCGCTCTTTTCGGTGACCGAACGGTTGTTGCCGCGCGCATTGCCGTTCTCGATCGACGACAGCCGGAAGTCGCCCGGCCCGCCGGCAGGGCCGCTCTTGATGCAGTTGCAGTAGATGTCATACGCCGCGGCGATCGCCTGCAGATTCGGCACCGCCCAGCCGGTCGGATTCCCGGCTGGCAGGCCCAGGTTGCTGCCGAAGCCCGTCAGGTTGGTCGTCAATCCGGTAGCGCCTGCGGGCGGCGCGAAGATCGTGTCGTTCTGGTTCACGCGCCGGAATTCGTAAGTGTCCGAGCTGTACTTCTTGCTGTTGACGCCGCCCTTGATCGTGAAGATGTCACTGGCTTCCCACGCCAGGTCGAACTGGCCGACGTTGTTGACGTTGTCGGTGCCTTGCGGACGGGTGCGGATCTCGCTGGTCGTGGTGTTGGGGACCGTGGACGGCTGCGTGCCGCTGGCCACCTGCGGCACACCGACCAGGCCCAGACGGTTGCCCATCGGGTCGAATGGATAGCCGATGACCGGACGGCGGTCGTCGTTGCGCAAGTCGAGCGTGTAGCCATCGACGTTCAGCGCGTCGAGCGTGACCGTGGTTTGCACCGGATTGCGGAACTTCGAATTGGCGCGGCCATAGCGGGCGCTCATGCTCAGCGTGTCGGTGAGCTTGTGTTCGAGTGTCAGCGTCGGCTGCGTGAAAGTCGTCTTGAGTTCGTCGAAGCGCTGCTCGGAGCGGATATCGACGCCGTTGTATTTGCCGTACAGCAGAGCGCCGTTCGGCGCGTACTCGGCCTGCACCACGCTCATTTGCGGCTTGCCGCCCTGGCTGGCGCTGCGGCTGAACGAGGTCGCTTCCAGGAAGTCTTCCTGGCGCGTCGCGTCGAGCTTCGAGTACAGCATGTCGAAGGTGAGCAGGGTGCCGCGCTGCGGACGCCATTGCACCGATGCCGTCAGACCCAGGCGGTCCTGATCGTGGGTCAAGCGGCCATAACGTGGCAGGCGCGGATGGAAGTTGTCCGGGCTGCTGGCGGCGTTGTAGGTAGCCAGGTTTTCCGGGGTGTTCGGCAGGCGCGCGACGCCTTGCGCGGCGGGGCCGCAGGTGGTCGCGGTCGAGTTGGTTGGATTGGCGGCGGCGCCGCGCGGGGCGCACCAGCCGCCCGACGACGGGCCGTTATCCCAGCGCACCGTGCTGAAACCGTCTTCCAGCACACGGCGTTTCGAGAACGCACCCGAGACCAGCACGCCGACCTTGCGGTCGAAGAACGTATCCGAAATCATGAAGGCTGCGCGCGGATCGGTCTTCTCCGAGCCGTCGTTGTACTTGCCCTTGAGGGCGACGGTAGCGTTGAAGCCTTTCAGGTCGAACGGGCGCAGTGTCTGCAGATCGACGGTGGCGCCGAGCGAGCCTTCGTCGACGTCGGCCGAGGAGCTCTTGCGCACCGTCAGGGCGCTGAACAGTTCAGACGCAAACACGTTGAAGTCGAACCCGCGGCCGCGGTTGGTGCCGCCCGAACTGTCGGTGCCGCCCGTCGTTGCCAGACCCTCGATGCCGTTGATGCGCACACGCGTAAAGTCCTGGCCCAGACCGCGCACCGTGATCGAACGGCCTTCGCCGGCATCGCGGTCGATGACGACGCCCGGCACCCGCTGCAGCGACTCGGCCAGGTTCGTGTCGGGGAACTTGCCCATGTCTTCCGACTTGATGACGTCGACGATGCCGTTTTCCTGGCGCTTGGCGTTCAGGGCGCTTTCGAGCGAGGCGCGCAGGCCCGTGACGACCACCGTTTGCGCTGCGCCTGTGCCCGTCGGCGATGCGGCCACTTCCTGCGCGAACGCGGGGCCCAGCGACATGGCGGATACCGAGGCCGTGCCGAGCAGGCACAGGGTGAGTTTGCGCAGCGATGCGCGGTGCGGGTGTTGGTTCATGCTGTCTCCATGCGTTTTTATCGGGGTGGACACGGAAGGTCCACCGGCGCTGCATTTATTTATCTGGTCAGGCCAGTTTTTAGATTCTATGACACAACTTGCAATTTTGGTCAGGCCAATTAAAAAATATTTAAATTTGGCCTGACCTGTTGCGAGTCAGGTCTTTTTATGCAGGATCTGCTTGTAGCGCTTGCCGCCGATGGTGACGTTGTCGAGCGTGATGTCCACAGCGTTGTGGACGAACCACGGTTGCGAGGTGTTGACGGGTGTGCCGAAGTCCGAGTCGCTGATGCGCACGCGCGCGATCGGCGGGATCGCCGTGCCTGGCTTGCCGTTGAAGCTTGACGCCACGGGGCCGAGCAGCACGAACGCCTGGTAGCACGAGAACTGGCCCTTGCCCGTATCGACATTCTTCGTGCGGACGTTGCGGATGTCGATGTCCGACACCTGCGGCGGGCGATTGCGTATCGCGTCGTCGCCCGGCACGTAATCGCAATCGATCGTGACGATGGCGCCCGCGCCAGAGGCGACCGGCTGCCTGATGTCGCGCGCGCCGGCCAGTGGCTTGTACAGCCCGGGTTCAAGCGCCACGCCATTGGGCAGCGTCACGTCGCGCACGTACAGGTGACGCAGAAAACCACCACGGTTCATGTTCGTCTTGAGCCGGATCGCGGTGTTCAGCGGATCGTCCTTCCAGTGCGTGTTACGAAAATCGAGCTGCTGCGCGTAGACGTATTCGATCCCGCCGGCCATCTCGCTGCCAAGCGTGACGCCGCCATGGCCGCTGTTCATCACACAATTCTGGATGACGATATTGCGCGTCGGGCCATGCTGCGTGTCGCTGTTCTTGCCGGCCTTGATCGCGATGCAGTCGTCGCCATTATTGAACTGGCACTCGTCGACCAGCACGCCGTCGCAGGCTTCCGGATCGAAGCCGTCGCTGTTCGGACCCAGGCTTTCCATGTTCACGCGGCGGATGAGCAGGTCCTTGCAATCGACCGGGTGGTGCAACCAGAACGGCGCCGCATTGACTTGGTAACCCTGCAGCAGCACCTTGCTGCAGCCAATCAGCTCGATCATGCACGGACGCAGGTAGTGGCCGTGGCCGAAGACGCGCCGTTCGACCGGCACGCCGGCCTCGGACAGCGCCGGCAGATAGCGCGAGTCGGTCTGCCAGCGGTTTCCCTCGCTCTGGATGCTCGCCTGCAGCCCCGCGTCGATGCCGGGAACGACGCGGTCGAGCGGGGCGTTGGCCGGGTTGGCGGCGACCTCGGTGCGGGTGCGCTTGGGTTGGCCGGGCTGGGCGCGGCCCTTCCAGTCCCACCAACATTCGGCTTGTTGCGCAAAGCCCGGCTCGAACGGCACGCCGCCCTGGCCATTGAGGATGCTGGTCCAGTCCTCGCCCGTCAGCGCGATATTCTGCTGGTCGATCGCGTACACCATCGGCGAATAGTTCAGGCAATCGTTGCCTTGCCAGCGCGAGAGCACCAGTTTGCCGTTGGCGCCGCAGTCATGCGCGCCGTGGCGCGCGTAGTGATCAGGGTTGGCCGAAAAGTGCACCCGTGCGCCGGCAGCCAGGTGCACGTGGACGTTCGAGCGCAGCACGATCGGGCCGGCGCAGTACCAGTCGCCTTTCGGGATCACGACGCGCCCGCCCCCCTTGGCGTGGCAGGCGGCGATGGCGGCCGCGATGGCCGGATAGCTGTCGGGCGAGCCGGGCGCCGGCGTGTCAAGCACGCCATCGACGAGCGAAGCGACCTGGCCCCGCACCTGCACCATCGATGCCGGCTTGGCGCCATAGGCGGTGACGTCAAAGTCTTCCTTGCGAAACACCAGTGGCGTGGCAAAGCGGGCGATGATGTCGTTGGCGCGCTGCCACGGGTCAGGTGGCGTTACCGCTTTGCGGGCGGCGGGGGCGGCCGCAGTGACGCCGGAGAAGAGCAGCGAGGCTGCCGGCACGGTGCGCAGCAGGGCGCGGCGTTTCGGGTGAAATGGCATGGTCAGTTTCCTTTGGTCGGTGCGATGGTCACGCGCACCGGGCTGGCGTCGCGTGCTGCGACGGTTGCCGCCTCGCGTTGCCACAGTTCGCGGCTGGTGATCTCGCCCGCGCGGCGCCAGGCGCCGCCGGCGTAGTAGCGCAGTGGCGTGCCCGGCGTTGACTTGGCCACGATCAGGTCGTTGAGCGCATCCTGCGCGAAACCTTCGGCCGCTGGCAGCACGACTGCGGTACCAAAGGCGTCGTTGGTAGATTGCTCAACCCACTGCAGCAGCACCTTGCCGTCGCGGGTGGTGGCGATTTTTGGCGACTGGCCTTTGTCGGCCGGCGTCTTGTTCAGACCCACGGCTACCGTCAGCGGTCCGTCGCCGCTGGCGGTAAAGGTGCTGTCGATGCGGTCGAACCATTGGCCGGCGTCGACCGTGAAGCGTTTGACTTCGCTGACCTGGCGCCCGTTCGCATCCCACGGTGCGTAGTGCAGTTCGAACACGGTGCGGATCGGGCCATTGGCCAGGATCTTGAAGTTCGCGTAGTTCACGCCCGGATACAAGGTCTCGCCGCTCCAGACGCCGATACCGCCGGCGCCGCGCGACTTGCCGACGTTGTACATGTCCATGCCTTCGCCCTCGTCCTTGTGATAATGGTCGTGGCCCTTGTTGTACCAGCGGTCGACGATCGGATACTCGACGCGCTTGAACCAGATATCCAGGCCGCTCGTCACCAGGACTTCCTTGACGACGCCGGGCGGCGCGGGCGCTGCCAGCGCCGGCCCGTAGGTGCGGTGAGCGATCTTGTCGTTTTCCCACGCGAAGTCGTCCAGTCGCTCGGGCACCTGACGCGCGAAGGTCTTGATCGGGAATGGCGGCGCGACGCCGTCGATGCGTTCGATGGTGAACCCCGCGCTTTTCTCGCCAGCGGCAAAGCTGTGCTGGAACAGCAGTTCACCGTAAGCGACGCCCTCATTTTTCGGGTCCTTCGCCTGTGGCGCGATATTCGTCACCTGGTGCGGCAGCACGCGGCCACGCGCATCCTTCACCGCGATTTTCTGCACCATCGCGCCGGGCAGCGCGGCATTCACGTCCTTCCACGGGATCGAGATGGTTTCGGAGGGGCGGGCGATTGCCAGGTCCTGCTGGACGGTCACGCGGATGCCGTCCGCATGGGCGTGCGTGAGCGGCGCGGCCACTGCAGGGATGAGCAGCGCGGCGAGTACGAGTCGGTTCATGATGTCACTCCAGGGTCAGTGGTGTTCGCGGTAGTCGGTCTGCCCACCCTTGGGCATGTAGTGGTAGGTGCGCACCTTGTGCTGCACCTCGAACGCGGGGTTCGTCACCAGGCGAATGATCTCGGCGCCGGCCAGCAGCATCGGCCCATAGCCGTGCAGTGCGTCCACGCTGGTCGGGCGGTTGTAGTAATAGACCATGTCGCCGGCCAGCGTCGTGCCGACGCACGTGCCTTCGACCTGGCCCAGCGCCGTGATGCGGGTCGACAGCGCGTTCCAGCCGGTTTGCGCGATCGAGCCGTAGGTCGTCGGGCTGACCCAGCCCTCGTTGACTGCATGCGCGATCACATACGTGAAGATGGCGCTGGCGGACGTCTCGAGATACGAGTCGTTGCGGTCGATCATCTGGTGCCACAGGCCGCTACCGCTTTGGAGTTCGGCGATACCCTTGAGCGATGCGCGCAGCTGCGCCAATACTTTCGGGTAGCCAGGATGATCCTTCGGCAGCACGTCGAGCAGGTCGGACATTGCCAGCACCGCCCAGCCATTGGCGCGCGCCCAGTAGAAGCGCGGCGCGTCCGGGTGGTTCGCGTGCCAGCCGTGCGTGTACAGGCCAAGCTGCGGATTGAACATGCGGCTCGACATGCCCATCACGTTAGCGACCGCATCGTCGAAGTACGCGCGCTCGCCCGTCAGGCGGCCCATCTCGGCCAGCGCCGGGATGCTCATGTACATGTCGTCGGCCCACAGCGAGACTTCCTGCGGGCGCTTGCGGGCCATCGTGCCGTCGTCCAGCCGGAACTGGCGCTTGGCGACCCAGTCGCTGCAGGTATCGATCATGGGTTTCAGGTCTGGCCCAACCTTGGCGGCGCGCGCACGCATCAGCGCCGCGCACATCGAGCCGGCGTCGTCGAGCGAGCGCGGATCGAGAAAGCGCGAGAAGCTGTTGGCGCGTTCGAGCTTGAACTGCTGTTCCTGCGCCCGGAAATACGGTAGCGTCTCGGCAAAGAAGGCGAAGTGGCGCCTCGTCATTGCGGTAAAGCCTGGATCCTTGGTGACTTGGGCCGCCTTGAGCAGGCCCGAATGCACGACGCCCATCTCGTACACCTGGATGCCATAATCACCGGCGCTCTTTTCAAAGACGGCGTCCGCACTCGGCTTTTTCAGGTCCGTGATCGGCTGGCCGGTGCGCTTGCTGACGATGCGGGTCGGGGTCGCGCGGTCCATGAAGGCGCGGATCGCCTGCAACTGGGCGGTGACTTCGGCCACCACCGGCTTTTTATAGGGGATCGGGTAGGTGCCTTCGCCGGCGTCGCCCAGGTTCGTGTTGTCGGTATTGCGGTATTGACCTTGGGCCAGCGCGGGCGAGGCTACCAATGCGCAGCCCAGTAGGGCGGCAACGAAGTGCAGTTTCATTTGTCTCCAATCGGCATCGTGATATTCACTGTTGTATTACCTGTGTTGCTCAAGTGCAGGTAACGCTCTTTTGGTCGGCTCATTCTAATTTGGTCTGACCAAAATCGCAAGCTGGACTAGCCACTTTTCGATGTTGTATGGCATACTTTCCCCGAACAAGATTGCGGCAGAATTTAATAGAACACATAAGGAGACGGGCATGACCCAAGCAGTACAGAAAGTCGGCAAGCCATTCAAACGCATCTTGCTGACCGGCGCCGCCGGCGGTCTGGGCAAGGTGCTGCGCGATCGCATCAAGCCGTGGGCCGACGTGGTGCGGCTGTCGGATGTCGTCGACATGGGCGAGGCCCGTGAGGGTGAAGAGATCGTCCAGTGCGACCTGGCCGACAAGGAAGCAGTCATCAAGCTGCTCGAGGGCGTGGACGCTGTGCTGCACTTCGGGGGTGTGTCCACCGAAAAGCCGTTCGAGCCGATCATGCAGGCCAATATCCTCGGCGTGGCCAACCTGTACGAGGCGCTGCACAAGGCCGGCACGAAGCGCGTGATCTTCGCCAGCTCGAATCACGCGATCGGCTACCACCGCACGACCGAGATGCTCGATGCGAATTCGCCGACGCGCCCGGACAGCTACTACGGTTTGTCGAAGGTGTTCGGCGAACAGATGTCGCGCTATTACTATGACCGCTTCGGTATCGAGACCGTCTGCGTGCGGATCGGCTCGAGCTTCCCGGAGCCGGCCAACAAGCGCATGATGAGCACCTATCTGTCGTATGACGATCTGACCGAGCTGCTGCGCTGCGCGCTGTTTGCGCCGCGCGTGGGCCACACGATCGTCTACGGCATGTCGGACAACGACAGCGTCTGGTGGGATAACCGCCTGGTCGCGCACTTGGGCTTCAAGCCGAAGGACAGCTCGCGCACGTTCGCGCACCTGTTCCCGGATTCGTCCGAATTCCCGGCGCCGGATGATGTGACGACAATCTACCAGGGCGGCAAGTTCCTGCTCGACGGCCCGCAATACTGATGCCGGCGGCGCGCCCCATGCTGCAACGCCTCGTCCTGCAGAACCGCAGCCTGGCTGCCGTTATCGTGCCGCAGATCGGCGGCGGCCTCGCGCGCCTGGACTGGCTGGGCGGAGCGCAACCGGCGCCGCTGCTGCGTGGCCTGCCGCCCGACTTTACGGACGTGCCGCAACCCGGCCAGCTGGCCTGCTTCCCGCTGGTGCCGTGGTCGAACCGGATCGCACCAGCCGGCTTCGAGTACGACGGCCAGCGGTATGTGCCGACGCCGAACCGCCCGGGCGAAAAGGTCGCCATTCATGGCGATGGCTGGCAGCAGGCGTGGGACGTGCAGTCGCTGACGTTCGACTCCATCCTGCTGCGCCTGACGCGGCACGCGTTTGCGCCGCTCGCGTATGACGCCACGCTGCGCTACACGCTCGATGGCGACGCGTTGATCGTCGAACTCACGGTGCGCAATGCCGGTGCTGTGGCGCTGCCATTCGGATTGGGGTTGCATCCGTGGTTGCCCGACCCGGGCGGCGCGCAGCTGCAGGCGCGCGCCGATGCGGTCTGGCTGTCGGGGCCCGACAAGCTGCCGTCGAGCCGGCGCGCTGTGCCACCTGCCTGGGACTACCGCACGTTTGCGCCGCTGCCGAAGGAGGCGGTCGACAACGCATTTTCCGGTTGGGACGGCGTGGCGCGTGTGCGCTGGCCAGGGCGGGGCGTGGGTCTCTCGATCGAGGCGGCGATGGATTATTTCATCCTCTATGCGCCACCGGGCCGTGACTTCTTCTGTTTCGAGCCGGTCGACCATCCGATCAATGCCCACAATATGCCGGGCTATCCCGGCTTGACCGTGCTGGCGCCTGGGGCCAGTGTGAGCCGTTCGGTGATCTTCCGGGGCGAATCGCTGTGACGCGCTGACCGCTGGCGATCTGGTTGTTGTGGGCGGTCGGCGGCGACGCAACATCGCGATCGCCCAGCGGTACAACGCCAGGCGCACGTACCGCAACCTTGTCTCCTGCGATCCCGATATCCGTATTGCCAGCAGCACGGCGCCGGGCGCGGTCCGGGTGCGCGAGGACGCCGTCTATGCGCGCCCGGGCGGATTGTCGCGGGCGATCGGCCTGTATTCTCCGGGGCCGCACGCCCGACCGGCCTCTTGTCGCAGTCCCTTTGTCGTTAGCTCCCGGTTTGCCAAGGCGATCTTGTATCCAGGCGTAACAAAATGCATATAGTGCATCTCGCGCGAATTGTTGGCTTACTGTGCGCATCGGTACGGCAACGCCTGAATGTGCGACATGCAGCACGCCGACGGGCCGTGGACCGTGGCGTTTCGTTACAAGTGCTTACGCATGCGCTGTTTGGACCAGAGCCGCCGCGATGTATCTTTTCGCTACGCAATTCATTGGGAACTGCGAACCAGACCAAGGAACAAGACCATGAACAAACTCCTGATCGCGCTCGCGGTCGGCTTGACCGCCATCGCCTCCGCCCAAGCCCAGACCACGACCAATGGGCTCGGCCCCGACTGGGCATCGCGCACCTACCTGGGCGTGGCAGTGGCGGGTGCCGAGAACCGCGCCGCAGATGACGACTGGAAGGCCGGGGGCAAGGTATTCGCAGGCTATAACGTCGACCAGAACTGGGCCCTGGAAGCCGGCTACACCCGCTTCGGCAACGAAGATGTCAATGTCTTCTCGACGTCAGGTTTCGGGCAGGGAGAAGTCAAGAGTTCCAGCAGCTATGTCGCTGCCAAGTATGCGGTGCCGCTGAACGAGCGCCTTTCGGCCTATGGCAAGCTGGGCGTGGCCCGTAACGAGCGCAAGGTCAATCTGGCGTCCAACGGCGCCAGCTATTCGGACAACGACAATGGCGTGTACGGCGCGGTCGGCCTGCAGTATGCGCTGGGCCAGAACCTGTCGCTGGTCGGCGAATATGAGCGCTATGGCAAGCAGCCGGAGATCGGCGCCAAGGCCGACGTGGTGTCGGTCGGCCTGAAGGTCGGCTTCTAACAGGCCGAGCCCCGCGCGGGTCAGCCGCTCGCTCAAGCGGGCGGCTATCCCGTCCGCCCATCACGGTCGACAGCTCGACCTGGCCGGTGCGCCAGGCGAGTACCAGGTTCTGTTCGATCGCATCCAGGCTATCCAGCTGGTCATCGGCGAAGCCGCGCACGCCATATGCCCGGTTGCGGCCGTACGATTTGGCCATGTAGAGCGCCATGTCGACCAGGTTCACCACGCGTTCCCACGTCATGTGCTGCTTGCCGACCGCCAGCGGGAAGGGCGCAAAGCCGATCGAGACATGGATGCTCAGGGCCATGCGTAAGCGTTCAGCCGCCCACCTTCACAGCCGAATCAAGCTAGCTCAGAGTCCGCAAATGGCAGCAGCGAATCGATCTTGCTGTTTCGGCAGGTCGGGAGTTTGTCGAAGGTGTTGGCTAGCCAGCGGGCCGGATCCAGTCCATTGAGCTTGGCCATCGCAAACAGGCTCTGGATGGCTGCGGCGCGGCGGCCAGCACGCTCCGAGCCGGCAAACAGCCAGTTCTTCTTGCCGATGGCGATTGGACGGATCGCGTTCTAGACTGGATTGTTGTCTATCGGGAGAGTGCCGGCGCTGGCGTAGCGCTGCAGAGCCGACCAGCGCTTGAGGGCATGCTCGATGTCCTTCCCGTGCCGCTGCCGACGGCGACGCTGCGCGTCGTGACAGTCCGCGACCTTTTCGCCTTAGTGACCTGATATGCTCAGCTGAATGGCCGGGTACGGCTAGAAGCGGACGGTTAACTCCTACTAAACCAGGTCTGATCTTAAGAAAATCTAAATCTAATGAGTATCGACTACTATGTTTTCACCAAGAGTGGCCAGCGCGTAACGAGGGATCAGCTTGTGGCCGCCCTCATGAAGTACGCAATTAATTCGGAAATATACTGCGATATAGATACGTCAAAGACAATTGAAAGCGAGATTACCGAACACTGCACAGTCCTATGCTGGCCGAACGAATCAATCAGCAGAGCCGAGTTGATCGAGGTTCTTCAACAACAAAATTGTGTCGAGCGGGATAAGCTTTTCGAAGATGGATTGCTTGGATATTGCAACATTTCAGCGAGTGCGGCTCAGGATTTTTTCGAAAATTTTGACAGTGATTATTTCGAGCGATCGTTAGATAAAATTAATTCGCAGGCACTAGCTGAAGCAAAATGTGCCGAGGTGGTGTACGAAGTTTCGACGTCGTCGGGACGATCCGACCGTTCTTCATTCCTTCAAACAGCAGTGTGCAAAGCGATTGCTGAACTTTCGATGGGAGTTATTGAGGACCCGCAGGAAGGTCAATTCTTTTGGCCAAGTGAATGGGGTTGACCTCGACAACGAACGACAGCTTCGGGTCGAAAACGGTCTTCGTGACAGTCAGAGGTTTTTAAGCCTCGGCGGCCTGCTATGCTGAGCCCATCGCTAGGTTCGGCCATGAGTGGACGCGACAAAGGTATACGAGCCACCTGAGAGAGTTCCTGTTCACAGTTACCGAGGGCGCGGCTAACCGCCGCAGAGATTACTGATGTATCCGCTTACACGACTCATACCTTGGTTATTGGTCATTGCTCGAGCACTACTCGCCCCAGTCGCAATATGGATCGCAGTTGCAGGGCTACCTGCAGCGCTGTGGATGGGGCAGTTCGTCATGGCTGCGATGTCTGATTGGTTTGACGGGAAGCTGGCACGCCGCTGGGGAACTGCAACACCAGGTTTGCGCCAGGCTGACAGCATAGCGGACACAATCTACGCCTTTGGGATCGCAATCAGTCTTTGGGTGAGTCATCCTGAAATTATCTATGCGCATCGCTGGGGTATCGGCATCGTCATCACATTGGAGCTACTTCGTTATCCATTAGATTGGTGGCGTTTTGGGCGCGGTGCGAGCTACCATGCGCTGAGCGCAAAGCTTTTTGGGGGTTCACTGCTGGTCGCAGTCAGTATGATTGTGATGTTCGATTACGCGGGGCCCTTCCTCTGGATCTCCTTGTTCGTAGGCCTTCTGTCGGAACTGGAAGGTATTTTAATTTCACTAGTCCTTCCGAAATGGACCCACGACGTCAGGAGCCTAAAAAGTGCGATTGAAATTCGTGCCGGCAAAGCGCAGTAACAGGCAACGATGCTTGGCCCTGCGTCTGCATTGGGTAGCATCTGGCCAGTTTCGACAGGCAGGAATCGGCCAATAGCGGACATACGTTTTCACCAAACTGCTTTTTCGCAATACTATGAGCAAACTCTCCGCATTAATTGATGATGCAAAAGTGGGGCTCTCGATCCAGGAACGTATTCCAGAAGCTAGGTGGAATGCTATCGCAGCGCACTGTGGCGCTCCTGAAGTCGCAGAAATCAAAGCGAGGATAGCTGCATTGAAGGCAGAGCTGGCGACCATCCAAGAGTGGGATGGCGACACTCAAGACGACATCCACTTATCGATTTCGCGCTTCTCTTGCTTACTCGTGCTGACTGGCACACCCCTCGACGTAGTCGGGTGACCTTCCCGTGAAGGTCCGCTTCGGGTCGGTACCGGCCTATCGCGGCAACCGCTGAATTGCCGATCTGGGAGCCTGCTATGCTGAAACGAATAGCCGGATTCGGACAGAAGCAGACCGTTAAAAGGCAAGGATGACCTACCCTGGAAAAATCGTATTGGTGTCTGCGTCTCGATACAGGCCAGAGCGAGACAATGCATTCTTGCGTGACCTGCTTGCAGCTCGCATTGCGCTTTTCTGCCGTTGGCGTGGACGCGGAGAAATGGGAAGACGCTCTCGATTGGACGGGTATCGAAGAAGACGGACTTGGCGGACACGTTATCGTCACGACATCGCATAAAGACGAATCTCTTGCCGAAGTTGTCGCGTTCGCCGAGGTCTTCGAAACGCAAGTGCCTCATCCTGTCCAAGTCGAGTATCGCTAACCCGCCACCTTCAATAAAGAGCCGCTCCGGGTCGTATTGCGCCTGTCGCGCCAGCAGCGGACCGGTCCTGCAGCAGCACGCAGAGCAGTCCCAGCGACCAGGTTGAGCCATCAGCAGTCACGAGTTATCGCAAAAAACTGGTGTGCATTCGTTAGCAGTTATTCTTGCGCTGTAAGGTCACGACGGCCTGATCGCCCGCGCTGGCCATCAGCTGCTCAGTGTCGCATGCCGCCGAGCCTGCACGCTTACGCCAACTCGCTGCGATCGCGACCGGCCGCCTTTGCGCGGTAGAGGGCAGTATCAGCGCGCGCCATCAGGGCTTCCAGGCTTTCGTCTGAGGTCTGTTGGCTGGCGATGCCGATGCTAACCGTGTAGTCTGGCACGTTGCCGCCGCGCGCCGCAAACAGCGACGCCTGGATGCGTTGCGCCATCGCCTTCGCCCGCTCGGGCGTGGTTCCCGATAGCAGCACGATGAATTCCTCACCGCCGAAGCGCGCCACGTGGTCGATCTCGCGCAGGGCCGAGATGGTGGTGCGCGCCGCATGCACCAGGACCTGGTCGCCGACGGCGTGGCCGTGCTGGTCGTTGATGGCTTTGAAGTAGTCGAGGTCGATGCTCAGCAGAGAGATAGGCGCGCCGTGGCGTTTCATGCGCGCGGCCTCGCGCCGGTAGGCGGCGGCGAAACCGCGTCGGTTCAGTACCCCGGTCAGCGGGTCCGTGCAGGAACGGTGCTCCATCACGACCTGCAGGCGCCGGGTGGCGACGGTCATGAAACCGACTGCCATCATCAGCGTCATGAAGTTGGCGCTCAACAGAAAAATGCCCTGTACCGCGCTGTTGCTGGCGTTGCTGGTGCCAACCGCGCCATTGAGCGCCGCGACCAAGCGCAATAGCAGCACCAGTGACTGCACCAGCAACAGGGAGCCGAAGAACCAGCTGGAGAAGTGGCGTTCACCATGGCGCACCAGCAGCACCAGTTGCGCCGCGTAGAACGACAGCGTCAACAATGAAAACACTGCGACCCGCAACGCGTAGTCCTGGGTGATCACATACCAGCCGACCAGACAGACCATGCCGGCCACCCACGTCAGCGCCAGCCACCACCAGCTCGGCTTGCGGCCATAGAATAACTGGGTGCCAATCAGCATCAGCCCGGCGGCGCCCAGCATGGTGCTATTGGCCACGAACAGCAACAGCCCTTCAGGAATCAGTGGCCCCGCGCAGAACAGCACCCCGCTGGCCGTCAGCGACAACATGCCGAGCGCCTGGTGGCCCAATCCCCGCACTTCGGCAGGGAAGCTACGGTACGCGGAAAACAACACGACGGTCATCGCCGCCGCCATCATGGTCGACGTGAGAATGACGGTGGCAGGATCGAGCAGTGGCACAGTGGTAAATCGGGAGAGGTGGTGATCCGCGAGGATACCAGCAACCTCTACCGTACCGTAAGGACAGTCGCTTTTCCGGTCGTTTCTCCACAACACTGCTGGTTTTGCCCCTGTGTATAGAGCGCTCACTACCGCCACGCCGGCTCAATGCAACAAAATTGCAATTGCTGATGGTTGCTGTCGCAATCGGCTCCCATCACGTAGAATGCGCCGGTCAACCGTCATTCGCCGCGCATGCCACGCTCGATCCTTCATTGCCTGCTATCGCTGTTATTGCTCGTCTCGCAGCAGATGGCGCTGGCGCATGGGCTGTCGCACTGGCATAGCGCGCAACAACGCCAGATTGTGCAGCAAGCGGGCAGCCAGCCGGATGCACCTGCGCTGCAGGAATTCTGCGCCGAATGCGCAGCCGGCGCCCAGCTTGATGTCGCGATGCCGCTGCCGCAATACATTGGCCATCTACCGCAAGCGGCTACGGCCGGGCCACTGGCGCTAGGCACCGAATGCGCGCGCGTACAGCCGGTACGCGCGTGCCTCCCACGCGGCCCCCCTCGGGCGAACTGATTCGATCTGCAGTCATCGATGCACTGCCGCGGCGCCGCCGTGGCAATGCCGTTCGCACCCATTTTGCTCGAGGTTATATTCATGAATATTCAACGTACGCTGCTCGCCAGCGCCATCCTGCTCGCCTGGAATCTGCCCGCCCACGCCCAATCGGCACTCGGGGGCGACACCCCGCAGGTCATCGTCACCGCGTCGCCGTTCCGTAACGGCGAAAACGACCAGATCCTGACCCCGGCAAAAGTGCTGGCCGGGGACGAATTGCGCGACAAGGCCGGCAGTTCGCTTGGCGAGACGCTGTCCCAGGAGCTGGGCGTTTCCGCCTCGGCCTTCGGCGCCGGCGCATCGCGTCCCATCATTCGCGGCCTGGAAGGTTCGCGCGTAAAAATGCTGGAAAACGGCATGTCCGTATCCGACGTATCGGGTCTGTCGAACGACCATGCGGTATCAGCCGAGGGCGCGGTCGCGCGCCAGATCGAAATCCTGCGCGGACCGGCTGCCTTGCTGTACGGCTCGGGCGCGATCGGCGGCCTGGTCAATATCGTCAACGAGCGCATTCCGACCCACCTCGAAGCCACGCCGACCGGCCAGATCGAGACGCGCTACAGTACGGGCGACAACGGCAAGAACGTGTCTGGCACCGCGGACGCTGCCAGCGGCAAGATCGCCCTGCACGTCGACGGCAACTGGCGCGATACCGACGATTACCGCATTCCGGATCGCCGGGTCCTGCAGGACCCCGACTCGGCGATGCGCCGCCTGCCGCACTCGGACACGCGTGAAAAGAACCTTGGCGCCGGTGCCTCGTGGGTCGACGACTGGGGCTACGCCGGCGTGTCGGCGTCGCACCTGAGTAACCTGTACGGCATTCCCAGTGACGAGGGTTCGCGCATCGACCAGAAGCAGGATCGCTACGACTTCGACAGCATGCTCAGGCAGCCGGTCCGTGGCATCGAATCGCTGCGTTTCAAGGCCGGTTATACCGACTACGAGCACGCCGAGCTGGGCGAGGACGGTCCCGAGGTGATCTTCAATAACCGCTCGCTGGAAACGCGGCTGGAACTCACGCACGAGGCCATTGCCGGTCTGCGCGGCACGCTGGGCGCCCAGACCGAGAATACGCACTTCTCGGCGCTCAGCGCTGAGGGCGGGCCGGATACGGTGCCGCTGACGCACTCGAAGACCACGGCCTTGTTCATGGTGGAAGAGGGCGATGCTGGCCCGCTGCGCCTGAGCGCTGGCGCGCGCTACGAAAACGTCAAGCGCGAACCGGTGGGCGGCAGAGAGCGCACCTTCGACCTCGGTTCCGGTTCGATCGGCGCGGCTTGGCCGTTCATGCCGGGCTACAGCGTCGGGGCGACGCTGTCGTATGCGCAGCGTGCACCTGCAATCGAAGAGCTGTACTCGGCCGGGCCGCACGACGCGACCGCCACGTTCGACATCGGCAATCCCGACTTCGACAAGGAAACCTCGCGCAACATCGAGCTGACGCTGCAAAAGAACACGGGCCTGGTGCGCTGGAAAACCAACCTGTTTCGCAACAACATCGACAACTACATCTTCGGCCGCATCGGCAGCGATCTGGTCGACGAGGAAGGCAATCCGGGTGACGAGTTGCGCACCCGGACCTTCGAGCAGCGTCGTGCCCGCATTCATGGTGCGGAAGCCGAGCTGACCTACAACCAAACCGGCGCCGGCTGGTCGGGCCGGCTGTTCGGCGATATGTCGCGCGGCGAACTCGGCGACGGTGGGGGCAACCTGCCGCTGCAGCCGGCGGACCGCATTGGCGCCAGCGTCGGTTACCGCGAGGGCGCGTGGCGCGGTGGCCTGTCACTGGTGCATGCGCGCGGGCAGGATCGCCTGGCTGCCAACGAACTGCAGGACACACCGGCCTACAACCAGCTTGATGCCAATCTGTCCTACACGCAGCGCGTGCAGGGCGTCGATCTGACGTGGTTCGCACTGGCAAAAAATCTGCTGAATGACGATATCCGCCTGTCGACTTCGGTGCTCAAGGACATCGCGCCGCTGCCTGGCAGGCGTTTCGTGGTGGGTGTCAGAACGAAGTTCTGACAGACTGTCAGTACATAGAGGTGCCGCGCTGCGTGTGATCCGTTGCAATCCGGCGGCACCTTGATTCGACCGCTTCAGATCGTATCAACTGGCCACGTTCACGCTACATACAAGCGCGCTGCCTGTCCACGCTGGATATCAGCGTGGACATCTACCTGTCGTAAATACTTGGGTATTGAATTGCAATAATGCGTTAGAAGTTCACAACAAAATCACACATATTGAACAGGAAAAGTGACTTTTCGTGAATTTTCGTTGCGGCAACAGTTTCCTGATGGATACAATTGCCTCAGCAAATGCGATGCGGCGCAGGCCATGTCGCCGTTTTTGCATTCAATAAACTACTTCACCGTAATCCCCAGGAATTTATGAAAACACGTAACATCGTGGTGGCACTCGCTTTGCCATTCGCCGTCGCATCTGCCTTTGCCCAGGATAGTAGCGCCGTTCGTATCAGCGGTTTCGGCACCGGCGCCCTCACGTTCTCTGACACCGACAAGGCCGAGTTCGCACGTTCGAACCAGTCGTCGGGTGTCAAGAAGGATCCGCGCACTGGCGTCGATTCGAACCTCGGCCTGCAGGCCGATTACACCGTCAACTCGTGGTTGTCGGTCACCGGCCAGGGCCTGGTGCGCAAGGATGGCGAAGACAGCTTCGGCGCCGAACTGTCGTGGGCCTTCGTCAAGGCCAAGCTGTCGGACAACCTGAGCGTGCGCGTTGGTCGCATGGCCATGCCAGCGTTCATGATCTCGGAATACCGCAACGTCGGCTACGCCAACACCTTCCTGCGTCCGCCGCAGGAACTGTATTCGCAGATGCCAATCAATAACATCGACGGCGCCGACGTCACCTGGCAACAGCAGTATGGCGACACGACCGTCACGGCGCTGGCTGCCTATGGCCGCAGCGATTTCAAGACCGCGGGTGGTCCTACCGCCGAATCCCGCGACCAGTACGCGCTGAACCTGACGGCCGAACATGGCCCGTTCATCGTGCGCGTGGGTCGCAGCGGCACCAAGCTGTCGTCGGAAAGCGCGCAGCTGGACGCCGCCGTGATCACGTTCAACAACACGGCTGCCGCGTTCAATGTCCCGCAAGTGGCGGACATGGGCGTGCTGCTCAACACCAAGGATCGCAAGTACACGTTCACGTCGGCTGGCCTGTCCATGGACTGGAACAATATCGTCGTCCTGACCGAATACGCCAAGCGCAAGATGCCGGATTCATTCCTGGGTTCGTCCAAGTCATGGTACGTGATGGGTGGTTACCGCTTCGGCAAGTTCCTGCCGTACTACACCCGCGCCAAGATCATTTCGAAGGGCGTGACCAACACCATTCCTGCTAACTGCCCGGCTGGTGCCTCGTTCGCATGCGCGCCAACACTGGCGGCGCTGTCGGGCCTGATGAACACGCTGACCACGGCCATCGATGGCACGAGCCAGACCACCGACAGCATCGGTGTGCGCTGGGACTTCACGACCTCGGCCGCGCTCAAGGTCCAGGTCGATCGCATCAAGCCGCAAACCAACGGCCAGTTCATCAACGTCCAGCCTGGCTTCAAGGGCCCGGTGACCGTCGGCGCCGTCGCGCTTGACTTCGTGTTCTAAGGATTTACCAATGAATCAATTGTTTAAAGCAAGCGCGATCCTGAGCGTCCTGTTGCTCGCGCTGCCAGCTGCTGCCGAAGTCGTCGTTGTCGTCAATGCGAAAGCCGCTGAATCGTCGCTGACCAAGGACCAGGTGTCCCAGTTCTTCCTGGGTAAATCGACCGCCATGACCCCGGTCGACCAAGCGGAAAATGCGCCGGCGCGCGCCGAGTTCTACAAGAAGGTCACGGACAAGGATCCGTCGCAGATCAAGGCCCTGTGGTCGAAGCTGGTCTTCACCGGCAAGGCCACGATGCCGAAGGAAGTCGGCGACAACGCCGGTGTCAAGAAAGCGGTCGCGGCTGACCCGAAAGCAATCGGCTATATCGACAAGAGCGCGGTCGACGCGTCGGTCAAAGTGGTCTATTCCGGTTCCTGATCATTTATCGGTACCCCGCCGCGCGTGCGGCGGGTTTTGACTTCAGGAGCAGGCAGCATGAGTATCAAACGCAGGATCTGGGCACTGCCGATCATCTCGGCCATCATTTTTACCCTCGGGGTCGCCGTCAGTGCCGGCATCGCCAACAAGGCACTCACGTCGATCCACACGACTGAAAGCGTCGATTACCCGGCGCTCGACATCAGCAAGGAACTGGCGGGCGACATCGAGTCGGTCACCAATGGCCTGCGCGACGCCGTCAGCGAAGGCGACAAGGCGCGCCTGACGCAGGTTGGCGAGCAGGCCAACAAGGTGCGGGCCAAGCTGGCCAGCTTCGGCAAAATCGACGGCATGGGGCCAACCGGTGAGCGCCTCAGCAAAGAATTCGAACAGTATTACGCACCGGCCGTTTCGGCGGCCAGGATCATGCTCGAGATGGAGCAGGGCGATCCGCAGGCGGTCGTGACGCGCATGCAATCGACGCTTGCGACACTCAATACCGACGTCGCCAAGGTCAATGAACAAGCGCAGAAGCAATTCAAGGCCGGCATCACGCGCAGCGAAACCAGCGTGACGAATGTCGTGACGGTCACCATCGTCACCGGCCTGATCGTGATTGCCGTGCTGATCGCCGTCTCCTGGTTCATGGTGCGCACGATCTGGCAGCAACTGGGTGGCGAACCCGAATATGCGCGCGATATCGCCCGCATGGTCGCCGACGGCAATCTGTCGATGGCCATCCGCATCGAGCCGGGCGACAACAGCAGCCTGCTGGCTGCGCTGTCCGACATGCGCGATCGCCTGGCCAATATGGTCGCCGGCATCAAGACCTCGGCCGATACTATCGCGTCGGCCAGTGGCGATATCGCCAGCGGCAATGCCGACCTGGCCAGCCGCACCGAGCTGCAGGCCGGTCGCCTGGAAAACACGACCCGTGCGATGGAAGCCTTGACCGACACCGTGCGTACCAATGCCGCCAACGCCAACCAGGCGAAAGACCTGGTGGTGACGGCCAGCGACATCGCCACGCGCGGTGGCGAAGTGGTGGGCAACGTCGTGTTGACGATGAGCGCCATTAATACGTCGGCCACCAAGATCGTCGAGATCATTTCGGTGATCGATGGCATCGCTTTCCAGACCAATATCCTGGCGCTGAACGCCGCAGTCGAGGCAGCGCGTGCCGGCGAGCAGGGCCGCGGTTTTGCGGTCGTGGCGTCCGAAGTGCGCAATCTGGCGCAGCGCAGCGCCACCGCCGCCAAGGAAATCAAGGAACTGATTGGCGACTCGGTCTCGAAGGTCGACGCCGGCAGCGCGCTGGTGGACCAGGCAGGCAGCACGATGGAACAGATCGTGGCCGCAGTGCGCCGTGTGCAGACGATCATGGGCGACATCAGCGACGCCGGTCAGCGCCAGAGCGAAGGCATCGAGCAGATCGGCCTGGCAATCAGCGACATGGACCAGATGACGCAGCAGAACTCGGCACTGGTCGAGGAAGCGTCGGCAGCGGCTACATCGCTGACGGACCAGACCGCGCAATTGTCGGAAGCCCTGGCGGTGTTCAAGCTGGACCACACCCAGGCGCTGACGGCGCTGGGCAACGGCCGTCCGGCCCCGTTGTCGCTGGCGCATCACTGACGCTGTCGGCACTGGGGACGTGGCTGCGCGCTGCATCCCCAGTGCCTGATTCGCCGTCAGGCAAAAGATGTCTCGGCCGCTGTAACAGGCCATACCCCCTCCAATATCCTGCCTGACTTCCGGTCTGCGCAAGCCGCACCCATCGCTGTCACCCCCATGATTCCCCTGATTGTTCGACCGCTCAACAGGTAGGGTAACGCGCCTGTGACGCTGTCACAGCGTTGCGCTTTTGTGTCACTTTGGTCAGGCCATTCATATTTGGTCCGGCCAAAATGGAGATGTGGACTAGCCGCATTGGAGCGTTTTATGGCATACTTAAAGCGATCCTCCCAACTTCAGCCGTCAGGCAGACACGACACATGAACCACGACCTTCCGCGCACGATCCGCATGCAGCCAGGCGACAATGTTGCCATCGTCGTCAACGATGGCGGCCTGCCCGCCGGCACCGTGCTGCCCGGCGGGCTGGTGCTGCTCGAAGGCGTTCCTCAGGGCCACAAGGTCGCGCTGAGCGACCTGGCCGACGGCGAACCGGTGATCCGCTATGGCGTGACGATCGGCTATGCCAGCGGTCCGATCGCACGCGGCAGCTGGGTGTCCGAGCGCGTGCTGCGCATGCCGGCGGCGCGCTCGCTCGACGACCTGCCAGTTGGCACCCACGCCGTCGCTGCCGGCCCGCTGTTGGACGGGTACACGTTCGAGGGCTACCGCAACAAGGACGGCTCGGTCGGCACCCGCAATCTGCTGGCCATCACCAGCACCGTGCAGTGCGTGTCGGGCGTGATCGAGTACGCCGTGCGGCGGATCCGGGACGAACTGCTGCCGCGCTACCCGAACGTCGAAGACGTGGTCTCGCTTGAGCACGTGTATGGCTGCGGCGTGGCGATCGACGCACCCGGCGCCGACATTCCGATCCGGACCATCCGCAACCTGTCGAAGAATCCGAATTTCGGGGACAACGTGATGGTGGTGAGCCTGGGCTGCGAAAAGCTGCCGCCGGCGCGCCTGTTCCCGGCCGGCTCGATCCCGATCGGCAATGGCACGCCGTCGGTGGTCACGCTGCAGGACCAGCAGCATGTGGGCTTCATGTCGATGATCGACGCGCTGATGGTCACCGCCGAACGGCACCTGCAGGAACTGAACGCACGCCGTCGCGAAACCTGCCCGGCGTCCGACCTCGTGGTGGGCGTGCAGTGCGGCGGCAGCGATGCGTTTTCTGGCGTGACGGCCAATCCGGCCGTGGGCTACGCGACCGATCTGCTGGTGCGCGCCGGCGGCACCGTGATGTTTTCCGAAGTGACCGAGGTGCGTGACGGCATCGACCAGTTGACCGCGCGCGCCGCGACGCCGGAAGTAGCGGCAGCCATGGTGCGCGAGATGCAGTGGTACGACGATTACCTGGTGCGCGGCAGCGTCGATCGCAGCGCCAACACTACGCCCGGCAACAAGAAGGGTGGACTGTCGAACATCGTCGAAAAGGCGATGGGCTCGATCGTCAAGTCGGGCAGCACGGCGATTACCGGCGTGCTCTCGCCGGGCGACAAGCTGACGCAGAAAGGCCTGATCTACGCAGCCACCCCGGCCAGCGACTTCATTTGCGGCACGCTGCAGATGGCCGCCGGGATGAACGTGCACATCTTCACCACTGGGCGCGGCACCCCGTACGGCCTGGCCGCGGTCCCCGTCATCAAGGTGGCTACCCGCACCGAGCTGGCGCGCCGCTGGCATGACCTGATGGACCTGGACGCCGGCACCATCGCCAGCGGCGAAGCGAGCATCGAGGACGTCGGCTGGCAACTGTTCCGGCTGATCCTCGATGTGGCGAGCGGTCGCAAGACCTGGGCCGAGCACTGGAAGCTGCATAACTCGCTGGCGCTGTTCAATCCCGCACCCGTGACCTGACCGATGGCTGCGGCTGCAAAGAGCGCAGCGTGCAAACGCATCGTGCTGGCCTGCCTTGCGCTGGGCACGCTCGCGGTCATGGCGCCGGCAGCGGCGCAGGCACGCTACGACGCCGACACCACCTATAAGAAGCTGGTACGCGACTACCCGTTCATCCGGATTGCCAGCGCCGACGCACCGGCGCCGGTGCAGGTGCGCAAGGACATCGTGTACGCGAAACGTGACGCACTGGCCCTGGCACTCGATCTGTACCTGCCGGCAGCGGGCGACGCCCCGGCGCCGCTGGTGGTGCTGGTGCATGGCGGCGGCTGGGCCAGCGGTGAGCGCTCGAACATGGCCCCGCTGGCAGCGCGCCTGGCAGCGCGCGGTTACGCTGCGGCCACCGTCAGCTACCGCCTATCGGGCCAGGCGCGCTATCCGGCGGCAATCGATGACGTGAAGGATGCGCTGGACTGGCTGCGCGCGCAGGCACCCGGCCTGGGTCTGGATGCGGCGCGCGTCGCCATCGCGGGCGGCTCGGCCGGCGGGCAGATCGCCGCGCTGGTGGGCATGACTCGGCCCGACGCAGTGCGGGCCGTGATCAATATCGACGGCCTGTCCGATTTCACCTCCGAACTGGCGCTGCGCTTTGAAGACGACCCGGCCAAGCGCCCGTCGGCAGCAGGCGCCTGGTTTGGCGGGCGCTATGCCGAGCAGCCGGCACTGTGGCGCGACGCCTCGCCGCTGACCCATGCCGGCAAGGACAGCCCGCCGGTGCAATTCATCGTCGGCGCCGCGCCGCGCTTTTCGAGCGGACGCGAGGCGCTGGCGGCCACGCTGGCCAGCCATGGCATCCTGACCGATACCGTGGCGCTGGACGGGGCGCCGCATTCCTTCTGGCTGTTCGATCCCTGGCTGGCGCCGACCGTCGATGCGATGGACCGGTTTCTGGGCAAGACGCTCGGGCCGGTGCCCGCACGCGCGCCGTGGTCGCCGGATCTCGGCAACGGCCGCTATCGCAACCCGATCCTGCACGCCGATTATTCCGACCCCGACGCGATCCGCGTCGGTGAGCGCTACTACATGGTGTCATCGAGCTTTGCCAACGCGCCTGGCCTGCCGCTGCTCGCGTCAAGCGACATGGTGAACTGGGAGCTGGTGGGCCACGCGCTGCCACAACTCACGCCGCCGGCCGCCTTCGCCGCGCCCCAGCCCGGCAAGGGCGTGTGGGCGCCCAGCCTGCGCCATCACGACGGGCGCTTCTGGATTTTTTATCCCGATCCGGATCACGGTATTTACGTCACCACGGCCACCGACTTTGCTGGCCCGTGGAGCGCGCCGCACCTGCTGTTGCCGGGCAAGGGAATCATCGATCCAGCGCCGCTGTGGGACGACGATGGCCGGGCCTGGCTAATCCACGCGTGGGCCAAGAGCCGCGCCGGTATCAACAACGTGCTTACCCTGCGCCGGATGGCGCCCGACGGGCGCAGCCTGCTGGACGAAGGCCGCGTGGTCATCGATGGCAACCGTTTGCCCGGTTACCGGACCCTGGAAGGGCCCAAGCTGTACAAGCGCAATGGCTGGTATTACGTGTTCGCGCCAGCTGGCGGGGTCGAGCACGGCTGGCAATCGGTGTTTCGCTCGCGCCGGATCGAGGGCCCCTACGAAGACCGGATCGTCATGGCGCAGGGCGCAACGGGAACCAACGGCCCGCACCAGGGTGCCTGGGTCACCACGCCGCAGGGCGGGGACTGGTTCTTTCACTTTCAAGACCTGCGCGCTTATGGCCGCGTGGTGCATCTGCAGCCGCTGCGCTGGTTAGAAGACTGGCCGCTGATCGGTGAACCGTCCGCCACGCCGGGCGTGGGTCAGCCGGTCACCGAGCATGCCAAGCCGGTGCCGGGCGTGTTTGCTCGCCGCGAGCCGGCGACGGGCGACGAATTCGATGGGGCTGTGCTGGGCCGCCAGTGGCAATGGACGGCCAACCCGCAGCGTGGCTGGTATGCGCTTGATGCCCGTCCCGGCATGCTGCGCCTGTTCGCGCAACCGACTGCGCCGCTGCGCACGCTGGGGTCGGTGCTGACGCAAAAATTCCCGGCGCCGGCCTTTGGCTTGACGGCCAGCGCGGAACTGCGCACGGTGCGCGACGGTGATCAGGTTGGACTGGGCGTGCTGGGACTGACCAGCCAGTGGTTCGGGCTGCGCCGGGTTGACGGAAAGCCTCGCATGGTAGCGGCGCGCTGCGAGGGGGCGGGCGAGTGCATCGAAACGCTTGGGCCGGCGCTGGACTCCTACAAGGTGCTGCTGCGTGCGCAGGTGACGCATGGCGCGCGTGTAGCGTTTTCGTACAGCCAGGATGGCTACGTATTCATCCCATTGGGCGAGCCATTCGACGCCATGATGGGGCGCTGGGTTGGCGCCCAGGTCGGCCTGCTCGCGACTGGCGCGCCGGGTGCCTGGGCAGACGTAGACTACGCGCGCATTACGCCTTGAGGGGCGGGGAAGAGTACTGTGTCGAACATCTTGTCGTTAGTGCGCACGTGATTCAGGCGCATTGCGCGCATATTGTAGCGATACCACGGCTGGGCTGTAGGGCGGCGGGAGTGCCTATTCGATGCCGATGCTGGATCGCCACCGCCACCGCCACCGCCACCGCCACCGCCACCGCCACCGCCATCGTCGGCGCCGGAGAAATTTGCAGACTCATGTGCAGCGTTCAACCGCGTGGCGCCTGGAATTCGATTGTTATCTCAAAAACCGCTCGGGGTCTGTGTACTTGATTTCCTTTGACAAAAGACAGCGCTCTTTTTGAGTTAGTTCCTATCCACTGTCCAATCAATAAGTCAACCAAGTACTGCTCCAGGGGAATCGCAGCGGATCGGATCATGTGGTAGCCGATGGTACGCGTTTTGTTCGCTTCCGACCCTGCCTTGACACCGACAAAACCCAGTAAGAAACGCGCGGGAACCACGAGCGTGCCGCCGTTCGCGCACAGTAGGAAGTACACCGCGGAAGCCGAATATAACAAGATTTTTCTTAATTGCCTTATGTCGATTTCCCAGCTATCGGCTGTGTTCGATTTCGCCTCCGAATTTGACATGACCAAAGATTTCTTTACTTGAACGATGTCCGTCCATTCCATCTTGTACACTTCGGGTGCTTGTGCCCTGATGAGGAACGCGAGGTCGCAACCATAGATCGGCTCTTCTTTAGTTTTTGAAAAATCGCGCTGAGCCAACCTCAAGGTGGGGGCGTCCGACGACTGCGGCTTCACTGTTGATAAAATTTTTAGCGAGTCCCGGAACTGCACCACCAACTCGTTCATTAGTGTACCGGTTAACGATTCTTCCGGGCTGGTATGGCTCTCGGCTACGTGATGATCGAAGTATGCAGTTGCCCGTTTAACTCCATCGCGAAAATACTGCTCAAGTTCGTTAGAGCAAATCCACGTCGCCGAGCGAAGACTAAGAGGTGAAGGAAATTTGAGTGTGCCGTCGTGATAATGCGCGAGCGAATCCGCCAGATAGGCGATATTCGCATTTGCAGGGTCGTTTGTTCCAGTCAGTAGTGCCAGAATGCCCCTCGCCAATGTCGCCACCACACCGTCGTTGTCTGCGAGGAGATTTTCCAAACGCGGCGTAGCAATCTGATTCAGCTGGCACGTTATGGCGACGGTATCCGACTTCACGTCCCGGACTTCGGCATGTAGAAAGATCCAGTGCAACGACGTGATCCAGCTCTGGGGGTGTCGGGTAACATTGTCAAGTAGAGCCTTGCGCAGCCCTAATAACTCTGTTTCATGGTCGTTACCACGACGCATTCGATAGTCGCTGATCTTGCTGAGGAAATGCCATGTCTGGGCGACAGGTAAGAATACGGCACTGTTGGAGACCACGCCATATTTTTTGAGTTCTGAGTCGATATCCCCCGTCACTGCCGCAGCTACTCCGGAAAGATAGCCGATCGGTAGCGCCAGGAAATCTCCACCATGTTCCGCGAGGAAGGCAATGGACGCGGGCGTGGAGGTGTACCTTGTCTCCAGAAAGTCACTCCACGGCTTGTCGTATTCTCTAATCAAACAACGGTCCCGCTGCGGCTCCCACCATATCGACAATGCTCGGTACAAGGCGTCGGCATTCAACAATTTCAGGTCAAGGAGAGGATGTTGATCCGCCCCCGACATGTCAAGTCCTGCAAGCGTATCCAGATATTTCAGTCGTGACGGCGACGGCGCGGCGGTCACGATCCAGTGCGACAGATCCGCCACGGCGCTCGCATCGGCCTTGACTAGAATTTCTTTCAGCGCCAACGCACTGACCCTGTCGAAAGGCTCGGATAGCCTCTCATTTCGGCTTATTGTGGCCAGACGACTCCACTCCTTGAACCATGTAATGTATCGCCCCGGATCGTTTTCGATCAACGCTTTACTCAAGCGAAGAAAATGGGTTCCGCCGTAAGGAAAGGCCAAGTTAAAGAGAGATTGAATAAAAACTCCTTCCCCTATAGATTCCGAGTATCCCAACTCCCCTGCGGCTGTCCAGATTTTTTCAATTTCCTCTCCATCCATGACATCGATGAAATTTTCAACATGGTCGTCAGTCATGTGAGCGAGCAGTTGCAGAGCGTGTTCGTGCGCCAACAACCCGGAAAGGGTGGCGTGATGCTTGATTACCTTCGCGGCTTCTTCATCGGAGTAAACGGCGTTTGTCATTGTAGGATCGAGTGCGTGAATAGAATGTAAATATTAACCGTTTCAGGCACTGACGATCCATAAAAACAGCATTAACCCTCAGCGCATAATTCAGCCACACTGATCGCGTGGATTGGCAATGGCTGCTGCGTAACCAGGATCCCCACGACCAAGGGCGTTGGCACCATGCATCGCAGCGGCACCAGTTGAGGTGAGTCCTGTGGGAAACTGTAAGGGGGCTTGGATCATCCTCACGCGTGCTTGGTAAAATCATAAGCAGTCCATTAAGAATTGTGCCCGGTCTACTAACTCTGCCATGGTTGAGTGCACGGCTCTCGAACGTATCCTCATACTTCAACCCAAAGGCCAGCTTCCGTATGAGGTGCAGGCGGAGGCCATTGCCGCCCCCGTGTTCAGCTTCCCGCTCACCGACAATCCATCTATCCATCTAGCCATCGACTTCTACATGACATCGAGCTGGCCAACGCAATCGGTGGGCATCCGCTTTTCCAGCGCGCGCGCAGGATGGCATCCCATTGCTGTTCCATCGGACCGGTGCCGTCCAATAGTCGTGCCGTCCGGGGCGATGCACAGGTTGCAGCGGCTGCGCCGCAGTCGAGTGCCGGTGTGAAGTCAGGCTGTGCGCCTTGCCGGATCAGGTCGTAGAACGCATCGATGCGCGCAAAAGCGCTACCTTGACCCTGGCGTGTAGCCACTGAGTACACGTAGACTGGCAGGCCGCAGGCAATGTCGAGACGGTTGGCGCTGTTCGTGCGCGCTGATAGCACGCGCCAGCTTTGGCCATCGGCGTCGAGCATGCAGGAAGCCAAGGCCTGTTCCCGGTTAGACGCGTAATCGCGCTCGGCCGTGATGATGATCCCGGCGCAGGACGGCAGGGATTCTGGTGCCATCGGCGAGCCTGGCGGTGGCGTGTACAGAATGACGGCTCGAAGTTCACGCCATAGAGAAGCGTCACCTTGCGACATGGAAGCGGCGCAGAAATGCGCTCCGTTGACTCGTTGCCCTGCCAGCGCGACGGCATCAGCTTGCCGTTTGCGCCGCAGGTTGCCAACCATCAGAACGTGTAATCAGCCCTTACCGTGAACGCTCGGCCAATCGGCTTGGCGATGTTCTGCGCAAACACCACACGCGAGGACAGGCGCTGGTTCGACAGCGGCGGATCGGTGTCGAACAGGTTGTTCACGCCGGCGCCGATCTTGAGCTGCTTCGAGACCTTGTAGGTCGTCGACAGGTTATAGACGCGGTACGGCTCGATCACGTTGTAGAACGGCTGCCCTGGCTGCTGGGTCGGCAGCGCATTGGTGTCTTCGTAGCTCGAGCTGTACTGCTGCGTGAGCTGGGCGAAGAACGCACCGTACTGCCAGTTCACGCGCGCCTGGTGCTTCCACTTGAAGATGTAGGTGTTGGCCGAGGTCGAGCCGGTCGCAAGCGCGCCGATGCGTCCGACGCTGTCGACCCATGGGCTGGCCGCATCGTTCTGGCCTTCGTAGCGGTCGGTGTAGGTGCCGTCCATCGAGAAGCCGAAGCGTCCCCAGCGCGCCGTCGGCAGCATGTAGTTCAGGCTCAGGTCGATGCCCTGGGTCTTGAGCCCGCCCATGTTCAGCCGCGTCTTCGTGATGTACTGCAGCGTGCCGTCCGGGTTGCGCACGAACAGGTCCTGGTAGCGGTCCAGGTTATCGAAGATCGAATCCTCGTTGATCTGTGCGATCGTGCGCTTCATGTCGATCTTCCAGAAGTCGATCGTGGCAACGAAGTTCTTGACCGGCTCGACCACGAAGCCGACCGTATAGGTCTTCGATTTTTCCGGCTCCAGGTCCGGGTTGGCGCCGACGAGCGTGGTCAGGCGCGTGTTGCAGACGCGTTCGGCGTCCAGGCCCAGGCCGGCAAAGCGCGGGTCGGTGGTCAGGGTACCGGAACCGGCCACGTTCGGGGTCGGGCCGGGGCACAGCAGCGGATCGTCCCAGCTCGACGTCGATGGGGTCAATGTGCGCGGCACGCCGTACAGTTCGGGCAGGGTCGGCGCGCGGAAGCCCGTGCTGACCGTGCCGCGCACCATCAGTTCCTTGATCGGCTGGTAGCGGAAGCTGGCCTTCGGGTTGAAGGTCGAGCCGAAGTCGCTGAAACGGTCGCCGCGCACGGCGAAGTTCAGGTTCAGGTCCTTCGTCACCGGTGCGTCGAGCTCGGCATAGAGACCCGCCACGCTGCGCCGGCCGCTCGGGCTGTTGCCGGGCGCGCCGCTGACGCGCCAGACCACCTCGTTGCCGATCATTGGCACATTCTCGGCATAGGTTTCACGGTGCCAGTCGCCGCCCACGGCAATCCCGAGGTCGCCGCCGGGCAGCGTCATCAGCGTGCGGCTCAGGTTGAAGTCGACGCCGTAGTAGCGCACGTCGGCCTCGCGAAACAGCTCGCCGTCGGCCGAGATGCTCTCGAGGTAGGCGCGGCCCGCTTCATCCTGCGCGCCGAACGGATTGAGGATGCCGTTGGCCACACCGGCATACACGGCCGGGGTGCGCACGAAGTTTTCCTTGAAGCCGGAGTCGCGGTGGCTGTAGCCGTACGAGCCGCCGACGCGGTAGTCCCAGCCCTTGAACTCGCCTTCGTCGGCGACCACCAGCCGGTGGTTGGTCTGCACGTCGTGCAACTTGGCCGCGCCAAGTTCATCCAGGCTCCAGGTCAGGGCCAGGTCTTCGCCGTTCAGGCCGGCCACGGCCGGCACGCCGCCGCGACCACCCGGGTAATACGGGCTGGCCCTGGTAATCATCAGGGGCCGGCGCGACGCGGTGAGGCGGTCGTAGTCGGTGTTGTTGCCGAACGGCTGGGGCGGGCTGATCGCGTCGATGTACGAGCGCGACAGATTCAGTTCCACGGTCAGCATCTTGCCGTCGCCGTGCGCCAGGCTGCCCTTGGTGAACAAGGTCACCTGCTGGTTTTCCGGCAGCAGTTCCGGATAGATGCCCGGGTCGGTGATGCAGGTCCGGGCGCCATTGGCAGCGGTGCGGGTGGACGGCACCGTGGTCTGGGCCAGGCGCGGGGCTACGCAACCGGCGGCGAAATACGGGTTGCCGGTGATATTGGCCGGGCGCCCGTTGCGGTAGATCGTGAAATTGGCGGGCGACGCCGAGCCGCCCGAGGTGTTGGCCGTGAACGGCGTGCCACCCAGCGACGCGAGTTTATCGGCGTCCCAGATCTGTGGCCGGTCGCGTTGCAGCAGCGAGCTGCGGCGCTGGGCGCTGAACGCGGTGTAGACGTTCCAGCCGTCGGTGGCGATATCGCCCTTGCCGGCCAGGATCGTCACGCGCTTCTGTTCGCCGCCGCCGGACTGCTGCGGCTGCACTGTGCTGGCGTGGATCGTGACCTCTTGCACCGTGCGCTTGGTGATGAAGTTGACGACGCCCGCGATCGCATCGGTGCCGTACAGGGCCGATGCGCCGTCGCGCAACACTTCGACGCGCTCGATGGCGGCCATCGGAATGACGTCGACGTTGACCGAGCTCGCGCCCAGCGCTTCATTGGCCAGGCGGCGGCCGTTGAGCAGCACCAGCGTGCGGTTGGTGTTCAGGCCGCGCATATTGATCATGGTGCCGCCGCCACCGCCGCCGACTGGTTCGTTGGTCGCGGCCACGGTCAGGGCCACGGCCACTTCCGACATCGTGGTCAGGCCCTGGTTGACCAGTTCCTCGGCCTTGTAGGTGGTCAGGGGCAGGGCGTTTTCGGTCGCCAGGCGCTTGATGGATGAGCCCGTCACTTCGACGCGCTGAGGCTGCGCTTCCTGCGCTGCCGCACCGTTGGCGAGGGTCATGGCGGCCAGTGCGACGGCCGAGAGCAGAAAGCCCGGGAATGGGGTTGTACGGTTGATCTTCACTGAGTGTCTCCTGCCTGTCATCGTGAGAGTGCGTCCGGATGTCTCTCGGGATCGCGTGCATGTCGGGCGGTTCGTGATTTCTGTGAATCGTGCGCAACCGGCGACTGGTATGTTCAATTTTACTTTGGTAAGACCACTTAGGCAATCTGGACGTGCCGAAATATGTTCTGGTCTATACAGATGTTGTCTTATTTATGTCGGATGAGGCAGAAGGCGGCAGGGCGCAGGGGCGCGGAAGAGCAGGCGTCGGGCAGCGCTGGCCCGTGAAGCGGGCGCTGGCGCGGCCCGCTGTTGTGACGAGGCTGGTCAGCCGCGCGAGAAGGTGCGCGTGACGCGGTCGAGGTGGGCGCGCATCGCCTGGCGTGCGCCGGCGACATCGTGCGATGCGATGGCGGCGAAGATATTGCGGTGGTCGATCAGCGTTTGCTGGCGCAGTTCCTCGGTCTGGAAGTGCTCCTTGAGCTTGTGCCACAGCGAGCCGCGCTGGCTCCACAGGTATTCAATCACGCCGACCATGGCGCTGTTGCCGGTCGCGCGCGCGATGGCCAGGTGAAAATTGCGGTCGGCCATTTCATTGGCGCTGCGGTCCTCGTGGTGCTGTTCCATCTCCTCGACAGCGAGCAGGATGGCGTCGATGGCCGAATCATTGGCGTGCTTCGCCGCCAGCGCGGCGACTTCGACCTCGATCATGCGGCGCGCAGCCAGCACTTCGAACGGGCCCGGCCCGGCCGTCGGCACCACCGCCTGCGGCGCTGCCTGTTCGCTGACATAGACACCGGACCCGCCACGCACTTCAACTTTGCCACCCAGTTCGAGCGCGATCAGGCCTTCGCGCAGCGACGTGCGGCTGACCCCGAGCTTGGCCGCCAGCTCCCGCTCGGCAGGCAGGCGCTCGCCACCGCGGATGTTCTCGGCACGGATCAGTTCTTCGATCCTGGCCGCCACGACCCGGTACAGCCGCGGCTCGGTGGTGCCTGGTTCATTCGGCGCTGGAGTAATCTTCATCGGTCGGTTCGTCCTGGATAATTGGCAGCTCTGCCAAAACTAGCGAATCTTAGTTTGGCCGGCCTGATGTGGCAAGGGCGCGCAGCAAATAGTTATCGTGGTAGCTAAGCCGCTCATGGCTGCGGGTCCCAGCCGCTGCCGGCAAAGACAGCGGCGCGGGTGCGATAGCGCGCTGCCTGCGTGGCGTCCAGCACCGCGCCGCCGTAGTGGCGCGGCTGGCCGTCCGGCGCGCGGTTCCCGTATTCGCGCCAGCCGCCCTGCAGCGGATTGGGCACCGGACGGCGCAGCCAGCCGTCGGCTGCGATGTGCGGGCCGATGGTGCACTCGATGAAGGCGACGTGGTCCCAGGTGTTCGCCGTTCCCGGCGAGCGCGCCAGGTAGGCGCTGCCATCCGGGGGCAGATTGCCCGCCGGCCCGGGGCCGCGGGTCAGGCGCGAGCGCAGGAAGACGAATCCCGGCTCGTTCGCGCCGATGGTGCGTGCCTGGACGATGTAGCCGCCGCTGTCGGGATTCGCACTGTCGCCGACCGTCCGGACTTCGCTGTCTTCGAACAGCGTCGCACGGTTGTTCCCCCAGATGAAGTCGACATTGCCTTCGACGAGCGATTTGTAGATCCACGCGTAGCCCTTCAGTTGCAGCGTGTCCTGCTCGCTCGAAAAATGCGCATTGCGCACCGAAAGGTGCCCGTCCGGGCTGTTGAAGAACAGCGTCTCGGCCTGCGGCGAATGGCCGTCGCTGCGCAGTGTGGTGTTGTGCAGAGCGATGTCGCGGAGTTCGAGCAGGTCGCTGTCCTGGACCAGGAACAGCGCGCGCCCGCCCAGCAGCCCAGGCTCCTGCGGCGTCTGGCCGCTGCCGGAGCCGGGATTGAGCGTGTCGCTGTTGGTGGCGCGGATGATCGTCGCTTCACGGCTGGCGCCGCGCAGCGTCAGCCGGTCCTTGTCGCGCAGGTACAGCAGTTCGGAATAGACGCCATCGCGCACATTCACGGTCAGCGGCAGGGCGCGGGGCAGGCTCATCGCGTAGTCGAGCGCGCCCTGTACGGTGCGGAAGTGGGCGCGGCCCGTGGCGGCCACCGTCACGCTGTCGCCGACCGGGCGGTGCGGGGTCGTGCGAAACGCCCAGCGTGCGCCGGCAAAGTCCGCGCCGCGCACCAGGCGTGCTTCTGCAGTCGCGACATACTCGGTATCGTAGTCAAGCGCTTGCGGCAACTGGGCGCGCAACTGGCCGTCGACCAGCCGCAGCCGGTGCTCGCGCACCAGGCGCTGGCGGGGCGCCAGACCGATCCTGCTCACGGTCTCGCCGGGCCGAATCACGCCGACCAGCGCGCCATCGCGCTTGCGCCAGATCCGGATGCTACCTTCACCGGTCAGTTGCGCGCCGGGTGCCAGCGTCAGGCGCAGCAGCGTGTCCGGCGGCACGCCGCGTGCGCCGCGCGCGGGGTCGAGGCCGGCGCTGGCCGGTGCGCCGGTTGGTTCGGCAAAGCGCGGGCCAACGACCACGGCCAGATTCGCCCCGGCCCACGGGTCGCTCGCGCTGGTCAGTGCAACCGTGGTCTGGCCAGGCGTCAGCGGCGTAATCCGCAGCGCGCCATCGACCACGGCAGCCGTCGCGATGCGCGCATCGGCTACTACGGCAACCAGGTCGGCCGCGCCGCCGATGCCGACCGTCTCGGCCGGATCGCCGGCCTGCAGCGCGATCCGGTTGTCAGCGACCTGCGGCGTCACGCGTGCCGGCACCGTACCTTCCTGCCCGGTGCGCACATCGAGCACCGTGTGCGCGCCTGCTTCCCAGTCGAGTGGAAGGGTTGCCGGCAGCGGCGTCTCCAGCGCACTCGTGACGCGTTCGCCATCGATCAGCGCAAACAGGACGCCGCCCTCGAATGTCAGGCCGACGGTCAGCGGCGTGCGGGATGCCACGAAAGCTGGTGGAAGACGGCGCCGCACCTGCTTGAGGCGTTCCACCTTGCCGCTGCGCGACGCCAGCAGTTCGACCTGCAGGGTTTTTCCTTCGTCCACCAGTTGCACGCTCACGCCCTGCCAGTCACCATTCGCCTGACGCCGCGCGCGCAGCACGAACGGCGCGCCCGGCGCCAGCGACAGGCGCGCTTCGGCAATGCCGTCTGCGCCCTTGGCCGGCCGCGGGCCGGCGTTGGTGCGCACGTGTTCAGGCACCAGCTGCGCCGGCAGCGCCGTATGGGCGTAGGGCAGAGGCGCCATCGCAGGCCCGCCGAACGGACAGGCGCCAAGCGGCTGGCCATTGAGCAGCGAGCCGCTGTCGGCAAACACGCCGTGGCTCGACCCCGGGTCGCGCACCAGGTCCGCGCAGCCGCGGGCGCCGGTCACATCGAAGGCATTGGCGTCGGAGCGCACCAGTGCCTGGTGTCCCACGCCGATGCTGTAGCTATGACGGTAGACGGCTCGCTTGCGCTCGCCCACATAATAGTTATTGAAAAGGTGCACCTGGCCGTAGCGTACGCGCGGCGCACGCTCGGCGACGTGTTCGAACAGATTGCCCTTGAGCGTGATGCGCAGCCGGTCAGTGTCACCGGTGGCGCGGTCGCTGGCGCCGATCAGCATGTTCTTTTCGTGATCGGCGAAATGGTTGTAGGTGACGCTGACCAGGTCCGCGCCCTGCGAGATATCCAGTGCCCCGTCGTGGCATTGCTTGATCTTGCCATTCTCGACCGGCGCCCGGTCGTCCGTGTCGGGCGCATCGGTGAAGCTGTTATGGTCGATCCAGACGTGGCGCGCGGCCTGCACCGTGATGCCATCGTAGTCCGAATTCCAGTTGCCTTGCGGGCCGTCGTGCGGGTCCCATTCCGGCTGGATGTCGCACGGATTGCGGATCGCCAGGTGACGCACGATGACCTGTTCGACCCCGTCGATCGTCAAGCTGGCGTTGATGAAGCCGGCACCGGGCGTCACGCCCAGTAGCGTGGTATTGGAAGGAATGGTCACGGCGCCGCGCCGCGCCTGGTCGGCACTGTCGGTGAACGGCCGGCCTTCGGTCATGTCGATCGTTTCCGTCACACGTACGATACGCGAAGGCGCAGATGCCATAAGCGCCGCGACCAGTTCCGCGCGGTTGCGCACCGTGAATACGTGGGCAGGCAGCGCCAGTGCGCCACCGCGCGTGCCGCCTTCTTGCGCGGCCCAGCCGTCGGCCGGTGCGTGCTGGCGCTCGGCGCTTGCCGGCGCCATGGACTGCGCCTGGACGGGTTGCAGCGCCAATGCGATTGCGACTGCCGCGAGCGCGGCGTTCATTGCGTGCCCCCGGCGCCGTCTTCCGCAACCAGGTCGTTAGCCAGCTGCGGCACCTTGCGTACGATTTCGCGCGCGACGATGTCTGCAAAGCGCCGGGCGCCCAGCGGTCCCACGTGCGTGCGGTCGAAGTTCTCGCCGACGCGCGCCAGTTTGTCGGCCTCGTCCGGCCCCATGGCCTGCACGGCGGCCAGCGACAGCGCGTTCAGTTCGATCAGCGGGGTGGCCGTGGCCGCAGCAATGTTGCGCACGGTGGCCGCCCATGGTGCCAGGTCATCCTGTACATAGCCTCCCTTGAAGCTGCGCCGCGTGAGTGGCGTGACCAGCACCGGTACTGCACCCAGTGCGCGGGCTTCTTCGACGTAACGCTGCATATTGGCGGGGAATTCGGTCACGTAGTCCGTCGAGCGACCGGGCTTGCCCGGCTGGTCGTTGTGGCCGAACTGGATCAGCACGAAGGTGCGCCGGTAGCCGCCGGCGCGCAGCAGGCCGGTCACCTCGTCCCAGCGGCCCTCGGCCCGGAAGCTGCCCGAACTGCGCCCGCCGCGCGCCAGGTTCAGGCAGGCCGTCTCGGGCGTGAATCGTTCGCACAGCGCGTCGCCGTAGCCGGTGGTGCTGGCCATGGTGGAGTCGCCCACCAGGATCACGCGGTCGTGGACGGGTGGCGTGGCCGTGGCGGCACCGCCCAGGAACCATAACGGCAGGCATAGCAGGGTCAGGGCAAAAGGGCGGATGTTGGCCACGGTGTCTCCATATTCTTATGATCATCTGATTCTAGGTTGGTCGGACCAATTTTGCAACGTGGCTATACCGCAAATGTTGCCCAGATCTTGTCTAGTTATGGGATGTCGTACAACTGAATCGTCGCGTATAATCTGGGCCATCCCATTCATCGCGATTTCCCATCATGACGCTCCCGCAACGCAAGCACCGCAGTCTGTCCCAGGGAGTGGTCGAGCAGATCAGCGACACGATCCGGCAGGGCACGCTCAAGCCGGGCGACAAATTGCCCACGGAGTCGTCGTTGATGGCCCAGCACGGGGTGAGTCGCACCGTGGTGCGTGAAGCGATCACACATCTACAGGCAGCCGGGCTGGTCCAGACCCGCCACGGCATCGGCACCTTCGTGATCGAACGCGTGCAGGCGGGGCTGGGCCTTGAGTCCGAAAACATTGTGACGCTGCGCGATGTGCTGGCCGTGCTGGAATTGCGCATCGGCGTCGAGACCGAGACAGCAGGCCTGGCGGCCAGCCGTCGCAGCCAGGAGCAGGCCGACGAGCTGGCCGCCGCGCTGCGCGAGATGCAGGAGGCGATGGCCGAGGGCAGGCCAGCGGTCGAGGCGGATAAACGTTTCCACTTGCTGATTGCGCAATCGACTGGCAACCGGTATTTCGTCGATATCCTGACCCGCCTGGGCAATGCTTTCATTCCGCGCGCGCGGCTCAACACGCCCGTGCTCGACCAGGACAAGCCCGCCGGTTTCCTCGAGCGCGTCAGCCGCGAACACGACGATATTTACCGCGCCATCGAGCGACGCGACCCGGAAGCCGCGCGCGCCGCGATGCGTACCCATCTGTCCAACAGCCGCGAACGTCTGGTGGAAGCGCAGCGCCGCCTGGAAAGCACGATGAACTGAATTTCCGCATTTTCTGCTTGCGGATGACTGCAGTCAGTTGTACGATGACTTACAACCTGCTCGATGGCAGGTATTTCGTCCAACAACCAGATAGCGGAGACAGCACGATGCAACCAAACGAACTCAAGCAAGTCCTTTCCCACGGCTTGCTGTCGTTCCCGATCACCGATTTCGATGCGCAGGGTGACTTCGATCCAAAAGGCTATGCCGCGCGCCTGGAGTGGCTCGCCCCGTTCGGCGCCACCGCGCTGTTCGCCGCCGGCGGCACCGGCGAGTACTTCTCGCTGCACGGTGAAGAATACGGCCAGATCATCAAGACGGCAGTCGACACCTGCGCCGGCGTCGTGCCGATCCTGGCCGGTTGCGGTGGCCCGACCCGCACCGCCATCGCGCACGCCCAGGAAGCCGAGCGCCAGGGCGCCAAGGGCCTGCTGCTGCTGCCGCACTATCTGACCGAAGCCAGCCAGGACGGCCTGATCGCCCACGTTGAAGCGGTGTGCCGCTCGGTGAAGATTGGCGTCGTGGTCTATAACCGCGCGAACTGCCGCCTGACCCCGGATTCGCTGGAAAAGCTGGCCGATCGCTGCCCGAACCTGATCGGCTTCAAGGACGGTAACGGCGACATCGAACTGATGGTGTCGATCTGGCGCCGCATGGGCGACCGCTTCAGCTACCTGGGCGGCCTGCCAACCGCCGAAGTCTACGCCGGCGCCTACAAGGCGCTGGGCACCCCGGTGTATTCGTCGGCCGTGTTCAACTTCGTGCCGCAACTGGCGATGGACTTCTATCACGCCACCGTCGCCGACGATTTCGCCACCACCAACCGCCTGATCGACGATTTCTTCCTGCCGTACCTGGAGATCCGCAACCGCAAGGCCGGTTACGCCGTCAGCATCGTCAAGGCCGGCGCCCGACTGGTCGGCCATGGTGCAGGCCCGGTGCGTCCGCCGTTGACCGACCTGACGGCTGAAGAAGACGCGATGCTGCTGGCTCTGCTGAAGAAGAACGGGGTAATTTGATCATGGCGATTCTCGGTGAAATGATCATTGGCGCGCACAGCGTGCGCGGCGCCGGCACGGAAGTCTTCGGCTTCAACCCGGCCACGCGGGAAGACCTGCAGCCCGGCTTCGGCCAGGCCACGGGTGACGACGTCGAGCGCGCCTGCGCGCTGGCCAGCGAAGCGTTCGATCCGTATCGCGCGCTGCCGCTTGAGCAGCGCGCCGCGTTCCTCGAGATGGTGGCGGAAGAAATTCTGGCGATCGGCCCCGAGCTGATCGAGCGCGCCCAGCTCGAGACCGGCCTGCCGCAGGCGCGCCTGGAAGGTGAGCGCATGCGCACCGTGACCCAGCTGCGCCTGTTTGCCAAGGTCGTGCGCGACGGGTACTTCATGGACGCGACCATCGACAGCGCCTTGCCCGAGCGCGCGCCACCGCGGCCCGACCTGCGCCTGCGCAAGATCGGCCTCGGTCCGGTTGTCGTGTTCGGCGCCAGTAACTTCCCGCTCGCGTTCTCGGTCGCGGGCGGCGACACGGCGTCGGCCCTGGCCGCCGGTTGCCCGGTCGTGGTCAAGGCGCACAGCGCCCATCCCGGCACGTCGGAACTGGTCGGACGCGCAGTGCAGCGCGCCGTCAAGGCGAGCGGCCTGCCGGAAGGCGTGTTCTCGATGCTGTTCGGCGATGGCCGCACCGTTGGCCAGCAACTGGTGTCGCATCCGGCGATCAAGGCCGTGGGCTTTACCGGTTCGCGCCAGGGTGGCCTGGCGCTGCTGCGCACGGCAGCTGCGCGCCCTGAGCCGATTCCCGTGTACGCCGAAATGAGTAGCGTGAACCCCGTGTTCCTGCTGCCTGCTGCAGTGCAGACCGGTGGCGCGACGCTGGCGCAGGGCTTCGTCGATTCGCTGACGCTGGGCGTCGGCCAGTTCTGCACGAACCCGGGCCTGGTGTTCGCCCTGGCTGGCGCCGAGCTCGACGCCTTCGTCACCGCGAGCGCGCAGGCACTGCGCGCGAAGGGCGCCGGCACGATGCTCACCGCCGGCATCCACGACGCCTACACGAAGGGCGTGACGGCGTTCAACGCCGTCGACGGCCTGCAACTGGTCGCGCAAGGCACCACCGAAGGCAACGGCTGCGCTGCGCAGGCTGCGCTGTACGTGTGCGACGCCGCCACCTACATGGGCAACCCGGCACTCGAAGATGAAGTGTTCGGCCCGTGCGCGGTGCTGGTACGCTTTACCGACGCCGCCCAGCTGTTGCAGGCAGCCGAGCACCTGCACGGGCAACTGACCGTCACGGTCCACGCGCGCGAAGGTGACCTCGACCTGGCGGCCAAGCTGTTGCCGATCGTCGAGCGCAAGGCGGGCCGCGTGCTGTTCAACGGCTTCCCGACCGGCGTGGAAGTGGCGCATGCGATGGTGCACGGCGGCCCGTTCCCGGCCACCAGCGACAGCCGCACGACATCGGTTGGCGCCAGCGCGATCGACCGTTTCCTCCGCCCGGTCTGCTACCAGAACGTGCCGGGCAGCCTGCTGCAGGAGGCACTGCGTGACGACAATCCGCTGGGCCTGTCGCGCCTGCAGGATGGCACGTTGCAAGTGGGCGGAGGGAAGTAACACACGACGCTTGAACGCAGTACCAGCCGGAGGAGACGCCGGCTGTCACCCAACTTGAAAAGAACTGATCACCATGAATCAGCAAGTCATCGACGTAACACCGGCGCAGTCGGTGGTGGGCAGGTATCGCTGGACGATCTGCGCGCTACTGTTTTTTGCCACCACCATCAATTACCTGGACCGCCAGGTCTTGAGCCTGCTCGCACCGGTGCTCACCGAGCAGTTCAACTGGACCAATACCGATTACGCCAATATCACGGCGACCTTCCAGTTCGTCTATGCGATCTCGATGCTGTTTGCCGGCCGCGTGATCGACCGCATGGGCACCAAGCGTGCCTACGTGCTGGCCATCGTCATCTGGTCGCTGGGCGCCATCGGCCATGCCTACGCGATCGGTATCGGCGAAGCGGTCAACACGGTGTTTACCAGTATCGGCCTGGCCGTCGTGCCGGTGTCCGTGGCCGGCTTCATGATCGGCCGCGCGGTACTGGCTGTCGGTGAAGCAGGTAACTTCCCGGCGGCGATCAAGGCGACTGCCGAATACTTCCCGAAACGCGAGCGCTCGTTCGCCACTGGCATCTTCAACTCGGGTGCCAACGTCGGCGCGATCCTGGCGCCACTGACCGTGCCGCTGATCGCTGCACACTGGGGCTGGCAGTCGGCGTTCATCGTCATCGGCGGCATCGGCTTCTTGTGGATGGGCCTGTGGATCTGGCTGTACGATGCGCCGGAACAGCAGCCGCGCCTGAAGGCGGCCGAATTGGCCTACATCAACAGCGACGCCGGTGTCACGGTGGCGCCCACCGGCACGCCCGTCAAAGGTTCGTGGTTCAAGCTGCTGGGCTACCGCCAGACCTGGGCCTTCGCCTTCGGCAAATTCATGACCGATGGCGTCTGGTGGTTCTTCCTGTTCTGGCTGCCCAAGTACATGTCGGCGCAATACGGCATGTCGGCTACCGACATGATCATTCCGCTCGCTGTTTTGTACAGCATGACGATGGTGGGCAGTATCGGCGGCGGCTGGCTGCCGACCTGGTTCCTGAACCGGGGAGCCGACATCTATCATGGCCGCATGAAGGCCATGCTCGTCATCGCCCTGTGCCCGCTGGTCGTGCTGCTGGCGCAACCGCTTGGCTACCTGGGCTTCTGGGTCCCGGTGATCCTGATCGGCATCGGCGCCTCGGCGCACCAGGCCTGGTCGGCGAACCTGTTCACGACCGTCTCGGACATGTTCCCGAAACACAGCGTGGGTTCGGTCGTCGGCATCGGCGGCATGGCCGGTGGCCTGGGCGGCGTGCTGCTCACCAAGCTCGGTGGCTGGCTGTTTGACCATTACGGCGCGCTGGGCCAGCTGCAGACCGGGTATATGATCATGTTCTCGATCTGCGCCGTGGCCTACCTGGTGGCGTGGACGGTCATGAAAATGCTGGTGCCGCAGCACCGTGAAATCAAGGGGTTGTAATTGATGGTTGCTGACGTTGAACGCATCGCGGGCGTGCACTGCGCCACCGGTGAAAGCCCGCTGTGGCACGCGGGACAAGCCGCCTGGTACTGGGTCGACATCCCTGCGCGCCGCATCTGGCGCAGGGACCACGCCAGCGGCGCGCTGCTGCACTGGACGGCGCCCGAGATGGTGGCCTGCATTGCAGCGAGCAGCGACGGTAGTTTGATCGCCGGGATGGAGACGGGTGTGTTCCGTCTGGCGCTGGGGGCCGATGGCGCGCTGGATGCCTCCCGGCTAGCTGCACCGGTGGCGGCCGAACTGGGCGAGGGCATGCGTTTCAACGACGGGCGCTGCGATCGGCAGGGCCGGTTCTGGAGCGGCACCATGTTCATGGACATGGGCGCTGCACGTTCGGTCGGCGGTCTGTATCGCTACAGCGCCGCCGGCGGGCTGCATGGGCCGGTGGTGCGCAATCTGCTGACGCAGAACGGCCTGGCCTGGTCGCCCGATGGCCGCACGATGTATCTGTCGGATTCGCATCCGCAGCGGCGGCTCGTATGGGCCTACGATTACGATATCGACGCCGGCCTGCCGCACAACGAACGTGTGTTTCTGGACCTGACAGGGCAACTCGGAAGGCCGGACGGTGCGGCAGTCGACGCCGATGGCTGCTACTGGAGCTGCGCCAACGATGGCGGCGTGGTGCAGCGCTTTACGCCGCAAGGCAGGCTCGATCGGGAAATCGCACTGCCGATGGCCAAGCCATCGATGTGCGCGTTTGGCGGGCCTGATCTTGATCTGCTGCTCGTGACGTCGATCGATCCGGCGGGCGCGGGCAATGCTGGCGGTGACGCCGGCTCGGCTGTCATCGTGCGGCCGGGCGTCAAGGGCATCGCAGAGACGCCATTTGGCGTTTAGTCACTGTAGGGTGGACGGCTATGCCGTCCACGCGTTCAAATTCATCTGATGATCGTTGAACGCGTGGACGGGGAACCCGTCCACCCTACGGGGACGCAATAATCGCGATGGTCAGAACGCCGCAATGCCAGTCTGTGCCCGGCCAAGGATCAGCGCATGAATGTCATGCGTGCCTTCATAGGTATTGACCACTTCCAGATTGACCATGTGCCGGATGATGCCGAACTCATCCGAAATACCATTCCCACCCAGCATGTCGCGCGCGACGCGGGCGATGTCGAGCGACTTGCCGCACGAGTTGCGCTTCATGATCGACGTGATTTCGGGCGCCGCCGTGCCTTCGTCCTTCATGCGGCCCAGGCGCAGGCAGCCTTGCAGGCCGAGCGTGATTTCGGTCTGCATGTCGGCCAGCTTCTTTTGCACCAGCTGGTTGGCCGCGAGCGGCTTGCCGAACTGCTGGCGGTCCATCGTGTACTGGCGCGCCGTGTGCCAGCAGTCTTCTGCCGCGCCCAGCGCGCCCCAGGCGATACCGTAGCGGGCCGAGTTCAGGCAGGTGAACGGACCCTTCAGGCCGCGCACGTCCGGAAACGCGTTTTCCTCCGGGCAGAACACATTGTCCATGACGATTTCGCCAGTGACCGACGCGCGCAGACCGAATTTGCCGTGGATTGCTGGGGCCGACAAACCTTTCCAGCCTTTTTCAAGCACGAAGCCGCGGATCGCGCCTTCATCATCCTTCGCCCACACGACGAACACGTCGGCCACGGGCGAGTTGGTGATCCACATCTTGGCGCCGGACAGGCTGTAGCCGCCCTCGACCTTGCGGGCACGTGAAATCATCGAGCCTGGATCCGAGCCGTGGTTCGGCTCGGTCAAACCGAAGCAGCCGATCCATTCGCCAGTGGCCAATTTGGGCAGGTATTTCTGCTTGGTTGCTTCATTGCCGAATTCGAAAATCGGGACCATGACGAGCGACGACTGCACGCTCATCATCGAGCGGTAGCCCGAATCGACGCGCTCGACTTCACGCGCGATCAGGCCGTAGGCGACGTAGTTCAGCGCCGGGCCGCCGTACTCTTCGGGAATGGTCGGGCCGAGCAGGCCCAGTTCGCCCATCTCGCGGAAGATGGAGACATCCATCGACTCGTTACGGAATGCTTCGAGTACGCGCGGACGCAGCTTGTCCTGGCAATAGGCAGCGCTGGCGTCGCGCACCATGCGCTCTTCGTCCGTCAGCTGGCCGTTGATCAGCAGCGGGTCATCCCAGTGGAAAGCGGCTTTGGTTGTCATGTTGGTCTCTTTTATAAAATGGTCGTTACATATTCGGATAATTGGGGCCGCCGCCGCCTTCGGGCGTCACCCAGACGATGTTCTGGGTCGGGTCCTTGATGTCGCAGGTTTTACAATGCACGCAGTTCTGGGCATTGATCTGCAGGCGGTCGCCACCGTCTTCGCGCTTGACGTACTCATACACCCCGGCCGGACAGTAACGCTGCTCAGGCCCGGCATACTTGGCCAGATTGACGTCGACCGGCACGCTCGGATTTTTGAGCGTCAGGTGAATCGGTTCGTCTTCACGGTGGTTCGTGTTCGAGATGAACACCGACGACAGCTTGTCGAATGTCAGCTTGCCATCCGGCTTTGGATAGACGATCGGCTCGAAGTGCGCCGCCGGCTTCAGGCATTCGTGGTCGGCATGCTTGTGGTGCAGCGTCCAGGGCGCCTTGCCACGGAAGACGATCTGGTCGATGCCCGTCATGATGGTGCCCAGAATCAGGCCCTTGCTCATCCAGGGTTTGAAGTTGCGCGCCACGTGCAGCTCCTCGTGCAGCCAGGAGCTTTCAAACGCAGCAGGGAAGCTGGTCAGCTCGTCGCTCGTGCGGCCTTCGCCCAGCGCGGCAAACGCCGCCTCGGCCGCCAGCATGCCGGTCTTGATCGCAGTGTGGCTGCCCTTGATGCGGCTGGTGTTCAGGAAGCCTGCATCGCAACCGATCAGCGCCCCGCCCGGGAATACGGTCTTCGGTAAGGATTGCAGGCCGCCAGCAGTAATCGAACGCGCGCCGTACGAGATGCGCTTGCCGCCTTCGAAGAAGCCGCGAATCGCCGGGTGCGTTTTATAGCGCTGGAATTCTTCGTACGGCGACAGGTACGGATTCTGGTACGACAGGCCGACGACATAGCCGACCGCGACCTGGTTGTTTTCCAGGTGGTACAGGAACGAGCCGCCGTAGGTATCGTTCGGCAGCGGCCAGCCGGCCGTGTGGATCACCAGGCCCGGCTGGTGCTTGGCCGGATCGATTTCCCACAACTCCTTGATGCCGATGCCGTAGGTTTGCGGGTCTTTGCCCTTGTTCAGCTCGTACTTTGACATCAGCTGGCGGCCAAGGTGCCCGCGCGAGCCTTCGGCGAAGAACGTGTACTTCGCATGCAGCTCCATGCCGAGCTGGAAGTCAGGGCCGGGCTCGCCATCGCGTTTTACCCCCATATTGCCAGTCGCAACACCCTTGACCGAGCCGTCTTCGTTGTACAGGATTTCAGCAGCCGGGAAGCCCGGGAAGATTTCCACGCCCAGCGCTTCGGCTTGCTGGCCCAGCCAGCGCGCCACATTGGCCAGCGAAATCACGTAGTTGCCGTGATTGGCCAGCGCCGGCGGGATGGCAAACGCCGGCGTGGCATACGATTTGGTTTCGCTCAGGAACAGGACGCGGTCTTCGGTGACGGCCGTATTGAGCGGCGCGCCTTTTTCTTTCCACTCAGGGATCAGTTCGTTGATCGCGCGCGGGTCCATCACGGCGCCGGACAGGATGTGCGCACCCAGTTCGCCGCCTTTTTCCAGCACGCAAACGGTGACTTCCTGGCCCTTTTCAGCAGCCAGCTGTTTCAGGCGGATCGCCGCCGACAGGCCGGCAGGTCCGCCGCCGACGACCACAACGTCGTATTCCATCGCCTCACGCGGGCCGTATTGTTCGATCAGATTCATGCCGTGGCCCCAGTCTCGCGTGCAAAATACAACCCGTGCAGATGCTCGAGGCTGACTTCGCTCGCCGCTTGCGACAGCACCACTTTACCGCTCTGCATCAGGTAGACGTGATCGGCCACGCCCACCGCACGGTGGGTGTTCTGCTCGACCAGGATCATGGTGCGACCGTCGTCCTTGAGGCGCTTCAGGATCGCAAACAGTTCGTTGACCATCACGGGCGCGAGGCCCAGCGATGGCTCATCGATGATCAGGACCTTCGGGTCGCTCATCAGGCCGCGCGCCATGGCCAGCATCTGCGCCTCGCCACCCGACAGCGAACCGGCCATCTGCCGGCGCCGCTCGCGCAGGCGCGGGAACATCTCGAACGAGCGCTCCAGATTGCGCGCGGCGTGTGCGCGGTGCTGCGGCGCAAACGCGCCCATCATCAGGTTTTCCTCGACCGTCATGTCGCGAAACACCATGCGGCCTTCGGGAATCATCGCCATCGAGACCTTGTGCATGTCCCAGGTCGGGGTGCCGTTGAGCGGCTTGCCGTCGAGCGTGATCGTGCCTTGCGACACGGGGATGAGCCCCATCATGGCACGCAGCAGCGTGGTCTTGCCGGCGCCGTTCTGGCCGATGATCGTGGTCAGCTTGCCCGGTGCGATGCTGAGCGACAAATCCCACAGCACATTGATCGCGCCATAACCGGCGCGCACGTTCTGAATCTCAAGCATGGTCGACCTCGCCTCCGGTATAGCTCTTGATGACGGCCGGGTTGTTGAAGACCTCGGCCGGCGTGCCTTCGGCGATCATGCCGCCGAAGTTCAGCACCGCCACCCGCTGGCACAGATTGCTGATGGTGTCGATGTCGTGCTCGATGATCAGGATGCCGACCGAGAATTTGGCGTGCAGGTCCTTGAGCATGTTCATGAAGTTGCGTTTGCCGCTCGTTTCCAGACCGGCTAGCACTTCGTCGAGCAGCAGCAGTTTCGGGTTGGTGGAGAGCGCCTTGGCCACTTCGAGCGCCTTCAGTTCGGTCAGGGCCAGGCCGCTCGATGCATCACGTCCCGCCTTGGCGGCCAGGTTGGTGAAGTCCAGGATCTCGTCGATGCGGCGTTTGTCCACCGAGCCCGTGCCAAAGCGCTGCGCTACCTCCAGGTTCTGGCGCACCGTCAGCTCGTGCATCGGCTGCGGAATCTGGAAGGTGCGTCCGATGCCCATGCGCGCACGCTGGTACATCGGTGCCTTGAGGACGTCGGCACCATTGAACAGGATGCGGCCCGTGGTCGGGCGCACCAGTCCCGAAATCGCATTGAACAGTGTGGTCTTGCCGGCGCCATTGGCGCCGACCAGGCCCACCAGGTCCCCCGTGCCGACCGCCAGCGTGACATCGTTGACCGCCGTGAGGCCGCCGAAGCGGACGGTGACGTTTTCAAGTTGCAGCATGTTTTTTCCTTAACGCCCGGCGGATCATGCCCAGCAGGCCATCCGGGCTGGCAATGATCATCACGACCAGCACCACGCCGAGAACCAACTGGTGTCCGGTCGGCATGAAGTTCTTGATGAATAACTGGTCGACCAGATACACGACGACGGCGCCGATCAGGGGACCCGTAATGGTACGGTAGCCGCCAAAGATCGCCGCGACGATCGGGATCGTCACCCATACCGCACTGAAGGCGTAGTCCGGTTCGAGGAAGTTGATGTAGTGCGCATTGAAGGCGCCCACGGCGCCGCACATGAAGGCCGACACCAGCAGCATCAGGCCCTTGAGCAGCGTGTTGTTGACGCCCACCACGCGCGTGGCATCCTCGCTGTCGTGCATGGCGCGCAGCGCCAGGCCGTGCGGGCTGCGGCGGATGACGTCATAGGCCCAGGCAAACAGCAGTACCATCGTCAGAATGACGAGGTAATTGCCGGTGTGGCTGCCGAAATTGTAGTCGAACACGGTCGGCAGGGTCGGGATCCTGGCAATGCCGCCAGCGCCGTTCGTGACTGACGTCCATTCGGTAGCGACGATGCGGAAGATGTGCGCATACGCCAGGATCGCCAGCGCAAAGTAGGGACCACGCAGGCGCAGCACGGGCAGCATCAGGACCGCCGACAGCACCGCACCGACGCCGCCAAGCACGAGGCCGATGAAGACCGGCACGTTGTACTGCATCGTCAGCACGGCCGACGTGTAGGCGCCCACGCCAAAGAACGCCGCATGGCCGAAGCTGACCATGCCACCCAGGTTGCCCAGCAGCGCCCACGACAGCGCGACGCCGCCAATGATCAGCGAGGCGATGACCAGGCTCATCACATAGCTGTTGCCACCCAGCGCGAATGGCACCACAAGGTACGTCGCCACCAGCGTGGCGACCAGGAGTTTGTTGAGTTTCATCCGCGCCTCCGTGCCACACCAAACAGGCCATTGGGCATCACGAACAGCACCACCAGGAACAGGCCCATGCCGGCCAACTCTTGCAGCGCCGAACTGGCCAGCGTGATCGTCAGCGATTCGGCCACGCCCAGCAGGATTGCGCCGATCAGCACGCCGGGGATCGAGCCGAGGCCCGCCAGCACGGTGATGATGAAGGCTTTCACGGTCAGTACGCTGCCATAGCCCGGCGTCACAACGCCATAACTGAACAGGGCGACACCGGCGAATGCGGCCAGGATGCCGGCCACGATGAACGACACCAGCTCCGTGCGGCCAGGGTTGATCCCCATCAGCTTGGCCGCGTCGCGGTTGCTCGACACGGCGCGCACGGCGCGGCCATACCAGCTGCGCGACAACCACCACCACAGCGCCACGATCAGCACGAGGCTCACGCCGAAGAACAGCACTTCGCTGCGCATGCTGTAGAGCTCACCGACGATGAAGGCTTCCTGCATCCAGGTCGAGCTCGTGGTGCGCACGTCGGCGCTCCAGATCATCAGGACCAGGTTGGTGAGGATCACGCCGACGCCGAAGGTCAGCGTCAGCGAATTGATTTCGCGGTGCACCGTCACCCGGCTGACCAGGAAATACAGCAGGCTCGAGGTGATGGTCACGATGATCACGGCGGCGGGAATCGCGGCCAGCGGATTCCAGCCGAGTTGCGATTCGACCGTGTAGGCGATGTACGCCGCCAGCAATACCAGTTCACCGTGCGCCAGGTTGATCACGTTCATGGCGCCGAACACGAGCGCCAGTCCCAGTGCAATCAGGGCGTAGGAGCCGCCCTGCAACAACCCGGAATACACGGCTTGTAGAATCAAGTCCGTCATTTCTGCATCCAATCGATTATTCACGCGGGCAGGGGGATCCTGCCCGTCTCGCTCATGCGCTTATAGCCTTACCAGGGCAGGCCCGGATACACCGGCTTGGCGGTGGCCGATTCTTTCGGCCACACCAGTTCGACCTTCTTGCCCTGGTGCTGGCCCATGCGCTGCGTGAAGTTCGGGTTGTCGCCCCTGGCATCGAACTGCACCCGGCCGATCAGGGTCTGGCGATCGGTCTTGCGCATTTCGTCGATCACGCCGCCTTTTTTCAGCGTGCCCTTGTCGGCGGCGCGCGCGATCGCTTCGAACAGCAGCATCGACTGGACGTAGCCGAACTGGCCCAGGTAATCCGGGTCCTTGTTCAGCAGCGCCTTGTAGCCGTCGGCAAAGCGCTTGCCTTCTTCGGTCGAGAACTGCACCGGGAATGGCAGCACGGCGGTGCCGTACACGTTCGGCATCAGGTCAGGGAAATCGGCGGCCATCTTCGGCGTTGCCAGCGACCACACGCCGGCCACGCCCTTGATGCTTGGCTTCAGCACCCGCGCCGCGCGCAGGATGCCGACGTAGTCGTTTTCGTAGCCGACCATGACGATGAATTCGGAGCGGTCGCGCAGCTTCACCTTGTTGATGATCGGCTTGAAGTCGGTGATCAACGGGTCGAACGCGTGCGTGACGACTTTGACGCCCTTGGCTTTCAGGGTTTTCTCGACGTCCGCGGCCAGGCCGTGGGTTGCATCCTTGGTCGAATAGATGATCGAGACCGACTTGACGCTCAGGTCGGTGAGCAGGCCGACCAGCGCCTTCTGGTAACCCTGCGTGTTATTAATGCGGAAGAAATTCTTGCGACCGGCATTGACCAGGCCATCGTCAACGCCGCCCGACGTCACATAGGCCAGCCCCAGTTTGCCGGCGGCATCCGAGGCAGGGGAGATATTGTTGGAAGCGTAGCCACCCGTGATGGCCACCACGTTCTGGCTGGCCAGCTTTTCCACTGCCGCCACTGCTTTGGCCGGCGCCGATTCGTCGTCGACGGTGATCAGTTTGATCGTGTGCTTGCCGTTGGTCTTGTTAAAGACCTCGGCCGCAACGCGGATGCCTTCCTGGGTGCCCAGGCCGACGCGGGCCAGTGGTCCGGTCAGCGGAATCTGCACGCCGACCAGAAATTCTTCGGCACTTGCCAGGTTGATGCTGCCGACGGTGCCGAGCGCCAAAATGGCGAGGACGATCTTGTTTGCCTTCATCATGTCTCCGTTATTTTTTAGTGAATGTAGGAATAGTCAAAAACGACGGCAAGCCGGGGGCCTCACCGCGTGGGGCGGCGTCGCTCCTTGATTGCCGGTACCGCGGCACCGCTAGCCGATATGCCGGCCCATGCTGATTTCCACGTTGCGCACCAGTTGCACCAGGCGCGGACCGAGGTCCTCGACCAGTTTTTCGTAGGGCAGCAAAAAGGCCGGGCCGCCGCAGTTGAATGCCATCGTCCTGGCGATGTCCTGGTCGAGCAGCGGCACGCCCACGGCGCTGATGTTGGCGTCCCACAGGCCGGACGACAGGACAAAGCCGCGGTCCTGGTAATCCTTGAAGCCCTGTTCGATATCGGTCTTGATCTTGGGCCAGTTGGTGTCGGCCGTCAGGCGGATATGGTCCATCAGGAAGTCGCGGTCGGTTTGCGGCAGGCCGCACAGGTACGCCTTGCCCATCGCAGTGGTGGCCAGCGGGATGCGCGAACCGGCATCGCGCCGCAGCGTGACTGCAGCGCTGCCGCGGCAGGCCTCGACATACACCATGTGCAGCCGGTCGCGAATGCCGATCGCCACGCTGCACTGGGCGTATTCGGCCAGTTCCTGCATGGCCGGGCGGGCCAGTTTGCGCACGTCGAGGTTGGCGAGCAGGGTATAACCAAGCGCCAGCACCGGGGCGCCGAGCTGGTAGCGGCCCTGGTCGGCCGAATAGGTCAGGTAGCCGAGTTTGGTCAGCGTATAGGTCAGGCGTGAAATCGTCGGCTTGGGCATGCCGGTGCGCTTGGCCATCTCGCTATTGGTGAGGTATGCCTCGCCCGGGCGGAAGCAGCGCAGGATTTCCAGGCCGCGCGCCAGGGCCGTGACGAACTGGCGGTCCTTGCCGTTGTCTTCGTCGGGTGCGTCGTCCTGCGGCGCTTGTGGTAACCCTTCCGGCAGCGCTTGCGCGGTGGCAGGTGTCGCCAGCAAGGGGTCTTCCAGTGACTGGATCGAGTCCATTCTTGTCTCCTATGCCCGGCATCTCCGGCAGGGCTTGAGTCGGATATTCACATAACAAAAACTAGGGTGTCAACAGTTTTTGTGAAATGGTAGTTCGCACAGCGAAACGCCCTATGTAGGTAATCAGGTCGATTGGGCGCATTTCGCACAGCGAATCGCTGGATCTTCCGGTTTTTCCCGCAAAAGCAGCACCGCGAAGTCGTTTACATTTTCGAGAAAAATCGGTTATCGTTGATCGCAACAAGAAATGCAAAACGCGGTTTCGCACAGCGAACCGACATGGCATCCAATATAAAATCAAGGAGACAGCTCATGCACACCGGCGCAACTGGCCCGGTCGCTCGTGCCATGCACGGCGACATTCTCGTCGTCACCATCGACAATCCTCCCGTCAATGCGCTCGGCGTCGACGTCCGGCGCGGCCTGACTGCGGCAATCGACGCGGCCGTGGCCGATGCTGCGGTCAAGGCCGTGCTGATCGTCGGCAGCGGCAAGACCTTCATCGGCGGCGCCGATATCCGCGAATTCGGCAAGCCACCGATGACGCCGTTCCTGCCCGACGTCTGCAACGGTATCGAGGCCTGCAGCAAGCCAGTCATCGCCGTCATCCACGGCGCTGCGCTCGGTGGCGGACTCGAGATCGCGCTGGCGGCCCATTACCGCCTGGCGCTGCCGGCAGCAAAACTGGGTTTACCCGAAGTGGCGCTTGGCCTGCTGCCGGGCGCCGGCGGCACCCAGCGTACGCCGCGCCTGATCGGCGCCGCCGCAGCGCTCGACATGATGCTGAGCGGTCGCCACGTTGGCGCGGCCGAAGCGGCAAAACTGGGCCTGGTCGACCGGGTGGTGGATGGCGCCGACCCGCTCGCAGCAGGCCTGGCGTATGCGCAGGAGCTGGTGCAGGGCGGTGCGCCGGTGCGGCGCACCCGTGACGCCACGCAGCTCGCCGATACAGCAGCCCAGCGCGCCGCGATCGACAGCGCACGCGCCGAGACGGCCAAAAAATCACGCGGCCTGTTCTCGCCCCTGAAAATCGTCGACGCAGTGCAGGGCGCGCTCGAGCTGCCGTTCGACGAAGGCCAGGCGCTCGAGCGCAAGCTGTTCCTCGAATGCCTCGACAGCCCGCAGCGCGCCGGCTTGGTACACGCCTTCTTCGCCGAGCGCGAAACCGCCAGGGCGCCGGAGACGCGCAATGCCAAACCACGCCCGATCAGTAGCATCGGTGTCGTCGGCGGCGGCACGATGGGCGCCGGCATCGCCGTTGCCGTCCTCGATGCCGGCTTGCCGGTCACGATGATCGAGCGCGACGACGAGGCGCTGGCGCGCGGTCGCAAGCATGTCGAGAGGGTGTATGACGGCCTGATCGCCAAGGGCCGCATCACGCCGGACGCCAAAAACGCCACCATGGCGCGCTTCAATGGCAGTACGTCGTATGACGCGCTGGCCCAGGCCGATCTGGTGATCGAAGCCGTGTTCGAAGACATGGCCGTGAAACACGCCGTGTTTGCCGAACTCGATCGCGTCTGCAAACCCGGCGCGGTGCTGGCCACTAACACGTCCTACCTCGACATCGATGAGATCGCAGCGGCCATCTCGCGCCCGCAGGACGTCGTCGGCCTGCACTTCTTCTCGCCGGCAAACATCATGAAGCTGCTCGAGATCGTCGTGCCGGCCAAGGTGTCCGACGACGTGGTCGCCACCGCCTTCGACCTGGCAAAGAAGCTGCGCAAGGTGCCGGTGCGCGCTGGCGTGTGCGACGGTTTCATCGGCAACCGCATCCTCGCCGTGTATGGTCAGGCCGCGCACGCGATGATGGAAGACGGCGCATCGCCCTACCAGATCGACAAGGCACTGCGCGACTTCGGCTACCCGATGGGCCCGTTCCAGGTCTCCGACCTGGCCGGTGGCGACATCGGCTGGGCCACCCGCAAGCGGCGCGCGCCCACACGTGACCCGCGCGCACGTTACGTGCAGATTGCCGACCGCCTGTGCGAACGGGGCTGGTTTGGCCAGAAGACCGGGCGTGGCTACTACCTGTATCCGGACGGTGCCCGCGTCGGCACGCCCGACCCGGAAGTCGAGGCCATCATCGATGCCGAACGGGCCCGCGCGGGTGCGCTGTCAGGTAAATCACCGCGCAGCTTCAGCGACGCCGAGATCGTGCGCCGCTACCTGGCTGCGATGATCAACGAGGGTGCCAATGTCGTGCACCAGAAGATCGCCCTGCGGCCGCTCGATGTGGACGTGACGTTCGTGCACGGCTACGGCTTCCCGCGCTACCGCGGCGGCCCGATGCACTATGCCGACACGGTCGACCTGCCGACGATCCTGGCCGACATCCGCGAGTTTGCCAAGGAAGACCCGCTGTTCTGGCAGCCGTCGCCGCTGCTGGTCGAGCTGGTCGACAAGGGCGCCAATTTCGCCAGCCTGAATCAATCCGCGTAGACCCCATCGTCATCAATTTGTCAGGAGACTCGCCATGCGCGAAGCTGTCATCGTTTCAACCGCCCGCACCCCGCTGACCAAGGCGCACCGCGGCGAATTCAATATCACGCCCGGCGCCCAGCTGGCTGCCTTCGCAGTACGCGCCGCCGTCGAGCGCGCCGGCATCGATCCGGCCATGATCGAGGATGCGATTCTCGGCTGCGGCTACCCGGAAGGCACCACCGGCCGTAACGTCGCGCGCCAGAGCGTGATCCGCGCCGACCTGCCGATCACCATTGCCGGCACGACTGTGAACCGCTTCTGCGCCTCGGGCCTGCAGGCGATCGCCATTGGCGCCGGCCGCATCATCGTCGACGGCGCGCCGGCCATCATTGCCGGCGGCGTGGAGAGCATCTCGCACATCCGCAGCCGCGACAGCGGCGATCCGGGCATCGACCCGTGGATCCTGGAACACAAGCCGGACCTGTATCTGCCGATGATCGACACCGCCGACATCGTCGCCGCGCGCTACAACATCAGCCGCGAAGCACAGGACCGCTTCTCGTTCGAGTCCCAGCGCAAGACCGAGGCCGCGCAGCTGGCCGGCCGCTACAGCGAGGAAATCGTCGCCTGTACCACGACCATGGCCGTCACCGACAAGGAGACGAAGGAAGTCAGCCACCGCGAAGTCACGATCGCCGAAGACACCTGCAACCGGCGCGGCACGACTTATGAAGGCCTGGCCAAGCTGGCGCCGGTCATGGGCGAGGGCAAATTCGTCACTGCCGGCAATGCGTCGCAGCTGTCCGATGGCGCATCGGCCTGCGTGATGATGGAAGCAAAAGAAGCCGAGCGCCTCGGCTTGACCCCGCTGGGCGCCTTCCGTGGCATGGCGGTGGCCGGCTGCGAGCCGGATGAGATGGGCATCGGCCCCGTGTTCGCGGTGCCCAAGCTCTTGAAGCGCTTTGGCCTGACGGTGGACGATATCGACCTGTGGGAACTGAACGAAGCTTTTGCCTCGCAGGCGATCTACTGCCAGCAGCAACTCGGCATTCCCGACGAGCGCCTGAACGTCGACGGTGGCGCGATTTCGATCGGCCACCCGTTCGGCATGACAGGTGCGCGCCTGGCCGGCCACATTCTGATTGAAGGCCGGCGCCGCGGCGCGAAGTATGCCGTGGTCACGATGTGTATCGCCGGCGGCATGGGCGCTGCGGGCCTGTTCGAGATTTTCTAAAGGATCATCATGGATTTACATTTCACCCCTGAGCAAGAGCGCTTTCGCGACGAGGTACGGGCATTCCTGGCCGAGAAGCTGCCGCAGGACCTGTCGGATAAGGTTGCCAATGGCAAGCATCTGTCGAAGGCCGACATGGAGCGCTGGCACGCGATCCTGAATGAGCGCGGCTGGCTGGCAAATCACTGGCCGGAAGCATACGGCGGCCCGGGCTGGGACGCCATTGAAAAATTCATCTTCGAGACCGAGTGCGCGCTGGCCAATACGCCGCGCATCGTGCCGTTCGGCGTGAACATGCTGGGCCCGGTCCTGATCAAGTACGGCAACGGGGCGCAGAAGGATTACTGGCTGCCGCGCATCCTGGATGGCTCCGACTGGTGGTGCCAGGGCTATTCGGAGCCGGGTGCGGGCTCGGACCTGGCGGCGGTCAAGTGCAGCGCCGTGCGCGGTGTGGACGCCGAGGGCGAGCATTACATCGTCAATGGCCAGAAGACCTGGACCACGCTTGGCCAGCACGCGAACATGATTTTCTGCCTGGTGCGCACCGATTCGGGCGCCAAGAAGCAGGAGGGCATCAGCTTCCTGCTGATCGACATGCAGTCACCGGGCGTCGACGTGCGCCCGATCACGCTGCTCGATGGCGAGCGCGAAGTCAACGAAGTGTTCTTCACCGATGTGCGGGTGCCGGTGCAGAACCTGGTTGGCGAAGAGCATCGCGGCTGGACCTGCGCCAAATATCTGCTTACTTATGAGCGCACGAATATCGCCGGTGTCGGCTTCTCGATGGCGGCGCTGGCGCGCTTGAAGCGCATCGCGCAGGAGCAGACGCGCGGTGGCAAGCCGCTGGCAGACGATCCGGGCTTTGCGCGCCGCCTGGCGCGCGTCGAGATCGACCTGGAAAACATGAAGACCACCAATCTGCGCGTGATCGCGGCGGTGGCTGGTGGCGGCGTGCCGGGCGCGGAGAGCTCGATGCTCAAGATTCGCGGCACCGAGATCCGTCAGGAGATCAATGCGCTGACGCGGCGCGCGATGGGCGTGTATGCACGCCCGTTCACGCAGGACATGCTCGATGCGGCCAATGATGGCCCGGGCTTCGGGCCAGATTTTGCGGCCGCCGCCTCGGCGCAATACTTCAACAACCGCAAGCTGTCGATCTTCGGCGGCTCCAACGAGATCCAGAAAAACATCATCTCCAAGATGATCCTCGGACTGTAAGGGCAAGCGACATGAACTTCGAACATACAGAAGAACGGCGCATGCTGGCCGATAGCCTGAACCGCTTCATCGCCCAGCAATATCACATCGAGGCGCGGCACAAGATCGCCGCCTCGCCAGAAGGCTTTTCCAACGCCATGTGGCAGCAGTTCGCCGAACTGGGCGTGGTAGGCATGCTGCTGCGCGAAGAAGACGGCGGCTTCGGCGGGGCCGGTTTTGACATCGCGGTGGTGTTCGAGGCGCTGGGCCGTGGCCTAGTGCTCGAGCCGCTACTGGGCAGCGCCGTGCTGGCGGCCGAAGCCATTGCGGCAGCTGGCAGCGATGCGCAGAAAGAGGTGTTGGCCAGCATCGCCGATGCATCCGTGATCGCCGCGTTTTCCCACGACGAACCGGACGCGCATTATGAACTGGCGCGGGTTGCGACGAGCGCGCGCCGCGACGACGATGGCTGGGTGATCGACGGCGCCAAGGCCGTGGTGGCCAACGCCGAACACGCGCAGTGGATCGTGGTGTCGGCGCGCACCTCGGGCGCGGTCGATGACGAAGCGGGTATCTCGCTGTTCCTGGTTCCTGCCGATGCGGCCGGCGTGTCGATGGTGGGCTCGCCGACGATGGACGGCGGCCGCGTGGCCGAGCTGACCTTCAGCGGCGTGCGGGTCGGCGCTGACGCGCTGCTCGGTGAGCCGGGCCACGGTTTTGCAGCGATCGAGCGCGCTGTCGGGCGCGGCGTGCTGGCCCTGTGCGCGGAAGCCCTCGGCGCGATGGAAGCGGCCAAGGAGGCAACGCTGGACTACCTGCGCACGCGCAAGCAGTTCGGCGTCGTGATCGGCAGCTTCCAGGCGCTGCAGCATCGCATGGCCGACCTGCTGCTCGAAATCGAGCAGGCCCGCTCGGCGGTGATCAATGCTGCATCCGCCCTGGACGCCGACCGCGTCACGCGTGAGCGCAGCCTGTCGGCCGCCAAGGCCAGCATCGGCCGGATCGGCACGCTGGTGGCGGAAGAATGCATCCAGCTGCACGGCGGTATCGGCATGACCTGGGAGCTGCCGCTGGCGCACTACGCCAAGCGCCTCGTGATGATCGATCATCAGCTGGGCGACGAAGACCATCACCTGGCGCGCTATATCGCCCTCGGGCGCGAGACCAGCGAGACCAGCGAGACCGCAGCAGCATGAATGCACCCGGCCTCGTGATGCGCACTGACGGCGCGGTGCGCATTCTCGTCAACAGCAATCCGGCGGCGAAGAATGCGATCACCCCGGCGCTGTACGACGCGCTGCCGGCCGCGCTCGACCAGGCGGCGCAGGACCCGGCCATTGGCGCCATCGTGCTGGTCGGCGATGGCGACTTTTTCTGCGCCGGTGGCGACCTGCGCCAGTTGGCCACGCGCCGCGTGCTGGCGCCGGATGAGCGACGCAAAAAGGTCGAACGCCTGCACGATCTGGTGCGCGCGCTGCGCGCCTGCCCGAAGCCGGTGATTGCGGCGGTCGAGGGTGGGGCGGCAGGCGCCGGCCTGTCCCTGGCGCTGGCGTGCGATATGGTGGTCGCGGCTGACGATGCCTTCTTTTCGATGGCGTATGTCAAGGTTGGCCTGAGTCCGGATGGCGGCGCGACGGCGTTTCTGGCGCGCTGCATGTCGCGCCAGTTGCTGACCGAGCTATGCCTGCTGGGCGAGCGCCTGCCGGCCGCGCGCCTGCATGCGCTGGGCGCGGTCAACCGCCTGGCCGCGCCAGGGCAGGCACTGGCCGATGCGATTGCGCTGGCTGCACGCGTGGCCGCCGGACCAGCCAATGCCAACGGGCGCATCAAGGTGCTGTGCGAGAATGCCGGGGCCGCAAGCCTGGACGAGCAGCTCGACCTGGAAGCTGCGCTGATGGTGCAGTCGCAGGGCGACGACGAAGCGCAGGAAGGCATTGCCGCCTTCTTCGAAAAACGCGCGCCCGCTTTCGCGGAACTGCGCAGTGCTTCAGCCGCGGGTCGGCGAGAAGAATGATGTTTGCCGGCTCCTTGTGGAGAGGCCGGGTATCTGGAGTGTTATGTTGACTGACAAATCTGCTTTGCCTCTTTCCGGCGTGCGCGTGCTGGATTTCTCGCGCGTGCTGGCCGGGCCGTGGTGTGCGATGGTGCTGGGCGACCTGGGCGCGGAAGTGATCAAGGTGGAGCATCCCGAGCGCGGCGACGACACGCGCGACTGGGGCATGCGCATCGGCGCCACCGAAACCGCGTACTTCAACAGCGTCAACCGCAACAAGCGTTCGGTGTGCCTCGACCTGAAAACACCCGACGGCCAAAAGATCGCCCGGGATCTGATCCGCAAGAGCGACATCGTGATCCAGAATTTCAAGTTCGGCGACATCGAGCGACTCGGCTTGGGCTATGACGACCTGAAGGAAGCCCAGCCGGGCCTGATCTACTGCTCGATCACGGGTTATGACCGCACCGGCCCGGAAGCCGCGCGGCCCGGCTACGACCTGGTCATCCAGGGCGAATCGGGCCTCATGGCACTAAACGGGGAACCGACCCAGCCGCCGTTGAAATTCGGCGTTGCCGCGGTCGACATGATGACGGGAATGTACGCGGCGCAGGGCGTGCTGGCGGCGCTGTACGAGCGCGAAAAGACGGGCAAGGGCCGCCACATCGGCATGGCATTGTTCGACTGCGGCCTGATGATTTCCGCCTATTACGGCCTGGAAGCGCTGCTGCGCGGGAACGACCCGCCGCGCTACGGCAATGCGCATCCATCGATCATGCCCTATGGCGTGTATGAGGCGAAGGATGGTCCACTGGTCGTTGCGGTGGGCAATAACAGCCAGTTCATACGCTTTTGCAATGACGTGATCGAGCGTCCCGACATTGCGCTGGATGAGCGTTTCAAGACCAACCTGGCGCGCACGCAGCACCGCGACGAGCTGATGCCCGAGATCAAACGCGAACTGGCGCAGCGCACGCGCAGCGATCTGCTTGCGTGCATGAGCCGGGTGGGTATCCCGTGTGGCGAGGTCGCCGGGCTGCATGAGGCATTGACGTCGACCCGCGCGCAGCAGGGCGGGTTGGTCAAGGACATGCCGCATCCCGTTGTGGGCAGTGTCCCGGTACTGGCCTCCCCCTATCGCTTCGATGGCGAACGCCTGCCGGTACGCAGTAGCCCGCCGTGCCTGGGCGAGGGGACGGACGACGTGCTGCATGAGTTGCTTGGCCTGTCGGCAGACACGCTGGCTGGCTTGCGGGAGCGCGGTGTCGTTTAACAACGTCAATACGTAGCGTTAATGCCTGCCGGTTTTGCATGGCGAAATGAACTGTATTAGAATGGAATTTGACCACCATTCTTATTCAGGGCCTTCCCATGCCAGTGAGCGACACCCTTCCTGATGATGTGCAAGGTGCCGATGTGGCCGACGCGCCGCGTGGCGCCGAAGAACGCTACTTCATCACGGCGCTGGCGCGTGGCCTCGAGGTCCTGGCCTGCTTTCGCTCAGCCGACAAGGGGCTGAGCAACCAGCAGATCGCCGAGCGCTGCGGCTTGCCCAAGTCCACTGTCACCCGCATCACCTACACGCTGACTACGCTCGGCTACCTGGCACAGGAGCCGGGCGGGCGTTATACGCTCGGCAGCGCCACGCTCGGCCTGGGCAGCGCCATGCTGGCCCGGCTCGACATCCGTCAACTGGCGCGCCCGATGATGCAGGAGCTGGCTGAGTTCTCCGGCACCACCGTGTCGATCGCGATGCGGGACCGGCTGTCGATGATCTATGTGGAAGTGTGCCGCAGCAGCGCGGCACTGGCGCTGGCGCTGCAGGTCGGCTCGCGCATGTCGCTGGCGACATCGGCGATCGGCCGCGCCTACCTGGCCCGGGCCGCCGAGAATGAGCGCCGGGATATCCTGAGCCGCTCGCTGGAGCTGGACGAAACCGCGTTCGAGGCCATGCGCACGGGTCTGGCCAAGGGCTTGAGCGACTATGAGACGTATGGCTGCACGACCTCGTTCGGGGACTGGCAGAAGGACGTCAACGGGATCGCAGTCGGCTTCATGCCGATCGGCGGCAATCAGATCATGTCGATCAATTGCGGCGGCCCCTCGTCGAGCGTATCGACCGCCTTCCTGCTCGATGAAGTGCGCCCGCGCCTGATCGAGGTCGCACGGCGCCTCGAGTCGTAATCAGGCAGGGCTCAATACCCGGCCGCCAGCTGGTCGGGGTTCAAGGCGTTCATCACCGCAAACACGCCGCTGGCGCGCAGGATGCGGCGCGCGCCGACTTGCAGGAAACAGTTGGCGAACGCCATCCGTTTGCCCATTTTCTGCACCTCGACATGCGCTTCGACCCAGTCGCCGGGCCTGGCCGCGTCGATGAAATCGGTGCTCAAGTTGACGGTCACGAACGACTGGCGTCCTTCGCAATACAGCGTCAAGCCGAGACCAAGTGCGGAATCGGCCAGACTGGCCAGCATTCCGCCATGCGCGATGCCGCGCATATTCGTGTGCTTGTCCTCGATGCGCATCGCGAACACGATCTCGCCTTCGCGCTCGGCCTCACCCCGGCGGCAATACAGCTCGCCCAGATTGGCCATATACGGCCCACCGCGGTTCAGGCGTTCGAAGCCGGGCGGGGCGGAAGGTGATACGGAATGCGTGTCGTCGTGGGTCGTCATCAGAACATGTGCATGATGCCCATCGTGAACCGGTTGGCCGAGTCGCTGCCGACCGCCACGAAGTTCTGGGCCAGATTGATCTGGTCAGTCTGGACGATGCTGTCGGTCGCCGCGTGGCCCACCGAGACATAGCCGGTCGTGCGCTTGCTCATCAGGTAGCGGCCGATCAGGATGAATTGCTGTGCATCGTCCTTCAGGTCGCCCGAGCGCTTGACCTGGTAAGCCGCGGCCGTCACCAGGAAGGCCGGCGCCACCGGCACATCGGCGCCGACGCCGAGCACCGCGATCTTGCGGCCAGTGCTGCGCAGTTCATTCCACGAATAGGTCGACTTGAGCGTCACCGCCGGGAACGCGTACTTGATGCCATACGCGTGCGACGTGAGCAGATCGGTGTCGGTGATGTTCTTCATGCGCGCATAGGCGCCGGCCACGGCCAGCTTGCCGGTGTTGTACAGCAGCGCGCCACCCTGGTACGAGCTTTTCTGCGCATTGCCTGCCTGCTCGCCGAAGGCGCGCATCAAGGCAAAACTCAGGCCCTTGAACACGGGTGACGTGTACTTGACCGAGTTGTTCTGGCGCAGGGCCGTGCCGCCATTGTTGGCGCCGTAGGGCGCATACACGGCGGCGTTGTTCATCGCCGAGAACAGCACGTTCGGGCTGCTGGAGGCAAAGCCCAAGCCCAGCGGATCGGCCATGCCGACCGACATGATGCCGACGATATTCTGGCGGCCGATGTCGATGGCGCCGTAGTTGGTAACGATGCCGACCGTGGCTTCGCGGTCGAACAGGCTGGTGCTGGACGGGGTGCCAAACGGGACGCCGGCGCCGCCTGTGTCATTGAGCAGTGTGCCTTCCAGCCCGAAGCGCGCCTTCATGCCGCCGCCCAGGTCTTCCTGGCCCTTGATGCCCCAGCGCGATACCTGCATCTGACCAGTATCGACCTTGGTCATATCGCCTTGCGGGCCGTCGTTGGTCAGGCGGGTCAAGCCGGCGTCGATGATGCCGTACAGGGTAATGGCCGATTGCGCGGAGGCGCTCGGTGCAGCTGACACGCAGGCGCATAGCGCCGCCATTGCGATGATGTGTTTCTTCACTCGGTCTGTCTCCATTATTGTGATGGTGCCGGGTCGTCGCCGGCCACAACGATGGCCGACATCCGATCCATGAAGCGGGTTTCTCTTTGCGGAACCAGATCTTCAATAATGAAACTGTAGGTTTTTCAGTTTGACAGTGTCAACAGGTATTCGAGTTCGGGCCTAGAGTTCGCTCACTAAGGCGAGAAACGTGTCGAAACCGGTACACAAGGTTTTGAGAGGCGAACCAACCAGTTTGCCTGGCGAAATGAGGCGCCCTTGTTGCGTTCTAGAGTGCTAAATGTGAACAAGCCGCGACACCGGTTTCCCGGGTCGCGGCTTGCGCATTACAGAACTGCTGGTCGACCTAATTCGTGCGAATTATTTCGAAGCGTCCTGCATTTTTTCGCCAGCACGCTCGACGCTACGGCCAGCAGCAGCGGTGGCGTTGCTGGTCGCTTCTTTAGCGGCAGCAGCAGCTTCGCGGCTTTCCTGACGCACTTCTGCGCCAGCAGCGTCGATACGTGCACCAGCACGGTCGGTCGCCGCGTCGATACGCTGACCAGCAGCGTCCATATTGGCTTCAGCCTTGTCAGCAGCAACTTCCATCTTGTCGCCAGCGCGTTCAGCAGCAGCATCGACCGAAGCGGCGGCTTCTTTCGATTCTTCGGCAACCTTGGCACCTGCGTTGTCGACAGCAGCGCCGGCTTCTTGTGCAGGGCCCATATTGTCGTTCTTGTTGCAACCGGCCAGCATCGCGACGCTCAGCATCAGGGCGGAAATGGTAATCGTGGTTTTCATGGGGTGCTCCTTAAAATTAAATGTTGTCATTCAGCTTACACCAGCTGCCAATTTTTTGACTCACGCCCCGACCGCAATCGTGCGCGACAGAAGCATTAAAACATTTCCGAAATTCATCGGCTGTGCGCTAGATAACTTAGCAACAATTGAGTTTTCCGTCCGGCCCAGGTCCCTGGTCCAAACGCGCGTCGAACAGGCCGCTGCCATCCCATCGCGCCAGCGGCGACGCAGCGCGTGCCGCAAGCGCTCTGCTCGCATACGCCGGCCCAAGTGACGCCAAAAAGCGCGGGAAGGCGCGGCAATAGGTCGACTGGATCCCGGCCAGGCGCGCCAGCAATGCGTACTCGATCACGGTGTCAGGCGGCATCGCGTCGATCACCTGCGCCACGCGGTCGTGCCAGTCGTCCGACCACGCCGGCAGCAATGGACCCAGGTCGCGTACCGTATCGCCGGTTCGGATTACGCCGCCTTGCACGATGCGCGCCAACACGCCACGTCGGGCGCCAATGCGTGCAGCGACATGCGCGCCATGCAGGTCGAGCCGGCCGCATGCTTCGCATGCGAACATCAGGCGCACCTGCGCGCCGTCGCCGATCTGCAGCACGGTGCCGGAGGGCAGGGCGTCGATGGGCGTATCGAGCAGCAGGTTTTCGCGCAGCGCATGCTGAGCAAGCCCCAGGTCGGCATAGGTCGCGCTGCTCGCCAGCAGCAGCTGGCGGGGCGATGCCGGGTCGCGGTGGCGGTCGCCATCGATCCCCGCATCGGCCACGAGCATGAGCCGCTCGACCGCCTGCGGCGCAGCGCTGCCGGGCGAGCGGAGCGAAAGGCTGGCCAGCTTCATCGGGCTACCCTTACTTCGACGATTGCAGTGCGGCTGCCGCGGCGCGGTACTTGGCGGCGTTGGGCACGTCCGTCCACGCCGGCTTGACCGGATCGTTGGCGATGTCCTGCAACGCCACGGCGATCATGCGGTTCACGCTGGCCAGGTTGTCGTAGTCGACCTTGTCCCAGGTGTCGTCCTTGCCGTGGTAATCGGGGAAGCCGAACGCCACGCACAGCGTGTGAGCCGGCACGCCGGCATCGGCCAGCGCCTGGTTGTCGCTGCGCGCAAAATAACGGTCGCTATTGGTCGGGTGCTTCCAGAAGCGGATGCCGGTCTGCTCGCCGGCGCGTTGCAGCGTCGTGCCAACGGTCGAATAGTCAAAGCCGGTCATCGTGGCCGAACGCAGTTGCGGGCCTTCGCTGTCGTCGGTGCGGCCAAGCTGCTCGAGGTTCAGGTTCATCACGGTGTCCTTCAGCGGGAACACGGGGTTCTTCGCGTAGTAGCGCGAGCCGAGCAGGCCCAGTTCTTCGCCGAACAGCGCGACGAACACGATGCTGCGGCGTGGCCGCTCCTTTTGCGCCGCCATGCTCGCGGCGATCTCGATCACCGACACGGTGCCGCTGCCATCGTCGTTGGCGCCGTTGAAGATCTCGCCGTCGCGGATGCCCAGGTGGTCGTAGTGCGCGCTGAGCATCACATAGGTGCTTTTCAGGGCCGGGTCCGAACCGCGCAGCACGCCGATCACGTTGCGCAGCTTGGTCGGCGCAATTTCGGGTGCGACGATCTTCGCGGCGACGGTGGCGCCGCCCTGTTCGAGCGCGGTCGCGGCATCGGCTGCGTGCACCAGCACGACCGGTGCGCCGCCCTTGGCCACTGCCACGCTCGGGTCGATCAGCCAGCCGCCCTGCGTGCGCGCCTGGCGCCGTTCGCGGTCGATCAGCACGATCAGTGCCGGCTTGCTTTTCAGTTTGGCTTGCAGCGCGGCGCCTGCGCCAGGGATCGCGGCGGCCGGCACGACCAGCACCTTGCCGTTGGCCTTGTCCGGATCGTCCAGCGCCGCCTGCCAGGTCATGAAGACGGCAGGCGTGCGCGCCAGCGTGACCGGATCGACGAAGTTGGCCGATGCGCCCGTGCGGTCGAGGGTCATGGTCTTGCCGCCGGCCGTCACCGTCAATGCGATGTCCTGCGGGCTGCGCTTGGCGTATTGCCAGTTCGCGGTCTGGAAGTAACCGTCATCGCCAGCGGCCTCGAGCCCCGCGCGGCGGAACTGCGCCGCGATGTATTCGGCTGCCAGGTCAACACCGCGTGACGGCGTGCCGCGCCCTTCGAGCAGGTCGGACGACAGGAACGACAGGTGGCCGCGCAGCGAGTCGGCCGAGATGCTGGAGGTCAGCGCATCGCGCCCTGAAGTCTGCGGCCCCTGGGCCGAGGTGGCGCACCCGGTCAGGGCGAGGGCGATGGAAATGGACAGCGCGGAGGCAAGGTGACGCATGCGAGGACTTCCGTGGATTGATGAGGATGGCAATATGACATGGTGGGGTGAAGCGGGTCAACCGGGATATGCGCATCCACCCGGTGGGAGCGCCACGATGGCGCATCCCGGTTCAGCCCACCATACGATCAGGCCTGCGCAGCGTACGGCGGGTAATCGATATAGCCCCTGGCGTCGCCCCCGTAGTAGGTGCTGCGGTCAGGCTCGGCCAGTGGCCAGCCGTTGCGCAGGCGCGCGACCAGGTCGGGGTTCGAGATGAACGGCTGGCCGAACGCGGCCAAATCGATCACGCCATCGTCGATCATCTTGTCGGCGCGCTCGCGCGTCATGCCGCCAGCCAGGATCAGTGCAGTCTCGGGCAGCGTGGTGCGGAAGGCTCGCAGCAAGTCCTGGATCCTGTCGGACACGGTCGGCCCAGACGCCTTGTCGCCCATGCCGTAGCCGGATTGGTCCATGATGTGGACATACGCGATGCGGCGTTCGCCGAGCGCGGCGACCAGCGCCGTGTAGGTCGCGTCGATGTCGTCGTACAGCGGCATGTCGAACAGGCGGCCGTAGGGCGACAGGCGGATGCCCACGCGTTCGCGGCCGATGCGGGCGACGACGGCATCGACGACTTCGAGTGCGAAGCGCAGGCGGTTGTCCATCGCGGCCGCGCCGTATTCGTCATCGCGGTCGTTCACCAGCGGGTTGAGGAACTGCTCCAGCAGATAGCCATTGGCGCCGTGGATCTCGACCCCGTCGAAACCGGCTTCGATGGCATTGGCGGCGGCGTTGGCAAAATCCTGCACCACGCGCGCTACCTCGTCGGTCGCAAGCTGGCGCGGTTTGGTGGTGGCCACCATGCCCGGCGTGCCGTCATCCTTGACACCATAGGCCATGGCGCCTTGCGCGGTTTTCGAACTGGCACTGACCGGATCGATGCCATCGGTCTGGATGCTCGGGTGCGACACGCGGCCCACGTGCCAGAGCTGCGCGAACATCTTCGCGCCGACGGCGTGCACGGATTGGGTGGTCAGGCGCCAGCCGGCGATCTGCGCCGGCGTGTAGATGCCGGGGTTGAACAGGTAACCCTGGCCTTCGCGCGAGATGGGCGTGCCTTCGCTGACGATCAGGCCAGCGGTAGCGCGCTGGGTGTAGTACAGCGCGACGGTTTCAGTGGCGACGTCGTCCGGCGCACGCGCCCGGGTCAGGGGCGCCATCACGATGCGATTGACGAGGGGAAGTGAAGCAAGATTGAATGGCGAGAATAACTGGTGCATGGGGTCCTTGTAGCGTTATGGATGGATGCGGCCAGCATAAATGAATTCGGAGAATTGAATGATGGGCACGCTAGCGAATCGGGCCATTGCGCTCTGCAAGGCCGGGTTCACTCCCGCCTTTTGCCAATTTGTCGCACCGCCTCTTGCCGCTGGGACGCCGGCTCGGCACAATGAATTGTCCCTGTCCTTATTGCCGTGATTTTCTGAAGCGAGTCCACATGGCCAGCATCTCTCCGCCGATTCACCAGCAACGACGTGCGCGCCTGCGGCGCGTGCTGACCGATTTTCCGCTGTCGATCGCCATCAGCGCGCTGCTGGCATGTTTCATCAGCCTGGTCACGGGACGCTTCCTCGAAAACATGCTGGTGTCGGTCCTGATCGGCATCGTGGCCTTCACGATCGTGTATGGCGGGCGACTGTTGTTCATCAAGCGGCCGGTCTGGCGCTTGCGCGAATGGGCGATGTTCGGCGTGCTGGCGGTGCTGGCAGCGCCGGTTGCCCACTTCACCGGCCTGTACACGGCCGGGCTGTTGCTCGGTATTCGTACGCCCACGCTCGCGGAATATCCGTCCGCCGACCGCATCAGCATGATCGTCTTCACCTTCCTGGGCACGACACTGATGGTCGTGCTGATCCGGAACCGCGAACGCATGCGGCGCGCCCAGGAAGAGCAGGCCGAGGCCCACCTGCGCGCGCAGATCATCGAGCGCCAGGCGTTGCAGGCGCAGCTGCGCCTGCTGCAAGCCCAGATCGAGCCGCACATGCTGTTCAATACGCTGGCCAATCTGCAGGGCCTGATCGCGCTCGACCCGGTGCACGCCAGCGATATGCTCGACCAGCTGATCCAGTATCTGCGCGCCACGTTGAGCGTATCGCGCAGCGAGACCACGACGCTGGAGCAGGAATTTGCCGCCATGGGGGCGTATCTGGGCCTGATGGGCGTGCGCATGGGTGAACGGCTGCGCTACCGGCTCGACCTGCCGCCAGGGCTGCGCACCGCGCGCCTGCCCACCATGCTGTTGCAACCGCTGGTCGAGAATGCGATCGTGCACGGCGTGGAGCCGAAGATCGATGGCGGCGAGATCACCATCAGCGCGGCGATCGAAGGCGACAGCCTGGTGCTCGACGTCCGGGATACCGGCCTGGGCCTGGGTCCGGGGCTGGGCCAGGCGCCTGCACGGCGTGGAGGTGGCGTCGGCGTGGCCACGTCGCGTGAACGGCTCAAGGCCCTGTATGGTGAGCGCGCATCGATGACCTTGAATCCAGCGCCGCCGCAAGGCACGCTGGCCCGATTGACACTGCCTCTGGAGTTCGAACAATGACCCGTGCACTAATTGCCGAAGATGAACCGATCCTGGCCGCCACGCTGGCCAGGACACTGCAAGGCCTGTGGCCCGGCCTCGACATCGTCGCGACCGCACCCAACGGCGTGGTCGCTGTGGAGCAGGCCCTGGCGCTGCGACCGGACGTGCTGTTCCTGGACATCCGCATGCCGGGCCAGAGCGGTCTCGAAGTGGCCGAAGAACTGGCCGAGCGCTGGGAGGGCCCGGCGCCGTTTCCGCACATCGTGTTCGTCACCGCGTTTGATGACTACGCGGTGCAGGCATTCGAGCACGCGGCGTTCGACTACGTGCTCAAGCCGGTCAGCAGCGCGCGGCTGGGCAAGACCGTGGAACGGCTGCGTGGGGCGCTGGAGGCGCGCACGGCGCTGGCGCCGGATGCACTGGGCCAGCTGCTCGGGCAGTTGCAGGCGCTGGCGCCACGCGCCGCACCAAGCGAGCGCTTGACGACCATCCGGGCGGCGGTCGGCAACGCGGTGCGCATGATTCCGGTGCCAGACGTCGTCTACTTCCAGGCGATCGACAAGTATGTCAATGTGGTCACGGCGGACGCGGAAGCGCTGATCCGGGTGCCGCTGAAGGAACTGCTGCCGCAGCTCGACAGCGCGCAGTTTCGTCAGGTGAGCCGCAGCACGGTGGTCAATATGGGATGCGTGACCAGCGCGGTGCGGGATGATCTGGGCAAGGTGATGCTGACCTTGCGCGGCCGGCCGGAAAAGCCGCGTGTCAGTCCCGTGTATGCGCATTTGTTCAGGCAAATGTAGCGGGATTGGCGCTGCGACATCACTCGACGTCTGGCACGAAGAATATGCGCTCTACCTTGCCGTTTTCCTTGTCGGTTTCAAACACCAGCAAATAGCCTTTTGTATAAACGCTCTCGACGGTTGTTGGCCCGACGACGTATGCAGGGTTGGTGTCATAGTCGTAGTAGCCGGTAGGGCGGCCAAGCAGCGCTACGATGTCACTGCCGTTCGACCGCTTTAAATCATGTTTCTTTAGCAGCGATGCCGTCATCTCTCCCCGCTGCAAGTCTGAGGCCTTGGCCCAGACAACCGTTGTAAACTCACGGTCACCGAGCTTCTTTGCCTGGTCTTCGACAGAATCGCGACAGCCAGCGAGCAAGGCTGCGATCAGAACAATGTAGAGACAGAAGCGCATATGTTGTAGATGTCCCGGCAATTTCTCGATGTCGAGTATCCCAAGCCATGGTTGCGGATGAATTGGGAACCATCAACGACAGTAGATTGAGTAAAATGCGGCTCTCGATTTGCTAGGCCACACCATGGAACTCCGCGCCACCGCGCTGCACGCACTGCTCGACGCCGACCCCGCCGCCAAAGCCAGGGCGGTCGCCGCGCTGTCTGCTGCGTGCAAGGCCGGTCAGGTCGCCATCGACACCCAGACCGTCATGACGGCGCCGGCCGGCATCCCTGGCCGTCCGGCGCGGCCGGAACTGGTGCCGCCGCTGCAGGTTGGTCGCCGCTCGATGGGCACGCCGGAAGGGCGCGCGATGCTGGTCCACGCGCTGGCGCACATCGAGTTCAATGCCGTCAATCTGGCGCTCGATGCCCTGTGGCGCTTCGACGGGATGCCCGAGCAATACTATCTCGACTGGTTGCTGGTGGCCGATGAAGAGGCGCTGCACTTCACGATGCTCAGTGACCATCTGGGCACGCTCGGGTATGCGTACGGCGACTTCCCGGGCCACGACAGCCTGTGGGAGATGGTCGCCAAGACCAGTGACGACGTGCTGGCGCGCATGGCGCTGGTGCCGCGCACGCTCGAAGCGCGGGGTCTGGACGCGATCCCGCCGCTGCGCAAGAAGATCGCGCAGGCGGGCGACCTGGCTGCGGCGCTGATCCTCGACCGCCTGCTGGTCGACGAAGTGGGGCACGTTGAAATCGGCAACCGCTGGTACCTTGAGCTATGCCTGGCGCGCGGCCTCGAGCCGATCGCCACCTACGACGAACTCACCGTGCGCTACAAGGCGCCCGTGCTCAAGGGGCCATTCAATATCGAAGGGCGCCGCGCGGCCGGCTTTTCCGAGGCCGAGCTGGAACGCTATCGCTGACATGGACGATGCGGCGTCGGACAGCACCGGCTTTCTGCTGACGCGCCACTGGCGCGACACCCCCGCCGGCTGCGAAGTCGAGTTCTGGCTCGCCACCGATGCCGGCCCGCGCTGCGTGCGCATCCCGGTGCAGACCCCGGTCGCCTTCATTCCCGAAGCGCAGCGCGGCACGGTCGAACAACTACTGCAGGATGAACGGGGCTGGGAATTGCGCCCGCTCGACCTGCTCGACTTTCAACACCGGCCCGTCGCCGGCCTGTACTGCCGCAAATACCGCCAGCTGATGCAGATCGAACGGCGCCTGCGCCAGCATGGCCTGGACGTGTTCGAGGCCGACGTGCGTCCGCCCGAGCGCTACCTGATGGAGCGTTTCATTACCGCGCCCGTCGTGTTTGCGGGTCAACCCGTCGAGGGCAATCCGCACCTGCTGGTCGAAGGCGTGATGAAGCCCGCGCCTGGCTACCGGCCGACCATCCGCACCGTGTCGCTCGATATCGAGACGACGTTCCAGGGAGAGCTGCGCTCGATCGCGCTCGAAGGGTGCGGGCAGCGCCAGGTGTACATGCTGGGACCACCCAATGGTGTCGATGGCCCGCGCGATTACGATCTCGAGTATTGCGCCACGCGGCGCGAGCTGCTCGACCGCATGGAAGCGTGGTTCGTGCAGCACGACCCCGACGCGATCATCGGTTGGAACGTGATCCAGTTCGACATGCGCGTGCTGCAGCGGCATGCCGAGGGCATGAAGCGCCCGCTGCTGCTGGGCCGCGACGGCAGCGCGATCGAATGGCGCGAAGCTGGTGGCAAAGGCGGCGGTAAAGGTGGCGGCCAGGAACACTACTTCATCTGCATCGCCGGGCGCCTCGTCATCGACGGTATCGACGCGCTGCATTCGGCCACCTGGACCTTTCCATCGTTCAGTCTCGAAAACGTCTCGCGCACGCTGCTGGGCGTTGGCAAGGCGATCGACAATCCCCATGACCGCATGGCCGAAATCGACCGCATGTTCAACGAGGACAAGCCGGCGCTGGCCTATTACAATGTCATGGATTGCGAGCTGGTTACCCGCATCTTCGACAAGACCCGATTGCTGGACTTCCTGCTCGAGCGGGCCAGCGTGACGGGGCTGGCGGCCGATCGCAGCGGCGGCTCGGTGGCCGCGTTCGAGCACCTGTACATGCCGCTGCTGCACCGCCAGGGCCGGGTGGCGCCGAATATCGGCGACGTCGAGGGCGCCGACAGCCCGGGCGGCTTCGTGATGGATTCACGCTCGGGCCTGTACGACTCGGTGCTGGTGCTGGACTACAAAAGCCTGTATCCGTCGATCATCCGCACCTTCCTGATCGACCCGCTGGGCCTGATCGAGGGCCTGCGCGAGCCTGAAGAAACCACGGTGCCCGGCTACCGGGGCGGGCGCTTTTCGCGCACCCGGCACTGCCTGCCGAACATCGTCACGCAGGTGTGGGCGGGCAGGGAAGCGGCCAAGAAGGCCCAGAATGCGCCGCTGTCGCAGGCCCTCAAGATCATCATGAATGCCTTCTACGGCGTGCTCGGTACGACGGGCTGCCGCTTTTTCGACCCGCGCCTGGCCTCGTCGATCACGATGCGCGGCCACGACATCATGCACCGTACGCGCGCGCTGATCGAAGAGCATGGCTACCAGGTCATCTACGGCGACACCGATTCGACCTTCGTCTGGCTGGGCAGAGCGCATACCGAAGACGATGCGCGCCGCATCGGGAACATATTGGTCAATCATGTGAACGGCTGGTGGAAAACGCATCTGGCAGATGAACTGGGCATCGACAGCGCGCTCGAACTGGAATACGACGTGCACTTCCGGCGCTTCCTGATGCCCACCGTGCGCGGTTCGGACGAAGGCAGCAAGAAGCGCTACGCTGGCCTGGCCACCACGCCTGAAGGTGGTGACGAGATGGTCTACAAGGGCCTGGAGACGGTACGCAGCGACTGGACGCCCCTGGCGCAGCAGTTCCAGCAAGGCCTGTACGAACGGATCTTCAAGGGCGAGCCGTACGAGGACTTCGTGCGCGAGCTGGTGGCGCGGATGCTGCATGGCGAGTGCGATGACGATCTGGTGTACCGCAAGCGCCTGCGGCGGGCGCTGGACGACTACGAACGCAACGTGCCGCCGCACGTACGCGCCGCGCGCATGGCCGACGAACACCACCTGCGCAACGGCCGCCATGCGCTATACCGCAAGGGCGGCTGGATCCGCTACGTAATGACGCACGATGGGCCCGAGCCGCTGGAGCTGCGCCGTTCGCCGATCGATTACGAGCATTACCTGACGCGCCAGCTCGAACCCATCGCCGACGCGATCCTGCCGTTTTTGGGCGACAGTTTTGCCAATCTTACCCGCCACATCACCAGCGGGCAGGGCGCGTTGTTCTAGGCTGCGGCCCAGGCCTGGCGCAGGCAGCGGCGCGGCGCGGCAATGCTGCGGTACGACACGCGCAGCGCGCCGTTCACACGCTCGGTCGGCATGATCCCGTACATGCGCTCGGTGCCGCCGTAGCGCTGCGCCAGCAGGTGCGCATCGGGCTAGTCGTCCAGATCGATCAGGGCCCACAGCGCGCCCCACGTGTGCTGGTGCGAAGCCACCGCCAGGCCGGTGGCCGCCGGCAGCATCGACGAGGCGCCGTTTGCGATCACGACAAGGTCGAAGCGGTGCAACACGCCACCTGCATCGACTGTACCAGCGCCGTTTTCGACGCCGATGGCGCCCACGGCGCAGCCGAAGTGCAGGCGCACGCCCAGCGCGTGGGATTCCCGTTCCAGCACGCCGCCCAGCGCCGATCGGCTGACGGCGCGCGCCTGCAAGCCGGTATAGGGAATGTCGACCAGGGTCCAGCCACGCTCGCACTGGCCGACGAGGCGGTCGATCGGCAGGCTGATGGCGTTGAACGCTGCGCCCACGCCCAGTTCATAGAGCGCCGCCACGCCCTGCGGCTGAATCAGGACACCGGCGCCAAGCGTTGCCGGCGCCGAGTGTTTTTCAAACACGTCGACCGTGTGTCCGGCCCGGGCGAAGGCAATTGCCATGGCCAGGCCGGCAGTACCGGCGCCGATGACGCCGATATGCAGGTGCGTGGCGGGTAACGGACGCATGGGTATCCTTGTGGAAACTTATTAATGAAGTGTAACGTGGCTCCGGATTGTTTCAAAGCGCGGAGCATTAAGTAAAAGCAGCAGTGTCGAACTACCCGCGGCATCGCTCTCATCACCCTTGACCGGGGAGAAAAGCGGTATGCTTTGATGGCGCGATTGACCCCTGCCTGCGGGTGTACGCTGCTGGCGTCTTTTCATGAAAGTGTGACAATCCGTGGTTTTTTTGCACCGGCCGACGCTAAATCTGCGGCGCTTTCGGTCTGTAATGACCCAAGGACCTGCAGCCCGTCTACAATGATTTCCGGACAGCATTATTTTTGACAGGATCAGCCATGAAATCGGTACAACAAGAAGTCGATGAGCGCAGCAATCTGACGGGGACGAACAAATTCGAACTGCTGCTGTTTCGCCTCGGTGGCGACGCAGACGGCAATCACAACGAACTGTTCGGGATCAACGTCTTCAAGATACGCGAGATCGTGGCCATGCCCGAAATCACCGCCGTCGCCGGGGCCCCGCAGCACGTGCTGGGCGTGGTCAATCTGCGTGGTCACATCATCCAGGTGCTCGACCTGCCGGGCATCACCGGTGTCACGCCCAAGACGGGCCTGAACATCATGCTGGTGACCGAATTTGCGCGCACCACGCAGGCGTTTGCCGTCGAGAGCGTCGAAGAAATCGTGCGCCTCGACTGGAGCCAGGTCATGACGGCCGAGAACACTGCCGGCACCGGCATGGTCACCAGTATCGCCCGCCTGCCGGAAGCCGAGGGCCAGCCAGCGCGCCTGGCCCAGGTGCTTGACGTGGAAACCATCCTGCGCCGGCTGAACCCTGAGCAGGACCGCCAGGACCTGTCGCAGGCCGTGGGCAACAAGATCTCGATCAAGCCGGGCACCATTATCCTGGCAGCCGACGATTCGGTCGTCGCCCGCGCACTGATCGAACAGGGTCTGGACGCGATGGGTCTGCCATTCATCATGACCAAGAGCGGCAAGGAAGCCTGGGACCAGTTGGGTGCGATTGCTACCGCTGCCGAAGCCGAAGGCCGCACGGTCTACGACCGCGTCGCGATGGTGCTGACCGACCTCGAGATGCCGGAGATGGATGGCTTCACGCTGACCCGCAACATTAAGTCGAGCCAGCGCTTCGGCAACCTGCCGGTGGTGATCCATTCGTCGCTGTCGGGCACCACCAACGAGGAACACGTCAAGAACGTGCGCGCCGACGCCTACGTTGCCAAGTTTTCGGCCGAAGACCTGTCGCGCACACTGCGCAAGGTGCTGGGCGCGTAAGCCAGCGCAGGGGGGATCACGCCGCGCAGGCCCGGTGCTATGATGCGGCCGTGATTCCCGACCTGTCCCAGTTACTGATCCTCGACAGCCTGCTGCGCGAGGGCAGCCTTACCCGCACCGCCGAACTGCTCGGCATGAGCCAGCCCACGGTCAGCCGCGCGCTGGCCCGCTTGCGGTCCCACTTCGACGACCCGCTGTTCGTGCGTACCGGCCAGCGCATGGTCGCGACCACCCGCGCGCTGGCGCTGGCGGGTCCAATCGCGGCCGTGCTCGACGCGGCGCGTGAACTCGACAGCGGTCCCGCTGTCTTCGATCCGCTCACGGCGCAGCGCTCGTTCGGCCTGTACATGGTCGACGGCGCCGTCGTGAACATCCTGCCGCAGTTGCTGGCCGGGCTGGCGCGCCTGGAAGATGGCGCCAGCGGGTTGCAACTGCGCAGCGTGCACATCGACCCCGGCGCGATCGAGGCGCAGCTCGAGCGCGGTCACATCGACCTGGCCATCGGCCGCTTCCCGCAACTGGTCAACAATATTCGCCGGCGCAAGCTCTGGACCGACGAGTACGCGTGCGTGATGCGGGCCGGGCATCCGTGCGCCGGCCAGCTCGATCGCGATGCCTACCTGACGCACCGGCACGTGCTGATCGAGATGGAGCAGACGAGCCAGCACAACGGGGCCGTCACGCGCAAGCTGGAGACGCTGCTCGCGCCGTCGCGCATCCTGTGTCACGTGCCCAGCTACACGTCGGCGGCCCACATCGCGCTGCATACCGACGCCATTGCCACCATTCCGCTGCGCCTGGCCCGGCCGTTGGCGCGCGACCTGGGTCTCGTGCTGGCGCGCCTGCCGATCGACCTGCCGCCCGTGCATCTGGCGCTGTACTGGCACGAGCGCAGCCATCGCGATCCCGCCAATGTCTGGCTGCGCGCGTTCGTGCGTTCCACGCTGACCGCGTCCGACCCCGTCTCCGTGGATATCTGAGCCATCAAATGCATGCAGGTCATGCAGAATCTGCATGACCTGCATGCGTTTGACGGCATGGCCGGCACGGGCCGCGCCGCGTAAGCCTCGGCCTTCCCGAAAAACGCCGAGGCACACCATGCTTCAACCCACACGCACGCCGGGCCGGGGCGCATGCCGCCTGGCCCTGGGCGCTGCGATCCTGTTACTGACTGGCTGCGTGTCGATGGGGCCGCAGCCCACGCCGGCCCGCCTGAATGTCGATGCGGCGGCGCATTCCACGCGCACGCTCTCTGCACAGGCTCTGCCGGCATCTGCACCTGCTTCCTGGCCGGTGCAGGACTGGTGGCGCGCCTACGGCGACCCGCAGCTCGACCAACTGGTCGACGGGGCGCGCGAGGCCAGCCCCACGATTGCTGCCGCACTGGCGCGCGTGCGCCAGGCGGCCGCCCTTGAAGGCCTGGCGGCCGCCGCACTGGCGCCGCAGGCCAGCGCCACGGCGCATTCGGTGCGCCAGCGCTACAGCGACAACGGCAGCGTACCGAAACCCCTTGCAGGCAGCTGGCAGTGGGCGAACGACCTCGGGGTCAGCCTCGGCTACGAACTGGATTTCTGGGGCAAGAACGCGGCTGGCGTGGCCGCCGCTGCGGGACGCGTGAATGCACGCCAGGCCGAAGCACAGGCGGCGCGCCTGGCCGTGGCCGGCGCCGTCGTGCAAGCCTATTTGCAGCTCGACCACCTGTACACGCGGCGCGACCTGGCCGAACAGGAACTGCGCCAGCGTACCCGCATCGCCGACCTGGTGCGCCAGCGCGTGGCGGCGCAACTGGATAGCAAGGCGGAACTTCGGCAGGCCGAGATTGGCGTGCCGTCGGCGCGCGGCGAGATCGCGGCGCTCGACGAAGCGCTGGCGTTGACGCGCGGCCAGCTCGCGGCCCTGAGCGGGCAGGGGCAGGATGCCGGTGCGACGATCGCGCGGCCACGCCTGGCGCCGGCCCGGCCACCGGGCGTACCGGCGGATATACCCGCCGCGCTGCTCGGGCGCCGGCCGGAGCTGGTGGCGCTGCGCTGGCAGGTTGAAGCCGCCAGCGGCGACATCGACGTGGCCAAGGCGCAGTTCTATCCAACCGTGAACCTGACTGTCTCGGGTGGCCTGGCCAGCCTGGGCTTCGACCGGCTGGTGCAGGGTGGCAGCCGCACGTTTGCCGCCGGTCCGCTCGTGACCTTGCCGCTGCTCGACGGCGGGCGCCTGCGCAGCAATCTGTCGGCGCGCAACGCCGACTACGATCTCGCCGTCGCGCAGTACAACGGCGCCGTACTCGAAGCGCTGCGTGACGTAGGTGCGCAACTGACGTCGCTGCGCTGGCTGGGCGAGCGCCGGCGCGAGCAGGACGCGGCGCTTGGCGCGGCCGAAGAAGCCTATGCGCTGGCCGAGCAGCGCTACCGCGCGGGCCTGGGCAACTTCGTGCAGGTCTTGATTGCCGAAACCCAGGTCGTCGCGCAGCGCCGTGGCCAGGCCGAGCTCGCGGCCCGTGCCTACACGCTGGACGTGCATCTCGTGCGCGCGCTGGGCGGGGGCTTTCAGGCCGCCATTCATTGAGAACGTTGGAATCATCCTATGACTGAACAAACGAATCACGCGCCGCAAAGCCGGCGCAAGCTCGCGCTTGGCCTTTGCGCCGCCGTGCTGGCCGCCGCCGCCGGCATTGCCTGGTCCTCGCCCGGGGTGCTGGGCATCGGCTGGAACAGCCAGCAGACCGAAGACGCTTACGTGGAGGGCAATCTGGTGCACGTCACGCCGCAGGTCGCGGGCACCGTCACGCGCATCGCGGCGGACAACACGGATTTCGTGCGGCCGGGCGAGGTGCTGGTCCAGCTCAATGACGTCGACGCCCGGCTGGCGCTGGACCGCGCCGAAGCGGCGCTGGCCAGGTCGGCGCGCCAGGTGCGCTCGCAACTGGCCGGCGTCGGGCAATTGCGCTCAACTGTCGTGCAGCGTGAGTCCGACCTGGCCAGGGCAGAGAGCGATCTGGCGCGCCGCCGTCAGCTGGCCGATACGGGCGCCGTGTCGGGCGAAGACATCCGCCACGCCGACGATGCCGTGGGCGCCGCCCGCGCCGCGTTGAACGCCGCGCGCCAGCAGGTGGATGCGGCGCGCGCGCTGGTCGACGGCACGACGCTCGAGCAGCACCCGGACGTGCTGTCGTCGATTGCCGGCCTGCGCGATGCGTCACTGGGTCTGGCCCGCACGACGCTGGCCGCGCCGGTGGGCGGCATCGTCGCCCGGCGCAATGTGCAGATCGGCCAGCGCGTGGCGCAGGGGGCGCCGCTGATGGCGATCGTCCCGCTCGACCAGATGTGGGTCACGGCCAACCTGAAAGAGACGCAGCTGAAAGACGTGCGGATCGGCCAGCCGGTGGCCGTGACGTCGGACGTGTACGGCGCCGATGTCGTCTTTCATGGCCGCGTGGCCGGTCAGGAAGCCGGTACCGGCAGCGCGTTTGCCGCCGTGCCGGCGCAGAACGCGACCGGCAACTGGATCAAGGTCGTGCAGCGCGTGCCGGTGCGCATCGCGCTCGATGCGCAGGAGCTGGCGCGCCATCCGCTGCGCCTCGGTCTGTCGATGAAGGTCGCGATCGATACCAGCCGCGCCGATGGTCCGAGCCTGATGCAGGCCGGCGCGGTACGCCAATCGTACGAGACGGTCGTGTTCGAGACGGAGTCGCACGGCGCCGACGCAGCGATCCGCCGCGCGCTCGGCGCGCCCGCAGCCGTGGTGGCGCGGTGAACGCAGCCGCCATCGGCGCGACGCCGCGCCCGGCGCTGCTGGGCGCCATCTTCGTGTTCAACCTGATCGAATTTCTGTCGACGGGAATGACGGTGCTGGCGGCGCCCGCGATCATGGGCCATATCGGCGCCTCGCCCGAAGAGTACGCGACGGTCTCGGCGCTCTACGCCGCAGTGGCGGTGCTGGCGATTTCGCAGATGACCGTGCTGCTGCAGCGCCTTGGCTGGCGCAACTACCTGCTGGGCGCCGTGCTGTTCTACCTGCTCGGCGCGTGGGTGTGCGCCACCAGCGCCAGCGTGGCCGGCTTTGCCGGCGGCCGCCTGCTGATGGCGCTGGGCGGCGGCGTATTCATGACGGTCTCGCGCATGATGGTCAACCTGATTCCACCATCGCCACAGCGCCTGCAGGGCATCGCCGCGTATGGTGCCGCGTTGTCGGGCGGGCTGGCGCTCGGGCCCTGGGTGGCCGCCAAGATGCTGGGCCACGAAGCGTGGGGCGGCATGTTCCTGGTGCTGGCCGCGCTGGCAACGCTTGGCGCGCTGATCGCCGCGCGCTGGATGCCGCAGGACGCCGTTACACTCGATCGCGCCTCCGGCGGGTCGCCGTCGCGCATGCACGCCATCGATGCGATGCTGCTGGCGGCCGGCGCGGCCATCACGCTGTACGCGTTGCAGCACCTGACGTATGACTGGCATGGCGAACGCGGCGCGCTGCTGGCGCATCTGGTGTTGGGACTTGCGCTGCTGACCGCGTTCGGGTTGCTGCATGCGCGCCGCAGCGCGCCGTTCCTGTACCTGGGCGTGCTGCGCAGCCCGCGCTATCGCCTGGGCCCCGTCATCTTCAGCGTCTGTTACGCGATGCTCGGCATGGTCAATACGCTGCTGCCGCAGGTGGTGCAGAAGGGTCTTGGCGTCGGACTGGAACAGGCCGGCGAACTGCAGGGAACGGGGTTACTGGCCACGGTCATCGCCTTTTTCGTGATGCTCGAACTGGTCAAGCGGCGCCCGCATCCGACCAAGTTTTTCGTCACCGGCTTTCTGATGCTGGCCTTGCTCGGCTGGCGCTTCGCGACGCTCGACCCGCGCGCGTATGCGTGGGATGCGGTGATCTTCTGGCTTGGCCTGTTCGGCGGCTTTTTGACGCTGGGGATGGCGACGACGGCGATCCACGCGTTCAAGGAGCTACAGGCGGACAATGTGGTGTTCTCGAATGCCCAGCAACTCAAGAACATGCTGGGGCAGGCTGGCCTCGCGCTGGGCGTGGGCATGACCAATATCGGGCTGCAGGAGCGCACGGCGCTGCATGCGTCGCGCCTGGCCGAGAAATCATCAATGCTGGCCGACGGCGGCGCCGAACTGGCACGGCAAGCCGGCCTGCTGGCAGGCCAGGACCTGTTCTGGATTGTGATGTGGGTGGGACTGGGTGGCGCGGCGCTGCTGGTGTTGCAGCGCCGCTTCGACTAGGGACGCAGGACGTGCACTGCGCCCAGGGGGATCAGCGGCGACGCGAAGGACCGGTGAAACGATCGGCCAGGACGGCGGTGACAACCGCTTGCAGCACGTGGATCGCCCAGCGCTCGCCGGCCTTGCGCGGGCCGGCCGCGACTTCGCCTTCGGTGATGCCCAGGACCGGCGCGATGGCGCCGATATTCACGGCGTACAGCGCCGTGCCATACAGCGTGCCGATGGCGGCCGGCGACAGGCTTGGGGCCAGTTCGCGCAGCTTGGGGACGGCGGCGGCAAATGCGGCCGAGGCGCCCAGGTGATTGACGAATTCCACGGCGCTGGTGCCAGCGTCGCCGATGACGGCGCGCGAGCCCGTCACGTCGTCGATCCAGTCGACCGCATCGCGGTCGAGCGTTTTGGTGAGCACACCCGACTTGCGGCCTGCGACCATGACGGCCGTCGTGACCACGCCTGCGATCAAGCCACCCACGATGGCTGCTGTGTATTTTTGCATGAACGTCTCGCTTGAAAAGTGAATCCGCAGCCAGGCGCCCGTGCGCCCGCTGCAGATGGAGTCAATACGATACGTGGCGAGCTCCCCGTGCTCGGTGCGGTGCTGCACCGATAACTCAGTCGCCCTTGGCCATTTGCCCGAACACCTCGTCACGCCGGACCCACGCGTGGTACAGCGCTGCGCCCAGGTGCGCCAGGATGGTGAAGAACAGCACATACGCGAGCACGCCATGCAGCGGACGCAGGAAGCCGTACATCGCGGGGCTGTGCGGCAGGATCGCCGGCAGGTTCACGCCGTCGAACAGCACGATCGGATAGCCGCCGGCCGACAGCATGGCCCAGCCGATCAGCGGCATGGCCAGCATCAGCGCGTACAGCGCCCAGTGCGACGCGGTGGCCGCCCACACCTGGATGCGCGGCAGATCCGCCGGCAGCGGCGGTGGTGCGTTCAGCAGGCGATTCCCGAGGCGCACGATCGCCAGCAGCAGGATCGCCAGGCCCAGCGGGCGGTGCAGGTCGAGCAGGAATTCGCGGTGGCGCAGCGACACCACCATGGCGGCGCCGACGAACAGCATCGCCAGGATCGCGACGGCCATCGACCAGTGCAGTACTCGGGCGAGCAGATTGAAGTGGCGTGGGCGGTTCATCGCACGCTCCCGGTGTGGAGGTTGCCCGTACTGATTTCACGCTCGCGGCGGTTGAACGAGACCGAGTAGATGGACGAACGGGCGTGCAGCACGGGATCGTCGGTGCCTGCAATCCCCTTTGGCAGGATCAGCGGATCGAAGTTCAGATCGAGGCATGGACCGGCGACTTGCGGCTCGGCGCGCACCAGCGTCAGCGTGCCGGCGAGCGTCTCGGGCCGCGTATCGGGCCAGGCTTTGGATGGGTCTTCGATCGGGTCGCCCGGTTCGGCGAACTGCATGACCATGTCCCATTTCAGCGGGCCGGCCGCCAGACGGCGATCGAGATCGGCGGCCAGGAAATCGCGGTCGGCGGTTTTCAGCTGCTCGGGATCGGCCGCCACGAACGGCGTGTGCGGGCGCATCGACCAGCGCACGGCGCGCGTCGCGCCGGCAGCATTTGTCAGGCGAAACGCATTGACGCCGTTAAAGCGCGTGTTGGCCAGGCTGTCAGGCGTCGGCGCACTCTTGGACCACGCCATGAACTTCTTGATTTCCGGATGGGCGGCCAGCACGGCGTCCATTTTGGCCGGATCCGGCTTGCCGGTGGCCGGGTCGGGCAGGCGGGCAGCGTTCAGCGCCTGGAAGGCTTCGGGGGTGGATGCAGCGAAGAACGGGAAGCTGTTCATCGCCATGCGCCATTCCTGGCCGTCATCCGTTTTCAGCTGCAGCGCCATGCCGCGCACGGCCGCTTTGTTGTCGGGCGAATGCGGGTCGTTGCCAGGGCTGGAAAAGCGACCGAGGACGGGCGTCGACGGCTGCGAAAACACGCGCGCCGTGGACAGTTGCGCGGCGGCGGGCGTTGGTGCAAACGTGCCGATGATGCAGATGCCCTTGGCATGCGCACGGCGCACGCCCGGTTGCTGCGTGCCGGAGGCTTCGGCGGTATTGACCATCGTCTGCGGCGTGACGTTCTTGTTGCCGAACCAGCCGCCAATCCAGGCGAAGAGGACGGCCAGCGCGATGATGATCAGCGCGATCGGGAGCAATAACAGCGGGGAGCCGTGGCGGGGCTTGGGCGGTGACATGGGCGGCACTCTCTTGAAAGGGTCTTGGTACATACAGCCGGAAATTCGGTGGCGAATTGTCGCATGATTAACAATTTGATGCGTGCCGTCCCCTGGAGCGCCGTTGCGCGGGCGGTACTGCTGAGCGTGACGGCCCAACGCGAACCGCCAAATTGTGCAAAAATTCCGGAGGTCATTGATGTCGCCTCACACTACATATTTACATGCGCCAACGTAATTACATGCTCGTCAACCGTCGCCCGGTGCCCGTCACCCTGTCACTCGTCACTGAGGAAGGGGCGTGAGCGCGGCGCACGCCGACTTCGCAGCATTCGACTGGAGCGGGACCCCACTGGGTGCACGCGCAGCCTGGCCTGCGGCACTCGAAGCCGTCTTCGGCATGATGCTGGCAACGCCGGTGGCGATGTGCGCCACCTGGGGGCCAGAGCAGACATTGCTCTACAACGCGGCGTACGTGCCGTTTCTCGGCAAACGCCATCCAGGCGCGCTGGGGCGACCATTGCCCGAGGTCTGGTGGGACGTATGGGCCGATATCGGTCCGCTGGTGGTGCGCGTGATGGCTGGCGAAGCGGTGAGTTTCACCGATCTGCCGCTGGTCATGACGCGCAGTGGCTACGAAGAAGAAACCTGGTGGTCGTTTGCGTACAGCCCGCTGCGTGACAACGGCCACATTGCTGGCTTGCTCAATATCGCCACTGAGACAACGGCTGGTGTCATCGCCGCCAGAGAGCGCGATGCGGCGCAGACCCAGCTCATCAAGCGCAATATCGCGCTGGAGCAGGAGATTGTGGCGCGCCGGGAGGCGGCCAGCCGGCTCGCTGCCGTCATCGAGCACCTGCCAGTCGGTATCTGCCTGTTTGACATGGCTGGGCAAGCCATCCTGAACAACCCCGTATTCCGGACCTTTGTCCCCGATTTCTCGCCCGCGCATGGCCTGCAGCGCGCCTGGGAACACTGGCGCGGGTTCGATGCGCAGGGCCGCCTGCTGGCGCCCGACGACTACCCGAGTGCGCGCGCATTGCGGGGCGAGCTCGTCACGCCAGGCGACGAATTTCTGCGACGCGCGGCGGACGGCGCGGAAACCTGGGTCGCTGTCAGCGCCGTGCCGCTGATCGACAGTGCCGGCGCGCAGGCCGGCATCATCCTGGTGTTCGACGACATCGACCAGCGCAAGCGGATATTGCTCGATCTCGAGCGCCAGGTGGCCGAGCGGGCGCAGGATCGCAATGCGCTGTGGACGCTGTCGTCGGACATCATGCTGCGCTGTACGTTCGACGGCGTGATCACGGCGTCCAATCCGGCCTGGTCGTCCGTGCTGGGCTGGCGCGAGCACGAGTTGGTCGGATCGAATCTGTTCGACCTGATTCATCCGGACGATATCGCGCATACGATTGCCGGTGCGCGCGAGTTGGCGGAGGGGCTTGGCCATCAACGGTTCGACAACCGCTACCGCCATCGGGATGGCAGTTATCGCTGGATCTCGTGGTCCACGCGTGCGCACGACGCGATGATCAATGCGGTGGGCCGCGACATCACGCGCGACCAGGAGCAACTGGCCGAACTCGAGGCGATGCAGAATGCCCTGCGCCAGAGCCAGAAGATGGAAGCGGTGGGCCAACTGACCGGCGGCCTGGCGCACGATTTCAACAACCTGCTGGCTGGTATTTCCGGCGCCCTGCAGCTGATGCAGATGCGCATGCAGCAGGGGCGCTTCAATGAGTTCGACCGCTATATTGCGACGGCGCTGGGCGCGTCCAAGCGGGCCGCGGCCCTGACCCACCGCCTGCTCGCGTTCTCGCGCCAGCAAACCTTGATGCCCAAGCCGACGAACGTGAACCGGCTCGTCACCGACATGCAGGAGCTGGTCCAGCGCACGGTGGGGCCGGCTGTGCGGATCGAGGTGGTGTGCGTTGCCGATGCGTGGCCGGCGCTGGTCGATGCGTCTCAGCTCGAAAATGCGCTGCTGAACCTGTGCATCAATGCGCGCGACGCCATGCCCGACGGTGGCGCCATCACGGTCGAAACGGCCAACAAGTGGATCGACGAACGCGTCGCGCGCCAGCAGAATATGGCGCAGGGCCAGTACCTGGCCTTGTCCGTCAGCGATACCGGTGTGGGCATGGCGCCGGACGTCGTGGCGCGCGCGTTCGAGCCGTTCTTTACGACCAAGCCGATTGGCCAGGGGACGGGCCTCGGGCTGTCGATGATTTATGGGTTTGCCCAGCAATCGGGCGGCCAGGTGCGGATCTATTCCGAAGTGGGGCAGGGAACGACCGTGAGCATCTATCTGCCGCGGCATTACGGCGCTGGCGCTGCTGACCTGGAACCCGACGTCGCGGCGCCGACCGCGCTGACGCAGTCGGGGCAGGTGGCCACGGTGCTGGTCGTCGACGATGAGCCGACCGTGCGCATGCTGGTTATCGACATCTTGCAGGATCTCGGCTTCGGCTGGATCGAGGCCGCCGACAGCGCGACGGGTCTCAAGATGCTGCAATCGGATGCGCGGATCGACCTGCTGGTCACGGACGTGGGGCTGCCCGGCGGCATGAACGGACGCCAGATGGCCGACGCCGGGCGCGCAGTGCGGCCCGGGCTGCAGGTCTTGTTCATCACCGGCTACGCGGAGAATGCGGTGCTCAATAATGGCTACCTCGACCCGGGAATGGCGGTGCTCACCAAGCCGTTTTCGATGGACGCGATGGCCGCGCGCATCCGTTCGATGGCCGAAGCTGGCGCCGTCGAAGCGGTGGGGTCCGCTGCAGGGAGTCGCCATCCACGGTAAGATTGTCGTCCTTACCACAGGACCACTTACCATGACGACTTCCAGCTACCCCGATACCCGTCTCCTCATCGCCAACGAATGGCACGACGCCAGCGGCGGCAAGACCATCCCGGTAATCAATCCGGCCACCGGCCAGCCGATCGGCAAGGTTGCCCACGCCAGTATCGCCGACCTCGATCGCGCGCTGGCCGCTGCCCAGAAGGGCTTCGAGACCTGGCGCGCCGTGCCCGCCGCCGAACGCGCCGCGATCATGCGCCGCGCCGCGACGCTGCTGCGCGAGCGCGCCGGCGACATCGCGCGCCTGCTGACGCAGGAACAGGGCAAACCGCTGGCCGAAGCCAAGGGCGAGGCACTGGCCGGCGCCGAGATCATCGACTGGTTCGCGGCCGAGGGCATGCGCGTATATGGCCGCATCGTCCCGTCGCGCAATCCGGCCGCGCAGCAGCTCGTGCTGAAGGAGCCGGTCGGGCCGGTCGCCGCGTTCACGCCGTGGAACTTCCCGATCAACCAGATCGTGCGCAAACTCGCGGCAGCGCTCACCACCGGCTGCTCGTTCCTGTGCAAGGCACCGGAAGAAACGCCAGCTTCGCCAGCAGCGCTGCTGCAGTGCTTCGTCGATGCCGGCCTGCCGCCGGGCGTCGTCGGCCTGGTGTTTGGCGACCCGGCCGAGATTTCGGGCTACCTGATTCCGAGCCCGATCATCCGCAAGGTGACGTTCACCGGCTCGACGCCGGTGGGCAAGCAACTGGCCTCACTGGCCGGCGCGCACATGAAACGCGCGACGATGGAGCTGGGTGGCCATGCGCCGGTCATCATCGCCGAGGATGCCGACGTGGCGCTGGCCGTCAAGGCGGCCGGTGCGGCCAAGTTCCGCAATGCCGGCCAGGTGTGCATTTCGCCGACCCGCTTCCTCGTGCATAACGCCGTCAAGGCCGAGTTCACGCGCGCACTCGTGCAACACGCCGAAAGCCTCAAGCTGGGCGACGGCATGGCCGATGGCACGACGCTCGGGCCGCTGGCCAACGCGCGCCGTCTGGATGCGATGGCCAAGGTGGTCGACGATGCGCGCACTCGCGGCGCCACAGTGGCAACGGGCGGTGAACGCGTGGGCACCAGCGGCAACTTCTTCGCGCCGACCATCCTGGCCGACGTGCCACTGGACGCCAGCATGTTCAACGACGAGCCGTTCGGCCCGATCGCCGGCATCCGCGGCTTCGACAGCCTGGAAGACATGATCGCCGAAGCCAATCGCCTGCCGTATGGCCTGGCCGGCTATGCATTCACGCGCTCGATCAAGAACGCGCAGTTGCTGATGAATCGCGTCGAAGTGGGCATGTTGTGGATTAACCAGCCAGCTACGCCAAGCGCCGAGCTGCCATTTGGCGGCATCAAGGATTCGGGCTACGGCTCGGAAGGCGGCCCGGAGGCGCTGGAATCGTATCTCAATACGAAGGCCGTCTCGATGGTGGGCGTGTAATTGGCAGTGTCGCGTTGGCGCGAGATCGCGTGTAACAATTTGTAGGACAATGCGCCATGGTGGCGGGGTATAATTCGGCCCGCCACCGGCCTCTGCACTCTTCAGATGCCACTTATCTCTGTAGAGTGACACCATGATCTTTCCCCAGCGCGCATGACGCAGGCCATCCTGACGCTCAATGTCGATACCGAATTCGATGTGATCGCCGCGCGCCAGCGTGCGCGCCAGATTGCGGGCGCCTGCGGGTTCGGCTCGGTCGACCAGGCGCGTATCGGCACGACCGTGTCCGAACTGGCGCGCAATATCATCAACTATGCCGGCGCCGGTTCGGTCTCGTTCGTGGCGGAAGGCGCGGTGGCGCCACAGCATCTGTGCATCACGTTTGCCGACCGTGGACCCGGCATCGCCGATGTCGGGCACGTCCTGTCGGGCGCTTACCGGTCGACATCGGGCATGGGCGTTGGCATCCTGTCAGCGCGCCGGCTGATGGACCAGTTCGACATCGCCAGCGGGCCATCCGGTACCCGGATTACGGTCGGCAAACGCTTTCCTGCCAATACGGGTTTCATCAGCGCCGACGGCTTCAGCCCGCTCGTCGCGCAATTTGAAACGCTGCCCAATCACGCGGCCTTGTCGGAAGCGCGGCACCAGAACCGCGAACTGGCCGACGCGCTCGGCGCGCTACAGGCGCGGCAGGAAGAACTGCAACTCGTCTCGACCCGCCTGGAAGAGCGCAACCGCAATATCGAAGCCCTGAATGACCTGCTGGACGACAAGGCTGCCGCGCTGCAGAAAGCCGATCGCAGCAAGGACGAATTTCTCGCCACGCTGAGCCACGAACTGCGCGGGCCGCTGTCGGCGGCCGCCATGGCGGCAAGCATGCTGCTGCCCGAGGGTGTCACGTCGCAGCGCGCCAACCAGATGGGGGAACTGATCCGGCGCCAGGTCACGCACATGAGCCGGCTGGTCGAGGATCTGCTGGACGTCTCGCGCGTGAGCCGCGGCCTGGTACAACTGGAAAAAGCGCCGGTCGAACTAGCCGACGTCATCGCCGCCGCGCTCGAGCAGGTGCAGTCGGCCGCAAGCCAGAAGCGGCACCGCATCGAGCAGGCAACGGGCGTGCCCAGCCTGCTGGTGCTGGGCGACCGCACGCGCCTGATCCAGGTCGTGAGCAATCTCCTGACCAACGCGATTCGCTACACGGACAGCGGCGGCATCATCCACGTCTTTCTTGAAAAACGGGGCACGATGGCAGCGCTGCGGGTCACCGACAACGGCATGGGCATCGCGCCCGACCTGATGCCGCGTCTGTTCGACCTCTACGTTCAGGCCGAACGTTCAACCGACCGCACCGGCGGCGGCCTCGGCCTGGGCCTGGCCCTCGTCAAGAACCTGGTCGAAGCCCACGACGGCACCGTCACCGCCCACAGCCCCGGCAACGGCCACGGCAGCACCTTCACCGTCCTCCTCCCCCTGCATACCGAACGCCGCGAGTAACCGCCTGGCCCAGCCCGATCCGACCCTCCAATTAGGGTCAGAGTCGAATTATTGACCAATAAATCTCCATCCATGGCCTGTTTGCAATGCCCTCAGGCAGCATGCCGCGCGGCCATTGCTTTCCAATTGGGGTCGGAGTCAGATTGTTTGACAACATTGAGGAATTGCCCAATAAGTCGACTCTGACCCTAATTGTTCAGTATCTGGTGGCTGGCGTGGGGGCGCTTTCTCAGGCGTAAACGGCGACCGCCCGGGCCGGCTTGGGGCCGGCGCCGGGCGGCGCGGGTGGTGCGAGTTGACGCTGGCTTGGGCCTTAGTCTTCCTGGAAGGCTTCTTCGCGTTTCTTGCGCAGCGATGGCAGCAGCACGACGATCATCGCGGCAGCGGCCAGGCCCAGCATGACGCCCGAGATCGGGCGCTCGATGAATACCATTGGATCGGCGCGCGAGAGCAGCAGGGCGCGGCGCAGGTACTCTTCCATCATCGGACCGATGATAAAGCCGAGCAGCATCGGCGCGGGCTCCAGTTCGAGCTTGGCGCACAGGTAGCCCAGCAGACCGAACAGCGCCATCAGGTACACGTCGAAGGTGCTGTTGTTCAGGCTGAACACGCCGATCGCGCAGAACATCAGGATGGCCGGATACAGCATCTGGTACGGCACCATGATCATGCGCACCCAGATACCGATCATCGGCAGGTTCAGCACGACGAGGAACAGGTTACCCACCCACATCGAGACGATCAGGCCCCAGAACAGGCCAGGCTGTTCGGTCATCACGGCTGGACCAGGCTGGATGCCCTGGATGATCATTGCGCCGATCATCAGCGCCATCACCGGATTCGACGGAATGCCCAGCGTCAGCATCGGGATGAACGAGGTCTGCGCGCCGGCGTTGTTCGCCGCTTCCGGCGCCGCAACACCTTCGATGGCGCCCTTGCCGAAGTTGGCCGAGTTCTTCGACACTTTCTTCTCGAGCGAGTACGACGCGAACGAGGCCAGCATGGCGCCACCGCCCGGCAGGATGCCCAGCAGCGAGCCCAGGCCCGTGCCGCGGATGACCGGCCACATGATGCGCTTGAAGTCTTCCTTGTTGAGCATCAGCCCGGTGACTTTCTTCATCACCAGATTGCGGTCTTCGTTGTGCTCGAGATTGCGGATGATTTCGCCAATACCGAACATGCCCATCGCGACGATGACGAAGTTGATGCCGTCAGCCAGTTCCGGCATGTCGAAGGTGTAGCGCGCCGAACCCGAGTTGACGTCGGTACCGACCACGCCCAGCAACAGGCCGAGCAGCACCATGCCGATGGCCTTGAGCAGCGAACCACTGGCCAGCACGACCGAGGCCACCAGGCCCAGCACCATCAGCGAGAAGTATTCGGCCGGGCCGAATTCAAGCGCCAGGTCGGCCAGCGGTGGCGCGGCCACTGCCAGCAGGATCGTGGCGACGGTACCGGCGAAGAACGACGAGATTGCCGCGGTGGCCAGCGCCTTGCCGGCCTGGCCGTTGCGGGCCATCTGGTAGCCGTCCAGTGCCGTCACCACCGACGATGATTCGCCCGGCAGATTGACCAGGATGGCGGTGGTCGAGCCACCGTATTGCGCGCCGTAATAGATGCCGGCCAGCATGATCAGCGCCGACTCCGGCGGCAGGCCGAACGTGGCCGGCAGCAGCATCGCGATGGTGGCGATCGGGCCCAGGCCCGGCAGGACGCCCACTGCAGTGCCGACGAACACGCCGACCAGGCAGTAGAACAGGTTTTGCATGGACAGGGCCGTCTCGAGGCCCAGTGCGAGGTTACTGAAAAGTTCCATATGATTTAATTCCCACCGAGCCAAGGGCCAATGATCGGCATCGGCAAGCCAAGCAGCTTGACGAACAGTCCAACTGCGAACAACGTCATGCCCACGGCCAGCGCGAGTGACTTCTTCAATTCGAATTTATCGCTGGCGTACGAGCTGATCAGGATCAGCAGGAAGCCTGCAGGCACCAGGCCGGCATTGCGCACGAGGAAGCCGAACAGCAGCACGGCGACCAGTACGATGGTCAGCTCGCGATAATAGATGCGGCCGATTGCCTCACCCGGACGGAAGAACGAGCGCACGAACGACGCCAGGCCGACGAGCGACAGCAGGATGCCCAGCGCGATCGGGAAGTAGGCCGGACCCATGCGGCCGGCACTACCCAGCTCATACTCCTGGCCGATGATCACGGCGCTCAGACCGAAGATGAGAAAGACAATGCCGCTCCAAAAGTCTTTCGGATGGCGGATAAATGCTGGCACGGTGGTGGTCCCCTTTATTGTGGTGCAGATGCGGTGATGCAGATGCAGTGGTTCGAAAAGCGTGAATGCGGATCACTGATGCAGCCCCGCGCAACGACGATGACAACGACGATGACAACGACGGCGGCCGGGCTCCGGATGCGACAACGCCGCACCGCAGCCGGACAGGCCGGCGCGGCGCGAAGTCGTCAACAGGGAATCAGTCGGCGAAGGCGCCGGCTTTCTTGATGATCGGACCCCACAGGTCGATCTGCTGCTTCAGGTGCGTGCGCAGCGCTTCCGGCGTGGCTTGATTGGCCGGGACCGGCTCGGTGCCCAGGTCGGCGAAGCGCTTGACCACGTTCGGATCGCGCAGTGCAGTGCGCAGGGCGCCCGACAACGCGTCGACGGTTGGCTTCGGCGTGCCTTTTGGCGCGTACAGGCCGTGCCAGACACCGACTTCAAAGCCTGGCAGACCAGCCTTGTCCAGCGTCGGCAGGTTCGGCAGCGAGGCGACCGGGGTCTTGGTTGTCACGCCGTAGGCCTTGATCTTGCCGCCCTTGATCTGGCTGGTGGTGTTGGTGGTCTGGTCGCACATGAAGTCGACCTGACCGCCCAGCAAGTCATTCATCGCCGGACCGGTGCCCTTGTACGGCACGGTGGTCAGCTCGACGCCCATCGCGGTCTGCAGCAGCATGCCGCACAGGTGCGAAGCCGAACCCAGGCCGGCGTGTGCGTAGGTGACCTTGTCCTTGTTGGCTTTCACATACGTGATCAGCTCTTTCATGTCCTTTGCCGGGAAGTTCGCCTTGGCGACGACGGTCATCGGCACATCGGTGATCAGGCCGATCGGTTCGAAGCTGGTGATCGCGTCGTACGGCAGCTTGCGGTACAGGGCTGGCGCGGTCGACTGGCCGATGTGGTGCAGGAACAGCGTATAGCCGTCGGGTGCGGCCTTGGCAGCGCGCGCGGCGCCGATGGTGCCGCCGGCGCCGCCGACGTTTTCAACGATGATCTGCTGCTTGAGCGTGTTGCCCATCGACTGCGCGACAAGGCGCGCGACGGTGTCGGTCGGGCCGCCGGCCGCGAACGGCACGATCATGGTGATGGGCTTGGTCGGGTAGGCTTGGGCCTGGGCCAGGCCCGTGCCGAAAGCGGTCAGGCAGGCGGCTGCGCACAGCATCTTGAGCTTCATGGTGTCGTCCTCGTATCTCGTTCTTGGTTTGGTTTGGCAACCGGCACTATGACTGTGCCGTGCTCCCTTGTGGCGTTGTCTTACGCACCATATGTTTTACCAGCAAACATATTGTTGTGCAACTACGTGGAAATACGTATGTGGTTTGCATGACGCTATTTTCGGCAAGAACGAATGGGCCAAAAACACCCATCCGAAAACAAAAAACGCCATCCGAAGATGGCGTTTCTGGTCGCTGCAGCGCCGTACTATCAGACCGGCGGCTGCACCGGGAGTTCCCGATCCCCAAGCAGCAACTTCGCCGGCGTCATCGGTGTCGTGCGCAGGCGCGTACCGGTGGCATGGAAGATGGCGTTCGAAACCGCCGCCGCCACGCCCACGATGCCGATCTCGCCCACACCCTTGGCGCCCAGTTGCTTGCTGACGATGCGGTCGTCTTCTTCCACAAAGATCACGTCGATGTCGTGGATGTCGGCATTGGCCGCCACGTGGTACTCGGCGAAATTGTGGTTCATGAATCGCCCGTACTTGTGATCGGTATGGGTTTCTTCATGCAGTGCCTGGCTGATGCCCCAGACGACCGCGCCGCTGATCTGGCTGGCTGCCGTCTTGGCGCTGATGATGCGGCCGGCGGCAATCGCGCTAACCACGCGCGTGACGCGCACCATGCCCAGCTTTTCGTTCACGCGCACTTCGCAGAACACGGCCGAGTGCACGGCGCGCGCGTACTTGCGCTGCTTGAGCATCTGCGGCGTCATGAAGTATTTCTCTTCGACCTGATCGACGCCCGCATTGGCCAGCACCTGTGTGAGTTCCACGCGGCGCGACGGGTCCGTTTTCAGGAAGATCGCGCCGTCGCCAAATTCGACGTCGCGCAGGCGCGCCTTGGCCAGCGGTGAATCGGCCATTTTCGTTGCCATCTTGAGCACCGACTTCTTGAGCTTTTCGCAGGCGCCGAACACGCCCGAGCCCACGGTGGTCACGTGCGACGAGCCGCCCTCGATCGGCGCCATCGGCAGCGTCGAGTCACCCAGCTGGAACGTCACCAGTTCCATCGGCAAGCCCATGGCCTCGGCCGCAATCATCGACATCACGGTATAGGTACCGGTGCCGATATCCGTGGCCGCACTGCTTACGACCAGGCGGCCGTTGCTGTGCAAGACGGCGCTGACGCGCGCGACCATCACCATCGCATCCCAGATGCCGGTTGCCATGCCCCAGCCCACCAGCTCGTCGCCGTCCTGCATCGAGCGCGGCTCGATCGGGCGCTTTTCCCAGCCGAAGCGCTCGGCGCCCTGGCGGTAGCACTCGCGCAGTTCCTTGCTCGAGAACGGCTTGTCCTCGATCGGCGAGATCTCGGTGTAGTTTTTCAGGCGCAGCGCCAGCGGATCCATTTTCAATTCATAGGCCAGCTCGTCCATCGCCACTTCCATGGCGTGCACGCCGTGGGCAGCGCCCGGGGCGCGCATGTCCAGCGGCGTGAAGCGGTCGTTCGCAACCACCTGGTAGCCAAGCTTGATGTCAGTGCACGCATACAGCTGACCCGACCAGTTCACGATCACTTCGACGTAATCCTCAAGGCGCGAGGTTTCCTGGATCGCTTCGTGCCAGATCGCCTTGAGAGTGCCGTCCGGCGCGGCGCCCAGACGAATGCGGTGCCAGGTTTCCGGACGGTGGCCGAAGCTGAACATCTGCTGGCGCGTCAGCACGACACGCACCGAACGCTCCAGCTGCAGCGCGCCCATCACGGCCAGCGGCAGCTGGTATTGCGGGCGCAGGCCGGAACCGAAGGCGCCGCCCACGTACGGGTTGCGCACGGTGACTTCGTCGCTCGACAGGCCGAAGCCGTGCGAGACATACCAGCGGCTGTTCTGCGAGCTTTGCGTCTTGTCGTAGATGGTCAGGTGGCCGTTTTCAGCGCGAATCACGGTCGAGGCGAACATCTCCATCGGATTGTGGTGCTCGACGCCGTTGTAGTACTGCGAGTCGACCCGTACCTCGGCCGCCTCGAATGCCTTTTCACCGTCGCCGATCGAGCTTGGCGGCACGAAACCGGCCTTCATCTTGCGCGGTTCGTACGCCTGGTCGAGGCTTTCCAGCAGATTGGTTTCGTGCGCATCGACATCGTAATGCACGCGCACCAGCGATGCGGCGTAGCGCGCCGCTTCAAAGGTTTCGGCCAGCACCAGCGCCACCGGCTGGCCACTGTAGAAAATCTCGTCCGAGAACAGGGGACGGAACGGCGAGCCGGCCGGGGCCGTCATGTCTTTCCAGGCCAGGTCGAACGAGCGCATCTTGGGACGGTTCTCGTGCGTCATCACGGAAAGCACGCCCGCAACGGCCAGCGCCTCGGCCGTATCGATGCTGGTGATGCGGCCCTTGGCCACGGTGCCGCTCACGACCACGCCGTACGCCAGGTCGGGGGCAAAGTATTCGGCCGCGTACTGCGCTTCGCCGGTGACCTTGGCGCGGCCATCGATGCGCGAGACCGCCATGCCGCTTTTCACGCGGCCGGTGCCGGCCGGCGCGCTTGGCGCGCGCAGTTCAGGAATCAGGTCGGTCATGCTTGTTCTCCTTGTGCATCGAGTCCGCGCGCGTGGTCGGTGCCACGCGCGGCGGTGGTCAAGGCTTGCACGATGGCGTTGCGCGCCAGCGGCAGCTTGAAGTCGTTTTGGCCAAAGCCCTGGGCGCCTTGCAGGATGGTCTCGGCGGCCTGCAGGAAGGCCGCTTCGCCAACCGCCTGGCCGACGAGCGCTTCTTCAGCCGCTTCGACACGCCATGGCTTGTGGGCCACGCCGCCGAGCGCGATGCGCGCAGCGCGTATCGTGCCGTCGGCATCGAGGTCCAGCGCAGCAGCCACCGACACCAGCGCAAACGCGTACGACAGGCGGTCACGCACCTTGATGTAGGCGCTGTGGTCGATGAAGCGGTCAGCCTCGGGCACGGTGATGTGGGTGATCATCTCGCCTGGCTGCAGCGTGTTGTCGATCTGGGGCGTATCGCCCGGCAGGCGGTGGAAGTCGGCGAACGGGATCTCGCGCGCGCCGCTCATCGAGCGCACGTGCACCGTCGCGTCGAGTGCGCGCAAGGCGACGCACATGTCCGACGGGTGGGTAGCGATGCAGCTTTCACTGGTGCCCAGGATTGCCAGCTGGCGGTTCAGGCCTTCGCGCGCAGGACAGCCGGTGCCGGGTTCGCGCTTGTTGCAGGCGGTGCCGACGTCATAGAAGTAGACGCAGCGGGTGCGCTGCATCAGGTTGCCGCCGTTGGACGCCATATTGCGCAGTTGCGGCGAGGCGCCGGCCAGGATTGCCGTGGACAGCAGCGGGTAGCGCTCGCGCACGACCGGGTGGTAGGCGGTATCAGCGTTGCGGGCGAGGGCGCCAAGCAGCAGGCCGCCGTCTTTTTCTTCGACCTGGTCCAGGCCGAGGTTGTTGATATCGACCAGGCGTGACGGCTTCATCACGCTTTCCTTCATCAGGTCGAGCAGATTGGTGCCGCCGGCGATCGGGCGGGTGTCAGGGTCGAGCAGGGCGGCCAGCGCCGCATCGACGTCCGTGGCTTGGGTAAAGGCGAACGGGTTCATGACAGCACCGCCCCGGTCGTGAAGCCTTCGGTGGTTTTTTTGGTGTCGCGCATGTCGAGAACTTTAATGACCGCATCGGCGATCTGCGGGTACGCCCCGCAGCGGCACAGGTTGCCGCTCATGAGTTCACGCACGTCGTCGCGCGAGGTGGCCTGGCCTTCGTTGATCAGGCCCACGGCCGAACACAGCTGGCCCGGCGTACAGTAGCCGCACTGGAACGCGTCGCAGTCGATGAATGCCTGCTGCAGCGGGTGCAGGTCTTCGCCGGTGGCCAGGCCTTCGACGGTAGTGATCTCGCGGCCGTCCTGCATGACGGCCAGCGTCAGGCACGAGTTGATCCGTTTGCCGTCCACGAGCACGGTGCAGGCGCCGCACTGGCCCTGGTCGCAACCCTTCTTGGTGCCGGTCATGCCTGCGCGCTCGCGCAGCAGGTCAAGCAGCGTTACCCACGATTCGACGTTGAATTCCCGGTCCTGGCCGTTGATGCGCAGGCGCACCGGATGCTGCTGTTGATGTTCCATGTTCTTCCCCTCTGTGAGAAGGTATGAACATAACGTCCTGTTACATTTGCGACGGTTAGATAGCGCACCTACATTAAGTATAAGTCAACATTGTTATCACTGTCATTACGGTCCGCGGAACACGACGGTCTTGTTGCCGTCCACGAACACACGGCGCTCGATGTGGAACTTGACCGCCGTGGCCAGCGCCAGGCATTCATTGTCGCGCCCTACGCGGGTGAGCTGATCGACCCGGTAGTTGTGGTCCACGCGCGTGAGCACCTGTTCGATGATCGGGCCTTCGTCCAGATCCGGCGTGGCATAGTGGGCCGTTGCGCCGATCAGCTTGACGCCCCGGTCGAACGCCTGCTGATAGGGCTTGGCGCCCTTGAACCCAGGCAAAAACGAGTGGTGGATATTGATGCACTTGCCGGCCAGGCGGCGCGCCAGCCCATCCGACAGGATCTGCATATAGCGCGCCAGGACCACGAGTTCGGAGTCGGTCTCGTCGACGATTTCCAGCAGGCGCGCCTCTTGCTGCGCCTTGTTGTCCTTGGTGACCGGCAGGAAGATGAAGCGGATGCCTTCGCGCTCGACCATCGGACGCAGGTCGAGGTGGTTCGAGACCACGGCCGTGATCGACAGATTGAGTTCGCCCGTGCGGCGACGGTACAGCAGGTCGTCCAGGCAGTGATCGGTCTTCGAGACCATGATCACGGTGCGCACCGGGTCGAGCGGGTCGTAGATTTTCCAGCCCATGTCCAGGCGCGTGGCGACCATGCTGTCGAATTCGGTGCGGATGGCGTCGATGGCCGGCGACTTGTCCTGCTGGCGGAATACGGCGCGCATGAAGAAGCGTGCAGTTGAATCGTCGTCGAACTGTTCCAGCGCGCAGATATAGCAATCGCGTTCGGCCAGGAAGGTCGCAACGGCCGCGACAATGCCGATGCCGGCCGGGCAGCTGGCGTGGAGAATGTATTCGGGGCGGGTTGACGGCGTGGCTTCGCTGGTGCTGCGCATGCTGGTTCCTGTCGGTGATGAGTCGATGTTGTCAAGACAGCTAGAATGCGCGATGCCAGGACGGGCGTCAAGCGCATGCTACGATGCGCGTTTTTTCGCCCGACCATCTCTCATGTCGATCTCCCTGCGCCCGATGCTGTCCACCGATCTCGATGCCGTGTTGCGCATCCAGGCCGCCTGCTATCCGGTCGCGATGCAGGAGCCGGCAGCGGTCGTGGCAAGCCGGATAGCGGCGGCGCACGGCACCTGTCTGGTTGGCATCCATGAGGGCGTTGTGCGCGGCTACCTGTTTACTTATCCCTCGCGTCTGGGGCTGGTGACGAACCTGAACGCCCCGTTTGCCGTATCGGAGCAGCCGGACACGCTGTACCTGCACGACCTGGCAATCGAGGCGTGCGCACTGGGATGTGGGATGGGGCGCGCGCTGGTGGACGACGCATTGCGCCGCGCGCGCACGCTTGGACTGGCACATGCGGCCCTGGTGTCGGTGCAGGACAGCGAGCGCTTCTGGCATGCGCTGGGCTGGCGCGCCGCCTCGACGCAGTGCGCCGGCCTGCACACCTATCCGCCCGGCGCGCTGTACATGGTGCGTACGCCCGCCTAGCGTTTATTGCACCCGGCGCACCTTGGCCGAGCTGTTGCCGCCATCGACTTTCAGGAACAGCGTGCCGAACACATTGCGCTCGATGGTCACCGCCGCGTCCTTCGTGCGCGGCAGGACGGCGTCGCTGCCGTCGATGACGCGCCAGACCTGGCCATTGGCCAGGCGGATCTGCGAGCCGGGGCCCCAGCCATCGAAATCACCCACGACGGTGCTGCGGATCGACGCCGGCTGCGCTTCGCGCTGCTTGACCGCTTCCAGGCCAAAGTACTGTTCCGGCGTACGGGCCGGCGCAGCAGCAGCAGCAGCGGCAACGGCCGGGCCGGCGACGCCGACGGGAATCGCGTCGTAGCAGGCCACGCGCGTGGCGGTGTCGCTCAGGGTGCGGCATTTGAGCAGCGCGGCATCGTCGGCCAGTGCAGTGCTGCTGGCAGTCAGCAGGGTGAACATGAGGACGGGCAGGGGCAGGGCTTTCATCGGGGTCCTTCGTATCAGTGGAATCGCGCCCCGGTATGAGGGCGCTCACGATTATAGGTGAAGTGCTGGCTCCGGGGCTGGCATGCCGGCGCCCACATCGCCAGCATCACTCGTTGTGAATGTGACATGTCTTGTCGGAGAACTTGACACATCGTCTGTAAAAACTACGCATCCTACATAAATCTTATTTGGAATCAATGGGATGCAGCTCCCAGATTCACAGGCGCGAATCTTGCTGAAGTATTGTTGAAACTTTCCGAGGAGATCATTAATGACGCACATTGCCCCCGTCGCCTTATTGCTGGCCGCCACCCTGGCGCTGCCGGCGCAGGCCGCAGTGACCTACAGCTGGCAGCAAGTGAGCGCATCCAGTTCGATGCCGACCGGCCTCAACCTGGAACTGGCGTTCTCCGAGGAAGCCGTTGCCAACGGCGCGCTGTACTTGAATATCCGCAACGAATGCGATATCGGTCCGCCATGCATCGATCCGCAGTCGAGCCTGCTGTCCCTGCGCTACTGGTTCGACGACCCGTATGTCGGTGGCCAGCACAACCTGATCGACTATGGCTACCGCACGCCGCCGCGCAATTACTACGACCGCATCGTGATGGACCTGACATTTCTGGCGGGTGGCCTCGTTGGCGGCAGTATTTTCGCCTCGGACGGCAACTCGGATTTCCGGATGGTGAGCCAGGGCGCGCTGTTCAGCGTGACCGATGCCAACAGCGATGAGCCGTTCGGCTGCGGTGTCGAGTATCCCGACTGCAGCGGCGCGAGCGGCATGCTGGTGGCTGCCGCGCGGGAAGTGACCGAGGTGCCGGAACCGGCTACCGGCGCCATCGTCGGCCTCGGCCTGGTGGCAGCCTGGTTCGTGCGTCGCCGTCAGTTCGCCGGCGCCAGCAAGGCTGCAGTGTCGGCGGCGCCCATCTTGATCGCCGCATCGTAGGCGGTCGTGCCGGCCCCATCGCGCGCTGCCGGGTCGGCGCCGCGTTCCATCAACAGCTTGGCGATGGCGACCCGGTTGAACATCGCGGCGAACATCAGCGCCGTGCGGCCAGACGGGCCGGCAAAGTCCGGCAAAGCGCCCTTGTCGAGCAACAGTGTCGTGACCGCCAGGTCGCCCTTGAACGCGGCGCCGTGCAATGGCGTTTGCCCCGCATCGTTGATCAGGTGCGGATCGGCGCCGTGCTCGAGCAAGACCCGCGTCGCATCCAGGTGGCAGTGGTAGCTGGCCAGCATCAAGAGGCTGTCGCCTTTTTCGTTGCGCAGGTTCGGCGGCAGGCCGCGCGACAGGAAGGCGGCGAGATGGTCGGCGTCGCCTGAGCGCGCATACTGGAACATATTGCGCGCCATGTTCAGCGCGGCTTCGTCCAGTTCGGCTTTGGTCGGCGTCGCGCCTTGGTCGTTCGTGTGCATTGCGTGCTCCGGATCAGGATAAAGGTTGATTAAAACACATCTTAATCCGGCGCGTGGTCTATGCGCTCTGGCGTGCGGCCGGATGCCTGATGGCTTCGTGGACCCAGACCGGCAGCGCCAGCGCTGGCAGCAGCATGCCGACCAGCAGCGCCGCATGCCAGCCATGCGCCGCATATACCCAGCCGCCCAGCGCGGAGCCGACCGCGCCGCCCGCAAAGAACAGCGCAAAGTACAGGCCGTTCAGCCGGCTGCGCATGTCGGCGCCCAGCGCGAACAGCGCGCGCTGGCCCAGAACCAGGTTGGCGGCCACCGCAGCATCCAGCGCGATGGCGGCCACGGCCAGCAAGCCAAGCGCGACCGGTTTTGACGCCGGTGCAAACAACGGCAGCAGGAAGCTCAGCGCGCCGACGACCAGGGCGACGGCAGTGGCTTTCAGCGTGTGACCGGCATCGGCCAGGCGCCCGGCGACAGGCGAGGCCACGGCGCCGGCCATGCCGACCAGGGCAAACAGCGCGATCCCATTCTGTGTGAGGCCGAAGGCCGGGCCGGCCAGCGCTTGCGGGGCCACGGTCCAGAACAGGCTGAAGGCGCCGAACAGGCCAGCGTGATACAGCGCGCGCTGGCGCAGCACCACGGTTGTCGCCAGCAACGGCCACAGCGAGCCGATCAGGCGCCGGTACGGTTGTGTCGCCGTTGGCTGGCGCAGCGGCAGCTTCAGTTGCAGGACCACGGCCAGCACGGCAACCAGCGCAGCGGCGATCCCGAACACGGTGTGCCAGCCCCCCAGGCCAGCCAGCACGCTCGCGACAGGCCGCGCCACCATGATCCCCAGCAGCAGGCCACTGACCACCTTGCCGACGATCTGGCCGCGCGTGGCTTCTGGCGCCAGGTGCGCGGCAAACGGCACCAGCACCTGAGCCACCACGGCACCCAGGCCGATGGTCAGCGCGGCCAGCAGGAACGCCCACGCGGTGGTGGCGGTGGCTGCGACCAGCAAGGCAGCGCTCGTGACAAGCAGGCCGGTGACGATCAGACGCCGGTTTTCCACCAGGTCGCCGAGCGGCACGATGAACAGCAGGCCCAGCGTGTAGCCGATCTGGGTCAGCGTGACAATCAGGCCCGCCGCTGCCGGCGGCAAGCCCAGCGCGGCGCCGATCGGGCCGACAAGCGGCTGCGCATAATAAAGATTGGCGACGATGATGCCGGCCGCAGCGGCCAGCAGCATGACCATGCCGGACGAGATGGATGATGACCTGGGGGTGTGCATGGCGAACTCCATGGGATTGAATGAGGGAATGACGCCATGTTAGCCAGTTCGCCGGCGAAGATAATCAGGGCATAATGCGCTTATACCATTCACTTTATATGAACAATCATGGACAAGGTGAAAGCGATGCAGACGTTCGTGCGCATCGTCGAGGCGAACAGTTTTACACGCGCAGCCGAGTCGCTGGACTTGCCACGCGCCTCGCTGACGGCGACGCTTCAGAATCTTGAACGTTATCTGGGTGCGCAACTGCTGCAGCGCACGACGCGCCGGTTGTCACTGACGCCCGAAGGTGAGCGCTATTACGCCCACTGCAACGCCATCCTGGCCGCCATCGACGACGCCGAAGCCGACTTTCTGGGCGAGCACGCCGGGCGCATGCAGGGCCGGCTGCGCATCGACCTGCCGGGTGCGCTTGGACGCGCCATCGTGGTGCCGCGCATCGGTGAGTTCCGTCAGGCATTTCCGGCGCTTGACCTGACGATCATTCTCGGCGACCGCCTGGTCGACCTGACCGCCGAAGGCATCGATTGCGCGTTGCGCGTGGGCGACTTGCCCGATTCCAGCCTGGTTGCGCGCCGGATCGGCCTGATGCGCTTTGTGATCGCCGCCACGCCCGGCTATCTGGCGAGGCGGGGCACGCCTGCAACCGTCGATGCATTGGCCGAGCACAATGCGATCGTGCATTTCTCGGGGCGCACCGGCCGCGCGTTCGAGTGGACGCTCGCGGGTGAAGAGAAGGGGGAGGGCGCGGGGAGCGTGGTCCGGGTGGCCATCGATGGCGGCATTGCCGTGAACGACGCCGAGGCCAATCTGCTGTGCGCGCTGCAGGGGCTGGGACTGGCGCAACTGGCGCGCTACCAGGTGCGCACGCACGTGGCGCAGGGCGCGCTGGCTGTCGTGCTGCCCGCCATGTGCCCGACGCCGATGCCGGTGTCCCTGCTGTACCCGCGCGGGCGCATCGCCAATCCCCGCCTGCAGGCATTTGCCAGCTGGCTGGCCGGGGTGTTCGAGGCCGACCCCGACCTGCGCCTCGCGGACGCCTGAGCTCACCGTCGCGTTGGCATGCCAATGGGGTTTCCCGCTATGATGTCAGGTGGTGCCCGCCAGGGCGCCTGCGCCGTACGATCAACCCAGCCACTGGAGCATCATGAAGAAATACCTGACCCTGACCCTGGCAGCGACCTTTGCCGTCGCCGCCGTCCCTGACGCCCAGGCGAACGCCGACCTGGCCAAGGCCCGGGCCTGCATGGCCTGCCACGCCGTCGGCACCAAACTGGTCGGCCCGGCCTACAAGGACGTCGCGGCCAAGTATGCGAAGGATGCCGGCGCCGAAGCGCGCCTCGTCCAGAAGATCCAGAAAGGCAGCAGCGGCACCTGGGGCCCGATTCCGATGCCGGCCAATCCGCAGGTGACAGAAGCTGAAGCCAAGGTGCTGGCGAAATGGATCCTGGCGCAGAAATGATTGACCGGCGGCCCCGGCGCGGGCCGCCATGACCGTGCCTGGCGCGTTCTTTGCATATAAGCAATGAACTCAAAGCCAGGAGCGGCCGATGTTCTTGCATAACGATGTCCTCGAATACCGCGATCCCCCGGGCCATCTGGTGCGGATCCTGTGGATCGACGTCACGCATTCCGTGGCCTATACCTTTGCACTGCGGCGCCCAAGCGCGACACCGCGCAGCACGCCGCTGCACGTGCTGGTGGCGGACGTGTCGACGCGGCGCGCCCGGTTGCTGCTCGCCGATCCTTGCCGCGCACCGCGCATCGACGCCCCATCCGGCAAACACCACCTGCTGCAGATGAAGGCGTGGGATGCCGTGACAGCCCTGCATCACGACCTGCCGCAGCTCTATTTTCCGCGTCCGCGCGCAGCCCTGCTCAGCGCCTACAGTCGCGCCCACGGGATCTCCGTCGCCAGTCTCATGCGCTACCTGCGCCGCTACTGGGAGCGCGGCCAGACGGTCGACGCGTTGCTGCCCGATTACGCCAACTCCGGTGCGCGTGGCAAGACGCGGGCGGCCAGTGCCGGCGTCAAGCGCGGCCGCCCGCGCAACGGTGCGACGAGCAGCGCCAATGCGGGCACCAATACCGACGCCGCGCTGCGGGCGCTGTTCCTGGCCGCCGCTGCACAGTTTGCCGCCAACCATCCCCGCTTCTCGCGGCCGGCTGCGTACCGCCAGATGCTGCGCGAGCACTTCGCCGATTACCCCCCCGGCGCGATTCCCAGCTATGGCCAGTTCAACTACTGGCTGGAACACGACGACATCGATCGCACCCAATGAAGTGCGTCTTTACGCCACAACGGTGCAGTGACGATTTTGCATGCTCCCGGCACGTGCGCGGTGTCGATATGCTGGCTAAGCACGATCCCTGACGGGTCAGGATGAATAAAGTATGGACGCGGCATGCGATGTGCATCCGGGCTGGCGCGTCACGATTGTCAATACGAATGGAGAACCTCCTTTACTGAATCTTGTTCGTAAGATTGTGCTTACGCCGGGCTTACGTTCGGCAAATTTGGCGCTGCACTTTATTTTAATGTCTTTCGTATTGACGATTTCATCAGTCGCTTGGCACAGGGATTGCTGATAGGCCATTAGTTGCAAGGTCTTTCAGTAACGCCAAGTGGAGGTAGGAATGAAACGTTTGACACCGTCGTTGACCCGACGTGAGTTTTTGTACCGCGCCGCTGCCGTTGGCGGTTCGGCGCTGTTGATGGGCTCGATGAATGCCTGGGGCATGGGGATTGCCTCCCGGACTACGACGCCGCCTTTGCTCGCTGGCTCTGGCAAGGGGAAGAAAGTCGTCGTGCTGGGCGCCGGACTGGCCGGCCTGACGGCGGCCTACGAGTTGGGCAAGCTGGGCTACGAAGTCCAGGTGCTCGAGGCGCGGCCCTATGCGGGTGGGCGCTGCCAGACCGCGCGCAAGGACTTCAAGCTGCACGAACTGGGCGGCGAGGCCCAGCAGTGCCGCTTCGACGCCGGCCAGTACATCAACCACGGCCCGTGGCGCATCCCGCTGGATCACCAGTCCACGCTCTACTATGCGCGCCAGTTCAAGGTGCCGCTCGAAGTGATGGTCAACGAGAATGACCATGCGTACGTGTACCTCGAGGATGGCGGGCCGCTGTCGAAGCAGCGCCTGCGCGGCGCCCAGATCAAGGCCGATATGCGCGGCCACGTCGCCGAACTGCTGGCCAAATCGGTCACCGGCCACGCGCTCGACACGCAACTGACGGGCGACGACCAGCGCCTGCTGCTCGACTACCTCAAGCGCGAAGGGGCGCTGGACGCCGGCGACCTGGCCTACAAAGGCCGCAGCGGCCGTGGCTTTGCCACCAACCCCGGCGCGGGGCTGGTGCCGGGCGCCGGCACGCCGTCCGATCCGCTGGCGTTTCACGATCTGCTGGCCGCACGGGTCGGCAAGGTCTACAGCGCGGTGCAGGAGTTCCCGATGCACGCCACGATGTTCCAGCCGGTCGGCGGCATGGACGCGATCCCGCGCGCCTTCGCCAGTCGGCTGGGCGGCCGCATCCGCTACCACGCCGAAGTCCAGCGCATCCGCCAGGGCGACGACAAGGTCACGATCGACGTGCGCGACACGGCCAGCGGCGCGCTCTCGCGCGTCACGGCCGACTATTGCCTGTGCACGGTGCCGCTGTCGGTGCTGCGCATGATCGACACCGATTTCTCCGACGGATTCAAGGCCGCGATCAAGGCCGTCCCGTACGCGCCAGTCGGCAAGATCGGCCTGCAGATGGGGCGCCGCTTCTGGGAAGAAGACGACCACATCTACGGCGGCCACGTCCTGACCGACCTGAAAGGCATCAACACGATCTCGCTGCCGTCCGGCGGCTGGCAGCAGAAAAAGGGTGTCGTGCTGGGCTACTACCACTACGCGCTCGACGCCATTGAAGTGAGCGGAATGACCACGGCCGAGCGGACCGAGTTTGCCCTCGCGGCCGGCGAAAAGATCTTTCCTGCCTATCGGGCGAATTACGAGAGCAGCTTCTCGGTTGCCTGGCACCGTGTGCAGTACAGCCTGGGCGGCTGGGCCGAATGGACCGACGCCGCGCGCAAGAGCGCCTACCCGATCCTGCTCGATGGTGAGCGCCGGGTGCTGCTGGCGGGCGAACACCTGAGCTACCTGACGGGCTGGCAAGCCGGCGCCATCGAATCGGCATGGCAGCAGGTCGAGACGCTGCACCGGAGGGCCAGCGCATGAAGAGTCCAATCCTTGCACTCGTCATTGTCTGTTCATTGGCTGGCACGGTCCAGGCCCAGGCACCCGCGCCGGCAGACGGCAAGGCCCTGTTCGCCAAAAACTGCGCGGCCTGCCACCAGGCCAATGGCCGCGGCATTCCCGGCGCGTTCCCGGCGCTCGTGGCCAGTCCGGTCGCCATCGGGCCGGCCGACGCCGTGGCCGAAGTGCTGCTCAAGGGGCGCGGGGGCATGCCCGATTTCAGCACCAGCCTGGATGACGCCGATATCGCCGCCGTGCTGACCTATGCGCGCAGCAGCTGGGGCAACCGCGCGCCGCCGATCACCGGCGCCGAGGTCACCATGCGGCGCGCGGCGCTGCAGGTCGCACCGGCGGGCGACAGCCGCTTCGGCAACAAGCACTGATGTTTCTCCTTTCCTTCCCATGCCCATGAAAGACGATCCAATGAACTTTGCCGCTCTCCGCTTTACCTCGTGCCTGGCCGCTGCACTGCTGCTGGCGCCGGCCATCGCCAGCGCCGCAGCCACGGACATCGTGCGCCACAAGATCCCGAACTCGGACTTTCCCATCGCCCTGGCCGTGTCAGTGCCGCCCGGCGCGACGATCCACTTCATCAGTGGCCAGGTGCCGCCCATCGTCGACAAGGCGGCCGGCCCCGACACCATCGCGGCTTTTGGCGACACCAAAACGCAGACGGTCGGCGTGCTCCAGAAGATCAAGGAGATCCTCGCCGGCATGGGGCTGGGCATGGGCGACGTCGTCAAGATGCAGGTGTTTCTGGTAGGGGACCCGGCCCAGAAAGGGCGCGCCGACGTCACCGGCTTCATGGCCGGTTATACCCAGTTCTTCGGCGGCGCCCAGCCCAACCTGCCGGCGCGCGCGGTGATGCAGGTGGCGGGCCTGAGCAATCCCGGCTGGCTCGTGGAAATCGAAGTCGTGGCAGCGAAGAAGTAAGCGGCGCGGCCCGTATAGGGCCACACCAACCATACCTATAACAGATCACGCCAACCAGGGAACCACCATGTACAAGACCATCATTCATACCAGTGTCGCCGCCGCTTTGCTGTCATGGGGCGTGGCGGCCTACGCCGCCGACAAGGCGGTCGATCCCGCTGTCGACTCAGTTGTCGACACCGCTGCGGTGGCCGCCGTCGCGCCCGATGTCCCTGCGATTGCCAGTACCGGCGTCGTGATCGTCACGGGCACGCGCGCCGCCGGCCTGACGGTCGAGGACAGCGCCTCGCCGATCCAGGTTCTGGACGCATCGTCGCTGGCCCGCACCGGCCAGCCCGACCTGATCCAGGCCCTGGCCCAGAACCTGCCGTCGCTCAATGCCCAGTCCTTCGGCAGCGACATGGCAGCGATGACGCTGTCGGCGCGCCTGCGCGGCCTGTCGCCGAACAACACGCTCGTGCTGGTGAACGGCAAGCGCCGGCACGGCACCGCCAACCTGGCCGTGCTGGCCGGCGCATTCCAGGGCGGCGCCGCGGCCGACCTGAACTTCATTCCGGTAGCGGCAATCGAGCGCGTCGAAGTGCTGCAGGACGGCGCGGCCGCGCAGTACGGCACCGACGCCATTGCCGGCGTCATCAACATCATCCTCAAGTCCAATTACCGTGGCGGCAGCGCCAACGTGAATGGCGGTGGCTACATGGACGGCGGCGGGCACACGGGCGACGGCATGGCCAATATCGGCCTGACCCCGTTCACCGATGCTTATCTCTCGCTGACAGCGGAAACCAAGTACCACGGCTTCTCGGAGCGTGGCGGGATCGATCCGCGTGTGGTCGATCCGGCGACGATGGCGGCGATGCCGTCGCTCGTCAATGCGCCGGGCTACCCGTACCTGAACAAGATCCAGGGCGACGCCCAGTACCGCCAGCACATCTTCGCCGCCAATTTCGGTGTGGACCTGGGCGGCGACACCGAGCTGTACAGCTTTGCCACCTACGGCAAGAAGGAAGCGCGCGCGTTCGAGAACTACCGCATGCCCAACCGCCTGCCCGCGATCTACCCGCTGGGTTTCAGCCCGCAGGAGACGTTCGACGAAGAAGACTATGCGTTCACGTTCGGCCTCAAGGGCAAGGTGTTCGGCAACTGGAACTGGGATGTATCCAGCACCTACGGCAAGGACGTGGCCAAGCTGGGCGTGGCCAATTCGGCCAATATCTCGCTGTTTGCCGATACGGGCGCGACACCGCTGTCCTTCAAGGCCGGTGAATTCCAGGCGAGCCAGTGGACCAACAACCTCGACCTGCGGCGCGAGTTCGACGCCGGCATGGCCACGCCGCTGACGCTGGCGCTGGGCCTTGAGCACCGCCGCGACACCTACGCAATCGTTGCAGGCGACGCCGCATCGCGCTACAAGGAAGGGGCGCAATCGTTCCCGGGCTTCTCGCTGACCGACGCCGGCAAACACAGCCGCAACAACAAGGCGGTCTACGCGAATATCGCCGTGCAGCCCGTGACCGGCTGGACGGTCGACATCGCCGGACGTTTCGAGGATTTCAGCGACTTCGGCAACGCCAAGGTCGGCAAGCTCACGAGCCGCTACGACTTCACGCCGGACGTGGCCGTGCGGGCTACCTACAGCAATGGCTTTCGCGCGCCGACACTGGCCGAATCGTTCTATTCGGCGACCAACGTGTCGCCACGCAGCGCGTTCGTGCAACTGGCGCCGAATTCGCCGGGCGCGCGCCTGGTAGGCATCGATGGCCTGAAGCCCGAAGCGTCGACCAATATCAGCGCTGGCCTGGTGCTCAATCCGGTGGCCGGCATGTCCGTCACGCTCGACGCTTACCAGATCACGATCCGCGACCGCATCGTCGGCAGCGGCTCGCTGTATGGTTCGGGTGGCGCGATCAATTCGCCGGCCGTCACGGCGGCGATCCTGGCCAATGGCAATGTGCTGGATCCGACCGTCGTGCAGACCGGTATCAACATCTTCACCAATGCGGTCAATACCCGCAGCCGCGGCGCCGAAATCGTCGCCACCCTGAGCAGCAACTACGGCGCTTACGGCCGCGTGGACTGGTCGGCCGCGGCCAACTACAACAAGGTCGAGGTCATCAAGATCAACCAGGCGCCAACGCAGCTGGGCGCGCAGACGCTGCTCGACGCCACCGCGATCTCGCATCTGGAAACGGCCTCGCCCAAGGTGCGGTTGAATCTGGGCGGCTTGTGGCGCATGGGTGACTGGACCGTGAACCTGCGTGAGAACTACTTCGGCAAATCGTCCGAACAGTTCTCGACCGACGGCGCGGTGTATCGCGAGAACCGGATCAAGGCCAGCCTGCTGACCGACCTGGAAGTGAGCTACCAGATCAGCAAGGCCTGGAGCCTGTCGCTGGGCGCGAACAACCTGTTCAACGAGTACCCGGACAAGGTCAACCCACTGACGCTGGCCGAACAGCGCGCCAATCTGGACAACGGTGCGGTGACGATATACCCGGGCTTCTCGCCGTATGGCATCAACGGTGGTTATTACTACGCGCGCGCGGCCGTGAAGTTCTGATCCGCGGTATCACGCGTCAAACTATCACGCGTCAAACGTCGAGCGGGTGGCCGCGACGTGCGAGCCGCTCGAGCACGACGTCGCGTTCGATGTAGTTGCTGCTCTTGGTCAGCAAGGCCCGCTTGAGGAACGGGAAGCCGGCATCGAGCAGTTCCATCGGCTTGACGAGGGTCGGGTTGTGGACCCGGGTGGCGTCGCTGAACCACAGCGCGCCGACCGTCATCGAGCGCGCGGCCACGCGCGCCATGCGCGTCTCCTGCAGCGCGATCACGTCCTGCGGCGCGCTCAGGGCGCCGAACGGAAAGAACACTGTGGCCAGGCGCGCCATGCGTGCCGGCGTCACGTCGCGCAGGCAAAAGGCATACGATTGCACGTGGTTGGTCAGTTCGCTCGACGCCGTGAACCCCGTGAGGTCCCAGCGGCTGCTGTCCAGCACGGGCCGCAGCGGCGTGAACGGCCCGAACACCGAGTCGTTCATGACGATGACGTCGGCGCCCGGCGAGCGGCGGCTGAGATGGCGTAGCGCCAGCGTGTAGGCCGAAAAGTCGTAGCCCGGCGTCGCTTTCCACAACAGCGCATCGCACAGGGCAGGCAAATCGGCGGGCATGCGGGATTTGTCCGCACAGCTGCACACCACGAGAATCGGCAAGCCTTCTTCGCGCAGCCGCGCCAGCGTAAAGCGGTGCGCCGACTGCAGGACGCCGTCCGGCGCAAACAGGAAGTACACGATCCACGCCTTCTGCGCGCTGGCCGGTACGACGACGTGCGAGGCCGGGCGCCGGTGGACGGCGCGCGCAAAGCGCTCTGCCATCTGACGCCGCTCCCAGCGCATGACGGGCGACGGCGTGAAATCCCAGTCTGTGGTGACGCCATCGATGGTGAGTGCGTCCGGGAGCTTGGACGCGGTGGAATAGGTGATGTGCATAGTTGTAAATATGCTACCTGAGTACGCCACGGCAAGCCGTTGCGATTCAATCGTGCGCAGCTACCCGCACGGTATGTATCATCGAAAATATCGACGATAGCCTTGCAGATAACTCGTTTTTCAAGTGGGGAGGGGCGGTGCATAATGGCTCCATCGCATCGAGATCAAGGCAATAGCCGGTCGCTGTCAATAGGGACAACCAGATTCGAGCAGCTCGATGATCACCTCACAAAAGGAGCACATGATGTTGAACGTCCGTAAAAGCAATGAACGTGGTGGCGCCAGTTTTGGCTGGTTGAACTCGCAGCACTCGTTTTCGTTCGGTCATTATCACGATCCGAAACACATGGGGTTCGGCCCGCTGCGCGTCATCAACGATGACCATGTAGAAGCCGGTCGCGGGTTCGATTCGCACGGTCACCGCAATATGGAAATCATTTCGTACGTGCTCGAAGGCGCCCTGGCGCACAAGGACAGCATGGGCAACGGCTCGGTGCTGCGCTACGGCGACGTGCAGGTCATGAGCGCCGGTACGGGTGTCGTGCACAGTGAATTCAATGGTTCGAAAACCGAAGGCGTGCACTTCCTGCAGATCTGGATCGAGCCGAACGAGATCGGCGCCGAGCCGCGCTACGAAGAAAAGCACTTCGACACGGCCTCGAAGACCGGCAAGCTGCGCGTGGTGGCGTCGAACGATGGCCGCGATGGCTCAGTCTCGATCCGCCAGGATGCATCGATCCATGCGGGCATTTTCAACGGCGCCGATGGGGCGACCCATGCGCTGGCCGATGGCCGCCAGGCGTATGTCCACGTGATTCGTGGCCAGATCACGGTCAACGGCGTGGCGCTCGGTGGTGGCGACGCACTCAGGATCACCGGTGAACCGGCGGTCACGCTGGGCCAGGCCGAGGCAGCGGAAGTGCTGGTGTTCGATCTGCCGCAGTAAATATTTTCAGGCAGTAACGCCGCCCCGGGCCCGGGGCGGCTCGTCGTTTACGCGCTCGCACACGGATCGACGGCCATGCGGGCGAACGGTGAACTCGTGCGCATCCGGTCGATCCACCAGGTGAGCGCCGCGCCGTCCTCGGTGCTGCGCCAGGCCAGATAAAAGGTTTCGTCGGGCTTGGGTTCCACCACCTGTTTTTCGATGAGCTGGCCACGCGCGATCGCCGGCCTGGCCCAGGCCTCGGGCAGAAAGCCAAATCCCAGCCCCTGCACCTGGAATTCGTACTTGGTGCGCATGTCGGGCACGGCCAGCGTGGCCTGTCCGAACAGGATGCCCACGGTGCGCGCGCCCAGCACGCGCGCCGAATCCGATACCGTGATCGCGCGGTATGGCAGCAGATCGGCCTTGTCGAGCGCGTGGTCCAGCGCTGCCAGCGGATGGTGCGGCGCGACCGCGAACACGAAGCTGCTCGTGCCGATCGGTTCGGCCGTGTAGCCGCCGCCCGACGGCCCGTCGCCGGCAGCGCCCACGAGCAGGTCGACGCGGCGGTCGAGCAGGGCGTCCCAGGTACCACCCAGCGACTCGCGCACGATGCGCAGGCGCGTGTGGTCGGCGACCTGGTAAAAGTCTTCGATGTCCTTCTGCAGGCCACCCGCGCCCAGCACCGAATCCATCCCGATCGCAAAGTCCGTTTCCCAGCCCGAGGCCACACGCCGCACGCGCGACTCCAGGTCGCCAGCGGCGCGCAGCAGGTAGCGGCCTTCCTTGAGCAATGCCTGGCCGGCCGGCGTCAGCGTGACTTTCGGCCCGAAGCGGTCGAACAGGCGCACGCCCAGGTCGTCCTCGAGCTTGGACACCGTGTACGAGATGGTGGACGGCACGCGAAACAATTCCTTGGCCGCGCCCGCGAACGAGCCGCGGCGGGCGATGGTGTCGATGATCTGAAGGGCGTCGAGGCTGAGCTTGAGCAAGTAGGCATCCTGGAATCGGTATCGAGCCATGGTAGCGGCAAGCGCCGGCGCCACCAAGCCCCGGGCGCGAAAAATAGCAGTCTGATTCTAGCGGCACGGCTGGCGGGCACGCGCGCCGTGCGTGCGCAGCAGAACAGATGCCTTGTTTGAAAATTGGTATCGTACGGACTGCCCAATCATATGGAGTACGTCCCGTGTTCGAGTTCATCACCGAGTTCATGCAAAAGAGCGGCTATCTCGGCGTCTTCGCGCTGATGGCGCTGGAAAACATCTTTCCCCCGATTCCATCCGAGCTGATCATGCCGTTTGCCGGATTCGTCGCTGCGCGCGGTGACTTGAACGTGGTCGGCGTGCTGTTGGCCGGTACCGCCGGATCGGTGGCGGGCGCCTTGCCCTGGTACTACGCCGGCAAGGTGTATGGCAAGGAGCGCCTCGAAGCGTTCGCCGACAAGCACGCGCGCTGGATGACCGTCACTCACGGCGACATCGAGCATGCGATGGACGCCTTCGAAAAGCATGGCAGGAAAGTGGTGCTGCTGGGTAGGCTGATCCCGGCGATCCGCACGCTGATTTCGGTGCCGGCCGGCTTGGCCAAGATGTCGATGGGCCAGTTCCTGCTGTTCTCGACGATCGGTTCGCTGATCTGGACCGGCATCCTCACCGGCGCCGGCTATGCGCTCGAGAGCCAGTACGAGCGTGTGGCCGAGTATGTGGATCCGGTGTCGAAGGCAGTCCTGATCGGCCTGCTCGGCTGGTATCTGTACCGCGTGGCGACATTCAAGTCGCGTAGCAAGACCTGAACGGTTGATGGCTGCCGGCGAGGCCAGGCCGAGCCTGGCCGACCCCGGCTTGCCGCCGCTTTCAGGTCAAACCACGCCAGCCAGCTGGCTAAGCCGACGCCGCCACCAGCGCCAGCGCGCGCCACCACACCTGATCGCGCCCGGCTTGCTTGGCGCGATAGAGCTGGGCGTCGGCCGCTTCGAACAGCTCGAACAGTTGCTCGTTGCCGGCAGGGTCGAACGTGGCGCCGCCGATGCTGACGGTCAGTACCGGCGCAACGCTCGACGCTTCGTGCGGGATCGCCAGGCCGGCGATGGCCGCGCGTAGCTCTTCGGCGATCGCATGTGCTGACTGGGCATCGGTCTCGGGCATCAGGAGCAGCAGTTCTTCGCCGCCATAGCGCGCCGCCAGGTCGCCCGGCCGGTGCATGGCTGCGCCGGTGGTGCGCGCCACCGAGCGCAGTGCGCGGTCGCCCGCCGGGTGGCCGTAGCGGTCGTTGAACTGCTTGAAGGCGTCGATGTCGAGCAGGGCCAGCGACAGCGGCCGCCCGCTCTGGCAGGCGCGTTGCCACTCCTGCTCATAGACTTCGTCGAAGCGGCGCCGGTTGGCCAGTTCGGTCAGGCCGTCGATATTCGCGAGGCGCTCGAGCATCCGGCGCTGGCGCACCACCTGCAGGTGCAGCGCCACGCGCGCCATCACGACCGTCTGGTTGAACGGCTTGACGATGTAGTCCGACGCGCCCATCTTGAGACCATTGGCTTCGTCTTCGGGCCGGTCCAGCCCCGAGATGAAGATGATGGCGATGTGCGCCGTCTGCGGATCGCCACGCAGCCGGCGCAGCACTTCGTAGCCGTCCATGTCGGGCATGATCACGTCGAGCAAAATCAGGTCGGGCAGATGGCGTCCGGCGCGTTCCAGCGTCTGCGCGCCGTTACGGGCCAGCACCACCGTGTAGTCGGGCTTGAGCAGTTCGCCCAGCACTTCGCGGTTGATCGCGTCGTCGTCCGCGACCAGCACTTTCTGCTGCTGATCGATATTCATCGGCTCTCCTCCAGACTCGGATCGAGTTGCGCGCCCAGGGCCGCCAGTGGCCCCAGTGCGGCAGCATATTCGATCTCGGCCACAGCGCGCCGCACGGCGCCCAGTGCCTGTTCGACGGGATCGGCGTGCGTCCCCGCCCCCAGCAGCGACTCGAGCTGCGCCAGGGCGTCTTCGGCGCGCGCGTCGTCGCTGCGCAGGTAGCCGTCCAGGCGCGCGATCACCAGCGACAGTGCTTCCGGGTCGCCCGCTTGCGGCAATGCCAGCGCCGCCATCTGGGCCAGGCCGGACAGCACCGTGTCGGCTGCGTTCACGAGGGCCGGCACCTGGACGCCGACGCGGTCGAACTGGCCGGCGCGCAGGTCCTGCTCGAGGCGTGCGGCCGTGCTGCTGAGTTCAAACGCGCCCACATAGGCGGCGCTCGACTTCAGGTTGTGCGCCAGCGCCTGCAGGCGCGGATGGTCGCCGGCCTGCAGCGCGTCGCGCAGGATGCGCGGGGCGCTGGCGTATTCGCGGATGAAACTGCCGGCGCGCTTTTCCAGGCGGCTGCGCTGGCCATCGACGTTCTCGAGCGCCATGCGCCAGTCAATGCCCGGCACCGCCGGCAGCGGCCGGCCGGACACCTGCTGCATGGCGGACGGGGCGGACCTGGCGGGCCGGATGGCCTGCGGCACCGGACGGCCCTTCAGGCGCACCGGATCGATCCATTTGAGCAGCGTGCAAAACAGCAGGTCGGGGTCGATCGGCTTGACGACATGGTCGTTCATGCCGGCCTGGCGGCTCTGGGCGCGGTCGCTGGCCAGCGCATGCGCCGTCATGGCCACGATCGGCAACGTGCGCAGACGCGGGTCGAGCCGGATTTCGCGCGTGGCCGTCAAGCCGTCCATCCTGGGCATCTGGATGTCCATCAGGATCAGGTCATAATCGCCGGCCCGCGCCATGCGCACCGCGTCGACGCCATTGAGCGCGATATCGACCTGCATGCGCGCGGCGGCCATGAAGTCGAGGGCGACTTCGCGGTTGTTGTCGTTGTCCTCGGCCAGCAGGATGCGCGCGCCATCCAGGCGCGGCAGGTCGGCCAGCGCCGGCAGGTAGTTGTCGACCGTTTCTGCCGCGCCCAGCTGCGGGTGCAGCACCTGCAACAGGCTGTGGTACAGCAGCGCCGGGCCGACCGGCTTGTGCAGGAATGCATTGACCGGCAGGTCGCTCTGGCCTTGCTCCTGCATTACGGTCTCGCGCGTGCAGGCCGAGATCATCAGGATCGCCGGCGGTGGCGTCATGTCGCCCTGTTCGTGGGCATGCCGGTGAATGCGGTGGATGGTCTGGATGCCGTCCAGGCCCGGCATGACGTAATCCATCAGCACGATCTGGTACGGCGCCCCGTCGCGCGCGGCGCGCGCCAGCAGCGCCAGGCATTCTTCGCCTGAGGCGGCCGTATCGGCGTGCACGCCCAGGCCGGCGAGCATTTCGGCCAGCGCGCCGCGCGCGGTGGCGCTGTCGTCGACGACCAGCGCGCGCACGTCCAGCAACAGCGCCTTGCGTACCGCACTGGCCGCCGCATGCCCTTCGGCGATCTCCAGCTGCACGGTAAAGGTAAAGCTGCTGCCGACGTGCGGCGTGCTGCGCGCCGCGATCTCGCCACCCATCAGTTCGACCAGCTGGCGCGAGATCGACAGGCCCAGGCCCGTGCCGCCGTACTTGCGCGTGGTCGAGCTGTCGGCCTGGCTGAACGAGACGAACAGGCGCGCCAGCTGCTCGGGCGTCATGCCGATGCCGGTGTCGCTGACCGTGAAGGCCAGTACGATCCTGCTGTCGTCGACCTGCTGCACCTCGACGGCCACCACGATTTCACCGCGCTCGGTGAACTTGACGGCATTGCCAGTGAGGTTGATCAGGATCTGGCCGAGGCGCAGCGGGTCGCCGATCAGGCGCTGCGGCACGCCGGGGCCGACCCGGAAGATCAGTTCGATGCCCTTGGCGTCGGTCTTCACGCCGGTCAGGCTCGCCAGATGATCGAGCATCTCGTCGAGGTCGAACGGCACCGCTTCCACCTGCAGCTTGCCCGCTTCGATGCGGGAAAAGTCGAGGATGTCGTTGATGATCCCCATCAGGTGCTCGCTCGCGCCCAGGATCTTGCTCAGGTAATTGCGCAGCAGCGGCGCCGGCTCGCTCATCAGGGCCAGCCGGCTCATGCCGATGATGGCGTTCATCGGCGTGCGGATTTCATGGCTCATATTGGCCAGAAATTCCGATTTCATGCGGGTGCTGGCTTCGGCGCGCAGCATTGCCTGTTGCATCCCCTCGGTGCGCAGCGCCAGGATGCGCATGAACACCAGCATGTCGAACGTGCTGCCAAAGACCAGCGCGTGCATGGTCCAGAAGTTCGCCGGGAGCTTGCCGTTGATGAGCTGCGCGGTGACGAACGCGGCCGCGAATGCCACCGCCCAGCCGACCAGGAAGTAAATGCCGACGGCGTCGCCGGCCCGCGCGCGCCGGTAGGCACCGGGCAGGCCGAGCAGCATGGGCATGATGCCCAGCGTGCCGACGATCAGGACCAGGAATTTGTGGTTGATGACGCCGGCGGCGAAGCCGATCGCGGTGACCAGGCACAGCGCGGCCAGCGTTTTCATCATGCGGCTGAAGATGCGGTCCTGGCCGGGGCGCGCGAGCGACTGCTCGACGAACAGGTAGGCGCCGCACGAGGCCATGATCGAGGCCAGGCCCGCGCCGTGTTCGAGCAGCCAGGCATTGCCCGGATACAGATACTGGCCGGCGATGCCGAACCAGGCGGCCGAATACAGCGTGACGCCGGTGGCCAGCAGCGCGTATTTGCCGAACAGCGGTTCGCGCAGCGCATACCACTGGCCCAGCGCGTACAGGATCAGCGTCAGGCGCAGGCCCAGCAGGATGCCCTGCATCAGCTGCTCGCCCAGTTCGGCCGACAGGACAGCGTCGGGCTGCCTGAAGCTGATCGGCAGGATCTTGGGGCCGACCGTTTTCACGCGCAACAGCACGGTGTAATTTGTGCCCGGCGTCAGGCGCAGCACGGCGCCGGGCACGCGGCCCTTGAGCGCGTCGCCCGACTGCTGCTGCATGCGTCCGACGCTGGCGATCTTGCGCAGGCCGTCGGGGAAGCGCACCCAGACGTCGACCTCGTCGAGCAGCGCGAAATCGATCTGCATCACCCAGCCGTTGGTGGCGTCGCGCGCCACCGCAACGGGGATCCGGACCCAGGTCGTCCCCGGCTGCATGCCCAGGCTGGCGTCGGCGGTCGCTGGCCGCGCAAAGCGCGCCCCGGCGGCCAGTGCGGCAGGGGCGTCGAGTGCGTTGGCGGGATCGGCCAGGGTCGTCACGGCCGGCCAGGCATCGACAACGTCGGCGTCGCGCGTGAGGTGCAAGGTCTGGGCCACGGCTGGCGTCGCGGCCATCATGCCCAGCACGAGCAGCGCCACCAGGCAGGCAAAGGAAGCCATCCGCGCGCACATGGCGCGCCGCATCCAGCGCGTCATGCCGCACCTCTGGCTGCGACAGCAGGCATCGGCTGCCAGCGAAACAGCAGGCGGAACACGAACACGATGCTGCAGGTCACCAGTATCCAGGCGCGCAGCAGCAGCGCCAGCAGCACGGCGCCGCCGGGAGCTGCAGCAAGACGGGGCAGGACAGTTGGCGTGAGCATCATCTTCGGATTCATCGGTGCGAGGCGCAAACTGTCTGGTTGAGATGACGTCAGCGCCCCTGTGTTGACGGGGGATGTTGCGGTATTGACAGTTTAGCAGGTCATCCCTGCCAGCAACAGTATTGTGATTCCTTGGTGTAACTTTTAGTTGGCACCGAATTGCGCCCATGGCGCCTGCTACCAGGCTACGTAGGCTGATCAGGCCTTGCAGCCCGTCCGGCCAGGCGCGTGAGCAGCGTTGGCGCGCAGCGTTGGAGAGAGCAATTCGGGCGGCATGCGGTCCATCGGCGTTCCTTGCGACGTCCGGGGCTTGATCTGCGGATCAGAAGCGCAGATCGAGGCGCACGTCGGCGGTGCGGGGCGCCGTCGGTGTGGTCATGCCGAAGCTGTCGATCAGCGACGGGCGCACCGAATTTTCCAGGTTGCGCACGCGCGCCAGCAGACTCCAGGCGCCGCCGGCCGGGGCGTAGCGCAGCGTGGCGTCGGTGGTCGTGTGCGCCGGGATCCGGTATTCGAGCAGCTGGCTCGGGATCGTGATTACATACTCGGCGCTGCGGCGCGAGAACACGCCTGCATGCAGCTGCCCGCCAAACACGCCGAAGCGGTGCTCGTAGCCGAGCGTATAGACATGGCTCGGCGCGCGATCGAGCTTGCGCCCGGCCCATGACGCGGTGGGGGTCGGGTTGTACGTCACGTAATGCGCGTCGAGTGCGGTCGCGCCGTAGCTGAGGCGCCCGTTGCTGCCGACGCGGATGTCGCCATCGAGTTCCAGGCCGCGCGAGCGGGCAACGCCGGCATTGCCGGTCAGGATGCGCGGGGCGCCCGAGACGATGGCGGTGCCACTCAGTTGCAGATTCGTGTAGTCGTACACGAAGGCGGCGGCGTTGACGGTAACGCGGCCACCCCACAGGCGCGACTTGACGCCCGCTTCCCAGGCGCGCAGTTCTTCCGGCTGGTAGTACAGCGCGCTTTCCGGCACGGCCACTGCCGCCGGGCAGGCGATGCCCAGCGCGGTCGTGCCGGCGATGCAGCCATCGTTGAAGCCGCCCGCCTTGTAGCCGGTGGCCAGGCTGCCATACAGCAGCGTGGTGGGGAGCAGGTCGTAGTCGAGACCCAGGCGCCAGGTCGTGCGCGCGGTATTCAGTTCGGCCGCGTTGAGCAGGCGCCGGTCGGTGGCGGCGTTGAACACGGGCCCTTGCCGGAAATCGGTGGAGCCGACGCGGTCCTTGTCGTCTTCGGTACGGCGCGCGCCGGCGGTCAGGCGCAGGCCGTCGATCACGCGCCAGGTCAGCTGGCCGAACACGGCGCGACTGCGCGCTTCGGTCACGAGCGGAAACGCGTAGTACGGCGGCAGGCCGACCGCTTGCAGGCCCTGGAACGCATACGACGTGTCGGACGTTTCGCTGAAGTAGTAGAAGCCGCCCTGGGCGCTGAGCGGGCCGGCGCCATTGGTGGCCAGGCGCAGCTCGTGCGAATCCTGCTCGTTGTGGCTGTCGTAGTTGTTGATCACGCCAAGGGCGAGTCGCGGGGCCACGCGGTAATAGTAGTTCTGGCGCAGTTCCTGGTCCAGCTTGCGCCGCGCGCCCAGGTAATACAGGGTGGCGGGCCCCAGATCCCAGCGCAGGTCGGCGGACCAGCCCTGTGCCACGCGGTCTTGCCAGCCCTGCACGGGCGTCATGTTCGGCGGGCGGAAGCTGTTGGTCAGGCGTTCGTCGGTCGTGCTGTCGCGGTACACGGGCGTGCCGCTGGCCACGCCGGTGTAAAAGTTCGTGTCCGGCACGAAGCGGTCGTTATTGCCTTTGGCCTGGCCGTGATCGTAGCGCAGCACCAGCGTGGCGTCGCGGCCCAGTGCGAGCTTCGCGCTCAGGCGCGCGTCACGGTCGTCCTGGTCCATGCCGGGACGCAGCAGCGTGCCCTGGCCGTTGTTCAGGTAGGCGTCATGCGTCAGCTTGCTCAAGGCAGCGCGCAGCGCCAGCATGTCGTTCACCGGCACATTGATGACGCCGTCGATCTTGCGCCTGTCGTAGGTGCCCGCCTCGAACCCGATGGCGCCCTCGAAGCGATCGGTCGGCAGGTTCGAGATCACGTTGACCAGGCCGGCGGTCGTGTTGCGGCCATACAGCGTGCCCTGCGGGCCACGCAGTACTTCGACGCGGTCGATGTCCAGAAAGTTGCCGCTCTGGGCGGCAGGCCGTGCGATATACACGCCGTCGAGCATGAAGGCGGCCGACGGATCGCCCTTGTCGGTGGTGTCGCTGTTGCTGATGCCGCGGATCGTCAGACGCAGGCCCGAGAACGCCTGGTCGATATACACATTCGGCAGGCGCGGGCCGATGGTGCCGGGGCTGTCGGCGCCGAGATCGCGCAGCTGTTCGCCGGACAGGACACTGATCGCGAGCGGCGTACGCGACGCCAGCGATTCGGTGCGCTGCGCGGTGACGACGACTTCCGGCATTTCCAGGCCGGTGTCATCTCCGCCGTGTTGGACAGGGACGGTTTGCGCCGTGGCGATACTGCAGACGATACTGGATACGGCCGCAGCCAGCAGCGTGTGCGCTGGGCGGACTGGTGTTGCTGTCATTGCGAAGACTCCCGGTGGGACGGATGCGTGCCCGTCGTGGCCAACGCATGTCCGATGTTGTTCTTTGTGGTAAATTAAATTGCGCTGGGCAATTCCACGCCCGAGAGTCTAGCAGTACATCCTGAGGCGAAATAGTCCCGGAAAGTTAATTGAACAAAAATGACACCTGTACGCAACGGTCGGCGCGTTGACTGAATAATCTGTCAATGAAGCTCGGCATCAGGACTGATGATTTTGTCATTCCCGACGGCGCCGTGCAGTCTGACCGACCAGGCCACGCCGGCGATCAGCAGCGCGATTGCCGCCAGTTCCAGTGGCCGTGGCCCGGCGCCGCGATAGATGCAGCCGTACAGCAGCGCGAACAATGTTTCGAACAGGATCAGCTGGCCCGTCAGCGTGACGGGCACGCGGCGGCTCGCCACGTTCCAGAAATGATTGCCAATGACCGACGCCCCCAGCGCCAGCAGGGCGTTGCAGACCCAGAACACGGTCCAGTCGCGCTCGCCCGCCACGGGCCCGCCGGCATCCCAGAACGCGAACGGTGCCAGCACCAGGGACAACACGCCGGTGGCCAGGCCGTACAGCGCCGACCATTCGCCGCTGCTAAAGCGCGGGTTGTTCTTCAGGTAGCGCGCATTGTCGAGCGCGTACCAGCTCCAGCACAGCAAGGCGCCAGTGGCGCACAGCACGCCGCCCGCGATGGCGATGCCGGAGGCATCGACCGGTGCATGCATGAACGTGTCGATGTTGATGCAGGCGATGCCGACCGCGACCAGCAGCAACGGGGCCAGCATGCGCCGCAGCGGCACGGCGCCATGGTCATGACGACCGAGCAGCGTGACCACCAGCGGCACCATGCCGACGATCAGCGAGGTCGGCCCGACCCCCGCATACTGCACGCCATACGCCAGCAGCACGTAATACACGAGGTTACCGGCCAGCGCGTGGCGCGCGAGCGCGTACAGGTCGGCCCGGCACAGGCTGGCGAGGAGGTCGCGCAGGCGCGGGCCCAGGAGCACGAGGGCGATGGCGCCGTAGGCCAGATAGCGCCCGACGGTCAGTTGCAGCGGTGTGAACGCGGCCAGAAAGGCCGGCGCAATGAACACGATGCCCCACATGGCGCCAGCCAGCAAGCCGCACAACACACCGATCCCCATGCCTGTTCCTTCCCGTGATCCCGTCAGCCGGGCATTCTAGCAGCGGCTCAGGCTGCCAAAGCGAGAGTTGACGCGCACTCAGTGGCGGCCCGCCACTGAGTGCCCCAAGTCCTACAGCAAACGGGCGCACACGCCTATGGCGGCGGCGTACGATCGGCATAAGATAGCTGCATCCATCACACATCAGGAGCACCGCATGCCAATCGATAACGACAACAAGGATCAGGACGTCAAGGGCCGTAACTGGGACCAGCTCACCACCGGCACGACCAGTGTTGCCACCATGGGCGCTGGTTCGACCGGCGACGTCGCCGGTAGCGGCAGCAAGCAGGCAGCGCCGGGAACGAATAGCGAAAGCGAGGCCGAAACGGCTGGCGGCGGATTGCAACAGCTCGGTCGCACCGATGATTTGCTGGCAGGCGGCTCGACCGAAGAACAGGCCGATGAAGGTTTCCAGGGCAAGGCCGACGAGAATGGCACGCAAGGCAGCCAGGTCGCCGCTGCCGGTAACAGCGACCGCGCTGGGAAAGGTGCGGACAACAAATAAGCAATGACCTGCTGCGGGGCTGGCGGATCGCGTTGCAGCGTCCGCCCCCGCCCCGCGAGAGTTCCGTTAAGGCTCGCTGGAGTGACAAGGGTGGACTAGAATGAACCTGGTCACCTTGTCTGCCAGATAACGGTGTTCGGCCAAAGTCGAGAGCATACTATCAACGGTTGATGCCTTCGATCGGATAGGGTTCCGGTGCGCCCATGGGATTGGGTGCAAATACCCAGTTTGCATAGGGAAATTGAACAGCAGTCGTGTCAATTGACTCCTGTCCGCTGGCGAAAATCAGAGGCCCGTGGGAGTGTCACGCCCTTGACCCCGTTGCAATGACTGACATGGCAGATTGTCATCATTATTAGTGATAATGTGTCAGAATGTTGCAATGACTCAAGAGATATCAAACACTCGCTCCTATCGCGGACAGACGCCTGAGCAGCGTCGCGCCGACCGGCGTAACCGCCTCATTGCCGGCGCCATCAGCGTATATGGCGAGCGGGGCTATCACAACGCGACCGTCAAGGCTGTTTGCGACGCCGCGGGTCTCACCGAGCGCTACTTCTACGAATCATTCGCGAATAGCGAAATGCTCCTGATCGACAGCTACAATTTCATCACCGATCTGGTGCGTGAACGAGTGCTGCTGGCCGGAGAATCTGCGCGCGGTGGCAGGATTGCGCGCTCGCGAGCCATGCTCTACGCTTATTTCTCTTCGATTCAGCGCGACCCCCGCTCAGCACGTGTTTTCCTCGTCGAGATCCGTGGTGTGAGTGCTGCCGTGGACCGTACCTTCGACGAATCGCTGCGCGAATTTGGTCTGGCTGTCACGCGCCTGGTGGCGCCGGATCTGCTGGACGACGAATTGCTGCAGGCAGGCGTTATCGGTGGTGTGATCCATATTGCGATGCGCTGGATCGCATGCAACTACGAGCCGCCGATCGACGAGGCCGTCGCTGCGGCGTTGCGCCTTGGCACCGCGCTGTCCAAGCGGCCCCGCGTCGCGCCGGCCACCAGCGCGTAACCAGTCACCGGCAATAAGAGGAAAAAAGGGCTGAAGCGCCGTCCCTGGACGGGACGGCGCCTGCATCAGATATGCAGTGCGTGGCCCAGCGCGCGCAGCGCTGCTTCCTGCACCGCTTCACCGAGAGTAGGATGGGCGTGGATCGTGCGCGCGACGTCTTCCAGTTGCGCGCCCAGTTCGATCGACTGCGTGAAGCCTGCCGCCAGTTCGGCCACGCCGACGCCCACCGCCTGCCAGCCCAGGATCAGGTGATTGTCCTTGCGCGCGACGACGCGGACAAAACCGTCCGTGCTCTCGATAGTCATCGCCCGCCCGTTGGCGCTGAACGGGAAGCTCGCGCTGATGGCGTCGATGTTGGCCGCTGCCGCCTCGCCAGGGGACATGCCGGCCACCACGATCTCGGGATCGGTGTAGCAGACAGCCGGAATGGCCGCCGGATGGAACCAGCGCCGCTTGCCGGCGATGATCTCGGCCACCATCTCTCCCTGCGCCATCGCGCGGTGCGCCAGCATCGGCTCCCCGGTCAGGTCGCCAATCGCCCAGACATTACGCATCGACGTGCGGCATTGCTCGTCAACCTTGACGGCGCGCCCGTTCATATCGAGCATCAGATGTTCCAGGCCCCAGCCGGTGGTTGCCGGCTTGCGGCCCACGGCCACCAGTACGCGGTCAGCCTCGAGATAGGCTTCGACGCCGGACGCGTCGCGCACCTTGACCCGCTCGCCTTCCATACCCAGCACCGAGGTGGCCAGGCGCACCTCGACACCAAGCCGCTCGAGCGAACTGGCAACCGGTTTGACCAAATCGGCATCATAGGCTGGCAGAATGCGCTCGGCCGCCTCGACAACCGTGACCTGGCTGCCCAGCTTGCGAAACGCCGTACCCAGTTCCAGACCGATATAACCAGCGCCGACCACGGCCATGCGGCGCGGCACTTCGCTCAGTGACAGCGCCTCGGTCGACGAAATCACCGGCCCGCCGAACGGCATGAACGGCAGTTCGACCGCATGCGAGCCGCTGGCCAGCAGCAAATGTTCGCAGCGGATGCGCACCGGTTCCTGGCCGCTGCCTTCGTGAGGCTGCACCTCGACTGTCTTGCCGTCGAGGACGCGTGCCCAGCCGCGTACCACACGCACGCCCTGTTTCTTCAGCAACGCGCCCACGCCGCCGGTCAGGCGCTTGACGATGCCGTCCTTCCAGGCCACCGTTTTTTCGAGATCGATGCTGGGCGAATCTACCTTGATCCCCAGTGGCGACGTCTGCGCCGCGTAGTGCACGGTCTTGGCGTACTCGTCGGCCGCATGGATCAGCGCCTTGGACGGAATGCAGCCGATGTTCAGGCAGGTGCCGCCCGGCTGCGCGCCTTCGACGAGGACGGTCGGAATGCCCAACTGGCCGGCGCGGATGCCCGCCACGTAGCCGGCCGGGCCGCCACCGATGATCAGCAATGTCGTATTGATCGTCTCCATCGCTTACTCCACGAACAGGGTGGCAGGAAATTCGAGGTAGCCCCGGATCGACTGCACGAACTGGGCGGCCACCATGCCGTCGATGACGCGGTGGTCGAACGAGGATGACAGGTTCATCATCTTGCGCGCCACCATCGCGCCGTCACGGATGACGGGACGGTCGACGATGCGGTTCACACCGACGATGGCGACCTCGGGCCGGTTGATGACAGGCGTCGTGACGATGCCGCCCAGCGCGCCCAAGCTCGTGATCGTGATCGTCGAGCCGGTCAGCTCGTCACGCGTGGCCTTGCCGCTGCGGGCGGCTTCAGCCAGGCGTGCGATTTCGGCGGCGCTCGACCATGGGTCGCGCGATTCGGCGTGGCGCACGACCGGCACCATCAGGCCCGACTCGGTCTGCGCCGCGATACCGATATGGGCCGCGTCGTAGGTTGTCAGCGTATTGGCCTCGTCGTCGTAGCGCGCGCTCATCATCGGATAGCTGCGCAGCGCCAGCACCACGGCGCGCATCAACAGCGGCAGCAGCGTGAGCTTGCCGCGCTCTTGCCCGTAACGGGCGTTGAGTTGCAGGCGCAGCGCTTCCAGTTCAGTCACATCGACTTCTTCGACGTAAGTGAAGTGCGGGATATTGCGCTTGGCTTCCTGCATCTTCTCGGCGATCTTGCGGCGCAGACCGATGATCTGCGTGGCGTGTTCGCCGTGCTGCTCGGCATAGCGCTCGTCCATCGCGCCATTGGCCGCGGCGCCGCGGCGGCCAGCCACGTGCGCATCGAGGTCGGCGTGCGTGATACGGCCCGCAGGCCCGCTGCCAGGCACGAACTGCAGCTCGACGCCCAGGTCCCAGGCGCGCTGGCGCACGGCCGGCGGGGCCAGCGGTTTTTCGCCGTCGGCGCGCAGTGGCGCGCCGGAGGTAGCCCTGGCTGGCGCTGGCTTGGCTGCCGGAGCGGGCGCCGGCTTGGCTGGTGCAACGGCCGGCGCTGATGTTTCTGCGGCATGCGCCGCCACAGCCTCGAGCTGCGGTTCAGCGACTTCTTCGGCCGGCGCGGTGGCCGCGCCCGATTGCACGGGCTCCTTGCGCGCCTTGTCGGCGCTGACGTTGCCGGCGCCGGCCACTTCGAGGCGGATCAGTTCTGCGCCCACGGCCAGCGATTGGCCGATCGCGCCGCCCAGGCTCGTGATCGTCCCGGCGACCGGCGACGGAATCTCCACCGTCGCCTTGTCGGTCATGACGTCGGCCAGCACCTGGTCTTCGCGCACCGTGTCGCCCGGCTGCACGTGCCAGGCCACGACTTCCACTTCAGCGATGCCTTCGCCCAGGTCCGGCATCTTGATGACATGAATCCCCATGATCAACCCTCCATCACGCGTTTCAGGGCCGCGCCGACACGGTCGGGCCCTGGAAAGTAAGCCCATTCCTGCGCATGCGGATACGGGGTATCCCAGCCGGCCACGCGCCCGATTGGGGCTTCCAGCTGGTAGAAACAGTGTTCTTGAATCAGCGCGGCCAGTTCGGCGCCGAAGCCGCTTGTCTGCGTGGCCTCGTGCACGATCACGCAGCGCCCGGTCTTTTGCACCGACTTGACGAGCGTGTCCAGGTCGAGCGGCCAGATGCTGCGCAGGTCGATCACTTCCGCATCGACGCCCGATTCACGGGCGGCGGCTTCAGCGACCCAGACCATGGTGCCGTAGGCGATGACGGTCACGTCGTTGCCGGGACGGACGATGGCCGCCTTGTCCAGCTCGACCGTGTAGTAGCCGGTCGGGACGTCGCCTTTCGGGTGGCCCGACCATGGCACGACAGGCCGGTCGTGGTGGCCGTCGAACGGGCCGTTGTACAGGCGCTTGGGTTCCAGGAAGATGACCGGATCGTCGTTCTCGATCGATGCGATCAGCAGGCCCTTGGCGTCGTACGGGTTCGACGGCATTACGGTGCGCAGGCCGCAGACGTGGGTGAAGAATGCTTCCGGGCTCTGGCTATGCGTCTGGCCGCCATAGATGCCGCCGCCGCAAGGCATGCGGATCACCATCGAGGCCGTGAATTCGCCGGCCGAGCGGTAGCGCAGGCGCGCCGCTTCGGACACGATCTGGTCGGTCGCCGGATAAAAATAATCGGCGAACTGGATCTCGACCACGGGGCGCAGGCCGTACGCAGCCATGCCGACCGCGGTGCCGACGATGCCGCCCTCGGAAATCGGCGCGTCGAACGCGCGCGATTTGCCGTACTTCGCCTGCAAGCCGTCAGTCACCCGGAACACGCCGCCGAAGTAGCCGACGTCCTGGCCGTAGACGACGACGTTATCGTCGCGTTCCATCATCACGTCCATGGCCGAGCGTAGCGCCTGGATCATGGTCATCGGCACGGTGGCCGCATCTTTTGGTAAATCGTCGCGTGCCATGCTCATACCCCCAGCTGTTGACGCTGACGGCGCAGATGCTCCGGCATGTCTTTATAAACGTCCTCGAACATCGTCGCGGCGCTCGGTGCGCGCTCGTCGCCCAGGATGCCGAAACTTTCCGCTTCTTTTTGCGCGGCCAGGATCTCGGCTTCGAGCGCCGTGTGCGTCGCGTCGTGCTCTTCGTCCGACCACCAGCCCAGGTTGGTCAGGTACTGGCGCAGGCGGGCGATTGGGTCGCCCAGCGGGAAGCGGGCGTAATCGTCGGCCGGGCGGTAGCGTGCGGGATCGTCCGACGTCGAGTGCGGGCCGGCGCGGTAGGTGACCCATTCGATCAGCGTCGGGCCCAGGTTGCTGCGCGCCCGTTCGGCGGCCCAGCGCGAGGCGGCCAGTACGGCCAGAAAATCATTGCCATCGACGCGCAGGGACGCAATGCCGCTGCCGACGCCGCGGGTGGCGAAGGTCACGCTCTCGCCGCCGGCAATCGCCTGGAAGCTCGAGATCGCCCACTGGTTGTTGACTACGTTGAGGATGACCGGCGCGCGGTACACGTGGGCAAAGGTGAGGGCGGTGGAGAAGTCGGATTCGGCGGTGGCGCCGTCGCCGATCCAGGCCGACGCGATCTTGGTGTCGCCCTTGATGGCCGAGGCCATGGCCCAGCCAACCGCTTGCGGGTACTGCGTGGCGAGGTTGCCCGAGATCGTGAAGAACCCGGCGCTGCGCACCGAGTACATCACCGGCAACTGGCGGCCCTTGAGGGGATCGCGCTCGTTCGACAGCAGCTGGCAGATCATGTCGACCAGCGGCACTTCACGCGCCATCAGCAGGCTTTGCTGGCGGTAGGTCGGGAAATTCATGTCGCCGTCCTGCAGCGCGAGCGCGTGGGCGGTGCCGATCGCTTCTTCGCCGAGGCTGATCATGTAGAACGACATTTTCTTCTGGCGCTGGGCGATGACCATGCGCGCATCGAAAATACGGGTCTTCATCATCGTGCGCAGGCCAAAGCGCAGCAGCTCGCGGTCGGGCGCTTCGGCCCATGGGCCGACGGCGTTGCCATGCTCGTCGAGCACGCGGATGAGTTGCTGGGCCATGTCGCTCGTCTCGAGCGGGGCCACATCGATGGGCGGGCGCCGGACAGCGCCGGCAGGGGTCAACTGAAGGTACGTAAAATCGGTCTTGCAGCCCGGACGGCCGGTAGGCTCCGGTACGTGCAGCGACAGAGGATTGCTCTGGCTCATATATGTGCTTTCCCTTGTGAGGTGGTGTGCAGCATGAAGATCATAGCGTGCTGATTGACGTTTACGTCAACTGCGGCGAACTATTTTCATATTGCTATGCACCATACGGGAGTGGCGTGCGCAGACGAATCGGCGGGCTTGTGCAGCGTCATGCTGTGTTTGCGGCCAGGCAGTGCGGGCAACGCGATGCAGCAATTTAATTTTCGGAGGAAAGACGCGCGGGTGAGAGAATTGAGTTTCCCCATGACCGGAGGCAGCATGCCGACCTGCGACGACATCCTTCTGCTGGCACGCTACAACGCGACAATGAACCGCCAGTTGTACGACGCGGCCGCGAACTTGCCGCATGAGGCAGTGGTTGCCGACCGTGGTGCCTTTTTTGGATCATTGCTGGGAACGCTGAACCACCTGGTCGCAGCCGACAGCATCTGGCTGTCACGCTTTGCTGGCCATGCGACGATTTTTCGCGCGCTCGAGACGCTGCGCGGCGCGGCGATTCCGGTCGACTTGCGCCAGTCGTACGGGGACAGCCTGCCGCTGCTGCGCGAGCAGCGCGAGCGGATCGACGGGATCATCATGGCGCTGGCGGCCGAGGTAACGGCAGCCGATCTGGACTACGTGCTGGCTTACCGCAACACGCGTGGCGCCACGTTCTGCAAGCCGTTCGGCAGCTTGCTGCTGCACTTCTTCAATCACCAGACCCATCACCGTGGCCAGGCCAGCACCTTGCTGACGCAGGCCGGCGCCGATATCGGCGTGACCGACCTGCTGGTGCTGATCGGGGACCGGCCTCCGGCGTAATGCTGGCGCGCCGTTCGCGCAGCCAGAACCCCAGGCCCGGCAGCGCCAACCTGCTCAAGCGGGAAGATGGTGCTTAAATGCGATGCAGCAAAATCATCGAGCGAAGCAGGCTGCTGGAAGGCAGTTGGACGTGCCTCGGGCCGCTTAGAACAGATAGGTGATGCCGACATTGAGCGAAGCAGGTCGATATTTCGGCTTGCCGATCAACACATTGCCGGCATCAGAGGCCTTGAACGTGCCGCTCTCGACACTCGTCCAGCGCGCATCGCCGCTCAGGCGCCAGCGGGGCGAGAGGATGTACTCGGCGCCCACGATGGCTTGTACCGCCACGCCGCCTTTGCGTGAATACTCCTGCTCAGACCCGTTTCGGTCAACGTCGATATCCACGGCGACCACGTAGCCCAGACCAGCGCCGATGAATGGGCGCAGCGCGCCCCGGGCCGGAAACCGGTAATAGCCGTTCAACAGGACCAGTTCGGAAAAGATATTGCCATCGACTGAGACGCCACCAACGCGCCTGAGATAATTGCCACGCTCGTCCCACGCCAGCTCGACGGCCCACCCGTTGCCGAACCGACGGCCCGCGGCAGCACCGAAGCCGAGACCGCCACCAAACTTGGCCGTGCCCCCGACACCGGAACCGGTAGGACGGAATTCCGAAAAGCTCGTGGACGGCGCGGCGGGGACGCCCCCGTAAGCACTCGCGTAGAAGCCTGCCTCGTCCTGGGCGGCGGCCGCCAACGGCGCGAGCAGCAAAACTGCGGTGAGACACGTGACGTAGCGCGTCTTGAAAGGCTGGTTCATGGCAGTCCTTTGGCAATGGAACTACAGAGCAGAACAGCCAATCACTGTACAGTTTTTCTGCACGCTGTAAATACCGCTTTCGCCACACACCCGGACATTCGAAACGCATACTGCGCCTGCACAACCGGTGTTGCTGCGCCCCTGAGAGCGCAGCGCACCTGGGTTTATCCCTTCAGAGCGGCGCTTCGCTCGCGCAGCCAGAACCCCAGGCCCAGCAGCGCCAGCCAGATCGGGATCAGGATCACCGAGATGCGCAGCCCCGGCGTGATCGCCATGATCACGAGCAGGATGGCGACGAATGCCAGGCACACGTAATTCGACAGCGGAAACCACGGGCTGCGAAACAGCGTCGCCTCGCCTGCCTGGTCCTTGCTGCGCCGGAAGCGCAGGTGGCTCCACGAGATCATCGCCCAGTTGATCACGAGCGCGGCGACGGCCAGGCTCATCACCATGCCGAGCGCTTCTTCTGGCAGGAAGTAGTTGATCAGGATGGCAGAACCGGTGGCCACGGCCGAGACGGCCAGTGCATTGAGCGGCACGCCGCGTGCATTGGTGCGCATCAGCGCGCGCGGCGCATTGCCTTGCGCAGCCAGGCCGAACAGCATGCGGCTGTTGGCATACACGCAGCCGTTGTAGACCGACAGTGCGGCGGTCAGCACGACCAGGTTCAGGACGTTGGCGACCCAGCCGTTGTCGAGCGCGGCGAAGATCAGCACGAACGGGCTGCCACCGGTGACGACTTTTTGCCACGGGAACAGCATCAACAGCACGGCCAGCGCGCCGATGTAGAAGATCAGGATGCGGTACAGCGCGTTATTGGTCGCGCGCGGAATCGTGCGCGACGGGTCGTCCGCTTCGGCGGCGGTGATGCCGATCAGTTCCAGCCCGCCGAACGAAAACATGATCACCGCCATGGCCATGGCCAGACCGCCCACACCGTTGGGGAAGAAGCCGCCATGGCGCCACAGATTGGACACGCCCGCCTCGGGGCCGGCGCCGCCGCCGATCAAGAGGTACAGGCCGAACACGATCATGCCGACCACGGCCGCCACCTTGATGACAGCAAACCAGAATTCCAGCTCGCCGAAGGCCTTCACGTTCAACAGGCTGAGCAGGTTGACGAGCACGAAGAAGCCCAGTGCCGAGACCCACGTCGGCAGTTCCGGGAACCAGTACTGCATATAGATGCCAAGCGCCGTCAGTTCGGCGAGACTGACGAGGATGTACATGACCCAGTAATTCCAGCCCGAGACAAAGCCGGCCCGGCGCCCGCAATACTTGTCGGCGAAGTGGCTGAACGAGCCGGCTACTGGTTCGGCGACGATCATCTCGCCCAGCTGGCGCATGATCAGGAACGCGACCGCGCCGGCAATGGCGTACCCGAGCAGCACCGAGGGGCCGGCCATCTGGATGGTCGAGGCGATGCCGAGGAACAGGCCGGTGCCGATGGCGCCGCCGAGGGCGATCAGCTGGATGTGGCGGTTCTTCAGCCCGCGCTTGAGTTGGTGGTGCCCGTCGTCCATCATCGGTTTCTTGATCTTGCTATAAAGACAGGGATTCTACTGCATCGGCGGGGCGCGGCAAACTCGCGCCACGGTTTTGGCGGGCGCGCTATGCTGGTGGTGATGGCAATTCGCCGACACTCACTGGAGACAAGCATGCGCAAAATGATCATGATGGCCCTGGCGGGCCTGCTGTGGAAACAGTTTCAGACCAAGGTCATGAAGCGTCCGGTCGCTCAAAAGAAGACCTGGCGTTACTAAGTACTGAAGCAACAACTGTCACTCCTCGGGTGACGGTTAGAGCAGCGCGGCCTCGGCCGCGCTTTTTTTTGCCTGTAAAAATTACACGCTGTGCGCCAGTCCCAGATTGCGGTTGGCTGGCACCGCAACATCCATCAGGCCCGGGCGTGGCAAGTCGAGCGCCGCCATCAGTGCGATGAAGTCAGCGCGCCCGCGCCCGGCCAGGCGGGCATTGTGCGCGCGTTCCCAACCGATGGTCGAGACCGACTGCCCCTTGTAATCATGGCCGGGCCAGACCCGCGTGGCGGCGTCGAGCGTGAACAATTTGCGCGTCACGCTGTCGTACAGATCGCCCGCGCTGCCGCCCTGGAAGTCGGTGCGGCCGCATCCGCCGATCAGCAGTGTGTCGCCGCTGAACAGGTTGCCGCGCCACAGGTAGCACATGCTGCCGGCCGTGTGGCCTGGCGTGTGGATCACCGCAAGCTCTTCGCCGTCGGCAAAGCCGATCCGGTCGCCGTCCTGCAGCTGGATTTCTGCCGGCGCGATGCCGCAGCCGCTTGGCGCGCAGGCTTTCGCGCCCGTGTGCGCCCGAAGGCGGCCGGCCGACGTGACGTGATCGGCGTGCGCGTGCGTTTCGAACACATGCGTCAGGCGCAGGCCAAGCCGTTCGAGGTGGGCCAGGTCGCGTTCGAAATGGCGGTCGACCGGATCGATGATGGCCGCGTCGCCAGCGCCGGGCGCGGCCAGGATGTAGGTGAAGGTGGACGACTCGGCGTCGAACAGCTGGATCGGGTTCAGTTGCATGATGGGTTCCTCGGTAGCGCCATGTTGTACCACAAACGCGGTTCAGGGCCGGATCGCGGTCAGCTTGTCGGCCAGTGTCGCTGGCGAGAGTTCGCCCACATGGCGCGTGCGCAGGTGGCCCGCCGCATCGTAGAACAGCGTCGTCGGCATGCCGGCCGCGCCAAGGCGCGCGGCGACCTGGCTGCCCGGGTCCAGCACGATCGTGGCCGACTGGGCCGGCAAGCGCAGGCGCTCGCGCTCGACGTAGGTGGTCACGACGGCGGCGGACTCGCCCTGGTTGACCAGCACGAACGCAACGTCGGGATGCTGCGCCTGCGCCGCCAACAAGGCCGGCATTTCGCGCCGGCACGGTGGACACCAGGTGGCCCACAGGTTCAGCACGACGGGGCGGTCGGCAAAGCTGCGCAGCGCGACTTCGCGGCCGTCGAGCTGGCGCACCATCACGTCCGGCAGTGGCGTATGGGGCGGCGTGAATGCCTGGTTCAGCAGCGTGCCGCCGAACCAGACGGCGCAGCCGGCCAGCATGCAGGCCAGCACGGGCCGCCGCAGCGCCGCCTGGCGGCGCGTCAGCTCGGCCCCGACCACGCACGCTGCGATCAGTCCAGCGACCGACGAGAAGCCGCCATCACGGATGTCGAACACGCTCAATGGCGCCGCCAGATAGATCGCATGGTGCTTCAGGACGAACACGAGACGGGCCGAGACGAAGCCGGCCACGATCATGTTCCAGAGCGCGCCGCCCGGGTCGATGCCGCGCCGGCGCCGGAACCACTCGGCGACCAGCGTGGCCGCCAGCACCGCGGCCAGCGACAGGGCGACGGCAATCGGGAGGTACAGCGGGCCCAGCCGGATGGCATCCATTGGCTTCAGCGCGCCTGGATCATTCTTCGGTCGGCGCCGGTTCGGCGGGCGCGGTCTGCTCGATCAGGAGCTTGTCGATCCGGTTGCCGTCCATGTCGACCACTTCGACGCGATAGCCATTCCACTCGAACGACTCGGACGCTTTCGGGATATACCCGAACTGGTACAGCACGAAGCCGGCCAGCGTGTGGTACGCGCCCAGTTCTTCGTCCGGGAATCGTTCGGTGGTGTTGAAGACGTCGCGGAAGCGGTCCAGATCCACGCCGCCATCGAGCAGCCAGCTGCCATCCTGGCGCTGGACGGCGTCGGGATCGGTTTCTTCGCCATTCACGGTGACGTCGCCCACCAGCGCGCTCATGACGTCCGACAGCGTGACCATGCCCTGGATGTCGCCGTACTCGTCGACGATCAGCGCCAGCTCGGCCCGGTTTTTCTTGAACAGCTCGAGCAGCACCATCGCGCCCACGGTCTCGGGAACGAACAGCACGTCCTGCACGGCATGCTCGATATTGACCGCCTCGAGCGAGCCGTGGCGTACCGACTGGGCCAGCAGGTCGCGCACCTTCACGAAGCCCAGGATCTGGGCGCGGTCGCCACGGTAGACCAAGAAGCGGCTGTAGGTGTGGCAGGCGATCAGTTCGAGCGTGTCGCGGCGTTCGGCGTCCAGGTCGATCATGATCAGGTCGACGCGTGGCGTCATCAGCGCTTTCAGGTGCCGGTCATCCAGGCGCAAAGCGCGCGAGACGATGTCATATTCGGTCTTTTCGAACAGGCCGGCGTCGGTGCCTTCCTTGAACATGCCGGCGATGTCTTCTTCGGTCGGTGCTTCTTCTTTGGCGTCATGGATGCCAAAGAGGCGCACGATCGCTTCGGTCGTCAGCGACAGCACCTTGACGAACGGCGACATGATCAGCGACAGGGCTGACAGCGGCGGGGCAATCATCGTCGCCATCGTCTCGGGATGGCGCATCGCGATGCGTTTCGGGACCAGTTCGCCCAGCACGATCGAGACAAAGGTAATGGCCAGCACGACGATGAAGAGCGAGATTTCGTAGGCGTACGGCGCCAGGAAGCCCACCATTTCAATCTGCGGCTGCAGGCGCGTGACGAGCGAGGCTTCACCGAAAGCACCGGTAAAGATGCCGATTAGTGTGATGCCCACCTGGACGGTGGAAAGAAAATGACTCGGGTTGTCGGCCAGTGCGATGGCGCTGCGCGCGCCGCGGCTGCCTTCCTGCGCGCGCCGTTCGAGGCGCATGCGTTTTGCGGAGACGAGCGCCAGTTCGCTCATCGCGAACACCCCGTTCAGCAGGATCAGAACGAGGATGATCAATATATCGGACATGACAAGCAAAAGGCCTATGGCCGGGCATTCCGGGCCGTGGCCGGGTCCGCCACGATGGCGTACGGCGGAATCATGGCATAAATGACAAAAACGTGGGGGACAGCATGGACGATGGCGGGGTCCCCATATGATCGACGGCGCCATCGGTCCCGACTGGGACATTTTGTCCGGGTATGAACAGCGCGGTTAAGGAGTATCCTCACAGACTGCCCTGGCGCGCACTGGCAGTCACCGGCTTCACTCACAGCTTGGAAATACCCAAAAAATGGAATGGTTCCCGATCGTCTTCTTTACGTTCAAAGCGCTCGTGCTTGGCACGGGCATGTTTTTCGCCATCAAATGGCACTATGACCAGGGCAAGAAAGAGAACGGCATGGACCGGCGCAGGCTGGTGATCGGCGTGGCCAAGGTCGTCATCATCTTCGTGGTCCTGCTCGCGGTGCTGGGCTACCTGACACTTCTGCTGGTCAGGAAGCTCGGCCTGGACTGGAACTTTTCGGGATAACGAGCGAGCGGCTCGCGCGCCATGATCATGGTGTTGTACGAAAGCGCTTGGTAATACCGGCCCAGCACTGTTGATAATCCCCCTGCAATTGCGGTGATGCCAGCGCCTGCTCGGTGGGCACCAGCACATTGCGCGTCTCGAACATGAACGCCATCGTGTCGCCCACCTTGTGCGGCTGGCGCGTGTCTGCGCTGCTCGCCTTATCGAAGGTTGCGGCATCCGGCCCATGCCCGCTCATGCAGTTGTGCACGCTGGAGCCGCCCGGCACGAAGCCGTCTGCCTTGGCGTCGTAGGCGCCGTGAATCAAGCCCATGAACTCGCTCGCCACGTTGCGGTGGAACCATGGCGGCCGGAACGTATCCTCCGCCACCAGCCAGCGCGGCGGGAAGATCACGAAGTCGAGCGTATCGACGCCCGGCGTATCCGATGGCGCTTGCAGCACGAGGAAGATCGACGGATCGGGATGGTCGTAGCTGATCGAGCCGATGGCGTTGAAGTGGCGCAGGTCATATTTATAGGGCGCGTAGTTGCCGTGCCACGCCACCACGTCCAGCGGCGAGTGGCCGATCGGCGCGCGCCACAGCCGCCCGCCGAACTTGGTGACCAGCTCGAAATCGCCTTCAATATCTTCATACTGCGCGGTCGGCGTCAGAAAGTCGCGCGGGTTGGCCAGGCCATTCGAGCCGATCGGGCCCATATCGGGCAATTGCAGCAGCGCGCCGAAGTTCTCGCACAGGTAGCCGCGCGCTTCGCCGTCAGGCAGCGTCACCTGGAAGCGCACGCCGCGTGGAATCACGGCGATTTCCTGTGGCTCGACGTCCAGCATGCCCAGCTCGGTAGCGATGCGCAAGCGCCCCAGCTGGGGGACGATCAGCAGTTCGGCGTCCGCATTGTAGAAGTAGCGGCCGTCCATCGACTGGTTGGCGGCGTACAGGTGCACGGCGCAGCCCGTCATCGCCTCGGCCGAGCCGTTGCCCGCCATCGTCACCCAGCCATCGATGAAATCGGTCGGGGTGGTCGGCATCGGCAGCGGGCTCCAGCGCAGCTGATTCGGCGGCGCAGCATTGTCGAAACGGCTGACCAGGCGCGGCGCTTCCAGCGGCACGAAGCTGCCATGCACGGCCGCCGGGCGAATCCGGTACAGCCACGAGCGCCGGTTATGGCTGCGCGGCGCGGTGAAGGCGGTGCCGGACAACTGCTCCGCATACAGACCATACGCCACTTGCTGCGGCGAATTGCGATGCTGCGGCAGCGCACCTGGCAGGGCTTCGGTGGCAAATTCGTTGCCGAAGCCGGACAGATAACCTGACGGGTGGGCCATGCGGTGTCTCCTGGGACTGGTGATGTGGTGCGATTGGTCGATGGCGTCACTCTAGAATAATCTGCCGAGTTTTACGAGATGAATAGAAAAATGTAGACTATTGATTCCATCAATACTGCTGGCCTCCACCACCACCGCGCATGGACAATGCGCCGGCAACCTTGAAAACCCATGATCGAACCGCGCACCATCGACCTGAACCTGCTGTCCGTGTTCCAGGAAGTCTATCGGGAGCGCCAGATTTCCAGCGCCGCCCGCCGCCTCGGCCTGAGCCAGTCGGCGGTGAGCAATGCGCTGGCACGATTGCGGCGCGCCTTTGGCGACGAGCTGTTCGTGCGCACGGCCAGTGGCATGCAGCCCACGCCGCTGGCGACGCAGATGGCCGAACCGATCGGGGCGGCGATGGCGCAGGTGGCGCTCGCGCTGAACCAGCGCAGCCGGTTCGAACCGGGCACGAGCAGCCGCCGCTTCGTGCTGGCCATGACCGACGTCGGCGAGGTGTACTTCATGCCGACGCTGATCGAGCGCTGCCGGCAGGTGGCGCCGCACGTGGAACTCAGTTCAGTGCGCGTGGGCGCGGCGACGCTGAAAGAAGAGATGGAGGGCGGGCGGGTCGACCTGGCGGTGGGCCCGTTCGAGGATGTGTCGGATGCGCTGTACCAGCGGCATTTGTTTCGCCAGCCGTTCGTGACGATGTTCCGCAAGGGCCATCCACTGGGCAAGGGCGCACTGACGCTGGCGCGCTTCGCGGCGGCCGAGCACTTGCTGGTGGACGCGGCCGACAGCCCGTACGACCGGGTCAACGCGGTGCTGGCCAGGGCCGGGATTGCGCCGGCGACGCGCTTTCGGGTGCCGCATTTCACGGCGGTGCCGTACATCGTCAGTTCCAGCGACCTGGTGGTGACGGTGCCGCAAAAACTGGCCGAACGGGCCGGCCTGCCGTTCGCACTCGAATGGGCGACGCCGCCGCTGGATCTGCCGCCGCTGCAAACGAATATTTTTTGGCACCGCCGCTTCAACCAGGATCCGGGCAATGTGTGGTTGCGTGGTTTGCTGGCCGACGTGTTCGCGGAATGACCGTCAACGTAGGACGAATAAAAGGAAGAGACAATGGCAGACCTGTTTGACAATCCCATGGGCCTGATGGGCTTCGAGTTCGTCGAGTTCGCTTCGCCAACCCCGGGCGTGCTCGAACCCGTGTTCGAGGCGCTGGGCTTTACCAAGGTGGCCGTGCACCGCTCGAAGGATGTCGCGCTGTATCGCCAGGGTGGCATCAACTTCATCATCAACAACGAGCCGAAAAGCTACGCCGCCTACTTCGCGGCCGAGCACGGCCCGTCGGCCTGCGGCATGGCGTTTCGCGTGCGCGATGCGCACAAGGCCTACGCCAGGGCGCTGGAACTGGGCGCGCAGGCGGTTGAGATCCCGACCGGTCCGATGGAGCTGCGCCTGCCGGCGATCCGCGGCATTGGCGGTGCGCCGCTGTACCTGATCGACCGTTTCGACGAAGGCGACACGATCGGCAAGTCGATCTATGATATCGACTTCAAGTTCATCGACGGCGCTCCGCGCAACCCTGAAGGCCACGGCCTGAAGATCATCGATCACCTGACGCACAATGTGTACCGCGGCCGTATGTCGTACTGGGCCGGCTTCTACGAGAAGCTGTTCAACTTCCGCGAAATCCGCTACTTCGACATCAAGGGCGAGTACACGGGCCTGACCTCGAAGGCAATGACGGCGCCGGACGGCATGATCCGGATCCCGCTGAACGAAGAAGGCAAGGCGGGCGGCGGCCAGATCGAGGAATTCCTCATGCAGTTCAACGGCGAAGGCATCCAGCACATCGCGCTGCTGAGCGACGACCTGATCGCCACGGTCGACAGCCTGCGCGCCGCCGGCGTGCCTTTGATGACGGCGCCGCCCGAGACGTATTACGAAATGCTCGACGAGCGCATCCCGGGCCATGGCGAAGACGCCGAGCAGCTCAAGGTGCGCGGCCTGCTGCTCGATGGCAACGTCACGGACGGCAAGGCGCGCCTGCTGGTGCAGATCTTTGGCGTGGCGCAGCTGGGTCCGGTGTTCTTCGAGTTCATCCAGCGCAAGGGTGACGACGGCTTCGGCGAAGGCAACTTCAAGGCGCTGTTCGAGTCGATCGAGCGCGACCAGGTCAAGCGCGGCGCGCTTGGCGCCGCCAGCGAGGCAACCACCGCCGCTTGATCCGTAATTTGCTATCCTGCGTGTTTGCGGCAGCCTCTGGCCGCCGTCTTGCGTCAAGGAGAAAGCATGCTGGCGGCGTTTGCGGTCCTGTTGTTGTTTCAATGCCTGGGGGAGGGCGTTGTATTCGTGCTGCGCCTGCCGCTGCCCGGCCCCGTCGCCGGCATGCTGCTGCTCGTGGCTGCCCTGATCGTCTTTCCCAAGTTGCAGGTGCTGGTCGAGCAGGCGGCCAACGCGCTGCTGGCGCATCTGTCGCTGCTGTTCGTGCCGGCCGGCGTGGGCATCGTGGTCGCTGCCGCCAGCGGCAGTGGCCACTGGCTGGCGATTGTCGCGTCGGTTGTCGTCAGCACGCTGCTGGCGCTGGCCGTCACGGGCTTGCTGCTGCGCGGCATGAAAGGCAGCCCAGCGAAAGATCGCGATGCCTGATTTCGCCGGCTTGCACCAGTTCTGGGTCTACCTGGCGGCGTCGCCCTTGCTGGGCCTGACCATGACGCTGTGCGCCTATCTGGCCGCGCAGCGCATCGGCGCCTGGTGCAAGGGTGCGCCAATTGCCAACCCCGTCGCCATCGCGATTGCCATCGTGGTGGGCATCCTGAGCCTGTCCGGCATGTCGTACGAGCGGTATTTTGCCGGCGCGCAGTTCGTCCACTTCCTGCTCGGCCCGGCGACGGTGGCGCTGGCCGTGCCGCTGGTGCGCCAGCTGCCGCGCCTGCGTCAGCACTGGCTGCCGCTCACGGCGGCGCTGCTTGCTGGCTCGGTGACAGCCATCGTCTCGGTGGTCGTGGTGGCGCGGTTGCTGGGCGCCACGCCTGCGCTGATCGCGACGCTCGCACCCAAGTCGGTCACGTCGCCGATCGCGATGGCCGTGGCCGAGCGGCTGGGAGGCCTGCCTTCCCTGACCGCCGCGCTGGTGATTGGCACAGGCATCTTTGGCGCGATGTTCTCCACCTGGCTGTTTCATGGGCTGCGCGTGCGGTCGGACGCGGCGCGCGGGTTCGCCATGGGGCTGGCCGCGCACGGGATCGGCACGGCGCGTGCGTTCCAGCTCAGCCCCGAGATGGGTGCATTTGCCGGGCTGGCGATGGGGCTGAATGGCGCGCTGACGGCGCTGCTTGCTCCCTGGCTGGTGCCGCTCGTGACGCGCTGGATGGGTTAATGGCCTGCGCTGCGCCGCACAATCGACGCACCGATTACGCTGACGCTTTGATGATTTTTCGGAGCAGATCGTGACCGACCACAAAACAATCAGTCTGGCCATCCAGGGCGGTGGCAGCTACGGCGCCTATGGGTGGGGTGTGCTTGACCGCCTGCTGCAGGAGCCGGGCTTGCAGATCGATGCGCTGAGCGGCTCGAGCGCCGGCGCGATCAATGCCGTCGTCGTTGCAGACGGCTATGCCCGCGGCGGTGGCCGTGAAGGCGCGAGGAAGGCACTCGACAAGTTCTGGCGCGCGATCGGCACGGCCGCAGCGATGAGCCCATTGCAGCGCACGCCGCTCGATCGCATGGCGCCGCACTTCACGATGGCGTTTTCGCCGGTGTACCACTTGCTGGAAATGGCCGGGGCCATGGCCGGCCCGACGCTCGAAGGCCCGCTGACGCTCAATCCGCTGCGCCACTTTCTCGCTGCGACGATCGACTTCGAACGGGTACGCGCCTGCGAAGAGCTGCAGCTGTTCATTGCCGCGACCAATGTGCGCACCGGCACGGGCAAGCTGTTCCGGCGTGACGAGATGGATGTCCAGCGACTGCTGGCCTCGGCCTGCCTGCCGACCGTGTTCGCTGCGGTCGAGGTCGATGGCGAGATGTACTGGGATGGCAGTTATGTTGCCAATCCACCGCTGGCGCCGCTGATGGCGCACGGCGACGGAACGGACGTCGTGATCATCCAGAACAATCCCATCGCACGCCCTGATATGCCACGCACGGTAGCCGACATCGCCAACCGTGCGAACGAGATCGCATTCAACATCAGTTTCGTCCGTGAAGTCAGCGCAGTGCAGTTCCTTGGAAGCGCCACGGATGAAATGCGCGGTGCCGGTGCGACACCTGCCGCCAAGTTCCTGCACCTGATCAGCGGTAACGAGCATCTGGCGGCGCATGGCATTTCCGCCAAATTCAGTGCCGAGATGCCGTTCCTGCAGCACTTGCACGATCTTGGCGTGGCTTCGGCCGATACCTGGCTGAAGGAAAACGGCGCGCACCTCGGCGCGAAATCGACGCTTGACCCGATGCCCGTGTTTTATCCCGACCTGTAAAACGCAAAAAAAACACCGTCGCCGTTGCCGGGGACGGTGCTCGAGAGCGCTGTTGCGCTACATGGACGACGCGTTATGCGTCTGCCGATGTGTCTTTCCAGGTCTTTTTTGGCGTCAGCGCAAAGGCGGCAATCAGGGCGCCAACCACACCGACGGCCAGCGCCGCGCTGCTGCCCGAGAAGCCGACCAGATGTTCCTTGGCCAGCTTGCCGGCTTTTGGCCCGACGAGTTGCAGACGCCGACGCGTCATCGCGGCCCCCAGTTCTGACAGGCGCGCCTTGCCCAGGATGTTCTCGGCATCGGGCAGCAGACGGGTTTCTTCATCGGCGACGTGATGGATCACGTCGCGCATCAATTCCATGACCAGATCGTCGTGGCGCGGATCGGCGCCGCTGGTACGGCGCAGCTGGGCGATCAGGCGGCGCATCTCGTCATGCTCCGGTTCAGCCTCGTGGATGAACGGCTGCTTTGCATCTTCGCGCCGCATCACGGGATAGAAAATCTCTTCCTCCAGCGTTGCATGGATTTCCAGCGCATCGCAAATGGTGTCGGCCAAGGCCTTCTTGACGGTTGGGCTCTTGTCGCTGGAGTATTGATGGAAGGTCACCATGACGTGCGAGTGATCGAAGCGGATCATGTCGGTGATGGTTGGGCTTAGTTGTTTCAGGTTAAACATGGTGGTACCCCCGTTCGTGGTTGTTTGATCAACATCGTGAGGGAGTCCTTGTCAAATGGCTGTAGGCCTGTACGCCGAGGTTGTGTCAGTGCCAGTCCAGATCGGCCAGCACCATGAGCCAATTTTTCCAGCGCTATATTCATGTTGAATTGAAATAACTACTTGTCACATTAGTCCTACACGAACTCGGGATTACCCCTGACGAGCTACCAACAGTTGTCATGCGATCATGTGTTCACTGGCCTGCCGTTCTGGCACTGGCCCGTCCTGGATGGTCACGCACGACGCGTGCCAAAAGGATGAACAACCTTATCGAGGACACTATCCATGTTTGCTCATAATAAGCGTTTGCAGTACACCGTCCGCGTCAGCGGCCCCAATCCCGGCCTGGCGAACCTGATGCTTGAACAGTTCGGCGGTCCGCAGGGCGAGCTTGCCGCCGCCATGCGCTACTTCACCCAGGCTGTTGCCGAGGACGATCCAGGCCGCAAGGACCTGCTGTTCGATATCGCCACCGAAGAACTCAGCCACCTCGAAGTCATCGGCAACATCGTTGCGATGCTCAACAAGGGCGCCAAAGGCCGTCTGGCCGAAGGTGTCGACATGGAAGCCGATACCTATCGCAGCATCACGGGGGCCGGTAATGACAGTCACATCACCCAGGTGCTGTATGGCGCCGGTGTGCCGCTGACCAATTCGGCGGGTGTGCCCTGGACGGCCGCGTACATCGACTCGATCACCGAGCCGAGCGCCGATCTGCGCTCGAACATCGCTGCTGAAGCGCGCGCCAAGATTGTCTACGAGCGGCTGATTTCATTAACCGACGACCCAGGCGTGAAAGAGGCGCTGGGCTTTTTGATGACGCGCGAAGTGGCGCACATGAAGTCATTCGAGAAAGCCCTGTATTCGATGGAGCCGAACTTCCCACCCGGCAAAATGCCCGTGGTGCCAGCGTTTGCCAGCGTCTACTACAATATGTCGCAGGGCGAAGGCGAGGTCCGGGGCGCATGGAACCAGGGCGCCGACTGGGACTTCATCAGCGACCGCGACAAGCAGATGGCCGTCGATGGCGGTGCAGGCGATGCCGAAGTGGCACTGCCGACCGACGATATCGACGTGCTGGAAATGATGGCGGCGCGCACGCTGTCGGACCCGATGGCCATGCCGCGCACCGGTTCCGAACTGGGCATGATGCAATCTGCATCCGGTGGTACGATAGGTGGCAGTAGCGGAAATGCAATGGGCGAACCGACCGTGGCCTCGCGCGGCGGTCCGCTCGACGATACCGGTATTGCCAAGAAAAAGAAGGCCAGCGTCAAAAAGACGACGTAAGCAAAACGCATAGCGTATGTGCACGCCGCCTGCCACATGATCTGTGGCAGGCGGCATTCAGTTATCAGGAAGCCGCATGGATAGTCAAGTCGAGAAAGCCCCACCACACCGCGGCATGCCGAGCTGGCTCACCCCACGTCGCGTCATTATTGCTGGTATCTGCACCGTCGTCCTGTTTGTCCTGATCGGCAGCCTGATCGAGCAGTTCATGAATGCCAACCCGAAGATGCTGGCTGCCTTGCTGGGCGGCAGCGCCGCGGCAGCAGCCACTGCGCTTGGCACGTTGCCCGTCTTGTTTGCACAGAATTTTTCTCGTCGTACCTACGATTCATTCCTCGGTTTTGGCGCTGGTGTCATGCTCGGCGCCACCGCGTTTTCGCTCGTCATTCCGGCCCTGAACGCAGCCTCGTCGGCCGGAGCGGGCAGCTGGGAATCCAGCCTGATGGTGGGCGCGGGCATCCTGGCCGGCGCCGGCGCGATCCTCCTGATGAGCCGCGCGGTCCATACCGACGGCATCCTCTCAACCGATCCCGATCAGGTCTCGCTGCGGCGCGCATGGCTGTTCGTGTGGGCCGTCGCGCTGCATAACCTGCCGGAAGGCCTGGCCATTGGCGTTGCGTTTGCTGGCATCGACCTGGAAAAAGCCACGTCACTGGCCACCGGTGTATCGATTCAGGACGTGCCAGAGGGCCTGGTCGTGGCGCTGGCGCTGCACTCCGTCGGTTACAGCCGCCTCGCCGCTGTTGGCATGGGCATCGTGTCGGGGCTGATCGAGCCGATCGCCGCCGTGTTCGGTGTCGCGCTCATCGGTATCGCGGCTGGCCTGCTGCCGTATGCGCTGGCTGCTGCGGCTGGCGCCATGCTGCTCGTCATCGTCAATGACGTGATTCCCGAATCGCGCCAGTCGGGCAATGGAACCCAGGCCAGCATCGCGCTGGTCATCGGGTTCATCGTGATGACGGTGCTGGATACGGCACTGGCCTGATCGGATAGCCAACACCGGCCCGCGTTACATCGCCAGCGCGGTGTCGCGCTGCATCCCCAGCGGCGGCGCGCTGTCGGCCCGCATGAAACAGCGGGCCGGCACCAGCGGCCGATCGACATAATAGCCCTGGATTTCGTCGCAGCCAAAGTGCTTTAGTTCGCACAACTGCTCGAGATTTTCCACGCCTTCCGCCACCACCTTCAGATTAAGACTGTGCGCCAGGTTGATGACAGCGCGGGTGATCGCGGCGTCGTCGCTGTCGTGCGGCAAGTCGCGCACGAAGGTGCGGTCGATCTTGAGCGCATCGAGCGGGAAGCGCTTCAGGTACGCGAGGCTCGAATAGCCGGTACCGAAGTCGTCGATGGACAGGCGCATGCCGAGCGCCTTGATCCGTCCCAGAATCGCGACCGCAGCGTCCGGGTTCACCATCAGCATCGATTCGGTCAGCTCGAACTCGAGCAGTGCCGGCGCGATGCCGCTGGCGGTCACGATCCGCTCGATCGTTGCAGCCAGGTCGTCCTGCTCGAGCTGGCGTGCCGACAGGTTGATCGCGACCGGCACGATGGGGAAGCCATCGGCGCGCCAGGCGCCAAGCTGGCGGCAGACTTCTGCCACGACCCATTCGCCGACCGCGATGATGAGCCCCGTGTCTTCGAGGACCGAGATGAATTCGAGCGGCGGCACGAGGCCGCGCTGCGGGTGGTTCCAGCGCAGCAGCGCCTCGAAGCCGCTGGTCTTGCCCGTGACCAGGTCGAGCTTCGGCTGGTAGTGCAGCAAAAACTCGCGCCGCTCCAGTGCCTGGTGCAGCTCGGCTTCGAGCTTGATGCGCTGGGTGGTCGCATCGTGCATGGCGGCGCTGAAGAACTGGAAATTGCCACGGCCATTGTGTTTGGCCGCATACATGGCCGTATCGGCGCTCTTGAGCAGCGCCTCCGCACTGGCGCCGTCTTCCGGATAGCGTGCGATGCCGATACTGGCCGAGACGAACAATTGCTGGCCCTGCAGCAGGAACGGCGCGGCCAGCGCATCGATGATGCTGGTGCACAGCGCGCCGACGTCGCCGTCTTCCACGACGTCGGGCAGGATCAGGGCGAATTCGTCCCCGCCCAGCCGCGCGACCAAGTCGCCCGGCCGCGCACAGGCCTGCAGGCGCTTGGTGGCGAGCACCAGCAACTGGTCACCGACGCCATGCCCCAGCATGTCGTTGACTTTCTTGAAGTGGTCCAGGTCGATGAACATGACGCCGGTGCGGCGCGCCTGCGCGGCGGCTGCGCCGATGGCCAGGTCGAGCGACTCGGACAGGTAGCGCCGGTTCGGCAGGTCGGTCAGGGCGTCGTATTGCGCCAGATAGGTCAGGCGCTGCTGGGCCGTGTGGCGCTCGATCGTGGTGGCCAGGATGTGCGCGATGCTGCGCAGGAAGTTACGGTCGTCCGCGCCGAACTGGCGGGCGTCGTCCGAGAATACGCCCAGCACGCCAAACGGGCTTTCCGTACAAATCACGCAGGCATCGACGCTGCTGCGCACCTGGTAGGCGGCGCCGACGGTCGCGAACAGCGGGCGCAGCAGGTCGGCCGGCTCTTGCTGCGGCATCGGCCCCAGCGGGCAGTCAAGGGCGAACCCGGTGGCCGAGGCGAGGGCGCCGCTGCCCGCGCGGATCACCAGTGAGCGCCCGATCGGCGACGGTTCGAGGGCAAACAGCGCCGCGCTCGGCGCATCCAGGCCCCCCGCTGCGGCCTGGATCGCCTCCCGGAACACGTGGTGCAGGTCGGTGGCCGTCAGGGCCACGCGGCTCAGCTCGGCGATCAGGTTTTCGCGGCGCGCCGTGGCCAGGATCGTGCGCTCGAAGGCCTTGCGCTCGGTGATGTCGATATCGATACAGATATAGCGCACCGTGCCGCCCGCATCAAACATCGGCACGATCGTGCGGTGCCATTGCAGCGTGCGGTCGCGCCCGGCGATCATGACGTCGCCTTTCCAGACGTCTGGCCCGGGTGCCCAGGCCGGCGCCGACCCTGGAATGGTCAGGTACGCCAGGGGCTGGCCGACGACTTCGTCGCGCGACAGGCCGCTGTTGGCAATGAACTGGTCGTTGACGACGGCGATGCGGCCGTCGACATCGATCTCGGACACGATCGCAGCCTGGTCCATTGCGCTCTTGTGCTGGACGAGCGAATTCATCAGGAGCTCGATACGCTCGCCATACTGCACGCGCAGGCTGGCGGTGCCGCGGTTGACGGCCAGGATCGCTTCCTGGATCTCGAGCGGCGCGTCGTCGTGCAGCGGCGCCTCGGCGGTGACCAGGCCCGCAGCGACATCGTGTTCGAAAGCGCGCAGGCCGCCGAGACGGTCCAGCCAGCGGCGCAGCAGCACGCGCATCATCAGCAGGCTGGCCGAGGCCAGTACCGAGGCCACCGCGGCGGTTTCGATGATGAGCTGCCACAGTTGGGCCGCCAGTCTGGTCACGTCGAATGACAGGCGCATGACGCCGTAATCCTTGCCACCGACCGTGATGACGCGGTTGACATCGTAGAACCGCTCGACAATCAACGCCGTGAACCAGTCGGGCGGCGCTGCGTGCTGGCTGTCCTGCGCCTCCAGACTGATGGCGCCGCCACCGACCTCGAGGAACTGGGCGCGGTTGAAGGGCGATTTGACGAGCATCTTGCCCAGCGTGCGCTTGACCGTGTCGTAATCGCCGATGACCACGCTTTCTTCTATGGGCTGGATCACCGCCTCGACCAGCATCAGCGCATTGTCCTGCGTCTCTTCGATATGCTGCAGGTACTGGTAGCGGTAGAACATGCCCAGGCCCGCCACCAGCAGGAGCAGCATCGTGGCCGCGAACACGCCGAATACGCGCCCCATCAGGGAGCGCGGCAGGAAGACGCGCTTGAGCAGGCGCAGCGGAGCAAATATCATGGCGAGACGTGTCACCGCAGGCTGGCCGGCGCGTCGGCGTAGAACGCACGGTAGCTGGCGTAGTCGGCCTGGCTGGCGGCGACGAATGACAGCGGCACCGGGGCGTGAACCAGCGCCCCTGATTCGGCGAGCACGCGCTTGCCTTCCGGGTCGGTGTGCATCGTGAGGAAGGCATTGGCGACGGCGCGCACCTGGTCGGCCGGCACCCGTGGCGAGGCCATCAGAGCGAGATCATTGAATGGCGCCGAACTCCACAGCACGCGAAACGCGCTGCCTTCGCGGCCGCTCCAGTTCGCCACCAGCTGCGAATTCGCACCGACGGCCTTGACCATGCCGGCGAACAGCTGCGTGAACGCGGCGTCCTGATTGCCCGCGAACACGACGTTGACAGGGATATTGGCGCGCAGCAGTTGCGCGTAATTGACCTTGTAGGCAACCAGCGCTTCCGCACCTGGAAAACTCACGGCGGCGCCAGCCAGTTCCGTGATGTCCTTGATCGGCGAGTCGACCGGCACCACGATCTGCGCATGCACGGGCGGCGCATTGCGGCGTCCGAAGACCGTCCAGCCCATCTTGTCCCGATCGGGGCTGAACAGGTGATTGGTAAACGCGAAGTCGACTTCGCGGGCCAGCACGAAGCTGGTCGTGTCGGCCGAGGTGCGGCCCAGCTTGAGCTTCATGCAGACCTTGCTGCGGGCCGAGACGTAGCTGATGATCGGATTCCAGTAACTGGCCGATACCTGGACGTTGAATTGATTAACCGGTGAAAAATTGTAGCAAGCCGGCGGGGCGGCGAGGGCCGATTGCGTGACGAGAAGGGCCCCAGCCAGCAGGGACAGATGCAGATTCATGGTTGTGCGATCGTGAGAACAGGATGAAATACGGCCACGTCCCGTTTACCGGGCTGGGCTCCGTGATGTCGTGCCATGCGGCAGACAAGCCGGGCGCGCGGTAGCGATCGGGGCAAGTGCCAGCGTCGCCATCCGTCGATGGATGCGCGAACTGGTCACTGTAGCGCGGGCCGTTGGGGCACACGCGTGTCGGCTGTAAAGATCATACCATCAGCAAAGATTGCTGGCTGGAATGCAATGTTGTATTTAGTTACGCGAACGGTTCATGGCCTGTGCAGGCAGCCGAAAACAACAACGGCCCCGAAGGGCCGTTGTGTTACTGCCAGCAATTGCCGGGCAGATCAGTCACGAATTTCCAGCTTGCGGTTCAGGCTCAGCGCAGCCAGCGTGGCCACGGCTGCCGACAGCAGGTACAGGCTGACATAGCCAAGGCCGAAGTTGGCCGACAGACCCAGGGCGACCAGCGGGGCGAACGCCGCGCCAACCAGCCATGCCAGATCCGACGTCAGCGCCGCACCGGTGTAGCGGAAGTGCTTCTGGAAGTTCGACGTCGTGGCGCCCGCTGCCTGGCCATACGACAGGCCCAGCAGGGTGAAGCCAACCAGGATGAAGGTGTTCTGGCCAGCGGTGCCGCCATCGATCAGCGATGGCACGAAGACCGAGAACAGCGCGATCAGTGCGGCCAGCGTGCCGAGCGTCGTGCGGCGACCGACCTTGTCGGCGATATAGCCCGAGGCCAGGATGCCCAGCGCGGCAAGCACAGCGCCGGCCATCTGGACCAGCAGGAACGACTCGACCGGACGGGTATCGTACAACTGGATCCACGACAGCGGGAACACGGTGACCAGGTGGAACAGCGCGTAGCTGGCCAGTGCGGTCATGGCGCCGATGACGATGTTGGTGCCCTGATTACGCATCAGTTCGCCGACCGGGGCAGGCGTCATGTGGTTGGTGTCGAGCAGGCGTGCATATTCGGTGGTCGAGACCAGACGCAGGCGGGCGAACAGGCCGACGACGTTGATGGCGAAGGCGACGAAGAACGGGAAGCGCCAGCCCCAGGTCAGGAAGTCTTCCTGCGACAGGTTGCCGATCAGGTAAGCGAACACGCCGGCGGCGATGACGAAGCCAAGCGGTGCGCTCAGCTGACCCAGCATCGCGTACCAGCCGCGCTTGCCTTCAGGCGCCGACAGGGCCAGCAGCGATGGCAGGCCATCCCACGAACCGCCCTGGGCGATACCCTGGCCGATGCGCAGCAGTGCCAGCATCACGATGGCGGCGCCGCCGATTTCGCTGTAGCTCGGGAGCAGGGCGATGACGACGGTGCAGGTGCCCATCATGAACAGGGCAATCAACAGTTTCATGTCGAGGCTCCAGCGTTTCTGGATCCACATGAAGAGCAGAGTGCCGAACGGACGCGCGATGAATGCGAACGCAAAAATGACAAAGGCGTACAGTGTGCCTTCGAGGCGATCGGCAAACGGGAAGAAGATCGACGGGAACACCAGCACCGAAGCGATGGCATACACGAAGAATTCGAAGTACTCCGCCGAACGGCCGACAATGACGCCGACGGCGATGTCGCCGGGGGAAATGTGTTCGTCGCGGGCGTTGATGTTACGTGCGCCGCTGTTCGGGCTCGTGATTGGAGCGGCGTCGTCGCTGCCGTGGGTAGTGCTGTGCATGGTTAATTCTCCAAAAGTCGTGTCGCGGTCGCCACTATTGTGGGTAACACTATTGTTAAAATTGCATTATGGCAAAGGGTGGGACAAACTGTCCAATGTTCTTTGACGACCGTTGGCAGTACAGTAGCACGCTCTCCCTCCATGTAACGTTAGATACCTAGCATGATTCCACAAATTGTCCGCCGCGGACTGCCATTACTTCTTCTTGCAGCGCTTGCTGGCTGCAATACCGTCGTAATGAATCCCACCGGCGATATAGCAAAGCAGCAGGCCGATCTGATCGTCATATCGGTTCTATTAATGTTGATCATCATCATTCCGGTGATGCTGTTGGTCGTCTGGTTCGCCTGGCGCTACCGCAAGGGCGCCAACGCGGCCTACGAACCTGACTGGGACCATTCGACCAAGCTCGAACTGATCATCTGGGGCGCGCCGCTCCTGATCATCATCGTGCTGGGCCTGATTACCTGGGTCAGTACCCACAAGCTCGACCCGTATCGTCCGCTCGACCGCATCGACGCCAACCGGCCGCTCGCCGCGTCGGTCAAGCCACTGGAAGTGCAAGTGGTGGCGCTGGACTGGAAATGGCTGTTCATTTATCCGGAACAGGGTATCGCGTCGGTCAATCACCTGGTGACCCCGATCGACGTGCCGGTGCGCTTCAAGATCACGTCGTCGACCGTGATGAACACGTTCTACATCCCGACCCTGGCTGGCATGATCTACGCGATGCCGGGCATGGAGACGGAACTGAACGCGGTGCTGAACAAGACCGGCGATTATCGCGGCCTCTCGGCCAACTTCAGCGGCGACGGTTTCTCGCACATGAAGTTTGCCTACAAGGGCGTGACGCAGGCCGATTTCGACACCTGGGTCAAGGAAATGAAGACCGGTACCGAAGTGCTCGACCGCGCTGACTACATGGTGCTCGAAAAGCCGACCGCCAAGGAGCCGGTGCGCCACTACGCACAGGTCGAGCCCGCGCTGTTCAACCGCATCCTGAACCGCTGCGTTGCTGAAGGCTCCATGTGCATGAACCAGCAAATGCACGAAGATCACAAGCGCAACGAAATGGCTGCGGCCATCCGCCAGCTGCCGAAGGATGGCAAGTCCATGCTGGCTGAGGCGCTGGAAATGTGCGTCGCCCCTTTTAACACTGTGAAGAAGTAACCATGCAAGACACTTTCGACTTGACGAAGTTTATCTTCGGTCGGCTTGGCTGGGACGCGATTCCCTTCCATGAGCCGATCCTGCTTGCTACCTTCGCAGGTGTGATCGTAGGCGGTATTGCCCTCGTGGGCATCCTGACCTACTTCCGCCTGTGGGGCTCCTTGTGGAAAGACTGGATCACCAGTATCGACCACAAGAAAATCGGCATCATGTACATGATCCTCGGTCTGGTCATGCTGCTGCGCGGCTTTGCCGACGCCCTGATGATGCGTACCCAGCAGGCGCTCGCCTTTGGCGACAACGCCGGCTTCCTGCCGCCGCACCACTACGACCAGGTCTTCACCGCCCACGGCGTGATCATGATCTTCTTCGTGGCGATGCCGTTCGTGACGGGCCTGATGAACTACGTGGTGCCACTGCAGATCGGTGCGCGCGACGTGGCCTTCCCGTTCCTGAACAACTTCTCGTTCTGGATGACCACGATGGGCGCCGTGCTGATCATGGCATCCCTGTTCGTCGGTGAATTCGCACGTACCGGCTGGCTCGCGTATCCGCCGCTGTCGGGCATCCTGGCCAGTCCGGGGGTGGGCGTCGACTACTACATCTGGTCATTGCAGATCGCGGGTGTCGGTACCTTGCTGTCCGGCGTGAACCTGATCGTCACCATCATCAAGATGCGCGCACCGGGCATGGGCCTGATGAAGATGCCAGTCTTCGTCTGGACCTCGCTGTGCACCAACATCCTGATCGTCGTGACCTTCCCGATCCTGACCGCCGTGCTGGCCATGCTGGGCATGGACCGCCTGTTCGACACCGCGTTCTTCACGAACGACCGTGGCGGCAACGCGATGATGTACGTGAACCTGATCTGGATCTGGGGTCACCCTGAGGTCTACATCCTGATCCTGCCAGCGTTCGGTATCTTCTCCGAAGTGGTCTCGACCTTCTGCGGCAAGCGCCTGTTCGGCTACACCTCGATGGTCTATGCGACCTGCGTCATCATGGTGCTGTCGTACCTGGTCTGGCTGCACCACTTCTTCACGATGGGTTCGGGCGCCAGCGTCAATGCGTTCTTCGGCATCACGACGATGATCATCTCGATCCCGACCGGCGCGAAGCTGTTCAACTGGCTGTTCACCATGTACCGCGGCCAGATCCGCTTCGAGCTGCCAATGATGTGGACGATCTCGTTCATGCTGACCTTCACCATCGGCGGCATGACCGGCGTGATGCTGGCGATTCCTGCGGCCGACTTCGTGCTGCACAACTCGCTGTTCCTGATCGCGCACTTCCACAACGTGATTATCGGTGGCGTCGTGTTCGGTATCTTCGCAGGCCTGAACTACTGGTTCCCGAAAGCGTTTGGCTACAAGCTCGACAAATTCTGGGGCACCGTGTCGTTCTGGCTCTGGTCGATCGGTTTCTGGGTTGCGTTCACGCCACCGTACATCCTGGGCTTCATGGGCTACACCCGCCGCGTGAGTCACTTCGATGACATGTCGGTCCAGTGGCTGTTCCAGATTTCGTTCCTGGGCACCCTGATGATCGCTGGTGGTATCGGCGCGCTGCTGATGCAACTGTATGTCAGCTTCCGTGACCGCAACACCGCACGTCTGCGCGATTTCACGGGCGATCCGTGGGATGGCCGTACGCTGGAATGGTCGACCTCGTCGCCACCGCCTGACTACAACTTCGCGTTCACGCCGGTGGTGCACGACAATGACACCTTCGCCGACATGAAGAAGAACGGTTACCAGCGTCCGCTCGCCGATTTCGTCGCGATCCACATGCCCAAGAACACCTGGGCCGGTTTCGTGATCTCGGCACTGGCGTGCGCGGTCGGCTTTGCCATCATCTGGCATATGTGGGCTCTCGTGATCGGGGCGTTCATCGTCCTGCTCGGTACGATCATTGCCCATACCTTCAACTACAAACGCGATTTCTACATTCCGGCTGAAGAAGTCCTGAAGACCGAAACCGCACGTACTCGTATGCTGGAAAGCCATGTCTGACATTAAAGCAACCATGACAGGCGGGATGACACCCGCCGAAGTGACCGCGCGCTACATGGCGCGGGAGCACCACCCGGAGCAGGGCACGTTGCTCGGCTTCTGGCTCTACCTGATGAGCGACTGCCTGCTGTTCGCATCGCTCTTCGCTGCCTACGCCGTGCTGGGCCGCAACTACGCGGGCGGCCCGACCGGTGCCGAGCTGTTCGAACTGCCGCTGATCGCGCTCAACACCGGCTTCCTGCTGGTGTCGTCGATCACCTTCGGCATGGCCATGATCTCGGCGCAAGCCAAGAACGTGGGCAAGACCAAGCTGTGGCTGATCGTCACGGGCCTCTTGGGCGTGGCGTTCCTGTCGCTGGAAATCTATGAATTCCAGCACCTGATCCACCTGGGCGCCGGTCCACAGCGCTCGGGCTTCCTGACAGCGTTCTTCTCGCTGGTCGGTACCCACGGTCTGCACGTGCTGTTCGGCATCGTGTGGCTGGTGACCCTGTTCGTGCAGCTGTCCAAGCACGGCATGACGCCGGAAAACTTCCGTCGCCTGGCCTGCCTGTCGCTGTTCTGGCACTTCCTGGATCTGGTCTGGATCTTTGTGTTTACCTTTGTCTACCTGATGGGAGTGCTGCCATGAGCGATCATCATAACGAGCACGACCATGGTCATCATGGTCATGACAGCTACCAGATCCACTACAGTGGCAAGGATTATGCGATCGGCTTCGCGCTGTCGCTGATCCTCACCGCGATTCCGTTCTGGCTGGTGATGGGCAACGTGCTGGCCCCGGAAACGACCCGCTGGGTCATCCTCGGCTTTGCCGCGGTCCAGCTGGTGGTCCAGATGATCTACTTCCTTCACTTGAATTCGAAGGCAGAAGGCGGCTGGAACATGATGGCGCTGATCCTGACCCTCGTGCTGCTGGTCATTGTGATGTCGGGCTCGATCTGGGTCATGCACCACATGAACACCAACATGATGCCGGGCATGGGTGCTGAAAACACCTCCGACATGACCTGACGGTGGTGATGCACGCGCAGCAGCCGCCGACCCTGTCGGCGCAGGATCAGCCCCCGCCACGGCGCTCGCCCTTCGTGCGACGCCTGGTGGCGGTGCTGGCCTTGCTGCTGCTCGTGCTGTTTGCAGTTCTGGGGACCTGGCAGGTGTTTCGCCTGCAATGGAAACTGGACCTGATCGAACGCGTCGATGCGCGCGTTCATGCGGCGCCTGCTGCGCTTCCTCCGGTAGCGCAGTGGCCGCAGATTTCCAAAGAATCCGACGAATACCGGGCCGTTGCCCTGTCGGGTCACTATCTCTACCAATTCACCGCACCGGTCCAGGCGCTGTCCGAGCTGGGCGCGGGCTTCTGGCTGCTCACGCCGTTCTGCACGGACGAGGGCCACATCGTGTTTGTCAACCGCGGCTTCATCCCGTCATCGGGCGATATCGCCACGCGCTTCCCGGCGCGTACGGCCGGGCCTGACGCCTGCGCCGCCCCGGGTGAGCCGGTGGAGCTGACCGGTCTGCTGCGTATCAGCGAACCGAAAGGCGGCTTCCTGCGCGACAACGACCCGGCCGGCAACCGCTGGTATTCGCGCGACATCATCGCCTTGAGCGCCGCGCGCGGGTTCGACGCGGCCCGCACGGCGCCGTTTTTCGTCGACGCCGGCAAGAACCAGGATCCGGCAGGCGCCCCCGAGCGTGCCGTCGGCGGCCTGACCGTCATCTCGTTCCCAAATAATCACCTCGTCTACGCGCTGACTTGGTATGCTCTCGCCCTCATGGTGGCCGCAGCCTGGTGGTGGGTGGCCCGCTACGAGGCGAAGCGCTCCCGCGACGCCAACGATTAAAGACGCCCCGACCGCATTGCCGCGCACGGGGCATTGAACGGACGGGTTTCGATGCAATCTCCGCTGGATTTCTTCGCCCGGGCGGCGCGCACGTCGCCGTCGGCGGCGGCTGCGAACGTGGAATTCGCCGCCGGCCACAAGAACATGCTGCAGCTGATCGAGCTGCGCTGGATCGCCGTCATCGGCCAGGTCACCACCATCGCGCTCGCGATCCTGCTGTTCGGGATCGCGCTGCCGCTGGTGCACATGCTGCAGGTGCTCTCGTGCCTGATCGCCTTCAATATCGCCAGCCACCTGCGCTGGCACGAACGCCGGCCGGTCTCGAACGGCGAGATGTTCATGGCCATCCTGGTCGATGTCTCGAGCCTGACCGTGCTGCTGTACCTGTCCGGCGGCACCACCAATCCCTTTGCATTCCTCTATCTGCTACAGGTGATCGTCTCGGCCGTGCTGCTCGACGTACTGTGGACCTGGAGCATCGTCGCCATCACGATCACCTGCATGGCAGGGCTGGCGGCGTTTGCCGAGCCGCTTGCGCTGCCGTTCGACCATGAGCGCGGCATCGGCAGCCTGTATGTCCAGGGCTTGCTGGTCTGTTTCGCGCTCAATGCCGGGCTGCTGGTGCTGTTCGTCTCGCGCATTTCGGACAATGTGCGCGACAAGGCCACGCAGCTGGCCGCCCTGCGCCAGAGCGCGGCCGAAGAAGAACACATCGTGCGCATGGGCCTGCTTGCCAGCGGCGCTGCGCATGAACTGGGCACGCCGCTGTCGACCGTGTCGGTGATCCTGGGCGACTGGAAGCGCATGCCCGCGTTTCGCGACGACGCCGAGCTACTGGGCGAACTGACCGAGATGCAGACCCAGCTCAAGCGCTGCAAGTCGATCGTCAGCGGCATTCTGCTCTCGGCCGGCGAAGCGCGCGGCGAATCGGCCGAACGCACAACGGTGCGGGGCTTTCTCGATGGCCTGGTCGAACGCTGGCAGGCCAGCCGCCCGGTGCGTGCTTTCACGTACAATAACCGCATCGCCGACGACTGGCCGGTGGCAAGCGACTCGGCGCTGCGCCAGACGGTCGACAACCTGCTCGACAACGCGCTGGAAGCTTCGCCCGACTGGGTCTGCTTCGATGCGCACATCGACGAGCGTACGCTGGTGCTGTCCGTGCTCGACCGCGGTCCCGGCTTTGCGCCCAGCATGCTGGCGCAATTCGGCAAACCGTACCAGTCCACCAAGGGCAAACCCGGCGGTGGTCTGGGGTTGTTTCTGGCTGTGAACGTCGTGCGCAAACTCGGCGGCACGGTGACGGCGACCAACCGGCCGGAGGGCGGCGCCGTGGTCAGGCTGCGGTTGCCGATGTCGGCCATTGAACTGGAAGAGGAACTGAACGATGCCGAACCCTGAGCCGCTGCTGCTCATCATCGAAGACGACGAAGCCTTCGCCCGCACGCTGAGCCGTTCGTTCGAGCGGCGCGGTTACCGCGTGCTGGCCGCAACCGGTCATGATGAAGCTGCTGCCATCCTGGCGCAGCACAATCCCGGCTACGCCGTGGTCGACCTGAAGCTCAAGGGCCAGACCTCGGGCCTGGCCTGCGTGCAACTGCTGCATGATCACGACCCGGACATGCTCATCGTGGTGCTGACGGGCTTTGCCAGCATCGCCACGGCGGTCGAGGCAATCAAGCTGGGCGCGGTCCAGTACCTGGCCAAGCCGTCGGATGCCGACGATATCGAAGCGGCGTTCGGGCACGTGGCCGGCAGCGCTGAAATCGAGGTGACCAACCGTTCGACGTCCATCAAGACGCTGGAGTGGGAGCGCATCCACGCCGTGCTGGCCGAGACCGATTTCAATATTTCCGAGGCTGCGCGCCGGCTGGGCATGCATCGCCGCACGCTCGCGCGCAAGCTCGAGAAGCAGCGGGTGAAGTGATCATGCGCGCGCTCATCATTGGTGTCGCGCTGTTGCTTGGCCCGGGCGTCGAGGCGCTGGCGGCGCTGGCACCGGCACCGGCTCAGGCCCAGGTCGATGCCGGCCGCCGGCTGTTCGCGCGCTGTACCAACTGTCATGAAGTTGGCGCGGGCGCCCGCAATGGCTTCGGGCCGCAACTGAACGGGATCGTGGGCCGCAAGGCGGGCAGCGCCCCTGCGTATGCCTACTCACCGGCCTTGAAGCAGGCCGGATTTGTCTGGAATGAGCAGAAGCTGGTCGCGTTCATTCGTGACAGCGAAAAGGTCGTACCGGGTAACAAGATGCGCTTTCTCAGCTTCATGAGCGAGAAGCAGGCGGCCGAGATCGTGGCCTATTTGCGCACGCAGGGGGCGGTCGCTGCGTCGGCAGCGCCGAAAAGATAGCAAGGCTGGTTCAGCGCAGCCTTGCCGGTCGCACGATGATTACTTGGCCTGGCGCCGCTTGCGCGATGCCAGCAGGACGCCCAGACCGCCGAGCAGCAGTGCAGCGCTGGCTGGTTCCGGCACGTCGACGGGTGGTTCTGGGACTGCATCCAGATCCGTGACGGTCAGCGAGTATCTGCCACTGCCCAGGTATTCGGTCAGTGCGAACGTTCCCAGGCGGAAGGTCGGGCTGAATTCCGAACCCGTGTAGAGCTGGAAGCCATCGGTACTCAACAACAGGTTATCGCCGTAGTAATCGAGGATCTCCATCCCGCCACCGATGGCCTCGCTGTAGAAGGTGAGATCGGCGTAGTCCAGGAACGAACCGGGGAAATTGCCGAACACGTCTTCCAGCACAAAGCCTTCACCTTCGCCGACAGCATCCGGCGAGACGGTGGAATTCAATTGCCAGCTGGCAGTGTAATCTCCGGTCAGCTGGAACTGGTACAGGGCTGCATTGGCCACGCCAGCCGAAAACAGCATGGTGGCAAGGGCGACATTCCTCAAGCTTTTGATCAGTTTCACAGAGCACTCCGTTCTATTAAGGGATGGATGAACATTCATGTGACATCGAAATCCGAACATTGCTGTTGCGATATCTTATAAGCACGTACCGTGCCTGTTCAAAATCCTCAATACCAACAAGTACTTAAATCAATCGACCTTGATTCGTGTCATACAACTGTAAGATTGGTCGACAATCTTGGCGCATCGAACAGGTTCAAGAGCGCTTCCATCTGCACCGGCTTGTTCAGATGATGGTCGATACCCGCATCGACCGAGCGCTGGCGCGACTCGGCATCGCTCCAGCCCGTCAGCGCGACAATGAAGGTCGTGTCATCCAGCAAGCCTTGCGCGCGTGCAGCGATGGCGACCTCGTAGCCGGACATGTCGGGTAAGCCAATATCGAGCAACAAGACGCGGTAGCGATCCTGGGCCAGCGCAGCCAGGGCGGCGGCGCCGGTATGGGCGATGTGCACGTCGAAACCGTGCAGTGCGAGCAGCGCCTGCAACAGCTCGGCGGCATCCACGTTGTCGTCCACGACCAGCACCGACGGCGTCTGCCGGGGCGCTTCGACGGTTGCCGGCATTGGCGCGGCGATGGCCGTCGCGTGTACTTCGGTGCTCAGGGGCAGGGCGATCTCGAATGACGCACCACGGCCATGGCCGTCGCTGTGCGCGGTGAGCGTGCCGCCGTGGCGCAGGACCAGATCACGCGTCAGCGCCAGGCCGATGCCCAGGCCGCTGTTGCCATCGCTGCCGCTGCGGCCTTCCTGCGTAAACATGTCGAACAGGCGGGGGAGCATGTCCGGCGAAATACCGCGGCCCGTATCCGTGACCCGGATGCGGGCCATGCCGTCCGCTCCGGTGCTGATGTGCAGATGGATGTCGCCCTGATTGGCCGAGAACTTGAAGGCATTGTGCAGCAGGTTCGACACGCACTGGGCGATGCGCGTGCTGTCGACGTCCACGGGAATCGGTTGCGGCGGCAACGTCAGCTGGAAGTTGGCGGCCGATTGTTCGATCATCGGTGCGCTCGTTTCCAGCGCGCTGGCGATCACGTCACGCAGGTCGGCCGGCGCGACCTGCAGTGTCAGCTTGGCCGAGTGGATACGTGACGCGTCGAGCAGGTCGTCGACCAGCCGCGTCAGTTGCAGTCCCTGGCGCGTGATGATGGCCGCAGCGCGGGCCAAGGGTTCATCGTTGCCTGCACGCATGGCGATCAGTTGTGCCGCCGACAGGATCGGCGCCAGCGGATTGCGCAGCTCGTGCGCCAGCATTGCGATGAAGACGTCTTTTTGCCGGTTCGCTTCGCTCAGCTCGGCCTGGCGCGCCACCAGCGCATCTTCGCTCTCGCGCAGCCGGGTGCCGGTCGTGCGCAGCTTGCGCATGGCCAGATTCATGCGCTCGATGACGAGGCAGTCGACGACCAGGATCGACGCGAAAAAGACCAGCGCGATCAGGTCGCTGTGCGCCATGGCGGCCGGCGCCAGGCGCGGGCCCATGAAGAATGCCCAGGCCGCCCAGGTACTCAGGAACGCGGTCAGCAGGCCTGGCCCGAGACCGGCCAGGTAGGCCGCCAGCAGTACCGCAGGGAAGAACGACAGAAACGGGAAACCGCGCGCCGGCAGGATGTCCACGAGCATGAAGCGGGCTGCCAGCGCCACGACGAATAGGAACAGCGCGAACAGATAGCGCAGTGCGAGCGGCGCCGCGCCGTCACGCCAGGTGCCGCCGGAAAACTGGGGTTGCATATTCAGGATGAAGTAGGGATTGCGACGCCGGGGGTGCGACGCCGGGGAAGGGACGTCGCTTGAAAGAGTGATTATAAACAGTAATGCATGGCAATCTCAGGAAGAAAGCTTACTCAGTGTAAATGCAGCGAGAAAGCCCGCGGCGACGATCAGGCCGGCAAAATCATGGGTCTCGTCAAAAGCCTCGGGGATCATCGTATCGACCACCATCGCCAGCACGCCCCCTGCCGCCACTGCCGTAGTTGCCGCCAGCATTTCGGGCGGGAACTGGTGAAACAGCGTGAAGCCCATCGTCGCCGCCAGGCCCGAGGCGAGGGCAATCGCCGCCCAGATGCCCAGGATGTACCCGGTCGAATGGCCGGCGCGCTTCATGCCCGCGGCGCTGGATAAACCTTCCGGCAGGTTCGACAGGAATACCGCCGCCACCATCGCCATGCTGACGCCCTGGCCGCCCAGCAGCGACAGGCCGATGACGATCGACTCGGGAATCCCGTCCAACAGGGCGCCGATGGCAATGGCCGTGCCGCTGGCTTTGGCCTTGGGGTCGGCGCCCTCCTGCGGTGTGGAGCGTTTGCGGTGCTTGGCGCCCTTGCGCGCCAGCAGCCAGTTGGCGCCCGTATAGATGCCCGCGCCGACCACGAACCCGGCGGCCGTCGAGGCAAGCCCACCGGTCTCGAGCGCTTCATCCATCAATTCGAACGACAGCGCCGAAATCAGCACGCCGCTGCCGAACGCCATGATGGCCGCGACCAGACGCTTGGGCACGGCATAGCGCACCCCGATCCCGGCGCCCAGCATCAGGGCGCCGCCTGCCAGCAATCCCCATCCACCTGCCTGCAACCATCCTGCGATTTCCATACCTGTTCCTGTCGTGTTCGGGTGTGCGGCGCCCTCCTGTGTCCATTGGCACAAATAAGGTTGCCTTGATTATACTTTTGGGGCAATATAGGGGCGTGGCAAGTGGGTCGTCCGACCACCTTGCCCCGATCAGCGAAGAGGCGGTCAGCGCCGCTTCTTTTCGTCCCCCGCATTCGTCGGGGGGCTTTTTTTTCCCCCGGTGTCTCCCGAGTGTTCCTGTTATGACTGGCCGAGCGGAATCTTGCCTGCCGCCTCATCGGCATTGAGTTGCGCGATCAACGTCCCCAAGTCCTGTTCAAGCCGCAGCAGCGTCGATTCGTCGAGCGTTGCCAGTGCATTGGGCAGCACGCCGGCAAGGGGCGCCGGGGCGCGGCGCAGCACCTCCTGGCCAGCCGGCAGCACGCGCAGCGCCACGCTGCGCCGGTCCGTGCCTTCGCGCGCTGCAGTCACATAGCCGCGCTCGACCAGGCCGCGTACCAGATTGCTGGCAGTGGACTGGTGAATATCGAGCGCGCGGCTCAGGCTGGTTGCGCCGATGCCGGGCTGGCTGTCGATCACCGACAGTGCCCAGACCTGGGCGCCGCCCAGCCCGGATTCATGTTCGAGCTGGCGAAAATGGGTCTTGACCGCATTGAAGACGATACGGAATTGACGCAGCACGCGTTGGGGCGGCGCATCGGGCGGCAAGGGCTGGGGAGGGGCTTGGGGTTCGGACGACATGCGCGAGATGATAATGCAAGCGTTGTCAAAACACATCATCGCATCGCAGATTCTTCTGCATGCGCGGTCTGGCAGCGCTGCGCCCGAACGCGCCGTTCTGCGTTAGCATCCTCTGTATGTACAGTGCATTTGTCCGCCGCTGGCGTCTTGCCGGACGCGGCCTGTCAAGGGCCGCGGTGGCCACCTGTCTGCTCGGGCTGATGCTCACTGGCGCTCTGTGCGGCCTGGTGCACACGCTGGAATCCAGGCGCGCCGATGCCGAATTCGCGCAGCGCGCCAGCGTGCGCGTGGCCGCGGTCACGCGCGCTTTCTCTGAAGCCGTCGATGCCGCGCGCGCCGCCAATCTGCTGTTTCACGCGTCGCAGCACATCACGCGCGAAGAGTTCGATGCCTTTGCGTTGCCGCTCGTGGCGAACCACGGTTACCTGAAGGCGATCGTATTCCAGCGCTTTGTCAGCGCCGCCGAGCGCCCGGCGTTCGAAGCTCAGCGCCGGGCGTTCTGGCCAGATTTCCAGATCCGGGAGCGGGCACAAGGCGGTGAGGCCGCACTGGTGCGCGCCGGCGAGCGGCCCATGTATCTGGTCAACGATTTCATTGCGCCCATTCTCGGCAACGCCATCGCGTTTGGGGTCGACGCATGGGCCGATCCACCCCGGCGCCGCCTCAGCCAGAGTGCGATCGATGCCGGCGAGCCCGTTGCCAGTCCCCTGGTCACGCTGCTGCAGGGCGGCGGCATGCGCCGGGGCATCCTGATCACTGTGCCCGTCTACCGGGGCAATGCGCGTCCTGCGGATGTCTTTGCGCGCCGCGCGGCGGTGGTCGGTCACACCGGGGTGGTAATCGATGTGGCACTGCTGGTGGGCGGCAGCCTGCATGCAGTGCGCCTGCTTGACGACGCCGCCCTCGGCTTGTCGCTGCAGGGGCCGGACGAAGCCGGGCAGCTGGTGACGGCGTACCGCCATGGCCCCGCGCACGCCGGGAACCTGCAGCGCCATGTCGAATTCATCGATATCGCCGGCAGCCAGTGGCAGGTCGTCGTCGATCAACAGCCGCCGGCATTCGGGCGTCACACGGCCGAGCTGGTCGCGCTTGTGCTTGGTCTGGTGCTGAGCGGCCTTGCTGCCACCCTGGTACAGCAGCGCGTGGCGCGTACGCGCCGCATCGAGGCGCTGGTGGCGCAGCGGACCGCTGCACTGAACCGTGCGACCGGCTCGCTGCGGGTCTACGAACGGGCGATGGCGTCCAGCGCCAATCCGATCCTGCTGGTCGATGCGCATGCACCGGGCTATCCGATCGGCTACGCCAATCCGGCCTGCGAGCGCACCTTCGGCCATGCGCCCCACGAACTGGCCGGCCAGCCGCTGATGCTGCTCCTCGGCCCGGACACCGGCCAGCCGGCGGTGCACTTGCTGTGCGCATCGCTGCACGGGCAGCGCGAAGACCATGCGCTGGTGACGATGCACACGCGCGATGGCGCCGAGCTGATTACCGACGTCTACATCGCACCCGTGCGCGGCGCCGACGGCAAGGTGAGCCAGTTCGTCGTGACCGTCTACGATGTCACCACCGCCAAGCACTACGAGGCGGAACTCGAGCGCCACGCCCGTTACGACACGCTCACGGGCCTGGCCAATCGCGCGCTCCTGGCCGACCGCATCGAGCGTGCGATCGCCGCTGCGGGCAATTTCCCGGTGTGGATCGTGCTGCTCGACGTCGACCACTTCAAGCTGATCAACGACACGCTGGGCCGGCGTGCCGGCGACGAGATGCTGCGAATGCTGGCCACGCGCATCCGGCGCACGCTGCGCCCGCTCGACACGGCGGCGCGTGTCGGCGGCGACGACTTCGTGCTCGTACTGTGCGACTGCGCCGACGAACGCCAGGCTGCCACCCGCATCGCGCAGGTGCGCGAGGTCGTGGCCGAACCATTGCAACTGGCCGGCCAGCACCTGGTGCTTGGCTGCAGCGCCGGCGTGGCGGCCTGGCCGGCCGACGGGGCCGACGCCGACACACTGGTCAAGCATGCCGAAATCGCGATGTACCGCGCCAAATCGGACGGGCGCAATGCGGTGCAGTTCTACGCGCCGCACATGAATGCGCAGGCATTCGACCGGCTGGCGCTGGAAAGCGCGCTGCGGCGCGCGCTGCACGAGCAACAGTTCACGCTGCATTTCCAGCCGCAGATCGACCTGGCCACCGGCCGCGTCGTGGGTACCGAGGCGCTGATCCGCTGGCGCCACCCGCTGCTGGGCACGATCCAGCCGGAGCGTTTCATCGGTCTGGCCGAAGAGACGGGCCTGATCGTGCCGATCGGCGCCTGGGTGCTGCAGACGGCGTGCCGCCAGAACCGGCAGTGGCAACGCAGCGGGCTGGGGCCGCTGCGCATCGCCGTGAACCTGTCGGCGCGCCAGCTGGCCGAGCCCGGCCTGCTGGAGGGCGTCGAGCGCGTGCTGCATGACACCGGCCTGCCGCCGGCGTCGCTCGAGATCGAGCTGACCGAAAGCATGATGATGGGCGACATCGAGTCGGCGATCCACACGATGGCGTGCTTCAAGCGCATGGGCGTGAAACTGTCGATCGACGACTTCGGCACCGGCTACTCCAGCCTGCAATACCTGAAGCGCCTGCCGGTGGACGTGCTCAAGATCGACCGCTCGTTTGTGCAGGACATGGTGGGCAGCGCCGACGGCGCGGCGCTGGTCGACGCCATCATCTCGCTGGCCCACGGCCTGCGCATGCACGTCATTGCCGAAGGCGTCGAGACGCTCGCGCAGCTCGACTTTCTGCGCGGCGCCGGGTGCGACTCGGTGCAGGGCCACGTCTACAGCCGACCGCAGACGGGGGAGCGGATCGAGGTGCTGCTGCGCGCCGGCCACATCGAGCCGAGGACCAGCACCGCGTGACGCCTGGTGCAACGGCGCGCCAGGTGCAGGCCACCGGTCGGCTATACTTGCCGAATTGACAGATTGAGCAGGCAGGGATAGCGCGTGGACCAACAGCAGAACGATGACAACACGGGCAGCACGCCTGCGCCGACCTTCCAGCAACGCTTGCAACGCCTCGTCCGGCGTGGTTTCACCGGGGCCCGGACCGGGGCCGGCGCGCTCAGGTCCGGCGCGCAGCAGCGCCTGCATGGGCGGCCGCTGCCGGTCAAGCTGGCGCTGATCGCCTTGTGGACGATGGCGGCCGGGCTGATGGCGATCTTCGCCTGGCTGTTGGTGCTGATACCGCTGACACCCGGTATCGACGACCTGGAACAGGCGAGCCAGGCGCGCCCGACCGTGATCCTCGATGCGGGCGGCAAGTCACTCGGCACCTTCGAACAGGGGCTGCAGGAGCGCGTCAAGCTGTCGCAGGTCTCGCCCCATGTCGTCAAGGCGCTGATCTCGACCGAAGACCATCGCTTCTACGACCACCACGGCATCGATTTCCGGCGCGTGGGTGGCGCCCTGTGGTCGAGCGTGAAGGGCACCCCGCAGGGCGGCTCGACGATCACGCAGCAACTGGCGCGCAATATGTTCCCGCAAGAGATTGGCCGGGCGCGCAGTATCAACCGCAAGATGAAAGAACTGATCACCGCGATCAAGATCGAGAACACCTACAGCAAGACGCAGATTCTCGAGGCGTACCTGAACACGGTGCCGTTCCTGTACAACGCCTACGGCATCGAAATGGCCGCGCGCACCTATTTCAACAAGCCGGCGTCCAAACTCGATGTGCTGGAGTCGGCCACGCTGGTGGGCATGCTCAAGGGCACGCATTACTACAACCCGGTGGCCAATCCGGTGCGCTCGCTGGCGCGCCGCAATGTCGTGCTGGGCCAGATGCGCAAGCACGGCGCGTTCGACGAGCGGCGCTATGCGGCGCTGATCAAACGCCCGCTGCGCCTGCGCTTTGCGCGCCAGCCGGACCGCAGCGGCAAGGACAACCACTTCAGCGCCTATGTGCGCAAGTGGCTGCTCGACTGGGCCGACGAAAACGATGTCAATCTGCAGCTCGACGGTCTGGTCGTGCGCACCACGCTCGACACGGCGCTGCAGGCCGACGCCGAGCGCGCCGTCAAGCGCCAGGCCGACATGCTGCAGGCCATCGCCGACGTCGAATGGGCCAATCCGAATGTCCCGCGCTCGACGTCCGGCGGCATGTACACGTCGATGCGGCGCAACGTCGATCCGTTCTCGTACTACTGGATCACGCACGGGCGCGAGCTCGATGCGTTCGTGCGTGAGACGGGCGCGTACCGCAATGCGGTCGAAGGCGGCGAAGCGCCGGCCGATGCGCTCAAGCGCATCAAGGCCGACCGCAGCTTCATGGCTGACCTGAAAAGCGCCAAGTCGCGCCTGGAAGCGGGCTTTGTCGCGATCGATCCGGCCACCGGCGAGGTGAAAGCCTGGGTCGGCAGCCGCGACTTCGAGCGCGACCAGTTCGACCACGTGGCCCAGGCCGCACGCCAGCCGGGCTCGACCTTCAAGCCGATCGTCTACGGCGCCGCGCTCGAACGTGGCATCCCGCAGGACCAGATGTACCGCGACGTGGTGCAGTCCTTCCGCGGCGCGAATGGCAGCGTCTGGAAACCGACCGACATGAGCGGCAACACGGGCCGCGCGATGTCGATGCGCGAGGGCCTGATCTTCTCAAAAAATACGATCACCGCGCAGGTGAGCCAGGAAGTGGGCCTGCAGCCAATCATCGACCTGGCCCAGCGCCTGGGCATCCGCCAGAGCAAGCTCGAGGCCGTGCCGGCGCTGGCGCTGGGCACCAGTCCGGTGACGCTGCTGGAAATGGTCAGCAGCTATGCGACCATCGCGGCGCAGGGTGAATACCGCAAGCCGATTTTTGTTCGCCGCATCGAAGACCGCGACGGCAACGTGATTGCCGATTTCGGCGGCAGCGCACCGGAGCGCGCCATGTCGCAGCAATCGGCCCTGACGCTGATCGACATGCTGCGCGGCGTCGTCACGCGCGGCACGGGCGCCGGCGTGCGCAGCCGCTTCGGTATCTATGGCGACGTCGCCGGCAAGACCGGCACCACACAGAACAATACGGATGGCTGGTTCATCATGATGCATCCGAACCTCGTGGCGGGCGCCTGGGTGGGCTTCAACGACAACCGCGTGGCCATCCGCAGCACCTATTGGGGGCAAGGCGGCCATAACGCGGCGCTGCTGGTGGGCGACTTCTTCCGCGGCGCATTCGATTCGAAACGCCTCGATGCGGCAGCCTTGCTCCCGGGTGGTAAACGGCCGGAGCCACGCCGCTACGAAGAAGAAGCGCCTGAAGAAGAGATCTTCGAGGAAGCGCCGATCGAACTGGCGCCGGGATCGCGCGCCGATCAGCTCGATTTCCTGCAGCAGCCGGTCCAGATCCAGCAGGAAGAGGCGGTCGAGGTCACCGAGCCGCAGCAGCAGCAGCTGGAGCAGCAGCCAGCATCTAGCGGCCAGGTGCCGCCGGCGCCGATTCCTTAGCCGTCGTCTCGGCGGCCGGTTCGGCGCGCAGCAACGGGTACGGGTTGATGGCGCCGCCCGTCTCGTAGATGCCGTAGTGCAGGTGCGGCGGCGTGCCTTTCGCATTGCCCGTGTTACCGACGTAGCCAAGCACACGGCCGGCCTCGATGCGCATGCCGGCCTCGACGTCGGAATAACGGTCCAGGTGCGCATAATAATGGCGCTGACCGCCCGGCCCCGTGACCCAGACCACCAGGCCGCCAAGACGGTTGGTGCCGACCTGCGCCACGATGCCTTCCGTGCTCGACAACACCGGCGTGCCGCGCCTGGCGAAGATGTCGATGCCCTCGTGCTTGCGGCCTTCGCTGCGCGCGCCACCCCAAGTGTCGCGCAGCGCGCGGACCGCAACGCCGTCAACGGGCACTGGCAGCGCAACAGGTTTGGGCATCGACGCCAGGCGCATCGTGTACAGCGCCCGTTCGATGGTGGGTTGCAGCAGGGCGTAGCCCAGGATCAGGATGACGGCAACCACGAGGGCGCGCAGGAAGATTCGCATGGTGGTCTCGTATTGACAAGGTGATATCAATCAGGTGGGGACACTTTGGCAGATTCCCAGCCTGCAGGGCGGGTCATCCTTTGCAGATGCGATATTCTGGGCGCCTACTATCTCTGGAAAGAACCACTATGCGCGCAAGCCTTTGTCTCCTGTCCATCAGCCTCGCCCTGGGCGCCTGCTCCAGCATGCCTTCAACTGCACCTGCAAATTCTCCCTCGACCGCACCCGCGACGGCCGTCGCAACACCCTCGCTGGCCGGCACGAGCTGGCGCCTGGCGTCGTTCCAGGCGAACGACGATGGCAGCCAGCCACTGCGGCCCGGTTCGCCGGATGGCTTCACGCTGTCGTTCGGCCAGGATGGCCGCCTGGCCGTCAAGCTCGATTGCAATCGCGGCAACGGTCCGTGGCAGGCCGTGGCCACCGATGCGACGGGCGGCACCTTGACCCTGGGGCCAGTGGCGACGACGCGCGCGATGTGTCCGCCCGATGCGGTGGGTTCGCGCCTGGCGCAGGATCTGCCGGCGCTGCGCACCTGGCGCCTGCAGGACAATCGCCTGCACACAGGTTTACCGGCCGACGCCGGTGTCTATGTGTGGGAACGCATTACGCCGTAGCCGGCACGCGCACGACGAAGCAACTGCCTTTGCCGGGCCCGTCGCTGTGGACGGCGACGGTGCCGCCGTGCAGGGCGGTGAGTTGCTTGACCAGGGCCAGGCCGAGGCCCAGGCCGCCCTGGCCGCGGTCGATGCTCGTCGGCCCCTGCACCAGCACGTCGAAGATCAGTGGGTGCAACTCGGGCGCAATGCCCACGCCGCTGTCGCTGACGCTGATTGCTACCTGATCCCCGTCGCGCCAGACGCGCACGTCGACACGGCCGCCTTTCGGCGTGTACTTGATGGCGTTGTGCAGCAGGTTGTCGACCACCTGTTCCAGGCGCGTGCGGTCGCCATCGACCCAGGCGTCCGGTTCTGTCTCGATGGTCCAGGCGTGGGCGCCGGCATCGACCAGCGCCTTGGCTTCGGCGCTGCTGCGCACGATCTGCGCGACATCGATGCGGGCGCGGTGCAGCACGATCTTGCCCGACAGGATGCGCTGCACGTCGAGCAGGTCGTCCACGATGCAGGTCAGGTGGCGCATCTGGCGCCGGCTGATGTCGCGCGCATTGGCCGCAACCTGCGGCTTGAGGTTGGGCATGTCCAGCACCGACATCGCGCCCGAGATCGCCGCCAGCGGGTTGCGCAGTTCGTGACCCAGCATGGCAAGGAAATCATCCTTGGCCCGGCTCTGGGCTTCGGCCAGGCGGCGCGCGCGCTGCTCGCTGATCAGCAACTGCTCGCGTTCTTCCTGCAGCGACTTGCGCACCTGGCTTTCGCTGGACAGCGCTTCGCTGGTGCGGGCCAGGCCTTCGACCAGCGCATCGACTTCCTCGACCCGGGTGCGGGCGGGCAGGGCGATGGCGCCGTCGGCCAGCAGCGTGACGGCTGCCGCCGCCTGGCTCAGCGCCCGCTCGAGGGTCCGCCCGAGGTACAAGACAATGGCCACGGCCAGGCCCAGCAGCAGCACCAGCACGAGCGCCGCATACCAGGTTGCGGTGCGCGCGGCCGCCTCGATCTGCGCTACCGGCACGCCGATCACGATGGTCCAGTCGCTGCTTTTTGAACGCGTGAACACGCCGTAGACATCACGCCCATCCTGCGTCACGTGGCGAAACACGCCGTGGTTCGCGGCGCGCGTGGCAGCCAGGAAGTCCGCATTCATTGGCTGGCCGAGCGTGTCCGATCCGCGGTTGCGCATGATGGCCAGTCCGTTGCGATCGAAAATCCCGACCTTCCAGTCGGCGCCGATGGCGTCATGGCGCAGGATGCGCTCGAAAAAGCGCACATCGAAGATCTGGCTGACGATGTTGTACTGGCCATCCTCGAGCGGCGCCGGCACGCTCACCGCGACGGTCGGGAGTCCCGAATATTCGTCGACGAAGTAGCCCGACACGAGGGTGCCGCCGGCGAGTGACACCTGGCTCGCCCAGTCGCGGGTTGTCGATAGCAGTTTGGTGCCGGCCGGCGCTTGTGTGGTGAACAGCTCGCGCCCTTTGCTGTCGTACACCACGGTCCAGGATTGTGCATTGTTGGCGTTCGTGCTCGAGGTCCAGCGATGCAGGCGCGCATAGTCGTGCTGGCGCATGCCTTCCGAATAGGCGACGGCGCGCAGCGACGCCTCGGCGGCGGCGATCTCGCGGTCGATCTGAAAGGCGGTGGCGCGGGCCATCTCGCGCACGCTGCGCAGGCGCGATTCGCGTTCCCAGTCAAGCAGCATGGACAGGCCGATCCATGAGGCGATTGCCACGGGTAACAAGATCGCCCCTGCCATCAGGAACAGGTAAGTGCGGGTTTTCATGGATAGGCGGCGACGGGCGCGACGAGAAGGCGGAATGCAGCAGATGCTGCGCGCCGTGCCGGGTAAGCGCGTATTGTACTTAAGTTAATAGTTGGATGGGTCTGCGTGACGTGCGCGTGCAGGCAGGGCTTGCCAGCCCTGCCTGCACGCGCACACCGGAATGTGATCAGAGAATCGGCGTGCCGCCGGTGACGGCGATCCGCGCGCCGGAGATATAGCTGGCTTCATCCGAGGCCAGCATCACGAACACGGGCGCCACTTCCTTTGGCTGGCCCGGGCGCTTCATCGGTGTTTCGTCACCGAAGCTTTCCACCTCGTCTGCCGGCATGGTCGACGGGATCAGCGGGGTCCAGATCGGGCCCGGTGCGACCGAGTTGACGCGGATGCCCTTGTCCGCCAGCAACTGCGACAGGCCGCCAGTGAAGTTGGCGATCGCGCCCTTGGTGGTGGCGTAGGCGAGCAGCGTAGGCTTGGGCTTGTCCGAATTGATCGACGTCGTGTTGATGATCGACGAGCCACTCGGCATGTGCTTCACCGCCGCTTTGCACAGATGGAACATGGCGGTGATATTCACCTGGAACGTGTAGTCCCATTCGTCGTCCGGGATGTCTTCGATGGACTCGTGGCTCATCTGGAAGGCGGCATTGTTGACCAGCACGTCGATGCGGCCGAATTCGTTCACGGCGCGCTCGATGACCGCGCGGCAATGCGCCGGATCGGCCAGGTCGCCCGGTACCAGGATCGCGCGGCGACCGGCTTCTTCGACCAGGCGCGCCGTTTCCTTGGCGTCGTCGTGTTCGTTCAGGTACGAGATCAGGACGTCGGCGCCTTCGCGCGCGTACGCCAGCGCCACGGCGCGGCCGATGCCGCTGTCGCCGCCGGTAATCACGGTGGCCTTGTCCTGCAGGCGGCCGGAGCCGCGATACGATGTTTCGCCGTGATCGGCTTTGGGATGCAGGGCAGCTTCGCTGCCCGGTGGTGTTTGTTGTTGGGATGGCATGTTCATCGGTGGATCCTTTCAGAGTTCAGGGCTGAGGGGGAGCCGACTTGAGCTGACTGTATTTAGAGCTGACTCGAGAGCTGACTGCTTGAGACGTCAGGGTGACAGTGTCATCTGCTGCGGTCGGTTAGGTGACACACCCAGGGACGACCATGCTTCAGTAGCAACCACGATAGGCCGCAACGGGGTTTTCGGGTAGGCTTATGCTATTGACAAGGCCAAAGATCGGCCAAGATCGGCTTACACCAGGAGACCCGCATGTCCACAGCCTACGCAACCCACCAGCCCGAGCGCGCCGAGATCGATTCGGCGCCCGGCATTCTCGTCCTCGACTTCGGCACCGACTGGTGCGGCTATTGCCGCGCGGCTGCGCCGGCCATCGCCCAGGCCGTCGCCGGGCAACCAGCTGCCAGGCACGTCAAGGTCGAGGATGGCCCCGGCCGGCCGCTGGGCCGGTCATTCCGCGTCAAGCTGTGGCCGACGGTGGTGGTGCTCAAGGATGGCCAGGAAGTCGCGCGCGTTGTGCGCCCGGCCGATGCTGATACCGTGACTGAAGCGCTGGCGCAGGCGGCTGCATGAGCGTCGCCACGGCCAACAAGCCCCGTACTGTCCTGTTTGCCAGCCTGATCGGCACGACAATCGAGTTCTACGATTTCTATATCTACGCGACGGCTGCCGTGCTGGTGTTTCCGCGGCTGTTCTTCCCGACCGCCGATCCGGGCGCCGCGATGCTGCAGTCGCTGGCGACATTCGCCATTGCGTTCTTCGCGCGCCCGGTGGGTTCGGCCGTGTTCGGCCACTTCGGTGACCGCGTGGGCCGCAAGGCGACTCTGGTCGCTGCGCTGCTGACGATGGGTCTGTCGACCATCCTGATCGGCCTCTTGCCCACCTATGCCCAGATCGGCGTGGCCGCGCCCCTGCTGCTGGCGCTGTGCCGCTTCGGCCAGGGTCTGGGCCTGGGTGGTGAATGGGGCGGGGCGGTCCTGCTTGCCACCGAAAACGCGCCGCCGGGCAAGCGCGCCTGGTACGGCATGTTCCCTCAGCTGGGCGCGCCGATCGGCTTCTTCCTGTCGGGCGGCGTGTTCCTGCTGCTGGGCGAAGTGATGACCGATGCCGACTTCTTTGCCTGGGGCTGGCGCATTCCATTCCTGGCCAGCGCTGTGCTGGTGGGCGTGGGCCTGTACATTCGCCTGAAAATCACCGAGACGCCGGACTTCCAGAAGGTGTTGGACAGCAAGGCGCGGGTCAAGGTGCCGGTCGTGGCCGTCATGCGCGACCATCGCCGCGCGCTGGTGCTCGGCACGTTCATTGCCCTGGCCACCTTCGTCATCTTCTATCTGATGACGGTGTTCGCGCTGAGCTGGGGAACCGCGCAGCTCGGTTACACACGCCAGCAATTCCTGTTGCTGCAACTGTTCGCGGTGCTGTTCTTTGCACTGACCATTCCACTGTCGGCGCTGCTGGCCGACCGGCGCGGGCGGCGCACGGCGATGATGCTGGTCAGCGGCGCGATCGCTCTCTTCGGCCTGCTATATGGGCCACTGTTCGGGGCGGGTGGCGCGTGGTCGGTTGGCGCCTTCATGGTGCTGGGCATGTGTCTGGTCGGCTTTACCTACGGTCCGTTGGGCACACTGCTGGCCGAACTGTTCCCGGCCGAGGTGCGCTATACGGGCGCGTCGCTGACCTTCAACTTCGCCAGCATCCTGGGCGCGTCGGTCGCGCCGTATATCGCGCTGTGGCTGGGGACGAATTACGGGCTCGAGTATGTCGGCTATTACCTGAGCGGCGCGGCGCTGATCAGCTTGGTGGCGCTGATTCTTGCCCGTAGCCTGATACCGCACACGGCGAAGGCGTGAATGTACGCCGCTTCGGCGCGCTGACGGGCCGTGCGCCGCACGCAACCGACACGTCGTTTTTGGCGGCGCTGTACCTGGCGACGCGGCCCGACCTGGGCGTGTTGCCGGTGCCGCGCAGCGTGATCGAGGGCATTGCGCGGCACCAGCAGCAACTGCAGGTCGAAGAGTACACGCAGCGCTATCCCGCTGCCGAGACGTGGCTGCTGACGGATGGCAACGAGGCGCTGGGACGGGTGGTGCTGGACTGGGCGAGCGACACGCTGCGCGTGGTCGACCTGGCGGTTGCGCCCCACGTCCGCCGCCACGGTGTCGCGCGCACGGTGCTGGGGGCGTTGCAGGACGCCTGCCGGGGGCAGCGCACGATGGCGCTGCGTGTGCGCTGTGAAAATACCGCCGCACGCGCGCTGTACGCGGCGTGCGGCTTTGCCATCGTGCAGGACGACGGCGCGACGCTGGAGCTGGCCTGGCGCTGAATGTCGAGAACGTCTAGAACGAATAGACCATCGTCAGCGAGGTCTGGGTATCCGTATTCTTCTTGTCTTCGGGCACGCTGCTGTCGTTGCGGACGCTGAAGCCCGCCTTCATCTGCATGCTGCCGTTGATCTTGGTCGACAGGGATGTCTCGGCCACCGAGTGGGTATTGGACGTACCTTTCTCGACGGCGAGCGTCTGCGAAAAGTACGCTGACGGGCTGACCTGCCAGCGGAACTGCGCCGCGCCGCGCACGGTCAGGCCGTCTTCTTCTTCGTCCGTCTCGCGCTTGCCGTTGAAGTAGCCCGGACCGATCTCGACGTCGAGCGTCTTGTCCGGCGCCGTGTACCAGCGCGAGCCGTAACCGACCGACAGCGACGAATAGCGCACGTAGGCGCCGAACTTGTCGTTCACATGCGAGCCGAGGATGAACGCACGGCGCCCGTCGCCCAGCAGCTTGAAGGAGGCCTTGGCCGACGTGGCCCAGCGCTCGGCCGAGCGCGTACGCTGCAGCTCACCTTCTTCGTTCTCGTACTCGTCTTCCTTGAAGTAGCCGCTGGCAATGAATTCATGGCTCCAGTCCGACGTCTCGTGGCGGGCGTCGATCTTGCCCGTCACTGACGTGCCGCTCGTGTTGCCGGACGTGTTGATCGCACCGAGCTCGGCCGAGGTGAACCAGCCACCATCGGGAATGGTCGGCATCATGACTTTGAGCGGCGCATGGACGTCGCCAACCTGAGGAAGATCGGGGGCCGCATTGGCCGCGCCGTGGACGCTGACAACGAGCAGCGCCAGGATCGGGGATAGTTTCATCAGCATCCGTTGAGAAGCATGGGCCGCACTGCACCAGACCTGCGCAGGGCAACCGGCCCATCGTTCGTGAATCGTTCATGAATCGTGCGCAGCAGACAGGTTGCCGCGAGTTGGCCGATATTGTAACGCATAGGCTGCGCGATGCGGCGTGCCAGGCACCCGGATCGCGCCGCGCACTGGCATTCACGTCCCGACGTAGGCGATCTTGAACGCGAACAGTGCGGCGATCACCCAGACGACCGGTTTTACGTCGCGTGCGCGGCCCGTCAGGAGCTTGAGCACGGCATAGCTGATGAAGCCGAATGCAATGCCCTCGGCGATCGAGTATGTAAACGGCATGCCCAGGGCGGTGACGGCCGCCGGGATGCTTTCGGTGGTGTCGCTCCAGTCGACTTCGCCCAGGTCGGCCAGCATCAGGCAGGCGACGAACAGCAGCGCCGGCGCGGTCGCGTAGGGCGGCACGACGGACGCCAGCGGCGCGATGAACAGGCAGGCGAGGAACAGCGCGGCGACAGTCAGCGCCGTCAGACCTGTGCGCCCGCCCACCTGCACGCCGGCCGCGCTTTCGATGTACGCGGTCGTGCTCGAGGTGCCCAGCACGCTGCCGGCGACGATGGCGCCGCTGTCGACCAGCAGCGCTTTGTTCAGGCGCTCCATCTTGCCTTCGACCAGCAGGCCCGCGCGGCGCGCCACGCCCATCAGGGTGCCCGTCGCATCGAACAGCTCGACCAGAAAGAACACCAGCACGACATTGAGGATGCCGGCCGCCAGCGCGCCCGGGATATCCAGCGCAAACAGCGTCGGCGAGATGGGTGGCGGCAGCGAGAACACGCCCTGGTAGGTATTGCCGCCGAAGAAAAAGCTGAGCACGGTCACCAGCACGATGCCGATCAGGATCGCACCGCGTACCCGCAGCCGGTCCAGCGCGACGATCACGAAGAAGCCCAAGACGGCCATCAACGCTGCCGGCTGGTGCAGGTCGCCCGCCTTGACGAGCGTGGCGTCGCTGGCGACGACGATGCCGGCGTTCTTGAGGGCGATCAGGGCCAGGAACATGCCCAGCCCCACCGTGATGCCGACCCGCATCGAGCGCGGAATGCCGTCGACAATCATCGCCCGCAGCCCGACCATCGTGACGAGGATGAACAGGCACCCGGAGATGAACACGGCGCCCAGCGCCGCCTGCCACGGGATGCCCATGCCGAGCACGACGGCGTAGGCGAAGTAGGCGTTCAGGCCCATGCCGGGCGCCATCGCAATCGGGTAGTTGGCGTACAGGCCCATCAGGGCGGTGCCGCCGGCGGCGATCAGGCAGGTTGCGACGAACACGGACGCCTTGGGCATGCCGGCGTCGCCCAGGATCGATGGATTGACAAAAATGATATAGACCATCGTCAGGAACGTGGTCAGGCCCGCCATGAGTTCGGTGCGGACGGTGGTGTTGTTGGCGCTGAGTTGGAAGAAACGGTCGAGCATGGTGATCCTGCAGATTACGGTAGGGCGAAGCATAGCATTGCGCGTCGGCGCAGCGGCGACGGATGGCGACTGTCAGGGTCCATGCCGGGGGTGTTACCATGCGGGCACGATCATTCTTTCACCCTCATTCCCTATTTCAGACATGCCAAAAAACAAGCGTCCGGTGCCACGCACCTCGAACAACACACGCGAACCGGACACCGATGCCCAGGCCCAGGAAATGGCCGATCTGGCGCTCGAGATCGCCGAGCGCGAAGACCTGGAAACGGGCGAACCCGACACCGTGCGCCGCGACCAGCTCGTGCTGGCGGTGCGCAAGGCCGTGCGCAAGAAGCGCGACGAAGTCCTGTACGAGGCGATCGAACTGGCACGCTACACCGATCCGCTGGCCTGCCGCGTACTGCGCGGGTGCATCGAAGAAGAAGCAGCGACGCTGCGCGTGGGGCGCGAAGGCGGTCCGGAACACGAAATCGACGCCTTCATGGTGCCGCTGTTCGTGCGCAGCGAGGGCGGATTGGTGGCGCAGGAATTGTTCCAGGACGAAGCGGCGTTCGAGGCGCTCGTGGCCAGCTTCCAGGATGGCGGCCTCGACAGTCCGGATGCGCGCGTGATCCTGCTCCAGCACGCGTTCGACCTGGGCGAGATCGACCATATCGCCTATGGCACGCTGCACGAGATGCTGCGCGAAGCAGCCGCCTCGCTGACCGAAAAGAAGCTGCAACCGGCCCCGACCATCGCAGCAAGCATGCGCGGCTGGACCGGTGAACCGGTCGCGCCGGACGAAACGGCGCTCGAGCTGCGTTTCCTGCTCGGCTTTTCGTTCAAGCGCAGCGACGATGCCTTCTACCGGATTCCAAAGGACGAGGCTGGCAGCGACGCCTATTTCACCGCCCGCATGGACCGCTATCGTGACTGGACCGTGGCGGCGGCGCCATTGGTCGCGCGCTGCCTGGCGGCCGACCCCGCACGGCTCGACCTGAACTTTTTATACCAGGACCTGTTCTACGGCGCCAAGGAGCAGGGCGTGGCCGAGCTGGCAACGCTTGGCGTGCTGGCCGACATCAAGGGCCTGCTGCAGGCCAAGGACCTGGCGCCGGATGCCGTGCATGCGGCCGTCGCGCCGATCGATATGGGCGAACACATCCTGCTGCGCGCGAACCTGTACGCGCTGGATGGTGGCCAGCCGTGGGGCAGCGTCGAGAAGCCGGTCGACCTGGCCGCCGATCTGGTGCTTGAAGTCGATGAACTGTGCGACGCGCTGCTGTCGCTTGGTCTGGAAGGTGTGTCGATCGCCGTAGGCTTCAGCGACGATGGCCACGCTGAGGGCGCCGAGCCGTATCACCCGGGCTGAGCGTCGCCGCCCTGGACGGTGCGCCGCCTGGCGCGCCTGAACACGTTGGCGGTACTGGAATTGCCGACCCGTGGTGCGGCGCAACCTGCTTTTATCCCCCATTTTACGGCGTGACTTTTGGTGAGTTTCGTCAAGTTTTTCACTTGTAATCGTAGTGGAACTTCTTGTCGCGCTGTAGGACGCCACTGACAGGAAATCATGTCAAAAACCGCTTCTCCCTATGAGACGCGACAAGAACCATCAACAGTCCTGTTACATTTCCTGAAATATTGCTATGCACAAATCAAAAAATTAAGAAAATTGCATGTTACGATCCACTCGTCCGGCCAGGTTCCCGCGCGCAAGCTGCGGTGGTCCCGAGTAGAGAGAGAAGAACCGTCCGGCTGCACAATTACCAACAACTATAGCGCCACCAAGGCGAAAGGAAAATTCACATGCCGACCCTCATCGTGTTCTGCCATCTCCGCTGGGATTTCGTGTTTCAACGCCCCCAGCACCTGATGACACGTCTGGCTCAACACTACAAGATTCTCTTCGTCGAAGAGCCGATGCACACGGATGGCGAAGCGCGCCTGGAAAAGATGGAAGTTGCCGACAACATCACCGTCTGCCGTCCGCACACGCCGATTCATCAGTGGGGTTTCCACGATGACCAGCTGCCAACGCTGCAAAACCTGCTGGCCGATCTCGTGCCTGCCGGCGAAGAGCCAATCGTCTGGTTCTACACGCCGATGGCGCTGCCACTGCTGCAAGGTCTGAAGCCATCGAAGGTGATCTACGACTGCATGGACGAACTGGCGATGTTCAAGAACGCGCCGAAGCAGCTGCTGCAGCGCGAAAGCGCCTTGCTCAATATCGCCGACGTGGTCTTCACCGGCGGCCCGAGCCTGTACCAGTCCAAGCGCGACCGTCACGCCAACGCGCACTGCTTCTCGAGCAGCGTCGACGCCGGCCACTTCCGCCAGGCACAGGATGCCGCGATTTCGCATCCTGACCAGAACCATATCGCCCATCCGCGCCTGGGCTTCTATGGCGTGATCGACGAGCGCTTCGACGTCGACCTGGTCTCGAGCATGGCCGATGCGCATCCTGAATGGCAAATCGTCCTGGTGGGTCCAGTCGTCAAGATTGATCCGGCAACGCTGCCAAAGCAGGCCAATGTGCACTACATGGGTCAGCGCACCTACAACGAGCTGCCACAATTCCTGGCCGGCTGGGATGTGTGCCTGCTGCCATTCGCGATCAACGACTCGACCAAGTTCATCAGCCCAACCAAGGTGCTGGAATACATGGCAGCTGAATTGCCATCGGTGTCCACGCCGATCACCGACGTCAAGGTGCCATACGGTGATGTGGTCGAGATCGCCGAATCGCACGCTGACTTCATCGCAGCCTGCGAGCGCCAGCTGGCGCTGACGCCCGAAGCCCGTGCAACGATGGCGGCGCGCATGCGTGACGTCGTGGCCGGCACGTCGTGGGATCTGACCGCGCGCAGCATGCATGAGCTGATCGACAGCGCCGTGCGCAGCAACAAGGTCGAGCGCTTCTTCGCCAGCAACCAGGAAGCCGTGCCAAGCACGCCAGATCTGGTCGCGGTTGCCCAAGCGCGTTAACCCAGCAGCAAGAGGAAATAAAAAGGCCGGTGTCGCAGGACACCGGCCTTTTTTACGTGGACATTGGGTACCTGCTACGTCATCTGCCGTAGCACGTCCTCGATGGCTTCCACGGTTGCCGGCTTCGTCAAGTGCGCATCGAAACCGGCCTGGGCAGTGCGTTCGCGGTCGGCTGCGCCGCCCCAACCGGTCAGTGCCACCAGGCGCACGGCGGCGTAGCGGGCATCGGCGCGGATCGCAGTGGCCACCTCGTAGCCGGACATGCCCGGCATCCCCAGGTCCAGAAACACGACATCCGGCATCAGCATCGGCAGCATCCGCAGCGCCTGATGGCCATCGTTGGCCACCGGCGCGCTGTGGCCCAGCATCGACAGCAGCGCGGCCAGGGTTTCGGCTGCGTCACGATTATCGTCGACCACCAGCACGCTGCTCGGCGGCACCGCGCCTGCCGGGGCCGCCTGGGTTGCCGGCGGCGCTGCACCAACAGGCTCGCTGCCAAGGGGCAGGCGCACCGTAAACTGGCTGCCCGCATTCGTGCCGGCACTGTCGGCGCGCACGCTGCCGCCATGCAGTTCGACCAGGCTGCGCACCAGTGACAAGCCGATGCCGAGGCCGCCGGAACCGGGCTGCTGCGCCTGCCCAACCTGCGTGAACATCCGGAATACCACTTCGAGCGCATCGGGCGCGATGCCGATGCCGTTGTCAGTCACGGTAATGACGGCGTCGTTGCTGTCGCGTTCGGCGCGTAGCGCGATGCGCCCGCCTTTGGGCGTGTAGCGCGCGGCGTTGTTCAGCAGATTGCTGATGACCTGGGTCAGGCGTGTGGGATCGGCCAGCAGCGGCAGGGGCAGGGCGGGCAGATGGACATCGAAGCTGTGCCGCGCCGCCTGCAGCAGCGGCATGCTCGTCTCGATGGCTGCGTTCACGACCGTGGCCAGGTCGACCGGTTCGCAGCGCAGCTCGACCTGACCGCGCTGGATGCGGGCGACGTCGAGCAGGTCGTCGACCAGCAGCACCAGGTGGTCGAGCTGGCGGCCCATGATCTCATGCACGCGGCTGACGGCCGCCGCGTCGCCCGGCGCGCGCCGGATGAATTGCAGGCCGCTGCGGATCGGCGCGAGCGGATTGCGCAATTCATGCGCCAGTGTGGCGAGAAATTCGGTCTTGAGCCGGTTGGCCTCGGACAGGTCGGCTGCCATCTGGCGCAGTGCGGCGTCTGACCGGCGCCGTTCGGTCACATCGGTAAACAGCACCGCGAGGCGGTGCGTAAGTAGCCCGCCCAGCCGTGTGGCGTACACGTCGAACCAGCGCGACAGGCCCTTTGCCTCGTTCTCGAAGCGCACCGGCTCGCCCGTGGTGGCGACGCGCCCGTAGATGTCGAACCAGTGCTGTTCGTGACCTGGCACCATGTCACGCATGGTCTTGCCAACCGCGTCGACAAGGCCCGTGTGCTTGATGAAGGCCGGATTGGTTTCAATGAAGCGAAAGTCGCATGGCGCGCCGTTGGCATCGAACAGGACGTCGATCACGCACAGGCCTTCGTCAATCGAGTTGAATACCGTACGGTAGCGCTCTTCACTTGCGTGCAGTTGCTGCTCCGCCTCGAGCTGGCGGGTGGCGTCGATGATGACGCCGCGCACCGCTGTGGGCAGCCCGTCGCCGTCGGTGTCGACATGGCCGCGCGCCATCACCCAGCGCCAGCCACCGCCGGGCAGCCGGATCCGGTAGGTGGCGCCATAGGCGCTGCGCGTTGCAATCGCAGCGCCGATCTCGGCGGTCGTCGATTCGACATCGTCGGGATGGATGGCGGCCAGGTAGCGCTCCAGCGGGGCGCTGCTGCGTTCGTGGCGGGACACCCCGAACAGATCGGCGACCCGCTCGTCAGCATCGACGCAATCGGCGTGGATATCCCACGACCAGATACCCAGTTCGGCAGCTTCAATGATGCGCGCGAGGCGCCGGCTGGTATCGTCGAGCGCCGCTTCGGCGCGCCGGCGCTCGATCTGCGTGTCGAAGGCAGCGGTGTAGAAGCGCGCCTTGGCGCGCAGGATGGTCGGTGAAAGCGGCTCGGTGAGAACGGCAATCACGCCGGCGTCGTACAGCGCCTCGTGCGACATCGGCAGAGGCAGCGGCAAGCCCATCGCGACGATGGGGGTCAGGCTCGAGCGCGCATTGCTGCGCACGGCGGCCACGACGGCAAGCATGCCGTCGGGGTCACCCGCATAGCCAACCAGCACCAGGGCGAAATCACGGCGCTGTACCTGTGTCAGGCCGTCCTGGAGGGAGGTTGCATGCACGACCGCTCTGCCGAGTTCGCGCGCGACTTCCGACACGACCGGATTGACGGTGGGGTGCGTGCAGACGAACAGGATGCAACTACTAATGAGACTGTCGGGGCAGTCGTTCGGATCGTTCAACATGCGCCTGGTTTGCGAGTGTGTTTACTCTGACAATCTAATGCGCTGATGAGCAAGTGTCAATGACAGACTTGCCCGCGAACAAGACGGCTGGCGCCACTGGCGCCCGCCGCGCAATCACGGTATTACGGTTTTTCAGGGACCTGCTGCGATGGCACCGGGGCTTTCAGTGCCTCTGGCAGGGAATCGGCGATGCCGTTGCCCGGCGCCTGGCCGATGCGCCGCGCCTCGTCGGAGTGCTGGTCGAGGCTGACTTCCTCGGCGACGTCGAAGCGGCCGTCCTCGAAACCTTCTTCGCCCGGCAGCAGGTTTTCGGAGCGTTGTTCCTGGCCACCGGCCGGCACCGGCGCTTCTGGCTTGCGGTCTGCTTGTTCTTGATCGGTCATCATAATCTCCAACGTTGGTTTGATATGCGCCAATTATGTCGCAGCGACCGGGGGCGGGGCGCACGTCAACACCGACTGCATCACGCTGCGCGGGCGTGGCGTGGCACGCCGGTGCGGATGCGGTAGAAGAATTTTATGCTTGGGAAATTGTCGCTCAGCTAGAATGCCCGCTGTTTCCCTCACTGTATCGTCATCATGTTCCGATTGTCTTTTGCCAGTATTGCCGCCCGGCTTGCATTCGCCGGCGCGCTGCTGGCCTCCGCCGCCGCCCAGGCCGCGAGTTGCCCTGTCCATTACCTCGACGGCCGTCCGCCGGAAATCCAGAATCAGAAGCTGGCCGTGTCCACGCGCGAGCTGTGCTACGGCGTGTTTGGCGTCGTGCATTCGGGCGTGACCCGCACGCCATTGTGGTCCGCCGAATATGTGCGCGCCGATAATCTCAAGCGGGCGCAGGGTCTCGACCGGGACGATAAATTCCACGCCGAGTCGCGCCTGCCGCGCGGCCAGCGCGCCGAGTTGGCCGATTACGCCCGCAGCGGTTTCGACCGCGGTCACCTGGCGCCGAACGCCAACATGCCCGACCGCCGCACCCAGCGCGAAAGTTTTTCGCTGGCCAATATGGTCCCGCAGGACCGCGACCATAACCGCAAGATCTGGGCGCCGATCGAAGGCGCCGTGCGCACGATGGCAAAGAAGGAAGGCGAGCTGTACGTGATCACGGGACCGGCATTTTTGGGTACGAGCCTGAAAAAAGTCGGCAACGTGATCGTGCCGACCCATCTGTACAAGGTGGTTTACAGCCCGCGTCAACGCCTGGGCGCCGCCTGGCTGACCGAAAACCGGGCCGATGCCCCGATCAACGTCGTGCCCGTGGCCGAGCTCGAGCGGATCGTCGGCATCGAACTGCTGCCGTCGCTGAGCACGAAGCAAAAGGAGCGCATGTTGCGCCTGCCGACGGTCAAGCCATCCAAGAAACGTTCATAACCCGGAGGATCCATGAGCAAGAAAAAACCCGTCAGCTTTGTCCCGTTCGCCAATGAAGCCGATGTCATCGGTATTGGCGACCTGACGCTGGAAAACCGGCTCGACCGCATCACGATTGCGGGCGACGTCGACCTGACTGCGGACGTGCCCGGCCTTGCGCACGCCCGCCGCCTGCACGCCGTGCTGGGTGAGATTGTCGCCGCACTGGAAGCGCGCGCATCGGCTGGCGAATTGCCAGAGCAATTGCCGCCGCCTGAAGTCAAGACGATCGACAATCCATTCGCCTGAGAGGCAGGTCGAGACCAGGGCGGATACCTGGGTCGGGCGGAACTAAATTTCCGCTCGTCAATGGTGTGCGAGTTCCACCGAGAATAGAGTAATGTTGACAACATAGCGCGAACGAAAGAGGCGGCGTCGCCGCCCGCGCAAGACCTACTATTTCGGAGGAACGTCCATGCAACATACCCTCGTCGCGGTGTTCGATAACCGCACTGATGCACAAAACGCCATGAACGAATTGCTGTCGTCGGGCTTTACCCGCACCGATGTGCGACTGTCGACCGCCGATGCAGACACGATTGGTCAGAGCGATAGCCTGAACGCATCGTCCGACCTCGACACGACCCGCAGCGCCGACGGCGACACGGGCATCACGGCCAGCATCAAGAATTTCTTCGGCGACCTGTTCGGTTCGGATAACGCCGAACACGCTAACCGCTACGAAGGCGCCGTGAACCGCGGTAGCCATGTGCTGACGCTGGTCGCCAATTCGCTGCCGGAAGTCGAGCGCGGCGCTGACATCGTCGAACGCTACGGCCCGACCGACATCGATGAAACCTCGAGCGGCACGCCAGATCTGGCATCGACGGGCTTTAGCAGCGGCGCGATGCACGCAGGCAGCACGATCGGCATGCAGCAGGCATCGTCGATGTCGGCGCAATCCAGCTCGACCCCGACCTCGACCTCGACTCCAACCTCGGCTGGCGCTGGCTCGGTGCAAGCCGCGGCGATCCCGTCGCTGGACAATCCAGGCGACCGTCAACTGTTCCAGCATCAGGAATCGCTGGGCACGTCTGATCTGACCAACTCGACGCACCAGGAACCACTGGGCCAGAGCGGCCTGACCGCCACCGGCGGCACGTCGCTGCAAGGCTCGACCCTGCGTGACACGGCGATCCAGGGTTCGGCGCTGGACGGTTCGATCCGCCAAGGTTCGACGGCTGTCGATCGTGGTGACTCGCTGCAGCGCGATACGACAATGAGCAACACCAGCGGCGTCGGCACCAGCGGCACCACCGGCACCAGCGGCACCCAGTTCACCGACAAGCAGCGTAATGGCGTGCGCATCTTCTCGCGCGGCCAGTCTGATGCTGCATTGGGCACGTCAACCGGTTTTGAATCGGGTTCGGGCAGCAGCGCCATGGGTTCCATGAGCGGCGACGACAGCTATTACCGCAATCATTTCGACACCACCTACGGTGCGAGCGGCGCATCGTACGACGAGTACGCACCAGCCTACAGCTACGGTAGCGAAGCTGCCCGCAGCGGCCGCTACACCAACGGCGCCTGGGACGATATCGAAGCCGACCTGCGCAACGACTGGGACAGCCGTTACGCCACCGGTGGCGAGCCATCGACCTGGGAAAAAATGAAGGCCGCCGTACGTCACGGCTGGGAACGCATGACCGGTGACAACGACGACGACCAGTACCGCAGCCACTACGACAGCACCTACGCGTCGAGCGGCGAAAAGTACGACGATCTGAAGCCAGCCTACTCGTACGGCACCGAAATGCGCCGCAACGAGATGTACCGTAACCGTCCATGGGACGATGTCGAGACCGACCTGCGCACGGGCTGGGACAACCGCATCGACGGCACCCGCGAATTTTCCACCACCGGCAGCGACAGCAGCGAGCCGTCGGCATGGGACCGCGTCAAGAACGCCGTGCGTCACGGCTGGGACAAGATGACGGACGACAATGACGACGACATCTACTACCGCAACCACTGGAATTCGGTCTACGGCAGCACCGGTGGCGCCTACGACGAATTCCGTCCGGCGTATAACTACGGTACCGAGATGGCGCGTGAAGAAAAGTACCGCAACCGTCCATGGACCGAAGTCGAAGCCGATCTGCGCAGCGATTGGGACAACCGTTATCCGGGTGAGCAGTCGACCTGGGACAAGATGAAGTCGGCAGTGCGTCACGGCTGGGAACGCATGATGCGTTAAGCCTGTCGGGTCATCGACAGAAGTAGAAACGGCGCCTGCGGGCGCCGTTTTTTTTGTTTCATTCGCGGTATTTCGACGGTTTGGCGTAGGGTGGACGGGTTTCCCGTCCACGCGTTCAGCCGACGCCGCACGTTGAACGCGTGGACGGCACAGCCGTCCACCCTACATCTTGGTAGTAAAGTGACTGCGACGCGCAGTCAAGCCGCCTCGGTCATCGGCAGGCTGATCCGGTTACGCCCCAGGTGCTTGGCCCGGTAAAGCGCCGCATCGGCAATCGCGACCAGCTGATTGGCATGGTTGTCCGGCCCGGCGATGGCCGTGGCCGCGCCGATCGACACGGTGACGTGGCCGGCGGCAAAGCGGCACGGCAGCTGCAGTTGCTCTACCCGGCTGCGAATGCGTTCGGCCACGATGGCCGCGCCCTTGAGCGACTGGTTCGGCAGCACCACGGCGAATTCTTCGCCGCCATAGCGCGCCACCAGGTCATTGGCCCGCATCTCGCTGGCCACGGCGCGGGCAACACGCTTCAGGCATTCGTCGCCGCCCAGGTGGCCATGGGCATCGTTGTAAGCCTTGAAATTGTCGACGTCGACCATCAGCAACGAGAGCGGCTGCACCTGGCGCAGCGCGCGCGCCCATTCCGCATTGAGTGTGTCATCGAAGCAGCGCCGGTTGGCCAGGCCCGTCAGGCCGTCGCGGGTCGCGAGCTGCTCCAGTGCTGCCTGGGCCATTTTTTCATCGGTCAGGTCGCGCAGGGTTTCGACCACCGCCGACAGCTGGCCGCTGGCGTCGTAGATGGGACTGGCGTCCGCCGCCAGGTAGCGCCGGCGGCCGGCACGCGGCATGTCGCACCAGCTCTCGATGGACAGCCCCGGCGTGGCGCGCCCGGCATCGCCCTGGACGGCGAGCGCCTCGCCCGCCTGTGCCGGATCGCAACCGGTGCGCAGGACGAGATCGGCGAGCGTGGGCCGCTGAACGTCGTAGAAGCTGCGCCAGTGGTCGCCCGTGCCCAGCACTTCGGGCGCCGGCACGCCGGTCAACTGCTCGCAGGCACGGTTCCAAATCGTCACGCGCGCATGGGTATCGAGCACGAAGACCGGTACCGACAGGCTTTCCATCAACTGACCGACGAAGGCGACGTCCTGGAGCAGGGCTGTCGGATATGCCGCGCTGCTGCTTGTGTTGATCATGAGCAGTCCTCTGCGAGTGGTAGCGCTTCGGTTTGCGGCAACCGGGTGGCTGCCGTCAGGAACCGATTCTGCTACTCGCATCAACACATGCTATTGATCTTTAGCAAGGAGGTTTCAGCGTTGTGTTTAACGTACACGGTTGTGCGGTCGCTTGCCGGTCATCACACGCCGATGATCACAAGCCGATTATGCAACCACGGCCATTTCCGCAGCCAGTTCGGTAGCGGGATGCCTGACCGGCAGCGACAAGGACCAGCGCCCGGCATCCCCGGCGGTGGCAACGACGCGCAGCACGCCGCCCATGGCGCGGATCTGGTCGATCAGCTCGGCCGGCAGCGAGGCGACTTCGCCCGGGGCGCTGGCGCAGCCGTCGATTTCCAGCCCCAGCGAGCTGGCGTTTTCCAGCAGGCGCACGTGCAGTTCGCCGTGCTGGACCCGCGCAGCCGTGGCCAGCACATCCTGCAGCACACGAAACACGGCCAGCCGCGCGGCGCGATCCTGGCTGGCGCGCGAGCTGGGGTCGATGCCGGCCTCGAAGCGGTAGCGCATGCCGTACAGGTGCGCGTGCTCGGCCAGACAGCGTTCGAGCGCATGGCGCAGGCCATCGCCCGGACCAAAGCCACGCAAGCCGCTCGCCACCGCGCGCACGGCGCCCAGCGCACCGTCGAGATGGGTCATGGCGCTGGCCAGGCGGCTGGCCAGGGCTGGCGCCTCGGCCGATGTGGCGCTGTCATGCAGCGTCGAGAGGTCGGCACGCAGTGTCAGCAGGCGCCGGCCCAGCTCGCTCTGCAGTTCGCGCGCGATCCGCGTGCGTTCGCTGTCGCGCACATCTTCGTTCTGGCGCACCAGGCGGTACACGACATCGTGGTTGTCCGCCAATGCCTGCTCGGACTGCGCGCGCGACTCACGTTCGGCAGCCAGTTGACCGTGCAGGGCCTGGGCCCGTTCTTCCAGGCCCATGCTGCGCCGCAGGCTCAGGCACGCCAGTACCAGCGCCGCCAGCGTCACCAGAACGCAGGCCAGCAGCTCCGGCGCGGCGCTGCGTAGTAGCATCGGCACCATCAAATAAGCGTCACTCGCGCTGGCGCCGCTGGCGACGAAGGGCAAGGTCACCAGCAAAAAGTTCGGTTTGTTCATCATTGCCCTCGTGAAGGTGTCGGAAGTTTCCGTAAGAACTTACCGCTCCGCTCATGTAGGAATGTTGTTCAGTCTCAAACCTGACGTTTCCGACACGCTCTCAGCGGTCGACGACATCCGCTGCGCCGGCGAATGCGCCGCGCTATAATGGAAGGTTGACGAGAGGCTTAACGTGACTTACAGCATTAAAGAGATCTTCTACACCTTGCAGGGAGAGGGCGCCCACGCTGGCCGGCCGGCCGTATTCTGCCGCTTTTCCGGCTGCAATCTGTGGACCGGTCGCGAGCAGGACCGCGCCACATCGATCTGCCAGTTTTGCGATACCGATTTCGTCGGTACCGATGGTGAACGCGGCGGCAAATTCAAGGAAGCGGCGCTGCTCGCCGCCGAGATCGACGGCCTGTGGCCGGCCACTTATCCGGCCAGTAAATATGTCGTGTTCACGGGCGGCGAACCGCTGCTGCAACTCGACCGCGCCTTGATTGACGCCATGCACGAGCGCGGGTTCACCATCGCCATTGAAACGAATGGCACGCTGCCGGTGCCGGAAGGCGTCGACTGGATTTGTGTCAGTCCCAAGATGGGCTCGACGCTGGTCGTGGAAAAAGGCAGCGAAATCAAGGTGGTCATCCCGCAAATCGGGCAAGACCTGGCCGCCTACGAGCGGCTCGACTTCGACCATTTCTTTGTGCAGGCCATGGATGGGCCGCTTGCCGCGCAGAATATTCGCCTGGCCATCGAGACGTGCCGCGCCAATCCGAAATGGAAGCTGAGCCTGCAGACCCACAAGCTGCTCCAGATTCCCTGACTTATTCACTCCATTATCACTCCATTACCTAGTAAAGCAGCAATGTTGACCATTACCCGCAAGCTTGAATTCGATGCCGGACACCGGATTCCCGACCACAAGAGCCAGTGCCGCAACCTGCACGGGCATCGTTACACCCTCGAAATCACGCTGACCGGCGACGTCATCGACGCTGACGGCAATTCCGACAACGGCATGATCATGGATTTCTCTGACGTCAAAGCACTGGCCAAGCAGCACCTGGTCGACGTGTGGGACCATGCCTTCATCGTGTACGAAAAGGATGACAAGGTGCTGGACTTCCTGTCGTCGCTGCCGGATCACAAGACCGTGGTGATTGACCGTATTCCCACGGTGGAAAACCTGGCGAAAGTGGCGTTCACGATCCTCAAGACCGTGTTCATCGACCGTTTCGGCACCGGCCTGCGCCTGCACAAGCTCGTGCTGCACGAAACGCCAAACTGCTGGGCCGAGATCACCGATGCCTGATGTGTCATCCGCAGTCGTGCATGACAATGCTGCGGATGCTGCGCACGCGCGTTTCATGGCCCTGGCCCTGGAACAGGCGCAACTGGCGTGGGACCGCGGCGAAGTGCCGGTCGGCGCCGTCGTGGTCAAGGACGGCGAAGTCATTGCGACGGGTTTCAACCAGCCGATCAGCGGCCACGATCCGACGGCGCATGCCGAAATCGTGGCGCTGCGCGCCGCCGCCGACAAGCTGGGCAACTACCGGCTGCCCGGCTGCGAGCTGTACGTGACGCTCGAGCCGTGCATCATGTGCTCGGGCGCGATGATGCATGCGCGCCTGGCACGTGTGATTTACGCGGCGACCGACCCAAAGACCGGCGCCTGCGGCTCGGTCGTGAATCTGTTCGACGAGCCATCGCTGAATCATCACACGGACGTGGTTGGCGGCGTGCTGGCCGATCAGGCCAGCAGCCTGTTGCGCGCCTTTTTTGCCGAGCGGCGCGCATTGGCGAAAAAGCCCAGCGCGGTCTGACGTGGGCGAGTCGGCTGGCGCTGCCGGCCGACCTTGATCGGCACCGGTGGGCGCGGTAAGATGTTTCCAGACTCCACCTACCGTCTTCTCGCCACCCGTGATCACTTCCCGTCTCGGCATCGCCATCGTGGCGCCCGCCGGCTGCACCAACGATCCGCTCGCCGTCGAGCGTGCCATCGCACGCTTTGAAGCGCAGGGCTGCCTGGTCCGCAATTACTACGATCACAGCTGCACCCACCAGCGTTTCGGCGGCACCGACGAAGCGCGTCTTGCGCAGCTCAACGCGGCGGTGCGAGACCCTGACATCCACCTGATCATCGCGCTGCGTGGCGGTTACGGCATCAGCCGCCTGCTGCCAGCGATCGATTTCGACGCGATTGCCGCCAGCGGCAAGATCATCGTCGGCTTTTCCGATGTCACGGCGCTGCACATGGGTCTGATGGCCCGAACAGGCGCGCTCAGCTACGCCGGTCCGATGGTGGCCGGCGACTTCGGCGCCGAAGAAGCGGTGCCGTTCACGCTCGACGATTTCTGGGCCTGTCTTAGTGGTCCGACGCACACGATCCGCGAGACGGTCAGCGGCAACCCGCAGCTGGATGTGCGCGGGACGGTCTGGGGCGGTAATCTCGCGATGATCGGCTCGCTCGTCGGCACGCCATACTTTCCGCAGCTCGACGGCGGCATCCTGTGGCTCGAAGACGTCAGCGAACACCCGTACCGCGTCGAGAGACTGCTGCTGCAATTGATGCAGGCGGGTGTGCTCGAACGCCAGCAAGCGGTGGTGCTGGGCGACTTTTCCGGCTACCGCCTGGGGCCGCTCGACAATGGCTACGACTTCGAGGCCATGCTGACGTATGTGCGTCGCACGTTGCCCGTGCCCGTGCTCACGGGGCTGAGTTTTGGCCATATTCCACGGCGCGTCACGATTCCATTCGGCGCGCAAGGGCGCCTGGAGTCGGATGCCGATGGATTCAGTCTGCTGCTGTCGGACTACCCGACCGTGCGCTGCACCTAAGCGCGCCTCAGCCAACGGCGCCCGCCAATCCAGCCCATTCGCCCTGCAGGGCATGCGATGGTAAAATAGCCGGTTAATCAAATACGCTTTTTGGGGTCATACAGTGCTATCCACAGCCAACATCACGATGCAATTCGGCGCCAAGCCGCTCTTCGAGAACATTTCCGTGCGCTTCGGCGACGGCAACCGCTACGGCCTGATCGGCGCCAACGGCTGCGGCAAGTCGACGTTCATGAAAATTCTGGGCGGCGACCTCGAGCCGTCCGCAGGTAACGTCAGCCTCGATCCGGGCGAGCGCCTGGGTAAGTTGCGCCAGGACCAGTTCGCCTACGAAGACACGCGCGTGCTTGACGTCGTCATGATGGGCCACACCGAGCTGTGGAACGCGATCGCCGAACGCGATGCGATCTACGCGAACCTCGAAGCCACCGACGACGACTACATGAAAGCCGCCGAGCTCGAAGGCAAGGTCGCCGAGTACGACGGCTACTCGGCCGAAGCGCGCGCCGGCGAGCTGCTGCTGGGCCTGGGTATCGGTACCGAGCTGCACCAGGGCCCGATGAGCGCCGTGGCGCCGGGCTGGAAGCTGCGCGTGCTGCTGGCGCAGGCGCTGTTCTCGAATCCGGACATCCTGCTGCTCGACGAGCCGACCAACAACCTGGACATCAACACGATCCGCTGGCTGGAAGACATGCTCAACGAGCGTAACTCCACGATGATCATCATTTCCCACGATCGCCACTTCCTGAACCAGGTCTGCACGCACGTGGCCGACATGGATTACGGCACGCTGAAGGTGTATCCGGGTAACTACGACGAATACATGCTGGCCTCGACGCAGGCGCGCAACCAGCAGTTGTCGAACAATGCCAAGGCCAAGGAGAAGGTCGCCGAACTGCAGGATTTTGTCCGCCGCTTCTCGGCCAACAAGTCCAAGGCACGCCAGGCGACGTCGCGCGCCAAGCAGATCGACAAGATCAAGATCGAAGAGTTCAAGCCATCCTCGCGCGCCTATCCGTTCGTGCGTTTCGAAGGCGAGAAAAAGCTGCACCGCCTGGCGGTGGAAGCCGAGAACATCTCGAAAGCCTACGACCGCCAGCTGTTCAAGAATTTCTCGATCATGGTCGAGGCCGGCGAGCGCATTGCGATCATCGGCGCCAACGGCGCGGGCAAGACCACGCTGCTGCGCACGATTGGCGGCGAGCTGTGCGGTCTGCAGCCGGATGGTGGCCGCGTTAAGTGGGCAGAGAACGCGAATCCCGGCTACATGCCGCAGGATCCGACTGAAGAATTCGCAGTGGGCGACAACCTCACCGACTGGATGGGCCAGTGGACGCAAGAGGGTGACGACGACCAAGCCGTGCGCTCGATCCTGGGTCGCCTGCTGTTTGGCGGCGACGAAGTCAAGAAGTCGGTCAACGTGCTGTCCGGTGGTGAGAAGGGCCGCATGATGTACGGCAAGCTGATGCTGGGCCGTCACAATGTGCTGCTGCTCGACGAGCCGACCAACCACATGGACATGGAGTCGATCGAGTCGCTGAACATCGCCCTGGACAAGTACGCCGGCACCCTGATCTTCGTCTCGCACGATCGCGAGTTTGTGTCGTCGCTGGCCACGCGCGTGCTGGAAATCCGTGAAAACGAGATCGTCGACTTCCGTGGCAACTACGAGGAATATCTGGCGAGCCAGGGCATCGACGCGTAATGTAGTACCGGCAGGGGCGCCGTGTTCGACGCGCCCCCTGTCAAGGAGACCGAGAAGAGTATGGACACCGTACCGATCAAGACATACGAATATGACCGGCCCCAGGCCGGTCTGGCCTGCACCGCCGAGGCCTGGGCACGCATCCCCAGCGCGCCCGAACTGGCCGAACGCAATGCGCTCAAGGACAAGATCCGGCGCCTGCTGAAAGAAAAAGGCGCGGTCCTTGTCGCCCACTACTATGTGGACGCCGACCTGCAGGACCTGGCCGAAGAAACGGGCGGCTGCGTGTCCGACTCGCTCGAGATGGCGCGCTTTGGCCGTGACCATGCGGCGCAGACGCTCGTCGTGGCCGGCGTGCGCTTCATGGGTGAGACGGCCAAAATCCTCAGCCCCGAAAAAACCATCCTGATGCCCGATCTCGACGCGACCTGTTCGCTCGACCTCGGCTGCCCGGCCGACGAGTTCGCAGCGTTCTGCGACCAGCATCCCGATCGCACCGTCGTCGTCTATGCCAACACGAGCGCCGCAGTCAAAGCGCGGGCCGACTGGATGGTGACATCGTCCATCGGCCTGGACATCGTGGCCGAGCTGCATGCGCAGGGCAAGAAAATCCTGTGGGCGCCCGACCGCCACCTGGGCTCGTACATCCAGACCAAGACCGGCGCCGACATGCTGTTGTGGCAGGGCTCGTGCCTCGTGCACGACGAATTCAAAGGCATCGAACTTGACCTGCTCAAGGCCGAGTACCCGCTGGCCAAGGTGCTCGTGCACCCCGAGTCGCCGGCGAATGTCGTGGCGCAGGCCGACGTGGTCGGCTCGACCACGCAGCTGATCAACGCTGCGCAGACGCTGGACGCTACCCACTTCATCGTCGCTACCGACAACGGCATCCTGCACAAGATGAAGATGGCCGCGCCTGGCAAGACATTCATCGAAGCGCCGACCGCCGGCAACAGCGCCACCTGCAAGAGCTGCGCGCATTGCCCGTGGATGGCGATGAACGGTCTGCGCAATCTGGCGGACGTGCTCGAATCAGGCGCCAATCAAGTGCATGTCGATCCCGCCGTCGGCCTGCAAGCCAAACGCGCCATCGACCGCATGCTCGACTTTGCTGCGGCCAAGCGCGCCAAGGCGCTGCCAACCGGCGCGCTCGAACAGAATGCCCCCATGTTTTCCGGAGTCGGCCCCGCATGACCAGTCTGCACAATCCCCACGCCCAGTTTGACGACAAACTGCAGGCAGCATTTGAACAGAATATCCTGGCTGCGCTGCTGGAAGACATCGGCAGCGGCGACCTGACCGGGAAGCTGGTGCCAGGCGATACCCGCGTTACGGCGCGCGTCATCGTGCGCGAAGCGGCTGTGCTGTGCGGCGCGCCGTGGTTCGAGGGCGTCATGCTCGCAGTTGATCAGGACACCGACATTGCGTGGCAGTTTGCCGAAGGCGACCTGATGCCAGCCAACAGCACCGTCTGCACCATCACGGCGAACCCGCGCGCGCTGCTCACGGCCGAGCGCGCCGCGCTGAACTTCCTGCAGCTGCTGTCCGGCGTGGCGACTGCCACCCGGCGCTACGTCGACGTCATCGCGGGCACGAACGCGGCGATCCTCGATACCCGCAAGACCTTGCCGGGCCTTCGCCAGGCGCAGAAGTACGCGGTGCGGGTCGGTGGCGGCAAGAACCAGCGCATGGCGCTGTATGACGGCATCCTGATCAAGGAAAATCACATTGCTGCTGCCGGGGGCGTCACGCCCGCGCTGACGGCGGCTGCCAGTCTGAACGCTGGTGCGCCGGTACAGATCGAAGTCGAGACCATCGCCCAGCTCGAAGAAGCGCTGGCGGCCGGCGTCAAGTCGGTACTGCTCGATAATTTTGATCTGGCCATGATGCGCGAGGCGGTGCAGGTAAATAGCGGCCGCGCGCTGCTCGAAGCCTCGGGGGGCATCAATCTGGACACCGTGCGCGCGATTGCCGAAACGGGCGTGGACCGCATTTCCATTGGCAGCCTGACCAAGGACGTGCGCGCGACCGACTACTCGCTGCGCATCGTCTGATCGCACCGCTCAACTCTCAGACCACACCATGTCGATCACCACCAAACTGAAACGTTCGCTCGTGTTCCGCCTGTTCTGGCTTGGCTTCGGCCTGCTGCTGGGCGTGCCCCAGCTGATGGACGGGATTCTCTACAATATGAAGGGCGAACTGTTCTTCGGCATCGGCATGCTGCTGGTCGGTATTCGCGGTTTCCTGCGCCCGGTCGTGTTGAGCCGTGCGATGGCGATGCAGCGGGATGCGGCGGCGTCGGATGCGTCGATTGGCTCGCCCGTATTGCACGGCGTGCTGTCGATTGCGATGGCGGCGGCGTTGATCACTGGCCTAGTGATCAAGTTCAGCAACAATTAAGCCGTAGGGTGGACGGCTGTGCCGTCCACGCGTTCAAATGTGTGGCACATTGAGGATCGTTGAACGCGTGGGCGGGAAACCCGCCCACCCTACGTAGTAAGCAATCCGGCCACGATCGGCAACACCCGCTCAGCCGACGCTTCAATCTTCAGCGCAAGCATGTCATCGGCGCGCGTACGCCCCAAGTTCAGCGCCGCGATCGGTTTGCCGGCCGCTTCGGCCAGTCGGCAGAAACGAAACCCCGAATACACCATCAGCGACGAGCCGACCACGACCAGTGAGTCGGCCGCTTCCATGCGTGCCAGCGCGGCTGCCGTGCGCGCTGCCGGCACATTGTCGCCAAAGAACACGACGTCGGGCATCAGCATGCCGCCACAGTGCACGCATGCCGGCGCCGTGAACCCCGTCACCGCATCCGGATCGATCTCGGCGTCGCCATCGGGCAGTGGCTGCGCGAGCACCTGGCGCAGACCCGGATTGTCTGCCTCGAGCTGCACCTGCAGCGCAGCGCGCGTGAAGTTCGCTCCGCAGCCGAGGCACGTCACATGGTGGATATTGCCATGCAATTCCAGCACATCGCGACTGCCCGCCTGGGTATGCAGGCCATCGACGTTTTGCGTCAGGATCGAGCCGATCCGGTTGTCCGCACCAAGCGCGGCCAAAGCACGATGGCCAGCATTGGGCGCGGCGCCCGACATCATCCGCCAGCCGACCATGCTGCGCGCCCAATAGCGGCGTTGAATCGCCGGGTCGCGCCGGAATTCCGGACCCTGGATGGGAAGCCTGCCACGCCGCACGCCATCCCGGTCGCGGTAATCGGGAATGCCGGACGCTGTCGACAGCCCCGCGCCGGTGAGCACCAGCGCATGGGGATATTGTTCGAGAAACGTGGCCAGCTGCGTGGCCGCGTGGTGTTCGCCAAGTGGGTTGCCAAGTTCGTCGTTCATGGGTGGAATCGTACCACCGCTCTGCAATCAGCGCGCCGACACGACAATCCCGCCGACGATCAGGCCGAACGCCGCCACGTGGTACAACTGCGGCAGTTCGCCCAGAAAGGCGGCCGATAGCAGCGCCGTAAACAGCGGCGTCAGATTGATGAAGAATGCGCTGATCCCGGGCCCGGCGCGCTGGACACCCGCGCCCCAGCAGCGCATGGCGATGATCGCCGGCCCGATTGCCAGGTACAGAAGCGCAAACGCAAGGGGCCAGCTCCAGACGATCTGGGGCGTGCTCAGCGCCCACTCGCCGCTGGCCAACGCGCCCGACCACAGCACGCCATACGCTACCTGGGCCAGCAGGAAGGCGGCCCAGTCCGCGCGCAGCGCTGGCACATCATGCTTCTGCAGCAGCGACCAGCTGTAGAACGACCAGACAATCGTCGCCACGATCATGATCAGGTCGCCCGCCACCAGGCGCAGCGCGGCCAGCTCGGCCAGGCTGCCCCGGCACATGACGACCAGCACGCCGGCAATCGACAGCACGGCGCCGCCGATCTGGCGCCCCTTGACCGGCACGTTGTAGAACAGCCGGCCAACCAGCAGCATCCAGACCGGTACGCCGGACGCAACGAGCGTCACGTTCAGCGGCGACGAGGTCGTCAGCGCCAGGTATTGCATCGAGTTGTAGAGCCCGATGCCCAGGAGGCCGAGCAGGGCGTAGCGGCGCCAGTTGCGCAGTACGCCGTTGCCTGGGCGCAGTGCGGCGCGGCCCAGCATCAGCAGGATGAGGAGGGCGATCGACCAGCGCAGCAGGTTGAGCGTCATCGGCGGCATCGCGTCGCGCACGAGGCGGCCGATGATGGCATTGCCCGCCCAGAGTATGGGCGGGATGCTCAGCAGCAGGACGGTGGTAAGTGAAAGCCGCTGCCGTTCCATGCTAACGCCGGCGCGGCGTCAGCACGCTCGGGAGTGCCTTGGGCAAGGTGTCTGGGAAGTCGCGCGAATAGTGCAGGCCGCGGCTTTCGTGGCGCGACATCGCGCTTTTCACGATCAGGTGCGCCACTTCAACCAGGTTACGCAGCTCGAGCAGGTCGGGCGTGATGCGGAAGTTGCGGTAGTACTCGTCGATCTCTTCCTTGAGCAGCTTGATCCGGTGCAGCGCGCGTTCGAGTCGCTTGGTCGTGCGCACGATGCCGACGTAGTTCCACATGAAGCGGCGCAGCTCGTCCCAGTTGTGGGCAATGACGACTTCTTCGTCGGCGTTCGTCACGCGGCTCGCGTCCCAGTCTGGCAGTGCAGGGTTGGCAATCGCCGGACTTGCAGCGATCTGCTGCGCGCAGGCACGGCCGACGACGACGCATTCGAGCAGCGAATTGCTGGCCAGCCGGTTGGCGCCGTGCAGGCCCGTGCAGGCGACTTCGCCCACCGCATACAGGCCGGGAATATCGGTGCGTCCGACCAGGTCGGTGACCACACCACCGCAGGTAAAGTGCACGGCCGGCACGACGGGGATGGGTTGCTGCGTGATGTCGATGCCCAGTTCGAGGCAGCGCGCATAGATGGTCGGGAAGTGCTCCATCAAAAATTCGGGCGGCTGGTGACTGATGTCGAGGTTGACGTAATCGAGGCCGCGCTTCTTCATCTCGAAGTCGATCGCGCGCGCCACGACGTCGCGCGGCGCCAGCTCGCCGCGCGCGTCATGCGCCGGCATGAAGCGCTCGCCGGCCTGTGCACCCGCTTCCGGTGGCAGCTTGAGCAGGCCGCCTTCGCCGCGGATCGCTTCGGTGATCAGGAACGACTTCGCATACGGGTGGTACAGGCAGGTCGGGTGGAACTGGATGAACTCCATGTTCGACACCCGGCAGCCGGCGCGCCAGGCCATCGCGATGCCGTCGCCGGTTGCGGTGTCCGGGTTCGTCGTGTACAGATACACCTTGCCGGCGCCGCCCGTGGCCAGCACCGTATGTTCCGCCTCGAAGGTGAGTACGTCGCCGCTGTTCACATCCTGCACGTGCAGGCCATAGCAACGGGGCTGGCTGCCATGGGCTACCTTGGGCCGCAGCTTGGCGGACGTGATGACGTCGATCGCGACATGGTGCTCGAACAGCGAAATATTCGGGTGGGCGCGGACCTTCTGTTCCAGCGTGACTTGCACGGCGTAGCCGGTGGCGTCGGCCGCATGGATAATCCGCCGCTGGCCGTGGCCGCCTTCGCGCGTCAGGTGAAAGCCCATTTCGGCGGTAGCGTCACGCGTGAAGGGCACCCCCTGATCGATCAGCCACTCGATCGCTTCACGCCCGTGTTCGACGATGTAGCGGGTGGCGGTTTCATCGCACAGGCCGGCGCCGGCAACCAGGGTGTCGGCCACGTGCTGCTCGTGGCTGTCGCCCGAATCGAGCACGGCGGCAATACCACCCTGCGCCCAGGCGCTGGCGCCGTCGAGCAGGGTGCGCTTGGAGATGATGGCAACCTTGCGGGTCTGGGCCAGGTGCAGGGCTACCGACAGGCCGGCCAGGCCGCTGCCGACGATCGCGACGTCGAATTTCATGGGATTGTTGAAATGTTTACAGAGGCAATACTATAAGCCATTTGGTACCGGCTGCGGGACAGCGTGACCAGGCCAACGTCATCCGTAACGGGTCGCAAATGTACGCCTGCGCACCGAACGGCGGCGTCCGGCACGTTAGGATGAGCTATTACTCACCTAATCAAGGATTCACCATGACAGCAGATCGCACCCACGTAGCAGCCCTCGAAGACCGTATCGGTTCCCTGCGCTTTGCCATGTTCACGTTCCGTGACGAGCACGATCACCTGGCCAGCCAGCCAATGACCAAGCAGGACGTCGATGCCGAAGGTGGCATCTGGTTCTTCGTGCATTCGGCCACCGCCCTGTGGGACAGCATCGCACACCAGCCTGAAGTCAACATCAGTTTCTCGGATATCGATGACAGCACGTATGTCTCGGTCAGTGGCACCGCCGAGCGCATCGTCGATCGCGAAAAGATCCGCAGCATGTGGAACCCGATGGTGCAAGCCTGGTTCCCGGGTGGCCCGGAAGACCAGCATGCCGTGCTCGTGCGCGTGGTCCCGCACGCAGCCGAGTACTGGGACTCGAACGACAGCAAGATGGTGCGTCTGTTTGCGGTCGCCAAGGCAGCCGTGACCGGCAAGCAGCCGGATCTGGATTCGGAGCACGGCACCATCAAGCTGTAAGCAACCTTCTGCATTAACTTGCGGCGGGGCATGAGAGTGGCGTAGAGTAGCCGCTCTCATTCAGAGGACACTCTCCATGTTCCCAGCCTGGCTCTGCCGCATCCGATGATATCTCCCCTCGAACTGGCCGCGAACCTCTTCACGGCTGTCGCAATACTCCTGGCAGGCCGCAACAACGTGCACACGTGGTGGACAGGGATTGTTGGCTGTACCCTGTTCGGCGTGCTATTCATGCAGTCGCAGCTGTATGCCGATGTCGTTCTGCAAGCCTTCTTCGTCGTGACGGGTGTGCTGGGGTGGTGGCGCTGGTTGCATGGCAATGGTGGGGCGCCGCTACCGATTACCCATGCGGGCTGGCGTACGATGGCATGGATGACGCCTGTTGGGCTCATTGCTACTGGCGCGTATGGCGCTGCACTTCACTTCTATACCAATGCTTACGCACCGTTCATCGATTCGGCAGTGCTTGTGTTTTCCGTCATCGCACAATTACTGATGATGGGGCGGCGCATCGAGAGCTGGCCGGTCTGGCTGTTGGTGAACACCATTGCGGTGCCGCTATATTTCAGCCGCGGCTTGTACCTGACGGCGTTCCTGTATATGTGCTTCTGGGTGAATGCGATCGTGTCGTGGCTCTGGTGGCGCAAGTTGGCGAAGCAAGAGCAGGTTGCGGCACAGGCCTCAAGGGGTGCATATGGCGCTGCAGGAGGCCCGCCGTAAACCTTTTGTGCTCGCCTGGCCTGCGTGGATAGCTGACCAGGATAATATCGAAACGTTAGCGGCGGGCACACCGCGCATTAGCGCGTGAATGGCGGTAGATCACCTGCAGTCTGATTGCCACCTGTTTCCGGTGCGCCCATGCCCGTCACTTTCGGGCCGGCCTGGCCTGGCCGCGTGTCCTGCGCGCCTGGATTGGCATGCGTTGCTGCCGTGTCGAGCGGTACGGTGCTTGGGGCCTCTGGCTGCGGCGCAGCGCCGCCGTCAGTAATGGGCGGCTCATTGCCTTCTGTACCGTCGGGCGCGTTCACGTACGGCCCGGATTGATTACGCGTCAGCCCAGGGCCGCCATTGCCGCCGGTTTCTGTCTGCGACTCATGCGATGGCGTCGCGCCTTGCTGGCCGCTGGTCTGGCCGCCAATACCGACGGTGGCGCCGTCCTGGGTTGCAGTCGTCGATGCGGGTGCGTTGCTGTTCATAGTAGTCCCCTTCGTGAAATGAATGAACCATTGTCACGCAAGGCAGGGCGGGCACGTATCGGCGCGCAGGGCATGGCGCTGTAGGACGAGAGCGCCCTTCATAGGTAATTCAGCGGAAATTTGCGGCAGCAGCCCTTACGAAGCCTGGCAGCACAGTGCTATACTGTATATCCATACAGTTATCTTATTCAGCACTCATGCCTGTGTTTGTACCGATCAATCTCGACCCACTGCCACCAGCCGCCCCTGATCGGGCGGCCGCCAGCCGGCTCGGTGCGGGCAGCTTCTCCAGCATGTACGATGAGCCAGTCACTTCCGCCACGAGCGACGCCGAACTGGCGCGCGAATACATCTCTCATGGTGAGCTCAGCCCCAAGTCGATTGCCAATCTGCAGAAGGAGCTGTACCGGTTCCTGACCTGGTGCCGCGAGGAAGCAGGCAAGACGTTCCAGCAGCTGAACGTTGGCGACCTCAATCTGTACAAGGAATTCATCCGGCAGCCGCCGCCCGCGTGGATCAGTACCACCAAGTGGCCGCGCAACGATCCGCGCTACCGGCCGTTCACTGGACCACTGTCCGACACCAGCCGTCGCCAGGCGATGATTGCGATCAAGGGCGTGCTGACGTTTGCCGAGCAAACCGGCTACCTGCGCCGCAATCCAGCGCGGCTCGTGCGCAATGTCCGTGCTGCGCACGCGAGCCGCATCACCCGCTATCTGAGCCCGGATGCGATTGCCTATGCGCTGGCTGCGGCCGAGGCACGGCCTGGCGACACCGAAGCGACAGCGCGTCAGCGAGCGCGTGACCGCTTCCTGCTGATCGCGTTTGCGCAGACCGGCGCGCGCCTGAACGAAATCGTCAGCGCGACCATGGGCGCCGTCTACAGCGAAGGCGACGGGCGCTGGTGGCTCGACGTGCTGGGCAAAGGCAACAAACCGCGCCGCCTTCCGGCGCCCCCAGCCACCATCGGCGCCTACCGTGATTACCGGCGCGCGTTCGGTCTGCTGGAGCAGACGAGCAGGGGGGATCGGATGCCTCTGGTGCTGTCGAGCCGCACGAAAGACTATGTGGGGATCACCGACGAGGCTGCATCCGAAGCGCTCAAGGCGATCTTTCAGCTTGCAGCGGACGAGGCGGCGGCGAAGGGGGATGGCGATAGCGCATCGATGCTGAGGCTGGCATCACCGCACTGGCTACGGCACAGCATGCTGACGAATCATGCCAATAGTGGGGTGCAGCTTAAGACGCTGCAAGATACCGCCGGGCACGCGAATATTGCAACGACAGCAGCCTATCTGCACAAGACCGACCATGAGCGGCATGACGAGATTCTTCGGTCCAACGGTGACCGGGGTATTAAATGACTGTGGCGTAAGGCTAAGCCTTACCAGTAAAAAAGTAACTAACCAACAAAAGACTTACGAATTACCTGATAACTCAGCGGCCAACAACCTCGGACTCGATAACATTGATCAGCCCGGTCGGCAGAACAAAAGCCGGGCGGGTCTCAGCCAGCCGTGAGCAGCAGGAGCCGACAGGACAAGCACTGTCGCTCACGGATGCCACGGCTGAAGGCTCAGACAGGGATCGACGACGTACCGCCCTCTGCGCTACCGTAATTCTGTAACTCGTCGAGTGTCAGACGCCGCTCGTTCAACGCCGTAATGATCGCGCCGAGTTGTTCATCATCCGGCTGGATGTAGACGATTCGCTGTTCAAGGAGGTTGTCCCAGTATGGCGTGTAGGGGACGGCAGTCTCGGTCATGACTTCTGCTGCAAAGCTGCCATCGTGCATTTCGCCGACGAGTGTGATGCGGGTTGTGGCTGGGACAGTATTCTGGACAGTGATATTCATGGTGTTCCTTTGAGTGATCAGTAAGTGTCATTCCATTGTCACGCAGTCATCGGGTGTTTGCAAATCGCTACCGTTGTGTCGTGCGCGCCTCCCGCGTTCGATCCTCGATCACGGTATTGAGCTGATGGGCGATGGCGAGGGGAGCGTGGCGCGTGCGGCAGGAATGACACGGTGGCGGTATCTGGTGACATGGTGCCGCGTCGTGGGTCAGGAACGGGCAGGCTGGAAGGTGCCGCGCCAGGATTGTAGATGCAGTCGATCGCGTCCACCCACATTTGGCAGATGCGGTCCGGGCTTGGCGCTTGCTTGATGAGGAAGCAGGGTAGCAGGGGCAAAGACTGTGTTGGAATCCCCGCTAGCGCTGGGGTGGTTGGACAAAGCACGATGATCGAGCATTGTCCGACGCTGTAATACGACATGTGAATCGGGGAAGCAAGGAGCCATACCGCGTTTGCAATTCAAGCTGCATCCACATGCAGCGATGTTGAAAACGCAAATGGCAGGCAATGTGAGTCTTTATGATTGTGAGCAAAGAAACGTCAGAAACAACGCGGTGAAACAAAGCCGTGCTTGAACAAAATATTCGATCTGGATGAGGTAATGCCTACGACATTCACGCAGATACGAATAATAATAATAAATGTAACTAACCAACGAATGAAAAATAAATGCAGAATAAATCGAGAGTCACGAGCTATAAAAAAATCAACGAACAACAAAGAAGCTTGCAAGAAGAGGAGGGTTATCGAAAGGTAAAAGACATACTCTTGTGATAACCAGCCAAAACAGAATCATCACGACATCATTCGATCAGCTACCGCTGCCGTTGACAATATTGTCATTGTCGACGTGGGGTTTGCGGGTTTGCTTCAGGGGAGCATGATCATGCGACTCGCCTGTCGTTGTGGCTTGGGCACCCATGCGGCGCGCGTGGACTCGCGCAATAACCTTGAACTGCCAACACAACTCCACGAGTTACGGAATAGCTGCTTGACCTGACAGGTAGCCAATCACTGTGTCGATACATCCGCACGCAGCAGCAAATTACGCTTGCAATCTTGTTACTTATATCGCTGACATGTATTCACCTGAAAGCAACACTCTGCCTCGCTGTGTTGAAGATTCTGTGGACCATCGCCGTAAATATTGCTTACCATGGAAAGAGCAACGGGATCTATCGGAGATAAGTTTTTATCAATTTGTTGAGTATGCCTCGGCCAGATGCCTGGCCGTATTCCATGATTCTTTCGTTACATCAGAAAGTTAAAAAAAATGACGTTCAACTCCAGAAAAGGCTTCTCCGTTATTGCATTGATATCGGGTATCGGAATGGCTGGTTTCAGCCCGGCCAGCTATGCCTGTTCCGTCGAGCCTTATATAGGAAGCGTCTGTGTCATGGCAGTGTCCCCAAGCCGGTTCCCGGGCATTGGATCGAGCTATTTGCTGGCCATGGGACAAACCATGCAGATCAACCAGGCGACTGCGCTATATTCACTGGTGGGCACGACCTTCGGTGGCAATGGCAGCAGCAATTTCAACCTGCCCGACCTGCGCGGCAGGGTCATTGTCGGGTATGACCCGAGAAATCCGGGTGGCGGCGCCATGGGAGCCAATGGCGGCAATACGTCGGTCAAGCTCACTATCGCCCAGCTGCCGATGCATGCCATGTCGTTCACTGCGCCGGTCAACCTGAGCGGTCTGACGGCGCAGACCACGCTGACAGGCCTGAGTGCGACCGCAAACCTGTCGGGTCTGGTGATTGCGGGTTCCGCCAGCGGTCTGGTCGTGAAGGCATCATCGGGCGCCGGCGGCGTGACCACGCCGACCAACAACTACCTGGGCAAGCCCACGAGTCCCACCGCTGGTCCGTACACCGCCAACGCGCCCGATGTGAACCTCAATGCCGGCACCATCGGCGGTACGCTCTCGCTGACCGTTGGTCAGGGCGTCACCGCTCCGGTGGCATTTACCGGCAACGCGTCGACCACGCTGACCGGCGCCGCCACCGTATCGGGCAATACGGCGCCGATCGGCAGCAACGCTGATATTCCAACCATGCCGCCGTATCTCGTGATGCCTTATTACATCGCAGTCAACGGTATTTATCTCTCTTCAAACGACTGAGCATGGTCGACACGCCGACAGCGATGACATCGCCGGCGCGGTGGTCAACGGTCGGTTCAACTCAGGAAGCCATGTCGCGAAACGCCATATTGCTTGTTGCTTTGCTGCTGACCGGACCGGTGCAGGCACAATCGTCGATCGAGGATTTGTCCAGGGAACTGGCGCCGGCCCAGAAAGCGTTGGCCGTGCGTGATTTTGCGAAGGCGTACCCGGCATATGCTGCGCATGCCGGTGCCAATCCCCTGGCCCAATTTACCCTGGGCTTATTCGAGCGCGAAGGATGGGGACGCGATGCCGATCCGGTTGCCGCTTGCGCATGGTTCGCACAAGCCGCGCAACAGCAGATTCCGGCCGCTGAACAGGCATTCGGCGATTGTCTGGCACAAGGCATTGGCCGCGCTGTCGACGGGCAGGCCGCAGTACAGTGGTATCGCAAAGCCGGCGCGTCGGGTGTCTCCTACGCGTTGTGCCAGGCGGCAGACCTGTATATCAGCGGGAAAATTGTTGCCAGGGATGTCGCCCAGGGTCTGGCGCTATGCACGGCCGCAGCCCAGGCGGATTCGCCGCCGGGCATGTTGAAGCTAGCTAATTACTACCGCGAAGGTACCGTCGTTCCGCAGAACTTGCGCCTTGCCAGATATTGGTACGATCAGGCCGCGCAGCGCCACAACCGTGAAGCGCAGTTCCGCCTCGGGCTGATGCTCAGCGAAGGCGAGGGCGGCGATGCGAACGTCGCGCAGGCACGCTTCTGGATGGAGCACGCCGCCATGGAGGGCTATGCGCCTGCCTACCTGCCGACGGCAATCCTGTACGCAAACGCCACGCCCGACCCCGGTACCGGGGCCCTGACGCCGGCCGACCTGGCCAAAATCTACATGTGGAACCGCGCCGCCAGGGCCAGCACACCCGGTTCCGTGCAACTGGCGGAAATCGACCGCATCGAGAGACTGGTACTGACCGTCATGCCGGCTCAGTGGCAACCGGACCTCGACCGCCGCGTTGCCGATCATATTTCCAAGTACCCGCAATAAATCGCGCCAACTAGTCAGAACCATCGCCCTACAGGGAACCAAATGGACCGCCACGCCTCAATCAATCGCATTTACCGACTCGTCTGGAGTCATGTACACAAGACGTGGGTCGTGGTCGCCGAGACGGCGCGCGGCCGCGGCAAGAAGACCAATCGCAAGCTGCTGGCTGCAAGCGCTCTGGCGGTCGCAACGCAGCTGGCACACGCGGGCCCCACGGGCGGACAGGTAACTGCTGGCAGCGGATCGATCCACCAGTCTGGCAATACCACAACGATCAATCAGTCCAGTCAGACCCTCTCGCTCACGTGGCAGAGCTTCAACACGAATGGCGGCGAGACGGTCAATGTCGTGCAGCCGTCAAGCAGTGCGATCGCGGTCAATCGCATCTTCGACACCAATGGCACCCAATTCATGGGCAAGCTCAATGCCAATGGCCAGGTCTACCTGATCAACCCCAACGGCGTGCTGTTCGGCGCCGGTTCGCAGGTCAACGTGGGCGGCCTGATTGCATCCACGCTCGACATTGACGATGCTGCGCTCGATGGCGCGGCGCGCCGGTTCAGCGGCGCCGGCACCGGCAGCATCGTCAATCGCGGTAGTATCACGACGCCCGATGGCGGGTACGTCGCCTTTATCGGCAACCGCGTCAGCAACCACGGCATCATCGGTACGCCCACGGGCCGTGTGGCACTAGGCTCTGGCAGCGACGTGACCTTGTCGTTCGCCGGCAACAGCCTGGTCAACATGCAGGTCAACCGGAGCACGCTCGATAATCTCGTGGAAAACGGCGGCTTGATCCAGGCCGACGGCGGCGCCGTGATCCTGACCTCGGGTGCGAAGGATGCCGTGCTGGCCAGCGTGGTCAACAACACCGGCATCATCCAGGCACGTACCGTGGAAAACATCGACGGCACGATCGTGCTCGGCGGTGGGCAACAGAGCACGGTCAGTAACGGCGGCACGCTGGATGCGTCGGGGTTGGCTTCGGGCCAGCAGGGCGGTACGGTCAAGGTGCTGGGCGATCACGTCGCGCTCGCGGCCGGCAGTACGATCAATGTGTCGGGCGACGCGGGCGGTGGTACGACTCTGGTGGGCGGCAACTTTCTTGGCGCCGGCCCCGAACGGAATGCGCTGACGACCGATGTGGCCGCCGGAAGCACGATTCAAGCGGACGCGATCACGCGCGGCAATGGAGGACAAGTAGCGGTCTGGTCGAATGACACCACCCGGTTCGATGGCAGCATCAGCGCCCGTGGTGGCGCGCAGGCAGGTGATGGCGGTCAGGTGGAAACCTCGGGCCATGTGCTCAAGGTCAGCAAGTCCGCCGCGGTCGATACCTCGGCCGCCCGCGGAACGACCGGCAGCTGGCTTCTGGATCCGGCCGACATCACCATCGGCAACCGTAGCTCATGGGATTCTTCGGTCAATATCGATGTCGACTCTGTGGCACTGACGAGAGCGCTCAATACCACCGACGTCACCATCAAGACGACCGCTTCGCTGCCCGACTGCACTGGTGTCGCCTGCACGAACGGCAGCAGCGGCCAGGGCGATATCAATATCCTCGATGCGATCGGGGGCGTGGCCGATTTCGACGATGGCGGCCGTATTTACAACTGGATCAGCACGAAGACCCTGACGCTGAGTGCCTATCGCGATATCCGTTTCGTGACCACGCGCAATGCGACAACTGCAGGGGGCTTTGGCGATGTGGGTGGTGTGATCGAGGTGCAGGGGGGCGGAAAAGTCGTCCTGCGTACCGACAACGCTGGCAGGGGGATGGGCACCGTCAGATTCGACGATCCGGGTTACTCGTATATCTACGCGGACAGCGCCAGCACGATCGACATCTTCTACAACCCTGAACGGGATGGTAACGGCACGTGGATTGCGACCGACTACAACGCGTACAACCTGGGAAACCCTGGCACGCTCAATACGTTCATGCTCGTCAACTTCGCAGCAAACGTCGGCAGCAAGACCTATGACGGCACCACCACCGCGAGCCTGAACGGTTTGACGATCCTGGGCGGCGCACCCGGCGACATCACCATCGACACCAGCCAGGCAACGGCCAATTTCCAGAACAAGAATGCAGGTTCGAACAAGCCGGTAACCATCAGTGGCATCGGCCTGGTCGGCGCCAACGCCAACGCCTACGCCATCAACGGCCTGGATAACAAAACCGCGACGATCGCCAGGGCCGACATCACCGTGTACGGTGTGACTGCCAACAACAAGACCTACGACGGCACCACTGCCGGCACCCTGTCGGGTACTGCGGCCGTCAATGCGTTCGCCAGCGATGTCGTGTCGGTGAGTGGCAGCGGCAGCGCGGCCTTCGGCGACAAGAACGCCGGCAACGCCAAAGCCGTCACCGTCAGCGGCTATACCCTGAGCGGCGTTGACGCAGCCAACTACACGATCCGGCAGCCGACCGGTCTGTCGGCCAATATTGGCAAAGCCAATCTGGTCGTGACCGGCGTCACCGCAAGCAACAAGATCTATGACGGCACGACTGTCGCGACCCTGTCGGGTAGTGCGACGGTGGCGGCCTTTGGCGCCGACGCCGTGACGGTGAGCGGGACCGGCAGCGCCAGCTTCGCAAACAAGAACGCCGGTAACGGTAAACTGGTGAATGTCTTCGGCTACACCCTGAACGGCGCCGACGCGGGCAACTACAACGTCGTGCAGCCAACTGGCCTTGTCGCCACCATCGACAAGGCCAGCCTGCAGCTGACGGGCGTGTCGGTCAGCGACAAGGTCTACGACGGCACCACGGCGGCGACCCTGTCCGGCAGTGCGAGCGTGACGCCCCTTGGCCTTGATGACGTGTCCCTGTCAGGCAGCGGCAGCGCAGTCTTTGCCGACAAGAACGCCGGGAGTAACAAGTCCGCAAACGTCAGCGGCTTCGTGCTTGCCGGCGCGGACGCGGGCAACTATAACCTGCTGCAAGTGGGCGGCTTGAGCGCGAATATCGGCAAGGCCGATCTTACCGTGGCCGGTGTGGTCGCGAACAACAAGGACTACGACGGCACCACGGCGGCGACGCTGTCCGGTACCGCGACCGTGACGCCGTTCGGCAGCGATGCGGTGACCCTGGCCGGCACCGCGACGGCGGGCTTCCTGAGCAAGAACGCCGGCGCGGGCAGGGCGGTGACGGTCAGCGGCTATTCGCTGAGCGGCGCCGATGCCGGCAACTACAATATTGCGCAGCCAACCGGCCTGAACGCCGACATTGCCAAGGCCGACCTCGCCGTAAGCGGCATCACCGCAAACAACAAGACCTATGACGGCACGACCGCAGCGACGCTCTCGGGCAATGGCACCGTGGCCGCATTCGGCAGCGACGTGGTCGTGGTCGGGGGCGCCGGCATGGCCAGCTTTGCCGACAAGAACGCCGGCAACGGCAAGCTGGTGAATGTCGTTGGTTACACCTTGACCGGCGCCGACGCGGGCAACTACAACGTCGTGCAGCCAAGTGGCCTGACTGCCACCATCGACAAGGCCAGCCTGCAGCTGACCGGCGTGTCGGTCAGCGACAAGATCTACGACGGCACCACCACTGCGACCCTGTCCGGCACTGCAGGCGTGACGCCTTTTGGTACTGACCAGGTTGCATTGAGCGGCAGCGGCAGTGCGGTCTTCGCTGACAGGAATGCGGGCAGTAACAAGGCGGCCAACGTCAGCGGCTTCGTGCTTTTCGGCGCGGATGCCGGCAACTACGATCTGCTCCAGGTGGGCGGCCTGTCCGCCACGATCTTCAAGGCCGGTCTCGTCGTCGGCGGCGTGTTCGCGAACAACAAGATCTATGATGGCACCACGGCGGCGACCCTGTCCGGCACCGCGACCGTGACGCCATTGGGCGGCGACGCCGTGAGCCTGTCGGGCACGGCAACGGCCAGCTTCGCGAGCAAGAACGCCGGTGCGGGCAGGGCGGTGACGGTCAGTGGCTATTCGCTGGACGGCGCCGACGCAGGCAACTACATGATCGCGCAGCCGATCGGGCTGAACGCCGATATCGGCAAAGCGAGTCTGACCGTGACCGGCATCACCGCCAACAACAAGACATATGACGGCACAACCACCGCAACGCTGTCCGGCAGCGCGTCCGTGGCTGCATTCGGCGCTGACCTGGTCGCGGTGAATGGCAACGCCAGCGGCAACTTCGCCGACAAGAACGCCGGCACAGGCAAGGCGGTCGCCGTCAGCGGATACACCCTCGGCGGTGCGGACGCCGGCAACTACACGCTGGTGCAACCGGGTGGCTTGAGCGCCGATATCGGCAAAGCCGACCTTGCGCTATCCGGCCTGTCGGCGCGCAACCGCAGCTATGACGGCACCACCACCGCCACGCTGTCGGGCACCGCCTTCGTCCGTCCGATCGGCGCAGACGTCGTGACGCTCGGCGGCGTCGGTGTCGGCGCGTTCTTGGACAAGAACGCGGGCAGTGCGAAGCGTGTGACAGTGTCCGGCTACACGCTTTCGGGGACCGATGCCGGTAACTATAACCTTGTCAGCCTGGATAGTCTGAGCGCCGACATTACCAGGGCGAGTATCAACGTCTCGGGTATCGTAGCCAGCGATAAGGTATTCGACGGTACGACCGCAGCGACCGCCGACACCAGGGGCGTGGTGTTCGCGGGCCTGTTCGGCACGGATCGGCTCACTGTCGCCTCGCTCGGCGCTTTCGACGATGCCGGCGTCGGCACCGGCAAGGTGGTCAGACTGACCAATACCTATGGTGGTCCCGACATTGGCAACTACGACATTGCCACCGACCAGACGACCGCGTTCGCCAGCATTACCGCAGCGCCGGTGCAACCGCCAACACAGCCCAATCCACCGGTGCAACCGCCGATACAGCCCAATCCGCCGGTGCAACCGCCGATACAGCCCAATCCGCCGGTGCAACCGCCGGTACAGATCGCACCGCCAGTCACGCCGGTCACGCCGGAAGTGCAGGCGCCGGAGCAGGTGCGCACGATTCTGGCGCAGGTACAGTCGATGGTCTTGCCACCGCAAGCGGGCGCCCGTCCTGGCGCGCTTCGTCTGTCGTCCACGCTGCAAGTGTCATCGGACGATGGCAAGGCAGCGCCCGCGGCGCAAGCAGACCGGGATGCGCCAGTGCCGTCGATCATCACGACGGTCGGGGCCGGGGTGGGGGCGCCGCGCCTCCAGATCCAGAATGGCGGCATGCTGCTGCCGCCTTTGGCGTCCGTCGCTACTGAATGAACACTTGCATGAAATCTGTTTCCAAGGGACGCATGATGTTGAAACCTCTCGTCGCTGCGCTCGCGATGGCATCGCTCCAGGTCGATGCGCAGACGCAGCAGGGTGTGCCCAATTCCGGCACGATCCTGCAGCAGGTGCAACCCGCACTGCCACCGGCGTTATCAACCAAAGGCCCGACCGTGCAGGTTGCCCCGGTAGCAAAGGGCGGCCTGTCAGCATCAGCGCCGTTCAAGGTCGACACCATCCGCATTATCGGTAACACCGCATTTTCCACAGAGACCTTGCATGCGCTGGTGTCCGCGGCTGAAGGCACGAGCATGACCTTGCCGCAGCTAGAAGCACTGGCTGCGCGCATTACTGCCTACTACCAGCGCAACGGCTTCCCGCTGAGCCGGGCCGCGATACCGGTCCAGACGGTTGCCGGGGCCAGCGTGACAATTCAGGTTCTGGAAGCACGCTACGGTGCGGTGCGTGTGAACAATCGCAGCCAGGTGAGCAATCCGCTGCTGGAGGCAACCACGGCGGCGTTACAGACCGGACAGGACATCGGCGAGCGGGGCCTCGACCGCACGCTGTTGCTGCTCTCGGACATTCCAGGCGTCGGCGTGAACGCGATCCTCAAGCCGGGCACCGACATCGGCACCTCCGATCTCGACATCATCACGAGCCACAATCCTGCCGCCTTTGCCAATCTGGCACTGGACAACGCGGGCAACCGCTACATCGGTCGGACACGCCTGAGCGGCTCGGTCGACCTGGTCAATCCGCTGCACCGGGGCGACATCTTGACTGCGACCGTGGTCAGCACCGGTAAGCGCATGAAATACGGCCGCATGAGCTACGACACTCTGGTCAACGGTGCAGGCACCCGTGCCGGACTGGCATATTCGGCGGTGCGCTACAAGCTGGGCGATCAGGTGCGTGCACTGGACGCCAACGGTACGGCGGATGTCGCCAGCGCGTGGATCAGGCATCCGTTGGTCCGCGCCAGGCAGGCCAACGTGTACGTCGAGCTGCAGTACGATGACAAGCAGTTGCGTGACCGGATAGACCTGAGCGGGGTGCGTACCGACCGTGACCTCACGAACTGGGTCCTGAGCCTGAACGGCGACCTGCGCGATGATTTCCTGGGCGGCGGCGCGAACCGCTGGAGTGTGTCGTGGACTGCCGGTGACGTCAATTTCCAGGACCTCACTGCGCGCGTTGCCGATGCCGGGTCCGCCCGTACGGAAGGCAGATACGCGAAATGGAATGCCAATTTCTCCAGAATCCAGGCCGTGACGCCCGGTACGATGTTCTACCTTAATCTGGCGGGGCAGTGGAGCGACGCCAACCTCGATTCAGCGGAGAAGTTGAGCATCGGTGGTCCATACACCATGCGCGCCTATGACATCGGCGCGTTATCAGCGGACACCGGTTACTTCGCGACAGTCGAGCTACGCCACGACCTGGGCCTGTTTGCGGCTGGCCGCTGGGAGGCAACGGCCTTCGTTGAAAGCGTTCGTACCAGGATCAATCGCGATGCCTGGAGCCGCGGCGAGAACCGCGCCACGCTCTCAGGCGCAGGCATTGGCCTTTCCTGGGTCGGTCCAGACGGGTGGCGCGCCAGTTTGTCGGCTGCAACGCCCATCGGCGGCAAATCGCCGTTGGTTGCACCACAAGCTTCCGTGCGCACCTGGTTCGTCGCGAGCAAGGCGTACTGAACAGGGCTTTGGCGCAGAGGCGACGCTGCAGCAGAGCGGCCAATGCCGGTCAACCGGAGTCATCAGTTTAACTCGACATTAGGGAATATATTGTCGAGTTAGAAAATTGCGTGATCGTATCTGCTTGTCCTCTGCATATGACGGGGGTAGAGTTCAGGCAATGACCAAATGTACCTTGCCTGATGAAAATTGAGCACATTAGCGTCGGCGCCTATCGTGGCTCACAGCGCAATGATGACCACGTCGCAGTGTTCACGTCTGCTGAAATGACTGACATTGTCGTGATTGACGGCGGCTCATCCGTGGCGGACTGCGACTACATCGATGAATGCCAGGGCGATGTCGCATGGTTTGTCCATGCTTTTACCGCGGCACTGGAGAAAACGCTGACATCAGGGCGCAACCAGCAGGATTGCGTCTGGCTCGCGATCGCTGATGTCAGAGCGCAGTTCATGCATCTGGCAGCTGGTCTGCACGTACCGGTATATGCGTGGCCGATTGCAGCGATGACCTGGTTAAAGATTCTGGACCACGACGGCGTCACACGCGCAATGCTCTACAGTCTTGGTGACTGCAAAACCTTGTTGTACACGGCTCCCACAACCTGTATCGACCTGGATCCATTCGTGAATCCCCAGGAAGCCATCTTGCAAGACTGGATTGCCACGTTGAAGACTGAAGGCGTCGACGATCCGGTACGTCGGCGTGAACGCATGTTGCCAATGCTGCGCGCACGGCGCGAATCGCAAAACACGGCGCCGGCGCCCAGTGTGCTGTGCCTTCAGCCGAACGGGCCGTTCCAGGTGCGTACGGGCAGCGTTACTCTGTCGCACGATGCGAATGTGCTCGTGATGACGGATGGATTTTATCGACTGGTCGATCTGTACGGTTTGCATACGGATGTTTCTCTGGCAGAGGCATGCATTGACTTCGGCTTGCAGTCGCAACTCGACAAGTTGCGGGACTACGAGTCGACGTCTGCAGGGACTGGCGTAAGCGCTGTAAAGTCAGCGGATGACGCATCTGCGGTGCTTTGGACCGCAACATAGATTCGGTGGATAGGGAGGTCTTCTTGTTTGCGTCGATCTGGTCTGGTTCATATCGATAGCGCATTTAACATAATATAGATTATGCGGTGTTTAGATTTCTGCTTGGATGCCTGCGGGCTGACCCAGATATGCGCCATGTCAGCCATACAGTCAGTCTTTCCCAACCAAGTCCCCGGCCACCGGCAAAACAAACCCATGGCCCAATTGCGCCATGTGCAGCGCCTGTTCCAGAGACTCGATACGGCGCAGCAGCGTCAATGCCAGCGCGAGACCGTTTCGGTCCAGTTCAAAGTCATCCTGCAGCCTTCGCGCCTGCCTGACGGTGAGAACGTGCACCGAGTGGAAGCCGGCGCCCGGGTTCGACGCATCAGCTGGCGCGATCACGCCATCCTCGACCAGATTGCTGATGTCATCCAACGATAGTCCGGATACTTCAACCAGATGATCAATCGAGCATACTGCCGTATCGTTAAGCCAGACCGCATGAGTCACTTGCATGGACATGAGTAAATCTCCTTAGCCGAAGTTGGCACGGGCCTGAAACTTGGACGCCTCTGCCAGTTGCTGGTACAGCGCGCGCTCGGCATCGCTGACCTGCGACGGGACGTTGATGACGATGACTGCATAAAGCGCACCAGCAACACCGCCGGGCCCGCGCAAGCCACGCTTGGCCAGGCGCAGTTGCTGGCCCGCTGTGGATCCTGCCTTTACAGTCAGTTCGACGTGGCCGTCCAGTGTTGGAATCCGAACCGCTGCGCCCAGCACGGCCTCCCAGGGAGCAAGTGGCAAATCCATGTACAGATCGCGCCCGCTGAGGCGATATAACGGGTGCGGCATCAATGCCAGCGCGACGTACAAGTCGCCGGCCTGACCGCCGCGGTGGCCAGGACCACCCTTGCCTGCCAGGCGCAGCCGCTGACCGTTGGCCGCGCCGGCTGGGATCGTGATGCGAAACGTCCGGCTGACCAGGTGCTGCACGCCCCGTGCATCGGACTCGGGCAGATTCGCACGTACTTCGATCTCACCGCCGCTGTGGATCTGCTCGAGCGTGACGGGTGCGGAAATATCCACGTCCTGGCCCCGGACGGGCGCTGGCCGGCGTGCTTGACCACCCCTCCCGCCACGTCCGAATGCGGCAAACAGATCGGCAAGGTCTGCCTCGTCGAAGCCGGCCCCGTCCGTACTGAAATTGTTCTGCCATCCGGGCGGTGGCGCAACGTCGGCGTCTTCCGGCGCCTTGCCAAGCTCATCGTAAGCGAGGCGCTTTTCGGGATCTTTCAAGACTGCATACGCCTCGCCGATTGCCTGGAATTTCTCTTTGGCCGATGCATCCTTCGAGACATCAGGGTGAAATTTGCGTGCCAGCTTGCGGTACGCGTGCTTGATCTCGTCAGCACTGGCAGTGCGCGCAACGCCCATGGTCTGGTAGTAGTCTTTATATTTCACAAGGATCCCGGGAATTTACGGTGAATTGACATGGTGAGAAAACATTGGGCGATCATTTGCCTCGCGCAATCTTCGGCAACATCCTTTGTTGAAGATCGATTTCATGTTTGACGCTCGCCGCGCGATCAGAGCTGGTTGCAGGTGCACTTAGACTTACTGCTTGCATGTTTGTTTCTACGTCGATGCCGCCGCTTCTGCTGGCGGGTTTGCTTTTATTCTTTTTTCAGCCAAAGTTGGTTAGTTACTTTTTATCTCTCTGGCGTGTGACAGGCGGAGACTGCAATGCAGAACTTCTCAAACCCTTGTCGTCCTACATCTTGCACGAGAACAGCTCGACATGGGGGAGTTTATGTAATTCCTGGAGTTTCGTTTAAGCGCAGCCTTTCAGAGCACCGCCTTTCCCGGGACAGCGCAGGCAAACGATCGTGTCTAAAAACCGACACCGCATCGTATAGAGCAATCAACTTTTAGAGGAATGACGCGACGTACCCAGGCTGACAACCTCGTATTCCATCAATAGAAACTGGACCACAAACAAGGCAATCATCACGCTTAATTCGATAAAAATCCCGACGTTATAGCCGCCCGGCAGCGATGACCCCAGGATCGCGCGAAGACACATATACGCGATAAGCAGGTAATTTGTCGGCTTGCGCTTGATACGCAGCGTCGTCCTGCATGTCGGGCATGTCGTCGAGCCGTCGAGCCGTCGAGCGTCATGGATAATGTCGCAGAGTTGGAGAGAGAAAAATCCTGACATTGAGGACACTGGTACATGCTTCCCCCTAATGAGATAGAACGCGTGTTCCGATTCGATAGTAGCTGAATAACCCGCCCGTACGGTCACACAAAGTCACGTACAGTCAAATACTTCATCACTCGTCCCCTCCCCCGTCTTGACATGCCCCGCTGAACCTGACTCGCGTGCCCATCAGTTGAACTGATTCGATCTGCCGATGTTACGGAAACGTTAATCGACGAGGCACAATCAAACCTCCCTTCTGGTGGCTAATTTCGAAGTTGTTGTCTTTGAGAGAGTCGAGGACGTCGATAAATTCGTGTGTGGTAGCGCCTCTGTTGGTTAGTTACCTTTTTATGCTACTCTAGTGCATCCCAACCTGATTCCATCCTCCATGTCCACACCAACTTCATGGGACCGTGATCCCATCAAAGCATTCCGGGAATTCGTTGCCACCACGGCCTTCGCCGAGACCGGCCGCCGCCTGCCCATCGATGGCACGTTGCGCATCCCGTCAGCGGCATCGGCGAAGATCTACAACTTCATGTTTGCCAACGTGGCGGGCTGGATGCTTGAACAAGGCCTCACCTTCTCCACGGTCACCCACACCGACCTGGCCCGGTTCATTGGTCGTACCGTTAAGGGAAAGCTCATCCTCAACAGCAAGATCGCCTACCGTTACCTGCGGCTCCTCGAGCGTTGCTATGAGCACCTGAACGTCAACCCCAACCCTGCTCAGCTGGCCATCCGCCACATCGATCGTGCCCACATGACGCGCGACGACGCCGGCCGCACATTGTCCGACGAGCAGTTGGTGCGGTTCTTCGCGGCCTTGCCGGCCGAGGCGCCACAGCGCCGCACCAGTACACCGTTCGAGGGCTGGAAGCGCCGGCGCGATCGTGCCATGCAGGTCGTCATGGCCCTGGCCGGTTTGCGCGTATCGGAAGCGATTGGCTTGCTGATGTCCGAGATCGGCCGCCAGCAGGCGCTCGATGGCTCGATCGTGCTGACCATCACGCCAGACGAAAAGCATGACACCAGCCACGAACACACGATCACCCTCCCCCGCGACGGCGCCGATGAGCTGCTGCCATGGCTTGCCGAGCGCGAGACGCTGGCCATCCCTGGCCAGTTCGTCTTCCCGGCCAATGCAGCCGGCGCCAGGATGACGAGGAAAACGGTGTATGTGCAGATGCGCGCCACCTTCGAGCGCGCCGGCATGGATCTGGCGCGCTCCGGCGGCCGCACGCTGCGTAACACGTTCGCCAAGCAGCAACTGGACAACGGTGCGAGTCCTGACGACCTCAAGGATGTACTTGGCTTGGCGCTTGAGCGCTCTGCGGCCGATTACAAGCTCACGCGCGTCAAGCCGGATCCGGGCGCAAACGATGACGACAAAGAATGATCAGACCGCCTCACTGAATCCGGGCCGAAACAGCGTCACGACGAGCGCCCCGATCGCGCGCAACGATGGCGTCGATATCGATAGCATCGGCCATCTTCCGATACCCGGCATCGCCCGGGTGCAGATGGTCGCCCGAATCGAGTTCAGCGCGCAGGCGCTGCGGCCGTGCCGGATCGCGCAGCACCACGTCGAAGTCGACCACGGCATCGAAGATGCCAGCGCCCCGGATCCAGTCATTCAACCGCAGGCGCAATGCCTCTTTCTGCGGGTTGTAATGCCCGGCAAACGGTGTTCCCTCCAGCGCGCCCTCGAATGGCGGTAGCGTCCCCACCGTGATCCGGATGTTTCTGGCATGCGCGGTGGCCGCAAGCTGGCGAAAGCCCGCCGTCAATTCGTTCAGCGTCACCATCGTTTCAGCCGGCGCGAAAGGACTGCCAGGCCAGCCGATATCGTTGATCCCCAACAGAACAATCACATCCGACACCCCGGGTTGGCGCAGCACATCCTGCTCGAATCGCGCCAGCGCGCGCTCGCCCATACCATCGCTCAGCAACCGCGCACCGGAAATGCCGGCATTGGCCACGGCGATGCCATGCGGCGCCAGGCGACGCGCGAGGAAATCGGGCCAGCGCCGATCCGCATCCGGCGTCGATCCGTTGCCATCGGTGATGGAGTCGCCCAGCGCCACCACCGTACGGCTATCCGGTAATGCGTCGACCAGCACGGCGCTGAGAAACAAGCGCCCTTCCACCCGCGTCGCTTTCGAAAACTCGGCTGCCCGGCTGGCATTGCCGGCAGCGATGCTGATACTTTGCGACGCACCCCAGTGAAACCCGGTGATCGCGGTGCGCTTTGGCAGATAGGTCGTGACCTCCAGCTGCGACAACGGCGCGACCGATAATGCAATCGGGTCGCTCGTGACCGTGGCGCCAGGCGCGATCGTCACCTGGCGCGCGCCTGCGAATGTCACCTGGCGCGCGCCTGCGAATGTCACCTCGCGCATCATCACGCTGGCCGCGCCGATTGCCAGAGGTGCTTTGCCATAGCGATTCGAAAACACCAGTTTGATGCGCTCGCCGCCGGCACTGATGCGAACGTATTCGCGCACCGTCTGATGATCCAGAACGGCAGGCACGTTCATCGGCAAAACGAATTGGCTGTCCCAGCCTGGTTGAGGCGCTGCGTACCAGGAAGTCATCCAATCCGTACGTGCGTCCTCGGCCAATGCGTTGCCTGCAAGGGTCATGGCAGCCCAGATCGCTGCGTTGTGTAGGTAGTGGCGCATGGGTACCCTCAGTGATAAAGAACCCACGATAGGTCATTCGATATCTTGCTGGAAGATGATAAAGTCGAACATTACTCATTCCATTCAAGAATATATCGATGGATACTCTGCGCGCTATGCGTACCTTCGTACGAACGCTGGAGCTGGGCAGCTTGTCGGCGGCAGCGCGTGAACTCGGGACGACGCAGCCGACGGTCAGCAAGCTGCTGGCCCAGCTCGAGCAGCACCTGGCTGTGCGGCTGTTTCAGCGCAGCACCAGGGGCTTGTCGCCAACCGACCAGGGGCGGCAGTTCTACCTCGATGCCAAACTGGTGCTCGATGGCTTCGATGCTGCGGTGGGCACCGTCCAGGGGATGGGCGGCCAGGTCTCGGGTCTTCTGCGCATCAATGCGCCGGTTGGCCTGGGGCAGTTGCGAATCAATGCCATTGTCGGGCGCTTTCTGGCCGCGCATCCGGCGGTGGAGATCGAACTGGTACTTGACGACCGCTATATCGATCTGGTCGCCGAAGGCGTCGATATCGCTTTCCGGCTCGGCGGACCGCTGCCGCCGGATGTCACCGGCCGCCACCTGGCCACGGTCCCGCGCTTTCTCGCGGCCTCGCCCGCCTATTTGCAACAACGGGGCGAGCCAGAACAGCCAGCCGATCTGACCGGCCACGACTTCGTGCGCTTCGCATGGACACCCGGAACCACGATCGATCTGCACCGCGACAATCAGGCGATCCAGGTGCCCGTCCGCAGTCGCTACCGCGTCAACAATGCACTGGCGATCCGCGAAGCGCTCGTGCTGGGCAGCGGCATTGCCATTTGCCCCGACTGGCTGATCCACGATCTGTCGTCGAGCGGCGCACTGGTTCAGGTATTGCCAGGCTGGATGGCCCGCAGTCAGGACTTATACGTGCTGACGCCATCGCGCCACTATCAGCCGCTGCGCGTAAAAACCTTCATCGAATTCGCGGTCGACCAATTCAGCCAGATCGGGGGCTTTCACGTGGCGGCGCCAGCGCAAGGCGATCAGACGCCACCGATAATCGCCGACCTTTCTTGACATATATCCGTGAGCGGCGTCGGGTACCAGGCTGCATCGCCCACCAGCGCCACGCGGTTGGCGCACCAGCGCGGCATGTGCACGCCCAGGGAGGCGCGGAGCTTGCCGTCGCGGCCACGCGCCCCTAGGTTGCCAACGAGGTGATGAAGGCAGACAGGCGCACCTGCCCGAATTCACGCAGCAGCGTGCCGGCCGCCTGGGCCATGGCCACTTCGAGTGCGCCGTTGATGGCCTGTTCCTGCGGGCAGCCCGGGTGATCGACATTTGCGCCGATTGCAAAGATCACGGGTTCTTCAAGTGCCTGGTACACATCGAGCACCGTGATGGCGTCGGGATCGACCGCCAGTACCCAGCCGCCGTTTCGCCCGGACGTTGACGTCACATACCCTGCCGCGCGCAGTCCGCCCATCATCCGGCGCACGAGCACGGGATTGGTATTGAGCATGACCGCGAGTTCCTCGGAACTCGTGGTATTGGTGCGGCCGTGAATATGGCTCAGGACGTGCAGCATGCGCGCCAGTCTGAAATCTGCTCTCATCGTTGAAATCCTCCTGCCATCATGATACCGAAACTTCAGGAGTATCGATATCGTCGGGAGTTGAACGCAATTCGTCGAGTTTCAGTTTTGTCGACTGTGACCGGACGTGCGTGTGGTAGCGCACCCAGTCACCACGGGACATGCGCTATGCTCAACCCACACTTCATTATGAAAGCAACCATGTCCCTGAATAACACCGTCGTCTGGCTCGACCACACCAAAGCCCAAGTCATCCACTTCGACAAGAATGCGTCGGAATCCGAGTCGATGAAAACCCATTCGACCCATCCGCATCCGCATCAGAAGCACGGCGACAACCACGTCAACGGTGATGACAACACGCTGTTCTACAAGGACATCGCCGCAGCGCTGACCGACAGCGAGCAAATTCTGGTCGTGGGCCCGGCCGAAGAAAAAACCGCGTTCGTCTCCTACCTGACGAGCAAAATGCCGGCGATTGCCGACAAGATCAAGTCAGTGGAAACGGTGGATCATCCATCGGAAGGCCAACTGCTGGCCTATGCACGCGAGCATTTCATCAGCAGCGGCGGCATGCAGTAATTCGCTGACAGTCTTTCAGCGCCAGCGCGCGATTAACCCGCTTGCCGTCATGGCACAGCGGGTTTTTTACCGCCTGCGCACAAACTGCAACTTCAGCAGTATCGGTTACAACGCCTACGCTACAGGTCGGTTCCGCGCGCGAAACTGCGCAGCCTTATGCCGATTGCCGCACAGCGCCATGCTGCACCAGCGCCTCCGGTGCGATTTCGTACGGTCGTAGAACCACAGCACGCACTCCGGATGCTCGCATTGTCTGACCAGCGTGAAATCACCTTCGGCCAGCAAGGTCGCGACAGCCTCGGCCAATACTCCCAACGCACGTGCGGGCGACGGCGCCCCGCCCTGATGCACCAAATGCGGCTGCACCTCGTCCCAGACAAGCGCCGGCGTCGACCTCACCGCCGCCAGATAACGGTTGAGCAGCGCAGGATCACCCTGTTTACCCTCCATACGGCGCGTGATCAGATCACGCGCGGCAGCGCGCAATACCTTCGCGTCGCGCAGCAAGGCATCCGCCGCGGGTCCGGAAGGCTGTCCCGCATCGATACCGCAACGCGCCAGCCAGTCCAGCACGGCGTGGCTGCTCCACCAGAAATCCTGCTGCGCGTCGCCGACGCCCGCCTCGGTGTTGAGCATGTCGAGCGCCAGATGATCAGCGATCAAAGGTGCTGCGCCAGCTTCGGACTGCAATGTATCGGCCATGACTGCCTCCAATGTAATAACCATCAAGATTATACTTGAAGGGTTACTCCACCCATGCCACAATGGGCCCATAACCTTAATTATGTAGTTTTAGAGGTTATGCCAATCAATGTCATTCAGGAGAACATTCATGCAAGATCACCCTACCGCCTTGTCCACCACCGTAATGCCTGTCGTACGCTACGCCAGCATCGCCATCGATGGCACCGACGTGTTCTACCGCGAGGCCGGCCCGGCCGACGCGCCTGCCATATTGCTGCTGCACGGCTTCGGCGCGTCGTCGCACATGTTTCGCAACCTGATCCCCGCGCTGGCCAAACACTATCGCGTGGTCGCGCCCGATCTGCCGGGCTTCGGCATGACGCGCACCGACCCGGCCTTCGAATTCACGTTCGCGCATCTTGCGGACGTCATCGACGCCTTCACGGATGCTGTGGGTTTCGATACTTATGCGATGTATGTGTTCGACTACGGCGCGCCAGTCGGCTGGCGTCTTGCCGTGCGCCATCCCGAGCGCATCACGGCCATCGTGAGCCAGAACGGCAATGGCTACGAAGAAGGCCTGAGCCCGGGTTGGGCGCCGATGCGCGCCGCGTGGGCCAATCCGAGCGCGGCGAATCGCGAAGCACTGCGCACATTCAATTCATTTGAGATGACGAAGTGGCAGTACACGGAAGGCGTTCGCGATGTATCGCGCGTCGCGCCCGATGGCTACGCGCTGGCGTTCGCCGCCACCGAACGCATCGGGGTCGATGCGCAACTGGACCTGCTGGTCGATTACGGACAGAACATTGCGCAGTACGCGCAGCTGCACGCGTACTTCCGTAAGTACCAGCCGCCGTTACTCGCAATCTGGGGCCAGAACGATCCGTTCTTCGTGCCGGCGGGCGCGCATGCGTTCACGCGCGACCTGCCGCAGGCCGAGGTGCGCTTCTTGGATACCGGTCACTTTGCGCTGGAGACGCACGGGCCCGAGATTGCTGAAGCAATGTTCGACTTCCTCGCCGGGCATGTCACGGGCAAGCGCGCCAGCGAGCGGTAAAGCTCAGGCCGCGCGCCTCGCGCACATGGCCATCGCCACCAGCTGCTGCTCGCGCATCAGGCGATACGACATAGAGACTTCGCGCATCAGGCAGATGAAGCCCGTCGTCAGGGCCAGCATCGCGCCAATGAAACTGGCAGCAATCAGATGGACAAGCGGCAGGCCGGTGGCGTCGCCGAGAAACAGCATCGCGATCACCAGGCAGACCAGCAGGCCGCACAGCGTGCTGGCGGCAATCGCGATATTGATCAGGCTGGAACGGCGGTGCAGACCGCTCAGCGCAGCCACACACTCGGCGTCGACGCACTTGATAGCGCGATCTTCCAACAAGCGCATCTGATCAATGATGCGGCCAAGCCGGTTGGTCAGCAGGATCAGCAGGATGCTGACACCAGCCAGCAGGAACACGGGCGCAATTGCCAACTGGATGACCTGACCGATATCGCCGAGCTGGAAGTTCATTGCAACGCTGTCCGTGGAGGGGAAGATGGCGGGAGTGTAGCAGCATCATTACGCAAAGCACGAGTGCCGGATACCCATGACCCGCTCACATTGCCTACTTCTTTCCAGTGTGAAATGGCGTACAGGCGGAATGCATGGACGCCTGCTAGCATCGAATCGTTGCAATAAAAACACGTCGATGCCATGCAGATTGCCCCTTCAGTCACACCTCCACTTACTACGCTGCACAGCGCGTTTGTGAGCCTCGCTGGACTGTCCACGACCGAGGCGCTGGGCGAACTCGTGCGCGCTGGCCATGCACGCCTTCCGCTACCCGGTCACGGTGCGACGCTCGCCCGCTGGCAGGCACTCGCCGCTGTTGGCGCGCATGACCTGCCCCTGGCGAAGGTGTTCGAAGGCCACACGGATGCGGTGGCCATCCTGCACGAAGCCCAGGCGCACGCACTGGCCAACGCCCCACAGGCCACCTGGGGCACCTGGTGTGCGGAGCCGCCGGATGCACGTCTGGCCCTGCTGGCCGTCGATGATCGCTATATTCTGCGTGGCCGCAAGGCCTGGTGCTCGGGGGCGCATGGCGTCACGCATGCGGTGGTCAGTTGCTGGGATGACGCTGGCGCCCCGATGCTGGCGGCGGTCGACCTGCGCCAGCCTGGCGTGCGCGTCACCGACCACGGTTGGAACGCAGTGGGCATGCGTGCCACGGCGAGCGTCGACGTCTGGTTCGATGATGTCGAGGCGACGCCGCTGGCTGGTCCGGGCTTTTATGTTGAACGGGCTGGTTTCTGGCAAGGCGGCGCAGGCGTGGCTGCATGCTGGTTTGGCGCCGCGACACGTCTGGCCGATGCGCTGCGGGAACGGCTGGCCGAGCGCAGCGATCCCCATCGCATGGCGCAACTCGGCGAAGTCTCGGTTGCACTACAAGGCTGCGCCGCGCTGATCCGCGAAGCTGCAGCAACCATCGACAGCGCACCAGGCGCGAATGCCATGCGCACGGCGATGACAGTACGCCTGAGCGTCGAAGCGACCGCCAATACAGTCTTGCATGCGGTGGGCCGCGCACTGGGCGCCGGCCCGCTGTGCAAGGATGCGTCGCTCGCGCAGCTGTATGCGGACCTGCCGGTGTTCATGCGCCAGAGCCATGCGGAGCGCGACCTGGAAGCCGTCGGCAAGCTGGTCGCTGCCCTGGAGGACGCGCCATGGACCTTGTAAACCGCTCGCGTCACATCGGCGGCACCGGCCCGGCAGCGGCCGACTGGGCGCGCGACGCCGCGCTGGCCGCCGTTCCGCAGATCACGCTGGATGCGCTGATCCCGCCCGGCACCCGCGTCGTCGTGGTCGCGCCCCATCCCGATGACGAAATCCTGACCTGCGGCGCGCTGCTGCAACTGGTCGCCGCGCGCGGTGACGCGCCGCTGATTGTGGCCGTCACCGATGGTGAAGCCAGCCATCCCGGCTCGCCGGCCTGGCCGCCGGAGCGCCTGCGCCAGGCCCGGACCGACGAAACGGATGCCGCCCTGGCCCACCTGGGCATCGGCGCCGACCGCGTGCGACGCCTGCATATTCCGGACGGCGGCGTCACGGCCGCCGCGCCTGAACTCGAGCGCCAGCTGGCTGCGATCATCGCGCCGGGCGATATCGTCATTACTACCTGGCGCTTCGACGGCCACCCGGACCACGAATCGACGGCGCTGGCCTGCAGCGCCGTCGCCCGCCAGCGTGGCGCCCGCGTGCTGCAGGCACCGGTCTGGGGCTGGCACTGGAGTGCCCCGGGCGACGGCGCAATGCCCATGAACCAGGCGCGCAAATTACCGGTGCCAAACGACGCGCTGGCGCGCAAACGCGCCGCCCTCGGATGCTTCCACAGCCAGATCGAGGGCGACGCCAGCAGCGGCGCAGCGCCCATCCTGCCCGCGTTTGCGATGGAACGCGTCCTGCATCCTTTTGAACTCTACTTTCCCGACCATGCGTGACGCCCAACCCCTGGCCCATTTCGAAACCCTGTACGCCCAATCGGACGACCCGTGGGACGTGCGCGGCGCCTGGTACGAACAGCGCAAACGCGCGATCCTGCTCGCCGGCCTGGGCAAGCCAAGCTACCGCAGCGCGTTCGAGCCTGGCTGCGGCAACGGAGAAATGAGCGTGGCGCTGGCCGCACGTTGCGAATCCCTGCAGGCCTGCGACGGCGCCGCCAGTGCGCTGGATGCCGCATGGCGCCGCGTCCCCGACGCCGCCACGCGCGGCATCCGTTTCGAGACGCGCCGCCTGCCGGCCGACTGGCCGCTGGACGACACGTTCGACCTGATCGTGCTCAGCGAACTGCTGTATTACTTCGACGAAGACGCGATCGCCTCGATGCTGGCGTGCGCCGCAGCGAACCTGGCGCCGGACGGCGAACTGGTGCTGTGCCACTACCTGCACGACTTCGACGACCGCATCACGCCGACGGCGACCGTGCACGATCTCGCCGACGCGCTGCCCGGCCTGCGCCGCTCGCTACACCATCGCGACGAGGCGTTCGTGCTCGACATCTGGCGCCCGGTGGCACCGCTACAGGGAATACAGGGAGAACGCGCATGATCGGCGTCGCCATCCCAGCCCATAACGAAGAAGCGTGCCTCGGTGCCTGCCTGCAAGCCGTCCTGCGGGCAGCGACGCATCCGCAACTGGCCGGCGAACCAGTCATGGTGTGTGTCGTGCTCGATGCCTGCGACGACGGCTCGGCTGCCATCGTGCGCGAATGGCAGACGGCATTCGCGCTGGCCGGTTGCCGGCTCGACGCACTGGAAATCTCAGCGCGCCAGGTCGGCAGCGCCCGTGCTGCGGGCGCCCTGCACCTGATCGCAGCCGAGGCGCGCTGGCTCGCGTTCACCGACGCCGACACGCGCGTCTCGCCACAATGGCTGGCTGTACAGGTCACGCTGGGCGCTGAGGTCGTCTGTGGCTCGGTGGCGGTCGATGACTGGTCACCCCACGCGGACAAGGCGCAACTGCTGCGTGAGCATTTCGCCCGTACCTACCATGACCGGGAAGATCACCGTCATATCCACGGGGCGAATCTGGGTGTCTGCGCGCTGGCCTACCAGGCGGCCGGGGGTTTTGCGGCAGTGGCCTGTCATGAAGACGTGCTGCTGGTGCGGGCACTGGAACTGTCGGGCGCCCGCTTTGCCTGGAGCGCGCTGCCGCGCGTGTTCACCAGCGCCAGACTGGATGCGCGGGCGCGCGGTGGCTTCGGCGACACGCTTCTGGCCGTGACCTGCGAGATGGAAGTGCCCCTGTCAACGACCTGAGTGTTGACAGGGGTGTATCGTTACCCGATCAACGCAAATAAGCGTGTGCCGGGCTGCGCGTGACGCGGCGGCTCGCCTCAATACGCATGCCGTCCACCAGCAACTGCGCCGCCCAGCGGAACACCGTGTATTGACTAACGACGCCGCGCATTGCGCGCAGGCGCCGGGTCTGCTCGTCGAGCGGCATGTCCAGCGCACGCTCAATGGCGCGGGCCATGCCGGCGATGTCGCGCGGATCGACGATCAGCGCCTGGTGCAGTTCAGCGGCAGCGCCGGCCTCACTGCTGAGCACCAGCGCGCCGCGCAGGTCGGTACGCGCCGCCACGAATTCCTTCGCCACCAGGTTCATCCCGTCATGCAGGCTCGTGACCAGGCACACGTCGGCCGCGCGGTAGCAGGCGGTGACGGTGGCCGCATCCGCGCTTTTCGCATGCAGCACAACCGGCTGCCAGTCATCCCTGCCAAAGCGTGCGTTGATCCGCTGCGTGAGCGCACCCACGTCGCGCGTGATCGTTTGGTACGCGGCCAGCGCCGAACGGCATGGCGCGCCGATCTGCAGCAGCGTTACTTGCCCGCGCAAGTCGGGCCGTCGCTCGAGCAGCAGCTCGAAGGCCTGCAGGCGCTCGCTCAGGCCTTTCGTGTAATCCATGCGATCGACACCGACCAGCAATCGCACGCCAGGCGCGATGCCGAACTGGCTGCCCACCACGTCACGGATGCCAGGCGTGGCCACATCATTCCTGGCCGGCCACGCAATCGAAATCGGATAGGCGCCGGCGTGCGCCGCGCCGCGCCCCTGGGCGCCAGGGATGGCAGCACGCGCCAGGCTGAAGTTCGTCAGGTCGGCCGGCGTTTGCAAGCCCATCACGGTACTGGCCAGCAAGCCGGCCATCATCTGCTGCGCCCATGGGAACGTGGCCAGGGTCTGCGGCGTCGGAAACGGAATGTGCCAGAACAGGATGATGACGGCGTCCGGCAGCTGCTCACGCACCATCTCCGGCACCAGCGCCAGGTGGTAGTCCTGCACCAGCACCACGGGCCGCTCGCTCGCGGCTTCGGCAATCACGGCGTCGGCAAAGCGGCGGTTGACGGCCACGTAATGCGCCCAGTCTTCAAGGCGGAACGTCGGCGCGACGCCGGTGCGGTGGCACAGCGGCCACAGCGCTTCGTTGGCCAGGCCATCGTAGTAGCCCGCCACTTCGGCATCGCTGAGCCACAGGCGGCGCAGCCGGTACGGCGCGTCCAGATGCTCGGGCAGGACGTGGTCGTTGGCGTCGACCGTGGCGCGGTCGGCCGTGCCGCTGCCATGGGCGATCCAGCAACCGCCTTCTTTGGACAGGACGGCTTCGAGCGCCGTCACCAGGCCGCCGGCGGGCCGCTGGGCATTGACGCCGTCACCCGTCTGCGAATGCACGCACGGTGCGCGGTTGGACACGACGATCAGGTCGTCGCCACAGCCAAGTTGTTCGATCAGACGGGCCAGGTCGGCGCTGTCGCGCACGTCCTCGGGCAATAAGGTTGTGGGGCGCGCGATCTTGCGGCGCTCGCCCGGAAAGGTTGGAAGGGGTAGAGGCGCCGGATTGCTGCGCATCCTCGTTGTGGGGGCGGAGTGGTATCGAGCTGTCATGGAAACAGCTTAAGATGTTAGCGTTCTCCGCTTCTGTTCGATGACGAACCCAACGTGGCTCAAACCGCCAATAGCAAGGTCAGGTAATGGTCGGCCAGCAGCGCGGCGAACAGCAGCGCCAGATACACGATCGACCAGGCAAATGCCTTGCGCGCGACCGCGTCGCTGTAGTGCTTGTGGACCAGCCAGCCATGGCGCAGGAACACGGCGTTCAGCGCACATGCGCACGCCAGATAGAACAGCCCGCTCATTCCGACCACCCACGGCAGCGCGGTACCGACTGCCAGCGCCACGCTGTAACGCCATACCTGCTGGCCCGTGTGGGCCATACCGTGGGTGATCGGCAGCATCGGCAGGCCGGAGCGCGCGTAGTCGTCGCGCCGCGCCATCGCCAGCGCCCAGAAATGCGGCGGCGTCCACAGAAAGATGATCAGCACCAGAAGCCACACCTCGAGCGGCACGCCATTGGCCACTGCCGCCCAGCCGAGCGCCGGCGGCATGGCGCCGGCAAAACCGCCGATCACGATGTTCTGCGGCGTGGCCGGTTTCAGCAGCAAGGTATAGATAAAGGCGTAGCCGACGAACGTGGCCAGTGTCAGCCACATCGTCAGCGGATTGACCTGCGTGTACAGCAAGGCCGCGCCGGCGCCGCCCAGCACCAGGGAAAAGACGACCGTCTGGGCTGGCCCCAGGTCGCCGCGCGCGGTGGCCCGGCGCGCCGTGCGGGTCATGCGCGCATCGACCTGCGCTTCCAGCAGACAATTGACGGCAAAGGCGGCGCCGGCGAGCAGCCAGATACCGGCAGCGCTGTAGAGCAACACGGACCAGGCGGGTGCGCCATCGGTTGCCAGCAGGCTGCCGATTACGGCGCAGAACACGGTCAACAGGGTCACGCGCGGCTTGGTCAGCGCCCAGTACTGGCCAGCGCGCTGCGCCAGGCCACCAGCGGGCGACGCACCAATAACGACGCCAGTAGCGACATCAGGAATGGCCAGGGCGGCCGGCGGGATTTCGACAACTTTTGAATTCGACATGATGGGGCGACCGCTGCAGGCAGGTGGTCATTTCACAGAACCCATCATGCTAGAGGAAAACGGCGGCGCGACCAACGGGCAATTTGTCCTACTTGCCAAGCGAGCTACATGCGCGCCACACGCGCGCCATCAGTAACACCGGCGTCAGCGCACCTGTTTTGCGCGAGCATCGACGCCGTGCTCATGGCGTCGACCCAGGGCCGGCACCCGGTGCCGCAGAACAACCGCTTGCAGACTGCACAGTGCCACGTAGGCCAGCAGTTCGACCAGCTCTTCGAAGACCTGAGCACGCGACGCGACGAGATCGATATGGCATGACATATGCCCCTCGGCGCAGGTCGACCCCACAGCCGCGCCAAGCGCCACGAACAGCAGCAGCCAGGGCGCGCTGCGCACGAACGCCAGGCGCACCACCTCATCGATGCGGTAATGCCAGGCGCTATACACGAGCCAGCCGATGAGCAACACGGCGCCCGGCCAGACCAGCGGCTGGAACCACAGCGGCTCAGGCGGCAGCGCCCTGCCCGCCGCGTCGAACCCAGGCACGGCGCGCCAGGCGCGGCCCCAGCTGAGCTCGCGGCCCGCCAGCAGCAACCAGACAGGCGCGGCCCACAGCGCCAGCATCGCCGTGCGTTCCGGGCGACGCCGCATGAACACGACGACCGCCACCACGAAGCCGCTCAGCAATACGACAACCTGCAGGTTTTCCAGAACGCCTGCTTCGCGGCCCCACGACAGCGGCAGGAGCAGGCTCACGGGGTAACAGGCCACGAGCGCAGCCAGCAGCGCCCACTGCGCCGGGCGCGTCTTCGCCCACAAAAATAATCGCCCCATCGTCTCTCCGTTTACACAATTGTTGCCCATCTGAACGGGCTAATTCGCAATTGTACGAATTGGCAGGTCGCGCACGATTGGTTTTTGGAGAAATGCGACGGGCCTGGAGCGTATTTATTGCCGATGGACGGGCTGCAAGTGTCACATCGGCGCAGATTCCTTGACACGTCTCCAACGGGTCGGTTACCTTATGGTTAACAATTGCCTTTGAGCAATTATAACGATCCCGGTCGGCATCCATGACCGGGGCATGCGGAAAGTAGTGCTGAAGTTCACCCATCGACGTTCATACCTAGGAGTTTCACCATGGATCAACTGCCTTGCGGGCAGTCTTCACGCCGCATCCGCATGCCCGGCGCGCCGCTCGCACCCATCCTGCTGTTACCGCTGCTGTTAGCGGGTTGCGGTGGCGGCACTGCCGAATCGCCCGTCGCCGTCATGCAGAACGCCAGCGCCAGCCTGTTCAGGACCGTGGCCGGCGTGTTCGCCAGCACGGAAACAGCGCTGACCCCGGTCAAGGCCCAGGCCAGCTCGGCCGAGCGGCCGGATCTCGATGGCCCGGCGGCGATCGACCATGACAACACCACGCGCTGGGGCAGCCGCTTCACCGACGATGAATCGCTGACGCTCGACTATGGCGCGACGCAGACGATTACCCGCGTGCGGATCGACTGGGAAGCCGCCCATGCGAGCGCCTATCTGTTACAGGTGTCCGAGGACGGCAGCAGCTGGACCACGATCAAGAGCGTCACCGACAGCGTCGGCGGCACCGAAGATCTCACGGGCCTGAATGGCCAGGGCCGCTACCTGCGCATGCAAGGTGTCAAGCGCGCCGGCCAGTATGGCTATTCGATCCTCGAAATCCAGGCCTTTACCGGCACGCCGGCCGCGCCAACGCCGAGCCCCGACCTGCCGGCGCCAGAACTGCCAATCGACCTGACCCACCCCGGCGTGGCCATCAAGCCGGTGGCTGCGACGTCGTCGACGCCGGAGAACGCCGGCATGGCGGCCGGCATGGCCATCGACGGCAAGCCCGGCACGCGCTGGTCGAGCCGGCCCGAGGACGGCGCCTGGATCCATTTCGATTTTGGCGCGCCCACCGCAATCGGCTACATGAAGCTTACCTGGGAACAATCGTACGGCAAGATCTATACGGTGCTCACGTCGAACGACGGCGTGACATGGACGCAGTTGCGCCATGTCGGCACCGGCAAGGGTGGCGTCGAGGAATTTTTCAACCTGGGTTTCCGCGCCCGCTACCTGCGCCTGCAGGGTGTCGCACGTGCGACGCAATACGGCTACTCGATGTTTGAAGTCGAGTTCAAGTCGCCGGGCAGTGACAACACGCTGCCCGATGCGCCGACGTCGGCCGTGGCCTTCCCGGCCAATGGCTCTGCGCTAAGCCCACTGCCGGGTACGGCCGAGCCGATCGAGTCGTTGCAGTTCACTCTTGCGGACGGCACGCTGGTGACGCGCTTCGGCGCCCGTGGCCTGGCGCGCCATGGCCGCGAGCGCGGCGAAGAGTGGAACGAGATCGGCTACGGCCCGAACGACACGATCGACCCGGCCAGCGGGCTGCCCGTTGACAAGGGCCCGGGCAACTACCTGACGTTCGTGCCGCAGTACCACAAGAACCGCACCTGGGGCGTCGAGATCATCGACAACAGCCGCGTCGCCGGTGTCACGCAACCGATGCTGGTTGTGAACCAGTACACGACCGTCGACTTCCTCAAGGGCGGCGTCGCGTTCTTCCGCCAGTTTGACGAGCCTTATTCGACCGGCTACGGCTGGATGCGGCCCGGAGAACTGGTCAATAACGATGTCCCCATCTGCAAGCCGACGCCCTATCCGCAGAACAACCGGCTGGCCAGCGCCAACGGCATCAATGGCGGCTGCACCTTGCTGGTCAAGGATTATCCGGGCCACAGTGAGCTCAACAGCGACGGCTTCAAGACCGGCCGCAGCGTGCCGGGCCGGCCGCTCGTCAAGGGCGACATCATCGAAGTCTCGCCGTCGTACTTCACCACGCGCGAAGCACTGGGCGCGCTGGGCGATACGGGCGGCATCCGCTACTACTCGCAGGAATGGAGCTACGTCGTCGGCCAGGGCCTGCGCCCATGGTACGGCGTGCAGCCGCGCCTGAATTCGGTGCCGCTGCCGGACGACGTGCTGTCGGGCGGCCTCGGCTCCGTGTCGTATAACTACAGCGACAATGGCCTGTTCATGTTCCAGCAGCCGCACAACAACGTCGGCATGCAGAACATGCAGCGCTTCGTCGAAGGCCGGCGCCTGCTGCACACCAACTTCACCACCGGTGAGCACAATGAAGCGGGCAACGACCGGTATGCAGCGGCCGTGGGTCTGCAGGGCGGCCGCTTCAATCAGTCGGCCTGTATCGCGTGCCACGTCGGCAATGGCCGCAGCCCGGCTCCGGCGGCGATCAACCAGCGCCTCGATGGCATGGCGGTGCGCGTGGCGCGCGTTGGTCCGCAAGGCCAGCAGCTGCCACATCCGACCTATGGCACGACGGTGCAGATGAATGCGGTGTCGGGCAACGGCACCCCGCAGAACTGGGGCACCGGCGTGCGCGTGTCGGGCTTTGACACCCGCGTGGTCCAGCTGGCGGACGGCACGAACGTCGAACTGCGCAAGCCTAAAATTGCCTTTGACGGCCCGGTGCCGGAAACCGTCTCGCTGCGCGCGGCCCAGCCGATGATCGGCAGCGGCCTCTTGGAGGCGATCCCTGAAGCCGACATCCTGACGCGCGTGCGCTCGAGCCCGGACGGCGACGGCGTGCGCGGTACGGCCAACTTTGTGTTCGATCCCGAAAGCGGCGCCGTGCGTCTTGGCCGCTTTGGCTGGAAAGCATCGAAAGCCACGCTGCGCCACCAGGCGGCATCGGCGCTGCTGGCCGACATGGCGGTGACCTCGCCCGTCTACCCGAGCCTCAGTTGCGACCCCAACCCGGCCGGATGCGCCACGGCGCCCCGCCAGCGCGGGATCTCGGAAGCGGAGCTGCAGTCGATCTCGAACTACCTGGCCCTGCTGGCCGTACCGGCCCAGCGCAGCCTGGCCAGCGGCTTCCCGAAAGGCGTCGCGCCACTTGACGAGCACCGGGTCGACACGCGCCAGGTCGCCACGGGCCAGAAGCTGTTCGAAACGATGCGCTGCGTGGCCTGCCACACGGCGTCGATGAAGACCGGCGCGAACCACCAGTTCGCCGAACTGCGCGACCAGACCATCCGGCCATACACCGACCTGCTGCTGCACGATATGGGTCCGGGACTGGCAGACAACTACGTCGAAGGCCAGGCCACCGGCAGCATGTGGCGCACCGCGCCGCTGTGGGGCATCGGCTACAGCGACAAGGTGATGGGCAAGGATGGCAAGGTCGGCTACCTGCATGACGGCCGCGCACGCACCCTGAGTGAAGCGATCCTGTGGCATGACGGCGAAGCCGCCGCCGCGCGCAAGCGTTTCGAGAAGCTGGCGACCGTTGAACGCGAGGCGCTGCTGGCGTTCCTGCGCTCGCTGTAACGTTCGTGCCGATGTGACAGAGGCGCCGGGTTCGCAGCCCGGCGCTTTTTTTGGCTGGCGTATTCTGCACTCCGAAAGCCGGGGTCAGGTCTGACATTCGGACACGAACTCGACAGCCAGATAGTCGAAACGAGCTGACACGGGGCTATGCTAAGGCTGGTCGATGCACGATTGGACCTGGCTCAGGCTGAGGCCGTGTCCGAATGTCAGACCTGACCCCGGCTGTGTTATCTGAGCGAGAATCCTGGACGCGTAGGCTTAAAACACCAGCATGTGCCAGCCCGGCGCGCTGCCCTGCTCGACGAATGTCACCATGCCTTCGACGCCGGCGCACTGGGGCGCCAATGCAGTGAGGTCCGCGCCAAGAGCATTCAACGCCTGGCTGCAGGCGCGGATCTCGACACCCAGCTCAACCGTGGCATCGAGGTGCCGCGCAACTGTCCAGCGGTCGGCGCCGAAACCGGTCAGGCGCGCGCTGTGTTCGCGCAGCAGCCAGGCGACGGACTGATTCGTAAACAACATCTTGACGGGCATGTCGAGCGCCGCCGCGGCCTGCGCCGTCATGAACGGCGTCGTCAGTGCCTCGGGCCGGGTTAAATCGCATGACCAGACCATAATGGCGAGGCCCGCGTGTGCCGAATTCACGGCTTGATCCAGTCATCGACCGGCTCGAGCCGCATGCGTCGCTCGGCCTGTTCGACCAGATCGGCGCCATGCGCCAGTTGCGCGCGGTCGCGTTCCCAGTCACTGGCCTGGATGACGGAAATCCAGCCGGCGCCATACGGATCCTGATGGATCAATTCGGGCGTTTCTTCCAGCGCGGTGTTGATTTCGACGATCGTCCCGGACACCGGCGTCTTGATCGTTACGACCGTCTTGCTCAGCTCCACGACACCCACCGTCTTGCCCTGCTCGACCTCGTTACCCACCGGCTTGGGGCGGCACATGTAGAAATGGTTGCCGCTGATCTGGACACCGAACGCGCTCACGCCCACCTGCACGCGACCGTCAGCCAGCGGACGGCACCACATATCATTGTCGAGGTCGAAATAGCAGTCGTCCGGATAGTCGAAGCCGAGGATGATCATAGGAGTGTGAAGAACAGGAACAGCAACAGAAAGGATGGCGGAAGGATGCGGGAGTCGAACCCACCCGGCGACGCATGGCGCCACCAACTGGGTTTGAAGCCCAGCCGCCCCACCAGGGACGATTTCCTTCCGTTGAGCCGGGATTTTACCTTGTCCGGAAAAATTGCGTCAGGGTCACAGCGTTTTCTCGGAAAACAGCAACGTTCCCGGCCGCAGCAGATGTACGTCACCCACGCGGCGCAGCAGTCCGATGCGATCAAAGAACTCCAGGATCTGGATCGCGCGCTTGCGTCCCAGGCCCGTCAGATCGCGAAAACGCGCAGCCGTGACCTGGCCACCGACTTCTTCCGCGGCGAGCTTCCTCGCCAGCGCCGCCAGCTCGTGCATCACGGCCGGATGATAGAACAGATCCTTGACCACCTGATACACGTCACCGCCGCGCGCCATGCGGCCCAGCACCTGGCGCACCTGCGCTTCGGGCAACCGCGCCTGCAGCGCGATGTCGCGTACCCATGGCGGATCGAAGCGCCCTTCAAGCAGCATCGGCAGCGCATGTTCGGCCACGATCTGCTCGGCCGCGCGCAAGGCGACGCCATGCTCCGGCAAATGCAGGAAGCCATTCCGGCGGGCGAGCACGCCGGCCTCGATCATGTGCCCCGTCAGCTGCAGCCACAGCGCCTCGGGCATGCGTGGCGCCGCCAGGCGGCGGGCCCGCTGCACGTCCGGTCCGATTTCGTCCGGATACTTGTCGTGGAAGTCGCGCAGGGCCGCCAGCAGGCCGGCCTGCGCCTCATCAAGACGCGTGCGGGCGATCAGCCACTCGCCGCCGGCGCCCACCACGATGTCGGGCACGCCTGCCAAATCAAACGGCCAGCGCGCCAGGCCGCTGCTGCGCAGCCAGGTCGCGCCATTGACGCCGTACTGCGCCTGCGCCAGCGCGCCCAGCAGGCGCGTCAGCGGATCAACCGCGCGCTGGGTTTCCAGGTACGCCAGGCGCTCGGGCGTCTGCCGATAACGGATCGGCCCCAGCGGATCGAGCACCTGGCCACCGGCCACCGTGCGCACCGCCGACGCGTCGCGCAAGATAAAACGGTCGCCATGCCAGACGTTGGCCGGCTTGTGCAGCACGAGCTGGGCCGGTGCGCCGGCGCCTGGCGCGATCAACGGCTGGCCCAGCACGGCCACCGTCACCAGGCAATCCTGGGTCGCTGCATGCAGGTGCACGAGCGTACCCGAACGCAGCGGCTTGTCTTCGGTGGCGGCCACCTGCAGCCAGACGTCGATCCGCTGCGTGGTCAAGGCGATGGCCGGATCGCACAGCACCTGGCCGCGCAGTTCGTCCGTGCGTTCCAGGCCCGCCAGGCCCACGGCGCAGCGCTGGCCCGCCTGCGCCGCCTGCGCCGCGCGGCTGTGTACTTGCAGGCTGCGAACGCGGTAAGAATCATCCGGCGAGGATGCCAGCGACAACGCGTCGCCAATCGTCACGCCGCCCGCCGAAACGCTCCCGGCCACCACGGTGCCGACGCCATCCAGCGTGAACGCGCGGTCCAGGCCCATGCGGAAACCTGCACCCTCCACGCCGTCGCCCGGCGCAGCGGCCAGTGCGTCGACCAGATCGGCGCGCAAGGCATCGATGCCGTCGCCGCGCACGCTCGAGACGTGCAGCACCGGGTAATCGTCCAGCCCGCTGCTGGCCAGCAGCGCGCGTACGCGGGCTTCGGTCTCGGCGACGCGCGCCGGCTCCACGCGGTCGATCTTGGTGATCACGGCCGCGCCACGGCGAACGCCCAGCAGCGACAGGATGGTCGCGTGCTCGATCGTTTGCGGCATCGGGCCGTCGTCCGCCGCGATCAGCAGCAAGCCGAAGTCGATACCGCTGGCGCCGGCCACCATCGTGCGTACGAGTTTTTCGTGGCCCGGCACGTCGACAAAACCGATGCGGCGCCCGTCTTCCAGCGGCATCCACGCGTAACCGAGTTCGATGGTGATGCCGCGCCGTTTTTCTTCCGGCAGCCGGTCGGCGTCGATGCCCGTTAGTGCGCGCACGAGCGCCGTCTTGCCGTGGTCGATGTGGCCTGCAGTGCCGACAATCATGGGGCTTCTCCGATGATGGCCAGGCGCAGGCCGGCCAATTGATTGATGACCTCGTTCGGATCGTCGACGCAGCGGCAGTCGAGCAGCACGCGGTCGTCGGCGATGCGGCCGATGATCGGCGCCGGCAGGCTGCGCATGGCGTCAGACAGCGCGTCGAGCGCCGTGCCCATGCCGCGCTTGCCAGACAAGACCGGCGCGATCGCCAGCCCGCACGATGGCAGGCGGTCGATCGGCAGCGAACCCGAGCCGATCTGGCTGAGCATCGGTTCGAGCGTGACGGTATAGCGCGGCGCCAGCGCCGCGCGCAGCGGTTCCAGGATCGCGTTTGCGGCCACGGCCACCTGCTCCTGCGTGCGGGTCAGCCAGCGCAGCGTCGGCAACTCGCGCACGAGCAGTTCGGGTTGCAGGTACAGCTGCAAGGTCGCTTCCAGCGCCGCCAGCGGCAGCTTGGACAGCCGCAGCGCGCGCTTCATCGGAAACTTGCGGATGCGCCCGATGTGTTCGCGCGTGCCGACGATCAGGCCCGCCTGAGGGCCGCCCAGCAATTTATCGCCGGAGAACATGACCACGTCGCAGCCATCGGCCAGCATCTGCTGCGGCGTCGGTTCCTGCGGCAAGCCGTACTTGCCCATGTCGATCAGCGAGCCGCTGCCCAGGTCCGACACGAGCGCCACGCCGCGGGCGCGGGCTAGCGGCGCCAGTTCGGCCTCGCTCACCGCACTGGTAAAGCCCTGCACCATATAGTTGCTGGTGTGGACCTTGATCAGCATTGCCGTGCGCTCGGTGATCGCGCGCTCGTAGTCCGCCAGGTGCGTGCGGTTGGTGGTGCCTACCTCGACCATGCGCGCGCCGGCGCTGTCCATCACGTCCGGCATGCGGAAGGCGCCGCCGATTTCTACCAGTTCGCCGCGCGAGATGATCGCTTCGCGCCCGCCGCTCAGCGCGGCCAGCGACAGCAGCACCGCGGCGGCATTGTTGTTGACCACCGTCGCCGCTTCGGCGCCGGTGATTTCGCACAGCAAGCCTTCGACGATGCTGTCGCGATCGCCCCGTGAGCCGGTGTCGAGGTTGTATTCGAGATTGTTCGGGCCGGCCATCATCGCCGTCAGGCGGCGAATTGCCACATCCGGCAGCACCGAGCGGCCCAGATTGGTATGAATGACCGTGCCGGTCAGGTTGATCACGCGGCGCATGCGCGGCGCGATCCGCGCAGCGATGCGCTGGGCCAGCGCCCCGCCCAACGCATCGGGCGTCACGGCGCTCGCCGCAAGCACGCCAGCCAGCGCTTGCGCGCGCAGGTCATCGACCAGCGCGCGCGCCTGCCCGGCGACCAGCGTATGGCCGTGGACAGACAGGTGCGCCTGCACCGATGGCAAGCGCAGCAGTTTATCGATCGAAGGCAGTTCCTTGACTGTCGCCTTCGAGCCGTGGACCACGGACTCGCTGAGCGACATGATCAATTACTCCGGTTCGATGGTGGTGCGATGGCCGGTTCGCTTGGCGCTTCCTCACCGCCCGACAGCAGCAGCAGGTTGACACCATGCGCCTCGTAGCCCGCTTCGGACACCAGGATGTCCAGCGTCAGCGAGGCCAGGTCGTCCGCCACCGGATCGACATTGAGCTCGCGCTCCATGCGCACGATCTTGATGTAGTGATGGCACTCGTCGCACGTCTCGGCTTGCACCGATGCCTGCGACGCATCCTGCACCGCGCCATCCGTGGCCAGCGCCTCGAGTGAATGGTAGTGAATGCCCTTGGTGCTTTCGCAGTGGCTGCACTTGACCCGCACCATATGCCACTGCGCGGAGCACAGCGAGCAGTGCAGATAGCGGAAGTTGCTGCCGGTCTGGTCGACCCGCGTGATCGACGCGGTCGGCAGACTGCCGCAGCATGGGCAGGTCGTCATGTCGAGCGTGCGGCCGTACGGCTGCTGGCGCGCCGCGCCATACGCTTCCTGGATGGCCAGGACCATGTTCGTCCAGTACACCTGCAGACCGGCCGCCACCAGGGGTGCCGCGCTCATGTCCAGGCCGGCCGCGCCTTGCAGCAGCAGTTCGGCCTGGCCCTCGAGATGGTCGTCGCCCGCAGCCAGCAGGGCCTGCACGGCGGCTTGCGCCGGGCTGCCCGCGAGGCGCGGAACCAGCAGTTCCAGCATGCGGCGCATCGCGCCGCGCCAGACCGGATCGCGCGGCCACAGCGGCGCCGGGACCGGTGCCTGGGCGGCGCGCGCGGCGGCGGCCAGATCGTCCAGCGTCGGCAGCGTCACGGTCGGGTAATCCTGCAGCACTTCGTGCTGTACGGCGGCCAGTTCGGCAGCAAACAGTAAAAAGTCGTGCATCGCGTGCCCCGGCGCCAGCTGGCGCAGACGGGTCGCACGGGCGGAGAACAACTCGCGGCGCACCGGGAGTTGGATATACGGCATTTGCTCGCCAGCCCGGACAGCGATTTCTTCGGGGCTGAGCAGCTTTGAGGCTTTGGTAATGCTCATGGAAAGGATGCTTCCTATTGAATTCTTGCAACGGCAATACGGTTCAAGCTGCCAAAGAACGTCGTTCCCGCGGAGGCGGGAACCCAAGTGTGCCAGCGAATCGAACCGCATGCACACTGAGGTTCCCGCCTGCGCGGGAACGACGGTTTTGAAGCTGACTCAGAAGAGCAACAATACTACGTTAGCGCTTGTTGCGCTTGGCGTCCTCTGCCACTTCCTTGTACCACAGCGGGTGGTGCGACTTGGCCCAGTCCTCGTGCACCGTGCCACGGGTCATGGCGCGGAACGAGCCCTTGACCCAAATGGCGGCGTACACGTGCATGATCACGCTCAGCACCAGTGCCAGGGCCGAAGCCGCGTGCACCAGCATCGCGAAACGACGCAGCGGAATCGGGAAGAAGTCCGCGAACCATGGTTGCCAGAACATGAAGCCAGTGATCAACAGCAGCACCAGACTCACGGCAAAGATCCAGAACACGGCTTTCTGGCCCGCATTGTACTTGTGTACAGGCGGCATCGCGTGCTCGTTACCCTTGAGGAGTTCCGGCGCCTTCTTGACCCAGGCCGTATCGGTCTTGGTCCAGAAGTTGTCACGAACGACGGCGAAGAACAGGAACACGAAACCCAGCACCATCAGCAAACCGAAGAACGGATGCAGGATACGGGTCCACTGCCCACCGCCGAAGAACACACTGAAGAAGAACATCGACGGATGGAACAAGGCAAGGCCAGTCAATCCGGCGCAGATGAACAACAGAGCCACGGCCCAGTGGTTCATGCGCGTCATGTCGCGATAGCGAGTGATAAACATGGTCTTCTCCTTATACCCGTTCGTCGTCGCGCTGGTCGGGACCAGGCGTCGGCTGAACATCGGGTTCGTCGTGGTGCGTCTCGATCGGGCCGACCTTCATGTAGTGGAAGAAGCCGGCAACAGCAGCACCGACCATTGCAGCCACACCCAGCGGCTTGGCGATACCCTTCCACAGCGCCACGGTCGGGCTGATGGTCGGATTCTCGGGCAGGCCGGCATACAGGTTCGGCTTGTCCGCGTGCTGCAGCACGTACATCACGTGCGTGCCGCCCACACCGGCCGGGTTGTACAAACCGGCGTTCTGGTAACCACGTTCCTTCAGGTCGACCACGCGGTCACCCGCGTATTCGATCATGTCTTCCTTGGTGCCGAAACGGATGGCGCCAGTTGGACAGATCTTCACGCAGGCCGGTTCCATGTTCACTGCAACGCGGTCGGCGCACAGTGAGCATTTGTAGGCCTTCGAGTCCACCTTGCTGATGCGTGGCACGTCGAACGGGCAACCGGCGACGCAATAGCCGCAGCCGATGCAGTTCTCGCTGATGAAGTCAACGATGCCGTTCGTGTACTTGACGATCGCGCCCGGCGCCGGGCAGGCCTTCAGGCAGCCTGGCTCGTCGCAGTGCATGCAGCCGTCCTTGCGGATCAGCCACTCCAGGCGATCGCCCTCTTCCGCAGACTTGGTCACGACTTCCGAGAACTTCATGACGGTCCACGACTGTGGCGTCAGGTCGATCGGGTTGTCGTAGGTACCGTGGTTTTCGCCGATTTCATCGCGCAGATCGTTCCACTGCATGCACGCCACCTGGCATGCCTTGCAGCCGATGCAGCTGGACACGTCGATCAGCTTGGCGACTTCAGGCTTGTGCGTACGGGCCACCGGCGGTTGCGTGGTGGTTGCCGAACGCGCCGCAATATCGAGAGATTGTAATGAAGACATTGTTTAGACCCTTTCGATATTGACCAGGAACGACTTGAATTCCGGGGTCTGGGTATTGGCGTCGCCCACGAATGGGGTCAGCGTATTGACCAGGAAGCCCGGCTTGGCCACACCGACAAAGCCCCAGTGGTTCGGCAGACCCACTGTATCGACCTTCATGCCATCGCAATCGAGTTGCGGAATACGCTTGGTCACCAGGCACTTGGCCTTGATGAAGCCGCGCATCGACGACACCTTGACCATATCGCCATTCGTGATGCCCTTGGCCTTGGCCAGCTCTTCACCGATTTCCACGAACTGCTGTGGCTGGATAATCGCGTTGGAAACAACGTTCTTGGTCCAGTAGTGGAAGTGCTCGGTCAAGCGGTAGCTGGTCGCGACGTACGGGAAGTCTTTGGCCGTACCGAACGCTTCCATGTCGCCCTTGAACACGCGGGCCGCCGGATTGGCGCGGGCAAGCGGGTTTTTCGGGTGCATCGGATTGACCGGGAACGGCGATTCGAACGGCTCGTAGTGCTCCGGCAGCGGACCTTCGGCCATGCCGGTCGGTGCGAACAGACGCGCCACGCCTTCAGACGTCATGATGAACGGCTGCGTACGATTCTCTTCGGCCGGATCGGCGTCAGGACGGATGTCCGGAATATCCGAACCAGTCCAGGCCGTACCATTCCAAGAGATCAGGTTCAGCGCAGGATTCCACGGCTTGCCCGTCTTTGGATCGGTCGAGGCAGCGTTGTACAGCACGCGGCGGTTCGCCGGCCAGGCCCAGGCCCAACCCAGCGTTTGTCCGATGTTGTACGGGTCTGCATTGTCGCGGCGCGCCATCTGGTTGCCTGCCTGCGTCCATGCGCCGGCATACACCCAGCAACCGCTCGCGGTACTGCCATCGTCGCGCAGCACGCCAAAGCCCGGCACCTGCTCGCCTGCCTTCAGGATGAGCTTGGTCGGATCTTTTGCGTCATAGATGTCAGCGAGCGCCTTACCGTTGAATTCCTTGGCCAGCTCTTCGGCAGAAGGGCTGTGCGGAATCTTGTACGGCCACGACAGCTTGGTGATCGGATCCGAGAATGCACCGCCATCTTTCAGATAGAGGTTCTTCATGCGCGAGAACAGGTCAGCGATGATCTCGATGTCCGGCTTGCACTCGTACGGCGCTTCAGCGCCCTTCCAGTGCCACTGCAGCCACCGGCTCGAGTTCGACAGCGAACCGTCTTCCTCGGCGAAGCACGTCGTCGGCAGGCGGAACACGGTCGTCTGGATCTTGCTTGGATCGACGTCGTTCGACTCGCCGAAGTTCTTCCAGAACTCGGACGTTTCGGTGTTCAAAGGATCCATCGTCACCAGGAACTTCAGCTTCGACAGACCGGCGATTATCTTCTTCTTGTTCGGGAACGATCCGACCGGGTTGAAGCCCTGGCAGATGTAACCGTTCAATTTACCCTGACCCATCAATTCAAACGCCTGCAGCACGTCGTACAGCTTGTCGATTTTCGGCAAGTAGTCGAAGGCCCAGTTGTTCTCTTTGGTCGCGGCATCGCCCCACCAGGCTTTTTGCAGGCTGACGAAGAACTTGGGATAGTTCTGCCAGTAGCTCATCTGGTTCGGACGCAAAGGCTTCAGTGCGCGCGGCTTGTAGTACGTCTCGAGGTCCTGCTCCTTGTCGGTTGCCAGCGACAGATAGCCCGGCAGCGAGTTCGACAGCAGACCCAGGTCGGTCAGACCCTGGATGTTGGAGTGACCGCGCAGTGCATTCAGGCCACCGCCGGCGATACCGACGTTACCCAGGAGCAGCTGCATGATCGCGCCGGTACGGATGATCTGGCTACCCTGGCTGTGCTGGGTCCAGCCCAGTGCGTACAGGATCGTCATCGCACGGCCCGGCTGGGCAGTCGAGGCGATGTATTCGCAGACCTTCAGGAATTGCTTGACCGGGGTACCGGTGATCTTGCTGACCTGCTCAGGCGTGTAGCGCGAATAATGGCGCTTCATCACTTGCAGCACGCAACGCGGGTGCTCCATGGTCGGATCGACCTTGGCGTAACCGTCGTCACCCATTTCGTAGCCCCAGCTTTCATTGCTGTAGCGACGCTTGGCTTCGTCGTAGCCCGAGAACAGACCGTCCTGGAAGTCAAAGCCTTCGTTCACGATGAACGGGGCGTTGGTGTAGCTCCGGACGTATTCGGTCTGGATCTTGTTGTTGGTCAGCAGATAGTTCAGGACGCCGCCCAGGAAGGCGATGTCCGAGCCAGCGCGGATCGGTGCGTAATAGTCGCTCATGGCGGCCGAACGCGTAAAGCGTGGGTCGACCACGACCAGCTTGGCTTTATTGTGATGCTTTGCTTCAATAACCCATTTAAAACCGCATGGGTGTGCTTCAGCGGCATTGCCGCCCATGATCAGTACAACATCGGCATTCTTGATGTCAACCCAATGGTTGGTCATCGCTCCTCGTCCGAACGTCGGGGCCAGACCGGCCACCGTAGGTCCGTGTCAAACGCGAGCCTGGTTATCGAATACGAGCATGCCCATCGAACGCATCGCTTTGTGCGTGATGTAGCCCGTTTCGTTGCTCGACGCGGACGCGCACAGCATACCCGTGCTCGTCCAGCGATTGACCAGCTGGCCTTCGGCGTTGGTCGGAATGAAGTTCGCATCGCGGTCAGCCTTCATCAGGCCGGCCAGGCGCGTCATTGCCTCATCCCAGGAAACGCGTTTCCATTCGTTGGTGCCAGGTTCGCGGATTTCCGGGAACTTGAGACGGTTCGGCGAATGGATGAAGTCGAGCAAGCCGGCGCCTTTCGGGCACAGCGTACCGCGATTGACCGGGTGATCCGGGTCGCCTTCAATGTGGATGATGTCCGAGGTAACGTTCTTTGCGCCGTCGCCCAGACTGTACATCAGCAGGCCGCAGCCCACCGAGCAGTATGGACACGTGTTGCGCGTCTCCTTGGCTTTCGCCAATTTATAGTGCCGCGTCTCTGCCATCGCCGGCAACGGCGAGAAGCCGAGCGCGACGATGGTGGAGGCGGCAAGTCCCGCACCGCTTGCGCGGAGGAACTGCCTTCTGTTCATGCCCATCTAGATTCTCCTGCTAGTAATGGATTGCGCACATCAAAATGGAGCCAGCCAGGGTCGTCGCCCTGGCTTTCTTTCCATCCTGACCGTTACCGGAGCCACCATGCGCCGGTGTGCGCGCCGTTGGACTCGCCAGCAATTATTTTGCTGGCGGCGTCGCTGCCTGCGTGGTGGCGCCATCGCCACCCGTTGGTTCTGAAGCACCGCTGTCGCGGGGTTTGTTCGAGTCTGCATCCTGGCCGGCAACCATGCCGCCGATCGCGGTACCGCCTTCGGCAGGACCGGTTTCCGGCACGGCCGCTGGGGCGGTAGCCGATTCGGATTTCAGGCCTGCGTGCGGATCAATGGCTGCGCCATTCGGACCGGCGACGTCCGGCGTCTGCACCGGCGCGGTCGCTTCCTTTTTCTGGCACGCGGCCAGAGCGAATACGGCGGTCGCTACGATGGCTGCATTGCGCAGAGTAAGTGCTGTTTGTTTGATGTGAATCATTGCAATATCCATTGACTTAGAGATACAACTGAAAATATAGCGGAAATGCGGAACTACTTGAATAAGTATTTTACGCACAGCCGTTCGCAAAGGGTGACATTCCGTGAGTTTTGACCCGCTTTTATGACGAATATTTTCGTCAAAAGCGGATGTAAAGACTGTCTGGCCGCCAAATTGACGGTTTTATCGACATTTTTACTGTTTCCGCCCCGCTTTTTCGCGGCTAACAACCACCAGGCGGCGCTAGTGTAGCCTGCCTTCGCGCGCGTTGCAGAAGCGCGTCAAAATTGCGACTCTCACGTCGGAAATCGCTGCCACGTATCGCGCAATTGCTCAGCGTCAGCCGGGCATGCATCCACCACGCTCCTTACCCTATTCACATCAAACGACGCGACCGCGTCAAGTGCTATGTAGCAAAAATGGTATTTACCAACAGGCCATAACAAAAAATGGTTGCGCCTAACATTTAGTGTTATATTATTTTACAGCTTGCATGGACGCCGCCCCTACGCCCCTGACGAGCACGGTATTTCCAGCAGAGAGTCCCGGCAGATGGGCTCTTCACAACAAAGACGGAGACAACAGAATGAAGCATCTGAATCGATCGGCGATTGCCGTGGGCGTGGCACACCTGTGCTGGTTGTCCGCAGCGTTTGCCCAGGAAGCCGCCCCGGCCCCTGCCGAAGCGCAGGTCGTCAAAATCACCGGGCAACGTGCCGCACTCAACAGCGCACAGCAACTCAAGCGGAATTCGGACGAGGTCGTCGATTCGATCGTCGCCGACGATATCGGCAAACTGCCCGATAAATCGATCACCGAAGTCCTGCAACGCATCCCTGGCGTCACCATCGACCGCACCATGTCGCGCTCCGACCCGGAACACTTCTCGGTCGAAGGCTCGGGCGTATCGATCCGTGGCCTGACCTGGGTGCGCTCGGAACTCAATGGCCGCGATTCGTTCTCGTCCAATGGCGGCCGCGCACTGAGCTTCGAGGATGTCCCGCCAGAGCTGATGGCCGGCGTCGACGTCTACAAGAACCCGTCCGCCGAACAGATCGAAGGCGGCATCTCGGGCCTGGTCAACCTGCGCACCGCGCTGCCGTTCGACATCAAGGGCCAGCGCATTTCGGGCAGCGTCGAAGGCACGTACACCGAACTGAACAAGAAGAAGGACCCGGCCGGCTCGTTCATGTACTCGAACCGCTGGAAAACTGCCATGGGCGAATTCGGCGCCTTGGTCAACTTCGCCAGTTCGAACAGCAACACCCGTACCGACGCCTTCCAGGTCGAGCCGTACTACCCGGTGGCCAACGCCGAGCCGGGCCGCACGGTCTGGATTCCAAAAGGCGCGCAGTGGCGCACGCTGGACTTCGAGCGCAAGCGCCAGGGCGCCTACGCGGCACTGCAGTGGAAGCTCGACAACACCCTGCGCAGCCACATCACGTACTTCAAATCGAAGTACGACATGCAGTGGGACGAGAACGCCCTGTTCTCGGCTGAAGGCACCCCGACCAATCTGCGTGTCAGCAATGGTGTCTACGACGCGAACGGCGCGTTCCTGAGCGGCCAGATCACCAACCCGACCGATGGCGCCATCGAGTACGCCAACAACAGCCGCACCTCGACGCGCGACTCGTCGACCACCGACGTTGCCTGGAACATCGAATGGAAGCCAAGCCCGAACTTGACGTTCACTTCGGATATCCAGCACGTCAAGGCAAAGTCGGAAGGATTCGACTCGACCGTGGCGCTAGGCACACTGGTGCCGTCGCTGAACCTGGATCTGACGGGCAGCCATCCGAACATCCTGTTCAACGCCGCCGAGGCAGCGCGAATGAGCGACCCGGCCAACTATTTCTGGGCCTTTACCCAAGAACACCGCGACCGCAGCGTGACCGAGCAAAAAGCCTGGAAAGGCGACGTCAAGTACGAGTTCGATCATCCGGTGCTGCGTGACATTCGCTTTGGCGTACGTCTGACCGACCGCGATGCCAAGACCATCAACTCCAACCCAAGCTACAACTGGGTTGGTATCTCGCAACGCTGGATGATGCCATGGCAAATCAATCAGCTCGCTACGCTAAGCGACCCGCGTTTCAACGCGCCGACCACGGTCAACAACTTCCCGAACTTCTTCAACGGCGATGCCAGCGTCCCGGCGATCGTGTTCCCGGCCAAGGAACTCACTACTGGCTATCCGGGCACGTACGCCAATCTGCACAGCTTCCACGACGTACTGTGCACGCAGGCAGGTAATACCTGCACTCCCTGGAAAGCAGCCGTATTCGGCGAAGCCAATCCGTCAGGCGACAACGAGCAAGCCGAGAAGACCAAGGCGCTCTACACGCAGCTGCGCTTTGCTTTTGATGACTTGCGCATGCCGATCGACGGTAATGTAGGCGTCCGCTATGTCAAGACCGACAACAAGTCGTTCGGCTACACGGTGTACAACTCCACGTTCACCATTCCACCGGGCGGGACCACTGGTCTGGGCGTACCGGTCATCGCGCCATTCGCTGCGCGCGAGGACTACGAGAATAGCTACCACAACTGGTTGCCGAGCTTGAACCTGCGCATGAAGGCAACCGATCAGCTGCAATTCCGCTTTGCGCTCGGCAAGGGCATGTCGCGACCTGACTTCGGCCAGCTGCAGGCCTATACGACACTGAGCCAGAGCGTGACCAGTTCGACCACCGGCACTGGTGCCGCACAAGTCACCAACGTGACGTCGGTCGGCCATACGGGCGAATCGGTTGGCAATCCTCTGCTTCGCCCGGTCACTTCGCGCAATATGGACCTGACGGCGGAATGGTACTTCGCCCAGGCCGGTTCGCTGACCTTTGCCGTGTTCGACAAGCGCCTGAAAGACATCATCATCAAGCAGAACGCAAGCTATCAGCTAACCGATACGGCCGGCCGTGCAATCGATTTCAATGTTGCTACCCCAGTGAACGGCGCCCGCGGTACGGCGCGTGGTATTGAGATGGCGTACCAGCAGTACTTCGACAAGTTGCCAGGCTGGTTGTCAGGTTTTGGTGTGCAGGCCAACTACACGCACGTCAAGAGCAAGCGCGAGTTGTACAACCCGGTCTTCTCGGAATACTGCAGCAATGTCACGGGCGCGGCCAATATCAACCTGAACATCAACGGTTGCGACACCGATGGCCGCACCTTCGGCAACCTGCCGCTCGACTACCTGTCACGCAATTCGTTCAATCTGGCCGCACTGTATGACAAGGGCCCCTGGTCGGCGCGTCTGGCCTACAGCTGGCGTTCGAAGAGCCTGCTTGGTGTCAACAACAATGGCACCAACGGCACGAACGGTGTCGATACCAATCCGAACAGCGCGACATTCGGCCAGAACGTCATCGCCTGGGGCTTGCCGATCTGGGCCGACGACTACGGTCAGCTTGATGGCGGCGTCAGCTACAAGTTCAACGAGAACTTCCGCCTCGACTTCCAGGGCACCAACCTGACCGACGCGAAGTACAAGCAGATCATGACGCACCACATCGGCGACAAGGGCCGTGCCTGGTTCGTCAGCGGTCCGCGCTACAGTGTGCGTCTGGGCGTGTCGTTCTAAGTCGATGCCGATGTAATCCCGACGCCCGCTGACCTGCCGCCCCGCGCGGCAGGTCAGCGGGCTTTTTGCTTTTCCAGGAAAACCCGACCAATGCAAAGCTCGACTTTTTCGTCGCTGGACACGTTCGTCTTTTTTGTCTACTTCATCATCGTGGCCGGCTACGGCTTCTGGGTCTACAAGCGCAAGCAGCGCTCGGCCTCCGCCTCGCACGACTACTTCCTGGCCGAGGGCTCGCTGACCTGGTGGGCCATCGGCGCCTCGATGATCGCGTCGAACATCTCGGCCGAGCAGTTCATCGGCATGAGCGGCTCGGGCTTCAAGATGGGCATGGCGATTGCCGTCTATGAACTGATGGGCGCGTTCACGCTGATCCTGGTGGCCGTGTTCTTCATGCCGATCTACCGCCGCAACCGCATCTACACGATGCCCCAGTTTCTCGAACAGCGTTACGGCAGCACCGTTTCCACCGTCATGGCGCTGTTCTGGCTGTCGCTGTACGTCATCGTCAACCTGACCTCGATCCTGTACCTGGGCGCGCTGGCCATCGGCGCCATCGCCGGCATCGACGTCTGGACCTGCATGGTGTTCCTGGCCGTGTTCGCCGTCATCATCACGCTGGGTGGCATGAAGGTCATCGGCTACACCGACGTGATCCAGGTCCTGTGCCTGGTGCTCGGCGGCCTCGTGACCACCTGGCTCGCACTCGACCTGGTCGCGCAGAACAATGGCGGGGGCGGCGTGATGGCCGGCTTCAACCACCTGCTGGGCGTGGCGCCGGATCACTTCGACATGGTGCTCACGCGTGACAATCCGAATTACCTTGACCTGCCTGGCGTATCGATCCTGATCGGCGGCATGCTGATCGTGAACCTGAACTACTGGGGCTGCAACCAGTACATCATCCAGCGCGCGCTGGGCGCCGACCTGCACACGGCGCGCAAGGGCATCCTGTTCGCGGCTGGCCTCAAGCTCCTGATGCCGGTGATCGTCGTCCTGCCGGGCATCGCCGCGTTCGTGCTGCACCAGCAGGGCGTGCTGGGCGCATCGATGGGCGTGGGCGCCGACGTCAACCCGGACCGCGCCTACCCGGTGCTGCTCACGCTGCTGCCGACGGGCCTGAAAGGCATCGCGTTTGCCGCGCTGACAGCGGCCGTGGTCGCTTCGCTGGCCGGCAAGGCCAACAGCATCGCCACCATCTACACCTTCGACATCCACAAGAAAGCCTTCAACAAGGGCATCTCCGAACAGCGCATGGTCTGGATCGGCCGCGTGACCGTGGTCGTGGCCATGCTGCTGGCGGTGCTGATCGCCCCATTCATGGGCATCGACAAGAAAGGCGGCTTCCAGTACATCCAGGAATACACGGGCTTCGTCTCGCCCGGCATCCTGGCCATGTTCCTGATGGGCTTCTTCTGGCGGCCGGCCACGGCCAGCGCGGCGATGTTTGCCACGGTCGGCGGCTTCCTCGGCTCGATCATCCTCAAGTTTTTGCCCGGCCTGATGGACCTGTCGTTCCTGGCGCCGATCGGTTTTGCCGTGCCAAACAGCGCCGGCATTTACGAGATCCCGTTCGTGGACCGGATGGCGATCGTGTTCGTCGCCGTCGTCGTCGGCATGGTCATCATCAGCAAGCTGTGGCCAAAGGCCGGCCTCGAGCAGAGCAAGGGCGTCGAAGTCGAAGCGTCGATGTTCAAGGTGCAGCCGGGGTTCGCGTTCGGCGCGACCGTCATCTGCATCGCCCTGATCGCGATCTACAGTGCGTGGTGGTAGGCTCACGCCGCGGTAACAACGTACCAATACAAAAACAGACATACAAGGAGACACACATGCATCCAGCTCTGCCCTTCGGCCGTTCGGCCATCGCCCTCGCCGCCGCCCTCGCCTTCGGTGCGGCGCATGCTGCACCAGCCGCTGCGCCGACTGCAGCGCCAACTGCTGCACCGGATGCGGCGCAGCAGCGCGCCGCCAAACTGGTGGGCCAGATGACGCTCGATGAAAAGATCGGCATGGTGTTTGGCTACTTCGGCACCGAATTCAAAGGCCAGAAAGCGCCCACCGGCGCCCTGCCCCAGTCGGCCGGTTTCATCAAGGGCATCGAGCGCCTGGGCATCACGCGGCAGTGGCTGACCGATGCCGGCATCGGCGTGGCCTCGCAGCCGGGCAAGGATGCGCGCGAGCGCACATCGCTGCCGGCCGGGATTGCGACGGCCGCCACCTGGAATCCGCAGCTGGCATTCGAAGGCGCAGCGATGATCGGCAAGGAAGCGCGCCTGTCGGGCTTTAACGTGATGCTGGGCGGGAGCGTGAACCTGGCGCGCGAGCCGCGCAATGGCCGCAACTTCGAGTACACAGGCGAAGACCCGCTGCTGGCCGGGATCATGGCTGGCGAACAGATTCGCGGCGTGCAGTCCAACCACGTCGTCTCGACGCTCAAGCACTACGCGTACAACGACCAGGAAACGGGCCGCAACCACCTGAATGTCAAGATCAACGATGCCGCGGGCCGCATGTCCGATCTGCTGGCGTTCCAGATCGCGATCGAGCGCGGCGACCCGGGCTCGGTCATGTGTTCGTACAACCGCATCAACGGGCCGTATGGCTGCGAGAACGACCACCTGCTCAACAAGGTGCTCAAGGGCGACTGGGGCTACAAGGGTTACGTGATGTCCGACTGGGGCGCGGCCCACTCGACGATTCCGGCTGCGCTGGCGGGCCTGGACCAGCAGTCGGGCTACCCGTTCGACAAGTCGCCCTACTTCGACGGCGCGCTGAAGGAAGCCGTCGAAAACGGCCATGTGCCGCAGGCCCGCCTGGACGACATGGTGGCCCGCATCCTGTGGGCGCTGGGCGCGCACGGCGCGCTGGATCATCCGGTCAAGGTCCAGGCCAAGGACATCGACTACACGGCCCATGGCAAGATTTCGCAGGCGGATGCGGAAGAAGCCATCGTCCTGCTCAAGAACAAGGGCAATGTGCTGCCGCTGGCAAAGGACGTGCAGCGCATCGCCATCATCGGCGGGCACGCCAACAAAGGCGTGCTGTCAGGCGGCGGCTCGGCGCAGGTCTACCCGCGCGGCGGCATGGCCGTGCCAAACGAAGGCCCGGCCGCCTGGCCTGGCCCGATGGTCTACCTGCCAGGCTCGCCAATGAAGGCGCTGGCGGCGCGCACCAAGGCCAAAATCACCTGGCACGATGGCAAGGACGCTGCAGCAGCCGCGAAAGTGGCGGCGAATGCCGACGTGGTGCTGGTGTTCGCGACGCAGTGGACGTCTGAAGCGGCCGACGTGCCAACGCTGGCGCTGCCGAACAACCAGGACGCGCTGATCGCGGCCGTGGCCAATGCCAATGCCCGCACCGTCGTCGTGCTGCAAACCGGCACGCCAGTATTGATGCCGTGGGTGAACGACGTTGCCGGCGTGGTTGAGGCCTGGTACCCAGGCACGAACGGCGCCGAAGCCATCGCGCGCGTGCTGACGGGCGAAGTCGATGCGTCGGGCCGCCTGCCGCAGACGTTCCCGCTGGCCGAAAACCAGCTGCCGCGTCCCAAGATCGATGGCATCGACCTGCCGAAGGACACGCGCTTTGACGTCGACTACGACATCGAGGGCGCCGCCGTCGGCTACAAATGGTTCGACCTGAAAGGCCACAAGCCGCTGTTCGCGTTCGGTCACGGCCTGTCGTACACGAGCTTCAAATACACGAACCTGAAGGCCGACGCGACAAACGGCAGCATCCGCGTGAGCTTCAATGTGGCCAACAGCGGCGCGCGCGCCGGCAAGGCGGTGCCGCAGGTGTACGTGTCGAAAGTGGGCGCCGGCTGGGAAGCGCCCAAGCGCCTCGGTGGCTGGGACAAGCTGGCACTGGACGCCGGCGCAAACCGCACCAGCGAAGTAACGATCGATCCGCGCACGCTGGCAGTGTTCGACGGCGCCAGCAACCGCTGGAAGATCGCCGCCGGCGACTACCGCGTGATCCTGTCGACAGCGGCCGATGCGCCGGTATCGACGGTGACGGTGCGCCTGCCGGCGCGCGAGTTTTCCGCCGGCGCGCGCTGATTGCGGAACTGCACGAACGCCGCCTGAAAGTCTGACCGCCCGTGGCCTGCCAGCAGCGCTCGCTTGACCCGCAGCGCGACCGCGAGAGGTCGGCGATCCTGCACGCCATCGCCAGCCGTTTTGCCGATGCGGAGCTCGAGCTGGGCGCGGTTGCGCATGGCGCTGGCGTAAACCGCAACAAGGTCAACGAGGTGCTCAAGGCCGAACTGGGTTGCACGTTCACCGGTTACCTGAACCGGTTGCGCCTGACCGAAGCAGCCCGCCTGCTGGCCGAACGCGATTCGGCCAGCATCACCGACATCGCCTATACGGTCGGCTACAACCACGTCTCGTACTTCAACAAGCTGTTCAAGCTCGATTATGGCTGCACGCCGAAGGCGTTTCGGGCGCAAGCGCATCGCACGCCGATCTGCCCCTCGCCCACATCCGGAGAAAAGACCCCATGAAGCACACGATTACCACCATGACGCTGGCGACGCTGCTTGCCCTGCCAGCGATGTCCCAGGCGCAGCAACGCAACATCGACCTCGATGTCACCCAGGTCAAGGGCCAGCTCGATCGCATGTTCAACCTGTCCGTCGGCGCCGGCCGCGCCAACGAGGGCTTGCGCGCCGACTGGCAGCAGCAGCTCGCTGAACTGCGCAAGGACACGGGCTTTCGCTACATCCGCATGCACGGTCTGCTGAGTGACGACATGGCCGTCTTCCGCATCGATGCGCAGGGCAAGGAGCAGTACAACTTCCAGTACGTCGACGCCCTGTTCGACTACCTGCAGAGCGTCGGCATCAAGCCGTTCGTGGAACTGGGCTTCATGCCATCCGCGATGGCCAGCGGCACCAAGACCATCTTCTGGTGGCGCGGTAATGTCACGCCACCACGCGACTACGCCCAGTGGGAACGCCTGATCAAGGCGCTCACCACGCACTGGACCGAGCGCTATGGCAAGGCCGAAGTGGCAAGCTGGTACTTTGAAGTCTGGAACGAGCCGAACCTGGATGGTTTCTGGGCCGGCACGCAGGACGAGTATTTCAAGCTGTACGCGCACGCCGCGCGCGCCGTCAAGAGCGTCGACGCGTCGTACCGCGTGGGCGGCCCGGCTACTGCGGGCGGCGACTGGATCCCCGAGATGATCGGCTACGCCAGCAAGAACCGTGTGCCGCTCGATTTCGTCTCCACCCACTCGTATGGCGTGAACCAGGGCTTCCTCGACGAATTCGGCACCACCGGCACCGTCCTGAGCCCCGACCCGATGGCCGTGACCCACGACGTGCTCAAGAACCGCAAGGAGATCGCGGGCTCCAGCATGCCGAAGCTTGAGCTCCACTACACCGAATGGAGCTCGTCGTACACGCCGTCCGATCCGACCCACGACAGCTACCACCAGCCAGCCTACATTCTGAGAAAGCTCAAGCAGAGCACTGGCGCCGTACAGTCGATGTCGTACTGGGTGTTTACCGACATCTTCGAGGAAGCCGGTCCGCGCTTCGAAGCTTTCCACGGCGGCTTCGGCTTGATGAACACGCAGGGCATCAAGAAACCGGCCTATTTTGCCTACCAGTTCCTCAACCAGCTGGGCGATCGTGAACTGAAGAACACGGACCAGGATTCGACGGCGACGCTCGACGACAAGGGCAACGCCCAGGTGCTGCTGTGGGACTACTCGCACACGCTGCCGGCGGGGATCAACAACCAGCAGTACTTCATCAAGGACCTGCCGCCGAAGTCGAAAGGCCAGGTCAAGGTGGCGATGCGGGGCCTGAAGCCCGGCGCCTACACGATGACGGTCTCGCAGGTGGGCTACAAGCAGAACGATGCGTTCACCGCGTATATCGGCATGGGCTCGCCCAAGCAGCTGACTCGCCCGCAGGTCGCTGCATTGAAAGCGACGGCGACCGGGAAACCGTTGAAGCAGCAACCGGTGACGGTCGGGCGCGATGGCGTGTTCAGCACTGCCTTGCCTTTGCGCGAGAACGATGTCTATCTGCTGCAATTGAACGCGGTGCGGTGACACCGTGAGTGGATTGGCGCGCTGACGCTGACTATAAAAACGAGGACACACGATGCACCACGATTCAAGCAACAGCCGGCGCAGGTTCCTGGCCACGGTAGCTGTCGCGGGTGCGGCGCCTGCATTGTCATTCGCCGCCACCGCGCGCCCCCTCTACAAGAATCCCGCCGCACCCGTGCCGAAGCGGGTCGACGACCTGTTGGGGCGGATGACGCTGGAAGAAAAGATCGCGCAAATGGATTGCGTGTGGGCCGAAAAAGGCAAGGTCGAAGACAACGGCGCCTTCTCGGCCGCCAAGGCCGCGAAGGTCTATCCGACCGGCGTGGGCATGCTGGCACGGCCGTCGGACCGGCAGGGTAAATCCGACGCCGGTGGCGCTACAGCGGCCGGCGACGACGGCGCGCGGCCGAACCGAGGCGCACTGGAGACGGCAAACTACGTGAACGCCGCGCAGAAATGGGCACTCGAACAGACGCGCCTGGGCATTCCCATCTTCATGCACGAGGAAGCGTTGCACGGTTACGCCGCGCGCGATGCCACCTCGTTCCCGCAGGCGATCGGACTGGCATCGTCATTCGACACGGACCTGGTCACGAACGTGTTTTCTGTTGCGGCCCGCGAGATGCGCGCGCGCGGCGCGACCTTCGCGCTGGCACCCGTGGTGGACGTGGCGCGCGAACCGCGCTGGGGCCGCATCGAGGAAACCTTTGGCGAAGACCCGCACCTGTGCGCGGAAATCGGCAAGGCGGCCGTGATCGGCTTTTCCGGCACGTCGCGCCAGCTCGCAAAGGACAAGGTGCTGACGACCCTGAAACACATGACGGGCCACGGCCAGCCGGAATCGGGCACCAACACCGGCCCGGCCGAAGTGTCCGAACGCACACTGCGCGAGGAATTCTTCCCGCCGTTCGAACGCATCGTGCGCGAGACCACGGTGGCCGCGATCATGCCGTCGTATAACGAGATCGGCGGCGTGCCATCCCACGCGAACCGGTGGATGCTGCACGATGTCGCACGCAAGGAATGGGGCTTCAAGGGCGTGATGGTGTCTGACTACATGGGCATCAAGGATCTGGTCACGCGCCACATGATCGCCGCCACGCCGAAGGAAGCGGCCTGGTACGCGGCGAAAGCCGGCGTGGACATTGAAACGCCGGACGGCCACGCCTACCGGCACCTGGCTGAACTGGTCAGGGAAGGCAGGATCGCCGAAACTGACATCGATGAGATGGTGCGCCGCATTCTCGAACTGAAGTTTTACGCCGGCCTGTTCGAAAATCCCTATGCCGATGCCAAAAATGCCGATGCTCTGACGGCCACCGCCAGTCACGTGGCACTGGCGCGCGAAGCGGCCACGCGCTGCGTGGTGCTGCTCAAGAACGACAAGGGCCTGCTGCCGCTGCAGCCAAAAAAGGTAGGCAAGCTGCTGCTGCTCGGTACACACGCGAAGGATACGCCGATCGGCGGCTATTCCGATGTGCCCCGAAAAGTGGTGTCAATTCACGAAGCGCTGGCCGCAGAAGCGAAGGCGCAGGGCTTCGGCTTCGATTACCGCGAAGGCGTGCGCATCACCGAAGAACGCATCTGGGGCAAGGACGAGATCCGCTTCACGGCGCCAGAAGTCAATGCGCGCTTGATTGCCGACGCGGTGGAAGCGGCGCAGTCGGCCGATACGATCGTCATGGTCCTTGGCGACAACGAGCAGACGAGCCGCGAAGCGTGGGCCGATGGGCACCTGGGCGACCGCGCCACGCTGGACCTGATGGGCCAGCAGAACGAGCTCGCGAAAGCCATCTTCGACCTGGGCAAGCCCACCGTGGTATTCCTGCTCAACGGCCGGCCGCTGTCGATCAACCTGCTCGCCGAGCGCGCCGACGCGATCGTCGAAGGCTGGTACATGGGCCAGGAAACAGGCCATGCAGCGGCCGACGTGCTGTTCGGGCGGGCCAACCCGGGCGGCAAACTGCCCGTGTCAATCGCCCGCAGCGTGGGCCAGCTGCCGATCTTCTACAACCACAAGCCAACGGCGCGGCGCGGCTACATCGACGGCAGCACCAAGCCCCTGTTCCCGTTCGGCTTCGGCCTGTCGTACACCAGGTTCGATATCGCCGCGCCGCGGCTGACGAAGGCGACCATCCGGCCGGACGAAGCCACGCAGGTCGAGGTGGACGTAACCAACATTGGGTCTGTCGCCGGCGACGAAGTCGTGCAGCTCTACATTCGCGACGATATCTCGTCCGTGACGCGCCCGGTGCTGGAACTGAAGGCTTTTCGTCGCGTGACCCTGAAGCCGGGAGAGAAACGCACGGTGGTGTTTGACATCCGGCCAGCCGACCTGGCGTTCTACAACATGGACATGAAGCGCGTGGTCGAGCCGGGCAGTTTCACCATTCACGCGGGGCCGGACAGTGTGCAGCTGAAGTCGGTGAAGCTGCTGGTGTCGTGATGTGGCAGAAGCCGGCCCGTCGCATCAGGATCGGGTTTGGATAATGTGCGTCGCACTGGCTCAATGGCGTGATACAACCCCTGAATCGACCACGAAAGGATGTCTATGCCCACCACGATTCAACACCACACGCTCACTGCGAACGGCATTCGCCAGCATTATCTGGAAGCTGGCAACGGCCCACCGGTCGTACTACTGCACGGCTTCCCGCAGACAAATTTCGCCTGGCGCTTCCAGATTCCGGCGCTGGCCGAACAGTATCGAGTCATCGCGCCCGACTTGCGGGGCTATGGCGAAACGGACAAACCGGCTACGGGCTACGACAAGCGCACCATGGCGCGCGACCTGCGCGAGCTGTTGCGAGCGCTCGGCATCGACCGGATTGCGCTGGTCGGCCACGACCGCGGCGCGCGCGTGGCCACGCGCTTTGCCAAGGACTATCCGGAGATGGTCGACCGCCTCGTCGTGATGGACAATGTGCCGACGCGGATTGTCGCGCGTGAGTTCACTCCGGCAGTAGCGCGCGCATACTGGTTCTTCACCTTCAATCAGGTGCCCGACCTGCCCGAAGCACTGATCGCCGGCCGCGAAGACTTGTGGCTGCGCCACCTGTTCTCGGACTGGTGCTACAACCCGCTGGCAATCGATGGCGACGCATTCCAGACCTATGTTGACGCTTACCGCCGTCCAGGCGCACTGCGCGGCGCGATGTCCGATTACCGCGCCAACTCGGAAGACGTGAAGCAAGATGAGGCCGATGCCGACGTCAAGATCGCTTGCCCTACGCTGTCTTTATGGGGTGCCGACTTTTACGGTGTTGGCAAGATGTTCGACATGGCCGCGATCTGGGCCGAGATGGCGAGTAACCTTCGTACCGTGGCGATTCCGCAGTGTGGCCACTTGCCGCAGGAAGAACAACCCGAGCGTGTGAATGCTGAACTGCTCGACTTCCTCAAGGGCTGGACCGCAACGCCGTAAAATCGCTTCATCCGAGGTTGGTCAGGCAGACACGCAAGCAGTCGTCGACCTGGTTGCCGGGGCACGCACGCCTGCCTGATTACCAGGCCACTGCCCCACACGCATCGACGAGTTTGCCATTTACCTGGCCATCTGCGAGAAGGGCCAGGCGCACCGGAACCTTTGCTGCTTCGTCAGTCGAGAGGTAACCAGCATGTCCGTTCAAATCCGTGCTCACGTATCCTGGACAGGCGGCATTAACGACAATCCCTGTGTCACGCAATTCTTCAGCCAACTGCACTGTCAGCATGTTCAGCGCGGCTTTTGACGCGTTGTAGCCGATCAGGCGTGCCGAGTAGTAACGGTTGGCTGGATCACCGTTGACGGCCATCGAGCCGAGACTGCTCGACATGTTGACGATCCTGGCGCCCGGCGCCACCCGTAACAACGGCAGCATTGCCTGTATTACCGCCAGCGGCCCAAAAAAATTCGTCTCGAACAGGCGTCGCGCGGCATCGATGGAAGCCGCGCTGGGCGCGCCGTCTGCAGCATCGCCGATACCGGCGTTGTTGACGAGAATATCCAGGCGGCCATGCTGCGCCCGGATTGTCAGCGCTGCTTGCGTAATGCTGCCCGCGTTCGTGACGTCGAACTGGACGAAGTGGGCGTTCAGATTTTCGCTGCGCAGCAGGTCGACTGCTGCCTGGCCGCGTCCGGCATCGCGTGCCCCGACGATGACAGTGACACCCTTGGTGCCAAGTTGGCGCGCAATATCCAGTCCAATGCCTTTGTTTGCACCGGTAACCAGGGCAATCTTGTTGATGTGCTTTTCCATGATGATCCTCTACGTTCAAAAACGTATGATCGGGCCAGGGAGAGCATTTGATAAGCTATCCATCCTTCAACACACTGATCGCGCTACCGATCAATGTTGCATCATCAATTGCGACTCTCTTACCTTGGCAAATATGGCCTGGGCAGGATGGAGTCCAAGCGCCAGCTGCAGCCGGGTGCACACGCCCGAACCACGCAAACTGTTTCACTGATAATCATTGCACCCGTAGGCTATGGGCAGCGCGCATTCATCCCGCATGTATTTCCTCGAGCACTTCATGCGCGCCCGTCCACGCGCGCACGCCGTAGCGATCGTTATCGAGCGGGTGCAGTTTGCCGCGCCCGCTCATCATGTCGCGTAGATACTGCATGCCTTGCCACGCAGGAAACGGCGCATCGCTTGCCGGCGACAGCTTCCGGGTAATTGCGATCATCGCCGACAATGCGCCAATGCTCCCGACGCGCAGTGTCGCGTAGCGCTGGCCCGTCACTTCGGTCATGATGCGGGCGAGGTCAACCGGCGATACGGTATCCCCGGCAATACGAAGAATGCGGGGCGCCGCGTCGTCCATCGCCGCAGCCGCGGTAAACGTCGCGACATCGTCCTTGCTGGTGAAATCCAGCTGCTGTTGCGCATCGCCGAAGTGGATGACGCGCCGGATTCCCGCAGCGATGATGGGCGCCTGGCCGGCGAGCAGATCGATGAAGCCGCCATTCAGGACTGAGGTTGCGCGGATCGGCGCTGCGTCCAGCGTCGCCATGAAACGGCGGCGGAGGTCGAGGTTGCGATTTTCGCCGGGGATCGTTTTGGTAAAGTCGAGTGAATAGTCGCTTGGGATAAAGCGGACAACGCCCTCGGCCACTGCCGCGTCGAGCAAATTTTGCTGGGTATCGATCACCACTGGCGCCAGGCCATTGAGTGCCGATACGATGCAGACCGATCCGCGCATTGCCGCGCGCAGCCCTGCCGCATCCCGCATCTCCACTGCCTTGACATCGACGCCAAGCGCGCGCAGGGCTGCCAATTTGTCGGGCGCTGTGCCGGGGCGAACGATGGCGTTGACGCTGGCGCCCTGCGCTATCAGCGCACGGCCGATTCGCGCGCCGAGGTCGCCGGTGATGCCGGCAAGCGTGACGCGCCGTTCACGGGAATGTTGGTCAGGTGTGTTCTGCATGGGTTCTCCTTGGTTGGGCCACATCATATGCCGGGCTGGATGCCACCAGAAGGCTGGTGAAGAGAACATGCTGTTCCATTCAAGGGAACAGCTAGGCGCCGGGCTCAACGCGCATATGCTCTTGCAGCGCATCGATGAACAACCTCACCTTGGACGATACGCTGCGGTTCCTGGCATACAGGGCGTTGACTGGGATACCATCGCTATGCCACCCGGGCAGCAGGCGGACCAGTTGGCCGGACTGCAGGTGCGGCCTGGCCAGGAAATCAGGCAACCGCCCTACCCCGGCACCGCCCAGCACCACTGCCTGGAGTACCGCCGGCTCGGCCACCGCAGTGCCCGGCGCGACCGCACAATACGCTTCGGCGCCGTCGTCCGTGCGGAACTTCCAGCTTGCTTCCCCTGCGCGGCAAGCGATGAGGCGATGCGCCTCCAGCTCCGCCACCGTGGCCGGCACGCCGCGCCCGTCAAGGTAGGCCGCACTGGCGCAAGGCCACAGCGCGATGACGCCGAGGCGGCGCACCATCAGGTCGGAGTCGGCCAGCGCACCAAGCCTGATCGCGACATCCGCATCGCCCCGTGCAAGGTCGATGATGCGGCTGTCGGTGTCGAGTACGACCGACACATCGGGATACCGCTCCAGGAACGATGGCAGCATCGGCGCAACGACGCCGAGTGCGAACGTGAAGGCCGCATTTACCCGCAACACACCCTGTGGCTGGCCTGCCAGTCCGTCCACTGCCAATTGCGCCTCCTCGGCACTGTCAAGCAAGCGGCGCGCGTGCGGCAGGAACAGCTGGCCTGCGTCACTGAGCCGCAGGCCACGCGTCGAGCGTTCGAGGAGCACGACACCGAGTTTGCCTTCGAGGCGCACCAGTGCCCGACTGATCGTCGATTTCGGCATGGCGCGCAAACGCGCCGCAGCCGACAGCCCGCCCGCATCGACGGCCTGGACAAAGATTCGGACATCGGTCAGGTCAAGCATCGTGGCAGCGTTCCGTCATTACGTCGATGGAGAGAGCGCAACTGGCACAGCAGAGGGCGCGCGGGGCCGAAGCATAGCAGAACAGTGGCGTACGGCACTGCACCGTTATTTGGTCCCCGTCCAACCCAGTTTTTTTCGCACGAATGCGGTCAGCAAGTCAGCATTGGCCTGATGGTGCTTGACCCGCGGATGCTGGCCATAGCCGGTAAACGGGAAGAACAGCGTATCGATGCGCGCGTCGCCTGATGCGCGCAGGTTCGCGACCGCCGACTTGACGTAGCCCGGCCACACGGAACCGGCGCGGGTCGCGTCCATGCTCCCCAGCGCGCAGACAATGTACGCTTTCGGATACAGTGCACGCACGCGGGCAACGAAGGCCTGGTACGCCGCGATCCGCTGCGCATCCGTCGGTTCCGGCTGGAGCTTGTGATCGCGACCGATCAGCCAGCTGTCGTTCTGCATCAGGTTGATGACGACGACGTCGGGGGTCCAGCGCTTGAAGTCCCACTGGCTGTCGTTGTCGCCGACCGCACTCATCTGGTCGTAAAAATCCGGCATCGTAAACGGGAACCAGCTGATCATCACGCCGATGCCGCCTTGCGACGTGATGTGCGCTTCGGCGCCAAGCTGGCGCGCCGCGATCGACGCATAGGACTGGTAGTTGTTCTTGTCCTTGCCCAGATCGTCCCGTCCGTCGTCGGGCGCTTCGTTGCCCATGCCGCTCGTGATCGAGTCGCCGAAGAACTCGATCCGGCGCTTGGGGCGCGCCGGCGGCGGCGCCAGCGTGGCCTTGTCATCGAGTTCGAGCCCCTTGAAGATCGTTGCGCCTTCTGCGCCCTCGGTGCGTTTGGTGAGCAACAGCGTGTGCGCGCCCGGTTTCAGGCCATTGGCAACGACGTACGTCTTGCTGCCCTTGTCCGCCTGCAGAATGATCGGACGCGCCGTTTCGCCATCGATGAACACGTTGAAGAAATTTTTGCCTTCCCGGTCGTCAAGCACGATCGCCAGCGAGGTGCCGGTGAAATTGGCGGCGATCGCCGTGCCGGGCCAGCTCAGGACCGGCGCCTTTGCATCGGTCATGTCGATGCGGCCCGTGTAGGCCAGATTCGGATGATCTGCCGCGATCTGATTGGCAGCGCCAGCTGGTCCCAAGTGCAGCAAGGCGGCCAGTGCGAGTGAATACGCGAGATTTTTCATGGAAGTCAGTACGAAAAAAGCCGGGCGCGCTGGCACCCGGCTGTTGGTAAGCGCCGTAATGATTACAGCTTGATGGTCACCGGCTTGCCGTCATAGACCACGGTCTTGTCGGCCGCGTCCAGGTTCTCGGCCGTCGACACGCCCGGCTTGATGACGCGCACCTTGAACTCGCGCTTCATCGGCATGCCCTTGTACTGGCCGGCGCGCTCGCCGATCTGCACGACACCTGTCTTGTCGTCGTAGGCGATGCGGATACGGCTGGCTTCTCCGCGCTCGTAGGCATTGGTCACGCCGTCATCCTCGTACAGCGTGGCTTCGCCATTGGCGCCCGCATACACGAACAGCGTGACCGGCGCATCCGGCTTCTCGTCGACATACTGCGTCACCGGGCCCGCCGTGATGACCGAGCCGGCCTTGACGAACAGCGGCATGCGTTCGCGCGGCGCCTGCACGGTGCGCGTCGCGCCGCCCTTGAAGCGCTCGCCCGTATGGAAGTCATACCAGTCCGCACCCACCGGCAGGTACACCTGGCGTGACGTGGCCTTGTACTCGTAGACCGGCGCCACCAGGAACGATGGACCGAACATGTACTGGTCCTTGATGTTCTTGACCTTCTCGTCGTGCGGGAAGTCCATGACCAGGCCACGCATCATCGTGCCCGAACCGTAGTGCGTGTCGGCCGCCATCGTGTAAATGTACGGCATCAGGCGATAGCGCAGCTTCAGGTACCACACCATATTGTCGCGCATGGTGTCGTCGCCATTGGCGATATTGTAGATCTCGCGCTTGACCACTTCACCGTGCGAGCGGAACAGCGGCGTGAAGGCGCCGAACTGGAACCAGCGCTGGTTCAACTCACGCCATTCCTTCATGTCTTCCGGATTCGCTTCGGCGCGCGAGGTGACGCGGTTTTCCTGGGCCGAGCCCACGTCGCCCGTCTGGTAGCGCACTTCCTGCGCGTAGCCGCCGATATCGTGGGTCCAGTTCGGGATGCCCGACATCGACATGTTCGTGCCCGATGCGATCTGGTCGAACAGGTTGTTCCAGCGGCCGACCGTGTCGCCGCTCCACACAGCCACCGAATTGCGCTGGATGCCGGCAAAGCCCGATCGCGACAGGATGAACTGGCGCTTGTCCGGCTGGTCGCGCGCCAGGCCATCGGCCATTGCGCCCGTGCTCACCAGGCTATACGGATTGAACGTGATTTCGCCGGCGCCATACACGGTCGGGCCGATCAGTTCCTTGAAGTCTTCCAGGCGGCTGTTGGACAGAACGTCAGGTTCGGTATTGTCCATCCACCAGGCGTCAAAGCCCAGGTCGACCAACTTGGTCTTGAGCTGACGATAGTAGATGTCGCGCGCTTCCTTGGTGTACGGATCGTAGTGGCTGTTCAGGTAACCCTTGCCGACCCAGTCGCGCGAGCCATTCTCGACGTTCTTGGTCCACATATAGCCCTTGGACTCGAGCTCCTTGTAGTTGTCGGTATTGGCGTAGAACTTGCCCCACACCGACAGCATGATGCGCGCGTTCTGCTTGTGCACCGCGTCGACCATGCCCTTCGGGTCCGGGAAGCGCTTCTTGTCGAAGTCGTGCGAACCCCAGCCATCTTCGGGCCAGTAGAACCAATCCTGCACGATGTTATCGAGCGGCCAGCCGCGCTTGCGGTATTCGGTCACCGTGTCGAGCAGCTGCTGCTGCGTCTCGTAGCGCTGGCGCGATTGCCAGAAGCCGTACGACCACTTCGGCATCATCGGTTGCTGGCCGGTCAGGTGGCGGTAACCGGCGATCGCGCGGTCCATGTTCTCGCCGCTGATGACGTAGTAGTTGATCGCTTCGGCGATCTCGGACGACAGCGTCAGCGAATGGCGCTCGGGCGCCGGCAACGGGTTGTTGTGGGTGATCGCGACCATGCCGCCTGATGGCTTCCACTCCAGGTGCAGCTTGACCGGCTTGTTCCTGGCGAACTTGACTTCGAAGTTGTGGTACCAAGGATTCCAGCCCATGCGCCAGACGTCCATGACCTGCTTGCCGTCGACCGTCAGCGTCGCGTAGTCCGACGAGTACAGCTGCATCTTGTGCACGCCCGGCTTGTCGCTGCTCATCGTGCCTTCCCAGACCACGCGCACGTCCTTCAGGTCCTTGTGCGGGCCGAGCTCTTTCGGCCAGTTCTCGTCGAGGTCTTTCAGGTACTGATAATCGATGTCCTTCTCCTGGCGGGTCAGCGCCAGCTTGCCGCCGATGTAGTAGCGCGCCGTCAGGCCTTCGCTCTTGCCATCGGCGCCGCGCAGCACCAGGTCGCGCGACATCAGATCGTACGGCGTCTGGTCACCGAAGCGGGAAATCGAATTGTTATCCCACAGGACGCCATAACCCTTGTCGGAAACGACGAACGGCACTGCGGCGATCATATTGTGCTGCTGGAGCAGCACGTCTTCGCCGTTGTAGTTCATCTGGTTGTTCTGGTGCTGGCCCAGGCCGTAATACGCATCCTTCGTGCCGTGGTTGAAGCCCTGCTTGATCGCAACGAACGGCTTGCCGCCCACGTTCACGGGCTGCATCGATTCGGATGCCTGCGCCAGGAAGCGCTTGCCATTCGCGTCAAAGAAGGCGACCTGGCCATCCTTGAGCGACACGGTGGCAGCGATCTTGCCGGCTTTGAGCTGGACCGTGTCCTTGCCGGGCGTGACGGTGAAGGCGCAGCTGCTGGCGCATGGCTTGGCGACCGTCATCAGTGACGGCGTGAGCGCCTTGTCGGCCTGGTCGAGCTTGACCACCTGGACGATGTTGTCGCTCATGAGATTGAGCCGCACCACCTTGGCGCCGCTGTCGGGCTTGACTTCGATACCGGTCGCGGTCTGTTGGAAGGTGCCTGCATCGGCCCCGGTTGCCGCCAGCATCAGTACTGCGGCCGCCACTTGTGTCATACGCATTTATCGATCTCCTGTTGTGTACTTGTTATGCTTATTGCTTGTTACGCTTACTCGGTATAGGTGCCCAGCCGGACCTTGAGGACGGTCGGCGTGGCCGGCAAATTCAAACCGTAATCGGTCTGGTCGCCATTCCAGTTGCGCTCCATGACCCATTTGCCGCTGGCGTCGAAGCGCCCTTCTTCGACCCGCGCCAGCATCGACGGCTTGCCGTCGTTGGCGCCGCTGCCGGAGAGCTTCACGCGCGCCTGCTGGCCGACGATGACAAATTCGTTGTCGCCAATCTGCGCAAGGGCGACGCCGCCGCCCGGCTGCTCGGTACCCGACTGGTACTCGTTCTTGTCCTTCAGGTACTGGCGCTCGCCGAACTGGAACTCGCGGAACGAAACGTTCGCGGTCCAGCCCTTCATGGCCACCGTCTGCGCGGCGCGGTCGTCGCCTTCGGCCACGCCGTAGGTACGGCCTTCGAACGCCCAGCGTGCCCATTGGCGCGACATCGGTGCGAACACGCCGAACACCTTGGCGAATGGCTCGACCATCCGCTTGTCGGTGTGCTTGGCGCCCAGCGGGTAATTGCTGTAGTCGGCGTAATCCAGGCCGAACGGCGCCACGCCGATTGCGCCCATGCCCAGCGCCTGGTACACATAGCGCGCGTAGCCGGGCGCATTGCCCATCTCCGGGATCATCAGCGCGTTGTCAGGCCGCTGGAACGACTTGAGGATCGCCGTGACTTTTTTCGATTCCGGCATGTAGATGTCGGGCGCGGCGAAATCGATATGGGGCGCAGCCACCTTGTAGATATCGAGAACGTCATAGGTTGGCCCGCCGCTGGCGAAACCGCCGCCGTCTTTCCACAGTGCCGCAGGTTTGCCGTCCAGTGCCGGTTCGCGCAGTGCGTTGTTGACGAACATCGGCAAGTCGTAAACCGCGCGGCCGGCCTTGGCAATCGACTCGATGTAGCTGGCGATCGCCCACGAGTGAAAGTACTGGGCGGCGTAGTCGCCATACACCTGGGACCAGGTCCCGCTCGTGACGCCCTGGACTTTCGGCGTCTGGCGCGCCACGACGGCGGCCGGCACTGGCTGCGCGAACGCGGCCTGGGCGCGTGCGCCGTAGTCGCGCTCCACACCGTACGTGCCGACTTCGTTTTCGACCTGCACCATGATGACGGTGCGGTGCGCGCTGTCGATCTTCTTGATGTGCTCCATCATGCGCACGAATGCGCGGCGATCCAGCGCCAGCGTCTCTTCGGCGAACGGCGAATGGCTGTAGACGGTCTTGCCGTCCTTGTCCTTCATGCGCGGAAAGCGCGCGTTGTCGAACTTGACCCATTCCGGCAGGTAGCCCGGTCCCGTGTTCTTCCAGGTGCCGAACCAGACGATCACGAGCCGGATCTTGTTGTCGCGCGCCCCTTTGACCAGCGTGTCGAGGAAGCTGAAGTCGAAGCTGCCCTCCTTCGGTTCGATCTGTTCCCACGCGATTGGCATCTCGAGCGTGTTGGCGCCGGCGTCCTTGAGTGCGGCCCAGACCTTCGGCAAGGCCGCCGGGTAGTTGCTGGAGTTGTGGGCCTGGCCGGCCAGCATCGTGAACGGCGCGCCGTCGACGATCAGGGCGTGGCGGCCGTCCTTGCTCTCAAGGCGCGGAAGGTCGGGCGCGGCGGGCGCGGCCAGCGCGCCGTGCGCCGTCAAGGCCAGGCACAGCGGCGCGAGATGCGTCAGGCGGCGGGCGATCTGGTTCAGCTTCATGCGGGTTGTCTCCTTCGTGGTGTCGTTTTTTTATTTGAACAGCGAGGCAGACACGGTGCGGCTCTGCCCTTGTTTGAGCTCGACTTCGGTCACCCAGGCGCCGTAGCGCAGCTTGACCTTGCCGTCGTTCGACGGGGCGCGCACCGTGACGTTCTTCAGCAGCCCCTTGCGCCAGACGATGTCGACCTCAAAGCCGCCGCGCGCACGCAAACCCTTGACCGAGCCGGTGGCCCACGCCTTGGGCAGCCCGGGCAAGACCTGGATTTCGCCCGCGTGCGATTGCACGAGCATTTCGGCCATCGCCGCGGTGGCGCCGAAATTACCGTCGATCTGGAATGGCGGGTGCGCGTCCAGCAGGTTCGGGTAGGTGCCGCCCGCATTGTTATGTTCACTGAAGATGCCGCCCTGCTCGGCGGCGCGGGCGCCCGGCGCGGCCAGCACGCCGCGAAGCATGCGGTGGGCGCGTTCGCCGTCGTGCAGGCGGGCCCAGAACGCCATCTTCCACGCCATCGACCAGCCGGTGCCAGCGTCGCCGCGTGCTTCGAGCGTGCGTTTGGCGGCAGCGGCCAGCTCCGGCGTTTTGACGGGCCCGATCTGGCGGCCCGGGAACAGCGCGAACAGGTGCGACACGTGGCGGTGCGTGTCATGCGGCGTATCGAGCACCGGGTCATGCTTTTCGTCCAGCCACTCGAGCAGCTGGCCCCAGCTGCCAATGCGCGGGCCGGCCAGGCGGTCGCGCATATTGGTCAGCTCGGCGCGCAGTTCGGGATCGATGTCCAGGATGCCGGCCGCTTCGACCGTGTTGTTAAAGAGGTCCCAGACGATCTGCTGGTCGTAGGCGACGCCGTCTTCCACCGGGCCGTGCTCGGGTGACCAGCCTTGCGGCGCCACCAGGCGTCCGTCAGGCAGCACCTTCAGGTAGTCCTGCCAGAACGCGGCGGCCTCTTTCATCATCGGGTAAGCGGTCTCGCGCAGGAAGCGCTCGTCGCGCGTGAACGCGTAATGCTCCCAGAAGTGCTGGGCGTACCAGGCGTTGCCCGTCTTGTTCCACAGGTAGCCCATCGCGCCGAACGGATTCGACTCGGTACGCAGCGTCCAGCCACGTATTGGCTTGCCATCCTTGCCCTTGAATTCCTGCGCCGTCTGTTGGCGCCAGACCGGCGCCAGGCCGTTCACGAAACCGAAGAACGGTTCGGCCAGCTCAGAGAGGTTGGTCACTTCGGCCGGCCAGTAATTCATCTGGACGTTGATGTTGGTGTGGTAGTCCGCATTCCATGGCGGCGCATAGCTGTTGTTCCACAGGCCCTGCAGATTGGCCGGCAGCGAGCCGCGCGAGCTGGCGGTGAGCAGGTAGCGGCCGTACTGGAAATACTGGGCTTCGAGTTCCGGATCGCCCCCTTCGCGCGTATAGGCCAACAGGCGCGCATCGGTCGGCAGCGCGCGGCGCTCCGCGAGCGTCGGACCCAGATCGAGCTCGACGCGCTTGAGCAGGCCGCCCAGATCGCGCTCGTGCTCGACGCGCAGCTCGTCGACGGGGCGTGCGGCGGCCGTGCTCACTTGCTGCGTCACGCGCGCCAGCGGGTGGCCGCCTTCGAAGCGGCGCGCCGGATCCATCACGAAGCTGGTGCCGGCGCCCAGCACCAGCGTCACCGAGTTCGCATTCGTAAAACCGATCCGCTTGCCGTCCACGGCCAGCTTGCCGCCGTCATTCTGCACCTGCACCTGGCTCGCGTACGACATCACGTTCGTGCTCGGCGCCTGGTCGGGCAACACAAAGCCGGCCAGCGTACCCGCCGCGTACAGGCGGTTACCGCTGACGGCCAGGTTGGCGCCGTGGCGGTCGGTCAGCGCGACGCTGCCCGTGTAGCGGCCCGGCTTGTCGGCGGACAGGCGCAGCACGATCACCTGCGCCGGATAACTGGCCCAGGCTTCGCGCTTGTAGTTCACGCCGTCGTGCGTGTAGGTGACGGTGTGCACGCCGCGTACCAGGTCTAGCGAGCGGCGGTAATTCGTCACGCCCGTCGCATGGGCCGGCAGGTCGACCAGCACGTCGCCAAACGGCTGGAACGCGCCCATCGTCTTGTCGTCGCCGGTCCACAGCGTGATGTCGTTGAACTGCAGGTGTTCGCGGCCCGGCTGGCCGAACACCATGGCGCCGATGCGGCCATTGCCGATCGGGAGCGCTTCCTTCTCCCAGCCGGTGTCGTTGTCCTGCGCGGGCGCGTTGTAGCGCAATACCAGGTCGGGTGCGGCCAGCGCGGCGCCGGCAAAGGTCAGGCCGAAGCCAAGGCTGGTGGCGGCAAGCGCCAGGCGCAGCGTGTGATGCAGAGTCATTGGGTAACAGGCTTTCCGTGCACGATGCCGCGTCCGGCAGTGCTCATGTAGACAACGCCGAAGCGGTTCATGTCACCGACGATGAAGTGGCCGTCGCCAGGGCCGCCGTACTGGTGCGCGTCATCGTTGATGCGCTGCCAGGTGGCGCCCGTGTCGAGCGAGCGGTAGATGCCGCGCACGCCCTTCACGCTGCCCCAGATGAACACCGTCGGATACGTTTTGCCCGGTGCAGCCTTGCCGAAGCCGACCGCGCCGCAATAGTCGATATCGAATACCGGCTTGAAGCTGGCGCCGCCATCGATCGAGCGCGCAAGGCCCCCCTGCTTGAGCGGGGCCCACAAGTCGCCTTCACGTTCGGGCGCGGCGCGGATCAGGCGCGAGCCGCCCGAAGGCAGGCTGGCGCGCGCCGTAAACGTGGCGCCGCTGTCGCTGCTGGCCACCAGAGCCTTGTCATCATACGCGTAGAACACGTTCGCCCGCACCGGATCGGCCACGGCGCGCATCCGTTTGCCCGTCAGGCCGGCGACCGGGGTCCAGGTCGCGCCCGTGTCGCCGGAGCGGAACGAGGTCGTCGAGTCCTGCGGCGTGTGCACGAGCGTTGCGCCGTCGGCCGAGATGGCAATCTGGCCCCGCTTGCCCTGCATCGCTGGCGTCTTGTTCCAGCTGGCGCCGCCGTCGCGCGTGACCAGCATCGCGTCGCCAACACGCACCAGGGTGCCGGGCCGGCGCGCCGCCGCGTCCAGGCCCGTGGTGGTGCCGATTTCCGGCTTGTGGATGCGGCCATGGCGCGGCGGGTCGTCGTGCACGAAGCCGTCGTAGTCGCCGATCGCAGACACCAGCGGCGCGCCCGCCATGCTCACCAGGCCAAGCGGCACCGTCTCTTCCAGGCCCTCCACCGTGAACGTCCAGGTAGCCGGGACGGCATCGATGTTCGCGGTGCGGAAGATGCCGTTGCCGGACGTGACCCAGACCGCGCGGGGATCGCGGGGATCGAATTCGACCGAACCGGCCCAGTGGATGGCGTGCCCTTCGAGCCATGGCACGCCGGCGGCGTCGCGTTGGAAGCCGCGCCCGATTACGTCGGTCCAGCTGGCGCCGGCGTCGTTCGACACCAGGATGCGGTCGCCCTTGGCGTCGCCCTGGGGGATGAACGTGTTGATGGTCGAGACGACGAGCCGGCGCGGGTTGGCCGGATCGACGCTGATGCCGGCGAACGGGCGCGTCCAGCCGGCCGGCGTGACGTCGGTCCAGGCGCCGCTGGCAAGCGCGTAGCGCCAGACCTGGCCCCGTTGCATCGGCTCGGTACCGCTTTTGTCCGGATGCGGGCCGGCGCCGTCGGCATAGGCGATATACAGGTTGCCGGCGCCATCGAGCGCGGCGCGTTGCGGCATCAGGCCCGCCGGCCCGCCTGTCACCGGCTGGAAGCTCGCGCCGGCATCGTCGCTGCGGTACAGGTTGGGGCCGACGCTGCCGAAGCGCGAGACGCCGACGAACACCCGACGTGCGTGGCCGGCCTTCACGCTGGCAGGATCGGGCAGCACGATGTTCAGGCCAACGTCGTTCGGCGTCGTCGTGACCGGCAGCGCGTCGTTTCTCTGCCAGGACTTGCCGGCGTCGTTGCTGGTGAACAGGCCGTTGCGGCGGGAGCCGAGGTACAGGCGGGTATTCAATGACTGATGTGATCCCGGATCGACGGCGAGTCGTTCCCCGTTTTGCCGGCCGAAGCCGTTGCCATGCGTTTTAAATTGAGCAGTGACATCGACGACGTCGAAGGTCTTGCCATAGTCGGTCGAGCGCAGGATGGCGGTGCGGCCACCGTTCAGGTAAGCGATACCGGCCAGCAGCCAGATGTTGCCAGCGTTGTGCGGGTCGACCGCGAGCGCATCGATGCCCAGGAAGCCCGTCTGGTCTTCGCCGACCCAGTCGAGCAGCGGATACCAGCGGCCCTCTTTTGCGCTCCACCGGTAGGCACCGCCAACGTCGGTGCGCGCGTAGGCGACGTCCGGCTCGCTGCGGCTTGGCACTACCGCCGTCACGAATCCGCCGCCACCGATGGCGACGCTGTCCCAGGCATAGGCGATGGTCGATGCAGTTGCTACAGTCACCGATACGCCAGCGTCAGAGGATGGCGTCGTGGTCGCTGCATTCGTGACGGTGGCCGTGGCCGTGGCGGCGGCCCCGACGACGATGGCCGCGACCGCGCCCACGAACACGCCAAGCTGGCGCGCGTACGTGGAAGGCATTGTGTCTCCTGATTGTTTTTATGTGTCGCGTGTGGGTGCGACTATTAGCTTGCTGCAAACCATGCTAAACAATCCAGCCGGTGCTGGCAAGCAGAATGTTCGCGCTAACAAATAAATTTCAGGATACGAACCGGGATGTCGGCCAACTTCTCCACGCAGTCATGATTGCGTATAACATTGGCGACCTACACGAATTCAACACAGGAGATTGCATGAACATCAACGGAGAAATGATCATTGGCGGGCGCATCGTGCGCGGCGAAGCCGGCACCGTGCGTGCCTACAACCCGGGCACGAAGCAGGAACTTGAACCCGCGTTCGGTCTTGCCACGTCCGACGACCTGGCCCGTGCCTGCCTGCTGGCCGACGCTGCCGTCGAGCCATATCGCGCCCTGAGCCTGGAAGAGCGCGCCAATTTTCTTGAAACGATCGCGCAGCGCATCCTCGACCTGGGCCCGGCGCTGATCGAGCGCGCCAGCCAGGAAAGCGGTTTGCCGACGGCGCGCCTCGAAGGCGAGCGCGGCCGCACCGTCGGTCAGCTGCGCCTGTTCGCCAAGGTCGTGCGCGACGGCTTGTTCCTCGAAGCGACGCTCGACTCGGCCCTGCCCGAGCGCACGCCGCCACGCGCGGACCTGCGCATGCGCAAGATCCCCGTGGGCCCGGTCGCCGTGTTCGGCGCCAGCAACTTCCCGCTCGCGTTTTCCGTGGCCGGTGGCGACACCGCCTCGGCCCTTGCCGCCGGCTGCCCGGTCGTCGTCAAGGCGCACAATGCGCACCTGGGCACGTCCGAACTGGTCGGCAAGGCCGTGTTGCAGGCAGCGCTCGACTGCGGCATGCCCGAAGGCGTGTTCTCGCTGCTGATTGGCGAAGGCAACATGATCGGCGGTGACCTTGTGAGCCACCCTGCGATTCGCGCCGTGGGCTTTACCGGTTCGCGCGCAGGCGGGCTGGCGCTGGCGCAGATCGCCAGCCGCCGCAAGGAACCGATCCCCGTCTATGCCGAAATGAGCAGCATCAATCCGGTCTACCTGCTGCCAGGCGCGCTGGCCACTGGTGGCGCTGCGCTGGCAGGCGCGTTCGTCGATTCGCTGACGATGGGCGTGGGACAGTTCTGCACCAACCCGGGCCTGGTGATTGGCGTGGCCGGACCGCAGCTCGATGCGTTCCGCGCTGCGGCTACGGCAGCGCTGCAGCTCAAGCCGGCGGGCACGATGCTCACCGCAGGCATCCACACCGCCTATACGGACGCGGTGGGCATTCGCGCCGGCATCGCGGGCGTGACGCTCGTCGCGCACGGCAGCAGCGAAGGCGCGGGCTGCGCAGCGAAAGCGGCGCTGTACGAATGCGACGCCGCCACGTTCCTGGCCAATCCGGCGCTGGAAGAAGAAATCTTTGGCCCGGTCTCGCTGCTGATCGCCTGCCAGGATGAAGAAGAACTGCTGGCCGTCACGCGCCACCTGGAAGGCCAGCTGACGGCCACGGTGCATGCGGTCGCGAGCGACCATGCGCTGGCCGGCGCCCTGTTGCCGCTGCTGGAACGCAAGGTCGGCCGCATCCTGTTCAATGGCTTCCCGACCGGCGTCGAGGTCGCGCATGCGATGGTACACGGCGGCCCGTTCCCGGCCACAACCGATCCACGCAGCACATCGGTGGGCGCGACCGCCATCGAGCGCTTCCTGCGCCCCGTGTGCTACCAGGACGTGCCGGCCGGCCTGCTGCCCGATGCACTGAAGGACGGCAATCCGCTGCGGATCGCCCGCCTGATCAATGGCGAACTGAAGCTGCCTGCGTAAGTACAACCAACACGGATCGGGGCTGCGGACCAACACCGCGGCCCTGGTCTGCCTGGCCGTCTACAGATGCTGCCGTTCGATATCCTCGGCATCCCCTGACAGCATGTGCGCATCGTCCGGGGCGAAAGCGAGTTCGACCCGGATCTCGTTGGCCAGGATAACCTTCCCGGCCGGCGGACGATCGCCATCGACCCGCAACCAGGACAATGCGAGCTCGCCGAAATTGACGCGGTCTTGCCGTGCCAGCAGGTACGACACATCGAATTCGATCCGGGGCGTGCCGTGGTGCGCTGCGGCAGCGATCTGGAATGCGCCCAGCGTGCCGATGAGCGATGCCTCACGCTCCGTCTGCGACGCGATCACGGCCGGCATGTCGAGATACAGCGCATAGAAAAAGCCACCCTTCTTCGCGGCTGTGCCCACGGACAAGTTGTCAAACACTAGCTTGATCGTCCCCGGCATCTGCCGGGCATCAGGCTCACCAGCATCACGGCACAACGCAACCACCCGCGCCAGTTCTGCGGCATCGCTTTTCGCCAGTCGCAACAGCACCGACACCGATTGCTCATCGAAAGGCACTTGCGCCACGCCACTCACTGACCGGCGCGTGCTCGACAGGCGGCGCCCCGCCACCGTCCTGAACGACTGGAACGGCGGTCGCTCCAACAGCGCAGCGCGGGCAGCAGCCGCGGCAGGGAGCGGCGGCAACGTCGTCGGCACGGCGTTGGACGCATACGTCGTGCCCAGCCAGCCGGGGATTCTGGTCTTGTAGCGCTCGATGCTCAGACCGGTCGCGTACACATGGTTGCCTGCCCAGTAGACATCGCTGTTGGTCGACGAATACGGATTCGCTGAATTGGGCATGGCCTTGCCCGCTAGCAGAGACCATGCATGCGTCAAGCGATCGACACTGGCGTGGTGCAGGAAAAAGATGGGGTCGAGCGGTGACTGCATCGTGCTCATGACCCCGCCAATCAGATCATGAATGGGATTGTGCACGTCTTCGATGCTCGGCTCGAACGCATTGTATTTGCCGCGCTGAAAATTGCGCACCGCCGATGCGAATGGCGCGAGGCTCAGTGCGCTGTGAACGTTTGCACTCTGCCGGGGCACGTACAACGGGTTACCGGGCGCCGGATCGGTAAATTCCGCTGGCAACGTCGCGTACGCGTAATAGTTCCAGTACGGCAGTGTGAGAGCCGGATTGCCTGATACCGAGCGCAACTGCTGCTCGAAGTGATACAGGTAACCGCGGTGCCACGAAATGAAATACGGGACCCCGTGCGGGCAGGTATTGACATGCACATTGGACCAGTAGGACAGTGAGCCGGGACTGGCCTGATTGGCGTTGGCGCGCATCGTCGCAATGGCATTGACGAAGGCCGGATACTGATTGGTGGTCTTGAATTGCTGCCATTCGAGCCGCGGCCCACCACCGGCCTGGGCCGCCGCCAGGCCCGGAAACCACTGTGAGGCAGTGACCCCGATACCGGTTTTTAAAAACCTTCTCCTGGCACCACTATGGGTTTTCATCGCATCCCCCGACTGAACAAAAAGCTGTACATGTTCAGTCGAGTGTAGGAAAAGAACCGGCGGATGGCGCGCGCACGATTGCCCGATTTAACAGCGATCAAAAACGCGCCAAAGTGCGTGGCTCACATCGGACAATTGGTGCGCTGGCAGCGATAAATCCAATGAAGCTTAACGAGTGTTGCCGCGCGTCGCGACATCCAGCCACACGGCCAGTGTCAGGATCAGCCCCTTGACGATCATTTGCCAGTACGCATCCACGTCCAGCATCGACATACCGTTGTCCAGGCTCGCCATCACGAGTGCGCCGACCAGCGCGCCATGCACGGTGCCGGCGCCGCCGCGCATCGACGTGCCGCCGATGAAGCAGGCAGCGATCACGTCGAGCTCGGCCGACACGCCGGCCGACGGCGAACCGGCCGCCAGGCGCGCCGTGTTGATCAGGCCAGCCAGCGCGCACATCAGGCCCATCAGGCCGAAGATCCACAGCTTCACCTTGCGCACGTCGATGCCGGACAGGCGCGTCGCTTCCATATTGCTGCCCACCGCGTAGATGCGGCGGCCGAACACGGTCTGGCGCGCGATGTAGCTGAACACGCCCAGCAGCACCAGCAGGATCAGCACCGGCAGCGGAATGCCTTCGTAGCTGTTGAAGGTCGAGATCAGCCCGGCCAGCACCGCGCCAGCCACGACCACGCGCAGCGCCGAGCGCCACATCGGGATCACCGGCAGCTTGTGGCGCGCCTGGCTCGCGCGCTGGCGCCAGACCAGCACACAGGTCAGCACGAACAGTCCAATGCCCAGGATGCTGCCCCACAGCGGCGGCAGATAGGCCTGGCCCAGCTGTTCCATGCCTGGCGAGACGGGCGCCACGGTGGCGCCGCCGGTCAGCCCCAGCACGACCCCGCGGTAGGCCAGCATCCCGCCCAGGCCGACAATGAAGGACGGTATGCCCGCATACGCCGTCAGATACCCGTTCAGGAACCCGCACAACAGGCCGGCACCGAGCACGATGATGACCGACAGCGGCAACGGCAAGCCGTGCGTGACATCGAGCACGGCGGCCATGCCACCCAAAAGACCCAGCAACGAGCCGATGGACAGGTCGATCTCGCCGGCGATGATGACGAACACCATGCCGCAGGCGAGGATGCCGGTCACCGACATCTGGCGCATCAGGTTCGACAGGTTGCGCGCCGAGGTAAAGCCGCCGTCCGTCTTCCAGCTGAAGAAGGCCCAGATCAGTGCGATTGCAACCAGCAGCGCCAGAATCTTGTACTGCGTGAAAATGCGTTTGAACGTCATCATGGTCATTGTGTGATTGTGGTTGTCATGCGTGAAGTGGAATCGACGGTGCCGCCGCCGCCTGGCCCAGCGCGGCGGCCAGCACGGTTTCCTGGTTCAGGTTCTGGTTGACGAAGTCGCCGTTCAGGCGCCCTTCCTTCATCACCAGCACGCGGTCGGACACGCCCAGTACTTCGGCCAGTTCGGACGAGACCATGATGATCGCGATCCCCTGCGCCGCCAGTTCCAGCATCAGTTTGTAGATTTCGAACTTGGCGCCGACGTCCACGCCGCGCGTCGGTTCGTCCAGGATCAGCACTTTCGGCCCGGTCAGCAGCATCTTGGCCAGCACCGCCTTTTGCTGGTTGCCGCCCGAGAGCGACGTGATGGCCAGGGCCGGCGTGGCGGTCTTCAAAGCCAGCCTGCTGATCTGCTCACTGACGGCGCCCGCTTCTTCGTGGTCGTCGATGCGGCTCGCGTGCGAAAAGCGCGGCAGGACCGACAGCGTGATGTTCTCGCCCACCGACAGGTCGCGCACGATGCCGTGGTGCTTGCGGTCTTCGGGCACCAGCGCGAAGCCGGCGCGGATAGCTTTCAGGGGTTCGGACGTATCGACCTTGCGGCCCTCGAGCCAGACTTCGCCCTCGTGCTTGCCCGGGTACGCGCCAAAGATGGCGGTGACCAGTTCGGTGCGCCCGGCTCCGACGATTCCGGCGATGCCGAGGATTTCGCCGCGCCGCACCTGGAACGAGACGTCGTCGACCTTCTTGCGGCCCGGCTGCTCCGGGTCGTAGCAGGTGATGTTGCGCGCCTCCATGACCACCTCGCCCACCGGATGCGGCAGCGACGGATACATCTGGCTCATCTCGCGGCCGCACATCTGGTTGATGATGCGCTCGACGCTCATCGCTTCCATCGGCGTGGTGGCGATATGCTTGCCGTCGCGGATGACGACCACCGTGTCGCAGATGGCCGCCACTTCTTCGAGCTTGTGCGAGATGTAGACGCAGGCCACGCCCCGGCTTTTCAGGTCGCGGATGATGTCCAGCAGGACCGCGATCTCCGACGCCGTCAGCGATGCCGATGGCTCGTCGAGGATCAACAGGCGCGCGTTCTTGTTCAGGGCCTTGCCGATCTCGATCAGCTGCTGGTGCCCGCCGCCGTAGTGCTTCACCGGCAGCACCACGTTCACGTCCGGCAGCTTCAGGCCGCGCAGGATCTCCGCGGCCTTCTGATTCATGGCGGGATAATCCATGCGCCCGCCAGGCAGCGTGATTTCATTACCCAAAAAGATGTTCTCGGCCACGCTCAGTTCGGGCACAAGCATCAGTTCCTGGTGGATGATGATGATGCCGGCGTCCTCGGTCTCGCGCACCGAGCGCGCCCGCAAAGGCTGGCCATCCAGGACGATCTCGCCCTCCCAGGTCCCGTGCGGATAGACGGCCGACAGCACCTTCATCAGCGTCGATTTGCCGGCGCCGTTCTCGCCGCACAGGCCGATGCACTCGCCCGGGCGGATCGCCAGGTCGATGCCATCGAGCGCAGGCACCCCGTTGAATCGCTTGGCGATTCCCTTCATTTCAAGCAGATAGCCGGCCATCGAAAGACTCGTTTCAAGACGTTGGACCATCGGCCGGCGAGGCTCGCCAGCCGGTGCGCCCGCAGGCGCGGGCGCTGTAGCAGGGTGATGCCCGCTTATTTGCCGGCCAGCTGGCCCTGGGTGTAGAAGCCGTCCTTGACCAGCATGTCGACGTTGGCCTTGTTCAGCAGGATCGGCTTGAGCAGGATGGTGTTGACGGGCTTGAAGCCGTTATTCAGCTGCGCGTTGTAGGCAGGCTTTTCGTTCCTGACCAGTTGCACGGCCAGCGTCGCGGCGCTGGTGGCGATATTGCGCAGCGGTTTGTAGACCGTCATCGACTGCGTGCCGGCGATCACGCGGCGCACGGCGGCCAGGTCAGCGTCCTGGCCCGAGACCGGGACCTTGCCGGCCAGCTTCTGCGACGACAGGGCCTGGATCGCGCCGCCTGCGGTGGCGTCGTTCGAAGCCACGACAGCGTCGATCTTGTTGCCGTTGGCGGTCAGCGCATTTTCGATGATGGCCATCGCTTCCGACGGGCTCCAGTCCTTCACCCACTGGCGGCCGACGACCTTGATGTCGCCCTTGTCGATCAGCGGCTGCAACACCTTCATCTGGCCTTCGCGCAGGATCTTGGCGTTGTTGTCGGTCGGCGCGCCGCCCAGCAGGTAGTAGCTGCCCTTTGGTTTGAGCGCGACGATCGACTGCGCCTGCAGTTCGCCCACGGCCTTGTTGTCGAACGAGATGTAAGCGTCAACGTCAGCATTGAGGATCAGGCGGTCGTACGACAGCACCTTGATCTTGGCTTTCTTGGCTTCGCGGATCGCGTTGTTCAGCACCGTCGCGTTGTACGGCACGATGACCAGCACGTCCACGCCGCGCGAGATCAGGTTCTCGATCTGGGCGATCTGGCGCTGCTCGCTGGCGTCAGCCGACTGCACATAGACCTTGGCGCCCAGCTTTTCGGCCGCGCCGATGAAGTAGTCGCGGTCGCGGGTCCAGCGCTCGAGGCGCAGGTCGTCGATCGAAAAGCCGATCTTCGGATTCTTGGCGTCGGCCATGGCGGGGGCGGATGCGAACAGCATTGCGCAACCGATGCCGACTGCCGTGATGAGTTTTTTCATGCTTGTCTCCAGTGTATTTTCGACGCCTGGACGGTAGGGTCCAGGCGAAGTTCCGACATTCTGCTCAAGAATGGCTATTAATGCCACTTTTAGTCATCGTACAAACTGCGGTTTAGTGGTTATGCCGCGGCATCGCGCCGGCCACGGCCCGATATGGCAAGGCCAGTTCCATGCAGGCGCCCGTGTGCAGCTGGCCCACCGTGGCGCGGTAAATCTCTTGCCACGGTGTCTGGCTTGGCGGGATCGCCGGCGGCGTGTCGAGCTTACGCGCTTCGAGTTCAGCGTCCGACAGCAGCACGTCGCAGCGACCATGCACCAGGTCCACGCGCACGATATCGCCCGTGTGCAGCAGCGCCAGATTGCCGCCGGCCGCGCTTTCAGGTGACGCATTCAGGATCGACGGGCTGTCCGAGGTGCCCGACTGGCGCCCGTCGCCCAGTGTCGGCAGATTGTTGATGCCGCGCTTGATCAGCGCATCGGGCGGTTGCATGTTGACGACTTCGGCCGAACCGGGCCAGCCGATCGGACCGGCGCCGCGGATGACCAGCATCGTGTGCTCGTCGATGCCCAGTTCAGGGTCGTTGATGCGCGCATGGTAATCGTCCGAGCCGTCGAACACGACGACCTTGCACTCGAAGCAGTTCTCGGCGCCAGGCGTGGCCAGGTAGCGTTCGCGGAAGCTTGGCGAAATCACGCTCGTCTTCATGATCGCAAAGTCGAACAGGTTGCCTTTCAAGACCAGGAAACCCGCGTTTTCCTTGAGCGGATCGGCGAACGGGCGGATCATCTCGCGGTCCATCGTCTGGAGCATGTCGATATTCTGCGCCAGCGTTTTGCCCGTCACCGTCAGGCGATCCGAACGCAACAGGCCGGCCTGATCGAGTTCCCACATCACGGCCGGCACGCCGCCCGCGCGGTGGAAGCGCTCGCCCAGGTATTTACCGGCGGGCTGCATGTTCAGCAGCAGCGGCACTTCGTAACCGTAGGTCATCCAGTCTTCGGTGGTGATCTCCACGCCCGCATGGCGCGCCATGGCCATGATGTGCGGCTGCGCATTGCTGGAGCCACCGATGGCCGCGTTGACGACGATCGCATCGAGGAACGCGTCGCGCGTCAGGATGTTCGACGGGCGCACGTCTTCCATCGCAAGGCCGACGATGCGCCGGCCCGTCTCGTACGCCATCTGACCACGCTCGCGGTATGGCGCGGGAATCGCGGCGCAACCGGTCAGCGACATGCCCAGCGCTTCGGCCACGGCGTTCATCGTCGACGCCGTGCCCATCGTGTTGCAATGGCCGGCCGACGGCGCCGAGGCGGTGGCGATGTTCATGAATTTCTGTTCGTCGATCGAGCCGGCGGCCAGCTGGCGGCGCGCCTTCCAGATCGCCGCGCCCGACCCCACCAGCTCACCGTCGAACCAGCCGTCGAGCATCGGGCCGCCCGACAGCACGATGGCCGGCATGTCGACCGTCGACACGGCCATCAGCTGGGCCGGCGTGGTCTTGTCGCAGCCGGTCGTCAGCACCACGGCATCGATCGGATAACCGTGCAGGATCTCGACCAGGCCCAAGTAGGCCAGGTTGCGGTCCAGCGCCGCAGTCGGGCGGCGGCAGTTCTCGAAAATCGGGTGCAGCGGGAATTCCATCGGGATGCCGCCGGCGTCGCGGATACCGTCACGCACGCGCTTGACGAGTTCCAGGTGGATGCGGTTGCACGGCGTGATGTCGCTGCCGCTCTGGGCGATGCCGATGATCGGTTTGCCCGAGCGCAGTTCGTCGGGCGTGATCCCGTAGTTCATGAAGCGCTCGAGGTACAGCGCCGTCATGTCGATCCGCTCCGGATTGTCGAACCAGTCCTGCGAGCGGAAACGGAAGGTGGATTGCTTGGTCATGCGGTGATTCTCCAGTGCGCGTTACAGGTGCAACGCATGTTGCGGCAGGCCCGGCGTCTCGGCGCGGAACGTGAACAGGCCACCGGCCAGCGGCTGCGCCAGCCGATCGGCCTCGCTCAAACCTTTGCGCGCGGTGGTGGCATACACGGTGCGCAGATCGTCGCCGCCGAAGGCCGGCTTGGTGATGTTCGCGCATGGGAAGCGCACCTCATCGACCTTGCGTCCTTGGGGATCGTAGCGGTCGATGCGCCAGCCGCCGAAGACGGCGACCCACAGGTAACCTTCGGCGTCGACTGCCATGCCGTCCGGATGGCCGCTGCCTTCGTGCGTGACGAACAGGCGCTTGCCATGGATCGCGCCGTCCGGGCCCAGGTCGAAGGCGTGGATCGTGCGCGCCAGCGTGTCGGTGTGGTACAGCGTGGTCGCGTCCGGGCTGATGGCCGGACCGTTGGTGATGATGTAGCCGGCGTCCATCGCGCGTGCCGGCTGGCCGGCGCCGTCGAAGCGGTACAGCTTGCCGGTGGCCTCGCTCTCGCCATTGTCCATCGAGCCAAACCACAGGCGCCCGGCTGCATCGACGTGCCCGTCGTTGAAGCGGTTGCCCGGCAGGTCGGCTTCGACGCGGGCCAGCGCGATGAACGCGCCATCGTTCTCGGCGAAGCGGTACAGGCCATCTTCGAGCCCGCACACCATGCCGCCATCGTCGCTCGGCGCGAGAAAGCCGATCTGCGACGGCGCATCCCAGCTCTGGCGCGCGCCGCCGTCTTCATCGCAGCAGTGGATGCGACGGCCCTTGATGTCGACGAACCAGATCTTGCGCCGGACCGCATCCCACAAGGCGCCCTCGCCCAGCGTGGCCTTGACGTCCCACAGGCAGTGCACGGCGCCGCTCATGCGCCGTACCAGCCAGCGTCGACGAAATATTCGCGGCCGCTGCAGCGGCGCGCGTTGTTCGAGGCCAGGAACAGCGACAGCGCCGCCACGTCCTGCATCTCGACGCGCTGCGGCAGGCACTGGCCAGCCAGGATGCGTGCTTCTTCTTCTGGCGTGTGCCACAGCGCCTGCTGGCGCGGCGTGCGCACGGCGCCCGGGATGACGGTATTGACGCGGATGTTCTCGGCGCCAAGGTCGCGCGCCAGGCCGCGGCTCATCGCCTCGATCGCCGCCTTGGCCATCATGTACAGCGACAGCTGGTTCGACGCCAGGTACCAGGAAATGGAGCCGAAATTGAGGATCACGCCGCTGCCCTGGCGGCGCATCATCGCCACTGCTGCCTGGCTGCAGAAATACGTATGGCGCAGATTGACTGCCATCCGGCTTTCCCAGTAGTCGGGCGTGACGTCGTCGATGCCGTGGCGGTCGTCGTTGGCGGCGTTATTGAGCAGGATGTCGATACCACCGGCTTGGGCTTCGATGGCGGCAAAGGTCGCGGCCAGCGCATCGAGGTCGGTCAGGTCGCACGGCAGGAAGCGCGGTTTGTGCGCGGAACCGGCCAGCGAGTCGGCCAGCGCAGTCGAGGCTTCTTTGGCGATGTCGAGGAACCAGACCTGCGCGCCCTGGCCGGTAAACGCCGTCACCAGTTCGCTGCCGATGCCGGTGCCGCCACCGGTGATGACGACGCGCTTGTCGCGCAGGTCGGGATAGGTCGCGTAGACCAGTGCGGCGGGGGTGGAATCTGGTGTTGAATCGTGCATCGTGAACTCGCGGTTATCTTGAAGCGGATCGGAAAGCGAAACGTGGGGCGCGCCGTCAGGAGGGGTCATGCTGGACGGCCTGCCAGCAGTTCGCGCCGCGCCAGGTTCTGGTACAGCGCGCGCACACCGAAGGTCCATGGCGCAATGGTGTCGCTGCGGCCGACCGTGTTGACCAGGGCGCCCAGCGCCGGGGTCGAGATGGTGACCTTGTCGCCCGGGTGGTGCGTGAAGCCGCCACCGGCGGCGCCGCGGTCCTTGATCGGCGAGAACATCGTCCCCAAAAACAGCATGAAGCCGTCCGGGTACTGGTGATGCGCACCGCAGGTCTGGGCCACGAGGTCGAGCGGGTCGCGGCTGATCTCGCGCATGCGGCTCGAACCGGCCAGCGTGAAGCCGTCGTCCGCGCCTTCGATCAGCATGCTCACTTCGCAGCTGCGCAGCGTGTCGAGCGTGAAGTCGCCATCAAAAATGCGCACGAACGGGCCGATGGCGCACGAGCCGTTGTTGTCCTTGGCCTTGCCAAGCAGGAGCGCGCTGCGCCCTTCGATGTCGCGCAGGTTGACGTCGTTGCCCAGTGCGGCACCGACGATCTCGGCGCGGCTGTTTACGGCCAGCACGATTTCGGGTTCCGGGTTGTTCCAGTGCGACGACGGGTGCAGGCCGACGACGGCGCCATGGCCCAGCGACGACATCGGCTGCGATTTGGTGAAGACTTCGGCGTCGGGGCCGATGCCCACTTCCATGTATTGCGACCACAGGCCGCGCGCGCTCAGCTCCGTTTTCAGACGCATCGCGGCGCTGGAACCCGGCACCATCTCGGCCAGGTTGGTGCCGATGGTCGCCTGCAGTTCCGTGCGCAATGCAGAGGCGCGGGCAGGATCGCCCTTGGCCTGTTCTTCGATGACGCGTTCGAGCAGGCTGACAGCAAACGTCACGCCGGCGGCCTTGATGGCCTGCAGGTCACACGGCGCGAGCAGCTGAACGCCGCCCTCGCTTAGACCGCCGTCCAGCGCGGCTTGCAGCAGGCTGGCAGCGTCGCCCAGGTCGTCCCCTTCGGCGCTCTTGACGATCGCCAGCATGTCGGCGGCATCGCGCTCGAACAGGTCGGCGACGGTGGCTGCGTGGTGGGTGATGTCGATGATGCGGCCGGCGCGCACGGCGACGACTGCCGGGCCGTCGATCGGGGCCGGGCGCCAGACACGGCCAACCAGCAGGGCCGACGCGATGTCAGCGGGTAGCGCGTCGGGTAGCGTGCCGGGCAGCGCATTGACGGAAGATGCGGTCATGTTTTCTCTCGTTCGTGGTGACGGGTCCTGGCGGGCGCGCAGACGGCTGCGAAGACGGATGCAAAGCAGCGTGGCGCGGGCAGCCGGGACAAACCGGTACTCAGGAGGTGTGACGGGAAGGCGCGCGGCGCAGCGTGGCTGCAGCCACGCCGGCGGGCAGCCGGGTGTGCGGGTCTTGCATGGTCGTCTCCTGATGCTTTTTGATTATTTTAATGTGCGTCACAACAATCCTTTAACAGAATTGTTAGCGCAACCATTGCAGTCTAAACTTCTGTTCGGACGGTTGTCAACGAATTATTGGAATGCTTGCAGGGGAGCGGGAACGGCAAAGAATGCGGCGTTTGCAGACACGCCAGGAGATGGTCCCTGCCCCTTCTGAGGCCGGGACGGTACCTTTGTCAGAGGCTCCGCGCTGCTGCAGGCAAGCGCGCCGGCGGGCGCACGCGTGGCGCGGCGTCAGACTGGCGCCGCACCAGGACAAAGTCCATGCGCGTCTGCTCTGGCTCGGCCGGTTCTTCTTCGCGCATTGCGCGCACGCGCCGCACGAGCGCCTGCACCGCTTCGCGCGCCATCTCGGCAATCGGCTGGCGCACGGTCGTCAGCTCGGGCCAGATGGTGGTGGCCAGCGCGGTATCGTCGAAGCCCGTGACCGTGAGATCGCCCGGCACATCCAGCGCCAGGCGGTGGGCGACGGCGACCGTGGCGGCAGCCATATCGTCGTTGCTGGCAAAGATCGCCGTCGGCCGCTCGGCAAGCGCGAGCAACTGCTCGGCCGCGTCCAGGCCCGAGCGGTAGGTAAACATCCCCTGCACCACCAGTTCGTCGGATGCGTCGGCGTTCATTTCGGTGATCGCGGCGCGGTAGCCGTCGAGACGGCGCGCGCTGGCGCTCTGGTTCGGGTGGCCGACGATGAAGCCGATGCGCTGGTGACCCAGGGCGATCAGGTGGCGCGTCATGTAGTGGGCGGCATCGTAGTCGTCGATGCTCACTGCCCCCAGGCCCGGTGCGGGCGAACCGCACGCGACGACGACAGCGGGAATGCCGGCGCGTTCCACGCACCCCAGCACGGCTTCGCTGTCGCACAGCGGCGGTGGCAAGATGACGCCATCGAGGCCATTGTCGATCAGGCGCTGCGTGTGTTCGGTTTCGTGGTTGCCCGCCTCGCACTTCTCGACGAAGAGTTGGACATTGTTCAGGCCCGACTGGTTCAGCAGGCCGACGAGAAATTCGCTCAGGTAGGCAGCACTCGGGTTGCTGTACAAGAAACCGACGCGGATGGGCTTGGAACCGGCCAGATTGCGCGCTTCCTGGTTCGGCGTATAGTTCAGAGCTGCGACCGCATCGGCGACCTTGCGCCTTGTGCTTTCACGCACCAGGGTTTTCCCGTTCATGACGCGCGAGACCGTCATGGCGGAGACGCCGGCCAGCTTGGCGACGTCCACCATCGTTGGCTTGCCGTGTTCCATCGCTTCACGGATGCTGTCGAGCGTCACTTTACTCATGTCGGGATTGTTTTCAAGGCCAGGGAAATGGGCTTGATGTTAGCACAGCAACGCTTGGGATTGCGCTAACATCCTCCAGCTTCGGCGGGCGCTGCAACGTCGCGGCACATGACGGCAGCGCGCCGACTGGCTATAATCCCGGTCTTCGCATCGAAGGATTCCCCATGTCATTGCTAGCCCACGAGCTTGAACTGCTCTCGCCCGCCAAAACCGCCGAGATCGGGCGCGAGGCGATCCTGCACGGCGCCGATGCCGTCTATATCGGCGGCCCGGCATTCGGGGCGCGGCACAATGCCAGCAACCCGCTCGAAGACATCGCCGGGCTCGTGCAGTTCGCGCACGCCTACCGTGCGCGCATCTTCGTGACGATGAACACCATCATGCACGACAGCGAACTCGAGCTGGCGCGCAAGCAGATCTGGCTGCTGTATGAGGCCGGCGTCGATGCGCTGATCATCCAGGACATGGGCTTGCTCGAGCTCGACCTGCCGCCGATCCAGCTGCATGCCAGTACCCAGTGCGACATTCGTGGGCCAGAGAAAGCGAAATTCCTCGCCGACGTCGGTTTTTCGCAACTGGTGCTGGCGCGCGAACTGACGGTCGAGCAGATCCGCAAGATCCATCAGGTGACCGACACGCCGCTCGAATACTTCGTGCACGGCGCGCTGTGCGTGGCGTATTCGGGCCAGTGCTATATCTCGCATGCTGACAATGGCCGCTCGGCCAATCGTGGCGACTGCTCGCAAAATTGCCGCCTGCCCTACACGCTGAGCGATGGCCAGGGCCGCGTGGTTGCGTTCGACAAGCACCTGTTGTCGATGAAAGACAACGATCAGAGCCGCAACCTGGGCGCACTGGTCGATGCCGGCATCCGTTCGTTCAAGATCGAAGGCCGCTACAAGGACATGGGTTACGTGAAAAACATCACGGCCCACTACCGTCTGCTGCTCGACGAACTGCTGGACCAGCGGCCGGAATTCGTGCGCGCCTCGAGCGGCCGCACGCGCGTGATGTTCACGCCGGACGTCGACAAGAACTTCCACCGCGGCCATACCGAGTATTTCGCGCAGGGCCGCCTGACCGATATCGGCGCGTTCGATTCACCGAAGTACGTGGGCGTGGAACTGGGCATCGTGGCGCGCCTGAACGGCGACAGCTTCGATGTCGTCACTAGCGCGCCAATGGCCAACGGCGACGGCTTGAACTATATGTACAAGCGCGACACGGTCGGCATCCAGGCCAACAAGGCCGACAAGCTGGGCGACGAGCCCGATGGCCAGCGCTGGCGTGTCTATCCGAACGAACCGATGCAGACGCTGGCGGGCTTGAAGGTCGGCACCGTCATCCACCGCAACCGCGATCACGGTTGGGAAGCAACGCTCAACAAGAAATCATCCGAGCGCAAGGTAGCGCTGGAACTGGTGCTCAGCGAACAGCCGGATGGACTGCGCCTGGACATCATCGACGAGGACGGCATCGCGTCGCATGCAGCGGCGGCAATTGCCCTGCAGCCGGCGACGCAGGCCGCGCAGGCCGATGCGGGATTGCGCGCCAGCGTTGCCAAACTCGGCAACACTATGTTCGAAGCGGGCCATGTCGAGCTCAAGCTGAGCCAGCCGTGGTTCGTGCCGAGCGCGGCGATCAATGCGCTGCGGCGCGACGCCATTGCGGCGCACGAAGCGGCGCGCCTGGCGGCCTGGCAGCGGCCCGAGCGCAAGTCGGCGACCACGCCGCCGCCGGTGTATCCGGATGTGCAGCTGAGCTACCTGGCCAATGTCTACAACGACAAGGCACGCGCGTTCTACCAGAAGCATGGCGTGCAGCTGATCGACGCCGCGTACGAGTCGCATGAAGAAGCCGGCGAAGTCTCCTTGATGATCACCAAGCACTGCCTGCGCTTCTCGTTCAATCTGTGCCCGAAACAAGCCAAGGGCGTGCAAGGCGTGCAGGGCCAGGTGAAGGCCGAGCCGATGACGCTGGTCAGCGGAGAAGACCGCTACACACTGCGCTTTGATTGCAAACCGTGCGAGATGCACGTGGTGGGTGCGATGCGCTCGAACATCCTGAAGCAGCCGCCACCATCGGCCGTGTCGTACACGCCGTTGACGTTCCATCGCCAGCGGCCGCGGGCCTGACCGGCTGCTGCCGGCTTATTGTTGCCAATCAAACGGCGCCTGCGGGCGCGGTTATTCATTTCCGGAGGATCGTGCAATCGATGCCGAGGTTTCGGCATGGGCAACGCCACGCCCGATGCCCATACTTGCGCTACTGTCAACACACCAGGGAGCACAGCATGGAACACGCATCGAAAGTCATCCTCATCACGGGCGCCAGCAGCGGTATCGGTGAAGCCACCGCACGTTTTCTTGCCGCGCAGGGCCACCGCGTCATCCTCGGCGCGCGGCGCGTCGAACAACTGGTAACGCTGGCAAGCGCCATCCGCGCGGCCGGCGGCATTGCCGACGTCGCCAGGCTCGACGTCACCAGCATGGAGAGCATGACAGCGTTCGCCGACTTCGCGCTCGACTGCCATGGCCGAATCGATGTCCTCATCAATAATGCGGGCGTCATGCCATTGTCGAAGCTCGACGCATTGAAGATCGACGAGTGGAACCAGATGATTGACGTGAACATCCGCGGCGTGCTGCACGGGATTGCCGCCGTGCTGCCCGGCATGCAGGCGCGTAGCAGCGGTCAGATCATCAATATCGCGTCGATCGGCGCGTATGCGGTGAGCCCGACAGCGGCGGTGTATTGCGCCACCAAGTTTGCCGTGGCGGCCATCACCGAGGGTTTGCGGCAAGAGGTCGGCGGCGCGATCCGCGTGACGCTGGTGTCGCCTGGCGTCGTGGAGTCGGACTTGGCCGAGTCGATCTCGGATCCTGCTGCGCGCGAGGCGATGCGCGAGTTTCGCAAGGTGGCGATCAAGCCGGAGGCCATCGCGCGGGCGATCGGGTTTGCGATCGATCAGCCGGCCGACGTGGATGTCAGCGAGCTGATCGTGCGGCCGACGGCCAGTCCTTACTGAGGCGGATTTGCCGGCTTGATTATGCCGGGATCTTCAGCCCTTTTTGCACGGACGGGCGCGCAAGGAATTTCGTGAGCGCGGCCGACACGTGCGGGAAGTCCTTGATGCCGACCAGATCCCCTGCTTCGTAAAAATTCAGCAGGCCATTGATCCAGGGGAGGATCGCGATATCGGCGATGGTGAAGTCGTTGCCCGCGATCCAGGCGTGCTGCGCCAGTTGGCCGTTGATGACGCCCAGCAGGCGGCGTGACTCGTCGACATAGCGATCGCGTGGACGCTTGTCCTCGATATCCTTGCCAGCGAACTTGTGGAAGAAGCCCAACTGGCCAAACATCGGCCCCACGCTGCCGATCTGGAACATCACCCACTGGATGACCTGATAGCGCGCGGTCGGGTCCAGGGGCATGAGCTTGCCAGTCTTGTCCGCCAGGTAGATCAGGATGGCGCCCGACTCGAACAGCGGCAGCGGCTGGCCGCCGGGACCGTCCGGGTCAATGATCGCCGGGATCTTGTTGTTCGGATTGAGCGACAGGAAGGCCGGCGAATGCTGGTCGTCCTTGGCGAAGTCGACCTTGTGCACTTCGTACGGCAGACCGATCTCTTCCAGCATGATCGGAATCTTGACGCCATTGGGCGTCGGCATCGAATACAACTGCAGCCGGTCCGGATGCTGCGCCGGCCATTGTTTCGTGATGGGGAATGCGGAGAGATCGGTCATGGCAGTGGCGCTCGCCCGATCAGCCGAACAGCTTGGCGGCGGTCTCGGCGATCAGCTTGCCCTGGTGGCGCGCGCCGCCCAGGTCGATCTCGCTCGGCTGACGTTCACCCTTGCCGCCGGCAATCGTCGTCGCGCCGTATGGGCTGCCGCCGGCGACTTCGTCGAGCGTCATCTGCTGCTGGTAGCTGTATGGCAGGCCGACGATGGTCAGACCAAGATTCATCAGATTCGTGATGATCGAAAACAGTGTGGTTTCCTGGCCGCCGTGCTGGGTAGCGGTCGAGGTGAAGGCGCCGCCCACTTTACCGTTCAGGGCGCCGCGCGCCCACAGGCCGCCGGTCTGGTCGAGGAAGGCCGCCATCTGGCTAGGCATGCGGCCGTAGCGCGTCGGCGCGCCGATGACGATCGCGTCGTAGTGCTCCAGCTCATCCACTTTCGCAATGGGCGCAGCCTGCTCCAGTTTGAAGTGGCCGTTCTTGGCGATGTCTTCGGGGACGGTTTCGGGGACGCGTTTCACGTCGACCGTTGCACCAGCGCCGCGCGCGCCTTCGGCCACTGCGTTGGCCATCGTTTCAATGTGACCGTAGGTCGAGTAATACAGAACCAGTACTTTTGCCATGGACTTCTCCGATAGGTGAAAACAGAAAAGCCATTGTAGCGAGATCGGTAAATATACCGGTTTCGCTACAATGGCTTGTCGTGTCGTCTGATTTATCAGCGCGGTTGGCGTACGTCAGATCCAGTAAATGAATGCGGCCAGTGCGACGACCAGGGCCACGCGCGTGATGTTGTACGCGGTCTTGTTCCACGCCTTGAAGCGGCGGCGGTACTGGCCCATGTAGAAGGAAATGCGGAACAGCTTGCTGACCAGGCCGACCTGGTCGCCCGTTTCGTTAGGCGATGCGGCAGCGGTCATCAGGTTACGGCCGAGCCAGCGGTTCACGCTTTGCATCCAGCGATAGCGCATCGGACGCTCGACGTCGCAGAACAGAATGATGCGGTCGCTGTCGCTGCCGTTGATAGCCCAGTGGATATAGGTTTCGTCGAACACGACGCCCTGGCCATCGCGCCAGCTATGGCGCTCGCCATCGACTTCAATGAAGCAGCGGTCATCGTTTGGTGTGGCCAGGCCCAGGTGGTAGCGCATGGAGCCGGCGAACGGATCGCGGTGGGGATTCAGCTTGCCGCCGGGTGGCAGCTCGGCGAACATCGCGGCCTTCACCGATGGGATCGACTGCAACAATGCATAGGTCTGCGGGCACAGGCGCTCGGCCGACGGGTGGCTGGCGTCGTACCATTTCAGGTAGAAACGCTTCCAGCCATTCTTGAAGAACGAGTTAAAACCGGCATCGTCATTCTGCTCGGCAGCCTTGATCTTCTTGAGCGCGAGCATGCTCTCGGCTTCGGCGCGGATGATCGGCCAGTTTTCTTGCAGGCGAGCCAGTTCGGGGAATTCGGAGAGCGGCGTGAACGGCGTATTGGGTACGCGCGAGAACTTGTGCATGAAGATATTGATCGGCGCCATGAACGACGAGTGATCAAAAATCTGGCGACGAAACGGTAGACGGACGCGACCGCGGAAATGGATGTGCAGGATCGATAACACGTAAAAACCGACAACAACCCACTTCATACCATCCTCCGTCCCAGCGCATCGCGTGGCTGGCTTGCTTGATCGAGGACGCAGAATACCACAACGGCTATGGGGCCGTTGCGGGCGGGCCAGGTTCTCAGAGAGAGATGCCGGCGCATCGGCAAGAGGCGAATTGCGCGCTTGCCGATGAAGGAACGTTGGTGGACCTGACGGCCCGCCGGGAAAATCTTAGTGCGTCACCGAGGTGATCGCATACCCTTTTTCGGCGATCTGGTCGCTCAGGTGTTCAATGTCGAAATCCTTGATGGCATCGGCATTGTCTTCCACCTTGTAACCCTGGGCTTGGACTTCCCAATCGGTGTTGGTGGCTTCTTCAGGAATGCTTTTCGATTCCGGCACGGCCAGGTACGAAAACTTGCCATCATGTTCAGCTCGGCGGTAGATATCCAGGCGCATATTATTTCCTCTATTTAATGTTTGCTTTCGGATGAAAGCGAGCATCTTCACAGTAGAAGATCGCGCGCGAAGCGTCTGTTAATTGCCCAACACTCAGTCATGCCATAACGTTATCAGTGACCCGACCGCTGCCCCAACACCCGCGCCGGCAGCATGACAATGCCCTTGAGCAGACTGAACACCGCATCAACACCGATCCCCAGCAACCTGAACGGCAGGAGCAACAGCCATACAACGGGATAAACCAGCAGCGCCAGCAACGCAATCGGCCAGCACACCATCAACAGCAGCACCCACACCAGAAAACTCAGCATATTGCCTCCACGTTGAACATGAAGGCACTGTACCCGCCAGCATATTCAGAAGGCCATCCCCATCCGACGCATGGTCATTTTCCCACCACGAACGGTCGCCAATCCCGATAAACGGCGCAAGCAATAGCCACATGGCTCAATCCAAACAATTAGGGTCAGTGTCGAATTATTGAGCAACTGATTTTCTGCAGTTGGCAAACAATTCGACACTGACCCTATTTATCCATCGAGCAATGACCCATCAATTGGGGTCAGAGTCGAATTATTGAGCAACTGATTTACTGAAGTTGTCAAACAATTCGACACTGACCCTAGTTGGGGTTACTAGTTGGGGTTAGGCGTATTCGGGGATTTGTTCGGTGACGGTCTGCGTGATGACGTCGGCCTGGATCGAGGCTTGCAGGGACGGGATGGAGCCGCCGGCGCGGTAGGCGAAGGACAGGCGCAGCAGGTCGCCGGCTTTGACGGTGATAGGCGTGTAGAGCGGCAGCGTCATGTAGTGGTTCAGCCAGTCGATCGTGGTGGCTTGTTCCTGCACGATGGCCAGGACGTTTTTCGTCACGAAGCGCATGGCGTTCAGGGTGCCGGACTGTTCGATCAGGACCGAGCCTTCCCAGGCGATCAGGCTGTCGACCGGTTGGCCGAAGTCGATGATGCTGTAGACGGCGGGCTGCGACAGCTCGATGGTGCCGGGCTGGACGACGCCCGTTTCCTGGAACTGGACGATCGGAGCGTAGAAGCCATCGAAGTCGTATTCCTGCTGGAGCGGCTGGACGGCCATGATGACGGCTTCTGGCATGAACAGCGGCAGCGGGCCGCCGAATTTTGCCAGGTAACGGCGCTTGAATGACTCGATCACTTCGACCTGTTTTTCACGCAGCATGCCCACGTGGATCATTTCGCAGATGACGACATCGACCGGTTCCGGTGGCAGGTAGTCGAATGCGTCGGCGTGGACGACTTCGACCTTGTGGCCGTTCGGGTTCATGGCCAGGAAGCGGCGGGCTTCACGCACCATGTCCGGGTTGTATTCGACGCAATAGACTTTCGACGCTTTCTGCGCCGCGAAGAACGACAGCACGCCCGTGCCGCCGCCCAGTTCCAGCACCTTGGCGCCGGGGAAAACCGAGTAGTGGATGGCGGACTTGAAGCTGTGCATCCGGTTCTGGTCCATCAGCATATTGTGATGGTAGTGGACTGGAATGAACTGCCCCAGGTAGCAGCTTTCGATTTCGCGTTCGTTCAGCATGATTATCCTCGTCGTCCTGTGTAGTGGGACCGTAGGACTATTATGGATACTATTTCCTGCACGCAATCTGTCGAGGTGAGGGGCAAATAACGCCCAATTCAATCTCGACGCAGTTTGCCGCCCGTCAGCGGCCGGACAACAGCCCGGCCACTTTGTCGTGCCCGGCCTGCTTTGCCAGCTGGGCGGCGGTGAAGCCTTCGGTGTTCTTCAGGCCCGCATTCGCGCCCTTGGCCAACAACAGGCGCACGATCCCGTCCTGCCCCTCGCGCGCGGCCATCATCAACGGCGTCACGGCGCCGGACGGGCGTGGCGACAGTGCATCGAGCTTCGCTCCACGCTCGATCAGCAGTTGCGCGATCGCTGCGTCACCGCTGGCGGCTGCGTAATGCAGCGCGGTCCAGCCGGGCTGGTTGACCTTGGCACCCTTATCCAGCAGCGCGCGCACCGTGTCGCCATCGCGTTTGAACGCTGCCATCATCAGCGCCGTGTTGCCGTTGACTGCCTTGCGTTCCAGGTCGGTGCCTGGATGCGCCAGCAGATCCTGCACGACCGCCGCCGAGCCTTCGCGGATCGCCAGCACCAATGCTGGCTCGCCGCCCAGCGGATTGAGTTCGTTGGCGTTGACGATCGTCCCGACCATCTTGCGCACGGTACTCGCATCGTCCATCTGCACGGCGCGGAAGAACGACGACACCTGCTTTTCAGTAGGCGCCTGGGCAGCGATGGCACCGACGGCCACCACGCTCAGCAAACCGGCCGCGCACACGCGCGCCATCGAACGAACAATCCGCATGCGTCAGCTCCTGGCTGTCTGGAACAGGTTGAAGAAGTTCTCGCTCGTCTGCGCCGCGACATCGCGCAGCGATACGCCCTTGAGCGTGGCGATGTACTCGGCCACGTGCGCCACATACCCTGGCTCATTCATGCGGCCACGGAAGGGCACCGGCGCCAGATACGGCGAATCGGTCTCGATCAGCATGCGCTCAAGCGGCACCGCCAGCGCGACCGCCTGCAGATCCTTGGCGCTCTTGAAGGTGACAATCCCCGAGAACGAGATATAGAAGCCCTGCTCCATGGCAGCCTGCGCCACCTCGAGCGACTCGGTAAAGCAATGCATCACGCCCGCCACGCCACCGGCGTCGGTGCCGGCGCCCTCTTCCTTCATCAGGCGGATCGTGTCTTCGCTGGCGGCGCGCGTATGGATGATCAGCGGTTTGCGCGTTTCACGCGAAGCGCGGATGTGTACGCGAAAGCGCTCGCGCTGCCAGTCGAGATCGCCCTTGAGGCGGTAGTAATCCAGACCCGTCTCGCCGATGGCGACGATCTTCGGATGGTCCGCCAGGTCGACCAGCTGCTGCACGGTCGGCTCAGGCGTGTCCTCGTAGTCGGGATGCACGCCGACTGAGGCGAAGATATGGGGATACTGCTCGGCCAGCGCGAGCACTTGCGGAAAGTCCGGCAGGTCGACCGACACACACAGGGCATGCGTGACCTGGTTCTCGGCCATCTTGGCCAGCACCTCGGGCATGCGGGCGGCCAGTTCCGGAAAATTGATGTGGCAGTGGGAATCGATAAACATCCCGCCATTGTACGCGAGGCGCCCGGCCGCAGCACGGGCGCCACGGTCGTGGTCAAGCCACGCGCTTGCCCAGAATGATCAGATCGCGCTCGATGCCATCGAGGTTCGCCACGCGCGGGAAGTTGGCCCAGGTCTCGAAGCCGTATTTACCAAACAGCGCCAGGCTCGGCGCATTGTGGCCGAAGATGAAGCCCAGCAGCGTGTGCACCTTGACCTCGGGCGCGAACGCGATTGCCAGCTCCAGGCAGTAGCGCCCGAGGCCCCGGCCACGGGCGCTTTCGGCGATATAGATCGAGACTTCGGCCGTGCCCGAATACGCCGGCCGGCCGTAGAAGTTCGAGTACGACAGCCAGCCAATGACCGCCGGCTGTTCGCTCGTATCGAGCGCATCGTGGATCACCCACAGTGGGCGCCGGTCGGGCGTGTGCTCGTTGAACCAGGCTTCGCGTGACTGCACCGACACCGGCTCGGTATCGGCCGTCACGTCGCGCGAGGCGATGGTGGAATTATAGATATCGACGATGACCGGCAGGTCGTCGCGTCGTGCCAGGCGATGGACGTAGGAAGGCATGCAGCAGGAATGGGTTAGTTACAGAATTTGGTTAGTTACAAAGTATGGGTAGCGCGCGAAGAGCGCAGCGCGGCGCCGAGGATTTCTTCGATGCGCTGGCGGGCGCGCTGGCCCGATTCGTCGGCCGGGAAATGCACGCCGATGCCTTGCGCCTTGTTGTTGTTGGCGCCCGCCGGCGTGATCCAGGCAACGGTGCCGGCAATCGGGTATTTGTTCGGATCGTCCATCAGCGCCAGGATCAGATAGATCTCGTCGCCGATCTGGTACGGCTTGCTGGTCGGGACGAACATGCCGCCATTGCGCAGGAACGGCATGTAGGCCGCATAGAGCGCCGCTTTCTCCTTGATCGCCAGCGACAGCACGGACGGCCGCGGGGCCTGGGCTGCGGTTGCATCTGGCGGATTGGCGCTCATCGTGATCCTCTCATGTACAGCAGCCAGTGTACTCAAGCAGCATGTCCTCGACAAATAATTTTGCCGACAGCGGATGATCGGCCACCCCGCGCCGTTCGTTCATGGCCTTGATCGCGCGCAGCAGGTTGTTCGTCTGCGCCCTGCCGGCCAGCGCCGCCAGCTCTTTCTGATAGCGCGGGTAGTAGCGGATCTTGCCCGACAATTTGTACGAGAATACATCGTACAGCCAGCGCTGGGTCCACGCCACCAATGCCGGCAGCTCGGCCTTGGCCAGCTTGTCAGCCGCCCGCAGCGCCGCATCCGGCGCCGGTCGCGCCAGAAACGCGAGCAGCACGTCAAGTTCTTCACGGCTGCCGTGCGCCGACGCGGCCAGCGCCGCCAGCGGCGCCCCGCCCTGCTCGCGCAGCCAGCTGTCGGCATCCGGCACGCTCTGCGCGTTGAGCCACGCCAGCGCGTCGTCGTGCGACGGCATCGGCAGTGCGAACTTGCGGCAGCGCGACAGGATCGTCGGCAGCAGCCGGTCCAGGCTATTGGACGACAGCAGGAACACGGTGCCCGGTGGCGGTTCTTCCAGTGTCTTGAGCAGCGCGTTCGACGCCGGTGTATTCAGCGCCTCGGCCGGATACAGCACCACGACGCGCAAGCCCTGGCGGTGCGTCGTGATGTTCATGAAATCGGCCAGGGCCCGGATCTGCTCGATCTTGATTTCTTTCGACGGCGCCTTGGTCGACTTCGATTTACGGTCGCCGTCGCCTTCCTCGTCGCCCGCGCCCGGCTCGTCTTCGAGTGCTTCGGGCCGCACGCGGCGGTAATCGGGATGGTTGTGCTGGGCGAACCAGCCGCACGATGCGCAGACACCGCACGCCTGGCCGTCAGGCCGGGCGTTCTCGCACAGCAGCGCCTGGGCAAACGCTTCGATGAAGTCAGCCTTGCCGGTGCCGGCCGGGCCGTGGAACAGGATCGCGTGCGGCATCCGCGCGCGCAGCGCCTGCAATTGCGTCCAGGCCGCGCGCTGCCACGGATACATCGTCACAGCAGGCGCTCCAGAACAGCCGCGAGTTCGCGCTGGATCGCCTCGATGCTGCGCGTCGAATCGACGACCGCGAAGCGCTGCGGGAACTGCGCCGCGCGGCGCAGGTACTCGGCGCGGCACCGGGCAAAGAACTCGGCCTGCTCGCGCTCGAACTTGTCGAGCGTGCGCGAGGCCGCAAGCCGTTCGCGCGCCACCTCGAGCGGCACGTCGAACAGCAGCGTCAGGTCAGGCTGCAGCGCTGGATGCACCCACGCCTCGAGCGCTTCCATCTTCTCGCGCGACAGGCCACGGCCACCGCTCTGGTACGCAAAACTGGCATCGGTAAACCGGTCCGACAGCACCCAGTGGCCCATCGCCAGACTTGGCGCGATCACCTGCGCGATATGCTCGCGGCGGCTGGCGAACATCAGCAGCGCCTCGGTCTCCAGATGCATGGTTTCGTGCAGCAGCACGTCGCGCAGCTTTTCGCCCAGCGGCGTGCCGCCCGGCTCGCGCGAAGCGACCACGGTCTTGCCGTGCTTCGCGAGAAAATCGGTGACGAAACCGATATGGGTCGATTTTCCGGCGCCGTCGATGCCTTCGAACGTGATGAACTTGCCCTGCATGGAACAACCTTCTGTCATTGGGTGGTGATCCCGCGCTGGTAGCGATTCACGGCGCGGTTATGGTCCGGCAGATTGCTGGAGAACTGGCTGGTGCCGTCGCCGCGCGAGACGAAATACAGCGCCGGTGTGTCGGCCGGCGCGAGCGCGGCCTGCAGCGATTGCAGACCGGGCAGCGAGATCGGCGTGGGCGGCAAGCCGCCGCGCGTATAGGTATTGTACGGCGTGTCGGTCAGCAGATCCTTCTTGGCGATCTTGCCGACGAACGCGTCGCCCATGCCGTAGATGACGGTCGGATCGGTCTGCAGCAGCATGCCGGTGCGCAGGCGGTTGACGAACACGCCGGCGATCATCGTGCGTTCACTTTTTTGCCCGGTTTCCTTCTCGACGATCGAGGCCATGATCAACGCTTCGTACGGCGTCTTGTACGGCAGTTCCTTGTTGCGCTTTTCCCAGGCTTCGTTCAGGTGGGCCAGCATGGCCTGGTGCGCGCGGCGGTAGATCTCGATCTCGGACGAGCCCTTCGCGAACAGGTAGGTATCGGGGAAGAACAGGCCTTCCGGATCCTTGTACTCGGTCGAGATCTTCGCCATCAGTTCGGCGTCGGTCAGCTTGACGGTATCGTGCTTCAGGCGCGTGTGGCTGCTGATCGCCTGGCGCATCTGCTTGAAGCTCCAGCCTTCGATGATCGTCACCGCTTCTTGCGCGAACTCGCCGCGCACCAGTTGCGACAACAGGCCGCGTGGCGACGTGTTCGGCTTGAGCTCATAACTGCCGGCCTTGATGCGGCCCGCGTCGCCCGTCAAGCGCGCCAGCAGCACGAACAGCGTCGGGTTGACGGGCACGCCGGCGGCGGCCATCTGCTGCGCGCTGGCGGCCACGCCGCTGCCGGGGTTGATCGAAAATTCAATGGGCGCGCCGGGGACGGGCAAGGCCTGCTTGGTCCACCAGGCAAAGCCGCTGGCGGCGGCGACAGAAACGATGACGCCGGTAACGAGTAATTTTTTTATCAGTGCCATGTCTTTGCGCGGTCAACGTGCGAAATGGACCGCGCCCGGCGCGATTTTCCACACAACTCTATAATGAGGCCGTAATGATAAAGCCTAATTGCCTAAATATAAGCGGATTTTGATGACGACCCAGACAGACATCCAGAACACGCCTTCGCCAGCATCCGGTCACGACCAGCTCGCGGTCGCCGCACAGCCCATCGACACAGGCCCGCAGCTCACGCTCGACGATGTGACCGCCGGCTTCATCGCGACGGTACGCGACCAGGGCCTGATCGCCGTGAGCGGTGACGACGCTGCGAAATTCCTGCACACGCAACTGACCAACGACGTCGAGCACCTGACGGCGACGGACGTGCGCTTCGCGGGCTTTTGCACGCCGAAGGGCCGCCTGCAGGCGACCTTCCTGATGTGGCGCAACAATGATGCCGTGTACCTGCAACTGCCGCGTGCCATCCAGGCGCCGCTGCAGAAACGGCTGTCGATGTTCGTCATGCGCTCCAAGGCCAAACTCGTCGATGCAACCGATGTGGCGCCATTCGCCACGGTGCTCGGTCTGGGCGGCGCCCGTGCGCAAGCGGCGCTCGGCCAGATCGTGCCAACGCTGCCGGCCACGCCGATGACCAAGACGGATGGTGCGTTCGGCACCGTGCTGCGCCTGAACGATGCGCTCGGCGCGCCGCGCTACCTGTGGCTCACGTCGGCCGAGACGGCCAGCGCTGCGCTGTCCGCACTGGGCACGCAGCTCGCCGTCGGCGGCGACCAGGCCTGGCAACTGGCAACGATCCACGCGGCCGAGCCGCAGGTGGGCCCGGCCACGCAGGAACAGTTCGTCCCGCAGATGATCAATCTCGAGCTGCTCGGCGGCGTCAATTTCAAGAAAGGCTGCTATCCGGGCCAGGAAATCGTCGCACGCACCAAGTACCTCGGCAAAATCAAGCGCCGCGCGACGCTGGCCCGTATCGACGACGCGGGTGCACGCGCCGGCAATGAAGTCTTTTCGCCCCTCGACCCGAGCCAGCCATGCGGCATGGTTGTGAATGCCGCACCCAACGGCATCGGTGGCGCCGACGCGCTGGTCGAAATCAAACTGGCGCAGCTGACGGAAGAAGTGCGCCTGGGCTCGGCCACCGGCGCACGCGTGAGTTTTCTGCCGATGCCGTACAGCCTCGACGCGATCGACGACTGACGATGGCCGATTTGTCCGTCTCCGACCTGTACGTGTATTACAAGGTGCGCGACGCCGACACCGCGCAACTGGCTCCGCTGGTGCGCGCGATGCAGGCGGCCCTCGTCGCCAGCGAAGGCGTGAGCGTACAGCTCAAGCGCCGGCCCGGCAACCAGGATGGCCTGCAAACCTGGATGGAAGTCTACCCGTCCGTCCCCGCCGGCTTTGACGCCGCGCTCGCGCGCGCCGTCGACGAAGCCGGATTCGAATCCCTGCTGGCCGGCCCGCGCCGTGTCGAAGTCTTTACGGAGTTGCCGCCATGTGCCTGATCGTCTTTGCATGGCACGTCGTCCCTGGCGTGCCCGTGATTGCCGCCGCCAACCGCGATGAATTCTATGACCGCCCGGCCCTGCCCGCGGCGCCCTGGCCCGAGCATCCGCACGTGATCGCCGGACGCGATCTGCAAGGCGGCGGCAGCTGGATGGGCGTGTCACTCACGGGCCCGAACGGCCCGCGCTTTGCCGCACTGACCAATATCCGCAGCCCGGGAGAACGTCAGCCCGATGCGCCGACACGCGGCGCGCTGGTGGCCGACTACCTGGCCGGTGACCTCGATGCGGGCGCCTACGTCGCGCAGCTCGCGGCTCAGCCGGACCACTACAATGGCTACAACCTGGTACTGGGCGACGGCGAGACGCTGTACTGGTACTCGAACCGCGGGCAGTCTGACCCACGTAACGGCCAGCCGCTCGAGCGCGGCCGGATCTACGGCATCTCGAACGGTCTGCTCGATGCGCCGTGGCCGAAAGTACTGCGCACGAAAGCGCAGTTCGCGAGCCTCTTGTGCCAGGGCGCGCCGGAAGATGCGTACTTTGAAATGCTGGCCGACACGACGCGCGCACCGGACTTGCGCCTGCCGGAAACGGGCGTGCCGCTCGAGATGGAGCGGATGCTGTCGTCGGTCTGCATCGAGTCCGAGGAATACGGCACGCGCACGTCGACGGTGGTCAAGCTGTACCTGAATGGCGCGCCCGACCTGCACGAGCGCGTCGTGGTGCCGGGCGAGCAAGCTGCGGCTTGATGCGGCAAAGAGCGGCCGCTCAGCGCCGCCCCTTGAGCCCCACTTTCAGGATATCCCGCAGGTGCGGCGTGGCCGCATACGGATCGGGCGGCTGACGGCCATGTACCAGCGCATCGGCATGCTCGGCCACGGTGCCCAGCGCCTGCGGATGCGAGAACACATAGAAGCGCTCGGCGCGGATGGCATCGAACGTCAGTTGCGCGACCTGCGCCGCGGACACCTTCCCCGACCCGACAGCTTTTTCGGTCAGCGCCTGCGCCGCCATCTGGCTCGCCGTCATGATCTCGTCGGTGCGCAGTTCATCCGGCCGGTGGCGGTGCGACTGCGCGATCTGCGTCGGGATGAAGTACGGGCACAGCACCGACGTGCCGATCGGCGCATCGACCAGTTTGAGGTCGTGATACAGCGTTTCGGTCAGCGCCACCACCGCATGCTTGGACACGTTGTACAAGCCCAGTGCCGGTGAATTGATCAGGCCCGCCATCGACGCGGTGTTGACGACATAGCCCCGGTACGCAGGATCCTTGGCCGCGCATTCGAGCATCACGGGGATGAACGCGCGCACGCCGTTGACGACGCCGTACAGGTTCACGCCCAGCACCCACTCCCAGTCTTCCTTCGAATTTTCCCAGATCAGGCCACCAGCGCCAACGCCCGCATTGTTGAACACCAGGTGCACCGCGCCGAAGCGCGCCATCGCCGAATCGGCCAGCTCCTGCACGTGCGCGCTCTTGCGCACATCGCACACCATCGCAATGACCTCGGCGCCGCCGTCCATCAATTCCTCGGCAGCTTTCTCGAGCGGCTTGCGCTGCACGTCGCCCAGCACCAGCTTCATGCCCAGGCTGGCGGCCACCGTGGCGAACTCGCGGCCCATGCCACTGGCCGCGCCCGTGATGACCGCGACCTTGCCTTTGAAATCATCCATCGTCTTGTCCTTTGACCGTGCGTTCAGACAGCGGTGACGCCGCCATCGACCGCCAGTATTTGTCCCGTGATGTGCTTGCCGGCGTCGGAGGCGAACAGCACCACCGCGCCTTTCAGGTCTTCGTCGTCGCCTAGCCGTCCCAGTGGCGCCGCGGCTGCCAGACCTTCGGCGCCGTACGCGGCCAGCACGCCCTTGGTCATCTTCGATGGGAAAAAGCCCGGCGCGATCGCATTGACCGTGATCCCGTGGCGGCCCCATTCGCCGGCCAGCGTGCGCGTGAAGTTGACCACCGCGCCCTTGGACGTGTTGTACGCAATGGTCTGCATTGCATCCGGCGGGTTGCCCGACAGGCCGGCAATCGAGGCGATATTGACGATGCGCCCGTAACGGCGCGGGATCATCGACAGCTTGCCCACCGCCTGCGATACCAGGAAGACCGAGCGTACGTTCAGGTTCATCACCTTGTCCCACGCTTCGAGCGGATAATCCTCGGCCGGCGCGCCCCAGGTGGCGCCGGCATTGTTGATCAGGATATCGACATGGCCCAGGCGCGCCAGCGCCGTCTCGACCAGGCTTGTTGCGTGCGCCGGGTCGGACAGATCGCCCGCAAAGCAGCTCGCCTCGATGCCCAGATCGTGCAGCCGGGCGACGGCAGCGTCGAGTTCTTCCTGCTTGCGCGAGGTGAGGATCAGGCGCGCGCCCTGCTCGCCCAGCGCCTGCGCCATCTGCAGCCCGAGCCCGCGCGAGCCGCCGGTGACAATGGCGGTCTTGCCCTCCAGTGAAAACAGTTCCTGCGTGGTGCGCATACGGCCTCCGGTCAGCACGGCGTGGTCAGATTTCGTAATCCATGCATTGGCGACCTTCGCGGATCGCGCCGATGAACGGCACCACGGCCTGGTGCACCGGGTGCGCGATATACGCGGCCAGCGCCGCGCGGTCGGCGAACTCGGAATACAGCACCACGTCGTAGGTCGCTTCGAGGTCGGCCTGTGCCAGCGTGACTTCGAAGGTAATGATGCCGGGGACGATTGCGGCGCACTCATCGAGCCGGCGTTTCATCTCGCTTGCATTGGTCGCGCGGTCTGCGCCTTCGGCCTCTTCTTTCAGCTTCCACATGACGATGTGCTTGATCATTCGTGCTCCTGTTGTATGCATGATGGGGAGGGCTGGCTGCCCTTCGCAACCAGTATAGCGACCGCACGATCGTTCGCCAAAACCATACTAAAAACATATTTACAGCGCGGACTTCCGGCTACCCATTTTGCAAGATTCGCGTAAGTTTCGAGGCGCAAATTGGGTTGGCTGACCAACAATCAGCCTTTCCGCTTAAACACAAAACAATGAACGGAGACAAGCCATGGCAATCACACCCGGCAACACTGTCGGCGCTGTACCACCCTCTACCACCACCGCTGGCCTGACCAAGGAAGAGCGCAAGGTCATTGCTGCTTCCTCGCTCGGCACCGTGTTCGAATGGTACGATTTCTACCTGTACGGTTCGCTCGCCACGATCATCGCTAAGCAGTTCTTCATCGGCGACCCCAACACCACCTTCATCTTTGCGCTGCTGGCCTTTGCCGCCGGCTTCATCGTGCGCCCGTTCGGCGCGCTCGTGTTCGGGCGCCTGGGCGACATGATCGGCCGCAAGTACACGTTCCTGATCACGATTCTGCTGATGGGCGCGTCGACCTTCCTCGTCGGCATTCTGCCCAGTTATGCGCAGATCGGTATCGCCGCGCCCATCATCCTCGTCACGCTGCGCATCCTGCAGGGCCTGGCGCTGGGCGGCGAGTACGGCGGCGCGGCAACGTATGTGGCCGAACATGCGCCGCACGGCAAGCGCGGCCTCTTTACGGCGTTCATCCAGACCACCGCGACGATCGGCCTGTTCCTGTCATTGCTGGTCATTCTGGGCACCCGCACGCTGATCGGCGAAGAAGAATTCCAGGCCTGGGGCTGGCGCATTCCGTTCCTGATCTCGGTCGTGCTGCTGGGGATTTCGGTCTGGATCCGGCTGTCGATGAACGAGTCGCCGGCGTTTGCCAAGATGAAGGCGGAAGGCAAGACATCGAAAGCGCCGCTGTCGGAAGCCTTTTTAAAACCGAAAAACGCCAAGATCGCCCTGCTGGCGCTGCTCGGCCTGACGATGGGCCAGGCCGTGGTCTGGTACACGGGCCAGTTCTACGCGCTGTTCTTCCTGACCAAAACGCTCAAGATTGCCGACCCGACGGCCAACATCCTGATCGCGATCGCCCTGCTGCTGGCCACGCCGTTCTTCATCATCTTTGGCGCGCTGTCGGACAAGATCGGCCGCAAGTGGATCATCCTGGGCGGCTGCGCGATTGCGGCGGCGACCTACTTCCCGATCTTCAAGGCGATCACGCACTATGGTAATCCGGCACTGGAAACGGCGCTGCGCACCGCGCCCGTATTCGTCGTGGCCGACCCGGCCACCTGCAGCTTCCAGATCGATGCAACGGGCACCCGCAAGTTCCCGTCATCGTGCGACATTGCCACGCGCATGCTGACGGCCGCCTCGGTCAGCTACAACCGCATCGATGCGCCAGCGGGCACCGTTGCCACGATCAAGATTGGCACGACCGAGTTCAAGTCGTTCAACGCCGTCATGACGCCGGATAACCTGAACTTCAACGATGCCTCGAAAGCAAGCGAAGCGGCGCTCAAGAAAGAGGTCACCGGGGCGCTGGCCAGCGCGGGTTATCCCGAGAAAGCCGATCCGGCCGCGATCAACAAGCCGATGCTGGTCGTGCTGCTGTTCATCCTCGTGCTGTACGTGACGATGGTGTATGGCCCGATCGCGGCGATGCTGGTCGAGATGTTCCCGACCCGGATCCGCTACACGTCGATGTCGCTGCCGTATCACATCGGTAATGGCTGGTTCGGCGGGCTGTTACCGACGACGGCCTTTGCTTTGGTGGCGTTCAAGGGTGATATCTATTACGGCCTGTGGTATCCGATCATCATTGCATTGACCACGTTCGTGATCGGTGCGCTGTTCGTGCGGGAGACCAAGGACAACAATATCTACGCGAACGACTAGTCATTTTGTTGTGTGCTCGATGCGTGGAGCGTGACGCCCTCCACGCATCGAGCCACTTTAACTTCAGGCGTTAAACGCGCCATTCGCCGCAGCCAGCTGCACCAGCAGCGGCGCCGGCGTCCACGCCTCCCCATTACGCCCGCGCGCAAAGCCTTCGATTGCCGCCAACACGGCTCGCAACCCGACCATGTCGGCATACAGCATCGGCCCGCCACGGTGCAGCGGGAAGCCGTAGCCGCTCAGGTAGACCATGTCGATGTCCGACGCCCGCAGCGCGATGCCTTCTTCGAGGATTTTGGCACCCTCATTGACCAGCGCATACACGAGCCGCTCGACGATTTCAGTGTCCGGAATGGCGCGGCGCGCGATCCCGATCTCATTCGAGTACTGCGTCACCATCGCGTCGACGGTGCCTGAGGGCGTGGCCGCCCGCGCGCCCGCCTGGTAGTCATACCAGCCGGCGCCCGTCTTCTGCCCGAAGCGGCCCTGTTCGCACAAAAGGTCCGGCAGCTTCGAATAGGCAAAGTCCGGCGACTCGATCGCACGCCGCTTGCGGATATGCCAGCCGATATCGTTGCCGGCCAGGTCGCTCATACGGAATGGCCCCATCGCGAAACCGAACGCCTCGATCGCACGGTCGACCTGTTCCGGCAGCGCGCCTTCTTCCAGCAAGTCGTACGCCTGGCGCAGATACTGCTCGAGCATGCGGTTGCCGATGAAGCCATCGCAGACGCCCGAGACCACACCCGTTTTCTTGAGTTTCTTCGCCAGCGCCAGCGCTGTGACCAGCACATCGGGCCCGGTCTGCGCGCCGCGCACGATCTCGAGCAGCTTCATCACGTGCGCAGGGCTGAAGAAATGCAGGCCGATCACGTCCTGCGGCCGGCCCGTGAACGCGGCGATGCGGTTCACGTCGAGCGATGACGTATTGGTGGCCAGGATCGCGCCTGGCTTCATCAGTTTGTCGAGCTCGCGGAACACCAGCTCCTTGACCACCATGTCCTCGAACACGGCTTCGACGACGATGTCGGCCTGTGCCAGCGCGTCGTACGACAGCGTGCTGGTGATTAGCGCCAGGCGCTGCGCCAGCTTGTCGGCCGTGAGCTTGCCCTTGGCGACGCTGCGTTCGTACACGGCGCGGATGCCGGCCAGGCCCTTGTCGAGCGCTTCCTGCTTCGTCTCGAGGATGGTCACTGGAATGCCGGCATTGGCGAAGTTCATCGCGATGCCTGCGCCCATCGTGCCGGCGCCCACCACGGCCGCACTGGCAATCGGGCGTGGTTGGGTGTCGGGGGGCACACCCGGCACCTTGCCGGCGGCGCGCTCGGCAAAGAATGCATGGCGCAGCGCCTTCGATTCGGGCGTCGTTGTCAGGTACATGAAGCGTTCGCGCTCGAACTGCAAGCCGGCCTCGAACGAGTCAGCGGTGACGGACGCGGCGACTGTCTCGACGCATTCGCGCGGCGCCGGGAATGGCCCTGCCATCGCATCGACGCGCGCACGGGCCGCTGCCAGAAAGCCGGCGGCATCCGGATGCGCGACGGCGCGATCGCGTACTTTCGGCAGCGGCCGGACCGCGGCAATGGATTCGGCAAACGCGATGGCGGCCGGCAGCAGGTCGACGTCCGCATCAAATACGCGGTCGAATAGCGCCGTGCCGGCCAGCTTGTCGGATACGACCGGCGCGCCGGTGAGGATCATGTCGAGGGCTTTTTCCAGGCCCAGCACGCGCGGCAGGCGCTGCGTGCCGCCCGCGCCGGGCAGCAGGCCAAGCTTGACTTCGGGCAGCGCAATCTGCGCGCCTGGCGCCGCGACGCGATAGTGGCAGCCCAGCGCCAGCTCAAGGCCGCCGCCCATGCACACGCTGTGGATTGCTGCAACGACCGGCTTGGCCGCGCCTTCGGCAGTTGCGATCAGCGTATGCAGCGTCGGCTCGGTGAGCGCTTTAGGGGACGTGAATTCACGGATGTCGGCGCCGCCCGAGAACGCCTTGCCGGCGCCGGTGATCACGATGGCCGTGACGGTCGGGTCGGCTTCGGCCTGCCGGATGCCGGCAACGGCTGCCGTGCGGGTGGCCAGGCCAAGGCCATTGACGGGGGGATTGTTCAGCGTGATGACGGCAACGCTGCCGTGCACCTGGTAGTCGGCGCTCATGTCGATTTCGTCTCCTGAAAGTGGGAATGACCGAGCTGCCAACTATACCGCAAATAAACGAACGAACGTGTTATTCGGGCAAGCCAGGATGCTGCTTACCCACTCAGAATTGACCGCGCTGGCTGGCCTCGGCAATCTTCTTGTCGGTCTTGTACTCGTTCAGCGCGTAGACGGCCCAGATCGCAGCAGGCAGCCAGCCGACGAGCGTGATTTGCAGGATCAGGCAGATGACGCCGGCAATCGGACGGCCGATCGTGAAGAACGTCAGCCACGGAAAAATGAGGGCGATAAGCAGGCGCATGGGAATTCCTGTGAGTAGAAGATTGTTAAAAGTGACACAACTTTACCCGCCCGGCGTGAAATGCGGCGCACAGCTAGGTTTCGGTCTCCTGCGCCGATGGCAGACGGTGCTGCGCATACGTTTCGCGCAAGCGGTTCTTCTGGATCTTGCCGGTGCCGCCGACAGGCAGGCTGTCGGCGAACACGACGTCGTCCGGCGTCCACCAGCGCGCGACCTTGCCGTCGAACCAGCTGATCAACGCGTCGCGCGTGACGTCCATGCCGGGCCGGCGTACGACCACCAGCAAGGGGCGCTCGTCCCATTTCGGGTGCGCGACGCCGATGCAGGCCGCCTGCAGCACGGCCGGATGCGCCATCGCCACGTTTTCCAGGTCGATGGTGCCGATCCATTCGCCGCCGGACTTGATCACGTCCTTGCTGCGGTCCGTGATCGCCAGATAGCCATCGGCATCGATAGTCGCGACGTCGCCGGTCGGGAACCAGCCATCGACCAGCACGTTGCCACCTTCTTCGCGGAAGTAGCCGGACACGACCCACGGTCCTTTCACCAGCAGATGCCCGTACGTCACACCATCCCAGGCGAGTTCGGTACCAGCGTCGTCGACGATCTTCATGTCGACGCCATAGATGGCGTGGCCCTGCTTGCGCAGCACGGCGCGCTGGGCCTCTGGCGACAGTGCCTGGTGCGCGCTGTTCAACGTGCACGCCGTGCCCAGCGGCGACATCTCGGTCATGCCCCAGGCATGCACGACCTCGATGCCGAACCGGTCCATCAGCGTGTCCATCAGCGCCGGTGGGCAGGCTGAACCGCCGATCACCGTGCGGCGGAACGTGGAGAACGCCAGATCGTGCCCGATCACATGGTTGACCAGGCCCAGCCAGACCGTGGGCACGCCCGCCGAGAAGGTCACGCCCTCACCTTCGAACAGGTCGTACAGCGAGCGACCATCGAGCGCCGGGCCGGGAAACACGAGCTTGGCGCCCGACAGCGGTACCGAGTACGGCAAGCCCCACGCGTTTACATGGAACATCGGCACCACCGGCAGCACGACATCGCGCGCCGCCACATTGAGCGCGTTCGGCATGGCCGATGCGTACGCATGCAGGACCGTCGAGCGGTGCGAATACAGCGCGCCTTTTGGATTGCCGGTCGTGCCGGACGTGTAGCACAGGCTGGCGGCCGAGCGTTCATCGAACTGCGGCCACGCATAGTCATCGCTCTGCGCGCCGATCAGGTCTTCGTAGCACAGCAGCGTGTCGATGCCCGTATCACGTGGCAGCGCCGCGCTGTCACACAGGGCCACCCAGGCCTTGACGCCCGCGCAGGTGCGCGCCAGCGCAGTGACAATCGGCAGGAAAGTCAGGTCGAAGAACAGCACCTGGTCGTCGGCGTGGTTGACGATATAGGCGATCTGTTCAGCGTGCAGACGGGGATTGATCGTGTGCAGCACGGCGCTGGAGCCCGAGACGCCGTAATACAGTTCCAGGTGCCGGTAGCCGTTCCAGGCCAGCGTGGCCACCCGGTCGCCCATGGCGATGCCCAGGCTGTCCAGCGCATTGGCCAGTTGGCGCGAGCGGGCGGCCGCATCGCGCCAGGTGTAGCGGTGCAGGTCGCCCTCGACGCGGCGCGAGACGATTTCGCCATCGCCGTAGTGACGCGCGGCGAATTCGATGATGCCGGAGACCAGCAGCGGTGCATCCATCATCTGGCCTTGCAGGGGACTCATCGGGTAATCAGGCATATGGGCTCCACGGTTCGAGGGTTATCAAGCTCAGCAGCAACGTCGAAAGTGTCGTGTGCGATGCGGCGCGGCGTCAACGCAATTCGATGATGCAGCGCCGCATTGAACACGCGCGCTTTTCAGCCGCCCCTCCCGGTCGGCGCCGTTACAGGGTGTAACGCGCGCGAACTGGCGTGCCCGATCACGCGTAATATCGCGGTCGGGTAAAATCGTTTCATTGCCGACCACGCCAACGAGGACTGCCATCACTGCCGACGAACTTGCACTGAACAATTCCTTCGCCGAATTGCCGCCAGCGTTTTACACGCGCCTGATGCCCACGCCATTGCCGGCGCCGCATTTCATCGCGGCCAGCAAACCTGCGGCCGCCCTGATCGGGCTGACCGTCGAGGACCTTGAGCGCCCCGATTTTGTCGAGGTCTTCACCGGCAACAAGGTGGCGCCACGCTCGCAACCGCTTGCCGCCGTGTATTCCGGCCACCAGTTCGGTGTCTGGGCGGGCCAGCTGGGGGACGGGCGCGCGATTACGCTGGGCGATATCGCCACTCCAACCGGCCCGATGGAAATCCAGCTCAAGGGCGCCGGGCGCACGCCGTATTCCCGCATGGGCGACGGCCGCGCCGTGCTGCGCTCGTCGATCCGCGAATTCCTGTGTTCCGAAGCGATGGCGGCGCTGGGCATCCCGACGACCCGCGCGCTGTCCCTGACCGGCTCGCCGCAAGGCATCGCCCGCGAAACGCTCGAGACGGCCGCCGTCGTGGCGCGCATGGCGCCGACATTTGTTCGCTTTGGCTCGTTCGAGCACTGGGCGTCGCAAGGCCGCGAGGACGAGCTGCGCCTGCTCGCCGATTACGTCATCGGGCAGTTCTATCCTGAACTCGCCGGCGAGGCTAATCCGTACGCGGCGCTGCTGGCCGAAGTCACGCGCCGCACCGCGCGCATGATTGCGCACTGGCAGGCCGTGGGCTTCATGCATGGCGTGATGAACACCGACAATATGTCGATCCTGGGCCTGACGCTCGACTATGGCCCGTTCGGCTTCATGGAAGCATTCGACGCCCGGCATATCTGCAACCACACGGACCAGGGCGGGCGCTATTCCTATGCCAACCAGGTGCCGGTGGGCCACTGGAACTGCTACGCGCTGGGCAATGCCCTGCTGCCGCTGATCGGCGAGCCCGAGGTGGCCGAGGAAGCCCTGGCCGTGTATCGGCCCGAATTCGGCCGCCAGATGGACATCCTGATGCACGGCAAGCTTGGCCTGCAGAGCACCCAGGACGGCGACGCCAAGCTGTTCGAAGACACGATCGAGCTGCTCCAGGCGAACCACGCCGATTTCACATTGTTCTTCCGCCTGCTGGGCGACCTGCAGGTGGATGCGCCCGGGCAGGATGAACCGCTGCGCGACCTGTTCATCGACCGCGCCTCGTTCGACGCCTGGGCGGCGATCTACCGCACCCGCCTGCGCAGCGAACACAGCGTGGACGCTACCCGGCGCGCTGCGATGAACCTGGTCAATCCCAAGTACATCCTGCGCAACTACCTGGCCCAGACGGCCATCGAACAGGCCCAGAACGGTGACTTTACTGGCGTGCACAAGCTGCTGGCCGTGCTCGAGCGCCCGTTCGACGAACAACCCGACAACGCCGCCTACGCGGAGCTGCCGCCCGATTGGGCCGCGCATCTCGAAGTAAGCTGCTCTTCATAAACACACCAACGAGACACGAGGAAACCGCATCATGACCGACAAAGTCACCAAGACCGACGCCGAATGGCGTAACCAGCTCGACCCAATGGAATACGAAGTCACGCGCCACGCGGCGACCGAACGCGCTTTTACGGGCAAGTTCTGGGACCACCACGAGCATGGCATTTACAGCTGCGTCTGCTGCAACACGCCGCTGTTCGAATCGGACACCAAGTTCGACTCGGGCTGCGGCTGGCCGAGCTACTTCCGTGCACTCGATCCAGCCAATGTGATCGAAAAGACCGACCGCACCCACGGCATGGTGCGCACTGAAGTCATTTGCGGCGTCTGCGACGCGCACCTGGGCCACGTGTTCCCGGACGGTCCGCCACCAACCGGCCTGCGCTATTGCATCAATTCCGCCTCGATGCGGTTCGACCCGGCCTGAGAGTGATTGCACGATGAAATTCCTGTTCGACTTTTTCCCGGTCCTCCTGTTCTTCGGCGTCTACAAGTATGGCGACAGCAACCAGGCCTGGGCGCATCGCATGGCCGTTGAGTATCTGGGGCCATTGATTGCGGGCGGCGGCGTGCCGCCGTCACAGTCGGCGATCCTGCTGGCCACTGCGGTGGCCATCATCGCCACCGTGTGCCAGGTCGGTTATCTGCTGGCGCGCGGGCGCAAGGTCGACAACGCGATGTGGCTGACGCTGGGCGTGATCGTCGTCGCGGGCGGCGCCACGATCTATTTCCACGACGACCTGTTCATCAAGTGGAAGCCAACGATCCTGTACTGGGCATTCGCACTGGGTCTGTTCATCGCGCAAGTGTTTTACCGAAAGAACCTGATCCGCTCGGTGATGGAACCGAACATGAAGCTGCCCGAGCCGTTCTGGAACCGCATCGGCTACATCTGGATGGCGTTCTTCGTTGCGATGGGTTTGCTGAACCTGTTGATGGCGTTCGTGGTCTTCCATAACGACACCGGCGCCTGGGTCAGCTTCAAGCTGTTCGGCTTTACCGCCATATTCTTTGCCTTCATCATGATTCAGACGATGATGCTCTACAAATACATCAAGGAGGAAGACGCATGACCAATCTGAATGAACAAAGCGCAGACAAAAGCGATCGCGAACCACGCATGCGCGCCCAGCTCGAAGCCGAGCTGGCCCCTACCCTGCTCGAGATCAGCGACGACTCGCACCTGCACGCGGGCCATGCCGGCGCGGCCTCCGGCGGCAGCCATTATTCCGTCAAAATCGTGTCGTCGCGCTTCGAAGGCCTCAAGCTGGTCATGCGCCATCGTCTTGTGTATGATGCCGTGCACGATATGATCAACAAGGCGGAAATCCACGCTCTGGCCATCAACGCCATCGCGCCTTCCGAGCTGACCTGAAAGCGGGTTTTCAGGCAGTTTTAAGAAATTTGCCCGACAATCGAACAGATAAGTACACCACCTGAACTTCTCTTGTCCAGTTAAAACCCGTCACAGGAATACACATGACCTTTAAGCCCGCTCGCCTGCTGTTAGCCCTCGTTGCCATCGCATCGGTCCCGGCCTTTGCCCAGAACATCGCAGTGGTCAACGGCAAGGCGATTCCTTCGGCACGCGCCGACGCCGTCGTCAAGCAGGTCGTTGCCCAGAACCAGGGCCAGGACACGCCGCAGCTGCGCGAAGCCGTCAAGAATGACCTGATCGCCCGCGAAGTGCTGATGCAAGAGGCTGTCAAGCAAGGCTGGGACAAGAAGCCTGAAGTGCGAGAAGCGATGGACAGCGCCCGCCAGTCGATCGTCGTCAATGCCCTGGCCCGCGACTACATCGCCAAGAACCCGGTGACCGATGCCGAGATCAAGGCTGCCTACGACAAGGTCAAGGCAGAGACGGGCGACAAGGAATACCACGTCCGCCACATCCTGATGAGCACCGAAGCCGATGCCAAGGCAGCGATTGCCAAGATCAAGGGCGGCGCCAAGTTCGAAGACGTCGCCAAGACCTCGAAGGACACCGGCACTGCCAACACCGGCGGCGACCTGGACTGGGTCACCCCGAACACGATGCCGCCAGAATTCGCGGCTGGCTTCACCAAGCTCGCCAAGGGCGCGATCACCGACGTGCCGGTCAAGACCAATGCCGGTTACCACGTGATCAAGCTGGACGACACCCGCGCGACCAAGCTGCCACCGATGGACCAGGTCAAGCCACAGATCTCCGAGACGCTCGCGCAAGAGAAGCTGCGTGACTTCCAGGAGCAAATGGTCAAGAAGGCAAAGGTGCAGTAAGATGTATTGTCGCCGGCGCGCGCTTTGCACGCCGGCATTCGTCGCCTGCGGCGATACTTTTCGAGTTTATATAGGATCTCAACGATGATTTTGAAGCCAGCCAGCCTGTTGTTCGCCATGATTGCAGTCGTTGCCGTACCTGCCCTCGCGCAGAACGCCGCTACCGTCAATGGCAAGGCAATCCCGCAAGCTCGGGTCGACCAGCTGGTCAAGCAGGTCGTGGCCCAGGGCCGCGCTGCGGACTCCCCTGACCTGCGCGAAGCGATCAAGAAAGACCTGATCAGCCGTGAAGTATTGATCCAGGAAGCCGACAAGCAGAACATCGGCGCCCGCGCCGACGTCAAGTCGGCCATCGACAACGCCCGTCAAAGCATCATCATCAACGCGATGCTGGCGGACTATGTCAAGAAGAACCCGGTCAAGGATGCCGACGTCAAAGCCGAGTACGACAAGCAGAAAGCGCTGATCGGCGACAAGGAATACCACGCGCGCCACATCCTGGTTGACTCCGAAGCCGATGCCAAGGGCATCATCGCCAAGCTGAAAGCCGGCGGCAAGTTCGACGAACTGGCCAAGCAGTCGAAAGACGGCAGCGCACAGAACGGCGGCGACCTGGGCTGGGCCAGCGCGGCCACTTACGTGCCTGAGTTCTCGAAAGCCATGGTCGCCCTGCAAAAAGGCGCCATCACCGAAACGCCTGTGAAATCGCAGTTTGGTTTCCATGTCATCAAGCTGGAAGACGTGCGCGCAGCCAAGGTGCCGGCGCTGGAAGAAGTCAAGCAGCAAGTCACCGAAGGCCTGCAACAGCGTCAGCTGGCAGCCTATCGCGAGACCCTGGTCAAGAAAGCCAAAGTGCAGTAATTCTCTGCCTGGCTTGACCGCAAAGAGCGCACCCGAGGGTGCGCTCTTTTTATTTGGAAGCTGGCGTTTATGCATCCCGTATTTCGTGAAGCGGTGTTCGACGATATACCGCACATGTCCCGCATCCGCTTGGCGGTGACGGAGAACGCCCTGCGCGACCCGGCGCGGATCACACCGCAGATGTATGCCGATTTTCTGGAGAAAGATGGGCGCGGCTGGGTGGCGCTGGTCGATGGCGAGACTGTCGCGTTCAGCTACGCGAACCGGATCGGCGGGTCGATCTGGGCGCTGTTCGTCGATCCCTGCTTCGAGGGACAAGGGCTGGGCAAGCAGCTGCTCTTGCTGGCAACGGACTGGCTGTTCTCGCTGGGGTTCAGACGGGTGACATTGAGCACGGGGACGCACACCAGAGCCGCGCAGTTCTATATCCGCTTGGGATGGCAGCTAGCATCATCGAGCGCTGGCGACAGCGTCTTCGTTCTCGACGCCCGTAGGGTGGGCGGCTAAGCCGCCCACGCGTTCAAACTGGCTTAATGTCGCGGCGCAGCGAGGTTCGTTGGACGCGTGGACGGCGAAGCCGTCCACCCTACGGCTGGGGTCGTGTCCGAAAGAGCTGC